>MLAY01000010.1 GCA_001890965.1 marine bacterium AO1-C | reverse complement strand
TGTACAAATTATCAAGCATTTATTCTTCAATTATTACCCGATAAATGTCATATCAACAGGAACAGAAAAAATGGGGCACTATGATATCTATTTAAAAATATAATACAGTCCTAAGTTGACAGCATTGCGCGAGGACGCGTGCGCTAGCCAAAAATTAAATATACGAAATGCCTAATTTTTTCCTATTAACCTTTATTGCATTTCCCCCTACAATTTCCGTATTTTCCTTTCCGAAAAACAGAGATCAATGATTATACAGCCCTTATTGAATATTGCTGAAATATGCGCCCGCAAAGGTTTGACTCAAGTGGTGTTATCACCTGGTTCGCGCTGTGCCCACTTGGTGCTGGCTTTTGTACGTCACCCTCAGATAAAGACCTACACCATTACCGACGAACGTTCGGCTGCTTTTGTGGCCATGGGCTTGGCCCAACAAAGCAAGTCTCCCGTGGCATTGGTTTGTACCTCGGGTTCGGCTGCTCTGAACTATGCACCCGCCATTGCCGAGGCTTATTATCAGCAAGTTCCGTTAGTAGTTATGACGGCCGATCGTCCTCCCGAATGGATTGATCAATTGGATGGGCAAACCATTCGCCAACAAAATATTTATGGGCGTCATATCAAGGCAAGTTTTCAGCTTCCTGTTGATTTCTCACACCAAGATGCAGTATGGCATAGCGAACGCCAAGTCAATGAAGCGATTAATTTAGCCGTAGGCGATACTTCGGCTCCAGTGCATCTCAATATTCCCATCCGTGAGCCTTTTTACCCAACTCCCGAAGAGCAAGTGAACTATGATCGGGATGTGAAAATCATTGAAATAACTAAAAGCCAAGCGACCCTAGACAAGCCCACCTGGAACCAATTGCTGGATCAGTGGGATGCCATAGAAAATAAGCTTATTGTAGCTGGGCAACACGTATACGATGCTGAATTGATAAAAGCCCTGAATCATCTACAAGAAGATTATAACATTCCAATAGTGGGCGATGTAATCTCAAACACTCAGCAATTATCTCGAAGCATTAAGTACCACGATACATTTTTGGGCCAACAAACCGCTCATCTACATTCCTCGTTTTGCCCAGAGTTGTTGATTACCTATGGACAATCACTCATTTCAAAGTCGCTCAAATTGCTATTGCGTAAGTACCGCCCTCGGTATCATTGGCATATTGGTACCGAAGCCCAGGTAGCCGATACATTCCAATCGCTTACCCATCACATTCCCGTAAAACCCACTTACTTTTTTAGCCAACTATTCAGCGATTTGGACTTTAAAAATATGCTGGATGGCGAACAAGATGAGGATAACCCTTTTGCAAATCTATGGCAACAGCATAATCAAGAGGCGGGGCGATATGTCGCTCGTTTTCCCTTTGCTGACTCCGAGTTTAGTGAATTTGAGGCCATTCGGGAGGCTCTGCAAGTACTTCCTGAAAACACTTTGCTTCACCTGGCCAATAGTATGGCAGTACGCTATGCAAATTTTATCGGTTTAGAGCGACCAAGTGGTTCAACACATCCTGGGGCAGAAATATTTGCCAATCGAGGTACTAGTGGAATTGATGGCAGTGTGAGTACCGCAGTAGGTACAGCATTGGCAGCACCCGATCGCTTAGTTACCCTCATTACGGGCGATTTAGCTTTCTTTTATGACCGTAATGGCCTGTGGAACAATTATTTGCCACAAAACCTACGCATTCTCTTGATGAATAATCACGCGGGTGGTATCTTTAGAATCATCAATGGCCCAAAAGATCAACCTGAACTGGAAGAATATTTTGAAACACAACAACCGCTCAACGCTGAAAATACAGCGCGAGATTTCAACTTGGATTATACCTTGGTAAAAGATCGTCAAACGTTGCAAACACAATTGTCTACCTTTTTTGAACCAAGTGAACGCCCTAAAATACTGGAGATAGAAACCAATAGTGTGGCCAATGCAGCAGTCTTGAAGAAGTTTAGAGAGGGGTTTGTAGTGGAATAAGGTTTGGGAACAGAGGTCTTGGAGTAGGGAGCAGGGGGGGAACAGCAGTAAAGATCTCTTTGGGATTATTGGTAGAAGTGACACATATTTGCAAATATGAGAAAAACCAGTATTACACGACGCTTGAGCAAATACCGCCCTTTTACTTGTTTGTCGTTCTCAAATGCTGACCGCTCACATGTACGCTTTCGATACAATTTTCGTCCGATTTCGTGCATTTTAGCACCATAAAATCGTGCAAATTCTCATATTTCGCGGTTTTTGGCCTCTGGTACGGATTTAGTCATTTATACAAACACTACTTAACTCAATAACTCATAAAACACCAAACCATATGACCATGATTGATAAAAAACTAGGGAACATCTTAATTGTAGATGATGATGAAGACATCTTATTAGCTGCTAAAATGTTACTTAAGCGCCACGCTAAGAAAGTTATCATTGAAAAGAACCCTAAGAAAATCCCTTTCCTTCTTAATAACGATACCTATGATGTGATTTTGCTGGATATGAACTTTGTGGAAGACACAACCACAGGTAAAGAAGGTATTTATTGGCTGAAGGAAATTATTCAGCGTGACCCACAGGCGGTAGTTATTATGATTACAGCTTTTGGTGGGGTAGAACTGGCCGTAGAGGCGCTCAAAGAAGGCGCTACTGATTTTGTCCTTAAACCCTGGCAAAACGAAAAATTGATCGCGACTATTTCGGCAGCAGCTCAGCTCAATAGCAGTCGCAAAGAAGTAAACACCCTTAAACAGGCTAAACAAACACTGGTACGTGACCTAGAGCAACCTTTTGGCGATATGTTGGGCGAAAGTGCCGGCATGAAAAACGTGAAAGGTATTATCCAGAAAGTGGCAAAAACCGATGCTAATGTATTGATCCTGGGTGAAAATGGGACTGGTAAAGAACTTGTAGCCAGAGCCTTGCACAAACAATCTTCTCGCTCTTCAAAAGATTTCATTGGGGTAGATATGGGCGCTATAGCCGAAACTTTGTTTGAAAGTGAGCTATTTGGCCATAAAAAAGGGGCTTTTACAGATGCTAAAGAGGATAGAATTGGGCGATTTGAAATTGCCAATAAGGGGACTTTGTTTTTAGACGAGATTGGTAACTTACCTCTAAACCTTCAGGCCAAGCTTTTGGCGGTATTGCAAAACCGTCAAGTGATGCCACTGGGTTCATCTAGAGCAGTGTCGATTGATATTCGCCTTATTTGTGCTACCAATATGCCTATCCAGGAAATGATTGAGAACAAGGAGTTTCGTCAGGATTTGCTGTATAGGATCAATACTGTAGAAATTTACCTTCCTCCCTTGCGAGAGCGGGGCGAAGATATTCCATTGTTGGCCCGTCATTTTTTGAAGAGCTACGGTAAAAAATACAAACGTTCTGATAAGAAAATAAGCAGTGCGGCCTTGACCAAGCTTCAGCGCTATCACTGGCCAGGTAATGTGCGAGAACTACAGCACGCCATCGAACGAGCAGTGATTATGAGCGATGAGGCCCTCATTCAACCTGATGATTTCTTCTTCTTGAACCAGAAAACGCCTAATGAAAACTCGCAGGTGAATACCTTGAACCTGGACGAAATGGAAAAAACGGTGATAGAAAAAGCCTTACAAAAGTATAATGGCAATATTTCAAAAGCTGCCAAGGAGCTGGGCTTGACTCGTGCCTCTTTGTATCGTAGATTGGAAAAATATGGTATTTAAACTTTTTCGCACTGGAGTTATTATCAGGGTATTGCTGCTGACCTTTACGATTTTGGCTTTGAATTACCTGATTCTTGAAACCAACTATTATATTTCTACTTTTAGTCTGGGAGTAATTATCACCTTGCAGATCGCTTTTTTGATTCGTTATTCTGAACGAACCAATGTGGCCTACAGCAAGTTTTTGGACTCCATAGAGTACGATGATTTTTCTCAGACTTATACTTCCAAGGGGCTAGGCCGTTCGTTTGATGATTTGAATGAACAGTTTAGCACCGTTATTCAAAAGTTTCAAGAGGTTAGAGCCGAAAAAGAAGCACAATACCATTACCTCAAAACAATTGTCCAACACGTAGATATTGGCTTGTTGATTTTGGATCAGAAAGATCATATCCAGTTGATCAACAATGCCGCGAAGAAACTGTTGGGCATTCGCAACCTGAATAACCTACGGCAATTGCGTGAGGAGCACCAACCTTTGGTCAATTTTATTCAAACATTTAACGAAGCCAATAAAACAAGAGAATTGGTGAAATTGAAATTGGATGAAGAAATAGCCCAATTAATGGTGCGGGCAACAGCTATAACACTCCGGAGCGATTATTACCGTATTATTTCTTTGCAAGATATTCAAAGCGAATTGGATGATAAGGAAATGGAAGCCTGGCAAAACCTGATTCGGGTATTGACCCACGAGATTATTAACTCGGTGACGCCTATTGCTTCTTTATCTACTACAGTGCACGAAGATTTGGAACACTATAAAGTGGAAATTGAGGCTCACAACGAAGATGGCCCAGCAGATCAGGTAATGTTACCTGCCAGTTATTTTACCGAATCGCTGGAAGACATTCACCAGGCCATTCGTACCATTCAACGACGTTCTGAGGGTTTGATTCGCTTTGTACAGGACTTCCGTAATCTTACCAAAATACCCTTGCCCGATTTGCAAAAGTTATCGGTCAAGGAGCTTTTTGCTACGATTAATACCTTGCTAAAGGAAGATATGAAGAAACAACATATCCGGTTTGAGTGTACACTCGAGCCGGATGATTTACAGTTGATTGCCGATCCTCATTTGTTAGAACAGGTATTGATCAACTTGCTCAAAAATGCCACCCATGCAGTAGAAGATAAAGATGATAAACAGATTACAATGAAAGCCCAGAGAGATAACACGGGCAAAGTGGTGATCAAGGTTCATGACAATGGCATGGGTATTAGCGAAGAGGCCCAAAAGAAGATTTTTATTCCATTATTTACTACCAAAAAGAATGGTTCAGGTATTGGATTAAGCCTTTCTCGTCAGGTCATGCGTTTGCATGGAGGTAGTATTAATGTACAGTCTATCCCTCAAACAGAAACCGTCTTTACTTTGAGATTTCCTTAGTAAAGCAGAATCATAAGTCTATAGAGGTACAAAACACTAGCAAAAACGCAAAACAATCACATTTTATGTCATTTCAGGGGCTTCTCCATTAATTTGCACATAACGAATAATCTTATTGTACAATTCGTTTGGGCTAAAAGGTTTTGTTAAATAATCAGTAACCCCTGCTTTGAACGCCCGTTCGCGCTCTTCGACCAGGGCAGAAGCAGTCAGTGCAATGATGGGAGTATCTATATGGCTATCAATTTTACGAATATGGTTTGTGGCATCATAGCCATCCATTTCGGGCATTTGTAAATCCATCAAGATCAAATCATACTCATTATGCTTCGCTTGCTCAATGGCCTCAATTCCATTGGAAGCATACTCAATCTTTAGGTGCCAGGTTTTCAAAAACTTGGCTACCACCAATTGGTTAATTTTAGTGTCTTCAACCAGTAAAATTCTCTGTCCTTTTGTGTTTTTCAAAGTTTCTCTGTCGTCTATGGCATTAAAATTTCTCTTTGTTGCAGGCATATGTTTCTTAAGTTTTAAGTCAAAATAAAACCTTGAGCCTTGTTCTTCTTCGCTTTCAAGGTGTATTTGACTTCCCTGTAATTCCAGCAAACGTTTTACTATAGCCAGGCCAAGCCCAGTTCCACCAAACTTACGAATAGTTTCAGGGTTGGCTTGAGTAAATCGCTCAAAAATTAACTGCTGTTTTTCTTTGGGTATTCCTACCCCGGTGTCTTTTACGTTAAACCTGATTTTAATATCTTCGGTTGTTTCTTCCAATAAAAGTAAGGTAACCTTTACTTCGCCCCGGTGTGTAAACTTAATGGCATTATTCATTAAATTGGTTAACACCTGAGTCAATCTTACCGGATCTCCTACTACCTGTCTGGGAATTTCATCGTCCATACGAAAAACCAAATCCAGGCTTTTTTCCTGGGCAGTAAAGGTAAACGACTTTTTGATGCTCTCTACAAGCTCTGGCAAATCAAATACAGCTTCTTCGAACTCTATTTTTCCAGCATCAATTTTATTAAAGTCTAAAATATCGTTTAATAAAGATAATAACGTCTCAGCGGAGAATTTTAATATCTTTAGGTTTTCTAATTGGTCAATTCTTGGGTTGTTTTCCAGCAATACATGGGTCATGCCAATCACTGCATTCATTGGGGTACGAATCTCATGACTCATTGTAGACAGAAATTGCTCCTTGGCTAAAGCACCTGCCTCTGCTTTTTGCTTGGCATTGAGCAGCTCTTTTTCAAACCTTTTACGCTCGGTAATATCTACCGAATATCCCAAAATATAAGGCGGGCGATTTTTTTCAAAAGAGATTAATCGTTTTCCCACCAATAAATCTACCTCTCGGTTTTTTAGTTGAAAACTTTCTTCCCAGCTATCTTTTTGCTTGCCAGCCCTCACCAACATGTCATCCCTTACAAATCTTAGTGCTATTTCTTTTGGGAAAATCTCAGCATCGGTTTTTCCTAAACAATCATTAGATAGATCGTAAGTCTCACAGGTTTGTTTATTGATAAATACTACCCGTCCCTCATTATCCTTAATATACACATTAATCGGCAGGGTATCAAGTATTTGTTCTAGTACCTGCTTCTGATTTGTGAGCTCTTCCTCGGCCTCTTTTTCGTGGGTTACATCCCAGTTGATACCAATCATTCGTATTGGTTTTTGGTCATCATCAAAAATAACTTTGCCAAAGCCACGAATATGTTTGATTTCATCATTTTGATGGCAAACCCTGAATTGTGTATTGTAGTCCGTTTTTCCTTCCAACGCCAACGCCGAATCGGTACGGGCCTGCGCCAAATCATCGGGATGAACAGCAGCCTCCCAAGCTTCGTAAGCGTGGCCAAAATCTTTCATTTTTACCCCATACAATTCATACATTTGCTCGTCCCATACCAATTGGTCATTCACAATATCCCAATCCCAAATACCCATTTTTGCCGATTGCATAGCCAACGACAACCGTTGCTCGCTCTCTCTCAGCCTTTCCATTGTAGAAGATAATACTTCATTGGTTTGGCGAAGTTCTTCATTGGCAGCCTGCAATTCCTGGTTTTTAAAATCTATCTGTTGGTATTGGTATTTAATAGTTTCTTCGGCTTTTTTGCGATCAGTAATATCCATACATATCACCATATGCTGAAATGGTAACCGCTCTTCATCTAAAAAAGGGACTACGGTGGCTTTTAACCAAAATTCCTCCCCATTCTTACGCTTGTTGCGGGTTTCGCCCTGCCATACTTTGCCTGCTCGTATTAAGGGCAATATTTCGTCATAAATGGTTTCATCAGCCGATAACAGGTCATGGGTGTTATCAATCAGTTCATCCAGTGTATATCCACTAAGCGCCGCAAACTTATCATTTACATAGCGAATTTTCCCTTCAGTATCTACCAATGCCACCATAGTAGCCACATCAAGAGCCATTTTAAAATCGGACAAGCTTTTGTGAGAGTTCTCTAAATCTTCTTCATCTAGTTTTCGCTGATGAATGTCCTGTACTACTCCAAGCATTTTGATCCCCTTGCCATCAGCTCCTCTTTGTACATTGCCCTGCGACCTCACCCAACGCACAGAACCATCTGCCCAAACTACCCGATGTTCAGCCTCATACTTAATATTATGCACTACTGATTCTTTTAATTTTTGTTTGACAAGCTGGCGATCATCTGGATATACTACATCTACAAAAATGTCATTATCAGCATTGAGTGATCCAGGCTCCATTCCTAACAATGTATAAGTACTTTCCGACCAAATTACTTCATTGGTTTCCAGATTCCACTCCCATGCACCTATACTGGCAAAATCCTGCGCTAATCTAAATCGTTCTTCATTTGCCTGAAGTTTAAGCTCGGTGTTGCGGCGATCGCTAATATCACGTGCACTCGTGATTGCACCATTGTATTTTCCGTGCTTATCAAAAAAAGTATTGATAACTACCTCTACCCATATATACCCCTTGGTTTTATGCAAAATACGAAAAACATAGGTGCTGAATTTTTGCTTATTTTGGGTGTTATGTTCTAACTGCGCCTTAAAACCCTCTACCTCTTCGGGGTGAATTACACTAAAAAAATCCACGTTTTGCCTTTCTTTGATCGTGTAGCCCAGAATGCGCTCAATAGAAGGACTCGTGTAGATTAACTGATTATGGCGATCATAGCGCTCAATCAGGTCGCTTGAATTATCTGCAAGGATTTGATATAAGATTACATTACGGGTGAGTTGCTGTTGAGCAGTTTTGAGGGTGGCTTTTTGTCGAGCATTTTTATCTTCTAATAAAACGTTTTCCTGAGAGTATTTTCTATTGATAGATTGTAAAAACTGAAAACCAACCAATTGGAAAACCACTGTTATTAAGATCATTAGATTGAGGGTGGGGATGCTCTCCATGCGCATAATTGCCTTGTCGTACCCTACGCCCATCCAGAAATGCACTGGGTCAAACATCATCATACAAAAGACATGAATGCCAATGGCACCCCAATACTGCCATTTTTTTCGCATATCTATCAATATCATGGGCAGCAACATAAAGGCGATGGGGAGAAAACGTGGCAGGAATTGATAGGCAATGGGCAGAGGCTTTCCGTGCCACACCTTGATAAGGGGCACTTCAAACAACATAATAATGGCTGGAATGATTGCTAACAAGAAATACGTAAATCCGTAATAGCCTTTTTTGTTGAAGAGAGGTACCAGTGCAAGCAAACACAACTCAGTCGTAGTGAGCCAAATAGCCTCATATAGGCCTAAAAGCAACACTCGGGTAAACGCTACAAACAAAATCAGAAGAGCCACCAAATAACTTATCTGATTGGACAAAATAATCCGCTTTTGCAGGGTATAGCCCAAATCTTCATTGACACCTACCCGCACTATTTTTTGTAAGAATTTATTCAACTCATCCATGTTCGTATTGTTCAGTTTTTCGCTAGCTGGTCTGTGCTTAGTCAATCAAATATATGAAAAAAACAAGATTTTAATACAGTAATCCATTACAAAATCCAGCGGTAACAAATCTATAAACTATTCATTATCAGCAAATTTAAGCTTATTTTCATTTTTAGTCTTTTCATAAAAAAACCACTGCCTGAAATACAAACAGTGGTATTAATCTATGAATAACCTTAGCAAGTTACCTTACCAGGTTTTTTGTTTCTTCTTGCGGGCTGCTGGAAATAAGATATTATTCAGTATCAGACGATACCCTGGCGAAGTAGGATGTAAATTCAGATCGGTAGGTTCTTCTCCTGTTTGGTGGCGATAATCTTCGGGGTCGTGCCCACCATAAAATGTCCAGGTGCCTTTACCAAAAGTGCCGTGAATATAGCGCACCTCATTGGCTTGCTTGGTTTCCCCCATGACGATTACATCTGGCTTAACCAGTCGTTTTTTGAAAGCGGTAGTTTGTCCCAAAAAGCCTTTGATCACATGTTGATGATTTTGGGTAAGCATTGCCGGAATGGGATCCCATTTGGCCGAAAACTTAAACAAGGTAAAAAAGTCATTGCTTTCGTTTAAGCCACGCTCAAAGTACTGATTATCAATATTGGAGTACTCATATTCAAATGGGTTGCGGCTTAGTTTGAAATTCCTAAAGGCAAAAGTGTTTTTATAGCTTAACTTGCTTTGCGCTGATGGATCGGCTGGGTCGCCATCATACATCGATTCACATATATCTATACCTTCGGCCGAAAGCGCAATATCGTAGGTATCAGCTGCCGAACACATGGCAAATAAAAACCCTCCACCTGCACAATAATCTCTAATTTTCTTTACTACTGCCAGCTTCATTTGTGATACTTTTTTGAAGCCAAACTTGCGGGCTGTTTCCTCAAAAGTTTTCTTTTGCTTGATATACCAGGGCTTGTGTCGGAAGATACGATACACCTTGCCATATTGGCCTGTGAAATCTTCGTGGTGCAGGTGCAGCCAGTCGTATTTGGGTAGCTTACTCGTGAGTACCTCTTCGTCAAATACTACATCATAGGGAATCTCGGCATACGTAAGCACCAAGGTTACGGCATCATCCCAGGGCTGTTTAAATTTTGGAGAATATACCGCAATTTTGGGCGCCTTGTCTAGTTTAATAGCGTCCATGTTTTTATCTACCCGAGCTACTTCTTCTAAAATCTGACTCGCCGATGCATTCGAGATTATTTCGTAACTCACTCCCCTTACCACCAACTCGTTTTGAAATTTTTGGGTATGCTTAAACATAAAGCTTCCTCCACGATAATTCAATAACCAATCGGCTTCGATGCCTTGTTGTAACACCCAATAAGTAACTCCGTAGGCTTTTAGGTGATTTTTTTGTGACTTGTCCATGGGGATGAGGATATAATTGGCGCGTACTCCCCAGGACACGGCCAATAGCAGTAATACGATGAGCGTTCTCTTCATGAATATTGTCAGTTTAATGTTGGAATTTTGTTTTTTAGTCCACAGTCGACAGACGATAGTCTACAATCACTCACCATCGTCTATCTACTGTAAGCTATGGGCTATCAGGTTTTTTGTTTCTTCTTGCGGGCAGCTGGAAACAAAATATTGTTTAAGATTAAGCGATATCCTGGCGAATTGGGGTGTAGGTTCAAATCGGTGGGTTCTTCTCCTACAAAGTGCTGATAATCTTCAGGATCGTGTCCTCCATAAAATGTCCAGGTACCTTTACCAAAAGTTCCGTGAATATAACGGGCTTCTTTGGCTTGCTTGGTTTCACCCATGATGATTACATCTGGCTTCACCAGTCTTTTCTTAAATGCAGTAGTTTGACCCATAAACCCTTTTATCACCTGAGTATGGCACTGGGTAAGCATCGTGGGGATAGGGTCCCACTTGGCCGAAAACTTAAATAAAGTAAAGAAATCATTATTTTCTCTCAGGCCTCTTTCGTATTGTTGGTTATCAATATTGGAGTATTCGTATTCAAATGGATTACGACTAATACGGAAGTTACGAAAGGCAAAGGTATTTTTAAAATTCAATTTACGCTGGGCTGCTGGATCGGCAGGGTCACCATCGTACATACGTTCACAAATGTCTACTCCATTAGCAGCCAGGGCTATGTCATAAGTATCAGTAGCCGAACACATCGCAAACAAAAAGCCTCCGCTAGCGCAGAAATCTCTAATTTTCTTTACAACAGCTAATTTAAGCTGAGAAACTTTTTTAAACCCGTGTTTACGCGCCATTGCCTCAAACTCACGTTGTTGCTTGATATACCAGGGACGGTTGCGGTAGGCACTATAGAACTTACCATATTGCCCGGTAAAATCTTCGTGGTGTAAATGTAACCAATCATACTTGGGCAATTTATTGTTCATGACTTCGTCATCAAATACCACGTCATAGGGGATTTCGGCATAGGTCAAAACCAACGTTACGGCATCGTCCCAGGGCTGTTTTGATTTGGGCGAGTATACCGCAATCTTGGGAGGCTTGTCGAGCTTCATGGCATCCATATTTACATCATTGCTCGATATTTTCTCTAAAATACCATTGGCACTGGCATTAGAGATCACCTGATAGCTCACGCCTCGAATCACTAATTCGTTGATGAATGCCTGGTTTGACTTAAATAAAAAACTTCCTCCTTTGTAATTCAGAAGCCAATCTATTTCTACGCCTCTTTTAAGGACCCAGTAAGCAATACCGTATGCTTTAAGGTGGTTTTTTTGGCCTTTATCCATTGGTACCAAAATATACGAGGCCCGTACACTGGTTGCCAATAGTAATACCACAATGAGTAGGCTTAATTTCTTCATGGATTATATTGAATTTTTAACCTGAAATAAGGAAATTTGACAATCGCTTGTTTCTACAACGATTTTTCACTAAAATCTGTTTGTGAGCAGAGTTAAACGTTGTGATTTGAACTAAAAAAAGTGCATTATTTGATCAATCACATGTAAACATACTCTAATTGTCTAAGTTATGTTTGTAATTATTTGTGCTCAAGCGTAATAAATTTAGCTTACCTGAGACTTATTAAATAATAATTTGGCAAATTATTTCTTTGCAAGAAATAAGTAGGCCTTATTACAATAATACAAGATTTATTGATGGTATGATTGAGTCAGGTAAACTCTTAACATAACATTAGGAATGCTTTTTTTAATTTAGTAAATCCTCTTGACTTTTGCTAATGCGTTATTTTTAAAAATTGAGATAACTTCTAAGCCAAAAACCATATATATTCCATGAACTATCAAGAAAATTTAAGAGAAGGGCTACGGTCGGTAAGGGCCAATCTATTGCGATCGGTACTTACGGCGCTTATCATTGCCATTGGTATTATGGCGTTGGTAGGTATTCTTACGGCCATAGATGGCATTCAGGCTTCGGTAGATAATAGCTTTTCTCAACTGGGTGTAAACTCGTTTGACATAGAAGGAACCTCAAGCCGAGGACGTCGCCGTAGAAGGGGCCGTAATGAGAAAGTCTTCCCTCCCATTAAATACAAAGAAGCCAAAGCTTACCAAAAACGCCTGGGCTTTTCGGCCAAAGTAAGTGTTACTACAAGATTGACTGGGGCAGCTGAAATTAAATTTCGCTCCAAAAAAACCAATCCTAATAGCCGGGTAGTGGGTGCCAATGAAAATTACATTGTTACCAAAGGATATAACCTCAAACGAGGACGTAACTTCTCCCCTACCGAAATCACCAAAGGGGTAAACGTGGGCATTATAGGGCACGACTTGGCCAATACTTTATTTGAAAAAGAAAACCCTATCAATAAACTAGTATCGGTCCTGGGCAAAAGAATCCGAGTTATTGGTGTACTCAAAAAAATTGGAGGCTCTTTTGGAGGTTCAGGGAACGATCGATCTATTTTGATTCCTATTGAACTCGCCTACCGTATTCCTACCAGATCGCAGCCTACCTATAATATCACCACTTTATTGGATGGGCCTATGGATTTTATGATGGCTATGGGCGAAGCCGAGAGCTTGATGCGACAAATTCGTAAAGACAAATTGGGACAACCCAACTCATTTGAGATTAAACGTAGTGAATCGGCAGCAGATAGGCTGGGAAGTATTACTGGTTACCTCACCATTGGTGGTGGAGTCGTGGGGTTTATTACTTTACTAGGGGCTTCTATTGGACTAATGAATATTATGTTGGTATCGGTGACTGAACGTACCAGAGAAATTGGAGTTCGCAAAGCACTAGGAGCCACGCCCAAACGTATTCGCCAGCAGTTTTTGATTGAGGCCATTGTGATTTGTTTGCTGGGAGGTACAGTAGGGATTATTTTTGGAATCCTAATTGGTAACTTACTCTCGCTGGTCTTGGGCTCAAGTGGTTTTATTATACCTTGGAGTCGCATTGTCATTGGTTTGGTGACTTGTATAGGAGTTGGGTCTGCCTCGGGATACTATCCTGCTTACAAAGCTTCTAAACTAGATCCTATTGAGTCGTTGCGATTCGAATAGTAAAAAATTAGACAATTGCTTCATGGCTATATTGTTTTATTGCTGCTGAATAACACATTCTTAGCAAAATTGAACAGTGTAGCCATTGATGTTTTTGAAGAAAAGTAACCCACCCCTATTTGCAATCTCTCTCGCTTTGCCTTAATTTTCCTGAAAAAATCTTGTATGTCAAAACTTGAAAGATACGCATCCGTCATTTTCTTGATTTTTGCATTCATTGTACGCTTTCCTTTTGATTACTTCTTGTTTGATATTGTTCAATCGTTTGCGGTACAAATTGCTATTTTATATTTGATAGCCGCAGTATTGGCATCCCTTTGGAAAAAATGGTGGTGGGCAGGCAGTAGTATTGCCAGCAGTTTGATTGTAGCTACGCTGTTTGGGCACTGGTTTTGGCAAAGTTATCCTAGTACACCTTCCAAAGCCACTCCCTTCAAAGTAGCCCATTTCAATGTTTGGAAAAAAACCACTCAGCATGAGGAAGTGATTCGAGTAGCTAAAAGTACTCAAGCCGATGTAATATCTTTTGAGGAGCTCAATGATCGTTGGTGGGAAGCACTACAGAAAGGTTTGGAAGCACAATATCCCCATTGGCATGTCACTACTCGAGACGACAATTTTGGCATTGCGGTATTTTCTAAATATCCGTTGAAAAATGCCGGCCTAAAATATTTTAGCGATGTACCCAGTATCATTGCCAACATCCAAATGCCCTTTGGAGAAGTACACTGGGTTTCGTCGCATGTGTTGCCCCCAAAAAGTGCCGAGTGGTACCGCAAACGCAATGCTGATTTAAATGACATTGCGGCCTATATGGCTACTAAAAAAGGCTACAAACTGGCAGTGGGAGATTACAATACCGTGAGTTGGGCACCCGTGATTCGTAAATTCAAAAAAACGGCAAACCTACAAGACACCCGAAAAAAATTTAGCCCATCCTGGCCTACATACAATCGCTTGTTGGGTATACCCATTGACCATATTTTTCATTCTCCCAGTTTGCAATGTGTAAGCTTTGCAACTACCGAAAAAACTGCCTCAGATCATTGGGGCATTGTAGCGACATTTGTACCGTTAAAATAGATAAGATAAAACTATGCTGAATCCTGAGTATCGCTTGCTTTCTAACACCGATTATCAAGCAGTTAAAGATTTATTCTTATATCATATATTTCCAGAATATGGCAAAAAGAACAAACGTGGACGCGAAGGAGCTTTCGATCGCATGTTGTTGATGCGTAGAGTAGATTTTGAATATTCGGTTGGTGCATTTGTGAATGATAAAATAATCGGTTTTATACTGATGGGAGTTGATAGTTTTGAAGGTAAGATCACTGCTTGTGCCAGTGGTACAGGCATTTTGACTACTTATCGACGAAAGGGATTTGCTTCACAAATGTTACAGTTTCTCGTAACCCAGTTTAAACTAAAACATATTAATCAGGCTTTAGTAACCGCTCAACCTCGTTATCAGGATGGAAATAAAGGGAGTGCTGCCAGAATTTACGAAAACATAGGGTATACTTACAACCGTTTGTTAGTATCTTATAAGGTTCCATCCAACGGTCTAAAACCTCCTCATACTTCAGTTTCAAATTATCGTATCCATCAAACCAAACAACCTAATTGGTCTCTATATAATTCTTGGCAAAACACCTCTACATCTTGGGAACGAGCGAAAGAAGCTATATTAATCAATACTCCTTATGAAACATTCTTAGAAGTTCAAATCTATCAACAAACGGTTGGTTTCTTGGTTGGAGACTTAAGATATGGTAAAATCACTCAAATAAATGCTTCTCCTGATCATGACAGGGCTTCTATTTTATCAGCCCTTATTTACTACTTTCACCAACATTCTCGTCTTAAACGCTTGCGAATGTTCAAGATAGATACACAAGAAATTCATTTAATTCAAGTTCTTGAACAACTTGGATTTGTTAAAGTAAACGAATTGGAAGAATTGAAACTGTCTTTTTAATTACCTACTGATATTGTGCTATGTTACAGCAATACCATACAAGTTTAAGAGTTCGTCCCATTGAAGAAACCTTGGTTTTTGCCAAGGCATATGCAAAGAAACTAGGCATTACTCGAGTTACCAATACTACCCGTTTAGACCGAATTGGAATTCCAGTATATGCCAGCATTCGGCCCGATGCGATGCCAGGTTCTTTATGTGTCAATGCTGGGAAAGGACTTACCGAACAAGAAGCGCAAGTAGGAGCTTATATGGAAGCTATAGAAATGGCCATGGCCGAACCCAATCGCGCCAATTTACCGATTATTAAAGCCAAAGCTTCAGAAATATTGGATGGGCAGGCTCGCGCCAATGCTATTTTGGATTTATGTCCCAAGCGAAATTCAAAGATTGATCTGGAAGCTACTTTAGATTGTGTAGAAGCCTTCGAAATCAACCAAGGAACACTTCTCAAAATACCCGCTGAACTGGCATTTATCCCCTACCCAAACAAATCCCCTTGGTTTACCAGCAACACCAACGGATTAAGTTCGGGGAATTCTTTGACAGAAGCCACCATCCATGGCACCCTGGAGGTAATAGAACGAGACATCTCGTCTTTTCATTCTATACGAGATGCCTCTCAATTAGTAATTCCTGCAAGTTATCCTGAAAAGATTGCTGCCATTGCCCACAAAGTAGCTCAAGCTGGACTTGAATTAGTTGTACGTTATGCCCAAAATGAATTTGCGATGCCTTACTTTATGGCTGCGGTAGTAGATCACGAATTGGCTAATCCAGTATTTATTCATGGAGGCTATGGCTGTCATCCTCTGAAAGAAATAGCCATGATGCGGGCGGTTACTGAGGCTATTCAAAGTCGTTTATCATTTATCCATGGAGGCAGAGATGATTTGACTGATACATTCAAGATCAGCAAAAACCAAACTACAGAGAACCGTACCCAAAAATTTCATCAATTGGTGAGTCAGTTTAAAAACGCGCATCAATCCATCAATTTTGCGCATATTTCTGAACATCAATGGTCGTTTGATACTCTCGAGGAGTACTTACAACAGCTGTTAAGCTTACTCAAACAGCACCACTTCAAACAAGTGTTACGGGTGGCTTTTACCCAACCTGAGGAACCATTGCAGGTGGTAAAAATGATTATACCAAAAATGGAGTTTTTTAGCAGAAAAACTCCCAGAATTGGTGCCAGACTGGCTCATCACTTACAAAGCATTACTCAAACCTCTTAAATGTATGCAATCACCATTACCTACCCTCATTTTTGCTGGCCCAAGTCTTACTCCTCAGAGCAAGCAATTGATTGAAAATACACCACAAGCCACCTTGTGTCCTCCTATTCAACGAGGTGATCTTCCTGATTGGCTTGAGCAAGGATTTCAGGGGCATATCATCATTGCTGATGGTCTATTTGGGCAAACTCTGGCGATAGGTCATGCCGAAATTCGTGAAGCCTTGCAACAAGGATGTAAAATATACGGGGTATCGTCTATGGGGGCAATTCGGGCTTATGAGATGCACCATATGGGCGTAATAGGCATTGGGCAAGTATATGAGCGCTTTGCTCGAAGCGAGGAAGAAGACTTTCAGGATGATGAGGTGACCTTATTACACACGCCTGCGCCTGAATGCCGAGCCTTGAGCGAACCATTGATTCACTTGAGAGTTTGTGTTGAAGATTTGATACAACAACAAGTACTGTCTAAAATTGGAGGGCAGGAAATTATAGCTCAACTTAAGCAAATGTATTTTGGTGATCGTACTTTGTATCTTTTTCAGCAATTGGTAGCAAAGCACACCACAGAAAACATATCCACTTACATAGATAAATTTGAAAACTATCGCATCAAAAATTCTGATTTAACTCACTTTTTAAAAAGAATATTTCTTAAAAGTGATTTTACACTTTCAAATTAACTTGAACTAAAATTATTTGGCTGGCAATAATCTTTTTCTATATTTGGCGCAAATAAATATCCATTCAATACTAAAACAAAATAACTATGACTATCATTACTCAATCTTTGGCTAATGAGACCTTGGAAGTTACCTTAACTTCTGAGTCTCAAGAATTACTCGATCAGTTATTAAATGAAACCCTTTTTGCTAAGAACCTTGTAATGGACTTACCTTCTGCAACACTTGATCAACCTGAAGAGGATGATGAACAGCCTGATGAAGATGATAAGCCCAAAAGAAATTAAGCATAACAAATCGCGAAAAAATAATCACTTCAAATAAGAGGTGATTATTTTTTTAAGTCAAAGCTAGCCTGTATAAATTCAAGCTTTACTTTCTGGATGGGTTCTGAATCAAGCATGAAAAAACTTTTACCATTTACTATTTCTATTTTTTTTGCCGCCATAAGTGTAGCTCAGGACGCTTCATACCCAGTTAAGCGTCAAGGAATTCCTCTTATAAAAAATTATACCTCAAAACACTATAATGCCGACCCTTTCAATCATGATATCACTCAGGACAACCGTGGCATTCTATACTTTGCCAACAATACTGGGGTTATAGAATATGATGGAATTAATTGGAAACTATTAAGGCTTCCTAACTCATCAAGGGTATACTCATTAACACATGATAAGGTTAAAAATAGAGTATATGTTGGAGGTGTAGGAGATTTTGGCTACTTATCCTGTGACCAGTTTGGTCAGACTAATTTTGTTTCTTTAAAATCATTAATTCCCAAAAACCAGAAAAATTTCAAAAATGTTTGGTTTATTTTTGCAACACCTAACCAAGGGATCATTTTTTTTACCACATCAGCCATTTATATTTTAAAACAAGGTAAAATACAAGTCTTAGTTCCTTCTAATAAAAACCTATTTCATGCAGCATTTTATACCAAAAACACTCTATATGTTAGGGAGTGGGGAAAAGGTTTAAAAAAATTGCAGAATGATCGTTTAGTCTTAGTACCTAATGGAGATGCTTTTGCCAATGAACGAATTTATGCTCTATTACCCTTTGATGAAAATAAATTAATGGTCGTTACCCGTACCAAAGGTTTACTTCTATACGATGGTAAGAGGTTTGTCCCTTGGCCTACTGAAATAACCTCCGAATTTCTAGCAGAAGCTCAAACATACTTCAGTAAAGCTTTAGGAGATCAATACTTTGCAATCGCAACTCTTAAAAAGGGAGTTATTATTTTAAATAAACAAGGGAAGATAGTTCAAAAAATTAATGAGTTAACAGGACTTACAAGTCCTTATGTAAATAATCTCTTTCCTGATAAAACAGGAAATCTTTGGATCACTAAATCTGAAGGCTTAGGCCAAGTTATATTAAATTCACCATTTTCTTTCTATAACAAAAATCTAGGGCTAAGCTCTAATATTACGTCTTCAACTATTGTTGACGATAAGGCCTACTTTAGCACTATGCAAAAAGGTTTTTTTGCATTACCATGGAAAAAAACTAATTATCGTACAATCAATAGCTTTGATTTAGTAAGTAGTGAAGCAACCAATATTCTCGATATCAGTGTTCACCAAAAAGATATCTTATTAGGCTATAATGCAGGTATATGGATT
Source organism: marine bacterium AO1-C (assembly GCA_001890965.1). GTDB lineage: Bacteria > Bacteroidota > Bacteroidia > Cytophagales > Microscillaceae > Microscilla. The sequence continues at coordinate 863,410 of MLAY01000010.1, read as the reverse complement.
CAAAATACTCAAACTAACAAGAGTTATAAAATAGCTAAAGATCAGTTTGTATGGAAATTCATTTCTGCTTTAACAAAATCAGGTTGTTTCTTAGCAGGGTCAAGAAGAGGCTTAATCAAAGTGTTCAAGAAAAAGGATCAATGGATCGCTACATCAGTGAAAAATTCCACAGGTTCTATTCCATACCTCGCTACTTTTAAACCTCAACAAATCTTAGCAAGTGATGATAATGGGGCTTTATCTAAAATTACATTGCATACTACTCTAGATAGTGTCATCAATCAAAAAAAGTATGATACCTTGCAAGGGCTTCCTGCTAATAATGGAAATCGAGTATTCCAAGTGGGTAATCAAGCGTTGATTGCTACTAAAAAAGGAATTTACCAGTATAATGAGAAAGAAGATCGTTTTGAAAAGCACCCTAAATTCGCAAAGGTTATAGGAGATTTATTTGTACGCTACATCAAAGGAGACAAACAAGGAAACTTATGGCTTTGGGCAGGGTCTCCCAATCAATTGAATGTGCTTTTTTTGAAAAAGCAAGCTGATAATTCTTATCAACTCGTCAAAACGCCTTTCCAAAAACTCAAGAACACTTTTACTGAACTTGGTGCGCATATCAACCCGATTGATAGGCAAAATGTACTATTTAGTTCGCCAGAGGGAGCCATCCATTACGACCCAAGCATTCAGGTGAATTATAACCAACCGTACTTGAGTCTTATTCGCAAGGTAGAAACCATTGTAGATCAGGATTCGCTGATTTTTGGTGGTAGCTTTTTGGATAGTGCAGGGCGCATTACCCACGTACAACCTAAAAAAGCCATCTTAAAGCTTCCTTATGGCCTCAACGACTTACGTTTTAGCTTTGCGGCTACTTATTATGAAGACAACGACAAACTCGTGTATAGTCATCGGCTCAAAGGCTTTGATGCCCATTGGAGCGACTGGCTCCCCGCCACCCAAAAAGAATATACCAACTTGCCCGAAGGTAAATACACCTTTTTGGTCAAGGCTCGCAATATTTATGGCAAGGAGAGTTTGGTAGCCAGCTACTCTTTCAAGGTTTTACCACCCTGGTATCGCACGGTATGGGCCTATATTGGGTATGTGTTTATAGCTGCTTTTTTGGTGTGGGCCATTGTAAAACTCAATGTACGTAGGTTACAAAAGCAAAAACGCAAACTAGAGCATGTAGTACAGCAACGAACCGCAGAAGTAGTAGAGAAAAATAATAGCCTGCGTATGCAAAAGGAGGAACTGGAAACCCTCAATGAACAAATCATTGATCAAAAGCAGGTCATTGAAAAGAAAAACGAAGATATTTTAGCCAGTATCAACTATGCCCGACGGATTCAATCTGCCATGCTTCCCCGTATGCATTTGATCAAAGAGTCACTGGATGCTTTTATATTGTATCGCCCCCGCGACATCGTTAGTGGAGATTTTTATTGGTTTGCTGATGTAGAACAAGCCGCCCTAAACCAAACCAAAAAACGCTCGATTATCATTGCTGCGGACTGCACTGGCCACGGGGTACCTGGGGCTTTTGTAAGCATGGTGGGTAATGAGCTACTCAACGAAATCATTAAACGCCACGAGGTACACGAACCCTATCAAATCCTCGAGTGGCTCAACGAGGGTATCAAGCGAGTGTTTCAGTTCAAAGAAACCAGATCTCGCGACGGAATGGATATTGCCATTTGTGCCATCGATAAGGAAAATAAGACCATGGAGTTTGCGGGAGCCCATAACCCCATTGTGTATATGCAAAACAATGAAATGACCGTAATTAAAGGGGATAAAATATCGGTGGGCGAAAAATGGCCTAAAAAAATGAAACGACATACAAATCACACCATCTCCATCGAGGTACCTACCACTTTTTATTTGTTTTCAGATGGTTTTCAGGACCAGTTTGGGGGAGCCAATGGTAAGAAGTTTATGCGGGCTAAGTTTTACCGCTTATTGCACGAAGCCTCTCCCCTTTCGACCGACAAACAACAACAACTGCTCGAGCAACGATTAGACGATTGGATGGGTGAATACTCACAAATCGACGATATTTTGGTGTTGGGAGTACACTTGGATTTGTAAAACTCTTATGAGCCAAAAATTTTGATATCATGCCCTGACAGTCTGCATTGATTTTTCTATATTCAAAAAAACATTGTGCAAGCACTTTCCATCCATGCATTTATTCTCTTTCCAGAAAGCTTATCGAGCAATCAGGGCAGCCATCTTACTCCTGGTGCTTACCCTTTTCTGTAAAGCTACTATTGCTCAAAACGTGCCTTTTTTAGTGAAACGGCGTGGAGTACCTCTTGTAAAAAACTACAGTTCAAGAAATTATAAAGCTGACCCAGTTAATTTTGATGTTACTCAAGATAAACAAGGTGTCTTATACTTCGCAAACAGCTCTGGTGTATTACAATACGATGGTGTTAATTGGCAACTTTTAAATCTTCCTAATCAATCCAGAGCATATTCTCTAGCCTATGACAAAAACCAAAATAGAGTATATGTAGGTGGAGTTGGTGATTTTGGTTATCTATCTTGTGATCAATTTGGAAACACTAATTATATCTCCTTGAAACCACTTATTCCAACTAAGCATCGCAACTTCAAACATGTCTGGCTTACCTATGTTACTGATCAAGGAATTTTTTTCTCTACTACCTCGGGAGTTTATATTTTCAAACAAGGAAAAATCAAAGTCATAAAACCCTCAGGGAAAAAGTTATTTCATACTGCTTTTTATGTAAAAGGTAATTTTTACGCAAGAGAGTGGGGAGTAGGCTTACAAAAGTTACAAAATGAGCGCTTAAAACTTGTTCAGGGAGGTGAGGCATTTATTGAAGAACGCATCTATGCCATGCTACCTTTTGATGAAAAAAGAATCTTGATTATTACTCGTACTCAAGGGTTACTTTTATATGATGGTAATCAATTTTCCCCTTGGAAAACCGAAATCTCTCCACAATATTTAAAGGATGCCATAGTATATTTTAGTAAGACTTTAGGAGATAAATACTTTGCTATTTCCACTGCCAGAAAAGGAATCATCATTTTGGATAAACAAGGTAGAATTGTTCAACAAATTGACGAATCAACTGGGCTCGCAAACCCTTATATTTTAAATATTTTATTAAGTAAAGATGGTAATATTTGGGTAGTCAAAATAGAGGGTATAAGCCAAATTACCTTAAATACACCATTTTCTTTGTACAATCAAAGAGTCGAATTAAACTCTAATATTTCTACCTCTGCTATTATTGACAATCAAGCTTATTTTGGCACCATCCAAAGGGGTATTTTTTCTATACCTTGGAATAAAACACCTGATTATAAGGAAATTAACAGGCTCAAATTACTAAATGATCAAATCAATAATATTTTTGATATCACTGCTCAGAATCAGGAGTTATTGGTCGGTTTCAATGCAGGCATTTGGATCTATAATCCCAAAACCAAGCAAGGCTATACCATTGCCAAAGAACGTTATACCTGGAAGTTTATCACAGTGCAAAAGAAACCTACAATCTTGCTTGCTGGCGCCAGAGATGGACTACTCAAAATCATTCAAAAAGATCAGCAATGGCAGGCTATTTCGGTAAAAGGGAATCGGGAGTCTATCCCCTACTTGGCTGAGCACAAGGTAGGACAGTTGTTCACCAGCAATGACAATGGCGTTCTCTCCAAAATTATCCTCAATCCTTCGCTAGATAGTGTGATCAGTCAGCAAACATACGATACTTTGCAGGGCCTGCCCTCACACCAAGGCAATCGGGTGTTTCAACTCAAAGATCAAATTGTGGTAGCCACTCAACAAGGAATTTATCGTTATCAGGAATCACAAGATCGTTTTGAGCCACATCCCGATTTTGCTAAAGTAATTGGTAACACGCCTGTACGTTTTGCCAAAGGAGATAAAAAGGGAAATGTATGGCTCTGGATAGGCCAACCCAATGATTTGAACCTGGTTTTCCTGAAAAAACAAGGTGCTCACGCCTATCAGCTGGTGAAAACGCCTTTTCAAAAGCTCAAAAACACTTTTACTGAACTAGGAACCCATATCAACCCCATTGATGAGCATAATGTAATTTTTAGTACTCCCGAAGGAGCGGCACATTATGATCCCAGCATCAAAGTCAATTACGATCGTCCTTACTTGTGCCTAGTACGCAAAGTAGAAACCATTGCCGAGCAAGATTCGCTGGTATTTGGCGGTAGTTTTTTGGATAGTCTGGGGCGCATTACCCATTTGCAGCCTTCGAAAAGTACCTTAAGCTTTCCTTATACCCATAATGATCTACGCTTTTCGTTTGCGGCTACTTATTATGAAGACAGCGATCGCCTGCGATACAGCTATCAATTGGAAGGTTTTGATACCGACTGGAGCAGCTGGTCTGCCAATAATCAAAAAGAATATACCAACCTGCGGGAAGGTACTTATACCTTCAAAGTTCGGGGCAAAAACATTTATGACAAGGTAAGTACGGTGGCTACTTATACTTTTACCATTTTGCCTCCCTGGTATCGTACCTGGTGGGCGTACCTACTCTATGGTTTGGGAGCCATTGGCTTATTGGTGGGTGGTAGTGCAGGTTATAGTCGGGTACGCAATCGTCAAATTCGAGCCCGTAATCAGGAACTTGAGCGGGCTGTTACCGAACGCACCGAGGAAATTCTGGCCCAAAAGGAAGAAATTACCCAACAAGCCGAAGTACTCAAAGCTACCAACGACGAGCTGAAAAAAGCCAATGTGCTCATCAAAGAAGAACGAGACGAAAAAGTAAAGATTTACCTACAGGAAGCTACCGAAGCCACTAGTAAATTGCAACAAATTCAGGAAACCTTAACTCAAAAAGGAGCTGAAACTACTCAAAAACTACTTGCCAATGAGATTAATACAGCGGGAGAGTTATCTATCATTCAGGAAAAAGTACGCAGTGAGTTTCCAGATTTTGCCGATGAAATAGACAAGGCTTTGGCAGATAAAAAGATTACCAAAGCGATCTGGCAAGTAGGGTATTGCTTAAAATTGGGCAGGTCTCCTGCTGACATCTCTAAAATATTACCTTTGAGCAATCGTACAGTGTCGGTATATGGCACCAGGCTTCGTAAAATGGGTGTTTTGGAGGCAGTGAAAAAGTGAGGGATTTCTTTAGTCCACAGCTTATTAAGTGAAAAACTAAAAATGAAAAGTGAAAAATTGACGCGAAGCGGTGTTGAGTGAAAAGTGAAAAACTAAAAATGAAAAATAACGCAAAGTGATGATAAACGCATCGCGGAACACGTTGTCCTGAGCGTACCGAAGGAACTAACAATAGAGCAATGAAACAATCAGCCGAAGGCGAAACAATGGAACAATAAAGATTAACCACTCACCACTGATCATTTACCATTATTAAGAACAATCAGCCAAAGGCTAAACAATGGAACAACAGAATGATTATTCACTGCTAAAAATATAATTGATCAATTCATAATTTATAATTCTCCCTAACCATTGATCATCTACCATTAAATTCATCCTTAATCATCATCGTGATCGTCCCACAGGCGGCTACCGCAATATTTACAATAAGAAGCATTGAGGTCGTGCCCAGTCATACCACAGCCAAAACATTCTTTATTGCTGAGGGTGGGGGCCGTTTTATCCCTCTGTTTGGCAATTTCTGCTGATACGATACTGGTAGGTACTACAATGGTGCTAAAACCTAACAACATCAGCAAAGAGGCCAGGGCTTGTCCCTCATAGGTTTTGGGTGCCATATCGCCATAACCCACGGTAGTAATGGTTACGATTGCCCAATAAATTCCTCGAGGAATACTGGTAAATCCGTGTTTGGGGCCTTCAATTACATACATCAATGAACCTATAATAGTCACCGAAATCATTACTGCTACCAAAAACACGGTTATTTTATGACGACTCGATTTAAGAGCATCTACCAATACTCCTGCTTCGCCTGAATATTCTACGAGGTTAAAAACCCGGAATAATCTAAACAAACGTACCAGACGAATTACAGTAAGGAAAGTAACTGAGGCAAAACCAAACAGGCCTAAAAACATGGGGAAAATGGCCAGGAAATCCAGTACACCCAATGGACTCAAAATATATCGGGAAGGTTTGGGTAACGCAATTATCCTTAGGAAATATTCAATGGTAAATAAAATAGTAGTAAGCCAGGCAGTAAAGGTAAACCAACTTCCATAGGCCGCTTTGAACTCCTTGACAGTTTCGAGAATAACTGCGGTAGAGCTTAGTAGAATCAAGGCTAGTAATACAATATCGAAGGTTTTGGCACTTACCGAATCGGAACGATAAATTGTTTTGTACAAGTTATATCGCCATTCGGTTTTAATCAGTTTACGAGCCTTTTTTATATAGCGTGCCTGAGCGCTTAGTTTCTTGGGTAAAGTCTTATTATGTGCTGTAGTTTTTTCCAATGCCAGTGTTCGTTCCATGTTGTCGTAATTACCTGATCTATTAATTTTGCCCTCTTCTTGATTGGGCTGTATTTAGTGTCTTTAAATTTATTGCTTTACAATATTCTTACCATTCCAACAACATTCTTTGATTAGTACAATTAATTTCTTACAGACACTATATATTTATTATAAAAGCAAGATTTAATTGTAGTAATTAATATTCAAGTATTTTGTTTAAAAATAAGGGCAAAATTTTCACGAATTTTAAAGGTTACCTTGTCAATACTTTTGGTATTATTAATTCTGATAAATACGTAAGAAAAACACTATGAATAATCGTAAAAGAAGAGCCAATTTGGCACAAGAAACCCTGAATGTTTTAGAAGCTGGAACTTACACTAATCACCAAAAAGAAGTAATCAACATTCAGGAAGCGTTGGAAGTCGCTATAGAAGGAACCGAATTGTATGCTCCTGAGGATTTTAAAAAAGAAGTATACAGTGAGCGAGATGTAGTGATGCAAGACCGCAGTTTTGATACTGTTTTTGAAGTAACTACTGAAACCACACTTCAGGCCGCACGTCGCCTATTTGAGGAAGGTCATCAGGACATTGCAGTACTCAACTTTGCTTCGGCTAAAAATCCAGGTGGAGGCTTTTTGGGTGGTAGTCAGGCACAAGAAGAAAGCTTAGCACGTTCTTCGGCCCTGTATCCTTGTTTGGAAAAACACAAATCATTGTATTTGGCCAATCGCAAAAGACGCACTGGTCTATATTCTGATCATATGATTTATTCACCTCAAGTGCCTGTATTTCGGGACGATGATGGTGATTTTTTGGATGCACCTTATCCGCTTTCTTTCATTACTTCTCCTGCTGTAAATGCTGGTTCGGTGAAAGAGAACTACCCCCAAGAGCTGGAAATGGTAGAAGATACCATGCTAAAGCGTACCGAAAAGGTATTGTCATTGGCGGTGTCTTATCAGCACCCTGTATTGGTGTTGGGAGCCTGGGGATGTGGTGTTTTCAAAAACAACCCAAAAGATATTGCTCATTACTTTGCTACCTTTTTACAGGCTGAAGGACGTTTTGCCAAAGCATTTGAGAAAGTAGTATTTGCAGTATATAGTGGGCAACGAAACAACCCCAACTTACCTGCTTTTGAGGAATTATTTGGGTAATAAGTGTAAGTTTTTTGACTAGGAGTCAACTTATTCATCAAAAACGATGAATAAATTTTACAACCTCCCGATTTTCTTGCAATGGACCATTTCTGTGATGTTGTTGGCAATCGGGATGTTTTTATTCACGGTTACTATGAGTGCATTCCATCCTTATGGAATGTTTTTATTATTTCCAGTGGTACTTCCATTGGCTCATTTTGCCCTTACCCCACTACTTACCCTGTTGGGTATGTACAAGTATTACTCTCCTCTATTGTTGGTCTATAGTCCCAATGCTATGAAATACGACATTCATATGGGTACCTCCTTTGATTATCTGTTTGTCATGCATTGGAGAGAACGAGGGCTAAAAGCTCGCAAAAAGATTTGGAGTAATTTTCTACAAGGTCTTATACAAATTATGGAAGAAATTGAAGCAGGAAAACTACCTGATACGGTAAAAGTGGAAGGCACTTCTTATTTTTTTAGTGTAAAAACCGCCCAACGCTTAGGCTTTGTTTTGGAGAAACCCTCTTTGTCTTATCGCTTCAATCTCATCATTAATTATGTAGACTTGTGGTGGATGTATTCGTTTGCACAAAACCGCTTGGCCTTCCCTAGAGTGTTCAATGCTCGTAAGGCCATCATTAGTGGAAAAGATTTGGTCAAAAGAAAGCATCAGTTTGAACAACTTGTCGCTCGTCTGCAAAGAGACAATTAAACAAAACCTAAGTATCTTGTTCGATGGTTTAATTTCGGTTCTCATTAGCACTTCCAGAATCCTCGGGTAAAACTCATCTTGAAATAGTACCAATCCTAATGGTTAAAAAAGCAATTCACCACATTTCATTTGGCAAAAGTTGACAATTACCAATGATAAGTTTTACTTATCATCCTTTTACAAAACACTCCTACCCATTGTATGAAAATCAATGTACATAGCGAAACTGGTCGGCTCAATTCTGTCATCCTTGGTATTGCCCACGACAGAGGGGTTGTCAATCACGTGAATAATCCCAAGCATGCCGAAATCGCCCAACGAGGCGAAGAACCCACCGAAGAAGTTTTAATCCAACAAGTGGAAGCCTTTGCTCATTTGCTGGAGGCTCACGATGTAGAGGTATTAAGGCCCGAAAATATTGCTGGACAAGATCAGATTTTTTGTCGAGACATTGGTTTTTCTATTGGCGATCATTTCTTTTTGGCCAATATGCGCAAGGCCAATCGTCAGCCCGAAGTCAATGCCATCAAGTTGTTGTTACAGTCGGTGGCAAAAGTGCATCAGGCACCTTCAGAAGTAGTAATGGAAGGTGGCGACATCATTGTTTGGAAAGATTATGTATTTGTGGGTTTAGGTGAAAGAACCAACGAGGCGGGACTTAAGTATTTGCAAAACGCTCTCAAAGGTGAAAAAGAAGTAATTGGCTTGCCTGTAAATGTGACCAACGAAGGGATTAGTAATATTCTTCATTTGGACTGTGCTTTTCAGCCAGTAGGCGATCAGCATGGCTTGATCTACAAAGAAGGGTTTCAGTCTTTCCCTGATGCTATTTACGATGTGTTTGGCCCTAAAAATCTGATTGAAGTTACACAGGAAGAAATGTACCATATGTTTCCCAATGTATTTTCTATCCATCCAGAATTGGCAGTAGTGGAACAATCGTTTGATCGGTTGGTAGTGGAACTCAAAAAGTGCAACATCCAAACGCTCAAAACACCTTATGCCGAAGTAGCCAAGTTGGGCGGCTTGCTACGCTGCTCTACTTGTCCGTTGAGTCGGGAGGATTTGTAAGTCTGTATTCTTCAATGCTGATTCTAAACATCAAACCTGATAACAAAACAATTCTACCCTATTCTTTTCAACTCAAAACCAGTTCTTTTATCTTTCCTTTCTAATCACTAAAGGAGGATGCAATGGCCAATGACTTTGAAAAAATATTAGCCTACACCCAGAAGTTTATTGCGTTTAATGACGAAGAACGTGCTTTTTATGAATCACTGATGCAGGTAAAAAAGCTTCGCAAGAAACAAACGATTGTACAACCTGGCTATGTGTGTAAGCATCGTACCTATGTATTGGAAGGCACCATGCGCTCTTTTTTATACGACAACAACGCCCACGAACATACCATCGCGCTGGCTGTAGAAGATTGGTGGATCAGTGATTTTAACAGCTACATTTATCAAATCCCCTCTACCCTATTTGTGGAAGCCATGGAAAAAACGACAGTGATTCAAATGGATTTTGAATCGGAGCAATTGCTGCTTGAGCGCTATCCTAAATTTGAAAAATTTTTCCGCATTTTATACCAACGCTCAGTGGCTTCGTTGCAGCGTCGCATGCTTTCTAACCTCAGTAAAACCGCCGAAGAACGTTACGAAGAATTTATGGAACGCTATCCCCATATTGCCAACCGCATTCCTCAATATGTACTGGCCTCTTATTTGGGCTTTTCTAACGAATACCTGAGCCGTATCCGAAACAAACGCACGAAGCGCTAATACCAAAAAGTTGAACTAGTTCAACTTTATTTTTTGATCTATGACATTTTTTGAGGAGGTGATTCGCCGCAATTTTGCAGTGTAAATAATTAGAAAACTTCATAATTCAAATCAACACAAAATATCATGTCAACGATCGAGAAAGTAAACTTTGAGGTACCTACCAAAGACCAGGTTTCAGCAAATAATCAGGCAATATTCGAGAACCTGAAAAAAGGTGTAGGCTTTGTTCCCAACTTGTATGCAGCCTATGCTTATAATGATACGGCTTTGGGCGATTATCTTACTTTACAAAACCGCAAAAGCACTTTAAAAGCTAAAGAAAGAGAGATTATCAACTTGGTAGTAAGCCAGGTAAACGATTGTCGTTATTGCCAAAGTGCACACACTGCTTTGGGTAAAATGAATGGTTTTACTGAGGAACAAATCTTAGAAATCCGCTCTGGAGTGGCTTCTTTTGACGCTAAGTTTGATGCCTTGGCCAAGTTTGTAAAAAACATTGTAATCAACCGTGGAAAACCTGCTACTGAGGCCACTCAAGCTTTGTTTGAGGCGGGTTATAACAAAGCCAATCTGGTAGATATTATTATGGTGATTGGAGATAAAATCATCAGCAACTTTTTGCACGGCACTACTCAGGTTCCTATTGATTTCCCAGTAGCCCCTGAATTATAATCAATTGCCTGATGCAGTGACTTGTCGCTGGTACTGCGCTTAAACACTCACAAGGGTTAATTTTAATAATCAAGCCACATCTAAAGAAGGATGTGGCTTTTTTGTTTTATTGGTTCAGTCAGTTTGTTGTTATATTTGTAGGTATACAGGGTTCGGCAAATTCAAACGAGTGCTTATGAAAAATAAAAAGCTTCCGGTTTTATGCATTGAGCAATTCAAAAACGATAAACCTCATCTGCCTTATTTCTACATCAAGCGGTTTGAAGAGCACGTGCGTGATTACGATTTTATTAGTAAACCCCACCGCCACGACTTCTTTTTTATGGTGTATTTTACCCAAGGCACTGGCAAGCACACTGTAGATTTTGTCACTTATGATATTCACCCTGGCGATGTGTTTTTTATGTCTCCTGCTCAGGTGCATTCCTGGGAGCTTTCGCCTGATATTGACGGGTTTGTGCTGTTTTTTAGTGCAGATTTTTACTTAAAGGATTTTGCCCATCACAAAATTTTTGACTTTCCATTTTTCAATACTACCCAGTACCAACCTTTGCTGCATTTGCCCGACTCGCACCTTGGTTTTGTTACCCAAACGATGCAAACCATGCACGATGAGTTTCGTGAGCAAGACAAAAGAGTAGACGAAGTGCTACAGTCTTACCTCAATGTTTTGTTGATTAGGCTTTCCAGACTGTATCAACAGCAAACTACTGCTGGAGAATCATTGCACCTTATCCATCAAATTCGCCAGTTGGAAGCCTTGATAGATGCACATTATACCACCGAAAAAAGCGTACAAACATATGCCGACAAAATGCACCTTTCGGTAAAACAACTCAACCATATTTGTAAAGTGGCGCTTAATAAATCTACTTCAGAGCTTATTCAGGAGCGTACCGTACTGGAAGCCAAACGTTTATTGGTACACTCAGATTGGACAGTTGCCCAGATTGGAGCTCATTTGGCTTATTTTGACAATGCATATTTTACACGATTTTTTAAGAAAATGACTGGGGTTACGCCTGAGCAGTTTCGTAAAAGCCTCTGAGTAGAAAATTATTTTCAACAGATTTATAGCTTCAAGCTTTTATCTTTTTTAAGCCGTTCATTTTTCCGTACAACCACTTTTTAAATGGTTGTCTATCATAATCAAAGAATGCTCTTCGCTGGATTTTTCTGCAGCGAAAAAAACGAACCAAAAAACGCCGCGGCTGTAGTATGTTTTGCTTAAATTTATTCCTTCTCGCTTCAAATGCTCAAACTCGCTACGCTCAAACAATGATCATTTGCCCTACGGGACAGCTCCACTCCATAAATTATTAACAGCAACATACTAAGGCCGAATCAATTAAAGGGAGCAAAGCTGAGGCATAATTTGTATAAATAGGATAATTTGTCCTACAAAACCCGCCATTTGTCCTGTCAGTGATTAGGATCTATGTAGTAATTTTGCTCTCAATCAACAAGAAGAAATTAAATACCCAAACATTATGAGCAAAGTCACTTCTATGATCAAGGGAAAATGCCCTCATTGCCATCAAGGCGATGTGTTTACCCACAAACAGTTTTATCACCCCACCAAGTTTAGTGAAATGAACGAAGCCTGTGACCACTGTCATACTTCTTTTTTTCCTGAACCAGGGTTTTATACTGGCGCCATGTATGTAAGTTATGCTTTGGCCATTCCTATCGCGTTTTTGGTGGCTATGGGGTTGTCTTATGGTTTTGGGGTATCCGACGAAGTGGCACTGGGAGCTATGATTATGAGCATTTTCTTGATGACTCCTATCAATTTTAGATTATCTCGATTGATTTGGTTGTATTTACTTGGCAAAACCAAGACTGCTAAGTCCAACAAATACATTAGTAAAGAACCATTATAAACACACGTTATATTATTGAACTCGTCTTGGCTTTTGTAATTACCACAAGTTGAGATGGGTTCTATTAAAACAAGTATTTTGATAAACGATCCAATACCGTTTTCTTATAGAGACTACCAATAGGTAATTCTTGACCAGCTATGATTACTGCACTCTGAGTAAATTGCTGAATACGCGCAATGGCCACAATAAACCCCCGATGAATACGCAAAAAATGTTGTGGAGGTAATTTTTCTTCCATTTCGCCAATACTGGTAAGTGTCGTATGTTTGTGATTGTCAGTTACGATGGTTACGTGATTACGAAGACTCTCAATATATTGCACCTCTTCCAAATTGATTTTAATAAACTGCCGATTGCTTCTCACATAAAAAAACGCAGGGCTTTGTTCCTGACTTTCCACTACCTGCCGTACTTTCTCAACCATTGGTTTGGCATCTGGCGATTTTACTTTTGTCAAAGACTTAAGAAAACGTTCAAACGAAATTGGTTTTAATAAATAATCAGTAACCACAAACTCATAACTTTCCAAGGCATAATCCCGATGAGCGGTAGTAATGATTACCTGAGGATAATGAGGCAGGGTTTTGAGCAAACCAAAACCAGACATACGGGGCATTTGGATGTCAAGAAACATAATGTCTACTGAATGCTCCTGCAAGGCGGCAAAGGCTTCTAATGCATTGGCACAGGTAGCTACTATTTCAAGGGTGCTCACCTTCTCAATATGGCTTTCCAATACCTTAATGGCCATTTCTTCATCATCTACAATCAGGCACTTCATCATAATTTATCCGATTTGAAGTATGAGTTTTACAAAAAATGAATCTTTTTGGCGAATAATCAACTCGTGTTGGTCAGGATAAAGCAATTGCAAACGCTTTTTAACATTTTCTAAGCCAATACCGCTGTGTTTCACCAACGCAGCTGCTTCGTTGTCCAGGGTATCTGCTGCCAACCCATTTTCTACCATAAACTCTATTCGTTCGCCATTGCTCCAAATATTTATCCGAATCCAGGCCGCTTGTTCATGATTGGCCACTCCGTGTTTGAAAGCGTTTTCAACAAAAGGTAGCAACAACAAAGGAGCAATGAGTTGGTCTCCTTCCATTCCCTTGGTTTCGAAGGTGATCAGCAGTCGTTTGCCATGTCTTATTTTCTCTAACGCAATGTAGTTTTTCAGGTGTTCTACTTCTTTGCTCAAGGCGATTTTGGGCTGGTCGCATTCATACAACATATAGCTGATAATTTCGGACAATCGTAGCACAACATCTGCCGTTTTTTCATCATTGGTAAGCACCATTCCATAGAGGTTGTTCAAGGTATTGAACAAGAAATGAGGCTGTAATTGATTCTTAAGAAGTTGCAATTCGGTGCCCAGCTTTTCCTCTATAACTTGTCGGGTATTTTTCTCTTGCTGGATATAACGCTGAGTGAGTTTAAATGCAGTAGGCAAAGACGCTACATATATCAAGTCCAGGGTTTTATAACCAATGCCTGCCAAATCCCACCAAATAGCTGATGGGGCCTTTAAAACCGACATTTCGGTGATAAAATGATGCACCAAGGTTATCCCTATACCACTTACTATGGCTAGCACCAAAGCCCCTATCATAAAGATTGAATATTGTTTCTTGATTAAATACCGGGGTACCAAACCATAAATAACCAAATAGGTAAAAGGAAGCTTAACTGTCATCGCCCACAGTTCTACATTTATCCAATACCAAAATCCCTCATCGTATTTTTTGTAGCTACTATTGATCGAGGCAAAAAACATCATCCAGCAGGCCCAATAAATGACATGCCTTGCGAGGCGTTGTGCTGACCAACCCACATATATTTTATCAAACCTAAACATGAGTGGAAATTTAATAAATAACGATCAGACCTGTAGCTTAAAATGCCCAATGCCCTCTGAAGCCATATAAATAGACTATTAACTGATACTAAATAGGTTCGTCAAGCTTTGCTTATCATATATCACCCTCCAAAATGCATCAGGCATTTATCTCAAAAACTTACCTAAAGAGCCACTAATTTCACTTCCAAACCATTCAAAATAAACCTATGAAAAACCTCATTCCGTTCTTGTTATTCGTACAAATTGCCTCTATCGGCTGGGCACAAAATCAAGTGCAAGGTAAAGTAACCAGTCAAAATGAGCCGATCCCATTTGCCAATGTGTTATTGCTCAACCCTACTAACCAAAGCCTGGTAAAAGGAGCAGTGACTGATGATAAAGGAGTATTTATTATTCAACAAGTAAAACCAGGTACCTATACCTTAAAAATATCGATGATTGGCTATCAAACTTTCGTCGTTCCTAAGGTACATGTATCATCAGCAAAGCCACTTTCTCCCTTTCAGGTAACCTTGGCTGAACATAAAGAAACATTGTCAGCAGTAACCGTTACCGCTCAAAAGCCTTTGCTAGAACAACGCATCGATCGTACCGTGGTCAATGTACAAAGCAGTATCATTGCCAAAGGCTCTGATATTTTGACCATCCTGGAGCGTTCGCCCGGTATAGAGATTGACCGCATCAATGGACAAATTCAAATGCAGGGTAAAGCTGGTGTGTTGGTCATGCTGGATGGCAAAATTATGCGGATGGAGATGGCGGGGCTTATTCAATTGCTCCAAGGGATGAATTCAGACAATGTAGTATCTATCGAACTCATTACTGCTCCTCCAGCCTCGTTTGATGCTGAAGGCAATGCTGGTATCATCAATATCATTACCAAGAAACAACAAGCCGAAGGCCTCAATCTCATTGTCAATGCAAATACTGCCTATGGTTTACGCCCCAAATATGGCGGTAGTGTCAATCTGAATATTCGCCAAAACAGGTTCAACTTTTTCGCTGATTTATCAGGAAATTATAGTTTAGTAAAACACGATGTAACCATTGACCGCCAAAACACTCATAACGGAGTAGTGACCAACACTCACATTTTGGCTTTACGTCCTGCCCAAACGGGCTTGTACAACTACAGAGCAGGTATAGATTATGATGTTTCACAGCGAACTACTGTAGGGGTGCTATTTGCGGGGTATTTAAGAACCTGGGCGATGGATACCGACGTTAGTGCACGGGTAGAAGACAACACGGGGCAAAGTTTTACTCCGTCTATCGATGCTTTTGAGCGTAATGACTGGCAACATTGGATGTTTAACTTCAATTTTAGACATCAGTTTTCTGACAAAAGCCGCTTGAGCTTTGATGTAGACTATTTGCATTTTTTTGAACAAAACCCTACCGATTATACGGAGGCCATTACCGATCCAAACGGAACTACTCTCAACACACGTGAATTTATTTCACGAAAGATTACTCCTATTAAATTTAAGGTGGCCAAGTTAGATTATACCCAATCACTCACGCCTATACTTGAATTATCGACTGGCCTCAAGGGCTCACTTTCTTCTTTTACCAATGATCTGCAACTAGCCAATCTTGAAAACAATCGTTGGGTAGATGACCCACGTTTTACCGATGTTTTTCGCTTAGAAGAGCAACTGGGGGCTATTTATTCCAGCCTGGATTTCAAACCAAGTGGTAAGCTTTCTTTCAAAGCTGGGGTACGGTTAGAGTATTACAACAGTGATCTTATTTCTAACACAGAGGGAGATATTTTACTACAAAATTATCTTAGGGCATTCCCAAGCGCCTATTTGAACTATCAGGTTTCTAAAAATCAACGCTTTCAACTTTCCTACACAGAACGTATTACTCGCCCATCTATCCGCAATATTGCGCCTGCTTTTATGGTTTGGGGTTACAATACCATTTTAGGCGGCAACCCTGACATTCGCCCTACCATTAGCCGACGTATCAATACTTCTTATCAATGGGGTAGTTTTTTACTGCAACTACAATTTACCGATGACGACAATGCGCTTACTTATCAACCAGAAGTATTTGCTGAAGACAATTTAATACTGACTCGCTCGACCAATATGCCAGATTTCAAAACAGCAATGATTGGTATTAATTTTCCTATTACCATTACCAAATGGTGGGAAAGCCGCTATAGCATTTCTGCCTACTGGCAACGACTCCAACCTCAGATAGAAGGCAGGCCTATTATCTATACCAATGCTTACGTACGAGGAAATATTACCCAAACGTTTAAGCTTCCCCAACAATGGGCTATTGAGCTCAGTGCACAAGCCAACTCTTCTCAACGCATTGGAGTAGGCAGTCTTCCTGAACAAGCCTCGTTTAATTTAGGTGTCAAAAAAACTTTTTCATCAAGATTTAGTATGGCGTTCAGTTGGACAGATATGTTCAACCTGGGATCATTCTATAAATTTCGCATCAATGAACCTTCTGTGAATATGGTATATGACTGGCATTATGATATTGAAGGGAATATCTTCAGAATAAACTTCACATATAACTTTGGCAATATGAAGCTTCGTAAAGCCAAAAACCGTCGTACGGGTTCTGAAGAAGAACGAAGGAGAACTCAATAAATTAATAGTTAAAATAAATGAGCTAAAACCCTGGTAATATTTATCAGGGTTTTGTTTTTATTCATTCCCTCAAAGAGACATTGTTGTAAGTAGTCTGGTAAGAAAACCCTGTTTAAACAATAAAACCCAGCGAACGGCCGGGTTTAAATGATTTGTTGACTCGTAAACGAATCTGTTTTATTCACCTGCAGGTTTATCAGGCGTATCCATATCGTCTAGAGAAATGTCTTTGAACTCAGGCGTATCTTCTTTTTCTTTTTCGTCATCTGCCATAAGTTCGGCCTCCAGCGCAGCAGCATCAAAACCAACATCTCCTCCTTCGTTAGATACTTCACCACTACCCATTTTGGCACGTAATGCCTCCAGGTCGGCCATGCTAGCGGCTGGCGTCTCGGTAGTGGGTGTTTCAGGGGTGGGCGTTTCTGGCGTTTCGGGGGTGGTAGTATCAGCCACCTCTGGAGTCTCAGGTACCTCAGTAGTAACAGTATCTGTATCAGGAGTAGTTACTGTATCGTTGACCACTGGTGGTTCAGAAGTTTCTTCTACAATTTCGGGAGTAGGCTCTACTACTGGCTCAGGTGTAGGTTGCGAAGCTGCTACCTTAGCCGCCTCTTCGGCTGCTTTGGTTGCTACTTCTGCAGCCTTTACGTCCAATTGAGCGATCAAAGCCTGATTTTGCTCAGCCATTTGGCGCAAGTGGAAGATAGAGCGTATAGATACTTTCTCAGCATCAAAGGTGTACAATATTTTATAATACCCTACAGTAATATACTTGTAAGGCACTTTTTCTCCACTCAACAATCCTTCAGGTTTACCTGCCTGATAGTTTTCGTGAAGGTTATCGGTTCCAGCTAAAATGGCCTCGATGGTGGCTTTGGCCGTGGTAGGATCATTGGCCGATAAACGTTGATAAATTTGCTGCAAGTCTCGCTTGGCAGCGCCAGTCCAGGTAGTTACCATGTTTGTACCTCCTCTCTTAATTGAGCTTGGTTAGTAATTTGTCCTTGTGATTCTGATAGGTTGGCAGCATTGATTTTCTTATAAAAATCAATGACTGTAATGGTGCGTAAGCCTTGTTCGCTGGCACCTTCTACGCCCGATCCAGCTATCTCGGCCTTGGCAGGAGCCTGTAGAGGCTGGCCGTTAGCATCCAGTGCCTCTACCCCAGAAACAGAACCCATGGCCTGAATCATTTGTACCAGGTTCTGCACATTGTCGTAAGAGTCGATGTCGATTCTTAGGTTTACAATCATTGTGTAGGTAAGTTTTTTCTTGAATTAAAATATATCGTTGAAGTCATTACAACTTCTTTGCTAAATTAAAAAAACTTCAAAGGTTTCATAGTATTTTGGAGTAAAAGATCAGACGCTAAAATCTACGACATTGCAAATTCATTTGGTTTTATGTATCTTGAAACCACTCAAAAAGAGACATCATTAAATAAGTCATAACGAAGCTTCTATCTTATGAAATATTGGGTTTGGGTTAGTTGCCTGTTAATCAACCACTTCATCTTAATCAGCTTCAGCCATGCCCAACTGTCCGCCAATAATACCCACCTAATAGATAGTCTGCGTACTCAACTCCAACAAAACCTCCAAAACAACCCTCAAAAAGTAACATTGCTCAACGCACTAGCCGAGGTTTACCACTCTGTTTCTGCTCCCAAATCGTTGCAATATGCTCAACAGGCCCTTAACTCTGCCTACTCGCTAAAGGATAAAAAACTGATTTCTACTTCGCTGAACAATGTAGGTGAGTATTACTTAAGTCAAGGAGATTACAAACAAGCATTCAAAAACTTTTTCCAGTCGCTCTCGATTGGCGATTCTATCCGTAACCCTTCACTGGCAGCTTATTCCTTACACAAGATTGGCATCAGCTCTTATTATCTTAACCAATACAACAAAGCACTGAATTACCAGTTTCGGGCTTTGAAGATTCAGCAAGAACTCAAAAACCGTAAAGAGACAGGGGCAATTTTAAGTAGCATTAGTAATATTTACGCACGTAAGCACTTATATGCCAAAGCATTAGACTTTCAATATCGGGCACTTGACACTCGACGTAGTATCAAAGACCAACGAGAAATTTCTCAATCGCTGGATGCCATTGGTAATCTCTACTTACGTAGCCACAACTATACTAAGGCACTCGAAACCTTTGAGGCTTCTCTCAAGATTAGCCAAAGTTTACAAGACAAAAGAGGCATTGCTGTGGCCTGGCAAGACAAGGCTCGCGCCTACACCGAACTCCAGCAATATGATACTGCCAAAGCACTGTATGTAAATGCATTGCGCATTCAGCGTAGCATTGGCTTTCGGAAAGAAGAAATCGTGTCTTTTCGTGGCTTAGGTCAGGTGTTTTTACGTCAAAAAAAGTACGAAGAATCTTTAAAATACTACAACGATGCGCTAGCGCTGAGTCAAGAACTCAAGGCTAACCGAGAAGAAGTACAAACACTCAACGATTTGGGTAGTTTTTACCTACAAAAAGAAGAGCCTCAAACAGCCCTCAAATTCCATCAAAAAGCACTCAATAAGGCACTGGAGCAACCTGAGGGTTTTCTGATTATGGAAAGTTATCAGTACTTGTCTAATACTTATTTGAAGCTGAATAACGAAGCTAGTTTTGCCCGGTTTTATCGCCTACATCGCCAAATGGCCGATTCTCTGGGAGGAAATCGCGATCCAGTAGCTGAAATAAAAGCCATGCAAGAGCATTATGAGGTAGCTCAAAAAGCCAAAGAACTTGAGGTACGTGATCGGGAGCTGGCACTACTCAAAAAACAAAATGAACTTCAATCTCAAAAACTCAAGCGGGATGGTCAGATAGAAGCCTTGCTTATTGTGGCTTTGCTGCTGGTGATTGTAGTTTCGGCCGTGCTTTATAACAATTACACTTTTAAGCATAAGTCTAATCAAAAGCTACAGGCACTCAATACCCAGCTGGAGGCTTCTCAAAAAGAGTTACATATCTCGAATAGTATGAAAGATCGTTTGTTTTCGGTAATTGCCCATGACTTACGCTCCCCTTTGAATACCATCAGTGGCTTTTTGAACTTGATGCAGTTGCAAAAAGATGCCATGACTCCTGAAGAAATAGAAGTGCTCACTTCCCAAATGATCAAATCGGTAAAAAACACGCTGGATTTATTAGACAACTTGCTTCACTGGTCTCGTTCTCAGATGGGACTCATGAAAATGAACATCCAACCTATAGATTTGAACGAGTTGGTAGACGATACTTTTGATTTGCTGGCTCTCAATGCCAAAAGTAAAAACATTGAGTTGGTCAAAAAAGATACGCAGCCTCAGGCAGTCATGGCTGATGCCCACATGGTAGATATTGTCATTCGCAATCTGGTTTCTAATGCTATCAAATTTACCAGCGATGGCTCCATTACTATACATTGCCAGGATGCTCCCGATCATCAGGTAGAACTCACAGTGCAAGACACAGGGGTTGGCATTAGTACAGAAGATGCTCAAAAGCTATTTAAGGTCGATTCTCATTTTACTACCGAGGGTACCCATCGGGAAAAAGGTACCGGGTTGGGCTTGTTGCTATGCAAGGAATTGATTGAGAAAAATGAAGGCAAAATTTGGGTAGAAAGTACCCCCGGCGAAGGAAGTGCCTTTAAGTTTCGTTTGCCAAAAGCCTAGCGAGTATGAAACCAACTATAGTGCTTGCCTCTATCCTCAAACCTGTAGATGATATACGCCTTTACCAAAAAATAGGGCGATCGCTTGCCAAGCACTATCCTGTGCATGATTTTCACTTTATTGGTTCAGCCACTTCTTCTGCACATACCTCTCTACTCTCCAATGTATACTTTCACCCTTTGTATGCTTTTAAGCGGCTCTCTGGCCAGCGGCTATTGGCTGGGCTACGTTTCTTCCGAAAACTGTGGCGCTTGAAACCTCAAATGGTAGTAGTGGCCACCTTTGAATTATTGCTGCCAGTGTATTTCTACAGTTGGTTTCGCAAGGTCAAGATCATTTATGATGTGCAGGAAAACTATTATCGTAACGTACGCTACACCCAGGTTTTCCCAACAATTGTGCGTTGGCCTTTGGCAAACTGCATACGATTGATCGAACGATTCTGTCATCACAAGATTTCCCAATATTTACTAGCTGAAGCTTGTTATTATCAGGAAATACCATTTATGCAACGAAAGGCTACCATTGTGGCCAATAAGGTGCAAAGATTTGCAATAAAGGAACAAACACGAATAAAAGGGCGATTGGTCTATTCGGGCACCATTTCTCGAGATTATGGCGTATTTCGTGCCATTGATTGGGTAGCTCGGTTGCAACAAGTTGATGCTCATATTTCTTTGATTATCATTGGGTTTTGTCCCAATCCGAATGACTGGGAACAGTTACAACACTTGCTTAAAAAGCATTCGTTTATTCAGATAATTGGAGGCGAAAAACCAGTGCCTCATCGTCAGATTATTGAGGAACTTCAGCAAGCTCAATTTGCTTTATTGCCTTACCATATCAACAAAAGCGTGGCAGGGCGAATTCCTACCAAGTTTTATGAATGCGCTGCCTTGCAAACGCCTATGCTGGTGCAAACCAATGCAGCCTGGCAATCTTTTATTGAACAATACCCCGCAGGCACTTTGATCAATTTTGATGATGTAACTCATCTGTCTCAGACTTGGGAAAAGAGCCTACAAAATACTTATTATCAAAAACCAACTAAAGCAGTTGAACTTTTTTGGGAAAGTGAAGAAAAGAAGTTACTTGAAGTTTGGAAAAACGTATCAAAGTAAAAAAAGACATTATGGAAGATAATACACTAAAAATTGGGGTCGTAGGCTTTAGCAGAAATCAGTTTGACCAGCAAGACGCCGCTCAAAAATTAAAACATTTCATTACCCAGATTATTGAAGGCAAAGAGGCAAGCAGCATCGAGCTCGTGAGTGGCCTTACCAATATGGGGGTGCCTCGTTTGGCTTATTTATTGGCCGACGAACTGGGGCTAGTCACAGTAGGTTTTTCAGCCAAGCAGGCTTTGCGGGTACGCGCTGGGGTTTATCCTGTGCAAAAACAGATTATTTATGGGCAAAAGTTTGGTGATGAATCAGAAGAGTTTATTCAATACATTGATGTATTGGTGCGAATTGGAGGGGGTAAACAAAGCAGGCACGAGACAGAACGCTTTAAACAAGTATATGCTGACAAAGATTTAAGCCAGGTTTTGTTTGAGGAAGAAGTAGAATGGTTTGGGAAATAATGTCACTCAATAATTCATTGCACTATTTTTATCCTGATTGAATATATTTTTATCCGTTTTGCATTACCCTCCTTAAACAAAAAACATTCTACTTGAAATCACAATTGATAATTGTGATTTTTTCACTTTAGGAGAAATAAATTGAGTTTGATCGTAAAGCTCAACTGTTTAATCAGGGATTTTTTTCCTAAAACTCACAACTTTTAACCACATATATAAAACCACTTCAAAATTTAAGGTCAGGTTATGAAAAAACGCTGGTTATTTCACCTATTCTTTTTTTTAGGATGGGGAGTTATTCAAGCACAGCAAGCTTATTATGTAGATGCCCAAAACGGTAACGACAACAATGATGGCAGTCAAGCTAATCCCTGGAAAGATGTTAGGGCTGTACTGGGCAAATTGAATACCAATGATACATTGATATTAAGGGGGGGAGAACATTTTGCTGATGATAAGTTGAGTATCAACAAAAGTGATATTACACTTAAGTCTTTTCCAGGAGAAATGGCACATATTAGAGCCTCCAATGATTTTGCGAGCATTTTTATTTCCGATGGAGTTTCCAATGTTACTTTGGAAAGGCTAGAGGTCACAGCTCCCAATCTCAACGGAATACAACTGGGTTTAAGCACCAATAACATCACGATTCGCTCTTGTAAAATTCACGATGTTCAGAACGAAGGTTTCAAAATACCTTCGGGTCAAACTCAGGATGGCACTCGTATTTTTAATGTACTTATTGAAGCTTGTGAAATTTATCGTACCAATACCAATCCTAATACAGGTAATGCACAAGATTCCAATGGAGATGGTATTGATGCAGTGAATGTAGAACAGCTCACCATCCGTAATTGCTACTTTCATGATATTCCAAGCAGTCACGCATTCTATTTCAAAGGAGGCTCAGAAAAATGCGTTGCAGAAGGAAATTTTATTGAAAACTGTGATGCAGGAATTGCTTTGGGTTTTGCCACTGATTGTCAGTTTTATGATACGCAAAAAAACCCCAACGCCTATGGCTCTATCGATTGCATTGTGCGTAATAATGTCGTTATAAAGACCAACTCTTATGGTATTGGCTTATTTGGTGCTCTTCGCCCTGTAGTCGCCAATAATACATTAGTAGATGTTGCTCAAAATACTCGTGGAGGCTTATACTTTGAATCAAACACTCCCAATGGCTGTACAAATAAAGCGCAATCTGTAACCGAGGCAACTGTAGTAAATAACATTATACTACTACCTGCCACTTCTTCGCGAGGTGTAATAGAAGCTCGGGAAAATAACGCCACTTCTCCTCTTACCGGTTCCAATACCATAGATTATAACTTCTATTTCCACACCAGTAAAACGGCACGTTTCCGCATTGAAGGAACTTTTGGCGATTTGGCAACCTGGCAAAACTATACCCAGGATGGCAATAACTCTATGATAACAGATCCTCAATTAACTTCAGACTATCATCTAAATGCTGGCAGCCCTTGTATTGACGTAGGCACTAACCTTCAAAGTGTAACCAGGGATTTGGATGGTAACAATAGAGATGATAATAAAAATGATATAGGAGCTGATGAATTTAACTCAACAGATTGCAAAGCAGCCTTACCTCCTCCTAATAATCAAATTGGAATTGCTCAAGAATGTGGAGGTTCTGGAAATACTGGCGGAGGTGGTACGCCCACAGGTATAATTCCTACCAGGAAACAGGAAAGCAATGCCTTTCAAATCTTTCCTAATATTACTCGAAACAATTTTACTATCGAGTTTGCTCAAAAAGGTCATGCCTACCATACCTTTGCCGTTTTTAATCTACAAGGCCAAAAAGTGCTTATTGGCAAAATCCCTCGCAACTCGCAAAAAATTACAATCAATGTAAGTAAGCTTTCTCGACAATGGTATTTGTTATTTACCTATAGTTCCAAAAAAATGAGTTTTGCCCGCTTTTATAAACAATAAATAGGGCAATAGATATGCTGATAAGTTGTAGGTGAGTTTTGTCTAACAAGATGTGGGTTTTACTATAAAAAGCCTACATCTTTTTTATTGAACCTGGGGCTACTTTTTAATGTACCGAAACCCCTACTTCAGCCAATCCAGCTTTTAACTTGGCATAGTTGAAACTACTAATACTAATTTTCCTTTTGAATCCGTGCTGGGGTGACTTTACCTGAAAATGGACCACCATATGCTGGCTTTTGTAAGCCTTCACTAGCTGTATATAGCTTATTTCTTTCAAAGCAAATACTATAGAGCCATTCCAAAATTGCCAGGCATTGCTTATTACAATTTGGTTTGGGTATATGTGGATCACCTTCATAAAATCAGCCAATAACAGATAAGCTGTCAGAAAAAGTAACCCAAAGAAACCACCAGTCACCCAATGCCAATGGTCTACTATTTGGCTGGCAAATATCAAGACAAACAGCAAGTATACCACAAACACTCCTACTCGTGTGGAGGATCCTCTATGTACAGATTTGATTGGTGATTGTTCCATAGTACAAGCAACCTATGCATTTTTCGATACCTTATCAACCTTCCTAAATACCTAAAGGTTTAATACAGCTCTCGTTTGATAGAGGCTTGAATAAAATAAGTAGAGGAGATAGAAAACAGACAATAGGCCAGAAAGAAATAAGCACCCAACAAAGGATTGCTTTCGGTGTTGATACCCGAATTCATATTTTGAAAAGACAAATAAGCCAGAAAAATCGCGGCTACAAATACATCGGCCATAGACCACTTGCCTATGCTACTAATCAAGCGCTTGATCCAGTCGGAGTTTCTTGCAATTCCCGAAAATAACAACAGCAAAGAAAATATTAACTTGACCAAAGGTACCAACACACTGAAAGCCAAAATGGCTCCTCCTACAATCCAGTTCTTTTTTTGGAACAGCAACTCGATAAGCCCTGTAATGGATTTATTTTGGTAATAAAAATACATCCGACCCTCAAAGGTTTTCGACAAATCCACATTCACTTTGGTAATCCCCAGGTTTACCTTGGTTTTGAGAGGTATCTCCAGGTTTTTCGAAAAGGCATCTATTTCTAGCATTGGGGTAAATATGCCAGCTACTAGACACACAAAAGCAATGGAAATGAAACCAATACTCATTTTTTTATAGAACAGAGAGTTTACCCGAAAGAACAACAAGATTAATATAAGGTATATGACCAATACAGCGGCGTTTAAGTATCCCCAACGTTTGGCCAAGGTATAATTTACCCGAGCCTCAGCAAAAATTTTATCTGCTTCTACCCTTTTCTTGTCCCATTCGGAAGCAAACATCCATTCACGGGCGTTGAGCAAACGATCTTGAAAATTAAGGGTTTCGGTGTATTGGGTCTTTTGTTTATTGTAAGCTTGGGCATTTTTCACCATAAAATAGGTACTTGTCAAGCCTGCTATCAGGTAAACAAAAGTCATCAGAATAAAAAAACGATTGGTTTTTGGAGTGGTCATGGTTATGGTAGATGGTTTTTCTACAAAATAGCCAAGGATTGGGAGTTTCTCCAAAGGTTTTGAGAAATATGTACCACGCTCAACAAGGTTTAAGTTATCGGTTATTACATTGTCATAAACAAAATATTATTTTAACAATCCTAAAAAAATACAATTACAACCACTCTTCGTCTTCTAAAACCTCATCTTTTAACTTTTTTATTTAACAAATTTGATAATCACCTCGAAAACTTACATCAAACAGCTTATAGTAGCCCGAAACCAAATTTACTTCAGAATTCAGGCTATTTTTGCGACTGAAGTTGGGAATAAATTTTTTAACAAAAAGTCTCCAAAAGGGTTATCAATTGTATATGTTATACTTTTGTTAAAGTCCAATTGAACTAAAAAAGTTAAGCCTACCCGCTTTTACCTTTATATTACAAAAAACAAGGAAAAGCGCTTTATCAATTTAGCATGAAAACACGTCAGATAATTATTGTAATTGCGGCATTTGTAATATTAGGCGGTGCGGTAATGGTCAACAAATCGTTGAGCAAAAGCGAACCTAAAAAAAGCCGCCGCGGCAAATCCAAAAAAACAGCTCCCGTAGTAGAAACAATTCAGGTAAAAAACAAAGACATTCAAGCCCCTCTTACCGTTACTGGAAAACTCATCGCTCGAGATAAGATAGATGTTTATGCTGAGGTTTCAGGGATCTTGCTCAAAAGCAGCAGTCGCTTTAGAGAGGGAAACCGTTTTGGCGCTGGGGCCATTTTGGTAAGTATGGATGACCAGGAAGCCCGTCTAAATATCCTGGCTCAAAAAAGCCGCTTGCTTAATACCATTACTCAACTGCTACCCGATCTTAAGCTGGATTATCCAGACGCTTTTCAAAAATGGCAAGACTACATCGATAATTTTCAGATGAAGCAACCCATTAGCCCTCTGCCAAAAACAAGCAGTTCTAAAGAAAAATACTTTATTCTGGCCAAAAACATTTATGATCAATACTATACCATTCAAAGCCAGGAAGCTCGCTTGAAGAAGTATCACGTATACGCTCCTTTTTCGGGGGTAGTTACCCAAGCTACTATTTACCCTGGCACCTTGGTACGCAATGGACAGAAACTGGGCGAGTTCATCAACCCATTCAATTTTGAGTTTGAGGCTACTGTCAGTTTAAAAGACATGGACTTGATCAAGGTAGGTAATCAGGTAAAGCTATATTCTGAGGACATTCAAGGAGAGTGGACGGGGAACATTCGCCGAATTAGCGATAAAATGGACGAAGCCACTCAAACCGTAAAGGTGTTTGTGGGAGCTACTGGCAAAAACCTACGAGAAGGCATGTACCTGAAAGGAGAAATATCGGCTACCTCGGTCACTGATGCTTTTAAAGTATCTCGAAATTTGATCTTCAACAAAAATCAAATTTATGCCATCGAAAACGGAAAACTGACTCCCAAGACTGTTAAGATTCAGCGCTATACTGGCAACAATGTGGTCATAAAAGGACTCAAAGATGGAGTGGTATTGCCTAAGTTTCCAGTTTCTGGCGCATTTGCTGGCATGGAAGTAAAAGTGCTTAAATAAAAAATTAAAAGTGAAAAACAGCTCATACTCAAAACATCATGCGTAGTATAGTCGCTTATTTTATAAAATACCCCATCACTGGAAACCTGTTGATGGTGCTCATCTTATTGTTTGGTTGGTTTGGCCTCCAAAGCATCCGTTCTACCTTCTTCCCCGAAACCGAAAGCAAAAACATTAGCATTCAGGTAGTCTACCCAGGGTCTTCTCCACAAGAAATAGAAGAGGGAATCGTAGCCAAGATAGAAGATAACCTCAAGGGAGTAACCGGAATTGATCGTATCTCATCGGTGTCTCGTGAAAACGCAGGTACTGTTACGGTAGAGGTAGAAAGTAGTTATGATACCGATAAAGTATTGCAAGATGTGAAAAACTCGGTAGACCGTATTAGTTCCTTTCCTAGTGGAATGGAGCCTCCCGTGGTGTACAAAAGGGAAAATCTCAGTTTTGCGATTAGTTTTGCCCTAAGTGGTAATGTCAGTTTAAAAAACCTCAAAAAATTTGCCCGTGCCTGCGAGAACGACCTCTTGGCAGTAGATGGTATTTCTAAGGTAACTTTGAGTGGTTTTCCTGATGAAGAAATAGAAATTAGCTTTCGGGAAACTGACCTAAGAGCCTACAAAATCACCTTTGACCAAGCTTCGGCTGCGGTGCGCAAAGCCAACCTGGAAATTACGGGTGGTAAAGTAAAAGGAGCCAAAGAAGAATTTCTGATTCGGGCCCGTTCCAAACGTTATTATGCTAAAGATTTAGAAAACATTGTTCTAAAAAGCACACCTGATGGTAAAATTGTTCGCCTTTCTGACGTAGCAACCATCAGCGACCAATGGGCTGCTGACAACCCAAGTCGTAGTTACCTTAATAAGAAACCTTCGGTAGTAGTAACGGTTCAAAATACCATCAACGAAGATATCTTTGATATTACCGAAAAGGTACAGGCCTACATCAAAGAGTATAATGAAAACAATAAAGTAGTAAAAGCCACGGTGATTCGTGATGGCTCTGATTACCTACGCCAAAGAATTAACTTATTGGTGAATAACGGAATGGTGGGTGCCATTTTGGTAGTTATCTTCCTGGCCTTGTTCCTCCACTATCGTTTGGCATTTTGGGTGGCCATTAGTATTCCTATTTGTTTTATGGGGATGTTTATTCTAGGGTCATTCTTTGGCATGTCCATCAATGTAATTTCCTTGTTTGGGATGATCCTCGTTATTGGTATTCTGGTAGATGATGGTATCGTAATCGCAGAAAGTATTTATCAGGAATACGAAAAAGGTAAAAATCCTACCGAAGCAGCGATAGAAGGAACAATGAAAGTATTGCCTGCAGTATTTTCAGCCATTCTTACCACAGTAGTAGCGTTCTCTTTGTTTTATTTTATTGAAGGACGTATTGGCGATATTTTTAGTAATATGGCCTTTGTGGTAATCTGTACCTTGATATTTTCGTTGGTAGAAGGAGCCTTGATTTTGCCGGCTCACGTATCGCACTCTAAGGCGCTTAAATCTAAAGAGCCTACCAAGGTAGAGCAACTCACCTCTCGCTTGATGAACTGGCTTCGTTCTACGTTATATGCCCCTATTTTACGATTCAGTTTAAAAAACAAGTTCTTTACAATCGCGGTTTTTATTGCTATGTTTTTGGTAACTATGGGAGCCTTCCAGGGAGGAATCATTCGTACGACCTTTTTCCCTTTTGTGGAACGAGATAACCTAACAGTAAGTGTAACCATGCCCGCAGGTACCCGGGAAACCATTACCGAAAAATGGATTAAGCATATCGAGCAGGCAGTGTATGAAGTAAACAAAGACCTGGAGAAAAAATACGGGCAGAAAATGATCACCAAAGTAGAGCGTAACATTGGCCCCTCTACTTATGAGGCCAACTTGCAGTTGGCTTTGATTGGTGGAGAGAAACGCCCCCTAGCCAGTTTTGCAATTTCTAATGCCATTCGCCAAAAAGCAGGCCCTATTCCACTCGCCGAAAAAGTAGCCTACAACATTTCATCTCCATTTGGACGAGCCATCTCAGTTTCATTACTAGGGTTTGACAAAAACGAACTAGACGCAGCTAAAGAAGAGCTAAAAGCCGAAATGAGCAAAATGAAAGTATTGAAGGATGTGGTAGATAGTGACCAACAAGGTTTGCGGGAGATCAATATCGAACTCAAAGATAAGGCACGTCAGTTAGGCTTTCAGGTACAAGATATCTTGAATCAGGTACGTCAGGGATTTTTCGGAAGCGAAGCCCAGCGACTACAACGTGGAATAGATGAAGTAAAAGTTTGGGTACGTTACGAAGAAAAAGATCGATCTACGTTTACCAATCTGGAAAACATGCGCATTCGCACAGTCACAGGGCAAGAGTTTTATCTCAAAGATTTGGCTACCTTTTCGGTCAAGCGAGGAGTGATTGCCATTAATCACTTAGATAATAAACGAGAAATTAAGGTGGAAGCCGATTTGGCTAACCCAAACTCTTCGGCCACCGAAGTAATTCGGAAAGTACGCGCTGATATTTTGCCAAGCATTCTCGCCAAATACAAAAGTGTACAGGTATCTTACGAAGGTCAAAGTCGCTCTTCGGCCAAAACTGGGCAATCTATTGGTAAAGCTGGGCCTCCTATACTTGTATTAATGATAGCACTCATCATGCTCACATTCCGCTCAGTAAGTCAAACACTTGCTGTAGTACTATTAATTCCATTTGGTTTTGTGGGAGTAGCCTGGGGGCACGTTATTCACGGAATGGCTATCAGTATCTTATCTATGTTAGGAATCATTGCTCTGATTGGGGTATTGGTAAACGATGCACTGGTGTTTGTAAGCGCCCTGAATAGTAATCTCAAAGAAGGCAAAAAATACGACGATGCAGTATATGAGGCTGGACTTTCTCGTTTTAGGCCTATTTTGCTTACTTCCCTGACTACTATTGCTGGATTAGGACCTTTGATTGCCGAAAAAAGCATGCAAGCGCAGTTTCTTATTCCAATGGCAGTATCACTAGCATATGGTTTGGCCATGGCTACTGCTATTATGCTCATTTTATTGCCCGTATTATTAGTAGTTTTCAATCGCTTCAATGTGATGGTTTTGTGGTTATGGCAAGGCGAAAAGCCAAGTACTGAAGTAGTAGAACCCGCTGTACGCGAAGCCCTACATGAAGGCATACTTACCGATGGAGTACCTTTAAACGGTAACGGCTCCTACGGACACCCTGATCAACCACCCTTATCTGATAAAGAACCATCATAAAACCATCCATATGAGATCATCTGCCTTGTGAAATATCACGAGGCAGGTGGTTATTCACTACCATTGAAAAAAACTTAAACGCATGAAACGCATTCATTTCATATATTTAATTGCTATTACTGGGGTACTCTTTCTAGGGCAACAAACCAGTCAGGCACAAGAAAAACTCACGCTACAGCAGGCAATGCAAATGGCTTCTCAGCAAAACTACAGCCTAAAACGCGCCCGCGAACAAGCTAGAATCGCCCAAAATAATGTGTATCAGGGAAATGCAGGTTTGTTGCCTACGGTAAGCCTTCAGGGGGGAATCAATTACAGCAACAACAATTCTACTTTTGAGTTTGCCAGTGGCGATACGCAATCTCAAAATGGTGCAGTATCGGTTGGAACCAATGCTTCTATTCGAGCTGACTATGTATTGTATAATGGCGGAGTCAATAAGCGCAACTATGAGAGCTTGAAACTTGCCGCAGAGCAAGGCAATATTGCAACCCAACAAGTAAAGCAAAATGTATTGGTGGGTTTGGTGGCCAGTTATTATAACATTGCTGAGCTACAGGAAAATTATCGGGTAGCCTTAGAGGCAGTAAAAATCTCTAAAGACCGTCTTGAGCGTGCTAAAAAGCGTCAGGAGTTTGGTACTTCTAATAGTATCAATGTACTCAACTCAGAAGTGTCACTTAATAATGATAATCTTACAGTAGTACAGCTTAAGCAACAGCTCAGAAATGCTAAACGCAATCTCAATGTGTTTTTGGGAAGAGACATCAATGTAGACTTTACTGTAGATTCGCCAGGAGAGTTTAAGGCCATTGCCAGTTTAGACAAACTCAAGGATGAAGCGTATTCCAAAAATGTACAGCTTAAAAACATTAAGTACACCCAGCTCACTTCTGAACTTAACCTCAGAATAGCTCAGGGAAGCCGTATGCCTACAGTGGCGTTGAATGCTTCGTATGGTTTCAATCGTAGTCAAAACCAGGCAGGTTTTATACTGGTCAATCAATCGTTAGGGCTAAGCGCTGGACTCACAATCACCTATCCTCTGTTTGATGGAGGCATTCGCCGTAAGAATGTGCAAAACTCTAAGATTTCGATTGATGTAGCCAAAACCCAATATGAGGAAATCAAGCAACAAATAGATCGCGACATTACCAATGCATACGCCAATTACGAAAACAACTTGAACATTTTAAAACTGAACCAGCAAAACGAGGTGATTGCTCAGAAGAACTTTGATGCTATTAAATCTTCTTACAATCTCGGGCAATCTACCAATACTGCTTTTCGTGAGGCACAACTAGGACTTATTCGGGCCAAGATTAATGCGATTAACGCGAAGTTTAGAGCCAAGTTTGCCGAAATGAGTGTATTGCTGCTCACTGGTCGTTTGTTGGAAGAAAGTCCAGGCGGGAAAAAATAGACTTTAGTTTATACCATTAAAAAAGCCTCAATTCAATAGAACTGAGGCTTTTTTAATATTTTTTATACAACAGATTTTCTTGGGTAGAAAATAAGTTTGAACCACTTACTTTTCTATTTTTGTTTACTTTTCTTTTGAGGCCTGATCACTTAAATCCCTGGTTTGATTACCCACTTTCTCTTCCCTTCTAAGCGATAAGGGATTTCGTATGACTACTCATTTTCCTATTTTTGATCCCTCTTTTCCTTATTTCTTTAAGTAGTGTTCAATCACTGTGTCAGTGACCACTTATTCTCCTAAACTTTTTCACTTATTGAGTACTTGTTTGATCTTATCTTCCTGATCACTTTATTTTCCTGATATTTGATCCCTTTTTATTTTTTCAAAAGTTTGATTCACTTTTGCTGTTTCACCACCTATCTTCCTGATCACTCTATTCTCCTTGGGTTTGATCTTTTCTTTGGCTTATTTTCCTTCAGTTTGATCTATTCTCCTAATGGATAATTGATTAAAACTAATCACTGTATTCTCCTGATGATTGATCGCTCCATTTCCCGTGTATTTTACTTGCTACTTATTTATTGGGAAATGATATAAAGTTTGATTTATGTCGTTCATTAAAACATTCATATATATATACCAAAGTAGCCTACCCTCGACGGACATTTTTTTTCAAGTTTTTTTCACTTTTTTGAAACTTTTTCGTAACTCACTGATTATCAACACTAAAAAAAATCAAAGTTTTGGAAATAAAAATGGGCATAGACTCACCCAATGCAAAGAATGGCAAAATAAAACCAGTAACCCGGCAGGACTACTGGTGTAAAATTAGGCGGTGGGTACCTTAAGACGGTCAGCTAATAACTCATAAAACTCGTGATGGCGCTTATAATCAATTCCAGCGAGTTGCCCAGGATTAATCTCAATTAAAACCAAGCTTCCATCTTCACGACGGGCAATGTCCAATGTAAAGAAGTTAGAATTGATAGTTTTGGCTACTGCCTTAAAAGGCTCCAACTCTTTTTCATTCAACTGATGCGAATAATCGGGCATTTCTTCCCAGTAGTTGACCACCATCAACAATTCATTTTGGAAAAACAACAAGCGATATTCCTCGTACATCGGCTGATTGGTCAATGGAAAAGGATGCTGGTGTACCAGCTTCAAGTCAGGAATGTACTCCGAAAACACAAACCCTCCATTAATGACTCCCTCATGGTGTGCCTTGAACTTGGTCATGGCTTCTTGCGCTTGAGTGATATCGGTATGATCTTCTACATCGTAGGGCTTTTCTCGCTGATACTTGGCTGAGCGCATGTAGTCTTTCATCATCAGTCGTTTACCAGATTCACCAAAGGCACTCAGTTTAGTCCTCAGCTTTTCCTCGTCCAACGCTGACTCTCCATCTATCCATACTGTTTGGGGGCACAAGTGCTTCACTTTCTCATAATGATTGACCACCGAGCATACCTCTAGATGCTGCTCTGGAGTATCTATAAGGTAGATGTTCTTATTGTCTCTGAGATACTCATAAATACCCTGATAAGCAAAAGGAGGCATTATATAGGTTCGTAAAGCTGCCCAAGTAGCATTTAAAAACAGCGGTAACAGTTCAAACATTATTGACATATTTCCAGTCTTTAAATGTTGATGATTATAATGCTCACATTGAAAGTTAGTTCTTTGAGCAGCTACTATATTTGCTTTATATTTTACCTCTGTTGGGAAAATTAGTATCATTTTAAAAAAATCAAACAATATATTTATCTTAAAAAATCAGGCTAACTGATTATATGTTGTTGGAATATATCCTGTATACCCTGCAATAGAAACCCTGATAAGTGTATGGTTTTGATAGGGATTTGGAACTCCTGTTACGACTCCAGTATATACAACACCTGCGGGACCTTGAGGACCCTGGGGGCCCTGAGGACCAGTAGCTCCAGTATACCCTGTATAACCGCGAGGACCTTGAGAACCAGTAGCTCCGGTACTTCCTTGGGGGCCCTGAGGGCCAGTGAGTCCCTGTGGGCCTTGAGGACCAACTGGGCCAGCCGCTCCCGTATCTCCTTTAAGCCCTTGCTCACCCTGAATCCCTTGGGGGCCTTGGGGGCCCGTAGCTCCTACATCTCCTTTGTCCCCTTTATCACCTTTTTCACCTTTGAGGTCTACATAAGTGCCCCAACTTCCATCTTTATTTTCAAAACGTAATTGGGTACCACTCCACTCGTGGCGAGGTTTGGCTTCTATTTCGGTAATGAGCATTTTTTTACTAATACCTGCGTCGGTAAAAGTAATGTAATCGCCAGAACTGGGTTGGGTAGTCACGATTTCTACCGAATGGTTACGGCGGGTGTTCCAGGCAGGTACAATACCCCCGCCTTTAGGAGTATCGTCAGTAGCAGCTCGGGCTACCATATATACCGAGGTACCACTTCTGAGATCCAACCCAGTGGCTCCAGCAAAGCTCATGATGAGGCCACCAATGTATACTTTTCCCGCGGCAATGGTTGAGTTCTCGGGCAAGGTGGCGTTTACCTCACAACCAGTAAGTACAAAAGCACCCCGACCCGCAAATATTGATTCTAACAGTTTGATTTGTTCCTGCAACACTTGGAAGTCATCCGCGGTATATTCGCGTCCTCCAGGAGCAAAAATCATTTCCTTATCCATAGGTTATTTATCTAAATTTAACGTCAAATGTTTTAGAAGCGAATTTGTATTTCCTCACCATTGAATGAATGGCTTCTTCATGCTGTTCTTTGATATTTTGTGGTGCATACACTCTAAAGTCTTTGCCAGCAGGTAGCTCACTACTTTCCGAATCAAGATGCATCACCATCCCTGCATTACTCTGAGCATCTGCATCTAGATAAATAATCGGGTTTTGCCCTACCTGATTGTCAGCATCCAGAAACATGACTGGCCCATCGTTGAGCAGTTCATGTACAATTTGAAACCTGCGGGAAACTGGGTCAAATGCATCGTTCAATGCTTTTTCTATTAATCCCGCCTGAGCTGTAATGCCCGCTTCGTATTCTTGTTGTTGGCTGAAAGTTTGAAATTGCTGGTAGAGTGTTTTTACCGGAACTACGCAAACTTTCATAAAAGCAGTGAGCTTAGGCTTGCGCAAAAAACCTGGCAATAATATCTCTACCAATCGGTCAAAATCTATATGGTAGTATTTGCGGTCTTGCATAATAGGTTTTGGTCTTGATGATCACTAAACTGGTGTATAAGTAAAAGCCGAGTTAGTATTGTCAAATACAGCATATCCAGCCACTAGCTCTTGTGCCCGACTCACCGTAACTGTAGTATTGTTTTGCACCACCTGTAGCTGACTAATGATAAAATCGTCAATGCCCTCTTCCTGTCTAACTCGTCCAATCAAGTCGTTACGATTGAGTTGCCCTCCAAAATCTATGTTACTACAATAATCATTTACCGCCGTTATCAAACGGGTAGTAATCGTATCGCGCGCAAACAAAGGATTAAAAAACACCTCGGCAGTAATTTGTATTTGATCCGCGGTTAAACTCTGTGCATTTATCTTTACGCCCGCTGGCTTCATTTTATTTAAGTAAGCAGTAAATTGCTGCTCTTCGGCCTCGCTCAAGGGACTTAGGCTTGCTTGGGTGGCTCCTTTGGCTACTTTAATAGACAAGGTAGACTCAGGTAATTCTTTGACTGCTACTCGGGTAATGATTTGTAAATCAGCATTTATAGTGTTGTATTGTAAGTTTTCGTTTAGGTTGTCTCCTACTTGAAAAGCTTTGCTTACCTGGGCGTACCATGGCAATGAACCAATGCGGTTATTGGTTACAACTTGGGTAATGTCTGATTTAAACAAGGTGAATAGCTTTTCCAGAGAATACACCACATAAGCCATTACATATACAATCGCTCTCCAGGGACTAAACCGTGAAGTAGTATTGATCTCCTGAAGTACCGAGTTATTCTCTTTGGCGGTGAGAATCTCGTTTTCTATTTCGGTGATGGTTCGAGTCATAATTTTAGCATTTAATCAGTAATAGGAACTACATCTTTTTCACGTAAATAGCTTACCACTTTGCTATCAATTACCTGATCGGTGTCTATCTTCAATATTTGCCCAGCCTCCAGGTTTTCAGTAATAGAAATATTGTTTAACTGTGCCAAATAAATAGCTCCAGTAGCATCTCCTAAGTACTGAACGGCTACATCCAGTAAGGTTTGTCGGTCTTGTACCTTGATATTTATGATTGCCATTTTGCTTCTACTTTAAAGGGTACACTACTAAAATCAGATACAGTTATTTTAGCCCCATCCACCTCCAATTCAAGCTTTATTCTTCCTTCAAGGCCATCGGCAAAAGTGCCTGACTTCATAAAATCTAAGGCATTGACACCAATGGTAGGATATTTCTTAAAATTCCCTTTTTGACTCAACACTACTATCTCAGTGGTTTGGTCGGTAGCCTCTCCCAAATCATTGGTAATGTCAAAATTTTCGTCTAATAGCAAATCTTTCATAATTGTTAAGTATTGTTAGTGCTTTATTTTATCGTTTTCCAGATCGTTGACTTGGGTTTCGGTCAAGTCAGTAATTACTGAGGGGGTTACAAAAGCCGTGGTGGGCCCTTGTGGATGCAGATGATTATGTCCTTTATAGTCAGTGATTAAATCATTTACTTTTTGTTCAAGGGCATTGAGTTTTGCAACCAGACTATCAATTTTGATCAACCCTTTGTTTTCTCCTTTGTGAAAAGTCACATTGCCTCCACTTTCCACCTTCAGTACACTGTCATTGTCTTTGTTCATCAAGGAGAAGTTCCCATCTTTGTCAATTTTGAGAACCTCTTTGTCGTTTTGTTTAAAAAGCACCTCTTCTATTTCTGAGTACATGGTTATGTAATAATCTCCAGCATGCCATCTACTCTTTTTAGTATCTTCTATCAGATTAATCAATACAATACTGTCTACCTTGGGTACTAGAATAAAGCCATTTTGATTGATCGAGTTATCTGGGTTCACTGTATGCCCCTTTAAGTTTACTCCTGTTATCTCTAAGTCATTAGAAAGCAACTTCACTACACACTCCATTTCCACTGTACTTACACTCACTATCTTTGCTTTTTGCCCTTGCACAGTAGTTCGGTCATCCATTAGTTCTTTTAGTTCGTCGGCTACTTCGTCTTCAGTATATTTTCTCATCGTTATTTCTCATTAATTAGGTAAAACCAGGCGTAGTATTATTGTTAATGAAAGAGTTATTACTCTCTGGTAGAGAGTCTACAAAACCACTTTCGCCTCGTGGCAGTAAATCATCAAGTATCATTAGCTTACCTAGCTTCACATTTCTTCTAAACCCCTCTGTACTGAAGCTAGTATCCACTCCGTCGATAAAAAAAGTTCCGTTTTTTTGGGTGTACTTTGTACTTTTAAGTTTTGCCAAATGGCTATGTTGTATATAAGGCAAGCCAAAAGTTTCAATAGCGCCTTCCAAAGTATCTTGCTTAAGTTTTTCTAATTGAGTTTCTGCTAGTTTTTTTAGTGCTTCTTCATCTTCAATATATTTGAAATATAAGGTACGCTCTTCGCCATCAGGATCACCCGTAGAGACCTCTATTTTTTTGCCGTTTTTCAAGATTGAAATTACCCTTGCCTTAAGCTTAATAGTATCTTTACTTCTAAATATCAGGTTGTCTTTGACCACATTTCCCTGATCACCATCTAAATGATACACATGAGTAGGTGTATTCAATTCGGTCAAATATTGCGTTCCCACTAAAAGCTTATCTCCTCTGAAATAGGTAGTCAAGTAATAGGTTTTCTTGAGTTCCTTCAGCACCTTATAGGGTGTGGCTCCATCAATCTTGAATTTTTGTAGTGTAAACTTGGGGATTGACTCCGTAAGTATCACTTTGTCGCCGAACAACTCTTTGAGTAGATCATTAATCGTAATTTCTTTGTAAAATTTAGTGATGCTCGGTTTTCGTTTCCACACATAAGCCTCATTTTCACAAAACAAAGTAAAAGGCGTGGAAAACTGTACTCGATCGATGTAACCTTCAAACTCAGGTTTAAACTGGTCATTGTTGAAGCTAGGTGACATGCTCAATTGTACTTTTACTTTGTCACCTGCCTTGAAAGTCTTATCACCTACTTTATTCAAATATTTCTCAAGGTTAGGAACCTTTATTTCACAGGTTTCGGCAATATTCTTCCAGTTGCTTTGTATTTTCACACTATTCACCGCCTGGATTTGATATTTATCGGCAATGGTAATTTTTACTTTATTGATATAAGCCATACAGTATGCTATTTTTCCAAAACCAATATCTCTTTGTGCTCATCAGCAATGGCATTGAATGAGTATGTAAAAGCCGCTGGATAATAGGTGATTTCAGGCATTTCGGTTAGCACAATCCAGTGGATTCCTAAGCTATTCAATAGTTTGCATTCTGCTTTGATTGCTTCATTCTTTTCAAACAATCGATACAACTCTTCCAACTTATCAATCGGAAACTCATCTTCCCTTACTTTTAACTCTCCATAATTAGTTTCTACTAGGTTAAGTGCATTCTGCACTTGAGTCAATCTATTGGGTTGATAATTGATTTGATGCCTTGTTTTATTCTCAATATATCCCTGTATCTTTATTCGAAAGGTATCATGGCCAATAATCTCCACTACAGGTGGGCGAGCCGAACCTGCCACTTTAGTGGTAACTACATTCTTTTTCAGATTCACCGATATCACTGGTGGAGGATTAAAGGTATAAGTATCCTTTTTCTCTTTACCTTCTCCCAGCGTTAGGTTAAAAACAGAAGCATTTTGTTTATCGGGAGACTGTTTTTGAGGATTTTCAGGTCTTCTATCAAGTTTTTTAGCTGCTGCACCTCCTAATCCTGATGCGGCACTGCGAAAACCATCTATAACAATACCGTTTACATCCAGGTATTTGTCTACCCCTAATACATCGGGCAGAAAACCATAAAAATTCAAAAATTTCTGTTGATCAAATAATGCCATAGTATTTAAGATTGTTGTGCGTTGTTAATGACTCTCATAAACATTTCCAGAAACTTATCATAAGTTTGCTGAGTTCCTGTTTCTACGTTTTCGGTTTTCACTACAAAATCACCGTCTACGAAACTGCCAATCTGGATATTGTAGTTTTTCTCCTTTACCCCACTGGCTGATACTTGCTGTAGTCCTCCCTGGAGGTTTTTGTTTTCCTTACTATCTTTGTTAAAATGTCCATTCTTATTGATAGAAGTGGCAGGTGATACAGTGCTTTTAGCATTTGTAAGACTAGTAATACCTAACTGTTTTCTCCTAGTGTCTTCTTTTCTTATCTGTTTGTTATATGCTTGCAGTTTTTCAACTACCGGCCAATAAGCAGAAAAATAGTAACTAACATCTTTATGTTTACCTGTTGGCACTTTATAATCTATAGTAGTACCATCATTTCTTACCAAACGCTTAAAACCTTTTGCAACTGGTGTACCACCAGGGAGCTTGATGTTTTTAACCTCCAAATGAGCTTTATCAACATCAGGAAGAATCCCCGCTTTAAGCACTTCGTCAAATAGATGTTCTCGTTTTAGAAGATACTTGTTCAAAAAGGCTGATTTTGTTGTCACATAATTATCATCTAAGCCAACAAATTTAAATTCTTTTCCTTCTTTATACTCCTTAAACATTTTCATCATTTGCTCTGCA
This sequence comes from marine bacterium AO1-C, assembly GCA_001890965.1. Taxonomy (GTDB): domain Bacteria; phylum Bacteroidota; class Bacteroidia; order Cytophagales; family Microscillaceae; genus Microscilla. The sequence continues at coordinate 823,589 of MLAY01000010.1, read as the reverse complement.
CTCTTGACCTGAGCTGTCACTCCATTTACAAAAGATGGAGCAGCTTGAGCAGGCATGTTCATCGTCTCTGTCAGCCCTTTTGCTTTTGAGGACAAGCCATCCATCTTTTTCCCTGTTTTGTCAAGTCCATCTCCCATAAAGGAAAAGAACTTAGAGAATATGCCAGATATCCAGGAGATACCTCTACGAATGAGTCCAAAAAACGCTTCAAATACAGTCCTTATGAAGGTAATTTTATGAAAAAGCCCACTAAACACTCCTATGAGGAGTAGAATTAATGATACAATGCCTAAAATAGGATTCATTTTCATCACAAAATTGAGGACTCGCATGGCTCCTGCCATCAAAAATGTAGAAATTGCTGCAGCACGTTGAGCTACCGCAGTGGCTAACATACTTGCTCTTAATGCTGCATTGGCAAACATTGTAGCCCAAGTTCGCCGCGTAAGTATCAAAAATATAATGGCAGCTCCGTATAAAAGAGGGTTTGCAGAACTAAAAGCAGCTACTAATAACCCTATTCCAACAGCAAGTGTCAATATAGGGATTGAAATAGGTAGTGCTGCTATTTGTAATTGAATGAAACTCAATGATAAAATGCCTATAGCTACAGCGAAACCTAATAAGAGAGGACCTATAATATTCCAATGAGTTTGGATAAAAGCAGTAAGTTGAGTAAACCTAGAAGATAACCAATCTATAGCAGGAGCCAACGCTCCGCCAATCACTGCTTTCAGGCGAGTAAATGAATTATTGGCAATGTCGAGGTTTGCTTGTAATGTAGAGTTTTTAAGGCTATAGTCTTGGGTTAATGCATTTACCTTACCCAACTCTGCTCCTACAGTTTTTAAATGTTGATCATATTTTGCCGTTGATTTTGATAATTGTAGCAATACATTTACCGAATCCAATGCAGCTTTCGATTTAGGTAAGCGAAATCCCAATTTAGTCGCTAACTCTGGCGCGTTTGCTCCCTGTACTTTGTTTGCCAATTCTACCATTAATACCCCAGGGTCCAACGCTCTAATTTCAGCCATTGATTTGCCCAATATTCCTGTAAAGGCATCTGCATTCTTTGCATCTCTGGATAATGCTACTATAGACTTAATAGACTCAGCCGCTGCGGCAGCCCCTACGTTTGCATCTTGAAATGTAGCACCTAGTGCCAGACTACCCGCAAGATCTTTCCCGCCTAATGCACTCATGGCTTTGGCAAAAGCTAATACATTAGGCGCAGTGCTTTGTCCATTTTTACTCAACTGAAGAATAGCTGAACCTACCCCAGTAATCACATTTGAATAACCTGCGTTTTTGGTTTGTTCAAAGGCATCTTTTATCGCCATAATGCTGGCTACTACTGCAGAGCCACCACCTCCTAACATCTGAAGTTGGTTGCCTCCTACAAGTTGAGCACTGCCAACAAATTGATCTCCCAAGGCGACATTTACCATATCGGCTGCTTTCACAAAGTCAATGGCTTCTTTTTTTGTTTTTGTAAACTTTTGCCCAGCTTTTGCTAAATTTAATAAATCGCCTGTAGAGGTACGACTACGCATATTTTGCACTTCGCTGACGAGTTCTTTTATTTCTTTTTTACTGAGTTTTGAATAGCGGGCTACATCTGCAATCTGATCACTCAGCTTTCCAGCATCTGAAACTGACGTTTTTATAAAAGAAAGCCCTTTGCTCACATGCGATTGAAACTGAGATTTAGCCGCATCTTTTTGTTCTTTCGTATATCGTCCTTCTTGTAGTCTTTGAACCTTCGCCATGCTTTTTTCAACATTGGCTATCTCCGCATTATAATGTTTGATTTGTGTAACAGAAAATGCACTGTCTCTGGCTTTACGAAGGCTAGCAAGTTGTTTTTCAAGCTGACTTAAGGGCACAAAAGCTTTTTGCACCCCCTTACCAATTCCTTCTATAGGATTTTTCTTTGTTAATGCAGCTAATTTTTTTTCTGTTTGTCCTATCTGTCGCTCCAAACGTTTCAATTTAGCCACTTCATTACTTCCTGTCTTGGCTTTACTTTGCTTTAGTTTTTCTAATTGTTGGGTAACTTTTAATATCTCTTTTAGATGAGCTATTTGTCGCTCATATCCTTTTTCATAATCACCTGATTTTCCAGCTTTATTTTTTAAATCCTGTATTTTCTTAAGTTGTTTTACATAATTAATTGGTGGGTTCTGAAACCTCTCATGTAGTTTGGAGACTTCTTGCCTTAATAATGACCACCCTTTTGTAGTTAAAGTTGGAATCAAGTCTTTACCTGCACCCAAGGCTTCTAGGCTTGCATTTTTTAAACCACTTACTCCAGTTTTAAAATTTTGCACCTTTTGCAAACGCTTGAGTGTCTTTTCTATCTGAGCTAATTCTCCATTAGCATTACGAAGCTTTTTTGCCGATGTCGCTTTTTCTATCTCACTTTGCCAAGCCAACGTCTCATTCTTAACCTTTCTAATATTTTGTTGGGTATGCTTCAGCATTTTATTATGCTCATCAATCCTCTTATCTACATTTTTATATGTATCTATCAGGCTTTTAAGTTTAAATATTTCAGAAAAATCCATTGCAGAAGCGTTTTTACTTATTCTCTTTATTTTCTTGTTCTAAAATCCAAATAGCTTGTTCGTATAGCACCCAAAAGTCATGGTCTTCGAGTTCGTCCAAATCGGTTTGTTTATACGCACCCCGAAAGATGCGCATAATAATGGCAGAAGCTTGTAGATAGGGATTACTACCTACGAGTCTTTTTGCCGCTTTCTGCGCTTTCCCACAGTAGCTTCCAGCGGAGTGATGATCATCTTCACTTTATCGTGGATAGCACGGCGTACATCTTCGTTTTCTTTGATGATGTCTACCCCATTCAATGAGCAGTTATTCACAATTACGTCATTGTATTTTCCAATATCTTCGTCTTTGATGATTGCCTGATTGGCCATCTTAATTACAAAATTGGTAGGTGATTTGAACAAAAACTCTCCAACCTGCATTCCAGTTTCAGGATCATTTACTATGATAGAAGTAATACGTCCATACTTATCTTCCAACTCAAAATAAAGTTCGTCGCTTATTTCAACTACGTTGTTCAAATCTTCCTTTACTGCTGCTACTGTGTTGTTACTTTTCATATCTCAGTAAATTTTTTATAAGTTTTAAATTATGCGTTTTCTCAGAAGTAACATTTAGGCTTAAAACAATTACTCCTAGAAAACTGTAATAGATGATTATAAATATTATATAGAAGCTATAGCCAAAGTATATTGGCTATAGCAAAGTTTTTATTCTAAACGCCTTCTTGCACATTTAGCATGATTACCTCCATCTCAATGGCTTCCACACCATCGCCAGCGGCAAATTTTTTGGCAGTTTTAGTCACCTCTACCCCTGTCCATTTATCAGTTGTTTGTAGATTAGTCGCATCTGCCAAATACACGATGCTAATGTCAAATGGAGCCATGTCTAATACTGAAAGCCCCTTAGGAATTTTAGCCTGAATCTTTTTTACAAATTCAGAATGTATGATGGTAATTTTTCCAGTAAACTTCTTATTACTGTATTGTGTAGAGTAAGGGTTTGACTGGCCTACCACGTGTACATGGGTTTTCTCTTGCTCCATGTCATAAGTCATCTCTCTGATGCCATAAAAAGGGCTTTCACCAAACATGCTTACTTCTATATTATTTACATTGTATTCTGCCATGGTTCTAATTAATTAGGGTTGTCAAGTGAAATAATAGTTTCGATTACGTCTACACTACCAGTAGGCACAATAGATTGATTAATCACTACTTTTTTGGTAGACAGTACATTCTGAGCAGGATCAATACTAATCTCTACACTTGAAATCTCGGGTAAACGTGCTGGATCTGGATTCTCCAGCATTTCCTCAGTAATGGCTCGTGTGATCACATCTTTGAATCGTTCTACAACTGATGGTAATAGTCTTCCAGTACTGCTATCTACCTGAATAGTAGCCTTCAAAAAGTTAAGGAAAGTAGAACGGGTAATACGTGCGGCTTTGTTGGCTACTCGGTTCAATGACAAACGGCTGTTGCTTTGGGTAGCATCTCCACAGGTATTATCGTTTACAAAATAATACCCTGAGTAACCCGCATAACGATCAATAAAAGTATAGCCCTTATCATGCAAAGCATCTAATGAAGCTTTGTCAAAAGAGTTGAGGTCTTGCTCACCTGAAAACTCTGCTACTTCTACTGGCAGGTTATCTTTGGTTTGAAACAATGGAGGCACTGTTAAACGTCCAATATTTTGGTTTACCTGAATGCTGGCAGCTTTACCCAAAGCAAGTCCTACTGCAGCAAAACCACTGGCCGAAGGTACAGGAGTAGTCAAAGCTTCACGGCGTTTTTTGTCACGGCTACTTACCACCATTACATTCCCTGCCAGCTTAGCGCGCAAATCAGTTGCAGCAGCAGCAGTACCAGAGAATTTTCGGTTTTCTAATATTACTTCTACCGGACGGTGAAGATTAAACTCATCGTTGGCAAATGTGTGGGCCAAGGCAATCCCTGTATCCAAGTCGGCACTTACACTTCCAGTAGAAGTATCAGTTACTCCATCGGCTAAGTTTACAGCTACTCCAATAAGTTTGATATCACCTCCTTGGGTTTGCAAATAATTTTTCAGTGCTCCATAGTGTGTAGCTGAATTGGCCACCCCATCAAATAAGTTGTTGAATGTAGTATCAGGCCCTGGTGAAGCAGTTTGCGGTACCAACAACACATGCAGGGTTGTACCATTTGCTACGGTGAAGAAATCTTTGACGTGTTCCCACACCAAAGCCTTGTTGGTAGCATCGCTGGCAGCTGTAATACCAGCAGTTTCGGCATCTTTGAGCGAAACAAATTCGCTGGCATTTACTGCACTAATGTAGGCAGCAGGAGCAGAAATTACTAGTAAGCTAGTACCGTCTTGTAAAGCAGCACTCGCCAAACTTGTAACTTCTTTTCTTACAATTAAACTAGGTCGTTGCATAATGTAGTACTGTTAATCTAAATACATTTAATTTATTTCCGAAGTAGCATCTGGTACTGATGTGCGGCCAAGTTCAAGCTGTTTTCGTTTAGAGTCATCATTGATAGTGGTTACAAACTGTATCTGATCTATCATAAGATTATCTCTTACCTCGTTTGAAATATCTTTCATTCGGGTAAAGTTGAAAAACTGACTTGAGTTGGCGTCTTGTAAAGCCAAATACACTTTATTGGGAAAATCTAATAAATCGGCAATGGTTGCCTGAGGAGGGCCTGCTGGCGTATTAAGATCAGCATGTTGCTGCACTACAAATATGTCTATAATGCTTTTACCATATTGTAAACCTTGTCCTTCGTCCTGGTAGTCAATTTCGCCGAAGCTCACCAATACCAATGGAAATACCAAGCCACTCAAATCAGTCTGATCTAATTGTCCGCGATCTAAATCTATCTTTTGCAGCTCCGGAACTTTTGTAGTCAAAAGTGAAGCTATATGAAGAAATAGTTGCCCTTTCATAATAGTTGGAAGATTAGTTGTTATTAGGATTTCTTAAAAATGCATATTGTTAAACACACCTATCTCTGATGGGTGGCTTCTAATAACAACAAAGACTCGGGCTTCTTCCAGGAAGTGCTTGGAGTAAACAATAATTTACTTAGGTAAGAATGCATCACTGTTTGCTGGATAATAAGCAGGTGAATGATACTGGTCATTGCTAATTTTTGATTGTTAATTGCAGGTATAAGAATGTTATATTTGATCATAATATTTTGGTTGTTTGAAAACTTAGTACGTCGTCAATAACTAAAATTGATACACTTATCATCAAAACTATTTGTACTAAATTGAAAATGAGATATTTAAAATTTCTTCTCCAATTCAATACCACTTACCAATGTAAGTTATAAACACTTTTAAAGCATTAAAATAAAGGATCAAAACTCTAAAAATGTTTAACAGCTAAATCACAAAATATTTTCGTCTAAAACTTTGCATAAGCCTTAGCCGATAACAATTGTATTTACTTGCTAGCAACTTTACATACAACACCCTAAATATCAAAAACTTACAACTTTAAAATCTATCAGTATGTTGTTTAGGTTTTTGATTTAGTTATATTGAAATATGTATGTGTAAGCCAATAGCTTTAAATAAACACTTATTCGTTGTCACTAATTTTCGTCAATCACATCATTTTTTATTAGATGTAATTTTTGCTAAGCTTTGTTACGATTATATATACAGGCTTTCACCTTTTGAACGGACAAAAACTTTCAACTTTTTTTATTTTTTTTTATAAAACGCTCATTATCAAAGACAAAATTTTTCTTTTTGCTTACTATAAAACACAATCAAGCATTTATTTCCGAAATATATTTCCAGATTGTGAGGGTGATTAGATAGTCGAATAATATGAAAAGGTTTTAAAAACAATGGCTTGTTAAAAGTCAGTCATTCAGGATATCCAACGATCAAAACTTTTTTTCTATCTATTACATCTCACTAACACTATATAACCATTTCATTTTTATCATTTATGAGAACTTTTATATTATCTATTGCTCTATTATTAATTGTTTTTAAACCTGGTTTTTCTCAATACAATACCTTTTCAGATCGCATTGCCAAAAGCAAGAAATATACTTTTCATAGTAACTTTTGGATTAATATGCACCATTTCCTATATCAACAAGCTAAAAACAAGCGGGTAGCTCAAAAATATGCTCAACCAGAACGAGAAATATTAAAGAAGTTGCCATTTGTAATGAAGAAAAACTACGACGATGCTATAGCCTACTATCAACAAAATATCATCAAGAAATACTTTTTTAATGATGAACTACTTACTATCCGTAATGCACTCATTATGAACAAGTCGCAGTCTAAGCTCAAGGGTAAACAGTTTAATCGATCATTAAAGCAGGTACTGAATAACTTTGCCCCCGTTTACAGAAAACATTTCTGGAAAATGCATCACCGAGCCAATCAAAAAATCATAAAAAGATATTTATCTACGATTCAGAAGTTTGAAAATGAAGTCTTTGAGTTGCTCGGAAAATGGGCACAGAACCCTTGGAAGAAAGGTAAGGTTAGAGTAGATATCACTAAGTTTGCCAACTGGGCAGGTGCCTATACCACTACTAATCCCACTATAGTTACTCTTTCATCTGTGGACGAACGTCACAAGGGAGGCTTATTTACAGAAATACTATTTCACGAACCCTGTCACTCTATTATATCTTCTCGTAGATATGCTGTAGCCAATGCTATCAATGAAGTGGTTAAAGTTTCTGGCAAAAAAGCTCCTCGTATTTTTTGGCACCTCGTTTTGTTTTATTTTTCAGGAAAGGCCATTCAAATGCAGTACAAAAAAATGGGGCAACCTCATAAACTATATATGCAAAAACGTCTGATATCGCCCTTCAATTTTGCCTTAATGGAAGAATACTTCACACCTTATTTTGCTGATAAAACAACGCTCAAACAGTCCATTACCAACATTTTAGCCGAATGGCAACCTCGCAAAAGAAAGAAAAAATAGAAATCTGAAAGGTATTTAAAAACTCTCATTCCTATATGGTGAGAGTTTTTAAGAATATTCAACTGGTGAAATGTATTTGGCTAGTGATGTAATTCTAATTTGCTCAAATATTGAAGCAACAATACTGACTTATATTGCAATTCATTGCTTATTCATACCAGCAATAGTGATGACAATAATAGTGTCTTCTTCACCATCAATCACAGGCTCTTCTGAAGTACTCAGGGCATAAATATCATAATCCCACTTTATAATATTTTTCAAGCTCCTGCTAACTTTTCTCGCCCAACATATACCAAGCTACAAAGAACCTATTGATAACTAATAATTAATCTCACTAACAGATGGCAAAACCATTGAACTTTATTTTATGGAAACCTGAAGGTGCTCCAGACTTTTCTCCTGGAGGTGCTACTTTTACTGATGGAACTACAATTGAGCTGGCAAGTGCTGCGGCTAGCCATGTAGACGAAAACGGACTTGATTTGACCCAAACCTCATTTTGCCTTGTGCTGGAGTCTGAGGGAAGTGAATTGGCTTCGCATACTTTTCAAATGGAAGCCTTGGGTGGAGCAACTAATTTATGGCTGTTGGCCAATCCTAAAGAAACCAACCCTAACGGTAGCTTTACAGGCAAGTTTATCCAGGCATTGTGTGATTTGCCTGCGACACAAACACCTCTTACGATCAAAATTGGGGTAATTACTGGTGGAGATACTACCTGGATCAATGAAGGTAATTTAGTATTTGATGGTAGTGCAGGCAATGCAAAATACCAGGCACTACTGCCATTGTTTGACGATGTAAACGCCAGCCGTAGTGAAGCTGTGCAAGCCACTACCCAGGCATATGAGCAAAAACGTGAAGATGAAGCAAAAGCACGTCATGCAGCCAATCATTTCGAGGTATTTTTCAAGAGCAACCACCCTTCTCAAACCACCTATGTCATTTGTAAAGACCTCAAAAGTTTGTCAGAAAGTATTATAGAAATACAGCCCAATGCCAGGGTAAGTAAGGAATTTTGGCGTGGGTCAAATCACGAGATTTTAGCCTATTCGCAAAATGTGTCAAAAGATCACGCTCACAAGATTACTACCGTAAACGAAACTCAAGAAAACCAGGAGATTCTGGTTCATTAAATATTGGGGAGTGACTACTCTGAAGCAGGTGGTTCGCCGTCTGCTTCATTTTCTTTGTGCTTAAACTTAATTAATAAAGCGGTGTGATCATCGTGTACTGGCATTCCTCTACTGAAATGATTCAAATCAGTAATAATTTTATCATTAATTTCGGTAGGCGATAAGTGGGCATTGGCCAATACCAAATCCTGTAAGCGATCATAGCCGTATTCTTCCTTTTCTTTATTCATCGCTTCAATGATACCATCTGTGTAGAGCAATAACATATCTCCTTCCTCATAATGCAAAGTTTGCATTTCTATATGATCAGAAAATATTTTATTACGTAGAATACCCAACCCCATACCTTTGCCTTGGTAATACTTCACTTCTTTGTCTTTGTAGTGGTAAAACAAAGTAGGGCAATGTCCAGCACGGGCAAATTCAATTTTTTGCGCACTGTCATCAATCAATAAAATGGTAACCGTAATAAACGAGGCTCGGTCTAAACAATTAGCTAAGGCATTGTTGGCATAATATAAGAATCGCTCTGTACGTAAACCAAACTGAGCCAAACTATGAAACACCCCTTTCATTTGGGCCATGTTAAAGGCAGCCGTAGTTCCTTTTCCCGATACATCTCCCACAATCACCATTACTCGGTCTTTGTCTATGGGGTAAATGTCGTAGTAATCACCTCCTACTTCCTGGGCAGAATCCGAAAAGGCCGCTATTTCCAAATTCTTACTTACCGTTAAGTTTTCAGGCAGTGGTAATAAGCTCTTTTGAACATTACGAGCAATCTTAATCTCTTCTTTATAACGTTCCGCTTCAATCGTTCGGGCCAATAAGCGATAGTTTTCAATAGATATACTGGCCTGACGTACAAAAGTCTTAATCAATACTTTCTTGTCATCATCAAAGCCATCTTTTACCTTTTTGAGCAAGGTTAAATTCCCTAATTGATGGTCGTGAGCGACTAGCTTTTGTGAAAGCATAGACTTGAACCCGTATTCGTTTAGCTCATCCATTAAAGGATCATGCTCTTGATTACGAGCAAAAGTAGCATCTATAATCCGACGCGTGTTATGGCGTTTTATAACCCTTTTGAGCTTGGCAATCTCATCTTTTTCTACACCCTTGTGCAAAAAAGCCACTTGTGTTCCTTCTTCGTCGGTAATCTCTAACCAGGCAGCATCGGCCGAAGCAGTATTCACGGCACTATCTAATAAAATACCATATACCTGGGCTTCCTGATCTCCTGCCTGCAGCGATTGCGATAGCTTTTGAAAACTAATAATCTCTTCCAGCTTCTTCTCAAATACCGAAGTAGTAGGTAAGTTAAACACCATGACCAGCATAGAGAAAATGGTGTAGAAGATTACAAAAGCAAAAATTGCAATGACATATACGCTATGTTTCAGGTGGGTTTTGAGGTAGTTATGTTCCCCATAATTGATCACCGTTTGGAAAAAGAAAATCGCAAACAAAGTGATAAATGACAGCAACAAAATACTTTGCCACTTCTCTTTGGCATTGAGATATACTACCCATTTGAAATTGAAAGACAGGTTTAAACCCAACAATATCAAAGCCCCTAACATGAGCATAAAGGGGGCATCATCAAATGAGAATTCAAAGAAATTGAACAACAAGCTAATCAGCATCAAGTATTCAAACACAGTCCACAATCGCTGTAAACGTTGAGTTTTTTGATGCATAATCAGGCGCTTCCAATAAAAAAAGGCTTTGGTAAGAAATATAATCAACAGCCCAATATTGATGTGATACAGCAAATTGAGCCAACGTTCCTGATGATGAGCTTCTAAATAATTGGTGCTCAGTGCCATAGCGCCATAAATTACCAGTGCCAGAGTATTAGTAACCAGTCCGGTAATAAACAAACTCGTGAGGAGCTCAACAAAGTTGATATTTTTGAGCTTCTCAATGCGGGAATTATAATAGAAAAATACGCTGAGAATGAATAGGTTGAGTAATAGACCTCTTAGGTAAAAATCGGTGGCCCCGCTATCTGCCAAATGAATCTCAGTCAATCCAGCCGACGATAACAGGTACAGTGCTAGCATGAGCAGCCAACCCGCAATATTTACATAAATGAATATTCCTATTACATTTTTTAACGAGAGCATATATTCTATTTAAAAAACATTTGGCAGGTAACGATACCTCCCAAATGTTTCATTTTACTAGTCTTTACTATAGAAGTCAAAACGACTTCATATTCTTTTTAAGAGCGAGCACTGTAGTTAGGTGCTTCACGAGTAATCTGAATATCGTGAGGGTGGCTTTCTCTCACACCAGCCGCCGTAATTTTCACAAACTTGGCTTCCTGCAATGATGCAATGTTACCAGCACCACAATATCCCATCCCTGCTTTCAATCCACCTACCAACTGATATAATACCTCGCCTACTTTTCCTTTGTAAGGCACTCGGCCAAGAATACCTTCTGGTACCAATTTCTTCACGTCGTCTTCAGCATCCTGGAAATAACGATCTTTTGATCCCCCTTCCATAGCTTCCAAAGAACCCATTCCTCGATAAGTTTTAAACTTTCGCCCTTCATAGATCACTACTTCTCCAGGAGCCTCTTCGGTACCTGCCAATAGCGAACCTACCATCACACTGCTACCTCCTGCGGCCAACGCTTTGGCAATGTCTCCTGAAAAACGAATACCTCCATCGGCAATCACAGGTACTCCCATTGATTTCACCGCTTTGGCTGATTCGTACACAGCAGAGAATTGAGGCATTCCTACCCCAGCAATTACTCGCGTAGTACAAATACTACCTGGGCCAATTCCTACTTTGATGCCATCAGCTCCAGCATCTGCCAAGGCTTTAGCACCATCGGCAGTGGCTACGTTTCCAGCAATTACGTCCAAATCCGTAAACTTGGCTTTAATCTCTTTCAAAGCTTTGATTACCCCAGCCGAATGTCCGTGGGCAGTGTCTATACTGATCACGTCTACACCTGCTTTGCGCAAAGCTTCGATACGATCCATCACATCAGGGGTAATTCCCACTGCTGCTCCTACTCGCAAGCGATCGTATTGATCTTTACAAGCATTGGGGCGATCTTTTTTCTTTAATATATCTTTGTAGGTGATCAAACCTACCAATTTTCCTTGATTTGTAACAATCGGCAATTTTTCAATTTTGTATTCTTGAAGAATATCTTCTGCCTTTCGCAAATCCACTCCTTCATTGGCAGTTACCAGATTTTCTCTGGTCATAATATTGCCAACTTTGATAGATAAATCTTTCTGGAATCGTAAATCACGGTTGGTAATAATTCCAATCAGGTTCATTGACTCATCTACAATCGGAATTCCTCCAATCTTAAACTCACTCATGATGCGATGTGCTTCTTCAAGCGAGGCATCCGCAGTAAGCGTGATGGGGTCGAGGATCATACCACTTTGAGAACGCTTCACCTTACGCACTTGCTCGGCTTGCATTTCTATGGTCATGCTTTTGTGAATAAAGCCTAGCCCTCCTTCCTGAGCGATCGCAATTGCCATTTCGTACTCAGTTACGGTATCCATAGCTGCCGATACCAAAGGTATGTTTAGCTGGATATTGCGGGTAAGCTGAGTAGTAGTTTGGGTATCTCGGGGTAGTATTTCCGAGTAGGCAGGCAATAACAATACATCGTCGTATGTTAAAGCTTCAAAAAGTATTTTAGATGAATCAAACATTACAGCAAATAGATTTACAGTTCATTATTTGCCGAGCAAATTTAAAAATTAAAAATGAGATAGTGAAATTGTACAAACTTTGTGGGGCTGTTAAAAAATTGCAATTATTCAATAAGTCTTTTAAAATCAATGCTTTGGGCGTTTCACCCTCTATTCTTCCTTAAATATTCATATAAAAATAAAATAAAAGTGATTGAATTTTGGTTAGGCAAGAAATGAAATCGGTTCATTCGGAATTTTATCTTTTGCTTTTTTATTGATTTAATTACTCAAAACCTTACATGCAAAATGGTTAAATTGCTTAAATAATGGTTCATGATCAATGGTTAGGGGTGAATTATAAATTATGAATTGATCAATTATATTTTTAGCAGTGAATAATTGTTCCATTGTTTCGCCTTCGGCTGATTGTTATAATAATGGTAGATGATCAATGGTGAGTGGTTAATCTTTATTGTTCCATTGTTTCGCCTTCGGCTGATTGTTTCATTGCTCTATTGTTAGTTCCTTCAGGACAACGTGTTCCGCGATGCGTAGCAAAACTATGGACAATGGACTGTGGACTAAAAAACAACTTCTGACTAAGAACCAAAAACTATAGACTATTGACCGTCGACTGCAGACTAATTTTTTAATTTATTATGGCAAAACAACTAGACAAAATTTTAGTGATCGACCTCGAGTCTACCTGTTGGGAAGGTGAACCTCCCGAAGGACAAGTGAGCGAGATTATAGAGATTGGATTGTGTGTATTGGATGTTCAAACAGGCAAGCGTGAAACCAAAGAAGGCATTTTAGTAAAGCCTACCCAGTCTGAAATTAGTCCTTTTTGCACCAAGCTCACTACGATTACTCCTGAAATGATTGAAAATGAAGGCATTGACTTGCAAGAGGCTTGCAAGATTCTGAAAAAAACTTATGCTTCACAGCAAAGAACCTGGGGCAGTTGGGGAGATTATGACCGCAGGCAGTTTGAACGAAACTGCAAAAGACGTAAAATTGGCTATCCGTTCGGAATTACTCACATCAATTTTAAGAATTTATTCGCGCTCAAACATAAGCTAGAGCGAGAGCCCGGATTGGACATGGCTACCGAAATGATGGATTGGGAATTGGAAGGAACCCACCATCGAGGCATTGATGATGCCTGGAATATTGCCCGTTTGGCGGCGCTGTTAATTTAGTGTTAATCAGATGGTTGAGAGAATTTTTTCGAGAAAAATATTGTTTGGGGAATTACAAAAATTTAAGCAAATAACGCCTGCCTCGCAATTGCTCTCAATTATCACTATTTTTGTATTGCATTTGTGCTAACAAATTTGATGTCATGAAGTGGAAACAACGACTTTTTAAAATATACAAGTGGGAATTTTGGCCTTTCTGGTTCTTTTATATACCAGTATATTTTTATTGGGCTTATTCTTGGATACGTACCCGTTCTATGTTCTTCTTTAGTGCGGCCAACCCTGCCATGGAAATGGGTGGATTTATTGATTATTCTAAAATAGATATTTTCAAGAAAATCCCAGGAGATATTCTGCCTAACATGGTATTTATAAGTACTCCAAAGGACAAAGAAAATATTGAGAACATCCTTGCTATCAAAGGTTTAGAGTTTCCGCTTATTGCCAAACCTGATAAAGGAGAGCGTGGGAAAGATGTGGCTAAGATTAAAAACCTGGAAGATTTAAAAACTTATTTAGCAGCTGCCAAAGAGCAAATTATTCTTCAGGAATTTATCACCCATCCATTAGAGTTTGGTATTATGTACTATCGCTTGCCCAACGAAGATCGTGGGCATATTACCTCGGTGGTTCAAAAAGAGTTTTTGACAGTGTGTGGTAATGGGGCTTCCACAGTACGTGAATTGATGCGTAGTAACCAGCGCACGGCACTTTATGAAGAACACGTAGAGATGAGTTACCCCGAATTGCTAGAGCAAGTACCTGCCGAAGGAGAGAAGAAATTATTGGAGCCCATTGGAAACCATTGTCGTGGTACAGTATTTCGCAATGCCAACCACTTGATCAATGAACACATGGTAGAGGTGTTTGACAACTTTAGCAAACAAATTGATGGCTTTTACTTTGGTCGTTATGACATTAAAGTGCCTAGTTTGGAAGATTTGTATGCAGGTAAAAATATTGTATTGATGGAGCTGAACGGGGCTAATTCAGAACCAGCCCATATCTACGACCCCAATATGGATATCTGGACAGCCTATACTCACTTGATTAAGCACTGGCGTATTTTGTACAAAATAAGTGTACAAAATCATAAACGAGGGGTGCATTACATGAGCCGCAAGGTGGCTTTTCCTCGCTTGGTGCAGCATTATCGGGATTAATTTCAAGTTTATTCATATAAAAACGACTTCTCAAAATGGCTTTGGGAAGTCGTTTTTGGTTTAGAGCATGTTTAAAATACTCTTAGATAATTTTAGCCGATCGCCTTTTAATTTGGGGTACTACTTTGAAGGGCATTTTTATCTACTACCAAAACTTTAAGGGCAATGGCAAAAATATAATCTCTCACAGGAACCTGTAACTTGGTTAGTTTCCCCAATTTATAATTGGCAGTAAAAATGATGATAGCCTCCAAAAAGACATCGTCTATTTGCCTATTGAGCCCAGGAATTAATCTTTCGTACTTATTCACAAACTCCTTCTTCATTTCCTCAATCAAGTGAGGTTGTAAATACTCTTCTTGTGTCATTTGCATAGATTTAATAGTTGTTGGATAATAATTGTATTTGCATTTAGAGGATATATAAAAAAACTTGCATAAAGTCATCGTAATTGATTAAGCCAGTAATCAATTAAAAATGCAATTTTCACAAAATAAGATATAAATATATTTGACTTTCAATAAGTTTTCACGGAAAAAATCTCATTAAACACGATTTTAACTTGCTATTGTTCATAGAATTTAGCATTTTGTAGTATGTGATTTCACATATCTCTTTTGAGATTTTTTTATAATTATTCAAATCTAGACATGCAACTTCCTCCACTAGCTATTCATACCAAAAAAGCTCTAGAGCTTGGTAAACACACCAAAACCTGCATCATAGAAGCGGGACAACTTCCAGCGCTTATTCCGTTACTTCCCCCAACATTCGCCATTACTCAAGTTTCATTACAATTTTGTGAAGAAAAACACTTATGCAATTGTGTGAGAATTCTCCAATGGTCGAGTGAAATGTTCAAAACTCGTCCTAAGCAATTGCATCATTGGTCGCGAGGAGCAGTTTATCGCAAAGGCCTACAACTCTTCTTTACAGTACATTGGTATAAAGAAGCAACATTTAACAAGCACAAAGATGCATTTCTCAATGACAAGCACGCGAAATATTATGCAGTCTTTGATGCTACACCTCAGGATTTGATAATCGAACATAAAATATTAGCTGAGCACCTTTAGCCAATCACGAAGCATGGACAAAGTTTTAGAAGAAGCGCTTAAAAATTGCGAGGATGAACCGATTCAATCCCCTGAATCTATCCAACCTCATGGGGTATTATTAGCCTTGGATTATGACTTAAACATCCTACGTGTTAGTCAAAATACCGAAGAGTTTTTGGATATTAAAGCAGAAAGTATGCTGCAACAGCCACTCCAAGCTTTTTTTAATGTTCCAGATGTTCTTGAAATGAAACTTCAAACCTTGGAGCATCCACTTCCTGACCAACAAAGTGACTTTTACTTTCAGCCTAATAATTTGTATGAATTAAACTGCTTGGCCAATCAACAAAGGTATTCGTGCCTGGTAACTTTTCAGGAGAAATATCTACTCTTAGAACTGGAGCGCGTAACCCCAGAGTACTTGCTACCCGATGGTTTTATGATTAGCAAGGAGTTAATTTTCTCTTTTCATCAAGCACCTCAAAAACTCGAAGAAATACTAAGCAAAAACCTCCAAAGATTACAAAAACTCACTGGTTTTGGCCGCCTTGGAGTATATAAGTTTGATCATCAATGGAATGGACAAGTAATTGCCGAAGTAAAAAAAGAGTCTATGCCTTCTTACCTTGGCTTACATTTCCCAGCCTCTGACATACCTGCTCAAGCACGTGCCTTGTATACCAAAAATTGGCTTCGTTTGATTTCAGATGTGGATTATACCCCTGTACCTATCATAGGTACTACCAATCTTCAGACACACCTCCCTCTTGACCTAAGCTTCTCTACATTGCGTAGTGTTTCCCCAGTACATATTCAATATCTTAAAAATATGGATGTCAAGGCATCTTGTTCCATTTCTATTATCATTGATGGTCAACTCTGGGGAATGATTGTTTGTCACGATGATGCTCCCTTGTACTTGAGTCCACAAAAAAGAATCGTTTGTGTACATATTGGGCAAATGCTTTCTATACAAATTAGTGCTTATCAAAAGCAACAGCATACATTCCTTCAAGAAAGACAATATAGTGGTTTTGAGGTTATTAGTAATCGCCTAATCGAGGCAGATAATTTGCTGTTGGAGCTTAAAAATTCTGCCCATCGCTTAATGGAAATTCTAACCGCTACCGGCTTGTGGGGAATCGTGGATAATCAAGAATTATTGGAAGGTAATGTTCCCTCTAATCCTACCGAAAGGCAAATATTACTCGATTTTTTAAATGATTATTTTCATAAACATGATAAGCCATTTATCACTGAAAACCTTGATAAAACCCTAAAAATCAGTGATGAGTTTACCGAAAAAGCAAGTGGTGTGTTGGCTTTACCTATCTCTGGAAAGAATAATCATTTTTTGATTTGGTTTAAACAAGAACAAATCACTTCTGCCGCCTGGGGAGGCAAACCGAAAAAAGATATTGTGATAACAGATGGGTATCCCAAGCTACTACCCAGAGCATCGTTTGAAACCTGGAAAACCAATGTAAGAGGCGAAAGTTCCCCTTGGATGCTGAATGATTTAAAAGGTTTAATGGCTCTTAAAAATGCTATCTTGACAAATTTGCTTATTCGTTCCGAAAAGATTGCTGAACGTAAAGAAGAATTAGAAAAAGAAGTCGCCAGAAAAACGGAAAGCCTAAAAAAAATCAAAAGCCAATTAGAAGACATATTAGCATCTCTTAAAAGGGATGAAAGACTCGAGAACTTCGCTTACATTACTTCACATGATTTACAAGAGCCTCTACGCCAGATTTCTACTTTTACCCAACTAATGAAAAAAAGGCTTGATGGTAGGCTTGACGCTAAAGAACAGGGTTATTTGAAGTTCATAGTAGATGGCACTGAGAATATGCAACTTCTGATTGATGATTTGCTGGAATATTCCCGCCTTACCCGTCAGGAATATGCCATCGAGGAAATTGATTTGAATAAGCTATTACCCAAAGTATTGTATTTGTTTCAAGAAACTATTCAGAATACAGAAGCCCAGATACAGGTGGATGTCCTACCAGTGATTACTGGCAAGAAAGTTTTGGTGCAACAGCTATTCCAAAACCTATTAAGTAACGCTTTCAAGTATCGTAATCCAAAACTTCCTCCAATGATAAGTATTGAGGTAGAGGATAAAACAAATCATTGGCAATTTGTGGTGAAGGATAATGGTATTGGCATTTCAGAAGAATTTCATGAAGTTATTTTTCAACTTTTTAAAAGGTTACATACCAAACACGCATACAAAGGAAGTGGTATGGGCCTTACCTTATGTCAAAAAATTGTTCAGCAACATCTTGGTAATATATGGGTAAACTCTGCCCCTCAGGCTGGCAGTAGTTTCTATTTTACAATTTCTAAAATACTGACCTATGACAGCAGCAACTTTTGAACAAAAACCAATCAATCTTTTGCATATAGAGGATAATCACTCTGATGCAACTATCTTCAAAGAGCTCATCTCTGAAAAGTTGGTAGATTTAAATATCAAAAATGTGTATGATGGAGACGAAGCCATCAGTTTTTTTAAAAAAAGATCCTTCAATCTACCCAACATCATCATTTTAGATTTGAACTTACCCTGTCGTACAGGAAATGAAGTATTGTACTGGATCAAGCAAAAAGATCATCTAAAACACATTCCAGTGGTAATCTTTACAACCTCTGCATTAGAAGATGACGTAACCTATTGCTACCGCAATCATGTGAACGCTTATTTGCGAAAGCCTAAAAAGTTGGATGAATACATTAAGGTAATAGATCATATATGCGAATTCTGGCTTTCACTGGCTGTATTACCCGAAATAACCCAGGAAGGCGAAAAATAAATGATGAGTGTATGCCATACCTAAATCAGGTAAGACCAACAGTAACTTTACATTTGTAAACTTAGAAACTATGAAAGAATTATCTAATATCAACATTCTTCACTTGGAGGATAATTTAGCCGATCAGGTTATCTTTCAAGAACATTTATCCTATACAACCTATGCTTCATCAGAGGTAACAGTAGTTGAAAGTATTCAGCAACTATCATCCTTACAGGAAGAACAATACCAGCCCGAACTTGTGGTAGTAGATTTAAATTTACCTGACAGTGAGGGTACCCATACTTTAGATATGGTGAGAAAGTATTACCCTTCGCTCCCTCTGATTGTTCTCACAGGTGCATATTCCCAAGATTTTGGAGTAGATTATGTACCCTCGCCTAACCAACGAACACTCCTAAAGCGATTCCAAAATGTCGCCTCTTTGGAGCAAGCCATTTATTCAGTCACGCAAAGCACGCACAAAACACTCGATGACTCGCCCCAAAAAGTGATTGATCCTTATGATTTACTTTTGGCTAACCTGGAACTTGATACTGCCAAACATCCTCAAATAAAAGGCAAGACTAAGGAAACGTATAAGGAAGGACAAGAAGCTTCATTCGAAAGCAGGGTAGATTTTGATTACTCATTGTTGATAGATATTGAGTTTGATATTACCCAAATTACCAATGAAACAGAAATTTTGGAGTTATTCGAGAGCAACTCAATCATACAGCAAAAAGCCAAGGAAATATTTAGGAGAAAGTCTACAACTCAAAGAACATAACCATTGGGCTATTCATAGGTTTTGGGCATTTGTGCTTGTAGGTGGTCTTTCAAGGTTCTTTTACCAGGCTTTTCAAAAATATAAACTAAGTACACAGCTACGCAGGCTTGCATAACTTGTTTTTAAACAGGTGTAAATATACAATTAATCCGATTTGCCATTTTCAACCTCAACTACGAACATGTCACATATATGCTATCACCCCGACCTGCAAATTTTGCATATTGAAGATAATTATGCCGACCAGGTAATATTTCAGGAAAACCTATCAAACACCGAGTTTTCTGCTGCTCAACTGAAAGTAATTGAGAAAGCCCACCAAATAGATCAACTACAAAACCTCGATTATGATCCAGAAGTGATTGTATTAGACCTTAATTTACCAGATAGTAATGGCATCAATACCTTGAAGAAAGTTCAAAAATCTTATCCAAATACTCCCATTGTTGTACTTACAGGAGCAGCACCCAGAGAAGTAGCATTGAGTGCAATTTCATTGGGTGCCGAAGATTGCCTGATTAAAGGTAAAGAAGATGACCAGGAATCTATTGAACGAGTAATTTCTTATGCCCTTGAGCGATCCAGATTAAAAAAGACACTCATTCAAACCAACCAAAAGTTAAAACGCTCTAACGAAAAGTTAGAACAATTTATATTTACGGTTTCTCACGATTTAAACTCTCCCATCACCTCTATCAAAGGTCTCATTAATCTCTTAAAATACTCTGAGGGGGAACAAGACAGAAATCAAGTTTTAAACCTGATCGAGGAGTCTTTGCAAACCCTTACAGTGAAGCAGCAATGTCTGCTTGATGTATTATTAGCAGAAAATAATGAAGACCAAAAAGAAGCAATCAATTTGCTAAGGTTAATAAAGCTCATAGTAAATGATACCCAAAAGGTGTATAACTACCCAGATGTAGAAATTTGCATTGATGATTCCTGTGATACTCAGGTAGCTTTTTCTGAGGGTTTGTTACATAGTGTAATCCAAAACCTTACTACCAATGCATTTAAGTACAGAGACAATGGGCGAAATTTAAAGCTGAAATTTTCATTGAAAGAAATCGCAGCTTATAAGGTATTGGCAGTGCAAGACAATGGCCTGGGAATAGATTTGAATTACCAAAAAGAAAAAATATTTAAATTATTCCAGCGTGGAAACGCCAAGTTACCTGGTCATGGGGTTGGGCTTTATTTGGCCAAATCTATTATGGAAACTAACGAAGGGGCTATTGATGTAGAAAGCATAGTAGGAGAAGGCTCTACTTTTTATTTGTATTTCCAAAAATCGCCCCACACTAACGAATTATAAAGAGGCTTTTCCTTGTTTCGTGTGGCGTTATCAAGACCCAAAAGTTAATTTCCAGCAATCGTTTTTATTTGCTTAATACCATCTATGCAAAAGCAGTAAAGGAATAAGTTCTTCGCTGCTTTACTCACTCCTCTTCACTCAAAACTTACCTTCCTAAAGAACTCCAATTTGAAACACGGAGATATTCTTTTTCGTTATGGTTTTTCTAAAACTAGAACCTTAGTTTGTTTTAAACCCAAAACATTTATTATTTTCCCAAAAATAACATCCATGTTCCTTAGGGGTGTTGCTATAAAAACATCCCTTAAGTTTATATCTAAAATTTAAACTAATCAGATGAATACGTTAAAATGTTACACTTATTTATTTTTATTAACTATTAATTAGCCTAAACAAAACATCACTACTATTTGTATCTCCATTATTTAGAAGATACTCAGTAGTCTTATAAAGAAATCATTCATTAACCCTTAATTAACCCCAAAACTAACCCTGCTCTGTTATTTATGAAGCATTTTTTACGAATGTGTGGAGGCTTCATGACTTCCACTATGCTATTTGTTACCCATGTTTTTGCCCAGGAAATCAATTTCTCGAATATCACTTCAGCCCAAGGCCTTGCCCATAATACTGTGAATTGCATCATTCAGGATCGTCAAGGCTTTTTGTGGATTGGTACAGAAAATGGCCTCAACCGATACGACGGTTATGAGTTTAAGGTATATCGGAATGATTTAAATAATAAACACAGTCTGAGCAATAATTATGTAATTACGCTGCATGAAGATCATTTGGGCTACCTATGGGTAGGTACTTTTGGAGGAGGCCTCAATCGATTTGACCCAAAAACCGAAACATTTACTCGCTACAAACACAACAAAGATGACCCTAACAGTATTTGGAGCAACGATGTACGGGCAATTTACGCAGATAAAAAAGGCAAGATCTGGCTCGGGTTACATGATAGTTATCAATTTGGTTACCTTGACCCTGCTACTCAAAAGGTGACTCGATTTTCTGGGTCAGAACACCACATATCTCTCAGCACGTATACGATTATCCCTGAAAAAGACCAAGGTTTTTGGATAGGAAGTAGAAGTGGCTTGGTTTATTTTGATACGCAAAAACAAACGTGTACTAAACATTTTGTAGTAAATACAGGCAAGTCAGGGGGAAATCAAGTCTATCATATATTTCGCGATCGTGTAAACCCTACCATTTTGTGGCTTTGTACATTAGAAGCTGGGCTGGTTAAGTTTAACACGCAGACTTACCAAATCGAGCAAAGATGGCACACTGGAAATAGTGCCTTGCAAACAAATACAGTCAAGAGTTTTTATCAGGATAAAATGGGGACTTATTGGGTGGGTACTCAAAATGGTTTCTACAAATTTGATGCATCAAAAAATGAGTTTATACTATACCACTCTGACCCTAATAACCAAAGAAAAATAGCAGGAAGCGATATACAGAAAATATTTGAAGACAAAGCTGGCACTCTTTGGCTTTGTTCCTACAAAAAAGGAATGAGTTTTTTCAACCCCTATCTGCAAAACTTTATCTACTACCCTCCCGCTGAAAAAAGCATAAGCTACATTAGCTCATTTTGTGAAGACAAAAAAGGTAATCTGTGGATAGGCTCTAAGGGAGGAATGGTGGGGCTTACCCAGCTTAACCGTACAGATCAGGCCAAGAAAGTTTTTAAGCCTGATCCAAACAATGCGCAAAGTATTATCTCTAGCCATGTGAATAATTTATTGACCGATGTAGATGGAAGCATTTGGATAGGCACCAGTGGACAGGGGTTAGACCATTATAATCCTCAAACTGGTAAGTTTGATCATTACCCTTTTCACGCAAAAAACCGCCCTCAAATTCCCTGGATTAGCACGCTATACCAAGACCCGCTCAAACCAGATGAACTATGGGTAGGTACCCGTGGTTTTGGCTTGTTTAAGTTCGATAAAAAACGTAAAGAATTTACGGATCTATATCGTTCGCAAGATTTGGTGAATGGAACCGCCATTTGTTATAATACCATCATTGCCATAGTTAAGGATCATCAAGAGAATTTGTGGGTGGCCACTCGTGAGGGATTGAGTAGGTTTAACCAGAAAAGGCTAATTTTTACAAACTTTCTGCATTCAAACAATGACTTGTCTAGTATTAGCAATAATCACCTGTTGGCATTGCACATTGATGCCCACAATGTATTGTGGATAGGTACACATAATGGCTTGAACAAACTTGACTTAAAGAACGTGGATAAGAAAGGCAAGGTGAAATTTAAACGTTACACGGTCAATCAGGGCTTGCCAAATAGTATTATCCATAAAATAATAGAAGACGAGCAAGGTTTTTTGTGGCTAAGTACCAGTAAAGGACTGAGTCGTTTTGACAAAAAAAAGGAAGTTTTTAAAAACTTTGACCAAAGTTATGGTTTGCAAGGCAATGAGTTTTCTACCAATAGTGGGCTACTCACCAAGGATGGGGCAATATTGATGGGCGGCACCAATGGATTTAACCTTTTTTATCCTCAAAAAATTAAGTCAAATACCTATGCCCCCCCTGTGCTGTTTACCGATTTTCAAATTGCCAATCAGTCTGTACCTATTTCCAACAATGGATTGCTCAAGCAACCAGTTTGGGCCACCAAGACCATTGAGCTATCACACAAGCAAAATATTATTTCTTTTAAGTTTGCGGCTCTAAACTACCTCTTACCTGATAAAAATACTTACGCCATTTTTATGGAAAACTTTGACCAAAACTGGCGTGATATAGGCCACCAACGGCTGGCTACCTATACCAACTTACCCTCTGGTAAATATATTTTTCGGGTAAAAGCCCGCAACAACGATGGGGTGTGGAGCAAGCAAGCCGCTCAGATAGTAATTATTATACGCCCTGCCTGGTGGCAAACAGGATGGTTTAAAGCTGCGGTTCTTTGCCTGTTGGTTATAGTGTTTATTGGGAGTTATCACACCAACAAATACATTAGAAAACGAAAAAAGCAATTGATAAATGTGGATGCTCTGAAACAAGCAACGATCATTATAGAACAAGAACAGCAAACTTTAACACAGCCCCCCAAAAGGTTTATTGAAAAACGAGAAAAGTTTTTTAAAGATGCTCAAGAAGTAGATTCCTTGAAAAACCAACTTGATGAAATTGTAGTAAAACAAGAATTTTATAAAGAACTCAATATCTCTCTTTCCAAAATAGCCCAGCAAATGGGTATTACAAGTAAGAAGTTATCCATACTATTAAATACGGAGCTTGATACCAGTTTCGCAGATTATATCAATAATTGTAAAGTGAATGCATTTAAGGAGAAACTGCAACAAGAAGAAAACCAACACCTGAAGTTAATCTCACTGGCTTACGATGCAGGCTTTCATTCCAAAGCATCCTTTAATCGTATTTTCAAAAAACATACAGGACTCACTCCTTCTGAGTACAAGAAGCAAATAGAAGGGACTTCTGCTTTTTAGTGGTGAGTTATTTAAAAGTATCAAAGGAAAGGTAAGCCTTCTGAGCAAACAAGAAGATCAATGTCTTGTCAAGTTTGCCCAAAAGGTTCTTTTCATTTTAAATCTTAAGATGCGAGGCTAACGCTCGCTTATGCTTCTGTTATCCAAGTAGCTTACGCCTGAGCCTGCATCTTTTGCATTTTTTCGCCAAACTGGCTTACCTTCAGAGAGTCAAAGTATACTTCCATAGATAAAACCTTTCCATCCTCTATTTTAATGATCTCACAAGCATCTATCTCCAACAACTCCATGTCGGGATGCCCAAGTTTATAGTGGGTAAGTACGCAGGCTTTGTCTCCTTCCGAAATAATATTTTTTACTTCTCCTGTGTATTTATTTTTTAGAAATTGTTGGGTAATTCCCACAACAGCCTCTTTTCCCTCAATGAGAGACGCCAAAGGCCCTAAATAAGTCGCCTGATCTGCAAAAAGGTCTTCCCATCCTTCATTTTTGAACATTGCTTGATAAAACGCTGCAGTGATTTCTTTACTTGTTTTCATTCTTATTAATTTTAAATGATTTACTATTGATTATCTATTTCCTTCTGTTTTCTGGGTGAAGGGTGACCCGTTTCTACATAAATTGCCAAATCGTCCAGCAATTTTGGATATAGTTTTTTCAAAGCCATTTTCATGGGAATCTGGGCAAGTGTTCCTATGACTGGTTTCACCTCGATTCGTGGCCCAAGAACAATTTCTGTTTGGGTATCAGAGATTTTATTCAGCTTCCAGGAACTCATCGCCGAACGGACAAAGAAGGGCAAGCCTTTCACTGAAAACTCTAACAGATGATTTTTTTTATCCTCTTTGGTAATTGTGTCCATGAGTTTTCCAGTTTCTGTTTCACAAACCCTGTCAAAATCTTCATGTGGCAGCCCCTTTCGGCAGCTGGTGGTACCCGTAGCCCATAGATGCCCGTTGGCAAAATCATCGATAACGAACTTCCAAACCTCCTCTATTGGCTTGTGAATGTTTCTACTAAATTTTAATTCTATCATTTTTATTTTTTTGGAGTGAATATTCATTCCAATTTATGGGTAAAAAATTTTAATCCTTAATACCATCCCACACCATTCGAACATGGTTTTTCAGCGATGTTTGCTTCTCTTTTGATGTATTAAAATATTGCTTTAAATAAGATGAAATGGCTCCACCAATAAAGATCAGTATTTCGTCTAGATCAATATTTTTAATAATTCGGTCTTGTTGACCACTTTTTAGAAGTACCGCCACCATTTCAACTGATTTCTTGCCTTTCACCCTATTTTCCTCGGTAATAATAGGCGAAGCTTCTAGTTGCTGAAGAAAGCTAAAATATGCTGGTTGGTTGATAAAAAACTCAATAATGGTCGTCAGGTAACGTTCAAACTGGGTCTTAACAGGTTGATCTGTACTTACCTCTAAAAACAACGTCTCTTCTTGTGCTCTAATGCCAATGTATATTTCGTTGATCAATATTTCTTTGTTGGCGAAATAATTATAGATTGTGCCCATGCCTGTACCTGCAGCTTTTGCTATTTCCGACATCGGGGTATTGTGCACTCCTTTTTCTACAAGAAGTTCGAGCGCAGCTTTTAATATGGCTTCTTTCTTATTCACAGTGCAAATATAGACAACTTGGAATGAATATTCCAAACATGGCTTAAAAAAATTAGCAATTGGAGTAAAAAGAATTTGTGCTTAAAGGCTACTATTTGACTCCTCAAACTGGCGGATTTCGGTTAAAAATAGCTGTATCTTTTTGATCTTCTGATCATATAAATGCTTGTTGACCCAGCGAATGCCTACCAAACTAAACCCCACAATAAAGGTTACCATCAACACAAAAAAGCCCCAATGCACATACAGGTCACGGTTTTGAACCACCCAAAAAGTGATGGGTAAAATAGATACAATAAAAAAAGGTAACAGGGCAATTTCAAGCTTTCGAAATTTTAAAATTAGAATTGTAAATCGCGAAACCTTCTTTTGAATTTCAATAATTGGTAACTTAAAATCAAGTTTGGATATTTTCAGCGCTTTAGTCAGCGCAATATAGACATAAATGCTGCCCAGTAATGCTCCTATCAGTCCAGGTACGCTAAAACGTAGCTCGTTGAGATGCTTGAAAGAGGCCAATAAAACAAATATCACGGTCGTCAAAACAACCAGGATGTTGGCTATTTCGTGGGCAAAAGGTTTAAGCAAAGCCCCTTCTGATTTATCTAAATTTCTTTTTCTCAATGCCTGCTGGTCCAGCACTAAGTGTTTACCAAGCATTGTATCATAGTTTTTCCAATTGGTTTTCATGTCGTCCAGATCCATAGTTTACTTATTGTTCTTAAATTGTTTCTTTAGTTTTGTTTTAATTCTATTGATTTTAGAAGCAACATTGGTTTTAGAAATACCTATTATCTCAGCAATTTCTTGATACTTATAATTGTCTAAATACAGTAGAATGATTGCTTTGTCTAAATAATTTAATTGCTCTATAAACTGATACAGCTGGGCAATCTGCTGATCTACTCCCGCATCATAATCGGCAAAAGAGAATAAAGATTTGTCTATGGTTGACTGTCTCTTTTTTTCGGTTAGGCTTTTCCGATATTGAGAAATTGCGGTATTCAACGCAATTTTATATATCCAGGTAGACATCTTCACTCGTCCGTCATATTTATCAAAAGAGGTCCAGAGTTGTATTAAAATTTCCTGCTCCAAATCTTTCCGATTTTGCCCCTGAGCATAGGCATTACAAACTTTGTAAATCAACTTCTGATGCTCTTTTATGACCGCTATAAATTCTTCTTGCTTCATTTAAGTTAAGTCATTTGCTTCATTATTCGCACCACTCAAAAAAAGTCACAGATTTTCTATATTTTTTTTGCTTCACTCTAAAACTGAATTAATCTACTTTTCGATTTTAACCCCAGGCAACGCGAATATACACCCACCTTAAGCGAATGTAGATTGGAGGTTTTAGGCCATTATTTTACCCATTACTTTTGAGTAAATCTTAACAAAATCAAAAAACAATTATGGAATTTATCAAAGGACAAATCGGCAAATTGGGCATGCTGCTATTCTTTTTTGGGCTTGCCTCTTCTATTCTCTCTTTTTTCAATTATAACCTACGGGTACTCGTCTGGATCGACTTATGGGGCACCACTATGGGGTGGATCATTCGCATTGGTTTTATTGTCGGGGGAGGTATACTATTTATGCTTTTTGGCAGAGATAGTGAAGAGTAATCCAGCATTCCCATCCTTCTAATGGCTTACAATGCATTAATAACCATCAAAACATTTTAACATTCAAACAATGAAAAAATATAGCTATTTATTCAATATATTATTTGTATTAAGTACCATTTTTATGACCGCTTGTGGTGAAATTGAAGAAGCACTAGAGGGGGGCCTAGAGATCAATAGTCCTGAAAAAATGGGAGAATTGAGACAATTGGTGGAAAGTAAATTTGGGCCAGAAAAAGAAGTATTTGCTCTAAAAATTTACGCCAAAGATCACCTAAGCAACGACTTATACAATATGTCGGTTGGATATCTCGATCAAGGTTTACAATACAGCCAAAACTATTATGTGGAGCTAGGCTTAGAAAGTGACAAACTAGAAGATCCTAAACAAGCTTCTAAAAGCTTCCAAAGGCCTTTTTTCCTAAAAAAGCTACAAGGCAAAGCCAAAGTAAAGGATTTTAAAATCGAGGAGATTCCTGGCAAGTTCGAAGAGGCCATGCAAATGGTACCTCAAGAGTATGAAGGTTTTGTACTACATGAGTGGGAATATAAAGTAAACAACCAAAATGAGGTTACCGCAGATTTTATGTTGGAAGGAACCAAAAAAGGGGAAGGTAGTTCGCGACAAGGTAGAATGGTTGTGACAAACTACTACCAGTTTAAGTTTGCGATGGATAAGGCGGGAAAGCTTACGCTCAAAAATTAATACACTTTTAAGGGAAAATGCCTTCGTTCTCTATAACAGGCTTTGAAAAACCTAACTATCTGATAAATACAGGTGCGTGTAAGTATACAGGCACCTGCTTTTTCATCTTTCTTGGGTCGTTATGAGTTTCCTTTTAACAATAGTGCCACAAAGCTTTCTTTTTTGCGACTTGCGACTGGAATGCTTTCACCATCTTTCAGAATTGCATAACCGTTTTTATCATATTTATCGATAAAGTTTAGATTTACACAATACGATTGATGGGTACGGAAAAACATATCGGCAGGTAGCTGTGGCTCAAAGTCTTTGATAGGCCTTGATGCCAGAAAAGTTCGGCCATTTGTCAAATAAAAGGTTGTGTATCCTTTATCCGATTTACAATATCGCAACTCCTGCAAGTCTATGATTTGTAAACCATCTTGCAGACGCAATACCAACTTTTCCTTTCCTTTTTTAGTAGCCGTTTGAGGATGACTAGATCTTTTTTGTGAAGTTTTTACAGCAATACTAGACAAAGCTTTGTCTATGGCTTCCGATAATTCATCTATATCTACTGGTTTTAGTATGTAATCAACTGCTCCTTTTTTTAGGGCAGGCAAGGCGTGTTCGGCATCAGCGGTAATAAAAACAATGCAGTAATCCAGCTGGCTGGTTTTTTCTAAAAACTCAAATGAATTTCCATCCCGCAGATGAATGTCCAAAAATATCAGATCTGGTTTACAAGCTTTGGCAACTGTAATGGCTTCTTGCACCGACTCACATTCCCCAATAATGTCAATGCCTTTATCTAGCTGCTCAATGAAGCTTATCAACCCCGTACGGATGTATGCTTCGTCTTCTATAATGAGCGTTTTAATCATCTTTTTTGATTTTGTAAGGGAGATCAAGGGTCACCAATGTGCCTTGTTCATTAAAAATCTCCCGGTTTTGAATTTGTAGGTTAGTTTTGACTTTAAATTCTTTGGCAAAAATCTTCAGTCGTTCGGCAGTTATCGTAGTAGCCAGCGATTTTTTGTGATTACTTTCAGTAGTCGTCTGTTGTTGAATCCCCTTCCCATTATCACTAATTTTACAGCTGAGTTTTTCGTCATCAAAACACACTTTTACCAAGATTTGCCTATCTTCTTTTTTACGTACAAAGCCATGTTCAATGGCATTTTCTACAAAAGGCTGAATCATCATGGGCGGAATCAGGATTTGTCGGGAGTTTATGCTTTCGTCTACCTCAATGGTATAATGATAAGGGCAATCAGTTCCCAGGTTTTGTACCACCAAATAGTGCTCAATGGCCTTTAATTCGTTTTCTAAGGATACTATTTTATCACGAGAGTTTTCTAAAATAACCCGCAGCAACCGCGCAAACTTGGATAGATAAGTAATCGCTTTGGGATACTCTTTATTCAAGATAATACCCTGCAATACCGAAAGCGAGTTGAACATAAAATGAGGGGTCATTTGCGAACGTAGTAGTTTTTGTTCCACCAACATTTGCTTGCGCTCTGATTTGGCAGCTCTAAAAATCAACAAGCCTATAATAACTCCAGAAACAATGATAAACCCCAAAAAACCAATAATGGCTAACAGAGTTTGTCTTTGCGATTTTTCCAGGTCTAAGTCAGCCACGGCTACTTTTCTGATCAGTTTACGTTCTCGTTGACCAGCCCGATTCAGTTTGCGTTCATACTTGTATTTATATTCTAATTGAGTAACTTTTTGGATACTCTCTCTGTCAAAAAGCTCGTCGTGTAGTTTCTTATAGGCCACGTGGCTTTCGTAAGCTTTTTTATAATCACCCAATGCACCATATACCTGGGCCAATGCTTCATACACATCGCTTTGATAATCCTTGATTCCGAGTTTATCAGCCAATTTTTTGGCTTTCAGAACGTATTCCAGCGACTTTGCGTAACTTTTGCGTTGAGCATAAATATCTCCAATGCCTATGTATACCGAACACACGCCCTTTTGATCTCCAATTTTCTGTTTAATGCCTAGTGCTTCCTGATAATATTTATACCCCAAGTCAAACTTTTGGCGATCTACTTCTATATTGGCAATGTTAATTAAGCATCGGCTAATCTGTGGCTTATAGTCTACCTTTCGGCTTATTTTCAAGGCTTGGTTTAAGTATTTAAGCGCTTGTTCAATCTTGCCTTGTCGCTTGTATACTAGCCCAATATTGTTGAGGCTTTGGCCTAAACCACGTTCGTTTTGAAGTTTTCTCAGCAGTTTTTCCGATTTTTTATAATAGGTCAGGGCCATCTCATAATCTTCTTGCTTTTTGTAAACAATCCCAAGATTATTTAAACATTGAGATATTCCACGCTCAAGCCCTAATTCTTGATTCAGCGAAAGCGCCCTTTGATAATATTCGGTAGCCTGTGGATAATTGGTTTGATCATCACACACCGTACCCATATTATTGTAGCAAGTAGCCATGCCCTTTTTATTTTGGCTTTTGATGTGCATTTGCAAAGCCTGGTCATAATATTTTAGTGCTTTGTCGTATTGGTCTAGCTCCGAATAAGTAGTAGCTATTCCATTTAGAGCACTCGTAATACCCTCCTGGTGTTTGATCACTTCAGCTACTTCTCTCGATTTTCCAAAAGACTTCAAAGCGTTCACAAAGTCGCTTTGATAATAGTAAACCACCCCCATAGAAAAATAGCATACTGCTACATTCTTTTGGAAATCTATGGATTCATAACGCTTCAGCGCTTCATTGAAATACTTGAGGGCTTTCTTGGGCTCCGAACGGTTTGCATGAATGTTTCCTCGAATGTGTAAACATTTTGCATGCCCTTTGGCAAACCCGAGTTCTAAGG
The DNA here is from genome assembly GCA_001890965.1 of marine bacterium AO1-C. Lineage (GTDB taxonomy): Bacteria > Bacteroidota > Bacteroidia > Cytophagales > Microscillaceae > Microscilla. The sequence continues at coordinate 792,612 of MLAY01000010.1, read as the reverse complement.
CAAGTTTTTCTGCCTGTTGCACATATTCCTTTACTTCATCAGTATTATTGGGCTTTGCCAAAGCCGCATCTGCCATTTGGGTCAATATGTTTACTCGGGTAGTATCTTCTTCGTCGTGTTCTTGTAAAACCTTTTTTAAGCTATCCAGAGGGGAAGTTTGGGCATAGGTAGCAAAACAAATCCCCCAACAAAAAATCAATAATAAAAGCCGCATGGTAATTAAATTAATAGAAATCGTCTCGACTTCATAGAGAAAAACATAACAAAGTTAATAGAAAGTATTGGTGGATACACTATAAAATATAAGAAGCAGTAAAATACTCACAGTGAGTCGATTAATGAGTTTTTAACCTAATCAATTTTGTATCAAAGAAACATATTCGGGTACTTGCTTTTTTATGGTTTGGATGAGTTAAATATCAACCCATAATTGCATATGGTTCAATGGCTTTATTGTTATATGGTCTTTTGATAAGCATCGCAAAATAATTGGGTAATAAGCTATACTTGATTTTGAGAAAGGATTTATGCCGCAGGAATTTGATCTTCATTGCTGAATTCATTTTTACAGTTGAAGATTTCTCACATAAAAAGGAAAGAAAGTTTATAGTAAAAAGAGATATAATTATATAAATTGTTCTAAAATTACTTTTTCACTGGTGCTCAATGCGCCTGCGAAATTATTGAACAACCACTAAAATGCTTTAATTATCGATTCTGCAATTACCCATATTAGACCACGGTTCAAATTTATAGTTCCATACCCTCGCCAGGAAGTGATGGAAAAAGCAACGCTATTGTTAGAACAAACACCTCCTCATATGAAAGGGGTGATCGCCAACGATTTGGTTATCCTCAATATCGTTGGTGAAGAAGTTCATTATTGGTCTCCTCGCCTGACCTTCAGAGTAGAAGAAGACGAAGATGATGAAACACATACCAAGGTTGCAGGGCTTATTGGCCCGCGTCCACCAGTTTGGACCTTATTCATGTTTATCTATTTTTTCGTAGGCACCGTTGGTTTCTTCATTTCTACCTTTGCCCTGTCCAAAATTTTGATGGGGCAGAAATCTTTGCTAATCGCCGCATTTCCCATTACGATTGTCTTCTTGTTGACGGCTTATTTTGCTGGGAAATATGGAGAGAAGTTGGCCAAAGATCAGATGGAAATACTCAAGGGCTTTGTGAGAGAAGTCATCTCTTTTGACGAAAAGGTAGACAATCACCTAGAGGCTGAACATTCGCCTGATTAAAATTAGTAGTGACTTTATAATTGAAGTTATATAGAACAAGATATGTAAGCAAAACTTGACTCCATAGTGGAAGCAAAAACATCCTCCGCCGCAAGCGGCACCTCCTTCAAAGGAGGATTTTACAAGCTACTTCGAAAGGTTATATATCATGCTTGCAATCCTTATTTATATAAGATTTAATAAATACAAAAGCGGCTTTCCTTAATTTGGGGACGTCGCTTTTTCCTTTTCGATCAGTTCAAACGTGCGTTTTTCTTAAGAAGCCATCTTTAGTCAATTTTATGTCCCACTCAAATAACAACTCACCCCAATTAATTTTCGGCTAATCACTTTTGGATTGTAGTAACCCTCACAGATCATTAGTATTGTATCGTGATCATTGCTCATATCAAATACAAAAAAGCCATAAAATCATAAAAAATCTACCCACTCATAGGTTTGCCACTGTATGGGCAAATCTTATAAAACTTTAAACCATGAAAAGTTATCACTTGATGTTTTTAATGTTTGCAGTATTTTTAAATGCCTGCAACTCTAAGGCGAACAAAGACCAGTCAAAAAACAGCAATCTACTTACTACCACAGTATCTTACTTTGGGCAAAAGCCCCCAGGAATGACTGCCGAAGTTTTTGCCCCAGGTGTGGTGTCAGTCAATGGACGGTACGAGTATGCTGTTTCGTTTTCTCCTCAATTAGATGAAATCTATTTTTCAGGAAACAAAAAAGGTGGCCACTCGAGGGCATATTCCTCAAAACTAAACGATGGAAAATGGACACAGCCTCAACTGATAAACTTTACCAACGGCAAGAAAAGCAGTGAGTTTCAAACCTGCATAAATCCTGAGGGTAACAAAATATATTATGCAGCCGATGAGCCTGGAAATGCTAAAATTTGGCAATCAAATCGCGTAGGAGATTCCTGGAAGGAGGCTAAAGCACTTGAACTGCCGATAAACGATGACATTGTTTTTTACCCCAATATGGCCAAAAATGGAGACCTGTTTTATACAAATTTGTCAAAACGAAAGGTGTATTATGCTCCCAATAAAGACGGTAAATATCCTGAAGTAAAAGAAGTTGGGATTGAATATGGTCTGCACGGTTTTACTTCCCCAGGTCAGGACTTTATACTAGTAGATGCCCGTAAAGAAAACGACAAAACAAAAGACAGGGATATCCATGTTTGTTTCAAAAAGGAAGACGGCACCTGGACCTCCCCTATCAAGCTTGGCCCTGCTGTAAACTCTGACTTCACTGAAACTTGCCCAAGCCTCACTCCTGATGGTAAATATTTATTCTTCAGCAGATATAACGAAGAAGGTGGATTATCGAATATTTATTGGATAAGTGCCGAGGTAATCAATCAAGTAAGGCCTGTCGATTTATAAACAACAATCTATGAACACTATAATTTTTTGATGACACAACAGCCTATGAAACACTTTAAAATCTTCTTGATTTTGGCACTATTCCCTGTCTTTAATGCTACTTGCCAAGACAATAAATCATCCAATATTGCTTTGCTCAGTAATCAAATCCCTACTGATACTCCCCTGGTATTTGCAAAGGGTGTGATCTCGATAGATAATCATGTGATGGGTTCTATTACGTTTAATCCAGCGATGGATGAGTTGTTTTTCCAACGCAGAGCATCGGATGAGAGTCATAATATTTACACAATGAAATTGATCAATGGCCAATGGTCAAAACCAGTATTTGCACCTTTCTCAACAAACAAGAAGTATTTAGACTTTCACATACGGTTTCACCCCAAAGGAGACCGCCTTTATTTTGGAAGCACTCGCCCACTCAATGCCACCGCTAAACCCTCGGGTTTGCATCAATGGTATATTAAAAAAACAGCCAACGGTTGGGGGACACCCATTCCTTTACTAGACACTCCATTTGCTGGTAGATTTGCCATGTGCACCACTCCTGCCGCGAATGGCAATCTGTACTTTACTTCCAAAGAAAAAGGACAAAAGCTTAAGGATGAAGGTATTTACTATGCCATCAACAAAGGGGGGCATTATACCTCAGCGAAAAAAATGGGGAAGGCAATTAATTACCCTGGTACGTGGATCGCTCACCCTTATGTTGCTCCTGATGAAAGCTATATTATATATGATGCAGAAAGAACTTCTGAATACGAAAATGGTGATTTGTACATTAGTTTCAATCAAAATGGCACCTGGTCTAAATCTTATAGTTTAGGGCCTAAAATCAACACCAAGCTTAGTGAAGGAGCTGCCACTGTATCGCCTGATGGCAAGTATTTATTCTTTTCGAGAGGTTCGGAGAAAGTGAGAAAAGATGGAAGCAAGTACTGGACTGGAAGCCTTTATTGGGTAGACTTTGTTCGATTAAAAAAAGAAATCCTGAAAAAACATAAGGATAATTAACTGTTGCTAAACAAATACTTGAATATTTACTGATAAGTACTAGGACACAATTAAATATTGTTAAATGGTTATATGGCTAAATGGTTCTGCGATGCATTGCGTAGCAAATTGACCATATAACCATAAAGCAATTATATATAAATAACTTTGTATGACTACTTAATTGAATTTATAATTCGCTTGTGAAAACGTAAGTGGTGGCTTTGCTGCCTTGGATTGTGTCCCTACCACTGTTGTCAGGCTGAGCAAAACTTATTTCAAAAATTACTCGGTTCCGTGTCTCCACGAACTAATAACGTCTTACTACTCCACTTACTCAATGTCTCGTTCTGCTTGTGAGACACAAGCGAAGGCGATGATCTCGTTTTTTAAAAGATTAAATCCCAATTTAGCCTGACTCACAACCCAGCATATCGCAGTAAAAAATGAGTAATTCCAAACCTTTGAGAAAACCCATACACCTAAAACGGGCCAGAGGCCCTATGATAATTGCCACTTGCCCCGAGGCAAGCGACGAATACGTTTTCGGATTATTGTAGTAGATTAATATAAACTCTGATTTCCATCATGAAAAAAGAGCTTGAATCTCAGGAAAAAAACTCTCTCCTAAATACTCTAAAACCAGTAGGAAAGGAGGTTTCATAGCACGTATTACTATTAAGAGTTGTTTAAAGTTGTTATCTTTGTTTAAGAGTATGAAGTCATCTTATAGCATCGGCTAGCCGCATAAAATAGAAATCTTAGAAAACTCAATATGAAAAAAGACTCCCCCTTACAGCTTAAATTTATAGCTGAACCGCTTAAGCATTGGTGGGTGTTTATAGGCTTTTTTGTAGTAGTAGGATTCTTTCTGGGATTAAATAATAAAATCTACTTTTCTTATATCGATAAAAAAGCTTCCCTGTTTGAGTTGATGTGGCCAGAACTCATAGAATGGCTCATTTGGGGTATTTTCTGTCCGTTTATCATATTGCTTGCAAAAAAATACCCTAAAAAATCATCTGGTTGGTTTTCTAAGGTAAGGTTTCATTTTCTTATAGGTATCCTTATTGCCTTGTCGCATTCCGCAATATATGCCTATTTAAGGTATGCTATTGAAGTGTTACTGGAGGAAAAATTTATATGGTCGTTTTCTAAAAACTTTATGAATAGACTGTATTATATATATGTACCACTGATGATGTATTGCAGTATTGTAGGAATAACTTCAGCCGTAAACTATTACCAACAATTTAGAGATGAAGCGCTCAAAGCCGCCGAGGTTCAACAAAAACTAGCGCAGGCAGAATTATTGGCCTTGAAAAAACAATTACATCCTCATTTTCTTTTTAATACCCTGCACGCTATTTCTACCTTAATGCATAAAGATATTAATGTTGCAGACAAAATGATTGCAAGACTCAGCCATCTTTTAAGGGCTACCTTAGAAAACACGGGCATTCAGGAAGTAACATTAAAACAGGAAATGGAGATACTTAAAATCTACCTTGAAATAGAACAAATCAGGTTTCAGGATAGGTTAGAAGTTTCCATTCGGGTTGATCCAGAAATTTATGATAAAAAGGTTCCCAATCTTATTTTACAACCCATTGTAGAAAATGCCATTCGATATGGGGTAGGTCAATTTACCAAGCAAGGTAAAATAGCAGTCGCTGCTTATCGGTCAAATGGTCATATTGAGTTAAAAGTGGTAGATAATGGTAAAGGAATGCCAAGCACTCAAGAGGCTGATATTAAGGAAGGGATAGGATTAACCAACACCAGAATGAGACTGAAACAATTGTATGGGGAAAAAGGGCAATTAATTTTAAATAATTTAGACCAAAATCAAGGGTTAGAAGTGAAAATATTGATTCCGGCATGAACAAGATAAAAACATTGATAGTGGATGATGAAGTGCTGGCAAGAGAGAAAGTAGTTATTTTTTTGCAAGATGAGGAAGACTTTGAAATTGTGGGTCAATGTACCAACGGAATAGAAGCATTACAGGTGATTGATCAGTCTTATCCTGATTTGTTATTTCTTGACATCCAAATGCCCGAAATGGATGGAATGGAGCTCCTAAGAAATATTGATGTCCAAAAAATTCCTTGTATTATCCTGGTTACTGCTTATGATGATTATGCCATTAAAGCTTTTGAATACCATGCCCTCGATTATCTCTTAAAACCTTTTGATAGAGAACGGTTTCTGATGACGATTGAAAGAGTGAAAGAACAAATGTCACTGTATAGTCAAGGAGACCATAATAACCAATTGTTAACCTATCTAAAAGAATCTCTTCCTAATAAAAAACACCTCGAAAAGGTGGTAGTGAAAGATGGAGGTAAAATATTTTTTGTGAAGACAAAAGACATTGAATGGGTGGAGTCGGCAGGAAATTATTTAAAGCTACACGTTGGCAAAACCATTCATATGGTGAGAGAAACAATGAATGCTTTTGAGCAAAAATTAAACCCCCAGGAATTTGTAAGAGTGCATAGATCTTCGCTAGTCAATATAGAGGCTATTAATAACCTTGAAAGTTGGGGAAACACAGAGTTTATCATCACCTTAAATTCTGGACATAAAATACAATCTGGGAGAAGCTACCATTCTTCTATTCGCCAAAAATTACAACTCTAGCACTATTGTTTCAAGTAAAGGCTTGGCTCTGCCCACTCGAGTCACTTTCAGAAGTCCCCAAGTAAGCACTTAGTTTTACCTCTTCAAGTACGATAATTTCATCACTTTTTTCTTTCTATTAGCAACTGTAGTACTACTACTTATCACTTTTCTATTGCCCAAATTCACTAAACCTAATACCATTGTATTATAAACCTTGGCCCACTGTGTTTTGCTACAACAGAAAAAGTAGTTAGGTGCGAATATAACGCTGAGTTAGTTCTATCGCCTTTTATGAAAACGATATACCATGAAATACTTAAAACACTTATCCATTTTAACAATTCTACTTGCCTTAGTTACCGCTTGTAAGGTGAGTCAAAAATCCACCTCTATTGATTACGCCATTGCTTATACGGCTAAAGAATCAGGGAATATAGACATTTATGTGGCTGATCAGGAAGGTAAATCAAAAATTAAGCTTACGACCCATGAGAACAGAGATGGTTATCCTGCCTGGTCGCCTGACGGAAAGCGCATTGCTTTTTACGCTTATTATGATGGAAGAAAAACTTGGTCTATTCATACGATGAATGCCGATGGTACCAACCGGAAACGGTTGACCCATATAAAAAACAGATGGGATAATTCTCCAACCTGGTCGCCTGATGGAAAAAAAATTGCCTTTGCAAGAGCCTATCGAAACACTGAAGGAGTTTGGACCGAAGAAATTTGGATTATGAACGCGGATGGTAGTGAGCAAAAGCAAATAAAACCATTGAATGGTGGAGGCCCTTATTTCACCCAAAACGGAAAAATAGTCTTTCACTCAAAAAGCAACACTAGTGAAATTTGTATTGCCAATATTGATGGTAGCAACCTCATCAAGCTCACAAACAATAATGCGGAGGATTGGCACCCTGAGGTTTCGCCTGATGGCAAGCAAGTGGCCTTTATGTCGACCAGAGATGGTAAGAAGGAAATTTATGTAATGAATATAGATGGCTCTAATCAAAAGCGATTGACCTCTAATGAGGGAGATAAATGGTACCCTTCCTGGTCGCCTGATGGCTCTAAAATCATTTTTGCTTCTGAGAAACGCATTTATATGATGAATAAGGATGGCTCTTCTATAAAGAAAATTATAGACAATGGCTCACAGCCTGCCTGGTTAAAAATATCTCACTAAAATCAAGTAAAGGATCACTCCCACACTGCCAATATTGTAAAAGTTTAGACCATGAAAAATTACCACCTTATATTTTTAGTACCAGCATTGGCCATATTTTTAAATGCTTGTGGCTCAAAAAAACCACAAGTAAAAGACAACCATTCCTCCACTACAAATAATGAATCACCCACTACCAGGAAAGTGTCTTTTGGTCAAAAACCACCTGGCATAGTACCTATACCATTTACAACAGGTACCCTCTCCCAAAAAGACCGGGAGCTAAAAGGCATGTTCGCTCCTGACATGAAAGAGTTTTACTTCACTCCCTGTGGTGACGCACCCTTTCACCCAGCTGTTACCGCCTTCCGTAAGGAAAAAAATGGGTGGAAAGAATACAATTTCCACCAGTATGGCAATGATGACAATATCCTGTATTCGGATACAAAATATATAGAACGAACTGACTCAGGTTGGTCAAAGATAAAAAGCCTTGGTCCTATGTTCGACCGGGACGATTGGGGTATTATGCGCCTGTCGGTTTCTGATAAAGGCACTTATGTTTTTGACGATTATAAAAGTAAGGATGTAATCCGCATGTCGAGGATCAAGAATGGCAAACGGGAAGCCCCAAAACTACTCGGTAAAGAAATTAACACTGGCAAATGGACTGCTCACCCCTTTATTGCTCCCGATGACTCCTATTTAATTTGGGATAGTGAAAGAGCAGATGGCTATGGCGATTCTGACCTCTATATCAGTTTTCGGCAGCAAGATGGTTCATGGGGGGCTGCCATTAACCTGGGAGATAAGATAAACACCACACTCTCAGAAAATGGTGCCTGGGTAACACTGGATGGGAAATATTTATTCTTCGATAGGTCGGAGGAAAAGGTAAGAAAAGATGGAAGTAAGTATTGGGTAACAATCAAGCATTGGGTGGATTTCATTCAGCTAAAAAGGGAACTCATACAAAAGAAAAATGCTAATTCATAAGCCAACTAGTAAGCAAAACTACCCCAGTTTCGGGTATTTCGTTTGTTCCAAATTGCGTTACAAACACTCGTAAAAATTAGACATTCATTGCAAATGAGCGCCAGAATGATATTTCGTTTGTCCCAAATCGCGTTACAAACGCTCATAAAAATTAGACACCCATTGCAAATGAGCGCCAGAATGATATTTCGTTTGTCCCAAATCGCGTTGCAAACGCTCGTAAAAACCAGACACTCATTAAAAATGAGCGTCAGAACTAAGAATAAATACTCTTTTTAATAAGCACTATAACACAAATACCCATAGATCATGAAAAATAACATTATAAAAAATAAAACAGGGCTATTACTTTTAATGCTCCTGATACTAGCCAATGGTAGCTTTGCACAACAAGGTAATAACCATAGAGCCCCAAAAGCTACCGCTGCAGAAGCCAAGCTTAAGTTCAGAGATATTCCAATACTCAAAAAAGCCTTTATCGATGCATCGCCCATCGATAGAAAGGATGGTATCCCTGTAGGCAAATTGGGCATTGATGGTGGTAATAAAGCCATGATCCTTAAGTTTGCTCAGGAGGTTGCTGATGGCAAATATGGCAACTACGACAGTTTTCTTATCGCCCACAAGGGCAAGCTCATCTTTGAATCTTATTACAAAAAAGGCCGTATCAATCTGCCCCATTTCCAGGCATCGGCAACGAAGACTTATACTGGCTTGGTGCTTGGCCGTGCCATTCAGCTAGGGTATTTAACTATGGCCGATCTGGACAAACCCTTGGTCAGTTTCCTGAAAAACCTGGACCCGTCCAAATTTGTGAAGGACGCTGAAAAAATCACTTTGTATCAAGCATTGACAATGACTACAGGTATCAACATCAATGCGGAAAACAAGAAAAAAATGCATCAAGACCCTGCAAAGCTAAAAGGTCAAAAACAGGTTCAAGCGCTTTTCGAGTATAGTGATCCTATTACGGCAAAGTCACGGGAGTTTCGTTACAGTCCTGGCCCTCAACTCGTCATGCAAGTGATTGATGTGGTGGTACCAGGCACGGCTAAAGATTTTATAAAAAATGAATTTCTCGATAAACTGGGTATCACCAATTATCGCTGGACAACGGCGGTGAGTGGCTTACCACAATCTGGCTGGAAGACAAACATCACCTCACGAGATATGGTCAAAATTGGACTATTGGCTATGAACAAAGGTCGTTGGCAGGGTGAACAGCTAATTCCAGAAGCCTTTATCACCAAAGCAACCAGTAGAATCAACAAATCATATCACAACGATATTTTCGGCGGTGGCAAAGATGTTTCTAATCAAGGATTTGGTTTCTTCTGGTGGTCGGCAGATTTAAAATGTGGCAATAAAAGTTATTTCAGTGCAACTGCTCAGGGCGGAGGTGGCCAATATATCTTTCTGGTAAGAGCGCTTGATCTGATGGTGGTAGTCACGGCTTACAATCGCAATGACAAGACCCAGCAAGTAACCGCAGAGCATATTTTACCTGCTTTTATTAAATAATCATAAACGCCAGCACACAAACCTTGATAAATAATAAAATCATGAAAAATAAAATAGAACTACTACTTTTAGTTCTTCTTGTACTCACACATAGTGGTTTTGCCCAGCAAAATGTAGAGGCTACTGCCGCAGAAGCCAAGCTTAAATTCAGAGATATCCCAAAACTCAAAAAGGCTTTTATCAATACATCGCCAGCTGATAGAAGGGATGGTATTCCTGTTGGTAAATTGGCTCTCAATAGTGACAATAAAGCAATGATTCTTAAGCTGGCAAAAGGAATTTTTGACGGTAAACATGGGAATTATGATGCCTTGCTCATTGCGCACAAAAACAAATTAGTTTTTGAATCCTATTACCGAAAAGGCCGCATCAATCTGCCCCACCCACAAGCATCGGCCACCAAGGGCTATACTACCCTGGCACTGGGTCGCGCTATCCAGTTGGGCTATCTGACTATGGCCGATTTACATAAACCGTTGATTAGTTTTCTGAAAGACCTGGATCGCACAAAATTGGTACAGGGTGCAGAAAAAATCACCTTGCACAAAGCATTGTCAATGCGCTCAGGCATTCGCATCAGCGCAGAGAAAAGAAAAGAGTTTAGGGAAAACCCAAGCCAGTTAAAAGGTCAAGGGCAAATGCAGGCTTATCTTGAGAATAGTGCACCTATTACCGAGGCCTCTCAGGTTTTTAAATATGGGGATGGCCCAGTGTTGGTCATGCAAGTCATTGATGCAGTAGTGCCCGGGTCGGCCAAAGATTTTATAAAAAAAGAACTCCTCGACAAAATGGGCATTACCAATTATCGCTGGAAAACCAGTGTTAGTGGCCTGCCAGAGTCTGGTTGGCGGGTAAGCATGACTTCGCGCGATATGATCAAATGGGGAACACTTGTTTTGAACAAGGGCAAGTGGAACGGAGAACAACTGGTACCTGAAGCTTTTGTTGTTAAGGCCACCAGCAGAATTACCCAGCCTACCGAAAGCTGGCAGCCTAAAACCTATCGTTACGGTTATTTTTGGTATCAGACCAATATAAAGGTGGGGGATAAAAGCTATTCTGCCAACATGGCTTGGGGCGGTGGTGGACAACACATCGTCGTAGTTAAAGCACTTGATTTAGTGATTGCCATTAATGGCTATGATCGGGATGATAAAATTATGACGCAGGTTTCAAACATGATCGTACCTGCATTTGCTAACAATGAATTCCCTCCGCTTAAAGATCGTTATCTTGGACAAAAGCCCCCCGGCTTCACTCCTGAATTGTTTGCTCCTGGTCTCGTTTCAACAGAAAAATATGTAGAAAGTTTATTTACGTTTAACCCAGACATGAAGGAGTTCTACTTTAATAGGCGTGGCGGGAGATATAAAAAGACTACCTTTTTTGTGATGCAATACAAAAACCATCAATGGAGCAAAGCAGCTAACTTGTCAACCGATATTAATAAATTTATAGAACGGTTAGCCCCTGGTTTGTCAGAGATCAAAAGCCTTGAACCCTTCAAAGATATCCCCATCGTAGGTTCAGCGGTTTCGGCTAAAGGAACGTATTATTTTTATATTTTAGACTTTAAGGATGGCAGTGGTCATTTGAGTTATTCACGTCGGGTAAATGGCCAATATGAAAAGCCAAAAAAAATGAACGAGTCAATCAACTCGGGAAAATGGATTGCTCACCCCTTTGTTGCCCCTGATGAATCTTATATAATGTGGGATGCCGAGAAAAATGGTTCCTCTACTCCAGACATTTATATTAGTTTTCGGCAGAAAGATGGTTCCTGGGGGCCAGCCATTAGCCTGGGAGATCAGATAAACACCCCCGCCTACGAACAGCGCGCCAGAGTGACCCCAGATGGAAAATACTTGTTTTTCTGGAGAGGAGATAAAAAGACCAGAAAAGATGGAAGTACTTATTGGATAGGAAACCCTCATTGGGTAGACGCGCGAATTATTGAAACACTCAGACCAAAAAAATAATCCTAGCCATGAGAAAGAGACATTCCCTTTTGATACTGGTGTTGGTTCTGTTTGCACAGGCTTGCAATACTAAAAGTCAGCAAATAAATGATCAGGATTCATCATCTGTAAAAGACACCCATCCTGAGCAAAAGCTACCAAAAGCGACTGCAGCTGAAGCCAAGCTTCCATTTAGAGATATTCCTGAACTCAAAGAAGCCTTTATTGCTACCACACCCACTGCTAAAAAAGATGGTATTCTTGTGGGTAAACTGGGCACCGATGGTGGCAATAAAGAGGTGATTCTTAAACTGGCACAGGAGATTGCTGATGGCAAACATGGCAATTTCGACAGTTTTCTCATTGCCCATAAAGGTAAGTTACTTTTTGAATCTTATTATTCACGAGGTCGCATCAACCTGCCCCACCCGCAAGCATCTGCAACCAAAGTTTATACCAGTATGGCGGTTGGTCGCGCTATCCAGTTGGGGTACCTCACCATGGCAGATTTAGACAAGCCATTGGTTAGTTTTCTCAAAGACTTAGACTCGACAAAATTTGTGAAGGGGGCAGAAAAGATCACGCTACACAAGGCATTGACGATGCGTTCTGGTATTCGCATTAGTAAAAAACAAAGGGAAGAAATCGAGAAAGACACTGCTCAGGTAAAGGGTCAGGGGTTGGTGCAGGCCTGGCTTAAACATAGCACACCTATTACTACTGAATCTCAACGCTTTTTATACAGTTTCGATCCAGATTTGGTGATGCAAGTGATTGATGCCGTGGTACCAGGTACCGCCCAGGATTTCATCAAAAAAGAACTCCTCGATAAAATGGGCATCACGAATTATCACTGGAAGACAGACGTTAGTGGCCTGCCTGAAGCTGGTTGGCGCGTGAGCATGACCTCGCGCGATATGATGAAATGGGGCATATTGGCAGCGAACCAAGGCAAATGGAACGGCGAACAGTTGGTTCCAGCAGCCTTTGTCGACAAAGCCATCCATAGAATTGTACACCATAACGATAGCGACGATGAAAATTTCTCTGACGATGGCAATGTCTCTAATATGGGTTACGGCTATTTCTGGTGGCAGGCAGACCTAAAAGCTGGCAACAAAAACTACTTCAGCACATCTGCTCAAGGAGGTAGTGGTCAGTGCATCATTTTGATTGATGAACTTGATCTGATTGTGGTAACTACTGTTCATCAGTTAAAGATTAGTGTCCTGAAAATGACCGCAGATAGAATTTTACCCGCTTTTATCAAGTAAGCGTATGTTTAAAAATTACCCTTCGAGCTAAAATCGAGTTTAAACATACGCTAATAACGAAACTACAACCAAACATTCTAGAAACTCAAGCCATGAGAAATACATATTTTATGTTGATGCTTGCAGGAGTACTGTGTTTAAATGCCTGTAATGCTAAAAAACAAACAGCAAGCGACCGTGTTGCTACCAATACTGATTCAACAACGGCAGCAAACCCTCATTCTGGGCCAAAACCACCCGAAGCTACGGCTGCCGAAGCCAAACTCTCATTCAGAGATATGCCTTATCTCAAAAAAGCATTTATGACAGCAGCACCCTCTGCTAGAAAAGATGGTATTCCAGTAGGTAAATTAGGAGTTGATGGTGGTAATAAAGAGATGATTCTTAAGCTAGCCCAGGAAATAGCTGATAGCAACTCCAACAAATACGATTGCTTTTTGATTGCTCACAAGGGCAAACTCCTCTTTGAATCTTATTATTCACGAGGTCGCATCAATCTGCCACACCCTCAGGCATCAGCAACCAAAGCCTACACCAGCTTCGCGCTTGGTCGTGCGATCCAGTTGGGTTATTTGACGATGGCCGATCTGGACAAGCCAGTAGTTAGTTTTCTCAAAGATTTGGACTCGACAAAATTTGTGAAAGGGGTAGAAAAAATCACGCTACAACAGGCACTCACCATGCGCTCTGGCATTCGCATTAGTGAAGAACAAAGAAAAAAGTTTAAGCAAAATCCTGCTCAGTTAAAAGGCCAGGGACAAGTACAGGCCTGGCTTGAACATAGTTCACCCATTACCACAGAGTCTCAAACCTTTAAATACAGTGGCGACCCAGTGTTGGTGATGCAAGTCATTGAAGCTGTGGTGCCAGGATCGGCCCAAGATTTTATAAAAAAAGAACTCCTCGACAAGATGGGCATTACCAATTATGGCTGGAAGACAGATGTGAGCGGCCTGCCCAGATCGGGAAGTGGCTCGAGTATGACCTCGCGCGATATGATTAAGTGGGGCACTTTGGCCAGAAACAAAGGCAAATGGAAAGGCGAACAACTCGTTCCGGAAGCCTTTCTGGCCAAAGCACGCAGTAGAATTGTCATCACGGGTGATGATGATGTGTATGGTGGTGGCAAAGATGTCTCTAAGCAAGGGTATGGTTATTACTGGTGGAGCGCAGATTTAAAACACGGTAATAAAAGCTACTTCGGCACATCTGCTCAAGGCGGGGGTGGCCAATATATCCTGCTGATCGAGGAGCTTGATTTGATGGTGGTAGTTACTGCCCATGAAAACGACAACCAGACCCTACAAATGGTGGCAGAGCGCGTTATACCCGCTTTTGTCAAGTAATAATAAAATACCCGAATATCATAAAAACTGAAATCATGAAAAATTATCTTTTTGTATTTTTAATACTTGTATCTGCGCTGTTTTTAAACGCCTGCAGTGCCAAAAAACAGCCATCACAAGGCAGTGATTCACTCACGGCAAAACAGGGCGAAAAAAATAATGATTCACTCGCTACAAAACAGCCATCAAAAGACAATAATTTTCCAGTATTAGCCGATCGCTATTTTGGAGAAAAGCCCCCTGGCTTGACTCCTAAGGAGTTTGCTCCCAAAATCGTTTCTCCAGATGGACTTTTTGAAGGGGGTAATTATTCACCTGATATGAGGAAGTTTTACTTTTCCAGAAAAAATGGGAAGTATAAAAAACGTACTTTTTTCGTGATTAGCTACGAAAATAATAAATGGGGGAATGAATCTGAGACAGAGATAAGATGGCCAAGATACTCTAAGGATGGTAAGATTATGTACAAGGGGAATAAATACCGGGAACGCACCGACTCTGGGTGGTCAGAACTCAAAAGTATGGGCCCTCCTTTTACCGACAAGCACATCATGGGGATATCGGTTTCGAACAAAGGCACTTTTTTCTTTGATCAATTTGAAAGACCCGATACTGTTGGAGCCATCAGTTATTCACGCCTGATCAATGGTAAATATGAACCTCGCCAAAAAATGGGGCCAGAGGTGAATACCGGTACCTGGATTGCCCACCCTCACATTGCTCCTGACGAATCTTTTTTGATATGGGATGTAGTAAGAAAAGACGGATATGGTGGTTCTGACATCTACATTAGTTTTAGAGGCAAAGATGGCTCTTGGTTGCCCGCGATGAATATGGGAGACCAAATCAACACAAGATTTGACGAAAGTGGTGCAGGTTTGTCAATCGATGGAAAATACCTGTTTTTTTCAAGAGGAGAATGGAAGCCTAAAGAAGGCGGAGGTACCTATTGGGTAGGAAAACCTTATTGGGTGGATGCCAAAATTATTGAAAGCCTTAGGCCAAAACAATAAGCCCCCACTTCTTGTATGGTCTTACCAATAGGGAGACCATACAATACCATCTTTGGTCTCGCTACACTAAGACCAAAGACTTGCAGGGGCAATGTCCCTAAGTGAGTAAAAGAATGTTGATGAACGAACACTGATCAACAATTTAAGAATGAGGCTGACGCCCCCAAATCAACCATTCAAAGTTTGGTTTCCTTCCTTATTCAATATTCGTTGATCGATATTCGATATTCATTTTGACTGCAATAGTTCTTAGCTTAATGACATTGCACTACACTAAGACCAAAGACTTGAGGGGCTTCAAGAATAATCAGCTTTAGCACATAAAAATTTAAACCATGAAAAATTATCATTTTGTATTTGCATTAATCGTATTTACCCTATTTTCAAATGCTTGTAGCACTAAAAAGCAAGTATCAGAAAAGAATGATTCGCTTACTCAAAAACCGGAATCAGAAGACAATAATTTTCCAGTCTTAGCAGATCGCTACTTTGGAGAAAAACCACCAGGTTTAATTCCTAAAGAGTTTGCTCCTAAAATTCTTTCCTCAGATGGATGGATTGAAGGAGTCACGTTTTCACCAGATATGAAGGAGTTTTATTTTTCCAGGAGATATGGAAAATATAATAAAAAGCGTTCCTTTTTCGCAATTCGATTTGAAAACAACAGTTGGGGTGAGGTATCTGAGACTGATATCAGATGGCCATTATTCTCTGCTGAGGGTAATACAATGTATGTTGGAAAAGAGTATAGGAAGCGAACTAATGATGGCTGGTCGGAGTCCAAACCCCTTGGGAGATTCTTAGAAGAACAAGCGCATGGTTTGACAGTTTCAGCAAACGGCACCTTTTATTTTCCTTTTTTTAAAAAAGAAGATAAAGGGCATGGTAATCTTGGTTATTCGCGTCTGATAAATGGCAGATACGAAAACCCAGTAAAATTGAGTGCTGAAATTAATACAGGAGAATACATTGCTCATCCTTATATTGCTCCAGATGAATCTTATTTACTGTGGGATGTAGAAAGAGAAGATGGCTATGGATTCGCTGATATTTATATCAGTTTTAGACACGAAGATGGCTCTTGGTCGGAACCAATAAGTATGGATTCAACAATAAACACTGAACTCCAGGAGAGTTCTCCATCTGTAACTCCTGATGGAAAATATCTGTTTTTTACTAGGGGAGAGTGGAAAACTAAGGAGGATGGAAGCCGCTATTTCGTAGGTAAAAAATATTGGGTAGATGCTCAAATTATCGAGAATCTCAGACCCAAAAATAACCAATAGAATTACCCCACTTCTTGTATGATCTTACCGATGGGGAGACCATACAATACCACCTTTGGTCTTAGTGTAGCGAGACCAAAGACTTGCGGAGGCAATGTCATTAAGTTAGTAAAAGAATGTTGATTAACGAACACTGATCAACGATTTAAGAAGGAGGTTGACGCCCCCAAATCCACCATTCAAAGTTTGGTCTCCTTTCTTATTCAATATTCGTTGATCGCTATTCGATATTCATTTTGACTGCAATAGTTCTTAGCTTAATGACATTGCACTACACTAAGACCAAAAACTTGAGGGAGCTTTTAGAATGCTAAATAATTTTTGTTCCACGATACTTAACGCATAAAAACTGAAGCCATGAAAAATCACCATTTTATATTTTTAATACCTGTCATCGCATTGTTTTTAAATGCGTGCAATACAAAAAAACAGGCCTCAAAAGACAGTGACAGTGATTCAACTACTGTAGAAAGTCCTAGTCCTTATCTTGGACAAAAACCACCAGGCTTAACCCCCGAACCTTTCGCACCAGGCATGGTAACAACAAAAGGTTGGGAATGTGCCGGGGTTTTCACACCCGATCTCAAAGAGTTTTATTTTCTCAGAGAAGTTGGAGACGAGAAAAATAAAAAAATGGAATTTGTGATTGTTCAAAATAAAAATAATCAATGGCAAAAATCTGTTGTATCGCCCAGGGTAGGAACCCCTTCTATATCTCCCGATGGTAAGATCCTGCATTTGGGTAGACGGTATATGGAACGTACCCCAACTGGTGGCTGGTCGGAGATAAAAAAACTTGCTTCCCCTTTAGGAAACATGCCAATTATGCGCCTGACGGCTTCTTCTAAAGGGACTTATTTTTTTGACGAGTTCAAAAAAGATTTTACGGGTTCTATTCGCTATTCTCGATTAGTGGATGGAAAACGTGAAGAACCGAAACTACTTGGTAAAGAGATTAATAGTGGAAAAAGTTTTCACCCGTTTATCGCACCAGATGAATCTTACCTCATATTTGATGGAAAAAGGGAAGGTGGATATGGCGACTCTGATATCTATGTGAGCTTTCGCCAGAAAGACGGCTCTTGGGGTACGCCTATTAACTTAGGAGACAAGATAAACACCCCTGTTTGGGAAGCTGGTGCCACGGTAACACCAGACGGCAAATATCTTTTTTTTAATAGAAATATCGGTTCAAAAAAATATGAAAATGTAGATATATTTTGGGTAGATGCCAAGATCATTGAAAACCTGAGACCCACAAATAACCAATAGAATTACCACACATATCAACCAAAAGACATCATGAAAACTATTCAATTAGTCATACTCATTATTGCTATAACAGGCAATGCTACCTTTGCCCAAGAAAATACAGACGAAAAATCTAAATTAGCGTTTTCCCGAACCAAGGTAGTGCCCATCAAGGATGCTAAAAATGGCCGACAATATGAACTATATATTAGGCTGCCAGAGAAATATGCAGAAAAAACGGATATAAAACATCCAGTGATTTATTATACCGATGCACTATGGCATGTCGAGGTATTGTCTGGCTCTACCGAATATATTCTGGAAAACGCCATTTTGGTTGGGATTTCCTGGCAAAAAGATCTCAATAACAAATCAAAGGCTTACTTAAGTAGATTTCGGGATTATTCATTCGTGAAATCCAAAAACCCAAAGCATCAGGCAAAATATCAATTTGGGCAAGCCAGTAATCATCTCGAGTTTATTCGTAACAGTGTTATTAAATATGTAGAGGGCAATTACCGAACTGACCCTACTAATCGTACTTATTTTGGATATTCATTGGGTGGCGAATTTGGTAGCTACATATTATTGACCCAACCCAATACATTTAAAAACTACATCCTTGGCAGTCCATCTCTGGACAAGACCAGTACTCCTTACCTTATCAAACTCGCTTCTAAAACATCTGTCCCCAATGCCAACGTTTTCATTTCGTACGGTAGATTGGAAAAGAAATTGGGTGCAAATGTCAATAAGTTTATTGCCCTGCTCAAAGCCAAAAACGATCAAAGCTTATCCTTAAAGCACATCATAGTGGAAGGTACTCATCAAACAGCGTTTCCGATGACGACCATACGAGGGATTTATTGGCTGTCGGACTTACTCAAAAAGTGATTGGTTAAAAACTATCTTTTTGACTTTGCTGTCTATACTTCTTATAAACATTATTAATCAACAGAAATCATGAAAACTGTTCAACTATTCACACTCATTATTGCTATATCATTCAATGTGGCCTTTGCCCAAGAATACGCGGGAGAAAAGTCTAAATTAGCGTTTGCCAGAACCAAGGTAGTGCCCATCAAGGATACTAAAAATGGGCGGCAATATGAGCTGTATATCAGACTGCCAGAGAAATATGCAGAAAAAACGGATGTAAAACATCCAGTGATTTATTATACAGATGCCGTTTGGCACGTCGAAATGCTGTCTGGCTCTACTGAATACATTCTGGAAAATGCCATTTTAGTTGGTATTTCCTGGCAAAAAGATGGTGATGAAAAGCTAAAAAAAGAAGCAGGAGCACATGTAAGTAGATATCGGGATTATTCAATCGCCAAATCCAAGAAAGCAGCACATCAAGCCAAATATCAATTTGGGCAAGCCAGTAATCATCTCGCTTTTATTCGCAACGATGTCATTAGGTATGTAGAGCGCAATTACCGAACTGACCCAGCCAACCGTACTTATTATGGTTATTCATTGGGTGGTGGATTTGGCGGCTACATATTATTAACAGCACCCGATACATTTAAAAACTACATCCTTGGCAGTCCGTCAAAAGGTAGCACTCCTCATCTTACCAGGCTTTTGTCTAGCGATGCCCAAAAACGTAAACCCTTCCCTAATACCAACGTGTTTATCTCGTATGGTAAGCAGGAGAAGACATTGGGCGAAAGAGCTGATAAATTTATTGCGCTACTAAAAAACCACAAAAGCGTGTCTCTAAAGCATATCACAGTTGAGGGCACTCATTCAACTGCATTTCCTATGACGACTGTACGCGGCATTTATTGGCTATCAGATTTACTAAAAAACAAATAATCAAACTACGCTTCTATTACGCTTTACATCCTTTGGTTTTACATGATGGTTTAGCGGATGAGGTTTGAACACTAAATATCAATACAAGTTTACCATAAACACAGTAGCGACTTGCCCAATTGATGTTGGATAAGTCGCTTTTTTATTTGCCCTTAGTTGCGTGTTATTCGCGTAACAGACCACTCTAGCTCTCCTTTTCTAAGGAGAGAATTTCCTTGACTCGACAAGAAATACTATGAAAGCTTAACTCTCAAGTCTTTGTCTTACTGATATTGCCATATCATTAAAAATATTGATTAACGAACTCTGATTAACAATTGTAGAAGGAGACTGATCCCAGGAAAATTCAGCATTTCAAGGTTTTCCTTCGTTATTCGGCATTCGTTAATCATTATTTGATATTCTTTTTTAAACTGACGGTTCTTCCTCCTTATACAAAGTCAATAAAATCAAACGCAACTTGTATGGATCTTCACAGAGGATTGGTACAACTAATCGTATATTAGGGTGTTGTAAGCCATTTTGGAAAATCATCAAATAACTCATGGAATATCAGGAGGCAAATAGGTTATCTCGCTTAACAGCTATTTTAATTCAATTTCAGACTAAGAGAATTATCACAGCAGCTGAATTGTCTAAGAAATTTCAAGTAAGCAAAAGGACAATCTACCGGGATATAAAGGCTTTGGAGAAAGCAGGGGTTCCTATTTTGACCGAAGAAGGGAAAGGATATGCGCTTATGGAAGGTTATAAAGTGCCCCCAGTCATGTTTACCGAAAAACAAGCAAACGCCTTAATACTTGCAGAACAATTGGTATTGCAAAACAACGACGCATCCTTTGTAAAGGATTATTCAGAAGCTATTGATAAAATAAAATCAATTTTAAGATATAGCATCAAAGACAAAGCAAATTTGCTGGCTGATAGAACCCAGTTTGATGAAGTGATCAATCAAGAAAGAAATAGTGACAATTTATCAGACTTGCAAAATGCGCTTACCAATTACAACCTTGTGCAGATACAATATATCAATAAGGAAGGCATTGCTACCAACAGATTGATAGAACCCTTTGCCCTATTAAATTCTGAAAATTGGTATTTGGTAGCCTGGTGTCGTTTGCGTAAAGAGTTTCGTTTTTTTCGTCTGGACAGGATTCAAAAAATGAAAGTTCTACCAGAGAAGTTTGCCCCTCACAATTTGACCTTACAAGAATATTTTGACCAGTACCATTAATTTTTGTCAACCCTTGCCATAGGGCTGTCGCTCATCGGGTATACGTTTGTCGTATTAGTTCACTTTTAAAATTTGTAAAAATGGCAAACGTAATCAATCCAACGTTTAATCCAACCGATTTTCCAAAACCCACCCTCATCTCCGTGAATGGGGTCACACTCGAAGTGTTTGAAGCAGGGCAACAAAATGCTGGCAAGCCCATTGTAATCTGCCATGGCTGGCCAGAGCATGCTTTTTCCTGGCGTTATCAGGTACCCGCACTTGTCGAGGCCGGCTACCATGTGATTGTTCCTAATCAACGGGGTTATGGCAACTCGTCTCGCCCAGACGAAGTAACCGATTATGACATTGAACACTTGACGGGCGACCTTGTTGCATTGCTTGATCACTATGGCTATGAAGATGCCACCTTTGTTGGTCATGATTGGGGTGCAATGGTTGTTTGGGGACTCACCTTGCTACACCCAAACCGGGTAAATAAAGTGATCAACCTGGCCCTACCTTATCAGGAGCGCGGAGAAACTCCCTGGATTGAGTGGATGGAAGCTATACTGGGTGGCGACTATTATTTTGTTCACTTCAACCGCCAGCCAGGGGTTGCCGATGCTATATTGGAAGCAAACACCTCTCAGTTTATTCGCAATTTATACCGAAAAAATGTGCCTTTAAAAGCACCAGAACCAGGGATGGCAATGATAAATCTTGCCAAAGCAGAAACACCCCTTGGTGAACCGATTATGAGTGACCGTGAATTGGCTGTTTTTGTCTCTGCCTTCGAGTCAACAGGGTTTACGGGCAGTATCAATTGGTACAGAAATCTGGATCGTAACTGGCACTTATTGGCAGATGTGAACCCCATTATCCAACAGCCTGCGCTCATGATTTACGGAGATCGGGATGTAATTCCAAAATCTGAAACTCTCTCCACATTTGTACCCAATGTAGATGTGGTTAGCCTGGATTGTGGCCATTGGATTCAGCAAGAAAAGCCAGAAGAAACCACCCAAGCGATTTTGAAATGGCTTGAACAACAGGCTAAAAGTAGTCGCTAGTCCATTGACCAAAAATAAACTCGTACATCATTTTACTGAAGGTTTACATGATGTACGAGTCACATATTCTATTTTTGCTGACTAAAAATCCACTCTAAGATTGGGTCTTTGTTGGCTTGATAATCGGCAAAACTAAGTCTGATTTCTTTATCTAATTTTAAATTTTTGGCAGCAACTCCATAAATAAAGTTGGGGAAGTGAGTTCTGGAAAGGCCATGTTTGTTATCCTTCCAATCATGTTCTTTGCGAGAACTGTATATTCTTGTGCGAGAATTGGGTAATACATACACTTTACTTTCTGCCCAAAACTTTAATCTATCTCCAACTTCTTCGCCCACAATCACAATCTTATCTTTGGCAAAATATTTCACGCGAGCAGCGGTCACTATTCCAGCAGAGTAGGTTTTATCACTGGTGATAAGGTATATCTTTTTATTATCATTGATTATTTTGGGAGGCTTGGTGGCTAATTTAGTGGCAAAATTATAGTTCCCACCAGTATAAAACCGCAAATCAATTACCACATTATGGTCACGCTTCGTTTTTAAAATTTCAAGAAACTTCTCAATTGTACCCTTAAAGTCCGGGCATTTTTCCCAAAAGCTATTAATGTGAAAATAGGCGATTTTCTTCTTGTCATTAAAAGAATAAAACACCCCTTTTTCGGCTTGCCTCATATATAATGGCAAAATACTTTTATCATTTTTAATAAATTTCCACCTGTTGTCCTTGGCAAAAGCTGCATATAAATCGGCCCAGCTTTCAAACCAATACCTATCATTTCCTATTTTCTTTGCTCCAAAAGTCACATCCAAAGTGTCCTTGTTTTGTACAAGTGTCAGGGTTAGAGAATCTTTTTTACTGATGCCTAGCTCATGTAAAATTTTGGGTGCATTGATCAAATGAATCGTTTTGAATCTTTTCCACCGATCAATACCCGATAGATAAGGAAAAAGTTTAGCTTCTACTTGATCAACATCTATGGAATTTATTTTTAGAACCTTTGAGCCCAAATATTTTGAAGAGGCACTGTCTGTTTTAGTGACATACATTCCATCCGCAAATCTATAGAACCTCAATGGTATTTTCTTCATTAAAGGGATAGGCAATGTAGTGTGTCCGTTATCAGCCATGACCACACATTTAGATAAGGCCAACCTAATCTGTAAGTCAGATAATTGATTAATCTTTGTTTTTAAACCTATAAGCATAGTTTTACAGGAAGCCCTGGTATCTTTAGTGTAGGTTTTGGCATCCTTAAGAAATGTATTTTCAAAATAGTCAATATCTTCAATCCATTTCTCATTCCTGTTTTTTTCTGAAAGATTAATCGGTACTTGCTGTTTTGCGCAACTACTAAAGACAATTAGTATAAATATCGAATATATAATTCTCATACTTTAAAGTGAATCTTAATTATTGGTTATATGCAGTTTTCGTGTTTGCATCAAAACTCAAGTTGTCCCCTCATTCGTCCCCAACTTAAAACTACTTCTGTGGTGAAAGGTTAGTGAACCTTACAAAATAAAATGAGCCAATTAAGCATAAAAAATTGATGCATTTAGAATTTATAAAACAAAGAAAACAAAGCTGTAAAAAAAGTACTTGGACATATTGATCAATATATCAGAGATATTACTCATTTAATCAAAAGTATCGTGTAACTCCACTCTACCACACTGTTGTTCTGGCGCACGCTACTTTAAAGGCTTGACAAAGAAAAGGCCTACATAACTTCTTTGGCTTGACCGACAGGCAGAAGTTAATGAGCAAAACAGTCTATTTCTAACGCCTGATTAGAAACTACAATAACTTTTCCCCCTCCTACCAATCGAAGGGGGGGTTCCTCACAAAACGACCATTTGTTCCGTGAAAACAACCGCTTTTTCCTCGAATTTGTATGAACCAAATCCATCTCCTAAATTCATTCACATAAGGCTTATCCAATAAGCCATACCTACTAACATTTTACCAGGATTATAACCCTAACCCATCAATACAAAAAAGCGATATTTTCATTTCCTGACTTCCACAAAACTAAATCTACATCTTATTCAACCCACCTGTTGCACTTCCATTAGTTATGTGATCCCTATTTAACACAATCAAACTATTGATGTAATGATGTTTAACCTTAATCTAGTCAGGCTTTTATTGTTTTTTTTGATCCAGTACTTGTTACTGGGCTGCAATCTCTTTGAAAAAGAATTCGTCCTCCCCTTGCCTGTTGCCCAGGAAGCCAACCAGGTGGGTGTTGTTGGTTTTACCGCCCACTGGAAGAAAGTAACAGGTGCTTCCAGTTATGAAATTGACATCGCGCTGGACAAAGAGTTTACCCAGTTTGTTCCAAATTATCAGGACAAAAAAGTAGATTCTTTATCGCTGTTGGTAATTGGCTTAGAAGCCAATACACCTTATTATTACCGGGTACGGGCCAATATTTCCAGCCAAACTTCTCAAAACTCAAACGTGATCAGTGTTACTACCGAAGCGCTAGACACCCCAGTGATATATCCAGCAACAGAGGTAAGTGCCACGGGCTTTAGAGTGCATTGGAAAAAAATGCCCGTGGTAACAACTTATTTATTAGAAGTAGCTTTTGATGAGAAGTTTCGCAAGCCAGTTACTAACTATGACAGTATAGCAATTGCTCCCACTGATACCTCATTAATGATTAGTAATGTAGAGGTTGACAAACAGTATTTTTATAGAGTAAAAGTCAAGCAATCCAATTCCTCCTCTGAGTATTCAAACACCCAATCTGTATTTACCAGTACACTTCCTCGCCCAGAAGTATTGCCCGCCACCAGCATACAACTCACCAGCTTTGTGGCTCATTGGAAAACACTGCCAGAAGCCCTTTCTTACAGGATAGATGTAGCATCTGATGCCTTATTTCAGCAAATGTTGGCGGGCTACGATGATAGAGTCGTAAATACCAACAATGTAGTAGTACCCAATCTCAATGCCCATACCGATTACTTTTATAGAGTAAGAGCTGTCAATGCCAATGCTACTTCTAATCATTCGGAGGTAATGACAGTAACTACCCTGAACTTGTCGGCTCCTATAGCTACCAAAGCCAGTGATATTCAAAGCGGTGGGTTTCAAGCAAATTGGACACAGGTTCCTCAGGCGGCTTCTTATCTACTGGACGTAGCACTGGACGAAAATTTCACTCAAATTCTACCTAACTACAATAGCAAAGCCATTATTGGTAATTCGGTCATCGTTCAGTCGGTAGATGCCAGCACAAATTATTATTATCGGGTAAGAGCCCGAGGTTTAAACGCCACCTCCGATTATTCTAACACAATTTTGGTGGTTACGGGGCTATTGCCTGCGCCAATAGCTGAAGCTGCTTCCAGCCAAAAGGTGTTTGGATTTACCACCAATTGGCAAGCCCAACCCGATATTAGTTTATACTTATTAGATGTAGCTACTGATGCCAGCTTTATCAACTTTGTGTCAGGTTACCAAGCCAAAGAAGTCACAGGGAGTTCCATCACCGTTAATGGACTGGATTTCAGGCAAACCTATTACTATCGTTTACGCTCTAAAAGACTCAATAAAGTATCCGATTACTCGAATGTTATCCAAGTAAGCCCTTGTATTAGCAATGGATGCAAAGTATCCAGGCTAGAGGTGTTTACCAGTGGCAGTTCACGAGGAGCCCAAACCTTTACCTATGATACTCAACACAGGCTCACCGAAATTGAGTATGTAGATTTATATGGTATTGTTCGAAGGTATTTGGTGGATTATAATGCCAATGGCACCATTCAAAAAGTAACCTATTTCTATCAAGGTTCAGCCTCTCGTATTTACCAATACACCTACACCAATGGGCTCGTTACTTCCATTCAGGAAAACTATTCTTCAGGGAGTTTGAGAACTTTTTGGACCTTCACTCATAATGCTCAAGGACAACGAACTTCGTGGAGCGTTTATAACGACCTGGCACAAACCAATCTTCAGATAAGGTATGACTATACCCTCGACACCCGCGGAAATGTAACGGAAGTACATGACAATGGAGGCTCCCTACGATACAAATACGATTATGATGAGCAACTAAGCCCTTATGCCATTATTGATCCCAATCTCAGTTTCTTTATTCTCACCAATCGCGACCGTTCGGGATGGCACTCACTGTTATGGCGAGGTTTCTTACCCGTCAACAACATCAAGAGAGAGCAAATCACAGGTAGTACTACAGAGGTATTTATTTTTAACTATGACCCCAAAGGTATAGCCATCGCTCAAGATGCTTTTTATTCAGTCGCTTTTCAATTTATCGGATGTAATTTCTAGAACTATGAAGTCTCTTATTCTTTCTTCGATTTTTTGTGGGTTGGCTGTTTCATTGATTGCACAAAATAACCAGCCTCTGAAGAACAACCTGCAGCTACAGGTACGAGAAGATATGTTGAACCTAAAAGCCAAGGGCTTAAAAAAGGATCAGGTTTACTCTGCTTCGCGTGAACTGGAACAACTGGTAAATGCCCCTGTTTCGGCAACAGTAATTACCCAAAAGATGATCGCACAAACTGGGGTAATCAATATTGCGGAGGCCTTGCGTCTGGCACCTGGCGTGTTGGTTCAACAAAAAACCAATGGCAATTATGAAGTGCACCTTCGTCATAGTCAAAGCTTTGCGACGCAGGGTTCATTGCAGGATACCAAAAATCAGCAACTGTTGGTGTTGATTGACCATGTTCCTCAATATGACTATTTATTTGGAGGCATTTTGTGGGAGTCCTTGCCAGTAGACCTTCACGATATTGAGCGTATAGAAGTGATTCGTACCCCTTCGGTAGTTTTCTTTGGTAATACTGCGGTTACTGGGGTTATTCATATTTTTACCAAACACCCCGAAGACAACGACCTAAAACTATTCCTACAATCTCAGGCAGGAAACAACTTGCAAAACCTTGGTTCTGATGCGCCAAATCTTTCTGCCATTAGCAGAGCGGCCCTTAGCTTCGGAGTCAGCGATAAGCTACGTTTTCGGCTTTCGGGGCATTATCACTTTTTGCACCGTTTTCAGGAAGATTACCATTTACTAAACGAAAACCGGCACATATCCAGCGACTCTCTATTATTTTATAAACAAAATGCCCCTCAAACCAACCTGAATACTCGTTTGGCGCAGGAAAACCTGGGAGTAAATGCCTTGATCTCTTATAAGCCCTCGGCCAAGGCTTTCTTCTCTACTCATTTTACCTACCAGGCATCTCATATTCAAACTGTGCAAGGAGACGATACCCTAGCACTGATTCAACGCCAAGTAAACACCTTGGGCGTAAATTTAAACGCCCATATAGATGGATTCCACCTCAATGCGTCTCAAAGTCTTGGTATGCAAAATTATGCCTTGGCTTACAATGGTAACCAATTTGAAAACAATCAAAGTCAGGCTTCTTTGAGCTATCAACTGTCTTTGCAAAAAATACAATTGCAGCCAGGGGTTGGTTTTTTACACACCGAAAACACCGCTATTGCAGAGGCCAACGAAACTACATTACCAACCAATCGTCTGGTGGGTTATTATGCTTTTACCAAGGCAGACATGAACCTTACGCCTCAATGGCGAATCATGGGTTCTGTAAGAGGAGATCAATACGAAGGAGCCACACGGCCTTATCTCTCCTATCAAATGAGCTCTTCACTCAAAATCAACCAACATTTTTTGCGAGGAAACTATACTTATAATGAAGGTATTCCTTTGGTAAGGTCACTGCAACAAAGTATTGCTCACAGCTTCCTGGCATCGCTCAACCCCAACAAAGTAACCACTATAGAGTTGGGGTGGAATGCCCGTATTGCCTCTAAAATTAACACGTCCTTAGAGGTCTTTCAGAGTCAGTTTACGCTTGGCATTCCAGCGTTTTCGCAGGTAGCTTCTTCTCCCAGTGGCACATCACAAAAGCTTCAACACTCATTTGTCCAGGTAGGCTCTTCGGCAAGAGTGCAAGTTTGGTTGAATAAGCTACAAATCGACGGTTTTATGACAATACAACAATCTGCCAATAGTTGGGAACAGCTTAGAAGTGAACCAGCAAAGCATACTGCCAGGTTGTACGGCGGGGTACAGCTTAATTATGTGGGTTTTCTGGGCAAATTAAACGCAAACGCTCAAATCCATTACTATGACAAGTACCAATTCAACACGCAATATGGCCACATTGAAATCCCTACCAGAACGCTCTTAAATATGAAAATCTCCTATAAAATATGGAGAGAGCATATGCTATTCTTCAATGCCAGAAATTTACTTAATACTAATCAAAGGGAATATGCCTTTGCCGATAATGTCACTGGATTTTATCTGTTGGGGCTGCAAATTAATATATAAATGAAAGGTTTTATTTACTACCTACAATTCATCAGGCTTATTCAATTGGTAGGATACTTATGGTTGTTGGGAGGTCAAGGTTTAAAGGCACAACCAAGCATTACCAAAACACCCCAAGACTCTATCAAAATTATGGCGCTGAATGAACAATTTGCCAAAGCTCTTGACAACAAGCAATACGCAAAAGCTACTCGTTATGGAAAAGAAGCATTAAAAACGGCTAAAAAGCAGTTGTACCTGGAGGGGAAAATTCAAACGTTATTGCTTTTTGGCAAACTCCATACGCAAACTCGTCAAGTATCTGAGGCTCTCTCCTATTACCTGGAATCAGAGAGTTTATGCCAGAGTTTTAATAACCAAAAGTATTTGGTTAAAATATACGACCAGCTTGCTGGCTTTTACCAAACACAAAACTTATATCAAAAAGCCATACAATATTTGCGTAAAGCATACACCATTAGGCAAAAAGAAAAGCTTTCGTTTGGCAGCAGAGCTAATGTAGAACAGATCGCTCAAGGGTACCTTGTGCTTGGAGATTATCCCAAGGCCTATGTCTTTTATGTAAAACTACTGCCAAAATATCGAGGAGATAAAGAAAAACAGGTTCAAATAAGAAACCAACTTGCGCTGATAGCATCGGCCATCAAGAATTATAGTGGCGCAATTGCTCATAAGCTTAAGTTGTTAAAACATTACCAAAGGCAAAAAGACATTGCGGGCATTTCGGGTACTTACAATGACTTAGGCTTTTTGTACCAACGAAAACGAGACCTCCAAACGGCACTTGCTTACTTTAACTTGTCGTCTAAGGTAATACAGCAACAAAGCAGCCCTTCGTCCAATGCAAATCAGATTGTTTTATTGATTAATACAGGAGTAGCGTACACCAATATTGAGGCTTTTGGTAAAGCCAAGAGATACTTTCGCCAAGCATTGCGTATTGCCCAAGGGCAAGAAACCACTAAAGCAGAGATTCTCAATTATCTCGCGTCTAACTACTACCTAAGTGGCAATAGCCGACAAGCCCTTGTGGAGGTAAACAAAGCCATCGCAATTGCGCTACCTCAAAAAGCCTGGACAGTTTTACTCACCAGTTATGATTTATTGACCAGAATTTATCGGGGAGAAGGAAATAAGAAAAAATCGCAAGAGTTTGACGGAAAATACAAAGCCCTTATCAAGAAGCTGCAACAGCAAAAGGAGCAAAAACTCCGAGAGGTGGCCTATAACCTCAAACTCATGGAGCAACAAGAGGGGCGAATCAAAAGTCTACTGGCCGAAAAACGTCAACTGAAAGAGCTAAGGGATATTCAGGAGAAGCAAAAAAAGGATTTGGCCTTGAAAAGCAATTTGCTTGTGTTGCAGCAAAAAGAACTGGCACTTTTGAAAAAAGCTAAAGAGCTTAATCAAGTGAATGCCAAACGGGCCTTGCTTGAGAAGGTTCGTCAAGAACAAGCATTGCTTATCAATCAGGGCAAGTTGAGAGAAGCCAATTTGGCAAAAGCCAAAATGCTCACTGCGCTCGAGTTGGAACGCAAAGAGACCGAGAAAAAACTACAGGAAAAAGAAAATCAACAGAAGTTTGCCCTTTTGGAAAAGGAAAAGAAGATTCAACAAAAGGAAATAAAACAACAAAGGGAAAAGGCGCGCTATGCCATAGGTATCATTGTTTTGGTACTGGGGATTTTGGGTTTGGTAGTTTTAATGTTATTGATTGTGAATAAAAACCGCCACAAGCTCAAAAAGCAAAAAACCAAGATAGAAGAACAAAACACGGAAATTTTATCTCAAAATGAAGAACTATACCAACAACAAGAAGAAATAGTGGCTCAACGAGATAATATTGAAGAAACCAATAAACTACTCAACCGTCAAAACCAACACATTCAGCAAAGCATCAAAGCAGCTCTTACTATTCAAGAAGCCATCCTCCCCAATCCCGAAACTGTACAGGCTCTTTTACCCGAACATTTTATACTGTATAAACCCAAAGATGTGGTCTCGGGAGATTTTTACTGGCTGGAGCAAGTAGATGATGTAAATATATTGGCAGCGGTAGATTGTACGGGCCATGGGGTACCAGGGGCGTTTATGTCTATGATTGGAAGCAATTTATTGAATAGAATAGTGCTGGTGCATAAGATCAAAAATCCCAAAGACATACTTACGATGCTCAATCAAGAAATAGAAAAAGTATTGAGACAAAAGGAAAAGGGCTATAAAAACGGCATGGACCTCGCACTGATAGCCTGGAAACAAAACAGTAACCAAACAGCGCTTTTATTTGCTGGAGCCAAACGTCAAATTTATTATTTAAAGAACGAGCACGCCGAGGTGCTCAAGATCAAAGGATCTCGCTATTCTATAGGGTATGCCGACCCAATTTTTGAACAAAAAAGCTTCGTAATTGAAAAAGGAGATATGCTGTATTTAAGCAGCGATGGCTATGTAGATCAAAATAATGCCCGAAGAAAAAAGTTTGGCTCTAAGCGGTTTGAGAAATTGCTGCTTGAAATACAAAACCTGCCTTTAAAAAAGCAAGAAGAGGTATTGAGCCAACGATTGGAAGTGCACATGACTGGAGTAGAGCAACGAGACGATATTCTCATTATTGGAATCAAGTTTTAACTATTAACCCCTTTAAACCTATTACACTATGCAAAGTCTAATACAAGGGCTGGAACAACAACCTACTTATTGCCCCTGCCCCAAGGTTTATCTCAATGCACAAACAGGTGTTTGTGTATTGAGTGGCAGGTCATTTATGATCACTCCTTATTCATTTTATAAAGAAATTCTTGATTGGCAAGAAGCATTCATCAAAATGCCCAAAAGACGGATTTATTGGTGCTTCAATCTGAGTTTTGTGAGTATTGGTTCAAAAAAAATGCTCTTGTGCCTACTCAAACAACTCAAGGAGTATAAAGACCTGGGAGGCGAAGTAGCCATTGAGTGGATTGTTTCTCAGTACGATGAGGATCTCATGAATGAAATAAGAGAAATCGCCTTTTTTAGTAGAATACCCATTAGACTTTTACATCCAGAAACCTCGGCAAGAAACCTTCAGCGAATGCACATCATTTAAGCGGTTTAGTTTTTAGCGTTTGAAGTCATCTCGACTTCTTTGAACATTTTTATACCAAGCATGAAGTTTAAAAAAAATGCCTCTTTCTATATCAACCAATTCATAGATTTAATCACGCACTCTGTAGTCAAAGCCAAGGGACAAGAAAAGCCCCCTGCTTTTGTGCAACCTGAAGATGCTACGCTTAAAGATGTAACACCTGATGCCTATCCTGCTGATGTTGCTCAAGAGCAAGAGTTGGAAATAAAAAAGCTTGACCTAAGTAGACAACAACTCCATTCTCTTCCCTTAGAAATTCAAAATTTCAGTCAGGTAGAGCAATTAAACCTAGAGCAAAACAACCTCAATATTTTAATGAGTGAAATTGGCACTTTGCTTCATCTAAGGCGCCTGGACTTGCGAGGAAATGAGCTGGAGAGTTTACCCCAGGAAATTGGTTCTCTTCAATGTTTAGAGTGGTTATGTGTACAAAACAATCAATTGGTAGCGTTGCCCGATGCCATAGGGCAGTTACATCATTTGAGGTGGTTATGGCTCAATGATAATCACTTGCATGCTTTTCCCACAAGCATTGCACAGCTGGAAAACCTGGAATGGCTTAACTTACAAAATAATAGCCTTACCCGACTCCCAGGTGAAATAGAAGAAATGCAAGGCCTCATTGGTCTGAATCTAAGCGGGAATCGTCTGAAAAATGTACCTACGGAAATAAAACAGCTCCAAAATCTACGAGAACTTAATCTGGATGGCAATCAATTAACAACTTTACCTAAAAGCATAGAGCAGCTTCAAGACCTTGAGAGGCTATTTTTACACCATAATTATTTTTCAAAATCCGAACTGGAAAAAGTTCAAGGCTGGCTTCCCAATTGTAATGTATGTTTTTAATCGAGAGATTATTAAGTAGTTCACTATTTTCAAAAGAACACACAAGTCTTTGGTCTTAGTGCAGCGAGACCAAAGAACCGACAACATTCGGGGAACCGACCAACGGGAGCTCAACGAAGTTAATGTTGGGCGAGCTTGTGGGATGCCAGTCTCCCTTCGGTACAATGTCATTAAGTTAAGAACTATTGCAGCCAAAATGAAGATCGGATATCGATCAATGAATATTGAATAACGAAGGAAACCAAACTTTGAATGGTGGATTTGGAGGCATCAGCCTCATTCTTAAATCTTTGATCAGTGTTCGTTAATCAACATTCTTTTACTAACCTAATGACATTGCCCTTCGGTAAGACCAGGCAAGATGTGGGTATTTGAAAAATTTTGGCGTAGTCAGGGAAACACAAAAAACTTAGTTTACAAAGTGCTATAACAACAAAACCTATCTAGTTTGAACTAAATAGGTTTCAAAGTTTAGTATTGTACAAAAGAATAGCTCTAGAAGGCTACTCCCAATGAAAGGCCAAACCGCACACCAACGCCATTGAAGTTGCTGGTAGAAAAATCGGAAGCCGTAAAACCATTGGCAGAAGCTGAAGCATCCAGGCGAAGAGTTCCTGCATTTCTACCGTATCCCATAAACAAATCCAACGCAACTACTTTAGCGATTAGCCATTGACGCCCCAGAATAAGCCCACCTCCAAAAGTATTAAGAGAAGCCTTGCCTTCTGCATTTATGCCACTAATATTGTTTGTAAGAGTCAAGGTTAGGTTTTGGTAGTTGATATAAGGGGCTATATAAAAACCTTTGGGTGCCTGATTGTGGTCAGAAGGATAAAACCTAAGCTCTGGATTAATTCTAAACCCTGTTAAGGTAGTTGTACTAGTAGTGGTTCCTATCGAGCTGGCTTGTATTTGTGTATTGGTAAAACCAACCCCTAGTTGTACGCTTAATTTTTTGGAAGTGACTCTTTCATAAAAAAAGTTATAACTACCAATAATAGGGCTTAGTAGGTTGGCTTTGATAACGTTTTTACTACTCACCTGGGCCGAAGTAGTCTTTGCAAAACCTAATAAAAGTACCAGGAGCACTAACAGTTGAATGTTTTTTTTCATAATGATTATTTTAAGTTGCACAATGTTGAAAAACTGCCAGCAATCCTCTTACTTTTCCTGAAGCGGTGCACAGGGCCACCGAGAGAAACAAGCCAAAAGCAGCACTTTTGACTTGTATAGTAAACTATTTACTCGATTAAGGCCTCAGGCCATTTTTAGCCTGAGAAATGCTGAATGTATGACAGTGTTTCAAGGTGTTTTGTATCCGAATAAGGCTTGGATGGTCGTAAAAAAGTAGGAAGGTTTTTCTTCTCTGATGTTGTATTTGGTCCTTGCTTTAGTACCCATTAAGCCCGATTGACAACAAAGTTAGAGGGTGCTAGTCAAGCATAAAAAAAAGCGGTAAATGCGGCTTTTGTGAAGTAATAAGCGGTTTTTGAAAGGTCCAAACATCGTTTCTGATAAGTTTTTTGCCAGCCCAAAAGAAAATCTGGTTGTTTTGGAGGAAATCTGGTAAAGAGGGCGTATTTGACTAAATTAAATCACTCATTTTTTTAGGAAAAGCCTCAACCTCAAATGCAATTAAAACAAGCCAAAAGTATCACTTTTGACTTGTTGCCAAACTATGTACTCTTCCTCCCACATTTTTTCAAGTCAATCTCTACCAAGACGCCTTGAAATACTCGTAAGGACTCAGAGTATTTTATACTTAGGGTAAGGCCATATGTGCCCATAAAAAGTGACCATGCTTCTATACCAAGACAACCAAGAAACCTTGAGCTATTAACCCATCTTGAATGTTTCGCTCACGACCAGCTCAAGCACATATCAACCTTGTAGTAGTAAAGTTAAATAGCATCTCACAAGTAGGAAAAAAAGTGGAAAATGCGGCTTATATGAAGTAATAATCGGTTTTTGAAAGGCCAAAATATCGTTTCTGATAAGCTTTTTGCTAGCCAAAAAGAAAATCTGGTTGTTTTAGAGGAAATCTGGTAAAGAGAGCAAATCATTCAAGGTTGTTATATTTTTTCAGGAGAGGCTCCTGCCTCAGATGCGGTTAAAAACAAGCCAAAAGTATCACTTTTGACTTGTTACCAAATTATCTTACTCTTCCTCCCACAGTTCTCAAGTCAATCTCTACCAAGACGCCTTGAAATACTAGTAAAGGCTCAGAGTATTTTACACTAATAACAAAGTCATATATATTCATAAAAAGTGGCCATGCTTCTATACCAAGACAACTAAGAAACCTTGAGCTATTAACTCATCTTGAATGTTTCGCTCACGACCAACTTATACACATATTGACCTCATAATAGCGAAGCTAAATAGTAGTTCGCAAGCAGGAAAAAAATTGGAAAATGTGGCGTTTTTATAGTAGTAAGCGGTTTTGCGAATCCTGACATTGCATAAGTGATTGTCTTTCTGGAACATAGGGTGCCTATCTTCCTTAAAAATTTCAAAATTTAATCATAACTGGTCTTTTTAAAGATAATTCGGATTCACGCATAAAGACAAAAACATCAACTAGGTTTAGAGCCACTCAGTCACCTGTTATTTAGCGCTGACAATTTGGTGATTTTGGAAAATTCGGCAGGTATACAAACTAATTCGGTAAACTTCTGGAAAATTCGGTCATTTTACAGGAAAATTCGGCATAAAAAGGCATTCGTCTACAAACGACAAAACAAGGTTAAACACCTGTAAAACAGCATTTTATATAAATAAACCAGGGCTTGGTATATTAATAAAAACCATTACTCTAAATCGCACCACAAAAGCAAAAATCTCCGCGTAAAGACTCTACAAACAATCAAACATTTATTAACTTTTTAATACTAAGTTTTATGAAAAAGTATATCTATTTACCCCTGCTAACAATGGTTTTAATTTCATTCATGGGTGCTTGTAAGAAAAAAAACGATCCAACACCTCAGCCCCCTACAATTGCCGATAAAATCGTGGGAGATTGGAAAGCTACCAAACTCGTAATAGATGGAACTGATGTTACTGCCGTTTTTAGTTGTTTAACCGATGACATCATAACCTATAAGGCAGATGGAACCTACAGTGAAGTTGTTGGGGCTAATAAGTGCGAGGATGACGAAACCAATGAAAGCGGTTCCTGGAAAGTAAGTACAGAGGGAGGCAAAGATATTCTAACAACGACTTCAGGAGGAACCTCTGAGCAAGCGACCATTCTCTCTTTGGATGCCAAAACGATGGTGGTTTCCCTTACAAATGGAGCTATTGTACTAGAAGCAACTTTCTCTAAACAATAAAATATAACCCAAAAAGGCGTCTAATAATAGATTCTGAACTGTTTCACTTCTGTGTTTACTCAATCACAGAGGTGGAACAGTTTATTTTGTAATATATCGTGAAATAATATTGCATAAAAGATCGAAACATCCCTTTTTTTCGTTAAAACCTTACACAATCAGGTACTATATTACTTTGTTACTTTGGTTTACATTCTGTTATTTAGAAGCCTGCTAACGTATAATCACAAGTATTGGGTTGAGCATTAGAATATAGATGTTGTTGCGTAAACTATTTGTCTCTATGATAAAGAAATTACTTCTTGTTTATTTTCCATTCCTTATCATCCTCTTTATACCAGCCAAAGCATTTACTCAGACTTATACCGATCATTTATCATCTATTCGGGAGCATACCAATCATTTCTTGCACTTAACTCCAGAGAAAGGTCTTTCGCAAGGGTATGTTACTTGTATTTTTCAAGACTATCAAGGATTGATGTGGTTTGGTACTAAAGATGGGCTAAACAGATATGATGGCTATGAATTTAAACACTATAAATACGTTCCTGAAGATTCTTGCAGCATTGGCAATAGTTATATCCTAAATATTGCCGAAGACGCTCAAAAAAGACTCTGGATAGGAACAGTGGAAGGGTTGTATTGTTTTGACCCCACAACAGAATGTTTTCGTCTGATCAGTGACAGGGCTTTGTCTGCTGATTATCTCTTTGTAGATAAACAACACGCAATTTGGGTGGGAGACAATGAAGGCTCGTTGTATCACGTAAACCCTGAGAACCTAGCTATCAAAAAATACAGCCCCAAAACAAAACAAGAAAAAATCAGAGGTATTCAGGAAAGTAAGTCTGGGAAGCTATTATACTTATTGAATGGACTTAACCATATATCTGTTTTTGATAAAGTAACCCATCGCTTTCACAAGACTTCTCAAGTGCCCGCTCCCCAAGAATCCTGTATTCGCCAATTGTTTACCGATAAAACAGGCAAAGTATGGGTATTTTGCTATGAAAGTGATAAAGGCTCTGAACAAATAAGAAAAATAGATCCAATAAGTGGAAAAATCATCCATTTGACTAAACCAACTCCTAAAAATTCTACAAACTCACTCTATACCAAAGGTACTTTTGCTCAGGATTCGCAAGGAATGGTTTGGATAAATGGCATTTATGGTCTTATCAAGATCGATCCTGCAGAATCATCTTACGCTGATTTTTTTCCTCATTTAGGGAG
The DNA here is from genome assembly GCA_001890965.1 of marine bacterium AO1-C. GTDB lineage: Bacteria > Bacteroidota > Bacteroidia > Cytophagales > Microscillaceae > Microscilla. The sequence continues at coordinate 755,531 of MLAY01000010.1, read as the reverse complement.
GTACCCTTATGTTTTAAGCCTATTCGTTGATCGTTCGGGCATTGTATGGGTAGGCACTCTGGGTCATGGTATATTTGCAGAAAACCCTAAACAAAATAAAATTCAGAATTACCGAAAGAAAAAGGAAGGTGAAAAAGTCTTAAGCTTTGCCAGTATTAGGGCCATTTATGAAGATACCCAAAACAACTTATGGATAGGTGGTTATGGAGGATTAAATATGTTTTCTTCAGACACCACCATTCATTTTTCTAAAATTCCTCCCATAGGCAAAGATTTCAGCATCTACGCCCTGTGCGATGATCCCAGAGAACCCCAAAAAACACTTTGGATGAGCGTAATGCATCAAGGGCTCTATCGCTTCGATAAGGAAAAAGGAATAGCTTCTCAGATTTTCCCTACAGAAACCAAAAAAGCAAAGGCTACCATCATTTTCGATATACTGCCTGGTCAGGACAATATTCTTTGGCTGGCCACCTCTCTGGGCTTATACAAGTTTAACACCCAAACCCTAAATTTCATTCTGTACAAACATTCGCCTAATAATCCCCTGAGTATTCCCAAAGGCGATATATTAAGTGTGTACAAAGACCGTAAAGGTACCTTATGGGTGGCTACTCAAAATGGATTTGCCCGTTTTGATCAAGAAAGCGGTAAGTTTACCCGTTATTTTCGGGATGCTTCCAAAGCCAACTCGCTCAATTGCAACTATGTGTATGCCTTGTACGAAGACAAAGCAGGCCGATTTTGGGTGGCTACTGGAGGGGGTGGTCTCAATCTTTTTGACCGCAAAACCGGGAAGTTTCAATACTTTACTGAAAAAAATGGTTTACCCAACAATGTGGTATATGGGGTTTTGGAAGACGCTCAAGGCAAACTTTGGCTAAGCACAAACCTTGGCATTTCGGGGTTTGACCCAGCGCATCGTTCATTTACTAATTATGACAAAGGAGATGGTTTACAAGGCAACGAGTTTAACCGCCATGCCTTTTATAAGAGTAAGTCCAATAAGATGTTTTTTGGGGGTACCAATGGGGTAAGCTCCTTTTACCCGAAAGATCTTAAGAAAAACAATTACTTACCTCCAGTAGTCATTACTAAGTTTAAAAAGTTCAACCAGGAAATTCCATTTCATCAAGTGCTTTCCCCAGATAGCACATTACAGCTTTCATACAAAGATGCTGTAGTATCTATCGAGTTTACGGCGTTGAACTACTACAACACCCATAAAAACCAGTATGCTTATAAACTCGAAGGCCTGCATCAGGATTGGATACAGCTAGGCACACGTCACGAGATTACCTTTGTAGGTTTAAAGGCTGGGAATTATACTTTGCATATCAAGGCATCCAACAATGATGGGTTATGGAATAAAAAAGGTAAAATCATAAAAATAAGTGTTGTTCCTCCTTTTTGGGCTACCTGGTGGTTTCGCATAGGGATTGGTGTAATATTGTTGGGGATTGTAATTATTGGGTACTCTCAACGCTTGCAAAGCATTAAGCGCCGACAACTGACCCTCGAAAACGAAGTAAATCTAAGAACACAGGAGTTAAAAAAAGCCAATCAAACGAAAGATAGATTCTTTGGCATTATTGCCCACGATCTACGTGGCCCTTTGGCGTCTTTTCAAGAGATAGGCTACCTCATCAATTACTTCTTAAAAAAAGGGGAAACCCATCAAATCCAGAAGTTAGGTACTCAAATAGATCAATCGGCTCAAAAGCTACATGGGTTGCTCAACAACCTCCTCAGCTGGGCTTTGGTACAACAAAAAGCCATTGCTTATCATCCTGAAAACATCTACCTGCAAACACTCATAGACGAGTGTCTGAGTAATTATCAAGGAACTATTCAACGGCATCAAATCAATGTAAGCGTCAGTATTCCAGCAGATTTATCGATATGGGCTGACTATAATTCTATCACCAGTATTCTGAGAAACCTGATAAGTAACGCGCTAAAATTTACGCCCAATCTGGGACAAATTGATATTTTAGCAAAAGCTGTAGAAGACGAAATTGTGCTCTCTATTAAAGATGCAGGCATTGGTATGACTTCTCAGGAATTGAACAAGATATTTGATATTACTCATAAAAAAAGCAGGAAAGGCCTGCGAGGGGAAGAAGGTAGTGGATTAGGCTTGACCCTTAGCCGGGAATTTGCCCGATTAAATCAATGCAGGCTTGCCGCAGAAAGTATTCCTGAAAAAGGCACTACATTCTATCTCACTTTTAAAAAACAATCAGCAAAAGACCTTGTTCCTTCGTAAATCATTAATAAATAGATGAGGGAACAATGATCTTAGTGTGATAGAATATACCTGGTAATCACCAGTGATTATAATTTTTTGAAATAACTGACATACACTCAACAAGCAAAACAATGAAAGTATTAATTGTAGAAGACGATGCCATCTATGCCAGTGCATTAGGTGCCATGATGGAGGAGATGAATTTCCAGGTAAGTGGTACTACGGGCGATTCCAGCGAAGTGCTGCGGCTCATAAAGGCTACTCGCCCAGATTTGGTATTGATGGATATTTGTATTGGGGGAAACCAGGACGGAGTAGAACTTGCCGAACAAATAGAAGATAAATTGCCGGTGATTTTTATCACTTCTATGCAAGAAGATGCTACATTCGAACGAGCCAAAAAAACTCAACCCTTTGCTTATGTTACCAAGCCAGTAGACCGTTTGGCTTTGCAACGAGCGATTCAACTAGTTGAATACCAACAAAGCCAGAATAAAGCTTCGAAATGGGCAGATGAAGATGCCTTGTATATCAAAACAGGTTATCAGATACAAAAAGTAATGATCTCTTCGGTTTACTATGTTCAAGTAAATCAAAAACATATTACGCTCGGACTACAGGATAAGCAAATAGACGCAAAAATTGCATTCAAAGACATCAATGAAAGATTAGTGTCTAAAAACTTCATCAAAGTTCATCAGTCGTTTATTATAAACATGCAAAAAATAGAAAACGTAGACCTGGACCATAACCTAATACAGGTGGGTACCTATGAAATTCCTATTAGTCGCAGAAATAAGAAAAAGCTACTCACGGCACTCAACAACTTTCCTTCTTCCGAAAATAACATCTTGTAATTTAACATCACTCATTTTACCAGGATACCTATAAGAATATATCAGGCTATAATACTCAAACATAGAATAAACACTCTTGATGATCCTACTCAGGCAAGCCTATATCACTCCCCCTTTCAGATCGCCAATTCCTATGGTGAATACTGTACAACCTATCCCAGGAAATTGAAAACACGGATTTACCTTTTTGTAAAAGTTACTGCCATTACGACCAAATATACCATTAAATAAACCGCTTTTTCTCTTTTTTTTGGAGGGCCAATATCAAGCATTAAATTAGTGGTAAATGGCTAATTCACAAGCAATAATTTATGAATTAACCACCCAATCCTAAGAAAAGAAACATAATTTATTTACTAACCATTGAACCGTTTATGTTAGACACTAACACAATAGTTACCCCATATTTCAATGTTCTTCAAACCCTCTATCAGGATTATGGAAGCAATAAAATTTAGCTAATACCTAATTACTCATTGAGTTTATCTTAGTCTGAGACATCACCATGCTCACTCATCCAATAGATGGCTTCCTAGTTTTCATCAAATAATTCGATGCCAGAAAATGCCTGTGAGATTTATGTACCTACACTAGGATAATTTCTATAATGAAGACTATTTTTCTTTCCTGGCTGATTCTGTTAACTACTTTAACAACAGCCTTCGCTCAAACTCATACATTCCTTGTTCCATCACAACCTGAGGGATTTTATTTATTAGGAGAAAAACTGGAAGTTTTAGAAGATACCTCCTCAAAATTCACCTACCCATTAGTCAAAAAACACACCTTTGTTCCGTTAAAAGAGTTTACAAAGAAAATCAATCAAGCTTATGCCTATTGGGGGAGATTGACCTTAAAAGGCCACCTTTTGAATAACCAGCATTTCATACTTTTCCTGGGTTCAGCCAATTATTGTAAAGTGTTTATAGAAAATGGTGCTCGAGTAACTGAAGAATATGCTGGGAGATTGGTTCCTCTCTCTCAAAAAAAGATCAAAGAAGGGCGAAATGTGGCCATTCCTATTTCTTTCTCTACTTCTTTGCCTCAGCAAGCCAAACAACACCAAATTACTATTTATTTCAGGTTTAAAAATATAGATAACCGTCCCCCTAAATTTAATCCAGCCCTGTACACTCAGTTTGCATGGTACCATAAGTTTAAAGTAAACCATTTAAAGCAAATAGGTTTTTTGACTTTACTCTGGACCCTTGTAATCTACCAATTGACCCTGTTTATACTTACTCGAAAGCTGTACTATTTACATTCCCTTTTATGCTTTTTTATATTACCCATATTCTTTTTAGCCACCTCAGGGATACTTACCGAGTATGTGCTGGGAGAGCACCCCAAAATAAATGAAGTAACTTATATGTTGGCGCTTGGGTTGCTGAGTACAATATACCCAATGCTTAACCGCTCGTTTGTAAACACTGCTCAGTATTTCAAAATATGGGACAAAGTATTTAGCATAAGCATCTTTTTATCAGCTTTACAACTAATGGCGGTTGTATTACTTCTGGCCTTTAACTTTAACCTGGGATTGGCGCTAAAAATCCTCATTTTTGGAACCATTCCTCCAACTATTTTGAATCCTGTTTTTGCCATTCAGATATTACGTAAAAACATCAAAGATTCTAAAATTTACGCAATTGGAATACTACAACTGAGTGTCTTTTTTATTATTAATCTGGGACAAGTTGTTTTGAATAACACAAGTGCCAACGACTTGTCATTATTTATGCTGGGGCTGGCAATACAAGGCATCTTCTTTACGGTGGCACTTGCCCAAAGAATGAAAATAGCCGAAGAAGAAAAACATGAGGCTAAGACCGAACAACTTCGTTTAATTGCTGAACAAAACGACATACTAGAGTGGAAAGTAAGAGAGCGCACTTTGGAATTGAATGAAAAAACCCTGGAGATTTTGGCTCAAAACGAGGAATTACAACAACAACAAGAAGAAATAGAGACCCAAAGAGATGCTATTGCGGCCCAGCACCACGAATTATTCAAAAAAAACCAGCTAGTGGCAAAAAGCATCCATGCAGCCCAAACTATTCAGCAGGCCATCTTACCTTATCAAGACAAGCTCAACGGTTTACTCAAAGACTACTTTATTATCTATCGCCCAAAAGATGTTGTCTCGGGTGACTTTTATTGGCTAAACCAAATAGATGACGTGCTATTTCTGGCCACAGTAGATTGTACCGGACACGGAGTTCCTGGGGCTTTTATGTCGCTGATTGGCAATATGTTATTAGATAAAATTATTAATGTAAAAAAAGAGTTTGATCCGGCAACTGCCCTACAACAACTACACGATAACCTGCTCACGGTATTGCAACAAGAACGCACCAGGAATCATTATGGAATGGAAATGTCTCTGCTGGCCATAAAAGCTGATAAGGGCCAACATACGATTCAGTTTTGTGGAGCAAAGCATTCTCTGCATTATATTTCTTCTTCAACAAAGAATTTAAGAATTCTAAAAGGGGATCGCAAAGGTATTGGAGGCCTCCAACCCAAAATTGCATTTACGACAAAAGAAATTACATTACCACCTGATTCACTGATTTACTTGGGAAGTGACGGACTAGAAGATCAAAATAACATTAAACGAAAAAAGTTTGGTTCTCAACGTGTGTTACAAATTTTAAGTGACATTGCACCTCTACCCCTCATTGAACAAAAAAAAGAACTGGAAGGGGCGCTAGATGATTTTATGAAAGGTACTTCGCAACGCGATGATATCATGTGGATGGGTTGTCGCCTTTAAACTTTCAACAAAAGATAGATATATAATTGATAAGAAACTATCCAATAGTTGATATCATAAACTCACTGAATATACACTTCATTAACTTATTTGAAGTATAAAATGTGGGAATAAAATTCATACTATAATCAAGTGGTATCATAGGTAATAAGCCGTTACAAAATTGCCTAATTTATAACTTTTACTACTCGAAACCCTAAGTAATAAGCCTGAGATTCGGGGGTAAAGGAAATACGGCAAGTAGAGCGACATCTATAAGCACTACCACGCCAACAACCTCCCCGAAAAACTCGATCATTTGATTTATTTGGCCCTTTGGGATTATTGATGGCACTATTTGAATAATAGTCACTTCTATACCAATCACTACACCACTCATCCACATTCCCACTCATATCATATAAACCCAACTCATTAGGTAATTTTTCTCCTACTGGATGGGTTTTACAATTATTTGCCTTAAGATTATCCTGTGGAGATTCACCAACTAATTTTCGGTCTCCCGAATTTCGCAAATACCAGGCAACTTCATCTATATTATTACTGCCTGCATATTTATAACCTTTACTTTTTTTTCCTCCACGAGCTGCATACTCCCATTCTGCTTCTGTAGGTAAACGGTAAGTGTCTCCTGTTTTGGCATTCATTTTTTTAATAAACTCTTGTACTTGATGCCAACTTACTTGTTCCACCGGACAATTATCACATGCTTTAAAACGGCTGGGGTTCTCTCCCATCAACAACTTCCACTGACGCTGAGTCACTTCATATTTACTCATATAAAAGTCATTTATGATAACTTTATGTACAGGTTTTTCTTCATTCTCATTATTGTTACCCATCATAAAACTTCCTCCTTCGATATATACCATGTGTGGTAAATCTTTGGCTCTGATGTTCTGCTTCAGGTCTTTCTTTTGGAGAGCTATAGCCTCTTCTTTTAAGTTTTTACTCCTTTGCTCATTAGTGCAAGACACTAATAATAAGAAACAAGATAGCCAAGTAATAAGAATGCCATATATGGAAAAAACAGGCCTCACGTTTTTTAGCAGATTAAAAAAAGTCAAAAGTTGTCTTATTTTCATTGTCGTTAATTTCACTCTAAGAAGTCGTCTCGACTTTTTGGATGTTGTTAAAAATAGCTGCTTTTGTTCGATAACGAAGAGATTTTTTTGAGTCATAGCAGCGCTACGGGGATAAAAAATCTCAAAGTTAGGGGGCAAAATGAGCTGTTTGTAGTTCATTATTAAAAGTCGAGATGACTTCTAATTTTAAAAAAAATAAAGTCTATACCTACATCTATGTTGAGAAGGTAAATATCTATTTATTGCAGAAAAGTTAAAGATAATTGGTTGCAGAAAAAAATAGATAAACCTACCTATGTTCTTACACATATTTGGAGAAATAACTCTCTATTTTATCACCTTCTTACTCTTTTCAGAGAAATACTAAGCCCACAAAACTACCCATTAACCCAATGTCATGAAGTTAAGGTTTTTATTAAAATTGAATATCGATCAACAAACCGCAGGGCGTAAGTCCAAGTTCAACGTAAGTTAATCCCCGATCATGAAGGAAAAAGTAATGCGAGAAGAATGGGATTCGAGTACCTTCAGCATTTTGCCAAAGTTTTTAAAAATAAGATAAGCCTTAGCCCCAGCGAATATCGAAAACAGGCATAAGTCAGTTCCCAAGACCAGCCTATACCTTATCACAATGAATGCAGAACAACTCCTTTTTTCTGAATAGTTGTAATTTAATGGCTTTTTCCTACATCAATCTTACATGGAGTCCAAATACATGGCTAAGGTGCTGGTTTCCACATATATTAACTTATCGTGGTCTACACGCTATTTACCGAAATTTTCTCACTTTTTGTCTAAATTATTTTGTGAGTTTCAGAAAAACCGCTACTTTTGTATTGCATAGCTGGTTGAAGGATCTTGGGGGTTAGAGACACTGTCTCTTCCCTCAAGTTTTTTTTTGCCCCTACCCCAATACTATTTCAGCCAAGCTGTTTTTCACTCCCTTACTTTTGTATACAAGACTTTCTTTATCTCATTTCCTTTCCTAACTTTATCTTAAACCAATTACCCCACTTACCTTTATGAGGATTGCCCATTGGATAAAATATCAATTGCTAAAATACCGATTACTTGATTTTTCTCGTATCACAACCTTTGGTTGGGAAGTACGCCTGGAAGGCTCCAGTAAATGTCAATTGAAATGCCCACTCTGCCTCACAGGTATAGGCAAACATCGAAATGAAACAGTAGTAGGTTGGGGACACCTAAAGTTTGCGCATTTTAAGCAATTTGTAGATAGTCACCCACGCATTCGTGCCATCGAATTGTCCAATTATGGCGAAATATTTCTCAATCCTGAGATTAAAGACATTTTGGAATATGCCCACCAGCGTGGCGTCACGCTGACTGCGGGTAATGGTGTCAACCTGAACAATATCAAGGAAGAAGTAATAGAAGCTCTTGTAAAGTATCGTTTTGGTCGCATGAAGGTATCTATAGATGGAGCCAGTGAAGAAACCTACCAAATATATAGAGTAGGTGGAAGTTTTGAGCAAGTCATACGTAACATCCGTCGCATCAATCATTACAAGCAATACTATGGTTCCAAATACCCCAAAATGAAGTGGCAATTCATCATTTTTGGACACAACGAACATGAACTACCCAAGGCTCGGCAAATGGCTCAGGAATTGGGTATGACCTTTAAACCAAAACTTAATTACAAGACCAAAAAATATGCAGTAAAAGACAAAGATTATGTAGCCCAGGAAAGTGGCCTGGGGGTAGCTACCGTAGAAGATTACGAAAAGCAACGCAATCATTTGTATTCTCCTGCCTGTTTGCAACTCTGGAGTTCTCCGCAGATCAATTGGGACGGTAAGCTGCTGGGATGTTGTGTCAATTTCTTTGGAGATTTTGGAAATGTGTTTGAACAAGGACTGGAGCAATGTCTCCAGAGTGAACGTTACCAATACGCCAAACAAATGGTATTGGGAGAAAAACCAGCTCGAGACGATATTCCCTGTACCCGTTGCAAACGTTATCAGCGGGTAAAACAAATGCCTTTTAGAGAAAGCCTGCTACAGGAGTTTAAAAAGTCTAACAGGCATAAAATCTTGTAAATTAAACCTGTAAAAACTAATTTCGATAAGTGTCAGGTTGATGACTTCAGGTTTTGCAAAAAATTAACAAGTTTGTTTGGCGTAAAAGAGATGAAAAGTGCATTCTTTTTGTTCTATTTGTAGAATAGGAAGAAAAAAGTACAAAATTTAGGTAAGCAACAACCCGTTTTATAAATGTTTCTACGGATATAGTAGAAATATCCCCTACAATGAAATCTATACTAATACATATTATTATTCTCTTCAGTTGTGTGTGTTTTGTTGGATGCAAATCGAATAAAGCGCCTCTGCCCACCGTAGAAAAAGGCCAAATCGACCTATCAAAATGGAATTTTGAAGGTAATAGAATTCTCAAGCTCAACGGAGAGTGGGAGTTTTATTGGAATACCCTGGCAGATCCTACCCTATTTGCCAAAGGACAACAGAAATTGCCCAAATCCCAATTTGTAAAAGTACCCAGTACCTGGACCAATTACCAAGTCAACGGAAAGCCACTCCCTCCCCATGGATATGCTACCTATTGTGTGCGCATTAAGCTACCCAAGCTTACCAATATGCGTTTTGGTATTTTTATTCCTAAAATTTGGTCAGCTACCAAAGTATGGATCAACAATGAACTGATTTATACCTCTGGGAAAATAGCCAAGGACTATGGAAATTACGAAAACCTTATTCTGGAAAAGCTGGTTGAGATAGAACCCAAAAAACAAGAGGTGCACATGGTAGTACAAGTAGCCAATCACGATATTTTTATTGGAGGCTTGTTTCAACCTTTCAAGATCGGGTACTACAACGAGATGCTGGAAAGCAATTCGCTGCAATACAGTTGGACACTCATGTGGTTGGGTATATTGCTTGCAATGGGGCTTTATCACTTTGTGTTGTTTTTGTTCCGGCAAAAAAACAAGTCCACCCTGTATTTTGGTATTCTCAGTATTCTGTTAGGGCTACGATTGATTGTATTTGGCAATCATTACATCTATGAATACCTCAAGGCCAACTCTGATTTACTCAGTTTTGCCATTCAAAGCAAAATCTATTATGGTACTACTTTTTGGTTACCCCCTATAGGTTTGTTATACATTCGTTCGTTGTTTCCAGATAATGTCACCATTTTCAAGCGAACCTTCCCTATTGTTAGCAAGCTAGCCATTAAAATTTCGCTCATTGTCACGGCTTTATATACCGCTTTTATATTGGTTGTAAGCCCAGTTATCTTTACCCCCACTATATTTTTCTATCAACCTTTGATGGGGATCTTTGCTGCCTACTTGTTTGTGGGTATCATCCTGGCAGTAGTTTTTCGCAAAGACGAATCAATATTTCAGATGATTGGTATGCTTACCATGGCATTGGCAGGCATTCATGACGGGTTGCTCAATTTCACGAATAATAAAGACTTGTTAGGCCTTGGAGGCGTTGAATTGCTTCCTCTTGCTTTTTCTATATTCTTATCATTACAATTCTTAATCATCGCTCGACGCTTCTCTCGTGCCTTCTTATTTGTGGAAGATCTATCGGCCAATCTGGAGAAAAAAGTAGAGGAACGCACCATTGAGGTGACCCAAAAGAATATAGAAATTGAGAAAAAGAATGAGCAGTTACAGCTCCAGAATAAAAACATTACAGATAGTATTCAATACGCCAAGCGTATTCAGAAGGCCATTTTAGGAAGTCAACAACGTATTGAGGAAAAATTTAAAGATGCTTTTATATTCTTAAAGGCACGCGATATCGTGAGTGGTGATTTTTATTGGTACTCAGAAGCTACTTGTAATCAAGAATGGTTATTCAATGATGGGATCAGTAGTGCGACCAATGGTGGTAGCCACTTGCCTATGCTGGATATCAAGATAGTAGTAGCAGCAGACTGTACAGGCCATGGAGTACCAGGCGCATTTATGACCATTATGGGCAATGACTTACTCAACGAGATTGTAAATGACCAATGTGTACACAAACCCAGCATCATTCTAAAACAACTCGATAAGAAAGTAAGGGCAACACTACAAACCCAAAGCGAAGAAAAAACCGATGATGGTATGGATATGACCGTCATTACCATTGACGAAACTCACCAAAAACTATATTTCGCGGGAGCCAAAAACTCCATTCTATTGGTACGTCGTGGAGATGTATTTCGCTTAAAAGGCTCAATCTATCCAGTAGGAAGTGCTCACTATAAAGCCAATCGTGATTATCAACTACACGTATTCGAAACCCAACCCGATGATGTGATTTATATGTTTTCGGATGGTTTTCAGGATCAGTTTGGAGGCAAAGATGGACGCAAATACATGACCAAAAGATTTCGCAGCTTCTTATTGTCTATTAGCAACTTGCCCATGCAAGAGCAAAAAACCAAACTCAAACAAGAGTTTGATGCTTGGGTAGGTGACAAATACCAGCAAACCGATGACGTATTGGTGATGGGTATTCGCTTATAAATACTTCACCAAATCTGTTTTGTAAAAATTTCGCCATTTTTCTATAACAATCCCCTTCATACGCTTGTTTTTTCGTATAAAAATGGGCATTTTGTTTAGTAAAGATTGTCGTACTCAACTATTTTCCGACCAAGTTCGTATTCTCACAAAACACCCTGCTACAAAAGTCAAAATATCTTATTCAAAAGCTTTACAATACTTGCCTACACATAGGTGAGGTTATGCTTTTTTTAAAAAACGAATGAGCATCTAATAAAACGAGTACTATACATCCTTTTTCTAAAAAATAGACTCCTTTCCAAGCCAACTATTGCCCTTCTGTCGTGCATTGCACACATCAAAAGTATTTATCAAACTTTGTTTTAATCATTGGCATGAAGCATATCTTATACATATGTTGCTTTATTTTAATAACATCAAACTTATCGCTACAAGCTCAGTCTTCCGCAGAAAATATAAGGTTTAAAAATTTAGCTTCTGCACAAGGGCTTCCGCAAAACACCATCAATTGTGTCATTCAAGATAAGCGAGGGATTTTGTGGTTTGGTACTTCCGACGGTTTAAACCGCTACGATGGCTATACTTTCAAGGTATATAAAAACGAGCTAGGCAATAAAAAAAGTTTGAGTAATAACTATGTCCTGTCACTATTGCAAGATAGTAAAGGTTACATTTGGGTAGGAACCTATGGAGGAGGGTTAAACCGTTTTGACCCTAATACTGAAGAGTTTGTACGCTTTGAACATAAAAAAGATGATCCCAGTAGCCTGGCACATAATGATGTCAGAAGCATCTACGAAGATAAAGATGGCATCATTTGGATCTGTACTTATGGTGGCTATTTCAATAGTTTTAACCCTAAAACCAACATATTTACCCAGTACAAAAACCTTGAAGCAATTGCTCCTGCCAACCCCTACCGTCTATTTTACCTTACTCCTGATGCCGATAGAGGCTTTTGGTTATCCAGCGAACAAGGACTCTTTTATTTTGATAAAAAAAACAAACGCTTTACCAAAGCATTCAAAATTCAACCTCCTGATATAAAAGGGGTTGCCAATAATTTTATCTATTCTATGACACGTGATCGTCGTCAACCTCATATATTATGGCTTTGTACTTATCGTTTTGGTCTTATAAAGTTTAACACGCGTACTGAAAAAATAGAAAAAAGATGGGAATCAGATCCCAAAAACCCACAAAAGCTCAATTCTGGTTCGGTATGGAGCATTCATCAAGATAAAAATGACAATTACTGGGTAGGTACAGGCAAAGGTCTTCATCTATTTAATCCCAAAACCGATCGCTTTATTCGGTTCTTACCAAATGAGTACGATGATAAGAGCATTGCTGGGGAAAACATCCAAAAGGTATTTGAAGATAAAGCTGGTACCATTTGGCTATGTACCTTCGATCACGGCATTAGCTACTTTAACCCTTATCTGGACAATTTTATCCATTATGACAAAATCGAACCAGATAAAGTCAATCGCATTGGTACTTTTTGTGAGGATAAGGCAGGTAATATTTGGATTGGTATGGGTCGAGGAAAAGCAGGTCTGGCTCGCTTTGACCGCAAACGCAATACTTTTGAACTATTTAAACATGATCCCAACAATCCCCAAAGCATTGCCAGCAACACAATCAATGTATTGTTGGCAGATGTAGATGATGGTAGCTTATGGGTAGGTACGATTGGGGCAGGCCTCGATCATTATGACCCCAAAACCCAAACCTTTGAACACTTCCCTCCTCAACCAACTCAGCCAAGAACTGGCAAGGTCATAATTCAAAACAATCCACACATTGGCTCACTTTTTCAAGATCCTACGCAACCCGATTCTATATGGGTAGGTACTCGTGGTTCAGGCCTGTTTTTATTTAACAAAAAAAGTAAAAAGTATATCAAGCATTATAATGCTTATTCTAAACTCAAAGGGCCTAAAATTACGCATAACACAGTCATAGATATTACCAAAGATTATAAAGGAAATCTATGGGTTGCTACCCGCAAAGGCCTCACTCGAATTGATCTAAAACAAGACACCACCTTTAAATTTGTTCATTCCTCGGAAGACCTAACCAGCATCAGTAATAATTATGTGGTTTCGCTACACATAGACAAAAACAACATTTTATGGATTGGTACCCGTAATGGCCTCAATCGTCTGGATTTGAAGGAATACTATCAAGGCAAAACCTTATTTAAACATTATACAACCCAACAAGGCTTGCCCAACGATGTGATCCATAAAATTGTAGCGGATAAAAAAGGTGACCTTTGGCTAAGCACCAACAAAGGATTAAGTCTATTCAATAAGCAAAATCAAAGTTTTAAAAACTACGATCAGCAAGATGGTTTGCAAGCTGATGAATTTGCCACAGGCAGTGGTTTAATTACCAAAGATGGTGCTGTATTGATGGGGGGAATGAATGGATTCAATTTGTTTTACCCTGAACGCTTACAGGTTAATAACTATAAAGCCAATATATTACTCACTGACTTTCAGATATTTAACAAATCAGTATCTGTAACTAAAGAAGGACTACTCAAACACCCTATATGGGCCACTGATACCATTGAGTTGTCTCATCAAGACAATGTAATCTCTTTTGAGTTTGCCGCACTCAATTACATCTATCCGCAGCATAATACTTACTCGATTATGATGGAAAACTTTGATCGGGATTGGCGATACATAGGCAACAAAAATTTTGAGACCTACACCAGTTTACCCGCAGGCACTTACATCTTCCGAATAAGAACATTCAACAATGATCAGGTATTAAGCGATAAAGAAACAAAACTTGTCATTATTGTACACCCACCCTGGTGGGAAACTACCTGGTTTAGGTTAAGTGCTGCACTCTTTATTATTGCTTTGCTTGTTACTGGCTATAGATTTAGAATTAATATCATCAAGAGGCAAAAAAGAGTGCTTGAGCATTTGGTCAAAAAACGAACTTCAGAGCTTCGTGAAACCAATGAGGAGTTACAACAAACCAATGAGGAACTGCAGACAACCCTGACGCAAATAAAAAAGCAGAGTGAAATGATTCAGGAGTTTAATGAAAACATTACCGAAAGCATCAATTATGCGAAGGTGATGCAAACCAATATGTTACCTTCTTTGGGAGAGATTAGACGTTATTTATCAGAATCGTTTATTTTTTATCGACCACGCGATGTCGTTAGTGGTGACTTTTATTGGTTTACTCCCTTAGGAGAAAGCGGCAAAGGTGCAGCTCGTAATGCCGACAAGGTAATACTGGTAGTGGGTGATTGTACCGGGCACGGCGTACCAGGAGCCTTTATGTCTATCAAAGGTGCGGTATTGCTCAATCAAATTATCAATTTGCAAGGAATTACTTCACCAGAGGCTATTCTACACGAGTTGGATCGTAATATTCATTATGCGCTCAATCAAGACAAAACCAGCAACCGGGATGGGATGGATATTGGCATATTACTCATAGATTTTAAACAAAGGCAACTCGAGTTTGCCGGGGCCAAAAATAACCTGCTTTATATTCATGAAGGCTGCCTATACGAAACCAAAGGGCATATGCTATCGGTAGGGGGCTATCCAGAATATAAACGTACATTTGAGAAAGTAACTCTCCCGCTAGTTCCCAACACGCATTATTACCTCACCTCAGATGGTTACACTGATCAGTTTGGTGGCCCTCAGGGCAAAAAGTTCCTCCGAAGTCGTTTTAAATCTTTGCTTTTAGACATGCACATGCTACCTATGGAAGAACAGTCTACTATAATACAAAACACTTTTACCCATTGGAAACTAGACCAAGAGCAAATAGATGATATACTCGTAATGGGGTTTACTTTGTAGCCATTCAAAGCTTTGCTTTGAAAGTGAAAAACGAAAAGTGAAAAGTGAAAAATGACGCGAAGCGGTGTTGAGTGAAAAGTGAAAAACGAAAAGTGAAAAATTGGTGCGAAGCGGAAATTAGTCGATAGTCAACGGTCAATAGTCCAATGCTCAGTTCATTGTCCACAGTTTTGCGACGCATCGCGCAACACGCTGTCCTGAGCGTAGCCGAAGGAACTAGCAATCAGCCGAAGGCGAAACAATGAAGCAATGACTAAAAAAATAATTCATCCATTCATAATTTATAATTCGCCATTGATCATTTACCATTATGTAAGAATAATTTATAATTCACCATCAGCTGTCGTGTAAAAAACGTGTAAGTTTATACGGATAATTTCGGTGATTTTCATAATTCGTAATAATTATTACAAAACATGAACTTTGCTTAAGTATTCTCGTTACTTTTGTTATACCATTAGTCCTAATCACTTCTCTAAAAATTACTCCAAACCTCAATCCAGTCGTTGAGGCAACTTTCTAATTCTCCGGAGTAACAACTCAATAAAATATCTTGCTTGTTTTAATCTTTTATAAGATCAACTGTTAACCAAAATTTTAGACTATTACAGCAATATGAGAAGTTCACACGTTTATTTGTACATATTAGGAATTATGGTTGCCCTGAGTGCCTGTGGTGGAGGCGGAGAAACATTAAACTTTGCCAGCATTGGAGAAACTTCTAACGTAAGAGAGGTAATCACCGGGAAATGGAAACTTACCAGTAAAAAAATAGAAGGCAAAAAAGCAGCCCTCAAGGATTGCGAACAAGACAATACCTTGTCAATTCAGGGAGATGGAGCATACGTAGCAGATAATGGCGTAACTCAATGCGAAGATACCGAAACCAACGATGTAGGAACCTGGTCGTTGAGTGATAACGATCGCGAATTAACTTTCACTGGAAACGAAACTACCAAAACTATTCAATTAAAGGGTATCAGTAAAACTGAACTAATGGTAGAAACCAGTGTTGCCAAAGATGGCAAAACTCAAACCGAAATTCATATCTACACTAAAATTCAATAAATCGTGCTTGTTGGCCTTTTAGAGAGTCGACAGGTGCAATCATAGCATTATACAATCAAGAATACACATTCATTTTACATCAATCATCCTAAAAGCCTGGTCGTTACGATCAGGCTTTTTTTATACCCGATACTACAACATTTTATGTACCTTCGCAGTTAGGAATGGTGAATAAACAAATTACTTTTCCTGGATTCAGTGAAAACAAAAGTACCATGTCAAGCATAGCCGAAACAACTCCTGAAATTAAACTCTACACTCAATCACTCACCGAGTTTAAACGTCGAAAATCTATTGAAGTAAATATTGGTCAAGTACCTCTAGGGAAAGAACAACCCATTAGAGTACAATCTATGACCACCATAGACACAATGGATACCGAAGGAAGCATCGCCCAATCTATCCGCATGATTGAGGCTGGTTGTGAGTATGTACGTATCACTGCCCCAAGCATCAAAGAGGCTCAAAACCTCCAGTTGATTAAGGAAGGGTTACGAGCCAGAGGATATCAAACACCTTTGGTAGCAGATATTCATTTTACCCCAAATGCTGCAGAATTGGCGGCTAAGATTGTAGAAAAAGTACGGGTAAATCCGGGAAACTATGCCGACAAAAAGAAATTTGAAGTAATAGAATATACCGATGAACAATACCAGGCAGAGTTGGACCGTATTCGGGAGCGTTTTGAGCCTTTGGTAAAGTTATGCAAAGCAAATGGAACTGCCATGCGCATTGGTACCAACCACGGATCATTGTCGGATCGTATTATGAGTCGCTATGGCGATACCCCACTAGGCATGGTAGAATCGGCTCTTGAGTTTTTGCGTATTTGCGAAGAGCTGGAATATTATGACATTGTGATCTCGATGAAAGCCAGTAACCCTCAGGTAATGGTGCAAGCCTACCGCTTATTGGTGCTTAAACTAGAAGAAGAAGGATTAAAACCTTATCCGTTGCATTTGGGTGTTACCGAAGCAGGAGAAGGTGAAGATGGTCGAATTAAATCTGCCATGGGAATTGGCGCTTTGTTAGAAGATGGTTTGGGAGATACGGTAAGGGTATCGCTCACTGAAGAACCTGAAGCTGAGATGCCAGTGGGACAACAACTGGTGAATCGATACGCGAAACGAGCCA
The DNA here is from genome assembly GCA_001890965.1 of marine bacterium AO1-C. GTDB lineage: Bacteria > Bacteroidota > Bacteroidia > Cytophagales > Microscillaceae > Microscilla. The sequence goes on along the minus strand of MLAY01000010.1, from coordinate 737,999 downwards.
ATCACTCTCCCATTCAGCCTTTTGATTGGCAAGCCACTAAAGTAAATTTTAGCCCTTATGCCTACCAAAAAAGAGCAACGCACGAGGTGGCTAACTTCGGTAAAGACAATGTGCCACGGGTCATTGCCGACTTTAGTCAGGTAGAAATCATCGAGATGAATGACTTAAAAGGCATCGGGCATTACTATTTGCCTGAACTAGACAAGTGGGGGATGAATGATCTTGGTGCTGATTATATTTATTTGGGTGCTCATTCGGTGCCTTTTATGATGCCCAATGGCCTAAAGGTGATCCAAGATTATAAAACCTGGCAAAACCAATCTGCTTCTAAGACCGAAGCACAAGATAATATCTTTCCTTTACTGACAATTAAGGAATTTAAGCAAGTTCAAGGCATTGAGGGGACACATTTTCTCAAAATTCAATTAAAGGATTTGACCACAGAGGTGATTGCTCAAATAAAAGCAACTCCTCAGATGGTGCTCATGTTGGAAACTGAAAACCTGCACGCCATGGCAGAGTTGCGCCGATTGTTTTTGGAGTTAATGGTACAAGAAATTAGCCATCCAGCAATAGTGAGTCGCGATTATGAGGGTGAAGATGTGGAACTGGTACAATTGTATGCAGCTACCGATGTAGGAGGTTTGTTGATTGATGGCTGGGGTGATGGTGTATTATTATCTAATACCCAAAAGAACGCAAATAAGGAAGCAATTCTTGAACAAGCCAAACAACTGAATAACCTGGGTTTTGGAATCTTGCAGGCAGCTCGTACCCGTATGACCAAAACCGAATATATTTCTTGTCCATCCTGTGGACGTACCCTGTTTGATCTACAAGAAACCACGGCAATGATTCGCAAACGTACTGATCACCTAAAAGGGGTAAAAATTGGTATTATGGGTTGTATTGTTAATGGCCCAGGAGAAATGGCCGATGCCGATTATGGTTATGTGGGTTCAGGTAAAGGGAAAATCACCTTGTATAGAAGCAAAACTGTAGTAAAACGAGGGGTACCTTCTGAGCAAGCAGTAGATGAATTGATTGAATTGATTAGAGAAGACGGAAAGTGGATTGAGCGGGAACTAGAAGTGAATAATTAAATAATTGATTTAAGTTAGGAGTTCATAGCATTTAGTTGGCAGAAGTAAACTATGAACTCCCAACTACGACGCACTATAAACTAATTAAACAGTTACCAGGAAATAAAAATAAGAGAATTCGTCGTTTACCGATTTGAAATCAAAACCAAATTTGTTACCTGATTTACGAGCCATATCGATAAACCCTAAGCCAGCACTATTGCGATCCAAGTCGGTTTCCTTGTTTTTGTCACGCTTCATATTGGCTTTTACTGTTTGTTGATAGTATTTCAACAAACCAAACTTATCTAAACCATTGATATGCTCTAAACGCTCCTGAATTTTTTCAATCTTTTCGTTTTTGATAATATTTCCGGTAGCAATGGCATATTGGTTGTGGGGGCGGCGGCCAATCATAAAAAGTGGATCAAACACTTCTATTTCGGTAGCAGATGGAGTACTTTCTTCTTCGTTTTCGGCTTCTGTCTCATTTTCTACTACCATAGGAGCAGGAGCACTGGCAGGTTTGTCGTCAGCGTTCATCGTAGCACCTTCGCTCGATTCAGCTACAACTTCTTCTTCAGTGTTACTATCAGCAGCCTGTCCATTATCAGTAGATACGGCATCAGAATACTTCACAATGTTTTGCAAACATTCAGTCATTACATTAAACACCTTACGGGTCACCTTTAGATTCTCGCCCAAAGCGTTCATCTTTTTCTCGGCAACTCTCAGTAATGACAAAATGATATCTTGGGTAAACTCACCTTCATACATAAAGATGAGCTTGTGCTCTGCCATTGTCTTACGTAATTCGTCGATGTAGTCCATTGATAATTTTATGATTCGTTGGCTTGTGAAAGAATTTACAAATTGCGTTCCATGTTTGGCTTTACTCTTCTAAAGTTTCGAGCTAATTTAAACCGCTTCAAACCCAAATGGTCTCGAAAACCTATTAGGTTTAATCCTAGCCAAATCTATAAAAAAAACGTGAGACACTGTAGGTTTGTGACAGTCGATATGACGATTTTTGTACTGATGTAAGAAAGGGAGAAATTTTACAGGATAGGCTAATGTTGGATGTCAAAGATGGATATTTACAAAAAAAGCCCTGAGCGTAAACCCAGAGCTTTCTTTACTTGATTTATAAGACAATGCTTAGAAATTCTTTAACCAGCGTTCTCTTAGTTTTTTCTGCGCTGGTGAAGCATTGGAATTTACCTCGAAGTAATGCTTTTTGACGTCTTTTTGAGCAAAGGTTTTCATGGCAAGTGGCAATACCTTTCCATCTCTCTTTATTTTTATCATGTACTCTGTACCTGCCTTTTGTTTTAATACCTTGTCAAAGGTAGCGCGGGCATTTTTGGGGGTGAGTTTAGTCCCATCCAACGATACGATTTCATCGCCCACTTTCAGCAAGTCAGCAGTTGCGTCCTGAGTACGTGCCACCATAAACTTGCCCTTGTCAAGCGATACTCGGTATGATAACCCCGCCTTTTTACCCATATCTTTTTCTTTGTAATAGCTTACACCGATTTTATCAAAGTATTCTTTGTAAGGCAATGGGTTAGCGTTTTTCACATATTTTTCAAAGAACTCACCAATTTCAGGGTACGTTATTTTGGTAAAGTCTTTAAAGAATGTTTTCTCTGAAAAAGCCTTGCTCTTACCGTATTTTTTAGCCAATTCGAGTACTACTTCACGTAGGCCTTTTTTGCCTTTAGAAAGCTCAAGCAAACGAATGTCTAACAAACTAGCCACCAAAGCGCCTCGCATGTAGATATTACCATATTGGCGTTGCCCTGGTTTGGTAAAGGAGGTCATTGCCAATTTGCTAAGGCTGTAGTTTTTATCAAAGTATTGTTGATCAATGGTGATTTTGCGGGTCCACTGCTTAAAGAAATCATCTAACTTGGTAAGACCATAACGCAACTGCATAATATGAGAAGCCCATTCGGTGGTACCTTCATACAGCCATAAATGCTCTGAAGGGGTTGGTTTCTCAAAATTGAACTGTTCGATAATTTCACTGTGAATGTTTAAAGGCGTAACCACGTGGAAAAACTCGTGAGCGGCAGTACTTACCAGGCGCTTGGCATAACCTGGAGTCCAGGGTGCTTCGCGGTATACATACTCTGAACTGTAAGAGTGCTCCCAGGCACCCATGGTGCGATCCTCGAAGTGGTACAAAAAGGTGTAGCGATCTACTGGCAACTCTTTCAAAAATGCCTCTGCTGCCTTAAGCATATCTGCCATTGCCTTAAGTAAATATTCAGATTTGATTTTGTCAGTTTTAGAATAAGTATAAATATCTACTGGAACCTTGCCCAACATGGTGCTGGCTTTGGTAAGTCGTCCCATCAAAATAGGAGAATCTACAATGTGGTCGTAGTTATCGGCTAGAAAGTATCCTTTTTTGTCTTTATCAAGCGCCGTACCTACCATCCACTCTTTTGGATAATCTATTTTGATTTTTAGAGGTGTACCTTGCATACCTTGAGGAAAACCAAATACAGTTTGCCCATTAATCAAGGCGTGGTCTTTTTCTAACGAGCTACCACACATCAAATAAATACGGTGCTCTTTTACAGGAGTATCCCAGGTTTCGGCAATGCTATACTCAATTTTAGCAGCCTTTTCTACTTTATTGATTTTCCATTGGTTAACCGACACTTTTTCGGTGGATAACTCTTTTCCTTTTTTGTCAAAAGCCTTAAAACTTCGAACAAAACGTCCCATATCCATCACCTGATAAGTACCGGGAGCAGTAGAAGCAAATTGATAAATCGCATTTTTGGCGGAAAGACGTCCATCCTTGATATGCAAAGTAACTTTAAACTGGTCGTCGGCTCTATCGTTCAAATTGACATGGTATACCAATTTTTGGGCTTGAAGATTTCCCAAAACAAGTAGACCAATCAATAGCCCTAAAAGTTGTTTTCTCATTTTTCTGAAAAGAGTTGTTATGTTGAATTTATTTTATTTATAAGTACAAATATACAATAATGCTCAAGCCTGATAAGGTATTCTGGTTAACTATTTGTAGTTCCAGCTGGCCTTTCCAAACTTTTCAGGGTTGAAAATATCAGGGTTGAGCGAGGTTTGCACTTTTACCTTACTGTAATGCTCACTCATATAAAGTTTGTCATTGATTAATACTGTAACGGTGGTTTCCATCCAGCCATTGCCCAATTTGCGATGATCTCCAAATTTTACTTCAATGGTGTAATTAGGCTTTTTTAGATACAAACGGGTAAAGTAAAGTCTTTCGGCATCGAACCAAAACTGATTAGTTTTAAGTTCATCCTTGGCGGTTCGTCCTACAACATATACTTTGCGCAGATTATCTTCCGAAGTATGCATTTTGCTCAAATCAAAGCCCAGCTTTTCCAATATTTTGGCAGTTTCTTCGGGTTTGCGAAAACACATATCAGTCGCCAATACCATCAATTCATTGTATTGTTCTTTTTGACTAACTACTTTCCCTTCTTTGATTCTATAGAGTTGATTGTCCAGATACAAGGCACCATTGCCTTTATCATAATCACCCATTCGGATGTGCAATTTACCAGGAGCCTGAATAGCCTCATACCAGGTTTCGGTGCGTGCTACTGATCCATCTTTTTTATAAAATTTGGTGTCTTGCTGAAAGGTAATATTACGAGCCGCAGTCTTGTGATATTTGTTGTATACTGCCTTGACAAGGTCGTAGCCATTATTGATTTTTTGGCTATAGCCTACTACTTGTATTAACATAAATGCCAAGACAAGTACCGTCATTTGCCAACATTTTTTGTGAGTCATGATGATATGGTTTCTCGGGTTATATAAATAGATCGTAAGCAAAAATAACTTTTTCGGAGTGCAATATGATTGTCAAAAATTGCTTTTTCGAGGGTTTTGGGGGGAGTCTCGCCTAAAAAAAGGTCTCAAATCTATATTTGAACCGATTCAAAAAGGGCTTTACCGTTATTTAGAGGCATTATTTATTTTTTCATTGAACAACAAAACCATATACCCATGAAAAAATCAATCTGGTGCATTTTTATCATTTTTTTAGTTGCAAGTACTTCACTTACCTACGCTCAAAACAAATCGGTACTTCATCAAACTTTTACAGTGCAACAATTGCAAGAGGACTTTCAGCGCATGCGAGAACAACTCGAGAAAAACCAGCCAGGCTTGTATAAATATACTCCCAAACCAGCAATGGATCACTACCTCGATAGCTTGTATGCAACCATCAATAAGCCTATGTCTTCTCTCGAATTTCTTCATTTGATTAGGCCCATTTTGATCAAAATGCGTAATGGACACAATAATGTGTATGGCTCTAAAGAAATGGCTGATTATGCACGTAATAAAGGAAAGTTTTTGCCGCTGGAAGTAGTATGGCTCAAAGATGGATTTTATGTAAAAGCAGTATATGACAATAAAGCGAGTCTACCTAAAGGTAGCAAAATTGTAAGCATCAATGGACGCGATATTCAGGATATTTTGCAAAAACTTTTACAGTATACATCTACCGATGGCTACAATGAAACTTTCCCACGCCGCAGAATTGCCCGTAGCTTCCCCTTTGCATATTATTGGTACATCTCCCAAACCAGCACCTTTCGGGTAAGTTATAAAGCCATGGGCCAGACCACTACCCAAACAGCTACCTTGACTGGAGTTTCGTTCAGGCCTTTACGAGATCAAATGAACAAAGAAAGAGGCAATGATCCCAAGGCAAAAATGTTGCAGTTTAAGATGCTAAATAATGAAACTGCTTTTTTGCGAGTAGAAAGTTTCTCTAAGGGTGAAATCAAAAACGGAAAGCAAAAGTATAAGCGTTTTTTAAAGAATACATTTGCGACAATTGCTCAAAAGAAAGTCAAAAATTTGATTCTGGATGTAAGAAGTAACGGGGGGGGCGATGACGGCTATGGCAATCTACTATTTTCTTATTTGACCGACCGTCCCTTCAATTATTACAAAAACATTGTAACACGTGTTAAACGGATTAAAAACCCTAAGTACTATGAAAATACTGGCGAGATTCGTTTGGCTAACTTGTTCTTTGGTGGTAAGGTCAGAAAAGTTGCTGAGGGTAAATACCATCTTAAGAAAAACCCTGGACTGGGACAATTTCAGCCTCAAGCCAATGCTTTTACTGGCAACTTGTACATTTTAATTGATGGCGGGTGTTTTTCGGCCACTGGGGAGTTTGCTTCTTGTGCACACTATAACAAGCGAGGGAAGTTTATAGGAGAAGAAGTAGGCGGAAATTATTATGCAAATACCAGTGGAGCGATGTTGTCGTTGGTGTTGCCCAATACCAAGCATCGGGTAATCGTGACTATTTTACAATATGTAATGGATGTAAAAGGATACCCCAAAGGGCGAGGAGTAATGCCTGACTATCCTGTAGACTATACTATACAAGATGTGTTGCAGAAAAACGACCTTGTTATGCAAAAAGCGCTCAAATTGATTGACGAACAAGGAGATACTCCTAAGAAGTAATTTTGTAAAAGCTGATTAAAAACCCAAATTTGCTGTTTATCTTCGTGATTAAGTACAAAGCAAATTTGGGTTTTATGGTTCAGCTTACTTGGTATCAACTTGTCTTGGTGGTTGGTTTTATCCAGGCTTTAATATTGATTTTTTTATTGTTGCTGAAGCCCGAAAACCGCAAATCTAATCTCTTACTGGCCGCTTTGTTGTTTGTCATTGGTCGTGGTGACATATCAGAGCTACTACCTGGGGTAAATCTGGCACGCGATTATCCCTTTTTACTCCCTGTTTTTTATGAGTATTTGTTTGTACTAGGCCCTATATTGTACTTTTATGTACGTAGCCTTACTCAATCTACTTTTCGGTTCAATCGTGTTTTTTGGATATACATAGGGCTGGCCCTATCGCTGGATATTGCCTATGACTACACGCTGTATTGGTGCCGAATGACCAAGTTTTGTTCCAGAGCCTGGATCATTACTTTTGCCGAAATATTTAGCCTGCTATCAGTGATGCAAATGGGAGTTGTGCTGGTACTATCGGTACGTACTTTACGCCAGTATGACCGTTCGCTCAAAGATCATTTTACCAATCTTGAAAAAATCAATCTACGATGGTTACAAAACCTGCTCAAAGCTATTGGAGCACTGGCAATTTATTGGATTATTTTGGTGTGGGTAGATATATTATTTTTCGACTATCGCATCAATGATATTTATTACAACGCGCTAAATGTAGCGGTAGTAATTACGGTCTATTGGATTGGGTTTTCGCAATACATACGCCCCCGAGTAGTGATTGTAGAAGAAATAGAGGTGGTGCCCAAAATCTCTGATGAAGCTCCCAAAGTGGCTTCCCCCTCACCTTTGGCCGAAGATGAAATGCAGCAATATGCGCAAATGCTACAAAAAGCGATGCAGCAAGACCAATTGTACCTGGATGCTACCTTAAACCTCAATGCGTTGGCAAAACACCTTGACATTCCAGCTAAGCATATTTCTCATACATTAAACCAACATGTAGGCAAAAATCTCAATGATTTTGTCAATGAGTTTCGGATAGAGGAAGTCAAACAAAAATTGATAGATCCTAAATTTGCGCACCTCACTATTTTAGGGATTGCCTTTGAGGCTGGATTCAACTCCAAGGCCTCTTTCCAGCGGACTTTCAAAAAACTCGTGCAATGTTCTCCCAGTGAGTACAAAAAGCAACGAGCAAAGGCCTCTTGAACAAATACGCCATGTTCAAACAATGGTGATATCCCTACTCTGATTGTATGATTGAAAACGCCCTATATTTGCACCCAAAATAAGCTTTTATGATTCAACTTACGTGGTACCAGCTCATATTATTGTTGGGTTTTATCCAGGCTTTAATATTGATTTTTTTACTGTTATTTAAGTCTTCCAAGCACCCTTCTAATTTTCTACTGGCAACTTTATTATTCATATTAGGGCGACAGGATATGTCAGCATTTTTACCCCAGCTAGGTTTAAAAGATCGTTATCCATTTCTTTTGCCTTTCTTTTACGAGTATTTATTTGTGTTAGGACCCATATTGTACTTTTACGTACGTAGCCTCACCAAATCTACTTTTCGTTTCGATCGCCGATTTTGGGTGTACATTGGTGTGGGCTTATCAGTAGACTTGGCTTTCCACCAGGTAATTTATTGGTGGGTAGCTACCAAAGGCTATTCACCTTGGATTGCTACTTTTATCAATGTAGTTGGCTTATTGACGGTCATACAAATTGTGGTAGTGTTGGTGTTATCGATACGTACTTTACGAACCTTTGACCGTTCGCTGCAAGATCACTTTACCAACCTTGGCAAAATCAATCTACGTTGGTTACAAAATTTACTCCTGGCCATTGTAGGATTAACTATTTATTGGGCTGTTTTGGAGTTCATAGAAGTGTTGCTGGGCTATCACATTGATGGTATTTTCTATCACCTGTTAAATGGAGCTTTGATTGTGTTGGTTTATTGGATTGGTTTTTCACAATACCTGCGTCCTAAAGTAGTCATTATGGAAGAGGAAGCAGTTGTCACTCATCAACCATCAAAAACAGCTACTTCGGCATTTTCTGAAGCCAAAATGGCACAATATGCTCAATTACTACAACAGGCAATGCAGCAAGATAAACTCTACCAAGATGCTACCTTGAATTTATACACTCTGGCAGAGCACCTCAATATTTCAACTAAGGCGGTTTCTCAAACCTTGAATCAATATATAGGCAAAAACCTGAGTGACTTTGTCAATGAATATCGGGTAGAAGACGTGAAACAAAAGTTATTAGATCCTCAGTTTGCCCATTATACCATTTTAGGAATCGCCTTCGAGGCGGGGTTCAATTCTAAGGCATCTTTCCAGCGAATTTTCAAAAAATTCGTGCAATGCTCCCCTAGTGAGTACAAAAAACACCAGGGTAAACACTCCTAGTACATTACTTTTTTTGAAGTGTTTTCAATGCATATTTGTATGAGGCTTTATCGTAAGGATCTTTAGTAATGCGAACAAACTCTTTCATCAACTGTATGACTACTTCGCGATATTTTGCTTGATAAAGTAAAAATTTGACAGCTCTTTTAATACTCCCCTGATTGCGATAATCGTCGGAACTATCATCAGGAGTATTTTTAAAAGCTTTAACACTCATACCAAATTGCTTAAGTGCTTTTTTAGTTTTTCCCAGTACATCATAATAGTAACCAATTTTATAGTACTGCAGACCCTCATACAGTTTGTTGGGGATTTGCTTAGCCTTTTTGAGACCTAGCTTATAAAACTTAAGGCTTTTGCGATAGTTCTTCGCTTTTTGGTAATAAAACGCTACATCATTAATGGCACTCAATTGTACCGTTGAGTCCTTGATCACCGGAATACTATGTTGCATGTATTCTGCTGCTTGCTCAAATTTCCCTTCTGCCTCAGCAAAGTAGACGAGTTTGTTGGTAATCACCTGGTATTGTTGGTCATATTTCAAAGCCATTTTAGGGTTGTTTTTATATTCATTGGCCCACTTTATCAGATAGTTCTTAATCATCTGTGTTTTTCTGGGAAACACAAATAAATAGTTCTCAATAACTGAGTATAAGAGTAACCCACGGTTTTTCCACCCTAGTTGCTCATAAAACCTCAAAATCTTTCTTTGGTAGCCTAGGGCTTCGTCTAGCTTTCCCTGAGTATACCTCATATATCGTAAGCCACCCAAGGCCCAAATTACTCGTTTGTAATCTTTGGCTTCAGTGCGTAATTGATAAATTTTGTTGAAATAAGTTTCTGCCAGGTCATATTTCTTTTGTTCCCAATAAAACAATGCTAAATGCCCCCAAGTCCAGGCCAATTTGTCCTTATCATTACCTTGCATTCGCAATTTTTCCATTTGCAAATAATATTCTTCAGCTTTAGCATAACCTGTTTTGAGGCGATATAAATCGCCCAGTTTTTTCAATCCCCAAGCAATTTGATCAGGCTGTTTTTGGGCTTTTTTAATTTTTAAGTATTCCAGATATTCTTTATCCGAAAACTGTTCAGGATGAGGAAACAGCTCAAATTCGGGAGTGGCATAAAATAAATAGTTTGTAGGGTAATGTCCTCCAAACCAATTCCAACGAATGACATCATCGGCAGCGTAACCTGTTTTTTTGGCTATTTGTCGGGCAACACTTTGTGGGTCTTGTAGCGCCTCAGAACCACCCTGCTGTTTCACTACCTCTTTGTCTACCAAGGCATTGGTTACGTTTCCCAGCCTCAGCCAGTATTCCGCTTCTTTATCGAGGTTGTTTTCGGAGTGGGAAATCTGAATAAGTGCCTTGAGGTAAAGTAAGGCATATTTTGGCTTCACTTTTTCAAAAAATGAAGCCACTACTGGGTAAAAAGCTTTTTTTCTTGAAGTTTTTAAGGTGTTTGTAAATCTTCTTAGTGAATCAAATACTGGAATATCCTGAGGGTTGGAGGGGAGACTTCGTTCCAATACTGGTAATAGTGCTTTAAAACGATTTATTTTATCATCAGGGTTGGTCGCATCATAAGTAGCTTTCAACAATTGGTCGATGGGTGTTATATATTCTATGACAATTTGGGCTTGGTATCCCTTTGTAGACAACTTTTGGCGAATATTGTAGCTAACTTCTGCAATGTAATCATCATAAGGATAAGCCATACTATCAGTTACGTTTATTTCTATAAACTTTCCGTTATCAGGGTTAATGATTTTTACCTGAGAGCCAATAGGAATATGATTAACCCTAAGCCAGGTAGCTTTGCCTTTGTATTTAGCTTTTGAGTAAGAAAGATAAAACGCACCTTTCAGTTGCAGTATGTATTTCCCATCTTTTCTTTGGGTGAGCTTTTTACTTGTTTGAGCTTGTATATTCAATAGTCCTGCAATGAAGAATAACAGTAGGGGTAAAAATAAAGAGTGAGTAATGAAACGCATGAGGGTTAGTTTTTAAATTTGAACACTATGATGAACTACCAAGATATGCATTGATCTTAAAAACCAAAACTCAATCTGTGGTAATTTGCCCGCAAACTATTGCATAGCTCGTTGCTTCTCGTTTTATTTGCAGGTGTTTTACTCGTAGGTATGTGTAGCCTTTCTGGATTGCTCCCATTTAATGGATCAGCCCGTCATCCCACCCCTCAGAACGAAGACGAGAAAAAGAGCAGAGAAAGAAGAGCAGAAAAAGAAAATAACTATTGCAAGGCATGTTGAACTTTGTCGTCCTATTTTTGAACTCCTTTACCGATCAATTAAAGTCGTGGTTTTTCTACGATCCGGCCAACCCCATGATCTTCAGCAACTCCATGTTTTGGGCGTTCTTTTTGGTGGCCATGATTGCCTATTATTTTCTGTATGCCCGTATTACCGCTCGTAATATGTTTTTGCTGGCATTTAGTTTATTCTTTTATTACAAGGCAGGAGGCTTTTTCTTTTTCCTGATCATTTTTTCCACGTTTGTAGACTATTATATCGGCGAAAAAGTCCATCGTAGTGAACACCAGCCCACCCGTACCTGGTTGGTAGTATTGAGTTTGGTGGTCAACCTGGGGTTATTGGCTTACTTTAAGTATACCTTCTATTTTATAGATATTCTCAACTCTTTTGGAGCCGAAATCACCAAGCAAGATTATTTGGCCAGCGCGGCCAACGGCTGGTTGGGTACTAGTCTAGATATTTCCAAGATTATATTACCTGTAGGGATTTCTTTTTATACCTTCCAAACCATTAGTTATACCCTGGATATTTATCGACGAAAAATCACTCCAGTAGACAACATTCTGGATTTTGGTTTTTATGTAAGCTTTTTCCCTCAGTTGGTAGCAGGGCCTATTGTGCGTGCTTCTTCGTTTGTGCCACAGATTTATAAGCCTTATAAACTTACGCCCGAAGAATACGGATTTGCTATTTTCTTGATTCTTAATGGCTTGGTGAAGAAAATTCTCATTTCTGACTATATCTCTACCAACTTTGTAGACCGGGTTTTTCTGGAGCCCCAAAAATATTCAGGGTTCGAAAACCTGATGGCGGTATATGGGTATGCCATCCAGATTTATTGTGATTTTTCCGGCTATACCGATATTGCTATAGGGCTGGCTTTATTATTAGGCTTTAGGCTCAATATCAACTTTAATTCGCCCTACAGTTCTACCAGTATCACCGATTTTTGGCGACGTTGGCATATATCGTTGTCTTCATGGCTGCGCGATTATTTATACATTTCATTGGGTGGAAACCGTACTACTTCCCTGTTTACTTACATATTTGTGCCCATCATTTTGCTTATTTTCCTGCTGGTAGATGGTTGGACCGGGCTCAACTTTATGTTCTTTATGATGCTCGTTACGGTATGGGTGTTATCGCTTACCTTCTCGGACATGAAGTTTATTGGAGGTATTGGTGTATTGGTAGCTGGTACATTTGCCAGTAATGCCTTTATTACCGAAGCTTGGTATACTTTTGGGCTTTTGTGTGTGATCATCGTGTTTTGGACCATTCTATTAGTACGCCCTGACCGTAAACAATCGGTGAGTACTTATATGAACTTGACCATTACTATGTTGTTAGGTGGACTATGGCACGGAGCTGATACTCGCTTTATCATTTGGGGAGCGTTGCATGGGGGAGCATTGGCTTTGCATAAGTTTTGGATGGACATCACCAAAAGTAAGGGAAAAGAACCCAAAGGAATTAGTCGTTTTTTAGGACAAGTCATTACCTTCCATTTTGTATGCTTTTGCTGGATATATTTCCGGGCACAGGATATGGCTACCATCAATAAAATGTTTGCTCAAATTACGGGGTCTTTCCAAGCTGATAAGATTCTACAAATGGCAACAGGCTACGCCGATATTTTTCGCTTGATGGTTGTGGCTTATGTGATCCACTGGTTGCCTCGTCGCCTCAAAGACGATTTAGTGGTTTGGTTTACCCGAATGCCTGAGATTGTCAAAGCAGTGATTATCAGTATTGTCGTTATCGTGCTTTATCAAGCCAGTACTTCGGCAGTTAAGCCTTTTATCTATTTCCAATTCTAATTGCTTCATTGTTTCGCCTGATTGTTCTTAATAATGGTAAATGATCAATGATTAGTGGTTAATTTTTATTGTTCCGCGATGCGTCGCAAAACTGTGGACTATTGACTGTCGACGGTGGACTAATTTCCGCTTTGCGCCATTTTTCACTTTTCATTTTTAGTTTTTCACTTAATACCGCTTTGCACCATTTTTAATTTTTCACTCCCTACCTACTCCCTTTTGTCAATCAGATTGTCCTGTAAGTGTTGATACCAAAATCACTCAATAAATATCACATTATCAATTGAACTATTACAACACTATGAACACTGCAAGAAACACTAGACTCACCTTTGGCCTCTGCCTATATTTTATGTTGGGTCTCATCGTCACATCATGGGCTACTGATAAGGAAAAAACAATTAAGTCGAAAGTAAAAGAGGTAACCGTATTTTTGAATCGGGCACAAGTAACCAATATGGCCAGAGTATATGTACCTGCTGGACAAACAATGCTCATTTTTGAAGGACTTTCTACCAAGTTAGACAAACAAAGCCTGCAAGTATCGGCAGAAGGAAACCTTACCATAATGGCAGTAAAGCATCGTATCAATTATTTGAAAAGCTTTGCCAAGGTAAAGCGCATCAAACAACTGGAAGACTCATTACAGTATTATCAGGATCGTATAGATTATGTAAATGTAGAAAAACAGGTGTTGGTAAGTGAGGAGAAAATGATCTTGAACAATAAGCAGGTAGGAAGCCAGCAACAAGGAGTAACTGCTGAAAAACTTGCCCAAATGGCTGAGTTTTACCGCAAGCGTTTGTCTGAAATTCGTTTTTCTCTTTTAAAACATAAAAAGACGCTTAAAAAATACCGCAAGCAACTTAAGCGCTTAAAATATCAGTTACGCATTGAGAACAAAAATGCTAACAAACCCACTAGTGAAGTATTGGTTACAGTATCGGCCAAATCGCCAATAAATGCTGCTTTTGAGTTAAACTATATCGTGATGAATGCAGGCTGGAGACCCATCTATGACCTGAGAGCCAAGGATAGCAAGAGCCCAGTACAATTGAGTTATAAGGCCGAAGTATTTCAAAATACTGGTATTGACTGGAACAATGTAGACATTACCCTTTCTACTGGTAACCCAAGCCAAAGCGGTTATAAGCCCAATCTAAACCCTTGGTATGTAAACATTTACACTTATTACCCCAAAAAACACAGAAGCAAGTTTTACAACAAACGTAAAGCTGATGACAAGGTAGCTTCTAAATACGAATCACGCACAGTACTAGCAGGCAAAGCTTCCGGAGCAATGTTTGGTGAAAAAAGTAAAACGGTAGCTGATTTTACCAAAGTAGTAGAATCTACCTTTGCTACCAAGTTTGACATTTCTCTCCCATATAGTATCCCGTCTAATGGTCGCCCACAATTGGTGGATATCAAAAATCACACAATGAAAACCATCTACGCCCATAGCGCAGTGCCTAAGTTGGACAAAGACGCATTCTTGATGGCACAATTGGTAGACTGGGAAAAGTATAACTTACTATCGGGTAAGGCTAATATTTACTTTGAGGGTACTTTTATTGGTGAAACCTATTTGAATGCTAAAAATACGACCGATACGCTGGCTATCTCATTAGGTCGCGACAAGCGAGTAATTATTGATCGTAAGCAAATCAAAGATTTTAGTCGCAAGAAATTCCTCGGCTCTAACATTAAGCAAACTTATGGATATGAGATTGCAATGAGAAATACCAAAAGTACCGCGGTAAACATTACCATTGAGGAACAAATTCCAGTATCAAAAAACAACAAAATCTCCATAGAATTATTGGAGGCCAAAGGAGCTAAAGTAGACCCAGTAACGGGTAAAGTAACCTGGAAACTGACCTTGAAACCAAAGGAGACGAAGAAATTGTACTTGAAATACAGTATCAAATATCCTAAGAAGAAACAAATTGTATTTGGCAACTAAGTAATTCACGAGGGATCAAATACAAAAGAAATTAATAGAAGTAATGCACTATTAACTTTAGGTTTATCTTATATTTCATCAAAAAAGCTTGTCCTGCTGGGACGGGCTTTTTTTATTTCCCTTCATTTTTTCACTTGGCAAACACAGGCTTTTTACCAGTTTTTTGCTTTATTAGATAAACAAAACAAATGACGACCAACTGAATACTTATGCGCCATATTTCCTATTGCTTGTTTGCTATCATGCTTTGTACAGCCATTTGGAGCTGTGAAAACGAAGCCAAGAAAAAACAACAACGCCAAACTGATTCTCTGGCCCGACGAGATTCTATCAATAAAGTGAACGAAACTAAGGGTAAAAAAACCATTTTGTTCTTGGGGAATAGTCTTACCTATGGTTTTGGTCTGGATGATCCACAAGAGAATTCGTTTCCAGCAGTGATTCAGAAAAGAATTGATTCGTTGTTATTGCCTTACAAAGTGGTAAATGCAGGTTTGAGCGGGGAAACTACTACTGGAGGACGCGAACGGATTAACTGGCTTCTGAAACAAAAGGTAGACATTATGGTACTCGAACTGGGCGGAAACGATGGCTTACGGGGACAAAGCACCAAAGTAATGGAAGAAAACCTCCAAGAGATTATGGACATAGCCCGTAGGCGTTATAAAAGCATCAAAATATTATTGGCTGGAATGGAAGCTCCGCCTAATATGGGGCCTCAATATACCACCTCGTTTCGCAATGTGTATAAAAAGCTGGCCGAGAAAAACGAAGCGGTTACTTTAATTCCTTTTATTCTGGAAGGGGTAGGTGGCAAGCCAGAGCTTAACCAAAACGATGGTATTCACCCTACTGGTGAAGGACATCAGATTATGGCCAATACTGTTTGGAAGTATTTGGAGAAGTTTTTAGAGAAGTAAACTCGTGCTCTGCCAGTATATCTGTAAAGTATAGGCATAAAAAAAACCGCTTCAAACATCGTTTTCGAAGTGGTTTTTTGATTTCAAAATTTTGTCCTCTGTATATATTTTGAACGTATTTACCCAGAGTTCTTGGCAAACCCTGGATTAGCAATTAAGCTCTGGGTTAAAATAAGAATGTAATACAAGTGCATTATTAAATCTGGAGCAAAACTACAAAATGATTCATCGACAAAATGTCAAATATTAACATGTACTGTTAAAGAATCGATATTACTTAAAATTATCTTCTCTTTTACCCCTCCCCTATTAGTCAATTGACCAGGCTCGTTTTACCAAATCCGGTTTATCTACATAAGGATTGTGATTGCCCTGATACTTTGCAATCGCCTCGTTACGCTTTCGTTCAGCCTCGTTTACTGGGTCTTGCAAATGCCATTGATACAGCGTTTTTATATTGGCTACCCTATTAATACTCCCTGCCTGGTCGGGGTACATTGTAAAAAAATAAAACACAGCTCGAGCCAGATTGCCTTTGTGAGCTTCACGGGGTTCAAATTGATTACGGGTAAATTCGCTGTACTCATCAATAATGTCTTTGGCAGGTATATCTTCTTTGGAGGCTTTTTGTCTCATCCATTGGGTGGTGGTTTGATCATCAATTTCGGCAAAACCAAAATTATTACGTACCCTATTCCACTCTGCATAAGTAGGGAATAAATGATGTAAATCAGATTTCATAGGCTCTTGTTTGCGGAAAAAGCTTTGGGGAACAGTATGTTCACAATTGATGGGCATAGGATTAGTTCCTTTCCCACCATAACGCCACTTTTTTTTGTATCCTGAGTACACTCCTTCTATTTGCCCATCTCGATTGTCTATAAAGTTGTACATATATCGGCGGGCCTGTTTATAACCAAGCGTTTTGTGCTGGCCATTGTAGTATTTTTTCTTAAGCCATTTTCTTAATGCCTCTCCTTTCAACTCATTAGGATTCGTCTGGCTCGTGTTTGTCTCAGCGTTATTGTCAGCATTTATTTCATCTATATAACTGGTGTCGTTGGTTTGCTGAGAGCCAGCCCCACAGCTGTAAAGTAAGCTGCTGAACAGGGTGACGATCAAAATGCATTTAAGGTATTTCATAAGTATAAATTATAGGTGATAACAATGCTCTGAAGCTAAACAAAAAATCAGTGATCGAAAAGCTTCAACCACTGATTCATTTTATATTAACACAATTATACTTAACAGGAGGTCAAAAGGATTAACTTTTAAACATCCTGCCTAATCTATTATCGTTTAAATTCAAAAATTGTTATGCAACGTCCACTATTTTTTACTTTTCTAGCTCAACCCGAATCATTTGCACCCATTGCCAGGCATCTTCGGTCGTTTCAAAATAGCGGTTAGCTTCGTTCGCAATTTCTTGTAATACAGAGTCCTCTTTGGGAATCTTTTTGAGCGCAGTTTGGGTTTCTTGCACTACCTGTTGGGGGTTTTTCTTTTTAAAGTCGGCCACTACTTCCACATCAGTCAATCCATCAAGGTCTGCTTCGGGAAAATAGCCCGCGAAAAACTGAAATAGGGAGGGATGTTGTTCTTCTAATGACATATTTCTTTCATTTTTAAAATCGAGTTTGGGGAACAAGTTCCCCAAACTCGATCAGTTGGATTTAAAGCACAGGATACGCTGTCAAAACTAAATAATTGTAGCTTGAACAACGTCTCTTGTCGAGTACTACCTTAAATTTTCGAGTAGCTTGCGGATAACTCGCCCCTCTTCGCAATACTTTGCCAATATTACGATGGTGTGTGTAATTCAACACCAAGCGGTAATTGCTGCTACCATTTACCCAGTTATTTACCCGATAACTGTTGCGGTTGATCGCATTCACAATTACTTGCCCTGCCTGGTTTAATTCGTAAAAAGTACTGGCAGTACTAATGCTACTGGTTGCCAGTCGGTTGCGCAAATAGCTATCCGACTTAGCCACGTGTCGCTCAATGGTGTGTCCACCACAGTTTTCGTGCTGGTACAAAAACCCAGAACCCACTTCTAAAGTGGTGGCCACATTGTTGGAACGATACGTTACAAAAGACGTAACGGAAAAGGTAGCGGCTAGCAATGCTACAAGCACCACTACTCGCTTGAACGCTTTAAACTTTAAAAGCTTCATTTTGTAAAGTGTGTTAGTTTGGTTTAAAATATATGGGGTACTCTTGGTTAGAGTCTTGAAGGGAATAATGAATGCTGTGTTGAAAATATCAAGTAACAGCTACCCAGTATGGGTAGGGTAGCTGTTTAAAAATACTTATTGTACAATAATTCGCTTGGTAATTACCTCATTACCTTTTTTGATTTTCACAAGGTAAAACCCTTTCTTCCAGTTGCTTACCTTTATGCTATTGTTGCCATTTTGTAACGAACCATTGTATACTACTACACCACTTAAGCTTACAATGGTGAGTTCACCTTGTGCTACATCTTGTCCACTAAAGGCTACATTCAATACCCTGGTAGCAGGCACTGGGTATACGTTCAATTCAGCAGTTTGGGGAACTTCAACATTGGTGCGAGTCACTCGAGCACTTGGTGATTGGCCAAAGAAACTGAAAGTATCACTGCTGTATTGGTCCCACTCACTAGTGGTATAAGAACTATTAGGCCCTGTTACTGAAGATTTGCGTACCAAAGTGGTATTTTGAGCAAAGTTGGCACTGCCTCCATTGTAGGTGCCTACAATATCGATAAGAGTGCTACCTTTAAACAAAGCGACTGGGTCATTTCCATTAAAAGTCATTACCGAGCTGGAAGTACTTACATTGGCTACTCCTTGCATTGTAGCGTTTGCCTGGTTATTTACCACTACATATACTTGTCCGTTGGCCAGAGTACCACTCAAATTTAAAGTAGCCCAGCTACCTGATCCATTGGTTTGTTTTCTTAATGAATATTGGCTCAAATCTACTGATGATCCCGTAAGGTTGGCAATTTCAATACCTTTGTTATAAGAAGAACCCTCTACATATTCAGAAATAAACAAGTCAGAAGCACTGCCTGAACCTCCACCAGAACCACCGCCTGAGCCAGAGGTTGATAAATTGAAGTTATCAATGGCAATATCGGCCTGCCAGGTGCCACCTGTTACCCGGTTGAATCTCAGCTTCACTGTACCACCTAAGTAAGCACTCAAATTCACCGAGGCAGTATTCCATTGGTTGCCTTGGTTTCCTGTTTCGCTCCAAATGGTAGTCCAGCTAGAACCGTTATTGGTGCTCGCCTGCAAAGCAAAAGTTCCCATATCGCTGGCTCCATACATATGATAAGCAAAACTAAAAGTAGCTTGTGAAGCACTGCTCAAATTAAAACAAGGTGAGGTTAAGATCGCGCCTTTGTTAGGATATCCAGTGTTTCCCGAAGCCTCTACATACAAATAGTAAGTTCCTTGGGCTGCTGAAGAAGGCCCAGTATTGCTAGAAGGAGTCGTTCCTGAGCGGAAAGTCCAGTTTAAGTCGTCAGTGTTGTCTTGCGTCCAGCCATTCAAGTTGTTTTCCAAAGTAGCTGTATATGGGAAAGACGAAACGCCTCCTGTACAACCATTAGAAGAATTGCTCTGGGTAGTTATGCTGATACTGTTGCTATTGCCCGAAGTATTGCCAGCCGCATCGTAAGCTCTTACATAAAAAGAATAAGTAGTACCTGCTGTCAAGCCAGTTACGTTGGTAGAGGTTCCAGTTACGGTTCCAGTAGAAGTACCATTTCTATATATGCGATAGCCAGTTACTCCTACATTATCCGAAGAAGCGTTCCAGTTAAGGGTAAGACTAGTGGTAGTCACACCAGACGCAGACAAACTTGAAGGAGCACCAGGTGCTTGAGTATCAGCACCTCCTCCACTTCCAGTAGTAATATTGATGGTATAATCTTCTACTTCACCATAAGAAAAAGTTTCGCAAGCAGTAGGCACCCCATTGTACTTCATAGATACCCGCATTCGGGTAGTACCTGTAGTCGCAGAAGCAGGTATACTAATGGTTCCCGAGATAGGCGAAGATGAAGTAGCCGAACGAGTATACACTGTTTCACCTGCATCATTAAAATCCCCGTCTTTATTAAAGTCTATAAATACCGCGTATCCTTCGGTATAAGTAGTGCCCGACCAGGCGGGAGTAATGGTAATAGTAGCGTTTGCTCCTTGAGCGATGTTGGTAGAGGCACTGGTAAAATCAGCATATCCACCATTGGCTCCTGAACTTTGGTTAATGCTCCCAAACTGTACTCGACTAATCCACTCATCGGCTACACTATTTCCTTTAGAGTCGCAGTAGGTTACAGAACCTCCACCACCGCCGCCGCCAGAGGTAAATCCCCAGGCACGAGCTACCAAATCAGGGTAGTCTATATAAGGGTTACGATCTCCCTGATATTGCTCAATCGCACTGTTTCGTGCTCTTTCATTGGCATCTACAGGGTCGTTTAAGTGCCACTGATACAAGGTGTTAATGTCCCCAATTCTGGAAATGTTTCCTGCTTGGGTAGGATACATGGTATAAAAATAAAAAACCGCACGAGCTACATTTCCTTTATGATCTTCGCGTGGTTCAAACGTACTGTTGGCATATTCGCTGTATTCGTCAATATTTGAGCTAGGAATAGAAGACAAAGAAGATGTATTGCGCATCCACTTGGTAGTTTGGCTATCATTGATCTCGCCAAAAGGATGGTTAGAACGGGTGCTGTTCCAGTTTTTATACGTAGGAAATAAGTGGTGAATATCAGATCTCATGGGTTCTGATTTACCAAAAAAGCTTTGGGGAACGGTGTGCTCACAATTGATAGGATCAGGATTGGTTCCTGTACCACCTGCAGTCCAGGACTTTACATAACCAGAATACACGCCAACAATGGTGTTATTCTTATTATCAATAAAGTTGTACATTTTGCTGCGGGCTCCACTGGCACCATCATAGCCAAGTTGGGTATGCTTGCCATCGTAGTAATTGGCCTTTAGCCAGGTTTTCAAAGCGTTTCCGTTCAGGTTGGACGGAGCGGGTATTTGTGCCCAGGTAATAATGCTTACCTGCAAGCACAGAAGCATCATAAGAAGTCTAGATGTAAATGTTTTCATTGAGTTTTGAGCTTATATTAAAGTGTAATAATTCGTATGATTTTGCTAAATCTTATCTCAAAACTACCGAGTCTCATAGCTGGCTACTTGTAGTATTTTAACATGTTTGGTTAAGTATTTATAGACTTTACATTAAGTACATAACATTAATTTAACACTTACAAGTATAAGCAAATATTATTAGGCTTTATAAAGCAATCAAACATTCATTTGAACCAATAAAAGACGTTTGCAGAATATCTACCAACTTACCCAATATTCTTATATTAACTAAATATTAAAAATAAACAAGATTCAAAACTTAATAATACAGAATAATATTTCAAATCATCACCCAATCTTTTTACAATATGAATAAAAAAAGTTGTTAGAGGATTTTTTAAATATTAAATCTCACTAACAACTTAACATTGGGTTAATAAAGTACTTATTTAACCTTATTATCTACTTGTATTTTTTACAGTTTTTTGTAACAAAAAAGCCTTATTTTGAATCAAGCGCCGCCATAATTTGCTGGTAAGCCCTGCCACTAGGACGACTCGCGTTGCGGTGCCAAATGTTTCCAGCTTTATCTATAATAACATATCGAGGAATAGATCGGGCATTGTAGGCCTGGGCTACGGCGTGTTGCATTCCTGGTGCCACCAAATGCTCTCCTTTGATTTGCTTCCGTTCTATGGCTCGTTTCCACATTTTATCGTTTTCGTCTACCGAGATATACAAAAAGGCAACTGGTTGTCCTTGCAGCTTTTCTTTTAGTTTTTTGGCGTGGGGTACTTCTTTCATACAGGGTTTGCACCAACTTGCCCAAAAATCAAGGTATATTACCTTTCCCTTAAAATCGCTCAAAGATACTTGTTTTCCTGCAAGGTTTTTTAAAGTAAAAGTCGGTGCTGCTTTTCCCTTGTCTAGCTGTTTGGCCAATTGGTACTGCACTTTCAACAACTCTCTCAATTGGGGCATGCTATTCAATGCCATAAAATCATTGTAGATACCTTGCAACCTGGACAATGGCAAGTTACCTCCGCTTAGACCTCCATATACTATTTTGGCCAACTGGGTATGCATTGCTCTAGAGGCATTTTGATTCTTCATGGCATTTTTAACAAAGTAGTAATAGTCGCTGGTAGTTGTTTTGTTGGGGTATTTTTGGTGGAATTTATGTCCTAAATAGTATCCCATAAAAGATTGATAATCTGCCGAAACCAACCACTCATCTTTCCAGGAGAATTTTTTGGGTAAGGTACTGTAATAATCCTTGGGCAGGGTCACTTGTTTACCTGTAAAATATACTTTATTACGAGGGTACCCCAGGAGATTGCTCCAATACTGTATCTGATACGTTTGGGTTTGGTATTGTACAAATGCCGCACTGAGTGAGGCTTGTTTCTGATAGCTTTCTAAAAACTGAATTTGCGCTTGACGTTCGGTCTTCAAATAGCTCAAGAATTCACTGGGGGTCATTTTTTTGATGTAATCATATACTGCATACTGCTTTCCATTGGCCATAAATCGCTGATAATAAGCTATTAAATATTGATTATCGCCTCCATTTTTCCCGATAAACTTTATGGTAGAAGACAATTGACTTGCATCGGCCTGTACTTGCAAAGGTTTGCCTGGTTCTAATAAGATGGGTACGCTTACTCTACCATATTTGAGAAAAGCAGGTTGTCTTTGTTGTATGGCAATATCCAATGAAAACTTCCCTTGATCATCTAAAGTAGTCTTGGCGATCTTCTGAGAGTATTGGATATAATCGGTAAAGTAGTATACACTGATCTTGGCAGTTTTGTGATGAGAGATTTGCCCACTAATGTTTACAGTGTTTTGGGCCATCACATCAATAGAGCATAATGTACCAAAGGTTAATAACGCGCAGAAATTCAAAAATACAAATTGCTTCTTGTTCATAGTTGTGCTTACTTTTTGTTTATTATTTGTTTAATTTTTACACTAAATAGTTAAACAAAAAGTCCATCTACAAGCTTATTTAGATAAGTACCCAAATACCACGATGAATTGCATTATAGATCGTTTACTGGAAAGCGCTTTGGTTGAGTAATGAAATGAAACGATCAAATCGGTAAATATTTCAGGGTAGATTGACGAGTAAACCAGATTTTGTCATTCATCGGATTATATGTCGTTTCGTCGGTTTCTACTTTTCAGGTATTAGCCATTTGGGTAGTTTTAGGCATTAATTCAAGGTTGCCAAACCATATGACCATTTTCTAAATGATTCGTTACGATAGTACAGAACAAACACCCCGGCCCAACTTTACCTTGCAGCATTTATTGGTAATGGCCGGGTTTTATGTGTTTTTTGCGGGAGCCTATGCCTTAACCATTTCGTTGACCTGGAAATTTACCTGGCCATTGGCCTACCGTACTGCCATCGACTATCTGCTCAAGGCTTTGTATACATTGCCTGTGTGGTATGTAGTCATTTATAAAATGGATAAAGCGTCTATTCAAGCCAAATTGCTGGCACATTTGGTGCTTTGCCCGATATACATTACCACTTGGTTTTATTCTTATTATTTTTTGCTGGATGTATGGAACATCAAAGGTCTTAGTGGTTCGGGGCGTTGGTGGGATGTATACATTCCTCTGTTGGTATACACTGCCCAATTTGCTTTGCTGCATAACTACTGGTACAATCAAAAGCTACGGTTTCAAACTGAGCAAACCTTTGATCTCAAGGAGATGTTTCTTAAAAGCGAAGTGTCAGCCCTCAAGGCGCAAATCAATCCTCATTTTTTATTCAATACCCTCAACTCCATTAGTGCTTCGGTACCCCTCGAGCTGGAAAACACCCGTAACATGGTAGCTAAGTTGGCCGATATCTTTAGGTATGTATTGATGGCTTCGCAAAAAGAGGTGGTATTGCTCAAAGAAGAAATCGCATTTATTAAAAATTACCTGGATTTAGAAAAAGAACGATTTGGAGAGCGCCTGCAGGTACATTATGCCATAGATGAAGCCGCTTTGGCAATAGCCATTCCTCCTATGCTGCTACAGCCGCTGGTAGAAAATTCGGTGAAGCATGGCATTTCGCCCAGCATAGAAGGAGGCACCATTAGGCTGGTGGTTGAGGTGATTGAAACCCATCTCCAAATACGCATTATAGATGATGGGGTAGCCAATGAAGCTACTTTTCCCAAAAATGCATTTACCAAAGGCATTGGGCTTAAAAATACGGCACTACGCCTTGAGAAATTGTATCAAACCCAATTAACCGTAGATTTTAATGTGCCACAAGGGCTGATCGTTCAATTCATTATTCCAATGGCTAATCAAGTTGCTTATGAAACAAGTAATCATTATTGATGACGAAGCGCCAGCCCGTAAAATCATCGGGCAATATTTGGGCGAGTTTACCCAATTGCAAATCGTAACAGAGTGTAAAAATGGGTTGGAAGCAGTAGAAAGTATTCATCAGATAAAACCAGATTTGATTTTTCTGGATGTACAAATGCCTGGAATGAATGGGTTCGAAGTACTTAAAAAGTTGCAGCATATCCCCGCTGTGATCTTTTCCACAGCATTTGATCAATATGCACTGCAAGCCTTTGAAGTAAATGCAGTAGACTATCTCCTGAAACCTTATACCAGGGATCGTTTTCGTGAAGCCGTAAAACGTGTCATTCAGGAAGAAAGCTTAGAAGATCAGCCCAACTCCTCTCCTACTGCCCAATTTGTGCAACAGTTGCATCAGGAAAATAAATCCTACCCTAGTCGCATTTTGGTACAACACGCACATAAAATCGTAGCCATTGCTCCTGAAGAAATATTGTGGGTAGAAGCTTTTGGTGATTATTCTAAAATTCATACCCACAAGGGTACTTTTCTGAGCAATATGGGCATTGGAAACCTTAGCGAAAAGCTAGACCCCACCTTATTTATTCGGGTACATCGCTCGGCTATTGTAGGTATTCAGGCCATCCAAATGGTAGAAAAAGATGGGGCTGGTAGCTTTGTGGTAAGTCTGCAAAATCAAGACAAGGTAAGGGTGAGTCGTTCTTATGCCGAAAATATTAAGAAGCTGATGGTGTAATTATTCTTAATAATGGTGAATTATAAATGGATGAATTATATTTTTAGTCATTGTTCCATTGTTTCGCCTTCGGCTGATTGCTTTATGGTTGCGCGATGCGTCACAAAACTGTGGACAATGGACTGAGCATTGGACTATTGACCGTTGACTGTCGACTAATTTCCGCTTCGCGCCAATTTTTCACCTATATCACCACCCTAGCCCTCCTAAACAGGAGGGAACTTCTTGGACTCGAGAAATCACCGCTTCGCGCCATTTTTAGCTTTTCACTTTCAAAGCAAAGCTTTGAACGGGCTATTAACACCCCATTAACAAACGTTGCAAATTCATTAGGCAAGGCTATGTTGCTGTCTACCTACCTTTGGATCATACTTTTAACTAATAATTCTTTAAAATTATGATACGACAAAAATTGGCCATGATTGTGGCACTTATTGTATTGGCAGGTTTAACCGTTTTTGCTCAACAAATTGCCTCGAGCAACACTAAAGCTCCTCTGAATACAACGACTCCTAAAATATTGAAAGCAAACTTTAAATGGCAAAACACCAAGCATAGCTTTGGAAAAATCAAGCATAACAAGCCTGCAACAGCTACTTTTAGCTTTGTAAATGAAGGCAACGAACCTTTGATTATTACCAGAGCGCAGGGGTCTTGTGGTTGTACAGTAGCCAAGTATCCTAAAGAGCCTATTATGCCTGGGCAAAAAGGAGAAGTAACTGCGGTATATAGTGCGGCTACTCTAGGAAGCTTTCATAAAACCGTAACGCTGACCTCAAACACCGCCAACGCCACTACAGTATTGTCTATCACGGGAGAGGTGATAAAATAATTGGGTAATGTAATAAGGGTGACTCAATAAGAAAGGTTCAGCGTGTATACACTGAACCTTTTGATTTTAAAGCATTTATGTAATAATTCCTTATTTCTTCTTTTGGGCTGCTTTTACTTCCTCTACCGTAAACATTTTGGCTTTGTTGCCCCAGCTATTGGTGATGTAGTTCAACACATCTGCAGTTTGCTTAGCATTGAGGCCGGTAGGCGACATGTTACCATTATAGGTTTTGCCGTTTACAACCATTTTACCAGAAGCTCCATACAACACCTGGCGAATAGCACGTTTACGATCTTTCATGAGGTAGTCTGACTTGGCCAACGGAGGAAATACGCCTTCTATGCCTAAACCATTTTGCATATGGCAAGTTTGACAATAGTTTCCATAGATCACCTTTCCTCGCTGCATGCTTTTCTTCAAGTCGGGTTGGCGTGTCTCATCGGTAAAAGAAAAAAGTACCGTAGCTACGGCAATTAAACAAATCAACCAAGTAAAATTTCGTGTCATAATCCTATGGGTTTTGTTACACCTTATTATAATAGTAAGTAATAGTTATTGTGAGCGATGCTGGCACCTTGCCATTCATTACACCAAAAATACAACGCATGAATGGTTACTTTAGTTAAATTAATCAGTTGTAAAACGTAATCTGGCTCGCTAATAACTCATTTTTCTTGATAAAACGGAGATGAACTCTACTATTTATTGTTTCTTTTTTGCAAGCGACCAACTACTCTTATCTCCTTTTATGGCTTTTTCTCCCAAAACAGAAACACCTTCTACACTACTTACCAACTGCAAACGCCCATCTTCACATTTAGTCATTTTCAACTTTAGAGCTGTCTTGCTATAGTCCTCAGTGCTTGATTTAAAGACCTTTTCGTCTCTTATGCTTTCCTCCTTCATCTTGGTGTACTCAATTGTCACCAAGTCATTATTAATAGTGTAGGTACCTATCAGCGTTTTTTTCACAATGTATGCATCAGGGCTTCCCATACCAACAATATCATTGGTAACCTGCTTGACTGTATTGCCATTGGAAAACTTGAGGTCAATCGAGTATTCTGAATAAGTCACACCATCACAGTTTTGCATATTCATTCCATAAGCAAATGTCATATTAGTCAAGGCGTTGGTCTTTATCTCACTGGAAGGTTTAGATGACATGTCATCTACCTTTACAGTATCGGAACTTTCATTGTTGTTTTCTTTGGAAGTAGTACCGCATTGTGAAAATAACAAAGTGATATGGATACTACATACGATGATGAATAATCTTTTCATAACTATTTGTATTTAATTATTAGGTAAAAAGCATATGATTGGGTAACCAACTAGCTACCCTAGCCTTGTCTATTAAATTGGTAGCAACCACTTAATTGAATCCAAGTTTTGGATCAGCAAAATCGCATTAAAATGCTCGGAATAAGTAGATGCTCATTGAAAATAAGCGCCAGTTTTCTGGCAAAAATCATCGGGTAGCCACCCAACTGCTTTGATCTTTTCCATTGTTTGATTTTCCCTGTGCATTTTTATTAGGCATGTTGCTCACCAATTGCAGGCGCCCATCGGCACATTTGGTTACTTTAAGTACCCAATTCATTTTGGCATCCTGGTCGCTGGTATCCAGCACTTTACCTTCTTTTATTTTCTCAGATTTAGTTTTGATGAATTCTATGGTAATCACTTCATCTTTGCGGGTATAAGCACCAAAGGAGGTTTGACGAAGCTCATAAAAATCATTGCCTCCCGTGTTTTTTGCAGCAGCACTGATAGAACTCACCGTGCCATCAGGGTTAAACTTCATGGTAGACCATTCTTTGGAAAAAGTTTGGGCATTACAATCCTGACGATTGTTGTTCAAGGTAAAAATTTTGTTTGCAATAGAGTTCTCATCGGCCTCTGTAGTTTCGATATTGTCTACTGTTTGAAAATTGCTACTCTCTATCGAATCCTTTTGGGTAGATTCGTTGGATGATCCACCACAACTCAAAAGAAAAAGCCAGACGCCAATACATATTGACAAAAGCATAAAACGATTCATAGTTCCTAAATTTGATTGATTTGTTGGTGCGCCCAAGATAGGAATTTTAACGTGTTTTTTGAGGGTTTTTGCACGGCTTTCGCCATATTTGATCTAAATATGTATACTCGAATTATCACCTTTTTAGCCTTATTGGGCTTATGCGTATTTTGCGCCTCTCCTTCCCCGTTTTCGGATGATCCTCGCGACCCATTTACCGGACGTTATACCGTCAATGAAACCTGCACTCCTTCTAATGTAAGCCAGGATTATACTATCAAAATTTTTAAGTCCGCCAGTGAAACTGACTCTCTTATTTTTATAGAAAACTTTTACAATAGTGGTGCTAGAGTAGAGGGTGTGGTTGCTGGCAATCGGGTGGCCTTTCCTGAACAAACCTTTGCAGCTTATACTTTTAGTGGAAATGGTACAATTTTTACCCGAAAAGAAACTACGGAACGTTTTATAGAACTCACGTATATAATAAGAGTAACGCTGGGTGCTTTTGCAGATACTTGCCGTGCCAAGGCGATTATACAACAATAACCTTATGAAACACTTCATTGTATTGGCTTTGGTATTGACAGCCCTTGCTCTGCCAGGATGGAGCCAACAAAATGACTCGACTACGAAAAAAAAGAACTTAAGAAAATACGAGAGTGAGCTTTTTAAAAGCCTGGTAGACGCTGAGCTGGTAAGTTTATCGTTGGTAAGTCCTACTTTATACAATAATTGGGATACCCAACTCAAAATATTCAAGAAAAAATACTCCAGTCAAAATGCCTTATTGTTGGTGTCTAAAGCCGATAGTCGCCAAAAAACAGAATTTGCCATAGAGTTTATGAAGCTACGCACGATGGGCAAAGATTTAGTAATTGCTTATGCCGAGGCTCTCAAAACTGTTACAGTAAAATATTTGGATTTGGACTTTAAACATCACTTGCATTTGAAAGAATAGATTAAGTGAAAAGCGAGGGCGGCTATCGCCTTAAATTAAAAATGGCACGAAGTGGGAATTAGTCCATTGTCGACAGCCAATAGTCCACAGTTTTGCAACGCATTGCGAAACAGATTATCCTGAGCGTACCGAAAGAACTAACAATAGAGCAATGGAACAATAAAAATTTACCATTTACCATTATTAAGAATAATTACTAAAAATATAATTCATCCATTCATAATTTATAATTCAACATTGATCATTAAAAATTAACCATTCACTAAGCTTTCTTTTTCCTTGAGTTTTGGGCATTTTGGGTAAAAAAATATTCACAATGAACGAAGCTCACTATCGCAAACTTGAACGAATGTATTTACGCTCTAATGTAAATACGATGATTTATGACACCACTCAGGCAGTAATTGGCCACGAAACTGCCGAAATAAGCATCGAGGTTACCGAAAAGTATTTTCACGCCTTAAACGCCATGCATGGCTCCGTATATTTCAAACTGCTGGACGACGCCGCTTTTTTTGCGGTCAACTCTATTGTAGAAGATGTTTTTGTACTTACTACCTCTTTCAACATACACATGATTCGACCTGCCAATCAGGGTAGGATCAAATCTATAGGCAAAGTGAAGTATGCCTCCAAAAGTATTTTTATGGCAGAATCTACGCTGTACAATCAGGATGGCAAAGAAATCGGTTTTGGCACCGGAAATTTTGCCCGAAGTAAGGTAAAATTAGAAGCGGTTGATCTTTATCACTAACGGTAAAAAGGGCAATAATTATAGCAAGCCATTAGTGAATACGCATTAATGGCTTGTTGTAATTTTAAAAAATTGCGCCTTTTCTTTCCAGATATTCGCGAGCATTGATATCCAATGTAGCTCCAGTAAAATCAGACTTTTCGGCTTGATTTACTCGCATGTCGGTTTGCTGTAGGTTGGTATCTTGCATGTTGGTTTTGGCCAATAAAGTCCCCTTTAGGGTAGACATAGACAAATCTACCTTTGAAAAATCAGCATATTCCAGAATCGCCTCCGTAAGATCGGTATTATGAAAATGGGCACTTACGGCATTTACATCCGTAAGATTGGCCTGAATAAGTTCGGCATGGTCTAGATAAGCCTCTTTGAGGTTGGCTGCCTTGAGCATTGCCGCTTTGAAATGAGCATAGCGCATATCGGCCTTATATAAGTTACCATTACTAAGATTGGCTTGCTTAAGATCAGCATCGTGCCAGCGAGACTGAGTAGCTTCTACCAACTGTAAGTCGGCATTATGTAACACCGCTTTGTACAAATAAGCATTGCTCAGATTACTGCCATGCAAATTGGCTTGGGTAAAATCTACTTCGGTTAGCTGTGCGTTTTGTAGATTGGCGTCAGTCATTGTTACTTCTCGAAAGTTGGCAAAGTGGGCTTGTACACTACTCAAGTTGGCTTTGCGTAAGTTGGCTTTTTGCAAATTGGCTGAGGTAAGATGCGCGCTTTCCAAATTGGCTCCCAATAAAGTTGCTCCTTCTAAATTAGCGTGATTCAAAAAAGCTCCCCGTAAGTCACAATAAGATAAGTTAGCTTTGCTCAAATCCTGGTATTGTAGGTTGAGTCTCAGCGGCTTGCTCAACTTAATCATAAAAGTAAACTTGGCTTTTAGCTCAGCATCGGCTGGTACAAAGTTAAACTTAGGATGGGCATAAGATAATATTGATATATAGGCCACAAACGTATTTTTCATCAATACATTAGGGTCAATTTTTTCGTGAGATTTAGATAAATACACAAATTGTTTGGCCAACAACTCAGGCATAAATACACACATACGTTCGCTTAGTTCCATCCCTATGGTATCGGGTTCGGCTTCTACCAATTGGGTCAAAAAGGTGATTTCTTCAAGAGATAGCTCCTCCGCAGCAAATAAATCACTCAAAATAACCAACGCCTGGTCGGCTTGGGCAAGGCGATAATATCCCTCAGGATTTTTAGATAAGAAAGAATGTTTGAGGACTGTAAATTTTTCTTCGATATGTTTCATAAAAGTTCTTGATGCCAAAGTGTAGTATACTTAGTGAATATAATAAGTTTACCTAAAAAAATGAGCAGTTTTAACGGGGATTCCATTAAAACTGCTCATAAGTAATCAACTTTACAAATTGCTTACGATTGAAACCACTCAAAAGCCTGCTCTTTGGTTTCAAAAAAACCAGACTTTAATTCTACCTGAGAGTTTTCGTCTACTGCTTGCTGAATGGATAATTGAGATACCATTTCAGGCGACATCAAAAAACCCATTTTAGTTACGCCGTTGGTTGCCCAAGACGGATACACAGTTTCATCTACCCAGCCTTGTGTCTCGGGTGAAATAGGGAAAATAAACGCAGTAGTGTTAATGAGCACATTTTGAGGCTTATGCTCACTTACCGATTTCATCTGTTGGCTTAGCTCTTGCCTAAAGTCATCATCAGTCAATTCCACGGTTTCTTTAAACCAGTTAAACTCTACCGTTTGCTTATCCTGATGGAAGATCACTTCCATAAATTTACTTTTATAGTCCGACATAATTATATTAATTTGGTGTTGTATGATAATACCCTCGATTTATACATCGATTTTATTAATTATAATGAATGCTATATTATTCTTACGATAGTTATTGTACTGAGTTAGCTTTTCCTTTCACTTTAGCGGGAATTCCTGCTACAGTAGTATAAGCAGGCACCTCTTTGAGCACTACAGCTCCAGCAGCAATGTTGGCTCCTTGTCCTATTTGAATATTACCCAACAAGGTGGCCCCAGCACCTATTACCACCTCTGCTCCTACTTTAGGGTGTCTATCTCCCTGGGTTTTGCCTGTACCTCCTAAGGTTACATTATGAAAAATAAATACGTTCTCCCCTATTTGGCAAGTCTCACCAATCACTACCCCAATGCCGTGGTCTATCACCAACCCTTTATCGATAATGGCTGCGGGATGAATGTCTATTGCAAACTTCTCAAAAATGCGATTTTGTAGCCATTTGGCGGTCATTGTTTTATCTTCTTGATAAAACTGGTGTGCCATACGATAAGCTGCCAATGCCTGAAGGCCACGAAAAAAGCACAACGCTTCCAAATATGTATGGCAGGCAAAATCTCGGGTATAATATTGCTCTAAATCCGCGGCAAAATAAGTACCCACCTCAGGAGCTTTTTCTAGCTGCTGGGTAAACAATTGCTCCAGCTCTCTTTCGTTTACCAAATCATCGGCAAGTTTGTGCGATAAAATCAATAAAACTGCTCGGGCAAGACTACCAGCCGGATGAACATACCGCTGGATAAGCCGATGCATGATTGGTTCATTTACATGTTCTATTTCTTTCTTGATTTGCTGCCAAATTTCTTCCTTATTCATTTCTCAGGTCTTTTACTTATCCTCAAATATTTTTATTCCCTTTTTAAGCACTCTACGGATCGCATTATACTTATCCATCGTTAGCTGAATATTAGTGTTTTCAGAAGAAACTTCGTCCAGCATGATGTCAAACGATAAAGTGATGCATTCTTCGCAGATGTAAGCATGCTCGCTCTGAATAAGGAGCCCGACGTTCAGGCGGCTTTTGCCACAAAAACTACATTGAGGTTCTTGAGTCATTGTATTTTTTTGAAATGAGGTGAGTAATATTTAGAAGGGAAAATAAAAGAAATAAAACAAAAATGCAGTTTTCACACAGCCTGTTGGTGCAAAAACTGCATAATATTGATTAAGTTTATACTGTAAACCGATTAAGCCATCAGCCAATCAAATGCTGTTTGTCTCGCCTCAAAAATCTTTAGTTTTAATCCTGGTTGCGTATTTGCCTCGATTGTTTGCTCGATCGACAACTGCGAAATAAACTCTATTGACTTTAGGATGCCTATTTTGCCTATTCCTGCTTTGGTAAAAGCACAGTGAATTTGGTCATTGATCCAGGTTTGGGTAGGTGGTGCAATCGGAAATACAAATTGAGTAGCATCTATCAATATATTGGTGGGATGATGCTCTTTTACCCATTGGGTTTGCTTTTTCAATTCTTGCCTAAACAGGCGGTCACTCAATCTTAAGGTTTTTTCTAACCAAATAAGTTCAAGTGTTTTGCTGGTTTTATGGAAAACTACTTCCATAAACTCACTTTTATCATTCTTCATGTCAACTAATAGTGTATAATATGAGTATGTTTAAAGTTGCTCTTGAAGTTAAAATTGAGAGATTTTGGAGGATGTTGCCGTACATTTCGCCTCATAGCCTAAGCTATAAACCAAAACACTGAAAGCAGGATACAAAAGACTCAGTTTTAGTTCAAAGGATTATTGAATTGAGGGTGAAGTTTTGTTCACTTCCAATTCAAAAAATTAATTGCTTATACATACTCTAGCCTTACTAATTATTTGCAAAGCTATCTTACAAACCATTGAGTCGAAAACTAAAACCCGCATTCTTCTCATTCTTGTAAGAAATTTCCCTATTAAACAAAAAACTCTGCCAGATTACTGACAGAGTCTTCTCAATGCATTCGTTTTCAATGGGTTGTTAACCTTCAGCTTTAGAAGTAGATTGTACTTTCAACAATCCATCAATCCCAAAATTGCCATACATAGCATTCGTAATTTGGTCTTGTACTTCGTTGGCCTGTTTTACCAGGTCACCCATACCCATTGTGTCTATCACAGTACGGAAGGGTTTTTCACCTACTGGTTTATTCACTACATCTACCATAGCCTGCGCTACAAACTCTGGCTTTTGGTTGGGGTTATTGTTCAATGCTTCTACAAAACCACCAAATAGCTGTTGAGGCATGTTCATAAACTCACCATAGCTTTCGTTACGGCTTTGGTCACTGGAAGGAATCAAGTTTTCACCAAACGCAGTAGCATATCCACCTGGCTCGATCAGGCAAATTTCGATGCCAAAAGTAGACAACTCTACTCTATAGTTTTCGGCTAGGCCTTCCAAAGCCCATTTGGTAGCATTATAAACCCCATAAAAAGGCAAAGTAATACGGCCCAACAAGCTAGATACAAACAAAATAGTACCTGATCCTTGTTGACGTAAGTGAGGCAATGCTGCGCGGTTTACTCGCTGTACTCCAAATACATTTACCTCAAATAGTTTTCTGAAGTCTTCAGGTGTATGGTGCTCTAACATACCAATAGAGCCTACTCCAGCATTGTTGATCACAACATCCAAACCTCCTAATAATTCAATGGCTTTGGCTACGCCATCTTCTACACTTTTATCGTTGGTCACATCCATTTCTACTACTTGAGCACCTGCTTGAGTAAGTGCTGCTGCAGCTTCTTTATTGCGTCCTTCTACTCCACGCATAGTTCCTACCACAGCGTGTCCTGCTTTTAGCAAACCTTGAACTGTGAGCTGTCCGAAGCCTCCGCTAGCTCCGGTAATGATAACTTTCTTTGACATGTTTTTTTGTTTTAGAATATGTTGAGTAATAATGAATGATTGGTATAAATAATCATTCAGAGATATCTTCTCTTGATGTGTGACAAAGGTGGGCAAAAAAACAGGTAAACAACTGACCTAAACTAAAGGTAAACTGACCTATTCTTAAGAATGGGCCAGTTGCAATGATTTTTTGTAAGCAGTAGGGGTCATTCCTGTTTGTTTTTTGAAAAAACGAGAAAAATGAGTGGCCTCACTAAAACCTAAGCTATAGCTAACTTCTTTAGAGGAAAGAGCAGTATTTCTCAGCAATGATTTTGCTGTAGCCAAGGTTCTTTTGTTGATCCAATCATGTACCGACTGCCCCGTTTTACTTTTAATAACCTGGCTTAAGTAATTGGGGTGTAGATGCATTTCTTCGGCAAAATCTTGTACCTGTAGCAGGGTAGCTTCTTGAGGGTTTTTCAAGATACCAGTAAATTGTCTGGCCAGGAGTTTTTTAAATGTTTTCACGATTTGTGAATTGCGATCGCCTTCTTCCAACGGATTATATAACTGCCAACACCTTTCCTTGATCTTGAGAAGCATTACTACAAACAGATTACCCAGAATGCGATTTTTGTAAGGAGAATCTTTATGGAAATGATGAAAAATTTGTTGGTAAATGCCTTCTGTCTCTCGAAACTCTTCTTCGTTTAATTGTTTTGGCGGCACTGTTTCGGCCAATAAAAAAGGAAACTCTTCAAATATATCGGGGTGGACATTTTCCCGCAAAAAAGATTCTGTAAAGGTAATGATGTAGGCATCGCTCATGGTATCTATTTCAAAAGCCTTGATGTGCCCTGGGTTGGTAAAATAAATAGTATAGTTGCCAAAGGCAAAACGGTGATTGTCGGTGATGTAATTCCCACTCCCTTGTTTTACAAATACAAACGAAAAGTATTCCGTTCGGAAAATAGGAGATTTATAAGGTAAATCTTTATGTATATCGGGTAAATAATGAATGGTAAAGTCAATGTCTTGCTTGATGGGTAGCCCTACATAACAATAAAATTCTGCAATAGTTTGGTGTACAATAATTTCGCTCATGTAATAGATTTAGGTCTTGTCGTATATTGAAGGTTATAACCAATAACGCATTTTTGGAGTTCAAGACTTAAAATACAAAAGTTTTGGTCGGTAACAAAGAGCCTATTCGTTACCAACCAAACTCCTTGTTTATAATATACCCTTTTGCTTGAGCGCTTTCATTGTAAGTTCGATGCGCAATGGCAGGAACTCTTTGTCTGGGGTGCCTGGTTTAGGGTCAAAATTGCTCGCAAAAAAGTACAGTTTATCGCCTTTTTCTACATAGCCCACAAACCAACCATTGAGTTTCCCTTCAGGGTTAGATAATCCCGTTTTAGCTCTTAATACATACTGATCCGTTTGTTTTCTGACCATCATGCGTTTTGCGATTTTGTCGGTTCGGGCAGAAATGGGTAATTTCTTTTCGTGAAAACGTATTAAAAAATCGATTTGCTCAAATGGGGTAATGCGAGAATCACCTACTACCCAAAACCTGTCATAGCTGGTCGAGTCAAATACCATTTTGCCATACTTGAGCTTATCTACCCAGGCCTGCATTTGCTCCTCTCCTGCTTTGCGAGACAATTCCTGATAACAGGGCAAACAAGATAGGTGAAAACCTTGGCGAAAAATCATGTCTTTTTCCCATATTTTGAGGTAGCGTTTTTTACCATCCCATTTTAATAAGGTGCTATCATCTTTTACAGTTCCCACTTCCAGGGCAATCAACGAGTTAGGAATTTTGAAAGTAGAGGCAGGCAATTGGCCACGTTTTGCCCAGTCAAAATCATTGGAATAATAACGTTTTTGCTGGTAATCATAAATCAAGATAGCCCCTTTAACTGGTGCTGTCTTTACCAGTTCTTTTAGGGTGGAGTCTACTACTAATTGAGGGCTTTGTTTGGTCTGGCCTGAATCTTCTTTGGTTTGACTTTGATCTTTGGGCTGGGAGCAAGCAAACCCTGCCAGTAATAAAATAAAGAAATAGATTTTTTTCATAGAGAATGGTTATTTACGTATTAAACAACTATGATAAAGTTTTAAGCCAAAGGTAACCTCTAGGCAAAGCTAAAAAACCCCGAAGCTTACTCCGGGGTTTTCTAATGCTCAATTAAAATAAGTTTTGTTGGATTATTTTAAATTTATCACAGAAGCCGTCTCGGCTTCACAACACTTCATTAAAACTTATATACCCAAAAATCTTTTTTGCTAGTATAATTGGTAGAGGTAAGTGATTGCCCAAAGCCACTCCCTATATAAACTTTACTACCAATCGAGAAGGCGGTTGCCCAACTTCTGGCTCCCCCTTCGAAGTCAGCTACTTTTGTCCATTGATCAGTAGTAGGGTCATATTGCCAAATGTCCTGTTTGTAACCTGTTTCGTTTGCATTACCTCCCAGGCCAATGTAACCTTTATTATTGCTCGTAAAACCAATGGCTCCATTGCGTTGCCCCCCGCCAAAATCAGCTTTTTTAGTCCACTGGTCGATGGCTGGATCATATTGCCAAAAATCTTGTACACCACTATTACCAGTACCTACATAAGCCTTATTGTCGATCACAAAACTTACGGCACCTCTTATACGACGACCACCAAAGTCCGCAACTCTTGTCCATTGATCAGTTGTTGGATCATAAGACCAAAAGTCTTCTTGTGCACCCAAATTATCGCTCCCATTATTGGCATCGCCTGTACCAATATATCCTTTGCCAGCAACACTAAACCCAACTGCACTGGTTCTTGCAGTACCTGGGAAATCGGCCTTTTTAGTCCATTGATCAGTAGATGGATCGTATTCCCAAAGGTCTGTGTACCAAGTAGATTCGCTGGATAAAGTACGTTGAAGTTTACCAGTACCTACATACCCCTTATTATTGATTACAAAACTGGTTGCAAAGCTTCGCTCACCTCCAGGGAAGTCCGCAATTTGTTTCCATACATTGGTTGCAGCATCATACTCCCAGAAATCTTTGTCGCTATTTCCCAGCCCTATGTAAAGCTTGGTTCCAATAGTAAACCCAGTGGCCCCAAAACGTGTTTTACCGCCAACATGGGCCAATTGATTCACCGAATATTCTACGGTGAAATCTTCGCTACTTTCGGCTTTGAGGCCTTTGTCCTCTACTTCTACCACAATCTTTCCTGTTCTGGTAGCATACTCAGGAATATTTACCCTGATTTCTGTATTAGTAATAAGATGGGGTTCCGTTTCTACTCCATTAAATATGACTTTAGAAACATTTTCAATTTGGTTAGTTGTAATCACGATTTCTTCTCCTACTTTACCTTGTAGAGGAGTAACAGAAACAATCGCATAACCATCACTACCACCATTAGGTTGTGGGTCATTTTTTTTTTGGCTACAAGCCGCAAGTATAAAACTTAAAGCACTGATGTAAATAAATAGCTTATTAATCATTTTGGTTGTAAAGTAATGTAATGATGTAACTGAT
Source organism: marine bacterium AO1-C (assembly GCA_001890965.1). GTDB lineage: Bacteria > Bacteroidota > Bacteroidia > Cytophagales > Microscillaceae > Microscilla. Next base: position 700,056 of record MLAY01000010.1, on the reverse strand, counting down.
TTTTGATACCAAATAAACGAAAGGGCAATCACATCTTTCAACTTTATATGATGAATTGCCCCAAATTCTTGGTGAATGGCGCCTTAACAGAGGTATTTGGAAATATTCGCCAATCTTTTCAAAAATACCATCAGATAGTTACTCCCTTAGGTATCATCGTAACTGCATTCCCAAGTTCCCTACTTTTTGTAGCCACTTTTGACGGGTATCTTTTTTAGAGTCTTTTACTGGCCCAATATAGGTGACTCGCACTGGTTTTATCCCACAAAACTCAAGGGTTCCTTTTTTGAGTTGATTCACCGATGGATTTTTCATAAACCAGCGATTGTACCACAATGGGGTATCGGATGTGCATATAATGTGGCCAGTTTTTCCTTTCCATAATCTCTTTGGGAAAGCTTTTCCTTTTTGGTATTTGAAAGCAATACCAGGTAAAAATATTCGATCTATAAATCCTTTCATCAAGGCTGGATAACCATACCACCAAATGGGATGAATCCATACCATATGCTCACACCATTCGATTTGGGCAATGGCTTTTTCCAAATCAGGCTCTAATACCGTTTTTTCTCGATAACCAAATTCCAAATTGGGGTTAAAATCCAGTGACTGAATATTGATGGTTTGCACCTCTGCATTTCCCTTGATGGCTCCCTGGGCATAAGCTTTCGACAATGCCCAGTTAAAACTTTTTTGGTCGGGATGCCCATTAATAATTAAAACTTTTTTACTCATAAGTATCTCTATATGAATGATAAATAGTGATTTTCAATTTTAGGTCAAGTGACCAATTAATTGCAAATATAGGTCAAACGACCTATATTCAAAAATTAATCGTTTGTTTTACTTCAGAAATGGGCAAAAGAGAAGAGAAAATAGCCAACATTCTCCAGCAAACTACACGTTTATTGGTACAGGAAGGGGTTGGAGGTTTATCGATGCGTAGAGTGGCAGACTTAACCGAAATCCGATTAAGCAATTTGCAGTATTATTTTAAAGATCGGGAGGAGTTGTTAAAGGCTACCGTTGAGCATTATTTTGAGCAGTGCAAAACTGATGTGCTTCAAAGTTTGCCTCCATCTTCGGAGGCACCAACCACCGATTTAGAACAGATATTAAGGGATACGTTAGAAAAGGGGTTAGTCATTGGAGATACCAACGAACAATGTTCGATGTTTCGGGAAATATGGGCACTCTCCAGCAGAAACTCAAGCATAGCAGGGCTGGTAAAGGAGTATTATTACCACTATTGCCAATGGTTGGTACAATTAATCGCTTCTTATACCCCACACCCTCAATTGGTAGTCAGTTTATTGCTGCCATACGTAGAGGGGTACTCGATAATGGGCCAGTCATTACCTCTATCCAAAGACGAAGTAATCAGCCTATTGATAAAAACAGTGATGATGGTAATTAAGGAATAGATTTATTTTCGATACTGCTCTATCACTTTAGCATCTACCCAATAAATATCTTGCTTGCTGGTAAAAAACAGGTATTTGCCATCAGCAGTTACAAAAGGACACAATTCGTGAGAAGCAGTATTGATTGCTTCTATGTTTTTAGACTTTGTCCAGGAACCATCTTTTTGCTTGAAGCTCACATACAAATCGCCTCGCCCTTTGCCTCCTGGTCGTGAAGCACAAAAAATCAAATAAGATTCATCAGGAGCCACAAAAACATCGGCCTCATAATGTGGAGTATTTACTGCCTTTCCTAATTTTACGGGTTTCATAAACTGCCCATTTTGCTGCTTGGCTGCATAAATATCAAAGTCCCATTTTGAGGTGCTTTCCTTATTAGATGAAAAATACATGGTGCCCGATTTAGTAAAAGAGATGTAGTACTCGTTTTTATCGGAGTTGATGTTTTTGCCTGCATTTATCGGAGCCGACCAGCCATTGGCTGTGCGTTGTACATACCAAATATCATAATTTCGCTTTCTTTTTTTGCCTTTGATGGGTTGCTCGGAAATAAAATATAAACGTTTTTCATCGGGCGATAAAAAAGGATCATTGCAACCATGTTGAGGGTGGCTTACAATCGTACGTGGCTTTGACCACTTTCCATTTTGCAGGCGCATGTAACGAATCTCAGCTTTGCCTCCTGGCTCGGTAGCATAAAAAAACTCTTTACCATCTTTAGAAAATACCGACCCAAAATCAGACTCTTTGGACAAAGAAATCAGTCCTGGAGCAAACACTGCTGGCTTAAGTCCAGGAGGCGTTTGGCCTAAGTATTTTTGCGCTAGAGTAAAATGAATTGGGAGTAATAAGGTGATTGTCAGTAAAATAAGCCGTTGCATAAAGTTATCCGTTTTTTGCAAAGTTAGTGTAGTAAGATTTGAAAGTATTGTACAAATACGAACCCTTACTCACTTATAAATAGTAGAGTTCTTCCCCTAGCGAGGTTTAATTTATATCAACTCCTTTTTCATCACCAAAGTATCTCCGTTTTCTCGCACAGTTTCGAATCCTAGAATCTCATATAAATACTTGGCTTTATTCTGCTTATTTACACTCAACGAAAGAGCCTCAACACCCATATCTTGATACACTTGAGTAATTTCTGAAATCAATTGGGTGCCAATTCCCTGGCTACGATAGCCCTCTTTTACCGCCATTCCTATCTCAGGGGTTTGTTCATCTACAAACCCATACCCTGGGGCTTCTTTGGTAAAAGTTCGCCCCCAAATAGCTCCTATCAAATTACCCTCTGCTGATACCGCCACACAAGCCACATCGTTAGGCGAATTTCCCCAACCCTGAATGTATCGGGCAATTTGTGGTTGCTCAAGAATGCTCTTATCAAAAGGCTCCGCTCCTTCTGGTACGAATAAGGATTCGTACAACATTTCTCGTAAAAATGATATTTCTTCAGAAGCTATTTTTCGGGTCGTGTTCATACTGCATTGCTTTTTGTTCTAAATTAGAGAACTTTCCATTTTTCGCAAACCTAATATTCTTTTATTTAGTTTGTAATTATCGGCAAGCAAGCTTTTTTACCAAAAGCACAGCCATTAAATTTGCCCGACGAATTTCAAATATTCATTTATGACAGCGCAAACAAATAATCAAAACAATACATCTTCCAAAGACCAGCAAAAACCAGCCAGAAAACGCATTACTCGCAAAGGATTTAGCAAACTTCTCCGAATTTTTCGTTTTATTTTACCTTACAAATATACTTACCTAATAGGCCTGTTATTTTTGGCAGGGTCTACTGGAACAGCCTTACTTACACCATTATTAATTGGAAAGTTTTTGGATGTATCGAAAGGTAAAACCAATGAAATTTTCAGCTCTATTGATACTGTAGCTATTATTTTCGCAATAGTCTTGGTTCTACAGGCTATATTCTCATTTTTCCGAGTGTTTTTATTTGTTCGAGTAAGCGAAAATGCTATGCGGGATGTCCGTATTGCGGCATACAGCAAAATTATTAGCTTATCAGTTACTTTTTTTGAGAAAAAGCGGGTGGGCGAACTAACTAGTCGTCTTACTTCGGATGTTACTCAATTACAAGAGGTCATGTCATTTACTATTGCAGAGTTTCTGCGCCAGATAGGAACACTCATTGTTGGGGTAGGCTTTCTTTTTTACTCTTCTACCCAACTGGCACTTTTAATGATTCTTACGTTTCCAATTTTGGTATTTGCTGCCATATTTTTTGGTAGATTTATCCGCAAGCTCTCTAAAAAAGCTCAAGACGAACTCGCCACGGCTAATACAGTGGTAGAAGAAACTTTCCAATCGATCCGTGCAGTCAAGGCATTTACCAACGAACTATTTGAAGTAAAGCGTTATAATCAAGCACTTGATAATGTAGTAAAGAATGCATTGAAGGCTGGTACTTATAGAGCTGCTTTCAATGCATTTGTTATTTTGGCTTTATTTGGAGGAATCATATTGGTAGTGTGGTATGGTGCACATCTGGTGAAACAAGATATAATGACTGCTGGTGAATTAACTTCTTTTTCTATTTATACAGTGTTTATTGGTAGTGCTTTGGGAGGATTAAGCAACTTGTATGGGCAAATTCAAAAAGCGGTGGGTTCCTCTGAACGCATTTTGGAAATTTTGGCAGAAGATACTGAAATTGACTTGGAGCAAACAAATACCAAGGATATACAAATCAAGGGAGATGTTGAATATTCTAACGTAAACTTCTCATACCCTACCCGTGAGGATGTTCAAGTACTCAATGATATTAATTTTAAGGTAAAAGCTGGCCAAAAGGTCGCTCTGGTGGGCTACAGTGGGGGTGGAAAATCTACCATTGTACAACTACTTTTCCGCTATTATGATGTGAACCAAGGCTCGGTAGCAATAGATGGAAAAAAGATCGAGTCTTATAATATATCGGCATTGCGCAACCATATTGGCATTGTACCTCAAGAAGTTATCTTGTTTGGAGGTACTATCAAAGAAAACATCTTATATGGTAGACCAAATGCTACTGATGAAGAGGTACGTAAAGCGGCAGAGCAGGCCAATGCCTGGTCATTTATTGAAGGGTTTCCTGATAAACTAGATACAATTGTAGGAGAACGTGGGGTAAAACTTTCGGGAGGTCAGCGCCAACGAATTGCCATTGCCCGTGCGATTCTCAAAAACCCGGAAATTCTTATCTTAGACGAAGCTACCAGCTCTTTAGATGCCGATTCAGAAAAGCTCGTACAAGAAGCCTTGAATGAATTGATGCGTGATAGAACCACCATTATTATTGCCCACCGTTTGTCTACTATTCGTTCGGTAGATACTATTTATGTACTTAGCGAAGGGCGTATCGTAGAATCTGGTTCACACGAAGAACTTGTAACTCATGAAGAAGGAGTTTATAATAACTTGGTAAAACTTCAGTTTGAAGCCTCGAATAGTTTATAGTACTCGAGTTACCTCAACAAATACTGCAAACGCCGTAAAGAACTCTGATTACGAAGTTCCCAAATGGTACGTTTGATATTATTTTTTTGCTTTTGAGTAAGGCGCAAACTTAATGGAGCTCTCTCAGTAATGATAATCTTGTAAGGGTTTTTATTACGAATGCCTTGTTTGCGTCGCTCTTCTTTTTCTTTGATTTCCTTGAGGCTTTTCGAGATCGGCACATACTGAAACTCTATTCGATTGATAGAGCCTTTGAACCAACTTCGGGCAAATTCTACCAGATTGTCATTATGAATATCCTGTGAGTATTCCCAATTGTATAGTACACTCCCTAGTGGAGTTGCCAAACGCTGAAAAAACGATTGTTCCAGGCTGGTTTCTATAGGTTTGTCCTTTTGGGTATCACGAATGGACACAAATATAACTCCTGAGGTATTTTTGGCGATCCAATCTTTAAATACGTATAAAAATCGAACGGCATTATCAATCCCAAAATTATCTGACAGACCTGCATCAATAATCTCCATTGCCGGTTCACTTGGTAATTTTACATTAGGTGTAATGTATGGAAAAGAGGCACTCATCCGTAGTGCAGTTAAAAAGCGTAAATCGCTGGAGCCTTGTTTTTCAAAAAACCGCAAAAACTCAATCCCTTTAGCTTTTTGATTCAAAAAACGGCGTTCGTAAATACTAGGCACCGTCATATAAGATACATTCAGCGGAGAAATAAAAAGCTTCCTCCCATCATTCATAATTGTGGGAGCTAGAATCATCATTGGAACTTGAGCTAGTAACTCAGGTTCTTTATAATCACACAATGGTTTATCCAGTATAAAATTTGTGTTCTTGTTCAATTGTTCTTCAAACGCATACCCACGATCTTTATGGTACTCATGGCTACCATATTTGAACTTTCCTTTTACAAAAAACAAATCGTTTACCACTAAGCTAAACATCAACGCATTGAGGTTATCCTTGGCAATATTGTCCAGGTATTTGGGATCATATACATCAATCTCTCCGCCGCTCAGTTTGTCTCTTAGGTAAAGTTCCCGAAAATAACCAGCTCCAATCAAACCACCTGAAGCACCCGACATCAGCATGGTATGTTCCATTAAGCGCCCATTCAGAGTACTATCTACAATTTGCAGCGTTCGCATGGTCCAGACCGAAGCTCGCAAACCTCCCCCACTTGCACAGATAAACACCATCTTGGGTTTTCGGGAAAACTTCTTACGCCAGTTTTCTAAGGCAATTTTGGTAATGTCTACATCTTCGGCATAGTTACGATCATTGCTTTTTTGCTTGATCGTGCGCAAATTATAAGGGGCCTTGGTAGTATTATAATTCAAGCCATATGCCTCATAATCAGTGAGCAAATACCCCTCTTCCATCAAAAAGTTCAGCAACAGTAGCAAGCAAAAAGTAATAGTAACCGTCCATCCACGAAGCCAATATGACAAGGCTCCAATCACCATAATGGCGATTGTAAACAATAAAACCAGACTGGCTCCTGCTGGAATTTGAAAAAACTGATTGTCACGAAACGCTCCTACTACAAATACCAAGGTGAGAATTACAAACTGGACAATTACACCATTACGAAAATTTTGGTTAAATATCCGTTCCTGGCGACGATAGGAAATATCTTCTTTTTCGGGGTCTATTTTGGTAGGAATGAAAAAATTATTCAAGTAAAACTTTACCTTCAGGTTACTTCGCTTGGTTTCTCGGAATCGCTCTATCACATTTACCCTTACTACTCGGGTACGGTTCAGACTTTTGTTTAATTGCTTGGCAAATAGCTTAAAGAAATCTTGGTTGGTACTCACTGCATAAACAAAAATAAGAGTAGCCGACCCTACAAAACCTGCCACAAGTCCACTAAAGCGTACCCATAATTCTTGTGCAGATATATTTTGTGCTAGTTGATACTGAACCAAATACACCAAATAAATTCCCGTAAATAAAAAAGGAATAATACTATTATTAATCAAAAACTTAGTAAAGGGACGTGATAATCCACCCAAGAAACTAAACTTTTGACTATCAAGAATATAGGAGGTGATTTGGTAAGAAAGGGTAAAAATTCCTAAGGTAATTCCTACAATAAAAAAGCTCCAAAAATTTACCTGGTCTAAATACTCTGGCTCCAAAAATAAAGAAGGTAAACCCACTGCCGAACCAAAGTTTTCGGTTACAATAAAAATAAGTAATAACCAAAAAATAAGCAGTAGTTGGTTTTTTTTAATACTAAGAATGAAGAGTTGAACAGGAAGAGAATAGACAAAGCCATTAATCAACTTAAGCAATATCTTCATTTATTATAGAGAGGGTTTATGAACAGTGATAGCACCAGATTATATGCTAATTTGCAAAATATCCTGATCTAATCAAATTTATGCGAAAGATTGACTACATCAGGATACTTTGTTACCTACTTAAATGGTTGTAATCAGTGATTTATTTCAAGCCATCATAATACTTAAAAATAGCACTTAGGTCATCAGCACTTTTGTAAAATAAATCATTCTCACGGGCAAAAGCCTTCACGTCGTTTTTCTTATCTCCAAACAGCGCAAGTACCGTCTTCTTACGACGTTTTATTTTATATGTTTTATCTCCTTTGGTTACATAAAACTCCCTCTTCTGAATTATCCTTTCATTTGGAGAGCCAATTCCCAGCGTTTTAAACTCATTCCCCTTTTGTACATAGCTTGTCAGCCTCTCGAATAATGCAATTTTTTTCCCTTTTACCAATACCTTAAAGAAACCATACAAAGGAGGATTTAATTTATACTTTTTACATTTCTCAAAGTAATCCATTTTCTTAGTTTCCGCATTACGGTACTCAAACCCATCCAAATACTGATCATTAAAAACCTTTACCTTGGTTTGGTTAGTAAGGCCATTATTAAACTTTACTTCCAGGTGTTGATTCGCCAAGTCATATCGCAACTCCAAATCACTAAACTCTTTAATCTTTCCCTTATATTTTAATCTTATCTTACCCTTACTCCACCCTTTAAGCAAATAATTGCTTCCATGCCGCTGTTTTACCGTATTATCGAAAGGAATCAATTCATTGAGCGTTCCCTGTGTAAAATCACCAGGGCGTTGTGCATAAACCTTTATACATAGCAACAAACTAATAAACAAGAGGTTAAGTGTTTTCATGCTTTTTATTTTTAGAGGTTATCCAATACATATCATTTTCTATATAAATATAACAGTTTAGAAGGTTGCTTTGGTCTTAGCACATTTCATTTTTCCAATATTCTCCTAAAAACCTGCCTGTGTAAAGTCAAGAATATTATTCTATCTAAAAAAAAATCACTCATTTATGTGATAAATGAGTGATTTTTAAGTCTAGGCACTTTATAGGTGCCCAAATTGTTTCTAATTTTTATTGAAACACAGGAAGTACATCAAACAAAGTCGCATTTTGTGGTGCATTTGTATTTGATTGTAGCTCTGCATTTGGATACAAGAAACGACCTGGCAACGCAGTACCAGTAGATGGAGTAATACCCATGGCATTCTTGTTACGACGCATATCGTTGAATACCTCAATCTGTCCTACAAGAGTTACATAACGCTCTCTTACGATCTCAGTAATCAATGCAGCATTGGTAGATACCTCAGCATCAGCAGCTACATAAGCAGTATAAGTACCCGCAGTATACTGAGCTGCCAAAGAAGCACGAACATTGTTCAATGCTGTAATTGCAGCAGCATCGTTACCTAAACGAGCATTTGCTTCTGCTATGATCAATTGATTCTCTCTATAAGTAATCAATGGGAAGCTAGAAGTAGCACTAAATAAAGAACTAGTACCAAAATAGTTGATATCAAGATCTCCATCTGAATTTACTGCAAAAATATCTGCATAACGTGCTGACTCATTGGTTTTTGCATTGTTCTTGGCACCACCAGTACCAATAAACGTTGCCAAGAAAGAACCAGTAGCACCATAGTCAGTAGTTCTTTGTAATTCCAAGAAGTCATTCCAGAGGTTTCTTCCAGACTGAGTAGTTCCATTATGAGTAGCTAATACATCATTAGCTGCCGCAGAAATACCATTGGCCGCCGCAGTAAGCGCATTTGCATAATCCTTTACGTGCAAGTAGTAACGTGCTTTCAAAGTATAAGCCGCTGCTACCCAGTTAGTAGCACTGTTGCTCAAGAAAATATCACCAGTAATACCTCCAGCACCACCTAAATCAGCAATGGCTGCATCAAGTAATGCTTGAATACCAGGATAAACTACCGTCATTTGATCATCAAATTTAGGTTCCTTGATAGTTTCAAACTGATCAGCCTCAGTGAAAGGAATATTTCCATACAAAGAAGTCAGGTTTCCATAAGTCCAGGCTTGCATCAATTTAGCAATTCCCTCTAAAGGCTTATTACCTTCTGCAACAGCTTTCTCAATCACAATTTTACCTTGGTGAATGATTTGCTGATATTCAACTCCCCACTGAAAGTTTTGAGAGTTCATGATGTAAGAATCATAACCTGCATGCTGACGAGCTAAACCACGGAAGTGTTGTGTAAACATGTTCGCATAACGCGCATTGTTACCTTCGTTGGCCTGAATAGCAGCCGTCATCATATGAGTTAGGATCGTGCTTGCGGGTGCATCGGTGGCCGCATTAGGGTTTACTGTTGAATCAGTTGTTTCTATCCAGTTTTTACAACTAGTAAAAGAAACGACCAACAGTGAAACGAATATATATTTAATTATTTTCATAATTCTATATCAAATTTTTAATTCATTGAATGTTGGATAGAAAAAGGATATTTCACCTTTTTCTAAGAAACAAATTCTAACTAGTAAGTAATCTTAATAGAGAATAAGAATGAACGAGTCGCAGGGTTATTGAAATAATCCAAACCAATTGCGTTCAATCCAGCACCAGTTAAGTTAGTATCAGGGTCAATACCGTCATAGTCAGTCCACAAGAACAAGTTACGACCAGTAGCTGTAAATACTATGTTTTGTAATCCGGTAGCACTCTGGAAACCTTTGCTATTCAAAGTATAAGAAAGACTTACCTCTCTCAAACGAGTCCAGGTAGCATCTTCAATGAATTGCTCACTTGGGCCAGTAAATCCACTACCAGGACCAGAACGATACCAGTACTCATCCAACAATACAGTACCTCCACCAAAATCAGCTTTTTTACCACGGAACCTTACACTACCGTCTGCATTACGATTAGCAGATGGATAACGTCCACTAGTGATCATCTCATCTACTGTTAAACCTAACCAGGTTTTCAAAGAAGCAGCCTCAGCAGCAGTTAAAGTAATGGTATGATCTTGATCTCCGTGTCTTCCGAAGAAATACAAAGCACCTTTGGTACCATTCCAAATCTCACCACCCGCACTGTGATCAACCAATACATTCAATGAGAAGTTTTTGTAGCGAGCCGTAAATCCAAGACCAACTCTATACTCTGGGTTTGGATCACCAATTGCAAATGGTGTAGCTGCTTGTTGTGGGAATCCATCAGCATCTAAGATCAAAGTACCGTTATCGTTTTTATCCCAACGAGTTCCCCAAATAGTTCCTAGCTGGTATCCTTGAACTGCTGCAGAAGAAGTTCCAGTAAAACCACCTAAGAAAATTTGCTCGGTTCCAACCAATGTTTTCACCAAGTTTATGTTACGGAAGTAATTCGCATTTATACTCAAGCTGAAGTCTCCTGTTTTAACAGCTACCCCAGAAATTTCAAATTCTTGTCCTCTGTTTTCAATTGTGGCTGCATTCGCGCTTCTAGCCAAGAATCCAGTAGAAGGAGCTACATTAATCGCCTGGATAAGGTTTGTAGTGTTGTTGTTATAATAAGTATAGCTAACACTCAAACGATCTTTGAAGAAACGGGCATCTACCCCAACTTCAAACTCAGTCTTAATCTCTGGCTCAAGTACAGCAGGTGCAGTATTACTCTGACGAGATCCTCCACCATAAGCAGCAGGGTCTAAGTTACTACCCCATCCGGCATCACCAATGATTGCATTATCAAAGAATGGAGCTTGATCAGCATAAGCACCAGCAGCGTTACCTACTTGTCCCCAAGCACCACGTAATTTACCAAAAGTAAAGATATCGTTCTTAGGTAATAATTTGCTGAATTGGAAGGCCACATCTACACTTGGGAAGAAGAAACCTTTATTCATTGTAGACCACTCTTCATAACGACCACCAGCATTCAAGAATACCATATCGTAGAAGCCAATGTTTGCTTGTGCGTAGTACCCTACATTACGAATTACTGAAAAGTTAGAAGTTGGGTTACGAGCAGTAGCACCACTATTAGCCAACTGAGGTGGAGACAATGGGTTTACAAAACTAGTTACTTGGTTAAAGTTGGTTTGGCCTCTACGTTCGTTGGCACCAATACCTACTAACACAGTACCTGAGATATTATCAGTTGCTTTAAAACTTGCTCTCGCGATTAAATCTGAGTTGAACTGCGTGTTACGGAAGTTACTCAAGTTATATGCTCCACCTGAATTGGTAGAAGAAAGCGTAGGGAAGAAATCAGAACGTAAATCAGAGAAAAAGTCAACTCCAGTTCTCCAGGTAATATTCAACCAAGGTAATGGGTCAGCTCCAAACTCTAAAGTACCTAAGAAACGATCTACATCAGTTTCGTTCAAAATGTTGTTTGTAATCCAAAGTGGGTTGTCATAGATTGAGAAAGTACCTGCTCCCAATGGGTTACGATATGCTCTCTGACGACCAGTAAATGGTGTACCACCTGCATTGAAATAAGTACCAGTATATCCTCTGATGTCATAATCAGCAGGAGTACGCAAACCACCCAAGAAAATACCTGAAAGGTTTGATCCACGCTGAGTACGGTTACCTGCAGTTTTGGCATATGTAGCACGTGCACTTACTGTAAATAGTTTTCCTAAATAACGAGTAGCGTTCAAACGACCAGTCGTTCTACGGTTTGAGCTGTTACCTATAATAATACCATCTATACGGTTATCAGAAAAACTCATATAGAAGTTTCCTTTTTGGTCAGCACTACTAATGCTCACACTATTGTTCCAGATAACCCCAGTTTGGAATAAGTTATCCCATAGGCTATATGTAGTTCTGTCGTTTTTACCTCCATAAGGCTGAGCATCAGTACCGTTGGCAATGGCATAATAAGTTTTGCCATCATTGGCTACAAATCTACCTTGGTATCCAGCTGCATTAGGATCAGTGATAAAGTTATCAGTACCACCTGGACGATCTGCAATACGGTCACCCCAACTTCTACCACCAGTAGGTACAAATTGGAACAAACCATTGTTACCACCACCATAGGCTTCTTGTAAAGGTACTTTACGGTTCAAAAAGTCTAAAGAAACACTAGAACCTAAAGTTACGGTAAAACCTTTTTTGTTGGCTTTTCCACTTTTAGTTGTAATCAAGATAACTCCGTTCAAAGCACGCGCTCCGTACAATGCCGCAGCTGATGCACCTTTCAATACTTGCATTGACTCAATATCATCAGGGTTGATATCGTTCAAACGACTCTGCTGTACTGTACCAGCAGTAGAAGCAGAAGTACCTTGAGTCGTAGAGTTATAGGCAGGGATTCCATCAATTACGAATAGAGGCTGGTTGCTACCACCGATGGTGTTGGCTCCACGAATCTGAATCTTGGCACCAGCACCAGGGTCACTACCACTACTAGAGATAATCTGTACCCCAGCAGCTTTACCAGCTAATTGGTTCAATAACTGAGGCTCACCAGAAGAAACTAATGCTTTAGGTGATACCTGAGTTACAGTACTACCTGTTTGGTCTTTGCTCTGCTCAACCCCAAGGGCGGTTACTACTACCTCGTTCAAAGAGCCTTCTTCAGCCATTTTAATTGTTCCAAGGTCGGTAGCTCCTCCAACTACTTTTACTTCTCTAGGCTGGAAACCTACAAAAGAGAAAAGAAGGGTAGAACCATTGCTTACATTTAGGCTAAACTTACCATTGGCATCAGTTGCAACACCATTGGAAGTACCTTTCTCAATAACGTTCACCCCAGGAAGAGGGCTGCCGCTATTGTCTGTTACTGTACCAGAGACAGTAACTTGAGAAAAAGCGTAAGCACTTAGTCCCACTAAAAAGATTAAAGTGAGTAAAAGTTTACTTTTCATAAATTGTTACTTAATTGGTTTTACCATAAAATGTTATCAACAAAGTCCTCAAATTCCACTCTCCTTTACATTGGAAATAGTAAAGAATAAATTCTCGAAACTTTATTAATAAATGTTGCTTAGCAGATTATCAGGATCAAAATCTTTATTTCTAATAAAATTTATATTGTTACTTTATAGTATAGAACTCTTTGAATTTCACAAAACCGAAAACCATGACAAAACAGGTACAGCCTTGTATTATTTCTTTCTGAACAATATCAAAGAGTAATTGAAGTGCGACACAAAAAATTGCTTAAAGACGTCGTCTCTAATTAATTTTCCGAGATTTATGTTAATTATATGTTATAAAAGAAGATTTGAAACTTGTGTTTCAAACATTAAGGAGAGAAAGTAGTTTTATACCATATAAGTTCGTTTAGTTAAACCATTTTTTTGCTCCTCCAGAACCTCTAATCCTACCAAAACATTAACTTATTGGTTTTCAACAAATTATACTTAACAACTTAATAGGCAATTCAAACGATTTTACTTCTATAAGTTATTGATATTAAGTAATTTAAGTGTATTAATTTTTGATGTACGGGATCAATAGATTCTTTGGATTACTTCAACTAAAGTATTTTTTACGAAACATAAAAACAAATATTTTAAAAGAATATTCTAAAAGCCCATCATTTAGCTTAGAGAGATTTTATAGATTTTATCTAATTCGGTTAAATAATTTCCTTAAATTTTATTTAACATTTAATTAACATCTATTCGATTGGTTATCAAGTGATTACAATAAGATTATTTTAATGATTTTTGCACCAAAAACCTTACACCCTTCTTACATGAATCTATAAAAAGTTAAACTATCCCATTTCTTAAAAAAATATATCTTACCAATTATTTGTATTCTCACATTCTTTATCAGTAGTAATTCCCTGACTAGTGTTACATTTGCATAGAATATTTGGTAAAAACCTATAAATCAACTTTGTTATTTGGCTCTCACTGCACGAAGAATGACTCCCAAAAGCTCTACTTCTAAAAAAATCATTACAAGCCAAAGGTCTTCATTTCATTTCTACCTGAAGGAGATTTGGGCTTATCGCGGCTTGCTCTGGACACTGACATATCGTGACCTTAGGATTCGTTATGCTCAAACCTATCTGGGGTTCATATGGCTTATATTACAGCCACTGACAACATTGCTTATTTTTAGTTTAGTTTTTGGTATTGCTATCAAAGTAGATACTGGGGGGATTCCTTATCCAGTGTTTGCATTCGCGGGATTGTTTGCTTGGAACTATTTTTCAGGGTTGGTATCTCAAGGAGGAGAATCTATACTTAATGCTCAAGGCCTAATTACTAAGGTTTACTTTCCTAAAATCATCTTACCTTTATCTAAAGCCATTGTTGTATCTATTGATTTCTTCATCAATTTTTTGTTGATGGTTATCATACTTATATGGTACCAATATGCCCCTCCCTCTAACGTATGGTTTTTACCTGTATGGTTGTTGACGTTGATCATTGCCTCGTTGGGTGTATCTATTGGCTTAAGTGCATTGTCTATACAATTTAGAGATTTTCAGCCTATTGCAAAATTTAGCTTGCAAGTAGGGTTTTACCTTACTCCCATTGCTTATCCATCCCAGTTAATTCCAACCCTATATCATCCTTTGTATTACTGTAATCCAATGGCAGGGATTGTGGAGGGCTTCCGTTGGAGCATTATTGGTGGGCAAGTTTCACCTTATATCTATATATCAGTAGGTGTTACGCTTATCTTATTCATTACGAGTCTGTGGTATTTTCGCAGGGTTGAACAAACAATGGCTGATATAGTATAGCGAGTGATACAGTAATAAATATCATATCATCACCACAAATGATTGTTTGCACATTTATTTGCTTAAGCTCTTTTAAAAATTAATACCAATCTATGATAAACGATGCAATTAGAAATACAAGTCCAATCAAGAAACCTATAAGCAGTAGTTGTAAAAAAGGAATAGCCAATGGGACGTTGAATAACAAGCGAAAGCCAAAGTAAATACCAAAAATTAATGGAAAACTTAGCCAACCATGTTTAAAAAAGACTTTCCAGGTAGCCACATCGAACCCTTGCTCAGTACCCAGAATAAGATACCAAAATAGGGTTCCTGAGAAAGCTGCTGCTAATAATAATAATTGATAAAATGAGAGTAATATATCTGGTCTTAGTAGAAAATAGAGTCCTACCACACCTCCAAAAAAGACTAAAAAGAAGATACCAACTGTAAATAGGTTCAAATCTATTAGCCAAGACGGTAGTTCCATTGTTCTTTTGGCTCTTAATCGCTTACCTAGTAATCGGGGAGGTTGCTTTTTTTTTCTAAAACTCAATTTTCCATGTTTTTTTAACCTGGGGGTGAGTTTACGGTGTTGCTTTCTTGAAAAAAAGTGAGGGTCAATTTTTTCCCCAGGAGAAGATTCAATTTTTCTAAAAGAGTAAGTAATAGATTGGCGTGGAGCTTTTTTAATGACTATCTTATCTTTATTTCGCTGCCATACTTGTGCGGCCCCCTCTTCTATTTCTGTGCTTTTGGCTTGAATACTGTCAGACTGAGCTTGCACTGGGGTAATATATACCATAAAGCTTATTACTAACAATAATGCACAAATACGATCCATACTTTTTTGTTTAGATTTACAACTACCTTTTAACGGCGAATTTAGTTATTTCTTGTATTTCCAAAAGGAGCATGGCTGGTTTTATATCACAATTGTCTTTACCATAGAGGAATACGCAATATCACATTTTACAAACACCCTCCTAATAACCTGTAAATCAAAAACTTTATATAATCATACCACCTCGGTTTATGTAAACAAGTGCATTGATAAAAGTTGTTTTTTGCTTTAAGATTAAGGAATGACAAACACTTATATTAAATTCCTCCTCATATTAAGCTTTATGTGCCACCTAAATTTCTCCATGAATAGTCAAAGTTTGTTTAAACTAAGCCAATAGCTCAATAATTCCTATCTTGATTTTGTATAACTTTATACCAGAAAATAATTTATTCTTTTTACTTCATTTTTATTATTTTGTAATAATAGGAGTTTTGTATAGGGGAAAGTCTCTGTATTCTACTTCTTAATGTAAAGCAATACCAAAGCAAACCTGAGAAAAAGAAAAATATAAACCCTTAAATAAATTTACATTGAAAATCGCAACAACAAAAATATATCATTTAATGACGTACTCATTTTTGATGGTGTTCGTCATTTTACCTGCCAAGGCACAGTTTCAGGTGCAAGGGCGCTATGAAATACCTGTTACTCGTAATCTCGTTCAAGAAGAGTTTGAGGTAATTTCATTGAAACAAAAAGGTTTATTTTTCTTGGCTAAAAGAGAAAAGTGGCGAAGTCCTGAGGTAAACTGGGAAATGACCCGTATAGATACTACACTTAAGGAAGCCTGGAAAGTTACATACCAGTTACCTCTTCTTTTTGAGCCAATTGACATGTATTATGACCAAAAACAATATATGTATTTTTTGCTTACTCGTTACGAGAAAAAAGCATTCAAAATTTTAAAGGTAAATATTCAAAACGGACAAGTTGAAAAATATGATGGTAAACTCCCCTTGAAAGCCAGTCTCACCAAGCTCAGAGCTACACAAGATTATATATTTCTCATTGGTTCCTTCCAATCAAATATAACGGCCCTTAGATATAACACCTTAGATGGCTCTACTAAAATAGTCCCTTCTGTTTATAGTAAGACATTTAATCAAATTGATGTATTTACCCAAAAAGATATCAATACTGGCTTTTTTCTAATGGCCAATAGCCGACTCTGTCAATATAAAGCTAGTGCTTACTCAAATATCGTGGGCATGCAGGCAAGTCGTAAACTTGAATTTCCTAAAAGATATAATTTTCATGCAGCCACGCTTTACCCATTAAATGCCACCGAAAGCCTTGTATTGGGTACTTATAGCAGAAGGTGCCAGCCCTATCCACAAGGCATTGCCACTGTGTTGATTAAAAATGGGCAACAGGGTAAAACAAGGCTTAATAAATTCATAGATTATCGTAATTATTTTAACTATCACTCTCCTAAAAAAGTAAAACGTATCCGAGAAAGAATTCTTAAGAAAGCTGCCAAAGGCAAGGATTATATTTTAGGTTCTAAAATGGCCTTGAGCGATGTAATAGAAATGGAAAATAGTAATAATATCCTTGTGCTTGCAGAACGTTATTGGTACCGTAATAAAGCCATCCCTCCTACCTCGTTAGGAAGAGGAAGTATGCCCCTTACACAAGAAAGAGGAAATTATCAGTTTAATTCAGCTTCGGTAAGTGCTTTTAACAGAAAAGGCATCAAACAATGGGATAATACGATTAAACTAAAACACGGTGTAACTGCAGAAGAGCTTAAAACACAAGTGAGAATAGGATTTCAGGGAGATTCAGTAATTCTGGCGTATATGCGTCAACGCCGTGAAGGGGTTACTCCTACACTTTGTACTAAGTTTATTTACAAGCACAAAACTCTCAAAGAAGAAACCGAAGAAGAGGTTGCAAATATGGATGAAAATGATAAAATCTTTTCATCTAATGATCAACACTTTATGCATTGGTATGGTGATGTCTTTATACTTTGGGGAGAACAAACTGTCGTAAATCGCTATGCCACAGGCTCGCAAACAAGACGAGAAGTAGCATTTGTCAATAAATTACGCTTTAATAAACACAAAGTAACCGAAAAGGAAAAAAAGAAATTGGCAAGAAAAAAAAAGGAGAGCGCCGATAATAAAGAAAGAGAAGAAAAGAAAAAGTGAACTCACAACGATAGAGGCGCTATTTTTAAAATAATTGCAAAAAACAGAAAAAAAATTGTGGCAAGGTTTGCAGATTAAAAAAACAACCGTACCTTTGTAGCCACAAAAACAAAGAGACATTCTTTCATTATAAGCGAAAGTAGCTCAGCTGGTAGAGCATCACCTTGCCAAGGTGAGGGTCGCGAGTTCGAATCTCGTCTTTCGCTCCAAGTTTTACCCCGAAATTTCGGGGTAAAATTGTTTCTGCCGGGATGGTGGAATTGGTAGACACGCAAGACTTAAAATCTTGTGGCCCTTGGGCCGTGCGGGTTCAAGTCCCGCTCCTGGTACAAAAAGCCTCTGTAATTCATTTTGCAGAGGCTTTTTTTGTTTTTCTACTCAAATTTATAGAGAGTCATTATGACTAACTGATAAACATTAGTATATTTCATTTTACAACATCCCTCCTTTATTATTTCAAATAATAAAACTTAGATTCTTTACAGAATCTCTATTCGTTTCCTCTAATTACTTAGTCATTCAACATGTACAACGACAAAAAATTCTTGACAGCTTTCAAGATTATTTTATTAATAGCTCTTACCCAAGGCACTGTATATTTTTGGATAGAGTATACCCAAGCAAGAAATACTCAATATCGGTGGCTGGAATGGGCATTATATATCTTAAATATTGTAGGTTTGTGGGGAGGTATTGCTTATTGGCTAAGGCAATATTTGGCCGCACTAACTGCTGCCTTATTAACCGTTGGGACGGTTTTAGTCCGAATCTATGTATTACCTCCAAATCTTTCATTCAGGTTTATAGATTATTCTGTCACCAAAACACTACTCGATTTCACTACTTGTCTTATCCCTACGCTGGTTTTTGGCTGGATAGTATTTCGCGACAAAAGGGCTTGGGTAGCCATGCTACTAGGTGCTTTGTTGACTGGAGTAACTTTTATAGATGGATAAAAAAATAACATAAATTACCTCAAAGGACGCAGTATAGATTTATCACAAGGCGTATCAAAATCCTGGGGTACCACTTTTTATCTTATCTTCTGGCTATCTCTACTACCTTTAACACTTGGAACTTCCGTTTATTCTGGACATTTAAGTTGGCATTATCAGTTTTTATCAAGATTGTATTTATTATTCACAGTTTAGCTTCTGTCTTTAGCTTATCGTAATCTGTTAACGACCTATATTATTTCCAGAAATGAAGCACCCAATATGCGCTATTTTTGGTGGGTATTCCCCTTTACTAGTTTAGCCTCCTGGCTACTTTCCTTGTCATTGATGGGTAAAAGAATTCCTCTGGCTGAACGAATACAGCTATTTAAACAACAACAAGAGAAATCGGATAACAATCAACCCTTGAAAGTTTTGATTGTAATTGCAGTTATAATAATCGCGCTCTACAATTTTTTATTAATTTCTAAACATGCGAGCACTTCATCATACAAGTTTTTATCCCTTGTGGTTGGTTCTATAATATCTATTGGTTTAATAATATGGTACCTTAATCATCACTCAGGAATTTGGCCAGTGCTGATAATTGCAGCTGTACAAATAGGAATTATGTCTTATGTGGCTTCCCCCAGAGGTAACTCTACTATCTCTCCAAACTTTGTATACAACTTAGCGAACGTATTGCTCCTGTTTCCGCTATTTCATTTGTATCATTTAAAAAATATTGCAGAGCCTCCACCTGAACAAGTAGAAAGCGAAGGTGAAGGCCTTCAGGAAGACCTCTAATCATTGCTGGCCTTGGTGGTTTCTTCTTTACTAATGTCTTCATTCAGGGCCTTTACTTTTTCAATCTCTATACCCATGTTTTGCATCAGTTTACTGGCATTGAAGCTACGACAAATGCCTGGGGTAAGCTTATAGTCAAAAAAGATTTTGTCGCCTTCTATTTGGCTATTGAAACTGTAATTTTGAATAAAGTCGGTTTGCTTTTCAAGAATACCCAACTCTAAATCGTGAGTAGATACCAAGCCAGTAGCCTTGTGGCCATGTAGCTGGTATACCAATGCCTTGGCTCCTAAATGACGATCTTGTGAGTTAGTACCTTTTAGTATTTCATCTAATAAATACAATACTGGTAAACGAGGATTACTTTCTAAATGATCAATCAATTGTTTGAGGCGCTTGAGTTCAGCATAAAAAGAGGAAATGTTTTCTTCCAGAGAGTCTTGAGTACGCATGCTGGTAAACACCTGCATAGGCGATACAGTAAACTGGTCGGCACATACTGGAGCACCTGCCAATGCCAATACCACATTTACACCCACGGTTCTTTCAAAAGTAGTTTTACCCGACATATTAGACCCAGTGATAACCATAGTATTGCCCAAACCAGTAAGGGTTACGGAGTTGGTGATGCGCTCTTGGCCATTGATCAAAGGATGGCCTAAATTAGCGGCCTCAATCACATAGTCTTGGTTCGATATTTTGGGAATCACTGCTGCTGGATTTGCGTAGGCATAACCAGCCAAGCTATTCAAAGCCTCCATTTGATTGATCGCTTTCAACCAACCTACAATTTCACGCCTAGTAGTTTGACGCCATTTTTCCAGCCTAGTCACCCATATAATATCCCATAAGAAAAAGAAGTTGGCAGGGAAACTGAATAAAATATTTTTGCGCTGATCAAGGTTTGCTAAAATAGTGGCTAAACGAGCTATTTTTTGTGAGGCAGTTCCAGTTTCGGTAGCAGTAAGTGCTTTGATTTTTTGTAGCTTATCACTGTTAAAACTAGCCTCTTCAATATTTTTCAAAAGCTGGGTATAAGATTTCAGCGTAGCGCTGGATTTATCCGTTTTACCGTGGGTATTTTGAATGTCTTTAAAGGTCATTCCTAAGAAAAGACCATTGATAAACATGGGAATAAATAAAATATGATAGGTAGTAAGCCCTATCCCCATAATTATCATTGCTGCCAAAGAAACTATTGGCATGATGTAAGTCATCAACACCAGCCATTTCTTGTTCATTATCTTAGGAGATTCTGCTCCCCAGTCAAACAATTGATTAATGGCGATTCCTTCGGCTTGCCCGTGCTTACCTCGAGCCTGAAAAGCTTGACGCCAATCCAACATCTCTTTTAACTCTTGTGTTGCTTCTTGACGTGCTTGTATCTCTTTTGGACGAGCTGGATTCAATAGCCAAGCGGCAAGGGTTTGTTCTCCCCGCTGAGTAGTCGTACGATTGAGCAGTTGAAAAATAGAGTGTCGCCCAAAAATATCTAAATCAGACGCATAAAAGTGTCCCTGAGGTAAATGCTGGTTTCCATCTGCAAAGTCTTTCAGTTGATTATCTAGCCTAAGTATTTCTTCCTGATTTATTTGAGCCAAAAAACGGTATTGATTACGCTGGTATACAATTCGGTTATGGCGTTTGATCAAGGCAATGAATATACCTATCCCTATAACGAAAGCCAAGGCTCCCCACCCCCAATGACCCGCAAGTCTGCCCACATAAAAGGCACTAATAATAGCTCCTACAAATGATAAAAGACGAACTGTGGATACTTGATTGTATTTTTGTTGGAATAACTTCGCTTGTTGCTGAAACTGGTCTATGCGTGTAGTAAAAGTTTGGCGTTCAGTAGTGCTGCTCATCTCTTTGGTTTGTTATTTTATTGCAAGGTTGCAAAGTTAATTGTTTGTGTCTTCTGTCCAAACAGAATTTGCATACTCCAACCAAGCAATTTATTTTATAAATAAACCAACCCTTCTTCAACATCTCCTAATACCTTGTGTTCTTCTTTCCAAAAACGATAGGCTCCAATAAGCGCCAGCAAAGCATCTACTTCGTGCCAGTTTTTGATGGTGGGTATCGTAAATGCAGGATATTGTTGGTTAATTTCAGCTAACACAGGAGCAATCTGAGCCACTTTGGTTTTGTATCCAAGTGATTTGAGGTTCATCCGTTGGCTTTGAGCTGCTGGATAAGTTTCATAAAAAGATAGGGGCTTAAGATCGTAAGCTAGCTTCATAGCACGGGCAGTGAGTCCTCCCAGAAATAAAGGAGACATTCCTTGTACCTCCCGATCTACTTTTCGAAAAAAGAAATCGGTATATCCAGCACGATCTTGATATACCAAAGGAAGTGACAAAGGGGCATCTATAAACACATAGGATGGTTTATGAACATCAATAGATTTTTTGAGAAAAGCATCTGCATCCTTTTTCTTCTCAGAACCTTCCAGAGACAGTTGTTGAGTGATTGTATCATAATAGCAGATCACAGTTGTACCTGCCATTTTACTACCATAGTCTACTCCGCAAATTTTCATACAAAGACTAACCCTATGTAGGCACTAAAGGTTTGTATTGCTGACTTATAAAAGTTATAGAGCTTTCTTGCTTACTTTCCATTGGTAATTACACCAACACATACTAGACTTAGCCTGGAGGTTCCAAAGTATACTTATTTGTTTTTTGGAATTGGTGATCTTGTACATCCATTGGATGCTGTTTGCTAATTGTAAGTTTTGCTTATTAATATCAGGATTTTGAATAAAATTGATTGGCATAAGATCATTTACCTGATATACTCCATCTTTATGCAATTTCCAGAGTTTTTTCAAAATTGCCTGTTCTGTTAATTGCTCCATAGGCTGATTATTGTACAATAAAAACACTTGGCGGGCACCTTGAAATGGAGTGAATGTCAACTTGGCAAAACCAGCCGTATTTTCTACCGCATCTGATGCCTGCCCTCCTTCAATGGCATATATACCTTTACTGGTTTGTCCTAAAAAGATAACAAAACCACGGTGGGTACTAGCATTTTCTTCTTTTTTTGTGAGCCCTTCTTGTTGAAGGCAAGCTACTACAAACCTAGGTAAGGTGTTTTTTTGAGCATTCCATTCATAATACTGAACATCTGGCACATAGCAAGTTTGGGCTTTGAGTTCTGTAACAATAAGAACTGAGAAAAATAATATGAGAGTTGTAATCCAGGTTTTCATTTGATAAGTGTCTATTTATGGTTAAACACGCAAAGCTTCAGAGTGATGTTGGATTCTCCGAAGCTTTTTATATCAAATGAGCTTTTATTTAGACAAGTCCTTCAAAGCTTTATTAAGGCGGGGGTTATATGGAAACTTTTTTAGTCCTTGCTTGCAATAAAGTAGTGCTTTTTGATTTTCGTTTTCACGTTGATAAAAACGTACTAACATCATGTACACTTCTTCCCTACCCCAAGTAGGTACATTTGCAGCAGTGGCATAGGTATCTTTGAGACTAAGTGCCTTCAAAAACAGTTTTTCGGCAATTAGTCCTCCACCATATTGCTTAGGGGTATAAAAATCACTGCTTCCTTTCCCTAAATAGGCTCTCAGGTTTTTGGCATCTAGTTTAGCAGCTTTTTCATAATAACCACGTGCTTCTCCGCTGGCAGACATGGCAGTGGTACGATCAAACGAAATACTGAGGCTGGTCATCATTCCAAGTAATGCATATTCCTCAGAGTTTTTGCGTTTAGTATCTTTTAGTAATTTGATTCCCTGTGCATTATAATTATTCCCGTCAGCCATTTTTTTATTATTGAGGCAAGCAATGGCTAATTTATAATCAGCATAAGCTTTCCAATAATTTTGTATCCGGGTATCTTTCTGGTCCGAAATTGTATTGAGCGACTTCTCTATTTTTTGCAAGGAACTAAAATCTCCTTTGATCGCGGTGAGAAAGGCCATCTCAATACGCTTTTGTATACCATCTAAGGTCTGAGCACAAGAGACATTAACAATTAATGATAGTGTAAATACTATAAGTGGCAACTTTGTTTTCATAGGTCAATGATTTAGAAGAGTAGAAATGTATAAAGCAGTTTTATTTTGAGAGCTTCTTTAAGTTACTTTTAAGCTCATAACTATCAGGGTACTTCTTTAAACCCTGTTTGCAGTATTTGAGCGCTTTCTGTTTTTGGTCTTCACGTATGTAATACCTTACTAACAAGCCATAGATATCTTCTCGCCCCCAGGCAGGTGCATTAATATGTGTAGAGTAGGTATCTTTAAAATCTAAACCCTTTAAGGCTAAAGATTCTACCTGTAGCCCTCCACCGTATTCTTTTGGAGTATAAAAATCGCTGTTGGCTTTGGCATAATATGCCCGAATATTTTTGCTATTTAGCTTGAAGGCTTTCTCGTAATAGCTTTCTACTTCTGCTTTTGCAACCATTGCGATACTATGATCAAAGCTAATCCCAATACTGGTGTTCATAGCTAGTAATACATAATCATCAGAACTTTTATTTTTGATACTTTTCAACAAATTCAATGCTTTGGCATTATGTACCTGGCCCTTTTCCTTATTTTGAGTTTTGAGCGCAAACACTGAGGCATAATAATGAACAAACGCTCGCCAATAAGTCAAATAGCGACTCGTCTGCTTTTGATTTGCTTTCTCCAGGGTGTTTAATAAATTATCGAATGGTGCCCATCCTTGCTGAAAACTCGCCATAAATGCTTTATCAGCTTTTTTGTGGATGTTATCCAAAGCCTTCACTGGGTTTTGTGCCTGGGCGCAAGTCCACCCCAAAAGAAGCGCTAGTATTAATGCGGAAATGAATGAATGTATTTTCATGGGTATATGATTTTATTGATTCTACCCAAGAATACAGCTTCTGAAGCTTTGCGGCAAAACAAATAGATTAACAGCTATTACCAGTAGATAACTGGTCATTATCCATCGAAACTCAATATGAAATAATTCACCTTTTCCACAGCTTGTTTCCCACCAGTTTTTGATATACTTCTTCTCGTAGGTTTTTACTTACAGGAATTACGTGTTCTCTGATTTTCAATTGATTACCATCCATCTGTTCTACAAAAGGCAAGGCTGCAATAAACGAGCGGTGTACCCGCATAAAGCGATGATCTGGCAATAACTTTTCTACATTTTTAAGAGAAATAAGGGTAAGGTGTCGAGTAGTTTGGGTATGGATAAACACATAGTCCTTCAATCCTTCTATAAAGAGCACTTCATCAAAGTGAATACGAATATATTTACCGTCTGATTTGATAAAAAAACTATCATCTTTGAGCGTTACATCTTCACTTCGTAAGTTTTGCTTTAGTTCAAACTGTTCGCTGGCTTTATTGGCTGCTTTCAAAAAGCGTTGAAATGAGATCGGTTTTACCAAATAGTCCAACACATCTAACTCAAACCCCTCCAGCGCATACTCTCTGAATGCGGTAGTAAAAATTATCATTGGAGGATTGGAAAGTGATTTTAAAAACTCGATCCCCGAAATGCGCGGCATATGGATATCGAGTAAAAGCAAATCTACGGATTGCTGCTTGAGCATTTCACTGGCTTCCAGCGCATTTTTGCAGGTTCCCACCAATTCCAGAAAAGGAGTCTCACTTACATATTCTGCAATACCCTCTCTTGCCAAGGGTTCATCATCTACTACTAGGCTTTTGATTTTCATAATGTTGAGGAGTTGATGGTTCTTTATTTTGCTTGTGATTAATCGTAAGATTTACTTTAAATATTTGCTGGTCTTGGTGTACATCCAGCTGATAGTTTTGGGCATACATCAATTCTAAGCGACGGCGGACATTCATCAGGCCAATTCCTTTTCGATGGTCGTCGAAGTGTGGTATTTTCAAACCGTCTTTTTCTAAATTTAAAGGTTTGGCAGAAGGGTCAAAGCTATTTTCTACTTGTACTTTTATGTATTGTTCAGTCGCTTGAATCAATATTTTAATCCAATAACCGTCCGTTTTGCTTTTGCCATGTTTAAAGGCATTTTCTACAAAAGGAAGGATAAGCATTGGAGCAATGGGTTGAATTAAATCCCCGCTTACTTCAATATCTACAGCTACCAAATCTCCTTGACGTATCTTCTCTAAATCTATGTAGTTTTGAATATATTCTACTTCTTTGCTTATGGGGATTTCGTATTTGGTAGCATCATATAATTGATGACTCAACATATCAGAAAATTGTAATACTACTTCTCTGGATTGCGTCGGATTTTTTTTAATTAAGAAATAGATACTATTTAAGGTATTAAATAAAAAATGAGGGTTGATCTGATTTTTAAGTAAACTCAACTCAGTCTCCAGATTTTTTTGGGTCAATTCAAGGGTTTGGGTTTCGAGTTGTTTAGTATATTTTTCCCGCTCGTACAACAGTTTTAAAAACTTTAACGCAGTAGAAATCACCAACATAAATATGGTATCAGATAACAACACAAAATATCCCTGTCGAGTGATATAAAATGGGTTTTTGAATAAATAAGACATGACTGGATAATGAATAATTGATACCACTAATATTGTAAGTAAGATGATGATAACCATATACTGCCAATATCTCTTAGCCAATAAATAGCGAGGGATCAGGTAATACATGTTAAAATAGATCAGCCCAATAGAATATATTGTGATAAGGCCATTGGTAATCAAATGGGAGGAAAAGTCTGGATAGAAAAAGTAATCTCTACTACTCCATAAGAATAGATTTGCCACCCAAAAAAGCACGTGCAGACTTATTCTTTTACCACTATATTTTTTCATCATAAAATGTATTAGAATAGAAGGAGTATAATCATGTACTCCTTCTGGTAAAACCAACTTTGGGCAATGGTAATATCGTCACTTTTCAAATATTGAATCCAAACTATCACAAATGCAAAATAACGCTTATCAGGTATTTAAACGAACGAGTACTTTTGATAAACGAAAAGTACTGCTATTTCTCAACGAAATGAGATGAACATTCCAATAAAAAACGACCTCAATGCACTAGGTTTGATGGCAATACGGGTTTGGCCATTGGCAGAATAGCGATAATCCAGGATTTGATCAATCCCAAATGGATTGTTTACCGAGGCAAAAAGAACCGTAAAGTTGCCAGCAATGGCGGTATTGTGGCTCAGGTTTACATTAAAGTTGTGATAATGAGGGGTTCTATCACTCAAAAAATTATCATTGTTAGGATTGAAATAGGTTCTCCCCGCCGCAAAGGCATAAGTCATTCCCAAACGAGTATTAATTGCCTTGATTTGATACTTTACTACGGCACTCAACGTATGTTCTGGGGCAAAATCTGGGGTTGCTTCCTGTGGGTAATTTCGGTAGTTTCTTCGTGCCTTGATATAAGAGTAAGAGAGCCAGTAATCCAGGTTTTTAACCGTTTTTTGATCTCGCCAAAACACGTCTATCCCTTGCGAAAACCCTACTCCATCGTTGTTATAGGTAAATGCAGACTGGTTCTTGATCAAGCTTTCGTAAGATTTATAATAGGCTTCTATGCGAAAAGTACGCTCATTGGCAATCATCCATTGATAGTTCAGAATGTAATGGGTAGCCTGCTCAAAGTCTAATGGATCGGTTTGATATAAAAACTCAGGCTCTGGAGTTTGATAAAATTGTCCGTAAGCTACTGAAACCTGACTGTTTTGACCTGTTTTATAAGCCAAGGAAGCTCTTGGCGAAAGCCGAGTATCGTCGAGTAGTTGAGAACGATCTAAACGTATCCCTACCCTTCCAGCAAATCGTTTGGTAATAAAAAAATCGGTCTCTACATAAGCTGCACCATAGTTGTCTAGCAAGGAACCACTAAAGCTTCCACCAGTAAAGGCTCTCACGACATCTCCATTAAATTGATGAAGTTCCCCACCAAATTTGATACTAATATCAGAGGTAATATCTCGGCTAAGAGTCACCTTAGCTTGCATCAAAGTTTCGGTATTATCTACCTCAAACCCGTCAATGTTGATCAGCTCTCCATCTCTACTATATGATACTCCTGCATACAGGAACCATTTTTTACCTAGGCCTCCCCGATAAGATGAATTCATGTAAATATTTTCATTCTCATTACGAAAGTTCGTGGGTGCATTTACTGCATCCAGGTTAGGAAAGCGTACTGCCATATCGCCATATTGGTACTGTATCTGGGTTTTATATATTCCTCCGCTTTGGTTTTTATGGCGAAAGCCAATAGTACCTCCATAACCTATAGGTGCTTCTTGCCAATCCTGATTTTGGCGATTTACAGTAAATAAAGGATTGAGATTGCTATACCCTACACTTCCTAAAAGCACAGCGTTTTTATTGAGTAGTTGGGTACGCGTAGCACCAATACCAGCTGCGGTAATAGAAGCACTATAGTTACTTCTACTTGGTAAATCTTGCGAGTTTAACAGTAACACAGAGGAAAGTGCCTGTCCATATTCTGCCGAATAACCTCCTGTGCTAAAGGTAGTCCCCTTGAATTGAAATGGATTGAAGCGCCCACGGGCAGGGACATCGGGCACACTGCTAAAGAAGGGTTGTAGTACAATGGTACCATCAATGATGGTCTTGGTTTCATAGGCTTCCCCTCCTCTTACAAAGATACCCGTTTCGTCATTGGCAGGCGATACTCCTGGCAATGTTCGCAAAGCACCATAAATGTCACCATCTGCTCCAGCAGTGGTCACGATATCTAACGGTTTAAGTATTACGGCTTTCTTTTCATCACTCGCCTCAAATGCTCCCGCAGTAATGCTTACAGGATTGAGTATTTCTGAACTTGGCTTCAAAACAGGATTAATCGTAATGGTTTGACCATTTAGTTTTATTTCTTGTTCAAAGGCTTTGTATCCTACAAAACTGGTTGTAAGAATAGCTTTGCCAGTAGCTTGTGTCACAAAACTAAAGCGTCCCTCATCATCAGTTACTCCTCCGTCGAAAACATCTTTCAAATATACATTCGTAAAAGGTACTGGTTTGCCCTTATTATCTAGCACCTTACCTTGAATCGTGGTAGCGGTTTGTGCATAGGTAATATTGGTTAAGCCAATGATAAGGATCAATGCAAATAAATTTTTCATGGTCTATATGGGTTTGAGTTATAGACCAATGATAAATACTTTAATAAGGAATGAGAAAAGAAATAGATTAACGGAGAATAACCGTAGAAGAAACCCAAAAACCAGTAGAAATGGGTGCCCAGTAATTATGATAATTCATTCAATACCTGGAGATTCCGCTCTGATACCCCACCTACTCTTTCTAAAACGGTAAGGATTTGGCTTTTTTCTTCTTCTGATATACTGGTTTTGTCCTTATTGGGCGTCAGGAAAACAGCCAATATGGTACGCGGAAGTTTGAGCCAACCAGGCACTTCGCTATAAATCAGGTTGGTTTTAAGATCATCAGAACTCACGCGAGCAGCCGTGAGCATACTATCTAAAATATAATTGCTAAGATCTTCGTTTTGATTTAACTCTTTGAGTGCATCGTATAAGATGGGCTCTACCTTGGAGAAATTATCTAATACGTAGGTAATTTCTTCTTTGATGATATAATAATTGAAATGAGGATTTTCTTCGTGGTGCTTTTTGATAAGATCGTGGAAATAATGCTTCTCAAACATATCCATCTGGCCGTCGGCTCGAAGCACTTCTATTACCGGAAATAACATGAGTAATTCTCTGAACTCTTCTATTAACAAGCCTCGATCGGCTTTTTGTTGGTTGTATGCTTTTAAGATTTCTTTCATTCAGATTAGCAAACGACTTGAATAAGTCAATGAGGTTCAAAAAATAAGCAAGCACCTAGTTTTTATACTTTCAGGCCTAAGATTACAATATCATCCGTCTGGTCGCTATCACCTTGCCATTCTGCAAGTGCATCTTCAAATTTTTGGGCTTGCTCTTCCATTGGTAAAGAACTTACAGTCTCGATGAGAGCAATGAATTTTTTCTTCAAGAACTTTTGTTTTCCGTTATTTGGCCCACCTAACTGATCCTGGAATCCATCAGAGGCCAAGTAGAAAATATCTCCTTTCTCAAAATTGATTACGTGAGAACTGAATTCTTTTTTCTTACGAGATAGGGTACTACCAATCGAGATGTTGGTTCCTTTGATATAGGCCAATTCCTGATCTTTACTCTTCACATAAAAAAGAGGTGTTTTGGCTCCACAGAAGGTCGCCAGACTATTATCCATATCAAAATTAATCAACCCTAAGTCCATCCCATCACCATCACGCCCTTCGTCTTTTACTTGCTCTTTCAAGGTTTCCTTTACCTTTACATTCAACTGGGTCAATATTTCTTTTGGATCGGTGATGTTATCTTCTTTTACAATTTGGTTCAGCAAGGTATTTCCGATCATTGTCATAAATCCACCAGGTACCCCATGTCCAGTACAGTCAATGGCTGAAATAATAGAGTTGCCACCCTTTTGGGCAAACCAATAGAAGTCTCCCGCCACAATGTCTTTAGGCTTATAAAGAATAAAGTAATCTTGAAAGGTTTGGTCAATTAATTCTTGAGCTGGTAAAATAGATTCTTGAATAGTCAACGCGTAACGAATACTATCGGTAATTTTGGTATGTTGACGCTCGAGTTCTTGTTGTTGATTTTTGAGCTGGGCATTTTTTCTATCCAAAATATTTTTAGATTCCTCCAACATCTCATTCTTACGGTTAATCTCCGTTACTTTCTCGCCCAGTAGTTTATTTTGTTTACGATTGCGTCGGTTAAATATAAAAAAGGCAATCACGAGCAATAGCAAAATGATGGCTACCGAAGCAAAAACAAGTGTATTCCTCTGATTTTCAGCTTGCTGTGCTTTTTGC
Source organism: marine bacterium AO1-C (assembly GCA_001890965.1). Classification (GTDB taxonomy): domain Bacteria; phylum Bacteroidota; class Bacteroidia; order Cytophagales; family Microscillaceae; genus Microscilla. The sequence goes on along the minus strand of MLAY01000010.1, from coordinate 669,601 downwards.
TTCAACGCCAAAGCTTGTTTTTCTTTCTGATCCAGGTCTCTTTGTGTTTGAGCCAGTTTTAGCTTATTATTTACCTCCTCTACTACTTTAGCCTGAAGACGACTAAGACTATCACTGGTTGTTTTATTTTTTGTAAGGTCGCTGGTAATGCGATTTAACCTTTCAAGTAATGCTTGTCTTTGGGCCTCGGTAATATTTTCACCTTCCAGCTTTTTCTTAATATCTTCAGCTTCTTTTTGAAGTCGTGTTCTTTCACTGCTCAACTCTTCATTTCTTGCAGTCATCAAAGACTCAAATTCATCTACTTTGATGATTAGTTTCTCTCCTGTTCTGGTAGTTACTACAACCGTATCACTCTCATTTCTCAGACCTTGCTGTACTCTTACAAGCAAAAACTGTTGTTCTTTATCGTAGGTTAAGTTGACTACATCATAACCATCTACTCTGTATTCATACTTAGTTGTGAGTGCATATGGAAGTTTAATAAACCCATCTTCATTGGATTCATTTCGCTTATTATCAGCAATTAGTACCTTTCCTGCTAAAGGACGCCCAGTACCATTATCCAAAATCTTTACCGCAACTACTGGTCTAGCTGGAATTTGTTGCAAGGCAATAACAGATTTACCATCACGCTCATACACTTCAAAATCAGAGCTTTGTAAACCAAAACTGTATACTGCATATTTCTTAGGCAAGTTTGGGGAAATATTGGGGGGTAATTGGATGGCAAATTCTCCTTTTTCATTGGTTCTCCCTGGACGGGCTTCTGTATTTACCAACAAAACATCCACATTGGGGATGGGAAGGTTTCCTTTTTTACTTTTTACTACGCCTTTGATCACTCCCGTTATTTTCATATTGATCACAATCTCCCGACTGGTAGTATCATATTTCCAACCTTCAAAATCATAACCATTCTTTACGGCTTGTAAGTGACGAGGATCATCGGTAGTTTTCATACTAATGATGAGTTTACCATCTGGTTTGGTAACAGCAGCATAAAAACTATCTACTACGACTTCTACTTTGGGAACTGGCTGCTTGTTTTCGTCGAGAGCAGTTACAAATAACTTATTGCCCTGCCCCAAAACAGCGGGAGCAAATAAAGTTACGAGTGCCAGATAAGTAAATATTTTGAATGCCTTTAATCCCATTTTTGTAGGTAAGTATTTACAAAAAATACCTTCATCGCAATAAATATAATAAAGTACTAAATCCTTGCCAAAAGTTACAAGTGTGTATTTGATTTAACACTAATTTTTGTTAAACCAAACAATTGAGTTCAAGATAATAATTAGTTCTGGATTATTTTTGATTTGCATCTACTTCATTTCTAATCAATTCACATTCCACCCGGCGGTTTCTGGCCCTCCCTTCATCGTTGTCACGTTTATCAATCAACTTATTTTCTCCCCATCCTTTAAAATCCAGGCGATTGGGGTTGATATCTCGGCTAATAAGGTATTCCATTACTTTGCGAGCACGATCTTCTGACAGCTTTTGATTACGATTATCAGTACCAGTTTGATCGGCATGTCCATTTAACAACAGACGTACATCAGGATTAGAAACCAAGTAACTTACTAGCTTTTCCAGATCTTTTTCGTGTTCCTTTTTTATATCATCAGATTTGTAATCAAAGAATACTACCACATATACTTGTTGACTACGCTCAAGCTTTTTGAGGGTCATATTGAGTACCTCTTCTTTGGCTCTGATCAAGCTTGGTACTTGAATCAACTCATTGTGAAACAAATATCCCTTGCGTGTTACATGCAACAAATAAGTACCTGTGGAATCTATATTACCAATATAATTATATCTAATTGTATCAGATGTATTTTCAAAGTCCCGGATTTCCCGGTTGGTATTCACATCTACCAATACAATACGAGCATCATTGAGCGGACGCCCATTTTCTTTATCCCGAATCATTCCGCGAATGGTTAATGATGGGCTTTGATACAGCTTTACATCTACCACTTCTTTTCGAAGTGCTACATATTTTTCCAGTTTTTTGTCTACCAATTCAAGATTAATATTGGCTAATCCCCAAGGGGTAGGTTTCGATGCTGTCAGGATATCTAATCTTCCTATGTTACCTTTTTTACGATCAGAGGCATAGTAAGCAGTTTGTCCATCTTTGGTTAAGATAAAGCAAATATCATCACCTGTAGAATTGATCGGATACCCCAAATTGTGTGGTTTGCTCCAATCAGACCCCAGCCAAACACTCTCGAAAATATCATGCTTACCCATGGTAGTATGCCCATTTGAGCTAAAGTACAGGGTTTTGCCATCTGGCCCTATAAAAGGCGAATCTTCATCATATTTGGTATTGATATTAGGCCCCAGATTGGTAGGTGAACCCCAAGTGCTATCAGCTTGTAGTTGGGTTTGATACACATCTAGCCCTCCATAACCTCCTGGCCGATCACTGGTAAAATAAATAGTCTGTCCATCTGGTGATATTGAAAACGAAGCCTCCAGATATTTTTTGGTGTTTACTTTTCCTTTCAATGGTTGTGGTTTTCCCCATTTGCCATCACTCGATAGATTTGATACAAACAGGTCGCCATCGCGATACATAAATAACATTTTGCCATCTGGTGAAAAACCCAGACTGGCATCGTTTCCTTTGCTATTGACAGACTGGCTTAGCTGTTTGGGTGCCGACCATTTTCCGCCAGATTTATAAGTAATATAAATGTCTTCGTAAGGGTGGCGATCATAAGGGTCTAGCTTTCCCCCTACATTTCCTTTTCGTCGGGAAGTAAACAGTAAGGTAGAATCATTGACCGAAATAATCGGGGAATAATCAATTTCCTTAGAGTTAACAGCTACTCCCAGGTTTTTGATATCTACAAATAAGGAATCCTTCATGTATTGGTCAGCAAAATTACATTCTGCAATACGCTTTTCCAGTTTCTCCTTAAATGCTGGGATTAATAATTCTTGATGTGCCAGATAAATCGTGTCTTTATCAGTCTTTTTGGCTATTACCTGTCCCATGAGCTTATAATGCATGAGCGCTTGTTCTATAGAAGCTGTATAGTGATAAGCTTCTGCCATAAAAAACTCAAGGGTGGGATGATAATTTCGATTGATTCTGTATAATTTTTTAAAATAAACAAGGGCTTGTTCTTCTTGTTGGTTTTCAAGGTGAGCAATACCAATCTTATAATTAAGTTCTTCGTTATTAGGGGCCTTTTTTAAAATCTCTTTGTACAACAATAGGGCTTGGTCGTAATAGCGCGCCTGAAGCCAGGCATCGGCCTTACGAATGAGTTTTCTAAATCTCCGCGATCCAGGGTCTTGAGCCTGGAGTACGGTGAAAGACAAACTCACCAATAAAATACACCCTACTATACGTATCAAATTCCTTGACATAAAATTTAAACAGCTTGTTGCTATTATGCAGTGCCTTGGTTTATACTCTGGTAAATATTATCGAAGGTATAATGTTTATAGATAACCGCAGAACATCTGTATTTAGTGTTTTATTTTAAGAAAAGTAAGGAGAAGTTTTGTTTAGAAAAGTGATATTGATACACTTATAATTAATCAACTTACTTAAAAGCTCTGCAACTTATTTTGATTAACCATTCATATGTTTACCCGAATTTATTAAAGAACACTATCTGTTACTTTTAAACCTTTAAGCTAATTACTTGCCAATTTTTAAATTTAACTTACAAAAACACTTTGACAAATGAATGTTATCTTCTCAAATAGTAAATCTAAACATTTTGCCACAAACATTCAAGTAAGTCACAAACCGATCTAAACTGTTTCTGATAAAGTTCAAAGAAACGCTTTTAATAAGTAGTAAGCCACTGATAACAAAGTATTTAAACTTTAATTTATAGTACATTAAACATCAGGAATATCCCCTATTAAACCAGGAAAATTCTTGTAACTTCTTTTTCAAGGTATTCCCTTAATTATCACTGAATTTAACACTTCCAGTTTTACAATAACCACCTATCAATCGTGTAAAAAATGCATAAATAACCAGTAAACTTACCTCGATAAATCGCAGATTATTTGGTCAAGAAATCGTTCGTTTATGTACTTAAGTGGGCATTTTTGAACAAATTATTCAGTTGGCAATTCACTATATACTTTTACTCATACCTCCAATAAAAACCTCATTATCAAACACTTACACAACCAATCCATCTCACTTCTTCCTTCCTAAGATTTGACTGGAAATGTATTTGCAACATAAGGTTTATTAATAACCATGAATTTAAGAATTATGCAAGTAATCAAAACAACCCTTTCTAGTAAATTTGTTTGTATGCTACTTTTAGTGTTGGTAGTAACTACTAGCCAAGCACAAAAACAGTTAGACATCAATGATTTGAAGTCACATACAGTATATTTTAAAATGCCCACTTTACAAACCTTTGATGCCACTACCCAACAGCTTTTACTCAAGGCAGTCGGAGACAATCAATTTGTAGCCTTGGCAGAATTACACCGCTCACAAAAACTCAGTTATTTTACCACCGCGTTTTTAAAGCTATTGAAGTCCAAAGGGTTCAATAATTTTGCGATGGAATTAGGCCCTTTTTCTGCTCAGGTGTTACAAGAAGCCTCTAAAACGCCAGAAAAGACGCTAGAAAATATTCAAAAAATAAATAATCAGTATCGTATTTATCGCTCAAGCCCTTTGGTTTTTGCAGACCGTATAGCTGATGCTGCTTTTGTTGCTGAGGCTTCTACATTAGGCTTTCGTTTTTGGGGGCTTGATCAGGAGTTTATATACTCTTATGAAATGCACCTGGATGCACTCTACAAATTATTAGAAAATAAAAATCAAGAGACACAACAATTGTATAAGCAACTCAAAAATCAAGTCAGAAAGAAGGCAAAAAAATCTGCCAGAAGTCGTAAGTATGCTTATAACTGTGCGCTTCAACAATCTGAGGAGATTCAAAAGTTTTTTGCTTTGTTCAAAGATAATAAAGTGGCTCAGGAGCGAATTAACGCTATGAAAATGAGTTGGGAAATTTATTGCAGGGAAGAACAACGAAAGCGTGGCTCCCAGCTTAGAGCCAATTACATGAAGCGTAATTTTGATAGCTTGTACACGCTTGCCTCCCAAAAAGAACAGTCCCCCAAGGTATTTGTAAAAATGGGCAGTGTACATCTTACGAGAGGAATTTCTCCTTATAGGATACATGATGTAGGGGAATACCTCACAGCAAAAGCCAAAAAAAATAACACAGGTTTTATCACCTTTCGTCATTTACGAAGATTTAGAAATGGAAAAGATTTAATCACTCATAAAGGCTGGCAATCAGTAAGGTTATTAATTAGTGTTGGTCAGAAAGATCAATGGACTTTGACTGATTTACGACCTTTACGAGACAAAATTAGCAAAGGATTATTAGTTACCGATAAAAGGACTAAATTTGAAATATTCAGCTATGACTTTATGCTCATTCCTCCCAATGATCATAAGGCAAAGCGTAATTTTTAGTCATCAAAACGCACTCTACTTATGGAACCCCGCATACTCATTATTGGCCGCAGCACTATTGTAATTAATATCTTGCTTCAGGAATTGCAAAAATTTGGTCGTAATGTAATGGGAGCTGCCGAACTTCCTGATATTCAGCGCATGTTACAATTTCATAATCCAGATTTTATTGTAGTAGGTAATGGTTTAGCTGATAAAGAACGGGATGAGTTGTTGGTATCTTTACTCAATATTAAGGCAGATTTGAAGGTTCATCTGGTAGAAAGACAACCCAAGCCTAGCCCTTATGATTTAATAGAGTTTACCAATAAGAAAGCAGTAGAGTGGAAAATTGAGCAAAAGTTAGGTAAAAGCCTTTAAGCGCATGCAATCATTGCCTGATTGGTATCTCGCCAAAGTAAGCTACTTTCAACAGCTAGGCTTTTTTCAAGAAATTGGCGCTGATGCTGATAGTATTGCTCGTCAGATTCTTGTACAATCACAAGAGCATTACTACGGCCCTATATTAAACTTGGATCAAGATGAGTTATTTGAGCAAATATTGTTGTCTTATGATACTCAACGCGTGTGGTTTATAGAGGATTATATGGTCTTGGGTCAGGAACCAGCTTTTCGTAATGATTTCTATACAGAGGTCTTTCGCAGATTAATTAATTTAACCAATGGGTTATTCCAACCTCAAAATTTAACCATTGCCCAATGTGGTTATTGTGATGGTCGTGATAAAAGACTTATGGTAGATTTTGAGTGGGAAGGGCAAATGCATCAATTAATTTTTTGTATAGACCTGGAGGTCCTCGTAGTAAATTTTCTGGCAGAAATCAATGAATTGCTGGCCTCTACTGGCCACTGTTTTCGAGTATGGAAAGAAGGTTATGGTAACTGTTTGGTATTATTTATTCCTACGGAAATAGCCCGAGCATTGGAGATTCAGCGGGGCTGGGAATTTACTTTACTAGCTTATTATTGGCTCGATAAAGCCCAATATATTCACAAACAGTTGGAAAGTGAGAGGGCTCAGGAATATTATCGCAAAGCCTTTGAAACAATACCCAATGATCCTCATGTGGGCTCTGAGTTTGCCTGGTTTTTATCTGACTTCCAGCAATATGCCGAGGCAAAAATTGTATATGAACAAACCATAGAACGCCTTGCTACCAAAGGAAACCTTAACAATACAGAGCAATGGTGGCTAACCCACCTTAATGGTCAACTTCAAAAACTTGACACATAACAAAACACTTTTTTACTCAAATAAGGCGTAAATGCTGATTGGTTGTTTTTTATTGAAAAGGGATTAATGAGGGCTTTTTATCTTAAAGATGGCTAGGAGGCTACGGATTGGTTTGGCACAGTTGGTATAAAATATACCTCTATACTTAAGCAAAGCAACACTGATACGTCTGTAACAGTGTTGCAAATAAAACATGTCAAAAAAAATGACTATTGAATCGTGATTCCAGTAAAGTCTACTTCTACATCAGTTTCACCGTCGTTTACAGTAGTACTAGCAGTTTTGATACCTGGCTGGTGCTTAAGAGTTACTTTCAAAGAAGCTGTTCCTGCTACACCTGTACCAAAAGTAGAGGTCAAACCAATAGGATTACCACTAGCGTCTTGGTCTCCATAAGACTGGAACGACAAGTTACCTGTAGTAGAGAAGAATATTTGGTGCTCAGCGCCTTCTTCTTTTACCTCTGCAGTAATATCTTCAGCAGGTGTTTCAGATTTGTTTTCAAAAGTAATAGTTACTGTATAAGTAGCACTAGCTGTCAAATTTCCAGAAATATTCGTAGTTCCACTCTGTGGCCCATCTGCTCCATCAGGATCAGAAAAAGTCAAGGTTACTTGATCAGAAGTATTTGCTTGATTGGTGAAAGTCACTGTAACATCTGTAATCAGTTCCTCTTCGTTGGCAGGAGCTGGATCATCTGCTTTATTACAACCAGCTAATAATACAGCCACACACAATAAACTAAGTAGTAGTTTAGCTATAGTCTTCATTGTTAGTTATCAAAAAAAATTAAACATATGTATTTGCAGCAGCAAGTAGCAAGCTATTCAAGATAACCTTGTTGCTTACCGCTTGTCGCTTTATTAAAATTCGTACTTTAATCTCAGGGTAAAACTTCTTCCCAAATCATCAGCAAAAAACCGGAAACGGTTCAAATAGTCTCGATAAGCTGCATTAAACAAATTATCAACACTAAAACTTATTTTTAAAGATTGACGATTCATAGGTAAAGTAAACCCTGTCTGGAAGTTCCACACTGAATACCCCACTGGTGCTTGAATCAACTCATCATAAGTCAGTTGATCTTCGCCAGTATTGGTAGAAGTGACATCCCCTTCAAAAGGCTCCGTGTTTAATGGCAATAGTCGTTGCTCTGCCACATGGCGACCACTCAGGCTAAAAAATACTTTTTGCAATTGTCCTATATGAGACAATTGATAGGTAAGCGTATTGGTCACATTATCAGCAGGCATCAAGATCAAATGATTATCAAAAGTCCGATCTCGGCCCCTTACAATGGAAGCTTTAGAGTCAAAAGTTAATTGCTTGGTAATTTTATATCGCAAAGCAGCATCTACTCCCATAATCACTGCATTGGTTTGCAAGTATCTGTAAATAGGAAATTCGCCACGAATAGTAAGGGTAGACCAGGGAGCACTTGGCGCCAGATAAATATAATTCTGGATTTGGTTATAATACCCACTGATTTCAACATTTAAACGCTTACTCTGATAAGTCAGGGTATTGATCCATTTGTAGGCCTGTTCGGTTTGTAGATTTTCGTTTCCTAACTCAAAGTTAGCCGAACCATGGTGCAATCCTGAGCTAAACAATTCACTTACTGATGGAGGTCTCCAAGCGGTTCCCAAGTTGGAGCGTAAGCTTAAATGGTCGTTGAATCTGAAAATGGCTCCAATTGTTCCCGAAAAATTATTAAAGCTCAAATCCCTCTGTTCTACTGGTCCTTGCGAATTTGCCCGCATAAAAGTAGACAAAGCACGTTGGTCGTATCTTACCCCAGCTTCAAATTCAAAATTTTCACGTACATACCTTTCTATAGCAAATACTCCAAGCGTGGTAGTGTTGTAATTGGGTATAAACATTTGCCCAGCAAATATATTGGCTTGATGCATCCCGGTTACTCCTACTGTTCCTTTCCAGTTACCCCAATCATTATGATTCAGCGCCAAATCAAGGGTATGGGTATTGAGATTAAGCGTCATAGCCGCAGTAGTCTTATTACGGCGTGAATGATCAAACTCTGAACGAGCATTGGCCTGCCATCCATACTGTAGTTCTATTTTACCTAAGTTCTCTATTTGCCAAAAAGCTTTGGTCTTCAACAAGCTATGTACTACTGCCTGTTTGGGCTGTATAATATCGTAAGTAAAATCGCGAATCACCAAAGGTTGATTACTATTGATTGCACGTTTCAAATCAGCTCGGTTGCCCGTATGTGCTGCTTCAAAAATGCCTAGTTCGGTATCAAAACGACTATAAAAAACTTCTATACCATAATCTTTCTTCGTATAACCCAAGGCTCCCGAAAAATTGATTTCTTTTACCCCAGTGTTCGATAAGAAGTAATCAGGAGTATGTACATTACCTACTCTCTTATAAGTTCCCTGAGCGCGCCAGCTCAATCCATCTGTTATCTGACCTTCAAGCAATCCAGAAACAATTCCCTGGCGACCATTTGATACTCCTACCAAATTAATGGCTCCACCAATACCAGAAGTTTGACGTAACCGTGGAGGCTCTACAATCACAACCCCTCCAATGGCATCTGGCCCATAACGTACTCCTGCGGCTCCTTTCACTACTGATAGTTTAGTAGCCACAAATGGATCTATTTCGGGGGCGTGTTCAGCTCCCCATTGTTGGCCTTCTTGACGGATACCATTGTTTAATACCAATACACGATTGCTATGCACTCCATGAATCACAGGTTTGCTAATAGAATGTCCAGTTTGTAGGGTGTTTACCCCAGTAAGGTTTTTTAAGGCATCTCCCAGATTTTTACCGCTATTTTTGTCCAATTCATCTGCAGAAAGAGTGCTCTTGGCCTGGGTAGAAGTTTCTATCTTGGTGCCTTCCACTAAAATTTCATCCAGTAATTGTTCTTTTTGTTGAAGGGCTAGCTTTTTGTCAAGGTGGGAATGATTATGATGGTGATGAATGATAAATTCGGTTTCTTTATAACCAATCATTCTACAAATACACACGTGCTGACCTTTGCATAAATCAGGGATTTGAAACTTTCCCTGGGCATCAGTAACTACTCCTTTGGTAGTACCTTTGATGAAAATGGTAACTCCCGCCAGAGGTTCTTTACTTTTGGCATCTACTACTACTCCTGAAACTTTTGTCTTGCATCCATTAGCAGTTTGATCCTGTGCCTGTAAAATACTGATAGTCAATAAAGTGTGTAATATAATATATAATATCTTGCGCATAATTCTGCAACATTGTTACACAAATGTATGCTAAATGCAATAGCGTTGCAAATTAGCCGTATGTTTTTTTGTTAAACTCACGTTAAAGCAAATTGTTAACAAAAAAGAAAACAACTAATTAAAATCACATTAAAAAACCATAAAATACAATTACTTACATAGTAAAAATTGTCCCTGTAAACGTTTGATGATATAATACTACCTTACCTTTACTCGGCTAGGAGTATCTTTACCGCCTACAATACCTCTTACTCCCAACGCCACAGCTTCTATCATCTCGGTGAGGTTTTGTAAATCCAGGGTTTTTACTTCATCACTTACCTGGTGGTAATGTTTATCGTTGGCAATATCTACCGAAGAAATGGTATGAGAAGGGATGCCATGTTGGGCTAGTGCATAATTATCGGAGCGTCGGAATAGATTATACCCTATGTAAGGGTCTGGATGGAAAGTAAATCCCGTACCCTGAGCATTTTTTTGTAGAATCTTACCCAAATTAGAACGTTTATATCCAGTGACAAAAGCACCTTTTCGGCCAAACTTAGAAGGTTTACCTACCATCTCAATATTAATTCCTGCCACAAACTGACTCAGTTCTTTTTTACTGAATTGTTTTCCAAAATGACGCGAACCTACCAACCCTATTTCTTCTGCGGTAAAAGCTACAAACATGAGCGTTCGTTCATTGTTGTTCAGGGCTTTGAAATAATAAGCCAAACTAATAACTGCAGTCACACCTGAGGCATCGTCATCGGCCCCATTGGCAATTGAATCTCCTTTAACGCCCTGACGGATGCCTAAATGATCGTAGTGGGCAGAAAATACCACAATTTCATCTCGAATTTTCTTGTTCTTACTTTTGCCAGGTAATATGCCTATTACATTGAGCATTTCTTGTTTTTTATAAGGAAACGTCTGGTAAAAATCCTTGATTCCCTGACCTTTAGGAGATTGTAGCCCTGCTTTTTTAAACTCGCTTCTAATAAATGCTGCGGCCTTTTTTTCGCCTTCAGTACCTGCTTTGCGCCCCATCATATCATCTGCTGCCAAAGTAGAGATTATACGAGTCACTTCTTTTTGCTGAATCTTTACTTGAGGTTTTTGAGCATTTACACAAGAAAATAGTCCACTAAAAACCAAGCAGTAGAGGAAAAGTTGAGTAGATTTTTTCATAGTATTTCGTAAGTTAATCGTTCTATCTATCTTACACTATTTACGGCTATTGACAAAGTACTCAAAGCTATTACGATTACTTGGAAACTTAAAAAACCGCTTCAGGCTTATGTAGTTCTTTTTGTCTACCGCATAACTATAGGCAAACTTAGCTATTCTGAGGGCAGTTTCTTCATAATTAAACTGTTTGAGTATGCCCTTAATTTGTTCTACCGATAAACAACGGTATTGCTGAAACAATCGCCGAGCAGTACTTTCTTTAACACTATTTGAGTAAATATTGCGTACCCTTCTACGCATAGTTTTGTACTCGGCCTCACTAATTGGCGATAAACAAGGTGTATTGGTAATGACGGGAGGATTGTTATTATTATTGTTCGAGTTATTGTTATTTGGGTTGTTGTTATTGTTCGAATTATTATTCCCTCCTGTATTACTCTTTTGATCACGTACAAATTTCAAAAAAGCATTGGTCGTATCATCTCCTGTAAGTATTTGTGAGGCTTGTCCATAATTTAATACATCATAAGCGTGAGGGCGGGCTTGTTTCAAAAAATTAAGTCGGTTGTTATCATCGCCCAACAGGCTGCCCAATTTCATAATTTGTCCTACCGAAAGGCAATTATCTTTGAGTACTTCGGTGGCGATCAACATTTTTTGAGCCTCATCCTGGGTATTGAATACTTGTCGGGCTAAGGGGATAAAAATGGCTTCGGCCATTGGTAAATCACAATTTCGCACCCCATTGTATCCATTGTATTCCGGATAGTTGAGATCAGGGAATTTGAGAGAGTCAGTTTGGGCAAACAACACCTGCTGCCCCACCATACTCATTATCATTAATAACAAGAACTTGAGCTTCATAATGTCTGATAAGGTTTAGTTTAGTTGGGTATATATAGTAAATGGCTAAACTGTTAGTAATAACAACTTAGCCATTAAACGATTAAATTCTATTTTTTACTTGTGTTTATCTGCTAAAAATTTCATAAACCTTTGCTTATCAAAGTAGGAGCGTAGGCTACTTTCTAACAAATAATGGTCATCAGGCTTGTGAGCATAATCATATGAAAATTTGGCAAACTCTAACTGATCAAAAGTAAGTTCTTTGATGACTTTTCTGATCTGTACAACTGTAAAACACTTCTTTTTGATCTTAAAAATGGTTTTGGCTTTGTTCAGCTTATCGGAACGAAAACGCTCTTGACGAATCTGACTAAATATTTGATTAAATTCAGTATCAGTAGCCAAACAAGAAGGTTCATTATTGCTCACACCAGTTTTATCTTTCAAAAATCTATCGAATGACTGCTGATTGTTATAGTTGGTTAAAGCCACACTTGCCGAAGAGTAATTTTCTACGTCGTAAATCCCTTTAAATGCTCCTTTTAGTAATTCTAAACGCTGATTATCTTCCCGAATCAAGGAAACAAATTTCATTGCTTGAGCAGTAGTCATACAGTTGGTAGTCATGATCTGCCAAGCTCGTTGATAGCGATTATTAACGTTTTTTTGTTGATTGATTTGGCGCGCATAATTGGTAAACCCTATGTTGTTTAAATATTGTCCACAATTGGTTCTGCCTTTGTAATTGGAAATGCCAGGATATTGCCATGATGGGAAAGATAATTCTCCGATAAATCCAGAACCACCTCCCCCACTATTGCCTCCTCGTAATTGCATAATAGCTTCATGAGTTTTGGCTACATTTCTAAAACGAGTAAAGGCATCATATACGTGGTGAAATGCGTTTCTATCATAGGTTTTGAGATAAGCACTTTGGGCAAAAGTAATACGGGAGTCATCGGTTTGAAACAATAACGCCACTTCTTTGACCTGGGCACTGGTGAGGCAATTGTTGCGTACCAGTCTCAGGGCAGTTTTAAGCTTATTTGCTTCGTTAAACTGGCGTTGAATGTTTTTGAATTTTTGTTGAAAAGCAAAATTAGACATAGGGTTGTTACAACCTTTTTTTTGCCCAAAGGCACTAAAGGAAATAAAACCCACAAATAATGTGAATAAGTAGATGTTTTTCATAGAAGTCTTATTTGATAGATGTAAGGTGTAAAGTTACCATTTATTTGTAATAACGCACAGGATGATTGAAGGATGGCTACGTTGGTAATATAAGTGTATCTCGCCCTGAAAAAACATTCAGAAAAGCGAGATACTTGTATTGTTATCGGCCCTGACGACGCCTAATAAATCGCAAGAGCTCTTTACGGCTAGAGGCAAATCTAAACAAGCTGGTCAGCTGATGATAGTTACGTTTGCGATGCGCATAATTATACGCAAATTTTACAAATCGCATTCGGTCCGATTCAAACCTAAAAAGCTGAGCAATACTACGAATTTGATGAACCTTGAATCTTTTTCGTTTAATCTGGAAAAGGTTTTTTGCTGTTGAAAGTCGATTAGAAGCAAACCTTTCATGTTCAATGCTTCGGTATATTTGCTGATAGCCACGAGCACTAATCAAGGCTCCATAACCTCGACCACCTCCGCCGCCTCCACCATAGCCGCCGCCGTTACCACCACCACCTCTTCGATAGTTGATCGCTCTCTTTAAACGACGTACATAACTACGGTCATAGAAAGTAGGAAATACCAAATCAAAGTTGCGTCTGTCTACTGTACGGCGATAGGCTGTTTTGGCAAACTCGAAACGGTTATGATCTCGTCGAAAAATTTGAGCAATCTGTTTTACTTGCCTGCTATTAAGGCAGTTGTTACGGGCAATGCGTTGGGCAACAAATAATCGGTCACGCCCTCGGGCATACTCTACTCTACGTTTTTTTTGCCAAAATGCCTGGCGAGGAATCGCTTGCCGACAACGGCCATAGTGGCCTCTACCGCCACCATAACCTCGACGCTTGACTTCGGTACTTTTACTTTGGATTGGCTTTGTCTTAAGACTTTGGGCATTGGTTGGAAAAAGGCTGAATACCATCAAAGCCAGAAAGCTACCAATGGCAATGTGTGTGTGGTAATTGTTTTTCATAGGGATAAGGTTTGAGTGAATTACACGAAGTTTGAATAATGAATGCTAGGTTTTGGATAAACTACCCGTTTTTGCAATCCATTTTTATGTAACTTCATTTACTTATTATACCCTACGATGTAATATCTGGTAAGCGTTGATGTTTTTATACTATTGATAATGAGCCTTATACAACTTAACCTTTGCTATAAAATCTTGTAATAAAAACACAAAAAATGTATTTGTATAAAAAAATACGGGCTTGCTATGATTTAGGAAATGAATTTGCATTTTTTTTAGTACAGATAGGTCTTTATGGCCTGAAATGACAAAAACATGACGGATGAACAAAAAATTGAGAAGATTTTTGGGTTATTGAAAAGCCCAGTAACCGCCAATCAATTACTAGCGCAGCAGTTGTGGAAATCACAAAATTTAGCTCAGTCTGGATTGGAGATGTTCCAACATGAGGGCCCTCTCCTCCATCGTCATAAATTGTCGTATTTGAGATTACTAGAAGATAATTATCCAATTACAAAGTGGGGTAAGTCTCAGTTTTGGAGATTGTACGCCATTTGTAACGAATGCCTGGACATAGCCACTACCGAACAATGGCAAGGGGTACAAGCAACATTATTACTGCACCAAAAAGATATCCAAGCCCAAGCTGTATTTTACTTTTCAGGGGTAGATATTGATTTTCGATTGATTGAAAGTCACATTGAGTATCTCAATCCGCTGGATAAAGATGGGGTAAGCACTGCATTGCGGAATATTTTTTATAGAGGCGGACGTTATGGTAGAGATGTAACCAGTATTACTCGTCTAATCACTATTAGGCGTAAATCTGGATTTCCGTTTAGCTGTTGGTTAGAACCTCATAATGAGCATCAACAAAAAATACATATCCTGGTATTTTATGAAGCCACTCTTTAGTAAGAGTACTGTAAATAAAAACGCCATTACCAGACAGACTGATAATGGCGTTTTAAGGTAATCTAAGTGATCACTCATTAGATTTAGTTTTTAAGAAGGTAGTAATTAAGATTTAAGTTCTTCAAATCTCTTCATTCCACCTTTGATGCTTTTCATTTCGTGGTTGTTCAATTCTTTCTTAGCCACTGATTTTTTTGGCAACGATACTTTTTTGATCTTTTTCATAACAAATCAGATTAAAATGATAAAAATTTAAATAAAGGTTGCACTTATTTTCCTACCTACTTTTTTTGTATTGTCCGATTGAAATACTCGCACATCTTGCACTTATAAGTAAGCTTTACAAAACAATACAAAAAGGCATAAAAACACTTGGACATATCTTGCAAAGTCTTGGTCATATCAATCAAATTGATTCCTGAGCAATGAAACAATCAATTTCGAAGTTTCAACAAATAACTTAAATTGACTTTTACTATCATTACCTACTTTTATCCTGAAAATCAAGCATTTAAAAGAATTTTGTTTACCTGTTTTATTCATCACAAAAAATGATATTAGTAAAAAAACCACCAACGGATTGAATTACATTGATAAAGCCTTGTCACAAAACGACTTGTTTTCACCTTTAAATGATTTTATTTTTACAGAGAATTTTCAAACAATTATTTAATAACTTTTTATTATGAAAAAGATTAGAAAAGCATTGCCTTTCAAAAAATCGGTGAACAAATTGGAACTAAACAATCAAGAGTTGCAAAGCATCAAAGGTGGAGCAAAAGAAACTTTTGACCGTAGCAAGCCACACGTAAATATTGGCACTATTGGTCACGTTGATCACGGAAAAACTTCTAAATCTACTACTACTTCTTCTAGCAGTTCATCTGCTCAAAAGTAATTTCTTTGTATACAAAAAACTCCATTTTCAGCAAGTATGAAAATGGAGTTTTTTATTGCTTTTCGGAATAAAGAAATCAGGTAAATATCAAATCACTCATACAATCTATACCTTTGCATCTATGATGAGATGGTTTCAGTCGTGGCGGGATCAATTATTTTTTCCCTGGATTAGTCAATCAAGCTTAATTGAATGTGGTACCACCAGCCTGGCTATCGTAATGAAATATTACGGGCTGGGTAATTTGGTTAGTGTATTTAACGAATGGGCACAAATAGACGAGGAAGGTACCAGTGTATTGGCCCTCAAACAAATTGCCCTCAGATTGGGCTTCGAGGCTAAAGGTTATCAGCTAGACTATGATTCGTTGTCAGATGTAAACTTTCCTTGCATAGCGCATTATGACGGTAACCATTACGTAGTGATTTACCAGTATCACCCCAAATACCTCAAAATTTCTGACCCAGCCATTGGCAAAGTTACGCTTAGTCGCGAAGCCTTTGAAGAAAAATGGAATGGTATTGTGCTAGATGTCTTCCCTACCGAAGCTACACTAGACAACCAAGAATATAAACAAGCCGCTGCCCAACAAAAAGCCCACCGCAAACAAGTCATTCAGCATTTTTACAGTGCTACGCTCAAAGCCAGTTGGAAAGGCATTCCCTGGGCTATGATTTTGAGCTTATTATTGGTACCATTGGGGCTGACCCAAGCCTTGTTCTTAAAACTATTGCTGGATGGGGTGCTCCCTCAACAAAATCAATCCTGGCTCTGGTATGGACTCGCTGGTTTGGGAGTGGTCTTCTTATTACAAATGATTCTATCCCTCATTAGAGATCGGCTACTCACCCAGTTTACCGCTAAGTTCGAATGGTCATTTTTTAGCAAATACTTCGAGCACTTTATTTATCTCAAACAAACCTATTTTGACAAACGCAGAAAAGATGATCTGGTCATCAATTTTCAGGAAAACCTACGGCTAAGAGGCATCGTCTCTTCCTCGATGATTGAAGGTATTATTGAGGCACCACTGGTCTTGGTGTATCTATCGCTTATGTTTGTGTTTAGTGTTCAATTAGCTACCATTGCTTCATTAGTTGCTTTAATATATGGCATTGTCTTATTTGTATTAACCCCTCAATCGGTGAGTGCTGGACAAAAAATGCACTATGAAAACAGTCGTTATTTATGGGGTTTGCTGGATACTATTTTGGGTATCACTAATGTAAAGCTACTCAGTGGTGAACGTGTCAGATTTGGTACCTGGAAAGACCTATACAAGGAAAACGTAGATCAGTCTCTAGAAACGGCTAAAGTCAATAGGAGATTAGGATTTGGGCTTACTGGAGTCTTTTTGTTAAGTCAAAGCATCGTTTTTGGATTAGGTGCCTACTTTGTGTACCTCAATAAACTAACTCTGGGAGACTACCTTGCAAGTTTTTTTATTTTCAATATAGTGATTAGTCGGGTAGCAGGTAGTGCTTCTATCTGGTTGGAAATTACTTCGCTGATAGATACGTTTAACCGATTATATGATACGCTTTCGCAAAAGACAGAAAAAAGCGACCACACAACCCCTATTGATGATTTACAAATCAATAAAATACAATTTGATCAGGTAAGGTTTAACTACGACGAAAACGAGGATGATGCTATTCTGCAAGACATTAGCTTTGAGATTAAACAAGGAGATTTTGTAGGCATTGTAGGACGTAACGGCTCGGGCAAGTCTACCCTGGCTCGCTTGCTTACTAAGCTTTATACAAATTATGAAGGAAGTATTTATTTAGGCGATCACAATCTACAAGATATTCCTTCACAACAAGTAAGAGACAACGTGGTGATGATTCCTCAGGAAGTAGAACTTTTCAATGCTACCCTTGGTGAAAACATTGCCTTTGGTTTAGAAAATACGACTCAGGAGCAAATAGAACAAGCAGTAAAACTTGCTGACTTAGAAGAATTTGTAGCTAGTAAGTACTTAAGCTATGACCTTAAAATTGGAACTCATGGCACCAAACTATCAGGAGGAGAAAAACTCAAGCTGGCCTTTGCCCGTCTTTTTATGCGTAATCCAGAAGTCATTATTTTAGATGAGGCTAGTAGTGCATTGGATGCTGATGCGGAAGCTCGTATTTTACAAAATGTAAAGACTCATTTCAAGGGTAAAACGATTATTTCTATTGCTCACCGAATTACGACGCTCAAAACTGCAGATAAAATATTGGTCATAGACAAAGGCAAGGTCACAGAGCAAGGAACCCATCAGACACTTCTGGATCAAAAAGGTGTGTATCATAAATTTATGCAATCTTATTTAAACTTTTAATCAGGGCTTATGGAGATTTTAGAAATAACAGAAGACTTAACACTACGACTAATTAATGAAGAAGATGCCGAAAACTATATCACCCTGGTATACGAAAACAGTGAAATACTCAAGGTAGATTATAATTTTGGCTTCTTACTAGACAAAATGCTTTCTGATTATTGCTGGGCATATGCCGAAGGTGTAGCCAAGCTAAACACTGAAGGAGGTTATTATAATTATCTGTTATATCACTCATCTTTGTCTACTCCTATTGGAAACATTTCTATCCATAACGTGCTCCCCAAACACGGAACTTGCCAGGTTACTTTTTTGATCGATGATGATTTTACCAACAAAGGATTTGCCACAGCTATGTTACAAAAGGTGGTCAGTTTTTGCCTTGATAACCTTAAGCTAAAAGGAGTGTATGCCGCCATATCACCAGCAAATAAAGCTGCCCAGAAAATTGTAAACAAAGTAGGTTTTAAAAAGAACTCCCAACATGTAGAGGTAGTAGACAAGAGCTTTCAGGCAGTAGATTATTATGTATTTGGTGAGCAGTCTACGATCTTGTTGTTTGCCTCACAACTTTTAGAATCGTGATTTTTATTGTTCCCTTCTATTGTTTCGCAATGCGCTGCAAAACTGTGGACAATGGACTGGCGATAGTAGACTAATTCCCGCTTCGCGCCATTTTTCACTATACACTTTTAGCTTTTCACTCTATTAACCCACCAAAGTCAAGAAATCATCGTCGTCCCAGAGCCACTCAAAGCTGCGGTCCTTATAGGCGTGTCGTTTCCATTTGTTGTTGAGCGATACAAACTTGCGCAAGTACTCCAGAGTTTTGTCCCGGTTTTTCATAAAATTATAAGCTCGAGCAATGTTGTACAATGCCTTATCAAACGAAGGACGGGTGTTTACTACCCGTTCAAAGCAAGGGATTGCTTTTTCGTATTCTCCCAGGTTAATATAAATAATCCCTAGATTGTACCATACCAGATCAAACTCAGGATTGAGTCCTACTGCTTTCTCAAAGCAAGGCAAAGCGTCTCGGTCACGCCCCATGTTGGCATAGGCAATTCCCAGATTGTACCATACCATAGGGTTATTGGGGTTTATCTCCAGCGATTTTTTATAATAAGGAACAGCATCCTCATGTTTTTGCAAATTAGAATAAGTTACCCCCAAAATATACCACAGTTCCGTATCAGGATTAATCTCGATGGCTTTTTCAAAGCAAAAAATAGCCTTCTCGTAAATCTTCATGTCCGTATAGGTCAACCCCAGACTATACCAGGAATCAAAATCAGGTTTGATTTCAAGGGCTTTTTCGTAACAGGGAATGGCCTTCTCATACTGCTTCATGTCTACATAGGTAGCGCCCAGATTGTACCAGGCTTTCTCGAAGCGATCGTTGATTTCAATGGCTTGCTTGTAGCAATAAATACTCTCCTTATACTTTTGTAAATCTATGTAAGCATTGCCCAGGTTATTCCACGAATGGTAGTTATTTGGACGAATTTCAATCGTTTTTTGGTAAGCCTTGGCGGTAAATTCAGAATCCTCGGCAAAGTATCCCAGGTTGAAAAAGTTTTCCTCCAGTGCATCTTCAAAATCGTGAATGCCTGTAAGCGCCTCCTGACATTTGGTAAACATCTCAAAAGCTTCTTCATATTCCTGATCACGACATTTGCTTTCTGCCATTCTAAAATCGATCAAAGTACGTTGGGTATCGTCCAGTGTTTTCTCTTTTTTCAAGTAACGAATCAAATCCATTACCTCAGGAGAGTTTTTATCCTTGAAATTTGAGAATTTTAAGGGTTTGAAACGATTTACACCTTCTAGAATAATCTGCGTGATGAGCTTGTGAGGAGTGATCAAGGCTGGCTTGAACTCCGAAATATTGTACATGAGCTGTCGAGCCAAATCACGGCTAAACTGCATCATTTCCACTACCAATCCACTCAAATAACTAAAAAATTTGTTATGGTTAGACCACAACAAAGCATTGCAATAATCCAGCAAAGCAATTTGAAACTCCTCGTTATTGTAGCGTTGCTCTATGTTCGGAATTTGTTTTTTGAGTCGATTGATGGCATTTTTATAGTAAATGCTCATGTTTTTGCCATAGCTGATGATATCATCTCGCATAAGCGAATGCTTGGTCATATCAGATTGGCTCACCAAATGAGCTCGCAATACCTGACGCACTTTTTTGTGCATTTGGCGATTCTGGGCAATAAACGAATAGGTATCGGCCAGGTCGCGAAACTTGAGTCGGGTTTGTTCGTCGTCGTTGGTTTTCCACAGAATAGATAGTACCCCCACGTTCCAGGTGCGCAGCATGGCCATCTGAAATATCTTCTGTAAATCGGTTTTGGGGCTTTGTTTGATAAACCGCTCAATCAACCCCTGAATAATCCGTTGGTTGGTTTTGCGATACTTGCTCAGATTGGTCAACAAGTCGTTGAGATTCATGACGCGGTTTTTGAGCAAATACAATGAATCTTTTACGACCAACGGAATACCATTGGTGTATTCGTTGAGTTGTTTTATTTGTGTTTCATTGAGTTTTACTCCCACCTCAATGGCCAGGTCTTGAGTATTTTGATAAGTAAACAGTAAGTTTTCCAGGTTTTGAAAATGTAGCAGAGTTTCGGGCAAACTATTGCGGTATTCCTGAGTATTGTTAGGGGTTTCGCAAATGATGGTAGTAATACCAGTAAACCCTTCTTCATACAACAAGCAAAGTAACCCCTCTCTTAGCCATACATCCAGGTCTTTATTATTGATAATTTCATAATTATCAACTGCAAGTAATACAGGTTGAATTTTGGCTACTTGCTGAAGGCAAAATACCAATGCTTTAGAAAGCTCTTTTTCCGAAAACTCGTACAAATACAAATCATCTTCTTCAAGAATATTTTTCTTGCGCAACCAAGCCAAAGTGATTTCCTGAGTTTTGTTTTCAGCAAGATTTGTCTCGCTTTCTACCATCGGGGTAATGCTACTTTTAGACCCTCGAGGCTCCAAGTCCATTTCTGAGAAATCGACCGTTTCAGAAATGTTAATCGCCCAGTCTTTGTTGGCTTTCTTCAAGGTATCTACCTTCTCATCCACCAGTTCTATTTGTTGCTTGGTTTGGTAGTAGTAGCTGAAATGCTCATGAATGCCCAACGATTCCTCGGTAAACATTTCTACCAGCGCATCCATCATTTTGAGGCGAGTACTGGGAAGCACCCCCTTACGATCATAATAGTTTTCCCAGTTAATCGTAATGGTTTTCATCTTGGCTTTTTGCGCCAATGCAGTTTCTTCGGCTGCTTGCAAATAGGCATGCATCAACGAGGTTTTCCCAAAACCATCCTCTCCATACAACAAAAACACTTGCGCGTAAGGGTCATCCTTTTTCTTTTTGGAAAATGGATTCAATGAAAACCCTCCGCTCTTTTTGAATTGCTTTGCAAAGTGTTCTTGAAAACTTACAATCTGCTTTTGTCGGCCAACAAAAACCTCAGGATAAACCATACAAAATCCTTGTTTAGATAACTTCGTCCAATATAGATATATTGGTATTTTTTTCCAAAAGAGTATATTCAATAAAGCTTAGCTAGAATCTATGGGTTAGTTTGTATAATTTATTAATTTATTTCGACACCACTATGCAACGCTTCGCTTCATCATTACGTCTTTGGTATATAAGGAAAGTACAATAAAATACAACCACTAACATCACACTATGAAGCGAATCACTACATATCTAAATCAGAGATTTTCTCCCCGAAGGCAGAAGAGAATTGCCATTGGGTTAATTTTGTTTTCGTTGGTTCCCTTATTTTTAGGGATTTGGACATTTACCAGCAGTCTGGCACCTTCTTATAAGACTATTATTGGTTCTGGGCTATTTTTGTTGGGAGATGTGATTTATTACCTGGGTATCGCCTTATTAGGCAAAACAATCTACGAAAAATATAAACGTTTTCTCCGTCGTAGCTACTGGGTAAGCAAATACCAACGTGTATTCTTGTCTTGATTATTCCAAAATACTAACATTTAAAACTTCTATATATTTAAGTCCTTCTCATTTTTGAGAGGGATTTTTTTATCCCCATACTTTGGTACCTTCAGTGCAGTTTTTGCACATTTCTATCTTGTCACGAGATTTAAATAACAACTTTCGGAAACGCTGGTACTTCTCTCCTTGCCATAGCTCCTTGAAGCTTTGTTGTTGTATACTGCCCAAGCGATGATGTGCATCTTTGTCGAAGCAACAAGGTACTACCAATCCATCCCAGGTAATTACGCAAGATTGCCACATTTTCCAGCAATGATTTCCCAACCCATTTTTAATGGCATAAGTACCATCACTTTGCTGACGATAACGAGAATATTTGTCAATTGTAGGAATCAAGGGAGAGCCATTGACATAATCATAAATTTGGGCGGTCTTAAGACCCACCTTGTCTACGCCTACCTCTTTTGCTAGCTTTTTCACCTCATCTATTTGGTGCTCATTGGGTTTTACCACCAGGAATTGAAATACTACATGGGGTGTTTTAGATTTTAGCTTCTTTTTCCATTTAATCAAGTTTCGGGTACCTTCCAATACCTTCTCAATTTTGCCTCCAATGCGATATGATTCATAGGTTTCCTGAGTAGTACCATCCAGCGAAATAATGAGGCGATCCAGGCCAGATTCTATAGTCTTTCGGGCATTTTTATCATTTAGGTAATGGGCATTGGTAGAAGTAGCCGTGTAGATTCCTTTACTGGAAGCATATTTTACCATATCCAAAAATTGAGGATGCAGATAAGGTTCACCTTGAAAGTAAAAGGTAAGGTACAACAAGGTCTTTTGCAGTTCGTCAATGGTTTGTTTAAAAACTTCTTCCTGCAACATTCCAGTAGGGCGGGTAAAGCTTCGCAAGCCACTGGGGCATTCGGGGCAACGCAAATTACACGAAGTAGTAGGCTCAAAAGCAATGCTGATGGGTAAACCTCTTTGCGTAGGCTTCTTACGCATTCTGGATACATAATAGCTCGACAATACTTTGGTGGCATTCCAGGCCCGAGCAGGGGTCATCTTGGATAATAAATTAAGGCTATCTTGGAAATTGCTAATCATAGGCACAAAAAAGGGTGATTAATGTATCACCCAAAAATACTGTAGTAAAATTAAGCATCGTTCTTTGGTAATCCAACTCTCTAACTCCCCAAAGGTACCAATGAAGTAATGACAAACTTCAGGTAAACAAACCCACTGCTATTTACCAATGATACACCATCGACAGGTTGGTTGCTATTAAAACTCTCGTACCATTGGTTTTGCCAAGGCATCGCATACCCCAAACGCGCACCAATACGCACATCGAGTCGTGGACTTCGGCCAAAAATCCCTTTAAACCCCGTGCATTTGTCTATGCCTACGCCAATTTGAGAGCTCACTGGGAAACTGGTGATGAATGAATAAGGGAAAAATTGCGGATCAGGACGAATGGCACTTAGCTGCAATACTGATACATAGGCAGCTCCATGAATTAAAAACTCCAGACTCTTTTTCTTCCAAAAAGTATATTGATAGGTGATGCCCAGGTTAAACTGAGATACGTAAAAGTTGTCTCCATTAAATGCCCGGTGTCCATTTCCTCCCAAGCCAAATACGTGCTTACGATACATCAACAAAGCATGTAATCCAAAATGAATATCCATCGGGTTAAAAGCCCGATAGTCTCTGGCAGTTAGTTGTTGGTTAAGCTGCTGCACGCCCAAGGTTTGCACGCCTGCTTGAAACTGGGTGCCGATTTTCCAGGAAGGAGGTGGCTTACGATCAACAATGTGCACACTATCTAAATTGATCTGTGCTTTGCTGGTGATGCTTAATAGCAGAAAGGCCAAAGAAAATAAAAAAGCGGTTGTATAATTTTTCATCTCGTTTTTTGTGGTTTAGGCTGATATCTCAAAAGGTTTACGAGATTCTGGGAAATCCTGCCGAAATTTTAACTAAAGAAGCCCCCTAGCCTTTTAAAACCACAAAAAAATCCTGCAAGTAAATACTCGCAGGATTGTATCCTCATTTCGCAACTAATGAGGCACCTGTTCAACGGCTTATCTAAAATTTCACAAAGAATCCAGCATTATAAGCAGGAGCTGCCAGAATGTTTTGTCCAGCAAAAGCAAAAGCTACTCCTCCGCTAAACCCAAAGTTTTTATTGAACAACCAGGCAATTTCAGGCCCGGCACTTACAAATTCAGTATTGTTAGAGAAAATACCAGTTACTGCAGCTGCGGCATCTCCATTGTTCAGCGATTGAACAGTACCTGCTTTAAGCATTGCAATCAACTTTTTATAAGTAATGCCTATTTCAAAGTTGGCGTGAATTTCATCCGAAAAATTCTGTGTACGGTTGTTAAACCCAACCCCGGCAGTAAGGTAAAAAGGAGCAAATGAATACCCTACATCAAGGCGAAGCATTTGGTTAAACTCACCATCACCAGTTTGAAGCAACTGAGTGTTTCCTGCACCTACTACTCCCGAAGGAATGCCCAACAATAAGCTGGCGCTCAACACAAAAGGTTTGTTTTTAATCAATGCATACTTAATACCCACGTTGATGTCTCCGATATTATTTACTTCATCGCCAGGTTGTACCCTATTACTTTGTTCGAAGCGAATAGAGTTGAGAGTACTGCGGAAAAATAGCGGAAAATAAAGACTTACTTCCAGGTTGTTACCCAAGCCATACTCTCCGTACAGCTCCGTAATATATACTCCAGTAGTGGTTATGTCGGTAATTTCTCCACTAAGGCCATAAAATCGGTTGGCGCGGATTACACGCTCTCCCAAACGTAGGTATCCGTGACCTTTGCCTGCTACCCAACCACCTCCTAAAGCTTTGAGGTTTTTCGCTGGGTTTTGAGGGGCAAATCGGTGCTCCACAGGGATTTGGTATAAATCGATGCGAGGGGCAACTCTTGACTCGGTAGTAGTCCGAGCA
This sequence comes from marine bacterium AO1-C, assembly GCA_001890965.1. Classification (GTDB taxonomy): domain Bacteria; phylum Bacteroidota; class Bacteroidia; order Cytophagales; family Microscillaceae; genus Microscilla. The sequence goes on along the minus strand of MLAY01000010.1, from coordinate 644,341 downwards.
GTATCGTTCAATGTTTTGGCCTGGACAGTCATCATTCCAACTACCAGTCCTAATATGATTAAGGTGATTTTTTTCATTGATAGTTCAAGGTTTATTGTCCAAATTCTGCAAATCCGAAAGCAGCGCCAAAAGGCTTACAGTATACAATCACAAACTTGTATTGATCCAAAGCAACACCATCCACAGTATACTCATCGCTTCCTGAGTTTTTACGCAGCTTACCAAGCTCTACTCCTCCCGATACACTGCTGGAACTATTGCTCAAATACAAGTATAAACCTGGCCCACTTTGAGAAGAAAAATTACTTCCCAACGAAAGCTTGATGCCATTGCCAGCAGCTGCCAAAGAAGCATCTCCTGAAACCCGATATCCATTGGATCCAGCGAACTGGGCAGTACGACTTGCCTGGCTAGAACCTCCACTTCCGATGGTAAGCTCATAAGCCTGACTATCTATGTTGTTGGCACTTGCAGTAATGGTTACTACTCCATCCGCTACACCTGTTACTAGCCCGTTTTGGTCTACGGTAGCAATTGATGTGCTACTACTTGTCCAGGTAAAATCGCTTACATTTAAAGCATTACCATTGACATCTCTTGCTGAAGCAGTCAATTGTAAGGTACTTCCTACTCCTACATTGGTAGTGCTGGGAGCAGTAATTACAATCGTAGCTACACTGTTTGCATCACTCACTACAGTGATCAATAATTCATTACTTGTAACCCCTTCGGCAGTGGCGGTAACTCTGGTTTGTCCTATGCTCACGGCAGTCAATATGCCACTGGCATCGATCGTGGCTACTGCTGGAGTCGAACTTACCCAGGAAACATCCCCTGAGAAGCTATCCCCAAAAGGGTTTTTCAAACTGGCGGTTAAGTTGGCATTTTGGCCAATAAGCAGGGCGGTTCTGGTGGTGGTAATCTCGATTGCCCGAACACTGTCCTGTCTTACATCTTCGCCAACACAGGCGTTCAATAAAACGGTTAAGAGGAGCAACCCCACCCACTTGTAATACATTTTGATTTGTTTCATTAGTATAGAGCGGTTTTAAAAGTAGTAAACCTTCAAGTTGTGTAAAGTTATCTAGATGTAGGGAATTAAAATGTCAGCTACCCAACAATCTGTTATCATTACAATCAAGGCATATCTTTGGTTGCTCAGATATGTAGCTTTTTTTGTTACATTTTTGTTAATAGCTATACCGTTAACCACAACCCTCTTTACATTGTTAAATTAATTACTTATAAAATACCATTAGTACACTGTAAACTAAATAAGCTGATGTTTTCAAAAGAACACTCAAGTCTTTGGTCTTAGCGCAGCGAGACCAAAGAAAGCATTGCTAGGTCTCCCTTCGGTAAGACCAAGCAAAATGTGGGCATTTGAAAAATTTTGGGGTAGTCATAGAAACGTAAAAAACTTAGTTTACAAAGTAATTAGCATTACAACATAGAATATTATTTCCACCTCTTACACTCTTCATGAAATGAGTCCAGGCGTTTTCCTATGGGTTGATATTGTTTACCAGGTTGTTTGTTAATCACATAGCACACCACTCTAGCTCTCTTTTTTTAAGGAGAAAACTTTTTCGGCTCTACAAGAATTATCACGAAAGCTTAACCAAAGGCCCGCAGAAATCAATCCACCAATAATTGCGTGATTACGCCTAATAATACATTGGCACCTGCTTCTACGTGTTGAGGATGGGTAAATTCTTTGACATTATGACTGATACCCTCTACACTAGGCACGAAGATCATACTTGCAGGGCAAATAGCGGCCATCATTTGGGCATCATGTCCAGCACCACTGGGCATGCGGCGGGTTGTATATCCGAGTTGCTGAGCGCTACTTTCTACTTTATCTATAATGCTAGTGGCAAAGTCTACAGGGGCAAATTGCACTAAGTTTTTGGCCGTTAGGGTTACTCCTTCTGCTTGAGCCAATTCCTCAGCCTTGGTCATCAGTGCTTCGTATGCTTGCTGAAGCAGTGTATGGTCGGTATTGCGCAAATCTACTGTAAAAGTTACCTCCTGGGGCACTACATTGATGAGATTGGGGGAAAACTGCATCATTCCTACAGTGGCTACTTGTCCAGCAAATTGTTGAGTAAGTTGGCGGGCAAAAACGGCTATCTCGGCTGCTACATAACCTGCATCATGACGCAAATGCATAGGTGTGGTACCTGCATGATTGGCCACTCCTCTAAGATGAAACTCCGTCCAGTAAATTCCTTGTACTTTTTCTACTACCCCAATAGTAATATCTTCTTGCTCTAGTAGTGGGCCTTGCTCTATGTGTAGCTCTACAAAACTGTGGAAATCCAAGGCTTGTAAGTTATCTGTTCCTTGATAACCAATGCGTTGGATTTCTTCTTCGAAAGAAACATGAGGGGCTTGAATAGATTTGGCCGCGTAAATTTCTTGTTGAGAGATCCCTTTTTTCATAAATAGGCTACCCATCATATCGGGGGTAAAGCGAGCGCCTTCTTCGTTGGTAAAGTTGGCAATGGCCAAAGAGCGCTTAAAATCGTAGCCATTCTCCTGTAGGGTTTCCAACACTTCTAACCCTGCCAATACCCCAAGTGGGCCATCAAATATACCGCCAGTAGCTACACTGTCCAGATGCGACCCAGTAACTACCATTGGTAGCTCGGGTTGGCTCCCCTCTTGGATGGCCAGCATATTGCCTACTGGGTCTACTAATACTTTTAGGTTTAAATCTTTACACCATTGTTTGAACAAGTCCCGGCCAGCGCAGTCTTCATCACTTAATGCCAAACGGCACACGCCACCTCCTGGCAAAGCGCCAATTTTACTCATTCCTTGCATACGTTGGTGCAGGCGAGCAGCATTGATGGTTAGTTGTTTTTTCATGATTAATATAAAGTAAGTAATTGATCTAATGAACTACCAACAAATATACTACTCAATTATTCCATTCTTATAAGCCTCTAGTTGGGTTTTCCAGGCTGCCAGGGAATCGCTTTGGTCTACTACCCATCGATTGCGCTGAAAACGGTAGGCAAACCATTGGCTTTCGGTTCTATTACTGGCTTTGGCCCGAATGCGCACATAGTCGTTTTCGTGAGGGGTATAATCGAAATCAAAACAATTATATTGGTTTAGATTTTCTAAAATCAAGGCTTGCAGGTCTTTTTCCTGCTGATTGTAGCGAGGCATTACGGCACGTCCTTTACGATGGTGTAAAGGTAAATCAGCATTGGTGCGCTTGAGTACCCAGCCAATATCGCTGGTTGCGAGCTTTTCGTCACAAGTACAAAGCTTAAAGCCATCTTGAATATTGCACATAAAATATTATATTTTTTTAACAATAAATATAAACATTGCTTTAACAACTTTAAAGGCATTTTATCATTAGATTGCAGTTTACTTGCTTAACTATCTGATGCCTTTATTCTACAGCTTATCCACGAACTATGCTTGATAAGTTTATATAACGACTTATACCATATAATACCATGATTTCTATTTTGTCTTGCTTTACACAACGAAAAACTTATTACATCATTCTCCTCATTTTTTGTACTGGTTTTATTTCGGTCACCCATGCTCAAAATGCTAAAATTGATAGCCTGAAAGCATTACTACTCAAAAGTTCGCCTGACACCAATAAGGTAAACCTCTATTATTCAATTTGCAGAGCGTATTTTCGCGTTTCTTCTGATTCTGCCATCCAGGCTGGTCAGCAATCATTGGCGCTTGCCCAAAAGCTTCGTTTTTCAAAGGGCATCGCCAATGCTTACAACGGCATTGGAATAAGTTATTATTTCCAAGGGGACTACCCAAAAGCCATAGCGTTCTACAAAAAAGCGATGGCTATCCATCAATCTGATAAAAATAAGCTGGGACTATCGCAGATATACAACAATTTAGGGGTGATTTATAAAAAGCTTGGCAACTATCCTGAAGCGCTGGATTATTATCAAAAAAGCCTCACAATACAAGAACAGTTAAAAGACCAAAAGATGCTTTCGATGTTGAACAACAACTTGGGTACGATTTATCTACGCATGGAAAACTACCCTCAGTCGTTGACCTATCTAAAAAAAGCATTGGTTCTGAAAGAAAAACTCAATGTAAATAAGGGTAGTTTATCGCTTACCTCTAATAACATAAGCATCGTGCTGACTAGACTGGGAAGGCACAAAGAGGCGTTGACTTATGCCCACAAAGCATTAATTATTGGTACCGAAGGAAAACTATTCCAGTCAATAGCCGCTGCCTATAATCAACTTGGTGTAATTAAAGTGAATCAAAACCAACCAGATTCTGCCATTTATTATCAACAAAAAGCCATAGCCAATGCTATCAAAGCCAAAGCAAAGTCTATTCATATCGTAGCGCTTAATAGTTTAGGCCAAACTTATTTTACTCAGAAAAAATACGCGCAAGCTCAAAAATCAGCACAAGAAGCATTACAATTAGCCCAGGAAACTAAAGAGCTAATGGCTATCAGAGATGCGTCTCAAGTACTTTATAAGATTACGGCCCAACAACAAGATTATACCCAAGCTTTTAAGTATCAAACCTTGTATTTACAAAGTAAAGACTCATTGTTGAATACTGACAAAACCAAGGAATTGACTCGTTTAGAAATGAACTATGCCTTTGACAAAAAGCAAGCATTGATGAAAGCCAATCAGAAGGCTAAAGATGAAAAAATAAAGATAGAAAACGATAAAAAACTCCAAAGGCAGCGATTCTATCTATTAAGCGCTTTAGGGGTTTTGTTTACAGTACTTGTGGTGAGTGCTTTCGTTTTTAGGAGTCGTCAAGTACAACGTAAACTAAACAAACAATTAACCACGCAAAAAAACGAGTTAAGCCAGCTTAACGAGGAACTTCAGCAAAACCAGGAAGAGATCGTTTCTCAAAGAGACTACATTGAGCGCCAAAATAAAAACTTGAATCAACAACAAGCACGGATTGAAAGCAGCATAAAAGTAGCCCACACTATCCAACAGGCTTTATTACCTTCTCAACAAAATATACAAACTTTTTTTCAGGAACATTTTATCCTATATCGCCCTAAGGATATCGTATCTGGCGACTTTTATTGGATCAAACAAGTAAATAATCAAATAATTACGGTAGTGGCCGATTGTACTGGGCACGGAGTTCCGGGGGCTTTCATGAGCCTAATTGGTATCAATTTATTAGACAACATTATTTACAAAGATCACATTACCGACCCCAAAACCATTTTGACCCGCTTGCACGAGTTGCTCAATGAGGCGTTATATGCTGCTAGTTCAGCCCAGCATCGGGTAGGTATGGATGCCATTGTTTTCAGTATCACAAGGCCTACTCCTACAACAGTGAATTTAGTGTATGCTGGAGCCAAAAACCCTTTATATTATTCTTCGGCTGATGAAGATCGAATCCATAAACTTACGGGTGATAGAAAATCTATTGGTGGGTTCACGTCGGATTTTATCAAATTCGAGAATCAAGCGATAACATTGCCCACAGGTAGTATAATTTACGCTGGTTCGGATGGTTTTCAGGATCAAAATAATCGTGAGCGGCGAAACTTTACCAAGCAACGTTTGAGTAATTTATTGGAAGAGAATGCTTCATTGCCATTGGCTGAGCAGAAAAATATTCTTGAGAAAAATCTTAAAAAATTTATGGAAGGCACTACTCAGCGGGATGATATTTTATGGATAGGGATGAAAGTATAACCCCTACCCAATCAATTGTTTTATTTCATTCGAGGCACTACAATGTATTCTTTCTCAATTCTGAAAGTCGTATCTCGTCCTCTATTTTTAAAGGTAATGGTTCCTTTCCAGGTCTTTTTACCCAAAGGATAAGTAGTTTTGAAACGCACTTTACCAATTCCTCCTTCTACTTTGATGGGTGAACCATTCACCGTCATACGTGCCTTGGTTCTGCTCGGATAGGCGGCAATGGCCATACTAGCTCTGTAAGTTTCTCCTGAACGTAATACGCTGCGCTCGGCCGATACGCCTGTGTATATTTTATCAAAATGGAGCTCTTCGTTGAAAGGTACCGCGCTTTGCATTTTATTCAGCACCTTGCTTTCATCTTCCAGTACCTGGTGCTGTAGCTGGCTCAGCTTAGCCAATACCAACACAATGGGTTTGCGGCGAAAATTATGACGAACAAAGTCTTTAGTATCTTTAGCGCCTCCTACTTTGGTCAAAGGTGCCAATTTATCTTTCAATAGATCCTTATATTCGGCATTCACCCAGTTGTTATAAGCCTTGAGCTGCTTTTCTAGTTTGTAAGCCATTCCTTTTTCGCCTCCTGGCAAACCAATCATATCGCGATAGGTATAAAACTGATCCTTGGGACGCTTTACAGTATGAGTTTGAGGATCAAGGCCACCTCCTGCCTCGTTAATCAATCTTTGCTTGATTTTATCAATCTCACCCAGCATTTCAGCAGTATGCTTTTTAAGCTGCTCAGCTCGCTTGATCATTTCTAACCCTGCTCGGGCGTTGCCGTTTTTTTTCACATCAGCTTTGAGCGATTTCAATGAATTATCACTGGTGTTTTTCAAATTGGCCAGCGAATGTTCTATGGCATTATTAATCATCACAAACTTATCGATAAGTGCAGTAGAAGGGCGAAAACGGGTATAGTACCAAGTACTTACCGACAATAACATGACGGTAGTTACAATTGCGAAGCGAATGAATCTACGAAAGCGTTTTTTTCGCTGAGTTTGCTTCAAGTGATCTTGGGTATTTTCCATTTTATTTGTTTAGTATTTTTTGTTCTAAGTGTTTAAGAGTCTGGAAAGCTATACTCTACCAACCTTTTACAGTGGAGTAAAAAAAAGAATTTTATGGTATTTTTTTTAGTACTTGATAGCCTACCTGATGTGTAATGGTGGTATCCTTTCCATTTTGGCGATAGGTAAACCGTGCTTCCCACAATTTTTTTCCAGGTTCTTTAGTTTTAAACTTTACTTCTTTTTTACCATAAAAATGACGCACCCTGCGGTTGTTTTGAAAAAGACGAAGGCCTTCTAATGACTGATATTGACTAATGAACAAGTCGCAACGATATACCTCGCCCTCTTGTACCATGGTGGTTTCTGCCTTGACGCCAGCCTCTACCCGATGAAAGCGATTGAAGCTTCTTGTGATGTCCCCCCAACCTAGTTTTTTGGAAACTGCATTGGCATATATAAGCGCTATGCGTTGTTTTTGGCTTAACAGAGCGGACGCTAAAACAGGGTTGGCTCCATCAAAATAAAGGTGGGCAAAGTCCTTATCTGGCTCGCCTTTAAACAAAGGGTTATGTTGGGTACCTTCGGCAAATTTATCCAAAGTAGGCAAAGACAAATCTTTATAGTTTTCCTGAAGTTGGTCTACAAACCGATCCAGCTTTTCTTTTAAATGATAAGCATTTTCTTGATCAATCATCAGGCGTTTTACCGCCAATTGATCTCTTGTTGGCAGCTGCTCCAGGGCATCTTTTAAGTCATCTATAGGCTGGAGCACTCCATTTACAAGGCTATCTAAATCTGCCAATCTCTTGAGGTACTCCAGACCTACTCGAGAATTACCCTGTTTTTGCACATCTCTTTTACGATCGACATAATCTTCCTGTAAACGCAGGTAACTCTCATCTACTCCACGCTCAAGGGTTTGTTTAATCAAACTCAATTGAGCAGAAGATTGTAAGTCGTTGGTTGTAAACCACATGTCCCAGCAAGACACCGCAATCAATAGGCAAGCAATCCCTTCATAGAGATAAGTAAATATTCGCCATTTCATAGTTTAGAGGATTTGTTGGTAACGGTTATTTCAGGGTATAATTTAAGCGATGGGTAAAAGTTGGACGCTTTCCTTTATAGTCAAAAGTAAGCGTCAGGTCTTGATGTTGATGCCCTTGTCCTTTGGTTTTAAAAATGACACCAGTTTGGCCAGGAATGATCGACCGACCATTGAGTTGAGCCTGCAAATCGGTTGGAGACATCTTTACTCCCAGAAATAAATCCGCGGTGTATTCATCTCCTTCTTGCACCTTTTGTACCGATGCCTGTGCTTGAGCTTTCACTGAACGCCAATAATATCGCTCAGGGCTACAAGCACCAGTTTTTTTTATGACCTCACTGGTAAAACGTCGCAGCACCAATTGCTTTTGGGTGAGCAAAACCATTGCCTCGGCTGGAAGCACTTCTTCAAAATAATTATGGGCAAAATCTCTCTCAGGTAGACCTTTGTACAATGGGTTACGCTTGGTACCATCTGCAATGTAGTCAAACTGGGGTACGTGTAAATCCTCAAAAGAGTGATTGAGATGCTGTATCTGACGATCCAGGTCAACTTTCACCTGATTTATTTTGAGTAGCCAATCATTGGCTTTTATTGGTTTGTCAGGAGGCAAGGTTCTTACATAGTCTTTAGCCGCTTCTAGTTTTTGGAGCACAGCATGGGTACGTTCCGATAGTTTTTGCATACGTTGTACCCTACTTATTCCTTCCCTGGATTTTCCGCTTTTACTCACATCCAATTGCATGATTTCTAAACTTTCTGCCTGATCCCAGGTAGCTCGAGTCAAAGCCATCTCGAGGTTTTGGTTAAAAGATTGCCATTGACTGGGATCATTGGGTGGGGAAGTGAAAACAATGGCGCTCCAACTCAGGAGAATGCCCAATAAAGCCACTCCCTCGTATAGGTAGTACAAACTATTCCATTTCATTATGTAAGTAAATTAGTTAGTAGTAGTGATGGTTAGGTATACTCGAGCATACGAAAACACTGGAGCTTTTTTAATAAAATAATGCTTATTTTTTTTGGTAATACCTCAAAAGGCACCTTACGAGTAATGGTTTTATACTTGTTCTTGAATACTCTTTCGAGCCTATAAAGTATTTCGGCCTGCCAAAATTGCTTGCCAATTCTTTTAGTTTTAAAGTTAATCTCTACCTGGCCATCTTTAATTTCGGTTGGCTTTCCATTTACAGTTACCTGAGGGTGCATCAAGCGGGTAGATTGCCCAATAAACATGTCAGTAGTATACTCTTCTCCTACCAATATTATAGTTTTAGCTTCTCCCAACACTGGCTGAACAAACATATCAATGCAACAAAATGAACCTGGTGACCAAGGATATAATTTTTTCAAAACCTTCATTTCATAATGCTTGACTTGATTTTGTTTTTGGGTAATAAGCGCTACGGCTTCAGCCGCCGAAGTAGATTCAAAATAATTATGGGCAAAATCCTTATCTGGCTCCAAAGCATAGTAGAGTGGATTTTTCTTATTGCCTTCAGCCAATGGTGCAAATTTAGGTAGCCCTAAATCCCGAAATTCATTGGCAAGCCATTGGGTATAATTATCCAACTTGTCTTTGAGTTGGTAAGCAACCCCAGAATGAACCATAAAACGCTCGGTTGTTGCTTGTTCAGCGGGATCTGATTGTTGTAAATATCTCTTGGCCTCTTCCAACCTTGCAAAAATGTAGTCGGTTTTGCTAATTAATAACTCGGCCTGCTTAATTCTTTCTACCCCCTCTCGAGAACTCCCCTGTTTTCGTACGTCTTCGCGTAAATCAATCACAATATCTCGCGCAGCAGTGTAAGCGTCAATGGCACAAGTCTCAAGAGTGTAGTTGAATGATTGCCAATGACTGGCCTGTGTTGAAGTTTTAGGGTAAAGAAAAGCCAACCAGCACATGCCAATCAGTAGCAATGCTCCCTTTTCGTAGATATGATAAACTGCATTCCACTTCATCGAGTTTATTTTTTGGGTAAAACCTCAAAAGGCACTTTATAATCAACTCTCCTATATTGCCCCTCGTGCTTGTAAACGATTTTGCCTTCCCAAAACTGTTGGCCAACTTCTTTGGTTTGAAATTCTACTGCCCCGTAATGGCTTATTACGGCTAACGGTTCACCATTCAGAGTCATTCTAGGGTTCGTTTCACGAGCTGAACGCCCAATAAACATATCGGCCGTATATTCTTCTCCTACTGGAATCAAGGCTTTAAGTTTTCCCAACTCAGCTCTTATTCTATCACAACCACAACAAAACGAAACTGTTGGCCCATCATATAGTCTTTTCAACACTTCTATTTCGTAGCGCTTGATTTGAGTTTGCTTTTGGGTCATGAGGGCTATTGCTTCAGCCGCAGAAGTAGATTCAAAATAATTATGGGCAAAGTCCTTATCAGGTTCTGAAACGTAGTAGAGCGAGTTTTCCTCGTTGCCTTCGGCCAATGGCGAAAACTTGGGCAACGCTAAATCACGAAATTCATTGGCAAGCCATTGGGTATAATCATCCAACTTATTTTTGAGTTGGTAAGCAAACCCAGAATGAACCATAAAACGCTCAGTAGTTGCTTGTTCAGCGGGGTCTAACTGTTGCAAATATCCTTTGGCCTCTCCCAATCTCGCAAAAACGTGATTAGTTTTACTGCTTAGTAACTCAGCTCGCTTGATTCTTTCCACCCCCTCTCGAGAGTTCCCTTGATTTCGCACATCTTTACGCAAATCAGTAATGGCGTCTTGCGAAGCAGTGTAAGCATCAATAGTCCTGGTCTCGAGGGTGTAGTTGAGCGATTGCCAATGCGTCACTTCTGTTGGAGTTTTGGGGTAAAAAAACGTCCACCAACACCAACCAATCATTAACAATGCTATGCCTTCGTAGCTATGATAAATTGTATTCCATTTCATGTTGTTTCACTTATTTAGGTAATACTTCAAAAGGCAGGGTGTAGGTAATTGTGGTATCTTTCAAAGTACCTCGTTTTCTAAAAATAAATCCGCTTTTCCAGTATTGTTTACTCTTTCCTCGAGCAGTAAACAGAACTTCTCCTTTGCCATCTTTTACTGTAATAGGCCGACCATTGTAAGTCATTCTTGTATAATATTTACTTGCTGAGGCACTGATAAACATATCAGCGGTGTATTCATCACCTACTTGAAGGGTATTTAAAGGCGCAAAAACTCCTGGTTCTACTTTATTAAAACCACAGCTTGAAGTTATACTACCCGCGTCTAGTCTCTTCAATACTTTTGATTCATAGCGTTTTACCGCAGCTTGTTGTAAATTCAAAATCGTGATAGCTTCTGCAGGTCGTGTATATTTAAAATATCGCTTAGGGAAATCCTGAATAGATTCCCAGGGATAGTACCAATCTTTTCGATGGTCATGCTTCGCTAGTTTTTCAAATTTTGGAAGCCCCAAATCTCTAAATTCAAACGTGAGCCAATCTACATAACGATCCAATGAATCTTTGATGCGATAAGCCATTGCCTGATTAATCATGAGGTTACTTGTTTGCCTTTGAGCATTCTTGGGTAGGTTTTTCAATCGATTTTTGGCCGTTTCCACTATAGCCATTACCTGATTGGTGCGTTGCTGTAGCAAAGCTGCACGCCCAATACGATCCACGCCTTCTCTTGAACTTCCCTGTTTGCGTACATCAGCCCGCAGGGTACTATCCGATGCTTGAGCAGCAAGCGTTGCTCTGTAGATACTTTGCTCTAATGAAGTATTGTAAGAGGGCCAGTAGTTTTCAGCTTCTATGGCTGGTTCACTCCACCAAAGCCACCCTATGCCTAGTGTAACCAACACTACCAAAACCTCATAGACGTAATACAGCGTATTCCATTTCATGTTGTTTCACTTATTTAGGTAATACTTCCAATGGTACCCGATGTACAAAGGTGGAATCTTTGCCATAAACTCTGGCCCTGATTTTACCTTCCCAAAACTGCTTTCCAACACCTTGAGCTCGAAATACTACCTGCCCCTGTCCATCTCTGACCATCACTGGGGTTTGATTAATACTCATTCGAGGATTGGCTCTACTAGCTGAAATTTCAATGAACATGTCTGCGTTGTATTCTTCGCCTACCTGAATGATTTTTGTTGAGGCAAAAACACCAGGTCTTAACCAATAGCAAACAAAGCTTCCGGTTATATCACCTGCGCCAAGTTTTTTTAACACCTCTGATTCATAACGTTTGACAATGGATTGTTTATGACTCAAAACAGTAACTGCCTCGGCAGGAGAAGTATATGCAAAGTAATTGTGGGCAAAATACAAAGCGTTTTCTTCGTCACCTTCAGCTATTTTTTCAAATTTAGGCAACGTTAAATCTTTGAATTCTTCAGACAACCAAGTCACATATTTATCCAACCATTCCTTGACTCGGTGAGCTTCACCCTGCGAAACCATCCAATTGCTGGCTTTCCTTCTTGCCCCTGCGGGCATTGCCTTCAAATGATTTTTGGTCGTTTCCAGTGCTTTCATCACCTCATTGGTTCGCTCTTGTAGCAAAGCAGCTCGTTTGATACGTTCTATTCCTTCGCGAGAATTGCCATTTTTGCGCACGTCAGCTTTTAGCATACTATCCGCATCAACCGACGCTTTACAGGCTTTATTTACATATCTTTCAACCGCACTATTAAAAGATTGCCAATGCACTTCACTATCGATGATTTGAGTGGTAATGTACAACCACCAGCAACCCAGGGTAATGACCACAGCTAAGCCTTCATAAATACGGTATATTGTATTCCATTTCATATTGTTTCACTTATTTGGGTAATACCTCAAACGGTACTCTATGGATAAAAGTAGAATCCCTGCCACGAATTTTCAGCGTAATTTTGCCTTCCCAAAATTGCTTTCCTATCGTTTGGGCTTTAAACGCTACATCAGCCTGTCCATCTTTTACCATCAATGGCGTTTGGTTGATACTCATTCGTGGATTAGCTTTGCTGGCAGAGCTCTGGATAAACATATCGGCAGTATATTCATCACCTACTTGAATGGTATTTACAGGAGCAAAAGTCTTGGTATCTATTCTGTTAAATTTCCAGCTACCACAAAAACAACAGCCACCACCCAGCCTTTTTAAGACTTCGGCCTCATAACGTTTGATGATTAACTGTTTTTGAGTGAGAATAGCTATTGCTTCTTCAGGAGAAGTATTGTCAAAATAGTTATGAGTAAAGTCCTTATCAGCTTCTCGTTCATAGTACAAAGAGTTTTCCTGATTTCCCTCAGCAATCTTTTCAAACTTAGGGAGTGAAAGATCATTAAATTCACTAGCCAACCAATCGACATAATAATCTAGTATTTGTTTTGTTCGATTCGCGGCTCCTTCCTTTACCATCCAATCATTTGCTTGACGATATCCATCTTCAGGCATTATTTTCAAATGCTGTATGGTGTTATGTAAATCTGCCATTACCTCATTAGTTCGCTTGCGTAGCAATTCCATTCGCTTAATACGTGCCAAGCCTTCTCGGGAGTTACCCGTTTTTTTAACTTCTTTTCTTAAAGTTGTATCGGCTTTATCGGCCTGGGTTCGAGCAAGTGCTAATCCATACTCTAGCCTATTATTGAGCGCCTGCCAATGACTTGTCTCATAATGACCTGAATCGGTCACCCAAGACCACCAACTTAAGGCAATAAGCAACAAAGCAATGATTTCATATACATGATAGGCAGTATTCCATTTCATTGTGATAAGATTCTTAGTGTTTCATATAAAATGGTTGGTAGTAAGCACCCCACCAACCACCCAGTGTTAAAGTTATTGTTGTGATGGTTTATACCATTGTAGGCATTTGGAGTGGAGTATTTTTTTATAAAATATTATTCAGCGATGGGGTATTTGTATATTAGGCGCCTCATTCATAAGAAATAACAGAAGTTGAATAATCTTGACCTGATAGGAAGTAGCGCCAAAGTGGCGGTAGGAGTTTTATTGTTGTTGTCGCTTTTTTTGTTGACGGTACAAACCAAAAACAAACTGGCCAATCGTCTATTCTCCGTATTTTTATTGCTGATAGCCTTTGACCTTACTGGTTTTTTTATCTACCAGTGGATTGGCAATTATCCTCACTTGAGTACGCTTAAGAGGGCTTCTAGTTTACTCCAAATGCCCTTGTTTTATTTGTATGTACTATCAGTGTGTTATTACAACTTTCGCTTAAGGCTTATACACCTTTGGCATGGGCTGTTGTTTGGGCTATTCTTTGTAGCCCTTGTTCCTCGGTTTTACTTCTTAGATAAGCCTGCTCAAATTAGTTTTTTGAACGATCGGGAAACCACAGAGTTGCTGGTATTTAACGTACTGGGAGAAGCTCAGTATTATGTATACATTGTACTTACTATATTGGCTTTGAGAAAGTTTAAGCGGGTATATCTTGAAAATTACGCTGCCGAGTTTTATACTTTTTATCGTTGGCTATGGCAGATGATCATTGTTTTTTTGGTAGCTCATTTATTTGCTTTGTCTAAAAACATCATTCAGTTTGGTTCTAATATCCAAGTTATCATTTGGGCCAATATGATTGTAAGTCTTATCGCTACCGGAGTTTCTTGTTGGTTTGTACTTAAGGCGCTTTACCAGCCTGCTTTATTTAGAGGGATAGATACCCAGCTTGCGGTAGTCAATGAACCCAACACCCAAGCCATTGTTGCACCAGATTTAAGCAATGCACAACAACAGCAAATAACCGCTTTGCAAACACTGATGCAGGCTCAAGAACCCTTCTTAGATCCTTCGCTCAATATTCAGCAATTGGCCAACCTGATGGATATCTCTGCTAAAGAATTGTCCCAATTGATCAATGTACATATGGGGCAAAACTTTTTTAATCTGGTAAATAGCTATCGCATTGAAAAAGCACAGGCGATATTGCGAGACCCAAACAAACAGGCTGTAACGGTGCTGGAGATTTTATATGAGGTAGGGTTCAACTCCAAGTCTTCTTTCAATACTGCTTTTAAAAAACACGCAGGTACTACACCCACTCAATATCGGAAAGCCAATCTAGGGTAGTCCAAGGACTTGATCGTTTCTTGTTGGTATTGCTTCGTTTGAATACATAACAAGAAGGATTGATATCGTACGACTAAAATTCACACGTATTTTTTTAGCCAAATTGGTACGACTTTTTTTAATCGGTCGCTATTCTGGCCTCTCAGCCCTACTATTGTCCCATCAAACGGATGAAACCCATCCCACTTTTTTAATTACCCAAAAACCTATAACATATGAAAAAAATATTTGTATTGGTGTTCGTTTTATTGGTTGGCAATTGCTCATTTAGTCAAACCTCTTCAAAAGATATTGCGCAGAAAATAGATGACTTATTACAAAATTGGGCGGGCAAAAATCGTCCTGGAATGGCCATTGCCGTGATGCGTGACCAAGAAGTAATTTATAAAAAAGCGGTAGGCAGAGCCAACCTTGAATATGGCTTACCCATTACCTCTACTACTCGCTTTCACGTGGGTTCGGTATCAAAACAATTTACAGCTTTTGCCATTGCTTTATTGGAAGCTCAAGGCAAACTCTCATTGCAAGACGAAGTACAAAAACATTTACCCCAACTCCCCAGGTTTGCACATAAGGTCAAAGTTCTACACTTGCTCAATCATACCAGTGGTTTGCGAGACAACGGAGATTTGATACGACTGGTAGGTTCTAAAGAAGGCGATGAGGTTACATTTAACGAAATGGTAGCACTCGTGCAACAACAAAAGCAACTCAACTTTGTTCCAGGTAGTGCTTATGAGTATTGCAATACAGGTTATATGTTGCTGGCCAAAATCGTAGAGAATGTGTCTGGTCAGTCGTTTCTCGAGTTTGCTACACAGTACATTTTCAAACCATTGGGGATGAACCGTACCACCATATTTGATGATCCCAATAGAGTTATCAAAGACCTCGCTTCCTCTTATTGGCCCATCAGCAGCGAGGAATTCAAGAGAAATAATCTCAACTATGCCATCTATGGTTCTACTGGTTTGGTGACTACATTGGAAGATTTAAGCAAATGGGCCATGAACTTTGCCCAGCCCAAGGTGGGTTCCAAGGCTTTGTTTCAGAAAATGAAAACCCGAGGTATTTTGAATAATGGTGATACCCTACGATATGCCCTGGGGCAAGAAATAAAAACCTACAAAGGATTAGAATGTGTATTTCACGGGGGAGGGATTGCCAGCTATCGGGCTTATGTTATGCGTTTTCCAACCAAGAAACTCTCCATTGTGGTACTTTCAAACGCCCAACGTTCAGGAATGCATATTATACGTTATGTCAAGCAAATTGCCGATTGGTATTTGGGCTTAAAAGCTTCTCCTAAAACTACTGCTAGTTCAAAAGCAAAACCTAGTAAAGCCATGTTAAAGAGTTACGTCGGGAGTTATCAGATTCAGCCAGGGCTTATTTTCACAATATTTCAGGCAAAACAAGGCTTACAATTGAAAGTAACCAATCAAGAAGAATTGTCTACGTTAAATCCCGTTTCAGCAAACACATTTATATTGGACAATGGGGAATTTAAAATTGTGTTTCCAAGCTCAAAAGCAGGAAAACCTGTAGCTAAGCTTCACTATTGGCAGGGAGATTTTGAATACATTGCCAAACGTATACCAATGGTGAAGTTTGACAAAGGCAAGGTTGATCTTAAGCAATTTGTTGGCAGATACTACAGTCCTGAACTTAGAACTTCTTATACCTTAACACTCAAAGAAGGTAAGCTCACTGCATTGCATGCACGTAACGCCCCTATTACTTTCAATCCTTTTCAGCCCGACGTGTTTATTGGCACTAGTTTCTTTTTACAAAAAGGAGTTTTTGTAAGAAACACCCAAGGCAAAGTGATGGGTTGTAAAATATCGGGCGCCAGGGCTCTAAATATTTATTTTGAGAAGGTGAAGTAAGACAACAAGTAAACCGGGGAAGGGTAGTTACCCTTCTTCGGTTTGCTTATCTTTTAGGCAATACTTCAAAAGGCACTTGGTGAATGATGATAGAATCTCTTCCTTGGATTCTTAAAATAAACTTGGCTTGCCAGTGCTTTTTACCCACCTCATTAGCCACGAATGCTACTTTGCCTTGTCTATCAGCTACTACAATAGGAGTATTATTCACAAAAAAGCGAGGGTTGGCTTTGGTCACTCCATAAAAGTTCTTAATTACCATTTCGGCAAT
This sequence comes from marine bacterium AO1-C, assembly GCA_001890965.1. Taxonomy (GTDB): domain Bacteria; phylum Bacteroidota; class Bacteroidia; order Cytophagales; family Microscillaceae; genus Microscilla. Next base: position 627,369 of record MLAY01000010.1, on the reverse strand, counting down.
CAAATGATCACCTACAGGTATTTGCAGAAGTGGTTGATGCACAAAAACTCCCCCTGCCACGTCAGGATGCAAATCTGAGGAAAGATCGCCCGCACCTAATTTTTTTAACACTTCGGCTTCATATTGCTTCACTACCAGTTGCTTTTGGCTTAAAAAAGCTTTGACCTCAACCTTAGAAGCATTCTCAAAGTAGCTATGCGCAAAATCTTTGTCGGATTCTTTTTTTGAATATAGAGGAGTTGCTTTATTACTTTTGGCTAATGCGTTCAGCTCAGGTAGGGTTAGATCTTTGTATTCTTTCACCATCCATTTCACATATTTATCCAATGTATCTTTAATCTCATAAGCCTTTTTTTGCTCTATCATCCAGTCATTGACCCGATTACGAGGCAATTTGTTCAATTGCCTTTTGACTCCCTCTAAAAATGCTACTACCTGTTGGGTATGCTCCAACAACTGCTCGGCTCGTTTAATACGCTCTCTTCCTTCTCTTGAATTTCCCTGCTTGCGTACGTCTTGTCGCAGGTCTTTTACCTGTTCTTTTGCTCTCAGCTTTGCCTGACGTAGTCCATAATCCTCAGCTGATTGTAAGGCAGTAAAATGCTCAGAGAACTTAGGAGCTCCCTGTAACATGTCTCCCCAAACCCAAGCAATCACCAGTAATGCCAGGATTTCGAATGTTAGGTACATCTTGTTTCGGATCATGTTATTCTACCCAATAAGGAATTTTAAAAGTTTTGGTGTATTCTGTGCCTTTGTCGCAATAGCGTACCAGACCTGTCCAGTATTGTTTACCTTTACCCGAAGCTACAAATTCTACTGGTATGCGCCCCTCTCTATTGTGCATTACTCGTTTTCCGTTTACTTCAGCATAAAACTCACGCTTTGGCCTGCTGTAAGGAAATTGCCCGCTGGCCACTAAGTCAGCTTCTAAGGTGTCGCCTACTTCAATGCGGTTATTCGTCTGAAAAACTCCACTAAGTACTGGAATAGGGCCACAACCATAATCTAAATATATATCCGAATAACCTCTGAGACCTTTTATAATGCTCAGGGCATAACGAAAAACTTTGTACTGCTTGGTCGTGAGTAACGCTGATGCTTCAGCTACGGTGGCGTGTCCAAAATGCAAACGTACGATGTCTTTTGGCATAAACCATTCATATTTTTGATACAACGCTTTATTACCTGTCAATAGCTTTTCGAATTTGGGCAGTGTAAAATCTCTGAACTTTCGTGACAAGCTATCTACATAAGCATCCAACACCTGTTTGATTTTATACCCTTGTTTCTCTTGAATAAAATAGGTATTCACAGGATCACGCGCATCTTTGGGATATTGCTCTATATGGATTTTATGTCTTTCTAATACTCGTATTGTGCTCTTTGTGATTCGAAGTAATCTGTAAAAACGAGGTAATCGCTCATAGAATTCATCTGAGGTTCCCAACTCTTTCATCATTTGATTAAAAAAGTTACTACCAGACACAAACAGGCTATCTTCTCTTGCTGATTCTAAAGTATGCTCGAGACTTATGGTATGTGTATGATCAGGCCTTGGGTCTACCCAAAAACAAACCACAATTACCAAAATGGCTAGTCCTTCGTAGATATGATAAAGTGTTTTTTTCATTGGTTTGATCATTTAGGAAGTACAGTGTAAGGGATTTTTTTATTGGTTTGTTGGACAGGGCTACACCATCCGTATCGATACTGAACAGTAAGATTTAAATGCCTCTGACCATTACCTTCAGGTTTGAATTGAAGACTTCCATTCTTTACAAATTGATCATTAACAAAGTATCTCACATTGTAAAGATCGATGATTTTTCCATCAAAAACATCTGCAGCATACTCATTACCTACCTGTACTACTTTGGTATGAGGAATGATGGTTGGGTACCAGCTAAAGTTATCCCTTAACGGGTAAGCCAGCTCAAATGCTCCCAATTTGCGTAACACCGCTGTTTGATACTCTCCTAGTTTGAGTTGATAGGTCAATAATAAGGTTTTCGTGGCTTCTTCTGAGCTATTTATAAAATGACTGGGGAGTGCTATTTTCTCAAAATGAGGCAAGGTCAAATCATCAAACACTTTGTTTATCCATATAACCTGCTCGTTGAACAACGAAACGATATAATCTTTACTCTTTGCATTGCGTTTTGGTAAACGATTTCTGATGCTATTGATGGTGCGTTGACATTCGTAGATACGTTTACTCAACTCTTCGCCTCTATGAATGCGTTCTCTCCCTTCACGAGAGCTTCCCTGATATTCTACGTCAAGGCACAACATGTCTAAAGCATTCTGATTTTGTGCAAATGCCTTTTGAAATGACTTTTCCAGTTGAATATTCACTGATTGATAATCTGCCTTGCTTACTATCAGGCTTCCGAAAATGATCGCTCCCCAAGCCGTAACAATCAATAACAAAGCTATGCCTTCATAGATATGATAGGTAGTGTTCCAATTCATTGGTTTGATCATTTAGGAAGTACAGTATAAGGGATTCTTTTTTCTATGCTTTGAACTCTCCCACCTTCTCTATCGCGATAATGAAAAGTAAGGTGAAGGTATTGGCGACCAACTCCTTGGGTTTTAAGCTCAAAATCACCTCGTTTATCTATCGGAAGTGCCTGGTCATTTACAAAGTATTTTATGTTAAACAGCCGTCTAGTGGTCAAATTATCAAACATATCTGCTACATAATCATCCCCCACCTGCACAACATAGGCTTCGCTTATAGTATTAATTCCCCATCCAAAACCACACCCATAAGAAAATGAAAAATCACCTGCACCTAATTTGCGTAATACCTGAGATTCGTATCTCTTCAATTGAAGTTGATAAGTCAATAACAAGGCTTGGGCAGCTGCTTTTGTAGTATTGGTAAAGTGTGCGATGCTATCATTTTTCACAATATGCTCAAATGGTAGATTTAAGTTCAAATCCTTAAACTCTGTGTTCATCCAGTTAAGCTGGGTATTCAGCCGTTGCGTCACTCTCGCAACTTTTTCCTGGCCCCAATCAATGTTTTTTGAGGATGTGTTTTGAGTAAGTTGTTTTCTCTCTTGTCTGATTTTTGCATGCACCTGGTTCAAACGTTGATCTAATTCATGGGCTCGCTCGATACGTTCAAGACCTTCCCGTGACCTACCCTGCTTGTCTACATCTATGCATAAGTTTTCTATCCAATTACAGTGTTTTTCGTCTTCCTGAGCTAATACATGCTTAAGGTTTATCGTAACAGATTTAAAATCGGCCTCATAAGTAGGAGCGGGCTTAAAAACCATTGCTCCCCAAGTAGCAACAATCCATAGCAAGGCTATGCCTTCATAGATATGATAGGTAGTGTTCCAGTTCATGGCGTGATAATATTGTAGTATTCTGTGTTAAAAAATACGTTGGTCAATCAATGATACTAGCAGGTGTGCATTCAGTGGAGTATTTTTTAGAGAAGGACAAAAAGAAAATAATGTTTAGCTTTGCCAAAATATGGGCAAATCCATAACCCTTAGCGGATTTGGCTTGTTATTAACTTGGAAAAGAGAAATTGAATTGATATATGAGTTCAAATAATTATCAACTTAAGGTAAAAGAAGTCGTAAACGAGACTCAGGATGCGGTTTCGGTCATTTTTGAGAACCCAAACGCGGGTGCCATCACTTATAAATCTGGTCAGTTTTTGACCTTAATATTCGACATCGAGGGCGAATCGGTACGTAGAGCTTATTCTTTGTGCTCTGCTCCTGGTATAGATGCCAATCCTGCTGTAACCGTAAAACGGGTAGAAGGTGGTAAAGTATCTAACCACATCAACGACAATATAAAAGCAGGTGATACCATCGAGGTAATGGCTCCAGCTGGGGTATTTACTACCGAAATCACCAAGAAAAACAAACGCCACGTGGTGTTGTTTGCCGGAGGTAGTGGTATTACCCCGATGATGTCGTTAATGCAAAGCATCTTGAATACCGAATCCAGCTCTATTGTATCGTTGGTATATGCCAACCGCGACGAGAACTCTATTATTTTCAAGAAAAAAATTGAAGATCTGAAAGCCAAATACGGCAAGCAACTCAACATAGTACATGTGCTCGAAAACCCACCTGCTGGTTGGGACGGCCATAAAGGAATGCTTAATCCTGATTTGGTGCAAACCATCTTGAAAAGCCTGCCCAAAAAGTTGTTTAAGCCCCGTGAGTACTTTATGTGCGGCCCTGGGGGTATGATGGAGCAAATAGAGTTGGCCTTTACCAAATATAAATTACCTCAGGATAAACTACGCAAAGAAAGCTTTGGCGTAAGCCTCGAAGATGCTCAAAAAGGTGCTGGAAACGAAGTAGAGGGCATTGTAGAGCGCGTAGTTACCATCAAATACAGTGGTGAAGAGCACAAAGTAACGGTGGAACCCAAAGAGAGTATTTTGGATGCCGCACTAGATGATAACATAGACCTGCCTTTCTCTTGCCAGAGTGGCATTTGTACTTCTTGCCTTGGTCGTTGTACTTCAGGTAAGGTGTATATGGAAGAAGAGGATGCACTTTCGGCTAAAGAAATTGAGCAAGGGTTTGTACTTACTTGCGTAGGGCACCCATTGACGGATGATGTGGTGATTGAGGTAGACTAAGCAATCCTTAAGATTTTGAATCCGCTGCTGGAAAGTAGCGGATTTTTTTATACCCAACGATAACTTTTCAGTTTTACTTTTTTGCCCCGCTCAGTCAATGCGTAATCCTCAAACTCGAGGCGTACCTGGGCGATTTCTTCCAATACAGGGCGTTTATGCGGCGTTATAATCACTAATTGATCTGTCAATTGAAAGAGGTTATACACCAAAGGGTATAATTGCTTTTCAGGACAAAGATGCATGGCAAAGCTACAGACAATGCTGGTGAATTGTTGACTATCAAAAGCTTCGTTGAGTTTTCCTTGAATTACTTCCTGGAAATTGAAACTCAAACAAGCGAGTTGGGTATTTTTGGTGTACAATTCATGGGTATAAGGGTCACAACCTACTACTTCGGTGTATCCCAGTTTTTGCAAAACCTGGGTAACCTCTCCCCCTCCCGCGCAAAAATCTAATGTCTTAGCATAATCAATCCTTGATTGGTTGTTTTCCAACAAAGCAGCTATTTGGGAAAAATGAGGGTTTTCGTACGTGTTGCCATGTTCTTGGTAATAGGCATCTACTCCCTGAGTTACGTATTGCTCTCGAATGGCTTTTTGTTTCTTTTGCATTTTATTAGTCTATGGTCAGCAGATCCATGCTGTTTCCTTAAGGATATTTTATTGCTCGCATAGCAGACCACCTTAGTCTTCCTACTCTCAGGAGGAAACTCCTTCGACTTGCCATATGGACTCGAGAAGTGTTAAGGAAACAGCATTGGTCAACAGATCATAGTCAATAGATTTTATAACGGTAAGTATAATCATAAAACACCCAAAACCGTGGACAGTGGACTATGGACTGAATAACTCTAAAGCTACTTCTTATAATTCACCTTTGCCCATTTGCACACGCCACCTACAGGAGGATTGTACTTGGCTACGCTTACTTCTACCGAAGCAATGTCAGGATATTTTTGGTAAGTAGCTTCTATTACACGGTGAGCCAGATTTTCGAGGAGCTTGGAGGGACGCTTCATAATATCCTCAATGATTTTGTATAATTCCCCATAATGCACTGTACCTGAGATCTTGTCTTCGGCAGCAGCTTCCGAAAAATCGGTTTCTATGGTTATGTCTACCCGGTATTTGTTACCAATGGTTTGTTCCTCTTTGTACACTCCGTGATAAGAGAAAAACTCGAGACCTTCTAATGAGATAAAGCCCATACAATAAAAAGAATTAACGTTAGTTGACCTGATTATCAGACATCAAAAACGCGAATAAAACTTTTAGTTTTGTTTCAACCAAATAAATCAGTGGGCAGATGATGCCCTATGTAATTTTAAATGTTTTTTAGCCAATTTTGTCAAAGAAAGACTCCTCTTCGGTGCTGCCGTTTTCGCTTACATTGGCTTCCACTTCGGTGTCTTCGGTTACGTCATCGTCTTGCAAAACTTTGGCTTTTTCGAGGTCAAGCAACTCTTGTTTTTCTTCTAAGATTTGCTGTGCCTCGGCAATTTTTTCTTTGAAATAATCGCTGGAAGTTTTAGACTCTAAACGATCAATTTTCTCGAGCGATTCGTTGATGTAGGTTCTAATCTCTAGCAACAAATTGTCACGGTAAGTTTCCAGTGCCTTATAATCTCTTTCACGATCGCGTAACTCTTCCAACATTTCGTCTAATACGTTACGTGCTCGGGCGTTGGCTTTTTGTACGATGGTACGGGCTTGGTTTTGAGCCTCCTTGATGATTACATCTGACTTGATTTGGGCTTCTTGTACCTTAAGTTCAGCAGAACGGCGGGCCTGGTCTACCAAATTGGCTCCTGCTTCTTCGGCTGTTTTAAGGGTTTTAAATAGCGCATCTTCGTTTTCACGAGAAGTACTAATTTCTTTTTCCAGGTATTGAATCTTAATGCTTGATTCTTTGTTTTCGTCCAGGATTTTTTCCCAGTGCTCGGCCAAAAACTCTAAAAAGCGACTTACTTCTTCCTTGTCGTAGCCCTTCTTCATAAAGCCTTTCTGCTTTGCGAAGTCTTTCTTTTTAATCTCGATGGGAGTAATTTTCATAATTTTTGGTTTTGGTTGTGCTAAAAGTTACCCATGAAGGCCAAAAAACACCTATTTCAAGCCTTGATAATTAGCAAGTTAACGCAAATTATGGAAATTTCAAACTCCAAACCGATACAGTTCGGTCATCGCTTGCTGAAACAATATAGTTTTGATAAGGCGACCACCACAATTTATTGACTGACGTACCATGGCCCGCATGACGCGCCCGATCTATGACTTTACGCAGTTTAAAAGTGGCCGTTTCCCACACTTTGATGGACTTGTCCATGCTCCCTGTAATAAAGTATTGTCCATCAGGACTAAAAGCAATAGAATTGATGGCATACATATGCGCCACTACCGATTCGTGTAATTGATAGTTTTGGGTAGTGTCCCATACCTTTAAGCGAGCATCACGGCTCCCACTTAGCAAAAAGGTTCCATCGGGCGAATAACGTAAGGCAAATACTGAGTTTTCGTGCGCTGGAATGGTATGTAGTAAATCCAGCGATTCGGTGTCAAACACCCGAATTTGGTGATCGCTATAGCCTACAGCAAAGCTCTTTTGGTCGGGATGAACAGCAATAATCCGTGCGCTTTTGTCAGAGGCCTTCAGATGTTTGCGTACTGCCCAGTTTTCAAAATCCAGAGCAATGACTACTCCATCACCACAAGCCACTAGTATTAAATTTCCTATGCTTTGGATATCAAATATTTGACTGGGTGTCAACTTGATAGATTTCACCTCGGATTTGGAAGCTAAATCTATCAAATGTAATCCCTCGAAGTTATGCCCTACCAATAGTTGGTCATTGGCCGCTAAATAATGCAGGGCATATACCGAATTTTGCACTTTGGCTACCATATCGCCAATTTCGGGTTTTGCTAAATCCCAACGGGCTACCAAACCATTGCCATCGGCTGAAAAAAAAATATTGGATTGCTGGCTTGGAGCCAGGGCATATACACAATCGCGGTGCCCTGTCAAAGTAGATATTTTCGACACTTCTATTTTACTCATAATCTAAAGTATTAAAATACTGAGTTAGATGTTAGAAATAATAGCTTTCACAGCAAAGATACTATTGGCTCGGATAGAACAAATTGTTCAAGGTATTTAGTTTCTATGGATGAATTGATTACCTAATCAGTAGAGAAAATCACACTCAAAACCGCTACAAATTATTAGTCTAATTTTTTTTCTGTAAATTGCTCGTAGATTATCACAACCAGCCTTAACCACAGATTCATTAAACATTGCCTATCAGGCAATTACCACAAATAAGGATGCAATGCCGCTGATACATATCGAGCATAAAGGCCCTCAATGTAGTTGGGGGATTTGGGAAATTGAAGAAAACTCTCAGGAACTGGTAGACTTGCTCTCCCCCCGAGCCTCAGAAGCCAATTATCTAAAATATATCGAGCACGAGAAAAAAAGGTGTGAATCGGCTGCGGCCCGCCTTGTGATCAAACAAATATTAGAACAAAAACAAGAAGAATACTTTGGCATCCTTAAAGATGCTAATAATAAACCCTATCTATCGGACGCTTCTTACAATATTTCGCTTTCGCATACCGACCAATACGCCGTAGGTATTGTGCACCAGTCCAAAGCAGTGGGTATAGATGTAGAAATGATTCGGGAAAAGTTACTCAAAATTTCTAATCGAGTGCTTTCGCAGGAGGAACAACAGGCTGTAAAAGGTGATTTGGAAATGCTCACGGTTTATTGGAGCGCTAAGGAAACACTCTATAAAATTCACTCCAAACGACAACTCTTCTTTAATCGGGATTTGATCATTGATCCGTTTCAATTGCAGCAAAAAGGTATACTACAAGCCTACATTCGCCAAGACAATGGGCAATTGAAGCCACATCAGGTGTATTATCATAAGTTTAAAAATTATTACATTTGCTTTGGTTATGGTGGTTGATATGATGATTGATTTCTAATGATCAATTATCCTCTATGGCTACCTGTTATACAAGAATTCTTTCATTAGAAATTAATACACCATAAAGACAAAAATATGCGCATCACCAAGATTCTATCAGGTTTAGCGATTATTGCTTTGGTAGCATTTGCCCCTGCCAAAAAGGCTTATCAGTTATTTGATAAAGCCGGAAAAAAAACCACTTATGAGGCAATGCTTACCGATCTCAAACAAGCCGATGTGGTGTTGTTTGGCGAATTGCATAACAACCCCATTAGCCATTGGTTACAACTAGAAGTGACCAAAGACTTACAGGCTGTTAAAAAACAAAATTTGTTACTAGGTGCCGAAATGTTTGAGGCCGATAATCAAGTGGTATTGAGCGAGTATGTGCAAAAAATGATTAGTCGTAAAAACTTTGAAGATGATTCTCGCTTGTGGCCCAATTACAAAACAGATTATCGCCCATTGGTAGACCTGGCCCGCAAAAACCAACTCTCGTTTGTAGCAACCAATGTACCACGCCGCTACGCTAGTTTGGTTTCTCGTCAGGGAATAGAGGCTTTGGAAAAACTTTCGCCCGAAGCCAAGAAATGGCTCACACCTCTTCCATTTAAAATAGATCTTACCCTCCCTGGGTATGCCAATATGATTAAGATGATGGGTGGCATGCACGGTGGTGGTCATGGCCGTATGAAAATGAACCCGAAGAACTTTGCAAAGGCTCAAGCGCTTAAGGATGCTACTATGGCTCATTTTATTCTCAAAAACCTTAAAAAAGGCCAGACGCTCATCCATTATAATGGTTCTTATCACTCCAACAATTTTGAAGGGATTGGCTGGTACTTGAAACAAAAACGCAAAAACCTGAAAATAGTAACGATCGCCTCAGTGAGTCAAAAAGAATTGAGTAGTCTTTCTAAAGCCAATCAAAACCTGGCAAATTATACCTTGGTAGTACCCAATAGTATGACCAAAACTTATTAACGTGAGTCAGTCAACTACTTTTGCGTAAACACTCATTTATTCTATCTCCATTAATGGTATGGTTTAGCATTGTTGTTAAGACCATGCCATTTTTTTATTAAGTCCAAAAACCCTCACATTTTTCCGATCCATTAGTTATATAGTACTAATCACATAGTCATATGACCATTTTTTAATATTATTTTCTGCTTTTTTCATTTTTCACAGTATAATCATAAAATTTATAGTAAGTTACACCAACTATTATATTACATAATTATACTAACAACCCTTAACTAAAATGAAAAAAGTCCTTCTAATGACTTTCATGATATGTTATATCATGAACGGGGCTCTTATTGCCCAAAAAAACGAGAAAACACTCGCTCAACAGTATTTAAATACCAAAGGCGAGGTCATCTTTGATTTTGTAATTCAACAAAAATCACAGCTCAGTACCATTACCAAGCAATTAGCCATTGTCCATTATGACGACGCCACCAAAACCGTCAAGGCAATGGCTAATAAACTTCAGTTTGCCGCTTTTCTTCAAAAAAACATCCCCTTCAAAGTATCTTCTACAGATAATGTGGTGGGATACCGAACTATGACCTCGGACTTGAAGAACAGAGCGGTTACGTTTCCGCTTACTGCTTATCCTACTTATACCGATTATGAAGCGATGATGAACGACTTTGCGTCTAATCACCCTTCCTTGTGTAAGGTAGAAAACATAGGTGCAACTACTCAAGGCGACAAATCAATATTATTCGTCAAGCTTTCAGACAATGTCAATGCAGATGAGCAAGAACCTAGAGTAATGTTTACCTCTACAATGCATGGAGACGAACTTGCTGGTTATCCTATGATGCTCAACTTGATTGATTTCCTGCTTACGGTTTATAATGACACGAGTCACCCAAGGCATGCCGAGATCAAGAATTTGCTGGATAACACCGAAGTTTGGATCAATCCATTGGCTAACCCCGATGGTGCTTACCGAGGAAGTGCCAACAATACTTCGGTGGCTGGAGCTACCCGTGGCAATGCCAATAATGTAGACCTCAACCGTAACTATCCCGACCCTGATGATGGCACAAACCCTGACGGTAATGTGCATCAGGTAGAAACCATTGCCTTTATGAATTTTGCCAACGCCAAACACTTTGTATTGTCGGCTAACTTTCATGGCGGTATAGAGCTTATCAATTACCCTTGGGACACTTATGCAGGTGATCATCCAGACAAAGATTATTTTGTGCACATTTCGGAAGAGTATCGGGACCATTGCCAAGCCAATAGTCCTGCTGGATATTTCGACGATTTAAACAACGGTATTACCAATGGTTTTGCCTGGTATGAAGTACAAGGAGGAAGACAAGATTGGCAGATTTATTTCGAAAAAGGTAGAGAAGTAACAGTTGAATTGTCCGCCACAAAAGCTCCAGCAGCCAGTCAATTGGTCAATTTTTGGAATTACAATAAGGAAGCTTTAATATCCTTGTTGAAACAAGTGCAATATGGAGTGCGGGGCGTAGTAACCGATGCGGTAACCAACCAACCCATTCAGGCTAAAGTAACCATTGTAGGGAAAGAGGCTTACGAATCGTGGGTGCCTGCCGAATTGCCGCATGGTGATTATTATCGTCCAGTAAAGGCGGGTACTTATAACATTTTGTTTGAGGCCGATTGTTATCAACCAGTTACCCTCACTGGAGTCTCTATAGCTGATTATGCTACCGTAGTGCGAAATGTTCAGCTTACGCCTCTGGCAGGAACTGCTCCTGTAGGGCTGGCAACTTCCAGTGTTCAAACTACTTCGGCTACCTTGCAATGGACAGCCAATGGTGCCACCAGTTATAATGTGCGTTATCGAGCTGCAGGCACTACTGCCTGGGCAGCCATATCCTCAAATACTAATACTGTTACCATTAGCGGTTTGGCTTCTAATACCCAATACGAGGCTCAAGTAAGAAGTAGTTGTACTGGGGGCGTTAACTCTCCTTATAGCACCTCGATAAACTTTACTACAACCGATGTCTCTGCTTGTAGTGGGGTCAATAGTTTTCCTTATAGCGAAAGCTTTGAAAGCGGATTAGGATTATGGACAAATGCTACTTCAGGAGATGATCTTGACTGGACTCGTGACTCAGGAGGTACCCCCTCCAGCAATACCGGGCCGAGCAGTGGGAGTAATGGAAGTTTCTATATGTATGTAGAGGCTTCGGGCAATGGCACAGGTTTCCCTAATAAGGTGGCTACTCTTAACAGCCCCTGTTTTGATATTTCGGCACTGACCAATCCAACGTTCAAGTTTGACTATCACATGTATGGCTCTCAGGTAAATAATCTAAAGCTAGAAGTAAGCACTAACAATGGAGGTACCTGGACTCAAGCATTCACCAAATCTGGAAATCAGGGAAATAGCTGGCTGAGCGAATCAGTGGATTTAACTCCTTATCAAGGCAGCAATGTATCTTTTAGATTCACAACAACCACTGGCTCGGGTAATAATGGATGGCAAAGCGATATTGCCATTGATCATATAAGTGTGGAAGATGGTGGTACTACTCCCCCAGCGTCTTACTGTGCCTCAAAAGGCGATAATGTCAGTGACGAATATATCAATCGGGTGCAATTTGGCAGCATTGACAACACCTCAGGGGTGAATGGCGGGTATGCCGATTTTACCACACAATCTACCACTGTTGCCAAAGGTAGCAATGCCACTATTACGATCACCCCTGCCTGGACAGGAACAGTATATAGCGAAGGGTATGCGGTTTGGATAGATTTTAACCAAAATGGAGACTTTACAGATGTAGGAGACCTGGTATTTACTCGAGCCGCTACTCAAAGCACTCCAATTTCTGGGACAATTAGTATTCCATCTACTGCTCTAGAGGGCAATACTCGCATGCGTGTTTCTATGAAGTACAACGGGATTCCTACCTCTTGTGAAACATTTACCTATGGTGAAGTGGAAGATTATACCATTAATATCGGTAATAAATCTTCATCGAGACAAACCAAGCACTTGGCTGTTGATGGAGATGATTTGATACTTTATCCCAATCCTGTAAAAGGTGGCATTCTATATATCAAAAACAGTGTTTATCAAAACAAGGCCTTTACCATAAAAAATAATGCAGGGCAAAAGGTGTATCAAGGTAAGCTGGCAAACAATCAGTTAAATATTAGCCAATTACCTGCTGGTATGTATATACTAGAAGTGGATGCTGGGAATAAACTCGTTCGAAAAAAGTTTGTAGTGAATAAATAACAAGCAACACTTCAATATTTAGTAACCAAACCCAGTCTTGTAAGGAGGCTGGGTTTGAAATTAAGAACCTATTCCGTGTGGAGTGTTTACAAGATTCTTCGCTTGTTTTTGCTCAATGATTCATAGGTTTTGAGACATAGTAATATTACAGCAAACCTTGAAATCAACAGGAAAACTCACTGATTTACAAGCCATTACGAATACCCAAAGTAAGTTTCAGGTCTCACATCATGATCTAAGCCTTCAAATTCTTTTTGTTCCTATTTATTTGTGCACATTCTTGTAAGAATTGAAACCAGATAGATACAAGATCCTGGCTGAAGCAGTAGCCATCCAACTGAATGCCTGTTTGTCTCTGGCCTTCTTGCTCAACGCTGACACAAGCACTAGCAATCCTGATCAATTCTAAGTTTAAATCCTCAACCTGAATACTACAACATTGCCAATGAAGACTTTACCAGCCTATTTAGTAGCATATGTTGTAGTTATTTCTCAGTATCTAATTAGTTAATCGTAAATAAAATTTAATCAACAAAAGTATGAAGAAGCTGATGTTATTGATCGGGCTAATTTTTTGCTTGAAAAGTTTACACGCACAAAAAAAATCAGGTAATTTATCAAACAAAGAAAAAATATATGGCCTCTCTAAAGTATGGAAAGAGGCAGACAAGAACTTTGTTTTTTTTGATCAGGTTCCAGATTTGGATTGGGACAAAGCATATCAAGAATTTATCCCCAAAATATTAGCCACGAACTCTACTTATGAATATTATAAACAATTACAGGCATTTTGTTCACTATTGCGAGATGGACACACAAGGGTAAACCTCCCAAGAAAACTGAGAGAAACTTATGAAGCAACTGCCCCAATTAAAACGACATTGGTGGATGGTAAAGTGTTCATTACTGGGGTACTCAACGATACCCTCAAACAACAAGGGTTACAGGAAGGGATGGAAATTGTTGGGGTAAATGGTCTGGATGTGCACAAATATGTCATGAAAAACATCAAACCATTTGTGTTTTATTCCACTCCGCAAGATATGGAAACTCACCTTTATGATTATGCTTTTTCAAAAGGGCCAATTGATCAACCTTTACGAATTAAGACCAGTAAAAATAAGCAGTTTTCAATTAGCCGAAAATTGAGCAAATCCAATGCGCACAACCCTACTTTTAGTTTTAGAGTATTGGATAATAATATTGGTTACTTAAAGATTAGTAGGTTCTGGGGAAAAAACGTACAAGCTAAGTTTGACAGCATTTACCCTGACGTAAAGAAGGTAAAAAAACTAATTATTGATGTATCAGAAAACGAAGGAGGCAATAGCAATTATGCGCACTATGTATTACAACATTTTGTGGCCAAGTCATTCGAAACATCAAGATGGAAAACACTAATGTATCTGCCAGCATATGCTTCCTGGGGCTGGAATACACAATGGCAGGATAATTCAGGGGATATCATCAAACCCCTCAAAGAATCCAGACGCTTTACAAAACCAGTGGTGGTATTGATTAGTGAAAAAACATATTCAGCAGGTGAAGATTTTGTTTCGGCTTTTTTGAATACAAAGCGTGGAGTAGTCATAGGAAGACCCACCGCAGGGACTACTGGTAACCCAATTGGTTTTAAATTACCAGCTAAGGGCTGGGTTCAAATTTGCTCAAAAAGAGATTACCTTTCAAACGGGAAAGAATTTGTTGGGTATGGAATTGCTCCAAACAAAGTCATTAAAAAAACAAAAAATAAAAATCACTTGATAGAAGCCGCAGTAAAAGAATTAAAGGGGCGTTCTTAATCGGTAAAACAATTGGTACCAATATGTGGTACTTCTTGTGATTATATTTCTTAAAAACGTTGTGTAGCTTCGGTTGCACAACGTTTTTTGCATTATCTGGCAACATGAAATAAGTGATTTGTAATTCACTATTAGAAGTAGAGATGAGGTTCTGGTATTATGAAGAGATTAGGTTTAAACTTTTGCATAAATTTTATAAAATAGAAGATTGGCACTAACACTTGCAGTAATACCAAATCCTGTTTAAATTGAGTATATAATCAAGGGTATATGAAAAAAACAATCCTCATATATGGATTAGCACTCACAGGTGCTTTGATTGTATTTAAGCTCATCGAATACAGTTATTTTTCTTATCGAATTTCTCTCGATGCTTATCTGGGAATTGTCTCTATTTTATTTTTGGTTGCAGGTTTATTAGTAGGCAATTTTATTCGTAAAAGACAGTCTGTAGTAGCCACCTCTGCAGAAGTAAAAGAAGCAAACCCAGTGATCGAAGCTGCTATACAACCTCAACCCGATCCTGCCCAAATCGAGGATATTGGACTTAGCCAAAGAGAGCTCGAAGTACTCACCTTTATTGCCGAAGGTCATTCCAATCAAGAGATTGCCGAGAAGCTTTTTGTTTCTATCAATACCATCAAAACCCACACCGCCAATATTTACAGCAAATTAGGGGTGCGTCGTCGTACTCAAGCTGTGTCTAAAGCTAAAGAGCTGAAAATCATTACTTAACGCTAATCATACTTTAGGGTGATTTCAAAAGTTTAGGCCAAAATCATACTTTAGGATGAAAGAATTCTCCCCTAAACCTCCTTCCTTTGTGACATATCAAGTCATCAAAAAAATCAAAAACATAATGGATAACAAAACACCTAAAGTTGTGGGAGTTGGCGGTATCTTTTTTCGTTCTAAAGACCCTAAAGCTACCAAAGAATGGTACAGTAAAAACCTTGGTTTAAACACCGACCAACATGGAACCATGTTTTCTTCCAGAGATTTCAACAATCCCGAAGAAGTTACCTATTTACAATGGAGTCCTTTTGATGCCAACACCGATTATTTTGATCCATCTAACAAGGAATTTATGATTAATTATCGGGTGCAAAACATAGAAGGCTTAGTAGCTCAACTGAAAGAAAATGGGGTAAATGTGGTAGACGAAATCGTAGAGTATGAGTATGGCAAGTTTGTTCACATTATGGATGATGAAGGCAACAAGATTGAGCTTTGGGAACCTCCCACTCAAGGAGCTTTTACCAATGATGACATCAGCACAACTGAATAACTTAAGAGACATTATTTTTATATAGTTCCCCTTAGATTATTACCCTCTAAGGCAAAAGAAACCAACCATATAACCATTTTTTAATAATTGTTTCTCACAAAATTTAAACTTATACAATTATGGCTAGAAATATTCTTATCTACGGACTGATTGGCGGTGCAGTAATGACCATCCTGCATTTTGCAACCATTCCACTTTGGGACAAAGACAATAACTATGACCTGGGCGAAGTATTTGGGTATGCCTCTATGATTTTATCGTTGTTGGCGGTATACCTGGGCATTAAACACTATCGTGACAAATACAACAATGGTTCTATCAGTTTCAAGCAAGGTTTTACGGTAGGGCTTTCTATTAGTACCGTAGCGGGTATGTTATTCGCGTTTTATGTGTACTTTTTTTATACCAAAATAGATCCTGAATTCATGAGCAAGTACCAAAAGCATTTTATAGAAAAAATAGAAAAAAGTACGGCTAGTGCTCAGGAAAAAGCCAAACAAATAGCCGAACTCAAAAAAGACTTTGCCAATCCTCTTTATAACAATTGGGCATTTCAATCCTTTTTGATGTTTGCTACTGTATTTTTGATCGGTGTAGTAGTTACGCTACTGTCTTCGGGTATTTTGAAAAAACAAAAAGCCCACAATACCGATGATGCTCAAAAATCCTCTAAAGAAGTAGTGCATGAGTAACATAGATATTCAATTTTCGCGACAAAAAAGCAACTAGTATTCTCTTACCTGGTTGCTTTTTTATTGAATCATCAAATTCATCTTCCAATACCCTCCCATTTTTTTCAATGCTTTTTTGTCTGAGGCCGTGATCTTATTTCCCCTCAAAAGGCAATTATGCAGGTGTGGTGGAAAACCCGTAGGAAACGAATCTACCGTGAGTTGGTTATTCTGAGCGGCAAGGTGACGTAAATTGGACAATCCACCAACGTCAAGCGTTGTAAGTCGATTATTGTTAATGATAAGTTTATTCAGCCTTTGGCAAGACGAAAAGCCAGAAGGTACCTTTTGAATCAAATTATAAGAGAGATCTAGTTTCCGTAAAACAGGGAGCTGATGGATTTTGTGAGGTATTTGTCGGATTTGATTATGGGTAATAGAAATGGTATGCAGGCCTTGCAATAACACAAAACTCTCGATGGGCAACTCCTCGAACTGATTATGGTCCAAGGTGAGTATTTGTAAATTGGTAAGACGGGACAAGCTCTCAGGCAATGTTTTGAGTTGATTGCCCTGAAGACGCAGTTCCAGCAGGTTTTCCAGGTCACCAATACTCTCAGGCAATTCAGTCAATTGATTATAGCTCAAGTCCAGACAACAAAGGTTTTTAAGCTTGCCGATGCTTTGAGGTAGCTGCTTCAACTTATTTTTTCCCAGATGCAGTTCCTTCAAATGTTTGCTAAGTGCTCCAATGCCTTCAGGTACTTCATCAATTTCATTTTCCTTTAGGTTCAAAAACCGCAATTCGGTAGCCTGTTCAATTTTTTTTGGAATAGTGGTTAAACGGTTCTTACGAAGGTTGATATTTTGTAGACGGGGCAGGTTGAGTAGCGTTGTTGGAAAATGATCAAAGGCATTCTTATTTAAATTAATCACCTCAAGTCGTCGTAGTTGAGCAACAGAAGGGGGAAGCTTCACTAAATGATTATTCTTCAGCAGTAAATAGGTAAGCAAAGGTAATTTACCAATACTCGCAGGCAGTGCCTCGAGTTGGTTGTTATTTGCATATATAAACTTCAACTGTTTTAACGCTCCCATCGCCTTGGGTAGTTGCTGCACCTGATTGTTATTAAGATATAAACCTTGTAATTTTTCTAATTGGGTAATACCTTCTGGAAGCTCTTTGAGTTGGTTGTTGTTTGCATACAGATTTGTCAACTCAGTAAGCTTATGTAGATTGGTAGGTAGCGCTGTAAAACAGTTTTGACTGATATTGAGGAACCGAAGTTTGTGCAAATTGGTAAAATCTGCTGGCAATTGATTGAGCTCATTTTGGCTAAAATCTATATGCCCCAACTGCTGGCAATCGACAATACCTTTGGGCACATTGGTTAGGCGGGCAGAAGACACACTCAGTACTTCAAGGTTTTGTAGTTGTTGAATACTACCTGGCATTTCCTCAATGTGAGAATCATTAACGATTAGATTTCTTAGGTACGTTAATCTCCCAATGTTTTCATGAATATTACGCAAAGGCATATTCTTTAGAACGATTTCTTCCAGATTGGGAGCCTGCGTAATGCTTACTGGAAAAGTTTCCCAGGATTGATGGGTGATATAAAGTTTTTTAAGCTTTTGAAACGTAGTCAGATCATCAGGAAACTCTAGCAAACGATTTGAATAAATAGACAAGCTTTCGAGTTCAGTAAACACCGATAAAGCCTGTAGCGCATGGAGTGGTAAGGTACGTTCGGTATAAATTCTGAGTACCGACTTTTCCTGAAAACCTTGGATTTTTGAGGTATCTAAACCGTTTTTCTGACAAAAGAGTGCATAACCGATCAAGTCTAAGTCACCACGATTGTCCTTGTCATCAAGAATTAATGATATGCATAACTGTAAATTCACTGGAAAGTGTTGGCGGAAAGCTTCAATGGCTCTTAGTCGTTGGTCAAAACCAAACAAAGAGGATGAAAAGAAACTCACCAATGGATAAGAAATCTGGGTGGTATCAGGAATTATCTTGCTTTGGGTAAACTCCCAGAGATTTTTGAAAACGATGGTGTCTTTCCTATAATTGATAAGTAAGTGCAACACAACGCCCCATAAATCTTCGTCTGGCTCGAAGTTCCACAAAATCTGAATTCCAATCAGTACATTGGCTTCATCCTCACTTAGGAGTAAGCGTTTGAGACTTCCTTTTTCTTTGCTTTCCATATTGTTTTCCTGAAAAAAGTCGGTATGACCTCAATCATTAAATTACACATTATGAACACAATATCAGACGATCATCCAAAGATTTCAACTTTTATTGAGTTTGCTAGTACACTTGATTTCTCGAGAGATAAAGAACAGCCAATAATTATGTCAGCTTCTAAAGAATAATGTTTGCTTCTACACTTTTCTTATTTATAAACTTCATTTGTAAAGCAGGCACATCATCTTCTGTAAAGCGGTTTCCCCTTAGATGAACAATATGCAAAGAGCTGGGCAAACCCGCATAGATAGTATTTGGAGTCAATTGATTATGTTGAAGATATAGATAACTCAGGCGTTCCAGGTTTTCTAAATTCAGCGTTTTTAAGCAATTATTATTCAGATTCAATTTGTTTAATGATTCCAGTTTATTCAATTCATGAGGCAAATGACTCAATAAGTTACCCTCGAGGTTCAGTTCCCAAAGTCCCTTTAAATGACCAATATTGTCAGGCAATTCAGTGATTTGATTGTTGGCAAGTGATAACTTCCTGAGTGTGAGCATTTGACTTAGATCAGTAATTGGAAAACTCGTAAACTGGTTGTTATCCAATGTGAGGAATTGCAGGTTTTTGAGTTGAGCAAAGCTTTCTGGCAAATGAGTCAAGCAATTGCCATGAAGATGCAATACCTGAAGCTTATCCAAGTCTCCAAGATTATCAGGTAATTCAGTCAACTGATTATTACTGAGGTCTAGAGTAATCAAGTTTTTGAGCTTACAAATGTGCTCAGGTAGCGTCACAAGTTTGTTTTTTGCCAAATGTAAACACAATAAGTGGTGTGATAAACCCTCAATTTGTGAGGGAATTTCGCTTAGGAGATTCTCATTTAAATTGAGTTCACGCAATTTACTCAATTGCCCTATTTCATTAGGCAAGGTAGAAATGCGATTTTTACGAATATTGAGGCTTTGCAGGCGTAATAGTTTAGCAAGAGATAAAGGAAACTGGTTAAATTGGTTGTTGTTGAGGTTGATAATTCTGAGACGCTGCAGCTTAATAATTTCCGAAGGAAGCGAACTCAAGCGGTTTCCTTTTAACATTAGATAATCAAGCAATGGTAGATGGGTGATGCTTGTGGGCAATTCGGTGAGTTGATTATTATTGAGGTATAAAAACCGTAAATTCTTGAGTTGATCAAAATGAGCAGGGATTTGTTGGAGGTGATTGTTGTTGGCAACTAGTTTTTGAAGAGAACTCAAATGTACGATACTGGAGGGTAAATGTGTTAACTGATTGTGGTTTACCAAAAGCTGCTTGAGTTTTTGTAGTTTTTCTATGTTGTCAGGTAGGCTAGTAAGTTGATTCTGGGCTACTTCAAGGAGTTCAAGTTGCACTAAATCAGTTACTGAATCAGAAATTAGTTTGATTTTATTGTTGTACAAATCTAACGTGGAAAGCTGCTTACAAGCGCTAATAGTTTCGGGAATACTTTCCAGCTGAGTATCATTGACGACTAGGTTTTTTAGATGAATCAGTTTCTCCAAATGATTACCCAGGGAGGCAAAAGGAATGTTTATTAATATGAGTTGTTCCAAGGTAGTCAGTTCAGCAATACCCTCTGGGAATTTTTGCCAGAGTTGGTGTTTAATCAGTAGTTTTTTTAAGCTTCGGAGATGGTTTAAGTTAGTAGGAAAGGTAGGGAATGAAGTGGTCATCGTTAAATCTTGCAAACTAGGAAAAGCCGCAATACTCTCGAGGCTATTTTCTGATTTGTCACTATATGATATATTTAAAAAAGATTGTTGCTGAAAGCGAGGAATCTTGGTGGTATCTACTCCATGTTTTTGACAAAAAAGTACATACTTTATTAATTCTGAATATTGACGGCTCTCAACATGGTTGACTATTAGTGATAAGCTCAATTCAAGATTGCTGGGCAAACATTCCTTAAAATTTTCAATAGCTCTAAATATGTACACGTAGGAGTATGTAAACATATGAGTGCTAAACAGCGATGGAGTAATCCTGCATGAAGGATTCGCTGGTTTACAACGCTCAACATGTGCCCATATGCTTTCAAAAACCTTGGTGTCTCTGCCATGTCTAATCAACAAATACAATAGAAGTCCCCAAATATCCTCATCAGGCTCGAAATTCCATAAAAGTTGAATTCCCAGTAAAATATTGGCTTCATCCTCGCTCAAGAGTAGTTGTTTTAGGTTTTCTTTTTCTTTGCTGTCCATATTGTTTTCCCAAGAAGCATTAAATGAAATCAAAATAAATATCCAGTTTTTGGAGAATGTATTACCGCAAAAGTTACTGCTAAAAGGGGCTGTTATTGCGAAAGTGTTACTAAATTACACTTTATGAAACACAACTCAGACGATGATACCAAGATTTTAACCTTGCTCAGGAGCGAAGATAAGGCTAACATTAAGCTGGCCTTTCAATTATGCAAAGGGTTGGCGGGCAAATACAATGAAGAAATCGCCAAAGAGCTGCGATTTCATTTGTTTTTGTGTTTGGAAAATGACCTGGAACGAACCCACTTCGAAAACCTTGAGGAATTGGTATTGGAGTTTGATGAAATTGA
Organism: marine bacterium AO1-C; assembly: GCA_001890965.1. Classification (GTDB taxonomy): domain Bacteria; phylum Bacteroidota; class Bacteroidia; order Cytophagales; family Microscillaceae; genus Microscilla. The sequence goes on along the minus strand of MLAY01000010.1, from coordinate 605,968 downwards.
TAAAATCCCACCACAAATTGCCAAACTTACACACCTGAAGTCGCTTGAAATATTTGAGGTTATGTTGAATGATGTTCCCTCTGAGATTGGTCAGCTTCAACATCTCAAAAGGCTTTCGCTGGACACTACCAACTTGGCTACTTTTCCAGTGGCGGTGTGCAACCTACCCAGGCTGGAAACCCTCAAAATGACGGATAACCATCTCACAAAATTACCCGAAGTAATTAGTGAGCTATCACGACTTACTCACTTAGAATTGGGATGGAATCAGTTGAAAAACATACCTGTCTCTGTTGGTTTGCTTCACAAGCTTGTCCATCTTAATTTGATTAAAAACCAGCTTGGAGAACTACCCGTAGAAATTGGGGCTTTGAATCAACTGGCCAGCCTCATTATTGGACATAATAAATTAACTACGCTGCCAATCGAAATTGGTCAATTGCAAAACCTGCGAGTACTCAATGCCGATCATAATCAACTAAAAACGCTGCCAGCAAGTATTGGCCAACTAGAGTCACTCTACACGCTAGAGTTAAAGAACAATCTGATTGAATCTTTACCCTCAGAAATTCAACAGCTCCACTCTCTAAAAACCCTGCACTTAGAAGGCAATGCTTTATCTGATGAGGAAAAGACGAATATCAGTCAGTGGCTACCCAACTGTAAGATTGTTTTCTAATTACTCTGTTTTAGCAGAGGGTTTCTTGGGCTTGGTGTCGTCGAACAAAATACGCACACTTGGAGAATAGGTATCATCATATTGCCCACTTTTGACCGACCAAATAAAGGCTGCCAGAAACCCTCCGGCTACCACAATACTTGCAATGATAAGAATGATGATGACTGACATGATTTTAATAGTTTAATTGTTAAATTATTCCGCCTTCGGCTAATTGTTGCATTGTTCTATTGCTTTGCGACGCATCGCGGAGCGATGTAACCATACAAACACTTACAAAAGCTTATTTTTGCGCGCCAATATATTGGTCATTAAGATTACAAAGCTCACGACTGTAATAGAGCTGAGCGGCATCAAAATCGCGGCTACTACTGGAGACAAATATCCAGTAACTGCAAAGGCCACCCCAGTAAGATTATATAACAATGACAGCACGAAGCTCATCTTGACTACCTGAATGCTCTTTTTAGAAAACCTCAAAAACATAGGAATTTTATCAAAAGTAGTAGCATCCAGAATAGCATCACAAGCTGGAGAAAATGACGAAGTGTCTTCTGAAATCGCAATTCCTACTTCGCTTTGCTGCAGTGCTCCTGCGTCGTTGAGTCCATCTCCCAGCATCATCACTTGTGCACCATCCTCTTGAAGCCCTTGCACAAAAGCCAGCTTATCGGCAGGTTTCTGCTGAAAACGCATTTCACTATCTTTTCCAAAAAACTGCTGCAAACGAGCAGCTTCCGCATCATGGTCTCCCGAAATCAATGAGGTTTTGTATTGAGCTTGCAAGGTCTGCATCAGTTGGGGCAAGTTTTCCCGATACTCGTGCTGCATCACAAAGTGTCCCAATATTTCGCCATCAATGCTCACGTATACCTGAGTTTGTAATTGAGTATTTACAGGCTGTCTGGTGGTTTGACCTGTTACCCAAGACTTGCTTCCTACTTTTACAAAATGCCCCTCTACAATTCCTTGAATGCCTTTGCCAGGAATTTCTTCAAAATCAGTAGCTGCTAATAAAGTAGCTTCCTTGAGATAACTAAAAATACGCTGACTCAGGGGGTGGGTAGAGTGCTTTACCAATGAAGCGATGCAATCGGCCTGATTTGTCTCAAGTGATGTTTTATTGACACCTTCAAATCCAATTTTGGTTTCTTGCGGGTGAGTAATCGTACCTGTTTTGTCAAATACCAAGTGATTCACCGCTGCCATATCCGCCACTACTTCGGCATTTTTGAGGTACAGGCGGTTTCGCCCAAAAATACGCATGGTATTACCCAAAGTAAAAGGCATAGAAAGCGCTAGTGCACAAGGGCAAGCCACGATCAACACCGCGGTAAAAGTATTCCAGATTTTAGCAGGGTCGGTTTGGTACCAATACACAGCCGTGCCTAAAGCAATAGCCAGTACTACCAAAGTAAAATATTGACTAAACTTGCCGACTCTCTGTTGAAAGCGGTGTGGTTGATTGGCTGCAGTCTTACTAAAAGCTTCATTATTCCATAATTGGGTCAGGTAGCTTTGAGCTACTTCCTTTTGTACCTCTAGTTCAATACTACTCCCCATTTGTCGCCCACCTGCGTACAACAAGTCCCCTTGGTGCTTGTGTACTGGTTCGGCTTCGCCTGTTACAAAACTATAATCGATGAAGGCATCTTTGCTTAGTAAAACACCATCGGTTGGAATCAATTCCTGGTTACGAATAATGATTTGATCACCTCGTTTGAGGTCGGTTACAGGAGTGCTGGCAATCTGCGTTTCTTCCTGTACATTGGTGGTTTTTAGCTGTACTGCCAATGGAAAGTAGGATTTGTAGTCTCGCTCAAAAGACAGGCTTTGATAGGTTTTGCTTTGAAACCACTTACCCACCAACAGAAAAAACAGCAACCCAGCCAGTGAATCCATAAACCCTGGCCCGGTATGGCTTAAAATCTCATATACACTACGCCCAAACAAGGCCACAATTCCCATAGAAATGGGCACATCCAGGTTAATGGTTTTGGCTCGTAAAGCCTTGAAAGCAGAAATAAGGTAATCGGAGCTACTATAAAAAAATACAGGTAGTGCCAATAAGATATTTAAGTAGCCAAAAAAGTTTTGATAATCGGTTCCCACCCAGTCGAGGTATTCAGGAAAGCTTAGCAACATAATATTGCCAAAAGCAAAGCCTGTAACCCCAATCTTGAAGTAGAGTTTTTTATCTTCAGCGCTTATTTTACGCTTTTTATTACCATCTTTTCCCGAGGCTTGTAGATCGTCTAGTTGAATCTTGGGAGGGTAGCCCAAAGTAGCCAACAGCTCGGCCAACTTGCGCAAAGGTACCTGAGCAGCATCAAAAGTAAGGGTGACTTCTTTGCGTACAAAATTTACCCGAGAGTACTTTACTCCTGGCTGAAGCTTATAGAGGTTTTCTAATAACCAAATACAGGAACTACAATGAATGGCGGGAATAAACCAGGTAATTTTTTGGGTATTGCCTTCCGAAAAGTCCAGCAATTGTTGCACAATGTCTTCGTTATCCAGAAAATCGTAGCGAGTACCCCAATTGCGAATTTTGAGTGATAATCCTGGATTTTGCTCCAGGTCATAATAATTGCAAAGGCCATTTTCGTCTAAAATCTCGAATACAGTCTTGCAGCCTTCACAACAAAACACCTTGTCTTCGATATGAATGTGATCATCGGCACAGGTTTCGCCACAATGATAACATTGTAAATCGGTAGTAGTCTCAGCCTGGATCATGTCTTTATCAATTAGTCTTACTACAAAGTAGACCAATGCCGAGCAGAAAAAATATGATATTCGTCAGCTTTTATAAATGATGAGTTATTAGGGGTGAATGATCAATGATGGGCAATTATGAATTATGAATGGATGAATTATGTTTTTTAGTAATTGTTCTTAATAATGGTAAATGATCAGTGATTAGGGGTGAATTATAAATTATGAATTGATCAATTATGTTTTTAGCAGTGAATGGCCAATTTTTCTATTGTTGGTTCCTTCGGCTACGCTCAGGACAAGGTGTTGCGCGATGCGTCGCAAAACTATGGACAATGGACTGAATGCTATGGACTATTGACCGTTGACTGTCGACTAATTTCCGCTTTGCGCTAACTTTTCACTGTTCACTTTTAGTTTTTCACTGAAAAAAGGCTTATTTAATCTCTACAATTGTCAAGTCAAAATCTTTGTAGCTGGCTTTTTTGAGGTTTACAATAAAGCTTCCTCTCTTAAGGCGTGTTTGCTGAGGCTTTAGCATGGCTTCACTTGTACTTACCAGTGTCAACTCTTCATTGTATACCAACTTATCTTTTTCATTAAACCAGCGCACGTCTACCTTTAGACTCTTGATGGGCTCCAACCCAGTGTTTTTGACTTCCAGCACCATATCATGCGAAAATTTCTGACTGGTAGGAATAATCGTTTCTTCACGTTGACGCACTTCTACGTTAATATCCACCGGCGGAGATTGCTCCCACTGTACAGGCACCAATGGAGATGGATCATACTTAGCTTCTGGGGAGGTTTTAGAAATTTTCACCACACTCAAGAATGCTTCTTTAAAATGAGGAGGAAAGGTTTTTTGGGTAAAGGTCTTGCTGAAAGGAATAAAATCATTGGGACGAATGGGCACATCTTTGTCAAGGTTTAGCACTTCAAAATCCTTCTCAAATTTTACTTCTCCGTTCTTATCTATCAGCTTTATTCTGAGGGTCAATTGGGAAATTTCAAATATTTTGCTTTTCAGGCTTCCACGTAATTGATAAAATAACTCATAGTCTCCCCGACGATACAATGAACTTTCCATATCCAGACTAAGCCCTGTGCCATTGTCGTTTTGGTTGGTTAGTTGAATAGGTAAATCAAATATATTGCGATCATCTGGAGTTTTCACAATAATTGGAGGCTTGTTAGGAGTTTTGGGTGGAGGTGTATTATCGGGCAAAGTAATGGTGTTTACCGCTCTTTTGTCACGGCTCATATCCCATATTACATATGCTGAAGTAGCCACTACAGTAAACACCAGCAACGAAATCAAAATCATTGATCTTTTGCCAGTTTTGGGAGGGGTTTGTTTTTCTAAATGGCTAATTAGTTTCAGGGCTGCTTCGTGCTGATAATCAATTTGAACGCAACGGCGCGCGTGCTGCTCTGACAATTGCAAATCTTGTTTACGGTTAAACTTTCTGCCCCTTTGCCAATAGGCCAATGCCAAATAATACAATGCCTGCGCATGAATTGGGTTGATCTTAACTGCCAGCTGAAGCTCTTTCACGGCATTGTCCCAGCTTTTGTATTGAATATAGCTCTTCCCTCTAGCCAATGAGGCTTCAAAGGTATTTTGGATATATACCCAGTCTTGTTCACTCAACCCCAGGTTTTCTGCAATATTTTTTAGGTCGTCATTCCTCAGTAACCCTTCAGTTCGTTCTTGCTGAATTTTTAGCAATTGAGTAACGTAGTTTTGCAATATTTGATCAAAATCATTCATAGAAGTCCCAAATTATAACCACTGAGAAAAAATACAAGGGAGTAAGGGAAAAAACAAGTTTTCGCATCAAGTGTAAACAGGTAGCTGAAATTTATTTCTTTCTTTGTTATTCTTTTTTTAAGTGACTAAACAATTGATCTTATGAATAAACGTATACAATTCCTTATAATTTTATGGTTTTCTCTGGCAACATTCTCTGCTCAAGCCCAATTACACTCTATTGGGGTTACAGGGGGTTATGCCAATACTACAGTGATTTTACAAGATAGGGTAGGTAATGAAATCAATAGTGAAGCAAACTTTGTAGCAGGTCTTCAGACAAGCCTCCGCTTAACCCCCCACTGGTTTCTGGAATTGGATCTATTATACACCCAAAACGGTTATCGAACCTCATTCTTCTCTCTTGGAGAGTTTGATTTAGACTATAATTACCTCTCAGTTCCCCTCAAGATTTCTTATCGGTTTGGCAACAAGATACAAGGTTTTATCAATCTTGGAGTTACCCAATCCATTCTATTAAATGCTAAAGCAATTGGCCCTTTGTTTGGCCCAGCAGATGAATTGGTTGACCCTAATGCAACATTTGATTTAAAACCATCTACTCGCAACTTTGATCTGTCAGGAATGGCGGGTATTGGGGCCAGATACAACTTTAGCCGTTGGGCCATTAGTCTGGAAGGAAGGTTTAATCGCAGTTTTACAAACTTTGATAAGCTCACTGGAAGCAATGTCGAAGCATTTCATCAATCATTGCAGGTTTTGTTGGGCGTACACTACCTATTGGGAAAAAAATAATTTACCAGGTACTATTTCTCCTCCCTGAATCACCCCACAGAAATCAAGCGTATTGCTAATAACGGGGCAAGGCGACTGCCTTGTCCCTAAATTTTTCAATTCCCTAAAAACCACCCCATGAAAAAACAAATACTATTGATTTCACTATTACTGCTAACAGCCCTCTATGCCCGAGCCCAACGTCACTCTATTGGCCTAATTGGAGGTTTATCAAATACTACCGCCATTTTGGACAGCAAAGGCCCACAGAACATCAATCAAAAAACGAATCTATTGATGGGTATTCAGGCCAATGTTGATTTGGATAAACATTGGTTTTTTGCTCCAGAAATAGTCTATCGTCAAAATGGCTACAGTTTTAAGCCAGGAGGCATAGAATACCAGGCTGACTATTCTTATTTTGCTATTCCAATAAAAATTGGTTTTCAGGTAGGCTCTAAAATTCGGGGCTTTGTAAACACAGGCCTTACTCCTGCTTTTTTGCTAGATGCTCAAACCACAGGCCCATTAAATGGTCCAGCAGATGGCTTTATTGATCCAAAACAACAGTCTAACATACGAGTATTCACTCCTTCTTTTGATTTGTCAGGTCTAGTAGGAGTTGGCGTAAAATACAGTTTCGGAAATTTTTTGGTAAGCCTCGAGGGCAGGTATAATCAAAGTTTTAGCAAATTTGATGACTTCATCGTGTATTATGCCGAAACTGCCTCACATCAATCCTGGCAAATGTTGTTGGGGGTACATTACACATTGGGTGAAAAGTAGCGAATTACTGCCCCAAAAATACATCGGCAAAGGCCAATGCCAGCAAGTAATCAGCAAATAAAATAGCAATGGTGCTTCTGGTAACAGCCTTGGTGCTCGATTGCCCTACTTCCAGTGCTCCACCTCGGGTAAAATATCCATTAAAAGAAGAAATAGAAGACATTAAAAAAGCATAGGTAAATACTTTGATACCAGCAAAGTAGATTCCTCCTGTGGCAAAATCGAAACGTACTCCCCAAATAAATTCGGAGGGGGTAACTACACTAGTTAAAGATGCCGCAATATAGCCTCCCAAAATAGACAAGAAAGCAGAAAGCACACATAACATCGGGATGGTAATCAGGGCTGCAATGATTTTGGGTAATACCAAATAAGAAGCCGCATTTACCCCCATTACCTCTATAGCGTCTATTTGCTCGCTAATACGCATCGTACCCAGGCTTCCGGCAATGTTAGACCCTACTTTTCCGGCCAAAATCACACAGGTAAAAGTGGGCGCAAATTCCAATAAGATCATTTCGCGTACAAAGGTGCCTACTACGCTCATAGGGGTGGCTGGACTACCCAGATTAAAGGCAATTTGTAAGGTAGCTACTGCTCCAATAAAAGTCCCGGTAATGGCTACTATAAATACTGAATCTACCCCAATGCGAATGCACTCGTCTACTGTAATGCGAATGTAGGCCTTGAATCTTTCGCGCTTTACAAACAAGCTTCCCATGAAAATAAAGTATTTGCCTAAGGTACGCATGGGTTTCGTTCAGGTCTCGACTTATTTTGAATGGTTTTGCCTTGATTTTATTGTCCTAGCAATACATCGGCTAGTAATTGGGCCAATATATAATCGGCAAACAAAATAGCAATGGTACTATTGGTTACCGCTCGAGTACTGGATTGTCCTACTTCCAGTGCACCACCACGGGTAAAAAACCCTTTAAAAGAAGAAATAGAAGCAATCAGATAAGCATATACAAATGATTTAATAACCGCAAAGTATACTTTACCAGGGAAAAAGTCCCAACGGATGCCATAGATGTACTGAGAAGGAGTGAGCGCATCGGTAAGGGTACCCGAAATGTATCCTCCCAGGATAGACAAAAAACCAGCAATGACACACAACATGGGGATGGTAATGAGGGCTGCCACAATTTTGGGCAATACCAGATAAGAAGCTGCATTGATACCCATTACATCAATGGCGTCTATTTGTTCGGTAATACGCATCGTACCCAGGCCTCCTGCAATATTAGACCCTACTTTTCCTGCCAATACAATACAGGTAATCGTAGGCGCAAATTCCAAAATGGCCATATCGCGTACAATGGTGCCAATCACATACAATGGAATCGCAGGGCTTACCAGGTTGTAGGCCGTTTGTACTGCGGCCACCGCTCCAATAAACGTAGATGTAATGACTACAATAAACACCGAGTCGATGCCAATACGAATACATTCATCGATGGTAAGACCAATGTATACCCGAAATTTTTCCCGGTTAACAAACAGGCTTTTAATGAAGATAAAATACTTGCCTAAAGTTTGCATTTATATTTTTCGTTCAGTTTCAGATTTTAAAATTACAGATTTTAAACCGAAATCTGTTTTTTACTAGCAGCAATTTCATAGGGTAAACGAAATGCCCTTGTGATTTGTTAGTAACTGCACAGGTGAAGATTTGAACTCAAACAGGAGTTTATTGCACTCAATACGCAAAAACCAGATAAATGTGAACAATCCTTTTGGGGAAATGTTAATTTTTAAATTAATTACTGACATTATGCAGAAGTAAATATCGAATAATGATGAACAAACTTCGAATTATGAAGGCCTGGCAGATACATTCCTGTTTCTTGTTTCATCATTCGTTTATCGCGATTCATTATTCAAAATATGTGTAACTTTAGTCAATTGCAAGTACTTCACACAACGGTTTTGTAAAATAAACTGTATTGCTATCAACACGGTAACTCAACTAAAGCCTTAATGGCGCATGAAAAAGACGTACATTCATTCGATTGGAATCGCCAATCCAGCCCATAAGATTCCACAACAAAAGACTGCCGATTTTATGGCTAAATATCTCGGCCTTGATCCAGTCGGAAGTCGTAAACTCAGAATGCTTTACCGGGCCACTGCCATTGATCATCGCTACTCAGTGTTGGAAGACTATGCCAAAACCGAAGATTTTAGTTTTTACTCTAGTAACTCTTGTGACCCTTTTCCGTCTACCGCTCAACGCATGCAACAATACGAACAACATGCGGGTAAACTAGCCCAGAAAGCGGTTCAGGATTGTCTACCAACGGACTTTCCAATAGAAGATATTACGCACTTGATTACGATGAGTTGTACTGGAATGTATGCTCCTGGACTAGATATTGAAATGGTAGAACGTTTGGGCCTCAAAAAATCGGTACAGCGTACTTGCATCAATTTTATGGGTTGTTATGCGGCTTTTAATGCGCTTAAAGCGGCTGACGCCATTTGCAGGTCTACACCTGAAGCCAAAGTATTAGTCATTGGCGTAGAGCTTTGCACCTTGCATTTTCAAAAATCTACCAGTAATGATGATCTCGTAGCCAATGCTATTTTTGCTGACGGAGCCGCTGCGGTGTTGTTGCAGGGATATCCACCAAGCCAAAAAGCGTTATCTCTTGAGGGGTTTTACTGCGATTTGGAACCTGATGGCAAGCAAGACATGGCCTGGCACATTAAAGATTATGGCTTCGAAATGAAACTCTCTTCTTATGTACCCCAATTGCTCGAGGGCAAATTAAAACAATTGGTAGCTCGATTATTACAAAACTACAGTTTACAAATGTCAGACATAGAATTGTTTGCCATTCATCCAGGAGGCCGTCGTATACTAGAACGTATTGAGCATAGTTTAAACATTCCACGTAAGGCCAACTCCCCTGCCTATGACGTACTCCGCCAATATGGAAATATGTCGTCTGTAACGGTTTTGTTTGTACTTAAAAATTTATTAAACACCCTCAATTGGGAACACCACGATCAACGAATATTGAGCATGGCGTTTGGTCCAGGACTTACCCTGGAATCGGCCTTGCTAAAGGTTTTTTGCCCAGACGACTAAAATTGTTCCACTTCGTTTATTACTCTATTGCTTTATGGTGCCGCGATGCGTTGCAAAACAATGTAATCATCAAACAATTATAAACTTGCCACCATTCGTTTCATCAATTCTGTCAGTTTTGGCTCGGCTTTCATCGCATTGGCAATCACCTCTTCTACGGTGACTTTTTGTAGCCTGCCTTCGTAACACAAATCAGTAATTACTGAAACCGCAAATACTGGTAAATTCATTTGACGAGCCACGATTACTTCTGGAATGGTAGACATGCCCACTGCATCGGCTCCAATAATACTCAAATATTTATATTCAGCAGGGGTTTCCAGGTTAGGTCCGGGTACGCTCACATATACTCCTTTTTGTATGCCTTCTATCTTATGTTCTTGGGCAAGTGCTTCAGCTTTTGCTACCAATGCTGGATCATAACTATCTAACATGTCTGGGAAACGCACGCCTAGTTCGTCCAGGTTTGGGCCAGTGAGAGGATTGGCTGGCAATAAATTGATATGGTCAGTGATAATCATAAGCTCTGATAATTCAAAGCCTGTATTTAAGCCTCCAGCTGCATTGGAAACAAACAAATGACTGATACCCAGCAGCTTCATTACTCTTACTGGAAAGGTAATTTGCTGCATGCTGTACCCTTCATAATAATGAAAACGCCCTTGCATAGCCACCACGGCTTTACCTCCCAAATTACCCAAAATCAAACGCCCTTTGTGCGATTCAACAGTAGATACTGGAAAATGAGGGATATCTTCGTATTCGATAGTATCTATGGCCTCTATCTCATTGGCCAAGCCACTTAGCCCCGTTCCCAAAATAATACCTACTGTAGGTTGCACCTGAGTTTTGCTTTGGATAAATGCTACTGCTTCACGAATATTTTCTATAGTCATTGTGTTCAACTTTTTTAATTGCCTTGGCGGCTAGATGATGAAATCTTTTGAATTTGTTTCGAGCGCCAAGTTACAAGATATTTTAGAACCGTACTGATCCTTTACCAAGTGAATAATTATAGCACCAACTTATTTAAAACAGGTATATTGCTTCATTGGGTGGGATGAGGAGATTTTTCACCTCCCTTTCCATCTTTTTTATGCTCAAAACTGCAAAGCCTGCACCACTTCTCCCAAAGTTTTGTTGGTGGCAAATCCCATTTTTTTCTTGATTCGATAGTGTTGCTTCACTACACTTTCGGAAGAAATACTCAAAATGCGACTAATCTCTTTGTTCGATAGTCCTATTTTAATATAGGCACAATGTCGTAAATCAATCTGGCTTAAATTCTTAAAATTATGCTGCAAAACCTCAAAAAAACGAGGATGTACTTGTTCAAAATGAAGTTTAAAGGTATCCCACTCGTCATTAAGGCTTTGGCTGTTTTTTATCTTGCGTTCAATGCTTATTAAATCTTTTTTCAACCCATCACCTGCTTGCTGTGTGACAGCTTGAATATCTTTCCGGATATCGTCTAATAGCTGATTTTTTTGGGCAATCACCATTGTTTTGGTGCTAAGTTCTCGGTTTTTTTGATCTTTGATCATTTCACTTTGCGCCTGAATCGTACGCAAAGCCTGGTGCATGGCAATAGCTGCTTTGGCTCGGGCATATAATTCTACCGAATTGAAAGGCTTGGCGAGATAGTCATTTGCCCCCGCTTCGAAAGCCTCCTGCAGGTTTTCTGGCGTGGTATTGATCCCAGTAACAATAATCACTGGTACACTTCGAGTATTGGGTTGTTTACGTAAATGGCGAATCAACGAAAGTCCATCCATCAATGGCATATCCCAATCGGTAATCACCAAATCAGGTGTTACTTTTTGCACAATTTGCGCGGCAACTTTACCATTTGGAGCGGTGAGAGGTTGGTATAGGTTGGATTTTTTTTGTAAAAAATTCAATAGGGTACGAAGGCTTTGTTGGTTGTCATCTACCAGCAAAACCTGACTTACTTTGTTCTTCATAATATCATCGAGTAGGCGATACAAAGCCTTGTGTTCTTATAAGTGAAAACTACTTGAACAGTTATACTGAACCTTGAAATATCGTGTTACCTCTTTTATAGTGAAAATTTAAATGTCTATTCTTTGTCCATCGCCTTTGCAAGATGAATACCCCATATTTCATTACATTCCCGACAAACGTCTAAAACTCTACCACCCTTAGTATTCCAAATCAGTGAAATTATACAGGAAATTCAGATACAGGATAACCACGATGTCCCAACTACCACCAATGGCAACCAGCCTTTGCATTAACTTTATTGAAGTAAAAATAGAGAAATTACTTGCCAAGCAGAAAAGATACCTGATTGAAATGCGCATAAACGGTACTAAAAACCTATAATATTTTTAGTATCTTTACTCTTCAGGAACTAGTCTTATTGTGAGCTTTATTGTGAACAACCTACTTCACGCACGTAACATGCGAATGCAGTAGTTTTAGCTTCAGTTTATCGTTCCTTAGTGTAAGACTCAAGTGCTGTTGTTATTTAAGGTTATTATTAAAACCTAGTGCCTTGGTTCGAATCCAAGCGTCTCCACTAAATTTAATGGTGAATTATTAATGATAAATGATCAGTGGTGAATGGTTAGTTTTTATTGTTCTATTGTTCCGCCTTCGGCTGATTGTTAAATGGTTTCGCAATGCGCTCATCAACGCTTCGCGCTAACTTTTCACTTTTCATTTTTAGCTTTTCACTTAACAAAAGGGGACGTAGCTCAGTGGCAGAGCAAGGGTGACAATGTCTTACTTAATGATTGGAGATAACAAGAGTTTCCTTTCCGCGAAAGCGGCTGAATTTGTAGCTCAGCATGGTTTAGAGCATCAGACTGTCACTCTGAGGGTCGTGGGTTCAAATCCTACCGAATTCGTCAGGCGGTCGTAAGGTTAGAGCGACCGCCATTTTTTTTAAAGTAAATTTCGCCACTTAACTTTTCCCACACATAAATCACTGCTCGTCAGACACTTAACAAACCATCGCTTTAGATTACTAATAAAAGAGAAAGTGATTCCTTTTAAAACTAAAACTCAACCCTGCGCAACTAGTGTTATTTATTATTATTCTCCTTCGATATCAAAGGAGCAATTGACTTTAAGTCATCCTTTTCATCTGGGCTTATAGAGTCATTTTTTCTTGCTAGTTCAATGACCAAAGGAGTAATTGAGGCTAAATCGCCCGATTCAACTACTTTCTTAATTATTGAAGGTGCATCAGAGCTTTTAACTTCTATATTAATATTACCTAATTGAGCCTTTTTAATTACTTCCTCAAGGATCAATTGAACCATCGTCATTATATCACCACTATCAATTGCCTGTTTTAATTGCCCTCTCTGTTTGCTACCTATAATTTTTACAAGCTCATCTAGAGCTTGTCGTTTAGTGGAAAATCTCACACGTTTTTTAGGAATTTTCTCACGGCCATTTAATATAAGGCTAACTAAATCAAGCTGTTTCACCTTTTCATAAGCTGAATCAAATTTTTCCGATCTTTCATTATGTTGTTGGATAAGGTCTCTAACTACTTTCTTCATTCTATCGTCAGTGTATTGTCCCCCAACAAGCTGTTCAAACGTTACTGGTCCTAAATAATACTTTAGTTTGGATGCTTTGTCTGTTGCCTTGTTTATTTCATCTAGTTTGCTTCGTTGTGCAGCTCTGTATTTGTCTATATTTCGAAATTTGTCTACCAGGTATTTTACATGGCTCAAGCTTTCTGTATCTTTAGAAACTTCCTTGCTATCATTATAGATCAGTTTGGCATCCTCATAAAAATCTCTTGCTTCAACATCTCTCTTCTTGGGTCCGTTCAAATTTAGTCCATTGTAAAAAGTTTCTGCGTTTTCAGGAATTGCATTCATTGTTTTACCATTAAAAAATGATTTTTCACGATTCAGAAACATAAACTTCTCTTTTTCATCAGGACTGTATAAAACGAAACTTCCTTTGTATTGTGTGCTTTTGTTGGCCAATTGCCATTTTGCAAAATCCACGGATGTTAGCTTAAAATCTAGCCCCATAACAGTAGCCCTGATGGCTCCATGAATTGCCAGACTGGCGGCGACTGTGCTTGCCCAATCAGCGCTTATTCGGTTTATTGTAATTTTTTTTGTTTTTCGGTTATAGGTTACTGTACCCTTTGGGCTTATTGTTCCACCCAGTTCCAGTTTTCCAAGCAACCCAAGAGAAGCGCCTATATTTGCAAAAAACGGAATACCTACTCCTGCCTTGCCATACATTTCGGCAGATATGTAAGCTTGCGGATTTAAATGGCCCGTAATTGCTAACTGAACTTCATCCTGCTTTTGATCACCCTGTTTTGTTTGTTCTCTTTCTAGTTTCAATTCTGAAGCAGCAATCTCTCCGCCAGCGACCACCTTTACACCAACTCCCACATGTACTATGCCTAATGCTGGCGGAAGAGGTATCACAAGTCCGGCATCGAATAAAGTGATTGAACCCAAATCATATTCGCCTGATATTTTGCCACGCTCAGGGTCTCCATTTTCGTCAAAATCCACTTCGGCTATGAAATCACCCCGTAAATGCTTTCTAATATTCTTTAGCTTTAAGCTTTCTTTTGATTTGCCTTGAACACCTTTAGCAGTTTCTTTTGTAAGCTCTCCACTAGATATACTTCTAACATACTTTACTACGGAGTCTGTTACATTTCCAAAGGTATCCTGGTTCAGTATAATTTGTTCTTTGGTGTAAACCGCCTCGATGCTACCAGTGCCAATGATTGTTTTCAAAAATTCTTGCAAAGGTTGTAGTTCATCTGGAAGCCTTTTATTTTTGGCCTCAGAATCGTACCTAAGCCCTATTTGTGGTTGGTTTATCGTAACTTCCTTTTGATTTGGGTCTAGTTTGATAGTTTTGGCTTCCAATGACACCAGTCCATCTATAATATTTAGATGAAAACCTCCCATTTCCATGGTCCATTCTCCGTTTGCATTTCTGAGAAATTTGAGCCTGCCACTATACTTTTCATCGTAGCGCAAGGTTCCAGCAATCTCTACTTTCCCACTTTTTGAATCAAAATTTCCTACAGCCTTATCGATCTCTAGCTTAGGAAATGCTTGTAAGGATATACCCTCCAGTGACATGCCAAAATCGTTGAATCTTGGCCCCTGTTCTGAGTCAATATCAAAACTAAGGGTATCAATTTTCCCCTTCGTCAAGTTAAGAGGACCCAGATCTAGATTTGAAAACAGCTCTTGGTCACTAACCTTTACTTTAGTAATAGCACTCAAATTCTGTAACCAATCAAATTTCAGTTCTTGATTAATTGATGTTAAAGATTTTTTTTCATTGAAAAACTGAACACCTAAATTCTGCAAATTGAATGTCAGGCCACCAGTTTTTTCCCCACCTTTATTATTCCACTCAGCAATTTTTGGAGGAGTCATTTCCAACCATAGCAAGTTTTTGAGTAATGTTATTGGAATCGGTTTTGAGTCTGGCTTTTGGTTTGCCTCTGCTTGTTCTGTTGCTTGTTTGGAGTCGGGTTGAGTGTGATATTCTTCCCCTGCTTTTGCCAGTGATTTCGCAAAATGGTTAATTGTAATCTTCGCATAATCTCTGGGTTCTATGTTTTTTAAATCCGCCCCTTTTTGTGTCAGATATTCATAGACAGCCGATACAGTCTCAGTACTGGCACGATAAGGCAAATATGCAGTATCTGCTGTTCCTCCTACAATTGGTGTAGAAACCCCTAGACCCACTCCTTTTGCAACACTGAAAGAACCTGAAACCGTTTGAGCACTTCCAGCCATTGCCCTATAAACTCCTTGTGATATTGTAGATGGAGACAAGGCTGCAACACCATAAAAACCTGTTGCTACGCCTGCCGCAGCGTTATACATTCCCTGACCTATATTATCAACTCCTTCAATAATCCTATTCTTACTTTCATTGGCCATAGCCAAGGTAATGCTATTTCTTGTGGTAAAATCATAGGCTGTAGCAGGAATTGACTTTACCATATAACCTATGGTTTGACCAGCATACTGTTGTACTTCCCCAAGCTTACCTTTCATAAAAACAAGGAAACTGTAGGTAGACTGAATGACTGCTTCAAAAAATATTGGAGCTGGTTTTTCAGTCATTGTCTGAAATACTGGTGCGGTAACACCATATTGCTTTAAAATATTCGCAATGATAGAATAAATCAGATATTTCATTGGCGGACCCATTTGCTGGTCATTTTCTGCAAGCTTTTGTGCTTTTTTAAGTTCTGCCCATATATTTTCTCCCACCTTCAATAACCAATTAAGCGAGTCAAGGCTAGCTGGTTTTGTAAAAATGTTTTCCATTACCAAAGCTCCAGCAGATAAATTTTTCATCAAATCTTCGAAAGCCTGTGCTTGTGTATTTGTCAAAACACCTGCTTTTTTTGCCTGTTCGACGTGCTGCAATGACTTGTTTTTACTCGCAACAATATTATTTTCGTCATTGGCTACCGAAGGAATATTACCAGGTTTGCTTTCGTGAGGCTTCTTTTTTGCTTTTTCCTTGTTGTTGCTTTGTTTGTTTTGTGTTTCTTTTGAATCGCTTATCTGTCTATCCGCCATAGTTTTCTAATATTTTATATCATCAGCTTAGGTTTATCTATCAACAGTTGAAGCTATTTGATAGTCCAAGCCAGCTTCTTTGATTCCAAATTGACTGAAATTTAAATTTGACAGGTAGTTTCTGGCTACCGTTGAAACTGTTTGATAGTCCAAGCCAGCTTCTTTGATTCCAAATTGACTGAAATTTAACCGGTGACTTCTGGTTTTATCTTGGGGTAGTGCTCTCGATGATTCAGAGAAGGGATTATCCTTTGTTTTGCATTGATTAATAGTTTGTGTCTTTTTACTATTGATCTCCCTACACTGTACTATTTTATGCACCGATTCTACAGGCAAGTCAGGCTCCCCCTTGATTGGTCGTTGTTTGGTTTTTATTATTTGATGCTTTGCCTTGATTGGTTGATGTTTGACTTTTATTATTTGATGCTTTGCCTTGATTGGTTGGTGTTTGGCTTTTATTATTTGATGCTTTGCCTTGATTGGTTGATATTGTTTTAATGAACTCGAGGAATTTTCGGGCTGGCTGCCTGTTTTTGGAGGTATCATGTAAAAAGCATTAAGGGGGTATAAATGTGCGTGTAAAGAACCTGGATTTATATTATCAAATGATTTAATTGGCTAAACCGGGGTAAGACTTCTCGTTATTCTGAAGCATTTCATATAATTCACCAGCTATCGTATTTTCAGGATTTTTTTCTAGTATTATATTTAATAAATCAAGGGCATTTTTCTGTTTTCCAATGACTGCATAAGTTCCTGCCTGAGCAAACAGGACTTCCTCCTTGGGACCATAAATTCTTTCGGATAATATAAAAAAACCTATGGCATCATAATAAAAATATAACTCGAGCAACAAAAGCCCAATTTCATAAGCTAAATCCACATCTTCTGCCAACGGAAAATAACCCTCCCAAACTTTGACAATCAATTCAAGCAGCGCAAAACGTTGATCCTGATTTAGCTCCTCAGCTAATGCTTGCAGACGGGGTAAAAACTGATGAAATAGTCTTGAGTCGTAATTGCTCAATCGGATGTAGGCAAATAGATCGCGAATGGATAAAATATAAATTTGCTGCTCGATATGTTTTTTGATGCTGAAGTATTCGTCAGGACCAAAATTACTCACTTGGTTTTGGTAGCATAGCAGAGTCTCTTTATAGGTAGTGGGTTCGGGAAGGTAAAGCAAAACAGCTACCGAAATACTGGAAGAGGGATGATTAGGAAACAAGGGCTTCCCTTCTGAGATTAAACAATGTTCTTTGAGGGCATGGTAATTGGCAGTTAACGAAAAGCTTCCATGTTTTGCAACATATGGCGCTGAGGAGTTGTTCCAATACTCTAGATCACAAGCTGCTTTATCTGCAGTTAAAACCAACGCTCCTTCTTGCGACATCATTGTGAGTCTTTCCAAACAATCAATACCAATAGTTGGAAATAAAAGGTGGCTATTACTGAGCTTTTTTTGATAGCTATCAAATATATATTGAAGCCTGGGATTATCAAATGCTACTTGTTTTACTGGAGTATAAGTATATTTCAAGTCAATATCTTCTAATTGACTCTTAGCTGATACTTCTGCTTTTGGGTTATAACCTTCAAGGTTTACTGATATAGTATTTACTTTTTCGTTATCGATATAGAAGAGATCCTGAGGGATAGAGTCGAAAAAGTAATTAGCAATAACAACAAGTGGAGTTTTCACACTTTTGTATTCAAGCATTTGATTACTTTTTCTAAGGTGTAGTTTTCTATCCTTTTCTGCATCAAAGAGGGCAAAGTCCAGCCACCCCTTCTCAAAAAACTCCTGGAAACGTAGATGACCATCCCAAAAATTCAAGGTTTCCTCCACAAAATCAGTCATTACATAAACAAAAGGTGGAGCATTGAACGAAGTATTTTCCAGTAAATGAGTTAATGACTTTAGCAAGCAATAAGAAAAACGACCTGAACCAGCACCTAACTCTATGATATAAACAGTTTCTTGGGTCTTTCTTTTATGATGCAGGTCACGGAAGAATGCTAATAGCAGCTGCGCATAAGTTGAAGCCATGTGAGGATTGCTGGTAATGTAGTGAGGCACATCGCCGGTTCTCCAGGCATTTATATTGGTTTCTTGAAAGTATTGCCTCTGAAGCTGCCAGAGGGGAGAACGAGCAAATATGGTAGATTGTTGATGGGTTGTGTTCATAATGAAACAAAATAGCCTTGTTAATAATTTTTATAAGCACTTGCTTTATCATCTCAATGGCGACTCAGAAAGCATATTATTAGCCAAAGCCAAATAATATACTTTCTGAATACCAGGTTTTTAAAGCTTCACATTTTCTGTTTTCAAATTAGAATATGATAAGGGAAGGGGGTGTCCTCAAAAGGATTAGTTTTGATACGAAAAGGATGTAATCAGACACTTTTGACTTGTAAAGAAGGGGCGCTCTTTATTTTCACATTAAAAAATGGGATATTCATAAATTAGAAGTTATAAAAACTGTTTTTTTGCTATCAAACGTAACATTATTTTGAAAATCAAAATAAAATTCAACTTATTGGACAGGAGAACAAGTTAGAAAAGTAAGTACAAAAAATAACATGATAATTGAGGCTCCATACACTTACCCAAAGCGTTATATCGAAGAATTAGTCGCCAAGTATGGGATGAAATACGAAAAAAAGTGGAGTGGTACTCAACTCTCCCTATTGGCTAACTTAGGTACTGGACAATCGCTCATTTTTTTGTACAATGATTTTTGCTTTTACAGGACTAAATGGGCATTTCATCAAAAGACCCTGTTCCAGTCAACAGAAAAAGTAGGAGAAAATAATCTGGTAGATTTTAGAATAGACAGTAATCGCCAAATATTTTCATCTTATGCAATCAGTAAATCATTATATGAATGGGAAACTACCAATGAAGATAGCTTTCATTTGCTTGTGCCAAGCTCTTTTATTGAAGTTGATAGTACTATTCTGGCACAGAAAATAGATAAATACTATCTTGATCCACGTATAACCAGCCTACTGGAAGAAATTTTCAATATTCCTCTGGATAGTCAAGAAGTGATGTTGCTTGAACCCAAGCTGATGGAATTTGTGTACTATCTTATCAAATTCATTAATGATAATAACCTGAGTGAACTATTATCTGGTTTGAACAACTACGAGGTAAGCCAGTTAAAACAGGCCAAGGAGATATTAGATGCAGATTTTACTACTCCCCCTACGATTGAAAAACTAAGTAAAATGATTGGATTAAATACCTCCAAGCTTAAATCGGGATTTCGCTCTCTTCATAAAATAACAATCAGACAGTACATCATAAAAAAACGAATGACTAAAGCCAAAGAATTGATTACCACCACTAATCATCCCATTACTTATATATGTGAACTTGTAGGGTATACCAATAGAGGTCACTTTGCTAGTTTATATAAAAAGTTTTTTGGTAACTTGCCTTTAGAGGATCGCTCAAATAACCCTGAGGTATCCTAAAAGAACATTCAGATATTTGGTGGATAATTTCACATTATGAAGTCGTCTCGACTTTTAATAATGAACTATAAACAGCTCATTTTGCCCGCTAATTTTGAGATTTTTTATCATCGTAGCGCTGCTATGCCTCAAAAAAATCTCTTCATTATCGAACAAAAGCAGCTATTTCTAATAACATCCAAAAAGTCGAGATGACTTCTATTTCAAAAAGCACACTTATAAAATGAAAATATCACAAATGCTCTCGAGTGATCTTATGTTCACAAATATCAACACACAACCTGACAAGCATCCTATTTTCTTTTACAAGGGAGGTATCAACAATGATGTCGTTGCTAAAATGAAAAATCTAATAGATACTAAACTAAAAACAACCCATCAAATTCACTATAAAACACGATCCATTCTTTTAGAATTAGCGCAAAATATCATGTCTTATTCTGTGGAATATAATGCCCTTGATGGGGAGGAAAGAGTGGGGCTTTTGGCGTTGGATGAAACAAAGGATACCTTTGTTTTTCTTACTGGAAACCTTATAAATACACAAAATCAAGCAACTTTGTTGGCACATGCTGCTGACATAAATGCCCGAGATCAAAAGGGGCTTGCTGACTTAAAACTCTCGCTAATCAAGGACAACTTAATGCAAAAAACAAAAAGAGCGGGTATCGGGTTGGTACAGGTAGCAATTCTTTCAGAAAACGGCTATCAATTAAAAATTAAATCTATCAATGCTCAATATGCATATTTAACTATCGCTGTAACAATATTTAAAAATAGTTAATCAATCTTATGGACAATTTGCACATAGAAGAAAGTAAAGGTGTTTTTTCAAATCCCGAAATCACTTTAAATAAGAGTACTGGTGAATGCAACATCGAGGGGGAATCTTATCTTGAAGATGCTTATGAGTTTTATCAACCAGTTTTTGACTGGGTGGCTGCTTATGCCCAACAAATGCAACAAACCCTTACCTGGAATTTTCGCTTATCTTACTTTAACTCTAGTTCTGAAAAGGTTATTGCAGATCTACTCATGATGCTTAAGGAATATATTACACAGGGAGGAAGTGTAAAAATTAATTGGTATTATCCCTCAGAAATAGATGATATATTGTCGCAAGGGAAGTATTATAAAATCTTAACTGAGTTGCCGATTGAACTAATTGCTTATAAGTTAGCTTAGTATTTCGGATGATTTATTTGCTCACTCTTACTGCAATAGTTAGATAGGCCAATTGCTTGTCAATGACTTGAAGTTGTGTAAGGATTTCATGTTTAGATAGGATTGCTACCTGCACCAACCCAATACCCGCTCTTTTTGTTTTTTTGGTTAGATTCTCTTTGGTTATTTGAGCCTTTAGAGCAAATAATGCTTCCTCGTCGAGTGAATTGATTTTTTGAAATTGTTTGGATAGTGTATCAACCTGTTCTTGTAAAATACTATTTCTTGTAATGATAATAAAAGCATCCTCTGTTTCGTCCAACACCAAAAGTCCTACTCTTTCCTCCCCATCAAGGTCATTATACTCCACGGAATAAGACATTACATTTTGAGCTAATTCCAGAAAAATACCTTTCACCTTATGATGCAATTGATGATTTTGTTTGACTTTTTTATCAATCATATTTTTCATTTTGGCAATTGTCAAATGGGTAATATTGCCTTTAAAGAAAAAAACAGGTTGTGTGAAGGTGTCTTCACTGCCGTACTCAAGTAATTGTTCAGTATCAATAAGTTTTATTTCCATCTTGGGAATATTATAATTTTGCATTGCACCCTCTACCTGTCTTCCTATTTTTTATACCAATACAAATTTAGTAGAAGTTTCTGATTTCCTGATGCATTGACTCTAAACTACAGCACAGCTTATGCCAAATACCCGTCATTAATTGTATGAGTCTTGTTGGCCCAGTTAATATTCAACTTTAACCCTAATACTAATATATCATCTCTTTGATGAGTACCCTTCATATGTTTTTTTAAGGTATTTTCCAGTATTTTTTTTTGTTGATGCGTAGGCAGATGATGATTACGCTGTAAAAGTTCAATAAACCTTGTTTTGCCAATGCTTTTACGCGATTGATTACTATGCTGGTCACAATAACCATCACTACTTAAATAGATGTGGTCTGTGGGTGTAAGGGTTATTTGTTGATTGGCAAAGGAATAATTTGAAGGTTGAAGGCCTCCAATTGACTTGAAGCTTCCACGTAACTCCTGAATTTTGGCCTGTGATTGTGTTGTATACAACAAAGGCCGCTTGGCGCCAGCAAATGTAATATTTAGTGCATCTGATGATACTTTCTGGATAGCGCACAATGCCATATCCATTCCATTTCTATCCTTGGATTCTTGCTGTCGCAAAACACGGTATATCTCATTATGAAGATGTTCAAGAATTTTGGCAGGATTAAATTCCCTTTTTATACGAATGATATGGTCTAGTAATGTATTACCAATCATGCTCATAAAAGCACCGGGAACACCATGGCCAGTACAATCAACTGCTGCCAAAAATACTACATTATTTTCCTTGTAAACCCAATAAAAATCTCCACTTACAACGTCTTTTGGCTTATACAATACAAAATGTTCCGGAAATATTTTAAGTAGATCATCATCAAATGGTAAAATGGCCTGTTGAATTTTTTGAGCCGATTTGATGCTTTGCCCAAGACGCAAGTCTTTTGCCTTCAAGTTTTCATTTTGTGCCTCTATCATATCCCTTTGAGCAGCTATTTCATCCTGACTCTGATGAAGTTCTTCGTTTAATCCTATTAGTATGCTACTTTGATACTCGAGGTCTTTCTTTTGTTTGGAGAGCTGAATGTTTAATTTTTTTTGTAATAAACGCCCACGATAAGTGATAAAACTAAAAGTAGCTACCAGTAATAAGATCGCAGAAATAAAAAAAATCACTTTTTTTTGTGATTCATAAGCCATTTGTTCTTGCTTAATCTTGTGGTTCAACTGACTTTTCTCCATCTCCTGAGCAAAGGTGAGCGAATCACGCTCTTTCTCAAACTCGTATTCTGCACCAAGACGAGTGAGTGTTTTGATATTTTTCTCATTCAAGAGACTGTCAGTCGTTTGTTTAAAAAGCTTATGATAGTTTAAAGCCTTGAAAGAATCCCCCAGTTTTTCATAACAAATACTAATGCCCTGAAGTGTTCTATTAAACAAGTAGAGATTTCCAGCGCTTTTTTGCAGTTTTTCAGCCTTTTTATACTGCGTAAGTGCTTGAGAGTACAAGCGTTTCAGTCGATAGTTTTCTCCCAACAGGTAATAAGCTTTGGACTTATCATCTACCCTAACAATTTTGAGCATCGCCTTTTGAATAAAACGCTGTGCATCTTGGTATTTTTCTTTTCGTTGGTGGAGTTCAGCAAGGCCTAAATAGGCAAGAACCAACAGATTTTGATCACTTCTGCTGATGGACTTCTTAATTGCAAGATTGTAAAACTTATAGGCTTTCTCTAAACTATCAAGTTGTAGAAAACTATCTGCCATGTTGTTATGAGCAAGAGCAATGGTTTTCTGAGAATGATATTTATACCCCGAAGCCAGATACTTCTGATAATAATATAATGACTTCTTATACTCTTGTTGTTGGTGATAGACAATACCTAAGCTATTATAAATCCTTGCTTTTATTTTTGCAAAGTTTTCTTGCTCTGCAATTTTAAGCCCCTTTAGATAATACATTTGAGCTTTTATATAATCACCTAACTTTCTATGGCATACTCCTAATCTCTGGAAAATTGATGCCAGCTTTTTTCTTTCCTTTGGCAAGGCAGATAAAATATGAAGAGCCTTTTGACTAAAGTAAATAGCTTTCTGATATTTTCCCTTGAACCCATAATTCTTTGACATCAGACGAAATACCTTAAACCTTAATGGAAGGTTTTCTTCCTGCTTTAGAGCCTCCAAAGAATTACCTAGGCATTGTAGGGCTAAGTCATAGTTTCGCTGCAATTTGTAGATGCTTGCCAAATTATAATAGTTACCAGCGATCAAGCCCTTGTGAGAATGCTTTTTATTTATTTCCAGTGCTTTATTCAAATATTGTATGGCCAGTAAATAATTTTGCTGATGTTTAAGTGATATGCTAATATTATTATAGTTCTTGGCAACTCTTACCCAGTCTTGCCGCTTTTGGTTGATTTCCAAAGCCTTAAAGTAATACTTTGAAGATAGTTGATACTTGTTCTTTTTCCGGTAAAACTCACTCAATGAATCATAAATCTGGACTTTTTCTGTCAAAGTCAAACTAGTAGATAGTTTGCTTTTCAAAGAATCTACATTTAATTGTCCTTGCACATCAGTGAAAATGGCTGTGAACATAAAAATAAAATACAACGCCCATAAATTGCTTTGATACAGCATAATTACGCCTTTGATTGTTGTTCAAAAAATAGAGCATAGATGATTTTATTTTTTACGCTTCTTAAGGCAGAAATGGCATTATTTCTTGCGGAACAACTTTTTAAATAGTCCTCTCAGACCACTATTAGCTTGCTTATCTCTATACTGAAGGTATGTAATAAAGGCATCTTTGCTAACTAAATTATAATGCCGATCCTCTTTATTTGTCAATTTTAAAATATCAGCAACATGGCTGTTACCAATTTTCCAAATTCCAGGTTTATTTGCTGCTTGCTGGGCTGATTTATGCATATACGCTGAACGTTGTTCTCTTACAGATTTTTCATCAAGTCCAAGGAGAACTACCGAATCTTTAAATTTTTTGATGATTCTTCTTATTTTACCAAAGGGGTCTGAGTATTGTGAGTCTGTATAATATTTCAATGCCAGTGGCTCATAATCTGCATTAGATTTTTCGTGATACTGTTTCCTTACCTGCTCGTATAAGTTATACAGCAATACCAGAGCTTCTTTCAATGCCATTAGCAAATTTCTAGTTTTTTCATCTTCATATTGTAAGTACCCTTCCCCGGTTTCATATAAAATAGAAACAATGTCAGTACCAGCAGAAGCATCCATATGCAAGCTATTATTAAAAAACTCCAGGTAACTCTTATGTCCTGTGGAGTCAAATGCCGCCAGAGCTCGTCCAGTGTCAATCTTTAAAAAATATTCAAGACTCTTAAGTTGTTGTTCAGTTAAATAATCTCTCGAGAGATTACTGATACGATGTAAAAACCTTAAAAGGGAGCTATCACCCAAGCGCATCTGATTCTTTTCATCTTTATATATAAAATCGCTTTCATAGTTGAGCGGTATGTTCATTTTTTTTACCAATTTTTCCTCTCCTTTCTGAACCCATTCTTGGTCATGCCTTTCACCAATAACATTAAGTTTGTCTTTTGAAATCAAACTTTTTATCCACTCTCTCGATTTTGTTTTTACAGCCCTGAAGTCCTTTAATTCTACATCTGTATCTATATTTTCCCGTAAAAAAACTTTTGTCTTCTCAAAGTCATCTAGTGAAACTTCTTGCTGCAGGTATTCCCCAAGAGTTTTATGATCCTTTAAATCTTCATCATCTAAGTCTTTGTCAGATGGCCTTATTTTGAGCCGTTGTAAAATAGGAGAAAACTGACCTGGCACTTGGCTTATTCCCGTAATTTGAGCATCCAGAGGACGTGCATTGTTCATCTGTTGTATTGGCGTTTCTGCTATCTTATCTGCGACTTTTTCACGACTGGTATCCACCTCAAGGCCGTTTACTACCTTGTCCCCCTTGGGGGTTCCATTCAAGGTGTTATCAATCGCGTGTCCCAGTTCATGTTTGCGGTTCTTATCATTGTATTGACCAGGAGCATAATGAATATCTTTTCCTTGTATGGTAGCCAATGCATTTACAGAAGCTGGGAAAGAAGAATTTTGGTGCTCCCTGAAGCCTGACAAATCAACTCCATATTCCTTACCCATTTGGGATTTAAGATCATTTTTTGGGGCTTGCTTATGATTTGTTGGTTTTTGTTTAGCTTGGATAAGTTTTCTTTTTTTATTGCTTAGATTTATCGGGTTATTAACCTTTGTCTGGTTAGGTATAGTTGGTTTTTTATAAAGCATTTTCTTGATATTTATGGTTAATGACTTTTATAGAAAGTGTGATAGGTTGAGGCTGTATTTATTTTTAAGTATTATTAAAAAAAAATGAGCACTATGAACCTTAAATCATTGATATGCCATCAACAATCTATATTGCATTAAACAATAAATACAGAAGAGGCTGTGTTACGAAAGAGGAGAAGCTTGATACTGAAAAGAATTTATGGCAAAAAAAACGATCATAAACCAAAAAAAGCCGTGAATTTCAAGATTCACGACTTTTTATTGAGGATATAACATTATTCAAAATGTTATACTACTAACAACATTTGATTAACAGGTTGCAAACTAAACTATACTACGCTTCACTATTTTTAATACTTTTTACCTATTTCATTCAATCATATTATAAATTTAACTGCTTTTCAGTCACTTTGCCATTCCAAAAAGAACAGAGTTGACACGAAAAAGGAATTACTTCATTCGAATCAAATCTTTGATTTGATCATAATAACGTGCAGCTATAAACCTGGCACCTGCCTCATTGTAATGTACCTGATCGGCAAGCAAAGCATCTGTAAAACCTGTTGCCATATCAATTACCATTACCTTGGAAGTAGCGGTAGATTGTGAGGCAGCTATATTTACAACCTCTGCATTCATCTGCATCATAAAATCAAGAACATCGGATTCTGTATCGGCACGAGGAGGAGCCATTTGTTCAATAATGATTGTTACATTGGGATTTTTAGACTGTAGAATATCAATAATCGCATTAACGTTTTGAACCGCATTCTCAAAAGACAATTTTTGTAAGGCATCATTACCACCAGGAGTACTAAAAAGTACAACTTCTGGGGTTCCTAGCTGCGATACAATTGGATCAATTGATTCCGTCAATGCTGTCAGAATTTGCTCAGATGTACCTCCACGACCTCCCTCATGGTCAGGGTCAAAGCTTTGATTCTTGTATATTGGATAAGAAGCTTCGTCCTTCACAGAGCCAATAAAATCAAAATGCAAATTATCATCAAGTAATAATTTCCACAGCTCATACCTGAAACTTTCATATTCAGGCCTGTTACCTGCTACCCTTGAGGCGCCAATGGGCAAAATCTTAGTGCTAACTATGTTTGGAGAAGGTGCTTGGGAAGGAGTTGGGGTATCACTTTTATTGTTACAAGCTGAAACTAAGAAAAGCAATGGAAATAGAAAATACAACAAGTTTTTCTTCATTGGATTCATAAATATTGTTTTTTTAACCTTTAATAATCGATGAGCAGGCTTGCATAAACCTACTTCTTGTTTAGAAAATATTCAGAGTACTTTTTCTAAACATTACTTGGTTAAAAATACTGGAATATGCCTCCAATTGGTCATTCCAAAAAGAACAAACTCGACACGAAAAAGAAGTTAGTTTAAGTAGTGGTTAGACCTTTACCCCTATCCATAAAATGTCGTCCCGTTGGGATACTCCTTTCATAAACTCTTCCAAAGCAGTTTCAAACTTTTGTTTTTGGTCTTGCAAAGGCAAAAGACAGGTTTCTTTTATAAGTGACTCAATACGTTGACGACCAAACTTTCTTCGTTGTTCGTTGTTTTGATCTTCCAAGCCATCAGAGCCTAAAAAGATTAAATCACCACGATTAAGGCTTATATGCTGATTTTCAAAGGTTAGTTTTTTGGGCTGATACCCTCCAATGGCTTTGAGAGTACCATCTAATTTTAGAAGTTTGGCATCCTTCCAAACCAACAAGTTATTTTTAGCTCCAGCAAAATCTAATTCAATTGCTTCCTGGTGATTTTTTAATGTGATTATCACAGCATCCATACCATTATTGTTATTGGTTTCTTTTTGCTTAAGCACTTCTAGTACCTCAATATGTAATCTTGTCAAAATTTCAGCTGGGTCATCTATTTGCTGTTGTATTATTATTTTATCTAATAAATTATTACCTATTAAGGTCATGAATGCTCCAGGAACTCCATGTCCGGTACAGTCAGCCACTACCAGAATAGTTTTATCTATGGTCTTGTGAAGCCAGTAAAAATCCCCAGAAACTACATCTCTTGGACGATTGATGATGAAATGGTCGCTGAAAAGGTGATGAAATTTATCTTGCTGGGGAAGGATAGCTTTCTGGATAGTTTGCGCTGACCTAATACTCTGACTTACCATGAGATTGGCCTGGCTTAACTCTTTGTTCTTTTGCTCAACAAACTCCTGTTGAGATATAATTTCTTCTTGCTGTCGTTGTAACATTTTATTTTGAGCACTCACCTTACTTTTTTGCTCATTGAGCTGCTTGTTAGACTCCATAAGGCGATAATTGCTTCGCTGCTTGGAGCGATAAAATATACCCAAAACCAGCAATAGCAATACGGTAAGGCTTAAACCCAGAAATGTAGCTCTTTGATTGGCTGCCTGACTCTTTATTTGAGCATCGAGTACCTTTCGCTTACTTGCTTCTACGGTCCTAATCGAATCCTTTTCTTTATTAAACCTATATTGATCTTCTAACTGGGTAATCTTTTTGGTATTGGATTCGTTGAACAGGCTATCTGCTATTTTCTTAAAAAGCTCGTGGCTTCTCAGTGCTTGTTGGTACTTGCCAGTTGCTTTGAATACTTTGGTGAGTTGCTCAGCAGCATCCCTAACTCTTGGAAGTGACCCATTTCTTTGAGCAAGTTCCAGGCTTTTTTCCAGATGGTGCAGCGCTTTTTTGTATTCTTTTTGACTAAAGAAGGTCTGCCCCAAAACAAGATGAGTATCGGCTAATCCATCTTTTAATTTGTATTTTGTACCTATATCCAATGCCTCTTTCAAATATTTGTAGGCAATTTTTATCTTATTTTGTTGTAAGTATATTTTGCCAATATTGGCCAATGCTACGACTATTGCTTGCTGTTCCTTATTCCTCCTGGAGAATAATAAACCCTGTTGATGCATTTCTAATGCCTTAGGTTGATCTCCTATTTTTTGGTATACAAATCCAAGGCGATTATAAATTGTTCCCCTGAAGAAAAAAATTTCTTCCTTTTGATAATAAATAAGTGCCTTTTTGTACAATTCAATAGCCTTGGCATAGTTATTTTGTTCTTCTTGTATGGCTCCTATCAATGTTGATAAAGAAAAATAACTTGTTCCATTCTTGATGTCCTCTGCTAATTGAAGCCCTTTTTGAAGCACCTTGAGCGCCTTTGTATAATTACCTTGTTTATTGAGGATATTGCCCATGAGAACATATGCATAGGAAACATTGTCATTAAACCTGCCTTTTTTTACTTCTATGGACTTTTGAAGCATATCAAGAGCTTTAGGATAATTATTTTTCACATAAAATAACTTTCCCAATAGAAGGTAGGAGGTTGCTATTAACTCATTATCTTTTGCTTTCTGAGCAAAAGATAAGCACAACTTGACCAAATGCTCCGCCTCATTATTTTTTCCCAAATCCATTTTCCTGTTAGCATTTAATAAATGAGTAGTGGCTAAACGTGCAGGATAATTTTTATTTTTTGCCAGAGCCACAGCTTTCTTTTGATAATACTGCATCTTATCATCATCTGCTTTTAAATAATAGCTTGATATTAAGAGAATGTATAAATCTAATCTTACGCTATCAGCAATATCGGTTCTTTTTAATTGCTGTTTTAAAGAGTCAATTTTGAGAAGTTTTTGCCCAGATACATTGGTTAAACCCAATACACAAAGAATTAGTAGTGTTTGAAATAGTCTCATTTTAGGTAGGTTTTTAGGTCTAATTTTGTACGAAACATCTCTGATGAAAGCAAATGATTAATTATAGATAAGTATAGAAACTAAATTAGTTTTTAATATCGTAGTCTTGTAAAAGCCTCTCCCCTTGGGGCGGCAACACTCGTTGAGTGTTGAGCGAGTCAGAGGGAAGGTAGTGTAACTGAGAGAGATTTAAAATGGATAAATCAACGCGAATAACCTGATTATCGGTAATAAAACCTCCCTGCGTCCCGCGATCTCACCCAACATTTACCAAATGTTGGTGTCTCCAAAGGAGGGAAATGGTACTCGCAAAAGCGACTCATTTTTATATTTCAAACTAATTTTATTCTTGTACTTACTTATATATTTTTTGAAAGCCACAAATTGAAGTCATATTGACTTTTAATAATGAATTATAAATAGCTTATTTTGTCCTTTAACTTCGATATTTTTATCTCCGTAGCGCTGCTATGACTCAAAATCGAGTCTATGGCTCATAATTTCTTCGTTACTCGAACAAGAACTGCCATTTCTAGCGACATCCTAAAAATCGGGATGACTTATTGTATTATATAATCAAAACCGAAAACGATCAATTAAGTTAGATGAAAAAATATGAAGAAGGTTGTGCTTAGGCGATATTTAGCGTGGGAAAGGGATGTGCGTTGGATCACTAAAATCTAACAAATATTCCTATCAAAAAAGTGATATGTCCATTCGAAAACCACTTATCAACAATTAATATACATAGCTGGTTTATGACTTCTCTACCCTACTATTTTTCGCTCTGATTTGTGCCTCCACAAATCAAACCACCTACAAGCTTAAAAAAACCGCTGATTTTAGGGTTTCGATCGGTTGGTGAAAACACCCAACCGAGGCGAGGATGGTGCTTTTAAAAAAAGCTGGGTAGAGTAGTTTATGACCATTCCAAAAAGAACAAAATCCACACGAAAAGGGAATTAGGATGAGGTTCCCCTTAACTACTCAACGAAAAACTCATGTAGATGAATCTCTATTTGGCTTAATTCCATGAGACTTTCTATATCATCCAGCAAATCATCATCGTCCTGACGCTGGTAATACCAGTGAATGCTGACTTCTCCTCCTTGACTATCTTGATAGACCTTAAGTCGCTTAAACATTTTACAAAGCATTCCTTTTGTACCAGAGTTGAAATATCCTAGACTAATATGCCATTTCAAGGCCCCCTTAGCTCTTTGGGTATATTGCTCAATCCATTCAATTATAGGTTGATAAAAACCGAAAGAGTCTTCCATATAAGAATGGCCTGAGATATTGCAAACCCCTGTTACATAATTAAGCATTACCTCAGGAGTAGAAGGTAATTTAGGGTTGTTATGAATGTATGTTTTCATCACAAAAAGCGACTAAAGATGTATTGTTTATACCTTAAAACCTAGTCGTGATACAATTCAGATGAATCAGAATTGTCCACTTCAATGATATTGAATATTACGTCTGAGAATTCTTCCTGCAGGTTTTCTCCTAAATAGAAAGCATCCTGATTACCATTCTCAAAATACCAATTTACAAGCTGGATTCTTTGCTGTTTTTCTAAGAAATCCAGTATAAACATTAGTAATCTAATAGAACCTGTGTTCCAATAATCAAGATAAAAGTCTAGAGAAATTTTTGCCTGAGTAGCTTTTAAATAATCTTCTAACCATCCAACAATTGGTTTGTAAAACTCAAACGGGTATTCCATATATGAGCTTCCACTGCAGGTAAAGCGCTGGTTTTTACGGTCAAAACGAATCTTAGGAGTATATTCAGTTTGTTCCACAGATAAAATATCTAAATGCATGATGTATGTGTTTTAATGTTCCTGATTAAAAAATAGTGACACTGTACCTCTCAAATTTCTATTTGAGCAACTTTTAATTCAAAAGGAAGCTCCTGAAAGTCTTCCTTAAACAGAGCTCCCTGCTCCATTAAATCTTCATCATTTGGTGTTGCCAGCCAGTTTAGTATATAGAGATCTTTATTGGTATAGGTACTTTGCAATAACTGCAGTATTTCAAAGATGGAAGCCGAAGGAGAAATATTGCAATAGGTTAAACAAATCTGAAAGTGAAGAGATATTTGGTTGATAAGTAGATATTTATCGAGCCACTGGATCATTGGTTCATAAAACTCATGAACGGGTTCCATTAATAATTCACCACTAATGCTGAATTCATTGCGTTGAATATCAAAATGAACACAAGGACTGTAATAACTTTCTTCTATCTCGAAATTTTTCATAGGTCAAGCGGGATATAAAATTGATTGGTTTGAAAGGATTTCAACTATTGCTCTTAGTAGGTAATTGATCACAATAAGGGGGTGTATTAAACCTTTAAGCCAATCCATAAAATATCATCGCGCTGGGGTTCATCCTTCTTATGCGCATCAAGAGCAGCTTCCAGCCTCTGTCTTTGATCGCTTAAAGTCAAATGCCAGGAGTCTTGAATGAGTGATTTGATACGTTTGCGACTAAATTTCCTACGCTTTGCATTATTTTGATCTTCCATGCCATCAGAACCAAGGTAAATTAAATCTCCCTGTTGAAGAGTTATATGTGAGGATTCAAAAAATAAGCTCTCTGACTGGTACCCCCCAATCGCTTTACGTGCTCCTTTGAGTTCTTGTAGTTCACCAGCTGACCATACTAATAAGTTATTTTTGGCTCCAGCAAAATCTAATTTTATTTCCCCCAGAAGGTTTTCAACTGCGATTACCACAGCATCCATGCCGTTGTTATTTTGTGTTTCTTTTTGTTTAAGAGCTTCAAGTACTTCAAGATGCAAGCGTGTTAAAATTTCAGCCGGGTCATCTATTTGTTGCACTTTTATAATTTTGTCCAGAAGGTTTGCGCCAATGAGCGTCATAAAAGCTCCCGAAACTCCATGTCCGGTACAATCAGCCACTACAAGAATAATTTTATCTATAGTCTTGTGAAGCCAATAAAAATCTCCTGACACTACATCCTTTGGCCGGTTAATGATAAAATGGTCTGCAAAAATATGGTGAAATTTATCCTTTTGAGGCAGAATAGCTTCCTGAATGGTCTGAGCTGATCTGATGCTTTGGCTTACCATCAAATTGATCTGGCTCAACTCCTTATTTTTTTGTTCTACAAACTCCTGTTGAGATAAAATTTCCTCTTGCTGTTGTTGCAACTCTTCATTTTGAGAAATAATTTTTTCCTGTTGTTCACTTAGTAAATCATTGGCTTCACTGAGCTGGCTATTACTTTGTGTCAGGCGACGATTATTTTGTTGTTTAAAACGGTAAAATATAGCTAAAACGACCAAAAGTAAGGCTGTAAGACCTAAGCCTAACAATGCAGCTCTTTTATTGGCAGTTTGACTTTTGATCTGGGCATCAAGCACCTGCCTTTTACTAGCCTCTAATGCCCTCAGGGAGTCCTTTTCTCTATCAAATTCGTATTGAGCCTCTATTCGAGTTAGCTTTTTTGTATTAGATTCATTAAAGAGACTGTCAGACATTTTTTTAAAAAGCTCATATTGCACCAATGCTTGCTGATATTGCCCAGTAGTCTTATATACCTTGATGAGTTGTTCTGCTGCATCTTTAAGAGCAGATGGTATTCCAACCTCGCGAGCTAATTGCAGGCTTTTTTCAAGGTGTAATTGGGCTTGGAGGTAGTTTTTTTGGTTATAATAGGCTTGTCCAAGGTTTGCATAAACCTGGGCTAATTCTGCCTTAAAGTTAGCTTTCAGGCCCATTTTCAATGCTTCTCTTAGATATTCAAAGGCAGAAGCTGTCTTGTTTTGTTCTAAGGCTATCTTACCAATATTGGCCAAAGCAATCATGATATTTTTCTTTTCCCTGGCCTTTCTGGAAATCAATAAGCCTTTTTGATGCATTTTTAGAGCCTCAGCCTGATTTCCTAGTTTTTGATGCACTACACCGATTTGATTGTAGATTGCACCAATACCCATCATTTTTTTTTCTTGTTTACAGAAGGTGAGCGTTTTTTGATACAACCGAAGAGCTATTGAATAATTTCCTTGCTCCTCATGTATGTTACCTATTGTTGAAGATATGTAAAAATAACTGGTCCTATTTCCAGTCTTTTCAGAGAGCGTAAGCCCCTCCTGAAGTTTTTGCAAAGCTCTTGTATAGTTTCCCTGTTTATTTAAAATTCTACCAATTAGAATATATGCATAAGAAATATTTTCATTGATAATTCCTTGTCGCGTCTTAATGGATTTATGAAGCAGGGCAAGGGCTTTTGGATAGTCATCTTGCTCATAACTCAATACACCTAACAAATGAAAAGCAAAACCAATGAGCTCTTTATTATTTATCCTCAAGGCATCAGATAATGTTAGCTTTAATAAGGCTTGTGCCTCCTTATGCTGACCAACATTCAGCTGCCTGTTTGCTATCAACAAATTGGTTGTGACCCAACCTGAGATGTAGTTAATTTTTTTGGCCAGTTCGAGTGCCTTCTTTTGATAGTATATCATCTTGTCACTATCTGTTATAACATAATAAGCTGACAATAACGCATTGTATACATCTACTCTTTGAGTGTCTACTATCTCGGGCTTTTTGAGCTCCTTTTTAAGAGAGTCCATATAGCTGATGTGTTTCTGGGCAAACGCATTAGTTAAACATACTACATACAATACTAGTAGAGTTTGATAACCTTTTTTCAATTGTTGAATCTGCGGCCTGAATTTAAATGGAGGTAGTAAAACAGCTATCCAATAGTTTTTCATTGTTCGTTTGATTGTTAATTGTTGGTTGTAAAAAAAATTTCTTCGCCAAGAAAGCAAAAGCATAGAACTGGTTGATAAAATGGATAACTCGGAAAATCAGCTGCTGGTGTCACGGTCAAAACCCAGAAACAGATATTTCTCTAAAAGCTTGACCACCCATAAAAGAAGTTTATTGGATCAAAAAGTGGTTGTTAGGTTGTATTTAGCACACCAAAGGATTGTTTAATTAATCAATTATGAGAAAGCATTATTTTAAATACCATTTATTCAAATTTAATGAACATTGACCTTCATTTTCATTCTAAAAAGAACAAGGTTGACACGAAAAGGAAGTTAAAAGAAGGGCCTGCTTGATAATTAATTACATTACTGTAAATCAATTGATTAAACAAGAAAAGTAACGCTAAAAAAGGATCCTAAAAGAAAAAACCTGGACTCAACTTAAGCAAAAAAGCCAAGGCCTAACCAAGTCTATGGAAGGCCAATGGCATACAAAGAAGCACAAGTCAAGTGTACAGCAAATGGTCTACGTTTTTGTTTTGTTCCGGTAAATGCTTAATCTATTTTAATCAACTGCTTTAAGCATATTTGATCATTTTTTTGATTGCTGACTTTCAGGAAATACATGCCAACTGGTAGGGCTGAAAGATCAATTGTGTTGGCGGAGTCTTGATAAAATATAGTATGATAAACTTTACCATTTATTGATAAAACCTGAATAGTATGCCATTTCCTCAAAATATCACTCTTAATATTGATGATACCTTGGGTGGGATTAGGATATACCTTCAAACAGTCATTTTTTCTCAATAAATTATCAAAACCTGTTACTTCTCCTGTAACCCTTCCTCCAATAATCATAGGGTGAGTTATTGCAGTCTTGGGAGTTATTTCATTTAAAAAAGACTTCCCAAATTCTGCCTTTAATTGTGTGTTTTTTTTGTTCAAATACTGACTTTGGATGCACTCACTACCATCGCTAAAAGCACAGGCATTGCCTGATACAAGTGGAACAAATAAAGAGTCTTGTTCATTAAAATAGATTCGTGAATTCTTAAATGAGCCAAAATTCAAAGTAATCTCTTGTGGGGCAAAGAAGTACAAAGAATCTTTTTTTACTCCGTCTAACAGATGAAAACCTTTTTGTGATATAATGTCATATATCACCTGGGCATTCATCACAATATTGTTATTGGAATTTTGAAAGCTGATAGCTCCCTGGAGTAAAACTGTTGATTTCGTTTGAACAGTGGAAAGCATTCCGTTACCAAAAGTTTTATCTAAATTTCTAGAGGCACAACCTATGAGAATATCAGTTCCTACGTTGTTAAAAGTACCTCCATCAACATTTACCTGCGCATTTATTGGTAGAGTCAAGCCAACTGAATTTCCAGAAAATCCCTCAATTGTATTGTTTCTTAAAGTCCATCTATGGGTATTGTGATAAAAATCTAAATCTATACCGATAACTTCTGGTTCGTGCAAAACATAATCAGGAGCAGGGTTGATACCATAATTTTCAAATCCTGTACGTGCTCCATAGCCTATTATTCTTGAATTTTGTATTGTAACATTGGTGGTATGGTTGCTCTCAAAGCCTACCCTCCCAATATTCCATAAAGTGGTACTATCAAAAACGAAGTTTAATTGGTCTTTGTACACTGAGGGTAAATCGTTAAAAAAAGGTTCATCAGGGTTTCCATCACGATGAAACTCCGTATTCATATAATAGGTTTGCACTCCTCTCGCAAAACCATAAGCAGTGTTACTTGTGAATGGCCTTGGCTGTAGATACCATATATCTAACAAAAAATTTGGGTGTTGAGCCTTCCAATCTTTTAATGCCTGGTTTAATTCAGGAAACTCGGTTGCCGGGACATGAGCATCAATATCGCCTCTGGCTATACCCATTCCTTTTTCTATGAGGCCTTCAGTCCAGTATACAAATGCATGGCCTGTACAACCAGATACCACATTACCTTTAACGGTTATTCCAGCACTATGGAACCAGAAACCATCACCTTGCCAGGCAAAATCCTGTCGGTTTTCTTTTAAATCTACCAAAGCAAGCGTTGGCTCTCCCTCAGTATAAGAATCTCTTGGTCTGGGAGCTGTCATCACCGGATTTTGAGGATTAACTGTTCTAATGGCTATATTTTCAACAAAAGAACCGGTTTCGTTTCCAGATTCGGTATTAAAAGCTCCTCCTACTACATTGTAGCTAACATTTCGAACAAAATCTACCCTGGAAGAATGATTAACATAACCCCAACCGGGATCGGTATTTACCACACAGCCCTCTACATGGGCAGGTGTAGGTAAAGGAGTAATGGGCTTGGCTGGATAAACCGATTCATCCAAACCACCTCGATGAAAATGAAAAGAATAACGCCCTCTTGGATTTCGTCCTCCATTCACCACTGGCTTTCCTGTTTCTCTATCTCTATCCAAATCTGTAAAATCCCAATCATCCAGTAAAATGGTTTTATCAGTTCTTCCCAAATTATTGGCTTCTACATAGCGTAAATCTACTTTCAGAGTATGCATAAACATCATATGCCCTCTTGGCTTGCGAAAATCCCCGCTAATAGATCGTACACTTGTATTCTCGGAGGAAATCACAATATTCCTGCTTAGATTTGCTACGTGCACATCCAAATCTGGGGCTTGTATAGGAGCTTTATGATCTCTTATTAAGGCAGGGCTGAAAGTTACTGTATTTCCTGAAACTCCGGTAATAGTTACTACTTCGTCTCTTTTGAACTCATCAGAATTAGTAATAGATGCATTGGTAATAGGATCAGTGCCTGCTACTACTAATTGATCGCCTACCTTCCATCCATTAGGAGTTGTTTTTAGAACAAACTGAGTAGCTCCTGCTAAAGGATGAGTTTGCAATACCGACCAGCTTGTCTTATCGGCCCCATGCATGGTGCTGGTTCCCATCAATACTGCGCCAGGTGCAAATCGTTGCGGATCAAATGATTGGGTTGTACCACCTCTTTCGGCAAATACTAATTTAGCTTTTACATTTGAAGCTACCTTGTTAGAATTTGTACCAATCTCTAATATACCTTTCATCTCACTTACCAGATATTCTGTCCTGAGTTCGGTATTCACATTAGTGGTAAATTGTAGCTTTCCCCCATTGGCAATTCTGATAGATTTAAATGCCTGAATAACCA
Source organism: marine bacterium AO1-C (assembly GCA_001890965.1). GTDB lineage: Bacteria > Bacteroidota > Bacteroidia > Cytophagales > Microscillaceae > Microscilla. Next base: position 568,374 of record MLAY01000010.1, on the reverse strand, counting down.
CAATATCTACGGTTATAGTAATTCCATCTGGAATCAAGACTCTGTCATCATTCTGGGGTAGAGTTCCACCCCAGGTAAGGGGTGAACTCCAATTGCCAGAAGCAATAGCGGTTATTGTAGCGGTTCCTGCTACCTGAATAGGTGATTGAGCTAATCCATATTTTGCATGTAAGCCCAATAAAAAAATCAGAATTTGTAATATTTTTATTTTCACTATGCCTGATATTTTTAGGTATTTTAAGTTTAAAAAAGGTGATGATTGCTGTATTAAGGATAGTTTATTTAACCAAATATTGCTTTTGAAACAAAATTAATAGTCATTTGAGATATGTAGTCTTTCAAAAAGAAGTAAGATGATACGAAAAGGAAGAATATGCTTTGTGGTACAGTAGGAGAATATCATCAAATATGAGCTTCAAGAAGCCACTGATAGGCTTTCTCTACATCATCAAAATATTTTGATTGAAAGCTCTCCTGTAAGGTATTTTTTATGTTTTTTGCATAGAAGAGGTTAAAAATATCTTTGGAAACTACCAAAGCAACACGTCTTAGACCTGAGCGAACGGCTTTAGGAACCATTTCTTCTTTTAACCACTTTTGGTTATCAATACTAATAACCCCGCCATTTCTCATATCAGAAATCCATTTATTTGCTCCATACTTTACCACTACATTATAAGCAGCCGTGATAGTTTGGCGATATTGATTATTTGTGTTGGACTTATGCCAAATCACCTCAACCAGGTTATTCTGTGGGTAGTAATTGACTCGTGCAAAATCTTCGTTCAAATAGTGTATCATTGTAAACATTGTTTTAATAAAGTTGATTGAATATCAGTTAAAGCGTACTTTTTTAATTTAGCTTATCCTTCAAAAGGTCATAATATCGTTGTGCAATAAATTTGGCTCCTGCTTCATTGTAGTGAACAGGGTCAGCCAATAAAGAATCAGTAAAGCCTGTATTCATATCTACCAAAATCACCTTGGATGACTCATTACTTTGCTCCATTGCAATCCTTGTTACCTCAGCATTCATGTTGTCTAAAAAACTTTTGATTCTTTCTTCCGAATTAGAATTTGGTGGAGCAGCTTTTTCTAGTATGATGGTCACATTTGGAATTTTTGCCTGTAATAAATCTATTATGGCATTCACATTTTTTACAGCCTGATCAAATGGCAGATTCTCCAAGCCATCATTTCCACCAGGAGTACTAAAAAGCACGAACTCAGGCATCCCTGATTGTTCTATTATACCATCAATTGTGTTCGTAACCGCTTCTAATATTTGCCCTGAAGTTGCTCCACCTCGTCCCTCGTGGTCAGTATCAAAGCTCAGGTTTTTGTAAGTGGGGTAAGAAAACTCATCCTTAAGGGAACCAATCAAATCAACATTGTTATCATTGTCTATGAATAGTTTCCATAGCTCATATCTGTAACTCTCATATGCAGGTCGGAAGCCTTCTACCCTTGATGCTCCTATAGGCAAGATTCTAGTAGCATTACCTTGAGGATTATTGGTAATCATCGGGGTAGGATCACTACTTTCATTCTTGCAGGCAGAAATTATAAAGATGAATAATACGGCAAAATACCATGAGGACTTTTTCATTAAGTTCATTTTCTGTGAATTTTTAAGCATTAAAATTGAGATTATTGCTGGCTTTTTTTGGGGATAAACTCTTATGTGTTGTTGTCATATTTAACGATATATGCTTGGCCTGCCGACAAACGAAAAAGAACTCGCTTGACACGAAAAAGAAGTCATTTGTGCACAAATAAAAAGAGCCAAACCTTTCCAGGTTTAGCTTTTCAAATTAATTGGGTTGTGCAGCTAGGCATCTCACAGTCAAGTTCTTGATATTTTCAGTTCCATCCATAGAATATCATCTCTTTAAATGCTTTGTTTCACATGGCTATCCAGCGCTTTTTCAAAACCCTGACCCTTGCAAGGTCAAAGTGAGAAGCCTTGCTGGCGCCTTGATCTATCAACGAAGTTATTATAAACAACAAACTCAGTGGCAGGCCATGATAGAATTGTCTGTTTTGTCTCAAGGGATTTATCTGATTGAGGTAAGTACCGAAGAAGTAAGCATTGGCAAAAGATGGGTGAAAAGATAAAATCAGGTAAAAGAAAATTTTAATTAAACACTTTTATTTATTGTTGCATTCTGCAATTGCCTAGTCAGGCTAAACTAAAGATGCTATTACTAAAGCTTGTATCAAAGTGTTTATCTCCATGCAAATGGCAATTATAAGGTTAGAGCGACCGCCATTTTTTTAGAAATTACAACCGGTCAATGTAAAGCTTATTGAATAAAAAGCATCCTGTGCAATGGCAACATCTTTATTGTTGATATTGAAGATAAATACTTCGTCAGTTCTACCTGCCATCTCCTCCTTAATAATGTTATTAATCGGCAAGAAACCTCGCCATTCTGAAGCAAGACTAATAGTAGAACTAGTAGTGGTCCATTGATCACGAGCCACCGCAATAAAAAAGCATAAATCTTCCTGATCAAATAATGCATAAGGGCTTAACTTATCATCATAAGTATATCTCCTGATCAATGCATTGCTTTGATTTCTTACCTCAGTTACATTCCCTTTATTGTCATAAGTATAATTGAATTGTCGTGTAAGATTGGTTCCTGCTTGATTGCTGTAAGTGTTCCAGGTAGTACGCTGATTCTGAGCATTGTAAGCAAAAGTCCATAACTCTTGAAAAACTCCTGAACCATTATACTGAGTGACCGAAGTTAATAACCCATTGCTATCATAGGTATAGTCATAATCGCTGAATGTACCTCCATTAAAAATAAGTTTTACATCTTGAATGGTGTTATTGGCATTATAAGAAATCATATACCTTAGGTCAGTCCAACGGGTATAAGTAATTTGAGTAATTCTATTTTGAGCATCATATGTAAACCTTTGATTATGATCTTGGGTAGCCCCTCCTCTTGTTACTGTCAGGGTTTCTACATTACAGGTAGCAGTTATACAAGGGTTTACTTGAATGATATTAGAATAGTCAGATACTTTGTTCAGGCGTTTGGAACGTAAACGATAATAGTAAGTTTGACGAAAATCTAGTCCATCTACCGTAAATGATATTCCTGCTATTTCTTTAGCTTGATAGCCTGATACAAAATTGATAAAGCTGGCATCAGTAGCTACATCTAATAAATACAAGTTAATATCAGTCTGTGCCTGCCAATTGGCTGTAAACTCAAACGCTTTTTGGTTGGAGGCGGCTTCAGCTACTGGTGCAGGTAATAGCCCTGTTACTACTAAAATTGTATTAGAATAATCAGAGGTAGCACTTAATCCTTGAGCCCTTACTCTGTAGTAATAATTGGTACTAGCGTCTACAGATTGGATGATTTCTGAATTCCCAATCACCGCTTTAGTGTTATAACCTGGCAATAGTTGAGTGAAATTTTCATCTAAAGCCACATCCAGTAAATAAGAAGCAGCATTAGGAACAGTATTCCAGTTAGCTTGAAAACTACCACTTTGAATATCGCTTGCCGTAGTAGCTACTGGTGCAGGCAGATTCGTAGTAACCACAGTCATAACCTCAGAATGATTAGAAATAGCTTCGGCATTCACTGCTCTCACTCGATAAAAGTAATCGGTATTGGCATTAAGGTTAGGCACTACTACACTATTGGTATTGATGATTCTGTTGTCATAATCAGGTAACATTTGCTGAAACAAAGCATCAGAAGCTACATCAATACGATAAGAAAGCGCTTCTGGCAAGGTTTTCCAATTCGCCACAAAACTTGTCAATTGTACATTGGTAGCAGGTAATACCTCAGGGCGAGGCAGTGTACTTGTAAATACAGATTGCGTATTTGAGTACTCAGAAGATGAGTTGGATTGCTTTACTTTTACCCGATAAAAATATTGTTTGTTGACATCTACATTACTGATTAATAATGAGGTATCGGTTGGGGCTACTTCAATACTATCATAATTGGCCACTGGGCTACGAAACTTTTCATCTAAAGCAATTTCCAGCAAATAAGAAGTTACAATGGGTATTTTTTTCCAATGAACTCTAAATCCAGTGGCGCTTACCTCTGTTGCAGGGTATACCACAGGTATTTCGAGTCCTTCAGTAGTAACACTGATCACGTTTGAATTTTGCGAAGTTTGGCTGGAAATATTGGCCCGTACTCGATAATAATAAAGCGTACTGGGTTCTAAACCAGTGATGGCTAATGATAAGGAATCTACTTTTTTATCCTGATAATTTGGAACAAACCTGGTGAACTCTTCATCCAATGCTACATCGATCTCGTAACTAGCAGCACCTGTTACTTTTTCCCAATGAGCAGTAAAACCAATTACACCTACCTGATCTGCTTCTTGCGCAATAGGCAAGGGTAATATAAATTCTTTCTCAAATAAATTACAGCTTAATAGAAAGCACGGTAGTCCAAAAAATAATAAAAGCCTGATTATATTAAAGTTATGCATCGTTCCATCAATAGTTCGGTTGTCTAAATAGCAATCGCATAGCTAATAGAAGTGCAAGACATAACTTGGATAGGATATCAACTTATTTTTATGAAAGCCAGGAAATGAAAGGGCTATTTTAATTTGCTACCTCTGGCAAAAAAACACAACAGATGTAATCTTATGTTGTTATTAATGGGTTAGGAGTGTGGTTTTAGCTAAATTCAATTATATATACCAATAACATTAAGAAGGTAAATTTAGAAAGGGGTATTTTAATATATTGAAGTCATCTCGACTGTTAATAATGAACCAAGATGACTTCATTGTATGGCTTACTTCTTCTCCTTCCGATACACCTTCCCTTTTCTCCACTTACCTCTACGATTACGATACAGGCGTACTAGCTTATTTTCTTTGATCAAGAATCTGATTCGGGGGAATTCGTACCATTTGCAAAACAACAATTGAAACTGGTATTTATCAGGCAGTTGCTTTTTGGGGTAGCTCTCCAAAATGAGGGTATCGCCCTTGGTAGTCCATTGCCCCAGACTTACTCTACAATCCAGGTCTTTGTTGGTGGCGATAAAATCAAAGGAAAAGAAATTCTCAATGTCTAGCTTGGCATTGAAGCGGGTTTTGGTAGAGTCTTCTTTAAAACGTGCGTGATAAGAACCCTTTACTTTTTCGGCTTTGGTGAATTTATTGGTTTGAGGAGTTTGTGCCCATAAGATGGGAGAAATGCACAGTAAGATCACACTCAAGTAAATCGTTTTCATAGCAGTAATTAAAAATAGTGTTTGTTTTTATTGCTTTACGAGGTGAGGTGCTAAAAAATGGAGTTTACCCGCAGTTGATTAATTATCAAAATATACTTGATTGATCGTATCTATTTTTAGGGCACGACCACTAAGAGAAGTTTTATTGAAGATATTCACAAAGAAACGCTTTTCCTTGATCCAGTTAGATTCCAGGTTGGTGCTATCAGGTACTTCGGTGTAGTTACCCCGCAAATCATTTAAGCCACCCTTCACCGTCACATAATAAATGGCCACTCGATTACGGCGGTCAATCACTACACTTGAGTTGGGTTCTATCTTGATGTTTCGCTGTTGGTAGTTGGCCAATGGAATTTTTACCTTATAGTTAAATCCTTGATCTACGGTATAGCTACCAATAATCGAGAGCGGTGAAATCGCACTCTGAATCGTCATTTCAGGAATAAATACCGTTTCATTTCTGATTTGCAATACCTGACGCATTTCGGTAAAGGCCAAATTACCCACTCGCAGATTGATATAATTGAAAGGTTGTTGCACTGGGGCAAAGTTTACTAAAGAGCCATTGTTTACCTTTACATCTATATCAGCCACCACATTGGGCAGGTTCACCTCCATGTGTTTGTTAAATACCAAACCAGTCTCCACGTCGGCACTCATAGTACCTGTAACATTGGAAGCTTGAATAAACTTTTGCGAAAAGTTGCCAAAAGCACTCATCAAACGATTGGCTTGCACCTGGCTAAATTGCATTCGGCCATCAAAGGTGAAGAAATTGTCTTTTTGAGCATTGAAAATACCCAGTACATTCATTGTACCACCAGCCACTTGCATATTGATGTTGCTGGTTTTAAGCACCCGATTATTCAAGGCCAAATCGCAGGTAAAACTCTTGGCCATAAAGGGCTGCATTTGCACGCTGTCAATCTTACAATTTAGGTTAAACGCTACATCTTCGGGTACAAATAAGGTATAATTTCGTGGAGAAATTTTGTCTTCGGCTTTGGTACCCAAACTGGCTTTTTGCAACAATTCTTTCAGGTCTAGCCTACGCGCTACCAAATTACCTTCAAGGCGGGCTGCTGAGGTTTCCACGTCAGGAATAAATAAGTAAGGAATCAGGTTTTTGAGAGTGCCATTAATTGCAAAGTCCGATTGACCAATTTGTCCCGAAAAACTCTCAACCGTAGTAGTATTGTTATTGAAGGTAAAGTCTCCATTGATTTCTCTAAACTCCAGTGGGTTTTCGGTAAGGGTAAAATTTAGTTTTTTAAACTCCATTGCGCCAGTCATACGCACATCGTTGGCTTCTTTTTCTTTGGTCAAGTCTTCTACCAGGCCTTCGAGGTATAGTTTTATCCCAAACAATCCGCTCGCTTTCTTGAAAGCATCTAGCGGGTAAAACTCTGTAAAGGCTTCCATATCCAGTCCAGCATCTAAACGCACACTGATGTAAGGTTTCAAAAAGTTGCGAAGTTCAAAGCTTCCTCGTAGGTTTTCACTTTTCAGCGAATCGCGAATACTGGCATTGTCCAGATCTTTTACTCGCTCAAATTTAAGAGAGCCTTTCAAACGATCTACCTTTAGGTAAGAGGTTTCCAGGGTATTTTTAGAGCCATTGCTAAACTTACCCGAAAAGCTGAAGCGTTGAAATACCTGTTCTATATTAGGGGATTGAACAGCAATATTTCTACAACCAAAGTCGAATTCTACATGGGGAAAAGCTTGTGCCGACCAGTTCCCTTTCATCGAACCTTTGAAATCTATATTTCCTTTGGTTTTGTAGTCCAGCAGTTTGTTATGCACCTTGGCAGGCATAAACACCGTAAGCGATTTTAAGTCTTGGTTTACCCCTTCTATGTTGAGGCTTATAAAATCGGCTGCACTTTTTTTGATATCATAATAGCCCTGAATCTCAAAATTGGTTTGTCGCAACGTAACCTGCAGAGGCTGAATATTTACCCGACCATTGCTACGATTAAACGACACCTTGCTACTACCCAAAGTCAATTGCTCCTGATTTAGATAGTTATATTTGTCTACTTCAAAATTGAGTTGGGTAAGCTTTCCAGTAAAATTAAGGTCAAAAAACTGAGGGTTAATGGCTACTTTGCTGGATATATTATCAATCGTAAAACTATACTTCTCTTTCTTTGCAGGATTCTCGTACCGTACTTTTAGGTTTTTGAGCGTAACATCCTGCAGCTTAAAATTTACCGAGCTATCGCTGATAGAGGCCCCTAAATCAAAGAAACCATAATTGTCTTTGCCGCTGTTATCAATCAAAAAATTAAGCGAACCACCTTCTACCTCCATTTTGTTAATGGTATAGCGCCCGCTCAAATATTCGTTGAAATCTAAGGTAAACTGAATCTTATCGATGCTGGCAAAAGTACGTCGGTGGGGCTTGCCCTCCATCTCTAGTTTTTTGATGGTAAGGGTAAGGGCTGGGAAGTTGGTCGTAAAATCAAAATCTACCTCTCCAGTCTTGATATTGGTATTCAGGCTTTTACGTAGCCGCTTCACTACTTCTTGTTGAACTTCAGTTTTTTGGGAGGGTGTATAAAACAAGGCAAAACCAACCGCAGTAAGTGCCGCTAATCCAGCAAGTATTAAAACGATGATGAAAAACCTACGGAAAAATTTGCGCATAATTCCAAAAACAATCACTAAGCTTTGAACTCACGTAGAGCCCTTTATCAAATTGAATTTTTATAGATGGAAATCCCTGAAAACCAACGCAAAATTTCGTACCAAAAACAATGAAATACAAGTATTTACACAGAAAATTGCACCAAAAAAGGTTAAAAAAGCATTTAATCGAGTTTTTTTAGGTCGAATTATCGCCTTTCTGAAAAATAACCCTCTCAAATACTTGACCTTCAAGGAGTATCGTTGTCAAGCAATCCTCAAGCCAACTCTTGATCCTTCATCTCTATCAGATCTTGTAGCTCAGTATTTTTTTCTTCTTCGTTAGACACTTGTTTTAGGTCTTCTCGTATTCCAAAAAAGTTTACTGGATTAAACGTAGTACGTTTGTCTAATTGAATAGGGTAAATAATAAAATAATAAATAATAAAAGCTGCAGACCCTAAAATGATCAAAACCTTCACAAAGGTAGGAGCATCGGTAAGTCGGGTTACAAAACTCTCCAGAAAACCAGCAATAATAAAAATAGGCACTAACCCAATAATGATTTTGACGCCCTTGGTGGCCCCTTTTCTCAGAGATACCAACCTGGAATAAGTCCGCGGAAACAAAATACTATTCCCCAAAGCAAATCCTGCTGCTCCCGCAATAATGATGGCCGAAATCTCTAGTGTTCCGTGAATCCAAATCGTAAGCACTGAGTTCCAGAGCAACCCCTTTTGGAAAAAAAAGTATTGAAATGTACCCAACATAAAACCATTGGACACCAAAATATACCCAGTACCAAACGATAGCAAAATCCCAAAAGCAAAGGCATAAAAAGCTACCCTTATGTTATTGAAAGTAATTCTAAAAAACATCTCGCTTTGGTGCATGCCTTTGTAAATAGCCATAGGATCACCATTTTCAATATTGCTCAAGGTTTCGTTGACATAAGCATCCCCAAGGATTAGTCTTGGGAAGTGATCGTCATAAGCAGTAGATAATGCTCCCAAAAGGCAAGCAATAAAAAACACCAGGAAGGAATAAAAAAGCTCTTTGTGGACACTGCGAAATATTTGGGGCAACTCAAACAACCAAAAGTTTACAATACGACTTCCGCTCTCTCTGCGATTACGATACAATGATTGGTGCACCTTTACAGCAAGATTGTTTAGATAATTAGTGGTTTTGCCTCGAGGGTAATTGGTACGGGCATAGGCGAGATCATCGGTGATATCTACAAACAGATTGGCCAGTTGATCAGGGTTGGGGCGTTTCTGTTTAAGCAAGCCTTCAAACTTTTCCCACTTATCTATATTTTTTCGCACAAAGGTGGTTTCTCGCATAAATTTTCACTTTTTTTGTTAGGTAGCAACGGGGAGTAAGTGATTGATAGTTATAGAAGTTGTGTAAACAATACCTTGACTCGAGAAAGCGGTACTGACAACAAGAAACCCATCATTTGATTCACATCATATATTTCAACTCACTTATTACTCTTTCGCCAAGTTAAAGAAAAACATTGAAAAGATGAGCAGAGTAAGTATTGAAACTACCCAAAATGTACAGATCGATTATGAACTGGCCAGCATTGGGGATCGTATTCTCGCCTACCTGATAGATTTTTTTATCATGTTAGCCTACCTCATCGCTACCTCATTTGCGTTGTTTTACTTTGCCGAATCTTTGATAAAAGCAAACCTTTACTGGTTTTTAAGAATACTTGTGCAGTGGCTGCCATTTGTCTGCTATACCTTGCTCTGTGAGGTGTTTTTGAACGGCCAAACGATTGGAAAACGTCAGCGTAAAATCAAAGTATTGTGTTTGGATGGCTCCCAACCTACTCTAAGCAATTATCTGCTTCGTTGGCTACTACGCCCCATCGATATTTACCTTACCTTTGGTGCGGCAGCCATTGTTACCATGGCTGCCAATGGTCGTGGGCAACGCCTGGCTGATATAACTGCAGGTACTACAGTGGTAAAGGTAAAGCCTAAAATACAGTTGGCCGATTTGCGTCGCTTGTTTCTCAATACTAACGACAACTATCAACCAGTATATGACCAGGTACTCATGCTATCTGATAATGACATTAATATCATTAAAGACATTTTAGCAAAACAAAATAAAATCCGTGACCATAAAATTTTTGATGCTTTGGTGAAGAAGATTAAAGATACCTTGAATATTACCTATGAGGGTGCTCCGATTCCTTTTTTACAAATCATTGTAAAGGACTACAATTTTTTGGCAAATCAAGAAGCGGAATAGTTGAATTGATTAGACATAAAAAAAGCCCTGATTAATCAGAGCTAAGTAAATTTTACGCAACAGCTTTTACCCGTTGTTTTTTCTTCTGTTGTTCAGCACGCAACATTTGGTTATACACCTCTACTGCTCCCAGGGTAAGTACCCATCCACCCCATAACGACACCATTAGCACTTCGGGTTGATCGAGCTTAAAAGCCGTGATATAATTGATCACTAATACCATCACCCGTATAGTTGCAATACCCAAACCCACCGCATAACTTCGTGCAATCCATTCACGGTGTGCCATTACTTCACCCCTGCGAATGTGCGCATAAGCTCTATAAGTGGCATACAACATAAAAAAAGCAAAAGTAAAAATGGGGAAAACTTCCAAAAATCCGGCAAAAGGCACCAGCACCGCAAACAACATCCCGGAAACTGCAGCAGTGATGCTAAATACCATAAAAATCTTCCCCAAGGTCTTGTGTAATCGTGGGCGCTGTTTACGAAAACGAGGACTGAATTGCACCAACCCAATCATTAAGTAAACAGCACCCAGCAAACGATGTACAATCTCTATTCCTGGCTTAGAAGCCAATGCAGGCAAGGCCTTCTGGGTATACTCAGGCCCATACAAAATATTTGACAACCAAATGTGGGTACTGGTTGGTAACAAATAACGGCTCAGGCAGGCATATACTCCTATCACAGTCAATACAATGGCCGCGGTGTAACCTGCTTTATTTAACATTTGAATATTTTTCATCTTTTAGGCATGTTTATTTAAGCTACTGCCTGGTTTCGGTGGCTCAATTTCTTTTGCTGTTCAGCCTGCAACATTTGATTATACATTTCTACCAAGCCCAAAGTAATGATCCAACCAGCCCAAACTGCTACCATAAACATATCACGTTGATCAAGATTGGGGGTAGAGTATTGCAGGACTAAATAAAATACCCGAATGGTAGACACTCCCAAACCAATGGCATAACTTCTAGCGACCCAGGCCCGATGTAGCATTACTTCTCCTCTGCGAATATGGATGTAGGCTTTGTAAATAGCGTAGCCCATAAACCCACCAAACATAATCACTGGAATGGTTTCCAACACCCCTGCAAAAGGTACCAATAGGGCGAATAGAATTCCTGAAGCGGCTCCTGTAATACTAAAAATCATAAATATTTTGCCCAGACTACGATGTAGCTTAGGGCGTTTTCGACGGAAGCTTGAGCTAAACTGCATTAAACCAATCACAAGATATACTGCACCAAACAAACGATGCACGATCTCTATGCCAGGCTTAGAGGCCAGGGCAGGTAGGGCATCTTTGGTGTAGTCGGTACCATATAAAATATTGGCAAGCCAAAGATGAAAGCCGTGAGGCAATATATAACGACTTAGACAGGCATATACTCCTACAATTGTCAATACAAATGCAGCAATGTATCCAGTTTTTCCTAAGGTTTGAATATTATTTTTCATCAGAATATCAACACTTTTGAACCCCACAAATTTTGCTGGTACAGATATACCTGGGTTCTAAAACTTAAATTTAGCTAATATCAGTGGATAGTTTAAGATTTGGTTATGCTGTTTTGGAATACACTTATGCTAATTTTGAATAGATCAATTTTCAAATAGAAAAGATAGAAAAAAATGAGGAAAAGGAAGGGCAAAAAAAATTGGAGGAAGCCCTTTAATTGTAAAGTGCCTACCCCCAACGTTTTTGGACTATGCTTATGCAAAGTTAAAAGTTTATGCTAATTATAAAAACACATTGCCAAAAAAATTAGCAAATATTTTCACCCATAAAAAAACGCCACGAGAAATGCCTTCTCGTGACGTAATAACAAACTAGCAAGCAATAAACTAGTCAATCTTTAAAGGTTTGTAATCTTTAAACATTTTTGGTTTGGTATTTTCTACCGCAGTACGGAATTCTTTCCAATCCTTCTCAAAAAATGCATTGATTTTGGTTACCGCTTCTTTCATTGCTTTTTCACCCAATTTCATAGCATTCTTCTGATTACTATTCATCGAACCACGTGCTCCACGCATATATCCCATAGCAGTTCTCATTTGAGCCCCTACTAACTTTGGATTACGGTTGATTCCTTTTTGCTTACGCTTACCCAAAACCATCACCATCAATTTCTTCATTTTCTTCCCTACTGTTCTTCCTTTTTTACGAGCTGCTTTCACTGCATCGCCTTTCTGTCCCTTCATTTGTGACATTGCCATCTTCATGGTTTTTTCGGCTTCTTTCAAGCGATTCACGGCTTTGGTCAACACCTTTACCTTTTTCATCATATTATCTGCCATGGCCGATCTTTCCTTCATTGCACTTACAGGCTCTTCAATACGAGGATCAGCAATTACTTTTACCATTGTAGAGTCTTTGCTACCCATATAGCTCAAGCGTACTTTGTAAGTTCCAGGCATTACCGACATACCACCTGGTTCCTGGCTACGGAAACGAGCAGGCAAACTACGATAAGAAGGGAAACGTACTCCTTTACGATCCATACGCCAGTACATACGGTTTAACCCATCATTTTTAGGAGTTACTTTTAGGGTACGAATCAAAGCACCACTTGCATCAAATATTTCTACTTTTACCTTTTTAGAAGGCTTTTTCTTTGGCTTGTCTTCTTTTACCGATTGTACACCACTACGGCCTTTAGGCTTGGTACTGGCTACCGCCTTGTTTCCAGCTTTAGCACCTTTGGCAGGTTTCTTAGCCCAGTAGGTAATCATAGCTCCAGAGCGACGGTTTTCACCAGCATATTCTCCCTGGGCAAGGAAACGCCCTCCTGCTCCCTGCTGATAATTTGCCATTACTGCAGTAGGTGGAGTAAACACTTTCACTTTGCTAGCCATTACCTTATTACCGCCTTCTTTAGCCATTGCTCGTAAAGGGCGGATGTCGTCAAGTACATAAGCCGCACGGCCAAAAGTACCAATTACCAAATCGTGCTCTCTTGGGTGAATCACCATATCCATTGTAGATACAGTAGGATAGCCGTTGGTCCATTTTGTCCAGTTGGTACCAGCATCTATACTTACATACAAACCAAACTCAGTACCTGCAAACATTAACTTTGGCTCTACTGGGTCTTGTACAAACGATAGCATATATCCCCATACCTTATCACCTTCTACCAGGTTTTTCCAGGTTTTACCATAATTGGTTGTGTGCATCAAGTAGGGTTTCCAGTCATCACGACGATAGTTGTTGATTACTACAACTGCTTCACCTTCATTGTATTTAGAAGCTCTAATCTGAGGAATCCAGCTTCCTTTAGGTACACCTTTCAAACGATCGGTTAAATCTTCCCAGGTTTTACCTCCATCTCTGGTCAATTGTAATTTACCATCATCAGTTCCGATCCAGATCAACCCTTGCTTTTTAGGACTAGGCTCAATGGACAAAATAGAGTTGAAGTTTTCAGCACCAGTAATATCAGGAGTCAAACCACCCGTTTTGTTACTTTCTTTTTGCTTTTGCTGATCATTGGTCGTCAAATCAGGAGAAATAATTGCCCAATCTTCTCCACCATTGGTACTTTTGTGCAAATACTGGCTACCAAAATACACGGTACCTTTTGCAAATGGATCAAGGGCAATACCTGCGTTCCAGTTGAAGCGTAAAGTTTTTCCTTCTGGGTGAATCGGACGAAGTAATTCCTGGCTTCCACTTTTGCGATCATACTTTACTACATACCCTTGCTGCGACATAGAAAGTCCGGTGGTGTTAGAAGTAATGGCTACATCAAAACCATCGCCAAAGCTTAGCTCTTGCCAGTAACTGTTACGAATACCTCCACGACGCCATACATAAGCAGGCCCTCCCCAGGAACCATTGTCTTGCATACCACCATATACATGGTAAGGCATGTTGTTGTCTACATTGATGTGGTAATATTGTGCTACTGGAATATTGTTCATAAATCTCCAGTTTTTAGCCATATCGCTCGTCAGGTACAAACCTCCGTCATTCCCCAACATCATCAGTTTACTGTTTTTAGGGTGAATCCACATTGCGTGGTTATCAGGGTGTACATTGTTAATGTATCCAGCAATGGTTTTCCAGGTTTTACCACCATCTTCACTGCGTGACATATTAGACCACAAGCTATATAGACGATTTTCGTTCTGAGGATCTACATAAATATCGGCATAATAGAAAGGACGATTACCAAAAGGCCCCTTAGCATTTACATTTCTCCACTTCAAGCCACCATCAGTTGATTTATAAATACCGTTTTTCTTGGCCTCTACATAAGCATATAAAATGTTAGGATTGCTATGAGAGATCGTTAATCCCATTCTTCCTAGTTGGCCTTTAGGCAAGCCATCTTTACTAGTGATTTTTTTCCAGTTTTTTCCACCATCAAAAGTCACGTGCATTCCTGAACCTACTCCTCCAGATTTGAACTTATAAGGCCAGCGACGGAATTCCCACAAAGCCACAATCAATTTATCAGGATTGGTAGGGTCTACAATCATATCGGCTACCCCAGTACGGCTGTTTACCTTTAAGATATGCTTCCAGGTTTTACCACCATCGGTTGTTTTATACACACCACGCTCTGGATGATCGCCCCAGGCAGAACCTTGAGCTCCTACATATACTATATTAGGATTGTCTGGGTGCAAAATAATACGATGAATCGTACGAGTTTTTTCCAGCCCCATCAATTGCCAGGTACGGCCACCATCTTGGCTACGATATACCCCGCCACCACTGGTTTGGCTGTTACGAGGGTTACCTTCTCCTGTACCCACCCAAATAATATTAGGTGTTTTTTGATTTACAGCAACAGCTCCAATTGAAGCTACTTTTTCTTTTTCAAAAATGGGTTTCCAGGCTACTCCTCCACTTTCAGACTTCCACAAGCCACCAGAGGCAGTTCCACAATAAATAATGTTTGGGTTAGAATATACCGCATCTACAGAGGTTACCCGTCCACTCATTCCACCAGGACCAATATTACGGGCTTTCATTCCTTTAAGCTTTTTCATATCAAGTTTTTGGGCTTGCCCAAGCGAAAACACGCACAGCAATACAAAAACTGAATACAAAATCTTTTGTATGGTTTTTTTCATGAGATTAACAGTTATAATGCTATTTTTTACAAGTCTAAGTTAACAGTTTCGCTTGCTACTTTTTGCATCGCCTTATAAAAGCGTCAAATGAAAAAGTTCCCTCATTGAACAATTTAGTGATTTTTCACCCCTTGATTATGTGTACTGATTTCCTAATTAAGCTAGATATGTGCTTGCTTGATATATTTTTTTGCATTTAGCAGTAGCAAGCAATTTTTGTAAATTACAAAGAAGGGTAAATCAAATAAAACCGATTCATCAGGATAAAATGACAAATTTTATCTATGAATTAGTGATAAGTATCTATGAATTTTATTTAAAAGACCTGAGAGGGCAAAATTATAATGGCAAGTATTAGTAATTTCTTATTTAAGAAAAATGCTTAACCTTTATAAACGATACAATCTGGTTTTTATCACTTTTTTGGGATGTTAAAAAAGTGTTAATTCAGTATTTAGGAATATTTCAAGATAAACTAATGTACGCCCTTAATTCACGTAAAACCCTAACCATGGTGTTGTTTGGTATTGTACCAAAGCTTTCCCAACCAGGAATTGAGCTTCTTTACTTCTTTCAATAGTTCTTTTTTGTAGGGCTTTGTGATTCTGCTTACCTCACGGTGGTCATAGTCCAATGATTGCACTACCAATTCCAGTTCCTGCTTTCTTTCCTGAAAACTTTGTTGGTATTTAAACTCATTCATCAAAAAGCTCCCAATACAGGCATTGGCCCAGTGAAAATAAAAACCCTCTCCTCCATTTCTCAATGCCTGTAATGAACGGAATGCATTAACAAGTTCTCTTTTCTGGATTTCGTATTGAATTTTCAGAAACAAAATTTTGCACCCTCGTTCTTTCAAATCTTTTTGGGAGGTTGTGGCAAGCATACGTTCAAATACTCCTTGATAAGTTTCATATGCTTTCAAGGCATCTTGTTTATGAAATACCTCCAGCTTCCCTGCATTGTTATGTATAATCGCTTCAGTGTTAGGGTCAAAAGGTGCAAAGTGTTGCTCTAAAAGTGTGACTAGTTCCTCAAGGTTTTTCATTGGTGTAGGTTTGTGGTAGTACTCTAAACTCCTACTTGCTCTTGCTTACGATTGGCATATACTAACCAGTAAAAGCGAAGTGTAAGCAATATAGCCGAAAAAGTAAGCCCTAACAACAGTCCAATCCACATGCCTTGTGCTCCCCATTCAAAGAAAAAGCACAGCAAGTAACCCACAGGTACGGCTACAATCCAATAAGCAAACAAGGTAATAATGGTAGGAATATTCACATCACCAATACCACGCAAGGCACCCAAGCTTACTACTTGCACTCCATCCGAAAGCTGAAAAAAACCAGCAATGATGACTAAACTAGTGGCAATATGAATTACCTCAGGGTTGCCATTATACAAACGTACCAGGGGATAATTAAAAATAATGAATGCCAAACAACAAATAAACATAAAGACAAAACCCAACACTAAGGCTGTAGTACCTGCTCTGAATATTTGTTTAGGATTCTTTGCTCCATAGGCATTACCCACCCGAATAGAACCTGCAATAGAGAAACCAGTAGCAGCCATGTAAGTAATAGAAGCCAGGTTGATAGCAATTTGGTGGGCTGCCTGTGGTATTTTTCCTAGCCATCCCATCATCACTGCAGTTCCCGCAAATGCTGACACTTCAAAAAACATTTGAAAACCAGCTGGTAGGCCTTTTCTAAGAATTTCGTTGATTTGAGTTTTGGCATTCTTCCACCAGCTAAACTTAGTAAGAAAAGGTTGAAAACGTGCATGTTTAAAAACATAGACAGATAGCCCTACCGCCATAATAGTGCGGGTAAGTAGGGTAGCATATCCTGCACCAGCCAATCCTAAAGCAGGGAATCCCAGTTTACCATAAATCAAGATCCAGTTTAGAAAGAAATTAATGACTACACTGGCATAAGTAACATACATGGCAGGTTTGGTTTCGGAAAGCCCTTCAGCAAAATGCTTGAATGCCCGAAACAACAACATGGGTACTGCTGAAAAGGTAATGATAATGAGATATTCGGTGGCCAATGGTACCACCTCCTTGGGTTGGTCAAAAATGTAGAAGAACTCGACCAATAAGTACGCAATCCCGATAAATATTATCCCGGTAAATATAGCAACCCTTACTCCAGCCGATAAAATGGCTCCACAAGCTTCTTTATCATCTTTGCTATGGCTACTGGCTACTAATGGAGTCATGATAGACACAGTGCCTAGTCCCAATACAGTCAAAATAAAAAAGATGGCATTGGCAACCGCCGAAGCAGCCAAGGCTGTGGTACTGAATCGCCCCACCATGACAGTATCTATGAACCCCATAAGGGTTACACCTATCTGTCCAATAATAATGGGGTAACTTAGTTTGAGTGTTGCTTTGAGGTCCTGATAGTAGGTATCATAATACGCTCGTATCTTTTTGACGTTGAGCATTTTTATAGTACGATTTAGTGTTCAAATAATTATGTAAACTTACTAAAAACCGTCCTCATAAGTTACGTGATCTACAAATCTTTTCCACTTTTTCAAGAATTTATACTACATTTGGTTTCCGCTCAACAACAGGGCAAAACCCTACATTATAGCGGCAAAAACAGTGGTTTCCATAGAAACACTGGTCTTAATCAATATTTGTATCACATCATTGGGGAATTGCTTAAATGTACCAACCCGATTACCAAATAAAAATAACACCTTATGTCTACTTATAGCTCAGAACTCAAGCGAGTTACCACTCACTCTATTCAAGAAATGAAAAACATTGGAGAAAAAATATCTATGCTCACTGCGTATGATTTTTCTTTGGCCAAGCTGGTAGACGGCGCTGGAGTAGATGTGATTTTGGTAGGCGACTCAGCCTCTAATGTAATGGCTGGGCACGAAACGACCCTCCCTATTACTTTGGATCAAATGATTTACCATGCTTCATCGGTAGTGCGTGCTGCCAAGCGTGCCTTAATCGTGGTAGATTTACCTTTTGGCTCTTATCAAGGAAATTCATCGGAGGCTTTGCGTTCGGCCATTCGTATTATGAAAGAATCGGGAGCACACGCCGTAAAACTCGAGGGAGGAGCCGAAATTAAAGAATCAGTGATTCGGGTATTAAGTGCTGGGGTACCAGTGATGGGTCACTTAGGGCTGACTCCTCAGTCTATCTACAAATTTGGTACTTATACAGTGCGTGCTAAAGAGGAAGCCGAAGCAGAAAAATTATTAGAAGATGCCTTGCTTTTGCAAGAGTGTGGTTGCTTTGCCATAGTACTGGAAAAGATACCTGCTCCACTGGCCAAGAAAGTATCTGAATCTTTGAAAATTCCAACTATTGGTATTGGTGCAGGGATAGATACCGACGGACAAGTATTGGTATTGCAAGACATGTTAGGGATTAATAAGGACTTCAAACCTCGTTTTTTACGTCGTTACGCTGATTTACACGCTGTAATTACGGATTCTATCCAACATTATGTAGATGATATTAAGAAAAAAGATTTCCCTAACGAGAAAGAAAGTTATTGGAATAGTAAATAAAATATTTTACTTTAGTAACATCTTTAACATCCAAAATATACTGGTCAAACTGATTACATTTATATAAATACTACCTTTTTATTATAAAGACAAAAGGCTATTAATCACAGAGAACAATAACTTATTATGCAATCAATCGAAAACAAAGCAGAAACCATCAAAATAGCGGAGTATTGGCTGAAAGGAGCCATCACTCCCCCCAGTGAAGTAAAAGGCAAGCTAGAGCAGCTACGCGAGGTACAAAACCAAATCGAACTCCTTCAAAACCAAAAGCTCAACATTATGGCAGATATTATCCAAAAAGCAGAGGAGTTTTAGTCATTCTTCTTATTCTTCAACCTGCTCTCATTTTATTACCCTTCCAAATAATATAAACACAAACTTGTCATCTTGACGCCAGGAAAGATCAGTTCGGGTGGCCACCTGTACTGGGTTTCAAGCTCTTACCCTCCTATTTCATTTCTTTAAACATTTCGTCATAAATTCTCCTTTGTACCATACCCACCAGATTCCTCGGCAGGCTCGGAATGACATAAAAAAACAGCCTCTCACTTTTGTCATCTTGACGCTAGGAAAGATCAATTCGAATAGCTGCAGGTACTGGGTTTCTAGTTCATATACCTCTCTTCATTCTTTTTTCGTATGTTTTGAATGCCTCATCAAAGGTTCTATAAGGAGCAATAAACCTACTCTGTGGTATACTCATCAGATTCTTCGGCAGGCTCGGAATGACAGTAGAAGCCTAACAAACTACTGTTAACCAAGTACTTCCTGATCAGTACTTTCTTAAGTAAAACAAGGAACCCGGTATGCGTTATACATACTAGATTCCTTTTCAAATATGATTCATTAAATATCGGTAACTTATAGTATTATAAGCTCAAGCTCTTGAGCCAGTTGGTACCATCGTCTTCAGACGGGAAAAACTTAATAGTGAATTTACTCATATTTGAGACTGCATTGGCGATATATTCACCGCCAATCTTGGCAAAAAAACTAGCCGAAGACAACACGCCAATGTAGATGTTATCAGGCAGATTTTTCTTGGCTCTGGGAAACCACTTGGCCACTACCCAAGCACGAGCTTCCATACTCGCCTTTTCTATCTTGCTTTGGTCAATAAATACCTTGCGAATGTTTTTTTCCAAGGCTACCTGAAACAGGGTATTCCATACATTCTTGTAATCATCTGTGGACAGCTTGCCCAAAAAATATACGTAGACAATTCCCTCCTTTGTATCCAACCTCACCTTTCCGTACGATTCATTCAATATTGCTTCCATTGTGCATAAATTTAAAAGTCAATTGGTGACTGATGGTCAATTTGATAAATAATCTTTCTTTAAGCGCTAAATACAGGCGTTTGTATGCATGATCGAAAATCGGGCCTCTTCCCCTAAAAATACCGTACTTTCCTTTAAAAATTAAAACAAAGATATGAGAACTTATCCGATTTGTGTAAAATAAGCTATAAAAAATGCTACGCTTGAGATCAAACGCAGCATGTAATAAATAAGGCTTTACGCAGCTAAAACGCTGTTTTACGCTCTTAACTTTTATACTTTTCTGGGTTTCAAGATCAATAACACCTGTCCTTCGGTAGCTGTATCAGTATCGCCAGGAATACGGTTCCACAAACACACCTGGGTCGTGGTCACTTCATTGGCCTTGGCTATAGAGGCAATCGTTTCACCTTTTTTTACTACATAAAAAATCTTGCGACGACGATCTGGTTTGGGTCGTTTTTCGGGGAAGTATTTTACCTTTCTCACCCTAAAATTCATATTATAGCGATCTATTTGGCGAGACGCAGTCAAGATTTTGTACTTATTCTTTTCGTAAAAGGCTCTCTTATTTTTGGGAATACGTATCGGATATCCTGCCCAGTTAGCGGTCAGCACTTGCTTTTTCAAATGGGTATTGAGTAACTTAATTTTTTCATAAGGTTCTCCCAAGGCTTTAGCAAACTTCTGTAAATCAACAAACTGCTTCACTGTTACAGTAGTAGTGGCTAAAGGAGTCATAGGTGCGCTCAGGCTCAAATTATGCAGTTTATAATAGTGTAAGGTATAGCTCGCTGCAATAAAAGCAGGCACATATCCACGAGTTTCTTTGGGCAAATGCTTGTAAATGCGCCAAAAATCCCGCTTAAAAGGCTTGCCTTTTGCTTTGGCTTCTTTCTTGGCCTTCTTCACTGCCTGCAACACCCTACCTGGCCCACAATTATATGCTGCTAGAGTTAGTTGCCAGTCTTTGAAGTAGTTGTTCATACTTTTGAGGTAACGACAAGCTGCTTCGGTAGATTTATAGATATCCATGCGCTCATCGATCAGCCAATTTTGCTGCAAACCAAAGCTTCTTCCAGTACTGGGAATAAATTGCCACAAGCCCATAGCATTGGCCAGAGATTTAGCGTTGGGTCTTAAGGCCGATTCTACAATAGGTAAGTATTTCAATTCCTCTGGAATGCCATGTCTTCGTAGAGCCTCCTCAAATATGGGAAAGTAGAAGCTGGTACGCCGTAAGATTTCTTCGGTATACTCACGCTTGCGAATGGTATATAAATGTACCCACCCCAATACGTCTTTGTTGTAGGTAAGCTCTATGTCGCTTTTTACTTTAGAGAGGCGTGTTTTTACTTGATCCTCCAATACGGGCGGCACATACTTTTTAACCTTTTTCTTGGATGTTTTTTTATGGGAAATGACACTACTTGTTTCCCCGTTTTTGCGAGGTTTTTTAGAAGCATTCGTCCATTTGGCCTTTAAACTTTCCAAAAAAACGCTTCCATCTGGTTGATCAGTTTGGCTATGAGCTTTGAATTTCCCCACCCATAGCAAAGCAAGCAGCACTACCAGGTGCCTGATTGTAATTTTTAAAGAATATTGCATATGTTCTGTAAAATATTATTAAATAATATAGCTATCTGACTAATGATTCAGCCGATCACTGCTTGAATTGTTCGATTAAAATAGGGTGTAGTTTTTTTGAAGATTGGTGATATTTTCAGATTAGTATTTTTATAACGGCCCAAGTCTGACAATATGATAACAAGTATTGGCTAAATATACAAAACTCCGAAGGTAATTTGGCATAGACTCCACCAAACTATCAAGGTTTTTACTATTTATGATGCAACAAGGAGGTTATTAGTTTTGTTCAACTGGGGCAGTTCTTTTAGCATAAGTCTGCTGATTGATTTTGTCGTAAGCACTGGTAGGAATTTTAGATACATAATCAGATTTTTTAGGCGCAGGTTTTACCCAGTCCAAATACCCTTTAGCCCAGGCGTAAGCTAGCCCTAGAGCCAAAATACCTACAAATACAAAAACCTCTACAAAAGCAAACCATCCCCATTGCCCTTGGGTACCATCAATCAATTCTTTTTGACCAAATACGGTAGCCCAGGGAAACAAAAACAGGATTTCTACCTCAAAAAGCACAAATAACAGTGCTACCAGGTAAAAACGGATGTTGAAATGCCCCCAAACATTTCCTACGGCGTCTTCTCCGCATTCATAAGTTGTCAACTTTTCGGGGTTGGGTCGCTTGGGGCGAACCAAATAACTCATAAAAAAAGTAATGGCAACAAATGCAATTCCTCCAATGATAAACAGGAGAATAATACCAAATTCTTGTATTTCAGGGTTTTGCATTTGTCTTTTTATATAAAAATTCACCAACGAAGTGTCTGAAACAAAAATAGTAATTCTTGCTCAATATCCTAAAATTGTACTTTTTAAAAAGATATTATCGAACTTGATTCGCCATTTCTTTGACATTGCCGCTAAACTTCTGTACTTTTGCGTACTTTTTTGAAAAATTTTTCTGGAGGACATCCCCCTAAATGTGTTGAAAGCGTCATGAACAAGAGAATAGCTAAAAAAATTCTAAAGAACAAAGACCGTGAAATCACTGTAAACAAAGGCGGTGCAGACGTAGCTAAGAAGAGCTACCACTTGGGTCAAATCAAGAAAGCCGAAACAGTGATGCGTCGTTACGAAAAAAATCAACCAAAAGGCGAATAGTTACGCTGAACAGTTGAGATGGATAATGCCTGCAAATCTGAATTTGTGGGCTTTTTTTATGCTCTAAAAGTAATCTGGTGTAGTTGTAGGTGCTTGCAGGAGAGGATGAAAAACTAACGTAAGGCAGGCGTAAATTGTAATGATTGTATGTATGCTATAAATTCCCTCAATAAAGTGTCTTCATTAACTTGGTTAATGCGACATTTCTAATTTCTTTTCTTTTAGCCAAGCCACTGCTTTCTCTTTATCATGGAAGTTTTTATAGATCATTCCTCCCCCCTGTACACGCTCTTCCAGATCTTTACTCGACATTTGACTAAAAATATTTTCTGATAAAAGCGAGGCTCCAAACCTTAGTCCAGCCTCTATAGCTCGTGGAAACCAGTCTTCTTCTAACCATTGGTTCGTCTTTTTATAAGTGCCCTGTACTGTAGTTTTGTCTGATAAAAATTGTGATGTACCACAGGCTTTGGCCGCCTCTATAATGGCATTGGACCCTTCCATAACAAATTGGGGACTTACATACCCCAACCACTCCACCACCAGGTAGTCATCCATGGCGTGATATTGAATCCTCAGATAAGGTCTTCCCTGATCTGTGGAATAAGTTTTTTCGAAGTTCATAATCTGTTGAAATTTATTTTAAAAACCTTCCTTAGTTATTATAATTATATAAGGTAGAAAGTTTTACCTTGTAAGGTAATAATAGCAAAAATTTAGGAGATTTTTGCCATATATTGATAAACAATATGCTTTTGAACTCAAACATAACGCAATGAATACAACTTTTGCCGAAATTATCACCATTGGAGATGAGATCTTATACGGACAAATTACCGATACTAATTCCCAATGGATTAGTGCTGAACTAGACAAAATTGGCGTTAAGACCATCCGTAAGTCTTCGGTAGGCGACGATAAACAACAAATACTTAATATTTTACAAGAAGCTTCACAACGGGCCGATGTTATTTTAATGACGGGAGGACTGGGTCCTACTAAGGATGACATTACTAAAAAAACATTGGCGGAGTTTTTCAATGCCGAAATGGTGATTAATGAGACTGCTCTCAAGCAAATCGAGAAGTTTTTTGAGGAAAGAGAAATACCCATGTTGGAAACCAACCGCCAACAAGCCGCTATTCCTTCTAATGCAACTTATATCACCAATCGGGAAGGCACTGCTCCAGGCATGTGGTTCGAGCAAAACGGCAAAATATTTATCTCTATGCCAGGGGTTCCTCGCGAAATGAAGGTATTGATGGAAGAACAAATGATTCCTCGCATTCAGGAATTTTTCCACACTCCTGTAATATTTCATCGTATGATCAAAGTCTTTGGTAAGGGAGAATCCCAAATTGCGGATATGATCAAAGACTGGGAAGATAGTCTACCTGAAAACATTAAGCTGGCTTACTTACCTAATTATGGACATGTTCGCTTACGGCTGACTGGGGTAGGGCAAGATGAGGAAACCCTGAAACAACAAGTATTTGCTGAAGAAGCTAAAGTAACACCGATTATCCAAAAATACATTTATGGCTACGACCAGGACACATTAGAGGAAAACCTGGGTAAACTACTGGTAGAGCATAACAAAACCGTGTCTACCGCCGAAAGCTGTACAGGGGGATATTTGGCGCACTTGTTTACCAAAGTACCTGGTAGCTCTCGCTATTTACTAGGAGGCATTGTAGCATATAGCAACGAAATTAAAATGAATCGTTTGGGGGTGAAAGAAGAAACTCTAAAAGCCCACGGAGCAGTAAGCGAAGAAACCATTCGGGAAATGGCAGAAAACGTACGCAAAAAGTTTGGGACTGATATCGGAGTGGCAAGTAGTGGGGTGGCCGGCCCAGGGGGAGGTTCTAAAGAAAAGCCAGTAGGTACAGTATGGATTGCTTACGCGGATGAGAATGGCACCTACAGCCGAAAGTTAATGCTGACTCCTAATCGTCAATTAAACATTACAGTTACAGCCAATGTAATTCTGGATTTGATTCGAAAAAAAGTAAGTGGGATTATGGATTAGATGTTTGTCCGTCAAGTGATATTAAATTGTTGGATGGCTTTGGTATTTTCTTCAGTCATCCAACAACTTACTTAAAACCATTTTATCTAGTTGAGTGAAAAAGGAGGAATCACCAACATAGAGGCTTCGTGATGAAACATCAGTTCATGGATGTGAAATTTCATATATTTGATAAGAGGAAAAGTCGCTAATACATCCATTACCTCCGTGCCCGATTTGGCGTTCATAGTTACCCAGAGTTTGGAACGATCAAGCGCCAGGGAATAACTACTAATGGTGCGTTCTCCCATCAATTTATTAATTTTCATGCGTTGGGCTGGTACAAGTGCCATAAAATCTTCATCTAATTCTTCTGGCAAATCAATGTCTATCATGTATTGGTTCATAGTGATTTAATTTTGGTATTGAATATTGTTTTAATTTATTTCTAACCACCCTCAAACTTGTGATTGTAATCAGATTTTCAAAAAGTGCTTACAACTATACCTTTTTTACTTTAACTCTATTGTAAGACTTTAGGTTATGCTAAACTGGCAATCATTTAACGAACTACCAAAACTTCATCAGACTAAATTTATTAAGCAGTTACACGTGCCTGTAGGCCTTGTTGCCATTGACGATCACGGCTCATTAAGTATTGGTTGCTAAATACAAATCCTATAACCATTAGCAACATAATGATGCCTGCCGCTCCGAAAGCAATGGATAGCGACCATTTTTTCGCGATTGGTTCACTGGCAATTGGAGAGAAAAACTGTCCCAGAAATACTGCCATAGTTAGGCCACCAATCAAGCGCCCTCTGATTTTGGCAGGCGCCAGCGACATCATCCACAAACTGGGGTTAGGCAACAGGAAACCCATTCCTAAACCACCAAATGCCATTCCTACTAATACAACATTATAAGATTGAGCCACTCCTACCACACAAAACCCAATCCCCATCAATCCAAAAGAAAGCGCATAGATTTGGACATAGCTAAGGCGAGCTTTTATTCTACGATAGTTAAAAGAAGTGATTGTCCCCATAAAAGTACCCACTACAATGGCTAACCCTGCCAATGAGTTTTTCTCAATGCCTAACTCTTTCAGCAAAAAAGGAATCTGTACTGGTACCATATAAAATAATAGCATGCTTAAGAAAGTCACCAGATAAACAAAGTTTACCAAAAAACGGGGATAAACGTTTGATGGCGGATTATCATTCACCAGATTTTCTTGAGCGGCTTTTTTCACTTTAGGTTCAAACAAGTATACATAAACCAGTGGCAATACAATGAGTGAGAAGAAGTATAATAAAAACGGATAACGCCAGCCTATGTCTGCCAAACGGCCTCCTGTTCCTACAAACACCATCCCTCCAAGCGCCATAAAGGCTCCTTGGATTCCCATAAATTTATTACGCTCCTCCCCTTCTAAATAATCTGCAATTAAAGTAGTGGCAGTAGTCATTACCCCTGCTACGGCTATTCCTAAGATAGCGCGCCCCACCAGTATACCATACAAATCGTTCAAATATAAACCAGTGGTTCCTCCAATGGCATATAATCCCAGCGAAACAAACAAAAGCTTTAAACGGCCAAATTTATCAATAATATATCCCACTACTGGTGAAACTATTGCAATCATTAGCGCAGGTAATGTGAGTACTAGTTTGGATAAGAATTCGGCTTGAGGAGTTTCTTTAAAAACCTCACTCATTTGAGGCAATGAAGGAGCAATAGTAGCCCCTGCCATCACTGTTAAGCTACTTGCCATCAGCAATATAGCCTTGACTATGTTTTTATTTTTAGTGAGCATAACATTTCAAACACATACAATAGTTAAACAATCAACTATTATTATCAAAAATAGCCCGATAATAGATCGGGCTGTACTAAATACTAGCTAGAGCAACCAATACAGTCAATTTCACTGTTCATTGGCTTCACTCCATTTAATTTCATTTCTAGATTATGGATCTGATCTCTGATCTCCATATCTTCAAAAAGTTTTCCGGTAAGTTGGCCTTTCAGTTCTTCAATTTCGCCAGTTAATTTTGCCTTTAAATCTTCTGTTAATTGTTCCATAGATTAATAATAAAGAATTTTTTTAAAACAACTTGTACCTAAATAACGTGAATACCCGGAGCATAGAAAAGTTTGAAAAGAATAATATTTAAAAAATTTTATTCTTTAAACTTAGCCAAAAGCCTCACAATGCCCGAATATTTATTCAAAACATCTCGTAATCTAATGCTTTTGATCAAAAATCGCAAAAAAACCGTCTGTATTTTTAAGCAAAAATGAGTAAAGCAGTGCACCTCAGAACGTTACCTGAAGGACTCAAAAAAATTATAGGAATGGTATAAAACCGACGAACTATTCAACGTGTTTTTTTTGGTCAAATTCCGGCTCAACCCCTCTCTTGCACGCATGAAGGCAGTTTTTGAATACTTGCCGCAATACGTTTTTGCAATTTTCCAAATCAGATTTAGAGATTCCCTGCTGCAAATCATCTAAAGTATCTACTGCTACCCCAATCAACTGCTCCTTTACTCTTTTCCCTTCTTTGGTTAGGTAAATCAGCTTGTTTCTTCGGTCAGATTTATCTGAAATTCTCACGACCAGATTGCGCTTCTCGAGCCCATCTACTAAGCGGGTAATACTGGCTTTATCTTTCCCTACTTTGCAGGCAATTTCTTGTTGATTCAATCCATCATCTCCCCAAAGTTGTACCAATACCGCCCATTGCTCACTTGTGACATTCAACCCAACTTGCAAAAAATTTTGATTGAGTTGATGACTCATGGCTCGGGCAGTTTGACTCACCAAATACCCTAAAGAATCATCTAAATCGTAGCATTTATTTGACATATTATTTAGTTGCATTATCAACTGTTGCAAAAGTATTGAAAATAATTTCCAAAAACAACAATTGGGTTTAAATCATCTACTGCCTTTGTAAAACCTTCAAAAAATAGTTATTATTGTTTAACTACTCTCAAATAACGTTTCAAAAACACATTTCAGGCATTACGGCAAGCTTTGAGCTCAATTATTTTACACACATATGTTACGCTGGATCACACATATACTTCCCCCAGGTTACTTAGTGATTGCCTTGCTTTGTGTTCAGGTTAAGTTGTGGGCCACTCCTGTTAAGATTGATACCAACCAAATCATTAAATTAAACGAACAAGCACAACAGGCTTTGCTCACCAAGCAAACTTTTCTTGCGCTTCACCGAGCACAGCAAGCGCTAAAACTAGCCGAGCAAGACGCTTATGATCGTGGCTCTGCCAATAGTTTATTTATATTGGGTAAGGTGAATCAAACTCTCAAAAAATTTGCCTCCTCTCTTAACTTTTTTTTGCAAGCCAAAACCATTTACGAAAAGCTACAGCAATCAAATGACATCGCTTGGGTTTATTACGAAATAGGTAACCTTTATCTGCAATGGCAAAGTCCCACCAAATCACTCGAAAACTACAAGAAAAGTCAGCAAGAGCTTTATAATCAACAAAGTAATGGTGCTTTGACTCGTTTATTATTGGAGAAAATTGGTGATGCTCATTACCAAATGAATAAGCCCAGCAAAGCCGTTGCGAGTTATAGACAACTTTTAAATCTACAGCAAAGTACAAAATTGGTAAAAGATCGCTTGAATACCCTAAAAAAGCTGGCAAAAATTCATAAGCAAAACCAAAAACTTTCCATCGCATTGTCTTATGAACAACTCATCTTAAAAACCCTCCCCCACAAGGATAACCTCTCTGAACAAGCCCGAACCCTCCATAACATTGGTTTTTTGTACAAGCAACTGAAGCGACCACAAGAAGCAGTAGAAGCATTTGTAAAGGCATTGAAACTATATCAGGCACAGAAACCACCCAAAATATACGAAAGTATTTGTGCTGATTTAATGACCAGTATTGGCATTACTTATAATTTTTTGCAGGAACCTCAAAAGTCCCAAAACTACCTGGAGAAAGCGATAGAGCTACGCAAAAAAGAGCCAAATCCCTTAGAAACAGCACGCTTATATAATCTATTAGCTACTAACTATTGCATACAAGGTAACCCTGACGAAGCTGAGAAGAGACTTCAACAAGCCATAAAAATTGCACAAGCCAACCAAAACAAGGAAGTGCTGCAAAACAGCTATAAAGTATATATCAAGATTCACGAACAAAATCGCAACAATCGACAAATAAAAACTTATTACAAACGATTGGTAAAGCTCAAAGAAGAAATCGAGATTGAGAATCAGCAAAAATTACAAGCTTTGTATGCACAGCAACTTGCTATTGAAAAAAAGGAAAATGATTACCGTTTACTCTTGGCCGAAGAAGAAAAACAAGCATCTCTGAATCGTCAGCTACAATTAGAAAGTGAAAAAAAAGAACAAACATTGGCCTTGAAAGCATCTGAATTGACTTTGCTGAGGAGAGAACAAGAGCTACAACAAGCTCGTTTGGACAATGAACTGCTCGAGAAAGGTAAAGTAAAACAATTGTTATCTATGGCAGAGCAAAGGTTACGAAGTGAAGAACAACGCCTCTTAATTGACTCGCTTAGAACTAACAAGAAAATTCAGCAACTCGCATTTGCTCAACAAAGAGCCAGGGATAAGGAACGCAAACAACGCATTGCATTATTAGAAAAGGATAAAAAACTACGGCAACAAATCTTACATGAAGAGCGAGTGTTGCGTCGTAACACTTTGATTGGGATGGGTATTTTTTTATTGCTCACACTGGCCTTTACTTATCAGATAAGAAAACGAAATCAGAAGCTAAAAAAGCAGAATCAAGAGATTATTAAACATCAGCAAGATGCACAAGAGATTGCTCGTGAATTGATGAAAATAAACAAAAACCTGCAGGTCAAGGAAATCAAGCTTGAAGAATCGAATACTAAACTGGAAAAACAAAACTATGAGATCAGGGCTCATAATTTCATCTTAAACGATACTATAGACGAACTAGGTCGTAAGAATAAACACATTCAGGATAGTTTGCACTATGCCCAACGGATGCAAAATGCCATGCTTCCTTTCAAAGCAGAAATGGAGGAGGTATTTCAAGAACATTTTGTCATTTTTAAACCCAAAGAGATTGTATCTGGTGATTTTTATTGGCTAGCCTCAGTAAAGCCTCGCAAGGCACCATCTACGACAGTACAGCCTACCCCAATTTTGTTTTTCGCGGTAGTAGACTGCACCGGACATGGCGTTCCAGGCGGTTTTCTCAGTATGATGGGATTTGCTCTATTAAACGAAATTATCCACATCGAGAAAGTATACTCTCCTGCCAAAATATTGCACAGATTAGATACAGAAATTCGCCAGAGTCTAAAACAAGCCAATACCCGTAATAATGACGGCATGGATATTTGTTTATGTAAACTGGAAGAGACCAACACCCAAAATCATCAATTAACATTTGCGGGGGCTAAACGTCCTTTGTTTTATACACTGCCTCAAGTACCTAATGAACTGATCCAAATACCTGCCAGTCGCTCTTCTATTGGTGGCTCGAAAACCCGCAAAATATTTGAAGAAGAAACCCTGGACATTCCTAAAGGAAGTACATTGTACCTCTCGACAGATGGTATGATTCACTTGCCCAATAAAACGCGAAGAAATTTTGGCTCCCGACGTTTTAAACAAATGCTTGCTAAATATGCACACCTCTCCCTTGCAGAACAACAAGAAGCCATTGTTCATCATTTACGAGATTTTCAGAATAACGAAACCGAACAAAGAGATGATATTACTTTGGTAGGTATCAGAACTTAGGAGCTTGTTGCCTATTCTACCTTTGTTTTTTTCTTCAATAACTTTTTCTGGCGAGCCAATTCCTTTTTAAGTTTTTTGAGTTCTGTTTTGTAATAATGACTGGAGTCTACTTTAATCGTATGACGATGGGTAGATTTGGTAGGTTGATATGTAAGTAATAAAATGAAAGTAACGCCTCCGATAATTGCAAACAAAAATCGGAGGATTCGCCTCTGTGATTCCACAATGATTTTATTTTAGATGATAAAAATTTGTATTTTTTTTAAAAAACGGTCGCAAATATAGCACACTTTATTTGTTTTCGCTGCCACTTTCAGCTTTTTGCGCATTTTTTTGCGAAACACTATCTATTCTATTAGAAAGAGAATCGTATTTTATCATCAACTCTTGGTAAGCAATTTTTGTTTCTTTTAGTTCTTTTTGCAATCGGTATACCTGATAATTCAACCGTTGTTGATGTAACAGCATCTTGGCATTCATCGATTTATTTTCTTGATTAATAAACTTCTTAAAAACAGTGCTTAATGAAGTGGCTTGTGCAATAGGCTTGGTGGTTTTTTGGGCTTGTGGCGCTTGATTCATGAAATAAGACGTGAGCCCAAATAGCCCAGTAAACGCGATACACGTGAGTAGAACGCGTACAAATTTTTGATGTGATTTCAAGGTCAGTAAATTTTCTTCAACAAATATGAAGTCATAAAAGTGCGTAAGCCTTATTAATAGATGATAGTGGTAGTGGCAGGCAGTACACTTCGTAGCTTATTCTTCTCTTCAGAAGACAATCGGTTATTCGAGACATTCAATAGCTTCAATTTTTTGAGCTGACCAATACTAGCAGGTATGGTGCTCAATTGATTATAGCTCAGGTTTAATTCCTCAAGGTTAGACAATTGACTAATCTCTACAGGAAAGTTGGTTATCTTATTCTTGCTTAAATTCAATTTTTTCATTTTACGCCATGAAGCTACCCCAGGAGGCAAAGCGGTTAAGGCGTTTTGCTGCAGGTTCAAATCTTCTAACTGGGTAAGTTGAGCCATTCCTTGTGGAATCTGGCTAAAGTTATTTTTGCGCAAATTGAGCAATCTTAGTTTTTGTAAACCCAATATTTGAACCGGAAAGGACTTAAAACGATTTTGCCTTAAATTAAGACTTCTCAACTTTTTGAGTTGATTAAAAGACGAAGGTAAAGCTCCCAAACGATTAATTTGTAGGCTCAGTTCCGTCAGGTTTTTCATTTGACCAAAAGACGCAGGCAGTTTTGTAATACCATTGGCAGTAAGGTCTAGCTTCTCGAGTTGTGTCAAAGCACCTATGTTATCGGTAAGCTTGGACAAACGATTAAACTTGAGATTCAAAGATCGCAAACTGGTAATCTTTGCCATTACTTCAGGAATACTTTCCATTAAGTTATACTCCAGGTTCAATTCCTTTAAGTATTTCATTTTGGCCATAGCCTCTGGTAATGTAGCCAGTTTATTGTTTTTGAGGTTAAACACCTGAAGATGATCTAGCGAATCGGCCATGACTGGAGGCAAAGAGTCCAGGTTGTTGTAGGTCATTGCCAACATTTGGATGTTGCGGAGCTTAAGTAAATCTCGTGGGAAAACAGAAAATTTCTTGAGGGGAAAATCTATGACATAAGCACTATCTACATTTTTGAGTGCTTCTTTTAGAGAATGAAATACCACTTGGTCATACAATACATCATAAGATAAGACCTTTCTTTTGTATGTCTTCTTGGTAGAGTCTTGCAACTCAGGATTGGAGGTAGGATTTGTTACAGTAGTTTCTACCTTTTTCTCTTCTTTTTTTCTACGATTTCTTCTGCGCTGAGCATCAGCATTTTCAGCCAAAAATCCTAACAGGATACATAGAATCAATATATTTCTCATCATGGGCAATGAGTATGGTTATGCTTTGAGGTGCTTGTAATTTTGAATGATTTAGAATAAATAACGCAATTATCGGCCAATTAGTCAAATAATCCAGGAGATTTATTAGGCAACATTTTGCCCAGATGTTGGTAAGCCTCTTCGGTAGCTTCTCGTCCTCGAGGAGTACGTTTGATAAATCCTTGCATAATCAAAAAGGGTTCATATACCTCCTCAATAGTTTCAGCTTCTTCACCACAGGCAGTTGCGATAGTCGATAGTCCTACCGGACCTCCTTTGAATTTATCTATAATAGTAGTCAAGATACGATTATCCATTTCGTCTAGCCCCTTTTGATCAACCTCTAATGCATCTAGAGCCACCTTAGCAATCTCAAGGGTAATCCGTCCATCTCCTTTTACCTGAGCAAAATCTCGGGTACGGCGTAAAAGGTTATTGGCGATACGAGGGGTTCCTCGGCTACGATAGGCTATTTCATAAGAAGCGTCTCGATCAATAGGCGCTTCTAAGATTGCACAAGAACGACGTATGATAGCAGATAGCAGGTCAGCATCATAGTATTCCAAACGAGCTTTGATACCAAAACGCGCTCGCAGAGGAGAAGTAAGCAAACCAGCTCGGGTAGTGGCCCCGATCAACGTAAAGGGATTGAGGGCAATTTGAATGGTACGGGCACTTGGCCCAGAGTCGAGCATAATATCGATTTTATAATCCTCCATTGCCGAGTAGAGGTATTCTTCTACTACTGGATTAAGGCGGTGAATTTCATCGATGAATAACACATCATTATTTTCCAGATTAGTAAGCAAACCTGCCAAGTCGCTGGGTTTGTCCAGTACTGGCCCCGAGGTAATCTTGATCTCAGCCTCGAGTTCATTGGCAATAATGTTCGACAGGGTGGTTTTACCCAAACCAGGAGGGCCATGCAACAATACATGGTCTAACGCCTCACCTCTTTGTTTGGCTGCCTGTACAAATATCTCGAGATTGGTTACGATCTTACCTTGCCCCGAAAAATCATCAAAGGTTAGCGGACGTAAAGCTTTCTCGATCGCTTTATCGCCTTCACTAAGATTATCTTTATCGGCCTGAAGGTGTTCATTTCGTTGGTCTGCCATAGATACAAAGATACTCACTAGCATAGCAAAGTATCAAGCAGATGTTTATATTTTTAGCAATACCAACAGGTACTATTCACGCGTTTTTTAGTTTATCGGATGGGAATCAAAAACCGTTTGCCTGCTTTATATATGTTTTGTAGTTTTCGCTTATGATAGCTCAGGTTCACACCCAAAACATTCAACGATTGATTTTGCTTGTAAAAGGTAGGCGCAAAAGCTGGAAATTTATTTTGCAAATAGCTACTGGTATTTTGCTGGCAATATTTGCCTTACTTATGTTTACTGGCATTAATTGGTGGTTGGCTATTCTCATAAGTATGGGATGTACTCTTCCATTTTTGGTGGTATTAGCTACCTTATTTCTAAGAGTACTCGAGCCAGATCGTTATTTTATATTTGACAAAGCCTGGAATACTTTCCAATGTAAACTGAATGCTGCAAATGATAGTGGAAAAGTAGTATTAGAGCTTCCTCTAAATGCTTTGGTAAAGGTAGAAGGCAATTATGACTCGAAATCAAATATAGAAGAAATGATTCTGAACTTTAACTTAGATAACCAAGAAGAAAAACAAATTTTATTACTAAGGCAAAGCGGGGAAAATAGCACCTTGTCAGATAGAGAACATCTTCGGTTGTTTCTTTGATATTTATCGGTAAATAAACAACGTTTACCTCCTCCAAATAACCCTATAAAAAATTGAAAAAGGCTAAAATAAATGTTTTATTTGTATAGAAGGCTATAGTAATACTTTCTGATCAACTTTGCTACGATAGATTTACAAATGATTACTTCTCTTAATTCAATTAAGCTCACATGGGACACCGCACCAATTATATTTTGATTGAAAACCAGGAATATGATATCTACTATGCACACTGGGATGCCAACATTATAGGGCGTAAACTTTTTTATGGCACTGATTCTCTTGTACAATATATCCGTCCCTTGAGTATTTCTGAAAAGCTGTTAGATACCATTTGGGCAGAAGGAAGTGTATTGGTAGACATCGACAAGCAACATCTATTATTTTGGGGTGATGAGTTTCTTTGGCATAATCCGTTGCTAGTAAAGTATTTTGTGAAAATGCTTCAGGATACTACCTGGCGCGAGTGGAATATAGAATGGGCACAAGAAGGACAGGTAGACATTGCTCGTTACCTGGGGCTGGATATAAAAGATGTCATGAGTGAAGTAGAAGACGATGAGGATGAAGACGACGAGGATGAATTATTACTCAGCAAAAAAAACAAAAAATATACCCCATCAGATATCGCTGATTTGCTCGAGCAAATGCTTAATAATCATTTACAAAACCTGGATTATGACCCAACCACTGCCATCCGAAATATCATCAAAGAACATCGCAATAAAGGCAATGAGGTGTCTGTAAATCCGCATGCTTTAGAGCACGAAAATTTAAATGTAGAAGAAGCAGAAAGAGTTGAGGTAGTCAAACAACTTACTGACTGGATAATCAATCTTAGGGAAGGTAAAATTACCCTACCCTAAGTCTTCAAAGATTTATAATTGTAAATAGATAATTGTAGCCAATAGTATTTGTCTTATAATATCGTTTTTGGGTACAACATCTTTAAATTCAATAAACATACGACTATTGCTGGTACCAGAAAGCAAATTAGTCCAGGAAAACTCTCCGCCCGCTTTGCGCGACATTTCCACCATCAGTTTTTGATCATTTGTAAAAAATTTCGTCGTACCTGTAAATGAAGGTTGAATATTGAAGAGCGGATTGCGATCTTTGTCCCACACCTCAAACGGCTTACTAAAAAACAATAAATCACGAGGAAACTGGGCTAAAATATTATCCTCAGGGTCCACCACATCTACAAAGGAAACTTTACCAAATTTCACCTCTTTTTTGAGAGTAAATACTAAATCATCTACTGGATTGTATGCTCGATATGCAAAAGGTACAACACCTCCTAGCATCGTCATACGAAGCACGCCAGTCACTAAATCAGATTTTTCATCAACTTTTAAAATTGGTGCTTTAGTTTCGTAGTCAAATATACTGTATTGCCTCAGCATGCCTCGGGAAACACTGATACCTTCTAGTACATATTTATCACGATTAAATATTGATAACATATAATTCTTGGTTATATAATTGTTTATAGGGTAACCTTAACAACGAATTGAAAGGTCATTTGTTGGCTTCATTTACAAAGCCTTTCGATAGTTAATAGTGCTAGAAAATGTAGTTTTCTTACACGTTATCTTAGCTAAATGTAATAATATCTGTCCAAAAAAACGTGCTGCGCTCGATTATTGTGGTAGCTATGAGATTAAAATAACACTATGGCTCAATTTAAACTCAAAAACATATTTACCAGAAAAAGGGTCATTCGCTTTACCTTACTATTATTTGTTTTGGCATTGGTAGGATTTGTATTTACCCTAAGCACTCCTAAAGTAGTGGCCTTGAAACAAACCAAGGTAGTAAAGTTGGAAGGAAAAACTATGCATTTGATGGCAGAGGTAGAAGTGCATAATGCTAATTATTTTCCGATTACCCTTCGTGAAATCCAGAGTCAGATTTTCATAAACGACCAACCAGTAGCTCTTAGTCAAAAGTCAGATAAATTAGTATTGGCTTCTCGCAGTAACACTACTGTAGAGTTAGACGTAACGCTAGACGTAAAATCTTTAGCTAAAATATATGCTGCTCTCCAAAAACAAGATGAGTGTGAGGTCACGGTAAAGGGTTCTTATGCCCTGAAAACCCTGGTAAGTACATTTAAGTTGCGTAATAGTAATACCCAAACAATCAACCTAAAAGATAACCGAGATCAGATCTCCAAATTTACCATTGGCAAAGAAGGTTTGAAGGTACAAAACCTAAAAACAAGCTCTGGTTTGGGTGGTATGAACATCTCCATGAAGTTGGGTTTGAAAAATGAACACCCCTTTGATTATAAAATCAACTATCTGGACGTAGATATTACACCAGCCAACAACTCTTCCAAATTAGGACACTGGCGATTGCCTCGTCAAAAGGTGATTCACGCTCACACATTAGAATACTTGCCTGTAAAATTTCAAATTGCCAGCGATAAACTACTTTCGGCACTTTCAGTTATTTATTCTAAAAAAGTAAAAGCAGTGGGTGTGTGCCAAGTGGTGATTGCAGGTGAGGTATTTGACATTCCTATCAAGCAAGCCATCTCGCTACCAGCCCATCAGTTGGTATCGAGTCAGTTTTAAATATCTCTTAAGCTACACTTCTCGCTGTCTCACGGCTTCGTACACAATAATAGCAGTGGCTACTGACACATTAAGCGAACCTATGTTGCCCTTCAAAGCAATTTTGGCCAGGTGATCAGCTTTGCGGATTAGGCCCTGTGAAATGCCATCTTCTTCAGAACCCATTACAATGGCAGTAGGCCCGGTATAATCAGGGGTATAAATGTTTTCTTCAGTTTTTTCGGTGCAGGCCACAATCTGTAAACCACTCTCTTGTAAAAAAGTGATGGTTTTATCCAGGTTAGGCTCTCGGCAAATAGGCAAATAATTTAAGGCTCCTGAAGAAGTTTTCATAGCGTCGCTATTTACCTGAGCGGCTCCTTTACTAGGAATTACAATGGCATGTACTCCTGCGCACTCTGCAGTACGTGCAATAGCACCAAAATTACGCACATCGGTTATACGATCCAGTACTAAAATCAAGGGAATTTTACCTTCTTCGTACAATTGAGGAATAATGTTGCTGAGGGGTTGATAACGAACTGCCGATATAAAAGCAATCATTCCCTGATGGTTTTTACGGGTAATACGATTGAGCTTTTCTAAAGGTACCTTCGCTACTGGAATGTCACGTTTTTTAGCTTCGTCTAACACATAGGCTACTTTGGGAGAAGCCTTGCTTAATTCTCGTTGAATAAATAGTTTATCAATTGGTTTGTCGGCGTTGAGGGTTTCAGTTACCGACTGTACTCCAAACACAAAATCTGCTGCCACTATGTAATTAATTAAAAAATTTGAGATATAGTTTTATGGGTGATGGCTAAACGGCCTTTTTGTCAGCTTCTTCACTTTCATCAATCTTTTCCATCAGCTTTTCCAATGCTTTGGGTGCTCTCAATCGTTCATTACGTACTTTTTCCTGTAACTTCATGAAACCACCAATGAGCGCCTCGGGACGTGGAGGGCAACCTGGCACATATACATCTACTGGTACAATGCGATCTACTCCTTTGACCACATGGTAGCCGTGCTCCCAATAAGGACCGCCACAATTAGAACAAGACCCCATAGACACAACATAGCGAGGCTCTGCCATTTGCTCATATAATCGCTTGATACGATCAGCCATTTTGAAAGTAACAGTACCTGCTACAATCATTACATCAGATTGACGGGGGGAAGCTCGGGGAAACACACCAAAGCGGTCCAGGTCATACCCGGAAGCATAAGTGCTCATCATTTCGATGGCACAGCAAGCCAACCCAAAACCCATAGGCCATAAGGATGACAAACGCGCCCAGTTGATTAAATCTTCGGCTTTGGTTAAAATAATGTTGTCTTTCTCGAACTGTTGATCTAGTAGCCCCATCTTGTACAAATGCTTGTTGGTAAGTAAAGATAGTAAAAGAAATGCGTAGAGTTGAAATAAGCATTGATAAGGACTATTAATTATCCTTAGAATTCAATTAAATTCAACTTGATACCTACTGCTTGCATATAATCCTCAGCTTCTTCCCGGATTTCGTCATCGTCTGAAGGATAATACCAGTTGATAACAACCTTTCCATCATTATCTTCATAATTCTTCAGTACTTCCAAAATTGTCATAATTTGTTTGGAAGATGAAGTACTAAAGTAGGTCAATTTAAAATTAAATTCGACGGGTCGTTTGGTACGGATAAAATCGCGTACCCATTGAATCAAAGGTAAGTAGAACTCTCGTTCGTTTTGATGGTGTGATTCGCCGCTTATGCTACACACGCCAGTTTCTCCATTGAAGTCTACATTGGGTGTGATATCGATTTTTTTATTGCCTTTAATGACAATATTTCTTGGAGTAAATTCGGTTTCAAAGTGGTCAGACATAAGCAAAAACGTTAGTGGCAAATATAGTAATTCAAAATAAGCATATATTATTAAAAAATGAATACTATGCTTTGAGTTATTTTACTATTACCTGTAAAAACAGACTTTTGTTTAACGATGAGATTCAAAAGCCTGTTTCAACATTGGTTTCAATACTTTACTTTCTTTTGGCAACTACCAGGTAACGAGTAGAAGTACAAGTATCGGCATCTTCTGGAATAGGCTGTAGACTTACAGCATCGTATACATCTACTCCTCCATCAAATGCTTCTTCAAACAATTGGCGTACTTTGCGCAAAGGTGGTAAAAACCGCTCGTGTCTTCCTTCATTCGTAATTCGCATTTTACCAGTTTTTTTGCTCACATTTACAATAGTGCTGCATTGGTACATGTAATTGTCTTTTTCTATTAGTTCGGGAGAACGCAAAGAGATGATATCTCCACTGGTAGAATGCATTACATTAGGATACCAACGAATATGATCTGGGGTAATAAAATCTCCAAAGAAATAACCGCCTGGCTTGGTGATCTTTGCGACCTGATGAATCACTTTTTGCAAAAACTGATGATCTAAATATTGGAATACATTCAAACCACAGAAAGTCAGATCCCACATTCTGATAGCTGGGTCGAGCTCTAGGGCATTCCCTACCTCAGCATTGATACGGGTTTGGGCCACTTTCACCATTGCTTCCGAAATATCAATTCCATATAGATTATCGGTGTTCATTCCCAGCTCATCGACCATAAACTGCTCCATGAGGCCTGTACCACAGCCAATCGAGAGTAAGGTGGTGTTGCCAAAATCAATTCCGTATTTTTCAATGAAAAAACGCATGTATTGTCCCATAAACCCATCCAGGCAGGGCTGCCCAATTACATCATCGTATAACTCTGCATACGTTTGAAAATGGTCTTCTTTGTTTTCAAAAGCACTCAATTCACTCTGTAATTGAGCTGCTTCTTTGAGCTCCCAATTTAAAAGCTTCCAAAATACAGAATGATTGTGATGTCCTTTCTCATTGGTATGCTCTTCCAGGTCATCTACAAAGCTATCCCAGTGCTTAGAATCAAACAAATCATTTTCCAATGCTTCAAGCGATTTTCCACTTTGGTTTTGGTTTGCTTTTTCGGCTTGTTGTACTCTACGCATCAACTCTACCTGATGACGAAGACGTGTTAGGAAATCAGGTGTTGGACAAGCTTCTCGCTTTTTGATTTGATCTAAAGGTAAAGCAAAAAAAGCGCCTCCATCTGCTCGATGAATATCCTGATCATCTAAATCAAAAATTCGGGCATCTGCTGTTACACTTTCTTCCCGGTCGTAATTACCATATATATGTAAACTCAAATATTTTTCTTGTCCACTGTTACCCATTTGGTGCACGAGTTGGTGCCCCACTCCTACGATTTGGCCAGCTTTCATCACTTGTCGCGAAAGCGTACGTATTTCGGTATCTTGTACCCAAAAAATGGCGTGTTCGGCGGCTCCAAAGGCCTGTACTGCGCCCCATTGAGCATATCCGTGGTCGTGCAGCGCCGAAAAATCCCCTGGGTTCCACGACATTACCATCATATCGAAAAAGCCACCATCATATACCATTTTTCTACCATAACAATCCTCTAATGGATGATCGTAATCAGCCCATGGCATCAGTTCTTCTTCCTGTACATTCGCTTTTTTGACAATTTGCTTTACTCGAGCCGGGGAAAGATCTTCGGTTTCATAAATTGCCTGAATGATTTGCTGTAATGAATTTGGCAGTTTTTTTACCTTTTCCAAATCAATGGATTGATGAGAAGTAAGCGTATTCATTGTACAATTCCTTTTGTTTAAATGCGTAGAAAGTATGTTTGTACAAAAATATAAAGCCTGTTGGCTTATCACAATTAATTGGAAATACTTATAGGCCAAAGAAGTTAAGATTTAAATCCAGAAACGCAGGGGGCAGGAGTGTTACAAAACGTCTCAATTGTATCATTTTCAGTTTTTTTCATTGTGTATATACACAACTACCCATTGCCTATGTTAAAACTCATTACAAATCTTTGTTATTTATGCTTGCTCTCGTTGTCGGTTTTACAAGCCCAAAACCCATATAAACCCAATCAATCTTTGCCAAAATGGAAAGCACGCGCCGAGGCGTTTGCAGCTCCCAGAGGCTCTATACCTATAAAAGCTTACCAACAAACCATAACCAAGGTACTGGCCCGCAAAAGCCAGCCTAACAAATTTAGAACAAACAACAAGGGTTGGTCGCCAGTAGGGCCTACTCAAGTACCACCTGGCTATCAGATGAAGGGCTTGGGTAGAGTAAATAATATTACCTTTCACCCCAATGATCCTAACACACTCTTTGCTTGTGTGAGTCAGGGTGGACTTTGGAAAACAACCAATCGGGGGCAAAGTTGGACTCCGATTGGAGACAACTTGCCGATTTTACGCACCAGTGATCTGGCCATAGACCCGCAAAACCCTGACATTATGTATTTGGCCGTAGGTGACTTTGGCTACATTGGTTTTTATCTGGAAACCAATGGGCGAAAAAGAAATACCCACTTTGGCCTGGGCATTTATAAAACTACCGATGGAGGCACTACGTGGCAACCTACGGGTTTGACTTTTACCCAAAATGAACAAGATGGTTCATTGATCAAAAAGATTATGATCCATCCTACGCAAACCAATCAATTGATTGCAATAGGAGCCAAAGGCATTTATAAATCAACTGACAGTGGGGTAAGCTGGATTAAAAAATATGATGGGCTAGTATGGGATATAGAGCAAGCCCCTAATACTTCTGAAACGCTCTATGCCTCAAGTGGCTATTTGGCTAATATTCCCAGTTTGGGGCAAGCAGGTATTTTGAAAACAACTGATTTTGGTGATAATTGGCAAACATTGACTACTCCTATTCCTAAGGTAGGAGTAGCCCAAAGAATAGAACTGGCTATAGCTCCTACTGATGCCAATTATATTTATGCCTTGGCTTGTGATCTACGTAATAAGTTCGAATCTCTGTATCGTAGTACTGATGGAGGCATTACCTGGGAAGTAAGATCGAGTAGTTCCAGTGGAGCTTTGAATATTTTGGGAGGTAGTAATGGAGATCCAAGTGATCAGCGAGGGCAAGGTACGTATGACTTGGCCTTATTGGTAGATCCTGTTGATAAAGAACGAATTTACACGGGTGGCATCAACATTTGGGCTTCATCGGATGGAGGGACATCCTGGGAGGCAGTCAGTCATTGGCTCAATACTTATGGAGTATCGGTACATGCCGATCAGCATTCTTTTAAGTACCATCCTGTTAATAAAGAGTTTTATGTATGTAACGATGGGGGTATTTATAGAACCAAAGAAATTAAGAGCGTATCCTGGGCTACTCTCGAAGCTGGCAATAACTGCTATGATACCAACAATCAGTTTATTGTTGGCTGCAATCGTTTGCCTACTAATTGGGAAGATATCAGTTCAGGCTTAATGGTTACTGCATTTTATAGAATGGATTTGTACCAACCAGACCCTACTTATATGATTGCAGGGTGCCAGGATAATGCTACGTACTTGAAAACAGGAGAAAGTACTTGGACAAATGTTTTTGGAGGTGATGGTATGGATTGCAAAATCGATCATCAGAATCGCAGCACTATTTATGGTTCTTCTCAGTATGGTTTTGTGTATAAATCTACTGATGAGGGCAAGACTTTTACCAATATTAGCGAAAACCTTCTCCGTAATGAAGTGGGTTTTTGGACTACACCTTTGCATATGAATCCCAACTCTAGCAATGAAATATATGTGGCTTTGGGCAATGTGCATAAATCTAATTCGAGAGGCAATGACTGGAATAAAATTTCGAATTTCGGTAATATTCCAGATGCCAATTACCCATTGCCTACTTCGGCTATGGCCATTTCGGACGATAACAAGGTATTTTATGTAGCCAAAAGAAGTTATCCTAACTTTGGTCTGAATAGTGAAGTTTGGAGTAGTAAAGATGGTGGAACTACCTGGCAAAATATTAGTAATGGTTTGCCCAACAATTTATTTCCTACCAGTGTGGCACTCTACCCTGACAACCCTAATAGAGTATGGATTACTTACTCTGGTTTTACAGCACAAAACAAGGTCTTTGAATCTACCGATGGAGGACTTACCTGGAATAACATTTCGCATGACTTGCCCAATATCCCCGTAAATAGCATTGCTTATCAACAATCTGGAAACACGCTATATATTGGCACCGATGCTGGAGTATTTTACCGTCAGGGAGATGCTACTGCCTGGGAAATGTATCAGGAAAACTTACCCAATGTAATTGTATCGGATTTGGAAATTCATGAGGCTACTGGTAAAATTTACGCAGCCACTTTTGGCAGAGGTATCTGGGTGGCCGACCTGGCAGTGCAGGCTGTTACGAGTGTAACTGAAAACTTAAAT
Source organism: marine bacterium AO1-C (assembly GCA_001890965.1). GTDB lineage: Bacteria > Bacteroidota > Bacteroidia > Cytophagales > Microscillaceae > Microscilla. The sequence continues at coordinate 525,219 of MLAY01000010.1, read as the reverse complement.
TTAGGGGTAAGCCTTACACCCAACCCCGCACATCAGGAAGCAACCATTACGGTGCAAAACTTTCAGGGTAAAAACCTTAAAATAGAGCTTATAGACATTACAGGTAAACAAGTATTTGCAGAGCAAGTAATTGTTTCACAAGGTACTTTCCAGCGTTCTTATGCGCTACAACCTTATCGTAGTGGTTTATATTTTATAAAACTCTCACACAAAAAATCAACTTGGGTAAAGCGGTTATTGATTAACCGTTAATCTTTGGAATACGTACATTTAGGTGAAAAATAAAAAAGGTGGAATATTCTTACGTCCACCTTTTTTATTGGTAGACTTTACTTATCTTAGATTTATTAGGAATTTGACTCATTAGGCTTTTGGCTGCCTGATGATTAGTTACAATTTTGCGAAACATTATCTAAGAAGGATAAGTATAAAGCTTTTTAAACTTTGGTAAAACATGATCCACCTGTATTTTGTACGTCACGCTGAAAGCCTAAGTAATGTCAATCATCATCTGATTGGAGGAAGGTCTAATCAAACCCCTCTTACTGAAAAAGGAAGGAAACAGGCAAAAAGACTAGGGAAAAGATTGTCTACTGCATCAGTAAAATTAGACGTGGTGGCAGCTTCTTCAGCAGTACGTGCTTATGACACTGCCCAGATTATGTGTAAAGAGGCCAACCTCGATTTTAATCAGGTATTGGTTTCGGATGATCTACAGGAACTGTCACAGGGAGATTGGGAAGGCAAAGTACGCAAAGAGATTTACACGCCTCAAATGTTGAGTCAAATCAATAGCAACAATTGGTTGCACAAAGCACCCAACGGAGAATCGCAAAAAGAAGTAGAAGAACGTATGTTTGGCTGGCTGGAAAAAAACATATTCCCGCTCAACTCTACTGATCAACCAATCCATTGTGCCATTGTAACTCATGGCAATGCCATTCGCTGTTTGTTTCGCAAGATCATGAACTCTACTCCTTCGATGACTCATCGCATCAGGCTCGACAATACTTCTATTACTAAATTTCGTTATGCTGGCCAGAAAGATTGGTACATGGATTATGTAAATGATCACGAACACTTGGATATCTCTACTTCACCTCTTCACGTAGACGACCTTAATAAAAAACATCTTCAAAATGGGTGATTTTTGGGGCTTGACCCTTGGGTAACTGAATAGCCACAATATCGAAACGTATGTCATGTTGCCAGTTGCTCTCCTCGATGTATTGCTCAGCTGTGGCCATAATCAGGTTTTGCTGATTTTCACTGACCATTTCTTCGGGCAAACCAAAGGCATCGGATGAACGTAGCTTGACTTCTACAAAAACCAAGGTTTGGTGAATTCCTTTGGCAATAATGTCTATTTCTCCTCGCTTGTAACGATAATTTCTCACGACTATTTCATATCCTTTTTTTTGTAAAAACTGTACCGCCAAATTTTCACCTTGAGCGCCTTTTTGTTGTTGAGGGGTTTTCATACTACAATATTCAAATATTTAGCGAATGTCTAAAAAAAGGTAAAAAAGACTAACATTTTACTGCTTTGGAGAACTCTAAATTGGAAACAATCAAAAAAAACAAATTATGAGTTCAAACCCCAATAAGTCTCAGGAAGATTTTGACACTGTAGACAACCTATTAAAACTTTTAGTGAATGATGATACTGCATTGGAAACAGCCAGAGAACATCTGGAAATAGATACAGAAAAATCTAAAGCTTTTCAGCCTGAACTAAAGGTCAAAAAAAATAGCCCTCTCAATGATTCTACAGCTACTAAAGGCGCCATAGGTTTCTTTAATGCTCGTAGTAGAAGGTATCGTCATCGTTTGTTTGAAAAGCGAATGCGCAGAAACCCTGATTCATTTGTAATAGTATCGGAAGGTGATTCTTGGTTTCAATACCCTGTATTTGTAAAAGATGTTATTGATCACCTGAATGAAATTGACGAGTTCGCAATCCGTAGTTTTGGCTTTGGTGGTGATTGGCTATCCAATATTCTAGAAGAATCTGAGTACATCAATGCCATTCGCTGGTATAATCCCAAAGTATTTTTGATTTCTGGTGGAGGTAATGATATCATAGGTGATAATAGATTAAGAGTACTACTCAAACGATTTGATAGTACCCAAGCCGACAGAGCTCCTGCCAATTATCTAAATGAGGCATTTGAAAAAGGAATGCAAGATTTAGAATTTTTATATGATCGTCTTTTTCAACGATTAACTAGTGAGTTCCCTAAGTTACACATCATTTGCCACGGATATGATTATGGATTACCTGGCAAAGAGAAACCTCTAGTTACTGGAGACTGGTTGGAAAACCCTATGCAAGATCTTGGTATTGAAGATAAAACTCTCCAAAGACTAATTGTCAAAGAGTTAATCGATCGTTTTAATGTTATGCTTAGCGGTTTAATACAAGCAAAATATGCAAATAAAAATATTCACTACTTAGACTGTCGCGGTATTGTGAAGGATCATGAATGGTATGATGAATTACACCCTAATAGTTTTGGCTTTCTAAAGGTTGCAGAAAAGTTTAAGCAAAAAATATTTGAGATTAGGATAAAAGAGGGAGTCTAATGATGGCAAACTGTCAAAACAGCTATCTCGTATAACCTCATACATCCTTCATCCAATTAATGCTTGATCTCCCAATACCCCTTTCTGTTTTTAATCACCTCGGGCATTTTGGCATCGATCCATTGCATCAGGTCTAGCAATTTTTCTAAATACTCATAACCAAATGGGGTAAGTTGGTATTCTACTCTCACGGGAACCTCGGCAAATACTTCACGCTGTACATAACCATCTCGCTCTAGGGTCTTGAGTCGTTCGGTGAGCATCTTGCTTGAGATGCCATACACGTTTTTTTTCAAGGCATTGAATCGCAGCTTCTGATGCCCTCCCAGAAAAATCATAATCAATACACACCACTTATCTGATACTGGCGATAATACATCTCGAATGGGGCAAACCTCAGGAGGATTGGTAGGATCGAGGTGATGGAAAAGTTTTTGGATTTTTTTGCTGGTGCTATTGGCCTGATTATCAGCAACAGTTTCTCTTGAGTTACCTGCATTCGGTTTTGTAACTTCTTCCATATAATAGAGATTTCGCTTATTTTTAGATAAAATTATATACTAAGTTACTAAAAGAAACTTAAAAATGAGCATTCAACGAACTACCTATACTGTACAAGGCAGCACCTTATCGGTGTTGGAAGCAGGTGCCCCCAGTGATCCTATTGCCTTATTTTTGCATGGCATCCCCGCCTCGGCCGAATTATTTCGCGAAGTTATCAAGCAAGTAAGCCAACAAGGATGGCGTTGTATGGCCCCAGATTTACCTGGTTATGGTCATACTCGTATGGCGGCAGGAAACGATTATTCAGTAAAAGGAACTGCGAAGTTTTTGAATCAATGGTTACAACAGGAAGGGTTGAAGAACATTTGGCTGGTAGCTCATGATATTGGTGGTGGAGTGGCTCAGTTGATGCTCACCGAGCATGAAGGTTTGTTTGCCAAAGCTACCTTAAGCAATTGCATTACGGCTGATACCTGGCCCGTACCATTTATCCAGCGGTTAATCAATGTTGCTAAAATGGGGATGTTTGCTCCTATGGCTCGTTGGGGTATGTTTAAGGCTAATAAATTGTTTGCCCCTTTGAAACAATCTTTTACACACCCTGAGGTATTGAATGACCAAAACTTCAAGGCGGTATTTTATGATGGAAAGTTTCACGCCAAAGGAAACCGAGCCGAATTTCAAAACTTGCTTAAATCGCTCAACCCTAAGGATACTTTGAGTAACATGGACAAGCTAGCGCAGGTACAAACTCCAGTGCATTTGGTGTGGGCTATGAAAGATCCTTTTCAGTCGTGGGATAAACCAGGCAGCATTTTAGAAAATACGTTTGCCAATGTAAGGGTGAGTAAAATCGAAGATTCGGGGCATTTTGTACCTTTAGATGCTACCGAGGATTATGTAAAAGCAATTTTAGAAGAGTAAAAAAAGTACGTGTCTGGCTAGTACACAACCATCCAGACACATACTTTTTAGTCAAAAGACTTAGATTTTAAATATTTTCCATTCTTATCGTAAAACATCCAAACTCCAGTTTTTTTACTATTACGATATTGGCCTACAGTCTCGATATTTCCAGTACTTTGATGAAAAGTCACAAACTTACCATCTACCTTACTGTTTTTCAGAAAACCCATCATTTGTAAGCTATTCTTTCCAGTAGTATAATACGCCGAAAAAGGCCCATTACCTTTACCTGTATCGTCGACTGTTTGAACTTGAGTTTTTTTGCCGTCTTTATTATAAAGAGTTACCAGTCCTGCACCTTTCCCATTTTTGGCAATTATGCTAAATGTCATTTTTACTTTACCATTAGAATGATAAAGTTTTTTGGCAACTTGTGCTTGTGAAGCCAGTGAAATACACATTAATAATCCTAGAGTGAAAAATAGAGTTTTGTTTAGTCTCATAAATATTTGCCTTAGTTTTTGATTTTTCTGAGGTAAAACTAGGTAATCTCCCAAAAAACTTAACCTGCTAATTCACTAACCCCTTGGCTACCAACACGAAATGGACATATGAGTTTATAAACTAAAAAAGGTGTTTAACTTCTTAAAGCCAAACACCCTTGCCCTTGTGATAATAACTACCTATTAAGGAAACTTAGGAAACTTGCCAAAATCCGGCTTACGCTTCTCAAGGAAGGCATTGCGTCCTTCTTCGGCTTCTTCACTTTGGTAAGCCAATCGGGTGGCCTCTCCCGCAAATACTTGCTGACCAACCAAACCATCGTCTATCAGGTTGAATGAAAACTTAATCATTTTGATGGCCGTAGGGCTCTTTTGTAAAATTTCTTGTCCCCAGTTATAAGCCTCTTGCTCTAGCTCATCATGCGGGTATACGGCGTTGACCATTCCCATTTCGTAAGCTTCTTGCGCTGAATAATTTCTACCCAATAAGAAAATCTCACGGGCACGTTTTTGACCTACTTGTCGAGCCAAATACGCTGATCCATAACCTCCGTCAAAGCTGGCTACATCTAAATCGGTTTGTTTGAAAATGGCGTGTTCTTTACTGGCCAAAGTCATATCGCATACTACGTGCAAGCTGTGTCCTCCTCCTACAGCCCAGCCAGGTACTACTGCAATCACGATTTTGTTCATAAAACGGATCAGTCGCTGTAAGTCCAGCACATTGAAACGAGACACCCCATTCATCCCTTTATAACCACGGGCACTTCGGGCGTTTTGGTCTCCTCCCGAGCAAAAAGCATATTTACCATCTTTGGGCGATGGCCCTTCCCCAGTCAGTAAAATCACTCCTATTTCACTGCTTTCATGCGCGTGGGTAAATGCTTCTAGCATTTCGTCAATTGTTTCGGGGCGGAAAGCATTGCGTAATTCTGGGCGGTTAAAAGCAATGCGGGCTACGCCATTGAGGTATTTATAAGTAATGTCTTCGTATTCTTTAATCGTTTGCCATTCTAGAGCCATATTCTTTGATGATTAATGATGAATGATTGAAGTCATCTCGACTTCATGGATTATCAAATCGTTTCCTAAGCAATTTGTTTGAAAAATAAAGGTAGAAAAGTTCGTGGATATACAACAAAACTTTCATCATTTACCAATCTCCTCGATGGCCTTTACAAACTTGTCCAGATCGCGAGTGGTGGTGTATAAATGCGGGGTAATGCGTACCCCTTTTACAGCTACATTGTTGATAGCTACAGTAAATATTCGATGCTTTTTATAGAAGTATTCGGCTAGTTCATTGGGTGTTTTTCCTTTAACAGCGATGTTGGCAATGGCACAGCTTCGAGCATCTTCAAAAGGAGTATTGATTGTTACCTTGGGTAAATCTTTTACTTTATTTACCCAGTAGTTTTTCAAGTAACGAAGTCGGGCTTCCTTGCGCTTGGCGCCAATACTTTGGTGAAAACGAATGGCGTTGGCAATGGTAAGTACTGCCGAACATGGGCGGGTACCAATACTATCAAATTTACGAATATCGTCTGGTTTATGGCTTTTATCGCCAAATAGTGGCCATACGTTTTTAATCTTATCTTTTTTGATGTACATCATGCCTAGCCCCACTGGTGTACAAAGCCATTTGTGCAAACTTGTACCCAGGTAATCTCCTCCTAGCTCAGGAATCTTAAAATTTAACTGGGCAAAAGAATGGGCAGCATCTATAATGACTTCAATGCCTTTACTATGAGCCAGGTCAGCCAGTTTTTTGGCGGGTAACACTTGCCCCGAAATATTGATCAAATGTGTCACCAAAATTACCTTGGTGCGCTTGGTCATTTGCTGTTCATACAGATCTAATATCTCCTGATCACTCTTAGGATGCAGGGGTAGTTCAATGATTTTGTTTTTCACCCCAAAACGCCTGGATTGTTGGTCAAAGGCAGCCAGCATATTGCCATAATCCTGGTTGGTCATAATGGCCTCATCTCCTTTTTTGAGGTCTAGCCCAGCGATTACGGTATCCAAAGCCTCGGTAGTATTTCGAGTAATGGCAATTTCTTCAGGCGAACAACCCGCCAAATCAGCCAATAATTGTTTAATCCCTTGATGGTCTTCATTTTGGCGCCGCCTCATATAAAAGGAAGGCATTTCATTGACCATTTGTACATTCTTGATTTGCCCCTCTACGACTTCGGTGGGTTGTGGGCTAAAATAACCATTTTCTAAATTGATAAAATGAGGTGATTGTACCCAGGCTTTTTGCACTTGGTACCAAAAACCTTCTTCTTGAGCCGCGGCTTCGGGGGTAAGGTGGGCAATGTGTCTGGCAGCAGCCTCTACATTTTCTATTACCAAGGGGCTAAATCCCATCACGCTGGCACCCAACGAGATTTGGCCCATTTTTTTGAGGAAGTTTCTTCTTTTTTCTAACATTTGTGGGGAAGATTAGATTGTACAATTTGATATAGAAATATAACGCATCAAGGGTAGACTCGCAAGGCATTTTTGTTATGACTTAAAAAGTTTAACTTGGATCGTATTTATACTTAGCATTCACTATGGAAGAATATTATCAAAGTCTGGAAGATTTTATCATAGGGCAAATGGACCACACCCCTATGGACATTTACAATAAGGTGCGCTTGCACGGCTATATTGGACAGCACAAGGCCGTACAAGCTATTAGCCTGATGGCTTGCCGACATGTGCGTCGTTTAAAGAATGTTTTTGTAGATAAAATCTCCAAAGATGAACTTCCTCCCAAAGATAATTATTTGCTGGTAGGCCCTACTGGCAGTGGCAAAACCTATTTGGTAGACATTATTTTCAATAAAATATTAAGCTTGCCTACAACAGTAATCGATATCACTTCTTATTCGGAAACAGGCTATATTGGGCAAGACGTGGTTTCTATCTTGACTCGGCTGGTAAATGCTGCAGATGGCAATTATGACCTAGCTTCTATGGGAGTGGTGTGTATAGATGAGTTTGATAAGCTTTCTACCAGTAAAAACAGTGCAGTATTTGCTGGGCAAGGCACTACCAAAGATGTGAGTGGTTTTGGAGTACAAAAGGAGCTACTCAAAATATTAGAAGGGGCCGAGGTAGATGTTCCTATGGAGCTTTCGCATTCGGCTTATTCAGCACGCGATACAATGAGTACCGAATTTGTATCTTTTGTGGCTCTGGGCGCTTTTTCGGGTATTACTAAAACAATCAATCACCATAACCAACAAATTGGCTTTGGTAACAATACTGATCAATCTTACCAAGATAGTATTGCCTACAAGCTCAACGAGGCTGATTTACGCAAAACAGTTTATTTTCAGGAATACGGTATTATGCCTGAGTTAATTGGTCGTTTTTCGCGCATCATTCCTTTTCATCCTTTAGAAAAAGACCATTTGAAAAATATTTTGGTGGAAAACACCCTCAAACGCTACGAAAAGGAATTTAGGCTGATTAATACTTCACTAAAAATTGACGAGGCAGTGTTGGAAAAAATCGTAGACCAGGCAGTAGCTATGGAAACAGGAGCTCGTGGCTTGCGTACTTCGCTATTTAGCTACATTGAGGAGGCTTGTTTTGACCTTTATTCTCACCCAGAACGAGGTGGAGGACAAATTCATTTGTTTTTGGAGAAAGAGGAGATTAAGTGGGAGATAAAGTAAAGTGACAGTCCACAGTCGACCGTTGACTGTCGACTATGGACTATCAATTAAATAAACAAAATCAAGCTCAATGCCATCACGATCATGCCGCCAATCATGCCATAGATGGCCAAATGATGTTCTCCATATTCTCGGGCAGCGGGTAAGAGTTCATCGAGAGAGATAAATACCATAATTCCAGCTACTCCCGCGAAAAGTACCCCAAAAGTAACGTCGTTGAAGACTGAGGCAAGTAAAAAATAACCTACAATGGCGCCAATAGGCTCGGCAATACCTGAAAGAAAAGAATAACGGAAGGCTTTCTTCTTGTCATGGGTGGCGTAATAAATAGGCACTGATACTGCAATACCCTCAGGAATGTTGTGAATGGCAATGGCTACCGCAATAGGAATACCCAATTGGGGATCTTTTAAGGCGCCCACAAAAGTAGCTAGCCCCTCTGGGAAATTATGAATGGCAATCGCCAATGCAGTAAAAATTCCTACTTTATACAGGCTTTTTCGGTCCTGATATTCCTCATCTTTTTCTTTATCTTCAATATCCTCTACTTTGATGTGCTCGTGTGGGTTCTCAAAATAGGGAATAATCTTGTCTATGACAGCAATTAGCAAAATACCCCCAAAAAAGGCCAGTACGGTTACTTCATAACCCAGTTTATCACCCAAGGATTTCACCAATGCATCTTTTGCTTTTACAAAAATTTCTACAAAAGACACATAAATCATTACCCCTGCCGAAAAACCAAGGGCTATAGATAAAAATTTGGTGTTGGTTGTTTTCGAGAAAAAAGCCATCGCACTCCCAATGCCAGTAGATAAACCAGCAAAAAGTGTGAGCCCAAAAGCAAACCAAATATTACTATCGCTCCAATCCATGCATTCAATAATTTGAAAATTGAACACAAAGTTAAAGCTAATTTTTAGACTATCCTAAAAATTTTTTATGCTTTAACTAAACATTAATCATTTAGATCTTGGATTTAAATAATGGGTGTACCCTACAATAAGGCTAATACCACGCGTGGTAGTATTGGCTGTATTGCTCAAATCACTGCTCAGATAATCACGGTCTAGAGGTGAATCAAAATTGTATAGCTGTGTATCGTCAAATGATACACCAAAATAATAGCTCAAGCCAATCGTAATATCGCTTTGCTTTTTGTGGAAAGTAGCCCCCGCAGATAGATGAAACAAATCCCAATAAGAAATATCATCGCCTATATCTTCCGCTACTTGGTCATATGAATTGTAATCGGTACGAAAACCTGCCAATATCGACCATTTTGCATTTACTTGATGCTCTACTCCTACTGCAAAGTTTACCACAGGTAAAGATTGACTAGCAAAGCTTAAGAAATCATCGGTAGCTAAATCACGAAAAATAACCGAAGGACGTACTACTGGGCGTGATTGAGGCGATAAAACCTGATACTCGTCAAGGCTATGGAAATACTCGGCAGCCAACGCAATTTTAGTTTTTGCTGACTCATATTCTAGTCCTAGCCCAACTGACAACGGGTATTTGTATAAACTAGGGATTTTGTCTTGCTTATCGGTTGCCAGGTAATTGGCGTACTCTGGATCGGTTAGGCCCCTATCAAGGTTGGCTACGGAAGACTCACGGCGGGCACGGCCATTACTTAGATTCAGGGGATTGATGTTGACCGATGGTGAAGTAATGGTAAGTCCTATTTTCAAGGGATTGAGATTCCACTGAAAACCAAGTTTCCACACCGCTTTAAGATTGTCGAAACTCATCTCATATTCATCTCTCACGACTGCAGTATAAAAGTTATTAAAATCAGTAGTCACGGCTTCTCCAGTCACAGTGGCCTTAAAGTTTTGAAAACGATACCCTAGTATTTGGGTCAATCCGATAGAGAATTTATCTGAAACCTGATAGGCGAGTGTAAGTCCAACCCATTGCTCATTGGCTCGGCTCAAATAGCTGGCTGTTCCAATAAATTCTTCTGAACCTTGAATATTGGGAATGGCATCAAATAATTTTTCATGTCGTTCGTCAAACTTTAAAAAATGATAAGCCCTCGTCATAAGCATATATCCTGCTTTTAGTCTGGGATTTTTGAACGAAATGGTACCACCTGCAAATTGCGGATACAGATCAAAACTAGACGAGTTAATATCCAAGCCATTTCCTAAACCATTTTCTACATTGAACCAGCTTAGTTGATAAAGATTGGCATTGAGCGAAATTGTATTGGCTAACCCTGCTACTGCTGCTGGGTTATAGTAAATCGCACTATTATCGTTTACTCCCGCAACAACCGCCCCTCCCATCAAGCTAGATCGTGCTCCGTACTGATTGGCCCAATAATGATTTTGCTGAGCATTGCTTACGCTTATAGCCAACCAACATAACAAGCATTGGCTTAGCCTAAAAATTATGTTTTTTATCATTTGACTTACTCTATAGTTCATGAAATTTATTTCACGCTTTATTTCTTAATAGTCCGCCTAAGTAAAACTGCATCAATAACCTAATCCATTTGACTAACCTCTTATGGCTATACTTCCTCAAAAAATAGTTCCGTAGCTTTGGCTACGCAAAGATTTTTTGACTCGTCTAACAACAAGATATTGCACCAAATTTGGATTACTTTATTTTTTCCGTTTTACTAAAATAACAAGTAAACAAATAATCAACGATTTACCTTATTCTGACTTCAGGTAATGCGTATAACCAATAATTAGTCTCAACCCAGTGCTGGTAGTACGAGCATTATTATTTACTTCACCTTCAAAAAAGTTAAAATCTTTTGGATTATCATAATTGGAATATTGGCGGGCATTGGGAGAAAAATTGGTATAATAATTCAGGCCAATGGTCATTTTATTGCGCTTTCGGTTGATAGATACTCCCAGCGAAAAGTGATATAAATCCCAATAAGTGGGTTCGGTCACAATCTCGCCAATAGGGCTGGTAGCTCCCGCAATGGCCACATCATAATCGAAGGCATTTACATCGGTACGAAAACCAGCCAATAACGACCATTTTGGAGTAATAACTTGCTCAAGTCCTACTGCTACATTGACGATTTGTTTGGAATGGTTTACCACCGAAACAAACTCGTCGGTGGCTAAGTTTTGTAATACATTGGAAGGGCGAAAAATCGACCGTAGTTGACCGCTTAACACTCGATACTTGGCTATTTCACTGAAGTATTCTGCTGATATTGACACTTTTATTTTTGGCGTGCTATACTCAATCCCCAAACCAACTGACAAAGGGTACTTGTATAGGCTTTTGATATCTTCTTGCTTGTCGGAGGCCAAAAAGGTGGGATATAAGGTATCGGGTAAAAATACATTGAGGTTTTCTACCGAAAACTCTCGCCTTACGGTGCCTGTACTATATCCAGCAGGGTTGATATTTACAGAAGGAGACGTAACTGTTAATCCTATTTTCCAATGCTCAAGGTTCAATAAAATCCCCAGCTTCCATATGGCTTTGATGTTATCATAACTAATATCTTCATGTTGTCTTACCCGAGCAATATAGAATGGGTTTCCTGGTATTGAAGTGACCGCTTCGCTGGTAAAAGTAGCTCGGGAAGTATGCGAACGGTATCCAAAAAACTGAGTCAGTCCTATAGATAATTTTGGGCTTAATTGATAACCTACCGCCAAGGCTGCCCACTGTTCATTTACTCTATTGAGATATTCAAAAGAACCAATGAATTCTTCATTTCCAGGCAGTCCGACAATAGCATCGGTAAAAGTAACAAAACGTTCATCCATCTTTAGATAGGTGTAATCTCGGGTGAGTAACGCATAACCCATTTTGAGTTTGGGATTTTTGAAATTGATAGAACCTGAAGCAAATTGAGGGTAAAGGTCAAAACTCCTGGCTTCTAAATCGTAGCCTTGACCCAAGCCATCTTTCATATTAAACCAAGAAACTTCGTAGGCATTGGCATTGAGTGATATGCTGGCATTGGTGGCTTCGGTTAATGCAGCTGGGTTGTAGTAAATAGCACTGTTGTCATTGACCCCTGCAATCACTGCTCCCCCAAGCAAGCTAGATCGCGCTCCATATTGTGCATTCCAATAATGATGTTGTTGGGTTAATCCAGCATAAGGAACTAACAAAAAGAGCATAGTTATGCCTTTCATTAACGATTTTAAAGGTAAGATTCTCATAATTTGATATAGGTATATAATTGAAAGTCAGGTCAATGAGAAAAGTAAGTATTCAGTAATTCCTTCTCCCTTTCTAAGATTGTTCAAAGCAGGTAGTTTTGTTAGCAGAAGAAAGATGTTCTAAATTTCAATAGTGGTATACGTGGGGCTGACTGTATTTTTTAGAAGATAATTAAAATTTGCAGGACATCAAATTACAAAAAACCTTTATGCCATAAGGCCAGCAAATCCATTGTAATGGCTACACTGTAGTGAAGCAATACTCCTAACCACACTGAGTTATTTTTGAGACTAAAGGTGGCTAATACCAATCCAGCAATGATGGCTCCGAAGGTTTCGGGCATTGGTTTTTTGAAATGAATCATGCAATAAGGAATCATGGCTATCCAAATGCTGTAGGCTCCTAATTGTTTTTTGATGCCGTGTAGAAGAAAGCCTCGAAAGAAAAACTCTACCGCAATGAATTGAATGAGGTACATCAACTCCCAAAGCAAAAAGTAGTACAACCAATTGGCGTGGGCACGAGGTTGATAAAATGGATATTTGAGCAAAAACATTTGAGAAGTAGCCACTAACATAACCAATGGTAGCATCACTGCAAAACAGCTGGCATAAAGTAATAAGTCCTGGCGGGTAGCTCTTGGTGTCCATCCAAATTCAGAGAACTTTTTCTTGAGCCCCCATTTGATATATACCAAAGGAATGATCAGATAGCTTATAATATTTATGGTTACCCAATACATTACACTTACCCACTTGGGATTGATGTGATGATGATAGGCATCCCAAAGTTGTTGGGCAGTAGCTTTACCAAACAGGTTCTCTATAAGCCTCATCATAGCTCGGAAACTACTTACATACTCAGCTACTACCAAACAAATAGCTGTTACGATAAAAACCCCTACTACTTCACGATGAAAACCATAGGCTGGGGTAGCTTCCTTTTCCTGTTCTACTTTGCGCCAGGTGGCTACAAATATCGTTTGCCAAATCTTTTGTATTAACTTTATGGGATTCATCGTTTAAAAATGTTAAATCAATTTTGTGGAACAAAGGATTTTACCCTAATCTTTTAACTTGCAGCCTGAAAATTCATTGATTATGATAGAAGCTAGAGCCATTACTAAATCTTACGGAAAGAAAGAAGTACTAAAAGGGATTGATTTACAAGTGAGCAAAGGAGAAATTGTATCCATTGTGGGGAGATCAGGAGTAGGTAAAAGTACCCTTTTGCATGTGTTGAGCACATTAGATGTTGCCGATAAAGGCGAAGTATGGATGAATGGCCAAGATATTAATCGTTTGAGAGGTAATAAACTGGCTAAATTTCGTAACGAGCATATTGGTTTTGTGTTCCAGTTTCACAATTTATTGCCAGAGTTTAGCATTTTAGAAAATGTGTGCTTGCCAGCTTTTTTATCTAAAAAATCACGCAATGCGGTAGAACAAAGGGCGTTAGAATTGTTGTCTATATTGGGGATCAGTGAAATTGCCCCAAAAACACCCGCTCAGGTATCAGGAGGAGAGCGCCAACGTGCTGCTATTGCCCGAGCTTTAATCAATGCTCCTACTGTGGTATTTGCCGATGAACCCAGTGGTAATTTAGATACCGAAAATTCTCGGGAGTTACACAAATTGTTTCTAAAATTAAGAGAAGAATTTGAGCAAACTTTTGTGGTAGTTACTCATGACGAAAACCTTGCCGAGCTAGCCGATCGTAAAATCGTGATGGTAGATGGGGTCATTGTTCCCACATCAGAAGCATAACTTTGTTAAACCTTCGTTAGTTTTAATTCGTTTTCAGAACCTAACTGATTGATTATCTGAAAGTTTTAACAATACACCTCCTACGGTTTAATTTGTAATATTCAGCTTATTTTGTTTTTTTTGTGCCTGATTTAGCGCGTTGAAGTGATATGATAAAGCCCACCCGAACATTACTACTAATGGTTTATGTCGCAGCCATTTTGGCGGTGGTTTCGTTTCTGGTACCCAAAGAGATGAAACTAAGCGATAATCAGGTCATTCGTTTCCCCCAACCTTCTGATGTGCTACCTGCCAAGAAAAAGGCCTATAAAAACATAAGTAATATCACAGATCAGTTTGACCCTACCAAGTCTAAGGGTAATACCAATAAAGGTTCTAATTCAGGTGGTAAAGGCACTACTGCTGATAATGGTAGTGGTAATGACTCTACTGGTAGCAAAGTCGCTGCCGATTCTGTTAAGAAAAAATTACAGGCATATACTCCACCCGATTCGTTGAGATTAAAGCCTGAACTCAAAATACAGTTTCCAGAAGGGCAAGACACTGTGTTGTACCCATTTTTTAGAGCACTTAATACGCTACAAAACAAGACTGCTCAAAAAGTAGTGCGGGTGTTACATTATGGCGATTCACAACTGGAAGGTGATCGTATCACAAATTTTTTGAGAGGTAAATTTCAAGAACAATTTGGTGGTGGTGGTGTAGGTATGCTGGATATTGTAGATAAACTGCATACCAAAACAGCTTTTTATCAGAAGGCAAGTCCTCGTTGGATACCCTCTTCATTCTTTGGCAGAACTTATCGTCGTACCAACTCTAAGTTCTACGGTTTGTTGGGCAAGTATTATCGTTTTTACAATCCAGCGCTGGGTTATAACGATGGCGAGTATAATTTTTCAGAACCTCAACCGTTATTCAGAAAAGCCAGTTATACACCCAAACCTCTAAAAACTACGCGCGTTAGTGCATCAGTTACCTACACTACTTTACCTTCGGCTACTCCTAAACAAAGAGCTGTACAAAACGTAAAAGTGCTTTACAGGAGTTCTAAAGGACCTTTTGATTTACAAATTTTTGCAAAGAACGACTCTTCTATTAGAGTAAAAATACCTGCTTCTGATGAGTTTAACTACTATGAGCATAAGTTCTCTAAACCATTGGAGATGGTACAAGTTAAAATTACTGGTAGCAAAAGCCCTCAAATTTATGGAGTGGCTTTAGATGCCAATCGGGGAATCGCTTTTGATAATATTCCTATTAGAGGGAGTTCTGGCGTAGAGTTTACCCGTATTGAGAAAGAACATTTTCGTGAGCAAATCCGCAAAATGAATGTAAAGTTCCTCATTCTGCAATTTGGCGTTAATATTGTCCCAAATGTTTTAAAAAACTATGGATGGTATGAGAAGATGTTCTACCAACAATTGATGTTCCTAAAAAGCCTAGATCCTGACCTCAGTATCCTGGTCATTGGAGTATCAGACATGTCGCGTAGAGTAGCCGGAGGGTACGAAACTTACCCTAATGTACCACTTATTCGCGATGCCCAAAAAAACGCTGCATTTAAAGCAGGGTGTGCCTTCTGGGATTTGTATGAAGCAATGGGAGGCAAAAACTCAATGCCTAGTTGGGTATTTAACAATCCTAAGCTGGCAAATTTAGATTTTACTCATTTTACAGGCAAAGGAGCACAGATTGTCTCTGAAATGCTGTACAAAGCCATACTTTCAGAATATGACAAGTTCTATCAATTATATCGTTAGTTTATACATCAGTCTTTGGGCTTCGTTTAGTTACCAACACTTGGCCAAGTTGCCAAACACCCCGGTAATTGAGCGAAAATACCCTTTTGTTCGATACGATTATAATCAAATATTTACGCCAAAATACGGCAAAGCGCTCAACAATTTTCATCAGGTATGGGACGAGTATTTGCAAGGTAAGCGTAAGCGTATGAATATCTTGCATATTGGAGATTCTCACCTCCAGGCCGATTTCTTCTCAGATCAGATCAGAAAACATTTTAAATATCAACCTCATATGGGGGTAGCAGGCAGAGGCTATGTATTTCCTCACAAAATGGCCAAATCCTATGACCCACATACTTATAAAACTTCTTATTCGGGTAAATGGTCTGGAAGCTGGGCTACTAACTTTGCAAGAACAGATTCTTGGGGAATTAGTGGAATGGCAGCCACTACTTATGATCAAAATGCTCGTTTTACGATCAACCCCAACAGAGGCAATAACAACTACCGAATTACTCGGGTGAAGGTATTTTATAATACCAAAGATCGTTCGTCATTTCAAGTAAAATTGGTAACTCCTTACGAAATAATATCCCCTCAACGCATTGTAGCTGACGGTTACGTAGAATTTTTGCTGAAACGCCCCGTAAGCCAGGTAACTATAGCAATGGATAAAAACCGTCCTGAGCAAAGATCATTTGTATTAGAGGGCGTATCGTTAGAAAATGATCAGCCAGGAGTTGTGTATCACTCAGCAGGAGCCAATGGTGCTACTGTAAAGTCGTTTTTACGTAGTCCTAGAGTGGTAAATCATGTAAAGAGCCTTAAGCCAGATTTGGTGATCATTTCACTTGGTACCAATGATGCTTATACGCATCGCTTTGATTCTAAACAGTTTAAACGTGATTATAGTCTTTTACTGAGCCGTATCAAACGCGCTGCTCCCAAAGCTTCTATTTTATTAACTACCCCTGGTGATTGCCTTTACCGTGGCCGTTTCAATTATAGTAATAATAAGGCAAGCCGAATGATTTTTGAACTTTCTGATGAAATGGATTGTGCGGTGTGGGATACTTACACGATTATGGGTGGTTTGGGAGTGATTAGAAAATGGCGCAGAAGCAGACTTTCCAGCCACGATTACATTCACTTAAGTGGCCCTGGTTATCGTTTACAAGGCGACTTGCTTTATCAAGCCCTGGTTCAAAACTACCGCATGCATGCCCTTAAAATGGTGGATATGAACTAACACACAGTCATCAGTCCAAAGCTGTTTCCTTAAGGGTCTGAATGTGTGTAGTTACTCCACGAAAACTTCCCTTAATCCCTCCTTTGGAGGGAAACGATACTCGCCATATAGCCTCGAATAGTGTTAAGGAAACAGCATTGGTCATCAGTCCATAGTTATTGATTTTAGTAATATACCCTAACTATTGTTCACTCAAAACCACCATGAACTATTGACTGAGGATTAGAAGTTATTTTTAATTTTCTCTCTCAAGACTCTTTTCATACGCTATTGTACGATCCAGTCCCACGATATAAGGGTAGGTTTCTTTATACCCCAACATGTCTCTTATTTTTTGAGAATTGAGTACAATATGTTGCCCATAGTTGTATTCATCTTTGGTGAGCTCTTCTTCAAAATCATCGGGCATATCACTGATAATATTCTGCTTAATTGTGACAATGTTCCCTTTCCAGCCAGTAATTGCCTTTAATAATTCTATAATTTCAAATTGGCTATAAGTCTTTTTAGCTCCCACATTGAATATTTCATTTCTGGCTGCTTCTTGCTCGATCGAGAGTTCAATTGCCTGTATAATGTCTTTTACATAAGCGCGAGTCCATCGCCAATTGGCTTTATGTTCAGGTATTAAGATTTCATCTTCTCCCTTTAGCATGGGCTGAATATATGCAGACAGTTTTTTCTGCGAATCGTACTCTCCATACAAAGCAGCTAATCGTAAAATAGTGATATCTATAGCCCCATTGCCCATTAGTACTTGCTCTACATGGATTTTCTCATAATCATACAACCAATCATTAAATTGCCCTGGTCTGCGGTAAGGAAACAAGTTTGTGCGTAGGGCACTATTTTCATTTAACTCATCAGTAACCACTGGTGCTTCGTAGCCATGAAAAATTTCATACGCCTGATAAACATCTCCACTGCTCAAAGCCACTATGTGAGGAGTAATCCCTTGAAAGGTTTCCAGTAGATTCTCTGCTTCTTGTTGAGTATATGGAATCAGGTCTACTACCACATCGGGTTTAAACATTTCAAATTGTTGGCGGTATTGCTTTAGTTGCATTCGGTCACCCTGTATACTGATTACCCCAGGAGGTAAATCAAAAGAAGGAGCCTGTCGGCTAAATAAAATAAGCTGGTGATTATTTTTATTCAATACCTCTATAAGGTGTCTGCCAATAAACCCTGTACCACCAATCAATAATATATTCTTCATAAACGTGATTTCTACTGATTTTTTCTAACTTGTATTTTGTAGAGTATGCTTAAACATTATAATCTGGGCTAAAAAAGCGATTTTTCTGCGTTGATTTTAGCAATCTTTGCAGCAATAGCTTGCATCGCTGTGGGCTGGCTCAACATCCACTGGATGTTGCCATCCCTTAAAAATATGCTGCATCAACTCAAAAACTCATCATTTTTATCTCCGAAAACAAAGTGTAAGCATACTCTTATAGCTTATGTTGTATCCAACCTATCTCGCCTATTGCTTGAATCTGCAAAGGTAAGATAAGAACCTTTTAAAAAAGACTAATTATTTCAAACTATGTCTGGATTTGTAATCAAAGTGCTTTTGCCCCTGGCCCTGGCCTTTATTATGTTTGGGATGGGACTTACCCTTACTACTGCCGATTTCAAACGCGTAATATCAATGCCCAAAGCTACGGCAATAGGGCTAATCAATCAATTAATTTTGTTGCCATTATTTGGCTTACTGGTAGTAACAATATTTCCACTCTCCCCTACACTTACTGTTGGAGTATTATTATTAACATTTTGTCCAGGAGGAACTACCTCTAATATGATTTCTTACTTGGCCAAAGCAGACGTAGCACTCTCAGTAACTTTAACAGCCATTAGTAGCCTGATTACAGTAATTACCATTCCGCTCTTTCTAGGAATGGCTATCAAGCGTTATTTAGGTGCTCAGCAAGATATCAATGTGGCCAAAATTGTTTTGCCAGTATTAGCCATTGCGATTGTTCCAGTAGTAATAGGTATGATTATCAAAGCCAGGTCAGAATCCACTGCTAAGTCAATAGAAAAAATATTAGCCCCCTTTTCAGTAATTTTCTTTGTTTTTATAGTAGTAGTCGCCATTTACAACGATCGAGCAAACTTCTTTGATCACCTTAAGCAAGCCGCAGTACCAGTGCTGATCATTAATATTGTCATGATGGCATTTGGATTCTTTTCAGCTCGCTTGTTTAAAGTTAACGTACGCCAAAGCTTTACTATTTCGCTGGAAACTGGTCTCCAAAATGGTACCTTGGCCATTACCATTGCCACTACTATTTTGAGCAATACCGAAATGTCAATACCAGGAGCAGTATATGGATTATTGATGTTCTTTACCGTAGTACCCGTGATTATGTTTGCCAGAAAAGCGCTTATTAAGCCTGCCAGTTGATTTAGGCAGAAGCGTACAAAAAAAGCAGCTAGCTCAATTGAACTAGCTGCTTTTTTTGTGGATAAATAAACCCTATTGAAAACTTACTAAAGCATTGGGGAACCAAGTTTTAATCTTAGTTTGCTCTGTTTTGGGTAATTGATTTTTGCCTAACGAAAGCTCTACCAAATTGTGTAAAGAATGGATTCGCTTGGGCAAGCTAGATAGGTTATTTTGGTATAAGTCTAGCTTTCGCAAATTGGTTAATAATGCAATCTTAGGGCTTAGGGATTTTAAATGATTATTTCGCAAATCTAAATCTTGTAACCCTTGGAGAAACACAATTTGCCCAGACAGATATTGCAAGTTATTTCCAGACAAGTCTAACTTTTGTAAGCCGTCTAAATCGCTTAATACATCAAATACTTGTGTGTATTCCAATTGAGGATTTTTGCTCAGATTCAAAACTCTGAGATTGACCAATTTTCCAAATCTACGAGGGAGCTTTTTGAAACGGTTTTTTGCCACCGATAACACATGTAGGTTTCTTAATAAACTCAACTCTTCGGGTAAACTCGTCAATTGATTTTTTTGCAAGTATAGTTCTTGCAAATTTAGCATCAACCCTACCTCCATCGGCAACAGTTTGATTTGATTATTGGTAAGATTTAATACTCTTAGGTGCGGTAACTGAGCCAAACCAGCCAAAACTTCTTCATAATTTAAGCGAGGATTATAACCTAGATAAAGCTCTTCCAGATCTTTCAATCCATATATTTCTTTGGAAAATTTCGCAAGGGCATTCTGGTGTAGATTTAGAATTCGTAAAAATTTTAAACGACCGATGTTAGAAGGAACTTCTTGTATTTGATTTTTATATAGATCCAGTACCGTGAGATTTTTGATATTTGTTATCGAGAAAGGTATGGTTTTTAGGTAGTTATTCTGCAAATAAATTTCTTTTAGCGCTTTCAGATTTGCCAACGAAACGGGAAGATCGGTTAATTGATTATTGTAAAGGTTGAGAACATCTAGTTGTTTAAGCAGGGCAATTTCTGAAGGCAAACTAGTAAGTTGGTTGTGTGCAAGGTGGATTTTATGTAAGTAGGGTAGTTTTGATAGTTTGATAAACGCATCTTTTAAATCCAGTTGAGGGTTTTTGCTTAGGTTTATTTCCTCCAGGTTTTTGAGTTGCTCTACTACGTCGGGTAATGCCGTAAGCTCAGTATTATATAAATCCAATACTACCAAATTCTTACATTTTTGTAGTCCTTCTGGTAATACCACTCCTTTTTGCTCACTTAAATCTAAATATTGAACTTCATCCGTTTTTTTTAAGGCCGAATCCAGCAAATGAAATACACGATAGCCGTGACTTCCTGGCATTTTGTATATTTTCTGGGCTTGTGTAGCATATACAAAAAAAGCTGAAAGTAATACCCCAAAGAAGGTATAATACCCTAAGTTGAAAATTAGCTTTTTCATAACTACCGTAAATTTGTGTTCAAGGTCATTTTTGTTTGTAGTGCAGTTATGCCGATTGTAATCTTACATTAGCGTGGGTTGTATCATTATTGACTTGGTTTAATATACAATTTTTGCAGCAAACAAAACAGGCTTGTACTCAGTCACAATGTAATATTACTCCCATAATGGGTAATGTTCGAGATGTACATGTTGCCCAAAAAACAGTTTGGTGGAGGTTTCAAAAGATTGAGTAAAATCGGACACATAAAATTTCTGGAAAACCTTTCCACTTTTATTGGTAAGATTATGCATCTCCAACAATCCTTTGAGCGATTGAGCAACTATTTCTGAAGAATCCAGTATCTCTACTGCATTTTTATAATAGTTTTGAATGGAGGGTTTAATCAAAGGATAATGAGTACAGCCTAAAATTAAGGCCTTTACTTGATTGAGCTCTTCTCGTGACAGATAGGCCTCGATGATACCTTCTCGGATATTATTTCTAAAAAAGTCTTCTTCAATCATTGGTACTAGTAAAGGGGTAGCCAATGACTGTAATTGAATACCAGCCTTCAACTCATCAACCTTTTTTTTATATACATTTGATTGAATCGTTTGCTTGGTTCCTATCAAACCTACTTTTTGTTTTGAGTGAACTTGTCCTATATAATTAATCATTGGATCAATTACATTCATCACCCTGGCTCTGCTACCCACGTATTCTTTCACAAGGTCATAGGCTGCTACTGAAGCAGAATTACAGGCAATTAGTATTACTTTACAGTTCTGCTGTAAAAGCACATTACAGATTTTGATTGCATAAGCTTGTATTGCCGCAGTAGATTTATCTCCGTAGGGCAAATGAGCTGTATCGCCAAAATAAATAATACTTTCTTGGGGTAATAGCTTATGTACTGCTCTTGCTACAGTAAGCCCGCCAATTCCACTATCAAATAAACCTATGGCGTTAGAGGTGTCCACTCTTGAAATCGTCGTTGGTGTATACATTCACCTACACTTTAAAATTTTAAAAAGTAAGTCTCTACAAAATTGAATTTAATTTAAAGTAAATTGCCTCAAATGTAATATTTTATGTGTTTTAGTATACTTGATGATTCTCAAAACTTAGAATAAAAACAACTGGTTAAGCTCTCAAACATTTTCCAAAATTAAGTAATGATATGCAACGAATTGTTTCTCTACTTCCCAGTGCCACCGAAATAGTGTGTGCTTTAGGCTTTCAGGATCAATTGGTGGGTCGTTCTCACGAATGTGATTATCCTGCAGGCATCACACAGTTACCCATTTGTACAAAGGCTAAATTTCCACAAGGAAGTAGTGCCGAAATTAATCAAAGTGTGGCTGCTCTGGTAAAAAATGGTCTTTCGGTATATGAAGTTTTCGGAGATGTTTTAGAAGATATCAAACCCGACTTTATAGTCACCCAATCTCAATGTGAGGTTTGTGCTGTAAGCATGAAGGATGTAGAGCAAGCAGTATGTCAATTGATAAGTTCACGTCCTCAAATCATTAATCTAGAACCAGTGGGGTATCACGACGTTTTTGAGGATATCTTAAAAGTGGGCCAAAGCCTGGGGGTACCCTCCAAAGCTCAAACACTCATTAAAGACTTACAAAATCGCATTGATTTAATAAGCCAGCTAACTGAACAAGTTACCCGCAAAAAAAGAGTAGTATGTATCGAGTGGCTTGAACCATTGATGAATGCTGCTAATTGGGTGCCTACGCTTGTAGAAAAGGCTGGTGGTATCAACTTGATGGGAGAAGAAGCTCATCACTCTCATTATATTCAATGGAACGATATCGTAGCACTGAATCCTGATGTAATATTAGTTATGCCTTGTGGATTTGGCATCAATCGTACACTAGAAGAAATCCATTTACTGACTAATTTGCCTGGCTGGCAGGATTTACCTGCAGTGATACAAAAACAAGTATATCTCACAGATGGTAATCAATACTTCAATCGACCTGGCCCACGTTTAGCTGATTCAGTAGAAATTATTAGTGAAATTTTATATCCAACATTATTTCCCCGAAAACATTCTAAAAAAGATTGGGTTGAATTAGAAGAGGCATTAGAGACTAATCAGGTTTAATACTCAGGGGTAAATTCTTCAACCAATTGTTCAATATAAAAATAGGGGATTTGCTTTGGTATGCCGTCTGTAGCTTAGAAACCTAAAACAATTCACCTTACACCTTAATTCCTCTTAATTTGGCGAACTATTTACTCTAGTTATTAGTATTTTTTACAATTAAGAGCTTATTCCTGTTCTTATAATTTATTGACATAAACCCTGCTATGTCTAATAAATATAATTCTGCCTAGATGGCAGTTTATGTCCCCTTAATTATTGAGATATTTCATTATTTTTACAGAAATTAGGCTTCTGAGGGTATTTTCTGATTTTAACAATTGAAATTTAGCCATAACCGCTATAAACGAATAAAGAGTTTAGTATGCAAAAAATAAAACACTATTTGAAAAATCTATCCTGGATTGCAAGTACTTTGTTTGCTCTATTGATTACATCACACATAGCAAACGCTACCCACTTGCGCGCTGGGCAAATCACAGCTGAAAGAATATCTAGCACTAGTCTTACTTATCGTATTACCATCACAATTTATATGGATAGAGGTCAAGGAAACGCAGATAGCCCCTTTCTCAATATATTCTTCGGAGATGGTAATAGTGCAGAAGTAAGAAGATTATCCGAAGAATTTATCGGAAATAATACTTCCCGAAATATTTATGTAGTAGAGCATACTTACCCTGCTCCTCAGGCTTATAAGATATTTTTTGTAGAAGAGAATCGAAATGCTGGGGTATTAAATATGGTAAACTCTGTAGATACTCCTTTCTCAGTATCTACGATTTTATTGATTGATCCCTTTTTAGGATTGAATGACACTCCTGTTTTATTGGCTGATCCTATTGATTTAGCTTGTGTTGGCCAACGCTTTACTCATAACCCTGCTCCTTTTGATCCTGATGGAGATAGTCTTTCGTTTAAATTAGCAATTCCTCAACAAGCTGAAAACACCGATGTAAATGGTTATGTAAGCCCAGCGGCTCCTTCTTTTGGTGGAACTACTGAAAATGGTGGTACTCCCTTTTTTACTATTGACCCTTTCACTGGTACGCTCACCTGGGACTCCCCTGCTATTGCGGGTGAATATAATATTGCTTTTGAAGTAGAAGAATGGAGAAATGGGGTAAAAATTGGTTCTGTGATCCGGGACATGCAAATCATTGTACTTGACTGTAGGAATAGGCGACCTCGGCTCATTCTCCCCAAAGATACCTGTATAGAAGCTAATTCTTCACTTGCAGCAACTATTCAAGCTATAGATCCAGACAATAATTCAGTCTCCATTACAGCCGAAAGTGGGATTTTAGAAGATGGTTTTAACGTCAAAGCTAACTATGCTCAAAACCCAGGACAACCCAATGGTACCTTTACCTGGACTCCTGGTTGTAATAATATTCGTGAACAGCCTTACAGAGTGGTATTCAAAGCAGAGGATAATCCTCCTACTCCAGAACCACCATTGGTAGATATACAGGCTTGGCGTATTACTGTTGTAGGTCCCAAGCCAGAGAATTTAACCGCTACGGGAGTAGGTCGTAGTATTACCCTCAACTGGGATAATTACCATAATATATGTAGTAATGCTTCTGAAATTATAATTTGGCGAAAAGAAGGCTGCTCTAGCTGGACTCCTGGTGCTTGTGATGTAGGAGTACCAGATGGATTGGGTTATAGGGAAATAGGAAGAGTAGCTGGCAACCAAACTACTTTTACTGATACACAAGGGCTTAAAAAAGGTTTAAGGTATAGCTACCGAGTTTCAGCAGTATTTCCAGCCCCGTCGGGAGGAGAAAGTAAGGCTTCAGATGAAGTTTGTCTTAGCCTACCACTTGATATTCCACTAATGACTAATGTAACTGTAGACAGAACTGATGCTGCCAACGGACAAATTACAGTGAGATGGACCAAAGCCCCTGAAGGAAATCCAGCAAATGTATATCGCTATGATTTATATCATTTTGTAGGCCTCAAAGGAGAAGATTCTACTCGTACTGACTCTACCAGATTACTTTCACTTACTTCTGATACCTCTTTTGTGCATCAGGGCATCAACACATTAGATACTGGGCATACTTATCGGGTATTGGCTTACATTAATAATACAGGTACACCAGTATTTGATGACTTCTCAGAACTAGCCTCGAGTGTCGATCTTACAGCAGTTTCGGCTCCAAGTAGTATCCGCCTTAATTGGAGTTATGATGTGCCTTGGGCCAATGTCAAACATTTGATCTATCGTCAAACCAGCCCAAGTGGATCATTCCAGCTCATCGATTCATTACCACAAAGTAGTTCTAATAAATTGGAATACTTTGATCGAGGAACCTTCCAGAATCGCAAACTAGATACTGATAGTACTTATTGTTATTATATTCTCACCGTGGGTACTTATGACAATCCACTGGTAAATATTATAAATCCAGATTCTTTGGCTAATTTATCTCAGATTGCTTGTGCTCAACCTACAGACACTACGGCTCCTTGTCCTCCTGTATTAGCCATTGATTCTATCAATTGTGAGACGTTTACTGACCAATCCTTAGTTCAAAATCGCTTAAACTGGACTCCTGTCATTAATCCAGCCATTGGATGCGACAATGACATTGTGAGTTATAAATTGTATTTCAGGCCCACTATTGAGGGAGATTTCACCCTATTAGCGACTCTAGATGCTTCCCAATTAAGTTTTATCCATGATAATATTACTTCCTTAGCAGGTTGTTATTATGTAACTGCATTGGATCGTCTCGATAATGAGAGTGAGCCTAGTAATACAGTTTGTCAAGACAATTGTATTTATTATGAACTCCCCAATATTATTACTCCTAATAATGATGGAAAAAATGACGTATTTCAACCTTTCCCAACACCAAGATTTGTAGAATCGGTGAAATTTAAAGTCCATAATCGTTGGGGAACTCTGGTGTTTGAAAGAGATAATGATATCTTACTCAATTGGGACGGAACGAGTAGTTCTGGTGAAGAACTTCCTGCTGGAATGTATTATTATTCAGCCGAAGTTAAATTCATTACCCTTGATCCCAATAATTCAATAAAAAAACTCAAAGGGTGGATTAAGTTGCTAAGATAACCCTATAAAAAGTTATTGAATGAATGTATTATTTGATATGGAAACGGGTGACCCAGATGATGCGGTCACCCTTTGTTTTTTAATTGCCCATCCTGCTATATCACTAAGAGCTGTTACTGTCACTCCTGGTACTGATGAACAAATTGGTTTGGTTCATCATATATTAAAAACTACTAAACATACGGATATCCCAGTAGGCAGTTATCGACCAAATTATGATAAAAACTGCGTCTCTATTTATTATCGTCGTTGGTTAGGAAATTTTGAAAGTACTTCTCCAGACGATGAAGGATATAAGATTATTAGTCAAACACTCGATGAATATCCAGATCTAACAATTATTACGGGAGCCCCTCTTACCAATTTCGGGTCACTGGAGGTAAAACAACCTATTCACAGATGGATAGCCCAAGGAGGATTTGCAGGAGATAATGTAGTACCTCCTCAATACCGTTTGCCAAAGTTCAATGGGTTGCTATTTTGTCCTACCTATAACTTCAATGGAGGCCCTAAGCAAGCACTTAAAATGTTGAATGATGTTCCAATCAAAGAAAGAATATTAGTATCTAAAAATGTTTGCCATGGCGTAGTGTATGATCAAGACTTTCATAAACTACTTGCTACTCAAAAACATTTGCATCCTGGCTACGAGCTTATTTATAAAGGCATGGAATTGTATTTATCAAAAAATAGAGCAGGTAAAAAATTCCATGACCCATTAGCAGCTTGTGTAGCTCTGGATCAATCCATATGCATTTTTAAGGAAGTAAAACTCTTACGAAAGGGAGGCAAATGGGGATCAGAGCCAAACGAAGGAACCAATACATTTATATCTATTTATGCTGATCAAGATAAATTCAGGCAAACTTTTTTACAACTGTAATTGTTGAGTTTTTCAGGTAATTTAGCGTTTATTTTGATTTACTTACACGATTCATTCTCAGGTAAATTTTATAATCAACCAGTTTTCTTTAATTTAGATATTATTCAATTCACTAAATATTTTAATAATGAAAATAGCTGTAGTAGGAGCCACTGGTTTGGTTGGTGGTGAAATGCTGAAAGTACTTGAGGAACGCCAGGTTCCCATAACAGAATTAATACCTGTTGCCTCTGAAAGATCAGTAGGTAAAAAAGTAACTTTCAAGGGTAAGGAATATACTGTAGTAGGGATGCAAACAGCTATAGAACTTAAACCTGAAATTGCTATTTTTTCAGCAGGTGGTTCTACTTCCAAGGAGTTTGCTCCAAAATTTGCTGAGGTTGGAACAGTAGTTATTGATAATTCATCTGCTTGGCGCATGAGTCCTGATCATAAGCTTGTTGTTCCTGAAATAAACGCCGATCAGTTGACTGATACAGATAAAATTATTGCCAATCCGAATTGTTCAACTATTCAAATGGTTGTGGCATTGGCACCTCTTCACAAAAAATACCAAATCAATAGAGTTGTAGTATCTACTTATCAGAGTGTTACTGGTTCAGGAGTAAAAGCTGTCGATCAATTAGAAGGAGAACGTAATGGACAACCTGTAGAAAAGGCTTATCCTCATCCTATTGATAAGAATGTATTGCCTCATATTGACGTCTTCATGGATAATGGATACACTCGTGAAGAAATGAAGATGGTAAACGAAACCAAAAAAATTATGGGAGATGATAATATCAAGGTAACTGCAACAGCAGTTCGTATTCCTGTAATTGGAGGACACTCTGAGGCTGTAAATATTGAGTTCGAACAAGAATATGACCTGCAGGATGTGAGAGATCTACTAGCAAACACTCCTGGCATCATTCTGCAAGATGATAATGCAAATAACTTGTACCCAATGCCTTTGAACGCACACGGAAAAGATGAAGTATTTGTAGGTCGTTTACGTAGAGATGAATCTCAGCCTAAAACTCTAAATATGTGGATAGTAGCTGATAATTTACGCAAAGGTGCAGCTACTAATGCAGTTCAAATTGCAGAGTACTTGATTGAAAAATTCTGGTCGGTAAAAGCTTAAGCTTTTCAAAGCCAATAAAAACTCTAAAGCCTCCTGGATCTATCAGTGAGGCTTTCTTATTTGTATATTCTATATCTTATATAATCTGGCATTTAAACCATGAACCCAATTGAAACCCAACTAAAACAACTACCTACCGATGCTGGTGTTTATAAGTTTTTTGATAAGAGTAAAACACTTTTGTATGTAGGGAAAGCAAAAAATCTCAAAAACAGAGTCAGTAGCTATTTTAATAAATCAGCTCAGCATAACCGCAAAACAATCAACCTCGTAAAGCAAATTGTTGATATAGAATTTACGGTTGTAAATAGTGAGTTCGATGCTTTATTATTAGAAAACAACCTAATTAAAAACCATCAGCCCAAGTACAATATTTTATTAAAAGATGATAAGACATTTCCCTATATTCTTATTAGTAATGAGCCTTTTCCTAAATTAATTATTACCCGCAAGCTCGAGAAAAATAAAGGCCAATATTTTGGCCCCTTTACTAATCTAAAAGCAATGAATGCTATTGTAGATTTGATTAGAGAGCTTTATACTATCAGAACTTGTCACCTTCATCTTTCCCAAGAAAATATTCAAGAAAAGAAGTTCAAACTTTGCCTTGAATATCATTTAGGAAACTGTCAAGCACCCTGTGAAGGACTACAAAGGGAGGCAGATTACTTGAAGGATATTGAACAAGCCAAACAGATTCTAAAAGGTAATCTACATATAGTAAAAAATCACATAAAAGACCAAATGCTGGCTTTTGCTGAGAAATTAGAATTTGAAAAGGCTGAAGCACATAAACAAAAGCTATTATTGCTAGATAAGTTTCAAAGTAAATCTCTGGTAGTTAACCCTAATAAAATAATTGATGTAGATGTATTTTCCATTATATCTGATGAAAATAGCTCCTATATCAACTTTCTAAAAATAAAGAATGGTGCTATTATACATACCCAAAATGTAGAAGTAAAAAAGAAACTTGATGAATCAGAAGAGGAAATTTTGACACTGGTAGCATTTAATCTTAGAGATTCTGTAAATAGCACTGCCTCCGAAATTATCACCAATATGCCTCTCAATATAAGTGATGAACAGTTTATAAATACCCTTCCTAAAATTGGAGACAAGAAAAAACTACTTACACTATCTCAAAAAAATGTTTTGTATTACAAAAAAGAAAAGATACAACAACAATTATTAAGGCAAGGTAAGGATAAATCAAAACTTGTCTTAGAAGAACTCCAGCAAGTACTTAGAATGAAAGAACTCCCTAGTCATATAGAGTGTTTTGATAACTCTAATATGCAAGGGACTAATCCAGTAGCATCTATGGTCTACTTTAATAATGGCATCCCTTATAAAAAAGGATATCGTCACTTCAATATCAAGACAGTACAAGGGCCTGATGATTTTGCATCAATGAAGGAAATTGTATATCGTAGATATCGTAGATTATTGAATGAAAATTCTGAGTTACCTCAACTTATAGTGATTGACGGAGGAAAAGGGCAACTAAGCGCTGCTTGTGAGGCATTGAAAGAGTTAAATTTGTATGGAAAAATCACGATTATTGGCATAGCAAAGAAGCTCGAGGAAATATATTTCCCAGAAGATAGTATACCCTTGCATATTAGCAAAAAATCTCCTGCATTAAAACTTATTCAAAAAGTAAGGGATGAAGCACACAGGTTTGCTATTGAGTTTCATCGTAATCAAAGAAGTAATAATAGCCTTCATTCTGAATTAGAATTAATTCAAGGAATTGGAGAAAAAACAATTACTACTTTATTGAAAGAGTTTAGGACCATTAAGAAAATCGCTGAAAGCCCGGTTAATGAATTAGAAAAGTTGATTGGTAAAAGCAAAGCAAGTTTGATTGTTAACTACTTTTCCTCTAAAGTACAAAAAGGCAAAGAGTAACTTTGCCTTTTCATTTTAATACTTTTTTATCCTTGGTTTATCTTAATATTCCCAAAGGTTATGCTCAAATTCCATCAAGTCATACTCGATTTTTTGTGATAGATACAAGACCTTTTGGGCTTTTTTCGTATCCTGATCTCCATACTCTTTATTTACAATAGTAATAATGTTGTCATCATCAGGATTTGATACCTTAGTAATACGAGAACTGAATAATCTCAATTCCATTGCATCACCTAAAGACATGTGACGACGAGGATTTTCAGGATTATACCAAAAAGCTCTTACATCTTCAAACGTTCCTTTCTTTTGAGATTCCTCATAAGTTTCTTTGAAATACTCATACAAATCTTTGTATTTGAAAGAAGCAACACGAAAATCTCCTAATTCTGTAGCTTGGTTTGTTCCTTGTGGTATTACCATTGTAATGGATTGAATATCCCAATACATTCTAGAACGTTTGCGATCAAAAATCAAGTCTTCTTTAAGCTCTAATAAGTATAAATCTGTAGCACGTAAATCCACTGAATCTTGTACAGAATCATCATAATACTTAAGCTTAGCGATGAAGTCTTCATATTGCATCGGATCGGAAACTCCATCTGTTGTAGGAGAAGAGTTATACTCATAAGGTTGTAATTTTCTTGCTTTCACAGCATCAATAATTACTTGAGTAATCTCATTTTCAATGGAGAAGAAGGGCTTATTTTTCTTTTCACGCAGGTTTATTTTGCGCCATACCGTTGTACGGTACATAATATCTGATTCAAAAATTGGCTGTCCAAAAATAGGTTTAGATTTTTTAGAACCTCTCACAGAGTTAGGATTGTAACCATTAGGGCCATATTGAGCCCAAACAGGTACATCTAAAACCAAACAAAACACCAATACGCCTGTTATTAATAACCACGCTCTTTTCATAGTTAGAACTTTATTATTTTTATTTTTTAAAAAATATGTCACTCAAATAACGATTCAAGTGACATATTATTTATTATAGATATCGTTTATTCAACTTATCTTACTCTAAAACTAACATAACCGTTTCTGATTGGCGCCGGCTCGATTTGTCCACGAGAATTGACTCTCTGAACACCTAATATCTTCACTGTAACACCATCACCTCTACGAGTTTTTAAAGCACGTAGGTTCACTTGACCTCCACTTATCTTGCGACTTCCAGTAGAACCACCACCTCTAAAAGTAGTAACCTCAATTTGAGTTACTCTATAAGTAGCTTCCTTAGGAAGTGCCTTTTTAAAGTTTGCATCAGGTCGTGCAATGATTTGGTAAGTTACTGCAGGAAGAGGGCGATCTCTGTTTACTGTACCACCATTTCTGTTAGCCAGTTCTATACTTGGCGGAGGTACAGGTAATACGTCAAAAGTCTCATTTCCAACCAGTGTACCATTACTGCTTACAGTTAGCTTAGTTTTAGCTCCTGCTCCAGGAAAAACTGTTACATAACCTTTTCGAGAGCCTGGTACCGCTGAACCGTTTGTTACTTGATAGCTTGGGCTATAAGAAGAACCTAAAGCAGGTACAGAAGTAACTAGTGGGTTAGCACAGTTTCTATACAAAGGATTAAGAGTAGCTGAGTTCACCAATAATACAGGTTGTACAATTGTATACTCTTTTTCAATCTTAAAAGTAGTATCTCTACCTTTACTCTTGAAAGTAATAGAACCACTCCATTTTGCTTTAGCTCTACCGTCTTTATAAGCACCTGGATCACGTACCTTAAACTTTACTTCCCCTTTACCATCTTTTACAGTAATTGGAGAACCATTATAAGTCATACGTGGATTTGCTTTACTAGCAGAAGCTGAAATAAACAAAGACGCTACATATTCATCACCAGGAGCAACCGTATTAGCTTCTACACTAACACCAGCCTCTACTTTGTCAAATTTCAAATCAGCAGAAATATCACCAGCACCTAGTTTTTTCAAAACTTCTGACTCATAACGAAGAACAACTGATTGTTTTTGAGTTAATACTGCCAAGGCTGCTACAACAGGAGTATGGCCAAAGTTAGCTTCGGCAAAATCTTTCCCTTTTTGTACAGCATCAGCGGCATACAATGGATTATTTTCATTACCTTCTGCAATTTTCTCAAATTTAGGTAAGGTCAAATCCTTAAACTCAGTGCTTAACCAATTCACGTAGCCATCAAGTTTTTTCTTCAACTTGTAGCCTTCTCCATCCTCAGAAGCACCAATCATAATTTCTCCTACTTTAGTCTCCTCTTTAGGATTCTTTACAGTATGTGTTTTAGGATCAAGACCTTCACCAGCTTCATTAATCAACTTTTGCTTGATCTTGTCTATATCACCTAGCATCTCAGCAGTTTTTTTCTTAAGAAGTTCAGCACGTTTAATTCTCTCTAAACCTTCGCGAGAATTACCTTGCTTTTTAACATCTGCTTTCAATGCTTTCAATGCATTGTCACTAGCACCTTTTGCATTCGCTAAAGAATGCTCCAAAGCGCTATTCAAAAATATGAATTTGTCCATAATAGATGAACTAACCTGAAGTGCTAGCATCGCCATCAATACTAGATACATCAAGCCAATCATCTGTTGCCGTGGACTTAACTTTTCACCTGCCATAAGATTGAGTTAATTTTCTTAGTTAAACAAATTAAAATTAAAATTAACCTTTCATAGCAGCTAACATACCACCGTAAACCTTGTTCAAAGAAGTTAAACTAGTAGTAAGTTTAGACATTTCTGTTTTGAAAGTTGCAGCATCTTTACCAGCATTAGAAACATTTTCTAAAGCTACACCTAAACCTTTGTAAAAATCATTCACAGATTTAACGTGTTTCTTAGCTTCACGCATTTCAACCTCATAGAATGTATTCAGTTCGGTTAAATTTTTTGTTAAGCTCTGAACTTGTGCATGGTAAGATTTAGCATCTTTAGAAGCATTAGCCATCTCACTCATTGCAGTAATGGTTGTCTTGTAAGACTTGTTCATCTCTACAATAGCATTAGAAGCTAATTTTACATTCTTAGAATATTCTTCAGTAGCAACAGAAGCATCTCCTAGCTTACTCATCTTGTTTACGCTTTCAGTAAGGTCTTTCATTCCTTTACCAAAGTTATCAAGTTTAGCAGGAGTAACAGAATTTGCCAATGCTGCATCAATTTCAGCTAGTTTTTGAGCTACTTTTGGATCTTGCTTAACCTGGGGCAATGCTTGACCAGAACCAACTTGCAATTGTGCACTATACTCAGGATCATCTGGATCTTTCAACTGAGGATATACCAAAGACCAATCAGGGCGATGATTTTCAGCATAAAGTGGAGCAAATGCCGCAAGAGCGAATAAGAAAGCCTCAGTAATCAAACCAGCAGCCAAAATAGGACCTCCATTAGGTAAGTGAAGGATTTTAAACATTGCACCTATAATAACAACTGAAGCTCCAATATTCGTAACTCGGGGTACAATAAAAGTATATACATACTCCAGAGTACTAAGTTTCTTCGTTGAACTCATTTTAGTAAAAGTTTAGTGTTTAAAAATTTAAGAATAGTTTAACAAGTATAAATTTAGTAGTTGTATAGAAAGAATGCAATGATATGCATGTTTTTATCGTCCAAGGTCAACCTCTTCACCAGATGAGCGACCTAAATATGTCATAGCACAACGGAAACCAATAGAAGTAGATGATGAATCCCAATGTTGGAAAGTTCGTGAACCTGTTTCACAGTAATATGCGATATCTTTCCAAGATCCTCCTCTAATTACTCTTCGATTGTTTATGTTTGTGTCGTTTTTACCTTCTTTAGTAATTGGTGGGTTAAATACAGGGTTAAGATCCCATACGATAGGAACTGATGATTCAAAGTATGCATCTAATACCCATTCAGCAACGTTTCCAGCCATATCGTATAAGCCATAATCATTAGGGAAATACTGAGCAACTGGACCAGTATAAGCAAAGCCATCATCAAAGTAGTTACCACGCCCAGGTTTGAAGTTAGCCAACATACAACCTAGTGTATTTCTTAAATAAGGACTTCCCCAAGGATACTTTGCCATATCACGACCTCCTCTTGAAGCATATTCCCACTCAGCCTCTGTTGGCAAGCGAAAACGAGGTGCAGGATAAGGGTCTCCTTCCACTGTATGACGGTAGTAGTTTAAGTGCATTGTTCTCCACTGACAAAAGAATTTAGCTGCTTGCCAATCTACACCTACTACTGGATAATCATCAAAAGCAGGGTGCATAAAATAATATTCCATCAAAGGATCACCCATATGGTGGGCATATTCTGTACTCCAGCGTGTAGTATCTGGATACATTTCATTCATTACTTTAATAGAATCGGGTCTAACCGGAGTTCCATTCTTAAGGAACATTTTATCCATTACCCCTTCTTGATATTCTTGTGGCAATTCTTCTCCTTGTGCTTGACGACCTTCTGAATATGCTAACAAAACATCTGTAAACAAACGATATTGGTTGTTAGTAATCTCGGTCTGATCCATGAAAAAAGCACTAATTGTAATTTGCTTATTCAAGTTGATCTGAGTTGCAGGAACATCCTCATCAGCTTGTCCCATGTGAAAAGTACCAGAAGGTACTACAACCATACCACTAGGAACATACTGAGAATAGTCACTTCTAACCTGTTCAAAAGGAATTATTTCACCAGCAGATCCATTAATTCTGGCGTCCAAACTGTTGGGATCACCTTTTTTCCCAAACAGAAAACACCCTTGTAATGATAGCAAAGAAAATGCTATCAAGGCATAGGACAAAAATTTGTATTTAAACAACATTTTATTCATAACACCTAACAAATTAATAATAATTGTTTCTTTGGTTTAGCTTTATTATTTATGATTCAAATTCATTTGGTAGCTGTGCTAATATCGCGCCAAATTCATAGCTCAAAATTCTTCCTTGCTCCAAACTTGATTCGAAAACGGAGTATTAGCCACAATATTACTTTTTTTTTTACGCTTTTTCGCTTTTATTTCACATTATTATACCTAGGAGTATTTGCTTTTGGATCCTCATGATAAAAGAGTGGTATTTTATAAGATACTGATATTTCATGAGATGTAGGACTCTTAGCATCTTGTCCTATAAAAACATAATCAAAACCATAAGCTATCTGTAATGTGGGTTTTTTCACATCTTTGTTTAATCTTACTCCTAAAATTATTGAGGCAGATTCTTCTTGACGATATGAGATACCTCCAAAAAATTTATCATTTAAAGTTGCTATTGCTCCTACATCAAATGAATAACCACTTAAATTGGTTGGTATTGCCTTTACAAGTATAGATGGAGTTATTGTAAGATTTCTTTTCAATCCATTTCCAACACTAATATTATATCCAGCTAATAAATAAACATTATTAGCCAAAACCCCTTCACTACCTTCTTGTCCAAAATCAAATCTTTGAGGAAGTATATGACTCATACTTAATCCACCGAAAAATGTATTTGAGTGATAATAAATTCCAGCTGCCATATCAGAGTTTGTTTGTGATAAAACCCCTGATTGAATTAGCCTATCATCTGGATCAAGTGCTCTAAATTGATCAAAATCTATTGTTTGAGAATAAATTCCTCCCCTAACACCTATAGATAGCTTTGCATCAGAGCCATTACGACTACCAAGTGGTACGTGATAAGCATAAGAAAGTTGCGCTTCACGATTAATCAATGGGCCAATCATGTCATTTACAAAATGTAAACCTACCCCACTTCGAAACCTTTTATTTCCATATCCAATGCTCAATACTTGCGTGTTTGGACTTCCCCCATTATCAAAAGTGGGATTTAACCCAGCCCATTGCGTACGATGAATTAGAGAAAAAGACAATTTTCCATCAACCCCAGCATATGCAGGATTGATAAATAATTGATTGAACATATATTGACTAAATTGAGCATCTTGCTGTGCCTGAAGGGCCATACCGTTTAGGAAGAAGGTAAAGATTAGTATTGTTCTCCAAGTATTGTTCATATGTCAAAAAAATAGCTTTGTTTATAAACTCATTTATTATTAGTAAATATAAGTTTATAACAAAGCTATTTAGTGTTGTAAAACTTATATCTACTTTAGGTTATTAGAAACTTTGATGTAGTTTTCGATAGCGCCAGTCATTGAAGGTGCATTGGGCATTGGAGCTTCTATATCTAACACTAAACCTGCATCACGAACGGCCTTTGCAGTTGTTGGTCCAAAAGCAGCAATTCGTGTTTTATTTTGCTCAAAATCAGGAAAATTCGCAAATAAAGATTGTATTCCTGATGGACTAAAAAAAGCAATTACATCATAATTTACATCTGATAAGTCTGATAAATCGCTAGCCTCTGTTCTATAAAGAACCACTTCTGTGTATTGATAATCATTTTTAGTCAAGAAATTTGGAATATCATCCTTTCTTATATTCGAGCAAGGAAAAAGAAATTTTTCACCCTTGTGCTTTTTTATGATTTCCAATAGGTCTTTGGCAGTTTTTTGCCCTGTGAAGATTTTTCTCTTTCGTACTACTATGTACTTTTGAAGATAGTTTGCTGTTTGACTAGAAATGCAAAAGTATTTCATATCAGCAGGCACTTCAATTTTCAAACTATTACACATTTCAAAAAATAAAGTAACTGCCTTTCTACTAGTAAAAATCACCGCAGAATGATCTAAGATATCGACCTTTTGTTTTCTGAATTCTTTTACAGAAACAGGAACAACATCAATAAAGGGCCTAAAATCTACCTTTATCTCATATTTTTCTGCCAATTTAAAATAGGGTGATTTATCGTTACTAGGTTTAGGTTGTGATACTAAGATACTTTCCACTTTCCGAAGTCGCTCACGAACAATTTGAGGCATTTGAGGGTGTAGTTCACTCATGCGCTAAAGATTTTCTTTACTATTTGCTGATTACAAAGTAAACTAGTTGAAAAGTAATAATTTTATGCCAATTAACAAGGGGGTAAGTTCTGTGCTGCAAAGGTAATAAAATAAATATAGATTTTTAAACTGAACCCTTTTATTTACATAAAAACTCACAAGTATTGTTTGTAAAAAATGAAATCCTATAACGATATAGATAAAAAATTTATCTATGTCTAATGTATACTCACCTTTAGATATTAGCATGAAAATTGGAAAAATTACTGCTAACGTATAAAAAAGCTTGGATAGCCTCATATACTCATAAAAATGTGTATACTCTACTTTTTCAAGGCTTAGAAGTACTCCAAAAACTTTCAATAGGATGTACTTTAAGAAAAATAGCCCAAACACAATGGCAAAGAACACGGCATAGTTGAGAAGAAGAGATACAAAATCAAAATTTGTACTTGCTAACTTAAATGATACGTTAATTATACCAGTTATGTCCTTTTGGGCAAGTATATAAAAAAGGCTTACTGTCAATGCATGAGTAGCCAAAAATAACATATTAATTATGTTAAAAGGCTTATTGATTAGTGTAATATCTTTACGTGACAAGCTCGATACACTACTTTGCAAACTGTAATAACTAGAAAATATTTTGGGATGAAAGTTTATTAGCAAAGCAAAAATCCCTAGAATTAAGATGCTGACGCTAATCACAAAATTTTTAATGCCAGATATCTTACGATATTTTTCTTGTATTACATCAGTTTCCTTTTTGGTTTTGATTGTATTTGTTACTTCTCTTTTGAAATAACCTACATACACAGACTTTAAAGGAAGACGATAACCCCTATCATAAAAAGTGAAAAATAACTTTTCCTTACCATTGTACGCTTTGCTAAGACTATCTATTTTAAAAGTTACCCACCCAGCTTTTTTAATTTCTTTGCATAATTGTTTATTAACAAAAACAAATACATTTTCAGGGCTTTTAAAGGTGAGTTCAAGTCCTTTATATTTTTGAACATCTAACCAAAAACTAGCTGTTTTGGAGTTATTATGTCTATCTTCTATATAAGGCACATAAGCATTATATTTAGTATCATATACTTGCCAACCATCTTCAAGATCATAGATTTTTAGAAACCTTTCCTGATCATCTTGTTTGGCATAGGAATGTAGACTCATACCAACAAAGAGTCCCCAAAATATGATAAATTGAAAAATATAATGCTTCATAAGAAATTTTTGAATTGCACAAATATTTCAAAATCTACTTATAAAACCAAAATGAATCTTTGAACGATTGAAACTTATCGGTAAATCTTTAGTCTGGCCTAACGCATAAACTATATTAAATATACCTGCTTGTGTAGGGAAATTAAGCCCCATACCAAAACCAAGAGGTGTATCCTCGCCAAAAAAATTAATTGTCTTTTGTTGTAACCAGCTTTGGTCATAAAAAACAAATAGAAACGAGTTTTCATCAAATAATATGCGATATTCCAAATTAATAATTGCAAAACTAGAGGCTAAAAAGACATTTTGGTTATGTCCCCTTAGGTTGTTTATTCCCCCAAGTCTAAATAGCTCATTCGTTAACAATTGGTCATTTACCATAGTACCAGTATTGAGTTGCCAATACACTACCGATTTTTGATTGATGGGTAAATAATGTTGCCAACTGAGCTTATATACAAACTGAGTGGTGTTGAGTGGAATATTTTCATAAAAATCTTCTGATAGCTCTGGGTTTCGCTGGATATTTTTCTGCCCTACCTCTAGTGAAAGATTTACCAGATTCCCTTTGGTAGGAAACAACGCATCATCCAACTTACTAAGCTTATACCCTATACCATATGAAACAAAAGAAATATCTAGTGTATCAGGTAATCGGGTGATATTTTGAAAAATGCTATTATTTAAAACCCGTGAGCTTCTTGAGTTAAAGCTTACGCTCAGTTTATCTCCATTGCTCAGATTATAAGATAAATTTCCACCAAAGTTAATATTCACAAATGAAGTGTCTTCTCTTAATAGGTTAAAGTTAGTCTGTAAATCAAGGTAAGAGTTAAATAATAATGGGTGAGTATAACTTAAATTAATCGTCTGAGATTGGGGTTCTGGTCTTAACCATTTAGCTGTTAAATTTTTACCGCTTCCAAACATGTTTTGCAACAATAAATCAAATTCTCCCATCCAATCAATGGTGTTGGGTTCACGTTCATTGGGTAATATTCCAACTAACAAATTTACCTGGTTGGCTTTGCGCTTTCTTAGGAACAAATTGACAAAGGCTTTTTTTGCTCGGAACTCAGTTTGGGGAGGTTTTACAACCTTTACATAAGGCAGTTGACGAAGCAATTGCTCGGCATTTTTCACTTTTTGTTGACTATAAACATCACCTTCTTTAAGTCGTAAATATTTGGCAAGAAACTTTCGTTTTATTTTAGCCTTTCCGCGAAGGCGTAGAGTATCCAGAATGATTAGTGGGCCTTTATCATATTGCAGTTTAGCACTTACCAAACGTTTGTTAATAGTAATAGAATCTAAGCGTATTTGAGCATAGGGATAACCATGGTTCTCAGAATAGGTTAATATTCTATTTTGTAACTTTGAAATCGTTTTATGAAGGAAATATTTATTTTTGTAGAATTTCTCTTTAAAACCTACATGATTAACAATTCTCTTGGGTAGATTACCTTTATCCAAGTTTTTCCACTTAAATACTTCTCCTGTAAATATATATGCTTTTAGTGTATCTTTTATAAATGTAATGCTATCTAATCTAGCATTAAGATAAGCCTGGTTATGCAATTCTTCAATAAGATGTTGAATAGCATTTTGAGCAATTAACTTGGTTTTGTACTTATTCTTAAGCCCTATCTTTGCAGGGATTTTAGCTTTTTTAGGCTTTAAAAGTAACTTTACATATGTTGGTTTTGTTATTCGCTTATTTGGTTTGGGGATAGTATCAGAATATTGCCCATAAGAGATTAAGGGCATTATCATCAAAATGATAATTACCTTCTTTTTTAATAACTCATTACTACTATTAAAACTTAGTATTTTGCCAAGTCTATACATTCACGTACCATTTTGTAAACAAGCTTGTCATTATTGCGATTTTCATTTTAGTGTAAATCAAAACAATAAAAAAGAGATAGTGCAGGCTTTAGCTAAAGAAATAACCCTGCAAAAAGATTATTTACCAGCTTCTCCTCTTCAGACTATTTACTTTGGAGGAGGCACTCCTTCACTCCTTGATGAAAGTGAGTTTTCTTATCTGGTAAACACAATCCACAAAACCTTTTCTTTAAGCTCAAATGCAGAGATTACTCTTGAGGCAAATCCAGATGACTTAACCTTAGAAAAGCTTCATTTATTCAAAAAATCAGGAATCAATCGTTTAAGCATTGGTACTCAATCTTTTCAAGACATTTGTTTAAAATACTTGAATCGTGCCCATAACGCAACGCAAGCCCAACAAAGTATTTTAGAGGCTCAGAATTTAGGTTTTGATAATATTAGTATTGATCTAATATATGCTATCCCAGTTGCAGATCATAAAACCTGGCAACAAGATTTAGAGCAAGCTACCAGCCTTCAAATACAACACATTTCTGCTTATTGTCTTACTATAGAAGAACAAACTGTATTTGGCCGAATGTTACAAAGAAATCAAATGCCTCCAATCGACGATGAGTTTGCTTCTCAACAGTTTAATACCTTAATTAATCATCTATCTCAACACGAATTTGAGCAATACGAAATTTCAAACTTTGCCAAAAATCAAAGTTATTCTCAACATAACAGTAATTATTGGATAAAAAATCCATATCTAGGTATTGGTCCTAGTGCTCACTCTTATAATGGAACTACTCGTCAATTCAATGTAGCGAGTAATGGTAAATATCTTAAAAGTATTCAACAAAATACTGTTCCTTATTCTCTGGAAAAGCTTAGTAAAATTGATCAAGTCAATGAATATATTATGACTAGCTTAAGAACTATTTGGGGTTGTGATTTAAATAAAGTTTTTAATAGTTTTGGCATAAATGTATTAATTCAAAACAAAAGTTACATTGATGAGTATATAGATAAAAAGTTGTTAAAACTTGAAAACAATATTTTAAAACTTACCAATAATGGTAAATTATTTGCCGACAAAATAGCTTCTGATTTGTTTATTGTTGAATAAAAGATGATTTCTTCAGTCAAAATAGATTACCAGAAACAAGCTTATGGTTTTGATCCACAATCTGCCATAGATATATCTACTATACTTAAGGAAGATTCAGTGAATTGTTATTATGCACAGAAGGTAACTTTTGAAACTTATGTGTTTGGAGATTTTGTAGGTAGTGTAGCCCAAGGAGGTCCAGTAAACTATCAAAAAATTACGCTTACTCCTCATGGCAATGGTACCCATACAGAGTGTTATGGACATATTTCTGCTAATGAAAATGCTACCATATATAACTGTTTGAAAAAATACTTTTTCTTTTCACAATTAGTGACTCTCCCTGTACACAATGAAGGAGAAGATCAAATTATAAAACTAGAAGATTTGGAGCCACATTTGAATGGAGTAATTCCTGAAGCACTCATCATCCGAACACGTCCAAACAATGAAGAAAAACTAAGAAAACAGTATTCGGGTACAAATCCACCTTACCTGGAGGCCAAAATTGGCAAGTTTTTAGCGAAACATAATATCAAACACTTATTAGTGGATTTACCCTCGGTAGATAGAGAGGTAGATAATGGTGAGTTAAAGTGCCACCATGCATTTTGGCAATATCCAGAAAAAACTCGCAAAGATTGCACAATAACTGAATTGGTTTATGTAAATTCAAGCGTTCCTGATGACTTTTACTTTCTTAATTTGCAAGTAATTAGCCTATGGAGCGATGCAAGTCCAAGTAAGCCAATTATTTACAGGCTCAAAAAATTATAACTTAACAAACAAGTAGCTACAAATACTAATTAACGATAATAATTATAGTAATGACTAGTGATGAGAAGAAAGCAATTTTGTTATTAAAATCTGTCATTTTCCATTATCATGGCTTAGATAAAGAGGAACAACAGATTTTGGATTCAACTGCAGAAAGATTTGATGCCTGGGAGGAATTAAAATGGGCCAATGATTTTATTTCACTGGATTATTATACAGCCTTTGAACGCGCCCGGGAGTATTTGAATGAGGTAGTTGGAAACCTGGACAAAGATACCCGCCTTAACTATTTAAGCATGGTTTGGGAAGCCAACAATGCAAAAGGTTACGTAACTGAGATGGAAGCCACTGCC
Organism: marine bacterium AO1-C; assembly: GCA_001890965.1. GTDB lineage: Bacteria > Bacteroidota > Bacteroidia > Cytophagales > Microscillaceae > Microscilla. Next base: position 482,947 of record MLAY01000010.1, on the reverse strand, counting down.
ATGTTAAAATTGGCCAAAGACTGGAGTGTCCAAAAAGAACTGATGATGTTGGTAAGAAAGAAAAAATAATCTCTACAGATTATTTTTTCTTTTCTTACACAGCTTAAAATACCATTCTAATCAATTATATCAAATCCAGTATAAGATTGTAATACTTTAGGTACCTTGATACCATCTGGTGTTTGATTGTTTTCTAACAAGGCTGCAACAATTCGAGGTAATGCCAAAGCACTTCCATTTAGGGTATGAGCCAAACGTTTTTTGTTATCACTGTTCTTAAAACGTAGTTTCATTCTGTTCGCCTGGAAGGTTTCAAAGTTACTTACAGAACTCACTTCTAACCAACGCTTTTGAGCAGCCGAATATACTTCCATATCAAAGGTAAGTGCAGAAGTAAATCCTAAATCCCCACTACATAACCTCAAGACTCTGTAAGGTAGCTCTAAGCTTTCTAATAAACCTTGTACGTGTTTACACATTTCTTCCAAGGTTTCATATGATTTATCTGGATGTTGGATTTGCACGATTTCTACCTTATCAAACTGGTGTAGTCTGTTTAAACCGCGTACTTGTGCTCCCCAAGCCCCCGCTTCTCTACGAAAGCAAGGAGTATATCCAACATGTTTGATTGGTAAACTTGCCTCATCTACGATTACATCACGATAAATATTCGTAATTGGTACCTCTGCTGTGGGAATAAGATACAAACCATCTTCTTGAGCATGATACATTTGTCCATCTTTATCAGGTAGCTGCCCTGTACCAAAACCAGAAGCTTCATTAACCAAGTGTGGAGGAATCACTTCACCATAACCAGCTTCTGAAGCTTGATCCAGGAAATAGTTAATCAAAGCACGTTGTAATCTAGCCCCTTTACCTTTATATATAGGAAAGCCTGCTCCTGTTACTTTGGTCCCCAATTCAAAATCAATGATATCGTATTTCTTAATCAGATCCCAATGAGGCACAGCTCCATCATGTAGTACTGGCACCTTACCATGTTCAGATTCTACCTTATTATCTGCATCAGAATTACCTTTGGGTACACTTGGATGAGGAATATTTGGGATTTTGAATAAAATTTCATCCCTGCGATTGGTTACTATCTTAAGCTCTGCCTCTAGAGTTTTCAATTGTGATTTTTGACTACCAACCTGCACTTTCAATTTATCAGCTTCTACTTTTTTACCCTGCTTCATAAGTTGGCCAATTTTCTTGGCTTGGGCATTGGAGTTGGCCTTTAAATTGTCGAGCTTAGTTTGTGTGTCTTTTCTTTGCTGGTCATACTCCAGTAACTCTTCAATTAATTGCTCTGCACCTGCAATTCCCCGCTTTTGTAATCCCTGAACAACCTGTTGTTGGTGGGTGCGGATATGCGGAATCTCTAACATAATATGTAATTGTATATAAAAATTTTGTAAAAATCGTCCTTAGTTGCTATGTTTGCGGTATTAAGAGACGCAAATCTATAAATTTACCATCAAAACGCTCTTTTTATCCTCATAAAAATTGCACACTTTACAAAAAACTCAAAATTTTATCACAATCATTTTTTAGTTATTGGTTTTTTCGTAAACTTGCCGTGCAAAATCTCCTAAGCGTGAATTGAGCCTCATTTCTACACCAAGGTCTATTGTGGGGAAAGCGAATTTCGTGGTATCTTCTTTGCAAATTTTAACCATTTTTTAGAATTGAGTACTTGTCCATCATCTTGGATAAGTTATTATTACTTCATACTTATTTTTTGAATAAATCTATGCATAACCCTCCAATGGAATTATGTATTTAAGAGTTACCTATCATAGACAGGAAACAGGTGTACTCATCTATTAAATAGAAAACTACATATCTTAATATTTTATCCAAAAGTTTAATTGTTCAACATTAATCGTATTAATGCGTATTAATTTTCCAAAAATTTTCTTATGTATAACATCGAAGAACTAAACTTAAAGCTTCTTTCGGAGTTAAGAGAAATCGCCGAACAACTACAAGTAAAAAACTTCAAGAAACTAACAAAAAAGGAGTTGATTTACAAGATTTTAGACCAACAGGCGATCTTACCTGAAGAAAAAGTCCTTCCTATAAAAGAGAAAGAAGCTGCACCAAAAGTTCAGGAAAAGAAGAGTGAGTCTACCAACACAAGCAAGCCTCGAAAAAGAACTCGCTCTAAATCCTCTGACAACACCAAAGACAAAGAATCTAAGGCAGCCTCGAATAGCTCTAAAAACGGTAAAAAGACTGAAAAAGAAGACTTCAGCTTTGATTTACCCGATGACCCTTCACTTTTTGAGACTTCAGACTCGACCCCTCCTACCAATTCTAAACCAAAGAATGACCAGAAAGAGAAAGAATCTCACAGCAATAATAACAACAACCATAGTGGCGGAGGAAAAGGTAATAACAAAAAAAATAATGGGTTTTCAATCCGTGATTTTGACGGATTAATTGAAAATGAGGGTGTACTCGAAATTATGCAAGATGGTTATGGTTTCTTGCGTTCTTCAGACTACAACTATCTAGCAAGCCCTGACGATATTTATGTATCTCCATCTCAGATTAAACTTTTTGGATTAAAAACCGGAGATACAATTCAAGGTCAGATTAGACCTCCGAAAGAAGGTGAAAAGTATTTTGCTCTGTTGAGAGTAGAAAACATCAACGGTAAAACTACCGAAGAAATCAGAGATCGTATTCCTTTTGAATACCTTACTCCTCTTTTCCCAGAAGAGCGTTTAAACCTAAGTACTACCAGTAGTGAAATGTCTACTCGTATTTTAGACTTGTTTGCGCCTATTGGTAAAGGTCAGCGTGGAATGATTGTAGCACAACCTAAAACTGGTAAAACGGTATTGTTGAAAAACATTGCCAATGCTATTGCTAAGAATCACCCTGAGGTTTACCTGATTGTACTCCTTGTTGATGAACGCCCAGAAGAGGTTACAGATATGGCTCGTAACGTAAAAGCAGAAGTAATATCTTCTACTTTTGATGAACAGGCAGAGCGTCACGTAAAAATTGCTCAAATTGTATTGGGTAAGGCAAAACGTATGGTAGAGTGTGGACATGATGTCGTAATCTTACTAGATTCTATTACTCGTTTGGCTCGTGCTTACAATACAGTGGTACCATCTTCTGGTAAGATTTTAACTGGTGGGGTTGATGCCAATGCTTTACACAAGCCTAAGCGTTTCTTTGGAGCAGCACGTAACGTAGAAAATGGTGGTTCGTTAACCATTATTGCAACTGCTTTGATCGAGACTGGTTCTAAAATGGATGAGGTAATCTTTGAAGAATTCAAAGGTACTGGTAACATGGAACTTCAACTTGATCGTAAGCTGTCTAACAAGCGTGTTTATCCTGCAATTGATGTTCCTTCTTCGGGTACTCGTCGTGAAGACTTGTTGATGGATAAGGAAGAATTACAACGTGTATGGATCTTGCGTAAGTATATGGATGATATGAATTCTAACGAAGCTATGGAGTTCTTATTAGACAAAATGAAGGGTACACGTGACAATATGGAATTCTTGATTTCAATGAATGGATAGGCTAGTAGCCTTTTTACTATAAATTATTGAATCCCTGGGAGTAGTCTCAGGGATTTTTTTGTATCAACAATATCAAACTTTATAATCTATGGACGAATACCTAATTAATCAAATTCCGCTTACCTGGGATTACAAAAAATGGATTGCAGAATTTAGAAACGCTTCGAAATCAAAAATAGGCTTTAGAGTATCTCGAAAAAAGGTGTTTGAGCATACCAGAGCAGTAATAGAGGCAGGTCAGTATAACATTGATGGAAAAGTATATGCATTAAAAGATTATGCCGATTTGGCCAATATTGTAAATGGTTCTGTATTTTATAAAGATACTACACAAACACAACTACCTGAAAATCCCTCTCATCAGAATACAGCTTTTTATACCATTCAGGCAGATTGTGTAGAAGTAAGTACGATGATGAAAATGCTGGGATTTTCACCCGTGATGCTCAACATGGCCAGTGCTACTTCACCAGGTGGTGCCGTAGAACGAGGAGCAGGCGCTCAAGAAGAAAACTTGTTTCGACGCTCAAATTTATATACGTCACTCTATCAGTTTGCAGAAGTGGGTAATCAATATGGGCTTCGTATACACCCTCACGACCGTTATCCAATTCCAGCTCAATCGGGAGGCATCTATTCCCCTGGGGTTTTATTTTTTCGTTCTTCAGAGCATACTGGATATGCTTTGTTGCCCCATCCCAATACCTTATCAGTAGTTACGGTAGCAGCCATTGCTTACCCTGATGTAGAATCACGCCAGGGAAAGCGATGGCTGGCGCCTGGGGCAATACAGCTGACCAAGCACAAAATTCGCAATATTTTACGCATTTCAGCCGCTCAACATCACGATTGTTTGATATTAAGTGCTTTGGGTTGTGGGGCGTATGGTAACCCTCCACATCATATGGCGCGATTGTTCAAAGAAGTATTGGTAGAAGATGATTTTGCTGGAAGATTCAAGGCAGTAATTTTTGCTATCATTGATGACCACAATGCCTGGAAGCCTCACAATCCATTAGGCAACTTGATTCCTTTTCAAGAGGTTTTTAATTAGCTCAAGATTGTATTATTTACCTAACCATTCCTTAAAATTATTGGCTCTTTGGTTACTAATGATTACTTCATCGGTAAGCGATGGAGTAGTCATTACTTTTAGGCGGCCCTTGAAGTAAGGATGTACTTCACTAATCATATGTATAGATAAAATATACTTGCGATTAACCCGAAAAAAATCAGTAGGATTGAGCATATCTACTAAATCGTCGAGGGTGTAATCAATAACAAACTTCTCTTGAGAAAAAGTTAAGATACAAGTCACTCCATCTTCGGCAAAAAAGCAGGCTATCTCTGTTGTATTGAGACTGATGATTTTATTTTGATATTTGACCATAAACCTCGTTTTATGATGCTGTGGCCGCAGCATCTTAGCCAGCTGACTGTAATCTATTCTTTGAGGTTGAAAGCTTTCTTTAAGTTGAAAATATTTGTCCAGACTTCGGTTAATCTGTTCTTGTTTGATAGGTTTTAGAATATAATCTACACTATTCAATTCAAAGGCTGATAGTGCATATTCATCGTAGGCAGTAGCGAATATAATGGGTATTTTTACTTCTATTTTTTTAAATATTTCGAAGCTATTGCCATCAGCCAAGTGAATATCCAAGAATATAAGATCAGGTAAATGCTCACTTTGTAAATACTGTACAGTATCTTCTACTGAATCTAGCACATTTACAATCTGAAAAGAGGCATTATACTGTTGAATAAAACGGGCCAATTTCTGAGCAGCCAATGTTTCGTCTTCTACAATAAGGATATTCATCATATAGCTTGCGAAATACGTTCAGTAATTTCTAACAAAGGTACTAATACTTTGAACTCATTTTCGGTTTCTATCACCTCAGGCATCTGATTGGCCAGGTATTCATAACGTTTAGTTAGATTTGTTAAACCTACCTGCGTAGAGGTTTGCGCATTATTCAACCGTTTTTGTTTATTGTTTAGCACTACTAGTTGATCTTGATTAGCATTATAAATCTCAATTTTTAGCGGTTTGCGGTTAGATACTATGTTGTGTTTTACCGCATTTTCGATCAATAATTGTAAAGTAAGTGGTGGTATATATTGATTCGTATTATTCGTGGTGTTGATATTTACTTGTAAATTTTCTCCAAACCGTTTTTGTAGCAAAAATATATACGACTTGGCAAACTCGAGTTCTTCATTGAAAGGAACCAATTCTTTCTGGCGACTTTGCAATACATAACGATACACCTCAGAAAGTTTATCAATGTATTGCTTGGCAATAGTGGCATCCTGGTCTACCAATTCGGAGAGAATGTTCATACTATTGAACAAAAAATGAGGGCTGATTTGATGCTTAAGTCCCTCGAATTGTGCTTGTAGGCTCTCCTTTTTCAACTTCTCGGCTTCCAACTGAGAGTTTATCCACTGTTGGATAAAATGTAAACTTAGTTGAATGGTAAAAATAATAGCAATCGCCATAAGAGTAATAGCTCCTATAACCAATAAATGGAACCAACCTATGCTATCGTATTCATATTGCTTATAAATTAACCAAGATTTGATAGCTACATACAAAGGGATGATAATTCCTAACCCTAAGATTGAAAAGAGCAAAAATTGCACTGAAAAACGTTTCCAGGGATTAGCCTGCCAGGAATAATGTTGCTCCAACCAATGATGAGCACTTTTTCCCATCCACCATAGTCCATACATAATTAATGGAATAACAATCAAAGATTTATAAGAGAAGTACATTCGCTCAAAATTACTTTGAATGTAAATCATCAAATAAAGGCAAACCCCTATAAGCAAAGGGGCTATATAATTGATCCATCGGTGAATGTGGTTATGCATCTTATTTACTTATTTCTTTTGGTTTTGGCATCCAAAAAATCATTGATTTCAATATATTCAAAATCGAGGGCATCTTGAAACAAGTGTTGTAGAATAGGTACATGGCCCGCTCCAAAAACTACTAAAATACGATCTCCATCTTCAGCAAGTCGTAGGATATTGGTGTAAATTTTTAAGTTGCGTTCATACCAATTAGCTACCAGGTTGGTACCAGGATAGGCTGTGTCTTTCCCAATTTTGGCAAATAAACTCAAATATAATCCATTGCTTTTTTTGATAAATGCTGGGCGATTCATATCAATCAAAAACTCCGTAATGGTGTGGTTTTTAAAATATGTCTCTCTATTGCTCATTTCCTTTTTAGCCCATCCAAAAGCCTTGTTCAAAAGGTAGGCTTGGTTATTTGCTTGAGCGTATTTATTCACCTTACCCATCGGAAACTGTCCTTTATGATCTACCATATATATTCGCTCATGTCCTAATTGCTTCGCCAAACGATAACCGATTTGTTGTCGTTCGTTCCGTTTTAGTTTGTAGGTTCCTTTTAAATACTGTTGATAACGAACATTATGGATAGAGTCATATTTAGGAGTTGACTCCAACATAATTTTGGTGGGTTTAAATTTAGCCAACAAATCTACCAAGGCTCGCATCTCTTTTTGGCGCTTAGGCTGTAGCACATCTTCTACCTTCATGTTTACTACATCTTGCCCTGGATTGCTAAAGTGGGTAGTACCCAAAATAGTTACCTTGATTTTCTTCTTTGGAGCTACCTCAAATCTTTCTACTACCTTTTTAGCTGTTTGAGCCCGCAAAGAAAAAGTTATACCAACTAGTATAGCTAAAACATACATTAAATTTTTCATAGATTACATAGGTTTAAGTCTTTGTATATTATTACTTAAAATTGGGTAGTATAACATAGAAATGACAGGCTTTTATGATGGAATAAGATATAGCCTAGGTGAAATGGGAATACATCTGGACCAAATATTTTTTCGTAAGTCCATAAAAAGGATACTACTATACATAGGTGAAAATAAATATGAGACAAGTCTATCACTTACCACGTTATGATGTTGAACTATCAATAATGCTTTTACACTATGAACAAGTTACCTGCTTATTTTAAATCCTGGCCTACATTACTTCTAAGTTTTGTCGTGTTGTTTTCAGCTTGTAAAGCTGACAAAACAACTACTGAGGTCAATCCCACGACCTTGGAAGGGACCTGGGAATTTATCGGCTATCAACGTATAAATGAGGCATTGGATAAAGGCAATGATGACGTACAAGAAAACCCAGTAGTAGAGTTCAAGCAAGGAAGTTATGGGGGATCTACGCCTAACAATGCTTTTGCGGGAAGTTATACACTTATAGAAAATGATGGTATTGTGATGAGCACACCAAGTAGTACGTTGGCCAATGAAACACAGTGGGGTGCTCGTTTTTTGAGCAATTTGCCCAATGCTAGTCATTTCGTTATGCAAAACAACCAATTGCAGGTTTACCTAAAAGACACCGAAGGATGGATGGTGTTTCAGCCAAAAAAGTAAGCGTATTTATTAATCAGAGTTTTGTTGGAGCTCGCAAAAATTTATACCAGTTCGCAGATATTCAGATGGTTATGCTTCTTTTATGTTTTAAATGTTTTATTTTTTTCTAAGTAATCTGATATCTATCTGTTATTCGCGGTCAAAAAGTTTGTACTGCGAACCGGTTAATTTGGTGCTTGCAGCATATTGAATTGATAGTTAATAGTTGGCAGTATTAGATTTACTGTCCATAGTCCACGGTTTTTAAGTGAAAACGTAAAGTGAATAGAGAAAAGTGAGCGCAAAACGCAGCTAAAGGCTAAAAACCAAAAGCCAATAACCAATCACTAAAAAATTAACCATTCACCACTGAACATTCACCACTAATCATCAATTATTAAAAATTATTTTCTTATTCTTCGCTCCATTTTAATATCCTGCAGTTCATCTTCTAAGCGGGAAAATGCTAATTTCAGTTCCTGAAGAGAAGTTACGTTATCGTCTGGCATGTCTTTGCTAATATAAGCAGCAAATTTCCAGATTTCTACTACCTCGTCGGCAGGCACTTCATAAGGCTGATAAGCAATGTTAGAAGACTTTAATAAGAAAGTACCACGGTCATTGATCTTGTTGAATACTCTTTTCAATACCACACCATCGTTTTTAGCCACTACAATACAAGTTTGGCCATCCTTTACTTCGTTCCAATTGGCTACATACTCTCCTATTACTATAGACTCAGGCAATAGTGGTAACATAGACTCACCAGCAATCTCGAAAGCACGATATGTACGTCCCTTAGGCAAGAAAGGTAATTGATACTTAGGAAGGTCTTTTAAGTATTCTGCATCAGCATATCCTTTGGTATAACCAGCAGCTGCTTTTTCGGGTACAAGCTCGATGTTTTCGTTATCACCCTTATCAGTAGTAATCGTAAGGATTCGCAGATTTTCAGCAGAAGCGTATTTTTTCACTTCTTTTTGTTGCTGAAGGTCTACATCGCCTAATGTTGCTAATTCGACATTTAGCAATTGATCTAGTGTAATGTTAAAATACTGAGCAATCCGATTCATCACTACCAACTTAGGCTCAGCACGCCCATCTTCATAGGAAGAAATAGCACTACGTGTAATTCCAAGGGCATTTGCCAGGTTTTCCTGGGTCTGTTTGCCATTTCTTTCTCTTAAGTGTTTTAAATTTTTGCTCAAAAACATATCAAAAAAATGTTAAAAATATTGGCTAATGATTTTGCTATTCGGTATATTTGCTAACAAATTTAGCACGCTAATGTGAGATATACAAGCTTTGAACGCTAAAATTATTAACAATCAACCACTTACGATGAGCAAAGGCTAAAATTTTATTAGAAAAAATATTTTAAAGTCTATCCCATAAAAGTTTATGAAAAAAAATTAATTAAAATTCGGAGGTCATGATTACAGCACAGCAAACAGCGGAACAACAAACAACAGCACAACAGACCACTAAAAAAACACAGAGAAAGACAACACAAAGAGCACAAAAAAGTCAAACGAAAACACAAAAAAAAACTGCCTCTTCCAGAAGTAAAACTGGAAAAAGCAGTGCTACATCAAGAAAAGCGGCAGCCACTGCCACTTTAGATATGGCAGATGTATTTACTTCGGGGGCTACCAAAAGCATTGTGTTGTTGCTAATTATCTCGTTTAATGTGGTGGTGCTACGTAACAGCTTTTTGATTTCGGCCCCTCCTATGGGCTTTTCAGGGGATATTAAGATTGATGCGCTTTTGTATGGTTTAGCAATTAGTGTATTGATGGTGATTATCCTTTTTCACGAAACTCAATGGAAGAATGCTTTTTGTCCTGGTGCCATTACTTTGTACGCTGATGCCTTGATTTTGATGTTGTACATGAAATGGTTTGAGTTTGTATTAGGCACTTGGTTGTCTACCTGGTTATTGAGTGGATTACTCATTGCAATGCCAGTAATGGGATTATTTATTATGGTAGTGATGTTGAAAAAATAGTCTATTAGTCCACAATCAATTACAACTTGCTTATTTTATGAGCAAAAATTACAAAGCCTGTTAATAAATAAAGCGCTGTTTGTTGAGTGTTTATTAACAGGTTTATTTTTTTCGCAGCTAGAATTACATCAAGAGTATGTGTAAACCTTATAATCTGAGCTAAAAAAGTGGCTTTTTTATCCTCGAAGACAAAACTCAAGCATACTCAAAATAACAAGATCAAACTAAAAGACACAGTCAATAATAATTGAAATTCACAACTTACTTTTGAAATTAAAAATCCAATGAAGTTACCCTTTAAAAACAATCTCTTCTATAACTTGAAATCGAACTTTGAGCACGAAGATCGGCAAGAGTTGCCATTGGATGAATTCGCTATAGAAGGAAGTGAAGACGAAGAAATTCCCTTGCCCATGAATCCCAAGAATGTGGCGCGTGAACCTATGGTGGCTTATGGTAGTATGCCGCCTGCACAAAATAATTATGAGCTGGGGGATGTACAGGTAATCATTCAGAAAATTGAAATCAATCAAGCCAATGAGATTTCGGAAGAAATGCCTGACAAACCTAAAGTAGTTTGGGGAAATGCCCAAAGTCCTGCCAAGATCAAGTTAAAGCTTACTACCCTACCCGAACCTCAAGAACTAGAAGAGTTGGCCTTTTTCAGAATTGATCTGATGCGCTCATTATCGGAGCGAGACTTTACTTTTATAAGTACTCTGGCCAAATTCAAAGATTCAGGCTCTAGCCGTAACTACCGTACCAAAACAGTAAGCATACCCAATGACCTGGAGGAAGGTAATTATTTTTTGCGCATCATTGCCTTGGATGATGAAGAATATCCACTGAATGTAGAAGAAGAAGCACTGGAAGAAAATCGTATTCACCATCAAAAAATCAAGGGTGATACAGGAGTGTTTTTCTTTACGCATTCTGAAGAAAATATAGCCTCAGTAGAAAACCTGATGTTTTCGTCTCAGGAAGATCAAGCTTTGCCTGAAGCAGATAAAGTAAAATCGGTAGTAGAGCATTGGTTGTATGCTTTTATGAATTTGCGCCTGCAAAACATATCTCAATCCCAACCTATTACAGGAACTACTGGATTTCGCCTAAAAACCAGCCGGGGAGAACGCCTGGAAACTGTATATGAAACGATCTTAAAGCCTGTCAATCAATCGCTCAAAATTTGCTTGCCTGAAAAATTGGCAATTATTGAACAATGTATTTTAGCCAATCCTGATCAGGTAGACCCTTTGATTGTAGATATTAAAAACTATGGTCCATTGCGAGAAGGTGCCATTACGCTTACCGAAACATTGGAAGGAGAAAATGATTGGATTCCAGCCTCTTTTCGGGTAAAACGGGCGGAACTGTTTGCAGCTATTCAAGCCAGTGCTGCTGAGAAAAAAGGGGTTTGGGAAACATTTGATGCATATAACTATATAGAGCTTATTCGAGATTATGTAGAAGAATATCAGCATTGGCTCAATAAATTGCTCAAAAAACTCAAAAAGATTGAGGAACTAGCGCCAGAAGAGCAGGAAGACTTGTATGAAATGGTGCAGGTAGCTCAAAACCTGGATTTGGTACAAGTAAAAACTTTATTACCTCAGCAAAAAATCGGAACCGTTTACTTGCAAACACCCCTTCACCCTATTCGGATGATTTGGCTATTGAATTTATGGGATTGGTATCAGCAATGGGAAGCGGAATTGCTGGAAGAGGAAGAAAATCATCAGGCTTGGATAGAAATGCTACAAGAGTATTTGCAAACCAACCTTACCCCCCAGAATAATCCTCTATTGATTAATATTGAGGATCGTGTATACCAATATTCGGGAGAAGCAGGCAATGGTTGGGGATTGTATACTATTATTGAACAAGCAAACAAAGCCGCTACTGATTTAAATTCTCAATTACATTTAATCAAATACTGGCAGGAGGTATTAAATTTATTACCTACTTATGAGCCTATGGCCTTAAGTGCCGAGGATATTATTGGTCAAATACAAAGCTATTTGGTACGCTATCCTGAAAAAAAGGAATTACATATTAATATATTGAATGCCGACGAAGGGCAATCATTGGTAGAAGCGGTTTATTGGCTCATTAACCAACCAGAAACTCAGGATATTGCTTATTCTTTTATGCTATTTGCCAACAGCGCTGGCTTTACTCAAACGGGTGCTGCTTTTCAAGAATTGACCGAAGAAAATCCTGAATTGTTTGAACAAGTAAAAATAGGAGTAGCTTCTATTGAGGAATTTTTCAAGACTCCTGAGGAATTTATTGGTGACCTTACCTTTTTGGTACAGCCTTTCAATGCTCAGCCTATTTTGTTAGCTTCTGATGCTGAAAAATTGGCCCCTACTCAATTACAACAAGACTTGGTTCAATCTCCTGCCCTACTTACCCAAATCAATGGGCAAGTAAAGGTGAGTCGCTGGGTAGATTCTATGCTTCACTTTCTAAATGAAGATTCTCCTGAGGATCAATTAAACCAAACCCGAAGCTTTGCCCTTTGGAAACAAATCATTGTGGCTAATCTGGCTGGTCAGGTAACCAATGCCATTCCAGCAACTCAACTTACATTGGCTTTGCCCGAAAAAGTCTTATTTGATAAAGCCAATGAGGCCTCTGAATGGGTTGTAATTAAAGATCAGCACATTACGCCCGATTTGTTTGATTTCGCTCCAGCCAAACACCAACTTCCTCCAGTATTGGCACAAGATGTAAGTAGTGGGGTGGTAGTCACTCATCGCCGTGGTAGTGTAGCACAAATTCTTGATTACCAATTAAAAGACATTGGATATAACTGGACTGATAACCCTGAAAGAATTCAAAAAATAGCCGAACATTTAGAAGTCAGTGGTTTTCCTTGGTTTGACTTTCCAGAAAAAGCTTTAGAAATAGCTTTTACTAAGATGTTGCTTGAAAAATTTGATTTCCTCAATGACCACTTCATCATCCCAATAGGCAAACATCCTCAATGGTTTCCAAGCGAGCACCAAGCAGATTTGCTCTTGGTAGCTATTGATACCGAGGCGCGTAATATTTGGATACAAATGATTGGGGTAGCATCTGGTGATAACCTAACGGAAGAAGAAATTGCTGGAATGAAGCAACAAATCAAACGAGATATTGAGAATACGCAAAAAACTATTTTACCACGTTTGCGTCCCCACTCGTTGTTGCCTTATCGTGATTCGTTAGTGAATGAACTACGACAATTCTTACAATTTTATATCAAAAGAGCGATTCGTTACCAAAGTCTGGATTTTGTAGTGGCAGAACGTTATCAACAATTTTTAAATCATTTAGAGGCAGGTTATGATGTAGTAACAGGCAAACTGGGCATTATATACGATCGGGTAAGTTTTGGCCAAGTAGACAAAAAACAGGAAGAAAATGGCTGGTTATTTTTTGAAGTAGGCAGTCGTTTTGTACAAGCTTTATTGCAAAATATCTAGGCAATATTTTTTCTAAAATTTTTCATAACAGTTAACCTCTTTGAGGTAAGTATTATTAACTTGAGTAAAACGTATTTTTAATCAAAACTATAAAACTACTGTTATGAAAAATTTCTTTTTAATGATCACATTGCTTGCTTTTATGGCAGCCTGTGGAGGTGGAAAAAAAGCAGAAAACACCGACACCACTAATGATTCATCTGCTACTAATAATACTGAAAATGCAGAGGGTACCACCACTGATGACACCAAATCTACCGAAGCCCAATATGGCAAACTACTTACCAAAGAAGAGGTAGGCAAAGCCAAGGAATACACTTCTATTGCTGAAGTAGAAGGAGAAACCGACAAAAGCGCCATTATTCGTTATCGCCCAAAAGATTATGCAAAGGAGTTTCCAACGCAGCTAATGGATGCCAATAACTTGCAAGTGTTGGTATTGCAAAACTATGGTGCTACTACCCTACCTGATGATATTAAGAAGTTTAAAAACTTAACACTTTTGTATTTGGATGGTGCCAACAAGTTGGAAAAACTTCCAGAAGCTATTGGTGAACTAAAAAATTTAAAAACAGTTTCGCTGGGTGGGTGCAAAAGTTTAGACATTAACCAAGTATTGGGTGTATTGAAAAACTGCCCTAACCTGGAAAACTTAAGCTTGTCTTATATTCCTTTTACTGAAATGCCTGCTACTATTGGTGAATTGAAAAACCTTAAGTATCTGCGCATTAAGAACAACAAGTTCAAGACTTTGCCTGATGAATTCTATAAGCTTGAAAACCTTGATTACTTGGCAATGGGTAGCACCCCCAAAGATCAGTACAACTACGAAGAGATTTTCACAAAGTTGAAAGATTTGCCAAAGCTTAAAACTTTGTTTTTCCCATTCAGTGGTGTAAAGACTTTACCAGATGTAATGAAGGATTATCCTTCTTTGAAAAAAGTAGCCTGGAAAGAATCTGATTGGAAAGATGTGAAAGCTGAGACAAAAAAATGGAGTGATAAATTCCCTAACTTTGAAGTAACCTGGAGCACTTCAAGCACTCCTATGTATTACTTCTACTAGAATGTTATCATCTTAATTATAAAAACCGCTCAGACAAAGCTTTTAACTTCATTTGAGCGGTTTTGTTGTTTAATAGTCTAAAGCTGCTATTTCCCCTGTTTTCAAGTCCAAACGGTATACCTCATCCATACTAAAATATACTTGATGTTCGGTAGCTGAGACCTGGTTCCACTTGTCCCCTTTTACATCAATCACTGCTTTCTTGATCAAGCGACCATTGGCTGGATTAAGCTTTTCTACCAAGATCTGTTTATCCTCTTCAAGATGTTGTATCACGAGCAAGCTATTCTTATAAAACACACAGTATAGATTCCCCTTCTTGGTACTTGGATCATACAAGGAATGATTCCTAAGATTGTATCGCCAGGTAATAAACCCATTCTTATTGTTCAATGCCCACACGTCGCTTCGCTGATTACCACGTTTCTTTTGGCTCAATACAAACAATTGATTGCGATGCCCCATTAAAGGTCTAAGGTCATAGTCTACCTCACTTACCAATGGCTTCATCGCACCATCTAGTAAATCCAGCTTGAGAATTATGTTGCTACTCCCAGCTGTCCCTTGCACATACATAGAGGTTTGATGCTCTACAAATTTCAAATCTTTCATTTTGTCGGGTAGTAACACCCGCGAAGGCAAAAGCTTATCCCAGTTTTTCTTCCCATTTTCTACATCCCAACACTGTACATGGGTTCCTTCAGGCATCATATAAATGTGAGAACCAATGTTATCAAAAGCCAGCGGCATATCTACTTTGTATACTTTGCCACTATCTAGTTTGCGGTGGGCCGTAGGAGTAAAAAACCTCAGAGGTAAGAGTGTAATAGGATTGATGACAATAACACTAGCCGAAACATTCGGCTTGTCTTCTAATTGATCAGTTAGTACAATTTTGTTCTTGATATTGTAAAACCCTATTCCTTCCGCTTTAGGGGTTTCTAAACGGTTTTTCTTTAAGATGTTTCCGTTGAGGGTATTGATTGAATGCAAAATGCGATCTGCTGTAAGCACCATTAGTTTACGTTGTATGACACTCACACAATTGGTGCACTCGGTGGGTACCTGATCACGCAAACGTAAAGTCCAGACTTTGTTACCCTTTTTGCGATTTAGAGCATAGACATAATCTTTGATGATGATGTACACCTGTTCTTTATCATAAATACACTTGACTTGTTGGTGGCCATCTTTGTATTGAGAAGCCAGTACTTGTTCCCAGGCAGTCGTTTTATTGGCTACAGACTTGTAATCTATCTGAATTTCGTATTTATTTTCTGCGTTCTTCCGATCACTTTCGTCCTTGTTTGTTTTTACTACCAATACATCTGTTTGTGGCATCTTTTGATCGCCTATTAGGGGTACAGTCAATAGTACTTGTTCTGATGAACCACTGGATATTTTACCAAATCGTTTGGTAAAATCAGAGAAAGAAAAATCCTTTTGGGTAATCATCCAGACAATGCCTAATAAAACAACCACGGACAATCCCAGGTTTAGAAGACCAGAGCATCCTTTTCTACTGGTTAAATCTTCTGCCATTTTTGTAAGTTTTTTGTTTTTACAAATGTAATCAATATTTTATCTATGCCATTCATTATAATGGTAGGACGGAAATTAACATAATCAGAACATTGAAACAAGTTACAGGACTGTATAAAAAAGTTGCCTGGGGAATGTTGATCCTGGGAGCCTGGATTGTAATTGGATACTGTATTCGTATCATACGCCCCCACCCTCATAATTCCTTAATGCAGCTTTTGCTCAATATGACACTACTTGGGGTAACTCCTATAATATTGGCAATTTTAATGTTTCGAAATTTAAAAAAAGAGCAAAAAAAGTAATCACCTTCCTTTCCTGATCTTCATATAGTTATATTCTTACCCATTCTCAGAGTAGATTAATGGCATAAACCTACATCGCTTCCGTGAAGCTGAATAAAATTTTGTACTTTTGCAAAAACAATATTCATCAGGAGACAAACTCTGATTAGTCATATTTTATAGATAAAAAACTGAAAGATTTTAGTGGGATGAAAAAAGTAGCATTTTATACTTTGGGGTGCAAACTCAACTTTTCTGAAACCTCTACCATTGCCCGCCAATTTGAGAGCAGAGGTTACAAAAAGGTGAATTTCAACGATTCACCCGACATTTTTATTATCAATACTTGTTCGGTAACTGCCAATGCTGACAAAAAATGCCGCAAAGTAGTCAAAGAAGCCAAAAAGATTTCTCCAGATGGTTATGTGGCCATTATTGGATGTTATGCCCAGCTCAAACCCAAAGAAATTTCTGATATTCCAGGAGTAGACGCGGTACTGGGTGCATCTGAAAAATTTATGCTACTAGACTTATTAGGCACGTTTGAAAAAAAGCCTGCTGCTGAAGTGCTTGTACAAGAAGTAACCAATGCTAATACTTTTGCTCATTCTCATTCTATAGGTGATCGTACCCGTACCTTTCTAAAAGTACAGGATGGATGCAACTATAATTGTTCGTTTTGCACCATTCCTTTAGCCAGAGGTAAAAGTCGTAGTGATAGCATCGAAAATATCATTGCTTCAGCCAGAGAGATTGGCCAAACAGAAGTAAAAGAAGTAGTACTTACTGGGGTAAATATTGGAGACTTTGGTATTCAGGAAGGTCGTCGCAAAGAGCGATTCTTAGATTTGGTACAAGCGTTGGACGATGTAGACGGGCTGGAACGCATTCGAATTTCTTCTATCGAGCCTAACCTCCTGTCTAACGATATCATTGAATTTGTGGCTCAATCTAAACGTTTTGTGCCCCATTTCCATATTCCGTTACAATCTGGGTCTAATAAAATATTAAAGGCCATGCGTCGCCGCTATGAGCGAGAGTTGTATGTAGACAGGGTGCGTAAAATCAAGGAACTGATGCCCCATTGCTGCATTGGGGTAGATGTGATTGTGGGCTTTCCAGGCGAAACTGAAGAAGATTTTCTGGACACTTATAACTTCTTGAATGAGTTGGATATTTCTTATTTGCATGTATTCACTTATTCAGAAAGAGCCAACACCCACGCATTAGATATTAAACCTGTGGTGCCTAAAGAGGAACGCGCAAAACGTTCTAAAATGCTGCACATTTTGTCTGACAAAAAACGACGTTACTTCTACGAACAACAACTAAGCACAGAGTTTACGGTGTTGTTTGAAAAAGATATTGAAGATGGGCAAATGGAAGGATTTACCGAAAACTATGTGCGAGTAACCGCCAAATACGATCCATTGCTTATCAATGAATTGAAAAAAGTACGTTTGAGCCATATCAATGAGCATATGTTGGTAGAGGTAGAAGATATAGCAGAGTATGTAACCCATTGATTTGCTAAAACTGCTTGCTTAATACCTATTAATTACTGATTTTTCAGCCAGCAAAAAAACTTACCCTACGTTATGAAAAAAGTACTGCTAACAATCCTGTGTGTGGTTAGCACAGGTATGCTATGGGCCCAGTCCAAGAAAGTGGATAGTTTGAAAAAAGCCCTTCAAACAGTTCGTACCGATACTGGCAAAGTTAATTTATTAAATACGCTCGCATTAAACGATAAAGGTTTCAAAAAAAGAAAAGCCTGGGGAGATCAAGCCTTGAAGCTTTCTACTCAAACTAAATATAAAAAAGGGGAAGCGCACGCTCATTTACGCCTGGCTTATGTGTACAGTGATTACGCTAAATACCAGGAATCCAATCGATACTATCTCAAGGCTCTTCAGCTATTTAAGGAATTAAAGGATGAGAAAAACATTGCCCAAAGTTATTATAATTTGGCATTGGATAAGCACTACAACTCTGACTATCCAGCAGGACTGAAGTACCAACAGGAAGCAGCTAAAATATATAAAGCACTTGGCAATAATAAACGGTTGTTTTTGTGCTACTTTGAAATTACAGTGCTTTATCGTTTACAAGGAAATTATGAGCAATCGGCAAGCTTTGCCCAAAAAGCGTTGAAAATTGCGCAGGAAATCAAAAATGAGCGATATGAAAGTATGGTATATAATAGTATAGCCATTACTTATATGAGGCAAGAAAATAAAGCAAAAGCCCTGGAGTTTTATATCAAGTCTCTCAAGCTCAAGGAAAAAATTGGTTTCCATCGTGGAGCGGCTCGTACTGCTACCAATATTGCAGAAATTTATTTGCACAACAAAGAGTATGATAAGGCCAAAGAATATTACGACAAGTATTTTGACATAGCGCAAAAAATGCCTGAATCTAAGGCAAAGACAATTCTCACGGCTGATGCCTTGACAAGATTGGGTAATTTTCTTTTTGCCCAACAACAGTACAAAGAAGCTTTGGCAAAGCTCCATCAATCGTTAAATATAAGCACCAAGGCAAAACTCACTTCCCAAATATTCGAGACCAAAGGAGTTATAGGCAGGGTTTATCATGATCAACAAAAATACAAAGAAGCCATCCGCTGGTATGACGAAGTCATTGAAGGTTTAGAAAAGATCAACTCAAAAACCAGCACTGGAACTTATACATTGCTTGCAGCTCAAGTATTAACAAAGTTGAACAATCTTGATAAAGCCCGTGAATACTTAGTCAAAGGGTTACGCATTGCGAATGAAGTAAAAAATCCAAATCTAAAAATGGATGCTTACCTCAAGCATTATGAATTTTTCAAAAAAAATAAGGAAAGTTCAAAAGCACTGCAGTATTATGAGAAGTATACCGAAATCAAAGATAGCTTATTCACTGAAACTAAAGAGAAGCAAATTGCTGGAATCAAAATAGCTTTTGAAACTGAAAAAAAGGAGCAGCAAATTGTGTTGTTGCAAAAAGAAAAAACGGTCATTGCTCAAGATAAAAAGATCAGCCGTTTGATTGCGGGGGTGATTGGTGTAGTGCTCTTATTGGTCACTATTAGTACTGTATTGATTATAAGCGGCCAGCGAATCAAGATGCGAAAAAACAAAGAAATCTGGGCCAAAGAGCAGACAATCTACGAAAAAGAGCAACGAATTGCGGAAGAAAAGAACAGGCGAACTAAAGCTGAAAAAGAAAAACTGGAAAGTGAACTCAATCTAAAAAACCAACAGCTGACTTCACATACATTGCATATGATTCAAAAAAACCAAACCCTTAACGAAATCAATGTACAAGTAAACCAAATTAGACAGCAAAAAAGTATTACTGACGCCAAGAAATTATTGAATCGTCTCAGTAATTTGATCGATTATGGAATCAATGTAGATAAAGACTGGGAAAGCTTTCAGCGAATTTTTGACCAGCTTCACCCTAGTTTTTACAATAGTCTTAAGGTACAATATCCTCTGCTTACCAGTAGCGATTTACACTTATCGGCTTTGCTCAAGCTAAACCTCAATACCAAAGAAATAGCTTCTCTGCTGAACATCACCCCCAAAAGTACCCAAATGAAGCGACATCGTTTACGCCAGAAAATGAATATTGATTCTGACGCACGCCTAACGGAGTTTATGATTCAGTTTGATAGTGCATAAAAAATAGCCCTTTAAAGGGCTATTCTTCTTAAAGTTTTAACCTAATCCAGGTTATCGCCTGATGCTATCTAAAATGCCATTCATAATGTCAGCACCTTTTTGGCTCGCGCTCTTGTCTATTACTACAAACACCAATAGTACATTGGAACCGTGGCCCACTACATGTACTCCGATGTTTACTGCTATGCCTTCCATTTTACCTTCACCCTCAATATAGTAAGTAGGCAAACCATTAATTTTTTCTTCCTGACCTTTGCTTACCTCGCGGAAGTTTTTTACCTCACTTGCAATGTAGTTGTCATATTCAGCCAATATCTTGTTAACACTTTTGCCAGACATGTACGAGAAAGTCAAATCTATTTTTCCTCCAGGAGACACCATAATCAATTCACCTAAATCATTCTTTTCGGTCTTCCAACCTGCGGGTAGTGTTGCCTTTAATCCGTTTTTAATACTTACCGATCTTTGGGCCTGAGCTGCGATAGTGATGCACAAAATAAGCGAAAGAGTTGCCGTAATGTTAATAGCTAATTTGTTCATAAAATTTAATTATTAGTTGAGTTTATGTTTTGTAATTGCCGTGTAGCATTTACACTGCAATAGTCTCAACTAATACTGAAAAACTCTAATAATTGGTGGTAAAATGGCGGCAAAAATTAGTCTACAAAAGCAGTTAAAAACTTGATTTACAAACCTTTAACTAAAGCACTTAGTCGTATGAGAAATTAGAAATTAAGACTCAAATATAGACTTATAGTAATTATTGAATGCTACAAGTGCCAGTATAAAATGACACAAATAAGGTAGGAAAATGATTGAATGGAATTACTGGATATAGTGGCCTTTTTTAGTAACATATCAAAAAAACCGATTAACAACTATTAATCGGTTTTCTATATTATTTAAAATTGACTACTTTATCGTTCCCAGTTCTATTACGTCAAAATCGCTCACTTTCACCTGTCTTAATTGTTTGAGATCGTCGTTGCCCCAACGTTCGTCGGGTGCGCCAGAAATAAACATGGAAGAACCTACATCGGCCAGGATAATCCCATACTTTTTCATAGCTGTTAAAATCACTTGGTTGGTCTTTGAATACCCACTAATATCGAAATCGGCTTTTAGGCGCAAAATACCTCCAAAAGGCAGTTGATTATCTGCTTGGGTAGTGTTTACCAAATGCCGCGCAGGATGCACATAGCGTCCAATTTTTGAACGAGCCAGGGTAAAGCGAATTGGGTGATCAATTACACCTTTCTCAATTTCTTCGTATCGTACCAAACAAGGCCAAATAGGCAATCCAGCAGCATCAGCCGAAGTCCAGCCATCAGTACGGAATTCTGTCGTTTTCAAGTCAAACTTAGCCGCAGAAGATGCTTCCCAGGTATTACCGTTTACACTGGCATTGTACAATTCATACAAAATCCCATTTTCTACATCTACTGCAATCACGTGACTATCACCTACTCCGTTTCCCTCAATAGGAGCATCTAACGGAATAGGAAAAGGCCCTTGGTCGCTTTCATCGCCATAGTTTCCATCATAACTATTGGCACGAAATACCACTTCTACCTCGGGTTGGTTACTACAAACTACCACATAAGGAATCCCTATAATAGATCCATTGAAAGTGCCGCTCCCAAAGTCTGGAAATAGGCCTTGGGTAAGCCCAATATTAGTCAAAATAGCACTAGAGTTAGGATCTATTGCTTTTTGCGAAATATCCTGATTTAAAGGGTGATCAGCTGGAAAAATTGTAATGTTTTCGGCATTGGCATTATTAGCCTCATCACAACTGACAGTTTGAAGCCCTGGATCATCTTCTGACTTTTTACAAGCCGTGACCAATAACCCTATCCCTACCATGGTTAGTATAGCAATAAACCTGATTAAATGCATTTTAGCGTACATAAGAAAAGCTTTGGTTAATTGTTGTAATGTTTTGATGATGAGGCTCAAAGATATAAGAAAGGCGAGAAAGAGTAAATAGAGAATAATACGTAAATCTTCAGCAGAGCACCATAAAAAAATCCCGAAGCATTGCCTCGGGACTTTACTAGAGTATTATTTCACAAATGTTAAGAACTTTCAAAAACACATTTACATTACGTATGACTTATTTTTACACCTGTTTTTCACTGTACTTACAAACTTATTATTCCTTTTAACTACTTCTTATCCTTAGATCCCAAGTTAAAAGACAATGAAAAACGTAGGGTTTCGGCCAATGGGTTGGCTTGGTCGGTAGCTAATAAATAAGCCACATCTAAACCAAACTGGCTATACTGTACACCAGCACCCACCGAAAAATATCTTCTTCCTCCTTTGTCAAGGCTTTCGCTAAAATATCCAGCACGAGCTGCAAAAGAGTCACGGTACCAGTACTCTATACCAGTAGACCATATAAATTCTTTCAATTCTTCTGAGAAACCATCAGGGGCATCGCTAAATGAGCCAAAAATACCACTCAACAAAGTTTTATCACGAGGATCGGTTCCGTTGATGATTGTTCCATTAGCATCTACTTGTGGAGGGGTAGGTACCATCAACTTGCTTACATCAGCTGCCCAGGTAATTTTTTGAAATTCGTCAATTTCTACGGTTAAAGCAGTACCAAATCGTAAAGTAGTAGGAATGAAATCTCTCAGGTTATTAGTACTGTAACTAATCTTAGGACCAATGTTAGAAATATTGGCTCCAAAGTTCCATTTCGCCTCACGCCCAGCAATGTAGATGGGCTTAGAGTAAAAAACAGCAATATCAGCCGCTGCTGTATTTCCAGCTTTAGTAACTTGTTGATTACTAAGCGTGATACCTCCTGTTACATTAGAATGAATGTATCGCCCTGAAACAGCTACACCCAAATTTTCAGAAAGCTTACGAGAGTAAGTTAAAGACACTGCAAATTCTCTTGGCACGTGATTTCCAGTAATTTGTCCGCTTTCATCGGTGAAAGTAATATCTCCCAGGTTGAAATAGCGAATACCCATTCCGAAGGCTTGTTTATCATCTAATTTATAATATCCTGATAAATAAGAAATAGACATATCATTTACCAGTTTACTCAACCACGGAGTAAAAGAAAGTGAAGCACCTATTCTTGATTCGTTAAATACCAATTTGGCTGGGTTCCAAAAGGTAGCATTTGCTGTAGGGTTGGTGGCTACTCCAACATCTCCCATACCTGCCGCTCTGGCATCAGGCGTGATACCCAAAAAAGGAACCGCAGTAGATACTGGACGAGAGCTGGCATCCTGGCCACTCAAAGTTGATTGTTGGGCCATCCCTTGATAAGCAAAGGATGTAAATATTATAAGCAGGGTAAAAAGTGTAATTTTTTTCATGACTGAAATCATTTGTGAAATTTTATGAGATTTAGATAAACACATAAGTGCTTTGTGATTTCTGTAGGGGTATTACAGGGTGGCAGCAAAAAAAGTGGAGAAAAAAGGGAGAAAAATCATTATTTTTTTCAAAAAACTTAAACAAAACCCTGTAAAACACTCAATATCAGCGCATTAAAAATATTATTTAAAAATTTATTTTTTACAGCAAACTTCATTTTATCAGTAGTATCTATCATACAGCAATGGTTTTTGGGAAGGTAACAAATGGGGGTAACTCTTTGATTTTGCTACTAATAGTGATACATTGAACTTCTTTGATTGAACCTGCAATTCTGAAAGCCATGAAAACCTTGATAGGAAGAAAAGATAAAGCCGACTTTCCTGAGTTATTGCTTACCAATATCAATGTAAAGATAAATACAGGAGCTTATACCTCGAGTATTCATTGTAATGATTTCCAGGAATTGGAAGAAGATGGTGAAACTTATGTAGAGTTTTGCTTGCTCAACCCTACCAACCCTAAGCATAGTGGCCAACGAATAAAAACCAAACACTTTGAGAAAAAAGTCATTAAAAATGCCCAGGGCGAGCTAGAAGAAAGTCTCATTCTGAAAACCATAGTGGTGATTTTTGGACAAGAACACCTCATAGATTTGGCTTTACGTACACCCACCGATTCTAAGTACCCTGTATCATTGGGGCGAAAGTTTCTCAGCAACCGTTTTATGGTAGATACCTCAGAACGAGACTTATCTTTTAAGCGAAAACAAAACTATCGTTCTCGCAAGCGGTATTAGTATTACACCTCTAATCCATATCCCAAAGTTTCCCTAAACAATGCGTTGAGTGGCTCCCAATCAGGAATGATTTTTTCAAACTGATTGACTGCTTGCTCACAATTTTTGATTTCTACCTCTATAAACTGGTGCACATAAGGCTCAGGAGCAATTGTTTCTCCTTCTTTGGCTTGGGTTTTCTGACTCAGTAAATCTTCTACGATGGCTAGCAGCTTCGGATCATTAATCAAAGGCAATAGTTTCTGAAATTGTAAAGGGGGAATTTCTTGATGTTGCACAATCCAACAAGCTGATAAAATGGTACGCAACGCATAAAAATATTTTTTGATTTTCACCTCAGGCTCTTGTAGTGGCCCTTCAAAAGTATTGCGAGCAATTCCTAAATAATGGTGAATGGCAGCTCGAGGAGAAAAGTATTGAGGCGCAAGCTCTTTTAGTAAATCCAAAAAATCGGTTTTTTGTTGATACACCGTATCCGACTGCATCCATTCATATAAAGAAACGTTTGACTTCCCAAAAAGAAGCAAAGCTTTGCGAATTTCCCACCCATTAAAATCCAAGTCTTTAGTAATAAACAAGTTAATATTATCTTCTGGGGGATGAATGGATAAATATTTTTCACGAGGGTGACGATAGATGAACCGAACATCATAATCACTATCAGGAGATGGAAACCCCCAGGCTCGGCTACCAGATTCACAAGCGTACAAAATTTCTATATCTTGTGACTCTTCTATTTTGGTTAATTCGTTTTGAATAGTGGTGTGCATTTTAATAAGTTTATGATAAATAATCGTAGAAGACGCTTCAAGAATGTTATCTCTACTAATATAATCAATCCCAAACTAATCTTGCACCTTTTCGGTTTTTACTTTTAACTTGCTAATAATTTAGGAATTATGTGTTGGATACAGGTTTTAAGGAGTGGGTCAATATTAGATTATTGTTGAATGGTTATATGGATAAATGGTTCCGCGATGCATTGCGCAACTATACAACAATAAAACAATTTAACCATATGTAATATTACCTTAGCACTTATGTTAAAATAATATTCAATACCTCTCAAAAAACACACGCTTATGAAATTTGGAACTAAAGCCATACACGCAGGAGTAGAGCCAGAACCAGTAACTGGCGCCATCATGACTCCTATTTTTCAGACCTCTACTTATGTACAAGAAGGCTTGGGTAAGCCTCGCGAAGGATATGAGTATTCTCGTACCAAAAACCCAACCCGTACTCCATTGGAGGCCAACCTGGCTGCCTTGGAGAATGGTAAGCATGGGCTTTGCTTTGCTTCGGGTATGTCAGCTACCGATTCGGTAATGAAGCTTTTCAAGCCTGGCGATGAAATCATTGCTTGTGACGACATGTACGGAGGAACTTATCGTTTGATGACCAAAGTATATGAGCCTTTGGGCATCAAAACCCACTTTGTAGACATGAGCAATCCTGCCAACATTGAGCCTTTGATCAATGATAATACGAAGCTTGTGTGGGTAGAAACTCCTACCAATCCATTGTTAAACATTATAGACATTGCTGCAGTAGCTCAGATTACCAAAAACCATCAGTTATTGCTGTGTGTAGATAACACTTTTGCGACTCCTTATTTACAAAACCCACTGGATTTGGGTGCTGATATCGTGATGCATTCTGCCACTAAATATTTGGGTGGACACTCTGATGTAGTCATGGGAGCCTTAATCGTAAATTCGGATGAATTGCACGAAAAGCTGGCTTTTATCCAGAACTCTTGTGGGGCGGTTCCAAGCCCTAACGATTGCTTCTTGATGTTGCGTGGAATCAAAACCTTGCACATTCGTATGGATCGTCACGAAGTAAATGGTAAAGCAGTTGCGGAATTTTTGAGTGGCCACGATAAGGTAGACAATGTATATTGGATTGGATTGTCTGAGCACAAAGGACATGACATTGCCAAAAAACAAATGAGTGGTTTTGGTGGAATGGTTTCTTTTACGCTTAAAGGAGACAATATGGAAGAAGCCAAACAGGTAATGGAAAGCTTGAAGGTATTTGCATTGGGTGAATCTTTGGGTGGGGTAGAATCGCTTTGTACGCACCCTGCGTCTATGACACACGCCAGCATTCCCAAAGAGGAGCGTGAAGCCCGTGGTTTGAAAGATACATTGATCCGCTTAAGTGTAGGTATTGAAGATGCTGAAGACTTAGTAGAAGATTTGCGTCAAGCCATCGAGACTGTAGTTGGTGTTACCGCTTAATTATAAAATAAAAAACAGGGCTTGCACAAGCCCTGTTTCTACATCAAAGTGTAAACTTTATATCTTAAGCCTTTGCTTTGGCCAATGCCTGTGCACTAGATACATCTTTTCCTAAACCGCCCAAATGAGGACAATCCAGCAAGTGATTCATTCCTTTGAACTCAACCACTGGTTTGTCATATCCATAGTTATCTGCCAATGTCTGGGTAGAGCGACTAGAGCCCATTCCTACTTCTACATCATGCATCGTGATCTGACAAGGGTGTTCATACCCGCAAGCATGAGCAATTTGTAATACTTCTTTACGGAAAGCAGTTATATAGTTATGAAAACGAACCGACTTATGCGTAGGATCTAACCCTGATGACAACCACTTATTTTGAGTAGCTACTCCAGCCGGGCATTTATTGGTATGACAAATCTGTGCCTGAATACAACCAATCGCCATCATCGGCTCACGCGCCATTTGAATAAGATCAGCCCCCATTGCCATCGCCATCAATGCTTTGGCCGGAAAACCCAAACGCCCAGACGCTACAAATACAATGCGGTCGGTTAAACCTCGATCGAGGAATATTTTATATACACTTGTAAAGGCAAAGGCAAACGGCAACGATACGTGATCGGCAAAAGAGTGCGGGGCTGCTCCAGTACCACCTTCTCCTCCATCAATTGTAATAAAATCTGGGCCAGTATCACGTTTTACCATCAAGTCGGCCAATTCTTCCCACATTTCTAAACGTCCCACAGCCGCCTTGAAGCCAACAGGTAAGCCAGTATTTTCGGCAATGTTTTCAATAAAATCTAATAGTTCTGGTACATTAGAAAAAGCCGAATGCGATGCAGGCGAAAGTACATCTTTACCCATTGGAATGCCTCGTATTTCCGAAATTTCTTTGGTAATTTTTGATGCAGGCAAAATCCCTCCCTTTCCAGGTTTGGCGCCTTGAGAGAGCTTAATTTCAACTGCACGGATAAACGGGTTTTTCTCAGTCAATTCTACCAATTTATCCATTGAGAACTTGCCGTCTTTGTCACGTACCCCAAAATAGCCTGTACCAAAGTGGAACATTACATCAGCTCCATGGCTATGATAAGGCGACAAACTACCTTCTCCTGTGTTGTGGTAACATCCACTCGTTTTAGCCCCTTGGTTAAGTGCAGATACTGCATTACGTGACAGCGAACCAAAACTCATGGCTGAGATATTTCCTAAAGAATAAGGTCGGAAAGGACGCTTACGCTTATTATACTTTCCCATTACTTTGGCACAAGGCAAAAAAGAAGGGTCTGTCAAGCTAATATGCCCTTCAGGGGGCTTGTAGGCAAATAATGCTGGATTGATAAATACGTGCCCAGGAGCGTAAATGTCTTTATCTGTTCCAAAACCTTCATAGTTGTTTTGTTTTTTGGCTGAAGCATACACCCACGAGCGCTGGCTTCGGTTAAAAGGAAGCTCTTCGCGGTTGCTTGCTACGATATACTGCCGAAGCTCAGGACCGATAGACTCCAGGAAGTAACGCAAACGTCCAACAACTGGGAAGTTGTGCTTGATGGTTTGGCGTTTATTCAAGATATCCCGAATAAACATATAGACAAGTATGAGTGGAATCAATAAAACCAGTATTTCCAGAAACTCTAGCTCCAGAAACCCAATCTGATCCATAAACTTTTTAAATCGCTCCATTTTATAATAGGTTTGACAAATTGTAATGTATAATAGATTATGCGTTGATTGCTTAGTTTACGTGACATGGACTGTACCAAAACTCCGTCCAACTGAAAATATAATAAAATTTACACAAATTATTATTATTCACAGACAAAAGGATGAAGGCTTGCTATTGATTCGGAAGTCCAATATCTGGTAGTTGTAGCTATTAAAATATAGAAGTGACAATGCTTGTCTTTATTCAGTGAGATGTCTTATTGTGTTATATTACTTGCAAAATAACTTTGTTGAATGAAATCAAATGTCAGCTACCTTTCAATTCTTTTTGTTGATTAAAAATAAAATTTTATCTAACAAAAAACAGATTTTGGTGTATAAAAAAACTTCCTCTGGTACAAACTTTATACAGTTCAACCAAAGGAAGTTAACAAGAGGAAGTCAAAAAAATTATTGCAGCAAATGGTAATGTTTGGCTACCATTGCACTGTACTTTTTAGCCTGAGGCCACTTATGTTTTTCAAACATTTGAGCAATTTGGCCTAGCATAGAATAATTAATAGAAATACTACGGCGATTTTTAGCCTCATATTTTTCCAAATAGCTCAAGTATTCATCCGATCGCTTGGCAAGCATTTCCCCAATCCTGGCTGCCCGCTTGGCCTCTCCTACTTCCCACAAGATATCAAGCATCGGAACAACATAATAACTATAAGGCACCACTTCGTCAGGTATTTTCTCCAGACAGAACAAGATCACTTCTTTGGCTTTTTCATATTGTTTTTCATTGAAAAGTTGTACTGCCAAACGATAAAACGACTCTCGGCTCGATGAAATCATTCGACGGTGAATCTCATCATAGTATATATCAGGATCGTTGAGTCCCGTCCAATCCGATTTTTTTATAAGGTTTTCATAAGTCAGTTTTGAGTTTACATAACCATCGCGAGCACCAGCTACTTTTACTGGCAAGAGTCTCATTACTCCACCTTCTAGTTGTAGATATTCTTGCAATCCCAGATAGTCTTCATTGCCCAATCGGGGAGAAAAATAAATGGGTCGTTTCCAATCGTTGTGAGCCAACAAATCAAGAATGGCTAAATCGTCTTTGTACAAATACTTTTGAGGGATTTGCCAAGCCATATAATCTTTGAGCAAGTGCTCTTTGTTCTTGGCTACGATACCTTGTTTTAAAATAGCAGCTTTATTAAGCGGAAGCACCAGCCTTTGGGTAGGCAACATATTTAGGTTGCGTTCGTCGCTTGGGTATTTCAATCTGGGATCGCGTTTTTTCAACAATTGAAAATACTGCTTAAGATCCATTCCTTGCTCTACCAGTTGTTTGGCCACTTTTTTAGAAAAACCAGGATTTTGAGTAGCAGCCACAAATGGCAAATAACTATTGTTACCTCGTGCATAATGAGATTGATCTAAACCTAAGGGCAATGGTGCCGATTTGTACTGCTTGCGACGAAGCTGCTCCATATACCAAGGGCCTGTCATGAGTTGCAGATTGCATACCCGTACATCGGTTCTAAAGCCTTCTACTTCTTGAGCATACCACAGAGGGTAGGTTTCGTTGTCACCGCTTACCAGTAAAATCGAGTCGGGTGCACAGCCTTCTAGCATATTTTTAGCCGAATTTACCGAAAACACCCTATTGGATCGGTTATGATCATCCCAGCCTTCTAATGCCATCAGAAAAGCCACACTTAACCCTAACGTAGTCGCAAAAGCAGCAGCCATTTTATGATGTTTGAATAAGTATCGTCCCCAATTGGCCAAAGCCATCGTACCAAAAGCCATCCAAATTGCAAAGGTATAAAAAGAACCCACGTAAATATAGTCCCGCTCTCGAGGCTCCACAGGAGGAGCATTAAAATACAATACCAAGGCTACCCCAGTCAGGACAAAAAACATGGCGTTGATCATAAACACAGGCTTGCTACTACGGAATTGGAAAAATACCCCAATTAGCCCTAATAAAAGCGGAAGCATAAAAAATTGGTTATTGGCCTTATTACGTCTCAACGCTTCGGGCAAAGAAGATTTCAGTTGATGAGGCAACATTACCCCTGCATCTTGCACATCGCTTTGACGTCCTACAAAGTTCCACAGAAAATACCGCCAATACATATGACCCAGTTGGTGATTCCAGAAAAACTTAAAGTTATCAGCCACATTGGGTTTTTGCCCTACGCGTTTACCAAGTATTTGACGATACAATGCAGGGTGATTATCTCGCGAACTATACAACCGCGGAAAAAGCATGTAATCGTCATAAGTATATTTGGGAGTGTAGTCTACTCTCTTGTAACGATTGCCTACTCTACGATATATCCATTTGGCAGGCTTACTATCCAACAATTTTGACTCATAGTGTGGCCCACTAAACAAAGGCACGTTTCCGTATTGTTCTCGATTTACATAACTCATAAACTTGGTCACTTCATCGGGCTTGTTCATATTGATGGGGGTATCGTATTGGGCTCGCACTACAATCACTCCATAAGAACCATACCCTAACAGTAACAGGGTAAAAGCCATTAAAAAGGTATTGAGCTGGGGGCGCTGTTTTTGGACGCTATAATACACTCCATACCCCAATCCTACCACAATGCCCAACAATACCACCCAAGTTCCACTATTGAACGGCAAGCCAAAACTATTGACCATCAGCAACTCTACCTTAAAGATAAGTGCTGGTAACCAGGCAATTACTCCAATCAATAATAGTAAAATAATGCCACCGCTGATAGCCATTATTTTAGCAATTCCCCAAAATTCGATTTGGGTGCGATGTTTAAAATAATACACCAATCCCAAGGCTGGAATTGTTAGAAGGTTGAGAATATGTACCCCCAACGAAAGCCCAATCACATAAGCAATCAGTAGTAACCATTGGTTGGCAAAGCGAGGGTTATCTACGGCATTCCAGCGCAACATTGCCCAAAACACAAAGGAGGTAAACAAAGCCGACATGGCATATACTTCAGCTTCTACTGCCGAAAACCAAAACGAATCGGAAAAAGTATAAGCCAGGGCACCTACTGCAGCCGAACCCAGCAAAGTAAAAGATTGAGCTTGAGTAATGGTTTCTTTAGTGGTACGCATCAGCCTTAGGCCCAGCAAGATAATGCTCCAAAATAATAACATGATGGTAGCAGCACTACATACTACTGACATCATATTGACCCAATAAGCCACTTGGGTAACATCATTGCCTGCCAACAAAGAAAACAAACGACCTACTAACAAAAAGAAAGGGGTACCAGGAGGGTGAGGTGCCTGAAGTTTATAAGAACAGGCAATGAATTCGCCACAATCCCAAAAGCTAGCGGTAGGCTCTACGGTGAGGGCATATACAGTGAAGGCAATCAGGAACATAATGCCTCCGAGAAAATTGTTGAGCCAGACAAAGTTGCCAAGCTTATTTTTGAGTAGATGCGTCATGGGCTTCAGTTGTTTGATAATTTTATGCTCAAAATTACCGCAAGCCCAAGCTGTGAAGAGAATTTGCTACGTTAAAAAATGTTAGAGAGGATGTTAAAGATTGTTAAGAAAATGATATTATTTATTAAACTTTCTGAATGACATCGTAAATTGAAAGCTACCATAAATTATACATACCCTTGCAATTGTATCTATAAATCCAGTATATCCATTAATCTCTAAGTTTAATTGATCTCTTAAGAAAGTTATTTTATGTCCAGGGTTAAAAAAAAGCCAAAATTTATTCGCATACTTTTCATATATGTAAATGAATCCTTCAAAGCTCCAAGAATAAGATAAATTTTTATCACCAAAAAAAATAAGGAGATTAAATAAGATATATGAGGTTATTATTAAAAAAACAAGAGAATGAGACCAGCTAGTACCATGCTTGCTCGAAACTTTATTTAAAAAAAGTATAAAGACATCAATAGAGTTTTGCCAAGCTATCCTGAAGCTTTTACGTTTAAAACTTTCCACAAGCTTCTTTCTTTTTTCTTTCTCTAACGCTTGATATTCTTTCTTTTTGTATTTTAAATAATCATCTTGAGAATTTAAATCTAAGGCAGATTTTTTCAGAACACGATACGTAGCTGAATTAGCCTCATCTAACAAAAAACTATCTCCTGCCTGAATATGACATCCTAAACAATGAATTACTTTTAAGGATTTTAATCTCAAGTCAACAAAGGAGATAATGCCTTCAAATTTTGTTCCTCCAAAGAATACCCCTCCTTTTAAGTTATATTCAATACCTTCTTGTTTATTTCCCTTAATAAATTTGATATTTGAATGGACTATAGAGTTTATAAACCTAAGTTCACCCTCACATTCTTGTGGTATTATATCCACTCTTTTATGAAAAACACTATTTTCTAAAGATATATTTGCTTGTATTACTTGAGTATCTTTTTCTGATTTAGTAATTTCTTGAGGAAAAATAAACAAGTGAGAATGGAAGTAACATTCTTGGATTAGTAAAGCAGAGTAATGCTGATACATCTGAAATATACCTGATAAAATAACATTTTGTTCCCTAAAAGAACAATTAAAAATTTCTGCATTACAAATTGTTCCTGATACTTCAAATTTATTTTGAAAATCACAATTTTTTATACTTAAGCCAATAACATCATTATTTTTTCTATTTATAAAACAGGATTTTAAAATTATTTCTTCTTCAAATTCTACTTCATTAAAAGTAGTTCTTTCTATATGACAACCATCAAAAGTAATTTGAAAATTTATACAATCATTTTCAATAAATACTTGTTTATCAATAAAACATAACTCAAAAGTTATACTCTCTAAATACATTGAAGCTACAATCTTAACTTCTTCCTTGAAAATGCATTTTGTGTAACGGATATGTTTATGATGGCTTCCTTTAATGATTTTTTTGTTCGTGAAGGCTTCATTCTCAATATAAAGAGTGTCTTGATAAATATTCATTTACCTTAAAATTATAGTTCTTAAAAATGATTTTTATCATTGTTTATTACTTAAAAACTTAATATCATTTAATGATTTTTGAATTGTATTAGTTTTGTTATTATGAATATATAAAAAAATTGGATAAATCCTAATAAAAGATAAAATTTTAAGATTGTACAAGCGTTTAAATAAAACCTTAACACAAAATTTTAACTCAATAAAAGCAAAAAAATGTTTACTATTATTAGTAAATTAACCATTAATAACAATTAATATGCTTTAAATGTATTCAACCTATAAAATTATAAGTATATAATTTAAATCAATTTTTATGGATAATCGAATTTTTGAATCAGATAAATTTATAATTGATTTATCTTGGATTAGCTCAATCAAACTAGGTCTTTTTAACGAAGAAAATCCTAGTAACTCTCTCAATGTAATTCAAATTATTTTGGATAGTCAAGAAATGCTTATAAGTGAAACTGATTTGGCTATCACTGGAAAGAATAACAGTTCATTGGAAAAGTTGTATGAAAAATTAGTAGACGCTTGGAAAAAACACTTAAATTCCTTAGCTGAATTACAGCAATGAAAATAGAGTTATTTTTCATGTTACATGACAACTGATAACCGGAGAAATACAACATTTCTAATTACTGTATTTCAAACAGTTAAACGACTTATATCAAATTTTTCCTACTTTATGTAACAAATAATCGGAAAAAAATGTTAAACAAGTAGGATTTAATCGATTTAGTTGTTTAATTTCAAGCTACTATTTTGTAGAATTTAAAGACATTACAATGAAAAAGCTTGTAAGACGTTCTAAAGCCATTCTTTCTAAGGCAACAATACGAGCACAATTTAAATCTAAATCTGGTAATTTATCATTAATAAGTGTTAAACAAACTAGTGTAACTTTTAATAACAATACTATGAGTAACTATCTTAAAAGGGCCCTGATAGGTCCTAATGAGCGAAAAAAGCATAATAAATTGGATAGAATGAATGAACAAGAGAAAAAGGTATCCATTAACCTTAAATTTAATAATTTTAATGAAGAAAAAATTGAAACTTTTTTAGATGATTTAAATGAAGCTTACCAGAAAATAGAAGGCGAAAAGATTAAGTTTTTGAAAGCTGATGAAGCTGATATTGCAAAAGAATAATTTAAGCTACCATGCTGCCATCTTTCCAGAAAACAGATGCTAATCCAATCTCTTTCCTTCAAGCAATCGGAGAAATATTAGGCATCCAAAATGAACAAACAGTTAATTGTATAGAAACGATAAATTCAGTAGGTATAGATGCTTATCAGGTTTTTACATTTATGGAAGATAACTTAAAAAAAGGGATAGATATTCCTCATCACTCTCTCAAAACTTTCAAAGATTTGTTAGAGGATTTAATCTCCAGTATAAAGTATAATCAAGCATACAACTACACTTTTACCTTAGATGGTTTTTATTATGGTCAACAAGTCACACTTTTAGGACGATTTTGTAATAATGAATGGCACTATGTAATCAATGAAGTTATGTAAAATCCATGCCTAACTTTATTGTTAGTTGTTTTCCAAGCATTTAGTGATCAGAATAGATACATCTACTTATAGGTAGTTCTTTCAAATAAGTGTTTGATTAATCAAACATTTATCTAATGTAATTTTTTTAGGTTAAAATCTCAAAACCATTGTTTATCATTAGTTTAGTAAAGAATAGACCATTGAAAGAGGTTCTACCTAAAAGTAAAGAAAATTTTATACTCAGGTAAATCGCCATTCCTAGAGAAGATAGCTTTAACAAGTTCTCTAACAAAGAAATATTTCTCAGAACATCGCTTTTACTTAACATATAGCCTCAGGTTTAAATGTTTTCATCCTTGAAATAATTTATTCTAATTCTATCTTAATCATTACAAAAGATAGATTAGAATTAAGAGTATGTTTAAATTTTCGTTTAAAGGAGGTTTTAGGATGATTTTTTGGATTAGGTGCACCAAATTTTAAGGGAATAACAGTGCTATTGCAGATAAATTTGACAATATATAATCAAAAAAGTCGCGTAAAAGACCTAATCAATGAAGTTTAAACATACTCTAATTACATTTAAATCAAGCAAGTTTTTTAGAATCTATACATTAAATAATTTCAATATGTAATCAAACAGTCCTGTCAATTAAGGCGTATAATAGAAACTTCAACGATTTTCAAGAATAAGAAATGAGTTAATGTACAAATTCACAACTATCTGTTAATAACTCCCCTTGTACTCATTGTAAGGCACTGGACTTACCCAATGAAACCCTCGATTAAGCAAAGTAAAATTTTGTAACGGATAATGCTTGAAAGTAATAGCCAGAGTATCTCCTTGAAGTATACCTGTTAACTTCAAATCTTTGCCTAACTGCTCATATCTCATGGCATACTTATTCACAGTGTCTTTTCGAGTGCTAAAAACCATCTGCTTTTTTACAGTATCGGTTTTTACTGTATAGCGTCGGAAATCATCATTCATTCCCATCACAGAAACCCATTGAGGATAGTCAATAAGCAAGCGCTTCCAACAAGTGGTATCAGTGGCCAATGGAGCAATAGATTGCCCATTTTTAATAAACCTGGTCACATTATAGATTCCATAAAGTGCTGGCTTGGGTCTATTTACCCCATATTTTTTCTGGGCTGTTGTTCCACTCCAAATCTGAATCGTAGCCAGGAATACTACCAATAATGCTTGAAAGGCAATGAGTAAGTTGCGATTTCGTCGTTTTTGAAAAACAGGTTGATAAACTGTGGCAGGTATTTCGGTTTTGCTTTGTGCAAACACTGCCCATAAGCGACGATAATCTGCCAAACCCAAAAGCAAGCCCATTAACATATACTGAAACGAAAAAAGCTTCACTGGTACATCATAGCTCATATTCATGACAAACACATTGAGCATAACACCGAAGGTAACGAAACCACCCAATGCTCTGGTTTTTCTAAATATAAGCAACCCTGCCGCTAATATTTCGACACCCCCAGCAAACAGATTATAACTGTGCGAAGCGCCCATAAAAGTCCACATTAATCGCATAGGAGAAGAATATCCATAGGTTTGGAAAAGCTGTTCCAGGGTTAAAGGAGGAAATTGAACGTAAAAAACCTTGATCAGTCCATAGATCAGCATTTGCACCACCAGGTAGTAGCTTATGAACAATAAAAACCACTTAAAAAATACTCGATAAGAAGGTCGTTTGCGGTCTAAAACCGTCCAAATCAAGGTGATAAGTAATGCCAACAAGAGGTAAGTAAAAGCATTGATCCAGTTATACAACTGGTCACCACTGCCAGTTGCTGTTTTATTTAGTATTTGATCAATTCCTAAAATATGTTTACCCACTTGTTGGGTTAAAAACCCAATAAACTGAGTATAATATTCAAATATTAAAGAAAATGGTGGAATGTAATTGAAGGGAAAAGGAAATATAAACAGTGTAAAAAGGCTAGTTGTAAACCTAAATCCCACTTTGTGAAGTGGCATCCAGTTACTAAAATATGACATTTTAATTTATTATATGGTTATACATAGTACTATGCTTCAAATATAACAAAGCACATTACTATAATCCAAGCAATCTTTGATTAAACTGTATAAAAGGGAAAACAATAGTTTTGGAGCATAAAAAGAAAAAAGCGTTTAAATCATTTCGATTCAAACGCTTTTTAAAAAGAAGTCATTCCGACTTTTTATATAAACAGCTACAGTTTTAATAACCGTCTTTGTATCTATTATAAGGCACATCATTTATCCAGTGGAAACCTCGGTTGATTAAGCTGAAGTTTTTGAGCGGATAATGCTTAAAAGTAATATCAAGGGTATCTTTTTTAAGTACTCCTTTTAACTTTAAATCTTTGCCTACTAACTCATATTTCATTGTGTATTTATTCACTGTATCTTTGCGGGTACTAAATGTCATTTGCCTTTTCACGGTATCGGTTTTTACCCTATATCGTTGATAACTATCATCCATCATCATAATAGAAGCCCTTCCTACATAGTTTATCAAAAGTCGATTCCAGCGAGTAGTATCAGTGGCTAATGGAGGCTGTTCCTGTCCGTTTTTCACAAATTTATTCACACTATAAATACCATAAAGCGCTGGTTTAGGTCTATCTTCTCCATACCGTTTTTGTGCATCTACACTCCACGATATATTAGAATAAAGCACATAACCCATCAATAAAAACTGAACACCAATCAAGATTAAATGATTACGACGGGTTCTGAAAATAGGTTGGTGAATCGTAGGAGGTAAGCTGTTTTTATCCAGCACAAATAAGTTGAGTAGGCGACGATAATCTATTAATGCTATAAACAACCCCATCGCCATTAGTTGAAAAGAGAATAGCTTCACAGGGATGTCATAGCTCATGTTCATCAAAAACACATTAAACATCACCCCAAAGGCGACTAATCCTCCCAGTACTCTGGTTCGTCGGAAAATCAATAACCCACCAGCGATTACTTCGCTCATCCCGGCAAAAACCGTATAAGTTTTAGAAGCTCCCATAAAAGTCCACATCAGACGCATAGGCGAAGAGTGTCCATAGCTTTGGAATAAGCGTTCGAAACTGGGAAAACGAAATTGTAGGTAAAAAACCTTGGCAAAACCATACGAAAACATAAAAGCCGCCAAATAATAGGTAACCAGTAATACAAACCATTTGCTCCACAATCGATAAGAAGTACGTTTGCGATCCAATACCGTCCAAATGAGCGTAATTACAATCGCCAAAACTAAAATGGTTCCG
Source organism: marine bacterium AO1-C (assembly GCA_001890965.1). Taxonomy (GTDB): domain Bacteria; phylum Bacteroidota; class Bacteroidia; order Cytophagales; family Microscillaceae; genus Microscilla. The sequence goes on along the minus strand of MLAY01000010.1, from coordinate 445,154 downwards.
TAGTTTGCCCAATTGTATAAACGGTCTCCGCTACCGTTAGGGGCATTTTTGAAGGTCTCCTGAATACCCAATACATATTTACCCACATTCAAGGTTATAAACTCCAAGAACTGGTCATAATATTTCAGTACTACATTAGATTTGGGGATTTGATTGAGGGGAAAAGGAAACACAAAAAGCATAAAAAATGCACAGATGAATCTAAATCCGAATTTTTGAAAGAAATTCCACTTTTTTGCTTCAACATTGTTGGTAGATAGATCGGAGAAATGTTGTGTTGTTGGAGTCCTGATAGTATTTGTTTCCATAGTTGAGATAAGTTAAGGATTAAATCACTTAGTGGTAAGCTTTCGGTAATTTAAACATTTTAATGAAAAAATATAAACAGTTTTAGGCTAATGTTTGCAAAGGTATAAGTCTTGCAACGAAAATGATATAGAGAATAATGCGTATAATATCTCCTCTCAAAGGGGGTTATGTGGCCAACTAAGTCAAAAAATTTCTATCCTATTTTATGCCCTTCTCACCTGTAATCATTTTTCTGGTCTGAGAACATTCCTAATATTTATTGGTTAAATTGATTAAACACCAAATCGGACTATTTGCAGATAAAATGGTGTGTTTCCAATAACCTCAAAAATTGTGTAGATTTGTAAATAGTTGATAGTCCATGTTTATCGTTGAATGTTTCGCTATTCAATAAGCCAAACACCCCCTCCTTTGGACAATGAAAGGTAGATTTCTTTTTCTTGAAGCCTACCTAAAAACTTTGAAAATAAAGCATTATGACCGACAAGATAAAACCCTATAAGCCCCAAAATCACGTCCGGATAGTCACCGCTGCTTCGTTGTTCGATGGACACGATGCTGCCATCAATATTATGCGACGTATCATCCAAGCTTCGGGAGCTGAGGTTATCCACCTGGGCCATAACCGTAGCGTGGCTGAAGTAGTAGACTGTGCCATTCAGGAAGATGCTCAAGCCATTGCGATGACTTCTTACCAGGGAGGGCACGTAGAGTACCTCAAGTATATGCATGATTTGCTCAAAGAGCGAGGTGCTGACATTCGCATTTTTGGTGGAGGTGGTGGAACCATTCTTCCCAGTGAAGCCGAAGAACTACACCAACACGGTATCGATCGTATTTACTCTCCTGACGATGGTCGGGAAATGGGCTTGCAGGGAATGATTAATCACTTGTTGGAAAGCTCTGATTTCTCTACTTATAAGCGTAAAAAACACCAACTAGCTGCAGCTGGTGAGGTAAACGGACAAGCAACTGAAACAGAAGCTGCTCCTACGCATAGTTTGGAAGAACTACTGGACAGCTTGGCTGAACGCAATCCACTGAAGTTGGCACGTATGATTTCGGTAGCCGAAAACTACCCTGAAGAGTTTAATACCATTCGAGCCAATGTTTCCCAAAAGGCACAAGAAGCCAAAGCCCCAGTATTGGGTATTACGGGCACTGGTGGTGCTGGAAAATCATCATTGGTAGACGAATTGGTACGTCGCTATTTGCTGGATTTTGAGGACAAAAGCATTGCGGTAATCTCGGTAGACCCTTCTAAACGTAAAACAGGGGGTGCTTTATTAGGAGACCGTATTCGAATGAACTCTATCAGCAGTGGTAGAGTATATATGCGCTCATTGGCCACCCGCCAATCTAACCTGGCCTTGAGTCGTCATGTACAAGATGCCATTGATATCTGCAAAGCGGCTGGGTTCGACTTAGTAATTGTAGAAACCTCAGGGATTGGCCAATCAGATACTGAAATTGTAGACCACTCAGATGTGTCATTGTATGTAATGACCGCCGAGTACGGAGCCGCTACTCAGTTAGAAAAAATTGATATGTTGGATTTTGCAGATGTCATTGCCATCAACAAATTCGACAAACGTGGTTCTTTAGATGCCCTACGCGATGTGCGCAAGCAATACAAGCGTAACAAATTGATGTTTGATACGCCTGATGAAGAACTGCCTATCTTTGGCTCAATTGCTTCTCAGTTCAACGACCCAGGTACCAATACCCTGTATCGCAATCTGATGGACAAGATTGTAGAGCGAACTGGGGCCGAACACTTAAAGTCTGGCTTTGAGATTAGCGAAGCCATGTCAGAAAAGATTTATATCATTCCTCCTGATAGAGTGCGTTACCTGGCCGAAATCTGTGAAGACTCAGCTAAGTATGATGACTTTGTAGATCAGCAAGCCAATATAGCCCGTCGTATGTACCAACTCAAAGGTACCATCGATCAACTACGTGCCAATATTGGTAAAAAAACCATTGAGTTTGTAGAAGAAAGTCAAGAAGTGGTACACGCCATTGAGCACATTCAGGGAGAACCTGAGTACCTGAAAGACTTGATCAATATGTACAATGAGCTGGAAGAGCGTTTAGACCCTGAATGCAAGACAGCACTCCAGGGCTGGGCCGATACTATTAAGCGTTACAAAGCCGATAAGTATCAATTCCAGGTACGTAACAAAGTCATTGAACAAGATTTATATTACACCAGTTTGTCAGGTACCCGCGTTCCTCGTGTGTCTTTGCCTAAGTATCAGGACTGGGGAGACATTTTGCGCTGGATTCTTACCGAAAATGCTCCTGGTTTCTTCCCTTATGCAGCTGGGGTATTCCCACTGAAACGTAAAGGTGAAGATCCTACCCGTATGTTTGCGGGAGAAGGTGGCCCGGAACGTACCAATCGTCGTTTTCACTATGTATCCAAAGGTTTACCCGCCAAGCGTTTATCTACTGCTTTTGACTCGGTAACCTTGTATGGTAACAACCCTGATCACCGCCCTGATATTTATGGAAAGATTGGTAACTCAGGAGTAAGTGTGGCTACTTTGGATGATGCCAAAAAGCTTTATTCTGGTTTTGACCTTTGCGATCCTAAAACTTCGGTATCAATGACCATCAATGGCCCTGCACCAATGCTTTTAGGGTTCTTTATGAATGCAGCCGTTGACCAACAATGTGAGAAGTACATCAAAGAAAACGGACTGGAAGCGGAGGTAGAAGCCAAGATTAATCAGATTTATACTGATAAAGGAATGGAACGTCCTCGCTACAATGGTGACTTACCAGAAGGAAATGACGGCCTTGGTTTGTTGCTATTAGGGGTAACTGGTGAAGATGTGCTTCCTGCTGAGGTTTATGCTGAAATAAAAGCCAGTGCAATTTCTAAAGTACGTGGTACAGTACAAGCCGATATTTTGAAAGAAGACCAAGCCCAAAATACTTGTATCTTCTCTACTGAGTTTGCCTTGCGTATGATGGGCGACATTCAGCAATACTTTATTGATCACAAAATCCGTAACTTCTATTCGGTATCTATCTCAGGATACCACATTGCCGAAGCAGGGGCCAACCCCATTACTCAATTGGCCTTGACGCTTTCTAACGGATTTACTTTCGTAGAGTATTACTTGTCGCGCGGAATGAACATCGATGATTTTGCACCAAACTTCTCTTATTTCTTCTCCAACGGTATCGATCCTGAGTACTCAGTGATTGGACGTGTCGCCCGAAGAATTTGGGCCAAGGCCATCAAGCATAAATACGGTGGAAACGAACGTTCACAAAAGTTAAAATACCATATCCAAACTTCGGGTCGTTCGTTGCATGCCCAAGAGATTGGTTTCAACGACATTCGTACTACACTACAAGCACTTTATGCCATTTATGACAACTGTAACTCTTTGCATACCAATGCATATGATGAAGCCATTACTACTCCTACCGAAGAATCGGTGCGTAGAGCAATGGCCATTCAGTTGATCATTAACCACGAATTGGGATTGGCCAAAAACGAAAACCCATTACAAGGAGCTTTCATTATCGAGGAGTTGACCGACTTGGTAGAGCAAGCAGTATTGTATGAGTTTAAATCTATTTCGGAACGTGGAGGTGTATTGGGTGCCATGGAGCGTATGTACCAACGTGCTAAGATTCAGGAAGAATCGATGTACTATGAAATGAAGAAGCACACTGGGGAGCTACCATTGATCGGGGTAAATACTTTCCTTGATCCGAATGGTTCGCCTACCATTATCCCAGATGAGGTGATTCGCTCTACTACTGAGGAAAAAGAGTTTGCCATCTCTACCCGTGATGCTTTCCACGAGCGTAACGCCGACATTGGTAAACAACGCCTGAAAGAACTACAACAAGCCGCCATCGAAAACGGAAATATATTTGAAACCTTGATGGAAGCTACCAAAGTTTGTTCTCTAGGACAAATCTCGGATGCCTTGTACGAAGTAGGTGGACAGTATCGTCGTAATATGTAAACTTAGTCGATAGCCGTCAGACGATGGTCTATAGATTTAGTGTTTAGATATAAGAAAACCCCGCGAAAGTGATTTTTGCGGGGTTTGTTGTTTATTAACGAGCTGGGTAGAGTCGTCCAGGATCACCTTGACAGCCAACAGTACTTTGAGCACAATATCCTTGGCCACCTTTTAGTTGCTGTTGTTGTTGTTTGTTCAATGTATTCTTTTTGAAATTCTCTAAGCTTTTCATACTTACTTAAAATTAAAATGAATGTATATATAACCTATCACGGAATAATTCCCTAATAGTTTAGTTGACCGCCTTGAGTGCCTTCGGCATTTATCAAGCTTTGTAAAGTCAAAAAACAGTAAAACCCCAAAGTACTAGTTTCTTTAGGGTTTATTAATTTATGATTTGTTAATCAGGTTGCCTCAGTCCAACAACCAACCTTTGGCTTCTTCCATATCCGAAAAAAAGCGGGTATCTAAAGACTTTGCTTCTTTTTCGCTGAGGGCCTGCTGTACCGACAATTGCGTGATATACTCTTGCGGCATAATCAATGCTACCTTTTTTACCCCATTCATCTTATTCTTTTTAGTGACTTCTACATCTGTCCAGGCCTGGAGTTGGGGACTCACAATAAAGCGAAAATTCAGCGTATCAATGAGTTGCCGCTCCACAGGATTTTCGGCAACACACCTTACCAAATGTAATAACTCGCTTTTAAAATCTTCTTCGTCCATTTGAATACTGTCTTCCATCCATTCATTGTGCATAATGGCATTGGATTGATCGAGAAAAATACGTTGGTATTTGCTCTCGTAAATTTTTTGTGTTGTCATTTTTGTTACTGTTTGAATATAAATTGTACTAAATACATACGAAACAGTATTAAGCAAAGTTGATGGTATATCCGATATTATAAATCCAGTACACATTTGGTTCCAACATTGGAGTAAATTATAGCATCATTTCCAGCAGCTTTTTCGTTATTAAATTATACTCCTTCCCCATTTACTCCATCAAACATTCCATCTAAACTTACTATATTAATGAAAATAATTTATGAAAGCCCAGTACTAAGGATTGCCTTAGAGCCAGACCCTTCTTCTATTATTGTCTTTACATGGCTCTTAACTTCTTCCACTATGTCAGTTGATACCTATAAGAAGGAAATGTGGCAAGTAGCAGATATTCAGGTTACTTACAAGGCTTATAAGCCTTTGGTAGACATCCGGGATTTTCAGTTTGTAATGACACCTCCTATTCAGGAGTGGGTAGATCAGAACATTTTGGAAAAATTTCTCAAGGCAGGTATCCAAAAAGTAGCTTATGTGGCTAGTAACGATGCTTTTACTCAAGTTGCAGTAGAGCAAGCCATGAATGAAGCCTACGGCTCCACGTTTAAGGCTCAATATTTTAAAACATATGAAGAGGCACGCAATTGGTTGCTCACTCACTAAAAACTCTAAGTACAGGCCTGACTATTGACTTGATATAACCAAACCTTTGACAACATATTCCTACCACTCGTAAACTTTCACCTCCCACAATGTGTTACACGAACATATCAATACATTTTATGAGGCATGCAAGTATACAAAAACCCCTTTTGTCTGATCGATTGGGACCAGGCCCACTCCTTTTTGTATGTCAAATGGCTTGACAACAACATTTGGCATCGAGACGAATCCGAATACCGTAAATATTTTGAGCTTTATGTACAGCAAGTAGAACATTACAAGGCTACCAATGTATTGCAGGACATGGCAGACACTCGCTATACTATTGGCATCGATAACCAGGACTGGACTGTACAAAAAATGTTTCCCCGTTTGGCAAAAGCGGGTGTAAAACGAGTCTCGCTATTGGTCAGTAGAGATTTTGTGACCAGTTTATCTATCGAACAAGTAATGAATGATGCAGAAATGCACGGAATCATATTCGAAACACGTTATTTTACCGATCGGCAAGCCTCTATCGATTGGATGCTAGGTATTAATCTGGTCTAGACATCCTCATTGTTTTGCCATCCATCCTGCTGAAATTTAGTATTCAGGCGCAGCATCGACAAAATTGTTGTCGAAGCTAACAAAAGTTATCCACAATCCACATTCTCTATGTGCATAAGTCACAATAGGCATAATTTGTGACTCAAGTTTTCGGTCAGTAATACTTGGGAATCCTAAACCTGAGCTTATTTTTGTAAGAATAATTAATCACTACCACTGCGGACCATGTACCACAAAAGCACTTATTACTATATTTTATTCATTATTGCATTATTTTTTTCGCACATTTCGCACACATCAGCACAGGCCAAACTTCTTTCCGAAAGCGAGCTTTTGGATGCCGAAACCTATACTACGCTTAAAGAGGCTTTAAAAAACCCTGACAAGGTTTATAAATTTAAGCTAAGAAATCATTACCTCGAAAAAATTCCTGAAGAGCTTTTTCAATTCAAAAATATTCAAAGCCTTGATCTGAGTGTCAACCACTTCCGTTCCTTTCCAGAAGGAGTTTTTCGTTTTAAAAATTTACAGGAGCTCTATTTAGGCAAGAACTACTTCAACAAATTACCTGCACGGATTACCGAGCTCAAGCATTTGCGAACGCTCGACTTGCAATGGAACTACTTAAAAACACTCCCTGATAATTTGGCCAAGCTTACCAAACTCAAAGAATTGAATATAAAATGGAATGCTTTTGATCGTTTTCCAGAAATAGTTACTGAGGTAACCTCTTTGGAACGCCTGACGCTGGACTTCAACAAACTTAAGAGCATTCCTGCCTCTATTGGTAAATTAGCTCAACTACAGTACCTCAAGCTATCAGGTAATCAGCTAGTGGGACTGCCCAATTCTATTGGTAATTTGCAACAATTGCTTCAGTTAGATCTGTCTGACAATCATTTTGTAGCTTTGCCTCGGGAAATAGGTACTTTGGCCATGCTCGAGATTTTAGACTTGGGAAATAACCAGATTACTCGTATTGGCAAAAAAAGAATGGAGCAATTGATCAAAGACCGACAGATCAACACGATTAGTAAGCTTCCTGATAACCTGCATATGCTTACCCAACTCAAAACCCTCGACTTAGTAGGCAATCAACTTACCGAATTGCCCGAAGAAGTGAGCAAAATCAAAAGTTTGTCAACCATTGACTTAAGTGCCAACGAAAACCTTGACCTTGAAAAGGTTTGTCAACAGTTAAAACAGCTTCCAAACTTAGGAATTGTGGGTTTTAGGTACTGTAAATTCCGATCTCTACCCAGTGCTTTTGGCGAGCTCACCCAGCTACAAGGGTTAGATTTATATGACAATCAACTCACTGAAATTCCCAAAGAATTGAGTAATCTCAAGCGCTTACAAGTGTTAATTCTCATTAAAAATGCCATTCCTAAAAGTGCTCGACAACGAATCAAGAAAATGATGGAACCATCAGAAGTGATTTTTGGAGAATATGAGTATAAGAATTGATTGGTGAGTGATTTAGGCTGGATATTCACAAAAAAGCCCATCCTCTACTGAGAATAGGCTAAACTATTTATTCTTAAACAACTATATACAATTTCAATTAGGCGGGTACATTGGCTTTATACAGCGCAATGTGCTCTTTTTCGCCCGAACGACGATACCCTCGGTACATTCCCACAGTATTGAAAGTAATCGCAATATTGCCTTGGTGATCAATGGCTATCAGACCTCCCTCTCCTTGCAAATGATCTTGTTTCATTTTTTCGTGGATCAGGTAGTTTGCCGCATCTTCCAGTGACAACCCTTTGTACTCCATCAAACAAGATATATCATACGCCGAAACCGCTCGTAGGAAAGGCTCACCGTGCCCAGTACAAGATACTGCACAAGTAGCATTGTTGGCATAAGTACCTGCGCCAATGATAGAGCTATCACCAATACGACCATGTTTCTTATTAGTCATACCTCCGGTAGAAGTAGCCGCAGCCACATTGCCGTGAATATCAAGGGCTACTGCCCCTACGGTACCAAATTTCTTTGCATTGTCTTTCGAATGGTCTAAACGGTAGGTATTAGAAGCTTTGATCTTACGCCATTCGTCGTATCTAAATTGATCAAAGAAATATTCTTCAGGCTCAAACGCTACGTGATAAAGGCGACCAAATTCTTCGGCTCCTTTGCCATGTAGATATACATGCCCTGATTTTTCGAGTATTTTACGAGCAAGTACAATCGGATTACGAACATTTTTTACCGCACATGCTGCCCCTGCATCCAAATTGGCTCCATTCATAATGGCAGCCTCCATTTCGTGGGTTCCATCATTTGTAAAAACTGATCCCTTTCCTGCGTTAAAAAAAGGAGAGTTTTCAAGAACCATCACTACATGACTTACTACATTTACCGCGACTTCACCTTCTCGTAAAAGAAAGTAGCCCGCTTCTACCGCTTCAAACAAAGTATCGCGGATTCCTTTTTCAATTTCAGCAGTATATAAATCAGGAGTAATAGTTCCGGCGCCCCCGTGTACAACAATGGCGAAATTCGACATACTTATTATATGTTTTAAGCTATTTGCTCAGAAAGTATTCTAAATATTTAACTCTTTGTGATTATGGTATGCATATTCTATGCCCTAAATTTGAACGGATGAAATAAATGGTAAAAAAACTAGATATTTTACCCTTTTATTACATTCATTCTATCCACTCTATGCATTGTTTCAAATATATATTATTCCTGCCATAATTCTACAATTTTGACGAAGCTAATTTGGCTATCAGCGTTTTTTTGCTGCAAATCACGGGTTTTCACTTATTTGATAGTATCTACTAATCCCGTAGACAGCGCCCGCCACAATACCCCCACAAAGCTATTTTGATACTCTCCATCTTTACGAAATTGATACTTCACCTTCCCTTTTTTGTATCTTTTCTTGGTTAAGTTGTTGGTGTGCTTAATAATCAAATTTGCAATAAACGTGATCAACCCACGCTTCCGCTGATGGTTTTTCTTGCGTAGCACGGTTATCTTCAACCTACGATAATCGGCCAGCAACTCTCCTGTAGCTAAACTATCACGTACTTGTACATTAAATCTTACTTTCCGAATCTGCCCTCTACGTATAAAAATGTGATCGTTGGCCGTAATCATGGTATTAAAAAATTTAGCCTCCATTTTACCCATTTGCCCGTAGTATGCACATTCAAAGTTGGGAGCAAGCAAAGGAATTTTTACTGTAGTTTCTATAAATCCTCTACCCATCAAACGAGTATTGGCGCGAATAACCGTGAGGTTTGTATCTGGTGCTTTGGTTTGGATATTGGTAGCACGTAGATTCACGTTGGTAAAAAATACCTGACCAAACCCCATGCCCTGAGGAACCTTCTCACCATATAGCACAAAGGAGTTTTTTACATTGAGGGTATCCAGCTTTACCAAAAAAGGAACCTTTCGCACCAAATCATTGAGCATAAGCACCTTGTTTTGACGGGGAGGTTTTCGTCGGTCTCTGAATATATCCATCATAAACCGATCGGCATTGAGAGAACCAATTCTTAGCTCACCTTTACGAATCAGCGCATCAAATTGAAATTGGCGAAACCCAAGACGTTGACTACTGATTTTGAAACGATCTTCCTGTACTTTAAAATAAGTATTAAATACCGAGTCAGATACTGGCGGCTCAAACGAAAATTCATTGACTGTCAAGGTTTTGGCTCGAGTAGAAGCATTGATTTGTTTGGCGCGGATATTATATACCCTATTGGGGGATTGGGTTTGGTAATTCTTCAAACGACAAGATACATCATCCGCAAACAGGGTTTTCTGTAACGCAGGATTGGCGCGAGACATAGAGTCTAGCTTAAACTTACATATGATTAGTGCAATGCTATCGGCTCTGTGACGTTGAAACTGTTGTCCTTTAAGTAACCGTAGGTTTGCAAATGAGTTTTTCAAATGCAGTGAGTCTATGGATATGTATAGCGGGATGCTCGCCAGTTGTTGTTGCAGCGTACGATAAGGGCGGGTAGGATTGACCAATAGGTTGTTATTTTGATAAAAATCCAAGTGCAAACGATCTAGATTTAATCGTTTCATTTCAATGCCACGCCCATTGAACAAACGGCGAAAATCCACTTTTTGCGCATTAAAATAGGCCAGTTCAGCATCTATACGCAAGGCCCGATATTGCTTGATACTGTCAAAGTCTTGTTCAGAAACCCGGGGTTTTAGGCTCAGATGCTGTAGCTGTAGCGAAGAATCGCTCAAGGCGGCAGCCACATTATTGAGAGAAATCACATGCAACTGATCAGGGGTGATGTAACGATACTGAGACAGATTGACAAAAATATCCTGCATAAAAAGCAAGTCTTTTGATTTTTGGCGCTCCTCGCGATTCTCTGACAAATGGAAGTTTTGTGAAATCAAGTTGATTTTCTCTGCCAAATGTTCTCCATTTCCTTTTTTACGATGCTCAGTGAGGTAAAAATTAGCATCATAAATCAAAAAGGTATCTACCTTTACTGGGATGGGCACCTCTCCCAAAATTTGATGAATTGTTTTGGGTGCTTTGGTAGAATCCTTAGGCTTGAGTTTATCAAGGTACAATTTCACATTAGGCTCATTGAGGTGCAAGGCATGCAAGTTGATTTGCTTGTTAAAAATTAATTTTTCCAGGTTTATCTCATGGGCCGAAATGCTTTTAAAACTCAAATCCCAAAGTGGCTTGCGTGACTTTTGGCGTTTACTAAATTCTTCTCTGGAAATGAGCGGCTGTAGTTTAATGTCTTCAAGTAGGATTTGAGAATCGGTAAAAGAACTATGCAAGTCTTTCAGACTCAGTTTATACACTCCATTTTTTTCTCTAAACTCATAATCATCCAGGTTGACCACGATATCAGGAGAATAAAAATCATACACTATGGAATCTTCCCGTGAAGCTCTTCCCAGACGAATTTGAGGAATCATACAATCAAAGCGCTTGACTTGATGTACATTGACTCCACTGGCGTTTTTGGTAGCATTGGCTACTTGCTCCCGATACTGAAGGCGGGCATTGTTAATAGAAAAAGTATCTACTTTGATATACAATGGCAGGTTGCGCAATAAAACCTGTAGTGTCACCGTATCTTCTGGTTCTTCCATTGCATTCTCAAGAGTATCGGCCTCTACTGGTTTTTTGGGTTTACGTTTATCTACAAATACATCTATCTGAGGACGGTTCAAGTATAACTTGCCCCAGTCAAACTCTTGATAAAGCAGTAATTTATCAAAATTGATTTGCTGGGCTTTTACATCTGCCAAAGCAAGCTTGAGCAAAGGTTTACGGTACTTGGTAGCATTTACAAATGCCGAATCAGAGAGTAGAGGGCGTAACTGTAGGCTATCAATCTCTATGAGCGAACGAGCCGACGAAACTTCCAAATCTTTGAAGAGCATTTCATAAATGCCATCGGGAGTTTTGAAACGGTAATTTTTTACATCTATCCACAAGCTCTTGGTATCTAACCCTGCCAGCGCTGCACTTCGCAAGGCTTTCCCCAATTGAATACGCTGTACCAATACATTCATATTTTGCGCTTTATGAATGGCCTGCCCATTGCCCGTATTGGTTTTATCGGTTTGTTGCTCAATGTACTCCAGAGAAGCATCTTTGATAGCCAGGGTATCTACTACCACATGCAAAGGAATAGACTGAAGCATTTGCTCAAAATTCTGATACTTTTGGGTGGGGCGTTTGGGGAGACGTTTATCGGTATAGGCTTTAAATTGAGGGCGATTGATATATAATCCTTTCATCAAAAACTCTTGGTCATATACCAGCTTTTCAATGTCTAGTTGGGTGAATTGTACGCTTTGTACTTTTGCATCAACTCTTACCGAACGATAAAACTTCTTCAATGCAAATGCCTGAGGAGCGAGTTGAGGTTTTACAGAAGCATTCTCAATATTTACCAGTGATTTTTGCGAAGAAAGCTGAGTTTTATCCAGGGTAATTTTGTACAAACCATCGGGCGTTTGGTGTTGATAGTTGTGCATTTCCAGGTCTACACTTTCCGAATAGAGCAATTTATCTCGGGTAATAGAATCAGCAGCCTTGCCCAGTGCTACATGTCGCAAATACAGATGAATACTGTCGGCCTTATGTGCTACTACGGGTTCGTTTTTTTGCTTTGGGGTTTTCTGGAGGTATTTGATAGAGGCATTTTTCAGGGCCAAGGTATCGGCTCGAATGTATAGTGGCAAATTGGCCAAAATTTGCTTTAGATTACGCTTTTTTTGTTTGATCTGCCTCGGCATGCTTTGGTCTCTTGTAATCTCTAATTGCAAGCTATGGACAAACAACCCTCCCAGCGAAATTTCTTGCTTGGTAATCAAACGATACAGATCCAGGCGATTGGTTGTAAGGCTATCCAAGTCTACATTTACAAAGGTAGCTTTATGTTTCTTTAAGTTGTTTAACCGATTTTGTTCGGCAAAATGTGGCTTTACTTTGATCCCAGCTAGTTGTAAAGTAGAATCATAGCTATTTAGGTTAAACTCTTCTAATGAAATGGCATATACCTGATCGGGCGTAGTGAAGGCATATTTTTTGGCCTTAAAGGCAAATCTTTTTACTTGCAAAGCCTGGGTATCGGGCAAGGTTTCTTGAGGAATTAATCGCACTTTTTGCACTTCGGTACTAAAGTGCTCTAACTGATGTTGTGCTTTGCCGCGTGGAGATTGGTTCGAAAAATCAACTTCCCCGTCTTCTACCTGAATTTTTTCAATGGTTAAATCGCTTGCAAACTTGCCCAAAGCTTTGGCCAGTGCTTGTATAGGTTTAGGTGGAGGTTTTCGTTCTTTTTTGGGCAGCTTCTTTTTAGACTTACCGTGAAACTTGATTTTCGGTTTTTGAAAAATAATGTTTTTAATCTTTACCTCACCAGTTTTCAGAAAGTGTACCCAACGAATTCCAGTAATACGCAAACGATCCAGCTGGGCATCCATGTCCAGGTAATTGGTGTCGGGGTATTGTTGTTTGAAAGCATTCCATTTCTGGGGATTTTTTTGAAAATGGGCCCGTTTGACCTGGAGCGTAGAAGTAAAAAGGTTGATGCCAATGTAGTCTATTTTAAGCGCATATAAACTATCCGTTTTGGCGCTCACCTGGCGAATGATTTCTTTACGTAAATAGCTGTTGAAATAAAAATATGCCACCAGGTATACCAACCCTAGCAATAACCCAAACACCAAAAAAAGACGACCAAAAAAGCGAAACCAGGAAAAACGACGCTTCTTTTTTTGTGACGCCTTTCCTTCCAGAGCTTCTTCACTCTCGGGTGAGTTTTCATCCGGTAATTCTGGGTTAGGTTTCGTATTTTCCAAAGACATGAGGGTGTTTGTTACCAATAGGCTACATGACCGCCTGACTTCTAAAAATAAGAAAAAAATCAGGTGAATTCAAAAGCGAGCTAAAATTGCTAAACGGTAGAATTGTTACATCGTTTGGCGATGTATTGCATAATCAAGCCGTTAACTCAGCAAGAAAAGCAACACAACTGAATGATTAATAATAGATGTGTGCTTGTGGCAATACAGTCTTTAGTCGTCCTGTTTCTCGCGAATCGATGGGGTTTCCGGTAATGAGTAAAGTTTGTAGTTTGGGCCAATCACCAGCCTGAATCGGTATTTTCGTCAATTGATTGTACTCCAAAATCAAGGTTTCCAAATTGCGCAGATTGGCTATAGAATCAGGAAGCTTTCGCAAAAAATTATGTCCCAAATGCAAAAAACGTATTTGTTCCAGTTTACCGATCGATTCAGGTAGTTCGGCAAGTTGATTGCCCTCAAGGGTAGCATTGTCAAGCTTAGACATATTCCCAAAACCTTCTGGTAATTCCTTGAGCTGATTGTAGCTTACATTTAGGCTATGCAGCATTTGTAAAGAACTGAGGCTTTTGGGCAAAGTTCGGATATAGTTCCGCTTTACGTTGAGTTGCTGAAGTTGGGTAAAGTTTCCAATCCATTCAGGTAAAGAAGTCCAGCGGGTATTTTGCACAGCCAGGTTTTCTAACCACGGTATTCTCTCTAATTGATGCTTGATAGAAGCAATATTGCACCCACCCAATTTAAGTACTTTTAGCTTGGTGAGTCGGTCAAAATGCTCTGGTAATGCCGTAAGACGATTATCTATTAAATATAACTCTTCCAGGTTTTGTAGTTGTTCAAACGACTCTGGAAGTGTATCTAATTGATTGTTGGAAAGATGTAAAATTTTGAGTTTTTGCAGTCGTCCAATACTGACAGGCAGGCTTTGCAAAGCATTGTGGTTGAGGTGAACCTCTTCCATTTGAGGCAGACTTCCCAGATTTTCGGGGAGGCTCTTTAAACGATTATAAGACAAGTACAGGGTTTTCAGTTTCTTGAGCTCGCTGATAGAAGCAGGTAATCGACTTAAAGTATTGCGACTGGCCACTAGTTTTTGTAAGGTCTTTACAAAACCAATTTGTCGTGGCAATGTGCCCAAATTTAAATCTGAAATGACTAATTGCCTCACAGATAAACTAACCAAATGCTCCCAATGACGACTCAATAAATGTAGCTCTTTTTTATGCACCAGTGTGAGTTCATTCAAGGTGATTTGTCTCGCTACCGTTGCCCAGTTTAATTTGTGCTCAAGGCAAAACAATAGCACTGTTTTTACCTGACAAAACTCATTATGGATCAGCAACATTTGTAACAGCTCTACTCCACTAATTTCCGGATACTTGAGTAACCGTTTGTACACCTGAAAAATCTGCTTAGGGTCTAGCGTGCTATACAAGACCTCTTTGCGTACTCGAACAGGAGCCAATTGTAAAAAAAAGATTCTTGCCCGGTTTTGAATGGTAGAGTCTTCGTGAAAATAGCTTAAAAACAAAAGGGTAGATATAAGTTCAGGCGATTGGGCATAAGAAGGCAAGAGTTGCAGTCCAAGTAGGATATTACTGGTTTCGCTACTTTGGAGTAATTTCTTTAGATTTTGTATTTCGGATGATTTAGTCAACTTTTCAAGTGATATATGCTCGTAACTAGATAAAACTACCTTGAATAGGCGCAGGACAACAGAGAATTACTCTAAAACATAAAGAAAAATCGTAAATAATCAAAGTAGTTTGGTTTTTAAGTCCTGAAATTTAAACCCAAAAGAAAAAGCCTGTCAAATCATCTTATCTGACAGGCACTTTGGCGTTTAATAAGGTGTATCGACGATTATTCAATCCCCAAATAAGGGTTATAGATATATTGCTTGCTAAAGTTGCCCAAGCCATTGAAATATTGATCTACTAATTCCGCTGGATAGTAAGCCATGCCACCAGCTAATAACCCAAGATCTCCCCCATCGTTGCCATCGTCCCAGTTCCAGGGGGCATTGGCTGTACCACGCCCTACCGATTTTTGGAATTGTTTGGCATTTTTAAACAACTGCGTATTGAAACGGCTCTGCCATAAGCCTCCATTGTCAAATATATTGACTAATTGATACTTTACATTGCGGTCGTAGATGTTTGCAGGACTTTCGCTCGTGGTTTGGCTAGGATAATATACCACATAATCGTCTCCTCCTGGTTTTAGTTTAGAATATGCCTTAAGGCCATGACCTTTAGCTTCTTGGGCAGTTTTAAAGCGAGCAACCCCACCGTAATTTTGGGTAGTGATAGTACCATCAATATCTTCCCGTCCGTTGGTCAACGAAGATGATGCTGCCTTGAAGGAATAAAAATCTGTATGAAAAACAGTAATCGCCCCCTCTGCCTTACCATAAGTAGAGCCATCTTTACGCACAATGGTTAGCAAGCCTTCCAGGTCGTTTTCGTGCTCATCGAAATAATACAGGAAGAAGATGTCGGTCCAGTCGCGAGGATGGAAAAACGCATAAATGATGAAATAGTGAGTAGTGGTTTCTACTACTGAATAATAACTTACTGCTTTTCCTGGATAATTGCTTTTGGCAATGTTATTCCAGTTGTTGGTAGCATTGAGGTCTCCATCAAAATCCACCGCTGTAATATAATCGGCTTTTCCGCTCAATCCATGCGAACCAGTACGATCTACATCTTGATAATGCACTGGCGCATGATGAAAAGCCAGATCAGCATAAAACATATTAGATTGACGAGACGCATGTTGTGGGGCAGCCTGTTTCTCAGTAGGCACAAGGGTAGTGGTAGGTTGGCAACTTGCAAAAGCAATGAGCCAACCCATACAAAATAATAATTTTTTCATGTTGGGTTAAGTTAGTTGTGTAAATCAAAAATTGAGGTACAAACTAACTAAAAACCAACAGGTTATCGATTAATAAATTGTTATAAGAAGTTTATGAAAGTATGTTGCTTGATAAAAGAAATAACAAACAGGTAATTAAGCTTCCTGATGGCTTACAATCCAGGCATACGCCTCCTCGAGGCTCTGAAAATATAAATGCTCCAAATGTTTATTTTGCTGTCCAACTTTGGCTTCATAGTGTAAGGTTTTGGTAGCAGCCATTTTGGTACTCATTTCAGCATAAAAACGCTTAGAAAGGATTGTAGCGGTTAGCGTTTTCTTTTTAAAACCCAACCGTTTTTGATTGGTTGGATACCACTCGTTGATCCACCACTTACTCGCTTCAGGACTTACTAGCTCTACTTGCACTTCGTCGCTAATCCAACGACGTACTTGGTATTCAGCAGCTTTATCAGTAGCTGTTGTCCAGGCTTCTTGTGCAGTTTCCAGTTTTATATAACCATAAGATTCTACAATCAATACATTGCTATCCTGAATGTAATAAAGACGATAATTGGCATTAGAAAAGAAAAGATTTTCTGATGTTTTCATTGTGTAATTGATAATGTTTAATCTATGAAGTCATCTCGACTTCTATACCTTACTGTATGCTTTGATGCTTTTTATTAGATGGGCGCTTCTCAATTTTAAAAACCAAAAGTATATCGCTATTGTTATACAAAATATAACTATTACACAAAGGTACAGGACACTCTCAACAACTACCTACCTCAAAATACGCTCATAACGAGTACACATACCGTATATGTACCTCTCTGAGGCCTATTTGCTTCCAGTTTCTATATTGCCCTTCTACATTTGTTACCCAAACAAATCATTTTTTTAAAACACATAAACCTATGAGAACTTTATTATTGTCCAGCATTATCGTGGCATTTTCTCTGAATACATTTGCCCAATCAAAAACATTAAAATACAACCTAAAAAAGGGACAGGCATTTGATATTTTATTGCTTAGGCTAAAACCAAATACCAAGGAAAAAATCCAAAAGTACTTCAAGACTTATTTTCCTATTGCCAAAAAATATGGCTATCATTCGTTAAAAGGATTCCCAGTCAAAGAAAGCCCTATGCAAGGAAACTATCAGCCTCAAAGCATGATCTTTGGATACTGGGATAGCCTTGATCAGCGAGAAAAGTTTTTAGAGTATATTGATGAAAATAAGCCCGAATTTCATCAGGATAGACGAGACATATGGACCAGGTTTGATGTTACCTACTATGAAATGCAGCAAGATGTATCATTTGAAGTCAACAAAGAAAAGTACAATGTAGTAACGGCTTATTGGCAAAAAAAGAAAGCGGGATTTAAACAGTTTAAGAAAAACTGGCAGGAAAAAGTTCGCCAGGCTGGTGGTACTGTTGTCGTAACACTTACAAATGGAGCCTCTCCATTTGGCTATTATTATAACCCCGATTATTTATGCATTACCGAATGGGAAAGTAAAGCTGCTTTTGAGAAATTTTATCAGAAAAATCTACAAATGGATCACAGTGCAGTACAACAAGTCAATCAATTTAAAATTTTTTAAAGAACTACTGAGCAACACCTTTTCATTTTAAATCTCTTACAAAAGCGAGTTGTTCAATATTTAATTTACAGCTCGCTTTTAAAATCTATAGAATGCAAAAGTTTTTAAATCAACTCGTCTATTTTGGGTATTTTCAAAGCCTATTTTTACTGTTTATCTATCTTTTTTCACCCAAAAGACGAAAAAGCATCAATCAATACATTGCATTTTTAGTATTGGTGCTCACCATAGGACTCACTGGTCGTGTGGTGTATATGTCCGAGATATTTGGAAAAAACTTTCGCCTCATTACTATTTCTGAGTTTGCTATTCTATTTTTTGGCGCCACCATCTATTTATTTACCCGTTCCTCATTACTCAACAAGAAATTCTCTTACCGTGAACTAGTACATTACATTCCTGGGGTTGTGTATGCAACCTTGATCGTTTTTCTATTCATTATTCCCTCTGAGGCAGCTTATCGGGCTAAATTTAAAAGTGGAGAATTGTTGGTTATATCTACATTATTTGCTGGGGTTGGCTTGCTCTTTAACATTACCTATTGGGCCTTGAGCCTGCGTTTGTTTTTTAACTACCGAAAAAAGCTCCAAAATGAGCTCAGTTACTCAGTCAAGACTCAGTTTTTTCTCAACTTTCTTATAGCCATTGGGGTTTGTCTGTTTTGCTGGGTAGTGGTATATTTTATCAGCATTTATGGCAACAAATTTATTGCCCGCCCTACGCACCATGGACTTTGGCTCAGTATTGCCTTTATCATATTATTTATTGCTTATTATGGGATGACTGAGCCTGATTTATTTAAGTTGGCTACCATCATAAAGCCCAAGAAATATGCGCAATCTAAGCTTTCGACAAAGGATCTTGATCGTTTAAAAGATAAGCTGGATCAATTGATGGAAAAAAATAAACCTTATTTGAACCGAAAACTGGTAAAAGCCGAATTGGCTGAATTGCTGGGGGTGAGTAACCCAGAAATTGCCCGACTGTTGAACGAACGAATTGGGATGAGTTTCTTTGAGTATGTCAACTATTATCGTATCAAAGAATTTGTAGCACTGGCCAAGACCGATAAAGCCCAGCAATTCACTATTTTTGGGCTTGCTCAAGAGGCAGGGTTTAACTCAAAGACAACTTTTCATAAGTCTTTCAAAAAACTAATGGGTACATCACCAGGTGATTATTTTGCTCGTCAAACCTAAGCCAATGGCGTTTCCTCATAGTTTACCAGCCAGGTATAGGCCTCTTCAAAAGTTTGAAAGAATAAATGCTCCATGTACTTATTCTGCTCTCCTACTACTGCTTCGTATCTAATGGTTTTGGTAATGGCTTGTTTACTACTCATTTCGGCATAAAAACGCTTAGAGAGAATCGTAGCAGTAAGTCGTTTGCCAGGAAAACGCAATCTTTGCTGAGCCATTGGAAACCACTCATTAGCCCACCATTTGGCACCTTCGTGGCTTAATAAGGTAATCGCAGACTCATCGCTCACCCAACGGCTTATTTTGTGAGCTTCGGCTTTATCGAGCGCTGCTAACCACGCCTCCTGACCACTCTCCAGTTTTATGTTACCATTTGCTTCTACAATTAAAATATTACTTTGGGCCACATAATAGAGGTTGTAATTAGAATTGGAAAAAAAGAGATTTTCTGATGTTTTCATATGCACTGAATAAAAAAACAGGAATTCTTGAATGTTACAATTGCTTAGGGATAAAATGCTTACTGCAGACCTATTGATCATCGGTATCTGGATAATTCGCAATCCAGTCATAAGCTTCGTCAAAATTCTGAAAATAACGAATATCTCGTTGAATCTCATTTTTATTGGCACTGGCATCATGTTCCAGCTTCTTATTGATCACTTCTTTGGCATTCATTTCGGCATAAAAACGAGGCGGTAGAATATTGGCCGTCAGGCGTTTCTCTTTCATAGTCATTTTTTGCACGGTCAATGGGAAAAATTCATTGACGATCCATTCATTGGCCTTGGGGTTAATGATTTCAATGCTGGTTCCATCCACAATCCATTTGGTAATGTTAAACTCAACGGCTTTGTCTAAGGCCTTGAGCCAGGCTTCTTTGGCTGGTTCAAGTTGGATCAAGCCTTTGGCCTCTATTACCAAAATATTCAAATCAGAAAGGTGATAAAGATGATAATTTTTGTTTTCGAAAAAGAGATTTTCTGATGATTTCATGCGTTTCAATAGGAAAAGTTTGATTCAGAAAATAATATACTTTGAGCAAACTTGATTTGCAACTGAATGTAGGGTTAAGGGTGACTTTTTTGTGTTTTGGGTATCTAGCCTCGAACTAAAACTTAACACTACAACACAATGAAGAAACTAATCATTACTTATGTTATCCTTACTTTGGCCCTGCTTGTGGGGTGTTTCCAATTAAAAAGCGGACATTTCAACCACCCTTATCCCAATATTATAGAATACCTTGCCAGTAGCCTGCTCCTACTTTTTACTCTGGTTTGGATCATTTGGAAAAAGCACCGCAAACAAAAACTCATTTCAGGAGGAGTTGCTATACTTAGTCTGTTTTTAGTAATCAACTTATTGAATTACTTGTATGAATGGCACCCTATTGCTTTGAAACTACCCCTGAGTAGCTCGCAATCGGTAAAAGTAAGCCATACGCCTTATCAATGGCCTACTGCCAACCTTGCTACCTTGGGGTATGACACTGCTACTTGGGATGTATACTTTCAAAAGCTCAAAGACTGGAAGCGATTAAGAGGATTGTTAGTCATTCAGGACGATCACATCATTGTAGAAAAGTATTTCAAAGGTACTCAGTCCACCGATGCATTTAATGTGCACTCTGTGACCAAAACTGTTACTTCGGCCCTTACCGGAATAGCCATTGATCAAAAGAAAATTGCTTCTGATGAAACCCCAGTCAGTAAATTCTTTCCCGAATATGCTGCTGGTTTCACTACTAAACAAAAGCAACTCAAAGTAAAACACCTCTTGGCTATGCGTGGAGGTTTTGCAGGTTGGGATGGCTACCAAACAGCAAAAAAAAGCCTGGTAAAAGAGGGCATTAATAAGCAACCAGGTACTTTTTTCAAATACTATACAGGAGCTTCCAATATATTATCAGCTATTGTTACCAAAACCACCCAACAAAGCACCAAGGCGTTTGCCCAAAAACATTTATTTGAACCATTAGGGATTCAAAATGCTTTTTGGAGAAATCAGGCAGGTTATTATTGTGGTGGTGGTGAGTCGTATTACACTCCCCGAGACTTGGCAAGAATTGGGCAACTGTATCTGCATGGTGGCAAGCTAGACAATCGCCAGATTGTAAGTGCTGATTGGGTAAAAAAATCACTCACTAACTATACTGACTCTAGCAAGTTTTTCCGCAAACTGGGCGACTACACCGAAATAGGCTATGGCTACAACTGGTGGATACTAGACTATAAAGATCATATTATTTATACGGCTCGAGGCAAAGGAGGACAATACCTAATGTTACTACCTGAGAAAAATGCCATTGTAGTAGTATTTCAAGAATGGAACCTCCAAAAACAATTCAAGAAAGAAAATGGGTTATTATGTGATTTGTTAGCCATTATTTATGGCAACGATCAGGAACGTCTGGCTTTGCAATAAAAAGACTAAAGAAAAGACTGAGGGAATATCACTTTATGATATAAATATCCAAACAATATTGCTTAGATTTACCTAGTGTTCAACTAATATTAAAAAAGTGTCAAATGCAAAAATTAAGACCCAATTCCCAAAGGGCTAAAAATGCCATCCTCTTGATTTGGATAGCCCTGGTGATCGATATTATCTCATTAATCTCTAGTTACTTACAATACGATCTTCTACAATCTGCACTCAATGGTGCCAGTATATCAATGGAAGCGGCAACTGCCAACGATTCGCGAGAAAGAATGATTGCCATTATTGAAATCATAGTAGCAATCATTGCAGCAGTTACATTTATCCAATGGTTCCGACGTGCCTATTACAATTTACATCAAAAACTCGACTATTTGTCTCACCCCGAAGGTTGGGCAGCAGGTGCTTGGTTTGTACCTATTATGCACTTGTATAGACCTTACCAAATTATGGTAGAGTTGTATCGAGAAACCAAGGAATTACTCTCAAAATACACTTCAACCGATCATAGATTCTCGCTCTCCACCAATATAATTGGCGTGTGGTGGGCTATTTGGATAATCACCAACATATTAGGAAACATTGTATTTCGGTTGAGCTTAAGGGCAGAAACAGCTGATGAGTTTTTAAGAGCTACTACTATAAGCATGGTACATGGTGTCTTTAGTATTCCTTTAGCTTTTCTGGCCGTAAAAGTAATCAAGGATTACTCAAAAGTTGAACCTACTCTTTTAGAATTAAATGATGATGATCCATTTCCTGATTTTGGAAAACCAGTAGTTGATGACGATGTACCTCCTACTTATTAAAAGAAGAAACCTCCTGAATTAATATCCAGGAGGTTTTTTATTGATTTCAAGAAATTATGTTGTGGTGTCTACTTCAAAGGAATAAATGCTTGAATCTTGTAAAACTCTTCTCCAGTTCCTAAATCTGTAGCCAGGTTAGGGCCTGCGGCAAAGCGAAACCATACTCCATTGTCCAGCGATAGTTTTACATAGCCACCCATCCATTGATAAATACTTTTCTCGGGCGATTCGTCACTATTGCGTACCTGGGCAAACTGCTCATAGTATGCTCCCAACGAAACACGTTTGTTTACTTTGTATCCAGGGGCCACCCAATTCAACATTAAATCCCGGGAGGTGTTGCCTCTTTTGCGGAAAGCTTTGTATAAAGCAATATAACCATCAAACTCGAAATGTCTGGTATTGTATAATACCCCCAAACTTGGAATAAATCCATCGCCAATCACGGTTTCGGTGCCTCCAGACAAAAACTTACCATGCCCAAAACCCAGTGTTGGATTAATGTATAGGTTTCCTAATTTAAAGCCCAAGCCAATGCCAGTTTCCAAGAACAAATCGCTTCCTGAATTGAAATTACCAAAAGAAGGATTGTTCCAAAATACGCTATAAAAAGTGAAGTTGACATTTTTGCTTAATCCAATGCTTCCTAAAAACACATTGGAAAAACCAGCCACACTATTGTGGATGGGCATAATCACAAAATTGGTATTATTGGTTTTCTTCGTTTCCTTAGATTCGGTTACTTCTTGCGTTTTCGCTTGTTGCATTTTTGTTGGTTGTACTTTTGCCGGTTGTATTTTTTCTTGAGCAAAAGCAAACTGAATACTCATAAGTATAATAAGGGTTAAAAATAACTTTTTCATAATAATAATTTGGTTAGGCTAACTCCTGCCATTAGAGAGGTATTGTTGTTTGGGTTAAGTATTCTCTAAAAGTCATGAGTAGCATGTGGACTGATAAATTTGGTTAAATAATAAAAATGTGGTTAGGGTATTTATGCGATCACTGCCTGCTGAAATCCAACAAAATGAGGCGTACGTTTCTCGATAAAAGCCTGCATTCCTTCCTTTTGGTCAGGTGTGGCAAACAAGGCGTGAAAAGCTCGCCGTTCGTAGGCAATACCTTCCTGGAGTGACAGCTCCAACGATTTATCTACAACTTCTTTGGCCATCATCACGGCAGGCTTGCTATAGCTTGCAATGGTTTCGGCTACTTGCAGTGTTTCTTCCAATAAAGCATCATTGGCAAATACCCGCGATGCCAATCCTATTTGCAAAGCTTCTGCTGCGTCAATCATACGTCCGGTAAGAATCATATCCATTGCTTTTGCCTTGCCAATAAGCGAAGTCAGTCTTTGTGATCCTCCAATAGCAGGAATGACCCCAATCTTGATCTCGGGTTGGCCAAACCTGGCACTTTCGGCGGCAAATAGCATATCACACATTAGGGCCAGTTCACAGCCACCACCCAACGCATAACCAGCTACGGCAGCAATTTTTGGGGTTCTTAGACGGGTAAAACGTTCCCATCCAACGAAGTAGTTTTCGTGAAACATGTCCAGGAAGCTTTTCTCTTGCATTTCCTTAATGTCAGCTCCGGCAGCAAAAGCCCGATCACTGCCTGTAATGACAAAGCAGCCTACTTCAGGGTCAGCATCCAGTGGTTCCAAATGCTCAAGCAATTCTTCCAGCAATGCCGTACTCAGGGCATTGAGGGCTTCGGGACGGTGCAATTGAACCAATGCTACTCGTCCGATGCGTTTGGTTTTGATATACATTTTGATTTGTGGGTTGTTATGAGTGAATATTTATTTAGATAAAAGGCATAGCATTCCTGTGATGAGTATTTAAAGCACTCATTATCAGTGGTTAGAACTTTTAATTGCTTAAAAAGAAGATTAAGAATCCCAGATAGCACCATAGGCGGGAATGCCTCGGCTTTCCAAGCCTTCTACTACTTTCCAGGTAAGTCTTTTATTAGAAATGCAAATGACTGCTTCGGCCCCAAAATCCCTATAAGCTTTGTAGGCTAGTTTTACCATATCGGGCTTACCGTGGGTATCTGTATTCCAGATAAGTGCCTCGGGCTGTACTTCCAAAATCTCGTCTACCAAAGCATCGCCGTAGGTTTTTCGAGGACTTCGGGTGGCCCAAACCAAACGAGAAGGGGTATCCTGAGACAATAGGTGAGGCAAACAGGGGCCAATGCCACTTCCCGTAGCAATCCATATCACTTTGGAGAACAGTTTGTCAATATTACCTACACCTGCGGTAGGAATACCTCGTACCCATACGTGAGAAGGTAAATCATCAATAAATTTTCCAGTCCAGTCCCCTGCTCGCGAAATCGTCAAGCGAAAACCTTTTTCATTGGGTGCAGGCACATTGGCAAAAGCGTGCCATTCTAGTAGAGGACTTCGACTAATGCTAGTAGATGAGCCAGCAAAAGGAGTAACTCCATAGTTAAACTTTACCAATGCCACGTGTTTGGAAGGATTCGCAATCTCCACAGGTACTTTGCGTAAGCGTAACCAAGGTAAGGCTATGCTGAAAGTAATCAATGATAGCATCCAGAAGCTAAATGAGTCAAAAAGTGCTGACGTAAACGATGCATTTCCTTGGTTCATATGAATGAATAACAAGGTTTGCACCCAAAATAACAACAAGGCAGTCCACCCACCAAAGCGGTGCATTCGTTCAAATGCGTCGTGATACTTGGCTCTATTACGTGGCAAAGCAAATACTACAATCAACACCAGCAAACCTAATAGAGCATAAGTAACCGCAACTAAACCAGTAGCTACTTGATCGGGCTGGTATACCCATTGATAAGTAAGTGACACGACAAATACCGCAAACCAAACCGTTCCGGACATAGTGCCCCCTATGTGAATACCGCCAAAATGATATACTTTACCCAAGCGACGACGAATGCTCAGTGGCCAACTTTTGGGAACACTAGTAGCCAACCCAAACAATAGATTGATAATGTACTGTTGCCGAATCACAATGGCTACTGTAAAGTTGATCAAAATCACCTTCGAGATACTTTCTAGTGCCACACCACTGGCAGTCCACCACTGTCCTTGCCCAATACCATAAAACAATGTCAGTATATTGGCCAGCACCACCAAAAATGCCAAACGATTATAATGCATCAAGCGAGGCCCATCCCAGATACGTCGCCAAAAGCTTTTCTGAGCGGGTAGTTGCACATTTTCATAGGCTTCTTGTTCGGTTCTGGGTTTAGCCTCAGTGGTTTCTGATTGCTTGGCAAGATCTAGCAACAAGCGTTTATCGATTTTACCACGACTAGTCTTGGGCAATTCCTCAAGAGCTACCACTTTGCTGGGCACACAATAATAAGGCAATGCCTTAGTAACAGCGGCTTGGGCCTCTTGCTCAGAAATAGTAGTAGGGCTTATGAATGCCACCAAGCTCTGATTGTCGTACTTTAAGGCTACTGCTCGCTTGCAATTGGGAATGGCCTCAAGCACCGCCGAAACAGAATCTAACTCTACTCGGAACCCTTTGATTTTCACCTGATCATCGGTACGCCCGTAGTGCTCAAGTTCGCCATGTTCATTCCATCTTCCCAAATCACGGGTACGAAACATACGAGTCCCATTTCCTAAAAATGGATCGGGAGCATATCGTTCCTGATTCAATGATGGGTTTTCCAGATATCCTTTAGATACACAAGCACCGCCCGCCCACATTTCGCCTACTTCACCAATCGCACAAGGCTTTTGGTTTTCATCCAATACATACACTGTATTATTAGGAGTAGGTTTGCCAATGGTAAGTCCACCATCTACACTGGTATTGTATAGTTGAGCGGTATTGATAATAGTTGTTTCGGTGGGGCCACAAGAGTTATAAAAATTGCAAAACTTACTCCAGGTATCGGCCAAAGTTTTAGGGCAAGGTTCGCCAGCTACTGCTGCTACTTTTACTCGCTTGCATTTTTTGGGATTGACACTGCTCAAAATTGTAGGTGTCGCAATCACCACATCTACCTTTTTCACCGTTTCTTCAATGCTTTTCCCTCGGATAACTAAAGTGCCTCCATTGCCAAGGCATCCCAGAATTTCCCATACCGACATATCAAAAGCAATGCTTAGAATTTGTCCTACTCTGGTACCTGGCACAATGCCTAAGTTACCAGGTGCAGTCAATAAAATATTACAAACGTTTCGATGGGTCACCTGTACTCCATTGGGAGGTCCAGTAGTGCCCGAGGTAAAAATAATAAAAGCGTTGGTATCTGGTAGGGGTAGTTTGTCTGGGATAAAATCGGGCACACTGGCTTGTGACATATCCGTGATCAAATCTTCCAATACCAAGCAGGTATAAGTTTCTGAGGGAGGAACCAAATCCTCAAATTTCTTCAAGGTTAATACTACCTTCATTTGAGCCTTAGCCGCTACATGCTGGAGTTGAGTTTCGGGAGCTACACCAATGTGTTGCGGCACGTAGGCTGCTCCTGCTTTAAGAATTCCTAAAATACCTACCACCATCGGGATCGATCGCTGTACAAACAATCCCACGTGATCTCCTTCGGTAATCCCGTATTGGTGAAGGATTTCGGCCAGTTGGTTTGCCTGGTTGTTCAAGGCTTCGTAGGTAATGGTCTCTCCTTGATGCTCTACTGCAATGAGCTCTGGATTTTTTCTTACTTGCGCCTCAAAGGCATAGTGGATGCACGAAAAAGGTACTTCGGTAAAAATACCTTGGCCAAACTTCTGAAAAAGTAATTGATCTTCGGAGGAAAGGTGATTGGGAGGTTTAATAGTTACCTGTTTCTGATGGTTAGGAGTCTTAGGCCTGGATTGGGCATACTCCTCCCATGCAGTATCCTGGTCGGTCTTAAGCCAGGACCGGCTTGTTGTGGATTTTTCCATTCTAATTTCTGTTTTGGGTTAAGTGTAATATTAGTTGGAGGCAAAGGTGGAAACAAAAAAACATATGAAGTGTTCTTCATATAACACTCAAACAGGAGAGTTTTTGATAAATTGACAGATTTTTCTTACATGTACTTTTCTTAGAATATTTTTCAAAAAACATACATAAAACACTGAAAAACAATTACTTAACCTACAAAACTTATTGATTTTAGAAGAAAAACTTAAGTGTCCAGAAAATGGTTGGGAGTAAAGAAAATGATAGAGGTATTCACCATAGTAAAAGCGTGATATGATACTTTATTGATCAATTTTTTACTTATTTTATTGTTGAAGCGTTTGGTTTGGTCAACAGATCAGGTTTTTGGAAAAAGTAAAGATATTCCTGCTTGGTATTCGTACAATAAAGGGAGGTGATGTAATAGAGGGTATAGCCCTTCTATCTGCAACAGAAGGTGCATTCAATAAATAATTCGTGCCTGACATTTAAGTAATATATTCTTGGTTTATGGTAGTAAAGATAAGAAATATTTGGATACACCTATTATCAGTTTTAAGATTTACTGACTTATGAAGCTTGTAATTGCTGGGCTTTTATTCACTTCTAGTCTGAGTAAAAACGTCATACGCATCCAACCCTAGTCAGTCAATTCTATGGAGACTTACAACTAAATATTCAACTATGGTTGTCATAGATTGACATATGTTTTAAAAAAGATGAAAAATACCTTTAGGCAACAAAGTAAGGTCTTGGTTGACTTTTTCAAATCAGTACTCATCCAAACTAGTTGCAATGAAAATATTTGAATATATAGATTACCTTCAGCGTATAGATGCCCTCATCAGAAGAAAAGCCACTGGTAGCCCCAAAAGTTTAGCTCGCAAGATGAACACTTCAGAACGAACTGTGTACAGATGTATGGAAGAATTAAAAGCGCTAGGGTTGCCCATCTCTTATGATAGAAATGCCAGGAGTTATGTATATACCAAAAATGTAAAACTCGAGGCCTACATTAAAATCATCCCCAATTCATAATTTTTTTCCAAAATATTTCAGACTGCCCAAAAATGGCAGTAGGTAGGGCGAATATTGTAGTGTATTTATTTACGATAAGATATTAATTATTCAACGGATTTTAGAATCCATTTCATAAAATCAACAAATATGAACATCACAATCCATTCTTCTGATAGAAATGCAACGACTATCTCTCCAATAATAGAAGAAAAGTTTTTTAAGTTTTCTCAGGAGCAATACAAGGCTGTAATACTGAAACTAAAAAAATATTTGGAGGATTATAAAAGATCTCATCCTTCTTCGTCAAAAGTAGTAGAAGGTTTTATACAGATTATTGATAAGGTGCTATTAGATTCAGAGTTTCTACAAACGATCGCAAATAAAATAAAAGAATTAAGCCAAGCTACTTATGATTATAATAATGTAGAGCTTACTGAGGAGCTTATCAAGGCACTGGAACAACACAGTGAATCAACAGAGTTAGGTAAAAGCTTGAGGTTTATGACCAAACAATTAGACATAGTTATAAAAAACAATCAACTATTTGCTACTCTTAAAACAATATGTAGTCAAATAGTTAATTCTTCATTGGACGAGAAACAACATTTTGTATTGCTTATGCTATTCAACTTCTTACAGGAAGCTCCCAAAAGTGGGTATATAGGTGAACAACTTACCCATGTAAGAGCAAAAGTGAGAGACGATGAACGGCAAAGAATTCCTGAATCCAAGTATTCAGTCAACATTGATAAAGTAAAAAAACGGCTTCAAGACTTAGGCCCTAAGCCTCTTCATCCTATAAGCAAAGTGTCTGATTTATTTTCTATGAAAATGCCTAAAGACTATACAAAAAGCCTTGCTCCAACAGCTATGATAGGGCAAACCCTTGATTCATTACGAATTATTTCCTTTAAAACAAGTACCAACGATATACCTGATGTAGCACGCTTTTGTAAACCTGATGAAATATTGATTTCGGTACATCATGCATCCTGGGGGAACTTACCTTGGCGTGATTATTCGCCAATGAAATGTGCATTCCAATTACGTAGTTATCATGCCAATATACTATCTTGCTATGAACACAATGGTTCGGCAAAGGTATACACTATAAACAATCCGCAAGATTATTACAATTCTCAAATGGGAGAAGAAAATTATCCTCCAATTTTGTTAAGGCCTCAATTACCTAGGATTTTATCGGTAGAGAAACAAAAAGACTATTGGAAAAATATAAAAACCTGGATCGCCACCACAAATACTTTCAGTAAGTTCCCAAGTAACCATACAAAGAGTCCACTAGTTGCCAGAAACTTAAAGCTTTTACAGGAAACAGGAGACCATCTCATTAATGCGATGATGGGAGATAAAACAAGTAAAGATTGGCTTGACAAAAATGGGCTTTATTGTTCAGAAATGGTTTTTACAGCCTTTAGCTTGGGGTTACATTATCCCATGAATGAAACGTTTATTAAATCAAGAAGCGGAATAAAGTTTACTTTCCAACAAATAGCAAAAAGAATCAAGGAGGGGGGATGTACACAAGATAGTAAAAACAAACATATTAAAAACCTCAAAGTTGGAGTTGCAACAGACACTCTTCGACCAATTGAGGAAGTAATGGTTTATAATACAAGAGATAAAGATAAGGAACCATATGGACGAAGATTGGCAGTAGAACCAATGAGTGCCATTGATTTGTTAGACGGGATGATTCAAATGGTGATTCCTCGCAGAACTAAAGGAGAACAACTGGCAAAAGAACAAGGAAATCTTCTTTTAAATACAAAATTTTTAACTGATTTAAAGAGTTTATTCCCCACATCAACAAATAACAAGAACATACAAGCACAGGGAGATGGTTTTGCGAATCGTGATTTTCTGGCAGGCTTATCGGAATTATTTGCAAATTCAGAAGATAATGGTCTTCCAATACAAGAGTATCTTGAGTTTGCAAATGCTCATAAAAAAGAATACAAAAATTATTTTGAGTTTCGACAACACCTTAAAAAGCCGCTACAAAAATTAAGAGAAAAAACAACCCAACAAGGTGGTAAAGGTGTTTATGTACCTCCCTCTGCTTTTGTAATCAGAGCTACCCAAGATATGTTTTCAGAAGTTACTAATGATGTACTTCGTTGGCAATATATAGGACATTGTTTGCATAAAGCTTGGCTTGATTAACTTTGAAAATTTGTTAAAGTTTAGTCAATGTTATATAGAAGTTATGCAAGTATACAATTTACATAACCAAAAAAAACCTCCTGAATCTAAATCCAGGAGGTTTTATTTTGTCTGTGTTATCCTAAGTTGTGCTATCCTAGGTTTTTGAACTCCCCAGCCAAACGGCTAAGAGAGTTCAGAATATATATTATTTAGCGATCTTGTGTTGCTTACATCATACCGCCCATGCCACCTGGCATTCCGCCTGGCATACCACCTGGCATTCCAGCAGCACCAGCTTCTTCTGGCTCGTCAGCGATTACCGCCTCAGTAGTCAACAATAATCCAGAGATAGAAGCAGCGTTTTCAAGTGCCAAACGAGTCACTTTTGCAGGATCAATTACCCCAGCAGCTTCCAAATCACCGTATTCGTTGGTACGAGCGTTGTAACCGAATGAACCTTCACCTTCGCGTACTTTGTGAACGATTACGCTACCTTCCAAACCAGCGTTAGCAACGATGGTACGTAGAGGAGCTTCCAAAGCAGTACGGATGATGTTTATACCAGTTTCTTCGTCTTCATTCACAAACTCAACGCTATCCAAAGCGCCCAAAGCACGGATCAAGGCGATACCACCACCAGTTACAGTACCTTCTTGTACCGCAGCACGAGTAGCGTGTAGAGCATCGTCTACGCGATCTTTCTTCTCTTTCATTTCTACCTCAGTAGCAGCACCAATATAAAGAATAGCAACCCCACCAGATAATTTAGCCAAACGCTCTTGCAACTTCTCTTTGTCATAGTCAGAAGTAGTTGCTTCGATTTGCGCTTTGATCTCGTTTACACGAGCTTCGATACGACCTGCCTCACCAACGCCATTTACAATAGTTGTATTGTCTTTGTCAACGATGATTTTTTCGCAAGTACCTAAGTAGTCAATGGTAGCATTTTCTAATTTGTAACCTTGCTCTTCTGAGATTACAGTACCGCCAGTCAAGATAGCAATGTCTTGCAACATCGCTTTGCGACGATCACCAAAACCAGGAGCTTTTACCGCAGCGATTTTTAAAGAACCACGGATTTTGTTTACTACCAAAGTAGCCAATGCTTCACCATCTACATCCTCAGCAATGATCAACAAAGGCTTACCAGTTTGAGCAACTGCTTCCAATACAGGCAACAATTCCTTCATGTTAGAAACCTTTTTCTCAGAGATCAAGATGTAAGGAGCGTCAAGCTCAGCTTCCATCTTCTCAGTGTTGGTTACAAAGTAAGGAGAAAGGTATCCGCGGTCAAACTGCATACCCTCTACTACTTTCACCTCAGTTTCAGTACCTTTGGCCTCTTCAACAGTGATTACACCATCTTTGCCTACTTTTTCCATCGCTTGAGCGATCATAGTACCGATTTCGCTATCGTTGTTGGCAGAGATAGTAGCAACCTGAGTGATTTGGTCGTTGTTTTCAACAGTTTTTGCTTGAGAACGTAGGTTAGCCACTACTGCATTAACAGCTTTGTCAATACCACGCTTCAAATCCATTGGGTTAGCACCAGCAGCTACGTTTTTGATACCAGCAGAGAAAATAGCCTGAGCCAATACAGTAGCAGTAGTAGTACCGTCACCCGCAGTATCTGCAGTTTTAGAAGCTACTTCTTTTACCAATTGAGCACCCATGTTCTCAATAGCATCTTTCAATTCAATTTCTTTGGCTACAGTTACCCCATCTTTGGTAATTGCAGGAGCACCAAATTTTTTGTCAAGGATTACGTTTCTACCCTTAGGACCTAAAGTTACTTTTACGGCGTCTGCCAAAGTGTCAAGACCTTTTTTTAATTTGTCTCGAGCTTCTGTATCAAAAAATATCTCTTTAGCCATAACTAAAATGATTTTTTAAAGTCGTTTAGAATAAAATTAGTTGTCAATTGTGTGCAGCATAAAAAGCTACCAAGTAATGAAAAAGCCATTACTTTAAAAATAAAAGGTGGAGAGGCTTAAACGATCGCAAAGATGTCAGACTCACGCATGATCAAATACTCTTTGCCCTCTACTGTAATCTCAGTACCAGCATATTTGCCGTACAAAACACTATCACCTTCTTTTACAGTCAAAGGTTCGTCTTTTTTGCCGTTACCAACAGCCACTACAGTTCCTCTTTGAGGTTTTTCTTTAGCAGTGTCAGGAATGATGATGCCAGAAGCAGTTTTCTCTTCAGCTTCAGCAGGCTCTACAAGCACTCGGTCAGCTAACGGTTTAATATTCAAAGCCATTTCGTTATAATTTTAGTTTACTAAAAATATTGAAACAAAGGTATAGAAAAAACCTGTGTTTTTGGTGCAGGAGTAATAAGATATGCACATCCCACACTAAAAAACTTAGGTGAATTTTATCACCTTTTGATCATTTCTTATGCCAACCAAGAAGTTGTCAGTATTTCTGCCATTCTATCACTTTTCTTACATTAAACTTTCAAAACCTGACAGGTTAAATCAGGGTTGACTATTTATCAGACACCGAATATTATTTCTTACATATAAATTTATTACATTTAAAATACTGAGTTTTTAACCAAGCACTACAATATCAAACGATTATTGGGGTTTTTATAAAACAACCATTGGTTAAATGACAAACTGACAATATTTCGTAATAAAAAAGTACACTTGCCTATGAAAGCATTGAATGAAGATTGGCTTACATCTCATTTGATAGATTTTGAATACAAAAAATATATTTTATTAGCCTACCTAAAAGACATCAAGCAGCAATTTGACCGGGTAGCCTTGTATCCTTACTTATCCGATTTAGTTTTTCACTATAGAAACTTGTTGGCCATCAAAGAAAACAAAGAAGTGTTGATCAATAACTTTCCCAAATCGATTTCTAAAGCAGATCTTGAAACACTGAGCATTCGTTATAAAAAAATGGTAGAGAGTGATGAGATTATGGAAGAGCTGGAATCTATCATAGAGTATGCAGTGCCTCAGTTTAAGAGCATTTTGGGAGAGGGCAAAGATCTTTTTGAGTTTATTGAGGAAAACATAGAAATCATTCCGATTGGCATTACTCCTTTGCACCACAAAGAAGGGTATTTGTTTTTACAGCAAAAAGGGCAAAAAGATACTCAGGTATATGAGTACCAAATCTCTATTTTTGAAAAGGCTGATGAAAAATACCGTGGCATTCATACTACTTTTTTGGAAAGTATTACTCGAGGTATTGGTCGTACATTTGAGGGTTTAAAAATGGAATTGGTACGGAAATACCAAAAGCTACCCAATCCTGCTACTTTTTTGATCAACTCAGATATTGTATGCCCGGTAAATGCCACTTTGTTGCCAGTGTCGAAGCGGATGTTTATCAAATATTTGGCAGTCTCTTATTAACAACACACCTGGTTGTTTAGGCAAACAACCAGGCTTCAGCTTCCTCCAGGGAAGTAAAAAATCGCGTTTCATAATTTTGTTTTTCACTCTCATTCATCGTTTGCTTGATAGAAAGTTGAGAAATGAAATCCTGACTTACGATGTAGGCCAACTTTTGTAGTCCTAACTCATCTAATTTCTTATTTATGTGTTTGTCAGTCCAAGCCTGCAGTGCAGGGTTAATCACAAACCCAAACTTGAGCGTATCGATCAAGTATTTGGTTACCTTATATGCTTCGACATACTTCAACTCCGCCTCCATCTCATCTTTAAAGTCCTGATCTACCATCATTTCTGATTCGTCTGACCAATGCGCCTGCAAATAACTTTTGTCCTGATCTAAAGTATAACTCTGAAATTTGCTTTCATAAATTCTTTCCATAAGTCGTAATATTTATCGGGTAAATAATTTCATAGCAGTTCTAAAAGCTTTTTGGGTAGGAATGTGGATTGGGGTTAGCAGGTAAAACAGTTGAGGAATATTACCTACTGGTAGTTTATATAACATACTGTTTTTTTAACCAATAGGTTGGGGGTTTTAGCTAAATATGGTGCAAAAATCTTCTAAAAGCCTCAAAAGAACCATCAACTCATCAAACAACGCTTTAAACATTGCGAAAAAAGACATTTTGTCATCTTTTAGGGTTTTGGCAAACTTTTCAATGCTATGCAGAGTAATAGGATAGAATTTGCGTAGTTGGTAAATTTTTGATTCGACTGTGTCCAATGATTTGTTTGTGGGGGCAGGCTAAGCAATCGTTCAGTACCAATTAGATTAGTGGTGAGACTTGTTTTTTACCTCAACTTCGCAGATATTACACAACCAAGACAATTTCAACGAAATAATATGGCAGATAATCAAAAACATCTTACTCCAAGAGAAATCGTAGCCGAACTTGATAAATACATCATTGGACAAAAAGACGCAAAAAAACAGGTAGCCATTGCGTTGCGTAACCGCTGGCGAAGAATGAATAGCCCAAAGGATATGCAACAAGAAATTGTACCCAACAATATTTTGATGATTGGGGCTACTGGAGTGGGTAAAACTGAAATAGCCCGACGTTTGGCTAAAATAGCCGACGCACCTTTTACAAAGGTGGAGGCCTCTAAATTTACCGAAGTGGGTTATGTAGGACGTGACGTAGAAAGCATGGTGCGTGACTTGGTAGAGCAAGCGGTAAATATGGTAAAAGCTGCCAAAAGAGAAACTGTAAAGGAACGTGCTACTGAAATTGTAGAAGAAATTATTCTTGATGCATTGATTCCTCCTGTGAGAGATGCTGCTCCACAAAATTCATTTACTGGATTCAACGTAGAAAATGTTCCTGAAACTACTTCTATGAGTAAGTCAGACCAGGAACTGAACGAAAAAACCCG
Source organism: marine bacterium AO1-C (assembly GCA_001890965.1). GTDB lineage: Bacteria > Bacteroidota > Bacteroidia > Cytophagales > Microscillaceae > Microscilla. The sequence goes on along the minus strand of MLAY01000010.1, from coordinate 409,710 downwards.
TGACCGTTTCCGCGAAAAAATTCGCAATGGTGAAATGGATGAGCGTAAAATCGAGATTAATATTTCGCAAAGCTCTATGGGTAATGTGGGCATGGTAGGTCCTGGAATGGACGAAATGGCGATGATGAATATCCAGGAGATGATTAGCGGAATGTTGCCTAAGAAAAGTAAGAAACGTAAGGTAACAATTGCTGAGGCTCGCAAGATCTTATTGGAAGAAGAAGTAAATAAACTCATCGATATGGATGAGGTAAAAGAAGAAGCACTAAAAAAGGCTGAAAATACTGGGATGATCTTTATTGATGAGATCGACAAAATTGCTCGCCGTACTGGTGGTGGTGGTAGTGGGCCAGATGTAAGCCGCGAAGGTGTTCAGCGTGACTTATTACCTATTGTAGAAGGTAGTTCAATCAATACCAAATATGGGGTACTTAAGTCTGACCATATTCTATTCGTTGCAGCAGGTGCATTCCACGTATCTAAGCCATCAGATCTTATTCCGGAATTGCAAGGACGTTTCCCGATCAGAGTTGAGCTAAACAGTTTGACTAAAGACGATTTCTATCAGATTTTGAAAGAGCCTAAAAATGCTTTGACCAAGCAATATGAGGCAATGTTGGAGTCTGAAAGCGTATCTTTGAGTTTCCAGGACGAAGCTTTAGAGCAATTAGCCGAAATGGCTTACCAGATCAATCTGGAAGTAGAAAACATAGGTGCTCGTCGTTTGCATACTGTGATGAGTCATTTACTCAACGAATTCTTGTTTGATGTACCCGATGTAATTGGGCCAAATGCTCAAATCGTGGTAACCAAAGAAATGGTACAGGAAAAACTATCTGATTTGGTTCAGAATAAAGATTTGAGTCAATTCATACTGTAATAATATTTAGTAAAGAAATACAAGCCTCAAGTATTGCCAAAAAAGGTAATGCCTGGGGCTTTTTTATTGTCCAATTGGCACGAAATACCACTTTGTAGGCAAGTTGTAGCTTGTTGCTTGGGAGATTTCTTTTAATTTTGCTGCCAAACCTAAAAATTGTAGAATTTATGGCAACTACTTCAGATATTTCTAGAGGTGCATTTATCAGATTGAATGGAGAGTTGGGGGTAGTGATGGAATACGCGCACGTTACTCCTAACAAAACTCGCGCAATGTATCATGTAAAGCTACGTAACATTCGTACGGGCAAAATCATTGAACATCGCTATCGCTCAGGCGAAACTATAGACCTTGAAAGAGTCGAGACCAAAGAATTGCAATACATTTACAAAGAAGGAAACGCCTTGGTATGTATGGATAACGAAACCTACGAACAAACCATGATTAATGATGATTTGGTAGGTGACACGATGCGATTTGTAAAAGAGGGTATGAACATTACCATAGGTTTTGATGCCAACGAGTCTCCAGTATTTGCTGAAGCACCCACTTTTGTAGAATTACAAATTACTTATACAGAACCTGGTCTAAAAGGTGATACTGCTACTAACACCTTGAAGCCTGCCACATTGGAAACTGGCGCAGAAATTCGTGTGCCTTTGTTTGTAGACAATGAGGAAACGATTAAAGTAGACACCCGTACTGGTGAATATGTAGAGCGTGTAAAGAAGTAAGCTTTCTTATACGATTATACAGGTGACGTTCCATTTTATGTTTGATTATCAAACCAAGGTGGAACGTTTATTTTGATTTTGTGGCAACACAAAATAAGAACTCAACAAAACCAACTAATATTCATACTATGACTGATCAAAACATGCACAAAAAAAAGCGCTATATATTAATTGGTGCTGGGGCTACCTTTTTAGTAATAGGTTTGGCCTTAATCAATCGTTATTCTGGTTCTAAACCAGCCAATGATCAAACAACGCGAAAAATCGCTCATACCACTCGTAATACTGATTATGTAGAAAGCATTGATAAGAAACGTGCTTTTTTCAAAAAACTAAAAAGAGCAACCCGAAATGCTCATAGAGTCACTACCTTGGATTTGGGAGGCTTTACGTTGAGTGATTTGCCTGAGCAACTCACGAAACTAAAAAAGCTGCAAAAACTGCATTTGGTAGGTAACAATTTTAAAATATTACCCGAGGTCATTACTCGCCTACCCAATCTCACGGAGTTGTCATTGGCCGATAACCAACTCACTACACTACCAGCAAGCCTCAGCAAGCTCACCAAACTAAAAACGCTGAATTTATCTGGAAACAACTTTACCGAATTGCCCGAAGTAGTCACCAAATTACCTCAACTTACATTCTGCTCACTGGCAGATAATCAGCTTACAACTCTCCCAAAAAGCTTTGGTAAGCTACGGAACCTGGAGGTTCTGAATTTATCCAGAAACAAATTTAAGGAGTTACCAGAAAGTATTGGAGGTCTTAGAAATCTCACCACATTACGTGCCAATGAAAATCAGTTGTTTATGCTACTGGATAACCTTAGTAAACTCAAAAAACTCAGTACATTGTACGTAGAAAAAAATCAATTAACGGTATTACCTGATAGTATTGGGCAACTGTCTAATTTGAGAAACCTACGCCTGGCTCGTAATCAATTATCTGAGCTACCCGAAAGCTTTGGACAACTAAAAAAGCTTCGCTCGTTAGACTTTTCTAAAAACAGCTTTACTGATTTCCCAGAGGCGCTCCTGAAACTATCAAAACTGGAAAACCTAAGCATGCGTGCCAATAAAATGGAGGGGTTTCCTGAAGATATGAAAAAAATGCGGGGTTTACGTACAGTATATGTAAGCACTCAAGAACAAAAAACAACACTAAGAACGCTTTTGCCTGATTGTAGTGTATTTTAAAGTTATTGTACTTATTTATATCAGGAGCCTGTCATTTTCGTCGATGACAGGCTTTTTTGTTTACTGATTAACATTGCTTTTAGCTCTTTTCTTAAACAAAGCTTAACCCTTTAGAATAAAGGTTACAGATGTCATTTCACTTAAGTACTTCTTTGTGCATTCTGCAATGTCTGAGCAGCATTATTCCTTGATGTTTAGACTCCAATATTTTTGGGTAAAAACAAGAAAAGAATTACATTGATTGTAAAAGCAATCTGCATATGTCTATTTTAGATAACTTATTACAAAAAATAAATGACCCAAGCCTCACTCCAATCTCTGGAACTGATGCCGCTTTCTTAGTCACTGAGTCTCCCAATAGTCCTATGCACGTCGGGACACTTACCATTGTAGAAGGTTCTTTATCCTTTGAGGATTTCAAAAATTCTCTGATGTCGAAAATGCATTTAGTGCCTAAATTTCGACAAAGACTGGTAACGGTTCCTTTAAATTTGGATTCCCCCTATTGGGTTGACGACCCCAACTTTGATATTGATATCCATCTGAAGCGAGTAGCTCTTCCTAACCCCAGGGATTGGCGAACTTTACGCGAACTAACCTCTTCTATTTTTAGCACCCCATTAGATTTACGCCGTCCGCTCTGGTCTATCGACTACATCGAAGGTTTAGACGGAGTGTCACAGTTGCCCAAAGGTTCAGTAGCCATTGTAAGTAAAGTACACCATGTTATGGTAGATGGTATTTCGGGCATGGGTATTATGAGTGTGATGTATGACAGCTCAGCCAAAGCACCCGCTAAAAAAGCTAAGACTACTGCTCCAGTGCCTTACAACCCGCCACCTATCCCAGATGATTTATCGATATTATTAAAGAGTTCACTTAGCTTTTTTAATAACCCGTTGAAATTGCCTCGCCTGGTAGCCGAAGTGCTCTACAAAAATGTGAGCAATATGGCCATTCAACAAATTATGCCCAGTGAGAATTTACCTAGTTCCTCTTACTCTGTACCAAGAACCATTTTCAACGAAAACATTTCTCCCAAACGCAAATGGGGTACAGCCATTCTAGAGTTTGAAAGAGTAAAAAAGCTCAAAAACATTATGGGAGTGAAACTCAATGATGTATTGCTGACCATTTGTTCAGGAGCGATTCGAAAATATTTACTAGAAAAAAATAAATTGCCAGCACAATCTATTGTAGCCAATGTGCCTATTTCGGTTCGTGGTAAAGAAGATGATGGTAAAATAGACAATCGCATTTCTAATATGATTGTCCCCATTGCTACCGATGTGGCAGACCCGATTGAGTGTCTGGAAGCTATTAATGAATATACCGTGGTTGGCAAAGCCAAACACAAAGCATTGGGCGCAAAAACGTTGTCTAAAATGGCCGATGCTGTACCTTTTGGATTGGCTAACCTGGCAGCTGGTATCTATAGTCGCTATGACTTAAAGAAACTACACAAACCTGTTTTCAATGTAACGATTACCAACGTTCCCGGCCCACAAAAGCCTTTGCACCTGCAAGGGCACAAGGTAGAAACCATTATGGGAATGGGGCCACTCATTGACGGTCTGGGGCTAATTATTGCCATTTTGAGTTATAACGGTTACATCACCATTAGTCCTACCTCCGATGCTCACACAATGCCAGACATTGATGTTTTTTGTCGTTACCTGCGAGAGTCGGCCAACGAATTGGAAGCCCTGATTTTGGCTAAAGCCAAGGATGCCGAAGAGAAGAAAAAGCCTAAATCGGATGCTTTTTTTCAGGATTTAAAAAAATACTTGGCAGCAAATCCAGATAACTTCAAAGATTATGAAGGCATTTTTCAATTTAATGTGAATGGTGTAGGTACCACTGACACCAACTGGCAGGTTAACCTCAACAAAGGATTGGTGAAAAGAGGAAGTTACAAAGATCCAGATGCCTTGATCACGATTACTGACCGTCATCTAAATCAAATTGCCCGCGCAGAAATTGGGTTGACTGAGGCAAAAATACAAGGGCGTATCAAAGTGGAAGATTTCAACAACAAATTTGATCACTTTGTAAACCTGGTTACAGACATGGTTACAGGATAAAGTCAGATAATACTTAAAAATAGCTTACCTATTAATTTGTAGGTTTTCATGAAGGCTAAGCAGATTTAGGCTGCTAGCAAAGTCATATAATTTTAAAGAAGTCTAATTACCTGAAAATCATTCAATAACTATCCTTCTGAGCCTTGGTGAGGATGCAGTAAAGATTTGCGAAACATTGCTGATACCGACCTCATCCCTATATACATTCGGAAGAACACAGGAGGTTTCGTTTTTGAATGAAGGCCTTGATTTTATAGCATTCAGGTTATAAAACCCAATATTGAAAGTTAAGAGACTACACTATTTGCTGGTTCAGATTGCAGACCTGAACCTTCTCTGTTGGGAGATTATAAATCCAGAAGAGCAAAGTGTACCAGATAACCTTCGCTAAAAATATTACTCTATGAATCTTAAAGTTGGATTACTCGGTGGCGGCTCTTGGGGTACCACGGTTGCATCACTCACTGCCAGAAACTGCCCCACTAAAATTTGGGCTCGGGACAAAGAAACGGTGGAGGAGATCAACAAATTTCATCGCAATGAAAAATACCTGCCAGGGGCTACTTTAAGTCCCAACCTCAAGGCCAGTTATACCATTGAAGACACCGTGAAAGATGCGGATGTGATCGTGATGGGAATTCCAGCCCAACATTTTAGGGCCGTTTTGAAAGATGCCCGTCCGCATATTCGTCCCTGGGTACCTATCATCAGTTTGGCCAAAGGGCTAGAGGAAGGCACCATGATGCGCATGACCGAAATCATTGAGCAAGACATGGGAGGGCACCCTGCGGGAGTACTTACCGGGCCTAATTTAGCCAAAGAAATCATTGTTGGTCAGGCGGCCGCTAGCGTAATTGCCATGGTAGATGAGAGCATTGCCCGAAAATTACAAAAGGTATTCAATACTGGATTGTTTCGGGTGTATACCAACGAGGACGTAGTGGGCTGTGAACTAGGTGGAGCCTTAAAAAACATCATTGCCATTGCTACTGGTATGGGCGATGGCAGCGGAGCAGGTGAGAATACTCGAGCAGCCATTATTACGCGTGGATTGGCAGAATTGAGTCGCTTGGGAATTGCCATGGGTGGACAACCTGCTACTTTTGCGGGTTTGGCAGGTATGGGTGATCTGGTAGCCACTTGCTCTAGTGAAAAAAGTAGAAACCGCACTGTGGGTTATCAACTTGGCCTCGGCCGAAAAATAGATGAAATTATTGCCGATATGGCTGAGGTGGCTGAAGGGGTTAAAACTGCCAAGGTAGTAGTAGAACTAGCCAAGCAATATCAGCTTCATATGCCCATTGCTACCGAAGTTTATAAAGTATTGTATCAGGGCAGTACCGCTCAGGATGCTTTCAGAGGCTTACTACGAATGAATATTGGCTCTGAAGCCGATCCAGGTTAAGAAAGGAAAGTACCTCTATAAATTTTGTCTCAAACAACGGAAGATTATTAGCTACTTACACAATGACGGAAGAAGAAATTATTAACCACCCTCATTTTCAGCAGAAACTAGAAGAAATTGCTCAGCAAGGAAAGCTGAATATTCAAGAAGTGCAGAAAGAAGCTGCCCTATATATTGAGGAACTATTTACTGAAACTCAAAAAATCACGAGCCTATTTACCCTGCGGGGATTTCAATACTTGCTTTCGCGTAGTTATGGCAATAAGATAGATGTAGTACCCGAAGAAATTCGTCGCCTGATGAAACTGATGCATCGGCATCCAGTTGCTTTCTTAATGACCCACAAGACCTATATCGATACCGCGGTACTGATCGTAACTTTGGCTCAATATGGAATGCCTATCCCCTATATGTTTGGAGGCATCAATATGGCTTTTACTGGCCTAAAACAGCTCGGGAAACGCATAGGAATGATTTATATCCGTCGCTCTTTCAAAGATAACCCAGTTTATAAGGCCTCTCTCAGACACTTTCTTTCTCAGTTGATCGATAGCGGTCAGCATTTTACCTGGGCCATTGAGGGCACCCGTTCTCGCACTGGAAAAATTGTATGGCCTAAAATGGGAATCCTGAAATACATCATGGAGGGAGAACAAGCCAGTAGTCGGGAGATTAAGTATGTACCAGTATCCATTGTGTATGACCTCATTCCTGATGTGAAGCTCATGACCGAGCAAAGTAAGGGCAAAAGCAAGAGTCCCGAAAGTTTGGCCTGGATGATCAATTATATCTTGAAGATGGGAGAAGATTTTGGTCGGGTAGCCATTCGTTTTGACGAACCAGTAGATGCTAAAGGATACCATTCGGCCATCATTCCCGATCAGGAAGAAAACAGTTATTTGGATAAAAACACCTTGCCACGGTTTGCTTTTGAGTTGGTGTATCGTGCCAATCAAATCAACCCCGTGACTACGGTATCGTTGGTTTGCAATGTGTTGCTCAGTCACTTTGCGCTTTCCAAAAAAGAAATTGAAGGCTATGTTTCTCAGTTGATGCACTTTATCGAGAAACGAAAGCCTAACGTATTGCTGGATCGGGGCAAGCCTATTGGCAAAAGTGTGCAAGCAGCTTTAAATTTATTATTCAAGGCCAATATTGTTCAAAAAACCCAATCGAGTTTAGATGCACGCTTTTTTATTGCTCCCAGCGAATATTTGCCTGCAAACTACTATGCCAATATGGCTGCAGTACACCTTTACCATCGGGCTTTTATTGAGTTGGCCCTGGTAAAAACAATGGCCAGCAACGACGAAAACCGATTCATCCATTTTTGGGAGGAGATTATGGCCTTGCGGGATTTGTTCAAGTTTGAGTTTTTTTACACAAACAAGGCACAGTTTAGTGATGAAATCGAGGAAGAATTGGCATTGTTTACCCCTAAGTGGAAAGCCATGCTCAAGAACCCAAAAGGAGATATTCGTACAGTACTAAACAATCAACCTATCTTTGTGGCAGAGGCTCTTTTGCTTAATTACTTAGAAGCCTATCGGGTAGTTTTGCAAACGTTGTTACACTGGGACAGCACCAACAAATTTACGGATAATGCTTTTTTGGATGCTTGTATGTTTACGGGCAAAGAAATGCACTGGCACGGACACATTCGGCGATTGGACAATGTATCGATTCCCTTTTTGACCAATGGCTTACGTTTGGCCAAAAATCGTCAACTCATTGGTGAGAATGGTATTGATTATGAAAAAATTAATGCAACTGATGCCATTTTATCTGACTTGGTAGAGCGACTGAATGCTTTACGAGATTTAGAGCAGCCCCAGCTGAAACCCAAGGCTTTGGAGGTTCCCTTAGAAATGGAAGTAGTGCCAGGTTCTGGTTTAGAGTCTTTGTCAGAGAGCCTTGTTGGTGAAGAAGGAAACCATGTAGCGGCATTCTTTGATTTGGATCGCACCCTCATCAATGATTTTTCGGCGAAGCAATTTGTACAATCACGGGTGCTGAGTGGCAAAGTGACTTTCAGTGAAGTTTTTACTCAGTTGAGTGCTTTCCTGAGTTATGCCTTAGGTACCAGCGACTTTGCTCAAATGGCGGCCATGGGAGCACGTGGGGTAAAAGGTATTAAAGAACAAGAGTTTATCGATCTGGGCGAAGAAGTATATTTGGATCACTTGGCAGAGGCCATTTATCCAGAATCACGCGCCTTGGTAGCGTCTCATTTGGCTAAAGGGCACACCGTTGTGATCGTGTCTGCGGCTACTACCTATCAAGTGAACTCCGTAGCACGTGACTTGGGGATTGAATCGGTGCTGAGCACCGAAATGGAGGTAAAAGATGGTAAATTTACTGGAAAGGTTATCCATTCTTGCTGGGGAGAAGGCAAGGCAGAAGCCGCCCGAAAATTTGCCAAAACCCATGACATTGATCTTTCTAAAAGTTATTTCTATACCGATAGTCATGAAGACTTGCCCTTGTTGGAGATTGTAGGTCATCCCCAAGCAGTAAACCCTGATAATAAACTCTCTCAATTGGCCTTTGAGCAAAGTTGGCCAATTCATCGTTTTGAGGATACCAACAGCACCACCTTTATGAATAGCTTGCGTACTGCTTTGGCACTCAGTAGTATCTATCCCGCAGTATTGACTGGAATCGCCTCAGGGGTTCGGAGTTTTTCCTGGCGTAAAGGGGTCAATTCTACCATTGCCTCGCTTGGAGATTTTGGCGCAAGAATGGCTGGCTTGGAAATGATGGTGAAAGGTAAAAGGAATTTGTACGATCACCGTCCAGCAGTATTTATCTTCAATCACCAAAGTAGCGCCGACATGATCATTCTTGCCAAACTACTCAGAGAAGATGTACAAGCCATTGGTAAAAAAGAACTACGAAACCATCCCTTTGGACCTATTTTTAAAGCAATGGGGCTAATATTTGTGGATCGCTCGAACCGAGAGAAAGCCATTGAGGCAATGCAACCTGCTGTAGAAGCCCTCAAAACAGGCACTTCTATTGCCATTGCGCCCGAAGGCACCCGAAGTGCAGATCGTACGTTGGGTAAATTTAAAAAAGGCGCTTTTCATTTAGCCATGCAAGCCAATGTACCTATTGTACCTGTAGTCATCAAAAATGCCCACGATGCCATGCCTAAAGGTAGCTCGTTGGTAAGGCCTACCAATATTGAGGTAGTGGTACTTGACCCAGTGGATGTTTCTAAATGGGAATTGAAAAATCTGGAAGTACATATTGAGGACGTAAGAAAATTGTTCTTGCAGGAACTGGTTTAGGTAATTGTTGGTTAAAGCTGGGTAATGCATCATAAATGAGCAGAAATATCCAAATGTTTGGTCTTAGCACAGTTGTTTGATTTCTACCCTTAAACCTATAAATGCAAGAGCTTCATTCCAAAATCGAAACACTCTTTGTCCTCCCGACTGAATAGGAGGATGAAGTGTGACTAAATGATGTTATGTGAAGGCTTACCGCATCTAAAGTTCGGAGGGACAGAGCAAGCATCGAGTAATTGTTAGGAAATAGCATATGAGCTATTAAAAGTCAAACGTCTCACTATTACCAGAGAAAGCTCAATAAGTAAAAAATAGCAACTACACTTGACATAAAGAACCTGTTTGGAACTCTTCAAGCAGGTTTTGCTTTTTAAAAAACAAACCAATGAAAAATTATTTAACTCAAAAATTAATACTCTTCATCGTTTTCTTATCATTCTTGTCTTTGGGAGTAAACGCACAGGAGGCAGAACGAAAAGCCATGGCAAAACTTTCGTTTATGGTGGGCGAGTGGAAAGGTAAAGCCGAAATTTTCAATAAAAATAGTACACTATTATGGGATGTAAAAAGTGAAGTAAAGTACGATTTGAATGGTACACTGCTGGTAATAAGGGTACTGGAAAAAGAAGGTGATGTTGTGAAGCTTCGGTTGCATACCATCATTAATTACAACGCCAAAGAAGACAAGTATTATTATAGTCCCTTTTCTCAGCGAGGATTGAGTCGCTCATTTGTGGGTAAGTCAGCAACCAGCCAGAAAATCATTTTTGCCCTGCCAGACAATTCTTATCGCTTGATATTCCAAAAAGATAAATCGGGTGCTTTTGTAGAGTACGGCGAACGCAACGAAAACGGAAAGTGGGTAATGACTTTTCGTAATACTTTAGTGCCTACTTCGGGGTATTGATTTTAGAAAAATCTTTCAAACAAGATCGTACTTGCTTAGAGTAGGTGAATAATAAAAGTCCATCAGAGGCTAATAGAAATATCACCAAGAGCACCCCTAAAAGGCTGATTTGATAAGTAAGGTTTATGGTTCTATGGTTCAGTGATACCATACACTTATTGCTAGTCAATCGCTCTTGGTGATAGTTCAAAGAAATACTAGTTGTTTCCCAATATCATATTTGCAATTTGAGCATTGAGTTGATTGGGTCTCGCTTTCCAGTTTAAAGCACCATTTGTGAGCAAAATCACCGTTAGGTTTTGATTAGTTCGTTCATTCCAATAATGCCTAAATGAAGATATACCAGCTCCTCCGTGCCCAACCATTCTATAAGCACCTTGTAGCCTGTATGCTTCCCAACCTAAACCAAAGCCACCTTCTTTTCCATTGTTGAGCTTTATTGGGATCCACACTTTCATCAGTTGTTTCTTGGTCAGGATTTGTTCGTTTTGAAGTGCTTGAAACCACTTGATCAAATCATTGATGGTAATGTTCAATCCGGCACCTGCATACATTGGAGAGGAATAGTTTAATGGAAACATTTCTAGTTTATTATTCATTTTTTGGTAGCAGGTTACTCTATTGGGAACAACTTTCTTAAAACCACCATAATTGGCAGAACTCAATCCTAGTTTATCAAAATATTCTTTTTGCATGTAGGATTCGAAATCTTGATTTGCCAGTTTTTCTATAATCATGCGAACAAGCAAAAAACCAGTCGCATTATATTTCGCTTCAGTGCCAGGTTCTGAACTGAATGGCTTATTTTTTACTCCATCAATCACAAATTTTTCACTTTTAGGAGCTAAGTAAATCTGATAATCTATTTGATCAGGAATTCCAGAAGTATGGGATAATAGTTGTTTCAAGCTCAGTTTTCTCCACGATTCTGGTAAATCGGTCCTCTTGGGGAGAAACGCTGCCACGGTTTCATTGACGCTTCTATGATGAACACTCAATAACTTATGGAGAGCAATAGAACTAAACATTTTAGAAATGGACGCTACTGGAAACGAATTGCTTAATGTCATGGGTACCTGGAGTTGAGCATTGGCTACTCCAAAAGATTTTTTATGAACCACTTTATTGTTAATAAGTATGGCATAGTTTAGCCCAACTATTTTTAAGCGATCCATCATGCTTTGTAAATAAGCATCCGTCTTGTTGAAAATCTGGTTATGCACACTTTGACTGTATGATTCCACAAACCATACGTTTATGAATAATAGACTTATGATAAACTTTTTCATCTCATCTCGATTTTTAATGCCTTGATTTAAACTCATACTACTGCTGTGTCTCTATGGCCAACGGCGCGGGATTCTAAGAGTAGTTTTAATATACTGGGGCAATCAATTCTAAAAATATGCCATTGGCAAAATAGCCGTCTGGAGTCCAATAAAAGCATTCAAAGGTTGTGATGTGGTACATTGACGAACAACATTGCACGAAAACGAACAGGTCAAGTGTGAAACCAAAAAAGTGGAGTTCTTTTATGTACTTATAAAGAGTTCCAAATCAGTCTACAATAACATTTTATACCATACAAGCCCACCTAAGTGAGTCTAGATAGGCTTTTTCATTTTTGTACTGCCAGGCTTTATGACTACAAACATAATCATACGACTATTTTTATAATTATATGACTATAATTATAGTCATAAAGAAAAATAATTCTATATTTGCCCCTATGAAAGAACTCACAAAACCCGAAGAACAGGTCATGCAATATGTCTGGAAGCTAGAAAAAGCCTTTCTGAAAGACATCGTGGACCAGTTTCCCGAACCCAAGCCTGCCTATACAACCATCTCAACAGTGGTGCGGGTATTGGTAAAAAAGAAGTTTCTCAAGTTTAATACTTATGGCAAGATTCGCGAATACTACCCTGCTATTGCCAAAGAAGAATATGTGAAGAAGCATTTCAAAAATGTCATTGGTAGTTTTTTTAGTGGCTCTACCAGCAAGTTTGCCAGGTTTTTTACCGAAAGCGAAGACCTGGATCTTACCGAGCTGGAAGAAATGAAAACCCTTATTGAGGAAAAAATCAAAAATTTGAAAGATCAAAATGACTAGTTTTATTCTTTACATTGTCCAAAGTAGTATTGTATTCACAGGATTGTTTTGCCTATATAAAGTGCTGTTTAGCAAATCTACTTTTCATAGGCTAAATCGAGGCATATTGGTTGCATTACCATTTATAGCCTTGTTAGCTCCATTTACTTATTTGATTGCACCCACCTCTCCTACACCCATTGGGCAAGTAAGCATTGTCTTCAATGAATTTGTAGCAGAAAGCAGCAAAACCATCTCCCAAACGCTGCACAAAACCTCTAGCAAGTCATTTAGCATTACTACTTTACTAGTGTATGCATATATATTAGGAAGCATCATATTATTTGTAAAAATGGTGCATTCGGTTTGGTGGGTTATTAAGCTTAAAAAACAATCACAAACCCAAATACAAGATGGTTACCAATTGGTGTTTTCTCCTCTACCACAAGCCTTTTCATTTTTCAACTGGATATTTGTGCCTCAAGGCAAATCCCAAAACTCGGATGATCTGATTATTGCCCACGAAAAAGCCCACATCCAGCTGAAGCATTCCATAGACGTATTCTTTTCCGAGCTTTATATTTTGCTGTTTTGGTTCAATCCATTGGTGTATACCTATCGTAAATCTCTTAAGTCTATTCATGAATATCAGGCCGATGCCTGGGTGCTGCAAGGCAATGTAAAAACCTCTAGCTACTTGCAAGCTTTGCTACACAATATCCAAGTACAATCTTCCAGCAACTTGTACCATTATTTTAACCAATCATTACTCAAAAAAAGAATTGATATGATCACGAAAAAGCCTACTCGTACCTTATACAAGCTCACTTATTTGGTGTTTTTGGCCAGTGTCGTTCTTATTTCAGCCGCCTTTACCAAGCCGCGTTTAGTATCTAACTTAATCACCCCAACTCCTCTGCCTACATTTAGCCAAGGAGTACAAATATCAGCTACTGATCCACCTTCTTTGTTTCCAATAAAGAACAGCGGTAAGCAGGATATTACCAGTTATTTTGGAAAGGCACGCCGCCACCCTATCACTCATAAAATACACGCCCATCATGGCATTGATATTCGCGCCAAAAAAGGCACGCCCATAATTGCTACTGCAGATGGGATAGTCGTAAAAGCCAGTGATAGAAAAGACTGGGGCAACCTCATTATCATCAACCATGCAGGCAATTATCAAACACGTTATGCCCATCTCCAGGGGTTTAACGTAAAAGTCAAACAATCGGTCAAAAAAGGACAAATCATTGGCTATGTAGGCAATACAGGTTTATCAAGTGGTCCTCACCTGCATTATGAATTGCGCAAAAATGATCGCCCTATCAATCCTCTAAAGTTTATTACCCTCTTCAACTAACCATCTAAATCTCTACTAAACAGCATAGGCGTTTTATTCCACTTACAATAGTGGACTGGGATTCCTATGCTCAAATTTGAAGTATAACCATGAAACTTTTTTGTAATATTATATGCCTTTTGCTGGCCTGGAGCAGCTATGGGCAAGATTGTCTGATCACAGGAAAGGTGACGGATGAAAAAAACAAGGTGGTGCCTTATGCCACAGTGGCTTTCAAAAGTCAGAAAGATAGCAGCAAAGTATTTGGCACTCTTACGGATAATCAGGGGCAGTTTTCGCTAAAATTGCCCCGTGACCGATATACCTGGGAAGTGTCGATAGTAGGTAGCAAACCCTACAAACGAATACTTGACCTCTTGAAAGGCCCAAGCAAAGTAGATCTGGGCAAGATTAGTATCCAAACTACTGTTACCTTAGACGAGGTAGTAGTCACAGCTGACAATTCGCAATACATAGAATTGGATAAGAAGGTTTACAATGTATCGCAGGAAATGCTGGCAGGCGGAGGAAGCCTGGTAGATATTATGCAAAATATTCCATCGGTACAGGTAGAGGTAGATGGCAATATTAGTATTCGAGGCAATGGCAATGTACGGATATTGATTGATGGCCGTAACAGTGGTATTACCAACCCACAGGCATTTTTGCGCACCATTCCTGCAGGTAGCATCGAGCGTATTGAGGTGATTACAAACCCTTCGTCTAAGTATGTAGCCGAAGGCACTGGGGGAATCATCAATGTTGTGCTTAAGAAGGGCAAAAAACGACGATTGACCAGCAGTTTTGAGGTATTTTCGGGGGCACGTCTCAATGCTGGGGGCAATGCCAACATTAGCAAAGGAGGTGAAAAGCTATCCTGGTATTTCAACACTGGAGTGGGCTATTCGGAACCCAAGAAATTAGATGAATTTGATGTAGTCAATTTTGACAATACACCCTTTGAAACTCGACAAACGGGCGAAAAAATACTGAAACAATTTTACTGGTTCAATAACCTGGGGGGCCAGTGGATATTGAACAAATCTCATCGGCTAAATCTGGATATGACTTATCGTAAGGCTAATATCAGGAATGAAAATGCCATCGCTTATGAAGATACTCACCAGAATGTCATTCTCAATCAATCACAAAGATTGGATACCGAAATTTCTGACAATAACCTGATACGCTCCAGTGCTACTTACAAATGGAAACTGAATCCACAAGGAGGGGAATTGAGGTTCACTTTGTTTGGTCAATCCTCTATAGAAGATGGTAGTTCTAATATCACTGAGCAATCGCTTGTACCTGTAGCACAGGTGTCCAATATAGACCGCTCGTTGAATGAAATGCAAGACAGACGTTACAGCCTTTCGGTCGACTATGTGCAGCCTTTGCCAGGTAAAGCGCAGATAGAAATTGGAGGGCGACATAAAACCACTCAAA
Organism: marine bacterium AO1-C; assembly: GCA_001890965.1. Lineage (GTDB taxonomy): Bacteria > Bacteroidota > Bacteroidia > Cytophagales > Microscillaceae > Microscilla. The sequence continues at coordinate 394,325 of MLAY01000010.1, read as the reverse complement.
TTCTTAATGATTTTAGTGTAGAGCGAACTTCTAATGGTGCGACCAGTCAGATTCCAGAATTTACCGACAAAACCGCTTATGACGAAACCATACAGTCCTTTTATGCCCAATACACCAAAACTCAGGGCAAACTGAAATACCAGGTTGGGCTGCGCTCCGAAACCACCAATATCCTGATTTCTACTGTTAACCGAACCCAACAGCAAGCCATTGCCTATACTAATTTGTTTCCGTCGGCTTTTGTGCATTATGATTTTAACGACCAGCACAAAATTCGCCTATCGGTATCTCGCAGAATCAGACGACCTCGTTTAAGTGCCCTCATTCCGTTTTCTTCTTTCAGCGATGCCCGTCGTGTACGCATTGGTAATCCTTCGGTCAACCCAGCTTTTGTAATCTTCTCGCAATTAGGGTATCAAGGCAAGTTTAACAAGCGCCTTTCTATTACCCCTACACTATTTTATTATCACACCCAAAATGTATTGGACTATTTTATAGAAAAGCGTAGCATTACTGTAAATGGTACTACTCAGGATATCTTTGTGCGAAAAACAATCAACATTGGTGAACGACAACAACTGGGTTTAGAAATGGGCATTTCGTACCAAGTGTCTAGCTGGTTGCGATTATACACCGAAGGTTTTGTGAGTGGATTTATCCAAACGGGTGGTTTTCAAGACGTAGATTATAATAGTACTGGAATCATCTCTGCTGGGCGCTTTAGGTTCAACTTTGATTTGTCAAAAACCCTGAAATTACAGCTTCAGCACCGTTTTGTGGGAGGCAATCAGCGAGGGCAATTTACCCGAAGATCGGTATACCGAATGGATATGGGATTGAGCAAACAATTATTCGGCAAAAAGGCTACCTTGAGCCTCAATTTTAAGGATGTATTCAATACCTGGTGGTTTCGAATACATTCGCTGGAAGACACCTTTCGGCAAGATTATCGGGCGCAGATACGCACACCACAAGCCAATATTTCATTTATATATTTATTAAACCAGAAAAAATACCAAGGAAAGAAAGGAAAACAATATGAGAAGTATTAATAACACATGGGGCTTTTTAATAATCGCCTGCTTGCTCTCTAATGCATTGCGTGCCCAAACTATTAGCTTTACTTTTGATGATGGCATTACATACGACAGACCAGGTTATACCTTTGAAACCTGGAATAGAATGTTGCTCAATAAACTACAAAAAGCCAATGTGAAGGCTATGTTTTTTGTACGAGGAAAGGGATTACAAAACGAGCGGGGAAAACAATTGCTTGATGGCTGGAACAATGCAGGACATGGCATTGCTAACCACACTTTTAGCCATCCCAATTATAGTAGCTCAAAAGTTAGCATTGAACAGTTTAAGCAGGAGTTTCTCAAAAATGATAGCTTAATCAAGGATTACAGCAACTTCAAAAAGTATTTCCGTTTTCCTTACCTAAAAGAAGGCAACACCCCAGAAAAAGTCACAGCTTTTCGCCAGTTCTTAAAAGCGCAAAACTATAAAAATGGCTATGTAACAATTGACGCCTCCGACTGGTACGTGGATTATCGTTTGCTCAAAAGGCTTCGTCAAAAGAAGTTTGGGGATGTACAAAAGTATCGGGAATTTTACCTGAACCATATTTGGGAACGGGCCCAGTTTTATGAAAGCCTGGCCTTTAAACTTACGGGACGACACATCAAACACACCCTTTTACTCCATCATAATTTATGTTCGGCCTTGTTTATCGACGACCTCATGGCAATGTTCAAAAAAAAGGGTTGGAAAATTGTATCGCCTATGGAGGCATTTCAAGATCCTATTTATAGTCAAACCCCTCAATATGCAGGAGAGAGCTTGATTTATGCTCTGGCCAGAGATTCGGCCAAATACAAACACTTGATACGCTACCCAGCAGAAGATAGTCAGTACGAAAAAGCGAAGATGGATAAGTTGGGGTTGTGATGGAATAGAGTTGCTCAAAACCAAGATAAAAAGCCTGTCATTAGCGAAAAATGACAGGCTTTTGTATTTTACCCTATCGTTCCTGGGAATCAGTAGGGTAAACATTTACTCAAAACTACTGTGAACTATGAACTGAACACTATGAACTATTATTTGAACCTAACTTAATTTAAAACATTCAAGATGAAAACCTTGGAATCGACCATTTCATCGGTTACAGTATTTAGTGACCGGGCAGAGGTGACGCGTGTGGCAACACTAGAGCTTACCCCAGGTGAGCACGTGGTGATGTTTGATATGTTGCCCGATAAAATAGAACAAAAAAGTATTCAGGTAGGAGGCGAAGGTGATGCGGTGCTCTCCAGTGTAAAATTTAAGGTAGAACACTACGAAGAAACACCCGATGAGGATAAGAAAGCTCTGCTGGATGAAAAGCAAGAACTCATGAACCAGCAACACCTCCTCGATAACAAGATCAACCGCTTGCAGAACGAACAAAAGTTTGTAGAAAATATCACAATAAAACTCACCACCCCCGTCGAGGAAGACATTCCAACTCTTGACCCTAAGCAATGGGAAGACATGTTTAGTTTTTATAGCGAAAAGTCGGAAACATTGGACGAAGCTATTTTTGCTACTGAAAAAGAAAAGCAAGCCCTTCAGAAAAAAATAGAAAAGCTTAATAATCAGTTGAATGATTTGCAATACGATGATACCCGTACCAAAAACCAGGTAGAGGTCATCATTCAGATGAATAGTGAGGGTAGCTTGAAATTGAATTTATCTTACATTGTATATGATGCCCAGTGGCAACCTTTTTACGACCTGCGGGTATCTACCCCAGACAAAAAAATGAATCTCACTTATAATGCTTTGGTAAAGCAAAATACTGATGAAGACTGGAGTGAGGTGTCGGTTAAGCTTTCTACCGCCCAACCTCAAATTAGCGGGCGTCAACCTGAGCTAGAGCCTTGGCGCATCGATATTGGGGGCAAAGTGTCCAAAGAACTGTTGCGTAATGTCAGTTTTGAAGCTTCTTATGCAGCAGAGGACAAAAAAGTACGCGAAAAACTCATGGATACGGATGGCATACCAGAGTTTGAAGGAGGAGGTGGTGAATTCCAAAAAGCTACTTCTAATGTAGAAACCAGTGCTACCGCAGTGTTTTTCAATATTGCTGGAAAGCACACCATCAAGAGCGATAATACCGATCAGCAAGTAACCATTATGATGGAAGATTTTGGTGCTTCTTTTGAATATTCAGCAGTGCCCAAACTATCGCCTTATGCCTATCTACGTGCCAAAGTGACCAACAATACCGAGTATCCATTTTTGGAAGGCAGCACCAATGTATTTTTGGACAACAACTTTGTAGCCAACGCCAGCATAGACACCGTAGCCCCTACCGAGAGCTTTTGGACGTTTTTGGGCATAGATGAAGGAATGAAGGTAGAGCGAAAGTTCCTGAAGAAATACGAGAAAAAAGAAGGTAAGCTTTTCAGCAAAAAGACCAAAAACATTGTGTACGAGTACGAGTTGGTGATCCAGAACTATAAGAAAACCACTGAGAAGATTACCCTAAAAGATCAGATTCCGATTTCGCAACACGACGAAATAAAAGTACACTTGCTGAAGCCAGAATATAAGGAAGACACAGATCAACTCAAAAAAGATAAATATAACTACCTCGAGTGGATGTATGAAATGTCTCCTGGTAAGGAAGAGAAAATTCCTTTTCACTTTTCGTTAGAGTACCCGCATGATGTAAAACTAACCGGAATAGAAGAAGAATGATCCAGCATAATTCACCTCAAGTAGTAGATTCGAACATTACCTCGGTTACGGTATTTCAAGATCGGGCCGAAGTAACCCGATTGGCCACGCTAAACCTGGAAGCAGGCGAACACGTGTTGGTCTTTGATATGCTACCCGCAAGCGTCGAAGAAAAAAGCATTCAGGTAAGTGGTACAGGTACGCCTGTGGTACTCAATCAAATCAAGTTTTCGTCTGAGTATTACGAGGAAAGCCCTGATGAAATTATTCAGGCAGTACAAGCCCAGCTCAACCAATTAAAAGAAAGGCGGCGGGAGCTGAGGGATATTACCAAAAGGCTCAAAGGTCAGCAAAAGTTTTTGCAGGGAATGGTACAGCGGGTAACGCGCCCTACCAAGGGACAAAAAGCCAGCAAGACCCAGGATTGGTTCAAAATGCTTGAGTTTTATCAGCAAAAACAGGTAGCCATTGATGAACAACTTCATGAAGCTACTTTGGAAACAAACCGTAATCACCAGGCTTGGGAAAAAGCCCAGGCTGAGTATAAAAAGTTTTTGGGGCAACGACATAAAACCCGACGTAAGGTAGCGGTAAATGTCACAATAGCGCAAACTGGTACTTTAGAGCTGTCTATCTCTTATGTAGTATATGGCGCTAGTTGGGAGCCTTATTATGACTTTAGAGTCTTTACTGATACCGAAGAACTAGCAATGACTTATCAGGCACTGATTCGCCAAAACACTGAAGAAAACTGGGAAGATGTAGCCTTAAAGCTTTCTACTGCCAAACCTCAGGTAGGTGGACGCCAACCTGATTTGAAGCCTTGGCGCATTCAACAATATGTGCCACTACCTCCACCTAAAGTCAATCGGGATCGGGTAATGAAAAAATCCAAAGGAGGGTTTAACAGAAAGAGCATGTCAATGGGCAAATACGATTCTACGTCTTTGATGTTAGGAGGTGTTTCCCCCAACAAGCCAGTACCAACACGTTCTGGCAGGAAGTCAGACATTACTGAGGAAGAAGCTGAAAAAGAAAGGGGTATTTCAGTAGGTTCGGCGGTGTTTGATGCCGATAATATTGATCAGTTTTTACGACAAGATGAATTGCGTAAGCAGGAAGAACTAAGGTCTGAAGTGGACAACAAACCACAGACCATGGATCGGTCTTCGTCTAAGGTACAAACTGGAGGAACCGCAGTATTTTTTGAAATAGAAGGCAAGCATACCGTCAAAAATGATGGTACTGATCAACAAGTAACCATTCTAAAAAACAGTTTCAAAGCCTACCTACAATATTCGGCTACTCCCAAACTTTCGGCCTATACTTATTTGCGGGCCAAAACCACCAACGATACCGAATACCCCCTATTGGCTGGTAGTACCAATGTATTTTTGGACAACAACTTTGTGGCCAATGCCAGTATAGACACCATTGCTTCTACCGAAAGTTTTTGGACGTTTTTGGGTATAGATGAAGGGGTACGGGTGGAACGAAAGTTTTTGAAAAAGTATGAAAAAAAAGAGGGCAATGTATTTAGCAAAAAGCATAAAAACCTGGTATACGAATACAGTATCGAGGCTAAAAACTTTAAGCCTAAAACTATAGATTTGGTCATTAAAGATCAACTACCCATTGCCCAAAACGATGAGATCAAAGTAGATTTACAAGCACCTGTATATGAGGAAGATACAGCACAGTTGAAAATCAATAAACTCAAATACCTGGAATGGTTTTATAAACTAACACCTAATCAGGATTTAAAAATCCCTTTTATATTCTCAATTACATTTCCTAACGATGTATGGCTAAGTGGGATGGATTAGGTTAAATACCGTTTAATAAGTATTTTGGATAATAATACCGCAAGTACCTGGAAATTACTAACTAAATCAAAGAAGTCGAGATGACTTCAAAAACTACTCACTAACAATGGAAACCCTAAACTCGAAAATTACTAAAGTAACTGTATTTAAAGATCGGGCAGAGATTACCCGCGAAGCTCAACAAGGCAATTTAGCACCTGGTGAATATCATTTGGTATTTGATAAACTCCCCAAAAACATTGACCAAAACAGTATTCAGGTCAATGGAAAAGGCAGTGCGATTCTTTCTAATGTAAAATTTGAAACGGTCTATTATGAAGAGTCTCCCGACGAAGATCGCCGTGCCTTATACGAAGAACAACAAAGCATTCAGGACGAAATTCGCCAGCTGGAAGATCAACTGACTCGCTTGCGCAAAGAAAAAAACTTTGTGGATGGGGTAGGCAAAAAACTCATTACTCCTGCTTCACACGAAGCCACTTTAGAGCTTGATCCTCAAAAATGGGCCAATATGTTGGGGTATTTTAAACAAGAATTGGAAAAGGTAGACCAGGCTATTTTTGAGGTAGAAAAAAACAAACGTACCTGGGACAATAAACTATCTAAGGTATCGAGCCAAATTCAGCTTTTGGGCAAAGGTAAACGCTTGAGTAAAAATCAAGTAACAGTGTGGGTAGAAGTCACCCAAGAAACCAACCTGTTATTAGAACTTTCCTACATTGTGCACAATGCCAATTGGCGCCCAGTATACGACCTGCGAGTATCTACCGAAGATAAACGCATGCATATTACCTACAATGCTTTTATCACTCAAAATACTGGCGAGAATTGGGACGATGTACAGCTTAAAATTTCCACAGCTCAACCCCAAATCAGTGGTGAGCAACCCAATCTATCTCCGTGGCGCATCAACATCAGAACTCCTAAACCTCCTGTGGCATCTATGCCTGGAGTAAGGGCCATGTCGAACATGATGGAGGCACCTATGCCCCAAATGTTTGGCAGTGCCACCGAAGAAATAGCCATGGACATGGATGAAGCTGAAGATTTGATTATGGCCAAACCAGCCTCCACCGTAGAAACAGGGGCTACTTCGGTATTTTTTAGCATTGCGGGGCAGCACATGGTCAAAAGTGACGGCACCGAGCATAAAGTAACAATTATGCAGGAAGATTTTTCGGCCCATTTTCGCTACTCTACAGTACCCAAGCTATCACCTTATGCTTACCTAAAAGCCAAAGTACGCAACGAAACCGCTTATCCGTTTTTGGCAGGGAGCACCAATGTGTTTTTGGATAACAACTTTGTGGCTAACTCTGCCATGGAAGCCGTAGCTCCAACCGAAGAGTTTTGGACCTTTTTGGGAATTGACCAAGGTTTTAAGATTGAGCATAAATTCCTGAAAAAGTATGAAAAGAAAGAAGGAGGGATCTTTAGCAAGAAAACCCAAAATATTGTGTATGAATACCTGATTGAGATCAAGAACAATAAGAAAACCCAGGAAGAAATCGTGGTATGGGATCAATTGCCTATTTCGGGTAATGATGACATTAAGATACACTTGCTAGACCCTACATACAAAGAAGATAGCGACAAGATTAAGAAAAATGAATTTGAGTACCTCGAGTGGTTTTTTAAACCCAATCCAGGTGAGGAACTTAAGATTCCGTTCAAGTTTGCGGTAGAGTATCCTCGTGATAAACAGGTAGATGGGTTGGTGTAAACAAAGAATGAATAGCGATCAATAGACAGCGAATATTGAATCGTAAGCTTTATATCGCTATTCATTGTAACCTCCATAAACAATACAATTATGTTGACTAACCTCTTTTTAAGCTTTTTAGATTCTTTCTTTTCTCTACCCATTTGGATACACCTGATTATGCTTATTGGGTGGATCATCTTACTACGATATTTAGTACTGCGTATGAAAGCGCATGTTATAGTAGTCATAACCATATTTCTGATAGGTGGCGTTGCTACTCCTATTGCACTATCGCTCTTGAATAATAGTCGTTGGGGTTATGGGTACTTGCATGAAAACAGCATTCCTTATTTTGGAGCCTCTGATAAATACCTGGCCATCAATGATTTGTATACCACCCACAGCAAAGGAGGTAAAACCCACTATCATCATCGGTTGTATTTGGTGGATGTACAAAACGGAGCGATTTTGTTCAAAAAACCCATCAGTGGAAAAAATGGTGTAAAAGGCTTATCATTTAGAGATGATCAATTACTGGTAAAATCAGGTGAAAAGAGTCAGTACTTCTCTCTAAAAGGCAAATCTACCCGTGCTTTTGATAAAAGTAAACTCAAAAACTTGCCAGAACTAAAAGATGGTATCTTTAAATATGGATACAACGCCAATACCAACCAAGCCTGGGCCATCAATAAACAAGGAGAAAAGTTTTTCTACAATGGTACTACGATGAAGCGTGAGCTAGAGCGTGCCATTGGTGTTCCCTCCACAGGTTATTTTGTAAAGATTCCTTCCAAAGCCAAATTCCGCTTTAGTAATTCTACTACCAATCGACGTTATAACCGTCGACTCGTCTATTGCCCAGTAAAGCTCAAAGGGCGTATTCGCCAACAATTGGTATTGGAAGATGGACAAAATACAGAACAGTTTTTTGTCTATGGTAAGATTCAAATGTACTTCCCTACCTTAGAAATCGCCTTGATTAAAAGTTATGCGAATACCGATAAAAAGACGTTGAAGCTTACGGCAGTAAACAAGCAAGGGAAGGTCTTGTGGCAAAAGACACAGCTTCAGCTCGGAGTCAAGGATTTTTTTAGCAATTCCAAACCGTACATCTCTTACGTTACCCCCGAAATGTATGAGGGCGATTTTATCATATTAATCGGAGGCTATTTACAACGTATGAACCCAAAAACCGGGATTATGCGCTGGCAAACCAGGTTATAATATGGTACACTCAAGTGTTATTATACTCAGTATATTGGATGCATTTTATTCCCTTCCGCTCTTAATATATATACTCTTGTTTTTGGGTTTTGCGCTTGGGATGTTGTATTTGATGATTAAAATCAAAAAAAATCCTTCTAAGAAGACCGCCTTTTGGCTTGCATTGTTTACGCTTGGGAGCATTATTGCTACTCCTATTATACTTATGCTGTTAAACAATTACTACTGGGGCTATGGCTATTTGCACGAAAGTAAAGTGTCTTATTTGGGAGTTTCAAGTAAATATATTGCCATTAGTGATTATAAAAAAGGAGGGCAAAGTAGGTCTATCCATCGCTTGTATTTGATAGATGCTCAACACGGAAAAATTTTGTTTAAAAAGCCAGTAGGCGAAAACGAAAGGGTACAAAGTGTAGCAATTAGTAACAATCGGTTACTGGTAAAATTGGGTGAAAAAAAACAACTCCTTTCTTTAAGGGGAAAGCCTCGCAAGGCATTTACTAAAAGTCAGTTGAAAGCGTTACCAGAACTCAAAAATGGTATTTATAAATATGGTTACAATACCCACACCCATCAAGTTTGGGTCATCAACAAAGCAGGTAAAAAGTTTTTTTACAATGGTACAACCCTGAAACTTGAGCTAGAGAAAATAGCAGGTAACTCTTCTAGCAATAATTTTTTAGCCATTCGCCCCTCAAACAAAGCATACTTTACCACTCAAAAGAATACAAATGCTCTTAATTATTGTCCGGTAACTCTTAAAGGAAACATTCGCCAACAACTCGCCTTAGAAGGTGGACAACCAACCAAACAATTTTTCATACATGGTCGCCTGCTACAATACTTTCCCAAGGCTCGAGTTGTACTCCTTAAAAGCTATAAAACTACCGACAAAAAGCAACTATTACTCACCGCAGTAAATCTGCAAGGGAGGGTATTATGGCAAAAAACACCAAAAGACCTGGAAGTAAAAGACTTTTTCAGTAATTCCAAAATTCGGGTTTCTTACGTTAGTCCTGCCCTATATACAGGAGATTTTGCAATTTTAATTGGTGGCTACCTAATACGTATGACTCCTAATACAGGGGTAATACATTGGAAAACCAGGTTATAAAAAAAACACTTCCCAGCTACGAGCCAGAAAGTGTTTGGTGATCTACCAGTTCTTTGGTCTTTGTGAAACGAGACCAAAGAAGGATCACTCGAACGATAGAAGTTTTTTCATTATAAATAACTTGATGTTCGTATGATCATCTTGCATTGTAGGTCTCCCTTCGGTAAGAACTACAACTTGAGTGGGTGCGCATCCACCAGGTATTTGGTCTTTGTGAAACGAGACCAAAGAAGAATCACTCGAATGGCAGGCACCTACTCATCAAAAATAATTTCGATTTCGTGTCATCATCTTTGCAGGCCTCTCTTCGGTAAGAACTACAACTTGAGAGATTTGGTAGAAAACAAACCCACCAGTTCTTTGGTCTTTGTGAAACGAGACCAAAGAAGAATCACTCGAATGATAGAAACCTTTTCATTATAAATAACTTGATATTTGTATGATCATCTGCATTGTAGGTCTCCCTTCGGTAAGAACTACAACTTGAGTGGGTGCGCATCCACCAGTTCTTTAGTCTTAGAGTAGCGAGATCAAAAAATAATCACTCGAATGGCAAGCATTCACTCATCAAAAATAATTTCAATTTCGTGTCACTATCTTTGCAGGTCTTCCTTCAGTGAAACCCATTATTTGACAAATTATAAAAACTTACCCTACTCGATCCCTAAAAAATCTAACCAGAGTTAAATAAGTTGCGTTCTAAAAATATATGGAAGAGGTACAGCCAGAGTATGATCATATAGGATTCTTTACAGCTACCATTTATCAGTGGAAAAAGTTGTTAGCCCCAAAAAAATACAAACAACTAATTATCGACAGCTTATCTTTTTTAGTAGAAAAGAAGAAAGTGAAAGTTTATAGTTTTGTGATTATGCCTAACCATATTCATTTGCTATGGCAAATTCTCCCTCCTTATCTTTTAAAAAATATCCAAAGAGATTTTTTGAAATACACAGGGCAAAAAATATATTATGACCTCAAAAAAAATCACCCTCAAGTTTTAGAACATTTTGCAGTAGATGCTTCAGACAGAAGGTATCAATTCTGGCAAAAAGACTCGCTCACAAAGTTTCTACCTTCAAGGAAAGTAATAGAACAGAAACTCGATTATATTCATAACAATCCTGTACAAAAAAAATGGATGTTAGCTGATTCGCCAATTGAATATGAATATAGCTCTTGTGGGTTTTATGAAATTGACAATCCCAATTTTAAGTTTTTATCACATTATATGGAGTTTTTTGAGTAATTTCTATCATGCCATTCTTTCCGCCTATTTGGTCTTAAGGTAGTGAGACCAAAAAATGATTACTCGAATGGCAAACACTTTTTCATCAAAAATAACTTGATGTTCATATAATCATATCGCATTGTAAGTCTCCCTTCGGTAAGACCTACAACTTGAGTGGGTGTGTATCTGCCAGATCTTTGGTCTTTGTGAAACGAGACCAAAGAAGAATCACTCGAATGATAGAAACCTTTTCATTATAAATAACTTGATATTTGTATGATCATCTGCATTGTAGGTCTCCCTTCGGTAAGAACTACAACTTGAGTGGGTGCGTATCCACCAGTTCTTTGGTCTTTGTGAAACGAGACCAAAGAAGAATCACTCGAATGATAGAAACCTTTTCATCAAAAATAGCTTGATGTTCATATAATCATATCGCATTGTAGGTCTCCCTCCGGTAAGACCTACAACTTGAGTGGTACATTGGAAAACCAGGTTATAGAAAAAACACTTCCCAGCTACGAGCCAGAAAGTGTTTGGTGATCTATCCATTTATAATTGATGTAATTTTTAAATTAGTTAGGTCTTGCAGATTTAGGTTGAGAACTCATCTCGAGTTCTAGTTTAAAATAATAAGGTACAAGCCACAAGTCATGTTTTCATAGTGTCATTTGTCAGTTAAAGGCCTTGCAGCTTGCTTCTTATTATTACTTTATAGATTAAAAGATTTATTTGATCTACACCCTGGGCTACAATACTTATGGTTTTTGCTCTTCTTGGTAAAAGTATTGCTGCATTGTGAGTTACTACACTCTACGTGGGTTCCTTTAGGTGCATTTTGATTAATCGCCTTGGGATCAATCACCTCCTGCTTACGCATACTACTTGGGCGTAAGCTAATCTCATTATGAGGTTGGGTTGCCAATGCTGGTGTCCCTTGCACCTTATGGGTCAATTGGGTTATTTTCTCTTCAAAATCCTGTACCCAATCTTTAGCAGGTGCCGCCTGCACTTTGGCCTGTGTAGCCAACAAAGCGTCACTCAACCGATTCACTAGAGTTTCTACCATCATTTCCTGGGGTTTCTCAGCTACTCCACTATCCGATAGAATGTCAAACTGTACTCCTTCTTGTTCGGTACGCGCCAAATATTGGAAATGAAAGAAATAGGCATAAATCGTAATCAATTCTAGTACTGTGATTAAACCCAAGGCTACATATACTGTAGTAGAAGTATAATCCTGGTTGGCCTTTACCTCTGCGGTATGCTTGGTATTGAGCGAACTAAGCTTTTGCTCCTTCTTGGCCAAGATTTGCTGTTTTTCGGCTTTACTTGCCTGCAAATTAGTTTGTTCCTCTTTGGTAAGCCCCCAGCGTCGGGCTTTTTTGTCTACCGAGAGTGCTTCCAATCCAGCAATTACTTGGTTCAACTGCTTCAGACGAGCATCATACTGTTTGGCTACCTTTTGTTCATTGACTTTTAAATCTTGAGTCAAGGTTTTGGTTTTGTCACCCATCTTAAAAGAAAGCAACGCACCACCTACCCCACTCAATGCAATAGATACAAATACTAAAAATGCCAATCCAACGATGGAGAAGTTCCCAATACGGCCTCGTTTGGCTTTGGCTTTGAAAATATTTTTGGCAAAAGTGATTTTGGCCAGCTCTACTGCTACCAAAATACCCACTAACAAACCGCCTATTAATAATGCCATTAAGATGAGCATCCAGGCAGGAAACTGACCATTACCGTTTAAATCGGTCCCTACAAATACGAGGCTCACCAATACACAGGTGGCCAATCCCAAAATAACTGATATAAAGTGATACACTGACCGAAACCCGTATAAGAAGTTATCCAAAGGTTTCATCCGTTGTGAATAAGGTTGAACAGCCAGTTCCTCGCGCGCTTTCTCGTAGTTTGCCCTCATCTTGGCTAGATGATAAGTTTCAGAATACACATCAGACTGGTGGCACTCCGAGGGCTTTTTTACTTTTTTTAATTTTTGAGCAAGATTTTTCATGACCTCTGAGTTTGTAATTTCTTCTATTTCAAGTTTTTAAAGGTGTTTTGCTAATTTCATGATCATTACAATGTAAACTTGGCTAATATTTTTAGCAAAACCAAAATTTGTTACTCAAAAAATTAGCAAAATTAGTTAGTTGTTATGGGGAGTATGGTCTATTATTTGTTGTTGTGAGTAGTATTGTCTATATCACTCAATAATTTATTATAACAACTTGTCACAAATGTAAGAAGAGGTTTGTTATTATTCAAACTTTTCATACATTTTGTGTAACTTTGCATAAATTATAACAACTTGTTATAAAATTTCACAACGTACATTATTACTCAAATTCGTAAATTGTAGCACTATGCCAAAGATGAACATTGAAGTGGATCACGATACGGATAAGGAAATCCAGAAGTATCAATTTGAGAAGTCTTTTAAAGAAGATGTAAAGATGAGCAAGGCCAAAGTAGCGGCCGAATTGATCAAAAAAGGCCTGGAAGCGATCAAAAAAGAACAGGATAATCAGGAAGATTAGCGGTGGCTAAAAAGGAATATTTAACAAAAAAAATAAACTTATTTCCTGCTGTCTTCTTGCTCGTATTCCAGTTGTGAAATGGTTATATTGCTATAGAATACACTATAGCACTATTTCATTATTCACAATTCAAACACCTTAAACTACCAAACGATTGTATGCTTGATAAAATCAATCCGGTAAGAGATGCCATTGTTTCATTAAGAAATCAGAACATAATTTTAGATGTTGATTTGGCTCGTTTGTACGAAGTTGAAACTAAACACTTCAATCAAGCCGTCAAAAGAAACATCGAAAAATTTCCTGAAGACTTCATGTTTAAACTTACTCAAGAGGAAAAAGATGAACTGGTCACAAATTGTGACCGGTTCGCCAACCTCAAACATTCGAGTAGTATGCCTACCGCATTTACTGAGTTGGGAGTCATTCAGGCCGCTGGTATTCTTAAGTCAAACGTAGCTATCAGGATGAGTATTATGATTGCCCGTACTTTTGTGGCCATGATGAAAGAACTCGAGCAACAAAAAGTCAACGAACAGTTTGTGGCAGCTTTACCCATTCAGTTAGAAGATCGTTTGGGAGAAATAGAACAACGTTTGGACAAACAACAAGGGAAAATTTCCAGCCAAAATCGTCAATTTGATATCGTAGTGGATATGCTTCAGGAACTCGCCCAAGTGCTGGAAGATTCTACCAAACCTCCTCCAAGGAATCCGATAGGGTTTTAATACAATTTATGGCCGTATTTTATGATGCAGGCTTCTCCTGCCCTACTCAGGAAGATGCACAAACTATTGTGCAATTTTTTCAGGACAAAACTTGTACACTAACCAACCAATACCCACTGACATTTAATTCCTCTGTTAATTTTTATAAAAACGAATGGTTTGCTAGTGTTCACCCAGTAGGAGTGGCGTGGGGAAGTCCAGAAACCAATGTAAAATTGTTGAAGGAAGGTACCCTGAATGAAATTGGCCAATTGATGTATGATATCTTTCAGCAACAACACCAATGGCAATACTATTATGGTGTCTTTCACGCAGAAGCGCATGAACGAATGATGGAGAATGAACTGCTAGTAGAGATTTTGGAAGATTATGAAAAAGAGTATGTAACAGGAGAAGATGCAGCTGGTTCTTTTAAAAGGTATTATACAGGTTTAGTGTTAGATACTTCGTTGGCAAAAGCCTTGAGCGTTCAGCAAGTCTTTGATTTTTTTAATAGCAACTATTATTGGATACCTTATGATGAGTTTTAGTCATCTCAACCTGACCAATCATGAATTTTGTAGCTTATAATTATGACATAGGTATTTCTTGTCCAGATGAACAAAGTGCATTTGAGATTTATTCCTTTTTTGATGAATATCATGAAAACCTAGAGGAGTATTTTCTGAGTTTTGAATATAGTGTAAAGAACTCTTCGCAAGAATGGCTCATACGTATCATCCCTTATACCGATAATTATGAAGCGCATCCAGAAAATTTAATCGTTGAAGAGTTTGTGCCTGAAGTTCGCCGACTTATGCACCAGGTATTTACACAGCATCCTCAGTGGAATTATTATTATGCCTGGTTTGGGCTGGAGATATATTATGATGAATTTACTCACGGACAATTGCTAAGTGATGTACTCGATGTATTAACCCACCAAAGAAGGTCTGAACGAAGGTATAGGAAAAGTTATAAGGGATTTATTTTACAGAATATACTAGCAGAACATATGGGAATAGCACAGGCTTTTGAGCATTTCAATACCAATTATTGTTGGATACCTTATGACAAATTTTAAGACTTAAACCAGTTTTTGTAAATTAGGAAATGAGTTACTTTGCTAGTTTCCCCAACAAAATAGGGCATATAACCCAACAAGCTCGCCACATAGATGTGCGATATTTTGTAACATTGTTGGCTGGGGTAGTGTTTCTGGCCATTATGCTTATTATACGACCTTTTGGCATTCGTTATCAGTTGCAAGATACTGACTTTCAATGGTTGTGGATTTGGTATGCATTGGCGGTTTCGGGTGTGGCATTGTTAAACGAACAAGTAATCAAAGTTTGGATTACAAAAAGGTTGAAAATACATCATTGGAATGTGCTACAAAAGTTAGGTTGGCATATCTATCAATCAATACTCTTGTTTTTGGTTTGCTGGTTTATATTCCTGCAAAGTAGCTTTGCTTTAATGATTGATCTGGGCTGGCAATCCATCATAACTGGTGGAAGTATTCTAGCTTTTATTGTTGTTCCTATTATAGAAGGTACTCAGATACTCCAACAAAGGTTAAAAAAACACTACACGCCCAAAACTATCAAAATCAAAGCTTCTGGTCAAAGTGGTAGTTTTGAAGTAAGTATCCCTCACCTCTACTTTATTTCTTCCGAAGATAACTATGTAGCTATCCACCATTGGGATATTCAACAAGAACAACTTTGTAAAACTTTATTGCGCACTACGCTCACAAAAGTTGCTAAACAATTGGCGTTGTATGGCATTGTTCCCTGTCATCGCTCCTTTCTTATTAACCCACAGCATATCACATCTATTCAGGGCAACAAAAAACAAATGAAAGTCACTTTAAGCAATGTTAATCAAGCGATACCAGTTTCACGAAGATATACTGAAGCATTTGCCTGGTTAAAAACAACTCTTTAGCAAGGGCTATTCGTCCCAAAAACGGGCCAGGCAACCCAAAACCCTGTTTCTCTCATAATACCTTACTTGCTTTGATTAGGTTTGGGCATCACCAAATATATCATCAATATGAACAAAACCTTAAAAATTGCTAAGTGGGTACTGGCTGTTTTATTGGCTTTTCTTTTTATAAGCTCGGGATATCCAAAATTATTCCCTAAGGCATCTATGATTCATCGCTTTGCAGCCTGGGGGTATGCGCCTTGGTTTATGAAAGCGGTGGGATTGGTAGAATTACTTGGAGGAGTATTGTTAGCTGTTCCCAAAACGGCTTTTTATGCAGCTTTGGTTCTGGCAATTGTAATGTTGGGAGCAGTATATACACATATTGCCACTGGTATAGGTGGGCCAGGGTTTGCCTTCATTATTTTGATCCTATTACTTGGGGTTGCTTTTCTTTGGTTTAAAACTATTCAGGCTATTACTAAGTCTAACATTTCGTAATCAATACTTATGCTTTTGAAACAAACCTTCAGACAATTGAATTGCCTGAAGGTTTTTGGGTATTTATCAACCTCCTCCAGCTCTTCTTCTTCTACGTAGTGAGCAACCTGCTCTTTTTACTTTGCGTCTTGCACCGCCTTTCAATACCTGAAGCTCTGATGCCTGTAGCACCTGGGTGTTACCTTCGGTAAATTTTTCTAATGTTTTCATATACATCTTTGTTTGGTAATAGTATGATTTTATCGTATAGCTCAAACAAAAAAATCATCAGAAGAACTCTCTGAGGTTATCAACCTCCACTAGCTCTTCTCCTTCTACGAAGCGAACAACCTGCTCTTTTTACTTTGCGTCTTGCACCACCTTTCAATACCTGAAGCTCTGATGCCTGTAGCACTTGGGTGTTACTTTCGGTAAACTTTTCTAATGTTTTCATATACATCTTTGTTTGGTAATAGTATGATTTTATCGTATAGCTCAAACAAAAAAATCATCAGAAGAACTCTCTGAGGTTATCAACCTCCACTAGCTCTTCTTCTTCTGCGAAGCGAACAACCCGCTCTTTTTACTTTGCGTCTTGCACCGCCTTTCAATACCTGAAGCTCTGATGCCTGTAACACTTGGTCATTGCTTTCGGTAAATTTTGCTAATGTTTTCATATACATCTTTATTTTGTAATATAATTTCATTGAAATATAACAATATCTTCTCAGAAAGACGCATTTTAACACATCGGTTTTTACCACACCTTTCGGTAGATTTCGCTTGAGGTACTTTTGTACTTATGCATCACAAAAAAGACCGCAAAGGCTGAGCCCTTGCGGTCTTTGATTTTTACACCATTGTTGCTTAATCTAAATCATACTCTTAAAGTATTTTTATATCTATTTACTAGCTTTGCCAATTTTGGCAGCAGCCATTAATAATTCAGGGCTGAGTCTTTCTCTATAGTTCGGGTTGATATATTCAAACTTGATTTTGCCAGCAGTGTCTAACAAAAACACAGCAGGTACTGGCAACAAGTTTTCGGTATTTTTACCGCCAGAGCTTTTGGTCAAAAACTTACGGTATCTTTCAGGTGCTTGAAAAGCAATACCAAACTTCTTGGCTACAGTCATAGAAGCATCTGAAACCAAAGTGTAAGACAAAGTATTTTTGTCCATTGTTTTCTTAAGATTCTCAGGACTATCAGGGCTTACTGCCAATATTTGATATCCCATCTTAAGTATGTCTTTTTCAATTTTTTGTAAGCCAGCCAGTTGGCGATTACAGAATGGGCACCAGCCTCCTCTGTAAAAAATAACAACGGTTGGTTTAGATTCCACAAACTTTTTCAAGTTTACCTCTTGGCCGTTCATTCCCATCAATGAAGCCTCAGGAATAGATTCACCAATCAATAATGGACTTACATCTTCGGCTTTTTGAGGTACAGGTTCTCCCATTCGGAAGGCAGTAGCAAACAATGCTACCAAAGCAAGTGCTAAAATATTTTTTGTCAATGTTTTAAACATAACACTAAGGTTAGATCAGAAAAAAATTTACCATAAAACTAGCAAGCACCTAGTTTAGTTTATGAAGTAAGTAGTGTTCAAGTGTCTTTATAATTTCTTTAACAAATCTAGGAGAAAGTAGAACGAATTTGTGTCAGGTGGCTGACAAAACTAAGGGCAGGTTTGTTAAACTGGAGTTAATACATCAATTTTAGAGACAGGGATAATCGTTAGCTGGCTTTCAAGACTTGTAAAACAGGTGTTTTTATACCTTTAAGCGAGTCATGACCTCATTTTTGTAGCTATAGCCAATAGGCAATTCTTCTCCCTCTATTTCTACATGAGTAGCAGTGAAAGCTTTAATACGTGCCACATTGACAATAAACGAACGATGAATGCGCATAAAATCCTGAGGCAGCTTTTCGGCAAAGCTGCTAATCTTCTCTTTGGTAATCACGTTTTGGTCAGTTGTATGGATGTGGATATAATCTTTGATACTCTCTATATAGCGGATTTGCTCAAATAAAACCTTGATAAATTTCTTGTTGGCATTGACATACAAATGGTCGTGTACCAATTCGGGTTGGGCAATTTGAGTAGTACTTATCGGAATATTTTTAAGGCTCTTAAATTTATTCACCGCTTTGAAAAAGCGAATAAAAGAAATGGGTTTGAGTAAATAATCTACCACATCCAGTTCGTAGCTTTCAATGGCATAATTGCGATGGGCCGTGGTAAAAATCACCTTGGGAGGTTGGGGTAGAGTTTTCACAAAATCGATTCCAGTGAGTAAAGGCATTTGAATATCCAGAAAAATCAAATCTATCGGATGTGTGCTTACCCACTCAAAAGCCTCCAGTGAATTCTCAAAAGTAGCTACTAGCTCCAGGTCGTTTACTTGTACTAAATATTCTCGAATAATTTGAATGGCCAAAGGCTCATCATCAATGATTATACATTTAATAGTCATAAATTACAGATTGATGGTTAATGAGACCCGATAAATTTCTTCGGTGTCTTCAATGGTTATATGGTGACGTTTATGATAATTTAAAGCCAGTTGTCGTTGAAGGTTTACCTTTCCAATCCCCTGATTAGTAGAGACAATTCCTTCCATCAATTGTTTGGGTACTTTACTATTTTCTACCATCATGTCGAGTATGCCATTGGCTACTACTAAGTGAATGTCAATAGAAGGGTTCGCAATACGATGGTGTACGCCATGTTTAAAAGCGTTTTCTACCATAGATAGTAAAATCAAAGGGGCTATTGGGGTACCAGGATTATCTAGCTCAGTTTGGAAGGTAACCTGTAGATTTGCTCCATGCCGAAGTTTCTCTAGATCGATGTAGCCCTGAATCAAATCTACTTCTTGTTGCATGGTTACAGTAGGCTCATTGCATTGGTACAAGATATAGTCTAGCATGTCGGAAAGCTTCATCACTACGGCAGGAGCTACATCCGATTTGGCCAGCGTAAGAGCATACAAGTTATTAAGTGTATTAAACAAAAAGTGTGGGTGAATTTGGGCTTTGAGAAACTGGAGTTCGTGGTGTACCTTTTCTTTTTGGAGCACTTCTATCTCGTGTTTTTGCTCAAACCGTTCTTTAAATATCTTGATAATGAGCATAATAAACACCACTGTATATACTGCAGGAAAATAAACAGTAAACAAATACCCTCCATCAGACAAAATCTCACGGATGGACTCCCGAGAAAAATCTTTTCGAATAAGCGGTTCGGCCAAGTGTACCACACAGTATCTGGCAAACGCTGAAAACAAATAAACGGACACCCCAAAAGACAGTACAAAAAGCAGGTATTTTCTTTTGAGTAGTAGCTGAGGTACCTGAAAATAGTTGAGGGTATAGGCGGCCAACATTTGGCTGGGAAGCATAGCCAAATAGTTTACCAAGTGGTCGTAGAGTTTACCTGAGTTGAGACTGGCAAATAAGGTAAATACCAGCAAAAAAAAGAGCCAGAACAATCCGTGGGCAATCCACCTTTGCTGGATAATCCTATCCAGGTATACATTGGTAGTAGTCATTCTAATAGTTTATATTTTCAAAAAGGGATTATATGGTATTTTAAAATTAGCCAATCTTTCTCAAAACTTTTCGAAAAGTAGCCCAACACAAGTTACACCCATTCCAACAAAAGCTTCTGACTGATAAAACAATTCAACCATAAGAAAAAACTATCCAACCGTCGCAAAGCTGGGTTAGTCTACTTCTCCAACATGGTATATTTTATCCCACTATATTTGAATCAAATCAACAATGATATAATCATATCACTTTAAATTATATAACCATGAAAAACTTTTCAATCATTTTTGGATTACTTCTGTTTGTTCACTCCAGCTTAATCGCCCAATCTTGCCAAGACTTAGTAAACGCAATTAAAAACAATGATGTAGCCAGCGTAAAAAGCCTGCTTAAAAGCGTAAATCCTAATTGTGTATACGAGAGCGATTGGGAGCCCAATACGCCTATAGGAATGGCTGCCAAAGTAGGCAATGTAGCCATAGGCAAACTGTTGTTTGCAGCAAAGGCCAGGGTTTCATTTCGTGATCACGGCGATGCTACTGCTTTAATGATCGCTGCCGAAAAAGGCCACGAAGGTTTTGTAAAATTACTTATAAGCAAAGGAGCCAACGTGAAACGAAAGATATCGGGAGAAGGTACCCCATTAATTTTTGCTGCCAGAGGGGGTAACTACAATATCGTGAAGCTTTTTTTAACTAAAGGGGCAAATCCTAATCGTGGGGTCAATGGTGATGGTACTCCTTTGATTGCTGCGGTGAAACAAGGTAATCCCAAAATTGTAAAACTTTTGTTAGACAATGGAGCCAACCCAAGCCAGGCTATGGACGGTGATGGCAGCCCACTAGTAATGACTAGAAACGTAGAAGTTTTGAAATTACTTTTGGCCAAAGGAGGAGATGTAAACG
This sequence comes from marine bacterium AO1-C, assembly GCA_001890965.1. Taxonomy (GTDB): domain Bacteria; phylum Bacteroidota; class Bacteroidia; order Cytophagales; family Microscillaceae; genus Microscilla. The sequence goes on along the minus strand of MLAY01000010.1, from coordinate 373,373 downwards.
AAGAAGTGGAAGGCGATGGCACTCCTTTGATTAGAGCCGCTAATGACAGAAATTTCCCACTGGTGCAAGCCTTGGTACAAGCTGGCGCTGATGTAAACAAAAGCAGTAAAGGTGATGGTACTCCTTTGATTTCGGCTGCCAAAGAAGGGGATTTGCAAATCGTAAAATATTTGATTGCCAAAGGAGCCAAAGTGGATGCGCATTTGGTTGGTGATGAGAACCCATTGATTAGAGCTGCCGAACATGGACATTTGGCCGTAGTAAAATACCTGGTATCTAAAGGAGCTGATGTCAACAAAACAGTACGCAGTGGGTACTACCTCAATTCGGAAAAGAGAAGTGCCCTCAAGATGGCCAAACGTAAAGGCCACTCCAAAATAGTAGAATACCTTAAAAGTGTGGGAGCGAAGGATTAAACCTTGGCACTGAACAATACGCTGGTAAGAAGTCTGATTTCTTTGAAATACCCTTACTCATAGGGGAGTAAACAAAGGAAATTGGGCTTCTTTCTTTTTTTATGTAATTTGGAAGCCGTGATGATTGAATTTGGCAAACAAATGATCCACTCACAATATTATAAGCATTATAACTTCCAGGATTTATAAAATCGTATTGCCTTGACTAATACCGCTCCCCTTACTCGCAGCCGCAAAGTTGGATTGTTTTTAGGCCCACTTTTGTTTTTACTCATTGTATGGATTACCCCTGAAACACCTTTTTTGGGAAAACCAGCCCATCATACCTTAGCGGTGGGTGCCTGGATGATTACCTGGTGGATTACCGAAGCGGTAGCGCTGCCTGTTACGGCATTGTTGCCCATTGTGCTATTTCCATTGGCGGGAGTAATGCCAATCAAAGAAGCAGCGGCACCTTATGCCAACCCCATCATATTTTTGTTTATGGGCGGTTTTATGCTGGCTTTAGCGCTTGAGAAATGGAAACTTCACCTACGTATAGCACTCAACATTGTACGCCTTACAGGTACCAATGCCAACGGTATTATTTTAGGCTTTATGTTGGCTACTGCAGCTTTGAGCATGTGGATTAGCAACACGGCTACTACGGTGATGATGCTACCGATTGGGGTATCGGTTATTGAAATTTTGCGTAAGCGGGAGCCTAACTCAGAAGTGACCAAAGGAGCGCGCCACTTTTCCCTAACAATGATGCTGGGCATTGCTTATGCGGCCAATATTGGAGGTATAGCCACCATTATAGGCACTCCACCCAATACCGTACTTGCGGGCATATTGAATGAAAAATTCAGCTACACTATAGACTTTGCCCGCTGGCTGGCGTTTGGTCTTCCCCTCTCCCTCATTATGCTAGGTATCTCCTATTTGTTTTTAGTAAAACTACTTTACCCCAATCGTTTGGGGAACTTTGAAGGAGCCCAGCAGGTCATCAAAGAAGAACTGGCCAAATTGGGCAAAATCAATAAGGCAGAGCGTATTGTCTTGGTTTTATTTCTCACCACTGCCTTTTTCTGGATTTTCAAAAACAGCCTCAATAAAATGTTTCCTGCCTGGCAACTGACTGATGCAACCATTGCGATGATAGCCTCAGTAGCCTTATTTGTCACGCCTATAGATTATAAAAAAGGCGTATTTGTACTGGAATGGAAAGATACTGAACGTTTACCCTGGGGAATTTTGATCTTGTTTGGAGGAGGGCTGAGCTTGGCAAGTGCGCTATCTACAGTAGGCATTATTGGTATTATTGGCGATGGTATAGGCGTAGTAGGTGGTAGTCTAAACGTAAGCATCATCTTTTTGATTTTAGTTACCTTGATGCTGTTTATGACAGAGGTAATGAGTAATGTGGCGCTCACCGCAGTGCTGGTACCAGTAGTAGCTGGAGTAGCCGTAGGACTCAACGAAAACCCCTTATGGATGACCATTCCCGTAACTATAGCATCAAGCTGTGCTTTTATGTTGCCAATGGCTACTCCACCCAATGCTATAGTATTTGCCAGTGGGCATATCAAGGTTTCGCAAATGGTTCGGGTGGGCGTTTTTCTCAACATCATTGCGATTTTGCTACTAGTGCTCATTGCCAATACTGTATTGCCTTATATTTTTGATATCCAACGAGGGGTTTTGCCAGAATGGGCCCAATAAAAAAACTCATTCGAGTATTTCGAACCTGAGTACTTTGGAACAAAAATAATTTAGTATTCCAAAAGCCCCCTCAAGCCTTTGGTCTTAGTGCAGCGAGACCAAAAAGCACATTGTATGGTCTCCCTTCGGTACAATGTCATTAAGTCAGTAAAAGAATGTTGATTAACGAACACTGATCAACGATTTAAGAATGAGGCTGACGCTCTAAAATCCACCATTCAAAGTTTGGTTTCCTTCGTTATTCAATATTCGTTGATCGATATCCGATATTCATTTTGGCTGTAATAGTTCTTAACTTAATGACATTGCCCTTTGGTAAGACCATATAAGAAGTGGAAACAAACTTATGTTCCACAGTATTGAGTGAGCTTGAAGTACCTCATTTATAGGTTTACTTTGAAATGGTAGAGTATCGCTTTTTCGTTCAGGGCAACCTCATCGCCCATATAGTAGGCATTAGGCGAATCTGGAATTCTTAGGTAAGTACTTAGGTTTTCGGTGATTTTGGGCAGTGTATTCTCTCCGAGTTTGGTAGACATAATCGCCGTTACATTATAGGCATTTCTTAAAATAACTTTGCACCCACTACTGGCATCGTCCTGATAGGTAGCCGATTCCTGGGTCATTAGAAAAGTGCCGTCTGATATTTTATACAAATCAAAAGGTCCAGTTAAACTCATAATTGATATTGGTTTTTAAAATTGATAGTTTGAATATTCCAAAGCTAGAAGGATTACCCAAAGTATGAAAGGCAGACACCTTATGAAAACCTTATCGACTTTGAGAAACACTCATAAAAAACTGACAGGTAAAACATCACCTGCCAGTTCTAAAATTAGCTAGGGTATTACGTGAAGATCGGCCTTCACTCTAATTGAACATTTAAGCAGGTATCAGGGTAAAGGCCAGCGTCAAGTTGCCTGTTTTCCCTTGAATAATTCCATTGTACTTAAGTTCACCTACACTGATAGTCACATTTGAAAATGTAATATCAGCAGCACCTATGGGGGTAAGTGTCAAAGTTGTTTCATCAGTAGAAATACTCCAGTTTCCTGTAATAGTAGTTCCTTGCCGATCGGTCAGGCTAAAACTCTTGTTACCATTACTCTCATTCAAAGTCAGCCGATAAGCCGTAAACTCGGCGGTTACATCCAGGCTTCCTTCCAGCACCTGTGAAACTTTCCAGGTATTGAGTAAATTTTGATTCGTAGTGCTGGCAGGTGTGGGGTTGTCGTTGTTTTTCTTGCAGGCTTGTAGTGCCCAAACACTTACAATCAGGCAAAGCACTATATATATCTTTTTCATTATTGCGTTTTTTTTTGATGATGTGAAGATTACTTTTTGATCATTCGGCGAAGAATGGTTTCCTTTCCTTGCTGGATTTGCACCAAATAAGAACCACCTGAAAGCCGATGCAGTGGCAATATTACTTGTCCATTGACTAGCTCTTGCACCTGGCGACTTACCACTTTGCCCTGACTATTCATCAAAGTAATCTGTAATGGTTGATTCGTTACTTTACCTTCTATTTGAATTCTTAATTCGTTGATAACGGGATTAGGAAAGAGTGTAATTTTTCCTTCAGCAAAATCTCCTGGTAAGCCCGTAACCGTACTTTGCACGGTAAGCGTTTGGGTAACTGCTACCGCATCGTTGTAATTGGCATTGCCTGCTTGGTTGGCAGTAATCGTAGTAACACCTACACCAACGATACTCACTGTATTGCCAGAAATAGTGGCCACATTGGTGTTAGTGCTTGTATAAGTCACTGGATTTCCGGTAGCCCCTCCAGTAGCTGATAGGGTAAAATCGGCATCACCAATTACCTTGGTTGTATTTGCTCCCAAGTCAAAAGTAATTGTCTGATTGGCCTTGTTGACCAATAGTGTTTGTATTACATCTGCTGCCGCACTGTAAGTAGCATTTCCAGCCTGACTGGCAGTAATGGTTACACTACCTGCCCCAACAATACTCACTGTATTGCCAGAAATAGTTGCAATGCTGGCATCGGAGCTGGCAAAAGTAACGGCATTGCCTGAAGCACCACCTGTGGCACTTAGTACAAAATCGCCCTCACCAAAGGTCTTGGTTGCATTGGTACCCAGGCTAAAAGTAATGGTTTGGTCAAGCTTGTTTACAGTCAAAGTTTGGGTGACATCAGTGGCGGCATTGTAATTGGCATTTCCAGCTTGGCTGGCCGTAATGGTGGTAGTACCTACTCCTACGATGGTTACTGTACTACCCGAAATAGTAGCCACATTGGCATCGGAACTATTGTATATTATAGGATTACCAGAAGCTCCCCCAGTAGCCGAAAGCATAAAATCAGCATCTGTTATAACCTTGGTTGCATTGGTACCCAGGCTAAAGTTAATCGTCTGATTCGCTTTTATCACATTTGCCGAAAGGTTGATCGTATAGTTACTTTCGTTCAGATCATTGCCACGAAAAGTCAGTGTTCCAGACTTGGCTCCTACACTATTGACATCCAAGGTAACCGTAAGCGTAGTACTACCACCCGCTGCTACCGTGAGTGCAGGATTTTGGGTAATGCTAAAATCACTACCACTGATGGCTACATTGTTTAAGAAAAGATTAGATGTGCCATTGTTTTCAATGGTAAAAGTAAGCGAGGTAGCTGTACCAAACGGAACATCTCCCAGATTTTGGGTATTACCAGTAGCAATGGCATTGGTAGCAAGTTTTACATCCAGTTCGGTAGCAGGGATCAACTGGGCTACGCGGTGGTTTCGTTCATCTGTGACAAATATTTCTCCATTAGTGGCCAATGCTATTCCTACCAAATCAGCAAACACTACCGAGGAGCCATCTTCATTGATGCTATTATTATTACTGTTTCCCGCAATGGTGCTAATAATTCCAGTATTGGCGTCTACCTTTCTTAACCTGCCTTCACTGGCGATGTATAAGTTGCCACCATTGTCTATTGCTACCCCATTAGGGAATCTAATAGCTGCTGCAGTGGCCAGTCCCCCGTCTCCATTGTCAGTTGTCCCCCCATTACCAGCAACAGTCGAGATAATACCTGTGACAGCATCTATCTTACGTACCCGATGCTCATTGCGATCTGCTATATAGAGATTACCACTAGCATCAACCGCTATACCATAGGGCAGGTTTAAAGTAGCCGCAGTTGCTGCCCCACCATCTCCTGAAAAACCTGAACTCCCTGTTCCTGCAACTGTAGTAATTATACCATTAGTAGCTACTTTGCGTACCCGACGATTGCTGGCGTCTGCTATATAAAGATTGCCACTGGCGTCAAATACCAATCCGCGAGGTGCAAACAATTGAGCAGCAGTGGCCAGTCCACCATCTCCTGAAAAACCCGCAGATCCTGTACCCACAACAGTCGTAATCGTACCATCAGTGGCAACTTTTCTAATTCGATGATTATTTGCATCGCTAAAATATATGTTACCTGTAGCATCTACCACTATGCCAGTAGGCTGAAACAAAGTAGCAGAAGTACCAGGCCCACCATCGCCCGAAAAACCTGCGGTGCCAGTACCCGCCAGGGTAGTAATTACACTATCTGTGGCGCTGATTTTACGCACACTATGCCCATCATAATTTACCAAAAATAAATTCCCCTGAGCATCTCTTGTCATTCCTCTTGGGCTCGCCAACAAGGCATTCGCTGCTTTTCCTCCATCTCCTCTTGTACCAGCAGCATAACTACTCAAGCCATTCCCTGCAACAATGGTAGTAGGCCCGGTAGCAGACGCTACTTTGAGCACATAACGATTATTTTGACTGGCAACAAAAAAATCTCCATTGCTATCGAAAGTAATCGCATAAGGACTATTAAGCGAGGTGATACTCACTGTGCCAATGATTCCCGTTGTTACAGTCACTTTACGCACTGAAAAACCAGTAGAAAAGTAAAAATCATTGTTGTTATCTACCGTTATTCTTCTTACCTCAAACAAACCTCCCGAGGTAGCCAAATTGCCGTCTGTTACATTGCCAAAGCTTCCATTACCCGCTACTGTAGAAATAATCCCATCCGAGGCATTGACTTTACGTACAGCGTTATTAGAAAAATCAGCAATATATAGGTTATCGTTTTGGTCAAAAGCCACTCCAGTAGGACGATGAAGTCGAGCCGCAGTAGCCAAGCCACCGTCGCCCAAATATCCGCTGGAACCCATACCCGCTACTGTAGAAATGATGCCATCTGAAGCATTCACCTTACGAATCCGATGATGGTCTTTATCAGCGATATAAAGATTTCCTTGGCTATCAAAAGCTATATCTTCTGGTCCATTGAGTCGGGCGGCAGTTGCCAAGCCACCATCCCCTAAAGAGGATCCGCCACCAGCAACCGTAGTAATAATTCCCGTATTCACATGAACCATCCGAATGCGGTTATTCCCTTGGTCAGCAATATAAACATTGCCATTGGGGCCAATTGCTACGGCTGTGGGGTTACTCAAAGCGGCATTAATTGCCAATCCTCCATCGCCAGTAGAATTTTGAATACCAATACCTGCCAAAGTAGTAATGGTACCATCGGTAGCTACTTTGCGTACCCGATCGCTGCCAATCTCTGCAATGTAGATATTCCCACTGGCATCTTTGGCTACTCCTCTGGGCGTAGACAGCGCAGCTTCGGTAGCAGGGATGCCTTCTGGATTTCCTCCAGCAAAATTCTTTACGATGTACTGTGCCTGATTGTGAGGAACCCATATGATAAAGTAAATACATATCCAAAGGGTGATTTTTAGTTTTTTCATAGAAGTATTTAATTAAAAAGGTGTTTCGTTAAGTAATTGATTATCAATGCTTCACTGGTTTTTAGGTCGCCTATAGCTGTTAAAAAAAGGCATAGCAATGCTGTATCCCGTTTTTGGGCGAATAGCTAATCAAAGGAAGGAAGTAGTTGGGTAGATAGAGACAATCCAGCCTCTCTTGTTTAGGAGCCTTTAAGGAATACTAAAGGGAGATAACTTGTCCAGATAGGCGAAGTTATTCTTCATAAAATGTTTCTTTGCTTTTCTCATAAGTGTTCGTTTCTCTCAACATTTATTGGTTGAAGTCAAGATGACTTCGTTATTCAAATGTACGGGAAGAATGAATGAAGGGAAAAAAAACGGCCTTATGAAAAGCTTATCGAATAAGATTAAGATTCATTTGATGGGTTTTGGCGGTGTAATTACACTCTTTTTACAAAGTTGAGTAGTCTTTCCTGACGCTCAATATTGAATTTAGATTTGATTTTGGATTTTACTACATGGACATATTCCTGACTTACACTCATAACAATGGCTTGTTCTTTAGCAGTCATTTCCATGCGTTCAAGGGCCAACCAGCGTTTTTCGGAAAAAGATAATTCTTCTCCTGGCTTGAGGTGAGTTTTCACCCTTTGAAAAAAGCCATGTTCGAGCTGTTCAAATTGCTCCAGAAAGCCTTCCAATATTTTCTGATTACTTCTTAGGCTGGAATCAATCATTTTTTCAGCTTGTCGGGCTTCACGCTTTGCCAGTAGATTTTTTACTTTGAGCAATAAGTCATTAGCCACCCCCAACTGCATTTGGGTACCTACCAATGCTTTTTTCTTGGCAATAATTTCATTGTTTTTGGCTTCTATAGCACGTTTGTGGCTTTGGCTCAACATGAGCGCAGAGCGAGTACGAGCCAACAGTTCTACCTTATCAAAAGGTTTACGAATATAATCCACAGCTCCTGCGGCCAGGGCTTCTTCCAGGTGTTCTGAAGCAGTATTTACTCCAGTAGCCATAATAATGGGAATGTCCTGGGTTTCTTCAAAAGCCTTTAACTGTTTGATAAGATCAATACCTGTCATGTGAGGCATGTCCCAATCGGTAATGATAACATCAGGCTGTTTTTTGATGGCCAACTCCAGGGCCATGCGAGGATCGAGGTGGATAGTGGTTTGATACTGGTTGGTACGGAGTAGTTGGGTTACACTTCTGAGGTTTGACTCTTCATCGTCGATGATCAACACTCGAGGCAATTGTGTCATGTGATTTCTACTTGATTTTACGATATATCTTCTAGCTTTCTTAAATAGTCTTGCTGGTTTTGCATAAAAGGTAAAGCATCTATCCAGGCTTCCAAAGCCTCACTTCCCTGCCAATTGCGGTCATCAAACACTGCGGCAATATCGCTTGAGTCACAAAACTCTAATTGTTTGAGTTGAGGCAAGATCGTTTTTACCAAGACTTTGTCTTCTGGTGTAAATTGGTACTGAACATTTACCACTTCCTGTGCTTGTTTAGCCATAGTGGTTAAGCCCTCTTTCTGGTAAGGCAATGTCAACCAAAATGCACCTCCCTGTACTCCTTTTTGCTGTTGTTCGGTTTGGGTAAGTAGTCCTATATGGCCACCGTGGGCTTCTACTACCATTTTGCAAAAAGTCAATCCTAGCCCAGTAGACCGTTTATCGGCTTTATTGGCACGGGTGAACTTATCAAAAATAGTATTTTTTAGTTCATCAGGTACTCCTATACCATCATCTTTTACCCATATCTTCACAAAACCTTCTTCAGCAGGTGGTTCTGATTCTAATCTAATATTTCCCGAAGCTGGAATATACTTAATGGCATTTCCGATCAAATTAGTAAACACTCTCAGGATATAAGCTTCGTCTATTTGTACAACCAATTCCGAAGGCAGATGGTTGGTGATAGTGATCATTTTTTGGGTAGCCGAAAACCGTAGCTGGGTCAATACCTCTCCTACCAAAGCCCCCAACAATATTGGCTGAGCGTGCAATTGTACTTCAGCTGACTCAAATTTTTGTACCTCTAAAAAATTGTCAAAGAAGGTTTTTAATCGTAACCCTGAATCTTTGATCAAAGGATCACTCGAGGTTATAATGGGGGTAAGTGGTTGGCGGGCATCGTGGATAAGCATTTGAGAAAAAGATTCTTTGAGATCACCGAGTTCTTTCAATTGTTCGTTGGCAGTCGTTAACTCTTCATTGGCTTCGTTTAGTTCTTGAGTACGCACCTGTACTTGTTGCTCAAGCTGACGATTGCGTAAACGAATGCGATAAGTATATACATTGAACAATCCATAAATACCCAGAAGCGCCAATAGCGTGTACAAAGCATATGCCCACCAGGTACGATACCAGGGGGGGAGTATTTCAAACGAAAAAGTGACAGGCTTTCCTTCTACTCCATATACATTTCGCGCCTTTACTCTAAAGCGATAGTGTCCTTCTCGTAGATTATTAAATTCTTTTTTGTTCTCAATACTCCACGCCGACCAACTTTGCCCCATTCCTTCTAACTGGTAAGCAAACTGTGTTTTTTCGGGTACTTCAAAATAGTTACTGGCAAACTCAAACCGCACAGTGTTTTGACCATACTCAAGCACCACTTTAGAAGGAATAGACTTTCCTTGATGCTCAGCTTTGCTCAATATGGTTTGAAAAGTAGCCTGATAGTTTTTGACTTTAGTTGGGTCGTAACAAAACAAGCCTTTGGAAGTAGCTAAGTAGAATTTCCCTTGATGATGAAATAATTTCTCAATCTTCAAATTTGGCAACGATGCAAATGGTGTGGAGTTTAGCTGAAATTGATCGGGCTTGCTTTGAGTAACCATCCCTAATGTAGAAGCGGTGCTTTTTCCTGTTACCAGAAACTGGTTTTGCTGGAAGGCAATCAAAGTGGAATAGAATTTCTTATCACTTCCTATGCCTTGAATCTTAATTGCCTTAAAACGGTCTTTGACAGCATCATACCAATAAACTCCTTCAGCATTGTGCATCCAGATTTTACCTTGCCATTGTTGTACATGGTTTTCGGCATCGTCCCCTACAAAATCACCTCTTTTAGTACTATAAAGTTTCTTTGATAATATCTGGGTTGGGTTTGTTGGGTTTAGTGTAAGGCAGGTTATACCAGGGGTTTCGTGGCTAAGCCACAAGTGTCTATCAGTTCTTACAATATTGCTAATACCCAAGTCCAGATCATCTATCCTCTTCAATAACTCTAATTGCCCGTTTATCAGCCGATAAAAAAACAAAGTATTGCTAGACGCAACATACATAATATTTTTATCTAAAGGGTCTTGCCTCATGAACCGTATATCTCGCCTTGGATCAATGAGTTTATATTCCTTATTGAGTAAGTTCAGCAAATAAATACCACCTCTAGTCCCTACCAGCAACTGATTGGTTTCTATGGCAATCATTGATTGTATGGTATGGGGCAATGAAATCCAGCTTGTATCCCCGCTGCTTTTCTTCCAAAAAAGAACATTTTGCTCTTTTACTGAACCAAAAATTCCTTGTTGGTTAGCAGTAATATTGAATATGCTTTTTTGTGGAGTAAGGTTGGTAAACGGAGATGAAAGTATGATGTGGTGAATGTAGTCATTGTCTATTACCCAAAGATTTTGATAAGGATCGAGATGCAAAGCCTTAATTAAGGTTTTACCCGCAAAAACCTTTTCTATGTTTTTGGTTCTTAGGTTTAAGAGGTACACATTCCCCCTTAAGGTGCCAAATATCAATCGTTTTTTATCAAAGATTTTAAACTGAATAATCCCCTCTTTCAGAGCTTTATTGACTGTTTCAGGAAAAGCCACTTTTTGGTTATTCAGCCAAATACCCGATCTGGAAAAACAAGTCAAAGTCCCTTCAAAAGCCTTTTGCCTAAACAATAGAATATCTCTTTTATACCTTGGCTGAGTATTTTGAAAAACCAGTTGATTGTTTTGCCATAATAGCAATCCTTTGCCAAACTGAGCCAAATAAAGATTTTGATCAATAATTGATAAATGAGTAAAGCCTGTACCCTTGGTGGCTTTGACTACCTGCACAATTTTGCCTTGTTTGACTATAATCAACTTATCCAATGACATAAAAAATATACTGCCCTGGTATCGAATGATTTGGATAATTGCATTATTGATTTTGGCATTAGCATACTCTCCAGTTTTGAACGATTGATAAATATAAGATTGGCCTTTGGGTTTTAAGACACCAATTTCGTTGTTGCAACCCACGAATATCTTTCCGTCGATATATGCTACATGATGTAATTCTAAATCTACGCCTTTGTGTTGGTACTTTTGTAGCTTCCAGGCTTGTCCATCAAATGAAAGAAGCCCCTGAAGGTTAGCACATACGACTTTGCCTTGTGGGTCTTGTGTAAGCCAAACATTCACCTGGTCTGCTCCAGTTGCTTCTTCATCAAAGGTCGTGATAAAGTAAGGGCTAGATTGAGATTGCACCCTAAAGCCAGTTATGAGCAATAAACAGGTAATGAAACAATATTTGAAATTAGAAGTTAACAACCCTAGAATAATTTTTAGTAAAAACTTACAACACTTATGAAAAAACTTAAATTAAAAAAATCAGTATTGGGCATTTTGTCCGACAACCAAATGAAAACTGTAAACGCTGGAAAGGGTGAAAGTGCTGCCTGTGGCCAAGAATGTAAAACAGCCACAGACACCTTGAATACTACCAGTTTAGACCCTCGAAGTGCCCCAGTAACTGCCTGTCTAGGAAATACAAACTAACAATGAGTTTTGCTCATAAAATTTTCAGAGCGTGGCCCCAAAGCTGCGCTTTTTATTTTCGAGCATACTAACCAGATGAATGCTTTTTCCTGGCCAAATCTGCTTTGTATCGTTGCGACAAAAAATCATACGTGACCAATTCTTGCTGACGAGGCTTTTGAGTAAATAATCGGTTGAGACTCATATGACTTATGCTCACAAATAACTCAGCGAGAGACATTTTACAAATCCCTTGTTGAATATATGCTTTGATTTTGGGGATGATTGGCTGTATCTGTTGATTTCTACTTTGAAAAATAGCTGCATATCGTTCATCCAATGTATCCAGTTTTTTGAAAGACCTGAACACTTTGGCCAGCGACCGATTAAACTCTTTATTTACGTTAAACTCGACCTTGAAACCATTTGCCAATTGAGTAACCAATGCTAGTTTTTCTTCAGCATTAAAACCAAAACCATCCAACAAGGAGTCTACGTTTTGCATTGCCAACACTATCTGATACATTACCGCATCATCTTGCTTGTCTTCTTCTATCAACAGGAGAGCTTCCACAATGGCTTTGCTATCGTAATAAAAAATTTGTTCGCAAAGCGGTAAAGTTTCTTTGCCACCATAGCGCATTTCTTCGGTTACATAGGTATCATATACCCACCTTATTTTACGCGCATCGAGCGACTGCTGCAAAGCCTGGTTGATTTGTTGAAACAATGCTTGCTCGAGTTGTTTTACCTTGAATCTGAGGCGAATATGATGCCCTCCTTCGTCTTTGTAACGGATATAAAACCATTGTTTAATTTGTTGCTCATCTATAAGTTTTTGCGCAAGTGGATACAAAGTGCTTTTCAGTAATTCATCTGCGGTAAGTTTTCCACAGTAGATTTTCAGATACAGCCATTCTGTGCCCAGCGGATAGGGTTCTCCGGTTTTGACTGTAAAATGATGGGGTAGTTGTTTGGGATATAGATTTTTGAAAGGCACCACAAATTCGTTGGTAAAACTTTCACCTTGCTTATTTTTTATCAGCATTTCCTCAAATAAGATTTCTTTGACTACCACCTGTTTACTCCTCTTTAACTGTTCTAACAGGATTTCTCTTGAGAGGTCGTGGTGCAGGTCAATCAATAACTCATTGTCAGCAACTGCCAACAGGATTTTTTGCGGCATCAAAGGGTGATTTAAATCCTCCTCTTTTTTGATTAACCAACGAGCTGCAGCAACCACTACTTGATCTATTTCTACTCTTGGTAAAAAAGTGCGGTTTTCCAATAAACCCCAGCTCCATCCCCCTATAGGTTGCTGTGCCAAATCACCCAAAAACTGATAAATAGGATAGTTGCTTCCTAAATAATTGTGCGCATTAGACAAACAAGGGATCACTCGTTTTTGGCGTTTTTCATCGTATAGCACAATTTCCTGACCTACAACACCCACCAATAAATCCTGCGTTCGAATGATTTCTTCTGCATCGAATAAAGCCCCGTTCGCAGACAACAACAGCTTATAGTCACGAATATTTTTTGGGCGATTTAGAATATTGTAAGTCCTGGGGTGAGCTGGGTTATGCACGATTTCGGCCAAGATTACTTCTGATTGAGTGGCTTGTTCATACTGGGTAACTTCTACTACCTTGTGTGCCAATGCCTCATTACTATGACAAAAACGACCAAGCAGGCTCACTCCCGAGGGAACAATATTTTTGATATGCATTCTTTGCGCACCGAGTAAGGAAAATAACACGCTCAAAGTATCTGGTAACGCAGGAGATGAGTTATTTGCAAATCTGGTACGCAGTTCACTACTTCTCAGTTGACAAACCAGCTTTTTTGAAGTGATGGCGTCTTCATATAAATCCAACAAAAACTCACTTCGGGGATTTTGCTCGAACTTTAGGTATTGGTTGACTACTGGAAAGCGTAAATTGAGCAACGCAAAAGGTTGATTCAACGATTCTATCTGAGCGGGATAGGCAATGCCATTTTCTGGATCAAGTACTTCATTTAGCGGGATAAATTCCTCGCCATATTTTTGCTGAAACGATTGCCGAAAAGAATCCAATGATGGTTTTTGAGTAGTAGTTTTCATCAATTGAAGTATTTCTACTACTTGAGCAAGGTCTTGGATCAAGTGAGTACTCAGCTGACTTTCAGCCAATTGAAGTGTAGTATCAATTTGAAAAAAATTAGGGAAGACTTGTTGAATGTTAGGAATCTTTTTTTGCCCCAATTGTATCAGCCTTTGCTGCAACGCCTGAAAATCTTCCAAGCTTTGGGCTTGTTTTATATTTTGGAGCAAGTCGTTGCCCAAGGTAAACAACGGCAACACCTGGTCCTGATACTCGCCCCCCATCATTGAAATCTGAAGCTCAGAGACTACCACCTGGCTTACAATGAGGTCTTGTACAAACTCCTGAGCATCTTCAGCATCAATATCTTGTTGGGTGAGCAAATTTATCATTTGTTGTTGAGTGGCCCCTTTGCTACACAAATTTAGTATTTCATCTACATATTCGTTTTGCTCCACTTTAGCCAGATGATATTGATACAAAAACTCCGTAGGATTATCTACTTCGTGTTTAATATAGCGCTCAAAATACCGCAATGAGGTCGAATCGGGCGCGTATAACGTAGTATTAGGATAATACCTTCTTTCATAAGTAGCATCAAGCAATTCATTAGTCAACACATAGATATATTCGGCATCTATTCTATTATAGCGCTCCATCTCCCCAATTACCAGGTGGGTTTGGTTTCCTATGATTCCTGGAATGCTTACCCCCGCAAAAGTGGCAAATGGCGTACAACGATAAGCAGCTCGTAACCAATATTTTATGAGTGATTTAATGAGTTTACGTTCTTCCTTTTCAGGGTTCTTTTTAAAGCGAATGGTCCCCTGCAGCCATTTTTCAAATTGGGTATATAAGCCTGGGGAGGCAAGGTATATGGCTTCCTTGAACAAGGGATGATCAAATAATTGTTTAAAATCTGTTGGTGAATGACAATCTTTGATTTGCTCGGTATATACTACCGGAAATAAAGGTGCACGTAATACATACCAACCAAAGTTTCCTACTGCTACTTTGGACTGTTTAGCATTCATAGTTTAATCGTAAATATTGATGTTCAATTAGTCAGACAGGAATATTAAAAAATTACTGAGAAGGAATCAAAAAAGTAAGCAAACAACTTTTCACACCTAAGGTTATTATAAGAAATTATACACTTATGACTTCTACATTTACGCTTTCTGCTCCGCTTGAAAAAACCACCAGTGGTTATCACTTCATTGTTATTCCCGAAGATATTGCCCAACAAATAGTTACCAAAGACAGTAAGCGGGTAAGGTGTGTGCTCAATGACGACACGGTTATGCATTGTCAGTTAAATTTTTCACCCGCAGAAGGGTACAAAGTGAATATTAGCAAGCGACAATTCAAGGCTTTGGGATTGGTGGCAGGTTCAGAAGTTCAAGTACAGATTGCCCACGATGACAGTCCTTATCAGGCACCTATGCCAGAAGAATTACAAGAGGTACTCGATACTGATCCAGAGGGTTTTCAACGTTTTCAGGCTTTGACTCCTGGTAAGCAACGTAGTATCATTTTTAAGGTGGCTTCGGGTAAAACGATAGATACCCGTATTAATCGTTCGCTTAGGGTAATGGAAAAGCTCAAAATGGGGATTACAGATTTAAAACAGTTGATGTAAAGGTACAAAACTGGTAGACAGGGCTAACTTTCAACTACAAGTCTTGAGTATGATTAATCACTAATCAAGTATAAACATATAGAAACCTACATTGAGTGATTTTTTTAAGTTTGTGTTTATTCTTTTGGTGTGGTTGCTTTTGGCGACTAACTTTTTTGAGGCCAAAAAAGTCAGCAAAAAAGCCTGAACAGCATATGCAGCCGCACTTGCCAATGCCCCCTCCTTCCATGCTGTCCACCTCCCCACAAGCGAAGCTCCAATAAAATTGTAATCGGGCAAGAATTTTATAAATCTTATCTATGCAATTACTCAATGAATTCATAAAAACTGGCAAATAGTCTTGCTACTTGCCAGTAAATGGTTAGTCAGGATTGATCTTTATTTATAGATCACTTTTTGGGTAATTACTTCTTTATTTGAAAAATACTTGACCAGATAAATGCCTTTGGGCTTACCGTTTAGGTCTACATTCACCTTCGCACCTGCCTGTACTTCCATATCCATAATGGCAACTCCCATTAAATTGTACACTCCAATGCGCACACTTTGCTCACCTTTTACTGACAGTGGCACACTTACCGTAAAGGTTCCCTTGGTAGGGTTTGGATATAGCTGCAAATGGTTATGCACTACATTTGTCTGATGAGTCGTCGTTTGTTGAGTAGTACGTTGGGTAGTAATGACAGGGCCATTGCAAGGGGCGTTTCTCAATGATACCTCACTGCCTGCTTCTCCATGAAACCCATCTATCAAAGTAATGATATTGCCTGCCTGATAATTGGCAATGGCTCCATTGTGAATAATATTGCTAGCCGTAATGGCATTACTGGCCTCTTCGTTACTGGTTTGCCCGTTGGTTACTGGTAAAGTAATGGTCAGGTTCAATGCACAACTTTGGCAGGTATTTACACAAGCAGCATTGGCTACAGAGTTACGAATCACATTGCCTGGTTGGGTTCCAAATCCTAAACTAAAATTGATACCTACTCCATTTTGGTGACAATAACTCATAATGGTACCTCCACCAGTAGGCGCAGGAGGGCGAGGACAATTATTGCAGTCATTGGAACATACCGCGGTCACAATAGCAGGTTCCTGACAACTTCCACAACCATCAATCGCAGTATTGTTACCATTCCAAACGCAAGCATGGGTATGTCGTGAACCTAACAAATGCCCCAACTCGTGGCTCATAATGTATACTGCCCAGCTAAAAGTAGGAAACGGGATCTGATGGCTGCCAATAGAGGCAAATGAAAGACTTTCGTCTACGTTGGCGGCACACAATCCATTGAACGAAGCAGCAATGCCTACCGCAGGATGACGAAATGTAAGTAGCTGCCCCAAGTCTCCATTGATTGAAGTAGTATTGTTTTGAAACTGTTGCAAAACGGGCGTGACAAAAGGGTTAGGGCAAAGGGTACTATTGGTATAAGGGTCGATGGTAGTCCATATATGCAACTGTGATACCCGCATGTTGATGTTTTCGTTGGCATAAATAGTCGCCGTTTGGTTAAAAACACCCAGAATATGGTTTGCAACACTGTTTACATTTCCCTTGATTTGATATACATCATATTCTGTTTCCAGATAAATATCCACGCATTTGGTGGTGGTAGCACTGCTTTTCTGCTGATTTTGCAGCACTTCTTGTGTATAACGCTTGGTAGTTTCCAGGTTGGTACCACACTCTACCGATGGCGGATTGGGTAAGTCCAAATCACGATAAATTGCATGTTGAGGGTCTTTTTCCAATTTACCAAGGTTGTAGTTGCCTTCCTCTGCAATAGATACGATTCCCATCATTTGGTCTTCGTAAAAACTGATAGAAACCAGGCTTTCGGCAGCTCGTCCTTTAACATAACCTCTATAATGCCTTTGACGGGCATTACTCCCAGTATATTCTTCTCCTGAACTCGTGGTGATCTTATGGGTATAAAACGATGCTGGTACTTCGGCAAGTTCTAAGGTCCAATCGATGTGTCCATCGCCCGATTTTATCAATAAAATAATATATTCAGTAGCACCAGCCTCCTGCCTAAACAACTCCTGAATGGCCTCAGTGTTGTAATTGAAATAACGAACATTGCGGGGGGCATTTTCCAGTTTGGGCGTGGTTTTGCTGGTACTAAGTACATTGCTCATTTCATAAAAAGCACGTCCGCTATTTTTGGCGTCTACAATGGCTTGCTTAAAAACTGGCAGCTCCTGAGCCACACTCGCCAAACTGAGCAACAAGCAAAATCCCCCTAATAAATATTTGAGATGTTTCATCTATGATAATATTTATGGTTAAACAAAAGGGAGCTTACTTGTTGAGTTGCTTTTTCAACTGAACATTCTCTTTTTCAAGGGTTTGCACTTTCTTTTGCAAGCCTTTTACTTGTTTATTTACTTCGATCATGTGCAAGGTCAATTCTTCAATCTTGCGTAATAAGGTAGCGTTCATTTTGCCTACTTCGATCCCTTCTTTTTCTACTACTTTGGCCGAAGGTACTTCTGGTAAATGTTTGTGTTGGTTAATAAAACGCTCTACTTCTTCCAGTGGAAGTAATTTATAATTGGAAGCAAATACATAATCTGGCCAGGGCGTTATTTGGGTGATCTGAATTTCACGCGCGCCTAATTTACCTTCTACTGCTACTTTATAGCTTCCTGGATCAGAGGTTCCAATACCAATATTACCTGTGGGGGTAACTATCATGTGTGTTCCGTTATTGTTAGATAAGCGAAACTCCCCGTGAGAATTTTCCAATTTGTAACTTGGGTTAAAACCTGCGCCCATCAGCAAAATCTCCCCACCTTCGTTGGTATTGTCCTGAGGATCTACCGTGAGGTAATCGGCCTGAAGCGAGCCATTGATGTTGAGTTTGCTATTGGCAAAATCGCCGTAAACCAAAGGAGTAGAAGTATTGGAATTAGCAATGTACAACTTGTCAGAACCCAGTTCATTAAAGCCTGCCAAGTTACCGATGAATACATTTCCATTTCCTTGGTTTTGATGTCCAGCCAGCGTTCCTAATATCACATTGTTTCTACCAATAGTATTCTTAAAACCAGCACCTTGCCCTACATATACATTCGAGCTTCCAGTAAGATTCATTCGGCCCGATTCACGACCCAAAAAGGTATTGCTCGATCCGGTAGTAGTGTTCATTCCCGATTGTGCTCCTACAAACACATTGGTATAGGCATTGGTGGCTTTAAGCCCAGCATAGTAGCCGATAAAAGTGTTGTAGTTTGCGGTAATAATATCGCCTGCCTGATAACCAATAGAGGTATTATTGCCACCTACATTACCCGCACCAGTACCTAAAGAAGTATTGGTTTGCGCCATGGCTAATTGAACCAAAAGCAAAGCGCATAAAGTACTAAGAAAAGATCTCATAATTTTGTGTTGTTAGATTTGTTAAAAGAATTGATAAACCCCAAAGCTTATCTTCTTTGGGTAGAGTAATCCACTGGTAAGCGAAATACATCTCCTACCAATGGACAAAGAGTCAGGTTTGCAAAACGTTAGTTATAAACCACTTTTTTTACAATCACCTGATTACCAGAGAAGTACTTGACCAGATAGATACCTTTAGGATTTCCACTAAGGTTAACCTTGATTTGTTCTCCAGCATTTACTTCCATATTCATGACTTGTGTACCTGATAAATTGAATATTCCAATTCTTTGATTTTCAGGCGATATTCCTGATAGATTTGTGGGTATTACAATGGTAAATGTCCCTTTGGTAGGATTGGGGTATAAATGTAGAGTCTGAGTATGGTTGGTACGGGTACCCACTTTTATATTAGATTGAGTTTTACGCTGTACAACAACAACAGGATTAAGGTTACAAGGAGCTATGGCTATATAAGCTGCACTCCCTTGTTGCGCGTGAAACCCATTAATAAGGGTCACACTATTTCCAGCATAGTAATTTATCTCTCCACCAGGCAATACTTGGTTAGAAGCGATAATCAAGTCGTTTACTTGTTCATCGCTCACCTGTTGAGCTATTACAGCCTGGGTAATAAGCAAGCTATTGGCACTACAAACCTCGCATAGATCAACACACGCCGCGTTGGCTACTGAATTACGAATCACATCCCCAGGTTGCTGTCCGAAACCCAACTGGAAGTTGATACCTACATCATCTTGGTGGCAGTAACTCATAATAGTACCTCCATCAGCTGGTGAAGCAGGCCGAACACAATTATCACAAGTGATATTATCACAAAGATCATTAATAATTGCTGGCTCCTGGCATTCTCCACAACCATCAATCGCAGTATTATTACCATTCCACACACAAGCATGAGTGTGACGAGAACCAAGTAAATGGCCTAGTTCATGAGTCATTACATATACCGACCAACTGTAGGTAGGTATGTTGGAAAAGGTGTTGTCTATTCCAGCAACAGATAACCGTTGGTTTATATCAGGATTACAAAGTCCATTGAACCCTGCGGCCACCCCACCACCTAATCTAAAAGTGAGTAACTGCCCCAAATCACCGTTAATGGCATTGGTAGCATCTTGAAAATCAGTTAAGACATAATTGTTTCCATTGCACTCTAAATCACCATCATAAGTCTCAGGAGAATCCCATATCCTTAACTCGGATACCCGCATGGTAATACGTTCGTTGGCATAGATAGTAGCCACTTGATTAAACAGTCCCAGGATGTAGCTCTCAACATCTGCTACCGAACCCAAGTCTTGAAATATATCTTCTTCGGTTTCCAGGTATATGTCCAAACATTCAGTGTTGACCATGAAGTTTTTGGTGTTGTTTCGCAAAACCTTTGGCTTGTACTTTGCACCCGACTTTGAGGATGTAGCACAACTAAACTTAGGTTTGGTCTCTAAGTCTAAGTCTCGGTATATCAAATGAGTAGTAGAATTTTCTAATTTCCCAAGGTTATAATTTCCCTCTTTGTGAATAGAAACTATCCCCATAAGTTCTTTTTCGTACATACTGATTGATACAAGACTCTCTTTTTCTCTTCCCCTTACCACTCCCCGATAATGTCGTTGCTTGGTTTTACTACCCTGGTAGCCTTTACCACTACTAGTGGTGACTAAATAAGTATAGAAGGAAGATGGTACTTCTACCAAATCCAATGTCCAATCGTTTCCGCCAGTAGGAGCGCTGATTTTTAAACTAACATATTCTGTTACTTTAGAGTCGGCTGCAAACAAAGTCTTGGCGGTAGCTGAGTTATAGTCAAAATATTGCGCATTTTTGGGGGCATTGGCTATTTTTGGAGTAGAACCACTCATAAGTAACAAATCACTCACTTGGTAAAACTCAGTCTTGGTCTCTTTAGCCACTTCGATTTGTTGCTTAAAACCTGCCAGTTCCTGTCCAAAGCTGCAAAAGCTGATCAATACCCAAAGCCCTATCAGTTGATATTTAAGATTTTTCATCAATGATATTCATTTTAAAGTGAAAAGAAATTGGACTTTATTTTTGGGTTTTCTTCAATGCCTCCACTTGCTTTTGTAGCTGTTGGATAGTTTTGGCTTGTTGTGCATTGATCTTGTTTTGCTGGATCATATACAAGGTGAGTTCTTCTATTTTTCGCAAAAGGGTTGCATTCATTTTACCTAGCTCTATGCCTTCTTTCTCTACCACTTTGGCCGAAGGCACATTAGGTAAATGCTTATTTTGCTGAATGTAAGTTTCTACTTCTTCCAAAGAACGTAAATCATAATCCTGGGCAAATACATAGTCAGGCCAGGGGTCTACATTGGTTACCTGAATTTCACGAGCTCCAATTTTACCTTCTACGGCCAGTCTAAAACTATTAGGAGTAAATGTACCAATGCCCACGTTACCTTGAGGGGTTACCACCAAAGGGGTATTGCCATTGCCAAACAAGCGGAAGTTGCCATTGTAATTGTCCATATACCAACCTACATTGCCTGCTGAACCAGTCAACAATATTTCACCACCTTCGCCTAGGTTATTTTGAGGATTTACCGTCAGATGATTTAATTTAACTTCTCCTTGTGAGTTAATTAAAAGAGGAGTGTGACCATTGCCAAAAACCCGAAAACTACCGTAATAGCTATCAATGAACCAACCTGCATTGCCGTTTGACCCTGCCAAAAAGATTTCGCCTCCTTCACCATTAGCATTTTGTGAATTTACAGTGAGGTAATCGGCTTGAAGTGAACCATGAACTCTTACCAGGTTGGTAGAAAAATCTCCATAAATCAAAGGAGTATTAGTACTTGAGTTGTCAATATACAATTTGTTAGATCCCAACTCATTATACCCTGCATATGATCCAAGAAAGACATTGCCAATGCCAGTTGCATTTTTGTAACCAGCACTTCTCCCTATAAAGGTGTTTGCACCACCCGATACATGTTCGTAACCAGTTTGCGCACCCAAGAAAGTATTACTGCTTCCTATGGTGTTGTTGGCACCTGTCAAATGCCCCAAAAACACATTGTATATCCCATTCTTAGGAGCAGTACCTGCCAGCAGATCACCTGCCTTGTAACCAATGCTGGTATTGTAGTTTCCAGCAATGTAGATTCCGCCAATGGTCACCATTCCTGGGCCATTGCCTGCATCAATACCATAATAAGTGTTTTGTGAAATTGCCAATTGAGCAAGGCATACCATTGCAATTAAGCTTAGAAAAGATCTCATAATTTTGTGTTGTTAGATTTGTTAAAAGGATTTATGTAAATGATTAGTTAATATTTTACAATTGATAAAAAACTATATTAGTTAGGAAGTATATAGCTTCTCAATTATAGCTTAAAACAAAGTTAGACAATCCAAAATCGAAGTATCATGGGTAATTCACCAAACACAAGAATGACTTCACCAACGGTGGGTTTAACTTTACGAAAGGAATGGTAAGGTGGAGGAAAAACTCAAAAAAAGGCATAAAAAAAGCCGGACAAAGTCCGGCCCCTCATCTATTAAAACCAAAAACTACTATTTACGATTCACCGAAAAAGAACCCTTCAGGATAGTGGTTCCTTTGGCATTTTTAATATCTATTGTACCGCAAATTTTGTCATCACCAAAGTAAGTGATTTCGCTTATGCCAATAGGTTTGTTAAAGCGGTAAGACTTTTCGCTGCTATCAAAATTGGCACTGAAATTATCGTTTTCACCAAACCCCTTCGCCCCTGAATCATATTTACGAGCGCCTATGGTAGTACCTGTTTTGCCGTTAAAACTCATCGTGAGTTTAATTTGCCCTTGCTCTTTGGGGCGACTCAAAAAGCTTTTACCCTTGCCATAATTGGCCAATACAATAAATACTGCTGGATACTTTTGCCCTCTAGACTGCATCTCGGTTGCGTTTATTTTTACATATTCTACCGTAAAGCCTTTAGCGTCTAAACCCTCCCCAGTAAATTCCAACTTGGTTTCGGTACAATTGGCCGCATTTCCTGCACTGGTGGTATTACTGCCCGAAGTTTCATTATTATTAGCGGTTTCATTATTCGTTGTAGTAGAGGTACTGGTGTTGGTTCCTTCATTATTGTTTTTTTTGCCACTGCCACAAGCCACCATACCGACAATCACCAGCAAAAAAGATAAGTTTGTGATTGATTTAAGCATTGTTATCAAAGTTGATTAGTTAAAGTCCTGTTTGAACTTGCATTCAGTAATTGATAACATTGGCGGGTAATAGGTTAACACGAGGCGCAAAAAAAGGAGTTAAAAATAAACCATACAAAAAGGCAACCACTCCCTGATTTTTTCTTGTTCGGCCAATGAAATTGGGTTTCCTGTGAGCCAAAGAATTTGCAAGTCTTCCAATCGGGTAATCTCTTCTGACAAACCCTTAAGTTGATTACCTCCCAAATAAAGCCCCTTAAGATGGGGAAGTTCATATATCACTTGCGGCACTTGGGTAAATGCATTGTGCGCAGCATAGAGTTCTCTTAAATTTGATAATTGGTTTAACTCCATAGGCAAATCTACCAATTGGTTGCTGCTTATACGCAATAGCATCAAATCAGATAAATGACCTATTTCGATTGGTAAATGCTCAAATTGATTATTATCCAGACGCAATAATCTAAGGCTGGTTAATTGAGCAATACTGGTTGGTAATTGACTCAATTGATTGCCCTGTAATGTTAGTTCTCGCAATTGAGTTAAATTACCAATTGCCTCAGGAATGCGTGTGAGACAATTTTGTTCTAATCCTAGTTTGCGTAATACGTTTAAGCCGCCAAGTGTCACTGGAAGTTGAGCTAATTGGTTATCTCCCAGGTATAAATGTTCCAGTAGACTCAACTGTCCTATTTCATCTGGTAGGTGCGTTAATTGGTTGGCTCTTAGTTGCAAAAATGTAAGTTGAGAAAGGGTCCCAATTTCAGGTGGCAGGTATTTGAGTTTATTCTTAAGCAAATCTAAGCTTGTGAGGTGCGTAAGCTGAACTACTACTTCGGCTGGAAGTCTTTCAATCCTATACACATGCCAACGTAACGAAGGTTTTTGCAAAATCTCCTGAATTGCTTGAATGTTCTTAGCAGTGAGTACCTCTTTTGTTCTACTATAGAAAGTGCGATACATCAAATGATAGTTATCCACTATAGCTTCTAAATCAGGAAAACCTTTGGCTATTTCAAATGCTAGTGCCACCTGGGCATCTTGTTCAGAGTTAAGCAGACGTAGAAAATTGCTTCTATTGCTTGGGTCATTTTCCATAGATTAAATGATATAGCTTATCTATGATATAAAGGCGTTTCTCATTTGAATTTGAATGAAATAAATATTTTAAACTAAAAAATTAGTTTTTAAATTAAACTTTTAGTTTATTTGTAACGTAAAGGAAAACAAAGCTCTTAACAACTCACATTCAAGGGCTTATTTTTTTACCCTATATCAACTAAAAAACTAGTTACTAAACTATAAGATACGTTCACTATAAATTCTAAATTAAGATATGGAAACTAAAAAAAATGCCCAAGCAGATTTACACAAGAAAAAAGGATTATTCTTTTCAATAGGGCTAGTTGTTACTTGCCTGTTTGTTATCTCTGCTTTTGAGTGGAAGTCATACACTGAGATAGCGAAGGTAGATATCAAAAATGATGAAGTCTTTGAGGAAATGATTGATATTCCCATCACTGAATTCAAAGAACCACCTAAACCTGTGATTCAGCAACCAGAAGTAGTAGAAGTACCCGACGAAGAAGAAATTGACGATGAAATAGAGGTAAACATGGATGTAGAGATCAAGGATATTGTAACTCCTGCTCCTGTGGTTAAGCCGAAGAAAAGAACTCCACCAAAAATCATAGAAGAAAAGGAAGAGAAGATATTTCTTATTTCTGAAACTCAAGCGATGCCTAAAGATGGAATTGCTGCTTTTTATAAATACATAGGCCAAAACTTAAATTACCCATCTCAGGCTCGTAGAATGAGCATTGAAGGTACTGTAGTGCTACAATTTGTAGTAGAAAAAGATGGCAGCCTAACCGATTTTAAAGTATTAAAAAGCGTTGGTGGTGGCTGTGACGAAGAAGCAGTAAGAGTATTGAAAAAATCTCCTAAGTGGAGCCCAGGTAAACAACGTGGTAAAGCGGTAAGAGTACGTCGTTCTATCCCTATCAGATTTACTTTGAGATAATATAAGTCCATAGCTCACGGTCGGTTGTCGACCGTGGACTGAAAACTAGCTATAAAACCTGAAACACTTGAACACTAAAATAAATATTTGAAAAAAATGGAAAATAAGAAAAACCCTAGAGTAGACTTGAGCCGAAATCGAGGATTGTTTTTCTCTCTGGGACTGATCATTACCTGTACATTGGTAATATCGGCTTTTGAATGGAAAACATTCACCGAGCAAGACAAAATCGAGCTCACCGCCGAGGTAGAGGAGGAAGTATTTCTAGATATCCCGAATACGGATCATACACCTCCTCCTCCGCCACCCAAAGTACAACCCATAGACGTGGTAGAGCTTCCCAATGACGAGGAAGATACTTTTGATAATTTTGAGTTTCCAGAATTGAATGACCGCATTGAGATTCAAACAGTCTCTATTCCCATGCCCAAAAAGCCGAAGCCAATTATAGAAGAGGAAGTAAAAGATACCATTCTATTATTTACAGAGTTTCCAGCAGCACCCAAAGATGGGTACAAGGCTTTTTATCAATACATTGCCGACCATATGCAGTACCCAAGTACCGCGCGTCGTATGGGGGTAGAAGGGCGCGTGTATCTGCAGTTTGTCATAGAAAAAGATGGTAGTCTAACCGATATCAAAGTTATAAAAGGCATAGGCTCTGGGTGCGATCAGGAAGCAGTGCGTGTACTTAAAGATGCGCCTAAATGGAATGCTGGTCGTCAGCGGGGTGTGCCAGTACGTGTCAGAAAATCAATTCCAATCTTATTTAAATTACAATAAACCTTTTGCCCACCATTGAGTAACCTTGTATGCTCATGGTGGGTTAAATATTATGCACAACATTTCTCAACAACGCCCCCTGTTTTTTTCTGTTGGTCTGGTGCTTTCCTGTCTTATGGTAGTTACTGCTTTTGAATGGAAAATGTACCAAAAGCATGAAGCCATTGATTTGGACGAATGGGTAACCGTATGTGAATTTGGTAACGTGCCCTCGATGCCAAAGGCTCCTTTGGTATACCTTGGTGAAGTAGTAGAAATACAAACACCTGTTAAATCAGCGCATTTTGAAGTGCAGGAATTTGAAGAAAAAGAGGATTTACAAATTGCATATCTGCCGCTCACTCTTACACCACCACCTCCTCCCCCAGTACCAGAAGTAGTAAAACTTACCTGTGGCTACGAACACCTGGAGGAAGTAGAAGAAGAGGAGGAAGATTTCATTTGCTTGTTACCAGTAGAAGAAGCAGCTCGTCCCAAAGAAGGATACAAGGCCTTTTATAAGTCTTTAATGGATAATTTTCAATACCCGGCTTTGGTAGAGAAAATAGGTGTAGAGGGCAAAATATTTATCCGGTTTACGGTAGAAAAAGATGGCAGTCTGACCAACTTTGAGGTTTTGAAAGGCACCGATACAGTGCTGGATGATGAAGCCATTCGCGTGCTCAAACTGGTACCTCAATGGATACCAGCCAAACGTAATGGACAACCCATTCAGTCACGTCGTGCTATACCCATGATCATTCGTCTTAGATAGTGAACATATCTCTTTATTTAGAATAATTGATAGTTTAGTTGATATACCTTTCAACATTTAAAAGCCTTGTCTTGAGTGAGATGAGGCTTTTTTGATTGGGCATCAACTTCTGGCTTATTGCAAGCTTAAATTTCCCCTAAAAACAACTTGCGTAACATTTATAAAGCAAACATTTACATTCTCAGTTTTTGAACCTAAATGTTACGAATGATAAAAAATGGCAATTCGTTTATTCTCACGTATTTTATTTGGAAAAAACAAAAAAGGTTAGGGAAAGTACAAAACAATATGGATATTGGGATAAATTTTGCTTAATAAAATCACCAAATACAATTTCACGATATTCACGTGGACATTGTAGTAGGTTTATATATTTTTGTATACGATCCACTAAAACTTACATTGGTTTTTACCTTACTTTATACTATAAAAATTATGAAGCGAATATTGTTTTTTAGTACCTTCATGCTCATAGGCTTGTTATGGAGTTGTGGAGAAAGCGAAGCTAACAAAAAGGCTAAAGCCTCTGAGGCATTGAACTCAACCTTGAAAAATGAACATGATACCTTTGTGAAAGAGCACAAAGAGATGGAAGGCGAACATAAAGAAATGGAGGAGTCTTTTGATAAGCTAGATGCTGAGTATAAGAAACTGGTAGCAGAGCCAGATAGCGCCTATAAGCAATTGGTAAGCTATCACAATCTATTATTAGAAGATCACTCAGGAATGATGCGCAATCATGATCAGTTGTTGAAAAACCACGACTTGATGATTAAAAAACATGATAGCGGCGAACTCACCGATGAGCAATTTAACCAAAAACACAAAGACTTGCTTGAAGCTCATGATAAGATGGAGGAACAGCATAAGAAGGTAAAAACTCAGCAAAAAAAGTTTGAGGAAGATCACAAAAAGATGTTGGATGCAGCCAAGCAAGAAAAAAAGTAGTAATTTCTAATACCTATACAAATAAATAAGGAAAGGCAATGAATCTTATTCATTGCCTTTTGTTTTATCAGCTTTATTTATGAATTAAAACTCTAACGAAAATTCATGTACTCCCTCCTGGTACAAATGCTGAATGTTTATTTTATAGTTATCGCAAATTTTCTTAACAATAGACAACCCCAGCCCTACCGAATTGGTCGAGTTTTGATCTTTCTTAAATCGGTTAAACATTTCATCCCCCTTTACCCCATCGGTTTTCCCGGTATTATTAATTTTGAGCAGGCGAGGCTCCACCCTGATAATAATTTCTCCACCCTCTACATTGTGTTTAATTGCATTGCTCAATAAGTTAGATATGAGCATGTCGGCCAATGCAGGATTCATTTCTGTGGTGAGGGGTTGCGTAATGTGGGTTTTAAGAAAGATGTTCTTCATCTCTACCAACTCTTCGAAATTATTCAAATGCTTTTCGAGCAGTTGTCCAAAGTCAATCACTTGTGTATCCTGAAACTGCTGGTTTTCTATTTTGGCCAACAACAACAAAGCTTTGTTGATTTTGGACAAACGGTTTGACACTTCATAAATAGATTGCACATGTAGCATTTGCTCATCGCTCAAATCAGACTGAATCAATAATTCAATTTTAGATTTGATAATCGCCAGCGGCGTCTGAATTTCGTGCGAAGCATTCTCGGTAAACTCTTTTAAGTTACGATAATCGTCCCGAATCTTACGAGTTATATCTCTCACTTGGGTGTTTAGTTCTTCAAACTCCAAAATATTAGACTTTTGTAAACGAAGCGGAGCAGAATTGGTCACGCTAAAGCCTTTGATGGCATCCAGGGTTTGGTAAAAGGGTTGCAATAAACGACGTGAAAGGTAATAGTTGGCAATGAGCATTACGATGAGTAACGACACAAACAGATACACGATAGTGCCTATCACTGCTGAGATTTTATCTTCGGCTTTGGCCAATGATTTGTAGATACATATTTTAAAGTATTGTTGGTTGATTTTCCGCACAATGCATTTTCGTCGTACCCTCAGCTGCCAGTTATCCACCCGCAAAGTTGTATCGTTTATAGTAGTTTCGAAGCTGATTGGTTTTTGCAAAAACTTATAAATATTGTGACGTTTGCTATAATGAAACAATTGGAGATGGGGCGCGGCTTCATCAAAGTGATGATGAAAAAAATCGTGTTTCTTGCCATTGTGTTTTTCGTGGCCATGTGTTTTCTTAAGGCGGGGTTCCATCTCGCCAGTCGCAATCTCTTTTATATATTCGGCTTCTTTACGATCAAAAAACTCCTTGATGTTTTCGTTGGTAATAGACAGCACTGTATAATAGGTAACAATGCCTCCAAATCCAAAAACCAACGTGGCAATGAGTAAATAGTAAATAGTTGTTTTGGTGAGTAACTTCACTGCTTTGCAAATTTATAACCTATGCCATATACGGTTTGTAAATAATTGTTTCCTCCTTTTTGGGAGATTTTACGGCGCAGGTTTTTTATATGAGTATAAATAAAATCAAAAGAATCGGCCATATCCATGTGGTCTCCCCACAAATGCTCAGCAATCGATTCCTTAGTAAGCACCCGGTTTTGATTACTAATAAAATACAACAACAATTCTTGTTCTTTTTGTGTCAATACAATCGCTTTGCCACCTACCTTGGTTTCGAAAGTATCAGTATTGATACAAATTTCTTCAAAAATCACCTCTCGGTTGCCTCCAAAATTTCTTCTGCGCAAAATAGATTTAATACGCGCATTGAGTTCTGCCAAATGAAAAGGCTTTGTAATGTAATCGTCAGCTCCTACATCCAGCCCCTTTAGCTTATCATCCAACGAGTTTTTAGCCGATATAATCAATACCCCTGCTTGTGAGCGCTGGCTTTTGAGCTGTTGTAACAAATCCAAGCCATTGCCATCGGGTAAGCCAATGTCCAATACAATTATGTCATAATTGTATAAATGGATCTTCTCCTGAGCATCCTCAAAATTTTGCACGCTTTCGCAAATGTAGCCTTCGTTTTTCAAATAGCTCAGTAGAGCAGTTCTAAGCTCCTGCTCATCTTCTACAATCAGAATTTTCATTTTATGAACTTAAGTTATGGTTTAATTCTGAATAAAATCTGTATTCAGGTGTAATGTTTAAAGATTGGGGGTCAGAAACCTCATCCAAAAGCCAAGCATCTCTCCCCAAACTCGCACGTTTCACTTTTAGGTATAAATGCTTACACATTATGGCAAAAAACACTTACAATTTGAACTAAGCGTTGTAATTCATTTTATAAAAATGGGTAATTTTTGACAAAACTTTAATTGTAAGATTTTGTGAGAAAAAGAATTGGGAGAAGTTAAATAAAATTCTCTAAAATGTGAAAATAGAATATTATTTGTGTAGATTTGAGGCATAAACGAGAGTAATTTTCACGAATTACTCTAAGATATGAGAAAACATGTATAAACGTAGAATCATTTGTGAATGTTTCAACTTTTAGCTAACAAATTAAACAAAAAGCTTTATGTGCCGAATTAGGAAGGGTCAAACTACAGAAGTGTAAAATCCGGCAAACTATGTTTTCGATTACGATCTTGAATACTGCATGTAACTATAAATTGGTTTATTTATAATTATACTTGTTAACCTCAATTTTATGAAGCACATATTCTATAAAACTACAGGTGTGCTATTTCTTTTTTTCACACTTGTAAGCTTCGCCAGCTTTGCGCAAACTACTGTATCAGGAACAGTGAAGGACGCAAGCGGTGAAGGGCTAGTTGGCATTAATGTTATTATTAAAGGTACAGTAGTAGGGGCACCTACCGATATTGATGGAAAATTTTCATTCACCACCAATAAACCTTTACCATTCAAGGTTCAAATTTCGGGCGTGGGTTACAAAACCCAACTGATTGACTACACAAGTAGCGGCCAAAGTTTGAACATTACCCTGGAAGAAGATGCTGGAATGACCGAAACGGTGATTATATCAGCCTCACGGGTTGAAGAAAGCATCATGCAATCCCCTGTAACTATTGAAAAGATGGATATCCTGGCCATCAAAAATACTACTGCGGATAATTTTTATGATGGGTTGTCACAGTTAAAAGGTGTTGATCTGGTTCCTAACGGATTACTTGTTAAGATGCTCAACGCTCGTGGTTTTGGAGGACCTTACCAAACTCGTTTTGTTCAACGCTTCGACGGGATGGATATGCAAACGGTATCTTTAAGTGTACCTTTTGGCAACATTGCCGGTATTCACGATATAGATGTCGAGAGCGTAGAAATTCAGCCTGGAGCAGCTTCTGCTTTGTACGGTCCCAATGCCTTTAACGGGGTAATGAATATGTACAGCAAGAGTCCTTTCTTGTATCAGGGTTTAACTGCTCAGGGCAAGCTGGCAGTCAACAATGTAGGCAACGAAGAAGTAAGTACCAGTCCATTGTATGAGATTGCTTTACGTTATGGCAAAGCCATCAACGATAAGTTTGCTTACAAAGTAAACCTTTCTTTTTTACAAGGTACCGATTGGGTCGCAAATGATCAGCGTCTCACTGCTACCGATCCTATCACTGGTATTCGCAGAGTAACTGATGCTACTACTGGTGCTGGTGACCGCTTAAATACTTATGGGGACGAAAATCCATTGGGTACAGTAGGAGGCCTTCCGATACATCGTACTGGTTACAAAGAATCAGAACTTACTGATTACAATGTACGCAATGTAAGAGCCGACCTTACACTTTACTATCGCTTGACCGATAATATTGAGGCTTCTTATATGATTAAGTATGCCGAAGGAAATGGCCCACTTACTGGTGCAAACCGTTACAACTACCGCCCTCAATTTGTCATTAATAAATTTGAGCTAAAAGGAAGTAATTTCTTCTTGCGTGCCTACAATATGGATCAACGTATGGGTTCTGGCTCTTATGACTTCAACAATACTGCTGCCAGATTACAAGCAGCCAGTAAAGATGATGCTACCTGGTTCAATGATTACTCTGTTGCTTTTGCAGCCAATGGTGGCAATCACGATGCAGCACGTGCTACTGCCGATCAGGGTCGTCTTACTATGAGTTCGCCACAGTTTGATGCCATTACCAAAAACACTCCTGCCGAAGGAGGTGCAGCTTTTATTGAATTGGGTCGTATTACTCACGTAGAAGGACAATACGATTTTGCTCCATTGTTTGATAATGTAGTAGGATTAACCGTAGGAGCAAGCTACCGTCGTTTCCAGGTAGAGTCTGACGGTACCATCTTTGACGATCAAGGTGACAAAGGGCCAGTGGCTTATTTTGATATTGGAGCATATGCTCAGATTACCAAATCTTTTCTGGAAGACAAGTTTAAATTCACTGCTTCGGGTCGTTATGACAAGAGTGAGTTTTTTGATGGTTTATTTTCACCAAGAGCCTCTTTAGTATTTAGCCCTACCAAAACCCATAACATCCGGGCTTCTTACCAAACTGGTTTCAAAAACCCTATCTTCCAGGAACAATCTATTTTCTTCCAGGTGGGTGCTGCTCCATTAGCGCCTGGTTTGGTACTACCTATCATTCTTGCTGGTGGACGCCAAGGCTTGGTAGACAATGTACACACCAATGGAACAGACTTAACCTTGAACCCAACTACAGTTCCTTTTATAGAGCCTGAAAAAGTGACTTCTATTGAGTTTGGTTACAAAGGGATGATTACTCCTGAATTGTTTTTTGACATAAGCTACAACCGTAACTCTTACGAAAACTTCATTGGAGCTGATTTTACTAATTTGGTATTGTATGCACCTGGTGCACTTACTGGAACTCCTGATCCTACTGCCATAGATGGTATTTATGGATTTTATGTAAACTTACCTGGTACGTTTACTACTCAGGGAATTTCAGCTGGGATTAACTATAATCTCAATGGTTATCAAATTGGTAGTAATTATACCTGGTCAAATTTAGTAGATGAGTTGCCAGTAGGTTTCTTGCCTAGCTTCAACACTCCTGAGCACAAATTCAACCTATCGGTAAGCAATCGTAAAGTAACCGACAAAATCGGTTTCAATGTTGCTTTTAGATGGCAAGAAAGCTTTGAGTACTTCGCATTACTTGGTGGTAATAACATAGATGGGCAAGTGGATTCTTTCACTACTGTAGATGCCCAAATCACCTATAAAATTCGTCGTGGCTTAACAGCTAAGTTGGGAGGTTCTAACTTATTGAACCAATACTACCGACAATCATTGGGAGCACCACAAATTGGTGGAATGTACTACTTGACCATTACTTTTGATCAGTTTGGTAGATAAGAACATTACATAAGCAAGACTTACAATTCTATATAAATGACAAGGCTGGTTGCTCTTCTGAGTAACCAGCCTTTTTTATGGCATATTCACTCATGAAACTTTTAGGCTAACATAATCCCGGTAGCAAAACGCCCGGTTTTGCCTTCATCGCGGCGATGCGAGAAAAACAAGGAAGGATTACGATAAGAACATAAACCTGAGGTAATAATGTTTTTGGCAGATACGCCAGTATCTATCAACGATTGACGAATTGCTTCCCATATATTGAAGTGAGGCTTTTGGGTATAATTCGGATACGCCACATATTGAAAAATGCTACCATAAGCTTTTTCCACCTCTTCTACTACCTCACTGCCCACTTCGTATACTTCAGGGCTAATGCCAGGCCCCAAACCTACCAAAATATCCTGAGGCCTACTGCCATAATTTGCTTGCATAGCTTCTACAGTTTTGGCAGCTATTTTTTTTACGGTGCCTCGCCACCCCGAGTGAGCTGCCCCTATTACTTGCTTTACTGGATCATAAAACAAAACCCCTACACAATCGGCACTAAGCACTATAAGGCATACATCGCGTGATTGGGTAATAATAGCATCGGTTTTAGGAATGGTATTTTGAGAATCCTTTACACCTCGCCCACGTGCTGTATGGTCTACCACTGCTACCTGATCGCCATGTACTTGATTCAAAAAACAAAAAGAATCGACTGATATATCTAACGACCGAGCCAAAATCTCCCGATTACGAATTACGTTTGAATCCTGGTCGTGCGCATGAAAACCCATATTTAAGCCTTTGCCAGGATTTTGGCTTACGCCTCCTACCCGAGTAGTTACAAAATGTTTGACTTGATTGTAACGCGAAAAATGGAGGTACTTTAGGTATAATATATCGGAAGTATCTATTTTGATCATGGTCATTAGTGCTAAGGCATCAATTTTTGTTTTAGCAATTTAGGAATGCTTTGCTAATGTCACAACATATACTTGATTATCACTGAGCTTATTTCCCTAAGAAAACAGCCCGTTTTTTTTAATTCACAAAATTAAATGTAACTTATAACAGTAAAATAATGTTGGCGGACCCTTTATCTAAATTATACCAAATATGACAATTACGAATGCTCTAACCTCTTCTAATGACGAAAAAGGCTTTGATTTTTTTAGTTATTACTCCCTCATGAGTAAGGAAAAGGTAATACTATCTTATAAAGGCCCTATTACCAATGTGTTATTGTCAGAGTTTGGAAAAGATGTTCGTTTTAAGCTCCAGCAGAAAAAAAGAATTGGTAAAAAGGTATTCAGCATTTTTATGGAAGTTACCCAAAACATTCTTTTCTACTCCAAAGAAATGAACCATTTTGGTAACAATGATAAGGTAGGAACTATCGTAGTAGTAGAACTCAAAGACCACATCAAAATCCTTTCGGGAAACCTCATCACTAAAAAGTCTATCGACTCACTGCTTAAAAAGTTTGAAACCATTCAAACATTAGATCGTGAAGCACTGCGAGAATACAAAAGAGAGCTGCGGGATGCCCCTTCAGAGGAGGAAAGCCGTGGGGCTGGTATTGGGCTGGTACAAATCGCGCTCATATCAGACGAACTAGAGGCCAGCATCAAAAACCTCAATGATGAATATGCCTTTTTCTCTTTGGCGATTCAGGTCAAAACCTAGTTACAGGCTTGCCGAGTTGGTTAATCACCATTGCTTCAAACTTCTTTCTCAATACAACCTTCATTCGTTGGAATGACCTTTTTTCATCTTTGGAAAGTGTTATTTTAATGTACTTTAGGAATAAGGAAACTTTCTCTTTTTGTGCATAAATATCAAATTTTATTTCTAAAAATTGTGGAGACTTGAAAGCAAAACTTAGTGTATCTCGCTTACTATACCTGAAATCCTCTGGCTGTGATCTAAGCGATTGATTTGGTAATGTATTTATTCGCTCAAGCTTTTCAAATAGCTCCTCTTTTGGCATAAAGATCTTGTATCGAATGTCATAAGTAAAAACCCTCTCTAAGGTAGGCCTGGAGGTAGCCATAAAAGCAAAGCCAGCTACTATGATCAATAATGCTGGGGATAAATTCAACTGAACAGTTGCCCCTCGTTGAAAATAATGATAAGAAAAGGGTAAAACACCCAATGCCAGATAATCACTATAATCTACTACCCGATCAATCGGAAACAAGTAGGGAATAGTATTCCAAAGGTTGATAAAGTGGCTACTCAAAGGGCTTTTCCAGATGATAAAACCAATAGCTATCAACCAATAAATTTTCAGCCTTTGTTTAGGCAAAAAGGCACTTAAGAATATAGGGAAAATAAACAATCCAGCCAGGTCGGATAATTTGCCTGTCCACCAATTGTGAAAAACGGATTTAAATACAAAGTCGTTAAGCAGTAACAAAACTAAGCCCAGTACAAACCCCCAAGATTGTAGTTTAGAAAAACGTGCAATTGTGTTCATCAAAAATTGATAACAAACCAACTCAAAAGTAACCCAAGGTTATAAGTTTTTGGTCATTTCAGCATAACCATAAAAAAACCTCACTGCTTCAAAAGCAATGAGGTCATCTATATAAAATGATTTAGCAGCCTAAGCCCACTTAAAGAACATCTTAATGTATTTTCTTACTTTATCATTATAAGGTGGATAAATCAGTTTGATACCTGTAAACCCTACCCTTTGTTTCAATACTGCTCGTTCGTTTGAGAATGCCTCAAAACCATAATACCCGTGTGTTTTACCAAAACCGCTATTATTTACGCCTCCAAAAGGCAAATTGGGGTTGGTAATATGCAATAAGGTATCATTGATAGTGGTTCCACCAGCACTTGTATGCTGAACCAAAAATTGCTGATTGGCCTTGCTTTTACTAAAAATATACATGGCCAGTGGCTTTTCCTTACTATTGATTATATCAGTAGCCTCTTGCAAATTTTTAAAAGTTACGATAGGAAGTAGCGGACCAAATATCTCTTCGTGCATTACTTCCATATTTTCGTTGATATTATCGAGCAAAGTGGGGGCTACGTAGTTTTGTGAAGCATCGGTTTGCCCTCCTTCTGCAATAGCAGCTCCTTTTTCAGTAGCATCTTCCAACAAACCTGTCACACGTTTGAAGTGACGTTCGTTTACAATACGAGTCAAATCCGGGCTTGCCTGTACATCTTCACCATAAAATTGATGAATCTTGTTTTTAATGCTTTTTACCAAATTATCTTTTACCGATTCATGTACCAGTATATAATCGGGTGCAATACAAGTTTGGCCACAATTCAAAAATTTACCATAGGTAATTTTATCAGCAGCATCCTCTATATTGGCAGTATCGTCTACCACGGTAGGCGATTTACCACCCAACTCAAGGGTAACTGGAGTAAGATGCTCTGAAGCAGCTTTCATGATAATTTTGCCCAACATAGGGCTTCCAGTAAAAAAGATATGGTCAAATCGTTTTTTGAGCAAGTACTGCGCTACTTCAGCATCTCCCTCAAACAAGGCCACCTCATCATCTTTAAAAACCTGCGTAATGAGCTTTTTCATATAAGCCGACGTATGAGGAGTCATTTCTGAGGGCTTAAGAATGGCTGCATTACCCGCCGCTATTGCCGATATCAATGGATCAATGGTCAACTGAAAAGGGTAGTTCCAGGGAGCAATAATCAATGCCACACCTTTGGGTTCTTTGACTATGCGAGAACTCGTACCCAACAATGCTTTAGGAGTAGCCACTTTTTTGGAACGCATCCATTTCCTTAAGTTTCTACAGGCATCGTCAATGGCTTTGAATACTATAAAAACTTCTGATAGATCAGTCTCCTCGGGCGACTTTCTAAAGTCGCTGTGAATTGCTTGCTGGAGTTCGCTTTGGCTCGTCTGAATGGCTTGCTTTAGCGCCTTGAGTTTGGCAATACGTTCCTGTGCTGAAGTGTTCTTCAAACGTTGTGTATTGGCTCTTTGGGCCTCAAAAACCCGATCTATCTCTTCAAAAGCAGAAGTTTGGAGGTTAGTAACAGTTGTATCCATTTTATTTTGCTTTTTTCTTTTTTTTCAAAACTTGTAATGCACAATAATACAAAATACCAAGAAAAATTTGTATATTTTTAAACATTAATCCAGTAAGATACGTTCAAAAGTTTACTTTACATTAATTTAATATTATCTTTGTGTTAAGTTAAATTAGTTTGATTAATTAATAAATGACCAAATATGAAGCAAATCATCTGTGTAACTATGATGGCAGGATGTATGTTGTGGGGTATGGAAGGAGTTGGTCAACAAAACCAGCAAATAAGACATTATATTAAGCAGTTACTTCCAAACAAAACCGTACAGCTCAACACTGTTGATCACATTAGTCAACAAATCAACAGCTATGTAAACACCTTGGTTCAAAAGCGAAAACGATACAACAATGATCGTCGCTTTTTAAAATTCGTGTTTTACAACGTGCACAAGAAGTTTTTGAAACACTACAAAATGCACCGTGACTTCTCAGATATTTTTAGTGACCAAAAAAACTATAATTGTGTATCAGCTGCTACCCTCTATGCACTTATACTTCAGCAATTAGACATTAAGTACACCATACACGAAACTCCGTTTCATGTATACCTGGTAGCACATACACCAAAGTATCCGGAGATATTACTCGATCCTACCGATCCTCATCAGGGCTTTTTGTATAATCCTTATGCTATTCGTAAAAGGGTACGTTACCATAGCGAAACTGATGGAGAGAAACTCAATTTGCGGATTTCTTTACAGCAACTCGTTGGTTTACAATACTATAATCAAGGGGTGTATAAATTTAATCATCGGAAATTTGACCAAGCTCTTGTAAAGCTTACCAGAGCTCAGGAGTTATATCCATCCGAACGGGTCAAAGCGTTATTAGCACTTACGCACAATTATTATAAAGCAGCTTTAGCTGAAAAATAACAAGCTCAGTTTATTCTTCAACCTTGTGCCCCTTTTGCTGAATAGAAGTAAGAAAAAGGAAAAGTTTTTGCTATCTTATGCTTTGCGAACTAATGCTCGCCTGGCATGGATAAATACTTGAATAAGGTCTATTTTATTTTCTTATTACTATTGGCAAGTTGTACCTCTACTGCCCCAACTACACCTTTTCCTACCATCAAGCAAGGGGTACTTGATTTAAGCAACTGGTCTTTCGAGAAAAACAAAGCCATTCCTCTCAAAGGAGAATGGGAGGTGTACTGGCAAAAGTTACTCTCTCCCGAAACACTTGCTCAACACAAACCATCAGCGTTATTTGATCTATTTCCTTCGTGGAAAGGAAAAACCATCAACCAGCAAGCGCTGCCACACCATGCACAAGCTACCTACCATACTCGGGTTATTATCGCCCCATCACAGCTCAATAATCCCTTAGCTATTAAGTTTAAGGTCTCAGAATTTGCCTACAAGATATTTATCAATGGGAAGCTTAGTGGAAAAATTGGCCAAATAGGCACTACCAATAACGCTCCTATATACAGCACCAACATTTATACTTTTACTCCTCAAACTCGTACCATCGATCTTGTATTACAAATCTCAAATCACAATACCCATGTCTCTAGCCTAATACAATCGCTTGATTTGGGCCAACCCACAAACCTTTACCTTAGTCATCAACAAGCACTCAATGTAAATTTTCTGTTATTTGGTAGTTTGCTAATCATTGCGCTGTACCATTTTAGTTTGTTCTATTTTAGAAGGCAGGCAACCTCACCTTTGTATTTTGGTTTATTATGTCTCACCATAGCGGTTAGAATACTGACACTTGGAGAGTTCAATATGACGGATGTGTTTCCCTGGTTCGATTTTGAGTGGCACGAAAAGTTCTCCTATCTTACTTATTATATCGCTACACTTGTTACCTTTATTTTTATACGTAGTGTATTTACCGATGAATTTCCACGCCTCCTTGCCAAGCTCATCCCTTGGGTAATTTGGCCATTCATACTCCTGACAATTTTTACAAATAGTCGAGTTTTTTCTAAGGTATTACCTGTTTTTCAATTATTCACTGTAGTGTCTGTCTTCATTGGTTTTTATATATTGGGTAGGGCTGTATTGAATAAAAGCTATGGAGCCAAGGCTTTCTTATTGGGTTATATAGCTATCTCAGGTACCGCTGTTCACGATATTATATATGCGCTTGGGATTATTCATACTGGACATTTATTTCCCTGGGGGTTATTCATATTTATATTGTCACAAGCAGTTGCTTTATCTGGTCGTTTTTCCCGAGCATTTGTCCAATCAGAACAACTCAGCCAGGAACTCAATGATTTAAATCAAGACCTTGAACACCAAGTGCAGAGTCGTACTCGTTCTTTGGAAAAAACTCGCGAAGAACTTCAGCTAAAAAATGATAATATTACTGCCAGCATTACTTATGCTCAACGTATTCAAGATGCTATTTTACCTGGTTGGAACAATGTCCAAAAACATTTGCCTGAAAGTTTTTTAATGTTTCGCCCCAAAGACCTCGTTTCGGGTGATTTTTATTGGTTTGCAGCACTTGAAAAATCGGAACAAGTAAACGAAAAACTCATTCTGGCCGCAGTAGATTGTACCGGACATGGTGTGCCAGGTGCATTTATGAGTCTTATTGGCAATAACTTGCTGAACCAAATTATACTCGAGCGTAAAATATTTTCGCCAGATCTGATTTTGTCAGCTTTAAACAAGGAGGTAAAACAAGTACTAAAGCAACACGAAACTCATAATAGAGATGGAATGGATCTGGCTTTGGTGGTCATAGATCAGGAGGCTAAAACGATGGAATTTGCGGGAGCCCAAAACCCGCTCTACTTGTTGCAAAATGGTGAACTTACAGTCTTGAAAGGCGATAAGGCTCCTATTGGGGGCAAACAATATGAGCAAGAAATCGCTTATCAAAAGCATTGCATTGATATCACTCAACCTACAACCTTTTATCTAGCCTCTGATGGCTTTCAGGATCAATTTGGGGGACCATCTGGGCGTAAGTTTATGGTGAAGGCATTTCGTCGTCTATTGTTTGATATTCACCCTCATCCTATGTCTACTCAACACGAAATATTAACGCAGACTTTGACAGACTGGAAGAAAGATGAAGAGGAGCAAGTCGATGATATATTGGTGATTGGGATAAAGCTAAGTTGATAAATCAAGGTAAATTATCTATTTTGATTACTTAATCAACTATGATGCAATGTATGTAATTCGATTGGTGGGTATTTCTGTACTACTTCTTTCCAATATTTCTTTGTTGCTTGCCCAACAAATCATCCAGATTCCTGAGCAAATAGCCAATCAACAAAACTACCGAGGAGAAAACTTTTTTGATATTAGCAAGCAGGTATCCATTCTACGTGATCCTACCCAAAAGCTTACTTGGTCACAATTACAGCAGAACCTCAAACGGCACAAGTTTACCACCAATAATACTCAGGAACTACCCATCGACCATTTTGAAAATTGTTGGACTACGTTTACCCTTGTGTCGCCAATCAATCAGGTTTATTTTCTCCAGGTACCACCCACATTCGATGCCGATTGCTACATTGTACAACCAAATGGCATGGTAAACCAACAACAGACAGGTTACCGTTTATCTCCTTCTCAAAAATCGGTCAAGGGTTTTCGTAAGCATTTCTTTCAGGTTTCTCTCAAAGCCCATCAACCCACCACTATATTTATATTGTTTAAAACTCAATATCGAGCATTTTTCAACTCAGAAATCATCATAAGCCTAGTGCCGACCAAAGCTTATACCAGGTCGTCTTATCTGGCTCGGGTAAACAAATCAAATGAAATACTGCAATATATCTGGCTATTGTTAATGCTATACAATGGCTTAACCTACCTAATTGTCAGAGAGCGCCTTTACCTCATCTATGTGTGTTATATTTTAAGCTGGATTGGTTTCAATGATGCTACCTTTGTTTTTCTCACTTCTTATTTTGCAGAATCGGTATTAGTCATTTTTTGGCGAATCTCCACCTTCTTTTATGGAATATGTATTGTCTTGTTTTTACAGCAATATTTAAATGTCCATCAGTTTTTGCCCAAGTTTAGCCGTTTCAATCGCAAATTTATGTGGTTTATGGCCTGGATACCCATTTACACATTGATTGATCTACTATTGCTGCCCTCGGTTATCGCACCTGGCTCCTTCACCAAAACATTTTATGAATTTGTGCTTTATGTGGTACAAGTTTGTATTGCTCTTACTGCCCTGGCTCCGTTAGTGTTTGTTATTGAAGCCATTATCATACTGCGCAAGGGTTACAAACCTGCTATTTGGTATATCGTTGGCAGCTCAATACTTTTGGTGAGTTTGTCTATTTTTTATCTACTCAATTATGTGTTTAGTTACAATCATGTAGATGTATGGTGGGGCAATCTTTTACAAATGGGGCAACGCCTTGGTTTTACTTTAGAAATGATTATTTTTTCTTTAGGCATTAGTTATCGTTACAATCGAGCCCAAAAAGAAAAACAGCTTCTGTTACAAAATCAAAATCTTTTATTGGAGCAGCTAGTACAAGAGCGCACCAAACAACTGGAAGAAGCAAAAGAAGAGATTACCACTCAAAGAGATATTTTAGTACGCAAAAACAAAGATATTTTAGATAGCATCAGTTATGCCCAATATATTCAGGCTGCTTTCTTACCTCCTATTACCAGTCTACAAACATTTTTCCCCAAGAGTTTTGTTTTTTTTAGGCCAAAGGAGAAAGTCTCTGGAGATTTTTATTGGTTTGCCCACCTCGATGCTACTTCTCAACAAATCATTGATAAGGTGTATGGAGAGTCACCCGAAAAATCGCTACCAAAGCAAAACCCCAAGCTTATACTGGCTGCGGCTGATTGTACTGGCCATGGGGTAGCAGGTGCCTTGATGAGTATGGTAGGCAATGATGCCTTGAATAAGATTGTTCGGGAAAAAGGGATTGTAGAAGCAGATAAAATCCTGAATCTATTAAATATCAATGTTCGCCAATTGGTGTATCAAAACGAAGCTCGCTTTGGCGTGGGTATGGATATTTCACTAGTAGTGATTGATCCAGTGGCCCAAACCCTCCAATTTGCCGGGGCACTCAACTCACTTGTAGTATTTCAACATAACGAAATGAAAGTAATCAAGGGCGATTTGCTCAATATTGGGGGAGCTGCTCACGGCATCAATCGTAAGTTTCGGAAGCATACCCTGGATATCTCTCAGCCAACTACGATATACATGTTTTCGGATGGTTATCGCGATCAATTTGGAGGTAAAAAAGGGAGAAAATTCAGTTCTCAACGATTCTATCAATTGCTTGCCCAAATACAGTCGCTCTCTATGACAGAACAACTGAGCATTGTTGAAAATACTATTGACGAATGGATGGA
The DNA here is from genome assembly GCA_001890965.1 of marine bacterium AO1-C. Lineage (GTDB taxonomy): Bacteria > Bacteroidota > Bacteroidia > Cytophagales > Microscillaceae > Microscilla. Next base: position 331,219 of record MLAY01000010.1, on the reverse strand, counting down.
CAAACAATACGATCAATTGGACGATATCATGGTCATGGGTATCCACCTCACTCCGTAAAATTTAGAAGATATATCCCTATGTAAAAATATTTTGAGTTTTATCTACTCATCTCTTACAAGAGAAATATGATTTATTCTTAAGTGATCTTTTATCTTGTGGAGCTTATTATATATTTCACCTACCCAACATTAAACACTGAATATCAAATACTTACATTTTACGCAATCATAAATTAATCTATATAATTATGAGGCGAATAGTTGCTTTTATGCTATAAATCTGCAAAATTTGAATGTTCAAACTTACGTCTAATTGGCGCAAGGTTTGTATAGTATGCTCAAGTATTCATCATAAGCACACCAACTTATAGAGCATATGCACAAGGTGAGTGTTTTTTTCTTTGCTCAAAACGAAAAAAATCAATAAATTTCCACCTGATGAATCATGTATCATCTGATACTGCCTATTTTTACATATTGTACAATCCAACTTGTCTAAATTATTTTTACAATAGACAATGGTCAAAGTTTAGTCAAAAATAGTTGATTAATAACATGGAAAATTTACATATAGAGCCTACAGACGAAGAACCAAGAGTAGATTTTAATGCAGAAAATGGGATACTGGAGATCTCAGGCAACTCCTATCCAGAAGATACTTCGTCGGTATTTAAACCAATTATTGATTGGCTGACTAAGTACACAGAGGTAGGTGGTAAAAAAGTTCAGTTCAACTTTAAAATGGAGTACTTCAATACCAGTACCTTCGTGAAATTTCAAAAAATCCTTAAACTTTTAGAAGACTATCATCTAAACAATGATGGAGAGGTTGAAATTAACTGGTATTACGAGAAGAGTGACCTGGATATGTTTGATAATGGAGAAGATTATCAAGCCGATGTAGAGATTCCATTCAATATGATTGCTTATTAATCGCACTACTTGCGATACTTCATATAAGGAAAACCTTACAGTATATTTGGTATTTACTGTAAGGTTTTCTTTTTATACTCAGTACGCTTTATGCCTTTTGGGTAATTTGCTCCAAAGCTTCTCCATTGGCTTGAATGAAGTGTGCAATGTCTGCTTCGCTTAATGCATTGGATACAAACAAGCTCTCAAACTGAGAAGGAGCCAAATATACTCCACGTTGAAGCATTGCCTGAAAGTATTGTCCAAACAGGGCAGTATCGGTACTTTTGGCAGTATCGAAATCTACTACCTGCTGATCGGTAAAAAACAGGCTAAACATAGAACCCAAGTGGTTCATAGTATAAGGCAATTTTAGACGATCTAAGTTTTGTTGGATACCTTTGACCATTTTGGTGGCGATGGTATTAATCTCATCGTATACCGAAGGGTTATCATTCAAATGTTGCAACATAGCCAACCCTGCCGACATGGCTACTGGATTTCCTGATAAGGTACCTGCTTGATAAACTGGCCCTACCGGAGAAACATAATCCATAATTTCTTTGCGGCCTCCATAGGCTCCTACTGGCATTCCTCCACCTATAATTTTACCCAAAGTAGTCATATCTGGGGTAACTCCAAAAACCTCCTGAGCGCCTCCCTTGGCCAAACGGAACCCCGTCATTACCTCATCAAAGATTAAAACAATACCTTCTTGATCACACAATTGACGTAAGCCTTGCAAAAAGCCTTCATTTGGTAGCACAGCTCCCATGTTTCCAGCCACTGGCTCAATAATAATCGCTGCAATATTGCCCTTATTGGCTTCAGTCAGTGTTTTTACTGCTTCTAAGTTATTGAAAGGAGCAGTTAAGGTATCCTGGGCTACACCTTTATTTACCCCAGGGCTATTCGGAACTCCCATAGTAACGGCACCACTACCCGCCGCGATTAAGAACGAGTCTCCGTGGCCGTGGTAGCAGCCTTCAAACTTGATAATTTTTTCACGATTGGTATATCCTCTGGCCAAACGAATAGCACTCATACAAGCCTCTGTGCCAGAGTTCACCATTCTTAACTTCTCGATAGAAGGTACCATATCCACAATTAGTTCGGCGATGATCACTTCTTTGTGGGTAGGTGCACCAAACGATAATGAACTCTTGATGGCTTCGCTCACGGCTTGCTCAATGGCAGGATGGCTATGCCCCAAAATCATAGGCCCCCAGGAATTGATCAATTCAATGTAACGGTTGTCATCTTCGTCGTACATATAAGCTCCTTTGGCCGATTTGATAAACAAAGGATTGCCCCCAACGGCTTTGAAAGCTCGTACTGGCGAGTTTACCCCTCCAGGTATCGATTGTTGTGCCTGTGTAAATAAGGCTTGGCTTTTGGCTGTATTCATATATCAATGATTAGTGGCAAATGATGAATGGTTAATTAACTATCCTGAAAACCAATCAATTAACATTGATCAAATTACCCAATTTACTGTAATCTGTTGTTTAGCTTCAAACTTATAGAATGCTGGCGAAGATAAGCCCGAAATAGTCAATTATTATTAAATAAGACAAGTAGAGCGAGGAAATAACAAGAGATAAAATTGATTTGTTAGACAAACAATCAAATATAAGTAATACTGCTACGTTTAAATGATCATAACAAGTTATACTGCTATGGATTGAGGTTTTTCATTTAAAATTCACTATCTTAAATTATATGGATAACACGCAAACCCAACAAATAGAAAAGATTCAACAATTACTCAATACCGGGGAGCGTGAAAATGTAGAACTAGCCTTTGCCATTGCCAAAGGTTTTGAATGGGATTTTCTAGAGTTTATTCAGACTTCCTTGTTAAACCATCCTTATTTTTGCCTTGAGTACTTCCCTACGCTATATGCGCATACCAAGATGCTCTATTTTAGTAATCAGCAAATGAGTAAGCTTCCCGAAAATATTGGAAAGTTGACACATACTGAGGTACTCAAACTTGTAGGCAACTTACTCGATGCTTTACCTGAAAGTATTGGTTTATTAAAAAATCTACAAGAACTACACCTTACTCATAATCACCTCACTCATTTGCCTGAGAGTTTGGGGCAGTTGAAAAATTTACAAAAACTATATCTGGGTTACAATCAGCTAACTCGTTTACCCGAAAGCATGTGCCAGGCACCTAAGCTTCGCATCTTATATTTGCATTATAACCGTTTGCAAAAGCTCCCTGAAGTCATAGGAAACCTGAATCATTTAGAGGAATGTTATCTCAATGCTAATAAACTTACCTTCTTGCCCGAAAATATTGGGATGCTACAAAACCTCAAAACGTTTACCTTGCATAACAATCAATTGACGGTGTTGCCTGATAACATTGGGGATTTATCAAAATTGCAAATGCTGGATTTATCTTCAAATTATCTCACGACTTTACCCGAAAGTATTCGCCAATTACAATCTCTACAGACGTTAAATTTAAGATTCAATCAATTTTCTTTTATTCCCAGTGAAATTGGTCAATTGAGGTTTTTACAGAAGTTGATTTTAAAAGACAACCCACTTTCGCAATACGAGCAAGAAAAGATTCGCCAATTGCTTCCTCATACTCGTATCATTTTTTAGTATTATTGAACACTACCCCGAATAAAAAACGGCAAACCCTACCAGAGCTTGCCGTCATATTTGTATGTTTATTTATTCAATTTTATTCACTGGCTTTCAGGCTGTTTACCTGCCGCAGCACCCCTCTCTGAAACTTCACAATCGGAACAAACTGATTATCACTTTTCCCTTGAAAATCAAACCCGTTCACAATGCGTCCTTTTTTGGCAGGTTGTTTTTCTATTTTTTGTTTAAGTGAAGTTCTCACACCATAACGTCGCAACAAATCCCCATAATAATGAACCAAATCATATCCAACACAGGCATAGGCATTAGGCTCTACTTTAGAGGCATCCATATACACTTGATAAAACTTGGTGTTTTTCATTCCAGCTTCTGAGACAAACTCTGGATCAATAATATGCACTTGTTGGCGCTCGTATTGCAGGGTATCCATTTTTTGAAATTTCAACCACGAATCCAAAGCGATTATAGGTGCTTTAATTCCTAATTCTGACATCGTTTTCAGCACCTTTGTGGCGATCAGTTGGCTCGAACTCCCTACAAACACATGGCCTATTTGGCTTGGATCATTTTTCTGTAATATACTCTTCAGCTCATTTATGTTAGAAGTTTTCAGTTGTTGATAAGCCAACACTTGTCCTCCACTAGCTTCAATGCCTTTCTTATGATTTTCAGCAATGGTTCGGTTCCGCTTGGAACGTCCATAAAATACCAACGCCTTCTTGCTTGATAATTCTTTTACTGCAAACTCTCCTGATTTTTGCCCCTGAGTTTCATAAGAAGGTTCATACATCATTACAAAATCACTTTTAACAAGCGAAGATTTGTTGGAAATAGGGTTAATCACATTGATTTTGCGCTTGGCAGCATACTCAGCTACCTTTTCAAATTGCTTGTCAAACAAAGGCCCTACAATCAAATCTATGTTCGTAAGATCACCTTCACTCATAATAAGATTGAGGGTATCTTGTCCCTTGCGCAATACGTCAAATGCAATCAGGTTAAGTTTTATCCCAGTGGTATCCAGCTCTTTTTTCGCAAGTCGCATTCCTTGGTAAAGACTTGCCGAAATACGGCTCAATCGATTACGCTGGCGACTCTTAAGCACTTCCATGTTGAAAGGCAAGATCACGGCAATGTTGTATTGCTTTTTGGTATATATTTTTCCTTTGATTTTTTGCGATTTTGGCCGCTCAAGCTGCATACTCTCAATCAAAGCCTCCATTAACTCAAGCTCTCGTAAATCCTCAGACGTGGTCGCAATTTTATTTACCAATAGTTGCGCAATGGTTTTGTCGGTAGGGTTATCCTGCTGAATCTTTTTAAGCACTGGCAAGTCAGTTGTTACCAGATAATATCCCTTCATGTTGGCAACATCTTGTTGCATACCATCAGCCTTGATACGATTGAGGTATTTTAAGGCATTGGCATAATCTTTTTCCCTAAAATAAATGTCACCAAAAGCATAATATACTTCTTCTTTGTTTACCCAATCAGGAAATTTTTCAATCAATTGAGTAAAGGTTTGCTTCGCATCATCTGTCTTTTGGCTTTTAAGCGCGGCAAGTCCATAATAGTAGAAGGCAAACTCTTCATAGACATTATTTTTGAGAGGTACCATCAGTTTTTTAAACTGTGTCATAGCCTCAGGGTATTGCTGATTCATCAGCAATTTTTTGCCTGCCTGATAGGTTGCATACATTTGCTTTTTGCTTTGTGCCTGCAAAATACCGGGCATTAGTAGTCCTGTTAAAATAAGTAGTTTTAAGTGTTTCATTTATATAGAGTTTAGGTCAGGCTTTACCTGCTTTTCATAATGTTTCTGGTAGGTTTTTATTTGTGAGTCCTGCAAAATTAGAAAAAACTGTCGTAAAGCTAGCCGCCAGTTTTTGTTTTTCAATTGTTGAATACAAATAATACTCCTTAATTGATATGAATTTGCATAAATAAGTTAACTTAATTTTAAAACGACTATGATTAAAGCAATATTAGTCCTACATGTATTGCTCGAGCTAGGTGCAGGACTCACTTTTGTGTTCTTTCCACAGGTTTTTCCTGGGTTAGAACAAGTTCAGGGCCAGTCACTCCATTTTCTTAAAGCATATGGATACGCTGCCATTGCTATGGGTTCGTTGGGTATCATTGCTTTATTAAAATACTATCAGGAAGGCACCCTACCTGTTGCCCTGTTTACCCTGGGAGTTTTTCACACTTGTATTGCCATTGCCCAGGTCAACACCCCCCTTATTCCTTCTATGCAAATAGAGCCCCTGATTTTACATGGTTTAATAGGTCTCGCCTGTTGGGTATACTACTGGAAAGAAAAGTAAGGATTTTTGATGCCTAATTCCAATCTAGCTTTTTCCGATTTTGCCAATAAGTTTCTGAGGTTTCTTCCAACTCTTGCAAAACTTCTTCTGCTTCCTGATCCCACTGAATATCCAATGCTTTTAAGTTAGACTTCAAGTGTTCTGGGTTAGCCGCTCCGCTCAACACCACATTGACAAAAGGCTGTTTGAGTACATACGCCAATGCCAAAGCATCAATGGTAGTGTTCAAACGATCTGCCTGGGTTTTAAGTAATTGCCATTTTGGATTCAGGTGTACATCTGGGTTACGAAAAGTAAGTCTTCCATTGGCCAATGCCTCCTTGATTACCACCCCTAGCCCTTCCTGACGAGCCGTTGTTAACATATCAGCAGTAGATCTCTCTAATAAGTTAAAAGTTGCTTGTACAGTATCAAACAGTCGTACTCCCTCTACGTTTACTCCCAATGCTTTTTCTAAAGTTACTGCTTGCTGTGCCCCGCTGAGGGTTAAGCCCACTCGCATACCACGAGCTTTCAACTGTGCCAGTCTGCGTAATACCTGTGTATTTTCCAGTACTTTGCTCTCTAGGGTAGCCGAATGGATTTGATATAAATCAGGGTTGACTCCAAGTTGCTGGCGAGTTTCAAGAATTTGTTTTTGTAATACTGTTACTGAATGGTCTTTGATCTCATGTACCTGGGCTTTTACCTTCCAATCCGCGGTATAGGTATATCCCCATTTAGAAGCTACAAAAGGTTCTTCTACTTTTTGAGATTTGTTTTTGAGCCAAAACCCTAAAAATGCTTCTCCTTTACCGTAAGAGCGAGCTACGTCAAAATAACGAATACCTGCATCCCAAGCCAAATCTAACATTTTGCAAGTATGCCATTGCATTGCTTGGGTACTATAATTTTGTTGTAGATCTTCAGCATGTCCCAGATTAATGTATCCAGGGCGACCCAGCGCAGCAAGTCCTAGTCCTAAACGAGAAACTCGTGGCCCAATCTTTCCTAAGGTGGTGTATTTCATCTTCTTAATAGGTATTTATAAAGGAGTATCGTTGAGTTTTATATGATGTTGCATTTTATATAAAAAACAAAAACCATCAAAACGACTCCTAAAATTAAGAAGGGAATTGGCATCAATTATTGACAGATTACCTCAATAATTTCATCATGCGAAGGTAAGCTGGTTTGCTTAGTTCAGCCCTGAGTAGTTTATATGGCTGCAAAAAATTTCCCCGACCGCGATTGTCAATAAAGGTGTAACGTTCGGTCTGGCGAACTTTATGGCCTTTTTGCTTAAGTTTTTCCAGGATTTGTGCTTTTAGTGCAAAGTATTCCTTAATCAAAGCTTCGAACCCTGAATCAATGGCATTGTAAGCCTTTCGAAAATTTCGGTTGGCCAATATGCCCTGAAAAATGTAGGGATGTTTCTTTTGGCCCCAAATCAGGTATTTGAGGATGTAAAACTTAAACTCATGATAAGCGAAAAAGGTGGCATCTATTTCTGCAAAAAAATTGAACCAATCAGCAGGCGCTTGCTTGGTCTCTTTGATGTAGTACTGGTACAAATTCATTGAGTTTTTGGTACCCTGGTAATACGCATTTAACTCGTCTAATAATCCATACACTCCTTCTAATTGAGTTCCTTGATTGGGTTGTGAAGGGTAGATATAATTTTTAAATCGTAAGGTGCGTAACTTTTCTGGTACAACAGGGGCAATCTCTCTACTTGGGAAGGTTTTGGTTTGGATTACCAGTATAGAATCTTTTTCATCGATAAAAAACAATGAGTAGCGTTTTCGGGGATTGTAAAGGGTAGGATTCTTTTGTAACGCCTTGTAAGCCAAACGGTGGGTGTATAAATGGCAAACCTCGTGAACGACTGTATTTAAATCTTTGGCAATGTCGGCATCTGTAGCACCATTCATAAAAGCAATAAAATCTACATCGCTTCCAAGACTTACGCTTCTGCCTGCCACTCTAAAAGATGCTGGAGTATCGTAATAACTTTTAACGATTTTGTAACCATTAGGATCATATTGCTTGAGCAGTTGCCAGGCTCTGGCTTTAATCTGAGCTCGACTGCGATGTTGGGCAACTCCACTTGACACCACAACACAAAGCATTAAAACCAGCTGTATCATCGGTTTTTTAGACATCTTCTTCTAGGGATACTAAATACAAGAAACAAACGCTTGGGTTGAATATACTTGACCTGTTCCTTGTTATGCTATTAATTTTTTCTCTGGGCAATTAATAAGTTAGCACCTTGGGGAAGGTAACCAAACGAAAAAGGTAATGCAGGAGATGGATTCCGTTGATATTGCTGCCGCAAATCGTTTTGATAAAACTTTTTGTAGCCATTGAGTGTACCTGCATATCGTCCATAAAAGGTCATATTCCAGGTATCTTTGGCAAAAGATTTAAAAGGCAATCCAGAATCGTCCTGTACTACGACCTCTGATTGATTCAGTAAAATATCTTTGAGCGTAGCATACTTTTTTTGATGCAGCAAATACTCCCCTGTTTTCACCAAGGTTATCTTGTGGTCAAAACGTTTCAAATAGTTCTCTATTGTCTTTTGATTTTTTTCCTGACTCAGATCAGCTTTTAGATAAACCAGGGTTTGTTTACGTACCTTTTCTACATTCAAAAAATCAATCATTATTCCTGCAATATTGGTGCTCTTAGCAGCCGAATCAGCCTTAATTTCATTATACACTCCTTCGTTATTAAGTGCAATGTAGCGTACATCACAAATATGATTGTCGGTACGAGCCAGCAACACGCCCAAGACTGGTAATATCCCTGATTGCTTCAAATACTTTTGTAGGTCTCTGGTACTGAAGTTTCCACGCTGAGAAAATAAGCGCAAAGCATTACGAACATTCCCGAGGTAGGCATTGAGAAACTTCTCGTCAAGGTCATCTAATTTAGGTAGTGTACCCATGTTCTCTTTTCCAAGAAGTACATAATTGTCACAATTAGGGAAAAGCGTATACGCGTGTAAGAAGTCGGGGCCACCAAAAGGGTATACTAAGTTATGAGAAGTTTGATTGATGTTTTCTAATGCATTGGTACGCCACGCACGCATTTTTTTCAAGCGGTTTCCCTCCAGGGTCTTCCACATTTTTTCGATGTTGGTAATGTGACGCTTGGTGGCTTGCTTATTAAAAATATTCATCACCGTTTGATTGCCCGCCGTGTTGAAAGGCATTCCCCCCATGATTAACGAAAGGGAAGTATACGTTTCATTAATTCTTAATACATTGCGATCGTTGGTATTATTTACTTGTTGTATATTATCACGCTTGATCGAGCGATCGGCGGATCGAATCATTTTTTCGTTTTTATTTCCCGCAATACGATAGATAAAAACAGTGGCAATTAAAATAAGCGTAACCCAAATAAACTTTCTCATAACAAATGGGAGTTTTACCGAAAGGTAAATATACTAAAAAAGCCTGAAAATCAATAATTAACGATTTTCACATACTACCTTGGACTGTTGTTTCTGTGGCTAGAATTCACGCAATCAAACGCGGTATTTTATCAAACTATTTTTTCCGGCAAACCAAAATACTCGATTTGTCTGTCCACCAATGATAACCAAAAGTAAAATCAATGGGCTTTATAGTTTTATCGGTACGAAACCTTTGATTCAGATCTCGTTGGAAACCATATTTAAAGTCACGCACTGGACGAGCATATTTACCGTATAGTTTTACATTCCATTGGTCTTTATAAAAACGATAAGGCACTCCAGTATCGTCTTGTACCACTGCTGAAGTATTGTTGAGCACAATATTACGAATGGTGCTAAAATTATAACCATGTAGTAAGTAAGAAGCAGATTTGGTGAATGTCATCTTGTTTGCAAAGCTCTTGATAAACTTTACCAAGTGTCCTTTACTACGCATCGACGCATCCACGAAGTTGGTACCAAAGTAATACATTCGCTGTGGCAGGTCTCGATTGTCGTTTTTGAACTCGATAGTTACTCCCTTCAAGCCAGGATAGTATTTATTATCATCAAATGCCACGTATTTAGGCTTACCATCTTTTTGTATGTAAACCTTTTGAATGCTCAATATTTTGTTGCCACCTCGCGCCATAAATACTGCCACTAAAGGCAATACTCCCTTCACATTACTATTAAGGTTATTCATCATGTCGCGGGTAATGAAGTAGTTGCGATTCATTAGAATGGAAAGCGATTTACGCAAGCTATACAAGTAATTTCCTTTGAGTTGATTGGCGGTAGGTAGTTTGCCTATTTTTTCCAGGCCAAACAATAAATAATTTTCGCAACTGGGGAACAGCATATAGGCATTTAAAAAATCAGGCCCAGCAAAAGGATAAAATAAGTTGGTACCTTCTTTATTAAAATCAGGAATTTCGCTGTCACGCCATTTGCGTATTTTGGTGAGCTTCTTGGCTTCTAGTTTTTTCCAGGCAATATCGAATTGTGTGTAGTGTGCCTTCACATTATTGGTTTGCCTTAATTGTTTAATGCTTTCGGGCGCAGTTTCAGGCAAGGGCAGTCCTGCCATAATACGTGCTACATAATCGGCATCCAAGGTAGATGATAAAGTCTTGGGAGAGGCATAGGGTTGCGCGTATAAAACAGTTACCATCCCTAGTAATAGTAAAGTCAAAGCTATTTTTTTCATAAGTCTATTTAGGCAGTCACAGAACTTTTCCAGAAAATAAATTGGTTATAAATAAGGGTGAATATAAGCCACCTATTACAAAAAGACTATTGAAGAATGAGAAATTTAGCCAAATCTATTTTTATAAGTACCCTACCTGTGTATGGTTTAGTAGCAGGAATTTATGCCCTTAACCAAGTCCTTGGGCAGTTTTCGTTGCCTTGGTTAGGAGCTGCTTTAGGGGCGCTTACTATTGGGGTGTTTTTTATGGTTGTACTTGCCCTACGCCCAGTAGCACGCACTAAGGCAAACGCTCCTGAACTTACCTCTGTCATTGTAGTTAGTTCTGTATTTACAGTTATCACTTCTTTTTCAGCGCCTCCTCTTAGCATTACCGCCATTGTGCTGGCATTGGTAAATAGTGGTGCCTGGCTAGCCTACGTTTTTTGGTATTCCAAGTTTGGAAACCGCAGCGATAACGAGTTTTTGCAAGTAGGTCAACAGTTGCCATCTTTTGAATTGGAAAATGAAAAAGGAGAAAAGATAAATAGTCAGGATTACCAGGGTAGTGCTACGCTGTGGATGTTTTATCGTGGCAATTGGTGTCCATTATGTATGGCCCAAATACGAGAAATATCTAATCAGTACCAGGAGTTGGCTAAAAGAGGGGTAAAAGTCGCTTTGATTAGCCCTCAGCCTCACGGGCATACTCGCCAATTATCACAAAAAATGAAGGTTCCGTTCGATTTTTTGGTAGATGTAAAAAACAAGGTCGCTCAACAACTCAATATTCTGGCTGAAAACGGCCTTCCCAAAGGTATGGAAGTATTGGGTTATGACTCGGATACTGTTATGCCAACAGTGATTATGACCAATGCTCAGGGCAAAATCATTTTTGCCGATCTTACTGATAACTATCGGGTAAGGCCAGAACCTGCTACTTTCCTGAAAGTATTGGATGAACAGACCACATTGGTATAAAAACCTGTGGTATGAATACCTCCTGTTAGCAAAGAGCTCGTCTTGGTTCTCAAAAGTCAGGATGAGTTCTAATGATGTTGTTTACTAATTCGTGCTGGCACAAAATCAAAAGGTAACATATCTCCTACTCGTTGCCAGGCCCAATATCCATAGGTTTCCAGGTTTGTGGGCTTATCAAGCACTACTCCAAACCTGCTTACTTTGAGCTTTTCGGTTAATAAATACATCCACGACGATTGATAGTATTTTCTATAGCGGTATATTCTATTCCCATTATAATTCAGTTTTATGTCTTTGTCATTAAGGTCTATTAAATCACCTTTTGCCAAACGTTTTTTCTTATGAGAAAATGCTTTATATCCCTGAGCCTGCTTAGCAATATATCTTATGTAATTCACTCCTTCACCTCTTTTGAGGTACATGACATTGACATATCGCTTACTACGTAAAAAACTACCTTCGTCATTTTGGGTAAATAACTTGCTCATTTTTGTAAACTTGGTGCGTGGCCGTTTCACTTTAGCGGGTGAATCTTTACTTACCATTACACTAAAGCCCTCCTCCTTTACTTTGTCATGCAATAAAGCATATACAAAATGACGAAAAGAACCGTAAAAAGCCTTCTCTCTACGTTTCTTCCATTTTTTTTGCTGCTTTTTATCTTGTGGCCTCATTGGCTCAAATCGATAAACCCCTATATAACTTGTTTGGAAGCCTACATTCGAAAAATTTACCAGGGTGCAATAAACCTTGTAACCTAGTCCTTTATTATCAATGATGAGTTCCCCATCGGCCGATACCGTTAATTGATCATTTTTAGTTTTAAACTCCAATATCCAGGGATTATTTATCAGGCATTCTTTGGCCAGGCTGGAACTCCCCAAAAATTCTTCTTTGAACCTTGCATAGTTTTTTTGCCAGGCAACATCTTTAGTTGCAGATATCAGCACTTCTTTAAGCTTTACTTCTTTGGGTACCAGCAAAATATTAAAACTCAACGATTCCGAATTTACGACTGTAATTTTTGCAATTTTGGTTTCATAACCCACGTGGGAAAATACCAATGTATGCCTACCCTCAGCTACCTCTCGTTTTAGGGTAAACTTTCCTAAAGAGTCGGTATTGGCAAGCATAGTTGTGCCAGAAAAATAGACGTGTGCATTAGAAAGCGGGAGATTAGTAGCAGCATCGATAATTTGCCCACTAATTTTCAAAGAAGCATTTTGAGCAAACACAACCTTTGAGAGAAACAATAAGATTAAGATAGTACCTTGTAGTTTCATTTCGTTATAGTTTGAGGAGATATACTTATTTCATCAGAAATTACAGTAAAATGACCAATCAATGGCATATCCTGATATAAATTATACCAAAACACACAAGGCATATAGCAACTGTGGGTATTAGATAGGTAAACAAAAGGGCATAAAAAAACCTGTCGTTTTACGGACAGGTATATAGTTATTGTCTGAAATGTCTTCCAAAGATTTTATTTTGAAAATAAACCTTTTCTCTTTTGATCAAATAATATGACTTGGTGGATAATGTGGTCTTTCAATTCTGGATGAATATTATCCAGTGAATCTAACAAGTCAATTTTATTACTTAGATATATAAGAATTGGTTCGGGGTATTCTCAAAAAGTTAATCTAAAATAATTGAGGGTTTAATCCTCAAAAGTAATTTCCATCTTTATAGTTGCATAATCAGCCAAAATAGACTCTATTTTGTTGTGTGAAATAGATTTTCTTTTCAAAAAATCATAACGAGCATCTTTGTATTTAATCTTCCTTTCTGGTGGAAGCTTTGGGTAAACATTATCTAAGAAATGTTGAAAAGCATCTTCAAGTGTATCAAACTTTTTCATTTTTAATCATCCTTTAATTTAACAATAATTTATCGCAAATATTCTTCGAAAGAAATCAAATAATAACTTCAAAATCAAATACTTACAAGCATTTTTCACTTTTTTATAGTTTGAGCGATCAAAAATCCTTCTTTACCTATGGAGATGTGGGGTAAATTATTGAAAAATGGTGCAAGGCTGTTAAAAATCGTTCAGGATACTGGGCAAATAGCTATTTACTAATGCCGTCTGGGATTTAAGCTCAAAATGGAAAAGAATAAATCTAACCTTCTGCATATCACAAAATATGCGAAAAGGTTGATGTTAAAGTTGAATAATAGTATTGGTTGATGTAGTAATGGTTTATCGTATATTCTTTCCTAAAGTTTTGGTTCGTATGCTGTGTAAATGTCCAAAACTAGCTGATACATAATTGTGGGTATCAAAATTACCGATTTTTTCCACAAAGCAAAATTTATTCGGGTTTTTCGGGCAATTTAATTTTCTGTCGAATTTTTTTGTTCCACTCGCCAATAGTTCGTTTGGTTTGATCTAACATTTGGCAAATCTCCCAATCGGAAAATCCTTCCATCTTTAAAGCCAAATACACTTTTTCTTCATAGGTAAAAGATGCCCCTGGCAATAGATTCTGTTCTTTTTCGGCCAAACCTTCTACTCCAATGTGTTTGTCAAGCAAAGTATAAATTTGTTCGAAATCGTGTTGACCTGCCAAGGTGCTCAATACACTTGTGTTCAAGCCTTGTACATCTACCAGAGCCTCTACCTTAGTGGCTTCGGCTTCTATTCCTTGTCGTTGGGTATAACGTAGCCACCACCATACTCCCCAGCCAGCTACCAGAAAAGCTAACACCAATACCACTATCCCAGTTTGTAAGCTTTCTGAAGCATCCGCCACAGCATCTTCTTGTCCTGGTTGCTTATTTGTATTGGCCAGCACTGTGCTATCTTTGGCCACAATTTGCTGGTTTGACTGCTGGTATTGTTTACTGGCTTTTAGTTTTTTGATCTGGTACTTATTGGCTAATTTTAGGTAGGCTGAATCTTTGGTTTGTTTGAATACCTTCAACGCGTTTTGAGCTATTTCACCATAAGCTTCCGCAGCACTTTGACTCATCCCTTTTTTATCTACAATATCAGTAACATTTCGCTCCATTTCTTTTAAGGTAGAGTCACATCGGTTAATTAATACCTGTGCCAATTGGATTTTTTTCAAATTTAACGCTATACACCCTTCATAGAAAGTATGCATAAACTGTAGATTTAAATCGTTTGCGCAAAATTCACGAACCTTTTCCAGATAAAGGTTCCCAGCTTCAAAGTCTTTCTTTCTGTAGTTAATTTGTGCCAACCTCAAGTTATAGAGTGCTTCATCATACTCTGATATCTTTGCACTACTTAGTGCTAACTTAGTGTAGTGAATAGCAGAATCAGGTGAAATATCTTCATATGCAAAGCTTTGATTAAAGTAAGCCCTTGGTAAACTTTCAGGCGACTTGCGTTTACGTAAAGCAATCGATTTACGGTGGTAAAAGAGCGATGAATCTGTCCATTTTACAGAAAAGGTATCTACTTGACTGAGGTTAAAAAATATATTACCAAGTTGAGAGTAATTTCCTGCAAGATTGAGTGTATCATTTTTTTCCAGTAAATAACGCTTGACCCATCTAGCTAAATTCAATGCTGTATTAAACTTCTTTTGTCGTCTGTAAGGAGTGATTAAAGCTATTCGAATTTTGTTCTTTTCTTTTTCGGTAGTATACAACTTCAAGGCCTTTTGATAATAATGTACTGCAGAGTTAGACCATTCTTGTGTTTGCGACATTTTCCCCAATAGATGATAAATATCTGCTTTTTCATCATTCGTTTGAGCTACTAACAATGCTTTGTTTGCAAAAAACCGAGTACTATCTGCATTTTTATACTGCCATTCACGAGCTTTTTTATAATTTTTTTTGTAATTTTCGGAGGTGTTTACGGATTGTGCTACCAATATTGAAAAACTGATACACACCATCCCTAATACACTTAATAATCCTCTTATATTGTACACTTTAATATCTTTTAAACAATGAAAGATTCATTCAATTCATTCACAAACTGTGAGCTAGATGCTCCTCAATTAGCAAATGTTCTTGGAGGTGTTTGCCCTTGTCCTACAGGTGTAGAAGATCCTCTTGATCCAGAAAACCCTGATCCAAACCCAGAAACAGAGAATCCAGCTGAAGGAGGTTAAACACCCCCATCTTGAATTTTGTATGCATTTCTCTTGAATAAAGAGGCTTTTTGCCTGCAAAGGTTACTGAAAAATACTGATTAAGCACGATTTAATGTACTCTGCTAAAAATACCAAATTAGCAGAGTTTTTTTTATCACTTTTCTAAGTTAAGCATTGATAGTGACAACCACATACTTAGAAGTTGGAGTATTACTCTTAAAAGCAACACTATCAATAGGCACTAGTACATTAGCTTCTGGAAAATAAGTTGCCACACATCGCTTGGGAATATCATAAGGTACCACCAAAAATGCAGGTGCTGTTCGTTCTACTCCTTCATAACTACTCATAAGATCTACTTTTTGTTGGCTCTGTATGCCAAACTCTTGCATATCTTCTCTATTCATAAGCACTACCCTTCGTTCATTATAAATACCACGATAGCGATCGTCTAAACCATAAATGGTGGTATTGTATTGGTCATGACTGCGAATGGTCATCATGATAAATTCTTTGGATGCTAGTTTATTTTGAGGAAGAGGATGTACTGTAAAAAAGGCCTGCCCATTTTTAAACTTTCGTTCTCGGGCCACATTGGGCAAGTGAAAACCATTGGGTTGGCGAACTCTCTGGTTATATTGCTCAAAACCAGGAATAGTCGCCTCTATGTGTTCTCTCACCTGGTCATAATTGCCGACTAAGGTACTCCAATCGGTAGCACTATTTTGTAGTGTAGCCTGTGCTAGTTTAGCCACTATCATGGGTTCACTTAGTAAGTGAGCCGATGCTGGTTTCAAATGTCCCCGACTCTGGTGTACTACGCCCATAGAGTTTTCCACCGACACAAATTGTTTCCCAGATGCCTGCATATCCAACTCGGTACGGCCCAAACAAGGTAAGATTAATGCTTCGTGTCCGGTAATTAAATGTGATCGATTGAGTTTGGTAGAAACTTGCACAGTCAGCTGGCAATTTTGCAATGCCTTTGCTGTATATTCAGTGTCAGGAGTAGCCGATAGAAAGTTGCCTCCCATAGCGAAAAACACATGGGCTTTGCCTTCATACATTGCCTTGATGGCTTCTACCGTATCATAGCCGTGGTGTTGAGGAGGTGTAAAGCTAAAATTTTTCGCTAAATTATCTAAAAACATTTGCGAAGGCTTTTCCCAAATGCCCATCGTGCGATCTCCCTGCACATTGCTATGGCCTCTCACTGGGCAAGTACCTGCTCCTGGCTTACCAATGCTTCCTTTCACCAACAATAGATTTACTACTTGCTGAATAACCCCTACCGCGTTTTCATGTTGAGTAAGTCCCATAGCCCAACACACAATAATTTTATTGTGTCTACTTAGTAAATCGGCCGTTTGCTCTAATAAGGCTTTATCAATTCCGCTTTGTTGGATACATTCTTCCAGGTTTACCTTTTCAATGTCTTCTAAGAAAGCTTCGAAACCAGTGGTGTATTGTTTGATAAATTCATAGTCAAATACTTTTTGCCCCCCCTGTGCATCTTGCTCAGCCATTAGCTTAAGAATGGCTTTGAGCACTGCCATATCGCCATTGATGCGCACTTGTAAAAACAAATCGCTCAATGCACTACTGCTGGTACTTCCTACCCAACCATTGAGCTTTTGAGGGTTTTTGAAAGCCACTAAACCAGTTTCTGGCAATGGATTGATATGAACTATTTTGGCTCCTTGCTTTTTAGCGCTTTGCAGGGCAGTGAGCATCCGTGGATGGTTGGTACCAGGGTTTTGTCCCATTACAACTATTACTTCTGCCTCATCAAAATCCTCAAGAGTGACTGACCCCTTGCCTATGCCTAAAGTCTCGCTCAAGGCTGTACCGCTTGACTCATGGCACATATTAGAACAATCGGGTAAGTTGTTAGTACCAAATTGCCGAACAAATAATTGGTACATAAAGGCTGCTTCGTTGCTGGTACGCCCTGAGGTATAAAAAATAGCTTCATCAGGTGAGTCTAAATCATTTAACTTTTGGCCAATCATAGCAAAAGCATCATCCCAGCTAATGGCTTCATAATGGCTACTATCGGCTTTGAGCAACACAGGGTGGGTTAGCCTTCCACTTTTACCCAACTCATAGTCTGACCATTGAGAAAGCTCTTCTACGCTGTGTTTTTTGAAAAAAGCAGGATCTACTCGCTTAAGTGTGGTTTCCTCTGCTATGGCTTTTGCTCCATTTTCACAGTATTCGGCAATCTTTGAGCGAGTTTGAGGGTCGGGCCAGGCACAGCCCGGGCAATCAAACCCCTTTTTTTGATTGGCTTTTAGTAAAATGCGGTTGCCACGTACCATTCCAGCCTCTTTGGCAATATGATGTAGGGCTGATTTTACTGCTTCTATTCCAGCCGCTACTGTTTTGGGAGATGTTACTTCGAGGCCAGTAAATTTTTCGGAAGTGAGAGGATTCACCTTCCGGGGGGTGGTGTTCTTAGTTTTATTCATGCTATATCGTGTGCTTTTGTATCTTTTGTTGACTTTATAGCACAAAATAGCGCTTATTTATCGGATTCTCCAATAAATTACCTGGCTACTACCAAGCCTCTTTACCCTTTAAATCTATCCAACCTGCTTTTTTGTCACGGCTCACAGCCGCCTTGCCATTCAAAAAATCTTCGGCATAATCATAATGAACTGGGGTCACTTCTCGACCTTTAATATCAATGTATCCCCATAAGCTATCCACCTTTACTCTGGCCCGCCCTTCCACAAAATTCATTATCTGATTGTATTTGAGTGCAGTAAGCATGGCCCCTTGGTTGTTCATTATCGCCCACTTGCCTTCTTTCATCACCAACAATAAGTCAAACCCTATCGTTTTATAATTTTCATATTTGAATTCGCACAATTCTTTTCCTAAAATACTGAGTATTCCTATTCTACGATTGCCATTAGAGGTTACTTTATGTGCTGCAAAGGCACCATTTTCCAGGGCTTCGATAAGCGTATAATCATATTGCGTACGAAGAGTATCTTTATACATAATCGCATACCTATCTGCATTCTTTACAATAAATACATCTTTACTTGCTGGCATTAATAATCTGCCTTGTGTATCTACCCAGCCTTTTTGCTCAGTTTGTAAACCTTGTGCGTTAGGACTGCTATAAGTTACTTTGGCTTTGCCCTTATTAAAGCTTTCGGCTGATAAATAATTTATTTTTGTAATTGGTTTTCCGCTTTCGTTTATAAAGCCATACCAGCCATTTTGCTGCACTACTGCAAACTTTTCCTGGAAAGAAAATACGGTATCATATTGAATGCGAGTAATTTCCTGCCCACTCTTATTGATAAATCCCCACTTGTTATTCTTTTTTACCTGGGCAAAGTTATTTTTAAAATCAGAGGTTGCTTCGTACTTAGCAGTTGTAATTTGTCTGCCTTGTTGATCAATAAATCCATACAGGTTGTATTCAAAAAAACGAGCAAATTGTCCTTCAAAATCTTCTAAGTATGGATACTTAAATGGTACCACGACTTGGCCTGTACTACTAATAGCTCCCCAATAAGCATCTTTTTTTACTACTGCCCGACTATTTTTGAAGTCACGCGCTTCATCATATATCAACTGGGTGATTTCTTTACCTTCTTGGTTGACATACCCCCAATATTGTCCGCTATCTAAGCTTACCAAAGCCTGGCCTTCTTTAAAATCACCAATGTAGCCATATTTTAAAGGGGTAACAGCCTGCCCTGTTTTGTTGATGATTCCATAAAACTTTTGCTTAAACCCTGATTGATTGGTTTTGATATAAGCTACCTTAGCCAATCCACGACTAAAATTTTCGGCATAATCATATTTGACAGCAACAACAGTTTGTCCTTTGGTATCTATAAATCCCCACAAATAACGATTCGCCAAGGAATCACCTTCTTGAGTAGTTTCACTGCTTACTCTTATCAATCCTTCTACGGGCTGTTCTACACTGCGATATTGTATAGGTACTATTACTTTTCCTTTGGTATCAATTAATCCTTCTTTGTTTTTGAGATTTACAATGGCCAAGCCTTCGTCAAAATCGCTGGCCCAATCATATTTTGGAGGAATCACTTCTTTTTTGTTTTGATCAATAAAGCCATATTTCCCGTGAAGCATTACCCTGGCAAATCCATTTTGATACTTATATACTACTTCATATTTGAGCTTATTAGTCATTTCCACATTTACTTGTGGAGGTTTGGTGGAGCCAGATTTTCGGGTTTGTGTTGAATCTGTTTTGTGGTTGGTTTGCTTCGTGTTCTTTTTGCAGTTGGTCAAAAAAAGTGATAAGACGAATATTCCAAGGACAAGTGGGAACCCCTTGAATGCCTGAGTTTTCATCAAATAATGATTACTTTTCATTTGTGTTCAATAACTTTTTACGAGCTTCAAGATAATTTTTTTTCTTCACTTTGTTTTTTGGATCTTCCCGATATTCAATAAAGGTTTTCGCAAACGTAGGATGATCTCGGTAATAAATATTAATAAAGGTAGCCAATGGAGCCTGATAAAAAGCCAGGGCTATGGTTCCAATTAAAATAGACTTGACCAATAGCTTTTTAAAAAATACTTTTTCCTTCAAAACTTGTAGTGATATAAACAATACAAAAACCAACATTAGGGTCACCCCTAAACCCAAAAAATTAGCATCCCATAGCATAATTTTAAACAACAGACCCAACATAGAGAGTGCAAAAAAGAGATGACCTAGTTTGTAAGCGGGCATAAAGTAACGATCAGCGGCAGCATCTGGTTGGTTGTTGAGCCTTACCTGACGGAGTCCTCGTCTTAGGTAAATGCCAGCCAACCCTACAAAGCCAATGATTAATAATGGAATGCCCCACACACTGAGACCAATTCGTAAAGCAAAGCCGATGATGGTCAATACTATCAATATAATCTCGGCGAGAATGATGGAATTCATAATGAAGGTTTTTTACATTTTATCATCTGCATGCAAATTATTAAAATTTGTATAGCAGTTTATGATTCGAAAACTTTAATTTCGTCTATGTGTTTTTAAAAACATTCATCATGCAAAACATCAATGAATATATAGAACATACCAACCTAAAACCTACACTCACTTATGATGACATGGATCGGTTGGTAGCCGAAGCACTCAAGTATAACTTTGCTGGAGTATGTGTTCCTCCTTATTGGGTCAAAAAAGTGCGTCGTGATCTTGGCAAAGCACCTGTACAACTGGTAACTGTGGTGGGCTTTCCATTAGGATACAACCGAGCTGAGGTAAAAATGCAGGAAATAGAGAGTGCACTAAAGGAAGGCGTAAATGAATTAGATATTGTGGTAAATCTTACTGCTATTAAATCTAAAGCCTACCCTTGGATTAAACAAGAAATGTCTTGGTTCTCGAAGGTGATTCACGAACATGAAGCAATGATGAAGGTAATTTTAGAAACAGCTTATTTAAACGAAGAAGAAATTATTGAAACAACCAAAGCTTGTGTAGATGCAGGGGTAGATTTTATGAAAACATCTACTGGTTTTGCTCCTGAGGGGGCTACTGTTGAACATGTGCAGTTACTCCACAAAATCACTCCAGATACAGTGGGAGTAAAAGCTTCGGGGGGTATTCGCAGTTATGAAAAAGCCTTGGCCATGATTGAGGCAGGTGCAGAACGCATCGGGACATCATCGGGGGTAAAAATTATGGAAGAAGTAATGGCTCAACCTTAGAAACTTCTTCGAATAATTGGGCATAACCACTTTCTACTCATATCTTTGCGGGGTTGTTTGCTTTTGTTGAACAAAACACCTTCACAGAAGCTTACTCCAACGGCCAACAATAATATTGGCTCTATTTAGTTTAGGTTATAAATTTTGCTTTCTAATTAGCTGGTTTTTAACAAGATATTATGGAATTAGATATCACAAATCCACTTACCTTCGCGGTACCGTCGTTTTTTGTACTAATTTTAATCGAATACCTGCTTACGTATAAACACGACAAAGAATATTATAATGCCAAAGATTTTTTTGGAAGTTTTCAGGTAGCACTCACTTCAGGCATCGTGGCTCTTGGAACCAAGGCCCTCTCACTAATCGCTTTTTTTGCTTTATATGAAGGCTTAGCAAGCTGGCGTCTTGAGGTTTTTGGTTATGAATACCTCGATTGGCAGCTTTGGTGGGTATGGGTGTTGTTGTTTTTGGGTGACGACTTCAGTTTCTATTGGTATCACCGCCTAAGTCATACGGTGCGCTTCCTTTGGGCTGCCCATGTAGTACATCACTCTTCCGAAAGGTTTAACTTTGGTAATGCCATTCGTAACGGTATTTTCACCTTATTTTACAAAGCCTTATTCTGGCTGTGGCTACCTGCTTTAGGTTTTCACCCAGTGATGATTGTAACTGTAATTGGGGTAAGTACAATCTACCAGTTTTGGTTACATAGTACTAAAATCCCTCGTCTGGGGTTTCTGGAAAAGATCGTTAATACACCTAAAAATCACGCAGTTCATCATTCACGCAACATTGAGTACCTGGATAAAAATCACGCTGCCATGTTTATGTTTTGGGATCACCTGTTTGGTACCTACAAAGCATATGATGACGAAGTACCTGCTGACTTTGGCGTAATTAAAGGGCCAAATTCTAACAACTTGATTAAGATTGCTTTTCACGAGTATCGTGATATTTGGCGTGATGTAAAAAGTACAGATAATTGGCGAGACAAACTCATGTATATGTTTGCTTCTCCAGGCTGGAGCCCCGATGGCTCTACCAAAACTACGAAGCAAATGAGAGCCGAATTGGAAAAGGAAAAACAAATGGCTTAGACAATAAAATAGTTTTTAACAAAAAAAATCAAACAAGATTGCTCAACAAAGCATTTCTTAGTTTAGTCCAAAAATCAACGATGGCAAGTATGTACAATACTTGCCATTTTTTTATACAAAAATGCTTTAACATCTGCTTAAACCTTGCTTAACACCTGCTTAACAATCAATTCAAGAATAAAATACGTTCTTTGAATAAGGAAAACACACTAATAAATCATTTAGGAATCCATACAGAATAATTACCTAAAACCCATTAGAGAAAATTAAATGAAAAGATTGTTATTTTTAACTTATGCTGTGAGCTTGATGGTGGTGGGCGCTTGTGCGCAAAAGTCTAAGTACTCCACAACCAACAGTGCTGTTGAAGGGAAATTTCAGGTTGTAAAAACGAATCAGGAGTGGAAAAAGGTTTTAAGTCCTCTGGCCTATCATGTAATGCGTGAGCAAGGAACAGAACGTGCATTTTCAGGAAAACACTGGAATAATAAAAAGAAAGGCACTTACACTTGCGCTGCTTGCAACACCCCTTTGTTTTCGTCTGACACCAAGTTTGAATCAGGTACTGGCTGGCCCAGTTATTGGAAACCTATCTCTAAAAAAGCAGTAGGCATTACCAAAGATTATAGTTATGGTATGGTAAGAGAGGAAGTGCACTGTAATCAGTGTGGGGGACACTTGGGGCATGTTTTTCCAGATGGCCCAGAGCCTACGCGTTTAAGATATTGCATTAATTCGGTCTCTTTGAATTTTACCGAAAAAGGACAGAAAAAAGAAAAGAAATAAGAAAGGACTTTTTACTAAGTTCTATCGTTTGTTATTTTGGGTATCAAAACTTGGTGTTTTGATACCTTTTTTATTGCCAGCTCCTGAGGTTATTATCAAAACTAAGTGTCATACTTCACATGAAAAGATCTGTTTTATTAGTATGCTTGTCAATGGCCTGTTTCACATTACAAGCTCAACGTAAATTTAGTTTGGGAATCAACGCTGTTCCAATATCAGCAGGGAGCATTGAATTAGTTGCAGAACACTCCTTAAACAGGTTACTAAGCCTCTCTTTTAAAGGAGGTTATGCTTTCGAGGATGGGCTTCGTTTTATACTAAAAGCAGACGATGGTATAGACAACAAAAAACATTCAGGATATTTTGTCAAAGCAGGAATAAAGCTTTATCCTTATAAAGGTATTTTTCTAACGGCGAATGTTATTTATTCGAATTATGTTAATTCTGGCGAACGTTTAGATGCAGGAGGCAACACAGAATTATTAACCAGTCGTGGAGGGATATGGGCACTCGGGCTTACCCCTGGATATCGTATTAATATTGATGATAGCCCTCTATCAATATTGGTAGGTTTACAAGTAGGCATTGCCCAATCCAGAAACGATTTAGTTGGCATCCAAGGACATAATTATCAACCAGGTTTGGGTCCTGTTGGAAATACCTATTGTCAACCAATGGTTGCGTTTATACTGAAGCTTTAGAGGAGTATACCAGCTGTATCAACTAAATTACACCAAATAATCATGAGAATCTATTTGTTTTATATATGCTTGTTAAGCATTTTATTCACCCAATGGGCCGCTGCCCAAAATAAACGCCTGGAAATACCCGTTCGGTTAGGCTTTGACCAAATGTACATGGCCCCTATTGGTAAGGATGGCCTGGTAGTGTTCAACAAGTCTCGCAAAGGAGTAGGAAAGGGTTTGGTAGAATATGTGTTTCGCAAATATGACCAGGATTTAAATGAAGATTGGACGATTACTTCGGTGGTCAAGCGTAACTTACCCTTTATTGATTATGCTTATTCAGCGCATACTTTGTATTTATTATTTGGCAAAGCTCAAAGTCGTAACTATCAGGTAATCAAGGTAAATGTAAGTGCGGGGTTTTCAGAAAAGTTTGATTTTTTCTTTTTAGATAAGCTCAGCATTCAACAATTAGCCGCGGTAAACAATGATATTTATATCGCAGGTATGCTACAAGGCGAACCCTCCATATTGCACACCAATCTAATTCTCAAAAAAACTAAAATTCTTTCATTGAGTTTCAAAGGACGCGCTTATATAGAATCATTGTATTTGGATACACTCAATAATTTTGTCAACGCTACAGTGGTAAGCTTGCATCGGGGAGAAACCAAGGTATTGCTTAAATCTTATGTAAAAGGTAAAGAAGTAAGAAGTATTGAGCTACCCAACGAAAAAGATAAATACTTACAAGATGCTCAAGTAATTGCTACTGAAAACGACGAACAATTAATTGTGGGCACCTATTCTCAATATTCGGAACGTAGAGCGCATCAAGGCCTGTTTGTAGGACGGCTGACAGCACAAAGTGAATTAAAATCCTCACAATATTACAGTTTCAATGATCTCAAGAACTTTTATGGACATTTGAACGAGCGAGAACAAAAACGCATTGCGCGAAAAATACTTCGTCGTAAAAAGCGAGGAAAAAAAGAGTATCCAATCCAGGATAAGATCTTATTGCATAGAATTTTTAAAGAAAAAGGTCGCTATTATGCCCTGGGAGAAATGTTTTATGAAACGGTGCGAGTAGTAGGTGGCGCTTTTTTCACTCCGCGAAACTTCCCCCAACAACGCATTCCCCGTGAATGGGAATATAGCCGAGCTATTGGCCTTGGTCTCGACAAAAACGGACGCATATTATGGGACAATGTAATCAAGCTAGAGCGAGTAAAGGTACCCAAATTGTATCCAGTAGCTATGCTCAAGCCCAATGCAGACTCTTCTTGCTTTGCATATTATTACCTGGATGAGGTGTTTTCTAAAAACTTTAAAGAAAGCAAAGAGGGTGGTGAGATTAAATCCAAAGCGTTGAAAACCCTTAATGAAAATGATGAAGTGAGAGAAAACATTCGAGTGCAAACTCGTCGATGGGCAGAGGATTCTTACCTAATTTGGGGCTATCAACGGGTGCGCAATAAGCAAAAAGGTCGACGTAAGGTGTTTTTTGTGCAGAAGATGCGGTTTGGGGAGGAATAAATTAAAGGTATGCCTTATAAAAAATAAAATATCCTAAACTAATGATTAGCAGTGGGATAGACAACACAAATGCTCCATACATTACTCCATATAAGGCACTAAAATTATTGACCTCTGCAATTTTCGGTTGCTTGGGGTCGTATACAATTTTCACTTTTGTGCCAATACCTCGTGGCTCTGAAGAATGTACTTGGTGCGCCTTTTCATATTCCTTTTTGTCTTGATCAAAGTACTCTATAATCCAAACTACCGCTGTTCCATCACCATCATTGTCTATTTCCACATCCTTTACCCTTCCAGTGGTTACTACTCCTCGAAACCTTAAAACTTTAGCAATTACGAAGTACCAAAGTGCCAGCAATAAAAAAAATACTCCTAATATAAGAACCAGCCCATATTTCACTACATGATCATCGGTTACTGTTGTCATCTATCATTTATTTTTGGGGTCTAAAAACCATATAGTGCTCAGTTATGACATATAAAAGTAGTATTTCTAAAGCAATCATTAAATGGGTTGCTGTGCTACTAAACAAACTCCAATAACCTAGAAGTCTGACCCGTTTATATTGTTTAGGAGGATAAAAAACGCGGTATTTCTGCCCCTGGCTGTATAAATCTGAAGTTTTAATTTGAAAACTTCTACTTTTATTTTGCTTATCCCAGTAAGTAAATGTCACTACATACAGGTGATCGTCCTTTTCTTCATTATAATTTTCGTTATCCTTTACAAACAAAACCTCTGCAGTATTAAAAACGCAACTTCTTAATCTTGTTCGAGTATTGGTAAAATGTTGGTAAGCTTGCCAGAAGAAGAAAGTGCTTAGGCCTAACCCAATTACCAAACGAAGTAGAAAATAGCGAATCTTAGGACTGTTCAACATTAGAAATGATTTATGCTACCTACCATTGAATATTTAACCTAGATAACTGAGCATATTTTCAGATTTGCTTAGTTGACTATTACTTTTGGACTTCGTAGGTTGTTTGGCAAAAGATCTATTCATCACTTAAATTATTTATTTTCTTTCCTAAGGTAGTATTTTTCTGGGAATGAACAACGCTTATTTTCAAACTTTAGAAGTTTAAAATGATAGTACCTCAACCACAATTACTTACTTTATTTTGCAGTTAGAAGCAAACCTTTGAGCTTACCCGTATTGGCAAACAAAAACTATTTTTTCTAGAGCAAATGAAATTTGGGGATTCCTCACCAAAAAAAATTAAATTTGCCCAC
Source organism: marine bacterium AO1-C (assembly GCA_001890965.1). Classification (GTDB taxonomy): domain Bacteria; phylum Bacteroidota; class Bacteroidia; order Cytophagales; family Microscillaceae; genus Microscilla. The sequence continues at coordinate 304,595 of MLAY01000010.1, read as the reverse complement.
ACACTCTTTTTAAATTCCACTTGAAATTAGTGTATATTTATTCAGTCATTCGATTTACCAACATATCAACCTAAAAAACCAAACCAATAAGGGTTATGAGTAACGAAAGTCAAGAGCCTAAAAAAAAGAAAAGTACTTTACGCAAATGGATTAAGCGATCGATTTTCATCTTTGGCGGATTCTTTTTGCTGTTGATTTTGATCGGGATTTTGGTACCTATCATTTTTAAGAAAGATATCAAAGCCAAAATCGACGAAGAAATTGCCAAATCGGTCAATGCCCATGTGTATTTCGATATCGACAAATTTGGGTTGAGTATGTTTAGCAACTTCCCCAACATCACGGTTTCACTGGAAGAATTTGGCGTAGTAGGCAAAGATCGTTTCAAAGGCGATACTCTGGCCTCTGTCAAAGATTTTGAAGTAGAAGTAGATGTATGGAGTGTGATTACAGGTAGCCAGATCAAGGTAAGGGGTATTTACCTGGATTCGCCTAAAATCTACGCCAAAGTGCTTAAAGATGGCACCCCTAACTGGGACATTGCCAAGGCAGATACTACCAAAAAGGAAGATCCCAAACCCGACGATAACAAGAAAGATACGTCTACTACCAACTTTAATATTGGCATCAAACGCTGGAAGATCAAAAATGCTCAAATAACTTATGCCGACGAAGCCACTCCCATGTTTGCCAGCATCAAGAACCTTACCCACAAAGGAAGTGGTAATTTCACCCAGGCAGTGTTTGATCTTAAAACTAAAACTACAGTAGATCAAATTGACTTTGGCTTTGAGAATACCAATTATGTAGAAAACAAATCGCTTGACATTGACCTCACCCTAAATATGGATTTGGAAAAGAACAAATTCACTTTTAAGAAAAACTCTATCAAGGTGAATGAATTTGTTTTTGGGTTTGACGGCTTTGTACAAATGGTAGGTGAAGACATCAAGATGGATGTAAAATACGCCGCTAAGGAAAATGAGTTTAAAAATATTTTGTCGCTGGTACCTGGGGTATACACCGAAATGGAAGAGTTCCAAAAAATGAAAACCCAAGGTAAATTTGCTTTTGATGGTTTTGTAAAAGGAACTTACAGCGAAAAACAAAAGCTATATCCTGCTTTCAATTTTAACTTTAAGGTGTCAGATGCACTGTTCCAATATCCTGATCTGCCTACTCCAGTCAATAATATCAATGTAGATGTAACCATTGATAACAAAACCAGTGATCTGGAAAAAACGCTGGTAAATTTGAAGAAATTCCATATGGATTTGGGTAATAATCCAATAGACGCCAAAGCCCGCGTTGAAGGATTGTCTAGCTTTAAGATAGATGCCAATGTAAAGGCTCAACTTAATTTAGGCGATTTAGGTAAAATGTTCCCTATGCCAGCTACAGTGAGGGGTATTTTTGGTCTCAATGCTACTGCCAAAGGAGTGTACAACGCTTCTACAATGCCAAACCTCGCCGCCAATATGACTTTGCGTAATGGCTATGTAAAAACCAAAGAATATCCTGATGCACTGGATAAGCTAACCTTAGATGCTTCAGTCACGAATACCACTGGTGACTATAAGGATTCAAAAGTAGTAGTAAAAGACCTTAGTTGGAACCTGGACGGCAAGCCATTTAAAGTAACTGCTACTGTAGAAAACTTTGCCGACATTACTTATGATGCTCGTATGAAGGGGGTATTGGACTTGACCAAGATAACCCATATTTATCCGCTAAAAGGAATGACACTGGCTGGAATTATTGATGCAGACGTAACCACCTCTGGTAAGATGTCTTACATTGATAAGGAAGAATATGACAAGCTCCCTACCAGTGGAGAAATTGATGTGAATAACTTTTCGTTTGTAAGCAAAGCTGACTTGCCACAAGGTTTTAAGATTACTGAGGCCATCACCAAGTTTACCCCTAAGACCATTACGCTTGAAAAATTTGATGGGTTTTTGGGTAAAAGCGACATTCACGCCAGTGGAACTATTTCTAATTATATTCCTTACATATTTAAGGAACATACCATCAAGGGAGATGTGATTTTTACCTCTAATAAATTTATCGTAGATGAATGGATGACAAGTACCGAAGGAGAAGCAGGTAGCGGATCTACTTCTTCGGGGGGTACCACCACTACCCAAACCTCTGGGAAGACCACTCCTGATACTTTGATAAGCGATGAAGTAACATTGGTAGAAGTACCCAAAAACATTGATTTTGTGCTCAATTCTAAAATTGGGGAGATAGACTACGAAGATTTACAGATCAAAAATGTAGATGGTAAGATTATAGTAAAAGACGGGCGAGTAATCCTGAATGGCTTGAAGTTTAATATGCTGGAAGGCGGCTTTAAGATGAGTGGGGCTTATGATACATACGACATTACCCATCCAAAGTATGATTTCAATATGGACATCAAGCGTTTGTCTATTGGAAAAGCACATTCTAGCTTTTCAATGGTGAAAAAGCTTATCCCGATGGCTAAAAACATTACTGGATTTCTTTCTACCAATCTAAAAATCAAAGGAGGACTTTCACAATATATGACTCCATTACTGGATAACTCTTTGAATGGTGCTGGTTCATTAAACCTAACCAATACCGAAGTGAAAGGCTCTGGAATGCTGAGAAGTCTCAGTATGGTTACGGGTATTCAGGAATTGAAAGAACTGAAAATCGCAGGGGTAAATATCCAGACCGAAATTAAAAACGGACAAATGAACTACAAGCCGTTTGACATTAAGGTTGGTAACTATAACCTGAATGTAAGAGGGAGCAATGGTGTAGATGGTTTACTCGACTTTAAGGTAGATATTGATGCACCCAAAGGCAAAATCGGTCAAAACGCTACGAACGCTATTGGTCGTCTGGCAGGTGTCAACTTTGACAATTCAGATCGTATCAATTTGAAATTAGGTATTACAGGTGACATCAGTGATCCTAAGGTAAAAATTTTGGGAAGCAGTGCTACTGATGCCGTGAAAAAAGTAGTAGATGATAAAATAGACGAGGGTAAAGATAAAGCCAAGCAAATATTGGCTGATGCTCAGAAAAAAGCGGATGAGATTATGGCTGACGCTCGCAAGAAAATGGACGCAGCCAAAGCAGAAGCCCGCAAAAAAATGGATGAAGCCAAAAAGCAAGCAGATGCTGAATACAATAAGTTTATTGATGAGAAGCTTAAAGAGGTAAAAAATCCATTGTTACGTGCTGCGGCTAAAAAAGTAGCTGAAAAAACTGCCACCAAAATCAAGCAAAAAGCTTATTCTAAGGCAGAGCACCAATTTCAGCAGCGCTTTACCCAAGCCAACTCTATACTTACTGGTGCCGAAACTCGCCGCCAAAAGGTACTAGACGATGCTAAATCCAAGGTAGATAATTTGAATAAGAAAAAATAAGTATTGATAAAATCACAAAAAGAGCTTCTCAATAACGGGAAGCTTTTTTTGTATATCACTGCATATCACGCCTATAAATACGCATCTATATACCTCAATGGAAAAGCTAGCTCCTCAGATAAATCTTCTCCATACTCCATTAAATCTTTAGTTTGCACATGCCATTCAATGACTATATTAGGAAGCGTTCTTAGAATGTTGATTATATCCTTGATCAATTGTTCCCCTTTGTCACCAATGTAATAAATACAAAAACGAAATATGGTAGACGTATTGGGATTACCAGCATACGCTTTTAACCAATCAAGTATGGTCTCACAATAGGACTGGTATTCTGGTAATACATCTCCACGCATCTCAAAAACACCCTCTTCTGCATTTAAGATGACTAATGGAATATACTCTGGTATTTCTTCTAAGTACAAAGGCTCTGGCATAGTTGCGTAATTTCTTTCTTTATATTCACCAAAATAATAACTTGTAGCAAATGAACTTGCTTAATTTTTGATCTTGTGATCCTAGCAATTAAAAACTGGTAAACGAACTAAACCTCATACTCTTGAATTCTACCAAACTAAGTAAACTTGCACTCCCTTTTTTGCTCACTGTTGTGTTTGCTGTGGCTCTGTTCATCGACAATCAGTGGGTTCACAATCTTAAGCTTACAAAACTTCAATTCTTGATTATAGATAAGGTTTTAAAAACGGGTATGTGGTTGTCTTCTGCTTTCTTGTTTGCTCGTTTTTTGAATGTAATCGTGCTGGATACCTGGGTAACCAAACGTATTGAAGGGCGAGTACCTACCTTTATCCACAATATGTTAGGGGTAATCATTCTCACGATTGCCATCATGTGTGTCACCTATTTTGTATTTGGTCAATCGGTAGCAGGTATTTGGGCTACATCAGGAGTGATCGGTATTGTGTTGGGTTTTGCCCTACGCTCTATGATCGCCGATATATTTACTGGATTAGCCATTAATATTGAGCAGACCTATCGTATTGGCGAGTGGATTGTACTCGAGAGTGGTTTGGAAGGTTGCGTAGAAGAGATTAATTGGCGAACTACCAGTATTCGTACTCCACAAAATAATATTGTGAGAGTACCCAATAGCAATATAGGCATTAAACCCATTTTGAACTATACCTACCCTGACAATAAGAGTCGCTTTGAAGTATTGATTAGTCTTGACTTTTCGATAGAAACCAAACGGGCTACCCGTGTACTACTAGCTGGGGCCAAATCGGTCACAAGTCAATATGGCTTTTATGAACACCCAGAACCTAAGGTAATTGTAAAAAACATTAATGAAATAGGCGTAGAATACGAGATTCAGTATTGGATTAATGCCTGGAAAGGAATTTCGCCACCAGTGGCTCGTCACCGAGTATTGGCAAGTATGCTGGAACAGCTACGCCATGCAGGCATCTCGATTGCTTATCCCAAACAAGATATTTACCACGAAAAAATGCCTAGCCGTCACCTCGACTCAGCCACTGGCGAAGACTGTGTGCCTCTATTACGCAAAATTGAATTGTTTAAGCCATTAGATGAGTCAGAACTGGCTATGTTGGGTGAAAGCATTACCAGAGAACATTATCAAGCAGGAGGTGTAGTGATTACCGCAGGGGATGAAGGTGACTCTATGTTTATTGTAGTAGAGGGCTTATTGGAAGTATTTGTAGATGTATTTGGTGATGGCAATGAACTTCGGGTAGGGTCGGTAAAGCCTGGACAATTCTTGGGAGAAAAATCTTTGCTAACTGGGGTAAACCGCTCGGCCACTGCCAAAGCAGCCACTGATGCTATCATGTATAAAATTACCCGAGAAAACATGATGCCTATCTTGCACCAAAGAGTGGAAGTTCTAGAAACGATTAGTTTGATTATTGCCGAAAGAGAACTGCGTAATTCCAGCATTTTTGAGAAGGCTTCCAAGGAGCTAAGGGCCTCTGAAACTTCACAGCTTTCTAATCAATTTTTGGTGAAGATGAAGGACTTGTTCTCAAATTTCTAAGAACCAATTTTATGTACCATCATACATTGAAATTAGCTCAATATTCTGGCATTAAAACCATATCTTACAGTTAGGTAGCCAATCCTGAATCTTTTTTTGTTCAAACTCAGGAATTGGATTCCCCTCCAGTCCCAATTCTTTAAGCTGTTTTAGCTGAGATACTTCTTGAGGAATGCTTTTCAATTGATTATTGCTAATATCCAGGTCTTTCAGATTTCTTAAATTACCAATACTTGCTGGGAGATGCTCAATCTTGTTATTTGGCAAATCCCAGTAAACCAAGTTTTGCAACTGCCCGATCTCCTTAGGTAAATGGGTAATTTGATTCCTGCCCATCCATAATTCCTCTAGTTTTGCCAAGTGGCCTATCTCTTTAGGAAGCTCCTTCAGAGAATTACTCGAGATATGTAAAGATGTCAGATGAATTAATTGATCAATTTCAGCAGGCAAATATGTTATGTTATTTTCTACATAAGAGCAAAAATCTGTATTAAGGTCCGATAATTTTTTACTGGTGAGTTCTCCTTCTAAATCATCTGAATAACCCAAAGGACGAGAAAATAACGCATCATGAATTTTTACCAGCTTATCAATTTCATTCTGATAGGCAGCATTGCCTTTTGCTAATTGCAAAGCCAGTTCTATATTTTCTCGTTTTTGAGAGCGTAAAAGTTGTAAAAAGTTCGCTTTATCATTAGAGTTCAAAGCTCTGTCCTTTCTCCGGGATTTCTACTTGTGCATATCCTTCATTCCCTAAGGTTTCCTTAAAATCAATCATTGACTGGTGCTCTCCATGTACCAAAAACACTTTTTTAACCTTGTCAGGAGATTGCCATTTCACAAACTTTATTAAGTCCTCCAAGTCACCATGTCCACTAAAAATGTCGGTATTCTCGATGGTAGCATTTACTGCCAATTCGTGTTTGTCAGCCACAATATATTTACGACCATTCAACAAATCGTGCCCCAATGTACCTTCTGCAGAATAACCGATTAACAACACTGTTGCCATGGCATTTTGAATATTTTGCTTGATGTGGTATTCAATACGTCCTCCCTGAATCATCCCTGAAGAAGATACTACCATATAAGGGTGGTTGTAATTGGCTATGGCCTTACTTGCCTTGCTTGAATCCAAATAGATAAGGTTTTCAAAGTCAAATAGGCTTTCATTTTCTTTATAGAAATCCTTTGCTTCCTGGTTTAATAAACTTAAATGTTTTTGGTAAACCTGAGTACTTGCTTTGGCCAACGGACTATCCGTATAAATTTTAATAGCAGGAAGACGCTCCTCCACACACAGTTTGTTCAATATATATAACAATGCCTGGGTACGCCCCACACTAAAAGCAGGTACCAACAAACGCCCTGGTTTGTCTACACAAGCTCTTTGGATTACATCCAGCACAATTTCTTCAGGATTTCCATTAGCGCTATGGTGTCGATTCCCATAAGTAGACTCACACACTAGATAGTCTACTTCAGGGGTAGGTTCTGGATCGCTCAACAAAGGGTAGTCATAACGTCCCAAGTCTCCTGAAAAGCCAATACGCGTAGTTTTGCCGTTTTCTTCGGCTTCTACTACCACATTGGCAGCTCCCAACAAATGCCCAGTAGGAATAAGGGTAATATAAAGCCCATCCCCTATTTTTTTGCGTTGCTTAAAACTCAGCAATTTAAAATGTCCCAAAGTCTGATTTACATGAGGGGCTAAATATAATTCTCGCTTAAGAAGCCTTTGTTCTTTATGAGCAGGGTTGTATCTCTTGCTTTTGTCTATTTTTTTAATCTTTCGTTGATTCAGCGAAGCGGCATCATGCAATAGCAAGTTAGCCAGATCATAGGTAGCATGGGTACAATAAATCTCTCCCTCAAAGCCTTCGCGCACCAAATTGGGTAAAAACCCAGAGTGATCTATATGGGCGTGAGTCAATACTACTGCGTTGATTTGGGAAGGCTCAAATGGAAATATAGCCTGGTAAGTACCATCTTCTGCCAGTTTGCGTTCTCGCTCCAAGTCCTGCCCACAATCTATCAATAATTTAAAATCATTCTCCAGTTCCAGCAAATGCATGCTTCCCGTCACCTGACGTGCTGCACCCCAAAATGTCAATCGCATATCTCTTAATTCATCTGTTTATGTATGTAAATTTAACAATAAAAGTGAGATATAATAATCTGACTCAATAGATCCTACGCAAGCTTAGGGTTTACTTTTCCATCCCTTAAAAATGTTCGCACAAAAAAAACGAGTACCATCATTAGATGATACTCGTTGCCTTTGATATTTTATCTCGAGTTGACGACTTAAAGTACTCCGTCAAGCTTTTGAGCCAATGCAGCTTTTGGTACATAACCTACTTGCTTATCTACAATTTCTCCATTTTTGAAGAACAATAAAGTAGGAATGCTTCTGATACCAAATTTAGCAGAAACTTGAGGATTGCTGTCTACATCTACAGAAGCAATCACAGCTTTACCATCATACTCGCCTGCCAATTCTTCTACGATTGGGCTCAACATTTTACACGGACCACACCACTCAGCCCAGAAATCAACCAATACAGGTTTATCAGAATTTATTACTTCATCGAAGTTTGCGTCGGTAATTGCAAGTGTATTTGCCATGACTAAATTATTTTTATGGTAATGAAAATTGTTTTTCTTATGGTATTGTAATGAATGTCTTTTGAATCCAAAATTGACTTCACTAATCAGTACACAAAATGCATACAAATAGTTCGATCGGGCATTTTATATGACAACTATTACATATATTCACTTAACTAAACGCAAAAACTGTCACTTTAGTTGTTACAGTTACCTAAACTGTCAGTTTTTAACATATCATTAAAAGATCAAATCTAGGGTAATTGTTTAATTAATTGGCTTAAATCTTTTTTTTAACTTAAACAATCTCCTGGTTGCCAAGATTATCGCAACATTTTCAATACTTTATTCAAGCTATTAATCAAAGTATCTACTTCATCTTTGGTATTGTACATAGCAAAAGACACCCTGGAAGTCCCCCCTATCCCAAAACGCTGCATCAGAGGTTGGGTACAGTGATGCCCGGTACGAATTGCTATACCATGGGTATCCAGTAAGATACCAATATCGCCATGGTGTACTCCTTCTACTATAAAGGAGATTACACTTACCTTATTTTGGGCAGTTCCGATGATTCGTAAGCCATCAACCTCTTGAAGTTGTTGAGTGGCATACTGTAATAACTCATCTTCATACTGCGCAATTTTTTCTTTTCCAATACCTGCTACATAATCCAACGCATGCTTGAAAGCAATACCATCGGCAATGTTAGGGGTACCTGCTTCAAATTTATGAGGCAGACTATTATAAGTAGTTTTTTCAAAGGTTACTTCCTTAATCATCTCGCCACCACCATGGTAGGGAGGCATTGCATTTAAAATGTCTTTCTTGCCGTACAGAGCTCCTATACCAGTTGGTGCATAGACCTTATGCCCTGAGAAAGCATAAAAATCAGCATCTAAGTCTTGCACGTCAATATTCAAGTGTACCGAAGCCTGCGCTCCATCTACCAATACTTTAGCTCCTACTTTGTGAGCCATTGCGATCATTTCTTTTATTGGGTTTACGGTTCCCAATGAATTAGACGCATGCACAATAGATACAATCTTAGTACGCTCACTAAGTAGTTTCTCATATTCTTCTAAAACCAACTCACCCTCGTCAGTAATAGGAATAACCTTAAGTGTGGCACCTTTTTCTTCGCATAACAATTGCCACGGAACAATATTAGAGTGGTGCTCCATCGTAGAAATAATGACTTCGTCTCCCTCTTTCACGTTTTGACGTCCAAAAGTAGAAGTAACCAAATTGATGGCCTCAGTTACTCCACGTACGAAAATCACTTCTTCTATTGATGATGCATTCAAAAACTGACGAATGGCCTCACGCGAATCTTCGTACTCCTGTGTGCCCTTAGAAGCCAAATAGTGTGCACCACGATGAATATTAGCATTGGTAGTATGATAATAATTACTCAAAGCATCAAGCACTATCTTGGGCTTTTGAGAAGTAGCTGCATTATCAAAATATACGAGTGGTTTGCCATTTACTTCTTGGGTAAGTAATGGAAAATCGGCTCTGATTTTATTTATATCAAAAATAGTATTGGTTTCAGTGCTTGTGTTCATAACATTTCTTTTAAAGGTTATTTTCTGAGCATCTTTTTCAGAAAACGCTCAAATCTAATAAGTTGTTTATAGGTCTTGTTGGTTTCGCCTCTGCTTTTACCAAACTTATACCCACCAGCATAAGAAAGATTATATGCTTGTCCTTTCTTAGTAATTTTTAAACTTATATCTCGGAAAATGCCAGGTACTACCTGTTGTGCACCTTTGGCAGTAATGTCCTGATAAAAATCATTTTGAGTAAAATAAGTAGAAATTTCACTAATTTTCTCTGAGGTTAAATGATGTTTTTTAGTCTCATTACTACTGCCTCGTCTTCCTCCTTTATACTGATTGGTCACAATTAACTCATCCCCTTGCAGTAAATATCGTGTAATTGCCTGGTGAGAGTCTTTTGATTTCTCTATTTTTTTATGAATCAGTGTAAAAGTAAGTTGAGAACTTTGCTGTTTTTGAGCATTTCCACATCCCCAAACCAACAAAAGTGCAGGTAAAATACTATAAGCAATTTTTCTCATCACATAAGTTATTTAGATTACTTCTAACTTAGCGAAGGTCTTTACCTAAAACAAAATAAATCAAAGAAAAATGCCACTGAACCATAAGTCCAGTGGCATTCTTGTAGGAAGATGTATAATTTTTAGATTAATAGTAAGTCACTATTAATAGAATTTGTATCGTTTGTCGTTGATATCGGCCAACTCTCTTAGGGCTTGGTCGATGAAGAAACGAGCCAGGTTTTTGGTTCTATTCACCAATTCCTGCTGTTGCTTGGTATAATCCTTAATCTCACCAGCAGGTGTCACCTTGGTGGTTTCAAACATAAACACACCAGTCTGGTCTCCTACAGGTTGTGATCTTTGTCCTTTTTTGGTACCAAAAGCATACCCTACCGCTGCTGGGTTAAAGCCTGCTCCTTGTACAGAACTGTTGTCATAAGCAACTGCACTTAAAGTTTTTACCTGAGCCAAAGGACCATAAGATTTGGCAATTGCTTCAAGCGTAGAACCTTTAGCCGCTTCCAATTTCTTTACGATCATTTCTTTTTTCTTCTCTTGCAACACTTTCACCTTGATAGCATCACGATTTGCATCCAGGTTTAATTCATCTTCTATGGTAGCACCAGTAAGCGCCGCAATAATGTATACGTTTTGGTCTGAAAGCTCTACTGGCTGACTAAAAACATCACCTACTTTTGTACCATCCTTGAAGGCCCAACGAATAATTTCACGAGCACCTTGATAGCTACCCAAGTTGGTAGCGTTTGGCTGTATCTTATTGGCAGTATTTTTAATCAATTTAGGATTCTTCTTCGCGTTAGCTCTCAACGCTTCCAAAGTTTTACTTTCATTTACCAATTTATCACTGGTCTTGAAAGCTGCATCTACGGTAGACTTACCAGGTAATAAAGTTTTCTTGATAGTTGCTACTTTGTATAATTTCTTAGAAGCAGGGTGAATAATCTTTACGATATGGTAACCGAATTGAGTTTTCACCAAGTTAGAAATAGTACCTACTTTGTCTGCTTTAATAATCGCTTCTTTAAAATCCTTTACGTACTTATTCAAATTAGCCCAGCCAAGTTCTCCACCTTGATCTTTGGTTCCATCTGAACCATACGTCTTAGCCAAACTAGCAAACTCATCTGGATTATCTAATACCTTTTGTAGAATCTCATTGGCTTTGTTACGTACGCTGTCTTGCTCACTTTGCTTCATAGTAGTATCAGCCTTAAACAAGATATGGGCAGTATTGGCATAATATACGGTATCTTCTTTTACATCACTTACTTTGTAAATGGTGTAAGTATTTTTCTGATTCAAAGGCCCTACTACTGCACCTTTAGCCAAGGTAGGCACGGTTTTCCAAATTTCTTTGGGCAATTTAGTTGGGTCTTGGAAGGTAAAAGGTTGCGCATCGTCAGATCTTGCTACGGCAAAAGAAGAGTCCTTATCAGATTTAGCAAAATCTTTGGCAATTTCGCGAATGTCTGAGGCAAACTTAGTACTATCTTGTGGAGAAGGGTCAATAGATAGAGCATAGTACTCAATCGTACGAGTCTCTTTTGACTTGTATTCATCTGCATGATCTCTCATATAACCATCCAATTCTGCATCGGTAACTTGTACAGTAGAATCAGCAATAGTAGAGTAAGGTACATACAAAAACTTGAAGTCACCCTTGGTATTTTTGTTTACATAATCACGCTTGGCCTCAGCCTTGGTCACGTAAGTAGAAAACTCCAACAAGCTAGAATATTTCTTTTGTAATCTTTCTTTGCGTAAGCCCTGTCTGATTTGATCTTTTTGAGCTTTAGGCGCACTTCCCCAAAATCTTCCAATCGCTGACTTGTCATATTTGCCAGTAGAATCTCTAAAAGATTGCATCAATTGACGCATGATTTGTGATTGGGGGTCACGCATAAGTGAGTCTCCTTGTAGGATCTCTCTAATTTCGCGAGGAGTAACAGTAAGCCCTAAGGCATCGTATTGTGGTTGGTAAACTTTCTCAAAGATGTAGTCATTCCAAACCTGTTCTCTTAACTGAACTCTTTGTGGTTCGCTAAGTGCTCCGCCATACTGAGCTTCTATAAAACTAATTCTTTGGTTAAATTCATTGTAGGAAATGCTTTCACCCTGAATGCTTCCCACTTTCATGCTTTCGGGGCCTCCGCCCTGTACTAGCTTACCAAATAAATCTGTCAGAATAAAAGCCGCAATCGCCAGCGAAATCACTAATACGGCCAACCCAGATCGCTTTCTAATTGAATTAATGATAGCCATCTTCCTATGTATGCTTCTATGTTAAAAAAATTGATTTAAAATGTTGTGTCATTCACAGCAGTTTTTTTAGGATTCCGCAAAGATACGATTTCTTGTGAAATGCTCGACATCGAATACCTAGAAATATTAGGGATTCCGAGAAACTTTGGAAGGCTGTTTATTTTTTTTAGGCTTATTTTGCCCGTTTTGAATCGATACTTTCACGGTATCTATTCGGGCTCTATCCTGTATACTTAAGATGGTAAATACAAAAGGTGGGTAATAAATTACCTGATTGGGTTTGGGAATATCTTCATTCAAATGCAAAATTAGTCCCCCGAGCGTATCATACTCATCCTCAGGGAGTTCCCAGGTATATTTATCATTCAGGTAGTCTATTTCGTGACGAGCACTCAATATAAAATTATATTCATCTATTTGTTGCTCTACCCAAGCTTCTTTATCATGCTCATCCTGAATTTCACCAAAAATTTCTTCTATTACATCCTCTATAGTAACAATACCTGATGTACCACCAAATTCGTCAAATATCAACGCAATACTTTTGTGTTCAGCAATAAATTGCACCAATAATTCTTGAGCAGGCATGCTTTCAGGCACACTAATAATTGGGGTAGTAATAGAAACAATATCTTCTGGTTTTTTGAACAAATCAAGTGAATGGCAATACCCTACAATGGCATCGATGTTATCACGATAAACCAAAATCTTGGAGTGCCCTGAATCTTCAAAAGCTTTTCTCAGTTTAATCAATGCATCGTTCTCTTCTACTGCTACTATTTCGGTACGTGGCACCATACATTCCCTCACTTTGATGTCTCGAAACTCAAGTGCTGCCGAAAAAATCTTGGGATCTATTTCAGGAGCTTCACTAGCTTCATCTTCGTTTGGAGTAATATTGCTTACATACTTATCCAAATCTACCAGGTCATACACTGGCTTATCTTCCGAAAATTCTAACTTAAAAATCTTTAAAATTACATACTTGGATAGATTCACCATTACATATACAAATGGGAATAACAAGTAGTAGATCAGGGACATTGGCAAAGCCAACAACGTCAATAGTCGGGTAGGGTTTATCAGAAAGATAGACTTAGGCAAAAACTCGGCAGTTACTAACACTACTAAGGTAGAAAGAATGGTTTGTAGTAGCAGAACATTAAATTCATTATTAATGCTAGGAGGAAGATTGGCTGCCAATAGCGGGTCTAAAATCTCAGCCATATAAATACCATACACCACTAGTGTGACAGTATTACCGACCAATAAAGCTGCTATAAAATAAGAGGACTTGTCAAGAAAATGCGCCATTAGTCGCTCAGGGAGTCGTCCTTTTTTGCTTTGTAGCTCAATATGAAGCTTATCAGCAGATACAAAGGCGATTTCGGTTCCTGAAAATAATGCTGACAAAATCAGCGAAATCAACACACCAACGGTTTGGTATAATTCCATGGACTATTTCCGGCGTTTTTTCTTTTTAGTGCGATTAGTATTGGTAAAGTTTTTCTTTTGCTTGGGAGCAGTAGTAGCACTTTTTACTTGAGTTTTAGCTTCAGTAGCTTTCTCTTTTCTTTGTAATTTACGAATTTGATAAGCAAATAAACAAATCAGAGAAAGCATAAAAATCCAGTAAAATTCTTTATCTGCAAAAAGCTGGTTAATGCCTATGATAAATAATCCTACTGATGCTGATAATAAAATTGAATCTATAAGTTTCATTGATATTTGTTTTCGCTGATTTAATCGCTATTTCTTAACAGTAATTACCCCTTTTGGTTTTCCCATTTTGTACCAGGCTAAGTCTTGTTGGGCTTTGATACCCTTTCCTTTTAGATCGTCTTTGGGAGAAGTAATCTTTACGGGCGATTCGGTATAAAATATTTTAAGCGCTGGACTCCAGTGTAGTATTTCAGATTTCAAGTTCTTTTGTTCTAACAAATTTGTAACCACAACGTTTCCCCTTGCAGTCCACAATTTATTCTTTTTAGAGAAAAAAGCTGAATCAGCTACCAAGCGACCATTGTTGCGTAATTGCTGATCAAAAAAATCAAGCCTTAGCCCTTTAGGAAAAGTTCTATCCCCATTTTCGTACTCTTGCTGTACAGGAGCTTTGATATTAATCTTTGCTTTTCCTGAGTCGCTATAAAAAGCATTTACATTGGTTACCTCGATAAGAGGGCCATTGTATTTAGATACAATTTTATCTTTCTTTTTTTGTTCACAAGCAATTATTGAAAGCAATAATAAAAAAACAATGATATGATAATGCTTCATAGAAAGAATAATGTTTTCAGGAAAGCTTTTACAAAAGTTTATAAGAAAAAACGTGGAAACCTAAGCATTAGATTTCCACGCTCTCTTAATTTTATTCAAATTAAACAATTGTTTGGATTTAAATAAAACTTAGTTTCCTACAATAGTTACAGTTTCACCAACCCAGCAGCCAACATTTACTGCTTTACCCTGCATTGCGTGAGTAAATACATCTTCTTTGGTTGGGAAATATCTTTTGGCATTGGCCATTCCTTTGGTATTACCTGCTTTTTGGAACATATTGTAAGCCGCAATATAAATAGCCTTGGCATGACAAGGGTTTTTAGGGCTTGTACCATTACAGCTTTTACCACTGGCCATGTACATGTAAGCCACCATAGTGTATGCTTTGCCTGCTTTTGCAGGATCTAATTTAGCGGCCTGGAATGCACTAGTACGAGCAGCTCCATAAGCCCCATTTGCTCTTTGCATGCTTGCCAACTGCAAATAACCATCAGCCTTTTTAGCATCATCCTCAGCCAACTCAATTGCTTTTTCTAAAAATCCTTTAGCTTTCGCTTTGTCATCACGGTAAGCATTTACCAAGTTCATTGCACGACCATAGGTAGGTTTTTTCTTGAAAAGCTTTTCAGCTAACTCAAGGAACAAAGGCTTTTTAGTACAACGCTCTTCACCTTCTTTGGCATTTTTACTGGCTACAATCATACGAGCCAAAAGTTGCTCAATCAACTCTACGTTTTCAGCATCAGCTTTGTACTTAGGCACATAAAAACGGTAAATAAAGTCGCAATCTACAGTAATTACAGACGCCAGGTATCCATCTAATTCAGTTTTGGTTTTTTCCCATCCTTTCTTACCAGCGTTTGCCTCTGCGATTTTAGTTAGTTTTTCGTGTAGTGCTAAAATCTGCTCTTCGTTTAATTGCTTGTTTCTCTTTTTAGTAGTAGCAATGGCCATGTAGTGAGTTACTACATTAGCATCGGTAGCATTACCACTAATGCCTACGATTTTTTCATAAAGCTTGTATAAATCATCAGTACGGCGACCTGTCCAATAGTAAGGTGCATAGTAAGCCTTGTATTTCAATACAGTAGCTTCCTGACCATAATATTTGATACGTAAATCGTACAAGTCCATAGCCTTGTCCTGAAACTTTACTTTGTCTTCTTCTTTTTTCTCAGTAGCAGCTTTTTCTGCCAACCCGTGGTATACCTTGATACCTCTAATGTAAATGTTCTTATGCAATTGAGGGTGGTTTTCTAATAACCACTCAAGAGCAGGAAGTGCCTCAGTAAATTTTTTCTGCTTGGTATTGTCACCTAAAAGCGTGTATTTTTCTCTTACTTCTGCTGGCCAGGTGCTGGGATTACCACCTTTAATACCTTTGGCCGGCTGAGCTTGGGCGTTGGTTAATCCAAAAAACAACGCCATAAATGCAAATAAGAATAGTGAACGTTTCATCGTGTATAAAATTTAATCAATTTTAGGTCTATAAAACCATCTATCATTAATTGTAGCGCCAAGATGCAGACGCACATATCGCTCCTGAACAAAACCGTCTGATATGTTACCTTGTTGTCCTAGCACTACCGACAGATTCAATAATGATTTGTTTCTGTTTATTGGTAACGCAATACCAAAGCTTATCGACATATCTTGTACTTTTTCAGGGTCGATTGGGTTTTGTTTATATTGAAATCCAGCTCGGTAGGTTATTCGGTTCCAATAACTACGCAAACTGTTAAAATTCGGAGTATACTCACCACCTACAGCCACTCCTAGTGTATTTTGCAAGGTGCCTGTACTGTCACCAACTCTAAAATCAGACCAGCTCTCCATCATTACATCAGCAGCTAACTGCCACTTGAAAGCTCTTTCTACGCTTAGTCCCAGTCGTAAACGATTAGGCAAACGTACGCTAGTGGCTTGGTCTGATACCAATGTATCTTGTACAATTACTACATCATTATCGTTTCTTCTATCAAAAGCCACAAAACGTTTTGCATTCAAATCAGTAGCTAGAGTATAGGTAGCTCCAACGTTTAAGAATGTATTTTTATTGAGTTTTTGGTGGTATGAAATCCCTGGTTCAAGTAGCAAGTCATTCACCCTTACACGGTCAAAGTAGGTAACACGGGTGCGGTTGCTACCAGTTACCAAATTGGCAGTAGCTTCATTGAACATAGAGCCAAACAACCAATTCACCTTTAAACCAAGCATTAAACGACGCGCAATGCCAACACTATTGGTCAAAAAGATGGAATTGATTCCTCCCTCACCTTTTTGAGTCAAATCAGTAAAAAAGCCAGTGTTTCCTACACTTTGTCTGGAGACATTTTCATAATTGATCGTGCTGTATGGCACCAATCCAATACCTGTGGTCCAGGATTTACCAATAGGAAATGCCAAAGCCAGGTAGTTGTAGCTTGCGCCAAAATCTTGTTGGGAATCGGTACTGTTTCTGAGAGTTTTCATTTGCCCCATTACACCTGCTTCAAACACAGTATTTCGCGAACGGGCAAGTAAGGCAGGGTTCACATTATTATATATATTGAGGAAATTGATGGTATTATTACTCACTCCTACACCACCCATTCCTGTCTGGTGAGCAAAGGTATTGCTAAACATTTCGCCAATACCTACTTGTGAATAAGGAGAATTTCCAAAATCCTGGGCAAAACCTAAACGTATAAACCCAGTTAGACATAGAACCAAAAATAATCTTTGATAATTACGATTTGATTGTTTTTTCGACATTGTAGATTAAGATTCTGTTCAACCCGATGAGTATCAAATTGGAGGCTACAAATATGGACTCTTTTATTTTTGATTCAAAAAAAGCAGCATCTCCCCCACATAAAATCGGCGCAAAATTACCAAATTTTTCACGATAATCATTCATTATACCGTTTATTTCAGCCACTACTCCATTAATTACTCCACTTAAAATGGCATTTTGGGTGTTATTTCCAATCAAATCTGGAGTCTCTGAGGCAGGAGTGATTAAAGGTAGCTGCTGGGTAAAATGGTTTAATGCCTTGAAACGCATCTGTAGTCCCAACGAAATACTACCTCCATAGTAGTTGTCTTGATTATCAATAAAATCATAAGTAATACAAGTGCCTGCATCAATCACTAAACAGCTTTGGTTTGGATATAAAACCCGGGCACCAATCACCCCGGCAATCCGATCTGTTCCCAGTGTTTTGGGTGTGTCATAATGATTGTTAAAAGGCACAGGTAATTCACTATCTAAAACCATTACCTCAGTGTATTGTTTTATTTGGTCAATCAACTCTCCGAGGTGTTTTCTCACTGATGAAATGATCACCTGTTGAGGTTGTTTTACCCTTATTAAATCCAAGAGGTCTTTTTCTGACAATTGCTCGTGATACTCAACTAAATGATTTTGCCTGAAAAAACCTGCCTTTCCAAAGGTATTGCCCAAATCAATACATAAGTTTAGAGCGTGCATTTAATGATTTTTTGTGTGGTGTGTTTGGTTGTAATTTATAAGATTCAAATATTCCTATAAATTTGCGACGTGCTTTTTACGATACAAAAATAATAGATATATGTGGTCTTTACGCAAGTAGTCATTTTTTTGTCTCTCAGGTTTATGTAAGAAGTCACACATTTTAAAAAATATAGCAAGGGTAAAACCCAAAAAACCCTCTATATTTACCGATATGTTTATAATTTAACTTCTAAAAACACACGATAAACAATGAAGGATCTTTTGGCAAAATTTGAAAATAAGCGCCCAGAAATCGTTTTTGAATGGAAAGATTCAGAAACCGAGGCAGAGGGTTGGGTGGTTATTAATTCACTGCGTAATGGAGCAGCGGGTGGAGGTACCCGTATGCGCAAAGGATTGAATAAACGAGAAGTAGAGTCGCTTGCTAAAACAATGGAGGTCAAGTTTACGGTATCGGGTCCTCCTATAGGTGGGGCCAAATCTGGTATTAACTTCGATCCCGCTGATCCTCGCAAACATGGCGTGTTGGAACGTTGGTACAAAGCTGTAATTCCTCTCTTAAAAAATTACTATGGTACGGGGGGTGATCTAAATGTAGACGAAATTCATGAAGTAATTCCTATTACCGAAGAGTTTGGTCTTTGGCATCCACAGGAGGGAATCGTTAATGGGCACTATCACGCAAATGAGCCTCAAAAAATCAAGAAAATTGGGCAATTACGTCAAGGGGTTTCTAAAGTGATTGAGAACCAAAATTATATTCCTTCCAATGCATCCCGAAAGTATGTGGTAGCCGATATGATTACTGGTTATGGTGTAGCCGAGGCCGTAAAGCATTATTATAATATATGGGGCGGTGATTTTGTCGGAAAACGAGCCATTATTCAAGGCTGGGGCAATGTAGGCTCCGCAGCGGCCGTTTATCTTGCCTATATGGGGGTAAAGATTGTAGGCATTATCGACCGGGTAGGCGGATTGATTAAACCAGAAGGGTTTGAGTTTGACGAAATTAAAGATTTATTTGTGAAAAAGGAGGGTAATAAACTGGTAGCTGATCAGCTCATTCCTTTTAATGAAATCAATGAAAAGATTTGGGACTTGGAAGCTGAAGTATTTATACCTGCAGCAGCATCTCGCCTGGTAACTAGAGAACAAATTGAGCGCATGATCGCCACCAAGTTAGAGGTAGTTTCGGCAGGTGCCAATGTTCCTTTTGCTGATGAAGAAATTTTCTTTGGACCTATCAGTGATTTTGCTGATTCTCAGGTAGCCATTATGCCTGACTTTATCGCCAACTGTGGAATGGCTCGTGTGTTTGGCTATTTGATGTCTGGCGAGGTAGAGTTGAGCGATGAGGGTATTTTCTCGGATACTTCTAACGTAATTAAAGAAGCGCTGGAAAAAGTACATGCAGTACATACAGAGAAAAAAAATATCGCTAAAGCGGCCTTTCAAATTGCTTTAGAACAGCTGGTTTAGGCATTTAAAATTCATCAGTAGTCGTAAGCGTTTAGTACCATTAGATATCTTAAGGCTACTGATAATTTTTTCAAAAAAATCATACACGGCAGAAAAATGACAAAAAAGTACTTTTTCAAGATCATTATTTTTACACTAATCCTTGGATTTGGCACCAATCACGCCCAATCACAGACTAAAAAGTCAAAAAAGGATTACCTTGTGGAAATAAAAACCTCCCTGGGTAATATTTATTTGGTATTATACGAAGACACACCCAATCACAGAGAAAACTTTCTTCGCTTGGCTAAGAAAAAATTTTTCAAAGATTTATTATTTCATCGGGTAAAACCTAAATTCATGATTCAAGGTGGTGATCCAGAATCCAGAAACGCTCCTAAGGGTAAGATGTTAGGCGCAGGAGGAAGTGAACTAGGCCTGATAAAAGCAGAGTTTCACCCTCACCGAGTTCATAAAAGAGGTGCTTTAGCAGCAGCTCGTAGACCAAATCCAGCCAAAGCTTCAAGTGCTTGTCAATTTTATATTGTACAAGGTAGAAAATTCACTGATCAAGAACTCTCCTTTCTTGAAACACAAAAAAAGATACAATATACCCCTGCTCAAAGAAAGATGTACAAAGAGCAAGGGGGAGCAGCTATGCTTGACCAGGATTATACCGTATATGGAGAGGTAATACAAGGTATGGATGTAGTAGATAAAATTGCTACACAGGGTCGTGACCGTTTTGATAGACCCTATAAGGACATCAAAATGAACATTGTCGTGAAGAGAATGAGAAAGAAAAAAATCACAAAAAAATACGGATATACATACTAAATAAAGAACCTGTCTTGACTTTTTGAATGTCTGTGAAAATCTATCTTGTAAGGATCTTGTTTTTGTTTGGTGATAAAGAGTTTTTTTTCAAATACACATCTAATTTCTCTTATAGGGGTGTTTGTAAGCACCCCTAACCCTCTTCTTTTAACTGCTTACCTTTTTAAAAATTCGCTAATATCACGCTGATTATTCCGTCTATTATTACTGCACAAAGCTGCATTATAAGTTTTACACTCCCTTAATTCTTGTATTTAATATATGTAAATTCTTTAGAGTTTAGTTGTATTCACTGAGCATCTAAAAGTAAACAGGCAATAGTTAATCACTTGAAAATCAAGCACTCAATTAATGCAACATCGTTACAAATGCATTTTACATTTATACAAAAGTGAATAAGATTCAATAAGGCCTGTACTTTTCAGGTGAACAATCAGAACACCCTGTTCAATTTTACATAAAAAGTAAACAGCTTCTTTTTAAACATCTATTAATCAATGCTTTAAAAACTCAAGAATGTGACATTATAAACAGCGTCGATTGAAAAAAAGAGGATATTTTCTTTTCAAAATAGCTATCAAAAAAAAATAAACTATTGGAATATTTACTTTTATAAACTCCCCAAAACAGAGGTAAACATTTATCGGCGTGCAATACAACTCGCTGATTATCAAAGCTATTGCTATTCAAAAAACTTCATTTAAGTACGCATATATAACAACATTATCCTTTGATTATTTACTTCCTAACAGGTGATTTCACAACATTCTCAAACGATGTATACATTTTGTTTACTTGCCATTTTTCATACTTAAATTCTAAAGAATTACCTTTTCACCAAAATTATATTACATCAAAACACATTATCAATTATGCGTAAAATACCAATACTTACACTTGTTTGCTGTCTGTTATGGTTTGCCGGATATGGCCAGGACAGATATTATTACGCCTTTAATAAGAAAGTTTATCTCAAAGCTTCTACAACTAAAATGCTGGTGCGTTTTAAAACTCCTAAAGAAGGGTTTCAAATTGATCAAATGACTCAACGTACCAAACTGAAATATGAAGCAAAATCGCTTGATTTTACCCATAAGACCTATATGGTAAATCTCAAAGATCAGGCAGCTATGCAAAGCTTTCAGAGTTCATTAGGTGAAGAACCTGCCTCTATCCAGCCAGTTTACCTGAGTCAAGATGGCTTGGAAGTGGGGGTTACCAATGAAATAATGGTACGCTTCAAGGATGGTGTTGATCCAATTAAGATGATCGGATTGCACAAGGCCTTAGGAGTAAAAGTAAAGAAGATAGCAGTAAACTATGTTTTGCTTGAAGTACCAGCCAAGGCCGACGTTTTTAGTATGGCTAATTATTATCAGGAAAGTGGCTTGGCAGTCTATTCACACCCCAACTTCATAATGAAACTCCAAAAAACTGCCTATATCCCAAATGATTCTTATTTCAACAAGCAATTTTATTTGCACAATACTGGGCAAACCATCAACGATGGAAGATCAGGTACAGCAGATGCCGATGTAGATGCTCCAGAAGCCTGGGATATTACCAAAGGTAACTCAAACATTGTAGTAGCAGTAATTGACGAAGGAGTAACCAGCAACCACCCAGATTTGCCTAATAGTCGTCAGGTACGATTGAATGGAAGTAACTTTGCTTCATCGGTAGACGGTACCAGCGCCAATGATCCTTCTCCAACTGGTAATGGAAACCACGGAAACGCTTGTGCTGGAATTATTGGTGCTACTCAAGACAACAACCAAGGTGTAACAGGTGTAGCCCCTAACGTGAAAATTATGCCTATCCGTATTCCTTTTGGCGGTGGTGGTAGTAACTTATTGGTAGATGCAGTAAACTTTGCCTGGCAAAATGGTGCTGATATCATTAGCAATAGCTGGGGTTATGGTACCACTAATCCTAATTTTGTTCCTGCTTTGGTGCAAGCTTTTCAAGACGCAACTACTCAAGGACGTAACGGTAAAGGTAGTGTAGTATTGATTGCTGCTGGAAACACAGCCAATCAAGATGGAGGTAATAGTGGTACGGTGAATTTCCCTGCAAACATCAACGTAAGTGGAGTTATTACAGTAGGTTCTAGTGATCGTTTTGATAAGCAATCAGATTATAGCCCTACCAGCAACCCTAGTTCTTCTAATAATCAAATCGTTGATTTGGTAGCTCCTTCACACCGTGATTATTCTGAAGGCGGTGGAGGCCATCGTGGTTTTGAAGTATGGACTATTGACATTCCTGGAACTCCTGGTTATAACAGCGCGCAAAATAATGAAACATTGCCTAGCTCTGGAACTAACAATTTAGCCTACACTGGGCGTATGGGTGGAACTTCTGCGGCTACTCCTCTAGCGGCTGGTATTGCAGCCTTGGTGCTTTCGATAGATGCTGACCTGACTCAGCAGGAAGTATTCAACATTTTAACTCAAAGTGCTGATGATGTAGGAGGTTATAACTATGTAAATGGAGTAAGTAATGAAATGGGTCATGGAAGAGTAAATGCTTTTAAAGCAGTACAACAGGCTCAAGGAAGTGGCAATAACTGTGGTACTCCTGGAAATGTAGCTTCAGCCAATGTAACTCAAAACGCTGCCACAGTAAGTTGGAATGCAGTAAGTGGTGCTACTCAATATACGGTAAGATACAGAGTTTCGGGTACTTCTAGCTGGACTACTGCCAATGCAGGAACTCAAACCAGCTACAGCATCAGTGGTTTATCGTCAAACACTACTTATGAAGTACAAGTAAGTGCTACTTGTGCTAGTGGTACCAGCCCCTACTCGGCTTCTATCAACTTTACCACTGGTGGGGTTGTTCAGCCTACTTATTGTTCTTCTCAGGGCACCAATGTAAGCTATGAGTATATCAACTCGGTAGCTATTGGCTCTATCAACAATACTTCACAAAGTGATAATGGTTATGGTGACTACACTTCATTATCTACCAATCTTACTGCGGGAGGATCAGCCAGTATCACCATTACTCCTGGTTTCCCACGAGGTTCTTCTTATAATGAAAGTTATAAAGTATGGATTGACTTTAACCGTGATGGAGACTTTGCCGATGCAGGAGAAGAGGTTTTCTCTCAAAGCAGTTCGTCAGCAGTGAGTGGTTCTATCAGCATTCCAGCGGGGGCCGTATCTGGTACTACACGTATGCGTGTATCTATGCGTTATAACTCAGCTCCAGCATCTTGTGGAAACTTCACTTATGGAGAGGTAGAAGATTATTCAGTAAATATTACTGGTGGCAGTGGCATAAGCAGCGCCAATACGCAAACTGGCCCAGTAACTGAGTCACAAACAAACCCTCAAATCGTAGAGGCTTCTTTCGATCTAAATACTTATCCTAATCCTACCACTAAGGAGGTAAATGTAAACTTACAAATGTCTGAAGAGACTGAAGTAAGCATTGCCATTATTAACCTTAAAGGTCAGCAAGTAATGAGCAAAAACACTAAAATAGCTCGTGCTGGTCTTACCGAAAGGCTAGAGGTAGGTCATCTGAAAAAAGGAATTTACTTGATGACCATTCGAGCTAAAAATGGTTATCAAAAAACTCATAAAATTGTGATCAAATAGTAATTTAAAATCCTAACGTAACCACTTAACTAAGTTGGCCCCAGTAGATAAAATTCTGCTGGGGTTTTATTTTTTCAAAACTTCAGAAAGCTTCACAAGAAACTATTCGCACATTCATAGGGTTTTTCTTTTGTATTATTTGCCTTTCTTTTGGATATTGATTGTAATAATCACCATTAACCTATGAACCAACCTAAAATAAAAAAACCTGCCTATAACTTATTTTGGCTTATAAAAATGGCTTGGCGGGATAGCAGGCGTAACTTATCACGTTTATTACTGTTTATTTCCTCTATAGTATTAGGCATTGCGGCTTTGGTAGCCATCAATTCATTTGGCGACAACATGCGGCAAGCCATTGACAACCAATCTAAAGAATTATTAGGAGCCGATTTAGTAATTCGTAGCAACCAACCTTTAGACTCAATCAAACAACCTGAAGTGCAGCAGTTGATAGATTCAATCGCTCGCCTGGGAGAGGTTTCTCAGGAAGTAGCATTTGTCTCTATGATTTATTTGCCCAAAACCAAAAACAGTCGCCTGGTAAGAGTCCGGGCGCTTAAAGGTAATTATCCTTATTATGGAGTTATACAAACCCAGCCTCAGCAAGTCAATAAAAGCTTTCTAAAACAGCAACAAGCTATTGTAGACAATACCGTAATGACCCAGTTTAAAGCCAATTCGGGTGACAAGATTCGTATTGGCAAGCTCGATTTTACGATTGCAGGAAGCATTAGTCAAATCCCTGGGCAGACTGGATTTAGTACCACAGCGGCTCCCATTGTTTACTTTCCTTTACGGTATTTGCCCAAAACCGATTTGATTAAGAAAGGGAGCCGAATTAATTATCGGTTTTATTTCAAATTGCCTAACTCGGTAGATGTAGATCAACTTGAAGAAAATATACGTCCCATCCTACGACGCGATGGTTTACGCTACGAAACTGTAGCTGACCGTAAAGAACGAGTAGGGCGAATATTTGAGAATATGGCTGAGTTTTTCAACTTGGTAGCATTTGTTGCTTTGTTGTTAGGGTGTGTAGGTGTGGCAAGCTCTGTCCATGTATATGTAAAAGATAAACTAACCACCGTAGCCGTCTTACGTTGTTTGGGATTAAGCGGCAACCAGGCTTTCACCATTTTCTTGCTACAAATCCTAATGATGGGCTTTGTTGGTGCCCTGCTGGGAACCTCACTGGGAGTACTCTTACAAATATTATTGCCTAAGATTTTTAGTAAGTTTTTGGTGGTAGATATCACCCTGAAGGTTTCCTGGCCTGCCATCACTCAAGGGCTCTTGGCAGGAATTATCGTGGCTTTCTTATTTGGTTTGTTACCTCTGCTAAAAATCAGAAAAACGTCTCCTTTGCGTACTTTGCGGGCTTCGGTAGAAGAGAAAAAATCAGGTATTGATCCTCTCCGATGGTTGGTCACCTTGTTGATTGTCTTATTTATTTTTGGTTTTGTCAATTTCCAGTTAGGCAATCCTGTACAGGCAGGAGTATTTACTGCCACTATTTTACTGGCATATTTATTATTGACTGGCCTAGGTAGGCTTATTATGTGGTTTACCCGACGTTATTTCCCAGTTTCGTGGAATTATTTATGGCGACAAAGCCTGGCCAATTTATACCGTCCCAATAACCAAACTTTGATATTACTAATCTCTATCGGATTGGGTACTACACTCATTGCTACCTTGTTTTTTACCCAAAACTTATTACTCAATCGAGTATCTGTCACAGGGCTTAATGGTCAACCAAATATGGTATTGTTTGATGTTCAAAACAAAGACAAGGAAGACGTTATAAAAGTAGTCAAGAAGCATCAATTGCACCTACAACAACAAATTCCAGTAGTAACAATGCGTATTGCCCAGATTAATGGTAAAACGCGCAAACAATTGGTAGACGACCCTGAGCGTAGTATGCCTCGCTGGACACTCAATCGGGAATACCGTGCTACCTATCGTGATACGCTAAACTCAGAAACTGAAAGTATTACGATGGGCACCTGGAAGGGTAGCGTAAGTTCACCTAACGAAACCGTGCATATTTCTATGGATGAACAACACGCAAAACGGATGGGGTTACAAATTGGTGACACGATTACTTTTAATGTACAGGGAGTAAATTTACCTACCGTTTTGGGTAGTCTCAGACGGATTCAGTGGGATCGTATGACAGCTAACTTTTTTGTGCTCTTTCCCAAAGGAGTATTGGAAGAGGCTCCTCAGTTTCACGTATTAATGCTACGGGTACCTGATAGCAATACCTCTGGGGTTTTCCAGGGCGAATTGGTACAAAAATATCCAGGGGTATCAGTAATAGATTTGGGTTTGGTGATCAAAACTGTAGATCAGGTACTGGGCCAAATATCTTTTGTTATACAGTTTATGGCTTTGTTTAGCATTCTTACTGGATTGGTCGTACTCACTGGCTCTGTTATCATTAGTCGCTTTCAGCGTATACAAGAAAGCGTACTACTGCGTACTCTGGGAGCCAACCGCCGTCAGGTATTGTGGATCAATGCTTTGGAATACTTTTTCTTAGGAAGTCTTGCTTCACTTTCAGGCATATGTTTAGCACTTAGTAGTACGTATGCATTGGCCAAATATGCGTTTAAAATGCCTTTTGCAATAGATATACCTGCCATGCTGGGCATTTATATTGTGATTACTGGCTTAACGATCTTGATAGGTATGCTCAATAGTCGAGGGGTGTTGAATAAACCTCCATTGGAAGTTTTGAGGAGTGAAGTATAACTTAGATAAGGTCAAACGCCTGAGCAAAACGAATCAAATCTACAAAGCGTTTAATTTCTAACTTACGTTTGAGGTTTTTCCGGTGTTGTTCTACCGTAGATTTAGATATAAATAATTGCTCGGCAATCTCATTATTTTGATACCCAAGTGCCAACAAGGTAATAATTTCTTTTTCGCGCGTAGTAAGACGAGCAAATTTATGATAATAGTGTCGAGTGTACACTTCATCTTCCAGGATGCGTAATATCTTGTTGGTGGCATTGGCAATCGTATTGATAGGAATATAAATATTGAATAACTCCTGCGTCTTGGCGTTTTTCTTACTAAGCGTATAAAGTCCTTCAAATCCAGTACGATTGTATAGCTTCATGCGCTGAATATAGCTAATGGGTAGCTCTGACTTTTCACTTCCTAAATGATGCATGACCAAGCTTACATTGCGTTCATATGTCCCTGGAAAGTGCATAATCTTTACAAACTTATTCAGATTGTGCAGGTATTCATCATAAGGCATATCAATAATATCCAGTGCGCCATTATTCAAGTATATGGGCGCTATATCACTTAAGTCATGGGTAGCAATAGGAACCTCCCCCGAGAGCTCCTCATTTAACTCCTCAAGTGTAATAATACCCTTGTTTAGCTTTTGTTCAATCAGCAATGCCTGACGCTCGAGGGCTTCTAATATTTCTTTTTCATTGGTATACTTATACATTGCTATATCAAGTCAAATGCCTGAGCAAAACGGATTAAATCTATAAAACGCCTAATACCAAGTTTGCGCTTGAGATTTTTGCGGTGTTGTTCTACCGTAGATTTAGATATAAATAATTGATCAGCGATTTCATGGTTTTGAAAACCTACTGCCAAAAGTGTAATGATTTCTTTTTCTCGCCGAGTGAGTAAAGAAAATTTCCAATAATTATTCTTTACAAAAAGCGATTCGTCCAACAAACGTAAAAGTCGATTAGAACTACTGGCAAAATTTCTTACAGGAATGTACACACTTACCAACTCATTATTGACCAATGATTTTTTGGATAATGAGTATATACCTTCGTAAGTTTCTTTACCATATAATTTAATCCTTTGCAAATAAGAAACAGGAGTTTCTTGCTTGTTGCCCATACCTTCTATCAATGCCACTGATCGCTCAAAATCTCCTGGAAATACGTATCTCTTGATATTCAAAGCATCTTTAGTATACTCTTCTGGCGACATGTCCAGCATTGTCAATGAGCGCTCTGCAAAGAAAGTAGGTGCAAACCGCTCTAACTCGTGTTTTACTACGGTAATTTCGTGTGGTAATGCGTCGCTATATTCTTGTATCGAAATATCTTTTTGTTCGAGTTTTTTGCCAAGTATAAAAGCCTGACGCTCTAAGGCCTCCAATATTTCTTTTTCATTGGTATACTTACGCATAATTCCTTAATAAATTAAATCAAATGCTTGGGCAAAACGAATTAAGTCAACAAAACGTTTGATTTCCAGCTTACGTTTGAGGTTTTTCCGATGTTGTTCTACTGTAGATTTAGATATAAATAATTGGTCAGCGATTTCATTATTTTGAAAACCCAACGCCAAAAGCGTAATAATTTCTTTTTCCCGATTGGTAAGCTGGGCAAACCGATAATAGTTTGCTTTGATATATAGATTTTCTTCTAATAATCGCAAAAATTTGAACGACATTTCACCAAAATTAACAATGGGAAGGTAGATACTCATCAAGTTGTTTGTCTGTGAGTTTTTCTTCGATAAGGTGTAAATTCCTGTGTAGGTAGATTTACCATACAATTTCATGCGTTGAATATAACTTACAGGTAATTGGTGATACTTACCTGATAAGTGTCTGGCAACCCAATGCGCATTTTTCTGAAAATCCCCAGGAAAAACAATATTGGAAAGGGTTTGTAAAGGCTGGCTGAGCAACTCTGTCTTATTGAGCTGCATAATGCGTAATGACTTTTTACTAATAAAAACAGGTTTAAATTCTTGGGTATCATGGGTAGAAATAGCAGAAGCACCCGGTAACTCGTCATTTAGGTATTCTAGTGTGACCAGGCCTTTGTTTATTTTTTGCTCAATCAATAAGGCTTGACGCTCAAGGGCTGCTAATATTTCTTCTTCATTGGTGTACTTGTGCATGTCATATCAAGTCAAATGCTTGTGCAAAGCGGATAAGGTCTACAAACCGCTTGATTTCTAACTTGCGCTTAAGGTTTTTCCGATGCTGCTCCACCGTGGCTTTCGATATAAATAATTGCTCGGCTATCTCATTGTTTTGATATCCCAACGCCAGCAATCGAGTAATTTCACGTTCCCGCAAAGTAAGCTGCTTATAGCGTTGATAATTTCTTTGTACATAGTCTGCCTCTTCAATAGAGCGGATCATTTTCATAGTTACTTTGGTAATGCTGTTGATCCGAATGCCAATATTGAGTAATGCATTGTTTGCTTTTAGTTTTTTTGACAAAGTGTATACTCCTTCATGTTCATTTGCATTCCAGGCCTTCATTCGTTGAATAAAACTAATCGGTAAATCTGGTTGATCACTCAATAGTCTACCTCTTACTACTTTGGCACCTTTGTCAAAATCTCCTGGAAAGATATATTGCTCAATGTAGTGCATGGGGTCTTTGAAGTAATCCTCAGGGGAAATATCAATCACTCGGAAAAGTGAATCACTCAAAAAAACCGGAACCAACTGCTCGAGATCGTTGAAACCCACCACCACCTGATCGTTTGAGGAGATTTCTTTACTGAACTCTTTGATAGCTTCAATATCATTCCCTATTTTTTTTTCAATCAAAAACGCCTGGCGTTCGAGCGTTTCCAAAATTTCTTTCTCGTTGGTAATATTTTTCATGTGCACAAATACAAAGTAATAGTACCTTTACCTCTATATATGATTTATTTAAATATCAATGGAAAATTATACCTTAAAAAAATAAAAGATATGCCTTTTCAAACTTTGTTGTGTATTGGTATGTGAGTTGAAAATAGAAAGTAGGTCGGAAAATCAGGTTGTAAAAAGTAGGTTTTCGAAGTTACTCAATTTACAACTTTAGACTTATTCCGCAAAATTTCTTAACAATTCACTATTTTAAGTTTATAAAAAAAAACAATTTAAATTCAATTTTTATCTTGACTTGAATTCGCCTCCAAGGTTGGTTAACTTTTATATAATATTTACCCAACTTACTATCAAGATGAACAATGAATATCTCAAAAATGATCCAGAGTTTACCGATAAGTTGACACAATTGCTGGACAGTCACAACGAAGCCAGCATTCATTTGGCGTATCAATTAATGCAAGGTGGTGGTATTCCTAACCATTTAGTAAAACGCATTTCAGATAACATCAATGGTAAAATTTTGTGTTTGCAATATCAGCTAACCGATATACTCAAACACTTACAAATTTTACAAATTCATGATACCATTTTGCAAGAGCTTCCACCTGCCATTGGAGATCTTAGTAACCTTATGATTTTAGAACTGATCAATAATCAGTTAATTCAGCTTCCTCCAGAAATTGGCCAGCTACATCAACTCTCTGACCTCCAACTTGTAGCCAACAATCTCACCAAGCTTCCCGAAGAAATGACACAATTACAAAATTTAGAAAAGCTCAATGCTTATGGCAATCAATTGGCTGAGTTTCCACAAGCAGTATTGGGGCTCAAAAACTTAGAATCTCTAAACCTGGGTGGGAATCAAATTGATAGTTTACCACCACAGCTCCCTCAAATGCAAAACCTTAGAAATCTGGATATTGGCACCAACCCTCTCTCCAAAGTGGCTGAAATATTGGTTCAAATGCCTCAGCTAGAAATTGTTTCTCTAAGTGGGCTTAAGCTCCCCAAAGAAGAATGGCAAACGCTCAAAATAAAGTTGCCCTACACCCATATTATACGTTAAAGTTATTCATAAACTCATTTTATTTATTATAATAGTAATTCAAGGCCTAACTATTTAATTGCCCTACAGCTAAATTGTCTAATCTCAGTTAGTTTTTGGGACACATCGCGAAACAATACAGCAATGAGACAATGAGCGTAGAGGAACAATAAAACAAATGGATGAATAATTACTTAAAAGACAACCCTGACTATATCAAAAAAGTATCACAATTACTTTCTAGTGATAATACTGAAAATATAGAGTTGGGCTTTCAGATAGTAAAGGGTGCTGGAAAAATTCCTGCACAACTATATCCTGTACTTACCAACAATCGCTATAAAGTATGGAAATGTTTGGAGTACGATTTTATAGATCTGTTGGAAAACCGCCAACGGATCGAGTTTAATTACTTACGACTAAAGCAACTCCCTCAAAACCTGGCTCAACTTAAGAACCTCAAAAAAATTGGGCTTTCGGGCAATCCCCAGCTCAATTCACCCACAACTTTTGCACTATTGACTCAAATGCCCAACCTGGAAGCTATCGATTTGTTTTACTGGAATTTGATAGAGGTCCCCCCCGCACTACTTCAACTCAAAAATCTAAAATCACTTGGCTTGGGGTCTAACCCTCACCTAAACCTTGACCGTGTATTTGTGCAACTAATGGAGCTTCCCTGCCTGGAATCTTTAAGCTTATATAATAATAAGTTGAAAACCCTGCCTGAAAGCATTCTGTTGCTGGATCATTTAAAAAAGATAGATCTTAGTGATAACAATTTTGAAGGACTACCCGAGGTGATCAAAAATTTGCCACAACTACGTCATGTAGAACTATGTGATAATCAGGGTACAGATTATTGGGATCATTTCTGGGATATAGAAAATGAGGATGCTCGTCGCCTACAAAAAGAATTTCCAAATTTGATCATTACTTTTGGCTAGTCATGTCACAAAAGTCGTAAAAACAGAAAAAGTTACCTCTATCAGAGATAACTTTTATCACGATCCAAATCATATCGCACTCTTTATATCTATCTGAAATTCAAGCCAAAACCTAAAAACTAGGCGAGTACGGGCTTGAAAGTATGTTCTAAATGCAAATAGATATACCGTCAACTTTTTGATTACGACTTTTGTTTTGATGGAAGATAAAAATACTTCAAACCCAAGGATGGGTTATTACCCAGGTGACCTATTCAATCATTACGTTCAGGCCTTTTTCAAAAGAGGGGTTTTTGGGATGAAAGCCTATGATGTGTACGACAAGATGCCCTTTATTTTGAGAGGACGTTATTTGTTAAGTACTGTTAATGACAAGGTGATAGAAGATTTGTTTTTGTTAGCTGAACAAAAAGAAGCAAGCTTGTGGGAGTCCAGAGGTACGCTCATTACCGCTTGTTGGCTGAGTGGTTTATTAAAAAAACGATGCTTCTTACCCAAAATCATTCAGGTCATTAAAGAAAAAGATGAAGCCGTTTTTTATAGTTCAGCATGGTTGGGGGCTTTATTTTTATACGATGATGAGGCACTCATTACTCCCATCCAGCATTTTATTGATAAGCACTTCCAGGCAACAAAATCGTATCGTTACCATAAGTCTTATTACCAGGCTATGTATTGTTTACAACTTTGGGACAAACAAAAACATAGTAATTATGCTCAAAAATATGCGCCATTTTTCCCTAGTGCTTCTGCTCATAGTAAAACACTCCTACGTTTTCTTGAAGTAAGTAAAATACTACGAGCCAACATTACGTTTGACCACAGTGCTACTTTACAAACAGGTTTAAAAACTTTGCTTGCTGAAACCACCACTTTGTCTGCATATTTTGACGGATTATTAGTTCAGCCTAAGATTCGTTCGTATGCCGAGGGAATGCACAGACAGCAGCACTTTGACTTGTATTGTATGCAATTTAAACAAAAGTATCAGGAGAAGACAGCGCAGGTTGTTGCTCCCTCTGAGTTTTTGTTAGACCATCCATACGACAAAATCAAACGTAGTACCCACCAGTTTGAGCACGCAGTTCGCACTTATCTGCACACATATCGTTCTCAGATTTATCCTATTGAACTCAAAAAAGCGGCTTTATTGGCTCAGGATTCCATCGATATTTTAGCAGGATTAGAAATAGATCTGGCCTATCAACTCCCAATCGAAATTATAGACATCTGTTATCAAAAACTTCTACAAGTATTGCCTCATTCCTTTTATTTGTACGAAGCCTACGCACTGGCACTACTCATGCGAGGCAACCAACACGATAAACGGGCCAAAGCATTGTACAAAAATGCTCAACAAATAAGGGCAAAATATGAATGGATAGAAGAAGATGACTATTTGTGGTGGGGTAGATATGTGCAGGTAAAAAATTAGCCACAGGCAGTTGGCTTTTAGCTAAATCAACTGCCTATGATCACATTATTCTACCTCAAAGGCTTCTACGCCTTTGACTGGGCTCAAACCAAACTCTCCGCCCTTTTTTACCATAAAAGCAAAGGCTTCTTGTATTTCGTTGCGAATCTCCCCATCGAGAATGGCTTCCCGAATAGCGGTTTTGATGAGTCCCACTTCCCGACTTGGCTTCAGATCAAAGGCTTCCATAATTACCTCTCCAGTAATCACTGGTTGGAAGTTACGCACTCGATCTTTTTCTTCAATTTCCTTGAGTTTTTGCTCTACAATGTCAAAATTTTTCAAGTAGCGTTTTACCTTCTCGTAGTTTTTAGAAGTAATATCGGCTCGGCAAAGCATCATAAGCGCATCGATGTCGTCTCCTGCATCAAACAATAAACGACGAATAGCCGAATCGGTAATATTGTCTCGAAACAACGGAATGGGTCGTAAATGCAATTTCACGAGCTTTTGCACAAAACGCATCCGGTCGTTAAGCGGGAGCTTTAATTTTCGAAAAATCCCCGGAACCATTTTCGCGCCTCGATCTTCGTGCCCGTGGAATGTCCAACCCACTCGACGATCAAAACGTTTGGTGGGAGGCTTGGCAATGTCGTGCAAAATAGCCGCCCAACGCAACCATAAATCATCCGACACTTTGGCTACATTGTCGAGCACTTGTAATGTATGGAAAAAATTATCTTTATGTGCTCGGCCGTCTATCACATCTACCCCGTGCAGGTCCACCATTTCAGGAAAAATAAGGTGCAGCAATTCGGCATAGAACAACAACTTAAACCCATACGAAGGAGTAGGCGAAAGCACAATTTTATTCAGTTCTACTGTGATTCGCTCCTGCGATACAATCTTGATTCGGTCTTTGTTTTCCTGAATAGATTCAAAGGTGGTAGGTTCTATGTCAAACCCCAATTGTGACGCAAAACGAATAGCTCGCATCATACGCAACGGATCGTCTGAAAAAGTAATACCTGGCTCCAGTGGTGTTTTAATCACTCGCTGGCGTAAATGATCAATCCCTCCAAAGGGGTCTATTACATCTCCATAGTTATCAGCTTGTAAACTAATAGCCAAGGCATTGATGGTAAAATCTCTACGATTTTGGTCATCCTCTAACGTGCCATCTTCTACAATAGGCTTGCGTGAGTTTCTTTGATAAGATTCTTTACGAGCTCCCACAAATTCCAGCTCCCAATCCTGGGTTTTGATTTGAGCCGTACCAAAGTTTTTAAAATAGTTTACCTGGGGTTTACCAGTAATGGCGTGAGATACTTTTTGGGCCAGCTCGATGCCACTACCCACACATACAATGTCTATGTCTTTAGAGGGACGTTTCAGGATTAAGTCGCGAACAAAGCCGCCCACTACGTAAGTTTCCAATTGAGCTTCTTGGGCCACTTTAGCCACCAGGGCAAGAAGGGGGTTATTGTCTAAAACTTCCTTGTAATTCATTTTGGTGCTAAATTTTGGGGAATATGCTGAACCTTCTCAGACGAGATTTCTCACTCTACAGTTTGTTTATATCAGGAAAATTGCCTGCCTGATCACAATATTATGTTCACGTGTAAGGGTAGAGTGTAGTGATTAAAATATATGGATATTAAAAAAAGTGTGCAAATATAGCAAATGAATTGAAGAGCTTCAATGCCAGTCCACAGTTTTTCAATCCATAGTCCATCGCTTTTTAAACGAAATGAGGTTTGTATGGGATGATTAGAGGTAAAGTAGTCAAGTGTTTGCGTGTTTTATTAATCATTTCGAGGCGAAAAGGTCTTTATTCTCACATTTGCAAACCATATAGTATAGAAAAGTTTGTAGCTCAGAGATATGAACTACAAACTCCTATCTGTTAAGTGAAAAAACTTTTAGTTTTTCGCCTACTTCACCTGCACCAGGTACTTTACAGTACATTGAGCATGGTTATAAATAATGTATTCGTTGTTGCGTAAATCAGCACCTCCTTCGGCAAACAAAGAATCATAATCTCCTCGTTTTTTTAGGTTCTTCTCAGTCAACTCATAACACCAGGATTTGTGATTTTTGATGTGGAGTTGTTTACCCACATGTACTTCATACAAAGCCAAAAACCCGTCCTTGGCAGAACCACCTGTCCAATAAGAACCACGCAAAGAAGTGTAATTCAAAGACTTACGGAATTTATCAGCAAAGTATAACCCGTAACCAAACATTTTTCCAGTAATTACCGCATTCGCTGGACGTAATACCAACCCATTTTCCAGAATAGACATCCAGTTTTCGTTGCGGCTTCCGTGCCAAAACAACTCCGTCTTTTTGTCTTCTACCTTCTCAAAGAACTCATCATAAGCCTTTTGAGTTTTGATGTTTTTCACCTCAAATGCCTTGTGGAACTTACCAGCTTCGTCTTGCATCAAGTCTTTAATTTTAGCAATAACCGCATCGTCTTCTACGGTAGCCATTTCCATTCCCATGGCTTCCAATAGATTGATTTCGTTGTTCTTTTCTTCTTCGGCAGCAACTTTTTTCTTCTCGTTGATTTCTACCTGTCCACGCATTACATCTAAGGTAGCTTGTTCCTCAGCCATTTTTTTCTCCATCTCTTCAATGTCCTCCTTGTTTGTAACCTGTACAAACAAGTGGTCATTCACATTAGACATTTTCCGAGGAATAATTTGGTATAGATTGAGTAAGTTGCGATTGAGGTCTTCAAGTCTGATTTTCCCTTTCTTGCCTTGTTTGATAGGTTCACCCTGTTCATCAATCACCTTTACAATCTGATCCAATATTTCCTGAGCTTCATCCACCTGCTTACGAGTTACCTGGTCAGCCGTTACGTTATAGTTATCACCAATAGATTTGTTGGCATATTGGGTAAGTAAGTTGATGAGTTTTTCTACCCCCTTGTCGTCCAAATCGGCCAGTTTGATTTCCTCTTTGCTTTCGGCAAACAGGTGGGTTTGGTCAGCGTAGCCCTTGCGGGTTTTCTCATTGTACTTTTTGTTCCATTGGCTCACTGGATAGGTTTGGGTGGTGGCGCGTCCTCCTACTCTACCATAACGTACAGTAAAGGTACCATCCCCATTTTCCTGCATTTCATAGTATTTGTTGTTGTTGTTGGCGGTTACCATAATCAACTTGGCAGTGCGAAGATTATCGGTTTGGTTACTCATTGTTTTGAAATGTTAGATTTTTAGTAAGTATTTTAAGGTTGTTAGGGACAAGACTAAAATAATGTATGGAAACATGTCCAATCCCAAACAACTTCCCAAAAATACGGAGCCAAGTCTTTTTTGTAAATCAATTTAACTAGAAATGTTTATTTGATTTTTTTTAATAAAGTTTAGAGCCGAAGATTTCATTGTTTTATTGTTGTACAGTGCGTTGCGATATATTATTCAACATTCGTTATTCAAACAAGTATCAGGTTTTAAGCAGACTATTTTTTAGTATTCCATTGATATACATGCTATAAGCATCCAACTTGTTTATAAACTGACCTGTTTGCTGATCAAATACCTGTTCTTCGTTGAATTTGGTTTTGCGTAAAGCTCGAAAGAAAAAATAAAAAGGTACCTGATCTAACAGGGATTTCCCATCAGTAAGTTTTTTCTTGCTGTAATAATGGTATATCTTTTCAAAGGAATCCAGAATGTATGCTTGTCCTTTTTCGTTAAAAAACACAATACCAGTATCATCAATATTGAGTACCGCATTCTCGAAGGGTAATATTGTTTCTTCCTCTGGCATTTTAATTTCTTTGGAACCTTCTTCACCCAGTAAAAAACTAACGAAAGAGGTTTGTGCACCATGTCTTACTGGAGAATAAGGGGATTCCAATGTTCGTCCTCGTGAAGAGGTTTTCTCAACATTTTTTTTGCGTTGAGGATCAGCATTTAATAATCGCTGATTAAATATTTCAATTTCTGACGTATCAAGACTTCTTTGCCCATCTTTCAGAAAATCGTGTAAATCATAATCCCCAGTATAGATTTCTTTAAGCAAAGATGGATCTTCAAGCGCAGCTCCTCCCCCAGCAGTATTAATCGGAATCTTTTTATTCTGACCAGTTTTAGAATCAAAGCCCCAAAGTTCAGTAGGAGCTGAAGTCTTACCCAAACCATTGGCTACCAATCCCGATAATTGCTGGTATTTTTCAAATTGTTCCTGTCCCTTTTCTGGACCCAATAGCTTTTTAAAAGGAGATTCTTTAATGGTTTTATCTAGTATATCATGTCCTTTACAGGGATTTCCTTCACGCATCCTTTGTAAAGTATATTGCCCTGAGTTACGAAACGAAACTGCGATATTACGTTTTTGGCAGGTTTCTCTTATAATGCTAGCATGCTCTTGTAAAACATATCCTTGTTGCTCTATAGTGGCATTGTCGCTGGGCGAAAGTTTCATATCAGTGGCTACATACTTTTCTAAAGCAGCATGTATTTCCTCTTTGATACCCCTAATAGTCAATGGCTTCTGGTATTTTTTCATTTCTGCAGGCGCGCCATATCGCTTGACAGGAGCATGCTTGGCTGGATATGGTTCTGGCGAAGTTGATCTTTTTAGCGGTTCTTGCCCTGCTTTATGAGGTTCAGGAGTACCAGATCGCTCAAATGGAAGGTGTTTAGCTTTATGGGAGTTAGGTAAACTATGATTTTCTTGAATTGGCGTTTTTGGTTTTTGAATAGTGCGCTCTCGCAACGGAGACGCATCCGTTTCTTTTTTCAACTTTTCTCTCATACTATACTTTAATAACAGGCATTTAAATCTTCAATGGACAAACTTCTTCGACAAAATGGGTACTCGAAAAGTGATTCCTTGAAAATACTCTAACTGGTTTAGGTTGAATTTAAAACTGGCATTGCAGCTACAACGCAGTCAATGAATTATGACTACTCCATATTTTTTCGCTCAACTACTCATTTCGTTGGATCACTGCATAAAACCAACACAGGTCTTATTATATATGTCTTGAGTAGCTATTTATCACCTTTTGGCTATAAACATACACTCTCAATAATTAATTCAAATATCAATTAACTTAATTACTATTTATTCAGCATATTATAAAGTACATACAAGACAAACTTATTTGCCTTTACCCTTAAGCACGAAAGCTCCTCCCCACCATCTAAAAAAAGATAGCAGAAAGGAGCAGGTCAAATTATTGTTAAAATTAAAGTTGAGAATGATGCACAACTTTAGATGCGGACTAGTTTAGGCTTTTTCCTGAAGAATAGAAAATTTTCGATCGAAAACTTTCTACATCTTGAGGAAATTTACACAACACATTACATCTAATATGCCCTTCTGTATTCAAAATAACTTACCACAAGAAGCGCTTGAATTATCATTTGGCTAATAGAAATAAAGTTTCATCTAAAATATTCCTTAACCACCTCTCCCCAAACTGAATCATTTCGTACCTTTGCTCTGGTGAACCAATCACGAATCCATTTTTATAACTACAAACAAATCATTTTGCTTTTAAGTCTGAATTCAAGATGGGTTCAAAATATTTCATTACCATTAATACATGAACAATCCACATTTTTCGAAAATCGCTCAGGAATTAAACATTACTGAGCACCAGGTAGCGGCTACCGCGTTGTTGCTGGATGATGGAGCTACCATCCCTTTTATTGCCCGATATCGTAAAGAAGCCACTGGAAGTTTAGACGAAGTGGCCATTGCCCAAATCCGGGATCGTTTGACTCAGTTGCGCGATTTGGACAAACGTCGGGAGGCTATACTAAAATCTATTGAGGAACAGGGTAAACTTACCCCCGAATTGAAGAAAAAAATTGAGGCGGCCGAAACCATGTCGGCGCTGGAAGATTTGTACCTGCCTTATAAACCCAAAAAACGCACCCGTGCTACCATCGCTCGTGAAAAAGGCCTGGAACCTTTGGGTGAAAAAATCTTTGAACAAGAAGATTTTGATTTGGTAGCTGAAGCCAAAAAATTCATTGACCCCGAAAAAGGAGTCAATAATGAGGAAGAAGCATTGGCAGGAGCTCGCGACATTATCGCCGAAAAAATCAACGAAGATGTGGAAGCCCGTTCTACTATGCGGGATTTGTTCTGGAAGCGAGGTACTTATAAGGTAAAGGTAATACCTGGCAAAGAAACCGAAGCGCAGAAATACCAGGATTATTTTGAATGGGAAGAAGGCGTAGAAGAAGCTCCTTCACACCGAGTATTGGCATTTCGCCGAGGCGAAAAAGAAGGTATGTTGTCCTTAGACACCTCTCCCGAAGAAGAAGATGCTTTGCAAAAATTGGCTCGTCAGTTTGTCAAGCAAAACACCAATGCGGCCAATGCCGAGCAAATGGAATTGGCGGTAAAAGATGCCTACAAGCGTTTACTGAAGTCTTCTATGGAAACCGAAGTACGCCTTAAAGCCAAGAAAAAAGCCGATTCGGAAGCTATTCAGGTATTTGCCGACAATTTGCGTGAGCTATTACTGGCAGCACCGATGGGGCAAAAAAGCGTATTGGCTATAGACCCTGGTTTCCGTACCGGTTGCAAGGTGGTATGTTTAGATCCTCAAGGGAAACTCCTCAAGCACGATGTCATTTATCCTGATCGTCGTCGTACCGAAGCCATGGCTACTATTCATAATATGGTGCGTGACTACAAAGTACACGCCATTGCCATAGGAAATGGTACTGCCAGCCGCGAAACGGATGCCTTTATTCGTAGCATTGGATTAGCCAAAGAAATTGTAGTGGTCATGGTGAACGAAAGTGGTGCTTCAGTGTACTCTGCGTCGGAAGTAGCCCGTGAAGAATTCCCCAATGAAGATATTACGGTAAGAGGTGCGGTATCTATTGGTCGTCGTTTGATGGACCCCTTGGCCGAACTGGTAAAAATAGATCCTAAATCTATTGGAGTAGGCCAATACCAACACGATGTAGACCAAACTGCACTTAAGAAAAGTCTGGATGATGTAGTAGAAAGCAGTGTAAACAAAGTAGGGGTAGAAGTAAACACCGCTAGTAAGCAACTCCTCACCTATGTATCTGGATTAGGCCCTGTATTGGCCCAGAACATTATAGAATATCGCAACGAAAATGGTGCTTTCAAAAAGCGTTCTGAGCTTAAAAAAGTAAAACGTTTGGGCGATAAAGCTTTTGAACAAGCTGCTGGTTTCTTACGCATTAGCGACGCCAAAAACCCCTTGGATGCCAGTGCAGTACACCCCGAAAGTTATGCCATTGTAGAAACTATGGCCAAAGACTTGGGTTGCTCAGTAGCAGACTTAATGAAAGATGAAAAATTGCGCAAGCAAATTGACCTGAAAAAATACGCGACTGATACCGTAGGTTTGCCTACATTGAATGATATCATGCAGGAATTGGCCAAGCCAGGTCGAGACCCTCGGGCTCAGTTTGAGGTAGTAGAGTTTGCCGAAGGTGTAAATACTATAGAAGACCTAAGACCAGGCATGAAGCTCAATGGTATCGTGACCAATGTAACTAAGTTTGGTGCCTTTGTAGATGTGGGAGTTCACCAGGATGGTTTGGTACACATTAGCCAAATGTCGGATACTTATGTAAGCGACCCCAGCGAAGTAGTAAAGGTACAGCAAAAAGTAGAGGTAACGGTAATGGAGGTAGATGTAGAGCGTAAACGTATTCAGCTTTCGATGAAAGGTGAAGGCACTGGCGATACATCTAAAAAGAGAGTAAGCAAAGACCGAAAACCAAAGCCTCAAAATGCCAAACATAAGGGCCCAAGAAACAAGGATCAAGGCAAGAAGGGCAAAGGAAACAAGAAAGAGGAGGATGTACCAGAAGGAGATTTTCAGTCTAAATTGGCAGCATTGAAGGCAAAGTTTGGGAAGTAGCCTTTTAGTTGATGGTCAATAGTCCATAGTTAGGAGTTTGTAGTTCAGACTGTTGATAAATAGAACAATTTTCCATTAACCTTTATAAATTATATTAAAAAAGCGTGCTAGAGTAATTCTAACACGCTTTTTTATTTTTAATCTATTTAAAAAAATCAGATTAATCGTCAGAAGATTTGCTACCTCCACCCAATGGGAAACTAATTCCGAAGTAAGGCATTACAAAGCGCGTGGCTTCGATTTTCTCTTTGGCTGGAGTAAAGTTTTCATCAGCCACTTTGGCAAATGTCCAGCGGAAGTCGACTCCTACAGTAAGCCAGGAATATAGTTTATAAGCGGCTCGTACATTGGCTAAAGAACGATCATCTAAAATCAAGGCATCTTGCAAAGTTCTTAAGTTACCTTTTACGTAAGTACCAGTCAAAATCACTTTTGGGATCAACTCTGAGGCATCACCTTGTACAAACAACAATGCAGGGTTGGTTTCACTAATGTCATTAGGTAATTGTAATCCACCCGTAATTTTCAATTTATTCAATACGTGCCCAGTCAAGGTACCATACCAACCATTGGTGGCAGTAGTATCAGTGGCCAGGATTGCAATTTTAGCATCTTTGTTAATTTCGTAAGCTGCATCAAAGAATTGAGGTTGGAAGAACTTGCTGTAGTTTTGGTACTCTAAGCGAGCTTCTAATGCAAAAACATTGGCGATGAAGTTCATTCTGGCCACTACCCCTGCACTAAATCCACTACCAGTGCCATACTCGGCTACGCCAGGTTGTGTTACTGCCAAAGCTGCCAAATCTTGCTTCAAACTATCTGAGTTGTTTTTAAACAACCAGGCATATTGAGCATAGGCATCTACTTTGATAAATGGGATGTCTAATAAGGTAATACCTGCATCTACGTTCAAACCTGTCATTCCATCACGTACATAACGAGAATCTACTAAATCAGTGGTACTAGAGTCCGCTGGGTTGGTAGGAATAGTAAATGGTAAACGATTAGAAGCAGTAGCTACTGGAAGTACACGTTGGGTACGGTCATGTACTACACCTACCCCTATTTCAAAGGTATTAATAATAGGTGCCAATGACTTGGCCAATGGACGTACATAAGGGCGAACTGCTACCAGGTTTAAACCATTGACATCACTGTATAACCCCTCAATACCAAACATTTTTTCGTTAAAGTTGATGTCAAACTCAACTCCAACTTTACGACGCTCAAAACTAGGTGAGTTGGTGTAGTTGTTTAACAAGCCACCAAAGCCAAGATAAGACCTTCTAAGCGTACCTATCTTTATGTAAAAAGGATCACGGCGTTTACGTCCATAGCGGAAGTATTGAATCATACGCAAAATCCCAATTCCATCTTTAAATTCTTCCGAACGAAACGAGCCGTCCTCAAGACTAAACATGATCGGAATATCCAATCCAATACCTATTTTGCCAAATGCAAGTTCTGGCTGCAAACGAAGCCCCACATAACCCACTTCACCAATTTGAGTGTAGCCTATGGGTGCAGAAAAAACATTGGCACTATCAGGAAAAGCCAAATCTGCCACTGATTGAGCTTTGGTTTGCTCAGGTTTTGCCAGTATCAGACACAAGAGCGCCAATACCCCCAAAAGATTGATTTGATGAGTAAATTTTTTGAAGTTCATAAATTATTTGATTTGGTTATCAACATTAAGTCTATAACGTATTCTATGTAACTGCTTGTCTCAACTTTTCTTTTAAACAATGATGTGTTTTTGATGGAATAAAACAGCATTTTTTGGTTGAGTATAAACACTTCATCCGAAAACGTCATCTAATTTTTGCTATAAACGTAATTTGAGGAGTAAGTTACTGAAATTGCCCAAAAAAGGAATACAGAAGCAATTTTAAAATCAGCAATTCGTCTGCTTTACCCCCATCATTTTTTATATTGCCATCGTAATCGAGCGCGTACAAACAAATCATTTTCTGTTACTAAAAAATTATCATCAATATGCGTAAACTTATTGGGCCATTCACACAAGTCATCACCCTAGAAAACCTCCCTCTCAAAGGAGCTATTCAAGACGAACAACTGGTCGTTAAAGCAAATGCCGGAGTTTTGGTGAATGATGGGGTTATTGAAACAGTCGACGATTTTGAGACCTTGGTAAAAGACACGGCCAATGTTGAGGTAGAAACATTGACTGAGCCTATGGTACTCTTGCCTGGTTTGGTAGATGCCCATACGCATATTTGCTTTGGAGGAAGCAGGGCTCGTGACTATGCCATGCGCAATGCTGGGAAACCGTATTTGGAAATCGCCCGAGCTGGTGGAGGAATTTTGGATTCGGTACGTAAAACCAGAGAAGCTGCTCCTGAAACATTGGTTAGTTCTACCTATCAACGTGCCACCCGTCATTTACACGAAGGTGTCACCACTTGTGAAGTAAAAAGTGGCTATGGTTTATCGGTAGAGGCTGAGTTAAAAATGCTGGAAGCTATTCAACAGGTAGATCAAACCCACGCTATAGATATTGTACCTACTTGTTTGGCTGCTCACATGCGTGGCCCCGAATATCAGGACTCGATACTTTATCTGGAAAATATCATTGAAAACTTACTACCCAAGGTAAAGTCGCAAGGGCTGGCCTCCAGGGTAGATATTTTTATAGAAGATACCGCTTTTTCGGTAGAAGAAGGACGTCGTTATCTCATTCAGGCGCAAGCAATGGGCTTTGACATCACCATTCATGCCGATCAATTCAGTACAGGAGGAAGCAAGCTGGCTACTGCGCTGGGAGCAGTAAGTGCCGATCACCTCGAGGCTAGCACCGACAAAGAAATCAACGCGTTGGCACTGTCAGATACAGTGGCGGTAGTATTGCCAGGCGTTTCGTTTGGTTTGGGGATGGACTACGCTCCAGGGCGCAAGCTACTTGATCGTGGTGCTTGTGTGGCCATTGCTACTGACTGGAACCCTGGCTCAGCTCCTATGGGAGACCTATTGCTACAAGCTGCAGTATATGGTGCAGTACAGAAACTCTCCAACGCGGAGGTTTTTGCAGGTATCACTTTTAGAGCTGCTCAAGCACTCAATCTTCAGGATCGGGGACAATTGGTGACTGGACAATTGGCCGATTTTATCGGTTTCGCTACTTCCGACTACCAGGAAATTCTTTATCAACAAGGCAAACTCAAGCCTTCTAAGGTATGGAAAAGAGGAGCGCTTTGTAATGAAAAATGAACAATGTAAAATGAAAAATTAATGTTTTGGCTTTTAGCCATCTTTTGCTGACTAATGGTCAATAACTGAAGACTAAAAGCCAAAAGCCAATTATGTCTCTAGTTTTTATCCTAAGTATTTTATATATTGTAGCTATTAAACGTGCTTGTCTCTGATGAATATTCTCGAAA
Organism: marine bacterium AO1-C; assembly: GCA_001890965.1. Lineage (GTDB taxonomy): Bacteria > Bacteroidota > Bacteroidia > Cytophagales > Microscillaceae > Microscilla. The sequence continues at coordinate 260,249 of MLAY01000010.1, read as the reverse complement.
AAAAAGCTTACGAGCGCATTGAACAGGTTAAAAACGAAAGGCTAAAAGAACTTGATTTAGGGGGATTGGCTTTGACTTCTATTCCAGCTGAGGTTTTTGAATTAGAATGGCTGGAAATATTACGGCTGCATTTCAATCGCATCAACATCATTCCAACAGAAATTGCGCAACTTACTCAATTGAAAGAATTGAATCTGGTGGTCAATCAATTAACCGATTTGCCAGATGCCCTGGCACAATTGCAGCAGTTAGAACGGTTAAACCTTACCTCTAATCAATTAACTAACTTTCCAGAAGTCATTACTCAACTTTCACAGCTAAAGTCGCTTTCTATTGAGCACAACCAGTTGACCGTTATTCCAGAGAGTATCGATAATCTCAAAGAATTGGCTCTTTTGAACATTACCGCCAACAAAGTACAGTCTTTACCTGCCTCTTTGCTCAATTTACATCAACTGGAGCACATCTTTGCCGAAGAAAATGCCTTGGATGAAGCTTCTCAAAAATTAATGAGTTGCAGAATTAAAATTTCGGAAGCTCGTGAAAACCATCAGCTTGACTTAACCGATCTTGGGTTACAAACAATTCCCTCAGAAGTATATCAGCTAACTAACTTAGAAAAGCTTTGCCTGGATAAAAACCCAATTAAGGACCTGGATAAGGCCATCGGAAACCTGACCAACCTCAAGGAATTGAGCTTCAAGCACGCACCTATTCACCAATTGCCCCAGGCTTTATTTCAACTTGATCAACTTGAGATTCTCAATATTTGCCAAACAAAGATCAAAGAATTGCCCTCAGAAATCAATCAATTAAAAAAATTGCGACAATTGGGTTTAGAAAACACCGAAATCACTCATTTACCTTATACAATTACCCAATTGCCCCACTTGAGAAAAATAGAAGTAAAGGGATTGTTACTGCAAATGCCCCCTATTCAGGTAGCTATGGATGGGGTAGAAGCCATTAGAAGCTGGTTTGAGAATGACCAAAATACCATGTCTGCGGTAAAATAATAAAACTAAAAAAGGCCAAGCAGTTTTTATCAACTACTTAGCCTTTCTATTTTTATTAGTGTAAGTATCAGCTCTTAGTTATACTTACCCATCAATTGGTTAAAGTCAATTTCAAAAGCATCGTGTAAACTCTTCATCTCCAGGTGCTTTACCTTCATTTGATGATGCTTTTCTCTCAAGGCATTGTGTACTTTATGAAACTCTACATCAGTCATTTCTTTGTTCCCATGTTTACGGGTAGCCTCATCATGTTGCTTAATAAGGGTTGTATGATCATTGATTAACTTGGTGTGATCATCTAACAGTTTTTTATGATCCTTGGCGGCATCTTCATACACCTTGTCACGTTTTCCTCCGTGAGCAGCCTCATATTTCTTGTCCATCTCACCAAATTCTTTTCCCAAAGCACGATGTTCTTTTTCCATAAACTCATGTTCTTTGGTCATAAGGTCATGCTCCTTTTTTAAACTCTTAGTCAATTCAGGACTATTACCAGACTTCTTGTTCTCGTTGGCAATTTCAGTAGAACTCTTTCCGCCACAAGCAAACATAAAGCTAAGGGCACACACTACCATTAGATTGGTCAATATACTTTTCATTTGTTAGAGATTTTATTGTGTAGTTTTTTAGAAATCGAACTCACACGGAGTTTATTATTTGAATTCCTTACGATAGTTACTAATCCATGCTATGCCTAAAAATTCAAACAGCTTCTCGGCAAAAATACTTTTTGGGGTATAACAAAGCAAACCAAACCTGCACATTCACATATAATATTTTTTGGTTTGATGTTTTCGCAATACATATAGAAAATCAGCGTTGAAAAAGTTACGAATTATTTTTACTAAATTATAAATTTTATATTAACTTGAAGTTATTTATGAAATAACAAATCTCTCCCATTTAACTTAACTCTAATATTTCAACATAACTTACTGAAAATGTGCAGCTTGAAAGGGTCTGCAGGGAGAGTTATATCTAACGGGTATTAGGTAGTGAATCGTTGTTTTGTGCACTGTTTCAGCCAGGAGAATCAAAGACCCTCAATGCTAAAACCTAATATCTATTTCCTTATTTTTTTGAAAAACACATTAATTATCTATGAAAAAAAAATACCAATATCTATTTGTTCTTAGCCTGTTAATGGTTTCCACGCTTACTAGTGTTGCCCAATATAGTTCAAAGAAAATGGAAGTTTCGAACGACATTTATTATGGAACAGTAGAGGTGTGTGTAGGATGTGACAATATTAAAGCTACTAAGGGACGTACTTATGTAGGTTTGGCCAATAATAAACTTGAGATTGCTGAAGGAAAGCTCATGGGTAAGGCATTGCATGGCACTGCGCGTTTGTTTTTTAAAGCAAACAAAAAACCATACTTAGAAGCTTCTTTTTTTGGTGGACAATACCACAAGCAATGCAAAGAATGGACTGAAGACGGGGAAGCAGTGATGGATGCTAGCTATAACAAAGGAGTAAAGCATGGCAAAGTGGTTAATTATGTATTTGGCAGTGTAGAAACAGAAGATTTTTATGACAATGGTAAGCTGACTGCCCAGACTTCGTTTGATCCTGAAAGTAAAAAGCCTATCTCGAAAGTAGAAATCAAAAGCTTGCAGGGAGATAATCGCCGTACAAAATTGACTTATTTTGGTACTCGCAACATACTGGAAGTAGATAGAGCCGAAAAATGGGCCAACGGACAACTCATCTCTGCTTATTATGATGGTACATATTTGAACAAAAGCCCTAAGGGTAAATTAATTGAAAAAGGTACTTACAAAATGAATGAAAAGGTAGGCACCTGGGAAAGAATGTATGCCAACGGTGTAAAGGCCATTACTGAGTATGACCGCGATAAAATTAAATCAGAAAAGTTTGTAAAAGACGGCAAACCCTTCACTGGTACCGCAAGATTTGGCTTATTTAGCACCAAACAAAACAAGCTCATAGACCGCACTACAGTGGAAGTAAAAAATGGGTTAAGAAATGGGGCCACTACTTATATTTGGGGTAAACTGCAAAATGCGATTGCTTACACCAATGGAAAAATAGCTGCTTCTGAAAGTTTGGATAACTTCCTGAAAGGACAAAAAGTACTCAAAGAATACACCCTCAACAAACAATGTGATGGGCGTGGAAAGGGACTCTTTGTAGAAAAAGTGCAGGTAACTGATAAAAATACAATTGTATACTGCCATTACCGAAATGTACTTTTAACTGGTGGGGCAGGCTTAGGCACTCCTTCGGCAGGCAAAAAGGATGGTTTTACAATGATGGATGTAGACACCAAAAAAGTAAGTAAACTCAAGCGTACTTTCTTTATCCAAAACGATAAGGTGCGTACATTTGTATATTATGGCGAAATGATCAACTTTGTGTTGATTTTTGATAAATTGAACGATACCACAAAGACTGTGAGTTTTATAGAAGGAGACGAGGCGTACGTAACTCAGAATGGCAGTGACCTTTATAAATGGGGCTGCTATGATTTAAAATTAAAGTAGTTTGCTAAACACTGGTTTTCCAGCAAGGCAATCTGAGCATCAGGTTGCCTTTTTTTATGAACTCATATAAGCAGTTCATTCCCTTCTATCCCCTCATTATAAACTCTCCCATATTTTCAAGTATTTTATTCCTTATCTTCATTTTCTATTCAACAAATATTGTAAGTATGAAAATAAGTTATTGGATATGTATTCTAAGCTTTTGGATTGCAAGTACCTCTGTGTGTGGACAAAACAAAATAAACTGGTTGGTGAAACCTGTTTTGGATGTTGAGCATATCTGGAGTTTCGATCGCCAAACAAAACTGGCGATGTTCAAAAAAGGGGGGAAATTAGGGCTCATCAACCAAAAAGGCAAAGTAATCGTACCTGCCATCTACGACGATTATTTTTACTTTCGTGAAGGCATTTCTAAGGTTACTCAAAATAAACAAAAAGGCTATATCAATATCCAAGGACGATTGATCGTGCCTGTCCAATACCAGAAAGCCAGTAACTTTTCAGGAGGAGTAGCAGTTGTTCAACGCAATAACCAATGGCTATTAATTAATAACCAAGGAGCAATCATTGCCACACTTCCTTATGATGAGGTAGCTACTGCCTTACCAAGTATTATAAAAGTGGTAAAAGATAAAAAGATAGGATTTGTGGATAGTGAGGGTAAATTGATCATTGCCCCCAAATTTACTTATGTCAATTACATAGGTACACTCATCTATGCTCAATGGCAGGATACTGATCAGGGTACACATCATGGCTTTTTTGATAAACAGGGGAAAATGGTATTGCTTTTAGATGCTTATCAGGGTTTTCTGGCAATGCGAGAAGGCAAAATCCCAGTGATGAAGAATAAAAAATACGGGTATGTAGACACTAACGGAAAGGTCGTTATTCCATTTCAATACGATAAGGTCTATCCTTTTGAACAGGGAATAGCTATAGTAACCATTGATGGTAAACAGGTATTGATCAATGGTGCAGGCAAAGAAGTCAGCCAGAGATATGATAAAATCAAGTTCTTTAAGGAGAGCAAAGCAGCAGTGAGTAAACAAAATAAATGGGGGGCTATCGATATCAATGGAAAAGAAATCATCCCAGTATTGTATGAGCAAGTAACCGATTTTCAAGATGGTATTACCATCGCTTTTAAGCAAAACCAAGGATGGATACTCGACAAAAATGGTAAACTACAGGGTATTTTAAACCAGCAATATGACCCATTTATGAAATTTAGCAACCGTTTGCTTAAAGTATATAAAGGGAGTAAATATGGATATCTCAATGTAAAAGGGCAATTGGTCATCGATTATCAGTTTGAGGCAGCCACTAATTTTTCGCTGGATTTGGCTCCTGTGAAGTTAAATGGTAAATGGGGTATTATCAAAACTCCGTTGAAATAGCCAACCCTTAAAAAGTGGGCTAAAATAGTAGCTTCTGACATTTATCGCTAACTTGCACCCTTATTCATTTTTTTATCAGTGTATTGGTCAAACAATGGCTATATGCACTACAACTCTTCTTTTTAATGACTGCTCAAGACGGAAATAAAGTTAAAGTTCATTATACTGGAAAATTGACTGACGGAACTGTATTTGATTCTTCTCGTGACCGTGAACCTCTAGAATTTACCATTGGTGCTAAGCAAATGATTCCAGGCTTCGAACAAGGAGTGATGGGGATGCAGGTAGGCGAAAGCAAAACCGTTGAGATTTCAAGCGATCAGGCTTATGGCCCGGTAAATGAGCAATTGATGGTAGAAATGCCTTACGAGGATCAATTGAAGCAAATGAATGTACAGGTAGGTATGGAACTTCCTGCTCAGCTTCAAAATGGCAATCAAATTATGGTTGTTGTAAAGGAAATCAGAGATACTACCATTTTGGTAGATGCTAACCACCCCTTGGCTGGCAAAGACTTGATTTTTGACATTGAAATGGTTGAAATTAACTAGTCTATAGTTTTTTAGTTGATAGTTCGTCGTTGGCGAAGTATATTGTGCCCACGAACTATCAACTATATACTCTCCCACCTACTGCATCTTAATATTTTTTTCTCCCGCCACTGGATAGGTAAATACTACTTTTTTCTTGGATAAGTTTTCAAACAAGGGGCGTAACAACTTCTCTCCACTTACTTTGGTGCGTTCCAAAATATTGGCTTGCTTGGCTGCTTGTGGCAAATGATTTTCTGCAATTTTGTAAGCCTGGTCAATCAGCTTAGAGCGATCCGCAAATAAAGTCGTATTGCGGGTATCGAACACTTTCGATTCGTTATGATTGATCTTAGAAACACAAATTTCGGGGCGAGGCAGACGAATATATACTGTATCCGTTTTTTCTACCACATCACTGGGCTTTACTTTCTTTAGGTTTATGCAGCCTACGACTTCTCCCGACACCATCAACACTACTTTAGGATCAGGCAAATAGGCCTTGATTACTTCATGCTCTACCATGTCTTTGTAGGTGTAGCGAATGAGTTCCAGGTTGCCCAATGACTCAATTTTTTCAAGTACCGCATTGTGTTTGGTTACAGGTTTGTCTTCGGGGAAAAAAGGAAACGAACCTGTTTTATAAAAGCTCCAGCCTACAATGCCTACTACGGCACCTAGCACGAAAAAAATAATGGAAAATAAGCTACGTAACATGGTGTTTTTTGTATGGTTTGTACATTACAAAAATAGGAGAATTTTAGAAAGAAGCCAGTAATTGACGTTGAATGATAAATTATCGATGTTTGCCTATGAATTTCTCTTTTTCGCAAATAAGATAATTTATATTGTTCTATTGTTTCACCATTAGCTTATTGTCACGCCATTTTTCATTTTTAGTTTTTCACTTGTGAAGCAGCTCTGGAATTAGTTTTCGGTGGTTTTGAAAAAGCCTCAGTAATAAACCCAATGCCATAGGCCAGTAGTTGAGTCCAAACAGCTACAACACTTAACAATCCTATTTCAGCGTTTTTTTCTTTGGCTACTGCATCCGAAAAGGCCAGTAGTGAATAAAGTGCTAATCCCGAAATGTGCACCAAAAACAAGTTTAAACTGAGGAGTAACGTAAGGGGCAATGAAAACACTCCCATGACAAATACCGCTGGAAAGAAATGTACGGCTTTGATTTGTCCTTTGTGAAAACGATTAATATTAATTCGAGCTCGCCCAAAAAAGTGCAATTGCTTATAAAATTGGCGAAAATTGGTGCGCCGTTTATGATACACATGAGCTTCAGGAATAAGCCCTACTTTGAAGCCATTGTTGATGATACGAATGCTAAACTCGATGTCTTCTCCCATTTTAGGCAAAATGTACCCTTTCGTTTTTTCGTACACTTCACGCGAAATCCCCATATTAAAACTACGTGGATGAAATTGTCCTCCTAGCTGTTTTTTGTTACCACGAATCCCCCCAGTACTCATGGGTGAGGTCATGGCATAACTAATTGCTTTTTGGATTTTGGTAAAAGACTTGGCGGCTTTATCTGGGCCTCCATAAGCATCCAGATAGTTTTCTGACAAGCGATTGTTTACGATTTCTAAATATTTTTCTGGAATTAGACAATCAGAGTCAAATACAATGAAATAATCTCCAGTAGCTCTTTCATAACCATAGTTACGTGCAAACCCTTGTCCACTATTTTCTTTGAAGTAATAATGCACATCTAAATGATCGGCAAATCCAGCTATGATATCCTCACATTTTTCGCTAGACCCATCCTCTACAATAATTACCTCAAAGTTCCGATAAGTTTGTCTTGTGAGGCTTTCCAACAACTCACGTACTTCTTCAGGGCGGTTGTACACTGGAACAATGATCGAGTATTTCATACTTTTATTGATTGGATTCTGATGCTTCTGAGGAATTGATCGAGGTATTGATGCCTATTTTTTGTGCCACTACATATTCATGGGTTTGGGGTGAATTTACCACCATCATCTCACCCAAGAAGCCAGCCAGGAATAACTGTACTCCAATAGCAATAGTTAATAACGACAAATAAAATAAGGGGCGATTAGTTACAGGTGTTCCCATTTCGGTACCATAATATACAGCTAAAAACTGATCTATAATTAGCCAGCTTGCTCCCAAAAACCCTAACAGAAAAAATACAATCCCCCAGGCACCAAAAAAATGCATAGGCCTTTTACGGAATCGTGTTACAAAGGTAATAGAAAGCAAGTCTAACGGACCACGGATAAAACGCTTGAGTCCACCAAATTTGGTAGTACCATATTGGCGTGCCTGGTGTTTCACCACCTTTTCGCCAATTTCTTTAAAACCGGCAGCCTTGGCAATTACTGGGATATAACGATGCATTTCTCCGTAAACATCAATACTTTTTACTACTGGATTTGCATAAGCCTTAAGTCCGCAATTGAAATCGTGTAACTTAATACCTGAAAACCAACGGGTAAAAGCATTATATATTTTGGTAGGAATAGTTTTAGAAATGGGATCGTGTCTCACCTTTTTCCAACCTGATACCAAATCATACTTTTCTTCTATAATCATTTTATACAAGGCTGGTATTTCGTCAGGGCTATCTTGCAAGTCTGCATCCATGGTAATCACTACTCGCCCTTGTGCATCCTTGAATCCAGTATTCAGTGCAGCTGATTTGCCATAGTTTCGGTTCAACTTAATCCCCTTGAAGCAAGGGTTTTCGGCAGCAAGCTCTTGAATAACTTCCCAAGAACGATCTCGGCTACCATCATCTACCATGATCACTTCATAGCTAAATTTATGTTTTTCCATTACCTGGGTAATCCATTTCCCCAATTCTGGCAGTGATTCTTCTTCGTCTAACAGTGGTATTACCACCGAAATATCCAAGTCTAGTTCAGGCACCATGTATTTGTTTTAAAAATATCCCGTTAGCAACAAAGGTATAAATTATAGTTGGATTATGGTATCTTATAAAATCAGGCTTTTTTATAAAAAAAGGCAGCTACTAAAGACATCAAAGCACCTACCAAAGCTATCCAAAAAACAATGATCAAAAAACCCACAGAAGCAGTATTACGAACATTGCTTGTTACTGGTTCATACAAAAAAATCATTAACAAGTTGATTAATCCATACATCAACCCAGCAGCCATAGACAGCATACTACCTGCTCCCCAACCCTGAATCAGGGTCATTTTACTTTTGTTTTCTTTACGAAAGCCCAGCATTCCTCGTGTGATACCAAACGCCAATATTAACATAAATGCGTACCGTATATCGGCTGGTGCATAGGGCCATAAAAACCTCAAAGCTGTTGTGTAAAGTGCCATTCCAATACCAGTATAAATGCCATATCTAAGGGCAACTCGTGCGGTAGAAGTATTAATAGGAGATGGTCTGAGCATATGAAAACATTAATTTTGTTCAAATGAGCAGCAAGTTAGCAATTTCTAATGGGATTTGTTGTGGGATTTTTGGCAATTGCCAAAGTGTATCTGCGCTTAATTATCAAAAAATGATGAAATTTTGTAATTTTGCTTTCTAAATTGTAGGTCAAACCACGAATCTAAAGTACAAATTTATGCCAGACGCCAACGGACAAGCTCCTGCTCCTCTTCAAAATACAACTCCTCAGCAAGAAGAAATTCAAGATTTGGAATTACGCAGTGATGAGGTTCAAGAAATTTTAAGTTACATTCCTCATTGGATTATCCGCTGGGGTATCAGTGTTGTGTTCATTACTTTTTTTGTATTGCTGGCAGTGTCCTGGTTTATGAAATACCCAGAAATCATCAACGCCAGTATTGTGGTCACTACCAAAAGCCCTCCTCAACGCGTAATGGCTCGTGTTTCGGGACAACTGAAATTGTTGGTAAAAGATGGTCAGGAAGTACCCAAAGATGTGACTTTGGGTTATATTCAGAACCCTACCCGCTTTGAAGATTTAAAGCAGTTGGAAAAAGAAATTGCTGCATTTCAACAGATATTGAATAATAATACGCGAAGCCTGGCTGACCTTGACAAGTTTTACCAACAATTCATCAAAAAGCAAGATTTAAAGTTAGGTGAGCTTCAAGGGTATTATGAGACTTTTGCCAAAACATTTAAAGAGCTTCTACTCTTTTATGAACTGTCTAAGCCTGAAAATCAGATTCAAAACCTTCGCTCACAGATCAATCAATACCAAAACCTGAATCAAAATCTACGGGCACAGCGTGAGATTATGTTTAAGGAGTTTAAAGTATTTGGGAATAAGTACAGCGCTGATTCTACCCTTGCCAAGCAACAATTGATTGCCCCACTTGACTTTGATCAAACCAAGACCTCCTTGCTGCAACAACAACGCTCGCTCAAAAATGCCGATGCCTCTATTATCAATAACGATATTCAGATCAATCAACTCAAAAGCCGGATTGGAGAGCTAAACCTTACTTTTAGAGAACAAGAACGTGGTTATATCTTAGCTGCCCAAAATACTTTCCAGACTTTACGTAGCCAGGTCAATATTTGGAAACAACGCTATTTGCTCACGACTCCCGTGGCGGGTAAAGTATCTTTTATGTCTTACTGGAGCGATAATCAATATGTAAAACCCGAACAACCAGTAATGGCAGTAGTACCACAAGCCAAGAATCTGCTGGGTAAGATTAATATGCCTATGCTAGGTTCTGGTAAAGTAAAGGTAGGACAAGAAGTGAATATCCGTTTTTTCAACTATCCTGCCGATGAGTTTGGAATGGTAAGAGGTAAAGTAGAGAGCATTTCATTGCTGGCTCAGCAAGGTACCGACCCCGAGCAAGGCCCTATGTACAGTCTTAATGTACAATTACCCAATGGCTTGAAAACAAGTTATGGTAAACAGTTAGAGTTTAGAGCCGAAATGCAAGGTCAGGCAGACATCATTACCAAGGACTTACGTTTGATCGAACGTATTTTCAATCAATTTAGAAAGTTGTTTGAGAAGTTCTAATTTATAACAGCAATATGACGGCTATATCAGATATTGAGGCTTCATTGTATCAACACTTTGAGCAATACATCCGATTAAGTGATGCATTGAAAGAAGCCTTGAAAACCAACGGTCGCTTTACTGTCTTCAAAAAAAAAGAATTGCTACATAATGCTGATAGAATTTGTACTGAAAGTCATTTTATTTATCAAGGGCTGGTCAGGACTTACTTTATCAAAGATGGAAAAGAAGTCTGTGAGTATTTTAGTGCCGAAAATGAGTGGATTAACTCTCCTCGTAGCTTTATGCAACAACAACTGGATGTTTATTACATAGATGCTATAGAAGATACGCAGGTTTTCTCCATAAAACTTCAGAAATCAGGTTATTTGTTTGACCATTTCCCTGAGATGGAACGTTATGCAAGGCTGTCTATGGGAGATATATTATGGCACTGCTTAGATCGTATTAACTCTATGCACTTTACTACTGCTAAAGAAAAATACAACCATTTTTGTCATACGCATCGTCAAATATCACATCGCATCCCTTTAGGAATGGTTGCCTCTTATTTAGGTATAGCCCAAGAAACATTAAGTAGGATTAGAGCCGAAAAGTGATTATTTGATCTAAGTCAAAGGTTATTGACTGTGAAACATTGAAATTTGAAAAAACACAATCAATAACCATGACCTATTTCAAGATAACACCTTATTTGGTGTGGATAGTTTTGATCTATTCATCTACCAAAACATTCGCACAAATTACTATAGATGCTCCTGAAACTCATAGCCTATTGTACCTTGGCAAAGGAGACCAACAACCTCTAATTGTAGGGTTAGGAGGATCGGAAGGAGGCAATGCCTGGGCAAGTGATTATTGGCGAGCAACTCGGGAACAATTCATCAAACAAGGGTATGCTTTTTTAGCACTTGGATATTTTGGTAGTAAAGGGATTCCACAGAAATTAGATCGGATTGCAATAGAAAATGTGTATAAGGCCATTCAAAACGCGGCCAAACATCCCAAAGTTAACGCCAACAAAATTGCCATTATTGGTGGCTCAAGAGGAGGAGATTTGGCACTGCTATTAGGAAGTTACTATAGCGATATTTCTTGTATAGTAGCCATTGTGCCAAGCCATGTTGTTTTTCCTGGGCATACCAATCACTTTACATCCTCGTCTTGGACTTATCAAAGCAAAGAATTGCCTTTTGTGCCAGTATCAGAGGAAAGCATTCCTTTTCTTATCAAAAAAGATTTAAGGGGAGCTTTTGTAACGATGCTAAAGAATACAACTGCTGAAAAAGAAGCTTTGATAAAGGTCGAGAAAATCAAGGGACCTATTTTACTGATTTCTGCCACTCAGGATGAAATTGCCCCTACAACTATCATGTGCGAAAAAATGGCTCTTAGACTAAAGGCAAAAAAATTCCAGTTCTATTTCAAGCATATTGCTATTAAGGGAAAACACAATGCACCTCTAAAAAACTTTAATCACATATTTGATTTTTTACAGAAGCAATTTCCTGTAAAATAAAAGCTATAAGGTGAAATTCTTAGGCGTTTGCTTATCAAAAAAGGGCTTATAGTGATACGGTATCACCATAAACCCTTTTTATTTTGATCACTATAACTCCTAAGCTGCTAATCCTTGTATGCGGGTTTGCTTGGTAGCAAAGTACGCTTGTGTAAATTTGATAAACTCTAACAAGTGCTTGTTGGTAGTATTGCTACTCCAGGCAAGGTCAATAGGTAAAACCACGGGCTTGGTACGCGCTATTTTTTTGAATAACACTTTTCCTCTGAACATTTTTTCAAGGCTCGGAGGAGCAAAAGTAACACCTAACCCCTGAGATACCATGGCTATGCGAGCATGAGCAGGGGTAAGCTCCATGGTAATATTAGGACGAAAACGTCCCGCCTCATAACACTCATATAAAAACAAGTCATACAATGTAGGAGACAACTCCCTGGAAAAGAAAATAATACGTTCGTCTTTCAAATCCTGATGTAGTACTTGCTCTCGCTTGGCCAACGGATGATCTATAGGAATCACTAATTGAACATCTTCAGAGGCTACTCTATATCGGCTTATTGCTTTAGTTTGAGGAAGTACATTGTGCAAAAAAGCAGCATCAAGCGTTTGTTTTTGTATTTTACGCTGTACTTCCGCGGTATCATATAGCTCCTTCATATCCACTTGAATATGAGGATGTGTTTTACGAAAACTTGCGAGTAAGTCAGGCAAAAACATCATCAGTGCCGGAAATACAAAACTTATATTTAGCTGAGTAACAGATACCTTTTTAGCAGATTTTACTTTGTCAGCTACTCCTTGTACTTGTTTAGACAAAGTCAATGCTTTTTCATAAAATAGATGTCCTTCTTTAGTCAATTTTACCGAATGGGTATCTCTATAGAAGAGTTTGGTTTTAAGTTCGTCTTCCAGTGCTTTGATATGACGACTAAGTGGGGGTTGAGAGATGTGTAACCTTTGAGCAGCCCGACTAAAGTTTAATTCCTCGGCAAGGGCCAAAAAATATTCTATATGTTTTAGTTCCATAGGTTAGTGTTAATAAATGCCAAGAGTATCGTTTTATACAATCCTGAAAACCTAAACAATGATAAATGAATACTCCTAACGCTTAAATTGAAAAAAATAACGTTGTCAGTTTAATGAATTAAATCATCTTGTAATGTCTCAAAATACTTTGTTGAGCTTTTGATAAAACGGCTTAGTTTAGCTTGCTGTATTGAAGGGTACCTCCATCATTCATTTTTTTTGGAAAATATAAATTCCCAAAAAGGAAATGTGATTTGGGGTCTTGTACTCTTACTTATCTTCATGAAAGTTAATGGGTTTACTCGTATAGTATTTTTTATATTACAAAAGTAAACACCTATTCTGGAAAGCGGAAATTTGGTAGGGGGACAAATGGGGGACAAAAAATTGAATAAAAAATAGCTGGCTTTTAATAACAATATTACGCAGTATGCTTAAACCTGGTACCTGAAACACTCTCCTCAAGAGGTGGCCTGATTATTTGCAGTGCGCTCTTCAAAATACTTCTGGAAATGTTGAATTGTATTCATTTTAGTTGGCTTAGGTACCCAGCCCATCATAATCTTCACATACGTTCTAAGTTTTTCTTCCATCCGGGTATAAATCAGATTTGGAGTATTTAAATGAGCCAAACTTACGCAATCAAGCGCTACACCCAAATTAGCCGAGGCCAGTGCTAGTCTCGTTTGGTGGGGATTGATAAAATATTCTACCTGTGGCTCAAATCCCAGCATTTCGCAGTAATTAAAAAATAAATCTAATACAAAAGGATTGGCCTCTCGAGGGGGTAAAATATATTTCAACTGCGCCAAATCGCTTTCTGTTATTTCTTCCAAATTGGCAAAAGGAGAGCTAGTTGACTGAAAAGCTACAATTTCGTCTTCTTGTACTACCATAGACTCAATACCTTCGGGAGGATAGTTTTCATTAAAAAACGCGACGTCTATTACACCATCTTTCAAGTCTGCAATCAATTGATTGTTATCGTGGTAGTTATTAAACTGAATTTTTAATTCTGGCATCACCTTCTTAATAAACTCAATCAGTTTGGGCAAAAAGGTAAGCATTGATAACGGTAAAAAACCTACACTAATGTTCTCTTCAAAATCAAATGTTCCATCTGTAATTTTAATTATCTGTTCTGCCTCTGTCAAAAACACCTCTCCTGCAGGAGTCAGTTCAATTTGTTTTTTGCTGCGGGTAAACAGCTCTGCGTCCATTTCTTCCTCTAGCTGCTTAATGTATTTGCTAATACTTGATTGCGATAAATTTAAATCTTGTGATGCTTTGCTAAAGCTCATATGTTGGGCTACCGTTACGAAAACTTTGAGTTGTTTTATTTCCATTATCTGGCAAAAAAAAGATGGTTTATGATTGATTAAAGTAATCTAAAAAGTATTGAACAACAGGCATTTTGGAATTGTTGGGTTTCCACCCCATGAGGATACGAGCCTTATTTTTAAACTCTTTTTGTATGGGGGTAAAAATAACATTAGGGGTATTGAGTTGCTTCAGGCTTTCGCTGTCAAACATCACTCCCAGGCCATTAGACACTAACGCAAGCCGTGCCTGATGAGGATTGATATAAAAAGCGATATCTGGTGTAAATCCCAAAATCTCACAGTTGGCCAAAAACACATCAATTAGGTAAGGATTTACCTCACGAGGAGGGAATATATATTTCATATGAGGAAGGTGTTCTGGCTTTAACTCTTTGATGTTTGCATATGGATGATTGGAGGGTTGAATAAGCATAATATCGTCTTCGTGTACCAATAGGCTTTCTATTCCTTCTAAAGGGTAAGTTTGATAATAGAACGCTACATCTACTTTTTCATCCTGCAATTTTTTCAACAACAGGTGATTATCGTAATAGGTTTCTATAGCAAGATCTAAATCAGGATACTCCTTTTTCATAGCTTCTATAAACTGAGGCAAAAAAGTGAGAATAGATAATGGCACAAAACCAATTTTAATCGTAGATTTTATTTCGGCATTTTGAATAACCAAACGGGCTTTTTCTGAAGTAAATAAGATTTTACGAGCCTCTTCCAAGAAAACCTTCCCCTCGATGGTAAGCTCAAGCTGATTTTGATGACGAGAAAAAAAAGATACATTGAGTTCTTCTTCCAATGCCTTGACGTATTTACTGGCAGTAGATTGTGACATAGACAGTGCCGTTGCTGCTTTGCTAAAGCTGAGGTGTTCGGCAACTGATATGAAAATAGTTAGCTGTTTTAATTCCATAATTATACAGCAAGGTTCACGGGTTTGGGTTTTTAAGTTAGTGAAGTCGAAACAACCTTAGGGTTTTACTAAAATTCAGGTTATAATTTAGGAAAAAAAATTATAGTCCTGCCGCACGCTATTCCTAAAAAACATAAGGGTATTCCAAAATAACATAGTTAATGGAACATATAAAAGCGTAAATAAATTAGTTTGCTTGATTTTGAAAAACGTAATTTTAACTAAGAACTTTTACGAAAAGTTTCAATCATCTCATTGTATTCAATCATTATTTCTCTTCATTTTTTGTAATAACTCATCCAATAATCGCTTTTCTCTGGATAAATTATCTCGCCATTTAAAGTCAAAATCAGAGATCAAACAGTTGCTTTTAAGGCCTTCAGAATATTTTGTATAAATAAGATCACCTGGAGAGATTTTGACGTAATTTACTCGTTGTTTGGTTGTCATTTGTACAATGATCTCCTCTTCATTGAGTAAGTCTTTAGCCTTAAATACTCCTTTGCCCAGGTTATGAAGTACTTCACATTTTCTTAAGTCTCTAAAAATTGGCCGTGACATATCACAAAATTATAACTTAGGCTCTAGCCATAAAAACCCAGCACTCAGCAAGAAGAGCACGAAAAAGTACCATAAAGGAATGGGTTTACGGTGAGTGATAGTAGCATTTGGGCGGGTAATAATAGGTTTCGCGTGATTATTGGCCCATTGGCGATTAGCCTTGATGAGGTGAGTTTCTCTTTGAGCTTTCCAGTCTTTATCGTTGTACACATAGAAAAAAGCATCACTAGCGGTAGTATCACCTTTTACCTTTAATGAATTCCATCCAGATTGTTGAGGCCAAAAAGCCCCCGTCCATTCTTGTGGAAAGTTGATTTTATTTTGCAGATAAAACTCTGCTGTATTATCTGCATCCGTTATTTCCCCAATGGGTTTTGCTAGATTAGATGTTAAGGTGACATTGCATTTTTCTTGCCTTATTGGTATAGCAGTATTTACCTGCCATACATGTTGTGGATTTTGCTTTTTTGCCAGTTGATCAATAATGTGTGACCAATAAGCTGCATAAAACTGTGGTTTGCCTTCCAATAACATTTGGTACGATTCCTCAATAAGGCTTACGCCTACTCCTCCCAGGCCTTTTACATTATAACCTACCAAAGTTTGTCCCTGAGTATTGCGTACCAATGCCAAAGTGCCCAGTTGTGATTGTAGCAAATACGGTAATTGATTCAGTTCAAAATCACCTTTGTTTCCAAAACTAGCTCCACTGAGGCGGGTTTTGGTATTTTGGGAACCTACCAATGGAAACTTTGCCAAGCTTATGGGTACTGCTCCAGTTTCATCTATTTGGAGCAACACTCCTAAGCCCTCATTTTGAATGGCTTGTTTTAGATTGCTCAGTACACTCCCTCCTATCGTTTGGGCATATTCTGCATCTAATATCAGTAAGTCGGTTTGTTGAAGCAATGATTGGGTCAGTTGGAAAGTAATAGGGCGTTGATTTACAAATTCATCTTTCACTTTGTTTTTAGAAATAATGGAACGCACTGCCACCGAATGCCCTTCTTCTCCTAGCCAATTTTTGAGATATTTTGTTTCAAACCTCGGAAAACTATTGATGACGACAACTTTGAGCTTGCGTTTGGCTTGCACCATTACAGGCACAGGTTCAATGCTCAGCGTATCGCCCTGTTTATTTTTAGCAATGAGGCGATAAATATATCTACCTGCTTCTTTGGGCCTATCTACCAAAGCAAAAGTTTCGTTTTTGCTGCTCATCAATGTAGAATCCACTACACCACCTGGGCTCGCCAACAACAGGGTAATTTCTTTACTCTGGCGATTTTGATAAGTACCTTTCACGGCTAATTTTTCTTGTACCTGTAGCTTCTTTTGATGAACCAGGTTTCTAAAACCATTAGGTTCTTCATTCAGATAAAAATGTGTTTGATGACCTTCTAACCTTGGTAATTCGTGCACTTTTATTCCATTACCTACAATGTGTATCTTATTAAATTTTACCGATTGGCGTAAAATCATCTCTAAATCTACCGCTGCTACAGTTGAGAGAGTCGTTTTTGTATCAGAAGTGTTTTTTTCAGGGTTTGCCTCTTGATAGTTAAACACCTTCACACTATCCTCTGCTGCCTGAAGGCTATCTAATACCTTTAAATCATAGTTGTCGGTTAAGATAATTGCTGCTTGAGCTTTATGTGCTTTTTGCCACTCGGGTTTGAGACCAATCATTGCCAAAGCAAATACCAGCAAACCACTGCAAAGCAAACGAGTTGTCCTATTTTTATGATTTGGTCTTCTCCAGGCTTGCATTAATAAAAACAATAGTAATATCAGGGAAATACCCAGTACTAACCAAAACTCGGTACCTTGCAACTGCCACCCTATGTTCCAACTTTCCTTCATTATTGTTCCAATTTTTTAAGGTAAAGCTCCAACAAACGATTTTTGGAACGGGTACGAGTACTCGGTTGAGGTTTATCCTGTGGCAATGCCTGCCAAAGTGATTTTATCAAGTAGGTATATACTTTGGGTAAATCTCTGGCTAACACTTTGTTTTGAGAAAGTTGCTGTATAGTCTGTAAACTGGTCAGAAACTGTCCAGGACGATCAATCGCTACTTCAGCCAATTCACTGCCCGCTGCTCTCAACAAGCGACGTTGGTTTTTGGTCATTTGCAAAACAGGTTTTGTTGGATCTAACTCCGCTCGCAAACTTTCCAGTACAGGCAAAAACTCCCTAATATTGGGGTATTTTACCTTGGCTTCCAGCGACCGGTTTTTATATGGGTTTTGCACATCCTCTAACTCTCCTTTCAATCGCTTTTCTTTTTCTTTGATAGGGGGTGGTTCAAAACCAATACGCTCTACATACACCCGAGACTTTTGCTGAATTTGTTTGATAAGCTTCAGTGCTTTGTACTGATAAGGCAATGACTCCTTGGGACGATTGGTGCGTAGTCTTAGCTCCGATTCCCACATATTACGCAATGCCTCGCGAAGTTGTTTTTTGAGCACTTCATCAAAAAACGTAGCCTCTTCCATAATGTCATGGATGTGTTGCACATCTTCAGGTACATAATCCATGGGGTTGTTCGAAGGAGCCGCAGATTTGGGTCTATGGTTATGATCTTTTTGGTTACGCCTGAGTATCGAAAAGGAAGAAATTTTATTTTTCCAGCGCTTATGCCCATGATCATGGTCACCATGTCCATCCCCTTCATAATGTATTTCGGTGACCATTTTACCTGTTTTTTTATCCAGATAACGAATGGTATCTCTTTTAACGGAGTCTTTCTTGTTGTGGTCATCATCATGGTCTTTCTTGTCATGGTCATGATGATCGTGTCCTGAATGTTCTCCACTTCCCATGCTTACCTCGTATTCTTCGCCCAAAAACTTGCCATAACGCAAGCGCAAAATCTTTTGGTCTACTCCTATACCATTACTCTTATAATTAAAACTATCCAAAGGCATGGTGTTACGCTGCTTGAGCAGTTTTTCAGTATCCATAATCAATTGGCGCTGGCTTCGAAAATAGTCGGGTAGTTTTTTAATTCCGGTTCCCAACGAAATAGACAATTGTTCAGAAGTAGTATCCTGAATAGCCACAAAATACACTTCAGTACGTCCTTTTTGCCTTTGCGGAGTTTTGTTATCAATGGCTTCTACAAAAAAGTATAATTCATCACCAGGGGCCATTCCTAGTTTCTGTAAGTTCAGTGTCTTTTGTAATTGATAATTGCGCTGACCATGAGTAAAATTATCAAATCGCAGTTTTTGCTCTCTAAATTTTACCGACTCTCCTTGTCCTTTGCTCACTGTAGCCACAATGTAGGCATCCGTAATACTATAATCATCAGTAATACGAGTTTTGAAATTGATGTCAATACTGGGGCGATACAAAAACTCTTCGTTTTCATTGATTCCAGTAATGGTGAGTTTGGGGCGCGTATCGCGTATGGGTTCCAAGGCAAAGAAATCACTCGTTTTCCAGGTGTTGGGAGTACTATTTGGCTGAAATACAATTTGGTAAAACCCTTTTTCTTTTAATAACCACTGGGTGGTATACGCTTTTTTGGAGTCTTGTTGCAAGCGAAGCGAGTCGCCATCATTCAATACAATCAAGGCTTGCTTTACTTCTCCTTTAAATTTTACCTGCCAATGAATCTGGCTATTCTCGGGCGCTTTTAAGCTTAAATCAGATGCTACTTGAGCACCCATTCCAGTATAGGCAGGTGGATGGATAGTGGCTGTGATTTTTTGTATTTCCGCAGGAATATTTTTGGGTAAAGGAGTAGTGGCCAATTGGGTAGGCACTTGCTTTTTCCCTTGATCAGCTATTTGTACATTGGGAGCAACCCTTACACTAAAAAGCGCCAGGGCCAACCCACCACCTATCAGCAATGCGAGCACAGATGTTGCCAATCTATGTGGGACTTTCACCTTGGGCACCACTGATTGCAACTGACGACTTACCTTGTTTTGCTGCATTTTGGCTACCAAAGGTAAATCTTGTTTTGGGGTAAGTACTAGTTCAGTACTATTTTCCAACGTGGGGTAGTTTCGGTTTAAAAACTGGGCTACATCCTTTAATTGAATTTTTCGCACTCCAGATCGCTCTATCCCAATCACAAAAAACAATACAGTAAACAGCACTCCTATAACTGCCAACCAGATATTTTCAGGGGCAAACATTAGTTTCAATAAAGCTGTAACTAATACTCCTACACCTATTGCCCATAACAGCAACTCAAGTACTTTAAGCCACTGCCATTTTTGGCGAATTTGGGTCAATATTTTAATTGCATCGGTATTTTTCATGGTTCTAAACTTTTACTTTGGTAGCCTCTGCTAACCGCTCTACCACTACGCCTACTACCAACCCCAGCCATAATAATAAATGGTAATTCCGGGTATTTTTTTTGGTTTTATCCTGAGTATTTAAATGCTGGTTTGCCTGCTTTTTCTTAGTGGGAGAAGCCTGACTCAATACTATTTTGCGTTGGTCAAATTGGATCAAGCGTTTCTGAGCATTTGGGTTAGCAAATAACAGTTGCGTGATCTCCTCTAAAAACTTACCATCCTTCAGCAAGCCTGGGTTTACTTCTGGATTGGCTCTTTGACGCAAATAATGCAATGTTGGCTGGGCTTCATCTTGCTCAAACCATTGATTGGTTGGTTTAAGCCCTTGTACTATTTGCTGATTGCCTATATTAAATATGGCGTTATTTTCAGGGGCTTTACCTAAAAAAACCGCCCAATCAACACCTTTTTTGTTTCCAGCATCTTTTTCTAGTTGCTCTATTGGGGCAGCTGTTACACGTACCTCAGTTTGCATATATTCTCCCACAGCTTCGAGTGCTGCCTTCAGATATTGTTGGTCTAAACTATGAGATTCTGTGTAGGCAATGTGTATCTTTTTAGGAATAGGCTTCCGAATTTGCACCCCTTCGTTGGGCACTTGAGCAAACTGTACTTGTTGATCTTTTACAATGACCGAAGGGAGGTCTTTGATTTTGGTGTTGGCCTGTCGCCCTATTTTTTCTCGTAGTACCTGGGTTCCGTTCTCATCACTGATACCAATGCTCAACAAAAGGCTGTCATTGGGCAGTTGCAATGCATCTAACAGAAACACACTTTTGCGTTGCTGTGGTAGGTTTACCCACTCTACCTCCAGGTTTAATGTTGGTTTTGTCCCCTGAAATCTTTTTTGGGTATTTTGGGCAAAGATAATCACCCTTTTGGGAGCATCTGTCCGAGTATTTAATTCATTGAGGTAAGACCAATAGTTTAGGTCAGTAACTATTTCTTGGTCTTGTTTGGTTTGTACAGGTATTTTGGTCAATGCTTCTTTTGCAAGCATAGGCATGCCTGCTTTGAACAAATGTAAAGGGATTCCTGATTTTGTCAAAGAATCTATCTGAGGTCGTACTCGAGCATCACTCAGTAAATCTTCCTCAGTCAATATCCAGGTTTGGGAAGTTTTGTTTGGGGTAGCAGGACGCTTTTGCACCAAATCAAGTAAAATCAATACCGCCAGCAGTACTACGATTACCCTTGCCACAAATAACCACACTTCGTTGAACTGCAAACTACTAAAGCGGGTATTTTCTGAAGCAATCAACCATTGGGTACTCCCTACCTTTACCGTTTTGCCTGCCTTGCGACTCCACAAATGGATGGCCAACGGCACCAAAAGGCCTAATAACGCCCAAAAATATGTAGGGTTTTGTATGGTCATAGTTTTTAGTTTATCAGTCTGTTAGTCAACGGTCCACCGTCTATGGTCGACAGTTTATTTACTAATAGCAAATAATCTCAGAACTTAACAACTGTGGACAGTCGACTGTCGTCTATGGACTACATCCGCTGTCTCCTTTTCAAAAAATCATTCAAAGCCTTATCCAATGGATCGCCCATCGAGAACAAATCATAACTTACTTCTAAATCGAGCATTTTTTGCTCAATCTTGTGCAGGTGCTGTTGTAAGTTCTCTTGATATTGTTTGCGCACCTTCTGACTATCCACCTGAATGCGCTGTCCCGTTTCTAAGTCTTCTAAAGTTACAGTGCCTTTGTAATTCAAATCCAGTTCGTTTTGCCCCAATAAGTGAAAAAACAACACTTCGTTTTTTAAGGCACTCAACTGTTCCAGGGTTTCATAAATTTCTCCTGAATGTTCGTACATGTCGCTGATAAACACGATCATTTCCTTGTTGCTTCCGGGATTATGATACAACAGGGGGTGGTTATGAATTGTTGGAAACCCACCACCTGGGGCAATCTGTAACAGCTCAAACACCAACCGATGCAAATGTTGCCGATGTTGGCGTGGCGACAATTGTACAATTTGACTTTCATTCACAGCATACAAAGCAATGGCATCTCCTTGCTCTAGCGCCAGATGGCCCAGTGTAGTAGCCATTAGTCGGGCAAAGTCTATTTTTCTTATTTTATTACGATCCTCATGTAGCATAGAGGCACTCGCATCTATTACAAACTTGACTGTAATGTTGGTCTCTATCTCAGATTCTTTGACAAAATATCGCCCCGAACGGGCATACATTTTCCAATCCAATAACCGCAAATCATCGCCTGGTTGGTAGCTACGATATTGCCGAAACACCTGCCCTTGTCCAGTACGAATGCTTTGGTTTTGTCCCAATAAATACCCTCCAATAATCATCTTACTAAGTAAAATAAGGCCATCTACCGAATTGAGTAATTCGGGGTTCAGGAGTTCTTCGTAGGTTTGTTGGGTAGATTTTTTCATTATTTATTCTAGTTTTCTACTCTAGTTTACTTTTAGGCAAACTTATTTGCTTAAGTAGTTCGGTAGTGGCTTGATCGGAAGTAATGCCTTGGGCCTCAGCCTTAAAATTCATCAGAATACGATGGCGTAACACTGGATAAGCAACTGCTTTGATGTCTTCTAAAGTCACGGCAAACCTGCCTTGTAGCAAGGCACGTGCTTTGGCTGTAAGAATCATTGCCTGACCAGCACGAGGGCCTGCCCCCCAACGTACCCATTCTTTGATATAATTTACCGAGGTGCTATCGGGTCGGGTGGCTCGTACAATGAGATTTACAAAAGCAATGAGGTTTTGCTCGGTGGTTACTTCACGCACCAACTCCTGTACTTTTCTGATTTCCTCTCCTGTCATTACAGGCTCTATCTTTACTTTTTTAGTACCTGTAGTGTCGGTCAAAATCCCCAGTTCGTCCTGCTCAGTAGGATAACCAATCTGAATAAATAACAGAAAGCGGTCGAGCTGGGCCTCAGGCAAAGGAAAGGTACCTGCTTGCTCAATGGGGTTTTGGGTAGCCAGAATAAAAAATGGTCGATCCAACTCATAGGTTTTACCTCCATAGGTTACCTCAAACTCTTGCATTGCCTCTAGTAACGCTGACTGGGTTTTGGGTGGGGT
Organism: marine bacterium AO1-C; assembly: GCA_001890965.1. Lineage (GTDB taxonomy): Bacteria > Bacteroidota > Bacteroidia > Cytophagales > Microscillaceae > Microscilla. The sequence continues at coordinate 237,075 of MLAY01000010.1, read as the reverse complement.
TCGGTTAATTTCATCGGCCAGAATGATGTTGGCGAAAATAGGCCCTTTGTTGAATTTAAATACCCGCTCTCCAGTCGATTGATCTTCTTGTAAAATCTCGGTTCCGGTAATATCAGTGGGCATTAGATCAGGAGTAAACTGAATACGACGAAAAGGTAGCTCAATGGCTTGCGCTAAGGTACGAATCATCAGGGTTTTGGCCAGTCCAGGAACCCCTTCGAGCAGGGCATGCCCTCCTGCCATAAATGTAATGAGTAGTTGCTCGATGGTATCTTCTTGCCCTACAATTTTTTTATGAATTTCTTTTTTGAGCAAGGCCAATTTTTCGATCAATTGCTCTACCTCTTGCTCGGTAATTTCTAATGTTGTTTTTGTCATGGGTTATAGGTAGTTACAAGTAATTAGTTACTTGTGCTTTATTCATCAATTTCATTGTTTTTGATCACTTGGCTTGGTGAATTGCTGCTTATTTCCCTCCCATCATTTATTAGCAGGAGACAATGCATACACTGCAAACGATGCCAGCCAATGTTCGCCCGCGTAGTCTCCACTGGCTATATGAGGCAAAGTGGCTTTGATATGCTTTTCGGCAAGCTCACGCAAAGTTCTTCTTACGATCAGTTTAGTAGGTAATGCTTTTACAATGGAGTTTAGGCACCAGGCCCGACTCAAGTTAAGACCATCCAAATGGACGATTTGAGGGTCAGTACGATCAGACACTTTGGCGGGTGATGTATAGTTGGGAGGTAAATCTTTACCCAAGAATTTTTCCAGCCAGTTTTCATAGGTTTTTTGCAGTAATACCTTGCTCATGAGCTCTGCTTCCAGCAAACAAGGCGAGAAAAAATCGTTGCCCCCTGGCTCCCAAATTACGGGACAATTGGCATCTTGTCCATAATAATCTTTGCTTCGTTGCACCAGTAATTTTTCAAAGCTTTTATTGTTTACTGTTCGGGCATAATCCAGGGCAAAACTGATCCCAAATGCCGTGTTTGGGTGCACCCCAGTACGAATCGGATAAGTTTGTTTGGGCAAAAAGTCCTGATAACGTTTGATGAGTACCTTTACCAAAGGCTGTAAATCATTATACCATTTCTTAGCGTCTTTATCGTTCCAGGTGTATAGTTCTTCAGTGAGTTTAAGCAACCAGGCCCAGCCATAAGTTCGCTCAAACGATTTTCCAAACCTGCGCTCAAAATAGGCAGTCTCAGCCAGGATATTTGCTCTAGTGATGTTTTGGCTAATCGCCACTCTGATGTTTTGCTCCTCTTTCATACCAGGGAACATTTTCATCAATCGCACCAACATCCAATGCCCATGCACTGCAGAGTGCCAATCATAACAACCATAAAAAGCAGGGTGCCATTGCTTGGGACTTTTCAATTCTTTTGCATCTGCCATAGTGTGCCCCATCTTATTAGGATATTCCTGATGAATACATTTGAGGGCCAGCTTGGCAAAATGGTCAGCACCAGCTTTGGTCAAGGTAAGTTGTCCGTCTTTCGTGTTCAAAAACTTATCAGTATTTTGAGCCTGAAGTTGTGTCATTCCAAGTAGGTAAATAAATAATAGCCAGGGTTTTATAGGTAGATTCATTTTTGAGGTACAATAATTATCAATTAATCAGGCGGTCATTGCATACATCACAATATTTACCGCAAATTTGGTATTGTCTTCGGCCATCCAGCGCTTGTTTCGGTGGTCATAGTCCCATTCACAACCATAATCTTTGTTGCTATAAAGCACGCCAATGCGTCCATTGATTTCTATAGCTTTGAGGTATTCATGCACAATGTCATCTCCCCAACCATTGAGCTCTTGGGCAGTGGCTGGCGGCCCATCTTCAAACTTGAAGAAGATATCGTAGATTTCGTGGGTATTGGGGATTTTTTTCAAGGCATTGGCACCAAAAATTTCGCTCATTTGCCGTTCAAACGATTTGGCAAACAAGCCATCAATATCGTGGTTGCAATCGTCTACAAAGACAAATCCACCATTACGCACATATTTTTCAAAGTTTTCCCGCTCCTTGGCATTAAACTGCACCAATTTGTGCCCACTCAAATAGCAAAATGGCCGAGTAAAAATCTTCTCGCTGGCCAGTGGAATTACCTGTTCTTTGATATCTACTGGAATGGTGGTGTACTCAATCAACGAATTCATCATGTTAGAAGGCATGCGTTGATCGGTATTCCAATCTCCAGAGTTATACTGTAAGCGGGTAAATATAAATTTGCTTCGGTTTATCATAGTTTTTTTGTCAATCAGTCGACAGTCCACAGTCCACTGTTAAAAGCAATCTGCTGTGGACTATTGACTGTCGACTGTGGACTATTTGCTAAATAGCATCCGACAAACTAGTAAAGGTAAAGTCGCGGATCTTCATAGAAGGCACAAGGTTACCATTTACACGTTGTTGTTTCCCTAGGGCTTCCAGGTTGTTCAACATGATGACTGGGCTTTCGTTGAAACGGAAGTTTTTAACTGGGAACTTGATCTTACCATTCTCAATATAGAAAGTACCATCCCGAGTAAGTCCTGTGTACAATAATGTTTGAGGATCAACCGTACGGATATACCACAAGCGAGTAACCAAAATTCCTTTTTTGGTACTTTTGATCAAGTCCTCAACACTGGCGTCGCCTCCCATCATAATCCCATTGGAAGGTGCAGAAGTGTATTCCTTACCTGCTTTCTTGGCCCAGTAGCGAGAGTAGAACATATTTTTCACAACTCCTTTTTCGATCCAGGTACGCTTTTGCAACGGTAATCCATTGCCATCCCAGGTTCCGGCAGGTACTTCAGAGTTCCAGGGATCAGAATAAATCGTGATGCGCTCATCTACCAGCTTTTCACCCAGCTTATTACCTCCACCTTTTTTAGACAAAAAGCTTCGTCCTTCGTCGGCTTGGCGAGCTCCCATATTACCAATCATGTTGCCAATTAGCGAACCTGCCGCTACTGGCTCTAAGATTACAGTATACTTACCTGGCTCAATGGCTTTGGGTTTGCGTGAAAGTATAGATTTATCTAAAGCAATTTGAGAAGCTTGTGCAGAGTTAAACTTCTTCACGTCGTTGTAGTCACGTGTAACCCAACCAGACCCCGTACCATCGTTGGTACGCATAGTTACCGAAAAACTCAAATTGGTAGATTGATTGAAAGCAAACAACCCTTTAGAGTTCATCATCGCGTTGAATCCTGCACTATCGTTGAGGAATCCTGCTGCTGTAACATCCTTTTTGGCAGCTGGCCCGATACTATCAGCCGCTACTTGTGCCCGATATTCAGGGGTAATCTCGGCGGTAGATTTCGCAAAAGTGGGGGAATCTTTATAGGTCTGAGGCCCCATAGGAGGCATATATTCTGGATTTTCGGGAGAAAGCTTGGCCAATTCTTCAGAACGTCGTACCGCTTTTTCCAATGATTTATCATCAAACTCGGTAATGGTGGTCGTTCCTGTTTTTTTACCAAAACTCGACTGTACTCCCAAAGTAAGGGTAGAACGCATTCCACTGGTGGTAATGGTGTTTCGAGCGTAACGTACGTTGCCACTGTTGCTACCGTTCAACGTTACGATGCAATCGTTGGCTTTGGAGAACTTCAGCGCTTTCTCCAAAATTTGTTTGGCTTCTTCTTTACTTAATATAGACATTGTATGAATTTCTTGTTTTAAAAATTAAAGGTAAAATACCTTATTGGTTAGGCTACATTATATCTTTCTCGCGGTATTGATTACGTTTACGTTGTCGAAACGAGAGGTAGAGCTACCATGAGAAACCGCACTTACCTGAGGAGGTTGTCCCTTACCATCAAAGAAAGAACCAAACATACGGTAATCGCTGGCATCACAAATTTTTGAACAAGAATTCCAGAACTCCTGAGTATTAGACTGATACGCTACATCACGTACTGGCCCGGTGATTTTACCGTTTTTGATCTCAAAGAAAAGAGTACCACCAAACTGGAAGTTATAACGTTGCTGGTCAATCGAGTAAGAACCACGTCCTACTATGTAGATTCCTTTCTCCACATCTTTGACCATATCATTTACTGAATACTTTGCAGTACCTGGCTCAAGCGATACATTGGGCATACGTTGAAACTGAACATCGTTCCAGCTTTGAGAATAGCAACACCCATGCGACTCGTTTTGGTCCAGCATATGTACTTGGTCACGAATGGCCTGATAATTTACCAGCACACCATCTTTTACCAAGTGCCATCTTTTGGTTTTTACACCTTCATCATCGAAGCCTACAGCTCCTAATGAGCCTACCTGGGTTTTATCGGCTACCAGATTTACAATATTGCTACCATAGTTAAACTTCTTGGTTTTCCATTTATCCAGGGTGGCAAAACTAGTTCCAGCATAATTGGCTTCGTATCCTAGTACTCGGTCTAGCTCTAAGGGGTGCCCTACCGATTCGTGAATCGTTAATCCAAGGTGGTTGGGCTCTAGTACTACCGAATATTTTCCTGGTTTGATAGACTTGGCTCCAATCATTGCCTTGGCTTGTTTGGCTCCATCTATACAATCTTGTACCAAGTCATATGAATTCTTATAAAGTGTAATGTTGGTTCCGGTAGGCCCAGCAATTTTATCGGCAGCTTTGGGCTCCATATATTCATACCCCATACCCATGGGGGCGCCTAAACCATTGCGACTTTGGAATTTCCCTTTTTTACGATCTACTACTGTGATGGTAGGGAAAGACCAGATTCGATGCACGTCTTGATCTATATAAGAGCCTTCAGAAGAAGCAAAATATTTTTGTTCATTTACCAAAAACAAACGATTGCTTACGAATGTAGCGCCATTTTTCTTGGCCTCAGCATTTGCCTTGAGCAACAAATCTACTTTGTCGGATACAGGAACTTCGAAACCGTTTTTCTTGATGGGGGTTTTCCAGCTTACATCGCCATAGCCTTTTACTGGAGCAAGCTTTACAGGTTCTTTCTGGAATTTGGAATTGGCTTTGGCAATGGCTACGGCTTGTTCAGTAGCTTTGGCAATTCCTTCTTTGGTAACATCATGGGTAGAGGCAAAACCCCAGGTACCATTGGCTATTACTCGAATACCTGCTCCAAAAGATTCGGTATTTACCAGATTTAATACTTTTTGTTCGCGGGTAATCACGTATTGGTTGAGGTAGCGTCCAATACGTACATCGGCATAAGTAGCACCTTTTGACTTTGCAGCATTTAACCCAATGTTGGCGAGCTTCTTTTTATCAGCTACGCTCATGATGGGATTCAGCATGTGCTCTAGCGAGACTTCTTTACCAATTAGGGGAATTGGCAACATCATGGCTCCTGCGCCCATTCCGGCTAATTGTAGAAAATTTCGTCTGTTCATACTTTGAGAATTAATAAGGTTAGATTACAATGATTATATAGATGTGGTGTGTAATACAACATTGTGTACAATGTATTGTCACAAGGTAAAATTGTTGATCTGTTTCACAATGTGTAGCAAAGCAGTACAACCATTTAACCATCTGATTTACTTATCACATGATGCTATATAATAGGTTACAATGGTTTGTTTGGCAAAAACAAGGTTTCACCAAAACTAAAACCTTGAATACTCCGTTTAAAGGGAGTTTATTTCAAGTAGTATAAAAATAATAGAAACTATCTCAATATTACTGCTTTTTTAATCTTTTTTAACAAAAATGGCAGGAATAGACAAATCATCTTGTTATCACTTATACAGTCTGTTGTAGGCTTGTGGCTAATGTGGCAATGACTATATTTGTATCCAATACTTACTACTTAGCGCCTTTTGTAGCATATCCAAATGAAGCAATTATATGTATGGGGGTTGTGCTTGTTTTGCACGATGAGTTTTTTTGCCTGCACCCCTCAGGAAGAAGTATTTACCAATTCTCAAGTCACGCTGGGCTTCTCTGACCAAGCAGTGGTTTTTGATACTTTATTTACCAATACCCGCAGCATCACCAAGCGCCTGACAGTATACAATCCAGACAAAAATGCGGTGAAAATTCAAAGAATCGAGGTAGGGGGTAAATCAGCCTCTCCTTATCAGGTTACCATCAAAGGGCGCAAAGACATTGTATTTACCGATATAGATTTGTTGGGAGGCGATAGCTTATTGGTGCTGGTAGAGATCAATGTACCCTCTGATAACCAATCAGGCGTAGCCATTGCGTTTGACTCTCTCCTGTTTACAACCAACCAACTCGAACAGCAGATAAAGCTTATTGCCTGGCGCGAAAACGCCCGTGTATTGCAAAATTATACCATTACAGGTAATGAAACCTGGGACAAAACCCAGCCTTATATTATTCAGGATTCGGTAACTGTGGCGCCAGGAGCTACCCTTACCATTGAAGATAGCACCCGTGTTTTTGCTTTTAATCAAAATGCGTTTTTGAAAGTACAGGGTAACCTGGTAGTAAGAGGGGACACTGGCAAGGTAGTATCTTTTGGTGGTTTCAGGCGCGAAATAGAGTTTGAAGAACAATTGGGGCAATGGCGAGGTATTGTAATGGAAGCAGGATCAACTGCCGATATTAGTTTTGCTGTTATCAAAAATGCCATTACTGGGATTGCCATTGCTGGAAACGATGCCGATGCTACCCCTGATTTGACGCTGAAAAATACCTTGATCAAAAATATGCTCCTGGATGGCATCAAGGCCGATAATGCTGATGCTTTGTTGGAAAACGTCATTATTACCAATTGTATAGGCAATACGTTGGGAGTAATCAATGGGGGTAATTATACTTTACAACATTGTACGCTGGCCAATTATGAGTTTGAGTTTATTCGTACAGTACCTTCCATTTCGCTAAGCAATGAAGCCAACAATGCCTTTGCAATTGATTGGGTCAATAATATTTTGTGGGGGAACAAAACCGAGGAAATTGCGCTACCTGAACCTTTGGGGAATTTGCAAATCAATGCCCGTTTTAATATCCTGAGAACAACTTTAACGGTTTTTGAAGGCAATAACAATTTGCTCAACGAAGATCCATTGTTTGAGCGGGAAAGCATAAGCAATTTGAACTTAATGATGGATTCTCCAGCCATTAATGCCGCTTCACCCATTGGTATTTTGATTGACTTTAGAAAAATCACTCGAGATGCTACCCCTGATATTGGAGCGCTGGAGTTTGTACCAGAATAATGAAAAATATTGTGCTATGATTATATGGCTAAATGATTGTCTTTTCTCTCTTTAAGTAATATTGTATAACCATTTAGCCATAAGGTAATTTCACTATAGCAGTACTATAGCTTTGCCACTTCCATTTTGCGGTCTACTTTTTTCACCAAGCCTTGCAATACCTTGCCAGGGCCTACTTCAGTGAAAGAAGTTGCGCCATCTTTGATCATATTTTGTACAGTTTGCGTCCAGCGAACAGGAGAAGTCAACTGAGCAATCAAGTTTTCTTTGATCACAGCTACATCGGTAGACGGCAACGCATTTACGTTTTGGTAAACTGGGCAAATAGGATTGCCAAAAGTAGTGTTTTCAATCGCTTGGGCTAACTCTTCACGTGCTGGCTCCATCAAAGGTGAGTGGAAAGCACCACCTACCGCTAATGGCAATACGCGCTTCGCACCCGCTTCTTTCAGCTTTTCCATGGCTTGCTCTACTCCAGCATTACTTCCCGAAATTACCAATTGACCAGGGCAGTTATAGTTAGCCGCTACTACTACCTCGCTTACTTCTTCACAAGCCTTTTCTACTACGGCATCTTCCAGCCCGAGTACTGCCGCCATCGTAGATGGATTGGCTTCACAAGCTTTTTGCATGGCCATAGCACGCTGAGAAACCAACTTGAGGGCATCTTCAAAGCTCAAGGTTTGGTTGGCTACCAATGAAGAAAACTCTCCCAATGAGTGACCAGCTACCATATCAGGTGCAAAACCTTCAGAGGTAAGAGCCAAAATTACAGAGTGTAAAAAGATGGCAGGTTGAGTTACTTTGGTTTGTTTAAGCTCCTCGTCGGTTCCAGCAAACATAATATCGGTAATGCTAAAACCTAAAATATCATTGGCTTGCTCAAATAGTTCTTTGCCTTTGGCCGAACCATCATACAAGTCTTTTCCCATTCCTACAAATTGGGCTCCTTGACCCGGAAAAACGTATGCTTTCATATCTTAATTTGATTTTAGTCTATGAAGTAGTTTCAGGGGCAAAGTTATAGGCTAAGGAGGGATTTTTAAGTTTTTTAGTGGGGAAATTACACAAAGTCGGGGATTTTCAATGCTTAGAGGTTGTTAATTGTGTTGATGGTATCACTTGGTTGAAACACCACCAACAGGGAGAGAAATTGAATGTTTGACTATTTATCACTTAGGTAAACATACTCTTTATATATCTGAATATAAGCCATAATCGCCTTAATTTCATATTCAGTTAAATCGAAGCTCTGCATTTGGGCTTTATTGTATTTGTTATACAATGCGTTTCCATAAGGATCACCTCCAGCAATCATTCTTTGGGAGTTTTGTACCCAAGGAACAACCCATTCCATTGTACGTCTTTCTAAAATACCTTTAAGGCCAGGCCCTACAACCACATCCGCTCCCGCACTATGGCATTGTTGGCAATTGTTTTCGAATAATGCTTTACCCGCAATTATAGTATCAGATACAATTGCTGTATCTAATACAAGATGTTCACTTGGGGAAACTGTACCACAAGCCCAGTTAGATATTTGTTCTTCTTGTTCTAGTTTTTTGATATCGGCTTGTACAAAAACCAAGGCTACTAAAATACCTACTACACACAAGGCTAGCAGGCTAAAAATTTGGGCGAGTTTTGAAAAGAGATGGATCATAAGTTTAATCAATTTTGGGTGGTAAGAATTAATAATCACTTAGTTATAAAACGCCTTAGGTCTAATAAAAGTTAAGTAAAGCAGTTAATTCACCACAGTTTTTCACACCTTCTGGAAATTAAGAACTACAGCCATCATTCTATTAATTACCAAGGCTTGGGAAATATGATTAATATCCCCAAGTGTTTGATCAATGTGTCCAAGTGACTCCCCCCTCTTATTCTTTTCTTTGTAAAGTATTTACACCCATTATTTAAAAATTAGAACCTAGACTAAAAACATTTCTAAATATTCAATCCAACATCATGATGAAAAAAATCACCACGTTGTTCCAGGTATTATTTTTAATTGGCTTATCATTTTCTATTGGTTTTACCCAAGATGCTCAAACATACTTCAAAAAAGGAAATGCATTGGTCAGCCTCAAACAATATGACAAAGCTTTAGACTTTTATAAACAAGCAAGAGAGCTTGATCCTAAAAATGAACTCATTCCTTTTGCTATGGGAAATGTCTGGGTATGGCAAAACGATTTATTAAAGGCAGCAGGTTACTATGATATTGCGATTCATCTGAACCCTCAATTTGCCGAGGCTTACTACATGAGAGGCTTGGCCAAACATAACTTAGGTGAATTTGCTGACTTGATTACTACCTATCAAAAGTTGGTAAAAAAAGACCCCAAAAGAATGAAGGAAAGTCCTTACATTCAGAAAATGGACATTGGAGATCACAAATTTGCAGGAGCTATTTTAGACTTTAATAAAGCGCTTGAACTCAATCCGGAAGATGCAAAAGTTTACGAAGCCAGAGGGGATTTAAATATAGACTTGAAACAGTTTCTTGCGGCAAAGAAGGATTACGACCAGGCAATAAAGTTAAACCCTAAGTATGCTAAAAATTATGTAATGCGTGGAATAGCCAGAGGCCATCTTCACGATTTTGTAACCTCTATCAAGGATTTTAATCAAGCCATTGTACTCGACCCTAACTATGCCAAAGCATATAGTAGGCGGGGGCTGGCAAGGCTACAGCTTAAACAATTTAATGTGGCCTTGATAGACCTTAACAAAGCCATTGCGCTCGATCCTAAAGACGCTTATTCTTATTTTTATCGCGGATTGGCAAAAGGGATGCTAGGGACAATAAAAGCACTTGCAAAAGATGTAGAAAAAGCATCTGATTTGGCTCCTAAGGATATGGAATTACAAACGATGATTATTGAATTAAAAATGAAATTAGGGTCCAGGTGGCCTTCAAAAAAATAGTAAAAGGCAATGCTTTGATAAGAAAGGTAATCCCTAATCATTTACCGAAGATTCCTTGTTGAGATTTAAATATAACGTTGTCCTCAACAAGGAATCTTTTTTCGAGCATCTGGAAGCAAAATGTATAGGGTATAGTAAAGGTTAAGCAAAATCGTTAACTTATGAGTTATACCATACCTAATTTGAATCAATACATTATGATGCCTAGAATAACATTTTTTTCTCTGATTTGGGCAATTATCTGCTCACATTCCATACAAGCACAACAAACTACTTATACTAATCTAGAGGAAGCACTCAAAACGCCCCAACAAGTCACTCGCTTGAATTTAAGTGAACAAAAATTGAAAGCCCTTCCTGCTAGTCTCAAGCAGCTCAAAAACCTGGAATACCTCGATGTGAGCCTGAATCTTTTTCAGGGCTTTCCAGAAGTGATACTGTCATTGAAAAAACTTCGCACCCTGAAGCTGTACACCAACTATGGTAAATACATGAGAATTCACGAGATTCCAGCCCAAATTACCCGCCTCAAACAACTTCGTTATCTGGACATTAGTCATTTACCGTTGCATAAAGAACCCAAAGTGGTTTATCAACTAACAAACCTGGAGGTGCTCAAAATGAGCAGTGTGATTCCTATCATTGACATCAAAAAAACGCCTCGGAAGCCCAATACGGGTGGATTTCGCTCCTCGATGCAAGGAGCTTATGCGTTAACACTACAAGGCATTCGTCAATTAAAAAAACTAAAAACGCTGGACATTAGCCATCAAACCTGGCGAATGAAAACACTCCCGCCTGAGATTGCTCAGCTTACCAGTTTGGAAACCTTGGACATTTCCAGCAACTGGTACAAGTCGCTCCCAGTGGGGATTAAAAATCTGCAAAAGCTAAAGCATTTAAACCTCAACCATACCACCGAACACCTCAAAAATGCCAGCATCCACCTTGAGTTTTTGGGACAATTAAAACTGGAAACGCTCCATTTAAAATATGCCAACAACCCCGCAAGTATTCTGAATTTGTTGAACCACCCCGCTCAACTCCGTACTTTGAATCTAAGTTTTTGCAGCTTAAAAAAATTACCTGAATCACTCTTTCGGTTTACTCAGCTTCATACCCTCGATTTATCCTATAATAAGTTAAGTAACTTACCTCAAAACCTGGCAGCACTGGTTCAACTGGAAACCTTGGACATCAGTAATAATTCGTTTGAAAAACTCCCCACAGCAATAAGTAACCTGGCTCGCCTCAAAAAACTGGATTGCTCGCGCAGCTTTTTGTGTTATCCCGAAAAAGACCTTGCTTTACCCGATAACTTCGGGCAATTGAAAAACCTGGAGGAGCTGAACCTAAGAGGCAATGCAATTAATCATTTTCCAGCTTCGTTTGGCCAAATGACTCGGCTCAAAAGTCTCAATATTTACGGTATTGTTGTTACTACCCAAATGGCCACACAATTGGCTCAATTGACTAATTTGGAATACCTGGAAATGACTTTAGACGAAAAAGCCCAATTACCCAGCACTTTTAAAAACCTCACCAAACTGAAGGAGCTGGCCATTGCCGCTTCGTATTGTGAAGGAGTTCCTACGGCTAATTACATAGCAGCTTTTCCAGTCGTTATTTGTGATTTATCTGCACTGGAACGCTTATCCTTGGTGGGCCACGAGATCAAAACAATTCCACCCCAGATAAGGCAACTGCAACAACTAAAACTGTTGAGCCTGTATGACAATACGCTCACCACGCTTCCAGATGAACTAGGAGAACTCAAAGCCCTGACTTACCTCAATATAGATTTGTATTGCATTGGTAATCGTTACGAACTTTGCCATCAGCCATTGGTGTTGCCTACCTCACTTTGTAAGCTCAAGCAACTGAAAGATTTGAAATATGGTGACAGGAAGATTGATCTCGCTTCTTTAGCGAGGGTTCGGCAGTGTTTGAAGTTGAATAGTAAAGATTAAAAAATTGCTACAAAAAAATCAACATCTCCTACCACAAGTGGCCCCTCTTCAAAGAGGGAGTCTACCCTCAGCTTTGAAAGATGGTAAAAGACACAGTTTTTTTATATCTGTCTATTACTTCTTTTTGATTTTGGGTAGTTCATCCAGGGTGATGTATTCGTTTGGCTTGCGTCCCAGGTTGGCCATGTAAAATAATAGTTTGGGCATTTCTTCGGGGGAATATTTAAAGGATTGCATCTGGGTTTTGTTGTATTCATTATACAAGGCTACTGCTTCTTTGTCTCCCGAAGCAATGAGTTTTTGTGAGTTTTCGATAAAGGCAATCACCCAATCTACCCGACGGCGCTCAAGCACCCCCTGGAGTCCAGGGCCTACCATTTTATCCCTGGTGGTGGTATGGCATTGGGCACAATTGGCAAATAACCTTTTGCCCTCATTGAATACTTTCGTCAAGCTATCAGTGCGAGGATTGGTAGCAGGAGCTTCTTCAGTAGGTTTGGTTTGCTCTTTATTTTCTTGTTGGGTTTGGCTAGTTTGGCAAGCAACAGTAGCTACCAATGTGATGAGTAAGAATGAAATATTTTGTAGGATTGTTTTCATTGTTCAATTAGGGATTTACAGAGTCACTTATTAATCAACCCAAAGTAGGTATTTTTAAAGGAAAATAAAAAAGCGTAAGTTTTCACCTACGCTTAATAATCTTATTTTTCAAATAATTTAGGGGAAAGATTTTCACCAAAATCATCTAAATTCAATATAGGTGGCTGCTTGTATCCGTCAGCTTCTCCAAAGATATCATCTTTAATCTCATTGATACCCTTTGATTTCATAAGGATTTGCCAATAATTATTAAAATTTAGCAAGCGTGAATTATACCAATCAGCATAGTGTCCAGATAACATCATCAATGGAGAATCTTCTACTTCCTTATCAATCACATAGGCTATGCAAGAGAAAACACTAAAGCTATCAAGTATTTTTACCTTTTTAGAAAATTGATGTTCAACATATTCTTGACCTTTAAATACAATCGTATTATCATAAGATTCGCTGTAATCAAACCAATCTTCTAAAAAACACACTTCCAAAGAGTTGATTTTTATTTGAGCAAAAGGGTTCTCATCATCATCTTCTAAATCAGGTTCATAATCTCCAAATTTATCATAAACCTTTTCGTCATATTCGTCTTCAGTCAAAGGCTTCAACTGCCAATGAAGATGACATCCATTCATTTGGCGATAAAACTCTTTTAACTCTTTATCTAATGTGATTTGGCACTTCTGCTCTATTTCTATAATAGTTGCTTCACTTGCTGGTGGTGCTATCTCAAAAGATACTATTTCCAATAAATCGTGATTTTCTATTTCTTGTTTTAACTGTTCTAAGTTTCTTATAAAATCCATATAATTGGTAAAATAAAAAAGCATAAGTTTTCACCTACGCTTCTCACATTATTTTAAAAAAGGCTATTACAAAGAATTGTAATGTTCTAAATTCGCTTCTTTAACTGGTGCTTGAATTTTCTTGGCTTGTACAAATTCACCAATATTTTCTATGCTTTTAAACTCTCTTACTTCTTTCCACCCTTCTGGGGTTGATTGCTCTGTAGAAATAATCTTTAGTTGTTCATTTGCTTCTGATACATATAAGCGTTTAAAGTATCTATGATTTGATGATTCGTGATTGTGACTCGCATAACAAACAATGTGTCTGAAAAACCTTCGTTTTTTATCGCTACTTCTAACTTAGCATTTTTGTACTCTTCTATTACAAATAATTTACGTAGTCTAAGCATATTTTTAATATACCCCATCCGTTCCTCTTCAGAATCATTATAAGGCCAAGCTGTTAAGTTACTAAATGAATGTTCTGCTGAGAAAAGAACTGAATCATCAAAAAAATCATATACTCGGTCTATATATTCTTCTCTACTACCTACCAAATTGTTTCTATCGGTATGTAATTGTAATTCCTTTTTGAAAAAATCTTCCAGAAAGGATTGCACATCATCAATTGTTCTCATTCTTAATAATTTGTGGTCTAGCAGTGTTCAGGACTGAATCAATTAGCACTAAAACAAAAACACTTTGTTTAAATCGAAAACATAGAAAAAGCGTAAGTTTTCACTTACGCTTTAAAATTCCTGTAAATAATTTATTGTTCTGACAAATACTCTAAAATTTGATAAGCATGTTGTCTAATATCTTCATTTTCATCCCCTTGATGCACCTGCTGCAATTCATTATACAAGTGTTTACCATAAAAAACATTTAATGCTGATCCATAAACAGCATTTAACCTCACATTGGCATTAGTTGATTTAAGATGTTGTTGCAATATTTGTGACACTTCAGGGAGAACGCGATTAGCATTGCGTGAGCCATACATCAGTATTGCCAAGGAACTATCATCATCTTCTGTTACACTTTCTATCAACTCTGATAAACTGTAGGCCTGTATGTTACTTACTTCCAAGCATTTATTGATTGTGGTACTCAAACTCTCATCATACACAGCTTCAATCATATATATACCCAGATTTTCATCTGTAACTAACTTTAAAGCTACTAATTCAGAGTTAAACGATATTTCTGAAATACCTCCTTCTTCATCTACATAATTATCATAATCAAACTCCAATTCCAGCTCTTTTTCTATTATTGAACAAACATCATCTAAGATATTTGCGGCTTTCATCGAGTTATCAAGTGGATCTTCGGACTCCAAACGGAGTATTTTATTTGTCTTGAGCATTATATTGATATTTATACAAAAATAAGCAGTTACCGAAACAAAAACCAACTTTTGTAAAAAAAACCAACATTAATCAAACCTAATATCAACATCTGGTAATAAATCAAATATTTTATCTTCTTCGTCTTCCGAGAGGGGATTATTTTTGAGAGTTATTACTTTTAAAGAAGTAAGCAACTGCACATCATCTGACACTTCAGAAATTTTATTATCTGCCAAATACACTCTTTCAAGTTGGGGTAACTTATGAAGATCTGTTGGAATAGTAACAAATTGATTATTTCGTAACATCAAATATTTTAAACTTGGGTAACTCCCATTAAGCACTGCAAATGATGTGAGGCAATTCCAGGAAAAATCTAAAGATTCAATATTTTTTAAGTTTCCTGTTTCAGCAGGTATATATTGTAATTGGTTAGATGAAGCTAGAAGTTCTTTTAACTCGTCAAGAGTCTCTATTTGAGATGGTAATTCTCTAAGTTGGTTATCTGAAATGTCTAACTTTTGTAATTTTTTTAAACCATCTAAGTTAGATGGTAATTCTATTAACTGATTGTCATTTATATTAAGCTCTCGCAAATTCATAAGACTTTTGAGGCTCTCAGGTAACTGGCTTAATTTATTTATACTTAGATCTAGCTTGAATAACTGCTTTAAGCTTCCTAATGTATGAGGAATAGCCTCTAATTCATTTCCGTGTAAATCTAATTGTTCTAAATTTTGTAAATCACCTATTGATGTAGGTAGGCTGGTTAACTTACAATTAGCAACCTCTAGTTGTTTTAAACTAGCTAATTTCCCAATACTTTCTGGTAGTATTGTAATTGGATTTCCTCCTAAGTAGAGTTCTTCCAGTTTGGCTAAATTACCAATCTCTTCTGGAATTTCTTTTACACTATCTTCGATGGCTAAATACCTTACATTGACCAATTCATCTATCTCTGATGGTATTTCAGTAGCATAACGTCCACCATCTTCTTTGAACACTTCTTCCAACTGCTCAACCAACCAATAAGCTTCTGCGTCTGAGGTTCGCTTGGTATACTTAATTTTTTGATATTTTTTCAACCAATCCAATAATACCCGACGACGCTCAAGACTCAACTTTATATCTGCCAACATTTCAGAACCTTCCAGGAGAGAAAAGGCTAGCTGCACATTCTTTAGGTCTGAGTGTTTGAGTAATTCCCGTATTTTTTGTTCTTCTGTAGGCTCTTGCATGACTATTTACTTGCTATTACTACTCTCGTTTTCTTTTTCTCCTGGCAGTTCTCATAAATGCCATAAGATCTTCTTTCATAAATTTACGTAAATATTCTGTTGCTTTTGCTTTAGTATCAAATTTGGTTTTTGCTTCAGCCTGCATTTTTGTAATAAGAGCTGGTACCCTTGTTTCAAACCACATATTAGCCGCATCACTCTCATCTTGTATCATTTGATCCGCAGCTTTATGCGATCCCAAACTCTTGCTACCTTTTTCTAATGGTACCTCACTATCTTTCTCGTTCAACTTCTTAGAAGCTCTTCGCGCAGTTTGGGCAGCTTTATCACGTGCCATAGAGAAGTACTTATCAAATGCTTGACGCCAAGTAATTCTACCTTTAGCAACCAATTGAACCACTTGGCTGGCGTTCACTAATGCTACCGCACTACGTTGTGCTTCCTGGCCAAACATTAAACCTATTAAACTAGCAAATAATGACCTATGTGGTTCCATAGTATCACTCAAAGGCTGCCCTTTCATATAAGCAATCACGGCTTCTGCCGTTTCAGTATCACTACCAATAGCAGCAAGTTTTGCTATATATCCATCTTTGAGATAATGGAAAGCATCCTCATCTTTACCTGTCAAAATCAATGCATTGGTACCTTGTTTACCTCTACTTTGGGTTCTCTTAAACCTATCGTCATCCCCTCCTTCATACTGGAATGTCTCTTTGGTTCCTTTTGTAATACCTTCACGTTTAGAATCTCTTAAAAACGATGCCATTGCAGCAGGTTTATGCGGACCTTCAATCCCAATATTTCCCCTCTCCTTAATTGGCTTACCTTTGGTATTGGTTTCCCAATCTTTAATCATTGCCTTTTTAGCATCAACAACATCTTTATCATCCATTATATCATGAGCAACCTTTCTACAAAGAGCAGCCATTTCTTCTGCGGACAATCCACCTTCAAGTTCAAATAGCCCAAACAACTTCCATAATATTGTTCCTAAGCTATCTTCTGCCTCCTCAGTTTTAGCATCAGATTTTTCAGCTTTCTTTTGATTTGTTTTATCATTTTCAGCTTTTGCAGCAGCTAAGAGCGCTTTATATGTATCGCTGGCATGCCCTTCCACTGACTTAAGATGTCTACTAGCCTTAACTAATAATTCTTTTGCTTTACGCTGATCATCATCTGAAAGGCGATCTAATGTTCCTGACCAAATATTTAATTGTTGTATTACTTCTTTCTCATTACTATTTACAATAACCTTTATAGAGCCATTAATCACCTTGATCCATAAACGGTGACGATGACCTTTATTCTTAAAGTAGACTACATCACCAATTTCTCCATCCTTTGGTAACATGTCTTTTTTGTCCTTGCCTTGATTTCTCTTTTTCTTCAGATCTTTCGCATCTTTTTCGTCCTTCTTCTCTAATCCTGAATCTTTCTTCTTACCTTTTTTACCCTTCTTACCAATGCTTCCAATTTTCTTCTTCACCCAAGCAATAATCTTATCCAGTAGGTCATCTACTGGCTGACGGATGCGCATAATAATCTTCTTGATACGCTCGCTTATATTGCCAAGGCCAATCATTCGGGCCAGGAAGTCTAGCAACAGCGGGATAAAGTTGGCCAGGGTATTTTCAATAAACTTGGCCGCTTCGCCCAGCATACCCATCGCAATCTTACCTACCGAAGACACCACATTTTGGATAATATTGAAAATGCGTTGCCAGTTGTTTACCAGCCACATTGCAAAGTTGTAAATCGCTAAAATGGCTTGTACAATGGCTCCTGCTGGGTTGAGCATTGAGAGAATCTTAATCACGGCTTGCTTCACGATCTTGGTAATGATCCAGTTTTTGATCTCATCCATCACCATTTGCTTGATCATTTCCGCTTTCTCCATCAACATATCCCACATTGCGGTCACAAAGCCTTTCTCCCTAATCTGTTGGAATATTTCTAAGCCAAACTCCGCAGCTTCTTCAGCTTTGGCCAGGTTTTCTTCGCCTACCTCTTTGGCTAGTTTGGCGCGTATATTGGGCCAGGTAAGCCCCAGCACTTGCAATATCAGGTCAAAAATGCCCTTCAAGTCCCACTTTTGAGGCAACACAATGCCTGCCCCGCCCATAGCTCCAGTCAACCAGGCAAACAAACCGTTTTTGAGGTGTTTGCCAATGTTGCCTACAAAGCCATTGAAACCCTTGCTTACGGCATTGATTACATTTTGGAAGAAACCTACCGGGTCGGTCACAATCTTGGTGAGCACTTGTTTACCTTGGCTAATCACTTGGTCGATTTGCTCGGTACTAAATCCTGCGTTCGAAAGTACCCACTTAAAGAATTTGTAAGCCGCATCTACCAGGAAGCTTACTAATGCTCCCAACTTGTTCTTCAAGAATGACTTGATCTCTGCAATCTTCTTATCTACTTCCTCTATTGCCTTCTTGCGCTGATCAGCCAAATATTTTTTCAGCTCGGCCGCCTTCTTCTCTACATCAGCATCTAGCTTATCCAGCTTCTTGCGGATGTTTTTGTATACCTCCTTCGCAATCTTCTGGAACGCTGGGCCTTCTTCCTTCGCAATCTCTTCCAGCTTATCATCCGCTACCTCAATCATCTGCTTGCACTCATCTACCTCCTTCTCTACATAATCAGTAATGTCGGCAATGGCTCGGTCTATATTGCGAATAAAAGCCTCTTTCTCATCTTTGAATATTTTTAGTACCTCAGGCAGGTCACTCGTATCTTCAAACAAGGCACGTAAGCCATTGAATATCCAACCTGCGGGGCCTAGTAAGTTAAAGTAGTTGTTTACGTAACGATCGTAGTGGAATTGCTTCAACTTACTCGTTACATTGTCCTGGAATTCGTTGAAAGCCTTGTCTTGTGCTTCCTTAAAGCGCTTGCGTACTTCACTATCCAGTTTACCCAGCTTGGTTTTTACTTTCTTATGAGTGTCCTCATAAATAGCCTCCATCCGAGCCGTAATACTCTCCTTCTTCTTCTCGTAGTCTGATTTTGCTCTTGTTTGGTGCCCACGACTCGCTTTGAGTTGCTCGTCACGGGTTTTACGCATGTACCCGCGCTTCTTCTGCTCACTATCTTTGAGCGAACGTTCCATACTGCTCAGCTTCGCCGTTTCATCTTTGCGAATCTCATCCGGGCCAGAGGCTGACTTCTCTTGAATCTTTTCGTAGCTATCTATACCACGGCGCAAATCCTCTGATTTGGCCTGACTAAAGTCCTGGTAAGAAATAGCCTGGCCATCTCCAATCCCTTCTTTGCGAAGTACATCATCAGCTTCCCGACTGGTATCTCTAATAGACTGGAGTTGCTCATCGGGCGCAATTTGTTTGGTCTTGAGCTCCTCTACCACCATTTTTGGGGTTTCTACCGGAGCCTCTACATCAGGCAATTGTTGCGCTTCCCGAGGTTTTTCACCCAAGCCTGGATTATCTATGTCATCGTATTGCCCACTTACTTCGCCCGATTTCTGCACCAACGACTCCGTCATTTTTTCCAATTCATCCTTTACAGTCTCCTGGAACTTCTGGATGTGGGCTTTGTCTTCAAAGTCCTCCTTCTCTTCGGGCAGCATGGCACCAATCTTACGACTGGACGAATCCAAATCGCTTTTCAAGGCCGTTTTATCGGTCTTTTTAACTTCTTGCTTGCGCTTATCGCCTAAGTGTTTCTTGTTTTGTTCACTTTGGGTATCCTCTGGGCGAATCACTCGCGCCTTTTCGGCCTCTTCGGCTTTCATCACCGCGGGCTTCTTCTTCTTCTCTGCGTGGCGGGTTTTGTCCACCTGTTTGCGCATTTTCTTGTAGGTACCCTCCGTGTTTTTGAGCATCATGGCTTTGGGCTTGCCCTGCTCACTGTCCATTTTGGCGTTCAAAGCTTCTGCTTTGCCATCCAACGATGGAGTCACCATATTGATCAAGCGGCCTCCTCCACCATCATCGGAGCCATCTCCACCACTTTGTTTGGCCGTTGGTTTCTTTTGCTTAGGAGCAGATGTCTCGGTGGGAGGTTTCTTAGTCACTCCTTTTTCTCCGCCACTCTGCTCACTCAGTTGAGGTTGGGTTTTCTGAGGAGTGCTGTCCTGACCACCTTCCGGGGTCAAACTGGAAGTTTCTTTGGGAGTCTTGTCTTTGGTTTGCTCGCTGATATTGCTCGAGCCAGATGAATTTTTAGCGGAGTCTTCATCCGAAGATGATTCGTCGTTATTTTGACCATCTACCGATGGATCAGTCATTTCTTTGTCGACTTCTTTTTGAGCCTTTTTCTGAACATCACTCCCACCAGATGACTCTAACCCAGAGGGCTGCAATTGACTACCATCTTGTGGGTTCTCTGAACTGTCTTTTGCTGTTTTATCCTGAGGGGTAGATGAGCTTTGCCCTTGGTTTTCCTGCTTTTGGGTGCTGTCAGTACTGGTTTTTGTGTCTTGGTTTGGAGGAGGAATCAGTGTACTGGTATCGTTCTTTTTGCTCTTTTGCAAAGCCAACGACTGACTATCTTGTTCAGGAGTATTTTTATCCTTTTTGCCTTTGTCCAGTGATCGACGATGGCGATATTCCTCCAGGGATATCCCAGTCTGGGAGGTGGAGTCTTGTTGAGGGTCAAGGGTTTTGTGGCGTTGTTGGTAATCCATAATGTTCAGAAGAATCAACCGAGGTTGAGCAAAGATACACAAAGCCAGAAAACATACCTCGATGAAGTAGGTTTTTCTGGTGCTTTCATCATGTTCATGTTTTGTTGGTGCTATATTGCAAGCCTGATTATGCCTCAAAATCAGTGCCTAACCAAGTAAATAGATCAGCTTTCTGATCATTGATCAATACAGACCTAGAACCTCTTACGAAATTGGGAGAAAATGGATGTTGGAAAAGCTAAAAGTTTAGGGGTTGTTTCCAGGCAATTTACTTTGTGGTACATCAGGAATTTTAATATGCCACCCGTATTCCATGGTACTTTTCCTGATGTTGGTAATCTTTGCGCAAAGGGTGTCCTTCCCAATCAGCAGGCAGCAAAATGCGACGTAAGTCTGGGTGCCCTTCAAATTCAATCCCTAACAAATCAAAAATTTCGCGTTCGTGCCAGTTGGCAGTACGCCATACCTCACATACTGAGGGTACCTTTGGTGCAGGTTGGTCTTCTGTGTTTCGAGGTAAAGTTACTTTAAGCGTCAAACGCAAATTGTGAGGTATGGAGGTTAAGTTATAAATCACCTCCATAGTACCCGCTTTTTCTCCGTTATCTATACCCGTTACACAATTCAAGAAATCAAAGTAAGTTTGCTCGTTTTGGTGCAGTTCTGCACAAACTTCTTTGATTTTGGCTGCCTCAATGGTCAAAAAAGGCTGTAATACCTCTTCGTTTGCTTCTACAATGATATTTTCTCCAAATTTTGAAGCTAGCAAATCTTTGATTTCTTGAAAAGTCATGTGCTGCAATGATTAATTGTAAATGGTCAAATAGTATTAATAAAGCTCCCAGTTTCCTTGCAAATAATAACGATACAGTACTGGGTTGTGAATAGTATTTACCTGAACCGTACTATCTGGAATCTTGCTTTTAAAATATTTGTCTTTGCCAAATGAAGTCATCAACAACATAGACTCATCATTGATCCATTTGGTTTTGATATGCTTAAAATTGAGCTTACGTAGGTCTTTTTTCAGTTTTTCGCTACTTGCGTCTTTAGCCCCAATTACCCAACCCCACTCGCCCAGAGTAAGGATTTGATTATGAATCTTGGTAGTACCAAAGCCTGCTGCCAGCATTGTTTTATTAATACATTCAAAAGCTCTGGTAGAATAATAAGGACTCCCTGATTGGGCAATAATAAGCCCGTGAGGCCTCAGGTGACGTTTGCACAATTGATAAAACTCTTTGCTAAATAATTTCCCTAATTCTACCGTACGAGGATCTGGTAAATCTATAATGATTACATCATAAAACTCTTCGGTTTGATCCATATAGATAAACGCATCCATATTTTTGATCTTGAGCTTAGGGCTATAAAACGAGCTATCGTTTAGTTGCAATAGTACTGGGTGGGTTTTAGCCAGTTTGGTCATTGCTGGATCAAGGTCTACCAGGGTAATATTTTGTACCTGAGGGTATTTGAGTATCTCTCTTACTGCGGCGCCATCTCCTCCACCAAGTACCAATACCTTTTGAGGATTGGGTGATAAGGTCATTACTGGGTGTACCAACGGTTCATGATACATTTCTTCGTCGAGAGTACTCAACTGCTGATTTCCATTAATAAACAACCAGTAGTGATTTTTCCATTGAGTAATCACCAGTTTTTGATAACGAGACTGATACTCATAAATCACCTTATCCTTGTATTTCTTCTGTTCTCCAAAAATAATGATAGGTTTGGCGTAAATACTACCCACCGTAATGGCCAAAAACACAAATCCCATCATGAAGTTGAGCCTAAATTGCCATTGGGTTTGCACTAGCTTTTTCAATCTAAAATATAGCAATACTGCTACAGTAAAGTTTACTGTACCCAAAATAAAGGGTGTGTAAGTCATTCCCAAATAAGGTAGTGCTACAAATGCGAAAAACAGACCACCCAACAAACTACCAAAATAATCTTGCTCCATTACCGAGGCAATGTTTACCCTGAGAGATTGATATTCTTGGTTTAGACGAGTCACAATTGGGATTTCCAACCCAATCATCATACCTACCAAAATAGCCAGTCCATAAATAAATATGCCATTATATCCACTGTAAGCATGTACAGTGTACACAAATATGGCCGAGAATGACACTAAAATTGAGAGGGTAAATTCTATAATAATAAAGGTCTCTAATAAACGGCCTTTGAAGTATTGACTGAGATGGCTTCCTAACCCCATAGCAAATAACATAAAAGATACTACCAGGGTCCACTGCAAAATGGAGTCTCCCAGAAAGTAGGTAGCCAAAGTAGAAAGTATGTATTCTGCCACAATGCCTGATAATCCAGTGGCAAATAATGCGATTTTGAGGATTGCCGATTTTCTTTTGGTTTGATTAGATTGGTCGTTCGCCTCCATATTCATTTTTCTGCTATGCTTGTCGTTATGTATAAATTAAGTTTTCGATTGAGCAATTGAGATTGCTGATAAAAGCAAAGTTAATAAGATTACCCAACGTTTGGGCCATTTGGGGTATTTTTGATATTAATAAAGTGTTATTGTTTTGGCCTTCCCCTGAGCTTTTCATTGATTAGTCTTGTGAAATGCTTAATTGTTAACCTTGATAGAAAAACAAACCCTAACCTTTAGGAAGCCAGGGTTCGAAAAGTTTCGCAAATAAATATAGGTTTAAATTGCTCTCATCTTATTGTTCCGTTTGTTATGTTCTACTTCAGCCAACCCAAGATATTCCATCAATGGAGGAATGTACATCCCAAACCTTCCTTTAAATCCTTTTTTAAGTCCATACCAACCTCCTATCGGATTTTCGGACGAACGCCCCCAATGCTCCACAGTATCAGGTTTTGCTTCTTGCTTCTCATCTTTGCTACCCAACAGCATCCAATCTCCATGTGCTTTGAGCATTTCGTGCAAATCGTTCAAGCAACGAATGTCATAATGTAGTATGGTAGTTTTTACGGTACACACCAATATTTCTTGCCCATCTTTTTCATCTACGTGCATTGTATACTCCGAAGTATGTGGTGGAGTTTTGAGCGTTAGTGGGTTTTCTTTTGTTCCAATTTTTTCTTTGTAATTCATGAGTATATGGGTTTAAATGATTAGTTAGCAGCAATTGATTCAGCTTCTTTTTTTAGATCAGCAGCATATTGTTCAAAAGCATCGTCAAAAGGAGGAATCTGACTGGCAAATAAAGGGAACATGGGGCTTCCCATTTTTTCACGCATATGAAACAGCACCTTATTATCTGCCTGCTTAGTTAAGGTAAAAAACCTATTACCCATTCCGTCACCCCATACCATTTTTTTCTCAGGTATTACTTCTTTGATCTTGATTTTAAAAGTACGTTTGGGAGCCAAAGTAGCTTTGAGTTTAATTTTTTCTCCTTGAGCAATTTCTCCATCAATAGATATAATGGTAGAGTTCCAGCGTGAAAAGTCTGAAGCATTGGTCAGTAACGCCCATATAACGGCTTGATCGGCCTCTATTTCAATACTCACCGCAGTTTCACGGCTAAAAGTCTTTTTAATCGTAACCGCTTTCCCATTGGGAGTTGTTGAATTTAAATTAGTCATAAGTCGTGTTGTTTTGTTATGATTTTTGGCTTGGACGATTCAGCTTTCCCAAACGATAGGATTTTTAGTCATTTTTTTTCAAATATTTTTCCATCGTCTTTCTATTAAACTCTAAATGATGCAGTTGTAACTCTGCAGCTCCCGATTCAAATGGGTCTATCCCTGCTACCACTTGCATTCTCAAATCAAATAAATACTGTTTATCTCCCTTTTGAGCCTCTCTATACATTTTGATTTTTACCAACTCCTCCTGCGTATTTTGCTTGGGATTGAAAATGCCATTAATCTCTGTACATTGGTGACATATTCCTTCTTGATTAATCAAAGCGCATCTGCCATCAAAAACCTCAATCATTTTGGTGCGCCCAGTGTGTAAGTAATACTTCACCATTTGCTCTGATACTTTAAGAATCACAGCCACCTCTTTTAAGCTAAAATCATAGACCTCTTTCAATAAAATGCAAAGGTGTTGCTCCAATGGGAGAGATTTCGAAATACAAGTAAAGCAAAACGCAATATGTTCCTTTATTTCAAAATTGCCTTGTGGCGAATTGTTTCTAATAAACATTGACTTGGCAAACATACTAGGTTCATGCAATGCTTCTTCCCGACATATATCAGTTACATTCTCTGGCCAACGTTTTTTAGATTTTAACAAATCTCTGGCAAGGTTAGAGGCAATGGCAAATACCCAGGTTTTCAAAGACGACTCTCCTTTAAAAGTATCCAGTTTATCGTGGGCTTTCAAGTAGGTATCTTGTACAATATCTTCTGCATCAGTCACACTGGCGGTCATTCGCAAAATATACGACTTCAGTTGCCCCTTGAAATTTTCGAACTCGGTGGTTAATCCCTGTAAATCCATAATATTAGTATCAATATTTAATGATTAGTTTGTACTAAGCAAATAAGCATATTTTTACAAATTAACAAAAGTGTTAATATTAAGTTAAGTGTAGTATTTTTCTAATAGTTTGACCTTTAGCAGATTATCCAATAATTATCTTTGCTTTCCCTTTTTTCAACTCATTTTATACTAACCCAGCCATTTTATCAAAATTTTATTCTAAAAAACACTTCTTAACAATCTTAAAACAGCAATAAACCTCTAAAAAAACCTTGGAAACTTTGAAACTTTTAATAGTTTCCTAAGTTTTTATTTCATAGCTTTGTGGTATAAAACTAAGATTGATGTCATTGGATATAAAAGAAAACACAGAAGTAAAAGATAAAATTTTAGCAGCTGCTACCAGCCTATTCTGGCGTTATGGCACCCGTAGTGTTACTATGGATGAGATAGCTAAAGAAATAGCAGTTTCTAAAAAAACCATTTATCAATACTTTAAAGATAAAAATGAAATTGTTTGTCGCGTAATGGAATGCAAACATGACAAGCAAATGAAAGAAATGAGGGAACTTGAATCAAATGCTGATAATGCCATAGAGGCATTACTTAAGGTATCTGATTTTATGGCCGAAACATTTGCCAAGGTGAACCCTTCATTGCTACTGGACACTAAAAAATATCACCCTGAGGCTTGGGAATTACACCAAACTCGCAGGGATCAAATTATAGAAAGCATCAAAGGCAACCTTCGCTGGGGGATTCAAGATGGTCTATATCGGGACGAATTACCCTTGGAATACCTGGCCGTGCTACGAATTGAACAAGTAGAGTTAGCCTTTGATGCACAAAAGTTTTCCTCTGATCAGTATGAACTGGTCAAGGTTCAACTAGCTTTTTTAGATCATTTTATTCGGGGATTGGTTACCCTGAAAGGATTTCAATTGTTGGAAACGTATAAAAACCGAAAACACCATGACTAATAAATTAAGGATAAGCTTAACATTTTGTGGGCTCTGGCTTTTGGCCTTGTTCACAAGTCAAGTACAAGGGCAGGTCATAGATGATACACCAGCGGTGGGTAATTATTCATTGGATGCTTGCTTAAAATATGCTTATGAACACTCCGAAACTTTAAAGAAAGCACAACTGGAAATTCTTAAAGCAGAGGCTACTGTAAAAGAAACACGAGCCATTGGTTTACCTCAGGTAAGTGCTCAGGCACAATTCTCTAATGCGTATATCATTCCAAAGTCTATCTTACCTGATGGTACTTTGTTTGGTGGCCCTCCAGGTCCTATCGCGGTAGAGTTTCAACCTCGTTATGCGGCGTCTGTGTCTATCACTGCTACTCAGTTGTTTTTCGATGCGTCTTATTTAATTGGCTTAAAAGCATCAAGAACTTTTAAGGAGTTATCTCAAAAGCAAATTAAACAAAGTAAAGTAGACATTGCGAGTAATGTAACTAAAGCTTACTATTTGGTTTTGGTAAACAAAGAAAGAATAGAGCTACTGGAAGCAAACTATCGTCGTTTAGATACTTTATATAAATCTACCAAGGCTTTGAACGAAAATGGTGCTGCAGAAAATATAGATGTGTATCGTTTACAAGTTTCTTTAAATAACATCAAAACCGAGATCAACAAAACCAAAACTTTACTGGATTTCTCGGCTAAAGCACTCAAATTTCAGATGGGGATGCCTGTGCGAGACTCGTTGATTTTATCAGGTAGCATTAATGATATTAAGTTGGAACAATTCCAAAATGTAGAGATTAATGAAGGAGCTTTTAAATCTCGTATTGAATACTCCATATTAGAGACTTCCCGAAGATTAGCTCGCTTAGATGTTAAAAACAAAAAAGCGGCTTATTACCCTCGTTTGACAGGTTTTATCAATTATGGGTCAAACACAGGTTCTAGTAATTTATCGGATCTTGGCCCTATAAATGATCGTTGGTTTCGTAACGGAACTTTTGGTTTTACGCTGTCTGTTCCAATTTTTTCTGGCTTAGGAAATAAGGCCAAAGTAGAAAAAGCACGGATAGAACTCTTAAAGACTGAACAAGATTTTAAAGCTTTTGAGCGAGCCTTTACTTTTGAAGTAGCACAGGCCAAACAAAGCTTAACATCCAGTTTACAAGATTTAGAAATCCAGAAGCAAAATATGGAATTGGCCAAAGAGGTGAGTAGAGTCGCTAATATTAAATTCAAAAATGGAGCTGGTAACAACCTGGATATTGTAGATGCTGAAAACCAATTCAAAACAGCAGAAACTAATTATTTCAATGCTTTATACAGTGCCATCATCGCTAAAATAGATTTAGACAAGGCAATGGGCCGACTCACTAAAGACAAGTAATTCTAAACTCTAGAAAGATAATTTAAAAAGACAAACACAACATCATGAACATAAAAACATACACCGTTGCCCTCACTCTAATGGTATTGGTTGCTGCTTGTGGTGGCAAAGAAGACCAAAAAGGCAATAAAAACGAAAAAGCTCTGGAAGTAAGAGCCGAACTCACTAAAAAAAGAAATGAGTTTGAAAAGTTACGTACCGAAATTTCTCGTCTTGAGAAGCGCCTAGAAAAGCTTGATCCTTCTTACGCCAAAGCCAAGAAGGAAGCCAAAACTACTTTGGTATCTACTATTCCAGTATCTAAAGAGTCTTTTACTAGTTATGTAGAGGTTCGTGGAACAGTAAAATCTGACAAAAACGTGATTCTAAACGCCCAAACCCAAGGTTTGGTTACTTATATTCCAGTGCAGGAAGGCCAATTGGTTGGTGCTGGACAAGTATTGGTATCTCAAGAAAATAGCGTATTGGTAAATCAATTAGAGGAAGTAAAAACTCAGTTGAAGTTAGCCGAAGCACTTTTTAAGCGTCAAGACAATCTGTGGAAAAAGAAAATTGGTACCGAGATTCAATATTTAACTGCTAAAAACAGCAAAGAATCGTTAGAGCGTAAAATCAAGACCATTCAATCACAAATGGCTTTATCTAGCATTACTGCTCCTTTTACTGGAGTTGTAGACGAAATCTTTGTAAAGAAAGGACAAAACGTTGGCCCTCAAAACCAGATTCTTCGCTTGGTATCATTGAACACCGTTCAAATACAAGCAGATGTATCTGAAGCTTATTTGGGACGCATTAGCCGAGGCGATAAAGTAAAAATTAAGTTCCCTTCGTTGGATATGGAAAAAATAGCGGCGATCAAAACTATCGGGCAAGTAATCAACCCTGATAATCGTACTTTCCGCATCGAATTGGAGCTACCAAACACTGATCGTTTGTTAAAGCCTGACTTGCAAGCCATTGTTGAGATGAAAGACTTCACTAAGAAAGAGGCTGTTGTGGTACCATCTAACCTGATCCAAAAAGATAAAACTGGTGAATTTGTTTATGTATTAAACAAAAAAGATGGTAAAACCCTTGCCAAAAAAGTCTTAATAAAAAGAGGAGCTAATGCTAAAAACCGAACCTTAGTTAAAAGTGGTCTCAAAGGAGATGAACTGCTTATTGAGCAAGGCTTTAGAGATGTATCTGAGGGAGGCTTGGTGAAAGTAACCAATGCTGCGCAACCCAAGAAAACTGACAGTTCGGAGAAAAAAGTTGTAAAAGTTAAAAACTAAAATATAAAACATCAAGTGATACATATTGATTATTACAATATTGTATTACTTGATACATTTTCCTGATTACCTCAATTTAATTTAATCACCATGAGTAACGACAAGGAAAGAAATAAAAAATTAACCAAAGAATTTGGGCTGACCAGTTTATCGGTCGATAACCGCACCAGTGTCATGATTTTGGCGGTTATCATCGTATTATTCGGGTTGATCTCTTATGTACAAATGCCCAAGGAAAGTTATCCTGAAATCGTAATTCCTAATATTTATGTAGGAACTCCCTATCCAGGAAACTCTCCCAACGATATGGAAAACCTGGTGACTCGCCCTATTGAAAAAGAAGTGAAGTCAGTTACTGGGGTAAAGAAAATTACTTCCACATCTATTCAGGGATATTCTACAATTCTGGTAGAGTTTAATCCCGATGTAGAGATTCCCAAAGCATTGCAAGATGTAAAAGATGCTGTAGATAAAGCCAAAAGTGATTTACCTACTGATTTGCCTACAGACCCAAATGTGTTTGAAGTAAACTTTGCAGACTTGCCTATTATGTATATCAACCTGGCAGGGAAACAAGGAGGGAAAAACTATACTACCGAAGAACTTAAAGTATATTCGGAGTATTTGGAAGATGAAATAGAAAAGCTTTCTGAAATATCAAAAGTGGATATTCAGGGAGCTCAAGAACGAGAAATTCGCATCGATGTAGACTTATATAAACTAGAAAGTCGTAAGCTCAACTTCAACAATATTGCAGGAGCCATTCGCGAAGAAAACGTGACCATTTCCGGGGGAGACTTTCTTGCCAAAGACTTCCGTAAATCTATTAGGGTAGTTAATGAGTTTAAAACCATGGATGACATTCGCAATGTGATTGTCAAAAATGAAGATGGTAACATTGTCTACTTAAAGGATGTAGCTCAAGTACGTGATAGCTATGAAGAACCTACGAGTTTTGCGCGTTCATCAAGTCAAACAGTAATGACTTTGAATGTATCTAAACGAAGTGGTGAAAACTTGCTGAATGCTGCCGATAAAATTAAAGAGATCATTAAGAAATCACAGGAAGATAATAAAATCCCAAGTGATTTAGATATCTCTATTACCAATGACCAATCCCGTGATATTCGTTCTATGGTAGATAACCTGGTAAACAGTATCATATCTGGGGTAATACTGGTAGTAGCAGTACTCTTATTCTTTATGGGATTACGTAGTGCCTTGTTTGTGGGTATTGCTATTCCACTATCTATGTTCATTTCTTTTATTTTGCTGGGTGCAGCGGGAGTTACCATGAACATGATGGTATTATTCTCACTCATTCTGGCACTGGGAATGTTGGTAGATAATGGTATTGTGGTAATTGAAAATATTTATCGCCTACTACAGGAAGGCTATCCTCTTAAACGTGCTGTAAAAGAAGGTGTAGGAGAAATTGCCTTACCAATTATTGCCTCTACTGCTACTACAGTTGCGGCCTTCTTACCATTGGCTTTCTGGGGAGGTATTATGGGGCAGTTTATGCGCTTCTTACCTATCACTTTGATCGTTGTATTATCAGCGTCTTTGATTGTTGGTCTGGTGATCAACCCTGCAGTAGCCATGTTATTTGCAAAGCTAGATGATGGCAAACGAGCCATTAACAAGCGCTTATTGATTGTATCTATTATCTTAGTTGCTTTGTCTGTACCTATGTATTTTGTTGGCAACTACACGATGACCAATGTTTTTGGAATCACAGGCTCATTTATTTTACTAAATATGTTTGTGCTTACTCCGGTATCTCGTTGGTTCCAAAACAAAGCTTTGGTTGTATTAGAGAATGGTTACTCGAAAGTCATCAATTTTGCTTTAGGCGGACGTCGTCCTTACATACTATTAATAGGTACTATTTTCTTATTATTCTTCTCTTTCTTCCTGGTAGGTTCTGCTGGATTGAAGGTTCGCTTCTTCCCTGACAATGAGCCTAACTATGTGAATATCTTTATTCAAAAACCAATTGGTACTGATATTCAAACAACCAATGAGTTTACCAAAAAGGTAGAAAAGAAAGTGATTACGATGATGAAACCCTACAGTTATATGGTAGATGCTATCATTGCGCAGGTAGGAGAAGGTACCAGTGATCCTAATGAAGGACCACAGCAAGGTTCTTTACCTCATAAAGCCCGTATTACAGTTTCATTCTCTGAGTACCAAGATCGTAAAGGCACCAATACTCAGGACATTATGACGGAGATTCGTAATGAGATGAAAAAATATGCTGGGGCTTTAATCACCGTAAGTAAAGATTCTAATGGCCCTAACAATGGCCCTCCTATTAATGTAGAGATTAGCGGTGACAACTATGAAAAACTAGTATCATTCTCTAAGGATTTAAGAAAATACCTAGTAGAGGCCAATGTGCCAGGAGTTGAAGAATTAAAAACTGACCTGGAAACTGGTAAACCCGAACTTTTAATAAATATTGATCGTGAAAAAGCACGTTCTTTCGGGCTATCATCACAAGCCATTGCTGGTGAAATCAGAACTGCCTTGTTTGGTTCAGAAGTGTCTAAATTCAAAGATGGCGAAGAAGATTACAAAATTCAACTTCGTTTAAAAGACGATCAAAGATATGACTTAGATGCCTTATTGAATAAGTCTATTACTTTCCGTAACAACAAAGGACAGCTCAAGCAAATACCTATTAGTTCCGTAGCAAGCGTGGCTGATACTTCAGCATTGGGTTCAGTAAAACGTAAAGATTTGGATCGAGTAATCACTATTTTCTCTAATGTGCAGGAAGGTTATAATGCCAATGAGATTGTAGCCAAAATGAAAGGCCTTATTGATGATTATGATATTCCTAGTGGCATTACGGCCAAGTTTACAGGAGAGCAAGAGGAACAAGAAAAATCAGCTCGTTTCTTGATGACTGCATTAATGTTGGCAGTGTTCTCAGTATTCTTAATCATTGTTACCCAATTCAACTCGCTATCGGCACCAGTAGTAATTATGTCTTCGGTATTATTTAGTACCATTGGGGTATTCTTAGGTTTGGTGATCTTCCGTATGGATTTCATCATCTTAATGACTGGTATCGGTATTATTTCACTGGCAGGAGTAGTAGTAAACAATGCCATTGTATTGATTGACTACACCAACTTGCTTAGAAACCGTCGTAAAGCGGAACTTGGATTAGATGAAAGTGATTATTTACCAAATTCAGAATTCTTGAAGTGTATTGCCGAAGCTGGTAAAAAACGTTTACGTCCAGTATTGCTTACTGCTATTACTACTGTACTTGGTTTGATTCCATTGGCGGTAGGTTTTAATATTGACTTTGCTGGATATATTACTGCGTTTGAGCCTAATATCTACTTTGGAGGAAGCAACACTGCCTTCTGGGGCCCAATGTCCTGGACAGTAATCTTCGGATTAACCTTTGCTACTTTCCTTACATTGGTTATTGTACCTGTAATGTACTTATTAACTGATCGCCTTAAGTCATTCGTAAAAGGTAGAAGTAGAAAACAAAAAGGTGAAAAAATTCATTTGAATAAAAAAGATGCAGAAGCAGAGAGTACCAACACTGAACAAGTGACTGCTCAATAAAAAGTAGTTTATTATAGATTAATAAGGTCAGGTAACGTTTGTTGTCTGGCCTTTTTTTATTGATGAAGTCAAGCATTTATCAAAAGCTGACTGAGTTGGATATTATCCCTTTAAATAAATCAGGATTTGAGAAAACCTGTACACCTAAAACGGGTCAGAATAGTTGCCGCTCGGCTCTAGCCGAGTGAGTGGTATAAGGAGGCTGCCAACCGTAAACTTATACGGATTATTGTAGTGGATTAGTATAGCATTCGTAAATGCCTCTCTTGATGATTATAAACAATGGAAAGATGCTATTACCATTTCTAAAAAAGGTGATCGCTCAATAGTAAGCCAAGAAACTGATCTCAGATAGTAATACGATTACTTCTTATTTTTGGATATCACCAAGCATTCAAAGCAAATAATGGTAGGCCCTTACTCAAACCTTCTCTTGATCACATCAAAAAACTTTCCGGCTACATCATCTTCAAAGTTCCAGTCAAACTGCACTGCATACTCATTATTCACTAGCGAACGAGCTTCATCATAAGAATTACACATTTCCACTCGGTCAATGGCTTCATTAAACGCCATGCTATTGCCTTTGAATAACTGATTGATAAACAAAAACTTCTGATTGAGAGGAATTGCTGCCCGCAGATTTTCTATTCTGGCATTTTTAAACTCTTCTACTAAAGGGGTGTTATCTTTACGATTACGCTCTCTTTCGTTTAAAGTATTGCGTTCATCTATGGCTGCATCTAATGCTGTATCAGTCAAACTTGGTGACCCATAACCCAAGCTATTAGAGCTTTCGTAACGGTCAGGCTGAAAGTTCACAGGAGATTCGTTCGATACTGGTGTAGCAATAATTTTTTCTTCTGAAAACAATTCCTCAGTATCTAATGGTAATAAATCAGAGAAACTCTTTAAACGCCAATCCATTGGCTCTACATGCTCTTTTTGTTGCTGAAATACTTCTTCAAAAGTAGCAATTGCATCCGCTGGAAATAGTTCCGAAATACCCATACCTTCTACTCTGGCAATAAATGCCTGAAGTAAAAACTTATTGAATTGAATATAACGTGCTACTTCTTTGAGGCGTTTTACTGAAATTCTGGAATTAATAGGCTTTTTAAATTCGGTAATGAAATAATGGTGGGGATCAAGCGCCAACATTAACGCATCCTTGGTAGCCTCATATACCAACACATAAAAGTCATCTTTACGAATAGAAATATGCTGTGAAAGAACGTTCATGAAGTTATTCAAGGCTTTTTGCACCTCAGTATCGCTATAATCAAAGTATGGATTACGTAGCTTTTGAGTCTCTTCCTGCCACTTTTCAAACAGGAGTTTGATAACCAGCAGATTCACCTGTTTTATATCACAAAACTTGAGAATGTCTTCTCCTTCAATTACCTGATGGTCAATAAAAAAATAGTCAGAAAGTTTCTGAGCAAACGAACGACTATATTGCATCAGTACTGATTGATTTACAGGCTTTGATTGGTTTTCCATAGTTTGAAATTTTTAGCGTGCACAGAGGCAGTTCTATTTCTAAGCTTACATCACAAGGTTATTCGTCCAAAAACATTCGTTTTGTTTATTAGTTCTTAAACTAAATACCACATGTTTGTAACAGAATATGCTAATTACCAGAATTTTATACTCTAAAACATGCCGAAAATAATCATAAAAAACCTAAATAACCAAGAAGTTGACATTAATGATATAAATAAACCAATTCTTCAGCATTTTGCGGAGGCCTATATTGACTGGATGCAGGCTTGCGGCGGTAAAGGGCGATGCACTACCTGCAAAATGATTGTACACGAAGGCCTGGAAAACTTGAGTCCTATTAGTAATGCAGAGCAAAAGTTCCAAAAAATGGATAGATTACAACATGGCGAACGTTTAGCCTGTCAATGTAGCCTTCATGGAGATATTCTCATTAGTACTCCTCAAAAATATAAGTTGCCCCACATAAATTACTCAGATAATTGAGTTAGACTTGCTAGTTTACTTTTATTTTTTTAAACTTGGCTACTGATTAAAGCATGTCTTGTGGAACAAAATATATTCATTTTTGGAAACTTTTGGTTCACATTTTGAATAATATTTTTTACACAACATGAAGTGACCTTATTTGCATCATAGAGTAATTTTACAAAGATTGTATTTGCTTTATGACTATTTTAAGTTCCAAAACCGCGAAATATTGCTCATTTGCAAATTAGATTTACTCAATCTAAAAGTAATTTTGTTGAATAAATGTAGTTGAGTTGATTTGTAAATAATTGTCAACTTTTATTCACATCACTCTATAATTTGCATAAAACTTGTAAATATTTTGTAGATTTGTTTGTGTTTAGTTTTTAAAAACATCATATCATCTTAATTTGAACAAAAAATGCTTGATGTATATCAATACTTCAAAAAAATGCGAGATGAAAGCATTATACTCTATTTCAAAGGAGAAATAACCAATAATTTGCTTACCTCCATTTTACAATTGATAGATGATAAGTTAGAACGAAAAAGCGAAGCTATTAAAACTAAAAGAAAGGTATTTAGTATTCTTTTAGAATGTCTTCAAAATGTTTACAACTATTATCAAGAAAAGGAATTTGACAACGAACGCTATCATTCGGCGATTCTGATGATCAAAAAAACTGATAATGCGTACCACATAGTAACTGGTAACTATATGGCCAATACTGAGGTACCTCAATTACAAAATAAGTTGGACAAAGTAAATTCGTTGTCACCCGTAGAACTTAAAGCCTTCTACAAAGAAGTGTTAAACGAAGAAGAATTTACCGGAAGTGGTGGTGCAGGTCTTGGGATTATCGATATGGCTCGAAAGTCAGGACAAAAGATTGATTACAGCTTCGATGCTGTAAGTGATAACCATTGTTTCTACAGTTTACAAGTAAAAGTATTAGCATAAATCTGATTTCATTTTAAATAAATGGAAAACATTGTTCTAGAAGGGACTGGTCGAACCCCATACGTCTCATTTGATTCCCAGGCAGGTAAATTAGAAATTTCAGGAAGATCTATCCCTGAAAACTCAATTACTTTTTACAAGCCTCTTTTCGACTGGGTTGACAACTATGTTCAAAGTCCTAAAGATAACACAACTGTGATCTTTAATTTGGAGTACTTCAATACAAGTTCTTCCAAGTGTATTTTGGATTTGTTGCGAAAGCTTGAAACATTAAAAGATACAAACAACGCTACTGAAATAAAGTGGTATTTCGATGAAGGAGATGAAGATATGGAGGAGTCTGGAAACGATTTCAAATCATTAATAAATCTCGACATTGAATTAGT
This sequence comes from marine bacterium AO1-C, assembly GCA_001890965.1. Classification (GTDB taxonomy): domain Bacteria; phylum Bacteroidota; class Bacteroidia; order Cytophagales; family Microscillaceae; genus Microscilla. Next base: position 201,407 of record MLAY01000010.1, on the reverse strand, counting down.
CATGAAGTAGCATCAGCACTAGTTTAGACAGGGAAAATATTCAACATGGCTAATTCCTCTAATGTTTTTACAAGAGAATTAAAAGCACTTAATCAAGCAAAAGAAATCCTTGAAAAAACTGGCGAATCTGATTCTATCTCGCGGCAGGATTTTGAAGAGTTGTGTAAACACTACGAAAGCCTGCTGGGAGATACCAGAGTGATCACTAATATCAGTGATCGTTTGCAAAATAAGCTGAACCGAGCCAACGATACTTTATCTGAACGCTCAGAAGAAATCAAGAAGTTTAATACACAGCTTAATGAGCAAAACCTCCTCCTTCAAAACACCATTGATGAACTCACCAAAACTCGATTAAGTAGAAGAGCTGCAACAATTACTATCATTGCGGCAATGTTGCTTTTCATCTTATCTGAAGGTCTTCTCGAACCCTTTATAGAATCACAAGCACAGCGCTCTCAACTTCCTGCAAATTATGTTAGTTGGATAAGTTTTGGCTTTAAGGGACTCATCGCCCTATTGCTTAAACCTATTGAGTACCTGATAGATCGCTACCTGCAGCGTGAAGCCATTCGCAATCAGGAAAAACAAGAAGCTTCTCAGAAAATACAAAAGACTACTCCAACTACCAAGTAAGATTACTTGGTAGTTTTTTATTCTCCCTCTTTTTATATTTCCATTTTCATATCTGATTATCAATCACTTACAATAAATTATAAGAGTTTTTTTCCTTCTTTTGTCCGAAGGCTAAGGAGTTTTCTTGTATATATCATTGAGTGCACTCTTAACATTGTAGTTTTAATAAATATCAAACTTTCTAATTTTTAATCTCATGAAAATGATCAGACAATTTTTTGTAGTGGTTGTATTAATGGCTGCATGTGTAAGTTTTACTCAAGCTCAATTTGTAAACACGGGCAATAGCACCAACAGTAATATTTGGTATAATGGTAGTGGAAATGTGGGTATTGGCACTAACAACCCTGACAAGAAACTCACAATCAAAGGGGAATTAGGTTTTTACCGTTTAAATGACAATCCCACCACAGTTTCTGCTGGTTATATGAGTTATTACAATAACCACCTTACATTAGGAATAAATTCTAATGATCCAACCAACGGAATTCGATTTGAAACAACAAGTGGTAAACTTGCCAGATTAGTCATTCGTAATGACGGTAATGTTGGTATTGGGGAAGAAACTCCCAATGAAAGACTGGTAGTAAAAGATGGCCTGATTAGAATTGATGTCGCAAATACCCAAGATAATAACTCGCCAGGATTGGTTGCATTGAGTAATGATGACTTTACTCATACAGCATCTGGAAAATACTTAAATCGCTATGGTTTTGGTTTTTTTCAATTTGGAAGCAACCCTCAAAGACATGCCTACATGTCTGGATTCTTTGGACTTCACTTTTTTACTGGAAGTAATGAAAGTCGTATGACAATTAATCAAAATGGTCAGGTAGGCATTGGGGTCACTAACTTTGATGGAGATTTTAAACTGTATGTAGATGGTGGAATACGAATTCGTAATGCCAAAGTGGATTTATCAACCGCTTGGGGAGACTATGTTTTTGAAACCACTTATAAATTACCCACTCTTAGTGAAGTTGAAGCCTACATTAAAGCCAATAAGCACTTACCAGGAGTGCCTTCTGCGGCCACGCTTGAAAAAGAAGGATTAGATCTGGGAGAAATGCAAAAAACTCAAATGGTAAAAATTGAGGAGCTTACTTTGTATACTATCCAGTTAAAAAAGGAAAACGACGCTTTGAAGCAAAAAATGAAAAAGTATGAATCGTTGGCCAAGCGTTTGGAAAAGTTGGAAAAAATACTTGAGAAAAAATAAGTAACACAAATAACTATCCCGAAATAGATAGGCATCTTATGGCTGATATTTCGGGTTTTTTGTATCAAACTTTTAAAGAATTTAAATAATGAAACAAATATTTAGAATCAAGCTACTGTTGATTGTAGGATTAACAGTGTTTTTAGGAAATATTGGCTGGGGGCAAAACAGTTGTTTTTTACAGCTACAGGACGTTATCGCTTTGGATAATGCTGGTCAGTTACCAAAAACCTATGCCAGCTGGGATTGGAAACTTTTACCTACTGATCAAAATTATTGCAAAACATGGGTAGCGCGTACTACCAGTAATGGCATTCAAAACATGGGAGCTCCTTGGTATCAACCAGGCAACTCTATTTTAACTGAAATTGGTAGTCAAGAAGATTATCAGCCTAACGATGGCTGGGTAATCATTAAAAGGGATTTTGGTCTTTTGTCTGCACAAGTTCCTAACCCCTACTTTATACTATACAATAAATTTCGAGGCTTAATGCGAGTATTTGTATATGTGATGGACGAAAATTCTTATGACGGAGCTATCATGACTCTAGAAGTAAAGAATACTTCAGGGACATATCAGCCTGGTCTGGCTTCACTAGCATCTCCTAAGCTAATGGCCGCAGATAAATTCCTGTCGAGTAATCAAAATGATTTAGATAATGTAGGTCAACTGATGCTTACTTCTGTGACAGAATACGGTGGTGGTGGAGGTCAATGGGTCATGGGCGAATTCAACCCTCAATTTGATCCCAATTTTTCAAATGGTAATTTCACAAACTCGACATTTGAAATAGTTGTAACTGGAATCCAAACTAATACTATTACACAAGAAGGTACTACAGAGGTTTTGGAAAAAGGGTATAGTTTTACTTTGCAAAAAAAGAATACTAACACTCAAAATCAATTGCAAAAATTCTTTGCAAAAAGCTCAAAGCTTACTAAAGACTTGAAAGGGCAACAAAAAGTATTTCAGAATATTGCTAAAAATGCCAAGAATGTAAAAGATTTTGCCAATAGTAAGAGTCTAAGTTGGCTAGCTTCGTCAGCAGGAAGTGTAAATGCACTTTTTGGCTCAAGTGATGCTAGTAAAATCTTCAAATCAATTACAAGTACAGTGGGGGTAGTAGATGGAATCTTTAGTACAATTGGCACCATTGTAGGGTTATTTACTAAAGATAAAAAAAAGACATCTTCCAGTAAAGTAGAGACTTTTAGTACCAACCGCTCAAGTGGAACAATTAAATTGAATGGTACTATTGAAGGACGAAGAGTCGTTGATCAATTTACTGTGAAAATACCTGGTACACCTCATGTGGGTGCAAGTGTAAATGAGCCTTATTATGATTGTCCTTTGGGCTTAGTTAATTTAAAAACTACTCCTGTACTTGACTCAAATTTCCACTCAAGGGAAATATCTCAGATAGGCAAATTACAATCAATTCCTATTGGTCAAGGGGGTGGAGTTATTATTCCTGAAAGCCAATACACAAATTTTGTATCATATAAAGGGAACAAAGACCTAGAAGTTACTCACAATGCTGGCGCAGGCTTAGAAGTAATATCTGCTCAAGTAGCCATTGTAGGTCAAGTGAGAAGGGTATTAAAAAGTGAAATACCTGATCCCAATAATCCAGGAGAAACTATTAAGGCTTATGGCGCTGCTTATAATTTGTTCCTAGCTAGTGATTATACAGAATCGCCTTTGAGCAATTCAAATCAGAAATTTTACGACCTTGTGTTCAACTATCCTGAGTTTCAACTATCTGGTAATCGTTATCTAGTTACCAACATTGATCCAGATTCTGGTTTCCATGTATTCCAAACCAAATTTGTGGATATTGGTTGTTTTAAGGACTTAAGCTTTAATGTACCTGCCGAAACAGATGTTCACATTAGATTAAAAGTGGTTCTTAAGGATATAAATGATACTGAGGACGATTACAGTTCTATTTTGTATATACAAGATTACAGGGTAGACGTTGTAAATAAAACTGCTACACCTCTTACCCAAGTTAGTATCACACAATTGCCTCCTTATGACAATCTTACTACATTACCAGCAATAGGATTGGAAGTTAAACAAGTAATTGACTTAAATAACCAAACATTTACTTCTCCATCAGATAATGGAGCCAATCCTTTGGCACTTACTACTCTGAATGTAGAAAATGTAGTGATTAACAATGTGAATAATGGTGAGATTACTTTTCGTTCTAACCAAGAAATCATCATCAAACCAGGTTTTGACGTAACTTTGGGTAGTACATTTAGAGCAAAGATTGAAGATTTTGGCTACAATATCAACTGTAATGACTTAGTCTCTCAAGGATTGGCGGTGGGTTGTGAAGCCATCAATAGTACTGCCATTAGAAGCACTGAATCACAAGTAACCATACCTACTCAAAGGGTTATCAGTCAACTTTTCAACGCTTATCCTAACCCTACCAATGGCCAAGTAACCATTAATTACCAAGTAGGCACAGGTGGAGGAAAAGTACACATATATCTTTCGGATGTGAATGCTCGCATGATGAAAATATTGGTAAATGCTCAGGTAGATAACCAAGGTATGTATAAAGTAACATTTGACACCAATAATCTAAAACCAGGTGTTTACTTTTATACTTTACAAATTGATGATTATATGGAGGTAAGACGATTGGTAGTAACCAAATAAATCATTGTATTTCAGAAGCCCTATCTCGACAGCAGAGATGGGGTTTTATTTTATTCTCCACTACTACTCTTCCAAATACACATCCAATAACCCACCTGGTAGCGTAACATGAATAATTTTCTGGGTATGATCCAGGGTTTGAATAATTTGATCTTTGATATAGGGAATAAGCACTTCTTTACCTTGATGCTCTACTCCTATCAAATCCTGGTTGGTAGAATCGTAGAGTTGTACTACTGGTCCAACTTCTCCCAGGTCAGCATCTACAACCTTGTACCCCAATATTTCGTGAAAATAGTATTCTTCTTCATCAGTTTCAGGCAAAATATCAGTCGGAAGCATGAGTTTATTCCCTACTAAAGCTCTTGCAGCATCTACATCGTCTATTTCTTCAAACTTAAGGCGTACATAGCCTTGTACAAAGCGTACATTCTCCACAAAATAAGGTACTAACTGTTGGCTCTTATTTACTAAAAAAACCGATTCTATTTCCTGATATTCCTCAGGGTTGTCCACATCAAATACGGCATGTACCTCTCCTTTAATGCCATAAGTTTTGGCAATGTATCCTACTTCGTAACAATCGTCAAAAGTCATAGTAGATATTGTTTCTTATAATATGCTTGGTAAAACTTGATATAAAAAAACCTTTGCTTTTAGATGTAAAAGCAAAGGTTAAGAATGAACAAGTAATTTTTCTGAAAAATTCGCGGGTTTTATTCTGCGTTTTCGGCCTCGTTGGTTTCAGCAGTTGCTTCTGCATCTCCACCTTCTTCACCTTCAGCATCTGCATTTTCAGCTTCAGCTGCTTTGGCCGCTTCTTCTTGTTTTTTCTTAAGAGCTTCAGCACGTTTCGCATTTACCTGAGCCTCAGCGTCAAGGCGTGCTTTCTTAGCTGCTTCTTTATCAGAAGACAACTGATCCATACGTGCAGTTACTTTTGCATCTTTAGTAGACTTCCACTCCTCAAATTTCTGAGTCGCTTGATCTTCGGTGATAGCTCCTTTTCTTACCCCGATTTCAAGGTGTTTACGAAGCATTACACCACGATAAGAAAGCATCGCACGAACTGTATCGGTTGGTTGTGCACCGTCCAATACCCATTTCAATGCTCTTTCTTCGTTTAATACAATAGTAGCAGGAACAGTATGTGGATTGTATGTTCCAATTTTTTCGATGAAGCGACCATCACGTGGTGCCTTTTGATCGGCTACTACTACATCGTACAAAGGCTTCTTTTTACGCCCTCTTCTTGCTAATCTGATTCTTACCATATGTAAAAAAATAAATTACCGTGAGTGATAGAACACGTCTATCGATTGGTTTTGGGCTGCAAAGATACTATATTTTTTCAAGATATAGTGCATTGAGTTTAAAACTTTTAAGGTTTACCTGCAAACGAACAAACTCTTTTGGAAGTCCTCATTTAGGAAACATTTTGTACTTTTGTGATGCATCAGTAAAAGAAAAAACAAGTCAAAACGTTTTTGAAGCGTGAAAAAATACAAAGTGTACTTATTTATACTACTCATCATTGGTTTAGACCAAGGCTCTAAGCTATGGGTACACTTTTATGTGGGACATGGTTTTTTACAAGAAATCGTAATTTTCAAAAACTGGCTTAAAATCCAATATCAACTCAATCCAGGAATGGCATTCGGGGTAGAGTGGGGCATTACCTATGGTAAGTTAGCCCTTACATTATTTCGTTTACTGGCTACAGTGGGCATTATTTATTATTTAAATAGGCTTATCAAACGTCGTGCTCATTCAGGTTTGATCTACTGCATGGCTTTAATTTTAGCAGGAGCCTTGGGAAACTTATTTGACAGTACTTTCTATGGAGTGTTGTTAGACAATGCCCCTAAGGACGCACTTACTCCCTGGTTTCACGGCCAAGTAATTGATATGATTTATATTGATTTGATTGGCGGGTATTTTCCAAGTTGGTTGCCAATCATTGGAGGAAAATATGCTCCAGCCACTGTTTTTAATATTGCTGATGCCGCCATTTTTATCGGAGTTATTATTATTATTGTACGCCAAAAGCATTTCTTTGCCAAAAAGCGCCGAAAGAGGTATTCAACAATGATATAACCATGGCAAAGTAAAACGTGTGTGATATGAAGACAAAGAACAAATTATATAAATTTTATTTACTGAGTCTGGCAGTTATTGTGCTTGATCAGGTTGTAAAGTTATTGGTACACTACAATATGGATTTAGGGTTACCTGGCGAAATCAAGATATTTGGTGATTGGTTCAAAATCCACTATGTACTCAACCCTGGAATGGCATTCGGTCTCAAACTTGGTTCTTCATATGGAAAATTAATTCTAACACTGTTTAGATTATTAGCTACCGTCGGGATTGCCTGGTATATGGCGATACTGGTAAAAAAACAAGCTCACTCAGGATTGGTATGGTGTGTAGCGTTAATTCTTGCTGGGGCCATTGGTAATGTTCTAGACAGTACTTTTTATGGGGTATTTTTAGGTAATGCACCTGCTGGCGCACCTACTCCTTGGTTTCATGGCCAGGTAATCGATATGATTTATCTGGACATTTGGGAAGGACATCTACCCAGTTGGCTTGGAGGGCAATATTATGCCTTATGGCCTATATTCAACATTGCTGATTCTTCCATTTTTATAGGGGTTGCCATTATTTTGATTATGCAACGCCGCTTTTTTAAAGATCCAGCCAAAGAAGATCAAAACAAGAAGGATAGTTCTGCTGAAGCTAAAGATGAGTCTGCCACTCCTGCTTCTTAGTACAGAAACTATTCTGATCACATTATATACTTAGGCCGTTTCAGAGATTTCTGGAACGGCTTTGTTGTACCTATCCGAGCCTCAAAAAATTGGAAAGTTTTTTGAATCATTCTAACTTGGAATCTCTAAATCACGAACTAACTCTATGACAAGGCTTAAAATCGGCGGAGCAACCCTAAACCAAACCCCTTTGGATTGGGAAAACAACCTTAATAATATTAAACAGGCCATCAACCAGGCCATTGAGCAACAAGTAGATGTGTTGTGCCTTCCTGAATTATGTATTACCGGATATGGTTGTGAAGATATGTTTTTGAGTGATTGGGTAGCAGATAAAGCCTTACTCCAACTTAAGACAATCCAACAATGGTGTACTGACATTGTAGTAGCAGTAGGCTTACCTATGCGTTTTGAAGGAGTACTATATGATTGTACTTGCTTACTTAATAACCAGGAAATACTGGGCTTTTCGGCCAAGCAAAACCTCGCCAATGATGGGGTACATTACGAACCTCGCTGGTTTACCCCTTGGGAAGCAGGAAGGGTAGAAACCATCAAAGTGGGTAAGCAAAAATATCCTTTTGGTGATTTAATATACTTAGCTAAAAATATCAAAATTGGATTTGAGATTTGTGAAGATGCCTGGAGCGGCAAAAAACGCCCTTCTCGCCAGTTGAATAAACGTAAGGTTCATTTAATCCTTAACCCAAGTGCAAGTCACTTTGCCTTTGATAAAGCTGCTGACCGTGAAGCATTGATGCTCGCCGCCAAAGCGCCCTCATATATATATTGTAACTTACTCGGTAATGAAGCTGGCAAAATGATTTATGATGGTCAGGTATTTATTACCCAGGGTGATCAGGTAATTCGTCGGAATGAATTGCTTTCTTTTGAAAATGTAAACCTTACTACTGCTAATATAGATTTTAAGAATCCTGAAAACTCGGATGCTCCAGCAGCACCAGTATCATTGTCTAAAAATGAAGAATTTGTCAAGGCGCTTTCGCTGGCACTATTTGACTATATGCGTAAAAGTCGTAGTAATGGCTTTGTCTTGTCGCTTTCTGGTGGGGCTGACTCCTCTACTTGTGCTGTAATGGTGGGCGAAATGGTAAAACGAGGGGTGACTGAACTAGGCTGGAAAAAGTTTCTGAATAAGTCTAACATAAAACTGGATGATGAGGCCTTAGAAGACGCATTGCGAGAAGAAAATCCTCCTATAAAATACCTCACCAAACATTTGCTTACTTGTGTATATCAGTCCTCTGACAACTCGAGCTATCAGACGCTCAACTCTGCCAAGTTATTAGCACAGGATTTAGGAGCAACTTTTCATCACTGGAGCATCAAAGAAGATGTCACTAGTTATTCAAAAAAGATAGAATATATCATTAACCAGACCTTGAGTTGGCATAAGCACGATATCGCTTTACAAAATATTCAGGCAAGGGCTCGCTCTCCTATTATTTGGATGCTCACCAACATCAAAGGAGCATTATTGATTGCGACCTCTAACCGTAGTGAAGGTAGTGTGGGTTATACTACCATGGACGGAGATACTTCTGGAAGCATTTCACCCATTGCAGGAGTGGATAAGCAATTTATAAGAGAATGGCTACGATGGGCAGAAACGGGGCTGGGTTATCAGGAACTTAAACATGTAAACGGTTTGCAACCTACTGCCGAGCTTCGTCCTAAGGATGACGAAAACAACCAACCACAAACCGACGAAAAAGATTTAATGCCCTATGAAGTATTACAGGCTATTGAGCGTTTAGCCCTGCATGAAAGGCAATCACCTCAGCAAATATTTACTACTTTACAATCTCAGGTAGTAGAAGATGAAGCTTTGTTAAAAGAACATATTCGTAAGTTTTTTCAGCTTTGGAGCCGCAATCAATGGAAGCGTGAACGCTTTGCACCTTCGTTTCACTTGGATGACTATAGCATTGACCCTCGTGGTTGGTTTCGTTTTCCGATACTTTCGGGAGGTTTTCGAGATGAGCTGGAAGAGTTATAAGATGGTGTAAATGTCTGAGAAAAAATTAGATACAAAGCTCTTAAATTTGTTGAGCCATGAAGCTTCCGGCAAAGACATACAAAAGGCTTTTCAGCTTTGTGTACGTAAGGATAAAAAGTATTCTAAAAAAGTAACCAAACAACTTAGGCAACATCCTTTTTATTGCCTTGAATACAATCTAGAGGCAAAATACACTTGTAATCTAAAGCAACTAAATATTATAGAGCAAGGGCTGAGAAAGTTTCCAAAAAAAATACTGAAGCTAAATAACCTACGGGAACTTGATTTATCCTGGAACAAATTGGGTGAGTTACCTGAAGACATTAGAAGGTTACACAAACTCAAAGATTTGGCTTTGCATCAAAACCGCTTTAGAGAACTCCCACCAGCATTAGGCGCTCTTAAGAAACTACGTCGTTTATTACTCTTGGGTAATCAATTAGAAACCCTTCCTGGCGAGATCGGAAAGTTAAAACAACTCAAAGAGTTAAACTTGGCAGATAACAAGCTTACCAAACTACCTGATGAAATAACTCAACTTAAAAACCTCCGAACATTGGTGTTGAGTAATAACCTGATTACCACTCTACCCGCTGATTTCGAAAGGCTCACAAAGCTAAAATGGCTTTCTTTAGGAGAAAACCCACCCATGGCTGATTGGAACAAGGCATTGAAAACACTCAGTAAGTTGCCTAAACTGAAGTGCTTGTATTTAAATGAACTAACTGAGTTGCCCACAGCTATAAAGAGGTTAAAAAATATAACGGAATTACATATATGCCAAAGCCCTCAAATGAAAGAACTATCACCCATAATAGGTGAACTGACACAACTCAAAGAATTGTGTTTGTATGAAAACAGACTAACCCATTTACCCAAAGAAATTGCGAAGCTGAAGCGCCTAAAAGTCTTACATTTATATAACAACCCTATCTCCAAAAAAGAACAAAAACACATTCAAAAGCTATTGCCTAACTGTAAGGTTTGGTTTTAGGTTTTGTATAGTTTCCAACTAATATGCATTTGATGGAGACTTTTTGAGATTTCATCACGTAGTTTAAATAAGTAATCAAACTATAAAATTCAATGAAACAATTCTACTATCTACAAATCATTTTATTGATTTGGCTTTTCTGCCTGAGCAGTTGTAGGGACACGTGCACTGGCTCTACGGGCGAACCTGTACTCCACCTATCTTTTTTAGACACTACTACAAACAGGACTGTAAACCCTGAATACACCAGAGTATACGCTGTAGATGGCAATAATGAAATCAAAGCTAATATTGATTTTGATGCTAGTACCAGACATTATACGCTTCCATTCTCTACTCTGGAAAATCAAGTCACTTATATATTTGAAAGGGATAATCAACCTATTGATACTTTAATTATTACTTATGAGCGTGTTTTTAGATTTGATGATGACCTAGAGTGTGGTCTTGGAATGACATTAAACGATGTAATTCTATCTCCGCAATCTACTTTTAATCCTGATTTTTTTGGTATTCAACAACCCTCTAGAGATGTATATGAACTCACAGTTACTTTTTAAGACATTTGGTCTAATACTCTGTATCAGTTCACTTGGGGTTGCCCAGTCTGATACTACTAAAAGTGCCCATAACTATCGCTCTCTTTGGATAGGAACTGAGGTAGTGCGTAGCCTTATTATATTTAACCCTAATGCCAATAATCCACTCAAAAACAAAGCTTTTGATTTGAATGTGGAGTATGGCTTCAAACCTACCCTTAGAACTTATATGCATGTAGGATATGCCAGTTTACAGGGGCGGGTAAGGCGAAATTTAGATTATTGGAATGAGTCATTTTACGCTCGTGCAGGTATAAAATATGCTCCTAGTGGGCGTAAAGCAAGAGCTATGATCGGAGTTGGTGTTGTCTATTATGCGTTGCACGAAACAGGAGGCTTTAATGTTGGTGGCTCATACTTTGGAAATACTCTCTTCTTTCCTTACAACATGTGGTCTACAGGGGTTGGGCTTGAAGTACCCATTGATGTCAGGATACCGCTATTTGCCAATCTCGAATTAAAGCTTGATTTTTCTGCTAGTCTGACTTTTAACCCTGCTTTAAAAGATGTTAGAAACGATGAGTTTGTACGCAATCGCTATTATGTACCAGGCGTTAGTCTAGGCACGATATCGGGCTCTCCTCATTACCATCTCAACTTAGGCATTGGGCTTATCTACCGAATTGATTGGCTTCGTAAATAATGAGGTTATAGAATGCAACCAGCTATTCTTAAAATTGTCTTTCTTCCGAAACACTAAGTACTACTAAACACTATGAAGAAACAGATAATTTTAGGCATTGCCCTGGTACTCATACTGGGAGCAATCGGGAGTTTTGTGTATTATGATTATCACTATGCCCCCAAACGAACCCTCACTTTTCTACCCAAAAAGACACTTAAGGTAGCCATCCAACCTTTTAAGGGAACTGACAAAGGATCAGTTTTAGAAGTTAAAAAAGGGATTGAGCGTTATTATGGCTTACAGGTAACCATATTGCCTGACATTCCTTTACCAGCACATGCCAAAAATACCCACATTCTAAAAAAGTATCATTTGAAACTCCCGGTACGCTATCGGGCTGATAGCTTGATTGCTTATTTGTGGGATACCAAACCACCAGCCTACGACTATATCATTGGGCTAACCAATCAGGATATATCGACTACTAAACCTAAAAAACCTAAGTGGTTGTATACCGATTGGGGCATTTTCGGATTAGGGTATCGTCCTGGCCCTACTTGTATTGTATCTACTTATAGGTTGTATCGCTACGCAAATTTGGCTCAAATGCGTACCCGTTTACGCAAAATTGCCATTCATGAACTAGGGCATAACCTCAACTTAAAGCACTGTCCTCATAGCAACTGTGTGATGCAAAGTGCCAGAGAGTCTATGAAAACGATTGATACTGAGCCAGAAAGTTTGTGTGATAGTTGTAAAAATATCGTAAAAAGAAAATTTATTGTTAACTTCCCCGAAGAACAAATGGGAAAACTATGAAGTCATTTTTTAAAAAAGTTCTCCATGGCATTGACTGGCTCACCAACAATCCCATTTATCAGCTATTGGTCAGTCTTGCCTTGGTAGGAGTAAGCATTTATGATTCTATCAAAGTGATTATCCAAGATGTGACCAGCTTGCATTTCAAAAAAGAGCATTTTATTATTTTAGTCGGTATTTTAATGCTCATCAACTCTATTAACAACCTATTTAAAGGAGTAAAAAATCTTGATAAAAGTGTAGAAACTATTGAGGAAGAAGAAAAAGAAGCGCGAGAAAAGTAAGAGTCTACCTGTAATAAAAAACTCCAAATTCATCACATAAAGCCAACAACTAAATCATATGGGTTGGCTATACATTTTTTGAAGCTTCTGATACCTGAATGTCAGAAGCTTTTGTTTTATGGGACGCTTGACGAAACAAAATTCCATATATTTGACTGATAATATCAAACCTAAATTACCACAATTATGACAAGAAAATATACCGCTGATTTTTCGGATGAACAAAGTGGCAAAAAGACCACGATAGAATACGAAAACTCTAGTGTAAATGAAGGCAACAATCAGCGTTTATTGGAATTGGTAAGTTCTCCCTGGCAACTCATCAAAGAAGGGGGAAAGCTTGGCGTAAAGGGCATCAAACGTTTTTTTGGGCTACTATTTCTATTTGGAACAATCAATGGCTTGCTCTTATTGGTTGCGGTCGTCAAGTTATTGCTTAATGAGATCAATCGCAATAACCTTATTGGGCTAGGGCTGGTAGCACTAGTAGGAGTTGTAGCATTGTATTATACGGCTTATCGGGCTTATCAATATGTGTTACTTGATACTATTCGGGTAATTTATGAAAACCTTGCCCCTTTTTTCCAAAAAGTATGTAGCATCATCGTTGACAAAACCGAAAAACTATTTACCAGTAAAAACTCACTTAATAATAGTACTCTTGCCAAAACCATTGACTTTAGTAAACTGGTATATGAACAATTCCAAAAAACACCTAAGTTTATCAGAGGTGGAATTGTAATGGTGCTTGAAAAGATTCCATTTACTGGGATGCTGATGGAATTCAAAGATGATATTAGTGAAGGGAGAAAGGAAGATGCTAGTCAAAAGTTGTTTCAGAAGATGGATGATTTTATCCAAAATACCATTTTCGGTAGTAACAATACGCAATGGGTGTGGTGGCTACTTCCTTTAAATATTGTTGTTACCCTAGTTTTGATCATTGCTATGATTAAATAAAATATCTTAAAATGGTTCAAAGTCTATAAAATGCCTTTGAACCATTATTTGCCCTCTCTTACTGAACATACGCCAAAAACTCACCAAAAGCCATTTTTATTTTTTGTGGTGTATTCCCTTTTTGTGAACGTGCCATCAATTGAATTAAGATTTCGCCACGTTTTTCTAATAATTCTATTTTGGCAGGATTTCCATATACTTCCAACCAATCTTGTAAATCAGGATTTAGCCTTTCTAAATGTTTCAATTGGGTGATTGCCCGATGAAAGTCTTGTTGGCCAGAAGCAATATCAAATTGTACCAATATTTTTGAATAAAATGAAGGTGAAGGAACAGCCTCCAGTTTTCGAATATCAGAATGAAACAACCACAATTTATCTGTATAAACTACGCCTTGATGTAAATCTAAATCACTTCCTGCAAAAGACCAATGCAAGTTTCCCTGAAAGTCTAATACATGTAGAAATTGGTCTACATGTCCTCCACGTTCGTGCTCATAGGTTTGTACAAAACCAAAGTACTCATCTGTTAAACTCAAAAAGTGCAGCCTGTGGTACATACCATAACCTCCCATAGGATTCTTAAACGCTTGGCTCCATTGGTACTTGCCTTTGCAAGTAATGGTATCTAAACTTTGACTGTTTTGACTACCAGAGGTATGCTCTGCGGATAGTTTGTGTTTACTGTGATTGAGAGATTCTTGTGGGGTGATTAATTTGAGTTTGAACATGGGTAAGCTTTTGGTGAAAAAGTAAAAACAAGTAAATTTAATCTTCTCTTATACGAAAATAAACATATTCACTTGCTTGATAAAATGCTTGAACAATCTATTACAAATACTTTGGGAATACCTACACACTATGCCAGTAAGGTGGCTTCTTTATTTCAGGAAAAAACTTTAAAGAAAGGTGATTATTTGGTACGCAAAGGTGGGTATTGTAAGCAAATGATTTTTATCAAGAATGGTTATATGCGTTGTCATTTTCAGAGTGATGACAAGGAAATTACTTACTGGGTTTACTGGAAAGGGCATTTGGTGACCGATTCTTCCAGTTTTTTTCTAAACACTCCTGCCAAGTGGTATTTACAAGCTTTGACCGATTGTACCATATATACCATTACCCAGCAAGACTATCCAAAAATCAAAGAGCAAGCACCTATTTGGGAATCTTCGGAGAAGCTGTTTTTACTAAAGCTCCTCACTTCGTTGGAAAAAAGGGTATATGCACTCCTTTCTATGAGCGCCGAAGAACGTTATACATTTCTCTATCGCTCTCACAAAGAGCTTTTCAATCAGGTTCCTCTGAAATACATTGCCTCTATGCTCAAGATTACCCCAGAAACCTTGAGTCGTATTAGAAAACAGGCAAATTCTTGATCTACATCAAGCCCATGCACTGTTTCACCTCTTAGTTTTGGACAAGAGAGCAGTTAAAGCATACAATTGCTTCTGGTAACCAATGTAAAATACACGAAACCCAAAAACAATTTAAGAGATATGGAACATGCCCAACAATTGGCCTTTATAGATAGTGTTTTTATGCACCTTAAGGCACCCGAAACACCCGATGGAGTAACCTATGAAATAGATGCTAAGCGTTATACCTCACCTGAACAACTCACACAAGAACGTAAACAAATTTTTCAAGATTTTCCCATAGCGGTAGGTGCTGTTGCTCAACTGGAAAACAATGGCGATTACTTTTTGCATGACTATACAGGAGTGCCCATTATAGTATTGAAGGGAAAAAATGGGGAGATTCGGGCTTTTATCAATATGTGTCGTCATCGAGGTGTACGCCTCTTAAATGAAGAAACAGGACACATTAAAAGAAATATTGTATGTCCTTATCATGCTTGGTCGTATGATATCGCAGGTTGCTTAAAAGGTATTTTGCACGACAAAGGTTTTGATGGCGTAAGTGAAGCTACCCATAGCCTGATTGAGCTGGATTGTAGCATACATTTTGGGTTGGTATTCGTGGTACCCAATCCTGAGTTGAAAGGACAATTTGATTGGAATGTTTTCTTAGAAGAAGTGTACAACGTCTATAAAACTTTTGGTTTGGATACGCATGTACCCTATAAGCCAGAAACCAGAACTATTCAAGGGAATTGGAAGCTATTGATAGACAGTGGTCTGGAGGCTTATCACTTTAAGATAGCACACTCTAAAACAATTGGGCCTTACTTTATGGATAATGCAGGTATCAATCACGAAAACAAGCTGCATAGTTCTATCATATTTCCTAAGAAATCCATTACCCGTACCCAAGATAAGCCCCGAGAAGATTGGCAACTGCGAGAACATGCCAATATTTTGATCAATATTTTTCCCAATACCATTATATTGGTACAACCCGACCACGCTATGGTCATGCTCAACTTCCCGATTGATGAAAAAAGTACTTTGGCGCATTCGTTTATGCTTATTCCTCAAGCCCCTACTACTCAGAAAGAAAATGAATATTGGGAATTGAACCGTAGCATTTTTTGGGAAGCCATTGAGGAAGACAATGAATTGGTAGAACTCCAACAGGCTACTTTCAGCAAATACGATGACAAACCAATAACTATTGGTAGTTTTGAAAAGCTGATTTTGCAGTTTGAAAACCTGATAGATGAAGTATTGGAAGAGAAGCTAAAACTGACAGATTTTTAGATAAATGGGTCTCTGTAAACAAATAGAGACTCAAGTATTCACATGAATGGCGATATTTGGAAAAACTAAATAGTAAAGCATGCAATATTTCAACAAAATTGCCTTATTAGCATTTATCGCCATTTCTATGGCTCGTTGCCAAAGTAAAACTCCAAAAGATATTTTTACATCTAAAAAATGGAAGCCTAGTGTAGCATCTTTTATTAAAGCCTCAGGTAAAACCGTAGAGGGTACATCACCTGAAGACAAAGCTAAGCTAAAAGAGATCGTAAAGGATTTTGCTCAGGAGTTTAAGGCTGATGGCACCTATCTTTTAGGAAATGGTGAGAATGTTAAAAAGGGTAGCTGGTCTCTTAGCTCGGATAATAAAGCCCTGACTACCAAGTATAAAACGATTCGTTGGGTAATGGATAAAGCTCAGAAAAAGATGATCGCAAAAGAGGGAAAAGAAAGAGAGCTAATATTTACGGTTCAGAGTATTTCGGCTTCCAAAATTATGTTAAAACCACAGAATGGAGCTGTAAAAGCAGTGATGGAACTAATTCCTTTTTAAGGAATTACACTTTGTACATTGTTTGAGATCATTGAAAACCTCAAACAATGTCTTTTCCCCTGTCCATTTTACTATTGAGCAATAAATCGTATTTTGGGTAACAATTCCAAATACGCTCTTAACCATGGACAAAAAATCAATAGCCTTATTATTACTCCGCCTCGCCTTTGGTTTTCGCCTTATTTATGGGGTCATCGACAATATTGTTTCCTGGGAACGAATGCTTGAGTTTAAAGTATTTTTGACCAAAATGGGCTTTCCATTTCCCTTAATTTGTGCCATTGCCTCGGTGTATTTACAAATGGTGGCAGGGTTAAGCTGGCTCATTGGTTATAAGGTAAGGCTTATGAGCGTGTTGATGATTGGTAATTTTATAGTAGCCATTGTGGGGGTACATATCATCCACAAGGACTCTTACATCAACACCGCACCTGCAATTCATTTGTTGGTAGTGGCTATTGCGCTGTATCTTGTGGGAGGTGGGCGTTATGGGTTGGATAAAAGTAAAACCTAGTAAACTCGCTGGTGCGCATTTGCAAAATGCGTACTCACTTTCTACGAGCAATTGTATTGCGGTTTGGAAGTAAATGAAACAAAAAACTAATTTGCTACTGATGTATGTCTATCCTCTTAATTGACACTAACTCCCTCACTAGCGTACGACTCCTGGCGTGTGTCCATACCCACCAATTCACTCCCAGTTCTTATAATTGCAGCAGATTTTTCGGCAAGCTCAAAATGACAAGTAGGATGAGATTCTAATAATCAACGTTCCTTTTGTTTATTATGATTGCTGACCCTCGCTGGCGTACGACTCCTAGCGTGTGTCTATACCCTCAATTAAATCCAAGTCCTTATAATTGCAGCAGATTTTTCGGCAAGCTCAAAATGACAAGTAGGGTGAGATTCTAATAATCAACGTTCCTTTTGTTTATTATGATTGCTGACACGTGGCTTTTGACAATTCCAACTGATTTTTTACTGTATTCAAAATGACAAGTATAGTGAGGGCTTTTGCTATCTTTCTTTTTTCTGTAATTTGCCCTTGATAAAGTATAAACCAATCTTAAAAATATGACTTTTTAAACATGAAAAACAAACTACTGTACTTATTAAGCATTGGGGGGTTATTGCTAACGTTGGCAAGTTGTGGCGGAAATAAAGCCAATCAAGATACAGAAAAGAATGACTCTACCCAAGCGACAGATTCTTCTCAAACAAGCAAAAATATGAATACTACCACTAGCAAAGACGTACATACTTTTGCCCAAGCCGACCAAGCGGTAATGACTGACCTGGCACTGGACATCAAAGTAGATTTTGATACAAAGCAAATTAAGGGAAAAGCCACCATTACCATCGATAATCTAGGCAAAACCAATAAGCTATACCTGGATACCAAGGAGCTGGGCATTGAAAAGGTAACACTGGGAGATGATGAAAAAGAAACCAAGTTTGCCTTGGGAGAAACCAAAGCTCACATGGGTGTTCCTTTGGAGATCGACATTACGCCTGATACCAAAAAGGTGAATGTATATTACCAAACCAGTCCCAAAGCAGAGGCTTTGCAATGGCTTAATCCTCAGCAAACTGCTGGTAAAAAACAACCTTTCTTATTCACGCAATCACAAGCCATTTTGGCCCGTAGCTGGGTGCCTTGTCAAGATAGTCCAGGAATTCGCTTTACTTATTCAGCAAAGGTAACAGTGCCTAAAAACTTGATGGCAGTGATGAGTGCTGAAAACCCCGTAGAGAAAAATACAGAAGGGGTATATAACTTTAAAATGCCTCAACCCATTCCTGCTTATTTGTTGGCACTTTCGGTAGGCGACTTGGCATTTGGTAAAATCGGAGAACGCACTGGTGTATATGCAGAACCTTCTATGTTGGAGAAATGTACCTATGAGTTTGCCAATATGGAAAAGATGCTCGAAGCAGCCGAAAAGATTTATGGCAAATACGAATGGGGTCGTTATGATGTAATTGTATTGCCCCCAAGCTTCCCATTTGGAGGAATGGAAAACCCCCGTTTGACATTTGCTACGCCTACTATTTTGGCGGGTGATCGTTCGTTGACTTCACTTATTGCGCACGAGTTGGCTCACTCTTGGTCGGGTAATTTGGTAACTAACAAAACCTGGAACGACTTCTGGCTCAATGAAGGTTTTACGGTATTTTTTGAGCGTAGAATTATGGAGGCTATCCGTGGCGAATCTTATTCAGAGATGTTGGCTAAACTCGGGCAACAGGATTTGCAAGGCACGGTAAAAAGTCTGGATGAAAAAGATACCCATCTAAAACTAGCTCTTAAAGATCGTAACCCTGATGATGGAATGAATGATGTGGCTTACGAAAAAGGGTATTTCTTCTTGCGCCTCATTGCCGAAACAGTAGGTAAAGAAAAGTTTGATAATTTCTTGAAAAACTACTTTGCCAAATACAAATTCCAATCTATGGATACTGAAGGCTTTTTGGCTCATCTAAAACAAGAATTGCCTGAAGCTGCCAAGTTGAATTTGGACGAATGGGTATACAAGCCTGGATTACCAGCCAACCTGCCTAAGGTATCAGCTACTCGTTTTGAGAATGTAGACAAGGTATATGCCGAATGGGATGGAGGCAAAAAAGCCGGTGAATTGAATACCAAGGATTGGAGTACCCACGAGTGGTTACACTTTTTGCGTAAGCTCCCTGCCAAAGTAGACAAAGCCAAAATGGAAGACTTAGATGCTGCATTTAAATTGACTGACTCAGGTAACTCTGAAATTGCTGCAGAGTGGTTAAGCAGAGCAGTACCTAGTGAGTACGACAAAGCTTACCCTGCTTTGGAGAAATTTTTGGTAAATGTGGGTCGCCGAAAGTTTTTGGTGCCTTTGTATAAATCTATGATTACGACCGAAGCTGGTAAAAAAATGGCCAAAGAAGTGTATGCAAAGGCTCGCCCAAACTATCACTCGGTAAGCTACAATACATTGGATAAAATGATCAATTAGCAATTGATCACTATCATTAATCTCTTTTGAACCTGGTGGGCTTCTTTGTAAAAATCAAAGAAATCCAGCAGGTTTTGTATTTTATTGCTACTCTACTATTTTTCGCCCTGATTCATGTCCCCACAAATCAAACCACCCACAAGCTTAAAAAAAACCACTTATTTTAGGGTTTCGATCGGTTGGTGAAAACACGCAACCGAGGTGAGGATGGCACTTTTTTTAAAAAGCTGGGTAGAGTATTTTATTACGTAAACACGAGTAATAGGGGAGCAAACAAGCAATAAAAAAGAGCAGTACTTTATGTGTGAATAATAATTGACATTTATAGACTGATACATATACATAGGAAGGTAATTGTAACCTGGATTAATAAAGCAAGAATAAAATTTAAACAAGTTCTGATTGGTATAAAGATTTACACGATTTAGCTAGAGGATATGGCAGTTTCTATAATTAAAACAGCCATTGATCGTTAAACTCGTTAGTAAAAGCAACCACAATATTCTTTATAACAATGAAACGTAATTTCTTTTTTGCAATATTATTTTTAATCGTTTTAACAGGTTGGGCCAGTAGCATCACTACTCCTGCCCAGCAAGACTCAAAATCGTCTACTGAGCAAATTAAAAAAACAAAGGAAACTAATGACTCACCCTGGTCAGTACTAGGGATATATTAATTTACCCATTACCATAAAATGTGAAAACACGAATGACTTGGATTTTCCAGTGCTTATTCGTGTTTTGTGCATTTATAGCTACTATATCACCTTCCAAAGGGCTTAACGAATCTTTACAAATATTTCAAACATTACTGAAAGTCCATCGTTAGTCAAAGCATACACCAACACTAATCAAAACTTAAAAAAACAATGAAAAAACTATTCCTATACACCCTATTGGGGCTATTTTTTGGCTTCAGTCAGGTACAGGCTCAAGCCGATGTAGGCAGTAAATACGAGTCTAAAAACTTCTACGACAACGGCATTAATGAATACTTGCTGATAAAGTATGTCAACAATAAAAAACAAGTTTTTTACTCTAACTCAGCCCGCCCTACACCTATCAAATTAATTGTGATTTCAGATAAAGATTTTTTCCCTAAAACAGGGGGTTGTGGGGTCAATACCACCAAGGTTAGGTTTCCCAACGGCCACAAAGTATATGAGCTAAAATCTGCTCCTGAACAAATGGCTTGTGTACACCCTAATGGCAAAAGGCAAGAATATATACTTATAAGAGATTATTAATTTCTCATCATTTATACCCAATTACGATTATGAAAAAACTTTTTCTACTCTCTCTCGTGGCTTTCGCGTTTGGTATTACCCAAGCCAATGCCCAGTGGCGCAACAAATACAAGTGTCATAATTTTTATGGCAATGGCATTACTGAGCACCTTATTGCTCAATCGCCTAAAAACAACCCTAAAGGATCAGAATATCTTTATTATACCTCACGAAATGCTAATCGTATAAAATTGGTTGTGATAAGTAGTGAGACTAAAACTGTAGGTATGGAAGGGGTAACGATTGTAAAGGTTCGTTTTCCGAATAGTCGAACAGTATATAAGTTGGAATTTGTACCAGGTGGGTTGTATTGTATCCATCCTAATGGCAAAAAGCAGGCATATGAGTATATTCCTGAATAAGGAAACTGAAAAACTCGGATCAAAGGCGACTTATTGGTTTAAGTCGCCTTTTTTATGAAAAACTGTTTTATTTATTTCTAAGATCGGCCAAGGTTTGAAACAATGTCTTTTCTTCCTGACTTAGCTTGGTGGGTAGCTTCACTTGTAGTGTTATATACAAATCTCCAAAATCGCCTTCTTGTTTATACACTGGAAAACCTTTGCCTTTGAGGCGCATCTTGGTCCCATTAGCTGTTTCGGGCTTCAACTTTACCTTTACCTTGCCTCCTAGCGTGTTTACCTCTATGGTACCTCCCAACATCGCCGTATATAAATCTACTGAAACATTGGTGTGCAAATCTTGCCCATTGCGCTCAAATACCGGATCACGCTTGATGCGAAAAGTAAGGTATAAATCTCCTTTTTCGCCTCCCCGCATACCTTCTCCTCCCTGACCTTTCAAGCGAATTTTTTGGCCATCGGTTACCCCAGCAGGAATCGTAATACGTAATTGTTTTTCACCCAATACAATTGTGTGTTTGTGCGTTTGATACACATCACGTAAATCCAGTGCCAGCTCAGAAGTTAAGTCTTCGCCTCGAAACGAGCGGTTGCCAAAACCACCTCTAAATCCCCCACCAAACAAATTGTTAAAGAAGTCAGAAAAATATTGACTATCAAAGCCTTCCCCTTCATAGGTAAATGGCCCACTACCACCAAACTGATCTGCTTGCTTCCAGTTGCTGCCGTATTGGTCATACTTTTGGCGTTTGGTCGCATCGCTCAACACTTCATAAGCCTCATTTACTTCTTTAAATTTTCGCTCTGCTTCCGCATTATCCGGGTTTAAATCAGGGTGATACTTTTGCGCTTGCTTTCGATACGCTTTCTTTATTTCGCTCTGGGTTGCCCCCTTATTCACTCCTAATACGTTATAATAATCTATATAATTCATGGCAGTTTCTTTCTATTACAATCGTTAGTGTTCTTAGCTTGAGAGTATCTATAATCTCTTAACGATAGTGCCTCAAATTACGTTCTCAATTCTAATTTCTGCCAAAATGGCAATGAAAACGCCTTAAAACATCAAAAGCTCGCTTCTTAGTATATCGAGAAACGAGCTTTTTTAAGAAATAAATATATGTCTACATTTTACTGTCTAGCTTAAGGCTTACGGGCAATGCTTTACTTTTGGCTACATCAGTCCATTCGCAATCCAATCCTTGGCTCAAGTCGGTTGCCGATGGAATCATAAAACTACCTGAATGTTTGCCATTGGTAAATTCTTTTACTTCGCCATCCATAATACCAGCACCAGGTACTACTCCTTTTAGCTGAATCTTTTTATCAGGTCCCTGGCTTTCATAATAATACCATCCTTTATAAGCAGTTGTTCCAGGATCATCACCTTTAGAAGTCTCTATATACATTTTTACTTTCAGCTTACCATTGATGGAACCACTTAGGTTGTACTTACCCGAAAAAGGGTCGTCCACCTCACTTTTTTGAGGTTTTAGTTCAAATAAGGTGCCTTCTGAACAACTGATTTTCTTTTGTACTCCTCCGATATCGTCTTCTTTTCCTGGGGTAACCAACTCATCTCCTTTAATCACCCAAGACATCTTGGAGGGTTCTCCAATGCCAAACAAGTTATTGCTGGCTATTAAAGTCATCATACCATCAATGGTATTGCCTTTTTTAGTGCCTTTGAAGCTAAAATTGGCATACAACTCTGTATCAGATTTTGGAGTACGCACATAGTGTGTACCTGTTACCTGATCACCTTTAATCTTAAAGTTGGTAGTAACAATGGTGAGTCCTTTAGCCTCAAAACACATAGTTGTTTCTGTGTCGCTCGAGGTGTTGTCGGTAGTATTTGCTATATCTCCCTTGCCTGTATCTTCTTCTGTATTGGCTTGCTTGGTAGTATCAGTAGTTTTGGTAGAGTCATTGTTTTCGCTCTTCTTTGCCCCACCACCACAACTAATTAAGGTAAATCCCAAAATAAGGGATAGTAAAAATAGTTTCATAATTCGTGTTTTTAGTAGATTCAAAATATAGTTTTAAATAATCTTTTCCTTACTAACTCTCCTCCTCAAGTCTTTAGTCTCGTTTTGCTGCCATATAAGAGGTAAAATACAAAGAAACTTAGTTTACAGTGTACTAATTCTCTATTGATAACAGCCAATTTTTAGCCTTGGTTTCGTCATCAAATATGCGGGTTTGCAAGCCTCGTTCTTCAGCTACTTCGTTCACTGCCTGATGCATAGATACTTGCTCAAATGTAGAAGTGGGCAATAAGGTAGCCATTTTTTTCAATCCAAAGTGTATCGCTGGCTGGGTGATATGTGTTGCAATCCACTCATGCATGTCAGGAGTGAGCACAAATAACATTTGACGAGAATCAATCAAAATATAGCTGGGTTTATAAGTTTCAGGAAAATGACTCCAGGACTCTAAAACCTTCCAGCATTCGTCATTGGTCATGCGTTCAGTTGTAGCATGCCATATATCTATTAACAAACCTTGCTTTTGATCAAATGTTGCTGTCACAAACTTATTTTCAAAAATAGTTTCCATAAGGGCTGAATAAGTAAGTAAAACCTATGAAATCGTCTTCGTTTCTATAAACTCATTTATGAAAAAAGCCAGGATTTGGCCTCCGATTCATCTTTGAATACCTTAGATGTAAAATCGTTCACCGCCTTCATTTCATCCAGCGTTTGTTGAATGGATACTTGCTCAAATACACTAGGAGGTAAAAGATTTGCTACTTTTATTAGCCCGTGTTGTTGTGCTGGTGCATTAATCTCAGTAGCAATCCAATGCTGGAGATCTGGATCTATCATAAACTTCATTTCTCTGGTATCAAGCAAAGCCAGTTTCACCTGATTTGTGATGACCAAATCTCTCCATTCATACATAATTTCTTTGAATTGCTGGGTACTGAGATTAGCAGATGTTTTGGCCCAAACATCATTGAGAAGCTTGTTTTCTTCATCAAGATACATGACCACAAACTTGTTTTCAAATACTTTTTTCATGCCTTAGGTTTATATCGTTAGGAAAGTACCCATGCTTGCGCAATGTGTAAGTCATCAAACACTTGTTTTTTAAGCGACGTAAACTCATCAAACTCTTCTAAAACTTGTTTGAGAATAACTTTTTCGAAAAGCGCAGAAGGTAAAACAACGGCTATTTTTTCTAGACCGCCATTTACCACAGGGGCGATTATTTTATGTGCAATCCAGGTTTGAATCTCTGGATAAATCATAACCCGAAGCTTACGTGCATCTACTAAAGCTTTTTTTGCTTTATGTTGAAAGACCAAGTCTTTCCATTGTAGTAAATGATCCTGAAACCCCCTGGGACTTAATATCTTACTCTCACAGGTCCAGGAATCGGTAATACATTTTTGCTGGTGGTCGTAATAAAAGGTTACATATCGGCCTTTGAATAATTGCTCTATCATTGTGGTAGTATTTTTTTGCTGGTAATATTTCCAAAACTAGTGTTGTGTGCTTATTAGTTGAAAAACTTCTTGTATAAACAAAGAGTTTCACAAACTCTTGATTGATTTCACATTTTATAAACCACTTCTATCCATCCATTCCTGCTGAGAGCCAGCCGAGATATTTTGGCTCACCGATTTGTCAATTTTTTGCTGAGCACGCGCTATAGATTTACTGATCATGGTGTGCTCTAAAGATTCATTTTCTTTAAGCCCTAGTTGTCCCATAATTTTGGTAATTCGCTCTGAGCCAAACGTTTGCATAAAAGGTTCATCCAACGAAGTCAGTACTTTTGCAGTAAGTGTTGGAAAGAGTTCCTGCAAGTGTTCCAAAAGTATTTGCTCTTGCTCATAAGATGGATGATGCTCAACAATGATAATCCTGAAACCTCCTCTACTTCGCAATTGAGGGGTTAGTGGACCACTTTTGGCAATCATTAGCATCTGCTCGGGTGTCGCCAAAAATATATTTACAGCATCAAGGTCAATGGTGGTAGCTTGTAAATCCTGATGACCTACCTCAAGTTTGGCCAGTATTTGTTTTACCTCTTGTTCAGTATTTTCAAACTGGTTAATCAGTAATAATGACTCATCTTCCTGAAGTGTATGTTTCAGATGGTTATACAATCCCTGATATTTTTCAACTTTACTTATCCAAACTTCATCCTGAGCTTTCACTCCTTTTTTCTTTTTTCTAAAAAACATAGGTCTATACTTTTTATAATTTCTATGAAGGCTCCCCACCTTCAATTTTTGCACCTTAATTATCCAATTTATAAATTTTTAAATCTTATCTCTAATTACCCTCATGTTTTCATGAGTGTTATAAAAATTAAAAATTCCTAACTTTGTCCCGACACCAATCAATACCCATAATTGATTATGAAATATTATTTGATTGCAGGAGAACGTTCAGGAGATTTGCATGCCTCAAACCTTATGAAAGCTATTCAGGAAAAAGATACCGAAGCGGAATTTCGGTTTTGGGGAGGAGATGCCATGCAACAGGTAGGTGGTACGATGGTAAAACACTATCGAGAAACTGCTTTTATGGGTTTCTTAACAGTGATTAAAAATTTGCGAAAAATCAGAGGGTTCATTAAGCAATGTAAACAAGACATTAGCGAATATAAACCTGATGTAATCGTATTGGTAGACTATGCTGGGTTTAACCTGCGTATTGCTAAATTTGCCAAACAACAGGGTTTTCCTACCTTCTTCTACATCTCGCCTAAGGTATGGGCCTGGAACACCAAACGTGCCTACAAGATTAAGGCAATCATTGATCGCATGTTTGTCATCTTTCCCTTTGAGAAAGATTTTTACAAGAAGTTTGACTATGATGTAGATTATGTGGGTAACCCATTACTCGATGCCATTGCTGATTTTACGCCCAACCCTGAGTTTAGGCAAAAACATGGCTTAGATCAGCGCCCCATAATTGCCTTGTTACCAGGGAGTCGCAAACAAGAAGTAGAAAAGTTACTTCCAGTAATGGTCGAGAGCATTCCATCATTTCCAAATCATCAAATCGTAGTAGCAGGAGTAGATAACTTACCTGAGCACTTATATCAAGTTGCTAAAAACAATCCTCAGATTAGTATTATATATGAAAACACCTATGATTTGCTCACTCAGGCTGAGGCAGCCATTGTAACCTCAGGCACTGCTACGCTGGAAACAGGGCTTTTCAAAATACCACAAGTAGTGGTTTATAAAACCAACCCCATTACGTACTCCATCGCCAAACGCTTAATCAAAACGGAGTTTATTTCTTTGGTAAATTTGGTAGCAAGTAAAGAGGTAGTCAAGGAGCTTATTCAAAAAGAATGTAATCCCGAAAATGTGGCTGCAGAATTACAAAAGTTAGTGGTAGGAGGGAGTAAACGTGACGAAGTACTAGAAGATTATCAATACCTTCAGGAGCTCATGGGTGAAACAGGTGCATCGCATCGTGCAGGAACTTTAATGGTACAATACCTTAAGGAACTCAAAGCTTCTCAGAATATACTCATGGATCAATAATTGGTTAGAAGAACCGAAATTTATATTTTTACAAGGTTTAACACTACCACAAATAAGAATATACGCTCAACAAAAGATTTAAATATATAATGCAGTGGTTAAGAAAATTGTACGGAATTTGGCTGTTGCTGTGCTTTGTGCTCCCCTTTTTGCTTTTATTCCCTTTGTTTTTGCTCATCATTATAGTAAAGCCCTGGCGACGTCTCATTAAGCCATTGAATCGTTTTTGGGCCCAATGTTTCTTTGCAGGTGGTTTTATTCCCTACAAAGTCATTTATCAGCACAAGCCTTCTTCTCGCCAACCTTATGTGTATTGTGCCAATCATACTACTATGATAGACATTATTGCTATGGGACTGGTAGTACAAGGCCCTTATTCGTTTATGGGAAAAGCTGAACTCAATAAAGTACCACTCTTTGGGTTTATGTTTTCTCGCTTACATATTCCAGTAAACCGAATAAGTAAAACTCAATCGTACCAGGCTATGCAAAAAGCACTGGACAGGGTAGACCAAGGATATAGTATTTTGATGTATCCAGAAGGCACCAGATCAAAAAAAGCTCCTACTTTGCAAAGATTTAAAGATGGGGCGTTCAGAATAGCCATAGAGAAACAAATTCCAGTAGTACCTGTTACTTTGCCATATAATTGGATTATTGCTGGCAACGACCAACTCCCCCAATGGCATCGAGGTGAAGCTGTTGTACATGCCCCTATCGAAACCAAGGGTCTTACAATGGATGATTTGCCAACACTCAAAAAACAAACTTTTACTGTTATAGAAAATGAACTCAAAAGACACCAAAGCCCCCAACCAATTACCGACCATAGATCGGCAGACCCTTCACAAAATGGCTCACTTGGCCAGATTAACCTTTGACGAAGCCGAAGAAAAAGCGATGCTTGGCGATTTGAATCAGATTTTAGACTGGGTAGAAAAGCTCAAAGAGCTGGATACTACAGGGGTAGAGCCTTTACGGTTTATGTCTGGTGAAGTAAACAATTTTAGAGTAGATCAAGCAGATAACATGCTTGAAAAAGATAAAGCTCTAAAACTAGCCCCTCAGGCTGATGGTGATCATGTATTGGTGCCTAAAGTTTTAAAAAATGATTAATTGTGAGAAAAATGCTCTAGTGAGTCACACTGGGTTTGTATACCCTGAGGAACACTAAATAAAACGAACATTTATCACGAAAACAAACACATGGAAAACTTGATTTTTTGGCGGGAATGGAATAAAACGCCTCGTTTTTTATATACAATTTTGCTGGCGGTATTTTTAGGTGCGTTAGGTTGGTTTTTGTATGCTTACATGCAAGGTGCCCAGGGAACCCATGACTGGAAAGTAAACAGTGAACTTGATATTGTAAGAGTAAAACTCAATAGTTATAAAAAAGGAATTTTTGAAATCCCGTTAGAAGGAGCCTCTTATGTAGTAAAAGAAGGATTTGAGACTGTAGACAAATCCATTAACCTTGTAGTTCGCTATGTATATGGAGGGCTTATTTTATTGGCCATGTGTGTACTCCTAACAGTCCTTAGCGGCTTAAAAAGGCTATGGTATGGTATAGGTATGGCTTTGTTTATGCTATTTTTAGCCTGGATAGGCTTTGGTTACCTCGAGAT
The DNA here is from genome assembly GCA_001890965.1 of marine bacterium AO1-C. GTDB lineage: Bacteria > Bacteroidota > Bacteroidia > Cytophagales > Microscillaceae > Microscilla. Next base: position 172,799 of record MLAY01000010.1, on the reverse strand, counting down.
GAGCATTGGTGAAAGAGGGCTACTCATTATCAGTATTGCTTTGTATGGGGTCACCAGTTACTATTTTCAATCTTTTGGCAAACACTTAGGGCTTTTACCACGCCTTATCGCATTTGTAGCCATTACTGCAGGGCTTGCTACCTGGATTAGCCTTACCTCTCCTCTAAAACACCCTGTACTTTTTCTTACTAGCTTTGGCTGGGTTATTCCTATTGTGCTCACAATGATATTTATGACTATGGTGGCACATGATGTATTGTATGGTTTTTTCCATGTGATTACCAAATACAATCCAGGCAACCCAACCAACCGTATTCATTTTGGTATTGTATCCTTGATTTACCTGGGCAATTTGGTATTAATTTATCTCAAAGATCGAGGGAATATCAATCTTGATATTTTTTACATTGATTTACATTGGTTATTAGCCATTTCTGCCATTTTAGGTATTTGGGGCTTTCGTTTAAGAGGAGTTACCATCCGTAAATTTATTTCCTTTAATCCACAAGGAGGATTGTTATACCTATCTCTGGGAATTATCGCGTTTGCCACTTTGGCCTTCTATCAAAGCACTGGAAACGATGGCATTAACTCGGTAATGCGTGATATAATCTTGTATAGTCATATTGGTTATGGAGTAGGGTTTGTGTTTTATGTGTATGTCAACTTAGGGGCTTATATGGGGCGTAAAGTAGATGTTACCAAGATTACTTACCAAGGAGAAATCATTCCTCACCCAATGCTTCGCGTGATCGGATTCGTATTTATCTTTGGTTTTTATTCTGCCGCCAATCAAATCCAGCGTTCTCAATTGCTGGCTGGACACTACAGCAATGTAGCCGAAACTTACAAAGCCCATGGCGATCAGCGTTTAACGCAGGAATATTATAAAATAGCTACTCAATACTTTATGTATACTTATCAGCCACAGTATGCTCTGGGTAGCTTCAAAAGACGAAAAATAGATCCATCCGAAACAATTGAACACTTCAAACGCGCTATTTTGAGCTACCCTACACCTTATGCATATGCTCGTCTGGCTCAGGTGTTTAATGAGAACGAGCGGGATGATGAGGCCATTTTGACTTTACGTGAAGGCGTACAAAAGTTTCCTAAAAGTATGGAGCTGCACAATAACCTGGCGTTGGCTTACAGTCGTACCGATATCAAAGACTCTACAATTTATTACTTTGAAAAAGCTGAAGCACTGGCTGGTAAATCTACCATACCTACCAACAATTTATTAGCATACCTGGCAGCCAATAAGTCTAAGAATTTTGATCCTAAAAAACTGAATGAACAAGGACAAACTACCCAGGATATTGTTACAAAGGGAAATCGTCTGGCACTTTATAATATTTATCAAACCTCTTACCAGCAACCACTGGATGACAGCCTGAAGGTAAACCCTGTGTTGGACAATAAGAAGTTTACATACATTTATAATTACTTGCTTAATAGAACTGGAAAACGGGATAATAAAGCCATTGATAGTGTATTGGTCAAAGAAGTTCGCAAAATAGAGCAAAACAAATCCAATCGCGACTATATGTACTTTTTGCAATATGTACGTGCTTGTTTTCAATACTATGGAGGTAATGTAGCCAAGGGAATTCAGATTTTGTCGTCTATTCCTACTACCAAAACCAGTGGTTACTATAATGTAGTGCTGGGGCTTTGGTTGTTGGAACAAGGGGCTTATCAAACAGCTATTACATACCTCGAGACTGCCAAAAAGCTTAAAAATACTCAAGCAGACATTTATCTTGGGATTGCGCTCAGTGAAAACGGAGATATCAAAGAAGCGGCAATGTTGTGGCAGGAATTGATGATTAAAAATGCCCAAAAGAAAGGGTTGGCCAAAAAACAGGATAGTGTAGCGCTTGTATTGGCAGGCAAGGTGATGAGTGCTTTTAATGACACAATCGCGTTAAATACAGATGAACAAAAATTCACATTGATTCATTATCGTCGTAAATTTTTAAACGATGAGAACATCTCAAGTGCTTACAATGCAATCCAGAGTCCTAATTATAAAACCTGGGCAGCTGCTGACCTTATAAATCACTATATCGACAAAGGCAATGTGCAAAGAGCCGAAGAAATATATAAAACTCTCAAAATAAGAGACTTAAGCGATTATATCAAAGGAGAGATCAACCACGCATACTTGCGTTTGATCAATGCTCAGGAGAAAAATGATATGATATTGAATGTGATCGAGCAGTTAAACCTGGGGACTTTGTATCGCAACAAAAAGCCTTACTTTTTAGGGATGGCCTGGTATCGTCTTGGTGATCATAAAAAGGCTGAACAATACTTTAAGCAGGCTTTAAAAGCGGCTCCTTTCTCCGAAGAAGTAATAGGTGATGTGGCTGACTTTTACCTCAAGGCAAAAAAGAATACTGAACAAGCCTATATGGTAGTAACCAATGCAGTAAGACGCAATCCACACTCTTTGGCTCTCCAGAAATCCTACGCAATGCGTGCCATTGAGATGGGTCTGGATACCTACGGAGACTTGGCCTTGGAAACTATCAAAGATATGACCAGTGAGGCTGATTTTGAGACCTTTGAGAAAGCATATACAAAATATAAGGAAGTGTTAGAAGAGCGCCGTGTGAGTGTGAAATAATACTTTCTCAGATTTTAATTCATACACCTACATATATAATAACTTTCAACTAAATAAAAACAAGGCTAACGCATTGCACTAGCCTTGAATATGCTTATTGATGGTATTGTCAAATAAACTATTTGACGATCACTCTTTTTACTTTTTGCGTATCATTGGTACGCACTTTTATCAAATACAAACCTTTTGGAAGTTGACTCACCTCAAAAGTCTGGGTAGCAACCCCATTTTGCGCTTGTGATCTCTTGTTTTGCAAACTTGTGCCATTAATATCAATCAAAGCAAAACGTACCAAGGTGTTATCTTCAGCTTTTGCTTTTACAGTTACTAATTTACTTGCTGGGTTAGGAGAAACCACTACCTCTTTCAGGCTTACAGGTCGTTGTTCTGCCTCGTTTGCAAACGTAGCAGTACCTGCGGGGGTAATATTCACAGTATAGTCTTCTACTTCCCCATAAGTAAAGGTTTCGCAAGATGTAGGGATACCATTGTACTTCATTGAAACTCGCATACGAGTACTGCCCGCAGCCACAGATGAAGGAATATTGATCGTACCAGATACCGAAGTGGCAGTGGTGTTTCCTTGCGTAAATACTTGCTCTCCTGCATCAGTAAAATCTCCATCACGGTTAAAATCTATCCATACACTATATGCTTCATTGTACACAGTACCTGTCCAGGTAGGAGTGATTGTAATGGTAGCACTTGCCCCTGCATTGATAGAGGTAGATTGTGCAGTAAAATCGCCATAGCCAGCATTGGCACCTGTAGTATTGTCAATACTACCAAATTGTACTCGGCTAATGTATTCGTCATTCACATTATTACCTTTAGAATCACAATAAGTCACAGGAGGGGTAGTACCACCTGCTTCCACTCTCACATAATCAATGGCGATATCGCTTTGCCATCCAGAAGAACCATTTCCAGTAGTAACAGTAAAACGGAAAGATACATTGCTACCTTTATAAGAGTTGAGGTCAATAGACTCGCTCAACCAATTGTTACCTTGGTTTCCTGACTTCGTAAACACTTGTGTCCAGGAGCTACCACTATTGGTGCTCACCTCTAGTTTAAGGTTGTTCACTCGTGATCCATACATATGATAATCAAACTTAAACGTAGGATTGTTCATCGCTGAAATGTCAAAACAAGGGCTATTCAAAATAGCAACCTTATCAGGATAACCAGTACCATTTCCAGAGGCTTCTACATACATATAATAGCTACCATTGCTTCCTGTACTGGGGCCAGTATTACTAGAAGGAGTACCTCCCGAATCACGCGTCCAGTTTATATCATCACCCGAAGTAGCATTGGTCCAGTCACCCAGTCCTGACTCAAAGCTTTCACTATATGGGAATGCCGAAATACAGGAAGTAGGCGCAGTAGTAGTAAAGGTAGAAGAAGCAGAGTAGGCACTTGCATTGCTCGCACAGTTGGTTTTTACCTGAAACTCATAAGTAGTTGCCTGAGTCAATCCAGTGATACCAGTAGCAGTACCACTTACTCCGTTAACATTTGTCCAGGAAGAAGAACCTTGGGTTCTATAGCGTACATCATAAGAATTAGCACCATTTACTGCATTCCAATTTAAGGTAGCAGAGGTATTTGTTAGGTTAGTAACATTCAATCCACCAGCAACCGCACAAGTGGCCGTACCTGTAGAAATTCCAGTCACAATTAAAGAGAAGGCCTGACTGTTTCCGCTCAAAGTACCTTTATGAGTAACAGTAATGGTATAAGTACCAGCAGGAGCATTAGCAATGAAGATTTTTTCTACATTGTCACGGTCATTATCGCCAGTAGTAGCTGCTGCAGAAGGGTTGGCAGGATCAAGCTTCCAAGGGAAATAGGTGGTACCATTACGCGTAATGCGAATATCCAGGTCATTGACTAACATTCTATTAGAAGGATCTAAAGCAGGAGCTACTGGAGTTCCAGCAACATCAGTCCAAACAATTGTAGCTACTAATGGGCCACTACCTGTGGCATTTACCTGAAGCGTATAAGTATTGCTGTTATTGAGCGTTTCTTCTTCTATCTTAGACGATACATTACGGTTAGTGATCACATCAGCCGCTACTTTTGTATTCATCAATCCCCACCCATTTTGATAGTCAGGCCCATCGGCATTACCTGCCTCATCAGCTGTATGAATTACCAATGCTTTCAAGGTAGCAGCACGCATAAAGTTACCGCTGTTGTTGTTTTTATAATGCTCCTGTAACAGTCCCAAAGAACCTGTCACACTTGGCGAAGACATAGAAGTACCACTTTTGTTACCATAAGCAGTGTTGCTACTACTTTCGGTAGAATATAAGCTTGCTCCGTTGGCTACAATATCTGGTTTGATACGTCCATCATCGGTAGGTCCCCAAGAGCTAAAGCTGGTTTGAACCACATCCGATGGTTGAGAATACCCACTGCTAATGTCGTTTACAGCACCAATAGTCAAAATATTTTTGGCCACTCCACCTGCACCAATACAATCATAGTCTCCATCTTTTTTGCGAAAAGCAGTAGAGTTTACCCAGTCAGTACCATTATAGTATTGGTGACTTCCTGAATGGTTATCATTTCTATCATTTCCGGCAGACTTACAGATTAGATAAAAAGGTGCATTAAAAGCTACATTGTCTAAGTCCTTGGAATAATCACTATAGAACCCAAACTTGTAGTCTTCAGTTGCACTAATGTTAGGATCACCGTACCATCGCCAAGAACCAACGCTTGAGTCATAACGCCACCCAGTGATAAACCCATAAGAGTGGTTAGAAAGCAACAAACCATCTGCCGCCGCCGTGGTCATTTCAGAAATATCACTGTTCCAGTCGTAGGCATGTAGCGTAGCAGAAGGGGCCATTCCTTTGGCACTTGCTGTTACCCCAGCAGCTACCATTGTGCCTGCTACGTGGGTAGCATGAGAACTCAGGCTAGTAGCACCATCTTTTTGAGTAACTCGGCTACCAAACTCTTGGTGGGTATTTCTTACTTTTCCACCATCCCATATACCCAATGTAATACCACTACCAGTCAAACCTAACTGTGATTGGGCCTTGTCTGTTCCAATAGATCTGGCAGCGTTTACATTAAAATTGGTAAAGTATAAAGGCACACCTCCTTGTGTCTTGGTAAAGCCTTGCAACTCTATAATTCCTCCTTTTGTAACCACCCTAAGTGGAAGCTTGGTCTTGGCTGCTCTGGAGTATGCATTCTTACGCATAACTGCGTATTTCTGTTGGTAAGTTTGGCTCAAATTCTTCAACTGTCGAGTCTGACGCTGATTATATTTTTTTTGAGCATTAACGGGTGCTGCGAAAAAACCTGCCAGCAAAAATGCACAGGCAATCATCGCTTTTTTGTTGTAAAAAAACATGTAATATAATTATTAAGTGTAATATGATTTGGATAAACTTTCAGTAGGAATATCAGGAAGTATTTCAACCTGTCAAATTAAAGGAAGTATACAAAAAGTAAGCTACAGAAAAATATAAGGTTCAACGGGGAGTATAGGAGGTTACATAGTTGTATTACACACCTGAATTGAAAGTCATAACTAACTAAAAATCAACACACTAAATTTATTCCCAAGAATTATTTAAGGCAACAAAATCTATCTGGAAGGTCAAGAGCTAACAAATTGTTTTTATTTATTCGCATTTTCAAAACCTCAAGTATCTACTACCTTTACTTGGTTAAGATGCTAAAAAATCTCGATGGTGATCTGCTTTTATTTTATCCTCTCCTTCATAGTAAATATAGTTTAAGTTAAATTCAGGAGTTGTAGGGTGTGGATTATCAGAAGAAGTAGGTTGACTAAAATAAATAAAGCTTTGAGAAGCGCTTATGTTGTTGGTTTGTTGAGGTTCAGGCAAATCTTCCTCTAACAATTCATCAATTTTTGGTTCATATTTATGGAAAGCAAAGGCAAACACCAACCCAGCAATTCCCCCCGAAAGATGTGCCTCCCAGGATATATTACTACCTTCTTGTGGCAACATCCCCCAAATAAACCCTCCATATAAAAACACCACCAATAACGACAACGCCAATGAAGCTCGATCGCGACGCAAAAAACCACTAAACAACACAAAGCTAATCAACCCATATACCAAACCACTCGCGCCAATATGAAAGTTAGGTCGGGCAAAGCTCCAAGTCCATAAACCAGTGGTAAGTATAGTCCAGAGCACAATTTTTCGTGCTACTTCTTTGTAATTAATATGAATAAATGCCCATAAAACTATCAAAGGTATTGTATTAGCCATCAAATGCGAAAAATCGCCATGCAGAAAAGGCATCGTAATAATTCCTTTGATGCCAAAGATCTCTTTTGGATATAGCCCATACTTTCCCCAGCTCTGTCCTAACACCACCTCGAGTATTTTAATCAGCCACATAACACTGGCCAATAATACTCCTGGTAAAATTGCTCGAAACAACTGTTTTTTTTCTTCTTGCATGTTTTTTGATTACTTTTAATTCGTAACAATGGGCTATATATAACAATAAAATAGCTGATTTAATTTCTTGAAAACGAAAATATAGAAACATTGGTCACCAATTCTAAAATATAGAATTATGAATTATGAAAAAAACTTTCGCTACCTCTTGTTAGCAACGCTATGCTTGGTTTGTGTTGTAAACAACACTTTTGCACAAACTACACCTTCTACTTATTCAGCCTACCGAGGCGATCGTGACGGTGATGGAGTACCAGAATCAGGAGGAAAAGATAAATGTCCTGATACGCATACCCGTATCCAGGGGCGTGAAGCATACATCAAAGTAAATGGTAAAATGATGTGGGTACCACTTCCAAAGGATTTAAATGGAAAGTTTAAACATGAGTTAGGTAGTGTATTGAGAGAAAGAGCGCAACTATTGAACAAGAAACGTAATAAAAAGCGTGAATTGTACAGAATAGAAAAAAGAAAAGTAAAGGGTAGAGATGCCAAAAGAAAAAAGAAAGCAGATATAGCTGCAAAACAGGGCGAAATTCTCAAAATTGATTCTTTGGTGGCAGATATAGACGTCAAGAAGAAAAATCTGGACCCTCGCCCATACTTTGAGTTTTATGTTACTCTTGATAATGACAAACGAGTGCCAGTAAAGCTTCGCTTGGATGTGGACGCCTTTGGCTGTTTGCCTGACAGCGATCAGGATGGTGTACCTGACTTAGTAGATCGTTGCCCTGATAAAGCAGGTGATAATGGATCAAGTGGCTGCCCAGATAGAGATAAAGATGGTATTCCTGATCAAGCTGACCTTTGCCCAGATGTAAAAGGAGGGAAGAAAACTAAAGGTTGTCCTGACAGAGATAACGATGGAGTACCTGATAAAGATGATGAATGCCCAGATTTGCGAGGAGTGGTTAAGCTAAATGGTTGCCCAGATGCTGATGGTGATGGAGTGCCCGATAAAGAAGATGAATGCCCAGATGTAAAAGGTTTGGCTTCTTTCAAAGGTTGTCCAGATAGTGATGGTGATGGTATCATGGACAAAAAAGATGAGTGTCCAGATGTGAAAGGGTCTAGTAAATACAATGGATGCCCAGATACGGATGGGGATGGTATTATTGATAAAAAAGATGAATGTCCACAAAAGGCTGGTTTGGCAGAGTTTAACGGTTGCCCAGATAGAGACAAAGACGGTGTGCCTGATAAAGTAGATAATTGTCCAGATGTACCTGGGGTAAAAGATAACCGTGGTTGTCCAGAAGTATTGGAGCGAGCCAGTAAAGTCTTATTTGCTCCTGGTAAAGCCATTATCAATCCAGTATCGTATGGTGTGCTTGATGAATTGGCGGCTTTATTGAAAAAGTATTCCAATACAAAAATTTATCTGGAAGGACACACTGACGATCAAGGAGATGATGATTCTAACCTTAAACTTTCAAAAGATCGTGCTAAAGCAGTAGCCGATTATCTTATCAAAAAAGGGATTGCCAAAATAAGAATTGAAAGTACTGGTTATGGTGAAACCAAACCTATTGCAGATAACAAAACCCCTGCTGGTCGCAAGAAAAACCGTAGAGTAGATATGCGTTTGACTAATCAATAGTGGTAAAACACTTGATATAAAAAAGCGCCTGGCAGTAATCACTACCAGGCGCTTTTGATTTGTTTTTTAGTTTATCTTGTTGGTTTATCTTCAAAAAATAACGGAAAAGATGGAATTGCCGAGGCTATATCCAATCAGTCCCAATAAGAGCCATAATTTTTTAACATTATCTTTAATCCGCTTCATGTGTTCAGGTAAATAGGTTGTGGTAATATTTTGTATAATGTGGTGATATTCTGTACGTGGTTCTCCTCAAAAAGATGGGGTAAAATCTATTTTTTTTACAATAATTATCGAATTATTCTGTTTATATACTTTTTGTAGTCGTAACCATCAAAAAACTTCATTATCCATTAAAACAATTGTACTTTTCTAACACAAGCTTCTAAAAAAACTACAGTTAACTACTATCTTAAAAGCGCTATAGTTTTAAAACTTGTTAGGTTTAAATAAAAAAATAACCCGCCAAAACCTTTGACGAGTTATCGTAATCTTAATAAACTTTAAACCCTCTTTATTCTGTATCTGAAAATTAATCATGTTGTCTACATACAATACTGTCTCAGCACAGTGAGAGTTGACTTGTTTATACTAAGCCAGCCTTTTATTATACTAAATGATAATCTCCGATGGGTTTAATTTCCAAAGCGAATATTGGAAACATTCCATAGGTATTTGTAAATTGCTTTATGACAAATCAAGTAAAGGAAAGTACTACTCAACTAAGTTTTCCTCCAGACCTAGTTGATACACCATATATACTGCAAGTAGTAAAAAAAAGCATTCATTATATTCAATCAGGCTCGTTTATTCATTTCCAAGGCCCTTCCAATAGTGGCAAAACCACTTTTGCTCGTTATGTTGCCTGTTTGTTACAACAACCCGTTGTAGCCATTAATAGTCGAATAGATCATCCTGAAACTTTACAAAATATTTGGCAGGCAGCTTCACAAGGATATACCCTTATCTTTGAAGAGTTTCAAAACGCCAGTACCAATGATTGGCAAATTCTATGGCCTATTTTGGAAGAAAACCTGCTCAACTTTCCCTTATTGACACCTACTGGAAAATATGCACACATCACACATCCTGGCTTTACAGTAATTCTAACAAGTAATACCAAGGACTCATTGCCTCCCCAGGTTCCTCTTCATTTATTAGATAATTATGCCATCAAAATCGCCTTACAAGGGTTTGATACAGAAAGCGAAGAAGCTATTATACAAGCCAAATCGGGCATAGACTCACCTACAGCTAAGGTATTGACTCAGGTGTTACGAAAATTACGCTCTGAAACAACTTATGAAGGAGTAGTTTCTATTAAGTTAGGGATTATGTTGGGACGGATTTTACAAGCACATAGTATTTCGGCACAACAGCACCCAACACAGTTTCAAAAACAATGTATAGAAGTGCTTGCTCTTCCCGATCAAGCACAAACCCAAATAATTGTTGCTCAAATTATCCAACAAGTGCTGAATGATTTTATTGTCGAAACTGCTGCCTCTGCAGACGTAGCGCAGCAAATCGATCAAGAAGAGGAGGAGGCTCCTATTGCAGCAGAATCACTTATAAAACAGGCGCCTGATGATGCAGAACAAACTACGCCTGATAAACCTACCTCTGAAGAAATCACCATTATGCTACATAGTGAAGTAGAGCTTGAAATGAATTTCTTTGATGAGGTAATCTCTTTTATACAAGACATTAGTCGGGATGAAGCTGAGGTAAGCTTTCATCACCCAGGAGATGCCGTACAGCCCGATATTATGATTAAAATACCAGAAGAACAGCTTCCACAAGTGGTTTCTTTTATTGAACAAAATATCCACAATGAAGTATTACTGGTTCAAAAACACGCTACCGACTTTTACGAATGTGATATACTCATTAAAATTCCGGCTCAGGTAGCTACAGCAGCCTCCCCAGAGAGCACAAAAACAGTCAATCGTCAACCTGCTTCTACCAAACCTATTTCAGTGACCCCTGACAGCAAACAAACTACTAAAGTACAAGCACCAAGTGGTGATGAAATGCGCATTCAAAAATTAAAAAAGCTCATCGCTAACTATGAAAAATTTCATTCTCAACAATAACTTTCAGAGGATTTCCTGACTACCTCAGTAAGCTCTTTTTTGGTACTTATGGTTCTTTTTACTTTTTTGTAATTGTTTTCTTAATCCAATCGAGTCATGGCTGAAAATCTGTATCAAAAATATGCGTTTTTGTTTGAGTTCTTTGGTATAAAACAAATCGACGAAATTGCTCAATATTGGCAAGCACCTCATCGGTTTTATCATAATGAAGAACATCTTGAGTTTTTGATTCAGGAAATTGAGAAGTTATACAGTCTGGAAAGCATCAATGAAAATGCTCGTAACATTTTGCTCATCACGGCTTTTTTTCACGATATTATTTATGAGCCATTGGCAAACGATAATGAGGAAAAGTCTGCTAAATTGCTCGAGCATATGGTTACTGCCCGCTATCAGGAAGCCAAACTAGCCCAAGAAATTATTCTCGATACCAAAACCCATGAACCTCAAAGTCAACTATCAGAGTTATTCTGTGGCTTGGATATGTACATTGTAGAACATAGTAACTTTCATGAGTTACTGGAATGGGAACATAAAATTTTCAAGGAATTTCAAATGATTGAGTATCAGTTCTACAAGCAAGGCCGCTTGAAATTGTTGAAAGATTTTATACGAAAGTATCCCAAAAACGCGCATAACTTAGAAAACCTCATTACTTATGTCGATCAACGAAAACCCCGAATTGGCATTTATGCAGGTTCTTTTAATCCTTTTCATAATGGGCACTTGAACATTTTACATAAAGCCGAAAAGATCTTCGAGAAAGTAATTATTGCTCAGGGAATTAATCCCGAAAAAGTGCAAGACAATAAAATGTCGGTAAATAATCCAGTACTAAAATATCGTCAGGTAGAAAGCTTTTCAGGTTTATTGACCGATTATGTGAAAAGCAAAGAAGCTGGTGCTGACGTTACTGTAATTAGAGGTTTACGCAATGGTGATGATCTTGATTATGAAGTAAACCAATTACGCTTTATGGAAGAAATGAAGCCCGACCTGAAACTCATCTTTATAAACTGTGACAAACAATTTGAGCATATCAGTTCTTCTTCTATCAGAAATCTGGAGCGTATCAAAGAGGGGTTGGGGCAAAAATATTTACCAGGCTAAGATAAACTATTGAAAAGCTTTTAAACGGGTTTTGGCAATCTTGTGATATTCTTTCTTTAGTTCAAAGCCTAAAAAATTACGCTGAAGTTCCAAAGCAGCTACTCCAGTACTACCACTTCCCATAAAGGGATCTAGTACAGTTTGCCCTTCAAACGATACCAACTTTACTAGGTGTTGCATCAGAGCTACTGGCTTGAGCGTAGGATGTACATTAAAGTCTTCAGCATTTTGACGCACTTTGGGTATTGTAAAAAATTTATCATAACCATCATTCAATGTTTCGGTGCGAAAAATATTTGCAGCCACTCTGCCTTTGGGGTGGGGGTTATGACCCACTTCACCTTCACCTTCTGCAAAAGGAATACGGGTAGCTTCCAGATTGAGTGCTCCTGTTCCATAACGAATGACATTTTCGGCTACATTGACTCCTTTCTCGATAGGCTTTTGAATCAAAATAATTGGTTCATAAGCTGGCTTTATGCCCAATCCTGCACCGTCATATTTTTTGCCCAAAGAAGAAGAAGGTTTATATTTATTTTTGCGTTGTTGATTGGTATAAGTTTCTGCACCTCCCTTTTTATAGCCTTGCACATAAGTATATTGCCCCACAATTTCGCTATCAATTCCAAGCTCTTTGTCAATGTTTAACCCCACATTACGACTCTTGGGCATTCCGTTCAAAAACACCCAAAACAACACATCCTTGATAATAAATCCGCTATCTTCCAAATCTACCATCAAACGATGCATTAATCTTACTGCTGAAAACACCAACCCAAATGCCCCAGGTTTCATCACTCGTAAACAATCATTCCATATTTGTCTATCTGGCAGCTTTTTATCCCATTCATGTGCCTGAAAACCAATACCATAAGGAGGATCAGTCACCAAAGCATCTACACTCTGGGTGGCTACTCTTGGCAAGCCCAGACAGTTTTTATGGTATATTTTACAGGTATTTTTAGACATTATAGAAATTAATTATGTTAAGTAAGCTATTCGAAAAAGGGGATATTGATTAAAACATGAAATCGCTTGACTTATAAAAATATAAAACAACCCAACAAAGCCCAAATTTATACACTGCAAATCAGGTAATGCACGTTAACTCTGCAAATATCACCATATCTCTCCATGAATATTTGTAAAAATTACTAACTTTTGCTTTTACAAATACTTACCCTGATGAAAAAGCTATTCTACACCATACTTATCACCTTCTTTACTATCCAAGTTAGCATCAGCCAAAAACTCCCAGAGCTCATTCCCTACCAAAAGGGTGAAAAATGGGGTTATTGTGACAAAAACAAAAAAATCATCATCCCTTGCACCTACTCTAGTGCCAGTCCATTTTATGAAGGTTTAGCCAGGGTAAGTAATGAGCAATTCAAATTTGGATTCGTTAACACTCAAGGTAAACTTGTAATACCTTGCAAATATGACTGGGCTCACAATGTTCATGAAGGTTGGATATATGTAGAACAACAATCAAAAAAATGGGGCAATGTAGGAGGGTTCATTGACACAAAAGGGGAGGTAAAGATTCCCATGCGTATCAATATGCCACCAGTACCTCTACCTGAGGGAGAACGCTATCAATTTAGCGAAGGACTCATTGGAGTTCCCTGGAAATATGAACCTTTTGGAAAATTTGGTTATCGCTATGCTGATAAAAGTGGAAAGTTTGTACTGGATACCAAATACGAATATGCACGTAAGTTTAACAATGGCTTAGCAGCAGCACAAATAGCCTTTGGCAATGCTGGCTATATCAATCGCCAGGGTAAAGTGTTGTTTACCAATAATTATTATGTTACTGCTTCGTTTAGTGAGGGTTTGGCCAGAGTTCGTCCCAATTCCACTACAGCTGAAGATGACATGAAGTTTGGGTTTATCAACACTAAAGGTAAACTAGTGATTCCTACCAATTATTATTCTTTCAACAATTTTAGTGAAGGTTTGGTAGCAGTACAACAAACTACTGGAAAAAATAAATGGGGGTTTTTGAATAAAAAAGGCAAGGCTATAATTCCATTTATTTATGATAAAACTTTCAGTTTTCATAACGGATTGGCGATGGTAGTAAAAAATAATAAAGTAGGTTTTATCAATGCCCAAGGAAAGGTAGTAGTCCCTTTCAAATTTGACTATAACCAATCTTATTATGAAACACATATTGGTTCTGGCTTCGCCAATAACTTTGCCTCTGTTTGGCAAGGCAAAAAAATGGGCTTTGTAAATCGGCAAGGTAAATTGGTTGTTGAGTGCAAATATGATGGTTTTGGCAGCGTTTTTCACGAATATGATGATTTTAGCAAAGGAGTTGCTTTAGTAAAGGTAGGCGACAAGCAATTTTATATAGACATGCAAGGCAATGAATATTACGAAGACTAAATTTTTTAAAACATATACTATGAAGAAAAGCTTATCAGTGTTTTTAGTACTATTTTTTATTCTTGAAACAGGCTTTACTCAACCAAAACGTTTACCAAACCTCATTCCATATAGAAAAGGTGACAAATGGGGGTTTTCTAATGAATTCAAAAAAATAAAAATTCCCTGTACTTATGCCAGTGCTACGCCTTTCTTTGAAGGGCTTGCCCGCGTAAGTAACGAAGAAGAAAAATATGGGTTTATCGACAAAAGAGGGAAAGTAGTTATTCCATTAGAATATGACTGGGCTCATAGTGTAAACAATGGCTGGATTTACGTAGAAAAAGATACAGATGACTGGGGTTATGTAGGTGGATTTATAGATAAAACTGGAAAAACAGTGGTCCCTATGCAGCTAAAAACTCCTCCAGTTCCCTTACCCGAGTTTCACCGTTATGAGTTTAAAGATGGGCTAATGGCTGTCCCGTGGATAGATAAGCCAAAAGGCGAGGCCAAATATGGATACATTGATCGTAACTCAAAGTTTGTTATCAAACCCCAATTTCAATATGCTACCAAGTTCAGCAATAAACTAGCCTTGGTACAAATAGACAGCACCACTGCAGGTTATATCAATACTTCTGGACAAATATTATTCAAGAAAACCAAGTATTTTACAACCTCAGCTTTTGCCGAAGGAAGAGCTCGGGTAAGATTACGCACCACCAACGAACGTGATAAATTAAAGCAAGGTTATATAGATACCCGTGGTAATGTAGTGGTTACGTTAAACTATAATACTTTCAATGATTTTAAAGAAGGGGTTGTAGCTGTACAACAGTTTAGTGCCAAAAATCAGGATGGACAAAAATGGGGGTTCTTAAATAAGAATGGGGGAATAGCCATTCCATTTCAATTTGAACAAGCTTTTAACTTTAATAACGGTTTAGCATTGGCTGTCAAATTCAACAAAGCAGGATTCATTAACAAAGAAGGACGTGAAGTAATTCCTTTTATCTATGAATATACTACCCAACAACACTTCTATGACATGCTCAACATCTCGGATCGAGCTGGTTTCCAAAGTGGATTTGCCCCGGTTTGGAAAGAAGGTCAAATGGGTTTTATTAACCGCCAAGGTACTGTAGTGGTAGATTTCAAATACGATGGTTTTGGGATCATCTTTTACGAATACAATGATTATAGCCAAGGAATTGCTTTGGTAATCAAAGATGACAAGGAGTTTTATATAGATATGAAAGGGAAAGAATATTATGAGGATTAACCCTCTTACGAATATCAAATCCTGAATAAAAAGTTTGGTAGTGAAATACTTATATATTCAGTGTTATTTAATCGATATTCATTCCTCAAAAAGCCTTACATTTGCCTCCTTTTTCACCATTCCCTCATTTCTATGAAAAAAATACTAGAAACCGATCGTTGTTATCTTCGTGAATTTGTCGAGGCCGATGTTGAACTCATGCATCAGCTTAATACTGATCCAGAAGTTATGAAATACCTCACAGGGGGTAAACCTTTGCCTTACGAAGATTCCAAAAAGGCAGTGCTGCATTATATAGATAAGTACTATGCTGCAAACCCTGGGCTAGGCATGTGGGCTACTATGCTCAAAGAAGGAGATCAGTTTATTGGTTGGACTTGCCTTAAGCATATGGACAAAAGCGAGCACATTGAGCTTGGGTATCGCTACATGAAAGAATTCTGGGGGCAGGGATATGCTACCGAAGTAAGCTCAGCTTTAATTAAATATGGTTTTGAGCAGGTAAACCTAGAGGCTATTGTGGGCATAGCAGTCACTGAAAACACCAAATCAACGCATATTTTGCAGAAAGTTGGGCTACAATACCAGAAAAAAGCTTATTATTATCAGACTGATGTTGACTTTTTTCAATTAACCAAACAAGCGTATACCAATAGCTTATCATGAAAACAAAACTACTCCCACTGCTCATTTTTCTGAGCCTGGCCACCATCAATATTTCGTGTAGGTCTATCAGCCAAGGCAAGCGATTGTCAAAATGCGAGTTTCGCCTTGAATCGTTACAAAATATTAAATTGGCCAATGTAAAAATAGATGAAGTAAAGGGCATCACTGATCTTAGTTTATTAGATGCAGGTAAAATTACTTTAGCCCTTGCCCGAAACTCGTCGTTGCCAATGCATATGACAGTAAATATTGAAGTAAAAAATCCTAATAAGAAAACTGCAGGTTTGAATGAGCTTAAGTGGATTTTATACATCGATGATATACAAATGGCCGAAGGAGAAAGCGTTCAGCGTTTTGAAGTACCTGGCACTGGCACTAATATTTTGCCTTTGGAGGTGGATCTTGATCTCAAAAAAGCCTTGAAAGGTAAATCGAGAAGTGCTTTGCTCAAATTTGCTTTTAATTTAGCTGGTTTTGGCAAAGAAGCTACCAGGGTAAAGGTTAGAGCCAAACCTTCATTCAAGGTATTGGGAGGCACTATTCGCTACCCAGGTTACATCAAAGTGACTCGCGAGTTTACTTCTGATTGATATTTTTATCAAGAATTTATTTTGAATTAGTTTTTGAAGGTGTTGCTTGAAGTAACACCTTTTTTATTTGCTCTATACTTTATCTTATCTTCAAAAAATCACATTTTTTTCCCATTCCTATCTCACAAACGCCTTTCTCTACGTATATATAGATAACACACACATCAATAAGGCGATCTGCTTAACTAAAATACAACACCAACCAACAATATCAAGATAAACACTATGGCCCGAAAAATTATTTTTTGGATACTATTGGTATCGCTTACATCACAGGCATTTAGTCAAAAAGTAGCTTTAGTTCTTAGTGGGGGAGGCGCTAAGGGCATTTCCCACATTGGCGTAATTAAAGCACTCGAGCAAAACAATATTCCTATTGATTACATTATTGGCACTTCTATGGGAGCTGTTATTGGAGGGTTTTATGCTGCTGGATACTCTGTAGCTGATATGGAAAAGCTCGTACATTCACCACTATTTCAAAACTGGGTAAATGGTACTTTACCAGATGACTATCGCTACTTTTTGTACAAAAACGAAACTCACCCTTCTATTCTTGATCTTAAGATTGCTTTAGATTCTTTATTAAATGTTTCGCTGGAAGGCAGCCTTGTAAATGATAATGTACTCAACTTTGCATTGACCTCTAAATTGGCTCGGGCTTCTGCCAAGGCTCATTATCAATTCGATAGTTTGTTTGTACCTTTTCGCGCCTTAGCTTCTGATATTTTTACCCAAGATGAAATCGTACTCAAAGACGGACAATTGGCTGATGCCATTCGCGCTTCGCTCAATGTTCCCCTGTTTTTTTCGCCCATTCGAGTCAAAGGCAAATATTTATTTGATGGAGGAATTTATAACAATTTCCCTATTGAATGGGCCAAAAAAGAGTTTAACCCAGATGTAATTATTGGAGTTAATGTATCAGAAAAAACATTTACACATTACCCCTACAAAGATGACGATAAACACATAGATGATGCATTACTGTACACATTTTTATCTAAAAGCGACTCAAGTAAAATTGACTCTAACGGCATTTACATCCAGCCTCATCTCATCGATTTTAGTGCACTTGATTTTACCGAGGTAGACGCCTACATTTCCAGAGGGTATAAAGCAACCTTGCATAAAATGTCTGCTATCAGGAAAAAGGTAATACGTAGAGTAGACTCCAGTACTACTCAGCAAAAACGTCAGGATTTTCGCACACAGTTTCCAGCATTAAAATTTAGAAATACCCATATTGTGGGCCTCAAAAAAAGCGAAACACGTTATATCAAGAGCTTGTTCAAATTCAAAAAACGCGCTTTTAACATCGAGAATATCAAAAAAAGATATTTCCGTTTAGCAGAAGCTGACAAGTTCTCATTGCTTTATCCAAGCTTCGTGTACGATTCTACCAGTCAGGTCTTTGATTTCCATTTACGACTAAAACCCGACAAAAGCCTAAAAGCCAGGGTAGGGGGCAACCTTGCCTCTCGAAGCATTAGCAACTTATATCTCAGCCTGGAATATGATTACCTCAATAACTGGTGGTATACTTTTGCTACCAACCTATATGCAGGACGCTTTTATTTTTCAAACCATAGTCGTTTACGTATCAATATTCCCAACCAAATTCCCTTTTATATAGAGCCATTTTTTACTTTCAATAATTGGCATTATGAAAATGTCAATGATCCTTTGCCAGGAATAACCTCTACAAATCTTAGCCAAAACGATACTAAAGCAGGTGTGCAAATCGGGATTGCATCAGGGCGTAAAAGTAAATACAACCTGGAGTATGGTTATTTTTTCAACAACTACCGTTATCAGAGCAATGCGAGTTTCCAAACTAATGACACTCTAGATTGGACAAAGTTTGGGGGGCAGGTAGTTACGCTAAGTTATAATCGTAACACGCTTAATCGTAAGCAATACGCCTCTAAAGGAATGGCTTTTACCATTCAAGGGCAATACATTTATGGCAGAGAAACCTTAACTCCTGGAACAGGCTCTATCTTTACTGATAAACAATCGCGAGAGCATCGATGGCTGAGGCTAAAATTACGCTCAGAAGGCTATCTGGATTGGCGGTATTTCAGTTTAGGGTATCTAGTAGAAGCTGTTGGATCGAATCAGTCATTGTTCAACAACTATTTATCAAGTATAATAGCAGCTCCTGCCTTTAATCCATTACAAGACAGTCGTAGTTTATTTTTAAACAATTTTAGGGCATATAATTATTTAGCGATAGGGGGGAGAGCTATTTTCAAACTAAGCAGTCAACTGGAATTGCGAACTGAGGCCTATGCTTTTAGCCCTTTTAGACGTATTCTAGAAGTTACTCCACAAACACCCGTTTTTGATTCTCCTGGTGCTACTAACCTAACTACTTATATGATAGGGACTGCAGGACTGGTGTATCATACGATGTTAGGCCCTGTAAGTGTTAGCCTTAATTATTATGACAATCCCACCAACAAATTGGGAGTACTATTCCATATTGGATACCTATTATACAACAAAAAATCTCTAGAATAAAAAACAACGAGTCGCCAAAATAAGCATTAACGACTCGTTGTTTTTATGCAATTCTTCTTGAATATTAAACAGAACCTTCCTTCATCTTTTCAGCATTATCAGCCAAACGAATATTTTCAATAAAATCTGCAATTTCACCATCCATCACATTAGGCAAGTTATGCACAGTATATTTAATACGATGATCAGTTACCCGACCTTGTGGATAATTGTAGGTGCGTATTTTATCTGATCGGTCTCCGCTTCCCACCATCGATTTACGCTGCGCTCCTACTTCATCTTGCTGTTTTTTCAACTCGATTTCGTACAATTTAGATCGCAACACTTTCATGGCCTTTGCTTGATTTTTTAACTGAGACTTTTCATCCTGACAAGATACTACAATACCTGTAGGAATGTGGGTCAAACGTACCGCCGAATAGGTTGTGTTTACAGATTGCCCACCTGGTCCTGACGAACAAAACCGGTCAATGCGAATATCACTCTGATTAATTTCTACTTCTACATCTTCCATTTCGGGTAGTACCGCTACACTTGCTGCAGAAGTATGCACTCGCCCCTGAGTTTCGGTAGCAGGTACTCTTTGCACCCGATGCACACCTGACTCGTATTTCATCATTCCATACACATCTTCTCCTGCAATAGAGCACACCACTTCTTTAAATCCACCTGAACTACCATCTGTAAAATCCATCATTTCAAACTTCCAGCCCTGTTTTTCTGCAAAACGCTGATACATCCTGAGCAAGTCACCTGCAAAAATAGCTGCTTCGTCACCACCAGCACCTCCACGAATCTCAAGAATTACGTTTTTACTATCATTAGGATCTTTTGGAATCAACAAGGTTTTGAGTTCTTCCTCGACTTGTTCTTTTTGAGGATTTAATTCTTCCAGTTCCATTTTGGCCATTTCCCTCATCTCAGGGTCTTTTTCAGTAGACAAAATTTCTTTGGAAGTATCTATATTTTCTAAAACAATTTTATACTCATTATACTTTTCTACAACTTTTTCTAGATCTTTATACTCTTTAGTCAGTTTGGTATACAAGCTCATGTCTTGCATAGTCTCTGGTTTTACAATCAACTGACCTACTTCATCAAATCTTTCTTTGATTGCTTCTAATTTGTCAATCATGATATTTTTTATGTATGAAAATTACTCGAAATTCAAAAAAATTACGCAAATGTAAAAACAAGCACTCGAAGCCACGCAGGACTCACAAGGAAACTTGCTTTTAATTTCACTTTCTTGTCAAAAGCAGAAAGTGCACTATATTTAACATGACAGGTAATAATTGGGCTAAAAAAATAAATATATTATAAAATTTATATATTTATTCCTATCAGCCAAGGGGATTAAAATCCTTATGGAGGGAAAAATGGAGTTAGCTAAAACAATGCAAATCTCATGATTTTTTTAGAATTGTTTTTGTAAGTTATTTAGTACAAGTGTAACTTCTTCGTTACGAAAACCAACCATTAAAGTTGCGACTTTAATGGTATTTCAATACTTTTGTATCGTTAGATTGTATTTTTCTCTGCAAAAATACAATTATACCTTAAACTATGCGAATAAGTTTAAAACATTTTTTTCAGACCAAATAACACTGTGTTAACGATGAAAAGTGTAAAAATTAGTGCACTTACTGTTCTTTTGTCCATACTCTTCTCAAGTTTTGCTTTCAACGCATCAGCCCAGGTACGTGATTATAGATTTCATACCGTATTTATTTACAACTTTACAAAGTACATAAAGTGGCCTAAGACTTATCAGTCAGGAGATTTTGTAATTGGCGTATTGGGAAACTCACCAATTATCAGAGAATTGCAAAAAATGGCAGCCCGAAAAACTGCGGGTATGAAAAGGCAGCGTATTATCATTAAGCGTTTCAATAATTTAACGCAGATTAATAATTGTCATATCTTGTTTATACCAAGCTCTAAAAGTAGTTACCTATCAACGATCAATCAAAGCTATCCACGCTCTCCTATGTTAGTTATTACTGAGAAGCGAGGCATGGCTCAACTGGGAAGTGGTATCAATTTTGTTCTCAGGAACGGTAGATGGCGATTTGAACTCAATCAAAATGCTACTACAAACCGTGGTTTGGTTGTTTCAAGAAATCTCAAAAGATTTGCTATTCCGGTAATGGGTAGATAATATCAAAACTCTATAAGACATACAGTTGTGTAGTTATTTATCTGATTACCAAATGATATAAGAAAAGCCTCTATTGAAGGCTTTTTTTGTTTATATTTGTGTATACACAAGTCTCTAAAATATAGAAATTTGTAAGTTTAGTCAATTACATAACTACCCTTGTTATGGCAACAAACATTGAAGAAAAAGCCTCTCAATCAAAAAGAAATAATAAAGGATTCTCCTTATCCATTAGTCAAAGAATTTTGGTTGGTTTTGCCATCCTTATATTCTTTTTCATGTTTAATGCTACCTTTAGTTTAATCACCCTTAGAAATAGTGCTACTATTACTAAAACCTCATACAATGTGGTAAACCCATCTTTGGAAGAGATTAGGGACTTTAAACTCATGGTAACCCAATCACGGATGTATACTATTAGCTGGATCAACTCCCGTACCAGTGAAGAAGACAAAGATTCTCTCCGAAAAATTCACAATGATTATCCTGAGTTCAAAGACAATTTGATGCAATTGCAGACCAAATGGGAAAATAAACAATTGGCCAGGACTTTGGATTTGGTATTTGCAGACTTTGAAAAACTCCAAAAAATTCAAAAAGAAGAGATAATGAATAAAATTGTGGAGTTTGATGACTATGAGGATTTGATGACTTCTACTATTGCCCGAGAGATTGTAGAAAATCAGATTTTTCCCTTGTACAAAGACATTATCACCAAACTGGAACAAATCGCTCAGCAAAAGAAAAAAGAAACTGAGGCTTCTCAAAAGAAACTATTAACCTCTATCCAACAACAACAAGTCATTACCATTGTATTGGCTATTTTGTCGGTAATGGTTGGATTAATTGCCTATTTTATCACCAGAAGAAATATCGTAGATCCAATTAAATACATCAATAACGTATTTGTAAAGCTGGGTACTGGTGAATTACCTTCTGAACAAAATTACCCATTCAAGAATGATGAAATTGGGGAAATGGCAGATTCAGCGGATAAGCTTGTAACCGGTTTACGAGAAACTTCACGGTTTGCCGAAAATATTGGTAAGGGTAATTATCAAGCATCTTTTAAGCCATTGAGTAGTAATGATGTACTAGGAAACGCTTTGCTGGAAATGCGCGATAACCTTGCAAAAGTAGCCGAAGAAGATCGTCGTCGTAACTGGTCTACTACTGGTTTGGCGTTGTTTGGTGAACTAGTAGGTAAGAAAGCTACTGACCTTAAGAACCTTTCTGATTTGATTATTTCTAACCTGGTAAAATATGTAGAAGCTAATCAGGGAGGATTATTTATTGTAGAAGATGTAGATGAACATAACAATGATGAGCCTTTTATGAGTTTAGCCTCTTGTTATGCCTGGGATTCTAAAAAATACTTGGAGCAAAAGGTTTATCGTGGTGACGGTCTCACTGGACAAGCTTGGCAAGAAGGTTCTACCATTCGTTTGACTGAAATTCCTCACGATTATGTAATGATTACTTCTGGTTTGGGTGAATCCAATCCTAGTAGTTTACTGATTGTTCCATTGAAGTTGAACGAAGAGGTATTTGGAGTGGTAGAATTGGCTTCGTTTAATGTATTTGAAGACTATGAAGTAAAATTTGTAGAAAATATTGCAGAAAGTATTGCATCTGCAATTGCCTCGGTAAAAACAACTGAACGTACAAACCGTCTACTGGATGAATCTACTATGATGACAGAGCAGATGAAGAGTCAGGAAGAGGAGATGCGCCAGAATATGGAAGAACTACAAGCCACTCAAGAAAGTACAGAAAAAGCGCAGTATGAGGCACGTGAGGTAAATGAATTACTTGAATTGACAAATCTGGTGATCAAAACTGATACTCGTTTCTTTATTACTTCTGCAAATGAGCTTACTGAAGCCAAACTTCATTATGAAGCAGCAGAGCTCAAAGGAATGGCTATTGAACACGTATTTGAATCTTATGATAAGGTAGAATATGCCAAAGCTCGTTTGGCCAAAGGACACAAATATAGCGAGTTTATGTATTTGAACACCAAATCGGAAGATAGGGTGATGGTGAAAGTAAACGCTGCTGCTATCAGAAATGAAAAAGGCAAAGTACAGCATTATTTATTTTTATTAAACGATATATCTGGAATAAACGCCGAAATAGTATGACATTAAAAAACTTAGTTTTTCAAACATATATTTTTAAGCATGCCTGGCATGCTATTTTTTTTGCCATTGTTTTCATGTGTTTAGAGGGCTGTCGCAATAGAACTCTCAAAGATTATGGTCATGACGTAGGTGCTATTAAAAATGAAGTAAAAAGCCGTAAAATTCATCGGGTCTCTGAAACAGAATACCAACAATGGACTGCTAATAAAGGGCTTGAGATTAGTCGTATAGCTCAAAAATACCTGAATCGAGCCTATAATAAAGGATTAGAAACGAACAAAGTATCTTCTGCTAAGGAGTTTAGTAAGTTGCTACCTTTAGCCAATATAGATTCATTGGCTAAGGTTTATAAGGTTGATATTCAACCTATTAGCTTTGAGCGTAAACAAGTAGATGATTTATATCCAGTAGAAGCTGATTATTGGAAAAAATATAAAAGTGGAGGAACTGCTCTAAAACCTACCACTGAATATGTAGAAAATCGCCGCAAACGGGTTTTTATTGCCCCTATTTATCTCAAAGTAGCAGTAGGCATGTGGAGCATTCATTTTGATCGGCAAAATGTCATTCAACAAATTGTAAAAGAACGAGAACAAAAAAAGAAAAAACGAAAGTCATAAAAAAAAGCCCGTGGTTCACATCACGGGCTTTTTTTATAATTATAGTTGATTGTTTTATACTTTATAAAATAACCACTTAGCAATCTCCTTGAAGTTTACCTTCTTGCCATACATTAATACACCTACTCTATAAATACGCCCTGCCAACCAGGTAATCGCAATAAAACCTGCAATAAGTAAGACTAAAGAGACGGCTATTTCCCAGGTTGCTACACCGTAAGGGATGCGTATCATCATCGCTATAGGCGAAGTAAGCGGAATCATAGACATCCAAAAAGCCAGTGGCCCATTAGGGTCTCGTACGATGGCCGATGCCGCCACCATTGTAAACACCAGAGGCATTGAAATGGGGAGGACAAATTGTTGAGTATCGGTTTCGGTATCAGCTGCGGAACCGACGGCCGCAAACAAAGCACTGTAAAGCAAATAACCACCAATGAAATACAACAAGAATGAGATAATGGTAGTGGTAATAGGAATTGAACTAATGGCTTTGAATATTTTATTGCCTTGCGCCAATTCTTCTTGCATAGCAGCTTTGGTCTCGGCATCCATATTTTTGGTAATGCTAGCCGTAGTTTGTTTAGAAACAGCTGCACTATCACCTCCCATAAATGAACCTACCGCAAAGATAATGGCAATGGAGAGCCCTATCCATAGTATAAACTGGGTAATCCCAACCAACGCCACTCCTATGATTTTACCCAACATCATTTGAAAAGGCTTTACTGAAGAAATCATTACTTCAATAATGCGGCTCACTTTTTCTTCAATTACCCCCCTCATTACCTGTACTCCATACAAGAAAATGGCAAAGTAAATTAAAAACCCTGATACATATCCAATAATCATAGCAGCTCTTCCGCTACTTTCTTCTCCTTTTAGGTTTTGAGTTTCTACCGAAACTTTAGTTTTAATCTCGCTGAGAACTTTTTTGTCAATACCTGATTTCAGCAACTTCATATCTTCGGTGGCCTTGCTAATAGCTTTCTCTACATTCCGTTCTACCTCTACACTTACCCGTTTTTCAGCAAATAACTTCATTCCGGTAGGTTTGGTCAAATCCACTTTTGGAATGTATAACAATGCCTCATGTTTGGTTTTAGGTAGTTTTTTCTTAGCGATTTCCAAAGAGTCGTTTACATACACAAACTTCAAATCACTGTGTTTTTCTAATTTGCCTTTGTATAGCCCACTTTCATCTATCACTTCAATTGTTTTTCCCTTATTTACGTTTTGGTTCAGCAATACTGGCCCAACCAACAATCCGGCAAAAAGCAAAGGAGCAATGGCCGTCATAATCAAAAACGACCTCTTGCGAACTCTCACGAAATATTCTCTTTGTATAATTAATAATATCTTATTCACGACAATAATTTTTTAGGTTAGCAATTTCTATCTTCCTTGTACTGTTTCAATAAAAATATCATTGATACTTGGAATATTCTCTTGAAAAGACTGCACATTTACATGTTGAATCAGTTGACCAATCAAGTCATTTGCAGATAGTCCGTTTTGCATAATTTTTATAGAAGATCGTTTCTGATCATCTTCCATAACTGTGGTCTCAATCACTTTGAATTTATCTTCAAAGCTACCATTGAGCGTTCCTTGATAATCTACTGTAAAGGTATTTGTTTTGTGTGAAGCTCTTACTTCTTTTGTTTTACCTTCCAATACTTTTTTCGACTTGTTAATCAAGGCAATATGATCACAAAGCTCTTCTACAGACTCCATTCGGTGCGTCGAGAAAATAATAGTACTGCCTTGATTTCTAAGCTCTAATATCTCGTCCTTTATCAAATTGGCATTTACAGGATCAAAGCCAGAAAAAGGCTCATCCAGGATAATCAGCTTAGGTTGATGCAACACTGTAGCGACAAACTGTACTTTTTGTTGCATTCCTTTTGAGAGATCAATCACATTTTTCTTCCACCAGCTTTTCATCTCAAACTTCTCAAACCAGACTTTAATCTTATCTAGCGCCTCCTTTTTAGAAAGCCCTTTTAGTTGAGCCAGGTAGAGGAGTTGTTCACCTACTTTCATTTTTTTATACAGCCCTCGTTCCTCAGGAAGATATCCCATCTCTCTGATATGCTGAGGGTCTAACAATTGTCCATTAAAACTAATAGTCCCTTGATCCTTACTAATAATCTGAGTAATGATTCTAATCAATGTGGTTTTACCTGCACCATTTGGACCTAGTAGTCCAAAAATAGATTGTTCAGGTATACTGATAGAAACATCTTCTAATGCCTGGTGATCAGCATAACTCTTGGACACGTTTCTGACTTCTAATAAGTTGCTCAATTTTATTAATAGGTTTAGATTTCAATTACACAAGTTATTTCATTAGTAAAGGAAAGATATTTTTTCTTACAACTTGTCAAAAATTTTTCTCAGAGCAGATACCAACCACTCTTGAAGTTATCCACAATATGCCCAGGCATTGCTCGGCTAGTAAAGTATTCAAAATCAATTAGCTAATCACAACAATGTGGATAACATAAATCTGGTAAAAAATCTCTATGTGGAAAAAATGTGGATAAATAGTCTTTAACTGTGGGTAACTTGTGGATAAACATGTATATAAGTGTGGAAAATATGTGGATAACTTACTTCTTTTTGTGGAAAACTATTTAGGCAAAAAATAACCAATGGAATATTTTTTGCTTAAGTTATCCACAATTAGGCAAGAGATTTTTTCATTTATTTCTCTAATCTTTTTTATTTCTCCTTCCTTTACTTTTCAAATCTCTACTTCTTATTTCTGATACATTTCTATATAAGCTCAAGTTATCCACAAATCATCTCAAACTTATAATACACTAATTAACAAGGAGTTACACCTCACCTTGATCTATTATTAAGCCAAGAAATACTTTTAACATTTCAATAATGTGGATAAGTCAATTTGATTTGTGGACAACTTGTGAATAAGATGTGGGTATTTTGTGGAAAAACCAGGATTGATTGTGAATAAAATGTGGATAATCTATAGTAAATTGTGGATAACTTGTGGACAAATAAAAATCAAGTTATCCACAATACTTTAGATCAAAATGTGGATAACTTATTGAAAACTATTGATAAAATTTCATTGATGACTTGTTGCATTGATTCTCAGTTACTTCCTGAAAATAATCAACATTCCTCATAAAAAGATGTGGGCAAATTGTGGATAAGTTATATCAAATGTGGATAACTTATTTATTTTGTGGATAACTCAAATTCTTTAACTGTTTCAATAAACACTTTGACTTTCTCAGGATTTGTATCTGGATATACCCCATGGCCCAGGTTTACAATGTGTTTATCTCCAAAGGTTTCTAACATTTTTCGCGTCTCTGTTCGTATCACTTCATCATCGGCATATAATAAACAAGGATCTAGATTTCCCTGTAATATTTTACTTTCTCCTACCAATCGTCGTGATGCTTGAATGTCCATAGTCCAGTCTAGCCCTACTGCTTCACAATTAACTTCTTTGAAGTATTCACGAGCAAAAAATGCTCCCTTGGCAAATACAATCATAGGTGCTTCATTCACAGCATCCGCTATTTGTTTTATGTAAGGTAAGGCAAAAGTCTGATAGCTTGTGGGTGATAAAATACCTGCCCAGGAATCAAATACTTGCACCAGATTGGCTCCCGCTTTTATTTGAGCTTTTAAATACTGGATAGTACTATCAGTTATCTTCTGCAAAATTTGGTGAGCCAATGCTGGTGAGCGATACAACATGGCTTTCGCCTTAGAAAAGGTTTTAGAACCGCTACCTTCTATCATATAAGAAAAAATAGTCCAGGGCGCTCCAGCAAAACCAATCAAAGGCACACGATTATCCAGGTTCTTTTTGGTAATACGAATGGCCTCCAGCACATAGCCTAAATCTGATTCTACGTCTGCTACTTTCAATTTTTCAGCGTCAGCTTCAGTCTTTACAGTATCAGGAAACCAGGGGCCTTTTTTTTCTACCATTTCATAAGGCAAGCCCATCGCTTCTGGTATAACCAAAATATCTGAGAAAATAATTGCCGCATCTACTCCCAGAATATCCACGGGTTGGATGGTAACTTCAGCAGCCAATTCAGGGGTGGTAACCAACTCTACAAAGCCCGAAAGTTTTTCTCTAATCGCACGGTATTCGGGTAATATACGCCCTGCTTGTCGCATTAACCATACAGGTTTTCTTTCGGTAGCTTCACCCTTGAGGGTACGTAGTATAAGGTCATTTTTGAATTGTTGCATGTGGCAAATTTAAAGGTTTTATCAGGAAAATTAAAAATCTAATAATCATCTATTTTACGAGCTCATACAAAAAACACTATATTGACTATCATTTTTAAATCTAAATCTAACATCTCATGAATAAGCATTTTATCTATCTTTTGATCATCTGTGTTTTTTGGGCCTGCGCAGAACCAAGTACTAATACAACCAATAATACTTCACAAGATACTACAAGCAAAAAACAACAAACCCCTCCCCAAAACACGCCTCATACTCTTGACCAAGAGAAGTTTTCATTACAATATCCTACTGGGTGGAAAGTAACCGAAGGCTCTACATCGGGTAAGCTTGCAACCCTAACTACTGAGCAGACCTCTGCTCAAGATCAAGTAAGAGAACAAGTAACTATCACATTACAACGCTCAAGCACAGAAGCTTTTACAATTGATAAGCTTGAAAAAATTATTGAGTCACAAGTTTCAAAAGAGGTGAAAGCAATAAAAGTTACTGACAAAGAAAAACAAGCCAATTATGTAGAAATGGAATATACTGGTAATCTAAATGACCGCAAAATGAAATGGAAAAAACGAGCCTGGATAAAAGGGAAAGAAGCACTTGTAATGACGTATCAAGCTGAATTTGAAAGCTTTGATAAGTATCTAAAAGAAGTGAATAGTATGATGAATTCTTTTAAGATCAAATAAATACCTGCTTTACTCCACAAGGATTTCTGAAAATATCCCAGGTTCTGTCATACGACAGACATTTTAATAGATAAAATATCGCGAAGTTTCTAGGGCAACTGCGTCAAATTACCAAACATTATTGATCAACATGTTTTTATTCATGTGATTTTTAAATGTTGATGTAGAAGCAATCATAGGTTACTAGTTTAGAATTAATCAAAATAAAGCAATTTTTTGTTTCATACTTCGTTCGCCTATATTTTTGAGTAATCTAAGGTTATCGCATACTTATGTTTCTAAAAATCAAGTAAATATAAATTTATTATGAGTACAACGACCCAAGCAACAGCTCAAAAAAAGAAAGGCTGGTTTGCTCAAATGATGGCCAGCACCCTTGGCCGGAAAGTACTGATGGCACTCACTGGTTTGTTTTTATGTCTGTACCTGGTAGTTCACCTTGCCGGAAACCTTCAGCTTTTGGCTGATGACAACGGAAAGTCGTTCAACTGGTATGCCGATTTTATGGGCCACAATCCCATTATTCAAACCATCTCCATTCTTAACTTTACTTTCATCTTTTTGCATATCATCTACGGTATTACGCTTACATTGATGAATCGCAAAGCTCGCCCTACTAAATATGCCTACAGTAAGCCTAATGCAAATAGCAACTGGCGCGCTAGAAACATGATGGTGCTAGGTTCTATCATTCTGATCTTTATTATTGTGCATTTGGTTTATTTCTGGGGTAAAATGAAGTTAACCCACTATGGATTGGTAGAAGAAGGAGTTTTAGTAAAATCATTTGCCCAGGACAAAGAGCAATTAGACCTCTATATGTTAGTAAAAGCAGCTTTTGCTGACTTATGGATGGTGATATTGTACGTGGTTTCTATGGTAGCTTTGGCTTTTCACTTATCTCATGGATTCCAGAGTGCTTTCCAGACTTTTGGTTTAAATCACGTAAAGTATTCTCCTTTTATTAAGAAACTTGGCTTAGCCTTTTCGATTTTGATTCCGCTAGGATTTGCACTCATACCTATTATTATGTACGTCAAGCAATTGTAAAACACTAAACTGAAAAAATTATGCAGTTGGATTCTAAAATTCCTGACGGTCCATTAGCAGAGAAATGGAATCGTCATAAATTCGATATAAAATTAGTAAACCCCGCCAATAAGCGTAAGTATGATGTAATCGTAGTAGGGACAGGATTAGCGGGTGGAGCTGCTGCTGCTTCTTTAGCGGAGCTTGGTTACAATGTAAAAGCATTTTGTTTTCAGGATAGTCCTCGCCGTGCTCACAGTATTGCCGCACAAGGGGGTATCAATGCTGCTAAAAACTATCAAAATGATGGTGACAGTGTTTTTCGTTTGTTTTACGATACAGTAAAAGGAGGAGACTACCGCTCTCGTGAAGCGAATGTACACCGATTGGCTGAAGTAAGTGTAAACATTATTGACCAATGTGTGGCTCAAGGGGTACCTTTTGCCCGTGAATATGGA
This sequence comes from marine bacterium AO1-C, assembly GCA_001890965.1. Lineage (GTDB taxonomy): Bacteria > Bacteroidota > Bacteroidia > Cytophagales > Microscillaceae > Microscilla. The sequence goes on along the minus strand of MLAY01000010.1, from coordinate 142,106 downwards.
GGCCTGTTAGATAACCGTTCTTTTGGTGGAGCGCAAGTATCACGTACTTTCTACGCTCGTGGCCAAACAGGACAACAACTTCTATTGGGTGCATACAGTGCTCTAAGCCGACAAGTTGAAAGTGGCAAAGTAAAAATGTATACCCGTAGTGAGATGCTGGATTTGGTACTAGTAGATGGAAAGGCACGAGGTATTGTAACTCGTAACCTAATAGATGGAAGCATTGAATCTCACTCAGCACACGCGGTATTATTATGTACTGGTGGTTATGGCAATGTTTTCTTCTTGTCTACCAACGCAATGGGGTCTAACAGTACTGCTGCCTGGAGAGCACACCGCAAAGGCGCTTTGTTTGCCAACCCTTGCTATACACAAATTCACCCTACTTGTATCCCTGTTTCGGGTGGACACCAATCTAAGCTGACTTTGATGTCGGAGTCGTTGCGTAATGATGGACGAGTTTGGGTACCCAAAACCAAAGAAGACGCAGAGAAAGTTCGTAAGGGTCAATTACACCCTAATAATATAGAAGAAAAAGATCGCGATTACTATTTAGAAACCAAATACCCTGCTTTTGGTAACCTGGTTCCTCGTGATGTGGCTTCGCGTAATGCCAAAATGGTATGCGATGCAGGTCGTGGTGTAAACAAAGAAGGACAAGCAGTATTTTTGGATTTCCGCGATGCAATCAAGCGTGATGGTAAAGATGTAATCTCGGCTAAGTATGGAAACCTTTTCCAAATGTATGAAAAGATTACGGCCGAAAACCCATACGAAGTACCTATGAAAATTTATCCTGCGGTACACTATACAATGGGTGGCCTGTGGGTAGATTATAACCTGATGACCACTATTCCTGGTTGCTACGCATTGGGAGAAGCTAATTTCTCTGATCACGGAGCTAACCGCTTAGGAGCTAGTGCCTTGATGCAAGGTTTGGCCGATGGTTACTTCGTTATCCCATACACTGTGGGAGATTATTTGGCACGTATGCCTTATGACAAAGTGCCTGTGGATCATCCAGAGTTTAAGAAAGCTGAGAAAGAAGTTCAAGCACGCATTGATAATTTTTCTAATAGAACATCAGGAACCAAGACCGTAGATGAATTCCACAAAGATTTGGGTAAAATCATGTGGGAATACTGCGGAATGGCTCGTAATGGAGAAGGTTTGGAAAAAGCTAAGGGAATGATTCAGAAATTACGTGCAGATTTCCACGCCAATGTAAAGGTGACAGGAGATGGTAACGGCTTGAATCAAACATTGGAAAAAGCAATGCGAGTAGCTGACTTTATGGAATTGGGCGAGTTGATGGTAGATGATGCCTTGAACCGCTCTGAATCTTGTGGTGGTCACTTCCGTGAAGAGTCGCAAACTGAAGAAGGAGAAGCTAAACGTGACGATGAAAACTTTAGCTATGTAGCAGCTTGGGAATACAAAGGTGAAAACCAACAAGCGGCACTTCACAAAGAAGACCTAGAGTTTGAAAATGTGAAGCTGACTCAACGAAGCTACAAATAATTTAATTCAGTAGTTGATGATGTATTTTGAGGTTGAGTAGTGGGCATCAACTACCCTATATTTTACTAATAAAAAATTAGAATATGAATCTTACACTACAAGTCTGGAGACAAAACAAACCAGACATAAAAGACGGAGATAAATTTACCAAAGGCGGAGACGGTAAAATGATAGAGTATCCTGTAAAGGATATTTCACCAGATATGTCGTTTCTGGAAATGCTGGACGAATTGAATGAGGATTTATTGAGAAAAGGGGAAGAACCAGTAGCATTTGACCACGATTGTCGAGAAGGTATTTGTGGAATGTGTAGCTTATACATCAATGGACAGCCTCACGGGCCAGAAACTGGCACTACTGCTTGTCAATTGCATATGCGTTCTTTCAAAGATGGGGATACTATTTTTATTGAGCCATGGAGAGCTAAAGCTTTTCCTGTGGTAAAGGATTTAGTAGTAGACCGTTCAGCGTTTGACCGTATCATGTCGGCTGGTGGTTATGTATCAGTAAACACTGGAGTGAATGTAGATGCCAACGAGATTCCAATTCCTAAAAGCATTGCTGACGAAGCTTTCAACGTAGCAGCTTGTATTGGGTGTGGAGCTTGTGTAGCAGCTTGTAAAAATGCTTCTGCTATGTTGTTTGTATCTGCCAAAGTATCTCAACTTGCGTTGCTTCCTCAAGGAAAAACCGAGCGTAAAGAACGTGTAGAAAAAATGGTAGCTCAAATGGATGAAGAAGGTTTTGGTGCTTGTACCAACACTGGCGCTTGCTCGGCAGAGTGTCCAAAAGAGATTCCATTGTCGTCTATTGCTCGTATGAACCGTGAGTACTATGGAGCAAAGGTGACTTCTAAAAATGCTTAATTAGTGATTAGTTTTTAATTATTGATTATTAATCATAATATATACAGAGATAAGAGCTTGCCTCTTGTCTCTGTTTTTTTATGCATTTATTTTATCAAGTTATGAATGTACCCGAGATTGTTCAGCAAGTATTGGCTAGTAATGAAAAAAACATCAGTGACCTGATTAACAAAGAGTTGAGTATTATCTTATTGGCAGATTTTATATATCGTAATCCACATTTGGAAAGCGCAATGAGTGGGTTATATCAAGAGGTTTATAAAAAAACGGTCATTAATCTGACTCAAATGTTTGAGGACTTGCTGGAGCAACAAAACACGCAACTAAATCAGGAAAACCAAACACAAGTAAAACAATATGTACAATGGTTTGTCAATGATTTGGTCAATGAATATCAGGAAGAAGTAAAAGAAAAAGTACGTTGGCTTGAACAAAAAGGTGCTAACCGTGAATAGCAGGTTGCATTATTGACCTTTGGGCACTTTTACAGTAAGTAAAAACATGTAGTGATCATCGTCTACCTGTTCCATGTGGGCATCTAATTGATTGTTAGCGGTAAGCGCTACCTGCACCAGTCCAATTCCAGCTCCTTTGCTTCCGGTATGAGGGGGGGAATCACGTAATTCTCGTTTGTAGGCTCTTAATGAATCACGATCAAGGGAATTAATTTTTTCGCACTTTTCTACAAGTTTGGGTACTATTTCGGCTGGAACCATATTGCCTGTCATAACAGAATAAGCATCATCTATTTGACTAACAGCTAAAATCCCTACTTTGTCGTTGCCATCAAAACCATCTACTTCGGTAGAATAGTAGAGTACGTTTTGGGCCAACTCCATAAAAATCGCGAATACTTTTTTACCAGCTTTTCGTTCTTGCTTCAACTGTGCTCGGATATCATTGCTAAATTCAGTTAGCAAGAAGTCAGTAACAGGACCTTTATAAGAAAGCAGAATATCTTCTTGCTCTATTTGGCTATAAAATTCGAATACGTTAAATTTTTCAGACATTTGTAACACCAACTGATTATCCGAAAGTTGTTAAGTAAAACAATAGTTTATTTATCCAAGCACATTTTATGCAAAAATGCTCAATCACTTCATCATTTCATAAGAAATAGCCAATACGTTTGATTAGTTTCTCGAAAAATAATTACAGTAAAAAAGCAAAACACGGCATAAACAAGTGAAAGGTAGTAAAAAACCTGAATCGCCCCAAAAAAAGCCTATTATTTTTGTAAATCCTGTTTTAAAAATAACAATTTAATAAAAAGTAAAACGCCAAAGCATATATGATTATACTTTGGCGTTTTTCATTTATTTTGAATGAGTTGCTATTATTCAAATAACGGTCGTTTTTTCTTCGTAAAAGCTGAGATAATCAGTGAAAATATGACTCCATAAAATGCTACTCCCAATATATTTACCAACCACTGGAGAGTAGGTGAATTAAATTTTTCAGCAGATTCTTGTGACTTTTCAATCTGTTCTTCGGTATAGTTAAACCACTTTTCTAACATTTCTCTAGATTGCTCCTGTGCATACTCCTGAAGATTTTGGCCTATTTGTGGATCAATTGTACTAGTGTAAAAGAAGAAAAACATTGCACCAATTACTCCTGCACCAAGAGTTGCAACAGCAGTGCCTATACCGACTCCCTGGCCGAAGCTCATATATCCTTCATTTTTTTTCTTATACTCAAGATGTGCAAACACAATAGCAGCAATGTATAGAATATAAACCAAGCTTGCAGCCCAATGTAGATACATATTAGCTAAAAAGGTAAGTAAATTAAACCCTATAATGGCTACTCCTAAATATAGGCTATACTTTCTGATAATTTGCCACATAGAATAAGGCTGTGCTTCTTCTTCATATTCATATGTATAATCATCTTGGTTAGAGAAGTCTTCCATTGTGTTTTGATGTTTTTAAGTTTAACAATTGCAACTGGCAATACCTGTTTGTACAAATATAAATCAATTTGACTCACTATCTAATCTGTCGTAGATATTGTCAATAAATTACATTGTAAATACAGATTATTTTTTGTCGACTTTCAGCTTTCCATCTGGGCTAAAAATCCATCTGTTGTCCCCTGTCTTACGATCAATCAACTTGTTATAAGGATCGATTCCTGCACTGTAGGGCTTTTCATCTACCAAAATTTTAATGGTTTGGGTATTTTTAGTGATTTTATGTTTCTTAAAATATAAGACTTTATTTTCTCGCTTGGTACGATACCTTGGCTTGCCACTACGAGTTTTTGATCCTTTAATGGGCACTTTCACCTTGGTACGAGCAAACACTCCAATGTCAATGTAATCATTCAACGGCATTTCCTTTTCTACTCCATAACCATCTGCTCTTAGCTTTTTACTGTTTATCTTTAGAGTTATTTCGTACTGTTTGCCTTTTTTCTTATAGCCCAAGTTTTCTACCTTATTGTCATACAAGGTTATGTTTTCAAACATATCTGTAATAAGATATTGTAGTGAATCAGGTGTGGCTTCACGCAAAAACTTGATCCATTCGTTGGTAGTAGTATAGGGCGCTGATTGGTTACCCACCTTTGCTACATACTTTGCCAAAGCAGCATTCATACGTTTTTCCCCTATGTAATCTTTCAAAGCATACAATACTACTGAGCCTTTGTTGTAATGAATATATTGCTGATTCTCAACACGTTTCAATGGTTGCTCTTGTCGAATTTCGGCACTCCGTCCTCTCAAATAGCGATTCATTTCTAAGCGTAAAAACTTATCTATTTTATCTTTACCCAGCAGCTTTTCCATCACCATCAAAGCAGAGTATTGGGCCATGCTTTCTACAATGGCTGTGGATCCTTGGCTATTGGCAGGAATTACTTGATGTGCCCACCATTGATGCCCTACTTCGTGAGCAGTTACATATAATACATAGTCCACATCTTTGCGATCATTTACATCTGCCAAAAAACCAATACTTTCGGAATAGGAAATAGTATTAGCAAATGATTGAGCAAACGTTTGGTAACGAGGAAACTCCAAAATACGCATTTGACGATATTGATAAGGAGAGAAATTTTCACTACAGTAACTTAATGCCCCTTTCATTCCCTTCATCATACGATCGAGGTTGTAATCGTGGGCAGGGTGATAATAAATCTCAAGGCTCACTTTCTTACCTTTCTTGCTTGTCCACACATCTTTTTTCACAGCATATCTGGCTGACAGAATGTTATAAAAATTAAGGATGGGTTTATCCATCTTGTAGTGGAAATACCTGCGATCACCTTTCTTCCATTCTTTTTGCAAGTAACCAGGCGCTACTAAAATCTGATCTGCTGCCGTGCTAGCCTTGATCTCAAAATTAATCCAGTCAGCATCATTAGAAAGTGTATGGTTTTTCCGGGCTTCCTGGTCTTCCAATGCTGGTGTTCGAGGTTTTGGCGCAAGTCCATAACTATCACGTATATCGTTATTCTGTAGTTCTGCATTTGACTGATACCCTATTTTTGGAAATAACCCTTGATTAAGAAATGTACCATTATAGGTTAAAAAGTTATTCTCACTGCTGTTAGTAAAACCTTTTAGCGAATAATCAAACTCAAAGTCTAACTGAATAGTAGCTTGAGGCTTAAGTGGCTGCTCTAATTTATAAATAAAGTAAGCCAACTCGGTATCTTTCAATACTTCTTTTGCTTTACGATTCCATTGCATTTTTTTGAGTATAATGGAGTTACTCATATTAATATGAATAGAATCAATGGGAGCACTGGTTTTATTTTTTAAGATATAACGTCCTTTGGCTTTTACACTTCTTTTGTAGGGAAACAAGTCTACCTCAAGACTTACGTCGGTTACTCTAGGCTGAAGTCTGTTTTCATATTTTTTATATTTTTTCTCATAATCCACCTGAGCCTTTTGTGCATCTTTACCAGTGGTAAACTCATTGAGTATATTGGTATTATAAAAAATGTAACTTCCCATAGCTATAAAGCCAACCAAGCTCATAACCAGGGTTAAGCGGGCTGCTCGGGTGAAACTTTGAAAAGCATTTCGCCAGCGTATTTTGAAAAAACTATCAGTTCCTCGTAACCATAAGCCATTGGCTAATACCAATAAAACAATGCTTAATAGTAGCCAGTAGGTCTTAAATGCCAAGTGGCCTTGTAAGAAATGACCGTAACCGTTCATATCTGAGTAAATCACAGAGGGGGCACTACGGAACAGGAAGAGTTTATGAGTTACTCCCAGATAAGGTAAAATGGTAGCAAAGAAAAAGTATACCAATACTACGGCAAAGAACCCAAAATACTTGTTGTTGACTACAATATGTATAAAAAAGGTAAGGATGGTAAATATCAGTAAATCAAGCATTTGAATACCATATAATTCTTTGATATATAGATCTAATTGGAAATCAAAGAAACCTTGCCCTGCCTGAATCATAATCCCTACCAGCATCACTAAAGTCATCAATGCCAACTCTATGATGATCATTGCGAAAAATTTAGACGCAAAGCTGAGCCAATTAGGAATTGGTAAAGCATCGTACATCAAATGCACTCGATGCTGCCGCTCAGTCCATACCATTTCTCCAGAATAAAAAACTACAATTGCCAGAATAAATATACTAAAGCTGCCACTTAAGATATCTAAAATTTGATAGGTTACTGGCAAACTAGGTGTTTCGAATACTTGCCCATTAGAGATGACTCCCAACACCATAAACAATACCCCTACTACTACAATTACCAAAAAAATAGGGTTGAACAATACCTGACGAAATTCTTTGCGAATGAGTACTCGTAATAGCCTAAAACTCTGACCAACGCTAAAATCTTGGGTTACAGATGGAAGGGTTATTTTTTGGATTGTAGGAACACTGGAAAGTTTTCGTACTTTGGCCGATTTTGGGTTACGAGCTTTTGATGGGGGTTTGGCTACTTTGCCTCGTCCGGTAAAAGCAAATGTAAAACGAGTATAAGTAAATACTAATACTAAGATACCAATACCTACCCAAATAACACGATTGAGAATAACCAACGAAGTTAAGGGGGTAAGTTGTGCATTGCGTTCACTTACTGTCCACAGTTCGGTAGCTTTGGCTATGGCAGTTTGCCCAGTTGGATCAATCAGGCTACTGATTACCTTATTATCTATTTTTCCTCCTAAAAACCCTGCACCAAAAATAAGGGCTAATACTAATAGTGCATTGAGATAGATAAACAATTGATTACGCGAAAGCGAAACCGTTGCAAAAAATATAGCACCAGTAAAAATGGTAAAAGGTAGTACTGATAAGAAATAAGGATGCAAATAATACATTAAGTTAAATGCACCATATTTATCGGCGTTTACTCCTGGAAGCCATTGAGAGATGATTAGGCCCAGGGAAATACTTAAAAGAACCAGACTGGTGACCAATAATGACCCGAAAAAACGACCTCCTAAATAACTCCACTTGGAAATGGGCTTAGTGAAAAATAAGGCATAGGTTTTATGCTCAAAGTCACGATAAACAGGCACTCCCATAAATGCTGCGATTATAAAAATACTAATCTGGCTTAGTGCTCCAGTAATCGTTGCAATGTTGTGAGGAGAGTTTGCATTGTTTTTACCTCCACCAGTAAGTAATACGGCTACATCGCTACCAAAGGCTCCTCCCATGATAGCACCATACAGTAGACCAATCAGCGCAAAAATGACAAAATACAAATACGTGGCGGGACGATTAAGTCGATACTTAATCTCAAAACTAAATATTGCCTTAAACATAGGGAGTCAATTATGAATGATTAATTTATTAATGATGATTGGTCTATCTACTCTGATTTTTCAAGTTGGATTGTACTATCACTTGGTGGCGTTTCCTCACCTTCAGATGTTTGCTGCATACCTTGTTCTTTGACTTTGATGTGAGAAAAGTATACATCTTCCAAATCGGGTTCAGAAGCATCAAAAGATGCATCAGGGCGGTTTTCGTCAAATACTTTGACAATGATTTGGCCATCAAACATATGTGAAGACACCACGTTGTATTTTGATTGATGTTCTTGTAATGCTTCCTTATCAATAATTTTCTTCCAAACTTTGCCCTTGGCCGCTTCTATTTCCTGGCGAGGGTTTCCAGTCAATAATAACTCTCCCTTATGAATAATGGCCATATTTCGGCACAAATTGCTTACATCTTCTACTATGTGGGTAGAAAGAATCACAATGATGTTTTCACCTATTTCGCTCAATAAATTGTGAAAACGGTTGCGTTCGGCGGGGTCTAATCCAGCAGTAGGTTCATCTACAATAATCAACTTTGGATTCCCCAACAATGCCTGGGCAATACCAAAACGTTGCTTCATCCCCCCTGAATAGTTGCTCAGTTTAATATTGCGTTGCTGATACAGATTAGTTTGGTGTAGTAAGGCTTTTACAATCTCTTTGCGTTCTCTATTGTTTTTGATGCCTTTAAGCAAAGCAAAATGATCTAACATTTGGTAAGCCGACATTCGTGGATACACGCCAAACTCCTGTGGCAAATACCCCAATACCTGTCGTACACGGGCTTTTTCCTTCAATGCATCAATATCTCCCAGCATAATGCTGCCTGTATCAGCATCCTGCAGGGTAGAGATGGTACGCATCAAGGAGGATTTACCAGCACCATTAGGACCCAATAAGCCAAACATCCCGGTAGGAATTTCTAAACTCACATTTTTGAGGGCTTGAGTACCATTGGGGTACGTCTTCGACAGATTTTCAATCACTAGGTTCATGGGGCGATGAGTTATTATTTATAATTGGTAAATATTGGCTTATGAGAGTGCTTGATGGCTACTCTTCACAAGAACAATAAGCGATTTATTACTTTTCGAAATATCTGTCGTGGGGAGATGAGATTTATTACAATATGTGTTTCTCTTTTATCATAAATTTCTAATCATCAGACTTCTGGACATTTTTTCCAGTTGCTACCAAATATCACTTTTTTTCCTATCTTAGTCTACACCAAACCAAACGCCCTAACGTATGATTCACCCCAATAGTGTAGCCGTTTTGCCTTTCACTAATATGAGTAAAGATGTTGATAATGAATACTTTAGTGATGGTATTACTGAGGAAATTATTAATGTATTGGCTCAAGTAAAAGGAATACAAGTAACCGCGCGTACTTCTTCTTTTGCCTTTAAAAATCAGTCTATGGATGTACGTGAAATTGGGGATAAACTAGGGGTGGCACATGTGTTGGAAGGTAGCATACGAAGGGCTGGAAATCGAGTACGCATCACAGCACAGTTGATCAACACTCAACAAGGATTTCATGAGTTTTCGGAAGTGTATGATCGCGACTTGGAAGATGTATTTGCTATTCAGGATGAAATTGCCTTGTTAATTACTGAAAAGCTTAAGGCTGAATTATCACGTGGTACTTCAATGCCTTTTAGTAATTCGCATCCTAAAAATACTCAAGCGTATGATTGGTACCTGCAAGCTAATAAAATACTGTACAATGGCTTACCCCAAGATGTGAACAAAGCCGAAGAATTGTACAAAAAAGTAGTGGACATTGAACCAGATTATGCCCTAGGATACAGCGGTTTAGCCAAATGTTACCTGTACTATGGGGCGATTCAATCTATGGACAAAAAGGCGGCTTTTGACCAGGTAGAAGTTTATATAAACAAGGCTTTTGAGATTGATCCTCAGCTGATTGATGGGCATATCACTTATTTGGGGTATATGTTTTGGCAAAACTGGAACATTCCATTGGCGCTGGAGCATTTGGCCAAAACAATTCAACAATTGCCTGGTTCTGCAGAATTACATGTAGGGCGAGCAATGATTTTATTGATAGACGAACAATATGAGGAGGCCAAAGCATCTATGCGATTGGCTTTACAATTAGATCCGTTTTCGGTTCATGTGCGTCACCGAGCTGGTGTTTTATTATATTGTACCGAACAATATGCAGAAGCCATAGAGCAGTTTAAACATGAAGCTAATAACTCGGTTCGTAATGATACTGATTTTAAAATCGCCTGGTGCCAGATTTTTCAGAAACAATACGATGAGGCCTTGCATATATTGAATACAGTGGCGGAGCATCCTCATCAAGTAATTGCTCATGAAGTAGCCAAAGCTTATCTGTATTTACAAAAAGGAGAAATAACTCTGGCCAAAGAATGGATAGATACTGCCTTGAACCGCCTTAAAACTTCTCAGGTGCCTTTTCCTGATTATAACCTAGCCATTTTGTATATGCTCTTACAAAATGAGGAGAAAATGTGGGATCATCTGGAAAAAACTCTAGAGAGTCAGGTTCCAGTAGCACTTTTTACCAAGGTAGACCCATTGTGGAAACCTATTGCCAACAAACCCAGGTTTTTGGAATTGATTAACCGTTATATGTACTCCAATATTGTAAATATAAAGACTAATACTCAAGAGGAATTTACTATCAACCTTCCACAGGTTTTGTATATAGAGGCAGAAGATAATTATTGCCAAATTGTATATGAGGATACTAAATACAAGCTCGCAAAGAAACTGTTAAGGGTTTCTCTTAAAGATTTGGAGCCTCAAATCCAGGAGGATTCATTTGTACGAACTCATCGCTCATTTATCATCAATTTTCAAAAGAAATGGCAATTAATAGGTAAGTCTAAGCATTATCGCTTCAAAAATCAGGCTTTTGAAGTAGAGGTACCCCTCTCCCGCTCCAAGGAAAAAGAAGTATTATCACAATTCAAATCGTTGGGTTTATTTACTAAATAAAGACCATTTACCCCAAAACTAGTCCGTTTACCCCAGCAATTTTAGCAAATGTGTTCAAATCAGGGCAATTGGCGTATCTTTCAGTAAGAAGTTATAAAAGAGACTTCCCTATACAATACAAATGAAAAATTCACCTAAAATACACGCCCATGAAATTAATGTTTGTAAAGGCTTGTGCTGACCAATATAGCGCGCCTAAAAAAAGTGATCAAGCTCCAAAAGAGCCACCCAAAAAGTCAACTGCCAAAGCTCAAAAGGAAAAACCACAAGATGATGAAAGTCCTTTTGGATTGGTGATGTTTCACTTTATGTAATCATACAACAAAACCCTGCATCGTCATGATACAGGGTTTACTTTTAGTAATAAATATTTACTATTTTCTTTATCCAATCTTTTTCAAAGAAGTATTCCGAAAGAGTTCTTCATCGTTGAGTACATATACAAGGCTGCCCTTTTCGGTAATATCAATTCTAAAAACATCTTGTAACTGCAATTCTTCCAGTTTTTGCTGCGCTTGAGCAATGGTACAATCCAATGCCACACACAAAGAAGCAGGAGTAAGTATCCCTTTTGTATTGATTGCTGCTTTTAATACCTCGGCATCAGATAGTTTGGAAAAGCGCTTTACCGAAGGTAATCCCTCTATCTGCTTTATTGCCTCTTGCTTCAATACCATAACTTGTGAGCCAAGAAGTTTATAGCTAATTTTAAGGTATCCCTTATTGTACAATTCCTGAATTTTGATAGATGCCTGAACATAGGTAAGAGGTGTTTGACGAGATAACATCTGAGCTGTCAAGCAATTATTATTATCTCGGGCAATAATCAAGATTTCCTCATCAGAAAGACTTCTTAGCGCTTCTCGATGTTTTTGAAGGGTTTCCTGATGTTTTTGATAAGCATTTTTAATTTTTTTGAAAATGTTCATAGTAATGATAGTTAGTTATGCCTCTTGTTCTATTTCATTCAACTCGATATATACCGATTTTAGGTCATGAATATGCCCTCCATATAGCCAGGATACATACCATTTGACAGGGTACGATATGGCCCAACTTGCTCCTGCTATCACACCTAAGGCAATTATCCAGTTTTTATCCAATACCAACCGCTTATTAATACCTCTCCCAATAACATATCCCACAAGAAAGCTACTGCCCAAAAGGTATCCAAAGTACATTTGTACTTTATCATAAATTTTAAATAGGCGTTCAAGTTTTACCAATGCTGCCCCAAGCGTATCTTGTCCAAATCTAATGTGTATATGTTTATACAATACCCAATACAAATATCCAGAAGCTAGGGATATAAAGATTGACATCAAGGCAATGGTATATTCTTTCTTATAGATATATAAACCTATCAGTATTGTGAGTAAAATCGCAGATACCACAAATTCAATGAATATTTTATTGTAAATTCTCTTGAAGATGGGATGCGTTTTTTGCCTTAAGATGGCTCGTATGTCCTGCTCACTATGTGCTCGTCCAGGTGTTGGCTGTTGTTGCCACAGTGATTTTAGTTCATCTAACTCCATACAATTCCGGCTTAATAATTTTTTTAAGTTTCTTTTTTACACGATTAAGCTTGACCCCTACATTAGACTCTGAAATACCCAGTATTTCGGCCATTTCTTGATAGCTCTTATCCTCAAGGTACAGCATTACTATAGCACGCTCCACTTTGGAAAGTTCGCGAATGGCCGTATACAATGCCTGTAGTTTTTCCTCGAATTCTTCATCTGGGTGTATATCTGGAATTTGAAATTCATCCACCGAAAGTTGCTGCTGAATTTTGCGTTTTTTTTGTTTCCGGAAACTGGTAATAGCAGTATTGAGTGCAATCCGGTACATCCAGGTGCTTATTTTTGAGCGCCCCTGAAATGAACCATAGGATTTCCATAATTGCAACACAATTTCCTGAAACAAATCAGCTCGATCTCCCTCATTTTTGCAATATATATTACAAACCTTATGGATGATTCCTTGATTTTCGGTAATAAGTTTAGTGAATACTTTTTCCAAGGTTAGTAGTCCATTTTTTTTCCATAGGTCTCTTCTTTACTAAAAAACTTACAAATTTTACTAAAAAAAAGTAACATTAATGTCTTAGTTTTTAAGTAACATCTTGTTTATCAACAAACTACCAAGACTCCCTCGAGACATCTACAAGCAAAAAACCCACTCATAATCTAGGTATGGGTGGGTTTTGGTGGTAACTAAATATGGCTATCAAATATGCATCACTAAAGATGCACTATATTGTTTCTGGTTAAGAAACGAGTACTTATATTAATTATTATATCTTAGGTAAAAATCTATACATAAATCATTGGTTATCAACAACAAACATTTTTTGTTTTCTCAAAAATCAAGCACCACGTTGTAGCAAATCTAAAAAGGATTCATAACTAATGTCATATGGCCCCAGGTCGTACATAAAAGAATCATGACAATCGTATACTGCACCCCAATGGTGGGCTTTGTCGCAGCTTAAGAAAAAAACGTGTTTATCTGACCATCCTCCTATCTCTATAGCCATGAATGGTGGTTTGGTTAGTTGATGATATTCCTCATCTTCTGTAAATTCTTCATAAGCAGATTTGGTATACTTATAGGTGTCTTCTGCTCCTAATACCCAAAACCAAGGATAACCATCACCTGCATCTCTGGCCAAAAAAGAGGCTCCTCTAATAAATTGTAGATAATCAGGTGGCACAACAAACCTCTGTTTGATTTCCTCAACAGAAAAATATTTACCAAAAATATCTTCGCTCAGCCTTTGTTCAAAGTTTAAGACAGTTTCAGTTACTTTTTCAAGCGCTTCTACCCTATAAGTATGATAAGTGTGATCCAAAAAGTTTTCTACATTGCTCATATTCCTAAAATAACAAAAAAGGAGTTCGGCATTGCCAAACTCCTTTCCGAATTTATCAGAAAAATCACTACGTATATATCAATCAATATCAAGTAGTGCTACAATGGAATCCCATCCTTATGAGTGCGTTTTAGCCAGAATTACTTCTTGTGGTTGTAATACTGGTTGAGTAGCAGTTTCAGTTACAGCGGCTTGCACAGGAGTAGCTACTACATTAAAATTGGGGTAAGCACTCATTCCATGCTCGTGCATGTCGAGTCCTTCTATTTCTTCGGTTTCTGACACGCGGATGCCTACAGATTTTTTCACCAGAAAGAAGATTAAATAAGCGGATCCAAAAGAAAATACACCTATACATACAATGCCTACCATTTGGCTGATAAACTGAGAGAAACCTGCTTTTGCTCCAAACAATGCTACGGCTAGCGTTCCCCAAATCCCACAAACCAAATGCACCGAAATGGCCCCTACCGGATCATCAATACGACGACGATCAAAGAGCAACACTGCTACAACTACTATAATTCCTGAAATCAACCCAATAATTACCGCATCTGTTACCCCCATTACATCAGCTCCTGCTGTAATGCCTACCAAGCCTCCCAATATACCATTGAGGCTCATTGTAAGATCGTGTTTTTTAAGTAAAATAAAGGAAGTAAAGAAGGCACCAATGGCTCCTGCAGCAGCTGCCAATGAAGTGGTTACAAATACTCGTGATACATTTCCTGCTTCGGCTGACAATACAGAACCGCCATTAAATCCAAACCAACCAAACCATAACAAAAACACCCCCATAGCAGCTAGTGGCATATTGTGCCCAGGAATCGTATTTACTTTGCCATTAACATATTTACCCTTACGAGCTCCTAATAATAATACACCTGCTAAAGCAGCCCAACCTCCAACTGAGTGAACAATGCTAGATCCGGCAAAGTCATAAAATGGGGTTCCAACATTTTTACCCTTTTCTATATTGGACAATAGACCTGAAAACAATCCTTTATCAGTTCCAAGCGTTTCTAAAAAGCCTCCGCCCCATTTCCACATTCCTATCATAGGATATATAATGGCTACAAAAAATACCGCAAATAATAGAAAGCCCTCTAACTTTACTCGTTCGGCAACTGCACCAGACACAATGGTAATACAAGTGGCAGCAAACATTGCTTGAAAAATAAAATCAGTCCAATAAGTATAATGTCCAGTACCATACTGCGCGGTTTCTCCTCCAGTAGGTAGGGCTACTCCAAGTCCGTTGAATCCAAATAACATTCCAGCAAACTCGTCACCAGGATACATCAAGCTAAACCCAATAAGGGTGTAAGTGAGCAATCCAATGGCTATAATCAGCGTATTTTTAAATAATATGTTTACAGTATTTTTTGACTGAGTAAGTCCTGATTCCAAAGTAGCGAAGCCAAGGTGCATAATAAACACCAGGATGGTGGCAATCATCATCCATAGATTATGGACGGTAAATAATGTCTCTTTCATTGTACGTGTAATTTTAACTGGGAACTATTCTAGTCTTAAAATAGTAAATGTATTTATCTAATAAATCCTTTTCTTCTTTATGTTGACAATTATAAGAGACATACACTTAAAATAAAAACCTATTTTTCAAAAAATTACACGTTTTACCACAAAAACAGTTAAAATATAAACTATCAAACAATATTTTTAATATATTTTACTGAAAACAGGTTTAAAAACAAACTAGCACCTGCAGGAAAATAAAAAACACGTTTGACTAAAATATTGAATTTATCTAACAAAAGACCTGTCTAACCAAAACTCAAATGCTTGTTGTGGTGTTATAGTTGTGAACAGTTGTAAATGAACTGTGTTTAAATATTTTGCGTACTTACTATAGAATTTGTAACTTTAAGTAAAAGGAAGTTAAGCTTCATTAATGTTGATATGAAAGAGGTTATCAGAGGCATACTCAAAAACAATGAATTGAGAAGTACTCACTCTCGTAGTGAAATACTAGGATTGTTTTTAGATTCAAAATATGCTTTATCCAATGCAGAAATAGAAAAGGAAATTGCGGAAGAACATGATCGGGTAACGGTTTATAGAACTTTGCGTACTTTTTTAGATAAAGGAATTATACATAAAGTATTGGATGATAGTGGTACACCTCGTTATGCATTATGCAATGATGAATGTCAAAATGAAGAACACAATCACGAACATATCCATTTTAAGTGTATCGAATGTGGACTTACTACTTGCCTGGAGGAAATCAAGATTCCATCCATTAGTTTACCCTCTGGCTACAAAGCCAATGAGGTAAATATTTTGATGCAAGGCACTTGCAAAGACTGTCAAAAAAAATGATTAATTTTAAACACTTGTCAATGTTATTAGTTCTGTTTTTAGGATAACATTAATAAGGAATTCATCTCATATAGAATAAGCACACACCCGCCTCCCCACATTTAAGAGGCACAGGCCCGCATTCTCGCAATGTGCGCTTGATTTATTTTCTAATTTGATTTGATCTCAATTTTAATCATGACGTATTATTCTATAAAAGATTTGGAGCATTTGTCGGGTATAAAAGCACACACTTTACGTATTTGGGAGCAACGCTACAATCTAGTACAACCTAAGCGCACAGATACTAATATCCGGTATTATAACGATGACGACTTAAAGCTTATTCTCAATGTTTCTCTTTTGAAGGAACATGGGTTTAAAATATCAGCAATTGCCAAAATGAAGGGTGAAGAAATGATACAGGAAGTACTTTCTATTACCCAAAAAAGCGATCGTTTTAGTGATCAGATCCAAGGACTCACCTTGGCTATGATTGATTTAGACGAGGAACGTTTTGAGAAAATAATTTCTACCAGCACTTTACAATCAGGTTTTGAGAAAACCATGGTTAATGTAATTTATCCCTTTTTGGTAAAAATTGGGGCTTTGTGGCAAGCAGGGTCTATAAACGTAGCACAAGAACACTTTATCTCGAACCTTATTCGTCAGAAAACAATTGTGGCTATTGATGGGCAAATCAATAATCATGAAGTAAATGCTAAGAAGTATTTATTGTTTTTGCCTGAAAATGAAAGTCACGAGCTTGGGTTATTGTTTGCCAACTATTTGCTAAGAGCACGAGGACAGAAAGCTATTTATTTGGGGGCAAGCCTCCCCTACAAAGACCTGCTCAAAACGCAGAGTTTATACCAATCTGATTATGTTATTAGTATTTTTACATCTTACCCAGGGAAAAAAGATGTACAACAATACATAGATAAACTGGCGACAGATTTTGCTGATAAGACGGTGTTATTAAGTGGTTCACAGATTATTGCACAACCAGTAAATATTCCAGACAATGTGTTTGTGTTTAAGAAAATGAGCGACTTGATAGACTTTATCGAGGAATATTCAAATTAAGTATCAAAATATACTTGATGCATAGCCTATAAAATTCATGAGAAAAGGAGGACTTAATTGCCCTCCTTTTTTTATATCTATAAATCCAGTACTGGTTGTGGAGGTAGTCCTACTTTTACCCCATAAGGAGTGGCACATAAAGTGCCTTTACCAATACTTTTTAAAACTGTTTCAGGGTTTATACAAACTTGTTCTAATATTTCATACACGATATCATCCCACAACACAGACTTTCCGGCAGAGGCTTGCTCAATGAGTTCAACTTCTTTTTCAAATATGGGAGTTCCCTGTACATTCAAGGTTCCATCGTTCCACTCAAAATGTCTTTGCACAACTCCATTATCAGCCCACATCCACTCAAACCTATCTTCACGAGGTTGACAAGTAAAATAGCCAATGGACCCATATAATTTGCTTAGATTTTGTGAGAATGAACGCACAACTGCCCGCCGCTCTTGTTCATCTACAATAGGATTTTCAAGATTACGAACAAATATTCCTTCTCCAAATACAAATATCCATCCGTCAATGGGCACACTTACATATGCTCGGGTAAGGGCGCTGCCAGGGGTTTGTCGTTTATCCCAATAGTCGGATAAGATGGTGCAAACTCCTGTATTCCAATGTAAGGGGGTTGGTTCTGATAGTTGAAGGGTTTCCAGTACATCTTCAACCGAGTCATGTTTAATCGTAAGCCAATTTATATCGCTTGGTAATAACAAATTTGCCATATTCAATCAAGTAAGTGTTGATGGAAGTTAAAAAAGATGGTGAGGATTGGAAAGTTATCCAAAAATACAACTTTCGATGATTTATAGTGCACAAAATATTGATTTGTGAAAACTTAACTCCCTAAATCTAATTGATTTCTTACCAAATTAAAATATTCTGATTTATTGGCTACCAAAGCTTCATGGTTTCCTTGCTCTACAATTTTGCCGTTTTTCAATACTACAATCTGATCGGCATTTTTTACGGTACTCAAGCGATGAGCAATAATAAGCACCGTTTTTCCTTGAAAGAAAGTCTGTAAATTATCGTGTATTACTTTTTCATTTTCGGCATCCAAGGCACTGGTAGCCTCATCGAAGAGTATGTAATGAGGGTTTTTGTATACTGCACGCGCAATTAGGATACGTTGGCGTTGTCCTCCAGATAAGTCATTGCCAATTGCACCAATTTTGGTATCATACTTTAGTGGCAATGATTCAATAAAATCTTTTATATTGGCTATACCAACAGCCCACTCTAGTTTTTTACGATCTATGTTTTCGTCTTTAGTAGCAATATTTCGCTCTATCGTATCTGAAAAAATAAAACCATCTTGCATAACTACTCCACAGTTTTTACGGATACTTTTGGGGGATAAAGCTTGAATGGGATCATAATTATAGAAAATCTCTCCCTCGGTTGGTTCATAAAAACGTAGCAATAGTTTCATTAAAGTAGTTTTACCACTACCACTTGCTCCTACAATAGCCGTTATTTTCCCTTCAGGAATTACTAAGTTAATGCCTCTCAATACATAAGGAGATCGGGAACCCTCATACTGAAAATCTAGATTTTGCAATCTAATCCCTCTTTCTATACCATTGCTTGTAAGTGGTATAGCCGTTTCCAATTCTTTATGATTTTTTTGCTCTTCTGCTTCAATGTTTTGTACTTCATTGAGCCGCTCCAGACTTAGTTTAGCATCTTGTAATGAGCGGAAAAAATTCACTAACTGGCTAACTGGTGAGTTCATCTGCCCTATTATATAGGATACACTTAATAGTGCACCTAAAGTCATAGAGCCCTTTACTACATAAGTTGCTGCCAAAAAAGTAACAAAAATGTTTTTTAACTGGTTAAGAAACTCGAATCCCGCAAGCTGTAGCTGATCAACTTTCAAAATTCTAACTTGTAACTCCAACAATCTTCGTTGGATTTTTTCCCACTCATTGGTTTTATAATCTTCAAACTGATTTAGTTTTATTTCTGCAACACCACTTATAATCTCATAAATCATATCCTGATTTTCGCCTTTCAACAAAAACCGATAGTAATCAAGAAGCTTTCTTTTTTTAAGCCAATACAGTGACCAGCCAATGGCCAATATTGTTAATGCCAAATAAGCCAATAAAATTTTGATATCGTAATACCACAAGACCCCGAAAAACACAGAGAAAGTAATGACCGAAAACAAAGTGATGAGGCTTTCAGAAGTGAGAAACTCCTCTACTCGTTCATTGTCTTGCATTCGTTGATTAAAATCACCCATCATTTTTGTTTCAAAAAACTTGATGGATAACTGAAGTATTTTGTTTAGAAAATCAGCAATAATGGTGATCCCTAAACGAGTACCTACAAGCATTGTCAGCCAGTTGCGAAAGACACTTATGATTAAAGTTCCAGTAAAAACACCTAATTGCCCTAGTAAAATCAAAGAAATAATGCTTAGATTTTTTGCATTTACTCCTTTATCAATCAATGCTTCGGTAAGAAAAGGCAATATCAATGTAAGCACACTTCCCAAAAACAACAAACAAAAAGTAATGGCGAGTTGTCGTTTATATGGAAGTAGATACTCAAACAAATATTTGAGTTTTAGCTTTTGGTCTTTTGGAGGAATCCGTTCAAAGAATTCATCGGAGGGTGTTAAGAATAAAGCTACCCCTTCTTCGCCGTTTGCAAGCCAGGATTGTTCAAATTTTTCTTCACTTAACTTAATCAAACCATGGCGAGGGTCGGCTATGTGATAAAAGTACTTCTTGGAAAAAATATCTTTAGTTATTTTTCGAAGTACCACAAAATGGTTTTGATTCCAATGCAAAATACAAGGCAAAAGTTGTTTTCCTTTACAGAGCTTTTCTAATGGCAGCTTTGCCGAAAAAGTCTCAATACCCATTTTTTGAGCTGCTTCTGTTAAACCCAATAAGGAAACCCCTTCACGCGTAATAAATGAATTATCTCTCAAATACTGTAGTGGATATTTCTTTCCATAAGCACTAGCTATCATACTCAGGCAGGCCGGCCCACAGTCCATTTGATCGTGTTGGGGTGTAAAAACAAGTTTACCTTTCTTTTGCTTATAATTTTTCAAGGGTTTTTATAAGGTTTGAGGTGGTTTTATTAAGTGATGACTTCTTCTTACTTGAGCTAAACTTGATTTTGATTTTTTTAGGCTTTAAGGTAATGCTGAGCAGATCAGAATCTTTTTGAAGATTAAAAGCGATTTTTTGATCACCTTTCATAGGAAAATTAGCAAAAGAATACCTGATCAATTCATAAATTGTATTGTACAGGCTTGCATCAAAATTCCTTGCAAACTTTATGTTTACCTCAGCATTTTCTTCTGATTCAGAAGAAAACTTTTGTAATGAGTTATCAACAGAAAAATTGGCCATCACTATAACTATTAGTTAGAGATATTAGCAAGTTTATAATACTTCTATTCCTCGCTTGTTTAAAGTCAAAGACAAAAAATAAAGTACTGCTTCCTGAGGAAAAACTTCTGGAAGTAAATCCAATAAATCATCGACCAATAATTCCTCGTTTTTATTGAGGGTATCGATCACGTTTACTAGTTCTTCAAAATAGCGCATCTCGAATTTTGCCCCACGCACGTACACCCACAAGCTTTGCTTGTATTTTCTATATTGTATTTTAAACGGTGCACGATTAATGATCTTTTGTCCTCTCAGCTTTTCAAAATCATCAATGTTATAGTCATCCTTGACATCTAATGATAAGGGTACAGATTGCCACCCACCATTACTCATCAATGCCATCTTAAACTCTCCATACACAAACTTAAGGAAGTCTTTGAGTGAATAATTTAGAATATTATCATCTAGCTTGAACGAGGAAAGCATGTCTTCAAAAGTTGCGTGATTATTCAAGTAATCCATTTGAGAGGGTATAATCTCTTTTTCTTGTTTTAAGAATTGATATCTAAAGGAGTTTAAAATGCGGTGAACATATTTAGTCTTAGGGGCATTGTTAAACCAAAGCGTAATTCCAACAGATAGCTCTCCAGAATAACCCACGTGGTACTTGTTCCAGGGCATATAATAAATGTCCCCTTTCTTGAAAGGATACTCGTTGGCGTGTTCCAACAAAGGCTCAATATTTTTATTGTTATGCTCTTCCCCAGTTAATTCGTTATATTTTTCTTCGTCCCAAGTATACATGGTTTTCTTACCTGGTCCCAAATGGAAATGAATTACGTTTTCACCTTTATGATCTTGGTGAATCCCTAAAGGAGTCCATCCATAATTCCCTATAAAAATGGTAATTTCAACCCCAAGCGGTGGACAACCTACCAGTTCCATCAAAGGGTGCAGGAATTTGATGATATTATTTGCAATAATATCAGAATGCTTCTCACCAGCGTTGATAATAATGCCAAACTTTTGCTCAAACATGCGTTTCGTGTAGGCAGTTATATCTTCGCCTTCCAGTGGAGGAGTTTTGCATAAGTTTTCAAGAAAAGAATCGTTTTGCTCCTCCCCGTCTAAATACACACGAAAGCCATCATATATATCATCCTTTTTGTAACGCTCTTTGAGCACTTGCAAAATCCCTAACTGTAACTCTTCTACTAACTCATCATTCATCACATCCTCTATCACACATGTTTCAGTAAAGTTTTGATTAATTTGAAGGAAGTTTTTCCACCATTCTTGGGTAAAAGATTCTATTTTAACCGTATCCATATTGTTTGTTTTGTGTTTTGTGGTGTGCTATATGTGGACTAGCCAGGCGTAAGACTAAAGTTTGATCTCGTTAACTATTAAAATGTGTTTATCATGAGCAATATCGTCCAGCGTATAGCTGCTAATAAGAAAGAAACAACAAACAACAGGTGAATAAGACCTGTTGTTTGTAACCAAAAAGTTTGCTTAGAAAATAGCATCTAAAATGCTTCCTATAAGACCACCTCCTTTTTTCTTCTTCTTCTTCTTTTTTTTCTTTTTGTCAGCACCACCTCTTACTTCCATGCTCTCAAGAGGAGAAAGTTCTTCAACATCTAAAAATGCTTTAGGATCAAATTTTTGACTTTTCATCTTTTTATTTTAATTTATAAGTGTAACAATACGAACCAAAGTTTAGAGACATTAGATTCTTCTTGGTCTCACTTTGCAAAGTATCTTAGATAGAATTGGCTATTAGTCAATTCTATTTTTTTCTTCTGTATTCTTAGCATCTCTACTATTCTTTCTAATCTTTCTATTCCCTAACCTATAAGAGAGGGTAATCCTAAACGATTGCACGTCGTAGTAATTTTGATAGGTATTTCGGACGTTATTAGAAAAAATAACATATCTGGGCCGATCAGTTCTAAATAGATCATTCCCACGGATATTGATCTGTAAGTTTCTATTCAGCAATAATATCTTTAGTGATGCGTCTAATCTTGAGAAAGCAGTATTGGTGGCTAAATTATCTACACCTGTGGTGGTATAGTTATAAGACAAATTAAAATAGAGGGTTTTAGCCGAATTCAGTCTAATATCATTACTACACGAAAACTCTCCATTCCACCCCTCTAATAGTTGTAGAGTAACAGGTATTTCCGATTGCGCTTTACTGTAGTATACATCCAGGTTTAGTTCAGTTCTTAACCATTTTAGAGGCAGAAAAATAAAGTATTCATATACCCCAAATATTTGGGTGGTTAAAAAATTAAGAGGTCTTACTTGTTGAATTTGTCGAGTGGCGTCTAGTATAGTTACCTCATCAAACCCGTTAGCAGTTTGGGAATAATAAACGTTCGTGATCCAATTAGATTTATGGGTATATGACAACTCTAAATTATGGGTAAAAGAGGGTAATAATTGCGGGTTGCCTTCTGAAAAAGAATACACATTGTCATACCATCTAAATGGGTTCAAGCGATAAAAAGGTGGGCGGTTAATTCTTCTTCCATAGTTAAGTGAAAACACATGATCATCGCCTATGCTATAGTTCACATAAGCCGTAGGGAATAACTCAGTGTAGTTTACCGTATTTACCTGACTAAGCGTAATAGAATTTCCTCTGGTATTCGTATTTTCTACTCTTAATCCTATTTGAGCTTCCCAGTTTTCACCAAATTCCTTATTAGCTGATAAATAAAGTGCCTGAGTGTTTTCCTCATAATCAAAGATATTGCTTTGATTAGGGTCAAAAACCGATGTTCCTGAGGTTAGATTATAAAATTGTACATCATTGTTTGTTTTGGTATGGGAAACCCTACCTCCATAATTCAAATTCCCCCATTCGGTTGGATGCTCTACGTCAAGATTAAACGAATAATTATCAATTTCTTGATTACCTAAGTTGTTTGCCACAAAGCGGACACTATTAGTAGAAGCATCATTGGCTAAAAAGCTCTGAGTATTAAAATTACGGTTATTATCAGTGATGTATTTAAAATAATCAGCATCAAGCGACAGTTTTACTCCATCTTCTTTAAACTGATGAACAAAATGATAGTTCAAAGAATGATATCTTCTTACTCGTTGTGTGTTTGCAAAGGTTCTAATAGAAGAATCTAATAACTGCGTACGGTTATTTGTTAAAGTCGTGACATGTCGTTCCGTAATATTAGGGTTGCTACCTGTTCCTATGTAAGCAATCCCCATAGATGTTTTAGGGGAGAACTTATAGTCAATGCCTACCCTAGTTCCTAAAGAGGCATTAAAGGCTTTTTGCTTGTTTCTTTCATCCCATACCTGGTCAGGATAAAAAATGGTATTGGTTTCCAGTGGAGCCAAAGCTCCTTCTACATGATTCACGCTGAGGTATAATGCAAGGCCGTTTTTTTGATAATTAAAGGTTGCTCCCACACCTGCCGTAGCATATGTGTTTTGTTGGTAAGAGCCCTGAATCAAAGCACTCCAGCTATCGGGTAATGCTGACTTCAATCGAATATTTATAATACCACTATTACCTTCTGCCTGGTATTTGGCTGGTGGGTTAGTTATGATCTCAATACTATTAATATCATCTGATTTGATTGTTCGCAGGAGGTTCATGAGATCACCTCCAGATAGGTTAAGCATTCGTCCATTGATCATCACTGATAAATCGCTCTTACCCACTAAAGCTACGGTTCCATTTTGAACCTTTACGCCTGGAGCAGCTCTTAAAGCATCTAATGCATTTCCTCCCCCCGCAGCAACTGAGTTTTCTACATTAAAAACCATGCGATCTACTTTCCGCTCTATGAGTGGTTTCACTGCCCTCACGGTTACTTCATCTAATTTTAATGTATTATCAGTTTTTAGAATTCCTAAATCAAGGTCTTTAGAAACTTGTATTTTTCGAGAAAATATTACTTCAGCGAAACTTCGTCCTAAAAGAAGATAATTTCCAGGTTTTACCTTCATTTGAAACTCTCCTTTCTCATTTCCTAACACCTGCTCTACCATTGTTGAATCAAGGGTTAATAGCAAAACTTCAGCATACTCAATGGGGTCATTGGTTTGATTCACAAAAGTGCCTATAATCTTAAATTGAGCTTTTAAAGTGATTGGCACTAATAATATTAATATAATTATTAGCTTATTCATGTTAATCAGTTAGGGGCTTACATTTCAATTACCTGGGTAATTTTATTTGATGTTAGGGGTTACTTATTGCACTTATCTTTCATTAACAAATTGTTAACGTTTTATGTAACTTTTTAAGTTTTTTTATAATTTTATGATGCAATTTATAACATAACTAACTAATACACATTAACTATTCGTTTATTAAACGTATAATCTACTGCTAATGAACTATCTTAAAAAACCGCAAAACTGCCTGTATTGTAACAAAGAATTGATTGGGAGAGCTGATAAAAAATTTTGTGATAAATATTGTAAAAGTGCTTATCACTATCAGAAATCCCGGGTAGAATCCCCCAATTTTTTTTCCCAAGTCGATCAACAACTTCGACTCAATCGTAGAATACTGAAAGCTTATTGTAAAGCAGGAGAATTCATTGTACAGACTAAGACCTTGTTCAGTGAAGGATTCGATCCTCAGTTTTTCACACACAAAAGGGAAGATAATGATGGAAGGGTTTTCTCATTTGTATATGAATTTGGATTTAATGTACAAAATGAGCAATTATTCTTAACACAATGGTAGGTAGACACACAAAACGCTTTGAATTAGCACAAAATGTTTTGTGGACAATCAAACGATAAGCTCAATAAACTATTTAAATACGCTTATTTTCTTTAATAGATCCGATCACTTATCAAGGTAAGTTGGTCTTGATCATAGAACAACCCTAAAAACAATAAATACATTTTTGAGCTTTAGAAACAATGAGGCAGGGTTAATAGCCCTGCCTTTATTTATTAAAATAATACAAGTAATAGCTCTATCTAAAGCAATAATAACCAACAATTTAAGTCTTTACAAAACAAGGTGAGTTATTTAAAAAATCATATCACAACTTCGTTATCCTTCTGGTTTGCCTTGTAAATAATGGATAAAAAGTTTTCGGTAAACTCTATAGCATCTTCCATCTCTATGCGGTTCATCAAGGCTTTGTCTTTATAAATCAGAATGTTGTTGTTGCGGCTTTCCATATTAAAGCCTTGGTTTTGCTCTAAAAACGTGATGAGTTCATCATTAAACAACTCCCTAATCTCAGACTCTTTTTCACCTTTAAGCAAATAAGCTTCAGAAAATCCAGGATATTCATCAAAATCGATGTCACTGTATCCTACACTTTGGATCAGCTTTGCCAGCAAACTTTCTCTACCCAAGGTAAAGTCAGGTACGTATGCCTCTACCCCATACACAATAAGCACTGACATCTTGTGGCTTTGTTCGCTCATTCGAATCCCTTTGGACAAAAAGATATCCGAAAACTCAATACGAGTTACTCCAAAAAACTTGGCAAATGTGTTTTCACTATATTTAATCTCATAACCCAAGGCAAAATGAAAGCCCTGAAGTTTTACCCCATCAAAAGTAATATTGGGTTTAAAACGTGCATTGTTTATAGCCGCAACTCCTTGTACATCTATCTGACGTTCATCCAATGCACCCTGTTGAATCATATTTACTTTTTTGCTTTTATCTACTAACTTTTTCCTTACCAATTTACGAGTTGCCAAAGGGTGTGCTGAAACTGCTTGGTGTTGCTCGAGTCCATTCAATTCTATTTTACCATTCTGAATACTATAGGTGTAAGCAAAAAAGTAGATGTCTTCCATAAACCCGTAATCAATAACTTTAGCTTTAGAAAAGTCTATAATCAAGTAGTGTCCTTCGGGAATGTCACGTAGATGTTTTCGTAGGCTGGGGTAGTTAGATGCCAATGCTGCATTTTCGACATGTACTCGTATTTTTCTTTTCTTTTGAGTAGTGGTTACTTTGATACGAAACAATGATGAAGGAGTAGCCCCTAATAATTGGTATACAATGAGGGTTGTTAATACACCTACCAATACTCCCCACAATACTCCTAATAAGATAGTACCCAATAATGATAAGGCATAAATAATCAATTGCTCGTTTCCTACTTGTTTGAGGTCTTTGATAAGCTTAGGAGAGTTGAGACGATACGCAGCATAAATAATAATGGCGGCCAAAGCAGGCTGTGGTATAAACTTAAATAGTGGAAAAGTAATTAATACAAATATTACCAAAAACAGGCTTTGGAAAAAATTTGACCAGCGAGTCTTTGCGCCATTATTTACATTCTTTGAGCTGCGATCCATGGTGGCTATCATAGGCAAGCCTCCCAAAAAACCACTAATTACATTTCCAACTCCTACTGCAATTACCTCTCGATTAGAACTGGATCGACGACGATATAAATCCACAGCATCAATGGTTTTTACATTGACTACTGTTTCTAACGTACTAATAATGAGCACGATAAACGTAATTTCAAGACTTTTCCAGATATAAAACTTTGAGAAGTTGGGTAGCTCAAACAATGTAAGGGAATAGTTACTGCGTGCTACCAGAAGTTGATTGGCTGATTTATGAAAGCCAAAATAAAAGGTCATAATAACCCCAAAGATCAATACTACCACGGCTGAGGGTAATATTTTGGGGGATTTGATAGAAGAAAAGACAAACATGAAAAACAAGCTTACAAACCCAACAAATGCCGCGTTCTTGTTGATCAGGTTGCTTCTAAAAATATCTACAGTATTGGGGATTTCTAAAATAAGGCCCAAAGAATCGACTGACTCAGGGCTAACACCTACCAAAAAATGGACTTGACGAATAATGATCATAAGCCCTACTCCTCCCATGACCCCAAA
This sequence comes from marine bacterium AO1-C, assembly GCA_001890965.1. Classification (GTDB taxonomy): domain Bacteria; phylum Bacteroidota; class Bacteroidia; order Cytophagales; family Microscillaceae; genus Microscilla. The sequence continues at coordinate 114,428 of MLAY01000010.1, read as the reverse complement.
TACTAAAGCATCAGGAATCATGCCTCGCCAATTACCAATTCTTAGCAGTCCTAAAATGATTTGTATAGCCCCTGCCATAATAATGGCTACCAATGTGTATTGATAACCAGTGATAGCAAAGCCACTTCCTAAAGTTTGCACCCCAAAGGCAAGAATGGCTACAAAACCAGTAGCAGGCCCTTTGATAGATAGTGGTGATCCGCTTAGGAACGTAACCAGAAAACCTGCCACAGCTGCTGAAATAATCCCAGACCAAATAGGGAAGTTACTGGCAAAAGCTGTACTTAAACAAAATGGCAGTGCCAACATAAACACTAAGAAGCCCGCAAATAGATCTAGTCGCCAGTTTTGACGCAAACCTGCTAAACCATCTTTGGGAAGCTCCAATGTACCTTGTTCAATCATGCGTATCTATAGCTTAAAGTCTTATGATCCTCTTATACAAATGTCTAAGTATGAAGTTGTTTTGTCTTCTATACAATAAGATGAAAAATAGGTATTTATTGATTTAAATATCAAAAAAGTTGCCTTTCTTTTCAATTTAAGTTGAAAAATAAATAATGAACTCATCTCGACTTTTAATAATGCATTACAAATCATTCATTTTACCCTCCCTAACTTTGAGGTTTTTTATTGAACAAAAGCGCCTATCTTTAACAACATCCAAAAAATCGAGGTGACTTCTTTCCTTAAAACTGTCTCTTCCAACCTTTCTCTATTAATTTCTATCTTGCGCTTTTATTGTTTAAATATATGATATTAATCGCAGATAGTGGATCAACCAAGACAGATTGGCGCTTGGTTGATGATGAGCAAAAAATCGGGCAAGCACAAAGCCTCGGATTTAATCCAAATTATGAATCAGGAGAGTTTATCAAAAGTGTACAAGCACAGGTGCTACCTGAAATAAAGTCTCCGATAAAGGAAGTTCATTTTTATGGTGCAGGAATTTCTACTGATAACAATCACCACATTACTCAGGAGGTACTTACCTCGCTATTTCCAAAAGCCACCATTTTTGCCAACCATGATGTCTTAGCAGCAGCTCGGGCTTTATGTGGACATGAATCGGGTATCGCTTGTATTTTAGGAACAGGTTCTAATGCTTGTCTTTATGATGGAGTGAAAACGACTAGTAGAGAAACAAACCTGGGATATATTATGGGTGACGAAGGAAGTGGTTATCATTTGGGTAAATCCTTAGTAACTGCCTACATTCACCAAGAGTTACCAAATGAACTCATGCAACGCTTTGCTAAGAGATATCCTCAAGTCAATCGAGAAAATTTATTGAAACATCTTTATCATAAGCCATATCCTAATCGCTATCTCGCTGGATTCGCAAAATTCTTGTTTGATTATCGTCAGCAGCCTGCAATCTATAAAATGATATATGATTGTTTCAGTCTTTTCTTTGATCGCTACATACTCAAACTCGAAAACAACCATTTATACTCAGTTCATTTTGTAGGTTCAGTAGCATTTTATTTTAGTGATATCTTGCGCCAGGTTGCCAATGATAAAAACAGGCGTGCTGGTAATATTCTTGAAACCCCTATTGCAGGGCTTACACTGTTTCACCAACAACAAACACAATAACTATTCACTTGATATGGAAAAATCATCCAAGTCCACTACAGAATCATCGTCAAAGTATGAACACCTGGAGCAAATGTCAGTAAGAGAATTGCTTACTAATATAAATCGAGAGGATCACACTGTTCCTCAAGCCATTGCTCAATGTATACCAGCTATTGAACAACTGGTAGTCAAAGTTGTTCAACGTATGCAACAAGGTGGTAGACTATTTTACATAGGTGCAGGAACCAGTGGTCGTCTGGGAATTGTAGATGCATCAGAATGCCCTCCTACTTTTGGCGTTCCTCACGATTGGGTAATAGGACTTATTGCAGGAGGTGATGGAGCTATTAGAAAGGCCGTAGAATTTGCAGAGGATGATGTAGCTCAAGCCTGGAAAGATTTACAAACCTACAATATCAATTCAAACGATGTGGTAATAGGTATTGCGGCTTCGGGTAGAACTCCTTATGTAGTAGGTGGTGTAAGCGATGCCCGAAGCAATGGGATACTCACTGGATGTATTACTTGTAATCAAGAAACAGCATTAGCCAAAGCAGCCGAATTTCCTATTGAAGTAATCGTAGGTCCTGAGTTTGTCACAGGGAGTACACGCATGAAGGCTGGTACAGCTCAAAAACTGGTATTAAATATGATCTCTACTTCAGTGATGATTCAGTTAGGAAGAGTGAAGGGGAACAAAATGGTAGATATGCAATTATCTAATACCAAACTAGTAGAACGCGGCACTTACATGGTCATGGAAGCACTACAAGTGGAGTATCCAGAAGCTGAAAAGCTATTAAAACAGTTTGGGAATGTCAGAAAAGTATTGGATCATTTTCAAAAGTAATTATTCATTTCTTCAACTAGCCCTTATTTATTAGATATCCATTTGCACCAAATCTACGTAACTTGAATTAATCAATACCTAACAATGTAGAAATTATACCTAAACGAAGAAGTATATGAAAACCTATATCACTTTTTTTATCAAAAAAATCCCCAAATACATCACCCTCTGTTTAGGGCTATGTATAAGCACTTCATCTTTTGCTCAATCTGATGATGTAGTGAAAATAATTAATACTTCTCAATCAGATTTCAACAAATTAATGGATGCTTACTTTACTCCTTTTAGTAAAGCATTTGGTACCTCCCTGAACAATGGATGGTACAATACTGCGGAACCTTTACGCCGCTGGAAATTTGACATACGCATTTTAGCGTCTGCTTCTTTGACACCTCTCAAAGATCAGACGATTGATTTAAATAGTTTGGGGCTAAGCGATCGCATAGTATTAGATCCTAATAATACCACCACAGCTGGGATATTTAGTTCTAATAAAGGAGTTCCCATTCAGTATTTCCCAGAGGGAGTAAATGCTAGCTCAGGTAGCACAGCATCTCTCAACTTACCTGATGGGGCTGGTGCAGCAATTCTTCCTCTCCCCTTGATTCAGTTGAATATGGGATTACCAAAAGGTACAGAACTATCCATACGCTTTTTACCTGCCATACCAATAGAAACTAATGAAGGTACTATTGAATCAGATGATAACCGTTTCAGGGCAGGTATGTGGGGTGTAGGTATCAAGCACGATTTTCAGCAATGGATTCCTGGATTCAATTTATGGCCCATCAAATTTGCTGTAGCCATGGGGTATACTCGCACCAAAATAAACCTGAACTCAACCCTTACACCTACCAATGCTAATTTAGTAATTGAGGGGACATCTACTACACCTGACCTAAGTGTTTACAATGATCAAGACCTGGAGCTGAAAGCCAATTCTTTTTATTTCGGTTTACTATTTTCCCGCAAGTTCCCTTTACTCACTTTTTATGGAGGAGCTCGGGTAGAATCCTCCAATAGTAGTTTTGCAATCAAAGGAACCTATCCAGTAACGGTAGAAGATACGGATACTAACAGTAGCACTTTTGGTCAACAAGTGGTGAGAGAGATCACTGATCCATTTAATATTAATCGTTCTTTTGGTCAAGTAAGTTTTAATTTAGGGATGCGCCTCAAGTTGGGGATATTTAGTTTGTTTGTAGATTATTCTCAAGGAACTCAACAATATCAAAATATAACCGCGGGCTTTGGTTTTGGTATTTTTGATAATTAACAACCTTATTCAATTTGTTCAAAGCGCGAGCTAAACCGATTGGTTTAGCTCGCGCTTTTTGTTTGTAATTACCCTGACTTTAGCCAAATGTAGATGGTTTGTAAACCCCTGATTATTTCGTATTTTTATAATTAAAAGTGGCACACAAAAGCTACCTCAACAATTACCAGAGAAAACAAATATGCACACAATAGAACCTTTTTATAATTGGGAAGGAGTATACCAGGCTTGTAATGATATCTACTCTCCTTTCTATGGAAGGCAATATAATATGGAGTATTACTCCAATGACATTTATGGATATTACATACATCCATTGTGGGATTGGATCGGCTCTGAAACCCTGTATGTAAAAATACTTTTTGTAGATTATAAATTAAAGTTTGCCATCATAGAATTGTTTGGTGAATGGAACGACACCTTACACAATGATATTATGCATTTCAAACGTTGTGTAATTGATAACCTCACAGGGCATGGCATTCACCAATTTGTATTGATTGGAGAAAACGTACTCAACTTTCACGGCTCTGATGATTGTTATTATGAAGAGTGGTTTGAAGATGTAGAAGAAGGTTGGATTGCTGCAATTAACTTTCGTGATTTTATTATGGAAGAATGGCAACAGTACAATATCGATTCATATATCAATTTTGGTGGTTCATTAGAAATTAACAATTGGCGAACCATGAAACCTCAAATACTCTATGCCCTGGTCAACTCTCAAATTATCAAAAGAATTGGGGCGGCATTCTAAAGTCTATCAAACCATTAGTTAATATAAAGCAGGTGTTCTTATTAGAGCTCCTGCTTTTATTTTTGTCTTGTGGACATTTTGTCCACAAGTACCTCCTGCTCTTTTTATGATGAAATATTCTTCTTTTAGAGTACGTATTAAAAGCAAAACAAAATTATTATGAAACGTCATCAAACTTTACCTTTTCTACTATTCATCACTCTTTGGTGGAATGCCTTTTTAGTGCAAGCCCAATCTACTGAAATCATATATCAACCATCCGAAGATTTTTATCTTTCTGGTAGTTTAGAAAATCTCTATACCCATCAAACCAATAGTTTTATAAGTTTAGGAGTAAATGCAGAATTATATTTAGCCGAAGCAATTAGTTTGAGTTGGCAAATTAGTGTGGGGGTTCCTCTAATCAATCAAGATAAAAACTACGTCTATTTTAAAACTTTTCCTGGGTTATATTTGGGGCCATTCTTTGGGATTAGCCTCGCCTCTACTGGTGCTGCTCTTGGAGATGGTGAAGCTATTATCACAGGATTGATTTTAGGAACAGTCATTGGCGCTGCTATTCCAGAAAGCATCAATATTCATTTTGATATCAATAACTATCAGAAGATTGCTTTTTATGTTTCTCCATTATTATTTGAGTTTAATCGAAACTTTGGAGGGAGCTATAATAATGAGGCGGCAGATTTTCTCCAAATTCCCCAAGGTAGTTACGAAGCTGGTATCAAGCTCCACTTCTTCAACCAAGCCAACAACCGTCGCAATACTGCTTACATTGGTATTCGTAATTCTTATAATTTGCCCAATTGGGGAATAGTAACTGGGCTACTGTTTTCCCTGTAACAAAAGAGAAGCTTAAATATCATTGATAAGCTTCCCTTCTCGTTTTAAGGTTTTATTTATCTGAAGAGTTTTCCATAAACCAACTCGCATACTTAGGATAGGCTGAAGCAATACGAGTAATTTCACTGGTAAGATCTTTAGCTTCCTTAAGCATTTTGGCAGGATTGCCTGCCCAAACAGTTCCAGACTCTACAATAGTATTTTGTAGAACAATGGCTCCTGCCCCAATGATAGAACCTGACTTGATTACAGCTCCATCCATTACAATAGCTCCCATTCCTATCAACACGTTGTCTTCAATAGTACAACCATGCACAATTGCATTGTGAGCAATAGACACATTGTTTCCTATAACTGTTTCACTCCGTTGATAAGTAGCATGCACTACTGCCCCATCTTGTACATTTACTTGGTTTCCCATACGAATAGCGCTTACATCCCCTCGCACTACACAGTTAAACCAAAACGTACAATTATCTCCTGCAACAATATTCCCAACCAATGTAGCATTTTCAGCTAGGAAACAATCTTTGCCATATTGTGGAGTATACCCTCTTACTGTCTTAATCAAAGCCATAATGATTCATTTATTTGATGATCGTTTAAGATGAGGGAAGTTAAGAGATTTAAGTATAAAAACATTTGCTTTGCTAAAAGAAACAAATACCTCGAAAAGAAAACACCTACTTATCAATAGCTTTCAAAAGTGAATAGATGGATTTCATATTGTATTATGATACAGATGAAAAGCTTGAATCTATACGCAAGGTTTTAAATTTTGATGTGGTAGACTTGATATAAAACCAGACCTTACGCCTTTGACATATCAGGATCGCTTTCGCTAAAGTGCTATATGTCCCTAAACTCCTCTATTAACTTTGATCGTTATGATGTTCGGTGTTTATTTTTTAAATAAGGTGATCAATCCTAGGTAATCGTATGGGTATAATTAAAGGTATCTAATTCATCTTGTAGTTGAGTAATATCTTCTTCCAACTGTTCTATAATATCATCTCGTTCCTTCTGTTTCAGCTGAGCTTCATACTCAGCAACTACGTCGTTGTATCTTTGTCTTACTTTTCCTTGGTTTACCGATACTTCCCTATAAAACGTAATCATTGACTTAAGCTCCCCTATACGATATATTTTCTCCTGCACCTGAGCATTTGCTTGGGTGAGCTTTACCTTAAGCCTAATCAATTCATTAGTTTTTGTTTGTAGCTGTTCCAACAAAGTAGGGATATGATACTCGGGTTCGTTCCCTTTCAAAATAGAATTGTTGTGTTTTACTTTTGCTTTGATCTTATTGATATCGTTGATCAGCTGGTTCTTTTTCTTGAGTGCTTTGGCAATGTTCATATCGATTGTAAGTTGGTTCTCTATATTTAAGTAGTACACCTATAAGACGCATAACTTCCTCGATAATCACACGAAGCGATGAAAACTTATTCAAAGAAATAGTTTCTTCAAGGTAATTCTAACTGTACTAACCCTATTCTCCTTTAAACACCTCTGGACATTTTGTCCAAAAGTAAAACCTTCCCTTGGTTTATTTGTATATTGGATATACCACTTCAAGTAACACTTTAAACCCTTTGCCTACATGAAAGATAAAGTCTGTGTCATTACTGGTGCCAATGCCGGGATTGGAAAATCCACTACCATAGAGATTGCTAAAATGGGAGCTACTATTGCCATGGTTTGCCGCAATAAGTCAAAAGCAGAAAAGGCACGAGAAGAAATCATTCAACAAAGCAATAACTCCAACATTGAGATATTTCTTTGTGACTTTGCCGAACAAGAACAAATCAAAGCAGTAGCTCAGCAACTTGTCCAGCACTACCCTACTATAGATATTTTGATTAATAATGCGGGATTTATCAACACTTCCAAAACTCGCGAAGTCACCAAAGAGGGAATTGAGAAAACAGTAGCTGTCAACCACCTTGGATACTTCATGCTCACCAATTTATTAAAGCCTTCTTTATTGAATAGCAAGACTGCCAGGATTGTAAATGTATCATCAGACGCACACCGATTTATTAATTTCAATATCGATAATCTCAACCTTGAGAAAGGTTATACACCAATGAATGCTTACTCTCTTTCTAAACTATTAAACATTCATTTTACCATAGCTCTTGCCAAAAGGTTAGAGGGGACCAATATTATAACCAATGCATTACACCCTGGAGTGGTACGTACTAATTTTGCGAATAACCTTTCAGGCTTTATGAATCTCATGTTTTTAATGGCCAAACCTTTTATGATCAATGCAGATTCAGGAGCAGAGACTTCGATATACCTGGCCACCTCTCCAGAAGTAGCGAACACAACAGGAAAATACTTCGCAAAGAAAAAACTAAAACGGCCAAACAGTGATGCACAAAATATAGACTACGCAGAAAAGGTGTGGCAGATAAGCACTCAATGGTCTAACCTTGAAGGGCAAACCTTTTAAGTACTTATGGACTTTTTGTCCAGAAGTAAATCAAGAATAAAAAGCGTAAAAAAAGAGTTTAAGAGGTCAAGGTAAATACCAAAAACGTCTCCTTTATTTGAGCAAATATTTTATAAGTAGTAAATTTATGCCTAAATTATTATTCGTCATAAAGACAACAACTTAGACAAAGATTTAATGAAACCACGAATAATTGCCGTTGTAAATCACAAAGGAGGTGTAGGAAAAACCACCACAACCCTTAATCTAGGTAAGGCACTTTCGTTACTTAAAAAAAAGGTATTGATAGTGGATACTGATCCTCAGGCTAACTTATCGCAATCGGTTGGCGTGGAAGAACCTTCTAAAAACATTTACCACGCATTGGTTGAAGGAGAAAGATTACCCATTGAGCAAGTAGCCAAAGGATTACATTTGGTTCCTGCTGATCTTGACTTATCAGGTGCTGAGGTAAAACTGATCACTGAGGTAAATGGTTATTTCAAATTACGAAATGCTCTAAATACTGTAGCCAAGAATTATGACTACATCCTGATTGACTGCCCTCCTTCTCTTGGTATTCTAACTGCCAACGCAATGATTGCTGCCAATGAAGTATTAATTGTGGTTCAGTCTCAATACCTTGCTATCAAAGGATTGGATACCATCATTGAATTAATTGAAGAATTACGTCAAAACCTCAACCCAGCATTGGGTCTTATGGGGTTGTTGCTTACCCAAGTAAATCGTACAGTGGTAAGCCGAACTATTGTGGAAAAAGTACAGACCGAATATGGAGATGCTGCTTTTCAAACGGTGATTCGTCAAAATGTAGCTATAGTAGAATCTTCTACTCACCGAATGGATATTTTTTCGTATGATAAAGAATGTGCTGCTGCGCACGATTATTTAAATCTGGCAAAGGAAATTGTGAATGGCTAAACGAGATAAGTTAGCTTCACTCTTAAGTGGAGCCGTAAAACAAAAGAATGAAAGTGAAACCCAGATAAAGGCTCAAATACATATTGAGCCTGAGTTTCGGGATTTAATCCCTCCTCTTAAGGAGGATGAGTTTAATCAGCTGGCTCAAAACATTGCTGATGAGGGATGTCGCGAACCATTGGTGGTATGGAAAGTACCCAACAATGTGGACGATGAATTAGCTGGTAAGTATGTCTTAATCGATGGGCATAATCGTCATAGAATCTGTACCCAATATCAAGTGGATTTCAAAATCCATATGGTACATTTCCAGACCAGGTTTGAGGCCAGAAACTGGATGATTAATAATCAGCTAGGAAGACGAAATCTTACCAAAGAGCAACAAGCGTTTTTGCGAGGCTCTCGTTATAACTCGGAAAAAGCTCAAGGACAACGCACCGATCTACAGCAAACAAGTAGTAGCGCTAAGTCTAAAGAATCTACTGCTAAACGCATAGCCAAGGAGTATAATGTAGATGAAAAAACGATTCGTCGTGACGCCAAATTTGCCGAAGGAATGGATATCATTGGCCGCTCTAATCCTGAGCTTAAGCAAGACATTCTTAAGGGTAAGGTAAAGGTAAATAAGAGTCATGTACAAAAGCTGGGAGAAGTAGCCAAAGACTCTGATGAAGTACCTATTCTCGATGTAGAAGATATCTATAAAAGAGCTACTGAAATAGAAGAAGGAAAAGCAGAGCAAGCTAGTAAACCAGCAAAACAAAAAATTGAAGAAGAGCATTCGGAAGAAAAGAATGCTGCCAAGATAGAACACTATCATGTAAGCATTAAAAAAGCATTGGAAATGGCGATTAATGATCGTGATAAATATGCTTTTTCTAAATTAAAAGCTGACTTGAATAACCTGGAAAAGCTGTTATTCAATAAGTAAGCTAAAGGTTTGGTAAAAAACCATTACTTTTGTAGAACCATCAAAATTCACTTGAGATTTGTATAAGCAACTTGTCCGACCTATTCTTTTCCGATTTGATGCCGAAAGTGTGCATCACTCCACTTTCAAAATGATTAAGTGGGCATTTAAAGTTCCTGGAGTTTCTCATATTCTAAAGAATCGTTATGCCTATAACAACCCTTCCTTAGAGCGAGAGCTTTTTGGTCTTACTTTTAAGAACCCTATCGGACTGGCCGCAGGTTTCGACAAAAACGCTGTACTTATTCCCGAAATGGCAAGCTTTGGATTTGGCTTCATTGAGATTGGAACCCTTACCCCAAAAGCCCAAGCTGGTAACCCCAAGCCTCGCTTGTTTCGCCTTAAAAAAGATCAAGCCATTATCAATCGAATGGGGTTCAATAATGATGGGGTTTCTATTGCTATCGAACACTTAAAAAAACGTCCGGCAAATATTATTGTGGGTGGCAATATTGGTAAGAATAAAGTTACTCCCAATGAAGAAGCTATTAGTGACTATGAAAAATGTTTTGAGCAACTTTATGACTATGTAGATTACTTTGTAGTCAATGTGAGCTCTCCAAATACTCCCAACTTGCGGGCACTACAAGACAAGGAGCCTCTCACAAAGTTGTTGCAAACTTTACACACAAAAAACCAGCAAAAAGAAAAACCTAAACCTATATTATTAAAAATTGCTCCTGACCTTACCAACGAACAATTAGATGAAGTAATAGAGGTAGTAATTGATACAAAAACCGATGGGCTTATTGCTACAAATACTACCATAGACAGAGGAGGTTTGCAAGCTTCTAACGAACAAGTAGAAGCCATTGGAGCAGGAGGTTTAAGTGGACAACCTCTTAGAAAAAGATCTACTGAAGTAATAAAATATATACATCAAAAATCTAACGGTGCCTTCCCAATCATTGGGGTGGGTGGTATAGCCTCCCCTACCGATGCTATTGAGAAACTAGAAGCAGGAGCCTCATTGGTTCAGATTTATTCTGGTTTTATTTATGAAGGACCATCATTAATCAAAAACATTAAAAAAGCATTAATCAAAATGCAATCTACCAAGCGTCCTGAAACCTTGGTAGCCAGCGAATAATTCAAACCTTTTCTCCTCAATAAATGAGGATAAGTCACACCAAAATCGCTGGGCTTTTGTACAACTTAATTTGCACAAAATATGGCAAAGACAATCCGCGAAAATACTTATAAAAAGAAGAACGATTCAGGTAAGGGATTGAGTCAAAACGAATTTGTCCAGATCATACGCTTGCTACTCAAAAACAAAAAAGTACGTTTTACTTTGGGTATGTTCTTTCTCTTGATGGCAATGGCAATGTTTGGCGCCTTTACTTCTTATTTCTTAGGGGGCACTGGCAAAGCTGACCAAAGCTTGGTAGAAGCCTTTTGGAACAATAACCTAAAAGAGGCAGGCAAAGAAGTTCAAAACTGGCTGGGTCTCACAGGCGCTATTCTGGCACATACATTTGTTTTTAAAGGATTTGGCCTTGCTGCTTATATTCTAGTAGTGGTCTCTTTTGTACTAGGCTGGCGATTCTTAAACAATGTAACCCTCATTCGTTTATCCAGAATGGCCAAGGTATCAGCCTTTTTCCTAATCTGGACCAGTACACTCATTGCCTTGGGAGATGAAAGCACCTTTATTAGCGGAGGTTGGGGTTACCTAATTGGCCGTGGTGTTTTAATACCCCTTGCCGGTTCCTTTTTTTCAGTGCTTATTACTTTTGCTGCCCTTGTCATCTTTGTGGTATATACCTTCACTCCAGAGGAGTACAAAAAGTATGTATCCAAAAACACTGGGATGATTAAGAGCATTTCAAAAGCAGCTAAGAGCGTAAAATATGTAAGTGTAGATAAGAAGATCAAAGATAAATTTACCATCGATGAGGACGAGTTTACAGAAGATGATCTAATGGCCGATGAAGGTATTATCCTGGAAGTAACCGATGATAAAGTGGGTAAACCTAATCCATTAGAAACTACTAAAATCATTGGCGAAACAGATGATAAAGTAGCAGCTCGTCGTGATCGTTTGTCTAAACTCAAGACTAGAAAAACGAAGATTCCAACTGAAAAACCAACCGAGGAAACCGTATCAAAACTCAATACTACTGATGACTTGATTCCGGATATGCCTCCATTTAAAAACCCTACCATCGAGACTCCTTTAGAAATGCCTAAGGAGATTTCGCCTAAACGTACACGTCGGAATACCGAAAAACTTTCTAAAAGAAAAACTGGTAAACTGAACCTTGAACTCACGGATGAATCAGCCCCGGTAACACCAGGTAGTGATATGCCTCCCCCATCTCTGGACAAGGTCAGTGAAAAGGTAAATCCGTTCTTTGAAAAAGCAATTCAGAAAGACATTAACTTCAAAGAAGAGGCAGAAGCCAATAGAGAAATAAGAGAGGAGAAAAAGTTAGAAGCTTATGATCCTACTTTAGATTTAAGTACTTATAAGTTTCCAACAATTGACCTACTCAACACAGCTCCTGAAAGCAAACGTCAGGTAACTCCTGAGGAATTGGAAGCCAACAAAGATCGTATTGTAGATACGTTGAGTAATTATGGTATTGGTATTTCCCAGATCAAAGCAACGATTGGCCCAACTGTAACGCTTTATGAAATTATTCCGGAAGCAGGAGTGCGTATTTCTAAAATTAAAAACTTAGAAGATGACATCGCCTTGAGCCTGGCAGCACTTGGTATCCGTATTATTGCGCCTATTCCTGGAAAAGGTACCATTGGTATTGAGGTACCAAATAAGAAGCGTGAAATCGTGACCATGCGTTCCATTATGGAAGACGAGGCCTTCAAAAACACCAAGGCAAATCTCCCCATTGTATTAGGTAAAACCATTGAGAACAAAGTGTTCCTGGCTGACTTAGCCAAGATGCCTCACGTCTTAATGGCAGGAGCTACTGGTCAGGGTAAGTCGGTAGGGCTAAATGTCTTTCTTGCGACCCTCATTTATAAGAAGCACCCTTCTGAACTAAAGTTTGTATTGATTGACCCGAAGAAGGTGGAATTAACCCTATTTAATGCGATTGAAAAACACTTCCTGGCTACTTTACCAGATGCTGAAGAAGCAATCATTACCGACAACCAAAAAGTAATTCATACCTTGAATTCACTTTGTTTGGAAATGGACAATCGTTACAACTTGCTCAAAGATGCTTTGTGTAGAAACATCAAGGAATACAATCAGAAGTTTACCCAGCGTAAACTCAATCCCAAAAAGGGACACAAGTTTATGCCTTACATTGTACTGGTAATCGATGAGTTGGCAGACTTAATGATGACTGCGGGAAAAGAGGTAGAACAGCCAATTGCTCGTTTAGCTCAGTTAGCCCGAGCCATTGGTATTCACTTGGTAGTAGCTACTCAGCGTCCTTCAGTAAACGTAATTACAGGTATTATCAAAGCCAACTTTCCTGCTCGATTATCGTTTAAAGTAACTTCAAAAATTGATTCTCGAACTATTCTGGATGCTGGCGGAGCTGAGCAATTAGTAGGTATGGGAGATATGCTTTTCTCTATTGGAGCCGAAACGATTCGTTTGCAAGGAGCCTTCTTAGATACCCCAGAAGTAGAACGGGTTTGTAATTTTATTGGGGAGCAACAAGGTTATCCAAGTGCTTACGAATTGCCCGAGTTTCACGGTGAAGAAAGTAAAGGAGGTGGTAGTACTGGTGGTACTGTGGCTGATCGTGACGAGTTATTTGATGAAGCTGCCCGCATTATTGTAATGCACCAGCAAGGAAGTACTTCACTGCTACAACGTCGTCTTAAGCTTGGTTACAACCGGGCTGGTCGTCTGATTGATCAACTTGAAGCAGCAGGTATTGTTGGGCCTTTTGAGGGTAGCAAAGCACGTGAGGTACTCATCCCAGATGAATATAGTCTCGAACGTTTACTCAATGAAATTAGTAATAATGGCTAAATTTTAAACAGATTTAAATACTAGAATCGGCAATATCATAGTTTTATTGCTAACCAATTAAACGAAATATAGAATTTTTGGTCTAACCAAAACTTGAATATAAAAGACCAGATAACAAACAATTCCAATTATCATGAAATTTAGAACTACAATATTCTTATTGGCATTAGGGTTATTTACTTTTTCTAACTTACATGCACAACAAGACGCGCAGGCTAAAAAAGTTTTAGATGCGGTAAAAAACAAGTACAATAACATGAAGGCCTTTGGAGCCTCATTTAAATACTCGCTAAAAAGCGCTTCTGGGGTAACAGATAATTTTCGTGGTAGTATTACCGTGGCTAAAAAAATGTTCCGAATGAAGGCTGGAGGGCAAGAAGTAATGACTGACGGAGTTACTCAATGGACGTATCTGAAAGAAACCAACGAGGTAAATATTACAGAATACGAACCAGACGAGGGTATTACTCCTAACAAAATTTACTCTATTTATGAGCAAGGATTTAAGTATCGTATGCTACCAGCAGAGAGTAAAGGGGCTTATCATTCTATAGAGATGGTACCTCAGGATCGTTCAAAATACCAATTAACCAAGCTAAAGCTAAAGGTAAAAAAGACGAACAACGCCATCATGGGTTGGGAAATGTATGAGAAAAAAGGGAATCGTTATGTGTACTCAGTATTGAAGTTTATTGAGCATAAAAATGGATTACCCAAGAAGTTTTTTCAGTTTGATAAAAGCAAATACCCAGGAGTAGAAGACAACGACCTGAGATAGTTTATCAAAAATATTTCAAGAAAAAGGGTAGGTAGCAATTCATTTTGCTCCTACCCTTTTTCTTTTTCCGAGGCCTTTTTTGTTTCTAATGAGTGGTTGCTAACTTTGACCTTGAATATTAACCTCCTTATATCAATGACAAAAGAAGCACTCTATCAACAAATTCTCGCCAAACAATCTTACCTCTGTGTTGGACTAGATTCAGACCAGGAAAAAATCCCTTCACGTTTTCATTCTGAAACTGATCCAGTACTTGCTTTCAATAAATTTATCATTGACCAAACCGCTGACCTTTGTGTAGCTTATAAAATTAATACCGCATTTTACGAAAGCAATGGAGTTGCAGGTTGGGAAACAATGGCAAAAACCTTAGAATATATCCCGCAAAATATCTATACCATTGCCGATGCCAAACGAGGAGACATTGGTAATACTGTACACCAATATGCCAAGGCCTTTTTCAAAACTTTGGAATTTGACTCTATTACTGTAGCTCCCTATATGGGAAAAGACTCGATAAGTCCATTTCTGGAATATCCCAATAAATGGGTCATCTTGTTAGCACTTACTTCGAACCCTAGTAGTGCCGATTTTCAATTCTTGAATGTGGATACAAACCAAACTCAATTATTTGAGCAAGTTCTTAAGACATCACAAGAGTGGACTACTGATGAACACATGATGTATGTCGTGGGAGCAACTCAAGCTGACATGCTTCAGAAGATTAGAACAATTGTACCTGATCATTTTTTACTGGTTCCTGGAGTAGGTGCTCAAGGAGGAAGCTTACAGGAAGTTTCCCAATATGGCATGAACAAGCAAGTAGGTTTGCTAGTTAACTCTTCGAGAGGAATTATCTTCTCAGAAAACCCAAAAGAATCGGCTCGTAAACTTCAGCAAGAAATGGCAAAATATCTCGAAGATTACCACAAAAATTAAGGCTTCGAGAACGCAATAACCAAGCAATAAGTACAGCTAGTGTCTAATTATCGCCAAGAAATCGCTTACACTAAAGTACAATTTTAATGTTTTATACTATTGCACAGTCTATATTTATCGATAATCGAATCCATACATTAAAAAAGTACAATTTATTAAACACTCACTTTTTTACTCCAAAAGAAGGGGGTGTTTTCATACAAAATGGTATTAGTAACTGAAAATCAATCACTTAACAAAAATCCAATTATTTACAACACACAATGACTATCTCCCCTACTTTTGTCTACAATAAGTTAGAAGAACTTATCAGGTATTTTACCCAAGAATTGGAAAATTACACTGAAGAACAATTTCAGTATAAAAACGACAGTGACACTTGGTCGCTAGCACAAATGTATCAACACATGTATACAGCTTCTACTTTTTTTATGTATAGTGCTGGCAATTGTCTTCAGCAACGTAAGGGTTCAACCGAAGGAGAAAAAACTTCAACAGGCATTGGCCTATATCAAAGAAATGCTTTTCCAGACCAAGAAATTAAACAACCTAAAGAATGGACTAAAGGAGCACCCGAAGCCAAGGCCAAAGAAGAAGCCAAGAATCAATGGCAAGAACTTTTACCAAAGCTCAAAGAGTTAGCAGAAAAAGTTGCGCAAGATGATGGGGGTTATAAAAATAAACACGTCATTTTTGGGATGCTCACTGCGGCCGAATGGTATCAACAAATAGAAATGCACAATCGACACCACCTCAAACAAAAAAAGAAGTTGGAAAACTTTGCCAACGTTCAAGGTCAGGAATTCCAGTATCAGGAACCCTATCCATAGAGTCAGGGTATTTCATTAGAACAAATATAAATTCTCAAATATTAATAGTTTAAGTTCCTTTACTCAAACTTTAAGTTCTATTTGACAAACAATATATTGTACAAAAAATTGATTTTCAATACATTAATAGCTATATAAATAGATAGTGTAGAGAGTTAATATTATATCAAACGATATAAATTTCATCCCCCTTAAAGTCAACAACTCAAAGTGTTGGGTTATCTCTACCCTATTCTACTAAATGGTATGTGACAAATAGCACAAGTTTATTCAACGAGTTTCTGATAAATTTACGCTATGAAAAAAAATGACCAATACCTCAATCTACGCAATCGTCACCCTAACTTTCAACAATTTATAGATTTCAATCATTCAGAAAGCCAACGAGTAAGAGAACAATACCATTGCCACCTCAATGTGGCCTATGGAGTCGATCCATTACAGGCTATTGATATATTTCCAGCCAAAACACCTAATTCCCCCATACTAATCTTTATTCACGGGGGATACTGGCGGGCCTTAGACAAAAGCAGTTACAGTTTTGTAGCCGAGCCCTTTATCAAGCATAATTTTGCCGTGTTTGTCATCAATTACCGCCTTATTCCACAAGTCAACCTATCAGAGTTGATGCAGGATGTTACATTTGCTGTTAACTGGATAAAAAATCAAGCCCAAACGTATAATGGTAACTCAGATGCAATCACCATTAGTGGTCATTCAGCAGGGGGACACCTGGCCCTAATGCTGTATTTATTAAACCCAGAACTAAGACCTCATATCAAAGCCATTTGCAGCATCAGTGGTTTATTTGATCTCAAACCCATTCAACAAAGTTATCTCAATGAAACACTGCAGCTAGATGATGCTACTGTTACTACCTATAGCCCTATCAATCAAGATCTATCCATTGTGCATTGTCCTTTCCTATTGAGTGTAGGATTGGGCGAAACCGAGCTATTTATTGTTCAATCACTTGATTTATACGAGCAAAATCAGGAAAATAAATTGATAAACTACTTGGGTATCAAAGATTTGAATCACTATCAAATCATTCATGAACTGGGCAGAGAAGATAGCCCATTGACTCAATTTATATTAAAGGAGGGAAAAAATTAACCCTCTTTACTATTAATAGTAGAAAGAGGGTTAGATAATATTTTACATACGGAACCAACTTAAACCAGGGTTGATCTTCATGTATAATGTAAAGATGCTTGCCAGAATCAATACTATCGAGATAGTAAAAAAGATAAAACTGGTTTTATGTTTATGTACTGCTTCGCTCATTTTCTTAGCCCTGGAACGCCCAATTTGAGCTATCACCACTGCCAAAATCATCATAGTGATATGTTCTACGCCCCAATAACGCAATCCTGGGTTTTTCATAGCAGCTCCCATGTCTTTCATAGCTGCCTTTGCAACAGGACTATACACAAAATACAAAACAAACCCCAAGAGTAGTTGTAAGTGCATAAAACCTACAAAAGAGGCAGAGAGCGCATTATCACCCTTGGTGTAGCCCTTTTTACTAAGCCAACCTGTCAATGATTTAAAAATCACGATAACCGCCATAACTATGATAATCCAGCGAATCCAGGAGTGAATAAATAATAGAGTATTATACATAATAATAGATAGTTTCTGTGTTTGTGAAGTAAATATATAGGCAAAGAGATTGAGTTAATAATTTTTATCTAAGAACTTATTCAAAGTTGTTAAGCACTTAACATTGGATGATTCTCCAATGTTTAAAAACTTATCATACAAATAATAAAAAAGCTTGATCAATTAAGTAACCTCATTAATTGTATTCTTCAATTAAATGCTGTGCTTAGAAAATGTTCTAAATTTGTACTATAACAATGTAAATTAATTATGTTAAGTAATAATTCACTTTTTCAAACCTGCTAAAAAAGTAAGTCGAGAAGGGGAAGTGAATAAATATTCATAGGTAAAATTACTTATCCACAAAATAATCTAGTGAAAATTAGTAACATATACTGCCTTAATAACAGTGTAGAGGGCTAAAAAATTGAGCACCGAAAGTTATCAACAGAGTTATCCACAAAACAAAATGTGGATATGTGGATAACTTTCACTTATCCACAATTGCATTTAACCTATATATAACATCACATCACAATTTGATAATTTTAATTTTTCATATAAATACTGATCTTGAAAGGAAAATTTGAATCCATTACGATTTTCCATACTTTTGTCAATAAGCCCAATTTTTTACCCAAAAAGTAATATTTATGATCGATCCAGTGGTACTAGCCATCCCGATGTATCTCCTGTTAATGGGAATAGAGCTAATAGTAGAACAATTCCAAAAAACCAGACACTACCGTCTCAACGATTCTATTACCAACCTCAGTTGTGGTATAGGGCAACAAACAGTGAAAGTATTCTTTCAGGTAGTTACCGTAGCAGCCTATGCTTTTATCTATGAAAACTTTGCTTTCTTTAAAATAGAAAATACCACCTTCGCTTATATCATTTTATTCTTTGCCTGGGATTTATGCTATTACTGGGCACATCGTATGAGTCACGAAATTAATTTATTCTGGAGTGGGCACCAGGTACATCACCAAAGTGAAGAATATAATTTATCAGTGGCCCTACGGCAAAGTTGGTTTCAAATCTTCTTTACCTCATTTTTCTTTTGGCCATTAGCACTTATTGGCTTCGATCCTACCGCAGTGGTGTTTGTGGCTGGCATCAACTTATTGTATCAATTTTGGATTCACACCGAATATATCGGACGTATGGGCTTCTTAGAATGGTTTATGAATACTCCCTCCCACCATCGGGTACACCACGGACGTAACCCTAAATACATTGATAAAAACCACGCAGGAACATTTATTATTTGGGATCGTATGTTTGGTACTTTCCAAAAAGAAGAAGAACGTCCTGTGTATGGCATCACCAACCCAGTGAACACCTGGAATCCAGTTTGGGTGCATTTTAGTCATTTTCAAATTATTGGGAAACAACTTAAACAAACCCCTGGCTTTTTGAATAAACTCAAAGTATTATTTTACAAACCAGGTTGGCGTCCAGAAAGCATGGGGGGTATGCAATATGCTCCAGAAGTAAGTCGTGACTCTTATACCAAGTTTGATACAAAAACTCCAGGAGTAATCAATTGGTATGTGTTGTTTCAATATCTGGTAACTGTAGCAGGCACCGCTTATTTTATGTTCAATGCCGAAAAAATGAGCTGGATGCTTAAAGGAATAGGTGTCACATTAACTATTTTCTCTATTCTAACTCCTGGTTATTTGTTTGAGCGTCATAAATGGGCAGTACCTATCGAGCTTATTAGGCTTATTATTGTGTCTGGAACTATTATGTTCCTGGTATACAATAGTCCTCAATGGTTTTTACCTATTACTATTGGGTTAGGAGCAAATATTTTAATTGCGGCACTTTGGCTCAATAAAATTCAACAATGGTTTAATTCCATTGAAGAACACAAAGATCCGCAACAAGAGGAGAGTAAAACCATTACCGCATAAAACACAAAAAGCCTGTCTCTTCTCAGAAACAGGCTTTTTTATATATTTAATAAAATTCTTATTTCACACCTTCTTTTACTACTTCACCTTTGATGAATAATACTGTGGTAGGATTCTCAGAGTTAGAAGTAATGGTAATTGTTTTGCTAAAATTACCCATAGCCGCAGCATTATACTTTACTTCAATCTTTTTGGTTTGTCCAGGCATTACTGGCTCTTTAGGATATTTAGGTACTGTACATCCACAAGAGGTAGATACATTGGTAATGATCAGAGGAGCAGTGCCTGAGTTAGTAAACTCAAAAGAAGTCTCTACTGGAACCCCTTGCTTAATCTTACCGAAGTTGTGTACTTTCTTATTCCACTTAAATTTTGGACCATCCACAGTCTTTGATCCCACAATGGAGCTAGAGGTAGTAAAAGCAAAAATACCTGCTACTGCTACCACAAGTGCTAAAAGAATAAATAGTTGTTTTTTCATTGTTGTGTTTTAATTTTTTGAATGCATCTCAAGTTAAAAGTTAAAACAATTTTTAACTAAAAAATCTACTCCCAAAACGCATAAACCAATGAATAGTTATGATTTTGGGAGTGCAAAGGTACAAAATAAGCCTTTTTTATACGAAAATTTTGACTATTAAAATCTTTGCTCTACTTTTGCCCCTGCATGACGGTACGACTAGCTCCCTGTAACCCCCCCAGGGTCGGAAGGCAGCAAGGGCATCAGGTCGTAGCAGTGCGATACTGTCGTGCTTTTTTTCACTTCTTATATATTGCCCATCCCTTTCATTACTTTTAATTCATTCATAATCAATTTCTTAGCTACAAATTTGTACTTCAAATTTATTCCATTACCTTTGCACCTGTGAGTACGATTGCTCCTTGTAATCCCCCAGGGTTGGAAAACAGCAAGGGCGTCAGGTCGTAGCTTCGTGACTCACTTTTTTTATTTATATCCCATTCTTTTTAGATAACTCTTCTATTTTTATAGCATATTTCCCTTAGTCTTATCGTCTACTAATTCCCAACTATAAACTAACATCTAAAAATCCCACCAAAACCTCCCTTAATTCAGGCTTTTGCTTAATTTTGCTGCGTAATAAATTTTGCATTATTAAATCGAGGTTTCCAAACTAAGACGTTGTATGAAGTTTTTTATAGATACCGCCAATCTGAATGACATTCAGGAAGCACAAAATTTAGGGGTTTTGGATGGGGTTACTACCAATCCATCATTGATGGCCAAAGAAGGCATCACTGGCAGAACCAACGTAATGGCTCATTACGCCAAAATTTGTGACATTGTAGACGGAGATGTAAGCGCGGAGGTAATTGCTACTGACTACGAGGGTATTATTCGTGAAGGAGAAGAATTAGCCGATATCCATCCTCGCATCGTGGTAAAAGTACCGATGATTAAAGATGGGGTACGTGCTTTGAAATATTTCTCACAGCAAGGTATCAAAACTAACTGTACGCTGGTATTTTCGGCAGGACAAGCCTTATTAGCTGCCAAAGCAGGAGCTACTTATGTTTCTCCTTTTATTGGTCGTTTGGACGATGTAAGCACTGATGGTTTACAACTCATCGAACAAATCGTTCATATCTATGATACTTATAAGTTCAATACTCAAGTATTAGCTGCTTCTATTCGTCACACGATGCACTTGATCAAATGTGCAGAATTAGGCGCTGATGTAGCTACTTGCCCTTTGAACGTAATCTTAGGCTTGTTGAAGCACCCCTTGACTGATAGTGGTTTGCAAAAATTCTTAGCAGATCATCAAAAAGCTCAAGAAGCAGCCAACGCCTAATTCCAAACCTGACAGGTTCCTTTATTTAATTATTGGGGAACCTGTCTAGTTTAACACCTCCCCCAATACACCTCTGTTAATCAGCCACTCCAACTAAACTTCGGGATTCTATTATGACCTTTGTAGCACCTGACAATATCATTGTTTTACAAGACGTTAGTATTTTTCAAAAAACTGTTTCTGTGCTCACTCAATTGAACTTTACGCTGCAAAAGGGTGAGTTTGCTTATGTTATTGGTAAAACAGGCAGTGGTAAAAGTTCCCTGCTTAAAACCTTATACGCTGATCTCCCACTTCGTAAAGGTCAAATTCAGGTTGCAGGTTTTAATCTCCATCAGATTAATCGCAAAGAGGTTCCTTTTTTAAGACGAAAGCTAGGTATTGTATTTCAGGACTTCCAACTTCTGCCAGATCGTACTATTGGTGATAATTTGTACTTTGTCATGAAGGCTACTGGTTGGAAAAATCGTCAAAAAATGCAAAATAGAATGGGAGATGTATTGCAAATGGTTGGTTTACCTGGTATGAGCAAAAAATACCCACACCAGCTTTCTGGTGGAGAACAACAAAGGGTAGTCATTGCACGGGCATTAATCAATGAACCGCTATTATTGTTAGCCGATGAACCTACTGGAAACCTAGACCCTGAGATGTCAGTTGAGATTATGCAACTATTCCAAAAAATCAACAAAAGTGGTACTGCGATCCTGATGGCCACCCACGATTATACAGCTTTAGAAAAGTTCCCCGCAAGGATTTTAAAATGCTCAGAAGGTCGATTAGAAGAAGTAGAAAGCGATATTTATTAAAAAAAAGAAAATAGAAATTTCTTTTTGAAATTGTACCTAAAATTTTTTATTTGCTGTATATTAGTAATGAAAATCTAATTAAACCATTCCTATAATGTTTAAATGGTTAACAAATTTGTTTAGTAGAAAAAAGAAAAAACCTGACGAGTCGTTAAACTACGACCCCACCAATGTTCAAATCAAAGATTTGAGAAAAGGGGCCTTTCTGGATTATGATCTTGAAACCTGGGAAGTAAAAGCCCAATACGAGTATGATTGGGGTGATAGGTACTTCACATTTGAATTCTTGTTAGCGACAGTAGACAAGAAAAAGTTCTTGCATTACGAAGAAGATGATGGAGAACTAGAGTGTACCCTTACCGAAAAAATACGCGTTGGTTCTCTTGACGGCGATATTCCTGAAGAGATCAAAAGAAATGGTACTCCTCCCAAAGAAATTAACTACAAAGGCATTACTTTTTATCGTGATGAAGAGGGCGTAGCTCATTTTCGCGATACCGAAACCCGAAATTGGGAAAAAGTGGTGTCATGGAGTTACTATGATGAGGCTGAAAAGCATGTATTATCAATTGAACAATGGGGTGAAAACGAATTTGAAGCCGCATTTGGTTTGGTTGTAGATGAAAACGAATTCACTAACATTATTTTACCTTAAAATTATGAAAAACTACTCAGTTTATCTATTTGCCTTGGTAATAGCTTTTGCGCTAACCTCTTGCGGTGGCGAAGGCTTTATCAAATATCCGGTAGATGAAATTTTATCAAAAACTTCTAATGACAAGCTTCCAATGTCTATTGTTTTGTATGACATGGATGTGAAGGGATCTCGTCGTTTGAATAAGTTTAAAATCACTACCAATCAGGATGATCCTAGCAAGAAAAAAGAAACCATTACACAGTGGTTGAGAGTAAGTAAAGCCGACTTTGGTAGAAACTACGAAAACATGGGAATGGAGATCGCCTCTAAAACTATGGATTCTGTTACTGGTAAACCAAAGATTAGCAAGACTCCAGCACCTCCAGGTTACTCAAACTATGTAGGTAACCAAAAATATGGTAGCTGGCAACGTCGTAGCGATGGAACTTCTTTCTGGGCTTTCTATGGCCAGTACATGTTTATGAGATCTATGTTTAACCTGGCTACTTACCCAGTATACAGAAGCTCATACAGCAACTATCGTCGTAACTACTATGGCCGTCGTGCTTATTATGGTGGTACTGGTACTCGTCGTCGTTATGGAACTGGTAGCCGTTATTCTCGTAGCACTTCTCGTTCTGGTTACTATTCAAGCCGTCGTTCTTCTCGTTCTAGTTCTTCTTACAGAAGTTCTCGTTCAAGTCGTTCTTCTCGCTCTGGTAGCCGTAGCGGATACAGCTCAAGATCAAGAAGTGGAAGCTCTGGAAAATAATTTCCAGTTTTTAGAGATTGTATTTAATTTCTCAAAATATATCAATAGCAGTCTGGGCAAATGCTCAGGCTGTTTTTTTATGCGCTTTTGTCAGCAGCTTTGTTGGATTTTGCGTAAATTAAGCAAGAAATATAACCATACATATCATGAAAAAGAATAATCTTATACTACTAGGTCTGGTTTTGACCTTTATACTCACGTCATTTTTGGTGAATCATCAACAAAATACCTCTAATCCTATTGATGATATTTTAGCCAAAACATCTAATGACAAACTTCCCATAAGCATTGTGTTGTACGATATGGATACTCGTCAGGGTGATGCCACTGAAGACAAGTATTTCCACAAATACAAAGTCATTACCAATGTAAATGCCCCCCAAAAAAGGAAAACAACCACTACTGATTTTCTACCCATAAACCGAGAAGATTTTGTAAAGAACTACGAAAATATGGGAATGGAAGTAGCCTCGAAAGTAATGGGAACAGATGGAAATATTCACTTAAATAAAGTACCAGCACCTCTAGGCTATGCCAACTATATTGGAAATACTGAATACGGACAATGGAAAACTAACAATGAAGGACGCTCTTATTGGGCTTTTGCTGGCAAATACATGTTTTTAAGTACTATGTTTCATGTAGAGGACTACCCTGTGTATCGCGATTCGTATACCAATTATCGTCGCAATTACCACCGTCAACGTGCCTATTATGGAAGCATTGGTACTCGTCATCGTTATGGAACAGGTAGCCGCTTTTCTCGCAATACAGCTCGTTCTGGATTTTATGCAAGTGACCGTTCAAGTCGTGCTCGTCAAGCTTATAAACAACATGGCTCAAGTCGCTATTTTCGCTCTGATAACCGTAGCGGATACAGCTTTAGATCAAGAGGTGAATATTTTGGTAAGTAATTTTTAGACATCATATTTTCAATAACGGCCTGGGCAAATGCTCAGGCTGTGTTGTTATGTGCTTTGAGTTATTTTGATTAACTTTATTAAAACAACCTTGGGAATCATGAAAAAATACGCAATATACCTTATAGCAATACTTCTGGCCTCAGTGCTTATGTCTTACGTACTCATTAACCAAAATGAACGTAGAAGCCCATTAACCGAGATCCTTAACAAAACACCTAAAAACAAGCTTCCTATGTCGGTAATTTTGTACAATATGGATGTACAGGATTGGTCTGAAGCTACTGCTAAAAGTGCCAAGTTTGCACACAAGTATAAGGTAATTACCAACGCCAATAGCCCTCGGAAAATGGAGGTAACCATCACCGACTTTTTACCTGTTAGTCAGGAAGAGTTTATCAAGTATTACCACAATATGGATATGGAGATTGCCTCAAAATATGTGGATGAAGATGATGAAATAGAAACTGAAGATATTGCAGCTCCTCCTGCCTATGCCAAGTATATAGGCAAAAAAAAATATGGTCGTTGGATAACCGATCGTAAAACAGGAGTGGCCTCATGGCGTTTTCGTCGTCGCTATAGAAACTTGGCAGCTGCCTGTGGTTTAAGCGACTTCAAAATTACCAGTAAAGAATTCAACAATTATAGAAACAACTATTACGGCAAACGCCCTTATTTTGGTAAAACAGGGGCAAAACCTTTGTTTGGAACAGGTAGTGAGTTTTCTCGCAATAGCAGACGTACCTCTAGTTTTTATGACGATGATCGTGAAACCCGAGTACGTGGTTTTTACAAAAACTACCAGTTGCGTATTGGACGAAATGGTACAAATATTCGCTCCAGAAGTGGCAATGCAGGAAAATAGTCTAGTATTTTAATTCTTGCTATTGTTATAAGCATCTCGAAATTAAAATAAAAAATAAATTTAGATTAACTACATTAAAATCAAAGACTTAAGGCGATTATTTTCAGTTTAATAATTATATTGAAATCTATAAAAACTGAAAAATCTATCATTTATAAGCATTATGAAGAACCTAACAAAAGATGTCGTAAAAGAAGCCGCAGAACATTTGATAGAGGCGTTTGGTACGACTACTACCCTTGATGTAAAAAATCGTCTTAGACAACTAGGTTTCCAGGCATTTCAGGCTGAAGTTTCTAATTTTATGGATACGCTTACAAGTGAGGAACAATGGCATTTTAACCATAATGGAAGGTATCGTGTATATCGTTTTGGGCCAGATAGCAACGATACGTTTCACAAATACCTGGAACAGGGCCAGCATTTTTGGGAAATATTGGCCTCCAACAAAGAACAAATCATCAATGAAGGTTTGGTAGGAACAACTGGGCAAATGACTACTAATAAATTTCCTACGAATAGAAAAAGCATTGCTCAAAGTAAAAAAGCACATCAAGCCAAACTTGATCAAGGGTATAGCGAAGCAGTGGATCAACGTTTACCTTTCAATTTAAGGCAGAAATATGCGCAGTACCTGGATCAAAAGCCGTTGAAATACACCATTGGCTTTTTTGATGTACAAGCTTCCGAGAAATTAACTGCCGAAATTACCCTGGAAAACAACCAAAAAGCAAATGGGTATATAGTCCAGTCTAAAAATGCTGGGTATGATTTTACCTGGGAGCTTCCTCAATCAAAAGAAAAACTAGCAAGTATTTTGAAAAACAATGCTGCGGTTATTCGAGAATTGCAATATGACCACAAACAACTTACAGGGGAAAAGGTAGCAGAAACGAAGGCTTATACTCAGCAAGAGGAGCAAATCAATGAATTTCAACACTTTACTCCTACCAACTCTTCTTCGTTTTTGGACATAGAAATCCAACTAGAAAAAGTTTACAAAATTGATATATGGTTCGAAGGTGGCAATCAGATTAGTTTGAGTAAGTTCGATCTGGATATTCACCAGGAATTATTGCCTGTAGCACGTCAAATTTTGATGCAAGCTGGGTAGTATTTCTAAACTATTCAATAAAAACTATGTTTTGGTTGGTATAAATAAATTTGTATCTTATTTAAGATTTATTTGCCAACCATTTTTTTATGAACGCAAAACTAAGTTATAAACAAGGAGACCTAACCGCTCAGGCAGTAGACGCTATTGTAAATGCAGCCAATACTTCTTTATTGGGTGGTGGTGGAGTAGATGGAGCCATTCATCGCAAAGGTGGAAGAGCTATTTTGGATGATTGCCTCAAAATTGTTGCTCGTCAGGGAGGATGCAAAGTTGGAGAAGCAGTGATTACTACTGCTGGTAATTTGCCAGCCAAGCATGTGATTCATACCGTGGGCCCTGTTTGGTCTGGTGGACAAAAAAGCGAACCAAACTTGTTGCGTAATGCTTATTATAATAGTCTAAAATTAGCTGTAGAGAATGGCCTAAAAACGGTTGCATTTCCCAATATAAGTACCGGAATTTATCGTTTTCCTAAAAAGATTGCAGCTAAAATAGCTATCCAAACCACTAATGAATTTTTGGATAGTGAAGAAGGGCAAAGCCTAGAAAAAGTGATCTTTATCTGTTTTGATGAAGAAAATTTATTGATTTATCGTGAGGCGTTCAATGACTGTCTCCCTACTCAGCAAAGTCTTTTTTAATATATAATACCTATTGACTAGTACTCCTTCAACCACACCAATCATTTATCGGCAATCATTAACTTTTGTGCACAAAACTTTATGTTGACCAGATTTATTTCTTTAAGAATCCGGCTTTTAATTATCTTTTTAATCTTCAGCATTATCATTATTGTGGTAGCCAGTATTGGGTTTTGGTTCTACAACAAAAGTAGTAACATCTCTACCATTGCAGTAAACCTTGAAAATGTGTTGGTGAAAACTTTTCAGGTAATTAAACTTGAACAAGATTTCTTTGACTACGAAACCACTAATGAAGATTTTTATATTACAGGTACCAGCGATTATATCAAGAAGCATAAGAAACTTGCCGAAGAGGTCAATCAAGACTTATATGCCTTGGTCAATTTTAAAGAGATTAAAGAATTAAATCTGGATCAAAATCTTATAGAAACTGAGGCTAAAAAGATTTTGCATGAGATACAGAGCTACGAAAACTCTTTTGATCAGCTTGTAAGGCTTACCCACGAACTCGGATTTAAAAGTTATGGTATAAAAGGTAAAATGGCCAAACAGCTCTCTACGCTGGAAACTTTAAGTCCTAACCTTAGTCAAATCAATTTCCTCAAACTCAAACAATACGAAAGAGACTATCAGCTACTCAAAGATCTCGCTTATGCCCAAAAACTAGAAAACCTATGTAATACCTGGCAAAGTGGAATTGCACTAGCTACTAATCTTTCCCCCGATATCAAAACTCAAGCAATAAGCTTATTAAAAAACTATCTAAAAACCTTTAAAGAAGTTGTAGGCCTGGAACAAAAAATTGGGTTGACCAATAAAAAAGGGCTTAAACAGGAGCTTAGAGGTTACGCAGACAATATTGCAGGTTTTACTCAAGGGTTTGTAAGTAGGGTAAATCGTAGAGCAGAGAGCATCGGAAACAACTTTGAGTATATCTTTGTGGTGATGGTTATAGCCACTTTGATTTTGAGTATCCTCATGAGCATTTATTTCTCTATGATCATTACCCGTCCTATTGTAAAGCTCTCTAAATTTATCCACAAGACGGTCAATAGTAACTTTTCAGAAAACCTGACCTTTATCCAAAACAATTCTAAAGATGAAGTAGGAAGGCTTACCCGCAATTTTAACCGAATGCTTCAGGAAATGCGACGCCAGCTCAATGAAATTAAGGAGCAATCGGTGGCTCTTGAATATCAAAACGAAGAACTCAATAAGGTCAATGAACTCTCTCATGCCTCCGAAACACATTTGAAGAAGCTCAATACTGTAAAAGATAAGTTGCTCACCATTTTGTCCCACGATTTACGCAGCCCATTCAATACCATCAAGGGCTTTTTACAGGTGCTGCTTCATCATATTGATGGTTTTAGCAAAGAAGAGATCTTACATTTTGCCGAAGATATGGATAAGGCTGTACAGAGGGTGATAGACTTATTAGAAAACCTCTTACAATGGTCATTGATCCAAACCGATGATTTTGAGTTTCAACCAGAAGAAATTGATGTACAAGTTATTATTGATGAAAATATAGCATTGTATGAAAAAAGTGCGCTGGAAAAACACATCACAATTATGGTACATCCGTTTGCACAAACCTTTGTAAAAGCGGATAAAAATATGCTCAATTTTGTGCTAAGAAATTTGATTTCTAATGCCATCAAATTTACCAATTCAGAAGCCAGTATTGAACTTTTTGTGGAAGTAGGTCAAGAATTTACTATTGTCACTATTGCAGATAAAGGGGTAGGCATTCGGCCAGAGTCATTAGAAAAAATATTCTCACCTGAGATTCACTTAAGCACCAAAGGTACCGCTAATGAAAAAGGTACTGGATTTGGTCTAATTCTTAGTAAAGAGTTTGTAGAAAAAAATGACGGTAAACTCGAGATTGAAAGTCAGGTAGGCGAAGGTACTCAGGTAAAGTTTAGCCTCAAGACAGTCAATACAATGGAAATGATATAAGTTTATTTGTTGACAAAATCGTGTATCAAGCGCAAGCCATCGATCGTAAGTAATGGTTCTAGTTTATCAAAGTGTTTTTCAAGTGGAGTAATAATGGATGATAACCCTCCTGTAGCCACTACTTTACACTCCCCTCCCAATTCTTCGCGAATACGAGCAATCAAATGCTCTACTAAGCCTACATACCCCAACAAGACACCTGCTTGCAAGGCATGTTCAGTACTTTTGCCAATAGCCGATTGTGGTAGCTCTAACGGAATTTCAATATCAGGGAGTTTGGCTGTATCACGGTATAAAGCATAAATAGAAGTCTTAAGCCCAGGCGCAATGGCTACTCCTAATATATTACCTTCTGCAGAAATGGTTGTAAAGGTGAGTGCTGTTCCAAAATCTACTACCACACAGTTCTCTTTAAAGAGATCATAACCAGCCATCGCATTTGCTACCAAGTCAGAACCAATTTCGTGGGGTTTCACTACTCCTAAAGGTAACTGCTTAATTACCTCAGGGGTTACTACTAAAGGTTCCTGGCCAAACAAATACCATAGCATGTCTCTAACAACAGGGGTAAGCACTGGCACTACACTACTTATAATAATGCTATCGACTTCACTCAATGATAGGTTTTGTTCAAGGAAATAGTTGCGCAAGTTGATTTCATATTCAGGGCCGCTTTTTTCAATAATTGTTTGCAAACGCCAGTGGTATTGCCACTCATTATTTGCATAAAGTCCAAAAACCAGGTTGGAGTTTCCAATGTCAACTGCTAACAACATAAAATCAAGGAGTGTTTTTGGTAAAGGTAATAAGAGCTGACCTAATTTACATTATTCGTTGTTTGTAATTTAACCTTTATCCAAACAAGATTATCAACTCTAATTACGCCAAGTTACGATTCTCGACACTTTTATTGTCGATGCTCAAAAAGTTATCCACAATCCACATTTTGCAATGTGTATAACTTTTCGATGAATTAGCTACTCAAAATCTCTAATTGAAACAATTCGATTAAATTTTTTCGATATCTTAAAAACCCTTCTAAAAGAATATTCAAACTTATCGACAATAATAGTGTCGATGTTTAAAAAGTTATCCACATACTATAAGGTTAATTGTGTATAACTTTGAAGCCCATAGCCTTAGTCATTTGCATATTTGTATCACACTTATTTACTTATCCTCAAGAGGTTAACCTTTGCCAGGTACGATATATCGACAATAAAAGTGTCGATGCCAAAAAAAGTTATCCACAACATATAATCTCAGGTGTGCATAAATAGGGAATAATTTGTAAATTGATATCAGCTCCCATAGGGGGATGCCCTGGTTGTGGAATCATTCAATTACATTTCATTCACAACATAAACTTTTAATCATTAACATTACTAAATTGCAACACCACTCACATTATTTATAAACTATATGAGCAATTATTACTTTATATGGATGAGTGAGTACCAAAATCAGTAACCAACAATACAATGACTAAAAACGTATTCTCAATATTATTTACTTTGGCTGTATTTTCCACATTACTTTCAGGTTGCGTAATCAACGCTGGCGGTTCAGGAAATTCAGGCTCATCTACTTCTACCTCCAAGCCCAAGTCTATTCCTACCAGCAGAAAAACCCCATCTATTGCCAAACCTATGACTATGGCACATCGAGTATTGGCCAAAGGAGATAGTCTTCAGATTTATATTCAGCTTACAGTTCCTCGCCTAAAACGAGCCTCTAGTTTTGCCGAGTTTCTAAAAGATGTAAAAATGAAATACGGCATATTGGCCAATTACAGAAGTAGAGAATTTACTACTACTCAGGATTTGAAAATGACAACCAATAAGCTTAATAAACGAGAGGCTAATTTTTATTTCGACTTTTGTGTTCCTAAAAAGAACATCCCCAGCGAAGTGCTGCTTATGGAAGTGAATGACAGTCAAACTGGGCAAAAGCTTACGATGGATATTCCGCTAGATTACATCATTAATAAAATCAGACAAACGTATACTATTTTTGATGGTGCTGGTCGCAATCCTATTTTTCGCAACTTTTTTCTGGACAAAGCCAATATTCAAATCAAAGATTTAAATAAAACAAACCGTAC
This sequence comes from marine bacterium AO1-C, assembly GCA_001890965.1. GTDB lineage: Bacteria > Bacteroidota > Bacteroidia > Cytophagales > Microscillaceae > Microscilla. The sequence continues at coordinate 83,090 of MLAY01000010.1, read as the reverse complement.
CCTGATCATAAAACACTACGAGCATGATTTCAAAGCAGCTCGCCCTCCTATGTCAGTGTCACGAAGAAAAATTCAAAAGAGGCTCCCAGTAGATACCGTATTTACTGTTCAAACCAATACCTCTTTAAAGTTTACAAAGCCTGGTTTGTACATTGTACAAGCAGACACCACGCAATACTATGGGTTAAGCTTTATTGTAGCCCAACATCGCTATCCTAAATATAGTAAAATAGCCGATTTGGTAAATCCATTGAGATATATCACCACTAAGAGCGAGCTTGAGAAACTGGAACAGTCTGAAGAGAAAAAGAAAGATTTGGATCGCTTGTGGTTAGGTTTGATGTCTGGTAATATTAAAATCGCCAAAAGAAGTATTCGTGAGTATTACCGTCGGGTGAAGCTAGCCAATCAGTTTTTTACTACCTATAAGCCTGGCTGGCAAACCGATAAAGGTATGATATTCATTATATTTGGTAACCCTACCCGAGTAGTACGTACACGCAACAAAGAAATGTGGACGTACGCACAAAACGCTAATTTTTCAGATATCAATTTTACGTTTTTACGCACCCCCAACCAATTCGTGGACAATCATTATACGTTGGTACGTTATCCTGAATATGAGCAAGTTTGGTATCCCAAAATAGAACAATGGCGGGAAGGAAAAATTGGTTCCTAAGAAGAGTAAAGCATTGTTAAATTGTTAGATGGTTTCATTGTGCTGCGATATACTGTGTAACTGTCTAACAATTTAACAATAAAGCAATTGAGCAATGTTTTTATTTAATCACAATATCGTAAGGCAAACGAGCCTGCACTTTTGGTTTCTCTTTGACCTTCTTTAAGATTTCAAAATAAGGATACCACTCTCCTAGTTCTTTCTTTACAATTTGCTGACGTGCCTTGGCAGATACTCCCAGGTTATCTCTTACTTTATCTAAAAAAGGCTTTTCAATGGGAAAGTAATGCAATCTATATTCACCAGATTTCAGTTTAGCTCTTTTAGCTGCAATGGCCACTGCATCATCAAAACTCCCCAATATATCTACCAAACCATTGGCTTTAGCCTCACTACCTGACCAAACCCGACCCGAGGCAATACGTTTCAAAGCATCAAGTTGCATACCTCGATCTTTGGCAGCCTTTGAGGTAAAACTTTCATACCCTTGATTTACGCCACGTTGTATAATTGCTTTCTCTTTGGCAGTAAAAGGTTTATTGGGATTTCCCAATGCCGAAAACTCTCCTGTGTTTACATAATCAGTAGTAATACCAATCTTATTTTTCATCAATTGCGAAACATCAAAGTAAACGCTAAAAATACCAATTGACCCTGTAATTGTATTAGGCTGAGCTACAATGGTATCACAAGCCATTGCGATGTAATACCCTCCCGAAGCAGCTACATCTGACATAGACGCTATTACTGGTTTTACTTTTCGGGTAAGGTGGATTTCTCGCCACATCACATCTGATGCCAAGGCGCTTCCTCCTGGCGAATTGATTCTAAGCACGACAGCTTTTACACTTTTTCGTTTACGGGCAGTACGTAAGGCTGTCACTATCTTGGCAGAACCTATTACTCCATCCCCTCCATTACCCGACTGTATCTCACCCTCGGCAACAATTACTGCAATATTAGCATTGGGTTCTGATTGTTGTTCAGACCACTCCGTTTTTACTTCACGATATTTACCATAGTTTACCAGTTTCACACGAGTTTTTGCCTTCAAACCTAGTCGTTTTTTCATTTCAGCTTCTATCTCATCATAGTAACCCACATGTGTGATCAACTTATATTTTAAAGCATCCTGTACGTTTTGAACCAATAAACTATCTGAAATTTTGGTGAGTTCTTCCAGTGCAATACCTCTGGATTTAGACACATCTTTTAGATATAAATTATAAATGCTATTGAGGTAAGATTCTGTTTGTTCACGGCTTGCTTCACTCATTTTATCTACCAAATAAGGCTCAACAGCGCTTTTATAAGTACCTACCCGGAAAACCTCAGGTTTTACTTCCAGTTTATCCAAGGCACCCTTGTAGAAAGTACGTTCTGCGCTCAAACCATTGAACTCTATATCACCTGTGGGGTTCACATAAATCTTATCGGCCACTGAGGCTAAATAATAGGCTCCTTCGCTCAAAGATTCACCATAAGCCAGTACAAACTTTTTACTTTTCTTAAAATCAATCAAGGCCTCTCTAATTTCTTTGAGTGAAGCAAAACCAGCCGAAACACCTCTCAAGTTCAATAAAATACCTGCAATTTTTGAGTCTTGCTTTGCCTTTTTGATGTTGTGCAGTATACCCAGCAATCCAGTGCCACTAGTGACTGGGTTTAAGGGATTGTTGAAATTAGGAATTGGATTGTCAATATCCCGTTCGGTTATGTTTCCTCTCAATTTGAAAACAAGCACCGATTTTTGAGAAATAGAGGGGGAACCACCACTACTGGCTAAAGCAAAAACCAGAAAAATTACAAGACCAGTAAATATGCCTAGTCCTATCACTACAGCCAATATATTACCTAAGAATCGGAGAATCATGATTATTAATATGATGATGTTACTCAACAAAAATATAAAAACTCCCTTAATTATCATTTGTCAAACACTGCTATCGAAAAGAATAAAAATTTGAAAGCAGTCAACATTCAGTTATTATTGCTACAAAACAATCAATTACATACGCCTTGCACACTATATATTTACTTTTAGGAACCAATTTGGGAGAAAAAGCAGCAAATTTGAACTTAGCTAAACAACTGATAGAAAAAGAAGTAGGACAAGTACTGGTGAGTTCATCTATATATGAAACAATGCCTTGGGGAATCGAGGATCAACCTATATTTTACAACCAAGTACTGAAGGTAGAATCTAACTTAGAAATGATTTCATTGCTCAAAACCACTCAAAGCATTGAACAAGTAATGGGGAGAAAAAAGTATCGTCATTGGGGAGAGCGATTGATAGACATTGATATTTTGTATATAGATGATTTGGTATATAATAGTGAGGACTTGAACGTTCCACATCTTCAAATCCCCAATCGTCGTTTTACATTGGTACCTTTGGTAGAAATCGCTCCTGACTTTATACATCCAGTGTCGGCTCTTTCTCAAACCCAGTTATTAACTGAATGCCCAGATAAACTAGAAGTCAAAAAAGTGAATATTTAGTGATTATTGTTTACGCTTAGGGGCGTTGAGCAATTGAATTTCAATCCCTTGACTATCTTTTCCTTTTTGTAACCCATAAGTTTTAATTTCTATTCGAGAAGGATCAATACCACTATTCACCATTTTTTCTACCATTATTCGTCCTCTTGCTGCCGCCAACATCCAATTACCAGCATTCATACCATTCGTTACAGGTACTTCGATAGACATTTGTACTTTTGTAGAAGCTTTCAGGGTTTTAGCCAATTTAGCTAAGACTCCTTCTCCCAAAGCAGAAATACTTGTGTTTTCACCCGCAAAAAGTACCCCATCACGGAATTTGATTTGCACCCCTGAGGAATTGCTAGTTACCTTCATCCCTTTAGTATTCCCCTCATAAAGTGTAGCCTTTACATCATCGGCAGAAAGTGGTGAAACTGGGCGAAACTGAATGTTGAACAATAAGTTATTTACCTGATAACCAAAATAAGCCAACGTATTTCCTCTTTTTTTCCACGTTCCTCTACGATTACATCTGTATGAAACAAACTCAAAGTTTTCGGGCAATACCCATACATAGGCAAATTGCTTGTAAACCTGTAAGGTGGTATAAATACCATAACGTCTACGTCCAGCACGATTCAAGGTGTCATTATCAAAAGTAAAAGTCCCATTATCGTCTTGAGTAAGCTCCTGGTCATTAAAATCTTCTTCACTCATGAGTGCATAACTATCGGTATTAAAACTCAAACGAATTTCATTCGGCCTATTGATCACTTTGTATCGATCAGGCTTGATATACAGGTATTTTTGAAGAAAGTTTTTTGTTTTAGGAATGGCTTTATAAAAGCTCTGCCCTCTGGCACGTAAGGTGGAATAGTATAGATAGCTTTTCCCGTTTGGCTTGATATACAAAATATCTTCTCGCACAGTTTGAGCATAATTAAACGTGGTAGAAACAAAAAGGCAGGTAAAAATAAATAGTGATAATACGTGTCTCATAAAACCCAAAAGTTCTTAAATAAACTGCAAAAGGGTTATTCCCTACCATTATTTACTTTATCATAGTAAAGAATAACACTCATTTAAAAGTACAGTTTAATCAAGAACTTTTCAAGGAGTTAGCAATATATTCAACTGATTCCCCCTTACTTAGGCTAGTACTTTATGAGTGTCCAAGTCTATGGTTTCTACCTCTATTTGCCCTAATAACTCTTCCTCTAATAAATCTGCCCACGTTGCTAAATACTTTACAACATCATCACGTTTATTATGCTTCAAATAACGTTCGCCTAGCGGTAGTCGTTTTAATACTTTTTTGTCAGAAAGCTTCTCTAAGTTTTTCAAATCAGTGCGGGTCAATCCAGCTTCCATCATTTCGCTAATCACCAAGTCCATTGGTAGCTTACTGGTAGGACAAAATTCAGCCGTTTGTTCCGACCAATCTCCAAAGCGAGTTTGTAATGCATAAGCATGTATTTCAGCTTTAGTCAACTTTGTTATTTCCTGCGCAAGGTTTCCACAATTGCAGCTTCCCATGTGTCCCCATTGGTAAGGAGCACCCTGCGACATTTTTCTGGCGGTTTTTCTGAGAGAGTCAATTAAATTTACACTGGGTTTTGCCATAATATCAAAGGTTTAAATAGTCAAAAAACGTAAAAGAAAAGGTTTCTATTTTATTAACACAAGGTCAACAAATCGTTCAGGATTTATGTTTGTTGAGAGCTTAAATATCTATATCAATCAACTTAAAGCTTATAATCAAGTGTCAACTGATATAATTTAAAACAATTTCTTACAATAAAAAAGTACGCCATAACCAACATTTTACCTCACAATCGAAAGCCATGTATGGTAAATGAATGACCTTTTACCCCCTGTTTTGTACAATTGGTTTTATGCCTTTTGTAGCATATCTTTGATTTGTTATTGAAACCTCTGTTATTTTCTATCTTCAGCAGAAAGCATTCGTAGAGGTGAACTATCAAGAATTAGAAATAAATAAGGTTTTATTTACCTCATTATAAAAAAATTCACTCATACTATGACTTACGACGTTACAGTTATTGGTTCTGGTCCTGGTGGTTATGTAGCAGCCATCCGTGCTTCGCAATTAGGCTTCAAAACCGCTATTATAGAGAAAGATCCTACCTTGGGAGGTACTTGTTTAAATGTAGGTTGTATTCCTTCCAAAGCATTGCTTGACTCTTCTGAGCATTATTATAATGCCCGTAAAACATTTGAAACACACGGCATCAAAATCAAAGATTTAGCCGTAGATATGCCTCAAATGATCAAAAGAAAGGCAGATGTAGTAGATCAAAATACCAGTGGGATTCGGTTTTTGATGAAGAAAAATAATATTGATGAAATCAATGGCTGGGCTTCTTTTGTTGACAAAAACACCATTAAAGTAACGAAGGACAATGGGGAAACACAAGAAGTAAAAACCAACAAAGTAATTATTGCGACTGGTTCTGACCCAAGACCACTTCCTAATATTGAATTTGACGGTCAACGTATAATTTCTTCTACTGAGGCGCTTGAAATTACCGAAGTACCCAAAACGATGGTCATTATCGGTGCGGGAGTAATTGCCACTGAGCTAGGTTCTGTATATGCTCGTTTGGGAACCGAAGTAACGATGATTGAATATCTGGATGCTGCCATTCCAACGATGGATCGTACCATGAGCAAGGAATTGACCAGATCATTGAAAAAGATTGGAATCAAATTCCATTTCAGTCATCGAGTAACCAACATTGTCAATAAAGGAGACCATACTGAGATCACCGCAATCAATAAAAAAGAAGAAGAAGTAAAGTTTACAGGTGAATATTGTATGGTAGCTATTGGTCGTCGTCCGTTTACCGAGGGGCTTGGCTTAGAAAATATTGGCATTCAAACCGAAAGAGGGCAAATTCCAGTAGATGATCACCTACAAACCAGTGTGCCTGGAGTATATGCCATTGGTGATGTAATCAAAGGAGCTATGCTTGCTCACAAGGCCGAAGAAGAAGGTGTATTTGTAGCTGAAAGCATTGCAGGACAAAAGCCTCATATCAATTACTTGCTAATCCCAGGAGTAGTATACACCTGGCCTGAAGTAGCAAGTGTAGGGTATACTGAGGAACAACTCAAAGAAAACAGCAAAGATTATAAAGTTGGAACATTTCCCTATCGTGCGCTAGGTCGTTCTCGTGCCAGCATGGATATTGAAGGTTTAGTGAAGATTTTAGCCGATAAAACCACCGACGAAATATTAGGGGTACACATCATTGGGGCAAGAGCTGCTGATATGATTATGGAAGGGGTACTGGCAATGGAATATAAAGCTTCTGCTGAAGATATTGCTCGTATGTCGCATCCTCACCCAACTTACACTGAAGCGTTCAAAGAAGCTTGTTTAGCTGCTACCGAAAACCGTCCACTTCATATGTAATTGAGCTAAAGAAGTAAAAAATATATAGTAGAGGGGTTTCCTGATATACCTCTCTACTTTTTTTGTTTTTATTAAAAAGTATTTTTTTGCTATTTTAATATTATTTATTACATTGGTCTAGTTTAAATGCTTTTGTGTTTTTTTACTATTTACCTTTTTAAGCATCACATGTAACAAAACCATTTTACTTTATCTTTTTTTTAATCTAATTTTTTTAGAAACGAAAAATATCAGGGATGGCTAAGCTAAAAAATATTATTAAACAACTCTCTAATGACGATTACGAACAAATCTATAAGTCATTAGCAGACAGTAACGCTGAAAAATCCGCCGACCTACTCAGATATATGCACCAAGAGCAGCTATCTGACGCTAAGGTAATGGAGAAACTAAAAGTAAACACCAACGCCTATTACACCTTACGCTCTCGTCTTAATCAAAAAATTGAAGAACACTTACTGGCTCAAATCGAAAGTCCTCGTACTGATCTTCTAAGAAAAGTCGCCAACATAAATGAAATCGTTTTTACTAAAAAACGTACCATTGCTATTACAACTCTCAAAACTCTAGAGAAACAATTATTGGATTATGACCTTTCCAATGAATTGATGATTGTGTATAAAACTCTCAAAAAATTACACGTAACTTCTCCTGAGTACTTCAACTACTCTCAGTTGTATAACAAGCACGTGGCATATACGCTGGCAGTTGATGAGGTGGAAAGCTTGTTGGCTGATTATTTTAAAAAGTATGGGGTATATAGCTTTTCAGATGATGACACCGATAAAATGAAGTTATCATTGTTGATGAAAGAGGTGCATAACAAGTGTAAAATGCACGCTTCTGATCATTCACACCGCTTATACATCTACCAAAGCTGTGTTAATATCTTCCATCGTTTGTTTGTAGAGCCTGATGATGAAACGCTTTCTGAAGATAGTGTAGAACCCATTGAAGACATTTTTGCCAAGGTAGACGGTTATTTTCAAGAATATGAAAAAGACACCATCTACTTCCATCTAAATATTGTATTCCAGTTTTTAAGACTTGAATATTATAACCACTACAAACTATATCGCAAGGCTGAAAAATACTTCGATGATGTCAATGACTCTATCGGCAGTTTATTGTCTTGTTATAATTTTTATACCTACCCTTCTCGTTTTCTATTTACCAAGTTAGAGCGTCACAATCGCCTGGGTACACAGCACGAGATGTATGAAGAAAACAAAGGACTATTCCTTGAGTTTGAGCCAGATCGCCAGAATATTCCACAATATGTAACTTATGTGGCTTATCGGGCACTTTGCTGTTTTTATGCTGAAAAGTATGACGAAGCAGTTCGTTGGATCAATAACTTGCTCAATGATATTAGTTTGAAAAAATATCCATATGTTCACCTTGAGATCAAGCTTTTATTGGCTATTCAGTATTGTATTCTTAAGGATAGTGATCTATTCTCACAGCTTATGAATAGCATTCAACGCCAAATTCGCTTATTGGGCAAAGAAACTTGCATTCATGTAGTGCTTTTTTCTAAGATACTGAAAACAGCCAATCAGACGAATCGGGCAGATCGAGAGACAAAAATCAGAGGATTTATGGATAAGCTCAAAAAAACTTACTGGACAGGGTTTTGCTTAACTAAGTATATTAAGTTAGACGATGACTTTATCAAAAGAGTATTGTAACTGATTACTCTTTGTCTAAAAATGAAAAAACGCATAAGTTCTTTGAGCTTATGCGTTTTTTCATTTTATCAATATATGTATTAGTTTATACTTTCATCGCGTTTAGGTTATCTTTTGTTAGAGGTTTGTTTATATACTCCTTCACGTAATCATATCTTTTAGAACGCTTAATATCTTTTGAGTTTATAGAAGAAGTAAGCATCACTATTTTACAATGTTGTTTAATACGATCCGACAAACGCTCAAACTCATCTAAAAACTGAAAACCGTCCATCAATGGCATATCAATATCAAGAAAAATAACATCAGGTAAAAAGTTATTTTTCCCCATCATAGAGGCAATCTTTTCTGAATTTCGCAAAAACTCAATAGCTCCTTTACCACCTGTATGCGTGTAAATATTTTCGGTTATGCCGGCAGATTCTATGATTTTCTGATTAATAAGATTATCAATCTCATTATCATCAATGAGCATTACTGCATTAAACTTTACTTGTGAGTTTGTCATAGTTTTTGATTTTCTATCAAGTGATTTGATTGATGATACGATCAGTTTTAAGTATAGATAGTGTAAATATACTCCTAATTATTTATTGCTTTGTACTTATACCTTATCACTAACTGGATCTGAACTAAAAATAAAAAACATTTTGTAATTAAACAATTAACAAACTTAACGCTAATTGCTTAAATACTGCCATATGTACCCGCCAAAATACAAATTCTCTTGTGGAATACTAATTTATTCCCCAAAGAATTCTCTGTAAGAAACAAAAAAAGCAAGATAGGAAATGGTTAAACCCTATCTTGCTTAAAACGAATTTTGATCAATTGATGTTTACTTATTTTGCAGATTATTTGAGGAATTAATCTACGTCAACATCAAATTTAATTCCCTGTGCCAAAGGCAGTTCCTGACTATAATTGATAGTGTTTGTCTGACGACGCATGTAAGCTTTCCAGGAATCCGATCCAGACTCTCGACCACCACCAGTTTCTTTCTCACCGCCAAAAGCACCACCAATTTCAGCACCTGAGGTACCAATATTTACATTAGCAATACCACAATCAGAACCGCGGAATGACAAGAAGGCTTCTGTTTCTTGAATATTATCAGAGAAGATCGCAGAAGACAATCCTTGTTTTACATCATTTTGGATGTTGATGGCATTGATAACGTCTCCGTTATACTTGATCAAATACAAGATAGGAGCAAAAGTTTCTTCTTGTACCATCTCATAGCTATTTTCGGCTTCTACAATGGCAGGTTGTACATAGTTGCCACCTTCCAGGCCATCAAGAGTCAATACATCTCCACCAGTCAATACTTTACCACCTTCTTTTTGTACTACCTCAAGGGCATTGGTAAACCCATTTACAGCATCTTTATCAATTAACGGCCCCACCAAAGTATTCTCATTCATTGGATTGCCAATTTTAAGCCCACCATAAGCCTGTACTAAACGATCTCTTACCTGATCATAAATAGACTCGTGAATGATCAAACGACGAGTGGTAGTACAACGCTGTCCACAAGTACCTACTGAACCAAAAACAATCGCTCTCAATGCCATTTCAATATTGGCGTTAGCCGTCATAATGATAGCATTGTTACCACCCAATTCCAACAAACTCTTTCCTAAGCGACCCGCCACAGTTTGAGCAACGCTTTTACCCATACGAGTAGAGCCAGTAGCTGATACCAAAGGTACTCGGCGATCTTCTGCCATCCATTTACCCAACTCAGCATCACCATTGATAAAACTAAAAATACCCTCAGGCAGATCGTTTTCTTTCATTACTTGCGCTACAATATGCTGACAAGCCATTGCACACAAAGGAGTTTTCTCAGAAGGCTTCCAAATACACACATCTCCACAAATAGCAGCGATCATAGCATTCCAGGACCATACTGCTACTGGAAAGTTAAATGCTGAAATAATCCCTACAATGCCTAAAGGCTGGTATTTTTCAAGCATTTGGTGCTCAGGACGTTCTGAAGCAATCGTCTTACCATAAAGCTGACGAGACTGTCCTACGGCAAAGTCACAGATATCAATCATTTCCTGAACTTCACCCAAACCTTCCTGGTAAATCTTACCCATTTCGAGTGTTACCAATTTACCTAGTGGCTCCTTGTATTCTCTTAATTTATTTCCAATCTGACGAACAATTTCACCACGTTTAGGCGCTGGCATTTCACGCCAAGTCAAAAAGGCTTGTTGAGCGGTTGCAATCACCTGATCATACTCCTCACGCGTAGCAAACTGCACTGTAGCCAAGTATTGGCCATCTATTGGCGAATGAACTGCTTTTTGATTTCCTCCCTGGCTTGCTCCATATTTTTGCCCAGTACCATAAGAAGGGTTCATGTCTTGAATCCCCAACGTACGTAGGATTTCTTGAATTTCTTCAGTGGTTTTTGTTGTAGCTTCCATATTATCAATTAATGATTTATGAACTCTCTATCGTGTGTTGATTTTGAATGTTAATAAGTCAGATGAGTTCGTTCCGATAAATTTGAGCAAAGTTACGCCAATTTTGACCCAATAAAAAAGGTATTCTGGTTTTTGCCCAAAATACCCTTTTACTCAACTTTTAACTGGAAAAGAAGTAGTAATACTACCAGCCAATCGCATAATAAGCTTTCTCGCCATTGTCATATACCCCTTCAATGGCTATGACTCTTTTGCGTTTTTTAATCATTCGAGCGATATCTGCAGATGAGTTTACAGCTTCTTCGCCAAAGTAAGTAATTACAAAGCCTTTACGAATTCCTGATTCTTTGAGCTTTCCATTTCCTACGTCTCTTACTTTCACGCCATTTTCAATACCTAATTTTTCCTTTTCTGACACAGAAAGTTCTTCAAAAACTGCCCCTAATATTCTTTTATTCTTTTCCTTTTTGGGGCTTTTAGTAATATCAAAATTACCCTGACGATTTCGTAAGGTTGCTATTGTAGACAAAATTCGTTTACCACGTGCATAAGTTACCTTTACTTTGTCGCCTGGACGGCGAGTGGCAATCAATGACTGGAGATCCGCCATGTTGGTCACATTTTGACCATCAATTTTAGTAATTACGTCGCCTATTTTTAATCCAGCATTTTTTGCAGCTCCAGAATTGGTCAATGTAGCAATGTAAACTCCACTGACTACACTCAGGTCTTTATCTTTGGCAAAATCGGCATCTACATTCTGAATAGAAATCCCCAATAAAGCGCGCTGAGTTTGCCCATATTGCATCAGGTCATCCAGTACTTTTTTCACTATATTCACCGGAATCGCAAAAGAATACCCAGAATAGGAGCCTGTACGAGTAGCAATCGCAGTATTGATTCCTACCAAGTCTCCTTGTAAGTTTACCAAGGCCCCTCCACTGTTTCCAGGATTCACTGCTGCATCGGTTTGTATAAAAGACTCGATGGCATATTGTCCACTCAAAATATTGATGTTTCGTCCTTTTGCGCTAATAATACCAGCAGTTACAGTAGAAGTAAGGTCAAAGGGGTTTCCTACTGCCAGTACCCATTCTCCAATCTTGGTCTGATCAGAGTTTCCATATTTAACAAATGGGAGGTTTTTCTCATCAATCTTCAACAAGGCCAAGTCAGTAGTCGGATCTTTACCAATCAATTTGGCTTCATAGCTCCGTTTATCGTTCAGAATAACATCTATCTGACCAGCGTTTTCTATCACGTGATAATTGGTAGCAATGTAGCCATTGTCGGTAATAATTACTCCTGAGCCTGAAGATTGACGAGAACGACGACGGCGGCGATAATTGTCATCTCCATGAAATTGGCGAAACATATCTTCCAAGGGATCAGAAGACGAATATTTGCCACGCCCACCATAAGTAGTTTTTATATGTACCACTGAAGATTTTACTGCATTTGCTGCTACTATAAAGTTAAGTCCTTTGGGTACTTTGATAGTAGAGTCTTTTAAAAAACTTGCCAGTTGAATATTTTGTCTTTGTTGAATTGATTCAATTTCTTGTTTTGGTTGTAGATATTGATTGAGTTTGATAGCTACGATTCCACCAAGTATTGAGGCCACCAATAGACTAAAAAAATAACTTTTCTTGTTCATAGTATAAAATAACTTTTCCAGAGAGGTGATCTGATAGGAAGTAAGGTTGAGAAATGCCCTGATTCTATCTAATTTACTAAAAATAGCAAATAATTTTTATTAAACAGCTATGCTTCCCCAAAAATGTATCCAGAAATAGACACAGCTGTTTAACTACTTTCACAAAGTCATTGTTCAGTATTTATGCTAAGTCTAAACAGTTTATTTTATCAATTCTAACTACTTTCAAAATAAAAAATAGACACTTACGCTATATGAGCAAAAAGGTAGTAGGCTACATCTTATGGCATTTTTTACGCTATTCTCTATAATCTCAAGAGTATTCTCAAAGTTGGTTTGTGTAAAATTTTTAAATTTTTTTTTCAAAAAACTTGCTTAGTTGTTCAGATCGTCCTTATCTTTGCACTGCATTTTTACTGAATGACACTCCTCCTTAGCTCAGTTGGTTAGAGCATCTGACTGTTAATCAGAGGGTCGTTGGTTCGAGCCCAACAGGAGGAGCGATATTTAGTGTTCATAGTGTTAAAGAATATTGTTGGTTAAAGGTAAAGCTAGTTTAGTTTTACCTTTTTTTTGTCTCTTTGCTACCCATCATTCACTCAACTTTTAATTGAAAATGCCTCAAACTGCTCAGTATTTCATTGAAAAGCTAGATTTAAACGCCCACCCCGAAGGAGGATATTACAAAGAAACTTATCGCGCTGATGGAACCATTCCTCAAGTAACTTTACCTGGTGGTTATACAGGTGACCGCAACTATGCTACTAGTATTTACTTTTTATTAGATAGTGATACTTTTTCGGCTTTCCACCGGATTCGCTCTGACGAATTATGGCATTTCCATGCAGGAACCGCCCTCAACTTGTATATTATAGATATTCAGGGCAAGCTGACCACTATTAAGGTTGGTAGCAACTTGGACAATCGTGAACAACTACAAGCGATAATTCCGGCAAATTCGTGGTTTGCAGCCCAGGTTATTGAGGCTAATAGCTTTACATTGGTTGGGTGTACTGTAGCTCCTGGTTTTGATTTTGATGACTTTGAATTGGCCAATCGAGACGAATTAAAGACCATGTTTCCTCAACATAATGAGTTGATCACAAACTTGACTCGCCTCCAATAAAAAAACCTGTAAGTAATAACCTACAGGCTCAATGCTTTTCTTATTTTGTGGAAACTTATCTGCTTAACATAAGCGTCAACAAGATCATTCCAACTGGATAAGCCCACGATATTACTCCACTTAAAACAGAAGCTCTATAATCTAAATCGCTGAAAGCTTTCCAGGCTTTACGGTAATGTCTTAAACTAATAAATACAAACCCGACAAGTACCAGCATACCAAAAATACCTGTGCCTGTCATCAATGTTTGTTTTACAACCAATTCACGAAGTAAATTGACCACAATATATACAAAGTATAGAGAAGAAATTCCGAATACCAATGTATTGATGCTAAGCATTTTACGGGCATTCTTGTGTGATTCGCTGCTCATAATATTAATATTAGGTTTTGGTTTATAATTGATTATTCAGTATTTAATATAACGATTTTTCTTGATAAAAAGGTTACATGCTTTTAAAAATTCAGTACTAAACCGTTTATCCAAATAATCTTTTATAGGTATTTTTGTGTAGATATAGACACAAAAAAGAGCCAGATATTTACCTACCTGACTCTTGTATATATATTACTCTAAAAGTTATTTACACACCAAATAACAATCTTTCTGGCTCTTCCAGCAATTGTTTTACTCTTACCAGGAAAGTAACTGCCTCTCGTCCATCGATGATACGGTGGTCATAAGAAAGCGCCAAATACATCATTGGCAATATCTTAACTTCTCCATTTACGGCCATTGGACGATCTACAATATTATGCATACCCAAAATGGCTGACTGAGGCGCATTAATGATAGGAGTAGACATCATAGAACCAAATACCCCACCATTGGTAATGGTAAAGGTTCCACCTTGCATTTCTTCTATCGATAACTTATTGTCTCTAGCCTTAATTGCTAAGTTTTTGATTCCCTGCTCTATCTCGTGAAAGCCCATACCTTCAACATTTCTCAATACAGGTACTACCAACCCTTTTGGGGCAGATACTGCTACCGAAATATCTACAAAGTCGTTGTAAACAATTTCGTTTCCATCTATTTGAGCATTTACTCCTGGTATTTCTAAAAGCGCAGTACTACAAGCTTTCGCAAAGAAGCCCATAAAGCCCAAACTTACGCCATACTTCTCTTTGAATTGCTCTTTGTACTTAGCTCTAAAGTCCTTGATAGGCTGCATATTGGCTTCGTTGAAGGTAGTCAACATAGCCGTTTCATTTTTCACAGAAACCAAACGACGTGCTACCGTTTTACGAAGTGGAGACATTCGTTTACGACTTTGATTACGACTTCCTGGCACAGATACAGGTGCTGGGGTAGCTGTTTCTTTCTTCACAGGAGCAGGACTTGCTTTGGATTGTGACGCTTTTTGTGCATTTAAAGCATCTTCTTTGGTAATACGTCCACCAACACCAGTTCCATTTACATCTCCAGGATTAATGCCTTTTTCTGCTAAAATCTTTGCCGCAGCAGGTGATGGATGTCCCGCAGCAGTAGAACTAGCCGCAGAGCCAGTATTAGTAGCAGCTTGGGTAGGTGTACCATTACTACTTGATTGTCCACCAGCAGGTGCTTCGGCTGGCTTAATGGTACAAATCAATTCTCCAACATTCAATGTATCACCTTCCTGAGCAATAATGTGTAGTATACCAGAAGCTTCCGCAGTTAGGTCTTGAGAAGCTTTGTCAGTTTCTACTTCACAAACAGTTTCATCCATATTCACAAAGTCACCTTCTTCTTTTAACCAAGCGCCAATCACAACCTCAGTAATAGATTCAGCTAACTCAGGTACACGCATTTCTACTTCTTTGGCATCAGCCACTGGAGTGGCAGTAGCAGTTGCAGTTGTAGCACTGCTTGAAGAAGCATTAGCCGCAGCAGTAGCAGTAGTGCTGGCTGAAGCTGCATTTTCACCGGCTTCGATGTGACAAATCACATCACCTACCTGAACTGTTTCGCCTTCAGGTACAACAATGCGAAGGATTCCTGCTGCCTCAGCTGCTAATTCCTGGGCAGCCTTGTCAGTTTCCACCTCACAAATCATTTCATCCAATTCTACGTAGTCACCATCCTGCTTCAACCATTGGGAAATCACTACCTCAGAGATAGATTCCGCAAGATCAGGGATTTTCATTTCTACGGCCATAATATTTTTCCTTTCAATTAATTTATTTATTGTTTAGGATCGATTCGATATTCAAAATCTCGTTATCTCTTTAATATACAGGCTAATTTAAACATTTTTTTGTTTATTCCACAACTCCCCTTTTAAGGGCATAAAATGTCATATAACAACCAGTCTAAGAGGTTCATAAAACTTGTTCAATTATAAAATAACCCATAAGCTAACCAATAGTTTATAATAGATTCAATCAGGGTTTTACCTAAACTTTTAAACCAGTGCCAAAATGGGTAGGCTATTTTATGAATTACTGTAGTTTTTTATTCCTAAAATGTATTATATTGAAATATTATACTTAACAAAAATACATTACTTGACAATTCCTTTACCTTTCCATTAAGAGCATATAATTATCCTAAATGCTTTGCTTTTATCCGTCATCAAGTTTTTGCACTTCATCAAAATAATATTGCTATACTAAGTTATTCTTGGTTTGGACAAAAGTCCTTTCCAAAATTATTAAGACATCTGATTGGTTATGATTATACAAAAAAAATGGTTTTCATTTTTGATTTTATGTTGGTGGATGCTGGCTCAAGATGCATTGGCTCAAGTAAAAAACATAGGAAAACCATTCATTATAAACTATTCCCCAAGTGATTATCATGCGCATGACCAAAATTGGTGTCTTGCTCAAGACCAACGTGGCGTACTGTATGTCGGAAACTCTACCTCATTGCTGGAATTTGATGGAGTAAACTGGAGAAGTATCGAAGTACCTAATAAATCTACTGTTAGGTCTCTTGTATTGGGTAAGGATGGGGTGTTGTATGTAGGTGCTCAGAGTTTTTTAGGATATGTAGCTACCGATGCTCAAGGCAAAACCTATATTGCTTCTTTGATGGATCAAATGCCAAAAGAAGCGGATGGATTTAGAGATATATGGGAAATGTACCAAACACCAAATGAGGGAATTGTTTGTCGTGGGAGAAGAAAATTATTGATCATTAAGAATAAAAAAATCACTGTAATTAAGCCTCAAAATCAATGGTTTTTCTTCAGTGCAATGGCCAACGGGGAATTTTTTGTAAATCAACCAGATTTAGGAAATTTTGTACTCAAGAATGGGAAACTAGCACTAAAACCTGCGCTTGGAAAATCTAATTATCGCCATTCTATCCCTTTTGGAAAGGGTAAAACACTTCTATTTGGTTCCAGGACAATCAAAGTATATGATGGACAATCACTTCAACAGTTCTCAGTCGAATTGGATAAATACTTCAAGAAGTTTAGAATTTATTGTGCTACTAAAATCAATGAAAATTACTTTGCTGTTGGGCTAAGCAACGGCGGAATTTTGGTTGTTGACAACAGCGGAAAAGTGATCCAACTTATCAATAAAAAAGCAGGCTTACTAGACAACGATGTGTATAGTTTGTATGTAGATCAGAATCAAAATTTATGGGCAGGTCTTTCCAAAGGGATTGCTCATATCGAAATTAATTCTCCTTTTAGTGTATTTGATGGTTCTATGGGGTTGGATGGAGCCACCTACTATACTTATATAGGTCAAAATCGCTTTTTTGTAGCTACTTCTACTGGTATTTATTATAAAAACTGGAAAGCTTACGAAAACCCATTAACTGATAGTGTTCGCTTTCAAACATTCCCTAACTCAAATAATCAAACCTGGCAGCTAAAGGATTTTAAAGGAGAGATACTGGCTACTTATAATCCTGGCATATATCGTATTCAAGAAAAAAATAAGATTTTATCTAATCCCCGTATTGTAGGTATTCAGGGAAACGCCTGGAGTATTATCCCTGTATTGGAAAACCCTAATTATTTACTTGTGGGAACCACTAATGGTTTACAAATATTAGAGTGGAAAGATAATCAGTGGAAATATAAACAGACAGTTAAAGGATATTCATCCAGTACTCGCTATCTACAACAAGAAGCTCCTGGAGTATTTTGGCGAAGTTATGACCAAAAAGGAGTGTATAAGATTAAAATGAATGAAGTATTGGATAGTGTGTTAGAAGTAAAGTTTTATGATAAAAGCAAAGGGCTACCCTCTAATACTTATAATCGTTTATTTAAAATCAATAATAAAAATGTAATTGCCACCGAAGATGGTGTATATGAATACAATACTACCGCAGATCGGTTCATAAGGGAATCTCAATACAATAAACTTATTGGGAATCATCGGTCAATTCTTTATATGCGCAGTGATGCTCAACAAAACATTTGGTATGTAGCCCAAAAAAGCTTCAAAGGGGTAAAAGATAAATATCTGGAAGTTGGATTGCTTAAAAAACAATCAGATGGGTCATTTGTAAGAGTGCTCAATCCTTTCAGAAAACTGAGAGGTTCGCTCATAGAAAAAGTAGCCACCAACCTAAACCCAGTAGATGCTCAAAATATAATCTTTGGCACCAAAGAAGGGGCTATTCATTATAGCCTTTCCACTCCCTCTCCTAAAACAAAATTTTCGGTATTACTGAGAGAAATCACTCTCACAGGAGCAAAGGATTCAGTGATTTTTGGAGGAAACTTTACCAATACAAAAGGACAAAGTGTACTTACTCCTTCCTCTGCATATCGATATCCCACACTACCTTATACTTATAATGGGCTAAGATTTAATGTCGGGAGTACGTATTATGCTGATGCACAAAAAAATCAGTTTCGCTATTGGCTAAAGGGGTTTGACAAAGGATGGACAACTTGGACTAACGAAACCTATAAAGAATATACCAATCTGCCAGAGGGTAATTATACTTTATTTATCCAAACCAGAAATCTCTATCAAGAGGAAAGTCAAGTGCTCCAATATCGATTTAAGATTCTCCCTCCCTGGTATCGCACTACTTTGGCTTATACCGCCTATGTTGTTATCAGTTTACTTTTATTAGTTATTTCCATAAGGTTGTACACTTACCGATTGTATAAGCAAAAAGAAAAGTTAGAGCAAACTGTTAAAGAACGTACTACCGAGATTATTCAGAAGAATGAAGAGATATTAACTAAAAACTCAGAACTGGAACAACAAAAAGAGGAAATATTAATTCAAGCCGAAAATCTAAAAGTAGCCAATGTATCGATAGAGCAAAAAAGCACAGACATTGCTCAAAAGAACGCAGCTTTAGAACAGCAAAAAGAAGAGATTCAATCACAAGCAGAAGTGCTGAGAAGCATCAATACCAAACTCACTGAAAAAAGCTCTGAAATAGAAAAGGCTTATAACAATATTAAGTTACTCAGCGAAATAGGAAAGGAAATCACGTCTAAATTATCTATTAGTCAAATTGTAGCAAGTGTATACAGTAATATAAATAACCTGATGGATGTAGCAGAATTTGGTATTGGCTTGTATAATGCTCAAAAACAAACCATAACTTATAAGGATTACATTCATTTGAATGAAACAATGCCTCAGGTTGAGTTTAGTACTGCTCAAGAAAATCGCATTGCAACCGTTTGTGTACTTTACCAAAGAGAGATTCTCATCAATGATATGCAGCGTGAATACCACCTTTTTATTGAATCATTGGAAGATTATGAGGCAAGTCAGTTATTAAACTCCGCGATTTGTATTCCTTTAATTATAGAAAATAATACTTTGGGGCTTATAAGTGTACAAAGCCTGAAAAAAAACGCTTATACTGATTATCACTTAAATTTATTACGAAACCTGGCAGTATACATCACTATTGCGCTCCAAAACACTGATAGCCTTGTACAAATTACCTCTCAGAAGAGAAAAATAGAGAATCAAAACGAAGAAATCAAAGCAAGTATTCGCTACGCACAAAAAATTCAAAATTCTATATTGCCCAGTACCAAATCGTTTGAGCAGGTTTTTGATGAACATTTTGTGATTTATGAACCCAAAGATATCGTATCAGGCGACTTTTATTGGATGAGTCATGTCAAGAAACGTATTATTATAGATGGAGTACCTTCTTTTAAAATTTATACGCTTTTGGCAGCGGTAGATTGCACTGGTCATGGTGTGCCTGGAGCTTTTATGAGTTTGATTGGTAGCCGATTATTGAGTGAGATTGTCAACGAAAAAAAGATTTTTGATCCTAAGAAAATATTGGAGAAACTTCAGTCAGGTGTTCGTCAAAGTCTACACCAAAGGGAATCTGAAAACAATGATGGTATGGATGTATCTTTATGTCGTATTGAATATATTGAGGATTCGTCAGATGTAGAGGTTCTATATGCCAATGCCAAACGCCCATTGTATTATACTCATCAGAACAAGCTTTATAAGATCAAAAGGGATAAAGTATTTATTGGTGGATGGATACCTAAACACATCGAACAGGAACTCAGAAATCATACAATTATGCTTACCCGAGGAGATGTTTTGTATTTGAGTAGTGATGGCTATGTAGATAATCCCAATATTAAACGAAAGTCATTTGGAACCAAAAAACTTGTGAGTGCCCTAGAGCAAATCATGCACCTACCACTGGATCAACAAAAAAGCCATTTAGTAGAAATAAAGAATAGTTATCAAGAAGGGGCTGATCAACGGGATGATATTCTCTTTCTTGGGGTTAAACTCTAGAAAATGAAAAACCCCATTGAACTAAAACAGCTCAATGGGGCACTTAATTTATTTTAAACTGCTTTCTTATTTTTTGAATGCAGCATTGATAATCACTTCTTGTTCTTCGTTGTGTACAGATGAATATCCAGTAGCAGGAGAAGCACTTGCTTTACGAGCGATAACATTGATTTTATCATAAGTATATACTCGACGAATGTATCCCCAAGCTCCCATATTGCGAGGCTCTTCTTGTACCCAGAAAGCTTCTGGCATACCATAGTCTCCTAAAATCTGGTGAATGGCTTTGGTAGGGAATGGATGCAATTGTTCAATTCTGATAATTGCTACATCCTTGCGTTCATCTTCTTGCTGTTTCTTGAGCAATTCGTAGTAGATCTTTCCAGTACAGAATAGCACTCTCTTTACTTTTTTAACATCTACATAATCATCCTTGATTACTTCCTGGAAATGACCATCAGTAAACTCACTTACAGGAGACATTACCAATGAATGACGAAGTAAAGACTTTGGTGACATGATCACCAATGGCTTACGGAATTCCCAAGCCAATTGACGACGCAAAATATGGAATAAGTTGGCAGGAGTAGTTACATTGGCCACAATCATATTATACTCAGCCGACATTTGTAAGAAACGTTCCAAACGAGCACTTGAGTGTTCTGGCCCTTGACCTTCGTATCCATGTGGCAGCAACATTACCAAACCATTCATTCGATGCCACTTAGATTCTACTGCGGTAATGAACTGATCAATAATGATTTGAGCACCATTGGCAAAATCACCAAACTGTGCTTCCCATATTGTAAGGGCGTGAGGGTTGGCCATTGCATAACCAAACTCAAAACCTAATACTCCATACTCAGAAAGTAGCGAATTATAAATACGCATTTTCTCCTGATCTTCCTGAATGTAATCCAAACTCGTGTAAGAAGCACTGGTGTTGGCGTCGTGGAGTACTGCATGGCGGTGTGAGAAAGTACCACGTTTTACATCTTGCCCACTAAAACGAACAATTTTACCTTCGCTCAATATAGAGCCATATGCTAATAACTCGGCAGAAGCCCAGTCTAAAACCTTACTATTGAAAAACATATCTTCTCGTTTTTCAATCAGTTTTTGAATCTGTCGAATTGGATTAAAACCTTTGGGTAGGTTAGTTAATGCTTTTCCAACTTTTTCAACCGTTTCAGCCGAAACTTTAGTATCATATACTTTGTCAAAATCAGAAGGGTTAGAATGACGTAGCTTGTCCCATTCTTTTTCCAGTGGTTGTAACTTATAGCTCACCTCTTTTTGTTTTACCATATTGAGGCGATCCTGAAGCATACTTTTAAATTGCTGCTCCATTTCTTTGGCAATATTGGCATCTACATCTCCGCTTTCACGTAAACGATTCAAATATTGCTCACGAGGGTTAGGGTGTTTACCAATAAGCTTATACAATGCTGGCTGGGTAAACTTAGGCTCATCACTTTCGTTGTGCCCATGTTTACGATAGCAAACAATGTCTATAAAGATGTCTCGGTTAAATTTCTCTCTAAATTCTGCCGCTAGTCTACAGCAAAATACCACTGCCTCAGGATGATCACCATTTACGTGTAGTACTGGTGAGTCAGTCATTTTGGCTACATCGGTACAGTAGATACTAGATCGAGCATCTTCAAAGTTGGTAGTAAACCCAACCTGGTTATTGATTACAAAGTGAATAGTACCACCCGTATGGTACCCTTCCAGTTTAGACATTTGGGTGATTTCATATACCAAGCCTTGTCCCGCAATGGCTGCATCACCGTGAATCAAAATAGGGAGGATACGGTCTACATTACCGTGATACATTTTATCACATTTGGCTCTTACATAACCTTCTACTAATGGATCTACCGCCTCAAGGTGAGAGGGGTTAGGTGCCAATTGTAAGTTTACTTTATGTCCTTCTGGGGTTTCTAATTCAGTAGAAAAGCCCAAGTGGTATTTTACATCTCCATCACCTACCGACTCTTCTGGAATTTCTCCTTCAAATTCGTTGAAAACATCTTCGTAGGTTTTCCCCATAATGTTTACAAGCACATTCAAACGCCCTCGGTGTGCCATCCCAATTACTACTTCTTCTACACCTAGTTCTGCACTACGATTAATAATTGCATCAAGTGCAGGGATTGTGCTTTCGCCTCCTTCAAGAGAGAATCGTTTCTTACCAATGTATTTGGTATGCAAAAAACTTTCAAAAGCTACTGCTTCGTTAAGCTTTGATAAGATTCTTTTCTTATAATCTGGGGTAGGATTATAATTCAATGATTGTTGCTCAACTTTTTCTTTGAACCATTCCAATACTTCTGGTTCACGAATGTAAGCATACTCGAAACCTACTGCACGTTCGTAGATGTGTTTCAAAGCCCTTACAATTTCTTTCAATGTAGCAGGTCTGTTAAGAATAGTTCGGCCTGCTTCAAAAGTGCGATCTAAATCTGCATCGGTAAGACCAAAATCAGAGATTTCAAGACGGGCACGACGATCACGACGAGGGCGTACAGGATTGGTCTTGGCCTGTAAGTGCCCACGAGAACGGTAGGCTGAGATTAGTTCTCGTACACTAATTTCTTTTTCTATATCAGCTTGGCTTACCTTGCCAGTAGCCGCACCATTGGTACTTTGTCCGTTGGTTGCTTCACCAGGTTCACCATATTGTTCTACTGAAAAATCAAAGCCTTTGAAGAAATATTGCCAGGTGGCATCGACTGAGTTGGGGTCTTTTTTGTACTGCTGATACATCTCTTCTATAGAGGCCACATCAGCATTGCCGATATAAGAAAATTTATCCATTGTATTGGTTCAAATTCATTTAATAATCCGCGGATGTAAGGGGGGTGAGTATTAAGTTTTGAATATGGTTTTTCACTTAACTAATACCAATATACCTTACCTAATAAAACTTAGTACTAATTTACACTTTTTAAATTAAAATGCAGGGATAGGAATATTTTTTTTAGAGCAGATACAATACCACTACAAAAATAAAAAAATGGTTTTCAGAAGCTCCTAAAAATCAGTAAGGAGTTACCCGTTTTATTTCACTTCTGGAATATAGCATTCGATCAATTATTCAATTAAAAACGTTAGCTATACGCTCAATAGTCTCTCATAATTTTACTATTTTGTCCTCTTATAATAATATCTAGATTGATTATTTAACGAACTATACGATTATGATAGAATCCATCTTATTAGTTAAAATTTACCAAATCAAAGCGATGATCCCTGTAGTGCTTACGATTTTGATTGGTGGAGCCTTGGTCAAAGGCATTGCTTTAAATTTAATCCATTTCAATACCTTCAAAAAATGCCTCAATACAGGTTTTATGCTTTCACTTATTTTGCTAATAATTGTTGTTGTGGCTAATTCTTTTTCTGATTTTATGATTTATAAAATGGGGGTGGATGATACTTTATATATAGCTTTAGGTGGATTAGTGGTAGTACTTCTGGAATTTAGTCTACTTAAGGGTTTCAATAAAACATTTTCCTCAGGCAAACTCTTGACTGTCATCATCATTACAAATGTAATAATTGGAGCAGCTGTAATGTTTATGGCTTTCGCCAACTTTACAGGATCATAAATTAAGAAACTTGCTTGTTACTATTATACGTCTTTGTCGATTTTTCTCTACAAAATAGCTCTTAATAATATTACTATACCTCTGAGATAATAGCCTTAGAGGTATTTTTGTTTTTCCCCTGCTAACTTCACTTATTTTAATAAGTATCAATAAAGAAGTGTTCTTGAGTAGTCTTTGAATCTATCTTTTGTTGATTAGCAATACCATAATCATTAACTTTAAGTCAAAACACTAACATCAAAAAAACTAAACATTATGGGACTTTTCGGAAGAAAGAAAAAGAAGGTTTCGCTAAATGAAGCCGATAAAATGAACAAAGAGTTTATTGCAAATAATCCACAGGCTAAGGACAGTGAAGATGCACTCATGCGCCAGGCTTCTTCGGCTATGACTAGTGGAAAGTTTAACGACGCACTAGCTCTTTATACCAAAATGGCCGATGAATATCCTGCTAAAAAAGGATTATACCTTAGTCAGGTAGGAGCGGCCCATTTTTTTCTGGAAGATTATGAAAAGGCGATTGAAGCCTATGTAGATTCTCGCAATAATGGAATGGATGAGTCTATGATAGACGATAACATTTGGGAAGCCTGTGAGACAATTTACAAGAAAACGGATGATAAAGCGGCTCTCCAAAAATATCTGGAACTTTGTCCAGATGGAGGCTATGTAAAAAAAGCCAACAAATGGTTAAATAGCTAAGTCGTCTAATTAAAATCTTCTTGTTGGTGTTGTTGGGCTACACACCAGCAAGATTTTTCCTGCTACTCCTCTCCTATATTGGTTAACTTTTTATTACCCTCTACTATTAACCAATCCAACACCCACATTTTCTTTTATATGAATCATTCTCAAATTTCTTTTAGTACTGGAATCGGTTTGGCTATCTTTTCTACAATCTTATTTGGAGGAAGCACTGTACTAGGCATTTTTTTAAGCATTAAAGCCATTATGAAGCCCTCTCAAGGCTACCTGCTAAGTTTTCTATCAGCCCTGATATTGTTTGCTGTTTACTATTTTTTATTATTCTGGACTACTATAAAAGTGCCCAACCGTCAAACTTTAGAATTGACTACTAAAACCGTATTTGGAAGTAAAACCAAACGCTATGAAAATATTACTAAGGTAAAGCTTTTTCATGTACCCAAAGGGGGGTATGCAATTCGCATTTACCAACAAGGCGTTAAAGATTATGCCTTTAAAGGAGGGTTTAGTCATAAAAATGCCAAGGCCTTGGCTGATCTATTCCATAAAACAGATTTACCTTTAGAAACAAAGTTGTTTCAGGAAAGATAATTATCAATCCAATAAGGCTTAAACTTGGTAGTCTTGATTTGCATTTGATTGAACAACAATTTGTGAATTCACCTGTACATTTCAATATCATTTTCCAACTGTTGATAAATTCACCTGTAATACTCCCTGTCAAAAAGTATACATTTGTATATCACACATATTGAACGGATTATGAAAGAAAACTTGCAACACATTTTTGCTATCCTTGTTATATTGGGGATTACGACACAATTGGGAATGTCACAAACTACTGACAAAGTAATACTCCAGCTTTCTGCCTGTAGTTACAAGAATGATTTTGGTAGGTATCACTTCAAAGGGGAAAAGGTGGGCGAAAATAAATGTCGTATAAAAATTTCTGAAATGAAAGGCAAATCATTAGAACGCTCCTATGAGTTTAACCTTCAAAGCTTGGACATTAGTAGTATTAAAGTTAGTAAGAGTATTAGTAGTGAATCATACCGCCTTAAAGTATACACTAAAAATAAGCGGAATATTATCAAAGCCAATATTTTTGGTAGAAAGAGAATAGGAAATTATTTTGTAGTAATGTCTACTAAAGAAACAACAGTCCAACAACTCAAAAAGGCTTTGGTAGCTGCTGTACAACAATGTAAATAGAAGCCTATTGGTGGAAATGTATAGAGCTAATAAATTACACATATATAAACACCCTTGTATTTTGGGTACAAGGGTGTTTAGTTTTATAAAGAATTAATTCTTTTCAATCATATAAAAGTCAACCAATATTACGCTACCTTAAATCCCCTTCTTCTTCTTTCTTTCCTCAAAAAATTGCCCAATGGCATCGGCTCCCAAAGTATTCAATGTCATTTCTTTGGTGAGTCCTCCTTTACGACCTACACATACCCCATAATACACTTCGCCAATGGTGCCTACTTCATGAGAATCGGGATTGATGCTCAATTTTACACCTTTTTTCAGGGCATAATGCACCCACTGCCAGTCTATGTCTAAGCGCCAGGGGCTGGCGTTGATCTCAATCATAACATCATTGGCAGCACAAGCGTCAATTACTTTTTCGTGGTTGACAGGGTAACCTTCTCTTCGTAACAAAATACGACCAGTAGGATGCCCCAACATGGTGGTATAAGGATTTTCCACGGCTTTGATTAAACGAGTAGTAGCTTTCTCCTCCGACATCTTCAGGCCAGAGTGTACCGAGGCAATGATAAAGTCAAACTTGGCTAAAATATCATCGTCATAATCCAGGCCACCATCAGCTATAATGTCTGACTCCATTCCTTTAAATATTTTGAAAGGGGCCAGTTTTGCGTTCAATTCATCAATTTCTTTGAGTTGGTCTAACACACGACCTACGGGTAAACCATTGGCATAAAATGCTGACTGAGAATGATCAGTAATACCCAAATATTCATAACCCGCATCACGCACAGCTACTGCCATTTCTTCCAGAGTGTTTTTACCATCACTATAGGTAGAATGTGCATGTAGAATCCCTTTGATATCAGCCGTTTCTAATAGAGTGGGGAGTTCATTTTTCTTGGCCAGTTCTAACTCAAAATCACCTTCACGCATTTCGGGCACTACATAGGCTAATTGTGCCTTCTGATAAATAGCTTCTTCAGTTGCAAGTTTGTCTTTTTGTGCAATTTGAAATAGGGTAGGCATTCCAGCTTCGGCATAGGTTAGGTGACCAGGACTTGCCGAATGGATGAATACTTCACCAGCAAAATCGTCCGCAGCACATAAACGTGCTTCTACTTTGAGTGGACTATCTTTAAACTTCCCTCTCCAGGCAAATAACCCACTGGCCTTGGTATTTGGTTCTAAAAACTCACAGCCATTGAGCGTAGTAAATAATTCATCGTGTGGGGTAGAAGCCACCAACTGTACTTCATCTACCACATTGAATTTACGGCGAATTTGACCTACTATTTGGAACTGACCACTCAGGTTTTGTTCTTTTAAATAAGCTTCCAGTTGATTAGCCATTATTTCTGCTTTGGCATAATGCAATCTTGAAGCATTGGCTTTGCGATAAAGCAGGGCCTGTCTGATATTTTCCTGAGTCTTTTGTCCAAACCCTTTCACCTGCGACAATTGATCAGTCTCACAAGCCAATAACAAAGCATCTAAGCTTTCGATTTGCAACTCTTCCCAAATAACTTTGATTTTCTTAATCCCCAACCCGTCAATTTCCATCATCTCAATTACTCCTTCGGGGGTTTTGGCTCTGAATTCCTCGAGTTGTTTAAAAGTACCAGTTTGGTTGATATCATCAATTTTGGTAGCAATGGCTTTGCCTACCCCCTCTAAACCTTGAAGTTCCTTGAGCGACATATCAGCCAAAGATTCAGCCAAGGTTTCCATATTAAAAACTGCTGTATGATAAGAACGTACTTTAAAATTATTTTCGCCGTGAAGCTCGAGCAAAGAGGCGTGGAGCTTGAGTAAATCAAAAATCTTTTGGTTGGTCAAGACTGTATGAATTTTGGTTATGAATTAAACCAAACCTGACGATGTTTATAAACTTGTCGGGCTTGTAGAAGCTAAACAAAATTAACAGATATTATCATTAAAAATATAAAACACGATGAATTATTGGTTAGTAAAATCAGAGCCTAATGCCTATTCCTGGGATAATTTGGTAAAAGATACTTTTACTCCCTGGGATGGGGTGCGTAATTATCAGGCACGCAATAATTTAAAAGCCATGAAAAAAGACGATTGGGTGCTTTTTTATCATAGTGTAAACGAAAAGGCAGTAGTTGGATGCGCCAAAGTCATCAAAGAATACTATCAAGACCCTACTACTGAGGATGAACGTTGGGTAGCGGTAGACCTGGCACCTGAGCACAAGCTCGATAAACCAGTAACCCTAAAACAAATCAAAGAAGAGGAACGGTTAGAAAACATTGCATTGATCAGGCAAAGTCGCCTATCGGTTATGCCAATTAAACAAGAAGAGTTTGAAGTAGTTTTGGAATTAGGTACTATCTGAACTAACAACTATAAAAAAAGCACTACCCAACTGAGTAGTGCTTTTTGATATATTCATTGATAGTTTTTTCTTAATAGTTGATATTAAATCTAGCCTGGTTGGTGGTCAGTATACCTATGTATTTTTTACTGAGCTCCTCGGCTTTCTTATTATCTTTTTGTTTAGCCATTATCTGGGCTAACCTTTGTAGCTTATAAAGCGCCAACTGTAATGTTTGTTGGTCTATATCACCCAAATTATTTTCATACAAATAATTGAGTTCTTCCTCTGCTCTTTTACCCATTAGCTCAGCTACTTCAAACGCTTTCTTGTCTAAACCAGCACTAAATAATGCATCTACAAAAGGCGTAAAGAACGCATTGTAAGGAATGGCTTCATCGGTAATAGTGCTCAGACAATATAAGGCTACTTCCTGGGCTTTTTTCTTCTTACCTTCTCTTACCAATTGTTCTATCAAGCGAATAAAAGAAGTACGGGTAGAAGAAGGGAAACGACGGGCATTTTCATCATGATATGCTTTAGGATCGTTTAACCCATTATAGAAAAATCCTTTATCCTTACCATCGCTAATACCTCCCTTAGCCACAGGCATCATGTTTTTATACATAATATCGGTATTCACATAACCATCTACTGCTCTTGGATTTCTGACTGGTAATAAGCGATAAGCCAATCCCTCAAGCTGCATGTATTGTTTCAAGTTAAGCGAGTTATTAGAGCTAATATTACTGGTAAAATAAATAGGACGTTTCCAGCCATTTTTAGCATTGGTAGAAATAATATCCAACATCAATAGATGATGCTTATACAAGGTGTTTTTACCAATATTCCATACCATCACATTCTCAATTTTGTCCTGTAGATTTTTAGGCACAAACTTTTGCTTGAGAATGGCATTCTTGTTCAAATTGATCGCCAACAACTTTGAAGGGAAGGTATAAATACCATCATCCTTGGTATAAGCTCGGTATAAACGAGCATCTCGGTTGTTTAATAGATTAATGAAAGAATTCAGGTTTAAACCTTGTTTCAACATTCCCTGGGCTACCTGTGGTGGGAAACGACTTCCCTGTGCAGCATCCCAATATGTTACATAATCATTGGTACCAGCAATGTAATTCTCTTTCTTAAGCGTAATCGGTAAAGCTTCTGACTTATACGTTTTACGCGTCATTTGTCGAGCATACCAATCAGTACCCAATAAGCTCAGGTTACAAACCCTTACATCGGTGCGGAACCCTTCTACTTCTTGAATATACCAAAGAGGGAAGGTATCATTATCTCCCTCAGTAAACAAAATGGCATTAGGGGCACAAGAATTCAGTAGGTTTTTAGCTGACTCAATAGACTGATATTGTCGAGAACGATCGTGATCGTCCCATCCCTGTTGAGCCATAATCAATGGAGCAGACAGCGAAATCAGTGTGGCCAAAACAGGAGCAGCAATTCCTTTTTTCAGGAAACCACGGAATACATCAGCCATAAACATGACTCCAAAGCCAATCCATATGGCAAATACATAGAATGATCCTACATAAATATAATCTCGTTCTCGCGGCTCTACCGGAGGGGAATTGAGATAGAGTACTAGTGCTAGTCCTGTGAGGAAGAATAACATCCCAGTAACTAATCCTACTCTTTGGTTACGCATGAGCATAAACACCAAACCTAGTAACCCTAAGATAAGCGGGATTCCATAAAACTTATTATGTCCTTTGTTTTTACCTATCCTGTCTGGCAGGCTTGAGCGTGGAGTAAATAATGCTACTCCAGCATCTTGAATGTCACTATCCCTTCCTATAAAGTTCCAACCAAAGTATCGCCAATAGATATGCCCCAGCTGATAGGTAAACATGAACTTGATGTTATCTGCCATGTTAGGATCTTCCTTGGGACCTAATCCTACCCTTTCTCGATATAATTGAGGGTGGTTGGACTGCTTACTATACATGCGAGGGAAGAACATGTTTTTATCGTAAATATTTTTCAGCTTATAGTCATAAATTTCGTATTTCCCTTTCTCTGGCACCTTACGGTATACTGCAGCCCCTTGCTCTTGTTTTACTAAATTAGAGGTAAATCTTCTTCCGTAAAATAAAGGACGGTCACCATATTGTTCACGCTTAAGATAAGATACAAAACGAACGATATCGCTTGGGTCGTTTTCGTTGATAGGTGGGTTGTAGTTAGCTCTAATCAAGGCAATACCATAAGAAGAGTAACCAAGCAGAATAAAAGATAGGCACAACATCGCAGTATTGAATACTACTTTTTCTTTTTGATGAGAGTAATATACTCCAAAAACAACACCTCCAATTAATACAACAATAAAGAATATAATTCCAGAGCCAAAAGGCATCCCGAAACTATTTACAAACATAATTTCCAGATCTCCTGCCAATGTAGGTAAACCAGGAATTACCCCATTCATAATTAATATAATGATGAATCCACCAGCTACCAGCGAAGCAATCACCCCGGCCAGGTTGTAATTGGTAAAACGTTTATAATAATATACAAGGGCAAAAGCAGGAATAGCTACAAGGTTTAGTAAGTGAACCCCAATAGAAAGCCCCATGGTATAGGCAATGAGGATTAGCCAACGATTGGACATGCGAGGGTCATCTATACGTTCCCAACGTAGAATAGCCCAAAATACCGCCGCTGTAAAGAAAGACGACATTGCATAAACTTCTGCTTCTACTGCCGAAAACCAAAAAGAATCTGAGAAGGTGTAAGCCAATGAGCCAATCACACCAGCACCAATCAAAGAATATAATTGAAAGGGAGTTAAGTCTTTTTCACTTTTAACGGGTAATAGTTTTAGCCCTAACATGGTAATAGACCAAAACAAGAATAATATACTAAAACTACTACTTAGGACTGATAATATGTTGATCCAGTAAGCCACCTGGGTAACATCTCCCATAGCCAAAAAGGAAAACATACGTCCCATTAATAAAAAGAAAGGGGCACCAGGGGGGTGTGGCACTTGCAATTTGAACGCACAGGCAATAAACTCGCCGCAGTCCCAATAACTGGCAGTACGTTGTACTGTAGCCAGGTACACTCCGGTAGCAATGACAAACACAATCCAACCTACCAGATTGTTAATTTTCTTAAACTCAAGCATAAGTCTTTAGTTTCTACTATCAATGATCAAAGATCCCATGTATGTTTTTGTAGCAACACAGGATAGAATATGCTGCGAAAATAGAAAATTTTAACTGATAAGTTCAAAACTCCTCCTAGTTGTTTTCGTTTAACTACAAATTCGGCTTAAAGTAACAAAAAACAGTTGCATTGGATATATGTAACAAATTATGGTATTTTACTAAAACTTTATTTTCTTTGAGTCAGTTTAAAATAATAGCTTTACTATTATAATAAAAAACTTTACTTTTGTGTTTCTATAGTATTGTTTACATCAAATCGCACTCAAGTGATGGGAGTTAGCGCAACAATTAAAATAAACGTCAACGATAAAATCTACCTAAGAGACCCCGAACAAACTCAATTAGGTAAAAAGATAATAAGCAGCAGTATTGAGTTAATTGATGAACTTGGTTTTGAGGATTTTACTTTCAAAAAACTAGCGAATCGCATCAACTCTACCGAGGCTTCTATCTATCGCTATTTCGAAAACAAGCACAATTTATTAGTATACCTCTTGGTATGGTACTGGAGCTGGTTAGAGTATCAGATTGATTACCAAACTAATAATATTGAAGATGTAGAAAAAAGGTTGAAGATCGCCATTAGAGTAATTGCTGAATCTTTAACTCCCAAGGGAGAGTCTCATTTTTCACATATTGATGAGGTAGCTCTACATCGTATTGTAGTCTCAGAATCTTCTAAAACGTATTATACTAAAAGTGTAGATACCGAAAATCAGTTTGGCTTTTTTCGCAGTTATAAGTCTCTTTGCAAAAAAGTGGCCTCTATGATCAAGTCTTATAATGCTGATTATCCTTATGCCCACGCCCTTACCAGTACTATGCTGGAATCGGCTCATCAGCAAATTTTCTTTTCTCAACATTTACCTTCCTTAACCGAGTTAAAGGTAACAGATACTGAAACTGATGAAATTATTAAGTATTTGGAGCAGTTGATTTTTAAACAAATCCAAAAATAAGTCGTAGCGATTTCCCTACAAAACACGAATTATCAATAAGTTTGCAGAGCTAATAAGCTCTTTATTAATATTCTTGTTGATTATGAAACGTGTTGCATTGTATATTATATATGTAAGTGGGTTGGCCTGGATGATTGTAGGCATGGGTAGCTGTGCCAACATCATTGCTCCAACCGGAGGGCCTAAAGATTCACTAGCTCCAATATTAGATACTATCCGTTCTTTCCCTAAGATGGAGCAACTCAATTATCGGGGAAATGTAACCCTTACTTTTAACGAATGGATCAAAACTGAGAAACTCAAGCAAGATCTTATCATTACCCCAAGGGTACAAAACTATACTTATAAGGTAGTGAAGAAGAAGCTCATCATTACTTTTGAACAACCTCTCGACTCTAATACTACTTATAACCTCGATTTTCGGAATACTATCAAAGACATTACCGAAGGAAATCCAGCTCCAGTAAGGTTAGCTTTTAGTACAGGTAGCCAACTCGATACCATGCAAATCAAGGGACAGGTCACCGAACTCCTCAGCAATGCACCAGGTAAAGAAACCCTGTTAGCATTATATAAGGTAGACGATACACTCACCATAGATGAAGATCCTCCTTATTATTTGACCCAAACCAATGACGCTGGTTTTTTTAATTTTAAAAACATCAAAGCCAATCGTTATCGTTTATATGCGCTCAAAGATGGTAACAATAATAAATACTATACTAAAGGAGAAATGATAGGATTTGTTCCTGGCGTAATTGACCTCACCCAGGGAGATCAGGATTCGCTTAAAATTGCTTTGGTAAAAGAGGATTATGAACCTCCTCGTTTGAATAGTAAAGGGGCCAAAAAACATTTGGTAGAGTTGACTTTTAATGAGGGAATTCAAGATATCAAACTAGATTCGGGACAGACTAATTTGGAAGAAAAGATTCGGTACAATATTGCTCCCAATGGACGCACAGTAACCCTATACAACAAACAATCTTTAGATTCGCTACGCTTACGAGTAATTGCGACTGACTCAGCCAATAATCGTTTAAGTGAAGAAGTAACCGTTAAATTCAATAATAAGCCTATTAAAGATAAAGATCGTGCTGCTTTTGGAGTAAAAATAGCTCCAAAAAATGGAATTGGCGTTGAAGGGGATCAATTAGATGTAGAGTTTGTATTTCCCAAACCAGTAAAAAACCTGGATGCTACCAAATTAAAATATCTTGTAGATGCCGATACGGTCAATTTCCAACCATTAATTACCGATAGTAGTACTACGCTGCAATGGAATGAATATAGAACAAAGTTAACACTTACCCGAAACATTCAATTCAAAAAAGCATTGCATATCATTAGTGACAGTGCTGCGTTTATAAGTGTTATTAATGACTCTACCACTTTAGTCAAACAAACCATCAGCCGAATAGACCCAGCATCAATTGGATTAGTGAATATCAAGGTAGAAACATCCACTCCTAATTTTATAATCCAATTGCTTGATCAAGAGTTTGAGGTAGTGAGGGAGCAACAAAATAGTGCAGTTACCAATAACCAATTCAAGTTTAATAATCTCTCTCCTGCTACTTATACTATTAGGGTCATTATAGATGCTAATAATAATGGAAAATGGGACACCTCAGATTATAAAAATGAGAAAGAGGCAGAGAAAATATTTTTCTACAACAACCCTGTCCAATTGAGGGCCAATTGGGAACAAAATATTACTGTGAAATTTTAAGCTATAAAAAATACGAGCTTCTTGTTACTTTATCAAAAGCAATAAGAAGCTCATATATATTAAAAGGCAAAAACTAACCTTATTTAGTCACTACACAGAATAAATCTAAACTCTCAGCAGGACGATCACTCACGTAGTAATCATCAAAGTTGATATCTACTACCAGCGAATCGTTTTGTTTTTGAAGTTTATTACGATTAACTCTATTCATAAGATCATAAGGCACCTGGAGTACTTGTCTTGGTAGATTGTATTGTAGGTTAAAAATATCCCACTTGGCAATTTTTTGTACAGCCTTTTTATTACGCTCATAATAACGCATAACCTTATCATTGCCATGTACTCCCTTCATATCTACTTCGCTGAAATATTTCTTCATTAATTTTGTCAGTTCCTCTGCGGTATATTCACGAATATGCCAGGGATTACGGGTTAAAGATAACTTAATGTTGGGAGTGGTAAGAATGGCCTTTCCTCCTGGTTTCAACACTCGTTGAATCTCTTTCACAAACAATTCATCATTCTTAATATGCTCTATTACTTGAAAAGATACCACAAAATCGTAGGTATTATCAGCAATAGAACTAAACGGAGGAATGTTTTGTGCTATAAAAGTAAAGTCCTGATATCTGTTGGATAACCACTCAATCAATTTCTTATTTTTATCAATGGCTGTATAGCTCTCACAATGGCTTCCTAAAATATCAATGCCACGCCCAAAACCACAACCTACTTCCAATACATGTCCATTAATGTACTTCGCACATTCTTCATAAGGAAAAACCAATCTTTGGTGTATAGGGTTGTCAGAAGTTACTTTATCAGAGGTTATTTCTGTTGTCTTAAACATGGTCAATCAATTTAAAATTCTGGTATGTGTTTGTTCATCATGTGATACCCATTATCACTAATAAAAGAGGTATAATCGTACACTAAGAACAAATCAAGTATACAAATTTAGGAAGTATTCAGTATTTTTTTATCAAAAGCTATAAATAATGCCCAGAATCATAGCATACCTTTTATAGGTATAGTAGATGTTTTAGACAATGGATGAGCGCTTTTTTATAAGAGATAAATCTTCACATACACACCTAATGAATCATTGAATTTTCTCGAAAATGAATAAATATTGTCAAATGTTGTTTCTGAGATATACACATTATTGTTAAAAAATGTGGATAATTTTGTGGATAACTACCCAAGTTATCCACAAATGTTAATTTTTAACGTAGATAACTTTGGTTGATGGGTGTAGGTAACAAACTTTTTTATCCACATTATCCACAAAATGTGTGGATAACCTTCAAAAATATGTGGATAACTACCCAAGTTATCCACAGTTTATGGTGGATAACTCTGTTTATAATGTTGAAAAACTAAGGCTATGTGAATAATCCACAAATTATACACAAGTTATCCACAAAATTATCCACCAAAAATATAGGGTTATCCACAGTAGGTTTCGATCATGTTTTTAGCAAATATCCTCTAGACTAGTGTGGATAAACCTGTGGATAAGTAGTAAAAAAAGTGGATAGATGCTCGAGGAAAAAACCAATATCGACAATGTATATTTAGCAAAACTGAAAATAAATTTTTCTCAAGCGAAAATTAAAAGTTATCCACAGCATGATAATAATAATAGTACTTAAGTAATTAAATACTTTATTATATTTTATTTAAAGCTTACTTAGAGGTTTTCTTCGATTCTTTCATCAAATTAAAAAACCAAACATTTTAATCGTTAAAAAAATCTTATCGATAGGAATTGTCGTTAATAGTATTACTTTCGAAATGTTTTTTTACTTGTGAGAATTTCTTTCAAGTCTTATATTCAAAATCTTTGCTTCCAGTTTCTGCTCGATAGTTAAGTAGGTTACTTAACTATTAGTCAAGATTATAAATTTTATCTTTAATCTATAACACATGAATATTGACCATGAAATGGCCACCAAAACAAATGGGAAAACCATTAAGATGTTGTTTTGGATGGTAGGCGTGTTTGCAACACTCAGTTTTTTCCTGCCTCAGATAGCACAAGCACAACAAGATCCTAAAGATTTGCAATTAGCGAATGAATATTTCCAGAAAAAGGAATATGAAAAAGCAAATTCACTGTATGAAAAATTAGCCCGTAATCCTTTGTACTTGAAAAGGGTATATGAAAATTACCTGGCTTCGTTGGTAAGCCTCAAGGATTTTAAGAATGCGGAACGACTGATAAAGAAAACGCAGCGTTATGAACCCGAAAATCCTACGTTATCGATTGACTATGGGGTGGTTCTCGAACGACAAGGTAAAATTAATCGAGCGGATAAACAGTTTGATCGGGTAGTAGAGAATGTGCGCAAGAAACCTGACCACGTGGTGAATGCTGCCGCAGAGCATTTTATGCAATTGGATAAAGCTATATGGGCTGAAAAAATTTACCTAAACTCTCGTAAAGGAATTGCCAACAAGTATTTGTTTGCTATAGAGTTGGCCAATGTATATGCGGCTTTGGGTAAATTTGAACCAATGGTAAACGAGTATGTCAATGTAGCACTGGATGATCATAAAAACCTTGAATCGGTAAAAGGTGCTTTACAAGATCGCCTTACGAAGCAAAAAGACCTTGAGAAGTTTGAGAAAATATTGCTCACAAGGCTTCAGAAGAAGCCAGGAGAGGTGATCTACAATGAGTTCTTACTCTGGATCTATTTACAGCAGAAATTGTTTTACAGGGCCTTTATTCAAGCCAAAGCTTTGGATCGTCGTTATCGTCAGGAAGGAAGCGAGTTGTTGAACATTGGTATGATTGCCATGCGTAACGAAGATTACAAGAATGCCAAGAAGATTTTTGCTTATGTGGTAAAAAAGTACCCTAAAGGCAGTAATTATTCAGTAGCTCGCCATTACCTCATAAAAGCCAAAGAAGCGGTTGTGAAAAATACCTACCCGGTATCCAATACTGAAATACAATCTTTGATTGCTGATTATAATCAATTGTTAAAAGATTTGGGAAGAAACTTCCGTACCCTCAATGCTATGCGTAGCATTGCCTTGTTGCAGGCTTTTTATCTGGATAAAAAAGATACCGCTGTCGTAATTTTGAAGGATGCTATCAAACTTAGTGGATACAACCAGCGATTTATCGCTCAATGCCGGCTGGATTTAGGAGATATTTATGTTTTGAAGGGTGAACCTTGGGAAGCATCTTTGCTTTACTCACAGGTGGAGAAAACGCGAAAAAGACAGCCTTTGGGATATGAAGCCAAGCTCAAGAATGGAAAGTTGTCTTACTTCAAGGGTGATTTTGAGTTGGCACAGGGGCATTTGGACATTTTGAAAGAAGCTACTACCCGGGAAATTGCCAACGACGCAATGGATCTGAGTTTGTTGATTAGAGATAATACAGCCTTGGATATGGATACAACCAATGCGGCTATGAAGGCCTACGCCAAAGTAGAATTGTTGATGTTTCAGCATAAAGACAAAGAGGCTTTGGATATGTTGAGCGGAATGGAGAAACAATTTGAACAACATAGCCTGAAGGATGAAATCTTATGGAGTAAATCTAAGTTGCAATTGAAGATGGCTGATTTTAAAGCGGCTATTGCCACATTAGAACAAATTGTAAAGAGTCACGGAGAAGATATACTTGCGGATGATGCCCATTTTACGATTGGAAAAATTTATGAGGAATACCTAAAAGACAAAGAAAAGGCCAAGGAGTATTACCGTAATCACTTGACAAAATATCCCGGAAGCATTTTCGTGGTGGAAGCTCGTAAACGATTCCGTATTTTACGGGGAGATTTCAAAGCATTGGAAAATTAATCATACAAAATAAAAAGTTTATAAGTCGCTGTAATTTAGATAAGTTACAGCGATTTTTGTTTTAGTTGGTAATGAAATCATTCAAAAAATATTTACAATGGTTAAGCTTGGGTATCTGGAGCATCACATTGGTATTTGCTGTACAGCTGTATCAAACCCACCAACAAAGACAACAATTTTTACAAAAGAAAACTGGCGCAAAAGCCAAGGCCTTGCTAGGTATGAAGTCTAAGAATTGGTACGAAACTAAAAAGTGGTTTTGGGAGGTATCGTATTGGGTGCCAAGCCAAGGTAGGAAACTGGGACGCTTGGTTAGTACCAGAATCACAATAGATGAAAATGACTATGATCGTAATTTTGAAGATGACCGAATATGGGTCTATTACTTGAAGAAACAGCCTAAGACGGCTCGAATCGACTTTCAAGTAGAAGAACTACCAAATTACCAGATCGTTCTGTGGTGGGGCTGTATGGGGCTAGTGTTGTTATTCATTGCACGAGTGATTTTATGATCTCATTGAGTTTTGATTTCTATCTTGGGTCTGGTAATTTTGCACCTTCGTTTACCAACCAAACCATATTTTGAACCGATTCCAATTTTTTATTGAAGCCACCCGTAACATCAAACAAGCGGGGACTGTTACCCAAAGCTCTCGTTTTTTGATCAAAAAAATGCTGGCACCTATTGATTTTTCACAAGCTAAAACAATTGTAGAGTTAGGTGCTGGAAATGGATGCATTACCCGAGCTATTCTAAAAAAAATGCAACCTGATGCTCAACTACTTTCCTTTGAGGTAAATCCAAAATTTGTAGAATTACTCAAAAATATAGAAGACGAACGCTTACACGTAATTGATGACTCTGCTGAGAAAATTCCTGAATTTTTGGCTAAATATAATAGTACACAAGCAGATGCAATAGTGAGTGGACTACCCTTGGCAATATTTTCTAAGGAATTGAATGCGAGTATTATGCAAAGTATTATTGCTACTTTAAATCCAGAGGGTGTGTA
Organism: marine bacterium AO1-C; assembly: GCA_001890965.1. GTDB lineage: Bacteria > Bacteroidota > Bacteroidia > Cytophagales > Microscillaceae > Microscilla. Next base: position 44,267 of record MLAY01000010.1, on the reverse strand, counting down.
TACTCAATTTCAATATTCGTTGGCAAGTCAGGGAATGCTTAGAAAAAAATTTGATGCAGTAAAAGTAGACTTTACACCTCTAAATGTACCTCCTGCATTTGTGTATATTTGTCAGAAATAAAATATAACTAAAGTACAAATAAAGAATGGACAAGTAATCATCAGTTACATGTCCATTTTTTTTATGAATTTTGGAGGTTTTAACGTCTGTGTCTTGCTTTAGGCTTCAACTTTCGCAGTGCTGCTTTTTGTTGATTGGTTAGCTTATTTTTGATGCGAATCATCAACATGAGTTGTTGCCTCTTGATTTGTTTTTCCAGATTGAGAATCTTCTCTAACTGAGCTATAGCCTCTTTTTCTTTGACATTTTCCTGGTTGGTTATTTGATTCATTTTTTCCATTTCCCGGTGCAAAGTCCACTGAAGCTCAGTAAAAATGGTTTGTGCTTGTTGCATTTCAACCGAAATATACTTTTGCTGATCGTTGCTTAAGCCTATTTTTTGCTGATAACGCATGACCATTTCAGGAGGAAAAAAGTCGCCCATCATTTGTGGTTGATGATGCCGTCCTTGTGCCTGATGTCTAGGTATAGGCCGTTGCCCCCAACTCAACTGGGTGCTTAACACCAAGAGTAGGACAAGAACCCCAATAGTATTTTTCATTGTTTGTTTATTTATAGTGAAAATAGTGATGTTCTTTTTAGTAGATACCGTCAGGGAGTAATGCATCGGTAGGCGATTGCCAATTAGAAATATTCATTGATGCTTGTTTACTCCTTTCGTGAGTATTCATTGTTGTGAGTGTATTGTTAGCCAGATGATTAGGTAACAAACTATTGGTTGGAGAGGTCCATTCTGTAAGTGCCGAAACGTCCAGGTTTTTTTTAGGTTTTAATTGCCAAATACCTACATTCATTAAAACCAAAAAACCAGCAGCTACCATAGAGAATCGCCAATAGCTTTTTTTAGGGTTTTGTGATTCCTGTAAAGTGGTTTCCCACATTTGGTCAAAGTTGGGCACCATTCGACTATCTTGTACCTTCTGGGTACCAAATAACTTTTTTAATTCATCATCATTCCATTGTTGCATTTTAATAACAGTTTAGAGGTGATCGCGGGTAATATTCGCAGCTTGTAGCCTTTTTCTTAATTGTTTTTTGCCCCGCTCATAGTGAGTACGGGCGGTGCCGATAGTAACTCTCATTACTTTAGCAGCTTCTTCTATACTCATTTCCTGATAAAACACCAGGTGTAGTACCTGCTGTTGTTGCGTAGAGAGTTGTTGCAGAATTTGTTGAAATACCTGCTGAGTTTCCTGAGCTTCCAACCCCATTTGTCCATTGTCCAGGCTTTGGGTGTGTTTGGTTTGTTGATATAGTATTTCATTAATTTCTACTACATGGGGCATCTTCTTACGATAAAAATCTACCGCAGTGTTGCGAATAACAGTAAAAAGCCAAGTCTTGAAAGAAGCTTCCCGAAAACGATAGCGAGCTTTTGCTTCTAATATCTTCAAATACGATGATTGCAGCAAATCTTCTGCCTCCGCATGTTTTCCTCCACAACAGCGCAATGCCCAGGCAAAGCTTTCCTGGTGGTGGTTTTCTAACAACTTTCGTATTTGCGCTACATCCATATAATGACTTGTAATTTCACCCCTTTATCGTGGATATTGGGATTGTATATGACAGGGTTTTTAAAAGAATGATATTTATCAACTAAAGTCCTGTAAAGTGTCATTTGTACTCAATAGTTTTTAAATTAGGTTAATGCAATTATTTAATTATTAAGTACAATTGATGTATGAATTATCAAGAACTTTACAATAGATCGCTTGAACATCCAGAGAAGTTTTGGGAAGCCCAGGCAAAAGAAATAACGTGGTTTGAATTCCCTGAAAATATCCTAAGTGAAGACGAGCAGGGCTTTTATCGTTGGTATACTGGCGGAAAACTAAATACTGCCTATCTCGCCTTAGATTACCACGTAGCCAATGGCAAAGCTGATCATACTGCACTTATTTATGATTCTCCAGTAACCGAAACAGTTAGAAAATATACCTTTAGACAACTAAGAGATGAAGTAGCGTTATTTGCTGGAGTGCTAAAAAAACAGGGAGTGACAGCGGGAGATACTGTAGTAATCTATATGCCTATGATTCCCGAAGCCGCCATTGCTATGTTGGCTTGTGCTCGTTTAGGAGCGGTGCATTCGGTAGTGTTTGGCGGGTTTGCCCCTCACGAGCTGGCCATTCGTATTGATGATGCTCAACCCAAAGTAATTGTATCGGCTTCGTGTGGTATTGAGTTTACCAAAGTGATTCCTTACAAACCTTTACTCGATGCTGCCATCGAAGAAGCTTCTCACCAGCCACAAGCTACTATTATTTATCAAAGGCCTATGTGCCAAGCGCAACTTCAGGAGGGACAAGATTTAGATTGGATTACCGTGATGCAAGCAGCAGAACCTGCGGAGTGTGTACCAGTAGATGCTACCCATCCTTTGTATATTTTGTATACTTCGGGTACTACTGGAAAACCCAAAGGTATTGTACGTGACAATGGAGGACATGCCGTAGCGATGAAGTTTAGCCTCAAATATGTATATGGAGTCAACCCAGAAGATGTGTATTGGGCGGCTTCGGATGTAGGTTGGGTGGTAGGGCACTCTTACATTGTATATGCACCACTTATTTCGGGGGTAACTACAGTTATGTTTGAGGGAAAGCCTATTAAAACTCCTGATGCAGGGACATTTTGGAGAGTAATTGAGCAGCACAAGGTCAATACTTTTTTTACCGCACCTACTGCTTTTCGAGCTATTCGCAAAGAGGATAGTGAAGGAGCACTGGCCCAAAAATATGATTTAAGTAGTTTGCGTACAGTTTTCCTGGCAGGCGAACGCTGTGATATTGCCACTTATCAATGGCTTACAGATTTGCTTAAGGTTCCTGTAATTGATCACTGGTGGCAGACAGAATCGGGCTGGCCTATGTTAGCCAATATGGTAGGGGTAGCACTCCAACCTATCAAACCTGGCTCAGCTTGTACCCCTGTTACTGGTTATGATGTACGCGTATTGAATGAAGCAGGTGATGAATGTGCCCCAAACGAGGAAGGGGCAGTAGTGATCAAATATCCATTACCACCAGGGTGCCTACCCACCTTGTGGCGTGATCCGCAACGATTTAGAGAAGCATATTTATCAACATTTGAAGGATATTATTTAAGCGGAGATGGTGGTTACAAAGATGAAGATGGGTATGTGTTTGTCATGGGGCGTATTGATGACGTTATCAATGTAGCTGGGCATCGCTTATCTACGGGAGAAATGGAGGAAATCGTATCGAGCCATCACGCAGTGGCTGAATGTGCTGTGATAGGTATTGCTGATTCTCTAAAAGGACAAATACCTGTAGGACTCGTTGTTTTGAAAGATGGAGTTACTACGGATGCCCACCAACTGGAAAGTGAACTTGTGCAAAGTATTCGTCAACAAATTGGGGCGGTGGCTTGCTTTAAGCGAGCCATTGTAGTAAAACGATTGCCCAAAACCCGCTCGGGTAAAATATTGCGCAAGATTTTACGCTACATTGCCGATGGGCGCTCATTTAATATGCCTTCTACCATTGATGATCCCGCGATCCTGGAGGAGATTAAAACCAATTTACAAACCCAACATATTGGAATGGCTTTTACTGCCTAGGATATAAAAAAGCCTGATTGATTAGATATCAATCAGGCTTGTATATTATATAGCTTAATCATAAGCTTAAGTTCTCAACATATTCGTTGGGCCTCCATCATCCTGGCTTCGTACCTGAATAATGTAATTGTTGGTACCCGATTTTATTTTGTTGTAAGCGAGTTTTATATCGGTTACATCTTCTAAAGTAATATACTCCCCTGCTAAACGCATAAACTCAATATTATCTAACAAATGCTGGTATTGGTTAATAGCATCGGTATACTTGATCCATAATGGTTTGGAGTCGGTAAAGTTTTGTACAACCCCAATTACTGAGATAAATGCACTAATTACAAGAGCAACCGTATTGATGTACCAATCTACATTATGCTTGCGCATAAAATCGGTGATGTTCAAACCTAGTAGTACTGTTACTGAGGCAGCCAGCAAAGAAGATAACACACTGAATACTAAGGTACCCTTCCCTGATTTTTTTTCCTTTCGCTCATAGTATTGAAGATCTTTTTTGATTTTATCTTCCAGGTATTTCAATTTTTTTTCTGCTTCGGCACGCTCGTCAGGACTTGATTTCTGACGAGCTGTTTTTTGGAATAGCTTTTTATCCAAATTTTCCATGTCTGATAATTCAATATCAGGTACATGTCTTCCTTGATTAGCTGCAGCTATTACCGCATCCAGATTTATTTTAGACTCATAAGCCTCTCTAGTTGGTTCCTCTTTGTTAACAATTGGAGTAGTAGTAGTTGGCTGAGGAGTTGGAGTAGGCGTGGGTATAGGCTGTGGTGTAGGAGTATTGGTAACAGGTGGCGTAGGTGTACCAGGGGTATTAGGTGTTGGGGTTGCAGGAGGTGTTGCTGGATTGGTAGCCAACAATGGATCTTCGCTAGGCTTGGGCAATTCAGTGGTTCCTGGTGTGGTTGTACCAGGTGTACTAGGCTTCTCTACCATATCAAAGGGATCGGTACCTCCAGTATTTGCAGGAGTGGTAGGTGGAGGAGTAGATGTACCAGGCGTATCATGCTTCTCTACCATATCAAAAGGATCGGTACCTCCGGTATTTGCAGGAGTAGTAGGCGGCGGAGTAGATGTACCAGGTGTATCATGTTTCTCTACCATATCAAAAGGGTCGGTACTTCCTGTACTGGGAGTAGTTTCCTCTTTTTTATCTTCAGGCTTTTCAGGTGGAGGGGTGTTTCCACTGAGCATATCAAAAGGATCATGTAAAGGATCTTTTTCCGAATCTGAATTTGTTGGGTTGTCTTCAGCCATATCTATAGTTCAATTATTGCGAGAGAAGAGTTCTGTAAGTTTATCGAAAGTTGATAGAAGTAATAGGTTCAAACGATACAAAATTGCAAGTGATCCAATCTTGTTTAAGCTTATAACCCTCTGACATACAAATATATGCCTTTTCGTGACTTGTGCAAGTCAAGTTTCTCAAATTTGCAGATGGTTACAAAAAATCAAGTAATCATAATATGAGGTAACATTTGTTGTAGTCTCCTTTTTTCGATAGGTGAAATCCTGGTTCCTTTCAATACCAGTTCCTGCAGTTGGTACATATGGGCTATTTTAGGAGGAATCATTCGTATGTTAGAATAGTTTAGCTCCAGGCGTTTCAAATTTTTGAGCTGAAGTATACCTGTTGGAAACTGAGTAATTTGTTCACCACCAATGGCCAAGCTTTCTAATTGTTGCATTTGCGTTATTTCTTGATTGAAATTACGGATAGGGTTAGCGGTTAAATCCAAATGTTTGATTTGGGGAAGTTGTAATAATTGTTGTGGAAACTGCTGAAACTTATTTTCTCTAAGGCATACTGTATCTAAATGGGTTAATTGATGGAGTGAATCAGGCAGATTTCTTAAATAATTATTGGTTAAATCAAGCGAGGTTAACTGATGTAGACCTCCTATTTCTGAAGGCAAACCAATCAGGCGATTAGAATGTAGGCGCAGGTGTTTTAAATGTTCCAGAAAGGCAATTTCCTTGGGTAGAATTACCAAATAATCCAGGTACAAGTCCAGATGAGTAAGTGAGCGTAAATCTTTGATCGCTTGTGGTAGGTGATGTAAAGGATGGTTCCAAATCCTTAATTCATATAGTTGAGGCAGGTGACTTAATTGTTCAAAAATAGCTTGATAAGGTAAACGGTCCTGAGTAGGGGTATGGTTCTCCAATAGTAGTTTTTGCAAATTATAGAATTGACGTAAATGCTGTAACCAATCGTTTTTTTCTGTAATATGTAGTTGGGTAATTACGCCATAAAACCCATAATTAATACACAGATCAATTGCTAGCTTATTATTAGTCATTAGCTGATGTAGTTGAGGATCATCGGGTAACCCTCCTCCCTTAAGTAGCTCAAATGCCAGATACAAATTAGTATTTTGCTTACTTTGTAATAAGGTTTTGATGTGTGCCAATTGCTTGAGAGCATCAGGAGTTTTTCGTAGCAAATATTTGTGATGATCAGTCATAGTATAGTCCACAAAACGCTATACAATATAGTAAAAAAAGTTGATATAGTAATTTGAAAATGAGGGATTTATATAAGAAAGGTGAGATTTTTGCTTTGAAAAAAAATATCTGTTTTGAGGGAATAACAGACCATAAAAATAGATGTTTGTAAACTCTTTTAGCGTATAAATTGTTTCTAAGCCTACCAATTTTCAAAAGAATTAGAAACTAAATATCACCGCAATACTAAAACTGCTCATACATGAAAGTAGCGCCTATTACCAAAAATGAATCTGAACGGCTCCAGGCATTGTATCGCTACCAGATTATGGATACGGAGTTTGAGAAAGAATTTGATGATCTTATACAACTTGCCTCCCATATTTGCGACGCACCCATATCATTAATGTCACTTGTAGCAGAAGATAGACAATGGTTTAAAGCCAAGGTAGGAATGGATGTGCGTGAAACCCCACGGGAAGTAGCTTTCTGTGCCCATGCCATTCATAAAAATGATTTATTTGTTGTAAAAGACGCAGCTTTAGATGAACGGTTTCATGACAATCCATTGGTAACAGGTGATGATAAGGTACGATTTTATGCCGGAATCCCGCTTACTACCCCTGATGGGTTTAATCTGGGCACACTCTGTGTCATGGATAAAAAACCTCGAGAGCTGAATGAGCAACAAAAAAATGCCATAAAAACCATTGGAGCCCAGGTAATAGCTCAAATGGAACTGAAAATGAAAATACAGCTGCTGGATCAGGAGAAGGAATTGATTACTCAAAAAAACAAAGCCATCACCGATAGCATCCGCTATGCGCAACACATTCAGCAAGCAATGCAACCACCCCAACACTTTGTAGATGGTTTCTTCAACGATTTTTTCTTAATTAATAAGCCTCGAGACATTATTGGAGGAGATTTTTATTGGATGACAGAGGTTGGACATAAAAAAATAGTAATAGTAGCTGATTGTACTGGTCATGGAGTACCTGGAGCCATGATGAGTATGTTGGGTAATACCTTATTGCGTGATATTGTAGATAAAGAGCAAGAAACCAATCCTGAGAAAATCTTATTTCAATTAGACACTGAAATTGCCAAAGTATTGAATCAACAATTGGGTGAAAACCGAGACGGAATGGACATGTCGGTGGTAGTGATTGATCCGCAGCAAGAAACTTTAAATTTTGCTGGAGCCAACCACAAAATGATTTATATCCAAAATGGCGAAACTTTTATAATCTCTGGAGATCGCTTTGGAATAGGAGGAAATCAAAGACGTAAAACTCAGACCGTAGCTTTTTCAAACTACACCGTAGATATTTCAGGGGAAGAAACACCTGCTTTTTATTTATTTACTGATGGTTTTCGTGATCAATTTGGAGGGCAAGAAAATAAAAAATTCTCTCTAAGTCGTTTGGCGAGTTTGTTAGGGGATATCTGCCAAAAGTCTTGTGGTGAACAGCACCAGATTCTTTCAAATACTTTGAAGTCCTGGATGTCGGAGGCACAAGAGACACAAACTGATGATATATTGTTGTTGGGTTTTCGCCCCAAAGTACAGATGTCGCAAGATAAGACTCTGGTTACCAATGTTGTATAACTGTTAATTGTTGAAAAAATCCCTGTTTTGCATATTCTTATCCAAAACAGAGACTTTAGTAGTTTTAGCGTTTGATAATCAGTTGCTTGTAATAAGTTTGTTGTTGGTAGTGCACCTGTAAAGTATACACCCCTGATTGAAGTTGAGTAATTGGAATTTGTAGAGTGGATTTATCATTTGTTGACATGGTTAATACAACCTGTCCTAACGCATTTACTATAAACACCTTTACATCTCCCGATTTAAATCCTTTAAAATGTAATTGTACTACTTCATTGGCTGGATTTGGAAACATTTCCAGACTAATGTCATTCACTTCATAATTCACTGCCTTCCAACTAGAGTAAGAAGTAGTACCATCAAAATCAACCGATTTTAAACGATAATAAGTGATACCAGCAGCAGGGTAATGATCTACAGCTGAGTAGTATTGTAATACATTGGAGTTGCCAACGGCTTTTTGTTGGGTAAATGCTTCAATATTTTTAAAATCCTGGGTTTTTTCAATTTCAAAATGAGAAGTGTTCTTCTCAGTAATGGTTATCCAACGTATGTCTACTGTTTTGTTAGCAGCAAGCCTTGCTTGAAAGCTACCTAGCTCAATGGGTAAAGGAATTGTAGTACCTGGAACTGTCCACCCAGTAGAAGTACAAGTAGTACAAGTACCTCCATCGTTACCAGAAGCGTCACAAGCTGCCATACCAGTGTTACAGTCGGTACCAGGGGTGCCAGGTGTACTGCCAAATACCGCAGGAGATGGAGGGGCATTGCTTACCAATAGAGCACCTACACCACCACCACCGCCACCGCCGTGAGCGTCAAAGTGATCTACATCAGCTCCATTTCCACCATTTGCATGAGCATTGATAGCACAAGTTAAATCATAAGTATTTACTTCCAGCAAAATAACTCCACCAGCGCCACCACCACCAGCACCATCGTTACCAGTAGTGATCGCAGCAGCATTACCATCAGCAATCAATTCGTGGGTACCACTACAGTCAGAGGTTAAGATACTGGTACGTATTAAAATAATACCACCACCTGTACCTCCAGGCGTTGCATCGGCATTGTTTTGCTGACCACCACCGCCACCGCCGCCTAAGAAAATCTTATTAGTGCTAGGGTCATAACTAAGGGCTGCACCACCCAAGCCACCACCATTGGCCACCCCGCCTGCACAAGTTCCTGCACCTGGCCATCCAGTACCACCAATGCCACCAACGGTAAAATTGCCGCCGCCACCACCACCCGCATTGTGGGTATTACCACCCCCGCCGCCATTGGCAAGGTTTCCTCGGCCGTATTCCATATTGGTAATTTCATCGGTAATACCTAAACCTTTGCGAGAGTGGTGAGTACCACTTCCACTACCTGCGTCACGAGCATAGTCCAAGCTATTGGTACATCCTCCATCAGCTGTTGTGTTGACTGCACCCCCCGTAAATCCTTGTCCACTTACATCAATGCTAGCACCCAAAGTAAGTGTGCCACTTACTTCAAATGTGACTATTCCGCCAATGCCTTGAGTTTCGTTCCAGGGGGTAGCTGTAACAGTACCATTAACTGTTACATTGGTGTATTGAGGAACGCTTACGACTTGCACATAGCCACCAGGTGTACCAGGAGTGTAAGAACGGGTAATATTATCGAGGGTAATTTCGTAGCGCCCCCCCCCTATATCGTTGAGTAATTGAATGGCTGCCATCTCGTAGTTTCCGGCATTGTTGTAAGCCGTGATGTCTCCAAAAGAAGCAGTATTGGTACCATTGATTGCAGCTCCTTTCATTTGAATGAGGAGTACTTTTTCACCTGCATCAAAATCTACGATGCTTCCACTAATGTTATCAATAGTCACTACGTTGGTACCAGTATTAATTGCGGTAACACGAGCATAACTATTAACAACGCCATTGATGTTTTGACTGGACGCACTAATGCCAATAGCAACTAGTATTAGTGCTGTAATAAGGGTTTTCATCTTTTTGTTGTAAACTTTAAGAACCTTACAAGCGATTGAATAGGTCTTTTTTGTTGTTGTATTTTACTTGTTATAGGCGTTTTTACTTAACGCTTTTTTCTGTGTATATAGGTTAAATTCCTATTAAATGGATAAAGTAACCTATATGAGCAATTATTGCGCCTGTCCGAGGGATTGAATGTGGCTATAGATGTGCTTAAGTTTTTCGTTGAGTTTCTCGATATCTTGTTTTTTGTGCAAGATGCGTTCGTTGGCCATTTCACGGCGAATGCCTATATCGTCTACATGAGATTCATGGGTGCGTTTCATAAGTTCGTCAGTAAAATACCCCTCTTTAAGCTCAGATACTACCATATTTTGGAGCTCTTCTTCCTGCATTAAGATTTCTGCTATAATGCCAATGGCTCGTTCGTAGTTTTGTAAAGTCACCATATACTCTTGGTGTAGAGGGTTTTCCGCATTACTTCGTTGGTTAACTTCCTGGCTCAACTCGTTTTTGAGTTTTTTCAACTCCTCTTGTTCCAGCGCTTTACGATTTTGGCTTTGGGTAATTTTTTTGAGTTCTTCTACCAGATATTGTAGCTCTATGCTTCTAAAACTCCCCTTACCACGACATACATAACAGGTTTTTTCACCGATAAACCCAGTACCTTCGCAAACCTCACAAATAAATAGTAGCATGTCTTCATTCTGCCTAAAATATTCTTTAATCTTCTGCAATGCATTTTGCTTCTTCTTAAAAAAAGATTGATGCTGAAGCATTTCGGCGGGGATATTTTGAATGCGGTTGGGGTATACAAACAATTGTTGCAATTTGGGGAGTTGAGCTACCACCGAAGGTAAGCTAATGAGTGCATTATGACTTAAGTCTAAATATACCAGGTTAATGAGTGCCTCAATCTCGGCAGGAAGTGTCACTAATTGATTATGGCTTAGGTCTAAATGCTCTAACTGAACCAGCTCCTGCACTTCATAGGGTAATTCTTTGATATAATTATGGCTTAGGTTAAAATACTTCAACAGAGCCAAATCCTTCATCTGAAAAGGCAAATATGACAACTGATTATGACTAATATCCAGGTAATTGAGGTTGGGTAAGTATACAATTTCCTTGGGAATTTCGCTCAATCTGTTTTGCCGAATAATGAGTTGCTTTAATTGTTTTAGAGTGAATACTTCTCGCGGAATTTCAGTGAGTTTTAGACCTGTCAAATCCAGACTGGTCAAATTCAATTTTTGCACCTTGGCAATACGTTGAGCGGCTTTTTTTTGAGTCATAATGTCGGCATTTTATTCCCTACTAAGCATCAGAAAATGCAAGGGTGCATGAGTCTGAGGGCCTTACAATAAACGTAAAACTGTGATAATAAATATACCGAGTTCTGCAATTATAAAAAAAAGTGCCTTGGTAAAATTGGGCTGTTGTCGGAAAATAAGCCATAAAGCTGTGACAAACCCAAAGATTAGCCCCGAAGGAATGGCTACTACAGGAAGTAAGGTTTGAAGATTGAGTTTGCTATCCTCAGGATTAGGAAGCGCTGAAGCCAAAGCAAAAGAGGCCAATACAAATATTACAAGCCCCGCCAGGCCATTGATCAAAATAAATTTGGTATGATTCATTTTTAGGGAAATTTTTACAATAATAATTATTTTAGCAGGAATAAATAACTCAAGTAATGCAGTTGACTTGAAAAGCTTTGAAACCTCAAGAACATGAAAAAGACATCAATTGTTAACCACTCGGTAAAATTAATAGTATTGCTAGTAGTAGCAACGCTACTGTTTAGTAGTTGTACCAAGCGTATCCAAGCAATAGGTCCCGCCGAAACCTATCAAAAGGTAATACCTCCCAAAACGCTTTCTACGGTAAGTGTACCTATCAATATTCCTATTCCTGCTCTACAACGTTCTATTAATGAACAGACCAAGGGCACCTTATACAGAATCAATGATTTGAGCTATGCCAAGGTAGATCGTTTGTCGATGAAGGTTTGGAAAGAAGCCCCAATCTTGATTAGAGGGTATCAAAAAGATCAGTTTGAAATTACAGTGCCACTAAAAACCTGGCTTAAGGGAGGGGTAGAGACCGAATTGCTTGGAGTAGAAATCAAGCGTTCTATTTCTACCAATTTGGGGATGCGGATTAAGTTTTTAACCAAAATAGATTTAGATAAAAATTGGAAAGTAAATACCCATACCCGCATTTTGAACTATAAGTGGACCAAGGCGCCAGCTATTAAACTAGGACCTATTAGAATACCGCTAAAATTTCTAGCCAATAAGCTTATTGATACCCAGCTAGATTACATCAGTAAAACCATCGATACTGAAATAAAAAAACAGGTGAATTTACGCCAAATGCTTGGAGGAGTTTGGAATCAGGTACAAGCGCCTTTTTTGGTATCCGAAGAATACAAAACCTGGGTGCGAATTGAACCTACCGATTTATTAATGACTCCTATCAGTACCCGTAAACAAACTTTAAGCACAACGGTTGGAATGCGGGGTTATGCTGCGGCATTTGTAGGGAACAAACCTGCCCCAGGACGTAGAAAACTACCTAATCTTACTATTAAACCATCACTTAATAACCGCTTCAAGGTATATTTGCAAAGCAAAATTTCAAAGAGTTATGCATTGCAGGTAGCCAAGCAAAATTTTTTGAACAAAACCTATAGTAGTGGTAAACGAAAGGTCAAAATTGTAGGTATGAACCTCTATGGAAGTGGAGAAAAAATCGTGGTGCAAGCCCAACTCGAAGGTAGTTTGACAGGAACCATATTTTTATCGGGTACACCTGCCTATGACCCCAAGCAACAAACCATTGTCATCAATGATTTGAACTTTAACCTGGATACTCGTAATAAACTTATCAAAGTGGCCAATTGGTTATTTCACAAAAAATTTATTCGTAAAATCAAAGAAGCCATTCAGTTGCCAATGAAATCTACCCTGGAGGATACCAAAAAAGAAGCCCAAAAAATGCTTAAAAACTACAAAGTAACTGATGGTATTACCCTAAAGGGCACCTTGGATGATTTGCACATCGATAAAATCGTAATGACTCCCGAAAGTATCATTACCTGGATATTAGCCAGTGGCAAAATGAAAGTGGATGTGAAGAAGTTTTAGAAATGTATAAAGGTTTGAATGTATAACAAAGCCTACCAAAGTAAAAACTGGTAGGCTTTGTTGTTATGCGTTATTTTCTGGTTTATTTAGTGCAAATATACCATAAACACAGTCATTGAATTCTTCAATGCTCATAGTGACAGGTTTTGATTGTCCATAATCCCAATATTCAAGAGTGATATTTTCCCCTTGTTTTTCTGTAATACCCATAAGGCGAAGATAATGACTAGCATGCAATGAATTTTGTTTCATTCCTTTAAATTGCTTGGCATTTACATATAATATAATGTGGTAAGATTGAATATATTTTTCGGAAGCTCGGTAAAAATCAAAATTTCCATCATTCCCTAAATCAGTTCCAAACGACATTAAATCATAACCAAAATGCCTGTAAAGCTTCTCAATAGGTTTAAATGTTCTGCCTGCCCAATTTCGCAGAATACGTCCTTCATCGCCTGGGTCATAATCTCGGTTAAATCGATTGATCCAGCCACGATAACGATCTTCTTCTGCTAAGGTCATAAATAGCATTTGATCTACTACGTTGGTTAAGCCATCATTATCATAAAATACATAACTATCTACTGCCTTTCTTACTTCCTGAGTAGATTTAGCTACTACCGATTCATAATTAAAAATACCATCATTATATAAGTCAATTACAGCAGCTGCTAATCCTCTAGGGTCGTCTTCCCATAAAATAGAAGTAATTGCGGCAGCCCAGCAAAAATTGGTGTCTTCACCTTGATGCACTGCTAGAGAATTATTAATCCTTGCTTCAATGTCTCGTCTTAGTTCATCAGGTGTTACATTGTTAAATATTCCAAAGTTATGCTCATTAGTAAACTTCTGAGCTTCTGTGATTGAGCTTGTTTTTTTACTCATAAGTATTGATAGAATAAAAGTTGGTAAATAATTCAACACACACTTAGAAGGGTTCAGCTCAATCTAATGATATTTAGGTTTGACGTAGAGTTTTTACAAGGTAGTTTTGTTGTAAATATGATGGAACTATTTCTTCTTCAATTGAATAATCCCAAATACACTTTTGTTGAAGTACTCAGGAGTCATCAATTCAGACTTCCAAGCCCCGTAGTCCCAATAACCAATGGTAAATTCGTCGTTGTCGTGAGGAGTAATGCTTCCTAATCGTAGATAATGGTTTCCAAAAAAGCGTAGATCCGATTTAAATTTAGCCCAACCACTTTTATAGTCTTGTTTAAAACGTTGGGTATTTACAAACAGAATGATATCATGCGTATCTAGCACTTGGCTTGCTTTTTCAAAGTAATCGTATTTATCATCTACAAAAAACGTATTGCCAAAGTCCGACCCAAAGGCTGCTACCTCATAGCCAAAATCCTGGTATAAACGATAAATAGCGTCAAACACTCGCCCACTCCACTTGGGGTCATCTTCGTCCTCAGGATGGTATTGTTTATCTATATTTGTCCAGCCTTTGTATTCTTCTTCGTCAGCCAGAGTCATAAATAGCAATTGATCTACCTTGTTTTTCAAGTTCATATTGTTGTGAAAGGCTTCAGACCCCACCGCTACTCCCACGGCAGGCGAAGGATCAGCGTGTACTTCCTGATAATAGAAGTGGCCAGTATTGTATAAATCTATCACTGCTTTGGCTAGTGTTTGTGGGTTATCTTCCCAAATGATATAAGTAATGGCGGCTGCCCAACAAAAGTTAGTGCCTTTGTCTTGATCCATTGTTTCGGGGTGCTGAATACGTTCAATCAATCTTTTTTGGAGTTCATCGGGAGATAAGTTGGGAAAAATGGCGGATTGAGCTTGAGGAGCATTTTGCGCTATAAAATCAATGGCTTCTGCCTGAAGTTCTAAAAGATTATTTTTTTTCATTGTAAGCAAATTAGGAGATAGTAAGATTGTCTAAATTAATGAATCTTATTTTTTTGTGAAAAAGTACAATTTAACCTTTTGAAAATAATATTCTAATAAATCGTTTATTGCTCTTATATTTATGGCTTCATATGCTGTGGAAACAAATTATATTTTGCTTAATATTTTTATTACACAATTAAACAAAAAATCACATTTGCTTACCAATAGCATTAAATCATTAGTTTTGCGAATTAATTGCTTTATTTGCAATAGAAATTGTACTATATAATATAGACATATGATTTATTCAAGAATTACGGGTCTGGGATTTTATGTACCTGAAACTGTTGTGACCAACCACGACTTGGAAAAATATATGGACACCAGCGATGAGTGGATTAGAGAAAGATCTGGCATCGAAACCCGTCGCTTTTTTACCGAAGGTAAAGACACCGTATCGAAAATGGGAGCCCGAGCTGCCGAAGTAGCCATGGAAAGAGCCGGCGTTACTCCCCAAGAAATTGACTTCATCATTTTTGCCACGCTAAGCCCCGACTACAACTTCCCTGGTTCGGGAGTGTTATTACAACGAGAACTACCTTTCCGCAATATTGGCGCATTAGATGTGCGTACTCAATGTACTGGTTTTATTTATGGCTTATCGATTGCCGATCAGTTTATAAAATCGGGCATGTACAAAAACGTTTTGGTAGTAGGTTCTGAGATTCAATCCAATATTTTTGAGAAGAGCAATCGCAACCGCGACTTTGCAGTGTTGTTTGGTGATGGTGCAGGAGCAGCGGTAGTACAAGCTACCCAAGATGAAAATCGCCGTATTTTATCTACCCACCTTTTTTCAGAGGGACAATATGCTGAGGATTTGATGCTAGAGCACCCTGGAAGTAATCTACAAGATAGGTTAGGACAAGAGCTTTTTGATGAAGGGAAACATTTGCCTTATATGAAAGGGCGTATGGTTTTTAAACATGCCGTTACTCGTTTTCCTGAAGCCATTCAGGCAGCATTAGATGCAAACAATCTTACCAAAGACGATATTGCTGTAATGGTTCCTCACCAGGCCAACTTGCGTATTTCGGAAGCAGTACGCGAAAAGATGGGCTTGCGCGAAGATCAGGTATATAACAATATCCAACGTTACGGAAATACCACTGCGGCAACTATTCCGATTGCTTTGGCTGAACTATATGAAGCTGATCGTTTGAAAGAAGGCGATTTGATTTGCTTAGCAGCATTTGGAAGTGGTTTTACCTGGGCTTCTTGTTTGTTGAGATGGTAAACTTATTTTAATAGATCAAAATATTTAAAGAGACATTGCTGAGAAATTGGCGATGTCTTTTTTGTTGATATGACAACATAAAAAAAATCGTTCCTGATCTCAGAGACGATTTTTTAACTGTTTTTACTGATTTTTTAACTATTAAGTTTACTAATGTTTAACTAATATCCATAAAAAGTGTTCGGATATTAGACAAAATGAGTAATATTTCAGAAGAAAATATTAAAATTTGTAGGCTACAGTCCATTCGGTGAGCAAGTTTCGGATCGAAACATTGGTAGTAGGAATGTTTTTGTTGGCGTCGGTTAAGGCTATTTTGGTAGTCGCATAAAGGATTACTCTACCAATGGTAAAGCCACTTCCTGCAATGATATCAAATCCTACCGAATTTAGGTTTTCTTTTACATCAAGATCATTCAATTGTGCATTGACCAAAAACGAAGGCTGGGCTCCCAGAAAAATGTCAAAATTACCTGGCTTGCCAAACATTTTATAGCGTACATTATAAATGGCCTTAAATTCCCAATCTACATACCCCAAAGCGAGTTTTTCTATTTGAGAATTGGCATCAAAAGCTACACTTTTGTCAAAGCGAGCTCCCCTTTGTGTATATACCACATCGGTTTGCAACGACCAGCGTTCACTCAATTGATAACGTGCAAATAACCCTCCCATTAATGAGACTCTTACCTGAGGGCTACCCAATGGATTGTTGCTAATAGAAACAATAGAAGTAGTAATGCCAATCCGAGGACCGAAGTTGACTGTACCTGGAGCCTGTTTGTATTTAAATATTTGGGCTTGCACCAACGAGAAGAAACCGCCCAGCAATAGGGTAGTAAGTAGTAATTTCTTCATATTAAATTTACTTTTTTAGTTATAGAGATTGTTATTTTTTGGAACACGGCCTTGGTTTGGAAAGTTCAAGTATGGAATTATTAATTTTTAAAGATGAATTGTTGATCTATGGTGAAGCACCAAATCTTTTTAAAGCACGATAAGAGAATGATAGGAGAAAAACTTGTACCTTGCTGTTTGTGAATGAATCATAAATTTACCTTTATTAATCATCATTAACCATTGAAAACATGTTAGGAGCCATTGCTGGAGATATTATAGGATCGATGCGTGAAAAGCGCAACCATGTGCTATACCGCTTAGGAAAAATGGTACCCTTTACCGATAATGCCCTCAAAAGAGAAATTGACCATACCAAGCGTGAAGATTTTGAGCTTTTTGGTGGCTATAACAACTTTACCGATGATTCGGTCATGACCTTGGCGGTAGCCGATGCAATCATGAATCATAAACCTTATGGAAAAACCATTAAAGACTATGGACGACGATTTCCTAATCGTGGATATGGTGGGCGTTTTCGCAAATGGCTCAAAAGCGATGATATGGAAGCTTACAATAGTTATGGAAATGGCTCTGCAATGCGTGTAAGCCCAGTAGGTTTTGCCTTTGACACGCTGGAAGAAGTACTAGCTGAAGCCAAAGCCAGTGCAGAAGTAACTCATAACCACCCGCAAGGTGTGGAAGGCGCACAAGCGGTAGCGGCAGCAGTATTTATGGCACGTACTGGAGAAAGCAAAGAGGCTATTCGTGATTATTTGAGCGAAACTTTTGAGTATCCACTGGCAGATACCATTGAAGATATTCGCCCTACCTATAAATTTGATGCGACTTGTGAGGGTTCTGTGCCTGAATCTATCATTGCTTTTTTAGATTCCAATGATTTCGAACATGCGGTTCGTCTGGCTGTTTCGCTGGGAGGCGATGCAGATACTCAAGCAGCTATTGCGGGAAGTATTGCCCAGGCTTACTACAAACAAATTCCTGCAAACATTGTGGATCGTTGTAAGGCCGTCTTAGGAACCGAGCTGTGGCAGTTGGTAGAGGATTTTCAGGAGGCATATAAGGTAAAGTATTAAATAAGCGAGGCAGAGTTACCATTTTTTTATTAACCGATATTGGAGCTTTGCTTTGTATAATAGTTGATGCATCCTGACTTCGCGTTCTTTTAATGCATAAATCTCAAAACCATTGTGGACTTTTTTCAAGGCAAATTGTTTTTTGTTCATAAAAGAATCACCTTGATTGTATAAAAAAAGTATGTCTTCCTGATCTAATGCCTGCAAAGAATCCAGAGAAGACGTTTTTATTTTATAAGCATTATGAGATTCATGAATAGAATTCCAATAGCCTCCCCGAAGGTCATAACGGTACAAACCTGGAAAACTTGTTAATCCGTTACTATCAAACCAAACGTGAGATTGGATAAGCCGATTATTCTCATCTCTTAATTCATAGCTTCCTTTAATAATTTGCCGTTGTGCTTCTTCCAATTTACTATACAATACTTTGGTAGGAGCCTGAGCCATTTTTTTAAAAACAAGTTGCTTGGTTAAACTTCCCTTTTGCACATGTACCCAAAGTTCCCCTTTCTTGATAGATAAATGAAAAGTGTAGTTTTGATAGATAGATGAAGGGCCTAGGCGATAGCCTAATGTGGTTGGTTTTTGTGAAGTATTTAAAAACACTGAAGCAGGCATATAAGGAGCGCCAAATTGAGTAAAACCAATGCTTAAACGATAGTAATTTTTAGGGTCATAGTTAATACCTACCGCTGTCAACTCGGTAAAAGGCTGATTTTCCGCATATTTCTTTGTTTGAAAAAAAGATTGCGTTTTTTGAAGAGTTTGTATGATATCTTTTCGTACCCAAATTCCAGTAAGCTTATCGATATTGGGTGAAGCTTGAGCAGGGACTATGCTACACAGAAAAAGTAATAAGGCGATGACAAGTAAATTCAAATATCGATTTAACATACTAGTAAAGTAAAAATTAAATAACGAATTTCATATAGCATATCAGTGTGAATAGAAAAATAGGACACTCTACTATAGAGATATGAATGATGGAAGCATTTTTAGTAATTAATTATTTAGTGGTAGAAAAAGAATTGGTATTAGTTGGGGCTACCGATAATCAGCGTTGGGACTGGGACATCAAAGAGGGATATTCAGGAGCAGATGCCAAAACATTGGTATTGGTTACCCTAGAGGGCGACTTGAATTCTAAATACGCCATTCAAGAAGAGGCGCAGTTTCATTGTGCGCCAGGTGACCCTCTCCGAAAGTTAGCAATGAATCATCTATACGAGTTATTTGAGATTGCCTGGAAGATCAAAAGAGGGCATTTAGACAAAATAACTGCCAGACAGTTATATATGGGATTTGAAATAAGAGATAATATTGACTAGTACTTAATCAAGAAAAAATAGCTCAATTCGTTTAAAAATAGCCTTTCCTTGAGAAAATATCTATATTCATTTTTTAGGTAAACACAGTGTATAATTGAGGGCTTAACAAAATATAAATGCCTGATAATTTAAATTACCCAAACTCAGATGAATACCGCAAACAAATACTTCGTCATCGACTTTGACAGTACCTTTACCAAAGTAGAAGGGCTGGACGAATTGGCGGGAGTAGCATTACAAGACTCTCCCCAACGCGAACAAGTTACCCAACAAATTAGTCAGATCACTAATCAAGGGATGGAAGGTGCGCTTTCGTTTTCTGAATCCTTAGAACAACGCATATCGTTGTTGAAAGCCCATCGCAATCATTTACCGCAATTGGTAGAAAAACTTAAAACTAAAGTCTCCGACTCGTTTCGCCGCAATCAAGTATTTTTTGATGAATATGCCTCCCATGTATTGGTAGTTTCCAGTGGATTCAAAGAGTTTATTACTCCTATTGTAGCTGAATTTGGCATTCAGCCCGAAAATGTATTTGCCAATACTTTTGAGTTCGATGAAGAAGGTTATATTGTGGGCTATGATCACGACAATGTACTTTCTAAGGACCGAGGAAAAGTACAACAGCTCAAAGCCTTAAATTTGAAAGGAGATGTATATGTGATTGGCGATGGGTATACCGATTATGAAATTCGGGAAGCTGGTCTTGCCAATAAATTTTATGCATTTACCGAAAACGTAAACCGGGGAAGCGTGATGGACAAGGCGGATCATATTGCCCCTACTTTAGAAGAATTTTTATACGATAATAAGTTACCCATGTCATTATCTTATCCCAAGAACAGGATCAACGTACTGTTGCTTGAAAATATACATGCCGATGCCAAAGCATTGTTTGAGAAGGAAGGTTACAATGTAGAAACAATTCCTGGTGCTCTAGACGAAGCCGAACTGAGCGAAAAAATCAAAGATGTACATATTTTAGGTATCCGCTCCAAAACGAACATTACCCGAAAAGCACTAGAAAATGCTAATCGTTTGATGGTAGTTGGGGCTTTTTGTATTGGTACCAACCAAATTGATTTAGATGCTTGCCTTGAAAAAGGAGTATTGTCGTTTAATGCACCCTATAGCAATACCCGTAGTGTGGTAGAGTTGGCCATTGCCCAAATGATTATGTTGATGCGAAACATCCCAGATGTATCAGCTAAAATGCATGAGGGAATCTGGCAAAAGTCAGCAGCTAATAGTAACGAAATCCGTGGAAAGAAATTGGGAATCGTGGGTTATGGAAATATCGGGAAGCAATTATCGGTATTAGGAGAAGCTTTAGGATTAGATGTGTATTACTATGACGTAGTAGAAAAACTTGCCTTAGGAAATGCTACCAAGTGTTCTTCTATGGAAGAACTACTTTCTAAGGTAGATATTGTGAGTTTACACGTAGATGGTCGTGAAGAAAATCGAGATATCTTTGGTAAAAAATACTTCGATATGATGAAAGATGGGGTAATCTTTATGAACCTAAGCCGTGGTTTTGTCATTGATATTCAAGCCTTAAGAGAAGCTATTGAGAGTGGTAAAATTCGCGGTACCAGTGTAGATGTTTTTCCAAAAGAGCCTAAAACCAATCAGGAAACGTTTGTGTCTGAGTTACGGGGCTTGCCCAATACCATTCTTACTCCTCATATTGGTGGAAGTACTCAAGAGGCTCAAAAGAATATTGCCAATTATGTACCCAACCAAGTATTCAATTACATCAACAAAGGAGACACGTTTGGTAGTGTAAACTTCCCAAATTTGCAGTTGCCTGAACAACGCAATGCCCATCGTTTAATTCACGTTCACGAGAATGTGCCTGGAGTATTGGCTAATATCAACAATGTATTGAATAGCCACGAGGTAAACATTTTAGGACAGTATCTTAAAACCAACGAAAATGTAGGGTATGTAATTACCGATGTGGACAAGGAATACGACAAGGAATTGATCAAACAAATGCGAGAGATTCCTCATACTATCAAATTCCGTCCTTTGTACTAGAAATCAAGACTTGACAGGTTTCCGAAACCTGTCAAGTCTCGTTTTATTAAAACCTCACTTCTACTCTTTGTAGCAATTGTTGCAATTGTGACTGCTCACCTTTACTCATCTTATTCTCTACCAAAATCAACATTTTTAGTTTTTTAAGCGAATGCTTCTTAGTGATAGGAAGACTTTGTAATTGATTTTCAGAAAGGTTTAAGAATCGTAAATAAGCAAGGTGTTGCCAGTTTGGATGAACCTTCTTGAGCTGATTTTCGTGCAAATGCAATTCTTCTAATCGCTTAAGGTGCCTAATTATGGATGGAATATTTTTTAATTGGTTTCCGTGCAAATCTAAAATGCGCAGGTAAACCAACTTTTCAAGCCCTGTTGGAAAACGACTCAATTGGTTATGGCCTAATCTAAGTACTTGTAAATACTTGAGTTGGTAGAGATTGTCAGGGAGTGTTTTTATTTGGTTGAAGTTAAGGTTGAGTACCTGAAGGTTTTTAAACCGAAATATCTCAGAGGGAAATTCGTGTAAATTGGAGCTCCATAATTCTAACTTGATTACCTTTTCTGGAGTTTTCAAAGCTTGCTCGAGCGATACAAAAGCTTTTTCTTTTTTGAGTTGTTCTTGCGAAAGTAATTGCCCGTATACTTGAACGTTGTTCAATACTCCTAGTAAGAACAACCCAATTATTTTTTGCATAAATGATTCCTTATTTTTTGATGGTAATCACCAAATCTTGTCCCACAGTGAGGTTGTTATTGATCAAGTTGTTCCACTCTTTCAAGTCATCTACTGATACCTTGTATTTGCGTGAAATACGATACAGCGTTTCACCTCTTTGCACGGTATGAAACAATGTTTGGGTGCGAAGTACTCGGCTATTCAATTGGGAGGGACGCTTAGGTTTTATAACCTGATTTTGAGCAATGATCTTTGGAGAGGTTCTAGGTTTGGTCACTCGTCTTCTTTCGTAAACAGGTGCATGTAAAATCTCCACAGCAAACTTTTTTCCTCGTGCATTCAAATCTTCATAAATCGATTTTGATACTTGAATGATTACTCGATATTTAGGGCGCATACTGCCAATCACTCGCGCATCTACCGATTTTCCGTTGGCTGGGTTCCTCACCCTTAGCAAAGTGCCACGAGGGTGGGCAGGGTGCATTATCAAGTATTTATTAGTAGATTGATTCCCAGGGATTACTTCGGCCAGTCCGCGTTCGAGTACCTTTTGTCCATAAGTGATATTGGCTAAAAGCAGGAGTAAACAACCAAGAGTAGTGATCAATTTCATAGTGTATAGTGTTTCGATGAGTTGTGTATGAATAACGTAAAAATAAGCTAAATCAACACAAAAAAAAAGCGCTTGCCGATATGACAAACGCTTTGATTTTGAATTATTTATATTTTTAATTCTTCTCTAAATCATAATCAATTTCCACCGCAATATTATCCTTGGCATTAATCTGATCATATGCACGCTTAGTAAGCTTGATGATCACATTGTTAGGTGTACTTTCTGGTAATTTACCAATTACACTTACTACTACCAATTTGCCATTGCTTAGGTTAGTAACTCGTACAAAAGACCCAACAGGAGCAGTACGATGCAATGCTTGATATTTTTGGCTGTCTTGCCCTACATCAATCATTCCTGCCATCCCTTTCTCAAATACCATAATCTTGTCTACCTCGGTTTTGGTAGTGCGAGTAGGGTTTTCTATCACCATTGCAGGGCGTGTAGTAGCTGCTGCAGGTTTGTTGTTATTGCGTATAGGTGATGTTACCGGGTTATTATAGGCTGGTGGGTTTGGAAACGTTTTTTTCTTTACCACCTTGCTTGCAGGTTGCTTATAAATCTTCTTCTGAGGAGGTGTATAAGTGTTCGTTACCGGCTTTCTGGCAGCGCCAGAAGATTTTACCTTGTTTGCAGGTTGCTTATATACCTTCTTAGTAGGTTGTTTTACAGGTTGCTTCACTGGCTGTTTTTTCACAGCAGGAGGTGTTTGCGTTTTAGGTTTATTGCCATACAAAGCTCCACCAGGACGAATCAAATCAAATACATCATTAGATTGTTTTACTGGATTGTTGGTGTCTACCTTTGGTTTAGGAATACCACCAGAATTAGTGGGTGTTTGAGGAATATATTTGGTATAAATATTCAAGGTTTGTCCCACTACTAAATCATCTACATTTCTTAAGTGATTCCAGGTTTTGATATCCTCAGGCTTTACTTTGTAGGTTTGAGCGATTTTCCAAAGATTGTCACCAGACTGCACTTTGTATTTCACTTTCTTTTTACCATCTACCTCATACTTATCTTTGCTACCTACTACATCCAATGGATTGTCGGCACCAGTTGGTTTCTTCTTGTTGTTACCAGCACTTTGATAAATATGATTCTTACTGGTTCCTTCGTTTTTACCTGTACCTCCATTATCTTTTACCTGATAACCTTTTGGGTAAATTACTAATTCGGTACCAGCCTTGATATAATTGCTGCTAGTAAGTTTATTCCATTGCTTTATTTCTCTTACAGTCACTTTATACTTGCGACTGATCTTATAAAGTGTTTCACTTTTCTGTACAATGTGAGTGATCTTTCCTTTTTGATCTCCCTTAGGCTTAATATCCAAAGGATTATCATTAGGATTCTTTTTATTCACATTTACAGGATCTAGGTTATTGTTGGGAGGAGTTAAGCCACCTGGGTTATCTTCCTTGTATTGATTTACATCACCTACATGTACCCACAAAGTATCTCCAGCCTTGATTTTATCACTTTTCAGATTATTCCACTTTTTAAGGTCGGTTACTGATACTTTGTATTTTTTAGCAATGGTAGCAAGCCACTCGCCTTTTTTTACAGTATGTGGAACTTTACCTTCTTTAGGAGCTTGTGAACGATAACGACGCGTCTTGTTTTTAGCATTTGTATTCTTACTACGCATCGCCATTCTTTTACGCATGGTATTGCGCTTAGCAGCTCTTCTTTTGCCTACGCCTACAATCAACTCCTGTCCAGGAATGATTCTATTACCTGAAAGCTTATTCCATTTCTGAATAGTTTTAACAGGTACATTGAATTTTTTAGAAATACGAAACAAGTTTTCTCCTTTAGCCACTTTATGTCTGGTATAAGAAGATTGCGCAGAGGTGTATACCCGGGCTTTACTTGTTTTTTTAGCCGTTGTTTGGGTATTCTTTTTCGTGGGTGTTTTTTTAGATATTGCCGCTACTTGCTTGTTGTCTTTAGGGATAAACAACACAGTACCTGCTTTTGCCCCATTTCTTGCATTGGGGTTATCACGGTAGATATCGGCCAAGCTAAGCTTGTATTTTTTTGCAACGTCCTGCAAAGATTCTCCCTGAACCAAAGTATACTTATAAAAAGTTTTTCCGCCTACATTGGTAGTAGGTAAAGTTTTTTGTGCAAGTATATTGTTGGTAGAGAAGAACAATCCTAAAATGCCGACCAAGAGTATTTGAGTTGGTTTCATTTTTAGTAAGGTTTTATTTAAAATTTTAAGCTCTGTAGTAGAGTCTTATGTTTCACAAAAAAGAGTTCATTCTTGAATACAAAAAAAGTATCCAAACCTATGCCAGTAAGCTGTTTTTCAATGTTTTGATGAAATAAAACCTGACCATTCTGGTCCAAAACCAGCAAATTATTCATCAAATCACCGGCATTATCATAAAAATAAGAAATTATAATGAAATTATCATACTCCAGATAATCTACAGCCTGTACAATTTGCAAGTTAAATTTTTTTTTCAGAAAAACAGCAACTGTTTGAAAATAAGCCATTTCATCCTGGTAATGAAACGGAAAAATCATTGACTTATTTTCATTTTTGCGAGTCAATCCAGTGGATAATTCTTGAAAACGTTCTAAAACTTTTCCAGTCTTTATATCTATAGTCAAATAAAAGTCACCAGAAGTAGTAGAGGAGGTTACCACTATTTTATTATTTACTACCTCATAAAAGTTAAATTCTTTGGTTTGCCATAATACCTCTTGCGATACAACATCCAATGCAATAAGACCTTGTGGTTGAGGCTTTTGAGTATCAGGATAGGTGTGCAATAATAATATTCTCTGGTACATTGCAGACATTCCTACCCACCAGTTTTCTTCGAGGGTAAAATTTTGCCAAATGATCGCCTGTTTTTGGGGTTCTATGGCTGCAAAAGAGGTCTGGTAAGCATCTCCATCTCTTACTTGCACCACAAGTAAAGGGTCACTTTGGTCAGCAATTATTTTCCAGATTTTTCCTTGAGCTTTAAATTCAACACCTTGCGGTAATAGATTTATCGGGGTTATATCCATAAGGCCACAAATATATTACTCAACGGTGATATTCTAAGCATAGATGGGGTGGTTGTGGATCAGCAAAATAGTTTGTATATTTCTTAACTTAACTCTTTTAGGCTTTGTGACGTTTTTAAAATAAAAAAACTGAGTGTATCAAACTCATTATAACCAAACCTAAAATGAGATTATTTAAATTTTGCCAATGATGAAAAATATCCATAATAAATCCACTTGGTTAATCTATGCCTCGAAAAGTTTTCTATTCTTTTTGCTTTGCATAGGACTACCAATATTTGCACAAGGACAAACCAAAAAAGTGTTTGTTATGAAAATCCGCCAGGAAATCAATCCTCAGGCTTCTCGTTATGTAGATTTGGCATTGGAAGAAGCTACCAATATCAAAGCCGATATCATTGTAGTAGATATGAACACCTATGGAGGTAGAGTAGATGACGCAGACTACATTCGTACTAAACTTTTAGACTTTAAGAAACCTGTATGGGTTTTTATCAATAAAAATGCAGCTTCGGCTGGGGCGCTCATTTCTATTGCTTGCGATAGCATCTATATGCAGCCAGGTGCTACTATAGGCGCAGCTACAGTGGTAATGGGAGGCGATGGAAAAGCTGCCCCTGACAAATATCAGTCATATATGCGAGGTATGATGCGTGCTACCGCCAAGGCAAACAAACGTAATCCGAGAATAGCCGAAGCAATGGTAGATCAAAATATTGAAATAGACAGCATCAGCAAAAAAGGCGAAGTAATTACTTTTTCTACCGAGGAAGCAATGAAACATGGCTTTTGTGAGGGTAAAGTAAATAATATCAAAGAGTTGCTGAAACAAAACAAAGTAAAAGAATATGATTTAGTTAACTTTGAGTTGAGCCAATCTGAAAAGGTTTCCAACTTCTTTCTAAATCCATTCATTAGTGGAATTCTTTTGTTGATTATTATTGGTGGGCTGTATTTTGAGCTACAAACACCAGGTGTGGGCTTTCCAATTATTGCTTCCATAGTAGCAGCCGTACTTTACTTTGTACCTTACTACCTATCTGGTCTGGCCGAGTATTGGGAGTTAGCCTTTTTGGTAATAGGTATAAGCCTCTTAATGGTAGAGTTTTTTGTCATACCTGGATTTGGTGTAGCAGGTGTACTGGGTTTTTTATGTACCTTCGGAGCACTGCTGTTGATGATGGTAGATAATGATTGGTTTGATTTCTCAAAAGTAAACGCTGAAGCATTGACAGATTCATTTATTACAATTGGTATAGGAATTATCGGAGGGGCCTTAGCAATTGCACTTGCTTTGCCACAGTTTCTTAAGAGTAAGCGTTTTAAGCAAATATCTTTACAAGATGTAATGGATGCCGAGTCGGGTTATACTTCTACCTCGTATTTAGATAATTTTGTAGGACGTCAAGGAGTTGCGCATACTGTATTACGTCCCAGTGGAAAAGTAAAAATTGCTGGTGAATTATATGATGCTTCTACCCAGGGAGACTTTATAGAAAAGGATTCAAAAATCATTGTAATTAGCCAGGAAGGAACTTCTTTGCGAGTCAAGAAAGATGATGATGCTTAGATATAATATAAACTAATAAAAAAAGCCGATCTGAGTGATCGGCTTTTTTTATGCATACAATATAATGAGTTATTTAGTTCTTCAATATCGTGCGAACTAGTTTGCCTTTGGCATGTTCTACATTTAAGATATAAGGCCCTTTGGGTAATTTGCTTAGGTTTTCTAGTCTTATAAGATTATTACCCGCAGTTACCGTTTGTTTTTTGCTATAAACTATCTGTCCTGTCACATTTTGAATTTGTATTGATACCTCTTGGGCAAGCGGTACATTTAAACTTACTTCAATGTGGTTTTGGAATGGGTTAGGAGCTGTATAGCTAATTTTATAACCTGTTTTAGCAAGCTTCAACTCTTTTACCTTAGAGTAATAATAAGAACCATTGGTGTTTACAATCTGCAAACGATAATACAGATTTTGATTAGCAGCATTGGGCAATTCTTGGTCACGAGTGATATATTGTTTCACCTCAGATTTTTCTTTACTTAGAGGTACTTTACCGCCAACATTTTGGAAGATTGCTCCATCACTAGAGCGTTGTAACTGATAGTGAGCCACCTGGGTTTCATCCAACACTCTCCATTTGGCCAATACATCTTTGCTTTCTTTAAGAATATCAAAACTTAATAATTGTGCTGGTAGTGGAGTACCAATTGGGTCTTGGGTAGCAAGGGTAAAAGGGCTAAAACTTGTGACGGGATTGGTGGTTGTAATACCGTTGAGAGAACCAACCGCAATCGCTCCTGCTTGTCTGGGCTCTTCGTTCCATTGGGTGCCATTCCAGTGTGCTATTTTCAACTGCGCCTGATCGCCTACCCCACAGCTGCGAGTATCTTCATAACTAAGCGATAAATTTACTGAGGAAGCTCCTACCGCCCGATTTACAATCCAATATTCACAGGCACTAATTTTAGTCAGATTAATATCATCTTTAGAAGTACGATCATAGGGAACCAAATCAGGGTTCACGTGAAAATATTGAGCGGTGAATTCGTCAGTGGTATTCCCCGGAGCTGAAATAGCAACATTTGCAATATAATTATTATCACCTACTGGAAAGACAAAAGCATCATTTCCAATTTTACGAACTACTCCGTCAATATAACTGGCGTTACTTCCAGCACTGGTAGTCGCGTTGTCCATAAAAATCACTTCATTTGCCCCTGTATTAATTACGCCATCTGTCAGAGTGAGACTATTTGTTACCCTAACACTTGCGTTTAAAGTAATACCTGTGGCATTGGTGTTATTAATTACCAGGTTGCAAAAAGTAATTTCATTCACTGTAAGACGATCTTCCAAGGTAATAGATCCACTAATCAATGTCCCATCGTTTAATGCAGCATCATCATTTACCAAAATTGTAGGGTTACCCACAAAAGGTAGACTACTTAGCGTTTGACAAGCAGGTCTAAGCGATTCGTTTGCAAAGCTTCGATTAACACTTGCAAAGTCGGTAATGGCTTGCGGACTATAATCATAAAAAGTAACATTGGTATAATTTACCCCATTACCTCCATTATCTGCACTTAATATGTAGCTATTGTCAGTACCAGTAGAAGTATTACGATATATAATCTCCACATCTTCGTTATTAGCGTGGTTAATCGTTAAATTGATTGCAGTAACCACATCATAAGTTCCGACTGTAATAGGGGTGGTAATGTTCATTACCCCAGTACCAAGGCCAAGAGAGTATGCACTATTAGGGAAGGTACAATTAGATCCAACATCTCGTATGGCACTAGAAGTATTAATGCCTGAAAGAGCACCAATCACGTTGAAATTGAGCGTAGTATTACTTACCGAAATGTCAGAAGTTCCACTGCTTAAATTAGAGACTGTTTGGTTTCCTGTGCCATTAAAGGTAAATGTAGAGGTCGTACCAGTAATCCAGGTACCTCCATTGTGCGTGAGGTTTCCTGCTAAAGTTGTGTTGGCATTGGCCCCATACATGTCAAATTTACCAAAATTTAGAAAATCACCCGTGATGGCTAAGGTATGGCCTCCATCATAAAACTGTAATGTAGAAGTGTTATTGATTTGTAGATTCTGACAAGTAGCATCACCATCTATAGATACTACATCACTACAGTTAATTACTACATCATCAGTGGCGGTAGGCACGTTTCCAGTAGTCCAAATAGTAGGATCATTCCAATTACCTGAAGTGGTAGAATATATTGCAGGAACTCCAGTAGTGGCTAGTACTGAAGCCGATCCTCCCAAAACAGACAACTTCCCTTCATTCACCAGGTAAATTCGATAATTATAAGTCGTGCCAGGAGTCAACCCTCCATCCGAATACACGGTAGTACCCAGAGGTACTTGAGCTATAAAGTTATAGTTAGTAGATCCAGACCCATCGGCCCGATAAATCACTGAGGCTACTGCATCAGTAGAAGCAGGATCAATCCATGTTAAATCAATCTTGGTATCAGTAATACATATGGCTTGAAAGTTACTGGGGGTTTCATCAATGTCAGGTACTTCAAGGTTGATTACCCGGCGATTTGCTGCATTGGTGGTGTGTAGTAGAGGAATAGTGAGGCCTGTACCAACAGTATTGATAAAACTACTAGAGTTAGGTTCTCCATCATTATCAAAATTAGTTGCCACAGGGGCACTACCGCCAAGGTTGATGCCTAAATAATCCCCAGTGTTAGTTCCTGTACCTAGTCCGACTTGTACAGTGGCTCCTACTCCCGCAGAGCTACTATTTAAAAACTCCGTTGGCATTTCGCCATAGGCATAAAATATTCTTCCTCCAGCCGTAAAACTAATCAGATCTACGCGAGGAGTAGTTTCATAAATATAGGCTTGAAACGTAGCCGTTGTAGAACTGCTACGGTAGTTGATGAGCATATCTTTCCACTCTACTACCATATATCGGTTAGGGTAAGTACCAAATAATTTATAGTGTACTTTTCCAGTAGTAGGAGCAGTTGCAAAGTTTCCAGTTATGTTGGGTAGCACGTCTCCTACCACCTCAGTACCAGAAGATAAAGGGGAGATACGGTCTTCACTGGTGTTAATTGCATAAGTATTAGCTTCAGTAGAGATAACGTTATTACCAAATTGTAATACACCGTTTGTATTTACACTAAACTGAGTAAAACGAGTACCCATAAACCAAACCTCAAAGGTTTGCCCAGCAGTTACAAAGGAAGTGACCGCGGAACTGGTATTGGTTACACCTGCTCCAATCAAGTCGGTGGAGCCTGTCATATCTGCCAAGGGTTGCGAGGTACTAGTAAAGAAAAAAGATGGCGATGCGTAGTTGGCCGCATTTTGCGCCTGAGTTTTGATATGGCCTGAAAAAGTAAATAGTAATATAATAGAGAATTTTAGCCAATGATTAAGTACATAATCCATTTTCTGGTGGTGTTTGTGGTTTATTCTTTAAGAAAGAACGAAATAAACAAGTGGTTTTTTTATATACATAGTTCGATACGCTGACCTATTGTTGAAGGTTATAATCTTTCTGGTGAAAACGTGGAATAATACCAACCAACTGCAAAAATAATAGTATTATTTTTAAAATAAGTTTTTGTCTGTTAAGAAATAGCAATTATTAACACAAGATTTGTTTCAAAAAAAGGTCATATAGGTGAAAATCGATGAACAAAACCTTTAATTTTGTATGTTTTAATAACTCGTAACTTGTTACTTATAGTGTTATGCACAACAATTACCACTTCCTAAAACATCTCTCCAAAGAAATTGCGCAGAGACTACACACTTCCTGGAGTATGGGGATGGATGCAACTCTGGAAGTCAAAGAAGGAATGCAATTGGCAGAGGCTTTTAGCCAAAATAAAGATGAATTAGTGCTGGGGTTTTGTAGTGCACATCAGGATTTTTATATCAAGGCGGTACTTCGCCCTGATTTTGCCTGTCTTTCTTTTCCTGCCGAGTTTTTTAGAGCAAAACGTAATAGCGTAGATTTATTCAAGGCATTACAAGGTAAAAAGGTAATCCAGGTAGTACAGCATCTCAATGAGCGTGCTTTTACTTTATTATTTGAAGGTAATGCAGCGCTTTTATTTAAAATGCATGGAGGACGTTCAAATATTATATCGTTTGAAAATGAGCAGTTTGTGATCTCTTTTCATAAAAAAATGGAAAAAGATCAAGCCCTTACCTTAGTTGGAATGGATCGCCCCATTACGCAAAACTTGACCTATTTTGAAGAGACAGAGGGAAATATTAGAACCTTATACCCCACCTTTGGAAAAAACGTACTGAAATACCTTGAACAATTAGGAATCTCAAACACAAACAACTTCTCTCAACAGTGGCATATCATTCAGGATGCAGTACAAAAAATGGAACAAGCTGGTTTCTACATTTATCTGCAACAAGGCTTACCAGAGTTATTTACCTTTCCGCTAGCACTTGGAGAATTGTTACACCATTATCCAAGTGCTATAGAAGCAGCTAATAATTTTTATTATGAATATGTAAAAATTACTTCTCTTGCACGAGAAAAAGATCGAGCCAAGAAACAACTCAATAAACGTTTAAAACAAACCCGAAACTATCTGAATAAAACTTATGGAAAGTTAGCTGAATTAGATGATAGTAATCAAAATGAAGAAACAGCCAACATCATCATGGCGAATTTGCACATCATTCAACCACGTGCAAAATCAGTCGAGCTATTTGACTTTTATCACGATACTCAGCGGACAATCAAGCTAAAAGAAGATTTATCGCCACAAAAAAATGCGGAGATATATTACAGAAAAGCTAAAAATGCGAAAATTGAAATTCAAAAACTAGAAGAGAACATTGACCGGCGAGAAAAAGAAAAAAAGGAATTAGAGCAGCATCTGGCCATTGTATTGGAAATAGATAACCTGAAAGAATTGAAGAAGTATCTGAAAAATAATCAATTAAGTACTAAACAGCAACAGGCATCATTGGACAAGTTTCCCTTCAAGCGGTTCGATTATCAAGGTTTTGAGATTTGGATAGGGAAAAACTCTAAGAATAACGACTTACTTACCCAAAAATATGCTTATAAAGAAGATCTGTGGCTACATGCCAAAGATGTCACAGGTTCTCATGTAGTGGTTAAATATCAAGCAGGTAAGACTTTTCCTAATGATGTGGTAGAAAAAGCGGCTTCACTTGCTGCATACTACTCAAAACGTAGCAATGATAGCCTATGTCCAGTAATTGTGACACCAAAAAAGTTTGTGCGTAAAACCAAAGATTTGGCTGATGGACAAGTAATTGTTGACAAGGAAGAAGTGATAATGGTTGTGCCGGAAAAATTTTGATGAGTGGTTTGTCAAAAAATGCCTGATGAATGCTTAAATACAAGGTAAAAAAAATGACTATGGATAAAATACCCATAGCCATCTGGGCTATACTATACTATAAGTTAAACCTTAAAAAAACTGATAAAGGGAGTCATTTCTTAGATGATTAATTTTTTGAAACTTATTACCTAATGAAGGCATCCCTGACTAAGTTCTCAGTTTTTATGATATTTTATGATTCCTTTAAAAAGTAAAGGAATTTAATTTATATTTTGATGTTTGAGACAATACCTCAAAACATTTGAAATCCTTTTCTGAAAATTAACTTAACCAAATCTACGAGGTGATTTTGAAGATGTCGAATTTTTTAAATCTACTAGAGATATACAAGTGTTTTTTTTAGCTCTACAATAGCTATACTGAAGATGCTAAGTGTTTGTATAATAGTTGTTTATGAATTTGTTTTTGAGGATGTATTTTTTTCAAAAAAACAGGTGAGAATTTAAGCAACTTGCATCATAAACTCTGTAAGATTATCATCTGTTTCCAACTGAAGCTTTTTACGAATGCGGTAACGAGCCATTGCTACACTATTAGGAGCGATTCCTAAGATAGTTGCCATCTCTTTGATACTGAAGTTAAGCTTTACCAAGGCACATACATGCAATTCATGAGGAGTAAGTGTAGGATATTGATGTTTTAATTGTTTGAAAAAATCTTGATGTACTTGTTCAAATACCTGACGAAACTCTTCCCATTCTTTATCTAAATTAAAACCTTGCTCTACCAGGCGGTTTAAGTTACCTAATGCAGTTTTAAGCTGTTTGGGGTTTTGTGCTAAAGTTTGCAATCCTTCTTTGATTTGCTCAAGCAACTGATTTTTTTTGATCATATGCAAAGTATGAGAAGTGAGCTGATGGTTTTTGTGTGCTACTTCTTTTTGCAAGTTCTCGTTTTGTAACTGCTCATTTTTGAGTTTTTCATGCATCAAAGTCTGTTGCGTTTCATAGATTTCTTGTTGTTGTTGCAAGATTTCCTTGTTTTTTCTAATCTTAAACCGTTGACGACTCACCAAAAGCAGTGATAACAAGACGGTGATGATGAATAAAGCAACAATGATATAAATAGTAAGGCGGTCTAATTTCTTTTGTTGAGCGAGTATTTGTATTTCTTTTTCCTTCTTTTCATTGGTATAATCTGCCTGGATTTCTGCCATTTTACGGCTTCTTTCAGAACTAAAAACACTATCCTTCAAATGAGTATATTGTTGATAATAACCTAAGGCTTCTTTGAACTTTTCTTGTTGGTTAAATAGTTCATACAAGCTCATATAAGCCTCAATAATCCGGTTAGTAGCTTTGATTTTTTTAGCAGTAGCCAAACTCATTTGAAAACTCTTAAAAGCTTTATCATATTTTCCACGAGCCAAGTATACATCCCCAATATTATCGCAGGTAGCAGCCATCATTTGTTGATTATTCACCTCCTTGTTTACTTCCAATGACTTATTATAATATTCAATGGCACGATCATACTCTTTTTGGCGTGCATACACAATTCCAATGTTGTTATATGAAATTACCAATCCTGGCTTGTCATTTAATGTTTCACGGATTTGAATGGCATTTTTATGATACTTTTCAGCTTCATAATAGTTTTTTTTGTAAAAATGAATCACTCCCAAGTTATTGTAAGACAGGGCTATCTGGTCACTTTGATTGAGCTTTTTAGCTATATCCAGCGCTTGCTGAAAGTAAGACTGGGCGTGAGGTAAGTCGTTTTGTTGACGGTATACCAAACCAATTTCACTTAATAACTGAGGCTGAGAAAATAATTGTTGAGCCTCTTCATACCTATGGTAAGCTTTCATCAAAAAACTTAAAGCTTTAGTATGTTGAGTTTGAATACGATGGGTTACACCTATATTATAATAAGCTTTGGTAATGCCTTTCTGATACTTTGCCTGTTTTGCAAGTGTAAGTGCCATTTCTGCATATTTTCTGGCTTTAGAAGGAGAGTCTTTAGAATGTAACAAGGCCAATTGATTATAGTAATTGACCTTTTGAGTGTCTTGTTTGGTGAGCTTTATTTGATTTTCAAGATATTCAGCAGAGTTTTGTCCCCAAAGGTTAAAGCTTAATCCAACCAAAAATAGCGAGATTAAAATTTTCATAAGTTGTAGTTTGACTAGTAAGTATGAGCCATTAGAACGGAAATATAACGATTCTAGGGCTTTTTTAACCACTTTTACCAGAAAGATTATAGTTGGTAGCCCACAGTGTGTTATGAACTACCAACTTTAAATAATCAGCTAACTATGAATTTCTACCAAATATTTCACAGTACATTGTGCTTCATTGTATACAATGTATTCATTGTTGATTAGATCTGCTCCTCCTCGAGCAAACAACGAATCATAATTACCTTTTTCTTTAAGCAAATCCTCTGTTAGCTCATACATCCAGTATTCATGACTTCTTCGTCGCAAGCAGTTGCCCAAGTGTACCTCATAAATGGCTAAATAAGCTTTATTAGACTCGCCGCTTGTCCAAAAACTACCATATAGAGACGAATAGCCCATCGATTTTTTAACTTTATCCGCAAAATAAAGCCCATAACCAAACATCTTTCCTGTGATTACCGCATTAGAGGGACGCAACACTAAGCCAGTTTTTAAGATAGACCACCAGTTTTCATTACGACTTCCATGCCACAACAATTTAGTACGACGATTACGAGTATCTTCCACCTTATCATCAAAATTAGCCTGAGTTCTCAGGTTAGTGACCTTATATGCTTTTTGAAAATAATCTTCAAAATATTTATTGCCCATCAATTGACGAATAGCGAGAATATCACTTAGTTCAGCGGTTTCAATTTTTATTCCCATAGCATCCAAAAGTGTAAGATGTTGATTTTGATGATCAAGCGTGTTTTGATAAGTCAACACCTCTCCACGCATTACATCCAACGTAGCTTGCTCTTCAGCAATTCGTTGTCTTACCGATTGACTATCGTTTAAATTTTCAGTGAGATAATCCTCTACAATGTCCATTTTTCTTGGAATTACGGTAAATAACTTCAATAGCAAGTCATCAATTTCACGGCGAGGATTAAGCATTTTGTGATCCATCAGCTCAGCTAGACGAGAAATCTCGTCTACTAATAATTGAGCTTCATCTAATTGAGTAAGGGTCACATTTTGTGCATTTACCGTGTAGTTGTCGGTAATTGATTGTTGAGCAAACTGCTGAAGCTCTTGCACCAATTGGGCAATGCCTGGTTGCTCAATCGGAGCCAGGTTCGTATCTTTCTGTTCAGCTTTTACCTCATACATGTAAGTTACATCTTTATAACCCTT
This sequence comes from marine bacterium AO1-C, assembly GCA_001890965.1. GTDB lineage: Bacteria > Bacteroidota > Bacteroidia > Cytophagales > Microscillaceae > Microscilla. The sequence goes on along the minus strand of MLAY01000010.1, from coordinate 8,395 downwards.
GCGTAATTTTTCTTTGTACTTCTTAGTCCATTCCTGAATGGGGTAGGTATAAGTATCAGCATAATCTTCCCCAATTCGCCCATACTCCACAGTAAATGTTCCATCTTCATTATCAGTCATGATGTAGAACTTATTGTCGTCATCATATCCATAATAATGATAATAGTAGCGGCTTTGAGAAGTCTTCTCATTACTTACTTTGATTAACTTTTTAACCTTTTGATGTTGAGCTACTTTGGTGAGTATATTTTTGGAAGTATCTTTTATTTTTTGTGCTTCTTTTGTGTAACCATCAAACATTAATTGATCTTCCAATTGAGCCAAAAAATCAGCAATGTCTACTCTATCTACGTTCTTTTCTAACATGCCAATAGCATCATCCCATTGTTCTGTTTTTATCAAGTTGTTACAGATATTCAATATGGCATGTTGCTTGTTTTCGTCTTTCCAAACCTTTTTTGCGAAATCCAGCGCTTTATAGAGTAGTTTTTGAACCTTGGTATTTTGCCCCAAAACTTTGGCGATGTATAAAGCTACTTGAGCCAAAGCCAGTGATTTTTCATAATTTTTCACAAGCTCTTCCGCCATTTTTAGTGCATTACCCAGCAATAACCTTCCTTTTTTTTCAGATAATTGTGTACTTACAATAGTCCATAACCAGATTTTACTGAGCTGATCTTTAAAACTTACTACGGCATTAATGGCTTTTTCTGTGGAATATTGCTGTACTATTTGGAGCGTTAGTTTTTCAATTAATCTCAGTTTTACAGGTACATCCTTAATACGTTCAGCTGCATAGAGTGCCTCAATGAGATTGTTTTCCACCAATCGTTCACTCATCCCCTTTAGCAAACTAGTTTGAGTTTTTAAGGTCTTAATTTCTGATGCAACTGAAAGCGCTTTTTGAACTTGTTTGTTTTCGAGGTAATAGTCAGCCAATGATTTCAGTGCCGCCGATTGGCTACGAGGAATAAGCATCTCTTGCGCAGCTTGATAAGCCAAGTCAGGAAGGCGTTTTGCAAGTGCATGTTGCTGAATCTTTTTTAAGATGGCTACTTGTTTACGTTCATCAGGTAGCCATTGAGCGACTTTGAGAGCTTGTTGCAATTCTTGATTTTCCAACAAGTTGGTGATAATGAGTTCCAAACTCATCATCTTATTTTTGGGGAGTTTAATATCTTTAGCAAACGCTAAAGCCTTATCAACCTCTTGGTTTTTTAGATAGTAAGTAACAGTTTCTTTCTGTGTCATAATGCGGGCATTTAAGCATATATCTAATATTGTATATACCTAAATTTACGCACTATATAGTATATCAAATGCCTGATAATGGGGGTGATTTTATTTTATTTTTTTTAATTGTTTTTAATACATAAGTAGTTGATTAATAATTGTTTACTGTTTGGTTGATAATAAAAATATATTGTTTTTTAGAGTGAACACTGGCAACATAACTTCCAGATAAACAATTCGTTCACCACTAACCATTAATCTACTTCCCCAATTCAATAGATCTTTTCAAGGCCTGTTTCAGCCCTTCTTGAATATTGCTATTCAATGTCAAGTTTTCAAACTTTCGGATGGCTGCTTCGGTAGTCCCTCCTTTAGAAGATACTCGCTTGATCCATTCCTGACAACTGGCTTGACTACGGTTTTCTAAGTGAATGGCACCCAAAAAAGTTTGCTCAACTAAAAGCTCTGCTTCTGACTGATTAAAGCCCATTTCTTGAGCCGCATCCATCATAGCTTGCATAAAATAAAATACATAGGCTGGTCCACTACCTGAAATAGCCGTTACAGCATTCAATTTTTCTTCTTCCTCAAAGTATAGCGATTTGCCTGTAGTATTAATGAGGTTTTGTACAATAAATAGCTCTTTTTTATCTACTGAAGCATCTGCCGTAAACCCTGTCATGCCCATCCCTATTTGAGCAGGTAAATTAGGCATAGCCCTTATAATTTTGGTAGTAGGTACCCAAGACTTGATTTTCTCAATGCTAATCCCTGCCATAATAGATATCAACAAGTGATTAGAATTTAAATATTGCCTGGTACGATTGAAGAAGTCCTCAGCATCTTGAGGTTTAATGGCTAAGAAAATCAAGTCCATTGATTTCATCCATTCTCCAGGAGTATGATAAGCATTCACATATCCTTCATCTTGTAGGGCTTGGGTTTTCTCTGCCGAATGCTCCAGAATGTACAATTGTCCTTTGGTTAATAAATGATTGTTCAAGAAGCTGGAAGTGTAAATGCTTCCCATATTTCCAGCACCCACAATTAGTATGTTCATAAAATGAGATTGTTAGTTTTTCAAGTATAGTAAGTTTTCCTGCGAATCAGGTATAAGTAGTATGATAAAATCATTAGGTGAGGTGAATTTCACTAAAACCTGTAAATTTGCACTTTACTTGAATGGTGACGTGTGGTGTTGATTGATAATCAAACACTAACAATCAATAATAAAAAATATGCTCGAAACCCTGACTCAGTGCCCAGTTTGTGGAAAAAACGAATTCAAAGATTTTTTGACCTGTCAAGATTATACTGTTACTCAAGAACAATTCAACATTGTTCAGTGCACAAATTGTGGGTTCAAATTTACCAACCCCCGTCCTGATGAAGCACACATTGGGAAATACTACCAATCTGAAGATTACATCTCTCATAGTAATACCAAAAAAGGTCTAGTGAACCGAGCTTATCATGTAGTGCGTAACCGAGCTTTAAAAGGAAAACTAAAACTGGTAAATGAGTTGGGAAAACAGCAACCAAAAAAATTACTAGACATTGGCTGCGGTACAGGTTTCTTTTTAAACACTTGTAAAGCAGATGGGTGGGAAGTATGGGGAAGCGAACCTGACCCTAAAACCAGAAAGTTTGCTATTGAGCAGGTAGGAATTGAAATACAACAAGATATTTTTACTGAAAATTTTCAACCTCAACAGTTTAGCATCATTACCATGTGGCATGTACTAGAGCATGTACATCAGCTAGACAAAACCATTCAAAGATTGCGAGAGCTTTTAAACGATCAGGGTACTTTGGTAGTAGCTGTTCCCAATGCCAATGCCCATGAAGCGCAAAAGTTTAAGGCTACTTGGGCAGCATATGATGTACCTCGACATTTATATCACTTTGCTCCTGAAACTTTAACTCCTTTATTTGAAAAGAGCGGCTTTAAGGTACAAAAGCACCTACCAATGTATTTTGACTCCTACTATATAAGTATGTTGAGTCAAAAGTATAAAACTGGTAAAAACAATTATCCTAAAGCTGTTTTACAAGGGTGGAACTCAAACAAATGGGCTAAAAAACACAACAATAACTATTCAAGCGTCATTTATATTATTCGCAAAACAGATAGTTGATAGAATAGATTTTTGCCTGTACACCAACTTTGTTTTACCCCAAAAGTTTATATATTTACACAACTAACTTAACTTTAAAAAGCTACTTATATTGATCCTATATTTAAATATCTTTATAAGTATATCAAATCAAACTTATGTTCGAGAGTCGTGTAGATTTAGACAAACTTCGGGATTCAGTCACGCAGATTAAACAAGAAATAGAAAAGGTAGTGGTTGGCCAACCTGAAATGGTAGAGTTATTAATCACTGCTATTCTTACTGATGGGCATGTATTGATAGAGGGAGTACCTGGAGTAGCTAAAACGCTTACTGCCAAGTTAATGTCTAAAATTATATCTATTGACTTTGCTCGCATTCAATTCACCCCTGATCTAATGCCATCTGATGTATTAGGTACATCCATTTTCAATCAAAAAACAGCCGAATTTGAGTTCAAAAAAGGCCCTATCTTTTCTAACCTTATTCTAATAGATGAAATTAATCGCGCGCCTGCCAAAACCCAAGCTGCACTATTTGAGGTAATGGAAGAGCGACAAGTCACTTTCGATGGTACAACTTATCAAATGAAGCCCCCATTTATTGTATTGGCTACTCAAAACCCCATCGAGCAAGAAGGAACCTATCGCTTGCCAGAAGCCCAGCTCGATCGTTTTTTGTTTAAAATAGATGTAGGGTATCCATCACTTGAAGAAGAAACTGCGATTCTTAATAAAGCAATTGATCGCAAAAGCTCCCCACAATTAGAAGGAGTTCAACCCATCTTGTCTCAGGAACAAATCGAGGTGTTTCGCCAAAAAGTCAAAGAAATACATGTAGAACAAGATTTAGTAAAATATATTGCTGAAATTGTTAGCAAGACTCGTCAGCACAATGCCTTGTTTTTAGGAGCCTCTCCAAGAGCATCTTTGGCTATTTTGAACAGTACTAGAGCATTTGCTGCCATGCAAGGGCGTGACTTTGTACAACCTGATGATATTAAAAAAGTTGCCTATGCTGTTTTACGTCATAGAATAATTCTAACTCCTGAAAAAGAAATGGAAGGATTAGGAGTAGATGAAGTAATCAAAAGAATTATTCAAAGTGTAGAAGTACCTCGTTAGCCATAGCCTTATTCAAATGAGATTTATCAAATCTTTTTATCTAAACTATAGATTCTTTGCAGTCCTTACAGGGATCATCTTACTCTTTGTATTAGGTTTTATGGTGGAGATGTTGGTCATTATTGCTAAGATCAGTTTATTAGTTTTGACATTTCTGCTCTTGATTGATATACTACTAATTTATGGAGTAAAGGATGGGTTAAAAGGAGCTAGAAGTGCCAATGAAAAATTATCTAATGGAGACGAAAACAAAATCCTAATTCATCTTAATAATTTATACAGTTTTGCTGTACATCTTAAAATCATTGATGAAATACCCCACCAGTTTCAGATCCGTAATTTTCTTTTTGAAACCACACTTGATTCAGCCAATGATAAAAGTATTCAATATACGCTACGACCTGTAAAACGAGGGGAGTATAAATTTGGAGCATTGAATGTGTATGTTTCTGGAAAAATCGGACTAGTTGCACGAAGGTATAGATTTGCTCAACACCAGGTGATTCCTGTTTATCCATCATATTTACAAATGCGTAAATATGAATTGCTTGCCATCTCAAACCGCTTAACAGAAGTTGGGGTTAAAAAAATAAGACGAATAGGCCACAATCAAGAATTCGAACAAATTAAAGAATATGTACAAGGAGATGATATTCGCACTATCAATTGGAAGGCCACTGCTCGTCGTAACACCTTAATGGTAAATCATTATCAGGACGAAAAATCACAACAAGTATATAGTGTTATAGATAAGGGACGAGTAATGAAAATGCCCTTTGAAAAAATGAGTTTGTTAGACTATGCCATTAATGCCAGCTTAGTAGTTTCTAACATTGCAATGAACAAAGATGACAAAGCAGGACTCGTTACCTTTAATCATCAGGTAGAAACAATTTTACCCGCTCGTCGAGGGCCATCTCAAATGCAGAGCATTTTGGAAGTATTGTATAAACAAAAAACAGCATTCAAAGAATCTAATTTCGAAAAACTCTACATTACGCTTAAAAGTAAGATAAATCATCGTAGCCTAATTATTCTATACACCAACTTTGAATCAGAAACAGGACTTCAAAGACAATTACCCTACCTCAAAGCTATTGCTAGTAATCATTTATTATTAGTTGTATTATTCAAAAACACTGAACTACAGGCCTTATTAGATTCAACCACCTACTCTACAGAAGAAGTATATTTAAAAACTATAGCTGAAAAGTTTGATTTTGACAAGCGATTAATTGTACGAGAGCTTAGAAAATATGGTGTACATGCGGTGCTTACTACTCCTCAAACGCTTACAGTAGATACTATCAATAAGTACTTAGAGTTTAAATCTCGTGGATTGATATAAAAAAAGCCTCATAAAGAGGCTCTTAATATTTTTATCTATGAAAATGAGGGTATTTCTTATATCTAATTATTGCAATAACAGCTTATTCAAAAAGATAGTCTTGTTTTCTAAGCTAAACCAGGAAAAATATTCCTTGTCACCTTCTTTAGTAATAGCAATATTACCAATAAACTTCTCTTTCCTCTCTTGACCATCCACCAATAGTTTAAGTTGTTTACTCTTAGCATCTTGATAAGTAATAGCCCAATGCTTCGAGTCTTTTCCTAACAGAATCTGAGGTACACCACGTGAATCATCTATATTATAAGGGCCTTGTTTCTCACGGTTTGAGAAATGCAAATAATAACCATCTTTACTTTTACTCAACAAACACCATTCTTCACTATTGGCTGCAAACTTTACATAGGCGATTTTATCAAAAGTGCCCTTAAAGTATTTATCATTCAATACCAAAGAATCTTTGCTACTACTACCTCGTTTTACGATAGCGACATTTTTACGACTATCACTTACCGCAAACATCTCTACGTTACTAGAAAACCCCTTTTCACCTTTAATATAGAATCTCCGATCTTTCCCAACTACAAAGTTAAAACGGTTATAACGTTTACCCATATCTACTTGCTGTACCAAAGCCTCATGAGGACCATACATTTCATCATTTGCCAGGTAGTATATCTTTTGATCTTTAATTATATTCAAGCCATAGTTAGAACCTCTGGCAATTAAATTATCACAATCATAATTAGAATTATTAAGCAATTCTTTTTCATAAGTACCCACAATGCCATTACTGGTTTCTACGATAATTTCTTTTACCTTTCTCCCATCACTTAATATCTTGGTAGGAGAATCTTTAGGTTCCGCAGTTAAAACCCAACGGTTGGGTTCCAAAAATTGAAAGTCTATTACTTCCTTATAGGGACCTGCTACTCTACCATCGTTAAATAAAATATTATGTTCGTTGGGAGTATTACTATAGGTAATTGCCCATCTTTTTCCGTTATCACTCAAATGGTAATTCAATAAAGTAGTGTAAGGACCATTTTTTTTCCCGTTAATTACTACTTCAGTAGTCCCTTCTGCCTGGTTAATTAATACATATGCCCATGCATCTCCCTTAATCTTCAAACCAACTGGATAATAAGGAGTCTCATGAATGCCTAGTTCTTTACCTTTGTAAATAACATAACTTGTTTCATCTTTCGAATCTATAAATCCCCAATTCGCATAATTAAAAACTGGCTTGGATAATTCTCTACGGTTAAATGGCCCATACTTCTTTCCTTTGATATGATAGCTTCTGCTAAAATCTTTGATATCAGCTGTTACGACTACATACCCAAGCTCATTCTGATACAAGCCCAAAGAGTTTTCCTCATGTGCCACATATTCGTTTTTATCAAGAGTATAAATTTTTTCTTTCTTTAAAAACTGTCCGTAACTGCTCGAAAACATTAAGCCTGAAAACAAGCAAATGAAAATAGTAGATAGGAATTTCTGCGCCATAGTTATGGTGTATTAAAATCACTAAAGTGTATATCTTTAATTTCTTTATGAAGCACTTCAGAAGGTACCTTCATGAAGAATCAACTTTACAAATACTGTTCTAGAATAAAAAGGTTCGTTTTTTTATTCAAAAATATAACAATTTTAACAGGTAGAATATTAGGAGTAAAGGTTTTTGTTTATATACAAATAAATAGATGCACCTTCGATATTAATCTTGCCATAATATATTATATAGGGAAAGAGGTAAGTAAATAAAAAACCATCTTTTAGAGTATTAACAGACAAGTATAAAGTTTCTCTACTTTTTTCTCGTGAAGGCTTGGAGTTTAAAGAAAAAGATCTCACCTTTGCACTCCCAATCACGAAAGGTGTTGGGGATTAGATATTGAAAAGGTGAGGTTAGCGACTTAAAAAGAGTCGTTATTTTTTTGCTCCATAGTTTTGGAGTTAAGAAAAAAGCTGTTACCTTTGCATCCGCTAATTCAGAAAGCGAGTTAGTTGTTATCAGTTGAAGTAATGATTGCGAGGTTTTAGAGAGTAACTTTTAAGATAAAAAAGTTGCTAATTTTTTTACCCTTAGTTTGGTGATTAAAAATAAAACTTCTACCTTTGCAATCCCAAATTCAAACAATGGTTTGAGTTTCTTTTGAATTCTTGATAAAAGTTTTGAGTTTAGCTTGTTTTGAGTATTGTTTTAGAATAATGTTTTTTAAAGCGAGTGTTTTTCAGAATTAACTTCTAAATTTTAAAAATTATTTTTTAGAAATTGCTTGGAAGTTAGGAAACAAATTCAGACTTTTGCACTCCCAATTTCTTAGTTGCTTTGTTTAGTTTTCAGAGCGGTAATTTTTGAGAAAAAAATAATAGAAAATTGTTTGGGAAATGTGAATTGATCTGCTACCTTTGCAATCCATTTCACGGAAAGAAATCAAGCTTTTATTTATTAGAATATATATAGCGGGCAAAAACGTTGCCAGTTACAGTTATCTGCGAATGAGCGGATAAAAAGTTCTTTGAAAAGATGTAGAGCAAATGCAGCATTAAACCACTTGTCTCTTTTG
>MLAY01000030.1 GCA_001890965.1 marine bacterium AO1-C | reverse complement strand
CCAATCTTGTGAATATTAATGCTGAGTATTTTTCATCATCCGAAGACTGCAAAACGATTAAATATAACAAATAATCAAGATAGTTATACCTAAAAGTTGATACTAATTGTTAAGTTGACAGCATTGCAATGGAATCCTGTTTTACAGGGAAAATCAAGTTTACAAGATGAAGGCCTGGAAAATGCCTATTTGCCTGGCTTGGTAAGGAAACCTTTGGCTTTGGGAACCAATACTTATCTGCCTACCATTGCTCACAATCCACACATTATTACTCCAACAATCGCTCAGGAATATGTAGATAATTGGCAAAAAACACCTCCCAGTCAAGTAATGGATGTATTTCATGCTCCTATCAAAACCAATCTGGCAGATAACAGTGAGTCGTTTTATAAAATGGAACGTTTGCAATATGTGTATTTTGGAGGAGAAGTAGCACAAGAGCTTAAAGCTATGCAACCTGATCATTTGACCTTATTTGTAGGTAAATCGAACGCTACCTCGCAAAGTCAACCTTTTACTTTTCGCCCTGTGGTAGTGGCCACTCGAGATCATCTCAATATGATGTTTGATGTGTCAGCGCCAGTTCCTCCTCTTAACCCGTTTGACTGAAGAACCTAAGGAGAATTCTGTTTACCTCTTAATATAAAATGCTTCAATCTATCACGACACCAAAGCGCACACCTGTGCTTTGGTGTTGTTGATTACGCCAGCTGCTGTAAAAATCTACTCGCCAAAATTTTAGCAGTTTGTTAAGTCCCAGGCCTAATTCCCAATAACTTTCTTCGGAGGGCATATAAAGGTAGTTGGCGCTAATTACGGGCTGTATTTTTATACGCCCAAGCGAGATTGGTGCAAATAGATGTTGATAATGCCCCTGTAGGTAAAAATTGGTGGTACTGGATTGGTAGTAATCTAATAACTGAAAGTCGTCGATATTAAATGCTCCATAAGCTGTTCGTTTGCCATTGAAATGCTTGTAGTCAATAAAGCTCAAAGAGTCTTTGGAAATAAAATCTCCTGTTTCTAGTAAAAGTTGTCCAATTCCCCACTTGCCTGCGTCAAAACGTTCGGTTACTCGTAAAGCTATTTTTTGATAAGACAAATCTGACTCACCTGCTTCGGCAAGTGCTCCCGAATATACTATTGCAATGGCAGGATATGGGCTAACTGATTTAAACTTTCCTCTTCTTCTCACATATTGATGCGCTAATTGCCAGCGGAGTTGAGCACTCCAAAGCACTGCCTGATGCATTGTAAAAGCGGTATTGGGTAATTCATTATTTACTGGATTATTAGAGGTAAACTCACTATTTTGTTCATCATACTCAGGAAGGTTTTGTAGAGGGTTACGCTCATTCCAACTAATGGTTGTCGTTAGTAAGAAGTCTTTGGCAGGCGCAATGATGTGTTCTAGTGCTATATAACTCCTTTCATAAACCTTAAGGTAGTTTTCCTGGCTCAAAAATGTGCTCATTGTATTTCCCAGCGCACCAAGCGTACTTTTGTTATTGAATTGCTCCACAAATCGCCCTCCTGATAATTGAACAGAAGCTTTGTGAGAGGGATTGTAATATAGCTGAACAGCCAATTGTGCTTGCAGGCGTTTGTTGCCCCAGCCATATCTAATTGCAGGTTTTAAATTATAAAACTTCCCTTGATCCAGGTATTGGGTAAAAGACAAGTGAAGGTTGGTTACAAAACCCTCTACTGTATTGGGAGGAAATAATTCAAATAATGAAGGAATATACCAGGTTTGCTTCTGGGTTTGGTTTTGGAGCAATATTCCCGAAAAAAGGATTTGAGGAATAATGGCTCTTTTCTTATGCTCTGACTTTTGTAATTGGGTTTGTTTGTCAGGTTGGGGATTTTCTTTATTTGGAGCTTGAGCCTTTGCGTTTGTGTATATCAGTAAAAAACAAAACCACAATGCTATTGGGTAATGGGTTTTGAAGCGATTGATTTTGTACCTCATATTTTTGAAAACTAATTTTTCACAAAAGAACGTACTCGCCCCTAAATAAGGAAGAGGTTTGTGTCTAGCTGCCAAATAGGGTTTTAGGTTGCACAGTATCAACTCGTCAATTTATATGGGCGTTCGTCAATTTATCCTTGTAATCATACCTTACTCAGTACATATTTGTATACAGGGTTTAGAAAAGTAAATATTACCCCAATGTTTGTTCATATATTTCAGAGAGAGAAAATACTGGTATTTCTTTTTTATGGTCTAATGGCCATTCTTTATTACCTGGCTTTGGTAATCGATACTGGTATATATTACCATTATTGGGCAGTATTGCTCAATCACTTTTTAAAAGCCCTAATTACTATACCGTTTTGGTGGTTATTTTTCAATCGTTTAGCCGAAGTGCCTATTTGGAAAAAGATGTGGCTTCATTTGCTGGGACTTCCTTTGTTTACTTTTGTATGGGTATGGATTTATTACCTGATTTGTGATCGCTATGGGATACGTCGTTTGCAAGGCTCCCGAATAGTTTGGGATTACTATATTACAGTGCTTTTTTATATTGTTCAGTTTGGCAACTTTCACCTGTATGAGTACTATAAAAAACTGCAGCAACAACAATTAATTGCTGCTCAGCTAGGTAAGTTAAACTTACAAAGTGAGCTTTCAGCACTCAAAGCTCAATTGAACCCTCACTTTTTATACAATGTATTCAACACCATCAATGCGGCTATTCCCAAGACAGCCAAACACGCCAGAGACATGGTGAATAAACTTTCTGATTTATTTCGCTATCAGCTTAAAGCCTCCCGAGAAGAATTGGTAAGTGTACAAGAAGAGTTGACCTTTGTGAAACAATACCTGGATTTAGAAAAAGAACGTTTTGGCTCGCGTCTGTCTTTTGAGATGAACGTGGATGAAGTTTTATGGGAAGAAAAAATTCCACCTATATTGATTCAACCAATTGTAGAAAATGCGGTAAAACATGGCATATCTCCGTTGATAGAAGGAGGAAAGATTTGCTTACACATTAGCAAATCTTCTCAGAACACCCTCAAGGTTGCAATCAGTGATACTGGAAACGGTATTGATCATCAGGGCAAAAGTGAATTGCTAAAGCGTGGGATTGGGTTATCTAATACCGATGAGCGATTGCAAAAAATGTATGGCAAAGGGCTCGTACTGGAAGACAACAGCCCACAAGGCCTCATCGTGAAATTTATAATCCCACTCGAAAATGAAATGATAGTTTTATGAAAAAGGTAATTATTGTAGACGATGAGGCGCCAGCACGTTCGCTCATTAAAGAGTTTTTACAAGATTATGAAGAATTAGTACTGCTTCAGGAATGCAACAATGGGGTAGATGCCGTAAAAGCCATTAATTCGTTTAAACCAGACTTGGTGTTTTTAGATATTCAAATGCCCGGTTTCAATGGTTTTGAGGTATTGAAACGCCTGGAAGAAATGCCACAGGTGATCTTTTCTACCGCCTATGATCAATATGCATTTGAGGCATTCGAGGTACATGCGGTCGATTACTTGTTAAAACCCATCAAGCAGGAACGGTTTGACGAAGCCATTCAAAAACTGATGAATAATTCTCAAGACTACATCTCCGAAATCCAGCATTTGGTCAATACGCTGCATGAACAAGAATCTTATTTGATCAATATTTTGGTGGCAGTTCGCAACAAATTGATCAATATTCCTACCAATCAAATTATTCAGATAAAAGCCGAAGGCAATTATTCAGAACTCACCACCACTACTGATACTTACCTAAGTAGCTATGGCATTACCAAGCTGGCCCAAAAGCTCAATCCGCAACAATTTATCAGGGTGCATCGCTCTACCATAATCAATGTTGCTTGTATCAAAGAAGTATACTCTTACCCCTCTAGCTATGAAGTAGTCATGAACAACGGAGATGTTGTAAAAGTAAGTAGAACCTACCTGGATAGTATTAGAAAGTTGATTGTGTGAAATTGAATGAAACCTAACCACTTTTTACTCCCCAGGTAAGTTTTGATGATGTCATCTTATTATATTAATCTTTTATTCTTTTGCGAGCAGCTTCAAGCTTTTTCTGAATTTTTTCACGGTCATATTTCCGAGTATAATACTTGTATTTCAGCAAGTTATTGATGAATTCAATATCCTTACGGTCAGGAAATAGGCAAATATAATTGAGAAAACGCTCACCGATCTGTCGCAAGCTTATTGGCTCTATTGATCTGGCTTCATACAAATGGGAAGAACTTCCATAAGCAGCGACCAAGTGTTTCTTTAACACTCCGTTCTTAATAAACTTCTGATTGAAAGTTTCTAAGTAATCTCCCAACTCATCAAACTTATTATCTTTATTGGGTTTCAAGACATATTGTATGGTGTAATTATGTAGTACTGGTTGTTTAGATGAGTTTAGCTTTACGAAGGCCAATGTATTAATCCTCAATATATCTTCTCCTTTAAGAATTTGATATGCCAGCTTTCTTAATGAATCCTCTTTTCGTTTTTTAAACTTAAATAATGAGGGATAAACCTTATAATCTTGGTTCAGTCCGTAACGATCGTACAAAAAGTTATACAAAAGAATTTTACCTTTATCTCCAATAAATATGCTCTTCTCTGTACATACATCCAGGTATTCCTCTACCCAATCACCTTGGTTATCAATACCATAGTAATCGCCTTCACTGGTTTGCAACACCTCTATAAAATCCTGACGAAGAAAGTTCTTTACGGTATCTGAATTGAACCTACCCAACCCATTATAAGTAGAAATGATGCCTTCAATAGTAGGGTGTTCGTACCTTTTGTGCTTTTTAATAAACTCCATCACTGCAGGAATACATTCCACTATGCTATCTCTGGAAACTACTTCCACCACCTCTTTACTCACATTTCTATTTCCACTCCTCAACACTTTATTAAAATAAGGCACGTAATCTTTTACGCCCATCTGCCTCAAGGTTTCGTACACCAACCGGAAAAAATATTCGTTTTTGGTTTCCAACAGTGGTAAAAGCTTTTTCCCAGCAGGAGTATATTTAATATCACCCAAAGTTTTGATAATCTGCACTTTGCCTCCATCTATCTCATTACGTACTGGGTCCATAAGATTGCCAGGGTAGATTCCTCCATCTCCCGAACTACCCAATCTTTTAAGCAAAATAGGCCCAATAAACTCTTTGGGATACACCTTGAGCTGCCTTACTACCTCCCCTTGTACAATGCTATTGGTATCAGCCAATAACCTTACAAGTAAATTCCTGTGTTTTTTGCTCTTTTGGTTTCCCAAAAGCTGAGCAAGTGCATACCTTACTCCAATTTGTTGATCGCTTAATAATTTTTCGTAAAAGGTTTCATAAGATTTATCACCTATCAACTGAAGCATCATAAGGTATTGGGCCAGGTGATAGTCATTTTTTAGTGTTTTACATCTCTTTTTGAGATACTTGATAAAAGATTTTTTCGGCTTTTTTTGCAAAGCATTTTTGAGAAAACGTTCAAATTCCGACAAGTCATAATATTCCTGATCACGATAATAAGAGGTTTGCAATAAGTCGTATTGCACCTTATTGCCTTTTACCTTTAAATCCCCCGAGGTAGGGGTTTGTACATAATAGGCACTGCCTTGTTTGACTGCTTCTACATAAGGCCGACTAGATGAATCTCTTTTAATCCGATTTTGCCAATACTCTTCATCTTTTTTGCGGTATTTGATTTTGCCAACAAATACTAAAAATCGGTCTCCTTTGCTCATTTTGTCAATGGGTCCATAACGATTGCTAAAATTGGTCAGCCAAATTTCTTCGCCAGGTTTTACCGATCCTTTGTAAACCTTAAGTACAATTGCTCTAGCCCTAAACTTTCCATCAGACGCATACTCTACCAATGCAATGGACTCTGCCTTAAGTATTTCTGCCCAACTTGGGTCTCGCCACGAATCGGCATAACTAATACTTATCAGTAAGAAGCTTAAAATCAGGGTATTCAGAAGTATTTTCATTGATCAATTATTTTAATAAAGTGGAAATTTCTTGAGGTAATTCTGCCAAATCTGAGCTTCATGCTCAAAGGCATAATCTTCAGCAAACTGTTCTCCTCGGGTAGCTCTCCGTTTGCTTTTAGTAGTAATCAAGTCATAATGATGCCCTAACTCATGTAGTAAAATATGTAATAGCTGATACGCCTTCACTTGGTTGGGAGTAAATTCACAGATAATGTTATAAGCATACTTTCTTGCTTCATCCACTTCTCCTCGTTCTTCATAATACCAGGGACATCCCAGATCTCGATCTTGTATTGTATAATGTATATCTAATCGCTCGAACAACTCTCTGTGAGCAAAGAAGAAATCGTTATCCATCTCTATAGAAAGGTCTTTGGGCCAGGCACAAATACCAATTACCCCCGTACTGAATTCATACCAACCGTCGCAACCTTGATTGCCAGAATCTAATATAATTGCGTTTAAGCCTTTTGAGATAATGTACCAATTGGGTATAAGTGCTATAAAATTCAGCACATCTTGTTTGGTTAGGTAATGCCTAAAACCTTCGCCAGGTTTTTCTTTATCAACAATTACTTCAGGTTGTCTAGTATTCCAGTAGTTTGGGGTCTCTTGGTGGTTGTTCTTTTTTTGAACTTTTCCTTTCTTGACTTTAGGAGTAGATTTTCGTGGATGTTGTCTCATCACTATTATTTTTTACAGTCTATCACTTTGTTACAAATATACATTATTTCACCCCATAATCGCAGTCATCTCAAATACCCAGGCACCAAGCGACTCATGTTATTAAGTAAAGAGTTCTTATTACAAAAATGAATATTAGATATCAATCAACGGATTTTGAATAATGAAGGAAAACTTGATTGAGGTACACAAGTTGCCCTCTAGCAAATGAGTCATGTTGTCTTTTATTCGTCACTGAGGCATAATAGTAGGCTTGTGTCAATCTACTGAGTTTAATATTTGTAAAATTTCAAGTAGTTTTTGATCAATTCTGGGTAAAAGATCATCATAAAAAACGGAGGTGACAGGTTTCATCAGAAATTTTTGCTCAAATATTTTCCAGCTTAAAAATACTCATCTCTTGTAATTATTCTTTTGCACTCTCATTAAAATAGCATAATTTCGCTGAAATTTATTGAAAATAGAGGCGTCATGGATTTAACGAATATACCCCTTTTTAAAGAAATTACTCAACAGCCCACCATCTTCATTTATGGATCTGAAGAGGTGCTTTCTGACGATATATTAAGCCAAATCACTGCGCTGCAAAAAAAAATTGAGCGTTTTTATAATATTGGACTGGATAACCAAGTCATAGATTTTGTAGCCATCAAAGATGAGCAAGACATTGCCGATTTCAACAATTACAATGTTATTGCTTGTGGTATAGCTCCTACTTCCAATACTTTTTTGGCAAAACTCAAAAACCACTCTAAGCAAGCTTTGGTATTTTTTGAGTCTATAGGTTTTTTCAAGCACTTGTGGGAGAAAGACAATGTGCAAATTGTAGAATCTACCCTGACTGAGTTTCTTACTCAAGCAACCAAACCAGCTGAGCCTGAAGAGCAGCCACAAGAAACAGTGGCCACCACTCCTCAATCTGAAGGTTTTATTGGCCGGGAACGTGAACTACAACTACACGAAGATTTTATGAAAAACTACGACACCAGTGGTTGTAAAATCGTCGGTGGGCACGGTATAGGTAAAAAAGCTTTCATGAATGAGATCATTCGCCAGCACTACCAGCAAGAAGACGCCCAGGTATTTACGGTTACTTTCAGAGATCGCGAAGCCAATATCAATTATATATTGAATACCCTATACCCTCAGTTTATAGCCAAAGGCATCAAGCTGGATGTATCGGCTGAGGAAGTAAAGAATTTTAAAATTGACCTGGATTCTGACGAAGAGGAATTGCCAAAGGTAATTGAGACTTTCTTCAAAGCTTTTGACCAATTGCCCAATGCTCGCATGGTGTTCTATAATGTAGAAACCATATTGAATAAACCTAAAAAAGGTCGTTTCTTCCAGATTAACAACGACGAAGCAGGCGAGTTCTTCCACTTGTTTTTGCAACGTGATACTTACGCCGAAAATCAAAACAAGGCTTACTTCTTGTCTACTCAAGATTTTGATTTTGACTATGAGGGTGATGATCACTTTTCAAAGGTGATCGACTTACGTCCTCTATCGGTACAGGAAGCTAAAGCTTTGGCCAAGTATAGTTTGCAAAAAGTTGGGGCTGAAGAACAAGCCAATGCAATAGATGGTTTGGATGATTTCAATTTTGCGAAAGTATTAAGTGGTAATCCTCAATTGGTTCAACTATTTGCCCGAGCTACTGCCAAGTCTGGAAAAACAGATATCATTAAAACTGATCAGTTAAACAAATTGACTGACATTCGTGACAAAGTACGTCACTTGATGCGTTTGGCTACTTTTGATAAGGAAGAAACTTCGGTAATGATGCCGTTGGCTTTGTTTAGAGAAAGTTTTTCTCAAGACTGGCTAAAAGCGCAAAAGCTAAGCGAAAAGCCAGCTGACGCCATTGCTTATTTGCATAAAAATTTATTGGCCGAAACTGATGAGGATAAACCAGGTCACTATTATATTCCAGTGCATATTCGTCGCTATGTAAATGACTTGCTCAAAAAAGAGGAAAATGCTTTATACCGCGAATTGCACAATCGTATTGGTGAGACTTACTGGGCCAAAGCCAACGAGGGCAAATTAGGTAGTGCAGAAGCTTACC
Source organism: marine bacterium AO1-C (assembly GCA_001890965.1). Classification (GTDB taxonomy): domain Bacteria; phylum Bacteroidota; class Bacteroidia; order Cytophagales; family Microscillaceae; genus Microscilla. Next base: position 27,057 of record MLAY01000030.1, on the reverse strand, counting down.
AAGCAGCTCTTTATCACTTTGAAGAAGCCCAGAACTTTGAACGTGAAAAAGAATTTATCCAAAAAGCGCCTCAGAAATATTTGCAAAAGGCCATTAGCAATTATCGCCAAAGCAACCTGGATCAAGCTTTTTATTATTTCAATGGAGTTTTTCAATATGACGCGAGCTTGTTGAACAGCCGTGACATGTCAAGCTTCTTGAAAAGCGCGGTAAAATCGGGCAAAGATAATGTAGAGGCATTGTTTGGCAAGGCTTTAGAAATTTACCCCAACGATATGTACATCCGTAACGCTTACGCAGATTACTTATTCAAGCAAAGTAACCTGGAAAAAGCGGAGGAAATTAGTAGAGCAAGTCAGGAGATTAATGATCAAGATTTTGTATCAGGTATCCTGTTTACTCAAATCCTGCAAAAACAAGGTAAAAAAGAGGAGGCTGCTCAACAATTGGCTCATTTGGAAACTGTACTCGAGCCTCACGAAGACCTGGACGAAAACGGCCGACGTAATCTATCACAGGTATTGAATATGCGATTTACTTTGCTGGAGCATTATACACCTTTAGAAAGCAATCATCAGCAAATGGTCACTTTATTAAAAAGTGATGGCGTAAATAGCAATCAACTCGATACACTACAAAAAGCCCCAGTTAATCGCGATGATTATAATCGTATTGAGGATGCTTTGGATAAGGTATTGAGCCACGACTTGGCCGATAAACGTGCCAAACGCACTCAAGATGCCATTCGCAAGCGTCAAAATGGAACAAATCCTGCTGCTGTGATCGAAGCTTTGGAAGCTACCAGTACCGATAATCAAGCCGCTATTCAGGAGTTGATTCAAGGTAGTGAGGAAATCGTAAAAACAGCTAAAGGGATGCTTGAAAGCTGGCTTTCGGCCGAGCGAAATAGTTTCCGGGCATTGTTTTCTATGGTAAGTGTATTGCGCCACGAGGCTGATTTGAATTTGCTGAAAGCAATCATTGAGCGTAGCTATACCGAACGTGAAAAGCCACCTGCCACGCATCGCGAATACTTGATTCACTTGGTGGATAGTCAACAATTGCCACAAGCCATTGAGCAATTTATGGCTACCGTAGACACCAAGGATCGTGACAAGGCCAAGCGTTACAAAACTTTGAAAGATGAGTTCTTCCCGTTCTTGATCCAATACAATATGGTGAAGGGCAAATTGAACGATGCTGCTCAGGAACTAGATGACACCGAAAAAGCAAAGGTGAAGAAGATTGGTGAGGTGTTGCGTCGTATTCTGAAACGCTACAAGCCTGATGAAGAAGATATGACCAATTATGACGAAATGATTGCCCAAAGTGCTTCGGCGGTTTAGGTAATTAGTCATATTGATTGAGATATTTGTTACCCCTGCAATTTTTGAAAGTTGCAGGGGTTATTTTTTGCCTTTTTTGTATATTGATACAGCAAGTACACTTCTCCCAAACCTGCATAAAAACTTAATTATGCTCCTTCAGGTACGTTATTGAATGAGGTTTTATGATCCTTTGGCCTACTAAAAAAATCGCTTGAACAAAAAGTGTTTTATCCATTCTTCGCTTTGTAATATCTGGTATGATCAATCGTCTTGCTTGATAGTACTAACACTAACTTCCAAATCTATATCCATGAAAAGATCATTATTCACAAGTCTGTTATCGCTTTTGTGCCTAACATTTGGCTATGCCCAAAAACAAACGCCATCTACCCTTAAATTTACCAATGACCTACAAAACTTTACTTCCTTGACTGAACTCAAAAAAGCCCTCAGGGGAGTAGAGATTATTGCCTTGGGAGAAAACACCCACGGCCTGGGCGAAGTATTTAGAACCAAAGCTGAATTGGTGAAATTTTTACACCAGGAAATGGGCTTTGGCCTGCTGTTATTTGAATCAGGTTTTGGAGATGGAGCCTTGGCTTGGGAACAACTCCCACGTTTGTCGGCAAAGGCCTATACCAAAGCTTTTACTTCTAATTACTATTATCATTCGAAAGAAATATTGAGCTTGATGAACTATGTAAAAGCCAAGGCTCAAACTAAACAACCGCTCCTAGTCCAAGGCATTGATTGCCAACCTCAGCAAGGTTACCTGATCACCCAAATGCAACAATTGATTGATCCGATAGATGCTGCTTTTGCCAATACTATCAAAAGGAAAATGCGTGAATTCAACTTATTGTATCATCATGAACACAAAAAAGATTCTGTTGCTTTTTACAAACAACGAAAGCAGTTTATTCAGTTTATCAACCAATGCCAAAAGTACCTAAATGATCCTCAGATAAGTAGTAAGCCCGCAAACAAAGCCAATATTGCCCTGATCAAAAAAACGCTTGATGGATTTAAGAAAACTTATCAAAATATACCTTATGGAGGAATGATGAGCTGGCCTTTGGCTTACAACATTCGCGACAAAGCTATGTTTGAAGCAGTTCAGCCGTTTCGCAAAAAGTATCCTCGCAAAAAAATCATTATTTGGGCCCAAAACAGCCACATCGAAAATATTCCCAAGCCCAATGATCGTGTACAATGGATGGGGCATCACCTAAAAAAGACTTATGGAAAACGCTACTATTCGGTAGGAGCCATTGTGTATAGTGGACGTGACTTGCGTTATAATAAAACAGCAACATTTGAACATAAAAAAACAGACTACTTGGCCTATCGGCTTGAGCAGTATCAACAGACCTCACTTTTTATCAATCTACGCAGCAACCCTCAGCCTGACTTTTTAAGCAAGCCTTTGTTGGGCATGGAAAGCAACGGCAACGAAGCCGTGTTTGCAGCCAAGACTCGCTTTGATGGTATACTGTTTATTCACCACAGCGATATTCCTCAACTATTGAAGGAATAATGGTTTTGCTTGTATATTTGAGGGTAACATTTTATTCGTTTATCAATGCCTCAACAAAATTCATCTTCGCAAACAGTCATTATTCAAGGAAGTGCCCGCAACGATGGCAATACTGCCCAAACTGTACAGGAATTGATCCGTCAAACAGACTGGGATTTAATCAATTTAAATGATTATCAATTCAGTCATTATGACTATGCGCATGAAAACCAGGGAGATGATTTTTTACCTCTCATGCGAAAAATTATTGCCCACTACGACACCTTCGTTTTTGCTACTCCAGTATATTGGTACTCGATGAGCGGGCTTATGAAAATGTTTTTTGATCGCATTACCGATTTATTAACCATAGAAAAACCACTAGGGAGGCAACTACGAGGGAAAAACATGGCAGCTATTAGTTCCTCAGGGGGTAACGATTTGGGTGATACGTTTTGGCTACCTTTTTCGGAATCAGCTCAATATTTAGGTATGCAATACCTGGGTAATGTGCATACTTACTTTGATGAAGATAATGCTGCAATTATTAAATCCTTTGTACAAAAAGTAGTCAGGTAACACTATGGGTTGTATATTTAAATTGCAAGTATTATCATTTATAACCCCATGACCTTTACTCGTTTTTTTCACCTTATTAGTTATATCCAATATCCCTTAGTAGCAATAGGTATATATTTTGCCTTTACGCCTTACATTCAAGGGCTGGATCATATGGCCAAAAACCTTGACCTATTCTTTGCTTCTATTAACAAAACGCTTCTTTTTTTTGGCTTGGGAGTTAGTTTCTCAACCTTTCAGGATACTACCAAAACTCAAAACAAGCTCTCCAAAAAAGTATGGGAAAGCCCTCAAAAAGGAAAAGCATTCATAATCTTCCTATGTATTTCCATTAGCTTGTTATTTTTTATGGCCATATACGGCTACTTTATTACTTCCAATTCTAAAATCAAGGAGATTTCGCTTGGAACTTTTGTTTTAGGTATAGGAATGATGGGCCTGCTTAAATCAGGAGTCGAAATGTTTGAAAATCACCGAAAGGATAAAAATCCTGACAATTCAGGTAATTTAAAGTAGATAATCCTATTCAATTTTTTTTTTAGATTTTACTTCTGTTTCCAGGCTCTTTTGTTTTTTTAAAAAAAGTAAACACATTTACAAGCAAATTGAACTTCTACTATTCTCACTAAAAAATGAATCCACAATTAACCCAATCAGAGATTACAAACCACAATCAAAGTCAACTTGATTATTTTGGAAAACAGGTTAAAAAAACCATGATACCTGTTGACTCCTATTATGTAAATCGCCACGTTGATAAACTTATTGAAGTGTCGGGTATTCAACCTAATCATAATGTTTTAGAAGTAGGTTGTGGGATGGGTAAATTTACTATCCCTTTGCTTAAAAAAGGCTATCAAATTACTGGTCTTGATTTATCTCCTTTTTTATTAGAAAAGTTTAAGGAATACAATCAAAATAATTACCCAATAGAACTCCTTTGTTCCGACATACTTGATATGCCAGAGAAATACAACGAACAATTCGATCATGTCATTGGTTTTTTCACTCTACATCATTTTCTTGACTTGGAAGCTTATTATCAAGCAATGAGTCGCGTGCTCAAGCCAAGTGGTAAAATCAGTTTTGTAGAACCCAACGCTTACAACCCGCTTTATTATATTCAAATTACCTTTTCACCTAACATGACCTGGAAAGGGGATAAAGGGGTAATAAACATGACCTACAAACGTTTTAGACGAGCCGCAGATTTTGCTGGCTTAACGCAAGTAAAACTATCAAAGTATGGTTTTTTTCCACCATTTGTTTCTAACAAAAAGGTTGGCCAACGTACTGAAAAACTGCTAGAAGATATAAAAGTCTTTCAAGGAGTGTCTGCGTTTCAGGTTGTGAGTGTTACAAAACCCTAATCAATGAATATTCAGAACATCTCGGAAACAGCTACCCCCTCATCTAAAGGTTATTGGGTCACCTCTATTGATGAACATATTTCTTATACAGAAAACGGTCATAATTTGATCGAAGAAAGTGAAGAAAGCTCATTTTGGTACGAACACCGCCTCAACTGTCTACAGGTATTGCTCCACCATTACCCTTTGCAAGCAATATTGGATGTAGGTGGGGGTAATGGACAAATTGTAGAGTTTTTACAGAATCAAAGCATTAATGCTGTGCTGCTGGAACCCATGATAGAAGGCGTGCTCAATGCTCAAAAAAAGGGAGTACAGCAAATTGTCTGGGGTTCTCTTGAAAGCCTTGCGCCCAAGGAAAACTCTATTCCTGCAATAGGTCTGTTTGATGTGTTAGAACACATTGAAGATGATCAACAACTATTGGCTCAATTGTATAAAGCTTTAGCTCCCCAAGGTTGGCTATTGATATCCGTGCCTGCTTTTCAATTTTTATTTTCTGACTTTGACCGTGAAGTAGGGCACTACCGAAGATACACCTTACGTAAATTAAGCCAAAAACTTGCCCAGTGTGGCTTTGAAATCCAATATAAAACCTATTTGTTCTTACCTTTGCCACTATTGATTTGGCCTATCCGTAAATTTTACCGCTTGATTAAAAAAAGAACCAAACGGCGAAAGTTGGGGCATGTTCAAAAAAATGGATTTTTTGGAAGCCTATTGAGGTTATATTTAAAAACTGAAATTTTTCTGATCAAAAGAAAAATTTCAATTCCTTTTGGTTCCACCTGTGTGATAGTTGCATGCAAAACCTGACAAAAAATAAGTTTGAATTGTGGGTCTTTTATGCCAACACACAATTACTTGAACAAGTCGAGTCTGATTTGATTGCTGGTTTTGTTGTTGATCTGGAAAAAAAAGGGAAAGATCTCCGGCAAAAATTATATAATACTCAAATCAGTGAGCATTCCATCGAGGACTTGAAAGAAGTAAAAAAACGCACCAAGTCTAATATTATCTGCAGGATCAACCCACAGGAATCATTAAACCTGAGGGAAATCAAAGAAGTATTAGACGCTGGGGCAGATGAAATCCTCTTACCAATGGTGCGTTCACTCTCAGAGGTAGTAAACGTATTACAGGTGGTTGATAATCAAGCGCTTGTGAGCGTTATGTTGGAAACTAATAGTGCACTAACAATCGTTGAAAAACTAGATAAATTGCCTTTAAACCGCTTTTATGTGGGCTTAAATGATTTAGCGATTGAAAACGGGCATCAGAATATTTTTACCCCAATGACTGATGGTACCATTGAAAAACTCAGACCTAAAATCAGCAAAAAATTTGGGATAGCGGGGCTTACTCATCCCTCACTTGGTTACCCTATTCCTTGTAAAGTACTTCTCAGAATGATGCTTATGTTTAACTGTTCCTTTGGAATCTTGCGCCGATCTTTTTATAAAGATCTTGCTCAGTTTTCAGCACATCAGATTTATACCGCACTTCTGGAAAACCTTGAAGAAAACAAAGAACCGAATTTAATTGAGGAGTTAGACGCTGACAAGATTTTTATATCAAATGCTGTCTTTTAAGTTTTTTGCATTGTATTGCACAATGAATGGCCCTGTAAGCGGCCTTTATTCTTTTTTTGAAGGTATAAGAAGATGGTTCATCTGTAGAAGTTCGTTTTGCTTTATAGTAGATTATATTATTGGCAAAAACTGCCGCAATAATGGTCAAATAAGGATATTTGATATACTCACAGGCTTTAAGGACAAGTTTTAAAGTTGACCGATCCATCATATAATAGGCCCCAGCTCTGTGGTGTAATTTTGTAAACCATTGTATCAATAGCTTAAGTATCTTTGAGGTAAACATTCTACTTTGTTTTTGATAAACCCCTACTCTTTTTATAAAGCTTACCCCCGACTGATTTTCAAGCATTTGGTATAAATCTAAAATTCTTTCTGGCTGATCCTGAAGATCAGCGTCCAACACTACTATTCTGTCACCCTTCGTCAATTTTAATCCTTCTAAAGTAGCTTTTTGTTGCCCTTGATTTTCTTTAAGCACTACACTTCTAATTCTATTGCGCTTATCGATCATTAGTTGTGAAATTACCTCAGAAGAATTGTCAGGAGAGGCATCATTTACATAAATAATCTCAAAATAGTAGCCTTCCAGGTGACACACTATTCTTCGGGTCAACTCTGGTAAGGTTACATTATTTTTATAGATAGGAATTACCACGCTGATATCCATTCAAGTATTTATTTTTGGGTGTCTTTGTACCAGGCAATTGTTTTGGTTAATCCTTGTATTATAGCGTGTTGAGGCTTCCAGCCCAACAAGGTTTTGGCCAATGTAATGTCCGCTATATAATTCCCTTTATCATAAGGGTTAGGCAAATAAGTATACGATTTCTCTACCTCCTCTCCTATTATTTTTTCTATAAAGGTTACAATTTCTGAAGCACTATACTGTAGGCCTGATCCAAAGTTTACTTCCAAGCCAGCTTCTAAATTAGCATCAGTAAGTTTCAAGATCCCTTCAATGAGATCTTCAACATAAATATAATCTCGCTTAAACGTATCTTGTCCTATTTGTATCACCTCTTTAGCTTGTATATTTTTAAGTACCTTCACCACTAGCTTATAGTCATGGTCCCAAGGTCCATAAGCCCTGAAAATCCTGGCAATTCTTATTGGAAGACCATATTTCTTAGCATAATACAGGCAAATATTCCGTTCGTTAAGCTTAATCAACCCTCGGTAAGTAGAGGGTAGTTTTGGTGTAGTTTCACTTAATAAATAATCGGCCATAGTCCACTGATAAATTGTAGAACTACACCCCTGTATAAAAGCTTCTAGAGAACTACCTACTTCGTTCAATGCATTCAATAAATTAGATAATAATGAGGTAGTTTCACCCATTTGATGAGCAAAAGAGTGGGTATCGGTAAGAGCAAAGTAGGAAGGTTGGGCAAAATTAACTACATAATGAGGATCAATTTCACCAATAAGCCCTTTAATCTCTTCTTGATTGGCAAAGTCAACCTGAGAAAATATTGCTGAGTGCTTCACGTGTTGTAAGCGATGCATTTTTGATTCTTTCCTATGAAATACATGCACCTTACTACCCTGCTTTACCAGCTCTGCGACCATATTGGCACCTATAAACCCAGTTCCTCCAACTATCAAAAACTTTTTATCCAGATATTTTACAGATTCCAGTAAACTCATTTATCTTTCTCAGAACTTTACACTTTTAGTGTCGATTCTAATATTATGTCAAAGAAAGTATTTTCAGATAAAAAAGCTGGTCTTTTCTTTTGGTTTATTTTTCCTACTCTGCTTCTCATTACATTTTATCATCCATTTGAACAACCTATTCTTATTGACCGTGCATATCTCTTGTACATGTCACAAGTAGTATTCAGAGGAGAGCTTCTTTATGAGCAAACTACTTTCGGATATACTCCTTTTTCCACCTTAATAGTAGGTTATTTAATGAAACTTGGTAGTATATTTTCATTATCTACTATCGAAACAGCTCGTATCTTTGGTATTTTATTCTATGGCTGTATATGCAGTGCTTTCTATCTTTTGGCCAAATCAATTTGGAATAAAACTACTCATTCCATAATAGCCTGTATCCTGTTTACTGGATTAGATTACATTGCAATTTTATCTGGAATCAATGCCGAACCTAAGCTTTGGGTTTTATTTTTCTCTATTTTAGGATTATTACATTTTCATAAACAACACTGGCTTCTATGTGGCTTGTTTTTTTCTTTAGCATCTATGTGTTGGCACTTGGCAGTAATTAGTCTTTTTGCCGTTGGCTTCACTTTAATATTATTAAGGGCAAATTTTTGGTCAAGGCTTAGGTTGGTATTGGCAGGGGTTTTTCTGGGTACTCTACCTACCATTCTTTACTTATCTTTTACCAATCAATGGTTGGCATTTTGGCAACAAGCAGTACTAAGGAAGATAAATATTGAAGCAAATGTTATTGGAGAGTCACCCTTTGAATGGCTGTTCCGAAGCATTTATCCAGCCTTTTTCACCGAAATATTTCATTTTATTTTAGGAGCTTTAGGCTTTATGATATTGTTTTTTCAAATCATAAAAAAGGCATTCAACTCATACAACTCTATCAAGAGCTCAGCAACCACTATTTTTCTATTGGTTTATACCTTGATGTGGTCAGGATTTAACACCATAGAATTTCAAACCAATGTAGACTTTTTTCCTCTCGTACCCATCATCATTATATTTTCGGTTTATTTCTTAACATTCGTTTTTACTCAACGCCATAAGTTTGGTTATATCTTAGGGTTTGGCACATTGATCCTGTATAGTTATTACAATGCCATATATTACCAAATACCCTATAGCTTTACACAACAACACCAAACTTTCTCCAGGTTAGATAAACAATTTGGTAATGGCATGGCAGTTGGTTTTGTAGATTATTACACTGTGCTTGAAAAACCTACGCCTACCAAATTTGTACGTTTTGTTCCCTACGAAGAAACTATGCTTAAGCATACACATAGTTGTCAATCCATTATAGAAACCCTAAAAACGCAACAAGTATCTTATATCATAGAATTTGACGCCAGTGTTAGAAAAAGAAGTGCTTTATCTAACAAATTATTCAACCTTTTTGGTATCAAAATCACAAAAGATCATCGTAGAATGAAATGCATAGAGCACATTATAAATGCAAATAATCATAAGAAGGGGCATAAATCTTTTGAAATAATTATGGAAAAAATACCTTTCAAAACATTATTTTATGATCGAGAGTTTTTCTTTGTTTATCCAATTGACCTTGAAAATATGTAAAACCCTGTGTAATTAATTAGCTACCCGATAATGTACTTAATTCTAACACTTGGCTATAATTCATCGCCGTAACTTTTAAATTATAACCTTAAACATTTTCTTAATATCTATTTTATCAAGATTTTCCCTATTTTCAAGTCTGATTATTAAACCCAAAAACCTCACATTACCCATGAGCCAAACGCCTACTACCTACGGATTGCCCAAAAAACGAGATGAAGTAATAGAAGCGCTCAAAGAGGCTTACGCCAACGAAAATCTGGAAGAGCAAGAGTTTGAAAAAAGACTGGATGAAGCAATGAAAGCCGCCTCCAATGAAGCTTTGCAGGTAGTACTCTTTGATTTCCCGGCGGAAATCAGAAACCGAATATTCCCCCAAAACGAAACCCTTCCTTCTTCGACCCAAGGGCAAAATTTGCCTGCTACTGCCCAAGTAAACAAGGTAAAAGTGATCATGGGTAATGACAACCGGATCATGCCCGAGTTTAGCAATGCCATTTCCCGGGTTTCTGCCTTTATGAGTAACCAAAAGCTGGACTTTAGGGTAAGTAAAGTACCCGAAACACCTATTTCCCTCCATATTGAGAATTTTATGAGTAATACCGACATTGATTTGCGTAATGAGCTGTTGGACGGAAAAAAAGTAAACTTGCATATTTCGGGAGCTTTGGGCAATATCAAAATATTTTTGCCTCGTGGGGTCACTATTCATCGAAATGTACAAATGATGGGGGGTAGCTTCAACATCCAAGACAAACAACGTAGCTGGATCAAACGACTCACTGGCAAAAGTAACAAACCAGTACCCGCAGATATTCAGCTGGAAGTCAATATATTAGGCAGCTTTTGGCTGGGCAATATCAAAGTGATTTATTAAAAACAATACATTCGTAAACTAACCCTCGAAAGTATACTATACTCATGGAAGCAAACCTGTTTAATGCCTTCACTGTTCTCATTGTGCTTACTGCACTGTTTAGCATTCTCAACAAAAAGGTGATCAAATTACCCAGTACTATTGGGGTTATGCTTATTGCATTGGTAGTGTCCTTGGTTATGATTGTTCTAAGCAAAATTTATCCAGCCACTGTACAGCCTGTTTGCAAAGCCGTAGAGGAGCTCGATTTTCCAGAGCTGTTGATGGAGGTTATGTTGAGCTTTTTGATTTTTGCCGGAGCCTTTCATACCAATACCCGCTTGCTTACCCGTGAAGGGCGTGCAGTGCTAATTTTTGCTACTCTTGGTGTCTTGATTTCTACTTTTGTCGTAGGTGGGCTTACCTATCTTATTCTTCCTTTCATAGGACTCAAGATTAGTTTTGTGCATTGTTTGTTGTTTGGGGCACTTATCTCGCCCACCGACCCTATTGCGGTATTGGCTATTTTGAAAGCTTCTCATGTGCCCAAAAGCCTGGAAACTGACATTGCCGGTGAATCTTTGCTAAACGATGGAGTAGCAGTAGTGGTGTTCATTACCATTTTAAATATTGCCGAGAAAGGCATTGGTCAGGTAGCCCCTACCGATGTAATGATTTTATTTGTAAAAGAAGCCATTGGTGGAGGCATATGGGGCTTTGTACTCGGCTGGATTGGGTTTCAACTGATGAAAATCGCTCAAGACGATAAAATTGATGTACTCATTACTCTGGCAATGGTGATGGGAGGGTATCTTTCATCGGAAATGATGCATATCTCAGGACCTTTGGCTGTAGTAATGGCTGGGCTGGTCATGAGCGCCAAAGTACAAAACAACGCCCTGGGACAAGAAGTCACTAAACACGTCAATATTTTTTGGGAAAACGTGGACGAAGTACTCAATGCAGTATTATTCTTACTCATTGGCGCCGAAATCATCAATGTCTTCCGAGAAGTAAATTCAAGCTATATCATTGCAGGCATACTCGCCATTGCTATTGTCTTGATTGCCCGTGCAGTTTCGGTAGCTTTACCTTTACCACTTACCTCATTACGAAAGCACTCACCTTCTAAAAGTATGGCGATTCTGATTTGGGGTGGTCTGCGAGGTGGTATTTCGGTAGCCCTGGCCCTCTCGCTCAAAGATGCCATGAGCAAAGACCTCATTGTAACAATGACTTACATTGTGGTCGTATTCTCCATTATTGTGCAGGGCTTGACTATTGGTAAATTGGTGCAGCGGTTGAAGTTGTAAAGAGTAACAAATAAATCTATAAAAGTTGTTTTTGATGATATTGGGTGACCATTAATTTTTATAAGCATTAACCAACAAATCAATGGTCAAACCAATTTATTGTGATGAAATCTCAGCTTTTGAAATTACCTGGGCTTAGTATCTTTGTTCTTTTTCTTTGTTTATCTGGCTGTTATACCAAAATAGAAGGTGTAAACTTACACAGGCTTCAAAAAGTAGCACTCACTTTCAAGCAGTTACCTACTGACGTTCAGGAAAAATTTCTAAACTTCAAATTGATGGAAATTATTCCGCGTGATACTACTAAACCTTACCCCGCTTATATTGAAGCTTTTAATTTTGACAGTAGTAAGGTGCAATTAAAATTTAAAAACATACCCTCCAACTTTCCCTTTTATAAAGGAAAAAAAGTATTTACTATTGGTACAAAGAAATTTACTTTGAAATGGAATGGAAATCGTGAAAACCGTCCTTTTATTTTGAAAGGTAAGAAATTATATTATTCAGCCTCTATGCTTGGCACAAACCAATTGGGAGCATATAAGTCAGAAGAACTAAAAGCGTCTACTTTTGAATATGTAGATTTAAAAAGATATCTATCCTACTAATCAATCAAAAAAGTGATGAAATTGCATTCTATAAATCGCCTCATAATCTTAGGCAGTCTTATTCTATTTTTTGCCATCAATGTCTACGCCCAACCTACCCATCAACAAAAAAGTCGTTTTTTAGGAGGAGTGTATCATAATAAAAACCTCAACATTTATGGCCTCTCTCTGGGGTTATATTCAGTAGATGATGAGCAAAGATCTACCAATACCTTTGGGTTTAAACTTGAGGTACCAGGCTTGGGCATTTTTTTGCCATTGGGTCCGCTAAGCATGGTTGCCAAAGATTCGGTAGCCTTTCTAAAAAAAATGACCAAGCCCGTTTCTGAAAATATTTATGGACTGAGTATATCAGCTACTGGCACCCTGTGCGACTGTAAAACCAACGGGATGGCCATTGGAGGTATTGCCCAATATAATCGCCAGGTAAATGGTTTTAGTTTATCACTGTTTATGAATAATGCGCAAAAGCACAATGGAGCCCAATTCTCCATGACTAATAATAGCTTTGTACTAAATGGCTCCCAGTTAGGCTATATAAACAAGGCACATCAGTTAAGAGGTGCACAATTTGGGCTTGTCAACGTTTCTATAAATACTATCGGCCTTCAAGTTGGGGTTGTTAATTATTCCAAAAAACTCAAGGGCATTCAAATTGGTCTTTGGAATATCAATGCTAAAAGACAATTACCTTTTATTAATTGGGATTTTTAAATTAACTAAAGGGCCATTCAAAAAAACTTTGGCAAAAACTATTACGATTTATGAACCAATTTACTTTCACATCTACGGGCAAACACAAGGGTATTCTACTCAGTTATAAACAGTTAAAACAAGGTAACTTTGTAGAAGCTACTCCCGCTGAGGCTCGCACCTTGATGACCTCCATGCTCACCGATATTCCTACCGAACTGTGGACATTTTGCCAAAAACTTGCAATCGATACGCAACGCAAAGTGATAAAACCCAACAGCTTTACCTCAGCTACTCTGATTATTGAATATGCGTCTAATGATTTTAGCATCCAGATCAAGCGTAAACTCAAAAGCCCTTTTATTGTAATCTTGTTTCCTTCTCATGCCGAACTACCCACCAGCTATAATATTGCAGTAGAAGTGAGCACTTCTTCCAACGAAGTAGCCAACAAAATCAAGGCATTTTTACAGGAAATTACTCAAGGTCGTCGCTCTACTTTAGCATAAATGAAAACCATTGATATCCTCCAAAAGAAAATAGATGCGTTGGCTTTGTGGGAAGAAGAAGTGACCCTCGAACGTAATCATTTTCTGAAAGTAAGCGGTAGCATTGACACCAACCTGTATTATGTAGTATCGGGTAGCTTGCGTATGTATACCATTAGCGAGTACGAAGAGCACACCATTCGTTTTGGTTATCAGGGGAGTTTTATTGCTGCATTGGATAGTTTTATTACTCTACAGCCTTCTCTATATTATATCCAAGCCCTCAAAAAAAGTCAGTTGAAAGTTATTTCCAAGACAAGCTTCGACGATTTCATTCAACATAAGCCTGAGCATCTACAGCTTTGGAACGAGCTATTGGGAGCCTTGATTGTAGATTTACTGGAAAGAGAACAAGATATCTTGATTAGCGCTCCTTTGGAACGTTATAAACGAGTGCTCAAGCGTAGCCCTCGGTTGTTTCAGGAAATCCCGCATAAATACATTGCCGCCTATTTACGTATGACTCCCGAAACTTTGTCTCGCCTAAAAAAATCCTGATCTGTAGAGTAATGACCAGAAAATCTTGATTTCAATCAATAGAAAACTCAGCATTTGAGCCCAATTTTGCCATCAAGAAACCTAAACAAACAACAGATGGAGTCAGCAACAATTATCAACGAATTGATTGAATACACTAAAGAGCATTTAAATAGAGTGCAAGTTTTCAAAGAAATGCCTTTGGAGCAACTCAATCATCGTAATCAGCCAGAAAGTTGGAGCATTTTGGAGTGTTTGGAACATTTGAATCTTTACGGTGATTTTTACCTGCCCGAAATCAAGCGACGTATTGCGGCATCTCGCCATCAAAACAACAGACAATTCAAAAGCGGGCGTTTGGGCAACTACTTTGTAAACTTGATTAAGCCAAAAGAAAACCTCAATAAAATGAAAACAGGCAAATCAGTCAATCCAATTGGCAGTACGCTAGATGCTCAAGTCATTGATAAATTTATCCAACAACAAGAACAAATGTTGGTATTGCTAAACGATGCCCGCCGAGTAAATCTTTCCAAAACCAAAACCAGTATTAGCCTTACTAAATTGGTTAAACTTCGTCTGGGCGATACTTTACGCTTTGTAATTTACCACAACGAAAGACATATATTACAAGCCGAAAAAGTGTTAGAGGGAGTAATTGTAATCTGACATTATGTTAATAAAAAGACAGAAGATGATATTAAGCGATTTTGATTTCATCTTCTCTTTTCCTCAGAGCATTTGCAACTAATATAACCTCAAAAACATCCTTCAGACGAGACTTTATCAAATTCTGTAAAACAATGAGCCAGGAACAATTCATTACGCATAAACCTATAAACCCCACCTTAGCCCCTTATATTTCCTATTACTATTTCCATTCTGCCGAAGATTGTCACTTACAAAAACGCTTCACTTATTATCCCGGATTCAAGAATGCCCTTACTATTTATAAACATGCCACTGTAAAATTTGCTCCTCATTATTCCCAGGTTGTTCCTGGTTCAACCTCAAACTATGTCTTTATTTATTCTGGCATGCAGCCTCACCCCCGTACTGCCGATATGGTAGCTCCATTCGATAAAATCGGAATCGTATTTAATGGGTTAGGAATTAATCATTTCATTTTATCTCCATTGGACAAAATATCCCCCCACCCTATTGAGAAATCATTCCATCATTTTGGAAATGAATTTACTGCCTGCTGTCGGGCTGTATATGCTGAGGATGATATTACCACTAAAGTTGCGTTATTGGATCATTTCTTCACATCACAACTCATTGGTTTTCAAAACTATACACTTTTAAAAGGTATTGAAACAATTCATCAATCTACCCAAAAGCTGAGTGTTAGCGATTTGGCAGAACAGCTCAATATACACCGCAAAACTCTTTTACGCTTATTCCAAAAACATTTGGTTTGCTCCGTCAAAGATTATCTGGACATTGTACAATTCCGTAAATCGTTGGATGATTACTTCTTGTTTACTCAGCAAAAAATTTCCCTCACCGAACTTGCGCTCAAAAACGATTATTATGACCAATCTCAGTTTATTCATCACTTCCAACGCTTGGCAGGTATCAACCCCAAAACATTTTTCCATAGCGTACAGCAAGTAGGCCAAGAAGCTACCTTTTGGGCTCTACAATAATTTTTATGGTGTCCCATATCGCCAATTTTTCTTATAAGGCATTGCCTACCTTTGAGCAAAACCATATAACCAATATCGATGATAAAAGCTCTTTGTGATGTTTATAAGCGTTCTCTGCTTATTTTATTCGTCTTATTTATTTCGCTATCAACTCAAGCCCAAAGCCTTACCATAAAAGCAAAACCCAATGCATTTGTGAGTAATGCAGGCGTGGGTAAAACCTTTGTTGAGCCACATTTGGTTAGTAACCCTCGCAACCATCAACAACTCGTGGCAGTCAGTATGGTGGAGCGTACTACCGCTAACAACGCCCATAGCAGTACATTGGCTATATTTACTTCTTCAGATGGAGGGCAAAGCTGGCAAAGACAATCTATCCCCTGCGATGATTGTAGCGACCCATGGCTCACAATGACTCCACAAGGAATGCTCTATTTAACTGCCTTAGGGTTCCCTCCCAATGCCCGCAATCGCAAAGGCTTGCCCATCTTAGTTTTTACCTCTACCAATGGTGGCCTTACCTGGAGCAAAACCCCACAATATATTGCAGGAAACTATGATGGCCCCAAAACCATTGCCGCCCCCAACGGTGGGGTCTATTTATTGACAGGAAGTGCAGCGCGTGATCATCAAAACAAAAGTCGTTATGGCCTAATGCTTGGTTACGCCAAGCCCACCAGTTCTACCTTTCGGTTAATCAACCATATTTTTCCGAGCAACCTCAACCTAAATGCTGATGGTTTGGCTTTGCTATCAGATGGTGCATTAGTCATTACTTATCAGGATTATCAGCGAAAAACTGAAAAAGGGTTTAGAGGGCGTAAAGGCAGGCTAAAAACTCGCCGGAGTTGGGCAATGGTATCACAAGACAAAGGGCAAACTTTTTCGGTACCTCTGCTACTATCCGAAGATTGTGGGGCTCGTCCCAGTGCTATGCTGGTAGATCGTTCCAATAGCCTAAACAAAGATCAACTCTATTGTCCTTGCCTGAGTAAAGACCTGAAGAAAATATTCTTATTTCATTCTTCTACGAAAGCTTCACTGGGGCAAGCGGAGGTCTGGGATAAAACCCAGGTAAAGCTCGAGCATCTCAAAGGTCTTCCCTATTCTCAACCTTTGGTAGCGGTCAATTCAGCAGGCATTATTGGCCTCACTTGGTGGCAACGACAAGTTTCTACCAACAACAAATGTTTTATACTCTATTTTACCGCATCGATAGATGGGGGCAAAACCTTTGCTTCTCCCGCTAAGATCACTCAGCAACTAGTTTGCCCCAATTATTCCGCATTGGGCTTTCCGGGGCGTCGTTGGCGTACAGGAGGCGATTATTTTGGGTTTACAACTACAAAAGATGGGCAATTCCAACTATTTTGGCCCAAAGCCAATCAAGGTACTTTTGAACTTTGGAGCACGGGTGTAGTAGTGGAGAAAAGCAGGTAAAATAAAACCACTTGGTAATTGTTCTTTTTAAAGTAAATCAGAGTATGTTTAAAAATTACCAGGTGGTTTATGTCATTCAAAATTCTTTTTACAACCTACTTCCCCTTAAACGCTGGCTTGCGCTTTTGCAAAAAGGCCATAGCTCCTTCGGTGTGGTCTTTGGTTTTTTGGGCCAGGTCCTGGTAGTTGGCCTCGGTTTCTATCATATCTGCAAGGTTGGAATTGTAAGCTTGCTCAAGCATACGCTTCATCATTCCTATAGCTTTGGTAGGTGCCTTGGCATAATATTCCAGTTCGGCTGCCACTGCTTCGTCTAACTGGTCGGCAGGTACCACTTTGTTTACAATACCCCACTTTTCGGCATCTTTGGCCATCAAGGGGGTTCCTTTGGTAGCGAGTTCAAAGGCAATATTGCGAGGCAACATTTGAGTCAGGAAATAAGAAGCTCCTGCATCCATCACGAGACCAATATTCACAAAAATATGAATCAGTTTGGCTTCTTCGCTGGCAATGATCATATCACAAGCCAGGGCCAATGAACATCCTGCTCCTGCGGCTACTCCATTCAAACGGCAAATGATGGGTTTGGCCAAATGGCGTAATTTTTCAATGATGGGCTTATAGTTTTGATTGATCACCTCTGAGGAAGAACGCCCCTGCATATTTTCGGGTGCCTTAAGGTCATGCCCTGTACAAAACCCTTTTCCCTGGCCAGTAAGCACAATTACCCTTACTTCTTTATCTTGTTCGGCCGTAGTAAGTGCCTGCAACAATTCTTTCGCAATTTGATTGTTTAGTGCATTATATACCTCAGGACGATTCAAAGTGATGGTACAAGTACCGTTATCAACTTGATACAAAAGGCATTCGTAGTCAGTGGCCATATTCATGATCAATTATAAATGTTGAATTATTCTATTAGTAACTATAAAAACAGCAAAATCGTGAGAAAGTTAATGATAAACCCTACAATAAAACCCACCACAATTTGCGCTGGTTTGTGCGCATCCAAATAAAGACGGGAAGTCATCACAATTCCGCATAATATGACAGTACCCACAATATGGTACATCAATGCTCCATTACCCACCTTGGAACTTAAAGCAAAAAATATCCCTAGTACTCCACCAATGGCAACACTATGGGCACTAATCTTCCAAAAAAAGGTAATAACGGTTAATACCAGCAAAGAAATTGTAATGCCTTCCAGCGCAATGGTAAGTATTGGTACAATTTCGTAAGTGCGAGCATCAAACAAAAAAGTCGCAATAATATACACCACCGATACCAACGCAAAAACTATTTTACGCTCTTGTATCGTCTGCATTTGTAAATCTATACCCGTGTTTTCTTTACGTTCTTCAGGAAATGCCTCATAAAACTCTTCTATCAAATGTCCTGATACTTCTCCAGGCTTGGTCTTAATAGGTTGTTGGGCTTTGCGCGAAAGCAACACAATGGCAGTAATGCACACTGGAAACACAAACGTCATGATAAACACTATGCCCAGGAAAGGCCATTTCAAAGAAGAAGAAAGGGCAATTACTTCAAGAGGGGTGGTAAAAAACAATACTCCCAAAAACAAAGTTGGGAGCAATAAAGGATGAAACACCAGCGAAATGGCGTGGGCCAGTCGCTGGGAGTTCAAGTCTTTTTTGGGATCTATGGGGAAAAAATTTTTCGTTGAAATCACACCAATTCAATTTTGCTACACTCCAAACCAGCAAAGTAATTATTTGGTTACAAGATTACAACTTTTTTCGTAGACGAGCTACTGGTATGCCCAATTGTTCGCGATATTTGGCCACCGTACGTCGGGCAATTTTATAACCTTTTTCCTTCAACAATTTCTCAAGTTTGTCGTCCGATAATGGCTTTTTCTTATTTTCGGCGTTTACCAACTCCTTCAATACGTGTTTTACCTCACGGCTACTTACGTCTTCTCCAGTTTTGGTAGAAATACCCTCAGAGAAGAAATATTTTAATGGATAAATACCAAAATCGGTTTGGATAGATTTACTATTGGCTACCCTCGATATGGTAGAAATATCCATACTAATTTTATCGGCAATATCTTTCAAAATCATTGGTTTAAACTTGCTCTCGTCGCCTTCCAGAAAAAACTCATATTGGTATTCAATGATGGCGTTCATCGTTTTGAGCAAGGTTTGTTGGCGCTGTTTAATGGCATCGATAAACCATTTAGCCGCATCTAGTTTTTGCTTTACAAACGTAACCGTTTCTTTGATTTTCTTGTCTTTTTTATCGCTCTTGCTATAAGTATCGAGCATTTCGGCATAGGTTTGATTGATACGCAACTCAGGCGCGTTTCGCGAATTGAGCGATAGCTCTAGTTTGCTGTTGTTGTTGGCCAAAATAAAATCTGGAATAATGTATTGGCGTTGTACAAAAGCACCACCAGATTCACCACCAGGTTTGGGGTTTAGTTTGGTAATGGTATTTACGGCTCTCTTCAATACATCATCAGTTGCGTCCAGCTTCTTCTTGATCTTATCGTAATGCTTTTTGGTAAATTCTTCAAAACAATTTTCTACAATTCTAATCGCCACTTCGTTGATATCGCTATCATCTTCACGACGCTTCAACTGAATCATTAAGCACTCTTGTAAGTCGCGGGCGGCAATGCCGGGAGGGTCAAAATATTGAACTTTCTTTAGAATCTGCTCTACTTCTTCGTCGGTGGTTTCTACGTTTTGCGAAAATGCCAGATCGTTTACAATGGCCTCAATAGGTCGGCGAATGTATCCATCCCCATCAATGCTTCCAATCAATTGCTGCGCAATCATTTTCTGGCGCTCATCCATCCCTAGAAACCCTAACTGCACCAATAAGCTCTCGTTGAGCGTGGTACTCATGGGCAACGGAATCTCTTTGTCTTCTTCGCGAGTAGCGCCGTCTCCATACATTTTATAGCCATTAATTTCTTCTTCATGCAGGTAGTCTTCAATACTGATTTCTTCCTCCATATCTATTTCTGGCTCATCATCATATTCGTCATCGGTAGATTCTGATTCAGAGTTAGACATTTCATCTTTCTCTTTTTCTTTCTCTTCTCTACCTTCTTCTAGTATAGGGTTGATCTCTAATTCTTCTTCGATACGTGTGTTTAGCTCTGCAGTGGGGATCTGCAATAACTTGATAAATTGTATCTGCTGTGGAGACAGCTTTTGGACGATTGATGTGCTTAGGTTTTGTTTTAGCATATGTGAAACCTCCTGTTAATTTTTTTTTACGGTGTCAGTGTCGTGGTTGTGTATTGTAAAAACCGTACCAGAAAATAATTGACTGGTACAATTATTGCTAGAAAGCCGAAATTTTTGCTAAAATAAGCTATTAATTCAAAACTAAAAACATTCTAAGCAAAATAATTTGGTATCTTAACTAAAATATTACCAAATAAATCATCAGTCAAATTACTTTTCTTATCACGATCTGTGGGAGTCCAATCCTTCATTTTTAGGATTTTGGATGTCATTTTTCACAAAATTACTCTAAAGCGTGGCAGGAAGTTTCACTTTATTGGAATTTTCTTCAATATTTTTTCATTCCACGATTTTTATCTTGCGTGGATCATTTAGTTTTATCTGAGGGTTGCCTCGATACCGACTTACTTTCCCGGTTAGTTTCACTGTTTTTCCTTCAAATTTTCGGAGGTTACCAAACTTTCCAAAATTCTCTTTGAAAACAACGGCTACAAATTCGTTGTTGGGAAACTTATGAGTAAAATTAAGATAGCACACTTTTTTTCGAATGGATACCTGTGCAACTTTTCCTTTGATGGTAAGATAATCCCCTACTCGAGTACGTGCTTCTGAGGCAGTAACTGTTTTTTGGGCCTGAGCAAAATAGCCGAAACCAAGTAACAACAAGGTGATGGTAAAGATTCTCATCTCTGATTGATTTTTGGATGGATAAATTTAGATAGATAAAGATGCAATCTAACAACTTTAGGGTTTCGGAAAAAGTTTATAAATAAATTCGCCAATCTATAGCTCTCACAAACGTGATTTGTCAATTGTACATTGATTGGTTAATTTCAGGGCTAATCAAATATCACGATACTTTGAAATATCTGGCGCTTTTTAATCTATCCATCATTCTTTTGTTCACGAGCTGTGTAGGGCAAAACACTTCCACCCAAACCACGATTACCCAAGCCAACCTGTACCAACGAATCCAGCGTACTGCTCCCTTATACTCACCAGTACCTAAACCTGGTTCACGTGATTGGTTGGCCACCCACAAAGAGCCTGGACAAACTTTTAAACAGTATCAGCAAACGACCAAACCTGACCCTGAAGAACAAAAAAAGGTATTTTACATTCAGCCTATAGGGAAGTTTAACCCCAAACAACAAGAAATTTTGCAGTTGACCGCCAAATATCTGAGTATTTATTATCAACTAGAGGTCAAGTTTTTACCTAATATTCCTACTTCGGCGATTCCAGCAAAGGCTCAACGAAAAAATAAGTATACCAAGCAAAATCAAATTTTGACTACCTACTTGTTGTATGATTTGTTGAAAAAAAACTTTCCCAAAGATGCAGCACTGATACTTGGGCTTACCAGTGAAGATCTTTACCCAGCTGCGAGCTGGAACTTTGTATTTGGCCAGGCTTCTCTGCGGGATAAAGTAGGCGTTTGGTCCATGAGTCGTTTTGGCGATCCTACCATCAAGGCCAATTATAACTTATGCCTGTTGCGAACCTTCAAAACTGCCACCCATGAAACAGGCCATATGCTCAATATCCATCATTGTATTGCCTATCATTGCAACATGGGCGGGAGTAATCATTTGGTAGAACTAGACAAAAAACCTGTATGGTTTTGCCCGGAATGCACCACAAAGGTATGTTGGCGCAAAAAAATTTCACCCACCAAACGTACCCAGGAATTAGCCCAGTTTTGGCGCAAACTGGGATTTAAAGAATATCGAGACTTTTATAAACGAGCACAGAAGTTGATAAACAAATAAGTTAAAATGCTTATTTTACAAAAAAGTATAGAGTTTGTTTATCAAATTATTGAAATTTGCGTTTCTAGAGCAGGTTTAAAATTCATTCTTTGGGCTAAAAAACCACTTTTTTACCTATCAAAAACGAAAATTTAAACATACTCTCAGATAGATTACGTTAAACAGGAAAAGATCATCACAATGAAAAGAAGTAAAGTATATACCCTAATATTGATCATTGTACTACCTATTATTCTTGAGTCCTGCCGCCCTTACTACGGACGCCGCCCCTGGATGCCCAAGAAACATAAAAAACAAAATTTATCTTCCAAGCCTCGTCGCCGATAGCGATTGATAAAGCACTATATTTATGCAGCTAAAAAAACTTTTCAAATTCGCTCTTATGGCCCTGTTTTGCTTTTCATTAAGCACAACTATGGAATCGTGCACTTCACGTTCAAAGCCGCGTCGCTATCGTGCCTCTAAGAAAAAGATGTTTCATCGCAAAAAGAGAAGACATAAAAAAATCCCTAAAAAAGGACGTATCCCGTGTCCTTTGAAAGATTGCTAATAAAATATTCAACAACAAACAGAAACCACTTCTTAGATTTAGGAAGTGGTTTTTGTTTGATATATTGCCCATATGTTCAAACCCAAAGTTTTTGAGGTAGCCCCAGGCATCTATTGTATTTATCGTAAGAGCTATTACAATTGTACCTATTTGGTGCATCGTAATAATGAAGTAATACTCATTGATGCCAGCATGAAATCATCGGGAAATGATGTATTTTATGCAATGAAGCAACTGGGACTTCCTTTGAAACTTATTAAAGCCATACTCATTACGCATTGGCACAATGACCACACCGCAGGTACCAAGGCAGTAAAAGATGCTACTCACGCCAAAGTATATTGCCATCCGGCAGATGTGCCCAATATGGATCATAGTTTGGGTAAAAACCCCTTCTACAAAAGAATAGCCGATGCAGTGCCCGAACTGGGCGCATTGGTCCTTTTCAAAGGACTTATTGGAGAAATGGTGCCTCGTGCTGTAAAAATAGACCAAACCATTACCGATGGAGATGTGCTGCATGATAGCTTTGAGGTAATTGCTACTCCTGGGCATACCCCTGGTCATGTGGCTTTTTATGACCAAGCATCCAAAACTCTATTTGCAGGAGATGCCTTGGCTTGTATTCGTGGCAAATTGCGTTTTATGGCTCGGCCAGTAACTCCTGATTTAGCTGCTGCTCGTCAATCTATGCAAAAAGTACTTGACCACGATATTGCCCTTATTTGCCCTGGGCACCGTCAACCCCTTACCCAACAGGTACAATCAGAAATAGATCGTATGCGGAAGTACCTGGACTCGAATGATACCTGGCCTTATTGGGGCTGATTATTAGCGAATAATTTTTATATTTGACGGGCAACAATCTACTATACAAGTTCTACTCAAAACTTTAGACTTTATGCGGACTTCCACCAATATCGTATATACTGCCAATCCGAGCAATAACCCTCACTTACAATCTTTGGATATTTATGCTCCAGAGCAATCCGAAGTTCCTTGTCCAGTGATTGTATGGGTACATGGTGGAGGCTGGCTTGCTGGTGACAAGCAAAAAGATGTGGCTGATAAAGCTAAATTTTTTACTGACTTGGGTTGTATCCTGGCATCGGTTAATTATCGGTTGTCTCCCGATGTATCTCATCCTGCCCACACTCAAGATGTAGCTCATAGTATCGCCTGGTTGCACAGCCAAATAGTAAATTACGGTGGCAACCCTAATAAAATGGTACTAATGGGACACTCCGCAGGAGGGCATATTGTATCTCTATTGGGCACCAATGCTCGTTTCTTGCTCGAGTTGGGCATCGATACCCGCATCATCCGAGGAGTTTTGGTAGTAGATGGGGTGGGTTTTGACGTACAAGCCCGGATGGAACGCCTACAGAAAAGCTTTTCTCGTATGTACACCCAAGCTTTTGGTACCAATCCTAAAGATTGGCATGATGCATCTCCCGTACACTTTATTGGTACTCATAAATACACTCCCCGCTATTTGATGCTATGTGCCGATCATAGCCATCACGCCCCAGTAGCTGCCCAAATGTTTTGGGAGGCTCTCAAAGAAGCCAACGTTACGGCAGATGTCACGACGATTTCTAACAAGGATCATGGTACTATTAACGAAGATATTGGCAAACACAAAGAAGTGATTAATATGGTCATTCAGGATTTTTTGAAGGAGTGTTTTCAATAATTGTCTCCTATGTCCAGCATTATTCAGTAAGGATAGTCAATATATTTCGCTTGATTTTTATAATTTAGAGGGTACCAGTTCATTTATCATAACTCTAACAATATTTACCCTCACAACCATGAACTACCTCAAACAAATCCCAGCTGACTTTGGTAACTTTAATGTATATCGACGAAACGAGTTTACCTGTAAAAACCATATGGTTTCGCACCGAAGAGATTTTTACAAAATCTCCTTGATTAAAGGGCAAGGGAAACTCTATTATGCCAACCGTGGCGTGGATGTAAGTGCAAACGCTTTGCTGTTTTCTAACCCAATGGTACCCTATAAATGGGAAGCTACTTCTCAGGAACAAACTGGCTATTTTTGTGTTTTCAAAGAAGGCTTTCTATCGCAAACTCGTCAAAACAACAGCTTTGAAGCCACTGAATCTCCTTTCAAAATTGGAGCTGACTCCGTATTTTTTTTAGAGCCAAATCAGCAAGCTTATGTGAGTACTCTTTTTGAACAAATGCTCACTGAAAACACCTCAGACTACATTCATAAACATGAATTATTGAAGAACTACATCCATTTATTAATTCACGAAGCCCTAAAAATCCGCCCCAACACACGTTACTTTAAATATGGAAGTAATGCTTCTGAACGAATTACTTATTGTTTTATAGAACTGCTAAGCCGCCAGTTTCCTATAGATTCGCCTGAACAACAGCTACGCTTGAAAACACCCACTGACTTTGCTCAGCAATTGTCTGTGCATGTCAATTACCTCAATCGCTCCGTCAAAGAAATCACGGGTAATACTACCAGCGAAATGATTGCACAAAGGGTTGTAGAGGAAGCCAAAGCCTTGCTATTGCATACCAACTGGAACATTGCCGAAATTGCTCTTTGTCTGGGTTTCCCCGAGCCAGCCTATTTTTCAAATTTCTTTAAAAAACGGGTAGCACACACTCCTGGACAGTATCGCAAAACTAAGGTTTGATTTTTATAATTATTGGTTTCAATTCTAAAAGCAACGCAATGGTAAACCTACTTACCTTTGCAAGCAACAACCATTAATCAAATCATTATGCAATACAAAACTCTTGGACACTCCGATTTAAAAGTATCAGCGCTGGGTTTGGGCTGTATGGGTATGTCATTCGCTTATGATGACCGCAACGACCAGGAATCCAACGCTACTCTGGAATTAGCACTCGATTTAGGGGTCAATTTTTGGGACACCGCAGATATGTACGGGCAAGGCGAAAATGAAAAGCTATTGGCTCCTCATCTGAAGAAAAACCGTGATAAAATCATACTGGCTACTAAATTTGGTTTTCGGCCAAAAGAAGGTGGAGGCACTTATTTTGACGGCTCCCCTGAATACCTTCGTAAAGCCTGCGATGCCAGTTTATTACGTTTGGGTATCGATACCATTGATTTATACTATGCGCATCGTGCCGATGGTGAGGTACCTATAGAAGAAACGGTAGGTGCCATGGCAGATCTTATCAAAGAAGGTAAAGTAAGATATTTGGGATTATCTGAAGTGGCTCCAGCTACCCTGCGCAAAGCACATGCGGTGCACCCGATTACGGCTTTACAAAGTGAATATTCCATGTTTTCGCGAGGAGTTGAGGAAGAAATTTTACCGCTCTGTCAGGAACTCGGTATTTCTTTTATTCCTTACAGCCCATTGGGGCGAGCTATGCTTACAGGTAAGGTAGCTTCTGCTGCTCAAATGGATGATACCGATTTTAGAAAAAAGCTTCCCAGGTTTCAACAGGAAAACTTTGAAAAAAATCAGGCATTTATCAAGGCTTTGACTAGTTATGCGCAACAACTGGGTGCCACAGCTGCTCAATTGGCCATTGCCTGGGTATTGCATCAAGGAGAAGATATCATTCCGATTCCTGGTACTAAAAAACGTAAATATCTTCAGGAAAATGCTCAAGCAGCTTCTATACAACTTAGCGCCAATCAACTGAATGAAATTAATCAAATACTCAAAGATCATTCGGTACACGGGGATCGTTATACCGAAGGGGCGCTTAAACTTGTGAATCGTTAAATTTGTAGAACATACCTCTAGACAAGCGTTGTTGATCTTATGCGATTAGCAACGCTTTTTTAGTTTCTAAACTTCAACCTTGCTATTTGAAACCGTACACTTTTTTATATTAGGCAATGCTTGAGTTTGAGGATAGTTTTACAGCATAAAAATAACTACTAATCTGCCAGACTGTAAGGCAAAATTTAGTTCCATGTAACTCAACAGCCGTTCATTTTTTTCAATAGCTAAAAAAACGAACCAAAAAAAGCCACCGCTGTAGTTTGATCGCTAAAATTTATTGCATTGCACCTAAACAGCTCAAACACTCCCTCGTAACCTCGGTCGGTGATCTGTTTTTAACGGCTTCATTACATAAACCGATGGCTACAGCTTGCTGTGCCGAGCTCACCGTAAGGTAATTTCTTAACGCTAACAAACTTATATCTTTACATCATCTTAAAATAACACAAAAATCTATATATTATAAAAAGCCTAAATGGTAGATGGGGCATCATAGTTCTGACATACTAACAAACATGTACTA
>MLAY01000009.1 GCA_001890965.1 marine bacterium AO1-C | reverse complement strand
GGGTGTTCACCTCTTCCCATTCCGAACAGAGCAGTTAAGCCCCATTGCGCCGATGGTACTACAATCAAATGTGGAAGAGTAGGTCGCTGCCGGCCCAATATTGAGCCCTCATTACTTCATTGTAATGAGGGCTTTTGGCGTTATATGAGGTTATAATTAAGCGATTATTAAATCAACAATAAGCTAATGCTAATTACTTATTGATTTAACTTTAATAAATTTGTTTTCGATAAACTAATCTTGATTTTCTACTAACCCCTCCTGCTTCAAAAAAAGTTACTTTTGAATATTTGATTAAGGATTCTTGTTTCAATTTATTCAACTCCTCCCACCATGAACAAGCGCGAAGTAGAAATTGTAGTTATCTCCGATGTACATCTTGGCACTTATGGTTGTCAATCAAAAGAATTGACACGCTACCTTAAAAGTATTAAACCAAAGAAGCTGATTCTTAATGGAGATATTATAGATATTTGGCAGTTTAATAAACGTTTCTGGCCGAAGGCGCATTTTGCAGTTATTAAGCAAGTACTGAATATGTTACTTGAAGGAACGGAAGTGTACTATCTTACTGGTAATCATGATGAAATGTTGAGGAGGTTTTCCAATGTGAGCATTGGCAATTTCCTTCTTTTGGACAAAATGTCTCTAACGATAGATGGGAAGAAGGCCTGGATATTTCATGGAGATGTATTTGATGCTACTATGAAGCATGCTAAGTGGTTGGCCCGTTTAGGGGGCATTGGGTATGATATGCTTATTATGCTAAATAGCTTAGTAAACTTTTTCTTACTTAAAATGGGGAAAGAAAAGATGTCATTATCCAAAAGGATTAAAAATAGTGTAAAAAGTGCAGTGAAGTATATACAAGATTTTGAACAAGTAGCTTCTGATCTAGCAGTGGAAAACAAATTTGATTACTTGATTTGTGGGCATATTCATCAACCACAGATTAAGGTAATGCAGGATAGTCAGAAACGAGGCGAGGTACTGTATTTGAATAGCGGAGACTGGATTGAAAATTTAACATCTCTTGAGTATAATGAGGGGGCTTGGAGATTGTATCAATATGATGCACAAGAAATGGAGAACGAAAAGAGAGAGGCCAATGCTAAATTAAAAGATAATTTTGAAGTCGAAAAAGTTATCCATGAAACTGTTTTTGTTTAAAGATGATCAGAGTTTTCACCAGACATTGATAAACATACCACTACTAAATAGTTTAGTGATGGTATGTCTGTATTAAGTCAATTTTATTTAACTACTACTCTCCATATTTTCCTACGATATTTTGTGCGGAGTTTTAGTAAGTAAAAATCTGGGGGAAGTGCTGATAAGTCTAATTCTAATATATTTTCGCCTGATGTAGTTTGAAAACGTTTACTATATACTGGGCGAGCAAATTTATCAAATAATCTTACCTGAACCTTTTGACTCCTCAGTAGATTCAAGCGTATAAATGCCTTGTCGTGAATTGGCATTGGGTATAAAGTAACTTTCCAAGGCTTTTGATATTTGTCTATTACGGGATCATAAATTTTTATATGCCCAGGTGGAGGATTCTGTGCCTGATCAAAATTAGCAGGAGAGTTATGCATAGTAGCTATTACTTCTAAGTCTCCATCTTTGTCCCAGTCTACTACTTTGGCCATTCCAAAAGTGGTGCCTTTAGCAATAGTTTCACGAGTAAAAGTATGATTAGGTTGTTGCCGAAGCGCGTATAAATCTTTAGTGCCATCTCCTGGCAAAATCACATCTGGATAACCATTTTCGTCAATATCTCCTATGTCAAATATCCCAGGAGAGCCTTGACTTGCTGGGTTACCAAAATCAAAATTAGTAACCTCAAACCCTTCACTTATCACATGTTTAGACCAAGCCTCAATATCAGGTTTATTGGGTATTTCAAACCAATACACACCAGATGGAATAGGAGTACCAGTACTATCTACTAAGCTTTCATTATTCTGATTGTTGTGATTACAATATACAAGCTCTGGTTGTCCGTCAGCATCTATATCGTGTACTTTCATCGCATATCCCAGTCCAGTGGTATTATCTATTAAATGTTGTTCCCATTGGCCTTGCCAGTTATTGGTTGCAGAAGGGGGAGTGATTTGCTCTAGCCATATTAAGGAAGCTCCTCCAAAAAATTGAGAAAGTGCGAGATCATAATCTCCATCTTGATCAAAATCATGGGCTACAATGAATACCCCACCAGTGTTATGAGCAATGATGTGTTGTTCAAATTTCCCATTCCCCAAATGACGATACCATTCTACTCTAACTACGGGAGGTCCATTACTAACATTTGTGCTAGTGGTGATTAAATCTTTATGCCCATCTTTATCGAGGTCTAATTGAATGACTTGGTGCCAGAAAAATAGCGTATTTCCTTTTGTGGTTTCTTCAGCGATAGCTTGCCTGGTTGTAAAATTTGGTCCTGCTAACCACTTGAGAGAACCTCCATTGGTAGATAAGAAACCAGTAGGTAATAAAATATCCTCCTGACCATCTTCATTTATATCAAATAGAAAGACTTCGTTGATAAAGCCTAGTTTTTCATCAGTGCTTACTAAAGTCTTCTCTACCCATTGTGCAGTGTTTAATTGAGAAGTTGAAGGATTAAACACCCTTAATGCACCTGCAAAAGGTATTGAAAACCCATTACCTTCTTCTATCAAAGTAGTCATCAATACTTCTTTGATGCCATCTTTATCTAAATCATGTACTTCAATAAAAGCAGCAGATTTTTGTTCATTCTTGATCGGATAAGTATTCCATTTTAAGGGTTTTAACCCTTGTTGCGCCAATGAGATGATAGGAAGTCCTAGAAAGAGGATAATATGACATAATTGTTTCATTTGATTATTGTTTAAGGATGGTACTACCGAGCAATTCAATATTTATGTTGCTCGGTAGTTTGGAAGGTTGAGTAAATATTATCGTATCAATACTTGTTTTTTCACTACTGAATGATTTTTCAAGTAAATTTTCACGAAATAGTGACCTTTTTTGAGATGGGCTACATTTACTCGGTCTCTTGGAGAGCTTAGCATCAAATTGCCTTGTTCATTATATAATTCAACTTTTGCAAATTGGTGGCTTTCAGAAATTTGGACAGATAAACTTTGAGAAGTTGGGTTAGGGAATAATACAACTTTACTTGTAATGGCTGTATTACTACAATCGTTTTGGGGGGCAATGGTAGTAGAAGATTCTAAATCAGATAAAAAGGTTTGTAAAGCCGATAAATCATTCTTCAGAGTATAAGCTAACCAAGAATTGAGAAATTGGAATGTAATGGCTTGCTGTTCACTACGAGAAATCTGTATGTTTCCTGAAGAAAAGTTTTCTCCAAAGTCACAGTTGAAATTACTGTTGGCATAGTAGCAATGAGCACCTCCTAAAATGCTAATGAAATATTTGCAGGTAGATCCCAAGTTATTGTATATGGGGAGGTGTTCCTGATTGGGAGGAGTTACACCATCACTACTTCCTGAAAAAACTATAGAGGGGGCAGCTACTTGAGTGGCAGGTGTTAAAGTATTTACTCGTAGTTGAGTAGGAGCAAAAGTGACTAATGTCGCAACTGATACCATTGAAGCAGCCACAGTGGCCGCACCACCACCCATTGAGTGTCCAAGTAGAGCTGTTTTGTTATTGATTTTACCCTGGAATATAGAGCCAGAGACGTTATTTTCGTTTTGCATAGCATTTACCATAAACGCCATGTCCTTGGAAAAAGCATCATGATTTGCAAATATTGATCCCTCAGTATTGACAAAAACTACTATATAACCTTGTGGAACTAACTCATCATAAAAGTTTTGATAAGCATTACTTCCCATAACAAATCCGTGACCAAGCACGATTACAGGAAATGACCCATCAGCAATTGGTCTATTACTACCAGCACTGGTAGCAGGGTAATAAATAATGGTTCTTACACTGCGATTAGAACGGTCGGCATCTCTAAAAGTTTGTGAACGATAACCAACCGAGTAGGATTGAGCAAAGCTGGTACTAAACCAAAGTAAACAAGTAATTGTAATTAGAAATAACTTTTTCATAAAGGGTTAATTTAGGTTAATAATGGATCAATATTATAAGATCAGTTGTGTAGTACAATTATTAAATGAACATATTGTCCATAATTTTATTGCACAGTTTGAAATTGTAAATTTTTTGTGGTGATAGGGGATATTTTTAATAAGGAATCAGGTTTTATCTACTAAGAGTGCATATATGAAATGGGTTAAAGCTGAAGAGCTATAAATACCTTGCAAGCTACCTTAATCGAGGTTTTATTTGTGATGTAATTAAGGAATGGGCTTATGAAGATTTTATATGCGGTGCAAGGTACAGGGAATGGTCATGTGAGTAGGGCAGTAGAAATTATCCCCCTATTGAAAAAGTTTGGAGAGGTAGATATATTTTTAAGCGGTAATAAATCACAAGTTAAAATCCCTTATGAGATTAAATATAAAAGTAAGGGAGTAACATTCTCTTACACTAAAAAAGGAGGTTTAGATTATTGGAAGACGGCTAGAGAATTGCAATTAAGAAGGGCATACAGGGAAATTAAACAGTTTCCTGTTGAGAAATACGATGTTGTTTTAAACGACTTTGAGCCTATTACCGCCTGGGCTTGTCGCAAAAAAAAAATCCCTTCAATTGGATTTGGTCATCAGGCATCCTTTCGTTCCAAAAAAACTCCTCGACCCAAACATCGTGATTTTGTAGGAGAAACAGTATTGAAACACTATGCTCCTAGCACTCATTATGTAGGGTTGCACTTTGATAAATATGATCAAAATATTTTCCATCCCATTTTACGCAAGGAATTATATGATTTACCCGTTGATCAACAAAATCATTACACGATTTATTTGTCGCATTATCATCACATACAAGTAATTCCCCATCTGTTAAAAGTTCCAGAAGTGCGATTCGAGTTATTTTCGAAGCATTGCAAAACCAAGGAGGTTCAAAAAAATGTGACCTTGTTTCCAATAGATGGTGCTACATTCATGCAAAGTCTAGCAACTGGTTCAGGTATGATTACAGGAGCAGGCTTTGAAGGGCCAGCAGAAGCCATCACTTTAGGAAAAAAATTACTAATACTACCTATTTTAGGACAGTACGAGCAGTGGTGCAATGCCGAAGCCATGAAACAAATGGGAATACATATAGTGAAAAAAATAAGGAAGGATTTTAGTAATATATTACGAGACTGGTTAGATAATACTCCTATTATAAAGAGACAATACCTTAATCAAACTCAAGAAATTCTGGAATATATATTTACAGAAAAGATAAAAGAAATCGGGATTGTAAAATAAAAAACTCCCCAAAGGGATGGTTTCTTGAGGAGTTTTTGGAATTAGTTTATACTGCTACATTATTTTCTCTTAAAGCATCATTCAGAGAGGTTTTAAGGTCAGTACTGGCTTTGCGTTTACCAATAATTAAAGCAGTAGGTACTTGATATTCTCCTGCTGGAAATTTCTTGGTATAAGTACCAGGAATTACTACTGAGCGCTCAGGAACATAGCCTTTATATTCTACGGGTTCGTCACCAGTTACGTCAATAATTTTGGTACTTCCAGTGATAGTTACATTTGCTCCAAGAACAGCTTCTTTACCTACTCTTACTCCTTCTACTACAATACAACGAGACCCAATAAAAGCACCATCTTCGATAATTACAGGAGCAGCTTGAACAGGCTCTAGAACACCGCCTAAACCTACTCCTCCACTTAAGTGGACATTCTTACCTACTTGAGCACAACTACCTACGGTTGCCCAGGTATCTACCATTGTTCCTGAGTCTACATAAGCGCCAATGTTTACATAAGAAGGCATCATTACTACTCCTTTAGCAAGATAAGCCCCATGACGTGCTAGAGCGTGAGGTACAACTCTTACTCCAAGCTCGGCATAATTACTTTTCAAAGGAATTTTGTCGTGGAATTCAAAATGACCAACTTCGATAGTTTCCATTTTTCGGGTTGGAAAATATAAAATTACAGCTTTCTTTACCCATTCGTTCACTTTCCAGCCATCAGTGGTTGGTTCAGCTACCCTTAGTTCTCCTTTGTCTAGTTTCTCAACTACACTATTGATTGTTTCAACAGTATCGGCTTGTTGTAAAAGACTGCGATCCTCCCAAGCTTGTTCTATTAAAGTTTGAATGTCGTTCATAATTCTTGTGAATTTAAGTGACAAGTCAATAATTTTTCAAGTGAGCTTGTCGCTTTTACCTTAAAGTTTTGATGTTCTAAAATTAGCATATTCCAGCTAAGTTTCTAGAAGATCCTAAATACATTTTTGTAGTATATGGATTTGGGAAAAGCTTTCTATTTCAATTCAAATATTTTACCTTGTAAATGTTCAATCAATCTCTACTTAACTTTTCAAATTATTATGATAGAGCAACTTACTAAAGAAATAGCTGAAGCAGCAGGTATCAGCGAAGAGCAAGCTAAAAAAGCAGCAGAAACATCTATTGCATTTATTAAAAAGCGAGTAGCAGACAAAGTAGATGCAAAAGTAAATGAAGTACTTAGCTTAACATCAGCTACCATCAAAGCCGAAATACACGAAGCAGTTACTGGAGAGCCAAAAGAAACTTTTATGGAAAAGGCCTCTGAATTTGCCGATGATGCCCGAGAAAAAATTGGAGAATTTGCAGGAGATGCCAAAGAGAAAATCGGAGAGTTTGCCGAGTCAGCTAAAAGTTTCTTTAGTAATCGCTTTGGTAAGAAAAAAGATGGCGAGGATGAAAAGAAAGAGGATAAAGAGGAAGAAAAAAAGGATTAAGAGCGATATAAAATTAAAAAAGAGCGTTTTGGGAAACCTTAACGCTTTTTTTATTTTAGTAAGGGTAGAGGCTTGGTTTATCCTCTATAGTTTGACAATATCAAGTTTTTAAAGATGATCAAATTTTTTGGTGTGTTAACTTTCATTATATACTTGAGCACAATTGGTCAAGCTCAAAATATTTCTTCATTATTAAACACTATCTCTTCTGATTCTGTAGAAGCTTTTCAGGCTTACGAAAAACTTCTACAAAAAAAACCTCAAGCAATCAAAAGCTTTTTTTCAAACCCTAAAAATGTTTCCCTATTTAATGAAAATCAATATTTGAAATATACTGACCCAAAGAAAGAAGTACTTGCTGTAAGTCAGCTTGTAGCATATTGTAAACAACATAAGTTTCCTTATCAATCTTCATTATTGAGAGAGCGTTTAATAAAACTATATAGCAATATGACTGATTATGAGCGACTTTTTATGGAGAAACAAATGTTGAAAAAATTGACTCTTCAAGATATTTCTTGCCTTGAGTATTACGGGTTTTTATATGGTACCTTTCTAAATGATCAATATGATATACATAGTTTTGATGTATCGCTTAATAAGTTACTAGATATCTTGTATGAGAAACATTGGATAGACATTATTCAAAATGAGGAGTTATTAAACTTTTATGTATATAAGTGTTTGATATTTACTAAATATAAAAATAGAGGAGAGTACAATAAATACTATCGGCGATTTAAAGAACAATCTCTACAAGTAAGGAATAAGCTCGTGGCCTTGTATAAAAGGGAACAGAATATTCAAATGCAGCAAGCTTTTCTAATAGCTATCTATATGCTGGAGAAAAGTATACCTGCTTACCAAAGGTTAAACTTGAGGATACCAACTAAGCAATACCTTCAGCTGAGAGACAAGGCTGTTATATTTTCAGATCAAATTGTGGAAATAAAGGATGGAGATATTTCTTATATATTTGATCAAATAAATGATGCCAAAGACCCAAAAAAACTTCACCTACTTTTTGCATTAATTGACTTGCATAAACCCGTAAACGCAACGCCTTATTTGATAAAGCTTTTAGATGATGAAAGAATCTATTCTACCAACTATCTACACGTACGTTTTGCTCATGGAGGTGGTAGGAGGATTGAAAGAAAAGTAACAGTGGGGCAAAAAGCAATCAAAAGCTTGAATGCAATGTACAATCAATTCTTTATTGAAAAAGATGATGATAAACTGTTTGTGATTAATGCAGGGTTTGATTTAAAAGGGAAAAATGAGATAGCACAGCAAAAAAATTATTGGCGAAACTATTGGCACAGGCATAAACAAAGTTTACACAAGTGGAAGAGTAAGTTTTTAAAAGACCAGCTTCAGTATCTACAGCAGCAAAGGAAGTTAGGATGCGATATTTTTTCTCAATTGTTGGAAAATAAGGAGCTAACAAATTCACAGAGGAAGTTGGTACTTTCACAATCGGTTAAGCTGATAGACCTGTCTTGTATTAGATATAGCAAAATACGAGAAGAAGAACGCCTACCAAAAGAGATTTTGGAAGTATCTCTGGGCAAACGCCTGTTTTATAGTGATTATGCTATTCTTGTAGATCAAGTTGCTCGTGATGATAAGAGTTATCTGCTTGATCATCTATTGTCTAAACTTGAAAGTTACAAAGACAAAGAGCAAGGAAAGATTCTAAAGTACTTATTGTATTTTGATTGGTTCAAAGCTCTATTATTGGAATATAAGAAAGATGTGAATCTGATTGAACAGATAACCACGAAGTTTAAAAATGTTTATCCAACTTATACTGGAGAAGATGAAGATCATAAATTGTTTTTTCTAGAAACGCTCTATTACAATATCGATCAAAAAAATGCGCTTATTAAGCAACATGAGCTAACTAATAATTGGGCTGTGATGCAAACTTTTTGTCAAAACCTTGGCTGGCAAGAATGTATTCAATTTTTACAAAAATGGGGGGAGCTGAATATAAAAGAGCAAATGCGACAAATAATAGTAAATGAATATTTTGGTATTGCATTACCAAGCGTTGAGGCAGAACCTATACAAAAATTGATAAAGGATATGAAAAAAATGAACGAGTATGCACTAAAATGTAGATACTTGAAAAAGGTGCAGATGCCTGTTCAGCGAAGAAAAGGAAAGCTCAATTATGAGCTGATTTATAAATACTTACATTATTATTTTGCTGAAGAAGGATTTATCAATTCAGGATATACAACATCAACAGGAGTTATTCACCCCATTATTAACTTATTGAAAAAGGAATTTAAATCCACCCAAAATTCCGTAGACTATTGGGTGGGTTTTTTGAAGCAAAAAAGGTTAATAGGTATTCGTTTTAAGACGGAGTTTTTGGGGAATTTTACGTTTAAACATACCTACAGCACATTATTTGACTAAATGTTTATACCTCTTTTTGAGGGCGACTATTTTTATAAGCTAAGCCCGCAGCTGCTAAGAAAAGCAATATAATTAGGATAGAGGCGATTAAAGAAATGCTTTCTCCCTTGTAATAAGTTTTCGGTTTAAACTTAAACTCAATCTTGTGTTTACCACCAGGAACAGCCAAAGCACGTAATACATAGTTTACTCGGAAATGAGGAACCTTTTTCCCGTCTATGTAGGCATCCCAACCTAAGCCATTATTGTAATATACTTCTGAAAAAACCGCTAGTTGTTGTCCTTTAGCATTGCTTTCATAGGCAAGATAATCAGGCTCATATTTGGTAAGCTTGATGGTGGCACTTGGATCAGGAGATATTTTTATTTTAGATACTTCATCCTTATAACGTGGATTTACAAAAGCTACTTTTTTAGGATCAAATATCTTCAAAGAAGCAATTTCTTCATCAGAATCTTTTACTACCTTATAACTATCTACAAACCAGGCATTACCTAAGTTTTGGGTGTTTTTCAATACTACTTCCTGATTATTATTCCCCTGTACAATCATATACTTCATATTGAGCATATTCAACACCGAAAAGTTGGTAGAATCATTGGTATTGGCTTTTCCTAATACATTACCTGCTTGAATGTTTCGATAAGCCCCATTAATATTTCGGTAAAAGTGTTGATCAATTAACTCATTATAGCGACGTAACTTAGCTCCATGGTATCCCCCCAAAGATTTATGGAAAAAAGATGTAGTGG
Organism: marine bacterium AO1-C; assembly: GCA_001890965.1. Lineage (GTDB taxonomy): Bacteria > Bacteroidota > Bacteroidia > Cytophagales > Microscillaceae > Microscilla. Next base: position 245,194 of record MLAY01000009.1, on the reverse strand, counting down.
CATCCTGACTAAACCCCTTGGCTACGTTAAGTACTCGGTAATGAGGGTCATCTTTACTATTATTAAGTATAAATTGATCGGCAGCAGTGGGCTGAGATATTTGATTTAATTGGCTTTGTTTAACAAAGTTTTCATTATTAAAATAACGCTTATCAATTACCCATAAATCAACCAAAGTGATTCCAATAAGTAAAACAAAAGCATACTCTCTCTTGAGTCTTCCTGTAAACCATACCCACAACGAAGCAGCAATTAGCAAGGTGAAAATTACAGAACGAAAAGCATCTGCTCTTACCATACCAGAACGATCACTCTTGATCGCATTAATAATATCACTTTTAATATAATCAGGGTATTTGGCTAAAATATCTCTAATGGGTTGCATGTTTAGATCAACCATGAGTAGTGCAAGCAAAATAACTCCAACAGTAGCACCAGCAGAGATCATCAAAGGTTTGATAAGGGATTTTAGTTTGATTTCAGCGTTAAACAGCTCCTGTAGACCTAAAGCTATCATCCAAATCATAAAAATATTGATGATGTGCAAGGCCATGGTTACTGCTCGAAACTTGTTGTAAAGTGGAGCGTAGTCAAATAGGAAATAATTGAAAGCAGGAAAGTTTTTACCCCAGGAAATAACGAGGAAAAGGAGAGTCATTCCCAATAGGTACCACTTCAGTGGGTTTTTTGTGAGGAAAAAACTAAAAATGAATAATAATATAATACTTACCCCAAAGTAGGATGGACCAGAAGTAAAAGGTAATCCTCCCCAATAACTTGTGGCTTTACGAAAGATATTGTTGAGGTCATTACTTATTGCTGGGTTTTTCTGCAGTTGTGGATTACTGGCCAAGTTTTGAATGGCAGCAAGAGTTTTTGACTTCTTTTCAGGGGCTTGACCACTAGCTCCTCCATAATAGTTAGGAATTAAAAAGCTGAAGCTTTCTTGTATACCAGAGCTCCATTGGAATGCATAGTCACGATCAAGTCCTCCACCAGATTGTTTGTTGCTCTTAAGCTCTGATTTACCACGAATCGTTTGTTTTGAATATTCATAGTTAATCAATAAACGAGTGGCTTGACTTCCTACAGCTAAACCACCTGCAACTAATAAAAGCCCAGTAGCTTTGGCAAATTGCGGCAATTTTTGTTGTTGAATAGCACCTACAAAGGCAACAATTCCATAGACAAGTAGGGCAATAAGGGTGTAATAAGTAATTTGAACGTGGTTGGCATACAACTGCAAGGATGTGAACAATGCTGCAAGAGCTGCTCCTGTGATAAGCTTACCACGATAAGCCATAATGACTGATCCAATCAAAGGTGGTGCGTAAGCGATTGCGAATAATTTTGCTAAATGTCCTGCTTCAATACTTATTAAGTTATAAGATGCAAAAGCAAAACCAATGGCGCCTAGAGCACTGACCCAGTGATTTTTACCCAACATGAGTAAAAATATATAGAAACAAACCAATAATAGGAAAATCACATTGGTGGAATTAGGAATTCCTAATTGGTAAGTGAAAAAGCGACCAATTTTGGTTGTCCAGCTATTGGGGTAGTCTACATAAACCATGTAAGCTGGCATACCACTAAACATACTGTTGGTCCATAGAGCGCGACGACCACTCTTTTCTTCAAAATCTTTTAATTCTTTGGCTCCCCCTTGAGATTGAACAATATCATTTGAGCGAAGAACTTTTCCAGTAAAGACAGGGCTAGTATAAACAGCACTAATAAATAGGAATATTGCAATTATGAGGGTAGGAATAATGTATTTGTAGTATTTATCCATGTTTTTTGAATTGTCGTCTCTATTGAATGCAGGCAAAAATAATGATTTAGGAACAATATGAAAATGTGGTAGTGGTTTTATTACAGAAGTCATCTCGACTTTTAATAATGAATTACAAATGGCTAATTTTGCCCGCGAATCTTGAGATTTTTTATCCCCATAACGCTGCTATGAATCAAAACCGAGTCTACAGCTTCGCTGTGACGAGCTCTGCCTACGGCTAATAAACTCTTTATTATCGAACAAAAGCAACCATTCTCATCAACATCCTAAAAGCAGAGACGACTTCATGCTCTAAAAATGGGAATACAATTTATTAATTGCTGTCTAATTCAATAACTTTGGGCAGTTTTAATCAGTAAAGTCCAGGCAGGGATTTTCTTATGGTATAAACTTCTTTAAAAGATATTAATATGAAACGAATTGCTGTGTTTACTTCAGGAGGAGATGCACCCGGAATGAATGCTTGTATAAGAGCAGTAGTAAGAACTGCGATTTACAACAATATCGAGATTTATGGGATTATGCGAGGGTATGAAGGGATGATTAAAGGGCGTATTCATCGAATGGAATCTAAATCGGTGAGTAATATCCTTCAGACAGGTGGAACAATCTTAAAGTCGGCCCGCAGCAAGGAGTTTATTACTCATGAAGGACGAAAGAAAGCTTATCAGCAGTTGAAGCATTTTGACATAGATGGATTGATAGCAATTGGAGGAGATGGAACCTTTACTGGGGCAAAAGTTTTTCACGAAGAATTTGGAATGCCTACTGTAGGATGTCCTGGTACTATTGATAATGACATTTATGGTACCGACTATACCATTGGTTATGATACCGCAGTAAACACGGCATTGGAAGCTATTGACAAAATCAGAGATACGGCAGATTCGCATAACAGGGTATTTTTTGTAGAGGTCATGGGGCGTGATTCAGGGTATATTGCCATTCAATCAGGTATTGGTGGTGGGGCTGAAATCGTAATGGTTCCTGAAACAGAAACAACCATTGAGCAAGTAATAGATACCCTACAAAAAGGAAAACTCAATCATAAAGCATCTTCTATTGTAATTGTAGCTGAAGGAGATGAAGAAGGTAATGCCGCGGAAATAGCAGAGAAAGTAAAAACAGCAACCAATGGGTTAGATATACGAGTAACTACACTAGGACATATTCAGCGTGGTGGCACACCTACAGCACGAGATCGTATTTTGGCAAGTCGCATGGGCATTGGTGCGGTTGAGGGCTTATTAGCTGGTAAAAGTAATGTAATGGCAGGAGTTGAAAACAATCAATTAGTGTATACTTCTTTTGATGATGCTATTAACAAACAAAAACCAATTCAAGATGATTTAATCAAAATGGTTGAAGTCTTGAGCATTTAAGGGACATTTTTATGGCTGGTAAATTTCAGGTTTTACCAGTCTAAGCCCACTTTTATAGAAACATAGTTCTAAATAATTCTACTACTTGCTATGTATGTAGAGGCAAACAAAATGGATAAGCATTGGTTTAAAAAGTATGAAGACTAATGTATAACTTGCAACCAAAAGCAAAAAATAAACTTCTGAATAAAATGATAGGAGCATTAGGAATATTGGTAGCTATAGGTGGTTTTGTTTTTCTTTGGGTGATGTTGAACTACCACACCATGAACAAAATAAGATTACAAGCAGAAGAATTGAAGGCTGCAATCGCAGAAACTCCTGAAAATGATGCCCAGACTTTAAAAACATACCAACAACGTTATCAGATAAAAAAACACCGTTATAACCAAATGGTCAATGAAATGCCCTCTAAGTTGGTAGCCAATGTATTAAACTTAAAACCCCTCCAGTAGATTTCTGACAAATTTTAATGGTGATTTTGTAAAAAAAACGAATACTTAATCGTTTTCAAGGAAATATTTTGATACTTTAGGTAGTAATACTATTACAAATACCTATCAATACTCTCTAGTAATATAGAGAAGCTTACAAAAACACTGAAATTAAAATATAAGCGATTCATGTCAGAAGATAAAAAAGGAATGTCACGCCTTGAGTGGTATTTCAATAAATTGATTTGGAATACCCATATGTTGCATGAGCTATGGTTAGGGTTATTAGTTGTTATTATATACACCCTGGCGTTGGTTCTTGCTCAAAACTACCTTAAACTTGATATTTGGCCTAAGCCGTCTAGCATGGTTCACTCCATTTTAGGGCTGGCTTTGGGTTTATTATTGGTTTTCCGTACCAATACTGCCTACGATCGTTGGTGGGAAGGACGAAAACTGTTAGGAGCATTGGTAAACAATGCCCGAAATTTAGCCATCAAAGTCAAAACCTATTTTACTTCTGAGGAAGATCAAAAGTTTATGGCAAGAATGACTGCGGCCTATTGTTTTGCTTTAAAAAGCCATTTGAGAGATAGAGATGCTGCGAAACGAACTTTTGAGCTTCAACTAATTACCGAGGAGGAATACAATCATCTTAAAAACTTTCAGCATAAGCCCAATGAGATTGCTCGTATGATGTACGAGTTGGCAAATCAACGTTATGAAGAGGGCAAAATGAAGGAAATGCAGTTTTTGAGTTTTGAAAAACACCTGGCAGCATTGACAGACATTATTGGTGGTTGTGAACGTATCAAAAAAACACCTATGCCCAAGGCATACGGCATTCATTTGCGTCAATTTCTGAACCTATACATATTTACTTTGCCTTTCAATTTAGTACATGATCTGAAGTACTGGACAGTACCTTTGCTGGCTGTTACTTTTTATGCATTGGCGGGACTAAAAGAAATCGGAGAAGAAATCGAGGAGCCATTCGGTACCGATAACAATGACTTACCTGTAAATCAGATTGCACATACCATTTACAATAATGTGTATGAAATGGTAGGGATACCACAACCAAGAGTTTTTGCTAAAGTGACTGAAACTCACGAAGTAGAATCGGCGCATGACGAAGCCTTGGTTCCTCAAAGAGATCTGGAAAAAGTGTAAAGTTATAACACTAAGAATTATCAATAAAAGGGCAAAGGTGATATGATCTTTGCCCTTTTTCTTTTAATTTGGATGACACCGAACATTGCTACTAAACTATGAAGCCCGAAACCTTATTTAATATCGTAAACATGACCGCTCCCTTGGGTTGGTTATTACTCATTTTTGCTCCTCGCTGGCGTTGGACCCAACGCATTGTATTGTCTCTAGGGATTATACTGGTATTTTCAGTGATATATGTTGTTATGTTTTTTATGAATGTGGGCGCTTTCAAACCTGATAGTTTTAACTCGCTGGCAGGAGTGATGGCATTGTTTAAAGCACCAGAAGCAGTAGTCATTGGCTGGGTACACTATTTAGCTTTTGATTTATTTGTAGGGTGTTGGGAGCTAAGCAATGCTCAAAAAGCAGGTGTTCCACATGGCTGGGTGATTCCTTGCCTGATTTTTACTTTTATGTTAGGGCCTACTGGTTTACTGATGTATTTTATTATTCGTCATTTTGTGAGAAAAAACAAGTTAGAAAGCAATTTTTAGAAAAATTAAACTTCCTATATCTTCAATAGGTTATGATGTCATGAGCGACGAAGAAATACAAAATCTCATTAAACTACTCAAAAGCGAAGAACCTCAGTTTTGGGAAATTGCTTTTCAGATAATGAAAGGAAATGGAGTACCTAATCATCCTGAGGTATATCGAGCTGCTACGAATAATAACCACAAAATTTTGCTTAGTTATCAACACAATTTATTGCACCAACTGAGTAAAAACCGCCTTTCTGCTCCCCGTAAAAACTCAAAAAAACGCTGATCAACAATTTCTAGCGGCCTACGATCTGTTTTTGTAAGTTTTTGATAATCAGTGATTTATTTTTGTGAAAAGTACACGCCTATAAACTTGTACATCGTTCCTATCGGCAGATTTCCTGCTTAAATATATGGTTACCTATTTTTGAAGCATTACCTCCAAACAATTGCTAAGCGGAGGATTTAATACTCATTAAAAACCATATAATCATGCAACAAAATAATCAAATTACATCATCTAAAGAGCGCCGCCATGATGTAGACTGGCTTCGGATTTTGCTTATTTTTAGTGTATTACTTTTTCATGTAGGAATGGTTTACCGAGGTGGTAACGAAGGATGGCATGTGAAGAGTAAGCAAACCAGTGAGCTGTTACATCACGTCATGGTACAGCTACACATTTGGCGAATGCCTTTGTTATTTTTTATATCAGGCGTGGGTACCTACTTTGCATTAGGCATTCGTAACCATCGCAGGTATTTGAAAGAACGCACCAAACGTTTGTTTTTCCCTTTGTTGGTTGGAATGTTTGGCATCATTGTGCCTATTCAGGTGTACATTGAGTTTTTTGTGGCAGGCAAGTTTAAGGGGAGCTTCTTTGAGTTTTACCCTACCATTTACGAGTTTGTTCCTTACCCCAATGGAAGCCTGAGTTGGCATCACTTGTGGTTCATTTTGTATCTTTTTATCTACTCATTAATTGCGCTTCCTCTCTTTTTGCATTTTCGTACCGAAAGAGGTAAAAAAATGATTGACAAATGGGCTGGTTTTGCCGAACGCAAAGGGGCTTTATTATTAGGGTTTGTTCCCATTTTATTGAGTCAAATCTTATTAAGACCTTTTTTTCCTAATGAGACCCATGCCTTGGTCAATGATTGGCCCTATTTTACTTTTGGATGGCTATTTTTTATTGCAGGGTATATCATTGCATCCAATCAACGTTTTTGGGAAACCATTAAAAACCAAAGACGGTTGTTTTTGATTGCCTGGATCTTGGCCACTGGGTTTTTGTATTATAACTACCTCGCAACTCCAAAAACCTGGATCTTCCCTAAGTTGCCATTTGGCATTCGCTATTGGTGGATTAATACTACCATGGTAGCTTGGTTTAGTATGTTGGTAGCTATGGGATATGGGTATCGTTATCTAAACAAAAAACACCCCTGGCTTAAGCATCTCAACGAAGGCATTTATCCATTTTACATCCTACATCAGCCAGTAATTATTGTGATAGGGTTCTTTTTGGTGAACTGGGGCTTAGGTGTTTTTTGGGGATTCACTGCACTTACTATACTATCTACGCTAGCCTGCATTTTGATCTATTTGCTGTTGATTAGGCCTTTTAACGTAATGCGGGTAATTTTTGGAATGAAACCTAAGACAGCATCAGAACAAACTTCATCTGTAAGCGAATCTTGCAAAGTAGAACAAGCTTCAATGAAGGCATAAATTGAAAACTACTAAAACAAAAAAACCTGATGAAATTCATTTATTCATCAGGTTTTACTATCAATTTTATTAGCTTATACCGCTTCAGTAGGGCGTTTGTAAATAGTATTGAAAGCTTCCAATAGCAAATCTACAGACTCAACTACTTGCATATGTTTTTCTTGAGGAATCTCCTCCAGTACTTTTCTAATAGCAATAAAAGATCGATTACGCGCAGTATGGAATACTTCCTCGCCAGTTTTGGTAATCACTACATAACTAGCCCGCTTATCTTGCTGTGATTTCATTTTTTCCAACAACCCTCTTTTGAGCAAAGGTTCAATCAAGCGAGTAGTGGTACTTTTATCAATTCCCAGACGTTCGTGTAGTTCAGATAAAGGCATAATTTTGTTTTCACGAATTAGGTCTAGCATGTAGCACTGATTAAGTGTTACTCCTGAACTATCCTGTGATTTTCGATCAAAAAAACGAAGTGTTTTAGACAGCTCCCTTACTGTGTCAATTATTTTTTCTTCTAAATCAATCTTATTTTTCATAATAATTCTCAAATTTTAATAATATATCTAAGGCCTGTTTATGAGTAACCAATACCAAGAAATCAGTATTGAATACAGATAACCTGTTATAATGGTATATAATAAAGTTCGTTGCTTGTCAATATTTTGATTTCCTACACTTTGTAGGATAATTGTGCGTAATATTATTCTTTGGGGCTTTAAGTATAGTAGTAGATATTGTAGCTTTTTGAAATGGTGTTGAAATATACTCTGTATACGTGAGCAAGTCGACAAAAGTAAGTGATTTATATACTTTTAACATACAACCAATGGCTATTTTTGGGGTTAGATAGATAAAAAGCAGGTTTTTTAAGCAGAGAGTAGCGCATATTTTTAATGAATATAGTTAGATACAACTTCTTTCTGTACAAGTGTATACTACTATATTTTAGAATCATTGACAAATAAGTAAATGATCATTATTGACAACTTTGCAGTTATAAGTTGAGTATTTGTGATATGTCAAAGAGCAAGAAGAAAATACACAAAAAAAATAAACTACTATGGTTAGGTATCATAGGTTTTTGGGGGCTTTTGGCTTTGTTCAATATTAGTCAAAACCTGTTTTCGGCTTATGCCAATGGGCGTCCACTATTGTGGAATACTACCTTGGTTTGGCAACTGGGATGGTTGGTTTGGGCTTTGCTTACCCCGTGGGTAATTCGTTTGGCAAAACAATATAAAATTAGTCGTAATCATCTCACCAAAGATATACTTAGGCATATAGGGCTGGCAATAATGGTTTGTGCGGGACATTTTTTAGGAGAAGCTTTTTTAAATCTATTATTAAACTACCTGATAGGGGCCAAGCCGCCACCTACCCGTTTGTATGTAGCTTTGATTGCGTACAAGTTTCATGTACATATGTTTGCCTATTTTGCCATTGTGGGCATAGTACAGGCGCTTGAGTACTTTAGACAGAGCCAACGCTACAAGGTAGATAAGTCAAACTTAGAGACTAAAGCCAGTCAATTAGAGGCACAACTTGCTCAAGCTCAACTAAAATCGCTCGAGATGCAGCTCCAGCCTCATTTTTTGTTCAATACCCACCATGCGTTGATTGGGCTTCTACTCAAACAAGAAAACAAACAAGCCATCCAAATGCTTAGCAAACTCAGCGATCTTTTAAGACTGACTTTGGAACGTAGTCAATGCCAGATGGTGAGTCTGGAAGAAGAGTTAGAGTTTCTTCAGCTATATTTAGATATTCAACAAATACGTTTTCAGGATCGCTTAAAGGTTGTGTTGCACATTCCAGAAGACTTATATCCGATACAAGTACCTAATATGTTGTTGCAGCCTTTAGTTGAAAACGCCCTAAAACATGGGATAGAACCTTATTCTCAAGCTGGTAAAATTGAGGTTCTGGCAAGTAAACAATTGGACAACTCATTGAAACTGAGTATAAGTGATGATGGTGAAGGGGTTGATTTTCAGACTTTTAGCGAAGGCATAGGGCTTAAAAATACCCGACAACGTTTAGAGCAAATATATGCCACTCACTTTGATTTCCAACTAGAGAACAATACGAATGGAGGTGCTACTGTTTCGCTAAGCTTACCAATAGAAACTGCTTTTATGTCAACCCTAAACAATGTAGAAAATCTATGAAAACTTATAAGGCATTGATAGTAGATGATGAGGTGTTGGCACGTGATGTAATACATATGATGCTCAAGGCGTTTCCTCAAGTACAGGTGGTGGGAGAAGCAAGTAATGGCAAACAAGCGGTAGAAATGGTAGACACGCAGCATCCCGACTTACTTTTTTTAGATATTCAAATGCCTGACTTGAATGGTTTTGGAGTCATCAAAAATAGCCGTTTTCGGCCATCAGCCATTGTATTTATTACGGCTTACGATCAATATGCGCTCAAGGCCTTTGAGGTAAATGCCATTGACTACTTACTCAAACCTTTTGATGAAGATCGTTTTGGGCAAGCCATGCAACAGGTATTTCATTTTTTACAAGGGCATCAACAAACAGCATTACAAAATAAGTTGGAAAGCCTTTTGGCAGACTATGAACGGCTACAGGCCAAGGCCAGCCAACAAGAGGCAATATCGCCACTCACAGCCCCCCAATATATCAACCGCGTGTGGGTCAAGAACCGACAAAAAATGATTTTGTTACAAGTCACTGATATTGATTGGATAGAGGCCAGCGGCGACTATGTTACGTTGCATACCAGCAAACAAAAGCATTTACTGAAAGAAAGCATGCAAGCATTGTCTGGCAAGCTTGACCCTCAACAATTTTTACGTATCCATCGCTCTACATTTATAAACCTGGATAGAATTAAAGAACTCCAGCCTCATTTTAACGGAGAGTACTACATTACTTTGCAAAGTGAGGTTCGTCTAAAATCGAGTCGTAGTTACAAAGATCAACTCAAAGCCATTTTAGAAAATAATTGGTAATGTGTCTCCAACCAACGAATGAGCACCACAAGTAATCATTAAAATCACACCACTCAACGATTAATACTGTTTTGGCTGGCACTGCTTGGGTAAGTTTGGGTAAAACAAACCGTAGATAACTATGAAAAACACCCCCAAAACAAGCATCTCTCGCCAAGGATTTCTGAAAAAAGCAGTAATTGGTGCTTCAGGAGTTATTCTGCTACCCCAAACTTTATTAGCTTCTGACAAAATAATTACCGATAAAAAGAAACCATTAAAAGCAGACTTGGTAAAGCAATATGTGCGAGTGGCTCATTTTGATCTAAAAAAAGTAAAAGAACTCGTGACTGAGGAGCCTCGACTCATTAATGGTACTTGGGATTGGGGCGGAGGTGATTTTGAGACTGCCATTGGTGCCGCAGGACATATGGGTAATCAAGCCATTATGAATTTTTTGTTGAGCAAAGGAGCTCGTATCAATATCTTCGTAGCAGCTGCTATGGGAAAACTAGACTTGGTAAAAGCCCTATTAACTGCTTATCCAGCACAGCTCAAAGCCAAAGGGCCCCACAAACTATCAATAATGTATCACGCCAAAAAAGGAGGCAAGTTAGCAGAACCAGTAGTAGCTTATTTAGAATCGTTGGGAGTGAAAAAATAATGAGAACAGATCAACCTCTCTCAGTATAAAGAGAGGTTGATGAATTTATTCTTATACATAAGTAATCAATTTCTTTTCGGTAAGGTGAGGAAGGCCATTGAAACTTTTGAGGAAAAACTGCCCTTTATTGTATTGAAACTCTGTAATTGAGGTATTAATCACTTGCCAGTTGAGTTCCATCATCTTTTCATCGCTTATTCCCAGCAAAATCCCGGTCAATACCCCAATAGTACCCCCTGAAGAAATCAAAATTCCTGATTTTTTGCCCTCCATTCCGTCTATTAAGGTTTGGTAGCCTTGCTGACAACGAGTTTTAAAATCTACAAATGACTCATATCCATCTAAGTAGAGTTTTCCTTTAGCCCATTTTTTCAAAGACTGAAAAAACAGCTTCAAAATCCCTTTGCGTACTTCTGGATCATCCTTGCCTTTGTGTACCATTGCCGATTTCAGTGCAGGTTCGGCTTCTATCAATTTGGGCAATAACTTATTGAAAATCTCAGCACCCTGGTGTTCATTAAAAGCCGCATCTGTAATAATCTCTGGAAAGCTTTGTTGCTGATTGTAGGTTTCTACCAAATTGCTATAAGTAGCTTTGTGTCGTTCCAACGCACCCATCCACGCAATATCAAATTGCAACCCTCGCTGAGCCAGATAGGTTCCCAGGTGTTGAGCCTGAGTAGCCCCCAACTCTGAAAGTTGATCATAGTTGTTTTTCATAAAAGATGCCTGGCCATGTCGTATGAGGTAGAGAGTTGCCATGTTGTTGTGATTTTTGAGTATGGTTAAAAATCATCCTTTGGGTTAAAAAAAGCTTTTTGAACCTTCTTTTTAGTAAGTTTTGAAGGCATAGTCAAAGCTATGGATTCAAAAAAATACTGCAACAGTATCTAAAATTCACATTTTTATCTCCAAAAACGAACATTTAAACATACGCTTGTTTTAATTTTGTTGAAATGAATGATTTGTAATAATACAAAAACCTCCGTCAAAATAGATAAATCAATCCATGAATAAACTTATACTTCCTACAATAACTCTTGCTTTACTAATGCTCGTTTTGGTGAGTTGTGGCAAAAAAAATGAGGCTGGTACAAGAACTCGCTACGCCGACTTGGAAGAAGGCACCCCAAAGAAGAAAAAAAAGAAGAAGCGGAAAAATGTACAAACCTATAACTTGCCCAGGGTAACATTGACTCAGAAAAATGTACAAGAAGAGCTTTCTAAATTTGCAGAGAAAAACCCTGAAAGTGTGGTGATGATGTATACCAACATGGGCAAGATGAAACTCAAATTATACAAAGAAACCCCATTACATCGGGCCAACTTTATTCGCTTAACAAAAATTAAGTTTTTTGACCGTACCCAGTTTCATCGAGTAGTCAAAGATTTTATGATTCAAGGTGGTGGCGGAGGAGGACTTCACCGCATCAAGCTTAAAGAAGCAGTAGGGAATTACAGAGTTCCACACGAAATTAAACCTGCTCAGTTTTTTCATAAAAGAGGGGCTTTGGCTACAGCCCGTATTTATGAAAACAACCCTATGAAACGTTCTAACCCTTATAATTTCTATATTGTACAGGGTACCAAATACAATGTGCCAACACTTACTAATATGGCACAGAAAAATAAAACCAAGCTTACTCCTGCGCAAATCCAGGCCTATACCAATATAGGAGGCGTGCCTTCGTTGGATGGTTTACACACGGTTTTTGGAGAGTTGATAGAAGGGTTTGACGTACTGGACAAGATTGCTGCAGTAAAAACCAAAAAATCGGAATGGCCTGAGAAAGACGTTATTATAGACTCGGTGAGAATTGTGGAATAGAGTAGGTGTGCTGGGTTTCAAGAATTTAAATGGTTGTATGGTTACATTGCTAAATTGCTTCGCGATGCATTGCGGAATAATTTAACAATGTAACCATGAGCATCGCGAAACAATATTTTAGTTTAGGCTTCTACTTCACCTACAACAACTTTGTTCATTTTGTCTCCTTGACTAATCTGACCAATTACATCTAAGCCTTCTACCACCTTACCAAATACGGTGTGTTGACGGTCAAGATGCTGAGTGTTTTGACGATTAAGGCAAATAAAGAACTGAGAACCGCCAGTATTTGGTTGACTGGTACGGGCCATAGATAATACACCTAAATCATGGTATTGATTGTCACCATCTACTTCGCAGGGAATTGTATAACCAGGACCGCCCATGCCTGTTCCTTCAGGGCAACCTCCTTGTATTACAAAGTTTGGAACTACACGATGAAAAGTTAAACCATCATAGAAACCTTCTGAAGCTAGTTTTACAAAGTTGGCTACGGTGCCAGGAGCGTCGTTTTCGAAAAACTCAATTTTCATAACGCCTTTATTTGTATGAATTTCTGCTGTCTTCATATCAAGTCGTGATTTTAAAAATTTATTAGCGAAGGTAGCTGATTTGACACATAGTTAAAAACTTTCCTACGATAAAGCCCCTTTAACAAAAGTTTAACTTGGCTTAGCTTTATTGCTAAATTGCATCCTTGTTATATTGTCTCTGGGCATCGCTTGTGAGCGTTCCAAATTATATATTTTACAGGAAAAAAATAGTTATGAACAAGTTACTAAAACTACTACCCATCCTATTGATTACCTTAGCTCTAATCATAGGGTTTAATGCTTGTGGCTCAAAAGGGGGAGAGTCTCAAACCAATAATGATGATAGTACAAAGGATCAAAGTACTGTAGGATTGGCCACTGGTATTTGGCGTGCTACTGTCAAAACCCCAGGAGGAGATCTTCCTTTTCAATTGGATGTAGCTAAAGAAGGCGAAAACTACAAAGCACATATTGTAAATGGAGAAGAACGCATTTTATTAGATGAGATAGAGTTTCCTAAACCTGATTCTGTAAAAATTACTTTGCATATTTTTGATGCGTTTTTGGTTGGAAAGATTACTGAGGGCAAATCTATCCAAGGTATTTGGATCAAAAACGGACTCAAAGAACCATACGAAGTAGAATTCAAAGCCGAGCATGGCAAAGATTATCGCTTTGAACCAGTAAAAAGCGAGACATCGGTAGACTATACTGGAAAGTGGGAAGTAACTTTCACTGAAAAAGACGGGAAGACTTATCCCTCTATTGGTATTTTTAAGCAAACTGGGCGCAAAGTAAGTGGGACTTTCTTAACTACTACTGGTGATTATCGCTATTTAGAAGGACAAGTCAATGATAAAGATGAATTGATGATTTCGGCTTTTGATGGCAACCACGCCTTTTTATTCAAAGCCACTCAAAATGAAAACAAAATCAAAGGAGAGTTTTGGTATGGCAAAAGCGTATACGAAACCTGGGAAGGTGTAAAGAACGAAGATGCTAAACTGGCCGATGCAAACAAGCTTACCTATCTCAAAAAAGGGTATGATAAGTTAGCGTTTAGCTTTCCAAATATGGAGGGTAAAAAAGTGACTTTAGAAGATAGTCGTTACAAAGATAAAGTGGTATTGGTGCAAATTTTTGGAACTTGGTGCCCCAATTGTATGGACGAAACTGCCTTTTTAGCGCCTTGGTACGAAAAAAACAAAGATCGTGGAGTAGAAATTATTGGTTTGGCGTATGAGCGTAGCCCTGAATTTGAGAAAGCCAAGGTTCGTATCAACAAAATGGTCAAGCGATATAAGACTGGCTATGAGTTTTTGTTTGCAGGTATCAATGATAAAAAAGAAGCGGCTAAAACATTGCCCATGCTTAACCACGTATTATCGTTTCCTACAACCATATTTATAGATAGAACTGGTAAAGTAAGAAAAATACATACTGGATTTAATGGTCCAGGTACTGGTAAATACTATGAAGAGTTCAAAAAGGACTTTAATAAGACAATGGAAGAGTTGATTGCAGAGAAAGCAACCGAATCTGCTAAGTAAATATACAAGGGCACAAAAAAAACACACCCTAAAAAAATCATTTTTAGGGTGTGCAAGGTGCTTGCTTTTATGGAAAAATTAAACCCTTTAGGTGTTTAATTTCTTTGATAATGGTTAATCAACTATGCTCTTATACTACTATACTTTATTATTGGGTGTTAGTATGGCTGGTTTAGACCAAACTATATATTCTATCGATGAGTGGTAAAATTTACTGGTTGAATAGAAAAAAATATCTACGAGTAAAATCGGTGATTTCAACGATGTACTCTAATGTATTTTAGAATATGTGAGGGTTTTTGTATATTACCTCTCCATTGATAAAGACACTTTTCTATACAGAGGGGCTTCGCTAATGACTGTGAATCGTACAAATGATAATTCCTCAGAAGAACATTTTCAGGTAATATTTGAGTTACTAGAAACATTAGACAAAGGCAATATAGTAGGGGCTTTTCAATTGCTGGAAGGATCAGAGCAGTTACCCATCAATATTTTGTCTTATCTTTTTGCTGTTTCTTTGTTTCATACCGATGAATATATACTAGAACATTCCCGCGAATTGGTAGAACAAACCTATGATGGGAGTGAGGCTTTGTATGCTCTATGCTATAACTTTGATCTTGAGTACCATTTAGACAATGAGTCACGTATTTCAGAGTTTTTGGAGGAACTTCATCAAGAGTTTTCGCTCAATACTGCCATTGTAGGGAATATAGCCTTACGACTATTGAATACTGGATGGATGTTTTGCCTTACCCACAATACAGCTACTCAAGATGAATTTCAGGATTGGGTACAAAATCGAGAGCTATCACTGGATAATCTGGATATTGAGGCGCTACCACCAGCCGTAGGCAAACTTACAAACTTAGATTACTTGTTTTTGGAATTAAATCAATTGGATGATTTACCCATAGAAATTGGTGATTTGAGGTACTTGAAACGACTCTATTTGAATGATAATTTTTTTAAGCACTTCCCCGAGAGCGTTTGCAATTTGAAGAATCTAAGAGAATTACGTCTGGAACATAATAAGATAGAAGAAATAACCCCTTTAATTCATCAGCTTGAGAACTTGGAAGTGTTACACCTAAGTTACAATCGCCTTACCAAATTACCCGAAGAAATAAGCCAGTTGAAAAAGTTGAGAAGGGTATGGCTAGTGGGTAATCATTTTACAGGAGCTGAAAAAGTAAAGATTAAAAAAATGTTTGCACCACCTGTGCAAGTCGAGATATAAACCTGGAACTCACAACGAGTTTTACTATAAAACCATATTATTCTAATTGATAACGACCATGAAAACAAATTTTTTGCTAGTAGCGCTTCTAAGCGTGCTTGCTTTTGCTCCCGTCATGGGGCAAGACGACTCCAAAACTGCTGAGGAAGTAAAAAAAGCAGTAGAGCAATTCAACAAAGCCTTTTTGGAAGCCGATGTAGTTAGCCTTGCGGGCATGCTTACCGAACAATACATACATAGCAATAGTGGAAGCGCGGTTATCAACAAAATAAATTGGCTTAAGTACATCAAATCACGGCGAAGACAACTAGACCGCAAAATACTTAAGGTAAAGGACTATAAAATGAGAGATGTAGTCATCAAAGTTTACGGCAATACAGCGGTAGTCAATGCACTTATTACCTCCTCTGGAACACTCAAACGAAAACCTTTCTTATCTGCCATTCGGTGTACCCATGTATGGGTAAAAGAAGGCGGAGTTTGGAAACGAGCCGCTTTTCATGATTCAAAGCTAAAGTAAACATACCCTAGAACCTAATGGTGATTCCTGGAAACTGATCTAATATTTTGGCTTTTTGTTGATCATTTATTGGATTGTTTTTCAAATGAATCATCTTCAAATGCTTCATGTTTCCAATCGTGTCTGGTAAAGAGGTCAGCTGATTGTCATGTAGATACAAATGAGTGAGCTGGTTCAGTTGAGAAATACCTGCTGGAACTTCTTTGAGATCGTTGGCAAAAAGATTAAGCAAAGTGAGCTGCTTTAGTTCTAATATTTCTTCAGGAAATAGGGTAAAGCGATTATCACCCAAGTACAGTTTCTGGAGATTTTGCAAAGCTGAAAATCCCTTGGGTAAATGCTGCAAATAATTGTTATGCAATGCTAAGGACTCCAGCTTAGTCAGTTGAATAATCTCAGGTGGCAGTTCAGTCAAACGATTATATTTTGCAAAAAAGTTCTTGATTTGCTGCCAATGAACGATCTCGGCTGGCAAGGTTTTCAAACGATTGTAATTGATTGCGA
The DNA here is from genome assembly GCA_001890965.1 of marine bacterium AO1-C. GTDB lineage: Bacteria > Bacteroidota > Bacteroidia > Cytophagales > Microscillaceae > Microscilla. Next base: position 228,354 of record MLAY01000009.1, on the reverse strand, counting down.
CTTCTCGCAATTGGGTGAGTTTTTGGACGCTTTGAGGCAATTGCTCTAATTGAGTGGTAGTAATATAAAGCCCTTGCAATTGCGTAAGTAGTCCAAGTTCAGTTGGCAACTCAAGAGGTTTTGTACGGTATTGGTGAAATGACAACTTTTTAAGCCGAGGAAATTTTGCAAGCCCTTGTAAAGTTTCCTTAATAGGTAGGTTTTTGTAAGGAATGAGCTGGTTAAATGTAAACGTATCCAAGTAAGGGAAGTGTTCTGGTAACCCATACCTGATGCACATGGCCTCTTTTCGCAAAGGTTCACTCGATATCTCCATAAAATAAACCAACTCTTCGGGCAAGCCACGTCCAGCTATGATCTGAGTTGCCAGTTCACGGTTTTCGGAATGATCATGACAAATAAGTTTGACTAAATTTAGAACCTCTTCGGAAGTATAAGTTTGTGATGTGACCGACATACAATCGTTTGAATATTAAAAATAGGTAGTGAACCCATATCGAGTTCAATCTCAATTCTTTGAAGACTTACCCCAGATTAATGGATAATGTTTCGGCGAAGGGTAGAAATTTGCTCGGCTAATAGTCCTAGCACAAAACATAAAATCCCGAGATTAATTAAAAACAAGGCCCCTACACTCATTCCATCGCCTCGTAAAAAAATAGGGATTTCCCAAGCCACTCCTATAACTGTAAAAAAAACACTCAGAGGAATAAAAAAACGTAGAGGGTTGAAAAAAAGTAAAATATTCAGGATTTCTTTAATCGTTTCAAATGCAGTTCGAACATTAATTGTGCTCTTGCCTGCCTTACGAGGCAATACAGTAATGGGGTGTTCCAATACCAAGTGTTTTTGACTAATAAAAGTCAAGGCAATAATATCGCTGTAGGCCATTGTATCGGGGCAAATCTGTAGGTATTTTTGGGCCAGTTGCTGATCATAAAGCTTCATACCCGAATTGAGGTCGTGGATTTTGGTAGAGAGGGCAATTTGAGCAATTTTTCGGATAATATATTTGGCAATTTTTCTGAAAAAACTAGCTTCTTTTTGGCCCTTACGATTTCCAATAATCATGTCGGCATCGGTAGCAAGCAAGTGTTGCTGGAGTTGGACTACATCGGTTATTTGGTGTTGCCCGTCTGCATCCATTGTTACAATATGAGAAGTTTGTGCTGCTTTGATCCCGCTTTTGATTGCTCCTCCATAGCCTCTGTTTACCTTATGGTGAATAATGGTTATATGCTGAGAATGATCGACTTGCCATTGGTCGAGAATCTTTCCTGAATTGTCCTGAGAGCCATCATTTACTACGATTACCTGCCAATTCTGGGTTTTGGCCTGCACAAGTATTGCGGGCATCACCTCCGGTAAATTTTTTTCCTCGTTGTACACTGGAATCACCACCGATAATGTGTAATCCATTTTGCTTTTTTGATTAATTTTGGACAAATATAATACGCTTAGTGACCAATCCCCATTTATATATTTTTAGGTGAAGCCCAAACTATGACTCAAGCACTTGAAAGGCCAATCTATTTATTTAGCATAGATTTAGAAGATATTCGCGACATGGTACCTGATGGTCATTCATTGGAAGAACGAGTGCCTGTGAATACCCATCAATACCTTGATTTTTTGAAAAAGCAACAGGCGCATATTACCTTTTTTGTAGTGGGAGATGTAGCAAGAAATTACCCAGAACTCATTCAACAAATTCAGCATGAAGGTCACGAAATCGCTTGTCATTCTGATAAGCACCTTCCTTTGACACAATTGAACCAAGAGCAATTTAAACGAGATTTGGATACCAATATCAATGCATTGATTAAAGCAGGGGCTTCGGATATTCGAGGATACAGAGCACCTATGTTTTCATTGATAGCACAAAATGTCTGGGTTTATAAATATTTGGCTGAATCAGGGATCACTTATTCCAGTTCAGTATTGCCAGCAAATAACTTTCAGTTTGGCTGGGCAGGCTTTGGCAAACAACCTAAAGCAATAGATGGTGTGCTCGAGCTCCCAATGTCTATTCTTGACAATCCGTATTTAGAATATCCATTTGGAGGAGGGGCTTATTTTAGAATCTTACCAATGTTCTTGATTAAACGTACTTTTAAACGTTTTTTCGAGCAAAACAAACCAGTACTGGGTTATTTTCACCCTTACGATATTGATACCCAACAAAAAGGCATTCGTTTCCCTAACATCAAGAGTAAATTTTATAATTACTTGATGTATTATAACCGCAAGAAAATGTGGAAAAGGTTAAACCAAATAACCAGATTGGGAGGAGAAATGATGCCCTATCAACAATACATTCAGCAATATTTGTCTACCAATGAATTATGATATTTGCCCCATACAATATAGCAATGCCGCTATACAACAATATGCAAGTTTTTTAGGAGAGGTTTTTCACAAACCAGCACTATTTACACCTGCATATCTCAACTGGCAGTATAACCAAAATCCAGCGGGGAAAACCATAGGGTTTAACGCTTTTTCGTCCGATGAGGCATTGGTTGCACATTATGTAGTACAACCTTTTCAGGCTATGTTGCAAGGAAAACTTACCCAAGGTTTATTATCTTACAACACGGCTACTCATCCACAGCATAGTGGGCAGGGTTTGTTTACTACACTTGCACAACAAACCTACGAACAAGCCAAAATGCTTGGTTATGAATTTGTGATTGGGGTAAGCAATGAAAACAGTACCCCTGGCTTTGTCAAAAAGTTGGGTTTTCAATGGGTAGCCTCTCTTACAGTAAAAATAGGAGCTGGAAAAATATCTTTTCCTAAAAATGCTGTGTATGATTACCAGAAACATTGGACTGCAGAAACTTTGCAATGGCGATTGAAGCAACCACATGCCTCTTATTTTATAAAAAAACAGAAAGAAAACTTAAAGGTGTTTACCTCAGCAATGGGAGTAAGAGTGGCCTTGGGTGGTTTTGCAGATTTTCCATTAGAATTTAAAAAAACAACAGATGCCATCCGTTTTACCAAGATGTGGATGGGCATTGACCATCAAATGAGCTGGAGGAAGGGTGTTTTTATTAATTTACCTCAAAGGCTGAAACCTTCTCCTTTGAATTTAATTTTCAAAGATTTAACTGGGCAAGGGCGTCAACTAGATAAAACAAAAATTAGATTTCAAGCACTGGATTTTGATGCTTTTTAGAATAATATGGATGAGCAACAATTGGCTGATTTAGAACAAGAAGCAGGAATATTGGCAAATTATCTTTTAGGTAAAAAGCCAAACCAAGATGTAATAGATTTGTATATGCAAGCTATGCAAACGGTAGCGCTACAATACTTACCTAAAGACCATAAACTGATGAACCTAGTTACGAGAAAGCGTTTTTTATTGCCTTACATAGATGCAGGACTGGGTATTAGTTATCCCAATTCTGTGGTTAGGTACAAATTGTTATTGATGTCTGCCATATTAGAAACCCAGCCACAGTATGCTGCCTTATTTTTAAATCAAAAGAGGTCTTGGTTATACTTATTCGTAATAGGATGGGTAGGGGTGCGTAGTGTGTGGAAGGCAATGATAGGATGGGTATTACTTAAATTAATCTAATGGAAACTCCAGACAATGATTTTGTGGTGGTAGGCTCAGGTATGTCGGGGGCAGTAGTAGCCCATACCTTAGTAACTGCGGGGGCCAGGGTGCATTTGTTGGATGTAGGAAACCAAGATACTACTTATAGAGACTTAATACCCGATAAAGGCTTTGAACATATTAGACAAGAAGATTCGCTCCAACATGAATATTTTTTAGGCAAGCAGTTTGAAGGTGTCCCTTGGACAAATACCCGTGTTGGTTCACAGCTAACCCCTCCCCGACAGTACATTACCCGTCAGGTAGAAGACCTCCTTTTTACACAATCAGACTCGTTCACTCCAATGGAAAGCTTAGCTTATGGAGGGTTGGGCAGTGGTTGGGGGTTAGGTTGCAATGTATACCGTGACCAGGAATTGGTAAAAATGGGCTTGAACCCCGCTAAGATGAGAACAGCCTATCAGGCCGTAAGCGATTTGGTGGGAGTAGCGGTAAATCAAGATTTGGTGCGTCCATATACCTTAGGTCAAGTTAATACTGCTTATGCTGCTCCTCAGGTTGACCTTAACAGCCAACTATTATTGAATAAATACCTGAAGAAACAGTCAAAATATATCTCAAGGGGATTTTATATGGGGCAACCTGCCATTGCTGCAGTTACTCAAGATCAAGCAGAGCGGCGAGCTTTGCCTTATCATAATATGGATTTTTATACGGATCAACGTCGCTCAGCTTTTCGCCCCTGGATTTTAATAGATCGCCTAAAACAACAAGCCAACTTTCAGTATCAGTCTCAATCGTTTGTCACCTCTTTTCGAGAAGAAAACGGGCAAGTGTGGGTAAACTATCTGGATACTGCAACCCGTGAGCAAAAGCAAATAAAAGCCAGAAAACTCATTTTAGCGACTGGGGCCATTGGGTCTGCGCGTATTGTGTTGCGATCGCTGGGGCAAGATCAACAATTACCCATTGTATGCAATCCCTATGTATATTTTGCGTGCATACAACCTAAAATGTTGGGGAAGCAAATTACCCAAGAAAGAACGAGTCTGGGGCAATTGGCTTTGTTTTATGATCAGGAGCCTGATGAAGATGTAATTACCAGTGGCATCTATAGTTATAGTTCCTTATTATTGTTTAGATTGATGAAAGAGGCTCCATTGAATTTTAAAGATTCCCGAATATTGTTTCAATACTTGCATTCAACACTTTCGGTGGCTGGAGTACATTTTGCCGATTACCCCACCTCTCAAAAGTTTTTGAAGCTAGCCCCAAACCCTGAAAGTGTTACCCAAGATCAATTGAGCATTGAATATAGCCTGAGTGATGCCGAGCAGTTGATTATAAGAAAAGGAAGTAAAAAAATAGCAGCTTTTTTACGGAGCTTGAGGTGCTTTCCTTTGAAAAAAATATTGACTCCTGCCGGAGCCAGCATCCACTATGGAGGTACATTACCAATAGGTGATACTGCCAGTGCTTTTTCGCTCAATGAAAAGGGACTCATTACGGGAACTCAAAATGTATATGTAGCTGATAGTGCTGGTTTTAGGTATTTACCTTCACAGGGACTATCTTTCACCATTATGGCCTGGGCTTATTTGGTGGCCAATCAAGCGTTAAAATCATAGCAAATGCAGCCAACAATTATTATTACTGGAGCCAGTGGATTTATAGGTTCTTTTCTAGTCAATTTTTTTGCGCAAAAACAATGGCAAGTGAAGGCCTTCGCCAGAAAACCCATTGATCACAGTTCAGGCTTGGTTGAATACTACCCTTTTGAAATGCCCGATAAAGTAGATGAGAATGCTTTTGTAGCCACAGACTACCTCATTCATTGTGCAGTAGCAAAACACACTCGAGGTACACCTAATGCTGATCATATAAATATTAAGGGGACTCAAAGACTGTTAGAACTAAGCCAAAAATATGGGGTAAAAAAGTTTGTGTTTTTTTCTACCATGTCAGCCCATGCCCAAGTAAAATCGCACTATGGAAAACACAAATTACATTTAGAAAGCATTTTTGATTCTAACCAAGATGTGATACTAAAGCCTGGTTTAGTACTGGGCAATGGAGGTCTTTTTGCAACCATTCGCAATACGATTCAAAAGAGCCAATTCATTCCTTTGGTAGGAGGTGGAAGTCAACCTATTCAAACCATTCATATTCAGCAGTTGGCTGAAGTAGTGACACTTATTTTAGAAAAATCGTTTTCAGGAAAATTCTACTTGGGAGAGTCACAAGCCATTACCCTAAGGCAACTTTATGAAGCCATTGCTGCAAATTCAGGTATAAGGCGACGTTTTGTTACATTACCCTCTTTTTTAGTAGGAACTGCTCTAAGGACTATAGAGCTTTTAAGAATACCCACCACTATTTCTTACGAAAACTTATTAGGACTAAAAGCTCTCAAAGCTTTTGATACTACTGCTACCAGTCAACAATTGAGAGTAAATTTTAAAACCTATCAGGAAAGTATTCAAGCGATTTTTGCACAAAAGAAAAATGGCTAAACGTTTCAACCATTTAGCCATTTAATAATATAAAAAATTACTTGCTTTCAATCAATCCTGCGCGTCTTAATAGAGCCTCAGGAGAAGGTTCTTGTCCTCTAAATCTTTTGTAGAGAGTCATTGGGTGTTCGCTCCCTCCTTTAGAGAGTACATTGTCTTTGAACGAACGAGCCGTTTTGGGATCAAAAATGCCGTTTTCTTTAAAGTACTCAAAAGCATCGGCATCTAATACCTCAGCCCATTTGTAGCTATAATAACCTGCCGAATAACCACCCGCAAAAATATGACTGAAGCCACAGCTCATGCTACTATCGTCGCTATGTGGGAACAAACGCGTGTTTTCGCCTACTTCTTTCTCAAAACCTGCTACATCATCTACCTGGCGAGGGTCGCGGCCATGCCAGGCCATATCAAGTTGTCCAAAACCAATTTGTCGCACGGTTTGGTAACCTTGCATATAATTAGCGCTGTCTTTAATGCGTTGAATCAACTCCTCTGGAATGCTCTCGTCGGTTTCGTAATGCTTGGCAAATAGATCAAGCGTTTCTTTTTCGTATAGCCAGTTTTCCATCACTTGTGAAGGTAGCTCCACAAAATCCCAGTATACATGAGTACCCGAAAGGCTTTCGTATATACCATCAGCTAACATACCATGCAGAGCGTGACCAAATTCGTGGAAAAAGGTGAGCACTTCATTGAAAGTCAACAATGATGGACGAGTATCGGTAGGTTTGGTAAAGTTGCACACAATAGATACATGTGGGCGTTGGTCTACTTCATTGATTACTTGCTGTCCTCTGAAGCTAGTCATCCAGGCCCCACTACGCTTTCCTTCGCGAGGGAAGAAGTCAGCATAAAATACGGCGATGTGTTTGCCTGCCTCATCTTTTACTTCATAAGTTTTTACCTCAGAATGATACACTGGAATCGTGGTGTTTTCTTCAAAGTGCAACCCATACAGCTTTTTGGCTACAGTAAAAATACCATCAATCACTCGATTAAGCTCAAAATAAGGCTTGAGCATCTCATCATCTATATTGAATTTTTCTTTCTTAAGCTTTTCAGAATAGTAGGCATAATCCCAGCGCTGAAGCTCCTCAATCCCATCTAGTTTTTGAGCGTAAGCCTTCAGTTCGCTCATTTCTTTGTCAGCGGCAGGTTTGGCATGCTTGAGCAAATCACCCAAAAAGTCTTCTACCGTTTTAGGGTTACTGGCCATTCGTTGCTCCAATACAAAATCGGCGTGAGTACCATACCCCAACAAGTTGGCGCGTTCGAAGCGCAAACGAGCAAACTCTTTTACAATTTCACGGTTATCATTTTCATTGCCTTGGTAACCACGCTTACTGAATACCTTAGCCAACTTCTCTCGCAAGTCTCTTCGCTTAGAGTAAGTCATAAAAGGAACATAACTTGGATACTGTAATGTAAACACCCAAGTCCCTTCTGGTTTACCCATTTGCTTGGCAGTCATAGCGGCGGCTTCTCGCACAAAATCAGGTAGGCCTTCCAGTTCGGCTTCTTCAGTCAATTCTAGGGTATAGGCATTGGTATCTTCCAATACGTTTTTCCCAAACTGAACCGAAAGCTTTGAGATCTGTACATCTACTTCGCGTAAGCGCTGCTTTTGTTCTTCACCCAGATTAGCCCCATTACGCACAAAACTTTTATAGGTTTTGTCCAGCAACATTTCTTGCTCAGGTGTAAGTGTTAGTTGGTCTTTTTGGTCGTATACTGCTTTGATACGGGCAAAAAGCTGCTCGTCCAACAAAATATCATTGCTATACTCAGTAATCATTGGGAATATCTCCTGAGCCAAAGTTTGTATTTCTGGGCTAGTCTCTGCACTGTTGAGGTTAGATAACGTACCTGCCACCACATTTACATTGCTACCTGCACGCTCTAGCGCCTCTATAGTATTGGCAAAAGTAGGAGCCTCAGCATTGCCAGTAATGGCTTTTACTTCTGCTTTCCCTTCTTGCATAGCAGCTTCTATAGCTGGTTTATAGTGTTCATTTTTGATTTTATCAAAAGGAATGGTTTCAAACGGAGTATTAAATTTTTCTAAAAATGGATTCATACTAATTATGAATTTTTAATTATGAATTATGATTTGTCTTTTGTTAAAGAACCGATTCAAAGACGTTAAAAATTATTGATAAATAAATATAGTGATCTTGAAAAACATTGTTCACTTTTCACTTTTCATTTTTTACTTCTATGCCTTTTTCTTATAAAAAACGGTCAACCAATTATCACTAATGGTGTGTTTTTCCATATCATAAAAACTCAGGAAGTTAGGAACAAAATAGTTGTGACGTTGATTCCCCAATTGAATGATTAGTTCTTGGCGAATGCTGGTTACTTTCAAGTCATCTGCGTTTTCGTCTATAAAAGGCAAGTGTACTTTAATTAAGTAACGGCTTCCATTCTCTACAATCTGAAAAGGTGCTTCATCATGCAAAGCCTTAGCTGGATCAGTTTCAGGGTCAGGATATAAAGTTTGACTAATACTTTCTAATAGTGGCAAACCAAATACTTCTTCTCCCTGGTGCTGAATGCGCATAATGGGTAAGGGCGAAAAACTGTCTTCAATGGTTTTTAAGTGCGTTTTTTGGCTTTTTAGGTATTTGTCAAACACCGACCCTTTGGCCAATTCAGGGAAAATTCGGTTAATAATCACCGCATCTACTGGGTAGCCATACATTTGCAAATAAGTATAAGCCCGTTTGGCTTCCTTAATCACCATACGTTCAGGGTTGACTACCAGCCTAATAGAACAAATCTCAGGATTACTCATCAGTTTTTGCACCTTTTGTAGTTTGGTAAAAAGCTCATCCAATTCTTCGTAGCCCTTATCCAGAGGAATACCTGTAACCCCCCGCACCATACCACCCACTGCCTTGATGGCAAATTTCTGAAAAGGGAAAGCCTTGCTAATCCACCATTGGCTCACTTGAGGAATCGTGAGTAGGGTCAGTGTCTCACCAGTGGGGGCGCTGTCAATAATCACTACATCAAACTCTTTGTCTTCGTAGTATTTTTCGATCCACAAAAAAGCGGAGGCCTCTTCCATTCCTGGCAAGGCTGAAAGCTCTTCGGCTACTACTCGATTGACCCCTTGTAGCTTAAAGATCGCCAGCAACATTTCCCGCATTTTACCCCAGTACTTTTTCATTGAATAATACACGTCCAATTCCTGACCATAGAGGTTTTCTTGTACCAGGGTAGGCTCAGGCTCTAGTTTAAAATCCAGCGCATCAGACAAACTATGGGCTGGGTCGGTAGAAATTACCAAGGTTTTGTAGCCCATTTGGGCAGTTTTTACTGCAGTGGCAGCGGCTACGGTAGTTTTTCCTACTCCGCCTTTTCCCGTAAAAAGTAGTATGCGCATTGTTTAGATAATTGGTGCTTGGTTATGTTCAAATCTGAGCAATAATAACCAATTTTTAAGAGGGGATGTTCAGAAAAGTATAGGGCTGGGATTTCCTGTTTTTTTAAACCTGACAAGTTTTCAAAACCTGTCAGGCTTAAAGTCAGCCTCATAAAAATATTGATGAGAAGTAAATTTAGGGAATATTTTAGCAAGAGACAGGTAACGTATGTTGACAACGAGGGTATTACTCACCCGCTTTGAAAAGAAAACCACCTGATTCGCTTCCAATAATGAGTAAATAATCATCTTTGACACACAAGGTTTTAATCCTATCTCTGTTGGTTTTTATCTTATAGTTGAGCTTGGGCTGTTGTACTAAATTGATTGAGTCTTGCGCCAATTCTACTACTCCAGCAGTAAATTTATCTTTAGCACCCTTGTTGCCAGCTACCAATATTTCATTACCTCTTTGAGCATAATGACCGCAAAGCTCAGTTTTGTTGATTTTACAGGCTTTATGCCTTTTGGGCTTTTTTCGGTTTGTGATGTCATACCTGACCACTTCACTATTACCAATCAAAAGCATTCTTTCTCCTGGTGTTTCCCAATGAAGCGTGGTAGGAGGATAGCCAACCTTATGGGTACTTTGTAGTTGCCAATTTGCCGAATCTGTTTGAGCATAAATATGCACCCCCAAGTGCCTACCTACCACAACCAATGTTTGGTCAATTTTGGATATATCTTTTGGGTAACTTTTAAAGAAGCGATCGTAGCTTTCTACCGATGCCAATGTTTCAAAGTTACCTTGGGCATCTAGTGATACTATTTCATTCTCTATTGCAAGATAAAATCCATCTTCAGTCTTACAACCCATGGCCAGGTCTGTGATGGCTTGATCATGTACAATTACTGGTTTGGTAATGTCTGAAACATCTACTACAAGCAAGTGTGCGTCATAAATATACAAAGTATTGTGTGCAAGCTTGATGTTGTCAGTTGATGTAGGTAGCTTGAGCGTACTTACACATTGTACATGGGGTAAGTTTTCAAGACTCCAAATGCGTATTTCTTTGAAATGCATTGTAATTAGGGTACTTCCCTGAGCTACCGCAGCTATGCAATCTTCCATTCCTGGGGTATCCACCAATGCTTCTACTTCTTCCCAAGATTCTATTTCACTAAATTTTCTCATGATTATTTAAATATAGTTTTGTGGTTATTTCTTAACAATACTCCATAGTGATTTTAGCCAAAGTTGATTGCTGCTTATCAGCTTCTTATGAATGCGAAAATTATTTAACTACGTATTTAGGCGTAAAACCGAAACCCTTTTAAAAATAAAGCTAGTAGACGACTTCAATATAAACTACTGGCTTTCAGTCATTAAAAGAGTAAACACACGTTCGAATCGGCGGTAGACTATGGACTGAAAGCTGTGGACTATTGTTCTTAATCTACTGAAAATATTTTGGTGCGTTCTTCGTCGTGAAAAAAAGCAAAACCAATATGACAGGGTGATTTTTTAGGAAGGTTTTGAAATTCTTCTTGTTGAGTTACTACTCCGATAATTTCATTGATCAAATGATAGTACAGCGAAATAATTTGGTGATAGTCATCACCTATTTTTGCCCAACTACCTTCCCCATTTACGTCAAAATGGGTCTCAAAGAACTTGTCATTATCTACAGCGGAGTTATTCATGATACAGCCTTCATCAAAAGCAGTGTCAAAATTATTGTCAGGCATAAAGTCTACCTCAATATCTCCCCCGTATTCGTTCCAGCACAAGTCAATCACCCCAATTTCATCAATTTCAAAATCTTTGAGTTTGGCAGTGTTTATAGTGCTAAAAAAAACAGTGAGATCAGTTAAAACTTTTTGAGCTTCTGCTTCCCAATCCACTTTTTCCAGAATTACCTTATGCTGGTTTGTTTCAAAGTTGTTGCTTAATACTTCTTTTAAATTGTTGTAAAATGTTTCTGAGAGTAATTTTTCCATTTGTTGCTTTACAGTTACTATATCAATACCTCTTATGCTAAGTAACAAGAGACTAAGCGCCTGAAATATTTCTACATTTCTTAATTGATTTGCTAATATAATATGAGCAATGCTAAAAATAAAAGAAATGCAGAAAACAGAGTTAGATCAGTGTTGATGATTATACCAATCCTTTATAAGAATCCGTACAAATGCGTCCGCTTTGTTTCGGCCTTTGTAGGTCGGCGTTAAGAATCTGTGGAGTGGAGCTGTTAAGAACTTTTCACTTGTTTGAGCGAAGCGAGCTTGAAAAGTTTAAGCGGAACAGAGCAGATTTAGCAACGAGCTACTGAAGCCGCGGTCTTTTTTGGTTCGTTTTTTTTTGAAAAAAATGAACGGCTGTTGAGTTACACGGAACTAAATTTTGCCTTACAATCTGGCAGATTAGTAGCTATTTTTATGCTATAAAACTATCCTCAAACTCAAGTATCACTTAATATAAAAAAGTGTACGGTTTCAAATTAATTAGTAAAAATAATTTTGATTAACGAACACTGATCAACGATTTAAGAAGGAGGTTGACACTCTAATACAAGGAGTCAATCAATATTTCCCCTTCATTATTCGGCATTAACTTACGTTGAGCTTACGTCCTGCGGTTCGTTAATCATTATTCGATATTCATTTTATAATAGAAACCTCTAGCTTAATGACATTGCCCTGACGGCAACACCAAAGCTATCAAAGAGGTGAGTAATTAGTATGGTACACGCAAGAACAGCGTGCACCAACAAAGGGTTTATTCAAAGCTTAATCTATCTTGTGTACTTTCCCTTCTATCCACATCACAATCTCTTCTAATTCTTTAGGCGAAAACCAATGAATTTCTTCATCACGGCGAAACCAGGTCATTTGGCGCTTAGCATAGCGACGGGTATTACGTTTGAGCAAACGTATGGCTTCTTCCCAATCGTATTGGCCATCCATATGGTCAAAAATCTCTTTATAACCTACAGTTTGTAAGGCTTGATGATCTTTGTAATCATATAAACCTTTTACCTCCTCTAGTAAGCCTTCTGCCAGCATAATATCCACCCGCTCGTTGATGCGTTCGTAGAGTTCTTCCCGGTCGCGTTCCAGACCAATTTTTAGAATATCGAAGGGGCGTTCGGCTTTAGTTTGTTTGCGAAATGATGAAAATGATTTTCCGGTACTAAGGCACACTTCCAGTGCTCGTACTACCCGGTGAGGATTGGCCTTGTCTACCTTGGCATAATAATCAGGATCGAGTTGCTCTAGTTGTGTCAATAAATTTTCCAATCCTTCTGTTTCTACTTGTTGCATCAACCTTTCCCTGATTTCTGGATTAACTTCAGGCATATCGTCCATACCATCGGTCACTACCTGCAGGTACAAACCTGAGCCTCCCGTAAGGATTGCGAAGTTTTTTCGGCTAAAAATTTCATCCAGACAAGCTAGAGCATCTTTTTCGTAGTCGCCTACATTATAATTTTGAGTAATAGAGTGAGAGTCTATAAAGTGGTGAGGAGCTTCAGCTTGTTCTTCAGGAGTAGGTTTAGCAGTACCAATGGCCATTTCTCGATAAAACTGTCGAGAGTCAGCCGATACTATTTCTGTGTCGAAATGCTGCGCCAAACGAATGCACAACTCGGTTTTACCCACTGCTGTAGGCCCCAAAACTACCAATAAGGTTTTTTTCAAATTCGTCAATTCAAGCTTATTTTAATATATTTATATAAATTATTAATGATGAATTATCAATTATTAATTTTCACTTGCAAATTTAGCAATCTAATCAATAACCCTAATGATTGACTATTAAACAGAAAGCAAAGTACCTAAACAACATCAGTTAATTTATAATTCACAATCAATAATTCATAATTGAAAAAGATGGATAGCAGTCAAGTAAGAGAGGATTTACTACAGGAAATTGCCCAGCTTCGCCAGGAAATCAACCAACTCAAAAATAATAATGGGGCATCGCCCGATGCTACGTTTTATAAATCCATGTTCCATTCGAGCATCGATAGCATTTTTGTGTCCGATGAACACGAAATCATCATTGATGTAAACGATACCACCCTACACACCCACCAAGGCAAACGCGAAGAGATTGTAAATCATAGTGTAAAATCATTTTGTGACCGCTACCAATACGATTATGAAGCCATTCATCAAGGCATCCAAACGGCCTGGGAGCATGGCAGTGGTAAAGTAGATTTACAGGTGCTCAACCGCCATAATCAATTAATATTAAGAGAACTGGTGCTAAAGCGCATCCAATATACCAAAGAACAAACCGTAGTAGTGGCTTTTGGTAAAGCTTTGTATCAATCCCAGATTTCTCAAAAAATCATCAGCGAAAGCGAATCCCAATTTCGCACCATCGCCAACTACGCCCCTGTACTACTGCGCATGTCAAATCCGCAAAACGATTTTTATTTTTTTAGTAAACAATGGCTTGAGTTTACTGGGCGTACCGTAGAAGCCGAGATTGACGAAGGTTGGTTAGAAAATGTCTATCCCAAAGATTTGCAGCGGGTAAAAAGCCATTTAAATATTTCGTTTAGAACCCAATCGAAATATGAAATTGTGTATCGTTTGCGACGAAGTGATAATCAATATCGCTGGATTGTAGAGAAAGGAGTGCCTTATTTGGACGCTCGCAACCAATTTAGAGGGTACATTGCTTCAGCAGTAGACATTACCGAACAAAAACATGCCGAAGAAGAAGCCAAGCGTTTGCAACTGATCAAAGAAACCAAGGCCCGTTTTCAGGAAGCGCTTGAGGGGGTAAACCTAATGGGAATTAGTGTAGAAACCGATGGTACTGTAACCATGTGCAACAATTACTGGCAAAAAGTAACGGGCTATACCAAAGAAGAGATTATTGGTAAAAACTATTTTGACTTGTTTGTAGGCGAAAGTGAACGACCCGAAAGGTGGAACGAATTCAACAAAACCCTACAAAATGGAGGCTTTTGGGAAACCTCGGAACGCACCATTCTAACCAAAACTGGAGATGTTCGCTACATTCAGTTCAACTCGGTGATTCTGAACAATGAAAAGGGAGAGCTGGGGGGATTGACCAAGGTAGGAAAAGATGTAACCGAAAATCGGGAAGTCATGCGGGCGCTCAAACAAAGTAACGAGGCATTACAAGACTTATTCGATAATTCCAATGACTTGATTTTTATCTGCTCAATGCGTGGTAAATTCTTATTTGTTAATAAGACTTTTAAGAAGAAAACTGGCTATACCAATACTGAGCTCAAAAAAATGAATATGCTTGATTTGCTGCATGGGGATACCAAAAAATCTACCCTCAGCACTGTCAAGCGGATTATCAATGGCGAAACGATTTACAATTTCATTACAATCTTGTCGCAAAAAGAAGGGGGAAATATCTATGTAGAAGGCAGTGTGACTTGTCGTTTCGAAGATGGAAAACCTACCGCCATACGAGGGATTTTGCACGATACCACTGATAAAATACGTGCAGAAAAAGCCCAAACACTCTATTATAGTATCGCCAACCTGACAGTACGTACCAAAAATCTAAACCAGTTTTACCAAAGTATTCACCGTGAATTGGGTAATGTAATTCAAGCCAAAAACTTCTACATCAAGCTCTATGATGACAACCGCCAGGAGATGAGTTACCACTACTATGTAGATGAAGCATTTGCCAGTGGGGGGTTAGAGATTCGTCAAAACCGCCAGGGACGAGGGCTGGCCGAGTATGTGGTAGAGTCACAAAAAGCATTGTTTTTATACGAAGAAGAAATTAAAGCATTGGCAACTACCAAAAACCTGACGCTTTCGGGACCACCTCCCAAGATTTGGATTGGGGTACCCCTAAAGTTTGAAAACGAGGTAATTGGCCTGATTTCGGTAAAATCTTATCGTGATCGTAACATCTATACCATCAAAGATTTAGAGTTGCTGGATTTTGTTTCTGGGCAAATTGCCTTGGCTATTCAGCGAAAGCGTAACGAAGAAATATTATCTAACCAAACTGCTCAGCTACAAGCCATTTTTGAGAGTAGCTCGCATATGATGTGGTCGGTCAATCGTAAATGGGCTTTGACCTCTTTTAATCAAAATTATGCCGATTCGCTCCAGCGGCAATATGGTATTTCGCCTACGTTGAACAAACGCCTGATTCAGTTGAGCAACGAAATGCGTAAAACTGACAATTACCAAGAGTGGCAGGAGCGTTATAAAAATGCTTTCAAAGGCGATAAACAATACTTTGAGATAGAATCGGGCACTAGCGAAGGCGAAGCCTGGTGGCGCGAAGTATATCTCAATCCTATTCGTCTGGAAGATGGGCGTATTGAGGAAGTATCGGCCATTTCGCACGATATTACCCAAAAGAAATTGGTAGAGCAAGAAGTGATTCGGGCTAAAGAAATCGCTGAAAAATCGCTCAAAGTAAAAGAACGATTCTTAGCCAATATGAGTCACGAGATTCGTACTCCAATGAATGGTATTATTGGAATGATAGATTTGATGATGGATACGCCTCTGGAGAAAAAGCAACAGGAGTATATGTACACCATCAAAAAATCATCGGAAACGTTGCTGAATATTCTCAACGATATTTTAGACCTCTCGAAGCTCGAAGCGGGTAAAATGGCGCTGCATCCCAAGCCTGTAGACGTGCGTTTTATGGTTGAGAAGGTATATACTTTGTTTTTACAGCAGGCTAAAGCCAAAAACAACTTCTTGAGCTATCAGGTAGACCCCAAGATTCCTTATTTTCTGGAAGCTGACGAAACTCGTTTGATTCAGATTATTTCTAACCTGATGTCCAACGCTATTAAGTTTACCGAGGATGGGCAGGTATCGCTCAAATTTACCTTAGCTGCTCAACGCGAAGAAGCAGTACATTTGCTGGTAGAGGTAACCGACACGGGACTGGGTATTTCGCCTGAAGACCAAAACCGCTTGTTTAGTACCTTTACTCAATTAGACAATTCCTCTTCTAAATCTTATTCGGGTACTGGGCTGGGATTAGCCATTTCTAAGGAGTTGTGCCGCCTGATGAATGGTGACATCGGGGTGATTTCTCAAATTGGTGAAGGCAGTACGTTCTGGTTTACTTTTGAGAGTTTGCCTACCGATGAAAAACCAGAGGGTTACTTAATGGACGATTGGGATTTTTCATCTAAGGATTATTTTGGAGATTATCGCCCGCAAATATTGATTGTAGACGACAACATCGTAAACCGTAAAGTGGCCAGTGAAATTCTCAATAATGCAGGTTGTGTTATTTCTTTGGCAGAAAGCGGTTATCAGGCACTGGAAAAGGTTCAACAACATACCTATGATTTGATCTTTATGGATATTCAAATGCCAGGGATGGATGGGGTAGAAACAACCCGAGCCATTCGTGCTTTGAACCTTGAAAACTTAGCGCCTATCATTGCCATGACGGCCTACTCGATGAAAGAAGATCGGGAACGCTTTTTATCAGAAGGGTTAGATGACTACATTTCTAAGCCAGTAAAAGCCCAAAGTCTTATTCAAAAGGTGCAGGAGTATATTCTGAAAAAGAAAGACGTAAAACTGAATAATCCGCATCAGAATCTTGAAAGTGAAACAATTACCCTGTCTCCTGAAGCTGAAGAGGAATTGGCTCAAAAAACAATGATTTTGGATATGTCGGTACTGGGGCAGCTTAAAAAATATGGTGGAGATGAGTTGGTGATAGAGTCGCTCAAAGATTTTGAGGGTGAAACTGATATGTTGTTGAATGAGTCAATGGAGGCTTTCCAACAAAACGATTATGATCAGGTACGCAAACATTTGCATACTGTGAAAGGATCAGCAGGCACCCTAGGTATTGTGCAGGTGGCCGAACTAGCCGAAAGAATGGAAGGGCAACTCAAGGAAAACGATACCACTGATTTGGAAACTAATCTGCAAAAACTATTACAGCATTTTAGAGATTTTCAGGCAAATTATGAGAAGTTGGTGAAGTAGTTGGGAACTACATAGATTTATGGATTAAATATCGAATATTGAATAACAAATGTCGAGTTTTGAAGTAAAGTCAATCAGTATTCGATATTTTCTTAAATTACTTTTTTCTGGAGCGCAGTTTTTTCGGAGAACCAGCAAGCTTCTCCACAAGGCCTTTTATAAAACCAACGACCATAAATCCGCCCATTACATACAAAAAAATCCTGATTACTGACCCCATTTCAAGCCATTGGTAGTTGTCGTTAATGATTAATACCACAGCTACTAAACTACTGATAAAACCACCAATGCCTCCTACTACTACCGACCCAATACTAATTAAACTACCTGCACCATTTTTCAGTTTGCGTCCTCGAATGAACAAGAGAATGACAATGAAAGAGATAAGGGCGGTAGCCAAGAACCCTGCAAAAAAGAATAAGAGA
Source organism: marine bacterium AO1-C (assembly GCA_001890965.1). GTDB lineage: Bacteria > Bacteroidota > Bacteroidia > Cytophagales > Microscillaceae > Microscilla. The sequence goes on along the minus strand of MLAY01000009.1, from coordinate 210,474 downwards.
ACGAATAGAATTTTATCGAGGAGCATACACTATAAGAGTAACTTTGGGTAGTAATGTTGATTTCTTTCTTTATCCAAATTTATAAAAGATCACACATATGGCATTACCAAAGAAAAAAAGTAGACAAATAATCGTAGAAAACGAATCCTACTTTTATGTGGTTTCTACTGGAAAACCAGATAAAGATTGGAATTTTAACCTAAACTTGACAGTACAGGATGCCAGTGGACAAGGAAGTCTTTTAAAAATTGAGGGCTTGGTTACTAGAGATTTTTGGTTAGATTTTCCATATGCAACAAAAAAAGAAGACTATCCTGTATTAACATCAAAGGATATAGCCAAAGTAATTATGAGTGGTATAAAATCTGGGTGGAAACCTAAGGAAAATGGGCCTCCTTTTATAATAAAATTAGATAACAATTTTATCACGAATGAAGGTGATATTGAATCATTAGAATCATGAAAAAAAATGATTTTGATATAGAAAAATTTATAAAGAAACGTCAATTTAACGTACAAGAGCAATCATTAAGTAAAAAACAAAACATAAACAATTTTGCTCAGTATTGGCGACAACATGAATTGCCTGCGCCATTGATGCAATTATTTGCGTCGAAAAATATAGATATGAATACTTCAATCTTGATTGAATATGATCAAGACTTTCCAGGAGGCCATACTGATGAAGGCATCATTCTTACTGAAGGAGGAAAGTTTTATGAGTTTTGGGCAGATTTAGACCCAGATCGCACCCAATTAATCACTCTGGAGCTTTGGGAAGAGGTTACCAAACGTTACGAAATCAACGAGCATAAGAAAGGCATTGGCAAAACCTTTGGTTTTTTGGCTTTGGAAGTTTTAAAAGAATTGAATACCGTTGATGATGAATAAAATACAAGAAATATTATCAGAACTTATTGGTTTGCCATTTACCCGATCTACTCGTGCTGCAAATATGGAGTGCCTCAAGTTTGGGGAACATTTCAGAGTAGATAATGGTGAAAAGCTGAATATTGGTGAACTTGGCCTTCATCTTCAATGCCCTTGGCGTATAGTTCAAGGGGATAAATTACTAATAGGAAGCCTTGATGTCTACGAACCTATTGAACCTAATAAACCTTATGATCCTGATTTTGACTGGGATGTATCTGGAGGTAATTTGAGAGATAAAAAAGTAGAAGATTTATTGAATCGGAATCAACTGGTTGTTCAGCATGTAGAAGTAGATGCGTTTGGAGGATTTGAATTAATATTTAATCAGGGAGTGAGGTTTCAAGTATTTCCAGCCAACTCTTCTCAAGATCAATACAACGAATATTGGCGATTATTAAAAAATAATAGTGACCAGGATGAGCACTATGTGATGGATTCCAGTGGGTTTTGGGAGATTTCTTGAAAAATAGGCTACTACATAGTAGGGGAGTATCATTCATAAAACAAAAATAAAGTGCAGATGACACCAAAAAGGTAATACAAACCGTTGTAGCACAATAACGACTAATAATTACCTATGATGAGAAAACTTACCCTATTTTTATGGCTATTGCCTTTTTTGGCACAAGCTCAAATTTACCAAAACGGGCTTTTGATGCCCATCAATCCTAAGAAAATTGCTTCACCAAACGACTTTGCCGTATACCTGCCCAAAGGTGGGTTTCCTGCTTATGATGCACCCAATGGCAAGCGTATTGGACGCATAGATGTTGCTACCCACGAAGGCGATATTTCGTTTATTGGGGCTACTCCTCAAAGTGAAATCACAGCAGACCCCAAATACTACAAGCAGATTAGCTACAGCAAGTCTGTTTTGTGTTACAATGCGCAAAAGCAAGGTTTTGTAAGGGTAATGGGCAAGTACTGGATTAAAGTGAGTGATGTACAAAAGAAGAAATTCAAGGTCGACAACTGGCAAAACTTTCTCAATGCCAATGCAGGCAAACTCTTGGGATACTATGCTAACGACCCAGGACTAAATTTGCGATCTGCTCCTTCTATCAAAGGAAAACGTATCAAAACCCTGAAAGGTGAACTGATGCAAATTACCCCGCTCAACATCAATCAAGGCATGTGGACAAAAGTAAAGATCCATAAACTCAAAAAAACACCTTGTGAAACCAACTTATCCAAAGAAGCAAATACTGAATACACACTTACTGGATGGATCAAAATCCTGGATAATGATGGCACCCCCAATGTTTGGTTTTATCCCAAGGGGTGCTAAGACCTTTTGAGATAAGCAAAAAGTAAAAGAGCCGTAGTCTACCTCAAACTACGGCTTTAAATATTAGAATCAATTAGAAAACCATCGATCAATCAAATGCTTAATTTCTAATTTTGCCTGACCTAAAATAGAGTCTAGTTGCAGGCTGTTTTGATCCACCCCATAAGCCAAAACCTGTTCAGAAGTAATGCCCATAAAATCAAAGTTTTGCTTTACAGTAGACGAAGCATATTCATTGACCTGATTCGACGCATCGTAATCAAACCCCGCTACAATAATTGATAACGCTTTTTTATTAGTACAAAGTCCTTGAAAACCACTTTCTGGACTAAAAGAAAAGGTCTTATCACTTACCACAATTGCATCTACCCAAGCCTTGACTGTAGCAGGTAAGGTGAAATTATAAATCGGAAAAGCCAAAACAATATTATCTGCTTCAAGCACTTGTTCAATCAGTTGGTGGTGATTGGCCAGAACCAATTGCTCTGCGTCTGAAAAATCTCTTTTTCCTTGATTCCACTCCATGATTAAATTTAAGTTTTGAGCCAATAGTAAATCTGGTGGTGTTTCTACTAAATCCAAGTGCTTGATTTCGGTTTTACCGTTGGCTAATCTTACAAATTCATCAAACAGAACTTTTGTGTAAGAGCCATTTCTGGGAGTATAACTTATTACCAATGTTTTTATCATGATTTATATTTTTTGGTAAAAGTAGGTTTGATCTATTAATAATATAAATCATATTTGTTTGGTAATTTATAACTACAGTTATGATTGATTTAGAATGGCTTAGAACTTTTAGCGCTATTTATGAATGTAATAACATCACCGAAGCGTCAAAAAAGTTAAATATGACTCAGCCAGGGGTGAGCAAACATTTATTGGCGCTTGAGAATCATATTGGTAAAAAACTATTTGAAAGAACTACCCGAAGATTGACTCCCACCGAGTATGGTAAATTTTTATACACCCAAGTGAGTAGCCCACTACAAGAGCTAAAAAAAGTAGAATATTACTCGAGCCAAAGGACAAAAAAAGAACGTGTGGCCATCGCCATAGGGTGTACATCCGATTTTTTCAAAAAGGAACTGATACATAAAATTTATTCTTTCGACATGTACATTGTGACCCAATTTGGCAATGAAAAAGAATTAGTAGAAGCACTTGAAGCCGATAGCGTTCAATTACTCGTGGGAATCAAAAAACATGCAATGTATGACCATCAGTTTACCTTTCTCAAAAGTGAAGACCTGGTATTGATTGGTTCAAAAAATATTGAAATTCCAGAGGGTTTTTTAGCAAATGAAAAACAATTGATCAAGTGGCTACAAGGGCAAACCTGGTTTACTTTTGACAATGACCAAAACGATATAAAAGCATTTTGGGAAGCCAACTTCAGTACACCTCCTACATTAGTACCCCGGTACATTTTGCCTGCTTACCTGGATATTATCGAGGCCCTTACACATAATGAAGGATTGGCTATAGTGCCTCTGCATTTATGTGCACAAGCACTAGAACATAACTTGATTCAACTACCCTTCGACTCGCTCAACCCAGTGAAACAAAAACGGTATTTTTCTCACAAGCTCAGGAATAGCAGCCTGAAAGAAATCGCCATGTTTAAAGAAAAGATGGAAATAGCCCAAGTATAACTTCAATTGGTACCGTAGTCATAAAACACCCCTTTCAAAATTTACTTTTCTGGCAAGATAAGCGTATATTAGCCAATCGATTCAAATTCATTTCTTGAGTTTTTATCTCCTTTGGAAAAGTACCAGTGTTGATGTTTAAGCACGGCATCATTAATAAACTCAAATTGACCATTCACCTTAATAATTGACCATCAGTATATGGGTTCTTTGGCTAAAACATATTCGCAAGAAAAGCTTCTGGGGCAAATTTATACACCCACCTTTATCATCGAGAAAATTCTGGATGACATGGATTACCATACCCAAGCCGAAATTTTGGGCAAGCCTTTGCTAGACCCTGCTTGTGGCAACGGACGTTTTTTGATAGAAGCTGCCAAGCGAGTAATTGCCATTTCTCCCAAAGAAGATTTAGTGAAAAATCTCGAGCAACTCTATGGGTGGGACATCGACGAATTAGCCGTAGACGAATGCATTGAGAATATGGATCACTTGGTGAAGAACTTAGACATCAAAGTAGATTGGAAGATCAAATGCCTGGATTCTTTGCAATACATTGAGCATCCCGATTCTACCAAATTTGATTTTATTGTGGGTAACCCACCTTATATTCGAGTACAACACCTCGACGAAACCCAACGAAAATACATCCAAACCCATTATTCATTTTGTAAGAGTGGATCTACTGATATTTACTTGGCCTTTTTTGAGCTATGTCATAAGTTACTGACTCCCACTGGAGTTTGTGGATTGATTACCCCAAATACCTACTTTTATACCCAAACAGCCAAGGCCATGCGTGATGCCTTTGCGCATTTAAAAAACATTCGTCAAATCACCAATTACGGCAAAATTCAGGTATTCCAAAACGCGACTACTTATAGCGCCATTACCATTTTTACCAAAAAAATATATTCTCCCCAACACCAATTTTTCCTTTTTCAGCAAGCCATCGACAAAGATGCCTTTCGTGAACGAGAAGTCGCCATCGAAGAAATAGAGAACAAAACGATTTGGCAGCTGTCGGCTACCCGCAAACTAGATAATGAAGGAGTTAAACTAGGCGATATTTGCGAAATCCACACAGGATTGGCCACATTGATGGATAAGGCCTATGTGTTTGAGGTAGAGCCACTGGACGATACTTTTGTATGGGCCAATACCAAGCTCAAAGGACGGGTAAAAATGGAAAAAGCGGTGCTCAAGCCAATTATCAAGGCCTCTACTTTCAAAAAAGGAGATGCCATTACCGAATGTATCCTGTTTCCTTATAAAGTAGAAGCCGTAGAAGAAAAAGGGCAAACCGTCAATAAAAACATCATCATTCCTGAGAGAGAATTGGCAGGCAATTATCCAGAAGCGTTTGCTTATTTGCTCACTATCAAAAGTGAATTAGACAAACGTGACAATGGCAAGCCTAATCCGGTAGCCTGGTATGCGTTTGGCCGTAGCCAGGGCTTGGATACGAGCTTTGGTGAGAAAATTATTTTTTCTCCGATGAACAAAAAGCCCAACTTTATCCACATTGCCGATCCCAATAGTACTTATTACTCGGGCTATTGCATCAAATATTCTGGAGATTATCAAAAATTATTGACCCAACTCAATTCTCAGGCAATGGAAGAGTTTATAGAGATTTCGGCGCGAGATTTTCGGGGGGGCTGGAAGGCTTACAGCAAAAAAATTCTGCAACAATTTGTGATAGATGCTACTAGCCTATAAAAATTACAACCCTACCAAACCTTTTTACCTACAACTTGTTAAAAGTCGAGTTCATATTAGCAGAGTAATATATCGTGAGGCTGTATTCTTACGAATTACAGACTATTTTTACATAAGTCGATGATATTGCTCGAATCGTACTATATTTGTTGGGTTTTAAGCGAAACCTCAATAAATTTGCGTGCCTGATATTCAGGTACCCAAGAAAAAGGAAATAAAACAGGTTATTTTTAATCATACAATCATCAAAGTACTATGACATTTACAATTGCGGCTGCGATAGGAGCCTTTTCACTTGTAATTTTGTTGCTGGTATTTTTGCTTTTGTTTGCCCAGGCTTACCTGGTACAAAGCGGACCAGTAAAAATTGTTATCAACGGAGATACTGAAAATCCAGTAGAAGTAGCGGCTGGTTCTACTCTTTTGACTACCCTCTCAAACCAAAGCATGTTTTTGCCTTCTGCCTGTGGTGGTGGTGGTACCTGCGCCATGTGTAAATGTCAGGTGTTAGAAGGTGGTGGAGATGTATTACCTACCGAAGTTGGTCACCTAAGCCGTCAAGAGCAAAAAGACAAAGTGCGTTTGGCTTGCCAGGTAAAGGTAAAGCAAGACATGGAAATTGGCATTCCCGAAGAAATTTTTGGTATCAAAAAATGGGAATGCGAAGTAGTATCCAACTACAACGTGGCTACTTATATCAAAGAGTTTGTAGTGAAATTACCAGAAGGCGAAGATGTTGACTTTGCTCCTGGTGGTTATATCCAGATCGATGTACCTATCATTACGGTGAACTACAAAGATATGGACATCACCTCTCACCCTCGTTTGGGCAAAGCTCCTGATGAGTTCCAGGCTGAGTGGGATCAATTCCAAATGTGGGATTTGCAAATGGTGAACGATGAAGAGCAGTTCCGTGCATATTCAATGGCCAACCACCCTGGTGAAAAGGGCTTGATCATGTTGAATATTCGGGTAGCAACTCCTCCATTTGACATGACTACCATGTATGGTGAAGATGGAAAACCTGTAATTGACCAAAGAACTGGTAAGCCACGTCAAACTTTCTTTGTACCTAAAAAAGATGCCAGCGGTAATGCCGTAAAAGACGAAAACGGTAAGCCTGTATTAGAGTTCAACGGATTCCAGAAAATCAATCCTGGAGTTTGTTCTTCTTATATTTTCTCTCGTAAGCCAGGTGATAAAGTAATGATCTCTGGACCTTACGGTGAGTTCCATATCAACCCTACCGAACGTGAAATGATTTACATTGGTGGTGGTGCTGGTATGGCTCCTCTACGTTCTCACTTGTTGCACTTGTTCAAGACCTTGAAAACAGGTCGTAAAGTATCGTTCTGGTATGGTGGACGTGCTCCAAGAGAGTTATTCTACATTGAAGATTTTAGAGAAATTGAGCGTGAGTTCCCTAACTTCCGTTTCCACGTATGTATTGACCGTCCGCACCCATCTTGGAAAGAAAAAGATGGCTTAGACGGAGAAGGAGATGGTTTTGTAGGATTTGTAGCGCCTAAATTAGAAGAATATTATCTATCAAAGCATGACGAGCCCGAAGAAGTAGAATATTACTTCTGTGGCCCTCCAGGTATGAATGCCTCGGTAATTCATTTGTTAGATAAATTCGGTATTCCAGACGAAAACATTCGCTTCGACGATTTCGGAGAATAATATACCATCGAAAACCTTACTTGCAGGAATGTCTCATTTAACGAGGCATTCCTTTTTTTATGCCTGATAAAATCCCTTTAGAAAACCTCCAAGTCCAATTTTTAATATACTTTTGCCCATTCGTTCAAAAACACCTTAAGCCTCATGATAAAATACTTCCGATTTAAAGCACTTTGTCAAGTCGACGAATGGTTGAGTCCTGCTTATGTAGGAGTAGACGATACTGGTAAAATTAATTACTTAGCTACTGACCCACCTGCTGACACACAATCTATTGAAGAAGTAGAAGGATATGTATTGCCTGGATTCCAAAACGCCCATTCTCACGCTTTTCAATATGCCATGGCTGGCCTTGCCGAGCGCCACGGTGGAGAAGCCAATCCTGATGATTTTTGGTCTTGGCGCAATGCGATGTACCAATTGGCATTGAACCTGAAGCCTGAGCAAATGGAAGTAGTTGCTACTATGTTGTATGCCGAAATGCTACGCCATGGGTATACCTCAGTAGCTGAGTTTCATTACGTACACCATAATATTGATGGCACTCATTATGACAATAAGGCTGAATTGGGAGAGCGATTGATGGCTGCGGCTCAACGAGTAGGAATGAAGATTACCTTAGTGCCTATATTTTACCAAAAAGGAGGTTTTGGCAAGGCGGCTACCGAAGGTCAGCGAAGGTTCATCTCTACTGATATGGACGATTATTTTGGCTTGCTGGACGCTTCCAGGAAAGCGGCAGAGAAATATCCCTTGGCATCAGTAGGAGCTGGTATTCATTCATTGCGAGGTGTAGAACCTGCCATTGTAAAAGATACTTGTGAGGCATTACCAAAAGGTACTCCCATCCATATTCACGTAGCCGAACAGCTCAAAGAAATTGAAGATGCTCAAAACTATTTAGGCATGCGCCCAGTAGAGTGGTTACTAAACAATATAGGCTTGAACGAAAATTATCATTTGGTGCATGCTACCCATATGACAGAGGTAGAAGTACAAAACCTGGCAAAAACCAAAGCCAATGTCGTCATTTGTCCTTCCACCGAAGGCAATCTGGGAGATGGGCTATTTGCTCTTGGGCAATACCAGGCCCATCAGGGGCAATGGAGCATTGGTACCGATAGTCATGTAGGCTTAAACCCGCTGGAAGAACTGCGTTGGCTAGACTATGGCCAGCGAGTGACTACCCACAAACGCAACTCGTTTTATTCACCTCAGCAAACCGATAGTGGAAGTTATGCTTTGCAAATGGCTACCTTTGCTGGAAGACGAGCTATGGGACTACATAACACTCAATATTTTGAAATTGGCCAGGCCTTCGATGCAGTAGTGATGGATGCTCAAAATCCTCTACTAGCCATTACCTCGCCCGAAAACTTGCTGTCTACCATTATTTATACTGGAGATAGCAATACTACTTTGGGCACCATAGTCAATGGCCAATGGCAAGTACAAACGCAAAAGCACCAAGCATACGCAAACATTGTCAACGACTTTACTCAGGTAATGAAAGACTTAAAGTATCGCTAAGGAATTAATTAGCCAAGCCATAAGATCAAAGCGCTAATCAAAGTAATACCAAAGGTAAGAGGGGTATAGATTTGCTGATCACGACGAGCAAATAGTGTCCCTTTTACTGTTTTGGTAAGTCCTACATATTTAAATTCCCCAATAGTACGTAGCAAAAAAATAACGCTGATAGTCCACAACCCAATGTTGAAGAGACGGGAAGAAATCCAGGAATCAAAAATGTGAGTGGCTCCCAAAGTAATAAAAGCAAATGCACCAAGGCCAGCAGCCACTACCAAGGTTGCTAATTTTGAAGGTTGTTTGCCTAATGGAGTGTTGTCTGCTTTGCTAGGGAACACCCCTTCAAACGCCCACCGACCTCCAAATGCCCAGTAAACATGCAAACCTGATAAAAATAGAAAGATAAGTGTGTTGATTGTTACGAGTATATAAATCATTGTGGAAATTTTATAGTTTATGAGTCATTTTACCTAGTTTAATTACCTCTGCTTTAGTGAAATTCACCTCTCTTATAGTTTTCATATCACCCCACAAGTATTGATGTCCTTTAGTCTTGCGGGTTCTTTTCATTCGCCTGTTTAATCTGTTTAATTCACTAGAAGAGGCATTTCTTCGTTCTCCCAGCTTTCCATAAAGTTTTATGGCTGGATATTGTTTAAAGCGATTTCTGAATAAGGCTTTAATCCAAAACCATTTACTGGTATTTACTGCTAACACACAAATATTAGGATTTACCTCCGCGTGCTTGGGGAGGCGAGAGGGGTATTTCTCAAAATAAAAACCTGTTGTATGATCTCTATTTAGAAATAATGTACCAATAGGAGTAACGGTAGGTAAGTTATCTTCTCCCACTGAAGCAATTGCCACATGCAAGTTTTGCCTAAAACTTTTATTCACATGTTGCCTTATTTTGATCCAATCTTGTGTTATAGTGTCCATATATTAATGTTTTATAATACCATACAGTATTGTATGTTTTGAGGCAAAAAAATTATTCTCTATTGACGGTAAACAAAGCTAACATAGAGGCTTCGTCCATGTGAGGAAACAGGTGTTGCATACCTACCAATAGGGCATACTCAAACTGAGCTCTTTTGGTAGCTTGCTCTGGCGAAAGTCCTAGTTTTTCGCCTATGCTTTCCAAATATGATAGCCTAATTTTATCTACCTTATCCAAATATTCTTTCACGATTGAGTTATAATGACTCCAGGAACGAATGGCTACTTCAATCGATTTATTGATGCTTACGACCATTTTACCAAGTACTTGTGCCTGTTCCTCGCCCTGTGTTACTTTATTAGCTGTTTGGATCAATGCAATGGTGTTATCTTTTTCCCATTTTTTAAGTAAGGTCAAGATGTAATCATCTATGCTTTTGAAATGATGATAAAAAGATCCCCTTGTTACCTTAAGTCGTTCGCATAAGTATAGTATTCGAATTTTATTTTGAGCAAATTCCTGTAGTATTCTAAACCCTTCATTTAGCCAATCATCTTTAGTTAGTCTACTCATATAACACAAATTAAGTAATAAAAAATAAAACATACAATAGTGTATGTTTTATTTAATCATTTCTAGTAAAATATGATAACGGTCTTCATCGCAGGTGAGCAAGGTTTGGTGTACAGCATTTTTCCAGCGTTGTATTGCTCGACTATCAGCACTATCTAGGTATTGCAATACTTTTTTGACTTCGCTATAATCATACACATCCATCTTTTGTAAAGCATCAAGCAACGGAGTAATCAATTCCTTATCAGTTTTGGTAAGTAGCTCTGTTAGCTCTTGGGTTTGTTGCTGAAAAGAATCTACCCATTCTTGAGAATCTTCCAATTGATTATTCACAACGGTTACACTATGTACCAATGGCAGAGAGAAGGTAACAATGGTGCCTTTTTGTTTGGGAGAAGTAATGGCAATATGCCCCTGGTGAGCCTCAATAACCATTTTGCAAAAGGTAAGCCCTAGGCCAGTGGAACGAAAGTTACCTAAGTCTCGGGCGTTTATCTGGGCAAACTTATCAAAAACCTGGGCAATTTTATCGGCAGGAATTCCTTCCCCCTGATCTATTACTTGTAGCTTCACCATAGGTTTTTCTTCCTGAGCTTTGTAATCTTCTTGCCCAATGCTGATTACACTACTGCTAGGAGAGTACTTGATGGCATTGGTTAACAAATTGGCAAATACCCGCACCATCAACTGATAATCGACTGCTACATAAGTATTGGGCAAAGTATTGGTTCTTATTTGTACCGATTTTTGATTGGCCAAAAATGCCACTTGCTTAATGGCTTCCTCTATAATCTGACTTAGGTTCCACTCCGATTTTTGCAACTTCATTTTGGCTTCTTCAAACTTTTGCACATCCAGAATATTCAATACCATATTCAGCATTTGTTGCCCAGTTTGTTTGATAGCAATCTTGTCTGATAGTGCTATTAAGTAGTTGAGAGGTGTCTTAAGGTCGTGCACAATCATGTGTGTCATTGCTTGTTTGAAGTTATCCAGGTCTTTCAAACGTTGGTTGACAAGCTTCAGAGTCTCGGTTTGAGACAATAACTCCTCCTTTTGCTGGCCAATGGCTTCTTTTTGCCTTTGTAAAATGTCTGCCTGGCTTTTAATTTCTTCATTTTTTTCGGCCAATATTTTATTGGCTTGCCGCTGATTTTCTTTGGCTCTAAAAAGCATATAAGCTGCCAGGAGCGTAATCAAGGTAAGAGATATACCAAGAATAGTAGTGGCAGCCAGGGCCGAGTTACGTTTGCGTTGGGTTTGAATGGTAAGCTGACTTTCGGCTTTTTGTTTTTTAAGCTTTCGGTTTTCCTTATCCTTTTTTTCAAAACCATAACGAATCTGTAGTTCGGCTACCCGCTTGCTGTTATCCAGATTAAAAATACTGTCTTTGACTTCATTAAACTGGTGAAAATATTTGAGCGCTTCCTGATACTGCCCTTGTTGCTCCAGCAACATTGTCATATTTTCATAGTAATCTTTCCACAAGTCTATTGACTTCAACTTAGGTAATAACTGGCGAGCCTCTGCTAAACTTCTGGTGGCCAAACCATACTTCTGTTGTGCAGTGTAGGCTTTTCCAAGGTTGTTTAGGTTAATCGTTATTTGATATTGGTTGCCCAGCTTACGATTGATCAATAGCGCCCGAAGTGTATATTCTTCGTTTTCGGCATATTTTCCCTGATCATAATATATTTGACCAATATTATTCAAGGTGAGTGCTTTACTTTGCTGAAGGTTTAGGCTATCATTGAGCTTAAGCGATACAAAATAGAATTCTAAAGCTTGTGGATATTGCTTCTTATAGCGATAAACAATGCCAATATTATTATTGAGCATTGCCAGACTTTTGATGTTTCCTCCCTTTTGAAGCTTAGGTACTGCCAGGAAGTAATAATGTAAAGCCTGATCAAATTGTTTGAGCTTTTGGTAGGTAAGCGCGATGTTGTTTAGGTTTTTACCAACCTCTACATCATTTTTTTGGATTTCGTTAATCTCAAGCGCATCAAAGTAATTCAGTAAAGCCTCATCGTATACCCCTTTGTAATAAAAAATGATTCCTATTTGATTGGCCAATTGGCTTTGCCCTTTCTTGAAATTGATACTACGAGCCAGTTGCTGACCTGCTTTGGCGTAGGTGAGTGCTTTATTGGAATTGCCCACAGTATGGGCTTTGGCAAGCTTAAAATATAGATTAACTTTGGTAGTATCCGACGATGCTTGGGTCAGTTGGGTTTCCCATTGCCTAATTTGTTGAGTGTTATTTTGTGCTTGTAGCCCCCAGCCAAGCATGCAAAAAATAAATAGTATAATCCCCCTCATAAACAGTCCATAAAATAACAATTGGATATAGTGTACTTCTCCCTCAACAACTAAATTAATGATATTTGCAGGGAAACTCAACTAAACCATTGTTAAAAATGCCATACATAAAAGATCAAACATTTTCGTTCAAAATCTGCTTTCTAGAATATGAAAAAAATACAACCCAAACCTGGACAAGAATCTGTATGGGATTATCCACGTCCACCCAAACTGGAAACCACCAATAAAACCCTTAAAGTAGTATTTAACGATATCGTTATTGCTCAAACAAATCGTGGCAAGCGTATTTTGGAAACCAGCCATCCACCTACTTATTATATCCATAAAGAAGACATCGAAATGCAATACCTAAGAGAAGTAGCAGGTAAAACTTCTTTTTGTGAATTCAAAGGCATGGCAGGTTATTATCGTCTACAGGTAGGCGATAAAGTTGCTCAAAACGTGGCTTGGTATTATCCAAACCCTTCACCTAAATATGCCGCCTTACAAGATCATTTGTGCTTTTATGCCTCACGGGTAGATGCTTGCTTTGTAGATGATGAACAAGTGCAAGCGCAAGAAGGTGATTTTTATGGAGGGTGGATTACTTCGCAAATTGTAGGGCCTTTCAAAGGTGGTGCAGGTACCTGGGGCTGGTAATTCAAAAAGTGGTATATTTGCACTCATTTTCAAAAAAAGCCGCTCAATATGCATATCGATATCATCACTTGTTTGCCCCGTTTGCTGGATAGCCCATTTAGTCATTCTATAATGAAACGAGCGCAGGAAAAAGGACTGGCCACCATTGTAGTTCACGATTTACGTGATTATAGCCCCTATAATCAGCGCCAAACCGATGACTATGCCTTTGGGGGAGGTGCTGGTATGGTAATGATGATTGAGCCAATTGATCGTTGCATTACCCATTTACGCAGCCAGAGGACATATGATGAGATTATCTATATGACGCCTGATGGAGAGCCTTTCAATCAGAAAATGGCCAATCAATTATCGCTTAGTCAAAACTTTATTATCATTTGTGGACATTACAAGGGCATCGATGAACGGGTACGTGAGCATTTTGTTACCAAAGAAATTAGCTTGGGTGATTATGTGATTTCGGGAGGAGAATTGGCGGCTGCTGTAGTAGTAGATGCTTTGGTACGCTTGGTTCCTGGAGTGCTCAACGACGAAACCTCTGCTTTGACAGATTCCTTTCAAGATAGCTTATTAGCGCCGCCTGTTTATACACGTCCGGAAGATTATAAAGGAATGAAGGTACCTGAAATTCTAATGAGTGGGCATCATGCCAAGATAGAAGAGTGGCGCTTGCAAAAGGCCATTGAACGAACCCGTGATCGGCGTCCTGATATTCTGGAGAATAGTGGATGGGAAGAATATGCCAGTAGTAAACCTGCTCGAAAACGCAGAAAGAAGTAATTTTTTAGAAAACTTTTCGGATGCTTATTATATAGATGACTAACCCCGGTTTATTAAAAAGATATTTATTTAAAAAAGCTTTGTGGTAGGTATTATTAGGGTTATGATTCTATATATTCTTACAGCATAGTTTTCTCTATCAGAACATAGCTGTGTGATTACTAATTACCAAAATTAAGCATCGTAATTCAGTTTCCCAATTACGCTTTGAAAAAAATTGTTTGATTATACATTAAGCAGGTAAAACATGAATGGGCAAATATTGGAAATTATCAGATAATTCCTGGCCTTCTTCTTTCATATCAGCATCCAGATAATACCATCTTACCAACACTTTCCCTTTACGTGAATTATGGTAGTGCTGTAGGCGCTCCATAATCTGATCGATTCGGCGGCGAGCGCTCGAATTCAAGTGACTCATCTTAAGATTGATAGTGACATTACGACCTTTTTTCTGGAGGTAAGAGTCCAACCAATCATTGATAGGCTTAAAAAAAGCGATATCATACTCTTGATAGTATGCACCATCAAGGTTCAGCTCTCCGGTTTGTTCATTGAAGTATACCGAGGGAGAATAGGTATACCCCTTAATCAATAAATCATTCATAATGGTTAAATTAGGTTGTAAATGTGGGCTGGCGTGGCCCTAATTAACGCTTAGTATTTATTTGTTTTATGGTGTTTTTTTTAGAAGCTGTTTAAAGGTTAGTTGTGGTATTTAAACAGCTTCTTTACTGGTATATTTTTATTTACATCTCAACCACCCTCAATGGTTGTTTGTTTTGTGTATTTCTTTTATAAAGTCTCAGCGATTAACTGTGCTATCTGCTCCAATCCGGCTTGATCTACTTCACTAAAATCGTTCACCTTGTCACTATCTACATCCAATACCATCTTCACTTCTCCCGCTTTGATGACTGGTACTACAATCTCTGATTTAGAATCAGAACTACAGGCAATGTGACCCGGAAATTGGTCTACATCAGGCACTATAATCGTTTTTTTCTCGGTGTAGCTTGCGCCACATACGCCTTTGTCAAAGCGAATACGGGTACAAGCAATGGGGCCTTGAAAGGGGCCTAAAACCAATTGATCTTCTCTGGTTACGTAAAAGCCAATCCAGAAAAAATCAAAAGTTTGTTTGATTGCTGCTACTGTATTAGCCATGTTGGCTACCATATCAGGTTCGCCATGGATCAGGGCTTTTACTTGAGGAATCAAACTTTCATATAATTCTGCTCTGTTCTCAGTCGTCGGAATTATTAACTCTTCTGCCATAATTCATTACTATGTAAGGTAATATCACAAATTAAAGATAAAAAAGCTAAGAAAAACAGGGATTTCTAAAAGATTTTAGATCAATTATTTAATAATTAACCCGTTTTTGCGTTTTAGCTCAACTTTTTCCTCATTCACTTCTAAGTTGTTGCTCAGATGGATGATTGTACAATTTTAATAAATTGTCGAAAAAGCCATGTGAGAAATTTGGTTGCTGGATAGGATAGTACTCAGAAATTAATGGGTAACTCTTTAATAAGGCTAGGATTAAAAAAGTTCAATTTCCCTTCATTACAAAAATACGACTTGAGCGTGCCAATTACCAAAAAGTTGTATAGACAAAGTATTGACGCTGCAAAAATTATTTGGGATTTGGAGTAATCTTGAGAAGGTTATATAAGCCTAATGGTTGTTTGAACCATTAGACTTTGGAGATGAGCTTACCGCTGTTTCTTTTTTGGGGCTAGTGGGTCAAGTGATTGCGTAGCGAGTTTTAGTTGAGCATTTGTCAGTAAATTGAACTGTAAGAGAGTAGGGCGTTTTTTGTTAAAACCTTTGATGGTAGCAGCGTTTTGCTCCATCCATTGTACCAGATTTTTAATAATTCGAAGATTTGCTTGTCCATGGGAAGAGTTATTTCCTATACTATGGGCCATTACTTGTCGAATAAAAAAGTACTTAGGATAGGGAGAAAGCGCAATTTCAGAAAGCTTGGCTCGATATTCCAGGTCTGCCGACGAGAATTGATCAGATATGTTTTTATCAATTACATGGCGCCCCTCGTGGATAAAAATACTCACTTCTTGAGTAAGGTTTTTCAGGTAATTAATAAAGGCTAGTTGTAAGTTAGCTGATTGATCTGTTTTTGCTTTTACATCTTTCAAAATACGTTGTAGCTCCTGATACGATACCTGCTTTTGGAGGCCTGGCAGATAAGCATGAGGGTTTTTCTGAGCAATGGCCTCATCTTCGGTTAGCTGTTGGCGCATTTTGTCCAGATATTTTTTTCGTGCTACCGGATCAGTCAATCGACTCCATTCCGATACCCCATTTGTTGCATAAGCAGGGCGCAGTTGCACAAACTCATTTTTGCGAGCCCATCCACCCACACGAATACTTTTCCGATACCACCCTGTATAGTCATTGCCTACTATACCATCTAATGAGATAAAACGAATGGCTCCCTTTTTTCCATATTGACTCACCGATTTGGTTTGATCCAATACTGAGTGCCCCCCATAAAAAGCAGGAAAACCATTGGTGTTGCCAAAGGCATATTGTGCACCAAATTTTTTCTCCAGAACTGCTCTAAATGTACTTAAATCAAACTTTTTGAGCTTATCAGGCCAACTCAATGCTGCCCAAAGTTTTTTAGCCAATGGTTGAATTTGCTTCATTAACTGGCCAGATTTAGGTTTCTCTGATACCATTTTTGTGTAGAAAGTAAAGGTTGTTTTCTGCGCTTGATTGATAAAGTCTAGGTAAGCCAGCGCTTCTTTTACCTCCGCATTTTTTTGCTTTTTATTTAGCGGATATAGCATCAATGCTGTTTGTGCACTTTCGAAAAGCCTTGATTTGAATAGGCCTAAAAACAATTGTTGCGCTTGTGAGCTGTTTAAGGAGGCATCTTTCCAATGTTCACATACGTTTTGTATCAAATTATGGGCTTGTTGTATTACAGTTGGGGGAGCATCATTTTTAGCTAATAAAAAGAAACTTCGCCAGGCTTGGTAAAGAGTGGAGCCATCTTGAGCCAATAGAGCCAAACCAAGTTGTAGTTTAAAAGTACTACTAATAGTGGGAGTAAATCGAGTAATACCAGCCATAATACCTTGAGCCATTTTAATTTCTTGTAGATTCAATGGCTGCTTGGTTTTGAGCTTTACTCGTTGTTCTTCCAGAATAATGCGGCATAGGGTAACATTGGCCAAAAAAGCATCCATTTTAGACTTAGCGCTTTTTGCAGCCATACGAGCAGCACTTTTGCCTTTGGCAAATTGTTGGTGCTCTCTTTCCAGGTCGGCTAGGTTTTGATAAAGTCGAGATTGATTTTGCTTATACTCCAATCCCTGAGTGGTCCATTTACGAGCTTGGACAATATTCTTATATAAGTGTCCCTCTATATGAGCTAATTGTCTGGCAGCAAGTGTTTTATCATTGTTGGAAGCACTGCTTTGCATTACCTGTTGATAGAGCTTGACTGCTTTCTGAGGTTGATGTTGATGATAAAGATGCTCAGCCTTATTTATCAGTGATTGAGCTTGACTTGAGTCAATATTTAGGGACGCTACTGTTACAAATAGCACTAGATTTAAGAAGTATTTTATTGAGAAGGTCATGATGATATGGTTAAAATCTGTTATGTTATTTATAACAAATATATTTAATCTGTTATAAAAAATATAACAATTTTGATTTTTATTTCTCAGTTTATTTATTAGAATAGAGTGTTTACCAATATTATATTATGCTATAAATATTTATTAATCAGTTGTTTATAACCACAGGCTACTATAAATAAAAAGGTATGAAAGAAAAAAAACACGATTTTATCATTAAACAATGTGTGTATGAAATAGCTACTGGAAAATGGCGGCCAGGTAGTAAGCTTCCCTCTATCAGAGAAGCCGAAAGCTTATGGGGAGTGAATAGGTTAGCTATTTTGGAAGCCTATCGGGAACTAGCCAATATGGGGTTGGCAGTAGCTAAAGATCGCAGTGGTTTTTTTGTGGCAAATGGTACTACCTTCGAGGAAATCTCGAGTAATCGTGATAGCCTCGAACAGTTATTTTATCAATTAAATGATGTGATTCGACAAAATAGTGCTTTCTCTAGCTTAGGGGTATTTCGTTATCTTACCCAACTTGCAGAAATAAAAGCACAGGAAAAACCAGAAGTAGCTTTTGTAGAGTGTTCTTTGCCACAAGCTACAGGGCATGGGCAAGAGATTAGCCAAAGATATCAAGTACCCATATTACCTATTTGTTTGCACGGCTCTGGACCTATACATACCGAAATACCCTCTTTTGTAAAGGCTTTATTGACTACTGGGTTTCATTTTGAGGAAGTAAATCAGCTGGCCAAACAACATCATTTGCCTGTATACAATGTGCCTATCGAACTAGCTCCTGATTTATTACAAGATGTGGACGATTCAATACAAAAGGTAATATTGATGGAATTAGACAAGCCTATGTCCAAAAGCATTGTAGAAGACCTAAAGAAGTTAACTCCCAAACTAACGATTGAAGAAAAAATCGTGAGTGATATCAATATTGCCATTGACGATTTATTATCATCAAAAGCCTCTCAAAATGCTGTCATTTTATTATCCCCAAGGGTATGGGGAAGCACCCGTAAGAAATGGCAAAATCATTCGCAAGTAGCATTGGCTCGCTTTACCATTAAGGCCGATGCCTGGGATATTGTGGTAAAGGCTCTACGACTTCCACTAGGTTTTATTAGTTGATTACCAGATACTTACCAAGTAATAGAACGATTATTTTAAGAAAAGTGCAACTTTTTATACATACTCAAGGTTGATTAGAATGACTAGTCTAATTGAAAATATTAGATTATAAAGTACGATTAAGGGTAAATATTTTATAAACTAAATCACTTGAAGTTTAAAAATCTCTTCTAGTCTTTGATCTTACCAATAGGGAGACCAAAGAAGGCATTGCATGGTCTCGCTTCACTAAGACCATATAAGAAGAAATACATAAAGAAATTTAGTTGATTGTGTGGTAAATAATACGCCTATGAATATAAAACACGATAAACAGGCAATACTAGAACAAGGAGAACAGATCTTACGAAAACAGGGCTATCATAATACAGGAATTAATCAAATACTAAAAGAGTGTAAAATTCCAAAGGGATCGTTTTATAACTTTTTCAATAGCAAAGAAGAGTTTGGTTTAGAAGTATTAAAGCTATACGGCGATAATAACCTGGCAATGATGGCGCAGTTTCTGGAGTCTGAGGAACAGAGTCCATTAAAACGATTAAAAAACTTTTATGAGGGATTTTTCCAGGCAAATCAAAGCGAAGGTTTTCGGTATGGTTGTTTGGTCAATAACTTTACCTCAGAGATAGGAGGGCAAAACGAGACCCTTCGTCAAATGCTGGATAGGCAATACAATCGTTTTTTGGAAATGGTCATCAATTGCTTGCAAGAAGCACAAGCCCTTGGAGAAGTTCGTACCGACTATCCTGCTGATGAATTGGGAGAATATGTACATGGACATTTTATGGGGGTACTCAACCGCTTGAAATCTGCCAAAAACTCCAGAACGTTTGATATTTTCTATGCCATTACTTTCGATTTTTTGACGAAAAAATAATAGAAGCTTTTTATAGCTTCTTTTTTTGGATTCCTAATTAGACCGACTAGTCTAGCTAGTTGAATTATACATTAATCTTAAATCCTCATTTAATTATGACTTACATCGAGAAAAGTTTAATCATTGATGCTCCCAAGAATGTTGTTTGGGAAGCTTTGGCCGATTTTGGTGCCATCAAAAAATTTCATAAAGGTCTAAAAGATTCTTACGCTACCTCAGAAGCCAATGGAGGTTTGGGAGCTACTCGCCATTGCGATCTCAAGCCTATGGGTTCTATTGAAGAACGAATAACCCGATGGGAAGAGGGGAGCCTATACACGGTAGAGATCTATGAAGGTAAAAAAACACCTCCTTTCAAAACTGCCTTTGCTACCCTAAAGGTAGAGTCCATCAATGCAAACCAAACTAAAGCATATTTTATCATTGAGTATACGCTCAAGTTTGGCTTGTTGGGACAGCTGATGGATGCTATGATGGTAAAATCCCAGTTTAGCAAAGCGAGTCAAATAATCTTAGATGGCCTCAAAGAATTTAGCGAGAAAAGTCGCACAAAGGAACTGGCATAACTGCCGGTTAGATTAGATGACCAAAGACACCCGTCCTAATTTGGACGGGTTGCTTTAAGCGTAAACAAATGAGGCATTTTATTGCCCCAGCCTTTTACTTGCCAAAGCCCGCTACCTGCCTTGGTTTCTTCCATATTAGGAAAACAATTGTAAGGATAATAAGGAAACTCGTTTAAGAAGTCTATTTGCAAACCGCTATTAATCAATGCATTGACTACCTCTGATAAACTATGTCCCCAAGTATATTCGGTGTGCTTTAAAGGAGCATCCAAATCTGCATAAGTACCTTCTATAGTTTCTTCATCAGGAGTATGTTGGTTAAAATAACTGTAGTTTGCCTGGTAAGTATCCAGATCAAAACTCATAATCAAGGGATGGGTTTCGGCTATATAAAAGAATCCCCCTGGTTTAAGGCGTTGCCGAATGGTATGGGCCCAAACATTCAAATCCGGGAGCCAGCAAATAACCCCATAAGAAGTAAATACAATATCGAATTGCTCTTCAACCTTACCATCTAGCTCCAATACATTGCTGCAAATAAACTTGGCTGGGATATTTAGTTCATTACTCAATGAACTGGCCAAATCGACGGCTTCTTGCGAGAAATCTACACCAGTAGCCATGGCTCCCTTTTTTGCCCATGAGAGGGTATCCATTCCAAAATGACATTGTAAATGTAACAATGATTTGCCTTGTACATCACCTATTTCTTGTTGTTCAATGCTGTTTAAGCTGTTATGGGTTTGTCTAAAAGTAGCTACATCATAAAATGCAGATTGGGCGTGAACAGGAGTTTTGTCATCCCACATTTGTTGATTGGCTTCAAAGTATTTTTGTGATTCTTCCATAAGATGAGCGTATTATGATTTGAACGTAGTAGATAGTTATACCTGAATTATTATTTAACACCCTGAAAGTAAGGTCTTTAACAAAAAAATAAAAGTTTTTCTTAGTCGATTTCTCCATTTTTTTACACTACGTCCAGTAATGCTATAACAAACACAGTGAACTACATAAATATCTTTAATCAACAATTTAACACTAGAACAAAAGATTTCTTATTTAAAAGATTAAAAGTAAAAGTCCATAAATCGTAAATGCAAAATGTCCAACACCCTGTTGATAAAAAATCGGCAGGGTGTTTTTTAGTTTATTTCATATATTTTTTCCCTTCCACGCAACCCTCTTTCAAAAATCTGCATCATTAAGGCAAAAGCTGTTTTCAGGTAGATATATAAAGCCTCAGGCTCAGCATAAAACCAGAGGAATCTATAAGGTACCCAAACTTGAATGAGTGGCAGCTTGACATATAACCAATGCATACTTAAAACACATGTCTTATGAAAAGCCCATTTAAAAAAATCTTGACTGTTTTATTGTTACAGATGTTATGGTTGCCTGCTATTCAGGCCCAGGACGAGGGACTTATTTATGGTACCCTTACTACTGTAGATGGTAAAAAATACACTGGACAACTGCGCTGGGGCAAAGAAGAGGCTTATTGGAGCGATATCTTTAATTCAAGCAAAACCCACAACGACAACCTGGACTACCTTTCGAGAGCAGATATGCGCGAATTAGATCGCCGTTATCGTCGTCGTAATAGAAACTACGGTGTGTTCAATTTTAGCAGCTATGACTACACCCATACATTTGCTTGCCGCTTTGGAGATATTCAAACGCTACGCATTACTGGAAGCAGACGCGTAGAAGTATTGTTGAAGAACAACACCAAAATAAGATTAAAGGGTGGGTCAAATGACATTGGAGCCACGGTAAGAGTAATGGACAAAGAATTGGGTGAATTATCTATTCGTTGGAGCCGCATCGACAAAGTAGATTTTATGAAAACACCTGCCAAGCTTGAGGCCAAAATGGGAGCTCCTCTCTGGGGAACTGTAGAAACTCGTAAAGGAAAGTTTACAGGTATTATTCAGTGGGATCATGACGAGCGTTTGGGCAATGACATATTGAATGGAAGCAGCGAAGATGGCCGCATGAAAATTCCTTTTAAAAATATTAAATCTATCAAAAAACACCGTTGGGGAAGTTTAGTAAAACTTAAGTCTGGTAGAGAGGTGTACCTTACTGGCACCAACGATGTGGAAGATGGTAATCGTGGTATCATTGTATCGCATCACCTATTTGGCCGGGTAGATATCAACTGGGACGAGTTTAAGAATGTAACCTTTGTTGACAACCCACAATCTGGTTTAGGATACGATAGCTATAAAACTCCTACACTTTTAACTGGTACTGTTACTACTACCGATGGACGTAACATCAAAGGACAAATCATTTATGATTTGGATGAAAAACTTTCTATTGAATTATTGGATGGCAAGGTAGGAGATCTGGATCACCAAATTCCTTTTGGTATCATCAAAAATATTACCCCAAAAAATTACTACTCAGCAGAAGTTGAGTTGAAGTCGGGACAAAAAATTGTATTAGGCGATAGTCAGGATGTATCAGAACGTCATACTGGAATTGTAGTAATCGCCAAAGGTGAAAACAAAGAATACATACCTTGGAAAAAGGTATCTAAAGTCAGTTTTGAGTAAACGTTGGTAATTACCCTCGATGAAGTGCTCAAAGTAGTTGAGGGTATTTTTTTACCAGCCAAAGTGAATTCAATCATTAAGATTTAGTCTACGCATCTTATAGTTAAAATTAAAACCTGTACAATCGTTTGTACAGGTTTTTTTGTGGGTATTTTACAAGATTTTCAGTGTTATAAGACCTTTCAGATTCTTAGTCAAAACCGACATAAGCAAAAGCCTACCACTTATCAACAAAAAGTTACCTGTTGTCAAATAATCCACTTTAGCAGGCTAAAAATCACGAAATTAGGTTATTAAACAATTACCATATAACTGTAATAACCTCATCATGAACATTTCTAAAATTATACTGGCCATACATGTTTCGGCGGGAAGTGTAGCTATTCTATCAGGCATGATTGCACTCTTTGCCAAGAAAGGTGCTCGTTGGCATCTAAAGGCTGGCAATGCTTTCTTTTTTTCTATGTTGGTTATGTCAAGTACGGCTGTTTTCCTGGCTTGGTACCAACCTTATCGTACTAGTCTCTATGTTGGGTTCTTGACCCTTTATCTGGTGACTACTGCCCAACGAACCCTGAGAAATGTGGGTGGCAAAAACACCTACTTCGAACCACTTGCCTTGGTATATATCTTAGGTTTATTTGCCGCAGGAGTAATTTTTTGCAATCAAGTATTGCTCTCAGGCAAAAAGCTTGGAATGATTGATTACTTCTTGTTCTTTTACACTGGAATGGCAGGCTTAGGAGCCATTTTAGATATCACTGTGGTATACAGAGGTGGAATTTATGGCCGTAAACGAATGGCGCGTCATGTATGGCGAATGTGCTTTGCATTATGGATTGCTACTGGCTCTTTGTTTTTAGGACAGACCAAGGTTTTTCCAAAAGTAATGCGTGATCCATTGCTGCTGTCTACTCCGGTGTTGCTGGTGTTGGTCATGTGGTTTTTTTGGTTGATTAAAGTTTTTGTGACAACTCGCTATCGACAACGCCCCAAGGCATTATAAACCTCACCAAAGTCCTTGAATTAAACAAGTCTGTAATACCCTGTTTCAGTTTTTTTTCTTACCTTAAAAAAACACATTTTAAGGCTTATGAAAATTGGTTACCAGGAACAACTCGTCATTATTGTAGTAGGCATTTTATTGATATTTACAGGCTTGTGGGCTTTGAGTAGTCGCAAAGGGCTATATGTATTTGGTACCATATCTATTATTGCGATTATTCTAGTAGTATTACACTTTGTTACCAAGGGCAAAGAACACGTAGTAAAACTCTTACCCGATGAAAAGGTACTGATAGAAGAGGAAGGGGTAAAAGCCAATATTCGCTATTTCAATAAGTCCGAATTAGCCCCTGATTGTAAGGTTACTTTGACTAATTTGAGAATTGTGGTGGGCAAGCGTATTTTGTTTAGTACCCAATACCAAGACAGCTTTTATTTTTACTTTTCCGAAAAAAATGATGAGCTACCTACACCTGCAATAAGCCTCAAGGGAACATCTTATATGACATCGCTCAAAGACATAAAGGTGAAGTCACGCAAAGAAAAGTCATTTATTTATTTTGAACCCGAAAGCCACTTAACGGGAATGAAATATATAGAGCTTAATGTAAATGATGCATCTAAGTTTGCTGAAATGCTAAAATCTCAATAAGGTGAGAAGGAAATAAAAAACGCCCCACATGCCTCAAACTAACATGGATACAATGATGCAAACTCACATGCAGGGCGTTATAATCTTTATAAATGCTAGGTCCAGCGGAATGCCATTTTAAGCCATTTCATTTTACCCTTATAAGGAGCATAGCGAAGCGGCACATCCAGCCAGGTAGCTTTTTTCATGACACTTTTTTGGTGCGAAAAAGTTTGGAAACTTGAGCGTCCATGATAGCTACCAATACCACTATCACCTACTCCACCAAAAGGCATATTTGTGTTTACCAAGTGGGCTACAGTATCATTGATGCATCCACCCCCAAAGCTTATATTTTCGGTCATAAAACTTTGGTTATCATTGCTTTCAGAAAACATATACAATGCTAAAGGCTTTGGATGACGGTGAATATATTCTACGGCTTCATTTATATTTTCGTATTCGATAATTGGTAAGATTGGGCCAAAAATTTCTTCCTGCATCACTGGGTCATTCCAATCTACCTCATCCAACGCAGTAGGAGCGATGTAACGCTCTGCGTCATCGGTATCACCACCCGTAAGTACTCTCCCTTGTTCCAGGTAGCTTTTCAAACGCTTGTAGTGATCATCATTGATAATGCGAGGATAGTCAGGACTTTGTTGAGGATTCTCCCCGTACATTTCTTTAATGTATTCTTTAAACAAACGTACAAAGCGCGGTTTTACACTTTGATGAACCAGCACGTAGTCTGGTGCTACGCAAGTTTGTCCTCCGTTTAGGTACTTACCCCAGGCAATGCGTTTGGCAGCCAATTCTATGTCAGCGGTTTTGTCTATAATAGCGGGGCTTTTACCTCCCAATTCTAAGGTCACAGGAGTAAGATGCTGGGCTGCAGCCTGCATCACAATTTTACCTACCCTTACGCTTCCAGTAAAGAAAATATAATCCAGGTTTTCAGCAAGCAAATTAGTAGCTACTTCTTTGCCCCCTTCAATCACTTTTACATGTGCTTCGTCAAAGTTTTCATTAATCATCCTGGCCATCAGGCTAGAGATATTTACTGCTAGTTCTGAAGGTTTTACAATGGCACAGTTCCCAGCAGCAATGGCTCCCACCAAAGGCCCCAATGTGAGCTGAAGCGGGTAGTTCCAGGCACCCATGACCAAACAAACCCCATAAGGTTCTGAATAGATATAACTTCCTGAAGGAAAGTTTAACCAGGAGCCTCCTACCTTTTTGGCACTCATCCAGGAAGCCAGGTTACTACGAGCATGACCAATTTCTCCCAATACAAAACCAATCTCAGTAGCATAAGTCTCAAAAGGTGATTTGCGGAAGTCTTTGTGAAGCGCCTCAATAATTGCTTCCTCGTTGTCTTTAATGACTTCTTCTAGCTTACGCAAACGATCGATACGAAACTCATAACTTTTGGTGTTACCCTCCTGAAAAAACTTGCGTTGGGCTTCAATCACGGCTTTTTCAACAGAAATCCCTTTTTTCTTTGTCGTTTTCTGGGCGGTTGTTTTTCTCGGAGTGCGTTTACTTTTGCTGGTAGTTGCGTTGGTTTGGGTGCTCATTGTTTTCTAGTTGATTTTCCTGATAAATGATTTGTTGATTAGGCCTTAGCAGTTTTTTTATCGCTCTCTTTTTCGGGTAGTGCCTCTTCTTTTGGGCGACCCAGAAAATCGGCCATTGTATCGTAGATGCCAAATAAATTACCCCCTACAAAGTCGAATACTCTGGTAGGCAAAATGCCTCTTAGAATAGGCAAAAGATTGACAGACAATGGTGCACGTAATAAAATTTCGTTGTTTTTTACTCCACTAATGATTTGGTCGGTTACATCATGAGGGTCAAGAATAGGAGTAATCAATGGTGCTTTTACTCCATCAAACATTCCAGTGTTGATGTAGCTAGGTGTAACCGTAGTTACGTGAAAATCTTTACCAATACGTTCCATTTCAATTCTCAAAGACTCTGACCAGCCCAAAACAGCCCATTTACTGGCTGCATATACCGACATTTTAGGGTTAGGGGTAAGTCCAGCAGCAGAAGCAATGTTGATCACGTGCCCAGCACCTTTGTTTATCATTGCTGGTAAAAACACCCGAGTAGTGTGCATCACCCCCAAGACGTTGATCTGGATAGTTTTATCTATATCACGAGCCGAATGCTCATAAAATTGTTTCCCTACAACTACTCCTGCATTATTATATAAAATATCAATCGTACCAACATCAGACAAGACTTTGGCCGCCTGAGCTTCTATTTCTTCTGTATTAGCAATGTCCACAATGTAAGGAGACACATTGTCAAAACCTTTTGCCTTAAATTCTTCTACTGTCTTATCTAAGTTTTCCTGGTTGATATCCCAGATTACCAAATGAGCTGCGCCCTCTTTCAAGCTTTTTTCTCCCAGCATCTTGCCAATTCCATTGGCACCACCGGTGATAAGTATATTTTGGTCTTTGATTTTTGTCATGATGATGGACAATTAAACGTCTTTTGTTGAATATTACTGGCTTTAGTTCATATAATGACTACTAGTCATAACAGTGTATCATTTTAAAAGGTTTGAATTCCTAACGATGGGCTTATTGGGGTTTTAAGGCCTTTTCTACCAGTAGAAAATATGTGTCCAGTAAATTTTCCTGGCTTACGCTAAAGTAATGCTCAATGATTTCTTTTTTCTTTTTGAGCATTTGTAGGAATCCGGTAAACTGACTCCATAGCACAAAAGCCGATTCCAGTGGGTTGATTTTGGAATCTATACTTCCATCCTTACGACCTTTTTCTATGTTGTCAATCAAAATCTGAATTACTCGATTACCTGCCTTCAACGACTTACCTGATTCTACCTCTAAGTTGTCAATGTCAAATTCGTCGTCTTGATAAGATAAAATCGCGTTGAAATAGCCATCTTCGTCTTGCGAAAACTTATAGTAGGCCTGACTAATGTTGATGATGTTTTGGTAAGCATCTGCATCTTCGTGTAAGGCTTCTTTTAGCTTTTGTTCCAGCAGAATGAATCCCCGGAGTAATACAGCCCTATAGAGTTCTTCCTTGTTTTTAAAATACAAATAGAGTGTTCCTTTGCTAAACTCTGCCTCTTTAGCAATGCTGTCCATAGACGTATTGAACAACCCTTGTTGGAAGAAAATCTTCTCTGCGGCATCTAGAATGGCATTGCGTCTTTGCTTTTTTTCTCTTTCTTTTCTTTCAAGAACTCCCATAATTGCGTAACGTTTTTAAAATGACTAACGGTCATTTTTAATACATAAAGTTAAATGATTACTGTTATTTATGAAATAAAAATATGAAAAAAAATTGAAACAATTGTACTTGGGCGTCATTAGCCCCATCTTTTTGAGTTTACCCCAAATAATTATGATATTGGCGCCCGGTTAGATCATGCGCGTTTTTTTACAAGAAATACGATGATCTGAACAAACAAAAACACACGATTGAAGTTCCATGTGTTGGGATTTACAACCTTAAAAATAATACAATAGCAATGAAAAATATCGCAGTGATTGGTTCGGGTACTATGGGTAACGGGATTGCCCACGTATTTGCGCAAAATGATTATAAAGTACACTTGATTGATATTAATGCGGATGCTTTGGAAAAAGCAATAGCTACGATTTCTAAAAATCTTGATCGCCAGATCAAAAAAGAGTTGATTGATGAAGCCAAAAAGAACGCAACTCTTGGTAACATTACTACAGTGACTAGCCTGGAAGAGGGGGTGAAAAATGCCGATTTAGTAGTAGAAGCTGCTACCGAAAACATAGACATCAAGCTTAAAATATTTGCAGATATCGACAAATTTGCCCCCGAGAACTGCATTTTGGCGAGTAATACTTCTTCTATTTCTATTACTAAAATTGCGGCAGCTACCAATCGCCCTGACAAAGTAATAGGAATGCACTTTATGAACCCAGTGCCAGTAATGAAATTGGTAGAGGTAATCAATGGTTATGCTACTTCAGAAGAAACCACCCAGGCGGTGTTGGAAACTTCTAAAAAAATTGGAAAAATACCTACCTCAGTAAATGACTATCCTGGTTTTGTAGCCAACCGTATTTTGTTGCCAATGATCAACGAAGCCATTTATGCTTTGTTTGAAGGAGTAGGAGGAGTAGAAGAAATAGATACCGTAATGAAGTTGGGAATGGCTCATCCTATGGGGCCTTTGCAATTGGCCGATTTTATTGGATTAGACGTATGTTTATCTATTTTGCGTGTGATGTATGATGGTTTAGGAAACCAAAAATATGCTCCTTGCCCACTATTGGTAAATATGGTAGAAGCAGGACACAAAGGAGTAAAATCTGGTGTTGGTTTTTATGACTATTCTAAAGGTTTAAAAGAAGCTTTCGTCGCCAAGCGTTTTCAATAGTAATTGATACAAAATATGGAAAAGGGAGCCTACTCGAGGGAGTAGGCTTTTTTTAGGTGAGTGTTACTTTTTTATAAATTTTGCGAACAGGTATTTGTAGGCTTAATTGAGAAAAGGTTATTACTTGATCCAAATTATCATAAATTTTGTAATTCCAGGAATCTTTTAGTCTTTCATATACCTGTATGTAACACTTGTATTGGTCAACCAATACATAATACAACAAAGAAGGTAAACGCATGTAGGCTTCTTTTTTTTCGTCTTGGTCATACCCACGAGTAGATTTTGAAAGTACTTCTACGATTAAAGCAGGATGAAATATTTTATGGTCTTTGCCGTCTTCTTGGTCTTCTGGATCACAAGTGAGCACCACATCAGGATAGATATAATGTAAAAGATGATTAATTTCAATTTTAACATCCCCAGTAAATATATCGCAGCCATCAGGCAATAGGTTATCTATGTAATGATGCATATTATTTGCAATCCGGTTATGGTCTTTTGTACCACCTGCCATTGCAAATACTTCCCCAAGGAAAAATTCATAACGGATTTGATCTTGTTGTTCTAAGGCAAGGTATTCTTCATAAGTATAAACTTCTTTTTTTTCTTGAGCTTGTCCCATAGTGTTGGTTTTTCTCAAAGATACAAAAATCCTTGGATGCTTGAAAAATGAAAAAAAATAATAAACTCTGTAACCATCTTACAAAAGCACAGTTACCGCTGTTAAATAATATAAAAGAGGAGGTATAATTGGATGCAATTTCAGATAATGGATTGATGCTGAAAGTAAAGGCAGGAGATGTAGATAAGTTGGGGTTACTCTTTGAGCGTTACAACAAAGCCTTGTTTGGGTTCTTTTACCGAATGACCCACAATGCCAAAACCAGCGAAGATTTGGTGCAAAATGTGTTTTTACGAATCCTCAAGTACAAGCATACCTTTACAGGAGAGGGAAAGTTTACCACCTGGATGTATCACTTGGCACGTAACGTAAATGTAGACCATCACAAGAAGCAAAACCGTATGGGCTACAAAGACGACTTGAGCGATTGGGAAAATCGTTTGCCAGATGATGCAAACGCGGAGTCGCAAATGAACCAACAGGAAGAGATACAGCTACTCAATACCGCGATGGCAAAATTACCTGCCGAAAAAAGAGAAATATTGGTATTGAGCCGTTATCAGGGACTGAAATACAAAGAAATTGGCCAATTGATGAATTGTAGCGAAGGCGCGGTAAAAGTACGCATCCACAGAGCCTTGACCGACCTCAAAAAAATTTACAAAAAACTCGAAAATAATCAAGCATTATGAACGAAGAACGCTATCAAATATTGATGACCGAATACCTCAACGGTGATATTACTCCGGAGCGCGAGGCGGAACTCAAGGCGTATCTGGAGCAAAATGAAGATGGTAAATCTGAACTCTTCGAGTTAAAGGTTTTAAACGACCAATTGGGACAAGTAGAAGTACCTGAACCCAGTGAGCAAATGTCGGTAAACTTTTACGCAATGCTCGAGGAGCACAAGCAAACCGAAAAAGCTTCTGCAAGATTTAGTACCAGGTTGAAAACCTGGTGGGCGGCTTTAAACCACCGCAGAATGGCCTACAACTTAGCTTATGGTCTGGTGGGCATCTTGATTGGAGGGCTAGGCATGTACATGATGCAGGATACCTCTACCAAAGGGAATAAAAACTTGGTGATTTCTAAGAAGAACGAAGAACAATTGGCCGATATTAAAAAGCAGTTGGCCAGGTTGGAGACTGCCAACAAAGAGGTAATGTTGACTTTGATCAAAGAGAAATCGGCCAGTGAACGATTGCGAGCGGTAAACCTTACCAGCAATTTATCAGATGTGGATAACCGCATTATTGATGCTTTGCTTACTACGCTCAATACCGACTCAAATGTAAATGTACGTTTAACTACAGTAGAGGCTTTATCACAGTTTACCACACATCCTAAGGTACGCACTGGTTTGATCAAATCCATTGCTAAGCAAGAGTCACCTTTGGTGCAAATAGCTCTGGTGGATATTATGATTGATCTCCAGGAGAAAAGATCGGTGAAAGCACTCAAAGAATTGCTCAAAAAAGAAGATCTCAATGAAGCAGTAAAGGGTAAAGTAGAGCAAGGTATTCAAGTACTGATGTAGAAAAGAGCAACACTTAAAGTAGGAACCTGTAGCAATTTGTTACAGGTTTTTTTTATATTATTACTAAACGTACAAAACTGAATTCCCAACTGTTCATAAATGCATGTATTAGAAGTTTTGCCTCTCTTGACTATTTTGAAAATCAGTAATTTAATCGCACTGGATGCAGTTGTGTATTTATAAAATTTGAATACCCATATAACCCTTTTTGAAAATGAATAAGTACCTGTTAAGTATTCTGCTTTGCTTAATGGCCGCGAGTTTTGATGTTGTCATTGGGCAAAAGCAAAAAGTTTTTACCCAAGATATAGACAATTTTTGGATAGCTTTTGATAGTATCCAAACCACTAAGGATAAGCAAAAACAACTAGAGTTTATCAATAAGTATTACATTGATAAAGGAACTCCTGGCCTGAGAGCTTTTATGAAAGTTAAGAATTATACCGACAAACGTTGGGTCACACTAATCAATCGTTTGCCTAAGTTTTGGAAGTCCATTCGTCCTAATACCTTAGTAGTAAAAAGTAAGGTTGCTGAGATTGAAAAAAGTCTTGTAAGATTTAAAGCATTGTATCCATCATTAACAGAGGCGAAAATGTATTTTACCATAGGTTGCTTAAATTCAGGTGGGACTATTCACAATGGTAAAGTACTCATAGGCTGTGAAATTGCTACTGGAACCAAAGAAACGGATGTTTCTGAGTTTAAAAATAATTGGCTAAAGAGCGTTTTCAAAAATCAATCACTTGAAAATATTGTAATCATAAATATTCACGAATATGTGCATACCCAACAACGAGGAGGCAGGCCCAAGAATTTATTGGCCAGAGCACTCAAAGAAGGAGCTTGTGATTTTATTGCAGAATTAGTGATAGGTAAGCCAATACAAAGTAGTCATATTGTATATGGGCGTAAGCACGAAGAAAGAATAAAAAAACAATTTGAAAAGGAAATGTTTGGCAAGGCATTTCGTCATTGGCTGTCTAATAGTTCTAGTGCTCGAGAAATGGCCGATTTGGGATATTTTATGGGTTATACTATTTGCAAATCTTATTACAACCAAGCTAAGGATAAAAAAGCTGCCATTCGAGATATTATAGAGTTAAAATTTGGGAACTCTAAGGCCATAGAGGGCTTTTTGGCAAAATCAAAATATTATCAGAAACCTATTGATAAAGAAGCTTTGATGAAGGTGTATAAAGAGAAGCAACCGGTTTTGGCAGGTATTGCTCCTTTCAAAAATAACGAGAAACAAGTGAGTGCCAGCCATAAAAAAATGATCATCAAGTTTTCCCAAGAGATGATGACCGACGGGTATTCTATTTACTATTCCAAGAAAGGCAAAGAAGCCTATCCTGGAGTAGGAAAACCAGTGTTTACCAAAGATCAAAAATCATTGGTGCTTAAGATTAAGCTCAAGCCCAATAGGGAGTATGAGTTTATAATATCTAATCGAAAATTCCTTTCAAAAGAAGGATTTCCATTACCTAAAAACTATAAGATAAGGTTTAAAACTGGTGCCAAACCAGATTAGTGAGCGTCAGAAGAGGAGGAAGGGTATTCAAGTATTGATGTAAAAGAAACTAGCAATTAAAGAGCGAACCTGTAGCAATCTGTTACAGGTTTTTTGTGTCAAATAGTAGCATTAAACGTACAAAACTGAACTTCTAATTGTTCATAAATGAACGATTTATAGTTTTGAGAGAATTTAAAGTTGTTGAAAATCAGAGGTTTAGTAGCTATGGAAGTAGTTTTGCGTCTATAGAAACTGAATACCCATATAACCTTTTTTTGAAAATGCATAAACTAACAATTTCTTTGATGGCTTGTCTATTATTACTGGCCTTTGGCTCTGTTATGGGGCAGTCATCACAAAAAGTATTTACTCAAGACATAGACAACTTCTGGGTGGCTTTTGATAGCATTCAGACTACCAAAGACGAGCAAAAACAGTTAAGGCTAATCAATCAATACTACATTGCCAAAGGTACACCAGGGCTTAAGGCATTTATGAAAGTGCGTAATTATACTGACAAGCGCTGGGTCAAGTTGATTAATCGTTTCCCTAAATTTTGGAAGTCCATTCGCCCCAATACTTTAGCAGTGAAGAGCAAAGTTGCTGAGATTGAAAAAAGTCTTGTAAAGCTTAAAACATTATACCCATCATTAAAAGAGGCGAAGATGTATTTTACCGTGGGAGGTTTAAATTCGGGCGGAACTATTCACAATGGTAAAGTACTCATAGGCTGTGAAATTGCTACTGGGACCAAAGAAACGGATGTTTCAGAGTTTAAAAGTAATTGGCTAAAAGGCGTTTTCAAAAATCAATCACTTGAGAACATTGTAATCCTAAATATTCACGAATATGTGCATACCCAACAACGAGGAGGTAGGCCCAAGAATTTATTGGCCAGAGCACTCAAAGAAGGTGCCTGTGATTTTATTACAGAGTTGGTGATAGGCAAGCCAATGCAAAACAGTTACATTGTATATGGCCGCAAGCACGAAGAAGAGCTAAAAAAACAGTTCAGAAAGGAAATGTTTGGCAAAGCATTTTATCATTGGATGTTTAATGGTTCTAGCGCTCGCAAAATGGCTGATTTGGGATATTTTATGGGGTATACCATTTGCAAATCTTATTACAAGCAAGCCAGGAACAAACAAGCTGCGATCAAGGCCATTATAGAGCTAAGTTATTCAAATGGTAGAGCAGTGGAGGACTTTTTAGCGCAATCAAAATATTACCAAAAACCCATTGATAAAGAAGCATTGATGAAGGAGTATAAAGATAAACAACCTGTTTTGGCAGGTATTGCTCCTTTCAACAATAACGATAAGCAAGTGAGTGTCAGTCATAAAAAACTGATCATCAAATTTTCTCAAGCGATGATGACTGATGGTTATTCCATTAACTATTCCAGGAAAGGTAAAGCAGCCTATCCTGGAGTGGAAAAACCACAATTTACCAAAGATCAAAAATCATTAGTGCTTAATATTGACCTTAAGCCCAATAAGGAATATGAGTTTGTGATATCTAATCGAAGCTTTCTTTCAAAAGAAGGGTTTCCATTACCTAAAAACTATAAGATAAGGTTTAAAACTGGTGCCAAGCCAGACTAAATATATTGTAGAGTTTATTAAGTGTAATATATCTCCAGAAAGCTCGTGAAATATTTTCACGGGCTTTTTTTATGCTCCAAAGGGTATTTTGGGGCCAGTGTGTAACCATTTTCAACAATTGAGGTTTACCCCTGTGACTTTGCAAAGTAATGTAATAATCAAAACCATATAATGATGAATAAAGCTGTAAAACTAGGTATGATTGTTTTGTTGGTAGCATTTGGGACAGTGACCATACAGGCTCAAAAGTCAACCGAAACTATCAAGAAAACAATGCCAAAGGCTCAGGTGCTGCTGATTGATAATATCAATGGATCGGTAATGGTAAAAGGAGGTAAAGGCAATAGTATTGACCTTACAGCTACCAAAACGATTGTTGGAGATACTCAAAAAGACGTAGCAAATGGTAAAAGCAAAGTGAGCCTGGTTATTTTTCGTGAAAACGATACTTTAGTAGCACATATCAAAACTCCTAATCTGACTTATGGCCGTAACCGAAATAATAAACGAGGATTTGGCTATGAGTGGGATGACTGGAACAAGCAAAAAGGCTACGATTTTAAGTTTGATATACAAGTGAATGTGCCAGAGAATACTCATTTGATCGTGCGTACGGTAAATAGAGGAGATATTGAGGTAACTAATACCAAAGCAAGCCTGAAGGTCACCAATGTGAATGGTTCTGTATATTTGAAAAACATAGCTGGGGCTACTAAAGCGCGTACCATTAATGGGCAGTTGGAAGCAAATTATACCAGGGTACCAGAAAAGAATTCCTCATACTATGCATTGAATGGGAATATTCGGGTAAAATATCCAGGTAATTTATCGGCAGATCTTCGTTTTAAGTCTTTTAATGGCGACTTTTATACCGATTATGATGTCAAACAACTCCCTACGAAGGTGATTAGTAAAACAGCCTCTGAGGGAAAAACTAAGATTTACAAAGTAGACGAGTTTACCTCAGTAAGGGTTAGAAAAGGAGGGAAGGTGTTCAAGTTTGAAACCTTGAATGGAAACATTTATGTAAATCGCAATAAATAACACAATATTCACTCAACTCATTATTTTTAAGCAAATGAAACCAAGAAATTTGAAAACATTAAGCAGACACTTGCAATACACTTTGTTGATATTGTTGCTGGCTGGGTGGGGAGTAAACGCTCAAAAAGTGATAGATGTACCATTATCTAAACCAGGTAAGCCAGGTAAACTAAAAATGGGGATCACCTATGGCTCTATTAAAGTAGTAGGGTATGATGGCAAAGTTGTACAAGTCTCATCAGATGCGAGTCCCCGATCACGAGGAGGGAGTTCTGGTGGTATGCGACGAATCCCTAATACCTCGATGCGAATGACCATTACCGAAGAAAATAACTATGTCAAGATTTCTACCAGTAGTCACAAGCGCGCAAAATATATAGTAAAGGTACCTCGCAAATTTGATATAAAAATAAGCACGGTAAATAGCGGTACACTGGAAATAGAAAACATAGAAGGTGAAATAGAAGCCAGTAATGTGAATGGAAGCATTTATGGTAAGGGTATTTCAGGATCGGTGTTGGCCAATACAGTAAATGGACGCATTGTTTTAAAATTTGCCAAGGTAAAATCTAATACCCCAATGTCTTTCCGAGGGTTTAATGGTAAAATTGATGTAACCCTGCCTAAAAGAACTAAAGCCAACCTAAAGATACGGTCAGACCAGGGACAGATTTACAGTGACTTTGATATGGAAATAGATGACAAACCTGTGGTTGAAGAAAGCAAAGGTAACCGCAGACGAATTGTTGTAGATAAATGGGTAATGGCCAAAATTAATGGGGGAGGGCCTACGCTAACGTTTAAAAACTATAACGGCAATGTATATATTCGTCGGGGTGAATAAACCTATAAAGATATTGCCAATGTAATTACTAACTTGCAAAAAAGCCCTTATAAACGATTTAAAGGGCTTTTTTGATGTTTATATAGTTATACTCTCACTGGTTGATTTTCTAACAACCAATGACGTGCTGCTTTTTCTCCTTCAAAATATTTAGTAATATTTTTTGTAGCCTCATCTTCATCCACTGCTTGCTCTACTGATAAATGACTCAGCGCATCCAAACTTGTTACAATAGCTATTTTTTCTACTTGTAAAGATTTTGCAAAGGGAAAAAAATTCTCAACTAACCAATCTTGTACTTCTGGTACAATGGTGTATTGAAATCCGCGAAGGTTTAATAAAATATAGCGAGGATCGTGTTTTCGTAAATCATTAAGAAAGCCAGGTGCTCCGGCAAGGAAATCTTCATCGTTTAAACGAATGGTAGATGGGTAAGCTACTACATACATCAAAGATGGGTTCTTTTTTATAGAGCGGGTAGACCATTCGTCACTATAAATTTTCATTTTAATGTGGTGGATAAGGTTGAACAAAAATAGTATTAAAGCGTTGTTGTGAAAAGATCGAGCGGAGGCCGATCCACCTATGTCATTTTATTAAAATCATAGTTCTTAAACAGTAAAAAACAGTAAATTAGGTAACTTAAATTGAATAATAAATCAAAAGTTACACTTCTAAGTTTATAAGGGTATTTCTTTTATTAGAATCTTGCATGTGTACGAATTATAGAAGCAAATTGTTTAGTTAACTAGGTGAAAATGAAAAAACTAACTAAAATTACTTATGATTCTAGTAGGGTGGTAATACCGAAATGGCTTAATATTATGCGATCAAAAAGCATAGAACTGCACGTGGTTAAATGTAAGTATATAAGGATAAAGTAGTATTTTAAAATAGAGAGAAAATATTTTAACTACTAACTTTCAACGTAAGTTTCCAAGTAATTATTTATTTCTTTAGGCACCTAAAAGCTTCAAAGAAAAGGGAGTATTTTTTGTTAGTAATCTTCAAATTCATCTTCCAAAATAGCGTATTCCAGGGTATCCGACCATCCTGTCTTTAGGGGGAGTGATTTGCGTTTACGTCCCTCAGAAATCATCCCTACTTTTTCTAAAACTTTGGCCGAACGTAGGTTTTCTACAGCACATCCAGCTTCTATACGATGAAGCTCTAAGTCCTCGAAACCAAAGCGGAGAATTTCTTTTACTGCCTCAGTAGCAATGCCTCTTCCCCAATAATCAGGGTGGATTTTATACCAGACTTCGCCATTTTTCATTTTGTTGGCCCCTAGATGTAGCCCAACCAAACCTACAAAGTAATATTGATACTCCAGGTACTGATACTCAACAGCTAAGGTGTAGTTTTTTCTATGATCAGATTTTTGAAAACCAATCCACTGGTTCAATATTGAGAGAGTTTCTTGCTTGTTTTTAGGAATCCCCAACGTATTGTACTCATCTGTTTCGGGCAATGAATGTAAAATGTGCACCTCCTCCAGATCATTCAGAGAGAGTTCACGAAGCATTAATCTCGGAGTGCGAAGTTTTGTTTTATGGGTAATCACAATTGCTAAAGGTAATGATTGTAACCTAAATATAGTAAAAGCTTTGTGCTTACAACAGGTTGTTTTATTTTAAAAAAAAGCTAGTACCTACTTAAAATGAATGCAAAATACTGATTAACAGTTGCTTGTTTATTCTTTTTGCCAGATTAGAATTACTAATTATCAGAGACAGTGCGTTTCGAAAATTAGATAGTTCTGGCTAACTTTGCCATAAATAAAAAGTAACAAACAAATGCACATAGCAATTGCGGGAAACATTGGGGCAGGTAAAACTACTTTGGCCTCCAAATTGGCCGAGCACTATAACTGGATCCCTTGTTTTGAGTCGGTAGAAGATAACCCTTATCTAGAGGATTTTTATAAAGATATGCCAAAATGGGCATTTCATTTACAAGTTTATTTCCTTAATCATCGTTTCAATCAAGTAGTACAAGTACAGCAAAATCCGATGCCTACAATCCAGGATCGGACTATTTATGAAGATGCCCATATTTTTGCCAAAGGGTTGTACAAATCTGGAGTTATGCAACCTCGTGAATTCGAGAATTACTGGGGAGTATATCAAACATTACTTCATTTTGTGGCTCCTCCTGATGTGTTAATTTATCTCAAAGGAGATATACCTACACTTATGGAGCAAATTAAACGACGTGGGCGTAGCTATGAGCAAAGCCTGGAGGCATATGTTACTGATTTGAATGAGCATTATGAAACCTGGATTCATAATTATACCGAAAGTCCACTTATTGTATATGATATTACCAAGGCAGATTTTTTACGAAGTGAACAAGATTGGCAAAGCCTAATTGATCAAATAGAGCAGGTACTTGGGCAAACCACTCGTGAAAAATCAGTACAATAAACGAGGGAACTCCTTGTTAAAATGTGTCTATAGTCACAAGTGTTAGACAAGAAATATAAAACCACCAAGCAATGAAAAACATGATAAAAGTGACAAGCCTAATGATATGCCTGTTGGTATGCTTTGGGCGAAGTACACAAGCACAAGTATCAAAAGAAGTGAGATATGCCAAGGCGTTATATCGTCAAGTATCCAAGGCTCGTGAAAGAGGGCGCTTGTTCGAAAGTATTTCCGAGTTGAACAAGGGTGGGTTGCGTATTCCGCGAGTAGGAACATTCAACAGAATTGAACGATATTTTTATCGGCTTACTCCTGAGAAAAAACCTACCCTCAAAACCATATTGGTAAAAATAGAGCGCAACAATGTGCGGTATAACCAGGAATTTCTTTTCAACGATGCTGGAGAACCTTTGTATGTTTTTGAGAGTCAGAACGATTTCAAGAAATTTAAATATCGTGTGCTAAGAGTTTATTTTCACAAGGATAAGTTGATTCAGTGGGTAAAAGGA
The DNA here is from genome assembly GCA_001890965.1 of marine bacterium AO1-C. Classification (GTDB taxonomy): domain Bacteria; phylum Bacteroidota; class Bacteroidia; order Cytophagales; family Microscillaceae; genus Microscilla. The sequence continues at coordinate 171,509 of MLAY01000009.1, read as the reverse complement.
CGAGCGGTGATTGATGGAAAGTTTCTTCAGGAAAAACATAAAGCAAGAGCGCGCTATTTATTAGGTGAAGCTAAGAAATATTACCAAAAATACAAGGTGCAAGTAGCTGGTATAGAGCAAATGAAGTAGGTTTCTTGCCTTGTTATTTAAAATTTACAATAGCCGCATAATTGATGATTAAATGAAACGAATTATCAATTATGACAAACAACCACATGGCTACCCACTCTGGTTTTTTCTCTGAAAAACCATAATTGGTGCTGTGTTTGCGCCAGTTTATTAGTCTGATCCAATACAGGGCCAATTGAAACTTGTCGATCAAGAAATGAGTGACAAGTATGATTGCACAAGTCTCAAGACTGAAGAAAAATTTAAATGGTAAAGTGTACAATATGCTATGTACAGTACAGGCCAGCCATCCTTCCCTGCTGAGCTCAGTTTTGCGGGCTGCCATCCAATCATTTTGCAAAAGGTAGTCCCCGATTAAATGCAATAATATTTGTAACATACTTGCAATTTGCCTATATTTTGATCAGTATTCGGAAGCAAAGGTAAGCTTTTTAGATGAATATATTTCTACATTAAATCCAGTAAAATAGATGGCAAAGTCGCTCATAAATAGATTGGTAGAGGGATTTCTGAATGCATTTGTGCAATTGCACATTCAAATACCTGTATATAAAATAGAACATCTGGCCACATTGGTTCATCATTCGATGGACGGTGAGAAGCGCAATTTTCATACTTCACGACACGCATTGGCAGTTTCTGAGGGGCAAGACGGTATTCCTACCTTGGCTGGTTTGTTTCACGATATCATCTATTTTCAGATTGACAATGGGTTTCCGATGTATACCCATGAAATGTTAATGCCTTTTGTAGAAATTGATGGCGACGAAGTATTTATCAAACCCGAGTTTGATGTAGAAGATATTTTATTCACTTTTTGCCTGGAAATTTTTGAATTTCAGCCAGGACAAAAACTATCTCCCTTTAGTGGACTCAATGAGTTCTTGAGTGCCTTCGTAGCTGCCAAAGCATTGGAAGAATTTCTATCTCGCAAGCAGTTGCTAATGATTATTGCTTGTATAGAGGCCACCATTCCTTTTCGTATGCCCGACAAACGCGGTATTTCGGCGTATGACCGCTTAGAAATGCGTTTGCGACGTATTAGTATCCAATATGATGTAGATTTTTCAGAGCACGAAATTAGCCAAACAGTACGATGGGGAGTTACCCTAGCCAATAAAGATGTAGAAAACTTTGCTTACAAAGACGTAGGAGAGTTTTTAGATCATACTTGGGCCCTATTGCCCGAAACCAATGGAACATTATGGGCTACTGAGGTATATTCTATTCGCAACTATCGTCAGGCCTTGCTCAAAATGGAAAATTTTTTGAGTTTTCTAAATCCTGATAGTGTATTTCAGCAATACAAAGACACTCCTGATAATCAGTATTACAATGACCTCAACCAACAGGCTCATTATAATATTGCCATTGCGCGTGATTACTTAGGAATTAAGTTACTAAACATTGCCATTATCGAAGCCTTGGCGTTATCTACAGGAGGCGATGTACCTATCTCTATGTTTTTGGGTGATATTAAGCATGGAGCGCAAAAAGTAGAGCGTGCAGAAGATTACTTGCCTAAAATAAGCCTACAAGAGGGCTTGGAGTATAATGAAGTATTATACGCATTGCTTGAATTTGGCCGGGCTAGCGAGTCTAGTTTTGATATGAAGAACTCTCCTTTGGCTTCTTTTGTATATAAGTCATTGGGTACGCAAAAAACTGACAAGTACCTCAATGCCGCCAAAGATATGTTTGCTCATCGCATTTCACCTGATGATTTTCTTCGCACGATGGATCCCAACGTGGTTTGTTTTATTGCTAAAGCTTGTGCAATGTTGGCTTTTACTCGCCGCGAAGCATTGCTGGATCAATATGGGCAAATTGAGAATATGATGGAAAAATAATTCAAATTAAAAATGGAAAATTGAAAGTGAAAAATAGTAAGGGATCATCTGTTAAACCTTTACACGAACGAATTTTTCATTAACCATTTTTAGTTTTACATTCCCAAATGGATTACATCTATTTCTTTCTTGTAATTGGTAGCATTCTTACCGGGTTCATCAATACCCTGGCGGGGAGTGGTAGCCTTATTATGTTGCCACTATTAATGAGTGCTGGATTGCCCGCTACCATTGCCAATGGTACCAATCGAGTAGCTACTGTAGTACAAAGTGTGATTGGGGTAGGTACTTTTGTTCGCAACAAAAAAATAGACATTCGTGATAGTTGGTTGCCCATTGGAGTTTGTGTCATAGGAGCTTTTATTGGTGCAGGCATTGCCACCCAGGCCGATCCTAAGTTTTTGAAGCAGTTCATCCGCTACTTGATGATTGTGATGTTTTTTGTGATCCTTATCAAACCCAAACGCTGGTTCAAAGAAAACGACATTGCCAGCAATAAACACAAGCAGCCTCTGACGCTTACCTTATTATTTTTTGCAGGCATTTACGCTGGGTTTATCCAGGCAGGCATCGGGATTATCTTGCTAGCCATTCTGGTATTACGAGCTGATTTTAGTTTGCCCTATGCCAACTTTATTAAACTAGTAGTGGTGTTGGTTTATGCGGTTCCAGTGCTGTTCATTTTTGTCTCTCAAAATCAGGTAGATTGGAAACTAGGCGGAATTACCGCGATTGGTCAAGGCCTTGGGGCTTATCTGGGTGCACGGTTTGCGTCTCGTGGTAAAAACGTACAGGTATGGATTTATAGGCTTCTCCTGCTAGTGGTATTTTCGGCCATTATTTATCTGTTTAGAGATGAGTGGTTGAAGCTATTCTAAACCTTCTTCTTGAGTAGCCAATACTTCACTAATTTTTCATTGGCTAATAAATTACCCACTACATAAATAGAGGAATTACTAATTACGTTAGAGTTAATTGCTGGCTCTCGTACTACCCGTCGTTTGCTACTATAACTGGAATGAATAAAATCTAACTTACCTTGTCGTTTTTCGATAAACCCTACATGCGTATCTAGGCCTAAGATGTAAATGCCGTCTGGTTGTTTGCGTAAATAGGTGATGAGTTTTTCTGCATCGTTATTCCCAATGGTTTTAATGCTATTCTTTTTACACAACCGTTTGATGATAACGCTAGCTGCTTGCTGTGCTAAGTAGTAACGATTAAGCTTAAAACCTGCGTGTTGTAAGGTAGTGGTTACAAAATATCCACAGGCAATTTTGCCCTTGCGAGGATTACTGGTAGTACCGCTATAGCTCCAGCGTGTGCCATACCAATAAGGAAATATTTTTTGGCCAAGTGAAGTTTGTAAATAGCTCTGGGAATGTTTGACTAATGCTTGCCTTTCTATTTTGGAAGCTTGTTTATAAGTGTTTCTCAGACTATCCCGTTGATGAGTAATTTGGGTTTTGAGCGTATTATATTTTTGAAGATGAGCACTTAAATTAAATTTTCCTGGAGCAGACATAGAGTGCCAGTAATAAAGGCCTGCAATGACTAATAGAAGTATAATAATATAGGTGCGTGGTTTGATCATATGTTAAATAGAAAATCAAATGAAAAATGAAGTTAGGTATTGATATAACGTAAAAAACGATGAAGGTTTGTTTATGTACAACAGGAAACTAGGTGATATCAAAGGAGGCTATATAAAAATCGTTGATTTTAAGCTTTACAGGAATATTTTTAGCAATCAAATCTATTGGTTTATTGTTGCTAAATTTAGCAAGTAAACCCAAGTTGATTTTTTGTAGCTGTTGTTGCAATTTACCTTCGGTAGCTACTGGTATCAAAGCTGAGTAAACTCCTAAATCTGCGAGAATATGGGTAAAAAGGCGTTCAAGTTGCTTTTCTTGTCCAGGTTTGCAAAAAACAGTATCAATGCGGGCAAAATGGTAATCTCGTGAAAATAACCTACCCAATAAGGGCACTTTAGGTAAAATCTGCAACATAAATTTACCTGATTTTCCTGGTAAACTAAGAATCTCCCAATTATCCTTTTGTGCGTGAGCGTAAGCCAATATTTCCTGGCCTTTACGTAACACATAAAACTCTTGTACATATTCAGGAAAGAAGAAATCAAAAGACTCAAAGTGTTGATGAAGTTTTGCTTCTTGCAAAATTTCTTTTGATTTGGCTTTCGTTACTCCGGGGTGCTTTCTGAGATAAATTCTACTAAAGGTATTTGTCACAAAACTGCCTACTCGCTGAAAGCCAAATCCTGCACATATACGTGCCGAACGCTCATTTTCTGGATCAACATAGGCATAAAACATAGCTTGATCAGAGTTCTCTAATAATTTGCCTTCCAACAGTGCCTGTATTTCCTGTTTAAGCCGACCTTTTAGTTTCCATTGGCTCTTTGCCCCTTTGCGTCTATATTTTTCATTGACAGTAAAATAACGGATATAGAGTGCTTCTTGCGGTTGATTTTTAAGAAAAATCTGACGACGACATAAACAAGCCGTTCCAAACACATTTTCTCCTCTTGTGAGAGAAACAAAATGGTGTTTACCTATTGTGGCAAGTTTTTGAGGCGTGGTTTTATGCTTATAGAGAATACTTTCTCCTGGTGTTCCTATTGTATTGTTTTCTAATAATGTTACTACTCCCTGGCTTGCATATGATTCTACCGTAAGCATAGTTGTATATTTTAAAATTGGTTAAAATAATAAAATCTACTTCAGTGATAATTGTAGGACAAGGTAATGTTTAAATAACCCTGAAAAGGATTGATAGTTGACTCGCTAATTATTTCATAATGAGGGTGTAAAGTGAAATATTTAGCCTATAAAACACCTTGTCGAAAGCAATAAATATCCATATTTTTTCTTGGCTTTTCAACCAAAATAAAAAGGTACTAAAGTACAAAAACCGAATCCTCATGAATTCGGTTTTTGTAATATATCTTTGAAAGAAATAAGCAATTATTCCCACTCGATAGTAGCAGGTGGTTTAGAGCTAATATCGTATACTACTCTATTGACCCCTTTTACTTGATTGATAATTTTGTTGGAGGTTTCAGCTAAAAACTCATAAGGCAAATGCACCCAGTCAGCAGTCATACCGTCCAGGCTATGTACAGCACGTAAAGCGACTACATTTTCGTAGGTACGCTCATCACCCATTACTCCTACCGATTGTACTGGAAGCAACATTGCTCCTGCTTGCCATACATCATCATATAGTCCGCTAGTCTTCAAACCATTAATGAAAATAGCATCTACTTCTTGGAGAATAGCTACTTTTTCGGGGGTGATATCGCTCAAAATACGGATAGCTAAACCAGGGCCTGGAAATGGGTGACGTCCTAGTATTTTAGGATCAATATTCAGACTTTTACCTACCCGACGTACTTCATCTTTAAAAAGAGTATTGAGGGGTTCTACTACTTTCAAATCCATTTTTTCGGGCAAGCCCCCAACATTATGGTGTGATTTGATAGTAGCAGAAGGGCCTTTTACTGAAACCGATTCTATGATATCTGGGTAAATTGTTCCCTGACCAAGCCATTTTACGCCCTGAATCTTGTTGGCCTCAGCCTGGAATACATCAATAAATTTCTTTCCTATGGCTTTACGCTTTTGCTCAGGATCTTTTACATCCTTTAATACAGCATAAAAATCCTCTTTAGAATTTACCCCTGTTACATTGAGTCCCATGCCCTTGTAAGATTCAAGCACTTGCTCAAATTCGTCTTTACGCAAGAGACCATTGTCTACAAAAATGGCGTATAAGTTTTTGCCAATGGCTTTGTGTAGCAATACTGCTGCTACCGAAGAATCCACCCCACCAGAGAGTCCTAACACTACTTTATCGTCTCCTAGTTTGGCTTTTAACTCTGCCACTGTAGTTTCTACAAATGAGTCAGGAGTCCAGTTTTGAGCACAACCACAAATGTCTACTACAAAGTTTTGGAGGAGTTGTTTGCCTTCTAAGGTATGAGTTACCTCTGGGTGAAACTGAATGCCATAAGTTTCTTGTCCTGCAATCTTAAACCCACCTACTTTTACCGATTCGGTACTGGCCAATATCTCAAAATTGGTTGGGATATTGGTGATACTGTCTCCGTGAGACATCCATACCTGAGAATCTGCCGAAATGTTTTTGAATAGGGGAGAACCATTTTCAATGAAGTGCAGATTGGCCCGACCATATTCGCGGGTAGCCGAAGGTTGCACTTGCCCACCTGCCTGATGTGCCATGAATTGTGCCCCATAACAAACACCCAAGATAGGGGTTTTACTCTGAAACTGCTCCAAAGGAAACTGAGGTGCTTCTTCGTCGAGTACCGAACAAGGACTCCCTGATAGAATAATGCCTTTTACATGCTCAAACTGAGATGCATCTTTTAAAATGTCGCTATTAAAAGGAAGAATTTCACAATAAACATTCAACTCGCGTACCCGGCGAGCGATCAATTGGGTGTATTGTGACCCAAAATCGAAGATGAGAATTTGTGTATGGGTATTGTTTGGTTTCATGGGGCAAAGGTAAATCGAATTGGGGATTTTGCCAATGCCTAACGAATGGTTTTTATTTCTTATTTGTAAGTACTCAGCAACAGATACAAATCAAAAAACAATACTTAAAGGTAAATCTACTATTTCACTTTCCCCTCCACGAAATCTTTCACCAAACCTGCAACCATGTTGGCCCCAAAAGTGTTGAGATGCAGATAATTAGGAGTCATTAAGAAACCATTCAATGCCGAAATTTTGTCGAAGCTTTGCCCTAGAATATAGCGGCGAAACATCGTGATGGCAATCAAACGGCTCGTGGCCTTATAATTTAGCTTAGGGGTAAAATTGGTTTTTAATAAAAAAGAGCGTTGCTTTTCTTGTAATGGCAGATAAGTTACTCGATTGACATCAGTCAGTTGTTTGATGATATCATTATAAGCCTGAGTTTGAATGTTGGCTTTGTCGTTAAGCTTTTCACCAATCAAAGGGATAGACATTACCGCTATTTTGGCATGAGTACGCGTTTTTAGCGAAATGATTACTTGATTGAGGTTTTCCCGAAACTTGTCAATGAATGGTTTTTCTTTGAGTTTTTTGAGCCGCTTATAAGTCAGTAGGTTTTGATTATCCAAAATGGCGTTTACATCGTTGGTACCAATCAGGATTACTACAAAACTAGGGTTACAGGCAATAATCTCATCTAAGCGCTCCAGTAAATGGTCTGATAAATCACCATTGACTCCAGCATTAACAATGTGATACTGTCGTTGATCTACTTTATCTTCTAATAAACCTACATAACCTACGCCCATGGTGCCTTGCGTAAGGCCATCACCAGCGCAGACAATGATTTTGCGATGGTCGCCAGCCTCGAGTTCTTCCAAAAAAGCGATAGGGTGATTGGCCGGGAGTGTTTGAATAAGGCGATAGAGATAAAAAAATATCCCTAAGGGAACTGCGACCAATAGCAATAAAAATAATGCGAAATACATGATTTAGTCAGGGTACTTTATCAATTCAATAAAACCGTGATTATTTGTAATAATAACTGGTAAAATAGTGATATAATTGTTAAAACCCACAGAGATAGTATTATGGAGCAAAAATCGGTCATAATTATTACAGGCGGAGCCAGTGGTATAGGAAAATATTTGGCGCAAAGCCTGGCAAGTCAAGGATATTGCTTGGTGGTGACTGACATTCAGGAAGATAGCTTACAAATATTAGCAAAAGAAGAAAGTTGGACTGAAGAACAAGTAATAACGGCTCGCTTAGATGTTACTTCTCCTGAAAGTTGGCAAGAGGTAATTGATCAAACGCTCCAAAAATGGCATCGAATCGATGTACTTATGAATGTGGCAGGCATTTGTGTACCAGGTTTTATTCATGAGACTCCTTTTGAGCTAATCGATCGACATATAGATATCAATCTCAAAGGAGTAATTTATGGCTCTAAGCTAGTAGCTCCTGTAATGGTTAAACAACAACAAGGGCAAATCATTAATATTGCTTCGCTGGCAGGAGTAGCTCCTGTGAAAGGAATGAACTTGTATAGTGCCTCTAAGTTTGGGGTGAGAGGTTTCTCACTGGCCATTGCTCATGAGCTTAAAACATATGGAGTAGTAGTATCAGTAGTGTGCCCTGATGCGGTAGATACGCCTATGCTAACCAATCTGGTAGGCTACAAAGAAGCTGCCTTGACTTTTTCAGGAGGTCGAGTTTTAACGGTGGAAGATATTGGGCAGGTGATTTTGAAAAAAGCATTGGCCAAGAAAAAGATAGAAGTACTATACCCAGCTACCCGTGGGTTATATGCCAAATTGGGTAGCTTTTTTACTGGGTTAGGGGGTAAACTTACCAATACATTGAGTAAAAAAGGTGCCCGAAAACAAGCAAAACTTCAGGGGCATAAATAAAAAAAGCCATTCCCAGATTTGAGAATGGCTAGTTTACATAAGATATTTTAATGTTTATTGATTTTCGTATTGAGTGACTGAGGTATACATCTGAGCGTCTTTCTCGCTGATTTCTTTGCTGTCTCCGCTCATAATTACCAAGCGCTCTACTACATTACGTAGCTCACGAATATTTCCTTTCCAATCTAGCCCTTTTAAGTACTCAGTGGCCTCACTACCAATCTTCTTAGCAGCTGCACCGTACTCATCAGCGATGTCTTGGAGGAATTTATCAATCAATAAAGGAATATCATCTCGTCGCTCGATCAATGGTGGTACGTGAATCAAGATTACGCCCAAACGGTGATACAAGTCCAAACGGAAATTATTTTCTTCTACTTCTTTGAGGAGGTTTTTGTTGGTTGCAGCAATTACGCGTACGTTTACCTTAATTTCTTTGTCACCACCTACTCTAGTGATCTTTCCTTCTTGCAAAGCCCGCAAAACCTTGGCTTGAGCTGATAGGCTCATGTCCCCAATTTCATCGAGGAATAGTGTTCCTCCGTTGGCTCTTTCAAATTTACCGATACGTTGTTTTACAGCTGAGGTAAAAGCACCTTTTTCGTGTCCAAACAACTCACTCTCGATAAGTTCACTCGGAATAGCCGCACAGTTTACCTCAATTAAGGGTTTATCAGCTCGGTAACTTTTTGCATGCAACCATTTACACACTAGTTCTTTACCAGAACCATTAGGGCCAGTGATGAGTACCCGAGCATCGGTAGGAGCCACCTTTTCGATGTCTTCTTTTACTCGCTGAATGGCTTCAGACTCACCCACAATATCGTAAGTTTTTGAGATTTTTCTTCTTAATACTTTGGTCTCGGTTACCAAATTAGATTTGTCGAGCGCATTTCTTACACAAAGCAGCAATCGGTTCAGATCAGGTGGCTTCTGAATAAAGTCAAACGCGCCAAGTTTGGTAGCCTCCACGGCAGTTTTGATGGTGCCATGGGCAGAAATCATGATGAATTGAGTATCCTTGCCCAATGAACCACTTTTTTCGAGCACCTCTATGCCATCCATTTTTGGCATTTTGATATCACAAAGCGCCACATCATAGTTGTTCTTCTTGAGCATCTCAAAGCCTTCTTCTCCATCCTTTGCTTCATCTACCTCGTACTTTTCATACTCTAGAATGTCACGCAGTGTGTACCGAATACTTTTTTCATCATCAATGATTAAGATTTTCGCCATAATTTTTTTATGAGTAATCTGCTATTAAGAGCGGTGTTGGTATGTAAGAATTTACTTACAAAAAATGCTGCCTATAATTTTATATTTGAATGCCAATATAAAAAAATTATTGATAAAATAAAGAAAATGCAAGTTTATAAGCCGGGTTCTGTTTTCCAGCAAGCTGGAACCCTCATCATTTATCTAGGCCCTTTTTTGCAAAAAAGCTCCATCGACCTACCCGCAGACTCAGACGAGCAGCCCTTTCGCCAGCCAAGGCTGGCTGCGCCTGCTTATTTGGTCTTTCAACTCGTAAGGTTTACCCTGCCATTCTGATCACTCAGAACGCGGTGAGCTCTTACCTCGCCATTTCACCCTTACTCCCAAAGGAAGCGGTATATTTTCTGTGGCACTTTCTGTCTTCTGATCGCTTAACCTCTCAGAAGCCTTCCCGTTAGGAAGTACGACGCCCTGTGTTGCCCGGACTTTCCTCCCCATAATATTATGGAGCGATAAGGCCACTTGCATTTCTAAAAGTAAAATTAGTTTTTTTTGAAATAAGTAGGTGAGTATTCTCAATGATTTTAACCTATTTCTCAATTAACCAACTTGATTACATACGGAAAAAAAATCAAAAAGTATCGATTGGTGATTATTTTATCAGGTAAGGAGGCAAGCCTATATGTTTAGAAACGTGACAGACTGTATGCAAAATGAGAAATAATCCTACATGAGGGCTTACTTTTGTGTAAAAATACGTATAAAAAAACACAACAAGTGTTTATTGAGGACTAAGATGAAATTTTTGAAAAACTTATTAGCCGTAGTAGGCTTTTTAATCAGTATAACAGGCAATATTCAGGCACAAACGATCAATACTTCCAATGTTTCAGGTGCACCTTTTTGTGCGGGGCAAACTATTACCGTTAACTTTTCGATATCGGGGACATTTAACGCTGGTAATACCTTTAGGGTAGAATTATCAGATGCCAGTGGAAGTTTTGCTGCTCCTACTACTATTGGTACATTGGTGGGTACAATTGCCAACCCTATTTTTGCCACCATTCCCACAACTACCCCAGCAGGTACAGGCTACAAAGTAAGAGTAGCGAGTAATGATCCGGTAGTGACAGGATCAAGCACTGCAAATTTTGAAGTAACCGCTGCGGTAGGAGACCCTACGCTTTTTGGCGATGGTTTTTGGTATGGGCATACTTATAGTGATAATAGTTGGGGTTCTTATGTAGGTTTTTTTCAAACAGGGGCAGATCTAAATATCAAAACGACTGATTACTATGCTGCTAATCAAGCACCTGATAATTTTGGCAGCTTTGTAGGATGCGGCAATGTGCCTGATAACAATTACTCCGTAAGTTTTAAACGTACCAATTTTCCCTGTGGACAATATCAAATCAATATTCCAGACTACGACGATCGTGTACATGTATATGTAGATGGTGTACAAGTAGTCACAACAAGTACTTGTTGTTTGAATTTGAATAGCGCCTGGAAGGGGTATCTGGGGCCGAATTCAGAAGTAGAGGTAAGGCATGCAGAGTTTTCAGGGAACGGCTTTCTAGACTTTGAACTGGTAAAAATTGGCAATTTTGAAAATATTTTTACTCTTACCAGCAATCCTGTAATTTGTAGTGGATCTTCTACCAATTTAAGTGTGACTTCCTCGGTGATTTCGGGGATGACTTATTCCTGGTCACCAGCTACTGGATTAAGTGCCACTACTGGCTCTTCGGTAACTGCTAACCCTACTGCTACGACTACTTACACGGTAACTGGCTATGATCCTGTAACTGGTTGTAGTGAAAACCGAGACGTTATTGTCACCGTTTCTATTTCTTCTCCTACCATTACTGTAACTCCTGCCAACCCCGTAATTTGTGTAGGTGGATCTACCACACTTTCGGCGGGAGGAGCCAATACCTACACCTGGTCACCGGCTACTGGATTAAGCGCAACCACTGGAAATACAGTCACAGCCAACCCTGCCACTACTACTACTTATACAGTTACCGGAGACGATGGTTGTGGTAATACTGGTACTCAAACAGTTACCGTAATGGTTGGCTCCCCTGTTACTAACGACAATGTATATGGTGATGGTGAATGGCGAGCTTATGCCTATGATGGAAACTTTACCACCTTAAGAGGATATTATACTCAAACCAGCCTGAGTTTTAATTCAACTGATGTTTGGACATTGACTGGATCTCCTTCAGATGCGGCTGGTTATATAGGTTGTATAGTAGGTAATGACAACCATTCTGTAAGTTATAAACGAACTAATTTTCCTTGTGCTGTTTATCAAATAGATGTAAATAATCACGATGATCAGTATTGGTTATATATCAATGGAGTGCAGGTAGCTACACACAATGGTTGTTGTGATAGCCACCCTGCAGTTTGGACAGGTATCTTAGGACCAAACTCAGAAGTAGAGTTTCGTTGGCGTGAAGGTGGAGGTGGATCTCGTGGACATGTTACTTTTACCGAGGTAGATTTAATTACTACTCTTGATCCTACAATTTGCCCTACTACTTCTACTACTATTAATGCGGTGAATGACCCTAATGCTACGTATAGCTGGGCTCCGTCAGCTACCTTAAGTGCGTCTAATGTGGCTACAGTAACTGCTACCCCCGCAGCCACTACAACTTATACCCTTACTGCCACTAAAGACGGCTGTACAGTGACTGATAATATTACAGTTACGGTAGATAATGTGATTAATTTGACGGTTAATCCTACTACGGCTTCTATATGTCAGGGAGAATCAGTAACATTTGTTGCAAATGGAGCAGATACTTATAATTGGTCTCCTGCTACAGGCTTGAATACTACTACTGGTAGTACTGTGACCGCAACACCTACTACCACTACTACTTATACTTTGGTAGGTGCTACAAGCTGTGATACTGAAACCATCACTGTTACGGTGAATGTGACTCCTGTGCCAGGAGATCCTACTGTATTTGGTAATGGTATATGGAATGTATACTGCTATAATGGGAATAACTTTAATACCTATCAGGGGATGTATACCGAAGCAGACCTGAGCTTTGATTCTCGAAATGATTGGGGGAATAATGCTTCTCCTTCTGATCACCCAGGTTTTTCAGGTTGTCCTATTCCTAATGATCAACATTCGGTAGTTTATAAGAGAACCAACTTTGCTTGTGGGTATTATCAAATAGACGTATCTAACCACGATGACCACGCTTTTCTATACATTGATGGCGTAGAGGTCTTTAGACATGAGAGTTGCTGCGATAGCCATACCAATGTTTGGACGGGTTATTTGGGGCCCGCTTCTACAGTAGAGTTTCGTTGGCGAGAATTTGGTGGAGGGAGTCATGGAGGGCTCACGGTAACCGACTTATCTTCTACTTTGGCATTTACTTCACCCGATGTCACTATTTGTGAAACTACTACTACTACTTTAACTGCTTCTTTATCAGGGACTAATATTACCTGGGCCACTGATCCAACTTATATATCGCTGAGTGCAACCACTGGAGATAATATAGTGGCTACAGCTTTACCTGGGGCCAATGGAGTGAGACCTGTTACAGTAACCGCGACTGATCCTACTACAGGTTGCCAGATTGTAAGAACGATTAACATTACGGTTGATCCATTGGCCAATACTCAAGTAGCGGCTACAAGTACCAATATTTGTTTGGGAGAATCAGTGACTTTAACAGCTACTGGCGCCAATACATACAGCTGGACTCCATCAGCTACTCTGAGTGCTTCTACCGGATATTCTGTAACAGCTACCCCTACTACTGCTGGAACAATTACTTATACAGTTACAGGAAGTAATAATTGTAATACTAAGGATGCCAGCGTAACTGTTACAGTACTTGGGCCAACCCTAAGCACTACTGAATTTGGGGATGGTAAATGGAATGTATTCTGTTATAATGGGCGGGAGTTAACTTCTTACTATGGTCATTATGAAGAAACAAGTTTGAGCTTTGATACCCGTACCAAATGGGGATCTGGTGCTTCTCCTTCTGATGCCCCTGGCTATATTGGTTGTCCCATTCCTAATGATCAACATTCCTATATTTATAAAAGAACGAATTTTCCTTGTGGGTCTTACCGAATAGACATTCCGAACCATGACGATGATTGTGAATTGATTATTGATGGAGTAAGTGTATTTAAGCACGTTGGTTGTTGTGATAGCCATATAGGAGTTTGGACAGGGTTGCTTCAGCCAAGCTCAAAGGTAGAATTTATAGTAAAAGAAGGAGGAGGAGGTTCTCACGGAGGATTGAATATTGGTTTTTCACAGGCCACTACCACTACTTTTATTTGGACTGGGGAGTTTAATGATGACTGGTTCAATGCGTTGAACTGGTGTCAGGGAGTACCAGATGCCACCACTGATGTAATCATTCCTGGATCAGGAGTACCTAACTGGCCAATTATTAATTCAAATGGCGCCATTTGTAAAAGTTTTACCATCGAGACAGGTGGGCAACTTACCATTAGTGGTGTGTATGAATTGGAGGTACATGGTAGTTGGACTAACAATGGAGGAACCTTAAATATGAATAATAGCACTGTTAATTTTAGAGGTAGTGCTGACCAAACTATTGGAGGAACGAATTCAACTATTTTCTATAATTTGAATTTTTACAAACCTTTGCAGAAAATCACTTTGAGTAATTCCTTGGATGTAAATAATGTATTTACGCTTAATGACACAGAACTTAACCTTAACCAGAATAAGATTACGATTAATAATCCAGCCAATACGGCCATAGTGCGTGCTGGTAATGGCTTTATTAATAGTGAGGCAAATGTAGGAGCCAATAATAGCATAGTAAGCTGGTATACAGGCACTAACGTGGCTAGTTATGTATTTCCATTTGGAGTTTCATCTTCGGCTTATATCCCAGTGACTTTTAATAAAAAGACAAATACTAATACTACGATTTCTATTTCTACCCGAGGTACAGGAGTAGACAATTTACCATTAGTACCTGGAGTTACCCTCACAGGTATTTCGGGGGCAGATGCTTCTACAGTGGTAGATCGTTGGTGGGACATTAGTTCTACGGTAAACCCTTTGCCAGCACCTGGAGCAGATGTGACCTTGTCGTACCAAGGAAGTGAGAATACTTTGCCTGATCCTACAGTAGATTTAGCCGTTCAACATTATAACTCGACACTCAACGATTGGGATTCGCCTTATTTAAATTCTTCTACAGGGACAGCTACTGGAATAGGAACAGTAACCGCAGTAGATATTACCAGTTTTTCGCCGCATGTTATTTCTATGGCATCTTTGCCTTTGCCAGCAGATTTTCTACAATTGAGTGTGGCCACCAATAAAGGAAAAGCTTATTTAAACTGGTTGACTTCAGAAACCAAAAATGTAGACTATTTTGCAATTGAGCGTTCTGATGATGGTATAAGATACAAAACAATTGCTAAAGTGGATGGTAAAAAAGGTTCGGTAAATTATCAATGGATAGATCGTGACCCTTTAGGTGGAACCTCTTACTACAGGGTAGCACAATTTAATAGTAATAATACTTTTGCTTATTCTCCTTTACAAAGCATTAATCTGGATTCTCAAAAACAATTGAGTTTAACTGTGAGTCCCAACCCGATTAAGGGACGAAATATTGGAGTACAATTGATTGGTCTTCCAGCAGATACTAAAGTTGGTGTTAAAATTTATAATGCGCAAGGACAAGTCGTATATCAACAAGATATAAAGGCAAGTACTGATATGACCATTCGCACTTCTCAAAAATTATCAGGAGGTGTATATATTTTGGAAGCCAACACTGGTAAACAGTTATTACGTACTCGTTTTATTGTAGTAAATGACTAAAAGGAGAAGCCTAATGTAACTTTCCAGGCAAAGTTTTCAAGATCTTTTTTAGTATAAGCACCATAACGATAAAAAAGGCCAGTACCTATATTAAGATTGGCCAAATCGAAATAAGTAATACGTAAAAGCTTGTCGAGCATAATGCCACTTTCAAAATAACCTTTTTCCATTGTATTAAACTCAAGGTTGGTATGACGATCGGCATTGGCCAAATTACCAAAACCCATGTTGTGCATTAAGATTAGTTTTGGTTGAAACCAACGAGATTGGGTGCGGTAAAGTAAACGTCCCAGGTTTTGCTGGATAAAAATGTTGAAAAAACGATCAGATACAAACTCATACAATCCCATTACCTGGAAATGATCAGGCATCAAGACAGGTACATTGGTAAACCCTCCCCGGCCATTATATAGTACTGGATAAGGTACATCTCCTTGTACCATTCCTCCCTGAAGTTGAATGGTAGTTGTGCCAGTTTGAGGAATGCTAAAACGGTAAGTGGCTTGTCCTTCTATTTTATAATAATCGTATTCACTGTTTAAAATATTAGAAAGCCCACGTTTGTAGTTGAACTGTATTATGGGGAATTGAGTACCTAAGTATACCTGGTGACGATCGTTTTTTAAGTAGGCTTCCCGATAAGCGAAACGAAAACCAATAGATGCCTCGGTGATATTAAATACGTTTTTGATACTAAAATCCGTGGGATTGGTACGAGATGGTTCCAAAAAATCATAGCTATACGCTGGATCAATGCGTTGGTTTTCGAAATTAAATATTAATTGAAGGTTGCGAAACGGTCTTACTTTTAAATATCCTCCTAATTTTTGTACTTGATCCATACGAGAGGTGAGGAAACTACGCAAATAATTGTTTGAAAACCACTGCTGAGGAGAAGGAAGGTCAAAGTTGGCTGGTTCAAATACATCATTGGCAAAATAAACTCCTACTTGAGGATCAAACCTTTTGAAGAAGTTTTGAACGCCTAAAGATACACCATATTTAAGGTTGCCATCTTTTAGACCATAAGCGAGATAACCATCACCTTGAAAAATCTCAGAAACCTCATGATTGGTAGAAAAATAGGCACCAAGTCTTACCCCTTCATAAGTATTGTACCTTACCATTTCGCTTACCTTAAAGTCTAAAAACCTATAGGTAAGCTTATTATAAGAAACAGTTTCTAATATCTTAAAAAAACGCTTGGTAAGTAGTTGGTTATTGGCAGTGTCAATGTAGGTGTAAGTGCGCTGATCTTTGGCAGTGAGTGGATGAGTTTGATGTTGTTGTTGCCAAAATGCTTCATCTTGCTTATTAGCCATTGGGTCTACTGCAAAGGTGATTTTGTCAAAATCTTTTCTACGCAAAGGAGGGAAAAGTTGGATGTCATGTAGAAAAGTACGCATGGTACCTACCATAGGTCTTTTGCCTAAGCTCTTTTGCTGAAAGATGATATCCATGCTCAACTGTACTGGAAACCAAAACTTATCTTCCAATAAACGATACTCTTGTTGGATGCGGAAACTATTGGCTTGATAAGCATCTACTGGCTCAAACACCACATTTTGAATGGCATACTTATCGGTATTGATGTATAATACTCCCTTGAGAGCCTCGAAGTTTTTATTGTATAAAGGTGCAAAACTAATGACATAGATGCTGTTTTCTCCAATGAGTAGGGTATCGCTAATCTCGAAGTAATATTTTTTATGGCTATTGCGGCTAATAGGGTTCAAGTATTTTTTACCAAATACCTCGATATGTTCTTTATAAAAGGAAAAGGGCTGAAACTGATGGTCAATGTTTACAAAGCCTGGATGTGGAATACCTGACAACCGATTGCCTACCAGTGTTTTTTTAGTATAATTAGGGAAAATGTATTGGTGTTGTGTAACTGCTTCGCTCAAAAACAGGTGGTGTTTTTGTAGGTAATGTGCAAGCTTTCGTTCAGTACTATCCAGTATTTCTGAAGAATCTATTTGAGAAGGGATGACTTTTTTAAGATTGACATAAAATTTATGATAAGCCTTGTATTGATAGGATTTAAGCTTGGCTGGGTTATTTGCCTTTCGGTTGGCGTATACCTTGCGAATAATCTCGTTTGCGGGATTTGTATTGTTTAAAGCAGTGGTTTCGGTAGTATTAGTAGCCTTTTTATAAAGCTTAATAGTTAGTTTTCGACGGAGAGGTTTGAGATCAGCCTTGCTTTTGACCTGATATATAAAGGATTCGAAGCCTACATAATTGAAACTTAATTTTTTAAGCTGTTTTTCCTCTATACTGATAGAGAAGAAGCCATCTATATTGGTAGTAGTTCCTTGAGTGTTATTGTTGACAATAACATTTACAAAAGATAGGGGGGTATTGTCTTTTTCATTGACCACCTTTCCTGAGATGGTTAAAGACTGACCAAAACCCGATAACATGGTGAGTTGCCATACTAAAATAGTAGCCAACAATGTCTTGGCAGACACGAAGATTCGTAACATAACAATTTCGTTACTTGGGGTAGAGCAAAGCATTGTATAGTACTACAACACTTGCTCTTAAAGTTTTATAAAGTTTGAAGTTTTGAGTAATTGAACCTACTCAAAATCAACTTGATACGATTTTTGTACCAAAGTAAGTTTCTACAAACAGCAAATTTAATAGTTTGCTGGGCAAATAATAAATATTAGCCGTTATTTTGTGTACTCGAAATTTCCTTCCTTGGTCTGAATCGTCAATTGAGGTGTTTCATTGGCTTCTACTCGTCCTATGATTTGGGCATCCACTTCAAACGAACGAGCAATGTCAATGATAGCTTGAGCGGTAGTTTCATCGGTATAAATTTCCAAACGATGTCCCATGTTAAACACCTTGTACATCTCTTTCCAGTTGGTTTTGCTCTCTTCTTGAATGATTTGGAATAGGGCAGGAGTTTCAAACAAATTGTCTTTGATAACATGGTGCTGATCCATAAAATGTAAAATCTTGGTTTGCCCACCGCCACTACAGTGAATCATTCCGTCAATTTTAGCACGATGTTCGCCAAAAACAGCCTGCATGATAGGAGCATATGTTCGGGTTGGAGAGAGTACTAATTTTCCTACATCCAACGTAGTCAATTCATTATGACCAAAGGAACCTTGATTGCTCTGCGTATATTTTTCAGGAATAGCATCGGTTAGTTGGTATTGGCCCACATACACCAAATCATCTGCAATGGCATTGTCATAGCTTTCAGGATATTTAGTAGCTAAACCGTGATTAAACACATCATGGCGTGCAGAAGTAAGCCCATTACTACCCATACCTCCATTGTAGGTAGTTTCGTAAGTAGCTTTTCCAAACGAGGCCAGCCCTACGATCACATTCCCTGGCTTGATGCGATCATTGCTAATAACTTCTGCTCTGGGCATACGAGCTGTTACACAGCTATCTACAATGATGGTGCGTACCAAATCTCCTACGTCGGCAGTTTCACCACCAGTACTATAAGCCATCAAACCATGTTCACGCAACAAGGCCAAGAAATCTTCATTTCCATTAATGAGTTCAGCGATTACTTCACCTGGCACGAGGTTTTTGTTACGACCAATGGTAGAAGATACCAAAATATCTTGAGTAGCACCTACACAAAGCAGGTCATCAATATTCATAACTAGAGCATCTTGAGCAATCCCCTTCCATACCGACAAATCTCCAGTGGCCCGCCAATACATATAGGCAAGAGATGATTTGGTACCTGCTCCGTCTGCATGCATAATGTTGCACCAGTCGTCGTTTTTGCCCAAAATATCAGGAATGATTTTACAGAAGGCTTTAGGGTATAAACCCTTATCTATATTTTTGATGGCATTGTGAACATCCTCTTTCGATGCCGAAACTCCTCTTTGGTCGTATCTCATAATTTAGTCCAGAGTCATTTGTTTACTACAGTCCTGTAAGATTGTTAAAATATAACAAGGCTACAAAGGTCGCTACTTTGCTTTAGTTTTAAAAAAAAGACTAAAAAAAATGCGAGAGGAATTATATGGCTTATCCGCATTCAAAATTATTTTTATTTAAAAATCACTCATCTGTAAGGCCAATAATTTTAATCGTTGTGCATCGGTTTTTGTGGTATGTCACTTTGCTTGGAATATGTTGGTTTTTAAAATCAGTTTTGCTGCATTTTTTAACTTTAATACGATTAGCCTTAACTCCCTTAGAAATCAGATAATCCACTGCTGATTTAGATCTTTTATGAGAAAGGTGGAAGTTATAATTATTGAGATCTGTATGGTAACTAAGCTCTACAATTACAGTAGGATTGTTTTTTAAGAAAGTAAGAACGCTTTTATCCAGTTCTTTGGCTGCATCTGGACGAATGTCCCATCTTTTAAAATCATAATAAATGATAGGGGCCATTACCAGAGTATCAATTAATAATGGTTTGAGGTAAATACTTACCTCTAAATGAATATCACTGATAGTTTGATCGTACCGAGGATCATCAGGATCTGCCTCTCGACCTGTCATCGTATACTCCTCTTCGGTAGTAAGATACTTTATATTACTAACATTATTGCCTGCTTTGATTGTGTATTCCTTTTGAGGATTTACAGGAAAGTTTCTTACCAAACCTTGAGCATCAGTGGTAAATCGCTGAAGAAATTTTTTATTCAAGAAAGTCCCTTCATAAATATCTACTGTAGAATTTGGCAAAGGGATATCTCTTTGCGTAGTAGTATCTTCTATCACTATCTTAATGGTTAAAAAGTAGCGAAAACGTGGTGTTTTATTCACAAAGTGGACAGTATCAAGTTTCCCTTTACGGTCTGAATAATAATAACCAGAAGTGTCTGTAAGATATACTAGCCCAAACTCATTGGCTGCGGAATTAAATGTATTTCCCAGGTTTTTTACATTAATCTTCCTGTTTTTCCGAGTGGCTTCAAATAAGTCTAACTTTCCCTTGCTTTGGTGACCATTAGAAGAAAAGTAAAGTTTTCTCTGTGAACTTATAAAAGGGTATTTTTCATCTTTTGGGGTGTTAATCTTTGCTCCTAAATTTCTGGTAGCGTATGCCTTTCCAGTAGAATCAAGCCTAGCTACCCAAATGTCATACCCTCCATAGCCATTGATACGATTCGAAGAAAAGTATAATCGCTTTCCATCACGAGAAATAGCAGGTGAAATATCGTCGGTTTTTTCAAAACTAATGGCAAGTCTTTTTGGAGTTCCCCAGGTTTTATCACTTTGGCGATAAGCAATGAATAGATCAGAATCGTTTGGGTCTGTTGTATTGTTATAGGCAAAAATTATAAAAGCACTATCTGGGGCAATAGCAGAGTTTGTATGTTGTTGGGCCAGGGCCTCAAAATCAAGCGGTTTTTTTATAAATAGAAGTGAGTGAGAGGTACAACTAGCAAAAATACATAGATATAAAAACCACCAGTAATGCTGTAACTTTGACAGTTTGATCATTAATATTTGTCAAGAGACGTTTATAATAAAAAAGCCCTGTCTAATAAAGATCGGACAGGGCTGTTATAAAATTTTAATCTTCTATCAACCCAAGTACTTTGATTGTAGTACGACGGTTTTCTTGGTGTTTGGCTTCATCGTCTCCAGCATTTTTATGCTTAAGATCAGTTTCTCCATAGCCTTTGGCTCTAATTCTGTCTGAATCAATACCTTTAGAAACAAGGTATTCTACAGCAGATTTTGCCCGGTTTTGAGACAAAATCAAGTTATTTTGATCGGTACCCCTATCATCGGTATGAGATCCTAATTCAATGATTACCTTAGGGTTATCTTTGAGGAAGGTTAATACCCTCTCATCTAACTCTTTAGCTGCATCTGGACGGATATCCCATTTGGCAAAATCATAAAAGATAATGGCTTCAAACTCATACCCAATCACTGGTTCTAAATATACAGTAGTCTCAAGATGTACGTCATTGATCGCTTTTTTGTATTTGGGATCGTCTGGATCTGCTTCTCGACCAAACATACTGTAAGCTTCTTCCTTGGTAATGTACTGTACTTTACTTACCGTGTTTCCAGCTTTGATGATATATTCCTTTTTGGGTTCTACGGCAAACTCCTTCACGTGTCCTTTGGCATCTGCAGTAAAAGTATGAATCAATTTTTTACTGGTGATATTACCTTCAAAAATTTCTACCTTGGAACCAGCCAAGGGAATATCTTCATTGGTTACAGTATCTTCGGCAGCTACATCAATGGCTAAGAAATAGCGAAAGTTTTTGTTTTTGGGAGTTTTGTCGATAAAGTGATAAATATCGTCATTCCCTTTTCCTCCTTCTCGGTTAGAGGAGAAGTAACCAGTAGAGTCAGTATTGTAAATAATTCCAAAATCATCGGAAGCTGAGTTGAAAGGAACGCCCATGTTTTTTACCTTGATTTTACCACCTCTTCGGGTAGCTACAAACAAATCCAAACCTCCTAATCCCCAGTGGCCAGTAGACGAAAAGTATAGTTTACCTTGGTTATCAACGTAAGGGAACTTCTCGCTATGACGCGTATTGATACGTGATCCTAAATTACGAACAGCATAAGCCCGTCCTGAAGAGGTAAGATTGGCTACCCAGATGTCGTTGCCTCCATAACCTCCTCTACGATCTGATGAAAAGTATAAACGCTTACCATCAGGAGAGATAGATGGACAAGCATCCCAGGCTTTTTCAGAGCTGATTTCTAGCATTTCAGCTTCACCCCAAGTACCATCTGGCTGGCGACGAGAAATAAATAAGTCAGTAGTCTTACGACCTTTTTTCTGGTTTCCGCTACGAGCAAAAATCATAAAAGAACCATCATGAGCAAAAGTAGGAGAGGCATCATGCTCAGTATCGTGGTGGATGTCATCTTCATACAAGGTAGCTTCATCCTGAAACTTGGTAGGGTGCTTAAAGTTGTGTGCGTAAATACCCAAATAAGCGTGGCCATTGCCTTTGAAAATAGTGGCTTTGCGAGCGGAGGTAAATACCATTTTTCCTTTGTGAATCATAGGAGAGAACTCGGCTTGCGCAGTGTTGATTCCTTCACAATTGGTCACTATGTAGTTATGCTCTTCTTTGACCATTTTCTCCAGTTTTTCCAGACTTTTGATCTCAGTACGAGCTTTTCTACGCAATTGATAATTTTTTCCATTTTTGGCATATTGTTCATATAGCACGTGGGCCTCTTTGTATTTACCCATAAACTTTAGGGCTTCAGCATAATGAAAACGAGCTTCATCTTCTCGAGAATGCGCTTCAATGGCTTTCTGATAAAAAGGCAAGGCTTTTTCCATTTGGCTAGACATGCGATATGCCTCTGCGATGTAATAGTGTGTTTGGGCTGGTGGGTGGCCTGAAGCTTCTGCTTTTTCAAAGTACTGAATAGCTTCGTGGAATTCATGAAGATCAAACTTCTTTTTACCACGCTTAAAGTTGGTCATACAACTTGTAATAAAGCTCATGGAGGCAAACAAACACCCTATAACAATTATCTTGTGCTTGATCTTGTTCATAGTAATACTTGATTTGTTTTAGGCAATATAATATATCCTTCGTTTTTTATGAGTCCATGAAGGGCATTTTACCACTATTAGACCCAAATGAATTTTAGAGATTGATAAATACTTCTGTACAAACATACGAAGAAAACAACCAATTGGCTTGGCTTTAAACCAAACTTGGTGGCCAAAATGAATTAGCCACCAAGTTTTTTCTTGTATTTTATGTTTATAGCTTATTAAGCAAAATATTTTAAACGAATTACTTCTTTCTCGCTAAGGTAGCGCCAGTCGCCACGAGCAATGTCTTTTTTGTTAATGCCAGCATACATCGTTCGGTCTAGTTTGATAACCTCATAACCCAGGTGAGAAAAAATTCTACGTACAATTCGATTACGTCCAATGTGAATTTCGACTCCTACCAAAGTACGTTCTGGATTTAATACTGCAATTTCGTCTACAGCGGCATATCCATCTTCCAAAATTACTCCCTCAGCAATTTTATCAAAGTCTTCTTCAGTAAGTGGTTTATCGAGTTCTACCTGGTATACTTTTTTAACATCGTGTGAGGGATGTGATAACTTTTTGGCTACTTCACCATCGTTGGTAAATAATAATAAACCAGTAGTATTTCTATCCAAACGACCTACTGGATAAATTCTCTCATCGCAAGAGTTTTTCACCAAGTCCATTACAGTCTTGCGATCCTGAGGATCGTTGGTAGTGGTAATGTAATCCTTGGGCTTATTCAGCAGTACATATACAAATTTTTCTCGCTTCAGTACTCTTTTGCGGTATTTCACTACATCGCTAGGATCTACCTGATACCCCATTTCAGTAATTACTTTGCCGTTTACGCTAATCAACCCCATTTCTATCAGCTTATCAGCTTCGCGACGAGAACATACGCCCGAGTTGGCTATAAAGCGATTTAAGCGAATTTTTTCAGATTGTTGCTGAGGGTTTTTATTTGATTGTCCTCGTCCCTTGTTAGGTTTTCCATTAGAGCGCCCCTCGGGCTTTTGGAGATTATACTTGGGAGGAGTAGTATCACGCCTTGTTTTCTGATCTTGTTTTTTCTGAAATGGATTTTTATGGTTACCGCCACGTTGGTTATTGTGGCTATTCTTTTGTTCGTTTCTTTGGTCGTTTTTAGCGTTAAAACTACGCTCGCCACGATTATCTTTATACCTGTTTTTTTTATGATTCCCTGCTTTAAATTTTGGAGGCTTCCCGTCTTGCTTTCTATCCCTTTCCTGATCTTTTCTGTCTGTCTTTTTATTAAAAAAACTTTTCTTTTTATTTATATTTTTGCTCTTAGCCTGTCCATTAGTATGAGGAGTTTTTCCTGCCTCATTTTTTTTATTTTTATTCATTTTTTATCTAAATATATATGTAGTTGATGTTTAAATGTGGGAATGGCTTTCGTCAAATTCTGGTCTTTTCAAAAGTTCCTAAGGTAGAAACTATATCTGAGCCACCCCATAAATAATAGATTTCAGCAATCGATTGTTTATTAAGATTCCTGCGTCACAATGTTGTTGTCATTACTAGTGTCAGTAAGGGCCCCTTCATCTACTTTGAGGTCCTTTGGTAAAGGCAAATCACTCAAGCTATTGATACCAAAATATTCCATAAATTTTTTGCTTGTTCCATAAAGAATAGGACGTCCTGGGGTATCGGCTTTTCCTTTAATTGCGACTAACTCTTTTTCGAGTAGTTTTTGAATTGTATAATCACAATTAACTCCTCTAATCTGTTCTAACTGCCCTTTTGTTACAGGTTGTTTGTATGCGACGATTGCTAATGTTTCCAAAGCCGCTTTTGATAAGCGTTTTTTTGATTTTTGTTTTAATAATACTGCAATGCTGGGTTGAAACTCTGGCTTAGTTAAAAATTGATAACCATCCGACATTTGACAAATTTGAAATGCAAAGTTGCTTTCTTCATACTTTTCTGTCAACACATCAATTGCCTGCACAATATCCACCTCTTGTACTGAGGTACCAAACATTTCTGATAGGCAACTTTGCAATTCTTCAATGCTGATGGGCTCAGAAGCACAGAATATGAGTGCTTCCACATGATTTTGTAATAGTTTCAATTATTCTTGATGTATTTATTTCCTGGCTAGTTTTGCTTCAATTGAGTGTTGGGTGTGAGGTACTGCTCTCAGACGTTCTTTCTGAATAAGTTTGCCAGTATCGATGCAAACGCCATAAGTACCATTTTTAATGCGTATAGCTGCATGTTCTAATTGTTGGATAAACTTTTGCAAACGGGCAGCCATTTGATTTAAATTTTCTCTCTCTGCAGTGCTGGCACCATCTTCCAACAATTTAGAGTTTCCAATTGTACTATCTATACCTTCATCATTTCGTTTGCTCAAGGACTCTTTAATGTAATCCAACTCTTTTCTTGCCTCGCTCAGTTTTTTCTGAATCAGCTCATCAAATTCGCGTAACTCCTCCTCGGAGTATCTCGTCTTTTCCTCCTTGTTTTCCATATATTTAATATTTATTTATATAAAGTATTTGGTATAAAATTAAACGTTAAAAGGTTTTGTAAGTTATATTTAGTCGTATTTATGTTATAAATGAAATTTTTTGCAAAAGTAAGCAGAAACCCCATAAAAGAAAAAATATTTCATATTGACAAAGTCCAACTCCATCAACAAAAACCTAATATAAAGCAGTACCAGCCATAACAATGTCGTTGAACAACTCAATTGATAATTTTGGGAAACCAATATAGATTCTATAAATTTGTTTGGTTATAAACTTACATCTTGTTTACACGTAAATCTAAACATGCAGATCAAGACAACAACAGAAGATGAATTTCATATCATTGAAATTTACGGGGATGTAGACGCCTCTTCATCTATTAAACTGGATCAGTCGGTAGAGGATGCAGTAAAAGAAGGTTTCAAAAATATCCTGGTTGACTGTTCCAACCTCAATTATATATCATCTGCTGGTTTGGGCGTTTTTATGTCACATATTGAGGAGTTCAAAGAAAAAGAAATTTGCTTTGCCCTGTTTGGTTTAAGTCCTAAGGTAAAAAACGTGTTTGAAATTCTGGGCTTAGACAAACTATTGAAAATTTTGGATACCAAGCAGGAGGCTAAAGAAAGCAAAGACAAGGAAGTAAAATAAAATTTGAACTATTGTTGTTATTTATTCAGTAAACACCGAAGTGTTATTTGTTTGAGCATTTATAATCGTAAGTAATAATGGTTCATTACTATAAAGTAAATTGTGTAAGGGATAATTTGAGGCTAATCAGAGAGTTTGTCACAGTAGTATTGCGCAATTTGTCCTTATCAGAAATAGAGGTGAATCAGTTAGTGTTGGCAGTTGACGAAGTTTGTTCCAATTTAATTATCTATTCTCATAACTGTGACCCTAACTATTTTTTAGAAATTAATATTGAGGATCAATCTGGTAAATTGCTATTTGAAATCATCGACAAGGATGCTGATAATTTTAATATGTCAGAATATAAAGAGCCTAAAATTGCGAATATTATCAAAGAACGCCGAAAGGGGGGAGTAGGGCTTATGCTAGTAAATAGAATTATGGATTCGGTAGAAGTGGCTGTAGAAGATCAGCGAAGTGTTTGGCGAATGACTAAAAAAATTGCAGCTGGTTAGGCTAAAATCCCAAAAAATACGAATAAACACCTCTTATTATTTTTATTTTCTATATCTAACACTCTCCAAGATACGCTTTTCCTTAAATTACATTTTGTTAAAGTCTTTATTACTCATTATAAATCGAGTTTTTTTTCACAAAAAATCCGTAAAATTGTGGTCATATTTGCCAATAGACCAAAAGCTAGATTTTATTATGTTTAAATATAGTGTTTTTGCCAAGGCGGGATTGTATGTTTTGGGTTTGGGTGTAGCTTTGGTAAGCTGTACAACTACAAAAAATACAACAAGTAGTCAATCTAAAGTAATTGCCACTCTGGGGTCCAACCCAATTTATGTATCCGATTTTAAATACACCTACGAAAAAAGCCTCAAAGATAAGGATAGTGCTTATACCCGTAATAGTATTGTAAACTATCTGGATTTATACATAAAGTTTAAACTAAAAATACTAGCTGCTCAAAAAGCTGGGATAGATACGACTTTAGCTTTCAATAAAGAGTTGGCTACTTATCGGGAACAATTAGCCAAACCTTACCTTACTGATAAAGCCAAAGTAGAAGAGTTAGTGCGAGAAGCATACAACCGCTTAAAAGAAGAGGTAAGGGTTTCGCATATTTTAGTAAAAGTAGACAAAGAGGCCGAACCAGAGGATACCATTGTAGCTTATAATAAAATTCTTGAGTTACGTAAGCGTGTGCTTAGTGGCAAAAACTTTGAACAGGTAGCTACTCAGCATTCACAAGGGCCATCGGCTAAACAAGGAGGAAACATTGGATATTTTACTGCATTGCAAATGGTTTATCCTTTTGAAAATGCTTCTTATAATACCCAAATAGGCTCTATTTCTGATTTGTTACGCACTAAGTTTGGTTATCATTTCTTGAAAGTGACAGATCGTCGCAAAGCCAGTGGCAAAATCCAAACAGCACACATAATGATCGTATCACCGCCTAAGAGTTCTGTTAAAGATTCTATAGAGGCTAAGCGAAAAATTGATAAGATTTATGAGCGTCTTCAGGCAGGAGAAACCTGGGAAAAGCTTTGTCGTCAATTTTCAGAAGATCAACCATCCAAGGACAAAGGAGGTGTATTGCCAGAATTTGGTATTGGAGAGGCAATTCCTGAATTTGAACAAGCTGCATTTCAATTAAATGAAGTAGGAGATTTTTCTAAACCGATTTATACCCCCTATAGTGGTTGGCATATCATCAAGCTGGTCAAGAAAAAAACGGTTGAGTCATTTGGGAAAATGGAACCCTTTATTCGCCAAAAAGTGGCCAAAGATTCTCGCTTAAAAATAACCCAACAGTCGTTTATAGAGAAACTTAAGAGACTTAACAATTTTAGTTTGAATGCTAAATCGGTAGATAAAGCTATAGCCAAGGCAAATGCCAACTTATTAAAAGGAGCCTGGAAATATGATAAAAACGACCCTTTGCTTAATGAAACAGTGATTAGGTATGAAGATCGCGTACTTAAGTTGAAAAAAGGGTACACTATCAAAAACTTCTTTGATTTTGCTATGGCAAAGCAAGTACCCAAAGCAAACCTTAAAAGTCCAAAGCATTACATGCAATTACTCTTTCAACAATTTATTGATTTTAGTGCTATAGATTTTGAGCGTAATAACCTTGAGGTAAAATATAAGGACTATAAAATGTTGGTGAAAGAGTACAAAGAGGGGATGATGTTGTTTCAAATGATGAATGACAATGTATGGAACAAGGCGATTATGGATACTACTGGCGCAAGAAAGTTTTTTGAAGAATATCGCGAGGATTACCGTTGGAAGGAAAGAGCACAGGCTACCATTTATAGTATTGCTAATGAACAAATATTAAATCAGCTTAAATCACGATTGGGGCAAACCAGATATTTGGTAACCAAGGTTAAAGCTGATAATTTATTTTTTGATAAAAATACAAGTGACTTGAATAAAAATGCTGAAAAAGCATTGTTGAGAGTAGCCAATATTCTAAAACGTAATCGTCAATATAGACTCGAGATTTCTGGACATATAGACCCTGATGAGGAAGATAAGCTCTCTAGTGAACGCTTGCAAAAGGCTTTAGGGTTTTTATTGAGACAACGTGTAGGTATCGATCGTATTATTACCAAGGATTATAAGAAATCGAAACCAGTATCTATTAAAAATAGAAGACGAAATCGTAGACTGGAATTTGCTTTCTATTCTGCTGATAAAAAGGATTTGGCAATTGAATTAAACTTGACAAATCCATTAAATATTAAAATTACCGAAGGCATTTTTGAAAAAGGTACAAATTCAGACTTGAATAAAGTAGCTTGGGAAAAAGGAGAAACACAACTTCGTGATAAAGACCGCATTTTGTATGTGGTAATAGATAAAATACAGCCTTCTAGATTGAAAGAATACAACGAAACCCGAGGAAAAGTAATCACTAATTATCAGAATCATTTGGAGCAAGAGTGGATCAAAGGTTTAAGAAAGTCTTATCCTGTGCAAATCAACCAAAAAGCAATAGATCAATTAGTAGGACAAAAATAGAGGGTAAAGTCGCATGAGAGCATACTTTTCCAAAACAAAAATGGTGGCCTTCCTTATGGGCTTGAGTCTTGTAATAGGACTATCTGGTTGCAACCTGTTGGGTGGTAATGAAGATAGTGCCAGCAAGTCAGATGCTAGAAAGGTAGCACAAGTAGGAAATTCTATATTGTATGCTGATGAATTGCAGGGAGTGACCATTCCTGGCATGAATCCTAAGGATAGCATTGGCCTAGTCAAAAATTATATTGACTCCTGGGTAAAAAGAGAGTTGGTTTTAAATGAAGCACGAGGACAAAGCCAGGTAGATCAAGCTGATATCAAGAAAAAAGTTCAACAGTTTGAGTATGATCTATTACGGTATTCGCTTGAAAAACAGTATGTAACTGAAAAACTAGATACTACTGTCAAGAAGGAAGAGGTAGATGCTTATCTGAAGAGTCATCAAGGTTTTTTGAAATTGAAAGAAAATATTATTCAGGGTGTTTTTATAAAGATTCCTCTGGCAACCATTCAAAGAGATTCATTAGCCAATACTAAAATTGTCCGTATGCTCATGAACAATGGAGCTAATCGTAAAAAGACTTTGAGAGATTATTGCGTAAAGTCGGCCGAGTTTTGCCATTTGGAAGATAGTACCTGGGTTGCTTTGGATGCCTTGATAAGTAACTCTCCATTTATGGAAATGGCCAATAAAACAAATTTACTTAATGTAAGTAAAATACAGCCAATGAGCCGTCGAGATGAACAATATGCGTATTATCTCAAATTGCGGGATTTCAAATTAGCTGATCAGGAAGCGCCCTATGAGTTTGCAAAATCTAGAATAATAGAGTTGATTCTGCAAAATCGTAAAGTGCAGTTGATTAAAAAACTAGAAGAAGACTTGCTGAAAAAGGCACAGAAATCTAAAAAGATTAAAATTTATTAAATGCAAAAAATTATGCAGAAGTCAATTTTGAAATATGGTTTGAGCGTTGCCTTCATTCTATTCATGGTAATGGGTTCTACTCAAAGCCAGGCACAAGGAGGAGGGAAGCTAGTAGATAAAATTATTGCGAAGGTAAATAACTATATTATTTTAGAATCAGATCTTCAAAGTCAATACCTTAATATTATTTCCAGAAGTCAGGCAACACCTGGGCCTAAGCTAAAGTGT
The DNA here is from genome assembly GCA_001890965.1 of marine bacterium AO1-C. Classification (GTDB taxonomy): domain Bacteria; phylum Bacteroidota; class Bacteroidia; order Cytophagales; family Microscillaceae; genus Microscilla. Next base: position 141,183 of record MLAY01000009.1, on the reverse strand, counting down.
AAGATACTGGAAGATATGATCATCAACAAAATGTTGTTGGCCAAGGCAGACATTGATTCAGTGACAGTGAGTGATGCTCAAGTGGAAGACCAACTCAATCGTCGTATAGCACTTCTTATTCAGCAGGCCAATGGGAGTCAGGCTGAGTTGGAAAAGTTGTACGGCAAAACAATGGATCAAATTAAGGAAGACATTCGTGATATTCTCAAGGAGCAGTTAACAGTACAAAAGATGAATGGCGAGATTACCGCCAATGTGAAAATTACTCCTAAGGAAGTAAAGAAGTATTTTAAAAACATACCCAAAGATAGCCTGCCTTACTTTCAAGATGAAGTAGAAGTAGGACACATTGTGAGGATTCCCGAGCCTACTAAAGAACAAAAAATGATAATCCGGCAAAAACTCGAGAAGATCAGAGAGCGTTTGTTGAAAGGAGAGGAGTTTGGGCCATTGGCGCAAGAGTTTTCACAAGATTATGGTAGTGCTAAACAAGGTGGGAATCTAGGTTGGCAAACCAGAGGGGTTTTTGTACCTAAATTTGAAGCAACCGCTTTTCGTTTGAAAAAAGGTGAAATTTCCAAAGTAATTGAATCTCAGCTAGGGTTTCACGTCATTCAGTTATTAGATCGTCGTGGAAATGAGTTTAACACTCGCCATATTTTTATGAAACCTGATTACTCTTTGGTAGATGTAAGTGAAGCCAGTAAGTTTTTGGATAGTTTGCGTACAATGATTGCACACGATAGCATCAGCTTTGCCAAAGCAGCGAAAGAGTATTCAGATGATAAGCTTACTGCTGGTAATGCAGGTATTTTGACAAGCCCTGTGACAGGAACCACCCAGATTGTAGTAAAAGACCTGGATTCATACTTATATCTGACTCTGGATACAATGAAAGTAGGAGGAATCACCAAGCCTCAGTCGTATCGTACCAATGATGGTAAAACTGCGGTAAGGATTATTTACTTTAAGAGTAAAATCCCTGCACATAATGCAGATTTTACCAAAGATTATCAAAAAATCTACACTGCTGCACTTAACGAGAAAAAGGCCAAAGCTATTAATCAATGGTTTAATAGAGTGAAAGGAGAGATGTTTATTCAAATTGATAAAGCCTACAAAGATTGTAATGTGCTGAATAATTGACCGACCTGAGAAAGGTTATAAACATAAATATAATGCCTGTGATAAGGAATGCTGTAATCAAATTTTGGATGGTAGCAAGCCTGGTCACAGGCATTGTTATTATTGGGGAGGGGCAAAGTCAAATTCCTGAGAAAGTCATAGCACAGGTGGGAACACAGGTCATTTTGGAATCTGATATTCAGGAATGTTATCAATCTACCAGTAAGTACACAAAAAATATCAGTAAATGCTCGATTCTAAAAGACCTGATCATTGAAAAAATGTTGAGGCTACAAGCAAAACGAGAGGCTGTCAGGGTGCCAGCCTCCACTATTTGGGAGAACCTTGATAAAAAAGTACAATATGTTTGTAATTCAGCTATTAAAGGCAATTATGAGGATCATAAAGAGCAAACAAAAAGAGAACTGTTTGCAGCTTTTAAAGATAAGTTGGTTGAGCAAAAAATGCGTGAGCTCATTGAAAATAGAGTTGACATTACTCCACAAGAAGTAAAAAAATACTTTCAGACAATTCTACCTGATAACCTTCCATTTATTCCTGATCAGGTAGAGGTAGGACAAATTGTGAAAATATTGCAGCCAACCATAGAAGAAAAAAAGGTACTTCTACAAAAGATTAAGAGGTTGAGACAACGTATTCTTGGCGGAGAAAAATTTGAGAAATTAGCGGAGGCTTATTCTGAGGATTATTTGTATGGTCGCTCTTGTTGGGAAACCTTTCGCCCATTTGAGTTGAGTGCTGTCGCTCATTTGAAGGGGCTTAAAATAGGAGAAATTTCAAAAGTAATAGAATCAACTCATGGTTATCATATAAGCCAATTACTGGGTAAATATGATAACAATGGTTTGGTTAGGTATAAGTATCGAAATATTTTTCTTTCATTCAAATCAGCTAATAAAAATGCCCGATTTATTATTCGAAGATTAGATAGTGTAAGAAAAAAGATCTTAGATGGTGAGGCTAAGTTTGGGGAAGTGGCTAAAACTTTTTCAGATGACAAACTATCGGCTAATACAGGAGGTTTATTGACTGATTCTAAAACAAATGCTACCCACATTAAAATAACTAATTTAGACTCCTATCTCTTTCTAACTTTAGATACAATGAGAGTGGGTACTATTACACCGCCACAATCTTATCGCTTAAATGATGGTAGGATCGCAGTAAGAATAGTCTATTATAAAAGTAAAATTCCAGGCCATGCCCTTAATTTCAAACAGGACTACGATTATATACGACAAACTGCTTTAGAAAAGAAAAAAACTCAAGCCATTGAGAACTGGTTCCATAAAAATAAAAGCAATTTTTTGATAAAAATTAACCCTAAGTACCAAAGTTGCAGCCTGTTAAAAAAATGATAAACTTTAAAATAAAGCAGGATTTTATTAGTATTTATTCATTTTCTATCATTATTTTTAATTTTACAAGACGACTTTAAGTATAAACTATTGTTAAACCAACCTGCCCAAAAGTACTGTAAACAAAGGGTGGGATATGAACCTAAATTTACATGGAAAAATTCGCATCTGAGGTAGATGCTGCGAAGGCATTACACACTGCCTACCAGGATATTCGTAAAGAGATTTCAAAAGTGATTGTAGGGCAAGAGGAAGTGGTTCACTTGCTATTGACAGCTATTTTTTGTCAAGGGCACTGTTTGCTGGTGGGAGTACCTGGCTTGGCTAAAACACTTTTGATTCAAACGATTGCTTCAAGCCTTGAGCTCAACTTTAATCGTATCCAGTTTACGCCTGACCTGATGCCTTCTGATATTTTAGGTTCTGAAACCCTTGATCAGCAACGTAACTTTCAGTTTGTACAAGGCCCTATTTTTTCAAATATTATTTTAGCAGATGAGATCAACCGTACTCCGCCTAAAACTCAAGCTGCTTTGCTAGAGTCTATGCAAGAGTATTCAGTAACGATTGCTGGGAAACGTTATAACCTGGATCGCCCTTTCTTTGTATTGGCTACCCAAAACCCAATAGAACAGGAAGGTACCTATCCACTACCTGAGGCACAATTAGACCGTTTTATGTTTAATGTAACGCTGGATTATCCAGATTATCAGGCAGAAGTGGATATTGTAAAACGTACTACAGTACAGGAAAAGCCTACAGTAAATAAAGTGTTGTCAGGAGAAGATATTTTAGGTTTTCAAGAGTTAGTAAGAAAAGTTCCTGTGACTGATAATGTAGTAGAATATGCTGTGGGCTTGGTACACAAAACAAGACCTGGAACAGATCGTGCTGCACAGGAAGCTAATGAATACCTGGAGTGGGGAGCTGGGCCACGTGCTTCTCAAAACCTGATTTTAGGTGCCAAATGTAATGCGCTACTTACGGGCAAATATTCTCCAGATATAGAAGATATAAAAGCGGTAGCTTATCCTATTTTACGTCATAGAATTGTAAGAAACTTTAAAGCTGAAGCTGAGGGAATTACGATCGACAATATTGTGGAAAAGATGCTTTAATTTTGCTGTACCTCTTGCTTTTCGACAGTTTGATTAGTGCTAGCTCTTGCTGTGACAGGAGTTTTATTATTTGCCTTGATTTTTCTTAGATATAAAGGAATTAGAGTCAATACAAAAGATAAGGCCAACACTACCATTAGAACAAGTAATGCACTTAAATGCTGCAATGAAGTAGCTAGAAGTATAATCAAAATATTTGCTGCATACATGATAAGAGAGGCTTGCCAGTGAGCCAAGCCTTCGTCTACTAAAATATGATGTGTGTGATTACGGTCGCCCTGAAAGGGCGATTTTTTTTTTGCGATTCGGATTGTAAAAACTCTTAAAGTATCGAATAGAGGAATGATTAATATGCTAAATGCAAATACAGGAATAAAAGAATTAGAATATTGAGCCTGTATTTTAGGGTTTTCTATAAAGGTGATAGCCAATGTAGCAGATATGCAACCTACCAAAAGGGAACCAGTATCTCCCATAAAAATCTTATTGGCAAAGTTGAATCTTAGAAATGCCAAAATACTACCACTCAATGCCAAGGTAAAGACTACCCAACCAGTTTCCTGGATTTGGAAAAAAAAGTATCCAAAGGTAAGGCTTACAATGATACCAATGCCTCCTGCTAACCCGTTAATACCATCAATTAGGTTAAAGGCATTTATGATAACAATGATTGTAAATAAAGAAATGGTAATACTTATCCAGTAGGGAAGGGTGTGAATATCAAATAAGCCATACAAGCTTGTGAGACGGATATCGGCTTTTAGAGTAAGAATGGCCGCAGCCAACACTTGTGCTACGAATTTTTTTCGTGGAGTCAAAGGTATTACATCATCTTTTACTCCAGTAAAAAAAAGCAGGGTCATTGCAGATAAAATGTATCCTATTTTAGGAATACTGCTGAGCTCAACAAAAAATGTAGTTGTAATCACTGTTCCTCCAAAAACAGCGATTCCTCCTAAAGTGGGGATTCCTGTTTTGTGAGAAATTTTTATTTCATTTGGTAAATCGTACAAATGCTTTTCATCGGCAACCTTGATGATAGAAGGTATACTTACATAAGTTATCACAAAAGATACCACAAGTGCCAAAAAAATTATCATCAACTAGATCGTTTTAAAGTTGGGCTTTATTTTACCCATAGCTGTTGGTTATCATTGGTGGTTAGTAAGCGTTTTTTTCACCGCGAACCATGTTGAACACAGTCATAAATATAATCTTTATATCTAAAAATAACGACCAATTTTGTACATAAAAAACATCAAATCGGATGCGATTTTTCATTGCAGACATTTCTTTGGTTTCGCCACGATAACCTTTGGCTTGGGCTAATCCAGTAATACCTGGTTTTACAAAATGTCTTACAGTATACTTTTCCACATCTTTTTTAAATGTATCATCTAGTGGAATTGGGTGAGGACGAGGACCAACTACTGTCATATGTCCCATTAACACATTGAAGAATTGAGGAAATTCATCTAAATTAGTTTTTCTTAGAATACGTCCTATAGGTGTTATCCTTGAATCATTTTTGGTAGCTTGAACAAATTTGGCATCTTTTACAAATGTCATTGTGCGAAACTTAATACAAGGAAATTTCTTGCCGTTTCTTCCTGAGCGTTTTTGAATAAAAAATATCGGTCCTTTTGAGTCCTTTCTAATCAAAATCGCAATTAGAGGGATTAACCAAGAATGGATGAGAAGAATCACAAAAAAAGAGAATACAATATCAAATATGCGTTTAATAAGTTGATTAAATGCATTGTTCAACGGTTCATTAATGACTGATAATACAGTAGTATTACCATATTGAGCTGGGGCTAATTTTTGATATCTAGAATCGTTAGAACTAATGTTTGAAATAAGTTTTATTCTAATCAGGTTTTTATCTGCAACTTTAATCAATTCCTGAACATATGACTCACTAGAATTATTAAGTGATACAAATACCTCATCTAATTGATTTTCTTTAGCAAAGTCTTCAATTTTGCTTGGATCATTATCAAAAAAGCCTAAAAACTTATAACCATACTCTGGATGACGATTAAAGAAGTTTAGCATAGACTTCCCTGATTTGTTTTCACCAATAATGATAAAAGTGCGGAAATTGTGCCCTCTTTTGCGATAAGCTCGTAAGAGATGGATAAAACTTAATCGCCAGGTAAGTACCAAAAAACCATAGATACTATATGAGTAAAGCAAATGCAATCTGGAAAAATAGGTTGCTTTGATAAACAATAATATAGTTGCTATAGCTGCAAAGTGCATTAAAAGCCCCTTTGTTATTTTTTTTGTAATGGCAATGTCAGTAGCCATTCGATTTTTTTCGTGATTATCCAGTAACACGGATACAAAAACCCAGATAATGTTGAAAAACACCAGAAGAAAGAAATGGGGATTAAATATAAATAAATCTGCCTTTTGAAAGTGTAGAAAATAACTTAGAGTAAAAGCTATATTCAATAACAACAAATCTCCTAAAAGGTAAATCGGATGTAAAAATTTAGAGTATTGATGGGTCATAGTGTACGCTCACTTTTTTGTTATTGTACGCAAAGTTATACCTAAAAGATGAAATAATCCCAACTTTTATCAAATTGTATTTTTTTTATAAAAAATAAGGTTTTGAAATTTTATTTGGCTTTACGTTTATCAATAAAATTAAAGAAAAGCAATGCATTGAAAAAGGCATAGAATACAGTGCCTTTTTGGGTACTTAGCGTAGATTCTGTAAAACTCCAAATAATAAAAATTAACAAAAATAAAAAGTATAAGTAACTTCTTCTTTGATAGATACTGAGATAAAAAGGTATTAAAAGAGCTGATAGGAATATGAACAAGCCAATTAGGCCATGTCTAAGAGCCTCCTCAATGTACTCATTATGAGCATTGAATGAATCTTTAAATTGGCCATATCCGTGCGATGCATAACAAGGACCAATATTATTTTGTACATCACCAGTACCTATTCCGAAAAATAAAGTGTGGTTATTGTTTAATAAAATTTTAGCAGCACATCCCCATTGTACCATTCTAAGATCACGTGTGTTTTCTAGCTTTATATCAAGTTTTGAAGTGACTTTATTATGCATATCATTATTGTAGGCAAAAAAACCTGTCAATACTAAAGAGGCAACAGACAGTGAAATCGTTGTGGCATCATAGTTTTTGCGTATATAAATGTTGTAGGAGATATAGATTATAACGAATAAAAAGGAAATATATAGGGCTGTTCTGGCTTCAAGAAGGACTACAAATGCATATAATATTGATATAGATATGAGAGATAAAACTTTCAGGCCTAAAGGTGTATATTTCCATTCTCTTAGTAAGATATATAGTATTGAGAAAATAGCGAAAATATTATACATACCCATATATACACTTCCTATACCAGGGGAAATACTTTTAAGGAACTCAGTAGAAGCAGGAAAAGTATTTGAGTTACTGAAGAAAAAATCATCAGTGGTTTTGAAAAAATAATAGAAAGTGATAAGTAGACAAGAAAATGCAAAACTTGTGATTATGACATATATCTGTTTGTTATTGAGTTTTGGCATCAAACCAATTACAAAGGGGCAAATAAGAATTGAAAGCTTGGTTTCCAGCTTGTAGAACGCATCTTGAAAATCATTAGTATAGGTTAGACCAATTATCTGGATAAGGTATAGCCCAATAAAAAGGTAAAAAAGTTGGTTATCAAATAAGTTCTGTAATCGTTTTTTAGGTTTTTTGTGAAAAAATAAACTAATGCATAAAGCAATAATAAAAACACTGTTAATATGAGTGTGGAGTGGTAAAGAGAACGCTATTAGGTTTAAAAAAATGAAGGAAATATATTGTGCGGTTAGAATTTTATTGAAAGAAATATTATTAGATTGATTGGTAGTAGCAACGCTCATCTCTCTGAATAAATGGTTTATCTGTACAATACGTTTAAGGAAAAGAAAACGTCTCAATATTTTTAAATATTGAATAAATGTGAGATAGGTATAAAACATAGTCATCCAAAAAGTAAGATGATAAGATCTACTTCTTGGATGACGATAATTAATCAATTTATATATTAAGCTTTAGCTACAAGAGCTTTTACTTGTTCAAGAATCCAAGGATAAGTCTTCTCTAAACCTTCTTTTAAAGTCATTGTAGGCTCCCATCCAAGTTTTTCTTTAATCAAAGCATTATCAGAGTTACGTCCTCGCACTCCTTGTGGACCTTCTATATGGTTTTTTGAAAGCTTTTTACCAGCGATTTCCATAACGGTTTCCACTAATTGATTGATGGTTACCATTTCTTCAGATCCAATATTTACAGGGCCAGTAAAATCAGATTCCATCAAACGTCTTACACCTTCAAGGCATTCATCGATGTATAAGAAAGAACGAGTTTGCAAGCCATCACCCCAAATCTCAACGTCCCCTCCTTCTTCTGCTTCAGCTACTTTACGACACATAGCCGCAGGAGCTTTCTCTTTACCACCTGTCCAGGTTCCTTGTGGGCCGAAAATGTTATGAAAACGTGCTATACGTACTTCCATCCCAAAGTTTCGGTTGTATGATAAAAATAATCGTTCGCTGAAAAGCTTTTCCCAACCATACTCACTATCAGGAGCAGCTGGATACGCAGACTCTTCTGAGCATTTTGGGTTGTCTGGATCAAGCTGATTATATTCAGGATACATACAAGCTGAAGAAGAATAAAAGACTTTCTTTACGCCTAATTTATGACCAATATCTGCAATGTTTAAGTTAATCGTAGCTGAGTTATGCATGACATTGGCATCATTATCACCTGTAAAAATGTAGCCTGCGCCTCCCATATCAGCTGCAAGTTGATAAACTTCTTCTATATCTTGTAAGACCTTTTCACAAACTCTTGGATCGCGTAAATCACCAATGATAAACTCATCAGCTGGCAAGGTTGAAAATTCGTGCTCTTTTAAATCTACTCCTCTTACCCAAAAACCTTCATCCTTTAATCGTTTTACTAAGTGTCCTCCGATAAACCCACCGGCTCCACAAACGAGTACTTTTTTCATAATACTTAAAGATTTTTTATTTATGTTTTGCAAAAGTAAACAATTCTTTGAGATTATAGAATATAAACATGGGGACTATCTCTAAATACCTTTTGTATAAACGTTTAGGTTCCATGCATAATCTGAAAAACCATTCTAATCCCATCTTTTGCATTAATTTAGGAGCTTGTTTAACATTACCTGTATGAAAGTCAAACGCAGCTCCAACAGTAATGATGTAGTGTACGTTGCTATGTTTGGCTAAGTTTTTAGCAAATAATTCCTGTTTAGGAGTACTTAACCCAATCCATACTACATCGGCATTGGTCTGATTAATAATATCTGCAATTTCTTTGTAATCAAACTGATCTACTGGCTTAAAAGGAGGGCAATAAGTGCCTACAATGTTATGATTTTTGAATTTTTCTTCACAAGCAGTTTTTAGAGCCTCCGCTACTCCATCTTTGCCTCCACAAAAAAAGTGTTTCACAGGTTCTTGAGCAGAATGTTGAAGTAAACTCATAAAAAAATCAGGCCCATAACAACGTTTCATCTGCTTAGCTCCTTTGAGCTTGCCTACCCATACCCCAGGCATGCCATCTGGAAGGTTGATAGAAAAGTTATGCAGCGTATTCCTAAATTCTTCATTTCTCTTTGCATATACCAAACCATGAGCTCCAGTAGCACTTACACAACGATTCTGTTTTTCCTCGTTTTTACAAGTATCTATTACTGTTTGAGTAGCAGTGGGAATGTCTTTGGAATAAAGTGGAATGTTGAGAACTTTTACCGAATTCATATCATGTAGAATTTAAATCAATTTTGTTTTTTGTTTGGGTAATTTATTGCTGAATAGGAAGCAGAATGAGTTAAGGTAATCATTGCAAAAAGGTTAAAAAAGACTACACCTTTTTGTGTTTTAAAAACGGCTTCGGTTATCATTATAAAAAAGAATAAAATGATAAAGCTCAACCCCATATAGTTTCGGCTGACTATTACTTTATAAGTAAAAAGAATGAGAATCCCTATCAATGTTAATAAACCCAGTAAACCAAGTGTTAGCGTTGTTTGTAAAAACTCGTTGTGAGCGTTAAATTCAGGACCTTTTTTGATGTTTACCCAATAATAGAGTGCTGCATAATCTTTGTCACGATAACATTGGGTTAATTCTGTTTGTGCTTCACCTGTTCCATAACCCCAAAATATTTTTTTTTGTGCAAGTTCAGAGGCACAATCCCAAATATTAAGTCGTAGTTGAAAACCAGAGTGCGCATATTGTCCCTTATCATTATATAGCCCTTTATAGTTAATTATCTTTTTTAATCTTGTAATGTTACCAGGATTAGAGAAAAATACAGCAACCGTAATACTAGTAATCAGAACTCCTACTATAATACCTCTCAAAAGACGTCCTATTGCATAAAAATACCAGAAAATACCTGCAAAAGAACATACTATAAAACCGATCAACATCATGCGTGATCCTGCAAAGGTGAGAATTAGTAGTAAGAAAAATATAGATGATAGCCTTATGGTTTTTGTAGTTAAGGTACTCTTATTCTTACTTTTAAGAAAATCATAGGTGATTATATAGATACTGAAACAAATATATAACGCAAAATAGCTGGCATGTTGATTAATAATGTTTACAAATTCATGGTTAGTAAAATAAAATGTATGAAAGCTTTTGAGCTGATTTAGTAAGTAGTTTTTATAAACTGCATTACTTACACAAATGAAAGAAGCTATGATACAAGAAATTGCAAAGGTGGTTAATAATTTGCGAAAATATTTAGATATAAGATTTGATGCACTACTTAATATTAATGGGAAAATAACAAAGGTCATTTTCACCTCAAGGTTAAAGTTAGCTTCTGGTAATTTTTGACTTGGAGTATATATTAAACCAATAACATGTAACAAATAAAAACCTATTAATGACAAACTGATTGTATTAAAAGGAGATACCAGTTTGGCTCGTTGAAAAATCACCAAACTAAGCCAACTAATCGAAAGCAGGATAATAGAATAGCTATTTAACAGCTCATGAAAAGGTAGAGTGAGTACGGTTAAAAATAGTAAGGCAATGAATATTTTTTGGTACATCTTTTAGGAGAAGATTCTATTTGGTAGTTTGAAAATTGTTACACCAGAAGAAAATAAATTTCGCAGCGACAAGTCCAGGAAAGATAGCTTGGGGTACTTCTAAATAGTTTTCAATAAAAGAGATAAAAACTAGAAATATTATCATAACAGCTATGCTAAATAAACCATACTTTTGAAACCTATTTGTGTTATTTATATAACTTATCCGATTGTTATAAATGAACACAAATAATATAAAGAATATAAACATTAGAACAATTAGTCCAAATTCAGTATAAATAGCTAAAATGGAATAATAGGGTTTAGTCATGGCTGAATGACCATATTTAGCTGGGTTTGTAACTACCTTTTCCCAAAGCTTATAAAGATATTTATCAAAAGGGGGGGAGGCTTTTCCTTTAAGGAATGGAATTTTTTTAGGTTTCTCAAACTCTCCAAAATACTTACCTGTTCCAATTAGACTAGCTCTGCTTGCAAATTGTCCAGGTCCAAGACCTATGAAAGGCATGGTGTTATATTCACTTGGTAAGTCTGTAAATGACTGGTAGGTAATATAAGTTTTGGGCTGATCAAAATTCTGTAATTTTTGACCGTATCGGCTGATATTATTAAAATTCTGTGGGGCAAAAATTGCAACGACAATTATACCAACGACCAAAAATACGATAAAGATCAAATGATAAATTTTAAACTTAGGAACTATTTTTTTCCTGTATATGACAAGTGAAATGGCAAACCCTAAAATCACACCAATTAAAACATGCATCACTGAGGCTAAAAACAGAACAATTAATCCAATAAAAAAAGTGAAAAAACCTTTACGGTGTGTTAGCATGTAAGGTGTAAAAAAGGTTAATAGGAGCACCATGTTTACTGCAAACATTGCATTGCTAAATGTACCACCATATGCAGTTAGAAATGAAAAGGGGTTGATTGTACCTTGAATTACATCACCAGTTGAGCCATCAACATTGAAATTTCCAGTTGTGATTAATAAGCCAAATAATTGAAATATACCAAAAAAAGATTGGATGAGTATGGTATATTTTATGACTTTGATGTACTTTAAATAAGAGTATTTAGGTGAAAAAATTTGTCCAGGAGTAACAAATATGAATATAAAAGAACTATATGTAAGAATTATTATAAAGACATTGATTACAATAAATCCACTATAAATAAAGTAATATAAAGGGATTATGGCAAGAATAAATGCCACTATTATAAATGTTCGATATAAAGTCTTACCAGAATTAGCTCTAAATATAAACCACCCAATACAAATAAATGGTGTTAAATATGCTAAAAGTTTTGATGGAGCAAAAGTAATAACTAAGGCTATGATAAACACTTCATAATAAGCTTTTGCATATCGCTCTTGTACCATATCAAATTAGATTATGAGTTATTCTTGGTTTCTGATACCTTAATTAAAGACGGATGTTCTTCTTTTAACCATTCAATGGTTTCTTCTACTCCCATTTCAAGAGAAATAGGAGAATTACCGAGTACATCAAATGTTTTTTGCATTGGGGCATCATTACTGGTTGTCATACTTTTATACCTTGAGGTAGTAATTGGGAAGTTAAGCCCCACTACTTTAAGAACATCCCCAGTAAGAGCTATAGTCTTAATTAAAAAACGAGGTACAACCTTTACTTTTTTACCTATTTGGTTTATTGAGAATTGATTTACCCAATCAAGTAAATTTAAAGGAGCATCACCAACGTAAAAAACTTGTTGGTGAACCAATTCAGGTGACTTCTCTAGGATAGTCAATATTTGATGAACTACATTACCTACATATCCATAAGAACGCATTACTTTCTGCTTTCCTGGGTGAATGTATAAACCTTGAGCTAATACTTTCCAAAATTCATAAGGATATCTTAAGTGCCATGGTCCCCAGATATTAGTTGGTCTTATAATAGTCCAATTACATTTAAGGTCAGCACTACGAGTGAGTTTTTCAGAAATAACCTTACTTTCACCATAAATTGTATGAGGAGCATAATCTGTATCATCTTTTGGAAACCCTTTATATTGATGTACAAATTGTGTCGATGTAATGATGGTATGCTTAACACTATTAACTGATTTAATAGCCTCTAATAAATTATTAGTACCATCAGTGTTAACAACATAATCTTCCAGTTTATTGATGGGGTCTGTGTCCGTTCGTGCAGCTAAGTGTATAACAAATTCAGGTTGTTCTTTCTGGAAGACCTCCAAAAGGCTATCCTTATCTAGAATAGAAAGTTTAGTCCAATACTTTTCGTGAGATTTCTTATAAGGAGCTGTAGTGTCTACATTAATGATTTGTGCTCCCTTTGCAATTAATTTTTCCACCAGATTGGTGCCTATGAACCCACTTCCTCCTGTTACAAGAAATTTCATTTTATAAATAGTTAAAATAATACAGATTACAAATCTAAAGCTTAACAGTGTTTATGCAAAACTTCTTCAAACATTCTACAAAAGGTGTGAAGAGTATATTTTTGTAGAAAAACTTCTCGTCCTGTTTCACCATATTGTTTTCTTAATTCGTCATTTTCAATCAGTAAGGCCAACTTTTCTGCCAAAGCTTTGCTATCTTTTAGAGGAAAAAGTAGTCCACTTTTTCCATCTTCTACAATAGTAGAAATTACTCCCCAATCAGTTGCTACTACAGGTAATTTGAATTGCATACCCTCAAGTAACACTATACCAAATGTTTCCAGAAACGATGGATGACATAGAATATCTGCATTTGAAAAGGCATTATATTTTTCTTGGCCAGTTAATACTCCTAAAAAGTTTATATGGTTTTTTAAATCATTCTGTTGTATGTTATTTTTGATAAGCCTTTCAAATTCTGGTGATTCAAATTTACCCATCAAGTTTATTTGAAACTCAATTTTTTTGTCTTTTAAGTGCTTGGCAGCCTCAATTAATTGAATTATGCCTTTATGCTCTACAATAAATCCTACAAATAATATCTGAGGAACTTTGTTCTGAATATTATTAGCAATATTGGTGTAGTGATCTTCTATTCCTAATGGAATTATAAACTCTTTTTTAGTCTTTAGGCCGTTAGCATCATCAGGGTTTTTTTCAGAGGAACGAATAGATATTTCTGGATAAAAATAAGCTTTTCGAAAAAAGAACTTATATATAGGCGACAACTTAGGGTATAATGATGCTAGGCCACCTGCGTGAAAATGAAATATAATAGTTTTGAATAACCAACGAGTGCAAAGTAGAATAATAATATCACGAATAACCGGTACTTTATCTGGGCCTGCAGGAGGGTAGTATAAAGTCTTTATATTATACTTCAGGCGAAATAGTATAATTTTGTATATGATATAGAATAAGTGAAAGACTTTTTTCAGTTTAAATTTCCCAATTTCGTCCATTTCACCTGAAAAAGACATTCTAATGTGGTATAACTTTATCTTGTCGTAAGAAAACCCTAACATCTTCTCAATCATCACAGCTTGTCCGCCAAAAGGAGGGGGAGTTTGTCCTACGATTAGTATTTTTTTCATCTTACAGAAATAAAGACTTTTATTTATTGCTTGAAATCAAGTCAGGGTTAGGTTAAGAAATTTATAATTGAACATCTACTTGTTACCATTTTTAAATATGCGAGAGTAGTTCTTCAATTCGATGTACATGTGTATGATTATCTCTAACAAACTCGTATGTTTCATCAACGAGGTTATTTCGGTATTCATCATCTTTAAACTGCTCGAGTACTTGTTTTATGTTCGAGAAATCCCTTTTAAGTGCTATATAATGTTTACCTGAAACTAATATATCGTTGAATCTACCATCAAACATTATTTGGCAGGTTTTAGTACCGATTGCATCAAAGTGACGAGAAGATATTGTTTTACCGTTTAATGGATTTTGATAGTTTTTGAAGAATAATTCATAAATCTCATTAAAGTCTAAATCATAGTATGTGTCATTATAAGAAACTCTTTTACCAGTCATTTTTTTTACGAGTTTCTGTATTTTTACACTTATAGGTACAGGTATTTTGTTTTTGTATTTTTCAATTAAAGGCATTATGTTCCTTTTAACAATACCTTGCTGTTTTTGAAAGTGTTTAGTAATATTGGTAACAGTTCTATCATCTTTTTCCAGGTAATAGCCACCAGCCTCAGTAGCTACAGTGCCTTTACAAGAGTTAAGAAATTTAGGCCAACTATCAACTGAATATCTTCCTTGTACACCTTGTGATGCCTTTATCTGTATTTTTAAATCATCACGATTTAGAGAAGAAAAAAATTCCATGATATTATTTCTCTCTTGGTCTCCAAGAAAGGGCCAATAACGATGTGAAGTAGTTCCAATATCTATACTACGTTCATTATTAGGAGTGGTAGGATAAAACCTTTTTGGATTTAATGCATGAGGGATACCTAGAACTGTGGCACTGGTTACATCTTCGTAAATTTTTCTTGCTGTATCAACCAACAACATCGTAGCAATAAAGTCAGGATTAATTTCCTTCATGAAATTAATTTTATCTTGCATACGAATTCCTTTTTGGGCATAATTCAGCTCTTCTCCGATAAAAATTACCAACTTTCCTGTACGTTGGTTGAGTAGCTTTTTATACTTTTTAAGAGTTCCTAAACTAAAGCCATTGGTAGAATGTAGCAAAACAATCAATTCGTAGTCCTGAATATTAGCCTTGATTGTTTTTTGTGATTCGGCAATCTGGTTGATATCAAGAAGGGTTGAATCAAGAGCAGGATGCTGTTCAAAAGCATCCTGCCAATCAAATAAATAAGCTAAGGTTTCATTAATGTAAGAATATAAAACAAGTGTTTTAATCTTCGATTCCTTCATTACTGTATTTTATCCTTGTGTTTATCTATATTTTTATTAATGAAATCCAAGTTTTCTTTGGTCCATTCGATTGTTTTGGCCAATCCATCTCTGATATCTACTTCACAAGCAAATCCCAACTCGTTTTTCGATTTTTCAGTACTACCAAAGCGCTTTCCAGAGTTATCCCAAGGGCGTTTAGGTAAGTATTCAAAGTCAGTAGGGTTTTCAGCAAGTTCATTGATAAGAGAAGCCAATTCAAAAATGGTAGTTTCTTTACCACTGGCTATATTGTATACATCACCTGGCTTACCTTTCAAGGCACATGCAATCAAGCCGCGACAAATATCATCTACATAGATGAAATCACGAGTAGCAATACCTTTATTCTGTAGAGGAAGAGCCTCCTTATGTAAAGCTTTGTATACAAAAGTTGGGGTAACATTTCTCCAGATGGTGTTGATAGTACCTCTCCACTGACCAGCACCTAGCACTTCGCCAGGCCCGTACACATTTTGGAAACGAGCTCTTACAGTAGGTACTTGGTTTTGCTTATAGAAATACACCGCGTAAAACTCACCAATTACTTTTGAAATAGAATAAGGACTATCCTGATCAAGGGTAATAGGAGCCTCTTCGCTGGTAGCATGAGCAGTATCAAACGTTTTAGCAGCCACAGAACAGCCTGCTGAGGAATACACTAGTTTCTTTAAATTCTTATGATTCGATACATGATTCATTAATTTAAGAGACGTCAGTGTATTGTTTTCATGGTCAGCCAAAGGATCGTGAATTGAACTCTGGTTACCATGATAAGTTGCTATATGAAAAATATAGTCAAAAGTATCATCTACTTTTTGTAGAATGGCATCTTCTGTAATAGAACCTTGCCAGAAAGTAAGGCGGTCGCTTTGTGGAAGATTTTCTTCTTCGGAAGATAATAAGTTATCTACTACTGTTACTTGAACAGTAGTAGATTGTCCTAAAATCATTTTTACCAGGTTGCTTCCAACAAAACCAGCACCACCTACGATCAATACCTTGGTGTTATCGAAATTAGCGTCCATTATCTTAATCCTCTGCTTGGGTTAAGTGAGTGAATGTTTGTTCTATACCGTACTCTTTATAGTAAGCAATTGCTTTAGCAACTCCATCTTCTAATTGAGTACTAGCCTTCCAGTTAAAGTCATTGTTTGTTTTAGAAGGATCGATAAGGATGGTATATACATCATCTTCACCACGAGGACGTACTTCTACTTCTTCGTCTAAAGTAATATCAAGTGCTTTGATAGTAGCATCAAACAACTCTTTGATAGAGTAATCAGAACCAGTAGAGATGTGATAGTATCCTCTGCTTCCTTCTCCATTCAACGCTTTTACTACTACATCTACTAAGTCATCAATGTAGATGAAATCTCTTCTGGTATCCATTACAAAACAACGCTTGTCGTTTGTAAGGCGGTGATAAAAAGTTGGTAATGGACCACTGATGTTTCTTGGTCCATAAGCATTGGCTAAACGGAAAGAAATAAAATCCAAACCGCTTAATTCAATGTATTGCTCACCACCTGTTTTACTAATGGCATAGCTACTACCTCCTTCATATTTTCCAGAGAAAAGTGGGTGGTTGAAAGTAATAGGTTGCTCGATTGGTTGTAATCCATAGCAAAGAGCAGTTTGGAAATAAATTACTCTTTTTACATTCAATCTTTGAGAAGCTGTTACGATGTTGATAGTACCAACTACATTAGTCATAGCATCTTCCATCCAAGCATGAGGGTCTTTGTAAGAAGCAGCAGCGTGTACTACATACTCAGGCTTAAAATCGTCAAAAGTTTTGTCAACAATTGCTTTGTCAGAGATGGTATCCTCCACAATTGTTAAGTTACTATGAGGTTTAAGATTATCTCTTCGCCCTGTTTGATAATTATCAATTACAAGAACTTCGTGTCCTTGAGCCAATAATCTATCAGTTAAATGAGACCCTACAAATCCAGCCCCTCCAGTGATTAAAACTTTCATAATTACTTTGTTTTATTTCAAGTTTATATTTAATTAAAAGAGACGCTTGTACTAAGCATACTGTGTGTTTTCGAGCAATCCCTTGTAATAACTTTGCTTGTCGTGAAACTCTTGGTGCCAAATTTCAAGCGACAAAAGTCCCCAAATTTTTCTTCCAAAACGACTTTCACCAGCAAGACCATCTAAGATTCGGTCGTTGTTGAAGTATGGTCTTTCCTTCGCTTTTTGTGAGTTAAAGATGTCGAAAACGAAATCTTTAATATCAGTTTTAAGCCAGTCATTTAAAGGAACAGGAAATCCCATTTTATTTTTTCTATTGATTATTTTTTCTGGCAACTCATGTTCCATAGAGTTAATAAGTACCTTTTTGAGCGTACCATCTTTAAACTTAATATTTGATGGCATAGACGCAGCTAACTCTACAATAGGATGGTCTAAAAACGGAACACGTGATTCTAACCCATGAGCCATACTCATTCTGTCTTCTACTTGCAGTAGACCTGGTAATAGGGTTTTGAAATCAAAGTGGGTCATCTTATCAAAATAAGATTCTTTGCCCACGTTCTTACCATTGAATATTTTTTGGAATGTTTCAAAAGGAGAGTATTTTCCTAATTCTTCCCACTTAACTTCTCCCTCGAGTGATGGGGCACGATTGATTAAGTGATAATAACGACTATCTAAATCTTCAAACAAACCCTGTTTCCAGAATTTTTTCAGAAGAGGCTTATAATTCTTGAGAGAGACTAAGTTGGGTATAATGGATTCGTAGGTAACAATGTAGTTTCCGTTACTTAACGTACCTTCAATAGCTCCTTTGATGCATTGTTCGAAATAAGCTACAAGATAGCGAGTGTATCCTCCAAAAATCTCATCACCACCTTGACCACCGAGAACCACTTTACGATGTTTAGCCGCTAGTTTAGATACATGGTATTGAGGGAATGAACCTGGTCCAGCTACTGGATAATCCAAGTGATATATTACTTTATTAATGCTATCAGTAAAATCTTTACTGTTCATACTTACCTGATGAAGTGTCATATCACGCATATCGGCAACTGCTTGAGCGTATTCACTTTCATCATAAAGCTCTCCTAAATCAAATTTTCCAGTAAAAGCTTGAAACTTTTCATTTCCAGACTGGACACGAGCTGCTACCGAAGCTACAATACTAGAGTCAAATCCACCACTAACATAAGCACCAACAGGAACGTCACTACGCAAGTGATATTTTATAGAATCCTCTATTAAAGACTGTAGTTTTTCTTGAAAATACTTAGAAGTATGATCCCAATCTAAATCGTAATATACTTCCCAATAACACTTTTTAGTCACATTACCATTCTCAATAGTTAAGTGGTGACTTCTAAGTAGTTCATTAACTCCTTTGAACAAGGTTTTTTCGTATAAACACAGCTGAAAAACAAAATAATCTTTGAGTGCTTCAGTGTCAGTTTCAATAGAAGGTAGGAATGGTAAGAGGGTTTTAGCTTCTGAGGCAAAGTAAAAATTATTATTTACAATGGCGTAGTAGAAAGGTTTTATTCCAAAACGATCTCTGGCACAAAATAAACTTTGATTTTTTTCGTCCCAAATGGCAAAAGCAAACATTCCTCTAAGGTGATTTACGCAATCTTTTCCCCATTTTTGATAAGCTGCTAAAATAACCTCAGTATCGGATGTGGTAATGAATTGATAGTCAGCTTTAAGTTCCTCTCTTAGCTCTATATAGTTGTAAATCTCTCCATTATAACAAATCGCGTTGCCATTAGGAGCAACCATGGGTTGTTGCCCAGTGGCGATATCGATGATACTTAATCTACGATGGGCAAATCCTACTTGAGACTTTTCGTTTGACCAAATCCCCTCACCGTCAGGACCACGATGGCTTTGAATTTGGTTCATTACATGAAGATGTTGATTTAAGTGAGGATATGTCTCTCTGCTTATATTAAAAATTCCAGCTATACCACACATATTCTAATTGTTTAGCAATTTGTTTGTTATTTTTTCTGCAGTCTTGCCATCACCATATAGATTAGGATGATCAAGTGTGGTAACCTCTTTGCTATCTTCAAATGCCTTCAAAATCTTTTCAACAGAGGTTCCAACTATTTTATTCCAACCTACTTCTACAGTTTCAACCCACTCTGTTTCATCTCTAAGAGTGATACATGGTTTGTTGAGATAATAGGCTTCTTTCTGGATTCCTCCTGAATCCGTCAAAACACCAACTGCATTTTGCATCAATTGAACCATGTCTAGATAACCTACTGGCTCGATTTTGATGACGTTTTCTGGAAATGAAAAATTGAAAGCCTTTAATTGCTTTTTCGTTCTGGGATGCAAAGGTAACACTATTTGCGTATTAATTTCACCAAAAGCTTGGATAATATTATTCAGTCTTTCTGGGCTGTCAGTGTTCTCAGCACGGTGTACAGTGGCTAAATAATAATTATTTGCGGTGAGGGAATGGGTTTCGAGAATTTTTGATATGCCTTTAGCCCTTTGACTATGCATAAGTATGGCATCATACATAATATCTCCAACGTCATAAACCCCTTGTTGAACCCCTTCTTTTTTTAAATTATCGATAGATGTGCTAGAAGTGGGGAATAACCAGGATGATATATGATCTGTTAAAACCCTGTTTACTTCCTCAGGCATTTTGCGGTTGAAACTGCGAAGTCCAGCCTCTACATGGGCAATAGGAATGTGTAGTTTGGCGGCTGCCAGCGCTCCTGCAAGAGTAGAATTGGTATCGCCATAAACCAAGACAATATCTGGCTTTTCTTTCAATAATATTTCTTCAATACCCGCCAGCATAGCACCAGTTTGAGCGCCGTGGGTACCGCCTCCCATCTGAAGATTGTATTGGGGTTTAGGGATACTTAACTCTTCAAAGAAAATATCAGACATACCATAATCATAATGCTGACCAGTATGGATGATGATCTCATTAAAGTGTTTTTTGAGCTCCATGCTTAGTGGGCTTGCTTTGATGAACTGAGGGCGTGCCCCTATGATTGTACAGATTTTTTTCACCTGTGTTACTATTTATGTCCTACCATTTTTTTGACAAAAGGAACGATGACTTTCCTTCCAGGGAAATTCCATTTCCAAAAGTTTGTAACTACATATTTTAAATGCTTTGCATTGCTATAGTTACCTAGTGCGAGAAGTTTTTGGTGAATATCTTCGGCTATAGTTTGAGGGGTAAGTCCTAGACTCTTGAGGTATACATCAAACTCCTGATTAATAAATGCTCTGTAACCATATTGATCTGTGTCAATAAAATCATTGTAAGCATTCTCTACAATTTGATTTCTAAAGTCATCATTTTTAAAAGCTTGAATTACTTCATCTATATTAGAGAAATCTTTTTTAAGAGGGATGTAGTGAACATTGGGTTTTAGAATACCCGAGTATTCTCCCTCAAATAAAATTTGGCAAGTTTTGAATGCAGCTGCTTCGAAGTGTCGTGGACTAATGGTGCGATAGGGTAGTTTATTGTCCCATTCATGCAAATACATATCATAAATTTCCTGAAAAGTAATATTAGGATTTTCTTTTAATATCGCGTCACACCCTTCCTTTACTTTATCTTCTACATCGATAATAGATACACCAGATTCTACTCCCAACATTCCCTTGCAGTCACCCATGAATCTATACCAATCATCTCCATATAGTCGTTTTTGATCCTGCACCTCGATATCGAGTGCCAAATCAAATCCCTTTTCTTGAGAGATTTTTAAAAACTTTTCACCTATTTCATGTTTTTCCTGCGCTCCAATTCCCATGTAGTAGTCTAACTGTCTGGCACGATAGCCGATATCAATGGTTCTTTCTGAAGATGGTTTTCGGAACTTTCTAGCGATCTGTGGTAGCTCAGGGGTTACATAACCAGTGAGTGTAGTAAACACAGTAGACGCATTGGAATATTTTTTATAGACCAAGTCGTGGTATTTTTCAGGCATACAAGTATATACCGTGTCTATGTTGTATTCATCAATAAACTTGAACCTTTTTTGACAATTGCGGTAATCATCCTGAAAGAATGCAATTTTGGGAGTATCGTGATGTTCCCGAAGGTAGTTTAAAAATGCAGAACTAAATTCATATGTATGCCCAGCTGCAAATACAGAATAATGTAAAATGATGGCATCAAAAGAATACTTTGCTAAATCTTTAGGAAAAGCCAGCTCAGTATTCACGCCATAAATCGGAAATTCAGAGTGCTCTATAAAAGAGAATAT
Organism: marine bacterium AO1-C; assembly: GCA_001890965.1. GTDB lineage: Bacteria > Bacteroidota > Bacteroidia > Cytophagales > Microscillaceae > Microscilla. The sequence continues at coordinate 119,333 of MLAY01000009.1, read as the reverse complement.
ATGTTCTTGTACTGTAGCACCTTGTTTATAAAAAATAGGAAGATGGTATACTATTAATATTCCCGAGACGTGTTTTTTGCCTGTTTTCATGAGGTATACTTCTTTTTTAATTTGCTTATAGAAGCAAGCACTGTATTTCGTTCTTTTTTAGAAAAGTTTAGCCATATCAAAGCCAACGTACCAATTAAAAATACAGGAGTTAATAATAAATATATTGTAGTACTTAATGTCATACTGGCAATGTATACTATACAAATGACCACTCCATAATTAATGATTAACAACATTATTTTAGGCCAGTTATAAATAGGTTGCCATAACTTTTGTTTGACATTTACCCATTGCATAAAGATACTCATAGTGCCAAATCCAATGGTAACAATTACCGCAATGATGGTAAATCCATAAAGAGGAATAAGAAAGTAATTGAGACTTACCACAATAGCGGCACTGACAAATTGTACAACAGATATGAGGTATACCTTTTTTGCGTAGTAAACCCCCACTAAAAAATTATTAAATACACCAACAAAAAATTGCCCTAAGGCTAAAATACCTACAATTTGAAAGGCTAAATGGAAACTTTCTTGAGTAAAAAGTAAAATGGCGGGTTTGGCAAAAAGGAAAAAACAAACTGCCAGAAAACCAAATCCAGCAAGGTAATAATAGAATATTTGACCAAATAAAAGTTTAGCTTCTTCTTTGTTATTAATATAGGATTGAAAATAAGGATACCAGGCTGTAGAAAACGCAGAAACAGGTAAGAGCATGATGTTACCAAAATTTGCCCCTATATTATAAAGACCGAGTCCATCTAATTCATGAAACATTTGAAAGAAATACTTGCCACTATGCTCAATAGCAAATAAAAAGATAAAGCTGGGAATCATAGGAAACCCAAATTTTAATAAACGGGCACTTACCGTTTTATTAATTTTGAATGGAGTTCCTTTAACTACAAATAGCAGGAATAAGAAGAATCCAAATATCTGCCCTATAAGTGACCCTATAACCCAACCGAAAACGCCATATTGTAGTACTACTACGAATAATACATTAAATAATATAATTGATAAAGCACCTGAGGTAGAAGCTATTACATAGCTTTTTGCTTTTTGCTCAAACTGTAAGCGTAGAATGAAGGGGTTGGTAAGAATATTAAAAGATGTGGTAATAAGGTGTAACTTAATGTACAAGGAATATTTTGCATCTTTTAACAGCCACAAGCTCAACTCTTTTGAAAGTAAAAAACCAGATATAATTAGAAGTGTTACGCTCCCTATCAAAATCACAAAGGCTGACCAAGTAACAGAACTTTTCCAGGAATTATCTTCGCTTTCATAATATACTACACCTTTAGATGTACCAAATCCTAATAAAAACACAGGGCTAGCCAAGAAGGTAATAAAACCAAGCATAGCAATTATCCCATAATCTGAAGGCGTAAGGTAAGCAGTAAATATAGGTAAGAGGAAGAAACTAAGGAATTTATTAGCAATGCTTCCTAAGCCATATATTGCAGTACCTTTGAATAATTTGGTAACTTGTTTTTTTAACACTTTATGGGTTTGTATTGAATTTGAAGAGCTTGAAGATTTTACCTTCTTAACTTACTTTCAGATTTGTAAATCCATTGCTAGAACAATGGGCCTAAGAAAAAATTCAAGAGACTGCTAATTATTATACAGTCTCCCAAAGCTTACTTCTTGATATTCGTTATCATGTTATTTCTTACCAAAAGGATGATATTCTATCTCTTTTTTGGCGAAAGGATGATATTCTCCTTTTAAACCAATGGGAGTAGCATTTCGGATATCATATACTACTTCAATACTTGGCTTGGCATCTGCTAAACCAAATCCATTCCCTTTAAGGATTTCTTGATAACTTATAGTGTGTAAGTCTGTAAAACCTTGACTAAACTCAATTTCTTCTCCTTCTACAGTAATTGAGCGAAAAGTTCTTTGCCCTTTGGCTTTTACATCCTCAGGTAATGCATCAGCATCTACACTCAAGTACCATCTTACCCGAGCCTTTTCCAGATGCAAAAATCCAGATGCTCGCTTAGGTTCAGAAACATGTACAATGTTTTCTTTCACGTTTCCAAAAATCATAGTAAGCATATCGAAAAAGTGAATACCAATATTGGTAGCAATACCTCCAGCTTTATCTGATTGAGCTTTCCAGCTAGTAAAGTACCAATTACCACGAGAAGTAATGTATGTTAAATCAATATCATACATTTTATCGGCAGGTGCATTGTCTATCTTTTCTTTCAATGCGATAATTGATGGATGGTGGCGAAGTTGTAAAATTGTGTTTAATTTTTTACCAGTTTCTTTTTCAACTTCCTGAAGAGCATCTACATTCCAAGGATTCAACACTAAAGGTTTTTCGCAGATAGCATCTGCACCATTTTTAAGCGCAAATCTGATATGTGAGTCATGCAAATAGTTAGGACTACAAATGCTCACATAATCTATTTGTTTATCTGTTTTGTGGATTTTATTGATATGTCTGTCAAATCGTTCAAACTCAATAAAAAAGTCTGCATTGGGAAAATAACTATCAATTACCCCAACACTATCATTAGGATCTAAGGCAGCTACCAATTGATTGTCGGTGTCTTTGATAGCTCTCATATGTCTTACAGCTATGTATCCAGCAGCTCCAATAAGGGCAAAATTTTTCATTGTATACTTAATTTAAGAATCAATTTTTGTTACCATACCATCAACTAGTTGGTACTTTTCGTTACTTTCAGGACAAGTGGCTATACCTGATTCATTGAATTCTAAACGATGGCCATATTCACTCATCCAACCCATTTGCTTGGCTGGGTTTCCTACTACTAAGGCATAGGAAGGAACGTGTTTTGTAACCACTGCACCAGCACCAATAAAAGCGAACTCACCAATGTCATGACCACAAACAATCGTTGCATTAGCTCCTATAGAAGCACCTTTCCCGACTTTTGTCTTAGCATACTGCCCTCTGCGATTGACAGCACTACGAGGGTTGGTTACATTGGTAAACACCATAGAAGGTCCTAAGAAAACATCATCCTCACAGGTAACACCAGTGTAGATAGAAACATTATTTTGCACTTTTACATTGCTACCCAAAACTACCTCAGGCGAAATTACTACATTTTGTCCGATGTTGCATTTTTCGCCTATTGTACAGTTAGGCATAATGTGTGAGAAATGCCATACTTTAGTGCCCTTACCTATCGAGCATCCTTCATCAATTACAGCAGTTTCGTGAGCAAAAAAATCATCCATAATTTAACTAAAAAAGGCTTTTACGTGGTCAATGATGTAATCTTGAATATCAGTAGTAAGCTCAGTATGTATAGGTAATGAGATTACAGAATTGCATAAGCTTTCTGCAACAGGAAAATCCCCTTCATTATGTTGATATTGTTCAAAGTGTTTGAAGGCATTTTGGTAATGAATAGGTAATGGGTAATAAACCATCGAAGGAATACCTTGAGCTTTTAAGTAATCTTTGAGTTGATCTCTCTTCGAAGAATCTTGCAATTTGAGTGTATACTGGTGAAATACGTGGGTTGAGTTATCAGCCCGTTGAGGTATTGCCAGATGCTCGCTGTTACCAAAAGCTTTGTCATAATAGGCTGCTGCGTTCTGGCGAGCAGTGATGTATGTTCCTAATTGCTTGAGTTTTACATCTAAAATTGCGGCTTGTAGAGTATCTAAGCGAGAATTTACTCCAATTACATCATGGATATATTTCTTGGTTTGTCCATGACTAGCAATTACCCTGGTTTTTTCCGCAAACTCAGCGTGATTAGTTATCATTGCTCCTCCATCACCAAAACATCCAAGGTTTTTGGAAGGAAAGAAAGATGTAGTTCCTAAATCTCCAATAGCACCTGCAGTATGAACTGTTCCGTCAGCAAAAGTATAATGAGCCCCAATAGCTTGAGCATTGTCTTCCAATACTCTTAAGTTAAATTCACGAGCTATGTCCATAATAGGCTCCATATCGGCACATTGACCAAATAAGTGTACAGGTAAAATTACCTTGGTACGAGGAGTGATAGCTTTACGAATGGCTTCAACAGATATATTAAAAGTATGAGGATCCACGTCTACCAAAACAGGCGTAAGTCCCAGCAAGGCAATGACCTCTACCGAAGCGATATAAGTAAATGCAGGTACAATGACCTCATCACCTGGTTGTAAATCAAAAGCCATGAGGGCAACCTGGAGAGCGTCAGTACCATTGGCACAGGGAATCACATGCTTTACGTCTAAAAAAGTAGCTAGATTCTGAGCAAATGCTTTTACAGGTGCTCCATTTATAAATGCAGAAGAATCTATAACTTTTTGAATGGCTTGATTTACCTCGGCTTCTATTTTTTTATATTGGCCATTGAGGTCTACCATATGGATGTTTTGAGTGATTGTTTTTTCCATAAAACAAGTTTATTTCAGATTTTACAATCTTGCCGCTACCTTATCCTTATCAAAAAATGCCTTGACGTCATACACTACCGCTTGTTCCTTTTTATATGTTTCAAGTGGAAACTCTTGAAAGTCACTATGGGATACGGCTAATATAATGGCTTCATACTGACCATTAGGTCCGTCAATCAATTCAATATTGTATTCTTCTTTTACTTCTTCTTTGTCAGCGTGAGGATCATGCACTTCTACCTTTATACCAAACTCTTCAAGCTCTTTTACTACATCAATTACTCTGGTATTTCGGGTATCTGGGCAATTTTCCTTGAAGGTAAATCCTAAGATCAATACCCGTGACTCACGAATAGTAAAGTTATTTTGTATTAATAGTTTAATTACCTTATTGGCTACATATTCACCCATATTGTCATTGATACGTCGTCCAGATAAAATTACCTGAGGGTTATAACCAATGCTTTCGGCTTTATGAGTTAAATAATATGGGTCAACTCCAATACAGTGACCACCAACTAGTCCTGGCTTAAACGGTAAAAAGTTCCATTTCGTCCCAGCTGCCTCTAAAACATCATGAGTATCTATGTCTAATCTATCAAATATGAGGGCCAATTCATTTACAAAAGCAATGTTCAAATCCCTTTGTGCATTCTCAATTACTTTTGCTGCTTCGGCTACTTTGATAGAAGATGCCAGGAAAGTACCTGCGGTTATGATAGAACCATAAAGATCATCAAGTTCCTGAGCGATCTCAGGAGTGCTACCACTTACTACTTTTTTAATTTTAGTTACAGTATGAACCTTATCACCTGGGTTGATTCTTTCAGGAGAATACCCACAGTAAAAGTCTTGATTGTATTTTAACCCGCTCTGAGCTTCTAAAATAGGTACACATACCTCTTCGGTACACCCAGGAAAAACAGTAGATTCATATACAACTATATCTCCTTTTTTTAGAATTTTACCGACGGCTTCTGATGATTTGCGTAAAGGAGTAAGATCAGGTTGTTTAGCGTGATCTATAGGAGTGGGGACAGTAATTATATATATTTGTGCGTCTTGAATTTCAGTTATATCATCTGTAAATCCGAGTTGCTTTGATGCCTTGAGTGTTTCTGTATCGACCTCTAAAGTTCTATCAAAGCCACTACGTAATTCATCGATTCGTATTGAGTTGATATCAAAGCCAATAACTTGATGTTTATTGCCAAATGCAACGGCAAGTGGTAAACCCACATAGCCTAACCCAATAACTGCCAATTTTTTTTCCATTAAAAAACAACTTAAAGTTTTAACCAGTGCAAAAAAATATTTGCGTAGATCATAAAATTTAGATGAAAAACATGGCAAAGGTATTAAAGCAAATTTGATAAACAATTATTGAAGGGGCAAAAAATGACCCTTCCTTACCTCCTAAGCAGATATATTAGGTAATATCTAATGCACCTCTTGCATTTTACTCATAAATGGATTTCTGTATTTTGGTAAGATGAGCGCTTGTTTAGAAAATTTTGCCTAATGTATCAAAAGCAGGTAATAAGATGTCTTTTTCTGAGATAATTAAATCATCATTTTTAACTTTCCAATCAATGTTTAGAGTGCTATCGTTATAAATGATACCAGACTCTGTTTTGGGGGCATAAAATTCATCACATTTGTATAAGACTTCTGCCACCTCACTAAGTACTACAAAACCATGCGCAAATCCTTGTGGAACATATAACTGTTTTTGATTTTCGGCTGAAAGCTCAAAGCCCATATGTTGACCAAAGGTAGGTTTGTCACTTCTTAAATCTACCACAACATCCCAAATCTTACCTTTTACTACTTTGATGAGCTTGGCTTGACTATGAGGAGGTTTTTGGAAATGTAAACCTCTTAAAACGCCATAGTTAGACGAAGAGTGGTTGTCTTGTACAAAGTAGGATTGAACCCCAGTAGCTTTGGTAAACTCATTTTGATTGAAACTTTCATAAAAATAACCTCGGTTATCTCCAAATACACGAGGTTCAAATAACCATAAATCTTTGATGGGAGTCTCTAAAAAAGGCATTGATGTGGTGATGTTTATTTTAATTTACTAAATTGATCAAATAATCTCCATAACCACTTTTTACCAATGGCTGGGCGATTTTTAATAATTCTTCTTCGTTGATATACCCCATTTTATAGGCTGTTTCTTCAATTGAACCTACTTTTAGGCCTTGTCGTTCTTCTATAACCTGTACAAACTGTCCTGCTTGCATGAGAGAGGTAAAAGTTCCAGTATCTAACCAGGCCGTTCCACGATCTAGTATACCTACCGATAGCTGATCATGACTCAAATAACGACGGTTTACATCTGTAATTTCCAGTTCTCCTCTTGCTGATGGTTTCAATGACTTGGCAATTTCAACTACCTGATGATCATAGAAATACAACCCTGGTACTGCAAAATTTGACTTCGGTTGTTGAGGTTTTTCCTCAATAGAAATAGCCTTGTTGTCTTTATCAAACTCTACCACGCCATATCTTTCGGGATCTGATACGTGGTAAGCAAATACTACTCCTCCTTCTGGGTTAGTTTGTTCTTGTAAAAGTGTTTCTAAACCAGTACCGTAAAAGATATTATCTCCCAGAATCAATGCTACACAATCGTTACCTATAAATTCTTGACCAATAATAAATGCTTGAGCCAGTCCTTCAGGTTTTTCTTGAATAGCATAAGAAAAAGAGCAACCCAATTGAGAGCCATCACCTAACAACTTTTGAAAAAGTGGATTGTCTTGTGGTGTGGTAATAATCAATATTTCTTGAATACCCGCACTCATAAGGGTAGAAAGCGGGTAATAAATCATGGGCTTATCATATACGGGAAGTAATTGCTTGCTTACTGATAAAGTAAGAGGATGTAAGCGGGTGCCAGAACCTCCCGCTAAGATGATTCCTTTCATAATATAAAAGAGGAGTTTATTTTTTTACAAACATAAAAACATTTTGAAGAAATGCGATCTATTCACGGAGAGCATTTAACGTTTTGTGTATTGAGTTTCGTAATACTTTTGATACTCTCCACTAGTAACATTTTCTAACCAGGCAGTATTTTCCAAATACCAATCTATAGTCAATTCCAACCCTGTTTCAAAATTTAAAGAAGGTTCCCATCCTAGTTCATTTTTAATTTTGGAAGCATCTATAGCATAGCGTAAGTCATGGCCTGCTCGATCTTTTACAAAAGTGATTAATTGAGCAGCTGTTCCTTCGGTCTGCTCCAATTTACGATCCATGATACTACACATTAATTCAATTAGACGGATGTTTTGCCATTCATTCAACCCCCCAATGTTATAAGTTTCTCCATTTTTTCCCTTATGGAATATCGTGTCAATTGCTTTGGCATGATCCTCTACGTACAACCAATCGCGTACATTTTCGCCCTTGCCATATACCGGAAGAGGTTTATTATTTTTAATGTTATGAATAAACAAGGGTAGCAATTTTTCAGGGAACTGGTAGGGACCATAATTATTGGAACAGTTTGAAATAACCACTGGTAAGCCAAAAGTGTCATAATAGGCTCGTACAAAATGGTCAGAGCTTGCTTTGGATGCTGAATAGGGGGAGTGTGGGTCGTAAGCTGTGGTTTCGCTAAACAAGCCCTCAGCCCCAAGTGAGCCGTATACTTCATCGGTAGATATATGATAAAACAATTTATTATCATAGTTTTCTTTCCAGTGATGGCGTGCTACATTGAGCAAGTTTGTAGTACCTAGCACATTGGTTTTAACAAACTCAAGAGGGTTTAAAATAGACCGATCTACGTGTGACTCTGCTGCCAAATGAATGATCCCATCAAACCCATAAGTTTGAAAAATTTGCTGTATGTATGCTTGGTCTACGATATCTCCTTTTAAGAAAGTATAATTGGGCTTCTTTTCTATATCTCTAAGGTTAGCCAAGTTACCTGCATAGGTAAGTTTATCTAGATTAAAAATCTGATAGTCAGGATACTTATTTACAAATAAGCGAACAACGTGTGAGCCTATAAAGCCAGCTCCGCCAGTAATGAGAATTTTCATGGTAAAATGGCAATGTCAAATTAGTTCAAAAATTTTTCTTTGTAAGTACGCTCAATCCCTTCTTTTAACTCTATAGTATGTTTCCAACCCAGCGAATGTAACCTACCTACATCCATTAATTTACGGGGAGTACCATCAGGTTTAGAAGTATCAAATTGTAATTCACCTTCATAGCCTACTACTTCTTTAATCATCATAGCCAACTCCTTAATGCTTACATCGGTACCTGTACCAATGTTGATAAACTCTTTTTCGCTATAGTTTTGCATAAGAAAATAACAAGCAGCTGCCAAATCTTCTACGTGTAGAAACTCCCTTAAAGGAGATCCGGTACCCCATACCTCTACCGAAGGAGTGTTGTTTTGTTTGGCTTCATGAAATTTTCGTAGCAATGCAGGCAAAACGTGTGATTTTTTGAGATCATAGTTATCATTAGGGCCATACAAATTGGTAGGCATTACCGAAATGAAGTTACAACCATATTGAAAACGGTACTCTTCACACATTTTAATTCCTGAAATTTTGGCAACCGCATAAGGCTCATTGGTTGGCTCCAAACTACCAGTGAGCAAGTAATCTTCTTTAAGAGGCTGAGGAGCCATTTTAGGGTATATACAAGAAGAACCCAAAAACATCAGCTTTTCTACACCGTGCACGTATGCCTGATGAATTACATTGGATTGAATCATGAGGTTGTCATACAAGAATTCGGCGCGATAGGTGTTATTGGCACCAATACCTCCTACCTTGGCAGCTGCTAAAAACACATAAGCTGGTTTTTCTTTTTCAAAAAAATTAGCCACAGCAGTTTGGTCGCGTAAGTCCAAGTCTTTGGAATTGCTATAAGCAAAATTATTGAACCCTTCTTTTTGCAAATGTCTTAAAATAGCAGAGCCTACCATTCCGCGGTGGCCTGCAATATATATTTTACTATCTTTATTCATGGTAATTCATTATATCGTGTCCACCTTGTTTTAAATACTGATCTCTCTTGAACAATTCTACATCGGCTTGAACCATGTCTTTTACCAATGCGGGTAAATCATATGCAGGTTTCCAACCCAATTGCTGTTGGGCTTTTTCAGGATTGCCAATCAACAAATCTACTTCGGTTGGCCTAAAATAACGAGGATCTATAGCCACGACAGTAGTTCCTTTAGCTAATTGTTTGTAAGCAGGATTTGTACAGTTTACCACAGTGGCTGTTTCTTCTACACCTTCTCCATGAAACTCTAGTTCAATGCCTACTTCGTTGAAGGCCATTCTCACAAAATCTCTCACAGTAGTAGTAATACCTGTAGCAATTACGTAATCTTCGGGCGTATCTTGTTGTAAAATCAACCACATAGCTTCTACATAATCTTTGGCATGTCCCCAGTCACGTTTTGCCTCCAAATTGCCCAAGTATATTTTTTCCTGAAGCCCTAAAGCAATACGAGCTACTGCTCGGGTAATTTTTCGGGTTACAAAAGTTTCGCCCCGTAAAGGTGATTCATGATTAAATAAAATACCATTGACTGCGTACATTTGATAGGCTTCACGGTAATTTACTGTAATCCAGTAACCATACATTTTAGCTACAGCATAAGGAGAGCGTGGATAAAAAGGTGTTTTTTCGCTTTGTGGAACCTCCTGCACCAAACCATAAAGTTCTGAAGTAGAGGCTTGATAAATACGGGTTTTATGAGTTAAGCCAAGTAACCTTACTGCTTCCAATATCCTTAGGGTACCCAATCCATCTACATTACCAGTATATTCTGGCATCTCAAAACTTACTTTCACATGAGACATAGCCCCCAAGTTGTAAATTTCATCAGGTTGTACCTCTTGGATAATCCTTATAATATTTGCTGAATCAGTCAAGTCACCATAGTGTAATATAAACTTAACCTCATTTTCGTGTGGATCTTGATATAGATGATCTATCCTATCTGTATTTATTAAAGAAGTACGACGTTTGATGCCGTGTACTTGATATCCCTTTTTTAAGAGAAAATCAGCTAGATAAGCACCATCTTGCCCAGTAATTCCTGTAATCAGTGCTATTTTTCCCATATGATAACTTTTTATGTAATGATGATGGCTCAAAAAGAGCTTAATAACCATTGGATTCTCAATGATTATTTTGAATGCACCAACCAAAACTTATTAGTTGACAAATCTACTGAGAATGCAAAGCATTTCAAAAGTAGTTTCTTAGTAGAGTAAAATTTGTTTGAGCCGTATTTAAGAGAATTGATGTAAATGATCTAGTGTGTGATATTTTGGTTTAAATAGCAGTCAACCATTCTTTTTTTGAGTCAAAATAGATTTCAATGTTGCCTTCCACATGAAACAAGATAAATTTTCGGTGCTGGTGAGGTATATCCTTAAGTGTGTTGAGAATTTGCCTGTGAGATACAAGCTATTCATGCAAACCGAAAATAAAAATAAAGTTTTGTTTAGTTCAACTCGCTGGTATTAGCATATAAAAACCGTGTCCTGGTTTCAAACGATAACTAAACCAGTAATGAACGTTGTTTCGTCTTTTGAATCAATAAAAGAAAACTAATTTTTAAACACGCATTAGTAAGCTATTACAAGCTTAGCTTTTAAACGTTTACACCATAGTATTAGAGCATCAACGATCAATTTGTATGAAAATGCTCTTTTTGTAAAAACCAATCGAGAGTAATTTGTAGCCCTTCTTCTATATCTACTTGAGGATCATACCCAAATAAACTATTGGCTTTGCTAATGTTTGCAAGACTATCTCTAACATCTCCTACTCTGGGTGCGCCATAATTAACCGCTAAGTCTTTACCTGCCTTTTCTTTTAAAATTTGATAAAGAGCATTAAGAGAAGTACGAGCACTTACTCCAATGTTATAGGCTTCACCCCAAGCTTCTTCTTTGTTTGCAAATAGTGCTTTGATATTGGCTTGTACCACGTTTTCTATAAAAGTAAAGTCACGGGTTTGCTCACCATCACCAAAAATAGTAGGAGCCTGGTTTTTTACCAGCGCTTGAATAAACAACGGAATTACTGCCGCATAGGGGCCTTTGGGACTTTGACGGGGACCAAACACATTGAAATATCTCAAGCCAATTAGTTTTAGCCCATATACACTGCTAAATACTCGGGCATATTGCTCATTGACTAGCTTGGTAACTGCATAAGGCGATAAAGGATTGCCAATCTTATCTTCTTCTTTGGGTAAAGTTTTGCTGTCACCATATACCGAAGAAGAAGAGGCGTACACCATACCTTTTACCTGATTATCTTTAGCAGCGATCATCATGTTTAAAAAACCACTGATATTCACTGCGTTAGAAGTAGCTGGATCATTAATACTCCGAGGCACAGAGCCAAGTGCCGCTTGATGAGAAATATAATCAACGTTTTTACACGCTTGCTGGCAAGCTTCTATGTCACGAATATCTCCTTCAATAAATTGGAAGTTTGGCATTTCCTCAAAGGCCTTAAGATTATGAGTAGTGCCAGTAGATAAATTATCTAGTACTCTCACTTCTTTTGCCCCATATTTCAATAAATATTCGACAATATTGGAGCCAATAAATCCAGCCCCACCAGTAACTAAAAACGAATAGTTGCTTAAATCTTCTTGATGGAAGGTTTGATTATACATCCCAATGTGTTGTTTAAGTGTTCTATTAAACGATGAGCAAAGTTAAATGTATTTTGTTGGGTATTACAAAGAGAAGCCGCAAAAAGTCCCAGTTGCCAGTTTACGTTATTTTTTGACCTCAAATAAAGACTAACGTATACTGAACTTTTGGGGAGCTGCATCAGATTAGTATTATCCCAATATTAAATTATATTTTGTTTTTGTGGATTTCACTATTGCTAACCATTGGTCATTCAGGGTTTTATGAAATTATGTTTTTAAAATTGGATTTTTTTACGCTGTTCGACTTGTGGATTTAACTTTAATAAGTTTTATTTGTAACAAATAAATAGTATGCGTTCATAACATTTTTGCATACTTCAATTAATCTCATCAGGAATTACTTCATAGAATAGGGAAGAATCACCTATTCGTTCAGGCACTTCAGGTTTAAAAGGTATAATTAGGTATTTCTAGAGTATTCAGTTCGTCGAAATGGAATTTATTCTGGCGGATTTATATGGGTTTTCATTTTCTGGTTTAAAGTGAAAATCTGGTTGTAGTATACAACTTTATCTCAATAAATAAACTATGATATTACGAAATACAAGCATACTTTTGGTAGGCCTCGTGTGGCTATTTTCCTGTACTAAAGTGCCTACCCGACAACAAGTTTCAGAAAAAAAGTTTTCGGATGAAGAACTAAAGAAATTTGCTTCTATATATCAATACCTACGTTTACGCCCACAAACGCACCCAGAGAAGATTATGCAAGAGGCAGTACAGAAGAGCTCTTTGAGTGAAAAAAGGTTTGGAGAAATAATGCGGGCCAAGTTTACCCAGCAAAAAATCAAAATTTCACCTACAGAGCAACAAGCCCTCAATGCTATTCGCAACTCAGTTAAGCAAACTCAATTAAATCAGAAAAAAGAAGATGATAAGCTCATCGTAAAGCGGGGAATGACCCTGGAACGATATTACGCTATTTTGACAGAGTACAAACAAAGTACTTTTCTACAAAATAGAGTATATGAGCTGATGCGGACTAAGAAATAAACAATAAGAATCAAACAACCCATAACTCTTATCAGAGAAACACAAGTACTTTAATTATTTACAATTTATATATCAATCAAATTATACTACACAATGAGAAAGTTATCTATCTTATTGAGCCTGGTATTGTTCACATTTGCCAGTGCCTGGGCTCAGCAGCGTTACTTAGACGAGGTTTTTTCTAACGTAAATGAAACCAAAAACATTCGTTTTAGTACGCGAGTTCCCGAGGCCAGACCAGGAGGAGGCTGGTATGAAGCTATTACTGGATTGCCTATCAATGCCAAAGAGCATGATACACGCAATCGAGATTTGTTTATGGACATCTTTACTCCTGCTGGAGACAACAACACTAACCGTCCAGTATTGGTCGTGTGTTTTGGAGGTGGTTTTGTGCAGGGTGATCGTAACATGGGTGATATTCGTGAACTAGCCATTCGCTTTGCCAAAAGAGGTTATGTGACAGCTGCTATCGATTATCGTTTGGGAATGAATATTTTTGATGAAGGAGCGGCTTTCCGTGCAGTTTATCGTGGTATTCAGGATGGACGTTCAGCCATTCGTTATTTCCGTGCCAATGCGGCTTCACTAGGGGTAGACCCTAATCAAATTTTTATTGCAGGACATAGCGCAGGAGCTTTCATTGCAGTACAAAACGCTTATTTGGATCGTGACAATGAACGTCCTTCCGATACTCGTAATACTAGTTATCGCTGGGGAGCCTGGTTTGGTTCTCGTAACTACAACCTACCCGATATGGGATGCCTGGATTGTGTAGGCGATAATCGTAGTGTGAGTGGAAAAGCCAATGCAGTGGTTTCCTTTGCTGGTGCCGTAGGGTTTTTGGAGCACATCGAAGGTAGTAGCGACATTCCTAATATCATGTTTCACAGTAACGATGACAACGTCGTTCCTTATGACAATGGACAGCCATTTGGTAGTATTTCTTTCTTAGTCGCTGGTTTTGATTTACCTACAGTATATGGCAGTAGCCGTATCAACGGTCGCGCAAATAGTGTAAACGCGCCTAAGCAATTTTATTCTTATGGCAATCGTGGCCATGATGTACACGTAAATGGCAGCAACCGAGCCAACCTACATGGAGATATTGTACCAAGGGTGAGCCAATATTTATATGATACCCGTTTGCGTCCTGCTGGTTTTGATATTGCAGGTTCATCGGTAGTAGATATAGAAGGTGAAAATACTCAAACTTATACTATTGACGCTTCAGCTGGAGCCAATATACATTGGACATTTGAGGGAGGTAAAATCATGAAACAATCAGGCAATGAAGTCGTGATTCGCTGGAATACGCCTGGTGAGCATCGCCTAAGTGCTACCCCAATTGGAGCCAATGGAGCTAAAGGAACTACAGTAAGTGTACCTGTATTGGTATTGGGTAACGAAACTGCCTTAGATGCCAGTTTACAGATGTACCCTAATCCAAGTGCACGCACCTTGAAAGTAAAATTGAACGAAGAAAATATAAATCAGGTGCAAGCCGTGGTTTATAACGAGAGAGGACAAGCGATCTATCAAGGGTTTCTTAAAAAACAAGGAGGCCAATTCAATATCAATGTATTAAACCTACCAACAGGTAAGTATTACCTTAAAATACAACAAGGAGACAGAGTTTTACACAAAACCTTCTTGAAAGACTAAGCAAAAATCTTCAAGCAAAATGAATATTGTTTCAACCTTCGGGTATTACTCGAGGGTTGATTTTCTTCAAATTCATTTAAACCTCTAACAAACCACAATTTTTTCAACCAAAACTACCAAATCGTTACACAAATGAAGCAATTCAATATACTACTATTAAGCCTGTTTTTATTTACTAATGTATGGTCTCAACAACGCTATTTAGAGGAAGTTTTTCCTAATATTAGTGAAACCAAAAATGTGAAATTCAGCACCCAAGTTCCTGAACCCAAAAAAGGAGGAGGGTGGTACGAGTCCGTACTGCTTGGTACACCAGTAAATGCCAAAGAACACGATACTCGAGATCGTAACTTATACATGGATATTTTTCAGCCCTTTGGAGATAATAACACAAAGCGTCCAGTGTTTATTGTCTGCTTTGGTGGGGGCTTTGTTTTTGGTGATCGCACTATGGGGGATATACGCGCTTTAGCCATTCAAATGGCCAAACGTGGCTATGTTACGGCAGCTATTGACTATCGTTTGGGGATGAATATTTTTGACGAAGGGGCTGCGCTACGTGCCGTATATCGAGCGTTACAAGATGGACGATCAGCTATTCGTTATTTTAGAGCCAATGCCGAAGCACTTAAAATTGACCCTAACCAAATATTTATAGGAGGTCATAGCGCTGGTGCATTCATCGCACTACAAAATGCTTATTTAGATAAAGAAAGTGAACGTCCAGCGGCTACTCGTAATACCAGTTATCGTTGGGGAGCTTGGCTTGGGTCTCGTAGATATAACTTGCCTGACCAGGGGTGTTTGGATTGCGCAGGAGACAATCGTCATGTAAGTGGAAAAGCCAATGCGGTAGTATCACTGGCTGGAGCGGTTGGCTTTTTAGAACATATCGAGGGTAGCAACGACATTCCCAATATCATGTTCCATAGTAAAGACGACATTGTAGTTTCTTACAATGCAGCACAGCCTTTCAATAATTTTTCATTTCTGGTAGTAGGTTTCGATTTACCTGTAGCCTATGGTAGTAATCCTGTCAATAATCGGGCACAGCAAGTAAATGCCCCTACACAATTTTATTCTTACAATAAACGAGGCCACGATGTACACGTAGATGGCCTAATCAATAGCGCACTGGGACGAGGTAATTTGCACAGTGATATTGTTCCTCGTATTGCTCAATATTTATACGATACTCGCCTAAAGCCTGCAGGATACAATATTTCGGGAGCATCAGTAGTAAATCTCATGTCTGAAAATACCCATACTTATACTTTTGATGCTTCAGAAGGAGCAGAGGTGTTGTGGGAGTTAGAAGGTGGTAAAATCCTGCAGCAATCTGGTAATGAAGTGACCATTCGTTGGAATGCTTCTGGTGAACATCGTTTGAAAGCAACTCCAATTGGTACCAATGATGCCAAGGGAACAACTGTAAGTGTACCTGTGCTGGTATTGGGTAATGAAACCACGCTGGATGCTAGTTTGCAAATGTATCCCAATCCAAGTGCACGTACCTTGAAAGTGAAACTAACCGAAGAAGACATAGCGCAGATACAAGCCGTAATTTATAACGAAAGAGGACAGGCAATGTATCAAGGAATGCTCAAAAAACAAGGAGACCAATTCAATATTAATATATTGAATCTACCAACTGGTAAATACTACCTCAAGATACAACAAGGAGAAAGTGTATTGCACAAAACCTTCTTGAAAGATTAAGTGAAAATTTTCAAGCAGAATGAATAGTGTTTCAGCCTTCGGGCATTGTCCGAGGGTTGATTTTTTTTGCTTAATAGAGGAAATATAATTGTGTTTTTTGTGTTTTTAATTGTGTTTTACCTGTTTTTTCTTCTCATGCTAACATTTTGTTAACACTTTATTTAAACTGTTATACCCTCTTTTTACGACCTATGTAGTACCACTTATATTAATAAACTAACAACGCTCTATAAGAACATTACAACGAACTCCTTTTAAAACATAGGTTTTATGAAAAACGAAGAACTGTTTCTGAAAAAATTAATCCAAAACGACAAGGCTGCAGTTAAAGAGATATTTCAGGCAAATGTACCTCTTTTGCTCAAGTATGGTCATCGTTTTACCAACGATGTCAGCTTGGTGGACGAATGCTTGGTAGCAGTATTTATAGATCTTTGGAAAAACCGTGCAACGCTTGCCCAAAACAAGTCTATCAAGATATATCTGCTAGAAACGCTTCGCCACAAAATAGAAGAGAAACTGAGTCAATTACAGTTGAAGCGTGCCTAGTTCAAGCCTCGATTGAAATACTCTAAAAAAAATGATATTTAACCGACTCCTGGATTACGATCCAGGAGTTTTTTTATGTCATCTTAGAAGGGGTAGTGCAGGATTATAGAATAAAAAAACGAATTAGTACAAAACCAAGAATGGTTAAAAAGTGCAAATTCGCTTAAATCGAAAGACTTGTGCTTTTATAACGCTTTGTGTAAATTTTTGCTTTTCGTGAATCAACTCACTTCCACTTTTTTCAAAAAAGAATAACATTTGAGTTAACCTTTTGCCCCAATTTCCTACCAATAATCAACTTTGTAACTACAAAAGTTCTATTTTTCAGTTGTTTTATACAGTGTAATGGCAGCATCTGAAAGGTTTCTAAAAACCCACTAAATGTAATGTTTTTTGGGAATCACAATATTTTTTGAGAATTTTTAGAATCATAAAGATATTTTGTATTATTACAACAAGTTTAATTTATTACCATTCACCTTAAATCAAAAACCAAATATATGGGTATCTTTGGTAGAATTTCTGACATTTTTAAAGCAAACATTAATGATGCACTTGATAAGGCTGAAGACCCTTCCAAGATGATCAAGTTGATGGTTGTAGAAATGCAAGAGTCTATTTCTAAGGCCACTTCTGGTCTTGCCACTGCAATGGCTCAGGAAAAAAAGTTAGAGCGCGATTATAAAAAACACGCTCAATCTGCACAACAGTGGGAGCAAAAAGCAATGCAAGCATTGAGTGCTGGAAATGAAGATTTAGCTCGCAAAGCCCTCGCAAAAAAAGCCGATTCTGAAGGCCAAGCCAATCAGTACAAAGCAATGTACGACCAAGCTGCGTCTACTACTAGCAAGTTGAAGAGTCAGGTAGATATGCTGAAATCTAAACTGAACGAAGCCAAAATGAAAGAATCTACGCTTTTGGCTCGTCAAGAATCAGCAAAAGCCCAAAAGCAAATTGCTAAGCAGGTAGGTAGCCTTGACTTTAGCAGCAGTTTTGCCAAATTTGACAAATTCGAAGAAAAAATCTTGAAGCAAGAAGCTGAAGCGCAAGCTTTTACTGAGCTTTCTGAAGGAGATACTTCTTTGGATGACGATTTCAAACAGCTTGAGCAAAACAGCGCAGTTGATGATGATCTTGCTCGTTTACGTGCTAAACTTAATCAAGGAGGCTAACCCTTAGTGGTAAAACCAAGGTGATTAATTTTTATTCTCATTCACGAACAAATTTTTTAAACTTTAAATAAACCATGCCAAAATTCACTGTATTAAAAACTGGTGTTAATGAAGACCTCATTAACAAAACCAAAGAAACTGTAGAGGGGTACATGGATAAGTTGTTTCACGACTACGAAATCGTGAAAATTGACGACTTCTATACCTTTACTTTTGGTACTGTAACTGTTACTATTCAGGTTTTGCCCTGGCACAGCGACGACGTACTAGTAAAAGTATACTCTTATTTGGCAGAAGATATAGAAGTAACTTCTGGCTTAACTGAAGAGTTACTTCGCCTAAATGCTAACATTCCTTTCGGAGGATTTGGATTAGCATTCGACGGTACCGTTTCTTTCAGTTATTCGTTGGCAGGCAAAAACCTTGACTTGAACGAGTTTGAAGCTGCAGTTCAAATGGTAGCTAAAACTGCTGATGAGTATGATGATTTGATTCAAGAAAATAAGTCTTTGACTATTAACTAATACTCTCATGGCCTTAATAATTGTCGGTGTAGTCCTTATAGGTATAGCGGTAGCTTTATGGTTTAATCGCAAACGCCAACTCAACAGATCGTTGAATATCAAATACTATGATACCTCCAAAGTGGTAGATGTAGTAGATATCTACAAACAGTTGCGTGAAGGATTAGGAGGCAATTATAGAGGCAATGTAGTGGAACTATCAGGGTCAGCGCGCTCTGATAGTCCCCTTCAAGCAGAACATACCGGCCAAGCTGCGGTATATTATCGAGCACGCGTAATTCATGAGTACGAAACTCTCGAAATCGTAAGAGAACAAGACGAAGAGGGAAACTACTATGAGCGCGAAGTGGTGGTAAACCATCAAGAAACAGTTTCTGATAATGAGCGGGTAACTAATTTTTATTTAGATGACAATAGTGGCGAGCAAATCAGAATTACACTCGATGGTGCTACCAAACATACCGTAACCACTTTGGACGAATACCAGCCCGAACCCCCCTCTCATTATAATGCCTTTGGTATCAACGGTACTACTACTGGATATCGTTATATAGAAGAAATCATTCCCCTCAATTCCAAATTATACGTACTAGGACAAGCAGTAGAAGACAGTGGTGAACTCACCGTAGCCAAGCCTTCTAAAGACAAAGACGTAGAGTACATTGTATCTACTAAATCTGAAGAAGAGTTGATTAAAGGAGCAGAAAGTTCTGCTAAAATGTCTTTATATGGAACAATAGCCCTGGCTGTGATAGGTGTAATACTCATCATCGTGGGTGCTACTTCTAAGGGTTAATACTCTTCCCTGATTTATATTACATGCCAACCTTCTGATGATAAAATAACTTCCAGGCAGATACATCCGTTGTTATTCCTTTCCTTTTTGGTAAAATCAACTTAATATTGATTGTGGGTTTGAAAAGCTGAGATGGCTTTTCTACACAATTCAAAAAATCATTTAATTGAGTTAATCTGGCTAATTATGGAATTTGCAATAGGTGGTATAGTTTTGTTGGTGATTGCAGTCGTGCTATTCTTTTATAATGGAAAGATGCGCAAACGAGCATTAAACATCAAATACTATGAAACCTCCAGGGTGGCAGATGTACTGGATATTTACCAACAATTGGGTGAAAACCTAAATGGACAATATAAAGGAGGTATTGTAGAGCTAGTGGGGCAGGGAGTAACCAATAATCCACTTACTGCAGAACATAGCGGAAAACCTGCGCTCTACTACAGAGCTAAAAAAATTCGTGAATATGAAAAGCGAGAAACTGTCAGAGAAACAGACATCAATGGCAAACTTGTAGAAAAGGAGGTAATAAAAAAGGGAACTGAAACAGTCTCGGACAACACCCGTTATGTTCCTTTTTATTTACAAGATGATAGTGGGGGGCAAATCAAGATTAATATAAAGGGAGCTACTAAACATACCGTTAGAACAATGAATACCTTTAAATCTCGCTCAGAAATAGGGTCTATTGATAATACAACTACCAAGGGCTATCGATATATAGAAGACATCATACCACTAAATGCCCGATTATATGTGCTTGGCCAAGCTGTAGAAGATAGCGGAGAACTCACCATCGCAAAGCCTTCCCGAGACAAAGACGTAGAGTATATCGTGTCTACCAAGTCGGAGCAAGAATTGATTAAAGGCGCTGAAGATGCCTCTGTAGGGTATATGATTGGTGCCATTTTTTTGACTGTGACAGGCATTGTGTTGATTATTGTTGGGGCTACTTCTGGAGCTTAAAAAAATTGCTCAAAATTTTAATTACTATTTTTATAGATATTTAACTAAAATATTAGGTTACTTCTACTTGAGTTGAGTATTAACTTAAAATATAGTTCATCAAACTCAAAATTAGAGAACCTATGAAAACTAAATCAACCGTTGGGTTGCTGGCACTCATAAGCGTGGCCGCTGTGGCCTTTTTCGTTGTCAAATCCCAAAAAAAGTCTGACCAAAATCAACAACAGACAAATACTGTTCAAGCACAAAACGAAGAATCTTCTTCTGCTGTTTTGGCAAGTAATAAAACGTTGGAAAAAAGTTTTACCTTCAAAAACCTTCGTTTGTACCCCATAAGAGCTACTAGCACCAAGGGTAACAGTGCTGATAGTTACCTTTCGTTACGAGAGGCCCTCAAAGCAAAAAAAATAAAAATCAAAGAAACCGAAGGTGGGTCAGGGGAAGTAAACACCCTGTATTTTAGCAATGTATCCAAAGATACTGTGTATCTGATGTCAGGCGAAATCGTACAAGGTGGCAAACAAGATAGGGTGATTGCCGAGGATATGATCGTTCCCCCTGGCCAGGTAGAACAGCCAGTATCAGTATTTTGTGTAGAGCAAGGGCGCTGGCAGTACAATGATGCAAAGCCAGATGGTGAATTTAAGGAGTATTATGGTTCTGCAAGCATGAAACTACGCGAAGTAGTCGCTAAAGAGAAAAACCAAAGTAAGGTGTGGCAGGAGGTTTCGCGTTCAAACCAAAAAAATGAAGTAGCCAGTACAACCCAAGCATACACTGCGCAAAAGAAGTCGGGTGATTATCAAAAAAAATATAAAGAGTACTATGACTTCTTTAAAAATAAGTTTGCTCAAGAAAAAAACATTATTGGGGTAACTGGAGTAACTGGCAAACGAGTCATTGGTAGTGATATGTTTGCCAGCCCTGTATTGTTTCAAAGACAGTTTCCGAGTATTCTGAGTGCTTATGTAAACGAAGCCATTACCGATGGTGCAAAAGTGGAGCTAAATACTACCGAAGTAAAAGGGTATATGAAAGAGGTTTTCTCAGCCAGTGCCGATACTACTGCTGTAGCAGGAAAAAAAGGCAAAATGTTTAAATATAAAGGCAAGGCTTTGCACTATTCTACTTACTCGAAAGCAAAGAAGAAATAATTGGTAGTATTCAAGGCTATATATTTTGTGGAGAAACAATTCATCAAAGAATTGTTTCTCCTTTTTTTATAGGAATATATAAAAAAATATTTTTATGTACATATCTTAATTTATTACTTAATAGCACCTGATAAACAGCGTGATAAGGTCTTGATGCTTACCTCTAGTACACCTCAGTTATACCTCATAAGGTTCGATGTTTACTTTTTGTTTACTTGCTCGAATTGTGTGAGTACTTATAAGTGATAGAATTGTACATATCGCATATTTCTGTATGCGAATATAACATCTAACTTTTTACACAATGTAAAATACACTCAATGGTAGCATCTGCTCAACGGATGCTCCACAGTGTGTTTTCAAACCTTAATCACCACAAAATGTTTAAATCTAAAATTTCTGTTAGCTTCCTGCTATCCATGTTTTTGAGCATTGTTTATGTACAGGCTCAAGATTGGGTAAAGCAGATGCAAAAGCCAAATGCTAATTTTTATGAGATCAAAAAATCATTTGAATCTCACTGGAAAAACCGTCCTTATGCAAGGAGCCAGGGATACAAACAGTACAAACGCTGGGAGTATTTTTGGGAAAAACGTGTATCACCTACAGGCAAGTTTCCTTTAGCTGGTATTAAGAATGTTGAATGGGATAAGTATCTCAAGGCTCACCCTGAGATAAAGTTAGCCAAACAACTAAGAACTAAATCTACTACGGGTACCTGGACATCACTTGGGCCTAATTCCTCACCAGGAGGGTATCAAGGAGTGGGACGCATTAATTGTATAGAGTTTCACCCTACCAATGCTAATCTCTTTTATGTAGGTACTCCTGCCGGAGGGCTTTGGAGAACTACCAATGGAGGAAGCAGCTGGACCAACCTCACGGATGATTTACCCATTATAGGAGTATCCTCTATTGTAATACATCCAACCAATAGCAATATTCTTTATATAGCTACTGGAGATGCCGATGGTTCAGACACTCCTAGTGTGGGAGTGATGAAATCAACCGATGGAGGTATTACCTGGAGTAAAACTGGCTTAGATTGGACAATGCAACAGGGGCGTCAAATTTCAGTATTGTTGATGCATCCTACCAATGCTAATACTTTGATTGCAGCCACTTCAGAAGGGATTTATAAAACTACCAATGGTGGGACTACCTGGGCACGAAAAGCTACAGGAACCTATCGTGACCTGGAGGTGAAACCAGGAACAGCTACTACCTGGTATGCTACTGGAACTCAGAATAATGGAAATCACCAAGTGTTCTTGTCAAATAATACTGGTGAAAGCTGGAGTCAAGTGACTAACCTAAGTGGTAAAAACAGAATTGCCATTGCTGTTTCTGCTAATAATCCCAACCTGGTAGCAGCGGTTACTTCCAATGCCAGCAACAATGGTTTTGGTGGGTTTTATACCTCTACCAACAGCGGAAGCTCTTTTTCTTTGAAATACAATAGTAGAAACCTATTAGGCTGGAGTTCCACTGGAAGTGATTCGGGTGGACAAGGTTGGTATGACTTAACAATTGCAGTGTCACCTACCAATGCCAATGTGATGCACGTAGGAGGGGTAAACAATTGGCGAAGCACCAATGGAGGCTCTAGTTGGTCAATCAACAATCACTGGTCAGGGGCTCCAGTTACTGTACATGCCGATAAGCACTTTTTGATGTATCATCCTTTGCAAAGCAACACCCTGTTTGAATGTAATGATGGGGGAGTTTATAAAACTACCAATGGAGGAAGTTCCTGGACAGATTTAACCAATGGTATGGCGCACACTCAATTTTATAAAATAGGTGTATCGCAAAGCGATGCAGGCTATGTAGTAGCAGGTGCACAAGATAACGGAACTAAGCTGCGTAGGGGCAGTTCCTGGACAAACATTGGTGGTGGCGATGGTATGGAGTGCATCATTGATCCATTGGATAGAAACATTCAATATTACAGCATTTATTATGGTCGTATCACACGTATTATGAATGGTAGCACTTCTACTATTTCTAACAATGTGCCAGGAAGACCAAGAGGAGCATGGGTTACTCCTTATGTATTAGACCCTAGTAACCGACAAACTATTATAATTGGTTATCAAGATGTGTTTCGTTCTAATAATAGAGGAAATAGCTGGACAAACATCTCAAATGGCCAGACAGGTACTGATAATTTGAATGCAATTGCGGTAGCACCTTCTAGTTCTAATACAATTTATGCGGCAAGCTATACTAAGATTTACCGTACTACCAATGCAAGTAGCTGGACAGATATTACGGCTGGACTACCTAGTGGACCTCGTATCACTTATATAGCAGTTTCTTCTTCAGACCCCAATACTTTGTGGGTGACTCTTTCGGGCTATACAAGTGGCCAAAAGGTGTTTAAATCTATCAATGGAGGTAGTAGCTGGACTAACATTTCGGGTACTTTACCTAATTTACCGATCAACTGTGTGTTACATGACAGCAACACCAGTAATGAAAGCCTATACATAGGTACTGATGTTGGCATATTTTACAGAAATAACACTTTGGGAGATTGGGTAAGTTTTAGCAACGGTTTGCCAAATGTGGTAGTTCGTGAATTAGAAATTCAGCATTCTTCTGGTAAACTAAGAGCAGGTACTTATGGACGCGGTTTGTGGGAATCTGATTTATATAGTGGTGGTGGTGGTAGTGGAAGTGCACCAACTGCTAACTTCAGCGCTAGCGCAACCTCTGTATTGGTAGGACAAAGTGTAACATTTACGGATGTTTCCAGTGGAAGCCCAACAAGTAGAAGCTGGTCTTTTACAGGTGGTTCACCTGCGACTAGTACGGCTCAAAATCCTACAGTTACTTACAATACCCCAGGGACTTATGCAGTAAGCCTGACGGTAAGCAATGCTCAAGGTTCGGATACTAAAACGGTACCATCATACATTGTAGTAACTCAACCAACTTGTACTTATTGTGCCGCTACTGGAACCAACACTTCTTATGAATACCTTAAAACGGTGCAACTGGGTAGTTTTACTAATACCTCAAATGATGACAACGGCTATGGCGATTATACTGGGCAAGCGATCCAGGTAACAGCTGGGCAAAGCTATTCTGTAACATTAACTCCAGGATTCACAGGGAGTAGTTACACCGAGTATTACAGAGTATGGATTGATTACAATAAAGATTGTGATTTCAACGATCCAGGAGAATTGGTGTTTTCAGGATCAGGCTCGTCAAGTGTATCAGGAAATATCACGATTGCAAATGTCACTGCTTCTACCCGAATGCGCGTATCAATAAAATACCAAAGCGCTTCTGGTAATTGCGGTAGTTTTACCTACGGTGAAGTAGAAGACTATACAATCAACATTACAAATACCCCTGTGGCACCACAAGCAGCTACTCGTCCGGTTACTGAATTAGAAAACACAGCAATAGATGTGACATTGTTTCCTAACCCAACGCAGGATTTTGTGGGCATAACTACTCAATTGAAAAGTCACGCGAAAGTGGAGATGACTGTTAGAAACTCTCAAGGACAGCCTGTAATGTCACGCAAGGTATATAGCACAAAAGGAGCCTTACAAGAACAGCTGGACGTGAAAAACTTGCCAGCAGGAATTTACTTGATGCAGATTTCTATTAACGGAAAAATGGTTACCAAACGATTTGTGATAGGTAAATAACACACATGTTATCATAGATACTGATATATTCGAATATTTGAGAGGAGAGCTTATCATAAGCTTTCCTCTTTTTTTTGTTAATCCTCAAACCTCCAATTGTCTATTTCAGGCTAATTGATAAGGTAAAATAACTGCCATATATTTTAAAATATGAGAAGTGTATTTTGCTATGTTTTTATTATGTTTGGTTGAGAACAGGTAGTTTACCTCTCGCGATTTTTTTCGAGATAAATTTATGAACTCGTCTCGATTTTTTGAATGTTGATGAGAATTATTGCTTTTACCACCAGGTAAAATGAGTGATTTGTAGAAAAGTCGAGATGAGTTCTATGTTAAACCCATTAAGTCAAAAGTATAACCGATGTTTTTAACAATTGTAGGAATAGTTCTTATTGTAGTTGGAGTCATTTTGCTTATCATAGGTATTTTAGTGTGGCAAGATCGTAACAAAGCTAAAAATAAAGCTAAAAATATTAAAGCTTACGAAACTTCTAGTGTAGCTGATATTGTGGACATTTATAGCCAATTAGGTGATGGCCTGGATGGACAATACGTAGGAAATGTAGTAGAACTATCTGGAACCATACGGTCTGAATCTCCCTTAAAAGCAGAACACAGTGGGCAGGAAGTGGTGTACTATCATGCCAGTGTTCAACATGAATACGAAGAATCCAGTATTATTAAAGAAAGAGATAAAGACGGAAAGGAAACAGAAAAAGAGGTAACGATTGCAGATACCGAAATGGTTTCGAGTAATAAAAAATATGCTCAAAGCTACCTGGAAGATGCTAGTGGGGCTAAGATATTGATTGATTTAAGAGACAGCCAGATGCATATTACAGCATCACTAGATGAATATCGAAAAGAGGCACCAAAAGGGTTTGTGCCTTCATACGGAAAGCAAGGATCCACCAAAAGATATCACTATACAGAGTATGTGATTCCTAACAACTCTCCATTATATGTGTTGGGACAGGTAGCTGAAAAAAATGGAGAGGTGGCCATTGTAGCTCCAAAGAAAGACACAAAAGTAGATTTTATTGTGTCGACCAGTTCTGAAAAAGAACTACTTGAAAGCATAGAAGCAAATGCTAAAGAAACATCAGGGAGTGCCTTGTTTATAGGTATCACTGGTTTAGTTTTAACAGTCATTGGGATTTTATTAGTCTAATTTTCTTAAAGTAGAAAATTCATTTTATTCATTCGAGTATGTTTAAATTTTCGTTTACAGGAGGTTTTAGGATGAATTTTTGGATTAGATGCGTCAAATTTTGAGGGAATAGCAGCGCTACTGCCGATAACCGAGCCTCTGGCGAGCTCTGCCTTCGGCTAACTTTGACAATATATAATCAAAAAAGTCGCGTAAAAGACCTAATCAATGAAGTTTAAACATACTCTTAAATATGTAGATCAAAACAAAGAAAAAATGTCACAAAACCCTATTCCAGTAAATAAGGATCGCTTATATGCCGATGTAGAAAAACTCACCTCGATTGACCCTCCTCGTAATTATCTTAATTTAGAATCCTTAAATGCGATTGCTGATTACATTCACAATGAATTTAAGCAATGGGACTGTGAAACGCAGGTGCAAGAATACCTGGCTGATGACAATACTTATAAAAACGTCATTGCTTCTTTTAATCCTGAACACACTACCAGAATTGTACTAGGTGCTCATTATGACGTATGTGGTGAACAACCTGGTGCAGACGATAATGCCAGTGCTGTGGCTGGTTTACTGGAAGTGGGACGTTTGATTCATGAACTGAAACCTACGTTGAATTGTCGAGTAGATTTAGTAGCCTTTTCGCTCGAAGAACCTCCTTATTTTCAAACACCCTTACAGGGAAGTGCTATTCATGCCAGTTCGTTGGCCAAAGCCAAAGTAAAATTGAAAGCAATGATTTGCCTCGAGATGATTGGCTATTTTAGCGATGAACCTAACTCGCAACAATTTCCTTTGCCCCAACTGGCCGATATGTACCCCAGTGTGGGTAATTTTATAGTAGTAGTGGGGCAAATGGGAGAGGAGGCTTTGGTACAACAAGTAAAAACGAGCATGCAGCAAGTAGCGCAAATAGATGTACAATCAATTGCTGCTCCAAGAAGTGTGACAGGTATTACTTTCTCTGATCACGCCAGTTATTGGGATAAAGGCTACCCAGCAGTAATGATCAATAATACCTCGTTTTACCGAAACCCCAATTATCATGAAGTAACCGATACCATTGATACGCTCGATTTTGATAAAATGACTGAAGTTGTACGAGGGGTATATTGGGCAGTGGTAGAATTAGCTGCTGATTAATTAGAGTCAAGCCAAGCTGTAATTTTCTGAAAATCTTCAAGAGGTGTTCTTATGGAGGCCTCTTGTGACGCAATTATATTGGATACGCGCGTCTTTGTAGTGTCAAAGTCTTGATAATCAATAAACTCTACCGCTATTCCAATAGACTTCAAGTATTGGAAATACCTTTTCTGTGGTTCAATAAGCTGCAAATGTTTTTCAAAATTCCTACGAGTTCTGGTGGCATCTTTTTGTTTTCGTTGGCGTAGCTGCTTGTTAGTAGTATAAAAAATGATGTATAAATCAGGAAAGGCTATTTGTCCTTGCTCAACCTGCTCTCGATAAAACTGATGAGTCTCTACTCGTGAGGGGAACTCTTTGGGATAATCATAAATCCAATTATACCATAAGGGCTGAAAAACGTCACAGTCCAAAATAACAGGTAAAGTAGATTGACAAGCCATCTGGTAACGTTCTACCTGCTTGTGAAAATACCACATACGTTCTTCCTGACCAGTTCTGGTAAATAATTGATTGGCTTCAGCAATAATATCAAACTGCGCCGATAATGAGCGACTCAAGGTCGTTTTGCCCACCGCACTAGCGCCTTCAAAACATATAATCATAACCCTTTTGTATTAAGCAGAACCATTTACTGCAAAATCATAATACTGCTTTTGAGCAAGATTGATTTTGAGGTTAAAAAAACATTTCCCCCCATCTAATACTGTTACAATTTCTTGTCTCCAGTCAAAGTCAGCAGAACAAAAGCAATTGACCCAAACTTCTTTTTGTCCCTGCGTATTGATTACAGCTACGTATTGGCGTTTGTATTGAGTAAGATTTATTAAAAACTGTTGCTTGTCCAGTGCATCGTCAGGGTACTTGGTTTGGTATTGGGCAAATTGCTTTTCCCTTTCTACATTATAGGCATATACTGCCTGAAAAAGGATAGATTCGATTAGTTTCAATTCTTGCTCATTGAGAGAAGCTTTTTTTGCTCCTTCAAATGGGAACAAATCATTGGGAGGAAGTAAGGCTATTGCCGAAGTATCTACAACCAGAGAATCTGTATTAGGCTTTTGGTCTGTAACAGGTTTCTGTAGAGCAATATTACTTGTTACCTGCTTGCTTTCTTGTGGTTGAGTTCCACAGCTTGCAAGCACAATCAACCAGATGATGTGGTATTTTTTCATAAGCTTTCAATCAATTAAGTCAGGCGCTAATGGTACTATTATAATCAGATACCTATAATTTACAACTGTAGAACGAATATAATGTCTTACGTAACAAGTAAATCAGTCATTATTTAAGGTATAATAAAAGTGACTTACATCTTCTTCCTCGGTAGGTTGAGTTTTACGGTAAAAATCTAGTGCATAGTCATCTACCTTATCAGCTTGCACAAATATCTCTTCATAACCCAATGCTTTGCAATGAGCATTGGCGGCTTTGATGAGTTGTTGACCAATGCCTTGTCTTTGCAACGCAGTTTTTACTGCCAAATCATAAATATAGGCCAGTGGCTTAGTAGCATAATATTGTTCTAATGTATAAATGGTTAAACCCGCTACGACTGCTTCGTCTTGGATCGCCACAAATACCATAAAATCAGGTTTGGCCAATAACTTTTCCAAATGTGCTTGAGGGGGCATTTGAAAGTTTTTCATTTCAAACACTACTTCAAATACTTTGATGAGTTCGACAAACTGAGAAATGTCAGTGAGAGCAAGTTTTTTTATTTCCATTGGTTGATTCTTTGTGTAGATAAAGATTTATTCGTTCATATTACCATCGCCTTTATAGTTGGCACTCCAGGTCATAAAACAGTTACAACCTTCCTCTGGGCAAATAATCCATCCTTCAGTAGGTACATCCATTCCTTCTCTGATTTCTCCTAATAATTGATGTTTATTAAAATCATGGCCACAAGAGTTACATACTTTAGATGTTTCGTTTTCCTTTGGAACCAATGAAGCAGAGGCGATGGCAGTTAAATATTTTTCAAGCAATCGATCATAAGAAGTGGTGTCTGTTGGGCGATTGTCACTTTCAAAACGGATGTGGGTTTCCAAATCATTGAAGGTTTCATCTTGAGCCATAGCATCTGTCAAGTACATATATAGCTTATAACAATTACCTTGTTTTAGCCCTATTTGCAACTGTTCTTCAGTCTCAAAAAATAATGCAATAAACCAGGCTGGATGCTTCTGTGGGTTGTGTAAAATAGAGTATTCTGTAGCTCTGGGCTGCAACACCTGACTATCTGCAAACATTTCGGTAAGAATTTGCTCTATTTTATCGGCTATTTCATTAGGGTTCATAGAATACAAAAATATTGATTTAAGCTATTACATCAAATGATGAATAAGATCAAAACATATCTGCCCTACAATCAATTATCCTACAAAATGTATTACTTTTGAGGCGGCTTAGTTACCAACTAGGCTGGTTTGAACCAGAACACTTTTAACTGCTAAATAAATGATTTTGTGTGTAGCAAAAAGGTTAAAAGAAGTTCAAGTATAGAAATAGATATGCAAAAGAAAATCACAGGTTTTTTGATCGCAACGGTATTGTTCAATGCCATTATATTATTGACTGTTTATTTTACCGAATTTTTTTCTCGTGAAGTTTCCGTGATATGGTCGTGGTTGGTATTTTTAATTATGGCTTTAGCAGGTGGTGCTTTACTAAGTACAATGGTAAATAAGCTGAAATTAGGCTATAAAGCGGGCGTATTTGCTTTTTTCTGGTCTATATTTTTTGTAGTGATTCTTCGTTTCTACTACCGCAATTACAATGATGTAATCAATGCCCGAATTTCTGAACCCCTTGAAGTAGCCAATGCGACTAAGGTAAAAAGTCAATATGATTACTTTCGTTTTAAAGACTTTAGCATCGAGCAGGAAAAACTTGGCTATGAACTCAAAAAGGATTCTCTAGTAGAAAAATCTGACCCTAAAAAAGGCACCTTTCACTATTACGTAGCCCCACTGACAGATGCCAAGGTAGCCAATCAAAAGCCTACTGTATTTATTGGCAAGCACTACATTGGCATAGAACCCGATTACAAAGAAACCTTTCAAAAACGATTGAAAAAGAAGCCTGATTTCTTTGTAGCTTACCCCAATAGCTTTACTTTCCAGGGTGCAGTAAAATCGGTAAACCCACAGCTTACCCGAGAGAAGAACTATCTGATATTGATGCCTGCTTTTTCTCCTTTTGAGATGCAGAAGAGTAGTTTAAGACATTTTTTAGTGTTGCTTTTGTTTGGAAATGTTTTGTGGAGTGTGGTAATTTTGGTTATGCAGCGTTCCAAGCAGGATAATTAATATCCTGAATGGAGGCTTACTAAAAATAACCTACATTAAACAAATAACAACAATGCAAAAACTCAATTATAAAATCAATTTCTTAATACTTGCTCTTTGGGCAATGGTGAGTGCTTGTCAGAGCCAAAGCCAAAGCAAATATGCCAATACCAAAGAAGGAGTAACTCAAATGGCGCAAGACTTAAGAAAATCTTCACCATCAGATATAAAAAAAATGGCACCTACTATGGATGATTGCAAAGCCATTATGACTGACGAGAAAGATGCTCAAACTTTGTATGATTACAGTCTAAAACTATACGAACAAGTAGATGGCATGAGTGAAAGCCCTATTCGGGTACGAGAAGGGCAGACCGAAGTATTGGTAAATAAAATAACCATCGGCGGAGAAAATATGGCTGAGGAGCAAAAAGAGTTTTCGGGTGGTTTTAAACGGGTTTTTGATAAAATGAAAAAAGGCATCACTATGTATGAATTTAACTACGTAGAGCCTGGAAAAACCTCGGGGAGAAGGTATGATGGGTTGGTTTATGCCAATAATAAATGGATATTTGTGCCTAAAATGTGGCGAGGATTTCGCGATTAATCATTTGGGTTAAATCACTTGAATTAAATTAATGCCTGTAAAGGAGTAAAATTATATGAATCATTATTGTTATTTCAATGGTCAAATCCTTCCAGAAGATGCCATCAGGTTTCAGATAAACGACTTGGGTATCTTAAGAGGGTATAGTGTGTTTGATTACCTCAGAACCTATAATTTTACTCCTTTCCTTCTACAAGATTACCTTATTCGGTTTGAAAATTCAGTGAAATCTATTGATTTATCTTTGCCC
Source organism: marine bacterium AO1-C (assembly GCA_001890965.1). Lineage (GTDB taxonomy): Bacteria > Bacteroidota > Bacteroidia > Cytophagales > Microscillaceae > Microscilla. The sequence continues at coordinate 87,489 of MLAY01000009.1, read as the reverse complement.
ATCAGTAAAGAAGAAATTGCGGAAAAAATAGATGAATTACTGTTTTGGCGTGCCGACAAAACTCAAGATGTTGGCATTCGTCTATTGATGACAGGAGGCTACTCCGAGAATGGATTCAACGCTCCTGAAAACCCAAACTTTTTGATCCGAATAGAAGACCTGCGACCCAAACCAAGTACAGATTATGAGCAAGGGGTAAAAGTGATCACCCATCAGTATCAGCGAGAATTGCCTGAGATAAAAACCACCAACTATTCCCGGGCACTAATTATTCAAAAAGCTATGCAAGTGCAAAAAGCAGTAGATGCTTTATATCATTTGGATGGTAATATTAGCGAATGCACCCGCAACAATTTTTTCCTTTTCAAGGGGAATACCTTAGTAACACCAAAAAATAATATTTTACGTGGCATTACCCGTAAAACTGTATTAGAGCTAGCTTCCAATAAGTTTCAGGTCGAAGAACGAGATATTTATCTCGAAGAATTAAAAGAGGCTACCGAAGCTTTCAAAACAGGTACCAATACTCGTGTATTGCCTGTAATACAGATAGATGAGCTCAAAATCAATAAAAAACAAGTAGGGCCAAATACCAAAGCCCTTATGCAAATGTTTGCCGATTTTGCGCATGAATCCACCCTGATGGATTAAGTGATTGTGATGAAGTTTTCCCGTCTTTTATTTTTATGAAAAAATTCTGGTTTGTGATTTTATGGATGACCCTGGGTTTGATGAGCCATCAGGCGCAAGGGCAATGGGCCTTACGAGGCGGATATACCTATCAACTCAATAGCTTTGCCGAGGTAGGGGTAGGATTGATCACCAAAAAAATAAAACCCTCTCATGATTTTGTAACTTTAAGAATACCAGAGAGGATCAATAGTGTGTTTTTAAGCACTGAGTTTAATTTTGCTTCTAATTTTATTTTGGGAGGTAAGTTAGGGTACGAAATAGCCTGGATTCGTTGGGCGCCAGTCACTGCTCGCCTCAACTATGCGTATTATACCGATTTTACAAATCAAGATATGCGAATTATTCCTGAAGCAGGGGTAAACCTATTTGGTTTTTTACACCTTACCTATGGTTACAACATTCCACTACAGGCTACCGAATTTGAGGCCATTAGCCGTAGTCGTATTTCTCTAGTAATTGTCAAAGATTTCAGCAAGAAGTAGGTTAACTGTCAGTAAAATTACTAAGGGCTTTAATCACCCATCCAATAATTGCTAACAGAACTCCTGTACCTATCACAATAAGTTCTTTATTGAGCTCTGTAGTATCTTCTTTGAAACTGGCTACAACAATAACAGCAATGATAATGGAGATGATGGTCCATATATTTTCAGCTAAACTAGACTTGGGCTCTTGCTGAGTAGAGTGAGTAGAATCGTTTGATCTTTCCATATTTATTAAGTTTTAAAATGATCACTTGTTTTATTGATAAATACGGAATAATATATTGTGTTGTTCTGAAAAGAAGACTTAATCAGGATTATATTCTTTTTTGCTTAAGCCTGCAATCATTTGTATCAATCCCCCAATAGCAGCTCCAAAAAGGTAAATATAAAAATCGGACAAATCTCCGTCTTCATCAATAAAAAGAAGTATTAGGCCTGCTACCAATCCACCCACAAGTAAAAAAGCTCCCACATATACATTGTAGCTGTGCTGTTTTTTTTCTTCTACTTCTTTCTCTGTAGCGCGTTCTTCCACCTTTTTTTCAGCGTGAATCAAGGTGACTATTTTCTTGGCTTCTTCTTCAGTGTATTGGTGTTTTTCTACCAGTTTTTGTGTGATTTCTTTATTAGAGAAAGCATTATTCCGCCAGGATATCACTCTTTCCTTAATTTCATCATCTACCTTGGCCAAAGCTTGTAACCGTTTTTTTTGCGCTTGTTTTAAATTATGTTGAGCAATTCTATGCATGGCCCTCTCTTTAGCTTCTTCTGGAAGAAAGCCTTGTTGGCGAAGCAGATAGTACAACGTATCATAATTCGTTTCGTTGTTGATCACTTGTTGTTGCTGATGTTCACTGATGAGGTCATCTATGGCTCCTGAGTGAAACTGTTGGACAATTTGAGTAGCAAGTGTTTGGTGGAAATTTTTATCAGCAATAAGATGTTGAATGATATATTCATCTGTTTCACCATCTTCTACCAAATTGTTTATTTCTTGTTTGAGAATAGGCAATTCCTGTGGGTTTACTTGTTGCTGAGGAGAGGTGAATTCATCCATTTTCTGATAGTTTGATCTATTTAGATATTATGATTTTTTCTTGAAGAAGCCAGTGAAAATAAGGGTAATTCCACTCACAATGGCACCATAAAAAAACACAGTTCCCGCTGATACAACAGTAGCTACGATACCAGCAATCACTAAAAAAATACCTAGTACTACTTGAGCTGATATGTCATTTCCAGCTTCTTTTTCCCTTACCTTTTCCCGCTCTTGAGCCGATTTATTGATATGAATCGCCTGTACCATCTTTTTTGCCTCTGCTTCATTCACACCATGTTTTTCTACCAGCTTTTGTACTATTTCGGAGTTAGAAAAAGCATTATTACGCCAGGATGTGATTTTCTCTCTCAGTTCAGCATCGATATTTTCAAGCACTGCTGACTGTTGTTGTTTTTGCTGAATGAGTTGATGTTTAGTACTTATCTTGGATACTAAATCTTGTGCATCTGGGTAGCTAATACCTGCTTCTTGTATCAAATGGAGCAACTCTGAGGTGTCGATAGATGTCTGCTCTAACAATACAAGTAATTGTTTAGCCAATTGCTCAGCAATTGCAGGAGGTGCTCCTTTAGTTATAATAAGTTGATAAAGTTCTCTTTGGGTAAATATACCTTTATTAGTATCGTGCATCTGTTGGTGTGCCTGTTCGGACATTTGTACCGAAGCATCCATATCTCCAAAAGAGGCTTGATTAAATAAAAGAGTAGCAATATCTGCATCCAGCTTTCTTACAGATACCAGATGGGTGAGTATAAATTCCTTGTTTTGACCACTTTCTAATAATGATTGAATCTCTTCTACATATTTGGCTAATACATCAGGATCAGCATAGTTAGCATTTTCCTTGTTTGTTTTCATGTATCATTGTATTAATAAAAAATCACTTGAGATATTTGATACGCTGATAGCTACGTTGCAGAAGTTTAAAAACAATAAAACCAATCCCAAATCCAACACTTACCAAAGTAAGCGTGTTGCTTAGACTACCTTGCAGGAAAAAATAAGCAGCACAAGCACATAAAATGGTAATGGTTAATATATAGACACATTGTTGAGGTTTTCGGTTATGACACTGATCCGACACTTGGATTTCTACAGGCTCATTGGCCTTATTGTAAATAGAAATAGTATCTAATAAATTACAAGCTTCTTCGGGTGTTAACTGATAATGATATTGAAGCTTCTGACAGATACTTTCAGGAGAGAGCAATTGTTTGCGCCAACTTTTAATCTGCTGATTAATTTCAGTCGCATGTTCTGTAAAATATTGCGCTTTGGTAAGCTTGGCATTCTGTGATTTTTGAAACGAAATGGCATCTAATAGCATGTCCCAGGCTTGTTCCTGGTTGATTCCCTTGGCTACCAAGTCATCAACTACCTCCAGGTGACTCACATCTTTGTTCAAACACTCTTGAATCCACTCATATAAACTATTTACGTGAAGATTTTCGGGGGTGGAGCTCCCCAGACTTTGTTGAGCTTCTTGCACAATGAGTGTCGCGGTGACCTTTCGAATTTTCTCGAGTGCTACCAGCTCGCCAACAATTCGTTTTTGACTGATGCCCTCGGTTATTTTTTGTTTTGCATAGTTGGTGGCCCGGGCGAGTTTGGCCGTATCAGAGACTTGTTTCATGTTGTGCTTAACTAATTTTCTGGCTTGAGAAAACTTTATTTCTCAATTGAAAAGATAATGTTTTGTAATAATTCCTCTCTATTACAAAGTAGTATATAATCTAATACAGAATTATAGGGCAGGCGATGGAAATTTTTTTATAAAAACAGCTAAACTGTGTATAATATATGACTACCTGATTTAATATATATGCAAATTATTCAAAAATCTCTATATTACACAACAATACTACCCATTAATCTAATGATGTCATTTTTTATAAGAAATAAGTACTTTTTGTTGGTGTGTATATGGTTATATAGCCCTTGTATGATGGCTCAAACGCAAACAATCAAGGCTTTGCAAGATCGTACCAAGGAACAACAACAAACGCTGCAAAATCAAACCAAGGCCATTATAGATCAACAAAAAATGATTTATGATATGAGAGATAAATTGGCCCGACAAGAGACTGCCATCAAAGTACTAGAGTCTCAGCTTACCTCTAAAGAACAAGCCCTACAAGACCAGATCAAATGGAATATTAACGTCATTAGAATTATAGCAGGGTTTATCATCTTTGGAGTAGCGGTAGTGATTTGGCAACGTAATTTTCTGGGGCGTAATTTATTAGGTGTTTGGATAGAAGATAACTTCAAAGAGTCGATTCGTTATTACCTTAAAGACATGATTCAGCGTAAAGTGAGAGACCGTGATGTTCGAGAAATTGTCCGGGAAAAGGGAAAGGATGCAGTTGAAGCAGTTGTCAATAAGCATATCAAAGAAGTAGATTTGGCAGATGTAATTGCTACCAATGCTCGTCCTGAGATTGAAAAGGCTCTGAAAGATCTTGAACAGGAAGTAGCTGATAAGCTGAAAGGTAAAGTACCTGCCTGGGAACAAGACTTTACCCGTTATCTTGCCCTGGGGCACAAACTAGAAGCCAAAACAAGTATCCTAAACGAAACCCTGGCTTTTCCTGCTGAGGTCAAACTAGAGTTACAAGAGTTTAAAAAAGTATTGTTTAAAGTTAAAAATCCACCTGACTTTACCCCCGAAGATTGGTACTTAAAAGGTATAGATGAGTACGAGACAAATGCTCTTAAGGAAGCGCGTGAATCTTTTACTCAAGTATTGTATCAAAACCCTGAAGATACCAATGCAATTCTATTTCGGGGAGCTATTCACAAAGATTTGGCAGAATATCGTTCGGCACTTAAAGTGCTCAATCAAGTGCTTCAAGGAAACCCTGAACACAATATTGCTAAAGTATTGCGAGCCGAGACTCATTTTAAAATGAAGAAGTACGACAAGGCCATTGAAGATTATGACCAAATTTTGGCGGCTACACCAGAATATTCATTTGGGTTTTACGGGCGAGGTAATGCTTACAAAGAAAAATTTGAGTATACAGCAGCAATTGAGAACTATCAGATTGCAGTTGAAAAAGATCAAACGTTTACCCCTGCTTACCTGAGTGTGATAGAATTGCAGATCATCAATGGCAACTACGAAGGGGGCCAACAATATCTTGATCAACTCAATGATTTGCCAGAACTGAGAATAAGAGATCAAATTATGGCGAAGTATTTTCTGATTTTGCTTCGCAACCTGCAAAATCTTGGTACTGCTGAAGCTGAATTACAGTTTGATGAGCTTTTACAACAAGATATAGAAGTAAGCTGGGATTTGAGCAAAGTAGATAAATGGCTAAGTACAAACAGTGAATTAGATAAAGACACTACTTTATTTATTAACCAAAAAAACAAACTCCTCAAGCAAAAAATGGGTAAAGGAGAAATTGTAGAAGCTTAATAACGAACATTAAGTTTTGAATGAAAAAACTTCAGGATTTGATGTTTGTTAATTGACATTCGAGACACCTCTTGCCAAAAAAAATCCCCCGCGTTTTACAACACAGGGGAGGAATCTTTTGGGATAACCCACAAATTGTCAAATAAGATTACTTCTTATCTGCAGCTTTGTTTTTGATATCCTGAACCTCAGTACGGATGTCTTGGGCAAGTACTTTAAGCGCTTGCATTTGCTTACGTACACGAGTTCCAGCAGCCTGGTTATCTTTCTCATAGAATTTAGCAAAATCTTCTTTCACTTCGTCCAAAAGGTTCTGCACATCTTCGAAACGATTCTTACTCATAGAATTAATTAATAAAAGTTTATGATTAATAACAGTTGATTACTCAAGCAACACCCTAAGCCATTACTTCATTCAAAGTAGGCATAGGCTTGTTGTATTTTCCAGCCTGAAGGTTTTTGGCTATAATTTCAAAAGCATTTAATGTTTTTTCTACATCCTCAAGAGTGTGAGCCGCTGTAGGAATGATGCGTAACATGATCACATCTTTAGGTACTACCGGGAACACTACAATTGAGCAGAAGATATTGTAATTGGTTCTTAAATCAATCACAATGTGACCAGCCTCATTAGTACCACCTTTCAAAAATACAGGCGTTACTGGCGACTGAGTTTGTCCTATGTTAAAACCTCGGGCTTTTAATCCACCTTGTAGCGAGGTAACTACCTTCCACAAGTTTTCACGTAACTCAGGACGGTTACGTAGCATATCCAATCGCTTAATAGCACCTTTTACAATCGGCATAGGCAACGATTTAGCGAAAATCTGAGAACGCATGTTGTAACGTAGGTAGCGACATACGTCTTTGCGTGAAGAAACAAATGCTCCGATAGTAGCCATAGATTTGGCAAATGTAGAGAAGTATACATCGATTTCATCTTGTACACCCAGGTGTTCACCAGTACCAGCACCCGTAGGTCCCATAGTACCAAAACCGTGAGCATCATCTACAAACAAACGGAAATTATGTTTCTTTTTAAGTGCTACTATTTCTTTAAGGCTACCTAATGATCCAGCCATTCCGAATACTCCTTCGGTAATTACCAAAATAGCTCCACCTGTTTCATCTACTACCTTTTGTGCGCGCTCAAGTTGCTTATCGAGGTTTTCGATGTTGTTATGAGGATATACAAAGCGTTTCCCCATGTGCATACGAAGACCATCAATGATACAAGCGTGAGACTGAGAGTCATACACTACTGCGTCTTTTCGGTCAATTAAGGCATCTATTACAGATACAACTCCCTGATAACCAAAGTTTAACAGTACAGTATCTTCTTTATTTACGAACTCTGAAAGTTGAGCCTCAAGTTCCTCATGCATCGTGCTGTTACCCGACATCATACGCGATCCCATTGGATAAGCCATTCCCCATTCGGCAGTAGCCTCAGTGTCTGCTTTACGTACTTCGGGATGATTGGCAAGACCAAGGTAGTTATTCAAGCTCCAGGTCAAAACCTGCTTGCCTTGGAAATTCATCCAAGGTTGAATTTCTCCCTCAAGTTTTGGGTAAGTAAAATACCCGTGCCATTCATCTGCGTGTGATCCAAGTGGTCCTTGATCAGCTAATATCTTTTCAAATAAGTCCACAGTACTTTTTGTTTTAATTGAACAAATAATCAATTGTTGGTATCAGTTGTCTGACTATATTATTCAATTGGTTAATTTTAATTTTGTTTTAGAACGCTATTCTGTTCTAAAACTATATAGGCTAAATATGTTGGATGTAAGGGTAACACGATTTTTTATACAAAAATATTGCAACTGAACAACCAATCAATTTAAGCAATCTGCCTGTCAAATGTACAAACAGATGCTTTAGAAGCACGCAAAGTTATTGTTAATATATGGGATTGCAAAGCATAAAAGCCCTAAATTATCGCCTGAATGGCGTTTTTATGCGTTTTAGAGCCAAATCTCAGGCATATTCTGAAAAAATAACTTAAATATTTTTAATCCTGCTTGATAAATCTCTAATTTGAACTAAGAAAAATCAGCCCTGAAAACTTGCAAAATGATTATTGATGTTTGAGCATTAATTATAGAATGGTGATACTGCAAAAGGGGCAAAATCATAAAAATGGCGGTGGTTAAAAGGGCGTGCAATGCATTGACTCGCTAATCATTGACAACCAAACATCAACAATCAATCATCAACAATTCATCATTACCTTGGATAATTCTAGTCATATAAAAAAGATAAATAAAATACTGGTCGCCAACCGTGGAGAAATCGCATTGAGAGTAATGCGTACAGCTCGGGAAATGGGCATCAAAACCGTGGCAATTTTTAGTGAGGCAGATCGTAATGCTTTGCATGTAAAGTATGCCGATGAAGCTGTATGTGTAGGGCCACCTCCTTCTTCGGAGTCTTACCTTCAGATGGATAAGATTATTCAGGTTTGCCACGATTTAAAAGTAGATGCGGTTCACCCTGGATATGGTTTCTTATCCGAGAATGCGATTTTTGCCCGTAAAGTTACCGATGCAGGGATCATATTTATTGGCCCTTCGCCCGAAGCTATCGAGGTAATGGGAAGCAAGCTGGCGGCTAAAGATGCGGTATCTAAATATGACATTCCAATGGTACCTGGTACACCCAAGGCCATTACCGATGTAGAAGCTGCCAAGCAAAGAGCCGAAGAAATTGGTTATCCTATCTTGATTAAAGCAAGTGCTGGTGGAGGCGGAAAAGGGATGCGTATTGTAGAAAATGCGGCCGACTTTGAAGAACAAATGAATCGGGCAGTGAGTGAAGCCGTTTCTGCATTTGGAGATGGAGCTGTATTTATCGAAAAGTACATTACATCACCAAAACATATTGAGATTCAAGTATTGGGTGATACCCATGGCAATATTATACATTTGTTTGAGCGGGAGTGTTCTATTCAGCGTCGTCACCAAAAGGTAATAGAAGAGGCTCCTTCAGCAGTAGTAACCCCTGAAATTCGTAAAGCTATGGGAGAAGCTGCTGTAAACGTAGCACGGGCTTGTAACTATTATGGAGCAGGTACGGTAGAGTTTATTGCAGATGAAAACCTGAATTTTTATTTCCTGGAAATGAATACTCGTTTGCAGGTAGAGCATCCAGTGACTGAGCAGATTACAGGAGTGGATTTGGTGAAAGAACAAATCAAAATTGCTCAAGGAGAAATTCTATCCATCAAACAAGAAGATTTACAAATTCAGGGACATTCGTTAGAAGTACGAGTATATGCCGAAGATCCCAAGAATAACTTCTTGCCTGATATCGGTAAACTTACTACTTACAAAAGACCACAAGGTGCTGGAGTGAGAGTAGATGATGGTTTTGAGCAAGGAATGGATGTGCCTATTTATTATGATCCGATGATTGCCAAGTTGGTAACTTTTGGAAAAGATCGTACTCAGGCCATCGAGCGAATGATTCGAGCCATAGAAGAATATCAAATCGTAGGGATTGAAACCACGCTGGGTTTTTGTAGTTATGTGCTGCAACACGAATCTTTTGTGTCAGGCAAGTTTGACACGAACTTTGTTAATAAGTACTTTACGCCTGAAATATTAGACGCTCATAACTTGAGCGAAGATGCCCAACAGAAAGAAGAGCAAGTAGCAGCTGCTTTAGTAAACTTTCTATTGGAAAATAAACAAGCCAATGACAAACCAGCCCAACAAAGCTCTAATGCTAAGAGCAATTGGCGGAAAAACCGAGTTTAAACCTAATTACATACTATTTTATGGATGCAAACGATAATTTATTACAACTAGATAAGTTGTTCTTTGAGGCAGATCAGGATATCAAAGATGGATTGATCGCCGAAGCGTTTGATAAGCTTGTCTACATTATTGAGCAAGACACAGAATATGGAAAAGCTTACAATCACCTTGGGTGGATTTATGAAACCAAATATAAGAATTACCCAAAGGCCGAAGAGTGCTATCGTTTATCTTTGAAGTATTCTCCTGACTACAGCGCAGTGTATTTAAACTACGCTATTTTGTTGTCTACGCTTGAGCGTTTCGATGAATTAAAAAGTCATCTTGAAAATGCCTTGCAGGTAAGAGGGGTAAACAAATCTAAGATTTGGAATGAGTTTGGAATCATGAACGAATTGCAGGGTAACTATGGTGAGGCGATCAATGCTTATAAAAAGAGTATTCAGTATTCTTTAGTAAACGAAGACATCGATCGTTACCAAAAATCAATAGACCGCTGCAAGCGCAAAATAGAAATCAATGAAATGTAATTTTATACATTTTTAAACTATTAACTGACCTGTTCTTGATACGAAGGACAGGTTTTTTTTTATGAGAAGAGTTAAGACGACTTCTGCATCTGAGAGATTACCAAGTAAACCCTACTATGAGCAAATTTTTAATTACGATTATATTAATACTGCCCCTTCAGGCATTGGGACAAAACGACACCATTAGCTTTGTGGCGTATTGGTCAAAAGGAGATGTGTTTAAGTATCAAGTGAAGAAAACCACCAAAATATGGAGAGATGGTAAACTAAGTCAGCGCAAAGAAGGGAATTACAAAGCACGCCTTGAGGTATTAGATTCTACAGCTACTTATTATCGGGTACAATGGACGTATGAAATAAATCCCAAAAAGTTTTTTAACCTACCCGACAATGTGCAAAACCTGGCCCTTAAGCTAAGTAAGATGAAGGTCATTTATAAAACCTCTGAATTAGGTGAATTTCAGGAACTGGAAAATTGGCAGGAAGTGTATCAAACATTGTTGGGAATGAGTGAAGTGATTCTACAATCATACAAAGACAAGTTAAGTGATACAGAAAAAAAAGCGATGAAGGAGCGTTTGAATGCCTTTTTGAAACTATACAATTCTTCCGAAGGAATCGCATCATTGTTTTTAAAAGAATTACAAGTCCTTCACTTTGCTTTTGGAGCTGCTTTTAAAGTAGGGGATACTGTTACTTACGAAGATCAACTGCCCAATATGATGGGAGGCAAGCCACTCAAGGCCGATGCAAAACTATTCATTGATAAAGTAGATACCGTTACCCAACAGTGTGTGTTAAGGCATCAAATGCATATTAATCCAGCGGCTGCTAAGGCTTTTATGTTGCAGGTAATTCAAAAGATGGGAGCCTCCAAAGAAACAGTCCAACAAGAAATAGGACAGGCAAAGTTTGATATTAATGACGATAACTACCTGGAATACAACTATGTATTTGGAGTGCCTATCAAAATCAGGACTCATAGAGTTGCCCACATTCAATTCAAAGACTCCAAAAATAGAAGAGAAGATAAAGTAAACATACAATTGATAAGAGATTAAACCTTGCTGGATATATGATACACCTAAACAGAAAGTATCTGAATATTTAAATGCTCAAAATTAGAATCCAGAAACTTAGCATCATTTACCATATCTACATCCTGCTTATTGGCATACCAGTTTACAGTTAGGTTGATGTTTCGCTCCATATGATGTTGCTCCAACATTTGCAATATTTCCATCATAGGACGATAAGTAGGAGTATTGAAGTAGGAAAAATGAAAGTTAATGGTAATTGGTTGGCTATTTTTGGGTAAAAATTCCTTAAACCATTCAATGATAGGTGCATAAAATTCATTGGGGTCTTGGCTGTAAGAGTCCCCTTTAAAATCAAACACATTGTTTACTGGATTTAAAGATACAAATGGGGTATCGGTACCTTTTTGGATAATTAAGCTTTTCATAAAAATCGTATTTATAGGGCTGAAAGCTTATGAATTAGCAAAAGCTAAACCAAATCTTCAAATCTTTACGAAATTTGCTGATGATATATAATCGAACCTGGGCTTACAAGGAAGCGAAAGAGGTGGTAAATGAAATAAGGAGGAATTATATTTATTTAAAAAGACTTACCCACCCAACAGTAAAGGAGTTGTTGATAAATGTTGAGTGATAGTAGCTACCTGAGTAGGGAAGTCTGTAAGGTTTATTTATTAAATTATAATGTATTCTAAGGCAATATAGTAAAATTATTGGAAAAAAACTAAACCAGTTTTCACAAAACTGGTTTGAAAGAAAAGGTTGAGTGAGTAAGTCCAAACAATGATGATTGTGCAGCAACTAGTTATTTAGCGTATCACTTAGTGCTGTCTTGTTCCTGTCTCAAAAAAGATCCCATGATCAATGAATAAAAGCAGCAGTTTTCATCAACATTCAAAAAGCCGAGGTGAGTTCTGTGTTTATGTTTGGACAAACCCAAAGTATCATGAGACGCGAATAATGAGCACCATATTCATTATTTGATTTTTCAGGCAAGTATAGAAAACTGTAGGTAGAGTTGTTTTTACCATTTTTCAACCCTAATATGAGCGTTTTTGGAGCAAAGAAACATCAGATGTAAACTAAATAATTTGATACTTTCAAAAGAACACTTAAGTCTTTGGTCTTAATGTAATGAGACCAGAAGGGAGATCATCTAAGATGTGGCTATATGAAAAATTTTGGCGTAGTCATAGGAACGTAAAAAAACTTAGTTTACAAAATATCTAAGAATAACCTAAAAATGTAACCTTCACTGCTCTATCTTGGCAAAATCACCGACTAGAGGAGTTGAAGCTTATATTTACAACATAATTACTACCAAAACCCAAAACAACAACAAGTATGATTCAGGCAACTGCTGTTAATATTTTGAGTACGGCAAAAATGTTATCTTCATTGGGAGAACTCGATGGATTTGATTTACTCAGTGATATAAGTGGAGTAGGAAATAGTTACCAGGGAGAAAATGTAAGAAAACTTGAAAAACAAATTCAAGACAACTTTAGGATAACCTTGAATGAAGTTCGTGAAAATAGAGCTGGTATTGCACGAATAGAAAAAATGCTGAATGATGAACAAGAAGCACGAGTAGAAAAAAAAGAAGCCATCACCCAATTTTTAGTAACCAAAGAGATATTTGAAAAAATACGTGAGGTTTCGATCCAAATGAACCTAAATAATATCGAACGGGAATTGTTATACAAAATTCTCCTTGAGGGTAGTTTAAGCCCAACCCTAAAAAACATCCAGAAAAGATTTGATACGATTACTGATCAGGAAAAAGTGTTTGAATTGCTCAAAGAAGTCGAAAGTTATGAGCAGAGCCTAAATATGATTGAGGATACCAAATCCGAGCAAAAAATTCCTGAGCAAGTATTTCGTCTTAGAGCCAACCTCAATAAATACAACGATCCTCCAACTACGCAAAAGAAAGTAACAAAAGTAGAACCGCCCAAAAGGGCCGCCTTCTCAAAGTTCACAGGCTTACTCCGTAATATCTTGTATATGTTTATTGTAATTATTGGAGGGATTATGCTTTGGGTTGTTTTTGATTTTTCGGGAGAGGTTCAAGAAGGGAAACCTTTTATGATGGTTAGTTTTGGATTGATTTTATTGGCGTTATATGCAGCTGCGTCCTTTTTATCAAGATTATCTAACAGGGGCAGAAAAAAATATGAAACCGCATTGCATCAAATGAAGCAAGAGGAACAGGTAGTAAAACAGGCTCAGGACAAAAGACAGCAACTGATTACCTCGATCATCACAGCACGACAGTTTCTCAAAAAGGAATACCCAAAGGTTTTTGTAGCAGCTGGTAAGTTTGGAGAGAAACAATTGGGGGATGCTTAATATTTTGCTCGAGTCACTGTAATTAAAATATTATTCAGGGACATTTCTCGATGATTATTAATACTTGCAATTCGTTTTCAGTTTGTGGGTCTTACTACAAAGAGATCCACAAATGCCAATCAAAAGCTGGAAGCCATTTGATCATCAGGTAAGATAAGTTCCAAAAAGTGGTTCGATCATCTTTGGTCTTAATGAAGGAGACCAAAGGCTGGAACTTTTTGTATATTGAGTTTGGTATTTTAACTAACAAACAATCAAAAATTACCCGATTGATCACTTACCAATGAAAATCAATTTATCCCACATTCTTAAGAAACCTCACAGGTTTGTTTATTCATTACGTGCATTATGGCAGCGTGATTTCTTACTAATTAAGTCTTATCCATTGTTGTTATTGATTGTGTGGCCTATGGCCTTACAGGCACAAACCTCAGAAAAATCAGAAAAGAAAGATTATAAACATCATTGCTTTTTTGCCCACCAATCTGTTTCTGTTGGAATAGGTGCCGAATATACCACTGTATTTGATGTGACTGGGTTTAACGCCAAAGTGTATTATAATCTGGGAGAGAAGTTCTCTTTAGGGCCAGAGTTTTCCTATTTCCAAAAAGAAGAAGAAGAGATATTTGATTACAACCTGGTAGTTTTGCACATCTTTGAAACTCCTTGGGTGGGTTTGTTTCCCTTAATTGGCGGCAACTATACCCAAGAAAAAACCGAAAGTGAGACTAAATCAGCATTTGGAGCAGTGATAGGCGCTGGCATACATCGCAATTTTAATCGTTTTACCATTGCCATAGAATATTCCAGGGTTTTTAGTGAACTACCCGACGAGTTTATCACCTTTGGAGTGATGTTCAATATTAGATAGCTCACGCTGTACAAACCTTGAATAACCAAAGAGTATCTGTTATCAAGAATAAAATGAGGACTCTTTGTTATATTTGAGCTGGTTTTATCAGCATTACCCTCACCATGAATAAAGACGCATTACTACAGTATATTGCTTCTTACATCCAATTAGACCCTAAAGAAGAAGAGATTCTGCTAACAAAAGTAAGGTTTCGCCAATACCTTAAAAATCAGTTTTTGGTACAAGCAGGGGATGTCAGTAAGTATAGCAATTTCATACTCAAAGGATGTGTAAAAGCATTTCATCTTGACGACAATGGACAACAACACATTAGGGATTTTGCCATTGAAAATTGGTGGACAGGAGACCTGGGGAGTTTTTTGAGTCAGGAACCAGCACAATATTACGTTCAATGCATTGAAAACTGCCAATTTGCTCAGATTTTATATGAAGATATGGAAGAGCTGTATGTGCTGATTCCTAAAATGGAGCGCTTGTTTAGAATAATTATTCAAAAAGCATACGTTGCTTCTCAAAAGAGAATTACCCAATATCAAAGCTTAACTGCTAAAGAGAAATACACACAATTTAAAGATAAACACCCTCAATTTGTTGAGCGAATTCCTCAATATTTGATTGCTTCTTATCTTGGGATTACCCCCGAGTTTTTGAGTAGTATTAGAAAACAAATAGCCAATAATGAGTAGATAATGCCGCAAGCCATATTTATTGAGCTTGCCTTCTTAAACTACCTTAAGATTATTTCTTAATCTATCTTAATTTTTAAAAGTAACGGCTACTTTACCTTTGCATGCAAGTAGTCAAAATAAGAAGTCGCCTCAACTTTTAGGATGTTCTTAAAAGTTGAGATGACTTCTAACTGTGTAAAGAGACATCTCAATCGCTACACAGTAATACCAATCTTCTAAAAATACCCAAAACCTGATTTCAGTTCTTTTATAGCTTTTTCGAGTTGTTAGATAGTTTGATTGGTGATATCTATCTAGTGCAATATAAAGTTTGGCAAAGTGTTTCTAAACTTGATAATTGATTTTGAACTTGTAAGAGTAAATGGTAGTTTGGGTAGAGGTACAAAACCAAAAACTATTTTCAAACAATAAGATTATGCAAACCAAACTAGAACTGTGTTCTTTTGAAGAATTACAGGATAGAACACCCACCCATAAAATAGTCAATAATTTAGATTTAGTAGTAGTACGATACGACGATAACGCTTCAGTATTGTATGGTCGTTGTCTGCACCGTGGGGCGTTGCTAGCCGATGGATTTATTGATGGGGATAACCTCATTTGTGGTGTACACAATTGGGATTATCGCTATGATACAGGAGTGAGCGAATACAACAACAGCGAGTTTTTACACAAGTTTACCTCAGTCATAGAAAACGGTAAGCTATACATTGATGAGGCCGAAATCAATGATTACTTAACCGAACATCCCCAACCGTTCAATAGGGACGAATACCTCGGCGCTTATGCCGATACCCACCCCGAATCTACTGAGCCTTATACTGGATATATAAAAGAACTGGCCAAAAATGGATTGAAGAATTACGGTCACCATGGCCCTTCAGAAGCGATGGGGGTAGATCGTAATACCCTGCCCAAATGGGAAAGCATTCAGTTTTTGCCTGCCCAGTTGGGTTCTCGCCCTTTGTTAGACGAAGAAGCCGTGAATACTCAGGTAGTAATTGGGCCAAAGGCCAAAAAGCCCTTAGTATTAGATATTCCCATCTTTGTTTCAGACATGAGTTTTGGTGCACTATCACGGGAAGCTAAAATTGCGCTATCCAAGGGAGCAGAAATGGCTGGCACTGGTATTTGTAGTGGCGAAGGGGGCATGTTACCTCAAGAGCAGGAAAGCAATTCTAAATATTTTTATGAATTGGCTTCTGGCAAGTTTGGGTTTTCGTGGGACAAAGTCCAAAAATCACAAGCCTTTCACTTCAAGGCGGGGCAAGGTGCCAAAACTGGTACAGGAGGCCACCTGCCAGGAGATAAAGTAACCAAAGAAATAGCCGAAGTACGTGGTTTGCAAGAAGGCGAAACCGCCATTTCTCCCGCGGCTTTTCCAGACCTGTTTACAGCCGAAGATTTTAAGAAGTTTGCCAATGAAGTGCGTGAAAAAACCGGAGGAATTCCCGTAGGCTTTAAAATGGCAGCTAGCCACATAGAAGCAGACATAGACTTTGCGCTCAAAGTAGGCGTAGACTATATTATTTTAGATGGAAGGGGAGGAGGAACTGGGTCTGCACCTACCATTTTACGCAATAACATCAACGTTCCTACCATCCCTGCGTTGGCTCGGGCACGTCGTCATTTAGACAAAGTAGGAGCCAAAGATGTGACCCTAATTATTACGGGAGGTTTAAGAGTAGCCGAAGATTTTGCCAAGGCCATGATGTTAGGAGCCGATGCCATTGCGGTGTCCAACTCGGCATTGCAAGCCATTGGTTGTTTGGGAATGCGGGCTTGTAATACCAACAATTGCCCAGTAGGAATTGCTACCCAAAAAGAAACCCTGAGAAGTCGTTTAATCATTCAATCTTCGGCCAAACAATTACACAACTATTTTGAAGCTACCCAAGAGCTCATGAAAGTAGTAGCCCGAGCTTGTGGACACGACCACGTCAATAAGTTCAACTTCAATGATCTGTCTACTATGGACTATCAAATACACCAACTAACCGGAATACAATATGCAGGTATATAACCAAACCGATCGATTGCTGCATTGGCTTTGCCAGCCCATTGCGAAGGCTGGGCGTTCATTTGCCCCCGCTCAGGACGATGATAGCCATATGAATTTGTACTTTGATGCTTTGGGAGAACGCCTTACGGGGCGTTGGATACACTTGGAGAAAGAAAGGGTATTACTTACCCTGAAATTGCGTACCCTGGAATTTGAATGGGTAAATGATGATTTTCAGGTGATGGCATCTTGTACCTCAGTAGGCAAAACAATGGATGAATTGGAAGATACTTTGGCTGCTCATGCCCAAACTTTGGGACTGAATGCCGATGGTTACAAAGCGCCTATGAATTATGAAATGCCCGTATACCCATTTGCTCAAGACCCTATACAAAAGTTAGAGGCCGAAGCACTCCAACATTGGATGCATTATCGAAAGCTAGCCAACGACGCCTGTACCTGGGTATTGGGCTATTGGCAAATCTTAGGAGATATTAGAATCTGGCCTCATCATTTCGATACGGGCATTTTTGTATACCCTACCGAGCAAATGGGGGTAGGCTTTGGCTGGGCTATGCAAGACAGCATGTGCCAGGAGCCCTACTTTTATATGGCAGGTTATCCCAAACAAGGAAATTTGGATTACAACCAGGTACCTACGCTTTCTAAAGGTGTTTGGTGCATTCATGAGGAATGGAGTGGTGCTACCTTGCCTTGTTCTACCCTTGAAGAAGCAGAAAATACAGGACAAACCAAAGATCAAATCATCAGTGATTTTTTACGCACACCACTCAAGTGGTACTTAAAACGCTGACATGAAGTAACTAAACACCTAATAGATAGCCGACTAAAAGCTGTTGACTATGGACTAATGCTATTTCCTTAATACTTCTCGAGTCCATATAGCGAGTCGAAGAAGTCTCCTCCTGAGAGCAGGAGGACTAAGGTGGTGTGTTATGCGAACAATAAAAATATCCTTAAGGAAATAATATTGGACTGTCGACTGTGAACCAATAAATCAAAAACCAATGAGCGAAAAAAAACTCGTTTGGCACAAAGTGCTGGACAATAAAAATGAACTGCCCGAAGGACGAGTAATGACCGTAACTGCTGGACATACGGGTATTTGCCTCACCCATTTTGAAGGAACCTACAATGCCTTAGACAATAAATGCCCACATCAGGGAGGACCGCTTGGTGAAGGAAGCATCGAGAATGGTATGTTGCGTTGCCCTTGGCATGGCTGGGATTTTCACCCCTGTACGGGTGGTTCTCCCGATGGACACGATGATGGTGTAAAAGTATTTGATGTAAAAATTGAAGGCGATACGGTATATGTAGGAGTAGAAGAAGAAGTGGTGCATGAACCAACGGTTTCCGACATTATGGCCGAAACCATGGTAAACTGGGGAGTGAATCGTGTTTTTGGAATGGTAGGGCACTCCAATTTAGGTTTTGCTGATGCTTTGCGTCGGCAGGAAGAGAAAGGAAATTTAAAATTTATTGGCATTCGTCATGAAGGAGCAGCCTCATTTGCCGCCTCGGCTTATGGTAAGCTCACGGGCAAACCCGCGGCTTGTTTTGCCATTGCTGGGCCAGGTTCTACCAACATGTTTACAGGCTTGTGGGATGCCAAAGTAGATCGGGCGCCCATTTTAGCTCTCACTGGGCAAGTAGCTACCCAAGTAGTAGGTACTGGAAACTTTCAAGAAGTAGATTTGGTGCGAGCTTTCAATACGGTGGCAGAGTTTAACCAACGAGTACAGCATACCAGCAAACATGCTGAGTTGATGAGTTTGGCGGTGAAACATGCCATTTTAAGAAGAGATGTATCACACCTTACTTTTCCGGACGAGGTACAAGAACTACCCGCCAAACCCAATGAAAAAGCCCAAACATCGGAAGGTAGAATTACCCCAATGACAATTGCTCCGCCGCAAGAGTCTTTCAATGAAGCACTCCAAATGCTGAACGAGGCCAAACGCCCCGTGATTATTACTGGCCATGGCGCCCGCTTTCATATGGATAAAGTAATTGCGTTGGCCGAAAAACTCAAATGTCCAGTAATGACTACTTTCAAAGGTAAAGGTCAAATTTCGGATGCACACCCTCTAGGTTGCGGGGTATTGGGGCGTAGTGGTACTCCCATTGCTTCCTGGTTTATGAACGAAGCCGATTTGTTGCTTGTGATCGGGGCTTCTTTCTCCAAGCATACAGGCATTACTGCTAAAAAACGCACCATCCAAATTGATTTTGACCCCTTGGCTTTGAGTAAATTTCACCAAATAGATGCCGCAGTATGGGGTGAAATTTCAGTAACTACCCAAATGCTATTGGAACAGGTATCAAATCTAGATAACAAGGTAGACCACACCGAAGAAATAGCCACTCGTACCCAAATCTGGAAAGAAGAAAAAGCCCGTCGTCTTACCGAAGAGCGAGGAAAAGGGGTAAGCTCTATTGCGGTGTTTGATACGCTTACCAAAGTAGCACCTGCCAATGCCATTATGTGTGTAGATGTGGGCAACAATGCCTATTCGTTTGGGCGTTATTTCGAAACCCAACAGCACACCTTTCTTATGTCAGGTTATTTAGGCTCTATTGGCTATGCCTATCCCGCGGCAATGGGTGCCTGGGCGGCGGTAGGTGACGAACGCCCCGTGATTGCTGTAGCAGGAGATGGAGGTTTTTGTCAGTATTTGGCCGAAGTAACTACTGCGGTAAAATACAATATGCCCATCAAAGCTATTATCTTGAACAACAGCGAGCTAGGGAAAATCTCTAAAGAACAACGGGCGGGAGAGTTTGATGTATGGGCTACCGACTTGAGCAATCCCAACTTTGCCGAGTATGCCACGAGTTGTGGAGCGTTGGGTATTAGAGTTACCAAAAGCGAAGCGCTTCAGGAGGCGATGCAAAAAATAATGGCGCATAATGGTCCGGCTTTGTTGGAGGTAATTACAGATGTAGGGCTAATTTAAGCAAAGACTAGTAGGAGTGATGAGTAAAAAGATGAATGTCAAGCATTATGCAACCTTTACATTAATCAAGGCAGGAATTATCTTAATTTTTGCCTGGCAGATGCTTACCCTTCCCGAAGGGTGGTTGCTCAACTTCCCTATGATTTTGATGGCGGAAGTTGTGCTATTTGGGATAGGGCTGGCGGCAATCGCCCAGGCAAAAAACAACTTGTTGGGTGGTCTACAAGTATTTGTAAGCTTAGCTCATATAACAGTTAGTATCATTGTATTGATAAAATACTACAATTACCGCGAGTATTATATCAATAACCAAGTGTTGATCTATTGGAGCATTGCGCAAGCAGTCTACATTGTGTTGTTTTTACTATGCTTGGTACGCACTCATCGTATTATAAGTATATTTTCAATATTACTTATGTTGGGTACAATAGCCATTGTAGTGAATAGAGTGCTAGACAAAACCCTTCACGGTGATCACTCCCATCTTTTTCAGCCCTTGACTTATATTGGACTACTATACCTGGGAGTGGCCTTGCTTACGGCTATAAGTCGCAGGCTTGCACCGAATATGCAAACTGAATAAGGCAAGAAATATTACTATCAGAATTTACTACAATAAGCCATCATTATCTAAAAGCCTGGAACACACATTTCAGGCTTTTTTTTAATAAAGCTACCCAGGTAGATTTTGCTGTAATTGCTGTTGGCGTGTATAGGCTTGAGGGTGACAGGGAATGTTTTTTAAATTTTTGTTATCAGGAGATAAAAAGGAATTTTTAGCCCGAGTGGCTAGTTGTAAGCTAAGAGTTAATACGACTCCAAACTTTTATACAATCTCTAAACTGTGAGCTTTTATGGAATTTACTGGAATTATTACTAAAACAAGTACCCAAAACTTTGAAGCGACTTACCAGAAGCTAAAAAGCATTATTGATAACAACCCCAACCTCAATATTATGCTTGAGCTGGATCATCAGGCAAATGCGGCTAAAAATGGATTAGACCTAAGACCTACCCGAATTATTGTATTTGGTAATCCCAAACTAGGTACTCCACTGATGCAAAATGCCCAGACCATAGGGCTGGATTTGCCTCAAAAAGTACTGGTACACGAAGATGCCGATGGCACAGTGAAAGTTTCTTACAACGACCCTCTATACCTCAAAGATCGCCATGGCCTTTCAGAAAGCGAAGAGGTTTTGTCTAAAGTGGTAGGAGCATTAGATAAGATTACGAGTGCAGCTACAGAAGCCTAAATGAATAAGAAATACAAGATTGAAAGCCTGGGATGAGAATTCTGGGCTTTATACATATAACCAAACTTAAACTCCAGTTGTAATTTATTATTGATACTAATCCATAGAGATAACCCGTACATCTAAAACGGGCCAGAGGCCCTATGATAGTTGCCCCTTGCCCCGAGGCAAGCGGCGAATATGTACTCGCTTGGCTCTGCCGAGTGAGCAATATAAGGTGGCTTCTAGTCGTAAACTTGTACAGATAATCATAGCAGATTGGTATGAAAATTAAGATGAGTTTAAACAATAAAAAAACCTGATAACAACGTCATCAGGCTTTTTTATGATTTTTACATATTTAGTCTTCGGTTTGGTCGTCCCACCATACCCCGGCATTTACCGTAGTGGTAGGTACATTGCCTGCATTGTTACTCAACTCACTGGTTGGGTAAGGGAATCGGCGAGGGGCTGGCCCAACACTATTAGTCAAAGTTGGGATACCAGTACGACGATAATCGTTGTAAGCCTCAATTGGCTGGAACAACCAGAATGAAATATATTTTTGCGTCATGATTTCGTTCTGAGTTACATTGGCAGGAGAAACCACTGCTTGTGCCAAATAAGTAGTAATATCTGCCGCAGCTACTCCCTGACGAGTCATAGAAGCTGTTACTGCCTCTTGATAAGCAGTATTGGCTGCTGCCTGATTACCCAATCTTAATTGAGCTTCTGCCTCGATAAACTTCATCTCATCAAAAGTAACCAATTGCAAAGGAGAAGTTGCACTCAAAACATTGCTGGAAGCTCTGGAATACAACAACGCCGATTGGTCGTTTTGAGCAGAACCATTAGGAGCGTATGCTTTACCACCTGCTGGAATATCTGCTACAAACAAGGCCAAACGAGGGTCATTCAAACCAGTTAATAAATCACCAAAAGTCTGACTTACCGCGTGGTGGCTTCGGTCATTTAGTTCTTGGTACCAAGGATGCTCCCCGGTAGAAGCCGTGGTAAAGCTATTGAAAATACAACTTTCGCCTGCATTGGCGTAAGCATTTGCCACTGCCTGCAAAGCACTATTCGCCGAACCAGTAGGATCTACTTTGCTTAGACGATTGTGAAAACGAGCCTTCAAAGCCCAGGCAGTTTTGGTCCATCTGGCTACATCTCCACCATAAATCATATCATCTCCAGTAGGAGTAGCAGTAGAAGTCTTGGCCAAATCGGCAATCGCTTCATCCAAAATGGTTTGTAAAGCAGTATAAATATCCTGCTGATTGTCGTATTGAGGCGCGCGGTTGTCCGACCCTTTTAAAGCTTCACTGTAAGGAATGCGTCCCCATAAATCAGTAGCAATTCCCAGGTTATAAGCCTTCATCACCTTGGCAATTCCTGAATAATGAAAGTTGCCTTTCTCATCAGCTTGCTTAATCAATACCTCAATGTCTGCCAATACCCCAGCATAAAGCGTATTCCATACGTTGTTACCGATGGTTGCATTGATTCCGGTACGTTTGTCACCTTGTTCCAACTGTCCATGTACCCCAGTAGTATGCTCTACAAAAACTGAACTATACCAGGCCAAATCAGTACCCGAAACCGAAAAAGTAGTAGTCGTGATAATACTCGTTAAGAGCATATTATCCGGTACCGATGTAGGGTTGTTTGGGTTTTTATCTATTCGGTCTAGTACATCATCAGTACACGCAGATGTACACGCAAATAGTAAAACGAATATATATATAAATGCTTTTTTCATTTGTATACAATGATTAACAAAAGGAAGCACCTCCAAGCTAGTGAATAGCTTCTTGCAAGGTATCATGTAGGGAGGGTGCTTCCTTTTTTAGTTAAAATATGATTAGAAAGTGGTTTTTAAGCTTACACCATAGCTTTTAGTCTGAGGCAGCGATACATACTCTAGTCCTTGACCATTCACTGCTCCACCCAGGTTGGTTTCTGGGTCAAATCCTGGATAATCAGTAAATAAGAGTAAGTTACGACCAATGGCTGAAAGCGAAAGGCTGTTAAGTCTGAGTGGTTTTAACCACTTTTTGGGGAACTGGTAAGTAAGTGATACTTCTCTCAATCTTACAAAACCAGCATCAAAAACGTGTGCTTCATCGATGCTTCGCAATACACTAAACCAGTAGGTTTGGTTACGAGCAATCTGGATGCTGTTGGCAGGTAGATTGGTGTATACAGGATTGTTGTCACTATCTACTTCACCATTCCATACCACGGCATTAGGAACCACATAATTTACTGATTCACGATCGGTGGTTTCTTCGGTTTGTCCATAAAGACGAGCCAAACGAGTGTTTCCAGAATAAGCCTGTCCACCTTTTCTCCAGTCTACCTGAGCCATCAAAGTAAACCCTCTGAAAGAGAAACTATTGGTGAAACCAATGGTAAAGTCAGGCTGTACTTTTCCAATTACCTTAGGATTAGGATCTTGTAAAGGCATACCATAAGTTGCATTGGTTGTAGCATCACCTCTACCATCTACTACAATACGACCTTGCGCATCGCGCTGATAACCTACTCCAAACAAGGCTGGGTAAGTGTTTCCAGCAAAGGCTCTAGAACTAGGCGTAGTAAAACCTGCCAGGAAAATATTGGCTACTCCATCTTCCAAACGAAGTACTCGGTTGGCAAAAGAAGTAAAGTTCATTCCAAAGTTCCAGTTAAAACCATCTGGTTTAGCCGACTTAATAATATGCGCATTAATTGCCAATTCGTGACCTTTAGTTTCTACTTCACCAGCATTACGGGTTTCGTTGGTAAATCCAGTAGAAGAAGGTACAGGTACACTAAATATTTGGTCACTTGTATTGTTAATGTAGAAACTATAATCTACCGAAATACGGTTGTTCAGGAAAGCAAGCTCAGCTCCTAATTCATAAGACACGGTATTTTGTGGTCTTAGATTAGCACTTCGGATAATGTTGCTTTGCGTAAATCCAACTTGTCCATTGAAAGGATACGTGATCCCGTCGTTAAGGAATCCACTGGTAGGTGCTCCTTGTACAAAAATATTCGTAGTAGAGTAAGGAGCAGCTCCTTGTCCAACTTGCGAATAGTTCACACGAACTTTACCAAATGTCAAGATGTTTTGTGGAATCTGAAAAGTTTCGGTAAATGCCCAACTTAAACCAACAGATGGGTAAAAGAATGCACGATTACCTCTAGCCAGAAACGATACATAATCCTGACGACCAGAAGCAGTTAAGAATAAAGTATTTCTCCAGGAAAGCTCAAAGTTAGCGAAGAAACCAACTACTCGCTGGGCAGTGCGACTTTCAGTAGTGTTTTGGTTGCTGGTGTTAGACATGTTACGGAATCCGCCAATTGTAATACCAGTTCCGATTACACTCAAAGATTGAGTACGGATATCGTACATTTCGTTTCCTAACAATAAAGATCCGCTAAAGTCATCACCAAAGTTTTTACTCAAGGTAAGACTTAAGTTAGAGTTTATTTGGTTACGTGTAAAAGTATAGTCCTGGATTTGGCCACCAGAAGGAGTAGCGGTACGTCCACCAGTAAAACCTGAACCTAACTCGTATACTTCTTTACCACCAGTTACGTAGAAATCATTTCCTAAACGGTAGTTTACTGTAAGCCATTTAAATGGTTGATAGTTCAATTGGATGTTACCAAAAGTACGACGGTTGGTTTCGTTAAACTCATTGTTGGCCAATGACCAACGAGGGTTATCCATTGCGCCACGGTAGTGAATCTGACGATATGGGTTAGCTGCATCAGCAAAAGGAGTTCCCCATAAGTCATAAGAACTTGGTGCCCAATAAGTAGTAAACAATGGGTTAGATAAGTTGCTACCACCTGCGATTTTATCAATCAATAAATCAGAGTAGTTTACCGAACCGCTTACTTTCAACTTAGGACTCAGTTGGTATCCACCAGCTATTTTAGCGTTTAAACGACGCATACCCGTAGTAGGGATGATACCATCTTGAGTCGTATAACCAAACCCAACTGCATAGTTACCATAATTAGTAGCTCCTGAAGCATTCAATCCTACATTGTAGGTGCCACCAGTCTGAAACAATGGGTTGATATTATCATATACCTGCCCAGTTACTTCTTGTCCAACGTTGTTGGTATAAGTACCATTACCAGTTGCATTAGGGTTTACGCTTGTATTGCCTAAATCAGAAATACGAGGCCCCCAGGATAAAGAAGTACCTTGGTTAAATACTCCGTTACTTCCCTGTGCGTATACTGTTTGAGGTTTAGGAAGACGAGTTACCTGGTCCCAGGTATAGCCCATATTAAGCGAAATATTGGTTCTGCCCTTTTCTGCGTTCTTACCGCTTTTGGTCGTAATCAATACAACTCCATTAGAAGCTCGTAATCCATACAGTGCAGAAGCTGCCCCTCCTTTTAGTACACTGATTGATTCGATGTCATTAGGGTCAATGTCTAATGAACGACTGGAAGCATCCGTTCCACTTACGCCCGGAGCAAAGTCAGAGCCACTGGAAATAGGCACTCCATCTACAACAAATAGAGGTTGGTTTGAACCCGTTAATGAAGAGCTTCCACGAATCGTAATCAACGATGAAGCCCCTGGCATTCCACTAGATTGACGAAGCTGAACGCCCGCTACTTTACCTTGTAAAGCTGTGGATAAATTAGGGTTGCTTACCGCAGTAATTGCGTCTGATTTTACCTCTTGAACAGCGTAACTGAGTGCTTTTTTCTCTTTTTTGATACCAAAAGCAGTTACAACTACTTGCTCAAGAGCGGCCCCGTCTAACAGGGTAACGTCGATGATGGTTTGAGCATTTACTGGTACTTCCTGGGTCTTCATTCCTACAAATGAAAATACCAAGGTAGCACTTGAAGGTACATTGGCAAGACTGTACGTACCATCGGTTTTGGTAGAGGCTCCCTGAGTAGTTCCTTTAATCAAAACGGTTACTCCAGGTAATCCATTACCATCTTTGTCTTTTACTGTACCAGACACTGTGGTCGTTTGCGAAAAGACATAGGTCGTCAGTCCCACCAATAAAAGAAAGGTGAGTAAAAGTTCCCTTTTCATGAATAAATTACTTAATTTGTTTTACCATAATACACTTAATGTGTTGAGGCGAGCATTATTCTACTATCAAATCACCATAGTCCTTTTCTGCCCATTAGGACTATAAATGAGGCATAGTTATGAGTAATGCTCTATTTTTCAACGCACTAATAATTGCATAACCAGCTGACCTGGATAAGTTCGTCTGAAGTTTTTCTAAGGAATTAAGTAATAATCAAGTGTAATAAAATTTCTTCAAGCATTTCATGTGATGATGCCTTAATAAAATAGTCATGAAATCAATCTAAACAGATTGTTTATGATGTCATCAACATGAACAACAAGAATACTTTTTACGATAGAAATGCCTGGGTAAGTTATGAGATAGATATGGCGTACCTATATCAAAGAGATGCGTGTAGTTTTGTTTCATTGCGAACTAATTTTCGTTCTACCATAATAATTAATGTGTGTCGAAGAACTAAAACCAGTCTGTTTGTGTTCTGTGGTTGTTTTCATGGTTATATATGGAATAATATTCTGCCCAATATTAATTCCGCACAAACAAGTACGGTTATTATTTTTCAACTTTGAAGTAATTAAACTCCAGTTCTTGGTTTTTTATTTAGAGTCGCAAAGTACATGTTTTCCCCTATAATTTTAGTTATTTTTTTTACTTATTTTTCAAAAGGGCCTTCAGCATAATGTAATCACCGATTTTTTTATGAAAAAAATTTTCAAGCATAATACTTGAAAACGGTTTTAGAGAGTTTTTCCTGATTCAGTGGTGAAGCATTTAAGTATCAAATTAAAATACCTATTCTTCTAATTTCCTCTCTTTATTCAATCTCACTACCTCCTCCAAAAATACCTTCAACTCCTCAAAATTATCCAAAACAAAAGGGATAGTAAAAGCATCTGCAATGACAGTACGACCTTTTTTATTGGTATTACGCACTTTGACGATGAGTCCTAATTCGTCGGTTTCCAGCGCAGCAATTTCACTAAACTGCACCATTCTTTTAGGAATACCTTTGCCCGATCGAATAATGCTACGTGGTTTTACCTCAATTTGGGTATGGGCTAATTTTCGTAGCCTGCGTGTACTTCGGGTATAAGGAATCGCAAACAGGGTTGTGGTGGTCACAAAACTCGCTAAAAAAGGAGCGAATTCGGTAAATTTACCTGTAACCATCAGCGATAAAGGTACTACGATCGGTAAAAGTGAAAATGATTTATAGAACTTCCAGTTGTAGTTGAGCACTGCCTTGTCAAACTTGTTATTCTCCTCTCTGGGTATGCTCAATTGGCTACGAAAAAGGCGGGGAATATCTGTTAATTGATCTATGGCTTGAATGCTGTACTTTTGTTGACTCTGGGCATTTTGTTTGAGTGTATCATACGCTTCCCAAAACTCTTCTTGTGTTTCTGTTGCCTCCACATCCGTTTCATTTGTAGTTGTGTAAGTGTCCCACAAAGCGCGAGAGGCATCTTCTAGTGGCTGTGCTTTTGTTGTCATATAAAAATACTAGTTAACGATCACTGATTCATGACTACGTAAAGTGGAACAAAATTACTAAAAAAGCTTTCAGTAATACGATGAATATAAACTTAAAGCTACAGTTTATAAACTCAGAACTACCGTTAATGAATTAGCCCCCAAAGGATTAGAATGAATTACCTACATTGAAGCATAACCAAACTTCCAACAAAACAATCCTAATAATATGCTTATAATTCATAAAATCCGAAAAGCTATCCTAATTGCAGGGCTATGGCTTACCGTAGGAGCCATGGCTTCAGTAAATGCAGCAGCCATTTATGTAGATTTGCAAGCACCTGGTGCTGGTGCTACCAACAGTTGTTCTCAGGTGGGAGCTTGTTGGCAAAATGCCTACACATCTCTGTCGCTTGCCATTCAAGCGGCCAATGCTGGGGATATCATTTTTGTAGCCGAAGGTACTTATACTGGACCTTTTACTCTAAAAGAAGGCGTAAGAATCAAAGGAGGATATCCACCCCCTGGAATTTTTAGCGTATCACTTCCTGATATTTATCGTACTATTGGACGAAACATCACAGGCTATCCTACAATCTTAACTGGAACTGATGCTATCCTGATCAATACTAACCTAAGCAATCAAACACAAGTAGAAGGGTTTCAAATTCAGGGAACAGCGAATGGGGTAAACATTAATTTTAATCTTACAAATGCGATAGAGATTAGAGCCGTTTTCAATACGTGTACTTTTAATGGCCCAAATCATGGTGTAAATATTGATTATAGTGGTAATGGCGTTGCTGCGCAACAGTTTATTATTAAGCCTACATTTAATGTGTGCACTTTTACTGGTCAAAACGCAGGTGTAAATATAGAGACTGAACCTAGCAACTTATTTGACACAATTGCCCCCCAATTTGTTAAGTGCCAATTCAAAAATTCTATCCATGCAGCAGTATTTGAGCAAAATGGTGGTATTTTAATTCCCTATTTCGAGAATTGTCGTTTTTACGATAATACTTCACATGTAATTGCCAATGGAGGTGATGGGGTATATTTTAGACCCAACCCTAATTTTAATACTTGTCCAGCTAATAATAGCTATGATTATCACCCAACTTTTGTAAACTCTTTATTTTATAATAACCAGGGGATAGCCGATTTGCTTATAGACATCGCTTGCAAGCCAGATTTGAGCATGAATTTTATCAATTGTACGATGTGGAATAATGCGCCTGGTGTTGCTACTGGGCCGCCTGCCTTCAATGTAGATCTCGGTTCTTTTTTACAGTTTTCTACTGCCTGGACTAATAATAGTAGTGCCATGGTTATGAGGTTCTATAACAACATTTCCTGGGATAACCGATTGGCCAATAATGGATATTTAATGAGGTTGGAGCGGGGTATGAGAGTAGAGCTTTATCGTAGTCTTATAGAAACCAATTCTACAGCAAACAGTGATCCTGCATTTGATTTACCAAGTCCTCCAAGCTTTAATCAAGTGTTTGGATACGCAGGTAGCATATATAATCAAAATCCTGGTTTTACCAATGCTGTTGCTCCCAATGCAAATCCTGACTTGCGACCAGTAGCCAGCTCTATTGCGCGTAATGCAGGAGTAAATAGCTATGTATCTACTTCGGTAGAGAAAGATTTAAATGGGTATTTGCGTATTTTGGAAAATACGATAGACTTGGGAGCTTATGAATATTGTCCTAGCCGTGGAAACTGTTACGAAACCGCTGATCCTGCGCCAGGCCCTATTGGGCCAGTGGGACCAAGGCCCATGAGAACAACAAATCAGGTGTTTACACAGGATTTAAACCTGAAAGTATTTCCAAATCCTATGATAGAAGAGTTACACATTCAAGGAGTGTCGTTAGATAAAATTGTAGGAGTACAGTTGATTTCTGGAAATGGACAAATTGTGAAAAGCTGGAAAAATACCGCCAATTTGAATGTCAGTGGCATTTCCAAAGGCTTATATTTACTAAAAATACAAACTACCAAAGGCATCCAAACTTTTAGAGTGGTGAAGTAATCACATCCTTATAAGCGTTGATTTTTCAAATTTATTTTCCCTTTAATGCATCAAGTCCCTTTCTCATCTTAGAGAGGGG
The DNA here is from genome assembly GCA_001890965.1 of marine bacterium AO1-C. Lineage (GTDB taxonomy): Bacteria > Bacteroidota > Bacteroidia > Cytophagales > Microscillaceae > Microscilla. The sequence continues at coordinate 57,689 of MLAY01000009.1, read as the reverse complement.
CTTTTTTTATGAAGAGCCAATGAGGTAACAATGAGAGGAAGGTTTACTACCAGGTACAAAAAAAACGCCTGCTGCACTGCAACAGGCGTTTCCATTAAAAATAATAAAGTGTTAAACAGGTGTATTTGAATAAAATTCTTTTGTCATGTGTATATTCAGTTACTATTAAAAAGGTAACCAAAATATTAAGAGTATATTAAACTTTTTTTGATATTTTTCTATAACCAACTGATAACCAGTGAGTTTTTTGTGCGAAAAAAATTTGTTTTTATTCAAAAAAAATTCTAATACCACTGCAAACCTATCAAATTTTGTTCAAAACTCCCTCAATTATGCGATTTTATTTTCTTTTTAATTGGGTAGCGTGTCATTTCAGGCAAAATACTATTCTACTTTCTCACGTTTTTTGTTGATCCTTTATAAATTTGCGTGAAACGATGACATCATCATTTAATAAGATTGTCATAACTTCTAACAAAAATCTGATTGGGCTAAAAACTAGTAAATAATAACGAAAAGCCTGATTGTCATAAATTGCTTAGTAGACATGAGCGTAGAAACTACAAATACCCAGGCCACTCAGGTGCTTTCAGATCGCATCAACCGTTTGGCCGAATCTGCCACCATTGCAATGGCAAAAAAAGCCCGTGAACTAGAAGCTAAAGGGCATTCTGTAATTAAGTTGAACTTTGGTGAGCCTGATTTCCAAACACCGGATCATATCAAGGCTGCTGCCAAGCAAGCCATTGACGATGGTTATACCTTTTACACGCCAGTATCTGGTTATCCAGAGTTACGTCAGGCCATTGCCGATAAACTCAATCGCGACAATCAATTAAACTGGAAAGGGGAAAACATTGTAGTATCTACTGGCGCCAAACAGTCATTGGCCAATGTATTGATGTGCTTGCTGAACCCTGGCGATGAAGTGATTGTGTTTGCTCCATATTGGGTAACTTATAGCGAGATCATCAAAGTGGCAGAAGGAAAAGCTGTAATCGTAGACGGAAGCTTTGAAAATAACTTTAAAGTAACACCTGAGCAATTAGAAGCTGCGATTACCCCAAAAACCAAAGCCATCTTATATTCATCACCTAGTAATCCTACCGGGTCGGTATATACTAAAGATGAGCTACGTGCCTTGGCTGATGTATTGGTGCGTCATGATGATATTTTTGTAGTAGCCGACGAAATCTACGAATATGTAATCTTTCAGGATGAGTATCACAGTATGGGGGCTTTTGAAGATATGCATGATAGAGTAGTCACTGTTAATGGATTTTCTAAGGGATTTGCAATGACAGGTTGGCGTGTAGGATATCTTGCTGCTCCTGCCTGGTTGGCCAAAGCCTGCGATAAATTACAAGGTCAATTTACTTCAGCTACCTGCTCTATTGCTCAAAAAGCAGCTTATGGAGCAATCACTGGTGATATGGCACCTACCAAAGAGATGGCTAAGGCCTATTTGCGTCGCCGCGACTTGGTATTGGAGTTGATGAAAGATATCGAAGGTTTCAAAACTTATTTGCCAGAAGGCGCATTCTATATTTTCCCAGATGTAAGCCACTACTATGGTAAGAGTGATGGTACTCACACTATTGAGAATTCGGTAGATTTGTGTATGTACATCCTCAACGAGGCACACGTTTCATTGGTACCAGGAGTTGCTTTTGGCGCTGATAATTGCTTACGATTTTCTTTTGCTGCTGCCGACGAAGACCTTAAAACTGCCATTGGGCGAATCAAAACTGTTTTAGAAAGATTAAAATAGCACAAGAAGATGAGATGATTAATATTTTGTGATTGTTAAATTGTTCCGCTTCGCTGATTATTGAATGGTTTCATTGTCAGATGACGCATTGCGGAACAATTAACCATTTAGCCACTTAACAATGTTAAGCTGAGGCTTAGGGAGTAACAATTGATATTAATCCTTTCATCTTTTTACTTTTTTATGCAACACAATTCAATTGAAGATATTTTTAACGCTTTTTCCCAACAACGAGTCCTTATTATAGGCGATGTAATGGTAGATTCGTACTTATGGGGAAAAGTGGAGCGTATTTCCCCTGAGGCTCCTGTACCTATTGTTCACGTACAAAAGCGAGACAAAAGATTGGGAGGTGCTGCCAATGTAGCCATGAATATTCAAGCGTTGGGTGCAGAGCCTGTGCTTTGTTCCGTCATTGGCAAAGATGGTAGTGGTACCGATTTTATCAACTTGCTGGGCCAACATAAGCTGTCTAGTGAGGGTATTCTACAAAGCGAGCAAAGGATTACCACTATCAAACATCGGATTCTTTCGGGACACCAGCATATGTTAAGAATCGATCAGGAAGATAATTCACTTTTGAAGCCTGAAGAAAGCGAAGAATTACTTAAATTGGTCAAACAACTGGCGCCTACTTGTCAAGCCATCATTTTTGAAGACTACGACAAAGGAGTATTGGGCGAGCAGTTGATCCAGGCCGTAATTGACTATGCCAACGAAATAGGAGTGCCCACCATTGTAGATCCTAAAAAACGTAATTTTTTACATTACAAAGGAGCTACTTTGTTTAAGCCAAACCTTAAAGAGTTAAAAGATGGATTGAAAATTGATTTCAATGCCAAAGATACTCAAGAGTTAAAAGCTGCTGTGGCAGAGTTGAAGGAAGTCCTTCAGGTAAAACAAGCATTGGTTACTTTGTCAGAGCTAGGAGTGTACATGGACAACGGCAAAGATAAATTGCACATTCCGGCACATTTGCGATCTATTGCAGATGTATCAGGAGCAGGAGACACGCTGGTAAGTGTAGCTGCTTTGTGTTTGTCTTTGCAAACTTCGCCTGGTTTCACGGCGGCATTGTCAAATCTTGCCGGTGGATTGGTATGTGAGCATGTAGGGGTGGTATCCATCGACAAACAAAAATTAATGGAAGAAGCAATCAAACATAATATTTTCCAGCAATGAATCGAAGAGCAAGGTTTATAGAGCAACTAAATCATTTGCTATATGGTAATCGGGAGCGAGTAGCCAGAGTGTTACGCGTGATAGGGTTATTAAATACAATAGCGATGGTTGTGTTATTGTTGTATGCTTATGGGGCCGACCTACAAGCCGACGATATTTCTTCTACCTTCAATTGGTTAGAACTTTCAGTTGCGGTATATGCCTTGCATTTTTTGGTTCGCTGGTTATATTCACTCAATCGCCGTACTTTCCTGCGGCAAAACCTCTTTGAATCCATACTGGTAGGTTTCTTTTTATTTGTGTTTCTAACAAATGCACTGGGAATTTACCTTTTCTACAACATATTTCTATTACTTGACCTGGCAGATTATCGCCTGTTTTATGAATCGGTCATAGCCACCTATTTGGTGGCAGTACTGGCATTTTCGGTGGTTCGTTCCAGTCAAACGATTTCTGACCTTAAGGTCAACCCGGCTACAACTTTCATTGCCAGTTTTATCCTGTTGATTTTAATCGGAACAGGATTATTGATGATGCCAGCCATGTCTACGGCTCCTGGTGGGGTCAACTTTCTGGATGCATTATTTACGTCTACCAGTGCTTCTTGTGTAACCGGGCTTTCGGTGATTTCTGCTGCTTCTGATTTTAGTGTCAAGGGGCAAATTGTGATCTTATTTTTGATCCAGTTAGGAGGAATCGGTATTGTATCGTTTGCTACTTTCTTTGCTACCTTCTTGAGCCAAGGAGTAGGTATTAAGCAGCAAGCCATCATTCAGAATGTACTCAGTAGTGAAAACTTATCGTCTGCGCGTAACCTGCTCAAGCAGGTAATTGTGCTTACTTTCATTATAGAGTTATTGGGGAGCATTGCCATCTTTATGACCTGGAACAAAGACGTTGAGTTTTATACCCCCCAATACATAGAGGCCAAGCCCAAGATTTTAAGCCAGGTTGATAGTACCGATATCCAAACAGATACTACTGCTACTGTTGCTGATACCAATCATGTGATAGGTGAAGGAGGTTTACCTACCAACGGAGGTGGGGAAGACACCACTCAAATAGGAGAGGGTGGACTTCCAACTGCTGGCGGTGAAACCCAAGTCACTACTAATGGTACTACTCAAGCGGATAGCAATGACGTAGTTGTTGCTACCAACACCACTTCTCAACCAAGCTCCGATTTGCCGCCTAACCTACGGGTAAACAATAGCTTGGGAAATAAAATCTATTATTCGGTATTTCATTCTATATCAGCTTTTTGTAATGCAGGTTTTAGCCTTTTTCCAGATGGGCTGTATCAAAAAGGAGTGCGCAGTAGTTATATTCTACACCTGGTATTTGTATTGATTATTACTTTTGGTAGCCTGGGTTTTTCGGCCATTCAAGACATTTTTTCTCCTAAAAAAATGCGTGAGCGCCTGGCAATGCCCTGGAAACAATGGTCTTTGAGCACTCGCATTGCGGTAAATATGACCTTGTTCTTGACCATTTTAGGAATGATTGGATTTTATTTGCTGGAAAGAAACAAACCCGCATTGCAGGACAAAAACCTGTTAGAAGCCCTCATTACCTCATTGTTTCAGTCTGCTACTACCCGTACTGCAGGCTTCAATACTGTAGAGCTAGGCCTATCTACCCCTTCGTTGCCGAGTTATATTATGATCATCTTTCTGATGTTTATTGGAGCGGCTCCCGGTTCTACTGGAGGGGGGATCAAAACCTCTACTTTCTTGTTATTGATTATGTCGGCACTGGCCAATATTCAAGGTAAGAAAACCGTAGATTTAGGCAAGCGCCAAATTGCAGCAGACGTTATTTCCCGTGCATTTTCTATTGTGGCCTTTGCTATTATGTACAACTTTGTCTGTATGTTTATTCTGGCCATTACCCAACCCAATGCGCCCCTCATGCAGCTTTTCTTTGAGCAGATTTCAGCATTTGCGACTGTAGGACTGAGTACAGGTATTACCAGTAACCTTACCGAAGCCAGCAAAGTGGTTATCATTGTGAGTATGTATATTGGTAGAGTGGGTACCCTTACGCTGGCCTTGGCTTTGAGTAAGAAAGTAATCAGTACGTCCTACAACTATCCTACTTCACACGTGATGGTAGGATAGGGATATCGCTCTATTGCCTTCTATTATTGTATTTGTTTCTCAGTAGCAAAAAGGCAATAATGCTTATGAGAATAAATAAACTGATGAAAGCTTTAATCATAAACCTGCGCTTGGCTTCTCTACGATCTTGAAGTTTTTGCTTCACTTTGAGGAGTTCCTCCATCATTTCCTCCCTACTTTTGGGAGGCTCAGAATGTAGCTCAATTAATTTTTTCATTTTTAAAACAGTATTATACTTTTGCGGAGGAAGACTGTCTTTCAAAATTTTATAAGCCTTTTCTAAATACGTTTTTCCTATTGGATTTTTAGCAAATTCATTAGCCAATTCAAAAAGCCGTGGTTGGTACTTTCGATAGTTTCCAGCATCCCCTGTTAGAGTCAACTTCATAGTCTTCACATATTGGGCGGTCAAACTATCCATTCTTTCTTGAACAGTCATCGTTGAAGTAGTGTCTTGGCCAAATGAATTTGTAACACATACACACATCAAGTTGATAAAAAGATATTTCAGGCAAGCTCTCATAACTAAGTATTGGTTTTTGATACATGAGTCCTCAAGGTCATATTTTATAGCTATATATACAAAGCCAGCCAATCAAAAATGCCTGACCTGTTTTATGGCTACCAAGAAAACTTGATATTGGTATTGTTGCTATGAATATCAAACTCAATCGTCACTTTCCCTGGTTTAACTGATTGTTCGGTTGCTTGTTGGTTAAATACATCACTACTTAGTAGCGCCTTGGGATACTTTTCCCATTCTTGCTTGGGGATCAGAGGAAGCATGTAGACTTCAGGAAAACGGGCCTTAAATTGAGCAATTTCTTTGTGAGGTAAAGGGTTATCATCTACCATAAGGCATTCTAAACCAGCCAATAAACCGAGTGAAGAGGGTGTTAAACGAGTCATTTGATTGTCTCGCAGGTCTAACCATCTCAGATTAAATAAGGTGTGGTTGGAAAAGTGCCAATACCTCAAGCAATTGTTTCGTAGGTCAAGATCAGTCAAGCGATGTAATTGAGAAAACCGTCCAGGGAGCTTTTCTATTTGGTTATTGGCAAGATTTAAACAGCTCAACCTCGTGAGCTTGATAAAACAAATGGGTAGTCTATTGAGCTGGTTATTGCTTAAATTCAAGTCCTGGAGCTGGGCCAAATGCCCAAATTTTCGCGGTAATGTACTTAGTTGATTATGCCCTAAATCAAGCGTTTCTAAACGATGAAGACCGCCAATTTCTGAGGGTAAAGTATCAAAACCACAATTTCTGACCAAAAGGGTATGAAGATTCTTACAAGATAAAATTTCTGAGGGAAAGTTCGTGAGTGGATTATGACTAATTTCTAAACGAACAAGGTTGGTAAGTTTGGAAAAACTAGCGGGAAGTTTTTGAAGGCTGTTATTTCGGAGATACAAATAGTTAAGTTCAGTTAATTGCCCGATTTCTTCTGGAAGTTCAGTCAATTGATGATTATCCAAAATCAGATGCGTCAAATGAGTCATTTGCCCAATTTCTTTGGGTAAGCTTTGGATAGTACGCTTAGGGAGTTTCTTATCGTATTCATATCCTTGGTGATTTTTTAGATAAAAACTCATTTGGGTACAAGCCATTAATGAAGGAATTGCTTGTAACGAAAGTCGGTGTTTTAGACAGAATAAAAATACTTGACCAGCTCGTTGTTCAATATTGAGTTTATCAAGGATTTTATTCAAGAAATCCGTGTTAATCAACTCAAAGCCAATGGGTAAACCCTCTAGCCAATCCAAGATCAAATCTATCTCGGGTTGCATTTGCCAATGATAACTTCCCTCTGACATTTTATCCCAGGTTTTAGGAGGGACATTTGTTAAATCGAGTTGAGCTTGAGCATTCAGAAACTGCATGGCTCGAGTATTTACCTCTTTACTAGAATGAAAATAAGCTAAGTGAAATATTTCAACATCTATTGCTTTGAAATGATCATTGCCACTGGCAATTTCTAATCCTAATAAAACATTGGCTTCGTCTTCGTGGGTGAGTAATTGTAAGATTTTTTGATACATTATTATAGTGTTAGAAAGTGTCAAGAAATATTGTTAGGGCTACCATACCTGGTAATCATTGGAATCATATAGGTGCAAGGCAATTGCTTTTTCAGATGTTTTAAATCTTGCTCAGACAAGGCGTTATGTTCTATCCATAAGTGATGAAGATTGACAATCGTGTCTAACCCTTTTAAGTTGTTGATAGTAAGTTGATTATTGGTTAAATCCAGATAGGCTAACTTCTGAAAATGACTTCCTGATATATCACAACTCTTTAATTGATTTCCTCTGAGATTGATGTGTACCAATGAGGGCCAGTCGGTGGGTTCTATTACAAAGTGTTTAAGGCAGTTATATTCGGCTTCTAGCCGTTGGAGTTTGGGTAATTGTCTTAAAGAGCGGGGTAGTTCACTCAATTGATTATGATCTAAATAAAGTGTGTCAAGTTTGATTAATTCCTGAAGATTATCTGGAAGTTGTTGTAGCTGGTTATGCTGCAAATAAAGCGTACGTAAATGAGCAAGCCGACTAAAACTTTGAGGTAAACTTTGAATATTATTGTTGTTTAAATGTAATACTGTCAATGCTGTTAAATCTCCCAAACTTTCGGGTAAGTCACGTAAGAGAGGATTGTGGGTAACGTGAAGTGTATGAATTTTTTTTAACTGCCTAAAGCATTCTGGCAATTGAGAAAGCCCATTATTTTTTATAGTTAATATTTCTAGATTTGGAAGGTTACACCAAGCGTTAGGCAAAGATTTCAATTGAAGGTTGTTCTTGAGTTCCAGTTCCAGCAATTGTGGCAAAGGTTGAGTATTTTCGGGTAGCGACGTGAGCTGAGTATCTTCCAAACGCATTCTGACAAGCTTTGGCCATTGAATAGTTTGAGGGAGTTCTATAAGATTAGGGCAATTGTCAATGATTAGTTTGTGCAATTGAGGTAATACACCCAAACCCTCAGGTAAGGTAACAATGGGGCTTCCTGTGATATTGAATACCTTCAAATTGGTTAATCCCTCGAAATATTCAGGCAATTCTCTGAGCTGAGAATTATTAACAAGGTATAGGTGTGTGAGGTCTCTTAGTAAATGTAGGTTATAGGGTAAAGATTCTATGCCACATTCTGATAAGTGTAGTTCTCTTAGGTGACTAAGTTTCCGAATACTTTCTGGTAATGACTTTAAAGCAGCTTGCTTTTGAATGATCAATTCCTGTAAACTCCACAAATCACCTATACTTTCAGGTAGATGAGTAATACTGTTTTCGTCAAGATATAATTTTTCCAGATTGGTGAGCCAGCCAAGATTTTCGGGTAAAGTGGTAAGTTTAAAATGATGTGCTATATGCAATGTTTTCAAGCCACTGAGTAAACCAATACTTTCGGGTAAATGAGTAATGCCATTATCTCTTAAGAAAAGATCATTTAGCTTTTCCAATCCCTCCAATTGTGCAGGTAGTGTTTGCAAATAGGCATTGTGCTGAATGCATAACCTCTCCAGGTTTTCTAGTTGTCCTAAACTATCAGGTAAATGGATAAGCGCAGTTTTTTCAATATCCAGGGTTTTTAGTTTTTTCAGCTTTCCTAAACTTTTAGGGAGCTTTGTGAGCAATGGACTATTTTGTAGATCTAAATGGGTTAGCTGATTGAGCGCTCCTAAGCTTTCTGGAAGCCTTTCAAGCTTTAGATTGTCAAGTAAGCTTAAGCGATGCAATTGCTGAAGTTGTCCAAAGCTTTCGGGTAGATGTGTGAGGCCAGTACCTTGAATATAAAGCGTTTTTAGGCTGGAGAGTTGCCCAAAACTATCAGGTAAACTGGTAAATTGTGGATTATGATTGATATCTAAATCTTCTAATTGCGATAAATTACCGATGTTATTAGGGAGCTGGGTTAAGCGATTTACTTCACGTAAGTTGAGGGTTTTTAATGCTGAGAAGTTGCCAAGAGGTAAATTTTGAATACCCGAAGCACTCAAATCCAGGTGTTTTAACTTTTTGAGTAAAGCCAGCGAATCTGGGAGTTGTTTTAACGCAGGACAATAAGAGAGGTTCAATTCCTCTAGTTGGGTAAGGTTTCCTAAAGAGTCTGGCAAGGACTGAAGCTTGGCATTTCCCTGAAGAGTCAATTTTTTTAAATTCTTGAGTTGGCCAATACTCTCAGGTAAAGTCTTTAGATGATTATAGCCCAAGTGCAACTCTTCTAAGTGCTCTAGTTTGCCAATTTCAGTTGGTATTTTGTTCAGGTGATTGTGTTCGAGCTGTAATATTTTTAGCTGAGTTAAGTCTTGGATATGAGGTGGTAAATTTGTGAGACGATTACTATCCAGTACTAGTTTTTCAAGCGCATTACAGGCTAATAGTTGTATGGGAAATTCCTTAAACTTGCTGTAACTAAAAGCGCAATTTTTTAGCTTTTTGAGTTGAGAAAACCCCACAGGCAGCTCTGTTAGTCCTCCGTCAAAAGTGTTAACCTCTGTCACCTGGGTAAATTTCCCGATTTCCTCTGGGAATTTATGGGTATCATAATCGAGACTTAGTTGAGTGACTTGATCTACCCATTGAATATGCTCCAAGGGGACTAGAAATCGCTTAGATAGTTTGATGAGTGCATTAGAAGACCTGAAATACTTGCAAAATCTACCAATTGAATTGACTAAATTTGTAGGGTTGATGATAGGCAATGCATTAACATCCTGTAAAATATAGAATAAATGCCCCTCATCACTGTTACGAAGTCCTAAAAAATCATCTGCAAAGAAACGCCAATTATCCATATAAAGACGATGGACTTCGTTAGGTGCATGAGTATCCATAATAGCAAGAATTTGCTTGCGGACTTTCTCTTTACTGGTAAAAAGATATAAGGCGATTAAATGACTCAATAATTGATTCGAATAGGCCCATCCCTGGATCATTTCCAGGCCCATGTAAACATTAGAATCATCTTCGTGTTCCAATAATTGTAAGATCTTATCTTCCATAAAATGGAGGGAGTTAGGGAGGTATACAAAAACTTTTTTAGGTTATTGAGCATCCCATAAAAACAACACCAGTACGAATAGAATGACAAAATTTACATTTTCTGTAGATTTTATTGAATTGAAATATGTCAATATGGCTGCTTTTCTTCTGATTTGTAAGTATTTTGCAGAAGAATTGACATATGAGCAAAGGAAAAATTTGTATATTTACCATCGTTCGCTTTCGTAAGGAAACTTTTAATTTTGCGAAAAGACTCTACTTACCTAAGGGATGTAGGTATATTATTTTGTGAAACAAATAACCATATAACACATACAATGGATTCAGAAACAAGACAACGGATCATACAAACAAGTGAGATAGCCAAGACCTACCACATGGGAAGCGAAGTAGTACGAGCACTCAAATCTATTTCGATAGATATTTACAGAGGCGAATATGTAGCTTTTATGGGGCCTTCAGGTTCTGGTAAATCTACTTTGATGAATATCATTGGTTGTTTAGATACGCCTACTAGTGGGAGCTATATTTTGAACAACAATGATGTGAGCGACCTGACCGAGAATGAGCTAGCCGAGATTCGCAACAAAGAGATTGGCTTTGTATTCCAGACATTTAACTTACTCCCGCGTAGCACCGCTTTGGAAAACGTAGCTTTACCATTGATTTACGCAGGATATCGCAAATATGAGCGAGAAGAAAAAGCCTTAGAAGCCCTTACAAGTGTAGGATTAGGCGATCGCTACAAACACAAACCCAACGAAATGTCGGGAGGGCAACGCCAAAGGGTGGCCATTGCCCGTGCATTGGTAAACGATCCTAGTATTATATTGGCGGATGAGCCTACTGGAAACCTGGACTCCAAAACCTCTTATGAGATTATGGATTTGTTTGATGAGCTACACCAAAAGGGTAATACCATTATCATGGTAACACACGAAGATGATATTGCGCATTATGCCCATCGAATTGTGAGACTAAGAGATGGTTTGGTAGAAACCGATATTATAAACGAGAATGTAACTCGTCCTGAAAAACCACACTCAGTGGAGGAGTAGAATATATTACAACCTATTTTGAATAAGTGATCAGCCAAATTAATAGCAAAAATGATTTTGAGAAAAATAATATAACTCATTCATAATCAATTATTAATAATTATAAATTAATCATTGAATGACACCATTAGTTGCAGAAGCATTTGAGGTAGAAATGCTTGAAAAATTTGTATTGCAAGAAGCCAATCATCTGGAACAAATTCACCAATACCTCAACCGATTCAATGTATTTGAGGTATTAGGGATTGAAAACGATACCAGCCAGCACACACACTTTCTGGCTTGGTTAGTCGATCCCAAGGCATCACATAAAGCAGGGGAGCATTTTTTAAAACTATTGGTTCAAAAACTTTACTTTCTCGATACTTCCACCAAAATCAAATACCAATTGGCAGATTTAAGCCAAACCCAGGTACAACTGAATCAACAAGGGGTAGATATTTTATTGGTAAATGACGAAGTAAAACTAGTGATATGTATCAAGAATTTTGGTGAATCAACTACGTCTGATGTGGATGTTCTCAAAGAGAATCATCAATTGATAGAAAACAAATGGAGTAGTGATGAATATGCCAAATACTATCTTTATATTACCACTCGGCATCCCTGGGGCGAGCTGGCAGATGATCTAAGCTTTCAGCACCTTTCTTATTTGCACCTCAAGGAAATGTTTCAGCAATTGTTAAGCGAACAAACACTGGATGCCCAGGTGACATTTTTTATTCAATCGTATATAGATAGTATGGAAAAAAACATCCGTCAGGAAGATGAATTCATCCGATTGGCCCAACAAATATATCAAAAACACCAACAAGCGATCGACTTTATTATTCAGCACAAACCCAACTATGCGCAAATATTTGCGGAGGCAAAGCAATACCTACTTCAGGAAAAAAGTACTGATTACAAATTGCTAACTCCCGCTGATGCTCAAGTAATACGTTTTTTGCCACAGGATGTATACCCCATTTTTGTACGTGACCAATTTGCTTCCTGGGAGGGCACTGATGCTATGTTTGCCATTGAAGTTTTTTTTGAGGCAGATCATATCTGGGCGCAGTTTTGTTTTGGTGGTATTTGGGGCTTTCAGGATAAACCAGAAGAAAAAGCGCGTTTGCAGCAAATTAAGACACGTTATTTTGATCGCATGAAAACTTTCGCTTCTCTGCAGAGTGGTTTGGTGCGTCAGTCTAAATCTACGGCGAGTTATCCCGCAGTAGCAAAGTTTACCCTATTGAAAGCTGTAAACGATACGCCAACTAGAGAGGATTTATTTGAAGTCTTTTTGGATCGTTTTAAACGCTTTGAACAAGAGGTGATTCATCATTGGAAACATGAGGTTTTGATGAATTTACCCTAAGGCAATTTTTTAACAACAAAATTTTCTCTTTGCTTAATATCCTGACAGGTGCAAAGATTTTGTACTTTATAAAAAATAAGAATTTATATTCTTAGAATTGCAAGTTATGCAAGGCAAGTATAAGGTACAAGCTCTAAGAGAATTGATATTTTAGGTAGATATAGTTATATTTGTAACGCAATTTACTAGGCTAAATGAAGATATATACTAAAACTGGAGATAAAGGAAAGACATCATTAATCGGAGGAACCAGAGTTCCAAAATCACATCTGAGAATCGAAGCCTACGGAACCATCGATGAGCTCAATTCCTATATTGGGCTATTAAGTGATCAGCCAGTAAATACTGCTCGCCGAGCCATACTAAGAGAAATACAAGATCGTTTATTTACTATCGGGTCATCTTTAGCTTCAGACCCACAAAAATCGAAAATGAAAATCCCCGATTTACTCGAGGAGGATATATTGCTTTTGGAAAAAGAAATCGACAAAATGAATGAGGTGTTGCCTGAACTCCGCGCTTTTGTATTACCAGGTGGGCACCAGTCTATTTCATTTGGGCACTTAGCCCGTACTGTTTGTCGGAGAGCAGAAAGAACTGTGATAGCTTTGCAGGAGATAGATTTTGTAGTCGACTTGGTGGTTCAATATCTTAATCGTCTTTCCGATTATTTATTTACACTATGCCGTATGATGCACCAGGATCTTGAAGTAGAAGAAACTCCCTGGCAGCCTCGAATGGTAAAGTAATCTGCTGATACAGTTAAACCATGCTTTTAGCCTAAGCTAAATCAACCGGAGTAGGTGTGGCGTCCTTAACTGGGATACCCTCTGCCTGCTTTTACTAAAATGAAAGTATTCATCTATATACTGGATGAGATACAATGTTCTCACGCAAAAAAAAATCACATGATGGCAGAAGTTATAGAAGAAAAATTAAGCATTCACACGCAAAAAGTTGAAAAATCACGCTTACCAGAGGTAGATTTCGAAAACCTGCCCTTTGGCCGTGTCTTTTCTGATCACATGTTTATTGCTGACTACAAAGATAGTAAATGGAGTGACCTGAGAATTGTCCCTTACAATAATATCTCGTTTAGCCCAGCAATGTCTACTTTACACTATGCCCAATCTATTTTTGAAGGCCTAAAAGCTTACAAACGTACCGATGGTAGTGTGTGGTTGTTCCGCCCAGAGGACAATTTCAAGAGAATGAATATTTCGGCAGATCGTATGTGTATGCCTGCTATTCCCCGTGAGGCTTTTATGGATGGTTTGCTTGAGCTCATTCGTCTAGATCAGGGTTGGGTGCCTGGTCAAGAAGGTAGTACACTATATGTGCGACCATTTATGTTTGCAGCAGATGATTTTATTGGAGTTCGTCCTGCAGATACTTATAAGTTTATGATTTTTACCTGCCCAGTAGCTAGCTATTATTCTGAGCCGGTACGTGTACGTATTGAGACTGACTACACACGTGCAGCAAGAGGAGGGGTAGGTTATGCCAAAACTGCTGGAAACTATGCGGCTTCTTTGTATGCTGCACGCAAAGCACAACAGGAAGGGTATCATCAAGTGATTTGGACAGATGGTGCAGAGCATAAATATATTGAGGAATCAGGTACTATGAACTTGTTTTTCAAAATAGATGGTACTTTGATTACGGCGTCGTTAGGAGATAGCGTATTGGATGGTATTACGCGTAAGAGCATTATTCAATTGGCCAAAGATTTTGGACAACCTGTAGAAGAGCGTCGTATTAGTGTTGCTGAAATTGCCCAAGCACTTAAAGAGGGACGAGTAGAAGAAGCCTTTGGTGCAGGTACTGCAGCGGTAGTTTCTTCTGTAAAAACTATTGGACACGAAGGGGTAGATTATGACTTACCACCAATGGTAGAAGGAACCTTTGCTTATAAAGCTAAAGAGACTTTGTATAAGATTCGCCTGGGAGAAGCACCAGATACACATAACTGGATGGTAAGAGTGAATTAACCAGTCATAGACTAAAGAACAAAAATTAAAAACCAAGCCGCAAGTCTACGATTTGCGGTTTTTTGGCTTTAGTAGCAAAAACCAAGAGGTAAAAAAAACTTCTGGAGTATTGTTTTACGAGCAGACTTTTATAAATTGTAATCGGTATGTATATGCTATACAAACACTAAAACAACCAACCAAACCTCTAAAAATCAAGAAAGTTGAGTTTGTCTCACAATCTCTAAATCACCGCTTTATGGTAGAAATTATCAGTTTAGAAGGAACCGAAGATACTCCTAAGATTGTATTGGATGCTAAGCGAGGAGTATTTGAAATCAGCGGAAGGTCTTTACCCGAAGATGCTATGGACTTTTATGAGCCAGTAGTAGAATGGTTTGAAGCTCACCGCGGGGTTCTCAAGGATATTAAGGTATATTTTAAATTAGAGTATATTAATTCGGCCTCCACTAAGGCCTGTGTAGATGTGTTGAAAGCCCTTGAAAGTGTGCCTCAGGCACAAGTAGTATGGGAGTACTTTGACGAAGATATCGAGGATTTGGGAAAACAGTTTGCCCGGTTGGTAAAACTACCTTTTGAAATTACCCGTGGCGAATACTAAACATTGATGCTGTAAGTAAAATATAAAAATAGTACAACGGTTGTCTGCAAAGGCAATCGTTTTTTTTGTATACAAAAAGTAAAAGTTTTAAAAAATAAAGTGATTGAATATCAGTAGTTTGAGTTTTTTTATTGCCTGTTTTCTATAAAAATATCGCCTATCAATTAAACCTTCCAGGCATAACCGCGTCTAAGCATCAAAACAAATAAACAAGAAAACAATCAACTCAAATTATTATGAAAATTACTAAATACTTTCTAGGATTTTTATTCGCATTCGCATTAACATTTGCTTTTTCAAATCAAACCCAGGCGCAAACTGCTACTCCAAAAGCCAAGAAGCGTCAGGTAAACCAAAAAAAACGTATCCGAAATGGCGTAAAATCGGGTGAATTGACCAAAAAAGAAACCCGTAAGTTGCGTCGTCAGCAAAAAGACATTCGCAAGACCAAGCGTCAGGCAAAAGCCGATGGTAAAGTAACAAAAAAAGAGCGTGCTAAAATTCAGCGTAAGCAAAACCGTGCGAGCAAAAACATTCATCGTAAAAAGCACAACAATCGTAAGCGTAAAAAATAGCCTTTTCATACAAAGTACCAGAAAAAAATATTCACTGCTTTATATCATAGTCACATCTAAGCCGAGGGCATTTGCTCTCGGTTTTTTTTATTAAGCCGTTGGAATATAACCTCTGCAAATCATCAAAAAATAAGCGTACAACTCGTCAAAATGCAATGGTTTTAACACTTAAATGAACAATTAATTACAAGAACTTACATCCCGTGAAAAACCACCCCTTTTTTACCCTTAAAACCTTGTAAATGATAGCTCAAATCTCATTTTTTTTTCTTATTTTTACATGCTAGAAAAAGAAAAATTATGAGCGAATTTACGGAAAACCAAAACGGTGTTTCAGACGCCAAAAACTCAGAATATTCTGCTGATAATATACGCGCATTAGAAGGATTAGAAGCGGTTCGAATGCGTCCATCCATGTACATTGGTGATGTTGGTGTCAGAGGATTACACCACCTAATCTGGGAGGTGGTAGATAACTCTATAGATGAGGCACTTGCGGGGTATTGTGACTTGATTCAAGTAGAAATAAATCAAGACAATTCTATAACAGTAACTGATAACGGACGTGGGATTCCTACTGGATTCAATAGCCAAATGCAAAAATCGGCACTTGAGGTAGTAATGACCGTTCTCCACGCGGGTGGTAAGTTTGACAAAGATACTTATCAGGTGTCCGGAGGTTTGCACGGGGTAGGGGTATCTTGTGTGAATGCGTTATCTACTGACTTAACGGCCACTGTTCATCGCGAAGGCAAAATTTTCCAACAAAAATATAGTCAAGGAGATCCACAAACCCAGGTGGATGTGATTGGTGAAACTGATATCACTGGAACAGTTATTCACTTTGTACCTGACCAAACTATTTTTACTGAGACAGTTTACAAATACGAAACCGTTTCGCAACGTTTGCGTGAATTGGCCTTCTTGAATAAAGGAATTCGCTTGACTTTGACTGACCACCGCGTAAAAGGAGAAGATGGCAATGCTTTGCATGAGGAGTTTTTCTCAGAAGGTGGATTGACCGAATTTGTTCGTTACCTGGATGAAACCCGTCAGGCAATTTTGCCAGAGCCTATTCATGTAGAAGGTGAAAAGTCAGGAGTACCAGTAGCAGTAGCTTTTACCTATAATAGCTCTTATTCAGAGAACGTATTCTCTTATGTAAATAATATTAATACGATTGAGGGGGGGACTCACGTATCTGGTTTCCGTCGCGCTTTAACCTATACCTTGAAGTCTTATGCCGATAAGGAAGGAATGCTAGAGAAAGCCAAGGTAGATGTTACTGGTGATGATTTCCGTGAAGGATTGACTGCGGTAATTTCGGTGAAAGTAGCTGAACCTCAATTTGAAGGACAAACCAAAACCAAGCTGGGTAACTCAGAGGTAATGAGTGTGGTGAATCAAGCCACCAGTGAGGCGTTAGGCAAGTACCTGGAAGAAAACCCTAAGCAAGCCAAATCAATTGTTCAGAAAGTGATTTTAGCTGCTCAGGCCCGTCATGCTGCCCGTAAGGCGCGTGAAATGGTACAGCGTAAAAACGTATTGAGTGGATCTGGCTTGCCTGGTAAACTGGCCGATTGCTCGGAAAGAGATCCTGGAAAATGTGAGTTATACCTTGTGGAGGGTGACTCGGCAGGAGGAAGTGCCAAGCAAGGACGTGATCGTAACATTCAGGCTATCTTGCCATTGCGTGGTAAAATTCTAAATGTAGAAAAAGCTCAGGAATACAAGATATACGACAACGAAGAAATCAAAAACATGATTACTGCGTTGGGAGTAAGCTTTGGAGTAGAAGGCGACGAAAAAGCCTTGAATATGGAGAAGCTTCGTTACCACAAAATTATCATTATGACGGATGCCGATGTGGATGGGAGCCACATTCGTACGTTGATTTTGACCTTCTTCTTCCGTTACATGCGTGACTTGATCGAAAATGGTTATCTATACATTGCTTTACCGCCATTTTACTTGGTAAAAAAAGGCAAAAAAGAGGTGTATGCCTGGAACGATGACGAGCGTGATGTTGCTATCAAAGAATTGGCTGGAAATGGTAAGCCAGAGTCGGTACACGTACAACGCTACAAAGGTTTGGGAGAGATGAACCCCGAGCAATTGTGGGAAACAACGATGAACCCTGAAAATCGTAACCTAAAACAAGTAACCATTGAGTCTGCCGCTGGTGCTGATCACTTGTTCTCTATGTTGATGGGAGACGATGTACCACCACGTCGCGAATTTATCGAGGAAAACGCTAAATATGCGAATGTGGATATTTAATAAGGTAAACTCTTAATCATTACATATATAAATTCCAATGTGAGCAATTGCATTGGAATTAGTTTTTTATGGGGGCGACAATCGCAATTTTATTTCAGATTTACTCATAAAAAAGCTGCTTGTATCATTCAATAATCACCAACAAATGATCTACTTGGGATTTGAGGTTAAGTGTGTCTAAATACCTCTATCAATGAGTGATTTAATTGATGCGAGAAGTCGATTGAATATAAGAAAAGAGCATTCAAATAACCATCTGGGAAATTTGAAAACATTACTTTTGATTTAGTTCAAACAAAGGTAACTTTGGGGAATTGGTAATTCAGACTTTTTTTAGTATTCTGACACCGATTTCCCATTTTTTTATGAATTTTCTTTGCAAAAATTAAGATTTTCACGACGGATGGCTACCAAAAAACAACAATCAACAGACGAAAATATAGCAGTGGCAGAGGGTAAAACCACCGCAAAGGCTCCTACCGAATCCAATGTTCCTGAAGGATATATTGCTACTAAACCTATTGCCAATAAACGGGTTGCGAATCTAATTCAGCAAAGTAATTACATAAGCCGGGATTTGAGCTGGATGCAGTTCAATCGTCGGGTATTGGATCAAGCCAGAATACCTGAACGTAATATCTATGATCAACTAAAGTTTATGGCCATTACAGCCTCCAATCTGGACGAGTTTTTTATGATTCGGGTAGGTAGTTTGTATAACTATATTGATTATGGAAAAGAGCGCATAGATTACTCTGGGTTAAGAGAAAAGCCATTCAAAAAACTATTATTAGAGGAAGTTCAGCACTTTAAATCAGAACAAAGCGATCATTTTAAAAATAACTTAAAACCTAGGTTCAAAGAAAATGGGTTTCAGATATTGGGAATTGATGAATTGACAGAGGAAGAGAAAGAAGAGGTCGCAGTGTACTTTATTCGTACTATTTTTCCAATGCTTACTCCTATGGTGTATGACAATTACCGCACCTTTCCAATTCTGATGAATAAAGTGCTTACCTTTGGCGTAGTAACCCGCAACTTACAAAGTACTGATAAAGATGAACAACGCTTTTCGTTTGTACAAATTCCTCAAAACCTGCCTCGTTTCTATGAATTTGAACGAGATGAAGACGAGGTCATATTTGTGCCCATCGAGCAAATCATCCGCTGGAAAATCAATAAATTATATCGTAATATAGAGATTATATCAGTATCACTTTTTAGAATTACCCGTAACGGAGATATTACCCTGGAAGAAAGTGATGATATTGAAGCTGATTTTATAGACGAGATTAAGCAAAAGATTAAAACTCGTAAAACTGGACGAGTAGTGCGTATCGAAGTACAAGAAGGCTACTCTGACTGGTTGATGAAAACCTTGAAGCGTCGTTGGCAACTAGACGATGACAATGTATTTGTAAGCGACACTTTATTAGACTATACCAGTTTATTCCAAATTGCGGGGCACGACGACTTTAGAGATAAACTGCCACACCCCCATGCACCGATCTTACCTATTGGATTACATGAGCCTGAGGTAGATTATCTAGAGTATCTTAAAGATAACGATGTACTCTTACATCATCCTTATCATAGCATCGAGCCACTACTTCAGATTCTCGAAAATGCTGCAGAAGACCCTGATGTACTAGCTATAAAGATTACAATTTATCGTTTGGCCAAACATTCACGTGTAACGAGTGCGTTACAAAAAGCGGCCGAAAATGGTAAACACGTATCGGTATTATTTGAATTAAAAGCACGATTTGACGAAGAAAATAACATTAGAGAAGCCGAGCGTTTGCAAAAAGCGGGTTGCTATGTGATCCACGGAATTGGACGCTATAAAACTCATACCAAGATGTTGCTGATTGTGCGTAAGGATGAACAAAGCGTGACTCGTTATGTACACTTAGCTAGTGGAAATTATAACGAAAGTACCTCAAAGCTATATACCGATATTGGAATGTTGACTACCAACGAAACGTATGCACATGACGTGTCGGAGTTTTTTAATGTAATTACTGGACACTCGCAGCCTCATCATTATGAATATTTACTTACAGCTCCTCGTGATTTGCGAAATGAAATAATTAAGTTGATTCAAAATGAGGCTAAAAATGCTCAAAAAGGTTTAAAAAGCGGTATAGTAATGAAAATGAATTCGCTTGAAGATAAGCGCATGATTGATGAATTGTATGCTGCGTCAAAAGCTGGGGTGCCTATTAAATTGATTGTACGGGGAATTTGCTGTATTCGCCCTCAAAGAGTGGGGCTAAGCGAAAACATTGAAGTGAAATCTATTGTGGGCGATTACTTAGAACATTCACGTATATTTTATTTTCACCAAAATGATGAGCCTAAAATATATGGAGGTAGTGCCGATTCTATGGTACGAAGCTTTGACCGAAGAATTGAGTCTGTGTTTTTGATGGTAGACGAAAGCGTGAAAAAACAAGCAATGCATATTTTAGACTTTAACCTACGTGATAATGTCAATTCATATATGATGCAAGAAGATGGCAACTTTATCAAAAAACAAGTGGGCAATAAAGAAACACCGTTTAATTTACATACTGAATTCTTTAATGTAGACGAAAAAACAGTGCTTGAAACCAGACTTTTCTAAGGCATCTGTAAGCGTTTTAGAGAATGTTTTTAAAGTGATCATTGAAAGTTATCACTTAGGTTCTGATAGAATTGGCATAGTTTTTCCCTAAATTTCAACAACAAAATATAATGTACATTTTAGTCTTGATGTAGGTTGTTACACAAGGCAGAAAAATATTGAGCAGATACTTTACATCTGTCAGAATGGGCAAAGGATTTATGAAAGAACAAAAATACGGCTTAAATACACTATTTCAGCGCAACTCCGTAACTGGTCGGTTGTTTTGGTTATATCTGCCTTTGTTTTTAGTATTTGCCAGTGGCTGGTATCTTATCAATAAGCGAGCACAGGATCAGAATCAAGCCATCGAAAATCTCAAAAAGCGGCATAAAAACATTCAGCGTGGTTGCCAGGATCTGGATATTGCGATCCAAACCTTTATTCAGATACGCAAAAGCCGGGCATTGATTAAGCGCAATACAAGTGTAGATTCTATTTGGAAAAGTCGAGTGAAAAATGCTTTGGATAGCTTAAAAAATATGGAGGCCAGCCTAAATGATGTAGAGCTTAAGTCTAAGGTTAAAATCGTAGGAGGTTTTATTACAGCATTAGATGAGCAATTTGGACGTCTTAATAGGTTCGACTTTGCGACCTTGAGCGATAACAGTGATCCATTGAGTTTAGGAGAAAATAAACCCACTCAGGCATCACAAGATTTTGAGAATATAGACAGAGAAATCAATGCATTGAGTGTTCAAATACATCGAGCGCTCAACGAAACTGTAGTTTACCATGAGGTAGCACTCGAAGATCAAATTGAGATTATTAAACGCAAAAACTTAAGTGATGCTAATTACTATGCTGTATTTGCCTTTTTTATACTCATTGCAGGCATTATCATTTCATTTGTAGTATTACCTCACACTATCAACTTCGTCAACGAAATCAAAGATCATGTCAATAACCTTTTGCATGGTAAGTTTCCAAAGAAACTAAATGCTTCTGTGTATGAAATGAATGACTTGGTAGAAAAAGTCAATGAGCTTACAGAAAGCTTTAGAAAACTAGAAATATTTGCTGATCAGGTAGGTTCAGGGAACTTTGATACAAATATAGAGGTTTTTGACGAATTGGGAGATATGGGGCAAGCGCTGGCTAAGATGCAAGATAGTTTGAGGCAAATTTCCGTCACAAACCAGCAACGAAACTGGTTTAACGAAGGTTTTGCTAAGTTTGGCAATATTTTAAGAAATGACGAGGAGCAAAGCTTTGAATTGTTTTATGAAAGTATCATTACCAATCTGGTAAAGTATCTCAATATTAACCAGGGGGGGATATTTGTATTGAATGAGAATGGTGAAGCTACTGGGGCATATTTAGAACTAAAGGCCTCTTATGCCTATAACCGAAATAAATATATCAAGAAAAAACTTACCA
Source organism: marine bacterium AO1-C (assembly GCA_001890965.1). Classification (GTDB taxonomy): domain Bacteria; phylum Bacteroidota; class Bacteroidia; order Cytophagales; family Microscillaceae; genus Microscilla. The sequence goes on along the minus strand of MLAY01000009.1, from coordinate 35,702 downwards.
AAGAAGACGGCTTGGTGGGACAAGCTTGGCGTGAAGCAGATACAGTGTATGTAACTGATATTCCTTACGATTATGTAAATATTACTTCTGGTTTAGGAGGTTCAAGACCTAAGAGTATTTTAATTGTCCCTTTGCTTACAGGAGATAGTGAAATGATGGGTGTGGTAGAATTAGCCTCTTTTGATGAATTCCAGCAACACCAAATAGATTTTGTAAAACAATTGAGTGAAAGTATCGCTGGTACGATTTCCAGAGTAAAAACTTCTATGAGAACTCAAGAGCTATTGCTTGAATCTCAACAAATGGCTGAAAAAGTAAGAGCGCAAGATCGTGAAAGGGAAAATACTCTGAAAGAATTAATGAAAGCAAAAACTGATATTGAACATACCAGTTTGGAGCTTGAGTCTCAGCTTAATGCCTTAAATGAATCTTTTACTGTACTAGAGTCTGATGCAGAAGGTAATTATTTGGAAGCCAACGAGCTAATTCAAAAAGTCTCGGGTTATAGCCACGATGAATTGGTCGGAAGGCATTATACAGTTTTGTTACGTCATAGAGCCGATGCAGTACAGCAAGAGTGGGATGAAATAATTAAGGGTAAAATTGTAAAAGGTGAATTTGTAAGATATGCCAAGGATGGACATAAATTCTGGTTATACGAAATTGTTTACCCTGTGTATGATGCTGCTGGGACCCTTAAAAAGGTAAACTCGATTGGCTACGAAATCACGAAGCAAAAAATTCAGGAACAAAATATTCAGGAGCAGCTTCAGTCTATGCAAATGAATGAAGAAAAAGTAATGCGAAGAATTAAAGAAGTAAGAGAAAAATCTAACCTGAAACTAGAGCGTCTGAAAGAAGACTTTGCTAAGCAAATGGAAGAAAAAGATCGTATCATAGAAACACTACGTGGTTAGTAAATTTATCCTGAATAATTATATACAAAATCAGCTTTCCTTTCTGTTTAAACTTTCTCTAGGCATGCCTTGTTATCATAGCAGGCAAATCATCGTCAACTTATTGTGAACATAAACCTAGTGTTTTTACTCATTGGTTTATTTCTTAATTTTGTACTTTACAAACATTATATTTATGACTATTCAAGAAATTCAAGAGGAAATTATAGATGATTTTTCTTTGTTTGACACCTGGGACGATAAGTATAGTTATATCATCGAAATGGGTAAAAAACTAAAACCTTTGGGTAATGAGCATAAGACAGAAGATAACAAAATAAAAGGTTGTCAGTCTAATGTGTGGTTACATACTTCTCTTGATAATGACCAATTGGTGTTTGAAGGAGACAGTGATTCTATCATTGTAAAAGGCTTGGTGAGCTTACTTATAAAAGTATTATCGGGGCATAAACCTGAAGAAATCGCGCAAGCCGATTTGCATTTTATTGATAAGATAGGGATGAAACAACATCTTTCTATGACAAGGGCCAATGGCTTATCTGCTATGATAAAGCAAATGAAATTATATGGAGTAGCTTATCAGTCAAAAGTAGGTTAGTTGGTTTTATTTTTAAATATCAGGTATTGGTTTTTGTAGAGAATGTGATATAGCCAAAAGTAGCCTGGTCTTGATACATTGAATACTAAAACTTCTTGATTATGTTTTTTAAAAAGAAAAAAGCAAAGGAAAATAATTCAGAAGAACAGAATAAAGAAACAAATAATGCTATGAAATCTAGCCAAATAGAAGTTCCTAATCTGAAAGAAAAGATAGTGGAAGCTTTAAAAACTGTATACGACCCCGAAATACCTGTAGACATATATGAATTAGGTTTGATTTATGAAATCAAGGTTTTTCCGGTAAATAATGTATACATACTCATGACGCTCACTACTCCTAATTGCCCTTCGGCAGAAGAATTGCCTGGTGAGGTAAAAGCTAAAGCATTGTCAGTAGAGGGGGTAAATGATGTTGAGCTTGATTTGACTTTTGAGCCTCCTTATCATCAAGACATGATGTCAGAAGCTGCCAAATTAGAATTAGGATTTTTATAAAAACAAATAATTGTATAAAGGTTACCTCGACTGTAACTTTGTGCAATTAATTGTAATTTCAACTATTGTATCAACTTTAAAATTAAGTATAATTATGTACCCAGAAGAACTAGTAATCCCCATGCGCCTTGATTTGACCGAGGCGGGTGTTCAGGAACTAAAAACTGCTGACGCGGTAGATAACTTCATGAAGGACACCAAAGGTACTGCTTTACTGATTGTAAACTCGGTATGTGGGTGTGCTGCTGGTGCAGCTCGTCCTGGTATTAAGTACGCTTTATCAGAAACCAACAATAAACCAGACTCTGTAGTAACAGTATTTGCAGGAGTTGATATGGAAGCTACTGCTAAGGCTCGTGAGTATATGTTGCCTTATCCTCCTTCTTCTCCTTCGGTAGCTTTATTCAAAGATGGAGAGTTGGTACATTTCGTAGAGCGTCATCATATAGAAGGACGTACTCCACAAATGATTGCAGATAATCTTTTAGGTGCTTTCGAAGAGCATTGTAAATAACTTATTAAGTTTTAATAAAAACTTTAGGCAATGAGTAGTCTTACTTATTGCCTTTTTTTATGCCAATAACTAAAATTGGTCAAAAAAAATAGACTCCGAGAATATCATCCGGGAGTCTACAAAACCTAACTAATCAAAAACTTACAATTATGAAAACCTAATAAATGGTTACAGTTCTATACTTCAAGAGTATAAGGTGGTAACCGGGTTCACCTTAATTTTATGCAAAATTATAATTTTCTTTTCAATAAATCTACTCTCTAAACATAAGAGAGACAGTTTTTGTTTCTTTGTACTATATCTTTAGCTACTCTTTTTAAGAATTAACACATTTTTAACAGGTATTACTGTTTTTTTTATTTTATTCTTACTTGTCACTACTCAGAAAATGTTCGGCAGGACGAGCATTTATCAACTATCTCAATTAGTTTGTACCGAAATATATGTTGAAACATTACATTGGAGATTTTTATACAAATAAAAATGCTACATTGTAAATAACTAATTTTTTAGTTATATTTGTAGTGTCACATAATTCATACAAGTTTTCTACAGAACGTAAAAGGTTGGTAAACTGTGTACAATACCATTAATTTTTTTTGCATTTGATTTGTTTTTAAAATAATCAGTGTTAGAGGAGCAAAAATCCTGAGTATAATTTTGATATATGATCAAATACAAAAAAAAACAACTGAAATGAATTATTGTCAATAAAAAATTTTTATAATTGCACAACAAAAAACTGATAAGACAATGAGCTTTATAGATCAGATAAGCGAAATTTTCTCAAATTTGTTTGGGTTTATAAAACCACTCTACCTAATCATATATTTATTGTTGGTTGGGGCAGTAGTTGCACTTGCTTTTACTAAAAAAATAACAAGAAGTCTAGCATATACTGTAGCTATTTTACCTGTTGGTGTATTTCTGTTGAGTTTTATGGTAGTAGGTGTAAAAAAACCTATTGACGAACAAGCGGAAATTGATGCAGTAGAAAGAAGAATTATTTCTAAACTTACACTTATTAGAGATGTACAGGAAGAAATGTTCAAGCAGAAAGGTATGTACGCCCGTACTCCTGAGGCTTTGGTAGATTTTTTCAACAATGGTAAAGTGCCTATCGTTGAGAAAAAAGAAAAAGACTACGGCCAGGATAGTGTAGTAGTAAAAATTGACACCTTAGAGATTCTAAATGCTAAGGATGTTATTATTAATAAGATTAAAGAAGCACAAAGTGCTGCCAAAACTCAAATTGAGCTAGATCATTTGAGTAGGGTAATGGGTTTTGCTAAAGATTTTGCCAATATTGCTTATATACCAAGTAATGGCGGTAAGCGATTGAAATTTGACTGGTTTGCTGATACAATTCAGAAAAGTGGGGTAAAAGTGCACGTATTTGAAATCAAAGACATTGCACCAATTAACCCTAAGCGTGGAGGTACTATTGATCCAAAAACACGCAAAACCATCAAGGAACAGCTAGATCGTCTTACCAAAAAGAAAGATACTCTTAATGACAATGTTCGTTTTGTAGAAGCGAAAAGAAAACCAATTCTTAAAGAATCTAGAGATATTCGTAAGAAAATGAGAGATTTGGAAGATGCTAAGCAAACAACTTCTGCTGAGTATACTGCTTTGGTAAACGAATATAAGCCCTTTAAAGATAAGTTGACACCTTGGGATACGAAGTTGTCTAGATACAAGACAATCTTGAAAGAGGTGGAAGATAAAATTACTGTCTTGAAAGAAAAGCCGTTGAGAGTGGGAGCGAGGGATGAACCAAGCACTGCTGGTAACTGGCAATAACAAACGCTATAAATTTGATGATATAAAGCCAAGAGCTGTGTTACAATTGTGTGGCACGGCTCTTGACTATTTAATAGGGTGGCTAACCGCGATTTTCTTTAAAACCTCAATCCCCCAATTATATTGGAAGCAACAGATAAATTATCCATCAGAGAGTTAAGTTTCCAGGACGATGCTTTTGACATACAATCGTTAGGAGATTATAATTTGTATTTGTCCATCGGACAAGATGGACTAGAGATTTGTGTCATTGATACAATGAGCAATCGTTGTTTGTTTCTGGAGCACTACAGTTTTTATGTAAACTTATCTCATGGTCAGCTCACCTCTCACCTCAATTGGATTTATGATAACCATTTGTTTCTGAAGGCATATCGTTGGAATCAGATTAAGATTGCGCATCGTGGCAAGGCATTCACTTTGGTTCCTAAGGCTCTTTTTGATGAAGATGAGGCCGTAAAATATCTCACACATTTGACAGATGTAAGGATTGATCAAACCATTTGTTACTCTTATGTGGAAAGTATAGATGCCATGAATGTGTTTTTAGTAGAGCAAGAATTGATAGAATGGTTTGAACAAATTTATACATCTTCGCCTAAACTGACTTTTGTACACCAAACTGCGGGCTTATTAGAGGGGCTTTATGCCCAAAAAAGAACCAGTTTAGATGAATTATCCAATATTTATCTGCACATAGAGCCGAGTTATTTAATCTTGACCATATTTAAAGAAAGAAACCTCGAGTTTTGCAACATGTTTCCTTTCAGTACTGAGCAAGACTTTTTGTACTATGTTTTATTGGTTGTAGACGAGTTGCGTTACTTTCCGGATAAAATCATGGCAGAGTTAAGTGGTGGTATTGAAAAGGACTATGGGATTTATCGCTTGTTGGATAAGTACATCCAAAAAGTAGATATTTCATTGGATAAACAGGCGATGTCTTGGGTTAATTTTGGACCCAAGTTTGAAAAAGCACCTCTTTATCAATATTTCGATTTATTTAGCTTACATATTTAACGATTTTTGCTCGGGTTTATTCCAAAAACTTTGGAACACAAATAAGATAGAATCATAAGTATTTGTCAGTGCGTCTTTGAGCTGGTCACCCTGTAGCCATTCAACTCTTTCTATATCTTCTTCTACTTGTGGAGTAGCTTTACTATCATCAATACACTTCATAGCGTACCAATCGGTTCTTTTGAGTATAGCTTTGCCCCTTTGAGGGTAATAATGCCAGGTAGTACATAAAAAATCCTGAAGTTCTACCGTTACATTGCATTCTTCTTCTACTTCTCGTATTGCGGTAGTTTCTATTGTTTCTCCTTTTTCAGCTTTACCTTTGGGTAAATCCCATTTTCCGAGACGGTAAATTAAGAGATATTTATCTTGTTGAGTAACCAATCCTCCAGCAGCCTTTAAAGTATGGAATAGCTGCTTAATAGCCTTTTTATTTTCCTTATAATGAGTAGTAATGATGATACAATACTTTAATTGGGGATATTTTTCGGTTACAATTGCCTGAATAAACTGTGTGATGAATTCAATAGGAGGGGAGTGAAGTACAATGTTGCCTTCTAAGACATCTGGCAATGAATGGGAACTCTGACTAAAGTCCCATATATTATCATATAATTCAGATTTAGAAATCTCGTTATTTTTGTGTAAGGAAATATGTGCTTGATGTATAAAAATATCCATAATCTTTATTTAACTTTACGTTATTAATTTGTTAATATTGAACGAGTTAAACTATTAATCTAATTAAGTTTTTCGTAATCTAAATTGTAAAATATACTATGTCTAGCCAGAAGAATGTGGCAGAAAAAGTAGCTGCTGAGTTGTTAAAAATTGAGGCAGTACAAGTGCGACCCGAACAACCCTTTCGTTGGAGTTCAGGTTGGTACTCTCCCATCTATTGTGATGGACGTTTGACTTTGTCTTACCCGGATGTTCGTAAATTTATAAAAACTGAGTTAATTGAATTAGTAAAAAAAGAATTTCCTGAAGCGGAAGCCGTAGCTGGAGTAGCCACTGCTGGAATTCCTCAAGGAGCCATGATTGCTGATGACCTGGAACTACCATTTTTGTATGTGCGTTCCAAAGCCAAAGGACATGGCAAAGAAAACCAGGTAGAGGGCAAAGTAATTAAGGGACAAAAAGTAGTAGTAATAGAAGATGTATTATCTACTGGGGCTAGTTCTATCAAGGCGGTAGAGGCATTGAGAGACCAAGGCCTTGAAGTATTGGGAATTGCTGCAATGTTTACCTATGGTTTTGATGTGATGGAGCAAAACTTGGCAGAAGCCAAGGTAATACTGAAAACATTGAGTAACTACACTACCTTGGTAGTAGAGTTTTCGAGACATCACGATTTGAGCGAAAAGATTATGGCCTCATTGCACGAATGGAGAAGAGATCCTTCTAAGTGGAAGCCAAGAGAGGTTGATGCTTAGTGTGAGGCAATAAAATAAACAGAATATCAAACACAGATTAACGAATTGAATATTTAGTGTATATCACTATTCTTTACTAGCGTTGATCTGTGTTGATTAATTTGGGGATTTTCTACATTCTGTGATCAACCCCCAATCCAAATAAAGCAAAATCATATTTGACTGGGTCTTGTGGATCGAGTTTACTGAGATTTTTGCTCAACTCAAGTGCAGTTTTCCAATCCATTTGTTTACGTTCCAGCAAGTTGAGTTTTCGTGCTACTCGCTCTACGTGTACATCACAAGGACAAATCAATTGACTAGGTTTGATTTTTTTCCAGATGCCGAAGTCCACTCCTTTCTCGTCATTTCTTACCATCCATCTCAAAAACATATTGATTCGCTTACAAGCTGATTTGCGGGCTGGTGTAGCCACATGTTTACGAGTACGTTCAGGGTATTCCTGGAGGCTAAAAAAGTGATTGTGGAAATTGATAAGTGCTTTTTCTACATGGGGTTCTTTGTCTGAAAAATCTTCAGCAAAAGCTTCTTCTAATGAGTCCTGTTTTTTGTAAAACTCTTTGAAAAAATGAATGAAATATAATGTATCGGTTGCATTGAAAGTACGATGCTTGAACGATAAAAACGGCTTAAGGTCATCCTCTTGGTGATTGAGGATAAAATCATGAGGTGCTCCGTCCATTAACTTGACCAGTTCTTTACATTTTTTGATAATAGTTGTGCGGTTGCCCCAAGCCAATGTAGCAGCCCAAAAACCCATAATCTCAATGTCTTGTTTTTTGGTAAAGGAGTGAGGGATACAAATAGGATCGTTTTCTATAAAATTGGGTTGGTTGTATTTTTCAACGGCCTCGTCTAAGAATTCTTTTAGGTTGGTTTGGTCCAACACATTAGGAAGCTGCATATTCACAGGAATTTTTGATCAAATAAAAAGCGACTAATCACAAAAGTAAGAAAATACTTGTGATTGGTCGCTTAGAACTTGAACTCGTCTCGTTTTTTTGAACCTGTCCTGTAAGAATCTTGCTTTTACTTACTTGAGATCAATGGGTAACTGAGTGATTTATAATTCATCATTAAAAGTCAAGATGAGTGCCGTGATTAAGGCATACTAAAGAAGATACCAAACCTAATGTCTAACATACTTGCTGCAGAATAGTATACTTGTCCATTCACGTATGGATGATTAAGCAGAGGCGCTTGTGGAGTAATACCTTGTGGATCAGTACTTTGTGTAGTAACCTGCTCAACAGGCCCTAAGTGACGCATAATGCCTCCTCGGAGATAGTTGACTTCTAAATTGATAGAGACGATATCTCTTACTAAATCTAATCTTGCTCCAATTCCTCCTCCTACTACCCATAGGGCATTTCTTAGCAGAGAACCTTCCGCAACAGCCGAAGGTTCAGTAGGGCATTCTTCGGTATGGGAGGGATCCATTGGAGGATCCTGGTCATGTAAGGTAAAAGATGTAGTATGATATAATCGCCCAATTCGGCCATTGATATAGGTTTTTAGGATGCCTTTGTTGTTTAGATAGATACGAGGCACTAAAAAGTAATAACCTGTTAGATTATGAGTGTTTAGGTCATAAGTACCCTGTGGTACCTGTGCAGTCTGAGGTAGTGTCACTTCTTGATTAGTTGGGCTGTACATGCTGAGCCCTCCTTCTATGCCAATGCTGAAGGGGGTATCTTGAAAGCGATAATGGACTCCCAAGCTTATACCATAAGCATTAGAGGCCGCTTTGCTCATACCAATAGGGCGAAGTTGACTGTGATTCATACGAAATCCAAATTGAGCAAAGCTTATACTAGTGACAAAACAGAGTACAAGTACTCCCACAGTTTTTGAAAATAATTTAGTTTTGATCATAGGTGTTGATGTTAGTGAACATATAAAAAATAAATAGTAGTTACGAATAAATGATAGTAAAGCTATCTATTTTTTTATACTCATTGTTGAGGCAGGAAGGTGGCATAATTGAAGAGATATTATAGGAAAGTTTCGGATTTTTATATCAAAATAATACGAAATGTGAAAAGTAGGAGAGGAAAGAAAAAAATCACCCCGAATATCTTGCTTAGGTAAGCCTTGTCCAGGGTGATTATAATATTTTATAAGTGAGTGTTTCTTAGAAACTAAAGCCCATACCAATTCTGATATCATACATTCTAATAGCCGAACGGTACACATTCCCAGAATGATATTGATGGTTCAGTGTGCGAACGCCAGGAGCCAAGCCTGGAATATCAGTGTTTTGAGGAGTACTATTGGCATTAATGGGTGCATTTAAACTCATGTATTGCACCGACCCACCAGCTAAATAGTTCGCTTCTACATTGAAGAATAAACGGTTTTTACCCAAATCAAATTTAAATGCTTTGCCAAGATCTACGTTTACTCCAAAGCCAAAGCCAACAGCCATTGCTACATCTGACAGCACAGTGCCTTCGTCTACCGGATCAGGACAATCAGTAGTGTGGTTTACGTTGGGGTTTTCAAGCGTAAAATCTGTATGATATTCTTGTACACCCAAACGAGCACTTAAGTAGGGTTGTATAAAACCAGCACGAGTTAAGTTCATACGTGTAGTAAAATATGCATAACAAGTATTGTTGCTAATGGTAAGATCATACGTGCTAGGCATTTGACCTTCTGCTACTACCGTAAAATCGTCAATTTTTTTTGTGCCATAATTAGAAAACCCCAAATCGATTCCGATACTGAATGGAGAGCGTGGAAGCTGGTAGCTGTATTCAAGACTTACGCCATGCATTTGGCGAATATTGGCCCCCATTTGCTCTAATGGGTTAGAGTTGGCATACGATAAACGGACGGTGGATTGGGCAAAGCCTGTATAACTTACGAGGCAAAATACTAAACCACCGATTAGTGTGAATAGTGATGTGTTTTTCATGAATGGTGTTTGTAATGTGAATAATACTATTGGTGTTCTGTTGCAAAGACAAAAGGTTTTTTAGAAACCCTTAAGGTGTCATAAAAAATATATGTTATAGGTTTTCCAGGCTTGTAATTAAACAACTAATATGGTTTGGGAACCTTTGTTAAGTTGAAACTGCTTCTACTTAAAATTACTAAAAAAAGGGGAGTTTTTGAACTAAATTTATAGGAATTACAGGGATTGATATACCAAAAGTGCCAAAAGCATCAACTAAATCTTTATTTTAATGGTTAATGAGTTATAACCTCTAATAATCTAGTATATTTATACTAATCTATTGACAAAACAAACAAATCTATTTTGTTACTAAAACTATAAAATAATGGCCTTAAAAGTAGGAGACAAAGCACCTGATTTTACCTTACCCTCTACCTCTGGTAAAGATTTTAATTTGTACAATGATCGTAAGGACAAACCTTGCATTATTTATTTCTATCCAAAAGATTTTACCCCTGGTTGTACTGCCGAAGCGTGTGACTTCAGAGATAATATTGAGTTTTTCAAACAGTTTGACATTGATGTTTTAGGCGTAAGCCGAGACGATGTGGCTACCCATAATAAGTTTAAAGCCAAGCATAACTTGCCTTTTGAACTATTGGCTGATGTAGATGGTGGGGTGACTAAGGCTTACAAAGCTACTTTACCATTGGTGGGCATGTCTAAACGTATTACTTATTTATTGGATAAAGATCAGAAAGTAGCCGCAGTATTTGAAAAGCTATTTGGTGCAAAAGCCCACATTCAAAATATGATTGAGAAAGTAAAAGGAGGAGCAGTGGCGGAAAGTTAATTCTAATGATGAACGGTTAGTGGTCAATGATGAATGCTTAAATATTTATTTCTCATAAATAATTCACCATTGACCATTCATCACTAATAATTTAATCAAGCAGTTTTTCCCAGATTTTTAATTTTTCGCCATTCAAAATCTTGGCAACAATGCCAGCACGTTTGCGGATTTTACGCAAATGATATTTTTTTAATGACACACTCTCTACTCGTTCAGTAAAGAGTTCGCCTACCTTCTTGGAAGCTTTTTTGGTTTTGACTGCTGTCTTAAAGATTTTTTGGATGGTTTTTAAGTATTTTTTAGGTTGCTTAAGCGTAGAGCAACGGTTAGAGATACTCACTAATAAATCAGTTACTATTTTTTCCTGAGCGATTTCGAATAATAAACCTGCTTCAAAATTTCCATCGATTACTTTTCCACAATTTTTCTCTAGGGTGACTGCCCATTTATAGGCACTGAAGCTACTGTCTACTACAGTTTGTTTCTTTTTGGATTGAGCAATACAATTGCGAATTTCCTGATCTGTGGTTTTATGTTGTTGGGCAAAAGAAGTGGTGGTAAATGTAAAAGTAAATAATATAATACTAAGCAGGCAAATAGTGAATTTGTTGTACATACATTCCCTGATTTTATAAGTGAATAAAAAAAGTGTACCCAAATGAAGGTACACCTTACTAAAAAAGCAAATCTATAACGAATGAAGCAGATGTGTGTTGTACTATAACTTATTTTTAACACACAAGCCTAAATGAAAACTTATAGCTTCAAGGTTCGTTTCATTTTACGAATTTGTTTCCGCACTTCTTTGATCGTTTTATAAGTGCCTACCACTTTGGTGCGTACAATGGTTTCGGTATTTTCACCAAACAATGCATTGTCTTGATTTTCTAGTTTTTTAGTGATCACTTCGGTGACTACATGTTGTTTGAATACATTGTGAAGATTAGTCAAAGGCTCTCGAAGTTTTTCAATGGCAGCACATTCTCCCAACATTTCATATAGTGCATCTACGATGTGTTGCTGGTGTAAAACCTCTTTTACAGTAAGGTGATGTTTACGGAGCTCTTCATTGGTGCTAGCTTTGTGCAATTGCAAGACCCAGTGCGATACACTAAAGGTATTATGCAACACCTCTTTGGCATGAGGGTGAGTTTTTAGACATTCTTTTACGCCTGCATCGGTAGTTTCTGCAACAGAACTTTGGGCTTGTACAAACGATACAAGACCTAACAAGGCAATACAAAATATAAGTGATTTTTTCATTTGAATGATGTAAAAAAAATGGGCTTATGCTATCAAAATATTTGAATCTAAAATACAAATACTTAATAGAATAAGCCCATAAATCCGCTTATGTAATAAGCGATATGAGTCTAATTTTCTCTGCGATTATTTTTTTGGCTTCAAGCCAGTGTATTTACGAAGTTTATTGGCCAAATCGCGTAGTTTTTTAGCACTCTTGGTATCCATTGCTACCCCTTTTTCGGTCGTAGTATTATCGCCAAACAAAGCATTGTTTTGATCTTTGTTTTTGGTGGTTTCTGTTTCGCTTACCACTTTGGCATCATAGATATCTACCATTTGACCCAAATACTTGACAATTCGCCCTTTTTTGTCCTTTAAGTATTTGCAATTACCACTCTTGGCTAGCTCATGTAAAATTTTTACAGCTTTACCTTGCTTACCAATCATGCCAACCGCACGACGTCCTTTACGAGAAGCCCGCTCAGCATTTTTTACAAACTGCGCTGTCCATTTAGCAAAGGGGAACTTGGTAGTTTTTTTATCATAAGGCTGTAGTACCTGATAGGCTTTTAGTAAAGTTTTCGCTTTCTCTTCACCAGCACAGTTACGAATGCCAATGTTGAGTAGTTTCACCTCTTGTGACTGTGCAAAGCTGGTTTGGTAAGCCCCCAAAAAAAGCCCAAACATCAAGGCTAGTAGTGATTTTTTCATAATGTTTTCTGAGATAATTCTTTTCATGTTGGTAAAAGTTAAATGATTTATTGTTGAGTGTTATATGGTCAAAACACCTTATGATGGGTGGCATAACCATTTAACAATGAAACAATTTAACAACAGGTTATCCGGTTGTGAGAATAAACTTATCCACAAGCAAGTTAACTGCTTATTGGCATTAATTGAAATAATCCGTTAAATTTAGTATAGTTACTATACTAAAAACAACGCACTACTAAAAACGAATAAACCACAGAATTGATATATGAAAATAACCAGGCTAGAGCTTTACACTGATAAAGTACAAGATTTAAAGATATTTTATGTAATGGTTTTGGGTTTTGAACTGTACAACGAAACCGAAAGCGACTTTACGATTAAGGCTGGGTATACCTTATTAACTTTTCGCTGGGGAAATCCAGCCCAAGCCCCTCCATCTTATCATTTTGCTTTTAATATTCCCGAAAATCAAATTGAAGAAGCACGTCGGTGGTTATATTCGCGTAGTATACCATTGCTAAGATCAAACGACAAAGACGTGATTGATTTTCCCAATTGGAATGCAGAGGCGTTGTACTTTTTGGACCCTGCCGATAATATTGTAGAGTTTATTGCCCGTCGCGACTTGGAAAATACGTCGTCTATCACATTCAATGCTCAAAGCATAATCTCAGTCAGCGAAATCGGTTTGCCTGTCCCCGAAATAGAGCCGTTTTATCAGCAGCTAAAAGAACGGTTTGACTTGCCATTATACAGCCATATTGCCAATTTATCTAAATTTTGCCCTACGGGAGATCCTGAAGGCTTGTTTATCATTGTGCCCTTAGATCGTGCTTGGTTTCCTACCAAATTGATGAACGGCGTGCATCCATTGGTAGTGACGATTGAAGGAATACAAGAAGGCCCTAAAGGAGAAAATACTTGGGTCGTAGAGGACTTGCCTTATGTAGTGAAAAGTGTGAGTACTGCAGGGGAGTAAAGATATGATGAATAGGGTATAAGTTTTATTGCTGAACTGAGTTAGGTTTGGGAGCTGAATGTATAGATACAAAGCTAGAGATCTCTCTAATGTAATCTTATGGCCAACAAAATCGCCCGCCTACCCCTTTTTTCTTTCCCAATTGTCTGATTACCAAAGGCGACAACTATACCTGCCAATAAACCATGGTGAATGTATGGCGAACCCCTTTGTTTTTTGTAACTTAATTTTGAGGGAAATATTTGAATTGTCGAGTTGTTCTATTGTTGAATGGTTGGGCGAAGCCCAGTAACAATATAGCCATTGAACAATAAAACAATGCACCCTTGAAAATTAACCTAAACTATTCTCATTATGCATTACCCGAAAACCTATCGGCGGGCCTTTTGGTGCGCTATGGTGTTGTGGATGCTGGGATACTTAAGTGTTCCAGAGGTTCACGCGCAGAAAAATGACTATAAGAGTCGTTGGAAGAAAGTCAACGGCTTTATGAATAAGAACCTGCCTAAGTCGGCCCTCAAAGAAGTAGAGGAAATTTATAAACAAGCCCAGAAAGACAACAACTCTGCTCAGCTAGTCAAGTCCATTGTGCACAAGCTTAAGTACGTGGTGATGGTACAAGAGAATGATCTTGTAAAAAGCTTGAGTGACTTACAGGCAGAAGTAAAAAAGGCCAAATTTCCAGTAAAGCCTGTGTTGCATTCGATGCTGGGGCAAATATATTGGCAATACTATCGCCAAAACCGTTATCGTTATCGCAACCGTATGGCTTCTACCAAGGATTTCAAACAAGCTGACCTTAATACCTGGGATTTACGCAAAATTACCGAGGAAACGATGCGTCAGTACAAGCTCTCGTTGGCCGATCCCGAAAAGCTCAAGAAAGTAAAAATAGATCTCTATGATGACATCATTGTAAAAGGCAACAAAGAGCAGCGCAAGTTACGCCCTACCTTATATGACTTTTTGGCCCACCGAGCCATTGGTTTTTTTCGCAGTTCGGAGCCCAATCTTACCAAGCCTGCTTACCAGTTTACCCTCAATAAACCCGAATATTTGCAGGACGCAGATGCATTTGCCAAAATGAAGATTGACTCCAAGGATACAACTTCTTATAAGTTTTATGCCTTGACAATTTTGCAAGATTTGGTCAAGTTTCATTTAAACGACAGCGATTTATCCTCATTAGTAGATGCGGACCTTACTCGTTTGAAATTTGTATATGACCATTTGACTACCAACGTAAAAAAAGACTTGTATCGAAAAGCCCTGGAACGCTTAGAAAAGAAAAGCATTAAATTCCCTATTTCTACAGAAGTAACCTATGCCATTGCTCAGATTTATCGTGAATTAGGCGATAGCTATAGGTCTTTACAGGCTGACAAAAACAAGTGGCAATTCAAAAAGGCTTTGGAAATTTGTGAAGGCGCTATTGCACGTTTTCCCAAGTCTCGAGGCGCACAGCAATGCAATAACCTGAAGGTGCATATTTTACAGAAAAACCTAAGACTTAGGGTAGATGGGGTAAGTGTACCAGATAAGCCTTTTATTGTGAGTATCCGCTACAAAAATACCACCCAATTGCATTGGCGGGTATACAAGGTAACGCGTGAATGGCTGAACAAAGCCTATAAAGGATGCTATAGAGCCAAGCGAAGCCAAGCTTGTTTTCTGGAAGAGGCCTATAAACTAAAGGCTATACATACCTGGACAACCGACTTGCCTGATGATAAGGATTATCAATACCATCGGGTAGAAACCAAAATACCTGCTTTGAGTTATGGGCACTACATGTTAGTAGCCAGTGCATCTGCTGATTTTAAGACTGATGCCAATGCCGTAGCTAGTGAGATTATTACGATGAGTAATATCAGTTACATAAACCGTAGTGTGCGTACCAAAGGCTTGACTCAAATTCATGTATTGAATCGTACCACAGGTAAGCCTATGGCTAAAGTAAAGGCCAAAGTATGGATACGTCGCTATGACAATAAGAAAAGAGAATATATGGTGGAGAGTGGCGGTGAATATACCTCCAATAAAGAAGGATACTTTGAAGTGCCCTACACCAGCGATTATTACAAGCGTCGTTTTTGGATAGAGTTTGAAAAAGGAAAGGATTGGTTGTCGAGTCAGCCAGTAGAAAACTATAAGTATAGCTCCCAGTCAGGTAACTTTTATCGATATAAAAATAACTACAAGTCCGAAACTCGTACCCGTACTTTCTTCTTTTTAGATCGTAAGATTTACCGCCCTGGCCAAACCGTTTACTTCAAAGGATTGGTACTAGATACCGATGGTACCAAACATGACATCAAGGCCAATTACAAAACCACTATTACACTATATGATGTCAACCGACAAAAATCGGGTACAGTAGACGTAACCACCAATGAGTTTGGAACCTTCAGCGGTACTTTTATCGCACCCAATAAAGGACTGAATGGTGTGATGCGCTTACGAGAGAGAAATGGAAATGTCAGCTTTTCGGTAGAAGATTACAAACGACCCAAATTTGAGGTAAACTTTAAACCTGTCAAAGGTAATTTCAAAGTAAACGAAATGGTGAGTGTGACTGGAAAAGCTAAAGCGTATTCGGGAGCTAATATAGATGGGGCCAAAGTAGCTTATCGAGTTGTGCGTAGAGCGAGCTTCCCGCGTTGGTATTATTACTATTATGGCTATAACCCATCATCGCCCGATATGCAGATCACTAAGGGCACTACTACTACCAATGCTCAGGGAGAGTTTACGGTAAAGTTTGAGGCAATTCCTGATTTGAGTGTAGGCAAAGAAACCGAACCAACCTTTAACTATTATGTATATGCCGATGTAACCGATATGAATGGTGAAACGCATAGCAGTAATACCCGTGCTGCAGTAGGTTATCGTTCGCTGGAAATTGGCATTGGAGTAGGTGGGGAGGTCAACCGTCAGGCCAAGGCCAACTGGAGTATTAGTACTCGTAACTTGAATGGACAGTTTCAAGCTGCTAAAGGAACGATTACTATTCACCGTCTCAATCATCCTAAGCGAGTATTTCGTAGTCGTCGTTGGAGCCAGCCCGATAAGTTTATCCACAGTGCAGCCGATTGGGAAAAATGGTTTCCAAATGATTATTATAAAAACGAGAATAACAAATACAAGTGGGCCAAAGGCAAGCAAGTATTGCAAACAGAGTTTGCCACAGTAGAAAAAGATAAAAAGAGCCAGAAATTAAGCATTGCTGATATTGGCAAATGGGAGCAGGGGCACTATGTGTTAGAAATGAAGTCTAAGGATAAGGATGGTAACGAAGTAAAAGCAGTGAAGTATTTTGCGTTGTATGATCTTAGTGCAAAGACGATCCCAAATAATCAAGTGCTGTTTTTCAAAAAACAAAAAGGCACGGTAGAACCAGGCGAAAAAGCCCAGGTTATTTTGGGAACTGCAGCCAAAGACGTGCAGGTATTGTATGAAATTGAGCATAATAATCAAATCGTGGAGAAGCGTTGGCTTAAGCTGAACAAAAGCCAGCAAATGATTGAGATTATGGCCAAAGAAGCTTACAGAGGCAACTTTGGGATACATTTTACTTTCGTAAAAAACAATCGCTGGTACCATAAGGATGAAACGATTTACGTGCCTCGTACCAACAAGGAACTAGACATTTCTTTTGAGACTTTTAGAAACAAACTAAAACCAGGAGAAAAGGAAGAGTGGCGGATTAAGATCAAGGGTAAAAAAGGAGACAAAGTAGCTGCCGAAATGGTAGCCACTTTATACGATGCGTCATTAGATGTGTTCCGTTCCAACTATTTCAACTTTGGTATTTACAACTCTTATTATGCCAATATGCGTTGGCAAAGCAATGGTGCTTTTGGGGCCTCGAGTTTTAATGTGTATAGCCCCAACTGGAACAATCGTAGCAAATATGTAAATTCTAAACGTTATGATTACCTCAATTGGTTTGGGTACTATTATGGACGGCGATTCTATGACAATAGACTGTACAAAAATAAAAAACTAGAGAGTCTGACTCGAACTACTGCTGGGATGGTGAGAACCCAAAACGCACCTGCTGCTCCGCCATCTGCTAAGCCAGTAATGGCCGAAGTATCCGCCAAAACAGAATTGAATGATTCAATAGAAGAGGATAAAAGTAAAGAGAGTAATACCTCTACAAAAGTTGGTAGGGAAAGTGGAGGAAAATCAGGAGGTGAAGGTGACTTGGGCGAAGTAAAAGCCAGGACTAACTTTAACGAAACAGCCTTCTTTTACCCTAGTTTGCGTACCAACGAGAAGGGCGAAATCATTGTGAAGTTTACCGTACCAGAGGCTTTGACCAAATGGAAAATGTTGGGTTTTGCCCACACCAAAGATTTGAAGTATGGTTTTGCTAACAACGAATTGGTGACGCAAAAAGACTTGATGGTGGTACCTAATGCCCCTCGTTTTTTCCGCGAAAGCGATGAAATGACCTTTATGTCTAAAATTTCTAATATTTCAGAAAAAGACCTTACAGGTTCTGCTCAATTGTTTTTGTTTGATGCCATTACCAACAAGCCCATTGATAAACTATTAGGGAATAAAAATGCGAAGTTGTCATTTAGTGCCAAGGCAGGACAAAGTACGGTGGTAAAATGGAACTTGAAAATTCCGATAGGTGTACAAGCCATTACTTATCGAGTAGTAGCCAAAGCAGGTAAATTCTCTGATGGAGAAGAAATGACCTTGCCAGTATTGACCAACCGTATGTTGGTAACCGAAACAATGCCTTTGCCGATTCGTAGCAACCAAACCAAAACCTATGAATTGAAAAAGCTAATGGCCAGTGGTAAATCTAAGACGCTAAAAAATCATAAATATACCTTAGAGTTTACGTCTAATCCTGCTTGGTATGCCATTCAGGCTTTGCCTTATTTGATGGAGTTTCCACACGAATGTGCTGAGCAAACTTTTAGTCGTTATTATTCCAATGCCATTGCTGCACATGTGGCTAACTCTAGTCCAAAAATCAAAAAAGTATTTGATACCTGGAAAAATATTCAACCAGATGCTTTGATGAGTAATCTGGAGAAAAACCAGGAATTGAAGTCATTGATTTTGAGCGAAACCCCTTGGGTGATGAATGCCAAAAGTGAAACCGAGCGTAAGCGTAGGGTAGGGGTGTTGTTTGATATCAACCGAATGGCCAATGAGCTGGAAAAAGCCTTGAATAAACTCATCAAAAAGCAAAAAAGTGATGGAGCCTGGGCTTGGTTTGATGGAGGATATCCCGATCGTTACATTACCCAACACATTGCTACGGGTATGGGGCATTTGGATAACCTGGGCGTAAAAAATGTACGTGAAGACAAACGTACCTGGAGAATGACTACCAAAGCAATTCGCTTTTTGGATAGAAAAATCTACGAAGACCACGAGGAACTCAAGCGTAGAGCACGCAAGGGATGGCTTAAGCTTTCTGACGATCACTTGGGCTATATGCAAATGCATTATTTGTATATGCGTAGTTTCTTCAAGGATGTGAAACTGAATAAAAACTATCAAAAAGCTTTTGACTATTATTTTGGGCAAGCCAAAAAATACTGGACCAAAAAGAGCTTGTATATGGAAGGAATGCTGGCGTTGGCTTTGCATCGCTACAAAGAGAAAGCAGTGCCACAAGCCATTGTGAAGTCACTCAGAGAGCGGTCGCTTAACAACGAAGAAATGGGCATGTACTGGAAACAAACCGGGGGCTACTATTGGTACCAGGCACCTATCGAGACTCAAGCCTTGATGGTAGAGGTGTTTGATGAAGTGGCCAAGGATGAAAAAGCAGTAGATGCTTTGCGTACTTTCTTGTTGAAGTCTAAGCAGACTCAAGACTGGAAAACTACCCGAGCTACTACCGAGGCTTGTTATGCGTTGCTATTGCGAGGCAGCGAATGGCTATCGGCCGAAAAACAAGTAGAAATAACGGTAGGAGGCCAGAAGGTAAATCCATTTGATGAAAGCAATCCTAGTAAAGTAGAAGCAGGAACTGGATACTTCAAAAAATCCTGGAATGCTGACCAAATCACGGCCGATATGGGCAAGGTGGTAGTGGCCAAAAAGGATAAAGGAGTGGCCTGGGGTGCTGTTTACTGGCAATATTTTGAGCAGTTAGATAAAATCACAACTGCTAAAACACCACTTGCCCTGAAAAAGCAGCTATTCTTACAGAAAATGTCAGATGCTGGACCAGTAATTCAGCCAATTAAAGATGGAACAAAGGTAAAAGTAGGAGACCTAATCAAAGTACGTATTGAGTTGAGAGTAGATCGCTTAATGGAATATGTGCATATGAAGGATATGCGTGCGGCTGGTTTAGAGCCTGTAAATACCATTTCTCGCTATAAATGGCAAGATGGTTTGGGCTACTACGAAAGCACCCGTGATGCAGCTACTCACTTTTTCTTTGGAGCTTTGCCTAAAGGAGTTTATGTATTTGAATATGCCTTGAGGGTAACGCACGCAGGAGACTTTTCCAATGGTATTACCACCATTCAGTGTATGTATGCTCCCGAATTTGCAAGCCATTCGGAAGGTGTAAGAGTGAAGTTTGCGGAGAAATAATACTTATTGCTCAATTACTGGATTGTTTTATTATTGTACAATACAGCATAGAATAATTGAGTCAAAGCATCATATATGATTGAAACCACTCAGGAGCATGAAGCTTTTGGGTGGTTTTTTTATGAATTCATCTTGCCTTGCAACCTTTTCATCGATTGCCAGACCTTTTAACAACAAGTTATTTTTAGGATATATTGACCTGGTTCCGAGTAAAATGGAATTAGTGAAAACGTTAAACACAAACCATATAATAATACTCATGAAAAGATTGCTACCAATAGCATTATTTACTCTCATCATTTTTTCAAATCTCTCTGCCAATGCCTTATCAAAGGTAGACAAGGAACTATATGCAGGAATGCAGCTAGAGCAAACGCTATCCTCCACCGAAAAACATACTTATACCGTCAGGCTATCTAATGGAATGGCGATAGTAGGAGAGGTTATGCAAAATGGAATTGATTTGGTGATAGATATTTATGATCCCAAAGGAAAACGCCTTACTCAGATAGATAGTCCAAATGGCGCAAAAGGAACAGAGCCTATAGATTTTACTGCGATGCAGTCGGGAAAGTACAAATTTGTAGTGCACTCGCTTGATAAAAACGCGCCGAAAGGAAAATATACAATCAAGGTAAATCGCATACTTTTATTGAAAGATAATGCAAAGCGTATTGCAAAAAAAGAGCTTCCAACCAAGACGCTTTACGACTTATGGGAAGCATCACTAGCCGATAAAAATGCCATAGAGGGTTTTTTGAAAAAACTAAAAGGACGCCACATCATAGAACCTATTAAAGGAAATAATAAAAATATGATGGTGACCTACTTTTGCGTACCCGATAAAGATACAGAATATGCTATGTTGAGTGGAGGGCCAGATTTTTTGGGATTGCGGTTTCAGCGATTGGGAAATACCAAGTTATTTTACATTGCTCAATTAGTGCCCAACAATGCAAGATTTAATTATGGGTTCAACTTTTTTAAGGTATTTAAGGCTGGGCCAAATAATGAAATTATTCAAAGAAAGATAGCACACGTGTACGATGGAACTGTGACAATGCCCAAAGCGCCCAAGCAAAAGTACCTGACTCTCAGAAAAAATGCACCCCAAGGCAAGGTGTTACCTACCTCATTGTATAGCAAGTTTTTGGCAGAAAACCGAAAAATAACGGTGCACCTACCTGCCAAATATGATGCAAAGCTACCCCATAATTTGTTAATTGTCTTTGATGGAGAAAACTATGGGGGGCGACCCAATAGGAGGTCAAGGGTGCCTACTCCCACCATCATGGATAACTTAAGCGCTGATAACCAAATTACGCCTACCATCACGGTGTTGGTATGGGCTATGGGCAAAAGAGGAAAAGACTTAATCAGTCAAAAATTCAGCAGCTTTATCGCAAAAGAACTCATTCCGCATATGCGCTCCAAATACAATATTGGCACCCAAGCCCAGCAAATAATCTTGGCTGGATCGAGTAGGGGAGGCTTTGCCGCAAGTTTTATTGCTTTTAACCATTCTGATGTGATTGGTAACGTGCTATCGCAATCTGGTTCTTATTGGATCAAAGGGACAAAAGATGAAAACCATTGGATATACCCAACAGATAATGGGAAGCTTATCAATCTATACAAGAAAAGTAAAAAACTACCCATCAGGTTTTATATGGATGTGGGGCTTTATGATGCAGGTGCTTCTATGCTTGGTATGAATAGGCAGTTTAGAGATATTCTTGAAACCAAAGGCTATCAGGTAGATTATCATGAGTTTAAAGGCGGACATAGCTATGTAAACTGGCGAGGAACTCTTGCAAAGGGCCTTATTTCTTTGATAGGTAAAAAATAAGAAGTGCTATTCGTCTCTTCATTCCCTTGTGTTTAAGTGTGACATCACTAAGAAACCCTAGAAAAGACGACATTTTAAAGGTGCTGGGCAGAGCACGGAATATTCTATAAAGCTTTGACTTCCAATGAGGCTTTTTGGTGAATAGGATATTCTCAACCACCTGAGGTGAAACTTTGGGTGGTTTTTTATTGCAAAATTTTGCCATTATTGACCTGTATTCGTATTTGTACAATCTTTAGACAAAACTACTATCTACATTTGAGTTATACTAAGCACTCAAATGTAGATTTTATGAACACCCACCTTTTTAAGAAAATATGGATACTGCTTTTTTGCTTGCCTTTTGGAGCACTTTCGCAAGAAATGACTTCGCCCAAGGCCATTGAAAAAGTAATAGATTCGATGGCCCAGGCGCAACGAGCTTCGTTTGAACTCCCTGGTTTGGCGATTGGAGTAATCAAAGACAATCAAGTAATATATGCTAAAGGTTTTGGAGTACAATCGCTGAATGATCCCAAACCTTTGACTACATATTCTTTGTATCATATGGCCTCAGTATCTAAGCCCTTTGTAGCCACGGCCATTATGCAATTAGTCGAGAAAGGTAAAATGGATTTAGACAAGAAGCTCATTCATTATTTGCCGTATTTTAAAATGAAAGATCCTCGTTACAAGACCATTACGATCCGCCATGTACTAACCCATACTTCAGGAATTCCCAATGTAAAAGATTACGAATGGGATAAGCCCCAATACGACGATGGGGCTGCCGAAAGATATGCGCGTAGCTTTGGCAATGCATCTTTAGATTTTGCTCCAGGTACCAAGCAAAACTATAGCAATGCCGCTTTTGATATTATGGCCGCAGTAATTGCGAGAGTGAGCGGGACTACCTTCGAGTATTATATGAAGAAAAATATTTTCGAACCTATCGGAATGGTCAATAGTACTTTTTTGAAGCCAGAAGTACCCAAAAAACTAGCCACCGCCTCTCATGATCTTGACAAAAACCTCAAGATGGCTGTGCGACCTGTCTACCCTTACAACCGTCGCCATGCGCCCAGTTCTACTTTACATTCCAACATCCACGATATGTTGTTATGGGCCAAAATGTACCTCAATGGAGGGGTAATTAATAACAAGCAGATTATATCACCAGAATCTTATAAAGCACTGACTACCCCTAAAGTAGCTACTGGAAACGGTGATAGTGTTTGCCTGGGGTGGTTTACTATGCCAGTTAGAAGTTATCGTATGGTGAGGCATTCAGGAGGAGACCCAGGCTTTACTACTTATTTTGGCTTTATCCCAGAAAAAGGCATGGCTGTGGTGGTCATGGGAAACAATGATTTGTTTAGAGCTTACAATATGGTTTACATGATTTTGAGCAAAATTTTATTTAATAAAACCAAGGATTATCGGGTAAAGCCATTTCATTTTGACCGCGAAGTGCGAAAAACAGTGATGACCCAGGACATTGTCCAGCTCAAAAAGCTTTGGTTTGATGCCAAGAAACGTAAAGCGCCTAGGTTTACAATGAAAGATTGGCACTTGGACGACTTGGGTTACTGGCTGATAGATAGAAAACATTACCAAAAAGCGGTAGATGTATTTTTATTCTTAGTAGAACTTTTTCCCAAAGAAGGAGGATGGTACGACAGTGTAGGAGATGGGTATCGAGCCTGGGGTAAAAAAGCATTGGCTATAAAATGGTATAAAAAATCTTTAGAAATTGCTCCTACCAGAAAAGACACCCAGCGTAAACTAAAGGAACTAAGTAAATAAGGCATATACCAACATTATTCTTACCATAAATGAACCACCTGAAGCTTGGGCTTTGGGTGGTTTTTTGAGTACATCGAGCAAATAACAAAAACCTATGGGCTATTGTCTATCGCTCAATGCCATTTCCTTAACACCTCTTGAGTCTATATGGTGAGTATCGTTTCCTTCCTTTGGAGACACCAATATTTGGTAAATGTTGGGTGAGATCGCGGGACGCAGGAAGGTTTTCTTGGAATAATTTAAGGAAGCTGAATTAGTCTATCAACTACAAACTCATCACACCAAATAATAAAAACTAAAAATCAAGCCAGTACCCACGCTCATAGCAAAACCAGAAATGATTTCAGGGATGGTATGCTTGTGGAGATAATAACGCGACCAAGCCACCAATACTGCAAAAGCCAATACACAATAGGCCAATACAGGATAGCCTTGTAGCAAAAATGAGAAAGTAAGTCCGATGCCCATCATATGAGCACTGGTTTTATGCACTACAAAGTTTACCGCAAAAGCCAATACACACAATAACAATAAGAACACAAAAGAAGAAAACAGCACTGAAGGGGCATTGATAAGGTAAAATAACACACAGGCTGTAATCAAAGAAGTAAGCCCCACAAGATACACCTGCTTTCGCTGACTACGAACCTCTACACTCATATTGGTAATCTTCTTGCGCATGATTTGGACAATGACATAACTCGCTGGAATGAGTACCAAAAACAAGAAAGAAAAGAATGTCCAATACAGTGAGTCCCGCACAGAATGCTTGACTCTAAGTACCAAAAAAGTAGTAATTACAGCCAGGTTATAGGGGAATAGAATAATAGAAATATATTGGGCGGCCTTTTGCTTCATGTGACTTTATCGTTAGGAATATAGATAATAAAGATAAACCATTTCAGCAGAAAATAAACGCGTTAGTCAATAACTTTGCGTTAACTTAATAATTTATTAATATTAGTTAACCTCGTTATACAATGCGTTAAAATATGACTATTATTCATCCAATTCAGTGACTGCCTCATACAAACGGCGTTGCAAGGTAATGTTGTCTTCCCCAAATTGTTTGATCCAATCCCACAGTGTACCCCAGGCTCGAATGAGCGCATCATGGGCTGGTTCTATGTATATTTGTCCCAGACTATCACGTCCTTTTACCAAAAGGCGAGCTTCCAGCAATTGATTGACCACATGATTGATCCAGGTATTTACATCCTCTTTGCTGTATTCTAGTTCAGGCATTAACACCCGACGGCTGGCCAGTTCACCTCCTTCTACCGACACTAGCCGAAGCATCAAGTGGCGCATGGCAGTACGATGATTATCATCCAGGTTATTATAAATACTATCGGCACTGGTACGGAGCGAACCAATCACCCCTCCGAGTTCATTATAGGCTTCCTGAGTGAGTTTTCGCCCTTTTTGATAGCACTTGTCGTATAATTGACTCAGCAAAAATGAAAGCAAAGGCAATCCACCTGGAGCTTGAATCACCTCATTGATAATCTCGTCTACCAAATCAGCTGGCTCAAAGAAAAGTACTTCTTGGATGGCAGGCTTTTCTATCACTTCTCTATAGTCATCCTGGCTAAATGGAGGCACAGTAAAACGAGCCTCATGCCAATATTTTTCCAGACCTAAATTCTCAAATTGAGGCTCAAAATCTGACCTCACCGTAATAACTACACGCACATTGACCGCGCGATCGTCTTCCAACAATAAGCGAATAAAATCAATAAACATCGTTTGCTCTGCTTCGCTTTTGCATTGTGTAATCAACTCTTCGTATTGGTCAATGAGTATCACTGTGGGCTTTTCGGTGACTTTGTGGGCAATTTGAGCCAGATTGTCTTGAGTGATGACTTCCTCGGAAGCCAATATTTGCATCTCAAGCAATATTTCTTGCAGAGAGACCATTGGATTTTTGCCAGGGCGAATCACTGGGAAGATATTGAATCCCTGATCCCGCAATATGGGCAAGAGGCCAGCTTTGATTACCGAAGATTTGCCAGTGCCTGAGGCTCCAGTTACTACAATAAAGAAATGATCCTCGGCTTTTTTTTGTAAATCTTCTATGACATCGTCGCGCCCATAAAATAATTCTTGGTCTTCTTCATTAAATGATTGTAAGCCTTTGTAGGGATTACGCTGGGGGATAGGATCTAAATTGAGGGGATGGGTAGGGTGAAAAAAGATAAACTCTCCTTTATCGTGTTTGGCTAATGGGAAAAACTTGGGTGTTTGTCGTGATTTTTCCGATTGCTTAATGCTTTGATCTTCTACCCAATCACGCATATACACATACAATTCTGAAGCAGTGATAATTCCATCTTTATCATCGGCAGGTACTACATCTGCGGCACCATCCAAGCCGGCAAATAACGAAAGCGCAAAAGGTGAATGGTCTTGGTTGTCATCCCCTCGATAACCCACGGGTTTTTTGCTCAGTACATCCAGCGCCAACTGATCCTGGGCAGCCGAAGTAATGGCTTGCCACGCGGGATCTTTTATGTAGCGATCAAAACGTTCTTTATAAATTTTTTTGGGTACGCGTGATCTCAAAGCCCGTGATTTGTTAGCTGACCATTCAAACGAACCCGAAAAACAACAATCTAAAATTAGTAGTAAGTGGCGAGAGGGAAGTTGATGCAGCATTTCATTGAGTAAGTCCATTGCTACAAATGTACTTTCATCATTTGAGTCAGCATCGGTAGGTACCAAATATCCCTTAGGCTCACCTTCCTTATCTTCGTCTGAATCTACCGCAATGCCATGCCCCGCAAAATAAAACAACACCTTGTCGTCTTGTTGCACTGCATTAGGCATTGTTTGAGTGATAAACTCCTCTAGTTGTACTTTATTGGCATCAGTAAGTAAATGGATTTGCTCAAAGTTGTGCTTGTTTTCTAATATTTCGGCAAGCTTAGTGGCGTCATTGATAGGAGTCTTTAACTTAGATACCTGTTGATAGGCATTATTTGCCACAATAAAGGCGTGGCTGTTAGGAAAATACTTTTTTTGATTGGCCATGGATTTTATGTCAATTAGTTATTGGAGGGCGTTTGGGAGACTTTTGAGTTTCTTTTTCTGGTAACCAAATAGTAGGAGGCCAGCTCTCGTGCTTGAGATTTTATTAGTCCCTTTTTTACCAGATTGTTATACTTGGTTTGGTCGACTTTTTCGGTCATATCAAAGTCATTCAATTGTAAACCCGTTTTCCATTGGGTCTGAAGTTCAAACCAGCGATTATCTGATACTAAAAACGAATCTAATACCGCAGTCTGGAGCCCAGTTGCTCCTAAAAGTATGGCCCCTCGTAGGTCGGTATGCGTAAGATTTGCTTGAGCTAAGTTAGCCTTCCACAAGTTGGCCTTATACAATCTGGCGCCGCTCAAGTTTGTGTTCCTTAGGTTGGCATTTCCAAAACGGGCACGTTCTAAATTGGCTTTTTTAAACTGTGCTTGCTGAAGATTTGAACCTTCAAAGGATGCTTTCCAGAGTTTTGCGTGA
This sequence comes from marine bacterium AO1-C, assembly GCA_001890965.1. GTDB lineage: Bacteria > Bacteroidota > Bacteroidia > Cytophagales > Microscillaceae > Microscilla. The sequence goes on along the minus strand of MLAY01000009.1, from coordinate 8,492 downwards.
CTAAAATTGGTTTTTTGCAAATTGATACCTTCCATCTCTGTTTGGTTCAAAAGTGCATGTTGTAAGTCCACCGCTGGCAAATCCTTTTGAATAATAGTTTTGGTAAAATCCAGTGCTCGAATCAATTTCGAACGTTCCGATGCTTTGACGGGAGCCAAGGCGATAACTCTAAGATTTTTACCCCGACTCTTACCCGTTTCTACTTCCTGCATCATACGTATCGTAATAGAAATATTGGTGAGTTGAATCAACACAATGGCCATCACGATAATGGTGACTCTTGCAACTCCTTTGTTACGGTTTTGCTTGTTTAAGCTCTTTTGCACAAACTCTTCTTCTTCTTTATTAAGCCAATTATTATCTGATTTTAATACTTGGTTTAACTGAGCCAGGCGCGGATCTTCGTCCCAAAGGCGTGAGCTCCAGCCTTTACGTTTGAGCCACATTTGATAAAACACACTCATCTGATAAGTGTACAGAGAACAAAGTATGAGGGTAGCAGCAGGGAGGTAAAATAATATCGTAAATAATAGATTTCTTCCGTAATAATGTAAATAATTGCCACTTTGTAGCAACAAATCCCAAATGTCGAGTTGGGCAAAATGCTCATATATATCTATAGTAAGAAGTAAGATGCAAATGATATTCACCAGCCCAAGCAATGTCCAGTGATGTATCAGTCTTTTAATAGGTCTTTTACCAATCTTGGTAGTAAATACATAAATGATATAACCTACTATCGAAATGAGTAACAACAGTGTACTTTTGACTGACCATTGATCCGTATCGTACATATTATACGCAATCTGCCCACCTAAGAAAATCATTCCTATCAGGCTTAAAATACCGAAAATTCTTACCATAGAGTAAGTGTTGAATAGTTGGTGACTGAACTCATCCCGACTTTTTGAATGTTGATGAAAACTAGTCCTGTAAGAATCTTGCTTTTGCTCAGTGATTTGTAATTCATTATTAAAAGATGAGATGAGTTCGCTTTCTAAATTTAAAAAAACAAATAAGAATTTCAAGGTAGAATACTGGGTGAAAATCAAATATTTACGTTTTTATTACACCACATCCAGCCAAATTTAGAAATGTATTATCTTGCATTACATATTTATAATTAAAGTGTTAATATTCATGAAAAGATTTTTTTTGATCAGTGCCTTATTGTTAGTGGTAGCGCTGCAAGTGCAGGCGTTAGATTATGGTGTTTGTACCGAAAGTGTAGTAGCGGTACGTAAAACAACCTCATCTAGTAGCGAATTAGTAACCCAACTGGTATTTGGAGATGCTTATAAGATTTTAAAAACCTCACCAGATAAAAAATGGGCCTACATAGAAAATAACTATGATGGTTACAATGGTTGGATTCAAATGGGATTGGTATTCAAGGTTTCAGAAAACTACTATAACAACTATAAGAAAAATACTCATCCAGTAGTAGCCGATAAGCTGGGTACGGTTCAATTTAAGGGTAAAAAGATTCCTGTTACTTTGGGTTCTACATTGCCTTTTTATGAGGAAGGAAAACTAAAAATAGGAGAAGAAGAAGCGCAATATCAAGGAAGTACCAAAGATATTTCTAAGAAACACAGTAAAGATCAAATCATAGAGTCTGCCAAAAAATTATTGAAGATTCCTTATTTATGGGGAGGTAAAGGCAAGCAGGGATATGATTGCTCTGGGTTTTGCCAAATGGTTTTTAAAACCAATGGATATACCTTGCCACGTGATTCTTACCAACAAGCCGAAAAAGGAAAAACTGTAGCCTTGGCCGAATCACAGCCAGGAGATTTGGTGTTTTTTCAACGTAAGCCTCAAAGCGTAGAAAATGGTCGAGTAGTGCACGTAGGTATTGTACTCGAAAACAAAAACAAACAGGTAAAAGTTATTCACTCAGCAGGCATGGTACGCATCAATAAAGTAGACAAAACAGGATTGTACCGTGATGATTTAGGTAAGTATTCGCATTACCTTAAATTTATCAAGCGCCTCGATTAATATTGCAACATTTCACACACACACAAATAAATAATTTTACCCACTAATTCTGATTTGAAATAGTGGGTATTTTTATGCCATTTAAACTTGAGTCCATTTCGGTTTTTGAGCCAATACCTTTTGCTGAATAGGACAATCATCGTCATGAGCTCCTTTCAAATATCCAGAACTCATCAAAAACTCATTGACGATTTCTCCCCCTACAAATTTGAAATTCTTTTTAAAGAGTTTTACCCATTCATCTTTTGTTTTGGGATGATGTTCATCCAGCCAGTTTTGAAAAGAACCAAACTCCTTTTGAATTTCCACAATTCGCTGGGCGTTCACAATGGCTGCATTCACCTTCAGTTTATTGCGAATAATACCTGCATCGCTCAAAAGCCGAGCACGATCCTCTTCTGTAAAAGAAGCTACTTTTGGGATTTCAAAATTGGCGTAGGCTTTTCTAAACCCTTCTTTTTTCTTCAAAATGGTTGTCCAGGATAAACCAGCCTGGTTAATTTCTAAAATCAATCGGCCAAAAAGTTCATTATCATTATTGATAGGGAAACCGTACTCCGTATCATGATAAATTTTGTGTACATCATCCTCAGCTTTTTGTCGTACAAATTCACAGTAAGTCATTGGTTTTTCTATTGATTTAAATTGGTTTGTGTTATTAAGTTAAATTTACGTTATCCAATCTTGGAAACTGCAGCTTTTTAAGTTTTTGATCCCAATAATCGCAAAGTGTGACAATAATGAAAAAGAAAGTCAACCTTGAACGAAAGATGAAAGTACAATTACATCCATATCAAACAGCAGAACCAGTTCCTTATGATTTACTATTAACCGCTGATCCTGACTTACAAAAAATCAAAAATTATCTGGAACAGGGTCGGTTATACTTGGCAAAAACAACAACAGGAGAAGTAGTAGGAGCTTGTGTGGTGCAAGAAATCGCAAAACAGGAATGGGAGGTTTTGAACATAGCAATAGACGAACGCTATCAAAATCATGGCTTAGGGCAGCAAATCATCGCGGAAATTGTGGCACAAATGCGTGCCCAAGAGGCGAAACGACTATGGGTGGCTACTGCCAACTCGAGTATAGGACAATTGGCTTTTTACCAAAAATGTGGATTTGAAATGCATACCATTGTTCATGATTTTTTCATTGAGCATTATGCAGAACCAATCATAGAAAATGGCATTATGGCCAAACATCAAATACGTTTATTGATGGAACTATAAAAAAGACTTATTACAGGTCTGCGCCTAACCTAATCCCCATTACCAAAATATCGTCTACCTGAGACTGGTCACCCATCCAATTGGTAAGCGTATTTTCCAAAATAGCGTATTGCTCGTGCATAGGTAAGTTATGAACATCGGCCAAGAGCTCACGAAAGCGTGGCTTCATAAACTTCTTATTATTAGGACCTCCAAACTGATCCTGATAACCATCCGAGAAAATGTATATCTCAGTACAAGTATCTATTTGAACGGTGTGTTGTTCGAATACTTTAGTTTGACGATACTGACCACCCCCAATGCCACACTTACTACCTTTGATATGGTACATTTGGTTATGCTGAAAATACACCAATGGATTGTTGGCACCTGCAAAATACACACACTCATTGGCCTGATCTATCACGGTAATGGCCAAATCCATTCCATCTTGATTGTCGGTATGGTCTTGATTAAGCGCCTTACGAACACCTAAGTCCATTTTGTATAAAATATCGCTGGGCGAGATAGTTCCTTGAGCGATAATGATATTATCCAACAAATCTTTACCAATCATACTCATAAAAGCACCTGGCACTCCGTGGCCAGTACAATCTACAGCCGCAGTAAAAATGAGTTTTTTGGCAGGGTCTTGCGGTGAAGGGCGACTGTATATCCAATAAAAATCACCCGAAACAATGTCTCGGGGTTGGTATAAGATAAACGCATAATCTTTATATACTTCGATAGAAGCATCTAAAGGCAGCATAGCATCCTGAATACGACGAGCATACTCTATACTAGAGGTTATTTCTTCGTTTTGTTGCTCTATTTCTTCATTAAGTTTCTTAAGCTCTACATTGCGCAAACGGTAAATTTCAGCTTCCTTTTCAGAGCGTTCTTTAGCCATTTGTGTCTCTAGGTTTCGGATTCTCAAATTAGCATCTTTACCAATTACCTGTTCTTTGATCTCATTGTGTTGTTTCAAATGGTGAAAGGCTTTTCCAAAATCCTGAACCATCTCGTGTACTTGGCTAAGTAACAAATGAGCGCGGTAAATTTTTACCCTCGCATTCAGCTTTTGGGCCCATTCCAGCCCATTTTGTAGATAATTCAGCGCCAACTCAAGTTGACCTTGTTCTATATTGAATTCTCCTAAATCTAAATAAGTAGTCACCAAGGCTTGTTTATCATTAGCTTTTAGCCTTAAGTCCAGACTTCTACCATAATATTCCAGTGCCTTGTCAGCTTCATTCAACCGACGGTACACCTTTCCAAAATCATTGTAAGTGCGAGAAAGACCAAAGGTTTCTCCTCCTTCTGTTTGTATCTTCTCCGCTTGGGTTAAATAATATAGCGCTTTATCAAGTTGATTTTTTAGAAGGGCTACATTGGCCAAACCAATACAACTACGTGCCAAGCTAAAAGGTGGTGCTCCTTTTTTACTGGACATTTCAAATGCCTGAGAAAAATATTTTTCTGCATTTTCTGGATCTTGTAAATCAAGGTAATAGCCTCCCAATAAATACACCGCATAAGCTATTCTTCCATCCTCTTCAGCGTCTTGGTATAACTGAAGCCCTTTGAATGTATAATCTAAAGCGGTGCCATAGTTTCCTTGACTCCACTGGGCCATACCCAAATTGGTATAAGTTTGGGCCAGGTCGGTTTTGTTACCAGTTTTTAGAAAAATCTCAATGGCTTGATTGGCTAAAGTGGTAGAGGTGGTATAGTTGGCGTTGAAATAATAAATGGCGGCTCTTCCCAGGTAAATTCTTCCCAAGCCATCCGGAAAGCCGATTATTTTGCAAATTTTTTCTGCATCACTCATCAAGGCTTGAGATTTCTCTATTTCTCCACCATACAGCATATCCAAACCAAGGTCAATCATGAGCGTGGCCTTTTGCTGCAAATCAGAGGTGGTGGCAATGGCTGCCTGTCGTTTAGAAATTTCTTCTGGAGTTACTGCCATAAGTAATGCTTGGTTATACAGGTTTATAATCAAACAACAGCAAAAATTCGGCTAAACCAGTAAAACGGAAGTTATGTCAGGGAAACAAAACCTGCAAAATTAACGAAGGAAGGAAAGACAGTTTTGAGCATAAAAAAAGAGAGCCTATATAGACTCTCTCTCCATTTATGATTTACAAATTGCCGAATGATTACAAATACTTAGACAATTTTACAGTTTTGCCACACATGCTAGAAGTTACCTTGAAGATAAACTTATCTTTAGTACCACGAGGTGCAGTGTAGATTTTGCGGCCAGGCTTACAAGTAATAGAAGTAGAACCTCCGCGCTTGTTCAACGATACTACACCAGAACCAGTGTGAATGCGAATTTTTTGATTGGTATCATTTACTAGTTTGAAGAAAGCGTAAGAAGCTTCCACTTTAGTTTCTTCTGTTTTGTTAGCAGATTTGTTTGCGAAAGTAAATGAAGCCAAAGTAGCTACCAATGCAACAAGAGTAAAGATTTTCAATGCTTTCATAGAAGTATTAATGTTTAAGATTGTCTACTCATCCATAAGTTGAGAATAGAGTAGGTGTGTTTGTTTTTTAGATTTCAATATCTAATTCAAATATACTATGTCCCAAGCAATAAGGTTATGGTAAGTTTATTAAAAGCAGGTTTGAGTTCATAAACTGAGGAGATAAATTCATAAACGGATAAACCTGTTTTTTAAAAGCATCGAGGTAGGGGTGGCTTTAGTTCAGACTTTGTTTATGTGTATATAAATCATGTTCACTTCTTGAAAGCGAGTTTTTGATGAATAAAACCAATTCGTTATAGGGGGGATCAACCCTCACAGTAATCATTTTTTAAACCTTGAAGTCGAGATGACTTCCTTTATTAACCAAAACTATATTATCACAATGAAATCTTTATTGAAATCAATGATCTTTGTATGCGGGTTAGCACTATTTGCTGCCTGTGGTAGTGCTACTAAATCAGAAAATACCGATAGTGGCACCACCGATACTGCCAGTACCACAGCTACCACTGCTGATAGTGGTACCGAGAATAAAAATAGTACTACCGAAGACAATACCTCTTCGTCATCCACTGCTCCTAAAGATTTGCTGGTTGCTCAAAAATGGGTATATGATGTAGAAGCCGTGATGAAAGCTAATTTTTCAGAGGAGCAACTCTCCAAGTTGGGAGAAGAAGCCGTAAAAAATATGAAAGCGTCAGGAGGTAGAATGTTTATGCATTTTAAAGCAGATGGTACGTATACTGCTGTAGACAATGCAGGAAAAGATATAAAAGGGACCTGGACTCTAAGTGAAGATAACAAATCTATTATTACCAAAGAAGAAGGTGATGACAAAGAGGGGGCGGTAACTATCAAAGAACTATCGGCTGAAAAACTTATTATATCAAGAAAAGATGGGGAGAAAGAAATGACAATGATTATGGTACCAGAAGGTAGTACTCCTACTAAAAAAGAAAGTACTCCAGAGAAAAGTAACGAGACCGGAGAAAAGTAATCATTGAATGAATTTTATAGACTAATCATAGGTTGGCAATGTGTTCACTGCCAACCTATTTTTATATAAAGCTAAATTTTAATTTTTCTTAACAGGCACGAGTTTTTTGTTCTTGAGACCATTACCTGTTTTGCCTAAAAACTTAACTGCATAAGTACGGGTATCTACTTCGTAATTTTTATAAATCCAATTGATACATCCTGCAGGGCAATCGCCAAAGCCTCTACCAAACGATACTTTTAACTTTTGATCCTTCAAAGTAAGCGATACTCTACTGCCTGACCCTACAATTCCACTAGAAGCCTGGTAAGCGTTTTTTACCATCGCATGTTTTTTCAGCAAAGTGGCCAATGCTTTAGTATTGAAATCTTTCTTACGGTAGATAAGGTAGTGATTCTCATAGTAGGAGCCTTCCTTGGCCTTATATTTCAATTGATGTTTTTCCAAAAGCTTTTGAGTAGCAGCATCTTGCCAAAACTGTTTGTCTTTTACGACTACTACTACTTGATTCATACTATGATAAGGCATCACTTTGCCACTACCTGGGTTTTTACTTTTCTTAATGGCGGCAAAAGCTTTGGTAATCATTTCCACATATTTAGGAGACAGCTCGACTTGATCTTTGCCTTCCAGATTATACCGTTGGATTAGTTTCATTGTCAAATAATGAATAGTATAGTTGGGAGAGACATATCCTTGTGAGGCAAAGCGAGCATCCTGAGCTTTGGCATGTGTACTAAAAAACAAAGCCGTGATAATAATAAAGGAGAATTTGAGCGTTTTCATAAGTATCCGAGTTTGAGATTGTTGTTTATGGTTCAGGGTATGTTTAAATTTTGTCTTCGAGGGTAAAAATGATGAGTTTTTTGAGCCCAGATTATAACTTTTAAACACACCCTTAAGACATTCTAAAGATACTAAAGTAGGAGGGTAAAAACTTGCTTTGGTATAAAAACAAAACCCGGTTCTATAAAACCGGGTTTGTTCACATGTAGCAATAGTCACGGTATGCTAATAATAAGGGTATTTAAGTTTGACTCACTTTTTTCCACCATTTTTATGATTTACGGGTTAGTTTAGATCACCTATTTAAAGGTATTCACACAAATTGGTCACTCACTTTCCTTGTTTGATTACTATTTTCCTTAGTTGTCACTTATTTTCACTTTCTAAAATTGGTTAGTTAGACTTATAAACTTTTTCTTACTTGCTTTTCTTGATCACTTTATTCTCCTTGGTTTTCATTCTTATAAGTGCCTGATCGTTAGTTTTGTAGGCTCATTTATTTGATTACTTCATTTTCCTTAGTTGTCACTTATTTTCACTTTCTAAAATTGGTTAGTTAGGCTTATAAACTTTTTCTTACTTGCTTTCATCGATCACTTTATTTTCCTGTTTGATTACTATTCTCCTCGTTTGATCACTTCTTAATAAAGGTTAGTTAGGTTTAGAAATTTTTTACTTGCTTTCATCGATCACTTTATTTTCCTGTTTGATTACTATTCTCCTCGTTTGATCACCTTTTAATAAAGGTTAGTTAGGTTTTCCATTTCGCTTTTTACTTTTGGTTTTCATTATCTGAAAATTTGACTAGTTAGGTTTAGAAATTTTTTACTTGCTTTCATTGATCACTTTATTTTCCTGTTTGATTACTATTTTCCTCGTTTGATCACTTCTTAATAAAGGTTAGTTAGGTTTAGAAATTTTTTACTTGCTTTCATCGATCACTTTATTTTCCAGTTTGATTACTATTTTCCTCGTTTGATCACCTTTTAATAAAGGTTA
>MLAY01000008.1 GCA_001890965.1 marine bacterium AO1-C | reverse complement strand
ATTTTCCTTAGTTGTCACTTATTTTCACTTTCTAAAATTGGTTAGTTAGACTTATAAACTTTTTCTTACTTGCTTTTCTTGATCACTTTATTCTCCTTGGTTTTTATTATTGTAAGTGCCTGATCGTTAGTTTTGTAGACTCATTTATTTGATTACTTCATTTTCCTTAGTTGTCACTTATTTTCACTTTCTAAAATTGGTTAGTTAGGCTTATAAACTTTTTCTTACTTGCTTTCATCGATCACTTTATTTTCCTGTTTGATTACTATTCTCCTCGTTTGATCACTTCTTAATAAAGGTTAGTTAGGTTTAGAAATTTTTTACTTGCTTTCATCGATCACTTTATTTTCCTGTTTGATTACTATTTTCCTCGTTTGATCACCTTTTAATAAAGGTTAATTAGGTTTAGAAATTTTTTGCTTGCTTTCATTGATCACTTTATTTTCCTCGTTTGATTACTTAATTTTCACTTTACGTTTTCCACTTTTCATGTAGTTTGTCACTTATTTGCCTTAATTTTTTCACTCAATTTTGTGTTACATTTTCCTTATTTGATCACTTCATTTTTCATTAAATCTTTCACTTACTTTCCTGCTTGATACTTATTCTCCTTGTTTTGATCACTTAGTTTTTCATTAAATCTTTCACTTATTTTCCTTCAGTTTGATCACTAAAATTCTTAAATATTATATATGTGTTATGATTTGATTAGATATAATTCTCCTGTGAACAATAAAATCAAGTCAATTGACTGATAAAAAACTCCAAAAAACCGCGCATTAAGTTTGGGCATAGACCCAAAGCTCAGCCTTAAGAATAAAATCAACTTGAAATTATTGAAAGTATGCTATCAGCATTGGATAGCAGATAGATCTGTATTACAAACTTGGACTCGGCAAATTGATGTATTTATGCTTAAAAACACGCATGAATACACTATGATGCTAGAAGTAATCAAGTTTCCCAATAGGGATTCAGAAATGTAATAAGATTGTTAAAAAGAAAAATTGAGAGGGGAGTTATTACTCAAACAAGTTTTGGTAAGTTAATAACCAACACCAAGCACTACGAGTGTAGAATGAGATGAGCGGTATGTTTGAGTAAGTTTTCATTGCATTGAGTTTATGAAATGCTATTTGCTTATTATTACGGGCAAAATTATGAAAGGTTACCTTTTGGTATAAGAAAATATAATTTTCGTATATTTTTTTCTGCAGAATATATTTTTGTTTGTGTTGAATAATACAATGGATTTTGTTTTCAATGCATATTTAATTTGGAATAGAATATATACATTCAGCATTGCTACTTCTCATCAATTTGGGTGAGAAGCTCCATAATAAAACAACTGATTATGAGCGTAGTATATGCTTTCAAATGACAAGGCTTATTTGAACTATATAATAAAAAAAAAGACCAAGGCTAATCAACCCTGGTCTTTTGACAACTAATAAATCAAGATGAAATAATCCTATAAATAGTGCATTTTAGAAAATGCTGTAAAATTTTTGAACAACTACTATCTTCTTCTTCGGCGACGATTACCTCTTCCTTTCTTAATGCTTGTTTTGAAACGTTTTCCAATCTGATAAGTAAGGCTTACTCTAACAATTTGGCTTTCTCTCTTATATCGTCCACTTGAAGTAAATTCATCAGTCAGGGCATCAAAACCAAACTCTCGGGTATCAAATATATCGCTGAATACTAAACCAAACGTAGCACGCTTATTCCAGAAACTGTGACGGAACCCAAAGTTGAGCGCATAAAACGCCCGACGAGTACCTTGTGCTCTTACAATAGGTGCTCGGTAGTTACCTGTTAATTGAAAGCTGGTTCTTTTGCCCAGTTTCCAGTTAGATTGTAGGCGAGCATTCCAGCTTGTGCTACTTGTAATCAAATCAGTTTCAGCATTGCGTGCATCGATTTCCTGATTAAAAAAGCTATAACTCGCATTGAAATCCCACCACTTGGTGATATTACCAATCAAGATTAACTCTACTCCATAAGAAGTAGAAGTTCCCAAGTTGATCGGACGACGAATAAATACAGTTGGATCATTGGGGTCTTGAGTCGTGAAGCGTTGGATTACATTATTTGTGTGGCGGTAAAATAAGCTTGGAATAAAACTAAACTTGTTCCATATTTTATTATAACCAATTTCAGCAGAATGGGTGAGTTCTGGGCCTAATTCTGGATTTCCTACCCGAATGTTGTTAGGGTTAGAAATATCACGGAAAGGGTTTAACAAGCGGAAGCGAGGACGGCGAATACGCTTACTATAACCAATCTTGATAAACTCTCCTTTGCGAATGTTATACACAATACGCGCACTTGGGAATAAATTGAAGTAATTATTAGTAAAAGGCTCCGCATTGTCCGATTTAGCGGTGAGCAACACTTGTTCAGCTCTTAGCCCAAAGTTTACCCCAATTTTTTTATTCAGCTTTCCTTTAAAAAGCGCATAAGCTGCATGTACTTGTTCGTCATACTTAAACTCATTACTAAGCGTAGCATCAAATTGGTAAGTTTGGGTAATCTCATCAAACACCTCCTGATCAAAATCTAGATTCATATCTCGGATAATGGCTTTATAACCAGTTTCCATAGAAAACTTCTTACCCAGAGGATGAGTGTAATCCAGTTGAATGTTGGTGATATTATTAATGTTGTTATTGGCTGAGCGCTGTAAAATCTGGGAGTTAAGCACATCGGTAGTACCCACCTCAAACAAATCAGTTTGCACGTCCTGAGTTTCTAGCTCGGTACCTATATTAGCACTGATGGAGAAATTTAGTTTTTGTCCTTTACGGTTAAACTTTCGGGTAAAAATCAAAGCTCCTTCAAAGGTCAGGTTATCTTCTTTCTCATCATTAAATGTAAACAGGGTACTGTCTAACACAGTGCGGGTAGATCCAAACCTACTAATCAAAAACTCGGGTTCATCTTGTTTACTGATTCCTGCCAAGCCTTCAATACTTAGCGTGGTTTTTTTATCAATAAACCAATCTCCTCCTAATTTCAATGTATGGTTGTTATCAATACGTTCTCCATCACGATCTTGGATCAAAAAGCGAGAGCGGCTAAAATCATTGAAAGTTTCTCGTTCGTTATCAAACCAAACCCGACGAAAGTTGCGACGAACATCATAAGAAGCAAACCAATTAAATTTATCAGAGCGACGATTCACCCGTACCGAACCATTGTAACGTCCATTATTACTTCCTCCGATCGTAATCATAGCATTGGTACCAGTTTTCACCCCCTTTTTAAGAGTAATGTTGATCACACCACCCACCCCGGCAGCATCATATTTGGCTGAAGGGTTAGTACTAATGTTTACATCCTTGATAGCACTGGCTGGTAAAGTTTCCAAGCCTCCTCCCCGCGAGGTACCTGTAAGCGCTGAGTTACGACCATTGATTAATATATTGGCAGAAGTACCACGTAAACTAATGTTTCCGTCATTGTCTACTGTAATTCCCGGAATGTTTCTTAAGATATCTAAAGCCGATCCTCCTTGCTGAGAAATATTATTATCTGCTTTTACTTTTATACCTTCTTCATTGGCCTGGATAAATTCCCTTTTGGCTTCTACTACGATTTCATCCAGATTTACCACCGACGATTGCATCTCTACATTTTGTAAGTTGAGGTTGGGACGAGCTGCACTTACATCTAAATTTTTCAATGTCTTTTTCTCATAGCCAATCATACTGGCTACCAAATCATATTTGCCAAATGGGAGATTGGGTAGTACAAAAGTACCGTCAAGATTAGTAGTAGCCGAACCTACAGCTTTAGTTTGATCTGTACTTCCAGCTTTGAAAAGTCCTATTACTGCAAATTCTACTGGTTTTTTGGTTTTAGGGTCTATCAACTTACCCCTGATAGATTGGGCCTGAGTGCTGCCAATCACTAACAAGCTGATAAATAGTGTGTTTAAAATAAGGTTTAGCTTTTTCATGTCCATGTGTAAGTTATAATTACACTCAAAAGTAGTGGTCAAATCTGTAGAGATTTTGAAGAACTTTGACTAAGAATAAGCTTAACAGAATTTTAACAGGGTTGTGTGAGATACATTAATCAGTAGTTTGATTGCTTACTTCTTCTATTTGTTTTTTTAACTTTATTAAATGTTCAAAAACATCTTTATCCTTCAGTTGGAAATAGGGATATGGTATTCTATAATCTAAGCTATATTCTACTTGACCCACTCGTAGCCCAGGAGGGATGATAAACACAATTGATAAGCGATTATTGGGAGGAGCTATAAAATTTTCGTGGATGTCTTTTATCGTAAAACTTAAACAGATGGCGAAATGCTCATACTCTAACTTGGTGATTGTAGTACGTTTTAGGCTAGGGGCAGTCATGTGTGTATGATAAAACCTATAAGTTTTTCCTTTTTGGGTAATCTTAATCCCTCTTTTATAAAAGGAAATACGATCAGGTGCTGAGCGTTCACGATGTCGAAATTGAAAAAATATCCATAAAATAACAATGGCCAAGGGCCATAAGAGGGTTTCATCGTATGGTAGATAAAGATAAGAGAGGTAAAAAACAATGCTACTAAATGAGAGTATCCAAAACACCGTACGTGATGCATGTATATCTATAGTAGTAGAAGAGTAATACCATATACCTTTTTTGGTGTGGTTTTCTGATGACTTCATAGATTCACTTATTTAGTTTGATACATTATTTTACTTAAAAACGCCCAAGGTTTGTTATAAGTTACTAGTGCTTATAAACTAATCATATTTTGTGTAAAACAAGGTAGATGTAGGTGTTTTGATAGAATATACAGGAAGTGTAAAGCTCGTCTAATTTTAAATTATTTTTAATTTTTCTTTTGTTTTAATAGTTAACTTGTTGTAAGTCAGCAGCCTATTTTAGATAAAATAATTTTCTGCCTAATTCAATCCGTGCTGTTTTGTAAAGTGGGGGTTATTTATTTGTTTTACGAGCTTGTAAAAACACTGAAAAAACACACCGATTATGATGCAATCACTCATAGAAGGTTTTCGCAATCAACTGCAAAAGGCTCAGGAAATAGGAAAGAGCCTTACCTTCACTGCCCCTGCTCAGCCCATTCAAAACGTAGTAATTGCCGGTTTGGGTGGCTCAGGAATTGGCGGTAATTTGGTAGAAGCTTTTATGGCTTCTGGACTAAAGGTGCCTGTTACTGTTTCAAAAACATATACAGTACCTAATTTTATAAGTGCCAGCACTTTATTTATAGCTTGTTCTTTTTCTGGCAACACCGAGGAAACTCTTCAGGCGTTGGAAGTAGTACAAAGCAAAGGCGCTAAAGTATTTTGTGTAACCTCGGGAGGTAAATTATTAGAAATTGCCCAAAGCAACGGGTATGATTATGCCCAAATTCCTAATGAAGCCCCTTGCCCAAGAGCATTTTTAGGTTACTCATTGACTCAATTGTTGTATGTCTTTAAAGGATATGGTCTGTCAGACACTGAATTTGAAACGGCTTACACCGAAACATTGCAATTGTTAGAATCTGATTTGGCAGATATTCAGACTAAAGCCAAAGATTTAGCCGATGCATTTTACAATCATTTGCCAGTAGTATATTCAGATACTCACTTTGCTGGGGTGATTACACGTTTTCAGCAACAAGTCAACGAAAACTCTAAGCAATTGTGTCACGCCCATGTTTTCCCGGAAATGAACCACAACGAATTAGTAGGTTGGGAATCAGGCGATGTGATCCGCGAAAAAGCTGCGGTATTGTTGATTCGTTCTGGACTTGACCACGAGCGAGTAAAAATTCGTATGGATATTTGTAAGTCCATTTTTGAAGAAAAAGCTGCTAAAGTGATAGAGCTTAATGCCAAGGGAGAAAGTTTAATTAGCCAATCTTATTATTTGATTCACTTGTTAGACTGGGTATCTTTTTATTTGGCAGAGAAAAATGGGGTAGATCCTTTCCAGGTAAACATCATTATGCACCTGAAAGGTGAGCTGGCAAAAATCTAAAGCATCATAAGCGGTGAGTTTTAAACTACATTTGTTTCTCTTCGATCAACAATCTGTGGTTTATTACTTACTGCTTACTATTTGCTAAAATCCCACACTATAATATATACTATGAAAAAAGACATTGAATTCCCCAAAGTAGAAGGCGTAGAAGTAGCCATTGCACGCAAGCCAGTGGCCAATGAGGAGTATGACTGGCACGTATACTTGATCAATCGTAACGATTTTGAACTCAACAATATCCTGGTTACCTCTAAAGGGTATGGGCAAAAAGATGGCGAGTCTCAAAAAACTTCTACCATTAGACAAATGATTGACAAAGTAGAAAAACAAAGCTTTGTCGTGATCGAACGCATTGATCCCCAGGTATTTCATCTATCCAATGAATATTGGGTAAGCTATTATGTAGAAGGCAAAATCTATGATAAGAAATTTATTTTTATGCCAGAAAGCATCATAGATACCAACCTTACCCAAATTGCTATACTTGAGTTGGAAGGAATCCTGCACGGATAAACTAAAGAATTTCTACAATATCACTACCAACAATCACTTATTTGTGGCTCAAAGCTTGTCACTAACTAAGTACCCGTAACACTTACTTAATACTATCACAATCGAATGCTGGATAATCATATCAATCAAAGAATAAAGAATATATTGTTTGTGGATATCAAAACGGTATCCCAAAGCGATAATTACCAAAACTTACCACCTGACTTACAAAAGTTTTGGGATAAAAAATTTTCCTATCAACGCGATGAAAGCCTAAGCATAGAAGATCATTACATGCAGCAGGCAAGCCTACAGGCCGAGTTTGGCAAGGTGATTACCATTGGTGTAGGCTATTTTTACCTGGATGAGTTTCAAAAAACAGCATTGCGGGTAAAAGCTATTACTGGCCCAGATGAAAAAGACATTCTGCTTTCGTTTAAATCATTGGTAGATACCAAATTCAATAATGTAGTACTATGTGCGCACAATGGAAAAGAGTTTGACTACCCTTATTTGTGTCGGCGCATGGTTATCCATGGCATTGAGTTGCCACTTACCCTTAACCTTTTATACAAAAAGCCTTGGGAGGTGCCTCATTTGGATACCTTGGAAATGTGGAAATTTGGTGATCGAAAACACAAAACTTCCTTATCTTTACTGGCTACATTATTGAACATTCCCTATGCAGGAGAACGATTAGAGGGACATGAAGTCAATCGAATTTACCACGAAGAACAAGACTTAGAAAGAATCGTTCAAGGATGTGTGCGAGATATTGAAATTTTAGCTAAACTTTTCTTGCAGTTAAACCAAATACCCATAAATTTAGATGACCACATCTATCGAGTAGATTAACACATCAAGCAGTTGAGGTTATATTCTATTGTTTAATTGAGGGATTACGTATCACGAAGCAATTGAATAATAAAACCATCTAACATTAGTTTTGAGCGGGTATTCACATTTAGGAAGATATGTCATTGCATCAAGAAGAAGAACAGGAAACAATTATTGAGGTACGCAACCTGGAGGTTACCTTTACCACCGAAGAACAAATAGTAAAAGCAGTGAATAATGTGAGCTTTTCTATAGAGAAAGGGAGAACATTAGGCATTGTAGGAGAGTCTGGTTCGGGCAAGTCAGTAACTTCTCTGGCCATTATGCGACTTATTCAAGAGCCTGTAGGGAAGATTAATGGAGGCGAAATTTGGTTTGATTCTCCAACCTTAGGCAAAAAACTAGATTTAGTAAAGGCCACCCCGGAAGAGATGCGAGAGATTCGTGGAAAAGACATTGCAATGATCTTTCAAGAGCCTATGACCTCGCTCAACCCGGTTTATACTTGTGGCAACCAAGTGATGGAGGCTATTCTTCTGCACGAAAACGTGACTAAAAAGCAAGCCTACGACAAAACCATTGAACTCTTCAAAAAAGTACGTTTGCCTCGACCTGAAAAAATGTTTGATGCTTATCCTCACGAAATTTCTGGAGGGCAAAAACAGCGGGTAATGATTGCCATGGCATTATCTTGTAATCCTCGATTACTGATTGCTGATGAGCCTACCACGGCATTGGATGTAACAGTACAAGCTGCTATCTTAGAGTTGTTGCAGATTCTTCATGAAGACAAGGATGTTTCTATCATTTTTATTACCCACGATCTTGGAGTCATTGCCGAAATCGCTGATGATGTAATGGTGATGTACCACGGACGAATGATGGAAAAAGATGATGTGTGGAATATTTTTGACAATCCTCAGCACCCTTATACTAAAGGATTGTTGGCTTGTCGTCCTCGTTTAGACGTACAGATGCGAGTACTCCCAACGATTGATGACTTTATGGAGGTGACCGAAGATGATTCGATTGTAGAGAAAGCAGACAACAAATATGCTTCGGTAGGGGAGGCACTCTTGATGAACTTTGTCACTGAAGATGAGGTAGAAGAGCGGAATAAAATGCTGGCCGAACGACCTCCTATTTTGCAGGTCAAAAACCTAAAGAAATATTTCCCTATCCGTAAAGGTTTGTTTCAAAAACGTCCTGCACCTATCAAGGCGGTAGACAATGTGAGTTTTAAGGTATATCCAGGCGAAACCATAGGGTTGGTAGGAGAATCTGGCTCAGGAAAAACGACATTGGGTCGAGCGATTATGCGCCTAATTGAGCCTACAGGTGGATCTATCGTGTTTGAAAAGGAGCGAATCAATGATTTTAAAGGCAAAAAACTGCGCAAGTTACGCCGTGACATGCAAATCATTTTTCAGGACCCTTATTCGTCACTCAATCCACGTTTAACTATCGGTGAGGCGATTTTAGAGCCTATGCGTTTGCACGGTGTTTTAAAAAACAATAAGCAACGCAAAGATCGGGTGATTGAATTATTGGAAACGGTGAGTCTAAAACCAGAGCATTACAGTCGTTATCCTCATGAGTTTTCTGGAGGACAACGTCAACGTATTGTCATTGCCCGTACCTTGAGCTTGAATCCTAAGTTTATTATTTGTGACGAGTCTGTCTCAGCACTAGATGTATCGGTTCAAGCCCAGGTGCTCAACTTGCTCAACGAACTTAAAGAAAAATTTAATCTGACTTATATATTCATTTCACACGACTTATCAGTTGTAAAATTTATGTCAGATCGCCTGATTGTGTTGAACCAAGGCAAAATCGTAGAAAGCGATTATGCCGATAGAATTTATGAAAAGCCTCAGGAAGAATACACGAAACGACTGATTGAGGCTATTCCAAAAGGTACACTGGAAGACATCCGTAAAGCACAATTGAGAAGAAGATTGAGCAAGGAGAAAAAAAATAACAATTTGGCCTCATAGCAAATAAATTCGTAGTAAGGTTTTTGCACAATCCTTTAAATAATTATATCTCTTTTCGAAAAGAGTGAATTTAGATTCTATCAAAAAATACACATCTTAACTACAAAAAGTGATATTAAAATTCAGTTTTTTAATTGGAAAACTACATTTATATTGAAAATAGTCAACTTTAATAAAATAAATTACGTTACTTTGCATCATAAGCGCCCCTCCTATATACAAGGTAAGTTGTATACTTATCCTATTAAAAATTCAATTTTCAATTACCATTTTCCCATCCAATTCAATTATCAATCAACCTATTAAAATGAAAAAAGATGAAACAGAACATGAAAACGCAGAAGACGAAAAAGAAGAAACTTACAAAAAAGCAGTTTAACAAAAGAAGACAAAAGAAAAGCAAAAAAACTACCCTCACCGTTCAACATTTCCAATCTAAAATTTTTGCCATTCTAAATAAAAATGCAGAACGACAATTTGCAATTGAAGAACTAATTGACATTCTACAGGTTAGAACTGAGAAAAATAAAGTGAAGGTGATTGATGCACTTGAGAAACTAGCAGAAAGTGATCAGGTTTTAGTAGACCAGGAAGGTAACGTGCGAATCTTGTTGCATATCATTAAAGGTACGGTGGATTTTGTAAATCCTCGTTTTGCTTTTATTGTGAGCGACGAAACCGAAGAAGATACTTGGGTAGATGCCGATCATTTGAAATTTGCCTTGCATGGCGATACGGTAAAAGCCCGTTTGTACCCTAAAGCAAAGGGTAAGCGTCCAGAAGGTGAAGTACTGGAAGTGTTGGAGCGTAAAACCAATGAATTTGTTGGTAAAATAGAAATCAAAGAAAAGTATGCATTTGTAGTGGCCGATAATCGCCGTATGCATATGGATATTTTTGTGCCCCAAAAACACATCAACGGTGCGAAAAATGGAGACAAAGTGATTGTAGAAATTCTGGAATGGCACGATGAAAAGAGTAGTCCGGTAGCGCAGGTGAAAGAAGTGTTGGGAGCACCAGGAGTAAACGAGACCGAAATGCATGCCATCATGGCTGAGTTTGGGTTGGCCCGCCATTTTCCAAAGGAGGTGATAACAGATGCGGATAAAATTCGCGGCAGAATTACCAAGGCTGAGATTAAGAAACGACGTGATTTCCGAGAGATTACTACGTTTACCATAGACCCTGATACTGCCAAGGATTTTGATGATGCCTTGTCTATCAAGAAGTTAGACAATGGTAACTGGGAAGTAGGCATCCACATTGCCGATGTAACCCACTACGTAAAACCTGATTCAAAAGTAGAAAAAGAAGGAGCCGAAAGAGCTACTTCGGTATATTTGGTAGACCGGGTAATACCTATGTTGCCTGAGAAACTTTCCAATGAGTTGTGTTCTTTGCGACCCCATGAGGATAAATTGACTTTCTCGGCAGTTTTTGAGCTGGACGAGCAAGCCAATGTGCATAGCGAGTGGTTTGGGCGTACGATCATTCATTCTGACCGACGTTTTACTTACGAAGAAGCACAGGAAGGAATTGATAGTGGCGAAGGAGATTTTGCTGCAGAACTGCAGTTGCTCAATGATTTGGCTAAAAAGTTAACTGCTCAACGCTTTGAAAAAGGGGCGATGAGTTTCGAAACTGTAGAAGTTAAGTTTAAGCTAGACGAAAACGGAACACCTATTGGTTTATTTACCAAAGAGCGTAAAGATGCCCATAAATTGATCGAGGAATTTATGTTGCTGGCCAACCGAAAAGTGGCTGAGTTTATTTACAAAATGCCAGTGAAAGGTGCTAAAGCTGAAAGCAATACAATGGTATATCGTACCCATGATAATCCAGATGTAGATAAGTTGAAAAACTTCTCAGGTTTTGCTAAAAAGCTAGGGCACGATGTAAAACTCAACGGCAAAGCAATGACGAGTTCTTTGAACAAGTTGATGGTAGCCATTGAAAATACTCCTCAGCAACACGTATTGCAAGGGTTGGCAATTCGTACAATGGCCAAAGCGATTTACACCACAGAGCCTACCGGGCACTTTGGGTTAGCCTTTGATCATTACACCCACTTTACCTCACCGATTCGTCGTTATCCAGATATGATGGTGCATCGCTTGTTGCAGCATTATCTAGACAATGGCAAATCAGTAGACAAAGGTACTTTTGAGAAGCTATGTAAACATTCTACCGATATGGAAAAACGTGCTGCGGAAGCAGAACGAGCTTCTATTAAATATAAGCAGGTAGAATATATGCGTATTCTCAATGACTCTGATAAGGCATATGATGGGGTAGTAACCGGAGTAACTGATTGGGGTATTTACGTAGAATTGGAAGAAACCAAGTGCGAAGGTATGATTCGGATGAGTGATTTGGTAGATGATTTTTACCAACTTGATGAAGAAAATTACCGAGTAGTAGGTAAGAAAACCAAAAACGTAATCACCTTTGGCGATACTTTAAAGGTGCGAGTAAAATCTACCGACCTCGAAAGACGCACAATGGATTTACTCAAAGTCTACGACGAAGACGAGCTTCTCTAAAAAGAAAGCTGATCTGAAAAGGTTGGCTTTTTTTGTACCCCTTTGTTATCTAGTTTGCAGTGTATAATCCACTCACAGTTGCATTCAGGTTCATACAATTCCAACCAGGTTCTTCACTGCGTTCTAAATGCCAAAAAGTTAAATCTCATTATTCAAAAATATCCATTATGGGTTAAATTCATTGATGAGTACTTTATTTTTTGGCAAGACTCCACCCTTTAATTTCCTTTTCTCTGTCTATAGCGTCACTCATATACTGAAAACGCTCCGAGTAGATACAATAATATCTACCCGCAAAAGTATCTGACCTCTATTGCAATAGTGCTGTTCTAAGCGATTGTATAAATCATTGGTTATTCCTGTATAAAGAACTGTTCTTTTAGGGTTGGTGCTGATATAGATAAAATAATTATGATCTTTCATTCATAGAAAACTTACAAAAAAAGCCCAACTACTATCCAGCAGTCAGGCTTCAAATTTCTTTATAAAATCAGGGTCATTCAATCGTCACAATCTCAAATTCGACTCGACGGTTGACCTTTTTGTCCTCTTCGGTCTTTTCATTTTTTATAATAGGCACAGTATCCCCATAGCCTATCGCGGTGACTCGTTTGGGATCGAATTTCCCCTTGTCGACTATATACTTTTTAATGGCATCGGCACGATCTTGTGAAAGCTTCAGGTTAGAATCATGGTCTCCTGAAGAATCAGTGTGCCCAGATATTTTTAATCCCAGTTTGGGGTGGTCAGCCAGTAAAATGACCAGCTTATCCAGGTCGGCTTCCATCTCAGGAGTAACTTTCGCTTCGTTTTGCTTAAACTCGATTGATGAAAACTCCCATTTTTTGAACTTCAGCGAAGGTGTCGATATATTAATGGCCGTATCTCCCCTTAGCAAGAACTCTTTTTCTATCCTATAAAAATCTTCTCCCGTGATGACGACCAGATAATTGTTATTCTTGATCAGCTCGAAGTCATAAGAACCATCTGGACGCAGTCGCTTGGGTGCAATTTCGATTCCATTATCCAGATCAATGATAGATACAATACCCGAAAATGCTCTTCCTGAAATAGAATCTTTGATGCTTCCCGAAAACCGCACGGTGGCATTGGGATGAGCCTCCATGGGCAAGGGATAGGAATGAATATTTAAATCCTCTGTCTTGACCGAATCCCGTTTGACATGATTCCAACGCAGAATAGTATCTGCTTTGGCGAAAAACATAAACGCCGATTTGGGATCAATCGCAAAGTAATATTCATTCTGATCATGGTTGATCAGAGGGCCTACGTTGCGTGGTTCGGTCCAGGTATTGTACATTTTATAAGTTTTGTAAATATCAAAGTTGCCAAAGTTGACTAAGTGCCCATTGGAACTGAAATACAAAATCTCGAAGGTTGGATGATAAAATGGACTGATTTCACTTTGACGAGTGTTTATATCAGGCCCCATATTTTGGGCCGGAGCCCAGCTTCCATCGCCCATTTTATAGGTAAAGTAAATGTCCGATAGCCCAAAGCCCCCAATACGATCTGAGGCAAAGAACAGGGTGTCGCCTGAATGGGATAACGAGGGATGGGAGTCCCAACTGATACTATTTACCTGAGGGCCAAGGTTTTGGACATTACCATAGGTGCCATCCGACATTTTCTCGGCCGTAAATATGTCGCAATTGCCATAACCATCGGGGCTTTCGCAACGCACAAAGAATATAGTTTTACCATCTGGGGTAACTATTGCAGAGCCTTCATTGTAATCATCGGTATTGATGCCTTTCAGAGGACGGGCAAGCGTCCAGGGGATGGTATCAATAGCTCCACTGGCTTTATTGATATAAAATGAATCGGCTCTTACAGAGAAGTATAAATCCTCATCGAAAGTAACATTACCTGCTGAGGTTTCTTTACGTTTACGCTTGGAGGTAAACACCAGCATAGACTTAATGCCTAACTTGGAAATACTTGGACCATAGTCGCTAAATGGAGAGTTAATACTATCATTCATTTTGGTAGTATTGGCCTCAGCCACATCCATGGTATCTACAAATTTATTAGGCATACCTACCAGGTTTTTATAATATTCAATGGGTAAGTAATAATCCTTATCAAGCTTAGTTAGCTCGTCATAATAAAGCCTAATTTCCTTTTTACGGGCATTGTGGTGGTGTTTTAGCACCAAACGATACAAACTTTTGGCTTCTTCTATATACCCCAATTGCTCAGAGAGTTTGCCCAACCTCCACAAAAGGTAGGTATCTTTATAAAAATTCTGTACGCCAAACTCCAGCACATATGCTTTGAGCTCACTGTACATACGACGCCAATTTTTTCTTTTGTAGTACTTCTTGATTTTATTGTACTTTTCTAGATTCCGATAATAGGGAATCTTGCCAATATTCTTAAATTTGAAATGGCTAATATTAAAGTATGACAAAGTGTCTTGGTTGCCTACTCTAACCATGCGTTGCCCTGGAGGTTGGGCAAGTGTCAAAAAAGGAGTGAAAAGAAGTATTGCCGAAAGGCAAAATATGTAGGAGTATGCTTTCATCAAACAAAAGAATGTAATTAACTTAAAGACGTTAATACCTGATTTATTCTGAACGTAAATTATAGTTTGTTTATATACAAACAGCTGTTAAATTATTGTGTTTTATACGAAAGTATACGTTTGCCTGTCAAATGGTCCTAGTCATGAACTTGGTATAAGCCTTGTGTAATGCAAATATAATACAAATAAAACCAAGCTATCCCTTTAATATTACTAAATTTGTGCCAAGTTGGACGAACCTTTGATCAAAATTACTCTATGAGTCAAAACATTGATTTTTCCTATATAGAAATGATGCTTTCTGAATCTTCGGATGAAAATACCGTGGAAATGATCCCTCTACTCTCGATGGAAGAAGAGGAAGAAGATTTGAATACCGAGGATGTCGTAATAGACGATCTACCCATCTTACCTTTAAAAAACACCGTGCTATTTCCAGGAGTAGTGATTCCGGTAACTGTAGGACGGCAAAAATCCATCAAGCTTGTAAAAAAGGCTTACAATAGTGATAAAACAATTGGAGTTATTGCTCAGGATAACCCAGATATTGAAGATCCTACCTCTGATGATCTCTATAGAATGGGCACGATGGCCCATATTCTAAAAATGCTGGTATTACCAGATGGTAATACGACCATCATTTTACAAGGTAAGAAGCGCTTCAATGTTTTGGCGTTTACCGAAGATACGCCTTTTATTAAGGCACGTATCGAAACTGTAAGCGAAACTTTCCCTTCTCAGGACGAGCGCGAAACCAAGGCATTGATTTCATCGCTTAAGGAAGCTGCTACCAAAATTTTAAAACTGAATCCAGAGATTCCTCAGGAAGCCCAAATTGCTCTAGATAATATAGAGAGTGCGAGTTTTTTGACCCACTTTTTATCATCTAACATCAATGCAGATGCAGGGGAAAAGCAACGCTTGTTGGAAACCAACGATGGCTTAAAACGTGCTACAATGTTGCTGGAGTTTATGCATAAGGATATCCAGTTGTTGGAACTTAAGCGTGAAATTCAAAGCAAAGTCCACTCAGATATTGATCAACAGCAGCGTGATTATTTTTTGCGACAGCAAATGAAGGTGTTGCAGGATGAGCTAGGCAGCGAAACGGGCGATCAAGAGCTGGATGCGCTTAAGATGCGGGCCAAGAAGAAAAAATGGCCAATAGATGTAGCCAAGCAATTTGAAAAAGAATTAGGCAAAATATCCAGAATGAATCCTGCCTCGGCAGAATACCCTATTGCGGTAAATTATGCAGAATTGTTGGTAGATTTGCCCTGGAACGAGGTAACTCGAGATTCGTTGGATTTGGCCAAAGCCCAGAAGATACTAGATAGTGACCACCATGGGTTAGAAAAAGTAAAAGAGCGTATTATTGAATATTTGGCAGTGCTGAAGCTCAAAAACAATATGCGTGGGCCGATTTTATGTTTTTATGGCCCTCCTGGGGTAGGTAAAACCTCCTTGGGACGCTCTATTGCCAAATCGCTTAATCGTAAATACATTCGTATGTCGTTGGGTGGTTTGCACGACGAAGCCGAGATACGAGGTCATCGTAAAACCTATATTGGAGCGATGCCAGGTAAAATCATCCAAAATATCAAGAAAGCAGGCTCGTCAAATCCAGTAGTTATATTGGATGAAATAGATAAGGTATCTTCGGATTTTCGAGGCGATCCAGCCTCTGCGCTTTTAGAAGTGCTTGATCCTGAGCAAAATAACACTTTTGCTGATAACTATTTGGAGCTACCCTATGACCTATCAAAGGTATTGTTTATTGCCACAGCAAACTCGCTGGAAACGATTCATCCTGCATTACGCGATCGGATGGAAATCATTGAGATTACTGGGTATACCGAAGAAGAAAAAGTACAAATTGCCAAGAAGCATTTGATCCCTAAACAACGCAAAGAACATGGCTTGTCTGCCAAGGAGATCAAATTTCAGCCAACGGCTATTCATAAAATTATAGAAAACTATACCCGCGAATCGGGGGTGAGAAATCTCGAACGCCAAATTGGGAAGGTAGTGCGTAAAATTGCCAAATCGGTGGCGATGGAAGAGAAGTACGGTAAAACTATACAACCCAAAGATGTGAACCGTTTGTTAGGTATTGAGCTTTTTGACAAAGAAGAATATCAAACAGAAGACATTTCAGGAGTGGTAACCGGACTGGCCTGGACCCAGGTAGGTGGAGAGATTTTATATATAGAATCTATTTTGAGTAGGGGTAAAGGTAAGCTAACCTTATCTGGACAGCTAGGCGATGTGATGAAGGAATCGGCTTCTGCAGCTTTATCATATTTGAAGGCGACCGCTGATCAGTTGGACATTGACCATCGGGTGTTTGATCAATTTGATTTGCACGTACACGTACCAGCAGGAGCAGTACCCAAAGATGGGCCATCAGCAGGGATCGCAATGTTTACTTCTTTAGCCTCAGTATTTACCCAACGTAAGGTAAAAGAAAAGTTGGCGATGACGGGTGAAATTACCCTAAGAGGGCGAGTGCTACCCGTGGGAGGTATCAAAGAGAAAATATTGGCAGCAAAACGAGCGGGTATTCGAGAAGTGATTTTGTGTGAAAAGAACCGCAAAGATGTAGATGAGATTAATAGCAGCTACATTGAGGATTTGACTTTCCATTTTGTAAATCATGTAGATCAGGTATTGGAAGCAGCCCTGTTGCCCGAAAAAGTAAAACGTCAGATCGATCTATCTATTAGAGAAGAGAAGAAAGATTAAGACTTATATGCAATTGATACATATCAAATCTAATCAAAGTTTTTATAAAATAGTGGTGTGGGTACTAGGCGTATTCTTTACGTGTAGTACCCAGGCCCAAATTGGCGGACGACGCAACTTTGAGTTTTTGCAAGTACCTGGCAACGCTCGCTTGGCGGGGATTGGTAGAGTAAATGTATCATTGCACCAAGGCGATCCGAATGTATTGTGGCAAAACCCGGCACTGATAGATTCGGCAAGTTCTCGTAAGTTTGCTTTTAATTACACCCCTTATTTTGCCGATATCAAAAACACCCACTTGTCTTATGTGCATGATGTGCCCAAAATAGGCACCTTTGGGGCTGGTCTCAACTATATGGCTTATGGAAGCTTTGAGGAAACTGATGCCAGTGGACAAGTGTTGGGTACTTTTGTGGCCAACGATTTTGCTTTTACGGTGTCTTATGCCCATAAAATCAAGTATTTTCGGATGGGTATCAATCTGAAGTTTATTGGATCACAAATAGAAACCTATAATTCTTCGGCTTTGGCGGTAGATATTGGTGGGGCATTTGTTCATCCCAAGTATGATTGGACCATTGGGTTGGTATTTAAGAATATAGGGGTAGTATTGAGCGATTACAACGATTTTACCCAGAGTCGTTTGCCTTTTGAGGTACAATTGGGAACTTCTTTTAAACCCAAATACATGCCTTTCCGCTTCTCGCTTACTTTTCAGCAAATGCAGCAGTTTGACATTACCTACCTTGATCCCTTGCAAGATGTAACTTTTGATGCCAACGGCAATACTGTACCTCGTGAAAAAAACTTTGGAGATAACTTGTTACGCCACTTTGTAATTGGGGGAGAACTGATGCCTGAAAAGGCCTTTAGTATTCGCTTAGGGTACAATCATTTGATTAATAGAGAATTACGAGAAGAAGGCGCTTCTCGTTTTAATGGCTTTTCTTATGGTTTTCGCATTAGAATCAAAGGCCAGGAATTTGCTTTCTCTCGTGCCAGCTACCACGCCGCGGGTGGGCGCAACTTCCTTTCTTTGTATTTAGATTTGAACCGCGTGCTTAAGAAGCGAGTGGTGGATTGACAAAAGATTAATTTCGAGTTTGAGAACTAGTTTTATTGGATATGCAAGCATTGCCTAAAGGTATGTATTTGCTTAAAGTTACACGTGGCTCGAAAGATAAGTATCCAAAAAATGATCAAGGAGTAACCTGTTGGTAGTGTCCTCACTGCCAATGGTGTAAATTATTAAAGAATAATAGCTTATAAGCAAAAATGCCCTCTGGTTGGAGGGCTTTTTTGCTTTTAGTAGATTACTCTTTTCTGTAAAACCCCAAAGCTGAATTCAACAATTCTTTGTAACTCTAAACACTACTAAAGCGAAGTTTAATAATGGTCAAGAATTATGGCTTGTTAGGGGCAGGCTTGAGAGCAAGCTAAGATCACATACGTGTAGATCACCCATTATTGCCTTCGAGTTGCTTGTGGAGACACGACCAGCAGCGATGGAGGCTCAGGAATGTAAGCCTATTCATTGGTTTAATTATTCTAAATTGGCTCTTCGGTATCATAATATACATTCCCCTCAACCAAATCAGGGGTTTCTTTCAAGCGTAAATTCCCAAATCTAACCTCGACTCCTCTATGCCCAAATTTGTTATTGAGTATTTTTGTTCCTTTAATCCCTTTTCCCAGAGGCAAGCTAAAATTCCCTCCTATCAACCAGTTATTTTCAATAAGTACACCATCTATACCTGCTCCTTCTCCTTTACTATGTAAAAGGATAGTAGCGTTTGAGGAATAATCACCTGTCAGTTTATTTACTGCCATATCAAAGAAATTTCCTCGGTAGACATGATTTTTCCATCTTTTATTACTTCCTCTGACTGTTCCTTGCACACCGTCGGCATGGGCTCCATCGGCAAGTCCTATATGGTGAATCCAGCAGTTCTCCATTGTAAAGTTACTGCCTTGCACTTTTACACCATCTCCTCCGGTTTCGTGTAGGTTTAGCTTTCTTAACGTAACTCCGTTTTTAGCAATAATAGTTGCACTGGATCTTACTCCCCCTATTACTTCACCATTTTCAAGCAAAATATTGCTGGTTTTTTTGAAGTGAGCTTGCACTGGATAAGTTGAGTTAGATTTAACCCTAAAGTTTCTAACAATAACATTGCTCACTTTTATTTTCAGGACTCCCGAAATATCTACATTTTCTACAATAAAAGGATCTTCTTTTGTACCTGAGCCAGGCCCTTCCCATTTGCTGTCAATTGTTAAACTTCCCCTTTTAGTTAATATATCAAATTGGATAGGGCCTGTATTTGTAAGCCCTGGTATTTCTTGATAGCTTATAAGATCGGTTTTGAATGGGTCTACATTATTTGTTTGACAGGAAGAGAAAATAAGTGCCAGCAAAAATACAAGCACTGATAATCTAGATGTTTTTCTGTATGTCATAATAATTTTTGGTTAGTAAAATAATTTTGAGGTTAGAATATGTTTAGGAAATAGCTATTTCTTGAATGCAAGATAGGTTACCTCAAGTTAAGAAAAGGAGGGAAATGATGAGCAGGTTTGAAACGAGGATGAAAGTACCTGAAATAATGATGGGTGTATCAAATATTGGTCAGTGAAAGTCCCCTGTAAGCATTTTGGAATAGCGTTTTATGGATGCGATGTCTGTGAACCTCGTTTGTTTTTTGAGGCCTTGAAGAGTATGGGAAAAGGAGGGGGCATGTTGTTAATGAATGTTAAAAGTGATTTGTACAATAAATAAGTCACTTTTTCATCTAAGTAATCCATTCTAGTTATGTCGAATACGAATTTCTTCGCTTCGCAGACCTACCTATTCTAGATACGACTTCTCTTTTATTTATAACTTGTTTAGCAAAAGTTACAACCCTTTGAGTTTTTCTAAAGTCCATCAAAACAACGAATGCAAAGCTATTTGTGTTATAATCTTTATTTTTGCTAATTCCTGCATCGTTCAACGAAGTGCTCAGGACTAGAGCTATGCACAACTTTTTTATGCCAAAAAACTTAAACCAACGACCTAAAACATATGGCTTACTCTGATCAGGATTTAGAAAAATACCTTATAAAAGCACAAGAAGTGCTCAACTCCAAAACAGAGGATTATCTCAGTGAAGAAGATTTGCAAGACATTGCCCAAAAATTAGGACTCAACATTCAGGAACTTGCCAAAGCTAAGAAAGACTACCTTATTCGTGGTCATAATCATCGTCGTGCGGGCAACTACAACGATGCGATCAAAGAATATGAACAATTGCTTTTATTAGCACCCAATAATGATAAGGGGCTATGTGGGCTGGCTCAGGCATATGCGGGCAAATGGCGTGAGCAGCGTAAAAAAGTAGACAAAGAAAAAGCTCTGGCATATGCTTACAACTGCACTGAGATAAACCCTAATTTGAAGCAAGCATATCATGTTATTAATGAACTGAAATCTTCTCAATCCAGAAAAGGACATCCTAAAAAAACTTTATCCAAGAAAAAAGGAGAAACTAACTCTAATCGCTCAACTCTGATCTTCATTGCAGGTATTGTTGTGTATGTTGTAGCGCTTATATTCCTTGTAGTTAATGTTCTCAACATGCCGACCCACCTATTCATTATTTCAGTTTTGGGGCTAGTCTTCACCCTCCTGCTCTTCATTATTTGGCTTAGGCGGCGGTTTGATTGATTCATCTTCAACACAAGCCTTGGTACTGAATAACAGAAATACGGTAGAAGCTGATTGATGCATCAGCCTTGAATACAAAGCAACGCTAAAATCATCGTTTAACCACAGATTTCGCTTGTCTATTGTTTGTCACATAGGCATTCAGTGCCTCTATGATGGGACTGGACAGTTATAAGAAGAAAAAAGCTTTGGCAACCAGGAAATAAGGATGATTTGGTGCTTTTCAATGAGAATCCGTTGCTGACTTGTTTTGAGTAAAAGTGTTTTACCGAGGATTTGTGCTTTCTGAGCGCAAGGCCTTGAGTACACAAAAAATACCCATTGATCCCACCCTCTTTTGCAACTTTTAGTCTCTTGATTAGAAGGGTTTTTCGCGATACATTCTTGGATATAATCAGGGAATGTTTGGCGAAACTTGTCTTGGATGCCTAAGCAGTTGGCAAAATCCGTATTTCTGTGTTTAAAATTATTTGCTTATTTTTAACCTTTCACCCACACCAACAAATAATCTTTTCAGTGTTTGTGAACTACTCCACCCAAACCGATTATTTGTATAAATACCACATAAATTTTGTTCACCAGATCGCGATTACTCTTGTAAAAGATTGTCAATATTGATGATCAAGACAGGTAGTGATCAATACATGCTTTATCCTTGGCTAATCATTTTTGCAAAATTGAGAGATGATAGAATACATCTTTTTTACTGCTTCTTTTGAAAGACAAAGCATAGAGTTATGATACAATTTAAGCATACAATAACCACTAAAATGAAGACAATCAGGAAGATAACAACCAGAAAGGAGGTAGGCAGGTTGATCTGGTCACTGGCCTTAGGGCTGGTTATACTAGCAAATACGCAAAAGTTTCAGGCCCCAAAAGGAAATGCCAGTACAGATCGGGTAATCCTTCATACAACCAATGATTTCACCATTTCGGAGAGACCTCAAAGTCTTGTCACCCAGCAAATTGATGCTGCCAGGAATCTGAGTCCCAACCCAAGTCGAATTACCCTTACAAAAAACTCACTTTGATTTATGCAGTATACCTTCCACAATAGCCATTCAACCCTTCGCAGTAAAAAAATTATTGTTATAGGGTTGTTAAATCTTTGCCTTCTCATTAGTCTGAAGGTACATTCTCAAACCATTGTTCCGAGCGCCACAGTCCTCAATGGTTTTAGTGCAAACGAAGGATCAGTCTCAACCACACAATCGGTAGACATTACCAGTACTGGCCTCACAGAAAATATAACGGTAACGGTTCCAGCAAATTTTGAAATATCGGTAGACGGAGGAGCTACTTTTGTGACTAATACTACCACCACGGTCACCAATATCAATACGACTGTTGCCATTCAAGTAAGAGTAGCTGCTGCTAGTGTGAGAGGAATGCGGGTCGAGAGATTGGCTTTGGCAAGTACTGGGGTAACCACCAACATCAGATTAAAGAGTGTTGTGGTTCCGGCATACACCAGCACCCTTGTTTCTCAATTACCTAAAGACGCGAATGTGGCTGGGATTACGTCACAGAATTTTACTGATCTGGGTGGTATTGTTTTTACCGCAGATGACTTTACAGTGCCTGCTGGAGAAAATTGGAAAATATGGGAGATCGGTACAGTAGGATCTAAAGGTGCGGATCCTATCAATCAAATATTAGTGCGCATCTGGTCTTCAAATGGGGTAACCGGTTTGCCTGATGGAGTTTTTTATGAGGAAACATTGACCGCAGTCAATGGTCAGAACGATCCTAATTTGACATTGTCGCTTTCGGCTCCTTTAGCGATACCTGCAGGAACTTATTGGCTTTCAGTAACTCCTATATTAGATTTTGATGGAGGTTCAGGGCGTTGGTTTTGGGAAAGAACAACCAATGGGACAGGAACTGAATTTCACTTATGGGATCAAAATAATATTTTTGGTTCGGGTTTTACAAATTGGACACCAGGGAGTAATGTTGCCTCAGGAGACAAACAGCTCACATTTAACCTTGCCGGTACCAATGATGCGATAGCCCCTACAGTTACTAGTATTAACCGAAAAACACCTACAGGGAGTCCTACCAATGCCGATGTAGTTACCTTTGAAGTGGTATTCAACGAAGCAGTGACTGCCATAGATGATGCTGACTTTGAGGTGACTGGCCCTACTGGAGCTGCGATTAATGTAACTGGATCGGGGACCACCTATGAAGTAGCCGTTTCTGGTGGAGATATAGCTGGTCTAAATGGTACAGTTACTTTGAGTTTTAACGGAAGTCAGAACATTACCGATATTGCAGGAAATGCCTTAGCGAATACCACCCCCACTGGCACTAATGTAAATACTTATGGGTTGGATAATACTGCGCCAACTGTAGTGAGTTTTACCCGTAAGACGCCAGCTAATCAAGTCACCAGTGCGGATGCCATTACTTTCTTGGCGACCTTTGGCGAAGATGTAACCGGAGTGGGTTTATCTGATTTTGAAGCAGTAGGGCCAACTGGAGCCACAATTACGGTGACTCAATTGACCGCCTCTACTTATGATGTGGTAGTTTCTGGTGGAGACTTGGCGACGTTGAATGGTACGCTTGGTTTGAATTTCGCAACGGGAGTAGCCATTACTGATTTGGCGGGTAATACTTTGCCAAGCAATGAGCCAGGTACTGATGAAACCTACACGCTTTGTAATGGGCCTAATGATCCAGTAACTGGGATTATGTTGGGCACTGCCACCATCAATAGCATAGTATTTACTGGTTTTACTGCTCCAGCAGGAGGAGCTGTTGGTTATGTAGTTAAAATCAATAACACCAATACATTTACAACCCCTACTGATGGTACTTTACCAACTGCAAGTCTGACTTGGGTAGGAGCAGGTGAGCAAGTGATTTATGCGGGTACTTCGACTAATCCAAGTATTACAGTTACTGGGTTGAATTCAGGAATTACTTATTATTTCAAAGTATTTGCTTACAGCGATTGCGGTGGTACAAATACTTTTGAGAGTACTGGAGGTGAAGCCAACACTGCTACTTCTAAGGCTGACCAAACCATTAATTTTATCTTGGGTACAGATGCTACTAAAACTTTTGGAGATACTCCTTTCAATCTAAATGCTACGGCAAGTTCTGGGCTAGCCGTGACTTATACTAGTTCCAATCCAGCAGTAGCTACTGTTTCAGGCAGTACGGTAACGATTGTAGGAGCGGGTACTACCAATATCACGGCGAGTCAGGCTGGAAATGCGAATTATAATGCGGCTCCTGATGTAACACACGCCTTAGTAGTGGATAAAGGTGATCAAATGATCACCTTTGAATCCCTTGCTGCAAAAAAAATAGGAGATGCAGCCTTTGATCTTACAGCCTCTGCCAGTTCGGGCCTCACCGTGACCTATACCAGTTCTAATCCAGCAGTGGCTACCATTTCTGGCAGTACCGTCACCATTATAGGGGTAGGTACTATCAGTATTACGGCAAGTCAGGCTGGAAATTCGAATTATAATGTTGCCCCTAATATTAGTCAGCGTTTTGAAGTCACCCCCGCAGTCACAGGAATAGGAAAGGTTGGAGTATTTGTACCTAATATCTTTACCCCCAATGGTGATGGAAATAATGACTATTTCAAAGTGATATCATCTTTCCAATTACAAAGAGTTAGCTTCAAAGTATTTGACAAATATCGCCTGGTGTATAGCACTAATAATGTAGAGGAGGCCCTCAACCAGGGATGGGATGGGGCAAATGCTACGGCTAAAATCTACGTCTATGAAGTGTCATATCTTACTACCACAGGTAAAGAAGGGGTGTTACGAGGGGTTGTGAAACTAGCAAGATAAAACCTAACACACTGATTTTTTTAATTAATCATTTAGAGAAGATACTATGATACAGAAGAAAATAATTACTTGTAGTATAATCATATATTTACTGAGCTTGCCCTTTTTACATTTGTCGGCTCAAAACCAACAATATTCTCAATTCCACCAATCACCTTTGCTGGTCAATCCAGCGTGGGTAGCTGCCAATAATCAAATGACGGTATTGATAAATTATCGTCGGGAAATGCTTGGGGGGAACGAAAGTTTTTCTAATCCGATGTTGTCATTTATTCGCCCATTTGTGAATAAAGCTAAAAAAGAAGATGGCTCCACTGGACAGGGTAAACGATGGGGGGGAGCTGGTGTACACATCATTCAGGATCAAACCTTGGGCAACTCCTTGCAAACGATTGGTTTTGGAGTGACATATGCCCATAATGTAAAGCTGGCCAAGCATCATTTTATTAGCTTTGGAGGCCAAGTGGGTTATTTACGGAAATCGCTCAACCCTGATGCTTTGCAAAGTGAACAAGACTTGTTGGGACAACCTACGGTCGATCCGTTACTGTCGGGAGGAATCAGAACCAAAGGGGTGGTTTCTTTCAACACAGGTGTTTTGTGGTATCAATCAGGGGATTTTGGACAACATAGATCCTTTTTTGGAGTTGCCGCTTATCACCTCAATCAGCCTGATTTTGAGTTTATTGGCTCAGCCGATGCCGTAACCCAACCAATTCATTTCATCATCAATGGTGGAATAGAAGTACTCAATACGGATAAATTTAGTTTACAACCCAACTTCCGCTGGATTTTAGAAAACCAACTTGTTCAATTGAATGTGGGAGCTTTGGGTAGATATCGTCTCCAACCAAACCATATGCTTGGGATGGGGGCTTGGTGGAGTCAGGGTTTGGTAATTGTAGGCTTAGATTATACTTTCAAAAATCTTTTTGTTGGGGTAAGTTATGATATTGCTGTCTCACAAGAAAATAAGAGAACGGCCACTGAAATCACCGTAGGGTATCGAAAAACCCTGGGTAAGCAATAGACATCCGCCATAAAATCTACTAAGTTTGATTGTTTTGATACTCATTCGCTAGCTTTAGTGGGTTTTTGGGTATTAGAAGTAGTATAGTGCACTAAAACCAGCGTTTTGTCAAAGGTCTTCTTGTAAAGGTAAAAAATCAAAGAACTTGTTTCACCCTTTCTAGGCGCAAAGCTTAAAAGAGGATAATGTTCGGACAATTATCTATTCAACTTTTACACCTACTACCAAAATGTCATCAATTTGACCAAGCTGTTGCTCTTTATAGTTCATCCAATCATTTAGGGTTTGCTCCAAGGTGGTGTGTTGGGCGGCCATTTCTTGGTCGTGTATTTCAAACAACAATTCCCTAAAACGATGTGTTAGGAATTTTCGCCCTTTGGGACCTCCAAACTGATCCTGAAACCCATCCGAGAACAGGTAAAAAGTAGTAGGTGGGGTAATATCAATCTCATGTGGGGTAAAAATTCTTTCTCCCTCCAGTTGTTCTCCTCCAATCGACATTTGATCCCCTTTTATTTGGTTCAATTGCCCATTTTGTACATAAATTAAAGGATTTTTAGCCCCAGCAAACTCCAGTTTTTTATTGGTTGTGTCTATGCTTACTAATGTAATGTCCATACCATCACGGTTGTTGGTTTCATCTTGGTGCAAGGCTTGCCTCACTTCTTTGTGGAGCTGATTTAAAATCAAGTGGGGCTGATCTACTTTTTTATCCTTCACAATGTTATTGAGTAGGTCGTTGCCCACCATAGACATAAAAGCGCCAGGTACTCCGTGTCCCGTGCAGTCTGCCACGGCCAGTATCACCTTCTGATTGATTTTTGATAACCAGTAAAAATCTCCCGAAACCACATCTCGAGGTTTAAAAAAGATAAAATGAGTTGGCAGCACATGATTGCAATAGTTTTCACGAGGCAAAATAGAGTTTTGAATGCGCTTGGCGTACCGAATGCTACTCAGGATATCGTCGCGTTGATGTTCTACGGTATCGAGGGTCTTGCTAAGCTTTTTGTTCATAGTCTGAATCTCCTTATTGGCTGCTTGGAGTTCTCCGTTGGCGGTTTCCAACTCTTTAGATTTTTCGGTTAAAAGCTTGTTGGAGCGTCGTTTGGATTGGAAAAACAAAAACAGGATCAAGGCCAATAGAGCCAACAACCCGATGCCTATTAAGGTAGCTTGCTGGGTAACTTTTCTGTTTTCGATGTCTTTCTCTAGGGCAATGCGTTGCGCTTTATTCGCAAACTTGATAGAATCCTTTTCTTGTTGAAATTCGTATTCTGCGACTAATCGAGTCACGTTTTGAGTAACTTCATCGTTTCTCAGGCTATCGGCCATTTTCTTGAATAGCACCTGAGCTTCGTAAGCAGCCTCATAATTCCCTAAATTCTTTTGTACCAATGCTAGTTGTTCTGCGGTATCCTTCATGAGACGGATAAGCTTCATTTTTTTTGCTATTTTCATAGCATCCAAGAAGTATTGTTTGGCTACTTTCCATTGGTTTTGCTCGGCCTGCAACGTTCCAATACTGAACAAAACCTGAGGTTCATACACACTTGCCCCAATGGTTTTGATGATTTTCAAAGATTTAGAATAATAGTCTAAGACTCGCTCGTATTGCTTTAGGTATAGGTAAGTGTCCCCTATGCTTCTGTAGCTGAGGGCGATGCCTACTTGGTTGTCTATTTCCTTTTCCAGAATGAGTGATCGTTGGTGATACTTCAAGGCTTCCTGGTATTTTTCTTGGTTGCTAAGTAGAGTTCCTATATTACCTAGCGTGATGGCCATACCTTTTTTATCTTCTAATTGTTGTTTGATTGAAAATGATTGATTGAAGTAATCAATGGCTTTGTCTTCATTGCCCAGGTTGGCATATACAATGGCAATGAGGTTATAATTGTCTGCTATTTTTTCTTGATTATCTAGCTTCTGGTTGATTTTTAAAGCTTGTAAGCAATAATCCAAGGCTTTTTCGTATACTCCTTCTTCATCGTTGATACTTCCAAGCTCGCTGAGTCCCTTCGCTTGCCCCACCAAATAATTAATGGTTTTGGACTGTTCGATAACTTGTTGCTGAAACATTTTTGCCCTGGCGTAATTGCCCTTTCGGGTGTTGAGTTTACCCAGTAAGTAAAATGCATTAATGGCTCCTTTCTTGTCATTGATTTGGTTGGCCAATTGTACCGCTTGGTCAGCGTATTGAACAGTGGCCAAAGAATCTATTTCCAAGTATATTCGAGCCAGTTTTAAGCATACATTTACTTTTTCCTTGTCTGATATATTTGACTTGAACACCTTTGAAAGAGAATCTATCTGGGCTTGCTTTTGGGCAAATGTTGTATAATTACTTAGAAAAATGACCCAACAGAAGCAAAAATAGGCAGCTTTATTCCCTAGATAACCACATTTTTTGAGAACAGGTATTGTATAAGACATTGTGTACTGTTTATTAAAAGAGCTATTTTGTGCTCTACCCGATGATTTTGTGAAAAATGAGGAAAAGGCAGAAAGTGGTATTTACGAAACATTATTATTGCCTTTTCTTGTGGAAGAAAATTTAAACCTAAACTATATAAATTAATCTGAAATTACGGTATTGTCAAACATAAAAAGCGTTGAGAATTCATAATGAAGATGCTTAAAGGTTTGATAAAAAGCAGACTAAATGCATTATGATTTTTGCAGTTATTAGATTTTCAATTAGCCTTGGTAAGCGAAGAGTATAAGAATACAATGCCTTGAATTGAATTATCTCGATTATGTCCTGAAAGTAAAAGTATCAGAGGTGATTTGGTTAATAACCCCAACTCCCCAAAGGAACTTCATCATACACAGTGAAAAGCAAAATGCTTGATTATAAGTGTTTAATATCCTGTTGCAGTGTGTTTAGCCCAGACAGATATCAAACCTGAGGTTAAAAGAATTTTACAAAAAAATGCAATCCTGATACTCTCCTTTACGAAGTCGTTTTAAGGGAGCAAGAGCCAAAAGGTAGAGGCGTTCGAAACGTTTACAGGTGTGTTCTCAAAATAGAGTCAACGAGCAAATGTGAAAATTTGAATTGAAAAGCGTGTATTGTAAATGCCCTGAATGGAATGTGTTAAATATTGGCTTGACAAATGTTGTATATTTGAATATGTTCTTGATAAGTAAGGAAAATTATACAAGTGATAAGATATGAGATGCGTTAACTGTAACTATGAACACCATAGTAACTTTTGCCCAAACTGTGGAGAAAAAGCCGCAGTACCCCAAATTACCTTCACCTCTATTTTCAGTCATGGACTATCCACAATTACTAACATGAATAGAGGATTCTTATTCAATGTAAAGCAACTTGTGTTGAACCCGAATGGAATAGTAAATGATTTTATTAAGGGCAAGAGAAAAAATATTTTCAATCCAATATCATTTCTGATCATCACAATTACTGTTTACTTAATCATAGATTCCATCATTGTGGTTAAAACAACCACAACTAAGACGAACTTAAGGGTTTATTCGGTTGGATATGAAGCTGGAAGATTTGTGAAATTGTACTTCAAATATTTTTGGATACTCTCTGTTGTATGGCTGAGCATTTCTACAAAGCTTGTATTCCGAAAGTACAATTATGCGGAACATTTAGCCATCAATTCCTTTGTGATGGGGCAAGCTACTTTAGTGGGGTTAATCAGTTTTGTTATAACCAAACAAGGATTGCTATTTAATCCCCTTGTCTATATTGCAATAATTTGGATTACCTACAACATATTTAAGCAAAAGAAAAAGGATGTAGAGGCATTTTTACAGTCACTTGGCTCCACTGCCTTATTCTTTATTCAATTGTTGATAATTGTGGTGTTAATAGGGATTATTAGGAGTTAACACAAAACCTGCGAAGTATATAGGAGGAAATGCCTTTTTAAAATGGCTCAATTTTCCACGTTTGCCTCGAAAAACTTCCAGATTTAGCCAATTGTATCTTATTATTCTGGCCATCGTTTACTACATCCAGCGATTTTTTGGAGCCTAGCCACTTAGTGGTTAAGCGATAATAGCCATTACCTATGGAAGAGATCTTCCACATTTGCCCTAAATAATTTCCCGATTTGGCCAATTCCAGGCGATTATTCTTACCATCATTTATTACATCCAGCGACCTGTCATATCCTTGCGACTTATTTATCAAGCGATAATACCCTCCATAATGAATGAATCTCCACATTTGTTCTGAAGAATTATTGGATTTGACCAATCGTAATTGATAATTCTTGCCATTCTTTACCAAAGCCAATGACTTACCAGCCCCTTGCCATTGGTTGGTTAAACGATAATAGCCAGTGGGATTAAACTTTGTTTGGCAACTCGTATTTATCAAGAAAAGGAACACACAAATTTTTAAAACCTTCATTATGTAGGGGTTGGTAAAAGGCAACAAAGAACCAAAAGCTAACATTAATGAATCCAGAAGAATTAGACAATTTTTAGTGGCCTTAACAATGACAAAATAGGACTTTTATTGTTATTAAAACGGCTTGAATGAATTCAGCCTTGCAATTAAAGCGCATAAATTAGTCGTATGCTAATAGCCAAAAGTCACGATTTGCTTTCTTAAATTTTAGGGGTACTTTGTATCATTCCTTGCCGTTAGTTTTTCATTTTTCACGCCATTTCCTCTTTAACATCTTTTAACACTCTTTAACTTTCCTTTAAAAACTATCCCTCCTCGAAAAGCTACTTTTGTATAAACCCAATCATGTTTACCCAACTTATTCAATGGTGCGTTTCGCATAATTGGCTAGGTTACATTCACATAAAACTATGAGAAAAGTATTGATTGTCGCATTAGTAGCCTTGTTTCCACTGGTAACGATGGCTCAGGAAAACGCCCCTAAAAACGAAGGGAAAATCGTATTTACAACCAAATCGAAAGTGAAGCTTTCGGGTAATATTGCAAATATGTTGTCGAAGGAGCAACTCGAAAAATTGCAAAATCGAGTGACTCACAAGGAATTGCTATTTAATAGTAAAGAATCTGTTTATAAAAGGTACGATGCCAAGAAGGATGACGATACCCCAAGTGAGCAACAGTTTAGTAGTGGTGGAGCCAACGTAGTAATCAAATTTGCTGGAGCCTCTAACGACGACAAACTATATTATAATGTAGCCGAAAACAAGGTGGTAGACATGCGCACCTTTATGGGACGTAGGTTTTTGATCAAAGATGAGGCATCTAAAGCTGCTTGGAAAATAAAAGGAGAGTCTAAGAAAATCTTGGGTTATGAGTGTAAAAAAGCAGTAATGGAGAAAGAAAAGCTGACGATAGAGGCTTGGTTTACGATGCAAATACCAGTAGCTGCTGGTCCTGAGGGGTATGGAAAGTTGCCAGGGATGATTTTAGAATTGAAAAAAATCCCTAAGCCTTCTAAAGCAGACAAGGAAGAAAGAAAAGAAAGTGAAAATGGAGTGAGTATCTCAACTACCCAACGAGCAGCTACTACTACCACTGCTACCAAAATTAACTTTACCAAGTTAGACAAAGGAGCTATAGTACCACCCAAAAAAGGTAAGAAAGTTACTCGCAAACAGTTCAGAAAAATTGTAAAGAAGAAGACAGAAGAGATGAAGGAGATGTACCGCAACAAAGGTGGAGGGATTAGAATAGAGAGAAATTAGAGAGTCTACGGTTAACGGCCAACAGACCACAGTATCAAAATTTAGTCTAGCTAGTATTGCAGACTATGAACCATTGACTTGATACTATCAACTATCTACTAAAAAACCATATAACCCATGAAAAATACTTCACTATACATCATTTTATTCATCCTCGGGTGGGGGGCAACGGCCCAAGCCCAAAAAATCAGTGGAAAAGTAATTGACCCAGAAGGTAAAGCATTGCCAGGTGCCACTGTGATGCTGATGAACTTACCAGATTCTATTTTAAATAAATTTGGTAGTACCAATAATGCAGGTGTTTTTACTTTACCAAGGGTAAAAGCAGGTAATTATAACCTTCAGATAACTTTTACTGGCTTCAAAACTTTGAACAAGGCTCTTACTTTGGAAAAAGGTAAAGACCTTGCCTTAGGCAATCTCACGCTTCAGGAAGACAAAAAAGTGCTTGACGAGATCGTAGTCAAAGATGATCGGGTACCCATTGTTATCAAAGAGGATACAATTGAGTACAATGCTAAAGCATTTCGTACCCGCCCCAACTCCAATGTAGAAAAGCTGCTCAAGCAATTGCCAGGAGTTGAGGTAGACCGTGATGGAAAGATTAAGGCCCAGGGAAAAGAAGTGAAAAAAGTACTGGTAGATGGCAAAGAGTTTTTTGGCAAAGACCCTAAAATTGCCACCAAAAATCTACCAGCCGATGCTATAGACAAGGTACAAGTATTTGATGACCAATCGGAGATGTCGAAATTTACTGGAGTCGATGATGGCAATCGGGAGAAAACAATCAACCTAAAACTTAAGAAAGACCGCAAGAATGGATTCTTTGGGAATGTGATGGCGGGTGGAGGCACCGACAATCGTTATGATGGTAGGTTCAACCTCAATCGCTTTAGTGCCAAGACGCAACTTTCGTTTTTAGGGTCTGCCAATAATATCAATAAACGTCCCTTCTCGTTTATGGATTATATCAA
The DNA here is from genome assembly GCA_001890965.1 of marine bacterium AO1-C. Taxonomy (GTDB): domain Bacteria; phylum Bacteroidota; class Bacteroidia; order Cytophagales; family Microscillaceae; genus Microscilla. The sequence goes on along the minus strand of MLAY01000008.1, from coordinate 598,285 downwards.
TTTTATGGGAGGCTTTAGCAATATGAGCAGTGGGGGAGGAGGTTCTATTCAGCTCAACGGAAGTAGCGGGTTAGGGGCTTTATTGGCAATGAACTCCAACCAGGCCTTGTCGAATACCAACGTATTGGGAGCCAACCTGAATATAGACCTCACTAAAAATACGAGCTTACACGCCAATTACTTTTATAATTTCTTAGGCAACGAAATCAATCAATCTACAGCTCGAGAAACCTTCTTAGATTCCAGTAGCTTCTTTACCAATAGTTTGCAAGATCGTACTTTACGTAATTGGAATCATCGAACCAACATTCGTTTAGACCATAAGTTTAGCAAATCTTCTCGCTTGCGCTTTTATGTAGACGCAATGTACAATGAAGGCAATAACGATGCTTTTAGTCAAAGTACAAACCTGATTAATAATGCACAAGGGGATGAGGTACAACAAAGCCAAACCCGAAGCACTACCCAAGCGCAAAGTAATGATTTTGGACTAAGCACCCGATTGTTATATCGTAAGCGTTTTGGGCGCAAAGGCCGAGTATTGGTATTGCAAGGGCAATTGGGTATGCAAAATGTAACCAGTGAAGATAGAATCGTTAACAACCAAACCTTTTTAGATCCCATATTCAACAATATCATTGATCAACGCCAACCTTTGAATAACCGCCGAATGAATTACGATATCCAGGCGTCGTTTATTGAGCCAGTATTTGGCAAAGGTCAGGCGATAGAACTGAAATACCAACGCAACAACTTTGACAACAACTCTTTCAAAGATTTTTATGATCAGACCACTGAACCCGAAACCTTTATTGGTTCTTTGAGTAATCGCTACACCAACGCTTTTACCTTTGATCGTGGATACTTAAACTATATGTATCGTACCAAGAAGTTTAATTTGACTTTGGGAACCAGTGTACAATACTCTACTTTAAATGGGGTAATTACTACGTCAGAAACACGCATCAATCGTAATTTCCTGAATGTATTGCCCAGCTTACGTTTTCGTTGGAGCCTGGGTGGTGTGTCTAGTGTAAACTTTAACTACTCTACCAATATGAACGCGCCCAACATGCAGCAATTGCGCCCTGTGGTAGACAATAGCAACCCTAGCAGATTGTATCAGGGAAATCCCAATTTGGATGCAGAGTATGTACATCGTGTCAATCTAAATTATCATTCCTTTGATCAATTCTCGATGACAAGCTTTTTTGGAGGAGCCTATGGTAGCCTCACCCAAAACAGAATTACCAACAAAGTGACTACCCTGGCAAACCTTAACCAAATTTCGCAGCCTGTGAATGTAGATTACGATGCGACCATCAATGCTTATGCTTCGTTTAGCACGCCCATGCGATGGATGGCAGCGAAGATTCGTATCCGTGCCAATGGAATGTATAACCAAGGGCTAATCTTTGTAAATGATGTTGAAAATACGGTGAGTCGTCGCACCAACTCTATAAGAGTAAGCTTAGAGAATTTTAAAAAGCGAAAAATGGATGTACGTATAGGTGCTCGTTTTGCGCAAAACTTTACGGCTTATTCTGAATCAAGCGATTTGGATAGAAACTTTATGCAAGAAGATTATTTCGTAGAAGGTGACTTAGATATTGGTAAAACCTGGCAATTGGAAGCTTCTTATACCCAATCGGTATATACTGGGGAAGCTTTTGCTGGAGGTGCTCAAACGATTCCTTTGTTCAAAGCGTCACTTTCCAAATCTTTTATGAAAAACCGCTTACAGGTAAAGTTCACTGCCTTTGATATTTTGAACCGTAACCAGGGGATTACTCGAAACAGTGTATTGAATTTTGTAGAGGAGCGTCGGGTACAAACCATTGGAAGATATTTTATGATTTCGTTGGCGTATTCTATCAAAGCCTTTGGCAAAGGAAGAGGCAACGGATTTGTAATTCGCTAAGAAAGTTTAGTGTAATTAATTGGAAAAATGAGTTAATAAATGAAAAAGCACGGCTTCATTGAAACCGTGCTTTTTTTTCCTAACCACAAAGCTTATTAAATATCTTTGATTATAATTATTCAAACCAGATACCAGTTTTAAGTTAGAGCGAAAAATAAATTTTAAGATTTTGATAATCAGTGAGTTAATTTGTGAAAAAATATTTTGCAAGCCAATGCCAGTTGTGTGAAAAATGAATTTTTTTACGAAATATCGTTATGTGTGCGAAATGTCGTAACAATTTGACTCACCTTCTTTGCATATAGCAGTTTTTGACAATCTCACCTCGACATAAATACCGAACTTTAGGCCTAACAATCAAATGCTGCTTATGATGAAAAAAATATTATTGTTAGCCATTCTTTGTGGGGTAGGGTTTACTGGAAGTTGTCAATCCAAGTCTGCTCCAAAAAACATCCTCCATCAATTGTTTGAAGAGTATACTCGAGAGTTCGAAAAACTAGGAATAGCCTCTCGTTTCGGCTTAAGTTATGTGACCAATTTACAGAACCTACCAAGTGTAAAAAAACTGGAAGAGCAAAAGCGTTTTTTTGCTCGATACACCCAAAAGGCCCAAACCATTGATCATACAAGACTTTCCAGAAATGATCAGTACGATTATGCCCATTTCTTGTATGAGCTTAAACGTAATCAAGAGCAAGTTGCCTTGCAGTTGGCATTCCAACAACAGCCTTTGAAAATATCGGATCAGGGAATGAAGTTCTTGCCTAAAGGCTGGTATGCGATGTATGTAAAACGCATGACTACCGCTGAGATAAGCCCTAAAGCATTAATGAAGTTTGGTGAAAAGGAAGTAGCCAGAATAAAAGGTGAAATTAAGAAAATACAGGCAAAAGCTGGCTTTGCGGGTCATGACAAAGCATTTTATGCACATTTGCAAAATGACAGATTTAACTTGAATAATATGGACACGATCTTGGCTCGTTATGCTCAACTCGATCATACTGTTAGGGAAAACCTCCATCGCTTATTTGAGTATACCAAAGCCCGAAAAGTGAAGATTAAGCCTATCCCAAATGTAAATTATGATTCTCCTCCCGGGTATTTGATCCCCAATAGAATGAGTGGCAATACTTTTTATTTTAAATATTATCAGGGTAAGCATAATTGGCGAGCTATGGACTTTTTGTATATCCACGAAGCATTACCTGGACATAGCTATCATTTTGAACATGAACAATTGCACCTGAAAAATCTACCAGCCTTTCATAAACTGGTAAGGTACCCAGGTTTTTTTGAAGGTTGGGCGGCTTATGTAGAAAATTTAGGGAAAGAGCTGGGGTTGTATCAAAATATATATACAGAGTTTGGCAAGTGGTCGTGGGATTTGGTACGATCGGTAAGAATCGTGCTTGATGCTGGTATTCATCACTTTGGCTGGAGCAAACAGCAAGCAATGGACTATTGGAAAAAGCATCTATCCTTTAGAATGGATATTGCCCAGCGAGAAATTGATCGAGTAACCCGTTGGCCTGCCCAGGTATTGAGCTACAAACTAGGCGAAGCCAAGCTGCTAGAGCTTAAACGTCGCTGTGAGCAAAAGCTGGGAAAGCGCTTTGATATCCGTAAGTTTCATAGTAAAGTCATTAGCAAAGGGCAAATACCTCTCTCGTTGATGGAGACTATGGTAAATGACTTTATAGAAGATACATTGCAGCAAAAACTGAGTGACAATCAAAATAAAGGTTAGATAGTAGTAACAATTGCTAAAAGGCTGGTTTGCAAGAGGTAAATCAGCTTTTTTTTATGCAAAAAAGTAAGCAAGTTCTTTAGCTAAATTAGGTTGTCAGAATAGCCCATAATTTATTCACATTTTCGACACACCTACTTAATTTATTCCTAATCAGGGAGTTAGAAAATAGCTTGAAAATCCCACCTTTTGAGCCTGAATTTATTGAAAAAAATAAAGTAAATTCGTGGCACTTTTTACCTTCATGTTAGCTCAGGTTTTACGTAATTTTAGAGTAATAAGGTATTACTTAACCCAGAACACAAATTCGTAGCTGAGTTATCTAGTTTTAATCAAGTCAATATGTTTATTGAACCTAATTTGAATAACACTCCCCATAAAACCGGGTGGATTGAAGTAGTATGTGGATCAATGTTTTCGGGCAAAACAGAGGAGCTGATTCGTAGAGTGAAGCGGGCTAAGATTGCTAAACAAGAAGTGATTATTTTTAAACCCTCTATTGACAAACGCTTTCACGCAAGACATGTGGTATCTCACAATGCCAATGCAGTGATGTCGAATCCAGTAACTTCTGCGGTAGAGATTTTGAACCACGTAAACAACTGTGATGTAGTAGGTATTGACGAAGCCCAATTTTTTGATGAAGGCATCGTGGATGTAAGTATAGAATTGGCCAATCGAGGCATTCGGGTCATTGCTGCTGGATTGGATATGGACTTTAGAGGCAAGCCTTTTGGGCCTATGCCGCATTTGATGGCAGTAGCCGAATACGTGACCAAGGTACATGCGATTTGTGTAACTTGTGGTGATATTGCCCATTATTCGCATCGTTTGGTATCTTCAGATGAAAAAGTGGTATTGGGTGAAAAAGACATATACGAGCCATTGTGTCGTAAATGCTTTTATGAGGCAGAAAGTAATGTGGTACCTATCAATGGAACTAATCACGTAAATGACCAACAAGCTCAACAAGGTTAACAACCGATGACCATATTGTTTTGTGGTTAATGGTTGTATAATCATATTACAAACCATAAAACAATGTAGCCATTCAATAATAATATTAACTTGTTATTATAAACTCCTGAAAGTCAACCCGTTTTCAGGAGTTTTTTTGTGCCTGTAATTTTTTATCTTTGAGTATGGGACAAGCAGAGCCAGTCAAAACACATTATTCCTATGAAGAATACCTTGCCTTGGAACAACAAGATGGTATTCGCTATGAATACTATCAGGGAGAAGTATTCGCTATGGCAGGAGGTACAAAACGACATAATCGTATCTCCAAGAACCTTGTGACAGCATTGGACTCATCATTAGGAGATGATTGTGAATCTTTTATTGGATATGTAAAAGTAGAGATTTTTTCTCAGGGTTATTATGTATATCCAGATGTGGTAGTAACCTGTGATCCACAAGATTTAGAAGATGATCAAAAAGCTTTTATTCGGAATCCAAGCCTTATTATCGAGGTGTTATCTAAATCTACTCAAAACTATGGCAAAGAGCATAAAAAAGATGCTTATATGCGTTTGCCCGCCTTAGAATACTACGTATTGGTATCACAAGAACAGTGCTTGGTAAAGTTATACGAACGTCGGCAAGATTTCTGGGCATATACTTTTTATGATGATGCCAATCAATCCATTACTTTCCCCAAATTAAACCTTACGTTGAAAGTAGGTGATATTTACAAAAGAGTGAACTTTGAAAAGCCCAAAGCCTGATATGTCTACCTCCTGACAAACCGTGTAACGAATATTGTTCATATTTGTGTGCATCCAAATCATCTTCCAAGCTCGTATACTTGGTAACCAATTTTAAAATTGAACATCTATGAACAAATTCTTGCTGTTATTGGGTATTTGCTCAGTACTCTTTTTGAGCTGTCAAGGGCAAACCACTACTCAAAACAAAACTTCAAAAAGCAAAAAATATAAAACAAAGGGTGTTTATCCAGCACCAGAGATTAATACACCTTATGGATGGCTAAATACTGATAAATCCTGGACTATAGAGGACTTTAAGGGTAAAATAGTCTTGCTCGACTTTTGGACCTTTGGTTGTATCAATTGCCAGCATGTTATTCCTGATTTACGCAAGCTAGAAGAAGAGTTTGCCAAAGAGTTAGTCGTAATTGGGGTACATTCTGCCAAGTTTTTCTCTGAGCGTTCCAATAAAAACATTCGTAAAGCTATTCTCAAATTTGGGATTGAGCACCCCGTAGTAAACGATGCCAAGTTTAAAGTATGGCAGAGCTATGGAGTAAATGCCTGGCCTACGGTAGTATTGATTGATCCCGAAGGGCGAGTAATGGGACAAGCTTCAGGAGAGGGGTTTTATGAGGCAATTAGAGGATACATTAAGCGCATTGTACAAGAACGAGGCAATGCCATTAACCGCAAGCCTTTGAAGTTTCAACTGGAAAAAGACCAGGAGTATCTGGCTGGTAAGCAAACATTTTTGCGATTTCCTTCCAAAATGATTCAAGCTGCGGATGGCACCCTATATATATCAGATAGTGGTCATAACCGTATTTTACATATTAATAACCAAGGAAAAGTACTAGAGCAAATTGGTGAAGGAAAGCAAGGAGCCAAAGATGGAAGCTTTAAGATGGCGACTTTTTATGAGCCTCATGGCTTGGCACTGAAAGGAGATTTCTTGTATGTAGCCGATACCAAGAATAACCGCATTCGCAAGGTAGATCTGAAAAACAAGACCGTGAAAACCATCGCTGGAAACGGCAAACTAGACTATTATTTTGGTGAAGAGCGCTGGAACGAAGCCGTGAATCCAAATAGCCCCTGGGACTTGTGGATAGACGGAACCCAAATGTATATTGCCAATGCAGGGAATCACCAAATCCTCACCATGAATTTGCAAACCGAAGAAGTAAGACGCTTTGCTGGAAGCGGGAGAGAAGCATTGACAGATGGGAACTATCGCCAGTCGGCATTTAACCAGCCCAGTGGATTAGTAAAAAATGGAAACACCTTGTATATAGCCGATAGCGAAGCCAGTGCCATTCGAGCCATAGATTTATCTAAAAAACAAGTAACTACCCCCTTAGGAAAAGGATTATTTGAGTTTGGCGATGTAGATGGAGGTGCCGATAAAGCACGCTTACAACACGCAGTGGGGCTTACTTTTCGTAATAACAAAATCTATATAGCAGATACTTACAACGGCAAAATCAAAATATTTGACCTACAAAATAAACGACTAAAAACCTTTGTGTCAGGGTTGAATGAACCCAATGACGTATTATTTATGGGAAACACGCTATGGGTTTCGGATACCAACAATCATCAATTGCTTAAAATTGACCTGAAAACATTGAAAAAAAACGTGATAAAAGTGGGAAAATAAGTTTAGATAAGTAATTATTTTATGGCTAAATGGTAGAAACATTTAGCCATAAGATTATTAATTGGTGCGATGATGTTTTACCATACGCAATTGATAGTAGGCTGTATTGTCTTTTGCCCCAAAGTGCCCCAGTGTAGAAAAACTTTTTTGTCCATCTTGCCCAGGTACTTTGCAAGTATTGCGCCCCCATACGATGCATCCGTAGCCCACTACCTGATCGGCACTCGACCAAATAGAATACACATATCGCCCCTCGTAACCACTAGAGCTATTCAAATCGCTCAGAATGTTTGATAAGCCTACTGGACCAAAAAATGTAGCATAAGCACCAGGATAAAAGCCATTGGTAGACCCACAAGTAGGAGTCGCTGCCAAACTTATACAATTGGTGAGTCCCCAGTTGGCCCCAGCAATACCCACAAAAGTATCTACACTATTGGTAAGTGAACCTCCCAGATTATAAGAGCCGCCATTGAGTAAATCGCTCCCCGAACCACCTTTGATGGCCTTACGACACAATGTAACTCCCATAGAATGAGCTACTACGTCTACTTTGTTTTTGCCAGTGTAAGCTTTCACAGCTTGAATAAAAGCACGTATGCGTTCAATGTAAGGTTTAGAGTGGTACTGTTGAGCGGCCAAACTGGCACTGGCAGGTCCCCAGGTAATGGCATACACTTCAGATTGTTTGTAGCCATTTTGTAAAAAATAACTGATAGAACTAGTCCAGCCAGTTTGCCCACTTGCCGAGCCAAAAGCTTTGTCTGAGTTGCCGTGAATAAAAATTACGGGTTCGTTATTTACTGCATCACTATTACTTTGTTTGCCTCCATAACTTCCTCCAGTGAGGCCTAAACGAGCAAAATCATAACTACCATAACCGTTACTGTTGAGCCATTGGCGAAAATGACTGGTAAGGCCATTTTGCAAACTGGCAGCCTGTTGACTTACCGAACTTGCTATGGGCAATGGTTTGGCCTTGTTGGCAGGCTCCACTTTTTCGTTGGATGGGCTACAGGCGTTCAAAGCAAGCAACATCGCCAATAACCCTCCCAAAATAGGTTTTGAAAAATTCATCATTGGGTTTAATTGTAGTAATACAAAATTGAGTTTTATTAAGAGTTAATTTAATTTATCTAATAATTCGGCGAGCTTATTTTGGGGTTAAGGGAGGTTTTTGTAGCGGTAAACGCCATAAAAATATAGGTGAGAGATTGTACTAAAGTCATCTAACATTTTACTTTGAGAATTATTGAGCAAAAAATGAATACGACAATTCCTAAAGGTTTACTAACTTTGTAGCCTTGTTTTTAGAAAGTGGTCATGTACAATTCCCTAAATAACCTTTAACTCAAGAATACTGATGGCGAAGAAATTTCCCTCCTATATACAATTAGACATGATGGACTGCGGCCCCTCATGTGTCAAAATTATTTCAGAACATTACGGTAAAAAATATTCATTACAATACCTGCGTGAGCAAAGCTATATTACCCGTGAAGGCGTTTCTTTATTGGGTATTAGCGATGCTGCCGAAGCAGTTGGTTTTCGTACTATTGGTGTAAAAACTACCTTCCAGCAACTAGCCGATGAAGCTCCAGTGCCTTTTATTGCCCACTGGAATCAACAGCACTTTGTAGTGGTATATAAAGTCACAAAAAAGAAAGTATTTGTATCTGACCCAGCAGTAGGATTAGTAACATATGAGCGAGAGCAATTTCTAAAACACTGGGCAAGTACTCGGGAAGGAGGCGAAGACAAAGGGGTAGCCATGTTGATGGAACCCACCCCAGAGTTTTATCAAAAAGAAACTGACGAAAAGATTAATAAGGCTAGTTGGCGCTTTTTGTTGGGGTATTTGGTGCGTTATCGTAAGTTTTTATTCCAATTGTTTTTGGGATTATTGTTGGGCAGTTTGCTCAGTATGATTTTCCCATTTCTTACCCAATCGGTAGTAGATATCGGGATTAATACCCGCAATCTGGATTTTATTTACATTGTGCTAATTGGCCAATTTGTACTCTTTTTTAGCCAAACAGCAGTGGACTTTATAAGGCGGTGGATACTGCTACATCTCAGTACCCGGATCAATATCTCACTGATTTCCGATTTCTTGATCAAGTTGATGAAACTCCCCATTGGCTTTTTCGACACCAAAATGATCGGAGATTTATTGCAACGAATCAACGACCACCACCGCATTGAGCAGTTTCTGAGTACTTCCACGCTTTCTATCCTATTCTCCTTCTTCAACTTTATAGTATTTGGGGTCATTCTGGCCTTTTACAATATCTATATCTTTTTGATATTTTTAGTAGGAAGTATCTTGTACATTGCCTGGGTATTGGCATTCTTAAACTGGCGTAAAAAACTGGATTACAAGCGTTTTCAGGAAATGTCACGTAACCAAAGTAGCTTGATTCACTTGATTAATGGTATGCAAGAGATTAAGCTAAACAACTGTGAAAAACAAAAGCGGTGGGAATGGGAGCGTATTCAGGCCAAAATGTTTAAGATCAATGTAAAGAGTGTAACCTTGGAGCAAATACAGCAGGCAGGAAGCTTATTTATCAACCAAAGTAAAAACATTCTGATCACGTTTTCGGCAGCCTACGCAGTAGTGAATGGTTCTATGACGCTGGGTATGATGTTGGCAGTACAGTCTATTATTGGGCAGTTGGATGGCCCTATTAGCCAAATGATCAACTTTGTATATGAAATGCAGGATGCCAAGATAAGTCTGGAGCGATTGGGTGAAATTCATGACAAAGACAACGAGGAAGAAGATGGAACCCCTCAGATTACGATTTTGCCTGAAGGTAAAAATATTCACCTCGAAGATGTTACCTTTCAATACGAAGGACCTCATTCTCCTAAGGTTTTAGAAGATGTTTCTTTTACCATCCCTGAAGGGAAAATTACCGCAGTGGTAGGTACCAGTGGTAGTGGAAAAACTACGCTTCTGAAACTCTTGCTTAAGTTTTATGATACGGTAGAAGGTGTTATTAAACTTGAAGGTATTCAGTTGAATAACCTCAATGGTCGTATGTGGCGAGAGCGTTGTGGTACTGTCATGCAAGATGGATTTATTTTCTCTGATACCATTGCTCGTAATATTGCAGTAAGTGACGAAATCATAGATCAGGCGCGTTTGCGTCAGGCAGTACAAGTGGCCAACATTCAAGAGTTTATTGAAGGTTTGCCTTTGGGCTATAACACCAAAATTGGCCAGGATGGAATTGGGGTAAGTGGTGGACAAAAACAACGGATTTTGATTGCTCGGGCAGTGTATAAAAACCCTGAATTTTTGTTTTTTGATGAGGCTACTTCGGCTCTGGATGCCAACAATGAGAAGATCATTATGGAGAACTTAAATGAGTTCTTCAAGGGACGTACCGCAGTAGTGATTGCCCACCGATTGAGTACGGTAAAAAATGCTGACCAAATCATTGTACTCGAGAAAGGAAAACTGGTAGAGCAAGGAACTCACGCAGAACTTACTGCCCAAAAAGGTATGTACTACGACTTGGTGAAAAACCAGTTAGAATTAGGAGGGTAAGCCCTTTCGCTTTCGTAACGATATAAAAGGTTGTAGGCAATGATGTGAATTGCCTACAATTTTTTTTGCTTTATTATCAGCACATTTTCTTAAAAGCCAGCCTATTACCCGAATCAAATCATAAAATCTCTCCACTTTTTTTATCTCTCAAGTAAGGTTACCTGGAGACTAATCTCTTAGGTACACCCAATAAATCATAATTAACAAGTCTCTCCTAATTTATACTTATCTATTAAAGTCATTCTTCTAAGAGGTAGCCCCATTAGTGATAAAACATTAAAATTTTAAACTGTTTTAAAGTAATGATCAAATTTGCGAAATTATCCGCCGGAAAAGCTTTTGTGATAGGTAGTATCCTTTGTGGAATACTATTTTTTCAAACACAAGCATTTGCTCAGTTCGAACTCATGAGCAAAATAGATAGTATAGTGAGAGAGGCTATACAAGATCGCTCTAACCCTAATTATCTCAAGCCAGTAGTTGCGCTCAAAGCCAACGAAAGCCTTGTGGCCAATGCCGATCCTGATACCAAGAGTTTTTATGCCCAATACCAAGGGTTTTACAATTCGTTTGTGACGAATTATGATAGCGCACTTTACTATTTTGACAAAGCCTTGATGATTGAGGGTAGAAAGAAAATAGTAGTCAAATCGCTGGATAGTAAGCAAGTAAAGGTGCCTGATGCTAAAAACTACATTCTCCAAAGAGCCAAGCGTGAGCAAGTAATAATGATCAATGAAGCGCACCATGTGGGCCAGCACCGAGCCTTTGCTGCGACACTATTAGCTGGTTTATACCAACAAGGCTTTCGTTTCTTGATGGTCGAGACATTGAGCCATAAAGATACTTTGCTGAACCAACGAGGTTATCCATTGGCCAATTCGGGGTATTTTACTTTAGAACCTATGATGAGTAACTTGATTCGCCAAGCCATCAAGCTAGGCTTTAAAGTATTGCCTTACGAGGCCAACAAACGAGGTACCTCAAGATCTAAACAGCAAGCGATGCACTTACAGGAGGTGCTTAAGAAAAATCCTGAAGCCAAGATGCTGGTATATGGAGGTATCCAGAATATAGAAGAAAACCACCAGAAGAAAAGTTGGGTAAAAATGGGCGAGGAGTTCATCAAATTGACCGGAATCAACCCTTTTACTATAGATCAAACTGAGATGACCGAGCGTTTTCATAAAAAATATGAACATGTGTATTATCGTCAGGTGATCAAACAAGGTTGGTTAAAAAATAGCCCCATTGTGCTTGAGTATCAAAGCAAACCTTGGGTAGCCGATACGGGCAATTTGTTTGTAAACTACGTAGATGTGCAAGTCTTTTTGCCCCGTACCCAACTCAAAAACGGACGCCCAACCTGGCTCAGTTGGGGGACCGCCAAAAAGTACTACAAGGTTGATCCTAAAAAGTGGAATATCAAGCAAGAGTGTTTGGTGCAAGCTTTTAAACCAAGTGATGCTGAAAATGCAGTGCCCATAGACCAAATCCACCTCAAGCAACTAGATAAGCCTTCTTATTTGGTGCTACCTAAAGGCTCTTATCAGGTGAAAGTATGGGATGTAGAGAAACGATTGTTGATGGAAAAAAGGGTTTTGGTGAAGTAGTTTTGTTGGGGCAAGTCCCCAACATCCTTTCCTGTTTTCTTAAACAAGCCGATACATCAAAATATCCATCGTTTTAAAAAGTTGCTAGTTCACCACCCCCATTTGCTATAAAAAAAGCCAATCCTCAAGCTTATCCAGATAAAATACCATATTTTTATTAAAATTTTATCAAACTTTCTAACGAAGACCCTGACTTAAAATCATAATAAGTGTAACAAATAGTTAAGTAAAACAACATATGAAAAAAGAATATGTCAGGCATATTCTCATCATAAATCACAAAACATCATGCTATACCATCTCCTTAAACAGCAAGTGGCTCAAATGATTTTGGAAACTGCTACCGCAAAAAATCAAGCATTCTGTGAACAGCAAACCAAATTAGCTACCGACACGCAGACTTGCCGACACGCCGATTTTCGATACCTGTCTTACCTTACAGGGATTAGCATTACTACGCTCAAACGTCTCTTCAACTGTGAGGCTCAAGGAGTAAGATTTTGTAATGCCAAAAACCAACAAAAAATTGCTCATTTTTTAGGATATGCCACCTGGGACGAGGTCGAAGGGGTCATTCTTGATAATCTAATTGATAAGAAAGATTGATCTTTATCCAAATTTTATTTGGTCATTTTGTGAGGGAAATATATTTATTTTCTTTTTGATCTTTGGATTGTGAAATTGTGTGGTTTTAGTGACAAGAAATGTTATAAGCCATTTTTCATTAAAGTCTACACAGTTTCTAAGACCGAGTACGCCGAAAATCGGAAACAGAGTAGGTATGTTAACTAAATCTAATTTTAATCATGAGCAAAAACAAATTCAAAGTAAACAAACGTACATTAAAGAATTTTACCAAAGGTCAAAACGATTTGAACCTGAAAACTATTCAAGGTGGAGAAGCTTGTCAGTATCTTACTCGTGTAGAAGACATGACTTGTGACCGTAGCATGGGTGGTCCTTGTGCTGCTTCTCAGTTTACCTGCAACGACTCTAGACAATGCAGAACTCCATCTAACTACCCAGTATAAACATTAAGCGTTGCTTTCAATCACCTCCTTTGCTATCAAAGGGGGTGATCATTTTTTATTCATTGCCAATTCATTCTCTGAAATATGTGGTCTTCCCCTGAGCTTCAAAAAAACATCGTCCAAAAACTACTCAATAAGTTCGAGAAGCATCCATTGCCTACTACTCCTTACCTGTTTAGCAATTATCACGCGGCCCAATCATTACTGTATGCCTATGCAAGCTTATTTGATGCATCGCAAGCCGATAAGTTTGCCCAGGGAGCTGTGGAGGCGTTGGAGGAGTTTATGCAAGTAAATAGCGAGATAGCCCATGCCGAGGTAGCTATGGCAGGCAAATACCTGGGGGCAGCCTGGTTGCTACAACATTTGGTAAACATAGAAATTCTTGATCCTGAAGATGCCGAAATGTTGAGCGATTTAGATGATATGATAGAGGCATCGTTGGTACAAAATAGCCAACATAAAAATTATGATACGCTGTATGGTTTAGTGAGCAAAGGTATTTATTACCTCGAGCGTTTACCTCACGCAGATTCAGCAAGGACACAACTAGAACAAATTGTTACTTCTTTAGACCAAACTGCCATCAAAGAAAATGGATTTACTTATTGGCAAGACCATTTTACCATAGATGAAGAATACCAACACCATGTTCGCTACAATCTGGGGCTAGCCCATGGCATTCCTGGAATTATTAGCTTTTTGGCTAAGGCTTTTCAAAACGAAATTTTACCCGAAGTAAGTAAAACATTGCTGGAGCAAAGCGTGACCTGGCTAGTGCAGCAAGAGCTTGAAGACCAACCAGAGTGCTTTCCGCTGACGATTATAGAAGGAGCCGCCAATGAGCGACAAGGTCGGTTGGCTTGGTGTTACGGAGATTTATGCATTGTGGTAGCCTTGATGCATGCCTCAAAAGCCCTAGATCAGGATCAATGGAAGCAAAAGGCCATTGCGATTGCGCTACAAACTACCCAAAAAGCAACTCCTCAGGAAGCGGGGGTACACCTTAGTCCTCAAGATAATCTGATGGATGCAGGCTTTTGCCATGGCGGTGGAGGCATAGCCCACATGTATCGTAAGTTGTACCAGGCAACACAAGAAGAAGCCTTTCAACAAGCTGCTGATCATTGGCTAAACCTATTGGTAACACAATACCAAGAAAACGAAGCACAAGAACATTACAAACGAATGAAAGTGAATCCTGATACCAAAGAGCCTTACTGGGTAGAAGATTACAGTTTCTTAGAAGGCTATGCCGGGATTGCAATGGTAATGCTGGGTTTCTTGGATAACGAAAATAATACCGATTGGGAGCGAGCCTTTTTGCTTGATATTGCTTAGAAATGATGACTTAATTCTTTACCAAATGAAACAAACTAACCAACCTAAAAAATACCACATTCGCCCACTGGATTATTACGTTTTAAGAACCCCACTCTTACCCTTTAATTCTTTTGCTGATGTTGAAGCGATATCGATCGAAAAACTATTAGAAAACCCCATCATTCGAGAGGCAATTTATTTGTCATCACCTAGTTTGCTAGAGGCTTTACTGCAATGGTTCAAAAACGGCGTAGAAAGCACCAAAGAAGAAGAGAAGCTCAAAATATCATTTCTAAAGTACTTGTATCGTATGTCGTTTCGGCCTACCCCTTTTGGGTTGATGGCAGGAATATCGGTAGGTAAGTTTGAGCAACAAACTCAGGTAAAGTTTGCCGAGAACGAACATAATCAACGACATACCCGACTCGACATGGGGTTTCTTGGCAATTTTGCAATTCAATTGGCCGAAAGGCCCGCAATCAAACCTCATTTAAAATTTTACCCCAATCCTACCTTATATAAAGTAGGAGACTATTTACGCTACCTCGAATATCGTTTGCAGGAAAAAGGACGAACTTTACATTTGGTAGATGTAGACAATTCAGAATTTATAGAGTTAGTCTTGCAGCAAGCCCAACAAGGGGCCAAAATTATAGATTTGGCCAACCTGTTTGTAGACGACGAAACTACCCTGGAAGAAGCCAGTGAGTTTATTGAGGCACTCATTGAGAGTCAGTTATTGTTAAGTGAGTTAGAACCCACGGTTACCGGAGAAGAGTTTTTAGGGCGTTTAATCGAAATTCTTCAAACAATTCCTTCACAGGGGACATTGGTAAACGCTTTAGAGCAAATCGCTCAACAAATGCAGGCGATTGATCACCAACCGCTAGGAGTAGAGGTAGATCGTTATCGCCAAATCCAGCAAGCAATCGAAGCACTCGCGCAACAATTGGATGCAAAAGGCCAAGAAATAAAGGCGGGAGAGCTGTTTCAAGTAGATATGCAAAAAGCTACCATCCAAAATACTTTGCACCCACAAGTAGCCAAAGAAATAGTTGAAGCAGTAGAATGGCTATTTTTGATCAAAGGTAATGCTCCCAATCTAGACTTAGAGAGTTTTAAGGTAGATTTTCGGCAAAAGTATGAGCAACAAGCCGTACCATTGCTACAGGCCTTAGATAGTGAAGTTGGCCTGGGATATCCACTTAAGCATCAAGACTCAGCAGACTTTACTCCTTTGGTAGATGACTTGGTATTGGCAAAAAATGGCCGAGCTTCTAACGCTTCTTTAGAACTGAGTGCCTGGACGCATTATTTACAAGAAAAATATTATGAAGCTTTGCACCAGGGCAAGGCCAATATAGAATTGTCAAAAGACGAACTGGAAAAACTATTTACTCGCCCTGAAGACCTTCAGTTGGGAACTACTTTTAGCTTTTTAGGCAATGTGTTAGCTGCATCGCCCGAGGCGGTAGATCAGGGGAAGTTTCAGGTAGCGGTTACCTCAGCTGGCGGAGCATCAGTAGGTAAAATGTTGGGGCGTTTTTGTTATGAAGGAGAAGAACTCACCGATTTGCTAAAACATACTTTTGAGAAAGAACAAGCGGCCTTTCCTGAAGCAATTTTGGCAGAGATTGTGCATTTGCCCATGGCTCGTTTGGGCAATGTATTGCAACGAGCGGTATTACGCGATTATGAGATTCCAGTAATGGCTACTACCGCAGTAGACGAAGCATATACCATTGCTTTGGCTGATTTATGGCTGAAAATCCACGATGATCGTTTGATTTTATTTTCTAAAAAACTGGGCAAAGAAGTAATCCCTCGTTTAAGTTCTGCTCATAATTATGAAACGAAATCGGTTCCAGTATACTACTTCTTGTGTGACTTGCAAACCCAATTTGCCAATGGTGTAACCTGGAGTTGGCTGCATCTCGAAAATGCTGATTGGTTGCCAAGAGTAACCTTGGGCAAAGCCATTTTGAGCAAGGCCCGATGGAAAGTGAAAGCCGAAGATTTAAAGGAGGTAAGAGATGCAAGCGATGCGCACAAAGTAGAAAAAATGCAGGCTCTGCGTGACCGATTGCAAATACCCCAACATATAACGGCTGTTTTTGGAGACAATAAACTTCCATTGGATTTATCGCAGCTATGGCCCATCAAAATATTGTTGAGCTTGTACAAACCTTCTTATGTGGCGGTTTTAGAGGAATCTTTGTTTCATGAACAAAACTTGTTGGCCACTGGCCCAGAAGGAAGCTTTACCAATGAAATTGTGGTGCCTTTTCATTATACCACCAATGCAAATCAGGCTGATGTCCAGTCGCCAACTAATACCAACCTGTTTACGGTTACTGACCAGCAAATTACCCGTGAATTTGCTTTAGGGTCAGAATGGTTTTATCTAAAAATATATTGTGGGGCTAAGATCGCTGATCAAATCATTACCGAAGTGATCAAACCAGTAGCCGATCAACTTTTGTCGGAACAAATCATTGAAGAATGGTTTTTCTTGCGTTATATAGATCCAAAAAGCCATTTGAGAGTGCGTTTTAAGGGTAAAGGCTTGTTTTATGCCCAAGTAATTGCCTTGCTGCATCAAGCCCTGGAACCTTACGTGAGCACTGGTTTGGTGAGTAACTTCCATACCGATACTTATGTGCGCGAAGTGGAACGCTATGGAGCGGCCACAATGGAGCTTTCAGAGAAACTATTTTGCCATGATAGTCAGGCAGTAGCCAATATTTTAAGCTTATTCGAAGGCGAAGAAATAGAAGAATTTCGTTGGTTGTTGGCTTTGAGAGGTGCAGATGCATTGATGGCCGATTTTGGGTTGGATTTGCACCAGCGCTTGCAGTTGATAGAAAACATGAAAGACAATTTTGCCCGAGATTTTAACTTTACCGACAAAGCGGCCAAGAAACAGTTGAGTCAAAAATATCGCGAAGCCCGTACTAAGGTGCAAGAAATAATGGTGACTTCATACGATAATACCCACCCACTGGCTGCCGCATTTGATTGTTTTGAGCAACGTTCTCAAGCCTGGAAAGGTATTATTCAAGAAATACACACTATTTGTGAGGCAAATGGAACGCAAGGTCAACTAAATATCATGTTGCCGAGTTATATCCATATGATGGTTAATCGATTACTACGTTCTAAACAACGCATCCACGAAGTAGTATTGTACGACTTTCTTTTTCAGCATTATCGTTCCACTATTGCCAGAGCGAAGAAAAAACAAACGAATCAGCCAGAGGTGATGGCTGAAAATGATTAAGAGTTGAGAGAATGTCTCAGAAGCTGTTCGAATTCTATTCAATATTTTTGTGATGGCTCTTTTGGGCCTACGTTTTAGCTGTTTTTTCGCACGTAGCTACAGGCTATGTATCAAAAATGAGCTTTAATTAGACTCAAAATAACCTATAACAATTTCTATGACTAAAACTCAAACAGCTTCTAAGAAATAAGTGATCCATTTCCTTCAATTCGAGCAGCTATTTCGTAAACCTATAGAGTGCCTGCGTTTGCAGTTGTCTATACCTAACAATACCGATATGCTAACCCGAATTTTAAAAAAAACAATTGCCCTAATGATCTTGGAAAGGGCTAATGAACTGCTGGGAAGACCTGCCAGCGGTCTTACCTATTGCAAAAGAATACCCCAAAAGCCTGAAGATTGTACCTATAAGGATTTTAGGAATTTATCTTCTATGACCGACATAAGCATTTCTACCCTCAAACGATTGTTTAATAGTGAAGCCACTACCAAATGTTTGGGAAAACTCAATACGATCAATCAAGAAAAGATTGTACAGTTTTTAGGTTATGAAGATTGGGCAGCCGTGGAAAAGGTAATATTCCAAAAAGTAATGGACAAGAAACTGACTTATCCATTACCTTCCTAAATAAACAAGGGAGAGTTATTACCAATGTTTTCCGATTACTTCCAGCATTTCGTCGTGAATGAGTCCGCTTGCTACGATTTCACGGCCGAAAATGTAATCATCACCTCCATTGAAAGTGCTTACCATGCCTCCTGCTTCTTGTACCAATAAGGCACCAGCGGCTACATCCCAGGGCTTGAGGTTATATTCAAAAAATCCTTCAAAACGTCCACAAGCTACGTAGGCCAAATCTACTGCCGCCGAGCCAAAGCGACGAAGTCCGTGGGTGTGTTGCATAAACCCATTCAAAATGGTAAGATATTGCTCCATTTTTTCAAAGTTGTAGTAAGGAAACCCAGTAGCCAATAGGCTTTCGCTCAATGAATCGGCGCGGGAAACATGAATTTTGGCTTGATCCAGATAAGCTCCACCATCTTTCCAGGCGTAAAAGCATTCACTACGGTTGATTTCGAATACCACTCCAGCTACAATTTCTTTACCCTGCATCAAAGCAATGCTGATGGCAAATACTGGTAATCCATGTAAAAAGTTAGTAGTACCATCCAGCGGGTCAATTACCCAGTGATATTCTTTGTCGGAGAGCTGATGATTTTGTGGGTCTTCTTCTGATACAAACCCTGCTTCAGGAAGCACCTCTCGTAATGCTTTAATGAGACTTTGCTCTGCTTTTTTGTCTACATAAGACACTAAATCGTTTTTACCTTTATACTCAATAAAGGAGCGGTCAAAGTTTTGGAGTTCGGTACGGATGAAATAGCCTACATCCTTGGTAATTTGAATAACCTCTTCGGTAATCTTTTGTAAATTCATTTCGATAGTATGGTTTCGTTGCCCAATGGCTTTTTGCGCTTGCAAAAATAAGTTTTGAACAAGTATATTTTAGTGTTGCATTGCGAAACGTACTGTCCTGAACGAAGCCGAAGGAACTAACAATGTAGTAATACAACAATGAAATATGTTAAAATTGTCAAACTACTCATTTCTTCAAAGCTCCTGTCTTACCTCCTGTAATTCGCTTAACGAATAAAGTAAGTAGTAAACCCACCGCCAAAAAGGCGGCAAGTCGCCCGATGTAGTCGCCATATTGGGTATAAATGGTTATTTTTTGATTTACTGGTATTTTCTGCGTCAATGCTGCTGGTGTATTATAAGCTGATTTTTGTAGTATCTCACCTGTTACGTCTATAAATCCAGAAGTACCCGTATTGGCACAGAAAGCAATTGCTCGGCGTGTTTCTATGGCACGCAATCGAGTATAAGCAAAGTGTTTACGATGCCCCTCGGTATCACCCCACCATCCATCATTGGTAATTACCGTTAAGAGCTGGGCTTGTTGATTTACATAAGCCGTAGTAAAATCTCCATGCAAAGATTCAAAACAAATCAACGGAGCTACCCAGGTGCTATCTTGTGTCTGGAAAATACTTCGTTCTGTTTGAGTACCATACGATCCAGTAGTACCTCCCAAGTCAAGCAATAAGGAATTAAAAATAGAAAAAACTTCAGGATAAGGAAGTGTTTCTACCCCAGCTACCAGCTTCGACTTATGATAAAATTCAGGTGCTTGCTTTGCTCTTAGCCAAATAGCGGTGTTGAATACATCATAATATTTATTCAGCGTTTTGTGTCGACGTGCGGTAGGTGTAGTAGCCGAACGACCATAAAACTTGGCTGTGGTGGCCCCTGTCATAAGCGACAGTTGGGGATTTTTGGCCAGAAAGGTATTGATCTGCTGGAACACACCATAATTGGGTACTTGAGGCTCAATGTATTGTTCATCAAAAGCGGTTTCGGGGAAAAGAAGTATTTGGGTTTGAGGAGTTACTACTGACTTTGCTTGTTTGAGAAACTGTTTCAATTGTACCTGATAAGGAATAAAGCCTTTGTTATTGCGAAATTTTTGGGTATGCGGATCAATATTGGGCTGTACCAGGGCTACCTCTATCGTTTGGCGTTTTGTATTAGCAAAAGAAGGTTTGATGATATAAGAAGCAATGATGGGGACAAAGAGTAGCAGTGCCAGGTAAATAGCATAAGTGCGACGATTATGCCCCAATGTGCTTTTGACTATAAAATAAGCCAATAGATTAAGCATTAGTACCCAAAGCGAACCACCCAGCACCCCAGTATATTCGTACCATTGCACCCAGTTGGTAGTTTGGGCAAAGGCATTGCCTAGGGTAAGCCAACTCCACGAGATGTCCCAGTGTAAATGCAAGTACTCGAAGCTTAGCCAATAAAGCACAAAAGTGAAATAGCCATAATTATTGCCAAGTGCTTGTTTAGTGATTCTATAACAAACAAAAGGAAGCGTCATAAATAGGCCATTCAATGTAATGGCTGCTATAGCACCTGGTATAGTAGCCAGGGCGAGCCACCAGGTAGTCAGGGCATTCCAGCCAAGCATAATAAGTAAGCACGCCAGCCAAAACTTAAAACCACCCCGCTTTTGAGGAACGATTTCGGTTTCTATCATTAAAATAGGTACAAATCCCACCAATAAAAATATAGGATATACTTGCCAACTTAGCCACAAGCCAAGGATACAGACAAGCGCCAAAATCAAGATTTTTTTTACAGGAATTTGAGTGGCATTGGTCATAAACCAGTATACTTATTTTGATTGCTTAAATAACCGGATGCAAAGGTAAAAGGTTAAGAAAAAAAAGCAGGCTAAATACTAAAGAAAGCATAATTTCTTGCGAAGAAAGCAACTATTTGGGCTGGAAGAACATCATTGAGGCAAAAAATCATTAATTTAACTCAACATAAATCAATCACCCTTAAACTACAATACACAATGAAGCATAAATTTTTACCCCTCTTTGCTTTTTTACTACTAGCCGCCTTTACCGCAGGTGCTCAAGGAATTGCCTTTCAGAAAGGCTCCTGGTCTGAAATTAAGGCTAAAGCCAAAGCCGAAAACAAGCACATTTTTGTAGATGCCTATACTACCTGGTGTGGCCCTTGTAAGTGGCAATCCAAAAAAGTATTCCCTCAAAAAGAAGTAGGTGACTTTTTCAATAAAAACTATATCTCTTTTAAAATGGATATGGAAAAAGGAGAAGGAGTTGACTTTGCAAAAAAATACAAAGTAAGAGCTTATCCTACTTTGGTATATTTTAACCCCCAAGGCGAAATGGTGCATAAAACCGTAGGTGCCTACCCTGCTAAGGTACTACTAAAAGCTGCAGCCAATGCGCTAAACCCCGAGACCCAGGTATTTACTTTGAAGCGTCGTTTTGAAAAAGGAGAAAAAAGTAATGAGTTTCTGCAAAAATATATTGCTGCTTTAGAAGGTGCCTATGAGGATTTCAGCAAGCCTGCTGACATGTATCTGGCGCAATTGGGCAAAGACAAATGGGCTACTGCCGAAGGTTGGAAGTTTATCAGCAAGTATGTACGTAAGTCTTCTGCAGAGGCTTTTGAGTATGTAATGAAAAACCAGGCTAAGTTTGAAAAAGCAGCTGAAAGCAAAGAAAAAGTAGAGAAGTATATCACTCGTGTGTTGATGATGGATATGCGCGGAGTAGCTCGTTCCAAAGACAAAAAACAGCTGACTACTTTCAAAAAGAAATTAAAGGATGTATTTGGGAAAGATGCCGACAAGCACATTGCCAAGGCCGAATATATGTTTTATGCTGGAGACAAAGAAAAAGCCATGCAATATGCCTGCAAGTACTTTGATAAGTACTGTGACAATGCCTATGAGTTTAACAGCATTGCGTGGGGCTATTACAAAAAGTACAATGATACTGAGCGTTTAGAAAAGGCTTTAGGCTGGGCACAACAATCAGTAAAATTGATGAAAAAATCGTTCAATACCGATACTCAAGCCCACTTGTTATTTAAGCTTAAGCGTTACAAAGAAGCCAAAAAGGTTGCTGAAGAATCTATAGCTTTGGCCAAAGAAGCCAAGCAAAATGCCAAAGAAACCAAAGCATTGTTAGAAAAAATCAATGCGAAATTATAATACTTAATCAATCAAGATTTAAGAGCCTGTTTCTTACGAGAGACAGGCTTTTTTTATAAATCGGCTCCATTTTTTAAAGCCATCAAGTATAGAACTGTGTAGGTTGTTATCAATTAAATTGTTCAAAAGATGAAAGTTACATTCTATACATTAATACTGATAGGTTGGCTTGCCAATACCACGATTGCTCAAGGGATTAAGTTTGAAAAAGGCACCTGGACGGAAATAAAAGCCAAAGCCAAAGCTGAAAACAAGTACATTTTTGTAGATGCCTACACTGTTTGGTGTGGCCCCTGTCAGTGGCAATCCAAAAAAGTCTTTCCTCAAAAAAAAGTAGGCGATTTTTTCAACAAGCATTTTGTGTCTTATAAGGTGAATACAGAAAAGGGAGAAGGGCCTGCTTTTGCTAAAAAATACAAGATAAGTGCATATCCTACCTTGCTATATTTTAGCCCCCAAGGCCAAATAGTTCATAAAATTGGAGGGGCTGCGCCAGCTGACATATTACTGAAACTGACTGCAGACGCCTTGAACCCTGAAACTCAGGTTTTTACTTTACAACGCCGTTTTGAGAAAGGAGAAAAAAGCAATGAGTTCCTGGAGAAATACATCAAGACTTTGAAAACTGCCTTCGAGGATATTACTGAACCCGTTACACTATACTTGAACCAACTGGGTAAAGACAAATGGGCCACCACCAAAGGTTGGGAATTTATAAGTCAATATGTGGAAAAACCTTCAGCAGTAGCTTTTGAATATGTCTTAAAAAACCAAGCAAAGTTTGAGCAAGTGGCTAAGAAAAAAGAGAACGTGAAAAATTATATCGAAAAGGTGTTAGAAGAGGACATGAAAAAAGTAGCGTTTTCTAAAGATAAAAGTGAGGCCCAATTAGATTCATTGAAGCGAAGATTGAGAAAAGTATTTGTTCAAAAGAGAGACGTTGAAAAGCTCTTGACTAAAGCAGATTTTTGGTTCTTTTATCTTGACAAAGATAAAGAAAAAGCTTTTCGGTATGTCTGCAAGTATTATGATAATTATTGCAATGGTTCTCAGGATTTAGGCGGTATGGCGGCCAGGTATAGTTTAATTACGAATGATCCTCAAAAACTGGAAAAAGCATTGGTGTGGGCCGAAAAATCGGTGAAGCTAAAAAAGACTTGGTATAATACCAGTACCCAAGCGCGCTTATTATATAAATTGAAGCGTTATCAGGAAGCCAAAAAAGTAGCGGAAGAATCTATTGCTTTGTCCAAAAAAATAGGGGGAAGTCCAGGAGGAGCACAGGCCTTGCTAAAGAAAATCAATGCGAAGTTATAATACTTAATCAACCAATATTTAAGGGCCTGTTTCTTACGAGAAATAGGCTTTTTTTGATGGTTTGCTTTACACAAATAAGTCGCGTCTAGTCAATACAATACGTATTTTATGTGAAACCAATCAAACTTTTAAATTATATGAGAACGATTTTATGTGTGGTCACTCTTATTGCCTGGGTGAGTAGTGTAGTACTTGGACAAGGGATCAAATTTGAAAAAGGTACCTGGAGCGAAATTCAGACGAAAGCCAAAAAAGAGAATAAATTCATATTTGTAGATGCTTATACTACCTGGTGTGGCCCTTGCAAATACCTGAGGAAGAAGGTCTTTCCTTTGAAAGAGGTAGGAGATGTTTATAATCAACACTTGGTGAGTTACGAATTGGATATGGAAAAAGGAGAAGGCGTTGCGTTTGCCAAAAAGTACCAAGTGACATCATATCCTACCTTGCTTTATTTTGACCCCCAGGGAAATCTGGTGCATATTGTCAAAGGCTCTGGCGGAGCAGCTAAAATTATAGATGCAGCTCGTCAGGCCCTAGACCCCAAAACCCAATTGATGGCTCAACAAAGGCGATATAAAGCCGGAGCTAGAGAAAACGATTTTCTAAAGCGTTATATCAAAGCATTGAGCCTGGCAAATGAACCCTACGATAAACCATTGAGTGCGTACTTGGCTCAACAGGAAAAAGCAAACTGGGCGAAACCAGAAAACTGGAAAATAATAGAAGCTTATTTGAAGAGAACTACTTCAAAGGAGTTTAACTACATTCTTGACAACCGAGCTAGTTTTGCTCAAGTTTTGGGTAAAAAGATTGTTAGCCAATACCTAATCAAATCACTGAACGAAGATGCGATGAATGTGCCTCATTCAGAAAGAGAACAAGCATTGATTGATTACCGGAAGAAAGTAAAAATGGTTTTTCCTCCTGAAGAAGCAAAAGAAGCCATTGCTCGAAAGGAGTATTTATATTACCTGCCCGATGAAAAAAAATCCTTAAAATATGCCCGTAAATTTTTAGATCATACCAACGACGAAATAGCCCTACTATATGCTGCTTGGATGTACACTAATAAATATACTGATTTGGAACATTTAAACAGTGCCCTACATTGGATAAATCGAGCTATCAAGCTAAAGCGTAATGTAGATAATCTCAATGCAAAGGTGGGCTTGTTGCTAAAAATGAAACGCTATAAACAAGCTTATCCTGTGGCTCAAGAAGTAGTAACCCTGGCCAAAAAGGAAGTAAAATCGTTTGTGCAAAAAGCTCAAAAACAATTAGAAGAAATTGAGGCCAAATTGTAATGCTTTGTTGAGTAAATACATCTTTTAAATCATCCAAATAACCTGTGGTTAAACTTATTTATGTGTTGTTAATAAGTATATTGGACATGAAACTTTTCTACTTATTACTAGTTTAATAGTCATATGACTATATTTATAGTAATTGTTGTGTTTTAAACTTAAACTACCACATAAATGAAAAAAATATTAAATATCCTTTTACTGCTGGGCTTGTTTGCAAACTTTACCATTGCTCAAGGAATCAAATTTGAAAAAGGCACTTGGGCTGAAATAAAAGCCAAGGCCAAAGCCGAAAACAAACACATTTTTGTGGATGCCTACACTACCTGGTGTGGCCCTTGTAAATGGCAGTCCAAGAAAATATTTCCTCAAAAAAAAGTAGGCGATTTTTTCAACAAACACTTTGTATCTTTTAAAATGGACATGGAAAAAGGAGAAGGTGTAGATTTTGCAAAAAAATACGAAATACGTGCTTTTCCAACATTGGTGTACTTTAATCCTCAAGGCGAAATCGTGCATAAAACCTTAGGTGCTTATCCAGCTAAAAAATTATTGAAACAAGCCAATAATGCATTGAACCCTGAAAACCAGTTTTACACCATGCAACGCCGCTTTGAGAAAGGTGAAAAAGATAAGGCTTTTCTTAAGAAATACATTATAGCAGCAAAAGGTGCTCGTCAAGACTTTACCAAACCCACCGAAACGTATTTAAACCAATTGGGCAAAAATAATTGGGCTACTGCTGAAGGCTGGGAATTTATCAAAGAATTTGTGACCAAATATTCACAAGAAGCTTTTGGCTATGTGCTGAACAATCAGGACAAGTTTGTGAAATTGGCAAAGAACAAACGAGAGGTAAATAAATTTATTGAAAAAGGAATAGAGCCTGAAATGCGAAGCATCAGTAAATCTAAGGATAAAGACCAACTTACCGCCTTTAAAAAGAACCTGAGCAAAATATTGGGAAAATCAGCTGATAAATACATTGCAAAAGCTGAGTACTTGTTTTATGGAAGTGACAAGGAGAAAAGTTTTCATTATGATTGCCGTTATCTGGACAATTACTGTGAAAACCCTATGAATTTTGCAATGACTGCTTATAGCTATGCTTTCAGCAAAGATAAGCTGGATACTAAGCGTTTAGAAAAAGCTTTAGACTGGATAAAACGTTCTATAGAACTGAGGAAAATCTATGGCAATGTATATGTTAAAGCTCAGTTGCTGTTTAAGTTGGAGCGTTATGCAGAAGCCAAAAAAGTAGTTGAAGAATCCATTGTTTTGGCCAAGCAAGAAAAAGGGAATATTAAATATGCCAAAGAGTTGCTTGATAAAATCAATGCAAAACTCTAACATTGAATCAACCAATATTTAAGGGAGCCTGTTTCTTACGAGACAGGCTTTTTTGATTTTCATTTGCCCAAAACAACACCAACAAGTATCTTACTTCATCTTACACCACAAAAACTTACGGTCATACACGCCGCCTACCAACAAATTATTCTTATAAACCGCCGCTACACTAGACCCCGAAAGCGAAGTGCCATCGTTCATATATATTTCAGATACCTCGTATTGGTTATCACCTTTTACCGTGATTTTAATGGCTTGCGAAGGCGACTTTTTCTTCGAATCCTTGGCGTGGGCTGCATATTTGAGCATTTGTGGGTGGCACCCCAGCCATAAGTTTCCTTGTGCGTCTAATTCTATATTGTCTCCAGCAGTACCTATAGCTACCGAAGTTACTTTTTCAATGCTATTGTCCGCTTTGCGGTCAAATATCAGTACCCGACGGGTAGAAGGAGAAGCCAAATACAGTTTCTTTCCATCGGGGCTTACATTAATGCCATTGGCGTAAGTAATGTTGGACGAAACCGTTTTCATCGTTTTGCCATCATAATAGTTGACATACCCCAGCGGAAGTCGCAAGTATTCTTCCAGGGTGCGGCCAAAGCCCTTGGTAAAACCGTGATCATTGGTTACGTAAAACTCATTTTCACCCACTGCCACCACATCGTTGGGCGATGTCATCAACTCATGCTGAATGGTATTGAGGTGTACTAGTTTTTTGCCCTGTACCTCAAATCGCTCGATGCTTTGAATGGTATTCTTTTCGGCGTGATTGACCGCAAAAAGCAATTGCTTGCCCGATTTGGCTCGGTAAAAATAAATGCCATGTGGGTGGAAATCTTTCTTAAAATCAGGTAACATATTTACAGGTGCCTGAGCAGGATTATTCAAATCTACCCAATAAATCGTGCCTTGTACTGGATTCTTTTTATCCTGAAAAGTAGCTCGACGCTGATCGGCCGAAACGTAGGCAATCCCCGTGGTTTGGTCGATGGTAATATCTTCGGCTCCACCCAATATAGCCACTGATTTTTCGGTACCTGCAAAGTGCGGCTTGATGCTTCTAAAAACGCCTGCTACATACAGCGTGTTACCTACCATAAACAACAACCCCACTACCAACGCTAGCAATATTCTTCTGATAATTGTCCTTCTTCTACTCTTTTTTCTTGCCATAAGACATATACTTAAAAATTGTGTAATTTATTTGGTATATAAAGATTCAATAAGAAATGGTTAATAATTAATTATTTCCGTTTTGCGCCATTATTCATTTTTAGCTTATATCACCACCCTAGCCTACCTAAACAGGAGGGAACTTCTTGGACTCGAGAAATCACCGCTTTGCGCTAATTTTTCACTTTACGCTTTTCGTTTTTCACTCACTTTTGGCTATTCAATAAATAACAAAAATCTCGTTCATATGCTACAATCCCCGCCTGTGTACTCACTAAGGCACTTTCGGTACTTAGCACGCTACAATCAAACTCCTGCAATACCTTAAAATCCTGACTGCGACGCACCCGCATTTTATCATCATCGGGTTCAAACACAATCCCCCCACTAGCCGAAGTAGCTTTATAGGCAAATTGGCGCTGGCCAAATACTGGTTCTCCACTGAGTTTCATTTGCAGACCATCTATGCTAAAGTACTCATATTTGCGAGTAATCTCTCCGTTTTGCTGTTCATCATAGCTCACCCAGCCTACATTACCCTGAATATGTACCGATTCTATAAGCGACAACGGGGATTTGACAGTAGAGATATGCTTGCCAGAGCAGTAAAAAACATATTGTACCCCACCTGTGTTTTGGATCAAACCATTGAATACATCAAATCCTGGTACAAACACTGGAGTTTGTTCAATGCGAATAAAATCCCGATTAATATCATCTAAAAACAACCAACGCATATACTCCCCATCCAACACCACCAAGATATTATCAACCAAATGATAACGCCCCTTGTCTGATAGTTGGAAGTTACTAATTTTTTGGAAGTCACCATTGCCCAAAAAGTGATACAAAGCGCCATTCTGTAAAGCCAATACGTTTTTTTCTCCAGTAAACCAGCGAAGTTCTCCCTGTTGTAGTTCAGGTGGCAATTGATTGGGAGTGATCGTATGTTTAAGAGTCACATAGCCCTGATTGCTGGAATCGTATACCAACGCCTGGCGGTTGGTTTCTATCAAGCCTTGATTTTGTTGGAAGGTAGCGCGTAAGATGTATTCTCCAGCTACAGGTTGATAAATTTCTTTGATAGATAAATTTCCTGCTGTAATAGTAGGTGCTGGTGTAGGTTGAGGCTTAGCGCTAGGTACTACAGGTTGCCCCACAATGATCAAAAAACGTTTGCCTTCGGCAAATAGCAGTTCAAATTGTTGTTGAAGCGCGGCATCAGTCAAAGGTGTATAGCATTTAGGAATGATTAAGTCGGGATCGTTTACAAAAACTGGAAGTTTGCGCACCATGCGCTCTGCCATTACTTTATACAGCTTATGAATACCCTTGAAAGGGTGCAAGTGGGTAAGCAGATTGAACATGACAACTGCCAGCGCAAAATAATCACTTTCTTTGCTCACTACCCCATTGTACAAATAATCTCGAATTTCATCCAACAATACTCCAGTATGGGTGTGAATGGTGGTTTCGTAAGCGTCTACATCAATAAACTTCAAGTCACCCTGAGGATTTACCATGATGTTGTAGCCGCTCAAATCTCCAATGATAATGTCTTGATTGTGGGCGTGGTCTACAATTGCAGGTAGCTGCTTTACCAACTCATTTTTAAAAGCAGTATCTATCTGATTGGCAGCACAATAGTTTTTTTTAAACAAAGCTGCCAACGGCACAAAATCCTGAGGCAAATACTCCATTGTGAACCCTAAAAGCCCTTTTTGCTTATTCGCTTTTTTACCTTTTTTAGGGTAAATTAATTCCAATGGCTTTACAAAGTGGGTGTTATCCAGTGCACTCAACGCATCTTTTTGGGCTTGTCCCAAATGGGTTACATTGGGGTTGAGGTAAATCTTAGCTACTTGGTTGGGGCGTTCAGGAATGGTCAGAATTTTACCCTCACCACCTCGTTTAATTTCATATTTGTCGTCAATCGTAATCGTGTCGCCGTTTTCAGTAATTGCTTTCATTGTTAGGTGATTAAATTGTTGAGTTTTTTTGAGACTGTTTCGCTAAGTCTGTAATACTTGGTAAACCCCGCTGTGCTGCGCTTGGTTGAAGGAATCAGCAATAAAACAATTGAACAATATATGATGAGCTGCTTAAAACTTGACCCGAATAACACTTACATCATCAGCAGGCAAATAGCCGTATTTTTTATGCAAAATATTGGCTTTACGGGTAAGCATGTTCTGGGTGTTTTCCAGTGAATTGTCCAGTAATAAAAAATCAATCGGACTAAAATCAGCTGGATTATCTGTTTTATGGGTTCGAAAAGTATCTACTCCATCCGTAGCAATACTAATTTCCTTAGGCTGATCAACCCGATAAATATGCTCTTGTTTCTGAAACCACTGGTCGAAACTATGATTTAGGTGGTAAGCCATATAATCGGGCATATTATCCTGGTCAATTTCGGTGACTTTGCCATCTATAGCTACCATACCATCGCCAATGGCAATGATAAATGCCTGTTTTTCATTTTCATCATACACCATCAAGATCAACGTAGACAACATTTCTACATTGGTCAATCCCAGGTGTTTACGAGCATCACGTAACTCCCAAAACATCTTTTTGAGCATTTTGACCGCTATTTTTTCGGCACTCAGTGGAGGGTTTTCAAACAACAAACGCTCTTGTTGAGAAATATCTTTACTAATTTTTTTGAGCAACTTCCCCATCAAAGCCGAAGCAAAGTGAGAGTCTTCTCCCGACGAACAACCATCCAACACAGCCCCCATATAATAACTTTCGCCTACATAAGTACTGATCAAAAAATCTTCACAATATACCGGGTGCAATTCCCCTTTTTTAATTACTGAGTAAATTTTCATTGCTTCGCTTTTAGTAGTTGGTGAATCATTAAACCAACTAAGATTTATTTCGTTTTCTGAAGAATAATTAGAAAACAATAATTCGCTTTAAATCAATCATATTACCTGAATTAAGTGATCTCCAAAACGATTGCTAAATGGCTATAAGGTTCAAGAGTTTTACCATATATTATAAACTATTGGACGATCAAACAATGTAACCATTAAAACAGGTGTAACCCAAATTAGCAAAAGCATGAACAAGAACCAAATGGTTAAAATCAGTAAAAGATTGAGCTATGTGTTGCGTCATCACCCTGAGGCTATAGAGCTAGTGATGGACGAAGAAGGCTGGGTAGCAGTAGATATGCTGATAGACCGGTTTTCCAACAATTATTTCCCCATTACCTTTGAAGATTTGCAGGTTGTAGTAGCCGAAAACGATAAAAAACGCTTTGCTTTCGACGAAGATCAAACCTACATTCGAGCTAGTCAAGGGCACTCTATTGGAGTAAAACTAGGCTATGAGGCCATCAAACCTCCTGAAGTACTATATCATGGTACAGCCACCCGTTTTGTGAATAGCATTCGTGCGCAAGGTCTGAAAAAACGAAACCGAGACCATGTACACCTTTCGGCTGATGAAACCACTGCCAAAAGTGTGGGTTCACGCCATGGCAAACCCATTATTTTGATTGTAAATGCCGCAGAAATGCATGCCGATGGCCACCAATTTTTCTTATCCGAAAACAAAGTATGGCTCACCGATCAGGTACCTGTAAAGTATTTGGAGTTTCCAGGGGAAGAGTAATGATTACTTATCCAGTTCTTTTTTCAAGTTCTCAATCAATTCATCTCGTTTTTGAGGGGTAATGTGTTTGTGTAAGGGTAAAGAGATTTTTTTGATTCTGGCAATAAAAAAAGCTGCAAAATCTTTGATCCTCAAGTAATAACGGCGATCACGCCGACCAAATTTAAAACAATTGTCATCCAGTAAAAGCGCTAATTCAGGGACAATTAAATCCCCCAACTGCATAATTCTATGTCCTGGCATTCTTCCTAATTCATTAAAGGTAATATATGCCCAGAATGCATTACTATAATAAAACCAATCAGGGGCATAACAGCTTTTACGCAAAGCTTTAGCATATAAGCGAGCCAAGGCTTTTTTGGTGGCCAAATTAAAGATAGAAAGATCACGTTGGCGATAGAACAGAATCCAATCTACTCGAAGCTTTATTCTATCATCAATGTTAGGAGTGGTAATGATTTCTATTAATTCTGTACGATGATGACTCCATAAGCTATCTTTGACTTTCGAGGGAAGGTGTTGCTTTAGGCCCTTTTTTTTAATGAAGTCAATCAATAGGTCCTTGGTAGGAATGGTGTAAGGTTCTTGAAGCACTCTTTTCTTTAAATTTTCAATGAGCCGGTCGCGTTTTACGGGAGATTTGTATTTATTTAGAGTTAGAGGGATGTTTTTGATTCGAGCAATTAGCAAAGCAGCCTGATCCCTGACTCTAAGTTTATGAGCAGCAAAGAGGTCATTTGCATAAGTATTAAAAATACAACGATTCTCTAATAAAGAGAGTAGAGCTGGGATGGCTATTTCTCCTATTTGTATAAGCCGATAGTTGGGGGTGCCTGGTTCGCCGTACCTCACGATATTGGTATCAATGATAGACTGAGTAGGGTTGTTGCAGGCAAGAGCGATTGCCTTGACATACATGTGGGCCAATGACTGCTTTGCCTTTACACTGTAGTAGTTTATACCATGCAACCGGGCAGAAATAAGTCTGTCCACGACAAGCTTCACGCTATCGCTGATATTGGGGTGTGTAATAATTTGAATCAACTCTGGTCTAACTTGATAGTCACGCCAAAAACTATCTGCCGGGAATTGAAAGTTTCTCGCTTCACGATTAATTATGTATTTGGCTAAGCGTTCTTCGGGGGACTGCGCATAAGTGTTTAGGATGAAAAGTTGAAAAAGGCAACTCCATATCCATATTCTACATCTCATTAAAATCACTTTTTTTGTTGTTGTTTACGCCAGGTGGTGCTTTCGTTTAACATAGATACTGTTGAACTTATATAGCCTTGTTTATTGATATGCGGCCCATCTACAACTTTAATTACCATACGATTGGCGTCAATGTCTTTTCTCTTTTTATATTTTTTGTCTTTATATTTTGCAAACATCGTGGCGGGTTTTACTATAATAAAACGTGTACCTTTTGGAAGTTTGGTTGGGGTAGCAGAATTTGTTCTAAGGCTTTCAAATAAAGTGACTTCTTTGTCACTATTCAACACTTGAATATTTTTTAAAATCGGTAAATCAACGGTATCTATCTCTTTGCCATCAATATTCGCTTTTGATTTGTTCCAAATTTCGGCAGCTTTAAGAAATGAAGGACTTACAAATCCCTCTGATACTACTTTCAAAGGAACTGTATAATATTTACCATTGGCATCTAATCCCCACCCCCATTGTACTGAACCATAATAGGTTCCTTTTTGGTTGCCAGATATTGCCAGAGCAGTTGTTTCTAATTTATGATAGGTATTCTTAAGGCCTTTTTTGGTGATGACACCGCTGGTAATTTCTGGCCCATCAACCAAATAAGCCCTATCATCAGTTGGATTCTTAGCAATACGTTTGCCTGGCGTATTTTTGTAAATTTGTGATCCACCCTTAAGTTCATCCGTTTCTGGTGTTCCTTCCTGTAGAGTATTGGCTTTGCCTTTCAAACGAAAAATGGGATTATTGTTATTCCACCAAGCGTCAATGTGAGTCCCCTCGTCAGTTTCACCCGTTTTAGGGTCAATTACTATTGCATCTTTTTTAGTTATACTGTGTTTTTTGCGATAATCTCCACCAAATACTTTTCCTGCTTTTCTCTCTTCTTTGGTTGGTAGGTTCTTTTTAGCCTCCAAATGACTTATTTCTCCTCCTTCTCTGGCACGCATGACTTGTACCATTTCAATTTTAGTCGCGTCTACTTTTTCATTAGGTAAAAACTCAAGGGCGACTTTTATGCCATAATATTGATTGTCAGTGGGGGTTGACTCTGCTCTTATTGTCCAGGTTCCCCAATAGGTTTCGACAGAATCTCCTACTCTAAATCCAGCTTGGTTTTTGGGGTCTGCTGCCCTTTTCTGCACAACCCCCGCCTGGTTTTTACTATTTTTTGTTCCACCAATACCAGGGCTTGTTTTGTTTGCAAATTGAGTGTTTACTCTGTTGCCCATCAAATCTGCTTCTTTTTCCAAAACAGAGTCATTGTTGACGGCTAATCCTTTGGCTTGTATGGTAGGTTGTACTCGTCCTTGTTTTTGTTGCACTGCATGCCAGGTCTCATGAGGAAGATGTTTTTCCTGGCCAGGGCCAATCTCAATCTGGTTCCCCTTAGTATAAGCCAAGGCCCCTATTTTTTGAGGGTTGGCAGAATTATAGTTGACTTTCACATCAGAGAGGTCTACTCCGCCCAAATGTTCCATCTTGGTTTTCAGGTTATTAGGGAGCTCTTTGCCTATGGGTTTTTCTCGCCTTTCTAAAGTTTGGTTAGGAAAGGGAGAAACATTTGATTTAGCTTGTAAAGGTGTTGATTGAAAGTTATCAACAGCGTGAATGCCATAGGCAGGTGGCTTTAAAGAAGCTATTTTCGAACTGCTTGCAGCTTTGGTTTGAATCACTGTTTTAGAACCCGTCTTTTTGTTAGAAGGTGTTTGTTTTTTCATTTTAGTCAGATCATTTTATTTGTCTAGTAAGATACAAATATTTGGGTATATTCTGGCAAAAAAACAAAACTTGCGAGGAGTATTGGAAAGAATAAAACTATGGTTTCTTTAGTCGTCTAAGTTTAATCAACGCAATAATTTCAGAGGTTGAAGGTGTTTAAGTGAAATGTCACCACTAACCTTTATTGGCCAAGCTTTTTTGGTGTCATTCTGCTCAAACATCAAAAAAGGTGAAAGTTTCTACCAAGGGTAATCTATTTTTTCAATTTTACTATTATCTACATCGTATATTACATTCCACCAACAGGCGCGATTTGAGTCTGAAGGATAGTCAATTTGTTGCCATTCATCAGAGCCCCCACATCGGATGGCCACAAATTCAACAAACAACTTACGTTTATAATCGTTTTCGATTCGTCCAAAATATCGCCTTTTGAACCATCCAAGACCATATTCGAGGGGATGAGTTTTCTCCAAGATATTGATCTTATAACCCTTTCCTGATTTGGTCAAGCTTTCCAGATAACTTTTGAACTCAACTTCAAACTTTAGAAGTTCAGCATCAGTAGGCACGAAGTATTGCCCCATATTTCTAGCGTCTTTATGGAAAACCTTTCTAAACTCATCATCTGGGATATGGTTTGGTGGGCCAGATTCACAGGCGGCGAGCAATAAAACCAGGACAAAAACTATTACAGAATTTCTCATGTGAATTACCCTTATGCTATTAAGCATTTTGGTAGGAATTGAATAATTTGAAATATTGAACAAGTTACATATTTATTTACCTCCATTCGCACTAAATGTTGTATTGCCCACATTTGCTTTAATAGCCTTGATTATTTCCGCTCTATTGGTTTCCAGTTTCTTCACAAAAGCAGGACTTACACGGAGGCCATCCTTATGTTTTGACGACCACAATATAATTTCTACCAGAATTGGAATCAGGTCTTTTCCTTTTTCGGTGAGTGCATATATTTTCTGTGTTCGCTGTTTTTCATAGATTTTTGACCGAACAATATCAGCGTTTTCCAGCCTTTTGAGTCGTTCAGACAAAACATTAGTCGCAATGCTCTCTTCCGAAGTTAAAAACTCCTTATAAAACTTTTTTCCCTCAAATACCAGGTCTCTAATGATGAGCAAAGTCCATTTATCGCCTAGGTATTCGAGCGCATAATTTACTGGCGAATCTGACCTGAAATTATTTTTTTTCATAAACACTTGTTTTTTGCAAGTAAATGTATCTATATTTGCAAAACTTGCAAAATGCAAGTGAGTAAAAATATTTTAAACACATCTAAATAGTATAACAATGGATACATTAAAAGTAGATTTAGAAAGACTTAAAAAGTCAAGCTGGACCGAAGAAGAGACTAGAAACGCCGAGATAGTGACTGATTTTGTGCAGCACTTGATGAACGACCATGATTTTGAATACATCAAAAAGAAATATGGAAGCCACCCATACCGACAGCATAACCAAAGCATGGTAGATGGCTTAACAGGTGTACTAAAGGTAGTATCCAATTTTGCTAAAAGGTATCCTGACTATGTCTATGATGTAAAACATATTTATGTAGATGGCCCATTTGTAACAGTTCATTCTCATGCAACCAATAACAAAAAGCACCGTGGAAACCCTCAAAAGGGACTAAACATTATGGATATCTGGAAAGTAGAAGATGGACTCATCACCGAACATTGGGATGCTGTTCAACCAATCCATGGTTCTATGCGATTTCTTTTCTGGATGATTGGAGGGAAGTTCAGAAACAAGAATACTTATTTCTAGAATATAACTTTCAAACAAAGATTCAACGATTTCACAACACCATTAGAAAAAGAGAAAACAGATGCATAAACTAGGAGAAGCTATAGCTCAGGCAACCATAAATGCCAACATTGATTCAATCAACATTTCAGAATGGCTATTTAATATTAGTTCAGAAGAGTATGCGGCCTGTGCAGAGGGGCATCAAAGTGCTGCTCAGGGCAGACTTCCCTCGGGGAAAAGAGTATCGATGAATGTAGAGTTTGTGGCAGGTTTTTTTATGGTTCAACACTATATCGAAACCATTTCTGAAAAAGATCGGGTTTTAACGGTTTCGCCAAATACGGTACTTTGGCTGGATGATGAAAAATATGTTTTGCTGCAAATTACCTGGGAATTGAGCCTGGAAAAGATTGATGACAGTACCTGTACATTGACTTGTAAAGTAACTTCTGAAACAGAAAACGAGGCGTTTATCCATGCCACCCACGAACTTACCAAGGACATAGACCCAGCCAATACCCCTTTTCAGTTGCATATCAACGAAGAGGCTCCCCTGTTTGCCAAAGATATTGAAGCTAAAGCACTGGCAGGAGTATGGGCATAATGTAGAGCAATCATGCGATTGATTAGATATAAATGGCGTGAGGGCTATACGCCCTCATGAACATTTATAACTTGTAGTTAAAAAGTTGGTTTATTGTTCCCTATAGCCCCTCCATTTACCAAAAATAACAAATGCATCAATAAGCTAAATAGCACCCCAGTATTCTACCGATTTACTATCTTTTCTCAGGAAAGCATCAGCCATGATAGCTTTTTCTCTCTATGTTTTGCCTTCAATGTGGTATAACTGTAGCTAACCTATTATTTATCAAATTTCTTAATTACTATAAAAATAGTATAAAAACTAATAAAATAGTTTTGTTACTATAAAAATAGTATTATACTTGCCTTATAATTAATAAAAAACCAAAGCTGTACGAAATTGTTTATCAAAGTATAGAGCTAGGTTTTTTTAAGGTAGGACGAGTTACTTGGGTAGTTTGTAGATTTTCGAAACGAAATATCAGGCTTGTGCTTATCTTAGATTTATTAACCAAGGTGTGGTGTAAAATATAGAAGTCGCGATGATTTCAGAATCACAATAAAACATTTTACGTGCTTATACCATCCCTACTTTATACCATTAACTCATTTAAAATTCTCAAAAGATGAAAAAACTAACTTTTCTACTAGTCCTTATCTGGATACCTTTCATGTCGCAGGCTCAAAACAATGAAGGGCGAATAATCTATGCCACCAAAATGAAAATGCAGATTCCAGAAAGGTTTAAGAGAATGATTTCTAAAGAACAACTCGAAAAGATGCAAAATCGAGTAATCACACATCAATTGTTGTTCAATGCCAGTGAAACCATGTACAAAACCTATGAAGATCCCAACAAAGAAGTTGATCCAAAAGAAAGACGAGGCTTTATGAGTTTTGGTAGAAATGATAACCAAATGTATTACAATACCAGCAAGCAAGAAATAGTAGAACAGCGCTCATTTTTAGGACGTAAATTTTTGATCAAAGACAAGCCCAAACAACATAAGTGGAAGCTCAGTGCTGAAACCAAAAAAATACAAGGATATGATTGCCGTAAAGCCACCCTTGAAGAAGAGAAACGCACGCTGGAAGCTTGGTTTACGATGCAAATTCCGGTTCCTTCTGGGCCTCAAGGCTATGGCCAATTACCAGGATTGATCCTTGAGATGAAATCATCCTCAAAGAGTGAAAAAGGCAACGGGAAATTTGAAGCCACCACCACTGCTTCTAAAATAGAATTTAAGAAACTAGAAGCTGACGCTATTAAAGCACCTAAAAAAGGAAAAAAAGTGACCCGCAAGCAATTCAACAAGATTGTCAAGGAAAAGATGCAGGAAATGAGAGAACAACGCAGAAGCAAAGGAAAATTCTAAGGTGATGAGTCGATAGTTCATAGCAATATATAATCTATAGTATCAGGTGATTGGTTTTTGAGAATTACATCTAGTGATTAACTGAAAACTTTTGACAACATCATAGATGCTATGAACTATCTACCAGACAAAATACAAAACCATGAAAAAGCTAACATTTTATATACTATTAGCCCTCATAGGCTGGAATACCGCTGCTTTAGCTCAAAATGTAAATGGTAAGATTACCGACCCAGAAGGCAAAGCCTTGCCAGGAGCATCAGTGTTGCTGATGAGTTTACCTGATTCTATCCTGACCAAGTTCGCCATTGCCGATGGTAAAGGTCAGTTTGTACTAAAAGGTGCCAAAGCCGGAAAATACTTGTTACAGGTATCTTTTACTGGATTCAAACCGCTCAATAAGCCTTTAACCTTAGAAAAAGGTAAAGAACTATCTTTGGGAGATGTAAAGCTCGAGGAAGACAAAAAGATGCTGAAGGAGATTGTGGTAAAAGAGGACCGAGTGCCTATTGTTATCAAGAAAGACACCATAGAATACAACTCCAAGGCCTTTCGAACCAAACCCAACGCCAATGTAGAAAAGCTACTCAAACAATTGCCTGGGGTAGAGGTAGACAAAGATGGGAAGGTCAAAGCCCAGGGAAAAGAGGTGAAAAAAGTATTGGTAGATGGTAAAGAGTTTTTTGGTAAAGACCCTAAAATAGCTACCAAAAACCTCCCAGCTGATGCTATAGACAAGGTACAGGTATTTGATGACAAATCTGAAATGTCAAAATTTACGGGCGTAGACGATGGCGACCGGGAGAAAACCATCAACCTGGTTTTGAAGAAAAACCGTAAAGGAGGATTTTTCGGAAATGTATCTGCTGGGTACGGTACCGACGATCGCTACAATGGAAAATTTAACTTCAACCGCTTTGACTCCAAAACCCAAATATCTTTGTTGGGGGGAGCCAATAACATCAATGAACAGCCCTTCTCGTTTGTCGATTATGTAGGGTTTGTGGGTGGTTTTCAGAACATTAGCCAGGGAGCTATCAGTAATATCAGAAGCGGAGGAACCAGCGGGTTGAGTGCTTTGTTACGCTTGAATAGTAGCCAGGCCCTGGCCAGTACCCAAGTGTTAGGGGTAAACTTCAATCGTGATATAAGCAAGAAAACTCGTTTACATGCCAACTACTTTTACAACTTCATTGGCAACGACATCAACCAGGTAACCGACCGGGAAACCTTTGTAGATTCCAGCACCTTTTTTACCAATACTACCCGCGATCAAACTTTACGCAATTGGAACCATCGCGCCAATATGCGTCTGGATCATAATTTTGGTAAAAAAACTCGTTTACGTTTTTATGTAGATTTATTGTACAACGAAGGAAACAACGATGAGGCAAACATAACAGACAACCGCCTGAATGATGCTTCCGTGAGTCAAGCCAATAGCAATACCCAGGCAAATAGTCAGGAACTGGGCGTGAATACTCGCTTGCTATTCCGCAAACGTTTTGGCAAACGAGGTCGTACGTTGGTATTTCAGGGGCAAGTAGGCACACAAAATCTGGAAAGCGTAGATCGCTTGAATAACGAACAATCTGCGGGCATACTTTTACCATCATTGGTTACCAATCAACGCCAACCGCTCAACAATCGACAGTTAAACTACGATGTGCAATTGTCTTTCATAGAGCCTTTGGGTAGAGGTAGATTTGTAGAAGTAAAGTATCAGCGCAATAACTTTAACAACAATTCTTTCAAAGATTTCTTTAATGCTGGAGTTACCCCTGAAACTTTTATCGACTCTCTAAGTAATCGTTATACCAACGACTTTACCTTTGATCGAGGAATCGTGAACTTTCTCTACAATAAAAATAACCTCAATCTTACCATTGGAGCCAGTGCCCAGTATTCTACTTTGAACGGGGTCATTACTACCTCTGAAACCCGCATCGATCGAGTGTTTATGAATGTGTTGCCCAGTGTGCGTTTACGTTGGCGTATGGCAGGTTCCAAAGGCCTAAACATAAACTATAGTACCAATATCAATGCGCCCAGTATGGATCAGTTACGCCCAGTGGTAGATAACAGCAACCCTACGAATATTTTTCAGGGAAATCCAGAACTTGATGCAGAATTTGTTCATCGTGTAAACCTAAATTATTACTCGTTTGATCAGTTTTCATTTACCAGTATTTTTGGAGGCTTTACCGGAAGCTACACCCAGAATAAAATCACCAATAAGGTAATCAATGATCGCTTGTTGAATCAGTTTAGCCAACCAGTAAACGTACATTTTGATGCTAACATCAATGGATATTTGTCATACAGTACGCCTTTACGCTGGATGGCCGCCAAGATACGCGTGAATGGGAATGCTTCTCTGGGCCAAGGCATTGTGTTTGTAAATAGTGTAGAAAATACAATAAATCGTCGGACAAACTCTATCAGGTTTACTTTGGAAAACTTCAGAAAGAAAAAGATGGACATAAAAGCTGGTGCTACTTTTTCTCAGAACTTTACAGCGTACTCTGATGCCAACGATTTAGACCGAACTTTTATGCAGGAAGATTATTTCGTAGAAGGAGACCTGGATTTGGGTAAAACCTGGGAATTGGGCGTGAATTTTACCCAATCGGTATTTACAGGAGAAGCTTTTACTGGTGGAGCTCAAATTGTACCTTTGCTACGTGCATCATTGGCAAAATCGTTTATACAAAACCGCCTTCAACTCAAATTGATTGCCTTTGATATATTGGATCGTAACCAAGGTATTACGCGAAACAGTAGTCTAAACTTTGTCCAGGAGCAAAGAGTACAAACCATTGGACGCTACTTTATGGTATCCCTGGCGTATTCTTTCAAAGCGTTGGGTAAAAAAGGAAAGTAGATAATTGCTATATATAGTGAAT
Source organism: marine bacterium AO1-C (assembly GCA_001890965.1). Lineage (GTDB taxonomy): Bacteria > Bacteroidota > Bacteroidia > Cytophagales > Microscillaceae > Microscilla. Next base: position 557,490 of record MLAY01000008.1, on the reverse strand, counting down.
ATTGAGGGTTTGAGAAACCTTATCTTTTCTTACGCTCTCTTAAACCAAAACAGGTTTTGTGGACACGCTGTCTGCAAAACCTGTTGATGTTTGCTTATAATATGAAACCTGCTACAATAATCTGTACCTGTTTATAACTGGAAACCTCTTGATATTGCTCACTCGGCCAGAGTTGGGCAAATACATGTTTATCGATTGCCTCACGGCGAGTAGGGGTATGATACCAAGGCTCTTGGTTAGTGTCTTACCAATTCTCTGCGAAAATCCATATAAGTTGCGTTCGCTTTTAGCCAGTGACTGTTAAGCTTTATCTAAAAAAATGATATTTAGAAACAGGCAAAAGCAATATTTACCCTCTTCTTTCGTGATTTTTTGCTTGCTGGATAATTACCGAAATGAAAGAATACAAATGTTTTCTTACATTTTGCTCCTCTAGTTCTATTTATACTCAATAAGTTACTACCTATGCAACCACTCGAAGTTTTTGCTGATAAATGCAATTGTGTATTTTGTGCTGATTTTTTTGTGTTTTAAAGTGTTTTGTTTTGCAAAAAAGGTATTGTTTGAAATTTTACTCATTCCAAAGAATGTCTTTTTTTTCATAAGCTTACATCTTCTGCAAATTATTTTGTTCGGCTTGAATGCGCCTTAGGGTGTGCATAGATTTGCAGGTGAAAAATACCACAAAGTAAATTCTTAGCTATTTCTCCAGCAGCCATTACCTCTTTTCATCCCTTATTAATTTGCTTCAAGGTATTTATTAACTATACCACTAACAGAACTATTTTGGAATTATGTCGAAGCATAATATATATAATTGGGCGTTGAACTTGTGCCTGATTTATTTACTAGCTGGCTGTACACTATTTGAAAAAGAATTTATACTCCCATTACCCACCGCTGAACCAGCAGATCAAGTAACTGCGGGTAGTTTTAAAGCCCACTGGAAAAAAGTGACTGGGGCAGTGAGTTATGAGGTAGATGTAGCCACCGATGAAGAGTTTACGCAATTTGTAGGAAACTACAGAGCGAAGCAGATCAATGAGTTGTCACTCATTATCATAGGTTTAGAAGCCAACACGCCTTACTTTTATAGGGTTCGGGCCAATATATCCAACCAAACCTCCAAAAACTCAAACACTATTCAGGTAACCACCGAAGCACTGGATGTACCAGAAGTATACCCAGCTACTGAGGTAAGTGCTACTGGATTTAGAACGCATTGGAAAAAAATGCCAGTGGTAACATCTTATGTGTTGGAAGTTGCTTTGGATGAAAAATTTCGTGACAGAGTACCAAACTATGACAACGTAGAGGTTGATGCTGCTGATACCACATTTTTAGTAAGTAATGTAACTGTAAACAAACAGTATTTTTACCGGGTAAAAATCAAGCAGTCTAATTCGTTCTCTAATTATTCTAATGTTCAATCGGTATTTACAAGTACGCTCCCTCGCCCCGAAGTATTACCCGCCACCAATATACAATTGACTAGTTTTGTGGCCAATTGGAAGCCTATGTCTGAAGCCCTTTCTTATAGAATAGATGTAGCCTCAGATGCATTGTTTCAACAAATGCTGCCCGGCTACAATGACAGAGTCGTGAATACCAACAATATTGTCGTATCCGATCTCAACGCCAGCAAGGATTATTTCTATCGGGTAAGAGCAGTCAATGCTGAAGCTACTTCTAATCACTCAGAGGTCATGGCTGTAACTACTGTAAACCTGGCGGCACCAGTAGCTACCAAGGCAAGCGATGTACAGAGTGGAAGTTTTCAGGCAAACTGGGAAGTATCTACCAATGCAGCTTCTTACCTGTTAGATGTGGCGCTTGATGAAAATTTTAGTCAAATTCTGCCCAACTATAATGCGAAAGCTGTAGTAGGAAATTCGGCACTGATTGAGGCTATAGATGCCAGCACCAATTATTATTATAGAGTGCGCGCTCAAGGGTTAAACGCCACCTCGGATTACTCTAATACAATTTTGGTAGTTACAGGGTTATTACCTGCTCCTGTGGCAGAGCCTGCATCTAACCAAAAGGTTTTTAAATTTACCGCAAATTGGCAAGCTCAAGCCGATATTAGCTCATATTTAATAGATGTCGCTACTGATGCTAGTTTTATCAACTTTGTACCAGGTTATCAGGCTAAAGAAGTCATCGGAACCTCATTTGATGTAGATGAGCTTGGGTTAAGTTTTAGACAGACCTATTATTATCGTTTGCGTTCTAAACGCCTTAGCAAAATATCTGATTACTCCAATGTAATTGAGGTAAAGCCTTGTATCAGTGATGGTTGCAAGTTTTCTAAAGTAGACTTTTTAGGAGGATATTCTGGTATTCCTAATTCCAGCGAAAGAGGGCAAACGTTTGTTTATGATGCTCAAAATAGACTTGCTGAGATTTTATATCACAATAAAACTACTGCGAAAGTAGAAATAACCTACAATGCTGATAACTCTATCAAAACAGTAGTTCAATTCTTTAACGATAAACCATATACCGAATTTATATATACTTATACTGGTGGTTTGCTTACCGCTATAAAAGCAGATCGTTTTGACCTAACTACTGGTGTCCGTAGCGACTACGAAAACTGGGTGTTTACTTATAACACAAATAGCCAACGCACATCCTGGACGATTTACAGGAATACAGGTACGTTGAAGTATCAATTTAAGTATACCTATGATGCTAAGGGCCGTGTAAGCGAGATAAGAAATAGTAGTGATGCAGTGATTAGAGAATATTCTTATGATGACAAACTCAGTCCTTTGGCATTAATACACGCTGATTTATGCTTTTTTATTGCTACCAATCGTGACCAATGGACAAGAGATGCCGCAGCAAATGATTTTCCATATAACGAATACCGAGGCTTTATGCCAATAAATAATGTGATAAGAGAAAAAACAGGAAGCTTAGAACTCTTTATTTTTAAAACTAATAGTAAGGATGTAGCCACAATACAGGATGGTTACTTTTCGGCAACATATACTTTTTCAGGTTGTGGTTTTTAAGCATCAAAAGAAGAAGATTATCTAATACTTTAAATAAAAAAGAGGCTTTTCTAATATACTGGGAAAGCCTTTTTTATTGTAAGATTTTGGAAAATACAACGGTGATCAAGCAAACCTATATGGGTATAGCTTCAAAATGCTTATTGGTAAGGCTTGATAATGAGTATTATTTTCAAATTAATTGTTTTCAGTAATTTTCTCTACTGTCACAATATTATAATCAACCATAGTTACCCAAACCTTTGTGTTTGGTATTCTACAATCTTTGGGAACTTTATTTGTGTCTACTCTTATTAAGCTTCCTCCGTCGTTCAGTCCAAATGGTGCTACATGAATATCAATTGTCCCTGGCTCAAGGCTTCCAAAAACTATTGAAGGTATTTTTTTATCATTACCCAAATCCTATTAATTCTTTTAGTTTCATAAGGTGTGATTGTGTTTAAAAAAACACATATAGAAACAAAAATGTAAAAAAACATGTATGGACTCAAAAGAAAGAATTGAATTCCTAATTTTGTAACCAAATTAATTATATTGTAGTAGATAGGGAGGGAATCATAATCTCCCAAAAACTTTCTACATAAAATAACCTTTATTATATGGATTCAGGAAGAGTAATTTACCTCAATGGAGAGTTTCTCCCCGAAAAACAAGCGCGTATTTCGGTATACGATTCTGCCTTAATGTTTGGAGACATGGTGTTCGAAATGACCCGTTCTTTCAACAAAAAGCAGTTCAAAATACGTGAGCACTTAGAGCGTTTGTATCGTTCTATGGCTTATTTGCACATCAAAATCCCTCACACCATCGAAGAACTTGAGAAGATTTGCTACGAGGTATTAGACCGCAACGATAAGGTGTTTCAACCACACGATGAGCACCGTTTGATGGTAAATATCAGCCGAGGTCCTTTGTCTTTCTATTCTGAGATTTTTGACGGAAAAGTAGAGCCTACAGTAGTCATTACCGATTTCCCTTTCAAATGGACTGTAGCCACTATGGGACCATTGTACGATACAGGGGTAAACGCGGCCATTCCTTCTCAAAGAGCCATTCCTGCTTCTTTGCAAGAGCCTAAGGTAAAAAACCGTAGCCGCATGTTTTATATGATGGCCAACATCGAAGTATCTAACATGAGCGGTGATCGTAACTGGGCGTTGTTGTTAGATCCAGATGGTTTTATTACCGAAGGTACCGGAAGTAACTTCTTCATTATCAAGGGCAACAAATTGATTTCTCCTGAGCCTCGTAACATTTTGCGTGGAGTAAGTATGGAGTACGTAATCGAGGAATTGGCGCCAGCAATAGGGCTTGAGCACGAATATGCCAATATTGAGCCTTATGATGTCATGAATGCCGACGAAGCGTTCTATACTGCGACTCCTTTCTGTATGATGCCTTGTACTTCTATCAATAACTACAAAATTGGTACTGGTGAAGTAGGTCCCTGGTTCAACAAATTGATCACCAAGTGGGGAGAAAACGTAGGAGTAGACATCATTAAACAAATCAAAGATTACGGAGAAGAGGTGAGTGATCTACGCGCCAAGCAAAAGACCATGCCTAGTACTTACCAATTTGTGAAGTAAGCATTTTAGATATATATTTTATTACTTGTTGGTCGAGGGTGGATGCAAAGCACCAACACCAAGTGATAGAATTTAAATTAAAAAAAATAATAACTTTTTTGAGTATCAAAAACCCGTGAAAATCACGGGTTTTTTTGTTGGTACACAAATACAGAATAGTGCCCCATGTAAGAAAATGTGAGTTTTTTACTCGTTTATTTTCTATTGAATCCAGCTTATATCAAAAAGGTTGATTGCACTAAATCAAGAGGTTTTTGAGTGATTTTTAAAACCTCATAGCTGCATCAAAATTGCCTAAGGAATTAGTTCAAAGAGCGATTTTTAGCTTTCTCATTGGTTCCCAAAAACGCCCCAATTACTATTTATATAAGATTTAAATAAAAAAACTTTTTTGTTTTTTTGGATATTAAATATTGGGTTTATGAAACTTTATGGCTATAATTGCGATATAATTAGAAAATTATGTGGAACAAATAAAACATATAGGATAGTTCAGTGACAAAATTATTTTTGACATATAGAAATGAACAGGCTCAAAAAGTCGCACCAAACTCACAGAGATGTGGTTTGATTTTTATGAGTAAGGGAACGGGTATACCTATACATCCTATCTGGATTGATATATAATTATTCCAAGATATAAAGGTAACCCGAACCCCACAAGGTTCGGGTTTTTTTATGCCTTTGCCGCATAATAGATCAAGCTACGAACACCCGCAAGGGGAAAGAAATAACACTAAATTCAAAATTCTGGGAGGAAATACATAATAGTCTCCCATTTAGAGTGAGCAATTTTGATTGGAGATGAGGGATTTTTTGCACTTATAGCAGCGCTATGGGTAATAAAAATAACGAAATATACAGATGAAAGCGCCGCTCAAAGATGGGTATGTTATTCTTTACTTACTCCCTCACACAATTTAATTCAATTAACACAACACAACCGTAATGTTTAGTCTATTTACCACCTCTAAAAAGCCTCAGCAAACTAGTGTGGTGAAAAAACCTAGCAAGCCTAGATTTGCTGCCAGATTATTAGTTGTAAAACGACACGCTGACTGGTGTGCAGCGAGTAAAGTGATGGTACCCGTTTTCAATGACTTGAAAAATCGCTTTGACGGCCGAGAAGTTTTATTTGTGGATTTAAACTTCACCAACCGAACCTCTCAGTACCAATCCGATCTACTCACAACCGCCCTTGGCGTAGAGCGTAGCGTGAAAAAGCACGCGGGTACGGGGTTTATCTTGTTGATAGATGCCCATACCAAGCAAGTAGTTGAGAAATTTACCCGCAGACAATCATTCGAAGAAATGGTGACCTTATTGAAAGATCACTTGCTCGCGAATATGGAACGGGAACAAGACATCATGCTTGCTCAATTGCAAAAAATAGGCAAGAGCAAATAGTTTTTGCCTACCCCTAATTTTCTGGGTGAAAAACGCGGTAACAATGGTTGCTGCTTCCCAAACAAATACCCTTTAAAAACACAAATATTTTATGATTCATGGCAACGCCGAGACCTGTTCGGCGCAAAGCGGGCAAAAAGGCCCAGCGAACGAGCAGGATTATTTTATTCGTAGTTATACGAATAAGTATTCCCTTGTTGTCTGCTGCTACGGTAGTCAGTCAGATGTGACGCCCTCTTTAGGTACTTCGTGAAAATTTTCGGGAGATGGGAAAATTTTCCATGAAGTGAGTAAAAAGTAAACCCATCTCCCAATGAAGCATCACAATGGCTAATATTCGCACAACACTACGACACTACGAGGCCGAACAAGCCGCACAAGAAAAAAGACTCCGAAAGGAGCAAAGAGAAGCCAAAATTGAAAAGTTACATCGCAAGCCTTCTAAAATGATAGAAGCCTTGTTTCGCAGAAAGGTTCCGGTAAAAGAGCTACCTCAGTACTCTCATTTCCGGGAAGTAGGGGAGGTTTTACAAAATAAGTGGCACTACACCCGAGGCAAACGAGAAGGATTTAGTCAGTTTTTGAAAGACATTGCCCGTAAAGATTACACTTTGGTGTACGAGGAAGCCAAAACGCTACGCTACGTTTTTCACTATGCGCCACAATGGGCACGTGACCCCAAAGGGTGGATGCCAGATGAAAACACTTGCGATAGCGAAGAATTGGCACTGGACCTCATTCACTACTTGTTTGCAAAGTTTCCGGTGCCTAAGTTCATGAATCAGGCCTGGGATGAACTCAACGAACGATACATTCGCTGGTTTATCCATTTGGGAAGTGGGCTGAACATTCGTACTGCCCCTGGTTTGCCTATTGAACTTACCAAAAGAATGGCGCACTATTTTACGATAGCGCCTGAGGATTATACCATCCAAAAGGCATTGCGTTATGCGCAAATTATGGGAATGGGAGGAACCGAACAGCTGGTAGATGACTTGGATGTAACTTCGGTAGCCAGAATGCTGGAACACAAGGATTTCTGGTCTACAGTTTTACAATTTTTTACCGAAAATAAAGGGTTCGAAGCTGAAGATATGAACAAGGTAGTAGAGTACATCTATCACCAAAAATTTCTTCCGCGTCGTACCCGAAATCGAGAAGGTAAATGGGAAATGTTGCCACCGCCCAAACCTCAATTGAGGATCAAGGGGCGTACGATGGATTCGCTGAACAAGTCAGTGGAAAAATGGCAGGAGGAATTGGATCGAGAGCGTGAATTGCTCAACAAACTGGGAGAAGACGAATTCATCCAATGGAGAGCGGTTCCAATTCGAGACTTTAAGCACGTTACCCAACGAGGGGGGCGTTTGGAAACCTACAGTATTACTCAGTTGGTATCCAACTTTGAGCTGAAAGAAGAAGGCAAAGCGATGAATCACTGTGTGGCTACTTATGTGGAAGAATGCATCGAGGGTGACAGCTCCATTTTTATGATGACGTTGAAATCGCGACAATACCATAAGCCCAAGCGGTTGGTAACCATTGAGGTAGGCATGACCGATCATCTGGTTTTGCAAGTCAAAGCCAAAAACAACGAGCCGCCTTCTCAAGAAATACTAGACATTATCGGCATTTGGATGGATGCCGAGCAGCTTACTTTGGACGACGACTACTAGTAGGTAGTCAGTAGTTCAGAGTTTACGATAAAGTTTAAAATTGTTATTAATCAGTGCTTTAGATATGGCTAATGAGTAGTTCAAGATAATTCATATTTTATTATGAAGTAGTGATATGGTACTGCAATGCATCACGAGACCATAGAACAATGAAACCATTTAGCCATATTTATTGAAAGCACTTAAAATCAAAAATATACATGACCAACATCAAATTATTTAAACAAAACAAGTCTGACTCACGAGGTGATGCAGGCATACCCCCTGAGGGGTACAACATAAATTTCAAAATGAATAACAATACTTCTTAATCGCGGCGAGGTTTGAGTATCCCAGATACTTACCAAGCAATGGCTTTGATTGGATAAATACTGTTCAGGAAATTCATCATTAACCCCTGACCATTTACCCTGAAAGGTTCCTTGCCGCATTCAAAATGGTAAGAATTATGGGTTCTCAAATTAAAAAAGCGGATTTGAGTCGCCCTCGAAAAACATTAGAGGCGCTTTACCGCAAGAAGCTGAAATTGAATCGGTTAGATAGCTTTTCTCCTTACTACAAAGTAGGAAAGCTGATGCGAGGCGAATGGAAAGATCGTCCAGGCGACAAACGTGGGTTTTATGAATTTTTAAGTGCCATAGCTCGTCGTCATTACTATCGGGTATTTTACCAGGGGGAGGCTTTGTTGGCCATATATGGTCAAACCAAGCATTGGCTAAAGTCTCCTAAAGGCTGGATGCCAAAAAGCATTGGTAATGCTGGGGAAATTTTGCAACAAGATCTGATAGACTACTTATTTGTTCGCTACGAAGTACCACAATTTATGTATCAGGCGTGGCAAGATATAGACCCACTACATATCAGTTGGTTTATTCACTTGGCACAAGGCCAAAACATAAGAACAGCTCCAGGAATGCAGGCACATTTGACAAAAAAGATGGCGCATGAATTCTTGCAAGCTCCGACTGAGTACCGCATTGAAGATGCCTTAATATATGGGCAAGTAATGGCCATGGGAGGGCGAAAATCGCTGGTAAAAAAGCTGAGCTTGCTTTCCACAAGTTACTTGTGTCAGGATCAGGAAATGTGGTTGACACTATTGAGATTGTTCATCAATAATCCTGAACTGGAAGAAGACCAACAAGTAGATCGCATTGTGAATTATTTGAACGATCGCAGGTTGGTGAAGGTACAAATAGATGCCTATGGGCAACTAGGGCCACAAGTGACTCGAAAAGTTAGCCTAAAAGGTAAAACTGCCAAGTCGTTAATGCGTGAGGTCAAAGATTGGGAAAATAGTAATCGCTATGGAATAAGTGCGGGAAAATTGGTTACCTGGACTCCCAACAAGGTGCGTAACTTTTTGTATCGAGCCAATAAAGCCGATCAAAAATCACCGATTTATCGCATTATGCAGTTGACCAACAACTATGCGATTGAGCGTGAGGGAGAAGTAATGCGACACTGTGTAGGTTCTTACTTGCATCGTTGTGAATCGGGCGATACATCTATTTGGTCGCTGACTGCTACCACCTGTAACGGTGTAAAGCCATTATTGACAATTCAGTTGCATGAGGGCGAAACCATTGTACAGGTACGGGGTAAGGCGAACAGTATGCCTGGAGTAGACGAAAGCAAAATCGTTCGTCAATGGGCAAAGCGTGAAAGGCTAAAAGTAGCCAATTACTGCGAACTAGAATAAATGACTAGCACGCATGTAAATGCGTGCTACTTTATACGAGTGTTTGCAACGCGATTTTAGAGACACGAAATCATAACCAAAGATGGTAGGTTTTTAACATCGCATTACAAATACACACTAATTAATAATTCATCATTAACAATTTATAATTCAATAAAAGAATGCTAAACCAAATTGTTCAAGGCTCAGAAGATGGTATGTGTTTCAGGCGAAAAGATACCAATCTCCTCCCTTCCTGATGGAGCCAAAGAGGTAAGCTAAATTGGGTAAGGGAGCGGTTTTCGGCCATATCTGCATATTGGGTGATTCAATGATCATACAGATACGTCGAATACTTTATTCAACATCATTACCTCTTCAATGGAGTGAGTCATCCTGGCTTGCTCCCAATTTGGTAATCATGGCTAGTCGTAATTACTCAAGGAATTCGAGAAGAAATAAACAAAGAGCATATAGAAAAACGGTAGGGAAGACCAACGCGGAAAAGAAAGGGCAACTTCGGAAGCAAGGCAAAAAAAGAGGACAGCGTCGCCAATTGTCTTACGAAGGGTACTCTCGGGCAATCGATATTTTACATGCATTGTATTTAAATGAAGTAAAGTATCATGAGCTTTCGCCGATGTTTCAGAATATTGGTAAAATGTTACAAACTACCCAATGGCTTCCTGGACATCAAAAACAACAGTTTTTCTATTTTCTAAAAGATATACTGCGTCCTGGCAATGTGCCAGTTTTATACCAACACAATATTTTGTATGTGTTGTTCAAATATCGGAGGCATTGGCTACGTAATCCTGAAGATTGGAAACCAAGCATTCATTGGGATGCAGCTCAAGAAGTAAGTTGGGGCAAAGTACATCCTCAATTAATAAAAGAGTTGATTAATCATTTGTTTGTAAAATATTCTGTACCAGCCTTTATGCATAAGGCCTGGGATACAAATGATCATCAGCATATTTTGTGGTTCATTTTTCTGGCCAAAGGACACAACCTTCGTCGGGTAAAGTCGGTTCCAGCCAAACTGACCACTAAAATGACGCATTATTTTACCAAGGCTCCTAGCTATTACGCCATCAATCAGGCTTTGTTATATGGGCAAGTTCGAGGGTTGGGAGGCAGTGTAGCTTTGAGCGACGAACTATATAAATGTTCGGTAAAACGGATCCAACGCGATCCTGATTTTTTTGCTCAGTTGGTGCATTTCCTGATGCGTTATCCCGAATTGGTAGATCAGGGAGAGTTGCCACGAATTGTCAACTTTATCAATGCGCGCAAATACTATGGGCAGCGAGTGTACACCCGAGAAGGTGGTATTAGAAAAGAAACTGCTTTGGAACCTGACTTTACGCTTCAAAAGCGTACTCCAAAGTCATTGATGAAGGTAGTTAATGATTGGCACGATGCATTGAATATTTTGGGCGATGAGTTCAAGGCTAATTTGACAAGCTGGGAAACACGTAAAAAGCAGGATTTTGAATACCAGCCTTTGCCGTTTTTGCCACGTTATCGCATCATTCAGCTGATCAACAACTATGAGCTATGGTTGGAAGGCAAAGTAATGTCGCATTGTGTGGGAGGTTACGCTTATAAATGCCAGGAAGGAACTAGTTCTATTTGGGCCATGAGTCGGATTTTTTATGATGGTCGAGAAGAAAAATGCGTGACTATAGAGCTGGGCAATGAGGACAAAATATGGACAGTAAAAGGTAAGCAAAATCGCGAACCTACTGACAGCGAATTATCAATTATTCAACATTGGAGTAAGCAAGAAAACCTGGATTTGTCTATTGACTATTCTTAAGTGAAAAACTAAAAATGAAAAGTGAAAAATGAGCGCAAGGCGATAGTTTAGAATCCTTTGCTGAGATGAAAATTTTTAGAAAAATTATTTGCTGCGCAAAAAGCTTGCGTAGTGAGTGAGTAAGTTTGAAATATGATAATCAAATAAATGCTAAAAGATTGACTATCAGTAATTAAAACGAAAAATAAAATTGAGCAAAAGAAAACAAAAACAAGAAACAAAACCTGATGCTGAAGGTGAAGGCGCCAATGGTAATTTGAATGAACTACTCATGCAAATTACCCAAGCATCAATGTTTTACCCCGCCAGATTCTGACCTCATAAGATGGTTATAATCTGGCGGATCAAAGCTGGATTATAATCATGACAAAACAAAAACAACGTGCTTATACCCGGGCTCAACTTGAGACCATTTTGTATGATTTGAGCCATCGTAAAGTAGCCATCAGCAATCGTCCCAATGATTTTAAAAACATTGCCGAATTGCTGCAAACTACCTGGTGGCATCGCCGTCGTTGCGATCAAAAAGAGTTTTACCAGTTTGTCAAAGACATTGCTCGAGACAATGCCTACCAGATTTATTATCGAGGTACTGCTTTGTCGAATGCATATCGTTATGCCAAATACTGGATTCGTGATCCTAAAGACTGGGAACCTACTATAGAACTCCCCCGAGGGGCAAGTTGGCGAGAGGCGTCTAATTTTTTGTTGAAAGATTTACTACAGTTCCTGTTTGGCCATTATTCGGTACCTATGTTTATGAATCAAGCCTGGAAAACCGGGAATAAGCAAACCATAGAATGGTACCTACATTTGGTCAACGGACATAACATCCGTAAGGCCAAGGATTTACCTGTGAGCTTAACCAAAAAAATGGCGCATCATTTTTTGGAGTCTCCTGTGGAATACAGTGTTTATCAGGCATTGTATTATGGGCAAATCATCGCTTTGGGAGGTAGTATGGCGTTGTTTAAAGCGCTAATGGTAGCCAAGTTGGATCAAGTTACCCAGGATACAGCGTTTTGGCTAGAGTTGATTCAATTTTTGATCAACCACCCGGATTTTTTGGAGAATCACCAGGTGGGGCCATTGGTAGACTTTACCGTAGCCCAGCGATACGAAACCCCTTTGCAACTCAACGAAGCAGGGGAGTTGGTACGCCAGAAAACCCGCACTACTGAGTTTAGCCTAAAGGGGCGAACTTATGGTTCATTGATGCGCATGATTGGAGAATGGCACCGTTGGCTAAACGATGCTCAGCAGTACCAGCGAGTGATGGAGCAATATGGTCAGGCGGTGGTTCATTGGAACTATTCTACCATGGACGAGTTCCATTATTTTGCCAAACGACGCTCATTGCAATGGTATACGATTCGACAAATCACTGATAGTCAGTCATTGTTTGAAGAAGGACGACAGATGAGTCATTGTGTGTCTTCTTATCTCAACCGATGTACTTCGGGGTATTGCTCAATCTGGAGTCTGGTAAAGCAAGACTTGTTTCGCCCCACTACCAAGATCATCACTATTGAGGTACTAGATGATCATCGAGTGGTGCAAGCTCGAGGGGCCTATAACCGCATGCCCTCCGAAAAAGAGATGAAGGTGATCAAGGCTTGGGCTTCAGCCCAAAAGTTGAAGCTTCAGCTTAATGATGAACTTTATTAAAAATAACAATTGTGTTGTGTGTGAAATGTAAGCTTCGAGTAAGCTCACTTGAATAGGGGCGCGTGTTTTCGCGTCACCTATTTTTTTATGTCACCTACATATGAAACATTTGCTTGACCATTACTTAATGTATTGGTAAAAGCAATGCAGGAATTTTAGCATTTCTTTGTGCTTCATTTAAAACAACATTACTAAGCTATTAATCACAAAATGAAGTATTTAAACATTATCATGCTAGCAATGGTGTTGTCTTTGTTTACGGCTTGTAAAAAAGACAGCAACGATCAGGTTTCTGAGGTAAGTATTACCAGCCTCAATTTTATTGGCGAACAGGTTATTCCTGACAATACAACCTTCAATGGTACAGTAGTAGGTGGTTTATCCAGTATCGATTATGCCAATGGTGTATATTACCTGATTAGCGATGCACCTGCCGCTCCTATTCGCTACTATACTGCCCAACTCACTTTTGACCAAAGCAGTTTTTCTAAAGTCGAAATCCTAAGTCAGGTAGAACTTTTAGACAAAAACGGGAATCCTTTTTCCAATGACCAAGCCGATCCAGAGGCCATCAGGTTGATTCCTTCTTCGGGAAACATTATCTGGACAAGCGAAGGTTATGTAGATGGTAGAGGGGTTAATCCATTTATTCGTGAAGCTTCTGCCAATGGGCAATTTGTCAAAGAATACACTGTTCCCTCGCTATTTCAGGCAACTACTCAAGCCGACCAAGGGCCTCGCAACAATGGTACTTTTGAAGGTATTTCGCATAGCATAGACAATAAAGGCTATTGGGTAGCTATGGAACTGCCCTTGATTCAAGATGGCGATGCCCCAACTTTTGGAACCACTACTCAATCACCCGTTCGTATTTCTTATGTAGACCAAGCCACAGGAGAATTTGGTCGCCAGTTTGTATACGAATTGGGGCCAGTAGTACGTAGTGGTAATTTTATGGTGAATGGGGTGGTAGAAGTACTGGCTTATGCCGAAAATAAGTTTTTGGTATTAGAGCGCTCTTTTGCTACTGGATATAGTGATGGCGGCAATAATGTACGCATTTATAAAGTAGATGCCAGCAGTGCTACAGATGTATCTTCTATGACTGCCCTAAAAGGAGCTACTTATACCCCTGCTACTAAAACATTGCTATTTGATTTTGAGGATATTCGTTCCCAACTGTCTGCTGCTGGAGGTACCGATCGTGTCGTAGACAACATAGAAGGCATTGCCTTTGGTGCTGATTTACCCAATGGTAATAAATCATTAGTATTGGTAGCCGATAACAACTTTAGCGCATTTGGCCAACAACTCAATCAATTCATTGTATTTGAAGTAATTCCTTAATATTTAAGTATTCGGCTTGGCCTTGCCTGTAAATAAGGCCAAGTCATTTATGAATTTGTAAGCCAGCCTAAAGCCTCCTCTCGAGATTTAAAATAGCGAAACTGAAATGCTTTGATATTTTGCTCTTCGTTCATCGTTTGTTCTACCGAAACCTGTGAGAATAAATCTTTACTTACCAAAAAGGCTTGTTTTTTTACGCCAGCGCCGATAAAACGAGGCATAAATTCGGAATTGGTCCAGTCTTGTATCTCAGGGGTAATTGTATAGAGAAAATTGATCGCATCGGCCATGCTCACATCAGGGCGGTACTTCTCGACTCGCTCGGCATATTCCATCATTTGCGCTTTGTAATCAGTATCAGTCATATACTTGCACTCAGGCAACCAAGTATTGATCATCAGTTTCCGATCAGCATCGTAGGTAACCTGTAAAAATTTGTTCTTATAAACGTATTCCATCGTAGTATTCTGAGTAAATGTGAAAATAGGATGTTTTATGATAGCCTGCTAAAAGACAAGGTGGGGTTTTTAAAGATAAAAAATCTACCTTACATTTATCTTGGAAATTTACATTTTTTAGTCTTAACTTATCTAAGGTTTTAAGTATGTCAGTGATATACCCAAGATAAGTTTATTTAAACTTTACCCTCATGAAACCTATAGCCTTGATCACAGGTGCTTCTGGTGGCATTGGTGCCGCATTGGCCTATGTATTGGCTGCTGACCATTACAACCTGGTATTGGTAGCTCGCCGAGAAGATAAACTCAAAGAAATTGCAGAAGACCTCAAGCATCGTTTCGAGACCCACTGTTGGGTAGTACCCCAGGACCTGAACGAACCCAATGCTGCCCAAAAGATTTATGATCAATTGGTAGAGAAAGATGTACACGTAAATGTATTGATAAACAATGCTGGGTTGGGCTTAAGGGGTAAGTTTACTGACCAAGCCTGGGAAAACGACCATCAAATGTTACAGGTAAACATGATAGCCCTTACCCAACTTACCAAGGTGTTTGTCAATGACATGCTAGAGCAAAAAGAACGCAATGCTACCGAAGAAGTTCGCCTCCCTTATAAAGTAATGAACATCTCATCGCTGGCTGCTTTTCAGCCAGGGCCCAATATGGCTGTTTATTTTGCCACCAAGGCATTTGTATTGTCGTTTTCGGAAGCCATTGCCGAAGAGCTTAAGCATAGTGGTATTCATATTACTACAGTGTGCCCAGGAGTTACCCGCACCGATTTCCTGGAAAATGCCCAACTGGCTACTCCTCCTCAGGGACGCTACACCGATTGGGTAACCCAAAGTGCCGAGGAAGTAGCCCAAGAAGCCTACGATGCTTTACGCCAGAACAAACGGGTACACATTACTGGTGGGGTAGTCAATAACCTTTCGGCCACTGCAGCTAGTGTGGTGCCACATAAATACCTCAACCCATTGACTGGTTGGTTGATTGATAATATTGGAGGGGGAAAAGATATTTGGTAACGCATTGAACACAACAGTTTTGATATGATTATTAGAATCTTACAAAAACTGTTGTGTTTCTTAAAGCCTTATAAAAATACCCTCAACCCTACTCCTATAGTTAATCCTCTCCCTATGATATTAGATGAGTAGTGATTTTCCTGATAAATAATGCGAGGCTCCAGGGCCACATGTTCGTTTAAGAAAGCGGAGTAGCCCACCGTTGTTATCCAACTAAACGTATCGGACTGAAAATCACCTTCTCGCGCAACGTTTTTTCCAAACCCAATAATTCCTTCGGCAAATAGATGTTTGATCAAATAAAAGCGAGCACCAGTTTGTATACCATAAGTATCAAAAGTTTGGTTGGTAGAATAGTTTAAACCCAAACCAACAGCAATACGATTACCAATAAAATAACCTGCCTGGGGATTTAGGGTGAGCACCGTACTGGTATTGGGACTACTACTCATATTAGAAGGATACTGGAAAGTAAAAGTGCTAAACGAAAGATCACCGCCGATTAGCCAGGTGCCTTTGCGGATTTTGGTGGTTTGATCTTGAGCCTGAATCCCAAAGCTAATTAATAATAAAATGAATGGTAAAATGATTTTTTTCATGAGAAAGATATTTAATGAGTATTGAAGTGTTTGAATGATTGTAATGACCTAAAGCAATGATTTTAGGACAAGTTACATAATGCAATATCTCAAAAAGTGAGGTGATTTAGTAGGCGAAATTGGGCATATTATAGGAGATATCGGTCTTTTTAGACCAATGTAGAGTTGGTTGTGACTAAACGAAGAGGGTAAGACTGAGAAACTTAAATAGAACGAAGACACGAAAGGTGGGATGAGTGAGAAAGATTTGGATCTTCCTCACTTATTAAGCGTTACAAAAATATTCTAAAGCCAACACTAAAATTAAATGAGTTATTGTCAGCTCCTGCATCAACATCCCCAATTCGACGAAAACGATAAAATACCCGTGGTTCAAGTGATACTTTTTTTATTAAAAAAAGACTATATCCTACCCCTGCACTGTAAACAAACACATTTGGGGTGCTTTCAATTGTTATTGGAAGAAGATTTGGTATTTCAATTACCTCTTTTACTTTTCCCCACCCTATACTACCATATAGAAATAAGTTTTGAATTACATAACCTCTTATTCCAGCATTGAGGCTATATTCACGGTAAACATTACGATTAGGGTTGAATTGTGACGTATTTTCGGAACTGTTTCGAGCGTATATGGGAGTAAGCGTAACCGCTAGCTTGGGTATGACAAAGTACCCTACTTCCCCCGAAAAACTTAAGTTACTTGTTTTAAATTTACCTGTTGATCCTCCCAGATTTCTAGAATTATTGCTAAAAGAAAAATCACCACCTACAAACCATTGCCCTTTACTAAAACGATTTTGATCTTGAGCTTTTGCCTGAATACTAATAAAAGCGATGATCACTAATACAAAAACCTGTTTCATTATAATTAAAATTTAATCGTTTGATACTGCGGGCAAAATTAGTGAATTGGAAGTGGAAGCCAAAAGGAGGGAAGATAAGAGGATTGTTAAGGGAAGGATGAAGAGGCTGTCTCATAAATAATCAACTACCAAATATTATTCTAGAAAGATTTTTAGTTCTACATAATCAGAAGCAACTCCCTCCTAAAGGGGCAACAACACTTGGGGAGGATTGAGTAAGCCTGCGAGATGAGAGAAGTTTATCTTTTCCTGATAGAGAAAACCAAAGTAATATTCAGTACAAAAAAAATTATAAGACAGTCTCTGGTTAGGTATTACAAAAATATTCTAAAGCCAACACTAAAATTAAACTCTCGGTTGGAGCCAGTAAAACTTGAACTGGTTCCGTTTTGGTCAAAATTGGTTACACGATATACCAAGGCGGGTTCAATGGCCACATACTTATTCAAAAATATGCTATAGCCAGTTCCTCCCTCGAACGATATGATATTGATATAATCGCTACTCGCTGGATCGGTAATGGAGGTTTTTACATGGCCAATTCCTACTTGTGCAGAGGCAAAAAAGCCTTTATGCAAATAAAAACGAGCTCCAGGTTGTATAGAAAATCCACTAGAACGTCCTGCTGCAAAAGTGCTGGTAGAAAAACTGGTTCCAAATGTGAGTGCAAATCGGGAAGAGAAAAAATAACCTGCTTGAGGTTCGAGGGTAAAATTAGTATTAGTTGTGCTGTTGTTGCCCAGTGTTTGGGTCGTGTTAGAAAATGATACGCTTCCTCCCGCCATCCAGGTACCTTTAGAAATATTTTCGTTTTGAGCTTGAATCACACTAGTCGTACACACAAGTACGAATAAAAAAATAAGATTTCTCATATGTTTTGGGTTTTTAAAAAGCTTGATTTTGAAGCCAATACTGCTTCTTATAATTCTAGACAACGAAAGCAGGAGAGACCCTAAGTAAGGAAGGAGAAAAGTTAAAATTTGTAGGTATGATTCAATAAACAAAAATACCTACCAGGTACTCCCAGCAGGTATTCTATGCAAATTGTATTGAGAAAAAGTTATGGGTTAGTTAGACTATTATTTAAAAGGGTTAAGTATAAGTGATTGATCAATACTTCTTTACACATCTTAACTATTTCTGAATCAGCAAACGACGACTTACTTCGTGCCCATTGCTGATTACTTTGTAGATGTAGTAGCCATTCTTAAGGTCGTTTACCCCGAACGTTACATTGTACAAACCAGCCTCTTGTGGTAAGTTCATTACCTGCTTAATCAATTTACCCTGTTCGTTGTAAATCAAGATTTGCACTTTACTATCATGAGAAATAGCGTAATGTATGTTGGTTGCTACTTTGGCAGGGTTGGGATAATTACCAACTACCAATAGTGCAGGTTCATTGCTGCTAGTGATGCGTTTGTTCAAAGGCGTAGTAGGAGCTGAAGCGCCGTATAAGTTACGATTAGGGGCTGCACTGTTTGCTTTACGCAAATAGCGTTGGTTGTTGCGTACATACCAGCCTTGGCCATACCGCTGGCTGTTGTTATTGGTCTTGATGTCATTCATATAGTACCAATCAGCCTGTACCCGAGAAGAATTTACATCAATCACCATATAGCCGTGATCGTTCAAGTTGCGCTCTTTCAAGTGTGGGTTGAGTACGTCTAATAAACCGCTGGCTACGAAGTTGGCAAAATCACCAATAATGCCCAAGTCTACAAACTCGTCAAAGTTAGAAGAAGTCACACTAGGTGTAACAAACTCTACCATTGCCGAATAACGTGTACCAAAGAAAGCATACCCCCATTGCGAAGTAGGTACATCAGCGGCAAAAGTAGTGTGGATATCACCAGTAAGCACTACTACATTTTTAATGTTGCGATCCATTACATAATCAATGATTTCGCCACGCTCATCCTGATAACCATCCCAGGTATCTTTGATGTCGATACCGTTGAAGGGGAAAAACATGACTTGATTACCCAATAACTTCCATTGTGCTTTAGAGCTACTCAATTGTTGTTTTAACCAAGCCAATTGGGTTTTACCCAACATGCTACGTTCTTCAGCGGTACGTGCTTGCTGGTTAGGATTATCCTTTTGTGCCTTCAACAACAAGCTTCTTAATTGGGCAAATTCAGGAGTGGTTTTAATCTCAGCGTTTTCTTTACGAGCCTTTACCCATTTTACCAAAGTGGCAATTACAAATTCAAACTCGTCTTTGGTCAAAGCCTTATCATTACGCTCGTTTGAGTTGCTAATGTTGACCATATAAGGCATAAACTCACGCAACAAAGTGGTCAGCTTATCTTGCGCAGTAGTACGACTACGAGCCAATTCACGCGCACGGGCTTCCAATTTCTTGGCAGTACTTTTTCTGAATAAACCACCACCTGCTTGTTCATCACGGCCTTCGATACGTGTATCTAGCATAATCAAGTCTACCAGGTTTCCGTAACTAATTTTACGGTAAATGCGGTTGGTTTGCAAAGTATTGGTACGCACTGGCATCCACTCAAAATAAGCCTTAAAAGCATTGCTCTTGCGCTTGTCCCAGCTTCCCTCGTTGCTTTGGTGATTTTCAGCGCCGTTTTTAAAAGCATCATTAGCAAATTCGTGGTCATCCCACACTGTTACGAAAGGCAATTGCTGGTGCAAACGACGCAGTTTAGGGTCTAGACGATAGTAAGAATAACGGATACGATAATCTTGCAAAGTAATGATTTCATTGCTGGGCTGATGGCCACGACCAATCTCATCACTGTAACCAAATTCGCCCGTAGCATACTCATAAATATAGTCTCCCAGGTGAATTACGGCATCAATGTCGTTACGTTCAGCAATGTTACCATAGGCGTTGAAATAGCCGTTTTGGTAGTTTGAACAAGACACTACTGCAAAACGTAAGTTGCTTACATTGGTAGTAGGCGCAGTACGGGTGCGGCCCACTAAAGAGTTTTTACCCAAAGCACTAAAGTGATAGTAATAAGTAGTAGCTGGCTGTAACCCAGTAGCGTCTACTTTTACGGTGTAGTCCTTGGCTTCATCAGTGGTCAAGGTACCAGAGTTTACTACATTTTGCATTTTTGGGTCGGTAGCAATTTGCCATACTACCTGTATCGATCCGTGCGTATCAGGGGTTACCCGAGTCCACAGGATTACCCGATCCGACAAAGGATCTCCAGATGCTACCCCGTGATAAAATGGCGCCATGTTTTGATCAAAGTAGCTTTGTAGTTGTTTGGTTGTGTTACCCATAGTAGTTCGACTAATCTTTACGATACGGGTGCGTTGGTTTTGAGCCTGGCCATAGTATAGCCCTCCCAGGCACAAAGCCAAGGCTAGTAAAATTTTCTTCATGAGTTTTGTGTTAATTAAGGTTCAAATCCAGAGCAAAAAGCTCCAAAGGGTCAGTGAATTATATGGGCGCAAAGGTGGGTATTTATTGTTATGCCAATGTTGTGGCAAGGGTAAGTATGAATGTATTCATTGGGTAAAATTGAGTAATATATTCCTTAGCAATTCATCTAAATTTGACAATAAAAACTTGTGGTTTTAAAATGAATGCTGGTCAGTGAAATTGTTGATTTATTAAATGATCAATAAAGAAGGATTTGAATAATATTCAAGCATATGCAGCTTATGAAGAAGTGAGTGCTTTCTCAGAAAGTATAGTGTGCCTTTTTTGACTTTTGTAATTAAGAAGTGGTTGAGTATTAGTCAATTTTAAAAGCTAAGTGAATATATTATTCAGCAAAAATACTTTGATTAAATGCTAATCTATGGGGTCTGATATTTTGCGGTGAAGGTATGCATATAGTTCTGGTCAAACTGTATCCAACTAATAGGAAGTCCCTGAACATCATAAAAGAATTTAAAAGTGGAGGAAACCAATTCATCTTTCTCAAGGGTGCCATCCTGGTCAAAATCCAAGGTATAATGGGTTGTTTTGGCGTTGTTTCGTTGGGCCGGAATAGATACCAAATGCTCATAATAGGGGATGAGGGCATATACATTCTGCTTTTGGTCAAAATCGCGGTAAGTAAGTACCGAAAAGAGTTGCTCTACTCCTTGATTGATGTGATAAGTACGTTCCTCATTATAGTTTCCTTGCTCGTTGTATGCATAGGTTTCCCGCCAATAAGGAGCATTATCCTTAGACGTTCTCAGTATTTCAGTAATTTTACCTTGAGCATTATAAGTGAAATGCTCAGTTTCTCCATTACTCTGCCGAATCGATTGCAATACACCATCTTTCCAATTGAAATCCTTTTGTTCGAAAAGGTGGCGTTCTCCTGATGGACTGAATGCCTCAATGGCCACATAATTTACTTTCCTATCATTATTATAAAAGAAACGATATACTCGAGTTTCATTCAGACTATCATTTGTAAAACTTGAATCAGTAATCGTTTTTGGATTGCCATCAGTATGGTAACTAATATTAGACCTAATGAGCACACCTAATGCATTTCTCTCAATAACCACAGGTCTGGGAGCATTAGTAGGAGTAGGAGTTTGATTTTTTTTACAAGCGGTAATAGATAAAATAAATACAGGCAGTGAAAAAACGGGTAATAACTTAAGCATAGAATAGGTGTTAAACTTTGATTAACCAATACGGCTATATACCGCGGTTTGCGACCAAAAGTGGAGAAGTTGGTCATAAAAAAGTAACAGATTGCCAATATAGTCTATTTTTCTTTAAGACGCTGCATCATAGCGTCAATTCGACTGGCTTCTGCTTCGTAGAGTTTTTTTACTATGGACTCACTGGCTTTATCTTCCATTATCTGAGTAGCTTTTAGATGCTTTTCCAAATCAACCAACGCTAATTTCTTATCAATATTATTCATTCCTAAACGATAAGCTTCCAAAGCAAATGGTTCCTGGCCACTCGAAGCCAATACTATGTCTATGGCCAAGCCCTGAATTCTTTTTTGATTATAATCGCTCAAAGGGCTCAATTTTTTTAGGATTGATTGAATCATTTTCCAGGCAGACGCAGGGTCATTGTTGTTGAGATATAGTCCTATAAACTTGGTATGATCTCCAAAAGTGGGGTTTTCTTTTTGGGCAAATATTTTTTCAGCCAAAGCAATAGCGCCAGCATAATCGCCCAATTGTTCTTTATAAAATTTTAGGGTAGACAAGGAACCAACGCTTTCGTCTGATTGAGCCTCTAATTTTACAACCAGTTCCTGAACAGTGGCCATGTCCTCTATTTCTAAGGCTACTTCTAGCCAATATTCGATGTCACTATCTGGGGGAGTTGTTAAATAGAGTGCTTGTTTATGCTGATGCCATTGGGCAATATCTTTTTCAGAGAGACTACAAGTAGCCAAATCTGGAAAGAAATCATGAAAATATTCTTTGAGTGGATTTTCTTGTTCTTGTACATAGGCAAAGGTAGCTTGTACACCTGCCGATAGTAAGTGCTGATAATCGAAACCACAGTGGGTGTCAAAATTGGCTGACTTGGCCTGAGCCAATAACCATACATTTGCTGGGTTTTTGAAAGATGCCAACAAATACCCACCTGTTGATAATGCCTCAGAACCTCCCTGAAAAGGATCTGCATTGCGATCTTTGATTTCTTCGCTGAACAAAAACCTTAATAAATCTTCATCGTTGGGTTGCAAATCCCATTGTAGAGCAAATAAAATCTTGGCGCGTTTTAGCGCATTTTCGTCAAAATAATCTTCCCCACTTTCTGCCTTTTTCCAGGCCAGTTCTCCCCACAACGATTGATCACCCCTTATACGATTAAGCGCTTGAATCAATGCTTCTTTCATATATCAAAAAAATGATTTGTTCTAAATGTAAGCAAACTTGAAGAAAAAAGCTTAGTAATTCACCGTAGCCTCTTGCTTTATTGTGACCTTGCCCCGAATCATATCTGCGGCTTTTTCGGCAATCATAATAGTGGGGGCATTGGTGTTTCCAGAAATTACATTGGGCATTACTGAGGCATCTACTACTCGTAAACCTTCCAGCCCATGTACGCGCAGTTCGGCATCAACCACCGCCATATCATCATTACCCATTTTACAAGTGCTGGTGGGGTGGTATACCGTTTCCAGAGTGGTGAGTATATGATCCCAGATTTCATCATCAGTTTGAGCATCTTCAGGATAGTGCATCTTGATACGGTAAGGGGCAAAAGCCTTAGATAACAATAATTTACGAGCGATTTTAAATCCTCTAAACAAAGCAGCTCGATCCTCTTCATGAGCTAGGTAGTTAGGGTCAATCAAGGGAGTATCTCTAAAATCGGTAGAGAATAAACCAACAGTGCCTCTGCTTTTGGGTTGTAGCAAAGTTGGTAAAATGCTAAAGCCATCGCTTTCGGGTAATAAATCGGGGTTATACAAAGCCTCTACCGAACCATGTGAGGGACTAAAGTGCATTTGGATATCAGGGCGATCTATGCCTTCTTTAGTTTTTACAAACGAACAAGCTTCTAACGGACTCGAGGTGAGGGGGCCTTTTTTCATCAAGAAGTAGCGCAATATATTCCCCAGGTTTTCGGCAGTATTGTAAGTGATTTTTTGATTGCACAAACAAGACATAATACAAAACAGATGGTCTTGTAGGTTTTGTCCTACTCCAGGTAAATGATGTTGCACCGTAATGCCCATATTTTTCAAGTATTCTCCATCTCCAATGCCTGACAATTGCAATATTTGCGGTGAATTAAAAGCTCCTGCCGACAGAATCACCTCTTTATTGGCTTTGACTTCTACCCTTTTACTTTTCTGATGATATACTACCCCTACCACTTTTTTACCTTCAAATAGTAGTTTTTCAGTATGCGCCTGAGTAACTACCTGGAGGTTTGGACGTTTCATAGCAGGGCGCAAAAATCCCTTGGCTACACTGTGTCGTTGTGCGTTTTTGATCGTGAAATGAAATAGACCAGCACCTTCTTGGGTAAGCCCATTAAAATCATCATTTCTGGGAAAACCTAACTCTTCGTGGGCATCGATAAAAGCGTGAGAAAGCGGCGTAATGTGCTGATTGTGTTGTACATGTAAAAGCCCACCTTGCCCATGATATTCATTGTTGATGGCCGCATTATGTTCTGATTTTTTAAAATAGGGGAGTACCTCTTCATAGCTCCAGCCCTCATTTCCCAAAGCAACCCAATCATCATAATCTTTGCGATTGCCTCTAATATAGGCCATACAATTGGTAGAGCTACATCCTCCCAATACTTTGCCTCGGGGCTGAAACATCTTGCGGTTTTTGACGTGTTTTTGTGGGATAGTATGATAGGCCCAATCTACTTGGCTATTGTGTAGTTTGGCATAGCCTGCGGGTATATGGATTTCTTTCTTTTTGTCTTTGCCTCCAGCTTCTATGAGCAATACTTTAGTTTGTGGATCTTCGGTCAGGCGGTTGGCCAATACACAGCCTGCCGATCCGGCACCCACGATAATATAGTCAAAATTCATTGGTTATTTGTCTTGTCTTGAAAATGAAGGAGTGTTGGAATTGTCTAATAAAATAAGGAATGAGTACCAAAACCTCCTTTAACAAAAATAAAAAAAATACTCGGCTAGCCGAATATTTTTAGGAGAATTTATGGATTACCCAAATCTTAAAACAAAAAAGCCATTCCAAAACCTTAGGATGTTTTGAAATGACTTTTTTAGCTTGAATAGAATAAAAGGTCAAGAACAAGAGACCAATAACTAAACTATATCTGCGACATCTTAATCGTATTGGTACGTTGACGTTTAGCTATAGGCATACTTGCCAGGTTAATACAAATATCGCCCTTATTTAAGTGACCTTTGCTTTGTAAAAGTCCCAATACTTCGTCGAAAGTATCATCGGTAGAGGTAAACTTATCATAATAAAAAGCCCTTACTCCCCATACTAAACTCAAGCGATTGAGTAGTTTGCGATTGGCAGTGAATATAAAGATATTGGCTTTAGGGCGAAAACGCGCCACCTGAAAAGCGGTGTACCCCGATTGAGTCATTCCTACAATACCTTTGGCGTGAGTATCTTGTGCCAACACACAAGCTGCTGCAATGATACTATCGTTATAATAAGTAGGCGACTTGCGGTGTAACACCTCTTTTTTGTGATAAATACCCTCACTTTTTTGCTCCATGATACGTATTGTCTCGTTCATAGTACGCACCGTTTCTATAGGGTACTTACCTACTGCCGTTTCTCCACTCAGCATCAAAGTATCTGCTCCATCCATTACCGCGTTGGCAATATCGTTGGTTTCGGCTCGAGTAGGACGAGGATTATCAATCATGCTTTCCAGCATTTGGGTAGCAACTACCACTGGTTTACCTGCGTGGCGACACTTTTGGGCAATGAGCTTTTGGATCAAAGGTACTTCCTCAATCTTTACTTCTACGCCCAGATCACCACGAGCTACCATGATAGCATCCGATGCTTCAATAATGGCATCAATTTGCTCAATGGCCTCTGGTTTTTCAATTTTGGCAATCACCTTGGTTTCTTTACCTTGTTGCTTAATGATGTGCTTCAAAAGCAACACATCGATCGGAGAACGTACAAAAGATAAAGCAATCCAGTCTACTTCTTGCTCCAGACCAAACATTAAATCTTTGGTATCTTTTTCA
Source organism: marine bacterium AO1-C (assembly GCA_001890965.1). Classification (GTDB taxonomy): domain Bacteria; phylum Bacteroidota; class Bacteroidia; order Cytophagales; family Microscillaceae; genus Microscilla. Next base: position 531,708 of record MLAY01000008.1, on the reverse strand, counting down.
GTAAGTGAAGGAGAAGAAATATTGGTACTGGGCAGGTTAATTCCTTTTTTAGACTTCAATTGTCCACCATATATTACTTCGGCAATTACTTCCTTGTTTTTTACCTCTAGTACTTTAAGCTCGATTTTACCGTCATCAATCAAAATCTGATCATCAGGTTTTACATCATTTACAAAAGCTTTGTAAGTAGTACTAATTTTTTTGGCCGTAGACTTAACAGCCTGAGTAGTAATGGTTACTTTTTTTCCCTCTTTCAAAAATTCTTCATTAGAGGCAACTTCTCCCAGGCGAATTTTAGGCCCTTGCAAATCTTGAAGAATGCATATATTTAAGTTATGCTCCTTGTTCAATTCGCGGATATACTGAATCACTTTTTTGTGTTCTTCGTGGCTTCCGTGCGAAAAATTCAACCTAAACACATCAGTACCTGCCTGAACCATTTCCAATAATTTCTCTTTGGTGTTAATGGCGGGGCCCACAGTTGCGATTACTTTTGTTTTGTTGAAAAATGGTTTCATCTCGTTTGTCTTAAGTGTTTTTGTTTTAATTTAGTTATGGGGAGAATTTTTTGTACAATGGCCGCAATATGCATCAAATTTTGATTAATTTGTACTACTATTTTGTAAAAACCTACAATATATTGGTAATAACAAGAGGTTAAGCACCTTTGGCGATTGTTTCGGGGGATTTTATCCTTTCTACCCACCCAATATTATGACTCAAAATTATATTTCGCGTTTTTTTCTGATTCCCAAAAATAATATGGATGTTCAAATACACAAAAAAGATAATTCAGTAAGTTTTTGCCAAATAAGCTTCCAAAGAAAGCAATATTTAACAATAATATAATTTCCAGCAAATCAGATCACGAATCGTTAAAATAGTTTGATAATATTGTTTTTAATGTATTTCTTTGCAGAGTTTTTTTAACTAAACTATTATTGAAAATGTCAGATATCGCACAAAAAGTTAAAGGAATCATCATTGACAAACTTGGTGTTGAAGAATCAGAAGTTACTCCAGAAGCAAGCTTCACTAATGATTTAGGGGCTGATTCTTTGGATACTGTGGAATTGATCATGGAATTTGAAAAAGAATTTGAGATTTCTATTCCAGACGATCACGCAGAAAACATTGCGACTGTGGGACAGGCTATTACCTACCTAGAAGAGAACGTAAAGTAAAAAATAAACTCTGTTTATGAATTTAAGACGAGTTGTAGTAACTGGATTAGGCTCACTGACTCCTATCGGTAACACCATACCTGAGTTTTGGGATGGTCTTAAAAATGGGGTGAGTGGGGCTGCTCCTATTACTAAGTTTGATGCAGAAAAATTCAAAACTAAATTTGCCTGTGAGGTAAAAAACTTCAATGTTGAAGACCATATTCACCGTCGAGACGCGCGTCGTATGGATATTTTTACTCACTATGCATTGGTGGTTTGTGAAGAAGCTATCCAAGATGCAAAAATTAACCTGGAAACTATCAACAAAGATCGTGTAGGAGTAATCTGGGGAGCAGGCATTGGTGGTTTGAAGTCTTTCCAGGACGAAGTAGTTGGGTTTGCCAAAGGTGATGGTACTCCTAAATTTAGTCCGTTTTTTATACCTAAGATGATTGCTGACCTAAGTTCAGGTCATGTATCTATAAAATATGGCTTTCGAGGGCCAAACTATGTAACAGTTTCGGCTTGTGCATCGGCTACCAACGCTATGGTAGACGCCTTCAATTATATCCGTTTAGGTAGAATTGATATGGCCGTTTCGGGAGGCTCAGAAGCAGCTGTTACCGAAACCGGTATTGGAGGTTTCAATGCCTTGAAAGCACTTTCTGAAAGAAATGATTCTCCAGAAACTGCCTCTCGTCCTTTTGACAAAGAGCGTGATGGTTTTGTTCTGGGAGAAGGTGGTGCAGCTATTATTCTTGAAGAATATGAGCATGCCAAAGCAAGAGGTGCCAAAATCTACGCTGAATTAGTGGGAGGTGGCATGTCTTCTGATGCACACCATCTTACAGCTCCTCATCCAGAAGGACTTGGGGCTACTAAAGTGATGCAAGATGCCTTAAATGATGCTGGTATAACTCCTGAGGCCATTGATTATATCAACGTACATGGTACTTCTACTCCTTTGGGAGATTATAGTGAGGCTTTAGCCATTCAAAAAGTATTTGGCGAACATGCTTACAATCTTAACATTAGCTCTACCAAGTCAATGACTGGGCATTTGTTAGGAGCCGCAGGCGCAATAGAAGCAGTCGCTACTATTTTGGCTATTCAACATCAAACTGCTCCCCCTACAATCAACCATTTTACGGATGATGAGCAATTTGATACCAAGTTGAATTTTACGTTTAACGAAGCTCAGGAAAGAGAAATAAATTATGCCATGAGTAATACCTTTGGTTTCGGTGGACATAATTTTACCTTAGTGTTTAAAAAATTAGAAATGTAGTGATTTTTAGATTTATATCTAAACTACTTAATAAGCATACCGAAGAAGAAAAACGGCTTGCCCATTCTATCAAAAGAATTATAGGACACAAGCCGTTTAACCTTTCTCTTTATCAACTTGCCTTGAGCCATACCTCGGCTTCCAAATCGCTGCAAGATGGTTTCAAAGAGTCTAATGAGCGTTTAGAGTATCTGGGTGATGCTATTCTAGGCGCAATAGTAGCCGATTACCTATTCAAAAAATATCCATTCAAAGAAGAAGGCTTTCTTACAGAGATTCGAGCCCGAATTGTTAACCGGGAATCCTTGAATCAATTGTCTCGTAAGATGGGTATTCATGACCTTATCAAGTTTGAGGGAAGCCGCAAAAACAACTTTACCTATAAATCTATGGGTGGCGATGCTCTTGAGGCATTGGTAGGAGCGGTATACTTAGACAAAGGCTTTCATTACTGTCGCAAGTTTGTGGTGAAGAAAATTGTGATGGGTCACCTTGACTTAGGTGAAATCATTGAGAATAACCAAAACTACAAAAGTATTGTGATTGAGTGGGCGCAGAAAAACAATCGCGAACTACGATTTGAGATTGTAAAGGAAGAAGGCTCTAAACATCAACGACAATTTGTAGCACAGGTAATTATAGACGACGAACCTGTAGCCAGTGGAACCGGATTTAGCAAAAAGAAGGCAGAACAAGCTGCAGCCGAAAAAACCTGTCGTACTTTATCGTTGGTCAACGCCAAAAAATAATTAGGTTAATTAACCTCCTGCTTTATTGCCGAGCCAATCATTTACAAGCTGGTATACTTCCTTGCGATGCATATATTGAGGGTTGAGCACATCTTGGCCAATACGAATATAGTGTTCGGTGTTCTGCAATAAATCCTGGTAATAGATTAGGGTAAAATAAATGCGTCTTCGGTTACCACCCGAGCCTGCATTATTACTTTCCCAATGCCATTCGGCTTTTTGTATCTGTTCTTTAGGAATGTAAATAACACTATTGCTCACCAGGCGAGGACGGTAAACCAATGCATCTGGCCCTAACAATAGACCAAAATGCATACGATGTTTTTTTTGAGCCTGGTATATTTTAATGGCTCGGGCGAAGTTAGCTAAGTGATTGATGGCCCAAATAACAAAAGCGACTAACAGAAAGAACACTACCAACGCTGCTATAATAATTAAGATAATACTACCAATACTGGATGATTCGGATTCTGCTTTGGAAAAAAACAACAATTGAATAAACTCAATAATGCCCCAAATGCTCAAAAGCAAGCCTGGTATGGCAAACAAAATAGTGCCAAGCAAGGACATCCAAAAATAGGTAACGACTGGATAAAAATCTTTGAGATTTTGGGTGTCAAAACCTGTGATAAATTGATCTTGGTAGGAGGGAGGGAGTTCTTTCCACGAATAATGTACCTGCATATCATTTCTTTTCTTAGAAGTATTAAGGCGACTTTATACTTAAATTTTGATAAGGATTTCTTAATTAACAAATCAGCAACAAGGCTTATAGCAATTTACATTTATTTTAGATGCACCTAAATGCTACACTAGTACAATCTTCATTTAATAAAACCTACAAAATGTTGCTTTTAAGAGTTTTTCTAATTTGCTATACCAGCATATTTATTCTGGCCAATGATATTCAGGCCCAAAAAGCCTCTAAAAATGAGTTTACCTTTGCTATTTTAGGCGATAGCCAATTCAACAAAACCGATGTATTTAACCGCATCGTCAATGAAGTGGCCTTGCTCTCTCCTTCGTTTGTCATTCAGGTAGGAGATCTTATTTCGGGTAAGCTCAAAGCAAAGGATACTACGATGAAACAATGGGCACGTTTCAAAGAACAATTGAAACCTTTGGGCAGCACCCCTTACTACCCTGTACCTGGTAACCACGACGTGCTCAGCAAAAAAGGCAAGCCATTGCCCTATTATAAGGATTATTGGGGTAAACTACACTATTCATTTGATTACAAAAATGCCCACTTTACTATTTTGAATACCAACGATGGCAAAGAGGCCCGGATTAGCGAGGCACAAGTGGCCTGGCTGGAGCAAGACCTCAAAAAAGCTCAAAAACAACAACATCGTTTGGTGTTTTTTCACCACCCCATTTACCGCCTGAAAAACTTTGACCAACTGCACGCCTTATTCTTAAAGTACAAAGTAAAAAACGTTTTTTACGGTCACTATCATCATTATGAATATATGGAGCGAGATGGAGTGCAATATGTCATGACCAATTGCACTGGCAAGACTGGAACCCATTATCTAGAGAGTGGCACCTTTCCTCATTTTCTATTAGCAACCATAAGAGATGATAAATTTAGCTTTGCCATTGTCAAAGCAGGTAGTGTGCTATCGCCCAAAGTGGTATACAGAGAAGACAACGAAACTTTCTTTCTGCTTCGCTATGGTCTGAAGCCCAAAGTAGTGAGTTTTAGCCAATTGAAAAAAGTAAGAGAAGGCTATGAAGTGAGTTTTATGATGAGTAATCCTACCTCTCAGGATTTGACTTTTTACCTGCAATGGAACAATCCCGATGGCCGTTGGGAGGTATCACCTCATTTGGCCACTCAGGTATTTCTAAAGAAAAAGACACGTGACCATCCTGTTAAGTTTATCTTTAAACGAAAAGATGGTTCTCGCTCAGAAGGTGCCTACCCTACTTGTACTATCAAGACCATGTTCAAAACGAGTAGTGGGGTATGGCTCACACCAGAGAATACTTTTAAGATTGTAGATTAGCGGTTTGAGGTGTTATTTGGTGTATAAGAGAAATGTTTCTGATAGTCAGCATACTAGCAATAATTAGTTATAGAGTATTGCATTCATGGCTTATGTTTATTGCTTAATCTTAGGAGGTATCATCTCCATTCTTCCACAATTTGCCTCAGGCTTCTACCTTTAGTGTATCTCTTATCCAATTCATGACGACTCATTTCGACATAATATTCTTGTTGGTGGTCTTCATCAAAATAAATCAAATGCAAGTATTGATGATTGCTACCTTCTACTCGCTTAGACACTTGCTCTACTCGGCGTACTGAATCTCGAGGCAACATCAATATTTGCTTTTTGGTAGCTATGGGCCGATATACCAAATGATCCATTAGCAGTAGTCCATAATGAGTAATGCCTTGTTCTTTGCTAAGTTTTTTGGTTTGAGACTCCAACCTAAAACTTTTGAACAAACGGATGACCCACCAGGCAATGCCTGCCAAAATAAGCAATACAAAGGCGGCAATACCTGCAAAAATCAACCACTCTTTGGTATTTTTGGGTGGGTTTCCCATAGGTTGAAATAAAGCGCTAACACCTAATATGACCACAAAAATAGCGGGTAATCCAAGAGCGATTAAAGTAAATAAGGTAGTGCCACGTGCATTGGCTGCAGGATAAAACTGCTGTAGATTGTTAAGGTCAAATCCTGCGTTGAATCGAGTTTGATAAGCTTCAGGGAGTTCGTGGAGATGGTAGTAGATTTTCATAACTGTGCATAAAAAAGTCTCGCAAATAGATTATCTGCGAGACTGATCATTGAAATAGTCAAATTTTGATAGCTTACTTATTGCCTTTCATGCTTTGCGCCATTTTTACAGCTTCATAAGCGTTTACAATTCCACCCGTTACCGATAGTTCACCAAACTTAATGGTTTGTCCATTGCGGCTACCTGGCTTGTTGATTTCTTTGTCGGTATATTTGATAGATGATTTTAAGATGATGTCTTTTACTTCTTCTGCACTCAAGTTAGGAAAGTAAGACATTAACATCGCAGCTACTCCTGACACTACCGGGGCAGCCATACTGGTTCCATCATGCTCGGTGTATTTGTCATCAGGAATGGTAGAGTTAATGGCCACTCCAGGAGCAAATACATCTACTGTAGTTTTACCATAGTTTGAAAAACCACCTACGAAATTCTTTTCATCACCCCAGGAAGAAGCACCTACCTCAATCCAGTTTTTGGCAAACTTTTTAGAATCTTTGAAGTTTTTGTTGGGGAAGTTATCGTTTTCGTCCAGGTTAGATCCATCGTTACCTGCAGCGTGTATCAATAGTACCCCTTTCTTTTGGGCATACTTTACTGCTTTGTCTACATATTTTTTGTTGGGTGAAAAAGATTTCCCAAAGCTCATATTGATAACGCGAGCGCCATTGTCTACAGCATAACGAATTGCATTGGCAATGTCCTTGTCTCTCTCATCTCCATTAGGTACAGCTCGTAAGACCATAATTTTTACATTATCGGCCACCCCTTTGATCCCTACATCATTGGTTCTATCGGCACCAATAATACCTGCCACGTGCGTACCATGGTCAGCGTCAGGGCCTTGTACTTCATTGTTGCCATAGCCCTTTTCGTCTAATTTCTCATAATCGTCACCTACAATAGTACGAGGGTTAAAATCTTTATTGACCCCATACTTAAACATAGACTCATACTGCTTATAAGCATCCTCAATCTGATTTAAAGGAATACCAAATAACTTGATAGCTCGCTTTAAGAGTTGAGTAGCTTGTACAACGCTTTGGTCATCACTTTTGATCTTGTCAAGATCTTCTTCCGTGATTTCTTTTTTGTCAAGATTTTTTTGTACGGTTTGGTAAGCAGTCCAGATTTGCTTCATTACACTAAAGCCGCGACTTGCTTCGAAGTATTGTTTATCATAAGACTTCTTCACCTTGACATAATACTCGTATTCTTTTTTCTCTTTTTTACTGAGTTTTTCAGGGTCTTTATCAGCAAATTTTTTCTCCAAACGGATCATCTCTCTGGTTACTTCATAAGTATCAGCATCTACATCTTTGCCATCTTTACCTCCAATAAAGTCCCAGCCATTGATATCATCTACATAACCATTTTTGTCGTCATCTTTGCCATTACCAGGCTTCTCTTTGGGGTTTACCCAAATGTGCTTTTTCAAATCAGGATGCTCGATATCGATACCAGAGTCAATCACAGCTACTATTACTGTAGTAGATTTTTTGCCTTTTAATAAAGTCTCGTATACCTTTTCGGTACTTACTCCCCGAATATTGTCTTTTTTAACATCCAGGTTGAACCAGTTTTTGGGAGGAACCTTAGAAGTGTCACTACCTATTACCCAATATACCTCCGCTTTGTGAATAATGGAGTAGGGGAACTTACTGGGGGTAGGGGTTTTGGCGTTTGCCAGACCTACCTGGGTGAGTAGCAAGCCTACTATAAAAATACTTTTCAACTTCATAGAAATAACTATTTGAATGTTTGGTATGAGTTTTTAATAAGTTGGTTTTTCAAGCAAAATTAGCGTTTTCGAGCAATATCTCCTTTTTCAAAATCTGCTAATTTTTATAGCCAATTAGGACTCTAACGGTAATATAACGAATTATGATAAGATATTGTGAAAAATTGTTTAGGTTAAGAATTTTTTGACTTTTATATAAAGTTCCCCTCTTTGACTCTATATCAAACCCTCTCCGACTTTGTTGTTAAGTGTACAGGCACTGTAAATTAATTTTCTTTTGTCTTAAAGCCCTAAAACGTACATTCCTGTTATGATCTCTCCTTGGTAAAATCCACAATTTGAGGGTAACCTATCTATTTTAACCATTAGATTTCGATGAAAAGAGTTTCTTTAAATAATGCAATGTTGTTAAAGGGCTGTTAATAAATTTAATTATCAAAGCAACCAAATGTTACATTGATTTGTAAAGGTTATTGATTGCAATCATCAGGTATACACCTGAGAATAAAAAGTTTTTAAAAACGATATTTTAGCCGAATGGAGGTGGTTTTTCTGAGGTTTTTTCGTGAGCGCTCTTAACGAAAATCCTTGGGAGAACTTGAATGATCTATTATAAAAGGTTTTTTTATATGAAACCAGATAGCTCACCTTTCTTTACACAGGCTGACAAAACTTCAAGGTATTATCTAATTTTAAAAACGCACATGCATCAAAAAGCTTTATCTAATCAGAACCACAATGTTCAAGAACAAAATAATCAATCAGCTCCACAAAATAAGAGTACACTTCAGGCGAAGCAAAAAACTATTCAAGCGAAACAAAGACCAATTCAGGCCAAGCAGAGGCCCATCCAGGCCAAACAAAAGCCGGTTCAAGCCAGGCAAAGACCAGTGCAACGTAACACTGCTGGGCACACAAAGGGGGGGCAGCCCCAAGGCTCCGCCAAGTTTAAGGAAATAGCCACTACTATGGGGCAACAACACGGAGTAGATACGTCCCAACTCAAAGCCACTCATAATTCATCTTTTCCAGATACTGTTAATGCCGAAGCTACTATTCAAGGCAGTAAAATTGACTTTGCTCCTGGCAAAGACACTGAGGCCAATATAAAACACGAAGTAGCCCACGCTATAGACAATGCCAAAAACGGCACGCCTAAGGGCGACAAAGTAGTCAATGGGCAATCGGTAGATACCACCCGAGAGCAAACTGTAGATCAAATGGCAGCGCAACCATTGCAAAGGAAAGTGAATCAAAGTACCGAAAATGTAGGACAGCAAGAAACAATAACCGCCAGTGGGCCTATACAACGTAGAGTAATCCCTAAAACAGATGATAAAATTAAAAGATTGGTAGAATTTCTAGAAGCCAGGCCCAATATTGAGGTAGAAGATAGGAATAGTGGTATTACCAATTATTATCATCAAAGCGAGGAAGGTACTAATACCACCCGAAAATTGTTTGCAACAAAAATGGGAGGAAAAATCTATTTTAAATACACAGGTTTCGGGAAAAACGTAGTGATTGATGATGATAGCAAATCTACCCTTATACTAGGAAAATTTGGCGAAGACTGGAACAACCCTCGGTCTGGTGGTACGCGGAATTTTGTAGGATTCCAAGATGGTAATCTTGATATAAAAGGAGCACCAGAGGGCAGTATTGCGAAGGTTGAAGGAGGGAATAGGCTGTATGATAGCAATATTCCAGGTATTAAAGTTTTATGTATAACGAGATATAATGAGATTATTAACGAGTACATAGCGCTCGCGTTTCAAAAGGCACTGGCGAGAGAAGGTTTGTCATCTGTGTATAAAGATTTGGGTTTTGGAGACGAAAGTGTAGCGAATGTAAAACAGCTTATTATAGCAGAATATGGCCGCTATATGACAGACAGGTTTATTAATGATATCGTAGAAGAGGGAGAAGTTATCGGTAAGTTTGTTGTTTGGTTAAAGTATAATTACCCCTTGCTCAAGACTGCTTTCGAAACAGGAGATGATATACGTTTGTTAAGTGATCCACAGGCATTCAGAACTAGCTTTTTCCGAAATGAAATGGACGCTATTGAAGGAGTGGGACCTTATCGATCATTAGCAGAAGAGTATGGATATGATTATAATGAAGATACCAAAACTTTTGTGAAAAGGCGGGATGGTTAGGGAATTTAATATTCAATAACTCTGACTTCTATGATAATCTGAGGAAGAAATCGTTGCTTTTTTCCTCAGGTTTTTAGCGAGCATAACCTACCATCATATCATTCACACAAAACCCTGATCAATTCACCAAAAGTTTAACAAGATTTGAGCAAGAAACTCAAATTTTTATGTAAATTCATTTCCCTAATAAATACCGAACTTAATCAAAAAATAAAACCATATGTCAGACTCAAACCGAGAGCGCGATTTGGTGCTCGCTCCGAATGAATTTGCTTTTATTTCTGACCAAACCAAGGGAAACATTAACGTATATGTAGGCCCTTATAAAACCAGTTTGGCCAACACGGATAAGCCCGTGATTTTTGATGCCAATACCAAACAATTTGAACGCTCCAATCTGGATAATTCTCTTCAAACTTTTACTACCGCGCCTGAAGGCTGGTATGTAGTCATGAAAAACCCGCCCCAGGATGGTACCCAGCCTAAAAATGGAACTGTAAGTAATTTAGGTGTATTGAATGTAGGTCGTAAAGTAAACATTCCTGGGCCTATCAATTTTGCGCTTTGGCCAGGACAAATGGTAAAGGTGCTTAGAGGTCATAACCTACGCTCTAATCAATACTTAGCAGTAAGGGTATACGACGAGGAAGAAGCCCGAAAAAACTGGACAAAAGCGGTAATTAAAACCAAAAACTCTACTGAAACTAAGGATGGAGATGGTGCAGACAAAGATGACAAAGAAGGAGGAAATGAAGGCTCGGAAACTGACTTGACAAACTTGGAAGAAATGCCAGATTTGACAATGGGTAAAATGCTCATTATCAAAGGAGATGCCGTTTCGTTTTACATTCCGCCCACAGGCATAGAAGTAGTACGTGGAGTAAACGGAAACTACGTACGAGAAGCGGTGACCCTGGAGCGTCTTGAGTATTGTATTTTGCTGGATGAAGATGGTAACAAACGCTATATTCAAGGCCCGGCAGTAGTTTTCCCTGAGCCTACCGAAGAATTTGTATACCGTAATGGATCACGTAAGTTTCGAGCCATTGAGTTGAACGAAATGAGTGGTTTGTACATCAAGGTAATTGCACCTTACGAAGAAAATGGGGCATCCTTTAAAGAAGGGGAGGAGTTGTTTGTTACTGGAAACGAGCAAATGATTTATTATCCTCGTCCTGAGCATGCCATTATTAAATACGGGCAAAAAGAAAGACATTATGCCATAGCCATACCAGCAGGAGAGGGACGTTATTACCTGAACCGTAAAACTGGAAAAGTATCGCTTAAAAAAGGACCTGCAATGTTTTTACCTGATCCTCGCGAGGCAGTGTTTGTCAAGCGAGTGTTAGACCCTAAGCAAGTAAAACTTTGGTTTCCTGGCAATAATGAGGCTTTGGAATACAATCGCCAGCTTAAGCAAGAACTAGATAGACGTAAATCTACTGAGGGTTACCTGGAGGTATCAGCAGAGCCAGCGGCAGCGATGGAAGTTGAAGAACTGGCCGATGAAATGCCTGCTCCCGCCCCTCGCCGTAAAAAGAAGGAAAAAGTTTCTAAAGAAATGGCAGGAGATGAGTTTACCCGAGAGCAATCTTTTACACCTCCTCGTACCATTACTTTGGATACCAAATACGAAGGAGCAGTTACGATCAACCTTTGGACAGGTTATGCGATTTTGGTAGTGAGCAAAACTGGACAGCGTAAGGTAGTAGCTGGCCCACAAACTTATTTGCTCGAATACGACGAAAGCCTGGAGCCAATCACGCTTTCTACAGGTACCCCAAAAACCTCTGACAACACCATTACCACGGTTTACTTGCGAGTATTGCACAACAAAATCTCAGATATTGTAAAAGCCGAATCTTCTGATTTTACCCAGGTAAGCATTACGATTTCTTATCGGGTAAATTTTGAAGAAGAATCAGACAAATGGTTCAACGTAGAAAACTATGTCAAGTTTTTGACTGATCATATGCGTTCGTTTATCCGCAATGTGGTAAAGAAACACACCATTATGGATTTTTATGCCAATGGTATCGATATTTTACGCAATAGTGTTTTGGGAGAAGCAGGAGAAAATAACAAGCGCCCAGGAAGAGTGTTTGAAGAGAACAATATGCGTATTTACGATATAGAGGTGTTGGATATTCGTTTGAGCGATGTAAGTATAGAGAACTTGTTGATTTCGGCCCAGCAAGAGGTCGTAAAGCAAACACTGCGGATAGATGCTGAAAAACGTAAACTGGAGTTTACCCAACAAAGTGAAGAAATCAGTCAGCAAATTGCCAGTACCAAGTCCGAAACTACCCAAAAGCAGTTTGACCTACAGAAAAAAGAAGCCAAAAAAGAACTTGAGCTCATTTTGACAAAGCTAGACATGGAGATCCAGTCCAAGCAGCGTCAATTGGAAGCTAATTTGGCCGAACAAGATTCACTGACTCAAATTAATAATGCTGAACTAGCCCGTAAGCAAAAAGAAGAAGAGTTATTGCTGGATATTGCGCAAAAAGAATTGCATCAAGAGCTTGAATTACTTAGAGCAGAAGTACAAGCAGTTGTCAATAAAGCCGAAGCGGTATCGCCTAATCTTATTGCGGCCTTGCAAGCCTTTGCTGATAAATCGCTGGCCGAAAAAATGGCAAAATCTATGTCACCACTGGCAATTTTGGGAGGAAAGAGCGTAGCCCAGGTATTTACCAATATGCTTAAGGGAACCAAGTTGGCCAATGTGCTAGAGTCTAGCCTCAATGGAACAGAAGATGATGTAACTGTTGATGAGGATGATGAAGATTAAATAAGTAGAAAGAACCCACAGCGACCTTAGACTGTGGGTTTCTTAATATACTATTTATCAATATTAATTATAAGCCTAATGGATCAAACAGCTCAATCCTTGTTCAAAATACGTGGTAAACAAGCAGCAGGAGGCCGTAGAACAGATGTATCACTTACTTACAATCCTACTGGTCATATAAGTATACTAGAGGCTGATGTACACAATAAAGAAACATTTACTGCCTCAGGGAAAATCTCTTTTACCTTTTGGTGGAGTTATTACATCAATGAAATGGAGGCCTTGGCTTCTACAAAACGAGTAGTGCTCAACTTGATGATTTCTGATGAAGCCAAGAATAGTTTTGGGTTCAAAGAAGAATTGCAAAAAGGAGATTTGGCACCCAAGGGCTGGAAATTTGACGAACATGCTTTAGTAGATACCAAAGACGTATTTAGAATAGAAGAACTCTCGAAGTTGACACATAAACTCATTGGGCTGGAAGGCATAGAGTTATTGGATGTAGAAAGTGAGAGCGCCCTGGTTCAGAAAATACGAGATATTGGTATCAAAATAAAACTACATGATAAGCCCCCTTATGCATCCTGGCAACAAATAGATGAAATGTTGCAACCCATTTTGAACAATATTGAAGAGGACATAAGCATATCAGAAAAACAATTCATTGCTCGGCTTCTAGAGTGCATTGCGAAAGACATGTCTCAGCTATATTTTGACACTGAAATACCAGTGAAGTTGCTCCATTTAGCAATGAAATTTGAGGATTTATCTTACGAGCAAATAACATCATTACAAAACTCATTGAATGATTTACAAGCGTATAAAAGGCAACTAGAGCTGGTACAGACCAAAACAGATGAAGCCACCTCTAAATTGAATCAGCATAATATATGGGCGATTATCATGGGAGTAATCTCGCTCATTATCGCTATAATATGGCTTTACGACGAATTTAGCTGATCAATATTACGCTTGATTTAATTTTATCAATCAAGCAAATCGATAATTCCCCTAATAATGCTTTTTCTGCTCACCTTATCTTTAGCTACTTTACCAGAGCGCCAAAGACTAATGATGCCAATAAGGGCAGTAATTACTGGAAGTAACAGGAAATAAGAAGAAGCAAATGCAAAAGATAAGAAGATGCCAAGTATGATAGACAATAAAATCAAAATGCTGATAACATTGCGATTGTCATAAGTACCACTTTTTTTCCGAGTTTTTTTTACTCGTTCTCCCACCTTTTTCTCATTATTAGGATCATCAATGTGTATATCATAAGTTTTGCGAGTATTGTCGTTCGACAATATTTCGTAGGCTTTATTAAGCTGTATAAATTTATCAGAGCTTGATGATTCACCAAATTCCTGAAATTTTTTAGTGAGTGTTTGGTAAGCCTTTGTAATTTCTTCTAAAGTAGCTTTGGGGCTTACGCCTAATGTTTCGTAATAAGTCATATAGAGGGTTTATTTAGGTTTATCTTTTGGCCATTTTCCATAACTCTAGCATCAAACTAATAATAGAGCAGGTCAGGAAGCTGAAGATGACTGCGATGACCACTCGTGGATCACCAATCTGCATTTCTTCAGGTAAATATTGAGCAAAATATCCGAACACAAATGCCAGAATAACCATACTTAATATTAATGCTTTACGGCCAGCTTTTTTAGAGACCGATTTGCCTCTGCGAGCGGCAATCATAGAAGTGATAGGGTCATACAAAGCAATGCCAATACTTATATAAAATGCGATGCTTGCCCCGGCAAGTGCGGCTAAGTCGGTATCGGGTACAAAGCTCCATAAAATGACAGTAACGGGAATTACTTGAGCTATTAGTAGAAAAGCAGAAATGGTACGTTTGCGATTCAATCTATCTCGCTGGGTAATGTTTGTTCTTTTGCTAAAACCCTTTACCTCTCCACTAAACACAAAAAGTAGCAACTTGATGATAGAGGATACCAACAAGTAAGTAATCATCAGCACAATGTAGACAAACCATAACCAATAAAACTGAGGATTATCAAATGAGATAACTAACAGATGAGGGACAAGTATGGCCAGAGCAACTCCCAATGTTAATAACAAAGCATTGAAACCTGCTTTATTTTTCTTGACTTCGGGCTTAGGCAATAATGCTCGATAGGCCTCTCGCAATCTTTGTAACTGATGCAGGTTATTCTCTGCTTCGTATTTGATTCTTAATTTCTTAAAAGCTTCTTTGATTTCTTCCTGATTAGCCTGTTCACTTACTTCTAATATCTGGTAATAGGTCATAAATTGTAATAGGAGTTACGATGTGATGTGTACAAGTAATTACTTGTATTAATTGTTGTTTTTGCGATATATCAACCAATCCTTCACTAACATAAACAAACCTCCACATGCCGCAAGTATACCAATCGCTAGCTCTACATAATCTGAAGTGTTATCAATGGTTTCTTCACCCAATGTGTAGCCCAAAAAATAGACACCAGCCAAAATACTTACGATCCAAATAATACTTTGTCTACTCTTTTTTCTGTTTTCGGTAGTATTGGGGCGATATAGCTTACCACCATTATTTTTACGAAGCCTACGAGTGTTTATTACTATATTTAATAAGATCAATAGTACAAAGAACACTGGAATCAGTACAAAAAATGCTGGATTATCAAACACATCAACCAATAAAATGGGACTGAGTACAATCACCGCTCCTGCAATCACCATTAATAAGAACTTTATTCCTTGTGGAATTTTCTTCCTCTGGGCATCTAATATATAGTTTGTAATTACCTGATAGGATTTTTCTAATGCAGTTTCTGCTTCTTTGTCAATAATGACTCCTTGCTCGGCTTGTGTTTTGTATTCCTGAAGGCGACTGTGATAAGCTTGTTCTACTTCTTCCAGAGTGGATTCCTTGGTCACGCCAAGGCGTTGATAATGATTCATTGAGTTAGTTTGATTGTATAATTCTAATATGCATACTCAAAAAAAATATCTTAGGTTACATTCTGGGTATCGAATATAGGTAATCTGAAGTAAAATCTTATTTTTGTTAAAAAACTGACAGTAACCTTACATGAATAATCGTCCCGAAAAAACAAATGCTTCCTCATCTATAGAAGCCCTATCTTTTGACAATACAGCCATAGCATTTGCGGCTAAAGACCAAAAAGCCCTCAAGCTTACTCACCGCATTTATCAAATGATGAACTATCCCTGGTTGGTAGGCATGGGTACCAAAATGATTGGTAAAACGCTGCATTGGGGGAGGATAAAAAATACCGTAAAGAATACTTTATACCGTCATTTTTGTGGGGGAGAAACCTTGTCAGAATGTGCCCACTTTGTAGACCAACTGTGGCAATCTAAGGTATATGCTTTGTTGGGGTATTCGGTAGAAGGCAAAGCCACTGATGCAGAGTATGACAAAGCTACCGAAGAAATGCTTCGTTATATTCGTTTTGCTTCACAACGAGAAGCAGTACCCTTTGCCGCTTTCAAGCTGACTGGAATTGCCTCTTTTGCTTTGTTAGAAAAGATTCAAAACCAGCAACCACTAAACGAAGCGGAAGAACTTGCCTGGGAAAAAGCCAAAGATCGGGTAGATGCTATTTGTGCTGCTGGCTATGAACACAACGTGAAGATCTTGATAGATGCCGAAGAAACCTGGATTCAAGATCCAATTGATGCGGTAGCTGATGCCATGATGGATCAATACAATCGAGAGCAAATCATTGTATACAATACCTACCAAATGTACCTAAAGCGAGGCTTAACGTTTTTGCAACAATCATTAGAAAAGGCTAAATCTGGTGGATATCGCTTAGGTGCCAAAGTGGTAAGAGGGGCTTATGTAGAGAAAGAACGTAACCGAGCCAATGCTAATGGTTATGAAGATCCTCTAAATTCTGACAAAAATGCGACCGACGACATGTACAACAAGGCAGTAGATTTTTGTCTGCAAAATCTGGAGCATTTGGCCTTATTTGCAGGAACCCATAATGAACAAAGTTGCTATCACATTGCTCAACTTACTCAAAAGCTTGGAATAGCTGCTGGCGATTCTCGGGTGTTTTTTGGGCAATTGTATGGAATGAGCGACAACATTACCTTTAATCTGGCCAAGGCTGGTTTCAATGTGTTGAAATATGTACCCTATGGCACAGTACAAGATGTAATGCCTTATCTTTTTCGTCGGGCTCAAGAAAATACCGCCATTGCGGGACAAAGCAATCGTGAATATGAGCTGGTAAAAAAAGAACTCAAACGTAGAAAGGCTAAAACTGCATAAATGAGCGGTTTTTACGTTATTGCTAGAAATTATAAAGAAACTCTATGATGAAAAAATACTTATTTACATTGCTGGTCGCTTGTATTTCGTTCAGTGGTTTTGCACAAGCTCCCAAAGGTTATAATACCTATCATAATCAACGCTTCGACTTTTGTGTATTGTATCCACACATTTTTACCAAAGGTATGGCTCCTGCCAATGGAGATGGGCGATCTTTTATGATGGCTAATAAAGCAGGGCGCCTGTTGACGTTTGGTTCCTGGCAAATGCCTGGACGAGGCTTAAAGAAAGATTATGCAATGGCTCAAGAAGGTAAGAAAGTTACCTATAAAGCATTATTTAAGAATTCTTATGTAGTATCAGGTTGGGATAAAGAGCGGATTTTTTACCAAAAAACTGTGCTGCGAAAAGACCTCTTGATTACGGTCTATTTTGATTATTTGCCCAGTGAGAAAAAACGATTTGATAAAATTATAGCTACAGTTACTAAATCATTCCCGACTTGTAACAAATAACCTTTTGATATAAAAAAAACGCTGATTGAGCGTTTTAGGTACTCAATCAGCGTTTAGAATAGATATTGAAAATTCACACAAATCTAAAACAAGTCATATTTTAGCCCTAGTAGTATTCCAGTGGTTTTTAGGTTTACCTGACCACCACCTACTTTACCCAAAGGTAATTTAAGAAATGGTTCAGCCTGGATACTAAAGCGATTGTTGAGCTTTTTTTGCCAACCAATCGAGAGATTGAGAATACTGAGCATATGTTGATTCTCATTATTCAATTCCCAGGAATAATTCCATTGCGTACGAGTTGAATAAGTATAGTTATACATTTCGTTCAACATCCAATAAGACGAAACTCCTGAACTAATAAACAAACGATGCTTGGACTGATTATGAAAATAGTAACGAATATTTAGAGGGATTTCCAGCACGTTACAAGTAGCATCTATGTTTTCAGGAGAAGTAGGCCATCGCCACTCCCCATTCTTTGGCGTATACGATTCTGCATTTGCCTTATAAGCCTTGAAAGAATAATTAGCCCCAGTACTAATACTTAAGTTTTTGATAACTTCATATTCCACTAGTAAACCAAAACCTAATCGGGTATCACTCAATGCTACCTGATCTACCATACTCAAATCGGGTGATACCTGGGCAATAAGGCTGAATTTTCTTCCAGGACGAATGGTTTGTGCCTGGTTTTCATTCGCCGAAAGTACTACAGTCTTTTGAGCCATTGGTGGCAAAAAGGTTTGCTTCTCGTAACTATGTTTTGCTTCTACACGTTCTACCTTGCCCATTTGGCGAGGTGGTGTGAGTACCACTACGTTTTTATCCTTATCAGAGGAGGTATTCTTAGCAGGTTTGCCGTTATTCTTTACTTGATTGGCTCCCAGCTTTTCACCTCTTTTAGGGTCAGTTTTCTGACCATTGGTAACTTTTACCTTTGGATTGAATATATCATTGTAATGATATCCTGGCTTTTTAGTAGTCGTTACTACCTTTTGCCCATTTGATCTCGTCGTAAGGGGTTGATTTTGTATTTGTAATGGATTTACGTTCCTCGACGAATGCTTAAAGGGCTGACCAGTGCGTTTAGACGTATTTACTTTAGCAGGAGTTCTAACAACAGGGGTTTGATTTACCTTTGGTGTGATAGAACCAGTATTATTAGACTGAATTTTCTGGGTTCGATCCTTCTGACTTGGTATACCTTGTATATTTTTCGTATCAGTTTTCGTTTGACTTGGTAATTGACCGAGTTGAGTAGGATATTTTTGAGTGCTATAATCAGGTAAAAATTGAGATAAGGCACTTTGCTGAATACCGTTAGGTGATACTCTTTTGGGTTGATTCAACCAAAAAACAGTAAAAATTACCCCTAATAACAACAACAATCCGCTACCCCAGTATATACCCCTCCTGGACCACCAGCCTCCCCGCATTTTTTGTTGCAGGTCTTGCCAGGCGGCTTGCTCAAAATCGTACTGCACATTGTCAGCCGCGGTTTTGAACAACTCGTCCAACTCCCTATCGGGCATATCTTGCATAATCTTCTTCATAATGTTCACTGAGCAACTTCCTCAGGTTTGCTCTGGCTTTTGATAAATTTGACTTTGAAGTACCTACTGAAATTTTTAAAATATCAGCAATTTCCTCGTGGGTGTAACCATCAATAACATACAAGTTGAATACTGCACGATAACCTGGTGACAATTTCTGAACGAGTGCTACTAGTTCTTTGTATTGTACCTGAGTGTAGGTATCATCTACTGCATGTTTATCGGTGGCTTGCTCAATCTCCTGATTTTGCTTATGCTTCAGGTATTTTTTTTGGTTATTGAGCGCCACGTTGATCATAATACGCCGCAACCACGATTTGAAAGGATAGTCTGAATTGTACAGTTTTATTTTCTTAAAAATTCGCATAAAACCGTCATTCATTACCTCCATTGCTTCGTCGTAATTGGTGGTATAACGCATACAAATGCTTAGAGCGTAGGCATAGAAGTGCTTGTATAGCGCTTCTTGGGATTTTACATCCTTTTTCCTGCACCCCTTGACCAGATCGCTAATATGTGTTTCTGATGGGTTCAAATTTTCTCAAGTTTCAACATCAGTACAATAATGCCTATAAGAAAGGTTGCTTAGAGTAAATTTTTTTTTTTCTAAAAATAATAGATTTAATTACTAAAGTCGAGGGATTAGGAATTGTTTAACGATAAAAAAGCTCGAATTCTTATGGTATAAGCGAGTTTTTCGGAATATATCAGCGGTTTATGCAAAAAATAGAAGCATTGTTTAATGTGGAGCGGTATCCTTTTCAATCTGCTCCATTTGCTGTATAAGTGCATGGAGTTGTTTTTTAAGTTGAACTATTTCAGAGGCTTGCTTTCCGGTTTTGGCCAAAATCTCGTCTGGAATACAATAGGCCTTTTCTTTTAGCGTCTTGCCTTGTTCGGTAAGAGTGATTAATACCTTTCGTTCATCTTCTTTAGAACGGGTACGAGCAATAATCCCTGTTTTTTCCATCCTTTTGAGCAAAGGAGTAATGGTGTTGGTATTGAGATATAACCCCTGAGAGATTTGGTTTACGGTTTGACCATCGTTTTCCCAAAGCGTGAGCAATACCAAATATTGGGGATAGGTAATTCCCATGTCGTCCAGCATTGGCTGATAAGCGCGAGTAATGAGCCGAGAGGCTACATACAGAGGGAAACAAATCTGGTTATCTAATTTTAAAAGTTCGTCTTGATCCATAGTTATTGAGTCCATAGTCTATCGCTTGTTAGAGTTTTACACCTCAAAATTAATAAAAGCAATCGACTATGGGCTGTCAAATATGAACTACCGACTAAAATTTAATCTAATAAAGTCAGTTTTACTTCGATGTTTCCTCGGGTAGCATTAGAATAAGGGCAAGCCTGGTGAGCAGCATGCAATAGTTTTTCGGCCACAGTTCGGTCTTCGTGAGGGATTCTTACATCTAAGGCAACCTCCAGACCAAATCCACCACCTTCTAAGGCGCCAATGCCTACTGTTGCGGTTACTTCAGTGTCTTTCAAGGTGATTTTTTGCAAACGCGCCACGTGATTTAAGGCACTGTCGAAACAAGCAGAATACCCTGCCGCGAATAATTGTTCAGGATTGGTAAATGCGCCCCCAGTTCCACCTAATGATTTTGGCATGCGTAATTCTAAATCTAATACACCATCCGATGATTTTACTTTTCCGTGAGCGCGACCACCCGTAGCGGTTGCTTGAGCTTCATATAATGCTTTCATATGCGTTGTTTTTTGAATGTTTTAATTTATATCGTTTGTGATTATATCGTGCACGATACAAATATGCATTCTTTTTTTTTCAACATCAAAAAAATGACTGAAAAAGTTAAAAAGAGGTGTAAGATGATGAGACTAATGACCGTCTGAAACCTCCAAAGATGCTACTACCTTTTCCTTGGATGAACCTTTGTTATTGTCATTAGAGATATGTGATAGTTATTTTAGACAAGAATGTAGGGGTAGAATAGAATGACAAAAGATTGGTTGACCTCTCAATCGAGAAGTCAACCATCATAAAGTTTAAAATGAATATATTTTGACTTAAAGATGCATATCAGAGCCTCCGTAGCCTCCATTTCCAGATTGCCCCATGCCATCTGCGTATCCTTTAATAGGGCGTTGTTTTACTTCTACTTTGCCCCAGGAGTTTTTCTTGACCTTTCTCATATTCAAGAAAATGAATAAGCAAATAAATGAAATGAGGCCAAGCGCTAGCAAACCTCCTACACGAATAGTTTCGGCTTGTTCTTTAGCTGCTTGCTCTTGCCGCTTTTTTTCATCTGCTTCAGCTTTGGCTTGTAATTCGGCTTTTTCTTGTTCTGTCATTCCCTGATAATACTGGGCAAAACCATTGAATGAAACCGTAATAAAGAAGGCAAGGGTAATAATTTTAAAGAGGTTTGATCGGGTGTGGGTACTATTCATTGTTTAGATTATGTTTATTGTGATTAAATAATGAGTATACTGTGATTTTGAAAGGTTGGTTTAAGATTTTAGTCATTTTGTGTTTAATCTAAATGAAACACAGGTTTTTAAAATATATCTTTTCATACTTCTCCTTTCAACTTTCCTTGTACTTTTTCCTAACTTTGGCCCAAACCAAAACTGCACATTATTGTGAAAAAACAATTTGAATCTTTTGGGGGAGAATTTGTGCTGGCAGCCGAAAAAATTGCCGAAAAACTAATAGATATCAAAGCATTTGTATTCGATTGGGACGGTGTTTTTAGCCTGGGGGCTAAAGGAGTAGGGGTATCTAGCTCCTTTACCGAAGCCGATTCTATGGGTACCAATATGATGCGCTATAGCTATTGGCGAAAAAACGATGAGGAACAAATGGCTGTAGCCATTATTACCGGGGCCAATAACCCCACTGCCATTCAGTTTGCCCAGAGAGAACATTTTTATGCGGTATATTCCCGTATTCACGATAAAAGCCGAGCCATTGAGCACTTTTGTGAAATGAACGATCTGGAGCCTTACCAAATCGCTTGTTGTTTCGATGATGTAAACGATTTCCCAATGGCCCGAATTTGTGGCCTACGTTTTATGGTACGTAGAGCGGCCAGCCCGTTATTGATGGATTTTGCTCGTGATAATCAATTGTGTGACTATATCACTGGTAGCCAAAGTGGGCAGTTTGCCGTGCGCGAAATTACCGATTTGGTGATGGGGATGCACAATGTTTACGGAGACGTGATCAATTCTCGGATAGACTATGATTGGCAATACCAAAGCTACTTTGAAGAACGGCAAAGCCGCGAAACGGTGTATTTTACCAATAATATCCATCGTGAGATAGTCCCTATGCAGCTTCCATCAGGGCAATAAGCTGATTTGTTTGTTCCATCAACCAGTCTTTGCGATGTAGGTTATCTTTCCAATGAATAGGTAAAGCTTCATACCCAAACCGGGCTCCTAAAATAGCTCCTGCTACTGAGGCATTGGTATCGGCATCGCCTCCTTCATGAATAATAGTAGAAATGCCTGATTCAAACGAAATAGCATATTGCAAGGCCCAAAGACCAGCTCCTAAGGCTTTGAGGGTATAGCCAATGCTTTCCTGATCGCTCAAATTGAGAGCGGCTATATTAGGGCGTACATGTTCTTGTAAAAAAGGACGAATACGTTGATCAAAAATATCACCTTCAGTCAATAATTTACTAACCAACTCCAAATCAGTTTTGCCTTGTAGCAAGTGACTAATCACCAAACAAACCATGACACAAGAACCTACACAGCGAGGATCGTAATGGGTGATTTTACAAACTTTGGTGGCATTGATTCTAATTTTTTCGGGCTTGTTATATTCCCAAATGCCCAGTACCGACGTACGCATGACAGCTCCATTAGCGGCAGCATATCGGTTAGACTTTTCCCAATAGTTTTTGGCAGCTTCGTGAGGGCTTTGCATAAAAATAGGAGATCCTAACACTGAATATACCGTACGACCTAAACCACGCCCATCATGGTGGGCCCAGTCTACCAGAGTGAGCGCAATATCTTTGACATCTACTCTTTTGGTAGCTAAAATACTATCCAAAATGCACAACATTTGATTGGTATCGTCTGTCCATTCGCCTGGTTTCCAGCGTTTTCGATGTTTGTCTTGCAATATTTGGGTATACTCGGTGAGGCCATCAGGGTAATAATGCTTAACCATTGCCTGAGTCATAAATTCGGTGCCAAGGCCAATGGCATCTCCAATAGCCTGGCCAAAAATAACTCCACGGATTTTGTCTTTAATTTGATCAGTCATATAAAATATAATTGGGTAAGTTTGAATGGGTATCTTGGGTTGGGATACTTCCAAAATACATAAACTTTACCCCAATACCTAACCTATTTACTCCTGCACTTGATATTTCAGACCTTGTTCGGTTTTACTGACTGTAATTAGGTTTTCTTCAGTCAACAAATCAAGATAACCTACCAGCATAGGAATGGCAGGAATGGTAAAGTTTTTCCCGTAAAGCTGAGTCAAAAGTTCAAAAAAATCATCCGTCCCGGATTTGATCAAAGCAAAGCATTGATTTTTGCGCATGATGATGCGATCCAATTGTTTTTGGATTAGTTCCCGATGGTTTTGAAATGGCTCATAATGTCCTGGGTATACCTGATCAATATCTATTGCGGCAAATTTATGGAGTGATTCAATCATTTGATGCAAGCTTTTCTCTCTTTTATAAGGGGGCTTGAGCGTCACGTCTATTACAGGAGAAGGGGTAATAGCGAGTAACATGTCTGCCGAGATCATTTGACGGGTTTCGGGCTGGTAAAAACAGGTTTGATGATTGCAATGCCCTGGTGCATAGATAATCTCCCAATCCAGATTACCTAAGCGAAGCTTTTCGTCCAGCGTAAACCTTCTTACGCGATCTTTAGGGATTTCGCCCCATGCTGAGCTAGCGGTTTTGTATAGTTGTACCATCATTTGCTGAAAAGGGGAGTTGACAAATTGGGGAAACAACTGCATGTATTCTTGCATAACCTCTTGCCGAATATTGTTCATTTCTTTGGGATTGACTGCCCAGTTGTAGGCAAATTCGGAAACCCAGATTTCGGTATTGGGACTCTCAGCCGCGATTTTGCCTGCCATGCCAATATGATCTACATGGGCGTGGGTAATAATCACCCTTGCCAAATCCTGAATTTTCAGATTGTGCTCAGCCAATGCTTTTTGTAACGCATCCCAGGATTTATCGGTCTGTTCGCCGCAATCTATCAAGGTAGGTGTGGGTTCTAAAAACAAATAAGCATTGACTGTTTTCATCCCAAAAATGGTGGGTAACTCTATACGTATGGGGGTGTTCATCTTTTGAATGTTGATCTTTTATGAGATTGAAAAGGTAAAGAGTGTAGTAATGAGATGCAAAATAAAAACGACAAACAATTCTTAAATCATTTGTCGTTTTCTTGAGTTATAAATTATTAAACAGGAATTATCACAAAAGGCCTTGAATAGCCTCTAAGCTCGCTTCTTCGTGAAAATAATTTAAATGATGACAAACTACCTTGGTAATTTCTACCTGACTGTTTTTACCAGCTCGTTTCATAGAGGCAAAATCTACAATCATATCGTTGGCATCCCCTCCATTGACAAATGTGCCCAACTTGGCTGACATTTTTTCGTGAAATTTAGAGAAGTTACTACCATCGGTTGGTTCATAACTGCGAACATCTCCTGCTACAATGGCATAAGGCACACCTGGATCATCACTATCGTTCAAGTCCCGAATAAAAGTAGAGCTTTCGTGCATTTCAGCCAGAGTAGTTGTTAACTTTTGCCCTTGTTTTAAGGCAGTTTTTACTCCTTTGAGCAAGCCACCAGCCCAACCTAAAAACGGCAAAGCTATATTGGCTACTACGCCTAATACCATGGTGGCCATTTTGCGGTAAGATTCCAGGTTTCCTAAGACTGAGCCAGCATTGGGTGGGCCTACCAAAATCATCCGGTCTACAAATTTATTGCCTCCCCTGCGTTCCACCATCCAACGAGCTACCAAACACCCCATGCCTTGGGCTAAAATGTGCAATTCCTTGCCATCATCAGCTTTGAAGCCCACGCGTTCGAGTTGGTCTTTCAAAGACCAGGAAATATCTTTTTCAATAGAAGAGTTTAGGTTTTCGTAGTCAAAGCTCAATACCAAATCATAGCCTTTTTCAGCTGCTATATCTTTTACGGCAATGGCCATGTCTTCGGTGTCACCAATAATGCCATGCAACAACAGCAAAACCTTATTGGCACTGGCTACTTTTTCAGCCACTTCATCATTATCTCGGTGGCGATCTATTTCTTCGTTACCATCTTCATCCTGGGTGTTCAAATATTCTACCCAAGCCAATTGGTAAATCTTATCGGGGTGACGTTTGAGCGCAATTTTATAGAAAGCCAACTTGAGTGATTTGCCTAAACTACGGCTTCCTTCTTCTATGGCAGGAACTTCATCAATGGCAATGTTAGTGCTGCCGTCTGCCTGTGTTTCGCTTTCGCCAATGGAGAGAATGTGTTCTCCATCAAAGGTGAAAGGAAGTAATAATTCATCCTCAGAAACTTCTTCATTAAGGGTGATTTCCAGTGGATTTTCAGCAAGCTCATCGGCACCTTGGATATCATTAATCTCCAAAATATTCGAGCCTCCCAGTTCCCCGCCAAAGTTGATCAAATTCCCCGCTTGTTGTTCAAGCAAACTTGTCATCAGGGAGGTTTTGTCGGTACTGCGACTTCCAGGGTTGCTGGTACTGAGTTTTACATTAGCGGAGACTTGTTCATTACCTTTGATTGCCAGTTGTTTTGTTTCTCCTAGTTCTAAGTTATTTTTACTTAACTTAGAACGTTGGCGTATCGTATATGTATTAATTGTTTTGGTAAACCAATCGTTTTTCACAGGTTTTGTGATCCCACCTTTAACTCTAGAAGCCAATACTCTATTGTAAGCAATATGGCCTATATCAATTCCTTCTTGTTCTAGGGTAAAGTCGTCTAAACGTTCAGTACTTACCAGTAACTTGAATATCATGTTACTTTGATTAAAACGATATTCGTCCAACTCTTCATCATATACATTACCACTTTCTGCTTTATTGTTACTTAGTATATAGAATCCATCACTGATGAGCGTAGTTTCTCCTGTTTTAGATTCAATGTAATCATTATAAAGTGGTACTACAGTGTAATTATCATCTAGGTATATCAGTGAAATATGAAGCCCCTGATTAGTGTTGTTTTTACATC
This sequence comes from marine bacterium AO1-C, assembly GCA_001890965.1. Classification (GTDB taxonomy): domain Bacteria; phylum Bacteroidota; class Bacteroidia; order Cytophagales; family Microscillaceae; genus Microscilla. The sequence goes on along the minus strand of MLAY01000008.1, from coordinate 505,469 downwards.
GTAATTCAAAGGGAATACTAGGCCAAGGTACTGTGGGATCATTTACTTCTACTAGAGAAGTGGTGAATTCTGTTCCCTCAATTTGCTTTTCATCTTCTCCTACATAAAGGTTAAACGCTATTTTGTCTGGATTGATTTTAGGAGCTTTGTTTTGAAGTACCGTTAAATTTTCCCAGTTGGCGATTTTGTCTAGAGCTTGAAATAATATTTTGATTGCACCAACATCATCATAACCATTTTTACACCCTTGAATCAGGCGATTGTTTTCATCCAATATGAAATAACCATCAGAGTACGCAACAAGATTATAATCGCCTGCTTTGGGGGTTATCAATTGGCCTTGCTGATCAATAATTTTGATTTCACCATAATATGGATGAGGGTTATCTTTTTCTATATATTTTGAATCGAAAGTATAGCCATCTTGGTCATCTACTATGGTTAATGTAAAATTTAGACTTGGATGTTCTTCGAACGTTTTTTGAATAAATTCCTGACCTTCTTTTACTCCATAAATGAATACATTCATGGGAGTAGTGGGAGGGGTAAGAAACTCTCCAATATATTCTTGATTGGTATCAGCTTCAAAATCAAGTTCGAGCGTAGTTTTATCTGTTGTTACCCCTATAGATTTAGCATTTCCCAAAGATTTTTGCTGTTGTAAATCATCAGCATTTTCATACACAGCCAGCTCAATAGTTTTATCATTAGGCATCCCATGAATTGCCCCAAAGTCTAATTTCCAAGTATTATCTATTTGGTAAATTCTTCGGGTGTACTGTCCTGCTCCTTCCAGAGTTCCGCCAGTGAAAATAACTTGATTTGCATTGTATTTTTCGTGTACTTCTAATTGAGGATCTTGAATATTAGTCGTTTGTCGCATAATGGTGCGAGTACGTGTATACAAGTCGGCAAAAGTTGTTTGTGCACCATACTTATCAAGTATTGCCAATGCAGAAGTAGTAAAGAGCCCCGTATTCTCTTTGGTTTCCCAGGCCTTTTGATATTTGTTGCAAGAAGCTAATAGGATGTGTTTACTAGAAGGAGGCACTACCTCACCACCTGTAAAAATACCAGGAATGTAAGTATCAAATGAGCGAGCTTCATCGGCACGGTCACCTGTAAGACGAGAAGCAGAAAGGCCAGCTGCATCACGGGTACCTGATCCTGAATGACAACAATCGAGTGATACTATGAGATTTAAGTTGGGTTTATCTGCAATTACCTCTTCTAAAAGTTTTCCTAGCTCTTTATCAGCTAAATCGTGGCCTATATAATTACCTTCGCCATCTTTAGCCCTGCTATCACTCAGTACCAGGGTCTCATTCATACCATCTGGAAAAAACTTTAAATAAGCTGGAGGAGCTTTTTCTCGGGAGCCATGTCCACTATAATGAAGAAAAACCGTATCACCATCTCTGGCCTGGCCCAAATGATTGCGAAAAGCGTCTATGAACCCCTCTCGGGTAGCTTGAGCATTGGTAAGTAAAAGTATTTCGGGAGAAAGGGATTTTTGATAGTGGGTTTCCAGAAAGTTTTTCCAGTTTTCAGCATCAGTAATACAACCTGCCAGGTTGCTTACACCTTCAGGATATTCATTGATGCCTACACACAGGGCAAAGAGTTTTTTATCGGCCATATTTTATTCAGGAGAGATAGTTTGTTGATCAAATTATGTAAGTTTCTTCTGCTTGTAAACTGAATTGAAAGTGATGTGGGTAATGTTGATTGGCAGTTCCGCTAAAACCACTACAATTCTGGTATAATTTAAAAATATTTTGCAAAAATCGCCGAACGAAAGCAGTTTATTTCTATCTCATTCATAATTAGTTACGCCAAATATATTTTTTTTCAACAAAAACGCGATTGGCTAGTTTCTATTTGGGATATTGCCCATTATTTTCGCTCATAAAAACTTATTATTTACCCGATCTCAAATCAAATTTTATGGACATCAGAACTTTACAAGCCGAAATCAACCAGTCGTTGGATGCACTAAATTATGGGGAGCATCCTCAAGAACTGTATGAACCCATTCGATATATTATGAGTCTGGGAGGCAAACGTATGCGTCCTTTGCTGGCTTTGTTAGGGTATGCACTGTTTGAGCCTGATTATCAGAAAGCAATGAATTCGGCTTTGGCAGTGGAGGTTTTCCATAATTTTACTTTGGTACATGATGACATCATGGATGAAGCCCCCTTGCGTAGAGGTAAGCCTACTATTCATGAGAAATGGAACGCTAATACAGGCATTCTTTCAGGAGATGTTATGCTGGTGCAAGCCTATGAATTATTATTGGATATAGATAACCAACACCTTAAAAGAGTAATTCGAAAATTTAATCGTTGTGCTGCTGAGGTGTGTGAGGGACAACAACTGGACATGAATTTTGAGACTCGTGATCAAGTAGGGGAGGATGAATACCTGAATATGATTCGTTTGAAAACGGCTGTCTTATTGGGTTATAGCCTCGAATTGGGCGGAATTGTAGCCAATGCGTCAGAAGCTTCAACTGACCTGCTTAATGGTTTTGGAGTAAATGTCGGGGTTGGCTTCCAGTTGATGGATGATTTGCTGGATGTGTATGCCGATGCTGCCAAATTTGGTAAACAAGTAGGCGGCGATATCATTGCAAACAAAAAAACCTTTTTATTGATTAATGCTATGAAAAGGGCGAAGGGTAAAACTAAGGAGTCACTCGAGCATTGGTTAAGCCTCAAAGAGTTTGATAAAGCCGAAAAAGTGCAGGCGGTCACTGAGATTTACAACGAATTGGGAATCAAGACTTTGACTGAAACGAAAATGAATCAGTATTTCGATACTGGGCTGGAGCAGTTAGCGGCTATTGAGGCACGTGATGAAGCCAAAAATGTATTACGAAACTTTACAGTTCAATTGATGAATCGGGACCGATAGGCTTAAATTCACGTTCTTGGAATAGAACCTGCGTAAAATTTGTTATATTTAAGAGAATCGTAACAAACCAAAGGTACCATTAACCAAACCTATCAAACTTAAAGAAATATGGATGAATTGTTTAAACCCAATGGTGATGTGTTCTTTACAACCATCATCATTGCTATTACTGTAGGGATTAGTTTATATGCCGATAAAAACCGATTGTTTAAGTCCAAGTGGATATTCAATCCTTACGTCATTGAAACCCGTCGCGAGTATTATCGTTTTTTGTCTTCTGGGTTTATTCATGGAGGAGGTATGCACCTGCTCTTCAACATGCTGACGTTGTTCTTTTTCGCGCGTCATGTAGAGTTATTGATTTATGATCAAATTTACCCTGGCCTTGGGAGTTTTATATTCTTAGGAATCTATTTGGTAGCCATCATTGTTTCCAGCGTGCCAGCTTATTTGAAATATAAAGGCAATCCTGGATATAATGCCTTGGGAGCTTCAGGAGGAGTATCGGCCATTGTGTTTATATTCATTTTGTGCTTTCCTACCGCAAAACTAGGCCTACTATTTATTCCTATACCATTGCCTGCTTTTGTGCTTGGGTTAGGGTACCTGTTTTACTCTTACTATATGGCTAAAAAGGGGAACGATAATATTGGTCATGAAGCACACTTATTTGGGGCATTGTTTGGTATTGCTACTACGATTGCTTTTGTGCCAAATGTTATTCCAAACTTTTTCCGACAGTTGGCAAATTGGGGAGGATTTTTCTAGAAAACGGTGAAAGGATAAATTGCTTTTATTGAGGTAAACAGCTTGACTTGAGACGAGGCGTTTTTGCGGAAATGGTACTACCTATTACCAAAAAACATAACAACACATCAAGTAGAAGGAATACTTCCAAAGTGATAAGGTATTTTTATACAATTCCTAAACATTATCCAATATGATTCGTTGATTTTTTATATATAATTCTTTATTTTAGAAATAAAGATGAATACCATATAAAAAGTGGTGATTTGTCAACAACCCCTAATTTTATTTAAGACCCTGTTTTTTTAATTACCTGCTATATGACGGTACTGATATATTTTGTGATTTGTCTGGTGTGTTTTTCATTGATTACCTGGGTGATGATTCGTTCTATCATTAAACGAAACGATTATCCGCCCAACAACGATGATGATGGTGGCATGCCAGGTGGGAACGATTTTCCTATTATCAGTTTACCTCCTGGGGGCAAAATAGACGATTTGTTGGTAGATCGTTGGCACGATGATGTAGTATCGCCCTCTCGCAAGACGAGTTTTTAGGTAATTATTCAAAATATATAAATCAAAAGCCATTTGTCGGTGTGAATACTACCAACAAATGGCTTTTTTATTAGAAATATATGCATTGCTATCCTACTTTAAAGTGGCCTAGTTTAATCATTTCGTGAGGTTGAGTAATATTATGGAAATATTGACTCTTAGAAGTTGAATCGCTTGATAAATGATGAAATTCCTGAGCTAGAAATAACTTTTTATGCCACTTTTCTACCTGATTTAAATTACTTACTGCCCATTTTAAGGGTAAGTTTGGGGTAGCATAGGCCACACTATCCATTACTGCTGGATGAATAACCTCCAAAATGATTTCACACGAGCTATAGTGACGGCAAATATTCTGTACCAGGGTTTTTATTTTGCTTTCTGAGTAATACATCGCCAGACCTTCTATGATAATCAAGCTATTAGAAGTAGGAGGGAGGTATTTGAGCAAATTCCTTCCAAAAATATTAGTAGGAATCAATTGGTAACGGTCGTTGGCTTCAAAAAAAGTACGTCTTAGTTCAATAGTTTCAGGAACATCTATATCAAACCACTGGATTTGGCCATTATCCAGGCGGAAAAAACGGTTATCCAGACCAGCGCCCAGGTTGATGATGGTACCCGAAGGATTTTGAGTGATAAAATCGAGAACGATTTTGTCTAATACGCTATAATCGAGTGAAACGCCCAATTGAGCAGCTAACGTAGTATTATAAGGTGGCAAGAAGTTATTAGTAGTTTGGCGAGTTTGAATGCCTTTTTGGAACAAAAGAGGTGACTGTTTGGCAGTCAATCGATCAGAACTGTGTCGCATGTCAGTGTTCAGTTGTATGGGAATAATTGTTGATGAAAACCTAATTGTATGTTTGCAAAGCTATCACAAACTCTCCAGTTTTGTTTACGTTAAACGGAGTACTACTTACGCCATCAGGATTTTTGTCTAAAAAAGAGCCCCAATATCTATGAAGTTTAGTTTGCATGTTGATCAAGTCCCTGAAACTCTACACGAGTTTGATTTGCCCATTGTCCCAGCTTCTGATCCAAAAGTATATCGAGATGGCGGTTTTTTAGATTTTGGTTTTGGTAACGGCAACTTTAAGCAATACAACCTAAATGGTATTTTCGTGTTGGGAGGAGGCTTTACTTTCAATGATGATTTGCGCATTCGTGGTCAGGCCGACGAAGATTTGGTAGAAATGAGTTTTCACCTAAAGGGAACTGTTTCTGGTAAGATGGATGACTTTGGAGACGAAGTGATCATTCAAGAAAATCAGCAAACTTTATGTTATACCCCTAGCAAAAGTGGGGTTTTTAACTTTCGGGGGAAACAAGCTTATCAAAACTTTGAAGTGAGTTTTACTCGTGAATACTTCGAACAACTGGTAGCTCGTTATCCGTACTTATTAGCCGATTTTTATGAAAAAGTGGTTCGACAGGAACCTGTGATGTTGGCAGATACCAACCTTCCTATTACCCCCGAAATGCGTATGATTATCCACGAATTGCTCAACCAACCGCTGGATAGAAACCTACAACGTATTTTTATTGAAGCCAAAGTGCTGGAATTATTGGCATTGCAGGTAGAACAGGCCCAAAGCTCTCCTAGTATCAAAGCCAAGACGTATATAAATAATACCAAGGATTTGAATAAAATTCATGAGGCTAAAGAAATCCTGGTAGCTCGTGCCGATAATCCTCCTACAATTTATGAATTGGCCAAAATGGTAGGCACCAACGACTTTAAGTTGAAGAAAGGCTTCAAAGAGGTATTCAATAATACCATTTTTGGATTTTTGCTAGACTTCAAAATGGAAAAAGCGCGTAACCTACTTCGCTATACTGACAAACCTACTTCCGAAATTGCTCACCTGTTAGGCTACAGTCACCCAGGACATTTTACCAATGCTTTCAAGAAAAAATACGGAATAACTCCGAGTTCTATTAGAAGTATTTAGCCAATTCTGCACTTTATTTTACTCTTAACATGCTGTAATTGTTTGATTATCAGTGGCTTATTTTGCTTGAATGATATGTCCAATATTTTTGCAAGATATGTCCAAGCCCTCTCGTCTTTTTTTCCTTTCATTTGCAACACAAAATCACAAAACAAACCAAATAACTATGTGACTGACACTATGATTCAGGAGTTATTTGATACTATTGAACCTTTTAAATAATATGTATTATGAGCATGCTTAAAGCAAAGTTTGGTAAGTACAAAATTTCTACAAAAGAGTTGCAAACAATCCAGGGAGGAAAATCTCTTGTACGTTGTCCTGATAAATTGAAGCCAGCAGGAGAATGCGAAAAATACTGGGGAGATGACAAAGAAGGACTCAGAAGATGCAGAGCTACTTGTGGACACGAAATCTATCCTGGTCCCTGGAAGTAGTGATTCTTAAGACACAAACATTATTAAATTAACTAAACACAACACATATGAAAAGCTTCAGCAACTTTAGAATGCAACAACTGACCCACCAACAACAATCAAACATAAAAGGTGGTGAGACTGAGCGAGATGGTTCTCCAAGTCAAAAAAAGAAGGCCAAAATCAATCCCACTAACACAGGAAAAACGAGTGGGTCAAGTAGCTCTGGTGGCGGCTGTGGTTGTAGTGGTGGAAGTGATCGCCAAAATCTTTAATCCTATCCAATAGGAAAGTTTGTGGTCAACGATTATCAAAATAAGGGAAGTCATAAATAAGTGGTCAATGATAGTATTTCAATAAAAATGATTTCCCTATTAATTAATTCATAGATAAAAAAAAGCATTGCTGTTACCTTGTATAGTCATAGATCAAACTGAGCAATGCTTTTTTAAAATTTGCTGCCTGTTTACCTACTTATTATTGGCAAGTATTTGATTATGAGTGACTTATGTTGGGTGAATGATATGCCCAAGTATTTGCACAATATGTCCAACGCCCTTTCAACATATTCCCTTTTCTTTACTATCAAATAATCTGTTATTACAGGTATAATTTATTGAAATCTGTAATGATACTTTGAGAATTTCAAATAATTTATTCAAGACAATCATGATCAAATTAAAATTTAGTGTGCCAGTGCTACTTATCTTTTTGAGCAGCTTTGCTTACGGGCAATCAGCTAATACTTCACGCAAGGAGGCATTGGACATTAAGAGGAGAGTTTTATTAATCCCTATAGTCAAAGGAAAGGGTAAGAAAAACAGTGAGATGTTTCAGCAATTGGTCAAAAAATACTGGACTTTTAATGAAAGCATAGAATATGTACCTGCAGCGAAGGTGAAGGGGATGATGAAAAAGGATAAAGCAAAGTACGCTTTATTGACTTACAGTGTGTTTACCGAATGGGCAATCAGAAAAACCCGTAATCCGCTCTACAATGAAAGAAGCAAACTCATGCGTAGCAAGTATACAAGAGATCCTTATGTGGCCAATACCATTGCTACTTTGATGATTACCCTAAATGGTAGAAAATCATTGATAAAAACGAACCTTTCTGCCAATTACTCTTTAGAAAGAAATACCATTTATGGATTGATGCAACTACAGTATCTATTGAATTATTTAGTAGAGAATCCTAAGCATAGAAGCTTGGCCACTTTTTATCGCAGACAAGCGCCAAAGAATGGACCTGAACTAAAAAATAAAACACTATTGATAGATAAGGAATTACTCTCTAAAAAGCTGGATATCGCCAAAATCAAGGATTATTATCCTTTTCCTTATAAACTTGCCGATGCTCCTATGATTGATGAAGCACTAAAAACCAGAAGTGACCAATATGCTTTTATCCATATAGCAAGCATAGAATCTGGTAGAGGCGCTATGCATATACAGTTTATTTCAAGTACCAAGGATGGCAAGATATACTTGTATGTAGCCCCTAGAGCTTTTAGTATTGCTGGCTTGAATGGTATCAAGTTTCGTCAGTTTCATAAAATTGGCAAGAAACAACTAAAGCGATATGCTAAAAAAGTGAAATAAAGGAATGAATAACGGACTTATGAATACAAAAAAGCCAGGCTAGTGTTAAAAACTCTAGTCTGGCCTATTAAAACTTTTAATGAAATGAGAATGCTACATAGATTCTCATAATGTTTTACGCCTATTTAATACCCAGGTTACATTAAGTTAATATTTAATTAATATTAAAAATGTTTCCAACCCTGAGCCGTAATTGGGACAATTTGCTCCCCTTTGGTTTTTAGTACTACTCCTTTTTCTTTGGGTAATACATAGCCTATTTCAATGATTTCGGCATTTTGCTTGATCTTATCATAGTCTTCTTGCTTGACAGTAAAGAGCAATTCATAATCTTCCCCACCATTCAACATCGAAGTAGTAGGGTCAATATTAAGTTCTACCGAAGTATCATAAGTCACTTTTGCAATCGGTAGATGCTCTTCATATAAGATTGCACCAACTTCTGACTGTGAACAAAGATGCATTAGCTCAGAAGCCAAACCATCCGAAATATCTATCATAGAAGTAGGTACCACGCCCAATTCTCTCAACTCATAAACCATGTCGGTGCGGGCTTCAGGCTTGAGCTGACGACGTACAATATAATCTTTGCCATCCAGCTCAGGTTGCATATCAGGATTGGCCATAAAGACTTGCTTTTCTCTTTCCAGTACTTGCAATCCCATATAAGCACCCCCCAAATCGCCACTTACACAGATCAATTCGTTTTCTTGGCATCCCTTACGATATACAATTTGATCTTTTTTTACTTCTCCTATGGCAGTAATGGATATTACCAACCCAGCGCGAGTAGAGGTAGTATCTCCTCCTACCAAATCTATGTTATAATTACTACAGGCATGCTTGATACCTGCATATAACTCATCTATTGCTTCTAATGGAAAGCGATTGCTGAGCCCCAGGCTTACTGTAAACTGCTTAGGTGTGCCATTCATGGCGGCAATGTCAGATACATTTACTGCTACTGCTTTGTATCCCAAATGTTTGAGAGGCACATAGCTCAAATCAAAATGGATGCCCTCTACCAACATATCAGTAGATACTAAAGTGTAGTTTTCGCCCCCTGTATCTATAACCGCAGCATCATCTCCTATGCCTAGCACGCTTTCTGAATGCTTGGGAGCAAATTGCTGTTGAATACGGCGAATCAACCCAAATTCACCTAAATCCTTTAACTCGGTTCTTTGTTGCTCGGTTTTCTTTTGCATGCTGCAAATTTAGTAAATTTTATGACGGTTTTTTTTGGTATGATCTACCACCTTTATTGGATTACAATTGTCTTTTAAACAAAGCTCACAAGGGGAGTAAGGGAAATCTTTTTGTAGTTTCTGAATGCTTTTGCCAAGCATTATGCTTGTAAAAACTATCAAACTGGAATTTTCGTATAGGTAAAAGCGTGATAAGCAATATTTTTTTGTGCTAAAAATGCATATATTTATTTTTTTAGTTAATAAACTAATCCGCTAGTTTGAAAACTATTTATTTAGTTTTATATTTACACCTATTCAAAATTTTGCGCAAAAAACGATGAAAACAAAAGATCAGAAACAAATGAAGGAGCTTACAAAAGCCGAAGAACAAGTCATGCAAGTGTTATGGAAACTTAAAAAGGCTTTTGTGAAAGATGTTATCAAAGAATTACCTCTAAAACCCGACGGTAAGCCATTCGCTTATAACACTGTGTCTACTATTGTAAGAATTCTGGAAGAAAAAAAGTTTGTAGGGCACAAGGCTTATGGTAAAACCCACGAATATTTTCCTTTGGTAGATAAAAGTAACTACAGTAATTTTTATTTAAATAGTTTTATTGGAAGATATTTTGGGGGGTCATTTGAGAAAATGGTGTCTTTCTTTGTGAAGCAAAACAATATTGATTTGGATAACTTTGAAGAATTAATGAAGTATGCTGAGGAACAAGAAGCAAAAAATTCTGAGCAGAAAAATAAATAAAGAATCCCATATTGGGTAAATAGATTTAAAATTAGGTTTTCAGGTAAGGTATTACTCTTTTCATAGTACAGGGAGATAAGAAAGAGTAATGTATAATTAGGCGTTAACCAGTCGTAATGCTATATAAAAATTTGGTTAATCAAGTGAACAAAACAATATATTCTATACTAACTTCATACCCATGTTCAATTATCTAATAGAGTCGTCGGTTTGTCTTATTTTATTTTACTTAGTGTATTTTTTCTTTCTAAGAAATGATACGTTTTTTCAACGGAATCGCTTTTACTTATTGTTGTCATCTTTTTTGGCAATAACGATTCCCTTGCTTGAGTTTAACCTCACACCCACAACTTCTGACAAAACGATTGCTGTAACGTTGGAAACTATATCAGTAGGAGCCACCAATGTTGAGCAAACTCTTGAAACCACAGTAACTAATACCTGGAGTATGGGTACTGTGCTGTTGATCGTATACATAGTAATGGCATTGTTGATGATAGCTCGCTTTGCGTGGCGTATGATGAGGCTTATCCGTATAATTCGCAATAGTGATGTACAAACTCGTCTGGATTATAAGCTTATCAATACTCAAGGCAACCTCCCCACCTTCTCATTTATGCGTTACCTGTTTTGGGACAACACCAAAGAGCTTACTCCCAATGAGCGTACTAAAATTATAAACCATGAATTGACCCACATTCGTGATTTTCATAGTTGGGATGTAATGTATATGGAGGTGATTAAAATTATATTGTGGTTCAATCCGATCATCTATTTATATGATCGTTCATTAAAATATCATCATGAGTTTATTGCCGATGCGGCTGTTTTGAAAGAAACCTCTGCCAAGGATTATGGAAAGCTGCTAGTACAGTCATTGTTTAAGCAAATGAATTTACAGCTTACCCATAACTTTAACCAAATAGAAATTAAGAAGCGTTTGGCAATGATGGAAAAACTGCGTAGCCCTGGGTACAAGTTCTTGAAAATCTTCTTGTTACTACCTCTAATGGCTATGATGTTGTTTGCTTTTTCTAATAGCTCACCCAAAGTAGTTTCGGTTAAACAAAGCGATAGCAGCTATCGTTTTGCTGGCATAGAAGGAGGGTTAGGATTGTTTTATAAAAAGTTATCAAAAGAACTTCGCTATCCAATCGAATCACAACGTAAGGGCATTGAAGGACGTGTATTCGTAAACTTTAAAATTAAAGCAGATGGGTCTCTTACTCAATTTAAAATTTTAAAGGGATTGGATGAAGCTTGTGACAAAGAGGCAATCCGGGCAATTAAAGCGGTAAATGTAAATTGGTTACCCGCTAAAATGGAAGGTACCCACATTGGACAAAAACTTACCATTCCTGTGTTGTTTTCTGTAAATAAGGCCAAGAAACAAGCTCAAGCTAAAAAGTAAATCAATTGATAATAGGCGGAACTTTAAAAAAATTAGATTATGGAACTCAAGAAAAATCCTAGAGTAGATATTCATCGCAAGAGTGGTTTATATTTCAATATTGGCCTGGTGATAACCTTGTTTTGGGTGATTGCGGCTTTTGAGTGGACAACTTATGATGATGTATCAAGAATTGATTTAGAAGTGAACGAAGCCAATATCAATACTTTGGAGCCAGTAAAGGTATCTCCAAAAATAATAGCACCTCCCAAACCTCAACCAATTGAGGCTACTGCTCCTGAAAAAAAGAAAACATTGGCAGAAGAAATGGAAGCACTTGAATATGAAGTAGATATGACCGTAGATTTTGATTTTCCTTAAAATCTATTTGCTATAAAAACTAAAACCCTATGCAGCTAATTGCTTCATAGGGTTTCTTTGTATAAGTAGGCTGAGATTAAATCTCAATGATCAACTTACCAAATTGCTTGCCTTCGTGCATTTCGTCAAATGCGGAAACCACCTCTGCCAGTGAGCGAGTAGAGCTAATCATCGGCTCAATTTTGTGTTCGCTTACAAACTTTACCATTTCTGCAAACTCCTGGTCATTCCCCATAGTAGTACCTTTGATATTGGCCTGAGCAAACCAAAAATAAGGGAGTTTGATATTGACCGTAGTACCTGCGGTTCCTCCATAGACAACTAATGTTCCGGCGCGGTTGAGTGACTTTACCAAAGCCGTAAATCCAGGGCCTCCTCCACTATCAATGATTACATCAAAATGTCCCGAGGCTTGTTTTACCAAGTCTTTCTCCCATTTTTCTGCCTTATAATTAGCAGTACCATCTGCTCCTACTTCTTTCATCTTGGCAAGTTTTTCATCGCTTCCAGAAGTTACAAACACTTTGCACCCCAAGGCTTTGGCAAATTGAAAAGCAAACTGAGAAACCCCTCCACCAATACCAGTGACTAATACCTTGGAATCTTTGGTAGTTTCGGCTTTGGTAAATATTGCCCGATAGGCAGTTAATGCCGCTAAAGGTAATGCTGCAGCTTGGTGAGGCGTAAGGTGGGCTGGTTTTTCGTGTAAACGATGTACAGGAACTGCCAGATACTCGGCTAAAGTACCATCCGTAGGCATACCCAAAATAGAGTAGTTAAATGATTGAAAGCGAGGATCATCGCCCCAATTTACGTTTGGATTCATAATGACCGACTTTCCTACCCAGCTCTGGTCTGCATCATCGTGTACTTTCTCGACAATGCCACAACCATCTGAGCCTAGAATAGAGGGGTATTTAAGGCCTGGATACATGCCTATTCTACTCCATTGGTCACGGTGATTCAAGGATGCTGCTTGCATTTTTACCAATGCTTCGCCAGGCTTAAGTTCAGGTACAGGTACAGTTTGGATTTCTATTTTTTCGTTTTCTACCAGCACAAGTGCTTGCATATTTGCCATATTATAATTGGTTAAATTGGGTTGGTACTATCATTATAGGGTTGATTTGTGTAAGGAACAATTGCCTTGTGGAAACAAATCAATTTTACTACTTATTCGTATGTTATTTTGTGAACTTCACACACGCTTGTAATGTTTAAAAGCAAGGTATTAAAAAATGAATAATACCAATTAAAAGGTGCTTAATAATCTCTAATATCCCACACATGAACAAAGAAATTCAACGTATTCGCTTTTCACTCAAAATAGCCTATAATGGTTCTCCCTGGCACGGGAACTCACTTCTAAATTTAGTAAAAGGCATAGATTATCAACAGGCCAACCAACGTCCCATACCACATGCACATTCTATTTGGGAGTTAATTCAGCATATTTTGAGCTGGCGTGAGTTTGTAGTGAGAAAACTAGAAGGTGATGCTGCATTTGATATTGAAATAAACTCTACTGAAGACTGGACGCCTACCCAGGCACCAATAGAAGCTCGTTGGCAAAGTGTTTTGTCAGAGCTGGTAGCAAACCAACAAGTAATTCTAGAGATTTTGGAAAGTTGGGAAGATGCTCAACTAGACGAATTGGTTCCAGGCAAGGAGTACAACTTCTATACACTTCTACATGGTATTATCGAACATGATATTTATCATTCAGGCCAAATTGCTCTGGTGAGAAAAGCGTTACAATTAGAAAAGGTATAAGCGCATGCTATTTGGTAGAAGTTGATAGAGGGGCAGCATTGTTTTGCTTCTTTTGTTCACAAGCCTGACAAATTCCCCTAAAAACCAATGCGTGGTATTCCACATCAAATTTGTACATACTCTCTACCAATTCTTGAATATTTTGAATTCTGGGGTCGCAAAATTCATAGATTTTTTGGCATTCCATACACACCAAGTGGTCGTGCTGGCGGTAATGGTAAGCCTTTTCGTATACAGAGAAGTTTGCTCCAAAATGATGACGCTTTACCAAACCACATTCAATTAATAGCTCCAAAGTATTATAAACTGTGGCCCTGCTTACTCGATAGTTTTTCTCTTTCATATTCACAAATAGCGAGTAAGCATCAAAGTGCTCTATGTTGTAGATTTCTTCTAAAATGGCAAACCTTTCTTGAGTTTTGCGCATTTTCTTTTGCTCGAGAAAATCGGTAAATACTTTTTTTACTTCTTCTTGATGTTTTGCCGGGGACGGAACCATAATTTATTTTATCTTTAGAATTCGGCACAAAATTACAAAAATATTTTTATTTAGACTAATTCTTAATAAAAGTGATCTGTAAACTGCTTTTTCAAACCAACCAAGCCTAAGAAAAGTTGTACATTAAACCATATAAGAACCTATGTTAGCACCTGAAGTCATTAAGAAACATAAATTTCGTAACCAACTACATACCATCATTCTTTTTGCCAGCATGACTGCAATTGTAGCATTGCTGGGTTTTTTGTTAGCAGGTAATATTGGACTCATTGCGTCGGCTGTTTTGGGAGTATTACTCATGTTTTTAGCACCTAGAATATCCCCAAAATTGATATTGAGAATGTATAAGGTGCATCCAATTAACCCTCAAAATGCCCCAAACCTCTATCATATGATGAGTTTATTAACCAAGAGGGCAGATTTACCTTCGGTGCCTAAACTATACTATATTCCGAGTAAAACAATGAATGCATTTGCTGTAGGGTCTCCCAAAAGTGCACATATTGCAATTACTGATGGAATACTTAATAAGCTAAATTTGAGAGAGTTGGCGGGTGTATTGGCACATGAAGTAAGTCATGTGAGCAATAATGATATGCGAGTGATGAGTTTTGCCGATATTATGAGTCGTTTAACCAGTTTGTTGGCTAATTTAGGCAAGTTATTGTTATTGGTGAGTTTACCATTATACCTGATGGGAAGGATGCAAGTGCCTTGGATTGCCATTTTGCTGCTGATATTTGCTCCCAGAATGGTAGGATTGTTACAACTGGCTTTATCGCGTACCAGAGAGTTTAATGCTGACTTACACGCGGCTTTATTAACCAATGATCCCTTAGGTTTGGCTGAGGCTTTGGAAAAAGTAGAATATTATAGTGGTAATTGGTTACATCAAATCATGCGTCCTAATCGTGGAGTAGTGGAACCTTCTATATTTAGAAGTCATCCTGATACCAAGGAACGCATTGAGCGGCTTGAATCTATGGAGCAACCCCAAAAACCTTTTATGAATTTTTCGGATGGAGATGCTCCAACTTTATTACTTGAACAATACGCTGAAACGTTGTCTAAGCGACCACGTCCTGGCGGGTTGTGGGTGTAGTTATTTCCCTACGAAAACCTTTTTCAATTTAGTGACATCCTTGTCGTCCACGGTAAGGTGAATATCTCGTTGAGGGAAAGCAATCGTAATGTCTACTTCACGGAAAAGCTTATCGATCGTAAAGCGTAAATCACTTTGTACAATTTCAATATCCCAGGTATTAGAAGTCCAAAAATTCAATTCAAAATTGAGGCTATTATCCGCAAAATCTTTGAATAATACGTAAGGTTTTTCGGGTTTAGATACGATATCTTCGTGAGCATAGGCTGCCTCGATGAGTTTTTCTTTAACCAACTCCACATTAGAACCATAAGCTACACCTACCGCGATCTGAAAACGTGTAGTGACGCTGCGGTTACTACTCCAGTTGATCACATTATCGGACATAAACTTGGAGTTAGGTACAATGATTTCTATTGAGTCCCGAGTTTCTACCGTGGAAGTTCTTACCCCAATAGAAGTTACACGACCCACAGTGGCATTCATTTCTACCATATCACCTACTTTTACCCTGCCTTCAAATAAAATAATTAATCCAGAAATTAAGTCATTGGCGATTTGCTGCAAACCAAAACCAATACCCACAAACAATGCGGCTGATCCAGCCAGTAAAGCTGAGCCAATATGCATTCGGTTGAGCATAATAGAAATGGCAATGACATAAATAACGTACTTGGTAATCTGGAGAATGGCAAATTGCTTACCTCGATCAATGGCTTTTACTTTTGCAAGGCGGCGAGTAATAACCCTTTGCAAGAACCAAATGAGTAAGCGAGCACTTGCATAGATGATAATCAATACTAAGATATCGGTCAAAATACGACCAACTGTAAGATTACTACTTGGAATTAATTCAATATTCCAGAAGTCTTTTGATTTCCCAAGGACATCCTGGGCTTTTTGGGCAACTTTCTGAGTGGTATCCTGAATAGCTTTAGTAGTATCCTGAAAAAGTAGCAGTGTCATTTTGATAATATGTGGAGGTGGAAATTATAAATGCTATTAATACGATGCCCTAAAAATAAAAAAGCCTGAAACAAAGTTCAGGCTTTTGTAAGAAAATCTATAAATGGTTTAAAAAATACCTATTACTATTTTTTAGCAATTGTATATTTTTTTGCTTGCTCTTTTGACAAAGTAATTTCCTTTTTGATTTCTGGTTTTACCTCAGCAGTTTTCTTTACTGAGTTAGTAGCCAAATAAGGAGCAATTACCAATGCTACTACTGACATCAACTTCAATAGAATGTTCAATGAAGGACCAGAAGTATCTTTAAAAGGATCACCCACGGTATCACCAACTACAGCCGCTTTGTGAGGATCAGAACCCTTGTAGAAGGTTTGATCTTTTCCTTGTACTTTAATTTGTACACCTTCTTCAAACATCTTCTTAGCATTATCCCAGGCACCACCAGCGTTAGATTGGAAGATGGCCATCAATACTCCGGCTACGGTTACACCTGCTAGCAAACCACCTAACATTTGTGGATCTTGACCAGCTGCCTTGGCACCAAAACCAATCACGATAGGAGCAAAGATAGCTACAATACCAGGTAGCACCATTTGACGAATTGAAGATTGAGTAGAAATAGCTACACACTTGTCGTATTCAGCTACGCCATCTGCTTTTTCAAAAGTTTCGCGATCTTTCTGATCCCAATCTTTCATTTCTTTACCTTCATTCTTACGCATTACATTCAAGGCAGCTTTCAAGGCAGGAATATCGTTGAATTGACGACGAACCTCTTCAATCATAGCCATTGCTGCTTTACCTACTGCTTGCATAGCCATTGCTGAGAACAAGAATGGTAACATACCACCAATGAATAATCCAGCCATTACATCAGGGCGAGATACATCAATAATGCCAATACCAGCAGTTACTTTAAATGCACTAAATAAAGCCAATGCAGTTAAAGCCGCAGAACCAATCGCAAAACCTTTTCCGATAGCTGCAGTCGTGTTCCCAACCGCGTCTAATTTATCAGTTCTTTGACGAACTTCCTTAGGCAATTCACTCATTTCGGCAATACCACCAGCATTATCTGAGATAGGGCCATAAGCATCTACTGCCAACTGGATACCAGTGTTTGCCAACATACCTACGGCTGCAATTGCAATACCGTAAAGGTTAGCCAATTGATAAGCACCAATTACTGCAGCAGCAATAATAAGGATTGGAATAGCCGTAGAGTACATTCCTACACCCAAACCAGCAATAATATTAGTAGCTGATCCAGTAGAAGACTGTTGTACAATAGATTTTACTGGACGAGTACCAGTACCTGTATAATATTCAGTAATTAAACCAATCAATAAACCAGCAACTGCCCCAATAATGGTAGCAAAAAATACATTTAATGCAGTATATTCAAATTTACTAGCACCTACGCCTACACTCCAGGATTCAGGAAGAACATTGGTAATCAAAAAGAAAGAAAGGACGATCAAGATTCCAGTAGAACCAAATTCACCGATGTTTAATGCACGTTGTGGGTTACCACCTTCTTTTACTTGTACCATAAAAGTACCAATGATAGAAGTTACGATACCCAAACCAGCCAACATTAATGGCAATAATACTGCTGATAGGCCGCCAAAGTTATCGGCAAAACCAGTAGGGCTTATAAATGCAACCCCAAGTACCATCGTACCAATGATAGAACCAATATAAGATTCAAATAAGTCAGCTCCCATACCAGCAACGTCTCCCACGTTATCTCCTACGTTATCTGCAATAGTAGCAGGGTTCAAAGGGTGATCTTCAGGAATACCTGCTTCTACTTTACCTACCAAATCAGCTCCTACGTCAGCAGCTTTGGTATAAATACCACCAGCTACCCGAGCAAACAATGCTATAGAAGAAGCACCAAAAGAAAAACCAGTTAATACATTCAATACAACACGTAATACATTGCTTTTGTCAGCGGCAGCACCTACGTCCCAAATAAAGAAGTAAATAGAAAATAATGCGCCTAAACCTAATAAGGCTAAACCAACTACTCCTAATCCCATTACAGAACCACCAGTAAAGGCAATCTTTAAAGCGTGGCTCAAACCTGTACGAGCTGCGTTGGTTGTACGAACGTTTGCTTTAGTAGCTACACGCATACCAATAAAGCCAGCCATTGCTGAGCAAACCGCTCCTATTACAAATGAAAGGGCAATTAATGGAGAGCTATCGGCAGGGGCAGTTACTCCTAAAATAATGGCGACGCCAATTACAAAAAATCCAAGAACTCTGTATTCGGCTTTAAGGAAAGCCATGGCTCCGGTAGCAATGTTTTGAGCGATGCGTTTCATCTTGTCGGAACCAATGTCTTGCTTTGATACCCAAGCAGACCTAATAAATGTGAATAACAACGCCACGAGTCCAAGTGCGGGGATGGCAAAGATTATGTATTCGGGTTTCATTGAAAATATTTTTATTTTTCGGTATTACTATATAAACAGCATTGAAGGCGCAAAGATAGAATAGTAATTCAAAAAATGGTATTTCCGCATACTAAAATTCTGTTTTTTTCGTGGTTAATAGATTGTTTAAGCGGTTTTTTTTAATTATCTTATCTTGGTTTTGCAAAACCGTATCACTTGTTTATCTCATCTCAAAAATTTCCCTTCAATTACATCCCTAATCATTTATTTTCTGTTTTTTAACATTTACTTAGTTCTAAGTTTTGTTAGATAAATACAATTTTAAAGGCTTTTCGCTTCGAAGCTTTTTTGTACAGATCAAAAACCGCAAGTTTTCTGTAATTCCACTTGCTTTGTCGCTTTTACGAGTATGTTCATCGAATAATTGTGACTGTTTAGAGATAATTGCCGTTTGCCAAATTGAACTGATTCACACAATCAATCACTTGTAAATAGCTAAATTTTACAATTTCAAACCTACAAGTAGATGAGTTGATAAAGTTTGAATATACAGTTTCAATCAATATTTTTTGTAAATTAACGTAACACAATTTGGTTAAATTTTTTACCTAAACTTTCAAAAAAATGATGAACAAGAAAACTTCAATTATTCTGGTTTTGCTAATTGCTTTTTTTGCAGGAGAAGCAATGGCTCAACGTGGCCGAAAAGGGCGAATGAAAAACAAATCGCCTGAGGAAAGAGCAGAAATCAAGACGAAGCGTATGGTAAAGCCGCTCCAATTAACGGCTGACCAAACTACAAAAATCAAAGAAGTTCATTTAACAGCCGAAAATGCATTGGCTACAGTAAAAGCTGATAAAAAGGCTGGCAAAATTACTAAAGAGGAAGCTAAAGCTAAACGTAAGGAAATTAACAAAACGCGTCGTCAAGGTTTAAAATCTAATTTGAACGATGATCAAAAAGCGAAGTATAGAAAGTGGAAGAAAAGAAGAAAAAAGAGAAGAAAAGGTAAAGGGCGTCGTGGAAAGGGCAAAAACAAAGACAAGGATAATACAGATACCGATGACGACGATGATGATGACGACGACGATGGAAAATAATCAATAAATTTGTATTAATTATAAAATAAAAAGGCCGTCTTATTACAACAAGACGGCCTTTTTGTTGAATCATATTATTTTTTTTATCTACGGGTTAAACCTTATCCAAGGAGATTTGTCTACCTTGAATATATTAATTATTAATCACTTAAAATTAAATATCATGACTAAAAAGTCTTTTATTACACTGCTAATGTTGCTTACCATAATTGCGGGAGATGTTTTGGCGCAAGGACGTGGTAAAGGAAAGTTAAAAAATAAGAACCCTGAACAACGTGCGGAAATTAAAACCAAGCGTTTGATGAAGCCTTTGACCTTGAGTGAAGATCAGGCAACCAAAATTAAAGCAGTGCATTTGACTGCAGAAAATCAATTGGCAAGTATTCGTGCTGACCGATCAGTAGGAAAACTGACAAAAGAAGAGGTAAAAAGCAAACGTTTAGCGATTAACAAAACGCGCCATCAAGGCATTCGGGCGGTTTTGGACACACAACAAAAGTATAAGTATCGTAGATGGAGAATCAGACGAATGTCTCCTAAAAAAAGAGCACGTATCAAAACGCGACGTTTGGTAAAGCCCTTGAATTTAACTGCGGCACAAAGACCTAAAGTGAGACAGGTGCATTTAACAGCTGAACGAAAGTTGAACAAAGTACGTGCTGGCCGAAGATCAAAGCAAATCACTAAGGAAGCTGCAAAAACTCAGCGTATGGCAATTCGCAAGGCTCGTCGTAAGGGATTGAAAGCAATTTTTAATGCCAATCAAAAGGCTAAATACAAGGCTTGGAGAAAGAAAAGAGATGAAAAGCGTAAGGCAGGAGGGGATGTTGATGATGATATCACAGATGAAGATTTAGACAATGACGCCACAGGCGAAGATGATACAGATGAGGATTAAACATAAATCTTAAGTAAAAAATGCCTGACTTATAATCATTTAAGTCAGGCATTTCTTATAGTCATATAAGATAAAATTTTTCTATAAACTTGGACAGGGTAGCCCTCCGCTTTTCTTTTGTTTTACCCCCCATTTTTCCTGATTTACAAAGTTTATTCTGAGAGAGATTTCATGCACACCAGAAGTAGCTCCATTGGTCAACTTTGAAACGGTAAAATCATAGCTATATCCTAAGGAAAAGTTTTTCAAGCGAACCCCTGCCATAGCAATCAGAGCTTCATTATTTGAAATCAATTGATCCACTTTCTTGATGGGTAATCCACGATAAAATGCCCCCACAGTAAACGGTGCGTAAGTCCAATACAAGCCAACATCGAGTTGATCAAACCCTCCCTGGTGTTTGTAAAGAAAGGTAGGACTGATACTCATTTCTTTATATCCAGGACGGTATTTATCACGCCAATCTGCTGGTTCACCTAAAGGTATTTTTACACCAGCCTGAAGCGTGTAACGGATGGGAAGACGTGACTCTCCATTTACGTCAGGTAAAAAGCTTTGATTGGGTCTGGTAAGGTTATGTGCCGAAAATCCTACCCATAAATACTCATCATATAATAGTGCACCCGCAGCTACATTGGCATAATTTACGCCATTTACTTGTGCAGCTGGGTCAATACTTGCCCCATTTACCAAACCATTATTGTTATCAAACTGATCGCCAAAGGCAAGACCAGAAATGTTACTCCTTAATATATAAGATCCTTGTAGACCCATCCGAAGCATACGAGGCATTTCAATGCCAAACAGCCACCATTCTCCTAAATCCATTTCATAAGCATACTGTAAACCAATATCTTGAGTAGTGGCTCCTCCGTTACTTACTTGGTCGTGAGTATAAATAAGGCCTATACTACTATTGAAGTTCTCGAAGTAATGGTCAAACGAACCTGAATAAGTGGTAAAGGACGCATCTAAACCACTCCATTGACGACGATAGTTGAGCACTAAGCGTGGTGTATGGTCTGAACCTGCGAATGCTGGGTTAATGTAAAGAGGGGCGGCATAGTATTGTGAGAATTGGGCATCTTGCGCTTTTAGTTCACCCATTGCAAGAAATACCAGGACTAATATTGTACACCTTTTTAACATAAGAATTGATTATTTTTGATTATCTAACTGATGTTACGCATTTTCTAAATATGCTTATTTTAAAGGTTAAACTGAGTGTTGGAGCACCCAGCTTTCATGAATAACTCTATTATTTATGATCTTATGACAAACATAAAACAATTTAACAATGAAATGAGATTGAGTTAATAAATAAACTCTATTTCTTTGAAATTGTATGCTTGTGTTCCGTCTTTGCTTTCTATTTCCAAACGCCCAAACTGATCCAAGCCTACAATTTTACCTTCAAATAAAACGTCAGTTTTGAAGGTATATTTCTCTTGCCATCTAAATAAACGTTGGATATACTCATTTTTTAAAACTTCCGTTTGATTTTGGCGAAGTCTCAGATAAGTTTCTTCCAGGCTTTTTAGTAGTTTAGGGAGCAGCTCTTCCAGATTGTAGTGAATACCTGTTAATAATTTTAGAGAAGAAGCACGAGGAGCTGTCTTAAAATGTTGTTGATTGATGTTTAAGCCCATGCCGATTATAGTATAATCAATACCACTTCCTTTAAGGACGTTTTCTATAAGAATACCCCCTAATTTGTAGTTTTCATAGAGGATATCATTAGGCCATTTTATTTTGAGTTGGTCTCCTAAATATTCATGCAAAAAATTGTATATACCTAGTGAAATGGCTATATTTATATGAAATTGATCGCTAACTTTTAAAAAAATTGGACGTAATATAACCGATAAGGTAAAATTTTGATAAGGCTCAGATTCCCAACTATTCCCCATTTGCCCACGCCCCGCAGTTTGTTCTGTTGCAATAATTACTGTCCCCTCAATAACTTTCTCTTTAGCTGCCAAATTGCGAGCGTAAGTATTGGTAGAATGACAAGTTGGCAGATGTATGACAGGTTTGCCTATGATTAATGTATCTAGTATAAGGTTATGCAAATATTTTTTGTAATTTTATGGCAAAATTAACTATAAAGCATGAAAATAACTAAAGTACAGCTCAGTTCTAAGGAATTGAGCAAAATTGTTGTAGAAGGGATGTTGGAAAAGAAGGCGCTTGATGTGGTGGTACTTGATTTGAAAGAGATTAAACAATCAATCGCAGATTACTTTGTTATATGCTCAGGAAACACTGTAAATCAGGTAGATGCAATCAGTGATTCCATAGAAGAAATGGTTTATAAACACACCCAGGAAAATCCTTGGCATAAAGAAGGTAAAGATAACAAGGAATGGATTTTGATGGACTACGTCAATGTTGTGGCACACGTCTTTCGTAAGGATCGACGTGATTTCTATGCACTAGAAGATTTATGGGGTGATGCTGTGGTTACAGAAATTAACCCTGATGACGATCCAAACAATATTTATAATTATTAAGTTAGATATTATCCAATTAATGAGGATATAGACAAAGATGAGTAAGAATAACAATCAAAAAAAGAAAAAGATAGCTCCCAATAATAAGGCACCGCAGCGATCAGGCTACCAGTTTTGGTTAATTACGGTACTCATTATTTTGATTGCAGGAATTGCTTATTTCAGCAAGAGTAGCTCCGCTGTGAAAATTACCCAACTACAGTTTGATAACATACTGAGAGACGGTAATGTGGCAAAAGTGGTAGTGATTAATAAAGAAACGGTAGAGGTAACGATTAAAAAAGATTCTTTAAAAAAGTATAGCAACTTATTAAAAGATCAAAGAATGCCTCTTGGTTCTAATCGTGGCCCTCACTTCAAATTTAGCATTTTAGACCCTAAGGATTTCGTAGAACGCTTTGATGCAGTTCAGGACGAAATGATTAAGAATAAAAAAATCACCGAAAGCGAAAGAATTGGTTATGTTCCAGAGCAAGAATCGGATTTTACTGGTTTAATTTTCAATTGGGGTATTTTGTTCCTGATGTTATTTGGTCTGTGGTTCTTAATGCGCCGAATGACAGGAGGAGGAGGTCCTGGTGGACAAATCTTTAACATTGGTAAGTCAAGAGCTGCTTTATTTGACGCTGAGAATCGAGTGAAGATCACTTTCAGTGACGTAGCTGGTTTAGATGAAGCTAAAGAAGAAGTAAAAGAAATTGTAGAGTTTTTGAAGCACCCTTCAAAATATACGAGCCTTGGTGGTAAAATCCCCAAAGGAGCTTTACTAGTAGGCCCTCCCGGTACTGGTAAAACCTTATTAGCCAAAGCAGTAGCTGGTGAAGCTGGTGTTCCTTTCTTTAGTTTATCTGGTTCCGACTTTGTAGAGATGTTTGTAGGGGTAGGAGCAGCACGGGTACGTGATTTATTCAAACAAGCTAAGGAAAAAGCGCCTTGTATTGTATTTATTGACGAGATTGATGCAATTGGTCGTTCGCGTGGTAGAGGCCAGATGCCTGGTTCAAACGACGAGCGTGAAAATACATTGAACTCTTTGTTAGTAGAAATGGATGGATTCTCTACTGACTCTGGGGTAATTATTCTGGCAGCTACCAACCGCCCTGATGTATTAGACTCTGCTTTGATGCGTCCAGGACGTTTTGACCGTCAGGTTTCAATTGATAAACCAGACATCATTGGTAGAGAAGCAATATTTAAAGTTCACTTGAAGCCTTTAAAATTGGCTAATGATGTAGACTCTAAAAAATTAGCTGCTCAAACTCCTGGTTTTGCAGGTGCCGAAATCGCCAATGTATGTAATGAGAGTGCTTTGATTGCCGCTCGTAAAGATAAGAAGTCGGTAGATATGCAAGATTTCCAAGATGCGATTGATAGGGTGATTGGAGGTCTTGAGAAGAAAAATAAATTGATTTCTCCAAGCGAGAAAAAAATCGTGGCTTATCACGAAGCAGGTCATGCGGTATCTGGATGGTTCTTAGAGCATGCAGATCCTTTGGTAAAAGTAAGTATAGTACCTCGTGGTATTGCTGCATTGGGTTATGCCCAATATTTACCTCGTGAGCAGTTCCTTCATACTAAGGAGCAGTTGATGGATGAAATGTGTATGACATTAGGTGGAAGAGCCGCAGAGGATATCGTTTTTGGTAGAGTTTCTACAGGTGCTTTAAGTGATTTAGAAAGAATTACCAAAATGGCTTACGGTATCGTAACGATGTACGGAATGAATGATAAGATCGGAAATGTATCTTTCTATGATTCTAAATCATCTTCTGATTATTCTTTCACGAAGCCATATTCTGACGCAACTGCTAATACCATTGATGAAGAAGTAAGAAACTTGATTGCAGAGTGTTACGATCGCACTAAAACCTTATTGACAGACAAACGTGAGGAATTAGAGAT
Source organism: marine bacterium AO1-C (assembly GCA_001890965.1). Lineage (GTDB taxonomy): Bacteria > Bacteroidota > Bacteroidia > Cytophagales > Microscillaceae > Microscilla. Next base: position 480,387 of record MLAY01000008.1, on the reverse strand, counting down.
TATAGCACAGGAGTTATTATCAAAAGAAATTATTTTCCAAAACGATTTAGAGCGTTTGATTGGCAAGCGACCATTTGATAATGATACCTCTTACCAAGCCTTTACTAAGCATGTGAATGGTAAGCATGACACAGATGATAAAGAAGAAGAAAAAATTGTAAACTCAGCTATTCAGGACAAAGATGCAGACGAAAACGGCAGCAGTTCTGATACTGAAAATAACTAACTAGAAATAAACTTGAGTGCTCGAGAAAATATTTTAAGTCGTATTAAACAAGCACTAGAAACCCCTACCGAAAATCCGATGCCTAAACCGGATTTTTCGGTGGGGGTTTATGCTAAATCAGAGGAAGAGTATCCAGATGTTATTTTTGCTGAAAACTTCAAAAAAAATAATGGAGACTTTTATTACTGTGAAAGCCCTGAAGTGTTTGTAAATGAGTTGAAGCAGTTGCTAGGCCGAAGAGATGAGGAAAACATCTATATATGGGATAGATACCTGCAAAAATTAATAGAAAAAAGTGGGCTAAAGTTTCTGTACGATGATACTGATTTTCTCCGGGCAGATATAGGCATTACTAAATGTGAAGCCTTGATTTCCAGAACTGGTAGTGTGCTTATTTCGTCGCGACAAACTGGAGGGCGTCGCCTTTCAATTTACCCCCCAGTACACATTGTAGTGGCTTTTGCTTCCCAATTGGTATATAATGTGCAAGAAGGATTGTCTCTTGTACGAAATAAGTATGATCAGGAAGTATTTCCTTCAATGATAAGCCTTATTACTGGACCTAGTCGCACCGCAGACATTGAAAAAACATTGGTATTGGGTGCACACGGCCCAAAAGAAATAATCTTATTTTTTATTGATGACAACCCTACCTCGTGATTTTCAGTTAGATCTGGGAAAAAAAATATTTTTTGCTTCTGATTTTCACTTAGGAACTCCCTCGTACGAAAAAAGTCGAATACGTGAAGAATTAATTGTCAGATGGTTTCGTTCAATAGAAGCAGAGGCTCAGGCAGTGTTTTTAGTAGGCGATATATTTGACTTTTGGTTTGAGTATAAAAGAGCTATTCCCAAGGGGTTTATTCGTTTACAAGGAATCGTGGCCGAATTTACTGATAAAGGCATTCCTGTTATCTTCTTTACTGGTAATCATGATTTGTGGATGTTTGATTATTTTACTCAAGAGCTTGGAGTAGAAGTTTACCATCATCCGCAAGTATGGACAATCAACCAAAAAAAGATGTATGTAGGTCATGGCGATGGACTTGGGCCAGGGGATCACACGTACAAAATGATTAAAAAGGTATTTACCAATAAAGTTGCTCAATGGATGTTTGCCAGAGTACACCCAAATCTAGGAATAGGTTTTGCCAATTTATGGTCGCGAAAAAGCAGGGCTAAGAATATGAAAAAAGACGACCAGTTTTTAGGAAATGATGAGTGGTTGTGGCAATATTCTCGTGAAATGGAAGCCAATACTCACCACGACTATTATATTTTTGGCCACCGTCATTTACCGTTGGATTTAGAGGTAGGAGCTGAGAGTCGTTACGTCAATCTGGGGGAATGGCTTCATTATCAAACCTATGCTTGTTTTGATGGTAATTCTCTAACCTTGCAAGCATTTGAAAAAGAAGTACCTGCTATATACTTAGAGCAACTAAAAAACTAACCTTATGCGTTTATCAGGCAAGCAAATAAGTAATCCTTATCTTCTAAGACGAATAGGTACTTGCTTGTTGATTTTATTGCTCCCTTCCTTTACCTGGTCACAGGCGAATTATACCCTTGAAAAAAGCATTCCTATCAAGTCGGTAACTTCAGCAGCTATAGATCAAAAAAAACATATTTACATAGCAGATAATGATGGAAACATCATACAATATGATTCATTAGGCAAACGTTTGCTGGTTTTTTCGCCAGATAAGATAGGTACAGTTACTGCTTTGGCGACTTCACAAACGATGCGTTTGTTTGTGTTTTATAGAGACTTTCAAGAATATGTAATGCTGAATCGTTTTTTGGATCAAACCAGTCGTCAAAAATTTGATTTAGAAGGCATAGGCTTTGTACGATTGGCTACTTTGGCCAGTGATAACAACTTATGGATGTTTGATGAAAACGATCTGAGCATCAAAAAATATAATCCTCAATTGAATAAAGTGATTACAAAAGTAGCCTTGGATTTGATGTTGGGTGGTCAGCAACATGAAGTGATTTATTTGAAAGAATACCAAAATCTATTGTACTTAGTAGATAAAAATTCAGGTATTTGGGTGTTTGATAATTTGGGTAACTTTAAGAAAAAACTTGTTTATAAAAACATCCAATGGTTTACCGTAGTAGGTAAATTTATGTATATCATCCAGGCGCAAAAAATTAAAAAACTGGGCTTATATGATGTCTCTAAACAAGAAGATGTTATAAAAATCGATGGCAAGGCGGCTAAGGTAGATAGTTTACCAGCTTTTCTTTTTGTAACCCCGACCCGCTTGTATCATATATCAAGCACACAACTTGCGATTTACCGTAATATAAGCCATAAATAGGGGCATAAAAAAAGGAGCCTAAGCTCCCCTTTCCATCAGTTAGTGATTATGATATAATTTGAGTTGAATTATTCTCCTCCGCCATTACCACCGCGATTCCCACGTTGCCTTCTGCGCTCCATTCTTCTACGGCGACGAGCTTCTTCCATTTTTTTAAACTTTTTCCACTGCGTTTTATTCAAGGTTTTCTTTACACCTTTCTGATATTTGATACGAATATCTGTTATTTCTTCGCGCATCATCTGACGATCATCAGCATACTCTTTGCGTGCTGCGCTCATTTTTTTCCACATTTTGCGATTCAACTCTTTCAACTTAGTTACCTGAGTATCGTCTAAGTTAAGCGAATCTTTCATACGAGCCATCATTTTATCCAAACGGGCTTCGCGTTGTTCAGGAGTCATATTACCTCTGCGACGACGGCGGCGATTAGGTTCTTCCTGGGCCAACAAATCGTTGGCAAAGAATACCCCCAACAAGAGCAGTAAGGTTAATTTCAGGAGATTACGGTTCATAATATTTTGTGTTTGGAGTTTCAATACAAAACTATTAGACAAAGCTTATGTTTGTTTTATTCCCTGCCAGGTAAATTTTTTTTGAAAAATATAGAATTATTTGATTTTCACGGGTATTCCGGATACCATCAGAGTAGCATGTTGGGCTTTTTGGCCAATGTATTGATTCATCCAGCCTTGCAAGTCAGTGAACTTACGGCCAGCTTCGGTCTCGGCATGTAAGCCCATCCCAATTTCATTACTAATAATAATCAGCGTAAAATCTTGCTCAATTAAGCGATCAAATTCGGCTTTAGCCTCTGTAAGTGATTGATTTACATCGTATTTGTTGTCACTAAAAAAATTGGTGAGCCACAATGTTACACAGTCCATCACTACCACCTTTTGGTGTAAATCGAGCTGACTTACCAGTTTTTCTTCTTCAATATTTGTCCATCGTTTATCTCGATCAGCCTGGTGGCGTTCTATACGTTTCCTATGATCGGCATCCCACACGCGAGAGGTGGCTAAGTATATGGGAGTATTGGTAAGTTCAAGGGCCAGGTTTTGAGCATAACTACTTTTGCCTGAACGTTGCCCACCAGTAATGTAGTAAATAGTAGCAGCCATATGCTAAATTTTATATTTTTCTTTTGTTCTTTTTGAAGCCATAAGGACAATGTCTGCAGCCACTTTTGCAACAATGACCTCTTTCCTTGTGATATTTTTCAGTAAATACATATAAGCCATTCTCAATGTAGTAATCTACATTTTCTACCAATGGTTTTTTCATGTCTTTATTTTCTTTGAGTTTTGTGTGAATAAGGGGGATTAGTTTTGCGAGAGGGGTAGTTTTTGATAATACACCAGTTCATGTTCGGGTAGTAGATCAGGGTGTAAAATCTTGACCATATCGGCCAATACCCAATCAGGATGAACTACGCTATTATTAAAGAATATATTCACACCTTGGCTGGTAGTTTTTTTGTTATTATTATAAACCTTTTGTGTTTTAAAAGCTTCAAAGTCTCCAAATCGTGTATCCCGATCCTTAATGCCTTGCAGGGTTTTTACTGAGCTGTTGACCATCCAAAAATCGGCCTTGAGGGCTTTACCATACACTGCTTCAAAATCTAGTGGCATAGAACCAACCCCTTGTTCGTTTTTCCAATAATAATCAGCCCCAGCATCTTTTAGGTATTGTCCTACAAAACTTCCACCTCTGGGCATATACCAGGTACCTTTAAAGGGAAGTCCCACCACTACTTTGGGTTTTTTAGTGACTTTTGCGGTTAATGATACGAGTTTCTGATAAGCAGTCTCAATCTTATTAAATGTGGCATTGGCTTCTTTTTCTAAATTGTAAAATAAAGCCACGAATTTAAGCCATTCAGCACGTCCTAGTGGTGTCCTTTCAAGCCATTCGGAATTAATTATTAATGGAACCCCTGCGCTAATTAGCGTTTGGTATTTCTTATAAGAGTTGGAAGCCATTCCACTGGCCATGACCATATCAGGCTGTGCCGCCAAAATGGTTTCGGTATTGAGTTCCATGCCACTTCCAGCTACTACCAATTGCTTCTTTTTGTGTTTGTCAATTAAAGTAGCGTTGGTGAGGTACTGAGGAACAGAAACCCCTTGTACCGAATTGATTTGCCCCAACTGCTGGATAAAAGCCACATGGGTGTGTGATAAAGTAATGATTTTACGAATAGGTATCTCAATGATCTCACTTTCCTTAAAACCCTTTGGCGCAGGAGTGCCTCGCTGTACCAAGGCATATTGCATACCATCATCAGCATCTTCAAAAGGCTTAAGAAGCTTTACCACTTTGTAATTGCCGTGGTATTCAACCTGGAAGTTACGAGCATACTTTACCTTAACTTGATCTTTGAAATAGTTTTTGGAAGTGTTCTGAGTGGAATCAGAGGTGACATTTCCTTTTTGACTTTGATCATTTGAGCTATTGCAACTACTCAATGATCCTATCAGGCATCCTACCAATATGAGGTAGTGTAGCTTTGTTAGAATGTTTTTTTGCATGATGTTAAAGACTTTTCTCCCGAAAGTACTGTGATTAAAATGAGCATTAAGGCAGGTCTTCTGACTTCTCTCATTTGGTACGCCTTCCCGTTTCGTTAAACAGTGGCTCATTGTACCAAATCAAAAGTGAGAGTTACAGCAGCGGGGACTGTTCAGGGTTTGCACCTGATTCCCTATTAAGAAATGAATTGTTTCACCTTAATAATGCAAAGTAAGCAGGAAAATTCAAGGATATCAAACGTAGGGAGGGAGAGAAATAAAAAAGAGTAACAATCCAATTGATTACTACTCTTTTCTACTAAATAAATTCTGTTATTTGCGCTTAGGGTGTAAATCACGGGCCTTGATCTTGTGTTGCCACAATTCTTTACCTTTGTTATCCATGACTTTAATGGTAAGTACCCTGTCTCTACGAGGACCTGTTACCTCCATCAAGGCAAAGTTGCGAACCCCTACATAAGTATTAGCTACTCGAATCGTATTCTTTTCCTTTCTACCTCTTTCACCTGCTGACCCAGCTGTAAAAGGAGAAATGGTTACATCATACAAAGGGTAATTGGTTCCTTCGGTTAATTTACTCAATTCAGTATGGTGGCGGTCACCAGTTAAAAATATAACCCCACGGATGTTGGCATCCTTAATGGCTTTGAGAAGCTTTTTTTGTTCGGCAGGATATGTAGAATAGTTTTCGGCCCAGCGAGATTTGCTAAAGTCATGATTGTTCAAAACCTGGCTTCCCACAACTACAAATTTGAAATTAGCTCGACTATATTTCAATGCTTCAATCAACCATTCAATTTGACGATCTCCCAATAGTTGAGGAGTCTTGAGTTTATCGTCACTCGAAGAACGGAAGTAGCGATCATCCATTAGGAAAAACTGTGTGTCATTCCAGGCAAATGTACCACTGATACCCCCTGCAACGCCATAATTGGGATTTCCCCAAAATAACTTAAACATCTCCGTGGTTAATTCCTTGTTCCAAAACGAAGCATCAGAATTATCTGGGCCAAAATCGTGGTCATCCCAGGTAGCGTAATGATGCACGCTTCCCCAAAGAGCTTGCAGCTCAGGCAAAGAACGAGTATGGGTATAACGATGTATAATACCAGTACGTGAATTCCAGTCTACTTCTCTCAAATAAGTATTATCGCCACCCCAAACCATAAAGTCAGGCTTTTGATCAGCAATGGTTTTGAAGATAAAATATTCTCCACCGTAAGGACGGCCTGGACGGTCTACTTCTTTTTCGTTGATAAAAGCACAGCTACCAAACACAAACTTGAATGGGGGAGGGTCGGTGCGGTATTGCCATAAAGTTTGACTTTGAAACTGCAGTGGGTAAGGACGTTTCACCAATTGATCATTGATGTATAATTCATAATTGTATTTTTTACCTTGATTTACCTCTGCTACAATTTTGGCCACAAAACCCATCTTTTTTTCAGTAGTGACCGATTCAGTGGTAAGTTTTTGGGTAGGTGTTTTTATATCCCAATATTTAAAATGCACCTTGGCTGCTTTCTTGGTTTGCACCCATAATAGTACCTCTTTCATGGTAGAATATCCCACCATTGGGCCTGATTGCAACAAGTTGCTTTGTGCTTGTATCTGACTCACCATCATAAAACAGGCAAATACAAACCAAATATTTTTCGAAATTTTCATAAAGCAATATTTAGAAACGACTAGACAATGACCAAAAATAGTAATTTACCAAAAGGTAGCATGGTTAACATTTAACAAGGAATCAGAGGGGAATATATTAGAGGCTTATAATCAGCCATATAAGCGGGCTTTAGGCTGTTTTATTTTTTTGTTAAGAAATGATCGAAGTGTTAATATTTAGAAGCTGAGACAGCTCCTTACATTGAAAGCCTTATGAGCATTTGATTTTTGGAATATAAAAAAAGAGATGGCAACAAACGCTACCACCTCTATGGGTCATGTGTTAGCAAACACCTTTTGTAATCACATGTTGTTTTGTAATGGTTTATTCAATGGTTATATAGTTTGCAAATGAATTCTTTGAGATGCTACATAGTTTAATGCTTTTACTTGCATATTGACTTATTAGAAAGTGATTATTCAAATTTTTGCTACTAGTGATACAAAAAAGCCGTTGTTTTGGGCGAAAAATTTCAAATATTATAAAATCTATTTTATCAAAGTAGCGTTTTTAGAATATGATCTATTTGATTTTACTCTAAAATTTTAGTAATTTCATATCAATTCCTATAACTAGTCTCAAATATTGATTCAAAGGTATTGTTTATTTTTCAAATATGCAAATTTAATAATTATTTTCTTATGTTATTAGGTGAAAAAATTAAAAGTGCTATCAAAAATCGGGGAGCTGATGCAGCGGAAGTAGCAGATCATGCAGGCATTAGTGTAGCAAGTTTATATCGTATTTACAACAAAAATAGCTGTGAGGTAAAGTATTTGATGAAAATTGCGGAATTTTTGAAACTACCTATTATGTATTTCTTAGATGAAAATGCAGAAAACGTAGTAAATGAAGATCAGGAAGTATACCTTAGAGCCAATAAAAAAGATAATAACGAATTATCAGAATTGATAGAAGTGATTAAAGTTTCTGCAGAAGAGCGAAAGATGTATTTGGACATTATTAAAGACCTTTCTTCTAAAATTAAAGAATAACTTGTACAATCAATGCATGTAATTACAATAGTGTTTTCTCAACTTTGCAAATAATATGTCTCAAGACGCTTTACCTACTGAAAAATGCCCTCATTGTCATGAAACAACATTGGTGTTAGATAACAAGTGCACCAATTGTGGTTTTCCAATAAAAGGCAGCAAGGAAGAGCAACAACTTTTCTTGGATAAGACCGAGGCCATTCAGAAGCGTGTGTCTGAAACCCAGTCATACATCAAGTGGGCAGTAGGCTTGTTATACTTTATAGGCATGTTGTACATCTTTATTTTTCTAAGGCTCAATCTCTCGATAGAGACTAAGCTTAGTGGAACCTTGTTGGGAGTACCTTATATTGCTTTGGGGCTGATTGCTTCCAGGTTCAAGCCACATCTGATTTTTTTAGTAGCACTTGGTTTTTACCTCTTTACAGAGTTGGTTCTCATGAGTTGGATCACCTTGCCCATTACTTTATTCAATCAAATATGGGCCAAGCTCATTGTCGTAGGGATGTTGGTAATAGGGAGCATAGCTGCTTATTATAGTGAAACTCTTAAGAAAAAATTACCCAAATACTAGAGGATAAACCTAGCATCAAGGATTCATTGTAGGAGGATTTTCAAACAATGATTTAAGTTCAGTAGCATCTTCGGGTTTCATCTTGCCTGCTAGTATCAATCGTAGTTGGCGACGACGCAAAGCACCTGCATACAATTCTTTTTCCTTGTCGGTTTGAGGTACTAGTTCAGGAACATTGATCGTATTACCTGCCTGATCTACTGCTACAAAAGTAAAGAAGGCACGATTGGTTTTGCGTAGTGTACCTTGAGGGACATTACCTGCAGTTACTTCCAAATATACTTCCATAGAAGAGTTGAACGCCCGAGAAACAAAACCTTTGATCGTGACTACATCGCCTAACGCAATAGGTTCTTTAAAAGAAATATTATCTACCGAAGCCGTTACTACTACTCGATTAGAATGTCTCTGAGCGGCAATACCACCACAAATATCCATCAAATACATCAAGCGACCACCCATTAAATTATTCAAGGTATTGGTATCGTTGGGCAATACCAGTTCGGTCATCGTAGTCAACGAGTCAGCCGGTGTTTTTTTCTTTAATGCCATATAAAAGTTTGTTTGATAGTTTGTGCAAAATTAGTAGAAATTCGGTGAGATTACGTGCTTTATTTGATGGAATCTCCACTGGCGTAAAGATCAAAATCGATGTCTAATCCTAAATGAGCTAACCTTTGGATTGTACTTTTATCAAGTGAAACACCATTTATGCTTCCAAATCCTGCATAATCATATTGGCAAACATTGATTCCAGCATCGGCTATTTTAGCTAATTTTTGTACTCCTTGAGTATCTGTTTCTAACTTATCCAGTAATTGCAGAAGCTTTTCTTCCATATCATAGGCTCTTTCTGGAATTGGTTCAAATGTAAAGTGGCTAAACTTGTACCTGAATTTATCATCAGGGGAGTTTTTTCTTAATTGACCTTTTGTTCCTCCATCGGTAGCTCTTAGAGTTGTAATTCTTTGAAGTTCTTCAAAAGTTAAATCATCTGAGCTTGCGGCAAAATAAACACTATTGCCAGGTTGGATATATGTCCATCCTATTTGAACGAGAGGAGCTGTATTTACACAGATAACCAAGAAAAAACGCTCATTTTTTATAGGAAAATATACTTCAAAACGATTAGATTCCTGATCTAAAGCTATTCGCTGAATTTTTGGCTCTGTACCTTCAAAAACTACTTCAAGGCCTTCCAAGTACTGCTGAGTAAGGCTTAAGCTTGGTTTTTTGACTTCTCGACGAGCCATATAAGCTACAATATGTTCTACTTCTGATGTTTTACTCATAAAAAAGAAGAGCAACGTTTTAATCTAGCTAAAACATTGCTCTGTTCTTATAATAGGTTTCGTTTCCACGCTTTATAAATCGCAAGAAACTTAAAGTTCAGTATTCGTTGTTCGAGATTCAATCAAACGATTACTTTCCTTCCCATACATTTTCTCGGTGTTTACCATCTTTGGCAAACAACACAATACGGATTGGGTTAGGAATAAGCACCAAGCGGGCAATATCATAATCATCCGAATCTACCACTACCCCTTCCTGGTAGCTAGCCACATCATATTCGAAAGAACCATCTTCTTTTTGACCAGTTTTTAGATACTTGTTGGCCAGATAAGCAGTAGGCAACAATACATCACTATCTGGACAATGCTTATCGTGTACTCCCTCAAAGACTGATTCCAGATATCCACCATATTTATCTACAAAAGCATCTTCCAAATCGTGCAATTCTTCCTCTACCTCATCATAAGATGCGTCCGAATAACTCAATCTTCCCAATTCCATTTTTTTTTCTACCAAGGTAATCAAGGCCTGGTTTAATTCTACGTTATCCATTGCTACAAAAAGTTAAAAGTAAAATATTTGAAGTATATGAGGCAGCGATTTTTGCTACCCAAAACGTTGCTGAATCTGTACGATGGCAAAAATAGAAATTTTAAATCTAATGCAACAACTCAAGGGAAAGGTTTACAAAATATCGAAAAATAGCACCCAAATAAAATTTTAAAATGAGGCTTGTGTGCTGAATAATGAGTCTGAAATCAGATGAATATTTGGTTTGTATTCAAAGTGGAATAGGTTTTAGACAATATATTGTTCGTATAATACAATATTGACGATCGAAAAATACTTTTATATATAATTTTTACAATTGAAGCATCCGATAATGCTGAAAATAAGACAAAAACCTTATTTTTGCTTCACTTATCAGATATAATATGGATTTAAAAATACTATAGCACATGGAACAAGCAAATGATTTTTTGCCAATTGTTGGTACCGATCACCTTGAATTTTATGTAGGGAATGCCAAGCAGTCTGCTTACTATTATCAAAGCGCTTTTGGTTATCAGTTGGTAGGTTATGCTGGTCCTGAAACTGGCGTACGCGATCGAGCTTCTTATGTATTGCAACAAGGAAAAGTGCGCTTGGTATTGACAACTGCCATGCACCCCGAATCAGAGGTGAGCGAACACGTAAAACAGCACGGTGATGGTGTAAAAGTATTGGCTATCCAAGTAGAAGATGCTTACAAAGCATTTGAAGAAACCACCAAAAGAGGGGCAAAAGTTGCAATGGAACCTCAAACCTTGACCGATGAGCACGGTGAAGTAAAAGTTGCGGCTATTCATACTTATGGAGAAACCATTCATAAATTTGTAGAACGTACCAACTACAATGGACCATTTATGCCAGGCTACGAAGCCCGTGAAGGGATCAAATCAGTACCAGTAGGGCTTAAGCATGTAGATCATTGTGTAGGAAACGTAGAATTGGGTGATATGAATAAATGGGTGAAATTTTATGAAGACGTAATGGGCTTCAAATTATTGATCACCTTTGACGACAAAGACATTTCTACAGAATATACTGCCTTAATGTCTAAAGTGGTTTCTAATGGAAATGGCTACATCAAATTCCCTATCAACGAGCCTGCAGATGGGCGTAAAAAGTCACAAATTGAGGAGTATATAGAGTTTTATCACGGAGCAGGTGTACAGCACATTGCCATTGCTACCGATGACATTCTACACACTGTGGGAGAGTTACGCAACCGTGGAGTAGATTTCTTGTATGTACCCGAGGTCTATTACGATGATTTAGAAGAACGTGTAGGAAAGGTAGACGAAGACATGGATGATTTGCGTAAGTTGAACATCCTGGTTGACCGTGACGATGAAGGCTACTTGTTACAAATTTTTACCAAGCCAGTAGAAGATCGTCCTACTTTGTTTTATGAAATCATTCAGCGTAAAGGAGCCAAATCGTTTGGTAAAGGAAACTTCAAAGCATTGTTTGAAGCCATTGAGCGCGAACAAGAAGTAAGAGGTAACTTATAATCAAGCGATTCAAATAAAGAAAAAACGAATAAAAAAGATCAACGAAAGAGAAGCGACTGCTTCTCTTTTTTTATTATATTAGAGTATGTTTAAATTTTGTCTTCAGAGATAAAAATGATGAGTTTTTTGTGTGGTTGAGGGCTATTTTTAGCCTAGATTATAATTTTTAAACATACTCTTAAATTCTCAAGTCAACAGAATACACCTCGGGTTCTTCAAATCATTAAACATCAATCATCAACATGAGCCTTATTATCTCCAAAAAAAAGCCCTACTATCCCATTAGTGAAAAACTCAGAGGTTATTTGCAAGCGTATAGCCGACATACCACCTTTTCGCTCAATTATGACGATTTACTGCGTTATACCGATGCCTTCCCACTAGAGGATCGATATGGCCAGGATACCCTTTGGGAAACTGTGCTCTATCCTCAACATATCATAGACGAACTACACGATGCCCTTAAATACATTTATGCCATTATTAAAATGGATGGAGACCAGAACTTTTCCCGCCATTTATACATAGATCGCATCGACTATTGCCGCTTTGCCAATTCTAAACCTTTCAGAATAAGAGTGGTCAATCAGTTTAATGATAACTATGATTATTTTTATGTAAAAAAAGCCGATGCTTCAAGGGTATATGGGCTGGAGCTAGAGCATATACTGTCTCCCAACCGAATCAACTATGTCGTGCACGAAGAAACCCTCATTGAAGAGCATATTGCGGGTATTCCAGGAGATGTATTCATTGATACTTACCTGACTCGTAAGGATGTAAACAAAGTACGTATTGCCAAAGAATTTATAAAATTTAACCAACGATGCTTTGTAAAGCTGTTGGGAGATATGCGTTCTTACAACTACGTAATTGATATTACCCCTGATTTTGAAGATGAACAATACCGGGTACGAGCCATCGATTTTGACCAACAGTCCTATGAAGGACGACACCGCATGTATTTGGCGCAGTTTTTCAAAGAAAACAATGCCGTGGTAGAGTTAGTCCAACAACTCATCAATCCTGATACCCTGGCCCAATATGCTTTAGAAGAACGCACTTTGATGGCCCGTAGAGCTCGTCAGGCCCACCAACGGATGGATGATTTGATGATTAGTATGCGACAAGATTCGCTCTCGAAGCCAGAAAAAATAGCTCGACTCAAAGGTGAACTGGCCGAATACCATCAGGAAAAAAGATTTATGGAATGTAAAAGTATGGGAGATATTGTGTATCTAAATATGCAAGTACTCTTGGTTGAGCAGTTAAAGAACCTTTAAACCTTCACTCCCATCCAGAGCATATCATCTCGTTGCTCGGTATTAATCATATGTGATTGAATAATGGCAAACAACGAAGTTTCTTGTTCCTCGATGGGGAGTTGATATATTTCCAGTAAGATTTCCTGAAGACGAAGTGACCCTAACTTGGTACGATTAAAGTCGTGCTGGTCAGTTAACCCGTCAGTACCACCATACCACAGGCTACCTGTAGGCAACGTGATTTGGTTATTTTTAAAAGCTTTATTGCGTTGCTGCAACCCACCAATAGATTTGCGTACCCCTTTAACCATACATATTTCTTTGGGGTTGTCAACCGAAATATAATACAAAGGTCGTTTAGCACCAGCATATGTCAAATGAACCTGCCCATCTATTGCTGGTTCCATAATTACAACCCCAATATCCATCCCCTCAATGGAGCGTACCTCTTGCTGGTGCAAGGCTACCGAAACTTGTTCGTTCAATTGGGTAAGAATGCTGGCTGGGTCAGTATTTTTTTGTTGTAAGATAATCTTATCCAATAAATTATGCCCTATCAGACTCATAAAAGCTCCCTGTACACCGTGGCCGGTACAGTCTGCAAAGATGACCACTTTTTTACCCTCGACTTCACTAGCCCAATAAAAATCCCCTGATACAATGTCTTTGGGGAGATAAATGATAAAGTGTTCAGGAAGTAGTTCCTTGAGAAGCTGAGGAGTAGGCAAAATAGCTTGTTGAATAGTGAGTGCTGCTCTTATATTGTTTTTGAGTTGTTTGTTGCGATTTTGTAACTGATCATAAGCTTTGGTAATCACCGATTCTCCTGATTTGAGGCGGTGATTCAAAAATTTTAGTTCCTGATTATTAGTTTCAATCTCGGCTTGTTTTTCTTGCAAATGCTGATTTACAGCCTTAAAAACCCCTTTTTGAGTCTTAAGCTCAAGATTCAGTTTTTTTTGTTTTTGGGTACTTCTATACAAGAAAAATGTAAATACTGATACCAAAAGTAGCCCTATGCTAATCGCGTATAAATAATAATCACGTTGATTGATTTCCTTGGTAATCGCTGTAATCTGTTGTGATTGTTGTTGGTCATACTTTCTTTTCAGTTCTTTTTGAATGAGCTGATTACGAGCATTTTCTTGTGAAAGGCTATCCTTATAATTGGAGTAGGTTTTATGATATTCAAATGCTTTTGTGATTTGCCCTTTGGCTTCATACAAATCACTAAGCAATTTGTACACATTTTTCAGCTCCTTTTTGGTGTTAATGGTTTGCACCTCGTCCAAAGCTGCATTTGCATACTGTTCACTTTTTGCCAAGTCATTGAGCGATAAATAATACTTGCTGATCTCAACCTTTAAGCGCACATGTTCCAGAGGGAAATCATTTCTAATAAATGTTTGATCACTCTTGGCAAAATTAGCCAATGCATTGGCAGTATCTTTTTTTACTGCCTGCACCATAGCCATAAACTTTAAGGCCACTGCTTCTACTAATACTACCTTGGCTTTACGGGCATTTTCCAGACTTTGAGTAGCATATTGTAGTGCCTTATTGTAGTTCTTTTTGAGTAGATAGATTTCGGCAATGTTTACTTGAGCTATGGAGATACCCTTCACATCTTTCTCTTTGATTTCGATATCCAGCGAACGCTTAAAATACTCTACTGCCTTATCAAGCTGCCCTATAGACATATACACACTTGCAATATTATTTAGATTGGAAGAAATGCGTGACGATAGCTTTAGCTTTTGGGCAATGGCTAAGGATTTAAAATGATCATCAATTGCTTGTACATATTCTCCTCGTTCTTCAGCGATGGTTCCTAGAGAATTATAGATACGGCAAATACCCAGACTATCATTGGTTTTTTTATAAATATCCAACGCCTTATCGCTATATATAGCGGCCTTGGTATAATCGCCAGAGGTTTGATAATACAGTAACAAATTAAGGTAAGTATTACCCAACTGCATAGAGACTCTGTTGGTATCAATGAGTTCAAGTGCTGCAAACGAATATTGTTTCACCAGGTTGATATTGCTGTATTGATTATTGAGCGCAAGCTGGTTATAAATTCTGATACGGGTGCTGTCTTGAGTGGCTGTTTTGAGTTGGGCTAATAAAGTACTATCGGTTTGCTGGGACAAGCTTATATGAGGCAAGCCCAACAGCCAAACTAGCAAATGACATACATACACAAAGGGATGCCCTTTCATTAACCTCTATTATTTTATTATAAGTTCGATTTCATAGCAATTATCACGACTAAATTTCCAGGATTTAACCAATCATTTGTGAAGGTTTATTTAGTTCAGGGATTTTTACCGATAAAAATGATTCGTGATAATGTTTAATAAGCAATTTATAAATTTTAGATTCAAATAAGAATGGATTATATGATTATTGACTACTCAATTTTTATAATTGAAGTCATCTTGACTTTTAAGATGTTTTTGAGAATAGTTGCTTTGATAGCGGGCAAAAATAAGCTATTTGTAATTCATTATTAAAAGTCGAGACATAGAGGCTATGGCAGGTCTTCCTTCTTGCAATTTTTAAAATTGATTTTCAGGGTTGTCACTTTCCTCTTTTTAGAAAATAATTTGCTACGCAAAAACATTGCGTATTGCCCATCTAAGTTTGTGTCAACGAAGGCTATTATACCTCTTCCTTCTAGTTTTATTCAGAGGTATTTTTCTCCTTTTTACAAATCAACAATACACTATGAACACAAACGATATTCTCTTACATCATTTTTTGGTTGAAGTACCCAACGCAAACCCACAAGCATTGCCTAATGCTAATACAGAACAAATCTTAGGTACTATTACTGCCAATTTGTTATACTATGGCTATGTACCTTCACAAGATGTGTTGGAAGCTATTAAAAGATTAGCCCAAACTTCTGAAAGTGAGCTAAATGCTTGGTGGAAATCTTTAGAGAAGAGTCTTAAAAAAATAAAAGGAGCCGATAAAAATATAGGCAAATACATTGTATACCAAAACTTTCCCAAAGAGGTATTGCAAATGTCAGAAGCTGAATATTGGACCAAACAAATCTTAATTTATTGGGGAATCAACCCTGTCTATTTGCAGCAAGCACCTGCTCCTCGTGACCCAATGTTCGAGAAAGTAGACTTTAAAGTATTGCATCTGGCACGTCCTGATGCGCTCAAAAATGTGTTTGCCAGCTTGTTGAGCAAGCCAGCAGCGTGGATAGAGCAAGAAAAGGAAGAAGTGACTTGGTTTGTAACACAAGGATATACAGCATCTATTGAAATTCTATTTAAGGAAAACTTAGTTTTTGCAGCCATTGCTTATATGCAAGCCAATCAATTAATCCAGCTTTCTACCACTACCGATGTACTACGGTTGGCTACTGGGCTTTCGGGAGGAGATATTTCTCTGGATACCAATACCAGGTTTAAACTGAAGCGTAGTCAGCGGAAATATATATTGTCAGTATTACAGGGAGTGAGCGATTTGTCAGAAGGGGTAATGCGACATAAAAACAAATGGATACGTTTGTTTCATCAACTACATGTGGGGGAGTATGTCAAAAAATATCCTAAAATTTATCAGGTAGCCCAAGCACTTCGTGCAGGAGATAAACTGCCTACTTTTAATTCAAAGGTAGAAGCTTACTTGGCCAAAAAAGATCCAGCTTTGTTACCACTACTGGCCCAACGTCCTGGGGAGTTTGCCCGAAGAGTGGTACACGTGCTAACAGTCTTTGGAGAACCAGCTTTATCGTACTTCTTGCCAGTGTTGTCAAAGATGGAAACCATTAAGTTATTAAAGCTAAAGCGTTTTTTACGTACTTATAATGAACGGGATTACCGCATCTTTACTCCCAAAGGAAGCTGGCTTAAGGCACAAGTAGCGTTAAGTGATGCAAAGTTAAAAGAAGAAGACCTTCAAGTCATTATTCGTGCAATTGACCAAATTGTACAACAAAGAGTAACTGAAAAATTCGGCAATACTTTTTATTATACTGCCGATATTGCCCATATAAAGCTGCCAACCAACAACAAAGATGCAGTATCGCGTTATCCTAAGGGAACTGTATTTCAGATTCCTCAGAATATTCAATTTATCCGTACTGCTACTTATTGGGAAGAAACAAGAGGCATTTGTTGGATGGATAATGGTTGGAATTTCTTTGATCATAACTGGCAACCTTATGGTACTTGTTGCTGGAACAATACCCACGAAATGGGTGATGCCGCCGTATTTTCGGGAGACCCAGTAAACTCTTATAACAAAGAAGGTAAAGCTGGACAGCTGATTGACTTGTACTTGGATAAGCTATTGCAATCGGGAGTACGTTATGCGGTTTGGAATATATTGTCTTACAGTCATATTCAGTTTGACGATATCCAAGACGTAAGAGGACTCATGATGTGGGGAGAGCAACCTGAAAAAGGGCAATTGATTGAACCATCAAGAGTAAATTTTGCCTTTCCAGTAACGGGTAAGGCACTTACCAAATATGTTTGTTATGTAGACTTGGTGACTCGACAATTGGTATTAATGGACAATAACTTGTGGGGAAATGTGCAGTCGGCCAAGGTAAACGAAAAAGTATTGGCAGAGAAAATGCCTGCGGTAGTAGAGTATCTCGATGCCATTCCGTCGTTGTTGGATATTTTTGAGACTTTTTCGGTAGAGCCTGCCCCTGATGCTCTTAAGGTAGTATATACCGATGAACAAGTGGCGATTAACAACGAAAAGGCTTTTGTATTTTTGCCCAAAA
This sequence comes from marine bacterium AO1-C, assembly GCA_001890965.1. Taxonomy (GTDB): domain Bacteria; phylum Bacteroidota; class Bacteroidia; order Cytophagales; family Microscillaceae; genus Microscilla. The sequence goes on along the minus strand of MLAY01000008.1, from coordinate 462,676 downwards.
ACAAGCAAAATCAATTTGAGCCTATCTCATTAGAGGCCTTGGCTACAGTATAAGGAGGGATATTTATGGCTAAATTGCTATATGGTTAGTTGATATATTGCATAACCATTGAACAATTTAGCCATTCTATAATTGAGGCAATGAGTTGCTAAAACGTAATCAATTTTTGTATTTGCTCCTGAAGCAATTGATTGTACAGCTCATTGGTAACTTTTCCATTCTTAAGGTTTTCTTCAACCTTGGGTAACTTTACCCGCATTCCTAACAAATTGGCTCCCAAATAACTCAAGATATCGGTCAAGTGGCTCAAAGCTAGAGCACTTCCTTGCATACCCGACGAGAGGCCTACCAATGCTACCTTTTTATCGGCGAGTTTACTTGGGTATTCCAAGCCATCAATAAAAGCCTTGAGCACCCCTGGAAATGACCCATTGTATTCGGGTACTACAAAAACAAACTTTTCTCCTTGAGCTACCTGATCACTGTATACATTGAAACTTTCGTTTTTACCAGCATTGCCATAAAGGGCAGAAAAAACAAAATCTTTAGGCAAACCCTGTAAATCTATAATTTGAGCTTTGGTATTATGGGCCGCCAATAGGCTTTGATAATATTCGGCAACAATTCGTGACAATGACTGAGTACGATTGGTGCAAGAGATAATAGTGATCAACGTTGTGTGATATTTGTTTTGATGGATAAATTAGAATAGTAATGGCAACTAAAGCTGAATTTTTAACGGCTTTACCTTATAGCCTTTTTGTTTGAGTAAGTGCAATACGCCAAACTCACCTGGCAAATGACCAGCACCTACCGCGATAAAAGAACTCTTTCCCGACTTTAGCAACTCCTCTATTTTGGGAATCCACTTTTTATTACGGTTTACCAGTAATAGTTCTAACTCTTGCTCACTAGCGGTTTTTTTCATCAATTGGTGCAAACCATTCAAGTCTTGTTGCTGGTACATTTTGTTCAGCTTTACAATCTCTTTGGTTGCTAAGCTGTCTTTGTCATATACCATCTCCAGCAATAAATCTACTTGCTTATCAAGCGGCTTGCCATCGTACAATACCTTTAATTGATCATCTACAGTTTCCAGCGCCACCAGTTTTTTGTCAAGGTTACGTGCTGCCTTTTGGAAGTATTCGTCCATCGCACTGTTACCAGTTTTTTTCAGATCCATACCCAACACCTTGGCATATTTCTGTAGCATGAGCATTTGATAAATGGCTATGGGCTTAAACTTGTTGTATAGGAATATGCCCATTCCAGTATATTTTTTCAAGCAAGCATCAGTGGCCTGATAATCTTTTTCACTCATTAGTTGTTTGAGCGTTTTGTTGGGCATAATGCTCGCCATGGCTACCTTCATCATAGCCGAAGGTTCTATAACGATCTCACCTACTACTATATCAGCTTTTTTCAGCTTTTTAAGAATAATTTTGTTGGTTTTTATAAAACCATAATCATATAGGTGATGGGTGCCAAACAAATAAGTCGTTTTCTTCACACCAGGTCCAGTTACTTCCCAAAAAATAGATTTTGCGGTAGTACTGTCTTGTGCCTGAATAGAAAGCGCCGACCCAATCACCCAAATAAAAGCAATGAATAGAAACTTAGTGTATTTCATTTGTGTCTAAAAAATTATCTTCTGATATGGTGCAATAGCCTTCGTGGTTGAGAGCATATGATAAATAGTTAAACAAACTATTGTTCCCGTTGGTGTCTGTTATGTTTCCTTGGGAAAAAAGTGCGGAAAATGACCATAAAAAACATAGAAAGTAAAAAGATCACCACCCACTTAAAGAAACCAGGAATCATTCGGTAACAGATTACCATCGTACAAAACAAGAACATCAACATAGAAATACGGTTGATTCCGTGCATCATACGTAGGTTAAAATTATTGGGACGGTCGGGATCATGTTTGCGGAAAAAATATCCAAAAACATCCCCTACTTTAAAGAAGTTTCCGAGTTTACTCATAATATAATGACTGTTTATTCCTCAAGTACAATCTTTTGATAGAGGTAAAAGTTTGAATGTGACTACAAATATCAATAATAATCCGCAGGAATAGCAGTATTTCTTTAGTTTTAAAGGTTTACAGAGATAAAACGAAGAGCGGAAGTTTTACTTTCAAGGCTTTATGAAACGCAACCTTAAGCCATATATTGTACGTATATTTCATTAAATACAATATTATATTTTGCGAAAGCTCATCCTAAGCTATAAATACCTGTTTAAGGTGTATAAATAAGATTATTGGTCAAACTAACTACTCCTATCTATGAATCTACAAGAAAAGCAACTCTGGGAGAAAATTCAGCATTATTCTATCGACACAGTAGATGCGTCTTTTCCCTTCTCGGCTCGTCTGATGCGTGAAAATGGCTGGACAAAAGAATATACCCTGGAAGTAATAGAAGAATACAAGAAATTTATGTTTTTGGTAGCCGTGGCTGGCCACCCGATTTCTCCTTCCGATCCAGTAGACCAAGTGTGGCATTTGCATTTGATTTATACCAAGTCTTACTGGGATGAATTCTGCTATGGTATTTTGGGTATTCCTGTACATCACAACCCTACCAAAGGAGGGAGATCAGAGCGACAGAAACATGTAAAAATGTATGACCAAACTGCAGAAAGCTATCGGAAATACTTTGGAGTTGACCAACCTGCACACATTTGGGTCAATACTCAAGATTTGTTTAAAGAAATCCACTACAAACGAGTGAACATGCACCGTAATTGGGTGATAGCCAAACCAAAATTTGTACGTAAACGCTGGCATTTGGCTCCTCTACTGGCTTTGTTGGCTATACTGTTTATGTCTAATGATACAGCTGGTAAAGGGAGTTTTGGTGGCTTTGTATTCTTGTTGTGCTTCGTTGGTTTGATCGTTTTTTTGACAATATCAGCAGTGACTAATAACAATGGAGGAAGCAATGGAAATAATAGTGGAGGGGGTTCTTCAGGTTGTGGTAGTTGTATTTCCTGTTCAGGAGGGGGGGGCTGGTGGCGACTCTGGTTGCTCGAGTTGTTCGGGTTGTGGAGGATGCGGCGGCTGTGGAGGGTAAACACGCGTGCCTTAAGCTAAATTTTTGATCAAACTAATTTCTATTATGAACCTACAAGAAAAACAACTCTGGGGCAAATTGAAACAATACCCTCTTCATATTGTAGATACGCTGTTTCCTTTTTACGCCCGTTTAATGCAAGAAAATAACTGGGATAAAGGATATACCTTGAAAGCAATTACAGAATATAAAAAATTTATGTTTTTATGGTCGGTAGCTGGAGTGCCCCTTTGTGCTCCTGCGCCTATTAGAAAAGTATGGCAATTACACCTCATGTACACACACTCATATTGGAGGGAGTTTTGCCGAGGCATTTTTGGAAAACCTATCCACCATAGTCTTACTTCAGGTAGTGAAAGCAATTATGAAGAAGAAGCGGCCGTATATAGCCAATTGACCAAAGTATACCAACAATATTTTGATATGCCTCCTCCCAGGCCTATTTGGCTTGAAGCCGAAGCAACAACAACAAAAACATATCGAGAGGAAACAGAGGTAGTAGAAACTGAAAGTACAAGCATATGGCATCTATTATATTATCTTCAGGGTTTGATCCCCAAAACTAAAGGACGTTGGTTCATTGCTTCCTTTATCAGTTTATTTGTGGTTTTGTCACAACCCGACGATCTGGACTACAAAACTGGAATTGCTTTTATTGTTGTGGTATTGATGATTATAGGCATTGCCATGGCAGCTATAAAATCGGATAAACTATGATAAAAAGAGGTTGTCTCATAAGTAAAACCTCGCCAAATTTTCTTTAAGAAAAAATCGTTTTATTTAGCTTAAAAGAATTATGAGACAGCCTCTTAAAAAATAAAGTTGAACCATCTTTAATAACCAGAACTTTCTTTCGGCCTTAGTCAGTGGCCGTTAAGAACTTGAGAAACGGAGTCGTACCTTGGGCAACTGATTACTGTTTGAGCCAGAGGCGAGTTTAATCAGTTGAGGCATAGTGTGGCAAGTTTAGGCTACACTGACTACAGCCGCGGGGTTTTTGGTTACTTTTTAACCTGGAGTAAAAAGTAACGGCTTAATTAACGCGAGTTAACGGGTTAATTTCTTGATTATAAATTATTTATCACAAAAAACAGGATAATCTACTTTAAGTGTTTTAATTTGATTTTGCAGAATTCTAATAAAACACCTTAGACAATGATTATCCTGAATACATCAAAATTAGCCGAAATCTTCGTACTAACCGATGATTTCATGAAAGAATTTACCCCTTTCTTAGAGCAAAAGTTAATTGGCACCAAGGCTTGGCGTGGGAAAATGAGTAAATCAGAAATGATGACCATCGTTATTTTCTTTCATCTATCAGGTATTCGTTGCTTTTCGTGGTATTATAAACAGATTGTAAAAGAACATCTAAGTAGTTACTTCCCAGACACTTATACATATGAACGCTTTGTAGCCCAAATGAAACACATTCAATTAGAACTCTATGCATTTCTTCACCACTTCTGTATCGGTAAGCCTACTGAAGCGAACTACATTGATAGTAAGCCGCTCGAAGTTTGCCATATCAAACGAGAGAAACTCCATCAGGTCTTTCTACATATTGCCCAGAAAGGTGTAACCAGCAAGGGATTTTTCTACGGCCTAAAGTTACACTTACTTTGCAATCAACAAGGTGAAATATTGAAAATCCGAGTGACTTCGGGTAATGTAGCTGATAATAATGCAGAACTGTTAAAAAGTATGCTCAAAGGCTTTGAAGGCACTGTTTATGGAGATAAAGGTTACATTTCTAAACTCAAAAAAGCGCTTCAAGAACAAGGTTGTAAACTGATTACTAAAATTCGTAAGAACATGAAAAAGCCTGTTTTGACCCAGAAAGAACGATACTATTTAAAGAAAAGAACATTAATTGAAACGGTCTTTGGACAAATGGTAAACCAATGTCAAATTGAGCATACCAGACATCGCTCTCCGATCAATTGTATGGTCAATCTTTGGGCGGGAATCATTGCTTATAACTTCTTGGATCACCTCCCAAAGATTGCTGATTTTGATATGAAAGACCTAGACCAGGCAAATGTTGTACTTTTAAAATATTAAAAGCAATAATTCGCGTTAATTATTTTCGGTGTTTATCGCTTAAGGTTGACTTTGTTTTACACCATTTTTTATCTACCCTTTTACTTACTTAAACTTCTCCTTCAAAAACCGCGCAGTGTGATTATCCTCCAGCTTAATCAAATCTTCTGGAATCCCTTCAAAACAAATTTGCCCACCTTTGTCTCCACCATCAGGCCCCAGGTCAATGATCCAATCTGCACTTTTGACAACCTCAAGGTTATGCTCAATCACTATTACTGAATGACCTTGCTCTACCAAAGCATTCAAAGCTTTGAGTAATTTTTTGATATCGTGAAAGTGTAGCCCAGTAGTAGGCTCATCAAAAATAAACAAAGTACTGCCTTTGCGAGAATTGCGTTTATCAAGAAAGGAAGCCAGTTTTAACCGTTGAGCTTCTCCACCACTCAAAGTATTAGACGACTGTCCTAACCCTACATATCCCAGACCCACTTCTTGCAGAGGAGTCAAGGCCTGAATAATTTTAGGTTGCTCTTTAAAAAACTCAAGACTTTCGTCAATCGTTAAATCCAGTACTTCAGCAATGTCCTTATCATTGTATTTTACTTCCAGTATTTCTTTCTTAAATCGCTTTCCATTACAGCTTTCGCAGGTAAGGTATACATCTGCCATAAACTGCATTTCGATCTTTACTTTTCCTTCTCCTTCGCATACTTCACAGCGACCTTTGTCCACATTGAACGAGAAGTGAGCAGGCTTATAACCTCGTTTTTTAGCTAGAGGTGTGCTAGAAAATAAGTTACGGATGGCATCATACGATTTGGTATAAGTCACTGGGTTAGAACGAGATGATTTACCAATTGGGTTTTGATCTATAAATTCTACTCCTACCAATGCATTGATATCGCCCTCCAGGCTTTGGTATTTACCTTTGGCACTGTTATAATCTCCATAGATTTTAGCCAGTACTGGATACAAAATATCTTTGATCAGCGTAGATTTACCTGAGCCACTTACTCCAGTTACTACCGTCATTACTCCCAAAGGAAAACGAACGTCTATGTTTTTCAGGTTGTGTTCTTCGGCACCCGTCAAGGTAAGGAAGCTACTCGCTGGGCGGCGTATTTTGGGAATAGCAATGACATCGGTACCATTCAGGTAATTTAAGGTATGTGAACTTTGCCCATTTTTAATATGTGCTTCCAATGTGCCCTGAAAAACCAATTCGCCTCCTCCAGTACCTGCATTAGGACCAATATCAATGATTTGGTCGGCTTCTCGCATGATATCTTCTTCATGCTCTACCACAATTACGGTGTTGCCCAGTGCCTTTAAATCTTTGAGTACCCCAATCAATCGGTGAGTATCGCGAGGATGTAGCCCAATACTAGGTTCATCTAAAATATACATAGAGCCTACCAGTGCACTTCCTAAAGCCGTAGCCAACTTAATCCGCTGGTATTCGCCACCCGATAGGGTAGAGGTTAAACGATTCAGGGTAAGATAACCAAGTCCTACTTCATTCAGGTATTTGATACGGTTATTGATCTCTACCAACACCCTACGGGCAATGGTTTGTTCATTGGGGGTAAGCTCCAGGTTTTGAAAAAGATTTCGCAAATCTTCCAGAGATAGAAGTACTAAGTCAGAAATGTTATACCCTGCAATTTTTACATATCCTGCATCTTTGCGCAAACGAGTACCTCTACAATCAGGACAGGTAACTTTCCCGCGATAACGAGACAACATTACCCGATATTGAATTTTATGACTTTGGCTGGCAATGTGTTCAAAAAATGCATTAAGCCCTAAAAAGTGATCATTACCTTCCCAAAGTAAGCGTTTATCTTCTTCGCTCAATTCGCGGTAAGGGCGATGAATCGGAAAGTCAAACTTATAACTACTGTTAATCAACGGTTGAAACCACTCTTGACGCATTTTTTCGGTAGACCAAGGCACAATGGCGTTGTCATACACCGAAAGGTTTTTATTGGGAATGACTAAATCTTCGTCTATGTCTAATACGGTACCAAAACCACCGCATCGTTTACAAGCGCCATAAGGGTTGTTGAAGCTAAAAAACTGGACGCTGGGTTCTTCAAAGCGAATTCCATCAAGTTCAAAGCGATCTGAAAACTGTCTTACTTCTTTTTTGAGAATATTGATTACACAAGTACCATGGCCTTCATAGAAAGCAGTTTGTACTGAGTCGGCAATACGAAACTGGTTATCTTCATCGTCTTTTTTTACTACATTTCGATCCACCAAAATATAGATTTCCTGCCCCACAAGGGCTTTAATAGCCGCTACATCAGGAAGGAGTTCTTCAATAAAGAGTGTTTCCTCATCTACCAACAAACGAGTAAAGCCTTTTTGAAAGATAAGTTTCAATTCTTCTTCCAGTGTACGATCATCATTCATTTGCACTGGAGCCATAATGAGGAGCTTTTGCCCTTCATCGTGTGATTGGATAAAGTTGACTACATCAGTTACACTATCTTTCTTCACCATTTCGCCAGATTTGGGAGAATAAGTAACCCCAATGCGGGCAAATAATAGCTTTAAATAGTCATAAATTTCAGTGGAGGTACCTACTGTAGCTCGTGGGTTTTTAGTGTTACTTTTTTGCTCTACGGCAATGGCAGGCGATACACCTTTGATGTATTCTACGGCTGGTTTTTCCATACGCCCCAAAAACTGTCGGGCATAAGAACTCAGGCTTTCTACATACATGCGTTGCCCTTCGGCAAAAAGGGTATCGAAGGCCAGAGAAGACTTACCCGAACCAGACAAACCAGTAATTACTACCAGTTGATTGCGAGGAATGGCTACATCCAGTCCTTTCAAATTATTTACCCGAGCGCCTTTAATAATGATGTGATGTCGTGGGTCTAACTGATCTATATCTACCTGCATGTTGTGTGTCGTATTTACCTGTGTTGTATGAATACTTTTTAACGACTTTTTGTTCAAAAAATATTCAAATAAGTAATTTGCCAACTTGATATTAGCAAACCGCAAATATAAGAAGTTATCTTGACTTTTAGCAACGTACCAAGTGGTAAAGAAACAAGTAATTATGCCAGGAAGTTTACCGTTATTTATAAGTTTCCCATTTGTCACCAAAATGTGTAGTCACTTCATTTAATTATACCATTTAAACAGGGGTATATTAGACAATCTATCAGTAGTTTTTCAATTAAAAAAAGCTGCCCAAGAAAACTCAAGCAGCTTTTATAGTTTGGATTTGATTTAATTATTGAATTAAAAGATTGATTATTTACTTCTGAATTACCAATCGTTTGCGAACCGTTTTACTGGAAGTATTGAGCTGTATAATGTATACTCCATTAGCCAATTGACTGGTATTGATAACTACTGAATGGTTTCCTTTATGAAGCTGTTGTACATGATTGCTCAAAACCTCGTTTCCTAACTGATCATACACTTTGAGGCGTACATTTTGGCCTTCTTTGAGGGTGAAACTCACCATTGCGTATTCACTGGAAGGGTTAGGACTGATTCTGGTTTGCAATGTGGTATTTGTAGGTGCCAATACTTGTTTTGTACGACGAGCCGTGCTAGACCAGCCATTGTCGTACCATCCTTCTCCGCAACGCGACAAATCTCCTGTTTGATTACCACCATTGTCGTTAAACACAATATTGGCACAAGAAGCCTGCGGAATAGTATAACTGTACCAGCCATTGCCATCGTTTTGCATGCTTACCCCTGGCCAGTTGGTACCAGGAACAGTAGCTGGAGTTACATTCCAATAATGCATATTGGCGGTGTTCCAGTTAGAAGGCTTTTTAAAATGAATCGTAAGACCAGCAGCAGGCGTTGGTTTTTGGTCATACCATACGCCGTCTACATACCATCCTTCACTGCATCTGGATAAGTCTGGGGTTTGACTGCCACCGTTATTACTAAAAATTATATTGGCGCAATTGGCGCCTGCCAACGTAAAACCATACCATCCATCACCTTCATCTGTCATAGACACCCCTGGCCAGGTAGTAGTTTGTCCACTAGGCGTTACTGCCCAATAATAAATCGTAGGATTGTTATAGCCATTGGGTTTAAAATGAACCGTTAATCCACTGGGGGCAGTAGTAAAGGTATAAGTATGAGTAGCTACCGAAGAAGCCAAGCCTTGGTTATCTACCGCGATTGCTTTTAGAGTAGTAGTTTGAGTAAGGTTGATTGAGCCGCTGTATGACGTAGAACTAGTGCTTGGAGTACTACCATCTAATGTGTAATAAATGACAGGGGAGGGATCATTGTCATCGGAACTGGCCAAAGTAACTTGTATGGATTGTCCTACCGAAAAATTACCTCCTCCTGGAGTCACTGTCAAGCTTGGCGGAAGATTGACCGAAACTCTGGGGTCTTGATCGAACCATTGCCCGTCCTGGTACCATCCATCTTTATTTCGGGACATATCTATTGTTTTGTTGCCCGCATTGTCGTGAAACAATAGGTTGCTACTGATAACTCCGTTGAAATCAAAGCGATACCATCCATTGCCTACATCGGTCATAATTACTCCTGGCCAGTTGCTATCGCTCAATATGCCCGCAGGTTGTGCCCCCCAATGATGAATACGGGCTTGATTCCAGCTTGGATCTTTTTTGAGATATACCGAAAATCCAGCGTCACCAATTACGTAACTTTGAGATAAAACCTGGGATTGACCCCCTTGATTATCAACGGCCAGAGCTTTAATTGTACTGGTAGAAGCCACGTTAATTGCGCCTGTATATTGAGCACTATTGGTTGTAGGGTTGCTGCCATCGGTTGTATAATAAATAGTAACTGGGTTATTGCTCGAAGAAGCAGAAAGTGTTACCTGTATAGGTGAAGAATACACTCCAGAAGCTGGGCTGGCACTTACTATAGGTGCACTGCTACCATTGCCTGGTTGAAAATAACCCACACCATTGCCTCCAATCATTCCAGGGCCATTGAGTACATAAATACCCGCCGAACCAGAAGTAACCGAAAAACTTAATGAGCCATTGGTTACCGATATCTCGGCTCCAGTTACAGCGTCACGGTAAATACCATTGGTGAGCCCCGAAAAAGTAAAACTAGCCCCACCATCTTTGGCTAACCCCACTGCTACTTCGCTATCGCCGTGCTTGCGCACATAACCTATAGCTCTACCGCCACCGTTACCATCCCAGCGATATGATCCTTTTTGCAAAGCGGGTACAGCTCGGCGAATGGCATTGAGTTTTTTAATATGTTGATAAATGATATGATTGGGTGCATTGGCGAATTGATCACCGTAATAAGCCCGTCCAGTGAGGTCAATAGATTGCTCTATACCAGCCGCATTGTGAATGTCGGCATAAGCCCCTTTCATGAATTGAATTTCGGTACCATAATATACTACTGGGATACCTCGCCACGTAAACATAAAATTCATACAAGCTGCCAGATTTTCCTCAGTACCTCCATAACGTCGGTTCCAATCATTATTAGGGCCAAAGTCGTGGTTGTCTAACCAAGTCAATAGCGTAGAAGGATCGCTGTATAAGTGATCGTAGCGAGCTGCTGCCGTTACTTCTGAGAAGTTACGCCCTTCCTCAAATACTCCGTGAAAAGTGGCCTCAGCAAAGAAGTCCAATACGGCAATGTCTGAGTTGGCCGATTGTCCTACAGCACCTCGCCAAGTATAGTAATGGGGATTGATTTCTTCCAGATTATGAAGTTCGTGTCTCAACTGAGCTACCTCTCCAAAAATGAATAAATTAGGATTAACACTATGGAACGCATCTTTGAAATAAAGCACATCTTCTTTGCTCATATGCTTCATAGTGTCCCAACGAAATGCATCTACCCCCATATTGATAAATTTGGTATAAGCCGCAATCAAATAATCGCGTACCGCTTGACTACCTGTATTTAAGTCGGGCGTATCACCTGCCAAAGCTCTATTATGTAGGTTTTCTGTGTCGTCGAATCCTTGAGCAAACCCATTTCCTGAATGATGATACCAATTAGGATCGCTGGTGTCTACATAGGATTCCTTAGAAGGCCACTGAAAAGCCGCCAGGTTTTGATTGTAAGGAGGGGGCATTGTTGGAAGATTCGCTCTACTCCAAATTTTTCCATCATCTGGATTAGGCGTAATTCCATCATAAGTCCAGTTGGGGTTAGGTTGCAAAGGGTTACCATTTTTGTCTTGCCCCCAAGGCTTGGTAGGGTCGGTATTGTACTTTATTTCGGCAACGTTTTTTATACCAAAACGCCCTGCGTGATTGGTTACAATATCCAGTACGATTTTCATCCCGCGGGCGTGCACCGCATTAATCAAATCCTGAAAAGTGGCCCCAGGTGACTCTAAACGAGGATCTACTTTGGTAAAATCATAAGCGTGATATCCGTGATAATCCAAAGGACTGCGGTTCTGTACAATGGGCGTGATCCAAATAGCCGTAAAGCCCAAATCTTTGATATAGTCTAGCTTTTGAATCAATCCCTTGAAATCTCCTCGCCAGGTTACATCATTAGGGTCAGTAATCGTAGGGTTGATGTTTGGATCAGGATTATATGAACTCCATTCATTGGGGACATTATTGCTTGGGTCTCCGTCAAAAAAACGGGTAGTTAAGAGGAAGTAAATAGTTTCCTCTCTAAAGTCTACTTGCGCATACGTTTGGGGCATTATAGGCAACAACCCCAAAATAAAAATTAGAGTAATAATGATTCGTTTCATTGGAAATGTTAGGGTTAAGTATCAGAAGCCATCACTGACTTCTTTATTGATTGTATTTGGTACTAGAAATAATAGCGCATAGATATCCATGGACAACAATTAAAGGCTCTGCCAATCAGGCTAGAAAGCGGTTATTGTTGCGATAATACGTGGGACCCAAATGATTTTTAAGAAGTGCCTGAGTATGCCTGAGATGAGTATTGGATAAATTTATCCTTGTATATTACAAATATCACTTATGGCAAAAGTAATTGTCTTTTATCGGTAAGAGTTCCTCTTTATTGCTGAAAAATACCTCTATATTGAATTTTATAAATAAAAAGTAATATATAATCTTCAATTAGTACTCAAATACTAAATAATCCTAACTAACACTTGTTTATAGAAATTATATTTTGCAAATGAAAAGAGTGCTACGAGTTAATATCCTAATTCGTGTTAAAAGCCAGTAAATTGTTTGGCTTTAGCATTACTTTTGCTATAGTTGTGTAGCCAAAAAAATACTTTATTCAGGTCTTTTCAGATAGAGGTTGATAAAATGCACACCTCAACTAATAAGTATTGAGAGGAAATACCAAAAAAATCACTAACCAAGAACATAAGAACTCGCAAAGTCATTCACTATGCCTGGGAAAACGCAACTTTTGAAGTCGGAGGAGACAATGGTGCAAGACCAACAGTCTACCAGCCAACAACTCACCAATCGATTTATACCCAACTCTACCGAAGAATCAACTGGAGATCTGGTAGGACAAATTCACGAAGCTTTTTCAGGACTGGGCACCGACGAACAAACCGTTCATCGGGTATTAAACTTGCCACATCAGCAGTTAAAAATGGTCATTGCTCAGTATGAAGCTACCTACAAAGAAAAGTTCATCCCACGATTGCGGGACGAAATGAAGAGCTTTTGGAGTGATGAAGACTGGCAGTTTGCTGCTTATCAGCTAAAATCTGCGGGTTTTGGGGCTTACCTTCCCAAAGAATCAGCCACCAACTTTACAGTAAAAAGAAGTGGCATTAAGAGTAGCCATACAGGCAAAGCAGTATATCCAGGTGATAGAGTTTCGTACCAACTGGGGCAAAAATATGATAGCTACCAATGGTATGCAGTCAATGACTTCAATACCACAGGGGCTTATGATAAAAAAAGCTCTACGATGGCCAAAGGCACTTCTTCGGCTACGGGAAGCTTTAAGGCAGGTTTTCCTGGCACCCACAAAATTGTATGTAAGGCCAGTAAAAAAGGACAAGCACCTATTTTTTACGAATTTCAGCAAGATGTACATAGCTATGCTGAAGAGTTGGGGGTAGAAAATGTATCCTTTGAATACCTGGCGCACTTTCTGGCTTATAAAGACGAAGATTTTATCAATCAAGGCCAAACAAACAGCCCCAGCAAGCCGTGGCAACAGGCTAATAAGATTTTACGGAGAATGGGGTATGATCTGCGTACCGCTCGTGTATATCACGGCAAGCAAGACTTCGATGCAGTGCGTATTCAACCATTACGAGGATTATCCAAAAATCCAGTGATTGCCTTTCGAGGAACACAACCCACTCATATAGAAGATATTACCACTGATTTGAACCCTGTGGGTGTAGGCTTTGATCAATTATACAAGAATGCCAATTTGATTTTGCAAATAATCAAGGATGCTGGAGGAAAAGCTGATTTTACCGGACATAGCTTAGGTGGTGCTTTAGCCCAGTATGCTGCAGCTTATTTTCCTGGAGTGGCCAATCGGGTAGTTACCTTTCAAGCTCCTGGAATTGACAGAGATTCAGCTGCGCAATTTGCTCGACAAAAAAATCGCCCTCAAGTAACGCATAATATTGCTGATAATGACGTGGTAGATTTAGCTGGTAGTTCTCACCTTCAGGGTGATTTTTATCGACACGAACTCAATTCTTGGTTTACCCACACCGACTATATGTTTGTAGCACCTCAGTTTAAGTCCATTCGTCAGCAATTAGGGCTTACCGATACTTATTTGGAAAAAGAACTGGAGCAAAATGCCAATTTCCCGGCTTTTAAAACCATTCGTAAGTACGATGAGTATCCTCACCCTGTTAAAAGTACGATTGTGGAGAGTTTGCGTCAATTGGGTTCCTCGGGATTCCGCAAAATCTATGAACAGATTCGTAAATCTAAATTCAAACGAGATATTGCTAAGATTCAGCAACAGCTTAGAAATTTCCAGCAAACCAGAAGAGGATCAAAATAGCGTTTATTCAATGTTGAATTCTTGGTAATGGATTTCCCTTTCTGAAGTTTTTGGGTTTTTATAAGTGAGTTTTAAGCGATAGGTTCCTTGAGTTGCCTTTTGTTGAGCGGTTTTGCCTTGGGCATCACACCACTTTTCTATTTTATTCCACACAAAGGTCTTAGTTTGATCTTGGTCAATGTCCATAGTACGAGGTGGGGGAGGGCAAGAAGCACCACAGGGGCAATACAACCAACGTACTTTTTTCCATTGTGTTTTAGAGCCTTCATTGGCCAGTTTTTGTTCTACTTCTACCATCAAAGGATCATAAATAGTAAGAGCTTGTGGACTGATATTTTTGAATTTGATTACAACTTTCTCTTCTGAAGCATAGCTTTTTTTAGCATCTACTTGCCAAAGCGATTTAATAACGACTGGTTTATCAGTGGTTTTATTGGGTTTTTTGCAGCTTACAATAGCAGCCAAAATGCAAACCATAAACACATAAGAGAGACGGAATTTCATTTTTGTAGATTTTGTTGATGGTAGAATACAAAACCAAAGTAAGTAAATTTTTTGGAACTAACGTATTGAATTTTAGACCACAAACTTATGTATATGTTAGTAATTGTATTTATTTAATATTGGTATTATCCTTGTTAATTAATTGTTTTTAGAAAAATATTTGTGATTTTGAAAACCTTTCTTTTACTTTGTCGTATCAATAGTTAAGTAAGTTTTTGAATATTTGTTTTACTTTTAAAGTTGAAAATGAAATAAAAAATAAAAAAATTACGCTTAAAACTTGCATAGTAAAAATCACGTTATTACCTTTGTATCATTATGTTACTAAAACAAAAACATATCACCCCAATAATAAATAAGCCGTGGAATCACAAGCGGATTACGAGACGCCCCGGATTCTGCAAGGCCAATGAGGTGAATATGTTTGCAACGGAAAGTCTAAGAACCTAAAAAGAAAGCAACAATGACGGTTTAAAGACACAGAAGAGAAAACAAACAACCAAATATACACCGAGAGCCTTGCAGATTCGCTGAGAAACTGCAAGGCTTTTTTTTGTGACATCAAGCAGCAAAAGGATAAATAAGAGATCAAAGAAAGATTAACATTCAATATGCTCTTAGCCAAGTTGGTCAAGGCACTTGTCTGATACACAAGTAATCGGGGGTTCGAGTCCCCCAGAGCATACCAGAGTAATAGCACCTATAGTTTAACGGTTTAAAATTATTGTTTAGTAATCAATGGATCAAGGTTCGATTCCTTGTAGGTGCTCCAAGCAAATGATGAATAATATAAGCACCTGTAGTTCAACGGCTTAGAATAACTGACTTGTAATCAGTGGATCAAGGTTCGATTCCTTGTGGGTGCTCTAAAAGAAATTTGAAGCAAAATAATATAGAAAACAAGATAACAATGATTGTCCCGACAAGATATAACACCATTAATAGAAAACACCGTTGGCATCCGATACGGATAAAGAAACCCAAAACGGCAAGGCTACTGCTATGACTGCAGTAAACCGTAGAGATTACCCATCTCCAAAAAGCCTTGCCTCAATTGAAGTAAGGCTTTTTTTGTAGCCAATGGTCACAGCAGTACCCTTAGCTTAAATGGTGAAAGCACCTGGCTCATACCCAGGGGATTGAAGGTTCAAATCCTTCAGGGTACACCAAATCATCGGATAGTAGAGGAGTGGTTTATCTCGCTAGTTTTGGGTACTAGAGTACGCAAGTTCGAATCTTGCCTATCCGACTAAAACACTGATAATTAGAGATTTATAATCGGATAGTGGAGGAGTGGTCATCCTCGCTGGTCTTGGACTCCAGAGAACGCAGGTTCGAACCCTGCCTATCCGACAAAAGTATGAACAACATACTTTGAATATCGGATAGTGGAAGAGTGGTCGTCTTCGCTGGCCCGGGATGCCAGAGCACGTAGGTTCGAATCCTGCCTATCCGACATATATATGCACTCTGAGGCGAAAATGGTTGACGCCCCTGTCTGTGAAACAGGGCAATTGGGTTCGATTCCCAACGGAGTGCCACCTTGCGCTGTAGTTCAACGGATTAGAACACTTGTCTACGAAGCATGAGATGAAGGTTCGATTCCTTCCAGCGCAACTAGAGTTACATATTGCGCTGTAGTTCAATGGATTAGAATGTCCGGTTTCTACCCGGAGGATGAGGGTTCGACTCCTTCCAGCGCAACTGGAATTACATATTGCGTCATAGTTTAATGGATTAGAATTTCTGGTTTCGACCCAGAAGGTGAGGGTTCGACTCCTTCTGACGCAACTACAGGGTTATTATATCTTTTAAAAAGTACAATGTAAGTTTTAACTTTAATATAAAATATTTATAGCAATGAACTGGAATAATAATAAATACAAGAATTATAAAAAGTGGTGGGGTAACTGCCTGGAGTGATAAAGAAGTTTGTTGTATTATTCTTATATTCTATGAATACTGCTAAACCTCTTTGTTATTCGCAAAGAGGTTTTTTTATGCCATCCACAAATAAGTGAACCAAATAAAAAATAATAAAACTTGGGAGTGTAGCTGAGTGGTTTAGCACCCGCCTGTTAAGCGGACACACGTAGGTTCGAACCCTACCATTCCCGCAAATAATTACACACGGATGTAGCTCAATGGTAGAGCTATGGTCTCCAAAACCCAAAAAAATAGTGAAGAAGGTTCGATTCCTTCCATCCGTGCAAATTCGCTTGTAGCTTAGTTGGTAGAGTATCTGACTTTTAATCAGAGGGTCGTGGGTTCGAGTCCCACCAGGCGAACCAAAAGAGTGTCGTAAATGAGTGTTACTTCGACAGTTAATCGGTGGGTCGTGGGTTCGAGTCCCACCTCTCGTGCAAACTTAATTACTCACGAGAGTAGCTCAGTAGGTAGAGCAGCAAACGTTCACTTATTGCTTGTAACCTCTTTTGTACTGCGGGTGTAGTTCAATGTTTTAGAATGCTGGTCTCCAACACCAGAGGTGAGGGTTCGATTCCTTCCATCCGCGCAAATAATAGACCTGGCATTGGTCAGGTCTACAATTTGGGAGTGTAGCTGAGTGGTTTTAGCGGCTGTCTGTTAAACAGCGGACGCAGGTTCGATCCCTGCCATTCCCGCCACATTCGTTCGTAGCTTAGTTGCGTAGAGCATCTGACTTTTAATCAGAAGGTCGTGGGTTCGAATCCCACCGGACGAACTTTTAACCCTGTCGGGTTTAAAATTCTGACAGGTCTGATAAAATAACTATACACGGATGTAGCTCAATGGTAGAGCTATGGTCTCCAAAACCAACGACGAGGGTTCGATTCCTTCCATCCGTGCGAATGATGGACTTGATATTGGTCAGGTCTACAATTTGGGAGTGTAGCTGAGTGGTTTTAGCGGCTGTCTGTTAAACAGCGGACGCAGGTTCGATTCCTGCCATTCCCGCCACATTCGTTCGTAGCTTAGTTGCGTAGAGCATCTGACTTTTAATCAGAAGGTCGTGGGTTCGAGTCCCACCGGACGAACTTTTAACCCTGTCGGGTTTAGAATTCTGACAGGTTTGAGAAAATAACTATACACGGATGTAGCTCAATGGTAGAGCTATGGTCTCCAAAAGCCCAAAAATAATGAAGAAGGTTCGATTCCTTCCATCCGTGCAAATTCGCTTGTAGCTTAGTTGGTAGAGTATCTGACTTTTAATCAGAGGGTCGTGGGTTCGAGTCCCATCAGGCGAACCAAAAGAGTGTCGTAAATGAGTGTTACTTCGACAGTTAATCGGTGGGTCGTGGGTTCGAGTCCCACCTCTCGTGCAAACTTAATTACTCACGAGAGTAGCTCAGTAGGTAGAGCAGCAAACGTTCACTTATTGCTTGTAACCTCTTTTGTACTGCGGGTGTAGTTCAATGTTTTAGAATGCTGGTCTCCAACACCAGAGGTGAGGGTTCGATTCCTTCCATCCGCGCAAATAATAGACCTGGCATTGGTCAGGTCTACAATTTGGGAGTGTAGCTGAGTGGTTCTAGCGGCTGTCTGTTAAACAGCGGACGCAGGTTCGATTCCTGCCATTCCCGCCACATTCGTTCGTAGCTTAATTGGTAGAGTTCCCGGCTTTTAACCGGAAGGTTGTGGGTTCGAGTCCCACCGGACGAACCAAAGAGTGTCGTAGGTGAGTGTTACTTCGCGTGACTCCAAATCATGAGGTGCGGGTTCGAATCCCGCCAGGGGCACTAATATATATTATAATGCCCCTGTAGTTTAATTGGATAGAATGTTTTTATGTACACTTACCGCTTGTTACCTCTTGTTTTTATAAACCTTTCTACAGATATATTGCTTGTAGAAATTCGCTCGTAGCTTAGTTGGTAGAGCATCTGACTCTTAATCAGAGGGCCGTAGGTTCGAATCCTACCGGGCGAACCAAAAGGGTGTCGTAGATGAGTGTTACTTCGCGTCACTTTTAATGATGAGATGTGGGTTCGATTCCCACCGGGGCCTCCTTACGATCAAGCCAATCATAAGGCCTCGTAGCTTAATGGTAAAGTACTAATTCACTGATCGTTGGTTACCCCTTTTTTGATTACGATGTAAACCATTGTTTAACAGGTTGTTAGGCAATGGTTTTTTTATGAATAGCCCCTTTCTTACCCGACATTACGCCACATAGACAAAACATAGACAGGCTGTTTTTTGCAGTAATTTACCGTGCCTTAACCGTTATATGACCGTAACTTGAGATAAGCTTAGCATTAAAAATCCTTCACAAGTAAGGTGTTCTTAAGGTCCTTTACCCACCATCATTTTATCAGGAAAAACTAATATTTTTTACAATGATACACTATTTGAACGAAGAGTTTGCGGCAGTTAATTATAACCCTCAAGTGAATTTGGTAGAGGTAATATGGCGCACACACCAGCAGAGTAGCCATTATCGTCAGGCGATCAATGCTGCTTATGAAATAATTTTGAAATATGGAGCCAATAAGTGGTTATCTGACATGAGGAATGAGGGAGTCGTAAGTGTAGAAGATCAAAAATGGCTGAAAGAAGAAATGGTACCTAAGGCATTTAAGGCAGGCTTAAGACGAATAGCCTTAGTAGTATCGAAAGATGTGTTTGTTCGTTTTTATACTAAGAATATTCAAAAACCACTCGTTGAAACTTTTCAGGTGAGGCACTTCGACGATATTGAACAAGCCCACAAATGGCTAATGAGTAAACCTTAAATTCAATGATGGGTTGCTTCACTTTTACCCCTTTCAGGAGAAATTTGGCTTGTACATATTTTGTCTATGTTTTGTTTTCTCCAACCGCTGAGCAGCATCGTACAAATTATTAATTCAATTAAAGAATTCCCGAATATTTTTCAATAAAACATTACAAATATCGGGGGAATCATTTTCAAATTTTAACAATCACTAGGTTATGAAAAAGGCTGTATATTTACTAGCAGTAATTTTATTTTTTGCTTCTTGTAGTCAAGAAACAACCGATGAACCCACACCCCAGTCAGAAGCGCCAACATTAGCGCTCACTACATCCAATACTCCCTTTAATACCACTACAGCAGTTAAATTTTACCAGGATGTATCTTATGGTGCAGACGAAAAGAATGCGTTTGACTTCTTTGCGCCTACATCAGACCAGCCCACCCCTTTATTAATCTACATCCACGGAGGTGGTTTTACTGGTGGCGACAAAAGAGCCATATACAATGATCAGGCATTTATCAACTCCTTATTGGATAAAGGAATTGCCTTTGCTACGGTTAATTATCGCTTGCTTGGAGAAAACGAAACTGAAGGAGTAATAAAATCTTTGAACGACTCTAAAACTGCGCTTCAGTTCATAAGATATTATGCCAGTGCTTTCAATATTGATAAAAACAAAGTAGCCTTAATGGGTGGTTCTGCTGGAGCAGGAACCAGTCTTTGGATTGGGTTAAATAATGATTTGGCTGATCCTAATGCGACCGATGAGATTCAGAGAGAGTCAACCAGAGTACAGGCGATTATTGCTACCAATACGCAATCTACTTATGATGTGCTATCCTGGGATACTGCGGTGTTTTCGGAATACCAAGGCCAAGGCATGAGTGATGAATTTATTATGGATATGGCAGGAGAATCAACGTTTTTGACATTTTATGGCTTGTCTTCTGTGGAACAGATCAATACCCCCGAAACAGACCAATACCGACAAAGAGTAGATATGTTCAATGTAATGACGAGTGATGATCCTGAGATTTATGTAAACAATCGCGGGCCGTATTTATTCCCTCCAAGTTATGGATCGGTATTGCACCACCCATTGCATGCCAAAGCATTGATGGATAAAGCCAGCGAAAGAGGGATTACTTGTGTAGCGGTAATTCCACAGATGAACATCGATAATTCTAACGGAGAAAGTATTGAGGCCTTTATTGTAAGAAAGATAGGCAATTAAAAATGGTAATTGTTGCACTTATTCAGGAACGCAACAAGCCCCCTTTATAAATATCTACATTTTTGCTTGTATGTTGTTTTAACATAGCTTTTCTGGTCATCGTGTATTGCTATACATAAACTATTGTATTCAAAATATGTTTTTAAAAATAGGAGTCATCTCGACTTCATATAGATAAGAGTTTTTTACCAAAATACTACGAATGTTGAGGGGAATTATTTTCAATTTTTACAATCATCAGGTTATGAAAAACGCTGTATACTTACTTGCTATTATTTTATTTTTTGCCTCCTGTAATAACAATGAAGGAGATGATCCTACTCCTCAAAACGAGGTGCCTACTCTAGCACTTACAGCGTCTCAATCGCCCATTACTACTACGGCACAAGTAAATTTTTACAAGGACGTATCTTATGGTTCAGACAATAGAAACGTGTTTGATTTTTTTGCCCCAGAGTCTTCACAGGCAACTCCATTAGTAATTTATATTCACGGAGGTGGCTTTACTGCAGGCAACAAAGAAGATATATATAATGAAGAAGCTTTAATCAATTCGTTTTTGTCTAACAACATTGCTTTCGCTACGATAAATTATCGCTTATTACAGGGGGCAAGCGAAACCGAAGGAGTACTTAAGCCTTTGAATGACTCTAAAACAGCGCTTCAGTTTATAAGGTATTATGCCAGCTCTTTTAATATTGATAAAAATAAAGTGGTATTAATGGGTAGTTCTGCTGGAGCGGGAACCAGTTTGTGGATTGGTTTGAACAATGAATTGGCCGATGCGAATGCTACCGATGATATATTGAAAGAATCTACAAGAGTACAAGGAATTATTGCGGTGAATACCCAGTCTACTTATGACGTGGCAGATTGGCATACTACCGTATTTTCAGAATACGCATCACAAGGTATGGATCAAGACACTGTGGTGAGCTTGGTAGAGGAGGGAACAGTGTTGCAATTTTATGGAATGTCTTCTTTAAGCGAACTCACTTCGCCTACAGTGGTACAAAAAAGAATGGATGCAGATATGCTAAGCCTGATGTCTGGCGATGATCCTGAAATCTACGTATCAAGACCAGGTGCTCCTTACCGATTTCCAGCCGATAAAAGTGCAGTATTACACCATCCGTTACATGCCAAAGTGTTGATGGATAAAGCCAGCGCAACAGGAGTGGCTTGTGTGGCTATTATCCCACAAATGAACATCGATAATTCTAACGGAGAAAGCATTACCAATTTTGTTTTAAGGAAAATAGGTAACTAATACCTTGAGTATAGCATAGTACCATTTTATGTTTAATGAACTCGTTTTGACTTTTTACTGTCAGGGCGAGTTTTTGCTTTTTAGAATATGAAGTCGAGATGAGTTCTAATACCCGATCAATATTGATCACTGCAGGCCTTTAAAATATTCAAAGAGAAATTTGAATTGTACATATTTTGTCTATGTGGAAAACTTTCTGATGCCTAACAAGAATCGTAAATTGTATATGTGTTAAATGTGCAATGAACCTGTGTTTTAAAAAGGTTTTGAGCACTTATTCGCTTTAAATTATACAATTTATACGTTTCAGTTTTAATCACTATTTGAATATGAAAAAGGCATTATGTATACTATTCGTGATTTCGTTTTTTGCTGCATGTACCAACAATGAACACCTGCTTGACAGATTAGATCCTTACAATCTTCCTATCCAAGGTTCTTTAGAACTCATACCTACAGCGAGCTTGCCAGTTAACACCTCGGCTGAAGCCGCATTTTATGAAGACATACCCTATGGTTTTGACGAAAGACATAAGTTTGACTTTCTGGCACCTGTTTCTAGCCAGCCTACTCCATTAGTAATCTATATTCATGGGGGAGGTTTTACCAGTGGAGATAAAACAAAAGCTTACACAAAAGAGGAAGCATTGATCAATTCGCTGCTGGCTAATAAAATAGCCTTTGCCTCGATTAACTATCGTCTATTGGAAGAAAATGAAACTATAGGGGTACGTAAGTGCCTGAATGATTCCAGAAGGGCTCTACAGGTGATTCGATATTATGCCAATGATTTTAATATCGATAAGGAAAAAATTATCCTGATGGGAGGTTCGGCAGGAGCAGGAACCAGCCTTTGGATTGGGTTGCAGGACGATTTTGCCAATGAAAATGGGCAATATGAGTTTCTGAAGGAGTCAACAAAAGTGAAAGGCATCATAGCCACCAATACCCAGTCTACTTATGATGTGGTAAATTGGCATACCACTGTTTTTTCAACATATGAAAGCGAAGGAATGAGCCAGGATACAATTATAAGCCTGGTTGGAGAAGGGACTTTGTTAAAGTTTTACGGCTTGTCTTCTATGGAAGAGCTAGATTCTCCCGAAATAGATTCATATCGTCAAGCCGTAGATATGTTAAGCATGATGGATAGCAATGATCCTGAGATTTATGTCACCAAATCATCTTCACCTTATAGGTTTCCTGAACATAAGGGCGCGGTATTACACCACCCATTACATGCCAATGCTATTTATGAAAAAGCCAATGAAGCAGGTCTGGCCTGCGTAGCAGTTATCCCTCAGATGAATATGGACAACTCTAATGGAGAGAGTATTTTACAATTTATTTTGAGGAAAATGAATCAATAAAATCCATCACGATTACTTCCACCTTCGCATACTTAACCCTTGATTATCATACTTAGGAGAAGTGGTAATTATTGAACTCGTCTCGACTTTTGTTGTCGAGGCGAGTTTTTAGTTTATTAACCATAAAGATGCAAACCATCCCAGGCTTTTGGGGTGGTTTTTTATATGTATCCTGTACAACTTATCCGAAATCTAATTGAAATTCTTTGCCTTTAGTAGATTGTTTTGTTTATGAGCTTTAAAAAAGTGTAAGCATTGGAAACATTTTGAATACACGAATGATTTATGTTGTAAAATATAGATTCGTTATAAATTTGCCCTGTCTATGTTTTGTCTATGTTTACAAATATCCTTTCTATCATATAAAATAGTAAATTGAGTGGGCGTGGTTTGATTTAAACTAGCCCCGCTATATTGATCAATTATTTTTATCATCGACCAACCATATTGTTCCTGCCATTTTAAGCTTAAATAATGTCTAAAAATGAACTTGTGATGAATCAATTAGGCATAATGACAAACATTATCAGAAAAGAAACATTTATTATTATTCTTATCTATTGGGTTACAGGTTGCAAATCGTTTGAAAAAGAGTTCATATTACCTTTACCCAAAGCGCAGACTGCTAATCAGGTGACTGCCGTAGGCTTTAGTGCTCAATGGAGTGAAGTAAGAGGAGCTTCTAACTATGAGGTAGATGTAGCGCTTGACCAAGAGTTTACCCAAATTGTAGCCAACTATCAAAATAGGCAAGTCGAAGCTACTGAGTTAGTAGTCAACGGTTTAGAAGCCAATACGGTTTATTTTTATCGGGTACGCGCCAAAATCTCCAATCAGATTTCCAAAAACTCTAATGTAATAGAAGTAACTACCAAGGCGCTAGAGATGCCAATTGTATTTCCAGCAACTGAGGTGAGTGCTACTGGCTTTAGAATACATTGGAAAAAAATGCCCATTGTCTCATTTTACTATCTCGATGTAGCATTTGACGAACGATTTAGCAATTTGGTAGATAACCTGAGCAATGTTGAGATTCCTCCCAGTGATACTTCCTTTTTGGTAAGTAATGTAACAGTAAACAAACAATACTTTTATAGAATTAAGATAAAACAATCCAACTCGTTTTCTGAATATTCTAATGTGGAAATGGTGTCCACCAGCACCTTACCTCAGCCAGTGGCTCTGGCAGCTACCAACATACAACTTACGAGCTTTGTAGCCAATTGGCAGGCAATGCCCGAAGCACTTTCGTATCGGGTAGATGTGGCTACCGATGCTTTGTTTACCAACAAGCTTGCGGGTTATGATGATCTCTCCATAAACACCAATAGTTTGGTAGTACCCAATCTGGATGCGAATGCTGCCTATTTTTACCGAATAAGAGCTGTAAATGCAGAATCTACTTCTAATAATTCCAACGTGATTACGGTTACTACCGCCAATCTTGCTCCTCCTGTGGCCAATGCGGCTACCTTGGTACAAAGTGGGAGTTTTCAGGCCAATTGGGGGGATGTGCCCAATGCCTCTGCCTATTTGTTGGATGTGGCATTAGATGCTCAATTTACAAGAGTACTTACAGGATATAATGGAGTGGTAGTAGTGGGCAATACTGCTCAAGTGCAACCAGTAGAAGCCAGTACTACTTATTATTATCGGGTGAGAGCTCAAGGCCTCAACGCTACTTCTGATTTTTCGAATGTGGTACAACTAACAACCAACTTGTTGGCTACTCCTACCGCCGATGCGGCTACTAATCAAAAAGCGTTTTCGTTTACTGCCAATTGGCAGGCCCAAGCTAATATTAGCTTGTATTTACTCGATGTAGCCACCGATGCCAATTTCACTAATTTTGTGCAAGGGTACCAGGCACTAGAGGTTGCAGGTACTTCCAGAGATGTGACAGGACTTGATTTTAAAACCACCTATTATTACCGTTTACGTGCCAAGAGACTGACCAAGGAATCGGCTAATTCTAATACTATTACTGTAAATGCCTGTATTAGTGCTACTTGTAGGCTGGAAGAAATCAAATTGATTGATAATACGAATGATAGCCGAAACAGCCAGCGCTATACCTATGATGCCCAAAACCGTTTGGCAACAATGGTTACCGCTGGGCGAGACTTAGAGTTTAGAGTAAACTATGAGGCCAACAATGCGATTAAGAGTGTAGGCGTTTATCAAAGCAGTGTATTGGTATATACTTGCAATTATTTATACACCAATGGCGTATTAGAATCTATTACCCTTGTCAATACCAATGGTACCACCAGAGAATATTGGTATTTTGAATACAATGCCCAAAAGCAACGAGCCACCTGGAGTATTCATCCAGATGCTACCCGAGCTACGCTTACCGAAAAATTTACTTATACCTATAATGGTAATATGCTGGATGTGACCGATAAAAACAATACTTTGTTCAGGCGGTATGAGTTTGATGATAAACTGAGTCCATTGGCTATTTTTGATCCCGATATTTGCTTTTTCATAGGTACCAATCGTGATTTATGGCGAACGAATATAGGTACTGGTGACCCAACAGCAGGGCGGGGTTTTATGCCCATTCACAATATTGTAAGCGAAGAAATACCTGCTTCTACTATACCTCTGGTGGTGTTTCTTTTCAGTTTCAATAGTAAAGATGTAGCCACTCAACAGAGTGGAATATTTAAAGCAGAATATACATTTACAGGCTGTGGTTTTTAGTATTTGAAGGGCACATATTAATGACAAAATACATCATCATTTTCTTTGTTTGCATAGGCATTATTTGCCAATCGGTGGCACAAACACCCCCAGACAGCAGTGAGGCGTTTTTGCAATTTACGGTAAAAGAAGACGTGCTCAGCCTCCAGCCTAAGAAAGCCAAACGCCCCCAGATTTATTCAGCTTCTAAAAGCTTGGAAGACTACCTGTCTGCTCCAGTATCTGCTACGGTGATCAATCAACAAATGATTGAACAAAGTGGGGCATTGAATATTCCAGAAGCATTGCGCTTGGTACCAGGGGTATGGGTTACCCAAAAAACCAACGGAAACTATGAGGTGTTTTTGCGGCAAAACAATACCACTACTAGTGGTTTACTACACGATACCAAAAATACGCAGTTATTGGTAGTGATTGATCATGTGCCCCAATACGATTATTTGTTTGCAGGCATTATATGGGAAACTCTCCCCGTCACTATTCACGATATAGAACGTATTGAAGTGATTAAAACACCTTCAGGGATATTTTATGGCAATGCAGCCATTGGTGGAGTTGTTCATATTTTTACCAAACAAGCGCAAGCACAAAACCTAAAATTTGCTTTACAAAGCCAAACAGGTGCTACCGCATTTAATATTCAGAATGGGGGAGGGCAGGATGTGTCTTACCTTCATCAAGGCTCGGTGAGTGGAGGTATTGGCGATAAGTTTCGTTTTAGGCTTTCGGGGCATTATTATTTTTTGAAACGCTTTCAGGACGACTATTATTTACTATTAGAAAATCGTTTGCTACCCAGTGACTCGTTGCTGACTTTTAAATACAATGCTTTTGAGACCAATCTTAACACCAAAAAAGCACAGGAACGTTTTGGGGTAAATGCTTTTACTTCTTATGCGTTTAGTAACAAAGTAGTGGTACATACCAGGGTATCTTACCAACAAACCTTTGCTCAAACCATTCAAACCGATGATACTTTGGCATTGGCACAACGGACTACCAATACCTTGACTGCCAACGTAAATCTATTTGTCGATAAGCTACATGTGACAGCATCGTACCAGGTTGGCGAGCGGGATTATGCCCAAGGGTATGCAGGAAACCAGTTTTCGCTCAATCATTTGCAGGCAATGGCTGATTATAAGTTTCGTTTTAGAAAGGTCGATTTTCAACCAGGAATAGGTTTATTACAAAGCAACCACATATCAAATCAAGTACCTACACCCAGCGAAAGTTTTACCAACTACTATGTTTTTTTAAAAGCTAACTTAAATCCAATACCTCAATTACGGGTGATGGCCTCAGCAAGAGGTGATGTCTTTGCTCAGTCAGAACGGCCTTTTCTGTCTTATCAACTAAGTAGTACCTACAAAATATCTTCGCACTTAATCAGGGGAAGTTATGTATACAATGAGGCCCCTGCGTTATTTCGGCGGTTTCGGCAAAACGTCCAACACACGATTGTACCCGACGCTGCACCCAATAATGCAAGTACAATAGAACTGGGCTGGAGTACTAAGATACAATCCAGAATCAATGCCTCGTTGTCGTTATTTCTTAACCAGGGTGCTTACCGATATACTGCATTTACTGATAGCACTACGTCTGCAAGAAATGTGTTCAATTTTGCGCAAGCAGGCTTGTCTTCAGAGGTAAGTGTGCGCTGGAGTAAGCTAGAGGTGAGAGGTTTTGTTACATTGCAAAGGTCAGGGCAAATGCTTAATGACTTGAGTCAGGATGGGTTTGGCAGTACACCCCAGTTTTATGGTGGGTTACAACTTAACTATGAAGGTTTGCTTGGAAGGTTAAATCTAAACACTCAACTTTATTTTTACGAAAACTACACCATCGATACTCAATATCAAGCGCTTACTATTCCCGCCAAAACACTGCTAAACTTCAAGCTATCTTATAAAGTGTGGAAAGAAAATAGTATTTTCCTGAATGTAAGAAATGCCTTGAACAGTATAAGCCCTGAGTTTGTATTTGCCGATCAAGTGCCTGCGTTTTATCTGGTAGGGCTACAAGTGGCTCTCTAAGTAATAGAATGTATAATGAAGAAATACTTTATATACGCCTTTCTCAAAGCAATTTTGTTGGGTTGTTTTTTGATAAATCCCCTTTTTGCTCAAGACGATAAACAGACCGATTCCCTAAAAGTACTACAACTCAATGCACAATTGGAAGGCGCCATCACCCAAAAACAATATGCACAAGCTGTTAATTATGGCAAACAAGCACTGAAGTTGAGCGATCAACACTTGCTGGTGCAAAACAAAGTAGAAACACTACTATTATTAGGCAAACTGTATACTGAAACTGATAAAACTGCGGAGGCCTTCACCCATTATTTACAAGTAGAAAACCTGAGTCAGTTGTATAATATGGACTTTCAGGTGGTGAAGTTATACGATGCCTTGGGGGCATTTTTGAAAAAGTACCAATTGTATAAAAAAGCTTTACAATACTTCCGCAATTCATACCAGTTAAGACAAAAAAACAAGTATGCAGATGCGATCACGAATATTGAGGGCATTGCTTTTTGTAATTACATGTTGAAGGATTATGAGCAATCCCGACAGTTTTATGAAAGGTTGCTGGGAATGCATCGGAAAGAGCGAAACCAGCCCGAAATAATTAAAACTCTGGAGCAATTGACAGCCGTATCGTCTGCGGGTAAATCTTATGACTTGGCGATTCGATACAACCTCACCTTACTCAAGCTATACCAACAAGCAAAAGACTGGCATCAGGTAGCGGGCGTGTATAATGCCTTGGGCTTTTTGTACAAACGTAGTGGAGATTTGGTGACGGCTATGAATTATTTTAGGCTTTCGTCGGAGTTGGTCAAGAAAAAAAACTTACAAATATCAAAAGCGGCTCAGGCGACTTTATGGGTCAATACAGGAGTGGCGCATATCAATCAGCAATCATTTAATCGAGCTACCAAAAGTTTCCGACAGGCGGCTCAGGTAGTATCCAAAAGCAGCATCAAGCGGGCAGAGGTTCACAACTTTGCTGGCTCCAATTATTATATCAGTGGAAATAATTTTCAAGCCAAAAAAGAAGTAAGGCAAGCCATCGTCATTGCAGAGCCAAAACGGGCTTGGAGTGTGTTGCTCACCAGTTACGATTTATTGAGACGTATTTATGCCCAAGAAAGAGATAATAAAAGAGCAGAAGAGTATAAGAAAAAATACCAGGAGTTGTTGCGCCAGCAGCAAGTAGATCAACAGAAAGCAGCCCAGCAAGTATCTTACAATCAGGTATTGATGGATCAGCAAGAGCGTAGAATTAAAACTTTGTTGGCCGAACAGCGTCAGTTGCAGGAGCTAAAAGATAAGCAAGCTGCTCAGCAGAAAAACCTGTTGATTAAAAATAACCTGATTAAGATTCAGCGACAAGAACTCTCCTTGTTGAAAAGAAAAAAAGAACTGGATGATGCGATTTTTCAAAAAGCCATATTAGATAAGATACGCCAGCAACAAGCACTGGAAATTAGCCAAGGAAAACTAAGAGAAGCCAACTTAGCCCGAGATAAAACTCTGGCTACGCTGGAACTGGAGCGAAAAACCAATGAGCAAAAGATTCAGGAAGCCCAAAGCCGCCGAAAGCTGGAAAAGCTTGAGGCTGAAAAAAGGATTCAACAGCAAGAACTGAGACAACAAAGACAAGGGGTGTTGTTTGCGATAGTGTTGGTTTTTGTACTATTGTTATTCTATTTAAGACAACGACAAAACAACCGAATATTGGGTAAGGTAAACCGACAGCTGCAAAACTTAGATCGGTTCAAACAGCAAATGCTAGGAATGATTGTGCACGACCTTAAAAATCCCCTGAACTCCATTATTGGACTTTCCGATGCCAGACTAGAGTCTGCTTATGTGTCTATCAATCAGGCGGGTAGACGTATGCAAACACTGGTAATGAACATTTTGGATGTGCAAAAAATGGAAGAGGCCCAAATGACTTTGAAAAAGGGAGTGATACAAGTAGCCCAATTGTTACAAGAAGCTTGTTATCAGGTGCGTTTCCCCATTCAAGATAAAAAACTACAAGTGCATATGCAGGCTTCCTCTGAGGTAGAACTAGCTGTAGACACCGACCTTATCACCAGAGTGTTGGTAAACCTGCTTACCAATGCGACCAAGTATGCACCCCAAAGTGGGGAAATTTTGCTCCAAGCAGCCATCACCACCGATCAGTATTGCAAAATATCTGTGACTGACAACGGAACTGGAATTGCCACGGAGAATTTGGATAAAATATTTGATAGGTTTCAACAAGCCGCCCCTGCCAGCAAAAGCTTCAAAGGTTCTACTGGCCTGGGACTTACCTTCTGCAAACTGGCGGTAGAAATGCATCGAGGACAAATAGGGGTAGAGTCTACACTGGGTCAAGGTGCTACCTTTTGGTTTACCATTCCTCTGAGTAAACAGTTGGCAAGTGTTGCGCCTACTTCGCTTGAGTTGCAATATGCCGAAACCAAGGAGTTTGATTTTAATACTCAAGACAGGCAACTACTCATTGCTTTGATATCACAACTCAAACAACATCCTTTTTATGAAACCTCTGATATTCTGGATGTTTTGAACACCATCGAAAGCAACTCAAGTGAAACCATGCAGCGCTGGAAAATAGAAGTAGAGGACTCCCTGTATGCCTACAACGAAACAAGATACCAGGAATTGATGGAGGTAGTTTAAGCTGGATGAAGTTGGTTTTTTAGAGAAAAAAATGGTAAAATAAATGACTTTTATTGGATTTACTGATTGCTAGTCCATACGGCTTTTTAATCTTAAAAATAAAGCGCAAGACAAATATTACCATAATTAAATATCTACCTGTAAATGGAAAAAAATACCATACTTATTGTAGATGATGACAAAGAGGGATTGAAAACATTGAACTATCATTTAGGGAGAAGCCCTAAAGGATATCGGGTACAATCGGCGGCTAATGGAGCCATTGCCCTTAAGATTCTGGAGCAAAAACTACCAGAACTTGTAATCACAGATTGGGAAATGCCAGTAATGAACGGGATCGATCTTATTCAGACGATGAAGATCAACCCAAAGACCAAACACCTGCCAGTAATCATTATTACTGGAATAAATACCACACCTGAAAACCTAAAAAAGGCTTTTAATGTAGGTGCAGACGATTTTATACCAAAACCTTTGAACTACATTGAGCTATATGCGCGGGTAGAATCTACCCTCAAAATGTATCGGACATTGCGTATGGTCAAAGAGCAACGTCAGATTATAGAAGATCAAAAAAATCGGGAGTTGAGTAGTAAAACCATCGAGATTATCCAAAAGAAACAATTGCTGGGGAATATTCAGGATAAGGTGCATAAGATTGCCTATAAGCTACCAGCTAATTTGAAAACCGAAATGAGGGCCATAGAAAAAGAAATTGAAGGGAGCCTGAATATGGAAAATGAATGGGAAATATTTAAGGTGCATTTTGAGAATGTACATCCCAATTTTTTCAATCTATTATTGAAAAAATGTCCATCTTTGAGCCAAACCGATATGCGTCATTGTGCTTACCTAAAGATTGGTCTTTCCAATAATGAGATTGCCCACATATTTAATATTTCAGCCTCGAGTGTCATTACCCATCATTACCGTATCAAGAAAAAGATAGGCATCGAGGGTAAACAAAAACTGGCAGAATTTATTGTCAAAATGGTATAGTGGCAAAACATAAAAGCCCCCACAAAATTGTGAAGGCTTTTGTTCGCTTATTAAAAGTAAGTATATCAACTGGGAGGAATTTAAAAGTTGTCTTTATACATCCAATTAAGTGCTGTAATATCATCTGCATTGAAACGACGGGTGCTGCCATCTGAGCAAGCAAGCATCCAGGATGCATCGGCCAAATTTGCCCCTGAAGGAGTACCTGGAATAAGAATAGCGCCCTCTGGTGCTGCTGGTTCAGGATCGGTAGCCCCACCACAACTGATAGAACGATCGAAATAATCGGTATGACGAAAACCAATACAATGGCCTATTTCGTGGCCAATTACAGTAGCAATAGCCCCTATAGAGTAGCCAAACGACGATTCCATTACACCACTTAGTTGGATCCTATTGAATGGATCGCCAGAGGCAGTAGGGAATCCAGCTGAACCTAGTACTCCAAAAAGCTCCAGAAAACGATTCAAACGAGTGATGCGAATATCGGCACCAGATTCATTATTGGTTTGCTGAAAACTGAGGTCCAGATTAAGGTTATTGTAAGCTCCAATGGCCCCTTGCAAAGCAGTTTGGTAATTGCTGTTGAAACGAGTGTCCAAGTAGATCGTAACCACTCGTCCACCATTGGTATTGACTACATTGGTAGTGCGATATTGCTCTTCCTGACCTGCTCGAAGCACTAAGGGGTTTTCATATTGTTCGCCTAAACGCTCTACTGGGATAAAAATATCACGTTCCACAATATAGCCATCGTCTGCTTTGAGCACTCCTTCGGTAGAAAAGCCCATGGTTTTTATTTTGGCTAAAACTTCAGGTGGAATCTCATCCTGAGGACGTTGTTCAGTTTGCGTACAGGCAAAGGTGCAACATAGAGTAGCTACTAAAGCTACCTGGGTAAACTTTGTAAGAATTCTCATGTGTAATACTAATTTGGGTAATAAAAAATATAGATTTTGCTAGATGTTGGATACAATATCAGTAGTTGTTTTCTGGTCAATTTGTGACATCAACCAGTTTAATCTGTAAGGTTATTGAGTGTCTCAAAATATCGTTCTGCGATAAACCTGGCACCAGCAGCATTATAGTGTACCCCATCGGCTAAAAGGGCATCGCTAAAACCTGTGTACATATCTACTGTGATCACTTTGGAGGTACTGGTGGTTTGAGCTGCTGCAATGTTTATGACTTCTTCGTTCATACGCTCATTATCTGCGATCAACTCCTTGCTCAAAGTGGAGCGAGGGGGAGCCGCTTGTTCTATAATGATGGTTACATTAGGATTCGTTGCCTGGAGCAAATCAATGATGGCGTGGGTGTTTTGTACCGCGTTTTCAAAGGGTAAACCTTGCAATCCATCGTTTCCGCCAGGGGTTCCCAATAAAACTACATCAGGAACACCCAACTCGGCCACTATCTGGTCTATAGTGTTTCTCAACAATTCAAGAATTTGCACTGAGGTAAATCCGCCCCGACCTTGATGTTCTTTGTCAAACTCCTTTCCTTGAAAAGTTAGATAAGTACTTTCATCTATTTGAGAGCCTATAAAATCAAAATTCTTCTCAGCATTTACCAGCATTTTCCACAAGTCGTATCGGTAGCTTTCATGATCAGGGCGCTTGCCTTGCACCCTCGAGGCTCCTATGGGTAATATTCTACCAATTGTTTGGTTTGAGGTAGGAGTTGGGTCAGCACTTTCCTGATTGCAGGAAGAGAATACCATAATACTCAAAAAAAGAAGGACATACAGAGACGATCTAATCAGTGATTTCATATACCTAAAATGCTATTGATGTGCTTTCAGTATTTAAGAAGTTTTACAACATTTTAGTGCCCCTTCCTACCACCGAAGGAGCACGTAATGTTGAATTCACTCATTTATTTACTTAAAACTGATTTTTTATTAAGAGCAAAATTATAGGTCACTTGTGGGAGAGACAATTTTCGCGCATAGACAAAACATAGACGACCTAAATAAGGATTTTTGGAAGGTTTAATTTGGTGTTTTGAGTTAATTGTGAAATAAAAATTCAAACAAGGTTCTGGGCTAGTAGAGAACAAGTGCTCAAGAAATGATTGTGTTGAGAAGCATATTTTCACTTTACCTGCAAAATCAAATAAAAATACTTTTGATATAAAAATAAGTCATACTTCCTCTACAAAATCCCCTCGAATCTATAAAACCAATTTTTGATATAGGGGCGATGAATTTGATAACCTATCTTCACTATAAGATCATAAAAATAAATTCATCTAAATTCTAAAACAACTACCCACATGAAACACATCATTAACCACTTATATTTAGCCTCACTGTTATACTGGAATATGATCAGGTTGCCTGTCAATTGTAATTTTAAACAATCTTTATAGGGGCGATATTTCAATTATACAATCCTATAAGTATACACATCCCATTTACTAAACTTCTTGATTTTACCCAAATATAAATTTTATGAGAGAACCCATTCGGCCCAGTATTACTAAATGTTCAATAGCGTTATTGCTAGTCCTGTGTTCGGCAGCAATAATGGCTCAAGAGAATGTATTAAATGACCCCGCAAAACAGTTGAACCAGCTTCATCAAAAACAAACCCAAGAGAAGCTTTATTTACACACCGATCGCTCAAGCTATGTAGCAGGCGACCAGGTTTGGTTCAATGCATATTTGGTCAATGCGACTTCGCATGCACTCATTGCTTCCCAAACTATTGCTTATGTAGAGCTAATTAATCAGCAGAAAGAAATTGTGCTAAAGCGTTATGTGAAAGTTGCTAATGGTGTAGGTGCTGGTAATTTCAAAATCCCCTTTGATCAGCCCAAGGGCGAATATGTGATAAGAGCCTATACCCGTTATATGCAAAACTTTGATCTTGAATACTTTTTTACCAAGAAAATTAAAGTATTAACTATTAAAGATGCACAGACTTATCAAGCAGCTAAAGGTTTAACAGAAGACACCAAAAATAAGAAATCAACCACTGTTGTAAAATCACCCAAGACAAAGTTCAATCTCGATATGCAGTTTTTCCCCGAAGGAGGACAAATGCTTGATAACTTAGCCAATCAGGTAGCATTCAAGGCCATAGACCATACTGGAAAAGGAGTAGAAGTACAAGGCAAAATAGTAGATAATCAGGGCAAAGAGTTGACTCGTTTTTCCAGTGTAAAGTTTGGAATGGGTAAGTTTATGTTCATTCCCAAGCCTCAACAATCCTACACTGCAGTGATTACCTACCAAGGTAAAAAATATGGTTTTACGTTGCCTGAGGGTAAAAACATAGGACATAAAATGCAAGTAACCTCCACCGATGAGTACATTCAGGTGATGAGTCAGGTGAGTAATGGTTATTCTATAGAGCAAAGCAGTGTGGTAGCGCATGTGCGAGGAAAGGTGATTGGAAAGCATACCTACAAGCAAGCAGCTCCCGGTTTTGTGTGGCGCATTCCCAAAAAGAACCTTCCTTCAGGTATTATACACCTTACCTTGTTCGATGCCAACAAAGTTCCTCAGTGCGAAAGACTGGTATTTGTAGAAAACCCAAAAGATTTGCAAAAAGTAGCAATTACCTCAAAAGACACCAAGTTCGCTCATCGGAAAAAGGCAGTTTTTGACCTTGAGTTAAAAGATGCTGCGGGAAATCCAGTGCAAGGTCAGGCTTCTTTGGCAATTGTACGAACAGATTTGGAGACCTCTCAGGCTAAGAAAATGAATATTCAGAATTATATGTGGCTCAAGTCTGACTTGAAAGGGCACATCGAGCATCCAGAATATTATTTTAATAAAGAAAATAAAAACCGTCATGAGGTAATGGATTTGCTAATGATGACCCAAGGCTGGAGAAGGTTTAAGTGGAACGATATGCCGCAATTAGCGCTACGTCCACTGAAATACGAGCGAGAGGGTGGGTTTACGATCAAAGGTCGTTTGTACAAACTATATGTCGAAGACAAGGTTATTTCAGGGAAAGTACAGTTTACATCACAGCAAAACATACAACTGGCAGGAGAAGCAAACACCGATAAGAATGGACTGTTTGTATTGAAAGATGTACCTATAGAAGATACCACCAATTTGGTATTTACAGGAGTACGCTTGGTTAAGAAAAAGAGAAAAAATAAGATCAAGGAGAAGAAGACCAACATTTTTGTGAAGTTGGAAGACATAAATGTATTTCCAAGTGCTGTGCCTAACAATTATTTTGCGAATGCATCACCTACCATTATCAACAAAGATGCATTGCTGGATCGTACCCACAAAATCAATCGTATCAATGCGGTACATGGTTTAGAGCCAGAAGTAATGTTGTTGAAAGAGGTGAAAGTAACCAGTAGTCGCCCCGCCAGAATTCTCTCTAAAATACATATGAATTCGACCAATACGGTGGACTTTACAAAACTTGATGTTGGCATAATAAATTCAGCACTCTCAATTTTCGATGTGCTCCAAGGTAGAGTAGCTCAACTAAGGGTACGGGGAACATTTCCTTATCAGAGCGTGTCTATTCGTGGAGGTTGTCCAATGCTTTTGTTAGATGATACCCCCATAAGTAATAGATTTTTGTCGTTAATACGAGTAGAAGATATTGCCTATGTAGATGTACTATCTACTTCACGGGCTGCCATCTATGGTTTCAGGGGCTTTAATGGAGTTTTGGCAGTGTACACCAAAGATCGGGCAGGCATTGTGGAAGAAAGCAATATTAATGGTACAGTAGTCAATATGTTTCACCCTGGGTATTCGAAAGCGAGAGAGTTTTATGTGCCCAAGTATGATGTTGAAAAAATCTCCAAAGATCAACTGGATTATCGTCGCATTTTGTACTGGAAACCCAACGTGACCTTAGACAAAGACGGTAAAGCCCAGGTAGCCTTTTTTACCTCCGACGAATCGGCTAATTATAGAATAGAAGTAGAAGGCATGACCCAGAAGGGTAAAGTGATATTGGGAACTTACAAATTTGAAGTGAAATAAGTTTGGCTCGTTTAATAGTGAAAAAACCTGATTGCAGTCTTGTAGTCAGGTTTCTTCTTTATGTTCTGATATAAATAATCAAAAGTTAAGGGTTGTCATTCCAGATTCTGATATTTAAATACATTAATATAGATGACGCAAGCGTTTGTCATACCGAGCTTGCCGAGGTATCTGGTAGTTGCTCTTCAAGCAGACCTCAGGGTGACAAAATACGTACATCTAATATTATTTCAAATAGTTAATAATCAGTGTTTTATATAAATGTGCTGTCAGTACAGGAGAAGAGGTATGACTAGATATACAAAGCTCGAGCTGAGCAGTTGCTCTTGTGATTAAATACGCAAAATAACACCTAAAACTATCCCCCAACTTCCTGCACCCCTTCCTTGGTAGTCTTTTTACGCTTAACCACATGCTTGGCCAAAATACGCTCATTTTCACGCTGTACCACTTCGGTTTTCTTAATAGCATACAATTGGTCTTGGGCTTGTTTGGCGGTTTTCTCAATGTCTACAATCGGGGTAGGGTAGTCTTTGCCAATGTAGCAGTTATAGAAGGTTTGTTCAATAGCAGTAATCTGTCGGGGATCGTGGATAATACCCGCTGGAATGGTCTTGAGTTCAGGCACCCATTTTTTGATAAACACCGCATCAGGATCGTGCTCACGCGATTGCTTTACGGGATTGTACACTCGAATGGTGTTTACCCCAGTAACCCCTGCCTGCATCTGAAATTGTGGAAAATGAATGCCTGGTTCGTAATCCAAAAATTGTTGGGCCAAATAATAAGCCCCGGTTTGCCAGGGTTGCCATAAATTATGGGTGAGAAACGATACCACCATGGCTCGCATCCGAAAATTGAGATAACCCGTTTCTTTGAGGCAACGCATACAAGCATCTATTATAGGGTAACCCGTTTGTCCGTTCTTCCAGGCTTCTACATGCGCATTGTTGCGAGGTTGCTTCAGATGTTGGTAACCATCATTTACCGATTCAAACTCCATCCGTTCTTCCATTTCAAACTTTTGGATAAAATGACAATGCCAATGCAAGCGACTTAAAAATGCCTCAATATTTCGCTTATTTTTAGAAGATTTGGCCAACTGATTTTGACAATGTTGGTATACCTGGCGCACGCTTAAGTTGCCCCAGGCCAAATAAGGCGATAAGCGACTACAGCTTTTGCGACTGGTTTCGGGTTTCGATAAGTTTTGAATGTATTCACTGACCCGTTTTTGGGTAAAAGTTCGGAGATATTTTTGGGCACTGCGCATACCCGCAGGTTGGTAGCTTTTGGGATATAAGTGCACCTTTTGGCCGGTGACATAATCAAACAAAAAAGCAAAATCTGTTACCTCAAATGCCACGTTTTGGAGTTGATCCAGCTCGGGGGTATCCAGTGGCTGGTGCATAAATTGATTCCAGGCTCTGTTCCACCCCTTACGATTTTGTTTGCCCCGTAGTACCCCATTGTTCTGAAACTCCACCCATTCAATGCCTTTTTGAGCAAAGAAAGCCTTCATTTGCTTGTCGCGATCATAGGTTACTTGAATACCAGTTTCCTGATAAGAAAAAACCTGATGAATCTTGTGCTGAGAAAGTATATGCTCGAATACTGACTGGGTTTCGGAGTGAAAAAAATGGAGCTTTGATTGGTAGTCGACCAGCTCAAAATTCAAATCTTCTATAGACTGATACACAAACTGCCAATGACGAATGTCCCAATCGGCACTTTCTTGCACAATCGGTTCAAAAATATAAATCAACAAGGTAGGTAAACCACTCTCAATCGCAGCCTTGAGGGGGGCGTGATCCTGTAAACGCAAATCCCGCTTAAACCACACTACATTGATTTTTCCAGTGGTATCAAGAGGTTGTAGTGTTTCGTCCGACAGCGGTGCATCTGCTTCGGTAGTAGCCACATGTGTTGTTTGCTGATCCATGGGAGGGTATGAGCAAATAGTCCAAAAAAATATTGTGAATGCCTAAACTCAATCCAAAACTGAGTGTGAATTGAGATGGTTTTAAGCAAAATTACAAAATGTGAAATGTTTTTGCTAATATTTTGTGAGCATATGTGTAAAAAATGGGCATTCAGTTCATGACATTTCATTTTTTTTGAAAAAATTCAGCGTAAAACCCCTTTAACACCAATTTAACATCTAAATAACTACTCAATAACAGGCCAAATTAGGCCGAAACTCTATATTTGATCAGCTAACATTTAATTGGGGAATGTAATTTTATCACCCTACTATTCTAATAAATCAAGAGTACTTTATAACTAAACATCTAATTCATAACAATCTTATGAGAAATTTTCAACACTTCTTATTCACATTAGTCTGTTTTGTCTTTGCAACTACATTGGCAGTTGCGCAACCTAAATTACCACAGCCAAGCCCATCAGCAGAAATAAAACAAACCGTAGGACTTACCGATGTTACCATCGTATATTCAAGTCCTGCTGTAAAAGGCCGTAAGATTTGGGGAGGCCTGCAGCCTTACGACAGTGTGTGGCGTGCAGGAGCCAATGCACCTACTAAAATTACTTTTAGTAATAATGTGAAAATCAACGGAGTAGACGTAAAAAAAGGAGATTATATTATGTTGTTGTACTTGCACAACGACAACAAATTTGAGTGGATTTTGACCACCAAAGGAAGTCAGTTTAACTACAAGCTGGCCAAAAAGCACGAAGTAGTTCGCCTTAAGGCAGGTATTGTAAAAGGTTTACGCAACAAAGAGCGTTTGACTTACTACATTTCAGCAAATAGCAACACCGAGGGTGTAGTAAGCCTTCGTTGGGAGAAGCGAGAAATTTCTTTCCCTTTCAATGTAAGCACCGACAAAGCAGCGGTAGCAAGCATCAAAAAATTTGCTGGCCAAGCCAACTGGTTCCAATTAGGAAATGCGGGGTATCAATTGTTGAGCTATTCAAGCAACGATAAAGACATGAAATTGGCACATAGCATGATCAAGGCATCAGTAGCGATGAGCGGTGAAAACATGATCAACACCTGGTGGCATGCCGCAGTATTGGCCAAGATGGGTAAAAAATCGGAAGCTAAGAAGCTAGGTAAAAAAGTAAAAGAGTTTTACGCAAAAGAAAAGCGTGCTGGTTGGAAAAACTACTACAAAACCAACATCGAGTCTAAATTAGACGAAGGCATGAAAGCCTGGAAATAATATATTGGTTGACAAATTGAAGGGGAAATGCACATTTCCCCTTTTTTGTTCATTGATTTTGTAAAACACATTGATTTCGTGTTTTATTTGTAAATATTACACACTTGTTCTTCAATCAAATTCATCATTAAAAAAATTAAACCCCCAAACCGTAAACCCCCAATACTTATGATCAAGTATAGTAAGCAGTGGTTACTAGCCTTGGTGCTCCTTATGATGTGCATCAATGTGAAGGCCCAATCTTTGGCCGGGCCACGTCCTCAAATGAATGCCGCAGAGATAAAGCTTGCCCTCAAAAAATTGCAAGTAACCGGAACCGCCTTATACCTTGCGGCCCACCCTGACGACGAAAACACTCGTCTGATTTCTTATCTTTCCAAAGGACGGTTATTGCGAACCGCTTACTTGGCCTTGACCAGGGGCGATGGGGGACAAAACCTGATAGGAACAGAAGTACGAGAACTATTAGGAGTCATTCGTACTCAGGAATTATTAGCGGCTCGTCGCACCGATGGAGGACAGCAGTTTTTTACCCGTGCCAACGATTTTGGTTACTCCAAAAATGCTCAGGAAACACAACAAATTTGGGACAAAAATCAGGTGCTGGCAGATATGGTATGGGTAGTGCGAAAGTTTCAGCCCGATGTGATTGTTACCCGATTTTCTCATAATGAATTTACGCTGGGTAACCACGGACACCACGTAGCTTCAGCTATGTTTGCCACTGAGGTATTTACGTTGGCAGGTGATCCTACCAAATTCCCTGAACAACTGAAGTATGTAAAGCCCTGGAAGCCCAAGCGTATTGCCTGGAATAGCTATCGTCAGTATCGTCGTTTTACTCGCAGCAAAGGCAAGGTAGATATGTCGAAGTATCCTCGGGTAGATGCCGGAGCTTACAATGTATTGTTAGGCAAAGGATACGGAGAAATTGCTGCCGAAAGCCGTAGTATGCACCGTAGTCAGGGATTTGGTTCTAGAAAAGGACGCGGTCAGCAAATAGAATATTTAGAGTTGGTAGATGGCACCAACATGGGAGATGGCAAAGATGGGGATTTGTTTGCTGGGATAGACATTACCTGGAACCGAGTAAAGGGAGGTAAAAAATTGATCCCTGTTTTGGAAAAAGCTTACAAAGAATTTGATATTGAAAATCCTACCAAAATTATCCCACATTTAATCAAGGCTTACAAAATGATGCAAACCTTGCCAAAGTCAGCTTTGGTAATGGCTAAACTAGAAGAGACAAAAAACTTGATTTTTCAGTGTGCAGGAGTGTGGTACGAAGCATTAAGCCCAGCTTATAGCGTAGCCAGTGGCAACGACGTAAACCTAAGCATTCAGGTAATCAAACGTTCCAATTATCCTGTAACCTTGGAAAGCATAGACGCCACTTATAAAAAGTATACAGAAGCCAAGACTTTAAAAAACAATAAATTAGAGCGCATTGCTATGAATATAGCAATACCGGCTGATGCCCAAAACTCACAACCTTATTGGCTACAGGAACGCCCTGACAAAGGAATGTTTAAAGTAAGAGATCAAAACCTGATTGGCTTACCCGAAAACAAACCAGCCATTCCGGTAACTTTTACTTTCAAAGTAGGAGATCTTACTTTAACCGATGTAGCACCTATTTTTCATAAATGGGTAATTCCTCAATATGGAGAGCGCTACCGTACCCTGGAAATCACCCCTCCTGCTACCGTAAATATTGCCGATCCGGTATACCTGTTTACCAATGAGGCCCAAAAAGTAGATGTAGTAGTAAAAGCCATGCAAGCCAATATGCAAGGTAAAGTATCACTAAACCTGCCTCAAGGATGGAAAAGCAAACCTGCTACTTTTGATGTAAACCTTAAAGAAAGATATCAGGAGCAAAAATTTAGCTTTGAGGTGATTCCTCCCAGAGGAGCCTCAGAAGGAACCTTGAAAGCGGTAGTAGAGATTGCAGGTAAAAAATATATGCGTGGTTTGGTTACCATTGACTATAAACACATTCCAATACAAACTATTTTCCCAATGGCCGAGGCCAAGATTACCAAGTTACAACTCGACAAAAAAGGAAACTTGATTGGTTACATTATGGGGGCTGGTGATAAAGTGCCTGAATCATTACGCCAGATTGGTTATCGGGTAGACTTACTCAAAGATGAAGATATTACGGCTGGTAACCTTAAAAAGTATGATGCAGTAATGGTGGGTATTCGAGCTTACAACACCAATCCACGGATGAAGTTTCACCAAAATACATTATTGGAATATGTGAAAAATGGAGGGAATATGGTGGTGCAATACAATACCAGCCGCCGAATTCGTACCAAAAACCTTGGCCCTTATCCATTAACTTTATCTAGAGATCGGGTAACAGTAGAAGAAGCCAAGATGGAATTTCTAAAACCTGCCCACCCTGTGTTGAACAAGCCTAACAAAATTACTCAGGCTGATTTTAACAACTGGGTACAAGAGCGAGGTTTATATTTCCCCAACAAATGGGATGATAAATACGAAGCTATTTTCTCTTGTAAAGACCCTGGTGAGACCGCTAAAAAAGGAAGCTTACTAGTCACTAAATATGGGAAGGGGTATTATGTGTATACTGGGCTATCGTTTTTCCGAGAGTTACCTGCCGGAGTATCAGGCGCTTATCGTTTGATGGCCAACATTTTGTCTTTAGGTAAATAGTACAGAAATAAGCCTTTTTTGTACAATTTATTTGAATCAGTTCGCAACTTTAGTTTTTTTAGATAAATTTTGAGGGTCAATGGTGGTAAACACCGTTGGCCACTCAATACTCATCACGAAGATAAAACTATGACCAACCAAGAAACCCCACAAGAGGATCACCTAAACATTGAGGAAGATGAAAACCAGGGCCTTCCTTCTCTCTTCAAAAGCTGGAACCAAATGTATGCCTTTGTATTAGGCGAACTTGCATTGCTGGTAGGTTTATTTTACTGGTTTACCAAAGCCTTTGAATAAATATCTAACAGCTTAATAATTATTCAACTTAGGCCTTGTTTGATGCCTCACCAAAGTGTTATCAACAAGCGGTTGGAGTGTATTAAGTAACAGAAATGTAGGAAATCAAAACATTCACCATTAATCAATTACCACGAAATGAATACTTTTGACTGGGTCGTACTCATTCTTACCCAACTCTTGATTGTAGGCTATGGATTATGGAAAAGTAGGGGAGGAGGCCGCAACATGAAAGGCTATCTGCTGGGTAACAATGAAATGAAGTGGTTTACGATTGGCTTGTCTATTATGGCTACGCAAGCTAGTGCTATTACCTTTCTTTCGGCGCCTGGTTTGGGTTATGACGATGGCATGCGGTTTGTCCAGTTTTATTTCGGACTACCCTTGGCTATGGTGGTTAT
Organism: marine bacterium AO1-C; assembly: GCA_001890965.1. Classification (GTDB taxonomy): domain Bacteria; phylum Bacteroidota; class Bacteroidia; order Cytophagales; family Microscillaceae; genus Microscilla. The sequence continues at coordinate 419,560 of MLAY01000008.1, read as the reverse complement.
TTCATCGGTGATTGTACCTATTTATCGGCGACTTAGCGTTTTTACTGCTTACGAATATTTAGAAAAACGATTTGATCTACGTACTCGAGCCTTGGCTGCGTTTCTGTTCTTACTACAGCGTGGTTTAGCAGCTGGGTTTACCATTTTTGCACCCTCCCTCATTTTATCTACTTTATTAGGCTGGAACATCTACTGGACTAATTTCTTTACTGGATTGGTAGTGATCATTTATACCGTAACTGGCGGTACCAAAGCTGTAAGCCAAACCCAGAAAATTCAAATGGGTATTATTTTAATTGGGATGGTCATCGCGGGCTATATGGTCGTAAGCAAGCTACCTGTAGGGGTATCGTTTGGCGATGCTGTGAATTTGGCCGGGAAAATGGGCAAACTAAATGTAGTAGACTTTAAGATAGACCTCACAACCAAATACAATTTCTGGTCAGGAATTATAGGTGGGTTTTTCTTAGCACTTTCCTACTTTGGAACCGACCAATCACAAGTACAACGTTATCTGGGAGGGCAATCTACTGCCCAAAGTCGACTGGGATTGCTGTTTAACGGGATGATTAAAATCCCTATGCAGTTTGCTATTTTGTTTGTGGGAGCCATGCTGTTTGTTTTTTATATGTTCAATGCCCCTCCAATTTCTTTCAAACAAAACCTGGTAGAAAACACCCGTAAATCAGAATACCAACAAGAGTTTAAAAAACTAGAAAAAGACTACGAAAGGGCATCATTAGAGAAAAAAGCCTATGCCTTACGCATGGTCGATGCCCGCCATAAAAAAGATGCTGCTAAGGAAAAAGAAGCAGTTGATAATTTGCGTGCAGCCGAAAAGAAAGCTAAGGCCATAAAAGCCCAAGCCAATAAAGTGATGGTAAAAGCCGATGCTACCGCCGATACCAATGATACCAACTACATCTTTATTGGTTATGTCATGAAATACTTACCCATTGGTTTAGTGGGTTTGCTCATTTCGGTCATTATCTCAGCGTCTATGTCATCCACCGCTTCAGAACTCAATGCATTAGCTTCTACCACTGTAATAGATGTGTACAAGCGTATGATCAATCCCAATGGTACTGATCAACAATACTTGCGCATGTCTAAAATACTCACAGTTGGTTGGGGACTATATGCCATTGTACTCTCCATGTTTGCCAATCGCTTGGGTGCATTGATAGAAGCAGTCAACCTGATTGGCTCGCTGGTATACGGAACCATTCTAGGGATATTTTTGGTGGCATTTTTCCTCAAAAAAGTAGGTGCCAAAGAGGTGTTCTGGGCTGGAATCTTTGCTGAGTTATTGGTAATCTACTGCCACACGTCTAAGTATATCAATGCTTTCTTTGCCGACCAAGGTGTGAATGTAGGCTGGATCTTCCCTAAGCTCGAAATTCCATTTTTGTGGTACAATGTCATCGGCTGTTTACCTTTAATCTTTGTCGCTTGGTTATTCCACAAGACCAAAGTGTTTAGGAGATAAAAAACGAAATTATTGAGGTACCTTACACTGCTTTTAACTCCTCAGTTACTTTTTACTTTCAATAGTAAATCAAAGTGCACGAGTGCATCAGATTGAGGAGATAACTGATAGAATAATGGCGCGTGACAAAAACTGGCCAAATCGTGCCATCTAATCAGCGAGTTTTGATTCGTTTGTGGAGCTTGATCAGCAGTTAGGGCCTTGATATGTTTATGAAAATCCATAGCAGTGGCCCACGAGGTTTTTAGCCCAAATAAGACATAATGGTGGATGCTATGATTTAAAATCTGTAGCATAGAAGATTCTTGAATAGCGAGCTTACCTGCAAAAATAAAGAACCCCGTATTGATTAAGTTGAATATTCGCTGACTCAGCCCAATATCGTTGGAAAAGGTTCGCATCATATTACTGAGTTTGTCATAAAATTCCAGATAGGTTTTGCGAGATTGTAATGAAATCTGCTGATTTTCAAAGTATAAAGTCACCTTAGATGTAGCATCCTGAAGAACAGCCTGGGGTAATAAATTTTCTCCGTGCAATTGAGCCAATACCTCTTGGCCTAATCGTAGGCTTTCCATCAAACGTAAACCTACTGGAATGTTTTTTTCATCCTCACTCTCAAGCAAAGCAATGATTTTTTGAATATGGTGTGCTTCCATAATTATTTAATCCCAAAAAGCACAAAAAGTTCTAAGTTACTCGCTGTGTGATAAAGTAAATGGTCAAATAGTAAACCACCATCTGACCATTAAGCAATAAGACAAGGTAAGGTTATACCACCTTCATATCGTTTGTACAATATACCTTGATGCCCTCATAAATATAAGCCGCCAGTCCATCTGCATATTGTTCATAATGCGACTTAAAGCGTTCATCTTCGGTATACATTTTACCCAACCCAAGGTATTGTTCCTTGTTAGGTGTCCAAAACTCACACATATGGGCATAATGTGCATCTATAGCTTTTTGCACAATATTGCTATCTACAGCTTGGTTTTGGGCCATCAAATCAGCCAATAACAGTTCTATCTCTTTACCTTTGGCCTTCACATCAGTCCACTGTTGCGAACTAAGGCGTTTGAGACGATCTTCTGCTTCTTTGAGCTTATCTTCTCCCCAACGATCTGTTACTTCCTGACGATACGTGTCTTTTTGCTCAGGAGTAAAACCCTCGTACAATTCTTCATCTGTAATCATTTGTTCTTGATTTTGAAGTCCAACAATTGTTTTGTCTATGGTCACCAACAACTGCTGTAGCCGATCAGCTTCGTGCAAAATCTGCTGTCGCTGCTGTTCCAGTGAGTCCATCAGGTCAAAATCAGGGTCGTCTAAAATTGCTTTGATTTGTTTGAGCGGATATTTCAATGTTTTATAAAACAAAATCTGTTGCAAACGAAGCAACTCCGCTTTGCCGTAATAACGATACCCCGACTCGGCCTTGTTTGCGGGAGTAAGTAGTCCTATCTGATCATAATGATGCAAGGCACGAATGCTTACTCCTGCCAATTCAGCCAACTGTTTTACTGAGTAACCGGTCATCTCTAGTAGGTTTATTGGTCATTGTTGGTTACAAATAAAAGCTATGACGTAAGGGGAGAGTCAAGTAAAAATTGAAGTTTTTTTGAAAATATTTTATAAAACGTTGATAACCAGTGATTTTTGTTAGGGATAAACCTTGTTTAGCATTGGGCCAAATGCTTTATTTTTGACTTTGATGATTATTTTACACTTTAGGTTCAGGAAACCTTTGTCAAAAATCACTTTTATTGAGGCTAAAAAATGCAAGCAGAAAGTTTTATTTCAATAAAACCATCCAGCAAAAAGTTAAGGCAATATATCGCGTATTATTATTTTCACAGTGCTACCGACCCATTACTTAAAAAGCATTTTCTCTATTATCCTAATCACAAAAATGCAGTTACCGTTTATAAAAACTCCAAAATTATTTATCAGCCTGGTTATTCAGCATCAGTACCTTGTACCCATACACCCATAAGCATACTTTATTCAGGCATTCAAAGCCAATACCGAATTGCTGAAATTCAAGCTCCCTTTGATAAAATAGGCATTGTATTTCAATCCTTGGGTATCAACCACTTCATAAAGGGTAATTTAAATGATGTGTTTCCACGCACCGATGATAAAAGCTTTGGGCATTTTGGAGAGTCATTCAAAGAAGCTTGCCTGGTGGCCTACAATGAGCCTTTATTAGATAAAAGAGTCAATATTTTAGATGATTTTTTTCAGGTAAATTACCAGGCGTTCCGAGAAGAAAACCTCGTGAAATGTATTAATTATATAGAAGGGGCATCTCATAAACCTACCGTACAGCAGCTCTCAGAGCAGTTTCACACGCATCGTAGGACACTATTACGCTTATTTAAAACACACATAGGATGTTCAGTAAAAACCTATATTGACATTGTTCAATTTAGAAAAGCTGTCAACAATTATCTAGATCCTATAAAAGATACCAAAAAACTGACCGAATTAGCCCATCAATATCACTTTTACGATCAATCTGAATTTATCAGGCATTTAAACAAACTCACTGGTAGTAATCCCCGCCATTTTTTTAATAGCCTTACTACCTTAGGTTCCGAAAATACTTTTTGGACTATTAAATAAGCACTGGTTGAGTTTTGTCTCATTTTACCAAGTTTTCTGGTGTTTCCACTGATAATTTTGCTTAAAAACTAATAACCATCATGAAACACCTATTGATAATACTTTTCTGCTTATTACCTCTTTTATCATTTGCTCAGCCAAAATCGCTTAACTATACTATTGACTCTAAGGTATTTGAGACCAAACGAGAGATCAAAGTCTTTTTACCAGGCAATTTTCAACCTACAGACTCCCTGCCAGTCATTTACTTATTCGATGCCCAGTGGGATCAATTTTATAATTTAACCAGTGCTACTATAGACTATCTCATAGCCATTCGTCAATTACCAAAATGCATCTTGGTTGGTATAAAATCGGTCAAGCGTCAATATGAATTGACACCTACACCAGTAAATGATGATTGGAAAATACCCTCACTTGGGGGAGCAAAAAAACTGCAGAATCATTTAGCACAGGAAGTTTTTCCATTGATAGATAGTTTGTACCATCCAGTTTCATTTAGAATTGCCATAGGCCACTCATTAGGAGGGACTTTTATCTTAAATAGTATTGTCGATGCCCCCGAGTTATTTAATAGCTATATTGCAGTAAGCCCGAATCTGCAAATTGATGATGAGGAAATTATCCTGAAATTTCAACGCAACCTGAATCAGATTGTCAAAACCAAAAAATATATCTTTACCACCAATGGTACTGAAGGAAATGTAGATGCCATGTTTTTGAAGTACAACCAAAAGCTGGATACACTTTTAAAAAAACATTCTAATACCTCTTTTGAATGGTTTTTTTCGTCCTATCAGAATCTTGATCACGCGACAATTCCTCTGAGAAGTATGTATAATGGATTGATAAAACTTTCAAAAAAGTGGGAAATACCTCCTAATACCTTATCTGTTTTCATTGCAAATAAACGAGACTTTAAAAATCAGGTAATGCAGTTTTATCAAAAGCTAGCTCAATGGACAGGTTATGTTTATACTCCAGAACTCCACACGTTTTATGAGTTGGCTCGTTATTGTGTGAGTAAAAAACAATATACCGATGGATTGGAAATGTATAATTGGGCGATTAAAACCTATCCTAAACAAGTAGGCTTATACAAGGCTAAAGGAGAGTGCCTGGAAAAACTCAACAAAAACAAAGAAGCTAAAAAAGCGTACTTACAAGCCCTAAAAATATTGCCTCAACAAAAAGAATTATCCAAAAGTGATTATCAGTTTTATCGCAACAAAATCAATCAAAATTTAAAGAGGTTGAACCAGAAGTAATTGAGTGGGTAATTACGCTTTACTCCAGCATTTGTTTGAACTTATCTATACCTGACAGGTTCTCGATCTTTGTCAGGTATAGAGCTTTCTTACAATTGGCTGATGAAAACGCTTGTTTGTTGAGAAAATAAAAAACTGAATTAAAAAAAGAGGGTCAATACCCCAAACGATAATAAGACCAGTGTAGCGTAGGTTCAAACCCTAGTTTTAGGGCTAAATGATAAGAACCTGTATTCTCAAGGCGACAAGACCAAATAGGTTCGTAATTATGTTCCAGGCAATAGTCAATCAATGCAGCACAAACTTGTTTTGCGAATCCTTTGTCCCGAAAACGCTCCACCGTTTCTATGCCTATTTCCAATTGATGTTCATGCACAAAAGAAGCATAAGCAGTAGCAGCCAGGTCACCATCATAAAGTAAACTAAACCCCACACCATGCTCAAAAAAACTATCCATATCATCCCAAAAGTACTGTGGAACCACACTGCCTTGCATGGCTGCATATAGCTGATGGTCGGTGCGCACCACTTTTCCTTTGGGGGTAGGAGCAGGCTTCATTTGTAGGTACTTGGTTTTATCAAAGGCAAAGTTGACTCGAGTATTGAGCACCACATTTGTCGATCGATTTGGATCACTAGCTGCTGACGTGATCATATGCTCTCCAAACAAGACCTGTAATACTTTGTCCCAATCTTTTGGGTAAGCCTGCATCCATTCATCGCTTTGTCGATTCTGATCAGCATTGAGGCAATAACTCCGAAACCAATCATTAAAAGCGGTAATCTGGCTATTACCTGCCAGCAATGACATTCCATAAGGGTGTAATACGTAACAAGCTCTGGGGGTGTCAATATTATCTACATAAATCTTACCTGTTACATGCCGCTCTACTACCGAGCGGGCAAACAAATTATTAATTTCAATGGGATGAATTAGATCAATAACTTTCTGATAATCAGTAGGTGGAAGTAAAATCATGTGCTTGTATTTAGTGGAGTAATAACATCCATGTTACGCTCAAAACCCACCAGCTGTGACAAGCTAAGATGAAATCTCTACTTGAGCCATTTCCCAGCCCACAATGGCTTTTTTACGTTCTGGCCCCCAATGATAATTACCCAATTTACCCTCTTTGCGAATCACCCGATGGCAAGGAATCAAATAAGCAATAGGGTTACTACCCACTGCTGAACCTACCGCCCGATTGGCTTTGGGGTTGCCAATAGCCGTAGTAATTTGTTGATAAGTACTTACTGCGCCTAAGGGTATTTTCAATAATGCTTCCCATACTTTTACCTGAAAGTTGGTACCTTGTACCAATACTTGTAATCGCTGTTGTTGCAATTTAGACACTTGTTGGGGTATAAATATTTGAGCAACCAAAGGCTGAGTGTAAGCAGGATCATGGATTAATTCGGCAAACGCCCACTTTTGTGCAAATTGCTCATATTCGGTGCGTTGCTGAGCTTCGTCTACAAAAGCCATCCCGCAAATGCCCCGTTCTGTGGCCGCTATAAAGCACATGCCAAAAGGTGTGACATGGTAGCCATATCGAATAGACAACCCTTTACCAGATGATTTGTATTGTTGGGGAGTTACTGCTTCCAGCGTTACAAACAAGTCATACACTCTAGACTGACTCGATAGTCCTGCTTCGTCTGCCATTGCCAGTACATTGGGTATTTCAGTAATCTTTTCTTGCAAATGGTTTAAAGTAAGATACTTCAAAAATTTCTTGGGACTTACCCCCGCCCAATCGGTAAACATTCGCTGAAAATGAAAAGGAGATAGGTGCACTTTTTCGGCTACTTCATCCAGACTGGGTTGATCTTTAAAATTTTCGCTCAAGTATTGAATAGCCGTTTTAATACGTTCGTAATTCAGTACTTCTTGTGTGTTGGCAAATAGAGTCATAGTTTAAAACAACTGTTGATATATGTACAAAAGTACAAGGAGCAAATGCTTGCTTCAACCTGAAACTTGCGCATATCATTACCTTCGTAAATCTTTCCTTTGAAATCTCCGTAAATTATAGTAACTAACATTATAATAAGTCTATCAAACATTAATATTTATGAACGAATCCACCCGTGCCAATCCCGTATATGTAGCATTGGAAAGCAAATTTTCCCCTTCCTCTGCCGATACCCCCGAACCCGTTTTTGAGATTAGCATTGACCCTTCTACCCAAAAGATTAACCTGCAAAAGGCGCAAGGAGGAGGCTTTCTTCGCTTTGAAACTACTCAAGTCAAGTTTATCCAAATAGAAGACGTAATTAAAATTGAATTGTGGTCTATCAAAAATAACAAACTTCTGGGCACCCTTACCAACAAAGAAGGGCAATGGAGTACCGAAGATTTGCTACAAATAAGGCAAGAATTGAAAATAGCCAGAGTACAAATTCAGGAAAAAGTACAACATCGCCCTGGAATGAATACTTCTTCTAACGCTAATTTGTACAATAGTTTTGAAGGAGGCCTCAAAGATAACGCGGATATAGGGAAAGTTACCTTGATACTTTCTTGGGCCAAAATTGGAATTATATGTTTATTTGTAGTGCTGGTGTTTGGTGGGGTTTTGTATCTAAAAAATAGCAGTGGTTTTAATCTGAATGCGCTTCTCAATGCCTACTATATAGTTGGCGCAGGATTGTTTATTTTCTGTGGGGTAATTTTAGCCGAACTCATCTTGTACGTACTTTGGGCAACTCGGGCTTATACCAATTTAAGAAGGCTTGGGTGCAACATGAAGTTCTCTGATCGTCAAGTAGGTTGGTCGTTTTTTATACCTATTACCTGGTGGATTTACCCTTATTTGATTGTGAAAGAAATATGGAAAAAAATACAATTAAGAATCAAAGATGTTGTACCAGAGCAGGTGGTGCGAGGTGCGGCTTTGATTAATATTTGGTGGGCAGTCAATGTGTTTTTTCAACTAAGTGTGATTTATGTTTGGGTAAAAAGCAGAATCTTATTATCGAAAATGGTTGATAATATGCATATGGGAGGAAGCAGTACCGACTATTTTAAGGAAGCTGAAAGCTTGAGTAATTATAATAACATTGTAAACATTATAGCTTTTATCTTTATGTTTATTTTTCCAATATTCTTCGCACAAATTCTCAAGCAAGAAAAACGTTTATATAGGATTTTTTTCAAGCTAAGAGCCAATGCAACAGAGAGCGAATCTGTTCAATAATTTGAAACCTTGAGGTATAACAAACAGTATATAATAGTAGGAAATAAGTCAATAGATCAAACTTTAAAAATTATGAATCATATCACCCAACCCTCTTCTAATAGGGCCTATTCATTGGCCCGTATCATCACCTTTGCAATGATGGTCATTGTTCCCATCACCTTGGTATTATCTGCTGGATTCTTAGTATTAGGAATCAAGTTTGAGTACTACCTACATCGCCCCTTCATTTGGGTAATGAGCGGATTGTTTGCCCTCATGGCTTTCTTTTGGCGTTTGTGCATTCAAGACTTGGATTAGATATATTATCTGATTCAAAGCTGATTTAGCACAATAGCTAATCTTCTAAATATGTAATTGAATATTTTGGATTCGTTTTTTTCGCTGCAGAAAAAACGAACAGGCTTTACTATACTCTATTTTTGAGATTTAATATTTAATTCAAATTCTAAATGAACAAGGAGCGTCTAGCTTGGAAAAGTCAGGCGATAATAGAGGTTTTCTCGAGTATTCATTGACCATGTCCTCGCTACTAACATTAGCTAAAATGTCTGCTAGGATGATGTAGTACAAACTAACTGATCAAGCTTATGAGTTACAAAATGCCCCCTGACTTTGTATATAAAGCCAATGCACAAAAGCCTAAAGAGGTTAGGGATGTTCTCTTGAAACATTTAGGGTATTTTGTGTATGCGTGGTTGGTTAATTTAGTTAATTGCCTTGAGGCAGAATTTTATGATGGATTGTCCTGGCCTCAAATCATTTGTATAAACAGCGGTGTTTCGGCAGTCTTTATTGTACCTTGGTTCATAGGGGAAATGCGTAGCTTAAAAAAATCACTTAAAGAAGACATTTATACACTTCAAGTGAATACCCAACATCATAAAATTTATTTGGAAAAGGCTAAAACAAGGGGGCATCTGAAGTTTGACAAAACTTGTGCAAGTTTGCAGCAAACCGAAGATCATACCGAGCTAAAACTCTACTCTAAAAACGGTAGAAAAGAATTGTTTTCTTTGAGCACCAGAGAGGAACACTGGAGACCAGAAAGCCTATTCAGGATGGCCTATAGCTTGAAGGATGCGGGTATTCCTTTGCAGGATAATACAATTAAACCCCAACAGGTTTAATAAAATTTAAAAATAAACAGATCAAACTTATGAATTATGAACACTTCCGCCCATTCCGTTTATAACTTTCAGGCAAATGAAACCATCCCTCAATTTTCACTTTGGGGATATGTTTTAGGCGTTTTTGTAGTATTGTCTGCTGTAGCAGGCATATTTGGACAAGCTGCTGAATTTGCCCTCTTTTTTGAAGATTACCTCTCAGGCGAAGAAATGCTCGCTCTTGCTTTATTACTTACCATGATAGGTGCCAGTTGGTTAGGTTACTCCTTACGGAAGCAACAACAAAAAGCAAAGCGTCTGCAATATGTGTATGGTTTGCGTATTGAAGAAGCACAACAAAGAGTATACCTTACCAAGCACAAAAAGAAAGGCTATGTTGATTTTGCCAAAACCTATGCTTTATTTACTGAAGAAGGCTTATTTGTAAGCATTGGCTTTTGGTCTATCGCTTCGGGACAGCTACACGGAACCATTACCAACGAAGATGACCGATGGGACAGAGACGATGTATTAGAAATAGTAACTTTGCTGGAGCAAGCTGGCATGCAAGTAAAAAAGCGTGTAAAAGAGGCTGGCCAAATTGTAGGCAACAAAGCTGTGTTTAAAAGCAAAGCCATCAATGAAAACACTATTTGGGCTTCTATTATCCTTGTAACAATGAGCATAGCCACCATCATGTACAGCAAACTGCTCGAGAATGCTCTTTTTATTCTTATATTAGGCCTTTTAATCTATGGGGTGTTTATGTATAACCAAAAGCGTTTCGTAATTACTCCTAAATATTTGCTTGTTCAAAATCGTTGGATTCCTTTTTACAGACATAAGATTCCTACGCATCACATTTATAGCATAAAGTTCGAAGACTTAGACGATGACCATAATACCAAGCGTTTGGTTATAAAAACAAAAACGTATAATGAACACATTATCAGGAAGTTTTACTCTAAAGTAACTGCTAAAAACCAACAACAAATAGCCTTTTTGGTCACTAAGCAAATGAAAAAAATGTCTGACGCCTAACTTGAAGATAATATGACACCACCATCTCGAAAAACATATATTGCCTCCGATCGTAAGCCAGAAATTACCGTACCCAAGCTTTTAGGCATTGTACTCGCCTTAATCATTATTTGGGGAGTTGTCTTTATCATGTTGTCGCTTTTTCCTACCTGGAGGGAGTTTTTTGTTGACATTAGCATTGCCATGAGTGGCCTTATTGTGGCAGCCCTATTGGGTGAGCACTTCCTCAAAACTCGTGAGAGTGACCGCCTGCAGCTAATCTATAAATTACGTATCGATGATGGTAAGCAAAAAATCCAATTGGAAAAGCTTAAAGCGCGGGGCTTTGTGCAATTTGCCCGTACAACTGCGGTGTTATTACATGAGGGAGTGTTTGTAACGCTGGAATTGAGATCTGCCAAAACGCAAAAAGTGATTGGTACCCTTACCACAAAAAATGATCGTTGGGAAAAAAAGGAATTACTTCAGGTTGCCAGAGAATTGCACGAAGTAGGTGTGGCAGTACAAGAGAAAAACCTGCCTGTGGGAGAGGTAGTTGGTAATAAAGTTACCTTTGAGCACTCATTACTCAATAGCTACATTGTTGCCTTATTTGTGCTTTTATTAACCTTTTTGATTGCCGCTGCGGTGACTGGAGTATTACAGGAAAGCCCCTTTGGGTTTTTGTTGACGATGGGTGTATTGTATGGCTTGATGGTGTATCCCCAGAAAAAGTTTATCATTACCCCTACGCATTTGATTGTCAAAAATCGTTGGTTGCCATTGTATCGTCATCAATTATCTATAGATAATATCAAAGCCATTCAGGCAATTACCGCCTATGCTCGACGCGATGTACAGGAATACCTTCAGGTTGATTTGATCAAAAAACGTAAAAACAAATCTCATCAAACGCTAAAGTTCTATAGCATATTGGGTCGTGAACACATTCGCCAGGTGGTATATTTGGTAAAGAATCATATGCAAGAACTACCCAAGCGCCCTACTTTGGGAGAAACCAGAGTCGATGGCAGTAGAGATATTACACCTACTACGCCAGCAAATGGTTAACCAAATCCTTTTTGGTGAAGTTGGAAACATAAAATAATCTAATCTCTTGTTTGATGTTTAAGCTTACTTCTTTGTATTAAGTAGTCAGACAAAATTAGTTATATCTTATTGTTAAATGGCTAGTTCCTTCGGCTTTGCTCAGGACTAAAGGTTTCGCAACGCCCAGTTATTTTATTAAAAAAGGCCATTTAACAATATAACCATTTAACCATATTTAATTATCTCCAGGTACTTATAAGTTATTTCAATAAATAATTGGAGAAACTTACAGTACTATTTCCTCACCTACCTGACCCAATTTTAAATATTTTCTTGTGTGACTAGTAAGATCAAAAACTTATCACATCATGCAAGTTTCAAAACCAATTACCACAGAGGCAACACATCAAGAACCAATTCAACAGAAGAAATCATCCATTAAAGCCAAACAAAAACCTTTTCAATCGAAGCAAGGAAAGCAACCTCGCCATAAAGCCAAGCAAAAACCATTACAGCGTAACCGCAAATGTGCAGTCAATAAAGGCAATCAGTCAAACGAGGGGCAAATTAAAGAAAATGTAAGCCAATTGATGGGTACTGACGTATCGGATGCTAAAGTGCATTATAATTCAAGCAAACCTGCTCAATTAAAGGCAGAAGCCACTGCCCAGGGCACCGAGGTACATTTAGCCCCTGGCAAAGAACAACACCTTGGGCATGAACTCACTCACGTAGCTCAACAAAAACAAGGACGTGTACAGCCTACCATTCAAGCCAACAATGGGGTGGGGATTAACAATGACCCAATACTGGAAAAAGAAGCCGATGATATAGGGGAAAAAGCTACTAAAGGCAAAGTTGATTCTACACAAATGAGCATTTCTAAAGGTGTCTCAATTGCTCATCATATAGCGCCAGTACAGCGATATGTAGCATATGGTAAAAAGAAACAACCCAAGAAGAAAAGAAAGAAAAGTGCTGGTAAACCACAAACCAAATGGAGACACCCTCAACGTCAAAAACTCTATATATCAAATGATGGAAAGATGGCGGTAGAAGGTAAAGGTAAGAAGTCTGCTCAAGCCTGGGCAGTACAAGGCTTGATTAATGATGGAAATGACGCACTCAAGAAGCAAGGTTCTTATGTAGAGTTAAAAGGTGAAGCCAATGACTTGATGGTAGGAAGTATACCAGGGGACTCCATTCCCAATCCTTACCAAAAAGACTTTAAGAAAGTGGTACCTGTAAAAAAGGGAACTTCTAAAAACATGACTGAAAAAGCGAATACTACCTCAAAAGATATGAAGGTATTCCTGAGTGCGGGTATACCGAAAGCTGTCACTACCAAAGAGGTAAAACTTCGGGATTGTAGCAATGCAAATGAATTGATTATGGGTGCGCTCAAAGAGGGCGATAACCCAATTAGAAGGGTATACAAAACAAAGGATGGAACTACTATAATAAAAACCCATGATCCTAACAAGACTATCCAGAAGCTGATAAGGAAAATATTAATCAAGGAATACTCTAAAGGATATGGTGTTAAGGAGGCATTTGAGGTATATAAAAAATTAGACCCAGCTGAAAAAAAGCGGATAGATGAAAAATATGGACTAGATGCCGGAGCTGTTCCATCACTGGGGCAAGGCGTAACAACTGTGTCTACTGAAGACAATCCAGACGAAGATGGTTATAATTATCATTTTGCAACAAACATTATGCAAAGTGGAGATGATTATATGACATTGGAAGGTTTGGCTGATCACGAAATATGGTACTTTTCTATGTATGGCGCTCAAAAAGGACAATCTTTTCATGAAAGACAAGAGGATGTAGTCCAAAAACCAAATGCTTCGGCAATTGTAGATAAGAAATGATGAACAATCGCGTTTATCTGAAATATAATAAATAGATTGACTTGATATATAGATGATTGATTTGTCATTTTATTAAAAACGCCTAAGGTTATTTAGATAATAGCCTTTTATTTAAGTGATCTTTTTTGTAAAATCAGGAGATCAAAAACTTATAGAGAACATCATGCAATCTTTTCAGCAATTATCCACAGATACAACAAATCAAGCACCTGTTCAACGACAAACATCCACAATTAAATCCAGGCAAAAGCCTGTCCAATCAAAACAAGGGAAGCAAGCACGACATAAAGCTAAACAAAAGCCTTTACAGCGCAATACAAAGCGTTTGATGGGGACAGAAAACCAACTTGGCGAATATCAAATCAAAGAAAATGTAAGTCAACTCATGGGCACTGATGTGTCGGATGCTAGAGTTCACTATAATTCTGGCAAGCCTGCTCAGTTAAAGGCCGAAGCTACTGCGCAAGGAAATGAGGTGCATTTAGCCCCTGGCAAAGAACAACACCTTGGGCACGAACTCACCCATGTAGCTCAACAAAAACAAGGGCGGGTACAAGCCGACTTTCAAGCCAATAATGGGGTAGGTATTAATAGCGATCCAAAACTGGAGAAAGAGGCAGACGATATTGGTGATAAAGCCAGTAAAGGAGACCTTACTTCATCTAAGCCATTGCAAGCCAACACTGGAGGGCAAACATCAAGCGCACCAGTACAACGTTATGTGATGTACAACAAGCGTGATCAACTCAGACATTTGTCAGAAGAGGATTATAACACAACCATGGCAAATCAGAAAGATGCTGATCCTTACAGCGAAAAGATGAAACAAAAGTATGATAAGCAGACTGAAAAATTTGAGGCAAAATATAAAAAACGGGAAGCTAAAGGGAAGATACCCAATAAACTGAAAAGACAAAAAGAAGGCTGGCGTCATCCCAAACGTAAAACCTTGATGGTATCTAATGATGGTAAAATGGCGGTAGAAGGCTTAGGGACTTATTCAAAACAAGCCTGGGCTGACCAAAGCCTCATCACTAAGGCCAATAAAGTGCTTGCTGCTAAAGGATCTTATGTGAAATTAGTGACCGAAGCCAATGATCTGGTAGTAGGAAATGTTCCTCTTACGAATGAATCTAATCCAAGCAAAGGGAGTTTCAAAAAAATAAAAGCAGTGCATACAGAAGGGGGCAAAGACCAAAATATGGCGAATGAATCAAGCACTGAAGAAAGAAAATATGGAGGATTTGACAAGCTCAAACTAAGAGATTGTGGAAATGCCAATCGTTTGATTATGGGGTGTATTCAAAGTGGGGCAGGAGGTGCTCGTCGGGTATACAAAAGCAAGGATGGCTCTATTACAGTAGATACCCTGGATGCCACAAAAACTATCAGGGATTACATTCTAAGAATAATGCAGGACAAATACCCCGCAAAAGCTTACAGCGACGAAGAAAAAGCTTACAATGATTATTTAAGTTTATCAGGCACTGCCCGAGCCCAAGTAGATAAGGAATATGGATTAGGCTCTTTTGCTCGCCCCGATTTGGGTCAGGGAGTTACTATGGTAGATGCCAATCGTTATGTAAACGAAAAAGAAGCCAAGGCCAATAATACCCAATCTGGCGAAACTGGCTATAATTATCATTTTGCAACGAATATTATGCAAAGCAACGATCAGGGAGATTACATGGCTTTAGAAGGCCTTGCCGACCATAAATTATGGTACTTCTCTATGTATGGAACCGGTAAAGGAGAATCATTCCATGAACGCCAGCTTGAAACTGTAGGCGATCCAGAGATTAGTACAATTGTAGATAAGAAATAGTTATGCGCAATACGCTACTCATACTAATTATTATTGGCTTATTGCTAACACTACCAAACAAGGGCTTTTCTCAGGAAAATGCCCCTATTTGTACCTCTATAGAGCAAGTGAAAGCAAATGCAGGTAAACAAATCCTAATTTTTGGAGAATTAGCGCGTCATCATCAGTTGCCTCATCACCCTTATATTTTGTTACTAGAGGGTAATGAGTGGATTTTTTTAGGGAATGATGCTTTTTTTGGAGGAAAACCAATAAATACGACCTTTATACTGGTAAAAGGAATAGTAAAATTAAACAACACTGACTTTCAGTTGGCCAGTTTTAGTAATGAACCATTGCCTGAAACAGCATTTCTCAATGCAAGTAAACAGCCATTGGTCAAAGACCCTGAAAAATTGATTCGCGTACATCCATTCGTAACAAAGGTGGCCCAAATACAAGCAATACCTGCTTGCCACTCTCAAAAGGATATTGAAACAAATCTAAATCAGTGGGTGGTAGTTTATGGGTTAATTTCAGTAAGGGATGAACAAAAAGTAGTATTTCAGGCCAATCACAAAAATCCTTGGCTTCTTTTTAATATGCCTTCGACAAATGCTCTCAAACAAGGTAAAAAACAACCTGGAATGGCTATTGTCAAATTTACTCAAGCTAATCAACCCCCATCAGCTACCTTACTACAACGATTATTTCCTGTTTGTAAAACTATCGAGCAGTTTCGTCAACATCAGGGACAATTGGTTGCATTTTCTGGAAAAGTAAAAAAGAAAGGGAAGCTAAAAGTAAATCGCAAAACCTTGCTTTACATTTACCAATTACCCAACAGCCTTACATCTGATCAACTTGAAGGGAAAAAAGTGCAATTCATTACCCGGGTTTATCATTATGGCTTGCCTCATTTCTTCGAGTTGCCTTTATTCTTTAATTACCTCGCTTTTGGGCAAATTGGCTATATTAAAGATGGGCTGTGGCTTGATCAGGGTAATTAGTTTACCCCCATAATGCTGGTGTGAACCCTGTGATTTGTCCTTGCTCGAAAGTCATTGCGTGAGGGCGATCTTTGGTCAAAAACATAGGGCCATCCAAATCTACAAAATCACAATATTGAGCAATTACAAAGCCAGGAGCCATAGCCAGAGAAGTTCCTACCATATTGCCCACCATTAACTGCAATCCCTTGGCCTTGGCTGCTTGAGCTAAGCGAAGGGCTTCAGTTAAACCGCCGGTTTTATCCAGCTTGATATTAATCATTTGATAACGACCAGCGGCTTGCGCCAATTCGCTGGTATCCAGACAAGATTCATCGCCACATAAGGCAATAGGGGAGGAGTAGTTGTCTAGTGCTTCGTCTTTACCTCGAGGCAGGGGTTGCTCAATCATTTTTACCCCAAGTTCCTTGAATTTTGGTGCCAATGTTACCAATTGTTCAAACGTCCACCCTTGATTGGCATCTACCACTATTTCGGCATCAGGGCGGGCTTCACATATGGCAGTGATGCGTTCCAATGGGGTTTCACCATTGAGTTTTACCTTAATTTTTGGAGTATTCAATGCCTTGGCTTTGGCTGCCATATGTTCTGGAGTATTGATACTAATGGTGTTTACAGTAGTTACTGGATGAGGAGTAAGATCTAATAACTCCCAAATCGTTTTTCCTGCTTTTTTGGCTTCCAAATCCCACAAAGCGCAATCGATAGCATTTCGTGCGCCACCTGAAGGCATCAGCTCCAACAAATCTTCTCGGGTAGCCCCTTTTTCTATCTCTGCGATCATCGTTTGAGCCCGTTGCCGCATTTTTTCTCCCCGGTCATCCAAATAAAATACTCCCGCACTTTCTCCTCGGCCTGTAAAGCCATTTTCAGTAATGGTGACCAGCAAAAATTCACTTTGGGTCATCGTACGCCCCGTAATCACAAAAGGCTCGAGGTAGGGCCAGGTTTCTAAAGTACATTTGATTTGTCGCATAGAACTATTGTTATGATTTACTGAATAGCCACAAGTTTCGTCGATTTGAAAATAATTCTGAAGTAAGATAATACTTATAAATCGATTGTTACCTATACTAATAAATTGTATTTATGCGTAATTTCTTAATAACTAACCAATGTCTATGAAGCTTAAAAATATAATGACCAGTTTTGCCATTTTCTTATGGGCAGGCTGGGCTACCGTTTATGCGCAAAATTGTAACAATGCCCAACACACTGGCGAAGGAACATTTTATGGAGGAGTGGCGGGAAGTGCAGGAGGAAACTGTGGAATTCCTGTGGCTGCGGATGATTTCAACCATTGTGCCTTGAACAATCAAGATTATAATACCAGCCAGGCTTGTGGGGCTTGCCTTGAGGTAAAAAGTGCGTCAGGAAAATCGATCATTGTAAAAGTAGTAGATCGTTGTCCTGAATGTGCTCCTGGAGATGTAGACCTTACTCGACAAGCCTTTGCCAAAATAGAAGACCCCACCAAGGGGCGCATTCCTATTACCTGGCGATTTGTACCTTGCCCAGTGAATAACACCACGATCAAAGTCAATTTTAAATCAGGGTCTAGTCAGTTCTGGACGGCGATTCAATTGAGAAATATTCGCCATGCGGTTACAAAACTAGAATACAAAAAAGATGATGCCTGGGTTAACATCCCCAGAGAGAACTTTAATTTTTTTATTGAAACAGCGGGCATTGCCTCCCCTATGACTTTGCGGGCTACCTCTATACTCAATGAACAATTGATATTTGAAAACATCAACATTAATACCTCCAACGATTATGACACCAACCAGCAATTTACTACTCCTGATGATTGCTTGGATCAAGTCACTAGCATTGCAGAAAATAAGCCAATAGGACTATATTCTAACAATCAAGGCATTTATTCTAAAAACCACATAACCGATTGGAAACTATTCAATCATATGGGAAGGCTAATCAAGCAAGGCAAACGTACGCAAACAATTGACACCCAAAACTTGCGTACGGGCTTATATATCTTGGTTTATGATCGTTATAGAATCAAATACCTTAAAAGGTAGATGAGACTTTCTTTATAAATCTAATCGTTAGTGGCCAATAGTTGAGTCACTAACTTTTCACACCCTGTCAAAATAGGATCTACACAAGGTAACTGAGTTTCTTGAGTCAATTTTTCTAAATAAGGCAATCGTTCTTCGGCTGGCAAGCGCGAAGTATTTACACTAATGCCAATGCATCGAATGGCAGGGTTGGTCAACTTGCCACATTGAATCGTCATCTCCATACATTGCTGCACGGTAGGCATTGTTGCTTGTGGAAAACCTTCCATTGTAGGGCGGGTAGGCTCATGACATACAATAAAAGCATCGGGCTGGGAACCATGCAATAAACCCAAACTTACCGCAGCATAGCCAGGGTGTAATATAGAGCCTTGGCCTTCTATCACATCCCAATGATCTTTGTCATTATCGGGTGAGAGTACCTCCGCTGCACCAGACACAAAATCAGTTACTACCGTGTCAATTGGGATGCCACTGCCGGCAATCATAATCCCAGTTTGCCCAGTAGCCCTAAAGCTAGCCTTGACTCCTTTTTCTTGTAATGATTTGGCCATTGCCAGCGCAGTGTATTTTTTGCCCACGGCACAATCGGTACCTACCATTAATAAGCGTTTACCTGAACGTTTTTTGCCCGATCCTACAGGTAGCCCCTGAGCAGGGGTGCGTACATTCACCAATTGTGACCCAGACTTTTCGGTAGCCGCTACCAAACCTGGGAAATTCTCCAAGCGATGGTGCAGGCCACTTACCACATCCAAGCCTAATCTAGCTGCTTCTTCTAGTACTTTCAGCCATTCACCTTCAATTTTTCCTCCTACAGGAGCCACTCCAATAATGATGCTTTTTACTCCAGCCTTGGCAGCTTCTTGCACTGTCATATCAGGTACCCCAAGAGTCAGCGAATTTCCTGCAAAACGCAATTGTCCTGCAACCAATTCGGGACGCCATTGTACAATGCCTGCTCCGGTTTTCGCGAAGGTAGGGTTTTCTACATCCCCAATAAAAATGAGATAAGGTGCTTTTAATTGAATGGTGGTAAGACTCATGAATATCTAATTTAAAAATGGCTACATTGTTTGATAACAACTATTCAAACAATGTAACAATATAGCCATAAGCAAAGCGATAACAATTAAAGTTTCGTCAAAAACGCCATTGTATCTACGCCATCGGCATAATCCCAAAGCTGAGGTTTTTGAGCTTGACCAAACGCTACTTGTTTTTCAAATGCTTCGTTTTTAGCCACTACTGCTTGTATCTTATCTGCATTATCCTGTAGCTTTTGCTGAATTTCAGCTTCATTGTCATAATACTCAAAAAACATAACCCCCACTGGCGACACCATACTTTCGTATTCGGCTACCATCAAAAAGTTGTTATCAAGCATATTCATTTTCTTCATTAGGAATAAAGCTCGATGATACTCGTAATTGTTGGCATACTTAGAATGCGCCAACAGCGATTCTCCCCAAGGAAAAATAGCCTCAAAAAATGGATCAAATTTATAACCCTTGGGTACAAACAGCTTAGATACATTGCGGCAACCCAAACCAAAATACTGAAAGATATCATGACTTAGTAAAGTGAGCTCTTCCTTAGACTCGTTGCCGTCCAATACTGCTACCGAACTGCGGTTTTTTCGGATAATGTGAGGTAAATGCCCAAAATAAGCTTCAAAATAACGAGACGAGTTATCACTACCTGTAGCAATCATGGCTTCCACGCCTTTCAGCTGCTCAGTAATCACGATTTGTTCTTTAAGCTCAGGAGCAATATCCAGCAATAAGCGAATCAATTCTTTCATCAATACCGCATCTTGCGAGCTAAGCTTAGCGTGGAGGACATGGCCACTCATTACTACACTCAGTAAGTCGTGAAACCCTACCGCTGGAATGTTGCCCGCCATCACTACACCTACTTTGCGAGGGGTACGTGTGGTTTGCAAATCAGGATAACGAGCGATCCACTGCTCGAGGTTGGTTTTATCTAAATATTGTTGCAAGCCATTAAGCGCCAAATCCAGGTTTTCTGGAGTAAACCAGTCATTCTTGGTTTTAATCATTTGCCCTAATGCGGCCTTTTGATCGGCTGAAAATTCCCGAATTGTATTCCCTAATTGTACAAAAGCATTAATTTTTTGTGTGATATTCATAACCCAATCTTAAAATTATACAATTCTTTGCGTAAGATTTCATTTGAAACAATCAATCCTTATTTTTGTTAGCATCTAAGGACACTTTCAAATTACTCTAATGTTGTACATCAACCTACCAATTATTCTTTGTTGTTGCATTCGCAAGGCCTGTTGTTAACTGGTAGGGGCCATTCTTAGATGTATGCGGCTGCAAAAGTAGCCAATCTCTTTTTTTAACCCCAATACTTTGCGGATACAATTCTCAGAATATTAATATAGCCAGGTTTTTTGTGTAGCCTTGAGCTTTGAAAAGCCCTTGTGTATTTATTTTTTCATTCAGTAACGTTTTCAAAATAAGCGTTGAGGTTTGGTGAAATTACTCAATGTTAGACCCAAAGTTCCTTACAGGATAAGTTTTGCGTTTGTAGCCATAGCTACGAGCAAAAAGGGACGAATTATAACAAAGGGAAATAAGACCAAGCTGGACGGTTGTCGCGAACACATTACTAAACTAAAAAAAGGAGGTAAATATGGCCATAATGATCACCGACGAGTGCATCAACTGTGGAGCCTGCGAACCAGAATGCCCAAACACCGCCATTTACGAAGGTGGTGTAGAGTGGACCTGGGGAGGGGGAACAGAACTTAAGCAAGTGGAACTAGAAGATGGTACAGCCATTCCAGGAGATGCTCCTCAAGAGCCTGTCTCGGATGAGTTTTACTACATCGTATCAGACAAATGTACTGAGTGTACTGGTTTCCACGAAGAGCCACAGTGTGCGGCAGTTTGTCCGGTGGATTGCTGCGTGCCTGATCCAGATTTTGAGGAAACAGAAGAAGAGCTAACTGCTAAGAAAGATTGGATGCACGCTGCTGCTTAAGGGCAGACTTTGAGAAAACAAGTTAGAGTTCGCATAAGTAATACTTAACCGTTTTGGCTTTGTCGGCTAGGAAACCGACCAGGGGTATTGCAAACGCATACATTAAACGGGTATTATGGAAAGTTCTTGACTTGGGGCAAGCAGTGGGTACCATTTGCTTGCCTACTTTTTTCAATTTTGCCTTTTTAATTTTTGTTTGTTGGAGGTTCAGATAGGGTAACACCAACAAAAAATGAATTTTTTCTAAAAAATTATGGCGTATCACTTGATATATTCATTTCGTTCGCCTACATTTGCACCACGTTTTTTGAAAGAGACACCCTTGGCCCGTTCGTCTAGGGGTTAGGACGCCAGGTTTTCATCCTGGAAACAGGGGTTCGATTCCCCTACGGGCTACCACTTCTCTTTCTTAAAATAAAATATTTTCATAGTACTACTATGGCCCGTTCGTCTAGGGGTTAGGACGCCAGGTTTTCATCCTGGAAACAGGGGTTCGATTCCCCTACGGGCTACAAAACCTCTTCAATATTTTGATTGAAGAGGTTTTTTGTTTTTTAAAGGCCATACATCATTGATGTACTACAAATAATGAGATCAAGACTTGGAAAACAATACTTGTCTCATAATTACTCGCCATTTACAGTATTGCCTTTCCACGATCCACTGCTGTAGGTGCTAGTACCAATAGCGCGAGCATTTTCAGAGATTGTAATGGTGCCTTTTAAAGTGAGTGTTCCCTCCAGGTTATCAAAATCTACCTGTTCGGCCTGAGCATTGTCTTCTAGAGTAGCTTGTTCACTCATCACTACCTGACCTGTTACTCGAGCATTACCACTTAAATTTACTTGTCCTGATATTTTTGGTGCTTGGTATGTTTGACCAGTAGTACCGTTCTGAATAACCCCATTTACCTGCACATTCCCGCTGATTTGTACAGTATTCCCTTGGTCTTCAGTGATAATTGTGGCAAAATCGGCTACTCTAGCACCTTCTGAGATGATAATGGTGCCCACACTAGCATCTATAGTAGAATTATCTTCTATTTTACTATTGCCTTTGAGGGTTACTTTCCCAATTATGTCACAAGCATCTTCTACTCGAGCTGCATCTGTAATGGTTGCTTCGTCATAAACCTTGCTTCCATCTTGCACTACAGCATTACCTTGAATGGTACTATCTTTTACCTCACTATCATCTTGTACAATCCCGTTTTCTGCAATTTTAGCGGTTCCTCCCAATTGACTACTATCTTTGAGTTGTCCATTATCTTGTATGGTAGCAGTGCCATCTGCAGTACATCCTATGCCTACTTGTGCATTGTCAGATACCTTGACCTGCCCCTTTACTTGGGTAGCATGTGTGCCTGAATCTCCAGGAGCACCAGTAGAATAAATAATCGCATTGCCGTGTATCGTCGCTTGGTCTTTGACCACGGCATCGCCAAATACTATGGCATTGTCAAAGACCCAAGCGCCATTGCTAATGTCCAGATTTGCCTTCTCTTGTACCCAACCATAAGTTCCATTGGTGGTTACTTCGGTGCCATCAGCCGCAGTAAAGTTGGCAGTGGGCTTGATGCGATAAATATTGATAGAGCTTTCTTCTTGGGTAATGGGGTCATACCAGCTATACGGTCGTTTAGTGTTCGTATCTAAATAATAATCAGCCATAGTTCGGATAAGTTTAAGATGAAAAGATTGAATGATTAGCAACAGGTACCCAAAATACTTATTTTTAACAATTCATGAAGGTAAGTATTGATACCTGTAATCACCTCAACTTACTGGTCTTCTGGGCGAAAAAATATTTCAGGTTGTTGCATGCGGTTGGTAGTATCATGAGACATCGATAGAATAAAACAATAAGTACTTCGATTATACATCTCACCTGATCACTATGACTGTTCATTATCGCACACTTTTCATCGAAAATGCACATCTATCTATGCAACTTGCCTTTTTAAATGTTTGATTTTAAGTAGTTTATAGATTTGGCATTCCCTTCGCAAATACAGTGTTGCGATTAAACCATGATACTATAAAAAATCAATACCATCATACCATGTTAAAGAACTATATTAAAATTGCTTTTAGGAGTTTATTCAATAATAAGATTCATTCTACGGTAAACATTCTGGGACTTGCACTGGGCATAGCTACCTGTGTATTGATCATTGCCTGGATACAAGACGAACTGAGCTATGACCAGTTTCATACGAAGAAAGATCGACTTTTTATGGTAATGGGTAACGAAACCCAAGACAATACCATCACCGAAGTTTCGGGAACGCCTGCGCCTTTGAGTCCAGCCTTGAAAAACGAAATCCCTGAGATTGACCAATCTATTCGCTTATACAACACCAGACATTTGCTGGATTATGAAGGCAAGAAAAGCTACGAAAAAGGAATTTATGCTGGTAAACAGTTTTTTGATATGTTTAGCTTTTCCTTTGTTAAGGGGAATCCGAAAACAGCACTAAGCGGGGTAAATGTAATAGTAATTACCCAAAGCTTGGCATACAAGTACTTTGGCAATCAAAATCCGTTGGGTAAAACCATCAAAATGAGTGAATCGTTTAGTGCAAAGGTAACAGGAGTAATCAAGGATATACCCACTCAATCTCACCTTCAGTTTAATTTTGTAATACCCACCAGACGTCTGCAAAAAAGTGTAAATCCCAAGCTTTTTACTGCCTGGAATCGAGGCAACTGGCTAAATACCTATGTGCTGTTGCACAAGGAAGAAAATGCCAGTCTGGCCAATACCAAAGTAGAGAATATCATCAAGAAGTACTATCCAGAATCTAAAGTATCGCTTTTTTTGCGACCAGTAAACGACGTATACCTGCATAGCCAAACTGATGGTAAAAGCAAACGAATCCAACAAGTATATATGTTAGGACTCATTGCCTTGTTTATTTTTCTGATTGCCTGTGTAAATTTTGTCAATTTGTCTACATCATTGTCTTTGCGACGGGCCAAAGAAGTAGGCTTGCGCAAAGTAGTAGGGGCCACTCGGGGCCAGCTCATTCAACAATTTCTGGGCGAAGCATTATTTGTTACCTTGATCGCTTCAGTCATTGGTATCACGATCGTTGAGTTGTTTTTGCCTGAGTTCAACAATATGGTGGGCAAAAGGTTAAACATTGATTTTGTAGGTGTACGTTTTATCCTGTATTTGTTGGGAGGCGTACTTTTCACTGGCTTATTGGCAGGTAGTTATCCGGCATTTGTATTGGCAGATTTTGCACCTACCAAGGTATTGAAGGGCAAGTTTGCGAAGAGCAGAAAAGGGCGAAAACTAAAACGAGGGTTGATGATTGTGCAGTTTTCTTTATCAACCGCACTGGTAATGACCACTCTCATTATTTATCATCAATTCAACTACATCAGCAACAAAAACTTAGGTTTTAATAGTGATAATATCATCGGTTTTGAGCTCAATTATGCCCAGCAGGCAAAAGACCCCAATTACTATTCAAGGCTAAAAAATGACTTATTGAAGATACCAGGTGTAAAGGGTGTTTCGGGGGCGCGACATCATATTACCAATTATTTGAGTGATTATTGGATGGACTTGCCTGACGGGCGAAAGATACCAATGAACACCGCCTGGGTGGGCTATGATTATCTTCAAACTTTTGGAATTAAATTAAAGGAGGGGAGGAGCTTTTCTAAAGAATTTGCTCAAGATAAGCAGTGCATTTTGCTCAACGAAAAGGCCGTGAGTATGATGGGCCTAAAAGATCCTGTGAATGCCACTGTAGAAATGAATGGCAAAAAAGTAAAAGTAATCGGGGTAGTGAAAGATTATCATTTCAAATCGCTCTATAATAAAATAACCCCTTTGTCTTTTGCGCTCATTTCAAACTTTAACCAAAGTTATATAAAGCTCAAAGGAGAAAATATTACACAGGAGTTGGCCAGTGTTCGTAAAGCATGGCAAAAGCATAACCCAGTATATCCATTTGAGTATCGCTTCTTAGATGCCGACTTTGAGCAGTTATACAAAAGTGAGCAGAGTTTGCTCAAGGCAATGAATTATTTTGCCTTTTTGGCCATATTGATTGCCTGTCTGGGCTTGTTTGGACTGGCTGCCCACGCTTTGCAGGAAAACCAAAAAGAAATTGGCATTCACAAGGTTTTGGGAGCATCTATCCGACAAATCATTCGCTGGATATTTAAATCCTATGCTATATGGATTGGGATAGCTTCTGTGATAGGAATGGGCATTGCTTACTATGTGATGCAGACTTGGTTGGAAGACTTTGCCTACCATATAGACATCGACTTTAGACACATTGCCTTGACAGCCTTGATATCTGTGGTGACTACCCTGCTCACGATTAGCCCATTTATTTGGCAAACTACGAGGGTAAACCCTGCCAAAGTACTAAAAGACGAATAGGTTGATTGAATAACTATTCAACCACCTCTTGTAGGGTCTTAGCAAAGCGAGACCAGCGTCCCACAAGCTCGCCCAACATTCCCCGAATGTTGTCGGTTCTTTGGTCTCCCTATCGGTAAGACCAAAGACTTGAGAGACAAATAGGTTGATTGAATAACTACTTATAATATAAAAGCAACTTTCTGATTTTTAGAGAGTTGCTTTTGTATTTTAGGCTTGAATACTGAGGATAATATCTGGTTAAATGTACCTTAAATCCCAAACTCATCTTTATCCCAAATCCAAAGATTGATATTAGGCAATCCACAATAAATCACAATTTCAGGTTTGTCTAATTGTTCCTCAAGGCCATCAGGAGAAGCGACCGCTAAGTTTACTTCCTTCAGATTTGGTAATGTATTGAGTACTCGCACATCTGAAACTGCGGTATAATACAAATCAAGGTATTCCAGCTTTTTAAGTGGTTCTAAGGCTGATATATCATCTACCTCACTTTCCAAAAAGGTTAAATATTTTAGGTTTCTAAACTTATGGAAATCCTCCAGGTTTAGTTTGCTATAGATACTTGATAAGTCTAATTTTTCGAGGTTTGGTAATTCTTCAAATGTAGAAAAGTCCTCGATAGTCGAATTTTCTAAACTCAATACCTTAAGCTTTTCGAGTTTTGCTAACTTCACCTTAGGGCTTCCTTTAAGCTTCAAGGCTTCCAGATTAGGAAACTGCTCCAATCCTTTGATTTCATAATCATAACTCACCAAATTCAAGCGCTTTAGGCTTTCCATTTTGGGTAGCGTGTTGACATCAATCATTGGTTCTGAGATGGATTCTCCAATTTTTAAAGATTTTAGGTGCTTAAGGTGTTCAAAGCCTGTGAATTTAACATCTGCTTCTAAAATTAAAAACTCTAATTCTTTCAAGTTTTCCAAGCTCAAAGTACAAGCCTTTTCCTCGACGCTTAATGATAGTTTTTTTAAGTTTTGAAGCGTAAGAATATATTCTGCTGTTTGCACAGGAACTGCGTAGGCGATTTTTAAAGATTCCAATGCGACAAATTCCTTAATCAGGTGGGATGCATGGATTTTTTGATGATCATAAATCTCCAAACTCTTTAGCTGATGTTTTAGTGGAAGTAGCTTTTTAAAAGTGCTTAACCCTTTATTATCTTCATCATAATTGGTAGTTTGAAAACTTGTCAGGTTTTTAAAATATCCAAAGTAGTTGTGCTTCTTGATGATGGATTTTGTAACACTTATGGTCTCGATTTGTTTAGCAATGGGCAAAAAAGCATTTACATAAACGGTTGATTCATAGAATGATAAGTGTTTTGTATTTTTAAATGCTTCAATGAAGTCAATGGTTTTTTCTGCGTAATCATTCAATTGTAGTTGATAGATAGCATCTTTGATAGAAACTATTTCCTGCAAATTCAAAGGTTGCTTTCCTTGATTGAGGGTACAAGTGATTTCGTTGTGAAAGGTATTTGTTGAGGTAGATTTATCCTCAATGGTAGTATCAGAATCAATCGTGATTTCTTCAAGTTTAGGAAATTGAGCAAGCCCAGCAATGCTACCAATTTGGCAATTTTCAAACGTAATATCTTTTAATGAATTAGCAAAAGGCAAGAAAGCAACATCTGCAAAGCTCGAGTTATGAATCGTTAAACGGCGAGTGGCCTTTTTTGATGCTTTTTGGGGGTGGTAGGTATAGGTAATCTTGTCAAATATCAAAAGAGAGATATAATCCACCTGATCAATTGCCTGGATATTATCTATGTGGCAGTTCTTAAATTCAACCTGCCTAAAACCTACTATATTACTTTTCTCGAGGCACTCAAAACACTTTGCGTCAAGTGTCATATTAGAAAACATAAGGTGTCGGGGAATCTTACCTGTAATGTCACAATCATTGTTATTAAAAACTACCCCATTCAGGCGCAGGTCAGAATAATTTCGTTCTAATAATTGAGAAAAGTTAGGAATAGTTGAGTGGTTGATTTCTAAATGCCTTAGCTTTTGTAGGTGTGGAAATAATTTAGAAAAATTATCAATCACTACATCATCAAGTCGCAAACTCTCAATGTGTTCTCGACGGATGGAGTAAGTGTTTTTTTGATTTCGGTCGTATGACCTTCCATATCGTTTTTCTTCAAGCTTGATGCCTAAAATCTCTTCTAGTTCTTGAATTTCTTTCATTTTTGCAGAATTACTTTCAATGATTTGGGTGCTTCCTTATACGTAACCTATGCGCTCCCAGGCACTTCAAAACAAAAAACTGTCCCCTCATTGAGTTTACTAGTTACACTAATGGTTCCTCCGCTTTTTTCTACGAATTCTTTACAAAGCATAAGGCCAAGGCCAACCCCTTTTTCGTTTTGGGTGCCCTTGCGGGTATAGTGCTCTTGCGCATTAAAGAGCTTAGGCAGTTCGGTTTCGGGGATGCCAATGCCTGTATCGGCCACGCAGATTTGTACCCAAGGCTGAGCATCTGAAGCGTTTTGGGTGTGGGCAGTAATCGTGATTCTTCCTTGAGTGGGGGTATACTTAATTGCATTAATGAGCAGGTTACGAATAATGAAGCTCAACATATTATAGTCGGTATACAACAAAGTGTCCTGAGGGATATCCCAATCAATTGTAATCTTCTTTTCTTCGGCACTTACGGCCAGCAGGTTTGTAGTTTCCTGAATGATTTTTTTCAGTACAATTTCCTGGGGACGAAACTGATTTTGATCCATTTGACTCATCGCCCATTGTAGCAGGTTTTCCAATAAGGAAGACAGGTTTTTGACCGATTGCTGGGTGCGTTTAGCCAATTCTTCCATTTCTTCTTTGCTAAACTCATCGGCAAAGTTGATGAGGATGTTCAAGAAAGAAGTGAGGGTGGCAAATGGACTGCGCAAGTCGTGCGAGATAATCGAGAAAAACTTGTCTTTGATATGATTGAGTTCTTTCAGGTCTTTCTCAGATTTTTGAAGTTTTTGTACTGCATCTTCCAACTCCTGGGTTTTTTGACGCAAGTCAGATGTACGTTCAGTGACGGTTACTTCCAGTTGTTTTTTTTGCTGCTCGATCAACTGTTTACGCTCTACTTCTTTCTCGATTTCTTTTTGGGCCAGGGCTTTTTGAGCCGAATTGAGGCGGTTGGCCAAACCCAACGAAAACAAGGTGACTTGAAAAATAATCCCCAATTGAGCAATATAGCGAGTAGTGTCGCTGGCTGGAGCATAGCCTGTTTCCTCAAAAATAAACAAGATCAAGCCGATAGAAAAGAAGATATTGGCGATCAAAAAGTAAAACGCAGGCTTGAAACCTTTGCGCAAAGCCAGGAACCCCATCAATACCATTATACTTAATACAATGACCCCTAAAGTACCTACCCAATTGACAATAGAGGTGCTAAAATCCTGACCAGTAACAAGGGTAAGTATCGTGAGTATAATGGGGACTAAATATAAGTAAATGAGCCAGTTAACCCAACGATTCCAACGGGGAAGAAACTCTCGGAGGTGTAAGTACGATTTAGTGAATAGCACCCAGGTAATACGAGTAAGGGGCACAATAATTCCGTAGCTATGGGCATTCCAAATGGCAGCCTGAGTCCAGACAAACTCTAGGGTAAAACCATAATAAAACATAAAATACAAGCCTACCCCCACGATAGAAAACACATAGTACAAAAAACTAACGTCTTTGACCGAAAAGAATATGAAGAGATTGTACAAGGCCATGACAATGATAATCCCCAAAAAAATGCCTTGCGAGAAACGAATATTATTGGTTTGTTTCTGTACCTGAGCCTGGCTTTGAGCTGTAAACTCAAAGGATGATTTGAGATAAAATGCCATCGTTTCCTGTAATCGGAAATACAATGTTTGGCTTTGTTTGGGGCTTAGAGTATACTCAATCAATTGTCGTTGGTTGGGCACCGATCGCTCTTGGTAATTTCTCATCCGCCCCGATTTGCCAACCAAACGGCCATTGGCATACAGATCAATATATGCCCAGTTGCCTACATACAAATAGCGTTTTTGAGGTTGGTTGGTACGATTGTTTAGCTTTACTCGCAACCAATAGATATGCCTGGTTTGCAGAGGAAGTGCTACACTGGAAGGAGTAAACTTTTGATTGGTGACTTGGGCCAATGATAGTTGTTGGGTACTATCGACAAAAACATTTAAGTGTCGTGGGGAAGCAAGGAAGGAAGTGGTATCTAAAGAGAGCATATCCTGAGCCAAGGCAGTAGTTGTGTTGCCTGTAAGCAAGCTCAAAAAAACATTGGTTGCTAAAAATACCTTGATAATGCCCCGATTCATTGTTCCAAATATACAATACTCATGTGATTTGTTCTACTTCGTTGATTATTAGTTTCTTAAGCTTCGCTCAGTGCAAGGTATGCTGTGATGCATTGCGAAACAATTTAAGAATATAACCATAGAACAACTCAAACAAAGAGCCATCAAACAATTGAACCATTCCCATAAATTATCTCTATCTTTGTATTTTACAGGTATTTGTTTGTACTCAAAACGGTTGAGGGTAGAATGTTGCAAAAGCATAAAATATTGATTGTGGAAGATGATTTGGTGATTGCCAAGAACCTCCAAATGATGCTCAAAAAGATGGATTATCAGGTTACCCAGGTATTAGATTCCGGCGAAGCTTTGCTTGAAGTATTGCAGCAGGAAATCCCGGATTTGATCTTGTTGGATATCAACCTGGCTGGGGCTTTAGATGGCATAGACACTGCCCAACAACTCAAAAAAACCTTTGATATTCCCTTTATATTCTTAACAGCACTTTCGGATCGACCTACTCTGGAACGCGCCAAAATTACGGAACCACAAGCTTACTTGATCAAGCCGGTAGAAAGTGAGCCTCTTCGGAATGCCATTGAGATTGCTTTGTATAAATCAGCCAAAAATAATGAAGCTACTACCAAGCCTGCCGAGGCGCATCAGGAAAGCTTTTTTATGAACAATCACTTTTTCGTAAAAGCGAAAAACCGCTTAGAAAAAGTGCATTTAGAAGATGTACTCTGGCTCGAGGCCAAGGATATTTATTGTGTCATCAAAACCACTAAAGGGCAATATGTGGTGAGCCATACCCTCAAGAAACTCGAAAAACAATTCCCATCTACTTCGTTTATGCGGGTACATCGTTCGTATATGGTAGCCTTGGATAGCATAGATGCCATCGAGGATAATAACCTGATAATCAAAGAGCAATACATTCCCATCGGTAAAACCTACAAATCAGACTTAATCGAGCGATTAAGGATAATTTAGCTTTTAACTTAAGTGGGTACGTTTGCGAAAAATATCGGTATCAATTTATAGAATAGTCAAAGATGATATCCGATATTTTGTGGCAATCTCTGGTGGTGCAGTGGCATTTCTGGTAATTAAACTTATTCACTTATTTTACTACAGGAATCCAGTTTTTATTTGGTATATGTTGTATTTATAAAATATTAAAAGGTTTTATCTTTAAAACCTTTGTGAATGTTTTGCGTATTTTATAGCAAAAGCCCACTGCAATAAAATTGGGGCATATGGAAAATAATCGAATCTGGCGGATTCGAAGATCAATTCACTAAAACGAAATAAGTATGGACAAACTACTCTGGGACAAAATCGTCGCATTCGATTTCGACAACCCACCCGCCGAATACAGCTTTACCATCCGGTTGGCTGACGAAAATCACTGGACCAAAAGTTTTACTAATCAAGCCATTTTGGAGTACAAAAAGTTTATGTACCTGGCGGCTACTTCTAACGGAATGGTGTCTCCTTCCAAGATTGTAGACATTGTCTGGCATCAACACTTGATCTTTACCCAATCTTATGATGAGTTTTGTAAGATTCTGGGCAAAAACATCCAACACATCCCTTCTACTCACGACAAAAAAGATTTTAGGAAATTTCAAGAAGCAGCTTCTCGTACCAAACACCTGTATATCAAAAATTTTGGCGAACAGCCCAAGAACATTTGGAAAAACGACCAAATGATGGATAGCCTAAACTTGCGCAAATCCAAACTAGGCCTTACTACCTTTGTATTTTTGGGATGGGTAGCTTTTTTGCTGGCAATTTTCCCTTTGATGGAGGTACTTGAGCCCTTCTATGTAACCATTCAGGGTACTACGTTTTTAGAAGGCTTTTTATTTCTGGCAGTAGCTTCCTTTATCTTGCTAGAGTTATTTAATCATTCCCGGTTGAAAAAAATTATTGGAAAAGCCGATAATCAATCATTCTTGTATAAGCTACAGCCATCAGAGCTTATTTACCTGAAAACTCAAAACCCATCCAAGCTGATCAATGGCTATGTGGATCAGCTAGTTTCAAAAAGAGCGATTCAGATTGATAGCGATTATAAAATGAAATTAAAGGGACGGAAAACCGATGGTACTCAAGAGCAAGAAACCATTGTGGCTACTTTGAAAGATCTGGGCTCTACCCATTATCCAGCTTTATTGCAACAATTGGCTGCGAAACCCATTTTCTTGAATACAACCAATGCGATGAAACAGTTAAAGAGCCATATCAATAAGACCACTCAATTTGGCGCTGTTTTTTACCTTAATTTTATAGTGTTTTGGGTGTTGGCAATGATTGGAGCGACTCGAATTTTTATTGGCCTAAGTCGTGAAAAGCCCGTGATGTATATCGTTGTTTTATCAGTAATTACTTTGGTAGCCAGTATTGCTTACCTTGTTAGACTTACTCGTTTGGCGATGACGAGCACCATCCCTAAACTGTACAGGAAAACAGTAAAAAAGAATAAAGAACTGAAAAAGCGCTGGGATTGGAATTATTTCCTTTTGGGCGATGATGCACTCGATGTGGCTTTTGCCCCAGTGGCTGGTTATATTGATAAAAACAGCAGTGGAGGTTCTTCGTGTGGTACAAGCTGTGGTAGCTCCTGTGGGGGAGGTGGCTGCGGTGGTGGTTGTGGCGGCTGTGGAGGATGATACCAGCACAAAGAGTATAATGAATCCAGAAAGGAGTTTAAATTTAGGCTACTTTCTGGATCTATTTCTAGAGTATGTTTAAATTTTGTCTTCAGAGATAAAAATGATGAGTTTTTTGTGTGGCTGAGGACTATTTTTAAGATGGCAACAGCCAGTGGCTGTTGAGCCAGCTCAGGTGACGGTAAGCTATTGCTGCAAAAATAGGTTTCAACCACGCGGAAAAGGTACTTTTTTAGCCTAGAGTATAATTTTTAAACATGCTCTCAAGATATGAGAAAGATCAAAGTCATTTGGGTAGTCGTATTGGCAAGCCTGGTTTTTTCGGCTTGTGTTTCCAACAATAAAACAGAAAAGCCTGCAAGAAAACGATATTGTGCCAATGCTTATATGTTATTTACCGCCCCCGATTCGGTGACAAAAATATCGACTCAGGGAGATAGTAGCTCTGTAAAATTTGGTATAGCGCTACAAGATAGTTTACAATCAGACTTGTGTGATACGCTTATAAACTTTGGGATACAGTTAAGCCCTCAATTTGCGGTAAGTGCCTGGATAGAAAAGGATTGTAAAATTATCAGATGCTTTCCAATGGGGCCAAAGGTAAAGGTATGGGAAACTCCAGGTAAAATATTGGCGCTTAACCTAGAGTATATTGGGAGAGATTCTATCCCTTGGGATATTTTTAAAGCCTTATCTGCCAAAACTACCCAATATGACCAATTAAGAAGTTCTCTCCGTTGGTCTATCCCATTTTCTTCTGGTGGCCTTTCCAAAATGATTTATCAAATATTAGACGGGTACTTATTAGCCTACAACCAGTTGGCCCAAAAACATTATCAAAAAAGCTTTTGCGACTTAACTGTTGAGCAAGTGGCTTATCTGAAAAAAGAATTGCCTTTTGCGTTATTTATAGCCATAGATGAGTTGCCCACCTTGCCTACAAGTTTCCCACCAGTCAACATTGATTCCTTACTTGAAGTAGATCCTGAAATCCCAGAAGATTCATTGCCATCGCTTGATTGGGAAGTGGAAACGGATAATGATTGAGTTGAATCTGACTTTCTAATAGTTCCAGGGGCTTCTTATCAAACCTTTTATCTTACAAAATGAATACTTAGTATCGATCAACGAACTTCGAATAATGAAGGGTAAAATTTTGAGATATTGATTAGTTCTTCTGTTCCTGGTGCTTGCCAAGGGCTGTAATTAGAGCATGTCTGAAGGAAATAGCAAAATAGTTCAAGGATAGCTACGCAAGTTTTTTACAACACTGGAATATAAAACTATTTACCCTGAAGACCCTAAATTTTAATCTTGACAGAGCACTAGTATTAACTTCCTTCTAAAATCACTGATCAGGATTCGTTAATCAATATTCTCTCAATGTTAATAATAAGGAGAGCAAAGAGAACATTACATAACTTCACTTCGCTAAGACTATACAAGAGATGAAATATAAACAAACTTAATTGGTAGGTTCTTTCTTTCCCTTCTTCTCAAAATCCCTTTACCTCGAAAAACCATCCATTCACTAAAATTCAAACTTTTCTGATTTTAATCCTACTTACCTTTGAAATGTACCGAATGATCAAGGCAGAGTGCAAGCATTGCCCTGGTGTTATGTAATTTTATTCATTTTAAATTTAAGTAAACCATGCACGCATCACAAGAGCTGGTAACGGCTACCTGGATTTTAGTAAGCATTTATATGGTGGTGATTTTGTTTTTGGTGATCAGAGGCGCCCTTCGGATCAAAAACATGTCAGACTATGCCGTAGGGAATGTGAGTTTTTCTCCAGTAGCAGTGGGGTTGTCATTGGCTGCTTCTATGACAAGTGCCGCCACCTTTATTATCAATCCGGGTTTTGTGGCTTTGTACGGAGTGAGTGGTTTTATCTCTCTCGCCATTGTGTTGCCACTAGCAGCCATGGTTTCGCTTTATTTTCTTACCAAAGGTTTTCGCAAACAAGGCACCGCAGTCAAAGCGCTTACAATGGCTCAATGGATTGGTAATCGTTATCAAAATAAAAACTACGCCTTGTTTTTTGCATTTCTATCGCTATTGCTCATCACTTTTATTGTCCTTATTTGTGTGGGGCTCACCGCTATTTTATCCAAAGCCCTCAATGTAGATTCCTTATATGTACTCATTGCCATTGTCACTTTTGTATTTGGGTATATGATGTTTGGTGGGGCCAATTCTATGGTATATACCAATCTTATTCAGGCTTGTATAATGATTGTAGTAGCTATAGTATTACTGGGTTCTGGTTATGAGCACTTTAGCAATGGAATTAAAGGCTTTTTAGACAAACTAGCTGCCATTGATCCCGCTTTGGCAAGCACTACCAACACCAAAAGCCCATTATTCCGCGATTTCTTTGAAATCATCGTTTGCCAAATCATTGTGGGAGTAGCCATTGTATGCCAGCCCCATATCATTACCAAATCACTATTGCTCAAAAACGCCAAAGATGTCAATAAATACCTTTTGGTAGGAATCGTGGTAGAGTTGCTATTCTTTTTAGTAGTGATTGCGGGTTTGTACGCGCGTTTGCGTTTTCCCGATCTTACCCTCAATGGTAAGCCTATGCCTATGGACACTATTATGTCTACCTATGTAATCCAGGAATTTCCAGTATATGTGGGTTTGCTGGTAGTGATGGGCTTGATTTCGGCTGGATTATCTACCCTCGAAGGTTTGATTCAAGCCCTGTCTACTACCATTACCTCCGATATTGTAAAACCATTGGTGGGCAAGCAATTGTTTAAGGGCGAAGAAAAATCCACAACAGGGTTGATTTCAGAAGTGTGGTTTAATCGTCTTGTAATTATTGTATTGGCGGTAGTATCTACCATCATCTCTTACCAACAAATTGTATCGCCTAATTTGAGCGTGGGTATCTTGGCCCAAAATGGCGTTTACGCTTATTTTTCAGCGGCATTTGTTCCAGTGTTATTAGGTACTTTTGGACGAAACATTCCCTTGATTGCCCCAGTGGTGGCCTCGATTACGGCGGTAGTTGTCCATTTTGGAATATATTATGGACGCCTTACACCTTATATGCAAGAACCAGTACGCAATCCAGGGGTAGCTTCTGCGTTGGCTATTCTTAGCTCAGTAGTAGTAAGTTTTATTTTGCTGGCACTATTAAAAAACCGACAAGATTCGGCAACTATCAAACAGACCAAAGCAGAGGTTGTAGACAATTATTAATGCAAGAAATTTTATAGCTCCAAGGCTATTGACTAATAAAATGTATCACCCAATAATTTGTATAGATATGATCAGAAATTACACTATCAAATTTTTTACTTTGATGCTCCTCATGAGCTGGGCGTTTATTGCTCAAGCCCAAACCGCCATCAATGGTAAAGTAACCGATGACGAAACCGGAGAAGGTTTGGCTGGGGTAAGCGTGTATGTAAAAGGCACCACTCAGGGAACCGTAACTGATGCCAATGGCTCATTTGCACTCAATGTTACGCTTAAAAAGCCTTTCACTTTAACTTTCTCAATGATTGGGTTTGCCACTAAAGATATGTTGGTAGACGAAAAGACCAACCTAAGCAACCTGACCATTAAAATGGGACAAACCGCTGTAACCCTCGAAAGTGTGGTGGTATCTGCTTCGCGTCGTGCAGAGAAAATTACCGAAGCACCTGCTACGATTTCTATTATTAATTCTAAAAACATTGCGGAGTTGCCTTCCTTTAATGTAGGAGAGTTGATTGCTCGCCAAAAAGGGGTAGATTATGTGCGCTCAGGGGTACTGGGTACAGGAGTGAACGTACGAGGTTTTAACAGTGCTTTTAACCCCAAAAACCTACAAATGAACGATGGACGTTTGTCTACTCTGATTGCCACTGGTTTGCCTTTTGGCCCGTTGGGTACAGTAGTAAAAGAAGACATTGAACGTATTGAGGTAATCTTAGGGCCTTCGGCTGCCTTGTATGGACCAAACGCCCACAATGGTTTGGTAAATACGATTACTAAAGACCCTCGTACTTCTCAGGGAACCACTTTTGCGCTAGGTGCTGGTAACCAAAGCGTGTTTTCAGGACGTTTGCGTCACGCTACCAAAATCAATGATAAGTTTGCTTTCAAAATAAGCGGAGAATATACCCAAGGTGAGGAGTTCGACTATGTAGATTCAGTATATATTGGAGGAACTGCATTTGACGAATATTTGCTGGATCGTAAGTTTGATGCACTAAGAGGTGAAGCGGCCTTGTATTATAGCCCAACCGATAACTCAGACATTATCTTTTCTTATGGCTATAGCAATAGCAACAACCTGGCACAAACCAATGCAGGACGCAACCAAATCAAAGATTGGTCAGTGCAATATTTCCACTTGCGTTATACTTCTCCTCGCTTGTTTGCTCAAGCCTATTACACTATGAGTAAAACCGATGAGACTTATGCTATCAACCAACGTACTCAAAACTACCAATCGTTTATCCTGGCTGGATTTAGCGAAGATGAAGCCCGTCGTCGTTCATTGACCGAAGCTTGGGCGGGCGTGAGTCCTACAGTAGGTGTGGCACTCAATCGTGGTGCTTTATTCCGTGACGATTCTAAGCGTATCAATGGAGAAATTCAGTACAATAATGATTTTGGCGTAAGCGGGATGAATGTAATCGTAGGTGCTCAGTATCAGTTAGATATGGCCAATAGTCTAGGTACTTACTTATTAGATAATAACGGAGAAGGCATCGATGTAGGACAAATTGGGGTATATGCCCAGTTTGAAAAATCTTTAGGCAATGGCTTTAAAACCGTATTGGCCGCCCGAGCTGATAACCACGACTTATATGGATTTAACTTTGTACCCAAAGCGGCTTTGTTGAAGATTGGTAAAAAAGGAACCTGGCGCTTGACTTACGGACAAGGAATTGCCGCACCCACCATTTTAAACCTGGAAGGTGATATTTTCGGTGGTCTATTATTAGGAAACGGCCAAGGCTTTACTTTGAGCAATGGCACCAAAATAGAAAAACTGAAGGTAGAAACCATTCAAACCATCGAGTTGGGGTATAAAGGAAAACTTACTGACAAATTATACCTTGATGCAAATGTTTATTATAATATCTCGAGAGATTTCTTAAGCCCTGCAATCAATATTGCTGATCCTGCCAATGGAGTATTGGTGACTCAACGTGGCGACCAGCCTTTATCTCAGTTACAGCCAGGCATTGCTACCGATGCAGGTTCCCCCATTGTATTGACCTATGTAAACTTTGGAAATGTAACCACTTTTGGGTTTGACGCAGGCATCAATTATTATATCAATAAGGCTTTTAATGTAGCTGTAAACTACTCCTACTTTGGTTTTCAGTTGGACGAAAACGACCTGAAAAATGATGGTAACAAAAATGGAGTGGTAGAAGCAACTGACTTGCCTATTAATACTCCAGAACACAAACTAAGCTTAGGGTTGAATTATAGCTCAGGCAAACTCTTTGGTTCTATCTTTACTCGTTATGTACACGCTTACAATTTCTTCTCGGGAATTAATGTAGCATCTAAAACAAACAATGACCTTACGGTAGGAGGTGACCCAGTAGTAGAAAATGCCCGAGTGGGACGTACCTGGAATTACGGGCCTTTGGGTGGATTTGTCAATATAGATTTGAGCTTGGGGTATCATATCAATAAAATGTTTACGATCTCAGGCCAGGTGACCAACTTGTTTGACTCTGAGGTTCGTGAGTTTGTGGCTTCTCCATCTATTGGACGACTCTTCTCCATAGAATTGAAAGTTAATTTACCAGCCTTTAAGTAGTACTTTTTGCTTCTTTGTTGAATGGTTGGGCAATTCATCGCGCAACCATTCAAATTTTAAGATCTCCAGTATTATCTGGAGTCTCAACAATAACTTACCAGGTACATGACACAAAGTAAATTTATTACCACCAACGGTATTCAATTACATTATCTTGAGTATGGCAATACTGGCCCAGCTATAGTGCTCATGCACGGACTCACCGCCAATGCACATTGTTTTGATGGCCTGATTGAGGTGGGACTGGCTGAAAAATACCGGATAATTACCGTAGACTTAAGAGGAAGAGGATTAAGCGACCAACCTGACACAGGTTATACAATGGCCGATCATGCCTTGGATATCATTGGTCTACTGGATGGTTTGGAATATCAACAAGTAATTTTGGGTGGGCATTCGTTTGGAGCATTGCTTACATTATATATGGCAAAACATTACCCCGAAAGGGTAGAAAAAATGTTGCTACTAGATGCAGCTGCTCAGTTACACCCCGATACCCGCGAATTGCTTAAACCTACCTTGAGCCGTTTGGAGCAATCATTTGTGTCATTTGAAGATTACCTGCACAAGATACAACAAATGCCTTTTTTAGAAGAGGCTTGGTCAGATACAATGTTGGGCTACTATCAGGCAGATGTACTTATGCATAACGATGGTACCGTAACCCCCCGCTCACAGGCAAAACATATGCTGGCAGCAGTAGATGGTGCATTGGGTGAGCCCTGGACGGAGTACCTTCCAGATATTTCGCAACCTGGCATCCTGATCAATGCCACGGGAGCCTATGGAGCAAAAGGTGCTCCTCCATTATTACCAAAAGATTTAGCATTGGAAACGGTACAAACATTACCAAACTGCCAGTATCAAGAGGTTTCGGGCAATCACCAGACCATGTTGTACGAGCAGGGCGCTACCGAGATTTTGAAAACGATTAGAGGTTTTATTGAATAAGTACATCAGTTTAGTGACTTGACTCCGCTTGGGGTCAAGTCATTTTTTTATTATGGAAAAACTATTTGAACATCCCCAGGTAGACCTTTATTGGAACAAAGCAGATGGCTATTTACGGCTCGATTGGCGTGATCGAGTAGAATTAGAAGCATATAAAATTGCTTTATCCAAATGTCTGGAAATAGTAGAACAACATCAGGTTGTTCGCTTTTTGATTGATCAAAGAGCTTTGGAATTTGTTGGGTCAGAAGCTCAGGCTTGGTTGTCTATCAGATGGTTTCCAGCTTTGGAGCAATTGGTTAATGAAAATGTATACATGGCTATTTTGCCCTCCAAATCTCTTTTTGTAAGACTTGCCAGCCAAACTGTTTCGCAACGGCTCAAAAACACGACCTTCTATAGCATTACCAAATACTTTGATGATGAAACTAGAGCCTTGGATTGGCTACAAAGTAATCCTATAGGTCATTAAAAGCACGATCTTATTAGTTTGCTGACCTATCTTCCTGCCATTTTTTCTTATTGCTATTTTTTGGCAAAGTTATTTCTCCGTTTTTTTAAGACAAACATGCGATCCAGTTTTACGTAACGGAAATAACGATTGAAACCACAGACATATTTAAATATTGATATTAGACACCTTGGGTACCTACTTGGGATAATTTTGCTTTTGCAGAGTTGTGTCTTTACCAAAAAACCATTGCCGTCTGCTCAGTACCCAAATATCACCTTGATTCCTAAGAACTGGGAAGGTGTTTACCAAAAAGCAGGTGATGAAAAAGCCTACCTAATAGGAGAACGATATACTGAGGTCAAGCGATTGACTCCCCACCAAATGGTGAAAACGTCTTACAAAGTTTTTACCAAAGAAATGATTCAAAAACATCCTCATCCAGAATACTTTCAAATAGTGGGTGATTTTTTATGGTACTACAATGATACCTTAAAAAATCAATTAGATGCGCTCATAAAAAAGTCAGATTTATCAGCAGAGGAAGCACAGATAAAAAAAGAATTGAAAGAATATGACGAAAAGGTGGGTTTTCATCAAGTATTTAAACTAAAGCGTAAAGGGAAGCTTTACATCTATGATGAAAAACTAGAACATTACCTTGATCTAAAAAAGGGTATCCTAAAAACCTTTCCTTACACCAAAAGCTGGGAGCAGAAAACATATGAGGTAAACCTTAAGAAACGTGGTAATGTCTATTACCTCAATGTACGTACAGAATTTCCTGAGAAAGCGGATAAAAAAAATAAGGAATTAAAATATGATTGGTATCGGTGGTTTACGGTTTGGATTATAGATAAAGCACCTGATTTGTCCATAAAAATAATTAATTATGAAAGCATATGGGATCAAGCTGATTATTATCAAAAGATTACTCCTATACAAAAGCCATCACCCAAATACATTTCAATGAATCCATCAGTAAAAGCTTTGGAAAAAATAGAGCAAGCGCCTGGTTTTTTCAAAGCTATGAAATATTTAAAGCGAGTAGAGTTAGAAGGGCAAGCAGTGTCTAATGATGTGCCTGAATCTGTTGACACTCCATCACTGATTCAATACTGGCATATTGCTTTTTTGATGGTAGCTTTATTGACTTCTGTGATATTGCTTCTAAGGCAATGGTTGGTAAAACGCGCCAGAAAACGCAAAATATAATAACTGAAACCCCTTAAATCAAACAATGGAAGCGCAAAGCACTTCCATTGAGAAACTTGAAAATTTACCCGATCACCAATCGGCATACACTTGCAATTAGCGACTCACAGAGCCGGTTGGGAATGATGTAGCACTGAAAGCCAGTGAATAATTTGTTCCGCCCATTGCAGTGGCAGGTACCATACCTGTCAAAGGTTTGAGCGTAAATGGAGCCGAGCTATTGTCTGGCACTGGTTCTACCGAAACTACGATGGTTGCTCCTGATAGATTCGTTGGGAATGTCAACCCGGTAGGTGCATTCATCAAGAAATCCTCCCCTGGATAAGCAGGGCCACCCATTGGTCCACTAAAAGTAGGCGTAGGGCCCATATCTGCTCCACTAGCAGTTTTGAAAGTACCTGTACTTACAGGAGTACCATTAATTACTGCCCAACCTTCGTATACCCAGCCATCGCCAAGGGTTGGAAGGTTTTTCAATCCAGCGGTGTTAGTGCCAGTACTGTTATCTATAAACCATACACCACTCAAAGGATTTTGGTTGCCATCGGTTGGTGTAGCGAGAAAATATTTTCCACTAGAAGAACTAAAATCACCTACTATAGAGGTAATATTTACGTTAGCAGTGTTTCCTGAGAAATCTCCTGATAATATTTTTACTGCAGAAGGTGCAGGATCAGGATCATTAGCAGGCTCAATAGACAATACAAAACCTGTAGCATTGTCAAGGTTAGATTTGCTTACTGAAAAAGTAGTACTTGACAAAGCACCGCTAGAATTTACAGTAAATGTTCCAGTACTTACTGGAGCCCCTCCTACAATTACCCATCCTTCGTATACGAAGTCACTTCCTAAATCATCTAATCCGGTAAGGTTCAAGGTTAGGTCACCATTGCTGGGAGTACTATCATCTTTTTGACATCCTGCCAAAGCAAACATGAATAGGGCAACGATAAATAAGATTTGTTTTTGCATAAGAGTTTAAAAATTGTTGTTTTTTACTTTCTTAATGCAAAACAAGCGAAATTGTTAAACTAAAGTGTTAGCTGGCTAACATTTGCCGTTTATTCTTATAAAGGCGAATAATTTTTCGCTGAAAATCTACAATTCCTTGATTTTTAAGCTCATTTAATAATGAGTTTAGGGTAGGGCGAGAGATTCCAATTAAATCCGCAATATCTTTTTGAGTAAGCGAATGCTGAATTTCTATAGTATCTCCAATGGTTCGGCCTTGCTCTTGTCCCAGGTTTTTCAAAAACTCAAGCAAACGAGTACGAGCATCTTTAAACATGAGCAAAGATAAGCGTCGCTCTAATTTTTTGATGCGCCATCCGGCCAGTTTATAAATACTAATGCTAAAATCCTTGTGATCGCGTAATAAGGACTGGAGGGTTTGATTGTCTACCGCACAAATAGTGGTAGAACTTACCGATTGTGCGTAATCATCTCGTTTGTCTTCGCCAAGAGCGGCCAATTCGCCAAAAACTTCTCCTTTGGTTAGGATAGCTTTTACGATTTCGTCTCCTTCTTCGGTATAAGAGGAGATTTTTACCTTTCCATTGACAATGAGGTAGATCTTGTCGGCGTCGTCTTGATCCAAATAAATGAATTCATTACGACCATATTCTTTGAATTGATGAGTTTTCTGAAACTCTTTGAATTTATGTGGACACAGTAAGTTAAACAGGTCCACTTTTTCTAAAAACCATACTTGTTCCATGGTGCAATACTTTGGGTTCAATTTTCAAGTATTGACAGTACAAGTAATAGGGGGTAAAAGGTTGCCTTAAGGCTGATTAAAATTTAAACTTATTTTGAATAATAGTAATGCTCTGAAAATCAGTTGGTTAATTTACTGATTTCGAAGGTTTTTTTCACCGTAACACCACTATCTTTCGAAACTGTGTCTACAACCTTACAATGATAAGCTTTTAGGCGTCCTTAGAATATACTTTATCTACGTCTTCGTACCAGTGACCATCCGAGAATTTTTTAGTGCTGGGTTCTCCTTTAATCAAAATACTGAGCACCATCCAGGCCATCAGAAATGGAGAAAACAAAAACATGGTAATGGTAACTTTATGAGAAATGTTGAGATGAGGAGTAAGCGTGTAAATAAAAAGGTAGAGGGTAGTCACAAAAATAGGAATGCGAATGCCTTTCATAATTCTTAAAATTGAATGTTCACAATGTTAGCTTGTTTAATGTTGGGGTAGTGTAAGTTAAACAAGTAGGTGTCATTATAACCCAACATGTTATGAATTGTTTTGTTTTTGTGAAATTTTATTTGGGTAAATGATATTTGTCATTCTTTTTTATTTCAAAACAAGCTAAATAGCTAACCTCATCAAATAGATAATTTATGAAACGGAATTTATCTGGACAGGAAATTTTATTAATCGGAACGTTACTTTTGGCTGGAGTACTATTACTAGCCATAGCTATATAAACAAAACTCCTCTCGTATGTTAAAATGATTTTACTAATCATTAAAAAACGAGAGGAGTTCTTAAGCTAAAAAAGAATGCTTATTCCCAACGAAGATGCATGGATGGAATTTCTTTTACTTCAGTTTTAACATCATCTCCAGGCCTGATAATCCTTTGTTTCTTCCCCTTTTTTTCTACTACAAAACTAAGGCGTTCTTGTGAATCGGCACTTCGGGGTTTTATCATAACCTCGGTTACTTTCTTCCATTTTTTATGGTTTTTCTTAATTTTTATAAGCTTGCTTAATGGCAGTGTGTCTCGTTGTCCACTTCGCCCCTCAAGGGAATAAAAATTGAGATTTTTATCAAAACTAAAATATAAAGGGTCATCAGGAGCCACATCTGGTACTACTTTCCAATTACCATCTTTTTGTTTGGTAAAATTCAAGGTCATTTTTTGAGATGGGTCCTTGAGATTCTGAGTATCTATATAAAACCTATCCGCATTGGCAGGCACTATATTAGTGGCTAAATAGAATATAATTGTATAAGCCACCATTGTATTCAAAATATTTACTTGTTCCATAGGTATTGTTATTTATTACCAATTTACCTGTATTTCCGGGAGTTTTCTGTCAACAGAACTCTTGGTCGCATTAAATTGAATCTTACGCTTTTGTTTGCCAGTTTTTTGAATGTCAAATACCAGAATTTTGCTTTTTCCCTGGTACTTTTTTCTGCTCTCAAGTGTAACCTGCCTGGCTTTTTTCCACTTTCTGTGATCCTTTTTGATTTCCATCAATTTACCCAAAGGAATAACGTCTTTGCGAGCAACTCTATCGCGATCATAAAAGTGGCAATCAAGGTTTTTATCAAACCTGAAATTGAGCGGTTCATCAGGGTGCTGTTGGGCTTTTGTCCGCCACCAATTATCTTTTTGCTTAGTAAAATTAAAGGTCAGGTTTTCTGAATTATCTTTAAGATTGGTCATGTCAACAGAAAACTGATCCACATTGACAGGAATAACATTTGTGGCCAAATAAAAGATAATAATATAGGCCATTTTTAAGTTTAGAAAGCTTTCAGTGTCCATCATACATATCGGCTTTATTCCCAAATTACGGTCATTGTTGGTAGCTCTCCAA
The DNA here is from genome assembly GCA_001890965.1 of marine bacterium AO1-C. Taxonomy (GTDB): domain Bacteria; phylum Bacteroidota; class Bacteroidia; order Cytophagales; family Microscillaceae; genus Microscilla. Next base: position 374,699 of record MLAY01000008.1, on the reverse strand, counting down.
TATCCTTGTTTTTGTCAGTATCCATAGTAATCGTTCTTTTACGTTTACCAGACTTTTGGATATCGAACACCAGGCCTTTCAAACCCTTTTTGTCTTTTTCTATATTTTTAAAAGTAACACTTGTTGCCTTTTTCCACTTTTTATGATTTTTTTCTACCGACATTTTTTGTAACAAGGGATAGGTTTTTTCTTTGCCTTCCTGGCCATCTTGCATGATAAAGTTTGATTGGTCATCAAACTTAAAAAACATGATATCATCTGGTTTATGATTAGGTACCACTTTCCAACGGCCAGTTTTATCTCGATCAAAGTTCAAGATAATCGTATCGGTTTTGTCGCTGGGATTTTGGGCTTCAATCTTAAACTGATCTACATTGGCAGGTACCATATTGGTAGCCATATAGAAAATGAATACAAAGGTCATCATCATAATTGAAAAATATTTTAGTTGGGTGTATTTACTAATATATCTAACTCAAAATCAGGTAAAAAGGTGTAAAATTAAGTGGTTTATTTATGCATCAATGTTGCATCTGGATGTAAATAACTTGTTAAAAAAGTTATAACGATCCTGACAAATCCCCTATTTCTGGCTAAATTTGTTTAAAACAGGTCCAAGCTTATATCACTAAAATTATTGAGTAGCTTCTATGGAATTGTTTTTACACTACTCTAAAAAAAATTAGTTTATGAAAAAACTTCTATTATTCTTGTTCTCTTGCGTGACTGTGGCCGCAATGGCTCAGCAAGATCCTCCTTACGTGAGTTCTAAATTTGCGCAGTTGGGTCAAACTTTACCTACCCCCAATGTTTATCGTACTGGTGATGGCTCTCCTGGCCCTAAATATTGGCAACAAAAAGCTGATTATAAAATCAAGGCTAATTTGAACGAGGAGACAAATGTGATTACTGGTTCTGAAACCATTACTTATTTTAACAACTCTCCACTACCCATGCGTTACCTTTGGGTGCAATTGGATCAAAACCGATTTGCTAAAGATGCTACTGCTTACAAAATATCTACGATGAAATTGAGCAATAGCCCAAGAAGCATTAATGGTTTGTTTCGTTGGGTATCGGTTACCAATGATGAGTATGGTTACAAGATTGCCAATGTAAAAGACAAAAGTGGTAATCCTTTAAAGATAACCATCAATGGTACTATGATGCGCATTGAATTGCCTAAGCCTATTGCAGCCAATGGCGGTTCTTTTACCTTTTCTTTAGATTGGAAAAACAAGATGCGTGAGCGCATGAAGATTGGTGGCCGTGGTGGCTATGAGTTCTTTCCAAAAGATGGTAACAGTGTATATGCGATTGCGCAGTGGTTTCCAAGAATGTGTGTGTACGATGATGTAAACGGCTGGCAAAACAAGCAGTTTTTAGGTCGTGGTGAGTTTGCCTTGACTTTTGGAGACTATGAGGTGGCATTGACTGTACCTGCAGATCATATTGTAGGAGCTACTGGTGAGTTGCAAAACCCTAAAGATATTTTGAGCAAAGAGCAAATGAAGCGTTGGAAGAAGGCTCAAAATGCAAAAGACCCAGTAGAAATAGTTACTCAAAAGGAAGCAGAAGCCAAAGAAAAAACCAAGTCTAAAAAGACCAAGACCTGGGTTTATAAGGCTAAGAATGTAAGAGATTTTGCTTTTACCAGTTCTCGTAAGCACATTTGGGATGCCATGGGTGTAAGCGTAGGTGGTAAAAAAGTAATGGCGATGTCTTACTATCCAAAAGAGGCTAACCCACTTTGGGGAAAATACTCTACCCGTATCATTGCCCTTACACTAAAAACTTATTCTAAGTATACTTTTGACTATCCTTACCCAGTAGCTATTTCGGTAGAAGCTTCTAACGGGATGGAATACCCAATGATTTGCTTCAACTACGGACGTCCTGGTCCTGATGGCAAAGTAAACCCAAGAACCAGAAATGGTATGTTTGGGGTAATTATTCACGAAGTAGGACACAACTTCTTCCCAATGATTGTAAACTCAGACGAAAGACAGTGGACCTGGATGGATGAAGGCTTGAACTCTTTTGTGCAGTTCTTGACTGAGCGTGAAGTAGAAAAGCAGCCTTGGGCTCCTGATGTATACAAAAAAGGATTCCCTTCTCGTTCTGGATTCCCAAAAGACATCATTCGTTATATGCGTATAGATCCTAAGCGTATGGTGCCAATTATGACCAACTCTGAGTCTATTCCTTTCTTTGGACCTAATGCTTACAGCAAGCCTGCTACGGCATTGAACATTTTGCGTGAGACAGTAATGGGTCCTGAGTTGTTTGACTATGCTTTCCGTGAGTATTCTCAAAAATGGATGTTTAAACACCCAAAACCAGCTGATTTTTTCCGTACTATGGAAGATGCTTCTGGAGTTGATTTAGATTGGTTCTGGAGAGGTTGGTTCTATAGCACTGAACCTTGCGACATTTCTATTGAAGGCGTAAAGTTATTCCGTATACCTAGCGAAGCTAACAAGAATGCAACCGCAGGTATGGTGTTTAAGCCTAAGTTTTATGATCAAAAATACATTGATGGAATTATGGCTCGTGTAAAGGCACGTGGGTTGAGCGTTACCAAGAAGGATAAAGAGGTGATGAGCTCTAAGAGCTATTTCTATCAGTTAGACTTTGAAAACAAGGGTGGTTTGTTGATGCCTATCATTGTAGGAATGAAGTTTAAGGATGGTTCAAGCGAAATCGTGACTGTTCCCGCTGAAATCTGGAAAATGAGCCCTAAAAAGGTATCTAAAGTATTTGTAACTCAAAAAGAAGTAGTACAGTTTACCTTAGATCCTAAATTGGCTACTGCCGATATTGATACTAAAAACAATTCATTCCCACGAAAAGATGCGAAGACTTCTAAATTCAAGGAAATGAAAGAGAAAAAAGGTTCTCAAAAATAATTTGAGCCTTTCAATAAAATGAAAGTGCTGCCTGGAAACAGGTAGCACTTTTTTTATGGGTAAGGGTAAGTAGAGTATATTTATCCAAAAATAGTGTACAAGACAAATCCTAAAGTTCCCAGGATTATAAAAATAACATGCATGCCTACTTGAGGAGGGCCAGGTAATGGCTCATCTATCAGGTCTTCTTTACTCATTGGGGCTATCTCATCAAGTTTTCGTATTCGTTGGTAGCTAGATAAAAATTCTGGATTATTGTTGATTTTGTCATCAAACTTTAATTTCAACTGCTTGAGGAGTCTTTTTTGCAAATATGCTTTCAGGCTGCTTAGAACAATCTGATTGTTGTAAGTTTCTATTTTGCCATCATCAATCCAGGCTTTCAATTGAGACAAACTTTCGTTGGCAATTTTCTGGGCTTGTTCGATAGTGATTAGTTGTAATGTCATATTGTGAATTAAGTGGTTACTTAATTACACGGAATGAAGAGAGAACGATATATTGAGAGCAGTGAGCAAGAAAATCCTGAGGGTAAATGAGTGAATATCGAGGGTGAATGAAGGAATGCTTGTTGGAGAAACCACGGTAAAATAGGTAGGGGTGAGGCATACCTTGATATACTACATGATTTACCGAACCCCATCTTTTCAAAAATAATACTAAGCATTGAGCGCTAGCTCAATATTGATCTCGAGTTGCCTGAGAGGAAGTGGTTTAGTTACAAACCCCACCAAAGTAGTACCTCTGGCTTTTTCTAAAATAATGGTGTTGGCTTCTTCGGCAATAAGTATGACAGGGATAAGATAGTGCTCACTTATTTTTTTAACAATGGCAATCCCATCCCATTGCTTACCTTCGATAAAATCACATATAATAAGGTTTGGAGGTGACTTTCTAAAAAAATCCAAGGCCTGCTGATAATTATGGGCAATGCCTCCTATCATTAACCCCAACTTTTGAACAAGTATAGATATTGAAGGTATTATATTCTCTTTAGAATTTTATTCGCTAATAATTAAGATACTATTGTTTGATTTTTTATTTCTCATAGTAAAAAAGAATAAGTTGTTGTTTTGAGCTTTTCCAACGATATAAACTGTGGTTTTATTATGAGTGATTACCTTGTTGCATCATTATGTCTAGGAGTCTGGCTAGCGTTACTTTCTTACGAAAATTTGCCCACCCTTTATTCATCATAATTCACCCTGCAAATCTTTGAATTCACCCAAAACAATGGCTTTGAGTAGCTTTGAATAGTATACTTGAATAAATAATTACCCAAAGCACATTTAAACAGTATGGTTATGATGAGTCAAAACATTACCCTAAAAACGATAAAGAGGTTGGATCAAAAAGAATTGTTGAAAAGATCAAAACCGATACATTATGAGGTTGCATTGTTTGTAACCGAAGGAATTATTCAAATTGCCTCGACATTGATTTGCCTGATTGAGAGAATTAAAGCATAAAGAAATGTTTTGAAGAGTATATATAGAAAACTTCACTTAGACAGTGAGGGAATATGATAAATAAACACCACAATATTAATTACCAAAACACTAAATAATCAAAAAGATGAACAAGGTTAGAAAAAAGAGACTCCTGTCACGAAAGAAGAAAGAGCCTGAAAAGACGAGCAAAATCCAGAAAGTATTAAATACTTTGGTAGCTGTTTCGGCAGTTGCGGTAGGCTTGCTGACTATTCGTGGTCATTTAAAAGATAATTTTAAACGCTCTCCAGAGGTTAAAATTCAGGTATTGAAGAATATAGAAAAGAGCGCAGCCAATAAATATTCTGTTCATACACCAGGCAAGGCGCGCTTTCTGAACAATCAGACGCATTATTTCAATGTAAATGATCGTCTTAAGAGCCGCTTGGAAACTATAAAGTTAAAGGCAACACGTGATTCTCTTTATGCCAGTATTACCTATGTTACTGCATCAGCAGGTGCAGGAAAGTCTTGGATAGGATTGGGGATAACTAAACAGGTATTTGGAAAAAAAATGAAGATGATCAGTTTGCGTAAGCTGTTTGTGAAACCTATCACACCAATTACAGGCATCAACGTGTCGCAAAAGCCTGATTTGAAAATGCGGGTAACCTTGCCAGGAGTGGCTGAGAACCCTGTGACAGTGAGTGAAATGCCCTATTTTGAAATCTCCATAGAGCAATTACTTAAAATTACTGGTGCTTCTAAAGAACGCATAGTGGTAATTGATGATTTAGATGAGATACACCCCCAGGCATCAAAGCAAATATTACGAAAGTTGGAAAACTATTATCGTTCTGCTACCAAGCCATCCATTAGTTTTATTGTGTTTGGCCGTCCTGAGGCTTTTTACCCTCATTTGAATAATACCCACAGACGTTCATTCCGTGAGGTAAAAGTAGTGAATTTACAAACACCAATATATAAGAACAAATCAGAACTAAAGGTACGGTTTGATAACTGGGCCACACGAAAGCTTAGAGATCAAAGTCAAAAAGTTGATATCTTTGGACAGGCACTAAAGTATTTCAAGCAGTTCCCATATTTAGTGTTATCGCTTAGTAATGCCTCAAGCAGTGACAAAGTTTTTGACTACATTCAAGGTATATGTGTAAATGAATTGGCACCTACCAACTGGAAAGTAGAAGAACAAAAGATGAGAAAGCACATCGTAGATCTAGCTCTAAGGCGTAATCAAGATACCCACAGTAGACCTCGTGCCAATGGGTTGTTCTCGAAAGAGTACTATGCAATGTTGGCTAAAGTTGCTGCTCACTATACCAAATCTGAAGAACTGAATAAAAAAACGGGTTGGTTTTCAGTAGCATCGAGTGAAGAATTGACCGTAAAAATGGCTCATAAAACCTTACGTTTCAACGTGAGTGAAGTATTAGATCGTTCAGGTTTAATCACGATCAAGCCAGTCAATATCAATACCATCAGTTATAAATTTGATGTATTTTGGATGCATCGATATTTTGTAGAGTACTATAATGCAAACTTGGCAAAGTTCAATAAGTAACCAAAGATCAAGGTTGGAAATGATTCAACCTTGATTCTATTTTTGATCACTCAACGTTCGCCACAAATAAATGGTCAAATAAGATTTCCAACCCTCAAATGAGGCGTACACTGCGTCTATTTCTTCTATGGTTGCTCGCTTTCCCAGATTTTTGAGATTATTCAAAGCAGTATAGAGTCCAGTATCTCCATAAGGAATATTATTGGCAGTTCGCAGGCATTTCATCATTGCGTAATGGGCCGTCCATTTGCCAATGCCTCTGATCTTAAGCAACTCAGCTAGTATTTTTTCTTCGCTTGCCAAAGCCAAAAGTCCACTTTTACTCAATTGATTTTGAGCAAAAAGCTGAGCTACCCCAATTAAATATTCGGCTTTACGAGTTGTAAATTTTAGTGCTCTTAAATCTTCTACCTTTAAGGCCGCAATAGTGGCCGGTTCAGGAAATATGTAATAGGCTTGTCCTTGATGCGTAAGTTTTTTACCCCAGTGTTCTACCAAGCTTCGCTTGAGGGTATAAGCAAACTTGAGGTTAATTTGCTGCCCAATAATAGTCCAGCCCAGTGTCTCAAATAAATTCTCAATACCCATCAGTCGTAAACCGTTATACTTGGTTTGCATAAAGGCAAAATCATCATCTTGACTCAAGGCATCATAAAAAGGGCGTAGGTCACGATCTACATCGAACCAATCTTTGATATAATAGTGAGCCAATTGGTACTCATCAGTTATATGGCCTTTGAGAACTTCTATCTGCAAATGATCTTCTTCCTCTTTTACCTCAAACAATACCATTTGTCCCTGTAGCTCGATGGCCTTCAATACCGAATTGGGCGTGACTACATGGAGGCAATCGTCATAGTTACGATCTAGAAACCATAAACATTCTTGAAAACTAAATAGGGGAGGGGTAGGTATTTTGATAGTCATTGATTGTGTTGAATTACTTACAAAATTTATGAGCCAAAATAACCAACTTATGACACAAAGGAAATGTTAGGGCTAAAGTTCGCAAGAAACGGGTTCGTAAGTTTTTTATGTTTTAACAACTTTTTGGATCAATAATCCAGTCTATACTATAAAGCCATTAATCATATAACCTCATGAAAAAATTTATTTCCCTTTCGCTATTACTGATAAGCTCAGTGGCATTTCTCAAAGGCTACTTGTTAGCTGCCTCTCAACCCATTGTTGAGGTTCCTTTCGAAATGGAGCATCAACACATGTTTTTCCAGGTGAAAGTCAATGATTCTCGCCCCCTGAATTTTGTTTTTGATACAGGAGCTGGTATGGCAGTGCTAAACCCCAACACGGCCAAAGATTTGAACATTCAATCTACTGGAGTATTAAGTGCTCGCGGAGTAGGAGGGATGGTCACAGCACCTCGTTATTCAAGCTTACGGTTATCAGTAGGAAAAATTAAGCTGCGAGCCAATGCAATTGGCTTTCCAATGAAACATCTGGAGCATAAACTGGGGAAGAGGATTGATGGAATTATTGGGGCTGATTTGTTGATACGCTATGTTATCCAAATTGATTATGACCAGAAGCTCTTACGTTTCTTTAATTTCGAAGGATTTAAGTATGCAGGAAAAGGTAAACGAATGCGGTTAAAAATGATGGGAAGGCTGGCTATGTGCCCTCTGACGATAAAGCTCCCCAACGGTGAAAAACACACGGATGATTTTTTGATAGATACAGGTGCTGGTGCCTGTGTTGGGTTCACTACCAGTTTTAGCAAGACTCACCAATTGGCTAAAAAATTTGATAAGAAATACCGTTTTTATACTTCGGGAGCTACTACTAACAAGACGTACCTGGAAGCTGCCAAATTACCAGAGTTAACCTTAGGAGGTTATGCTTTTCAAGACATTCCTGTTTCGATTAGTAATACCCGACGAGGAGTACTGGGGACTTATCGGAATGGGGGAATTTTGGGCAATCGTATTCTCAAACGTTTCAATATTACCTTCAATTACAAGACTCGACGTGCGTATTGGGAGCCCAACCAAGCGTATCAAAGAGCTTTTGAGAGAAACTGTGCAGGTATTTTATTCGGCTTTACTGATAACTTTCAGCAATTAGAAGTTCACCAGGTGATCGCAGGTGCACCTGCTCAACAGGCTGGGCTAAAAAAGGGAGACCATGTTTTAGAAGTGCAAGGTAAGCGGGTGACAAGTAAAGATTTACGCTGGATCAAAAAACAACTGGGAATACCCAATCGTGAGGTAACCTTAAAGATCAAGCGCAAAGGCCGGGTAAAGTTGGTGCAGATTAAACTAAGGGCAATGATTTAAAAGCTTGAGGGCGCGACGATTTCATTATCTAAAAATAAAAAAGGCTGAAAGTTTTATAACTTCCAGCCTTGTATTTTGAATGCACTAATAAAAGCTATTTTACTTTATCAACCACTGCTTTGAAAGCTTCTGGGTGATTCATAGCTAAGTCAGCCAATACTTTTCGGTTTAAATCAATATTAGCAGCGTGCAATTTTCCCATAAACTGAGAGTAAGACAACCCGTGCAAACGAGCTCCTGCGTTGATACGCTGGATCCATAGAGAGCGGAAATTACGCTTCTTAACCTTACGGTCACGATACGCATATTGTCTTCCTTTTTCTATGGCGTTTTTTGCAACCGTCCATACATTTTTACGACGACCAAAGTAACCTCTGGCCTCTTTCATCATCTTTTTTCTTCGGCGACGAGCTGCAACTACATTTACTGAACGTGGCATTTAATTAATATTTACGACAACTGGCGATTTTCTTGTTTCTAAAAAACAAGGTAATACTTTAGGCCAGACATCAGGTGAAATAAAAAAAGTTTTAAAGCGGACAAGTGTTAAAGATTCAACATTTGCTTTACCAATTTTTCATCGGCTTTAGTTACTAAACCAGTTTGACCCAAACGTCTCTTTTGTTTAGTGCCTTTTTTGGTAAGAATGTGTCTCTTATAGGCTTTTTTTCTTTTGATTTTGCCAGTACCTGTAAGCTTAAAGCGTTTTTTTGCGCTTGAATTTTTCTTAACCTTCATGATCCAACAATTTAAGTAAGCGATTTAGCGCTTAAATGGCTTTAGATTTGAGCACGCAAAGATAAGAAAAAAAATAGGGAAATCGAGTGATTAGCGCATTTTATGTGAGAGATGTATGACTACCCCATGATTGATACAATAGCTCGCCAGGCCATTATATCAAACAAAAATAACAACCTGATCAATTTTGTATCTTAAAAGCTACAGGTGAAATCAGGTTGTTAGGTAGATATCTAAAAGATTAACTCTTTTCTTCGGTTTGGGTTGCCTCTTGGTCGTTGGTGGCTTTATCAGTAGGTTCGACTTTAGTGTCTGTGTCAGTTTCTGCTTTAGTTTCTTCCTCTGATTTTTGATTTTTGTTACCACGGTTTTTTCTCTTGTTGGTAGTGTCTTGATCATCTTTTTTAGGTTTAATAGCTTTTTTGGTAACTTTTGGTGCTATAAAAAGAGTCATTCGCTTACCTTCAAGTCTAGGCATTTGTTCTACCTTGCCATATTCCTCCAGTTCCAGGGCAAACTTTAATAAAAGTTGTTCTCCACGTTCTTTAAAAACAATTGTACGACCTACAAAGTGTACATAAGCCTTAAGCTTAGCGCCACCTTCCAAAAAGTTTTTGGCGTGGTTAAGCTTGAAATTAAAGTCGTGATCGTCGGTATTAGGACCGAAACGGATTTCCTTCATTACTACCTTCTGAGCTTTGGCTTTAAGTTCCTTTTGCTTTTTCTTTTGGTCGTAACGAAATTTAGAATAGTCAATGATTTTGCATACAGGAGGAGTAGCATTTGGAGAAATTTCTACCAAATCTAAACTCTGTTCCCGGGCCATTTCCAACGCCTTACGAGTAGGATAAATGCCCTGTTCTACATTGTCGCCCACCAATCGTATTTCCTGGGCTTTAATGCGCTCATTGATCTTGTGAGGGTCTTCTCGCCTTCCACGAGGTCCTCTTCTTCTGGGTTGTCTGCTAATAGTACTTCTTCGGTTTAGTTAAAAAATAAATGTGTGTAGTATAGTTACACACTTAAACAATATAAAGAATTAGCTACAAAAAACAAGTTTTTTTCGTTTAAATCAAAGCTTCATCTCTAAACAATGTGATAAATTTTTGCAAATGTTAAGAATTAATCCGCCAAAGGCAAGTAGGTAACCCATTGTGAGGTATCATCTTAATTCGAACTGTGTATTAGCCCATAATACCTTGTTGTTTGATTGGGTATTGATACGCCAAATTTGTAGATTATATGTGCCTCTAATAAACTTTCGAAGTGTATTGGTTTTTGGGAAGATAAAGAGATCAATCTCTAAATCTGAGATTCTAAAGGTTTCTTGAATTAAATTTATTTGCTCATTTTTTGCGTCCTTGCTATTACAGGTTAATACAACTTTGAGCTTTTCTTTAGCGCTTAACCTTCTGCTCAGAATACCTGTTATTTTTGCTCGATCACTTCTGCGGGCTCTAGTCGAAGGACTAAATTGATCACGACGTAGTTCGCCAGGCACTACTTCTAGGTTTATCAAAAATAAGGAATCAGGATATTTTTGTTTGAGCTTGGCAAAACGAAGCATTTCTTTTTTGTGTTGTGCAATTTTTTCATAGAGTTGTGGAATTTTTACATCTCGCAGGTAGTCTTTATATGTAATTACTTTACGAGGGGGAGGTAGACTTGAGTCTGACTGTTTTTCTAAAGACTGATCTACAAAATATAAAACAGTGATTAGGAGCATCAATGATATTATAACAATTGACCACTTATTATCTTTCATAATTTATTAAATTTTAACGTAAAGAAAACTCCCCAATACCCACATGAAGGTTTTCATTTATTCATAAGTTTGACACACCTCAAAAATACAAAAAAAAGCCCATAAAAGTAGATCGTGTCCTTTTATAGGCAATGTCCTGGGTGAATTTTCTATCTTAAAAACGATGAAGGTTCTAATGCCATATTTAGACATTTGACTAGCTAAACCATACCTATGATTGCTAATCTAACAGCCTTTATTTCAACGTAAAAGTTGTCATACCAATGGTTTGCTCCTGAATTTTTTGTTTTGAGTTGTTGAGAATAAGGTAGATGGTATATTTTCCCTTAAAAAAGGTTCTTTGATTGGCATCAGGCGTGAGCATTAATTGCATATTGGGTTGATTAAAAGAACCCTTGATAGATTGTAGGGGGATCTCATTGTTGGCTTCATCCATCAACTTAATTACTACCTCATCAGTTGGCTCCAGAGCGCGGGTAAGGTATATATTGACCTTTACCATAGAGACGTTCCTGGCTCTGATAGCAGCACTAAAATATTTTTCTCTTTTTATTCTACCAGGAGTAGCCTGCATCTGAAGGGCAAATAAAGCGTTTTGATGCGCTCTCTGAGCCTTGGAAACCTTAAAAGAAAGCATGAGGTTTTCGCCTTTTAAATCCGCAAGTTCGTTTTTTAATGCCTTGATTACTTTTTGATTTTCGTCTTGAGAGGTAGGCTTTAGTTTGCTAATTGCTTCAAAGCTCTTTTCCAGAGAATCTACTACGTTCAACGAACTGTCCAGCAGGTTTCGCAATTGTTGTGCTCTCAGACGATAACTCTGAATTGCTTCAATAGGGTTAGTTGGATTGATATTAGGGGGATCAAGTATTAATTCAGATGGCATATCCTTCAAAAAATAAGTTGGATCATAAGTTTTGGTACTGGATACAGGAATGTTTTCATAAAAAGCTTTAGGGGTTTGTTTTTGGGGCTTTTTAGCAATGTTTTTAGTGGAAGTACAGGCCTGAAATGTGAGCAATGTTACCAGACTAAACCACAAGTGATAGATGCCTTTCATTATGAATAGTTGTTAGTTGTATTTTAAATAAAAAGTACACAGGAATTTTTAAGAGTTTCTCTTCATTAGTTTAATGTAAAGAAAATTCTCCAATGCCAATCGGCTGATTTTGAATGCCTTGCTTGGTATTGCTTAGAAAGAGGCGGATAGAATAGTTGCCTCTGGAAAACTTTTGTGGAGCATCAATAGCAGGTTTGATAATCAACTGTTGGGTAGCAGTGAGGCTTCCTGATTTATTTTGGTAATCATTTATCAAAGCTATCTCCTGATTGCTACTATCAAATAGCTTGATTACAATTTTTTCATTGGAAGATGGTGCACGAGTAAGCGTGAATATTACCCTGATCCTATCTGCCAGGAGTGCTCGGGTAATAGTTTTAAAACGACCTTGATATATCTTACCAGAAGTAGCCTGAATGTTTACTGCAAACAAAGCCATTCCATTTTCTTTTGCTGGTTTTACTGATTGCTTTGACGAATGCTGAACCTTATTGGCCAAATTATTACGCTCAGTAGTTAGTTGTTCTATTTGCTTGCGATACTCAGCCAGGGTAGCTCCACTGCTCACGGCAATCTCGTCATATGCTTTTTGTAGTGAATCAACCTTACTTTCAAAGCCTTCCAGTAGATTTTTCAAGCGAGCAGCTTCTGTACGATAACGACGTTCTCGATAGCGAGCGTTATTCAATAGTTTTTGTACCGAGTCAAGTTGGTTTTCTGTTGCCCAAAGTTTGTCTTCAAGCTTTAGCTTGGTTTCTCTGAGCATTTTATCCCCTAACTTATAAAATGCTAAAGAATCTTGATAGGAGGAGAGTAGGCTTTTTAAGCTATCGTTTTTCTTTGATGTGGGATTGTTTTGCGACTTCGCGGGACTTGAAATACAAATAATGGTACTACATAGCCACAAAGTGAATAATAAATGCTTCATAAACAATAAGTTTGATACACTGCAAAAATACAAAAAAAGCCCATAGAAGTGGGTGTCACACTTCTATGGGCAATATCATGTGGAGATTTTCTTACGTCAAGAGCGATAAAGGTTAGTTTTAACGCAAAGAAAACTCAGCAATTCCAATGCTTTGGTTATTGATGCCTTGGTTTACATTGGTTAAGAACATACGGATAGAGTAGTTGCCACGAGAAAACTTGCGTTTAGCATCTACATCTGGTTCTACAATGAATTGTTGGTTGGTAGGCGTTGGCTTACCAATGTTGTTACGATAAGAAGGCTTCAGTGGAATCTCCTTATTGGTAGCATCAAACAACTTAATGACAATATTTTCTTCTGGTGACGATGCACGGGTTAGTTTGAACTGTACCTGTAGGCGGTCAGTACGACGTGCTCGGGTAGAAGGGCTAAAACGACCTCTTTGAATTTCACCAGGTATTACTCTTAAGCTTTCAGCAAACAAAGGATTTTTGTTATCATCCTTTAATTTACTGATTTCAGCTTGCAAGCTTTGGTTTTGACTGGCCAGGCTGTTACGCTCGGTAGTCAATTGCTCAATTTGCTTGCGATACTCAGCCAATGTAGAACCACTACCAGCAGCGATTTCATCATACGCTTTTTGCAATGAATCTACTTTGTCTTCAGAGTCTTCTAATAATTTTTTCAGGCGAGCAGCTTCTAAACGATAGCGACGCTCACGGTAACGAGAGTTGTTCAATAACTTTTGTACTGAATCACGCTGATCTTCAGCGGCATTGAGTTTGTCTTCCAACTCAAATTTACGCTTTACAAGTTCTTCGTTCTCGGTAGTTTTGCTAGCTACCGAATCTTTCAAGCTAGAGCTCAACCCTTTGAGGCTGTCTACTGCTTGTTTTTGTTCTTTGTCAACGGCTTTAAACTTTTTGTTGCTGCTGTAGAAGCGATAAGCAAAGATGATACTTACCACTAGAGCTAAAGCTAGACCGACAATAGCAAGTGTCTGACCGTTCAAACCACCTCTTGGTTCGTCCTTGTCGTCAATGTCAAAATCTAAATCTTCTGCCATGATATTTTATTTTAGGTTTTGCGAATTGCGAATAATCTTAGTTAAAGAGGGCTAAAGCCTTCATATTCAACATATTTCAGCTTTAAATATATAGAAAATTATTAATCAAATAAAAAACATGGATTATTTTTTTCGATTTAACCGCTTGTTAATCAAATCATAACGTGTTTTTAGAGAGTGGTCCCCCGAAAATCATTATTGAGAAAAATTTCACAAATGTGCTTCAAAATTCATCAGAAGGGTTTTTTCTGAATATTATACCAAGAGAAGATGTAGTTTTTTAGCCAACTGATTGTTTTTTAGTCGATTGTATAATCAAAAGACTTTATGGTTCCGCCAGTCTTTGCGAAACCATAAAGTAGTTGAACAATTGAACCATATAATTCAAAAAGTAGATAACCGTGTTACTTGGTGTTCTTACTCTAGCCCTATCACATTATTCTCCACATTTTTATCCATCAAAATATTCAATGGATCAATACCTGCTTTAATGGGGCGTTGTTTTATCTTGATGCGTAGTTTGGAGACTGGAGTGGTGATTTTATGTTTTTTGAGATACAGTAATTTTTCTTTTCCATCTTTGGTTTGCCCATAAATGCCCACATCTACCCAATCATTGATCTTTATTTTTTGCTCTTGCCCCTGATCATTTACCTTAAATTTTTGAGCGTCTATGGTTAATTCCACCATATATGCATTGCCCTGCTTTGTAGCTTTGGCTTTAGTGGCTTTGTTATCAAACAAAATAATCTTCTCAAACAAATCGGTCACAAATACTTGTAAACTATCGGGGGTTTGTTTACGGATACAAGCAATGAGCTCTTGAGTAGTTGCATAATGTGTGATTTCTTCTTTCGATAATGAATCTGTTTGGCGAATAAAGTTACGCAAAGCTCGGTTTACATTATCTTCACCAATGTAGTGCTGTAAAGCAAACAAATTAACCGCTCCTTTGCCATATTGTAGATAATTGGGATCTATACTGGCTTCGCTAAGCGGCGTTTCTTTTTCTCTTAGTCGGGTACGGCCCCGGAAATAGCGATGGTGCTCAAACTCCATATACTTTTGCAATTGTTCCTGAGGTAAATGGTTTTTCATGACCATTACAGAACTGTATTGAGCCAGCGACTCTAGCACCATACCTGCCCCGTGTACATGGGCAGCCATTACCTGGTGCCCCCACCATTGATGCCCTACTTCGTGGGCTGTTACTTTATAAGCAATATCTATTGCCTGACGTTGATCCAATACAAACCCAATACCTTCTGAAAAAGGAACTGTATTGGCAAATGCCTGAGCAAAACCAGCATAACGGGGAAATTCCATAATGCGTAACTGACGGTATTGGTAGGGTGAAAAGTTTTTAGAACAATACTGCAATGAATGCTTCATAGAACGCATCATACTCTTCAGGTTATACTGGTGCTTGGCATCATAATAAATGGCCAAATCTACCTTTTTAGACTTTTCTCCATCTTGAATCATTACTGAATCGCGGAGTACTTGATAACGTGCTGAAACAATGCTGTAAAAATTCTCTATAGGCTGATCCATCTTGTAATGAAAATAAGCTCTATTTCCTTGCTTCCATTGTTTTTGTAAATACCCTGGAGCAATGGCGATTTGATCTGTTTCGGTGCTAAGCACTACCTCTAGATTGATTTTGTAAGCATCATCTCCCATAATACCGTGTTGATGGGCTTTGGGATGGTTGCTGTCAAAAGTGTTTTGTTTTGCGGGCAATCCGTATCTTTTTCGGGCACTGGCTACATCCAGTTCCAGGTCAGGGTTGTACCCCAAAGTAGGGAAATGGCTATTATCCATAAAAGTACCATTGGCAAGCACCGATTCGTAGAGTTCAGAAGGTTTCTCTACAAATCCCTCGGTTGTAAATTCGGTAACAAAACTCATCTTGATTTGCTCTTGAGGTTGCAGAGGCTGCTGAAGTTTGTAGATAGTGTATGGCAACTCCTTAAAATCCTTTGTTTGAGTAGCTGCTTTATCAAATGTTATGTTTGTAAGCCTTGCCTGTGGGTCAAGCATGCGGTTATGCTGTACATGAACTTCAGTCACAGGTTGGTTATTCAGATTTTTAAGCAAGTATTCTCCTTTGGCTATATATCGTCGTTGTGCTGGATACAGATCAATTTTGAGGGTTACATCGGTAATTTTAGGTTGAGGAACATCCTCAAATTGTTTGAGTTGTTTTTCATACCTTACTTGTTTGTAATCTTGCGCCTTTTTAGTTTGAAAATCATTCAATACTTGAGTATTGTAATAGATATAAAACCCTGAGCAAAGAAAAATTACAGCACTGGCAATACCTGTAAAGAACAATGGTCTGCCAAATCGCTGACGGGCAATTGTTAGACGATATCTAAAGGTGGTTTCTTTACCTCTTACAAAAAGCAATGCTGCTGAAATAATAAGCATGGCTGCCAAAGAAAACCAATACACACTATAAGCTACAAAACCTGACGATACTGGAGTGAAACCATTCATATCGGAATACCTCCCTAAACTTGCTTGTCCGTATTTGAATAAACCGTGTTCTAAGCCAATAAAGTCCATCAAAAGGATGGTAACAAATACCAGGAAGGTAACGATGTATGCCAAGAACTTATGGTTGATGATTACTTGGATAAAAAATGCCAATACTGTATACCAAATCACAAAAAACAGGGTTTGGGTAGATAATACCTGCAAATACAAAGGCACTTCATGGTTATAGTATTGATAACTACTCTGGATGATGATACCAGCTAATACCAGAAAACCCAATACTCCCACAAATACCCAAATCATGCCTAGCATTTTACCCAATAGGTTTACATAAGTTTGGGTGGGCAAAGCATCATAAATAACATCAAAATGGGTGCTACGCTCTTTCCAAATTAGTTCACCTGCATAGAAGATAATAATAGTCATAAAAAATATAGACAGGCGCCCAAAAGCTTCTAACACCATATAGGTGAGGGGATAGGTTTTTACATTGGCATAATTCCCCCCGATGTTGAGTGAAGCAATGATGAGAAATACCAGTGCGCCAGCCATAATTACTCGAAAAGGAGTTTCTTTTAGTACCATTCTGGCATAGAAAAATGATTGACGTAGAATTTGACGTAAATTTTTCAGCAAACCATCTTGAGTAATTTGAACTACAGGAGTTAAGATTGCAGGAGTGGGTTTAAGTGCTTTTTTAGAGGCTCTCTTTCTCAGGAATACTACTTTTTTACCAATCAGTTCAAATTTGAATTTTTTGAAAGCAACTAGCCATAATACCACAGTAATACTTAGCCAAATGAGACGATTGAGACCGAGTAAGCTATTAAGACTGATCATTTGCTGATTTTGCTGGGCTACCGACCAATACTCGCTCTCTATCAATAAAGTATGCAAAGCCATAGGATCGAGCAGAGCAGCCAGGGTTTTGTTGCCCATCATCTCAAATACTGATTCGTCGAGAATGGTATAAATTAAAAATAATGCAATGCCTTGTACGTATACAAACAACATACTGCGACTGAGTGCTCCAGCCATAAAAAACAAAGTGGCAGTGAATAATAAGTTGGGTAGTACTATGAATAAAAATGGATACAGATAAGTCTTGAAATTAAAGGGCAATAAGGTAGCCGAATGACGAGTGGGAATAAACTCGGTAAATAA
Organism: marine bacterium AO1-C; assembly: GCA_001890965.1. Lineage (GTDB taxonomy): Bacteria > Bacteroidota > Bacteroidia > Cytophagales > Microscillaceae > Microscilla. The sequence goes on along the minus strand of MLAY01000008.1, from coordinate 357,264 downwards.
CATACCAATGATAATCCCCAAAAAAATAAGCAATAAGGTAATGAATGAACCCGTAAAACGCCCCAAAAGGTATTGCCATTTGCGAATAGGAGTAATGTATAACAAACTGGCGATTTTGTGTTCAAAATCACGCAATACACTGACCCCCATCACGGCAGAAGTAATGAATACAAAAACCAGAGAGAGGGCACTCATCATTTTGGCGATGAGTACAGGAGAGTTGGCGCTTACCAATTGTCCAGCTCCAAATAAGGTGACTGCTTTAGAAGATAAGGCTAATACTGAGATGGCTAGTAAGATAAAAAAGTATATATAGGTAGCTGGTCGATTTTTGCGGTAATTGAGTTCAAACGAGACGATTTCACGAAATTTCATAGTTATATGATTTGGTAAACAAAGAATAGAGTGAATAAAGGAGGACTAGACCTAGACTAAAGCGGGAGTAGCAGTGGCTCCAAAGATTTTAGAAAAATACACATCCTCTAAATCTGGTTCTACCAGGCGGAACCCAGTAGTAGGTTGGGAATCGCTATACACATGTACCAGGGGCTTGCCTGCAAACATTTTTTCTGAGATTACCTGAAAATGGGTTTTAAGCTCGGCCACCTCAGCTTTATTTACATGCTTTTCCCAGATCTTACCTTCCAGCGTTTGTATTGCTTTGGCAGGGCTGGCTTTTAGAAGGATTTGCCCTTTATTGAGCACTGCCATATCGGTGCATAATTCTTTGACATCTTCTACAATGTGGGTAGATAAAATCACAATGGCCTGCTCGCCCAACTCAGCCAATAGGTTATAAAAACGATTACGTTCGGCAGGATCTAACCCAGCGGTAGGTTCATCTACAATAATTAAGTTTGGATTGGTGATGAGTGCTTGAGCAATGCCAAAACGCTGCTTCATCCCTCCCGAAAAGCCACCTACTTTTTTCTTGCGCACATCATATAAATTAGTCTTTTGCAAAAGTGAGGCTACCAACTGTTGACGAGTTTTTTTATGCAAAATGCCTTTCAGAATTGCCAGGTGATTTAAAAGGTTTTCGGCGCTTACTTTGGGATATAGGCCAAATTCCTGAGGCAAATAACCCAGTTGGTTTCGTAGTGCGTGTTTGTCTTTAAGAATATTGATATCATTGAAATAGGCTGCTCCTGAGTCGGCTTCCTGAAGGGTGGCCAAAATACGCATGAAGGTAGATTTACCAGCACCATTGGGGCCTAGCAAGCCAAACATACCCGTAGAAATGTGTAAATCTACTTGTTGTAGTGCTTTGGTACCATTGGCATATGTTTTACTTAGCTTTGATATTTTTAATTGGTGTTGAGATGAAGTCGTTTCCGATGCGTTTGTCATGAGTATATTGGTTTTGATGTGCTTCAAAACAACAATACTCAAGGTGTTCTATAAAATTATTTAAACGAACTCCCTTAAAACCCACACCAATGAGGGGTTATCGTGAATCAACTCGTTGGTGGATGAAAATGACCAGTTGATGAGATAAAATGAGGGGTTGGTTAAAGAAATTGGTGATCTTTGCGCAATAAATGTATCATGCAACCTACTAAGACTGAAACAAAAGCTGACGCCTGCTTTTGTGAATTATTACAACAAATGAGCTGAGGAAGATATGAATTCAAAGAAACAAACCAGAATTATCTGGGGCATCAATATAGGTTTTTGGCTGTTAGTTATAAGTTTGTTGAGCATTGCCCTTTTCAAGGATAATCGATATCCTGATGCAGGATATTTTAAGCATTTTTTGCAAATACTTATGGGGGTGTCACTCATTTTGTTGCCAGGAATTTATGTCAATACCTTGGTGCTCATTCCTCGGTTTTTGGCTCAAAAAAAGTACACTTATTATTTACTGGGGATACTTGCCTTGGTGGCCATATGGACTCCAATTGCTTTTTATGTAGATAATTTGCTAGATGTGCTTTTCTTTGACCACGACGAAGACGAATTGAATTTGAGAAATTATCCTTTTGGGTTTATAGCTATACTGTTCGTGATTGCAATTAGCACCTTTGTCAACTTGTCTTACCGTTGGTTTTTTCAATTGAATAAGATTGTGCGCCTCGAAAACGAACAACTGAATACTGAGCTTGTCTTGCTTAAAAATCAAATGAACCCTCACTTTTTCTTCAATACCCTCCATAACTTATATTCGCTGGCATTGATCAAATCGGATGAAGCTCCCAATGTAATCCTGAAGCTTTCCGATATGATGCGTTATACAATTTATGATTGTAAGGAAAAACAAGTATTGCTCAAACAGGAGATAGATTATTTACAAAACTATATCAGCTTGCAGCAAATTCGTTTACACGAGCGGGGTTGTATTACATTTGACATAGATGTTACCGACGAACGAGCTACGATTGCACCTTTGTTGTTGATTGTTTTTCTGGAAAATGCTTTTAAACATGGGCTTGAAACCCTGACTAGTGGTGCTTATATCAAAGTAGGCCTAGAAGCGGATGAACACCTGATTCATTTTAAGCTGGAAAATAATTACGATGCAGAGGAAAGACAACCCAAAGGAGGAGTAGGGTTGGAAAACGTCCATCGTCGCCTTGAGCTGTTGTATGGTAGCCAATACCAGCTTGATATGAGCGATAATGAGGAGGTATACAAGGTAGATTTGTTTATTAATAAATAAGAACGAATGATGAAGCTGAAATGTCTGATTGTAGATGATGAACCACTGGCCCATGAGGTAATTGCCAACTTTGCCACAAGTTTGCAAAGTATAGAGGTGATAGGTAATTGTTATAATGCCTTTGAGGCAATAGATTTTTTGAACGAAACCACCCCTGATCTTATTTTTCTGGATATCAACATGCCTAAGCTCAAGGGGCTACAATTTTTGCGTACTATTGCAAACCCACCATTGATTATTGTCACTACTGCTTATCAGGAATATGCCATTGAGAGCTTCGAGTTAGAAGTGTGTGATTATCTACTCAAACCCTATAGCTTTGAGCGATTTATCAAGGCAGTGAATCGAGCAGTTGAGTTCAAGAAAATGAAAGAACAGCCCACTCCATCACCTGCTGCAACCCCACCTGTTTTTGCACAAACAAATACCACCCAAGAGAGTATTTTTCTCAAATCGGATAAGAAAGTATACCAGGTATACTATCAGGATATACTATACCTGGAAAGTTTGGGAAGCTATGTGAAATTTCACCTGGCCGATCAGGTGATCATTACCTTAGAGCGTTTGAGTAGCTACGAAAAATCATTGCCCCAAAGCCTTTTTGTTCGGGTGCATAAATCTTATATTGTAAACATAAAGAAGGTGCAAGTGATAGAAGGAAATATGGTGAAAATCAATCAATTGGAATTACCCATAGGAAGTGTCTATAAGAGTAACCTGAAAAAAATTATTGGAGGGTAATAAAGTATTGCACTTTTTGGGTTAAATGTATTTATATGGATCAAATAGGTGTGATTGGAGCTACTGGTATGTTGGGTAAACCTGTAGTAAAAGAACTACTCAAGGCAGGTTTTGCCGTAAAAGTTTTAGTGCGAGATACCCAAAAGGCCTCCAAAGTATTGCCCGCAGAAGTTACTTTGATACAAGGCGACTTAAAAGACATTACTAAAATAGAAACTTTTGTAAATCAGGTAGATACCCTGTATCTCAACTTATCGGTAAAACCAGAGTCTCGCCAAAAACACTTCCAACCTGAACGAGAAGGTATCCAAAATATTGCAAAAGCATTAGAAGGCAATACCAGCCTTAAGCGCATTGCTTATTTATCTTCTTTGGTGCAAAGTTATCAAGGGGTAAACGGCTTTGACTGGTGGGTTTTTGCAATTAAACTTCAGGCGGTACAAATTATTAAAAAACTCCCAATTCCTTCTACTGTTTTTTACCCTTCTACCTTTATGGAAAACTTCACAGTGGGCAATTATCGACAAGGAAACAGAATTATGCTGGCGGGCACCTCAGAATATGCCATGTACTTTATTGCTGCGGAAGACTATGGACGACAAGTGGCCAATGCATTAAAGTTAGAAGATGACCAAAACTATGAATTTGTTATTCAAGGGCAAGAAGGATTCAATGCCGATGCTGCTGCCAAAACTTTTATAGAAAACTCTCCCAAAAAGCTTACAATTATCAAGCTGCCCTTTGGCTTCATGAAATTATTTGGAAGCTTCACACCCAGGTTCAATTATGGAAGGTACATTATCGAAGCACTTAATAATTATCCTGAAGAATTTGAGGCTGAGGCTACCTGGCAAAAGTTGGGTAAACCCACCATTAGTTTACAAAAATTTGCCCAACGGCATTAGACACAATCAATCCTTGCAGTGCGTATAGGCAGAAAAACCACCTAATTTTTTGCTTATGAATACACTAAAATCCACCTTACTAACTGCTGTTATTTGTTTGCTTGCCTTAGATATTCAAGCGCAGTTTTCAGTCGGCGTTCGCGGCGGCTTTACTCGTTCTTGGGAAGAGTACGGCAATGTAGCTCTACCCGATGATGCCACCATTCATGTAGATCGCCTTCAGGTGTCAGCCTTGGCTTATTATTCAGTCAATAAGTACTTTAGTTTTGGCATAGAGCCTGGTTTTGTACAACGTGGTGCTGCCTGCATCCCAGGATTTGGGGGAGGGTTATTTGTAGGAGATACCAAGTTTTTGTTGAATTATGTAGAATTGCCACTGATGGCAAGAGTGAGTATCCCAATATTCCGTCAATTCAAAGTATTTGGTAAAGCTGGGTATGGATTGGCCAGAATTGTATCGGCTTATCAGGAAACAGCTTTTCTGGGAACAGATCAACCGACCATCAGAGAAATACTTGATTTTGACTCTAGTCCTCGTTATCAGAAATGGGATCATGGACTATACGGGAGTTTAGGTTTCTCGTTTGATATTGGAGCTAATCAACTGTTTGTAGAGTCGCTTTACTATGCTGGCCAACGAGACTTTGATGAGTTTCAAACCTCCAAAAACCGAGGCTATCATTTAGGAGTAGGATATATGAGACGTTTCTAAAGGTTTTCAAGTGTTGTTGCCAACAGGCGAGTTGGTGACAATACTTGTATTATAAATTATTTTAGATATTAGACTTTAATAATATCTTCAAACAGTTGTTCCCTCCTACTATTTATTATCTTTCCTTTCTCGTTCAAGTTGAGTGTTTAACCTTTTTTCCTTTCTGACACATCCAGATAGTCTTCACTTCTTTTTGCTTTGTAAATAAATAGATAGAAACTCATTCTACATAAAACGAGAAAAGTAAATGTGTTGAATTTCAGTTGCTTATAATTGAAAAGGTTTCAAAACCTAGATTTGAGACGTCTCAATACACTCACTGATACCTTTTTTGACGATAACTTTTTTTACTTGCTACTTCTTGTGATTAGACTCTGACACTTAGGTATTAATTGAGTGTTCATAAGGAATCTTTCGCAATAGTAATTTTTGGTGATTATAAATCAACAGGCTTTTTGGTTTTGGATGCATTTGTAAAAGCAGTAAGAAGCTTTTGGTAATGATAATAATTGCTAAGTGCACAATTTTTAAATCCTGCAATACATCAGGTACTAACAAACAACCCTTAACAACATGAAAACATCAGCAATTCAGATACTCCTATTGTGGAGTATTGTTTCTATGCCATTTTTTACGAAGGCGCAATGGACAACGCTAAACAGTGGCACAAATCAACGTTTAAGATCAGTGTTTTTTTTGGATGATAATGTGGGCTATGCTGGAGGAGCAGATATTCTTTCTCCGACTTTGCTCAAAACTACTAATGGAGGAATTACCTGGACTTCTCTAGCTAATAACATTTCTACTGGTGAAATCTTAGGGCTTCATTTTACGAGTATGAGTGCTGGTTGGATACTCGTTGATAATGGCTTATACCAGACTACTGATGGAGGAGAGAATTGGACAAAGCGGATTGATTTATTCTATCATAATCGTGGAGGGATGACCTTTAAAAATAATATGGTTGGAATGGTTCATAGGATTCATAATACTTCATATTATACAGTAGATGGAGGTCAAAATTGGCAAAAAACAACCATCCCCTTTGATCAGGTTTACTATTTGGGAGGAAGCTCTAAGGTTGTATTTGGAGTTTCAAATGAGGGTGATTTATATAAATCTTTGGATGATGGAATCACCTGGACTAAAGTAGGAGTGGTTACTTCTAAATCTATTGAAGATATTTATTTCACAGATGAGTTGATAGGCTATGTTTTGGGCATTGATTTTATTTTAAAGACTACCAACGGTGGGTTGAGTTGGACAATATTGAATGATGGTGTAGGAGGCCGTAAGTTTTTGGATGCTCAAACTATACAATATTATGAAGGCTTGCGCAAAACCTCTGATGATTGGGTAACTTATGGAAAGGAGCGTACAGGAGGAACTACTATAAGCGATGTGTATTTTCCAAGTGCTAATATTGGCTATGCAGTAAGTATCGAAGGCAAAATATTTAAGAGAAGCCATACAAGTAGTGCTTACTTAGGAATGTCAGCGTTTGAAATCACCACGGCTTCTCAAGCAAGCCAACAAACCATTACTATTAATTCCAATAATAATTGGACTAGCAACGGGGTGCCTCCTTGGGTTCATTTGAGTGCAACTAGTGGCAGTAGTGGGGTGACTAATGTGGTAATTGATATTGAGGCAAATAACAATACTTACGATAGAAACGCGAACATAAACATACAGAGTGGTGATTTAACTTGCTCAATCGTTATTTTTCAAGCCAAATTGAACATAAATAACACCTGGAACGAACAGAATAGTGGCACACGTCGGCCTTTGCAATCGGTATTTTTTATAGATGATAATGTGGGCTATGCTGGGGGAGAAGGTATTCTTTCCCTCACCTTACTCAAAACTACCAATGGAGGTGCTACCTGGACATCATTAGCTAATAATATTGCTACAGGTGAGGTTTTGGGGTTTTATTTTATGGATGCGAATAGTGGTTGGATGGTTACTGAAAAGGGGGCATATCAAACTACTGATGGTGGAATTAGTTGGACAAAGCATATCGATGTGTTGTATAACCGTGGTGGGGTTGCCTTTAAAAACACTACTACTGGGATGATTTATGGGGATAATAATGCCCCTTATTATACATTAGATGGGGGGCAACATTGGCAACAGGTAACCCTTGCCAGTAGTGTAAGTTTTAAGCAGGTTCACTATGTTGGAGGAAGTTCCAAGGTTGTTTACGCAATTTCAAATGGTGACGTGTTATATAAATCTTTAGACGATGGGGTTACCTGGAATAAAGTAGGAGGTAATATTTCTAAATTTATTGGAGATATTTATTTCACAGATGAATTGACAGGTTATGCGCTAAATGTTGACTTCATTTTAAAGACCACCAATGGTGGAGTGAACTGGGTAGTTTTAAATGAGAATGTAGGAGGAGACAAACTTGTCAACGCTGAAACTATACAGTATTATGGCGGAGTATATAAGACTTCAGATGATTGGATAACTTTTAATGAAGAGCGCATTAGTAATTATAATAGTTTTACCAAAGATGTATATTTTCCGAGTTCTAATGCGGGTTATGCAGTGGTGAGTGATGGTAAAATATTTAAGAATAATCAGATAAGCAGTAGCTATTTAGGGGTATCTGATGATGACTTACATATGATTTCTCAGGCAAGTCAGCGAACTATTACCATTAACTCTAGCAGTAGTTGGACCATTAGTGGAGTGCCTTCCTGGGTTCACCTTAGTGCAAGTAATGGTGAAAGTGGAACCACCAATATTGTAATAGATATGGAGCCAAATAACAACTCTTTTGAGAGATCTATTGCGCTAAATATAAAGAGTGGTGATTTAACTCATACCATTGCTATTTATCAAGCCAAATATAACGTAGACAGTTACTGGATTGAGCAAAACAGTGGTACGAGTCGATCTTTGCAATCAGTATTTTTTGTAGATGACAAGGTAGGTTATGCTGCGGGAGAAGGCATTCTTTCTTCAGTTTTGCTCAAAACCACTAATGGAGGTGCTACCTGGACTTCGCTGCCAAATAATATTGCTACAGGTGAGGTTTTGGGGCTTTATTTTACGGATGTAAATACTGGCTGGATAAGCACCAGAAACGCATTACATCAAACTACTGATGGTGGAATAAGTTGGGTAAAACGTATTGACTTGCCAAATAATAGTCAAGGAGGTGTCACCTTTAAAAACAACACTATTGGAATAGTGTATGGGAGTCATAATGCCCCTTATTATACATTAGATGGAGGACAACATTGGCAACAATCAACCTTTCCAAGTGGCTCAAACCTTAGATACATTCACTATGTTGAGGGAAGTTCTGGAGTTATTTATGGGGTAAGTTATAATGAATTGTATAAATCTTCTGACAATGGAGCCATCTGGGTAAAAGTAGGTGTGATAGCTTCAGATGCTATTGAAGATATTTATTTTACAGATGGGTTGACAGGTTATGCGTTAGGTATTCGCTTTATTTTGAAAACTACCAATGGTGGGGTGAGTTGGTCAATATTGAATAATAATATAGGAGGGCGTAAGTTTTTGGATGCTCAAACCATACAGTATTTTGATGGGTTATATAAGACTTCGGATGATTGGACAACTCACCAAAGTGAGCGCATAAACTCTATAACAAATGATGTGTATTTCCCAAGTTCTGGTACTGGGTATGCCGTAATTAGTAATGGTACAATATTTAAACGCCTGCCGAAAAAGCAACAACTCATCAATTTTTCTACGTTGTGGAATACAACTTTTGGGGTAGCTCCAATCGATCTGAGCGCCAATGCTACCAGTAGTTTGGGCGTAAGCATTAAAGTCGTTAGTGGACCTGCTACTGTTGATGGCAACAAGTTAACAATTACTGGAGCTGGAACAATTACTGTAGAAGCCAATCAGCCTGGAGATGATGATTATTTGGCTGCACCAGCTGTACAGCAAACTTTTCAAGTGAATAAAGCTATTCAAACCATCACATTTCCAGCCATTGCTGATCAGTCATTGGTAGGAGTTTTTGAGTTGGAAGCGACGTCTAATAGTGGTCTTGAGGTGAGTTTTCAGGTAGTTAGCGGTAATGCCACTATTGAAGGTAAAAAATTAACCATTACGGGAGCAGGCCCAATAACAGTGGAAGCCACTCAAGCTGGCAATGACAACTACCTAGCAGCAAATTCAATACGTCAAACTTTTTCGGTAATTCAGGTGAATCAAACGATTGATTTTCCAGCCATTGCTGATAAAACTTTTGACGAAAAATCCTTTGATTTAGAAGCTACTGCCAGCAGTGGTTTAGCTGTTGAGTTTCAGGTAGTCAGCGGTCCGGCTACCTTGGATGGCAAAACATTGACCTTTACTGGGTTGGGTACTATTACCGTAGAAGCTACCCAGCCAGGGAACAATCGCTACCTGGCAGCCAATGCTGTCAGACGTACTTTTATGGTAACTAAAGGGGTACAAACTATTGATTTTAAACCAATTGCTGATAAAATTTATGGAGATACAGACTTTGATTTAGAGGCTACTACAAATAGTGGGTTGACCATAGATTTTCAAATCATTAGTGGCCCTGTAACTCTCAACGGCAAAACTTTGACGATTACAGGTGCAGGAACCGTAGTGATAGAAGCCAATCAGGCAGGGAATGGTAATTATTTAGCAGCTAATGCCGTTCGTCAAACCTTTACGATAAATAAAGCCAGTCAAACTTTAACATTTGTCCCTATTCAGGGCAAGGTGTTGGGTGATGCAGATTTTGAACTGCAGGCTACAGTTTCTACAGGTTTAGACATTACTTTTAGTGTAGTAAATGGACCAGCAACGCTCAACGGTAAACTACTAACAATGAATGGGGTAGGTATGGTGACTGTGAAAGCAACCCAAGTAGGAAGCGATAATTATCTGAAGGCTGAGGTTGAGCAAAGTTTTTTGGTAAAATCTCCTACACCGAAACTAGTACTGGCTAAAGCAGACGGGAGTGAAATTAATACAGGGAACACCATTGATTTTGGCCAAACTTCATTAGGAGTTACAATATCTCAGGCATTTAGTGTTCAAAATCTGGGAGCCAAAGATCTAGCCTTAGACAATCTAAATTTACCTAATGGATTTAGCCTTGTAGGTATTTTTCCCTCAGTGATTACTTCTGGTAGTACGGCTTCCTTTCAGCTTCAGTTAGATGCCAGCGATGAAGGTGATATTGCCGGAATATTATCTTTTAACACCAACGATCCTGCTCAAAGTACTTTTGAACTGACGCTATCAGGTACTGTAATTAATAACCCCGAAATTAACTTGATTGGGAATGGAGTAGGCATTGTAAATGGAAGTGCTACTGCGCAAACGGATAACCATACTCATTTTGGAGTTTTGGAAGCCTCAGGTACTTCAGTAGTTCGTACGTTTTTTATAGAAAACGTAGGCGATGGTATATTGAAACTTACGGGAAATCCTGTGGTTCAAATTACGGGAGCCAATGCCGCTGACTTTTCATTGACTGCTCAACCTGCGTCAGAGTTGAACAAAGGAAATCAGACTGCTTTCCAGATTACTTTTACACCTACATCAGCAGGAGTTAAACAAGCCCAAATAGTAATTGCTAACAATGATGCAGATGAAGGAAGCTACACATTTGCCATTGAAGGAGAAGTATTGAATCCTACTGCATTGCCAGAGCAACTATCTATGGGTACTATCAAGACATTTCCTAATCCGACAAGTGAACGGTTATTTTTGAAAATAAGCCAGGTTGTAGCTCAAAAGATACAAGTACAATTCATTGATCACCAAGGAAAGGTAGTGAAGCAACAAACTATAGCGATGAGTAAAAATCAAATACTGGAAATAGTAGTAAGTGATTTACGATCAGGTATTTATACAATGATGATGCAGGTAGGAGACCAGCAAATTGCCCGAAAGATTATAAAATACTGATGTATTAATAAAATAAAGCATAAAAAAGCCCGAATGACATTGAGTTTTCTTGTCATTCGGGCATTAAAATTATAAGTCGTATCAGTTTTTAAGACTTTCTAAGTCCTAGTTTGCGTCCAAACCAGCGAACCAGTTTCTTTTCTTTTTCCCAGAAAAACGAAAATTGTCCTAACAAAAAGCCATAGGCCAGGAGCAAAATCTGATACATAGGGAAAATCAATAAAATATAAGTCACCGTTTTGACCCACCAGGCTGTTTCCTGATCAAAGCCTAGTAACCAAAACAATTGTTTACGTAAAATGACAACACTAGAGCCTGCCAATGAAAAAGTAACCAATACTGCGATTACTTGCCAAACACTTTGCAGAGCCCATTTTTCCTGAAGGCGAGCTACCCAACCCACCGATGAGGTAGAAGAAGATTCTTGCTTCATTGATTATAGATTTAAGCCTCTTTCTTTTGTGAAGAAGCAGGCGACAAAGGTATTGAGCGATTGCTAAAAAGTGAAATTTTACCTTAATTAACTCTACCGAAAACTTACTTCTATTGCTTATTTACCAGTTCCTGAATGATTTTCATGTTCACATCTTTGAAGGTTACAATGGTTTGACCCTTATGTTCATTTTTAAAATCCTCGGCAGCGGCTTTATCTTTCAAAGGAACCAAATCGTGCCCCATAGGCCCCAAGACATCACTTCCTGTCACATAAAAAGCGGTTTGGGCATCGATGGGTTTGGTATCATAATAACTAATAACTTCGATAGACTTGACCCCTTTAGGGCCTTTTTCTTTATTCAAGATACTAATAAACATACAGCGAGGGGAGCAATACCATATATTGCCTGTTTCGGTTACAATTTTGGCTTTCCATTTGGGATACTCTTGTGAGGGCATTCCACAATGACGACAGTCAAAGTTTTCTTCGGAATTATTAGTATTTGTTTTGCCCTTATGAGAATGTTTGTGCTCTTTATGTGAAGTAGTGTCTGTGCTGGTTTGGTTTTCTTTATTTGAGCCTGATTGGCAAGCCATTACCACGGCTACCAATGTGATATATATAACAAATCTTTTGATCATAATAGTTGAATTGCGTGTGAATAATACCACAAAGCTACTCCCTAATGTGGTATAAAAAAAGGCCCTCAACAGAATTGAAGACCTTTACAAACAATAAAATTATTTGCTGATAAAAGGATGCAAAGTTTAAATATTAACCTACTTAGAATCTATTTGCTGCCTGGACTTGGCCTCAAACAGATACCAAGGATGAAATCACACAATTGAAAGGGAAATAAAAAGCGAGGACATTGCCCTCGCTCTTTGTAAACCAATGTAAATTTTCAGATAATGTTTATCCGAATATCCCTATTATTATATTTATCGCGAAAACAATTGAGCTGAAACTCAACTAAATTGTTTAATAATCTATTATAATTAGGCTTCTGTTTTTCGTGAATCAACTAGTTAGGTTTTGTGTATATCAAATTAGAAAGTAACGGTTATTTCAAGGTTGTACTTCCATCAGCCTGATACATATAGCGGAAAGTATATGTAGCTGACTGATCAGTAAAGGCATTAGGCTGAGCAGGGGCATCTTTATAGTAGCTCAAAATCTCCACTTTGGCGTATTTTCCGTCAAAGGTTTTGACCATGATAATTTTTCCAGCAAGAGGAGTAATCAAATGAGTAGGGGCACCAGCATAGTTGTACCAGCCATTGTCGCTACCCGTAGGAACCGCTAATTCAGAGGCAGTGTCTTGACGGAATTCAGTGCTAGCAGGTGCTTCGGTTAATTCGTCAAAAGTACCTGTTTTGATAATAGCACCCCCTTGGCCATTACCACTTACTCCGCTATTAAAAATGAGAGTTGTGCCTTTGAATCCGATATCCCAGTTTTCAGATTCGTTCACTGTAGTGCCTTTTTCAAAACTAAAATAAATAAAAGGATTGGCCTGCGTTACTTGCCCTGTGGTGCGATCAATTACATCGCCAGGAGCAGCTAAATTACTAAAGGTAACCGCTTCAAGTGCTGGAGTTACTGTTTCCGAATCTTCCTTTTTGCAAGCCGTAAAAGCCACTAAAAGTCCTAATAGTAAAAAGAGTCTAAATTTATACATCTGTTTGTTGATTTATCATTGATTATTAATTGAAATTCTAATATCATTTAGTGAAATTGAAGCTGGCACGCACATACCAAAGTCTACCTGCAATGCCTGGAATCATTGTTTCATTTTTGAAATCCAGTAGATTGTCTACACCTACCTGGAATCTCAAAACCCTACCAAATTCTTTAGCTACCGAGGTATTCCATAACCAGTAACCTGACACATACTCATTGTCAGCATCCAAAATTTGATTCCCGTTCAAATCCCCTAATCCATAGCGACCTCGGTAAATTGTGCGCAAACTAGCGGTGATCGTTTTATTTGTGTAAAATAACCGTACGTTGGCCATATGGCGAGAGCGGTTAAATAAGCCTCCATATTCACTAGCAGTTACTCGTGTGGTAACCAACGTTTGAGGATCACGTTTGAAAATTTCGCCTCTATCTAACCTATCCATTACCGCTTTATCTTTGGCAATCAAGTATTGATATCCACCTTTGATTTGAAGGTTTTTTGAGAAGTTATAAGTCACATTTACTTCTGCTCCCTGGGTAAAAACTTCACGTAAATTGAGGTAACTAAAGATGGATTGGTTATTCGTTTTACGAGCCACAATTTGGGTTTCTATCAAATTTTCAATGTCATTTCTAAACAAATTCACTTCAGCTTTCAATCCGTTTTTCCACTTCATATCTATGCCGAAATTATAAGCAATGGATCGCTCAGGGTTTAAAGTGGTGAAGCTGGCTGGATCGGTGAAAATGTTTAAAATCTCTCCTGCTTGATTAAAGCGTTCTACTCCTGCTACTACTTCTTCGGTACCAAACACACTGTAGCCTACCGTAGTGTTGGTAAAATTGAGGTACAATTGTCGGAAGTCGGGGGCTTTGAAACCCACTCCGACTGAACCTCGCCAAGCCAACCAAGGGGTGATTTGATAGCGAGCCGACAACTTTGGGCTGAGTTGGTGTCCATATACCGAGTGCATATCCAATCGTGCTCCTCCCATTACTGTTAAATTTCGAACAGGAGTCCATTCGTATTGACCAAACATATACTGAGTATTAAATCTTCTTTCACCTTCATAGCGAGTAGCCCTCACCGATTCCAGAGTTCCTCCTACACCCAGCGTCAAAAAATGTTGATCATTGAAAAAGTAATTAGCAACTAACTCAGGGCGAGTAAACCTTTGCTTAAAAAAGCTTTGGTCGTATAACTGTCGATCGGTCTCATAGTGCAGATTCGATTCAGTGTCATAAAGTGTATGGTATAGCTTGTACTGTAACTTTAAGTTTTTCCCAATTTTTTGGTCTAAAGTCAATTGAAAATTACCATCTGTTTGTACCCCTTCACCACTCACAATCAGTGGGCTAGTGTCTCCCAGGTCACTGCGTTGTTCCTGGGTTTCTTGATAATACCTGCCAGAAAGAGTCAGTTTTAGATCAGGATTGAAGGTATACTGGAGTTTACTCTGGAATGTATAGTTGGAGAAAGGTTCTACGGTAGCCCCATAAGTGCCAGGGTTGAGATCGTATCCTTGACTGCTGTAGCGATCTGCAAAAAGCGAAACACCTAGTTTTTTATGTTTAAAGCTTACTTGCCCGTTCACATTCAGGGTTTGATTGGCACCATATTGTACATTAAGCCCTCCTTGAGTACTCTGAGGACTATCAGTAATGATGTTGATAACTCCCGCCAAGGCTTCCGAGCCATATAAGCTTGAACTTGGCCCTTTTACAATTTCTATTTGTTTGATATTATTAACGGCTATGCGCGAGAGCGCCAAAGTACCCGCAGTACGTCCAATCAAAGGCTCTCCATCAATCAATATAAGTGTATAATCAGCGTCGAACCCCTGCATTTGAATGCCTTGCCCATGATCACTGATAATGGCTAGTCCTGTTTGTTCCTGAAGAACTTCTGCTAGCCGAAGTGCACCCAAAGCTTGGATTTGCTGCTTTTTGATAAGCGTAAGGGGAGTGGTAAGCGACCCCAATTGTCTTTCAGTACGAGTAGCAGTCACTACAATTTCTTCCAATACTTTTGGCGATAAACTATCAGGAGTAGTTGTCTGACAAAACCCTTCTAGAAAGGTCAATCCACTGATTATTAATATTATAACAACTTTTTTCATCATCATTTCTGAGTTATTTCTCTCCGATTGATGCCACAAACAAATACGTTATTTAGAATAAATCCAAATAAAAATAACTATTTATTTTTAATTAGTCTAAATAAGCGATATGTTTGCCTCAGAATTAAATAGTACGCCAACCAATAAAACATTAGGTATGATGGAACAACATAAAATACCATACAACATGAATCGTTACCGCCTGAGTTTTCTATCCATTTGGGCTGGATTATTATTATGCAGTATAATGGGAGGATGCCAGGGTAAAAGTGCTCCTAAAGGAGATACTGCTTCGGCAAAAGTGGCCAATCAACAGTCACTGAATATTGATAAAAAAACACGAATTGTCTCACTCAATGGCACCTTGACCGAAATCTTATGTGCACTGGGTTATGAAAAGAATATAGTAGGAGTAGATGTTACCAGTACTTACCCCGCCAGTGTACGCAAGCTTCCTAAAGTAGGGCACAACCGTAACATTCAAGCTGAGGGGGTACTTTCGCTACAGCCTACTTTAGTAATAGGCAAAAAAGGAGAAATAAAACCTGAGTTGACCCAACAAATCAAAGCTGCCAAGATTGATTTACAACTTTTTGAAATGAAAGCCACCCCTGAAGGAACCCAGCAATTGATTGCCCAGGTAGCCCAACAATTGAATAAAACAAAAGTAGGGGAGGAGCTGAATAACAAAATCAAAGAACAATTGGGGCAAGTGGATAAACTTGAAAAAGCACCTAAGGTATTGTTTATATATGCTCGCGGTACTGGTACCATGATGGTAGCAGGTGATGGCACTTCGGTACAGCAAATGATTACTTTGGCAGGTGGACAAAATGCGATTAGTGGTTTTGAAAGCTTTAAACCATTGACCGCCGAAGCACTTATAAAAGCCAATCCTGATGTGATCTTGATGTTTGATAGTGGCTTGAAAAGCCTTGAAGGCCCAGAAGGATTGTTGAAAGCACCTGGAGTAAAAGAAACCAATGCAGGACGGAACAAAGCATTCATTACCATGGATGGTCAGTTTTTGAATGGTTTTGGACCTCGTTTGGGCGAAGCAGCTCTTGAATTGAATAAAAAACTCAAAGAATCTTCATCTATTGCAGCGAAGTAAAATCATCATTATAGCCCTATTCATTGCCGCCATCTGTTCTCTGGTAATGGCCTCAGGTATAGGAGCAGTAAGTATCTCTGCGGCAGAGTGGGGAAAGATATTGCTCTACAAACTAGGCTTGTGGGAAGGAGAAGTAGATGGGCAAAAATTGGCAGTATTGTGGGTAATCCGTTTACCCAGAGTATTGACAAGTGTTTTGGTTGGGGCTTCGTTAGCCATTTGTGGTACGGCATTGCAAGGGTTATTTCGTAATCCATTGGCAGAGCCATCCATTATTGGTATTTCGGCTGGAGCTGCATTTTCAGCGTCATTGGTAATTGTACTAGCCAGTTCTGCCTTGACCTTTGCTACGAGTTGGTTGGCTGGTTCTCTTTTATCAATCGCTACTTTTGCGGGTGCTGTGGCTTCTACCTTGTTCATCTTTGCTCTGTCTCGACAAAAGCATAAAACTAATGTTACAGTGATGCTACTAGGAGGTATTGCCATCAATGCTTTGGCAGGTGCAGGTACTGGGGTTTTGATATTTTTAGCTGATGATGCCCAACTTCGTAGCATTACTTTTTGGACATTGGGCAGTTTGGGAGGAGCTACCTGGACTACTACTGGTTTGATTGCAGGTGCTACATTTTCCAGCATTGTGTTTTTGCTACGCTTACCAAAAGTATTCAATGCATTGGCTTTGGGCGAACAAGAAGCCCGACATATTGGAATGCCCGTAGAGCGACTCAAAACTCAAGTAATTATACTAACAGCCCTTTCGGTAGGTATTTCAGTAGCCTTTTGTGGGGTGATTGGGTTTGTGGGTTTGGTGGTGCCTCATGTGTTACGGCTTATTGGCGGGGCGAACTTTAGGTACTTGTTACCAGCTTCAGCACTAGGAGGAGCCCTATTACTATGCTGGGCTGATGCCATTGCTCGTACCCTGGTGGCACCTGCGGAGGTTCCAATAGGGGTAATTACAGCCCTAATGGGAGCACCAGTATTTCTTTTGATTTTGTACCAACAAAAAGCTAAAGTTTAGACCATGTTACAGGTAGAAAATATCTCATTTCGCATAAAAAATAAGTATATTCTGCAGGAAATTTCATTTGAGGCTGGTGCAGGAGAATTTATTGCTATTTTGGGAGCCAACGGAGCAGGTAAATCTACTTTAATCAAGCTTTTGAGCCAGGAATATAAACCTTATAAAGGGAATATTGTATGGAAAAAGCGGCTTTTACGTAAAACCTCTGCCCAACAAATGGCCCTTGAGCGAGCAGTGCTTACGCAAAATATTCAAATGAGTCATGATTTTCCTGTAAACGAAGTCGTACTTATGGGACGCTACCCACATTTTAAAAATTACCCTCAAACCCAAGATTGGGAAGCGATAAAAGCCACGATGCAGCAAACCGATACCCTGACCTTTAAGGAAAGGTCATATGCGTCACTTTCAGGAGGAGAAAAACAGCGAGTACAATTGGCGCGTGCTTTGGCACAATTGCACGATATTCAGACGCATTCTGCCAAACTATTGTTGCTGGATGAGCCTTTGAACAACCTGGATGTAAGGCATCAACATAATTGTTTGCGACTTTCACAGACATTTGCTCAACAAGGCAATGTGCTATTGATGGTGATGCATGATCTTAATCTGGCAGCCATGTATGCCCATAAGATATTATTGCTACACCAAGGGCAAGTAGTTGGATTTGGGAGTCCCACTGAGGTATTGACAGAGGAAAACCTACGTTTATGCTATGATTTCCCAGTAAAGGTGGAGCATCATCCTTACCATCATTGCCCAGTGGTATATTTTGGTAATTTTCCCGAAACAGTAGGGATTAACTGATTTTTTGTAACTTAAAATTATTCACTGATGAATGAGTAGAGTTATTTAAAAGGCATGTTCCTTTTTACTATTCATCATAAACCATTAAAGATATGGAAAGCACTTCTGGAAACTTGAAAACCCAATGGCAGGCATTAAAAAACGAGCAACCTCATTTGCGTATTCGCAATGCTGCCGAAGCGTTGGGCGTAAGCGAAGTAGAATTATTGGCGACTCGTTGCGGAGAAGATGTAGTGCGTTTGCGTCCTGAGTTTGCTAATATATTAGAAGGTATCGAGCAACTAGGCAAAGTAATGGCTCTTACTCGTAACAATGACGTGGTGCACGAACGCAAAGGTGTGTATTTAAATCCATCATTGAGCAATCCTCACGTAGGGCTTTTTGTAGGAGCCGATATTGATTTGCGTATTTTCTTTAAGTCTTGGGCATCAGTATATGCAGTAACTGACATTGTACGAGATAAACCTCGCCATAGTATTCAGTTTTTTGCCAAAGATGGCGAAGCTGTTCATAAGATATATATGACCCCTCACAGTGATATGACTGCTTATGAAAGCTTAATCACGAAGTTCCGTCAGGAGGATCAAAATCCAGGACAAGAGGTGTTTGCCTGGGACGAAGAAGTGATTGAACACCCTGACGAGAGTATTAATACTCAAGCTTTTCAAAAAGGATGGGTTGAGTTGGAAGACACCCATGATTTTTTCGGATTATTAAAAAAATATAAAGTTACCCGTACTCAAGCTTTACGCTTGGCACCAGAAGGAAACTACGCGGTAAAAGTTGATCCGATTGCTTTTCGTAAAGTGGTTACTCTGGCTGCTGAGAGAGATACGCCCATTATGGTGTTTGTGGGTAATAAAGGGATGATTCAAATCCACACTGGGCCTGTGAAGCGATTGTTGGATCATCAGGAATGGTTCAACATAATGGATCCTGATTTTAACTTGCATGTGAAAGAACCCTCATTGAAAGATGTGTGGGTGGTGCGTAAACCTACTAAAGATGGAATGGTAACTGCTCTTGAGTGTTTTGATGCAGAAGGTAAACAGGTAGTACAATTGTTTGGGAAGCGTAAGCCGGGTATTCCAGAACTTGAGGCATGGAGAGAGATTATAGCTGAGGTAGAGCAACAGACTGTACTTGTAACTCCAGTATAAAAGATATTATAATAGGTGGGGTGATTTCAACCACCCCATTTTTATATTCCTTCCAGTTCTGTTTCAAATTTATTGACAGAAGGCCTTTGTAAAAAGAAAAAGCCTAAGACAATGACAATAGGAACTACCAGCCATTGAGAATTGGTAAGCATTAAGGCTACAATACAAAATAAATTACCTCCTTCCATCAAAGCACCTTTTATAATAGTAGCGTTTTGATAAATGGCTAATTTCTCAGGAAGTGTAGCTTTAGCGTCCTGGGCACGTTGGATAAGTTTTTTATACAAAAGTTGACTCATGGCCAGGCTAGGTACTAAAAAAGCTGCTGCTATAATGTCAATCATTCCCCGAAGTCCTTCTTGGGCCATATCTCCTTTCAATGCTAACAATACAACCATTAAAAAGATGACTTGCCCGCCCATGAAGCCAAGCCAAATAATATCAAGGGTTTTAATCTTACTTTCTTTCATAAATAGCGCGTTTTTGATTAGGAAGCTATGATAACTTCATAAGATATTTTGAGAGTTAAGCGAGGCTGAACAATGCAAAATACAAAAACATGGAGCCATCTACATATTTTTTGTAATACATTCTAGAGGTTTGCACATTTACTTGTACTAAGAAAACACAACAAGCCGCCATAAGTAAGGTAGCAGAAAGTATAAACTGAAGGTTACTTTGATAACCAATGGTGATTAGTAAAAACAGGGCTACTAAGCCAAAACCCAACCAGCGTGTGTTTTTAATGCCCATCCAAACAGGAAGCGTAATAATGCCTTTAAGTTGGTCATTTTTGAAGTCTCCAATATCGAAAGGAATGGTAATAATAAAAATGAATAGAAAGCGCTCAACAAATAAATAGAAAATTTGATTGGTTTGCCAGTCAGCTTGAAGACTAATTACTGGTAAAATGACGGTAACTGCTGCCCAACCATAAGCCACTAAAAAAATTTTGAGTAAAGGAATGCGACGGAGCGAAAACCAGGAGACCCACCCTAGACCTTTGGGAATGGAATAGAATACCGCAATAAACCCCAGGTGAATTAAAAAGAATCGCAATGTCCAGGAAAACCAAAAGCTGCAAATAATGATACCTACAGTTGCTAAGGTTTGAAGGGTAATAGGGAACCAACGATCAAAGTAAAAGGGAACCCGATCTATGTTATAGGTGAAAATGGTGGCGCAAAAAATAAAAATAAGTAATGCCCAATCAACTTCATTAATAGGGACCCCTAACAGTACAAATGAGGTAAAGGTAAGAACTACGGCGCCTAAGGAAATATAAAAGTTATGAAAAATAAGCCAGTCTAATGCCTTATTGGGTATTTTAAATATTTGATTAAAAGTTTTTGATAGCGCCTGCATGATTCTCAATTGTCCAAAGTAATGCTACTATTATTACGTAATGCTGGCTGTAAAAAACAAAAAAAAGTAGGTTTTATAGAAAATTAGTGCTCTTCTAACAAAAAAACCTACTAAATAGATATCTAGTAGGTTCTTATTGTATATGAATAAAGATCTTTATTCTTCTTCTAATAACATTTTGGCTCGTTTTTCTCGCATTTTAGCACAATCCAGCTCAATATCTGCCTTATCAGGACGATCAAACACTCCACGAGTATAAGGAAGTTCTTTATCGCCATAAACTTTCTGCATGTACAATCCCCACATTGGTAAAGCCAATACTGCTCCTTGCCCAAACACGATACTTCTAAAACGAATACTACGATTATCGCCACCTACCCAGGCTCCAGATACTAAATCTTTGGTTACCCCAATAAACCAAGCATCAGAGTTGTTCTGTGTAGTTCCGGTTTTACCACCTACCTGATTACGATTGGCTACGCCATATCCCCATAAGCGAGTAGAAGTTCCCCCTGGTTCCAATGCTGCCCTTAGCATATGCAACATCGTATAAGCAGTTTGTTCATCCAGCACTCGGGTTACTTTGGGAATAAATTCTTTTACCAGGTTACCATTACGATCCTCTATACGAGTGATAAACAAGGGTTCAGTATGTTTACCCTTATTTACAAAAGTACTGTAGGCGCCCAACATTTCGTATAGCGTAACCTCGCTTGAGCCAAGGCATAAAGAAGGTACCGAACGCAAAGGTGAAGCAATTCCTAATTCTTCTGCGTGTTTAACGATTTCTCGCAAACCAATAGCTTTCGTCAATCCTGCGGTAACCGAGTTAATAGATTGCCCTAATGCTTGACGTAAAGTCATAGGTTGACCAGTGTAAGACAGTGTCGCATTACGAGCCACCCAAGTACCACCACCTTCGCCCCTAAAAGCTACAGGCTGATCTACAAATTGGTGACAAGGGGTATAACCATTATTAATAGCAGACGCATACACAATAGGTTTAAAGGTAGAGCCAGGTTGACGACGACCTTGTTTTACGTGATCATACTGGAAGTATTTATAATTGATTCCTCCTACCCAGGCTTTTACGTGCCCACTAGTAGGCTCCATTGACATAAAACCAGTATGCAAAAAGTGTTTATAATAACGTAGAGAATCCATCGGGCTTAATAAGGTGTCTTTTTCACCTCCCCAAGAGAAAACCCGTATCTTTACTGGGGTGTTCATAGCCCGCTTGATCTTGGTTGTATCTCCACCATACATCTTTTTAAAGGCACGATACTGAGTGGTGGCTTTTGCCAGGTTTTCTATGAAGTTGGGTAACTCCACATTAAAAGCATCTACCCAGGGGTTACGTCCTTTCCAGTGATTATAAAATATCTTTTGTTGTTCTTTCATATGCTTTTGCATCACCTTTTCAGCGTAAGCTTGCATACGAGAGTCAATAGTGGTATAAATTCTAAGTCCGTCAGTATAAAGATCATGGCCTGACTCTTTCGCCCATTTTTTCAAGAATTTTTTGGCCTCTTCTCTAAAATAGGGAGCAATACCTCCAATGTGGTCTTCTACTCCAAAACGCAATTGAGTTTCTTGAGACTTAAAATAAGATGCCTGGGCTGCGGTAATAAACTTGTACTTTTGCATTTGTTCGAGTACAGTATTTCTTCGCCGCTTCGATCTTTCAGGGCTGGAAATAGGACTGTAACGAGTAGGTGCTTTTAATAAACCTACCAATACTGCTGATTCAGGTACATTAAGTTGACTAGGGTGTTTGTCAAAGAAGGTACGTGCAGCAGTCTGAATTCCAAAGGCATTACTACCAAACTCTACTGTATTGAGATACATGGTAATAATCTCTTTCTTGGTATAATTGCGTTCTATTTTTATAGCAGTTACCCACTCTTTTGTTTTTGATACAAAAAAGCCAATTACAGGGTAGTCATGAAGTTTTCCTTTGCTTTGGGCACCACGGGTACGGTAAAGGTTTTTGGCCAATTGTTGGGTAATAGTACTGGCTCCTCCATCTTTCCCCAGTTTTACTACTGCCCTAATTAGTCCTTTGAGATCTATTCCCGAGTGATCTTCATAACGGATATCTTCAGTAGCAATCAAAGCATTGATCAAATAAGGAGAGATTTCTTCATATTCTACGGGACTACGATTTTCCCGGTAATATTTACCCATCAGCTTGCCATCTGCTGAATAAATTTCAGAAGCTAGTTCAGTTTTGGGGTTTTCTAAGGTCTCTAAGCTAGGAATTGGACCAAAAAAGCCCATAAAATCATGTTCTAATGCGGTAAAATAAAGAACTGTTCCTAGTACCACTACCAGAAAACTAGTCCATATAAACATAATAAGCCGCCAGTATCCTTTTTTATAAAATGGTCTGTCTTTCTTACCCATTGTGAAATAGTGTTTTTAAATAGTGTTTCAAAATTAGTGATTTTTGATATAGTTATTGCCTAATAATGCTCTTTATACAAAAAAAAATAGGAAGTAACCCTTTAGATTTAATGGTTAATTATGAATTATTAGAGATTAATGACTATTGGTTAACAGGGAATTATTAATTATGAATTGATTAATTTCTATTGTTTCATTTTTCCGCCTTCGGCAGATTGTTCTATTGTTAGTGCCTTCGGTTACGCTTAAGACAACGTGTTGCGCGATGCGTAGCAATACTATGGACCATTGACTAAAAAACAACTATCGATTAATTTCCGCTTCGCGCCCACTTTTCACTTTTAGTTTTTCATTTTTCACTAAAGTATTTTTTACTGCATGGCTTTTGACTTCTTTAGTAACTCATTAGCAAACTTTTTCAATTTACTTCCTGGGTAATCTTTTAGAAACTGCTGTAAAGCTTCTTCTCGTGCCTCACGAGATTTGGTTCGGCTAATAATCAGTACTTGCAATAGAGCAAAGCGATCCTGTATCAGGTTCTGGGGAAATTTTTTGAGAATACCATCCATGATCTGTTGAGATTCTTCATAACGCAAAGCCTCATAAGCTTCATAGGCTTTCTTGTAGGCATCTTTTACTTCCTTTTCGTGTTTTTTGGCTTCTTTTATCCAATTTGGGTTTTTGATCATGCTGGCATACACAGAATTAGGAAACTTTCTTAGCACCTGATCCTTATAGTATGTCCTGCGACTTTTATTTTTCAGATTTTGATTGATTAGGTATAGGAAGTAAAGCACTTCAGGCTCGTATTGAGTAGTAGGGTAACGTTTCAACAATTCTTCAAAGGCACCCACTGCTTTTTTGTCTTCTCCCAAGTGTAGGTTATAAATTTTACCCAATTCATAAAAGCCATCTTCTAAACGCTTATGCGAAGCTTTTAAGGCTTCCTTAGTAAAAGGTATAATTTTATAAAGCTCTGCTTTGGCTTCTTTAACTCTTTTGGCAACTACTTCTTCCTTGCTAGGACCTTTCTTGTCAACAGTTTTAAACAAAGAATCGGGCTCTTCTGGATCTTTGTTTCTACGACGCCAGTTGTCTTCTAATGGACGGTTTTGCCATTTTTGATCAAACTTAATTTGCCCTTGAGTAACCAGCTGAGGGTTATAAAAATACCAGACATTGGTTTGTAATTCTTTCAATGTACTAGTATTTCCTCCTCTATTACGCTTGGCTCTTTCTTCAGCAATTTTTTTCAGGCGTTGTTCTTCGTCGTATTCTTTTTCTTTTTGGGCTTTCAAAGATTTGTCTAAATAAGCGGCTAGTTTTAACGTATCCATTTTGGCCATTCGTTGCAAGCTATCCTCCAGACGAACAGTATTGAGGTATTTTACAAAATCTCCCAGAATACGCGCCCTACGACTGATCAAACGATAGTTTTCTACATTTTTAGGTAGACTTACCATCGCACTATCATAATACTTTTTAGCTAATTCGTACTTTTCTAAAGGACGGTAGTGTACTTCCCCTAATTTTAAATAGGAGTAGGCTTTTTGCACCTTATTTCCAGCACTCTCGTCAATAGATTTTTTGAGCATAGCTACTGCTCGATTTGTACTATCTTGACGAAGTTCAAACAGAGCCATTTCATAGTAAATTTTGTCGTGATACTCTTTGTTTTTAACATCACGCAATAGTCTACGGAAATACCTACGCGCTTTGCGTACATCTTTATCATCTTGTACATCCGAAACCTGAGTCATTTTTAGGCGAGCATAAAAGGCCAATTCATAAGGCGGATTATTTCTTAAAACTGAACGGTAATTGGTATAAGCCTCTTGGAACTTTCCAAAACGTTGATACATTTGACCCACTATAAAATGAATGCGCCCTTTACGTTCTCCCCGAGGCATCAACTTTACTGCTTGAGCCAAATAACGCAAAGCTCTTTTGTAGTTAAGTTTGGTGCGATAATAATGTGCCCGCATGATCAAAAACTCACGCAAGTTTTCTTTACTAAGCTCTTGTTGTCGCAAATAATTAATTACAGTAAGTGCGTTGCGATCTTGCTTTACACGTAAAAAAGTTCGAATTAAGAAGATTAAAGACTTATGACGCAAATTATCATCTTCGCTCTGAGTATTGACAAATTTTAAACCTACCACTGCTTGTTCGTAATTGCGGGCATAAAAGCGAGACTTAGCAATCACATAATAAGCATCATCCATCCAGTTACTTTCCTCGTGTTTGTGATAAATGATAGCTGCTTTCTCAAGACAGTATTTAATATCCGCATCGTGCTGCTTCATAGTGTTGGTATCTATAAAAGGATGCACATCCAAGACCTTATTATAGTCTTCGGTACGTTTCAAGAACATTTTCTTTTCTATTTCCTGCATGCGTTCATTGGCTAGAAAATAGGCATTATAGCGTGCAGTTACATTATGGTAAGGTTTACAGGCCTGGAGTATAGCGCCTGCAAAAAGGAGGGTAACAACGAAAATCTTAAAACTCTTCAAAACTTTTATATTTGGGTTTTTGTCTTTATCTTTAATTACACAGAGCTTATGCTAAGTAACAGAGAAATAATTAAATAACATCTCCTCATTACCAATACTTTATGGAGTACAAAAAAATGGAGATATTCCTGATTATTTCATGTGAGTTAAGGGTATATACCTTTCAAAAGTAAAGACTGGCAAGGTCTTTACAACAAGGTTTTAGACTGTTTTTTTATTAGAATATTGTCTGGCAAATTTTGCCTAAAACACAATATCAAAATTACATAAAAAACTTACATTCAATTAGTTTTTTCGGCAAATTAACACCCCATGTGAATAAAAATACGTTACTTTGCATTGAATTTGTGGGGACAGTCCGGATGTGTAACAAAATAATACCACATTGAAAGTAAAGAAAACATTATCTAATTGGCTTACTACCCGGTATAGGCTAATTATCAAAAACGAAGAAAGCCTAGAAGAGAAGAAGCAAATACCTTATACTTATTCTGCCCTTATTTTCGTGGCCACTCTTTTTTTTGGACTTGTGTTCAGTTTAGGTTTTTTTATATCTCAACGCTTTTTTAGTGAAGGTCAACTCACCAGTGATAATGGGGCCGAATTTGTGCGCAGAGTAAAGATCTTGAACACAAAGATAGATTCGCTCTCAGCCCAGGTTCAAGGCAGAGACTTTTTTATTAATAATTTTAGAAACGTAATGGGAGGGAAGGTGAAGTATTTTAATGACAAAGATACTGGAAAAGTTCTAGCCCCTACGATTCGTAAAGTTTCTGATTCTATCAATCCCGATCATATAGATGCCAATGATCGCAAACTTCGTGAAGAATTTGAGGGTTCATCGCCCAACACTACCAGTTATCTTACCAGTAACGAAGGATCTCAAAATCTAAAATCATTGTATTTGTTTGCTCCTTTAAAAGGAGTAATTGCTAAGAAATATAATCCTCGTCAGAAAAACTATGGAGTAGATATTGTAGCCAAGCAGCAAAAAAGCCCAGTAGCTTCTATTGCTGATGGTACAATCATTATGACTTCCTGGACAAGTGACAAAGGATATGTAGTGGCTATACAACATCAGTCAAATCTAATCTCGGTTTACACCCATTGTACTGCTTTGTTTAAAAAACGTAAAACAGGTAGTTTTGTAAAAGCAGGTGAGGCTATTGCTTTGCTTGATAATAAGACCAGTACCAAGCCTCGTTTGCATTTTGAGTTATGGTATAAGGGGAGTCCCGTAAATCCCGAGGAATTTGTTTCATTTTAATTAACTACCTAAAATAATATTTTCATGGCTGTATTTGGAAACAACACAAGCAAAGAAACTAAAAAAGATATTACAGAATTGAGTAACGCAGAAACCCGTATTGGTAAAGGAGCCATTTTAGATGGTAATATTGAGACCTATGGCCCTGTTCGCCTGGATGGAAAAATAGTAGGTAATATTAAAAGTAAGTCGAGAGTAGTATTAGGAGAAACTTCTTCGCTTCAGGGAAGTATTTTGGCTCAAAACGCTGAAATCTCAGGAGAAGTAAAGGGCTTGATCGAGATTGTAGACTTGCTTACACTTAAATCTACTGCCGTAATCAATGGCGACATTGTTTGTAATAAACTAATTGTAGAAGCTGGTGCAGTTTCTAACGGAAGCTGTAAAATGGGTAATATGGTCAAAGAGATCAAAATCAACGATAA
The DNA here is from genome assembly GCA_001890965.1 of marine bacterium AO1-C. Taxonomy (GTDB): domain Bacteria; phylum Bacteroidota; class Bacteroidia; order Cytophagales; family Microscillaceae; genus Microscilla. The sequence continues at coordinate 329,993 of MLAY01000008.1, read as the reverse complement.
CACCAAGAAAAACGCCCATGACTCAAAACAAAAACAAGTCGTCTAACGACTATGTACGTTATTCTTCTATTGCCATGGAAATGGTAATATTAATTGTGGCATCAGTTTTAGGTGGCAAATGGATAGATAAACAGTTAGCACTGGAAACCCCGGTTTTTACTCTTATCTTTTCTTTTGGCGCTTCAATTGGTGCCATTTTTCTTTTGATAAAAAAACTTTCTGGCTAGAAACTAGGATTAATTGTATTCTAATATGCAGAAACATCTGAAACAGATTGGTATTCCTTCTTTAATTGCGTTGTTATTCATCATCGTGGATATTTTTATCGAGAAGTATACCTTGATGCACTTTTCCAAGTGGGGCTTATTGGCTTTTTTTGTACTTAGCTCTTTGCTTACCACTTTCATTACTTCTTATGGAATGAAAGCCAACCCTGACGGCTTTCATAAATACTATTTTACCTCTATTGGGGTTCGCTTCTTTTTGAGTATAATTTTTGTGTTTATTTGCATTTTTCTCAGAATAGAAGGACGTAACCTGTTTGTGATAAATTTCTTTGTGTTTTATTTCTTGTACTTTGTTTTTGAAATTTATTTCCTGTTGGGTAATTTGCGCGCAAAATCTGAGACATCAGAGTAAAAAGTACGAAAAATAGAGACTATCATATATAATAAAATGCTTAAAAAAACGCTATTACTGGTTGGCCTCCTGTGTCTTTTTCAATTTGCCCAAGCAAAAGGTGGTAAAGAAGAAAAGAAGTTTGATGCAACAGATCTTAAAGATATGATTATGCACCACGTAGGTGATGATCACAAGTGGGAGATTTTTCACGGAGTTTCTATTCCATTGCCTGTAATATTATATACTGACAACGGACTAGATATTTTTATGTCTTCTGCCATTCCTCACGCAGAACCTAAGAAAGGTGGAGAGGGACATGGAGAGACAGGACATGGAGAAAAAGGAGAGAAAGACCATGGCAAAGAAGGCCATGCAGGTATTAAGTTTCAGCGCGGTAAAAATATATACATATACAATCATGGCCACTTTAAGCTAGCCAATGGTGGTAAAGTATTAGATTTTTCTATTACAAAAAACGTAGCTTCATTGTTCTTGACTGTTACCTTGCTGATGTTAGTGTTTTTTAGTGTAGCCAAAGGTTATAAAAAGAACGCTGGTAAAGCTCCCCGAGGTATACAATCATTTTTTGAGCCTATCATTCTTTTCATAAGAGATGATATTGCTAAAGAAAACATTGGTCCTAAGTACGAAAGATACACCCCTTATTTACTCACTATATTTTTCTTTATTTGGTTTGGTAATATGTTAGGTTTAACACCTGCTGCTGCCAACCTTACTGGAAACATTGCCGTGACTATGGTATTAGCCTTGATTACGTTTGTTATCACTACTTTGAGTGGTAATCGTAACTATTGGGCGCACATTTTCTTACCTCCTGTACCTAAGGGACTTTACATAATCCTGGTACCTATCGAGATCGTAGGGATGTTTATTAAGCCTTTCTCTTTGATGATCCGATTGTTTGCCAACATTACTGCAGGTCACATTGTAATGTTAAGTTTCTTTGGTTTGACCTTTATCTTTGCCAACATAGGAGTAGGAGTTGCAGCGACAGCTTTCGCTATTTTGATGAACTTACTCGAATTATTAGTGGCATTTATTCAAGCGTATGTATTTACTATGTTGTCAGCTTCTTATTTTGCAGCTGCAATAGAAGAGCATCATCACGATGATGCACATTCGCATTAAAAATATCAACGAAATTAGTTACAGGAGCAACTAGTGCTCCTATTAATTAATATTTTTCTTTTTTTCAATTACATAAGTTTAAAACTATGTTAGCTCAAATTTTATCTATTATTTCAACTGTTTTCTTGCAAGCTGCAGGAGGCATGAGTGCTGGTACTGGTTATGCTATGATGGGTGCCGCTGTTGGAGCCGGACTTGTTGCACTAGGCGCAGGTGTTGGTATTGGTCGCATTGGTGGTAGTGCTGTAGAAGGTATTGCCCGTAACCCAGGTGCTGCTGGTGACATTAGAGGTAACATGATTCTTGCTGCCGCTTTGATTGAGGGAGCTGCCTTTCTTGGATTGGTAATCTGTCTGTTGATCTCTTTGAAATAATTACAAAGAAAAATAAACTACGGGCTGACGCTAGGTCAGCTTGTAGTTTTAATTTTATTGAGCGAGCTAAGTTAAACACTTATTAAGAAAAGTATTTAATTAAGTAAAATCAAGAAATTATTTGATGTTAGCATTGATTCAAAATCAATCATCAATCATTAATAATCATTATTCTAGTCTTTACTAAAACTTTATATACAAATGCAATTAGTCACTCCCGAAATTGGATTGATATTTTGGCAGACAGTCACCTTCTTGGTGGTGCTATTTTTATTGAGCCGTTATGCCTGGAAACCTATCATGAAATCTTTGAGAGATCGTGAAGATTCTATTCAGAATGCTTTAGACGAAGCTGCTACTGCTCGTAAGGAAGTAGAAGAGCTTAAAAAGGCACAATTGAATATGGAAGAGGCTGCCCGTATCGAAAAGGATAAGATATTGAAGGAAGCGAAAGCTATAGCTGACAAAAACCTGGAAGAAGCTACTGCCAAGGCTAATAAAATTGTTGGTGATGCCGAAACTGCAGCCAAAGAAGCCATTGAGAAAGAAAGACAAGCTGCTGTAGCAGATATCAGAAGCCAAATCAGTGTGCTTTCGGTAGAGGTAGCTGAAAAATTGCTTAAACGTGAGTTGTCAGACAACAACAAACAAGAAGGTTTGATGAAAGAATTGATCAACGACCTTAAGGTAAATTAATCTTTTGCTTGTCCGTGTAAATTTTTAAATCAAACGATCTAAAGTATTAACAAATGGTGTCTGATAATCAAATTGCCCAACGATATGCCAAAGCGGTGCTAGACCTAGCCATTGAAAAAGGTATATTGGATCAAGTAGAGCAAGACATGGAGCTTTTCCAACGGGTAAATGACGAAAACCGTCAGTTTTTTATAGTAATGCATAACCCAATTATTCGGGCGCATAAAAAACTAGCGGTACTCAAGGATATCTTTGGAAACAAAGTATCTGATGTGATGATTTTGCTCTTTGAAATTCTTGCCCGAAGAAGCCGCGAAGAAATGTTGTATGCAATTAGCGTAGCATTTCGCGAGCAGTATAACAAATACAAAAATATTCAGGAAGTATATGTAACTAGTACAGTTGCGCTTTCTGATCCTTTGAAAGATGAATTGAGAGCCGCCCTCGAGAAGAGTACAGGCAAAACTATAAAAGTCGAAACCAAAATCGACGAAAGCCTTATTGGTGGTATGACCATTCGTATTGGTGACACTCAATTGGATAATTCTATCAAAAGTCAATTACAAAAACTAAAACAGAATTTTCGTTCTTAACAAGGCGATTAAAATATACTCATTATGGCTCAAATTAGACCCGATGAAGTTTCTGCTATTCTAAGAGAGCAGCTTTCTAACTTTAAAACCGAAGCCGAACTAGAGGAAGTAGGTACCGTATTGCAAATTGGTGACGGGGTAGCCCGTGTATATGGACTTAGCAAAGCCCAGGCCGGTGAATTGGTAGTGTTTGATAACGGTCTTCGTGGATTGGTATTAAACCTTGAAGAAGACAACGTAGGGGTTGTATTGTTCGGTGATTCCGCAGGTATTAAAGAAGGAGACAACGTTAAGCGTACCAAAGAGATTGCCTCTATTAAAGTAGGTGAAGGTATCATTGGCCGAGTAGTAGATACTTTGGCTCAGCCTATTGATGATCGTGATAGAGCTATCGAAGGCGAAGTATATGATATGCCTTTGGAACGAAAAGCTCCTGGGGTAATTTACCGTCAGCCGGTAGATGAGCCTCTACAAACTGGAATTAAAGCGATTGACGCGATGATTCCTATTGGTCGTGGACAACGTGAATTGATTATTGGTGACCGTCAGACTGGTAAAACTGCAGTAGCGATTGACACCATTATCAACCAAAAAGAATTTTATGACAGAGGTGAGCCTGTTTACTGTGTATATGTAGCCGTAGGGCAAAAAGCAAGTACAGTAGCTCAGGTAGTAAAAGCCTTGACTGATGCTGGAGCGATGAACTATACTACTGTAGTTTCTGCTTCTGCTTCTGATCCAGCGCCAATGCAGTTCTTTGCTCCATTTACAGGTGCTGCGATTGGTGAGTACTTCCGTGATACTGGTCGTCCTGCCTTGGTAATTTATGATGACTTGTCTAAGCAAGCAGTTGCTTACCGTGAAGTTTCTCTATTACTTCGTCGTCCTCCTGGTCGTGAAGCTTATCCTGGTGATGTATTCTACTTGCACAGCCGCTTGTTAGAGCGTGCTGCAAAAGTTAATGAGTCAGATGATATTGCCAAGCAAATGAACGATATTCCTCCTTCTATCAAAGATAAAGTAAAAGGTGGTGGTTCATTGACTGCACTTCCAATCATTGAAACTCAAGCAGGTGACGTTTCTGCTTATATTCCTACCAACGTAATTTCTATTACTGATGGTCAGATCTTCTTGGAAACCAACTTGTTTAATGCGGGTATTCGCCCTGCGATTAACGTAGGTATCTCGGTATCTCGTGTGGGTGGTTCGGCTCAGATTAAAACAATGAAGAAGGTAGCGGGTACTTTGAAACTAGACCAAGCGCAATTCCGTGAGTTGGAAGCCTTTGCTAAGTTTGGTTCTGATTTGGATGCAGCTACTCAATTGACTATTGAGAAGGGACGTAAAAACCAGGAAGTATTGAAGCAAGGTCAGTATGCTCCGGTAACTGTACAAGACCAGGTAGCTATTATTTATGCTTCTACTAATGGTTTCTTGAATGAAATCCCTACCAATAAGGTAAAAGAGTTTGAGAAAGAATACCTTGATTCTTTGAACTTAAATCACAAAGACTTGATGGCTGCTCTTGGAAATAAGAAAACTAAGCCAAAGGGTGAAGAGTGGGAAAACACCAAGAAGACCTTGGAAGAAACCGCCAAAATGATCGCTAAGCGATATATCAATAAGTAATTATAAATGGTTAATGGTCAATAAATCATTGATCATTAGCCTTTTTTCAAATATTTGTTCGTACGGGTTGTGCGTTGGGAGATGCCCCAATCTCTGAAACCCAATAAAAGGATTTTAAGTTGGTCGAGGTGTTAGCGTTTTCTAATGACTAGTACCCAGCGCCCAAAACCTAGAAAAAAAGTATGGCAAGCTTAAAAGAAATCAGAACGAGAATAAGTTCGGTAAAGTCTACCCAGCAAATCACCAAAGCAATGAAAATGGTGGCTGCGGCTAAACTTCGTCGGGCTCAGGATGCGATTGAAGGTATGCGCCCTTATGCAAATACGCTTAAGGGAATTATCGACAATTTATCTAAAAATGTAAGTAGCGAAGACCTTTCCAGTGAATTCATGGAAGAGCGCGCTCCGGAAAAAGTATTGATTATTGCCATTACTTCTGACCGTGGTCTTTGTGGTGCTTTTAATAATAACATTATCAAAGCTTCTGTGGCTTTGGTGAATGAGAAATATGCCGATCAGCAAGCTAAGGGAAATTTGACCTTTTTGTGTATTGGTAAAAGAGGATATGAGGGTTTAACTACTCGTGGTTACAAAACTATCTTACCTCAGAAGAAAAACGAAGCTGGAGAAATGGAAACTGTTGAAGTCTTCCAGAATCTGAGCTTTGCCAATATCAAGGATACTGCAGAAGTAATTTTGGAGCAATTCAAAAGTGGTGAAGTAGATCGTGTAGAGTTGATATATAATGAATTCCAAAATGTAATTACTCAGATTGTACGTCGCAATCAGTTTTTACCAATTTTACCTGAGGAAGCAGACAGTCAGGAGATCAAAGATAAAGATTTTGACTCTATTGATTATTTGTTTGAGCCTTCTCAAGCTGAAATTGTAGAAGAGTTGATTCCTAAAAGTTTGAAGATTCAGTTGTATAGCAGCATATTAGATTCTAATGCATCAGAGCACGGTGCTCGTATGTCGGCGATGGATCAAGCTACTGAAAATGCAGAGGAATTAGTAAAAGAACTTAAGTTGACTTACAACAAATCACGTCAGGCAGCCATTACCAAAGAAATCCTCGAGATTGTGGGTGGTGCCGAAGCTTTGAACAATTAAGCAAGACGTTTTTTGTCTATAATATAAGCCCTGTCAGTTTCACTGTCAGGGTTTTTTATTGATGTCTACTTAGTTATCACAGAATTTATAAAGAGTGGAGGAAAGAAAAATCACTTCTTTCAGTGATTTATAATTCATTATTAAAAGTCTAGATGAGTTCTTATTCTTAATTGGTATAAACCTATTCTTTATTAGCATAACCGATACTATTTAGGTGCGAAGAGAGTCTTTATTTTTGAATATGCTTCTAGTTTATGTCAAGAAGCGAGTCTTTAATCCTAAAAAATAATAATTATGCAAATTTTGAATAAGTTCAAATCCCACGCGTTGACCAAAGACCAAGCAATGTATATTAAAGGAGGGGTTACCCGAGCAGAGTATTGTGATCAAAACGCAGCAATTGCACAAAGTGCCCAAGCTAGCGGAGACGCTGAAACATTAGCCTTGGCAGGTTATTATTGGGAAATACACTGCAAGCCTTATGGTTTACCTGCAAGAGATTCTAATCCTTTAGAAATTGGTTAGTTTATATCAGACCAACCAAAATGAATTAAAGTTTTTAGTATAGTTATTTCGATAAAAATCACCAAACCCTGTCAGTACTACTGTCAGGGTTTTTGTGTGTAATCGTCTTATTACCAGTGGTCTATTGGCCCTTTGAGAAAACCCGTACACCAGAGGCCCTATGATAGTTGCCCCTTGCCCCGAGGCAAGCGACGAATACGTTCTCGCTCGACTCTAGCCGAGTGAGTGATATTAGGAGGCTTCCAGCCGTATACTTGTACGGATTATTGTAGTGGATTAGTATAATCGTCTTATTACCAGTGATCTATTGACTATACTTTTACAAAGAACAATATGTCCAAACGCCTGATTGATATGTCCAGATGTTTTTGAGGAGTTACTATTAGTTTTGGTAAACAAATTTTTGAAGACGACAGCTAATTTTATAAGGTTTGGCTGGAGAGTCTTTTTTAACATCGAACCAATAATGCATATGAATCAGACTCAGCAGAAACCTTTGTCAATAAAGACGTGGGATAAACTTATACTAAAATATCTGATGTTCATCAGTTTCACTGTTGTTATTATTATTCTACTGGTGTATTATGGGCAAAATGAAATACCTGATAGTGAAGGACAGGAAATTTTAGCGCGAATACTGGTTGCTTTAGTCCTAACTGTTGTAGGTGAAATAATTCTTTTGATCAGGGTGATTTTTCTGAGAATCTTGTATCCCAACAAGTTATTGATCATACAGCGTAAACAGCTCATTTTGGACACTTTCAAACAATTTGGGACATTGTCGAGTGGTGATCAAGCAAAATACTATCCAGAGGGGAGAAAATACCCTCAGTTGGCTTCTGTTCTAAATAAAAGAGAACTGGTGTATGGGCATGTAGAGACGAGTCAAGCACTTTATTGTTTTACTCCTCTTGCACTTATTATCCTTGATAATTCTGAACCTGTAAAAATTAATATTAAGGATGTTATTGAAGTAGAGGGAAACGTTTATCCAGGGCATCAGTTGATTCAAATCAAGACAGTACAAGGACAAGAATATTCTATTGAAATAGGTGGCTTACCTAATCGCCTTAAAAAACTATTTTATCAACTTATTTCCCAATCAGATATTGAAGAATCCTTATTGCGAGAAGTCCCATCAGATGTAATACAAGTTTATCAATTTACAGGCCCAATAAAATTACACTCCATTTCTGAGGAAATTCTGCCAGAAGAGCTTTCTACGTTAGGTTTTGAGTTTTTTCCATCAGATGTTTATCGTAGAATTAAATTCGCTAATGAATCAGCACGGCTGCAATACCATGGTGAATATGACGAGCAGGAAGGAGTGCTTTATCCTGACGACGAAGGGTTGATGGTTTTACAACTTGTACAAGAAGGCACAACGCTCGAGTTATTCAATTCATTTACTGATGGGTATGATGGAATAAAAGCAGCTAAAACTATTACGCAGAGTGTTCATTTTACCTCGTTAGAAAATGTTTCAGAAGTTGTTTTGCGTTATAGTTATGCGATTAAGGAAGCTGATTTTGAGGCAATTGTAAATGAGATGCAACTTGATTCAATAAGCGAAATCAATAATCTTTTTAGTACAGTACAAATATATGTCTTAAAAGATGGACAACCACACCTATTAGCCTTTTTCAAGACGCAAAATTTATAATTACCTTTAATCAAGTAGTTTAATTGATTGCTAATAGTCACTAAAATTTACCTGACAAATCATAGTTATGAAAACACTTACTTATTGGATACTATGGGCACTGATTGTTACAAGTTGCCAATCTAAAAACGATCAAACCAAGAATAATCAATCACAAAACCAATCTACCCAAAAGAAGGAAGTGGAGGAAGATGAGCAACCAGAGTATGTAAAGGCCATTACTCAAGATAAGATGAAGGCTACTCTTCGCGATTATTGCGAAAAACTGAATAATGAGGCCTATGAAGCAGCCATTCGAGATAATTTCTCTCCAAAAGTAGGACAATATATTGGAATGCGTAATGTGACTCCTGCCCAGATTGCGGCAGAAGTGAATCGTTTTTTAAGCACAAAGAAGCAGGTAAATTATCAGGTAGATTTAGATAAGTTAAAGGTGAAAGGGTATCTGGCCAAGGTACCATTGTCTTTTTCCTGGCGAGGATACTATGCAAAAGTATTGCTTGAGCTTTCGTTTGATGCCAATTATAAAATTGCGTTTTATAAAGAGGCTAAAGTATTTGATAAAGCAGTAGTAACATTTGTACAACGTGAATTTTCTGAAAGTTATAAGGGGTGTGAGCCTCACAGTAATGGTTGTGTACATTATACCTTATCCTATCCAGAAATCATCAAAGCTCCAGCATATTTGATAGATAAGCTTCCTAAAAAGCCTACTACTTATGGAAGTCCTGCAATGGGAGTAATTCATAAAATAACTAGCCCAGAGGCGGTGGTAGATACATTGCATCACTGGTTTTCAAAACATTCAATAGGGAATAATTGGTGGATAGAGGACGCCACTTCTTTGACCGAGACTAAATATTTAGTGACAGTAGAAAATAACAGCTCCTGGTTTGTGGGCCAAGCTCGTCCTGAGACTTTTGTGCAAATTGACCACTATGATAAATTCACAGGAAAAAAAATTGAGTTAGCTGATTTGTTGATTGATGATTCGCTAGAGGATTTTGAGCAGGTGGCTTTTCAGACTGTCATGGGAGAGAAGGAAGGTGATGAGACCTGTAGGGATATCTTTTACCTAAGCAATGCCTTTAGGATATTAGATGCTGGGATTCAACTTTGTTATAGCTATGCGATTGGTTTGCCAAAACCTTGCTTACCAAACGGATATGAAGTTATTGTGCCTTACGAAAAATTTAAATATATCATTCGTAAAGATGGGTTATTAAAAGATAAAATTCGCTAGTAGCCCATAAAGCACTATTTGTCCAAGTATCTGAGCGATATGTCCAACTACTTTTGAGGTGTTGTTACTAGTTTTGTACCATTACAAATGATTCAACAACTCAATTTCAAAACATATGAATAAGATTGAAAAATTCAGTAAACAACGATTATCTAACAGTCAGGCAAGAAATATTAAAGGTGGGCTTTTTGGATCGAAGGAGAAAGACAAGAAGAAGTACATGTGTACTGATGTGAATGGCCATGACTTTCCTGCGGAGATTGAAGATACAAAGAGAGGAGTACGTAGGTTTATGAAAGATCATCCTACAATGGTGGTTTGTGAGCAAGTACCATTTTTTAGTTTTGAATAGGGCATTGTCTGGAAAATATTGATTACACCAAGCCAGGTTTGTTGCAAACCTGGTTTTTTGTTGGAGGACATACTTTAAATAGCGGCTATATCTTTAATCTTCAGATTTGTTTGGTGGTTAATAGGAGTGAAAATGAGGATCATTTCTATATAACACTCTTTTTCTTCAAATTCATCGAGTGTTTGGCCATATACGGTTACTTGATACCAACCTGCAGGTACATCTTCCAGCGTAACTTTCGGATTATATGTTTCATCAAATTCATACTTGCTGATATCCCCTTTATGCCAGTCGCAAATTTGAGTAAAAGTGGCGTGATCTAAGAACAATAAAGTGTTTTCAGCTTGTACTTGTATCTGATAGGTACCTAAATCTTGAAAACTGCTGACATCAGAAGGTGTATCAAAAGTTACTTTTAAGCATACAACATCTCCGCTCTCAGTAGTAATAGCTAATGCAATTCCTTGATTTATCAATGGCAAAATGCCTTCAGGATAGTCATAATCGAAGGTCTTATCCTGATAATAACCTTTTAAACCTGCTTGTGTACAAAGAACTAGTACACCTTCAGTACTCACGTTGAACGCCTGGGTCATAAAGTAAATTATGAGAAAAAACTTGAAATAGTCAAATTTAACAGAAATGTGTGCTGAAATTACAAATGAAACCTATTATTTTGCGTTATGAGATTAACCTCTGACCATTTATGCGTATAAAGCTATAGAAATCACCGATCTATTCATTGAAGAAAAAAAGAAGATATATTGTCCCTGCGCCACCTCCTGTGCCCGACTGGAACAAGCCCGAAGAACTAGGCCAATTCCAGGATAACGCATTGGATTGGTCGCAACCTGGAGCACTTGCCCAGGTTGCCATTGATTGTGGTTTGGCAGGAGATGATGATGAATTGGATTGGAACCACCTCAACACCTCCTCGAAGCCTGAGCGAAACAACACTAAAATAAACTCTGGTCGTAAGCGGAGAAGAGCGATGTAGTAAGCTCTTACCTAAGCAATCATTTACACAATTCTCTTATAATTTTTATGAACGCTTTTTGCGTAAGATTGAGTTTTGTAAGCTTATGGGCACCCAAATACAGATACCCACAAGAATTTTGTAAAAGTTATTTTCTACACCCCCCTAAATGTTATGAACCTTTTTCTGGCAATATTGTAACAGCGGTTCCTTCTTGCCAATGTTTGTGTTCGCTGGTATAATACAAGTAGGCCACACTTGCCTGGGCTTTGTAGGTGCCAGGAATATCTGCCTTGAGATCCAATAGTAAAGTTTTAATTGCCTGAGGAGCCAATTCTCTGAAATAAAAAGCAATATAGCTGTCGTGGATTTCATAGAAATCTACTAAGCCCTTTTCTTGCAAGGCTTTCAATTGCCAAGGTTGAGGGCTCAATCCAGAAGGAATACCTACTAAGGCAATGGTAAATGGCTGACCCTCCTCTTTTTTGTTCTTTACGATTGTCGTGAGTCGCACGGTTTGATTAGTAACTACCTCTCTAACCGCTAACTGAGTACTAAGTGCGATATTACAATCTGGACTTGAATTAGGAGTTGCAGCGCTGTAGGATATGTTAAGAGTAAAAGGAATTGCTTGGGATGGATCTTCAAAGGTCACCTCAATGTTGTGTTCGCCTTCATTCACGTGTTTTTCCAGCCCGTCAAGCGCTAACTTTTGCGTTTGTGATTTATTGTAGTTTACACTCGCAATGCAGGTACTATCTTTATATACCAACAAGCAACCGTCAGGAGCTTGTTTGGTTTGCAATGTGGTATATCTAGTCAATGCTTGTAAAGCTAAAATAGTACCCTGAGTAGAACCAAAATAGCCTCCGTTTCGATTGGAAATGATGTATTCGATCAAGGGTGTCAAATAAGTAACATCAGGCGTGGGTTGGTGCATTTCTGCCAAAGCTATCAATGCACAAGTTTCTATTTGCAGCGATTTCCCATAAGAACGTACAAGACTGTGGTCAGCTTTTAGTTGACCAGGTTTAAGCTGTTGTACCTGTATACGAAGCTTGCCTAATATTTCAAGAGCGGCAGTAGGTTTATCTAGGGCAGTAGAGGCAAGTGACATTAGAGCCATACGATAAGCATCTTCACTTTGAATTGCCTCAGTATAAGCTGTATGATATTCTTTTTCTAAATCATTTATCCCAGCTTGTGCCAACGCATACACCAAATAAGCATTGGTTACTTCTTTGGATGCGCCTGCAAAGCCATACTTCCCTTGGTTTTGGTGAAAGCCACCTTTCCCGTCGCGACGTGATAGCAACATTTTCGTAGTGCGATCAATCATCGCATCATCTACTTGGGGATATACTTTTTTCATCTCCAAAAATTCAAGTAAACCAAATGCACTGAGACCTTCATGAGGAGGAGTCATTCCAAACCACTCAAAACCTTGTTGATGGGTTTCAAAGGAGATTAGCTTTTTGTATCCCTCTTCAATATATACAAGGGTCTTCTGCTTAATATAGGCATCAGTGTTTTCAGAGGTTTCTAAAAATTGCAGTGCCAGTATATTGGGGTAGGTGTTAGCGGATGCTTGTTCAAAACAGCCATAAGGTTGCTTTATGATGGCTGCTATGCTATCCATCAAATCGCCTAAAATATTGGGATAGGCTACCAATTTTACTTGCAAAGATTCATCAATTGTAGGAGGTACCTTAAAGTTAAACTGGTTGTTGGGTTGATTGCCCGAATAGGCAAGTTCTGCAGGAAATCCTTTGTCTAATATTTTGATTGGTTGACTATAGCTCTCATTGTATAAGGGATTAGTAAACTTCACCGATAACTTCTCTTGTTTACCGACACTTAATGCATTGAGTGCTACACCTTTGAAATAAACGGTTTGAGTAGTTTGGGGAGGAAGCTGTATACTGAGCGAGGTTTGCTCAAAGCGAATAGCATTGGGAGTAACCAGGCTTAAGTTACCTTCAACAACCTCAGTGGTATTGTTGGTAAGATAAATGGGGAGTTCTAAGTGGTCATTTACCAAAAAGTAAGGAGGAATCTTGGCTGTTAGCTCAAAAGGCAATTTTGTAAAGTAAGTACATTCGGCGCGCCCTAGTTGGTTGTTTTGCCCCAAGCCCTCAGCTACTACCCTAAAAGTAGTCAGGGAGTCATTGTTCCAGAATGTAAGAGTTGCTTCTCCTTCCTGGTTGGTTTGCACTTTAGGGTTCCAGTAAATAGTATTGTGAAAGTCAGTGCGTACCTCAGGTGATTGGTCCTTGGTATCATATACTTTTGGGCGGTATACATTGACTTCTGAGTACTGAATTGAATTTAAGAATTTACCCATTAATGGTGAGCGCTTAGGCTTGATCTCACTTGAGATTGTTTCAGAGGTATTAATATTAAGTTTATAATCGTAGTATAACTTTAGTGATTCAATTTTATCAAGATCTAAATAAAACAACACCTCTTCTGTCAAGTCACTACGGTTGTTGATACTATAATTAATAAAGTGAGGGCGTTTCTTTTTCGATTGTGTAGGGTTCTGATTGGTAAAATAAGGCTTGACGCCTTCATTTAACCACCTTCTCAATTTTTCGATATCCTTGTCTACATCAAAAGGTTCTTCCTCAGTTTCCAGTAGCGCCTCTGGCCAACTGTCATCAAAAAATGTAAGTTCATTTGATTTTTCTGCTTCCAAGATTCGTTCTTCAAATTTGTCAAATTCTGCGAATGTGGAAGAAAAGTCAAACTCTCCTAACGATAATGCACGAGAACCTATACTTTTGGCGACACGTGATGCTTTATAAAACTGCTGCTCTGACGGTTTCATCTTTTTTAGTCGTTCCATTTCGATTTGAGAATAGTAAATATCAAAATCTGAAGAAGACTCAGAGCGACCGTGATTATCCAGTTCAATTTTGCAGAGTTTGGCACTAGTTCCTTGTTTTTGGGCAAATAGTTGTACAGGAATGTTGGTAGGTATATTTTCAAATATAAACTTACCGTCTTTACCTGTAACTGTTTCCAGTTTACGATAGGCTCCTCCCAATTCAAACAAAACAACTTTAGCCTTTACAGGCTTAGGTTTGCCTTCTTTGTATACTACTTGCCCTTTTACTACTTTTTGTTTCCATTTGTTAGTATGAGTTGCTACTGAATGGGCCATCACGATGTCCCATTGATATTTACGCCAGCCATGGGTCAGCATTACGTAGTCAAGGGCAGGCGTAGCTTTGGGTTCATCTGGTTGGAAATAAAAGTTAGGCTCGTGCACCTTACCTTTGAGTTCGGCACTCATCAATAAGCCTGATAAAATATTATCTTGTTTGTCATTGGCAAGCGTGAATATCTTGTCATCAACTACAGCCAAGGATAAATTAGCGGCTACGGGCGTACCTTGCTCATTGGTGGTCAATATGTCTACTTCTACTTTTTGACGAGGCTGATAATTACGCTGTCTGGCCTGCATCACAACCTTCAATTGTTTATGAGGGTTCACAAATACCAATCGCTCACAACGGATTCTACGTTTAGCGTCAAATAGGCTTATTCTGCTAATTCCAATTGGGAAATGATTGGTAGAGATTGTTTGACTGCTGAGGCCTTTGATTGTTTTTATTTTTTCAGAATGCATTACTTTGTGCCCGCTTTGTACTACTAAATAAGCCGCATGGTTTGTGGGGTTAAATACATTGATTTTGAGTTGATCTGGGGTAAGTTGTTCTGCGCTCAGGCCATACTCGTCACTTGTTGCTTCGGGCAACGTATATTGGGTATCGATACCACTAGGCTTGGTAATTTTTACCTGGTAATGTTCATTCACTACTGGCTGCATCTCAAATGCCCCCATTCCTTGATGAAAACTCTTAAATTGAGTTATTTCTTTACCACTTTCGTTGACAACTATTCCTTCGATATCGGCAGGTTTGCCAAATTCGTTCAAAGCTTTAAATGCCATTTTACCTGACACACCTGCGATCCAGTAGCCTCCTTCCGGGAAAAAATCTAAAGTGATGTTATTGAGTACAATAGGTACAGCGCGTGATATGGATTCTGATACACCTTGATGTTCGAAGAATAAGGTCAACAGACCATCATTGTTTGAAAGGTTTTCGGGGAGTTTAACCTTAATCTGAGCTTCTCCTTTGCCATCGGTAGTTGTTTCGTGGCTACTATGTACTTTTCCACCCAAATGTAGGGTATAGTCAATCTTGCGTACCGCTATAGGCTTATCTCGCAAATCACGGGCTTTTAATTGGGCAGTTACTTCATC
The DNA here is from genome assembly GCA_001890965.1 of marine bacterium AO1-C. Taxonomy (GTDB): domain Bacteria; phylum Bacteroidota; class Bacteroidia; order Cytophagales; family Microscillaceae; genus Microscilla. The sequence goes on along the minus strand of MLAY01000008.1, from coordinate 314,787 downwards.
ACCACTACCATAAGCCTCACGGTCAAAGTCAAGGGTAAGTAATAAACGGGGCTTAATAACCGTTTGTACCTGTAAGGTTTTTTCAAAACTTGTTTCCAGAGCACCTGCTATCCATCGAGTATATGCTTTGATCTTGTACAGGCCTCCAACTGCTCTACGATTTAAGTAAAAATCGCCGTGAAATTTGCCATTGATTACGGGCAACTTTAATTCGCCCAAGCTACTCTCTTTGGGATCAAATAACTCTACATGAACAATACTGCTTAAATCTTCAGGGAGAGTATCTTTTTCGCCTAGCAGATACCCACTAAACCAAATATATTCTTCTGGGGCATAAAAAGGTTTATCGGTATGTAAGTAGATCTTTTCGGGGGTATGTTTCTGGTAATAGGTAGTTAGTTTTTTCTGAAAATCAGGGTCACTGTTCGCATTAAAAAAGGTTTTCATCGGTTGGCGGTTTTTGGGTTTGAAATATCACTATGTATGTTTATGAGAAGTAGTTTGTTCATCACTATTATGTAATGCAATCTACCATAGAATTTAACTTACGTAAAAAAATAACTGAAGGTGATAAATTACAGATGAAAACTGTTCTGTGTGATACCTCATCATTCCAGTAATTAATAAAACAAAAATATACGGGATACGAACCCGCGACCTCTTGCGTGACAATCAGGGATGCTTACCAACTGTATTTACTGAAAAAACACTCCGTGATCTTCAGAATACAGTTGCCAGAGCGGTTGTTTGGTAAGGGGAAGGTCAAAGGTGTGTGACTCAAATAACGAATTTGGTAATTACTTACCCTATAATCTCACAAACTCAGTTAGTAGAGCACTTCGCTTTTAAGAAAACAAACCACCCAACAAAGAATTTTGCTACCTTAGTCCCGTTATAGTGCTTAAAATGTCTACCAAACCTTATCACTGGGACCAGTATATGAGCCACCGACATTGGTATTACAATTTGACCCAAAAACTATAGTTTTTATAGGGATATGTTACTCTAAAAACCTACAATTTATGCAGTAATGTAGACCCTTGTCAACTCCCACGATTTTAAGGTGGAAAAAACTGTAAATAGGACTTGTTTTAGGGTACAAACAGGTGATGTTTGGGGCTAAATTAGAGGTTTTGGGTATATATGAAATGCTACCTCTAAAGTGACATGTTGATTTCCCAGAAAACCTATTGAAAACCTTGGTTTTTGATGATGAAAGTTAAACCGAAAAGTACGTTAAGAATACCCTTAAGTGCGAAAATAGTAGTTTGGGGTAAACTTAAAGTGCAGCGATTAAAGTAACCAGATGTTGCTAAAAAAGTAACCTTGAAATGATCAAAAATATCAGGTATTTAGAGGTGTTTTTATGGTGTGTGATAATTACTGCATAATTTCCTCATCTGATTCGTAAAAACGACTCTAAAAATGTGGCTATTTTACTGTTTTGTGGATGAAAAATACCTTGGGTGAGTCCCCATCAATTCTTTCAAGGGGATTGATAAACGAGCTTCTCAAAACAACAGGTTTAGACCATAAATATTCATTGAAAAGCCTTGTTTGCTTCGACTTTTCCGAGGGTGTTTATCCAGAAAGCCAGACATTTTAATGAGCAAACAGCCTAAGCCTTGGTGTTTAACCATTTTGCTCACGGCACGAGCCGACATCTAGGTGCCAAACCTCCCGCTGGCAAGCAGCTGCCCCAGTCAAACTACCCAGATTAAATAAGAATGTCGTTAGTTACGGCGCTTTGGGCGTTCATTCTGAGGAAGGATCAATGCTGTTATTGTGGATATGAGGGAGCGATGCCCCGTAGTCGCAACGCCTGTGGCTACACACGTGTGGAACCGAACTGTCTCACGACGTGCTGATTCCAAGACTTGTCTTATTTATCAAAATATTCAATAGTTCGGTAGATAGTTTTTTGATATCGATCTTTCCAATAAGCGATCTTTTGTATCCAGTTGTTATAATTGTCGTACTTGTATTGATCTTTAGTAATTATTTCTTGCTTGTAGTTGAACTCGATATGCTCAATAAGTTGCTGGTGTTGATCATACTTGTAATTAATGATACCATAAGGCTTGGGGTAAGCAGCAGAGGCATAATATTGTTTCTCGATTAAATTGTTGTAAGCATCATATTTCTTTAAGATGATAGAGGCATCCTCTGAATTAGTATAGTTTTTCAGCGTCTCTTTTACAGGGTTCCCTTTTTGGTCGTATTGAATCACTTCCATTATATAAAGACGATCGCCTAATCTAAATATTTTGGTAGTTTTGGTTCGCGCTTTATCGTCGTAAATAATCAATTTATAAGGATGAGACGACTCTGAATGATTTACCTGGATGACACGACTTTTGCTGTCATAAATAAACTCGTATTCATCAGTTTCTGGGTGAAAAACAGTTGTTCCTCCTTCATAAATATAAGATTTCTGCTTGATGAGCCTTCCTTTGACATCATATTCATAAGTGCTTTTAGAAGACATCTTACCATTGGCATTGATCGAATACTCTAGCTTTACTTTGCCTTGTTTGTTATAACGATAGCCTGTTTTTCTGTTCTCAATGATTTTCCCGTTAAAGTACTTAGGGGTAAATTTTTGTATAGCCCACTTAGCATCTAACTGTTTTTCTGTCATAAAACCGTGACGATCAAAGACGTAATGTTCATGGTTTATTTGATATGCCCCTCCTTTTTTGGTATATACAATGCTATCAGTTACTTTTTTTACCAAATGTTTGAGTCCCATTTTCTGAAGGTCAGTTTCTACCGTTTGGGCTTTGGCAAACCAACAATTAGAAAAAATTAATAACAGCGTGAGATATTTCATTAGACAAGGTCATTCGAGGTTTTTATACAGTTTCAATCAGTGTTTTTTAAACTTAAACTGGATTTGCACTTTATTATATAAAAACATAACGAGCAGTGTTGTCTATGAGTTAAGTTATCTGTTTTTGGAGAGCAGAAAGCATCACATTAGTCTGGCAATTGCCCAATGTCGTTTTGTTAGTAAAAAGAATGCTGATCAAGATTATCTGTGGTGAGTTCTCTATGTTTGGTTTAAGAAAGGCGTTGACACCCTAATACAAAGAATCAATCAAGGTTTTACCTTCATTATTCGAAACTCGTTGGTCGATATTCAATATTCATTTTTCTAATAAAACCACTTAGCTTAATGACATTGGGCTATTGCACACCTACCAACACACTACTATACTCGGTAACTTTCCAGATGTTTCCTTCGGGAGCTACGGTAATGGGGCGCGGAGAAGCTGCCCCAGCGGTAATCACGAATAACTTTTTACGATTGGTTCCAGTTACGTCTTGCAAATTGGTAAACTCCAGGCGGAACGGCGTAGATGGCTGGTAACCATTGGTAGGGGTAGCCCCCTTATAATAAGCCTTGGTAAGTTCAGGATGATCCTGTAGTTGCACTTTAATGAGTGACATTTCCTGGCTAAGTAACGCAAAGCCGTTGTAGCTTTCATCGCCACTATCAGATTTGAGTGCAGGACCCGTAGCTGAAGTTACCAATGCTTTAACTCCTTCACGATTGTATTGCTGGTATACATTCAGGGCCATAATAAACATAGCAGCACCTCCTTGAGGGGTAGTGGCTACGCTTTGTTGTACCTCCTGAAAACGTTGAATATGCAAAGGCAAACGATTGAGCTCTACAAAATAAGTAGTGGTATTACCAGTAGTATCGGTGCCAGAGGTAGCCGTAATGGGATCACCCAAAGGGACATTTTCATTCAATAAATTGTCGAGATTTTGGCAAGCGCCCAAAAAGCAGACACACGCCAAACACCAAATTAAATGTTTCATAAGTTTTGATGAGTTTAGGTTTTATAAATTGATAGGGGAGGGGGAAGAAAGGTTAACAGGGGAAATGATACGAGATTTCAGGAATAACCCAAATCTGAATTTCCCAGGGCATATAGAATGCTTGCATTTAGGTAAGAGAAGCAGTGGTAGATTCAGTTTTTGAGAACTTCCCACTCTTCCACCACCTTTCCATCTCTAAACGCAAGCATATCTCCAAACTGTAAAAACACAAACTCGCTTTGAGAGGGGCGCAAAAAGATAAAATCGTCTACTTCCAATGCTACCTTAGCCGAAGTGTTTACCATAGATTGGTTGGTAGAAGCCCCAAAGATGGTATTCACTGAAGTTTTAGGTGGGTAGCAATAATCGGCTTTCCAATACCCTCCATAGATAAAATAAGATTGCTTAAATGCGGGCTTAAATACATTCATTACCCCCTTGAATTTCTCGAGCATAGGGAGTGTAGTTCCCTGCATTTTTTTGAGGATAGGGGTGGCAATAAAACAAGCGGGTTTGAAGTCCTTGAGGGTGGGAATGTCAAAATGAGTAGGCTTAACCAATCCTGAGCCTGCAGCTACCTCATTGGGAGCCGATGCATCGGTTTGATGGAAGGCCAGGGTAGGGCTTCCCGCTCCATTGAAAGTAAGGTTTTTGTTCCAAAGTTCAGGAAAGTCCTGTTGTACCAAGGCGATACAGCTTTTGTAAAAATCATTGGCCAGACGAAACGATTTTTTAGGAGAACGTAAGGCTTTGGGTAGGGCCGCAATATGAGGGTCATACCCCATAAAACCCGTAAACGTGAGGTGCTCAGGATTGTCAGCGATTGCCTGTAATACAGTTCGCAAAGCTTCCAGTTTACCCAGGCCTCCCCGATGTAGCCCAATGTCTATTTCTACATTAATCAGTAGCTTTTGATTGAGTGTTTTGGCCAGTTCAAGGTATTGATGCAACCGTGCTTTGGTGTCTATGAGCCACTGCAATTGTTGTGGAGGTTGGAAATTACTTTGTTTGTCCAACGTTTCGTAAAAATAGCGGATGGTTTGCACAGGCATAGGTTTACCCAACAAAATATCTATTTTGCTACCATAATGCTGGGCCAGGGTAGACAAAAATGGTTGATGAAACACCATTAATCGGTTTGTTTTCGATTTTTCCATTACATAATCTAGTAAAGGAATAGAGGGCAACGACTTCACCACAATTCTAAAATTTGTGTCAGGAGTGATCATACTTTGGAGTGTAGCCAGGTTATGGTCTAGCCGATCCAAATCGATCATCAAAGATGGAATGGCTCTTTTATAAGATCGGAGGGTTTGATTGAGTTGTTGGAAGTAGGAGTCGTTCATATGATAAAGGTAGGGAAAATCAGGAAGATAAATACATATAGATGGTTAGTCTCAGCTATACGTATTGAGGCGGGATAAATTAGGTGAAAATTATCTAAAGATTAGGTAGTCTGAAACTAGTGCGGATGAAATAGTAAAAAGACTATCTCGTAGTAGTTTTGAATCAATTAACAATTCTTAACGAGACAGCCTTTCAAATAGGAATAGGTGATTCAGTGTTAATTAAAAAACTGAATCAGGTATGCTAATTATTTTGACAACCTTTTAGTGTTAGTGCGGGCTTTGGGTCAGCCGTATCACATCCTAAACTTGCATCAGGACACCAAGGAGGGTTGCTTACCCCAGATCCAGCAGTTCCGCCAGTAACTTTTGTAGCATCTAGTTTAGAGATCACAACTTTGTTTAATGATAATTTTTTTAACTTTTTCATAAAAATAAAATTAGGGTTAACTTACTTTCAAGTAGCGAAATATCTTGCTGACTTAAATGCTTCAAAAGTAGAGGGTTGACAGAAAAAAGCTTTAGAATTTTTGCCCAAAATACTGGTCAAATCGGTCAATTTGTTGTGTGAAATACCCAATAATAGCCTCTAGCTATATCTAAGAAGGTCTAGTGTCTCTCTAAATACCTACATACCATTTCCTTAACTATCAATAATTATGAATATAAATCTACAATTTATCAAAACCCATCTACCCCGCTTTCGGGCGTATTCCTGGCTTACTTTTTTGACACTCTTAGTATTGGGAAGCTGCCAAAGGAGCTGTAGCCTTACCCGAGTGGTTAAAACTGATTCCAAAAAAATAAAAGTGAATGGCGTTCCTGTAACTATTAGAGCTGCGCTCAAAAAAACAACTCGTTATCGACGCAACAGCCGAAAATTGTTTGATGTATCCAAGACATCATCCTCTTATCGGGTAGTGGTGGAAGTAGAGATTGAAGGAGAAGAATATTTGGTGCAAACCTTACCCGCCAAGGCCAAAGAAGATTTAGAAGTATATGAAGATAAAGTAACGCTAAAAGCTACCTCAAACAATTATTATCTGGCAGCGGCTTATGAAGACAAAACGCAGGTGATTTTGCAAAAAATAGGGAAACTATATTATGAGTCTCCTTATGGAAAAGAATATGAACAACAATCACTCAGCCAAACAGATTTGACCAGTTTGCCCAACGAGGTCTCCTTTTTACAAGACGTAATTCACAATCGAGTACGGATCATCTCAGGAAATGTGCAAACCCCAGCCGACCAGGCCTTTGTGCAGTATTTTTCTCAACAGAACTTAAGCGAGCAGGAAACCATTGCCTTTTTTGACCAATGGCCCAATAGAGCATTGGCTGAGGCATATTTTAACCCCAAACGAATCAATCAGATTAAAGATAAATATGTAGACTGGAAGAAGCTAGCCAAAGAAAAAGCGGGTAAGTTTCTGCAGTCAAACAGAGGCTTTATGAAAAAGCAGATACCGAATTATATTCAATTGTTTCTGATGTTATCGGAGAAAGAAGAAGTACAAAAGCTAGATGCTACCTTGGTGAGTAAATGGGGAGGAACCTTTGAGGATGTGGCTACTGCTTATTTTCTGGAAAGAATAAAGATGAATAATGAAACTGAAACGAAACTCGAGAAACGTTACATTGAACAAATAGAAGCCAAAAGCATTCGGGTTTTGCAGGGTACACGTGTAAAGCGAGTCAAAAGTGCGGTAGAATTTCTCCTACTTATTGGCAATCATGAGGCGGTACAAAGGCATTTGAACGAACTGTTGAATGTAGAAAGCTACTGGGATAATGAATATAGGGTAAAGCGAGTAGTCAATGAGAATTATGACTTCTATCCAGCGAAAATGCAGCAGCAGATCACCGCTTTTTATGAATCGTTGTTTTATGACTATATGCAAACCAATGAAGCCACGAATGATTATCGACGTAGACCAATGAAGATTTCCAAAGTATATAACTTTTTACTGGATAAGGTCAGTTGTGAAAAAATCAAAAAGATGCGCAAACGTTATGAAGAGCAGTTTGATCGTGGCAGTAGGGTGTTTTTAGAGAAATCGGATAGTTGTGATTAAAGAATGGCTTGAAAAGATATCCTGACAGGTTTTGGAAACCTGTCAGGTATGTACTACTGTTTACAATAACCTTTATTGAAAAATTATTATGGGACAGCGCTTTGTTTTATCAGCCTGGACTATCTAAACCAACAAGAGAATTGCTACTAGATACAACGGAACAGTATGTAATGTCAGCACCATTCTCGTTTAAATGATCTATTTGTTTAGCGAGATTTTCTTCACTGCTTGCGATAATTCCAAATGGTTTTAGCCTGGAGTTTGCGCTTTTGCAGGTATAGCGAGTATAAGTTGTTCCTCCTAGGATACTCTTTTTCTCCTGTTGGGAAAGTGTCAGATGTTGGAAGTTCTGAAGTTTTTTCATTAGAGATATAAATTGGGTTGTATACTTACTGTTTAATAAATTTGATCCCTGTGTTTAATCAATCAGGGGCAGTTAATTGGTTTTTTGGTGGGCAATGAAGGGTCATAATACCATGCTGAGTCAAACCTTGGTAAATAGCTGATCCATCATTTCTTAGAATTACTCGATAACAGCCCGAAAATTGCCAACGGTAGTTGTCATGATAGTATACCATATTGCCACATTCCTGAAAAGAATCCCCTCCTTTGATATACCTTTGCTCTGTGTTATTGAGTACTTGCTTTTTGAATTTTTGCAATGATTTCATGTTCAGTTTGGGTTTATACTTAAGGAAAATCTGAACGATTCCCTGATTTAAATTAACTGTTGCAAAGGAGTGAAAATAAGGTTTGAATTACTTGGACGTATCATTCAAAATGTTGAACATATAATTCAAATGCTGACGAAAATACTTGATTAAGTTATACCACGAAGTGATGTACTCCATAAAACACAGAAAAACCTCAACACATCACTATGTTGAGGTCCTCTTCCTGCTTCTTACCAGGCGTATTTATAAAACTCTAAGTTGTATTAAAAATATCCGAAAATTAGCCAATTGAACATGGCAAGAAGTTTTAGGAACATATTGCTTAGTATAGGTAGTTTAAAACACTGCCGTCGTAGTCAGAGAACACATCTGGTATTCCCAAACTGCTACGCTTTGCATCATTAATTAAAGTATAATTGTGTAATATAAAATTTGGGTGATTGCCTAAACACCAAATTATTTAATGAGGTGTTTTGCAATCGTCTTGAGGCAATGTTAGAGTTTAGGGTGGGTTTTGGCAAAAATGATAAGTATACAAAAAGTAAGCAGAAACATTTTGCCTCAAATAGTCATAGTATACAATTGGTAAACTACAGAAAAACGCCATACAAGAAACACTACACCTGAAGTAAACAGGAGGAATACCAGGTTACTTCGAGTTTTTTAAAAGCTTGATTTACAGTGGTCTGTATTTTATAAATGGTGTAAGTAAGTAAACAATGGCCTAATTCGAATTAACAGGTATAATACTGGATATATTCACTTTTTGAAAGGCTGAAATGGTTTGTTGTAAAAGTTTTTAGAGAATGGTTTATGACCTATTGTGCGGATTTTGTTATTCTGAGAAGTGATTAGCTTCGATTTTTTGTATCCAAAACATATCAATAGAGATGATATGTGTATTTATCGGGAATGTTCCCTGTCCTCCCGAACTCAGTGAGGGTGCAGTAAGTGTTCACGAAACTTGATGATTTCTTACTTCACCCTCATTTCATTCGGAAAAACAAAAGGAAGAAGTTGTTGATATGATATTGTTATCGATTCTTCCTATCATCAGGACGACAAACTCATATTACCGTTGATCAGTAGATTGTTATCTGCACCAAAATATTACTCAACCCCAAAGCATCGAAATCCTAACCATCGTAAAATTTTATAAAGGAAACTCGCAACTAAGAGATGCTCAAAGTCTCGTCGAGTACCCATCTACCATTAAAAAACACTGACTTTTTCCATGCATTATTTCGATAAGTAGCCCAAAAGGTGTAAACTTGACTGAAAGTATAAGAGATTAATGATAACCACAATACGTCTTAGAAATACACCAAATGAGTTATGAAGGATATTAAACTAAATGAGATAGCAAGAATTAGCCTACTGTATAGTTTATTAGGGGTGTTTTTGACAGGATTTATAGAAAAAAGCTATTGCCTCATATTCGATATTCAAAACATTAGCCAGCTTGGGTTTGCCAGCATAATTTTTAGTCCAATATCTGGAAGCCTGGTTTTTGCGATTGTTGTGGTATTGATGCATAGAAAATATATAAAAATCCAGGGCACTCATTTCAACGCAATACTGCTATTGACTTTACTTTTCTTACTCATTTCGTATACCATTGCTTATATCAATAACCTGGGTTTTTATCATCTAAACGAACTGATCAATAAACCCCCACATCCAACGCGCACAGGGCTACAGGGTTTGTTTGATAGTATTGGTGATATCTTCGCAACGTCAGGCTTTAGACCAATCAATCACCTGTTTATTCTCCCTTTTATCACGCTTCGAGATGTTTTTACGACCTTTCAGACTTATTATTTCGTGTTGACGTTGATTCAGACTCCAGTAATCCTTGCGGCAATTGTGATTTTTTATGAGAGCCTTTTTTACTTATTTAAACAAAATGATAAAGAAGGCTACCAGGCCTTGATCCCTATCATGAATCACCTGGTTTTGTTAAAACTATCTAATAGACCTTTATGGTGGATTGTTCCAGTTTATATTCCTTTTATCCGATTGATCCCCAAGTACTTTATTAACCTGAGCATAGCAAAGAGTTATGGCAAGAGCAATGGGTTTGCAATAGGCATGACCATCCTACCATGGTATTTTTATGGAGTGATTAGTTTGAATACCCAAGATAATGAGCAAGAAGAGATTACGCTTTAGTGCATGCATTCTGTATCAAAATAATAAACAATGTAAACAAACGCTGAGCGTATAAATGCTCAAAATCCCGTCGAGTGCCAATTTACCATTAAAAAAACACTGACTTTTCCCAATCATTATTTCGAGAAATAGCCCAAAAGGCGTAACTTTGACCTAAAAACCGCTTTAAAAATTAAAAGCGAAAAACGTAAAGTGAAAAATGGCGCGAATCATAGCCAAAGGCTAAAAAACTGTCCATTGACCACCCATCTTGACCATTAAAAAAATGACCAAAAAGACCAAGACTCCAAAAGCAGGGAAGAAAGTGAAAGAAACCCCCATGATGAAGCAATACAACAGCTTCAAGGCCAAATATCCGGGGGCACTGTTGTTGTTTCGAGTAGGAGACTTTTACGAAACCTTCGGCGAAGATGCCATTACTGCCAGCAAAATATTGGGCATTACCCTTACCAAACGCCACAATGGAGCAGCCAGTGAAATAGAGTTGGCTGGTTTTCCACACCACGCATTGGACGCCTACTTGCCCAAGTTGGTACGTGCCGGGCAACGAGTAGCCATTTGCGATCAAATAGAAGATCCAAGATTTACCAAAAAACTAGTGAAGCGAGGGGTAACGGAGCTGGTCACTCCTGGGGTATCCTACAACGATTCGGTGCTAGAGGTCAATCGCAATAACTACCTGGCCTCTTTGAGCATGGCGGCAAAGGGAGAGACATTTGGGGTAGCATTTTTAGATATTTCTACTGGGGAGTTTTTCACTGCTGAAGGCGATTTTGAATACATTGATAAGCTGCTGCAAAGCTTCAATCCGTCCGAAATATTATTTAGTAAATCACGTCGTCAGCAGTTTACCGAATTGTTTGGCGATGACCACAATGCTTTCTTTCTTGAGGAGTGGTTTTTTACGTACAATTTTGGCAACGACTTGCTCAACAAGCATTTCAAAACCAAATCGCTCAAAGGTTTTGGAATCGCCGACTTGCCCGAAGGGATTGCCGCAGCGGGTGCCATCCTCCATTATTTAACAGAAACCCACCACAACAATATACAGCACATTTCGAGCATTGGGCGTATTGAAGCTCACCGTTATGTGTGGCTCGATAAATTTACTATACGCAACCTGGAGCTACTGTTTCCTCAACAAGAAAATGGCATTTCGCTCATTCAGGTGTTAGACAATACCGTGACCCCGATGGGGGCGCGTTTGCTGCGCAAATGGGTAGCGCTTCCCCTCAAAGATCGCCAACGCATCGAGGAGCGACTCATGATGGTAGAGGCAGTATTGCAAGACAACGATTTACTGGAAGAAATCTCTCAACACCTTAAGCAAGCCGGAGACGTAGAGCGTTTGATTTCTAAAGTGGCTTCTCGCCGCATTAAGCCGCGTGAGCTGCTACAAGTAAAGAAGGGACTGGCCCAGGTATCTTCGTTGAAAGTAATTTTAGAAAATCATCCTTTGCCTCAATTTCAAAAGTTTGCCAACCAATTGAATGAATGTCAGTTTTTGGCTGAGAAAATTGAGAACGAATTGCTGGACGAGCCCAAAAACGTACTAAACGAAGGTGGTTTGATTAAGCCCAAGGTAAACGAAGAGCTGGATGAGCTACACGAAATTGTATACAACAGCAAACAGTACTTAGAGAAGGTTCGCCAAAGTGCCATTGAAGAAACGGGTATTCAGTCGCTTAAGTTAGACTATAACAAAGTATTTGGGTTTTATCTGGAAGTTACCAATAAGTACAAAGCCCAGGTGCCTAAAGAATGGATTCGCAAGCAAACTTTGGTAAATGCAGAGCGCTATATTACTGAAGAGCTTAAAATCTACGAAGATAAGATTGTACACGCTGAGGAGCGTATTTGGGAATTGGAAAATGGTATTTATAAAGAACTGGTTATTCAAGCGGGAGATTTTACCAATCCTATTCAGCAAAATGCCCGTATTTTGGCCACGTTGGATTGTTTGTCATCTTTTGCCTTTATTGCCCGCAAGTATAGCTATGTAAAACCTACTGTGAACGATGGCAAAGGTATTGAGATCAAAGCAGGGCGCCACCCCGTAATTGAGCGCCAATTACCTGCTGATGAACCTTACATTCCCAACGATACTTTCCTGGATGACGAAGAGCAGCAAATTATGGTGATTACCGGGCCTAACATGTCGGGTAAATCAGCCTTGTTGCGCCAAGTAGCTTTGATCACGTTGATGGCTCAAATTGGGAGCTTTGTACCTGCCGATGCAGCCGATATTGGTATTGTAGACAAGATTTTTACCCGAGTAGGAGCCTCCGACAATATTGCCAAAGGAGAGTCTACTTTTATGGTAGAAATGATGGAGACTGCCAGCATTATGAACAACCTCAGTGAGCGAAGTTTGGTACTTATGGATGAAATTGGTCGGGGAACCAGTACCTATGATGGTATCTCGATTGCCTGGGCGATTTTAGAATATTTGCACGATTACCGCAAGGGACGTCCCAAGACTTTGTTTGCCACCCACTACCACGAACTCAACGAGCTGGCCAAGGATTTTCCTCGTATCAAGAACTTCCACGTGACGGTAAAAGAGGTAGGCAATAAGGTAGTATTTATGCGTAAGATTGCCGAAGGAGGTAGTGAGCACAGCTTTGGTATTCACGTAGCCCGTATGGCGGGTATGCCACGCCAGATTGTATTACGTGCCGATGATATTATGCATCATCTGGAAGCCAATCGCTCTCAAGACCCAGAAAAGGATTCTGGTAAAAAGCCTGGAAAAGATACTGATACCGCTGCTACTAAGACGATTCCGAAGCCAGAAGTACAAATGAGTATTTTTGAAGCGCAAGACCCCACAGCAGCCAAAATTCAAGAGGCTATTCGTAAACTGGACGTAAACACCATGACTCCAGTAGAAGCCTTACTCAAATTGAATGAGCTGAAAGGGATGATGAATGGGCAACGCTAGATAATGATGTATAGGTAAAAACATAAAAATCTTAGCATTAGGACTCGACATAAGTTCATACTCTAAATAAAAAATCCAGTCTTCATCAAAGACTGGATTTTTGGGGTTATATATACATCCTTATTAAGGTTCTAAGTTTTTAGATATGGAAGTCATCTCGACTTCCTGGCGAGAAACGTTAGCAGACCTTCCCTCTAATTTGAGTAATACCCTCTCCGGTTTTTTTATAATTCCCCGAAAACACCTGCTGTTGATTAAAGAAATGCAGGCAACAACTTCCTTCATAACTTACCCACCCAAAATCCATATGCAACATTTGAGTTTGGGCATTATACGATATATGCGACAATTCCTCAGAATTGAAAGTGACTTCGTTTGCTTGAAAAATCAATTGGCCATATGATACCCACTGACCATCAGATAGTTGCTTTTCAATTTGATAGATTTTCCCTTGTACTTGATTTAAGAAAACTTGCTGAGCCGATTGGCTTGATGTATATCTGGTTACTTTTCTCATAATGTGTGATGTTTATAGACCTAAAAAGTAACTCCCCCAATAATTTTATAGAAGCAGACCAAATACTGTCTTATCTAGCTCCTAAGCTTGTTGTAATAACTAGTGATTCAAAGGTCGGAAAGACTAGCCAAAGATGTAAGCGTGAAAATACGGGGTTTCGAAAAAGGAGGGTTTTAAGGTGTCATTCCAAAATAGTATAAGCTTATCGCGAAACAGCATAACCACTAGTAGTAGCTCGGAAAAATTAGCAATAAATTGCTTCAGAAATCCGTGTCGGAAACTTCATTACAATTATTTAATCAGCTTAAATATTCCTTTAAACACAGAGGTCAACACGACTTCAAATTCTAAAATCATCAGACAAAATGAAAACAATCAACAGTTTTGCCCGCTCCTTAAGGGCCACTATGCTTATTTCGCTTGTCGCTTGTTCGGCAGCATTTGCCCAAACCACGTATAAAATTTCTACCATTGTAGGTACTGGTACTGGTGGCAATGCTTTGGTAACTGACCCATTAAAAGCTCAGTTCAATGCTCCCAATGGAGTAGACGTTGATAGTCAGGGAAACATTTATATATGTGACTTGATTAATAAACGTATTCGTAAAATAGAAGTAGCTACTAATCTTGTATCGACCATTGCCGGAACCGATCAGCCCAATACCTTTACCGATGGCATGATGGCTAAGGATGCGCCTTTGGGAGTGCCTGGTGCACTTGCAGTAGCGGCTAACGGCGATATATACATTGCTGAATCTGACAGCGGCCGAGTGTTGAGAATAGACGCTTCAAGTAATAAAATTTATCGTTTTGCTGGATCTGATAACCCTACGAATACTGGAAAAGCAGTAGATGCTGAGCTGGTAAAGCCAATTGCATTAGAGTTGGATAGTCAAGGAAATGTGTATATTGTAGATCGTGCTGGGTTTGTATATAAGGTAGACACCAATGACAATATTTCAAAATTTGCTGGGGGAACAAACCCCGCGAATAATATACCTGCCGACCAGGCATTGTTGTCTTTCCCAGTAGGAATTGGAGTAGATGCCTCAGATAGAATATACATCGCAGATCGTGATCGCAACCGAATATTTAGAGTAGAAAACGACACTTTATCAACTTTTGCCGTGGGTTTGCCTATGTCAAAGCCTCGCCAGGTAGAGGTAGATGCCAGTGGTGTTGTATACATTGCCGATATGGGCAATCAACGAATTCTTAAAGTGACTCCTGATAGTACTACTATTTTTGCGGGATCAGGCTCTACCTTTCAAGACAATGTGCCTGCTGACGAAACTAAACTCAACAACCCAAGAGATATCACGCTGGATGCCGATGGAAATCTGTTGATTGCTGATCGTCAGCACCATCGTATTCGTCGAGTGGAAAACGACACCATTACTACCATTGCGGGTGATGGCACCGCAGGTTATTTGGAAGGAGCTATAGCCAGTCAGTCTCAATTGAACGAGCCAGGAGGAGTGTCGCTTAGCAGCGATGATAATTTGTTATACATTGCAGATGGTATCAATAACCTGGTAGTAAAGGTGGATTTAACCACAGGTATTATGTCAGATATAGCTGGCATACGACACAAGTCTGGCGGTTATAATCAAGACAATATATTGGCTACGGGAGCTTTACTCAATGTGGCTGGCGGAGTAGAAGTAGCCGCCAATGGAGATGTATATATTGCCGATTCTCATAACCATCGGGTAAGAAGAGTGAATGCCTCTAATGGTAAGATTATCACATTTGCCGGGGACGGAAATACTACGGATATTGATCCAGGAGATAATGGTTTGGCAACCAATGCCCAGCTAAATGTACCGATTGGAGTAGCAGTAGACAATAACGGAAATGTGTATATTGCAGATCGTAACCAAAACCGCATTCGTCGGGTAAAAAATGATACCATTACTACGATTACAGGAGATGGTACAGAAGGGTTTAATGGTGACAACATACTAGCCAGTGATGCCCAGTTGAAGAAAGCAGTAGGGATAGCAGTAGATGCCAACGGGGTAATCTATATTGGCGATCGTAACAACTTGATTGTACGTAAGATAGAAAACGATACCATTAAAATTATTGCGGGAGGTACTATTCAGGAAGGGGGAGGTGCTCCTAATATTGGGAGACCGAGACAAGTAGCAGTAGACGGAAGTGGAAACGTATTTTTTGCTGATTTGGATAGCAGTCGTATTCGCCGTATCGATGCAGTTACTGGGGCCATTACTACCATTGCTGGCGGCGGAACAGATGCTACTGGAGAAAATATTGATGCTACTGATGCTGCGTTGAATCAGCCTCGTGATATTGCCATTGCCGCCAACGGTGACATTTACATTGCTGATCGCGGCAACCACCGAATCCGAGTACTTAAGCCTGATCCAGCTTCAAGAATTACCCGAAGCAATGTATCTGTTACAGGAGTAACACCTACGTTGGTGTATCCTAATCCTGCTTCTCAACAAGTGACCATTCGTAACAAATCGGCTCAACAAGTGGTACTGATTAATATGCAAGGCAAGCAGCTCAGCCAAACCAAAACAAACAATGGTAAAGCTCAGTTAAATTTAAATAACTTGACTTCAGGCATTTATTTTATTAGAATATTAAATGCCAACGGTCAGCTAATTAATACCAAAACTCTGGTGATCAATCGTTAGGAAGATAGTAGGAAATACAGAATTATTTCTGAGATACTTCCTAAATCTAAATTAACCCATTTAATAATGAGGGAGTGTTTTACAATAACACTCCCTTTTTTTATAACTTATGACCTTGGTGGGATTACGACAATAATCCGTACAGACTCACGGCTTTCGGCCAATTTTTGCTGAGAATAGGTATGTCGATTTTCTCAAAAACCTGGTGTTAAACTAATCCAGTTTCTTATTTAATGAAAGTGTTACTAATAAGTGATTACTCGTGTACTTGAACTAACTTTTTTTCCGATTTAATGATCCATTACTTGCTTTATCATCAATGAATATCATTCAAAAACAGGCGTTTTGGCTCTTTTTTGCCTTATTATTACTACTAAGTCCGATAGCCACATTTGCCGATGCTCCTCCTGCTCAGCAGCAAAAGGCTACTCTAACCAAAGCTGAACGAAAATTATGGCGAAAACAAAGGCGTAGACAAAGAAAAATAAGAAAAGCTCAACGTTTTTTACGATCCAGATTGGGCAGATGGGTAATAAAAAGAGTGATACGCAAAGCCAAAAAACGTTATAAACGACATCCCGAAAGAACACATCGCAAACGAAACGAAAATGCTATACTATTTATTCTGGCTTTTGTAACTTTAATTTTGAGCATTGTAGCTGGTATATGGGTGGGTATTTTATTGGGAGGGCTGCGGGGCTTGTTATTGGGGCTTTTGGCAGCGATTGTTACCTTACTTTTTATTCAATTGATTATAGCGTTAATCTTTGGTCTTTTTAAGGAATAAAACTTAGAACGTATTGCTGAATCACCTAAAAAATCTAAGCCATTCCGAATGTGAGGAACGGCTTAGAGTTATTGATTATTTCTTTATAAATCTCTTGTTTATAGTTGTTTTACCAATATACAAGCGAAGCAAATAATTACCTTTTGGCCATTCTGTAACGCGGATACTATTTTGCTGATTTCTTCCTAAAGTTCCACTTTTCACAACCTTTCCTCGAATATCTATTGCTTCAAAACGAATGGTTTTCGTTGGGTTGTTTTCTAAAGTAATGTAAACAATATCGCTTGTTGGATTGGGGTGCACCTTTAAAGTTCCCTGATTCAAAGTAGCAATTCCACTCACTACAGTTGTGCTAAACGCCCATTGCCCTTTCTCAAAACCTGCAAACTCGTTGCCTTGGGCATTTTTAAAGGCAGACGAAGGAATCGTTACATAATAAGAAGTACTAGGCTCAAGTTTAGAAGCATTAAATGTAATGACTGCTTTTTGCCCTTCAATTGCTACATCCGAAGAACTGGCTGAGATAAAATCTACCAAGTCATCATTGTTATCATATATTTCGATAAACCCTGCGCCCTTTTGTATATCCTCGGAGAAGTTGATGGTTAATGCATTAAAAGCAGCATTGACCGTGCTATTATGAGCAGGTGAGACTGTTTCTATCAAAGGCACATTAGATGCTCCTGTGGTAAACTGCCAGGTGGTTCTGTCGGTAATTCCTGCAAATGCTAAACCTGCGGCATCGGTAAAAGTTCCCGAAGGCACGCTTACATAGTATTGTGTAGTTGGTTCCAAAAACTTGTTTAGTCTAATGGTAGCTTCTTTGTCCTGAATGCTTATTAGACTTGAGTTAATACCAACAGTGGCAACTTCTTCGTCGTTTGCTACTTTTTTGATCAGCACATAACCATTGACCCCTTTTGCTATTTTTTCAGAGAAAGTCATTTTCAGCGAAGGAATATTGACCTCTACATTGGTACTTTGGTGCGTAGGAGAAGTTTGAGCCAGAGTAGGTGCAATGGGCGTACCCAATGAGAAATTCCAGGTGGTTTGGTTATCGATACCACCGTAGTTATTACCTACCAAATCTTGTAAAGCAGTAGAAGAGATGGTTACATAATAGCTTGTTTCATCAGTCAGCAAACCATCCAGTTGAATGGCTACCGTTTTTCCATTGACAGTTACCAGACTACTTCTGATATTAATAAGTTGTGTAAGCGTGCCTGAGCCAGCTTTTCTGATGCGAACATAACCAGTACCTTTTTGTACCTCTTCCGAAAAGTTGATAGATAAAGAGGTTAATGTAGAGGCATCATTGCTGGTACTATTATCAGCTGGAGCAAAGGTTTCTACAGTGGGTTTCTCATTTTTGTTGATAGTGAACGACCACGTAGAATTGTTTAGAATACCCGCAAATAAGTTATCTGCTAAATCTTTTACAAATCCTTGAGGAGTAGTGATATAATAGTGACCTTCTGGCAAAACACTAATTCTTATAATAAGGGTAGAGCCTATATCAGAAACCGCATCGGCAGGAATACGCTGTACCACCTGATCAGAGTCTTTGTTCTTAATCAATAGCTCGCCAGTACCTTTCTGGATCTTTTCGTTAAACGTAATACTAAGCGTAGTAAGGTCAATGGCTAGTTCTCGATCATTACTCGGGAAGGTAGATTGTAGCGTTGGGGCATTATTATCCACTACATTTACTGTGATAGATTCACTCTCAATCGTAAGGTTTGGAGCTTGAAGATTTGTCACTTTACAAACATAGGTGCCTGCATCTTCGGTAGTAATACCATTCTTGGTAAATACCGGACTGGCTGACTTGCTTGAAATACTGGTACTACTTCCATCTTTAAACCACTGGTAGCGATTATTAGCGCCTCCAGTGATCACCCCGTTTAGGGTTAAGGTTTCTCCATCGTTTACTGTAATGTTAGTGGTAGTGGGTGTGTATTTTGCCTGGGGTCTATAACTCGTGATTTTGAGCCTGTTAAGCACAATATGACCAAACTGTAAGGCATTGTCTTGTACCCAAAATAGGGTAGGGGTAAACGAAGTGCTTCCCGAGAAATCTGGTAAAGAGGTAAGCTGGTTATCTTGTAACTCAATGCGTCGAAGCTTGCTTAAATTACCTAACTCTTGAGGAACACTGATTAGTTGATTTTTCGCCAACCGCAAATCAGTGAGATTAGCTAAATCTCCAATTTCTTTGGGAAGTGCTGTCAGTTGGTTTTCCTCAAGGTTCAATTCGTCAAGGTTTACCAAACCACCAATTTCTGCTGGCAATGTGGTAAGCCGATTGTTTTGAAGATGTAGCCTATCTAAATTTACCAGCTTATTAATAGAAGCAGGAAGGCTTGTAAAACGATTATTTCGTAAAACCAAAGTTTCTAAAAGCACCAAATGCTCTATTTCAGTCGGGATAGCACCTTCTAATTGATTATTACTTAAAAACAATGTTTTTAAGAGAGTTAGCGCCTTTATCTCACTGGGGATCTGCCCATTCAAACTATTCCCGTGTAAACTTAATACCACAAGCTTAGTCAAATTACCAATTTCAGTAGGAATCGCACCACTGAGAACGTTGCCTGAAAGCATCAAACTGGTGAGTTCTGTCAAATTACCAATGTTTGTGGGTATGCTACCTGCAATAAGATTATTGGAAAGCACCAGGCTCGCCAGCTGAGGAAAGTCATCAATTTCAGCCGGAATGGTTCCTATGAGGTTGTTTCTATTGAATTGAATTTGAGTAACGTGTCCACCTACTACTGTAATACCTTCCCAGGTATCATTTACGTCGTTGGCAGTGGCAGTAGTATTGATGTTTTCCCAACCTGTTCGGTTAGTCCAGCCATCTCCGTTAGTAGCATTGTAAAACTTCTTGAGGGCATCAAATTCTGATTGAGGGACTTGCCCAATGGCGATTTGGGTACCCAATAGGCACCACACAACTGTCCATTGTCTAATGACAGCGAAAAAATGATTCATGATTAATGTTTTGTGTTATGTTAGTTTATTTGTTTACCTGATGGGCTAACCTTGGTAAGTGCTTCTTAGAGAGACGTTTGACTATTTCTTATGCTACTTATATAAGTGTTTTAAACATAGTGCAGGCGTTATCTCATTCTTTGCAAAATACATCAAGCTTAACCAGACTTGAATGTATAATAACCAAATATTATTTGCCATTAATTTGAGGCATTTTAACAATTCGATAATGAATTCTCTTCAAATTTTGATAATAAATCCTCGTAAAGGAATAAGTGTGATTTTACGCTATCCGACAGTTTTTGATGCTTTCGAAACAGATAAATGATAACAAATCGGTAGAAGAGATCTAAACGCGTTTTGCTCATAAATGCTAATAATTAAGATGTGAGTAAGTTTTTGGTTATTAGCGTGTTATGAACGCATGTTGGATGCAATGGCGTGATACATACCTGAAAAATTATCTTTTATTCTACTACTCTTTTAAGTTCGACCTGTCTGATAAACGAATGCCTCTCTAAGACCAGGAGGTACACTTATTTATGATGAACTACCTCTATAGTAGGTGATTCAATTATACTCTACCTATTTTTCTCAAACAAGTATCACTTCGTCTCAGTTGGGCGTTTTGACCAATCAATCGCAACGCTCAAATAAGTTGTCTTTTGAGTTCGGGGATGGTTTGATTTGTAAGTACTCAGATCAGGTTGAAAAATAGTAGGGTAAATCAACTTAACTATTTTCTTATTAAACCCTTTAACAAAACAACCCACAAAATGAAAAACATTTCATGTTACCTAATCATTTGCCTTACGGTTTGTGTTTTAAGTATACCTGCCACTGCTCAAAAGCCTGGAAAAGTAAGGGTATACAACTTTTACTCGCAAAAAGTAAGATTTCCTAGTAAGAAAGGCCATCTTGAATACAATGAACAAAAAGACAGAGTAAGGTATAATTACAGCCCTTCAAGTTTGAAAAGTTCAAGTGCTGGAGATCGCTTTTACCTTTACCGTTTAAAGTTTCCAGGTTATGCAAAATATCCTTATAAGGTATACAAAGGACGCATGGGAGACATCCGTTGTGTAGCATTCTATAGCCCTGACGAGGATTGGTTACTGAGTATGGGACATAAGCTTTGTGATCAAAAAGAGTATAACACCATTGCTAAATTACCATCTGTTTTGATTACTTACGACAAAGCCAAAGGGGCGAAGGTGACACGAGAACAAATCGTGGAAAAAATCAAAAAAGCCCATACCAAACTGTGTGCCTACCAAAATAAAGTAGGTAAGAAAAGAAATGAGCAAGCATTTCTCAAGAGAGAATTACCTAAATCTAAGATGAACAACAAGGATTACGAACAAAGGCTATTAAGGTTCTTTAAAAAGAGCGTAGAAAGCGGACGTTGGAAAAAGCGAACCTTTGTCAAGGTAATTATTACCTCACCTGAGTGGCGAATAAAACGTCACAAACAGACTGGCGTGATTTTACAACGTTTACTATCTGTGGCATCAGTAGCCAAATGGCCTAATGGAGATTGTACCTATCAATTTCATGAATTCAAGCAAGATTACACTGGTGGTGGGCAATACCAAAAGAAACTGTGGTTTAAACGAACCCTTTCAGAGCCTAAAAAAGTGCTTTGTAGCAAGGTGAACTAAAAGCCTATATCATAAAAATCATCATACTATTAGACATTCTGAAGTAAGCGATAAAGGTATCATCACAGCATAATTACCTTAGTTGATGTTTCTACAATCAGAAAATGTCTGGTAGTATGATGATACACAAAAGCATTGTTTATGAATATAAGAGCGTGTTAACAAAAAAAGGGAGAGCTTTTAAAAGCTCTCCCTATATTTTATAAATAATGTATTGACAAACTCAGCTTATTGCTTAGCGTTTAAACGCATCATTTCTGACAAAATATGCCCACCATTTTGCAAGAAAACATCGCGTTTCTCGTCTTTCTTCAGCTGCTTATCACGCTCCTTACGTTCTTTACGTTTTTTGTCCCATTTGGCTTTTTCAGCGCGTCTTTTAGCCTCATTAAGCGATACTACCGTGTTCTTTCTTTCTGCTTTAATTTCTTTGATATCGCTCAATAAGTTTTGCAAATCCTCATCTGTTTTCAAACGTTGACCAAAATACTGCTGTAGCTTTTTAACAAGCTTGGCATTTACGTGGTCAGTGGTAGCAAAACTAGAAGATTTGATCTCATCCCAGGGCAAAGCACTAGGTTGTGCGCTTTCACCTACTTCGCTACTAGTGTAAGGTGAGGGCAATTTAATATCAGGCGTTACTCCCTTGTTTTGGGTGCTGCTTCCTGTAATTCTGTAATATTTTGCCAGAGTAAGGTTCAATTGACCAGCTTTCTTTTTGTCTGAGATAAAGCGTGCCAGGTTGATAACATTTTGCACTGAGCCTTTACCATAAGTTTGCTCTCCAATGATGATTCCTCGCTTATAATCCTGAATGGCACCCGAGAAAATTTCAGAAGCAGAAGCACTGTAACGGTTTACCAACACACCCAAGGGGCCAGTGTATACTTGGTTTTCGTCCTTATCTTTCAATTCATCAATTTTTCCGTCCGAACCGCGTACTTGTACCACGGGGCCAGTTTTGATAAACAATCCAGTAAGGTCAATGGCTTCTTTGAGCGAACCACCACCATTGTAACGAAGATCAATCAAAATGCCATCTACATTTTCGGCTTGCAATTCTTTAATCAAACGACGAGTATCGTTACTGGTACTTGCGTAATCTTTTTGCTTCTTCTGATAAGCGTCAAAATCAAGGTAAAAAGAAGGAATATTGATGACACCTATTTTATAATCTTTATTGTTGTGTTTTACTTTGATAACTTTCTTAGAAGCTTTTTGCTCTTCCAACTTGATCTTGTCGCGTACCATACGTACAATCTTAGGCTCACCATCGGTAGAAGCATCATGCGGAATCACCTTCAAACGTACTACAGTTCCTTTAGGGCCACGGATGAGTTGAACAACTTCGTCAATTCTCCAACCTACCACATCTACAAACTCTTTCTTGTCTCCTTGAGCTACCGCAATTACCTTATCATTAGGATGCAAAGCCTTGCTTTTAAAAGCTGGGCCACCTGGGCGTACTTCTCTGATAACAGTATAGTCATTATCAGTACCTAACAAAGCTCCAATACCTTCCAAAGCTTTGCTCATGCGGATTTTGAAGTTGTCGGAAGAAATAGGAGAGAAGTAATTGGTATGTGGGTCATACGTTTCTGAAAGTGCATTCATATAAGTCTGAAAAACATCCTCAGAGGTGTACTGCGTAATATTTTTCTTATAATTCTCAAATCGCCTTTTCAACGTTTTTAAGATATCTTTATCTTTCTTTTTGGCCAATTTCAAACCCAAATACTGATTCTTTAAAATCTTATACCAGGTTTTGTCCAGTGCTTTTTCCGAAGTACTCCAGGTAGCTTTGTCCCGGTCGGTTTCGTAAGTATCGTTTTTGGTAAAGTCAAAGCCCTTCTCAATGGTTTTCATGTTCTTTTCAAGGCGATTGAGAAAACGCTTGCGAAAACGATTGAATATCACATAGGCAGCATCTACTTTGCCATATTTCAAGTCATCATCCAGGTAATAACGGTATTGCTTAAACTCGTCAATGTCAGATTTTAAGAAATATAATTTGCTGTTGTCCAATGATTTAAGATAAGCATTGAACATCACCGCTGAGGTAGAATCATTGAATTTCATTTTGCGATAATGATACCCAGTAATGATTCGACTAACCCATTGGGCTTTTTCAGTGTGAATTTTTTCAGGTTTTAATTCTTTTAAAGTGTCCTTGGGGTTCGTAATGTCAGAGAGCGAACTTTGTGGGATAAACACAAAACCAGCCACGACTACGAGTAGTGATAAGAATATTAAGGCTTTTTTCATATGGCGATGTTGATTATACAAATCTCACTTTATTATTATACCAAATATTTGTTGCATAACTTGTTGGAAAAGATCACAACTTTAGGTTGCCCATTTTTAAGATAATTCCACTCAAACAAGCTGCGTTTGTAAGCAAGCAGTACAGAAATAACTAAATTTTTATAAATGTATTACCTGTTGTTTGCGAAAACATTACATTGTTAACGATGAATAGGAGTGATGGGTTATTGGGTTTTCCGATAAGTGGTGTTAATTATTTACTAAGTTACTGGATTTAAAGAATATAAGCAGTCTTTTCGGGTGATTTTTATACAAAAAAGCTGCTTTTAGCAGAAAATTACCAATATTATAAACGAAGCACCTAACCCCAAATAGTTGTAATATGTCTACTGTTTCTAAAGCAAGCAATAAGAAAAAAAAGATTAATGGAGAGCTACTAAATGATGAGTTATTACCTCAGGCTATTCTAAATGAATTAAACGATTTAAGAGTTGCTTATGGAGCCAGAGTCAAGGGGCTTACTCCATCACTTGAGTATTTGCATGACCTAATCTATTTATTATCTGATGATTTAAGATCGGGAAGCAAAATCAGCCTGAAGTTGCATCATGATTCAAATATTCGTCAAAAAAAATATCGTACCCAGGTCAAAAGTAACTACCGTTTTCTGGCCTACAAAATAATACCTTATGCAGCTTTTATCATGATGTTTGCGGCGTTTGCCGTTCTGTTATTGGTAGAATTATGGCCATTAGTACCTGTATGGATTTTTTTTATGATCGTTTTATCAGCAGCAATGATCAATATCAGAGCAACATTTTTTGGGAAGCCTCTTAAATACAAATTGGTGTTTTATCAGCTACCCATATTTCAACTGCAGGCTCGGTTGGCCAACGGTATACAATTGCAACTCAAAGCAGATCGTAAACTGGTATTGATTAAGCGTATTCAGAAGAAGTTCAAATTTAAAAAGAATCGTTTAACTAAAACCAGTATTAAACATAAAGCCTCTCTGGTGCTTGCAGTGCAGGTGAGTTTGCCCCGTGCACGCTATAAAATAGCCGAGGATGAAATTGCGTATCTTTTTCGTCCAGGAATACTTTTTAAAGGAACAGAAATTACCAAGGTAAAGACCAAAAGTACCGCTAAAAAACATACTGTGATTATTCAATGGCCACGGGTTGAGGCTAATAATGGGCATAGGCGTTTTGTATTTCCTCAACTTGACCTGAACGAAACCATTGAATTGATTACTGAGGGGATGTTATCTCGGCTAAATCCAAACAAGATGAACAAGGCACTACATCAGATGGAAAGTGAAAAGTCAGATGATCTTACCTTAATTCATGGCATAGGAAAGGGTATCCAGGATTTGTTGCACGAAGCAAATGTGTATACCTTTCAACAATTGGCTGAAATGCCTTCCGAAGCTTTACAAGATTTCCTGGATAGCCATAGACTAACCAATACCCCTGCGAGTGATACCTGGCAGGAACAAGCAAAAGAATTTATGAATAAATAAGAGGATTGATAATCAATTATTTTGGGGTAAACCAGCAGATAAAAAGCTAAATAATATAGACTGATGAGCCAGGATATACACCAAGAACTAGAAGCAATTGCAATTATGCTCAAAGAAGCCGATAAATATGGATTAACTGCAGAGGTAGTGTTGTCATTGAGCCGTATCCTCAGAGATGGGGAAACCGACATTGCCAAGGCTGCAAATATGGCATTAATGGATTGGGATATATGAGCAAATAATAAAGAGAATAAATAAAAAAGCCACCAGAAAACCCCAACGGCTCTTAATCATTTACCACTGATTACTCAGTAATCTCCAGCACAATGGCCTCAGCATTGTCTATTTTACGTGCTTTGCCTCTTGTATACTTGGATAACAAATCAACTTAAAGTCGACATATATTTTGATATGCTTGCTTAAAAACTTACATAACAGGCAATAAACAGGTAATAGGTTTAGCATAGGTTTGGTAATGTAGTTAACCAATCTAAATAATTATATTACACAATAATAACATTTACATAATGAAGATAAGAATTGATATCCCCAAAAAAGCTAAACCTGCCTCTATACTTATTAAGAAGGTGATTTTATTGAATACCTTTCGCACATCCCCATCTTAAACCCAAGAGAGTTAATTTTTACTATTATTTTTTTAAACCAGTTATAGCATTATTTCTCAACAGATAATGTGAGTTGTTTTATTACATTTAACATTTTTTGTGGCATTCTACCAAGTTTGTTTTACATAAAATGGATAAACGCTTATATCATCTGTTGTATGCTATCAACTATTTTATGCACTAGATTTTATCAAAGTAAGTTATGCCACAGAACGCAAGTACTGATCATGTAGATGAACAGAAGAGTAGTACCCCAAGCAAAGTAAATAAATCTAAACAAAGTCAAAAGCAACAACATAGGTACCTTCATTCTGATTCAACCAGAAGTAGCCAGGATAGTATAGATGCTCCTTATGATGACTCACAATCCCCTTATAAGTCTAAACAAACTCCCCATAAGGCCAGACAGACAATATATAAATCCAAACAGATTCCACACAAGGCCAAGCAAATGCCTTATAAAGCCAAACATCAACCTATTAGCAAAACCAGCAGCCAGGTACTCCAGTTACAAACTCAACCAGAGGTGTTTGACGTGCTAGAGCTCATGGAGAACCCTACACTAAAGGGATTAGGAATGGAAGCTTTATTGGCATTATTGCACAAACATAAGCAAGAAATTGGAGCCAATCTGGTGGACAAAATGCTGCACCTGACACTTGCTGCATTAGATCCCATTATGAAAGCAGCTGTGGAAGCTACTAAAAATGCTTTATCAGGTGCGTTTGATAAACTGCCTGTTCAGGTAAAAAATGGAGCGCGAGGCCTTTGGGAATTGGGAAAGTTTATCAAAAACCTACACGACGCTCACCCAATACTAGTAGTAGTTTCAAAGTATGCTTTAGGTCGGGGGCTTTTTTATCTCAGCGAATCTATTGGTTACCCCGTTAGTCATGGTTTTCTCAATACTGCGATGAATCTGGATACTAAAGTTGCTGACTTGGTAGGCTGGGTGAGTGGTATTTCAGAAAGGCTTATCGATTTTATTGACAAGTATATGCCTGGGGTGAAAGCAAAGCTTACAGATAACGAAGAGTTTCTGAACACTTTAGCTGACAAACCTGCTTCTGCTGGCTTTAATCTCTTGTGGGAATATGGGATTAGTGCACAGGTAGGGGCACAGAATCAATCTTTTGGTACTTGGGTGATGAGTGCATCAGGAAACGCAGATTTAATGGCTTCTGCAGCAATTGGTGGTGGATTGGCTTTGGCAACTATAGGTTCTGGTAGTTTGTGGTTATTTAGCAAAGTGGCTCCTATGGATTCTTCTTATGCAAAAACAGCATTGGGGGTAGGAGCATTGCTTGCAGCGGGAGGGCTTGCTGCCAAGAGTGCTTATCACTGGTACTATGGTAGTGGACAAAAAAATAAAGAACTTGATTCTTCCATAACTCAATCAGAACAACAGCAGCCTAAGAGCAAAGAGGATGGACAGGAAAGTAAACCAAAACCAGAAAAAGATAAGGAAAAAGCACTTCCAGGCTTAGATACAAAGTTTTTTTGGTTGTATCTGAACAATGCTGAGATTACAGAATGGGATAAGGGCACAAAAGATGAACAAGGCAAAGATGAAAAAACAGGAGGAGCTTTGCTGGATTTCGGCATGGGCTTCCGGCTATTCGGCTATGACTTGTTGGCATCTGACCAGCACCAGCTAAAACTTGATTGGGGAGGAGGTTTTGATTATCAAAATGCCAATATAGATATTATAGCCAATCAAAAACAAGGTGGCGAAGGCATAGGGTTTAAAGACATATTTACATTTGAGAAAGCCAGTATTACTAACATTCATATCAATAGCGAAGATGGGCTTAAAAGCTTAGGAATGAAGCTCACTGCACTCAAAATTGGCCCAGGTGTAGATGGAGTGGTAAGTACCGAGAATGTGAGCGTAGAATGGTCGAAAGAAAAAGGTTTTGACTTTACAATAGAGAGTGCAGCGCTACATATACAAGGACAAGACATAGCCAATGGGTCAATCCATTTTGGGTTAAACGATGATGGGAGTTTTCGAGAGGGTGATTTCTCAGTACAAAGTGATCAAACAATTGAAGTATTGCCAGGTACATTGGGAGTAAAATTGGCAAAAATTGCCTTGGGTATCGATGAAAACAAGAAGTTATCTGGTACTTTTCAGGCAGGAGTGGACCTCACTACCCAGCATGTAGACTTGCATACTGGTTTGGTAACTATTGAATACAATGAGGGGTGGATATTTGATGCCCCAGATATACAAGCATTGGTACGTTTACCAGGAGACGCAAAAGTTGATGCAAAAGCAAGCATCCACTATGAGAGTGCTACCCAGGCATTACAAGGAGCTCTAAATGCATCACTAAGTAATCTTACAATCATTGAAAATGTCTTGTTGCTTAAACAACTTACTTTGGGTGGCAGCATAGACACCAGCGAAAAAAACTGGAATTTTGCGGCAAGTGGAGCAGGTACGGTCACAATTCCTGGCGGAGAAGAGTTGAATATAGAAGCGGCCCTCAGGCTGGCTAAAGGAATGTATGATGGGCAATTTAGTGCAAAATTACCAGGACGAGTCGAGGCCATTCCAGAGGTCTTAGCACTTAAAAATTTAGGTTTTGAGGGATACATCAATAATGATGATTGGGGAATGAAGATATGGGGAGGAGCAGACCTCACCAGTCAGTTTTTTAGCCTCGATGCCCAAAAACTATATTTTACTTATACCAAAAGTAAAGGATGGGAATTGGGAGCTCAAAAACTAGGTTTATTCCTTAATATACTAAACAAACAGTTTCAGGGAGAAGCCAACTTCAAGATTGCAAACCGAAAATTTAGCGGAGATCTTACCATTGGCACAAGCGAAATCTTCGAACTCATACCAGGGGTTTTATTTATCAAAGGAGGAGAGTTTCAGGGAGAAATTAGCGAAGATAAAAAACTACACGCACGTCTTACAACTAGCCTGGCAGGAGGTGAAAACAGTAAATACTTTACGCTTGAAGCCAGTAAGGCTTATATAGATTATGATCAACGCAAAGGCGAAAGTTTTGCACAAGCCTGGAATATAGGCATAGAAGAATTCAAGGCTGGTATTTGGAACAATCGGGTGTCGCTTACTTTTCAGGATGTCAATTTTAGTTTTGCCGATAAAAAACTAGAACTCAAAAAAATAACCTTAGCCTATAAGCACGGTGGGAAAAAGGATGGAGAGTTACCATCAGAAACCGATTTTAGCAGCCTGGCCAATATCATTCAGATTTTGAAAGAGTTTGAAGTAGAAGCCTCTCTTGAGAATATTACTATAGACGAAAACGGATTTCATTTAAAAAATAAAAAGCCAAACTGGTCGCTTAGAGAGTTTGAAGTAGAATATATGGGCTTTGGGGTAAAAATGACTATTAACGAGGAAAAAGTAGAAGGGCGTCTCAAAGGAAAGTACTCAACAACTTTACATCCATTAAATCTCGAGGCTGATGTGGTCATTCCTCCTACACCTATTGCGGTGGTTGCTGGACTTAACCTAAGGGTAAAAGCGGGTATATCTGCTGATGTAGGGTTAGTATATAACCGAGAGCGTAGTAAACAAAGTGGAGATGGACATTATTATTTAACCGTTGATGGTGGTGTTCATTTAGACGGAGGAGTATACCTTGAAGGTGTATTGGGGGCTTCTATTGGAGCTGGGCAACTGGCTTCTATTGGGGGACAGTTGTATGGGGCTGCAGGCGTAGATATTGCAGCCAATGCTCGAGCGGGAGCTACCCTGTTTTATGATAGCAACCAGAAAAAACTTTCCCAGGGACCCAATCCAGAAGATAAATTGAACCTTCATGTAGATGCTGGTTTTACTCCTACGATTGAATTAGGTGGACGTTTGGTTTTGAAACTACTCAATCAGAAGTTTAATTTATTCCAATATACATTTGCCAAATGGCAGTTTGGTAATGCGGCTTTTGTATTTGATATACGGCCTGACGAAGATGGAGTATATAGAGTAGTGATTGATAAGAAAAAGAGTCATATCAATGGCAAATCACTGGAAGATCGCTCGTTGAAAGGGTTACTATCACAACAAGTAGAAGGCATTGATCATACAGCTCTGGAAGATTATGATGCTTTGCGGGATGTATTTAGTGAAGCTGAGCGGGCACTGAGCAAAGGTGATAAAGAGTTGGCACAACAACGTATAGACCAGCTAGACACAGATGTGGGGCAGGTAGAACAATCCTTGATTGAATTACTTGCAAACCTTGAAGTTAAAAAAGCAGAACTTAAGGAAGATTTGGCGATTCAGAAAGCTAAAGAAGAAGATGAGTTTGGTTTCTTCAAAAGGCATTTTGGAGATGTGCCTTCTGATAAAATAGAAGATAGCTTGAAGAATTCTGATGAAGCCATTACCAAACTCGAGCACGAAATACCTAAGGTAATGTTGTTGAATCGAGATTCAGTTGCTGCGGTAGATCTTCTGAAAGAAAGACGTGATCAGTGGTGGCATGTATTTAGTCATAAACGATTTGGTATTTGGGAAGATTTGTATGAAGAAATTGCCAGAGAAAAGGCCGCAAGAGGCAATAAGGAGGTAAATGATAAATTGGTAAAGCAAGAAATAGAAGCATTGCGTGAACAACTGAAAGTAGAGATTGCTACTCGTACACAAATTATGATTCAAAAGATTAAAGATGCCCCACAAGGAGCTCGTAATCGGGTAGGACCAAGCGATGACTAATCTTATAAATGATTAGAATGCAAGCATTTATGCTTGCATTCTAAGAATAAATACTACAATAGAAAATTACTATGATTCTTCACCTTGAATGTTTTGTAAACTAAGTTTTTACGTTTCTATGGCTACCCAAAATTTTTCAAATACTCATATCTTGCAGTAGAGGTTATCCATCTCGAGGTACGCATAGTGTTAGTTTGAGAAATGGGGAAACCGACATTGTCAAGGCCGCAAATATGGCATTAATGGATTGGGATATATGAGTAAATAGTAAAGAGAATAAATAAAAAAGCCACCAGAAAACCCCAGCGGCTATTGATCATTAACCATTCACCACTGATTACTCAGTAATTCCTGGCATAATGGCTTCGGCATCGTCTATTTTACGTGCTTTGCCTCCAGTTTCTTTTTCCCAATCATCCAGCAGCAACTTACAAGCTTCAGGATCCGCTTCAGCCGCATAACAAACCCTATTGTGCTTTTCGGCCAACATCAACAAAGTTCCATCACCTGCCTCAAGGTCAATAATAGGATCATGGGTAGTAGAAAATGCCTCTATGAAATATTTCAGCAAATCTTTGGGTAAATAGCCTGCCAAATTAGGTGCATTTTTTATTTCTGCTGAGTCGGTTGCCTGTCGTATACTCTTGGCTTCTGAAAACACTGCAGCATATAACCAACTTCCCCAGTTTCCATCTTTTTCGTTGATCTTAATTGAGAGGGACCATTTGTAAGGCATTTGGGTAGCTTGTAAAAAATCTGGAATAGATTGGATAGGTGCAATGGCTGTTACTACTTGCGAGCGCTCTACCAGCCAATCATAAGCTTGCCACGCCAAATGCGCACTGGCTACATTGCTGTCTTCTTTTTCAGGATCATTTTTTATAAAATTGACATAAGTCCAGGCCGACTTTTCAGGCAAGCGGTTTCTAAACACTTCATCCTGGCCATCACCACAGTAGAGTACATGTTCGCCTAGTTGCCACCATTCGCCTGGAAGCACCTGACGCATTTCGCGCTCGATACGTTCTTGTTCTTCCCGTTCTTTTTGATTCTTTTTATCTCTAAAATAGTTGGCATCTCTTTCTGCTTCCTCTTTGCTACTGCTGCGCTTCAGTTGTAAAGCATCTTTGTACACTTCCAATACGGCAGCCTTGGTAAGAGGAGATACTGAGCGAAGGTTTCCAATAAACCATTCTTTCAGGTTTACTACTTCTTTATCTATTTGATCGTGTAGTACGTTGTATTCGTACACATCAATGTTTTCATCCAAATTGCTATAACTGGTCTCAAAAGCCTCTAACAATTCGCTGTATACTCTATGAGCAGTTTTCTGCCCTTGAATTATTTCGTGGGCAATTTTTTGTCGTACTGCAGTAAAATCAAAAAATTGGTAAATGTCAGGACTATCGGTTTTGATCTCCCGAATGGCC
Organism: marine bacterium AO1-C; assembly: GCA_001890965.1. Classification (GTDB taxonomy): domain Bacteria; phylum Bacteroidota; class Bacteroidia; order Cytophagales; family Microscillaceae; genus Microscilla. Next base: position 282,572 of record MLAY01000008.1, on the reverse strand, counting down.
TGACAGATTTCAATGACTTGGTTTTTGGAAAGTTCTCGTTCTGTAATCAAGTCATGCAGCCATATCCAGTCGGGCTTGGCACATCGCTGAATTTCCTCCAGTTTATACACCTCCTCCAAAATATAAGCACCATCTGGCAGTTGGGCCTTGATAAACTGAAAAGCCTCACTGGCGTGCATATAGCGACGAATAGAGGTTTCGGACATTCCTAAGCGTTGAGCATAAGTAGCCACGTTAAGCCCTTGACTGGCTTGGGTTACTTTCAAGGCATTGAGTCCTATCTCGAGTGGTTTATTATCACTTTGAATATTTCCGGTAATCAACTGAATCAAGGCCTCCGTATCATCCATTACCCGGATTACACAAGGCAATTCCTGGTAGCCTAAATCGCGAGCCGCTCGAAAGCGGTGCTCTCCTTCTACTAACTGATATCGTTCGTCTTGTAGACGTACTACCAGTGGGTGAGAGCTATCAAATCCATCATGTTGGATCAAGATTTTGAGTTGGGCGATCTTTTCATCATTGATTCCCAGGGGGCGGTTATCGGGGTGTACATCAATTCGCTCTACAGGTACCATCACTACCTGCGATTTTTTGATTTTTAGGGTACCTTCAGAGGTTGTGGGAGAGGTCGATTCAGCCGTTTCCATGTATTAGTAAGTGAATATTGTGTCCAAAAATGCTTGTAAAGATAGCAAAACCTCCCAAAAGATGAAGTTTTGCTAATGCAAATTTAGCAAAAAGTATTAAATTGTCCTATATTCAAGTTGATAAACAAGATGAAATTTTATGAGGGTACTTAAGTTATTCTTACTGCTTACTTTCTGTTTTAGCTACCTTTCTCAGGCTCAAAAATCTAAGGCAATAGCTCGGGTGTTCTACGAAGGGGATTGGCGATATATAGACAAGAAGGGGAATTTTTTATTTACACAGCCAGTAGTTAATGTTTGTTTTTCAGAGAAGCTTGTTGTGGTAAGGAAAGATGGAAAAGTAGGGTTTACAAACTTTCAAGGCAAATTGGTCATCCCATATCAATATGATAATGCCAGGTGTTTTCAGGGTAATTTTACTTCAATTATCATCAACAGTAAAATGGGTATCATTAACCGAAAAGGAGCATTTGTTGTACCACCAAAATATGATTTAATTGGTCAATTTGATGAAAAAGGATTGGCAGGTATTTACCATAAAGGTAAGATCGGTTTTGTAGACACTACTGGTAAATTGGTAATCCCTTTTAGATATGAGTGGTATTTTTCATTTGGTGTTGTTCCTCGTTACCCTTTTTTCTGGAATGGATTGGTAGCAGTGGTTAAAAAGGATAGTCTAGGAGAACCAAAAATTGGTTTTATGAATCGTAAAGGACGACTTGTGATCCCTGCAAAATATGATAAAACTTTTATGATGCCTTTATTCATTGATGGAAAAGCGACCGTTTTTGAAAATAAAAAAGCGATTTTGATAGATACTTTAGGGAGTGAAATATTTAGAACATCCTCTATGCCTGGCTACAATTTTGGTTTTAGTTTTTATGAAGGCCTATCCAATATTTATGGAACCAACGATAAATACGGCTTGATCAATGAACAAGGGCAGATCATTCTGAAACCTACCTATTCAAACATTTATCCATTTAAAGAGGGCTTGGCGGCAGTAACGTTTAGAGATACAAGTAATGCGATGGTCTATTCATTTATCAATAAAAACGGGAAACGAGCCTTTGAGCGAACATTTACTTATGCCAAATACTTTTCTGAAGGATTGGTAGCAGTAGAAAGTGATAATAAGTGGGGATATGTTGATAAAGTTGGAAAAGGGGTAATTCCTCCCAAATTTGAGCGGGCAAACGATTTTTACGAAGGACTGGCCATAGTAGCTGTTAAACAAGATAATCAAATCAAGTATGGATTTATTGATAAGCAAGGCAGGTTTGTTATTCCAGCTAAATATGAGGAAGCAGATCGTTTTGGATTAGGTCTGGCTCCTGTAAAACTTAATGGTAAATTTGGTTATATCAATCGCCAAGGCAAAATGATAATCCCTCCTAAATTTGATAACGCTGAGCCTTTTAGTGTAGAGAATGCTGGTAAATAAGAATATTTTCTAGCCTGACTTCTACTTTGGTTCACCACCTTCATTTTCACAAAAAAACGGTTACTATTTCCAGCAACCGTTTTCAAGTTTTCATTTATCTCTACTACTCTTTAACTACTCGTAGTATTTTAGTTCCAAAATCAGTTTGTACTTTTAATAAGTATAAGCCTTTGGGCACATCTTGTACATCTAATTGATGGTGACGGGTATTACCCTTTACAACTTTACCTTCTATGGTCATTAATTGTAAAGCTTTAATCTCAATTTGGTGCCCGGTTTTAACTGTAATTGTACCTTTCACAGGGTTAGGATAAGTCGTTATTTGAATGTGATTATCCAAAACCTGTTGCTTGGTTTGGCGTAACGATCGGGCAGCTACGATGCATCCACCTTGGCTTGGGCAATATTCATAAGCTCCCATATCTATCTTACTTTCCAATACACGGGCAATTCCGGCTAAATCAACATCGTTTGGAATAGGAGCATGAATCCCTCGAGAGCCAGTATTGCGGGCAGGAGAAAATGCAGATAAACGCAAATTAGGATTGGTAACTGAAGCACTTACAAATTGAGGATTAAGGTTGTATTTCATCCCATTTCCACAATTGATAGCCGCTGCTGGTCCCAAAATAAAAGCAGGGTCACCTCCTGCACAAGAATTGGCTTGGATTAAACTGTGATCCATTGTTACTTGCATTCCTCTGGCAAGTTGCATCCAGGCACTTCCTGCTGTTTCGCCATTGTCCCACAGGATTGAGTTCTGGAACTTAAGGGCAGTTTCGGTTCTAAAGATATTCAATAGACAATCTCTAATTGAAACATTGAAAGCGCGTTTACTACTTCCTTGCGGAGTATTGTTGTTCCAAATAGTACAACTGGTAAAATCTACTGACAAATCTCCATTTTGATTGGCAATGCCCAATAGCGCATCGACTACTCCATTATTGTTATAAAACTCCGAGTTCACAAAGGTGGGGTTATAATTGTAACTAGGAGGGCAGTAACATTGGATAGGCTGATTGGTATAAATACCAAAGCCCACATTTCTTATGACATGGCCATTGTTATTATAAAAGCTACAGTGCTCAAAGTGGGGACGCATAGAACCTCTAACGTGTTCCATTTGCACACTATTGGTAACATTATGAAATTTACACCTGTTAAACTGAGGGTGAAACTGATCCGTATCATTGTTGAGCCCACCAGTGATCATATTTAAACCACCAGTGAGATTTGTAAACTCACATTTCACAAACTTAGGGCTAATAGTAGATGGGCCAAAAAAACTCGGAAAAGCTATTTGTACACCATTATTACCACCACTAAAAATACAATCGCCAATGGTAAGTTGTACATCAATAGGATTAGTAAGAAAACCTATTTGTACACCTGTATTAGAAGCTTGAATGCGAAAACCATTGATTGAAGTAGCATCACTCAAGCTGTTATTAATTCGAATGACATTGTTTCCTGTGAGTATGGTTGGATAATTAGTGGGGTTACGGAACAAAATCCGAAAGAAGTCGAGCACTGCTCCTGGAGGAGGGCAGCCGCCAAATAATCTTACTCCTTCTTTGAGTGTAAAATGACTCCCGTTGTTGGCGTAAGTTCCCTGAGCAACATAAATACCATCGCCTGCATTTGCATTAGCGATTGCTGTAGCTAAAGAGGTGTAGGCATTGGTCCAACTACTCCCGTTGTTAGTTCCTGTAGCTTGCCAATCTACATATATATTTACAGCCTGAGTTTGTAAGGCCATTGCCATGAATACTATCAGGGGCAATGCTGTTTTGTGAATAAATTTTAGCATAAAATTTTACTAATTAGAATAATAAAATATGTTTTGTGATGAGCGAATGTAGGTATTTGTATAATTCCGTAGATGGGTAAATGAGGCAACGGTAGCGTTGAATGAGGTAACGGTAGGTTTGAGTTTGTTAAAGGTAATGCGGGTTTTCGAAATCCTCGTATAAATCGATCAACTCTCCCCTTTTTGATACTTAAACTAATAGTGAATTAAGGCCCTTAGTGTGCTTGTGTTGTATAGCGTCACCAACAAAATTTTAGTTCTTTTTTCTTCATCACTTCTTGCTTATACGCTTCAAAATTACATCATAAACAACCAAAAGGCCTCTATATATAAACTAAACAACTCTATATTTAAATAATCATCACTTAAGGTTATTTACTTTGGTGCTTGTCTATACTTCAAAGTGGTGCATATTTCAAAGGTATCCATACGAATTATAGATAGATATACTATGACAAAACTTCCCTTATTAATGATAGTTGGCTTACTAGCCCTGATTACAGCTTGTCAACAAAATAAAGACAATGGTGTTGTAGAACCGACTCGTCAGTTTGGTATTTTTAGAGTGCTTACCGATGATACCACCGTAGAAATGAATGGTGAAATCACCAGTAATTCCTTGAACAACTTTAATCGATTGTTGACCGCTTATCCAAAGGTTAATTTGATTAATATCAGAGAATGTGGTGGATCACTAGATGATGACATTAATCTACAACTATCAGCGTTGGTACACCAAAAACAAATGAATATCCACTTGATGGACAATGGCTTGATAGCCTCAGGAGGAACTGATTTCTTTTTGGCAGGTGTAAAGAGAACCCGTGGGAGTAGTACCCGGATTGGTGTACATTCCTGGGCGAGTGGAACACAAGAAGCCACTGATTTTCCTAAGGGACATGCTGAACATCAAAAGTACATTCGGTATTATGTAGCGGTAGGGTTTACCCAACAACAAGCCGAAGATTTTTATTATTTTACCATCAATGCTGCGCCTGCCGCCAATATACACTGGATGACCGACGCCGAAATTACCCAGTATGGCATTTTGAAATAGGGTAACTATCTTAGAGTTATATTAAAAATAAAAAAGCTATCCTCGAAATGAAGATAGCTTTTTTATAAGTAACTAAGTCCTATGACAAAAATGTCTTAACAAGTATGTCTCTGTTGTTGCATTGCGTAACAATAGAACAATGAAAGAATGTTAAATTAAAATTGTCATACTGTTTACAGAGAGCTTATCTGCTCTTCTTTTTAAACTCATTCATTGTTTTTACCCTAATTTCGGCAATTTTGGCCTTGGTCAAACGAGTATTCATCTCTTTCAAATCCTTGTTTTGGATTTTCATCATCCGTTGATAAGCATCTTCTACTCTTTTTTCCAATACGTCTGCTCTTTGCTTTTGATCTTCAGATGGACGACCATTGTAGCTGCTAATATCACCATACAAGCTAGAAAGCTTATCGTTTAGGCGATCTTCAGCAGTATCAGTGTAGTTATCACCGCTGGTAATTACGAGTTCACTATTAAACTTACTCAGATCTTCGTACATCGCCATCAGTTTGCGAGCCAAACGACTGTTTTTCTTTTCTTTGGCTGCTTTAGCTTTCGTTTGCTTCATGATAGATTGAATCACCTCGGTAGTATAAGCCAATTTCTCAATGAGGTTATACAAACGCATCGCAGTTTTTTGGTACGATGCCCGGTCAGCTGCGCTAAATGGTGAATTAGGATCAGCTTTTAACTCAAGGGTGGTTTCAAATACATCCTTACCTTTGGTAAGCTTTACTTTGTATTTTCCTTCTGGAAGCAAAGGCCCAATAAAAGCACCACGAGTAAAAGTTTTGGCCTTGGGTACTTTAGGTGGATTGAGTCTGGGACTCCATTCTACCACATTTAACCCAGCACTTTTTCCAGCAGGTATAGACGATACAAATTGACCTTTGGCATCGAAAATCTCTATCTTCATTGTACCAAAAATGTGGCGTTTTTTCTGGAAATAAATAATCTTGCCATTGGTACTTGGGTTTTGGCCCACAAACTCAGCAGCTCCTGGAAACTCCTGGCCACCACCCAAACTCTTGATCATAATGGGTTGAGGCTTTAGAAAAGTAAGTTTCTTGCTGGCCATTTCAGGAGTAATCTGGCGCAAAGGTGATATATCATCTATGATGATAATACCACGACCATGAGTACCCATTACCAAATCATTGTCTCTGGGGTGAATCACCATATCACGAATACTTACCATAGGCAGTTGATTCTTGAAACGAGTCCAGTTTTTACCACCATCCAGGCTTACATACAAGCCAAACTCAGTTCCTAAGAACAATACATTCTTGCTTTTTAAATCTTCTCTAATGACATGGGCATACGCCTTGATATCCGAAGTACCTAGTGAAGTCCAGGTTTTGCCGCCATCGGTAGTTTTGTACACATAAGGTTTTTTATCACCTGTACGGTGACCATCAAAGGTGGCATACGCCGTGTTTTTATCAAAATGACTGGCTTCTATCGAGCTACACCAAGTGTTTTTAGGCAATCCTGAAATATTTGCGATTACATTGGACCATTTTTTACCACCATCCATTGTCACTTGTAGGTTACCATCATCGGTACCTACCCAAAGCACATTTTCATCTACTGGTGATTCGGCTATGGTAAATATAGTGGTATTGGTTTCAGCGGCTGATACATCAGGAGTCAATCCACCTGAAGCTCTTCGTTGTCTTTTAGGATCATTGGTAGTCAAGTCTGGAGAGATTTTCTTCCACGATTCTCCGTTATCATTGGAACGGTGCAAAAACTGACTCCCCATATACAAACGATCGGCATTGTGTACACTGGTAATTGCAGGAGTGTTCCAGTTGAAGCGATATTTAGGATCGCCCGCCTGAGGCATTGGAGTAATAGTTTTGCGTTGACCTGAGCTTAAATCATAACGCCACAATTTACCTCCTTGCATTTCGCAATATACTAAGTTAGTTTTTTGAGGATGACGCATCGCTACAAAACCATCGCCACCACCTACATTACTCCAATCGCGGTTTTGGATGCCATTGGCTGCACGTGAAGGGCCAAACCAAGAGCCATTGTCTTGCAATCCTCCATATACATTATAAGGTTGTGCATTGTCTACATTTACTCGGTAAAACTGTGAAACGGGAAGGTTCTTTAGGTGCATAAAAAAGAAGCCACCATCAAACGATTGATAAACTCCTCCATCGGTACCTAACAAGATATGATTGGTATTTTGAGGGTTGATCCAAACCGTGTGCATGTCGGAGTGTACCCCACTACCTACCGTGCGAAAACGGTTGCCACCATCCTTACTAATGATGAGGTTCAAACCCATTTTGTATACTTTGTTTTCATCCTTAGGGTCTACAACCAAACGCGCAAAATAGAAAGGGCGTACCACTGTACCAAAATCGTTATTGATACGCTTCCAATTAGCTCCAGCATCATTAGATTTATATAAGCCGTTTTGACTACGTTTTTCTGACTCCACAGTAGCGTATACTACTTTAGGATTAGAAGGGGCAGGTTGTACAGCCATTCTTCCTAATATGCCTTCAGGAAAGCCTTTATGGATTTTTTTCCAGGTTTTACCCCCATCAGTAGATTTATACAAAGCACTTCCCTTACCACCTGATTTAAAAAAATCGGGATAACGACGAAATTGCCACATAGAAGCATACAAGATATCAGGGTTTTTGGCATCCATTACCAAGTCAGCTAATCCAGTGTTTTCGTCTACATAGAGCAGTTGCTTCCAGGTTTTGCCTCCATCTTCAGTTTTATAAACTCCTCGAGTCTTGTGAGCATCCCACAAATGCCCCAACACCCCTACATATACTACGTTAGGGTTTTTAGGGTGAATAATGATCTCGTTTACCCGCTCAGAATCTTTAAAACCCATCAATTTCCAGTTTTTACCTCCGTCGGTAGATTTGTATAAGCCATTCCCTACCGATACACTGTTGCGTACCCAAGGCTCACCAGTACCTACCCAGATGGTTTTGGGGTTATTTTGATCTACGGTTATTTTTCCAATAGATTGAGCGTACTTGTCAAAAATGGGTTCAAAAGTAATTCCCCCATTGGTAGTTTTCCAGACACCTCCGCCCGAAGAACCTACAAAAAAAGTTTTGGGGTCATTATTTACCCCTTCAATGTCACTAATACGTCCACTCATCACAGCAGGGCCAATATGACGGGCCTTCATTGAGCCAAATATTTTGCTTCCTTTGAGTGGTTTAGGGGTTTGGGCCTGGGCTTGATTAAAGCAAAAGCCGATGCATAGTAGCATCAACCAAGTCATTTTTCTTTGAATGGTGCGTGTATATGTCATTGGTTTTGAATGTTTTGTTTCGCTCTATTAAGTTGGGTTACATTTAAATATATTTCACATAAAAAAATGTCAGACCATTGGATTTCCCAACGGCTGACATTCTATAATCTTCTATCAGAGATTCGAGTAGTCAGGAGCAAACGTGAATCTATTGCTTGCTAGGAAATGCAAAAACTTTGTTGTCCAGTTTAGCATTGATTTTGATATTGTCAAATTGCATTTTGGCTGTTACTTGTCCTCCAATGCGTTCCTCCATATAGTGGGCAATCATGACTCCTTGTACTTCTTTGTATTCACTAAAGTAAGTCTCCTTTTCTACCAAAGTCCCTGGCTTTAGCGGGTGTGTAGATGGTCCTCTTTCCATCATCAAAATGCCCGTTTCTTTTTCTAAAAAATAAGTCTTTACGTGCTTATCCTTTCTTACCACCTTGATTTTATAGCAAGGAACCTCATCAATATCTTCTACTCCTTCCAGTGTTACCTTATTTCCTTTTTTTGCGGCATCGATAAACTCGTGGTCAAAATCAACTCCTAACAACATATCGGTTTCTTCAGCTCCCGCCATACGAGTTGGTTTATCACTACCTCCTGGAAAAGGGTCAGCTTTCCATGCCACATTGCCATCATAAGCTTTGATAAGTGCTTTGCCCTGAATGGGCACTTCTACCTTAAATAAATTAGGGGCTTTTCGGTACACAATGGTTTTAAATTCCATATTCATCCCTGTGAGGATTGTTTTACCCTCAAGCACCATAGATTTAAGGTCGACAGACTTAGTCAGACTGTTTTTTTCATGTAGAGCAATTACCTCGGCCAAAGTTTGTGCTTTAGTGGTTTGAACAGCAAAAGCTATGAGGCCTAACAAGGTAAAGGTAATAGTAAATATAGGCGATGTTCTTTGAGTCTTCATAGGAGTGGAGTTTGGTAAAACATATGTCCAAAACTATAAAGCATCTTATTGGAATAAAGATATACAAGAACAAACTGGTAAAAACAAGGTGTAAAATGCTGGTTAAAGAGAGTCAAATGAAACCTTGTTATTCTTTAGTAAAGGTAAATACCTTATCCTCTAGTTTGGGATTGATGGTGATTTTGTTAATCGTTAGGGTAGACTTCTGACCGCCAATGCTTCGAGTTAAAGAGTGAGGCATCATAATGCCATCTACTTCTTTATAATCCGCTACATAAGCATCTATTTGTTGACCTTTCATTGGGCCAGTAGTACTGGTAACTCGAGTCATAATTAAAGCATTACTTTCTTTGTCAAAAAACAAATACTGAACCTTGCCATCTTTCTTGGTACCTTTTAACTTGTAACACTCTGTACCATCTATTTCTTCGGTACCTTCCAGTTCTATTTTATGTCCTTTCTTCTTATAATCCAGGTAAAAAGGTTCAAAAGCTTCACTAGCCATCTCTTTAGCTACTTCATCTGATTTTTTCTCGCTCTTTTGAGTCATAAAGTTGGTACCCCAGGCATTTTTCCCGTCAAAGGCTTGAACTACGAAGGTCTTGTCTTGTAATGTAACTTCGAGTTTTGATTTATTGGGGCGTTGGTTATACATTTTAATTTGCAACTCTCCTTGTGGACTTTGAGCGGTGCCTTCCATAACCATTGCTTTCATCTTGCGGAATTTATCTTTACCACCAATGATCTCAAAGTAGCCATCAATGATTTTATCTACTGATTGGGCTTGAATACCAAAACTTGTGATTAATAGGAATAGGGTAGCTAATAATGTTAATTGCTTTTTCATTCTCTCAAGTGAATAGGTTAAAATTGAAACATTTTTTGTATTGGTCGTAGTGCCAATATTTTTATTACAAGTTAGCCGAAAATTTAGCGAACTTACAATAAAACCTACATCAGAATTATATGAAGTCCATTACGTCTAGTTCAGGAGCTGATTGAAACAAAAACCACACAATAGCATCTGGTAAATAGTCGGTGGTATTGCTACCTTGACGGTGATCAGTTACTTTGATCTTTTCTTTTAAATTTTCTATTCCTTTGCCATAAGCTATGATATCCTGTTTTTGAAGATTTTGCAGGACTACCTCAAACAACGGATTGTTTCGGTGTTTGATTAAATAGACTTGCTGTTGGTATTGGAAAAGCAAAGATTCAGAATACCATTTTTTAGGAGAAGCTTCTGCCACAATATTTCCCTGTGCATCCAATACTCGAAAGGATCGGAACCAGCTTTTCTTTCGTATGATACAGTATTGTTGCTCATTGGTATAAATTTCTGCCTGACCATGCTTGGTCATGTGGAGAGTAGCTACCCTTGCTTCATTTGTCATCAACACATATTCTTTCCTTGTTATTTGTTTCCAGTATTTATTCATTAGCCTTAGTATTTGAGCATTAGTTATCTATAAGTTTGGGACACTTTGTGTTTGATTAGTAGCCAAACAATACCATTTATTACATCTAAACCAATAGGGGAGGAAAATAACCGATAAGGAAAATTTGGGTAGGGCTAATATTTTCCTTAAATTTGAATGACCGTTCAATAAATTTATCAGAAGAATCACACGATTACAATTACACAATGTCAAAAAGTATTGAGGTAAAGAGACAGATTATCTCTAAGTGTTTAGAGGTATTCCGTAAAGATGGCTATTACAATACTGGAATTAAAAAATTGGCCGAAGCTTGTGAAATCAAGCAATCGTTGTTTTACTATTATTTCGAGAGTAAAGAACATTTGTTAGAAGAAATCCTGAAGGCTGTACATGGTTACTTTGCCCGTAAGGTATTTAACCTTGCTTACCAGGAAGAAAAGTCTGTACATCAGCGACTTGAAGAAATGGTAGAGATTACCCGTGAAGTATTTATGCGGGCTGAAGGGGGATGTATTATGGCGAATACAGTGCTGGAAATGGTGCAAGAACAGCCTCAGTTTATTCCAGTAATTCGGGGGTTTTTTGATGACTGGATTGCTGCTAATGCACATTTACTAAAGGAAAGATACGTGGAAAAAGTAGCGATCGAAAAAGCAGAACAAGCAGTACAAGATGTGGAAGGAGGCATTATGTTGATGAGATTGTACAACGATCCAAAATACTTTTTTAAGGCGTTAGAGCGGGGGCGGAGATTGTTAGATTAGCTTCAATGCACGTTTATAAAGCTCTTTTTTTGGCTAAAATTTGAATGACTGTTCAATAAATTATAAACATTTCAGGTCAAATTTTAACCTTTAGTAGGTCTAGGTCAATCCAAAATTGAAAAAATAGCAGAATAGTTCGACAAAAATTTTAATGATTATTCAATACACACAATGGAAAAACCCAATCGATTAAATCGCTCTATTCAAAAGCTGGAGCGCTACCCTAAGTCCTGGCATACCAGATTATTGTCCTGGAGCATAGGGAGAGTGGTGCCTTTTGTAGGTACTGCAGGTATTCGCTTCGATAAAATGACTAAAGAAGAAGTAGTGCTTACGCTCAAAAACCGCAAAAAGGTGCAAAACCATATCAAGCAAATGCACGCGGCAGCCACTGCTTTACTGGCCGAAACTGCCTCGGGTATGATGGTAGGTATGCACTTACCGGATGATAAATTGCCCTTGATGAAAAACATGAAAATAGACTATGTAAAACGCTCACAAGGGAATATGAAAGCCATTGCTACGCTTACCAACGAACAGGTAGCGCAGATTATGCGAGAAGAAAAAGGGGAAGTAATGGTAGCAGTTACGATTACTGATGAAGTAGGAGTAGAGCCAGTAGTGTGTGAAATGCTTTGGGCCTGGATTCCCAAGCAAAGAAAGAATAAAGAAGCGGTAGCAGCAGTGAGCAACTAGAAGAATGAAGTGAAAGTATAAGCAATGGCTCAGTGTAGAGCTAGAGAATACCTATTAAAGTCAACAACAACAATCAACAACAAAAACACCATTCATAACACAATGACTACAATCGATCAATACAAAGAGTTTTTGACTCAACAGATTCCTGAGATGTTGACCCACCTCAAGGCCGATACCGAGCCAAAATGGGGAATGATGACGGCTCAACATATGTTAGAACACTTGGCAAAAGTGACCAAGTCGAGCATCAAATCATATGGTGCACCACCCGCAGAGCCTACTGAGGGCCAACTCAAATTCAAGGCATTTGTCAATGATGGCATTCCTTTCCGAAAGAATGACACTAAAAAAGGCAAACTAGAGGATTTATTTTATAGCACAATCGACGAAGCCAAAACCGCTGTAGTAGAAGCAGTCAATCGCTTTTATAATGCGTTTGAGCAAACGCCAGATTTACAGCCCTATAACCCAATTATGGGTGCATTATCGTTTAAAGAGCTACAAACTTTTCACGATAAACACTTTCGTCATCACTTCGAACAATTTGGCTTACTCAAGACTGCCGACCTCTAAACCATATTGCCATGAAAGACCTGCATATATCAACACAAGACGATTTTTCGCTTGCAGTCACAAGCTTTAGTCCCGAGTCGGAACCCAAAGCGGTAGTCTTAATCAATTCGGCCATGGGTGTTTTGAGGCAGTATTACCGAAAGTTCGCGGTTTATCTAGCTAGCGAGGGGTATCAGGTGTATAGTTACGACTATCGCGGAATTGGTGGTTCACGCCCCAAATCTTTGAAAGGATTTAAAGCAACTGTACAGGACTGGGCCATCAAAGATATGGAGGCGATGATTCAGTATACCCAAACGCAACATAGTGGAGCCCCTTTTTTTGTCATTGGTCATAGTGTAGGTGGGCAAATATTGGGATTGGCCCCTTCTTGCAAGCAGGTACAGGCCACAATGTTGGTAGCTTCGCAAGTGGGTAATTGGGCTTATTGGGATAAAGGTCAGGCCAGGCTTAAGCTTTTATGGAAATATCTACTGCCCAACTTTGCCAAATTGTTTGGCTACTTTCCAGCAAAACGACTAGGCTTGTTTGAAGATTTACCCAAAGGAGTAGCCCTTGAATGGGGTAAATGGGGTAGCAACCCTGACTACTTATTTGCTTTTGATTTCGAGGTACCCAAGCAGCATCCAGAGCTTCAAATTCCAATGCTGGCCTGGAGCTTTAGCGATGATAATTATGCCCCCATCAGAGCAGTAAAGAATTTATTGAGTAGATATGAACAAGCTACTATTACTCATCGGCATATATCACCACAGGACATAGGTGTGAACAAGATTGATCACTTTGGCTTTTTTAGAGAAAAATTCAAAGAATCATTATGGAATGACAGCTTACAATGGCTTGAAAGCCAATTGGTAAAGGATGAAAATCTAAAATAGTTGGTATTCCGAAGGCTATGATTTTTAAGGCAATCATAGACCGATTATCAGCCACCAGCAGTATAAAAATTACAGTAGGATAATAGGTTGACAGTTATGAGAGAAAGTATAGAATTGAATCAATATTTAAATCCTGCCGAATTTATAGATAGTAATGATGAGGCAGTGAAGGAGTATGCGTATCAGGTAACCAAAGGGTTGAAATATGACACTGAAAAAGCAGTAGAATTGTTTTATGCCGTACGTGATGACTTTAAGTTTGACTTAAACCATATAGATTTACACCCCAGTAAACTCAAAGCCAGTGCTTTGGTAAAACGAGGGGTAGGTACCGATATTGAGAAAAGTACCTTATTGGCAGCAGCCGCTCGAGCGGTGGGTATTCCTAGCCGGGTGAGTTTCAGTAATTTACGTAGCAACCTCACTTCAGAGCAATTAGGAGCCGTGTTGCAGTCCGATTTACTTGTATTTCATAGCTATACTGAGCTGTGGATGGGCAATCATTGGGTAAAGTTGTCACCAGCTTTTAACCAAGAGGCCTGCGATTATTTGGGCTTACCTCCAATGGACTTTGGTATTCCAGAGGAAAAAGTGTTTGAAAAACACCATAAAAGCAAACGGCGCTACCTGAAATATGTACACCAATATGGGAGTTTTGCCGACTTACCGTACGACTTGTACATTAGTGAGTTGAGAAAGTACTACCCTCATTTATTTAAGATGGTAGACGCTGCTAATCAACCTTTTAGATTCGATCTTGAGTTTTTGGAAGGGTTAGTTTAGCCACAGGTATCGATATTCAAGATTAAATGTCTATGTCTTGGTTACCAGGACTTTACAGTCAAAAGAATTAAAGACATTGGGGCGCCGAGAGGCTCCCAATTTTGTGTATAAATTGTAAATATTTTGGAAAAACGGCCTATGTTATAGGTCGTTTTTTTGGCTCTAGTTCTACCCCAAACACCAACACATCGTCCATTTGAGTATCTAAGCCACCATCTCGCCATTGATGAAAAAAACTTTCAAGCTTTTTGCCTTGTTCACCTAGCGGTAAATGCTGGGTGTCATCCAATAGCTTTGCAAAACGTTTACTACCCAACCGTTTTTTATTTTTGCCACCAAATTGATCCTGAAAGCCGTCAGAATACAGGTACAAACGAGTAGTTTGATTGACTTGGATCGTGTGTTGTTCAAAGGTAACAGGTATCGAATAGTTTTCGTGACCTATAGAAAAAATACATCCTTTGCATTTTTGGAGTTCACCGTCTTGAATATACAAGATCGAGCTCTTGGCTCCAGCAAATTGCAGTTGCTGATGGTCAGGATTATAAGACACCATGGCCAAGTCCATGCCATCTCGGTTTCCATTATATTTTTGATTCAAAAAACGACTCACTTTTTGATGCATTAGCTCGAGCACCTCTGCTGGATTTGTTACCTGCTGTTTTGCAATGGTTTCTTCCAAAAACATTTGGCCAATCAAACTCATAAAAGCACCAGGAACCCCGTGTCCGGTACAATCAGCCACTACCAAAATCTGTAAATTTTGCTGCTCGTATACCCAATAAAAATCTCCCCCTACGATATCGCGGGGTTGATAAAAAATAAAGTGTGTTGGAAAAACACTTTGGATAACCTGAGTGCGTGGTAATATGGCTCCCTGAATATGCTTGGCGTAACTAATGCTATCGCGAATGCTCTTGTTGGCTTTAGAGAGTTCGATGTGTTTGTGTTGGATATCTTGATTGAGGGCTTCGAGTTCTTCTTTTTGCTGAATCAACTCTACATTTTGCTCTTCAGTAAGCTGTTTGGTTTTGCGGAGTACACTCCCTTTACTGTAAGATATAAACCCAATATAATGGGCAGCTAATAATAAATACACATAGGAAGGAACACTGACCCACACATGGTATTGATAATGAAAATGAAAACCAACCAGAAGTATCCCTAATAATGCACCAACAGCAAAACTGGTTAATCCTTGAAAAAACAAACGAGGGCCATTAGACGCAAAATTACTGGCAGAGTTGGCGATGACATAAGGTAGGGCAAATATGGGCGAAAATTTCAGAAAAGCACTGATGAGGCCAATCAGAAACATATCAAACACCAGCGTATTGAACTCTACTTTGCGATCGAATCCACTACGTTTGTATAAATAAAAAGCAATGTGCGGATAGATAAATATCGTGGCACAATAGATCCAAACTATTGGGGTAGGGGAGTAAAACACATAATAAAAAGACAGCATGCTAGTAATCGCAAACGAGTAACCCATAATGCGCATGGGATATATAAAAGACCCAAGGCGATTTTTCATGCTTTTTCTTCTTGTGTTTTTTGCTTGATGTGCCTGCAAAGGTTTATGTATTTCTAAAACTGCCATTGATTGAACACAATCACTTAAGTGTTATTGTTAAATGCCTAATTAAAAAATCTGGTTTTTTACCTGCGAGGATTACTTAGGAGATCAAAGAACTTGGAGTGTTTGATAAACTTTATTGAAATTACGAAAAATCCTCAGGCAAAACAAAATGATTGTTTTTATAATTAATTTACACAAAAATTAGACTTATCTTTAAAGCAGTAAAATAATATCTTTTAATAACGAAAAAATAGACGTGATGGCGGATTTTCCTTGGCATCAAAATTACCCGAAAGGGGTAGCTACAGAAATAGACCCAGATAAATACAGTTCAATTGTAGCAATACTGGAAGAAAGCTTTCAGAAGTTTGCGAACAAACCAGCCTATTCAAACATGGGGGTAGAGCTTACCTACCAACAAATTAATGAACATTCCAAAAGTTTTGCGGCTTACTTGCAAAGCCTTGGACTCAAAAAGGGAGATCGCCTGGGGATTCAAATGCCCAATGTCCTTCAATATCCAGTCGTGTTGTTTGGTGCTTTGCGTGCCGGTTTGGTAGTAGTCAATGTAAACCCTTTGTATACTGTGCGCGAAATGGTGCACCAATACAATGATGCAGGTGTAGAAACGGTGGTAATTTTGGCCAATTTTGCCGACAAACTACAGCAAGCCTTACCCGAAACCAAAATCAAGAACGTAATCGTTTCTGAAATTGGGGATATGTTGGGAGCCTTTAAGGGCCTACTCGTAAACACCGTAGTAAAATATGTAAAGAAAATGGTGCCTGCATATCGTATTCCTGGTATGCTACGCCTAAAAGATACTTTGCGTAAAGGCCGAAGTATGAGTTTTACTGCTCCTACTTTAGTCAATACAGATACAGCATTTTTACAATATACCGGGGGGACTACTGGGGTATCAAAAGGAGCAACCCTAAGCCATCGCAACATTGTAGCCAACCTTACCCAAAACAAAGCTTGGTTTATTGGCCTTGAAGAGGGTTCTGAAATAATGATTACCGCCTTACCGCTTTATCACGTATTTGCCCTTACTGTCAACTGCTTGTTGATGGCCCACGTAGGAGCCAAAAGCGTACTGGTAACCAACCCTCGCGACATGCCAGAGTTTGTAAAGATATTATTGAAAAACCCACCTACATTGTTTACAGGCCTAAACACCTTGTTTAATGGATTATTGAACAATGCTGAGTTTGGTCAAGTAAGTTGGGCTAAAACCAAATTTGTAGTAGCAGGAGGAATGGCTGTACAAAAGCCTGTAGCTGAGCGTTGGGAAAAAGCAACTGGGGTAAAAGTTGCCGAGGGATATGGTTTGAGCGAAACGTCTCCAGTACTATCTTGTAATCCATTGGATGGCAACGTACGCATTGGTTGTATTGGACTGCCTCTACCAAGCACCGAGCTTAAAATTATGGATGATGATGGCAACGAAGTAGCGCAAGGTGAACCTGGTGAAATTTGTGCTCGTGGACCACAAGTGATGAGTGGTTATTATGGCCGAGAAGACGAAACCAAGAAATGTTTCTTTCCTGATGGCTGGTTCCGCACAGGTGATATTGGTTTGATGGAGCCTGATGGGTTCTTTCGCATTGTAGACCGTAAGAAAGATATGATTTTGGTATCGGGCTTTAACGTATACCCTAACGAAGTAGAAGATGTAGTAGCCGGACATGATGGTGTGCTAGAGGTAGCAGCCATTGGTATTCCAGACGCAAAAGCTACCGAGCGAGTGAAGGTATATGTAGTGAAAAAAGACGCTAACCTTACCGAAGCTGATGTAATTGGGTATTGCAAGGATAATTTGGCGGGTTATAAAGTGCCTAAAGAAGTAGAATTTAGAGAAGAATTACCGAAGTCTAATGTAGGGAAGATTCTACGTAAGAAGCTTAAAGACGAATTGAAAGAAAAACAGGGAGCTTAAATCCTTGTATAAATAAGAGATATAACAAAGCCCTTGATAATTTACCTTTTCAGGGCTTTTTTTAATCCTTAGTATGTTTTATTGTTAAAAGGATCAATATAATATCAATCTTCTCTGATATAAAAGTTGCGTCAGCTGTTGTTTCGGCCTTATCCCGTTGCCGTTAAGAACTTGAGTAATGAAGCTGTCCCGCAGGGAAACGGTTCACCTTTCAGGGCGTCCTGTTTTTAAGCTTTGAGCAATGCGCACGGCGGGAGACCAAATGTCTTGGCAAAAAACACAAAACCTTTGCTCAAATCTATGAGTAAGGGTTTTGTGTTTTAGCGGCTTTGTTTCTTAGTTTTTTTGCTTCTCCGCTGCTTCATAGAGCTCTGCAAGACATCCTCCTCCAAAGGCTTCGGTGCAAGCTGTGCTCAAATTGTGGTGCAGCTCTTGTCGGCTTTCGTCGTTCCAAGATTCTGTCAAAGAAGTGGCTAAAGCGTTTTTCATGCAATTGGCATGAGCAGTACAAAAACGTCCTCCACCATATACTTTACTTTGGAATTTTTTAGATAGTTTGCTCGAAGCAAACTTTTGAAAAGTTGTTTTTTGTGATTTCATCTTATGATTCAAAATGAGTCTAACCTATCCAATGTCTTACTCCATATGAGGTATTGGATGGTTAAACATTGTTTTAAAATTTGATGCTACAAAAAACGAAAAAAGGCAAGGCAACTCATTGGACATATCGTGCAAAAACCTGGAGATATGATTCAATGTTATAAACAACAGATGATAAGTTACTTACTCAAGCTAAAATTTCCTGCTCACTACCCACACTCCTCCACCTATCACTAGCATACCTATCAACCACCAAAGCAATGATTTTTGGTAGAAAGGTAACACAGGTTGCAAACTTAGAGGTTTAGGGTCGCCAATCAATACAAAACTACTCCAGTAAAACGGGTTAGTGGTGATATTATCGGCAGACTCGATATAAGCCAATTTGGCCTTTTGTAAAGCAAAATCTTTAGGCATACCATTAGCCAGGTTTTCATAAAACGTAATCATTATCTGTGAAGTACTCTGGTCGGGTACGCTCCACAGGCTCATCAATACATTAGGGCTTCCTGCATAAGCAAATGCCCGCCCCAGGCTCATCACTCCCTCACCTGACTGTATTTTGCCAAAACCTGTATTGCAAGCACTCAATGTGACTAATTCAGCATTGAGCTTGAGGTTGTACAATTCATAGGCATGTAAAGAGCCATCATTCAACGTGTCTTGACTGGACAAGCTAAAAAGTAAGCGAGAATAAGCAGGGCGTTCATCATCTACAATAGCGTGGGTGGCCAGATGAATAACCGAACCATTCTTAAGATACTTTCTAAAGCTTTGCTCGGTAGCATCTTGCCCTAGAAAGAATTGACCTGCATAGAGTTTGTTCAAGGCGATTACCTCAGCATTAGCCCCTTTCAGAGGGCTGAGTTGATCTCGTGTTATTTCTTGATTATTGAAAGCTGATTGAGGGTTAAAGCTGGGCGAAAAAGCCAATAAGTTTGCCTTGCCAAATAGAGTTTTTTGCTGAGTTTTACTAAGCATCAACGTGGCCGAATAGTCATAGCTAATGACATACTTTTTGAGTAGGTAAGGCAAGTCTCGATAACCTTTAGCCGTACTAGATACTTTGTCCGTTAGGAGGGTTTCCCAAGGTAAATAATACAAAATATCGCTTGGGATAATTCGTAGTTTTTGGGTAGAAACCGGAATAGGCAAATCAGCTACAAGAATTTGATAAAGCTCTTGAGCCAACTGAGTATATCGGGTAAAATCTTTGGCGGTAATACTTTTTCTGAAAGCAATAATTTTATTTCTGAAGCTTTTAGGCAGGGCAATTTTCTTGAGCGAAAGCTTTTGGAACGTTACTGTAAATACAAACAATTGATCGTTGTTAAGAACATATTCAATCAGGGCTTCCTGAGGTTTGAGCACCTGTGTTTGGATGTTTTGTGCAGAAGCAATCTGAAATTGGTAGCGGGTTTTATAATATTCAGGCGCATGTTTTTTCAAGGCATTGCGCAAACTATCTTGGCGGGTTTTAAGATTAAAAATATCATCTTTATAGCGGTTAATTAAAGCTGGATTTGATTTCTTTTTTCCTTGCTCAGCAGCCAAAGCCAGATGAATAGTTTTAAGGCCTTCCTTGAGGTTTTTTTCCAGACTATTAGTAGTATCTTGCCTGGATTGATTGGTTTGTTGCAAGGAGCGTAACAAAATATATGCTTTGCTTTGCTCCATTACGTCAAAGGCTTCTGTCAAATATTTGGGGTCTTGTGTAGCCTCATAAAGTAAGCTCAATACATTGATAGAACGGGTAAATATTTTTGCAGAGTTTTTTATAAAGGACGTCAAGTTATACTCATCTTCTTCGCTATGCTTCCATTCTTTGATTTGCTCAAGAGTAAGCTTAAATACTTTTCTGGCATCTTTTAGGTGTTTTAATTCTTGAGTTTTGAGATACCAGGTCAAGAATGTATTTCCTTTTTCGTGCAGAGCCTTTATTTGTTGAATCTGGTGTATAGATCCTTTAAAACGAGGGTTTTGTCGGATATCTAATGATGAAAACTGACTATTGGCTAGCACCAACGCTTGCTGAAATGCCCTTAAAGCCAGTTCAAAGTTACCAGCACCTGTGTAAGCGTTTCCAAGCAAACGATAAAGTTCTACACTGGCAGTGTTTTCTTTTCCATATAATTTTTTGAGCGATACCAATCCCTTTTTAAGTACCTCGATTGCTTCTGGTAAATTATTTTCCAGCGTAAGTAAGCGGGCCAAACTGCCATAACGTAGTCCATCATTGAGGTTGTTTTTGGTCTTACGTAAAGATAAATCATAATAATTACGAGCTTCTTCGGGTTGTTGCAGCGATAGATAATTATCAGATACCATTTGGTAAGTACTAATGATACGAACTGCCTGCGTAGAAGCCAGACTTGGTTTGGTCCAAAACGTTAACGCTTTTTTAAGATATTGATTAGATAATTTGAATTCATTGATTTCGGTATAAAAATACCCCAAGCTAAAATATACCTGCCCCTGGATAAAATCAGACGCATGAGGCATAGATTGGACAAGGCGTACGCTTTTTTCAGCATAGGCAAGACTTTCGGTAAAGAGGGATTGATCCAAGTAAATGGCTCCAAGCTTGGCATTGGTATTGATTTCTAGCTCCTTATCCTTATTCATACGTGCTAGCCTAATTACTTCTTTGTAAATAGGTTTAGATTTCCAGTGTTGTCTTTGATAAAAATAGGAAGTAGCGGCTTGATATAATATATCCCCCTTGTAGTGGGTGTCTTGAGTTTTTTGTATAGCAGTATAGGCTTTATCAGAATATTCAAACAAAAGTTTAAAGTTTCCCAAACCAAAAGGAGAGTAATTAGCAGCCATTAAATGGTATAGGCGAGCAAGCGTCAGTTGGTAGTCGGGATGTTTTCTTTGAGGTAAAAAAGCGGCTAATGCATTTTTACAGGCTTTGATTGAGGCTTCAAATTGTTTGCCTTGATGTAACGTTTGTGCTTTCTTCCACCGGACTTGTATGTCGGGAGACATATGTGTTTGTGATTGTACCGAAAGCGACAAAAGAAGCAAGAACACAGTAGGGGATAGGTTTTTAAGAAATAGGTGCATATTCACAGCAGACTAGGTTTTTATAATATTCAACAAACCTACTTCTTGCCTGCTTGTCCACGTTTACTCGATAAGATTTTTTGAGTACTACTGAGTGACTACTTTAACAAACAAGAAGTGGTTGAAAATCTTTGAGGAATACAAAGAAACTTAACTGACTGTTTATATAAATCTGGCTGTATTGGTTAACCTATTTGTTTTCGTGTAAGCATCCAAACACCTCCACCAAGCAACAACACTCCCATCAACCAAAGAAACATACTCTTCATATAAAAGGGCGTTTGTGGTTGCAGACTTAGAGGTTTAGGGTCGCCAATTAATACAAAACTACTCCAGTAAAACGGGTTAGTGGTGATATTATCGGCTGACTCGATATAAGCCAACTTGGCCTGTTGTAGAGCAATGTCTTTGGGCATACCATTGGCCAGGTTCTTATAAAATTCAATCATGATTTGTGAAGTGCTTTTATCAGGCACGCTCCACAGGCTCATCAATACATTGGGGCTTCCTGCATAAGCAAATGCTCGTCCCAGGCTCATGACTCCTTCACCTGATTGTATCTTACCAAATCCTGTATTACACGCACTTAGGGTAACCAATTCAGCATTGAGCTTTAAATTATACAGCTCATAAGCGTGCAAGTAGCCGTCGTTCAAAGTATCTTTATTAGATAAGCTAAATAATAGACGAGAATAAGCAGGACGTTCATCGTCTACAATGGCATGTGTGGCCAAATGTAGTACCGAACCATTTTGAAGGTTATTTCTAAACTCATATTCAGTAGCCTGTCTCCCCAAAAATAGTTGTCCACTATAGATGGCATCCAGCGCTTTTACCTCTTCTTTAGCTCCTTTCAGTTCACTCAAATCATCTCTTAGCTTATCTCGGTTATCGGTGTTATTTACCGCTAGCTGTGTCTTAAAATCCGGGGAAAAAGCCAGTAATTTTTCTTTTTCCAACCTAAGTGGTAAAGTTCGTTTACTATAAATCAGGTTTGCGGAATAATCATAGCTTACAATATATTTTTTGAGTAAATAAGCCAAGTTGCGATAATTAACATTTTTTTGTTGATAAGGAGCAGTAAGGAGGGTTTCCCAAGGGAGGTAATACAAAATACCATCAGGTACCACCCAAAGCTTTTGGGTAGGCTTAGGAATGGGTAAATCCTTCATTAATAATTCGTAGAAATAGTAGCCCAAACGAGCAAATTCCTGAAAGTTTTTATCTGTAATACTGTTTCTCAGCGCTTTAATATTTGCTTCAAAGTTTTGAGGTAATTTGACCTGCTTGAGAGAGAGGTTATTTTGACTAATTGTAAAAATAAAGAGCTGCTCTTCTCCTAATACATATTCTATCAAGGTCTGTTCAGGAGTTAATAATCCCTGTTGAATAGCCTGGGCGGAGGCAATTTCAAACTTGTATTTGGTACGGTAATACTCAGGAGAGATACGTTTATATACGTTTTGTAAACTGTCTCTGCTGGCAATAAGTGCAAAAGCCTGGTCTTTAAGCGTATTTATTTGTTGTTTGTTAGGCTTGGGTAGGCCTTCGGCAGCTTGTAAGGCTTCTTTGGTTTTAGCGATTTTTTCAGATAAATCTCGTTCAAACTTACTGACTCCCTGGCGATTTGATTGACTGGTAAGGTGTAATGAACGCAATAATACATAAGACTTGTTTTGTTCTGCTATATCAAATGCTTCCTGAATGTAAGCAATGTTATTCGTTTTACGATGTAGCTCGTGCAATACCTCTATAGCCTCTACAAAGATGAAACGGGAATACTGTAGTACAATCAATAAATTGTTTTCATTTTCCTGACTCAGTCTCCATTCTTTAATCTGTTTGAGTACAAAGCGATACACTTCCAAAGACTTTTTGAGATCATTCAGGTTTGCAGAATGGTCATATTTTGCTTTCCAAACGGCGGCTTTACCTGCCAATGCAAAAGTCTGTGTTTCTTTTGATACAACCCCTGCCATGGAGGGGCTTTGGCTAACATCTTTTGATGAAAATTGGTGATTATTTAAAATCAATGTTTTTTGTATGGTCTCAAAAGCCAAATCAAACTGTTTATCATCACGATAAGAATCACTCATCATGCGATAAATCTCAGAATTTTCCATAGGATCTGGGCCAAAGAGCTTTTCCTGTAGTTTAATAGCGATCCTGTAGGCCTTCACAGCTTCTTTATATTTCTTTTCCAGGTGTAGTATTCTTCCTTTGAGGTAATAATGCCCACCTCGCTGTTTTCGTACATTAGGACCATCTGCTTCAAATACCTTCTCCATATAATGGCGAGCCTCTTTGGGGTTTTCCAAAACTACATATAGGTCAGCTAAAAAATAATAGCCCGAAATCAATCTAAAAGCCTCAGAATCATCGCCATAAAACTCCTTATAAGTCTCAATGGAGCGTTTGTGATACATAACTGCCAGTTCACGTTTACTTATGGTTTGATACAATAGCGCGAGGTTAAAATAAGAATGCGCCAATACGTTTTTTTTATCAGGAAATTTCTCAATAATTCGAGTAGATCGTTCAAAATAGGCCAGCGCCTCATCATATTGTGCTTTAGCCATATACAAACGCCCCATTAAGCCCGATACATTGGCCTCAGTCATTAGGTCTGAGTTTGCTTTCAATAGTTTCAAAGATTCCTCAGTCATTAAGAGAGACTTGTCATATTGGCGATAATAGTAGTAGGCTATCCCTGCCTGGTATAAGATTTCTGGCTTGTATTGGGTGTCATTTGTTTGGCGAATTGCTTGAGCAGCTTTTACCATATATTCATAAAACACCGGGAACTTGGCTAAATGATTGGGTGAATTATTGACGCCTACCCCAAAGTACAAACGAGCCAAAATAAGTTGGTATTGAGCGTGATTTTTTTGAGGCAAAAATATTCCAAGTGCTTTGGTATAAGTATCACTTGCTTTTTGATAGGCTTTTTGTTGTTGAAATGTATTGGCCTGATTCCATAATTGCTGGATATCATCAGGCATTTTATCTTGAGCCTTTAATACAGTAAATGAAAAAAAACAGCACAATACCAGTATAGGTTTCCAGGTTCGTATAAGTCTCATCAAATAGGTTTTGTTAAGTGAATCTATATTAAATGTAAACAAAAAGGTTGTTTGATACAATTAATCATGACTACTAGTCTCTATTTTAAATTAGGATAGAAAAAAAATGCAATAAATACATAAGATTTAAATGCATTGATTACATTTGTATTATGATCTCATTCATTATTTTGTTAAGGCTTCGACAAGTGTATCGATATCTGCAGGAGTTAGGCATATTAAGGTCGCTAATTTTGGTATTGGCAGCCATTATATTTTTGCCTCGTTTTGCGGTCGAGCTCTGGATGAATAACCCTTATTATTTAGTAGCATTTTGGAGCTTTGTTTTGTTGAGCATTCATCTCCAGCGATCCGATCACGCATTTTTGAAGAACATATCTATTCGACACACTTATCTATATACTATAGAATATATGGTGTTATCAGCGGCCTTTATAGGTTTGTACCTGCAACAACAATACTGGTGGGGGGCAGCCATATTATTGGCAGAGGTAGCCTTATTGCCATACTTGCCTCGTATTTCAGGGGTGTCAGGAGCTAAAAAACAATATTGGTGGGATACCAAAAGCTTTTTGTCACCGCTGCATTTTGAATGGATAGCGGGTATTAGACACCGATTTGTGTACCTGTTTACGATCTGGTTTTTGGGATTGATTTTTTGTTGGTATGCGCCTGTCACTCCAGTGATTAGCCTATTGCTGGGAATGACAATCCCCTCTTTTTATATTTTATGTGAATCTAAGGAAATGGTAGAGGTGTTGGGCGAATCTGCACGAGCGTTTGTTCGGTGGAAAATAAAACAAGTATTGAGGCTATTTGTGGTTTTTACTGGCCCTTTATGGATTGTTTTTTTATTGGTGAATCCCGGTTTGTGGTTTGTGGTGCCTACCGTATGGTTAATTGTGGGGCTATGGTTGGTATTGGCTGTTTTGGCAAAATATGCAGCCTATAGTCCTGGCGAACAACTTACTCAAAACAACACATTGATGGGACTGGCTATTATGTTTACATTTCTGCCTCCGTTTAGCTTTCTCATCAACGTGTTTTGGGTGATCCGCTACTACCGTAGAGCAGTGCGTCATATGGAAAATTACCTGACCACTTGAGTATAAAACATACTCTTAATAACTATAGGCGTGGATAACATTACAATCTTCAGGCACTTTGGACTTGATTTGTTCCAGTTGTTGATCAGTAGGATAATAATCCTCTATATTTTTAAATGAAAGCGTTTGTAGCTGAGGAAACTCACCTGCAATATCTAATATAAACTCGGGCGAAGCGCCATCTAACTGTAAATGTGTGAGATTCTTTAATTGTGTAATGCTCTCAGGGATGGCGTTGGGATATTTGCCGCCACCCACTTTCAGCGCTTCTAGGGTAGACAATTCGCCAATGCTGTGAGGTAAATCCACTGTGTGAGTCATCACATTTAATAATTTAAGGTTTTTCATTTGTCCAATTTCCTTAGGAATGGCTAAGTCTGGAGAAGAACCCCAACAAGTAAATAACACAAGGGCCTCAAGTGATTCCATTTCAGGAATCCAGGCAGGAATAGACCAAATACCATTATCTGAGATATCCAACGTTTTGAGATGAGGGAGTTGGGTCAAAAAATGTGGGATTTCCTGTAGGCAATTACCATGTAAATATAAGGCTTCTAGTTGCTGAAGGCGGGTCAATGCCATTGGGAGTACCTCAATACGATTGGCGTATAAATTAAGGATCTTTAATTGTTGGAAAACACCTATCCAGGCGGGTAGATGAGTTATCTTATGACAACTGAGGTCGATTTCTTCCAGAAAAGTAAGCCTTTTTAAAATTCGTGGAAAGCTAGTTTGTTCAGGTATGTGGCTATGTGCCGGATTACTATACATTCTGGAGGCATATAGTTGTTTTTCGGTCAAAAATTCAACCCAATAATCATCCTTTTCTTCTTGGGTTAATTGGTCAAAATTTACCGACCAACCACAAAGATTTTGGATGGCTGGATGAATCAATCGGGCAAATTGGTGGTAAGTATCAAGCGCACGAGATAAATGTAAGGCCTGGTAAACTTGTTCTTCGTTTCCAGAAAATAAAAATTGTTGAACTATTTCGTGCAGTTCAGGCGCAAGCTCGGCAAACACTCCCTGATTTTTGGCCAGGGAAATGCCCAACAATACATTTTTTTCTTCTGGTGAAAAAAGCAAGTTTTTGATTTTAGGTATATCTGATATAGCATTCATAATGTTATGTTCTAGTGTTTGACAGATCTTTTTTCATAGTGTCGTTGATACAAAAATACGGCTTTCAGCACCTGATAGGAATTCAGAAAACAAGCAATATTTAAATAATTTTTTTTAGCAAATGTTAGCAATTCAAAACTTCACAGTAGGTTATCAAAAAGAAACAAAAGTGATTGAAAATCTATCACTTAGCCTGATTCCAGGTAAAATCCATGGCATTGTAGGACTCAATGGCTCAGGGAAAACCACTTTTCTCAAAGCCTTGTATGGCAGCATACCACGTATTGCTGGAAATGTGCAATGGGAGGAGAATCCAGTCACCCAAAGTGATATGGCATTTCTAGAGACTCATAATTTCTTTTACCATAAGATTACTGGCTATGAATATTTGCGTTTGTTTCAAATGAAAAACCCAGCTTTTGATATAGAGCAATGGAATCGCTTGTTTGATCTACCACTCACTAAGTTAGTAGATAACTATTCTACTGGTATGAAGAAAAAATTAGCGTTTTTGGGAATTTTGGCGCTTGATCGGCCGATACTTATTTTAGATGAGCCTTATAATGGAGTAGATGTAGAGAGTTACAGTAAAATTCAAATCATCTTACGAAAACTTGCCCAGCAGGGAAAAACCATTCTGGTAACCTCTCATATTTTTGAATCACTGGTGGCTATTTGTGAGCAAATTAGCTTATTGAAGCAAAAACAAATCGTAAAAACTTTTGAGAAAGAATCTTTTGCTCAACTTGAAAAAGAAATGTTTGAATTGTTGAATGAGCAAACGACCGAAGTGGTCAGTGAATTGTTGATGAAAAATCAGAAATGATAATGAAATACTAAAAGAGCAATGTTTGCGATAGAGGAGGAGGAGAGGAGTTTGTGTTAATATGAAGTTGTTTAAAATTTTATGCTTGATGATGAAACCTTAAACAACTTCATAACACCTTTTAAAATTGTGAGAGTTCTTTGACTCCCTGTTTTTTTCTCCTGAGAGGGGAGAAGTTGTTCCTTTCAGAACAGTGTTGAGATTATTTGCGAGAGATCAACTCGTCAGACTTAGCAGGAGTGTAGTAGTCAATTCTAGTTCCCAAAGGACGAGTTACTCTTCTGTGTACTTTGCGACCACCGATCAACTGGTTTACAGCGCGCTCAGTGTAACGAGTGTTGTTATATTTTGGTAATCTTGGCTTGTTGTCAATTGCACCAATGTATCTGATTTTTAGACGCTTACCGCTTCTTTGCAATACAAATACCTGAGGAGTTTTTACTGCACCAAACTTCTGAGCCACTTTGTGACCATTTACAAGGTATGGAAAGTTGAATTGTTTACGGGCAGCAATTTTACCAGAAGCTTCTAAGTTCTCTTTTGGGTGAAATACTGAGTTGTAAGGGTTAATAGCAATTACAGGATAACCTTTGTGTGCGTATTTTTCTTGTAGGGCAATCACACGCTCAGTGTATAATTGAGTGGTAGGGCAACTGTTGCTAAGGAAAATCAAGATAAACCCTTTAGCATCGGCGTATTCTGAGTTACTTAAAGAAACCATCTTGCCATCAGCGGCATTGATAAGTTTAAAATCTTTTACAGAAGAATTAAGTCTATAAGCTTTTACCTTCTTTCTTTTTCTTGGTTTTTTACCGTTAGAAGCGTGGCTAGTTAATGAAGCTGCGAAGAAAAGACATACAAGTGCGAAAACAGATACAGTGAATCTCATAATTTTAATAGGCTTTGGTATTATAAAAAATATTTAAACTAGGTGTAATTTATTTAAGCAATGATAACTTATGCTGTTTGAGTTAATTCAGTTTTGTTGACAACTTGATGTTAGAACCGAATGTAATGTTTGATGTAAAAAAACTGTTAAAATCGTTTCTAAAAATCTGAATCAACTTGGTTAAGCATTGAGTTTTTGTTTTGTGATTGTTGCTTAGTGATTACGTTTGCAAAGTAATGGCGAAAATTTCGACCCGCCAAATTTAGGTTGCTTGAGGGGGATTTTGGGGTTGAAATATTAAAGGCGGAAATATGCTTTCGTGAGAAACTTAATGTAGCTTTTGGCTATCACATGACACATGTAATAAAAAGGAGAGAATGAGGTGTTTTGTGCACACAAATTGTTCAAAGTATGATCGTAAGGTTACACCTTAAAACTAGATTTGTTTATAAGTTTTACAGTTTTGCTCATCATTGCCTACCAAAAAACAGCAGCAAATGACTATCAAAATCGATGTGTTTTGATAGGGAAAGTTCTCTTAGATAATAGGAGTTTTTCCCATAGCTAAAGAAGTCCGTTGAATTTTTTTAGCAAAAAAACTCGAACTCATTTTCCGATGAACTATTCAATAACACTTAATAAAATACAATACTGCAGGTATTGATGACAGACCTTTCTTAAGATCTGTTAAACTCTAATTTAGAAGTTTAACAGATATAACAAAAATTAGAACTTAGATTCTTTGTAGTAACATCAAAATTTATGAATGTGTCGACCGCGATATTTTTCAAGGCTACCAATGAAGATTTTGCAAATATGTATAATTAAGGTTTTTATTTTGTAAATAAGCTATTTTTCATACATAAATTATTGTTCAAAGCTCCAAATTTATAGGTAAAATATTGTGGATACAGCCTTAAATTAAGTTAAATATACACATTATATAAGGGGAAAAAAAGCTATTTAACCCCTAAAATAAAGACGATATTTAGTAACTAAACCCCTATTTCAGGTGACGTTTGTCGAGAGATTATGCAATTGATTATTTCTTTTGCTTATATAAGAAAGCGTATTGCTTAGATGAAATTTTAATGAACTGAAGTTTTTAGGCACAATATTAGATAAGTAGTAGGGAGGTTCATCTGTTTTTTATCATATTTTTTCTATTGAACCAACTTTAGGTTTTTATTTTTTCTGGAAACAAAAGAGAGATTATTGTAGAGAGAGGAAAAAGTAGAAAATTAAAATGGTGTGCTTCAATCAAAAGAAGTGCATTGGATATGTACTTTCTCTAGCAAAAATAGTACCTAGTAATAATTCCTGAGTTTTTTTATACAATAATTGATTGATTTTTCGATTTCCGATCCTTTTTTTGAATAATTTTATACGTATTACTCCTCAATATTGAATATTCTAAGTGAGTAATTATACCTAATTTCCCCCTTTGGTCTTCCCTTAAGATTTTTTTCTGGCATTTTTCGAGAATGATTTGTGAGATTTTGAGTGAAAATTTCATAGAATTCATGAGATCGTGTGAAATCTTAACTAATACTCACATAAATCTCACATCAGATGCAGATGTTTTTGCTGTTTTGAATCTTGTAAATGCTTCCTTTTTTATCAATACACCTATTATTATTTTGAATTATACTAGATGTTATATCATCTAAACAAGAAGGTATATTAAAAAATGAAGCAAATTGTTAAATGAGTCAATCTAAAAATCTCGTTTGATGAGGAAAATGATCTATTGGTTTAGATATTAATCTGTAGGAGTGCATTCAGGAAGGATGTAGAATTATATTAGAACAGACCCAAAATTACTTGAAAACATATTTGATTAATGATCTTGTAGGACTAAAAGGTACATTTACAACGGCTAATGACTGGATCAATAAAGAATGGTTATAATACTGGTTTATTACTCACCGCCTGTGTCTATTCTCCTAATGTGTTTGCTAAATATGCTTTAAATAACCTATTTGATAAATGTCAAGAAACTCCTGGTTATGATTATAATGCATTTGGTACTTTTGCTGATGCAGTACAATGAATTGGACAGGTAAGGAATAAAGCTATTAATACTGATTAATTGACAACACTATCTATCCTTACGCTCGAATGGTTTGGTGATTTGCTTGTGAAATTGCTTTGGGTACTCCTCAATTTTTTCAAAGCCAAGTTTGAGATCCTTACCTGAATGAGGTACATAAGCAGTATCAAACAAATAATCCCAGACACTCAAGGTAATTCCAAAGTTCATTCCTTGTGGGTATTTTTCAGGAAGATGTTTGGCATGATGCCATATATGCATGCCTGGACTATTGAAAATGTATTTAAACCAACCATAATTAATATTTACATTGGCGTGGTTTAGATGGCCAATTAGTATATTAAAAGCATGCAATAAGAACATATCGCCAATACTAAAGCCAAACATCGTAAGCGGAATAAACAAAGCGCTCTTATAAATAATGGTTTCCATAGGATGGAAGCGTAGATGTGCCGCAAAACCCATTTCTTCTACTGAGTGGTGCACTTGATGAAACCTCCACAACCAGGGAATTTTGTGGAAAGCAACGTGCACTGCCCATTGAATAAAATCCGCCAAGAGAAATAAAAACAAATACTGTGACCACATTGGCCAGGAGTGAACCGTAATAGCAGCCAGGTTTTTGTACCCAAATAGTTGGAGGAAGTCTTTAAAAAATTCTACAAATACATTAGAGAGTGCATTGTAGCCAATGAGAGAGAATAAAAAGAAATTGAAGAACATATAAAATGCATCTTGCCAAAACCCTTTTCTAATGACCGATTGATCCCTACGCCAAGGCCGTACTACTTCTAGTGTCCATACCAATAGCGAAATACCTATGAGATAATAGAAGTAGTTATGCCAGGCTGGGTGGGTGATTTCATGCCAAAGGTAGCGAGCATAATCCGCAAAAGAATTTATAACGATATTGATGTATTTTTCCATAGTACAATTAACCAGCACACAATATTAATAAAAACATAAACATAAGATTATATGTTCATTTATATTGTTTAAATTATCCTGTTAAAAATTTACAAATTTATCTGTTTTTGGGTTCATTGTTTAGGTTTTGTAAATGGGTAGTTTTTTTTACGCCAATCTTCAAAACCATACTTGAGATTAAACACATACCTAAATCCCATTTTTTTCATTTTTCGCATGGCCCATAAACTTCGCACACCTGCTGCACAATAAATAAATATCGGACGGTTTTTATCCAATTGAGCCAATTTTTGTTTGAACCCTCGTTTATAATAATCTATTACGGTAGCACCAGGGATTTTGCCCCGAGCCACTTCGCGAGAAGTGCGCACATCTAATATAATTCGCCCTTTATGACGGTTTTTCTTGAGCTCCTGATCAAAAGTAGTTGCATCAACACTCATATAAAAGGCTTTATTTTGTGCATAAATACTACTACTGAATAAAACAATCACTCCAAATATCCACCAAAAACGAATCATGTCAATGTACTTACTTTTATTTTACATCAACAAAACTCTTAATTGACTGTACAAAGTTCAGTGATAAAAGTCACCATCTGTGCTAAATATTT
Organism: marine bacterium AO1-C; assembly: GCA_001890965.1. Taxonomy (GTDB): domain Bacteria; phylum Bacteroidota; class Bacteroidia; order Cytophagales; family Microscillaceae; genus Microscilla. Next base: position 250,455 of record MLAY01000008.1, on the reverse strand, counting down.
GTTAAGAATAAATAAAGTGAGTAAAAACAGGCATAACAAGCCTGTATAAGAACCGTTTTTATTATCAAGGCTATGAAGGTGGTACTTATACCACAATAAAGAATTATGTTGTTTACTATCGCTATGATGTAAATGGAAAAATCTATGATGGAAAAGACGTGTTACCAGGCAAAATGGCGATTGGCCTCTCCTTAAAACATATCTTAAACTCACCAGATAAAGTGATTAAAATTAAATATCAATCTGATGCTCCAATGAAAAGTATCGTGAATTTGTGAAATGAGATAATTATCTAAAGTAATGCCTGGTCACTTGGCTGATGCCTGACAGAATCCCCATTTACTACTTTATATCTCCCCCTCGATTTTTTGGTGAAGACTTTAAAAGAACTAAATTGAAGCGGTGATAGATTTTCCCAAAAATGGTTAACAAAATCAGACAACAACCTCATATTACATGAAAGCATCCGATTTATTTATCAAAGCCCTCGAAAACGAAGGAGTAGAATATATTTTTGGAGTTCCGGGAGAAGAAAACTTAGATTTTCTGGAGTCACTCCGTACCTCCAAAATTCGACTAATATTGACCCGTCACGAACAAGGAGCTGGATTTATGGCCGCTACTTATGGTCGCTTAACAGGCAAACCTGGAGTATGTATTTCTACCTTAGGGCCAGGTGCTACCAACTTTACTACTGCAGCAGCCTATGCTCAGTTAGGGGCTATGCCAATGATGATGATTACTGGCCAGAAACCTATTAAGAAATCCAAACAAGGACGTTTTCAGATTGTAGATGTAGTAGACTTATTACGCCCGATTACGAAGTTTACCAAGCAAGTAGTGCACGGAAATAACATTCCTTCTTTAGTAAGAGAAGCTTTCCGTTTGGCAATGGAAGAAAGACCTGGTGCAGTACACTTAGAGCTACCCGAAGATATTGCCGATGAGCCAGATTGCATTGATCGGGTATTTAAGGTAGTGGGACACCGCCGCCCCGATGCCGATAAGTCTTCTTTACAAGAGGCGGCCCAAATGATAGAAAACGCCAAGCATCCTTTGTTGTTGATTGGGGCAGGAGCCAACCGTAAACGAGCCCAGGCAGCTTTGACTGAGTTTGTTGACAAAACAGGGATTCCATTCTTTAATACCCAAATGGGTAAAGGAGTTATAGACGAACGCAGCGAACATTTTTTGGGCACAGCCGCTTTGTCTGATCACGACTTCGTACATGATGCTATTCGAATGGCTGACCTCATCATTAATGTAGGGCACGATGTGATTGAAAAACCCCCGTTTTTTATGCAAGAGGGTGGTACCAAAGTCATTCATGTAAACTTTTTCCCTGCCGAAGTAGACGAAGTTTATTTTCCTCAACTAAATGTGGTAGGCGATATTGCTACCAGCGTAGAGTCATTGACTGGACTGGTACAACAAAAAGACAACTGGGACTTTGCAGCCTACAAAGAAGTGAAAAACCACGTAGAACAGCGCTTGAGCAAGTATTTTGAAGATACTCGTTTCCCGGTATTGCCTCAACGGGTGGTAAATATTTTGAGAAAAACCTTGGGTGAAGATGATATTATCACTCTGGATAATGGGGTATATAAAATCTGGTTTGCTCGCAATTACCAATGCTATCAACCCAATACTTTATTATTAGACAATGCCTTGGCCACAATGGGTGCTGGCCTGCCTTCTGGAATGGTAGCCAAATTGATTAATCCTGAGAAAAAAGTAGTGGCCGTTTGTGGAGATGGTGGTTTTATGATGAACTCTCAGGAACTGGAAACCGCTGTGCGTTTGGGATTAAATATGGTCATTATTATCCTGAACGACAATGCCTATGGAATGATCAAGTGGAAGCAAGAAGATATGGGCTTTGAAAACTTTGGGTTAGATTATGGTAATCCAGACTTTGTAAAATATGCGGAGAGTTATGGAGCCATTGGCCATAGACCAGGCAGTGATGCTGAATTTGTAGACACATTGAACACTGCCCTCAATACCGATGGGGTTCACCTGATTGATTTAGCGGTAGATTATTCGCTAAACCATCCTATATTAAATGTAATGATCAAAGAAGACGATCCCAAATAGAGTAAATCACAAAATAGAATCAATTAATGGTTAATTAAACAAACACTACCAGTCACATTTTAATTAACCATTAATCATCCACCATCAAACATCATTATAAGAAATGTTACAAGTAAAATCACCTTACGACGAAAGCCTCATTAATGAAATCCCTCTGGTAGGGAAAGCTGAAGTAGAAACAGCCCTTTCGGTTGCTTATAGTTTATTTGTAGATCAGGATGCCTGGCTGAAGCCACATGAACGGATGGTTATTTTAGAAAAAGCTGCAGCCATTATGAAAGTACGCTTTGAAGAATTGGCCAAAGTTGCTGCGCAAGAGGGAGGCAAGCCTTTAATGGACTCCAAAGCGGAGGTATTGCGAGCTATCAATGGAGTAAAATTAGCGGCTGAACATATTGGACAACTCAAAGGTGAGCAAATTCCAATGGGGCTTACCAAAGCTGCCGAAAACCGGATTGCTTTTACTACTCGTGAACCTATCGGTGTGGTAGCCTCGGTGAGTGCTTTCAATCACCCTCTGAACTTAATTGTACATCAAGTAGCTACTGCGGTGGCTGCAGGTTGCCCTGTAATTGTAAAACCAGCCCTTACAACTCCTTTATCTTGTTTGGCTTTTGTGGAAATTTTGAAAGAAGCCGGTTTGCCTGATGGATGGTGTCATGCGGTGGTTTGTGACAATGACGTAGCCGAATATTTAGTAACCGACGAAAGAATAAATTACTTTTCGTTTATAGGATCGGCCAAAGTAGGATGGTATCTTAAATCTAAACTGTCGCCTGGTACTCGTTTTGCCCTGGAGCATGGTGGAGCAGCCCCTGTAATCGTAGAACCAGACGCTGACCTGAAAGATATGTTACCTGCCTTGGCCAAAGGAGGTTTTTACCATGCGGGGCAGGTGTGTGTATCGGTGCAGCGTGTATTTGTACACGAAAGCATTTGTGAAGATGTAGCTAATGGATTGGCCGATTTAGCGATACAATTAAAGGTGGGTGATCCTGTATTGCCCAATACCGAAGTAGGGCCTTTGATTTTGCCACGAGAAGTAGACCGAGTAGAAGCATGGGTACAAGAGGCACTCGACAAAGGAGCGAGGTTGTTGTGTGGAGGGAAACGTATTTCTAATACTTGTTACGAACCTACCGTGTTGCTCAATCCTCCTCATGATGTGCGAGTATCTACCCAGGAGATATTTGGTCCAGTGGTATGTGTATATGCTTATACTGATCGAAACGAAGCTATTCGCCTCGCCAACGATTTAGATGTGCATTTTCAGTCTTCAGTATTTACCAAAAACCTTGATGTTGCGTTGGAATGTGTACGTAAGCTCAATGCCAATGCCGTAATGGTCAATGACCACACAGCTTTTAGAGTAGACTGGATGCCTTTTGGTGGACGTGATGTTTCGGGCCACGGAATGGGAGGTATCCAATATAGCATGCACGAAATGACCAGGGAGAAGCTGATGGTGATTAAAAGCAAAAGCGTTTAATAATATATAATGTCTATATAAAGCCCTGTTGTATAAATAGGGCTTGTTTTTTACTTGCTTACCCAACCCTAACAGGTAAATCAGGTGTAATAATAGAGCAATATTGATTACTATAAAATCTTGTTTCAATGAATTACCCCCATGTATTCAGGGCCTTTCAGGCTTTTCTTTTATTGGGAGTTATGTTAGGGCTGCTCTCTTGTAATCGTACCAACGAAGAAGTAATACCTACTGGCCCTCAGCAACTCGAGTTTCCCAATTGTGAACTTTTGAAAGTAGAAAATGCAATCTCGTCTGGTTCATTGCAATCTTATAGGTATGTATATGAAAATGGTAGATTGGTACAAACTGATTTTTACAATAAAAATGAGTTCAATTCCCGTAAAACTTTTACCTATGATACACAGGGAAATCTGGCTTATATGCTGGGGCAAAACGATACCCTATCGAGTACCAAAGACACTATAGCTGCTTATGAGTTTAAAGATGGATTGTTGAGTAAGTACATACACTTTGATCCATTCAATAAAATCGTGTTAACTATTACTGAATATACCTATGAAAACGGTTTTTTGAAGAATATGAGGGTGATTAATAACGAACAGGGTAGAGATAAGGCGGTAGATTTTCAGGTAGAGAATGATGAAAGGGGAAATCCAATAAAAGTAACTTTGGTATCAGTAGATGGGGCTCCACCTCCCATTAGTTTGGAGAGGTTTTATGAATACGACGACAAGTTCAACCCCTACTACAAAACTCCTGACTTTATAGAGTTACAATACTTTGCTCAGAACAATGTCATTAAAACTACCGAAGTGCTGAACGGGCAAACCAATATTGAATCAACCACTTATGAATATTATACCCATGGGCTTATCGAAAAAAGAAGCTTTCAAACGAGCCAAGGGGAATTTGTCTCGAGTTTTACTTACAACTGCAAATAAAGATTATAGTATATGAAACGAGTGATCATTTTATGCTGTGCCTGCTTTTTGGGCTATTTCAATACTTCCATTGGCTGCGAAAACGCTTATACTGTAAACCTGAGAGGGCAGTACCACGCTATGTATCTGGGGTTACCTGTATTTTACAGAGCCTTTGACCTTGAGTTTTCCCGAGATTATCTTAGGCGTTTCGATCTGTCACAAAGAGAAAACATCTCCTACCAACATTTATCCGATGCAGCAGTGCATTTAACCCGTTTGGGTAAATATGCAAAAGCCCTGGATTTGCTGCAATGGCTCAATAAAAAATATCCCAATAAATATAAGATAGTAGCCAACCTAGGCACTTTGTATGAAATTAACGGACAACTCGATTCAGCCTACTATTACATCCAAAAAGGAATGCAGCTCAATGCCAAATCCCACTATGGAAGCGAATGGGTACATCTTTCTATTTTGAAAGCCAAAAAAGCCTACCAGGCGGACCCGTCTTGGGTTTTGTACAACAATGTGCTGAACATGACCCATTTACGAGATACCATTGCTGAGAAAGATCGTGATAAGCTTAACATTGCCCTTACCCGAATTCAACATATGGTGTATCAAATGGAAGAAAGGATTCCTTTTAGCAAAACCCCAGATGTAATCGTGGCCAATGTGATGCGAGAAGTAGGGGATTTGTTGGCGTTGCATGCTTCTATAGGAGACGCCCATTTGGCTTATCAAATTGCCCAATACTATGACCCGAAAGATCAACTTCGTTTAAAGAACCGTTTGGCGAAGCTCAAGCCATTATTAAAGAAATACGGAGCGCCTTTACCAAGTTTAGCAGAACACTTTCCTGATGAAAAGCACTTTTTTAAATTGGATCGACAATCGTTACCTGCGGTTACTACGATGCAAAAAGTTCAGAAAATATTAGAAGCAAATGTGGGTGTTATACTGTTTTTCCTGATTTTAGCTGGCATAGCAGGGGTATATTTCTTATTTTTTAGAAATCGAAACAAAGCAAAGATTGAAAAACTATGAAACCCGCTTCCATTAAAGAACTCAAATACGAATTGGGCAATCGCTCTGAAAAAGAATTGGTCGAACTGTGCTTAAAAATAGCCAAGTTTAAAAAAGACAATAAAGAGTTACTGACTTATCTCTTATTTGAAGCTTCTGACGAAGAAGGCTATGTAGCCAACATTAAAACCGAAATGGAGGAAGAATTTGCCCTTCTAAACACCAAGAGCTTTCATATTGCCAAAAAAGGCGTGTGGCGGATTCAGCGAACTGTCAAAAAATACATTCGCTACTCCAAAAACAAAGAAACCGAAGTGGAACTGATGCTCTATTTTTGCAATAAGCTTCACGAACTGCACCAAAACGTGGGAGGAGGCATCAGCTATGTCCTGCAAAACCTGCTGGATCGTCAAATTGCCTCCGTGCGTAAAGCCATCGCCAAGCTTCACGAAGATTTGCAGTATGATTATAATTTGGAGGTTGAATCGTTGGTAGATGACATAAGATCAAGTTAGGTTTTAATGATATGGTAGAAAATCACATTTATAGAAAAGAAGGTGGTGGATATGTCAAAGGAGTCATTTTTAAGGTTTTACTCCATGATACAGAATATTATTTAGTAGACTTAAAAGTGTTTGCAGATGGAATAATAGATTGTGTTGGACAAGAAATTGACCTGGAACAGCTTAAACATTATTTGGGTACAGGTAAATTAACGCGTAACCTACCTGTTGGTAAACGAATATTTGTGCCTTACGTGGGTTATATTTATTCCTCATCAAATATATTTCCTGATGATAACGAGCATTTAATAGGATTGATAGAGTCAGCTGTTGAATTATTAAATGAGAATGAGGAAGAAGTATATTTGGATGAATGTATTCTCACATTTCGGGATTATCTTGTGAAGCCAACAGAAGAGAATTTTCAAAAATTAGAAAAGGTATATCAGAGAATTCCAGAAGAGGAAAAAGCAGTATTTGAGCCAATCAGAAAGAATGATCCTTTGGTAAAATTAATGACAAAAAAACAACCATTTACAAGTGAAGAAAGAGCTTATATGCTTAACGATTATTTTGAAGGAGAATACCTTGAAATGAAATAGTGTTTGATTTATCTGTTTTTGAGTTTGAAAAATAAAATCATAAAAATCTCCCCATTTTTCCCTACCTTTACCCCGTAATAATTCACAAACCTCAATTTATGTCTGCGATAGCATAACTGGGTTAGGTTCAGAGTTTACTCCCTAATCCACCACTTCTTACAATTTTTTCGGGTCTTGATGCTTCAAGGCCACCTGTCTACTATTACGTTTACCCAACATTGTACAACGTTGATTTTCTGATGATTACCCTCTTATAAAAATGATAAGAAGGTAATGATCTATGCATTGATTTTATCTAAAAAAGTCAAGCTCAGCCAATAAGTAATCCATTCATAATTATTAAGGCTGCTTGCACCAAAATGTTATCGCATTGAAAACCAATTTCACATTCGAACAACTAGGTTGGAACAACCATTTTTCACAATATTTTACTCCACTACAAGCTCAAGGCTTCGAGGCTGGGCGAATTGCTATAGAAAATAGAAATAATTATGTAGTTTTAAGTACTTACGGAGAACTCAAAGGAGAAATCTCTGGGAAGTTACAATATACTGCACAATCCGAAGCCGAATTCCCTAAAGTAGGTGATTGGGTAGTCATGCAAGTGTTTGATCAGCAAGCAATTATTCATGAAGTTTTGCCCCGACAAACAAAGTTTACCCGCAGGGCTGCTGGTAAGGCCAACGAAGAGCAAGTGGTAGCTACCAATATCGATGCTTTGTTGATTGTACAAAGTGTAGATCAAAACTACAGTTTGCGCAGACTAGAGCGTTATCTGGTGATGGCCTATGAAGGCAACATTGAGCCAGTGATTGTACTTAGCAAAGTAGATTTAGCCGATGATTTGCCTCAAAAGCTCCAAGAAGTAAGTACAGTAGCACCTGAGGTACCTTTATTGACCGTAAGCAATCAAACGACTGATGGCTATAAGGCTTTGGAGAACTGGCTCCCTCCCCAAAAAACCATTGCGGTAGTAGGTTCTTCAGGAGTAGGTAAATCTACTATAATCAATCATTTATTGGGAGAAAGTAAACAGGAAACCCAAGCTATACGTTCTAAAGATGCAAAAGGGCGGCATACCACTACCCGACGCGAAATGCATATAACATCTACAGGAAACATATTAATAGACACTCCTGGGATGCGAGAATTGCAGCTTTGGGAAAACCAGGATGGTTTGTCTCAAACATTTGCTGATATTGAAGCTTTAGCCGAGCAATGTCATTTCAAAGATTGCAAACATATTACAGAGATTAAATGTGCGGTACTCAAAGCTATTGAAGAAGGTACTTTGACTGAAGCCCGTTATCAAAGCTATTTGAAGCTACAACGGGAAACAGCTTACCTTGAGGCCAGTACCGATTTTATAAGAGAAAAAAATGAGCGGTTTAAGCGAATACAAAAGGCTTACCGCCAGCAAATGAAGCATCATAAAAAATAACTTTATAAATCTTCAGGGGAGCAGCCCCTGAAGATTTTTCAATCACTTTGAGGGGAAGTTTGAATTAATAAATATGCTAAAAAAAATAAAGCATTATTTCTGGAATAAATTACCCGTGCCCTCTTCTGTGGCACTACAAGAAGCTAAAGTATTACCCATCACTCAGGAAGAAATAGGGTACGCTCCCCAAGAACCTGCTCAAATTTTGGTGGTGGACGATGCTACTTTACAAAAACTCAAAACCTTACTAAGGTCAGGAGATGAGGTAAATATTTTGTTGGCCTTTCAATTGATGAAAGGTTTGCCACTTACCGAACAACACTTAAACCGACTAATTCGTGACAAGGATAAACGAGAGTATCTGTGCTTTCGAAATGGTTACTTGGTGCCTTTTATGAACCTATCGGTGTTGGATTTTGGTCGTTGGAAACAAAAAATCAAAGAAGTACCCTATGAAATCCAGGAATTGACCAGCCTGAAACGAATCATTCTACCAGGGCATCATCTCACCACCTTACCCGACGAAATAGGAGCGCTCAAGGACTTGGAATGGCTCAATTTATACGACAATCGTATCAATGTATTGCCAGAAGCCATTGGTGAACTGGATGGTTTGCGTTGGTTATTTTTGCGGGACAACTTTCTGGAAACATTGCCCCATAGTGTAGGTAATTTAAAAAGCCTGATCCGTCTCAATCTGAGCAATAATCAATTGCGTTATATTCCCGAAGAAGTAGGTTTCCTGCCTATGTTAGATGAATTAAACTTAAATAATAATAGTTTGACAGAACTACCCCCTTCGTTAGGAGAACTCAAAAAACTCACCCGTTTGTACATCAAAGACAACCCCATTTCTTTCCAAAAACGAGGTGAACTTCAACGACTCTTGCCCAATACCAAAATCTTTTTTTAAATAACATTTCGCATATATTCCTATAGATTCAACCAATAAGTAAGCTTTACTATCAAAGATCGGCCAATGGGCTGTAAGTTATCTGTGAAGTAATTATCACTATACACGACAAACAAATCAGATACTGGCTTGAATCGCCACTGAAAGCGAGCATTCATATTTGCCTGATTCGTTTGTGTATTATACTGCGTAAAAACGGTCAAGAATAGCTTACGAGTGAAGGAAAGATCTAAACGAGGAGCTACCAATAGTAAATCGGCACTGTTATGTGGCTCAGGCAACGTAATTTGGTTATACTGAGTACGTACTGCAATTTGTCCATATGGCTGGAAACGATACCTTAGCTCACTATTCAACTGAAAACGAGTACCATTGAAATACTTGAAGTAGTGTCCAATACCTACAAAGAAATTAAATACCTTGGCAGGATTGGAGCTATAAAATACAAATACATTGGAGTAAAAATATTCCGTTCCAGTAAGTAGTGGTACCCCATCGGTATTGGTAGGGTCAAAGTCCGAGAATAAAAATGTATACCAGTTACCCTGAAAAAAGCTTAACTCGCTACGATCCTGGAAATTGAATACATATTGAAATTCATAAAATCGATCAGTAACCTTTTGATTCAAATCCCAAAAATTGTTCATATAAAATCCTGGGCCGTGGTTATTGATGATAGAGTTTTTGGGGTAAAATCGACGCCTGGCGCTACCTTCTACCATAAAATATCCTGGGCGAGGGGCAAAACCTACCCGGGGAGCATAATCACGCCCTACACTTTCGTGACTAAAGTAAAAACGCCATTCAGGGGTGTTGTAGCCCAGCTCCGACCCATGAGCAAAAGGTTCCACTCGCTGGTCGGGCCCAAACTGATGCTGATACAATAGCTTTCCATTCCAAACATTGTCTTTGGAGGCCATATTATAATCAAAGCCTACTACCCGATCGTAGTCGTTGATCCCCCAGGTATAATCACTAGTAGAGTCGGAAGTAGTTTGTTGATTCACGAAAATCAGCCCAACATTGGATCGGGCAAAAACTTTGCGCTGAAGTACTCCTACGGTGTAATTGCTGGAAGGAATGTTTCGGGAGCGGTCTTGCGCAGTTTGCATATTGAGTAAGCCTACCCGCCAGTTACGGTTGAGCTTACCACTAAGGCGAGCACCATACAGAATGGGGACTTGTACATTGGCCCCCGTTGCTGTATCTTGTTGAATACCAATACGCCGAGAAAAGAAAGGCCTCATCCTACCAAAACCAAATCTTGAAAACAAGTCGCTATTTTCTACAAAAAACTGGCGTCTTTCAGGAAAAAACAACTCAAAACGACTGAGATTGGTTACCTGTCGATCCACTTCTACCTGCGAAAAATCAGGGTTGAAAGTCAGATCAAGATTGAGCGAAGAAGTTATTGCGATTTTAGCATCCATTCCCGCATTACGGGTATAAGCAATGTCTTTATCTTCTGGGTCAAATTCTTTGCTAAAACCTCCCGTTACATAAGGTATGACCACAATATTGGCCCCTGTTTTGGGTAATGGTTCAGCCCAGGTAATTTCTCCAGTAAAAGCCAGCGATGTTAAGCGATAATTTCGAGGTACAGGTACCCACGAAGAGCGCTCATTGCCTTTATAATCCAATCGGGCAAAATTGATTTTCCAGGGGGCAGAGCCGCTTTTATAGCGCAATGTTTTGAAAGGAATGGCCATTTCTGCAGTCCATTTACCTTCATAACGTTTTACTCCACCATACCATTTGTTATCCCAGGAAGGGTCAAGGCTTTCACCATTGGCAATTAATGCCTCACGTTTAACTCCCAGCGGAGTAATGCCAAATGTAAATCCATTGGTACCATCACCAAATGGATCAAGATAAAACGTTACAAAATCGTTGCTACCCCCATCATAATCGCGACGGAGCGATTGCACTACATAGTTACCAGGGAGTTTATCTTCACAGATAAATGCTACATAAAAAAACTGATCGTCATAAGTGACCATTGCCTGGGTTTGCGAATTGGCATAAGAAGTATCAAAAGGAAAGGTCTGGAAAAACTTATCTGCCTTTTGGGCGTTTTGCCAAATAGGCTCATCGAGTGCGCCATCAACTGTTATTTTTTGAGTTGTTTTAGTGGCTAGTAGCCGATAATCCCGCTTGGGAGGTGTTTGAGCGAGCGTAATTTGGACAATAAAACAGGTGAATAGAATGTAGATGGAAGTAATTTTTTTCATAAATTCTCAAAGTTGTTATATGGAATTGCAATAGTAAATTAAACAAATTTCGGAGGTGAATGTTGATAAGAAGTTGTTAATAAACTGCTTTTTATGCGAACGAATTAATATAAATGATCAACTACCAATCGAATGACATCAATGATGGTCAGCTTTTAGTCGTCAGTTTGCCAGAGATTATCTACTAAGAAGAGAATCTTGTATAATGATCCATTACTTACATTCAAAATGAAAGAGTTTTAGCAACAAAATGAAGTCAAAAGGAGTCTAATATAGAACACTATGAAACTAAAGCTCATGCGTTAATTATAGGTAATCATCTAATTATGAAATTGTTAGGTGATTAACCCAAATTACGTAGTATTTTAGGTTATTTGTTACCAAAAAATTAACGATCATGAACCTTTTGTTTTTCGCTTAAACTTTATTACATTTTGAGCAAATAACAAACATCACATGTCTCACTTAAATTTATTCATTTGGTAGAAAAAATAATCCAATTAGAAGATGTATCCTTAGTTGATTTTCTAGGCATAGAGAACAACAACATCAAAGAAGTCGCTGCCGCTTTTCCCAAAAGCAAAATTGTTTCAAGAGGCACCGAACTTCGAATTCAGGGAACCACTCCCGAAATTATCAAGATCAACGACATTATTAACTCTCTGCTTGCACACTATCATAAATACGGAAAAGTCACTTCCGAAAACGTGGCCGATTATCTCCAGCAAGAACATGCACCTCCTCAACAAGAGGAAGTAGATCAACCAGTATTGATTTATGGGACTAAAGGAGTAGCGATCAAACCTAAAACTTTTCATCAAAGTGAATTGGTAAAATGCGCCGAAAACAAAGACTTGGTGTTTGCCATAGGGCCAGCTGGTACTGGTAAAACATACATATCGGTTGCTTTGGCGGTAAAAGCCCTTAAAAATAAGGATGTAAAAAAGATCATTATTACTCGTCCGGCTGTAGAGGCTGGAGAAAACCTGGGTTTTTTACCGGGTGATTTGAAAGATAAAGTAGATCCGTATTTACGCCCTATATATGATGCGCTGGATGATATGATTCCTTCAGAAAAACTGAAGTATTATCAGGAGAACCGCATCGTAGAAATAGCACCATTGGCTTATATGCGAGGACGTACTCTCAACAATGCGTTTATACTATTGGACGAAGCGCAGAATACTACGCCTATGCAGATCAAAATGTTTTTGACGCGTATGGGACCCAACTCTAAGGTAATTATTACCGGAGACCGTTCTCAAATTGATTTACCTAAGAAACAAAAGTCTGGATTGATCGAGGCCATTAACATTCTACAAGGGGTAGAAGGTATCGGTTTTGTGAAACTAGATGCTTCAGATGTGATTCGTCACAAATTGGTGAAACGCATTATCCAGGCTTATGACAAAGCCGACGTAGCGCAAATGTTACGCAAAAAGGATAAAGAGGCTAAAGAACACAAGAAAGGGGAGAGGAAGGCTAAAGAGAATGAGCCGGAAGCTACCCAACAAACTCCTGCTCCTGGAGAGCAATCTGTAGATGGAGGAACCGAAGCCGAATCATAAGTAGGATTTGAAAGTATATTTTCATAAAAAAGTAGCCCCACAGTCATTAAGATTGTGGGGCTTTTTTGATGTTTTCAAGAGCCAATCAAGTAGAGAAAGGCTTGATAATGAGTATGCTAAATTATGGATGCTTTTTTTGCAAACTCATAACAATTCTCTAATTTAGAAATTGATTCGGTTTTTGAAGCTTTGATCAAAAAGACCACCAACCCTTTTCTATTGGGAAGATAGTAAAAGGGTCTGAAACTTCAGGGCAGTGCTTATTGCAGGTTCACAAACAAATTTAAGAACTGCCATCTCCGAGAAGCTTCCGGTGGTTTTATGCTCAATCCTTTAGTGGCCCAATCCCAAATCAACCTCCTTAAAGTATAGGCAATTGATGCACCTTCTTCAAGCGCCCAATCCTTCGAGGTTTTATTATAATGTATAAACTTTTTGTTGTTATTAACAACCTGCATGCAAACCTTTTAGGTACTAGTTTTGAATATTTTGCGTAAAAACTATTGCTATAAGGTTGATATACTTGAAATTATGCGGTTGTAAATGTAAACTAAATGTTTATTATAGTCAAGTTTTAAAACGAAATGCTTAACTATGGGGAAAGATTCTGGTCAAAAAGATATTACACTTAGATTTATTGAGGTGTATAAGCATTTAGCTGACGTAAACCCGCTTTATCAGAATAAAAGTGAGTTTGCGCGTCAAATGAATGAACACGTACAAACCTTGAATGCCGTGCTGAATGGACGCCGTGAGACTTCTATTACTTTTCTCAACAAATTGTTTCATTCCTTTAAAGTAAATCCTTTGTACATTTTCTTTGGAAAAGGAAACATGCTCTTACCAGAAAGCAATGAATTTGAAGATGACAATGAACGAGAAATTAAACGCCTAGCCACGTTAGTAAAGGGTCTTGAAAAAGATGTGGAAAACTTTAGAATTGTAATTGCTGCCAAAGATGAAACAATCTCAGCGCAGAAACGAGAAAATAATACCTTAACCGAGCAAATAAAGCTATTAAAACAAAGCGTAAAGGTTAAGCAATAGTTTTCCAGTATGTAAAGAAATAAAAAAGAGGTCAGTTTTCACTGACCTCTTTTTTATTTGAGTAAATCTTTTTTGTAATACTTACGAAGCCTCTCTTTCGTCGGCTATTCGTCGAGCTTCTTCTGCTTCTTTTTCTTCTACCCCGTGAGTTAAAGCCTTGAGCTTTTTCAGGAATAAAATAAGCAATAGGCCAAAAGCTACAGTAAAGACTGTAATGTATACAAAGGTCTTGAGTTCACGAGCATTCTGAACTTCTTCAATTAAGATTGTTCCTTCGTATTTTTTACCATCTCCTTTTGGTGTTTTAGCGTCTTTTACTTTATCAGCTTTAGATAAAGCAATGCTAAAATGTACAGGCTTAGCCTCTGTGGCATTTTCGGCTTTAAGAGATGCCATCAAACGAGGAAGGTTTTGTTTTTCGTCAGGTAGCACTTTGTCATCTTTCTTTTCAACTGGAAAGCTGAAATAAGAAGTTACTACCTTTTTGTCATCCTCTATATTTTTTAGAACCAATTGGTCTCCCTTCAGGTAAATCTGACCTTTAAAGGACACATCTTTGTCCTTAGCCAATAATGTGTCTACCCGAACTGTATTTTTAAAATCTTTACGAGAAGCCTTCAACTCAATAGCAATAGGTTCTACCTGAGAAGCTTCCCCAATTGCACCAGCTACTTTATTTCCTAATCCTGTACAGGCAAAATATACCCCCATCATAATAGAAGCATACTTGGCGGGAGCCAACTTGGTAATAAATGAAAGAGATACAGGCGAAGATGAAAGTTCTCCAATGGTGTGTAGGAAATAGGCCAGGATGAGTAAAATCATAGCTCCTTTACCAAAAGGCTCACTCGCTGCCTGAATAGAAGCAGCTGCCATTGCCAAAAAGCCAAGCCCCATAATAATAGTACCAACAGCCATCTTGAAGATAGAAGAGGATTCTTTGCCCTTGGTAGCCCTTCTCAACCAAAACAGTGCAACCACTGTTCCACAGGTGATAATGAAGAATGCGTTTACAGATTGGAATACTGAGGCAGGAATTTCAATATTAACTGTAGTAAATACTTTAAGTCTTAGAATAACAAAAATAACTAAAATAACCCCTGCGCCTCCGTACCAATAGTTTTTATAGATGCTGCCTTTTCTACCACCAACAAAGCCTTTGTATGCAAAAAACAAAGCAGCTATTCCAAACAGTATATCTAAAATATAGCGAGGTGTCCAGCGATCAATCTTGTTTCTGGTATAGATATTCATCAAACCACCCGCTTGCTCAAATGCACCCCAGAAAACAATTACAATCAAGAAAGAAATTAATAAAACAGCGACTCTGTCTTTCTCAATTTTGGAAAGTTCATCTTTATAGATATTAATACCAATACCAATAAATGGAGCAAAGATTAATAATAGTACACCATAACCAATACTGTTATAATTAACTCCAGTAGCATTGGTAAGTGCTATGTAAAGACCAAAACCAGACAACAACAAAGTAACGACGGCCGAAACAGGGCTGGTAAATAATCTTTTGATGTATTGTGTTTTCTCTCCTATGTGATCTTTTGGCTTTTCATCTTTAATTAGATTACCCACTTCAGTTAAGTACTTACGTCCCCAAGAGAAGATAACCTGGCCAAATAACATACCTATACCAGCCAAACCAAAGCCATAATGCCATCCATAAGTTTCTCCAACTGCTCCTACAATAATTCCAGCTAAGAATGCTCCAAGGTTGATACCCATATAGAAGATAGTAAATCCTGTATCACGACGAGGATCTCCCTGACGATACAAACCACCCACCATTGTAGATATGTTAGGTTTAAGCCCTCCAACTCCTAAAACTATGAGAATAAGACCTGCGTAAAAAGCCCAGATAGAATCAATGGCTAACACTCCATGACCTAAACACAAAATTAAGCCACCAATCAACACCATTCTTTTTTGGCCGAAAACTTTATCTGCCAAAATACCACCAGGAATACCCATCACGTATACCATCATGGTATACCAACCATACAAGGCGATGGCTTCAGCATTGGTCCATCCTAACCCACCTTTTTCTATTGAGGAAGCTGCATAAAGAGTTAATAGGCCTCTCATGCCATAATAACTGAATCGCTCCCACATCTCAGTAAAGAAGAGTATAGCCAACCCTACTGGATGTCCCAAAAACGCTTTATCCGAAGATTTACTCATAACTTTGTCGCTTAGTCTCTATATTATTTTGTATAGCATAGTATGATATGCACAAAAATCTAGGTTTGAATTGAAAATTTGAAAATCCCACAAATATATTGGAAAGTTTATAAAATCTAAAGGTTGGATTCTGGCTTTAACTTTTGAGGAGTAGCTAAAATTTGTAAAATACAATCAAATTACCCGTTGGAAGCGGATGGCCAAAAGTTCATAAAACTTATTTGGGCTGTTGATAAGCAAGAAAATAAGCTTGATTTTAAAACCTTATGAAGGGGGCAAAAGTTATGTTTGTTATAGGAAATGTACAAAGTAAAAATAATCTTCATTACCTCAGAATAGCCTGTAAGCTTGGTAAAGAGAGCTTTTGGGCAACATTAAAAAAAGAACAAACAAGTTTAGCAGACGGTAATATTTTCTTAATTTTGCTGTTTCTCACATCGTTTTCAAAAAAAATTGAATAATATAATGCAAGAGTTTGGACTGAAATCATCTAAAAGTGGACTCGAGGATTTAGGTATTAAAACCGTAAAGGAAGCACACTGGAACTTGCTTCCTGCCCAATTGACCGAAGAAGCGGTTAAAAACGGCGAAGGTACAATTACCGATCAGGGAGCTTTGATGGCAGATACCGGAGAATTCACCGGGCGTTCACCTAAGGATAAGTTCACCGTAAAGGATGAAAAAACTCAAGATACAGTTTGGTGGGGAGATATTAACTTTCCTATTTCAAGCGAACACTTTGATGGCCTTCATCAAAAAATGGTGGCCTTTTTGGCCGATAAAAAAGTATATGTACGTGATATGCATGCGGGTGCCCACCCAAAATATCGTTTGAATGTACGTGTTGTAAACACTCAGGCCTGGCACAACATGTTTTGTTATAACATGTTTTTGCGTCCTACCACCGAGGAGTATCAAAACTTTGTACCCAACTTTACCATTATTAATATTCCAGAATTTAAAGCTGATCCGGCAAAGGATGGTACTCGTCAGGAAAATTTCACGATTGTAAACTTCACCAAGCGAATGATTTTGATTGGTGGTACTGGTTATGCTGGTGAAATGAAAAAAGGTATTTTCTCAGTGTTGAACTATACTTTGCCTCACGAAGAAGACGTACTTTCAATGCACTGCTCAGCCAATGTAGGTGAAAAAGGTGATACTGCGATTTTCTTTGGTTTGTCAGGAACAGGTAAAACTACTCTATCGGCTGATCCTAATCGTGCCTTGATTGGTGACGATGAGCACGGCTGGTCTGATGACAAGGTATTCAACTTTGAGGGTGGTTGTTATGCAAAAGTAATTGACCTGACCCACGAAAAAGAACCCCAGATTTGGGATGCCATTCGTTTTGGAGCAATTGTAGAAAATACCCGTTTCTTTGATGGAACCCGCACTGTGAATTATGAAGATGCTACGGTTACACCAAATACCCGTACCTCTTACCCTATCCATCATATTGATAACGCTTTGCCACAATCAATCGCAGAGCCTCCAAAAAACATTTTCTTCTTAACTGCTGATGCTTTCGGCGTGTTGCCTCCAATATCTAAATTGACCCCAGGTCAGGCAATGTACCACTTTATTTCAGGATATACAGCCAAGGTAGCTGGTACCGAAGTAGGGGTTAAAGATCCAGTTCCTTCGTTCTCGGCTTGTTTTGGTGCGGCATTCTTGCCTTTGCATCCAACCAAATATGCTGAGATGTTGGGTAAGAAAATGAAAGCACAGAACGTAAATGTTTGGTTGATTAACACAGGTTGGACTGGTGGCCCATTTGGTATTGGTTCACGTATGAAATTGCCTTACACCCGTGCAATGATCACTGCGGCTTTGAATGGCGAATTAGACAATGTAGAATTTACTCAACACAATATTTTTGGAGTAAATATGCCAACTACTTGTCCAAATGTACCTGATGAAGTATTGAGTCCTCGCAACACTTGGGAAGACAAAGAAGCATACGATGCTAAAGCCAATCACCTGGCCAATGAGTTTATCAAGAACTTTGCACAATATGCCGACTTTGCTAATGACGAGATCATGGCGGGCGCTCCTAAAGCGAGTGTTGGCGCTTAATTTTTGAGTTTATCACTGAAAATAACTCATCATTTTTTATAGACAAAGTCTAGACAAGCCCCTCGATATTCGAGGGGTTTTTTGTTGTCATGCCTAGTTTTTTAATTGAAAAATTCCTCTCAAAAAACACCCTCAGTGCTTCTAAATAAACTTTTGAAGCCTTTTTGTGAATCTTAATTTTACTCGGAAATTGTTGCTTTTTAGGCGGCCAAAATGAGCCTGAAAAAAAATAAGATAGTACAGTACAAACGATTTTCCCCTCTCTTTCCCTATAAAACACTGACAGTATACAACCTTGTATGTAGATGGCCATCTAAAACCTAATTTGTATCCGCTGTCATATTTATTAACCTTTTCACAAAACAAATTTTTACTTACAAAATGAATAATTTAAGATTCACTCTTCTGGCTATTTTTGGCCTCATTGGACAAATTTCTTTCGCACAAACTACTAATTATGGAAATGGTTCAGGTACAGGAGGTACTAACAGTGCTTACTTTGGGGTAAATACCGGAAGGGTAAGTACTGGAATGTCTAATACTTTTATAGGAGCATCCAGTGGGTTCAACAATACTACTGGAAACTACAATACTTTTCTGGGGCAAGCTACTGGTTATATAAATACGACAGGAAGCAACAACACCTATGTAGGTCATTGGAGTGGAAACCGCAACACTACTGGGAGCAACAATGCCGCTTTTGGGTATCGTACTGCACGTTTTAATACTACTGGGTATGCCAATACTTTTATGGGGTACATGAGTGGTTATAAAAATACTACTGGTTATCAAAACACTTTTATGGGTTTCCAGTCTGGCCACAATAATACTACAGGTTACCATAATACCACCATGGGTTATCAGTCTGGATACAACATGACTTCTGCACGTTATAATACTCTCTTGGGTTATCAGGCAGGGTATACAACTACTACAAGTTTGTACAACACTATGGTAGGATACCAGGCTGGATACTCAGCTACTACAGGTGGTTATAACGTGATGGTAGGTCAGGGAGCTGGTAGAGCCACTACTACGGGTGGTTTTAATGTGTATTTAGGTCGTCAGGCAGGATTCAAAGGGACCACCGCTCGTTTGAATGTATCAGTAGGTTATCTGGCAGGTTACAACAATGAATCAGGTGCTAGTAATGTATTCATAGGACCTTATGCTGGTTACAATGAAACAGGCTCTAATAAACTATACATTGAGAATTCTACCAACCTGACAACACCTTTAATTTACGGTGACTTTTCAGCCAATGGAGTAGGTATCAATACCAATCAATTAAGTGATGGCTCTACGGATTATACCCTTTCGGTAAACGGAAAAGTTCGTGCAACTGAAGTAAAGGTTTACACTGGTTGGGCTGACTATGTATTTGAAGAAGGCTATCAACTTCGTTCTTTGGAAGAAGTAGAAGCTCACATCAACCAAAATGGTCACTTACCTGATGTACCTTCAGCTAAAGTAGTAGAAAAGAATGGAATATTTGTTGGTGAAATGAACGCCACTTTATTACGAAAGATAGAAGAGTTGACTTTGTATATGATTGAATCTAACAAAGCTACCAAAGCGTTACAAAAAGAAGTAGCTAACCTCAAAAAAGAGAATAAGGTATTAAAAGCTAAACTTCAGAAATAGATTTTTCACCTTTAATTGATAAAAATGATGCAATATAAAATGCTAAAAAAGGTGAGCTATTGCTGGATTCTGCTTTGCCTTGCGATTACTACTTATGGGCAAACCGATTGTGTAGCAGATTTGGTAATTACTGATGCGGTAACTTCTGGACAAACCAGCGACCAAATGGTAAGTAATTCGATCAGTGCTAGTAATACAATAGCAAATGGAGCCACGGCTAATTATCAGGCAGGAAGTTTTGTTTTATTAACGCCTGGTTTTCAAGCTACCGAAGGAAGCAATACTTCAATTACAATTGCTCCTTGTACTGGCACTTCCAATGCGAGAGCTACTAGCCAAACGGTAGAGCTAACTAACGAAACGTTGGACATTTCACTTTACCCTAACCCCACAGGAGGGAGCTTCACGGTTCAGATTCCTGCCATTAAATCTACTGGTTTACAATTGGTAGAGGTATATAATTTGGCGGGGGTATTGGTTTATAAGAAAAGTGTTTCGGCAGGAGAGCAAGTATCGATTGATTTAAAGAATCATACGAAGGGGCTTTATCTTGTAAAATACTTTTTAGGTAAGCAAGGCATCACCAAACGAGTGTTGTATAAGTAATGAAGTCTTTCTCTTAAGAGTAAAGTAATATATGATCATAAGAAGTAATAGGTTGACGAGTTTTGTTAACTTATTACTTCTTTTTTTTAGAAGTCATCTCGACTTTATAGAGCAAATTTTGAGTGACAATGATCATGGGAAATACTGAAGAATTTGAGCGATTATTAAAATTAACTGAGTATCAGTTAGTTGAGTGCCTGCAATCAGGGAAAAGTATTGCAAATGAGCAGTCAGGAACGATTATCAGTCAATTGATGGCAAAAATTCCAGAAAGAAGAGGGAAACTCTCTACGCATTTATCAAGACCAGAAATTAATCTTTTGTATCAGTTGCTTCAAGCCCAAGATTCTACTCAATTAAAAACCGAAGCAGATGTTTTGTTACATCAGCAAATACCTTATCGCTTGATTAAGCTTAAAAATACTGAGATACAATCGGGTGATAAATATTTTCGTTTGCCGATTCAGGTAAAGAGTGGTTGTATTTGGGAAAGTCAAGACAGGTTATATACTGGAAAGATCAGAACCTCTTCTGGGTTGCCCCAAAAAATTTCATTTATTATTACTGTTGAAGGAGAGTTAAGGCTAGGAGCTGGTCATTATTTCTTAGCAGATAATCAAGCCACAGCATTGTTAGGTGCAGGAGTAATAAGGGTAAAAAACGGGAAAATTATAACCATTATTAATGATAGTAATCACTTTCGTCCTACTCGTTTAGAATTCATCAGTAGCCTACGTTTTTTAGCAAATTTGCAGGTGTTACATCCTAAGTTGCATATAGATGAAACTCCTTTTACTGTACACAAATCTTAGTAGATTGATATTAGAATAGTTCAAATAAAATTTTGTGGGTAATATTGAGTAAAAATGAGTAAAAGACTTATGCTAAAACGCACCTAATTTGCACATTCAAAAACATATGATGATATTGCAAATAATAAATACCTAGCTAATTACACCTAACCAGACAATTATTATGACAATCTTACACCTACATTCAATTAAATCAATCTCTCAGGTTTTTTCCCTTTACAAGCACGCCATTTTATTACGTACCTAATATTTTAAATTCCTAAAGTTTAATTTTTTTAATAACCGTCTTTGCTTTGACAAAGGTAGGAACGGCATTCTATATACCTATTAATCCATTTTAGATTATCAGGAACAGGATTACTATATCTTGCATCGTACTAATTAACATAATAATCACTTATTATACTTAAACAATTAAATTTTGACAATTATGAAAAATTTGCGATTAACTCTATTGGCAGTTTTATGCCTTGCTGGACAATTTGCTTTTGCCCAAAACACAAACTATGGTACAGGTTCTGGAACCGGAGGTTCAAACAGTAGTTATTTTGGAGCCAATGCTGGGCGCATAAGTACTGGAGCATCCAACACCTTTATAGGTGCGTCAAGTGCGTATAACAATACCACTGGTAACTATAATACCTTTCTGGGGCAAGCCACCGGTTATGTGAACACTACTGGAAGCAACAATACCTTTGTAGGTCACTGGAGTGGAAACCGTAATACTACTGGAAACAACAATGCTGCTTTTGGTTACCGTACCGCACGATTCAACACTACTGGATATGCCAACGCTTTTATGGGGTATATGAGTGGTTATAACAATACCACTGGTTATCAAAATACCTTTTTAGGTTTCCAATCAGGTTATAGCAACAATACTGGACGTTACAATACCATGTTGGGTTATCAAGCTGGGTATACAGCTACTACCAGTATATATAATACGATGGTTGGTTACCAGGCTGGATATGCTGCTACCACTGGCGGATATAATGTATTGGTTGGTCATCATTCTGGACGAAATACTACGACTGGAGGCTTTAATGTGTATTTGGGAAGCTGGGCTGGTAATGCAGGAACTACGGCTCGCTTGAATGTGGCAGTGGGATATCGTGCTGGTTACACCAATTCAACAGGAACTAACAATGTATTTTTAGGGCCTTATGCTGGATATAGTGAAACTGGTTCAAATAAGTTATACATAGAGAATTCTACCAATTTTACTACTCCTTTAATTTTTGGAGACTTTACAGCCAACGGAGTAGGGATTAACACCAAGAGTTTGAGTGATGGTACCACCAACTATGCCCTTTCGGTAAATGGTAGAGTACGTGCCAATGAAGTAAAAGTATATACTGGCTGGGCTGACTATGTTTTTGAAGACGACTACAAGTTACGTTCATTGAAAGAGGTAGAAAAGTTTATCAAAAAGAACAAACATTTGCCAGACGTACCTTCTGCTAAAGTAGTAGAAAAGAACGGGATTTTTGTAGGGGAAATGAATGCTACACTTTTGCGTAAAATTGAAGAGTTGACTCTTTATATGATTGCCTTGAAAAAAGAAGTAGAAACGCTTAAAAAAGAAAACAAGGCTTTAAAAGCAACTATCAAGAAGTAAATACAAACATCTAAAAGAAATATTAAACGTATGAAAATACTTAATAAAATTTTCCTTTTAGGGTTTGTGCTTAGCACAGCTTGTGTGTTGCATACCAATGGACAAGGCAATACCTTATTGAAAAGGAAAAATCTCGACCCAAGGGTAGACATCCGTATTGACAATATGAAGTATTGGCGTGAAATGGCTCGTTTGGGCCTGGTAGATATCGCGCCTAATGTAAAACCCCCGGCAGCAGTTACTCGCCCTAGTATGATTACAGGGGTAGGAGTACTCAATGTAAATTCACCAGATGTAGTCATTACTACGGCAGCAAGCCAAAGTGAAAACTCAATCTTTGTGAATCCTAATGACCCTAATAATCCATTAAATTCTAATAACTCTTTCCAAACTAGTCCGAGTTCATTCCTGGGAACCAGTGGATTTTACTCTACCAATGGCGGAACCACCTGGGCTGGACAAACCACTGGAACTGGAGGGAGTAATAGTGGCGATCCATCGGCAGTCATTGGTAACAATGGCCGTTTTTATAACGGGTTTATTTCGTCAGGTTTTGGACAAGGAGTGGCTTATTCTACCAATAGTGGCCTTACCTGGACACCAGTAATTATTGCACCCAGTGGTACATTGGATAAAAACCACCTATGGATTGATAATAAGATTGGGAGTACCTATGAAGGAAACTTATACAATTCCTGGACGATTTTTAGTGGAGCCAATTCAGGTGAAATTCAAATTACCCGCTCTACTAACGACGGAGTTTCCTGGACTACTCCAACAGTGGTAAGTAGTGCTGTGAGTGCTGGAAGCCATAATCAGGGAGTAAACCTTCAAACTGGGCCTAACGGAGAAGTGTACGCGGTATGGTCGATATATGACAGTTTCCCCAGTGACGAAACAGCGCTAGGCTTTACAAGCTCTACCAACGGAGGAGCATCTTTTGCCACTGCTACCCGAATTATTTCAAACATTCGAGGGATTAGATCTACTCAAACCGGGAAAAACATGCGGGTAAATTCATTCCCGTCTATGGCCGTAGACATTAGTAATGGCCCTAACAGTGGACACATTTATGTAGTATGGGCCAATATAGGTACTCCTGGGGTAAATACTGCAGGTAGTATTGATGTTTACATGATTCGTTCTACCAATGGTGGCACAACGTGGTCTACACCTATCAAAGTAAACCAAGACCCAATAGGGAATGAGAACTACTTTCCCTGGATTACCTGTGATCCTGTAACGGGTGATTTAAGTGTGATTTTTTACAGCGATCGTAATGTATCTTCTACTCAAGTAGAGGTATTTGTAGCCACTTCACAAGATGGTGGAAGCACCTGGAATGACTTCCGAGTAAGTGATGTAGCATTTACACCAAGTCCTATTCCTGGGTTGGCTAGCGGTTATTTTGGTGATTATTTGGGTATTACGGCTCGAGATGGAGTGGTTTATCCTTGCTGGACAGATAATCGTACTGGTACTGCATTGGCTTATGTGTCGCCGTTTGTTATGCAATCTTCTAATTGCCCTGCTACGTTGACTTTGCAAAATCAAACAATCCCTGGATTTGTTGGTCAATTGTTTCAGGCAAGTAGTACTATCAATGTGGCAGGAGGGAGTACATTCTTTAATGTAGAACCCAACGGACAAGCCAATATCATCGCAGGTCAAAGTATTGTACTGGGGCCTGGGTTTCACTCTAAAGCAAATAGCAATACCCTGGTGAAAATTGGCCCTTGTACGAGTAGCCCGATTGCATCTCCTTCGGCAACACGCCAAACAAATGGTACGGTAAAAGAAGCAATGGTAGAGATTCATCAAGATGCTTTCCAACTATATCCTAACCCAACTGAGGGTAGTTTTACCATAGAATTGCCACCAACAACTGATAAAAGTTCTGGAGGTGTACAGGTAGTAGGTGTGTATACATTATTAGGTACCACTATCATGAAGAAAGAGGTAAAGCCGGGTGAAAAAGTAATTGTGAATTTGAAAGCTATTAATCAACCCAAAGGGGTGTATTTGGTAAAATATATGAAAAATGGTAAAGTGACTTTTAAGAGAGTTGTATATAAATAAACCATCAATAAGATAGATATTGACAAGTGAGTTTTTGACTTGCTTGTCAATTTTTTCACTAACTAAGGGTATACTATAAGTGAAGCCATTGCTTACCTTTCTTTACGAATGGGAGGTAGTGGTTTTTTGCTTGAGGGGAAGAAATGTTGTCGTTTACAAAAGGGCAAAAAAAAACTTGAGGGAAGAAACAGTGTTTCTAACCCCCAAGATCCTTCAACCAGCTATGCAATATTTTATACTGTGTTTTAAATAAAAGAGTTTCATTTTACTTAGAAAAAAAGTGAAAGCGCTCGAAATGTTTTGAGAAAATAGGGAGGTTACATAATAAAAAAGCCCTTGATAATTGCTTATCAAGAGCTTTTGTAGTGCACCCGGAAGGATTCGAACCCTCAACCCCCAGAGCCGAAATCTGGTATTCTATCCAGTTGAACTACGGGTGCAACGCTATATTTACCTAAAAAGGATTGCAAATTTAGTGAAATCTTCATGATATGTACAACCTCAAGGCAAGCTTTTTTGCTTTTACCTAAGTCAACCCAGGAGTTTAAGTACCAAAACTACAAGAAAAGCCAAGCCACCTACTGGTAAGGTAATAAGCATAAACCAAAGATAGGTGCCATGACCACCTGGCCCTTCACTCCATAAGCTATTCTTGAAGCCACTAAAAGCCCAACTGAGAAAGGCCATTAATAAAGGAGAGAAAATAAATAACAACAAAGCCAGTAGTGAAATAATAAATGCTTGATTGCTCATATCATTCCATTACGCAGGACAAAAAAAACGGTTCTTATCAATTGATGACAAGAACCGAAAAGTCAGGGAAATATGACTAGTTATTTATTTTGCAGCTACCTGGTTTGCAATTACCTTTATCGTCACATTTGCTTGTATCGCATTTGCCATTTTTGGTGCATTTAAAGTTGGTCAAACAAGCACCTTTATAATCAAAGTCTATTCTTTTGCCTTGAGTTGTTTTGGCTACATAACCACCTTTACGAGTAGGGTATTCTATTTTATAAGCCGATTTTACGGCACTCCATTGCTTTTGCTTTTTGAGGGTTTTACGCACATTAGAGGGTAAAGCAGCTTTAGTCATATAACGTTTGGTAGCTTGCCATTTTCCTGCACCAGTATAATAAGCCTGAAGTTTTTGATTGTTAGAAGCCAACAAAGTGGTTTTGTAGTAGCCATTATTGTAGGCAATATCAGTTACTTTGGCATCCTGGTACTTTTGCTGGATAATTTTCTTCAAATCGGTCTTAGAAACACTGGCTTTTGCATTGTCATTACAACAAGCACTTGGATCACAAGATTGCGCCTGAATAAAACCAAATGCTGCTACGAGCAAAAATGAACTTAACAATAACTTTTTCATAATGATTGATTTTAGGGAAGTCATGGCGACTTCATGGTTTGAAAAAAGATTTAAAATCGGTTAGAGGCTATTGAAGTTTTAGTTATAAGACTCAAATAGCTTCTAATACAAAGGAGTCGCATTTTTGCAGAGGGGTGGGCTAGCAAAGCGTTAAAGAAGCTTAGCGAAAAGTTAAAAGTGTTAAGGAAAGGTTAACATGTCCCGTTTTCGTCGTATTTTATTCTTCCTTTGTAATAGCAAAGGAAAAAAATAGTACCTAAAAACTTCCAATCAAGATTTTACCAATATGTCTAAATCAAGAATGTACTTTATCACAGCATTGGCAAGTGTAGCCTTGGTGGGGTTGGTTTATATTCAGGTAAGTTGGTTACAAAGTGGATTGATGCTGCAAAAAAAGTTGTTTAGAGAAAGAGCTTTGGCCAGTTTGGATGTAGTATATACTAAGTTTGATAAACAAAAAGGGCTCATTAAAGACCTGAAGTCTATCATTCAGACCATTGACATAGAAAAAGAAATGCCTCCCCGGCAATTGATAGATAAGGCTCATACCAAACTCACTTCCTTTGTAGATTCAATGATGCAGGTGCACCATTTGAGCACCAAATATGAGTGCTATGTATTTGATGGGATTTCTGGAAAGGTATACTTAAGCAACATGGGGCAAAAGCACACTAAGATAAATAAGAAAGTGTTTGGAGATTATAGAGTGTGCGCTGGAAATTTTTTGCAAAAAGAATTCCGTAATACCAATTGTGCTGGAGCTTATCAACTAGGCGTACTTTTTCCAGAAAAGGACAGCTATTTACTCAGTGGTATTCGGACGCAGTTGCTCATGTCTTTGTTTTTTATTCTGTTGCTGTTGGCTTGTTTTGGTTATACCATACGAACCATTTTAAGACAACGCAAACTGGCCGTAATCAAAAACGATTTTATCAATAACCTCACCCACGAACTCAAAACTCCTATATTTTCTATTTCGTTGGTTACCAAGGTATTTCGGGAAAATGTAGCCAAAAAACAGTACGACAAGGCCACCAAGTATTTGGAATTGATTGAAACCGAAAATGAGCAATTAAAAAATCACGTAGAAAAAGTATTACAATTGGCCTTGATCGAAAACAAACGTTTCGAACTGGATTTACAGCGAGTAGATTTGCATCGGTTGATTAAAAAAACGGTACAAATGTTTGAGTTTTTGGCTCAACAAAAAAACGGGAATATTTGCCTAAACCTCCAGGCCCAAAATAGTGAGTTGGTGCTCGATGAAACCCACCTGGCAAGTGTACTACATAGTCTGCTCGATAATGCCTTAAAATATAGCCAGGAAATACCTCAAATCGAAGTAATCACTGAAGACCATGAGGATGGTATTCATTTAAGCATCAGAGACAATGGCATTGGTATAGCACCTAAAGATCGCCCATTTATTTTCGAAAAGTTTTATCGGGTATCTACTGGTAATGTTCACAATGTAAAAGGGTTTGGATTAGGATTGTGCTACGTGAAGATGATTGTAGAAGCCCATCAGGGGATGATTCGTTTGAACAATCAATGGAAAAATGGGACTGAATTTCAGATTTTTTTACCCAATAGTTAATACTAAACACTACCAACCACTGGTCTATGAAAACCATTCTATTAGCAGAAGATAGCCAAACTCTGGGGTATATATTGAGTGAGTACCTCGAAATGCACGATTTTCAAGTGATTTGGGCCAAAGATGGAAAAGAAGGACTTGAGTGTTTTCAAAAAAACGCCATTGATTTGTGTATTTTAGATGTGATGATGCCTGAACAGGATGGCTTCACTTTGGCCAAAAACATCAAGGCGATGAATCGTGCTACACCCATCATTTTTTTAACTGCTAAATCTTTAAAAACCGATAAACTCAAAGGTTTTCGTCTCGGAGCTGATGACTACATCGTAAAGCCAATAGATGAAGAACTCCTGGTAGCCAGAGTACAAGCAGTATTAAATCGCACCCAAGCCCAAGACAGTGCAACTACCAAAGAAACTTACCACATTGGGCAATATGTGTTTGACTACGATACACAGGTTTTGGCTTGGAACAACCAACAACAAAAACTGTCGCAGCGAGAAGCCGAGGTGCTCAAAATGTTGTGTGTTAACAAAAATCAGGTAATGAAACGGGACATAGCTCTCAAGCAGATTTGGGGAGATAATGATTACTTTACTAGACGAAGCATGGATGTATTTATCTCCAAACTTCGCAAATATTTACAGCATGATTCCACAGTAAAAATCACCAATATTCATGGCAAGGGGTTTATTTTGTCGGATGGCTAAGGGTGAATTATAAATTATGTTTTTAGCAGTGAATGATCATTCTGTTGTTCCATTGCTTCGTGATGCGTCGCAAAACTATGGACTAAAGACTCCACTTTAGAACCATAAAAAGAAACCAAACAAATACCACCATAATATATCTACAAAGTGCCAGTAAACGGTTACGAGCTTGAGGCGTAATTGATTCGGAGGGTTGACGCTGTGAATAAAAGAATCTACATAAGTTTTATGGCGGGCAATATCTACAAACATAAGTGATAAAAACACCAATCCGCCCAAAATATGGGCAATATGCAAACCTGAAATGATGTAAATAAACGAACCTGCTAAATTATTATTAATATAGATTTTGGCTGAAATCAATTGTTGCCAACCAGCCACCTGTAATCCTATAAAACAAAGGCCTAAAGCGAGGGTAGCACCTAATAGAAGCTTGGCTTGACGAAAGCGTTCCCGCCGAATGGTAACATTTACCCGCCAAAGCGTAATACTACTAAGGGTAATAAAAAATGTACTCAGCCAAAACAAAGAAGGAATCATTACCTGAGTGGTGCCTTTGCGGGCGACATACAATAGGGTAAGGGCAAAGAACATAATAGAAATTCCTACAATCGCCGTCCAGAGCATAAAGTTGAACGGCTCGCGACGCCTAAACACATCTTTGTGCTCAGCATCCGCTTTTATTTTTGGTTTGTCAGTCATGGCGCAATAGTTATCGATTTAAAAGTGTCAAGAATTTGTTTGATTAATAACAATCTTATTCAAAGTGTTTCTTTCAATTTAATCAGTAATAACAGATATAAAATGTATAATTCTAAATTACAATAAATCAACAGATGGTTGATAAAAAGTGTTTGAATTTTTATGAAACAATCATTTTCATTGGTATAATGATGATATTCAAATGCTTACAGGTAAATCCTTTTGCCTAAAAAGTTATCATTTGCAATTAATTTTTAACTTTGTAAGGATAAGAAAGGTCCACAGACAACAGTCTACAGTCCACAGTAAAGGTAAAACAGTACAACCGTGGACCGTAGACTATGGACTGGTGACTATGGACTCACTAAATTGACAAAAATGATTGGCGCACAAGTACTCAATTATCGAATAGACTCGAAAATCGGAGAAGGAGGTATGGGCAGTGTTTACCTGGCTTCTCATTTACAAATGCGACGAAAAGCCGCAATTAAAGCCCTCCACCCCAATTTGGTAAATAATGCGCAAATCAGAGAACGGTTTCGAAACGAAGCCGAAGCCATGGCCAGTCTCAAGCATCCTAACATCATCGATTTATACGATTTTTTGGAAACCAATCAGGGGTTATTCCTGATTATGGAATATGTAGATGGCAACCAGTTAGACGACTACATCCGTTCGGTCACTGGGCCACTATCTGAAGAACGTGCAGTTGAATTATTTAGTAAGGCTTTAGACGGTTTTGCTTATGCCCATGATCGTGGTATTATTCATCGCGATATCAAACCTTCTAACCTCATGATTGGTAGCGAAGGTCAGGTAAAGATTTTAGATTTTGGGATTGCCAAAATCCTAAATGGCGCGAACAAGGGCCTTACGCGTACTGGATCTAAAATGGGCACTGTGCTATATATGAGCCCTGAACAGGTAAAAGGCCAATCGGTAGATCGTCGTAGTGATATTTATTCTATGGGGGTCACACTTTTCCAGATTTTGACTGGGCGTCCACCTTACGATGAAAAAACAGCGACTGAATACGAAGTATATACCCAAATTGTTAATTCGCCTTTGCCTCGCTTGCGCCAGTTCAACCCCAAGGTTTCGGAAAGAATACAAGCCGTGGTAGACAAAGCCACTGCCAAGGAGCCCAGCGCTCGTTTTCAAAATGCATTGGAGTTTAAACAAGCCCTATTGGGCATAACTCAGCAGGCACAAACAAATCCTGGGCATCAGGGATATGGAGCTACCAAATTGGCTACGAGTTCGCCCGAAACCGTAGTGCGTCAACCTCGCCCACAAAACCAACGGCCACAAGGACAAAGACCACAAAATCGCCGACCTGCCTCTCGTCGCAAATCTTCTGGGTTCAACTTTTTACCTCTATTAATTATATTACTATTGGGAGTGTTGAGCTATTTGGTGTTATGGAATCCGCTTAAAATCAAAGAGTTAGAGAAAGTAGCTTACTTTTCGGAAGAGTATCAAAAAACAAATACTGGATCTGAAGAAGAACGGACTGTCAAGAAAACTTTGAGCAAGTTATTTGATGCGGTAGAGAGTCATGATTTTGAAAAGATAAAACCTTTTTACCAAGAAAAAATAGAGGATTATTTTGGTCAAAAAAATATAACTCGTGATCGTGATTTACGCATTGCTTATGAAAAATCTTGGAAAGATATTGTACAAGAAGAACGGCACGATGTAGATTGGGATAGTTTAAAGTACAAGAGTGACGAGGAAGGAAATCATATTGTAACATTTAGTTTTAAGTATTCTTATAAATCCCCTCCCAAAGAGGGAGAGAAAGAAAAGGTTGAATGGAAATCTTATAAACGAAAAGCAGAAATACGCTTGAATAAAGATTATTTAGTGTATTATCAAAAAGGAGAATTTTAAGTGAGATTCATTAAAAGCGATTATCAAAAAATAGCTGGTGCATTCATCTTATTATTGACAGTCATTGTATTTCTAAACAAAGGATTGGCGCAACAAAGTACCCCTAAGGAAATCATTAAAGCTAAACTCAAGAATCACTACAAAGCCATAGAAAGTCACGATTTTGATAATGTGAGGCCTTATTATGCTGATAAATTGACTTATTATTACGGTAATCAAAATGTATCGCGTGATAGAGACTTACCGATTAGTTTTAAAAGATACTGGAATGATGTAGTAAAAGAAGAAAAGCATGAGATTGATTGGAACTCTATGCAATACGAAAATGATAAAGAAGGAAATCATATCGTGAGGTTTACTTTCAAGTATTCTTTTAAGCTAAGAAAACCCAAGAAGGAGGAAGAGAAAAATCAATGGAAAACTTATAACCATAAAGCAGAACTTCACTTCGACAAAAATTATCAGATTTATTATGTGAAAAGAAGGTTCTAGAAAGAACATTTATTTATAAGAAATTTTAAAAAAGGATTGTACCCAAAAGGTCAATCCTTTTTGATTTTGACACAGAAGTCATCTCAACTTTTAATAATGAATTACAAACGGTTCATTTTGCCCACTAACTTCGAGATTTCTTATCACCGTAGCGCTGCTATGCCTCAAAACCGAGTCTACAGCTTTGCTGTGACGAGCTCTGCCTACGGCTAATAATCACTTTGTTATCGAACAAAAGCAATCATTTTCAATAGCATCCTAAAAGTCGAGACGACTTCATATTATGAATGATATTTTGCCTGATAGTTTTATATGAATATGGAATTGTTTCAGTGTTTAAAAACCCCTTATTATAGGATAAGGGGCTGTATGAACATAACGACTTCGACCAGGGGTGGAGCTTATGTGACATTTGAGAAACTATTTTGAAAAACTGATTATTACAAAGCTAATTTGTTTTGAGCTATGAGATAAGCGCGAATACACGGCTTTTGTAAAACCCGTAAAACTACTTGGTGCTCCAACCTATTCATTGTCAATGAGTAATGTATTTTGCTAATATTTTTAACAATATTTTGCTCATAATATTAGCTTTTCGAGTGCTGCTTTGCTACCTTTGTATTCTACAAAACAGAAACATATTCTAAACACTTTATGGTCAAACCAAAAACCTAATCAACTATGTACATCTCTTATATTACGCCTTATTTGCAGCCAAATCATATCAATGAATTATCCTTTATTCATATATATTGCTACCAAGCAAGCCCTTGAAAAACAATGAATTATGGCTCAATAAAACGTGGTTTAAAGTGGGCCACCCTTTCGTATTCACACATATTTCATAAACATTACAATCATTTATTTATGACAA
The DNA here is from genome assembly GCA_001890965.1 of marine bacterium AO1-C. GTDB lineage: Bacteria > Bacteroidota > Bacteroidia > Cytophagales > Microscillaceae > Microscilla. The sequence goes on along the minus strand of MLAY01000008.1, from coordinate 217,932 downwards.
CTCAAACTATTAAACTTCTGGGAGAACTCTCGGCAGACGTAGCCAAAAAATACGCCCAGGAGTGGTACAATGCCTCTCCCCAAAAATTAGCCAATGCCTTTTATCGGGTAAACCTCGACAAAGGAGAACTTTACAAAGTGGCTGCCTTTCAATTGCCTCAGCCCGAAACATTGTTGTTGATCAACTCTCCTGAGACTGAGACGCTCAATATAACCATGGGCATGATGTACAACAAGTGGGTACCTATGCTTCAGGGGCAAAAACAAGATACCTCTCAGGCAAAAAGCATGTTTGAGAATTGTTTTTTACCTGAGGTACTGGAAGAAACCCCAGTTTTGGGCAAAAACAACTACACTGCTACAGTAGATTTTAATTTGCATTTGATTTCGCCTGAATTTGCCAATATCTATGTCGATAAATGGAAAAAACTCACCTATGGACGTATGGCGCAGGCTTTTCACAATGCACAGGAAAGTAAGCGGGGAGAGGTAAAAAAGCGGGTAAGGTTTTATCATTTTGGAGAAGAGGTAGTGAAAGAGCTCAAGGCTATGCAACCCGAAAAACTCACCGTATTTATGGGATGTGGCGATGCTGAATCTCGTCAGCATCCGTTTGCCTTTCGTCCAGTGATCAAAGCCACCCGAAAGCACACCAATGTCCTATTTGACTTTGCTCAACCTTGTCCACCTTATTGTTTTTAAAAGCAGTTTTTAGTAAGCGTTTCAGTAGTTTTTATGACGAGTAAGTCTGCCTAAATTATAGGTGGACCTACTTTTTTAGGGAATATATAAGAAGATAAAAGCCCAGTGATCCAAGTTCTGGGCTTTTTGATATTTATTATTCAGTTGTGTTAAGAGATATTGATTACTTCATCCTCATTTATTATCCGACGAACTAATTTTGGGTTTTATAGATGAAAAATCACCTTTTTATATACTACAACAATACTTAGAATGAACTCTCTTAGAATAGCACCCTCCACTGAATTGTTGGGAAGAGACCTAATTGATAAGTGGTTTCAATATTTTGAGATATAGGGTTATAGGCATAAGTAAAGATGTTTTCGCGGTTGGTAATATTTTGCACATCAATAAACCACTCGTGGGTTATTTTTTTGCCATTTTTCTTAAAGCCTACCCTTAAGTCAAGACGGAAGTAATTATCTAGCCTTTGTTCATATGCGCTTGTTTGATCTAGCACCTCGTGACCCTGAGCTCTGGAAGCTTGCAAATCAATGGGTACTATTCGCCGTCCACCTGCATAAGTTGTTTTAAGGTCAAGAGTTAGAAGATTATTTTTCTTGCCCACTTTCCATTCTTTTCCTACCAACCCATTGGCGATAAAATTACCATTAAATGCTGTGTTACGTTTCACTTGGTCGTATCCTTGGTATTTGGAATCGAAAAAGGAGCCAGTCAATAAAAAATAGTAGCCTTTGCTGTAAAACTTTTCTAAAGTAATTTCTACTCCATAATTTTCCCCACTGCCTTCATTGATCAGGTTGTCTTGTACTGAAATTCCAAAGTCAGCCCCTATATTTAACATAGAAAACTGAGGCGATGCCGCACTAATTGGTACATTATTCAAACGTTGATAATAGGCTTCTATCTTCAGGCGTAGGTTAGGTGCCAGCGAATTGTCATAGCCTAAGACTAAATGTTGGCTCTGAGTGAACCCAAGGTTTTTATTGGTTTGGATGCCTGTTCCTTCTTGTTCCTGAAAGTATACCTGTAAAGGATGTATTTGACTATGTAAACCAACTCCCAGACTAATAGACTGATTGGGCATAAAATTGTACTTTATACTTGCCCGAGGTTCGAGTGCGTTGGCATTATTCAACAAAAATTGTTGATAATATACCCCTGCATTAAAGATAAGTTGGTCATTGAAACGATGTTGCCATTGCAAATAAGCTCTGATGAGCCCACTATTACCGCTAAAATCTCTAAATCTACGAAAACGACTACCATTGTCTACCAAAAAACTATCTACCAATGTTGTTTGGTATAAGTCCAAAATTACTCCCAGGTTAACATTGTTGCGGGCATTGAATTTTTTGTTGATTTGCTCCCGAAACGTATAGCGTGTTTCTTCGAAGTTTTTACTCCCTTTGTATATGATTTGCTCTACGACTTTAGTGGTGGGATTTCTAAATACCGAATCCATACGAAGCTCCTCCGTAGAACGCGAAATGCCTAAATTGAATTGAGAATAAGTGTTTTTATTAAAAAAATACAAGTGTTTGAAGCCAATAACTCCCATACCAGTCTTTCTGCGAATATCTTCAATACTCTCAGTAAACAAGTCATTTGGATTAGGCTCTACTTCACTTCCCAACAGATCAATACTGCTAAACCCACCTACGCCAAATAGAGAAAAACGCCCTGCTTTTTTTGTAGGAACATCAATTTTAAATGATAAATCCTGGTAGTTGGGTACTGCAGTACCTGCTCCAAAATTAATTCCCAATGCACTTAACAATCCTAAGGCAGAGTACCTGTAATTGACTAAATAAGTAGCATTGGAGTTTTTGCTAAAAGGCCCTTCCAGACCAGCCTCAAAGCCACTTAAACCAAACTGAGCCATATACTCTTTTTTTGAGTTATTTCCAGTACGCATTTGCAAATCGAAAACACCAGAAACAGCATTGCCATATTCGGCTGGAAAAGCGCCTGTTAAAAAATCAGAATTGGCCAAAACGTTATAATTCAGCATACTGATTGGCCCTCCGGTAGTGCCAACTGAGCCAAAATGGCTAGGATTGGGAATGTCTATCCCTTCCAAACGCCACAATAAACCGAGCGGAGAGTTGCCACGAATAATGATGTCATTGCGGCTGTCATCGGCACCACTCACACCCGCAAAATTTTGCGCCATACGCGAAGGATCGTTTCTACTTCCAGCATAGCGCGAGGTTTCCTCAAGGGTAAACCCGCGAGCGCTCAACAAAGCCATTTCATTGTTAGTGCGGGTTTTGTCTTTTTCGGCAGTCACCACTATTTCTTCACTCGAGGTGATTGATTCTTCAAGTGATACATTCAAAACAGTTTGCTTTCCAGAATTGACTATTACATTAGGAATGTTTTGTGGTTTGTACCCTAAATAAGATACTTGTACCTGATGCCTACCCAAAGGTACCTCAGGAATCACAAAATATCCCTCAGCATCAGTAGCTGCTCCTTTAAGCGGCTGTGTTCCCATCACCACTACATTGGCTCCTATCAGTGGAAATTTGGACTGCTTATCAAGTATTCTTCCACGAATGGTTTGGGTTTGGGCCCATAAATGGGTGGTAAAGCCTAGCCCAAGAAAAACAAAAAATAAACGAAGTATTCTCATAGTTTCAATGATTTATTGCGCAAGGCATACAGGCGTAGTGGTAATTGGTAAGCCTTTGATTACTAACCAAATACAAACAGAAAGCCTTGGGCAAAACTGGGGGTTTGGACATATAGTAAAGCCTTACTATGTGCCGGGTAAAAATTAACTATTGCAAAATTAGAGGGGGAGGGGTGAACCCTTTAGCAGAAAAAGGGATTTGACTACTCCATAAAGTTCACTTTACTTCGCTGGGTAATAAGGAATGGTGACGTTTGAAAACTTTTGAGAATTGTCCCAGGTTTGAATAGCCTACTAAATACCCCACTTCTGACACAGAGTACTCATTGGTTTCTAAAAGCTCCATAGCGCGTTCCATTTTCAACGCTAAGAAGTATTGATAAGGGCTTTTTCCAAATACTTGATTAAATAATCGCTTAAACTTTGAAAGACTCATATGAGCTTTTTCGGCCATTGTTTCTACAGAAGGTATATTTTTCCAGTCAGCCTCTGTTTCTTCAATCAAGGTGAGCAAGTTCTTTAAGTCAAGTTCATTAATGGGGGCTGGTGGTTGGTTTATTGAGCGTTGACTTACTTTCTCAAAAAAATGAGCCAACAAGGTCAATATGTTAGCAAACAGCTTGATTTTGCCTATGGTCTCTTGTTGCCCTAAAATTTCTTGTAAAACAGCACTTAGTTTGTAATCAATGTTTTCATATAAATAAACAGCCCCTTCTTGATTGAGTAAATTACCAAAAAAATCCTGTGCGCTATTTTCGGCATCCAGTACATGGTCAATGATCCATTGCTTCGACAAAGTGATATTGAATATATCTATGGGGTGTTGAGAGGGAATGATGGTTTCGGCATTGGTCATAGCTGAAGAAAAAAGCATGCTATAGTGATGTAAGCCTAAAAGTTGGGTTTTGTTATTGGCCTTTTGAGTAACATTTTGTTTCGACAAGAAGAAATTTAGAATAAAATAGTCGTTAGCATTTCCTGCTACTCGCTTCATCTTGATTGGTGCAGTGAGATTTAAGCGAATAAAAGTAATAAATAGCTCTTTCTGAATAGTAAAGTATTTAACTGTACCTTCTCCTACGCTCGAGTTCAAAGTCAATACATTATTGTCTAAGGTAGAGTCTACTTGGTTATGGACAATTTCTATCCAAATATTCGAAGCAGTAAGTGGGTGGGTGATCGTGAGCATATTGTTGTGTTTTAAAGGCATCATATTCAAGTTCATTAAGATCTTTTATATTTTCTAATTGATACCTACTTTGTTCAGAATACGAGTGACCCCTATGTATGTGTCCAGATTATATTGAAAACTTGGTGGTAAAATTCAAATAAGCTTTATTTTATCGAAAAGCACACTTATACTGATGGAATTTTCAACTTACTTCTCTATGAGCCTAGTCAATAATTATGTAAAGAAATGTTCAATCATTCGAAGGGAAAGCAAACCATAGGGGACCAGATTTTCAAGCATTAGGCTGTTTATAGAAGAGCGTGTAACAGCATAGGAGAGGAAAACAAAGGGCATAAAAAAAGCGCAGAAAATAAATTTCCACGCTGATTAAAAATTGCATGAGCTTTAATATGTTGAAGACGTCGCTTGCTGATTTTAGGAATACACGCACGGTTTATAGGATGTTGCACGCTGATCTTCATATACTACAATGCCCTTCGAGGAAAAAAATGACAAAAACGAGAAATTTTTTTTGATTTTTTTATTTTCTCGCTTTATAAGAAGGAAAATGTGGGTGTTATTGAGGTGTTTTCGGCAGGTGGAGAGTCGCAATTTATAGAGCAAAAATCATAAGTTAAAAGCCCGGTCCTAAATAGAACCAGGCTTTTTACATAAACTTTTGCCATAGGAAAAAGGCTATGTGAATTTGAAAAACTGATATTGTTTAATCTTTAACGAGATAAGGGGGGGAATATGTTTCTAAAATTGAGAATCTTTGTATAAGTAAAAATACGGGTTTTAGGGGGCGAAATCACGGGATTTTTTTGGTGATTAACAGAATTGTAAGGTTTTAAGGCTTTGTTTTTCAGTAGTTTACGTAATTTTTGCGTGCAAAAACAAAAGTATAGGGTAATTGTTAAAGAGGTGAAATAAACTTAAGTTTGACAACACGCATGGTTGTATTTTTAAACTTTTTTTTATGATTGATCAACAATCTCAAATTCTTGCTGCAGACAATGCCCAAACCTACCTGCAAAAATGGCAAGGCGATGCTTTTCAAAATCTGCTGGATAGCTTTCATGTGGTCAAGACTAGTAACGCAGGAGTGACCACTCATCATCGGGTACATACCTACTTATTGGATGGAGCAGCTGCTACACAGTTATTATCTGATGCCAACACCAAGTCGTTGCGAGTGTATCTTTCGGTAAACCCTGCAACCAACAAATTTGTGTTTTTATTGCAAGGGGTAAACAATGGGCAAACTACTGACTTTTATGCCACTACCTCAATAGAAGATAAACTAACCGAAGCTCAAAACCTGGGCTCGCCTATCAATCCAAATGATACAATTATTCCCTTCTCGCTGGCTAAACTGTATGCTGATCAGTGGAATCGTTGTGCTCCCAACGACTTGATTAGTGCCTTTCATGCGCCTATAGATATACCAATAGCAGGTACCCAACAAACCATCAAAGAATCTCAAAGGGTACGTTTTTATACTTACTCCTCAGACGATACATCTAGCTTGCAACAAATAGTTACCAACAATGCAGGGACTCTAAAAGTTGATCAATTGTTTGTTTATTTAGGTTCGGGTGACCCCAATCCTGAATATGACCATCCATTTTCGTTTCGTCCTATTTTACGCCTTGTGATGAAACCACTAGATGATGGGGTAAATATTGATCGGCTAAATATTAACGTTCCACCTCATGTAAAATTCACCAATCTGGAAGGTGGTGGAGGCGGAGCTACCACAATGGAGTTTGCAAAACCTTGCCCTACCTTTTGTGGAAGTGGAGGAGATTAATTTTGATTACTAAATAATAGTGGACAGAAGTATTCAATATTTCTGTCTACTTTCTAGATAAAAATTAACTTGATTAAACTAGTTTAAGAAATAATGTTGACCTCTATATTTCTGTATACTTGGGTTGAGGCATTGCTTGATACATCTGCAAGTTCTACTTTGTTACCTTCTATACTGGCATTGTTGTTCTTCAAAAAGCAATCTACCCCCTTAAAATACTTAAGCTACTTGCTTTGGGTAGCTACAGTTGTTGAGATTTCTGCATATATATTGGGTACCTACAAAATACCTAATCTTCCATTATTACACATTTATGTAATCATAGAATTTGCTCTATTGGCGTGGATGTATCAATTATATTTATATCGCTTTTACCCAAAATACCTCATTCCTATAGTTATTGTAGGATTTACCCTGCTATCCATTCTTAATAGCATCTTTATCCAAACAATTTACACATTTAATACTTACGCCAGAGCCTTAGAAAACTTATTATTGATTGTATTTGCGTTGTCGTTTTTCTATAAATTATTAAAGGAATTAAAAATTAAGTATTTAGAAAAAAAGCCAATTTTCTGGATCAATACCGGGATTTTGATTTATTTTTCAGGAAGCTTGTTTATCTTCATTTTTAGTAATTTTTTGGTGACAAGAAGAGAGCTAAATACTCAAATGTGGATTATTCACGCTTTCTTAAATATTTTTCATAATGTTTTTTATGCAATAGGTTTATGGCTCAGTCGGGAGAACTCGGAGTAGGTACCATGATCCTCATCGGTACCGTGGGGATGTTGCTGTTGGCGATGGCAGTTATTTTATTCTTTTTGGTCTATCAGCGTCGCTTATTGGCGCAACAAGAAAAGCTGCAAGAAGTACAAACCCAACAACAAAAGGCCTTGCTACAGGCGAGTTTGCAGAGTCAGGAAAACGAGCGTCGTCGCATTGCCAAAGACTTACATGACGAAGTAGGAGCCAATCTGTCTACCATTAATCTGTTTACCAAAAGCCTGGAAAAATTTGTGGCACCTGCCACCAAAGGTTCCCAAATGCTAGACCAAACCAAGGCATTGATTGAAACTACAGTGACCAGCGTAAGGGCCATTTCTAAAGATTTGTTACCTGCCACCCTAGATCGTTTTGGGCTTATAAATGCTACCCAGGAATTATGTGAACGGATTAACCAAACGGATGAACTGACTGTGAAGTTTGAGTCTCAAACCCAGGAAGAACGCTTGCCAGTAGCCGATGAACTTACTTTGTTTCGAATTATCCAGGAATTGTTTAATAATGCCCTCAAACACGCCCAAGCCACCGAAATACAGTTGTTTGTTCATTATAATGCTCACAATCTCAAAGTAGTTTTTCAAGACAATGGAGTCGGGTTTGACGTAGTAGCACTCCAAAATAGCGAAGATAGCACCAAAGGGCTAGGGCTAAAAAACCTAGAGAGCCGTGCCCAAATGTTGAATGCTACCCTTACTTATACTTGCCCTCCTGAAGGAGGTACCCAAGTGAATATCTTGCGCAATGGCAATGTTTCTCAATAATCATTATATTGGCATAAACAATTTATCCTTCTGGCTATAAAACTATCCTGCGAAATTGATTACTTCGCATCGACTCGAACTAAATAACACAAACATTACGAGAAATTATGCCAGTAAAAGTAGCAATTGCCGATGACCATGTCTTGTTTCGAAAAGGGTTGATTACCATTCTGGAAATGGAAGGTGATATAGAGGTAGTATTGGATGTGGACAACGGAAAACAACTTGTGGAAAATCTGCACCAAAACCTGCCAGAGGTGATTTTGATGGACTTAAAAATGCCCGAAATGGATGGCATGGAGGCTACCAAAATTATCAAGGAAAAGTATCCTGATATCAAAATATTGGTGCTTTCTATGTATGACGAAGAACAGTTTATTATCTACTGTTTAGAATTGGGCGCCAATGGCTACTTACTCAAAAATGCTGATCCTGCCGAAGTAACCAGTGCTATCAAAACTGTTATTGACAAAGATTTTTATTTCAACGACCATATCTCTACCGTAATGCTCAAGGGACTTAACCAAAAAAGTCGTCCCAAAGGTAAGCCACAATGGGCCAATAAAATTCAATTAACCAATCGAGAAAAGGAAGTACTTGAGCTGATTTGTAAGGAGTACACCACTCCCGAAATTGGTGAAAAACTCTTTATTAGTCACCGTACAGTAGAAGGGCACCGCAAAAATCTACTAGAGAAAACCGGTGCAAAAAATACTGCAGGATTGGTCGTATTTGCTTTGAAAAACGAACTGGTAGAAATGTAGCATTCACTACATTGCTTTTAGGCTTCTTTTGCCAAAAACTGGATCACGCCTGATTTATAGTTTTGCCCAATGGGTAATTTCAGTTGAGCTGGCAATTCTACAAATGCAGCGCTATAAGCCTCTATTTTATTGACCGAAACCAGGTAGGAACGATGAATACGTAAAAATGATTCTACTGGTAAATGATTTTCAAAAAACTGGAGGGTTTGATAGGTCACAATCATTTTATCAGTGGTGTATACTTTTACATAATTGCCCATACTTTCCAGATAGAGAATGTCTTGCAAAAATACCTGCACCATTTTTTTATCAGCCTTGAGGTAGATATAAGGAGTGGTGTAGTCGAAGGTAGGAGTAACAGGTAAAGGAATTTGTTGCAATGCCTTGCTGACTGCTTTCATAAACCGGGCTTCAGCAATGGGTTTGAGCAAATAATCTACAATATTTAGCTCATAACCTTCTAGTGCATAGTCGGCATAGGCCGTAGTAATGATTACCTTAGGAACTTTCTTAAGGATACGCAATAACTCAATACCACTTAATTGGGGCATTTTAATATCCAGAAATAGCAGATCAATCGGATGCTTTTGTAAAACATCCAGGCCTGCCAGGGCGTGGTGACAAGTAGCTACCAATTCTAACTGCTCTAAAGGCTCAATAAACCGACCCAACACTCGAGCTGCAATGGGTTCATCTTCTATAATCAAACATTTAAATGTTGGCATAAGCATGGGTAGTTAAATTGGGGGTATTTGATACAGCATCAACCAAGGGCAAGGTAAGCCTAACCGAATAAACGAGAGCACTACTACCTTCCTTGGATTTGCTTTCTTCCTTGATTTGCAAAGTATAATTGTTGGTAAATAGATGATTTAACCGTTGACGTACATTCTTCAATCCCAAGCCTTTATGTGGAGTGGTATCGGGTTTTACAAATGTAGAAAAGTTGTTTTTTACTGAGAATACCAGTCGAGCGGGCATTACTTCTAATTGTACATATACCCAGGCATCCTCTATTTGATTGCTTAAACCATGCTTAAATGCATTTTCGACAAAAGGTAACAGGAGTAGAGGAGGGATTTGTTGAGTGCCTATTTCTCCTTTTACCTGAAACATCAATTGAAAGCCTTCCTGATATCTGATTTTTTCTAACTCAATATAATGATGCAAATGATTGATTTCGTTTTGTAAGGGCACGGTAGCAGCCTGAGTTTCATATAGCATATAACGCATCAGTTGTGACAAACGAAGAATCAGGTCAGGTGCCTGGTCTGATTTCTCGATGGCTAACCCATACAAATTGTTCAAAGTATTGAAGAAAAAATGAGGGTGAATCTGACTTTTGAGATAATTCAATTCCGATTGAATTCGCGCTTGCTCACTTTGCTTAAGTTGCTGTTGGTTTTGAAACCAGTACTTGAGCACTTTGATCGTGATTACTACAATGACAGTGGCATTTACCAGTACCATTCCCCGAATGATATGATAAGTACTCCAAAAGCTAGCTTCGGGGGCATCAGATGGAAAAAAATAAAAATTTAATCCACGAAGTGCTAAGCCTGCCCCTAACAGTACGCCTCCCAAACCCAATAAGAACCTGCTGTACTTTTTTTTGAGTAAAAAACGAGGCAAAAGCCAATATATGCTCGCATATACTGCGGCCATTCGCGGAAGAAGCGCAAGCGACTCAAACAAAAAAGAGCGTTGCCAATCGCCAGCGTGCCTGGCCCAGATAAAGCCAAATACCAACACATAACCAACCCAAAAGGCCAGGTGCAACCCCCAGCGTTTCTGCCGACTTGCCTGGCCCGATATGTATTCATCCAGGTAATGAAACATAGTAACGTTTACATAAAAAATGAGGTGAATTTTAAATATACATTTTCTCAAGATAACCTATTTGAAACTTATTTGTATAGGTTGTTTATCCAGACCAATAACGCTAAATCTTCTGCCAATAGCACTTACATCAAGTAACAGTGCTTATGGGATATTATGTGCCAAATACGCATAAGTCTTGAGTAGGGTATGTTTTTATTTACGTTGTTTGAAAGTAAATAAGACGAGGTAAATAAAATGTATGACAAACCTAATATAAAGTTGTAAGCATGGACCGACTGCTTATTACCTTTGATAGATTGAGTTGTTGGAAAATTAAGTCAAATTTAGGTGTGCGTTTATGAACAAATTCTATATCTGTCAAAAATGTTCATTTATATTTGTTGGCTGAACAATTTTTTAGGTTTAAAGCTTTATAAGCCAATTTTTTATCAAAAAAAATGTTAAAAATACTTGGTTTAAATTTTATTTAGTTATACTCGTGTCATAATTATTATTGACTGTTTTGAGGGAAAATCCTTTTATTGTTATTGCTTTTTTCACTAAAAGTTTATTCTTGAATATAAATAATAAAATTAGTAAAAAAATATAACTATTAGGGTATAGGGGTTAACCCAAAAAAAGAAGTCAAATAACCATATACTATCTATACATTTATCTAAGTTATAATCACTAACAATCATAATCATGAAAAATCCTTTACGAACATTCACCACATTACAATCCAATAGCTTTTTTGACCAGTTTGCCTGTCATCCCACATAATTAATTTTTCTCACATACTTATCGAAGAATAGCTCCTGTTTTGCATCGATTCCGATAGCAAGCAAATGGCATTGCTGTATCTGAAAAGGAACACAGCATATATGCCTTTGCAATTGCTTAATGGGTATGCTATGTCTTTACATATCAGTATTTTATTATAAAATATACCGAATGGTATATTAATGATTCCTATAAGACATAATTGTTATACTAACCAATTATAAAGATTAATATCAACACCCAAAACCTATTTTTTATTAACACAATTAACTACTTAACATTTTTAAAATCATGAAAAGATTCCATTTATTTTTTTTGCTGTTACTTTGTTTTGCATTTAACTCAGTAGTAGGACAAGGGATTCCTAACCCTCCAATTCCTCCACAATATGCTTCTGAGCTTGTTTCTCATACCGTACCTGGCAGTATGCTTCCCGGGCAAACAGTAAGAGTACAAATACGCATGCGAAACAAAGGTTTATTAAAGTGGACGTTTAGTGGCACTGCATACTCGTTTCGTTTAGGAGCAGGTGATGGTGTATTTAATCAGGGAGGAACCACACGTAATGATTTTTTGTGGTCTAACTTCAGATATGGAGGTCACATGACTGCAGGCCAAACTCATTATGGACGTGCGTTTATGGGGCATGATGCTTCATTTGGCCAAATCCATACTTTCGAGTTTGACATTACGGCACCTTCTAACCCTGGTACTCGCTATGTATCGGCCAGAATGGTTCATGAATTAGAGCGATGGTTTGGGGTTTATGTAAGAATACCTGTGACTGTAGTAAGTCCTTTGAACGCGACTTTGACGATTGTTTCGGCACCAAGTACCTTGTTTTCGGGGCAGCCTGGTCGTGTAACGGTAAGAGCCCGCAACACTGGTACCCAAACCTGGAATCACACAGGTAGCAATCCAGTTCGTTTGGCCACTACTTCATCTAATAGATTTTTATTAAGCAACTTTTCGTTTGGTGGTACAGCTACAAACAATACAAATGCTCGTGCCAACATGAACCGAAGTGTACCTCCAGGTGGGACTATAGACTTCTCTTTTGACATTACTGGTTTTACCTTAAATACCAGATCACTCAGATTATCACTACGTATGCTCAAAGGAGCTGGTACTTGGTTTGGTCAAACGGCCAACCGAAACATTACAGTGCGAGGAGATGATATTGATATTCCTTCGCGAGTGGCTATAGGGCCAGTACCTGCAGTCAATGAATTGAAAGTATCGCTGGATAAGGGAAGTTTTACCAAAGGAAGCCAATTGACTTTGCGTAATATGGCTGGCAGAGTAGTAAAATCTGTGAAAGTATCAGAAGCTACCGAGCAACAAAAATTAGATACAAGCAATCTTAAGCCGGGTATTTATTTCTTAACTGTACAAAACGGTAAAGAAGTAATTACCAAGCGCATAAAAGTACAATAAATCAATCCTAAACTAACTATCCTGGTGTGTTGATATTGAGGCTCTGGCTTTTTTAAGTCAGAGCTTTTTAAAATACTTTATGTATTCACTGTCAGGTGATTACAATACATTGCATTGAACGATTTATACAATTCTATTCTTATCTATTTAGATATCAATCCCTTTTATTCTATACATAATTGACTACTTAACATTTTTAATCATGAAAAGATTACATTTATTACTTTACTTATTTTTATTCAGTTTTGCTTCTAATGCTGTGATAGCCCAAGGAGGTACTTATGCCTCAGCATTGGTATCTTCAAACGTGCCCAGTACTATGCAACCTGGCCAAAAGGTGAGGGTACGATTAGTTGTAAGAAATACTGGTACTCGGTTATGGACACACAGTGGTACCGCTTATTCGTTTCGCTTAGGAGCAGGCGATGGTGTGGCTAACCAGGGAGGGGTACGCAACGATTTTTTCTGGTCTAACTTCAAAGATGGAGGACACATGACTGTAGGCCAAACCCACAATGGCCGGGCTTTTATGGGCCATGATGTAGCAGGTAATCAAACCCATACTTTTGAGTTTGACATTACTGCGCCTCCTACTCCTGGTAATTATAATTTTTCAGCGCGAATGGTGCATGAGTTAGTCACTTGGTTTGGGGCTTCTATAAGAATACCTGTTACAGTATCTGGTGCTTCAAATCTAAATGCGAGTGTAGCTATAGTTTCGGCACCAGCGTCAATTTTATCTGGGCAAACTGCACGGGTAACGGTAAGAGTAGCCAATACGGGTACCGAAGCCTGGAGCCATACTGGGGCAAATCGGGTTCGTTTAGGCGCTACTTCTACCAACCGATTCTATATGAGTAACTTCTCATTTGGAGGACAAGCAGGTACGACCAATGCCCGGGCAAATATGAATAGAAGCATACCTCCAGGTGGAGTAATTACTTTTTCGTTTGACATCAGAGCCTCTGGTACTTTTAGTCTTTTTCAGCTATTATCGTTGCGTATGATCAAGGGAACCTCGACTTGGTTTGGACAAGCGGCCGCTCGAAGAATCTTGGTGCGAAGATTAAAATCAGCCACCGTCAATATATCTCCAGTACCTGCGATCAATGAGTTGAAAGTATCGCTTGAAAAAGGAAGTCTTACTAAAGGTAGCCAGTTGACATTGCGTAATATGGCAGGAATGATTGTGCAATCGGTAAAAGTGTCTGAAGCTACTGAGCAACAAAAATTAGATACAAGCAATCTTAAACCAGGTATTTATTTCTTGACTGTACAAAATGGTAAAGAAGTAACCACTAAACGTATAAAAGTGCAATAACTAAGTTTTATTAACTAACGAAGGGAACTGATATTAGCCCTGGCCTATAAAAGCCAGGGCTTTTTTTATTTGAATCCGATCTTGAGCTAGATAAAAAGCGCTAATAAGAGGTTTAAATACATTTAGGTTGCTTTCTGAGTAATAAAAGGCGTGTTTGAGAAGGTTGGCATAAATCTACAGCAATAAAGGATGAATAATGGTAATTTAAGCAGTAAAACCATATAACCATGAACAAACCTTTATTCAAAAAACTGTTGTTATTGATCAGCTTGATAAGTACCGTTTGGGTATTGCAAGCAAGCCAATATACCAGTTCACAGCAAAGCAATTACAAAGGGTATATTATCTCAGGAAAAAATATCCGTTTTGTCTATCCATCGCCTAAACCAGTAGGCCAAGTATATGTGGTGGGTAATTTTATGGGCTGGAAAAAACAACACCCTGCGTGGAAAATGCGTTATGATGCCTCGAAAAAAGCCTATATCCTTACTGTACCTCTTAATAAAGTAAAACAATCATCTCGAAGCTTTTATGAATTTACTTTTTTGGTGAACAACCGCTATGTAGACGCCGTCAAAAAAGCACCCAATGTAATTCACTGTGCAGGCTATGGTTATCGTTATGTTATTCGGGAACTGTAACGGCTTTGATGGTGTTAAAATTTACAAAATATTCAAGAATGCCCGAATATAATTTTATATATTACGTATATAGTTTAATAGCTTTGACAAAAACTGAGAGTGCACCAAAATTAATTCGGGTATGTTTCATAACAGTAATTATATTACATCCAATCCAGACTTTATTAGCAAAATACAGCAATTACTGGAAAGCACACAAACTACCAATGTGGAGTTGGCCTTCGAACTGTTGAAAGGAGCAGGAGGACATATTCCTCAATCTTTAGAAAAATACCTGATTAATAAACAAGAAAAAATATTGTTGTGCCTCACTTATGGTTTTGCTCAAGTAGTGAGCAATATCAATGAATTGTGGATCAACCGGGCTTTTCTAAAGAGGCTTCCTGCTGAAATTCATTACCTCAAAAATCTTATTTCGCTCAATTTACAAAACAACCAATTGCACACTTTGCCTCGGGAAGTAGGGCGGTTGATGTATTTGCGTCATTTGAATGTGAGTAAAAACCCATTGAATCATTTGCCCAAAGAAGTAGGGCGGTTGCGTAAACTTGAAGAGTTGTTGCTTTCGCAAGCTCAATTGACTCGTTTGCCCAGAGAAATAGGTAAATTAGAAAGCTTACGTAAATTGTTTTTGGGGCGTAATCAAATCCAACACATTCCAGCGGAGTTAGGAGATTTAGAAGAACTCGAGGTGCTCGATTTACGAGAAAACGAGTTGGTATCCATCCCTATGGAAATGGGCTATCTCAAGAACCTCAAAACGTTAGATTTACGACGCAATCGTTTACGATCATTGCCTCAGGAAATTGTCAATCTCAAAAACCTCAAAGAACTTTACTTATATGGCAACCCATTGCCAATTTCAGAAAAAGAACGTATTCAAAAATTATTGCCCCAGATAAAGATGAGTTTTTGATTGTTAAATGGTTGACATCAAGCGATTTATGATTGGGTGATTATTTATCCAGTTTTTTTAACCATATATCTGACCCATTGCTGTAAGACTTGCCTTCCTTTGTAACATGGAAAATCGCTCAGCTATTATGAGCACTTACCTCAATAGGATAAACCTGCAATAAGCCATGAAATCTGGTAGCAATATCAGGCTTTTTTATTTGTACCCATTTGTTATTGACCAGCCACTACTACTACGATTTCCCCTTTGATTTTTTTACCCTCAAAATGCTGAATAATTTCAGTTAAAGTTCCATTCACTGTTTCTTCAAAAAGCTTGGTCAATTCACGGGAAACCGATGCCTGGCGATCTTCGCCCAATACTTCGCCCAATTGGGTAAGGGTTTTGAGCAAGCGATGAGGTGATTCATAAAAAACCATGGTGCGTTTTTCTTCGCTCAGCTGCTGCAAACGCGTTTGTCGTCCTTTTTTATGCGGCAAAAAACCTTCAAAAATGAAGCGGTCATTGGGCAGCCCTGATTTTACCAAAGCTGGCACAAAAGCGGTAGCTCCTGGTAAGCACTCAATCACAATATCGTTTTTGAGACATTCACGTACCAACAAAAAGCCTGGATCTGAGATGGCAGGGGTTCCTGCATCTGAAACAAGGGCCATTTTCTCCCCTTTTTGCAATCGCTCTATCAATTGTGACAACACCTTATGCTCATTATGGATATGATAACTTTGGGTAGGCTTACTAATTTCTAAGTGCTTGAGCAAAATCCCGGAAGTACGAGTGTCTTCGGCTAAAATGGTATCGACTGACTGTAAAACTTTGATGGCTCGTAGGGTAATATCGTCCAGATTACCGATAGGGGTAGGAACCAAATAAAGTGCTGTTTCTTTGCGTGCTTCCATCGAATTTCAAATAATTGATTATGAGCGATATACGCCTTAATATTTCCAAAATACGAAGTTACGGTTAAAATTATGGATGTTCGGCAATTATGAATTATAAATTGATCAATTTTTAGCAGTGAATAATCATTTTATTGTTTCATTGTTTCGCCTGCGGCTTATTGTTCTATTGTTAGTTCCTTCGGCTACGCTCAGGGGAAGGTGTTGCGCGATGCGTCGCAAAACTATGGACAATGGACTGAATACTGTGGACTAAAAAACAATAAAACGCTTGCATACCAATCCATACTTTTCTATGATTACATCTTCAAATCCGGGTGTTTGTATAAAGCCTGGAAAAACAACGAAATAGACAAAAGACGTTAAACAAAAGCTCAAAATAAAGTTACTCATGGATTCTACATTGATACCCTATCGCGATGGCGATAAATGGGGTTTTGCCGACCAGCAAGGTAATATTGTTATTCCTTGCACTTTTGAAGATGCCCACCCTTTTAAGGAAGGTTTAGCTGCTGTAATGGTAGATGAATTGATTGGATTTATCAATCCTGAAGGAAAGTTAGTGATCCCAGCAGATTACGAAGATGTTTCTGATTTTAGCGAAGGTTTGGCGGCAGTGTTGGTAGACGACAAATACGGCTACATCAACCCTGAAAACAATATGGTGATTGCGCCTAGTTACGATTTTGCTGGATTGTTTAAAAATGGTTATGCCGAAGTAGAGGTAGAAGAAGCGGGAGCAGGTCAGTTTTTTGGTATTATCAATAAAGAAGGCAATGATGTAATTGAGTTGAGCGAGAACTTTATCATTGATATCCAGGATAAGATCGCCTTTGTGGGAATGGATGATCGTTATGAATTGATTTATCTGGAAGGGAATAATTCGGTGCCTTTGCCTTACGAAGATTTAGATGTAGGTGCCCAAACCGACCTGATTGCGGTAGCCAAAGGATATGACGAAACTGGATTGCCCGCTTATGGATATGTGAATAAAGCAGGTGAGGTAAAAATTGATTTTAAGTTTGAAGAGGCCTATGGCTTTTTTGAAGACCGAGCCATTATTGCCCAAAATGATTTATATGGTCTAATAGACCCACAAGGTAATGTAATTGTAGAACCCCAGTTTGAAGATACCCATGAATTTAGCGAAGGCCTGTTGGCTGCTAAAAAAGATGATAAATGGGGGTTTTTGAACAAAGCTGGCCAAACAGTAATCCCGTTTGAATACGATTATGCTGGAGCTTTTAAAGAAGGCCGGGCGTATGTGCGCAAAGGAGACAAATATGGGTTTATTAACCTTCAGGGGGAAGTTGTGATTCCGCTAAAATATGAAGCAGATATCGCACTTTTAGAAGAAGCAGATATTGAGTTTGCCCAATCTTTCGAGAATGGATTGGTACTGGTAAATGTAGGAGAAAAAGTAGGCTTCATAGACTTGGAGGGCAAAGAATTTTTCAAAAATTAGAATTACTTCGGTGGTTAGGTTGTTATAAGGTTCTGCGATGTTTCGCATATTGTATAACAATCTAATCGCTTAACCATTTCTACTATGAGAGCACTCACATTTCACGGTAAAGAAGAGTTACACTATGAAACCGTGGCCGATCCTGGCATTGTACAACCCACCGACGTTATTGTAAAAGTAGATATTGCGGCTATTTGTGGCTCAGATTTACACGTGTATCGTGCCCACGAACAAGGCCTCGATGCTGGTACGGTGATGGGACACGAGTTTGTAGGAGAAGTGGTAGAAGTAGGTCGTGAAGTGAAGCGCTTTCAAAAAGGAGATAAGGTACTTAGTCCGTTTACTACCAATTGTGGACATTGTTATTATTGTCGCATTGGACTGACTTGTCGTTGCGAAAATGGCCAATTGTATGGCTGGGTAGAGCAAGGCGAAGGACTACACGGCGGGCAAGCCGAATATGTGAGGGTGCCCATTGCTGATGGTACCCTGCGTAAGCTCAACGATTTGGTAACCCCACAAGAGGGTTTGCTGATGGGAGACATTCTCTCCACGGGATATTTTTGTGCTGAAAACTGCAAAATTCACCCTGAAGGAGTATATGTAATTGTAGGCTGTGGCCCAGTAGGCATGATGACTATCGTAGGTGCCATAGAACAGGGTGCACAACAATTGTATGCTATAGATGCCGTACCCGAAAGACTCCAAATGGCAGAGAAATTTGGGGCTACCCCTCTGAATTATAAAACCCAAAATGTAGTAGAAATCATCAAAGAAGCTACTGAAGGACGGGGAGCCGATGCGGTAATGGAAGTAGTAGGAAACACTCCTGCCCAACGTCTGGCAATGGATGTAATTCGCCCTGGTGGTATTATCTCTACGGTTGGAGTACACACCAGTCCTCACTTTGCCTTTTCGCCCGTAGAGGCCTACAACAAAAACCTCCAGTTTATGATTGGACGTTGTCCTGTTGGACATTATCTACCCATTGTAGAGCCTTTGGTAATGGCTAAAAAATACCCAATCACCGATATTATTACCCACGAGTTTGCGTTAAATGAAGGAGTAGAAGCATACGATATCTTTGATAAAAAGAAAGATAATTGTATGAAAATAGTGCTTCAGATGCCTTGATGCAAGTTGGTTTAGAGTACTTCATTTAGAAATTCGGACAAATATGTATGGTCAGTTATATCAGTTGCTACTTGCTTCGGATGATGCAAACTTCGAATTGGCTTGTCAACTCATGCATAATGGTACAATGAGCAAGCATAGGTTGTACCAAGAGGCTGATCGTCTGTTTCAGGAGGCTACTCCCAAGTCAGTAGAGCTGGCCATTGCGATTTCTGAAGTATTGGATTATAATGGTTTTTTTAGAAACCGTCGGGCTTGGAATAACCGATGGCAAGTAAGCGATGTAGTACACGACTATGAAGATGAGCCTAAATGGCAAACCCGATATCCTCATTTTATTAAAAAAATGCACTTGTTGTGGATGGTGCACTACACTGAACCCGATCCATCTGGCGAATTCTCTTTTTTGATGCATTACTTATTGCACCATGACCAACCAGATTTAGATTTTATTGCCGCCATTGTAGAAGAATACCAGGGAAAATTTAGGATATCTAATGATCGCTATGCTTACTATTACGGAAGCGATGAAACTAAGGCCCGTATTGCTGACGAAGAGCAATACAGTAAAATTGACAATGATTATGTACAGGAGGTTTTGAGGAGGTTATGGAATATACGGCATAAAATTACTCATTTGACCATCAGTGGTTATAAAGTCACCGAGTTTCCTAAAATCATCAACGAATATCCCAATTTAACTTCGCTTACTCTGAACCATACTCGTATTAAGGAATTGAAGCTGTCACCTCACAAACTACAACAATTTACCAAGCTCAGTTTACAGAGTACCCCCTGGAAAACCATTCCAGCTGAGGTACTGAAAATGCGTTCTTTAGAATCACTCAGGTTTAATAACAACCAGGAAAAACTCACCCAAATTCCAATTGAGCTAAATACTTTGAAGCATTTACAGCAATTGTTTTTAGGGCAAAATCAGATTCATTTTAACAAAGAACAAGTCAAAGTGTTGGCTACCTTTCCAAGTCTCAAATACCTGAGTTTATCTAACAATAATTTGAGATTATTACCTGCCAATATTTCCAAGTTAGGCTTTTTAGAAACCCTTGCTTTGGATCATAATTCTTTAGACATTTTGCCCTCTTATTTTGAGGTGCCCATCACCAGTCAATCTTTGCCTGGACACAGAAAATATGTGGAGGTATTGCGTAAAATTTTGCCTCGCACCAAGGTAGAAGTTTTTTATATACCTGATGATCAATAATAGAACAGCTATGTGAGCGTAATGCTTACAAGATTGAGTAAAGTTGAAAGAATAATAGGTTCTTAGACAAATTGGGTGGTTTACTTAGCTCTTTAGAAAAACTCAATGAATTTAGAAAGTATAGCGGTGTTTAAGTGCTTAAAAACCAGGTGCTTATACCTGTTAGGTGTGGAGTTTCACATCTGTTGTGAAGAAACACGCCACCCAATTTGTCAGAGTACCGAATAATATTGTTGCTCAAAATCTTCGTTTGTAAGCTTGAAACCAAAACTAATTACTAAGTGATAAATGATATGAGAACAATTATAGCACTCCTGCTTTTCATCAATAGTTTAGGGCTTTTTGCCCAAACTCCTGAGTTAATTCCTTTTTTGAAAGGAAAACGCTGGGGATTTGTAAATGCCCAACGCGAAATCGTAGTGCCTTGCATGTACGATTATGTATATCCTTTTTCGGAGGGATTGGCTTTGGTAGAACTCGAGCGAAAATTTGGTTACATCAATGCTCAGGGTAAAACTGTTATTCCGCTCAAATATGACAAAGCCCAGCCTTTTAAACAGGGGCGAGCCAAGGTAGAAACGATTTTTGGCAAACGTACCAATGGCCAATTCAAAGTCGGATATATTGACAAAACAGGCAAAGAAATCATTCCACTTCAATACCTGGGGTTAACCAATTTCCGAGATAATATGGCTACCATCTGGGACGGTGACTACAATGGCTATATCGACTATGTCGGCAAAGTACTGGTAAAGCCTCAATATAAGTTTGCTTCACGCTTTTCTGAAAGTAGAGCTTGGGTAGCTACTAAAATGCCTACATATGATATGCTGGTGGGGTGCTTTTTGCACAAAGAAGCTTTTTTGATTGATGCTCAAGGGAAACAACTACATACTATTAAAAACGCGGGTTCTGAGTCTTTTTCAGAAGGATTGTGCCTGATTATTGCTAAAACGAATGATTCAACTGTCACTCGTTACTTCATCGATAAGCAAGGCAAAAAAGTATTAGATGTATCTGATTATGACGCTGTGCATGGATTTACCGAAGGGCTGGCTGCAGTAATGAAAAATAATAAACTGGGTTTTATTGATCGTGCTGGCAAATTGGTAATTCCTTGTCAATACTCTATCAACTTTAAGTGGTTTTATCAGGATCATAAGCGTACCTTGTTCAATTTTAAGAAAGGCCTTACCGCAGTCATGCTGGCACCTGACCAAGGCTGGAATGTGATAGATAAACAAGGAAAAACCAAACTTCCTCGTAATTACCAATATTTGCGGGTAGCGACCTCTACCCAAATACTCGCCAAACGCAACAATCACTGGGGCATTATTTCTCCTGAAGGGGAAATCATTTTACCACTACAATATCAAGCCGTGAAACCTTTTAAGAATGGACTGGCCTTGGTTCGCAAGGGGAGAAAATGGTTTTATGTAGATCGAGATGGAAATGAGTATTTTGAGGAATAGACCTAAGCGCGGAGTAACTGATAAATACTACCATTTTGAACGATACGTCCTATCAATTGAAAGATAAATCCAATGAGTTCTAATCGTTTTTTTCTTGATTTGTGAAGCTGGTAATGACTTGAAATACAGTGTAGTATTTAGAGTTATTACTTCCCAATTAATCACATTTTAAAAATAAACGATAATGAAAAAGTTTAAGAATCAAAGACTGACTAAAGAGCAGTTAAGACACTTGAAAGGTGGAACTTGCATAGCAGGTGATTATTCAATCTATTTTGGTGCTGGATTTGGAGATGCTTGTGCAGTACCAGGAGATGAAGGAGAAGCTTGTTTTGGTACTATTGTAGGTGGTAAGTGTCGCATAGAGGTACAATAATTAAGCTTTCATTGAGTAGAGCGAATCTTGAAACTAGCACATCCAACGGCATTTGCATTAGTACAACCACTATATCCTGGCCATCGTGTTGTAATAGATTGATGAGAAGTTCGCTCTTCTCTGAATTAATCTTCACCGTATTTTTTTTACCCCTGTTGAAAAACTTCCCTTCTTTTTTTTCAAAGAGAAACTCTTTTGTAAAGCCTTTGCTGGGTTATAATTCAAAATAGTTAAACAGCAAAAACATCCGTGTGTATTTAGTATAGTTTTTCTTGTAATAGTTCTATCTTAGGGTTACTAACTTAATTATATTACTAATCCTAAAAACATAGTTCAATGAAAAAGTTTAAGAATCAAAGACTAAATGCAGATGCGCAAAGAAACGTAGTAGGTGGGGTAAAACCTGGACTACCTGCGAATTCACCATCTTGTCCTACTGTAGGTTGTTTCCCTCTGTTTTTTCAGGATTCAAGCAGCTCCTGTTGTGCTGTTCCTGGGCCTGGCGGTGAGATCTGCTACGGTACTTCTAACGGGTTTGCATGTTGTTTTGAGTAGCCAACATTGGTTAATTTTCATTGAGTAGAGCGAATCTTAAAACTAGCACATCCAACGGCTTTTGCATCGGTGCAACCACTATGTCCTGGCCACGAGATGGTAATTTATGAGAAGTTCGCTCTTCTCCCAGTTATTATTCATTTCCTTTCTTTTGTAGCCTTTCTTTAACAAAAACGCCTCTTTTAATCTCTCGATATTATTTGCTTTTACTCTATAACCAAAACCTATAATTCTACCTACCTGATGAATTTAATGCTTTCAAAACAAGATAATCTCTGTTTTTTGAGAAGAAAAACTTGATGTAACTGAGTTAGTAGATCAGTGTCATTAAGTTAAAGAACAAATATTGACTAACGATTTGAGTAGGAAACTGGCATTCTCTGACTCTGGAAAAAGCCAACATTCCAAAGTCTCTCTTTCATTATTCGATATTCATTAAGCGATATGAAATATTCTTTTGTGTCCTGGTGGTACTTGACTTAATTACATTTGGGAATAGGGGGGATAAGGATTAAAAATATCCTTGAAGTGAATAGGTGATAAGTGAGTATCATTTTGTGTAATGACTTCTCTATGCTACCTATTATTAAATTATATTTCTAACACTCAAAACGTAATTCAATGAAAAAGTTTAAGAATCAAGAATTGTCCAAAGTACAGCAAAGAAACCTGAAAGGTGGTTTTTCTTGCCCCAAAGGATGTTTTAATGAGTTTATTCCAGATATGGAAGGCAGATGTGTGATTGATCCATCTATGTGTTTTGGTGTTGTAGAGGGCAATCGTTGTTGCTTCTACTAAGCATTATTAATTAAGCCTTTAACGAGTAGAGCGAATCTTGAAACTAGCATATCCAACGGCTTTTGCATCAGTACAACCACTATGTGCTGGCCACGATATTGTACTTATGAGAAGTTCGCTCTTCTCTACATTGATCGCAAGTTTTCTAGAAACCTCCGTTAAAACCACCTCTGCCTTCCCTCTTTGAGTAAGTGTCTTGAGGTGAGTATGTTTTTACCCTTACTTTTCCATTTTTATCCTTTTTGAGCACCAATAACCACACCGCGGTGATTAATAATACCAGAACCACCACCCCAATCGCTACATAGCCAATCGTTTTTAGGAGAGCTGCTTGTTTGGCTGCTTCAATTTCTTCTCGTGTTTGTGCCAAAGCATTTATTACAGGTAAAAAAAGCAGCATTATGGAGTAGAGGAGTTTCTTCATAATATAGTTATGTTACTTTAATCGTGGGTTAAAAAAATTATTGATGCCTTTAGGGCCTGCTATATATTTTTAATCAGCCGAATAGGCTTTGACATCTACCTTCCTATTTTTGTCTTTGGGTTTTTGCCTAATGAATGCAATAGTTATGATAATTCCGATAAATAGCAAACCCAACATGAGATAAACACCTAAACGAACTTGTGCCAACTTGCCTTGAGCCATCGCCATACTAAAGGGAAAAAGGCTAATAAATAATGTGTTCTTTAAGTGACGTATGATCATCATATTTATCGATAGTCACTCTATTTTATTGTACGAGGGTTTTCAGTACAAAGTTGAACGATATGTCCACCCTTTTGCACTATATCTCCAAGCGTTTTTGCGCGTTTTTTTGGTTATTTGAGCATTGAGTATCAGCGAGAAATATTGATCCATTTCAACTCAGATACTTATCTTTCATTAACCAAAAAACATAAACATGAAAAAGTTTAAAAAGCTCTCACGCGAAGAACAACGAAACATTCAAGGTGGAAAAGTTTTTTTTCCAGATTGTCCGTCTGGTTGTTATTCCCAGTTTACTGCTGGGCCATTTCCTGGTACTTGTGTAATCTCTACGATTGATAGACCAGAGTGCATGGGCACTATCCAAGAGGGTCGTTGTTGTGTCTAAATTTTTGGATAAGATAGGTCAGCAAAAAATAGGCATACAAAGCGTAGTAATGCTTTTGATCAATGTGTTTATTTCTTTGTAGAATATCTCCTGACATTTTCATTATTTTTTGGTTTAGTAGAGTAGTGGGCAAGGCAGTATAAAACACTCATGCCTCCATATATTTATTAACCAAAAAACATAAAAATGAAAAAGTTTAAAATCCAAAACCAAGGCTTTCAGAAACTATCACGAGAAAACCAGCAAAAAATCGTAGGTGGTGTAGGCACCCCTTTCTTTTGTGCATATGGCTGTCACGCCTCTTATACTAATTTAGGCGATGATAGTTGTGAGGTACGTACCCTTGATGGAACCGATTGCCGTGGGATTATCCAAAACAACTTGTGCTGTATTTCATAAGTATGGCCATTTTTCAACCTACATTATTATTCATTAACCAAAAAACGTAAAAACATGAAAAAGTTTAAAAACCGAAAATTATCAAAAAGTGCTTTGCAACAAGTAAAGGGTGGAGTTTGCTCTTCAGGTTGTACCGATTTCTACGCTAGAGAGCGTGATGCAGGTGAAGGCGACTTTTGCGAGTTTGCTTTTTCTGGATGTCCTGGTACCATCCAAAATGGCTTGTGCTGTGCTTAATCCTACCTAAAATGTCCAAAAAAAAGTGGTCTCATTAGAGGCTACTTTTTTTTGTGCTGTTTTGAAGCTAATAACTTTGAAACTGAGCCAAAACCTGCTCAAAAACACTTCGCTGAATGCCTTGGGCTTCGAGATATTGGTAGTCTTGCTCCATATCTGAAAAAAACGCCTGTTTATCTTCAAAAATCGTAAAGCTTTGCTGGTATAGTTCAAGTGCCGCTTCTTGATTCTGTTCTATCATTGCAATGTGTCCCAAACTCATCAAGGCATTTGGAATGTGAGGAACTTGTTCAAAGTATGATTTAGCCTGTATCCATTGTCCCTGAGTAAAATAAGTCCAGCCAATCCCCAGTATGGGCAGGCGATCTTGTGGATTAGCTTCTAATGCTTTTTTATAGGCCTGTATAGCTTCTTCGGGCTTTTTTAGTTCTCCATACAGAAAGCCTAAATTATGCCAGGCCTCATAATGATTTTGATCCAGCGTGATGGTTTTTTGATAAGCTTGTAGCGCGTCTCCTTTTTGATCTAAATCGTGGTAAACAAGTGCTAAGTTATACCAGGCTCTTAAGTGATCAGGTTTAAACTCCACTGCTTTTTTGTAAGCGTCAGTTGCTTCGGTTAGTTTACCTTGTTGACTGTACATCACCCCCAGGTTGTACCAGGCTTCTTCATAATCTGATTTGAAGTGAATCGCTTTTTGGTATAGTCGAATGGCCCCATCTATATTGCCTTGTTTGTTGTCTATGCCGCCTAAGTTGAGCCAGGTAATGTGAAAATCGGGCTTAATTTCCAATGCTTTACGATAGGCCTGCTTGGCTTCTTCGAAATTGTTTGAGTCAAAATAAACCGAACCCAAAGTATTCCACAGTTTGTAATCATCAGGGTGTATGGCAAGAGCCTGTTGATAGGCTTGAATGGCTTCGCGATATTGCTGATTGTTATCATAAGCATTTCCCAAACCCACCCATTTACTGAAGGTAGCCTCACTCAATAATTGTTGATGGGTTGTTACAAATGCTTTGAGTGAATGCGTATCAACTCCCGCAACATAGTCGCTTCTAATTTTCTGATAATCAGATTGAATCTGTTCAGCAAGCAGTGGTTGTAAATCATCTAAAAAATCAAATACCTGGCTAAGATTATTCCTACCAATGTGTTCCTGAATTTCTTCGTAAGTCATAGATTGTAAGGTTTAGGTGTTGTTGTTCAAAGATAGGGCTTTTGTGCATCTTTTGTCATTAGATGACTTGCATAAATGCATTATCAGTAGCCTAAGAATTGACCAACGAGAAGTCATCGTGACTCACGGCACACGCGATGACGACGTGCGCCAGCGGAGAGTATGTATTAAGAATTATAGGTAGTTACCAGGCCGATGTTGATATGATGGTTTAGCATCTTTCTGACTAGCCGAGTAAGCCTGAGCATTTATTTTTCCATTCTTATCTTTAGGCTTGCGGCGAATGATTACAATCGTGATCACGATGCCAATAACCAATAAAGCCAACATAATATAGGCCCCCAGACGGTATTGTGCTACATCTTTTTGACTGAGTGCCATGCACCAGTTAGCGATAGTAGTAAATAAAAGAGTGTATGAGATTTTTAATAGATTTCGCATGATCATTTATTTGAAAGTTAGTGGTTTATAATATTGGTACGAACATTTGAAAAAGAAAGGTATAAAAGAAGAGTAGATTACAAGCTTATACTAGCTGGGAAATATTTACCATATTATTCATTTCAAAAGGTCTCAATGCGAGTAATGAGTCGTTTCTTCGCTTTTTCATCCATATGTTTAGATTGTGTTTGTCGGATATTATCCTCAAACAATAACTTTTATTAATTAACCAAAAACATAATAACAATGAAAAAGTTTAAGGATCAAAAATTACCGAAAAAAGCTTTACAACACGTAAAAGGTGGAAGTTGTAATTCTGGTTGTACTACTTTCTATGCTCGAGGTACAAACAGTGGTGAAGGTGACCCCTGTCAGTTTGCCATTTCGGGATGCTGGGGAATCATCTCTTTTGGCTTGTGTTGTATCTAATTTTGGCTTAATTAAGTGATAAATATAAGTGGCTCTTTTAGGGCCACTTTTTTTGTAGAGTCTTTGGTCATTCTGGATAGGAAACCACTGGTAAGCTGGTGCTTGAAGTATACACAAGGACGACGTGCGTCAGCAGAGGAGCGGCAAACTTGCCTTGGCTGTGAAATTTAATATTATTTAGAATAAATTGTACAATTACTAGTGACTATATTTTGTATATTGATCCTTTCATTAATTAACCAAAAAACATAACAAATGAAAAAGTTTAAAATCCAAAACGTCAGTATCCAACCCATGTCACGGGAATATCAACGGGATATTAAGGGTGGTTGCTTTGAACTTGATGGGTGTACTGTATTCTATACGAGGCCACCTAATGCGCAGGATGGTGATCCTTGTGAATGTGCCGTTAATTTTACCCCAGGCACTATTCGGGGTGGCTTGTGTTGCAGTGATTTTTAATGAAAATATCTAATAAAAGTGGTCTCGTTGGGGGCCACTTTTTTAGTGGGTTCTTTAGGTAATAAGCCAAAAGCAAATTTACCGCTATCTGATACTCAAAGCACGCATGAGGACGACGTGCGCCAGCAGAAGCACTTCCAAGAGCATTGATTTATAGTAAGTTAAGGATTTCGCCTGATTTGTCATTCCGAGCTTGCCGAGGAATCTGGTGGTATTATTGGGTTTTGGATTTTTTAGTATTTAACACATATGCGAAAATGATGTTGCAGTAGAGGGAATAACCTTATACTCACGGCACACGCGAGGACGACGTGCGCCAGCAGATGGAGTCTCTTAAGTAATTCTTTAGAATGGTTTAAAGAGTTTGATTACCTGTCATTCCGAGCTTGCCGAGGAATCTGTTAGTATTATTGAGTCTTGAATTTTTTTAGTATTTAATAAATATGTGAAGGCGACATGGAGAGAGAAGAATCTAATACTCAAGATATATGTGAGGACGACGTGCGCCAGTAGAGGTGGCTTTTGAGCTAATTAAGAGGGTAATTTGGCATTGATAGCCTCATTAAATACTTCTAGTCTTTCAGGGTCATATTGGAGTGATTTGTGAAATGCATCAATAGCCTTTTTTGTTTTTCCTAAATCATAATAGATTTTTCCTAGTTGATACCAAGAGTCACTACAATTCGGTTTTATCTCTAATGCTTGCTGAAAAGCATTAATTGCTTCTTTTTCCTGACCCATGTTTTTATAAGTAGTTCCTATATTATTCCAAATATCGTGATTTTCGAAATTTACGTTTAATGCATTCTTAAATGCTACAATAGCGTCCTCATATTTACCTAGGTTATGATATATTCCCCCTATATTACTAAGAGATGGATAGTAATCAGGGCTTATTTTTAAAGCTGTCTGATATGCTTCTATTGCTTCATAATGTCTACCTAAATTGTTATAGGCAACACCTAAATCATTCCAAATATTGGCATAATCTGATTTTACCTCTAATGCATTCTTATAAGCATTTATAGCGCTCAGGTTATCCCTTGATTTTAAAAAAATATTACCTAAATTATACCAAGTATTATAGTCATCTGGGGTAATATTTACTATTTTCTGAAAAACATGTATTGCCTCTTTATACTTTCCAATATCGTTGTATATAGAGCCCAAACAACCCAATGAATTAGTATTATTTGGTATAACCTTCAGAGCCTCCTTAAAGCAGTGAATAGCCTCATCATATTCTTCTTGTTTTTGATAGTAAAGCCCCTTATAGAACCATTTTTCAAAATTTGTTACAATAATTTTGTTTGATCCTATGCTAGTATTATTGCTTTTTAAGAAGAATTTTGATTGTATGAATACTTTTAAACGATCGAGATAATCAATATCAGTTTTAGAAACTCCTGATATAAACTCTTTCTTTAGTCTATTATAAGTAGGTTTATCATCATCCGGAAAATTCTCAGATAAATCACTCAAAAACTTAAATACCTCCGCAAAATTTCTCTGATTGATTTGTTCTTTTAGCTCGTCGTAAGTCATAAGTGCATAGATTTATTCGTCGTTCTTCAAATATAGGGTTTTGCGTTTATTATGGTGTCATTCCGAACTTTTCACTTCACTAAATTAACAGAATCAGCAGCATCAATTATTGACGATTACCTTCGTAACAACTTGTTTAAGCTATTCTTGGCCCATTCATAATCAGGGTTAATTTCTAGGCCATCTTGATACATCTTAATAGCTTCCCGAAATCTACCTTGGGTTTCATAAACCCAGCCTAAGTTAAAAAGCGCTGAATCGTATTGAGAATTGATCTCAAGGGCTTTTGTAAAAGCATCTATTGCTTCTTTGGGACGATATAGATTATGGTAGGCTCTACCTAAATTTACCCAAGCCACATGAAATTGAGGGTCAATATCCAGCGCTTTACGACAAGCTTCTAATGACTCCTGATTCTTACCCACATCGTAATAGGTTTTTCCCAATCCATTCCAGGCAAGCGCATAATTTGGATTGATCTTAACTGCCTTTTTATGAAAATTGATGGCATTATAAATATTGCCCATGCCATCCTCTACTCTGCCTAAGTCATAACAGGCCACATAAGCATTAGGGTTTATTTCCAATACTTTATGATAAGCGTCTGAGGCTTTTTGGAGATCTTTTGCGTATTCAAAAGCGTTGCCAAGGTAGCTCCAGCCTTCTTCACTCTCTGGCATAACATCTACAGCTTTCTGAAAGGCATTTACTGCTTCCAGATACTTACCTTCTTTGAGGTGAGATGCCCCAAATTTCATCCATTTTTCGTACCCATCGTAATGGTCTTCTAACGAAGTGGGTTGAGAATCCGAAGAAGATGAAGGGGGGGATTCTTTGGATTGTAATATTCTCTTGACACCACTTACAAATACTTTCAAGCGGCTAATGAAATGGATGTCGTTTTTAGAAACCCCCACCACATATTCTTTTCTGAGGCTATGAAATACCGATCGGTCTTCCTCTGGAAATTTTTCATAGAGACCATCCAGAAACTCAAATACCTCAAAATAATTTCCTTGATTAATCTGTTCCTTTAGCTCGTCGTATGTCATTGTTGCATGGATTTATTCGTCGTTCTTCAAATATAGGGTTTTTGCGTTTATTATGGTGTCATTCCGAGCTTGTTAAGGAATCTGGTGGAGTTGTTGAATCTTAGATTTTTTAGTGTTCAAAGCAGATATGAAGATGACGTACCAACAGGAATAACACAAAGTAGTTATTTAATCCAAGTGCTAAATATCCGAGCAGATTCCTCCTGACGTTGGAATGACAAAAAGGAAGAATACAAAAAAAGACAGACCTAACGCCTGTCTTTCTAAAAATACTTTAAAGAAGTGGGATTGCTTACTTAGCAGCCATTAAGCTATCATAAGTAGCCATTACTTCGCTTACTTTGCCACGAGAGATTTCAAGCAATTCTTTTTCGCCAGCGTTCAAGTCAAGCTCAATGATTTTCTCGATACCATTTTTACCTAAGATAACTGGTACACCTAAGTAGCTATTGCTAATACCGTACTCGCCTTCTAAGCTTACGCAAACTGGGAATACACGACGCTGATCTTTTACAATCGCCTCTACCATCTGGGCAGCAGCCGAACCAGGTGCATACCACGCAGAAGTACCCATCAATTTCACCAATTCACCACCACCTTTTTTGGTACGCTCTACGATTGGATCAATCTTGTCTTTAGACAACAACTCAGTAACAGGAATTCCACCTACAGTAGTGTAGCGAGGTAGAGGAACCATGGTATCACCGTGTCCACCCATCAATACTGCTTGAATGTCTTTAGGAGAAACGTTCAACTCGCTGGCCAAGAAAGCACGGTAACGAGCTGTATCCAAAATACCTGCCATACCCATTACACGCGTACGAGGCATTTTAGAAGTTACATGAGCCGCATAAGTCATTACGTCTAGTGGGTTAGAAACCACAATGATGATCGCCTCAGGAGAGTGAGCAATTACCTGCTCAGTTACAGATTTTACAGTACCTGCATTGGTAGAAATCAAGTCATCGCGAGACATCCCTGGTTTACGAGGAATACCTGAGGTGATTACTACTACTTCCGAACCAGCAGTTTTGCTGTAATCATTGGTGACCCCTACTGTACGGGTATCGTACAAATTGATAGGAGCTTTTTGCCACATATCAAGCGCTTTACCTTCGGCAAGACCTTCTTTAATATCTACCAAAACTACTTCGTTGGCAATTTCGCGGTAAGCCAACACGTCGGCACAAGTAGCACCTACGTTTCCCGCCCCTACAACTGTGATTTTCATATTTTTAAAAGTATTATTTTAATATAAAATTGTCGTAAATCAATGAATGAGGGAAATTCTTTAATAATTCATAAAAATACAAGCATTGTTGTTGGATTTTGTTTGTATTTCAAATTAATCGTCTCTACTTTTACTATACTAAACTTAGAAAAGTACCATTTTTAGAATAAAGGTATGGCGAAAATTATCTCCTTTATTAGCCGAAAAGGCGGCACTGGAAAAACCACCAATGCCATTCAAATTGCCACCATGTTGCATAGCCTGGGGTACAAGTTGGCATTGATCGAAACCGATACAAATTACACCTTAAGTACTTTGCGTAAAATGGAATTATTCAAGTCGGGAGCAAAGGGTACAGGAGTGTTTGAAATCATTGGGTCAGAAGACGGAAAAGTGTTAGGAGATATAGAAGCACTGCATCCCAAAAAATTGGATTTTATCATTGTGGACAGTGCTGGTAAAACGACCGACGAAAACATCAAAAATCTGGCGATTCAAAGCGATGCGGTGATCGTGCCTACAAGTTTGACCCAAAACGATTTGCTTGTGACCTATCAAACCGTACAGGATTTAAAACCTGCGCAGGATATTAGTAAAAAGCTCAAGATTATTGTTTTACCCAATCGGATTCATAGCCGTACCAATCCCACAACAATTCATAAGCAATTAGCAAATCTGAAAACCGTAATTACGGAAAATTTTGTGCCCGCAAAAAATGCGTATGCTCAGTTTAGTACGATTTTACCCGAAAAGCAATACCAGGATATTACCCGAGAGCTAATCGGTATCATACAATAATAGGTCAGCTATTGTTGGTCAATAGTGGGCTTTATTTAACAAGCTAAAAATTTATTACGATGGCAAAGAAAAACACCTTGAACGACTTGAACGAATTCTTGAAAGAGACTCAAGAAGGTCAAGACACAAACACTACGGAAGCCAAAACAACTAAAGAAGCGTTTTTGGCCAAAGAGCCAAGCCAATTGGTAGATGTAAATAAAGTAGAAAAAGCAGCTACTGGTACTAAAAAAGCTCCTGCTAAAACTACTGCTACAAAAACAACTGCCAAGAAAACGGCCACTAAAACTGCTACCAAGGCAACTACTAGCAAGTCTACGGCTAAGAAAACTGCCACCACTAAAAAAGCCACTACTACCAAGGCTTCTACTAAAACTACAGCAGGAAAAACAACGACTACTAAAAAAGCTCCTGCTAAGGCTACTGCCACCAAGGCAACTCCCAAAAAAGCTACTCCTAAGAAAACTACAGCTCCAAAGGTAGAAGCAACGGAAGAAGCTATCTTGAAACAATTAGATGCTTTAGCTCAAAAAGAAGGCGTAACGATGCGCGAAATTTGGGAGAGAGTAGCAGTAAAAATAGGGGCAACCAACAGCACAAAACCAACTGTTGCTGAAGAGGCATTTGATTCTTTGGTAGACATCGCAATGACTCCTATGAATTTTTTAGTGTCGGTTTCTGATCGCATCAATAAGATGTTATAATTTGATATAACAGCAAAACTTTTATAACAAAGCCTGGGCATACGTGTTCAGGCTTTTTTCATGTTGAGCCAGTATTTCAGGTTTTTATATCCATCTCAATAGTGACAAACTAGCTCAGAAAATAACACCTCATTAACTTTTCCTACTCAAAACATTTTCTAAATTTGGGCACTAACCCCCATTATTCCTATACCTTATGTGCGATTATTTAATAATTGCTAACTTCGCTTCTTTAGTTTTAGTCTATGAAGTAGAGATGACTTCTATAAATTGAATTAATCATTCACCACTTATACAATAAATAATACTTAAAAGGATGGAGAAAAACATTGTAGATGAGTTCAATGCTTATCGTGCCAAAATGAACGAGAAAATCCTGGGGTCAGATAACAAAGTCCTCAAACGCCTGTTTAATCTAGATACCAATGCTTATCAGGAAGGTGCAGTAGATTTAGTGACTAAAGAGCTGATTGGGATGGCTTGTTCTATGGTGTTACGTTGCGACGATTGCGTTCGATATCATCTGGGAAAATGTCATGAGCTGGGAGTAACTACCGAACAAATATTTGAGGTATTTGCCATTGCTGATCTGGTAGGAGGTACTATCGTGATTCCGCACCTCCGTCGTGCTGTAGAATACTGGGAAGCATTACAGGCTGGATAGCTTAGCGAGCTTTTGGTTTTTAGCCATTGGCCTTTGGTTGATTTTTATGACCAAGAGATAACGAACAGGCAAAAACCAAAAGCTAACAAGTAATAACTAAGAGGCAAAAACTATGGAAGAAGAACAAAATATAGAACCACGTTGGGAAGGGTTGCTTGATTTTTTGGAAAAAACAATTGGAAAACGTCCAGCAGATTTAAACGCTGTGTTGTTTTTGATCGGTGTACAAGAATTAGGACAAGGGGCTAAGCCATTTACCAAAGAGCAAAAGCAAGACTTAATGCATATAGCTATTTGCCGATTATTGAGCAAGGCTGGATTTTATGAATTAGAGGGATTGGATAAGGATGGTTGGCCACATTGGAAACTCGTCAAAAAACTCCCTTATGTAGATATGCTCAATCAGGAACATTTGCTTAAAATCTACGTACTAGAATACTTTGAAGACGAAGGTATTTTTCAATAATTTTAATAAAAACGTATTGCTTGCTATAAGCTGATTAAGAGTAAGTTACCAATTAATTTTATAACGCTTAACGTATAATGAAAATCATCTCTTACAACGTCAACGGAATTAGAGCCGCGATTAAAAAAGGACTCGTCGATTGGATCAAAGCATCTCAGGTAGACGTATTGTGTATTCAGGAAACCAAAGCGCACAAAGAGCAAGTTGACTTGACAGAGATCGAAGCATTAGGTTATCATACTTATTGGCAGTCGGCAACAGTAAAAAAAGGCTACAGTGGAGTAGCTATTTTTAGTAAAACTGAACCTAAAAACGTAGTCTATGGTTATGGAGATTACGACTGGCATGACACTAATTGGGAAGATGGAGAGGGGCGTATTATACGAGCTGATTATGATGACTTCTCGGTAATGAGTGTATATATGCCTTCTGGTACGCGAGAGGAACGCATTGTGTTTAAAATGGAATGGAATCTCGCCTTTCAGAAATACATAAGTGAGCTTCAGAAGATTCACCCAAATTTGGTGATTTGCGGTGATTATAACATCGCCCACGAACCCATTGATATCCACAACCCCAAATCCAACGCAAAAAGATCAGGTTTTTTACCAGAAGAGCGAGCGTGGCTTACCGAATTTATGAAACTCGGTTTTACCGATACCTTTCGGCATTTGAATAAAGAACCACATAATTATACCTGGTGGAATGTTCGCTCAGGAGCCAGAGCCAAAAACTTAGGTTGGCGTATTGATTATCAAATGATTTCAGAATCACTAAACGAAAAACTTCAACGCGCCGTTATTTTATCAGATGCCATGCATTCTGATCATTGTCCTATTTTGATTGATATTGATTAAGTATTATAAAAAATGGGAATAAGTGTCAAAACTTTAGATATATTTTGATATTTTTGTTTTTAACCAACAGATTAACAATACAATAACGCTATAAGAACCATGTCAAATCAAAACGCTTCACACTATAAGAGCTCTCCACTCATGACGGAGCTGAAGCGGTATAAGTCCAAATACTACCTTAACATGTTATTCAAGGGAGTTTTGGTGACCGCAGCCCTATTGCTCACGACCTACATTATTATCAATGCTGCCGAATATTTTGGGAAATTTAATACTTCTATTCGTGCTGGATTATTTTTTACTTTTTTAGTAGCGGCAGGTGTTACTTTAGTCGCTTGGGTATTATGGCCAATTTCAAAGTTATTAAACCTCAATAAGCAAATCAGTGACGAAGAAGCTGCTGTTCAAATTGGAAAGTATTTTCCAAACATAGATGACAAGCTCCTCAATACCATTCAATTGAGTAACAATGCAGAAACTCAAAACAATGCTTTGTTGCGAGCCAGTATCGAGCAAAGAACCAAGCAATTGGGCATTGTAAAGTTTACCGATGCTGTTCGTTATTCAGAAAACCGTCGTTATTTGCGTTATGTAGTTCCCCCATTGTTGATTTTGTTGGCAATTTTAGTTTTTGCCCCCACCTTTTTCTCTGAAAGCTCTGCTCGCATTATTAACTATAACAACGAATATGTAGAGCCAGCCCCATTCTCATTTCACTTGACTAATAAGAATTTAAAGGCATTTAAAAACGAAGATTTTACGGTAGATCTAGACCTGAAAGGTCGCACTATGCCAGAAGATGTGTATTTGGTATCAGGAGGGCGTCGTTATAAAATGGAGAAGAGAGGCCAAAACACCTTCGGAAAGTTTGCCTACACTTTTAAGAAAATTCAAAAGGCAACTAACTTCAAGTTTGAGTCAGCAGGTTTTACCTCACCCGATTACAACATCACCTTGATGGAGCGTCCTACCTTGTTATCTTTTAGTGCCAAACTAAACTATCCTGCTTATCTCAATAAAGCCAGTGAAAACTGGGATAACATTGGAAACCTGGTAGTACCTGAAGGAACACAAATTCAGTGGAACTTTAAGACGAACAATTCTAAGGAATTGGCTTTGTTTTTCAATGAAGGTAAGGAAGTTGTAAAGGCAGAGAAGATCAATCCTAAAAACTTTAAGTACAACCGTAGTGCTCGCCGCTCTGAGACTTATCAGGTAAAACTTAAGAATGAATTTAGTGGCAACAAAGAAGATATTAACTATTACATCAATGTAATTCCTGATCAGTATCCAAAGATCAACATCAAAGAATCAAAAGATACGGCAATGTATAACTACCTAAGTGTAGGTGGTAGCATTTCGGATGATTATGGTTTGTCACAGTTGAAGTTATTTTACCGAGTAAGTCGTAATGGCAAGCCTGGAGAGCTTAAATCAGTGAATTTACAGCTCAACCCTGGACAGTCTATTCAGAATTATTATTATGAAATGGATTTACGCCCCATGAACCTGCAACCAGGCGATAACCTTGAATACTTTGCTCAGGTATGGGATAATGACGGAGTAAACGGAGCCAAGAGTGCTAAGACGACTTCTTTGATGTTTAAGATTCCTACTGAAAAGGAATTGAAAGAAGAGATTGATAAGTCGGCTACGAAAACTTCTAATCAGATTGATAAAACGCTCAAAAAGGCCCGTAAGCTTAAGGAAAGTATGGAAAACGTAAAGAATCGTTTCCGTAACAAGCGTTATATGGATTATCAAGATAAAAAGCAGGTAAAAGAGCTGATTGATAAGCGTAAGGAACTGATAGAAGAGATTAAGAAAATCCAGGAGAAAAACAATACAACCAATCAAAAGCAGCAACGTTTCAGCGAGACAAGTCCAGAAGCAAAACAGAAAATGGAACAACTGAAAAAGTTGATGGATGAGTTGCTGGATGAAGAGACCAAAAAGCTGTACGAAGAGCTGCAAAAATTGTTGGAACAAACCCGTCGTAATGATCGTATCCAAAACATGCTCGATAAAATCCAGAAGAAAGAAAATAACCTGGATAAGGAGCTAGAAAGAGCCCTTGAAATGTTTAAGCAGCTACAGTTTGAACAAAAACTAGATCAGACTACTAAGGATTTGCAAAAACTTGCTGAAAAACAAGACAAGCTTGCCGAAGAGACCGATAAGAATAATAAAAATAAGGATGATAAAAACGGCAAGAACGACGACAAGAATAATAAGGGCGACAAGGACGATAAAAACAATAAAGGCAAAAACGACAAGAATAATAAGGATAACAAGAACGACGACAAGAATAATAAGGGGAACAAGGACGACAAAAATAACAAAGGCAAAGACGATAAGAACAATAAAGAGAATAAAAACGATAATAAAGAAAACAAAGGAAATCAAACGCAGAAAAATAAAGAGCTTGAAAAGAAGCAGAAAGATTTGACCAAGCAGTTTGATGATATCAAGAAGCAGTTGGAAGAACTCAAAAAAATGGACAAAAAACTTGAGTTCCCCAATGAAATGAAAGATTTTAAGCAAGAGCAGCAAGATGTTTCAAAGGAACAGCAAAACAGTCAGCAGCAATTGCAGAAAAATCAGAATAATAAAGCTGGAAAATCTCAGAAAAAAGCAGCCAAGAAAATGAAGAAAATGGCTCAGCAAATGCAGCAAATGCAACAAAACATGCAACAGCAGCAAATGCAGGAAAATCTAGATGATTTACGAGCAATTCTTGAAAATTTGGTGACCTTATCGTTTGACCAAGAGAAGTTGATGAAAGATTTCCGTTCAGTGAGCCTTTCGGATCCTCGTTTTGTGAAATTGGGCCAAAAGCAGCTAAAATTACGTGATGATGCCAAGATTATAGAAGATAGTTTAACAGCCTTGGCAAAACGTGTATTTCAGATTAAGTCTTTTGTAACCCGAGAAGTTGGTAAGATGAAGGGGTACATGGACGAAAGTACTGATATGATTAAGCGTCGTCGTTTGAGCATTGCTACTGGAAAGCAACAATTTGCGATGACCTCGATGAACAACTTAGCGCTGTTGTTGAATGATGTGATGAAAAACATGCAAAACTCCATGGCGAGTGCAATGTCGAAACCACAGAAAGGAAACAAGGGTAAACCAAAGCCTAATTTGAGTCAATTGCAGCAACAATTGAATCAAAAAATTCAACAATTGAAGAAGAGTGGTAAACAAGGTCGAAAACTTTCAGAAGAATTAGCTAAATTAGCGGCAGAGCAAGAAAGAATTCGTAGGGCATTGAAAGAAATGCAAAAAAGAATGGGTAAAGATGGTAAAAACGGAAAAGATTTAAGAGAATTGCAGAAGAAAATGGAAGAGGTGGAGAAAAATCTCGTTTTCAAAAATCTTGAAAGGGTTACCAAACTTCGCCAAAAAGATATTTTAACTCGTTTATTAGAATCAGAAAAAGCCCTGAGAGAACAAGGGCAGGATAAGGAAAGAAAGTCAAAATCAGCAAAGGACAACAAAACGAGGAGGGTGCCACCAGCACTAAATCAGTATTTCAAGAATAAAGAGAAACAGATAGAATTATTGAAAACTATACCTCCTGCTTTGTCACCTTATTACAAAAAAGAAGTAGATGAGTATTTCGAAAAAATAGATAACTAGATACTTAATAGTATGACGTCTCTTCAGATAAAAATACCTTCTTTGGTAGAAAATATCAGAATTGTCGAGAGTTTTATTGACAATGCAAAAGAAAAGCACAACATCAATGATGACATTTATGGCAATATTATGATTGCTGTAACTGAATCAGTGAACAACGCTATTCGACACGGAAACCGTGAAGATAAAAACAAAAATGTGCTTTTGTCATTAGAGCTTATCGACAACAGTATTAAATTTATTGTACAAGATGAGGGCCCTGGTTTTGATTATCAAAATCTGGCCGATCCTACAGCACCCGAAAATCTAAACAAGCCTGGTGGTCGAGGTATTTTCTTGATGAAAAACCTTTGCGATGAGGTACATTTTGCAGATGAGGGTAGAAGAGTAGAAATGGTGTTTTATGTAGTATAATCAACGTATGGGTGTGGACTTTGAAGATCCAGAAGCGTCTTTATCGGAACAAAATATAAACTTTTTTGCAGAAGCAATTGAGTACTCACTTACCGATGAAGATAAAACAATGACCTGGCTCGATGCCATTGCTCAACAATTTGATTACACCATTACTGGGCTCAATTATATTTTTTGTAATGATGCCTATTTACATCAGATCAATGTAGAGTATCTCGATCATGATACCCTCACTGATATTATAACTTTTGATAATTCTGAAGAACGTCAAATGATAGAAGGCGACATTTTCATAAGCATCGATCGGGTGCGTGAAAATGCCGCCATTTTTAATGTCTCATTTGATACAGAGTTGAATAGGGTAATGTCTCATGGACTTTTGCATCTGTTGGGATATGGCGATAAAACAGAAGCTGAAAAGCAAGAAATGAGGGCACAAGAAGACCATGCTCTCGAGTTGTGGCAAAGTTTGGCTTAATCCTACCTTTTTTTAGCAGCACTTTATATTTCTTGGGAATTTTGATAGACAGTAACTGGCATCTACTGGCTTGTGTTTAGCGAAATGGGCCAAAATCACACGTTTGTCAATAGTTATTGGACAGGAGTTTATATGCCCATTCAGTACTGGCTATCATTATTGACCACCCAAACTGTCCCGAAAGCCTATATTTTCATATTCCCTTTTATAGAGCATACTGTGCTATCCCATCATCATCCAAAAGGGTAATGTTTGTTGGAATTGTTTCACGCCAACACTTATAAGAACTGGAATTTATTATAGTGATGTCTATTTAGAAATAGGTGATAGTAAAAAACATCAGACCAAAAGCCTGATGCTTTACTATTTTTTACATATTTTATTACTAAACAATTTATTGTTTTATGAGCTTAGACCTCTTACCGTTAGGGTTTTGGATGATATAAAGCCCATTGCGCATATTTTGTAAAACTGCTTTTTCTTCCTGTGGATTATTTACTCTAATTTCTTGCAGTCCATTTGGGGCTATAATGATTTTTGGGAAAGGCCTTGCACCAAATCTATCTTGATATTTCAAGCGAAAATGAAATGTGTTATTATCTTCTTTTTCTCCTTCATCTATCGCATCCTCACTATCTACTTTTACAATGAGGTAATAAGTTTTGAATGTTACATTGCGCGGGATTTGCTGGCCAAAAATACTAAAAGCAAAACTAATGTTACCA
Source organism: marine bacterium AO1-C (assembly GCA_001890965.1). Classification (GTDB taxonomy): domain Bacteria; phylum Bacteroidota; class Bacteroidia; order Cytophagales; family Microscillaceae; genus Microscilla. The sequence goes on along the minus strand of MLAY01000008.1, from coordinate 177,640 downwards.
TATGCTCTTATCGAGCCTACATCATAATATGAATCAAACCCTATCGGCACTTCTATATCTCCATTATCAACCTTGGTATCTGACGATAAATATGCCTTCATCTTACTTGCACCTGCTGCAACTGCTTTATCATTAAAAATGAATCCATCAATACTCATTGATCCACCCGATTTAGATAAAACATGCACTCCATTTCCTAATCTTGATAATCTTGATTCGCAGCTTTGACACTCACTATTAATATAGATTTGATCTTTTCTAAATTTCAAATCTGGTTTATCCAATGGACAACCATTATTCGAGGCGGGGCCAGCCACATTAGGGCAATTATCTTGGGCATCCAACACGCCATCTCCATCTGAGTCAATATCTGGTATGATGTAGCTATAGGTTCTTGAAGTTCCTTGATATTTAGCTACTAAGTAGAATTTTTTCAAGGGACTTGTTTTAAAGTTTTTACCACTCCAAACATGACCTGTATTTACCCACATTGCTTGTTTGGTATAATTAGCAAAAGAAAGATTATCATCTCCATCGCTATTCCAATTAATCAAGCCAATCAAATTGCTTGGTGTTATCGATTCATAGTAAACCCATAAAGCGATGGCTTTGTCTCCATAATTTCCTTTGATATCAAACTCATAATTAAAGCGTATACCAAAAGTAAAACTTTTGTTTGTAGGTGAAGTCACCTTAAAATTTCGAATATCTAGTTGTGTCAAGGCAGGAGGTACTGGGCACCCATTGTTAGATGCAGGGCCTACTACTGTAGGGCAATTATCTTGGCTATTCAACACACCATCTCCATCTGAGTCGATATCTGGAATGGTGTAGGCGTAGGTTCTCGAAGTACCCTGATATTCTACTACCAGATAGAATTTCTCCAAAGAATTGGTAGTGAAACTCTTACCCTGCCATACCAGGCCTGTATTTATCCACATTGCTTGTTTGGCATAATTAGCAAAAGAAAGATTATCATCTCCATCGCTATTCCATCTAATCAACCCGATCAAATTACTTAACGTGACCGATTCAGCATAAACCCACAGATTGATAGGCTTATCTCCATAATCTCCTTTAATATCAAATTCATAGTCAAAGCGAGAACCAAACGTAAAGCTTTGATTTGTTGGTGAAGTCACTTTAAAATCTCGGATATCTATTTGCGCAAAACTTGATAAACTAAATAGCAAGGTAGCTAATAGTAATGTTATTTTTTTCATCAAAAAACTGTTTTAAAAGCGGTTATTTTAATCCTCAAAACCGACAATATCTCATATTTATAAATTACCTTTTATGTGTTTAAAAGAAGCCGACAGAAGCTATTACAAAGTTATTTTTACCTGCCTTCCATCAGCCTTCACTCTTTTTACTGAACTTTTTGAATTACAAATATTTTTTAGCGTCGTCTTGATTCATTAAATTAGATATTGCCTACTTTCAGGTGTTTTTAAGGTTGCTGTTTTGGCATGTCCAACCCATACACGTGTATAATTTTATGGTTAATCAGGCCTTCTTTTTAACTCTTCAAGCAATGGAATACATTGTCTGAGGGTTAAATGTTGAATGTAAATTAAGGGAAGTTCAAAGCGTTCGAAGACCCAAATCTTCACTTGGGACATCTTTTAAAGGGCCTAAACCTTTACTTGGGACGTCTCAGTATTTCGTGATTCTGGAAAACTAGGGAGGAGTAATTGATTAGGAATAATTTGGGTAGGATGAATGAGACCAAAAGTGGTTACCAAAAAAGAATAAGTATATGATTGGTTTGTCCAAAACTTGCTTTTGGTGTGGGGGCTGAACCAAAGCTATGATTTACACCATTTTGAAAAAGTTTAATTATGCAAATCTGGAATTTACCTGATAGCTTTCAACAATACGAACAGAGAATAGCCTCAAAAGCAGGTATCGAGATTATTCATTATCAGAATGCTTATGAAATAGAAAAAGCCAATGTACAGCTTGATAGCAATTTGTTGGTGTTGTTATTGGCTGGTAAAAAAGAGGTATATGCTCCTGAGAAAAAAATGCGACTCCGCACGGGAGAAGGCTTCTTTTTGAGCAAGGGAAATTATTTAATGTCTGAAAAGTTTGCTGAAATTAATCGTTATGAGAGCCTGATGGTATTTTTTGACGATGAAATTGCTCAACAGTTGTCATTGATGATGCTTAAAAACACAACTCAAGCGGTAGAGAGTCAACGAATCAACTCCATCAAGGTAGCAAGTTCTGAACACACCATTACATTTGCCAAATCTCTTAAGAATTATTTTTATCAACCATTGCCCAACGGATTTGATGAAATACTCAAGATAAAGCTACAAGAGTTGTTTTGGTTATTATGCCAAGGCAGTGATGGTAGCCACTTTTTAAGCTTTTTGAAAAATCTACAAAACAAGAGAGCGCTGTCATTACAGCAATTAATGGAAGAACATTATAAAGAAGCATTATCGGTTGAGAAGTTAGCCTTTTTATCGGGCTATAGCTTATCTACTTTTAAGCGTAAGTTTAAAGAAGTTTTTCAGGAATCACCTTCTCGCTGGATACAAACCCGACGGTTGAAAGAAGCTCGATTCCTTTTACAAAACACCCAAAAAAGCATCAACGAAGTGGGTTATGAAGTAGGCTTTGAGAACATCTCGCACTTTATTCAAGTGTTTAAAGGCCAATATGGAGCTACCCCAAAAGAGTTCCAGCAACAGGTTTAATAACGTGAGCCAAATCTATTATTCTTTGAACCACACAGCACATCGTGTTTAGGCGTTATTGGCGTCCTTTGTAATACAAAACAAATGGTAATACGTCTAATAGTTTAAACAATGAAAAATCGTTTTTTTATATTTTGCATTGCATTCCTTACTTTTCAAACAGCTCAAAGTCAGGGTTTTACACTTACAAGCCAAGACATTGGCGGCCAAGCTACCAACAATCAGGTATTTAGTGGTTTTGGATGTATTGGGAAGAATATATCGCCTCAGTTGAGCTGGAAAAATGCTCCGGCAGGTACCAAAAGTTTTGCTGTAACAATGTACGATCCTGATGCTCCTACAGGCAGTGGCTGGTGGCATTGGGTGATGTTCGATATTCCAGCAAATACTAATGAACTACTTGCGAATGCAGGAAACCTGGCTAAAAACCTGGCACCTAAAGGAAGTATTCAAGGAATCACTGATTATGGTAAAGCGGGTTATGGCGGACCTTGCCCTCCACAAGGACATGGGTTTCACCAATACATCATTACGGTATATGCGCTCAAAACTGACAAGCTAGGCTTAGACAAAACCGCAAGCCCAGCCTTGGTAGGATATTATCTCAATAGTAACACCATTCAAAAGGCTTCTCTCGTCATGTATTATAAAAGATAAACCAATACAATGATGAACCAATCACAACAACAAAACTACCTCGATAGTATTCGTAAGCAATTTGAGTATTATAAAATGCTCGGGGACCGAACAATGAACCAACTGACTGAACAAGAGCTGTTTTGGCAATACAATGAAGCCAGTAATTCTATTGCAGTAATTGTAAAGCATTTATGGGGCAATATGCGTTCGCGATGGACTGATTTTTTAACCTCAGATGGAGAAAAGGAGTGGCGTAATCGTGATGGTGAATTTGAGGCTGATATTAAAGACTTAACTGAACTTACAGCGAAATGGGAAGAAGGCTGGCAATGTTTGTTTGAAGCACTGGACAGCATTAATCCTGATAACTTTGAAACGGTGGTTTACATAAGAAACATGGGGCATACAATTATGGAAGCTTGCAACCGTCAATTGGCACATTATGCCTACCATGTAGGGCAAATCGTGTTTTTAGGTAAAATGCTTAAAGGTCAGGACTGGCAAAGTTTATCCATCGCTAAAGGGAAATCTAAGGAGTTTAATCAACAAAAATTTGCGCAGCCCAAGCGAAAAGAACACTTCACCAAGGAGTTTTTGGATGGGTCATTTTTTGAAGATAAGAAGGAGTAATAGTAAGTTATTGCTTTGTTAGAATATCGAAATAATAAATATGGTTACGTGATGTATTGCGTAGCCATATATTTTTATAAGGTGGTTGTAAAAAGAAAAAAAATCCAGCGATCCCTAGTAAATCCTGTATATATTTAAAAGAGACTCTACAAACGATTGTTCATCCTAAAATAAACATTATGGACTTAATAGCTGCTGTTCAGGCATTACGCAAAAACTTAAGCAAACAAATCAAAATACAGCCTATAGATGCAGAGGTTACCGTTGCTGAAGAAGTAATTGAGGGTACGCCTTGTTTTTGGATAAATACTCCCGAGACTACTCGTGAAAAGGTGATTTTATACATTCACGGAGGTTCGAATATTATGGGAGGTATAGCAATACACGAAAGCCTGGTAAGTCGCATCGCCGATCACTGCAAAGTGCAGGTGTTGTTTGTAGAATATAGCCTGGCCCCTGAGCATCCTTTTCCAAAAGCAATTACCGAGATTGTGGCTATTTATAAAGCCTTAGTACAAAAGTTTGATCCACAAGACATTCTGTTGATGGGTGAATCAGCTGGGGCGCAAAATGCGTTGGCTTTGATGCTACAGCTTAAAGAAGATAAAGTAGCACTCCCGAAGGCTTTTGTAGGTCTTTCACCTGCGGTGGATCTTTCGCCAGAAACCATCAAAGATAATATAGCACGTATTGAAGGTAAAGATCCTATGTTGGCCAATGCTGACGAAGTAAACCCATTTTTTGCCTTATATTATCAAGACCATGACCCTAAGAATCCGCTCATTTCCCCATACTATGGCGATTTAGCCGAGTTGCCTCCAATGTTAATTTATGCTGGGTTGCATGAGGCGTTGGTGTTCCAAAACCGAGACTTTGTGCAAAAAGCCAAAGAAGCAGGGGTAGAGGTGCGTTATGAAGAGTATGATGCTATGCCCCACGTGTGGATGTTTTATGACCCAAGTTTACCAGAGTCAAAAAAATCTTATGTTGAGATTGCGGAGTTTGTTCGTCAACACTTACGATTGTCGTAAAATAAATGGTTCTATTGTTTCGCTGTACATCAGGAAACAATAGAACCATTCAATAGAGAAGTACTTCAACCATTTTAAAACCTTATCCCCGCCTGGAAGCCAATCCAAAACTTGGTGTTTCGACCATTGGTAGTACTATTGATCAATTGATACGGGGGCATCTCTGAGGCAAAAATACCTCTTTCGGGTACATCTTGGGAGGTAAGCAAGTTGAGTGTAGGCCCAAAATGCCAAGAGTTACGTTTTTTGCTGCCTATCAGAAATTTTACTTGGCTAAACAATCGGAATCGCTCATCCCAGAACTTGTTTTCATTGATATGGTAAGCCATGGCTTCAATGCTTAATTGACGATTGGCATTAAGATCACGAATGGTACCAATACCATAGCCTAGCCCCCAGCGGGTGTTTTGGGGTAAAAACTGACCACCAACTGCAAAAATATTGTAAAACTCTTTTACTCCTATTTTGTAGCCGACATTGGCATACAAGCTCTCGCTTGTCCAGGCTTCCCAACGACGATAACCGTTTCGGACAATACTGAGAAAACCAATCGGAATGCCATTAGAAATACTATCTGCAATATTGATAAAACCAATTTGATAGCCTTTTACCTCGTTAGCCACATTTAAAAAACCTGCCATTTGTAAACCCTCGGCTTTTTCGGCCAGGTTCATAAACCCGCTAATTTGTGCGCCTTTTACCTGTTGGGCAATCCCCATAAATCCACTTCCTTGAAATCCGGTAACTTTACGCGTTACATTGAAAAAACCGGCACCCTGGAAACCATCGATTTGACTACCAATGTTGAAAAATCCTGCAGCCTGAAATCTGAGATTATCGGTAAAATTAAGGTTACCAAATCCTGCGGCCTGTACTGCTTCATTTTTGGGATTGAATCGATACTCTTTAGATTTTACTACTCCTGACATATTCAGGAACCCAGCCAACTGAACACCTTTCACACTACCTGCATTATTAAAAAATCCTGCGGCTTGAAACCCATTAACTGAGTTACCTACGGTATTAAAAAATCCTGCGAATTGTGCCCCTTTTACATAATCACGCTCAATATTACCAAATCCAGAAAACTCGGTTCCATCCAATGCAGCAGCTCCTCCCAAAAGCGCATGAATAGACAAACGATTGGAAAAATTATAAGCACCAGTACCATTGCTACTAAGTGGATAAACAAAGCCTACGTGAAGTTCTTTGATGGTATACTTAGATTTTGTAACAGCGGTAGTATCTACTTTTTTTGCTACTGTGCTGGTATCCTTGACCTTGGCCTTGAAAAAGCGGTGTAAAAACTTACCAAGCTTTACTTTTGGCATATTTATGCCCAGAAAACGGTTCTTTTTAGAACGCTTAGGTGTTTGCTTGGTTGAGACTGAATCCTTTTTAATTTTTGATGCTTTGGCCAAAGTTTGCAGAGAGTCTTTTGCTTGTTTACGTTTGAGTTCTTTTTGCGCAATTCTTTGAGGATCAGGCACAATTCTTAGCCATCGTGCTGCTTTTTCGAAAACATTTCGTGGACGTTGTGACCAAGCCACTCCTTCCCAAAAATGCTTAATAGCATCTTGATGGGTTTGTACCTGAATGCTATCTGCATGGGTAGCCATATAATGCTCAGTAGCAGTAGTATCCTGATCAATGGCGGCCCAATCGGTGTGTACGAGTATCGTAGGTACAGCATGGTTCACTCTTGGGGTTGGTTGAGCAGTGGCTAACCTGGTACCCTTCAAATGATTATTTTTAGACAAGTTTCCTGGCTGTTTGGTATGAGTACGAGTTGCTAAGCTTTTATCAGATTTTACTACCTTGGGTAGCGGAGGTTTAGCTACTGATAGATTGTTTTTGACTACTTGCTTGTTCTTGGTAGAGTTTCCTGGCTGTTTAGTATGAGTACGAGTTGCTAAGTTTTTATCAGATTTTACCACCTTGGGTAGGAGAGGTTTAGTCACTGATGGATTGGTTTTAGCCACTTGCTTATTCCTGGTAGATTTTCCAGTGTTATTACCAAAATTTTTATCCGCTTTGGGTTTTGCTTGAAGAGGGTTAGGTTTCGAGGTATTACCTTGAGTTCTGGCTTTTACTGGGTTTGTTTGTTTTGATTTTCGAAAACCTCTAGATGGAATAACTCCAGTAGACAGCTTTTTCTTCGAAGCATCTGCCTGATGAACATCTTGGGCAATAGGCTGGGTTTTGATACCTTTCGACTTTCCTTCTGGCATTAAAGAAGACAAGTTAGATTGTTTCTCTTGACCTTTCGCCTGTTCAGGGCTTTGCTTGTGCAATATATTTTTAGAGCCTTGTTGTTTAGATGTAGAAGTTTTGGCTTCAGAAACTTGTGCTGGAATACCCTCTATTGTTTTAACTTGAGCCACTTGTGGGCCTGGAGCAGTAGCTTTCCCTTGGTTTTTTTCCATTGGAATCGGATTTGACGCTGGCAACATATATACCATGGATGCAGTGATTACCAGTTTTGTCAAATATTTTACTATCTGCGACATCATAGAAGGCTTGGCCTGTAAGCCATTGGCTTGCAGTTGCGTTTGAAACGCATTCCAGTCGTTTGGATCATAGGCCTCCTGATGCTTATGAGCTACGTCACGAAATACTTTATCTATATTAAATTCTTCCCTAGACATTCTGAAATTGCGCTTTTTGACTTAACAATACTTGAACCTGTTTTTGCAGCTTTTTGCGTGCTTTTGCCAAATTAGATTTGGATGTTCCCTCTGATATTTGGAGCATTTCGGCGATTTCTCGGTGGTTGTAGCCTTCAATGGCATATAAACTAAAGACCGTTTGATAAGCAGGTGGTAGTGTTCTAATGATTTGCAGCAAATCGTCATAGGCCATTTGCTGAATTACATTTTCTTCAGTGAGGTGGTCATTTTCTGCCACTTCATCATATTCTTCTTCTATAGAAAAGGTGTCTTTTAGCTTTTTATTTTTGTGGTAATGATTGATGGCTGTGTTCACCATAATACGCCTTATCCAACCCTCCAAAGAACCTTCGCCTTTGTATTGACCTATACCTGCGAATACTTTCATGTATCCTTCATGTAATATGTCTTTGGCCTCTTCTCGGGAGCGGGAGTATCGAAGGCATACGCTGAACATCTTGCCATAATAAAGCTCATAGAGCATTTGCTGGTATTTTCCTTTACCAGCCTGGCAACCCTTTATGAGCTTTTGTTCCTTCGTTTTTTTATCCATGGTTTTCAAGTTCTACCGGGATAGACCATCTCGCTTTCAGAAGGGTTGCCTTTAGGCAAATAAATTTATGGAGCAAATGTATAAAAGTTTAACTGTTTTGCTTGGTGCTTGTTTTTTTAGATAAATACAAGTTTTTAATGTATTGATAATCAGTGTGATATGTGTTTTTTGTGAAAAAAGATATTTTTTTAGGCAACGGTTTTTGAGAAGTCTTGGTCTGTCCCTGCAAATGCAACAGCAAATCATACTTTGCTACATTTTACAGACTAAACACAAACAAATAATCATGAAACGAATACTGTATATTTTTACTTTGCAATTGCTTGTATGCCAACTATTTACAATGAGTGGGTTTGCTCAGGAAAACGAAGAAAACAACACAACGAACACTAAAGAAGTACAAACGCTGTTTGGGAACAACTCACATTTTGGATTTTTTGTAGCACCTGTGATCAAAGGATCTACAGTGTTAGATGAACCCGCATTGTTTCCAGGTTTGCGTTTGGGCTGGACCATCAACCGAGTAGTAAGCCTGGGGATAGAAGGCTATGGTTTGGCACCAACGATGACCAAAAACAATTTGATACCCAACGAACAACTAAGACCATTGATGGGGTATGGAGGCTTTTTTATAGAGCCCATCATTGGATCAAAACGCTTGATTCACGTAACTACCCCCATTATGATAGGAGCAGGGTGGATTGGCTATGTATACGATTGGAACGAACCTCGTACCGACCCGCGAGCAGATGATTTGGTAGATGACTTTGTAGTTTGGATAGTGGAGCCAGGAATCAATGCTGAGTTGAATGTAGCCAGTTTTTTCCGGGTAAATCTTGGGTTGAGTTATCGCTTTACTCAAAATGTAAGTTTGATTAACACTGCTGAAAATGCTTTTGGAGGCTTGAACTATTCGCTAACTCTTAAATTCGGGAGGTTTTAATGATGTGATTGAGGTAAATATGCTGTTTTTGGAGATGTTCTCGAAGCGCGCAAAGAGAACAGGAGTAAGAGCAGCTAGTTATTAAAACATATCATTGAACGAGTAGTTTTATCTGGTTCAAGTTTTCTCTGCCTGTTGCTTTATCAGAAGGATGAAGAGCAGGCAGTTTTTTAGTTTAGCGAAGCGGTATTGAGTGAAAAATCTTTTACAAAAACTAAAAGTGAAAAATAACGCAAAGTGATGATAAACGCATCGCGGAACAATAAAGCAATAAAAACTAACCACTCACCACTGATCATTCACCATTATTAAGAACAATCAGCCGAAGGCGAAACAATGAAACAGCAGAATGATTATTCACTGCTAAAAATATAATTGATCAATTCATAATTTATAATTCAACCCTAACCATTAATCAAGCTTATAATAGAAAATACAACAGCCCCATCAGAACCAGACTTGCAGCTCCTACCAGAGGTACAATAAAACGAGGATCACCTCCTTGTACTTTGATTTCTACCTCTCCCGATCCAGTCTTTACTTTTTGGTAAATTTCATAATACTTTTTGGACGTATCCATTGCCTCAATATTTCCTTGTACTACAGCCAGGTCATGCTCAGCAATTTTGCTTTGTTGTACTTTTTCCAAAGCATTTTTACGGGCCTCCAATTCATCACGAGTCATTTGTTGCAAGTATTTTTCTTGTTCCTCTTCGTTTAACTGCCAAAAAAATGTAGGCAAGTCCTGAGATTCGTAGCGAGAAAGTTCGTTGTGGGACATATTTTTTCGTGCAATGGTTTATTCATTAAAATATACGATGTTTTTGTGAAAAAAAGTTTGTAAATTTTAAGTAATCGAGACTTTGTATAATGGATTTATGAAAAAATTATTGATCCTCCTTATTGTCATGAGCCTATTTGGTCATGAAGATTTTTTTGGCAAGAGCCATCCTAATGGCTTTGGGGGAGATGATCATTGTGTAAAACAACGAGGAAGTGTTATATCGGATGCTTTGTCAGAAGAGGCAGCACTACGGCGAGCAGGCGAAGGTCTCGAGAAATTTTCTACTGATATTTATCATGAAATAAGTTACCCTACCCAAGCGCTCAATCATTGTATTGCTGGAATTGTAAAAGTAGGAGTGGTAGTATATGCCGATGGAGAGGTAGGAAAAATTGTGATACTGAAAGGACTGGGATATGGTCTGGATGCAGAAGTACTAAGGGCTTTTAATGTATGCCGTAAGAAAACCAGAAAAAAAGAACAGCCACAAAGTAAACCAGCTTTTGATTTTTATGAAATTGAAATCAACTTTATGATTAATGGCATTTCGCCTCAAGATGGAGGAGTTTTAATCGTTGACTCACAAACATTTAGAAACTGTTCAGATAATTGATAATATGAAAAAACTACTCATCTTATTGATTATAATAAGCCTGACCTGGCGATATATCATTCCCCCTCTGGTGTTTGCTGATCTTAAGTTCGATACAGTTGATCGCCCAATTAAACGAAAGTCGCGTTATCCATATGTGCATAAACCTGGCTATTATTTTCTCAAAACCCTCAATCGTAGATATTGGGGTGGTGCCAAAGTTTTTTTTAAGCGTTTAAAACCGGTATTAGCGCGCTATGAATCTTCTTTATTAACCCCAAGGCTGAAGGTAACTATTAAGTTTGAGGTAGACTGCTCGAGCCAATTGACCAGGTTAATAGTGCAAAACGCCCCTAATGACGAATTTGTAGAAGACGTTCAAAGGTTTCTAACCTCTGCCAAGTTTCGTTGGTTAAAATGCCGCTCTCCTTATGCTGATAAGTTTGAGTTTGGTGTATTATTGAGGGCAAACTCTTATGCCCATGACTAAAATATCATCAATTTGAGGATGGTCTTGTTGCCAGGCAACAAGGGTTTGTTCCAATATTTTTTGTTGTTGAATCATAGGGCGATGTGCATTATCAGCTAATACCTCATATAATTGTTTTCGCATAAATTTTTTACCTTGGAGGCCACCAAACTGATCCTGATAGCCATCAGAAAACATGTAAAAAGTAGTAGGGTTCTCTATAGAAATTATATGCTTGGTAAACTTTCACTCCTTATTCCATTTTTCTCCGCCAATGGCTCGCCGATCACCTTTTATCTGATGAAAATTTCCTTGCTGCACATACAAAATTGGATGCTTAGCACCAGCATATGCCAACATTTTTCGTTGGTAATCCATGACTACTAAGCTCATTTCCATTCCATCTTTATTATCATTTTCGTTTTGTCGTAGGGCGGTTGTTACATCTTGATGCGACAGCATTGTTTTGGCTGAGATACAAATTACTACCCCAAAATAGATAAATATCTGCCGCACCTTTGTCGTATTGTTTTCTTTTAGCCAATTGTAAATAGGTGCCGATGGTTTGCTGGATGGATATATGGGTATTTTTTAATACTAAATGTAAAGAGTCTCTTGAGTCATTTTTTTGAGAAAAGGTAGAAAAACTCAAAGCAGAAACGATGATAAATGTGCTGAATATTATTTTCATAGTAGTGGTCATTTAATCGTGATGGTGTAGTCATTTGTGGTATGACAAATATTGTTTTCATGGGAGGTGCTTATCTATGGGGTCTAATCGGAAAAAATCAGTGTTGGGCTGTGTAACACTCAAAAATTGAAACAACTTGCCTTATCGTTTTAAGGCAAGTTGAGTTAAAATTAACATTGATGTGTGGTCATCGTTAATTATAGATCAGTTGTCGGATGTTATTGAAGATTTTGTTTAGCCATAAAATTCAAAATATACTGAGCTATTTCATCTCCTTTTTCTTCTAAGGCAAAATGTCCTGTATCGAGCAGGTGAAACTCCAGGTTTTTAAGGTCTTTTTTGTAAGGATGAGCCCCATCAGCAGGGAAAATGTAATCATTCTTTCCCCATACTACCAAAGATGGTGGCTGATGCTTACGGAAATACTCTTGCCATGAAGGGTACAGTGGTGGATTGGTTCCATAACTATAAAACATGGCCAGTTGAATGGCATTATTTTCTGGACGTTTCAGGTGACGCAAGTCCATTTCCCAATTATCAGGAGATATTTTGGTGCTGTCTTTGGTTCCATGAGTGTATTGCCATACCAGTCCATCTGGTGAATGAAAGCCTTCCAGGGCCTTGCCATTTTTAGGTGTTTTTTCTTTCCAATATTTTTTGATGGGAATCCAAAAATCTTTCAGGCCTTCTTCGTAAGCGTTGCCATTCTGGATAATGAGTGACTGTACTTTTTCGGGGTGGGCAGCCGCTATACGGTAACCAATGGGAGCACCATAATCCATTAGATAAATACTATACTTATTGATGTTTAATTTTTGTAAAAACTTATCCATCATTTGGGCAATGTTATCAAAAGTGTAATCAAACTCATTCAGGGGTGGTTGTTCGCTTCGTCCATACCCTGGGTAATCAGGAGCCACCAAATGGTATTTATGGGCAAGTTTTGGAATAAGGTTACGAAACATATGCGACGAAGTGGGATACCCATGAAACAGCACAATTGTTGGCGCATCCTGAGGGCCTGCTTCCCGATAAAATATATCTACACCGTCTATTTTAGTACTTCTGTAATATGTTGGGAATGCCTTCGTATCTTTTGTGGCCTCAATAGTTGTTTTGATCGAGTCATTTTTGGGAACAACAGATTGTACTTCCACCTTTTTTCCTTCTGCGGGTTTTTCGTTGCAAGAAATGAGTGAAATGCTGCCAATGGTATATAGAAAAGACAGTACAATGGTATATTTGATATTTAACATGATCTTTGAAAGTTGGTAAAATTGGATAATTGTTATAGATTATTTTTGAAGGTATCTATAGCCTCAGCAGTAGAGACACTTTCGTTGGCTATAAACCTGAAGTTGATCAAGGCTGCCTGATAACCATCACCCAGTTCAGGAGTGCGGCCGCCTGCTGTAGCGTCGTTTACCACAGTTACCTTAAAACCTTGCTCTATTAACTCACGCATGTGAGCTTCTACACAAAGATTGGCCGACATACCCGCCAAAATGACTCTTTGAATCCCGTGTTTGCGTAATTGAAGTACAAGATCGTTGCACTCAGGGCCATATACTTTGTGTGGACTACAAATGATGGTTTCACCATCCTCAATGAAAGGTTTATATTCATCAAGCCAATCTGCACCGCTACCTGCAAACCCTTCCAAAGACAGAGGAGCCTTTCGGTCAAACATATTGATATCATGCATGACTTTTTCTAGAGTACCCTCAAATTTCCACTCGTGATCTTTAGGGTAATAATAGTGTGGGCTCACAAACACTTTTAAGCCTATTTCTTTAGCCGTTTGCAAGAGTTGTGCAATGTGTACCACCGTATTGTTTTCTTGTACACTTTCGCCTACTACTCCCCAGGCTACCCCATCGGCAGACAGGAAATCGTTCTGGGGATCAGTTAATACCAAAGCATCAGTACTTAGGTTAATTTGTTCCATATCATATTTATTTTAGGAATTGTATTGCTTCTAAAAAACGGCGTGCTTATCCGTAAATATAGAAGAAGGCATGAGTCCCATCTAAAATGCCTGGGACCTAAATGAGTGCTCAATTTGAGTATAACTTTGGTTTCTTACCTGATACTTTTGTTACAAATTATATTTGGCAAAAAGCAGGTAACACCTGGGATAAAATGATATAGTTATTGTGCTTATCTAAAAATAAGTTTGACCACCTTTACTTATTAAAGGATAGTCTTTGATTCATTCAATAAGATGTAATGCTTTTATAGTATTTAATGAGTACTTCTCTTTTTTCTGATTCGACTCAACGAAGGGCGTTCGATGCCTAGGTAACTCGCCAAATGACTCAAAGACACTCGTTTGAATAAACCAGGGTTCTCGTCTATAAACCTTAGGTAGCGTTGTTCGGCGTTGTATACCTGAAAAGTTTTCACCCTGGTTTGTAAGTAGTTCAAGTCGGTTTCAGCAATTAATCTCCCATAACGCTCTAGTAAAGGGTAATCATCAAACCCTTTTTCTAAATGGGAGTAAGAGTAAAGAATTATTTGAGTAGGTTCGAGGCATTGAAAAGAGTATTGACTACTAACCTGCCCTCTTAGCATAAGACAAGGCAATACACATTCGTTCTCTTTCAAAAAACGAATGGTAATTTCTTTGCCTTGATCATTTATATATACTACCCTTACTAAACCCTGCGCAACAAATGCCAATTCATTATCGGATTGACTGGTGTCTATTAATAGATTTTTTGCAGGTATACTTTGTACTTTCAGTGCTTGTTTGATATAAGCCCATTCTTCTTCGTTCAGGTCAGGTATCAATGTATTGATAGACTGCCTGTAAATTTCAATTGGATTGTTCACTTTGTATATGATAGTTGAAAAAGGCATACCAACAGAAATGTATAAAAGGTAGTACAAACAACTTTGGCATGCCTGATAAGTAAAAAAAACTGAATCAAAAGTTGATGTTCATAGCTACGAAATTACAAGATAGGTGCCATAGCACTTAATGAGCTGTGAATCAGTTGTTTTACTAGTAAAGTGATGCTTTTTATGAGGGTAGGTATTCTCGATATCTCGCATTTTTCTCGAAACTTTGTGATTATGAAATATTTTTAACGGGGAAATTAGTCGACCACAAATTACGAGAGCGATAAGAAATAATGCCTGAAACAAATGTTACAATTTTAAGGCCTTGTGGAAAAAACTTGTGTTAGTTGAAGCTTTAGACTCAATAGCAGTTAAAAAGCTCAACAAAAAAGAAATAATAAACTTTTAAGGTGGTAATATTCCTCTCAAAATGTCGAGTTAATGTCGATATTTCGAGAATTTATAATCTTTTAATTAATGAGTTTTTAAGTGTAATGTGTTTGTAATCAGTTGTTTAGGTGCTTTGGTATGGCTGTTGTAAAAGGTTTAGTAAATCTTGCAATGCATTTACTAATCCAACCTACCTAAAATGCGGTTGGTTCAAAGACCAAACTAAACTGTTTTTACCTATTAAACTTATGGACTATGAAGACAATTGCCACTCACGAATCCCCAGGCACCCCAAGTGCTGAAATTAACATTGCCAAAGAACACGCATTACTTCAGGAAAAACTTTGGATTGACTCCACACTTACTCAGTTTGACGATGTACTAAGGGAAAACTATGATAAAAGCCTTGGAGATTTCTCCGAAGCGATTATTGGTCATTTGGCTACCTTGACTAAAGCCATGAGAGGCGCTTTTTTTACGGTAAAGGGTGACGAAGAGGATAATAAATTTTTGGAGGCCACAGGAGGGTTTGCCTGCGTGCCAGATGCAATGGCCAAAAAGACTTTTAGAATGGGGGAAGACCTCATTGGGCAGGTAGCTAAAACAAAAAAGGTGTCCTATATGGATAACTTACCTATACAAAACCTAACCCTGAATGTGGCAGCAGGAAGTTTGAGTGCAGGGAGCATTATTATTTTGCCGCTGGTGTTCAATGGTGAGGTATACGGTGTGATTGAACTGGTATTTATTCAAAACCTGGCCAATAAGTACCAGGATTTACTTCCACGAATAGGCAACAACATCGCTTCTATGTTGCAAAGTATTCAGAATAACATTCGCACCAAAAAATTATTAAACGAAACCCAGGAACAGGCCGAAGCACTAAGAGCGCAAGAAGAAGAACTGCGACAAAATCTGGAAGAATTAGCCGCAACTCAAGATGCCATGCAAACAAAGCAGACAGAGATTGAGAAAATGAATTATACGCTGGCAAAGAAAGAAAAAGTGCTGGAAAAAGCATTGCAGGAAGCTCAAACCAAAGAAGCTGAATTGGCCAATGTAAACGAACAAATATCCACATTACATGCTTTGGTCGAATCTTCTCAGGATTTTATTGCTTATGCTCACTTGGATGGCAGGGCTATTTTTATCAATAAAGGTGGACGAAAACTTACTGGGATAGCATTAGATGCAGACATAAGCAAGTTGAATATCAAAGACTTTTATCCAGATACAAACTTTAAGAACTTTAAAGAAAAAGCCCTACCTAAATTAATGAAAGAGGGGAGTGTATCATCAGAAACTCGCCTCAAAAATTTAGAGACAGGGAAGATCATAGAAGTATCAAAGGCTATTTTCTTAATTAGAGATAAGGAAACCAACGAACCTAAATTTATAGCCACTATTACCAAAGATATTACCGACCGAAAATTGCAAGAGATGGAGCTGGTAAATGCCAATGAGGAATTGAGGACCCAAGAAGAAGAATTGCGGCAAAATCTGGAAGAGTTGAGTGCTACCCAAGACAGCCTGATGAAGATTAAAGACGAGTTGGCAGCAGAAGCAGAGCGGTCGCGTATTTTGTTTGAGACTTCTCGAGATGCCATTGTGGTGATGGACAAAAACGGCATATTTACCGATGTAAATGAAGCAGCAGTAAAGATATTTGGCGGGATCAAAAAAGAACAGTTATTAGGCAAAACCCCAATAGATTGTTCTCCCGAAACTCAAAGTTTACACGGAGGTAAAACTTCGGAAGAAGTAGCTACCCAAATTATGGAAGCGACTATGAAAACGGGTACCTATACGCATGAATGGCATTTCAAGAAATTGAATAAGGAAATATTTGAGGCAGAAGTAAAGCTGGTCAGCTTTGAGCTACAAGGAGATCCATACATGCAGTTTGTGGTGAGAGATATTACCGATAAAAAAGCCAAAGAGCGTGAAATACTAAAAGCCAATGAAGGTTTAAAAAACCAAAAAGAAGAATTAAAGCAAAACCTGAAGGAGTTGAAAACTGCTCAGGGTAGTTTAGTAAAGCTAAAAGACGAGTTGGCAGCAGAAGCAGAGCGGTCGCGTATTTTGTTTGAGACTTCTCGAGATGCCATTGTGGTAATGGACAAAAACGGCATATTTACCGATGTAAATGAAGCCGCAGTAAAGATATTTGGTGGGATTAAAAAAGAACAGTTGTTAGGCAAAACCCCAATGGATTGCTCTCCTGAAACCCAAAGCCTGCACGGAGGTAAAACCTCGGAAGAAGTAGCTACCCAGATTATGGAAGCCACCATGAAAACGGGTACTTATACACACGAATGGCATTTCAAAAAACTGAATAAGGAAATATTTGAAGCAGAGGTAAAGCTGGTAAGCTTTGAATTGCAAAATGAACCTTATATGCAGTTTGTAGTGCGTGATATTACTGCCCACAAACAGCAAATTAGGGATTTAGAAACTCAGCTTGCAGAATGTAAAGCAACATTGAAAAAGCAGCCGTAGTTGCCAGTACTTTCCGTTAGTAGTTTTTTAAGATAGGGTATTAAAAATAAAAAAATGCAGACACAATTATCAACAGTGAACTATGATACTAAAAAGCCTTTGCAAACTACCAAGGTAGATTATAATGAGTTGTTTAGTTATTATTTAAAAAAAATGCAATGGCAAGAAGAACAATCTATACAGCAGTGTATGGATGACCTTCTAAGCGAACTGATTCCTTTTTTGGGAGGTATAAGCGCCACACTCTACTTGGCTTATCCTGAAACCAAAACTTTGGCTTATTTGGCAGGGTATGGAGTAGATGCACAGGGAGCAAACAAAGAAATAATTTATGGGCAAGAGTTGGTAGGGCAGGTGGCCAAAACCAAAAAGAGTATTTATCAGCATTATGAAAATGATGCCCGATTATTTTCTGCCACTGTTAAGGTTTCAATTAAAGGAGTATTGGTGATCCCAATACTGGCCAATCAGGAACTAACTGGTGTAATGGAAATTGTGCTCGCAAAGCCTGTAACGGAACAAAAATTTAAATTTTTGCAACAGCTGGGCCAGCATATTGGCTCTAACTTGAAGATTCGCCGACAAGAACAAGCGCTACGAGTGAAAAATATTGAGTTGGAACAAAAAAATGCCAATATTACCAGTAGTATCAAATATGCCTGTACTATTCAACAAGCCATTTTGCCTACAAAAGCTTTTTTGGATGAGACATTGGGGGATCATTTTTTGATTTATCAACCTAAGGATTTGGTATCAGGTGATTTTTATTGGGTAAGTGATGTTACTAAAAATGTGAAGGACAAAAAACAGCTTAATAAGCGTTTGGTGGTAGCAGTGATGGATTGTACTGGACATGGGGTGCCAGGCTCTATGATGTCTATGGTGGGTAATACTTTGCTTAACCAAATCGTGAAAGAGCAACATAAACACAACCCTGCTAAAATCTTAATTGAGTTGCACTACAAAATTCAAGAGGCACTAAGGCAAGAAGAATCTGAAAACCACGATGGTATGGATGGCGGCATATGTGTATTAGATTTTTTGAAGAATGGAGACGTAAAAATGACCTATGCTGGTGCTAAACGTTCTTTGGCTATTGCTAAACCTCAATTACAGGCTGTAGAAGTGATCAAAGGGGATCGTACCTCGCTTGGAGGATTGCATCATCCTGATCAAATAGGGATCAAAAATCAAACAGTGATGCTCCAGAAGGGTGACATGTTGTATTTGACTACCGATGGTTTTGAAGATGCCTGTTGCCCATTGCGCAAAAAATACAAATTCAAAAGACTGATGCAAGATATACAAGAGATCATGCACGAACCTTTGACCAAGCAAAGAGAAATACTCTTGCAAAACTTGCAAAACCATAAACAAGGGGTGCCTCAAAGAGATGACATTACCCTGTTGGGATTAAAACTTTAAATAAGATTGGCTAACCGACCATTTTATCCTTCTATCAGCTTACCTTTTCATACCTGAGTTACTTCCTTTCTTTTTGCTTAAGTATCAGAAAATCTTTATTTTGTGCTACTCCTTTCTATCTATTGTCACAATTGATACATATTTAATATTCTCTTTTTTATAACTTTCTACCAACTCTTTTAGCAAGTGATAGTTATGCATTTACCTACGTCTTCTTGGTTTTACAGGCGCACTTATGGAAACACAAAAGCTATTTTTCAATTCCTTATTTCAACAAACCTATTTTGCAGTTATTCAGCTAGACCTTGAACTACAATGGCTACGAAGCAATCAAAAGTTTGAGAGGTTTATAGGATACACGGTTGATGACCTCAATGAACTACAACTGACGATTGGTGATATTACCCATGAAGATGATCGAGGTTTAAATGATCAAGTACTCAAAAGACTATTTTCAGGAGAGGTAGATTTTGTGACTGACGAAAAACGTTACCTGCATAAATCGGGTAAAGTGATGTGGGCTAAGGTAAGTGCGTTTAGGGTACACAATGATGAGGGGAATCCGCATTGTTACTTGGCATTAATTCAAGATATAGACCAAGAGAAACGATTACAACTTGAGCAAACCAATTTATTGGAAAAGCTCATGGAGAATGAAAAACATCTACAATTTTCCTTTTTTTTACTGGAAAACTCCCAGGATGGTGTTTTTTGGTACCCCTCAGACGGACAAATGCTTTACGTAAATGAAGCAGCTTCAAAACTTTCGGGATATAGCAAAGAAGAACTACTACAAATGAAAGTTTTAGAGTTAAGTGGAGAGCATTATACCGAAAAAACGTGGACGGAAAGATGGGATAGAGTGATAACAAAGGGGTTTGATGTTTTTGAAACTACCATGCGTCATAAATCTGGTGAGCGAGTGATAACTATAGAGGTAAATGTAGGCCATATAGAGATTGGAGGAATCGCCTACCAATGTTCTCAGGTAAAAGATATTACAGAGAGGAAAAAACGAGAAGCTCAGCTGAAACGATCCCACTTTTTGCTCGAGAGCGCCAACGAAGGCGTTTTTTGGTATGAGCCAGGAGGTACTTTTTTGATGGTAAACCAAGCTGCCGCTAATTTGACTGGATATACTCAAACAGAATTACTTCGAATGAAGGTATACCAGTTAAATCCAGATGATACCGAAGAAAAGTGGCTACAGCGTTGCGATGCAATCAAACAATTACGAGAGATGACTTTTGAGGGGGAATTGCAGCATAAAAATGGCAAAATGTTTCCTGTAAAGATACAAGCTCGACACATGGTCATTGACGGCAAAGATTATAATTGTTCTTTTGTAACGGATATTTCTGAGAAGAAAGCACAAAAAGAGCAGTTAAAATTACTGGACTTTGCCATTTTCCATATGGAAGATTCAGTGTTTTGGATAGATGAAGCAGGAGAGATTTTTAAGGCCAATAAAAAAGCACAAGAAGAACTCGAGTATGACGAATCTGCGGCAAGCGAAACCCATCTCATGGATTTGATGCTGGATTTTAACCGAAATGATTGGGAAGGGTTTAAACAAGAACTGGAAGAGGATAAAAGTATTTGCAAGGAGGTGAGTTTTATTACCAGTTCAGGTAAATTAATACCAGTACAACTTGATGTATATGCGGTAGATTATGAGGGCAAAAAATACTACCTGTGTTTTGTCAAAGATATTACTGAGCGTATTCAAAAAGAAGAACAGCTCGAGCTGGCCTTGTTTGCCCAACAACAAGCTGGCGACATGATTGTATGGATTCGCCCTGATAGTAGTATGGCTTTTTTCAATGAAGAGGGGTGCCGTAGGTTGGGCTATACCAAAGAGGAAATAACAAATAAGCCACTTACCCTAATTACAGTTGAAGATTATTATAACAAAGAAAAATGGCGAAAACGTTGGGAACAGGTAAAGGCTGCTCGTCAAATTAGATTTGAAACCAATCATGTGGCCAAAGATGGCACCCTTATCCCTACCGAGATTACCGCCAATTATTTTGAGCACAATGGCAAAAGCTACATTTGTAGTATATGCCGCGATGCACGAGAGCGCAAGCAACAAGAAAGAGTACTTCAGGGAACCATTGATGAATTAAATTTACTCAAAGACAATCTCGAGGAAAAAATACAATCCCGCACCATTTCTTTACGCAAGGCGCTTACGTCTAAGGACGACATTAATGTACAACTCAAGCAAAAGACCAAGGCGCTTCAGGAGTCAGAAAAGCAATTAGCAAAGGAGCTTAAATGGAGCAAGCTTTTGTTTAATTCGGTGAAAGATTGTGTGGTAGTTATGGATCTGCGGGGAAAGTTTATTGACTGCAATCCAGCAGCTATGGCCTTGTTTGGGTATACAGATCCACAAGAGTTCCTGATAAATACTCCCTGGGATGTGTCACCTGTTACCGTAGATGCCCATTGTTTTGGTAAAGAGGTAAATGCTGTTCAGCAAGCCAAAATTTTAATGCAGCAAACCATTGATCATGGTTTTTGTGACCATAAGTGGCAATTTAAACGCAAGAATGGAGAGATTTGGGATGCAGAGGTCAATATTGTAAAGTTTGACCATCAGGACAATACCTTTTTGCTATGGGTAGCCAAAGATGTGACCGAGCAAAGAAAACAAGAGCAGGAGATTCAAGAAAAGAATGAGGCATTGGCTGCCAGCGAAGAAGAGTTACGCCAAAGCCTGGATCAATTAAGCAAAGTCAATGTAGAGTTATCCAAAAAACAAGTGGCCTTGAATGAGGCCTACCAAAATCTGGAGCTTGCCAATCAGGCAAAAAGCGATTTTTTGGCCAATATGAGCCACGAACTACGTACCCCACTTAATAGTATTTTGGGATATGCCCAATTGCTCAATAGACAAAACAACGTACATCAGTTGGTAGGGCAGGAAATAGAAATTATTCATCGTAATGGGGAGTATTTGCTCAATCTTATCAACGACTTATTAGACTTGTCTAAAATAGAAGCAGGCAAGCTTCCTATCCAAAAAATCAGCCTCGACCTCAATCAGTTTATTGATGATATTACCAAAGTTTTTCTTATTCAAGTCAAGAACAATCCACTTACTTTTAATATAGATAATCAGGTAAAAGCACAGGCACTTATTGTAAATACCGATGCTAAAAAATTAAAGCAAATCATTTTCAATTTACTGAGCAACGCTTTTAAATTCACCAGACAAGGGAGTATCAATTTTGTAGTCAAACCCTGTGATCAAAGAGAAAATACCTATGAATTTATTGTGCAAGACTCGGGGATAGGCATTGCTACCAGCCAATTAGAAGAAATTTTTCAGCCATTTCATCAACTTTCCCATCCCGAAAATATTTATGAAGGAACTGGCTTAGGGCTCAACATTACGCGTAAATTGGTAGATTTGTTAGGTGGTGAATTACAGGTAGAAAGTGTGCTCAATGAAGGGTCTGTTTTTAAATTTACCCTTAATTTAGAGCCAGCCAATGCACCCCAAAAAATCACTCAATCCAAATCTGATAAAGTGGTAGTAGGCTATGAGGGCGCAAACAAAACCATTTTGGTAGTAGACGATAACCAAGACAATCTAGAGTTGCTGCGTTACCATCTTGAGCAACTCAATTTTAGCGTAATACTGGCCTATAATGGAACAGAGGCACTTGATCAATTTAGCAAAATATCCCCTGATTTGGTATTAATGGATATTGTAATGCCCATCATGAATGGTTTTGAGGCTACTAAGGAAATTAGTGCAATTCGTCCCGACATTCCAGTGATTGCCCTTTCGGCAAGCTTGTTAGATAGCAAAGAGCAAATTACCAAAGGTAAAGGCTTTGTGGATTATTTGTTGAAACCAATTGATTTGAATGAGTTGGAAAAAGCAATCCAACAACATTTGGGAATACAATGGATTTACACCACCCAAAGCATTGTTTCAACTCAACCTGTAAAAGATACCAGTTCGACTAACCTTGTTTTTCCTTCCAACGAATATCTGAATAAATTACACCGAGCATCCAGCATTGGAGATATAGAAGAAATTGATCAAATACTGACTGAAATACAAAAAGCCGATAATGAATACAGTGATTTTGTGGATAAAATCAGGCATTTGGCCAATGACTTTCAGTTGCATAAAATACAGCTTTACATAGAGCAAAAACTAAATCAAACCAATGACTAAGCGCACTATACTAATTGTTGATGACATCGTAGATAATATTCGGGTTTTATTACAAACGCTTTCACAAGAAGGATACAAAGTGTTGGTAGCTGAAAACGGGGAAAGAGCCTTAAACCAGGCAAAATTGGCCCTGCCAGACCTTATACTGTTAGATGTATTAATGCCAGGAATAAATGGTTTTGAGACTTGTAAAGCGCTCAAGCAAGAAGAGACTACTCAGAATATTCCAGTGATTTTTATGACAGCCCTAAATGAAGAGGTAAATATAGAGGAAGGGTTTGCCGTGGGGGCCGTAGATTATATTACCAAGCCTATCCGTTATGGAGAGTTGTTAGCAAGGGTAAAGACGCATCTAACCAATCAGATTTTGCATAATGAACTGGAGCAACTAAACGCCCATCTGGAACAAAAAGTAGCTGAGCGTACCTATGAGCTACAGCAAGCCCTACACGGCCTCGAGCAACTAAAAAACAAAATAGAACAAGAAAATACCTACCTAAAACAAGAAATAAATAAGACATATAGTTTCGATAAAATCATTACCCAAAGCAAAAAGTATCGAAGTGTATTGGAGCAGGTAGCCCAAGTAGCCAAAACCAATGCCACGGTATTGATTGTGGGCGAAACAGGCACTGGTAAAGAGCTATTGGCTCGAGGAATTCACGAAAACAGCCAGCGAAAGCATCAAAATTTCATCAAGCTTAATTGTGCGGCATTACCTGCCAATCTGATAGAGTCGGAGTTGTTTGGCCACGAAAGAGGAGCCTTTACCGGAGCCGTAGACAGGCGTATTGGGAGGTTTGAGCTGGCACATCAGGGTAGCATTTTTTTAGACGAAATCGGAGAGTTGCCTATAGAACTCCAGCCCAAACTTTTACGAGTATTACAAGAAGGAGAGTTTGAGCGTTTGGGGTCTTCCAAAACTATTAAGGTAGATGCGAGGGTAATAGCTGCAACTAATCGTGATTTAACCAAAGAAATTGAGGATGGTAATTTTAGAGAAGATTTATTTTACCGACTCAATGTATTCCCTATCCATAATCTGCCCTTGCGAGATCGCAAAGAAGATATCCAATTGCTTGTGCAACACTTTGTAAGCGAAGCCAACCGAAAAATGGGGAAAAGTATCGAGAAAATACCACAAAAGGTAATCGATACGCTCCATGCGTATAGCTGGCCAGGCAACATTCGAGAGCTACAAAATATCATCGAGCGGGCCGTGATCACTACTACTGGTAAGGCCTTACACTTAGGGAAATGGTTTACAGGTGTAACCAGCACTTCGGTAAAAAAACAAAAACTAGTGACCCTGGAAGAATATGAAAAAGCGTATATTACGCAAGTGTTGGAATATACCCGTTGGAAGGTCAATGGAGATGATGGTGCTGCCAAAATTTTGGGGCTCCACCCCAGTACGTTACGTTCACGTATACAAAAGCTAAATATTCAGAAATAATAAACAGGTGAAGAAGCTCTTAATAGTCATGATACTGCTTAGTTTAGGCCGGGTATGGTGGGAAGCTGACGTAAAAAGTCGAGCTGAAGCCCTATTGCCTAAACCTAAGAAAGATAACTTTTATGAAAAGCAAAAGAAAGCCTATCAACAATTACTTAAGCGCTTAGATAAACATTACACAGCAGGTGGAAAGGCGTTTTTGAAAACCATAGCAGATCATACCAGATATCCTACCCGAGCTGTAAAAAACTGTATTACTGGAACTATAAAAGCACGCGTGGAAGTTAACTACCAAGGAAAAATAAAATTCTGGATATTACAAGACATTGGCTATGGTACGGTGGCTGCAGTAAGGGAGGCTGTATTAAAAACTGAAGGTCAATGGAAAGAGCTACCTTTTGGGCATTCACCTCGAAGCTTTGAGTTACAGGTAACCTTTAATCTTTATGAACATCCCAAAGTAAGAGAGGGACATGTGTTTATCTCCAGTAGCACACTAAACACCCAATGCCCACATACTGTTAATCATCCATAAATGATTACCTCCCAGCTAGAAATAAACCAGTGAAAAAGCTTCTTACCATATTTATTATATTGAGCATTGGCCGCCTGTGGTGGCAAGGCAAAATTAGTTTGCCTAAACTCGGTTTTGAGACTGGAAAGAAAGATGTAGCTTTGGAAAAGAAGCTCAAAGTGAAAGAACTGCATAAAATCTTAGATAAGCACTACCATGGAGGCTGGGATTATTTTTTAAAAGAAGTAACTAGTCATCTTGAATATCCACATACTGCCCGAAAGAATTGCCAGACAGGTACTGTGATCATTAGGGTAAAAGTAAATTACAATGGCATAGCGGATTATAAGGTAGTGAAAGATTTTCAAGGAGCTGCACCTAATGTATTGGGTGCTTTACAAGCAGCAGCAGATCACTGGAAAGGAATGCCCTTTGGACATGAACCCGCATATTTTAAGTTGATTGTGGCATTTAACCTGAAAGAACATCCCCAGACCCAGGCTGGACATATAACCGTGACAGCTTCTACCACCAATGCAAAATGTTTACTCGATAAAAACTTTCACAATGACCACAAGCCAACCCGTTAAAGAATACCACCTTCACAAAAACGATTACTCAAAACTCCATTTTGAAATAGAACCAATGCGTCCCTATTATGAGAAAAACCTGGAGCATTGCATTAAACCTCATCGGCATTCGTTTTATCAAATCTTGTGGTTTCGCCCCGCCAGTGATCATTTTGTCGACTTTGAAATTCAAAAACTAGGGGCTAACACTTTAGTTTTTCTGGATAAGTACCAAATTCATTATTTCTGTCCTTATTCAAAAAACGAAGGAATCCTGATTCATTTCAATGATTATTTCTTGCTCAATCAAGCTCGGGATGCTCCCAAGTATTTGCGATATTTTTTGTTTAATGGCTTGGGCAAAACATATAACCCTGTGTCAAAAGACATGGAACCAAAACTCGAGCAACTCATTCAGCTGATGCAAGGGGAATTAGGAGAGTCTCGTTTTCAGCAAAAAGAAATGTTGTACCATTTGTTTAGCAGTTTTTTGGTGCTTGCCGAGCGCATCAAACGGAAAAATTATCAGGAAAAAAGTGTAGAAGAAAGTGCCGATTATGAAGTATTATTTGCCTTTAAACAAGCCACTGAAGAAAAACTGGCCGAATCGGTTTCAGTAGCCGAGCTAAGCGAGCAATTGAATGTAAGCAATAAAAAGCTCTCACTGATTACTCAAACCTATCTACACCAAACCCCTGCCCAGTTTATTGCCAGCCGTAAAGCTTTAGAAGCCAAGCGCTTGCTGTCTAACACTCAACTTTCGATCAAAGAAATTGCCTATGGCTTAGGGTTCGACCAGGCCACCTACTTCACCAAGTTTTTCAAAAAACAAACTGAGCTTACCCCTAAGGAATTTCGAGCGGCATTACCTTAATGAGTGAAAAACTTCGCGATGCAATGAGTTTTCGAGTCCGAGAAGTTCCCTCCTGTTTAGGAGGGCTAGGATGGTGATATAAGCGAAAAATGGCGTGAAGCGGAAATTAGCCGACAGTCAACAGTCAATCGTTCACAGTTTTGCGACGCATCGCGGAACAATAGAGCAATGTAACAATAAGCGAAGCGAAACAATAAAAAAGAACAATGAAACAATAAAAATTAACCACTCACCATTCATAATTGACCTGCCTAATTTTACCATTCTTTGGCGAAAAGTTACCATTTTTCGCAGGTTGTGTGGTGTACTTTTGTGGTGTAATTATTTAAGCAACTTCAAAACTTAAACATCGCATGAACACGCAAGCTGTAATTATTGGTGGAACCAGCGGAATGGGAAAAGCCACTGCCGAACTTTTACTGAAAGACGGAGTAGAGGTAATCATTGTAGGAAGAAACACGCCTAAACTTAAAGACGCTCAAAACGAATTGGCTGCTCACGGAACAGTGCATACTATTGCTGCTGATTTATACAATGACCAAGAAGTAGAAACGCTTCGTCAAGTACTAACAAATAACTATAGCAATATTAAATACCTGGTAAATGCTGCTGGTTATTTCAACCCAAAAGCATTTTTAGATCATACTGAAGCAGATTATAATATGTATTTGGGTTTGAACAAAGCCATATTTTTTGTGACCCAAACCGTAGCTCAACAAATGAAAAATAATGGTGGAGGCTCTATTGTAAATATAGGTTCTATGTGGGCCAAGCAATCGGTAAAAGCCACTCCTTCTTCGGCATATTCAATGGCAAAAGCTGGCTTGCATAGCTTTACCCAGCACTTGGCCATGGAGCTAGCCGACCACAAGATTCGAGTAAACGGGGTATCTCCTGCAGTAGTAGAAACACCCATTTATGGTGCTTTCATCGAGCCTGACAAAATCAGCGAAACTTTGAAAGGTTTTGATGCTTTTCACCCCATTGGTCGCATTGGTACTGCGCAAGACATTGCCCGCGTGATTTACTTCTTATTAACCGACCAAAGTTCTTGGGTAACAGGTGCAGTATGGGATGTAGATGGTGGTGTAATGGCAGGTAGAAATTAAGCCTATAAAGAAATAGGACGAGTACATACAACAATCATAAGACAAAAGCAGGAAGCGATTGGGAGCCTCCTGCTTTTTTGATAACTGCTCTAGTGTATAAGCCTGGTATGGCCAATCGGTATTTATCTTATTCCTGACAACTCGCTTGCTCTTGCAACCATTGAATGGCAGCTTTAATCACTGGGTCATTTGCAGGATCTTCTTTTTGATCACCAATCGGTATTTTTACATCGGGTTTTATGCCATCAGGATATTTATTTCCCTGACGATCCTGAAAAATAGATACAGCAATCACCAGGTTTGATCCATCGCTTAACTTAAACCCTCGGGTACTGGTAGATGCCCCATAAGTAGCTTCCCCAAACCCTCGAGTGTTTTTTCTGCCTTTCAGTATTGTAGCCAACGATTCCCCCGAACTTGCTGTACCTCTATCAATCAAAAAAGCTAAGGGTGCGCTTTTATCTCCTCCAAAAACAGCTTCCTTTACTTCAGAATAGGCATCATCTTCTTTCCCGGTTTTGTGCTTGTATATGGCCTTTCCAGATTTGTATAAGTAATAATCTCTTTTGCCCTCGCCATCCACAGAGCCAGCCAATGGGTTTTCACCCACCAAATGACCAATTCCCGCCAACATAGGCCACATATTGCCCCCTCCGTTTCCTCTGAGGTCTACAATCCAGCCACAAGGTTTCTGACCATCCATCTCAATAATAAGGTCATGCAAGCGTTGAGCAAATTTATTACCTTGAGAGCCTTGAGGTACAAACACACGGGCAATTTTGGTTTTACCTACCTGATGCATACCGTGTTCAATCTTCATGCGTCGGCCATAGGGCGAAGGAGCTTTCTTGGGTGTGTTATGTGCTTGCTTCTGGTTTTGATCTTTTCGAGCATTTTTTTCCAGAGTAACCAACGAATCCGAAAGCTGAAGAAAGCTATGGTCATCTTTGAGGCTTCGAAGAGCATACCTTACCAAGTGATATACCTCAGGAGTAGTTTTGGCCCCTGCTGCCTTTTCAATCACTTCTTTTTTGAGCTGTTCCCAATTTACTTGATCGGTGTTGAGCGCGTAGGTGCGCATAGTGTCCAATGCTTCATTCAAATAAGCTGCGATCTTGGGATCAGTTTTCGGTTGGTTTGTACAGCTTGCATTCAAGATGAGCAAAGCGATGAGTAATGAATACATGGTTTTTAAAATGTTCATAGTTAAATGGGTTATATGGTTTCTGTTTACTAAAATATGGTTTTGCAGAGATAGACGACACCATACCGAATCCATTACAAGTTTTGTTAGGATTAATAAAAGAGAGAAGAAAGGGGGAGGGAGGAAGAAAAAAATCCCAGATAGTTTAAACTAAATAAACCACTTGGGATTTTGCAAATGTAAGTAGTAAGCCAAAATTATCCATAAGCTATTGCTTTATTGTTCAATGGCTAGTCTTCGGCTTTGCTCAGGACTAAAGATTCCGTAATGCCCAGTTATTTTATTAAAAAAAGCCATATAACAATGAAACAATTTAACCATATTTAATTTGGCATAACTACTTAGTAACGTTTTCAAAATAAGTATCGAGTTTTAATTAAATTACTCAAAGTTAGACGAGGCGCTTTTTGCGCTCGTAGCACTGCTAAGGGCAATAAAAGGAACGAAGTATAACAAAGAGGAATAAATCTAAATCGGACAGTTATTGCGAACACGTTACTTAACTAGTAATAGACGACTAAAAACTATTAAAAGCTGGTACCTTACCAAAAGCCGCTACTTGATGAAAATCGGGCGTATGCTGCAATACTTGATAATAAAACCTTAATCCTGTTACTTGCCCATCTTTGGTTTGGGGTTCAATGCGTCCTTTTACTTTTACATATTTTTTACTCTTAGTCACAAAAATCAAAGGCAGGTTTTTGACTACCTGCTGAGCTTTGGCTTGGAGCAATGCAAAATGATAGGGCAACTGAGATACCTTATGCAAAATATCCTGCATAAATACTTCTTGACGATTATATTCTTCAAGCTCTAGCGTATCACAAATGGCTTCATTGATATATTCAATTTTGCCGTCCATAGATACTTGTTGTGATGCCAACGGATCTATGTCTGTTATTTTGTCTTCTACAATCATTTCCTTTGCAACCGTTTCTTCCAGGCCAGGCTCATCTTGTGCTATTGAATCAACCGTTTCTACATGAGTTGTCTCATTTATTGGTAAATAATCATCGGTATTTGCCTCTGCTATTTGAACTACCACATTCTCTGAGTCTTTTTTCAGTATAGGTTCTATAGGCTTACTTGATACCACTACTTCAGAGGCTTCCTCAAATAAAGGTTGCATTGGTTGAGCAATTTGTTCTGTTTCATTTATTTGCGTACTCTCTAATGCTTCTATTTCCTTGGGAGCTACTTTGATAATAACTTCCAATGCTCCATCTACCACATTGGCCTCGTGTACAATGCGCTTGTGTTTTCTGGAAAGAATAGGCATCTCGATGTTCTGTTGCAGAGGAGTGTTGTACAAGTAGGTGCGTAAGTAATTTTGGAAAAAATGATGGAAAGGGTGAATGTTGAGTACTTCTATGAGCTTATGCCCAATGAGGTGTTCCAGAGGGCGCCCCATCATCATAGCTGTAGCTTGATTGGCTGCTGTAAAAATGAAATCATCAGGACGATGAAAACGATTGAGGGAAGGAGTTAATGTGAAACGAATTTCCTGGGGCTCTTGCAATAACCATCGTACAATTTCTTTTCTATTGGTGTATCCTTTAATCTGTTGCTGGGAGTCATCTACCGAAGACGGCATTGGTGTGTATACATTCATAGTTCGTTATTTTTCCTGATAGTTCGAAAGTAAATATTATGTGAATTTACCTTGCAAAAACCGTCCTATTTGCCCTTGAAAAACCTCATAAAAACGCACTGAGGGCTAATTTGAGTAATACTACTTAGCAGCTATTAGTAGTTTGCTACTGCCCAAAATTGGGTGAACCAAAAGGCCACATTTTCGTAGTGATTGGAAACAAGAAAATCGGAAAAACATCAAGTAATTGTTCGATGCCTTACTTAGGTATAGGTAGGAAATAAAAAAATGTTAAATTTTAACGTTTTTTGAGTACAACTTGCACAATACTGTCTTTATACTCTATCAGGCTGGACAAATTCCCTCCTTGGAAGTCAATATAGATGTAATTTGTCCTATACAACAAAACAGGGCAGATGGCTTAGAATTTGCCTATAATACACACAAAGAAACAACCCCAAGAAGACAATCTCGAAAAGATAATGAAGCAGGCATATACAAACCTCATTGCTAAAATAGCTACTATTGGTATTCGCCCTCAAGACGATAAAGCAACCATTACCACCAAAAACCTATTGGTTTTTTTGGCCATTTTGATGTCTTTTGGAGGAATCATGTGGGGAAGTATACTGGTGGCTTTCAACTTGTACTTGCCCATGCTCATACCTTACGGATATGTAGTCCTGTCTTTTTTCAATATTTTGTATTTTCATTATTCCAACAAATTTCAATTTTCGAGAGCTTTCCAAATCATCATTAGCATGTTGTTGCCTTTTGGACTGCAATGGATGCTGGGTGGGTTTTTAGTGTCAGGGGTAGTAATGCTATGGTCAGTTTTAGCCTTAATGGGTTCCATTACCCTGCTTAGAGGCAAAAATCCATATCACTGGCTCATCTTCTTTATTTGCCTTACCCTATTTTCCTTATGGTTAGAACCTCACATTGCGCGATTCAAGCCCGAGATATTTACTTTACAAGTGTCTATTGTGCTGGTAGCCATTAATATTCTCACCATTATTTCTATTGTGTTTGTATTGGCTAAAGTGAAGGTAGACAAGGACTTAGTGGTTAAAAACGAGTTGGCTGAAGCCTATGAGCAGCTCAATCAGGTAAATGACGAAAACATCCAAAAACACAATGAAATCGCCAGCAAAAACGATGAACTAAGAACAAGCGAAGAAGAGTTACTACAAAGTCAGGAAGAGCTGAGAACCGTGAATGCTCAGTTGGAAAACCACCGCCAAAAATTGGAAGATGTCGTAGAGGAAAGAACCAGTGAGTTGAGAGAAAAGGAAATTGCGCTGCAACAAAACCTGGATGCCTTGAAAACCAGTCAATTAGAACAGCAAAAACTCGCCCTGATGATGGATAATACCGATGATTTTGTGGTGTTATTAAGCATGGATGGGCAAGTGTTGTATATCAATAAATCAGGTAAAAGGGTGCGGGGCATTGAAGAAGACTTTGATATTTCTACCCTTACTATCGAAGATTTTGACATCAAAGAAAGCCCGATAAGCCTGATTGGAGAAGTGATTCCAGAAGTGGCCGAACATGGCCAATGGGTAGGAGAAATGAAACAAAGACATTTTAAGCATCAAGATCTGATTGATGTATACACTAGTGTATTTCCAGTAATTGATAGTGAAAGTGAGGAATGGCTGTGTTTTGCCATGATTCAGCGAGACATTACGCTACAAAAGGCTGCACAAGAAATGCTCATGGAGCAGGAAGAAGTGTTGCGTGTCAATGCTGAGGAGCTGCAAATAAAGATAGAAGAGTTGAATCAGGCGCAGCAAGATATGAAAGCCGCTAAAGATTTAGCAGAACGAGCCAACGAGGCCAAGACTCAATTTTTGGCCAATATGAGTCACGAAATTCGCTCCCCGTTAAATGCTATTGTAGGTTTTAGCCAAATACTTATGATGCGTAGCAAAAACATTGAGATGTCGCGGGAAGACAAGCAATACCTCGAAAACATCAAAATGAGTGGGCAAAACCTATCAGAATTGATTAATAACATTCTGGACTTGTCTAAAATTGAAGCAGGTAAGCTCACTACGTCCATCGAAACCTTGAATATCAAGCAGTTATTCAAAGCAATCTTTCATATCAACAAAGCCAAAACCATTGAAAAAGGCATTCAGTTTAATTATGATTTTGATGAACGCATCCCCGAACTGATTAGTTCGGATCGTACCAAACTCAATCAAATCTTGATGAACCTCACCTCCAACGCCATCAAGTTTACTTCTTCTAACCGCCAGGTAAATATTACTGCCCGAAAAGTACAGGACAAAAAACAAATATTATTTGAAATAGAAGACGAAGGTATTGGAATCGCCGAAAACAGAATAGAGCATATCTTCAAACCTTTTGAGCAAGCCGACAATTCGGTTACCCGTAAATTTGGTGGAACTGGGCTGGGACTGACCATTACCAAAAAAATGATAGAGCTTCTGGGAGGAAACATAGCAGTGCAAAGTACCGAGGGGCAAGGTACTGTATTTAGTGTATTGTTACCTTACGAAGAAGCCACTCAGGTAGAAATCAACCGAGAGCAATACCATATTGAAGGAGTGGTATTTAGTCCCAAAAACAAAGTATTGGTTGTGGAAGACAACCAGCTTAACCAGGATATGATGCGGGCCATTTTTCAGGAACTTGGGCTTACCATGTATTTGGCCGAAAATGGGGTAGAAGGCTTAGAAGAAGCCCAAAAAATTAAACCTGACCTGATTTTGATGGATATGCACATGCCTTTGATGGATGGCCTCGAAACCACCAGAAAAATCAGAGAACTGGCCGATTTTCAGGATACCCCCATCGTAGCCGTATCGGCCGATGCTTTTACTGAGCAACAAAAAAAGGCTTTTGATGCTGGCGTGAATGAATATGTTACCAAACCAATCGACTTTGATAAATTGTTGCCTGTGATGGTCAAATACCTGAAAAAAGAGGAAACGGTGGGTACTGCTCCTCGTACTGCTCAGAATGGACATAAAGCACTATCGGCCGAGGCATTACAAACGATTGAAACCAAACTACAACAGATAGAACAAACCCCAATTTTTGAAACTAAGCAAATTGTAGGGTTTATCAACGAAATCCGTGAATTGAGCGAAGGTACCGATTCTCCTTATGGAGCTCTCTGTGATAAAATAGAAGATGCAGTATTTGCTGGAGACGAAGAAATGCTCAAAGAATTACTCGACAAAGTAGAATAGATCAAACGATTCAAAAGCAATTGAACATATAAGGCATAGAAATAGATGAAAAAGTTATTAATCAAGATTTACAATATTGGTGTTACGAAAGAGATGGATCGGGACGATATTTCCCGGGTACGTATCATCAATCAATTGTGCTTTTTTCTGTTATTGACAAGCCTTTTAGGGTTTATTCCCTACTACATTTATATAGGCTCCTGGCCCTTGTTATTAACCGAAATCCCTGGCGATATTACCTATCTTGCGGCATTTTTGCTGAACTATCGCCGTCGTTATCTGGCAGCCAAAGTCTTATTGTTAGGTGCTTTCAACTTACTCATGTTATACATGACCCCTTCTATTGGTAAAGAATGGGGGTTTCAATATGCTTATGTGGTGCTTATCATAGTGCCTATGTTTATCTTCAACGAAAAAGAAAAGCGTTTCCGGGCCATCTTCAACGGCGTCGCAATTGCTTTTTTGCTGTTGCTTGAGTTTACCAATTATCAACTGTTTTTTCCAGAACCTCTTGAGCGACCCGATCGTGTCACTAAGTTTGCCCTCTTGGGCATGTTGGTTTTTATCAATTACTTGATTGCCAGTAGTTTTATCAAGCAAAACCGCCGCGCTCACGATAAGATCCTAAACCTTTTAGAAGAGTCACAAGCGCAAAATGATGCGTTGATGAAAAGTCAAAAAAAGCTGCTTTATCAATCAGAAGAATTGGTAGCTAGTGAGATGGAAATGCGCCTGACTCATGAAGAACTCAAAACCCTCAATAGCAATCTGGAAGAAAAGGTAGAAAAACGCACCGAAGAGTTAAAGAAAAAGGTGAGAGAACTCAACGAAACGCAGTTTGAGATGCGTCATGCCAAAGAAATAGCCGAAAAGGCCAATCAGTCGAAAACTCGTTTTTTGGCCAATATGAGCCACGAAATCCGTTCCCCATTGAACGCTATTCTAGGGTTTAGCCAAATATTGAAATTGAGAAGCCCAGAGTTGAACCTACCAACTGAGGACCAGCAATACCTCGATAACATCAAAATGAGTGGGGAAAACCTCTCCGAATTGATCAATAATATTCTGGACTTGTCGAAAATTGAAGCTGGGAAGCTATCCCTCTCCAAAGAAGACTTGAATCTTAAACAACTGTTTCAGTCTATCTTCCATATCAATAAAGCCAAAGCACTGGAAAAAGACATTCAGTTCATTTATGATTTTGATGCGCGCCTACCAGAGTTTGTACGCACCGATCGCACCAAGCTTAACCAAATCTTGATGAACCTCACAAGTAATGCCATTAAATTTACGGCATCGGGCAAAAAAGTCCAGCTTCTGGCTCATAAAGACGAAAACGAACCCATTGCGGTATTTAAAGTGATAGATGAAGGAATCGGGATTGCCGCTGATCGTCTTGAAAGTATTTTTGAGCCTTTCGAGCAAGCTGATAACTCCGTGACCCGACGCTTTGGAGGCACAGGTCTGGGGCTAACCATTACCCGACAAATGGCGCGACTATTAGGAGGCGATGTTACGGTAGAGAGCGTAGAAGGAGAAGGTGCTACCTTTACAGTAACCATTCCTTATGATACCGCCTCGCAAACCATCAAAAAAACGGTAGAGGTAGAGCCTCAAGACGTTACCTTTGCAAAGGACAATAAAGTACTGGTGGTAGAAGATAACCAGTTAAATCAGGAAATGATGCAGGCAATGTTTAGCCAATTGGGGCTGGAAATGCACCTGGCCGAAAATGGGGTAGAGGGGGTAGAGAAGGCCATAGCGCTCAAGCCTGATTTGATTTTGATGGATATGCACATGCCCGAAATGAGTGGACTGGAGGCTACCAAAAAGATTAGAAACACCGAAGGTTTTGATGAGGTTCCGATTGTAGCACTATCGGCCGATGCATTTAAGAATCAACAACGCCGAGCTTTTCGCAATGGAGTGAACGATTATCTTACAAAACCAATTGATTTTGAAAAACTGTTTCCTGTTTTCAAAAAATATTTAAGAATAGATAAGCCAGCAGAAAATCAGGAGGATAAAACGTCGCAAATGGCAGAGGTTTTGAGTGTTGAAAAATTGCAGGAAATTACAGCATTATTACAAAAAATTGAAAATACTCCTATATTTGAGACAAAGAACATTCTGAGCTACATAAGTCAAATTAGAGCTTTAAGCGAAGGCACTCAATCAGCCTATCTCGCACTTTGTGATCAACTGGAAGATGCAGTATTTGCCGGAGACGAAGATTTACTGAAAGAATCGCTTAAAAATAGCCTACACAATGAGTAAGATACTAATACTGGACGACGAACGCCAGGTAATACAACAAGTGAGTACATTGCTGGAAACCTTTGGTTATGACTATGATTTCATTCCCAAAGCTGATTTTTTGTTTAGAAAATTAGACAGCGATCATTTCGATTTAATCTTACTCGATATTAACATGGCAGGTCGAGATGGAGTATCGCTTTTGCGAGAACTCAAAAGTACCGAAGCTTATCACGACATTGAAGTAATTATGATGACGGGTGAAACCGACGATCGGGTGCTTTCGGAATGCTTTGAATTGGGAGCGGCCGATTATATCACCAAACCTATCAAAGAGTTGGTGCTCAGAGCCAGGGTAAAAGCGGTGATTGACAAGCAAATGTATATTCGCGAAATCAGCAAACAGCAGCGTTTGTTGGCAGAGCAAAAGGCTATAGTAGACGAAAAAAACAAGAATATTACCGATAGTATCAAATACGCCAAACGTATTCAGGAAGCCATTTTACCCGACCAGGCAGTACTACAAAATATATTACCCGAACATTTTATTTTATTCAAACCTCGTGACATTGTCAGTGGCGATTTTTATTGGTTTCACCAAATAGATCATCGAGTGGTGCTGGCAGCAGTAGACTGCACGGGGCATGGTATTCCGGGTGCTTTTATGAGTATGATTGGTAATATTTGCCTCAAAAACATCATCAAAGAAAATCCGGGTATTCAAGCCAATGAAGTCTTGAATGAGTTGCATATTCAAATACGTACGTTGCTCAAGCAAGACCAAACTGATAACCGCGATGGAATGGACATGGCCTTGGTGATTATTGATCAAGACCAGAAAAAGATGGAGTTTTCGGGAGCCAAAAACCCTCTACTGTATTTTCAAAATGGTTATGTCACCAAAATCAAAGGCGATAAAACGCCGATAGGTAGCAACTGGAAGCGTAACCAACACGAACGTAACTTTACCAATCACGTGATTAGTCTGGAGACGCCCACTACCATTTATCTATATTCGGATGGCTACCAGGATCAGTTCGGAGGAGAGCACAACGAAAAGTTCATGAGTCGTCAATTGATAGAGTTACTTACCGAAGTTCACCAAAAACCATTTGCTGAACAAGCCCATATTATG
Organism: marine bacterium AO1-C; assembly: GCA_001890965.1. Classification (GTDB taxonomy): domain Bacteria; phylum Bacteroidota; class Bacteroidia; order Cytophagales; family Microscillaceae; genus Microscilla. The sequence continues at coordinate 140,640 of MLAY01000008.1, read as the reverse complement.
GATAATACCTTGGCCCAATGGATGGTAATGGGCAACGAACCCCAACTGGATGATATTTTGATTATTGGCGCGAAGATAGTCTTATAATGATTGAACAATAAAGCAATAGAGATTGTCCCTTATTGAGTGTTTAAGCGGAGCGACACCAACAAGTCATTTGTTTTAATACCAATTCAATGTTTTCCTTTAAAACCTCGCACCAACTACCACAGGCTTCTTAAAACGCTCTTTATTCCCACTGAGATCAAAGGTTTCTACAAAAATAATGTAGTAGCCCATACGTACTTTTTGTCCTGAATCATTGGTGCCATCCCAGGTGTAAAAGCCCTCTGTAGCCGCCAAATCGTTTTGCACCAATCTTTTTACTTGTCGTCCTCGCTTATCAAAAATCGTCATGTTTACTGTAATCCCACTTTGAGCAAACTTGTAGTTGATCGTGACAAAATCGCGGTCACCATCACCATTTGGAGTAATTACTTGACTATCAAGGGTGATGTTTTCACCGCCACCAGCTATTCCGCTTTGTTGTGAATTGGGCAAACCAGGAGTGGCGTAACCTATAGTACTGGCGGCCGATTGCCAGCTATTTTGGTTGTTGGTAGGAGCTGTAAAGCTAATGCGCTCTAGCGAAACTCCGTTTTTATCGTCAATCAAAGGAAAATGAAAATCATCTGTATAGTCGAAGCGTTCTACCAATTGGTTGAGATTATTGAACAAAATCACCGACCCTTCCGAATCATTATACCCAGGTAGGCTAGTCATTACCAAAAAAGTAGAATCAGGCGAACGGGGATAGTTCATTTGAATGTTGGCTTGGTCAGTAGTAAGTACTCGATAATTTTTAGGTGCCAATACCGAGTTTTCAGTAGTCAAGGGCCTTAAATTAGCCACATTACCATCGCTATCTACATTGGCCAATTGCCAATCTTTAAGATTAATATACTTATCCGAATTATTATAGATTTCTACAAAATCGACTCCGCCAGTACGAGGGTTAAACAGTACTTCATTGAGTACAATATCCAGCGAATCACCTTGTTCGGCTAACGCAAAACGAGTAGTATTGGTAGTACCAATAGCATTTCCGCTACAATCATTGGCATTGTTCACGGTAAGCGTATATACTGTTTTGGTTTGGAGAGCCGTAGCCACTTTGAGTTGTACCGTTTTAAAATCAGGCCCTATCAAAGTAGCATTTTGCACCGAAATGCCATTGCTTAAGGCATAAGTAGCGTTGGCCAAACTGGTGCTATCCATTTTTTCACTAAAAGTAACGGTAACAGTATCTGCATTGAGTGCCTCGGCCTTTAATAGGGTCGGAGCCGTTTGGTCAGGGTTTACTGCTTTTATTGAGTTTTCGGTACCAGGAGTACCACCAGCAGTAGCGTTAGAGGCACGCCAATTATCCATTTCCCCACAAGGATTATCGGTATCAATCATTTCCAGTGTATACCCTCCGTCTTTTTTAGCATCATCCTGATACCAAGTATCTGCATAGCGTACACTGTGTAATAATTGTCCACTGGAGTTGCGCAAAGTGAGTATTTCGCCACCATTGGCCAACGACGGAAAACTAGTAACTGCCAGAGTTTTACCAAAGCTATTCAGGTCGCTCACACCAGTAGAGCTGGTAAGAATAACATATTCACCAGGTAAGATTGTGAGCTGCCCCAAGGTAGTGGTAGAAGAGCCATCGGCCAGCTGCACCTGATTGAGTTCTAATATCTTGGTAGAGCGGTTAAATATCTCTATAAATTCCCGATCGGGTAAACTTACCTCTGGGGTTGGGTCTGCCATAATCTCGGTGATGATGAGTTCGTGATAGGCAGGCGAAACTCCCTGACCAAACTGAGCTGTATTACCACTTAGGGCATTGCCAATACAATCGGTAAGGCTGGTAGTAGTAATGGTATACAAGGTGCCTGTTTGTAAAGTACCTGTGAATGTTACTTCTACCACACTAAATGCAGGCGAAATAGCATTGATAGATTTTACCGTTAGTCCATTGTTTAGGGCGTAATTGGCCAAAGTTTTGAGTCGTACACTGTCCATAGATTCGCTAAACTGGATCACCAGTACCGAATCGTTTTTCAAAGCTGCGGTGGAAATCTGAGGAGATGTTTGGTCAGGGGTAGTGTCAAAAATAGAGTTTTGAGTACCTGGAGTTCCTCCCGATGTAGCATTGGAGGCCCGCCAATTATTAATGCCTGTACAGCGCGTATCAGGGTTGATTTGCTCCAGACTATAGCCTCCATCATCTTTAGTAGCATCATTGTACCATTCGCTGCTGTAGGTTACTTGGTCTACTTCTACATCGGCATCACTTTTCAGAATCAAAGTCTCTCCACCATTGGTCAAAGCACCTGTGCCTCCCCAAGAAATAACATTCCCTGTAAATTTGCTCACATCAGCAGGATTGGTAAGTATTACGAAAGCGCCCGATTGTAGCACAAATGAGGGAAAACCACTGGTATTGGCCCCCTCTAGTTTCCATCCGGTAATATCTATAGGACGATTGGTGGTATTGTACAATTCTACAAATTCGGCATCGGGTAAGCCCACTTGAGGGCTTGGGTCGGCAAAAATTTCATTGATTACAATATCGCGATTGCTGGGAGTATAAGGGCCCAGGTATTGAAAACTACTGGTAGCAGCACTCATAGTATTGCTCTTGGTATCTCGCACATTTTGTATAGTAAGGGTATAATTGGTAAGATCAACGAAGGCTGAGCCAAATGTTAAGTGTACCAATGCTTTGTTGGTACCATCCTGGGTAGCAGTGGCTGGGTTCCCTCCGCTGTTATCAAGGCTGTAGTTGGTGACTGTCTCTGCAGTGGTTTGGTCTACGTTTTCAGAAAAAGTAACATCAATAGTAGTAGCCGATAAAACCTGTACCGATGAAATAGTAGGAGGGGTGACATCCACTGTGAAATTGACGTTTTGTAAGGTCATGGTATTACTACTCAAGTCCTGTACATTTTGCACCGTCACTGTATTTTGCAGAGTGGCACTGAAGTTATTGCCAAAGGTAAGGTGGACTATTTTAGGGTCGGTACCGTCACGGGTAGCAGTGGTTGGGTTGCCTACACTGTTATTCACACTATAATTAGTCAGTGTTTCGGCAGTGGTCTGATCTACTTCTTCTGAGAACGTGACATCAAGAGTATTGGCACTGATGCCCTCAGCGGTGGTTATGGTTGGTGCAAAGGTGTCTTTTACATCAAAATCGTCAAAGAAAAAGTCATCGTTTCGAGTAGAGGTATGGCGTACATATACCCCAAAATGAGTAATGGCTGAGGTAAGTACATTATCGGCATTGAAGCTCCCTACATTGGTAGAAAAGGTAGTGCCCCCTGTTAAATCGGCAGTTACAGCCCAATTGCCAGAAGCATCCAGCGTTACTCTTACCCGTATATCATTGTTGGTATTATTCAAGGGACTCCCAGTGCCATCTACGAGGGTGGTTGTAGCACCATTTTCTACTTTTACCAAATCAATATTGTCACTGCTTCGGCCTGCTTCTATATAATATCCGTTGATTGTAGAGGAAGTTAAATCAGCCTGATCTGATCTTAGGTAAACCCTTACATAGTTGCTACTACTGGGGTTTTGCGTAGTTTTTATTCTAAAAGTCCATTCATTGGCTTGTTTGATGGAAGTAGATAGATAAATTGTAGCGGTAGCAGCAGGGCCATTGTTGCGTAGCTCACCCGTTACTACGGTAAAATCACTGCCTCCACCCGATACATTAGAACCTGCCCAAACTGGATTTGCGGTAAAATTACCATCAGTAAAATCATCGGTAAATTGCCCTAGAGAAAGCTGATTGAAACCAATTAAAAAAACAACAACTAACAGTAATAACCTTCTCATATGCCTCTAATTATAAATGAATCGATGAATGAATATAGACAGTAATCACCAGCAACTCAAAATAGGAGGGATTAAGGTTTGGTTAAATAGGCAAAAATTAAAAAGCCTGACAGCGATTTTGGAGCTATCAGGCAGGGATTTTTAAATATTGAACATTATATAAACAAGGCTTGCTTGTATTATAATCCTGCTTCTTGTGTAATCTTAGCGAAGCGAGATCATATCTGGTTTACAAAGCACTTAGTCATAGTGTACAATTACATCCTCTTTGCCTTTGCGGGTAAGATCGGGCACTGTGGCATTTTCTATAGGATAACCTACTGGGATCAGCAAGAATGCACGCTCATTGCTGGGGCGGTTAAGCAATTTGGCCAGAAAGTTCATAGGGCTAGGCGTGTGGGTAAGAGCCACCAAACCAGCGTGGTGAATAGCTGCCAATAAAAAACCAGCGGCCAATCCTACCGATTCGTTGACATAATAATTGTTTTTCTTTTCACCTTCTTCGGTTTCAAAAGCTCGCTTGAAGACCACAATCAAATAAGGAGCGATTTCTAAAAAAGGCTTGTGTTCGTTGGTAGCAAAAGGTTTTAAATCTTCCAGCCACTCGTCCGACATACGCCCGTTATAGTTCACCTGCTCTTCGGCTTCAGCTGCTTCCTTGACTTTCTTCTTGATTTCTGGATTAGAAACCACACAAAACGTCCAGGGCTGTTTGTGGGCACCCGAAGGAGCTGTAGAAGCAGCCATAATAATATTTTCGATGACTTCACGAGGAACTGGTTTATCTGAAAATTCGCGCAAAGTGCGTCGAGTATCCATAAACTCATAAAATGCCTTACTACGCTCCATCATTTCTTCTGCCTCGTAGGTATCGCGTGTGTAAGGGATAAAATTTTCGGTGTGTTCTGCCATAGGTTCTACTGATTTTATTTTTACAAAAATAGGAAAGAAATGGATTGATCTAATAAATAAAGAACTGTTAAAAAATGACAAAATGTGAATTCTATTTTTGACTAAACGGTCAAAAATAGTAAGTTTGTAACGAATAACATGTATCTATGGCTGGAAGACCCAAAATATTTGATGAAAAAGAAGTGTTGGAAAAAGCAATGGAGTTGTTTTGGAAAAATGGCTACCAGGCCACTAGTACCGATCAATTGCTCAAAACACTAGGGATTAAAAAGGGGAGTCTGTATCATAGTTTTACCAACAAAAAAAATCTCTACTTACAAGGTTTTGCGCTGCTAGAGCAAGAGTGGCAGCAAGAATTTGCCCAGGAATTGGCACAAAGTGCCCGCCCAATTCAAGCGATTAAATCGTTATTTTTTGAAATTATAGAGGAGGAGGAGTTACACGGTTGTTTGATGGGTAATACGTTGGTAGAGTTAGCAGAGCAGGATTCTGATTTTGCTCAAGCCGCCAAAAAACATTTGAAAAGCCTGGAAAATATATTTTGTGAGCAAATTCGTAAGTCCCAACAAACGGGTGAACTGAAGACCAAGAAATCACCTGAATTGCTGGCTTTGGCTTTGATTAACCTATGGAATGGATTGCACATTACCCAACGAGCTATTAATGATAAACAGGCGTTAAAAGCCATGATGGCTGTGAGTCTGGAAATACTGCACTAAATTTTTTTAATTGATTTTTGACTGATCAGTACAAAATTGAAAACTTATAACCATGCGACAACAAAAAAGAATTGCTTTAGCCATCGTAACACTGGCAATTTTTGTAGACATTATGATCTACAGCCTTATAATCCCTTTGCTTCCTCAATTTGTACGTAAACTTGGTTTGGCCGAAAATACTGCAAACTTATTGTATGGAAGCTACGCCTGGGGACTATTATTGGTATTGCCTCTGGCGGGTTGGGCTTCCGACCGTTTTGGGCGCCGCATGCCGATGATTTGGGGATTGATTGGTTTGTTGGTCAGTACCTTTATGTTTATGTGGTCTACTCAATTGGTATGGCTCATTGTAGCCCGAGTATTACAAGGCGTGAGTGCTGCATTTAACTGGACTGCTGGCTTGGCGCTATTGGCCGATTTTTTCCCAAAAGAAGAGCGAGGCAAAGCTATGGGTATTGCTTTTTCGGGTACCTCAATTGCCAACCTGGTGGGACCACCATTAAGTGGTTGGTTATTTGACTTGGGTGGACTTTCCTGGCCATTCATTTTTGCGGCTATTTTGGTAGTTATAGATTTACTGGCCAGGGTATTGTTTCTGAAAGACAACCCCAATTTTAGAGAAGTCTCACGAGAAAAAGTAAACTGGAAAGGTCTGCTGGCTCCTTTGAATATGTTTTATTTTGTAAATATTGTAATTGCTGCGGGGGTAATTAGTTTGCTAGAGCCCACCTTGTCAGTTTTCCTGGATAAAATTGCCCATTTCTCACCACAGAAAATTGGTTTTCTATTTGGTGCCATGACGCTTACAAGTGCCATATTTTACCCATTAGGAGGGTATTTGTCAGATAAGTTTTCTCGTATCAAGATTCTCACCATTGGTTTTGTAGGCATGGTTATCTTTTTTGGGGTATTGCCCTTACAATTAGACGATTGGTATTTGTTTACGGCATCGGCTATGATTGGTGTATTTGGTGGACTTCATTTTGCCCCGATTATACCTGCTATTTCAGATAACGCCGAGAAAAACGGCATTGGTTATGGAGCACTTTATGCGATTTTTAACCTTATCTATACCATTGGAATTGCCATTGGGCCTTTAGTGGCTATTTTGATCACAGTGCCACAATATGGTATAGTGTCATTGGCCAGCGTTGGGGTTTTTGTTTTGGTGTATGGCTGGATGACCCGAAGTCATAAAAAACAGTTGGCATAATCTTCAGGTTTTGTTTTGTGGGCATTAGGCGCTATATTAGGTAGCCAATTTACATTACACCTGCTAATGAATAGGTGAAAAGCAATTGTGGTTACGAAGTGTTTTGTTCAGCCTGCCTAATCTTGAGAATTATTCAAACCTTTGTGTTCATCATCTATTTTCATTAGCTGATTATTAGCTATTGAGCACCCATGAAAAAACTGATTATATTAGCCCTGTTTGGGGTATTGTTGACAAACTGCCAGAAGAAAACAAATACTGATAAAATTGAGATTTCTGCCCTTTATCCAGCACCAAAATCTTATCCAATAAATCTAGGAGAAGGGTATTCGAAAAACATACACACTGGGGCAGAAATCAAACCTATTGTAACCTCTAAACGAGACACGATTGTTACTGGAAAACCCATTGCCTTTAAAGGAACAGTTGTGCCCTTTGCTAAGGGAAGAGAGTACCAACTAACTACCAAAACAAATAATAAAATAGCGGCGTTTACAAATCGTTTTTTGGCCAAAGATCCTACTATTTACCCTCTAACTGACAGCAATAAGACAGTAAAAAGTAATCGACATATAATTTTTAAAGGAGATACCCTTTCTACCGGAATACCTATACCGTTCAAGGGAAAAAAAATAGCACTACGTCAACCCAATTTAGTGAAAGCAAAACCGATGTTTTTTCGAGATCAGGCCTTGTATAATATCCAAAACCTGGATGTACTACAAGGCATGGCTTCGGCGAAAGTGTATGACTTATGCCTGAGTAAGAAAGGGGGCTTGTGGCTGGCTACCTACAACGGCATTAGTCATTATGATGGTCAATCGTTTGTGCATTATTCCCGAAAAGAAGGTCTACCCAATGGCAATGTGAGAGCTATTTTAGAAGATCGCAAAGGCAATATTTGGTTTAGTCCTATGGGTAAAGGTGTGTGTAAGTTTGATGGAGATTCGTTGATGATATTTGATCAAAATATTGGAATCAAAGGAAATAGCATTTGGCCGATTATAGAAGATAGTAAGGGAAATATTTGGTGGGGATCGAGTTTGGGATTGGCAAAATATGATGGTAAGCAAATAATCCATTATACCACCAATGAGGGGTTGTCCCAAAATTTAATAGAATCTATTTACGAAGATCGCAAAGGCAATATTTGGATAGGTACCAGTAATAGAGGAGTGAACAGATTTGATGGAAAACGTTTTGAACAGTATACCTATAAACAAGGGTTACCTCTGGCTAGAGTATATGCCATCTTAGAAGATAAGCAAGGCAATATGTGGTTTGGTTCCAATGGTAGAGGTGTTGTAAAATTTGATGGAAAACGTTTTTTTCATTATACCAAATCAGCGGGAATGTCAGGAATGATTGTAAGATCTCTTAGTGAAGATAAACAAGGACATATCTGGATGGCAACTTCCGATGGAGGCTTAAATAAATTTGATGGGCAGCACTTTTTCCACTTTACCGACCGAGAAGGGTTAGGGGACAATTATATTTTGAAAATGATCAAGGATCAGCAAGATAATTTGTGGTTGGGTACCTACAAAAGCGGCTTGATCAAGTGTGATTTGAATACCTTTAGCAAACGTAAAATTAGAGGAAATACTACCGAAGAAGTAGTAAGGGCATTTTGGCAGGACAAACAACAACGACTATTACTACTTAGCCAACTAGGAGGGTTGGTGCGATACGATGGCAAGACTTTCATAGCACCAGACTCTACCGCCTTTTTTGCGAACAAGCCAGCCTATGATGTACTACAAGACAAAAATGGAGCAGTGTGGCTAGCCATATTTGGAGGACTCATAAAATATGAAGGCAATAAAATGACGCATTATATGCCTAATGTGATTGTGCGAGCCCTCTTAGAAGATAGAGAAGGAAATCTATGGATTGGTACCCAGGGTTATGGTTTGTATAAATATGATGGAGCACAACTCACTAAGTTTGCTAATGCGGACGGATTGCCGCATATGTCTATTTCTACCTTATTAGAGGATAAACAAGGCAATATATGGATTGGTACCGAACACGGACTCAGCAAATATGATGGGCGTAGCCTGATTAACTTTTCTGCAAAAGAAGGCCTCAGCGATCCTTTGATAATGACACTTTACGAAGATGCCCAGGGTTTTCTTTGGATAGGAACTTATTCGCAAGGGCTGATGCGGTTTGATGGTAAACAAGTTACCTGTTATACCACGCGCGAGGGCTTATCAGATAATTTGGTGAAGTCTATCATCCAAGACAAGCAAGGATCGATTTGGGTAGGCACCGAAAAAGGGTTAAATCGACTATCAGGATTAAAAGCTACTAATGCTTACCAAATCCAGCAATTTGGGCAGGTCGATGGCCTAAAAGCGCTTGATTTTGAGGCTAATAGTGCGTTTTTAGACAAAAACGAGGTATTATGGTGGGGTACGGGGAAGTCGGTGTTGAATCTGGACACCAAGACCTATAACTTTCCTGCAAAACAACCACAGGTTTCGCTTAAACAACTAGCAATCAATGAGCAATTTTTAGACTATCGGAACTTGAGTGATAGCATAAGGCAATTCGTTGATTTTGAGCAAGTAGCAAAGTTTGCTAACTATCCAGTTAAGCTTACGTTGCCTTATGATTTTAATCATCTTACTTTTTATTTTACCACCCAAAACCTAAATCAAGCCCATAAAATAAAATACAGCTACAAAATCGATCGCATAGATGAGCAATGGAGCATCCCATCTGAACAACCCGTAGCCGAATACCGAAACCTTCCTTACGGACGTTTTACCCTACAAGTGAAAGCCATAGGGCAATCACAAATTTGGAGTAAAACGTTTGAATATCAATTTACCATTCGTCCTCCTTGGTGGCATACCTGGTGGTTTAGACTAGCTTACATATTAGTAGGCGTATTGGCAGTAGCTGGTTATGTGCGGTGGCGCACGTATAGTTTGAAGCGACGCCAAAAAATGCTTGAACAAACCATAGAAGAACATACCCGCGATCTGAAGGAATCTAATGAAGAATTGATACAATTGAGTGAACACCTGAAAACAAATAAGGAAGAAATTGTAGCGCTGAAAGAAAAGGAGAAGGAATTGCTGGAGGAGCAGGTAAAAACCAGCGAAAGTGAATTTTTGCTTACGATGAAGTCAGTTCAAGAGAAGTTTAATTGGATACAAACCATTAAAGATGACTTTTCGAAGGCTCTAAATACCAATGATCCAAACGAATTGAAAACGGTCGAAAAAGAACTACAGAAATTCCTGAATGCTACTTCCGACATTGACATTTTATCCAATCGTATTGAATCAAGGTATCCTGGTATTTTGGCTGAGTTGAACACCTTGTTTCCCAACCTAACGCCCAATGAGATTAAGCACTGCATTCTGATCAAATTGAATCTTTCGGTGAAAGAAGCTGCTCAGTTATTGAGTGTATCAACCCATGCTGTAAAAATGGCACGAAAGCGCTTACGCAAAAAGATGAATATACCCGAAGAGATTCCTTTGAAAGACTTTTTGCATTCACCCACCTATTATAATTCGGAAGATGCCAGTGAAAAATCTTCTGAGGTAAATACAAAAAATACCTAAAATAATAAGAGAAGCTAAAATGCAACATGTACCCCAGTTTTATAGGATTTGTTCCTTCTGTTATTATTCAATGATCTGATTTTCAGTTGTTTGTGTTTTGTGCTAGCATATCGATGTACCCCCCTTTGATGAGATTACTGAATAAATAAACCTACCAGTGTACCCTTTTTGTACCGTGGTCAAATTTGACTCACGGTACAAAAAACTACTACTATTGCAACAGACAAAAGTATTTCGCCTGCTAACAAAATAATTAATGGTTTTTTAAGATTGATCTTATTTTCACAAGAATATAAAGCCATCAATATACATAGTAAAATACCGAGTCTACCCTGAATTATATTACACAACTTATTTTAAAAATTATGAAGAATTTGAGATTATTGAATGGCCTGTTGGTGCTGGCCCTAACCACACTTATTTTTTCTTGTCAGCAGCAAGAGACTAACCCTACTAACCCAAACGCTATTACAGATGAGATCAAAGCCCAGTTCAAGAGTCTGGGATTTGATCCTTCTGATATCAAGTATGTCAATCAAACCAATACGCTGACCAATGAAACCCAGGAAGGGTATATTCTTGAGCAGGATATGTTTATCTCGAAGGCTAATCTTGCTGAAATGTTGGCAAGTGATACCAAGACTGGCTTGAATGGAGAGCAGTACCGCACCAGAAATCTGGTACAAAGATTACCTCGTACCATCCGAGTAGTAGGATATACTGGTAATTCTGGTACTATCAGTGTACCTCGTGCCGAAGATGCTGATAACAACATAGACGGCAGAGCAAGTGTAGGAGCCTTATCAAGCAGAATGCGTACTGGATTGCAGTGGGCTATCAACAATTACAATGCGCTAAATACAGGACTCACTTTCCAATTGTCTTTTAGAAATAGTCTGAGTGGGGGTGACATCTATGTTTTACAAGAGTTTAACGGAGAGCTTGGTGGCATTGCGCAATTCCCAAGTGGAGGTAATCCTGGTAGAATCGTTCGTTTATTTTCTGGTATGAATGGCTTAAGCAATAACGCCAATGAGCATGTAGCTACCCACGAAATTGGGCATACCTTAGGATTCCGCCACACTGATTTTTTCAATCGTACCATTAGTTGCGGAGAAGGTGGCAACGAAGGTCAGTCAAGTGCAGGAGCGATTCATATTCCTGGTACAGGTACTACCAACAATGCCAGCGGTTTTGATTCCAACTCTATCATGTTGGCTTGCTTCAGTCGCAATACTCAGGGAGAGTTTTCTGCCCAAGACAGAAGAGCATTAGAGTTTTTATACTGATAATTCTGACTAACCAATTAATTGATGATCACTCTCATGGGCGAGGGTGGTCTTTTTGAAAAACTGATGAATTCATACGTAATGCAAAAAACTTGTTTGAAATGAAGTACAAATACACATAAGCGGTCAAACGTCAGAAATCATAATAGTGTAATGTGAATTCAGCTAGCCGTGCAATTCCCTATAGTTATACCCCAATGTATTTTATTCCGATACATTGGGGTGTTTTATTGGTGAAGCCTGAGCGGTTTTTTAGGGGCAAGGCAAGATGTCAATAAAATTAATCTACTAAAACCAGTCAGATATTACACTTCGTTGTAATGGTGAACAGCAATCTGTAAATTGTGTGCGCAAGTATTTTATAAAATAAATAAGTGAACAAAGTAAAAACCTTTCTATGATGTAGCATTTAAGTAACAGATGCATTAGAAGCCTTATGGGTTTTGATGTACTCTTCTATCAATTATCAATCAAAAACAATTTTAGTAATCATTGAAGCAATACAATATCAAGAAGCACTTGTTTAGGGTGTTCAAGGTATTGATAAAAACCAAGAGGTAATCTTAAGTTGATTTAAGTATAACCTGTTGGAGAATGTAAGAATAGTGATGGTGATTAATTTTGCCACTATTTAAGAACTCGTAACACCATCAGTAGATGAAATGAGTGATTGATAACTTTAAGCATATAATTCCTAATTCACAGAGTAATTTTTTATTTATGAAGCTAACAATGCAAATACTGCCTTTGATGGTCATGATCCCATTTTTGAAGGCAGACATCCAACCAACAAAACATCATAGAGTGGAGAGAGAGACTCCACAAGTTGCAGTGAACTATTCCCCTAAAAAAGGATCAAAAGTAAGCTCAAAGATTGCAAGGCCTTGGTGCTCCGATACCTACGACGAAAAAGATGGGCTTGTGATCATGGAAATGGAAAATACGACATCTGACCTTGATTTGTGGGTAAAAAAGACCAACATGGCAAATTACCGAGGTTCTGGTCATTTGGAGTTTACTGGCAATTCAATTACGAATGGCCCGCCCAATTCTCCATTGGAGTACAAATTTAAGATCAATACTGCAGGAGAATATCGCTTGTGGCTAAGAGCCCATAAACGTCTGGAAACTGATCGTGAAGACCTTAGTAATGATTGTTATGTAAGGTTAGCCGGAGATTATACCGCAGGTACTGGAGAAAAAGATGCGCCACTGGACGCTTTACAAAAAGATACAAAACTTTTTGGAGGAAAAGCAGATGAGTGGGGAGTTGCGATTCAACTAGACTTGCCAGGAGGCATCAAAAAAGAAGCAGTGTACACGTTTAAAGCAGGCGAGACCTATACGCTCACTATATCAGGACGGTCTAAAAACTTTAATATTGATCGGATCATGTTCTACAAACGTGACCAGTTCAAATATGGAGAAGCTATCAAGGCAATTGATGAAAACGAAGAATCATCTTGCTCGGATGGCAGCTCTGCTGGTGGTGGTAGTGGTTCTGGTGGGTCAGGTGGAGGAGGAAGTACCGATACTACTGGAACAGGTAACAATCCTGCGAGTTTATTATCTCTCATCAAAGCCAGAAATATGATTACCCCTAATGGCGATGGCAACAACGATATTTGGCGAATAGACAATATTACCCTGATAGATAATTATGAAGTGATTGTATTTAATAAAGCAGGACAAGTTGTATTTCGAACCGCAGACTATGCCACTCCCTGGGATGGTACACAGCAAGGTAATCCTTTACCTCAAGGGGTATATTATTACAACCTGGTGCTGGAGCATAAGGGGGTAAAAGAAAAGAAATCGGGCTATGTGACACTACTTAGGTAATGTTATACTTTTAATTTAATGAACTACAATACTGCTTATTAAATACGACAATCATGAAAAAAATAATTCAGGTATTGATCCTCCTGGGAGGCTTAGCCTTGCAACAGCTTCAGGCGCAGGTAGCCCCGATTCAAAACCAGGTATACTTCAATCCCTATATTTATAATGATGCCTGGCTGGGCAAAAGCGAAGAAACGCAATTGTTTGTTGGAGTCAAGAAACAATGGTTAGGCGTAGAGAATTCGCCATTGGTGGCCACCCTTACCTTTGAGAAGCCATTAAGTTCAGGTTTTAATGTAGGACTAAGGTTAGTAAATATATCGGAAGGCCCTATTAATACGCTATCTAATAAATTTTCGGCAAGTTATCGCTTGGAAACCGGAATGGATGCGCACCTGATTGTGGGTATGTCTTTGGGACTGGCTTTTAGTAGTTTCAATGCTGCCATGCTAGATGATCCCAACGACCCTGCGGTAGCCGAACAAAACCAAAGCAACTTCCAGTTTGATGGCTCATTGGGTATTGGCTATCAATGGAATAATCTCTCGATAGGTGTGGCCATGCCCAATTTTGCGGCACCTCGTCCTTTTATAAATCTGAGCGGTACCGATCAGGTCACTTTTAGTCCCTGGAATTATTTGATTGGTTCGGTAAGCCTGGATTACGAACTAAATATGGATTGGACGTTTTCGCCTATGTTTATCTATCATTATCAGAAAGATTTCGACGGGCAATTCGAGGGAGGACTTCGAGCACAATACCAAAGCAAATATTATTTGGGAGGGCTTTATCGCCAAAATGTAGGGCTAACTGTATTGGCTGGGTTAGATTTAAGCGAAAAGTTTGGATTACACTACTTATATAGTTTTTCCAGTTCCTCGGCTAACTTGCCCAACGATAGCCACGAAATAGTACTTAGAGTAAATTTTGGAGGAGGGAAATAGGCCGAATAAAATTGCCCTGAGATGAATTTATTCATCCCAGGGTAATTAATTGCTAAGCAAAAATAGTTTCAATATGATGTTTAGCATACCCAGCACTGGTGGTCATCCCTTTGCCACCAATACCAGTAGTAATAAAAATTTTGTCCTCTATGTTGTGTTCAAAAATCTGATCAGGATGCTTGGCATAGAATCCAGCCCAGTAGTTTTGAATCTTCCAATGTGGCAGATTCATAATACGCTTAGCCTCATCCAAGATCAATTCGTTGATGTACATATCCAGGCCAAAATCCAGCGTTTCGCTTTGATCCACGTCTACATATTCGTGCGAATCACCAATAATAATAGACCCATCAGTAGCTTGCTTAAACAAGATATGAATGCCATATTTCCGAAGCTCCTCATTATGATAAGGTAAGTTTTTTAATTGCTCAAACGAGGGACAACTTTGGAAACTCTCATAATGGCGAATGCTTAGCCCCGTCAAGATGGAACCAGGCATTTGTACCTCAGGCATAGGCGTGGTAGCCATCATATGAAGTTTCGACAAACGCATACCACTGTTAGAGAATACCTCTGGAAATAAAATCTTGAAATCTCTGCCACTACAAATCACAGCCTTAGGAGCCGTATAACGTTCCCCTCGGGTATCTGTCACCTCACAGGCATTGTTGCGTATTTCACAGTCTTTAATGGTTGTGAGAGGGCGATAATCCAACGCATATGTTTGGGTCAGGTGCTCAATCAATCGATGGATCATTTGGCGAGGTTCCACGGTAATTTCTTGAGGAAACAACAAACCTCCGACGCAATAATCAGCTTGCACATTGGGCAACCTTTCCTGACATTCGGCTTGGGTCAACAGCTGCGAGCTGTATCCATTCTGAGTGTGAATGGCCTGGAGTTCTTTTAAAAGCTGGTATTCCAACTCACTGGATGCCAAATAAGTAGAGCCATTGTTTCTCACCGAGATTTCAGCTTCCTGTTGCAAGGCTTTGTAAATATCCATTGCTTCGCGCCCATATTGATGCCATTGATTAAGATCCATTCCTGAAGGAATGATTTGCCCAAAGTTGCGAACCGTAGCTTCGTTAGGAAGTGTATCTTTCTCCACCAACAAAACTTTCAGGCCTTTCTTAAGAGCAAAATAACTATGGAAAGTCCCCAACACACCCGCTCCCACGACGATTAAATCGTAATTTTTCATATTCGGCGAATGTTTTTAGTTACCTCTCAACAAATAAATCTTAAACAAAGAAGCTTCAGCGCCAAACTTATTCTCTACCGAATGAGGAATGGCTCCATCAAAGTATAAGGTATCACCAGGTTGGAGTTCCAGAACTTCTTCATCTAAGCCATAATGGATGGTGCCCGTGAGCACATGCAATAATTCCATCGCATCGGTAGAAGTAGGTGGGCGGTAAGTATGAGGAGCTACTTTTACGATATTGGCTCGGATGTTGAGATTTGCAATGCCTTGCGATACAAGGCTTTCGTAGGTTAAACCCGGCGAATCTTCCCGGGTCTCAGATTCACCTTCACCACTCCGAATGAGTATGTAAGGTTCGGGGCCAGTGTCGTTTACAGGTTTTACTAGTTCCGACATGGGCACGTCCAATGCGATAGAGATATTATGCAAAACTGGTAGGGATGGAATGGTTCTAAAGTTCTCAATTTTGGAAAGTAAGCCAGTGGTAATTCCACTTTTTTCGGCTACATCTTTTAGCGTGAGTTTCTGATCCTTGCGGATTTCTCTGATTTTCTGTCCGACTTTGCCTAGAGCGTCGCTTTTCATAAGTGAATTAGGAGTTAAAAAAGATAGAGCTATTGTTTATTAAATGTTGAATGAAAGTAAAATCTACTATAAAGAAGCAGGTCTTTCTGTAGTGCATAACTGCAAATATTACGCTTATTTTCTGAGAATATACGCGTATGGGGCTTGAACTATTGTAATATTGCGATATTTTAACGAGTAGTTTTACTAATAGTTAAATTTTTTAACTATAAATAAATCAATTTTGACCTTAATATCATATCAAAAGCTTAACAAATCCGTAACTAAACATATCTAAGTTTATAAATAGTAAAAAAATGGCGATAAAACTTGTAGTATTCGATATGGCTGGAACTACTGTCAATGATGCAGATAATGTACATCAAGCGTTGCAAAATGCTTTGCAAAAAGCTGGGTATACTGCTACACGCGACGAAGTGAATGCCTTTATGGGATATGCTAAACCTATTGCCATTCAACATTTATTGCAACACAAAGGAGCCACTGCCGACCAAGTAGATAATGAGGCATACATTCAGCAAATTCATCAGGATTTTGTAAACGAAATGGTGGATTTTTATCAGAATAACCCATTGGTAAGTGAACAGCCTCTGGTGCGGGAAACTTTTCAGGCCCTCAGAAAACGGAATATAAAAATAGCCATCGATACAGGGTTTTCTCGCGAGATTGCCGACGTGATTATGGAGCGTTTGGGTTGGAAACGAGATGTAATCTTTGATTACTCAATTACGAGTGATGAAGTGGAAAATGGGCGTCCACATCCAGACATGATCTATCAAGCAATGCAAAAGCTGGGGATTGAAAATACCAATGAAGTAGCCAAAGTAGGTGATACCATTTCGGACATGCAGCAGGGAAAAGCAGCAAAATGTAAATTAGTTGTAGGTGTTACTACTGGAGCTTATGCCAGAGAAGAACTTACACCTTATAACCCCACCCATATTATAGATAGTTTGTTTGAAATGGTGGCAATCATAGACAAAGAGTTGGTAAAACAGCGGGTTTAGGAGAAAAATATTTAATTATGGAATCAGGAATAATGAACACTGATCAACAATTTTAGAAGTAGCTTCTTTTTTCAGAAAACCTTTCTAAAATCATTGATCGTTCATCAGTGTTCAATATTTTTACCTGTGCCCTTACTGTGCATCTTCTATCAATTGCACACTTTCGATTTTATCACCAATCATAATTTTGTGTACCACATCCATACCTTCTGCCACCTTGGCAAAAATGGTGTAGTTACCATCCAAATGTGGGGTAGGGGAGTGGGTGATAAACCATTGACAGCTTTCGGTATCTTTACCTGCCGATGCCAGACCTACATAACCTGTACGGTAGTTGAGCGGAGCAAATTCGGAAGTGATTGAATAATCAAGCCCTCCAAAACCGTCACCCCGTGGACAACCTCCTTGCGCTACAAAATTGGCAATTACCCGATGGAAAGTCTTTCCATTATAAAATCCTTTCTTCACCAAATCTACAAAGGTAGCCACACTCACGGGCGATTCGTTCACGAATAACTCAAATACAATGTTACCCTTAGAGGTTTTCAACTGTACTTTTTGCGATTGAGGCAATCCTTTCACTAACTGCCAATCGATTTCCTTTTTGGTTTCGGTAGGGAAAGGCGCTGTTTTTTTCTTGCCATTGAAATAATCAATGGTTCGTTTCAACTCCTGATAAGCCTCAATGTCGATAGGGAGCTTGAGTGAATCCAGTGTTTTTTGCAAAAACGAGCGATCACGATAAAACTTCTTATATCCCAAATCACTATTGCGCAAGGTTTGGGCCGCGTGATATATCAGACCTACATCTTTGCTCTCGATAGCGTATTTGAAAATATCCCCAAAGTCTTTCTTTACTGTATCGGCTTTTACTTTGTCAAAATCAGGTAACCTTCTAATTTGGCTAAGCGCATCAATAGCAAACGTACGAATGACCTTATTGTCACTATTATAAAGCTTGTCCGCGATCCAACCATAGTCTTTTACCTGAGTGGCCAGTGCAGTTAATAAATAACTTTGCTCATAAATGTTTTGGGACTTGTCATAAGTAGTTTTGATGATATCCCCCACTTTATCGCCATCATCCAGCTTATAGGCAATGGAAAGCAAATTAGACTTTACCAACCAATAAGGACTCTTTTGGGCAATTTGAAGCAACGTATCCACATCGGTTGCAGTAGCATTACGTTGCAGGTATTGTGAAGCATTGATGGCTACATGTTCGTTTTTATCGCCCAATGTTTCTAACATCAATGTACGTATCGAATCGTAACTCATGCGGTAAGTACGCATCGCATTGACTCTTACGAGGTAGTTTTCATCGTTTTTGATGCTATTAATCAAAGTCTTTTGTACCAAAGGAGACTTGATCTTGGCCAAAGCACGAACACAGTTCATACGTACATAAGGGTGTTGGTCGCTGGCTGCTGCTTGAATCAAATCAGCCTGTAGTTTGTCTAAACCTTTGGCCAACCGACCAAACCGAGCCAAATGATGAGAGGCCATTTCCCGTACCCGTTCCTGGTGACCAGGACCAATCAGGTTGACCATGGTTTCGTTGAGCGAATCGTTGAACATGCTATTTTGTCCAGCTCTAAATATGCCCAGTGCTAGTCCATACAACAAATCTTCATCTTTGGTCTTTAGGCTAGCCAGATATCTAAGTCCTTTATCGGTGGCTACTCTACCAATAGCTTCCAGCAGTTTCACTTTTACCTGTTTGTTTTCTTCGGTCTCCCAGGCCAAGATCAAGACATCTTCTACCTTGTTACGAGCTTTCATTTTTTTTCCAGTTTGACCAAGTGCATATATGGCGGCATGGCGCACCCCTGCTTCTTTGTCTTTGAGCAAGCTAGCCAGCGTATCTATAATGGTCGTATCCTGTACCGATGCAAAAGCAGTAGTGGCTGCTTCCCGATATACTGGATTGGCATTGGTCAAGTAGGGGAGGAGCGATTTGGTATCTCGTAGGTTTTGGAAACCATAAATATTTACCAAAGTATCGTCACCAAAGCGATTGGTCATTTGAATATTTTTGGTAGTATCGCTTGTCACGGTAATGGTGGAATCCTTGACGGTATTGTTTTCATCTTTTTTACCACCACAGGCCCATACCAAGGTGCTCAAAATCACCAAAGCAAGTATTTTTCTCATAGTTTCAGTGTTTCTATCTTTTGAAGATTCGTTGCAATGTAAGTTTTCTTGAGCGTAAAGATAAAATTTTGAGAGAACATGTAGGAAAATTTGAGCCTACAAATGGTTTTTCAATGAGGTATATTTAGTAAGTAGCTTGCATCTCCTCAAAATTTTCCCTGTCTATAACACACAAGATTTTAGGAAACCCATATAAACCATTTAACTAAACACCTATGAAATATTTATTAATAGCCTTATTATGCCTGTATTGGGGAAGTGCACAAGCCCAAAATGTAGTGACTCGGGACATCGACAATTTCTGGAATGCCTACGATAAAATAACCGCCACCCAGGATAGTGCTCGACAAATGGAACTCCTCCACCAACACTTTTTGGATAAGGGCACCCCTGGCTTAGCCGCTATTCGACAAGCGCGACGGTATACACCTCAACAATACCTCAATGCCATCAATCGTTACCCCAAATTTTGGAAGTCGATTCGAGCCAATACTTATAAATCTAAAACCTTGAGTAAAGAACTTGAAAAGGGTATTGTAAAACTGAAAAAGGTGTATCCTACCCTCAAACCTGCCAAAATATACTTTACAATGGGAGTATTTAGAACTAATGGTACTACTTTAGATAGTGCAGTATTAATTGGGAGTGAGTTGGCCATGGCCGATAAGAGTATCATCACTGAGGAGTTTCCAGCGCGTACCAAACGTTTTTTGGATAATTATTTCAGCACTGATCCCATTAGCAACATTGTGTTTCTCAACATTCACGAATATGTGCACACCCAACAAAAAACAGCCTGGGATTCCAATTTATTTATCCAAAGC
This sequence comes from marine bacterium AO1-C, assembly GCA_001890965.1. GTDB lineage: Bacteria > Bacteroidota > Bacteroidia > Cytophagales > Microscillaceae > Microscilla. Next base: position 120,487 of record MLAY01000008.1, on the reverse strand, counting down.
CTGCGAGAAGGCATAGCCGAATTTGTGGCAGTAAGGGCTTCTGGTGAAAAGTCTTATTCCCCAGCGATTGCTTATGGCAAACAAAACGATGCGCTGGTAAAGGCTCGTTTCAAAAAGGAAATGTTTAATCAACATTATCGCTATTGGCTGTGGAGTAGTATGGACAATGCCTTCAAACACAGAGACTTGGGATATTACATTGGCTATGCCATTGCTGATAAATATTACCAAAAAAGTACGAATAAACTACAGGCTATACAGGATTTAGTTACCCTTGATCTAACGAACGAAAAGGCGGTGAGAACATTGGTAGAAAAATCTGGCTATTTCGCGGATAAGCTATCTACTTTACGCAAGAAATATGAGCAAAATCGCCCCCAAGTGGTGAAGATTCAGCAGCTTAAAAATGGGAGTAAAAATGTGAATCCTAACTTAAAGCGAATCACGGTAGAGTTTTCTAAAAGAATGGATACCCGTTTTCGCGGATTTGATTATGGCCCATTGGGTGAATCCAACGTGCTCAGAGTGCAAAAATGGATTGGGTTCTCAGAAGATGGTAAGTCGGTTACTTTTGAGGTAAGCCTTAAGCCTAACCAAGTATATCAGGTAAAACTCTCGAATAGGTTTTATGCCGAAGATGGTACCGAGCTAGCACCTTATCTCATTGAGTTTAAAACCTCCAAATAATTTTGTAGGCCAGAACAAAAAATAAGAGCAGGCTTAATACCTGCTCTTTCACTTTAAAAATACCTGTTCAACACTGTCTATCACTTGGGTGGGGCCCATAATTAAAATGTGCGATTGTCGGATGGAGCATAGGCGGTTGGTTGTATTCTACAAGCCATTACTTCTTCATTTACTTGTCTAGTTTTTTCCAATGCTTCGTCTACTTCTTGCATCAGGTCTGCCAGTTTTATTTGAAGGGCTTCGTTACGTCTAATAGCTTCTCGGGCTTTTTCTTCCTGGGTCATGGATGTATACTTTATCGGTTAAAAAATCAGCAGGCGTTCTACAAATGACTGATAGCCAGTCGTTATTTTATTTCTGTTACTTTGTCTTCTTATTTTTTGCCAAGGCATTATTTACTTCTTGCAATAGCGTATCTATTTTGGTTTGCATAGCTTCATTACGTTGAATGGCGACTTTTACTTTTTCTTCTCTGGTCATGATATTCTATTGATCTAAGGGTTAAACTGGTTAAGAATAGGCCTGACTTTGAAACCGTGTTCAAAGTCAGGGATACAAGCGCTTATTTTTTCTCTCGGTTGGCTTTTTTAACTTTTGCCAAGTTGCCGCTTACTTCTTTTAATAAGCTTTCTAGTTTTGCCTGGAGGGCTGCATTTCTATCAATTGCCTCTTGAATTTTCTGTTTAGTCATTGCCTTAAGAGTTAGTGTTGAATAATGATTTTAAATATTTAAGCTATGCTTACTTGAATCGCTAGGTGGTCAAAACATTCTTTTGCATCATTGCCGTAATCCAAAGTGTCGTCGTTATCTGAGTTACTTACCCAGTTTACATTTACCGGAGTTTGGGTAGAAGTATTGTAGTTTTCCAACAAACAAAGTACTTCGTTCAAACCCTTAAGTCCTCCTGAGTGGAGTTGACCCAAGTAAAAGTTACATTGAAGAGGTCTACGGTTTTGTCTTAAATATTGGGATAGCCATTTTAACACTGGCTTATAAAAATCCTTGTCATAAGAATCACCAGAAATCTCAAATATGTTTTCTTGGGTATCAAAGCGTATCGCTGGGTTGAAATGACTTGCCTCAATAAATAAGTTCTCCATCTTTATCATTTTCGTTTTTGTTGTATTAACCTGTTGTTTGCTTTTCTTAGGATTCATTACAAAAGTAAACTATGCAAGCCGATTAAAATATTTCATTGTATTTCACTTGTTTTGTGAAATATTTCATAGGTTTTTGGTGTTTTGAGAAGGAATTATGCGGGAGTAGGATGGGTAATCAAAAAGGGTAAAAGGGAATAGTCTTGTAAAAATTATAGTGTTCAGGCGGCCATTTTTACCTCAATAGGCAAATGTTCAAAGTATTCTTTTACATCATCGCCGTATTCCAAAGTGTCGTCGTTATCCTGATTACTAATCCAGTTTACAGTTACTGGAGTTTTAGTAGAGATATGGTAATTTTCCAATAAGCTCAAAAGCTCATTTAATTTCTTGAAAGCACCAGAGTTTAGTTGCTCCAGACAAATATTGACACGCAAAGCGCGCTTATTCTTTAATAAGTATTGGCTCAACCATTGAATGACAGGTGTGTAGAAATCTTTGTCATAAGAATTACCTGAAATTTCAAATTCGTTGGTCTTGGTATTGAAATATACCTGGGGAGAAAATTGACTGGCCTCAATAAATAAATTCTTCATTTTACAAAACTTGTTATACCCTTTGAATGATTACATTACAAAAGTAGGATAGGCAAGTCATTTAAAATATTTCAACTTATTTCACCTATGCGTGAAATATTTCATAGGCATTTGAAATAGGAGAGGAGTTATACTGAATCTCTGTCATAATGTGTACAACATTGAATTATTTACAGAGAATGAGGGTAGCAAATTCACTTTCAGTGTGACAGGTTGTTTTCCGCCTTGACACGTTGCCGTTAACAACTTGAGAAGCTGAGGTGTCCCAAAGGGAAACAGATCACTGAGCGAGGAACGAGCGAATGTTTTGAGCTGTTTAACCGAAGTGGAACAAGTTGAGGCAAAACGTGTCACAGCGGCGGCCTTTTTTGGTTCGTTTTTTCGGCTGAAGGAAAAAATGAACGAAACAATTTAACACGTTACATCAGGTTAAATGACAACATTGACTTGTACGGGTTATCAAGATGGACTGGTATTAGATTATTCAGGAGAGAAAAATCATAAAAAAAGGCATCGAACCAAAACGGTTCAATACCTTTTATATAGTCATTCGAATGATTGTAATCTATTGATTAACAGTAATTAGCGATTCAAGAAATTATTGTAATACTGACATTCCTTGATGATTTCTTTGTAATACTGCGTATTTGAGTATTGCTGACGAAGTAACTTGAAGTTACTGAAATATTTCTCAGGCATTGCTTTGTTGTAGCGATAATCCTTACTTGCTTCATAAGCCATACGCTCACACTTAGCCGCCATATAAGCCGCTTTTGCTGCCAATTCTTTATTACCCTTGCGATGTGCCCATGCTATTGCCTTATTGAAATTAGACAAGGCATAAGACATATTAAACTTTCGTGGGAGTTTAGTTCGTTTACCATTGCTTACTTCATACCAATAGTAAGAAGCCCCAGTAGTACTTCGGGAGTTTTCCAGCGCATCCCAGGTATTGCCAAACCAGCTGATATTGTAATAAATATTCCCCAGTTCAAAAGCAATGGTAGGGTCTTCACTTTTAAGTCGTTTTTTGAGACGTACCATCTCTTCTGCCAGACTTTGACGGGTATATTTATTAATCACTGGGCGACGATGACCATACTTACCAGCAATTTCGAAGTGTTTAGGATTCGCTCTTAATTTTACCGAGCTTCCTGCCAATTTATAGTATTTAATGGCATCTTCTAGCTTATCCTGCTTGAAATACATCGTAGCTTTAATACCATACCAACGCTTGATGTTTGAGTTGAGTGATAACTCAAAAGGTGTTTTGTTAGAAGTGCGTTTTTCCCATGCAATGAGATTATCCAAGATATTCATTTCCAGCTTAATAGGGAATGAATAACTGTCGGTAGTACACAAGTAAGCCTTCCCAATATCTCCTTGGGCATACAGTTTACGGCGATATACATTTTTCAGATAATCCATCAAATGTTTATGACCTAACAGTTGTACTTGCTTGTACAAACTGGTTTCAGCCGCCTTGTCAATCTTTTTGAGTTGTGCAAGTTGCATGGCCAATTTGAACACTTGTACCTGATGCTGCATCTTTGGGCCTTTTGCCGATAGAGCGTTTAGCTTGCGTAAGGCAATGGCTGGCTTTCCTGCTACATAGTATAAATAACAATCGGCCAATCGCCATAAGTCAATATCTTTTACTTTACGATCTTTCAAGGTTTTGGCTACAAATGCTTGTAGCTCCCCTAAGTATTTAATGGCTTCCTTTTTAGGGAATCCTTCAAACTTTTGATAGAAAGCCAGGTTTTTACTCAAATCCGATGAAAGTAAGTTAGATTCCAATTTGTTGATTTCGCGAGCCAACAGCAAAGACAAATAAGAAGAGCGAGGCGCTACTTTATAGATGTTTTGCATTTCTTCAATGGAGTTAGCGTATGGTTTCAAACCGCGTAAGGTATATACAGTAGCCACTTCTCGACTGTTTTTACATGATGCCAATACTTGTTGAAATTCTGCATTTGAAATAACCTTAAAACTGGCATAAGCTTGTACTCTGCGGCTTGGGCAATTATCAAAAACTACCGCAAACAATCGGGCACCTGCCGCTTTTTGATTGCTCAGCATCAAAGCACCAGCTTTGTGAGCCATTGCCCAGTACTTTATCAAGGAGTTGGATTGCCCCTCCAGAGGCTTTACCAATTGATCATATAATGTGACCGCTTGTTGATATTTTTGGGCATAATGGGCCAGTCGCACCAATTGGTACCCATAGCGCATTTTCAAAAAAGAATTACTGGTAGCCCGGTAAGCTGCGGTACCTTTGATGATGAGATCTTGCATACTTTCCAGGTTTTTGGCTGAGGGAGTATCCCAGCGATAGTCCTGAGCGGTAACAAAAGGCTCACATTGCTTGGCAAATACGAGATAAGTTAATACATCAGTAGCACGCTTTCCTTTGAGGTAAGTCACTGCTGAGTTAGTGCGCCATTTTGGATTCAAGGCAGGGTTGGTGCCTTGTACATATCCTTTTATTTTGTTGGTTTCTGTGACCGACGCTTTGTAAATTAACTTTTTAAGGTCTTTAGTAGAAGGTTGGCCATTAAAATAGGTTTTCCATTCTGAGAGGTTGTCCTTGGTTTGTCCGCTTTCTTCTGACCATTCATAATCATACAAGCGTTCAAAAGTAAAAAAGAAGGGTTTGTTGGCGGGTTGGTCAATGATGGTAGGATCGAGAAACTTGTAGTAAGTAATGCCTTCGTAATAGGCTCCACAAGCTGACTTGGAAAGTTCTTGTGGTTTTAATACAAAAGCCAAATGTATCAAAACCACAAAAGCTATCTTGAACAATTTCATATGCGTAAGTTTTGGTTGGTGAGTTTATAAAGTACCAAACCAAATTTACACTAAATAATCAAAATTTCCTCGTCTCACTCTCAAAAGCAAAGAGAAGAAAGTAACTTCCTCATCTACAGCCTGGAAGTCAAATAATAGCTTTTCTCCTGATTTACGCACCATATCAATAAAGCCCAAACCGGCGCCTCCTTTGTCAGAAAGTTCACCAATTTTGACAATCTCCCGAAACAAAGAACGCAATTCTTCTTTGGTCAATCCATTGACATAATTGATCTTTTCAGCGATTTTGGCTGCTTCTTCCTTGGTCACGGGATTGCCCGATCCTATGATGTAATCATCTTCATGTTTACCAATCATAAAAATCGAACTTTTGCTCGAGTGTTTTACCAGGTTTTGCAAACACTCGATCATTATATTAAATACTTTTTTTCGAATGGTGGAAATTTCGCCGAGTACGTTCATATTACGTTCGGCCATAGCCAAAACCGACTTGGTGATTTCCTGGGTAAATTCCCCTTCGTAAACCAAAATCAGGTTTTCGTCCATCAATCTTTTATGCAAGTCATAGATGTAGCCCATCTCTCAAGCTTAGATTTTTGGTGAATGTAGTATATAATTTGTATTTACTAGACACTTTAGCGTTTGCTAAATGTGCTAAAAAATTTGATAAATCTCTTGTAAATTCTCAAACTGATAGTTGCTCAATGTGTTTTCATCTAAATGAAAAAAAGCAACATCCATTGCATTGTTCTTGATAAATCGGCGTAATAACCAAGCTGACTGCTTTAATTGCTTGGTGGTAACTTGCTCAAGTCTTATAACATCTCCTTTATAAGCATAAAATGAACCTATATAAGTACTTTGGGTCACCTCCAGTTCGTTTTTGCCTTTTGGGCGAAAAAAACGACGGTTAGCAAATGTATTGTTTTTTAAGTTATTCAGCAACTCTACTACACGTCCTCTTCTTACCACCACACCCCATTGATAAATAGGCAAAGCCACATCCAACTGGAGGGGGTATTTACCAGGTTTTACCAAGTAGCGACGCGCTATTTCCAAATCCAAAATGGAGTTTTTCGTATTAGAGCCATCCAGGTTTCCCATGTTATAAAACATCAACATGCCTCTGTCCACAGGGGGTACTCCAGTTTTTTTGAAATACTTCACCTGATGCAAGCGAATGGTAGCCGAGATGTGCTTAATGCCTTGGTTTTTGAGCTTAATTTTCAGAATTTCAATCAGTTTGAAAAAACGTTCCCGGGTTTTGCCCGACCAATCACAATCTAGTTGTACTTCATTGATTTGAACGTTTGGAAGCCCTTTTGACTTCGCAACTATTTTGATAGCAATATTGTTGCCTAACTTTTCTAACTGATTGTAAGAAATATTGAAAAGTGTACGATTGGTAATGAAAACCGTCGGGATAATTTGGAGAGGTGGCAATGCTTGGGTTTTCCATCGAATCTCTTTTACTGGAACCGCTTCCTTCCGATGAGGATTCCAGTCTACGTCAAAGTAACGGATGTACAATTTTTTTACCTGAAGCTTGGTCAAATAATCCCGTTCTTTGTCAGATAGCTCAAAGGTGGTTTTCCAATAATAAAAGGTAGGAGTAACCTGATGAGAGGAACATTGTGTAATAAAAAGCCCCAAAAAGAACCACCCAACTATAAAAAATAGCCGCTGAACCAACCTATGTATTTGTTTCAAACCTTATGCGTCTTAATAAAATCAATCAATTGGGCTAAGTTATCTACTTGTGAGATACCATATCGCTGCGATACCACGTCTACATTGCCCTTACGCCAAAAGCCTTCTGGGCAGCAAACTACCAGCTTCTTGCTATGGGCAAACAGACCTAGCTCAAGCAAGGTAATAGGTGCCTTAGAGGTAGGTGCAAAATACATAGTAATAATGTCGGCTTTTTCTAAACCATCCAGTTCCCAGTTTACCTGGGCATTAAATTGAGGATTGGTAATCTTCTGTTCCCAGGAAGCGTCCCAATCATCCCGACGAGGATTTAGCACCGTAAAAGGCTGGTTTTGTAATGCTTGAGTAATGGTTGCTTGCCAATTGATGGCTTGCCCCATGTCTATGCTACCAGCCAGAAATACAGTCGTAGTTTGAGGCTCAATCTCAATACTTTGGGGTGGTTTTATTACTTTCATTATAAGTTTCTAGTAGTCAAATTGGGAGTGGCTAGGGTGTTGTATAATTGAATGATTATTAAACACCAATCATTCGCTACTTGTCCAATTATTTTCTTCTGCATCTTTTAGAAAACGTTTGTACAAGTCTGACTGAAAACTATCAATTACTTTTTGTTCATCAGCATCAATACCATCACTGGCGGCAGCTACTTGTTTTAGTACATCCAACAAATAAATATAGTCGGGGTCAGGACCATATTCCTTGAAAATATCAAGGGCTTTCAGATAACTTTCTTCTGGGTCCATTTCTTTGGTGCTTTCATAATTAAACGACCAATGAATTTGACTAGCCCAGGGATGATCAGCCAATATTTTTTCCAATGTTAGTCTTTCTTCAATTTGGATAAGACCATCAGCCTTGGCTACTGCATAAATTAACTCACCAAAAGCATCATATAATTGTTCTTTACTTATCATAATGCAAATTTATATTGATAATCTTTATTGCTTGGGTAAATATAGAAAAAGCCCTGAATGAATCGTTTCTGTACTCAGAAAATAAGTTTTACCGGGGCAAATTTTTCTTGTAGTCGTTGTTTTTTAGTAGCAAGTGAAGGTATGTTTTGTAAATGAATTTTTCTTAAACGAGGAGCTTGTTTTAGTGCTATTGGTAAATCAGACAATTCATTTCCTGCAATACTTAAAGTGGATAAGTTTTCTAGTTTACAAAGCACTTTCAATGGTAGGGTCACAAATTTGTTATGGCTCAAGTTGAGTTTCTTGAGTTTAATCAAGCTAGTGCATTCTTCGGGCAAGGTTGATAGTTGATTATAAGCCAGATTTAGTTCTTCCAAACGCTCCAAACCGCAAATGCTCAATGGCAAATCCTGAAATTTATTTTGATTGAGGATTAAAGTAGTGAGATTTTGTAATTGTGAAATCTCCCGAGGTACGTTATTCATTCCTTGATTGGCAGTTAAATCCAACTTACGTAGCTTTTTCAATTTCTTGATCTGATCAGGCAAAATCGCCAATTGATTATGAGCCAAAGATAAACTCTCGAGTTTTTTGAGTTTTCCAAGCTCTGGAGGTAGAGTGAGTAAGTGATTATAACTGAGATTCAGTTCTTTCAGGTGTTTGAATGCCCCCAGTTCCGAAGATAGGTAATGCAACTTTTGTTTCTCCAGACTCAACTTTTTATGCTGGAAATAAGTGCGATAAGCCCAACGACGTAGTAACGTAATATCGATTCGAGGATGTGTAGAGAGGTACTCCATCAATTCCCATACTTTGGTAATAGAAGGTTTGGGCAAATACCGCCACTTGCCTTTTAAGAAATGAACAAAATCTTCGGAAGCCTCTTTGAAAAGCAAATATTTGACCCGGCGACGAATCATCGCCTCTGGATGAAACCAACTCATACCTACAAGAAACGAAATCATGGTAAAATTCAACTTCTCTTGACGCAATTGTTTAAGCGTTCTTATTACCTCAATTGAGGAAGAACTTTCCAGTAATGCATAAATTTCTTCTTGAGTGGAGATCTCGTTGGGCATGCTTAATATTTTTTGCATCAATTGTTAGGGAATCGTTGGTAGATCATTTTGTTTTGTGCGAGCCTAAAGCCTGGGCATATCAATTTATTTAAATCTCTCGAAAAACAACTAGAATTACAAAAGAACATCATCAATTATGAAATACAAGCATATATTTTTTGATTTAGACGATACCCTGTGGGACTTTGCCCGCAATTCGCAAGAAGCTTTATTAGAGTTGTTTGATAGTTATGAACTAGCCAATGCGGGAGAGCAAAATATCAATCAGGAAGCATTTTTAGCGGCCTATTATCCTATCAATCAGGAGTTATGGAAACAATATCGAGAGGATGCCATCGATCATCAAACGCTACGTACTACCCGTTTTGAAATTTTGTTTAACCAACTATCCATTCCTGCAGCTAAAGATTTGGCGCATCGTTTTTCTAAAGACTACTTGGGTATTGCTCCTACCAAGCCTCATTTATGCCCCTTTGCCAAAGAATTGCTAGACTACCTGCAGGACAAATATCAGCTACACATTATTACCAATGGTTTCCCTGATATACAATCAGTAAAGATGAACAATGCTCAATTGAATGGATATTTTGATGTGGTGGTCACCTCTGGTAGTACAGGTTATAAGAAGCCTTCCCCTCAGATTTTTGAGTATGCTTTGCAACAGGCCAATGCCCAAATTTCAGAGAGTATTATGATAGGAGATAGTCTGGAGGCTGACATTGCCGGAGCGCAAAATATGGCACTGGATCATATCTTTTACAATCCCACTCAAAAGGTGCATCAAAAAGAAGTGCAAAAGGAAGTAGAAAGTCTGGAAGATTTACTCAATTTTTTCTAAGATTTTTTCGTGGTAAAAAAAAGCATAACTTACTAATTATCAAAAGCATATCATTAGTTAAGTTAGTATACTAAATATTTAATTATCTGGGAGTTCATTATGTGCTTTTTTTTTGCTTGTTTTGCCCACTGAAATGCAGTATAGATGCAGGATATTTTCGTAATTGTTTTAGGTAGTAACATACAATGGATATAACGTCACAGATAATTATGATTCTGGGGTTTTCCCTGGCATCATACTCAGTGGTTGGTAATGACGTAATTCAAACATTGGGAACGTTCATTAGCTCTAATAGCAAACGTAAATGGTACGTATTATGGGCTTATATAGGCGGTTTATTCTTTGTTGTAGCAGCCTACGCTTGGTTCCAGCTCGAAGGTGATATTGCCTATGGTCGTCTCGACAAGATTCCATTTCCTAAGGAATATGCCTGGTGGCTTGCACTTCCTCCCCTCATTTTAGTAATCATTACCCGTTTTGGTATACCTGTAAGTACTACGTTCTTGATTTTGAGTGTATTTAGTGCCAAAAATATCGAGAGCATGGTCACTAAATCCTTGCTAGGGTATTTAACTGCATTCATTGCTGCGATTGTTTTATACCTGCTCATCTCCAAACGCCTTGAAAAATATTTTATCAGTACCAGTGATAAATATCAAATGTTTACCGAAACCTCTGGTAATCAAACATTAGTACGAGCAATTTTTAACTTTTTGGTGGCTGTTGGCTTAGGGATCCTTACTTTTCAATTGGTAAGTAGTTATCATGTAGTAGAAGGTATATTTGGTGCAGAAGCTTACAAAACTTATCGCCTATTTGTACTTAAGAACGTATTAGCCGCAGTAGTAGTGGTTCCTGCATTTATCGTATTGCATCGACAAGGCCTTAGTACTTATCGAAACCAAAGAGATGAATATATTTCTAATAGTTGGATGGTAGGGCAGTGGCTTTCTACTGGTTTTTTATGGACTCAGTGGATTGTACAAGATATGGCCAATATCTTTGTGTATTTGCCACGACACGGTAATTTACAAGCAGGAGGATACTGGCTGGCCATTATATTATTAATTGCATTGCTTGGGTACATTTTGTATCAGAAGGGTGGAGGTATCCAGAAAATTGTAACTACTAAAACCAATACTTTTGATATTCGCTCTGCAACCATTATTGATGCTACTTACGGCATTATCTTGTTTATCTTCAAAGAATACAGCAAGATTCCAATGAGTACTACCTGGGTATTTGTAGGCCTATTGGCAGGACGAGAATTGGCCATTACTTACCAACTAAGACGCAACGAAGCAGGTAGCTTCCGTTCGGTTATTGGAGTAGTTTTGAAAGACTTAGCCAAGATATTCTTAGGTTTGGCTGTAAGTTTAGTACTTGCACTAGCCATCACCGAAAACGCAGTCAAAGACTACATTGTCAAACTATTAGGATTGTAATAGTAATAGATATATAAATCTTAAAAAGATATTAGCTCGGCTTTCTGGTCGAGCTTTTTTTGTATAGTTACAAATAAACATTTCAATAAAGCCCACAAAAAAACCTGCTCGGTTGTGAGCAGGTCTTATTAATTATATGCTATACAAGATTAATGACTAAAGTTTTTCTCCTTGTATTTCTTGAGCTGTCGTCGCAGGCTTTCCACGGCTTGGTCAGTGGCGGCTTCGAACGAGGTTGCGTGTTCTTTCGAGAAGAGCGTAGTGCCGGGAATATTCAGTTTAATTTCAATTAACTTGTTATCGTAACGATGTTCGTTTTTGTCTAAACGGAGAAATACTTCGCCATCAATAATGCGGTCGTAGAAGGTTTCTAGTTTGTTGGCTTTTTGCTCGATGAAGTCTTTGAGCTTTTGATCCGCAGTGAAATGTACGGACTGAAATTGTAGTTTCATAAGCGATTTGTTTAAGGTTAAACTTATGCTTTAGGGTGTGCTTGATTAAAGATTTCCTTGATTTGATCAAGCGAACTGAAGGAATATGCCTGGGTAGCACTCAAGGTCGTGTGTCCCAGTAAATCCTTAATGGCATGTAAATCGGCCCCCTTGTTGAGCAAGTGAGTTGCAAAGGAATGCCTTAGCACATGCGGGCTCTTCTTTTCCTGATCAGTGATCAGTTCGAGGTACTTCTTCACAATACGATAAATCAACATCGGATAGGCTGGTTTCCCTTGTTCGGTCAAGATGACATGTGAGTGCTCAAGTGTACCAAACTTTTCCTCAACTGTTTTTTTATATTGTGCGAAGAGTTCTATTAACGGAGCCGAGACCAATATGTTTCGATCTTTTACGTTGGTTCCGAAAATTTTAATGCGATTGTTCTCTGCATCTATGTGATTGTATTGTAAATCAATCAGTTCAGATAGACGCATTCCTGTTCCATAGAGTATTTCCAGTACTAACTGGTCACGTTTACCTTCAAAACCCATTGGGTATTGTACGGTATTGAGTAAAGCTACTAGTTTAGCTTCGTCAATAAAAACAGGTTTTTTCTTGGGTACTTTAAGTGGTTTAAGTCGTTGTGCTGGGTTTTTTTCAACGATTTGTTGTTGTTGCAGGTATTTATAAAATGATTTGAGTGTAGCCATTTTTCGGTTGACCGAGGTGGCATTGGCTTTCTCTTCGGTAAGTTTCAAAATCCAGGAGCGAACCATATTATGATCGGCATGTTCGATCTGTTCTAACTTATAATTTTCCGTAAGAAAGTTAGAAAATTGTTGAAGGTCATGATTGTAGGAAGTAATGGTATTTTGGCTATATTTTTTAGCCTTAATATGTTGTAAAAAGGATGCTATCATACAATCTCATCATTATGCTTGCTAAGTCGTGACCCTGTATTTTTTACGTCAAACAACCACGGGTTTTAAAAAAAGAAAACCTACATTATTCGGACAAAAAGAGGTTCACAAACAATGTAGGTGACTTAACATAAACATAACAATAAAATTTTAGACTAGCAAGGGAAAAAGTAAGAATTCATCTCGACTTTTTAGTAGTAAAAGAGAATAAGCCCGACAGACCATCAAACTCAAATACTTTATACTTATCAATTGTTTAGAACAACCAATACAGTAATCAAAAAGCCGAGAAGAAGTTCTATGAATTATTTTCCTGGTCTGCCATTTTTTGACGGTAACGAGCACGCAAAACTTCGTTACGACGGCCTACTGATCCCTTTTCAAAGTAGCTTCTTCTTCTGATTTCTTTCAAAACACCAGTACGCTCAAATTTCTTTTTGAAACGCTTAAGGGCCTTGTCAATAGACTCGTTTTCTTTTACGTTGATAATGATCATAAAAAATTACTAAACTTTTAAAAAAAATGTTTGTTTTTGGGTGATTCTCCAAAAGGAGGCGCAAATCTACAAAAAATAAGTTGATTACTCAACACTATCTCTCGATTATGCCTTGAAATCGAGTAGGTTACAATATTTTTTGCCTGAAACGGAGGACGGTTGATATATAATAGGCAAAATAAAAAAGCCATAACCTCAGGATATACCAGAAATTACGGCTTTATAATACTTTATAACGAGTGTTAATGTTTGCTGAAATTATACCAGTGGCTTTTTCTGGTTTTTAGATCAATATCCCGTTCTCGGATTCTACCATCTTTGAAGAAGTATAACTCCACTCGACGTGTATTGTCCATGTAATTGGCTGCATATACTTTAGCACCATTATAAGCATTTCTTTTATACTGAAGATTGGCGCTGGACTTTTGCCCTCCATTAAATACCCAAGTGGCTACTACTGCATTGGTTGAACGTTGCTGGATATTTACATAATCAATATCTTGTTGTTGACTATAGTAATTACCACTAATCATAGTTGATTTTTTGCGAGGCTTGGCATCTCTCCATCCTTTTTCTATAGCAGCTAACCTTTGATTGCGAGGGGGGTGAGTACTAGAGCCGTAAGGGCTGGCAAGTTTTGCCATGGCTGCTTTGGCTTGGCTAAGACTGGCGCCCATTTTAGCCAAAACATATCCTGAAAAGTAATCTGCTTCAATTTCTTTGGGAGGGGTACTTCCTCTACGATCCAGCACATGATCATAATAATGATGGCCTACTTCATGTGCCAATACACTGATCGAGGCCCATTTAGTACCAGCCTGGAAGTCCAGTGATTCTACAAAAATATTGTCATAAGTAATCATGCGTCGCCCACCGCTAATATGAGCATAAGCATTATTGATCCCGTTGCGTTCCTGTACTACAAAGTTTTGTTCCCAATCAGGCACTTCATCTACAATACGACTAATGTAATTGGCAGCTTCGTCTACTGAACGAAAGCTATGCATGCGATTAGAATGTTGGTGCTTGAGTTTTTCTAAAACATTCTTGGAAGGTAGCTTAATACCACAGCGATTGTATTGAGCTTGAGCCAGCCAAGGCAACATGATAAGTGACAAAAGAATGATATTTTTTTTCATAGAGTATTAAAATAGGTTGTTCTACTACATCTTTTGGGTTTGTGTGTTACTAACCTAAAACGACGAGTTTAATTGCTATTATTTTTAATGTCTAACACTTAATATTTCAACTGCTTTGCGATTTGATGGTGAAGTGACTTTACAATATTTGTATAACCACTTCACCAGATATTTATTATAAAAATGGGCTTAATCCAATAACCCAAAAACTCTTTTTAATAGATCGGATACTCGAGCGGTTACGTTTTTGCGAATTTTACTTTCTTCTTCCTGAACTTTAAAAAACAATCCATCCAAAGCTTTTCCGGTTACATAGGTTCCCAAGTCAGCTGGAATAGCCTTAGCACCTGCAATTTGACCTAAAATACCATTGGCAAATTGGTTATAAGGGGTAGCAATTTGTGACCACAATTGAGGAAGCCCTACTTTACTCAAAGAAGTGTTTATTTTTGGAGCATACAAACCCTGTAACTCAGTATAAGTATTAGTTTTTAAGAATTCGGTAGCGGCATTATCAGCACCAAAAAGAATATTGCGAGCATCGGTAAAAGTCATACCAGTAATGGCATCTTTAAAAATAGGAGCAGCTTCATTGGCAGCGTCTTCAGCTGCACGGTTCATTTTGAGTATTACTTCAGTAAGTAAAGCATCCGAGCCAGGAACGTTTTGCTGAATCAGATTAGTAGCACTTTGTACCTCATCGGGTAATAAAATTTTGATGGCTTGGTTGGCAAAATAACCATCAGGTTGAATCAATTCCTGTACACCATTAGAAATTCCCACATCAAGTGCTTCTTTTAATCCAGAAGCAATGTCGGCATCTGACACACCAGGTTCAGAAGCTTGTTGTAATAGGTCACAAGAAGTAATGAGCGTAGTCATTCCGAGGAGAAAGACAAAAGTAATGATTTTTTTCATGAGTGTATTTTGGTATGTGAAATAGTAATCAACTTGCTTTTGATGTTAACGGGTTTGTAGGAGGTAGGTTTTTAGTTTTTTAGAACAATACCAAGATAGAGAAGAGCAAAGAGGAATATATATATACCAAATGCAATAACAGGAAGAAGATTTGAAGAAGTGTGAATGAGGAACAAGGGAGAGTAATGATGCAATGCTTCAGCTGTAAAGTTGAACCATCGCATCATGAGGAAAAGGTTATAATTATCTTTTTTTATCTAATTCGCCAAATACTCTTTGTAACAAGTTAGTGACTCTGGCTGATACATTTTTGCGAATTTTATTTTCTTCTTGCCTTACTTTATAGAAAAGCCCACTCAATGCTTTTTGAGTTACATAATTCCCCAGGTTAGCATTGATCGGTTTTACTCCATTGATTAACTTACCCACTGTAGAGTTTGCAAACTTGTTGTATGGGTTAGCCAAAGCCTTCCAGGCTTGGGTAGCTCCTACTTTGCTTAATGAATTATTGATCTTTGGTGAATAGGCAGCGGTCAATTTACTTTCAGTTTTATTTCGTAGATAAGTAGTGGCAGCACTATCGGCACCAAAAAGAATTCCTTTGGCATCAGTAATAGTCATACCAGTAATCGCATCCTTAAAAATTGGAGTAGCTTCGTTGGCAGCATCTTCTGCGGCACGGTTCATCTTAAGCACAAGGTTGTCCATTAAATTTTGCCCGCTAGGTACATATTTTGTGATAACTTTTTCGGCTTCTTTTACTGGCTTAGGCAATAAAATCTTCAAAAGTGAATTACCAAAATAGCCATCTTTTTTTACCAAAGTTTTTACCCCATTGCTAATACCTACATTTAAGGCTTCTTTTAAACCATTGGCTATTTGACCTTCAGTCAGTGGTTGAGTTACTGCACTGTTACCAATGGTATTGGCCACATTTGTGAGTGTTTCACACCCCTGGAGTAAGGGAAGTGTAAATGCAAAAATCAAAAAATAAAATTTGTATGTTTTCATGAGGGGCTAAATTTTTAGAATCATCATTAACTAAACAAACCGTGCTTAAATTAGGATTAATCAGCGAGGTATGCAATTGGTCACCAGATAAGTTTAGAGGGGAGACCTTGTAAATCACTTATAAGCGTAAGGAATCGGGAGAAAAAAGTGGATGATGAGGAAACAAAGTTGTGATTTGTAGGTAAAGAACTATAACACGTAACTGGAAAATTGTATGTATCTTAAAGATGAAATTAAACGTTTGGCTAAAGAGTATTCAGGAGAGGTACGTCGGTTTCGGCGTTTTTTACACGCAAATCCTGAATTATCATTTAACGAAGATCAAACCGCAGAATATGTAGCTGATCAGCTCTTGGCTTTTGGCTTACATCCTACCGAAGGTATTGCCGAAACAGGAGTAGTAGCCACTATAGAAGGCAAAAAACCAAAAAGTAAAGTCATTGCTCTTAGAGCCGATATGGATGCACTACCTATCCAGGAAGAAAACAACGTGCCTTACAAATCCAGAAATCCTGGAATTATGCATGCTTGTGGGCATGATGTACATACCGCCATTTTATTAGGAACCGCCAAAGTACTCCAGCAAATACGTGCATCTTTTGAAGGTACAGTTAAGTTGATTTTTCAACCTGGCGAAGAAGTAACCCCGAGTGGTGCACCTATGATGATCAAGGAGGGGGTACTGGATGCTACAAGAGGAAAAAGAGTAAAAAGTATTTATGCTCACCATGTGTATCCAGAGACAAAAGTAGGCAAAGTGGGTTTTAAAGTAGGGCCTATGTTGGCTAGTTGCGATGATATTTTTATTACAGTAAAGGGCAAAGGTGGCCACGCTGCTTTCCCAGATGATGTGGTAGATACAGTGTTGATTGCTTCTCAGCTAGTGGTGAGCCTACAACAAATTGTCAGCAGAAATGCACCACCCCATGTACCTTCCGTTTTGTCTTTTGGCAGAATAGTAGCCAATGGGACGAATAATATTATTCCAGATACTGCGGTGATTGAAGGAACTTTTCGCACATTTGACGAGGTTTGGCGAGCCGATGCTATTCAACGAATTACTACTTTGGCCAAAGCTGTAGCTCAGGGCATGGGGGGCGATTGTGACATCTCTATCACACCAGGTTGTCCCTCATTACACAATGCATCAGAACTTACTAAGCGATCTATCAAACAGGCTCAATCATTTTTAGGCGAAGAAAATGTAGAAATTATTCCCAATTTAATTATGGGAAGTGAAGATTTTGCTTTTTATTCACATGAAGTCGATGCTTGTTTTTGGGCATTAGGAGTAAGAAATGAAGCGAAGAATATTGTTTCTAATATTCATACCCCTACCTTTGACATTGACGAAGATGCCATGGAAGTGGGAGTAGGGCTGATGGCCTGGTTGGCTCTTACTGAATTGGGCGTCAAAGAGCAAAAAATTAAAGATTCATCTGTTGACGAAATATGGAAGCGCTAAAATCTAAGGTAAAAGACCTTGCTAAAAAATATTCTGACGATATACTTAAAGACCGTAGACATCTTCACGCCCACCCAGAGTTGTCTTTTCAAGAACACAATACTGTAAAATATGTAGAAGAACGCCTTAAATCTTTTGGAGTAGATTTACAGGAAAGAGCAGCTACTACGGGCCTCGTGGTGTTGATTAAAGGTAAGAACCCTGAAAGTAAAACGGTGGCATTACGAGCCGATATGGATGCGTTACCTATTATAGAAGCGAATGATGTGTCTTATAAATCTACCAATGAAGGGGTGATGCATGCCTGTGGCCACGATGTTCATACATCATCTTTGTTGGGAACAGCACGCATTCTAAACGAACTCAAAGAAGAGTTTGAAGGAACTTTTAAACTAATATTTCAGCCAGGAGAAGAAAAAATACCTGGTGGTGCTTCACTCATGATTAAAGATGGTGTGCTAAATGCTGCCAATCAAACGCAAGCTCCAGGAAGTATCATTGGTCAACATGTGATGCCTTTTTTACCTGTGGGAACTATTGGTTTTCGTGAAGGATTGTATATGGCTAGTGCCGATGAAATTTATGTGACAGTTACTGGGAAAGGTGGCCACGGAGCAATGCCCGAAAAAATTATTGATCCAGTCTTAATCAGTTCTCATATTATTGTGGCATTACAACAAATTATTAGCCGAAACTGTAATCCCAAAATGCCTTCAGTACTTTCGTTTGGTACGGTAGAAGCTAAAGGAGCCACCAATGTAATTCCTGATGTTGTTAAAATTGAAGGTACGTTTAGAACCTATGATGAAGAATGGCGAGCTGATGCGCATCGTCGTATGAAAAAAATGGCAGAAGGGATTGCTGAAGCAATGGGAGCTACTTGCAATTTTGATATTCATGTAGGATACCCACACCTAAAAAACCACCCCATGCTAACTCGTAGAATGCGTCAGGCAGCGGAAATGTATATGGGCAAAGAGAATGTTGTGAATTTAGATTTATGGATGGCAGCTGAGGACTTTGCTTTTTATTCGCAGGAAGTAGACGCTTGCTTCTATCGCCTGGGCACTCGTAACGAAGCCAAGGGCATTATCTCTTCGGTTCATACTCCTACCTTTGATATAGACGAGGACGCACTTGAAATTGGTGCTGGTCTTATGAGTTGGCTTGCATTAAACGAACTCCAAGGCAAGTAAGAAGAGACTGAGGCAATATAATTTATTATTATCCCAATATTATGCTACAGTTATATTATTTTGATTTACCAAAAGGCGGCTTTTGTCAATGTTTTTTTTTCTAGTTTTGCAGGATAATTAATCTTTACATATACTACCGTATTTTTTGAAAATACATCTATGATTAAAAACCGTCGGGGGAATATAAGTTTGTTAATAGTGCAGTTGCTTTTTTTAGTGTTGGCATTTATGCTGGCTCTACAACTGCTCGTGCTTGCTTTTGACCAAATGGGTCAGGAACAAGTACGCCAAATCTTTGCAGTTACTTCCAACCCTTTTATTGGTTTGTTTATTGGCTTGTTGGCCACAGCTATTATTCAAAGCAGCTCTACCATTACTACCCTTACCGTAGCAGCAGTAGCAGCCAATACGCTTACCCTCGATAGTGCAGTATTTATTATCATGGGGGCCAATATTGGTACTACAGTCACGAGTACTTTGGTGTCAGTGAGTCATGTATCGCATCGTAAAGAGTTTCGTAAAGCGATTGCTGCGGGCACATTGCATGATTTTTTTAACATCTTCACGGCCCTAATCCTCTTTCCTTTAGAGTATTACTTTAAATTATTGTCTTCGCTGGCACGTTACTTTTCCCAATTGCTTTACGGCGATTCAGTAGGCAAAGTGCATTCTATACCCAATCCTTTGAGTAGGCTATTTTCTCCAGTAACTAATTTTTTACATCATAACTTAGGGGGGAATAGCATTGTGACTTTGATTCTGGCTGCGGTTATTTTGTTTATTACCATTCGTTCTATTGCCTTATTGCTAAAGCCCAAATGGGATGAAGGGCTGAAAAAAGGGATTGAAAAGAACTTTTTTGGCCGCCCCTTCCGAGCATTATTATCGGGTACAGTTATTACTGGGGTAATGCAGTCAAGTTCGGTAGTATCTTCGTTGGTGGTGCCCATGGTAGCGTCTAATAAGCTATCGGTACGAAAGGTATTTCCATTTATTATGGGAACCAATCTTGGAACTACTTTTACGGCCCTGTTTGCTGCTTTATCTAAATCTGAGACAGCCTTAAGTATTGCGCTGGCCCATATATTATTCAATTTAATAGGAGTATTAATATTTTACCCTATTCCTGCCATTCGTAACATACCCGTTTGGTTTGCCCGTAGGTTGGGTAAGGCCACTCTGCGTAATCGTTTGTATGGATTTGTATATCTACTTTTTACTTTTTTTGTAATACCTTTTTTTCTGATTTACTTTTCACAAAAGACAGTCAAAAAACAGAACTATAATCCAGCAGTTGAGCGTACAACCATTGGTAAACTAGAAGAGAAATTTGAGGAAGATATTACGTTTGGAGGAGAAACTGATAGGTTAAACTAAGATAGGTATAAATAGAGTAGGGGTATACAAAGTACACCCCCACAATGAATCAATCAAAAATTAAACAATCTCTAAACTTAAAAAAACAAATCAAATCCACACTATTTGTCTCGTTGAGTCAGGTAGTTGGCCAAATCGGCATCTGCCTGTAAACTCAATAACTTTTCTTTGCTAATCTGAGCAAAGTTGCAAGCCTTGTTCTCAGCTCCATTCTGTACAGGAACCAATCTAAAATGCACTTGCGAATTTATATTTTTTAGCAATCTTTCTACCTCATCCAATTCTATTGAAAGTGGCATATTCTGAAAGGATGCCTTATAATCTTTTTGAATGCTTAAAACACTTACTTTTTCCCAGTTTTTTCCGTCTACACTTTTACTTACAATTACCTGGGTGGTGCCTTTCTGAAAATTGGCCAATACATGTAATACTAAATGTTTGGCTCCTTTATAATCTTGTACGACATCAAACGCTTGAAATTTTCTATCTTGTTGTTGTGCCTGAACCTGCTGTAAGCCAGTGAATAAGAAAAATATCAAGCAAACAGATCCAAAATTTTTTAATTTAGATAAGTGCTTCTTCATAGGTTACTTTTATACGCCTAAGCTATTAATTAAGGTGTTGAATAGTTTGATTCTTAATTCTATTGCAAAGTTATGGGTTTAGAAACAAAGCAGAAAATTTTGCTTTTTTCTGCTCCGAGAGGCTAAGTAAGAATTGAGACTAAAAAAAAGCTTTTCAAAATTTGAGCTGTTTATTTACCCTAAGTTTCCTTATTTTCAAAAACTTTCAATTTAGTCAACTTCATTATCTGATGTAGGAAAATCAGTTTACTGGTTTTAATTGTTAAATTTTTGATAATGAGATAGTTATTGGAAAATGTTTACTTGCACGATGGTGTGAAGTATTAGCTAAACAATATGTTTATGGAGGGCAGTCAAAGATAAAGTTGATTTTAATTACACAAATGCTATTTTTTACAAAAAAATGACAAAAAACAGGTTGAAAAATTGGTTTATCAGGCTATATAAGAAATTAAAACCTGTACGCAACTTATGGAAGTATCGTTTGGTGCGCTATCCAATCATTGGTAGCATAGGGCTGGTATTGTTGTTTTTTGTACTTCACTTGTTGTTTCCGCTTCGGGTAAAAGTAGAATATTCACAGGTGATGGTAGCCAAAAACAATCAGGTGTTGCACGCTTTTTTAACATCAGATGAAAAGTGGCGCATGAAAACTGAGTTAAATGAGATAATCCCAAACCTGAAAAAAGCCATTGTATACAAAGAAGACAAATATTTCTATCGTCATTGGGGGGTAAACCCAATGGCTGTTACCCGAGCTTTGTTTAATAATATTGTACAAGGACGCAAAACTTCAGGGGCCTCTACTATTACTATGCAAGTGGCTCGTTTGCTTCATCCAAAAAGGAGAACTTATGCCAATAAGCTAGTGGAAATGTTTCGGGCTTTGCAACTGGAACTGAAATACTCCAAAGATGAGATCTTACAAATGTATTTGAATTTGGTGCCTTATGGAGGGAACATCGAGGGCGTAAAGGCTGCGTCTTTGCTGTACTTTGGGCGAATGCCTCATCAGTTGAGTATTGCTCAAATTACAGCTTTAGCTATCATACCCAATCGACCTACTTCTCTGGTGATTGGCCGTACCAATGAGACCATTGTGAAAGCTCGAAATAAATGGCTCAAACGTTTTGGAAAAGCCGAGGTGTTTGAGCCTCAGTTTATCAAAGCGGCATTGGAAGAACACCTCAATGCCGAAAGAGGTGAGGCACCCCATGAAGCCCAACACTTGGCATATCGCTTACGAACACGTTACCCAGATGAACCTATTATAAGAACCACGATTGATAAATCTAAACAAGATAAAATTCAACAATTGGTAGCCAACTATGTACGAAGACTTAAAACCAGGGGGATTTTTAATGCTTCTATTTTGGTGGTAAACAATCGTACCAAGCAAGTAGAAGCATATATAGGATCGCCGTTTTTTTATGATAAAAAACATGCAGGCCAGGTAGATGGGGTGCGGGCAGTACGTTCTCCTGGGAGCACTCTTAAGCCATTTGCGTATGCCTTAGGTTTTGATAAAGGCAAACTTACACTTAAAACGACTATTGCGGATGTGCCCATTAATTTGAACGGTTATACTCCTGAAAATTTTTATAAAAAATTCAATGGTTTGGTGAATGTAGAGCAGTCCCTCGCTAGTTCATTGAATATACCAGCTGTAAAGGCATTGGAGATGATCGGGGTAAACTTCTTTATTAACAAACTACGGGAAGCTCGTTTTGAACAAATTAGCAAAGATGAAAAAAAGCTGGGCTATTCTATGGTTTTGGGAGGTTGTGGGGTAACATTAGAAGAACTGACCAATTTATTTTCAGCTTATGGCAATAAAGGGCAATATACTAATTTACGTTATTTAAAAGACGATACCATTACCGTAAACCGCCAATTGATTAGTCCTGCTGCGGCTTATGTAATTACCGAAAACCTCACTAAAGCCAATCGCCCTGATTTACCTTCTTCATTTGAAAACACCATACGAATGCCACGAGTGGCCTGGAAAACGGGCACTTCTTATGGGCGAAGAGATGCCTGGAGTATTGGCTACAATGCAGAGTATACTGTGGGAGTATGGGTGGGTAATTTTTCGGGAGAGGGAGTGAAAAGTTTGGTAGGGGCTGAAGTAGCTACTCCACTTTTGTTTCAGGTTTTTAATGCCATTGATTATAACTCCAAAAAAGAATGGTTCAAAGCCCCTAAGTCGCTTAAGGTGCGTTGGGTATGTAGCGAAACAGGCTTACCCCCCAGTGAATTTTGCGAAAACCAAGTGATTGATTATTACCTTCCATTAATTTCACCTAATGAAAAGTGTAATCACTTGAAGGAAATAGCAGTGTCTAAGGATGAAAAGATATCATATTGTTTGACTTGTCGACCTGAAGGAAATTTTAAAAAAATGCTGTTTCCGAATTTGGCTCCTGAAATGTTAGCCTTTTATAATATGGAAGGCATTGCCCACAAAAAGATACCTCAGCATAACCCCAAGTGTACCCGTATTTTTGAGCACCCTGCACCTATTATCAACTCATTGTCTGCTAATAAACAATACATTGTAGATCGCGATGACCCCCCAGAATTGATGCTTTCCTGTATTGCCCATAATGAAGTAAAAACCGTGTATTGGTATATCAATGATGAGTTTCACAAAGCCGCTAGCCCCATGGATAAGGTGTTTTTTAAGCCTACTCGAGGAGCCATCAAAATTTCTTGTAGCGACGACCAGGGCAAGAGCAGTAGTATGACTATTAGAGTGTTGTATGAATGATGCCTGTATGAAAGTGAAAAGCTAAAAGTGAAAAATGAAAAGTTGGCGCGATGCAAAGAATGGAACAGGGATAAAGGAACAAGGGCAGCACAAAGCGGAAATTAGTCCATAGTTTTTGGCTCATAGTCTGGAGTTGGTAGTTCGTAGCTTTTTTAGTCCATAGCATTCAGTCCATTGTCCATAGTTTTGCGATGCACCGTAGAACACGCTGTCCTGAGCGTACCCGAAGGCAAAACAATAAAAACTAACCACTCACCATTGATCATTTACCATTATCTATGCGATGCATCGCACAACCATTTAAACAATAGAACAATCAGCCAAAGGCGAAGCAATTGAACAATGCAGCAATGAAAATCATTGACCATTAAAAAATTATAATTTTTCTGTTTGGGGGGTGATATTCTCTTAAGTGTGACATAAATGGTTAAGTAAGCAATCATCAACAAAATTTCTACACTATGACACTGCTAGAGAAAACATATCAGAGTACTGATTTTAATATAAAGAAATCTACCCTTACTGAAACCTGGAACCGTCGAACTGCCGACATGACGGACGATATTTTTAGAGATTCAATGCAGCAAGTGATTGAACATGTAAAACTTTATCATCCCCGTTATTTGATATTAGATTTCAAAAGATCTAGTTATACAGTATCTATTGCTTCACAAGCCTGGCTGATGGAAAAAACAGCTCCCCGCTTGGAAAATCTAGAAGTAGAAAAAATTGCAGTAATTCGTCCTCACCGATTTTTGCCTAAAGTATCTACTGAACAATGGGTAGATGACTTGAGGTATCATCCTGATTTTCATATGCAAACCCTATGCTTCGATACCCAAAGTGCTGCCATTGCCTGGTTGTATCACGATATTTTTAAGGAATGAGATAAAGATGATAGTAGATTAACCATTAACCAAACACCTGTTTTACGATGTAGGACAGGTGTTTTTCATAAAAAAATCCTTGCCCGATTACTTAGACAAGGATTATAATGGATTTTCTTTACAACTTACTTCTATTCTTTTGTACCATACTTCTTCTTCCAATAAGCAATCAATGCCTTGCGAATGTCTTCACGCACTGGGTTGTCATTGTCTTCTTTAGCATAGGTAATATCTGGATTTTTTGGAGTAAGGTAATCAAAGTTGGTTTCTTTGCCACTCAGTAAATAATTTGCCATAGCTACAATATAATCCTGATCATCAGCAATAGTATCTTTGCCTATTTTCCAGGTTTTGCTGGCTTCGTCGTAGTTTACTCCTGTAGTTTGCAAATAACCCCCACTACCTTTGTTACCAGCACCAGTAGTCAGGATTTTTTTGAGTAGGCTCCCTTTGAGTTTTACTTCAAAAATATCTCCGCCATAAGGCAAGGTGCGTAATACATCGTATACGGTTACCTGGCCATGGAGCTGATCATCTAAACGTACCGAACCGCTGTTGAGGAGAGCAGCTTTGGCTTCAGGAATTGTAGCCAACATGGCTTCGCAAATATCTTTGCCCAGGTTTGTAGGTTCTTCTCGTATTTTAGATTCGCGGGCATCCAGTGAGGCACCTTTCAAATCCATCAATTGTTCTTTTACATTAAAGCCTAATGTATTGAATCCCTGATTCGCGTGATCAAGCCAGGTTTTTACCACCTCAGCAGTTTTAGGTTCTTCACCTATGCTGGCGTTGATTTCCTTGAGTTCCGATTTTACTGTGACCTTTTGGGTGACGTGGTCAAACGAAATACGGTGAATGTATGCGGTTTTTGCGTTAGCGTCTGCTTTAGTAATCACGGTGTTACCTACCACATGCTTCATATTGGTGTGGTCATGACCGCCCATCATCAAAGGAAACTGAGGGATGTCTTTAGCTAATTGCTTATCGTCTTTGATGAGCAAGTGAGTCATAGGAATGGCAAAATCTATTTTATCTTTTAGGTAGGCCAATTCTACTTGGGCAGCTTCTTTTACTTTTCTAAAAGCTACAATGTCATTATCTATATTCAGAGCTAAACCCAGTAAACCTACTTTTACTGTATCTTGTCCATTTTCATTAGGAATTTTCAAAACTACTGAGCGAGGGAATTCTTCCTTGTTATTACCTGTTTTTTTGAAGAAAGGCTGCGTTTTGCCGTCTTTCTTGTATTCTATATTGGTAGATATCCACTGAAACTTAGATTCATTGATGCGTTTTAGTAAGTCTTCTTCACTTAGGTCAAATTCGTGGTTGCCAAAGCATACATAATCTATTCCGGCAGCATTCATTGCAGCTACCATTTGTGCTCCTTTAATACGTTGCCCATTGTATTTAATAGTACCCAATACCGATGGATTTAGAAAATCTCCTGAAAGTGTTGTAATTACATGAGGAGTTTCTTTAAGTAATTGCTGACGCAAATTGGCTACTCTGGCCATCCCTCCATACTTACCTCCCTGAATAGGTGCAATCTCATATACATCGTTTAGTTGCAAAATGATAAATTCGGTAGTAGCAGGTTTGCGGGGAGTGGAGCAACTCCACACAAAAACCAAGAGTAATAAGGCGATTTTAAGCCAGTTTTTAGATTTGACAAGTCGTGTAATTGTATTCATTTTTTTTGTTTTAACCTACGCTTTTGTAGTAAGCAATATGTACCTAATAGTGTATTTGTATTATTACAATTTAATAATAGTAATAATCACTGCAACAGACAAGTAACTACTTACAATCTGCCTGATTTAGAG
Organism: marine bacterium AO1-C; assembly: GCA_001890965.1. Classification (GTDB taxonomy): domain Bacteria; phylum Bacteroidota; class Bacteroidia; order Cytophagales; family Microscillaceae; genus Microscilla. Next base: position 94,283 of record MLAY01000008.1, on the reverse strand, counting down.
GATCTGAGACAAGAAAGTTAGACTTTGATTAATCATTTTTGAATGGTAAGAAGCTATGGTGTACACCAAAAACATCAAAAGCTAATTTGCATTTGTGGCTAAATTACCCCATTTTTGTAGCAATTTTTGCTATTAATATGAACAATTGCTAATTTTAATAGCAATGTTTTTAACAAACTCACAATTTTATTTCACAGCTTTGAGGGTCAAGTGAAGCAGGCGTTGGCAATGCTTACTTCATGTGTTTTATATTCTCTAAAAATTGACCTGGCGCTAAACAACAAAGAAAAAGATCAAAGAGATGAGCAATCAGGATAATAAGGTCACGATTTCGGAGGTCTACAAAGATTGGTTTTTGGATTATGCCTCGTATGTAATACTTGAGCGAGCGGTGCCTTCCGGTTATGATGGGTTAAAACCAGTACAGCGCAGGATTTTGCATGCCATGAAAGAAATGGACGATGGACGCTACAACAAAGTGGCCAACGTGATAGGACAAGCCATGCAATACCACCCTCACGGCGACGCTTCTATTGGAGATGCTTTGGTAAATATGGGGCAAAAAGACTTGTTAATAGACCCACAAGGAAACTGGGGAGACATTAACACAGGAGATAGTGCCGCAGCCCCTCGTTATATTGAAGGTCGCTTATCAAAGTTTGCGCTAGATGTGGTCTTCAACCCTCAAACTACTGAATGGCAACTATCTTATGATGGTCGTAAAAAAGAACCCGTAAACCTTCCGATCAAATTCCCTCTATTATTGACTCAGGGAGCAGAAGGTATTGCTGTAGGTTTGGCTACGAAGGTCATGCCGCATAACTTCAATGAATTGATTGACGCTTCTATAGATATTTTGCGTAATAATGAAGTTACAATCTATCCAGACTTCGCAACTGGTGGTTCTATGGATGTAACTAACTACAAGCATGGAATGAAGGGAGGGCGACTACGGGTGCGTGTAGACATTGAGCAGCAAAGCAAGAAGATATTGGCTATCAAAAATGTGCCTTATGGGGTCACTACCGAAAGCTTGATTGAGTCCATCAAGAAAGCCAATGATGCCAGCAAGATTAAAATCAAAAAAATTATTGATAATACAGCCAAGGATGTTGAAATCCTGGTGCACCTTGCTCCTGGAGTAGAGCCTGAGTTAGCAATCGATGCATTATATGCATTTACCAATTGTGAAATCAGTATTTCTCCTAATACTTGTGTGATTTTAGAAGAAAAACCACGATTTATTCCCGTAGAAGAGCTTCTCAAAATCAACACCTTCAATACCAAAGATTTACTTGAGCAAGAGTTACTGATTCGCAAGGGTGAATTGCAGGAAAAGATTTTATACAGCTCTCTGGAAAAAATATTTATTGAGAATCGTATTTATCGTGATATTGAGGAATGTGAAACCTGGGAAGCGGTATTGGAAACGATTGATGCTGGTTTAGAGCCTTTCAAAAAAGATTTTTATCGTGAGATTGTGCGAGATGATTTGATCCGTTTGACCGAAATCAAAATTAAGCGAATCTCGAAATATGATTCTTTCAAAGCAGACGAAGCGATGAAGCGCTTGACTGATGAACTGGAAGAAGTAGAACGTAATCTGAAGAGCTTGACTAAATATGCCATTCGTTACTTCAGAGAGTTGAAGAAAAAGTATGGCAAAGACAAGGAGAGACGTACCAAGATTGAAGAGTTTGAGGAAATCAATGCCAAACAGGTAGTGATCAATAACCAAAAGTTATACGTCAACCGAGAAGATGGATTTATTGGTTATGGCCTCAAAAAGGATGAATATGTAGTAGATTGTTCTGACATAGACGAGGTAATCGCATTTTGTGAAGATGGTAAATACAAAGTGGTAAAAATTGCCCCCAAAGTGTTTATTGGCAAAAACATCGTACATGTGGCCATCTTTGATAAATCAGATAAAGACCTGGTATATAATGCTATTTACAGAGATGGTGTATCGGGTAATGCAATGGCCAAACGCTTTCAGGTAAAAGGAGTAATTCGTGACAAAGAATATGATGTTACTAAAGGAGCCGCCCGCTCTAAACTGTTGTATTTTAGTGTGAACCCAAAGGGTGAAACCGAAGAAGTATCGGTAAGACTGACCCGTGCATCTAAAGCGAAGAATAAACTAATTTCTTACGACTTTGCTGAGATTGATGTGAAGGGTAGGGGAGTACAAGGCAACATTGTAACCAAACATCCAGTACAAAAAGTCGCGAAATCTAAGGGAAATACGGTACGTAAACCAAAACCCGAAAGTCCAGATTTATTCAGTTAGACTTTCATCAATCCTTTGATACTAAATTGCTCTATTGTTGTAAGGTTTATTGCAAAACAATAGAGCAATTTAACAATAGGGCTGTATTTTACACAAGCTCATCAATCTGAGCTGCCAATGTGCGATCCTTATCGGTTACAGTATTACCAGCATCATGCGTAGTCAATTCAATCTCCACCTTATTGTATACGTTAGACCAATTAGGATGATGATCCATTTTTTCGGCAATGAGGGCCACACTTGACATAAAGCCGAATGCCTCTACAAAATTCTTGAATTCAAAAGTACGTTTGAGTTTGTTGTCTTCCTCTTTCCACATAAGACTTAGAGATTAGTTGTTGGGAATAAAGTTATATAAGAGTATATTTAAACTTCATTGATTAGGTCTTTTACGCGACTTTTTTGATTATATATTGTCAAAGTTAGCCGAAGGCAGAGCTCGCCAGAGGCTCGGTTATTGGCAGTAGCGCTGCTATTCCCTCAAAATTTGACGCATCTAATCCAAAAACTCATCCTAAAACCTCCTGTAAACGAAAATTTAAACATACTCTAACTCAAATGTAGGGAAGATAGGGGAAAATAGTATGAATTTTTAGTAAATTATAAGAAGTACAGGGAGTGTAAAACTATTGTGCGCCATCATATCTTTGAGGGACTTGAGGATCATAAAGCGGGCAATCATATTTGATCATTACATCAATTATTCTGTTCATGTCTTCTCCTTTCATTCCATAACAGTCAAATCTTATAAATTGTGTTGTATGAGAGATTTGAAAGGCTCCTTTACCACTAGGGTTTTCGTAGTCTATATTACTTTCCTCCATTTGCCAATCTGCAAATTCTGTTTGGACATCAGTCAGAATAGCATCAATTGGTAGCGTTTCTAAACCATCTACCATTTGTTCATTAGAGCATTTTTCATAAACTACTTGATTATCTAAATATGTCCCCTCTTTGTATTTCCAAAAATCTAAATCATAACTCATTTTAGCTTTACATTAGCGTGCGTTAAACATTTATGTGTATATACAAAAAGACCTCAGTAATTACCGAGGTCCAAAATCCTTATCTAAAAATGACTTCTTTCAATTTTTCTTGCCCCAGATTTTGATTGAGACGCTGTAAAATATCAGTCTTTTGCATCAATAATTCATTGCGGAGCGGTGGCGAAGATATTCTGATAAAAATGGCGTGATCTTTAATATAAATATCCTCGGTACGTTTGGCAACTCCTTCTCCCATAAGATCGCTCCAGGCTTGAACAATGTGTGCTTCATCATACTTATTTTTGATTCGATAGGTATTCAACAAGTCGTATACCGCATCTTTCATAGTCGTGGTTTTGGCTTTTCTGGTTTGATTTTGATGATCTCGGAACAAATAGTCTGACATAAATAATGATTAATTTTTTTAAGGAATTGAGTAAGCCGCCTAGTCCAATTTTACGTGCTAAAATAGCTATCAAAATTACAAAAATCAATCAATAAATGCTAACCATATGAGCAATAATTTAGCGTGTGTAAGAGTTAAATATCTCAGTTAAAAACCTTAAAAAAACCTCGACTTACTGCTACAATTCAAAATCATTTGTAAATTTACCTCACCTAAAAAAACTAATCCTAATGAGTAAAAAATATACCTATACCACTTTATTGGCGATTATCTTTGTTTTGATGGGATTTTTCAAAGGCCAAGCTCAAGAAAACCCCGAAGAAATTCAGCGTTATGAAGGCTATACCCCAATAGCCTGGTTTTATAACAAGTTTTGGTCTAAGCCCTTGGCTGACGTGGCAGTGCAAAACTTGAACAAAATCCTCTTTCCCAAGCTTAAGCCAGAAGCCAAAGTGTTGGACCTGATGTGTGGGAATGGACATATTACGCAAGCCTTAAAAAAACGAGGATATAAACTTACCGGATTGGATGGATCGGATGGAATGCTCAAGTTTGCTCAGCAAAATGCCCCAGGTATTCCTTTTATTTTGGAAGATGCTCGCACTTTTAATATAAAAAATGAGTTTGATGCTGTGATTTGTATGAATGATGGACTCAATCACATTTTAGAATATAAAGAACTTGTATTGGCGGCCCGCAAGGTATATGCTTCTATGAAAAAAGGAGGGTATTTTGTATTTGATGTCAACCTGGAAGATCGTTACAAAACTATTCTGAATGGAGATGTAAAAGGAGCTCAGGATTCCTCTTATGCTTTTATTTACAATTATCGCTACGATGTCGAAACCCGATTAGCCAATATTCAATTCAATATATTTATCCCAGGAGCTCCAGCAAATAACGGAGTGTATGAATCCTGGAAAAGAGTAGATGTAAACATTGCACAATACTGTTACCCTCACATTAAAATAATAGAAGCCATGGAAACAGTCGGCTTTACAGTATTGAAGACTTACGATGGTCACGAAGACCTCAAAAGTGGTGGATACAACAAAGGTAGGCGGTATTATGTCTGTCAGAAGAAATGAAAGCCAAATAATTAATGAAAGGGCATAAGGTTCGCACTTTATGTCCTTTATTGTTTACTACTATTTATTCAATATGAATAGTGTCATCGTTTATGTAAAAAAATATATACCGAGGTTTAGCCTTGGTATTTAGCATGTGACGATTTTACTACTTTGCCTTGAGTGGTGAATCTTGCAAGTCCTTCTACTACAACTTTACCAGTATTTTTGTTGTATGTTACACGCTGAGCATTTCCGATTTTTATTTTAGCAGTTTGGAATACTACATTGCCCTCCAACTCTAATATCTCCTCCCCCTGAGCATCTGTATAGAAAATTCTTTTTTGGCTGGAAAACTTTGGGTACGATTTCTTGGTTTGAGCAATACAGGCTTGATTGAAGGTGAATACATAAAAAGTAAGAATGAATATCAGAGAGCTTTTCATTGTTAGACGATTTTGTGAGCATCAATAACTGTTTTACGTGGTGTGTAGAAACCCCATCTCGCAAAATGTATAAAGCTTGATAGTTTTCACAAATACTGTCATCAACATAATCAATTTGATAAATCTCGGTTTTCCCACAATATTTGTATAAACCGAACAAACAAAATAGATAATAAGACCATGAGCACACAAACTATCACTTTTTGGGATGCTATCCGTAATGGTAACTTAGAGGTTATCAAAGGTTACTTAACAAGACATCCACAAGCAATTAATCAAAAAAACGAGCGAGGATTTACTCCGCTAATTTTAGCCGCTTACTACAACCAGATAGATGTTTTGGATCATTTCATCTCGCTGGGAGCTGACATTCATACCCCTGATGCCATAGGGAATACGGCTTTGATGGGGGCTAGTTTTAAGGGGTATATTGCGATCATTGAGAAGTTGATTAAGTTGGGAGCTGATGTAAATGTTCGCAATAACCAAGGAGCCACTGCTTTGATTTATGCGAGTACCTTTAATAAGCCTGAGATCGCTAGACTGTTATTGGCTAATGGAGCGGATACCACCATTAAAGATGGTGAGGGTAAAACTGCGCAAGACCACGCAAAAGCACAAGGCCTGACTTGGGCTGAAGAACTTTTCGTTTCTTAATTAGTAAAGGAAACCTTTTTCATAAAAGTCGGTATGACTTCATTGCAAATTTGTAGCTGTTCTTTAAACAGGAGCAGCTTTTTTTGTATCTTACTTTTATATATAAGCTATAAAGATATTCCAACCCCAAATCATATACCTAATGGCCGATAGTGGATATTCAGGAACACCTCTGGCAAAAAAGCTAGGAATCAAAGCAGGGTTTCAAATGTATGGTTATCAATTACCCGACGAATATTTTAACTTGTTTGAAACACTACCTGATGATTTGAACCTTATTGCTCAAGAAGATCTGGAAAACATAGACGAAGCTTCATTAGATTGGGCGCATTTATTTTTTAAAGAGCGACAAGCTTTTGAAGAGGTATTCGCAATAGTAAAAACAAAAATCAAAAAGAATGGTTCTATCTGGATATCCTGGCCCAAGAAAGCAGCTAAAGTAAAAACAGATGTAGACCAATTTGTAGTAAGGACTGTGGGACTTAAGATTGGATTGGTAGACGTAAAGGTGGCCTCAGTGAGCGAGATATGGTCGGGTATGAAGTTTATGTACAGAATAAAAGATCGTTAAGTGAATCATAAAAACTTGTCTAAAACTATCAATTTTAGACAAGTTTTTCGATATTATAATTTGGCGTGTGAACCATCACAAAATGGCTGTCCTGCTGTGTTTTTGCATCCACAAAAGTAAACAGTCTTGGCTTCGTCAAAAGTTTGCATTACAGGAGTAAAGCTTGATCCTTTGTGAGCGCCATCGCAATAAGGTTGATTGGCACTTTGGCCACAACTGCACCAGAAATATTTTTTATCGGCTTCTACTTCTACAGCATAGGGTGCCTTTTGGGCGATTTTGGGTTGATCCATTGGTTTGTAGTTTTATTTTTTGTTAAAGTTTAACTGATAAACCAAGGGGTAGTTAAAATAGTTGTAGATACATTGAATTTAGAATTAGATAAATTCTAAATAAGCGAAAAGCTTTCTGTGGTAAATCTGCACACAGATGCAGGGTTTTTCTAATGCATTGTTGCAAACCATTGAATAATGCTGTTATTTTGGAAACTACCCCAATATTTAGTAGCAAAAAAGTACATTAAGCATCGTTGAAATTCAGAGCGAATGAAATCAATATTCCGTTTTTTGATTATTTTTTCCTTTACCCTGGCATTAATCTATGCCCTCAACAACAAATTCGAAAATGCTCCCTCACCAATCAATCAAATGCCTCCATTAGGCTCTTTTTTCAATCCATTTGAAGGGTTTTGGAAAAATGCCGAGTCTAAAAAACAACGTGAAAAAATTGAATTACAAGTCGATGATATCCGTGACAAAGTTGATGTAGTATTGGACGATCGCCTGGTGCCTCACATTTTTGCTCAAAACAACCACGATTTGTATTTGGCTCAAGGATATGTAACAGCTAAATATCGCTTATGGCAAATGGAGTTTCAGACATATGCAGCTGCGGGTAGACTTTCTGAAATTTTGGGTGAAAGATATGTAAAGTATGATTTGTACCAACGAAGAATTGGGATGCTCCATGGGGCTAAAACAGCCGTAAAAGCAATGCTTGCCAACGAAACTACTCGAGAAATAGTAGAAGCGTACTGCAAAGGAGTAAATGCCTACATCAATCAATTGAAGCCTGAGGATTATCCGTTAGAATATAAGCTACTTCACTATAAACCCGAAGCCTGGACTCCGCTCAAGTGTGCTTTGCTGCTCAAGTACATGTCATATACCCTCTCGACTCGCAATGATGATATTGAAATGACAGCCATCTTGCAAAAATATGGTAAAACTGTAGTAGATGAGCTTTTTCCAAATTATCCGCAGCGACATGATCCAATTATTCCGGCCGGAACCAAATGGAATTTTAAGGATTTGAAAGTGCCTAAGCCTCCTAAAAAAATTGTGAGTGAAGAGCTGCACAAATTTTTAATGGAAAAACGCCAAACCGAAAAAAAACAACCAGGTATAGGGAGTAACAACTGGGCAATTAGTGGAGAAAAATCGGCCTCTGGCTATCCTATTTTGTCGAACGATCCCCACCTGAACCTCAGCTTACCCTCTATTTGGTTTGAGTTGCAATTAGTAAGCCCTGATGTAAATGTATATGGTGTAAGCCTTCCAGGATCGCCTTGTGTGACTATTGGATTTAATGAAAGAGTAAGCTGGGGGGTAACCAATGCCGCAGTAGATGTACTCGATTTTTATGAAATTAAATTCAAAGACAAAACTCTTAAGGAATATTATTACGATGATAAGTGGAAGTCAACTACTTTAAAAGTTGATACTATTAAAGTAAAAAACAAATCTGCCATTTATGATTCTATCTATTTTACTCATCATGGGCCAATAGTGCTAAAGCCCGGTGAGCCTGATTTTTATGGTACCAAAAGGTTTACAAAACCAGGGTTAGCTATGCGTTGGCTGGCACACGAAGCCTCTAATGAATTATTGACTTTTTACAAGCTAAACCGTGCTAAAAATTACCGTGATTATCGTCGAGCGATTAGGGGTTATTCATCACCTGCACAAAACTTCATATTTGCAGATAACAACAAAGACATAGCCATTACCCCCAATGGTAAAATACCTTTAAGGTGGAAAGAGCAAGGCAAGTTTATTTTGGATGGCTCTAACCCAGCTCATGATTGGCAAGGTTGGATTCCCAATAAGTATAACCCTACAATAAAAAACCCTGAGCGAGGTTTTGTGAGTTCGGCTAATCAATTTTCAGCAGATACTCTGTATCCTTATTACCTCAATTGGAGTTTTGCAACTTACGAGCGAGGCAAAAGGATCAATGAACGATTAGCACAAATGCAAAAGGCAACCCCTGATAGTTTACGTGCTTTGCAAAACGATAATTTAAATCTTAGAGCTCGAGATCTGCTGCCTACAATGTTGAAGTACATCAAAGATGCGCAACATACTGGGAATTATAAAAAGGCATTGGACTTGATCAAAAAGTGGAAATACAATCAGGAAATCAAAGAAGCTGGCCCTACTATATTTGAGTTTTGGTGGAGTGCACTTTCTCAGGCAATTTGGGAGGATGATTTTCCACGAGATAGTATGATGATTTATCCTAAGGCTGATAAAACCGGCGACTTGATCTTATTGAATGATTCTATTCCTTCTCGTTGGTTTGACGATGTACGAACTACCGATAAAAAAGAAACGTTACCTGACCTGATCAATAGTAGCTTTAAAACTGCAGTAGATCAATTGATTAAAAAACAGGGAACTGATGCTAAAAAATGGGTTTGGGGGACTTATAAAAGAACTGATATTTTGCACCTCACTCGCCAGGCACCTTTTAGCGTGTTGAACTTGATTACCAATGGAAATCAACGGATTGTAAATGCTACTGGGCGTCGAGCTGGCCCCTCGTGGCGTATGGTTGTAGCTTTGGGCAAGCAACCTAAGGGTTATGGAATTTATCCTGGGGGGCAATCAGGTAATCCAGGAAGCTTTTTCTATGATAATTTTATCAAAGACTGGCAACAAGGAAAGTTGGCGAAATTATTATACCTGCAAAGCCCAAATGATAAAAATAAGCGATTAAAAACTCGAATGACACTCATAAAATGACGTCGAAATTCTTAGTTATTTGAGAGTTTTGTAAAAAAGACGTATTTTTAATATTAATTACGAGATGACACTCTTAACCAAGGGAAAGTAATGCTTTAACCCATTGCAATTATGTTATGCACTTATTCTATACAAAAAGGGATAAGTCCAACGTTCATTTAGGGAGGTATTAGTATAGGTTCTTAGAATTTTAAGCAACGATTTTGTTTAGAAAAGATGCATTGAGCCAAGTGATAGTATTCAGGCAATGAGTATTACTATCACAAAATGTTGGTGTATTCTATACAAATGAGCCCAAAATTGGTTGCCTCCCAAAGCCTGCATTCACAAAGCAAAAATTTAAGCAAATGAAAAATTATCTCGGTTATTTATTCTGTATCATCATTTTATGTGGGGCGGCGTTTTCTTCTAATGCTCAAAATGGAGAAAATGTGGAAATAACAGGATATGTGATAGATAAAAATGGCAAGGGAATTAAAGGAGTTATAGTAAAAGACAATGGGGGCAGACAAATTGCGGAGACCAATGCTGATGGCTTTTTTCACTTCCCGTTTTCCAAACAAGGTGCCAAATATATATCATTTCAAGTCATACAAGCTGGTTTTCCTCCTTATGATTTTCAGTATTCAGGCAAAGCAGTAAGGCTTCGTCTTACCGATAAAGGCTGGGAAAATATAACGAATACCAAAAAAGTAGCAACTAACCCGCTTGTTAAGATTGATACAACTGAGAAAGTAGATGTTGATACCTCCAAAAAGATATTGACTAAACCCATAGTCACCAAAGAAACACCTAAAACAGAAGCCAAAGAAGTAAAAATCAAGAAGCTTTCGGCTGAGATAGAAAAGTTGAATAATGACCTGGAAGAAAGAACCAAGCAATTAACCGATCTCAAGTCGCTGAATGTCAAGAAAATAGATAGTCTACAGAGCTATGTGCGGTATTTGGAAAAGATTCTTGAAAACAATAAAGTAGAATATGAAAGAGTAGCTTCATTGTCTGGCAAAAAGACCGTATTGGAAAAAGACCTTGAAATAAAGATTTTAAAAATACGCAACAACCTGGCAGAGAAGGAAAAAGCATTGGCCAATGCCGAGAAGAAACTGGCTCAGGAAACTGCTCTGCGTGAAAAAGAGAAAAGCCGGAGAAACATATTGATTTTTAGCATAATCGCAGTGGCTCTTATGATTGTGGCTGGCGTGATGTATCGTAGTAGCCAACGCCAGAAAAAGGCAAATGTGATGTTGAGTCAGAAAAATGATGAAATCAGTAAACAACGTGATGTCATCACAATTGAGAAACAAAAATCAGAAGGTTTACTACTCAATATTTTGCCTAAGCAAGTTGCCGAAGAATACAAAGCCAAAGGAAAAGTTGATACGCGTAATTATGAAAGAGTATCGATTATGTTTACCGATTTTAAAGGCTTTACCAAGATATCAGAAAAAATGTCGCCGGAACAAGTGGTAGAAGAGCTCAACTTATGTTTTTCTACTTTTGACGAAATCACTGATAAATATCAAATCCAAAAGATTAAAACTATAGGAGATGCCTACATGTGTGCAGGAGGAATACCTGACCCCAATACTACCAATCCAGTTGATGTTGTGTTGGCTGGACTGGAGATACAGCACTTTATGAAGGTACGTCGGGAAGAAAAACTTCAGCAAGGAGAAGACTACTGGCAGTGTCGTTTAGGGGTAAATACTGGAGATGCATTATCAGCAGTAATTGGTAAAAGTAAGTTTACTTACGATATCTGGAGCGATACTGTAAATACAGCCAACCGTATGGAAAACAGCGGAGAAGTAGGTAAAGTGAATGTAGGGCAGAACACTTATGAACTAATTAAAGACTTTTTTGAGTGTGAGTATCGGGGTAAAATTGCTGCCAAAGGCAAAGGAGAAATCGACATGTATTTTGTACATCGTCTCAAGCCTGAGTTTAGCGCTGATGATACGGGAGTTATTCCTAATGAAACGTATGATAAACGTCGAGAAGAGAAGTTCTTGAAGGAATCGTCATCTATGACAGAGACGCGATAAATAAAACTATAATCATAAAAAAGCCTTGATTTCGTATGAAACCAAGGCTTTTTTTACTGAAGTCAAGATAACTTCATAGTTAAAAACTTATACTGCGGTGTACTCTGAAGATAACATTGAAAAGACAATAAGTGAATAGTGGCCATCTTCTTTTTTTACATGATCACGCAATATGCCTTCTTTTTTAAAGCCTTCTGTTTCGTATAAGTGAATGGCTCTTTGATTTTTCTCCAGAGCATCCAACCACAATTTGTGGTATTCTAATGTTTCAAAGCAATATTTCTTGACCAATTGAATCGTTTCGTGACCAAAACCTTGTCCTTTTTTATTGATCACCATTCGTCTACACTCTAGTACCTTATTAGGGTTTTCTAAACCAGCCAGAATGACAAACCCAAGTAAGTCATTGGTGGTTTTGTCCCAAACAGAAGCGTGCATTTCATTAGTACTACCAATTACTTGTCCGTGTCTTTGATAAGAATAAGGTGTTACATAAGGTTTATTATCACTATGAGTTTCCATACTCATAATTTTATAAATATCGTTTTTTTGAGTCAACAAAAGCTTGAGGCGATCTGACTCTATAAGGGCGTTATCGGAGGTGGTGAGATTAGAAGTCATTGCATGAATAATTATTGATTATGGACGATTAACGATCAATGAATGTAAACAGTGAAAGATAGACTGACGCACTATCACTGAAGTATTGAGATTAATATACCCGAATATTTATTTGGTAGATTGGAAGACCCAATCACAAAGCAGGCCGTAATATTAGTAATTTTTTGCTTTGTGTATGTTTTTATGTATTAAAAATTGTGCCTTATTGGGTTTGTGTAAGCGTGGTTTTGTTAAAAAATAATTTTTGGTAAACGTTTGGGTGAAATGCCAGAGGAAAAGTGAAATTCTTTTTCTAAGCTCAAGAGCTTTACTTCGCAGGGTGATCCTTTAGAAATGCCGCATAAGTTTCTTGAAGCTGGGTATTGATTTTATATAAAATGCTCAAGTTAGCTTCCAGCGCATTCAAATTATTTCTCAATTGTTGCTGATCATAAAAACTCACTGACTTAATGATTTGTGACAAAGCCTGGGTATGTTCTCGGTGCAATGGTTGAAACTCATCGTAAATTTGACTGGTATTGTATAGTACGTTGGTTTCCCAATACTGTAGCAATTGTTGATAACGAGCAGTATTCCAAGCAGTATATTTAAGTGTAAGTGGGGTAAAATTGATTTCGGAAAGACTAAATGTAGAGTCTTGTAAATGTTGACGGATTTTTTCCAAAAGGCTCTTGTTGAGGGGCTGCTGCTTTTTAAGTATTTGATGGTTTTGATTTACTTCTTTTACTACATCATCAAATAACGCATTCGCCTTTTTTTGCTGAAGGTAAGACTCCCAACCGTGATAAAGCTTAAGCCCAAAAAAAACGGCCACCATGAATAAAATGAAGTATAGTAAAATGGATACTAAAGGTGCTTTGTTCATTTTGGTGCAAATTATTGATTTACTTCTCAAAGCTGGTCGTAAACCTTGTTTTTATAAATCCCTCTATATGTTTAATGTATGAGGCACTAAGTTACTATTTTTCAGTAAAATACCACTTTTTTGTGAGTATATTTCATATTAGAAGTTCAAGTGATCAGGCTAAAATTATTCGTTGGAATGGCGGAAAGCAGTAAATGTAAACCAAAACCGTTATTTTTGTGTTTTCAAGATTGAGTCTTATTAAATTTATTAAGCATTAAAAATATGAACCAAACATCTTCGAGATATACTACCATATATACAGAGTCGAGTCCGAATCCAAATTCGTTGAAATATGTTATCAACTATACGTTGGTACCTGAAGGAACTACTTTTGATTTCCCTGATGCAGAATTGGCTCAACGTTCGCCTTTAGCAGCTGAGCTGTTTGCAAAGTTCGACTTTGTAGAACGTGTATTTATGATGTCCAACTTTGTAACTGTTACCAAACAGGAAGTTGCCAGTTGGCACGATGTAGCAGGGGCAGTAAAAGAGTTTTTACAAGAGTATTTAGAAGCTCAAAAACCTTTGTTGACAAAGGAAATTCAAAATGAGTATGACAAGGAGCTCAACAAAAACGAACCTGAAATAGATCGTAAGATCAAAGGTATTTTAGAGGAGTATGTGCGTCCAGCAGTAGAGTCGGATGGAGGAGCCATTAACTTCCATTCATATGAGAATGGTACTGTAAAAGTGCTTTTACAAGGATCTTGTAGCGGGTGCCCATCATCTATGGTCACTCTAAAAGCTGGTATTGAAAATCTACTTAAGCGAATGTTGCCAGACCAGGTGCAAGAAGTAGTAGCTGAAGGTATATAAGTAAGAGGAAGTGTAGGTTTTGTTACTCTTACATTAACAAAAATAATAATACGAAGGAGATGTTCAGATGGGCATCTCCTTTTTTGATAGGCAAAAGTTTGATAGTCAATCTATTCTTGTGTATATTTAACATAAATAAAATTTATTAACTTACTCAAAATATTAGCAAATTGAGCTGGCAAACTTACATCAAAGAGTATGGCGTGTATCTTAAATTAGAAAGAAGCCTTTCTGAAAATTCGCTGCAGGCTTATCTACGCGATATTCAAAAGTTTCAGGAATATATAGAGTTGGTAGGTGCCGATATTTCTCCCAAAGATGTAAGCACAGACCGAATTCGTAAGTTTCTGGCATATTTAGCCAAACTGGGCATTGCCGTAAGTTCGCAAGCCAGAATGCTTTCGGGAGTAAAATCATTCTACAAATATTTGATGTTGGAAGAGATCATTGATAGTGATCCCAGTAGTGAAGTAGAAACCCCTAAACTCAACCGTAAAGTGCCTGATGTGTTGAGCCTGAACGAGATTGAAACCATGTTGTCAGTGATAGATTTATCTACACCTGAGGGTACCCGTAATCGGGCGATGATAGAGGTGTTGTACAGCTCAGGCTTAAGGGTAACCGAATTGATTGACCTCAAGATCAGTAATTTATATCTGGATGTAGGCTTTTTAAGAATTATAGGTAAGGCCAATAAAGAACGATTTGTACCCATTGGTAGTGAAGCCTCCAAATACCTAACGATCTACATTGAGCAGGTACGTAACAAAGTGCCTATAAAGCCTGAGAACGAAGATTATGTTTTTTTGAACCGAAGAGGCACCAAAATATCCAGAGTAATGGTGTTTATGATTATCAAAGACATTGCAAAGATTGCCAATATCAAGAAAAACATCAGTCCTTATACTTTTCGCCATTCTTTTGCTACCCACCTTTTGTTAGGAGGTGCCAACATCAAAGCAGTTCAAGAGATGTTAGGGCACGAAAATATCATCACTACTGAAATCTATAAACACCTGGATCAAGAGTCCCTCAAACAAACCTTGTTAGAATTTCATCCCAGGAGTTAAAAATCCGCAAGTTTCAGATAGTAGTTTTCTCTCTTTTTAAACTATTTTGCAAGCAAATACCTTATGTATAAGCAAAGTTGTTGGTGAATGCTTTGTTGTCTATAAGTAGCTGTAAACAAAGTTAGTCTTAAGAGACAAAATAGCGATTTTGCGAGTATAGTAAAAGTTGAGATTCAGGATTTTAAAAACTACAAAAATGCCAGACACCGCCGTAAAACCTGTGGACGATATTTCTATGTTGACGAAGCGTCAAAGAGCATTGGCGTGGGTAATTTTAATTGCCCTAGCTTTTGTATGGGGAAGTTCTTTTATCCTTATTAAAAAGGGGTTAGTTGTATATCAACCAGTACAGGTAGGTGCCTTACGGGTAATATCTGCCTTTGTGTTTTTGGTAGGATTGGTATTGGTACGAATCAGAAAAGTACCACGCGCCAAATGGGGGACTTTGTTTGTTTCAGGTGTGGCTGGGGTCTTGATTCCTGCTTTTTTGTTTCCATTAGCCCAAACTCGGGTAGATAGTGCCATTACTGGGGTACTCAATGCGCTTACACCACTATCGGCTTTGATTATTGGGGTAGCCGTTTTTCGCCAGAAAACTACATGGGGTAAAGTAATAGGCATCGTCGTAGGTTTCATAGGCATTTCCATTTTAATTTTTACGGGAGCCGATGGTCAAGTCAATTTCAATGCGTATGCTTTATTTGCGGTAGGTGCTACGGTGTGCTATGGCTTCAATGTAAACTATATCAAGCGTTATTTAAATGATCTAAAATCCATTGATGTATCTACCTTTTCGGTGGCATTTATGGGGCCTTTTGCTTTGGTGTATCTATTTACGACTGATTTTACTACAGTATATGCTGAAAAAGAGGGGAGTGGAATGGCCTTGATTTATGTGGCGATTTTAGGGATTGCAGGTACTGCTTTGGCTTTGATATTCTTCAATAAATTGTTACAAATGACCAACCCAATTTTTGCAAGCTCAGTGACTTATCTTATACCCATTGTGGCTATTATTTGGGGAGTGTTGGATGGTGAACAGTTGGTAACCAGTCACTATATTGGAATGGCTGTTACGATTCTGGGAGTTTGGTTGGTAAATAGGAAATGATACCTCTTAAGTGGAAAGCTAACAGTGAACAGTGAAAAATAGTGTGAATTGGTAATGAAAACACATCGCGGAACAATAGAGTAATGTAACAATATAAGCTACTACATTTTCGAAAAGAATTGATAATCAAACATCAAATAATCATCAAAAAGCTTCTGTTACAGTTACATATACGCTACGACTATCACGGCCTATACCATAATCTAAGCGAAAATTGAGGCGTTCCTGACGATTGAGCATTACTCTGAGGCCCAAACCATAAGAATATTTTACTCGTTGCCAGGAGAGTTGATCGGTAGTATCAAACACGTCGCCTAAGCCAGCAAAGCCTACCATTCCGAAGCGCCAAAAAAGGTGGCGACGATATTCTACCTGAGTACCTACAAAGTTTTTATCACGAAAACGATTCATAGGATAGCTTCTTAGTATTCTTTCTCCTCCAGCTTGTGCCATAAACAAAAACGATGGATCGCCCGAATTGAGGTTGGCCACAGTATTGGTAGCCAGGATTTGCTTTTTGCCTAAATCAAAATACTTGTTGAAAGTAAGGTTGACATTCGAGAAGCTAAACGAGCTACCAAGTTTGGGAGCATATACATATTTAGAAAATTCTAAAAAGTAGCCTTTAGTTGCGTTTACAACATTGTCACGTTTATCAATCGTAAAAATAAGGCCGAGTCCTGAGTTTACCCCACCGTTTATACCAGTCACGTTGTCTAATACCTCAGAGGTAGGCTCATCAAAATCTATATTATAGGTATTGGCATACCGATACTCAAGGCCTAAAAACACTCCAGGAGCAAGTTTACGTGCCAGCGATGTATTGGCAATAAAAATATTATGATTGTAATGTTCTGCGTTTTCGTCTGGCGTATTGTTGCCTACTCCATAAAAAACATCAGGGAATACTTTGAAACGGAAGAAGCCTTTGGCTATATATGATTCATTGGGTAGAAAGATATTAGCTCCTAACTGGATATCCATTTGATCTTTGAGGCTATACTCAAAAATAGTTTGCACAAATGATAAACGAGTTTCTTGTTTGAAGTTCTCATTGGTCTTGAGACGAAAATAATATACGCCCAAACCTCCAAACAACAAATCTGTATCAGGCTTAAAAAAAACAAAAGGAGAGGCTAAAAAGCCGTTTTTCTTATTTTGAGCACCTAAACTTTCAGCCTCTTTGGTCTCGACCAAGGGAAGGGTATAGATTCTGGGATTAATTACCGAATCTTTTTCAGACTGAAGAGTGTCTTGAGCCACAAGGTTTGGTAATACAGACAATACTACCAAAACAACCATTATAATTCTTTTTATTATACCCATTGGGGTAGCGCGATTCTTTATATTATACCATTTATGCAAATATATTTCTATGATTTGTGGCAAGGGAAAATGATCACAGATATACTATTTTGACTGTTTTAAAGGTATAAAGGTTTAAAAATATATTCTATAATTCACTGCTTTAATACAAATAACGACAAATTTTATACAAAAATTCCACTACTTGGCGTTAATTCTAGTTTCAGGTGGTGGAAAAATCAACGAAAGTATGATATAACTCAGTAAAACGACTGGAATTGCCAAAAACTTGAATACTACAAAAAACACCAACGATATAATTACGAAACTATACCGTAGCTGGTTTGTGCTCCAGCCAAAGCTTTGAAACTTAAGTGAAAACAGGCGAATATTGGCAATTAACATACCTGATAAAATTAATGTAATAACAATAAGTATTACTGGATGTTTTATTAAAGAGTCAAATTTTGGGTTTTGTACTAGTATTAAGGGTAAAGAGCCTACAAATAGTGCCGCTGCAGGAGTAGGTAATCCTATAAAAATATCCGTTTGGCGTGTGTCAATATTAAATTTGGCCAACCGTATGGCCGAAAATATAGTCAGAGTAAAGCCTACATAAGCCCACCAAGGATGAATACCAGAACTTAGCAAAAGTTGGTAAAGTATAAAACCTGGCAGTACGCCAAAGGTTACCATATCTGCTAGTGAATCTAGTTGCTTGCCCAGCTCAGAATAAGCGTTTAACAGACGGGCCACCAAACCATCTCCAAAATCAAATAGCATTCCCAAACCCATACAATATACGGCTGCTACCAACTCTCCTTTGCTAGCCAACACGATTCCTATACATCCACAAAGTACATTCCCACACGTAACCGCATTGGGCATTTGTTGTTTTATGCTCATCTTATTATACTTCCTGCTCGGTATTTCTTGCTTGGTTTTTGGGCACCAAAATCCACCTCAAAAACAAAATAAATAACAAAGGACCGGTCCCAAAACCAGCAATAACAAATGGCTGAAACCATAATTGCCAAAAATCATTCACTTTTACAATCTTAGGATTGTCAGGCAAGTATAATAAATCCAGTTCTTTACCTTTAGGGATAGAAGTAGTATCTGGTTTGCCTAAGGAGGCTGTAAAAGTAACAGTATCCTTTTGTTGAGTCACAAAGGTGAGCACAGGTCTATAAACTTTACGTTGTTTTTCGTAGTGAATGATTCGTCCTTTGGCTTTCAAGGCTTTACCAACAAACTGTTGTTGGGTAAAATAGAAAAACAAAGCAGTAGCAATAGAAAATAGGGCAAATATTGATAAAACCACAATGGTCCAAAAAAAGGGAGGACGTTTTTTCTTGCCTTTACTCATTGTTTTATTCTTTAGGTTAGATAGCTACTTCGGTGGCACTTACCAATGGATTGTATACTTTTTCGTGTCCTATGGTAGTTTCAGGGCCATGGCCAGTATATACTGTGATGTCATCATCTAACTTATACAGCACATTCTGGATGCTATTGATCAAGTCTTCCTTGCTACAACCAGGGAAATCATAACGGCCTATGCTTCCATTGAATAACACATCGCCACTGATGATAAACTTTTGTGCTCTATCTAAAAAAGCAATATGACCAGGCGCATGACCAGGTACAAACAATATTTCCAATTTAGATTCTCCAAACTCAATCGTATCTTTTTCTGAAACAAATACATCAGGTTCAGATTCAATGAAAGGCTTGATTTGGTACATATCAGCTGCCAGTTTAGCGGCTTTCAGCGTAGGTACATCCAATTCATGCATATATAGTTTTACATCGTACTTGTCCTTAATAAACTGATTACCAAATACGTGATCTATATGACAGTGAGTATTCAGAAGCTTGACAACCTTTAATTCCTTCTCTTCAATAAAGTCAGTCAATACTTTGTTCTCCGCAGAGCTATTGCAACCAGGATCAATCACTACTGCTTCTTTGGTGTCATCAAACAATACAAATGTATTTTCCTGAAAAGGATTGAACGTGAATTTTTGGATGTGAATCATTACTTAGACTTTTGGCTTGTAAAATTTGGCGCAAGTTAATACAAAATTATCATCGTAAAATGATTTTTGTCAACAGTAAGTAATGTATGTAACTAAACAGATGTTAAATCAACCGAAAAACTAAATATTAAAGAGAACTATCCTCATTTAATTGATTAAAGATCAATTGCAAAGGAACCAACTCAGTGATTAGATAACGAAAAGTACCTAGGCTGTCTAATATTTCAGAGCCATACATAAAAAGCACCCATTGCCAATAAGGTGATAGTGAATACTGGTTCCCTCCTGAAATTTCGTTTCCACGATTGATAAAGTCACGAATCAGCGAATCTAGTACTTGATCTTTGTGAGGCTCTGGGATGTCTACGCTACGGCTTAAATCGCTATAATACTTGGTCCAATCATTATCTTGCGTATCCCAGGTATCAGGCTGTTGAGTAGGAACAGGCTGATATTTTTCATTTTGAATAGATTTGGCGTGTAAACTAGCGGTTAATACTGGATTTTGTAAACCTAGCCCTCCTGCAGTAAGCGGCCAATAAAACCAGGCAACAGGTATAGTCATATCATTGGGGATTGTGCCATACAGTTCGCGAATACGTTGAGTGAGATGTTCGATAATCCCTCCTTGTTCATTGAATAATTGGGTGTGAAATTGTAGAATAGCTTGTTCAGCAACTTTACGGTGTTTGTTTCCCATGTGCACGTTCAGGTACAGCATATGAATCAAGTACCTCACATTGGCATTATAAATTTGTACAGCGGTGAAAATAGAAGGTGCTGCCTCTAATCGCTCTCTGGTTTGCGTTTGGTGAAGTTGGAATGTTACCTCATTGAGTTGCCAGTCGCCTTGTTCGTTTAACTCCAGAATACCCGCCTGAATAGGAGCCATCGGTAGTTTTTCTAGCTTTCCTGATCCTATCACGATATTACCTGCTTTGTCTTGGTTCAATAATAAGCCACATTGCTGGCAAAAGGCACTAATATGTTCTCTGGCTTGGATTATACTTTCTTCCTGATTACTTAGTAAAAAGATATCATCTACCTTTCTAATAACACGAATGTTGATTTTAGATACCACATAAGTTTCCATTAAGCGCAGGAGCCATTCTGCCAAAAGCGCAGATAAGTTATGTTCCATTGGTACCCCTTTTTGCATAGATGATGTTTGTTGATCATAGGTTAGATTGGGTGATAGATAGTGCTCAAAGAAGGTTTGTTGTTTTTCTGAAAAACCTAGCTTTTTTAGTAAATACAAGGAGACTTCTTTGGGGATTTCGGCATAGAAATTTTGTATATCAAGTTTGCTTACAAACAATGGTGTATCGGGCTGAGTGTTTTTATGCAGTTGTATTTCGGCATGTAATAGGGTAATGGCTTGATTAGTAGTTTGTAAATACCCATATTCACCTGCCTCATGACCAGTTGGGTTTAGCCTTCTTACATTCATTTGATTGGTTTTCCTCAGATTTACTACACATTCATCTTCTGCATTTGCCAACTTTTCTAAATCTTCTGAATAACGGTAAAGCAAAAGATTATCCTCAGAAACAGCTTCCTGCAACATTCGTTGTTCATTTTCTATGATTACCTGAGGGGCATTCAACTCTATTAGTTTCTTAACCCTTTCCTGACGTATTTGAGCCTTTATATTGTCTAGCTCTGTCGCAACAATGTATCTATTACCCACCATTTCCAAAAAACACAAGATGGCCAGGTTTTCGTCCAGATAAAGTCGCCATTTGTTCCGAGTCCATACGCTACGAGTAGAGGTGCTTTCGCCCCAATGCCAGGAGGCAAATTCTGCATTTAGTATAGTAACTGTATCGGTTAATTCTTTTAATAAAGTGGGGTTATTGATGGCCCCTTTAGCTTCTTTTCTGATTTGAGCAGGTAAATAAGTGTTTGCTGCAATGCTTTCAAGAATAGGATGAAGTTCATGTTGAGCTGTCAAATCATGAATATCTTCCAGGGATTCTTTGAGATTGATTTCTACACTAAATAATGCAAATGCCTCATCTAAAAAGGCTTGAAAACCCTGAGGTGGATTAGTCGAGTGAGTAGCATTGGCCCATAGGCTTTCATGAGCTTGCTGAGCTGCTTTCTCCAATACTTCATTAGTAGATTTAGCTTGTATCCATTCTTCCAGCAAAGTGCCAAATACACAAACCAGTTCAGTTCTCAATTGACCTTGCTGAAGTTCTTTAGTGAGTTTT
Organism: marine bacterium AO1-C; assembly: GCA_001890965.1. GTDB lineage: Bacteria > Bacteroidota > Bacteroidia > Cytophagales > Microscillaceae > Microscilla. The sequence goes on along the minus strand of MLAY01000008.1, from coordinate 72,698 downwards.
TTGAGCCACAGTTGTATGGTATGATCTGAAAAAGATAAGTCTTGTTCTAATAATATGGTGAGGTTTTCTATGCTTGGATGTAGTGGTTGACCCGCGAATTTAAGCTTGCTCAAGCCTTCATGAAGTACTTTGAGTTTATCCAGGGAATAATGAGTGGTTTGTACCTGAGCTTGAATATTTTGATAAGCTTCTGAAAGTAAAGCTCTTTGACGCTGCAATTCTTTTAGCTTAATACTTGTGATAAATTGTTGGGTGGTTTGCATTTGTCGTTTTCATAGTTGTTCTGAAATTAAAAGTAATTTTTTAGCTCAAAACAAGAAAGCATTTAACGATACAGATTTATTTAATTTTTTTATAGAAAAGATGACAAGGAAACAGCGAAAATCAACAAGTTCATAGAGCATTTCTGAAAATGTCATTTTTTGGATAAAGTTTACTGAGAAAAAAATATATAATTGATGCATTATAAAACAGACAGGTTTTAATCATTCTCCAGTATTCTGTAAAGCTATTTTCCGCAACTATTGGATCACAAACTAATTCAAGACAAACAATAAAATAGATGCTTAAATTTTATGAAGAATGCAGCAGGTGTCAATTTGCGCAATTTTTAGACTTTGATACGGTTGAATGTCGTAAAGGAGTTGTTTTTAATGCTTCTCAAAAGAAGTGTACCGAATTTCAGGAAAAGGATGGTAATCATTCTGAAGAGTCGTCTTTGTATGAGCGCATCAACGCAAATATTAAGCAAACTGAACAAGATGCTGTAAAACAACATACTCAACGTCAGGCAGGTACCGAGATTATTGACTTTGGTAAGAAGGCACAATCACAACAAGGATCGGGATTGTCAGCATCAGTGGATGATTATGAGGGATATGACTACCGAATTAATACTCGCCGGGAAGTGCGTGTGTATAACAACCCCGAATTGCGACAAAGTGATATTATTCGTACCGAGCCTCAAGGGGCTTTAATCTCTTTTAAGCGAGAAATTATTCGTCATGGGTTTAACCTTTACAAGATTAAGAATGAACGAGGGAAGGTGGAGTACATTGAAAAAGTACCAGAAATAACGGTAGAATGTGAGGTTTGCGAAGTGAAGTCATATCCATTGGATGTATTGCTTATCAAGCATCAGGATTATGATCAACATATTGAAACAATTGTGCCTGAAGAAGTAGAGATAAAGAAGAAATATGCAAAGGATATAGATAGCTCAATTGAAAGAACCTTTGGACACACCATCGTAAGAACTAAAGCTGCCTATGACAAAGAGGGTAAAAGAACAACACTGAGCTCTATTAGCCTTGCTTCTCAAGATGTAAACGTAAAAATTGGGCGCTTGGTACCCTCGACCAAGTTCTTCATCACAGAACCTCACGAAGGAAAACAACCTAAAAAGATAAAGCTCGAGGATGGCACTGAGGGTGTGTTATTAACGCAAACAGAATCGTACAAAACGCTTACCCCTCCATTACTACAATTCGTCATGGGGTTGACTATGGTCATCACTATTGGTATTTTATTATACATCATTATCTCAGTGGTAGAGGCAACAGGTTATATTGTGATTATAGGATTGGTAGCCATTGCAGTGGCTTATATTGTAATGTTTGTAGTAGGAGCCCCTTTGTATTTTATTTTAAAAGGTATAGGCAAACGACTGTAGGTATTGTAACCCAGGCTCGTTGATATATCCATATCAGCGAGTTGAATATTGCCAAAAATTAGCGCAAGCCAGCCTGTTGAAAACCCGTTTTTATACCCGTGAAAACCCGCTATTTGTAAAGAAAACCTTAGGGATTTACCTGGAAATGATTTGTTTAGCGAAAACATTTGTATTGAACCTTCAAACAACTATCAAATGAGAGTACAAATCATCAATAGCCAGGGGCATTGGGTCAATGGCTGGTTTTTAGATACCAATGTGCTACAAGTAATGGTCGATGTACTACGTCAGGCTGGTTTTGACGTAGCAATAGATGAAGTAGCAAGCCTTCATCAGCTAGAGCAGTTGTTGACCACCCTCTCAACCGATACACTCATCTGGAGTAATGCTTACTATGTAAATGCCCCCAAAAATCAAGTAATATGGCTCAATGACGTGATAGAACAAAACTCACTGCCTTTGATTGGTTCAGGAGCTACCACTTTGAGACACGTACTCAATAAAGATGAATGTCAGACTATATTGGCCAGGGAAAACGTACCTATTCCAGACTATTTGGTGGTGAAGGCTAATCAGGCAAAGCATCTACCAGAGATGATTGAAGCCAGTGGACTTAGTTTTCCAATGATTCTCAAACCCACCTCAGAGTCAAGCAGTATTGGGGTTGTAAAAGTGTATGATTTAAATCAAGCCATTGAGCAAGCTCATCAAATACTGAAGCAATTTCCTTGGGGGCACCTCATTATTGAAGAATTTGTACCGGGTGATGAGTTTACCTGTGGCGTGGTACAACTAGGCGATGAAATGATTTTACTACCTACCTACTACGAATTGGATGATATTTTGGATCGGCAAACACGCCTAAATGCCTGGGATAATGGAGGCAAAGAACAATTAATCATCCAGGATGAGCAAATACGGGCTCAACTCAAACTACACATGCCATCAGTAGTAGAAGCACTAAACATTCAAGATATAAGTAGAGTAGATGGGCGAGTAGATAGCGAAGGAACCATTCGTTTCTTTGATATTAATGGTTTGCCAGGACTGGCTTTCCCCCGAAGTATTAGCGTGAAGCAATGTTGTACCTGTTTTCCTGATTATACCCCTGAGGAAGTATACAAAGCCTTGATTTATACTATACTGCATAATGCCTTGTTGCGGTATCATTTGCCAGTACCTCGGCTGTTACAAGAACATAATTTTTTTGTGCTAAAAAGTGACATTGTAATCAAAGGAGAAGCGGTAAATTATGAGTAATGAGAGGGAAATATATTCATGATAAACTATTCACTTAATAGGAGTAGAAATTGGAGGCTTGATTAGCCGAGTTATACTGTGCCAGGTTTTGCCTCTTTTTTCACGAACTGCTTGGGAGTTAAACCCTCATTTTTTTTGAATAATCGAATGAAATAGTTCGCACTTGAAAATCCCAAAGCATAGGCGGTTTCTTTTACCGAAAGATTTTCTTCAACCAGCATTTGTTTGGCCACTTTTAATTTTTCATCTATAATCAACTGGTACGGAGACAGGCCTAGCTCTTCTGCAAAGGCACGATAAAAAGAAGACTTACTCATACAAGCGAGTTTTAATAAATCTTCTATTTGGATTTCTTCATAAATATTTTGCTTGATAAAATAAATAATGGCCGAAAAGAGCGTGTTATTAGTGTTTTGTTGTGCGTCTTGTTGAAGCACATCTATGTTTTGTAGTTTAAGTACACAAAGTACCAGCTCTTTGAGCAACAACTGAATATGTACCTCTTTGAATGAGTCATTGGTAGCCGCAATTTTAGTGATCTTTTGATAGATATGCACTAAGTCCTCATTGTTGGCTAGCAAAATCGGATTATCCAATATTCGCCAACTCTTAATAAATGTTTTGGTCTCTAGTACTTCATTGAAGGTTTGGATTTCTTTCCGTACAAAATAATTCTCCAGGGTAAGAGCAGTGCATTGCGTAGGGTTGCTCAAACTAGCTTCTGGAAAATCTATACTTAATTGAGTATAGGAAGGTGTAAGAATGGTATTGCCGGGTACATAAGCTCTTTCTACGGAGTCAGCAAAACGCACTTGTTTGGTGCCTCGTAGCATAGATGTAATGGTAAATCCACTAAAGCTCAAAGGAAAATCAGAAACCTCCTTACGAGTTTCATAGATGTTTAACTCAGCCATACTGAGGCTTGCACCACGCTTTTGTTCTACAAGGTCAGTTACCTGATGGGATGGAATAAGGGGGAGGGGAGAAATCTTTCTCATAGAACTCGTCTCGACTTTTTGAATGTATGTGAAAATAATTGCTTTTGTTTGATGGCGAGGAGATTATTAGCCGTAGGCAGAGCTCGTTACAGCAAAGCTGTAGACCTGGTTTTGAGGCATAGCAGCGCTACGGTAATAAAAAATCTTGAAATCAACAGGCAAAATGATTTGTTTGTAACTCATTATTAAAATTCGAGATGAGTTCATATAGTAAATATAAAGAAATTAAGTAATGTTTTCAAGCTTGATGTCTTGACGACAATTACTTTCTATATTTCTGAAGTAATCCTATTTACCTGCCTAAAGGTTCATCATTTTTACACTTTAGTTAAAAAAATAGCCTTTTCTCTAGCCTTGGGAAGATTGTGCTATTTTTTGCCAAAAAAGTGACATTCCTTTTTTAAGCTGCTCAATAACTTGCAACATATTCTTAGTTACATCCAACGCACACCCAATTAATTATATGTTATAACTAAAAATCTTGATACGATGGATAGAAACGAAACAGCGATTTTATTGATAGAATTTCAAAACGACTTTACTTCTGAAGGAGGTATTTTTCACGATGCGGTAAAAGACGTAATGGAAAAAACGAATATGTTGGCCAATACTGTAAAGCTCGTAGAGCAAGCCAGAGCAGCAGGTATTCAGATTGTATATATCCCGATTTCTTTTGCTGAAAACTATAGTGAGCTTACCAGTACACCTTATGGTATATTGAAGGGAGTAGTGGATAATGGTGCCTTCAAGAAAACATCCTGGGGGGTAAAGATCATAGATGAATTGACACCACAACAGGGAGATGTAGTGATCGAAGGAAAACGTGGGTTGTGTGGCTTTCATAGCACTAATCTTGATTTTATTTTAAGAAGCAAAGGAATCAAAAATGTAGCGTTAACTGGTTTCTTGACCAATTGCTGTGTAGAATCTACCATGCGTACCGCTTATGAAAATGGCTACAATGTAATCACGTTGACCGATTGCTGTGCTGGGCTAAGTATAGAAGAACACAACAATGCTATTGAGAAAGACTTTCCAATGTTTAGTGAACCTATGACGAGTGACGCATTTGTAAATATCATCAAAGGCGATCAAGCGTTGGTATTAGAAGGGAAAGCATACGAGTAATAAGAAAACATGATTGATTGTATAAGGAGAATATGGCTACCATCATTCTCCTTTCTTTTTTACCAGGTGTTGACGAGAACCCTAACTCAAATATTCATTGCCTCTCAAATTGCCCTGCCACTAAACAATGAAAACATCATGATTGAAATATCGGCTCTAGATAAATTAGCTCAAAATCTGGATGGTGAATTCTTTTACAATGACCTGATGAAAACTGTCTATGCTACCGACGCATCGGTGTATAGAGAACTCCCTCTTGCGATTGCTATCCCCAAAAATACTACTGATCTACAAAAACTTATTCAATTTGCTGCTAAGCATAGTACTTCACTCATTCCACGAGCAGCTGGAACCTCATTGGCTGGCCAGGTAGTGGGAGACGGTATTATTGTAGATATTTCAAAATACTTCACTCAAATCTTAGAGTTTAACGAAGAAGAAAAATGGGTACGTGTACAGCCAGGGGTTATTCGGGATGAACTTAATGTATATCTTGAACAATTTGGGTTGTTTTTTAGCCCAATTACCTCTACTGCCAATAGAGCAACTATAGGGGGAATGGTGGGTAATAACTCTTCGGGTGCCACGTCTATTGTGTATGGTTCTACCAGAGAGCGTGTATTGGAGATCAAGGCACTTTTATCAGGTGGTAGCGAAGTTGTCTTTGGAAAAGTAAGTCAAGAAGAGTTTACCCAAAAAACTACTTTAAAAACTCAGGAAGGAGCTATTTATCGTCATATTCAGGCAGAATTGAGCCATCCCAGAAACAAGGAGAATATAAGGAAACACTTTCCGAAATCGAGCATCCACCGAAGAAATACAGGCTATGCCGTAGATGCCTTGTTGGAAACCGAGCTTTTTTCTGAAAGTGAAAGCCTTTTTAATTTCTGCAAACTATTATCTGGTTCAGAAGGTACTCTGGCCTTTATTACGGAGATAAAACTACAGTTGGATGATTTACAGTCACCCCACGATGTAATAGCAGCTGTGCACTTTTCTGATATTATTGAGAGCCTTAGGGCTACCCAGGTGGCTATGCAACACCAGCCCGCCCAATGTGAGCTAATTGATAAGGTGATATTGGATTGCACTAAAGAGAATATTAAACAGCGTAAAAATAGATGGTTTATAGATGGTGATCCTGCTGGTTTGTTAATGGTAGAATTTAGAGGAAAGTCGCCAGAAGAAGCAGAACAAAAAGCTCAGCAAATGATTGCTACCCTGCAAGCCAATAGCTTGGGATACGCTTATCCTATTATCCCTTCTGATAGAACTGCACAAGTACGAGAATTAAGAAAAGCGGGTTTGGGATTATTAGCCAATATACCAGGTGATACTAAGGCGGTGGCGTGTATTGAAGACACTGCGGTGGCCTTGGAAGATTTACCTGAATATATAGAGCAAGTAGATCAAATGATGCAAGGCTTTGGGCAGCAAATGGTAGTATATGCCCATGCTGGAGCTGGCGAACTACATTTACGACCTATTTTGAATTTAAAAAAATCGCAAGACGTCAAGCAATTTTACCAAATAAGTGAGGCCTCGGCTAAACTGGTGAAAAAATATGAAGGATCACTCAGTGGAGAACATGGGGATGGGCGATTGCGAGGTACATTCATTCCTATGATGGTAGGGGAAGATAACTACCAGCTTTTTAAAAGGATAAAATATACCTGGGACCCTCATAATATTTTTAACCCTGGTAAAATTGTAGATACACCTCCTATGAATTCCTCGCTACGCTATGAACCAGATGCATCGGAAAAGACGATCAATACTATTTTTGATTTTGGCAAAACCCAGGGCATTCTAAGAGCTGCTGAAAAATGTAATGGGTCAGGGGATTGCAGGAAGTTACCTTTATCGGGTGGAACGATGTGCCCTAGTTATCAAGCAACCCGAAATGAAAAAGATACCACTAGAGCCAGAGCAAATGTGCTTCGGGAATTTTTAACCAAAAGTGAACAACAAAATCCTTTTGATTATCAAGAAATCAAAGAGGTGATGGATTTGTGTTTGTCCTGTAAAGGATGTACTTCCGAGTGCCCCTCCAATGTGGACATGGCCACCTTAAAAGCAGAGTTTCTTCACCAATATTATCAGTCAAATGGAGTACCTCTAAGAGCCAGAGCTTTTGCTTATATCGATACATTTAATAAACTAGGGAGCGTTTTTCCATTGCTCTATAATTTTACGCTTACTAATCCACTATTATCTTCATTGACCAAAAAGGCCTTAAAAGTTGCTCCTCAGAGAGCTTTACCTACTATTCATAAGTTTAGCCTGCGTCAATGGTATCGTAAGCATTATCAATCCAATGAGGGTAAAAATGGCGCAGTGATACTTTTTTGTGATGAGTTTACCAATTGGAATGATACCCAAATAGGTATAAAAACTATTCAATTGTTGCAAGCACTGCAATATGAGGTAAAGCTCATCAAACATCCCGAAAGTGGGCGAGCGGCTATGTCTAAAGGATTACTAAAACGAGCCAAACAAATGGCCAACCGAAATGTAGCTATTTTTCAAGAAGTGGTTAATGAAAATACCCCACTTATAGGAGTTGAGCCCTCGGCCATACTCAGCTTTAGAGATGAATACCCTCGTTTGGTAGATGCTCATTTAGTAGAACCCGCCAAACGCCTTGCTCAAAACACTTTTATGATAGAAGAGTTCTTGTCACGAGAAGCGCAAAAAGGAAAAATAACTGCTCAATATTTCTCCGATGAGAAAAAACAACTCTTACTTCATGGGCATTGTCATCAAAAATCTTTAGGGGATATTAAAGATTGCATTGATGCTTTATCCCTACCAAAGCATTACCTGGTTACCTTAATTCCTTCGGGGTGTTGTGGTATGGCAGGCTCATTTGGTTATGAGAAAGAACATTTTGACGTAAGCCAGCAAATAGGAGAGCTGGTACTGTTTCCCACGGTTAGGCAGTCACTGCAGGATACCCCGATTGTAGCAGCTGGTACGAGCTGCAGGCATCAAATAAAAGATGCCACCCAAAGAAGAGCTTTGCATCCAGTAGAAGTTTTATGGCAGGCTTTGAAAAAATGAGCAAATACCATAACTGATTAACTATTTACTTATCTTGAGTGATTAAACTACTAACAAATTAAATCAGATAACTTATGGGATGGGCAACACATTATATCGCTCAACTTCAGAATGGAGAAACTGTAGAGTTTCGTCCACGAGGCAATTCGATGAAGGGTAAAGTAGAATCAGGACAACTGGTAACCGTAGAACCTATTGGGGAGCGAAAGCTAAAAAAAGGAGACATTGTTTTATGCAAAGTGAGCGGAAATCAGTACCTGCATCTGATCAAAGCGATTCAAGGGAACCGTTATCAGATAGGTAACAACATTGGAGGTATTAATGGCTGGATTGGTATCAATGCCATTTACGGTATTTGTACTGCCGTAGATTAAGCCATGACCACAAGAAAATAGATAACTAACCAGAATGAAATTACGATCATACAATGAAAAATAAGCGATTACTTATCTTCAAATTAGGAGTTATCAGTTGCATTGGATTGCTGTTTTTTTCTGGAGTTTCTCCAGCTAGTTTGGATCCAGATGTTAAGATCTTTTATGCCAAATATGCCGAGCCTTGTGGTTACTCTGTCTTAAAAATTGCTGCTAAACCAAATGAAGAATTTAAGTATGTATGGCTCAGTGGTAAAAATAATCCGATAAAGCAGCTGAAGTATCATATGCTATTGGGTGGCAAATGGAAAATAAAAGGCAGATTTACTGGAAAGGCAATCAAGAAGGAACTTTGTGGAAAAGGTTTAAAGGAGTTTGAAATTATATCTTATGAACCTTGGGGATCAATTGCAAGGTGCACATATGTTCAGGCATTGTATGATAAATTACATTTTTATACCGCCGCTTATTCTAAAACCCACTACGTACCTGAAGATTTTGTAGGAAATGCTGATCCCAAGAAAGTGGATTGTGGCTCTTGCCAACGTGATAAACAACCAGGTCTATATAAGGTAACAGGCTGTGATGGTATTGTATATTATTGCAAGTTGTTAGATTAAGCTTTTTTCCAGGAGTTACTTACTCCAATCTCTTTTTTCATTGATAGCTTCCTTGTCACGAAAAGCTTGCTCCAGGTTTACATCAAACTGATTAGCTAAATCGAGAATATATCCTAGCACGTCGGCAAATTCTTCCTCTAGATTTTGACGAATAGAGGTTGTTCTTTGGTGTGCTTTAGCCGCTTCCTGATACAATCCTCGATGATTGCGAATGGCTTTTGCCAGCTCACCTACTTCTTCCGAAAGCAATAAAAAAGTTTCCAGTGGATTATCGGTATTCCAACCTCTCTCTTTACAAACAGTATCCATATATTGTTGCAAGTCAGTCAAGGTGGGTTTTTCGGTAAGGTGAGCCATTATTTAGATGATTTGATTGTGTAGAAAGGACTAAAGGTAAAAATGATGTGCTTAACTGTTTAAACACATCATTTATCTATAAAGAAAAAGTTGAATTGCTTAAGCATTGGTGCTTGCCGCAGCTTCTTCAAGCGATTCAACCAATACAGTCACGTTGTTATCTAGTACTTCCACAACCCCTCCATCAATGGTAAAGCTTTGATCTTGACCGTCAGCCTTCATACGAAGGTTACCAGCCTTAAGCAAACTTATCATGGCAGCGTGATTATCTAGTACTTCAAATTCTCCACTACTTCCAGGGAAAGTAAGCACTTGAGCTTGTCCCTCGAAAGCGGTTTTGTCTGGAGTAATAATTTTTACTTGCATAATTTGACTTATCAAATGTGCCCCAAAAAGAGGCAAGTAAAAGAGAATATAAAGAAAAGGGGACTCACTGAAAGTCCCCTCATATATTGTTTCAGAGATCTATTAACGATTCTCTGCTTCTTTCAACATTTTTTCACCTGCTTCGATGGCCTCTTCAATAGTACCTTTCAAGTTAAATGCAGGTTCTGGATACTTTAACAAAGAATCATCATCCAACAACATCTTAAATCCTTTGATGGTGTCTTTGATGTCTACCAATGCACCTTGTAGACCAGTAAATTGCTCTGCTACGTGGAAAGGTTGAGATAAGAAACGTTGGATACGACGCGCTTTGTTTACAACCTTACGGTCTTCGTCAGAAAGTTCGTCCAAACCAAGAATCGCAATGATATCTTGTAGTTCGTTGTAACGCTGTAGAGTTTCTTTTACTCGCTGAGCAGTATTGTAGTGATCTTCACCTAAAATATCTGGAGTCAAGATACGAGAAGTAGAATCCAATGGATCCACCGCAGGGTAAATACCCAAAGCAGCTAACTTACGAGAAAGTACGGTAGTTGCATCCAAGTGAGCAAACGTAGTTGCAGGAGCAGGGTCAGTCAAGTCATCCGCAGGTACGTAAATCGCTTGTACTGAAGTAATAGAACCACGCTTGGTAGAAGTAATACGCTCTTGCATAACCCCCATCTCGGTAGCCAATGTAGGTTGGTAACCTACCGCAGAAGGCATACGACCTAAAAGAGCCGATACCTCAGAACCAGCCTGAGTAAAGCGGAAAATGTTATCAATAAAGAAAAGAATGTCGTTTCCTTTACCTGTACCATCTCCATCACGGAAATACTCAGCAATACTCAAACCTGAAAGTGCCACACGAGCACGAGCACCAGGAGGTTCGTTCATCTGACCAAATACGAAAGTTGCTTTTGAATTTTTCAACTTTTCGCGGTCAATTTTATCCAATGGCCACCCACCTTCGTGCAAAGCCTTTTCAAATTCTTCACCGTAATCCACGATACCAGATTCGATCATCTCACGAAGCAAGTCATTTCCTTCACGAGTACGCTCACCCACACCGGCAAATACAGATACCCCAGCGTAAGCTTTTGCAATGTTGTTGATCAATTCCTGAATCAATACGGTTTTACCTACTCCTGCACCACCAAACAATCCAATTTTACCACCTTTGGCGTAAGGCTCAAGTAGGTCAATTACTTTAATACCTGTAAAAAGTACTTCTGTTTCGGTAGTCAACTGATCAAAGGTAGGAGCGGCACGGTGAATAGGCACGCGGCGATCAGTTTCGGGGTTTTCAATACCATCAATGGCGTCACCAACTACATTAAACAATCTTCCTTTGATTCCTTCACCCGTAGGCATAGAAATAGGACCTTCTTTGTCAGTAACTTCCATTCCTCGTTGTAAACCTTCGGTACCCTCCATAGCAATGGTACGAACAGTATCCTCACCAAGGTGTTGCTGACATTCCAATACTACTAATTGACCGTTTTCTTTGGTTACTTCAAGGGCATTCAAGATTTTAGGTAGATGACTATTGTCATCTGTAAAACTAACGTCTACTACGGGACCGATTACTTGCGTAATTTTACCAACGTTTGCCATTGATTTTTATTTATAAGGTTAAAATTACAATCTAACTAAAAGTTTGAGATAGTAGAGCTTACAAGAAGCTCGACGAAATTCGGCACAAAACTAATTGATAAAATTAGTTTTACCAACATATGGCAAGGTACTTATGCCTCATTAGCCGCAAACTTATGAAAAATAACGTTTTTTGTACATATTTTTCACGCAAATTAAATGCAATAGTGGTTTTTTTGTGAAAAAATCTTTGGATGTTTTATACTATATCAAGATACTTATCCGTTCAAATAAATTTTTGTTGTATACAAGAGGCTGCTGACCTTACTAATTGAGTAGCTAATAAATAGGGTTGTTTAATAGATTGGGTATTACTAATTGGCAAGAATATGGAGTTTATTGATTTTTTAGGGTTTTTCCTTGCGATTTTGGTAGGGTTTACAATGGGTTTGTTTGGTGGAGGAGGAGCCATTCTCACAGTTCCTATTATGGTTTATTTGTTTAAGATAACCCCATCACTCGCTACAGCTTATTCTTTGTTTGTTGTAGGTATTGCGGCACTTAATGGGGTGATCTCTTATACACGTCAAAAATTGGTGAGCTATAGAGCTGCACTCTTTTTTGGTTTACCTTCTTTGTTTACTGTTTTTATTGCCCGGAAATTCATTTTGCCATCTTTGCCAAAAGAGTTGTTTTCTATAGGAAACTTTATACTTACTAAAGAAGTAGCCTTGATGATTTTCTTTTCAATTGTCATGTTGCTGGCTTCTGTATCTATGATTAGAGGTAGAAAAGTACCTAATGACCTTAATCAAGAGAATCAGCCCTGGAACTACCCTCGTATTATTTTACAAAGTAGCATTGTAGGGCTTATCATTGGGATGGTAGGAGCAGGAGGTGGATTTTTATTTGTTCCTTCTTTGATGTTTTTCACCAAGCTACCTGTCAAACAAGCCATTGGTACTTCTTTGTTGATTATTACCTTTAATTCATTGATTGGCTTTATAGGAGATGTAATGGAGCAAAGTATTCAGTGGAGTTTCTTAGGACTGTTTGCAGGCTTAGCTATTGGAGGGATTTATTTAGGAATCTATATAAGTCAATTTGTATCACCAGGAAAGCTGAAGGTGAGTTTTGGCTGGTTTGTATTAATGATGGGTATCTTTATTTTAATTAAAGAAAGTCTATTTCAATAAAAAAAAGCCAGTGGTTAGCTAACCCTGGCTTGTGCTTTATTACGATATATTTCAAAATGTTAATGCCTTCTTTTGATGCGAATATTAGCTCGACTTTCTTCTCCCTGAAGTAAACGAATGATATTTTTTTGGTGAGTAAGTGCTACAATGGTAAACATTAGAAAGCCAAACACGATCACGATGGGATCTTCTGGGCGAAAACGGGGGCTTAATAATAGCAATGGGAATGAAAGTGTGGCTAGTAATGAACCTAACGAAACGTATCGGAAAGAGAAGAGCACAATTACAAATACCCCAACACATAGCAAAGTAGCGGTATGATGTACTGCGAGCATCATGCCTAAAAGAGTGGCTACTCCTTTTCCACCTTTGAAGTTGGCAAAAATTGGGAAAATGTGACCCACGATAGCCAAGCTACCAAAGATGAGTTTATAGAATATCATTTTATAGATGTAGAACTCATCGTAAGGCGCAATGATTTCATAAAACTCTAGTACCCAAGCCAGTGAGGTAGCCAAAAAACCTTTCAAGATATCTACACTCATCACAATGGAGCCTGCTTTTTTTCCTAATACTCTGAAAGTGTTGGTAGCTCCTGCGTTTCCACTGCCGTGTTCTCTAATATCAATGCCATGACGAAATTTAGAATACCAAACAGCGGTGGGAATAGAGCCAAGAAGATAGGCTACTATTGATGCGCATAAGATGAGTAATATATCCATATTTTACGTTAATTCTATATTAATCCAAGGTTAATAAATTGCTAATGCAAGCCTCAAAATTAATACATGAAGTTAGATTAATCAAAGACTTGTAATGTTTAGACTACTTTTATAACCATTAACCCTTTCATCAGTTATGTGAAATTTGAAAAAAAATCCTCCAAAAAGTCATTGAAAGACTTTAATTATTGTAACGTAAATAGTGAAAAGTGACTTGTTTGATAGAAGCAAACATAACGCTTTTGTGTTAAGTTAATATGATATTTTGTGAGCGAATAAATCAAGGGTTAAAAGCTGTAAAAACAGTGAAAGATACAAAAAACTAGATATTTCCTGTATTTCATAGGATTAAAAAAGTATCAATACTGTGTTGTTAAATAGTATTATTTGTTGATTAAGAGTTTTGATAAAAAATTCAGAACCTTCGTAGTTTAAACTAAAAGTATTACGAACCCATTTTTCCTGTAATCTAGTTTTGTTATTCTGTCTTAAATGCCCATAAAATCCCTTTGGTAATAAAACTAGGGTACATTGTTTCATGATCCTCACCTGGTAGAGACAAGGCCTCTACTCGTAGATTTTTATAAGATCGAGAGAGAAGCTTTTTATGAAACTCGAACATTTGACTCACCATTTTATAGGGTCCTTGGTTGTCTTCCTTATCTCCTATACACATATATAGATTGGCTGAAAGATTCTTGTGTTGTTGGGCATATTTTTCTTCGATCGTAAAAATAGATTGATTGTGGTACCATAATGATGGACTACCAGATAGATAATATTCGAAGGTTTCAGGCGCACTGACGACCATATAATTGGCTAACAGTCCTCCAAGTGAATGTCCAGCGAATACTTTTTTATTTAGGTCAACTCTATAAGTTTTATCCAAAAATGTAAATAAATCTTTCTTGATAAACTCGATAAATTTGTCTGCTTGGCCTGAGGCGGATCTGGCAGCTTTTGAATAGCCTAAAGTTTCGTTGGGAGAATAAGTAGGAGTATAATCACGCGTTCTACTAATTCCAAAGTGCTCGCCCTTGGCATATGAAATTCCGACAATGATAAACTCCTCTAGCCTTTTTGCAAAGAATAGACGCCTTGAAATACTAGCTACCAGAGGGAATGCATAACCAGCATCTGTAAGAACTAATATAGGATAAGCTTTTTCTGTTTTTTTATAAGAAGGGGGTAACTTAACATAGATATCGTATTTTTTATGGTTGATGGAGGATATTAAATGATGAACACTGGACTTATTTAAAGTATAAGGTTTATTCTTAATATTTTGAAGTGCGCTGGATTTTTTTGTTTCTATTGCTTGTGTGTGTGTTGATACTTGCTGACAAGAAAAGAAAGTAATGATACAAATAGTGAACAGAAAAGTGGTTTTTGTTATATCTGTCATAATATCTTATGGATTATTTTACAGGGATTAGGGACAAAACCATACTGGAATAGTTGCATTTATAAACGGGTATTTGCTATCCTGAAGGCTTATGGCTAGATATATAGATTTTACTAGGAGTTATTAAAATCAAGACACTTAACAGGATAAATTTTCATAGATATCCTAAAGCCAAAAAACAGTTTAACCCAAAAGTTAAACTGTTTTTGTCATATTTATAATGACTTTTAAAAGTGGCTAAAAACCATCCTTTTTCTTCTTCTTTTTCTTTTTCTTCTTTTTATCATCCTTCTTCACTCCTTTTTTGTCGGTTTTCTTTCCATCGTCTTTTTTCTTGTCACCTTTTTTATCGTCCTTCTTCCCGTCGTCCTTTGTATCACTCTTCTTGTCATCCTTTTTATCATCGTCTTTTGTATCACTTTTCTTGTCATCTTTCTTTACATCATCATCTTTTTTATCATCGTCATTGTTGTCATCATCTCCTGGATCATCTTGTATACCAGCACCTTTAATGCTTTCTCCGTAAACTTCTTTAAATTTTTGTAAGAAAGCCTCTTTTTGATCGACCCCAGCCAGTTCCATCCCGAATTTACCATTTCCTCCTGGTTTTGCTCTGGACTCGATCTCAGCATTAAACGTTTCGTCAGAAGAAATCATCAAGAGATTGTCTTGATCCAAATCGAAGAAATACCAAAGTGTGGGACTAACATGAAGGTATAACGTAAAGGCATCACCATTAGGGTTTTTTCGTATTTCGAAAAAGCCATCTACCTTCGTATCAAACTCTTTATCTAAAATACTCATTAAACCTAATTGCCCATGACTATGGAATGTATGGAATTCGGTAGACCATTTAAGTGGTACTTCTGAAAGTACTATAGGTTTTTGTAACTTTTTAGAAATTTGATTGAATGGTAAAGGTTCAGAAACCCTGGCCGATCTAGCCAAATAACTCATGATATCTTTGTCGCCTACTAACTCAGCTACTCGATTAAATAATGTATCATTTTCATTGAGATTACGACGTTTAATCTCTTTCACTGTTTGAATGTTTTGAGCCATAGAGGCTAACGCTTTAGGAGGTATAGGCAAATCAACCGTCATAAAAATATCGAAACGATAGGAGCTATCTTTCATTCCAACGTGTGCGATACCAGAGCTATTAATGTATTTGCTATTATGCTTATCCATAATATCAAATTTCCCCTCCATATAGACAGTTGCTTTAGAGTCATCGTAAATCAGGGTATTTCCTTCATAACTTTTTCTCTGGGTTTTTTCTTTGGGTTCTATCTTAAATTCATTGATTGTTGGGTTATAAGATAGGTTACCAGAGGCTAAAAATACCTCAAAGTCATTTTTATTAATCGAAGGTGATAAGAATGTTGTATATAAGTCGTCACCATCATGGGTAAAGTGTAACCCAGAAGTAAGATAAATTCCTTTGCCTACCTTGATCTTTTCTTTAATTTCGAGCACCACCGAATCACCTTTATCACTCTTGTAGGGAAGCCAACTATCAAAGTTTTCCCTGGTACTTAAATCTAGTTTTATCGCGCCATCCAGCTCGAGAGGTTTCCTATCAGCATACATTTTTACATTTCCTTTGTAAAGAATCCTGGTAGTGAGGTAAAATTTATCTTCTTCTTTTACTTCTCCTTGAGAAATGGTGTGCTTAGGAACGATTTGCCCTCTTTTTCTGCGTTGTTGGGCTAATTTTTTCTCTTCTGGATTTACACCCTTAATCTTATCAGCATCGGTTAAGTTAAATTTATCAAACTTAATATTAAAGGTATCTTTAATTACATTGATAAACTGATAAGTTGCCTGTCCGGCAAATTCTAGACGGGACCTAATATCAATTTCTCCGTTAAACAAGCGGTGATATCCATTCAGAGTATCAATTACCAGACGAGCCTTTTTCAAGGTCTGCATTTCTGCATTTTTCAGAACTGTTGCTTTTCCTTCATCAGGGAAAATCTTAGCATCTGCTGATACAATATAAGGAATGCCCTCGAGCTGCATACTTAAGTTTTTGATATCATAAAATGCATTACTCGCGTTGAAAGTTAAGTCACGTTCATCGTTAATCTCACCCCCACCAAAGATTGTAGAAGTAAAAGTAGATGTGGAATCTCCTTTCATTGTAATTGATTGATCTTTAAGAGACCAGATCGCCTGTTTGATGGAGGTTTTATATTGTGCATAAGGGAATACCAAAGGGTCAAAGTCCTCCAAGTCTGCAAATTCAGGATATGGTTTGATAGTGGCTTCTCCTTTGGATAAATCAAAGTCTATATCCACAAAGTTACCTTGTAGCAAGGCAGGACTATCTGTATAGAAACTGGCATTATATTCAAATGGATCACGCTCTTGAGAGTTTATTTCAATATTGGTTTTAAAACCCTGGAAGTGATTCATATCAAATTTAAATGGTTCTTCAAAAGAGATGATCCTGAAGTCACGTCTAATGGCTTCTCCTGATGCATATAAACCGCTACTTTTCACAATGAGATCACCTCGTAAGGCTATTGGATTACTTCCACTATAAACTTTGAACAGTTTTTCCCGATATTTTTGCTTAAAGTCTTTTTCGCTTAATATTTCTTGCGCCTTTTCTAGCTCTTTGCTGTTATTAAACATCATACTATCAGCAGTTACGATCCAGTTTAATTGGGCTGTATTTCCTTGAGCATCAGCATATTCTGCACCATTAAGCTTGCCTCTGTTTACTGTGAAATTAGAGTTTTCGGAGGTAGTCGAGTCAGGCATAAAGAAAAACTCTGGTGAACTTATCGTAGTTGTTAGATATTTTATCACCCCTCCTCCATAGAGCCCTTCAGCAGTCATCATCAAATCACTATTAAACTTGATATGGGCATTGGTAATTTTATCATGGTCAGGATACAGGGGATAACCAGAGGGTGGTGGTTTATGCCTAAATCCGAGTTTTTTATCAGGTAAGGGAATCATCTGTTCTTTAATGTCTGGAAACATCTTTGATTTAAATACCCCTTTAAACGAGGGTATTTTACTAGTAAGACTATCCAGTTCCATTGGTGCATCAATTTCAAATACGGTGGTACTGTCATAGGCAAATTCTTTTCGGTAATCAGTTCTAAAGAACACCTTCCCACCTTCAGGAATACTAAGCTTAGGAAATTCTTCATAGGTCAACCCTTCATTGACACCATCGTGAATTTTCCCATGTTTCTTTCCTGATTTATTCTTAGGGTCATTGATTTGCATAGTACCAGCACCAAACCTAATCTCAGATCCGTATTCACTGGTCTCGTTACTAATAGTATCTTTTAGTGAAAACAGCACACTATCTATTTCTGGCATCTCTAGCGAAAAAGCTTCATACAAGAAGAAAAACTTTTTACCGATGAACCTAAAGTTACCTACCGAGATTTCGCCGTGTTCCATCTGAATGGCTCGATTAGCATATATTTTTACTTCTTTGTTAAAAGGTTTAATTTTTACATTCAAAGAATCACTAATGGGAAAACTATCAATTCCACGGATGAGTAATTCCTGATTAGCGCGTTGCATACTGGCATTGGGAGTGCGTTTGGCATTGCGATATACCTTTACAGTGTATGATGTGTCTTTTTTATTCACCTTTATTTCGCTGGCATTACTAGTATCCTTGGTATCCATCAAAGAAACAATGAACATGTTGTCATGATCATATTGTACATAGTTGCTGGAATCCTTAGAGTTATGAACACCTTTCTTGATTCTTGCAACTGATTTCAAGAAAGCGTCAGTAGAAGTATTGTGTAAGATTCGATAACTAAGCGAAATCTTTCCTGTAAGAGGTTCATATTGTACATAGCCTCTTTCATGCAGATAATTGGCAACTGCTTTCATAGTTCCAACACTTTTATTATAAGTTTTGGCTATGTCTTGCACATAAAAATACTTGGTTTCGTTTCCTTCATCATCAGTTGCTACTTGGGCATTTCGGTTGGCATAGGATGTAAAGAGCTTCAAAGGATGAAATGGAAAGGCTCCAATCATACGTGTGTAACGCTCCTGGTTATGAAAATCAAAAGACTCAAATGTAGCAGGACGTATTCCCTGACCTCCCAACATATAAAAGTCTAGCGTATCTTTTTCAATATCATAATGCACAACATCTGCCTGAATAAAGAATTTATGGTGATTGTTGATAAAAGGTACATCTCGATGACTACGGTCACGAATGAAATTGATTGATTTTTTTTCTTTAGAGTATTTCACTCCTAGTTTAGGATGATAAAGAGAATCTAGGGCGAGGTACATAGATAAAGAAGCCTGGCGAGACTTGAGTGTTGTGAGTGAATCACTTTTTAGATTTTTCCGATAAACACTTTTATCAACAATCGCATCTTCATGAAAAACCTGGAATTTATCACTTTTGGCTAAGAAACTAGTTTCTTCCTCATCACTATCCTGAACTTTTTGTTTACCCCAAAAGCGAGCAGGGGTGCCATCAAGGGCGGCAGAGCTATAAACCCGATTACCAATGAGGGTAAATGCTCCCTGTACTGATAAGCCTCCACCAATATCAGGCATCTTTATATCACTTTTAGTAGAAATAAAACGAGGGTAATTCGCTGCATAATTGTTACGTCGGCGTTGACTTTGAAACTCAAAATTTCCCTTCAATGGAGTTTTGAACAAAGATAGGTAGTAAAAGGTAACATCGTTGCTTTTTAAGATAGGACGTCTAATGTTGAGATTATAATAGTTTAACTCACAGTATACTTTTTTGGGGTCTAGATTTACGCTTTCCCAATCAAATTTGCCACCTTTCCCAATAAAACGATCGCGGATGATCATAAAAGCTCCTGTGGTTTTTTTTACAGACAGAGAATCAAATGGAGTTTTGAAGACCAGATTAGCATTTTGTATCTCAATTATTGGACCTTTGATATAGTAGGGATCTGCATCGGCACTTGAGACATCCATGTAGTTCTTGGTAATTGATTCACTCTGAGGATCAGTACTAATATAAGAAATGGAAAATTTACCGTCCGTTGCCCGCAAAGAATTAAAACGAGACCCAAATAATGTATATATTCCCTGTTTCTGATAAATAAAGAAGTTATGAAGGTTTTTTAAATATAGGGTGACATCTCTGGTACCAAGTTTCGATACTACCTGATCAGTAACGTCTAGTATCTCATCGAGTTGGGGAGCAATGTGATGAGTAGTGATACCATTCGCTAACATACCATAAAAATTGGTGTATTGACGATTCATCATAAATCGTTTACGGGCCATTTTTTTAGATATTTCTATGATTTTATTCTTCTGGGCACTGGTAAGTTTAGCCCCAGCCATTTCGGCGGTACCATTCCAAACGGCACTAAAAGCTTCGGCTACTCTCTTAGAATATTTGGCCTTTGCTTTATTGAGTTCTTTTGATACAAAGCCTATAAACTTTTCCTCTTCTTTGGGGAACTTGTAGCGCTGGGCTTGAGAGGCAAAAGAAATACCCAAGAAGAGTAAAACAAGCAGTGATGTTTGTAATAATTTCATTTGTCTAATGATTTTCCAAAGATGAAATGAAGCAATGTTGTAGTAAGAAAGTATTTTTAAATACCAGAGGTGCTTCATTAATTGTCTGTAATATTACTTTGGGGTTATATTGAATGCTTTTTAAAAATGATAGAATACCAGTTATCCTGGGTTTTATGATTGATTGTGTCCAAATTATACTTACGAGCAGTAGTCTCTATCAGTTCGGCATCTACATCATAAAAACCACTCATTACTAAAAAACCATCGTTTACTAAATGTTGATTGTAAAAAGGTAAATCATTAATTAAAACATTACGATTGATATTGGCCAATATAATGTCATAAGTATCAGCTAATTTGGCAGTTTCCACAGTACCTTTTTGCACTTGTATTTTTTTACACTCATTCAAGGCAACATTTTCAATGGTATTTTCTACTGACCAATCATCAATATCTACTGCATCGATGTTGGTAGCCTGTAATTTTTCGGCCATTATAGCCAAAATACCAGTGCCACAACCCATATCCAGGACTGTTTTGTTTTCAAAATCCATTTCAAGTTGGTGGGCAATCATCATCGTAGTAGTCGCATGATGCCCAGTACCAAATGACATTTTAGGATTAATGAGTATTTCATAAGGGTAGTTTTGCTGTATTTGGTGAAAAGTAGCCCTTACGATACATTGATCTCCCACAATGACTGGGTCATAATTTTTTTCCCAGGTTTCGTTCCAGTTTTGTTTTTCTAACGTTTGCGACGTGTAATTCATTTCAAACAATTCCTGGTATTTCTTGCCGAGTTCTTGCAAATCGGTATCACTAAAATGATCGACGGGCACATAGGCATCTAACCCTTGCTCAGTTTCTACAAAACCTTCATAGTGAAGGTCGGCGAGTTCGGCCACCAAGATATCAGCATACTCAGTAGCAACTTCTATTTTTAGTTCTATATATTCCAATTATTCAAATTTTGTTTTGTGTACACCTGTTACAATTGAATATATACAAAAATAGTCAGAATCTTTTGGATAAAAGACCATTTTAACTGGTTTTGGTTGCACTTTGGGTTTCATCTAAAGTATTATAAATAAAAAACTGTATCTGTATTAAACCAAAAATGCTTCTCTATTGACGTAGATAGATCTCTTGGCAACGTTAAGGGAGTTTATTTATAGAAATGGGTTATTCCTGAAGAAAAAGCAGGTGTTGGGCGAATTGATTTGTTAGGTAAATGAGTGGCATTTACTTTCGTCACTATAAGCCCTTTTAGATTAGTTTTGATTGTTACATCTATTCAAAAATGTTGAACAATTTTGGCTAATGAAGTGAGGGCACACAATGTATAACCATCTTAAATAAAAACAAGTTATGTTATCTAAAAATCAACCATTTAAAAAGTTTCTCACCAATCAATTGTCATCTAACCAAGCCAGAAAAGTTACTGGTGGTTTTGGCACTAGCGCAGCTGAGTGTGCCAGATTAGAACAAAACTTAGATGAAGCCATTGCCAGTGGTAATCAAGCAGCTATCAGAAGAGCGTTAAACGCTTTGTACCGAAGCGGGTGTTTTGATGATAACTTTTAGATTTATGTGATCTAAGGTTGTAAGAAACCTTTAATTCAAAAGGCCATCCTGATGAAGAATGGTCTTTTGAAGAAAACTACGCCTACCAATCTAATCAAATCGTTTATTTTCTTAATATTTCCTCATCATATTCAAGAGTAATAGTGATAGAGTTCACCTACTTGCTCCTCTTGATTTACAAGTTTTGATCTCCTGATATTTACTGAAATATAAAGTCGTAAAACATAGCAATTTTTAGTAATTGAGCCAACCTCATCTACGTTTCACTCGTATGTTTTCATGGATTAGACCATTATCCTTAACTCACCTTCATTACAATTAGTAAGGTATCGAGTTATATTTCAACTACGAATCAAACACACATTTCTCAAGGCAACCATTTCGACTCGAAAAGGCGTAATTCAATTAAAACTTATCGAATATTCATTACAAGGGAGGTAACTCTTGTATTGTCTTTTTACTATCATAAAAAAACGAATAAATACAGCTAGGGTATTTGAAAAGTGCAAAGTTAAGACTGATTATGATTATAAATCAATTGAGGAACATTGTTTATTGTATAATAATAATAGTTGGAGTGTCATCAACACTCTTGGCCCAGACTAACTGGACAGGAGGAGCTGGTGATAACGACTGGAACAATGCTGGCAACTGGAGTGCTGGTATACCTACTGCTACAAGTAATGTAACGATTTTGAATGTTGCAAGCTTACCTATCTTAGTATCTGCAGAAACAATTAATGATTTAACAATTAATGCAAGTGCCTCCCTAACCGTAAATGCCGGTGGGAGCTTGACGCTAAGTGGTAATTTTACCAATAATGGTACTTTTACTGCGAGTAGTACAGGTGCTGTAGTATTTAATGGTACTACCAATGCCTCAATTTCAGGAACAGGAACCACTACTTTTCAAACCCTTACGAATAGTAAAACCGGAAGCGCAACATTGTCTATCGACAAAGCAATAACTACTGAAGGTGCTGCTACGGTTAGTTCTGGAGCTACCCTCATATTGAGTGCGGGAATTACCTGGAATCTCAATGGTAATCTGGTGAATCAAGGAACCGTTACGGCTAATAATATTGGAAGTACAATTGTTGTCGGTGGAGCTACCCAAACCGAGATCAGTAATAATGACTTTAGTGTGTATAATCTCACAGTTTCTAAAACAGCTTCCAGTCCAGCCACAAATAATGATGCACGAGTGAGGTTAAGATCTGGAATGGCACTTACAGTTGATAACAACTTGCAACTGAATACTGGGCGAATTGTAGGAAGTGGAGGGAATAATTTGATTATTCTTGAAGCCTCTGCTACTACATCTGATCCCAATGCCAATAGTTTTGTGGAGGGGAGAGTGAGGAAAATCAAAGGCACAATTACTGATTTTGTATTTCCTATTGGGAGAAATGGACGCTTTGGGCGTTTGGCGGTTGTTAATCTAACTGGCGGATCAGCCACTGATCATTTCACCGCAGAATACTTTGGCACTTCTGCAAACAATTCTATTGTAGATGCTACTATAGATGATGTGAGCAACCGGGAATACTGGCGTTTGTTGAGAAGCGGGAGTACTACTTGTAATGTGAGATTGTATTGGGAAGATGGTACTGTAAGCGGAATTAATGGGCCAAGTACTACAGTGAATCTTACTGATTTAAGGGTAGCACAATTGAATGCTACAACTTCTGAATGGACTAGTCGGGGAAATACTGCTACTACTGGTACGGTAGCTACTACTGGTACTATAGATAGTGATGCAGGACAGGGTTCCAATATTAGTAATAATGATATTTGGACGCTTGGTTATGATGATCCCGGAGGGACAAATGGAAATCAGGATTGGAATATTGTAACCTGGGTAGGAGCTACAAGTACCGACTGGCATACAGCCTCTAACTGGAGTCCAGCCAGTGTGCCTGTTTCTACCGATGAGGTAGTAATTATAGGTGACCGACCAAATGACCCAATCATTGCCAGTAATGCTCAAATAAGTACATTATTGTTATCTCCCAATACTTCACCAGGGGTAACACCTACTAATTTACCTACGCTCACCATTAATGCTTCGCAAACCCTTACTGTAGGAAATGATAACACAGACGGAACGCTGGATAATTCAGGAACCATTACCAACAATGGAATTTTAACTACTACCGGGCAATTTGATAATAATGATAATGGAGTCATTGATAACAATCTTGGAGCTAGCATTACTGCTTGTACAGCTAATACAGGTTCTTTTAGGAATGGCGTAGGTTCTGATGATACCCCAGTAATCAATAACTCAGGTACGATTACAGTAGAAGAGGAGCAACGTTTTGATAATAGCCGAGGGGGAACAATCAATAATCAAAGTACTGGGTTAATCGTAAGCACTGGGCATTTTAGAAATCGTAGCCAAAGCCCTACTACTGCCAGTATTGCCAATGACGGGACTATACAGTTGTTGCGTGATTTTCAAAATAATAGACCATTGACAGGCTCAGGTACTTTGGAGTTTACCACTGGCACCAGAAACAGAGACAGCAACATCACGGGTAGCACTACTTTTAGTCAGCAAATTGTAATTTCTAAAACCAACAACCGTACAACTATCTTTCAAATAGATGTAACGGCTACCAACAATGTGACGATTCCATCTACCTCTGGAGTACAAATCAATACTGGAACCAACTTGACGATTGAAGGCAACTTGACTAACAATGGCGTATTTACTGCTCAAACAGGTAGTACAGTAACCCTGTCAGGGAGTGGCCAGGATTCTCAATTATCAGGTTCGTTTACTGGAACCAATGCTTTTGACAACTTGGTTTCGGCCAAGAGTGGAGGATTTACTACGCAGGTATTGAGTAATATTGAGGTAAACGGGAATCTTACCATTAGCACTGGTACTTTTGCTGTGAATGGAAGCAATGCCTTAACCCTTGAAGGAAGCTTTAGCAATGAAGCCACTTTTACAGCCAATAATAGTCAAGTAACTTTTGCCAGTACCACAGACGTAACCATTGGAGGAGCAGCTACAACTACCTTTTATGATATTACCTTTAATAGCACTGCTACCAATGGGATAACCCTCAATGCTCCTGTCAATGTAAGTAATAGTGCTACTTTTACAGCTGGTTTTGTAAATACTACTACCACAAATTTATTAACTATTAATAATGGAGCGACTAGTACCGAAGGTAATGCCACGAGTTATGTGAGAGGGCCTATCAGGAAAATAGGAATGACTAGTGGAGGAAACTTTGTTTTTCCAGTAGGTAAGTCTGATAAATGGGCTCGTTTAGAATTATTGGATTTTGATGCGACTAGTACTACTGATCATTTCACAGTAGAATATTTCGATACTCGTCCTCCTAATAGCAATATTTTGCAAGTAGAGTCTCCACTGAACGACATAAGCTGGCAGGAATACTGGAATGTTGACCGAGGCAATACTGGCGGTGGGGGTGGAAGTGTAGGAGCCCGAGTTAAATTATATTGGGAAGATAACCTTTTTAGTAGAATAGATAACCCAGCGACTAGTGACCTAAGAGTGGTGCATTATAACAGTGGCGTGGGTAAGTGGCAAGATCAGGGGCAACTTAACCTTACTCAAGCAAGCAGTACGGGTACTGTTACTACTGTAAGTGTACAAACCTCTTTTTCTCCCTGGACATTTGGATCACTCTCGAGTACAATTAATGGCTTACCTGTAACTCTACTGAATTTTGAAGGTAAAAGTGGGAATGAGCAAAATATACTACAATGGCAAACCATAGACGAAAGCAACATTAGCCATTTTGAAGTGCAAAAAAGCACGAATGGGATTGATTTTGAGACTTTTACCCAAGTACAAGCCTTGAACAGAAAACAGGAGTTGAGCCAATACCAAGTGGTAGATAATACCGTTACCCAAGCTTTTACTATCTACTATCGTTTGAAAATTGTAGAACCAGGTCAACCTGATGTGTTCTCGAAGGTAGTGGCCTTGCAAAATCCACAAGTTTCAATAGAAGCATTGGCTTACCCAAATCCTTTTACTGAGTCTATTCATCTAAAATTTTTGGCCCAGCAAAACGATCATTGTCAATTACATTGTTATGATGTATTAGGTAAGCTGATACGACAAAAAAGCTTTACTATCAATACCACTGGACCACAGCACTATGCCTTGGCAACAAATGATCTAAAACCAGGCACTTACCTTTTACACTTCAAAAGTCCATATGGTCTTAAGAAATTTACCCTGGTGAAATAGTGTCAATCCAATAGCCATTGTCGAGCTTCCTGTTCATTGGTAAAAAAACGAGTCTCGAAAACTTTATTAGGATTGATCTCAAGCGCCTGTTTTACTGACAATTGCACTACAAACTCTGGGGGTAATAAAACAGCGTGCTTTTGCAATTTAATTTCCTGAGTAATAGGATAAAGGTGCTCATCGATCCATTCTTGTAAATCGGGAGTGATAATAAATTGAAAGTCTCTCAAATCTCCTAATCCCACCTTGGGTTGGTATTCCCGCGTGTATTTTATAATGACCTTAAGTTCTTCCAGATATTGAGCAGGAGTCATATCAAAAGTGGCTGCAGGGTGATAATAATGAATGAGTTGATGTTGCTCTTCGTAACGGATTTGATAGAAATTGCTCTGATGTAAAATTTTCATAAGTACTAAAGTTTTCTATGAGTAAATAGGAATGTTAAGAATGTGGGGTGATACCTTATTCAATATAAAATGCCTGCCCGAATGCTGGTGAATGCACCCGAACAGGAGCTCCCCATTAAAATTCTTTTCTGAGAAAGAATCCAATGTTTTTAAAGTTGTCAAATTCAGGCCCCAGAAAGTTTTGATCAAAGCCCAAACCTACCTGAAACCAATCTCGGTAGCCAATGCCGAGTCTTACTTGATGAAAACTGAACAAGTGCTTGTCAATTTTTTCGTCGTAAGTAGAACCTACAAATGCTTGGGCTAAAAGACTGAAGTTCTTGCTTATTTTGGGTGTGTATAGAATAAGGCCGGTTAATTCATACTCTGGTTTATCTTTGATAATCAGACTAGGAAATAAGTTGATGAGGAAATCTTTTTTAGGATTCATATAAGCCAGTGAAACGGCCACCAAAGGCCTAAACTGTTGGTTAGAAAAAGAAACCCCCCCGGCAATCCCTAATCCTGGTACAAAGTTGTAAGTGATCTGGGTACTGAGTAATGAGCTATTGAAAGCCTCTTGTTTGTAATCTACTGCAAATTGCCCCATCGTAAACACATTGAACTTGCCCTTTTTATCAATATCCTTGAAAAAAAAGAATTCATGCTGCATTTGCTTTTCACCCACCATTACTGCTACTGGAATTTGTGCATAGCCTATTTGTGCGATCTGAAAGAACCCCAACAATAAAAGCATTCTAAGGATAATTACTTGTTTCTTGAAATTTGAAATTGCGTTCATAGTATATTCGGTTTAAAAGTTTAAGGAGACTTGGGAATATCAGGTCTTCTTGGTAGGTGTTTTAACTTAGTATTACCCACAAGCATTGACCTCTTATTAGGTAGGTTTATCTGTCTACTCTACCAGGAATTTTAGTAATGTGAATCATTTGAAAAGTTTGGCCCAGGTTGATAGGGTCGAAGTATTCGGTGTAGCATTTGATCTTTCCTCGCTTGTTGAATTCAAACACTCCTATATTTTGGGCCTGGTAAAACTTTTGACTGTCTTTAATCAGGTTGTTGCTCTCAAAAAAAGCAACCGCTGTATTTGCCTTGGTGTAAATCTCACTTACTGGAAGCGACAGGCGGGCGTACATATTGGGCGATTCACTCCAAAATTGTTGAATAGAAGAAAGACCCTCCAGCGAATCATTGATGAGATAATTGGCATATGGAAAAAGATTTTTGGCATCTTTAGCCCATAAGTTCATCCAATGCTTTAAATCCTTTTGTTCTAATAATTTATAGAACAGTTGAATAGTATGGGTATGTTGATGATTGGTATGCATCTAAACGCTTTCTGTTTAATTGACTAATGATTACGTTACAAAGGTGGCCGTAAATCATTGGAAAGCGCTTATCAAAAAAGGAGAAGGGTTTATCACTTTAGGCGAGAGGCCCTGAACACATTAGGTGAGTGTCCGGTAATGCGTTTAAACAAGCGAGAGAAATTGCTCAGCTCGTCGAAACCCAGGCGGTAGGCAATTTCAGAAAAGGTTTCGGTAGACTGTAAGATAAATGCTTGAGCTTTTTCGATGGTAGCTTCCTGAATAACCCTAAGGGCCGTTTTTCCAAGTACTTGTTTGGTAATGGCATTGAGTTGCTTAGGAGTAAGGGCCATTTCATCGGCGTAAAACTGTACATTTTTGCGGGTATAATGCTCCTCAATCAGGTGTAGAAAAAGATCCGTGATTTCATGAGGGCGAGAAGCAATGGCACTTTTGGTAGGTGTGAGTATCGTTTTAGCCTTGGCGAAAATAATGGCTAATAGATTACACAAGACCATTTGTAAATGAGCAGGCTGCGTTTTGAACTCTTTGTAAGCCAACTGATGCCAAAATTCCAGCTCCTTGTATTCCTCATTGGTTAATTGGTAATAGCTTTCAAACTCCCTCTTAAAGAAATGATTGATTGCTCCCATTTTTACCAATGACTGATAAATCATCTTAGAAAAAAAGATGATATAGCCATCTGCGTCTTTGTCTTCGCCAACTATTTTATACGATTGCAATTGATTGGGAGCCACAAAACAAATATAAGGTTCTCCTTTGGGTTGGTAAAGTTGGCCATCAATAGCAAACTGAAGACCATACTGTTGAGTAAGAAAACTGATTTCATAGAATTCGTTTCTAAATAAATCCAGTTGCTCTTTTGGATTAGCTGAAATATCTCCTTTTCCCAGAATGATAATATCCAGAGAAGAAGTTGTTTGGGTAAGTTGAGTAGTCTCGAGGAATGTCTGGTATTCTTTAAAGTTTGTTTCTTTCATGAGCTACAACAGAAATAAATAGATGCTACAAATTCAACTGCTGACCCTCGAAAAAGTTTGAAGTGTATTAGTTGGGTTTTCCAGGGTAAATCAGGCCAGCAACCATTCCCTGGCTGCTCGTTCATTGTCAAAGTATCTGGTTTTGATCGTAGCATTAGGGTTTTCCTCGATAGCTTGTTTTACAGAAAGCTGAATGATGAACTGTGGGGTTAATAAAATAGCATTTTTTTGTAAGCCTATTGCTTCCATTGCAGTAAATAAGTGCTCATCAATCCATTCTTGAATATATGGAGTAATGATAAAGTTAAAATCTCTCATATCGCCTAGCACAACCTTGGGCTTATGTTTAAGGGCATGTTTTATGAAAATTTCTAGTTCTTGCAAGTATTGGCCAGCAGTCATATCAAGCGTTTCGGGAGGATGATAATAATGAAATAACTCGTGTTCTTTTTCGTACCTTATGTGGTAAAACTTGCTGTTGTGTAGAATTTCCATGATCAGTTTTTTATATAAAAGACGAAGTCCTAAAAGACAAGGTTTGCCTGTGAAGGGTATACATCACCTCCCTTTTACGCAATCGCCTGACAATTAGTGGATTCATTGATTCTTTGTAAAAAAGTTTTACTAAATTTACTAATTGTATCAAGATGACCTCCAGGATTAACTAACGAACATATGCAGGCTTTTCTACATCAATGTATTTCCGATTTGATTGACCAACATGGAACCGAAGGGATGGAAAAATTATGCGTAGTAATGCCTACCCGAAGAAGTTGTCATATGTTGCGTTCCCACCTTACACAGCAAAAAGTAAAACCACTGCCTAAAATAGATACAATTGATGATTTTGTGGCAGGCAATACCCAAATGGAGGTATCCAGCCCGATTGTATTGTTGCTAGAGTTGTTTGATGTTTTCCGTAAAATAGACCCTGAAATTAAGCTGGAGAAGTTCACCAGTTGGGGCTATGTACTACTCAAAGATTTTGAGCAAATAGATCGCAACTTGATAGATGCCAAAAAGCTATTTGCCAACCTAAGCGATATTAAAAACATTGAACGTTGGAACCTGGGTGAACAACAAGTAACCAATAAGATTTCGCGTTACTTCAAATTGTGGGAAAACCTGCAAGAAACCTACGAGAAGTTTCAGGAACGACTGGAGTTTAATGGACAGGCATATATGGGCATGCTATACCGCAAACTTGCGAACGAAACCGAAAAATTGCTCATCAAAGAAGCTCCTTACGAAAAATACGTGTTTATTGGCTTCAATGCCCTAAATAAAGCCGAAGAAGCCATATTTAAGACTTTACTAAAAAAAGGAAAAGCGCAAATATTTTGGGATGTGGACGATTATTATATGCGTGATCGCATCGAGAATAAGGCAGGTGTTTTTCTGAAAAAATATAAAAAAGAATGGGCAGGCGATTCCTGGAACTTCCAGGGTAGTTATTTGCTCAATAGCGAAAAAAATGTACAAGTAATTGGCGTAGCCAATGCCAGCTTGCAAGGCCGAGCCGCCAACCAATTGTTGACCAATTGGGAAATAAACCCTCTTAAAGCTTCTGAAAACGGTCGGGCAACACTCAGTGAAGAAACTGCCATTGTACTGGCCGATGAAAACATGCTGGTGCCATTGATTCATTCGTTGGGGAAAGAATACGCAGGAATGAACATTACGATGGGGTTGGCTCTAAGGAACTCGGCTTTGTTTAATCTAATCGATGCCCTATTTGAGCAGCACCAAACCAAAATTCGGGTAGTGTTGGAGGAAGAAGAGGACACCGAGGGGGAAACAGTAGAAGAAGGGGGGAAAAGTGAAGAAAAGGTTTCTCGCTTTAGTTATCGTAGCATTATCAAGTTGCTCAACCATCCGTTTATCCGGCAGTTTGAGCGCAAAATTGAAAGCGAAGTTTACCAGGAAGAAGACAATCAACCAGGTTTTATTCAAGAAGTGATTCGGTTTATCAACAAAAACAACCAAATCTTTCTTTCACAACAAGAGCTACTCGAGTTTACCGAAACTCCGCTTTTCAAAGAAGACAAATCCGACGAAGAACTGGCCCGAGTACATCAACAGGCTCCTTGGTTCAAGCAATTGTTTGAAATACTATTTAGCACCTGGAAAAACGCCCTGGATGCGATTCAATGCTTTGAGCAATTGATGGGATTGTTGGATTTTGAAGCCAACAAGTTTGAGATCAAGTATGCAGAGCAATTTCAGGAAATTCTAAAAGACCTGCAGTTCTTTATTCGCACCCGTAAGGGATTCATCAGTATTCATACCTTTAAGATTTTTTTGTACCAAGCCTTTCGCGAAGCCAAAGTGTCGTTTGACAGCGAAAAAGATACTAGTTTACAAATCCTGAGCCTGGTAGAAACTCGTAACCTGGATTTTGAAAATGTAATTCTATTATCAGTAAATGAAACCATTTTGCCCAAGGGCAAAAAAAGTAATTCATTTATTCCTTTTGATGTAGCCAAATCGTATGGATTACCTACTTACCTTGATCAGGAAGCCATTTTAAGTTATCACTTTTACCGTTTGCTCCAAAGAGCCGAAAGGGTGGCCATACTACATGTATCCCCATCAGATACTTATGGTGGCTTTGAAAAAAGCCGCTTAGTATTGCAGTTAGAGCACGATTTGGCTCGTTACAACCCCAACATTCGGGTAAAAAAACTCATGGGGCGTTTTCGTAAATCAGAAGAGTATGAAGAGCAAGGGTTGGTCATCCAGAAAAACGGCCAGGTAATGGAAAAGCTTCTGAAGAAGCTCTCAGAAGGATTATCCCCCTGGCATATCAACTCCTTTATCAGTTGTTCGCTTAAATATTACTTCAACCAAATTGCCGAAATAGGTAACTCTATTGTAGTAGAAGAAAGCTTAGGGGCCGATAAATTTGGAAGCATTATCCACGAAATCCTGGAAGATATTTACCGCGAGCTTTCGGCCAAACACAAAGAAATCGAGGCCAAACACATCGAGGCTGAACTCCCACTGGTACAAAGCCGAGTAAACGAAAAGTTTCTCAAAGAAGAATACGCCAACTACCTGCTCACAGGCTCTAACTTTATCACCAAAAAGCTCACAAAAAACTTTGTGACTAATTTTTTGAATAACCAAATCAAAGAAACAAAGGAGAATGGCGTACCTTTTGAAATCTTGAGTTTAGAAAACAAAAACCGTTGGGAAGAACCCCACGAAGCATTTAGTCCAGTGCTATCGACCAAGTTTGAAACTGAAGTAAACGGCCAAAGTGTAGAGGTAAAAGTCAAAGGAATTACCGACCGTATTGATAAAATAGGGGAGAAGGTGCGTATTATTGACTACAAAACTGGGTTGGTAGAGAAAAAAGACGTAAAACTCAGCAATGACGACTTAGAACGGTTGGTATCAGACACCAAAGCCGATAAAGTGCGCCAATTGTGGTTGTACAAATACATTTTGTCTAAACTCATCATCGAGAAAGGGGAGTACTATATTGGCGAACATAAGCTCACCGACAAAGAACCTATTAGTGCGGGCATCTACAGCCTACGCAATCTCAAAGAAGGCTTGCTTGAGCTCAAGAGTACGGTCAAAGACCAAGAACTCTTCTCCGAAACCCTCCACGAATATGTAAACATGTCCGAAAAATACCTCGAAGAAATCGTGCACAATATGGTAGATGACAAAAAGCCCATAGAGCGCACCGACGACATCAATACCTGTGCGTATTGTGCGTATAAGGGGATTTGTGGGAGGTAGACTCCTGGGTGAAAAGCTAAAAATGAAAAGTTGCGTGAAGCGATGTTAATAGAATTTAGCTAACGCGCATCTTTGATGCGTGTTTCTTTATAACTAGCGTTTGCAACGCGGTCTGGAAGTATACAGAACAATGTTTTCATTAGCAAAATGCCTAATCGTTAAACTTAAATGAGTGCTACTGTTTTACTAAAACCTTAGGGCTTAAAGCAACCTGGGAATAAAAAATTAATACGACGATCTTAGCTTAAGTCAATAGTTTTAGATAGAATTTAAGCGATTTTTGAAAAAAAAGTTATGGAAAAATACATTGATGCTACTCAAGAGGCGGGTAAATTATTTTACCAAAATTTTCATGATAAGGGTAAAATTGTGATGCTTAATATGTTAAAGTTTAAAGCAAAAGCTGACTATACCCATTTGGCTGCTATTGCCCCAGAACAGCCTATTTCAGGCCAGGAGGCCTATCAATTATATATGGATAATGTCCTCCCTTTATTGGATAAAGTAGGAAGCCGGGTTTTATTTTATGGTGCTAGTAGTGCTTATTTAATTGGACCTTCCCAAGAAAAGTGGGATGCTGTATTGTTGGTAGAGCACGCATCTGTGGCTGAGTTTATGGCTTTTGCCCAAAACGAAGACTACCTTAAACATATAGGCCATCGCACAGCCGCCCTGGAAGATGCACGCTTGCTTCCTATTACAGAGACATTGTAAGAGGTGAAAAACGCTAAATAGCGTTTACAATGCGGTCTGTGGGTATAGTAAGACAACAAGAAAATCCCTGTTTTTAGTAGTGTTTAAGCATCGGATAATGCTTTTGCTTAAACACTATTAATAAGCGAAATATAGCTTTTAGAGCATAAAACCCAAGACCTTTACTGATCATACAACCACTTTTCGGCTGCCTCAGTTTCTTGAAAACTATGGACAACATAGCCAGGATTTAGCTCTATAAAACCTTCCAACGATAGTTGAGTAAAGATATTGGGAGATACAACTACTGCCATATGGGTGAGGCCTTCTGCAATAGCTCGAGGATTCCAATCAGTCGCATACCAATCATTGGCTTTGCCCTAAGGCCCTTTTACTTGTTGGTTATTTACCAGAATTTTACTGATGCTGCCTATTGTCTTAAATAAATTTAATAGTTCTTCGGAGCCTTCTTTGACCATATCCACGGTCAAAAAGCCTTCCCAATTGATGAATAACCACTCTTTTTCTTTGTTATAAGTAATAGTGGCAAATACCTTATCTGTGTCCTTTTTGAGCACTACTTTTTCTGTGATTTCAGTCATGTTTTGGTGAGTTTAAGCTTGAGCCAAATAGTCAATGAACTAATATTAAAGTATACAAAATGATCATCAGATTTGTTGAAAAAACGTGGACTAAAATGTTTCTTCATTTATAAGAAAAAGAGAGTGAGTTTACTTTAGCCACTACCACCAGAAGTTTGTCCTTTGTTGATGTTTTAACGAAGTATGATCAAAAGTTAAAGGCGTTTCTAAATATTACACATAAGGGCTAGTTTGGGCAAGTTATTTGAGACAATTGAGCGTATTCAAATCAAAACTTCTTTTTCAAAACGATCAAATGGGCACTTGGACTGCATTTTACGTACAAACCTCTGATGTCAAGAAGGTTGAAAAAACACTGACCCAACTGTTAAAAGGTTCAACGTTTCGGGTGAAGCATCAACAAGGTTATACTAACTGGCCCAGTAAATGGACGCAGGAGGAAGGTATTCCCGAATTTATGGCCATTGGCAAAGGGCAGGAAGACTGGGTAACCATAAAGCATAATACTTTTGATAAACTAGAACACTGGGCTGCATTCATTTCTGAAGAATTAGCTACTACAGTTATTGTTTCTTTTGCTCATTCAGTATCTGGTTTACATTATCTGGCCATTCATCAGTCAGGTAGGTTAATCAAAGAAACTGGGGAACTCTTAATGAACGATATCATTGGTTATGTTCGTCAATATGGACTCCAAATGGAGTTTGACTACTCAGAAACACGCTGGACTACGATTGACCTCGGGCCCGAAGGTGGTGAAACCGTAGGTGATCTTGAGCAAAAAATCTTAAACCCAACTGCCAAGCCTTGGTGGAAATTTTGGTAATAGGTTTTTACTCCAACAAATACCCTTGAATAGTATTCATCACCCGTTGAAACTCTGGGGTATTGGCCACCGATAACCCCCCTACATAATCCTTGAAAAACTGAGGCGATACAAACAAGTAAGTATCCTTTTGATAATTCCAGGTGCGTTTCACTGGAGCTTCTGGCCCCGCTTCATGATGACGAGAAAATATTTTTTTGAAGAAACCCTCTTTATGATGTGCTTCGTGTACCCCTTTGGCTTCACCTTCGTGCTCTTCTTTCAAATCCTCAGGGCGGGCATGGGTTACAATCACACTTACAATAGGCATTCCCAAAAGTGATTCACATACAAAAATAATGTTACTTACCTTTTCTTCCTCTACATCTTCATTTTCCAGACTTTCAGCTTTATCATCAGGTATATCTATTCCACGACTTTGAGGAGCCTTTGCTTCGTTTGCAACCCTTGTTTTTTCTTGCACGATATGGTCTGCTTCTTTGCTCATCGCCCCAAAAGTTTCCTGTGCAAACTCTAATTCATCTTCTTGCAAAGAAATGCCCAATACCGATTTAAAAAACTCTTTACCAAAAACTTCGAGAGGATCAGATGTTTCAAAAGTCATTTCTTTTTCGTGTAGCAATACAAACATCCCAGAGTTCTTAATCACCTTGCGCAACGCTTTATAATTATAAATAGAATAAGGTTGCTTGGTTTTGGGATTAATCACCGAATGAATGGCTTTGGTTAGGGTAGCAAAAAACACTGATACCTCCGCACAAACTGCTTTGAAATGGTCATCCAATTGGTTGGCATCTCCAGTAGTGGCAATCATAATATTGCCTGTTTGGTTAAAAACATAGTGCTTAGGCAAAGGAGAAAACAGGTTTACAGAAGAAGAAGCTTGAGATTGTTTGTCCATGGGTTATTCTGGGCATAAAAAGTGAAAGAAAAATGAAGACCAAGGTAAAATTCAAACGTGGCTGAACATACAACCACGTTTGAATACAATGGGTTATTAACTAAGCCCGCCAGGTTTACTACTTGAGCCACTAGGGTCAGAACTTGAGCTGCTACTGCTTGAAGAGGAGCTACTACTGCTACTTTCGTCGGTCACAGGAGTACCCGAAAGTTCGGCTTTCAAAGAGTTCACCAACGTTTTGAAGCCTTCGTTAGCCATAGCTTCATTCATAGTAGCTGCTTGCTCCATAAACGTAGGAGGAACAAACAGAAAGGTTTCTTTGTGTAACGTAAGCGCCGTTTTGGTAACATCAGTCTTAAAACAAGGACCTGCCTGGAAAGCACTTTTACTTTTTTCCAAGTCAATGTACACGATTACGGGACTAATAGATACTGCTCCCAGTAAGTACTCACATACAAAAATGATAGAACCTATTTTTGAGTCAAGCGTGCTGCTACTACCACTGATGTTGATCTGCCCAGCTCCCTCAGAACCTATGGAGGTGATCATAGAAAGCAGCGACTTACCGATGGCTTCTAAACCACCCGCAAAATTGCCAAAAATTGCCTGAATCAGTTCTACACTGAATTGTACCCCCCAGCTATTGCTTTTAAAGTCAATGTCGTTTTGCCCTACTTTAATAAACAAACCAGAAGTAGATACCACCTTATCGATGGCCTCATAATCGTAAAAAGAATAAGGTTTTTGAGTTTTTGGGTTTTTGCTTTCAGCAATGGCTTTGGTCATTGCAGCGAAGAAAACACTTACTTGCCCAAAGGCTTTTTCGGCTTCGGCAGTCAAGCCTGCATCTTCTCCGTTAAGTGTGCTGGCTACAAATAAGTTACCAGTAGCATTAATCGCAAAAGTTTTGGTAGCAGGTTGAGTGCTAGTACTTTTGATGGATGCAAATTCTTGTGCACGAGACTGATCGGTGCTTTGGATGACGGTGGATATTTCGTCTTGTTTTGCCATGAGGATTTTTAGTTACGAAGCAACCTCAACTTTTAGGATGTTTATTGGTTGTAATGCATGATTAAAAGTTAAAGCAGCTTCCAAAGTTGAAAAATGATTTTGATCACCCAATATATCAACCTTTATGTTTTTTTATCAATGATTGATAATACTTTTCAATGAAGTTTTGATGTTTTTTTAAGAGAAAATGAGAAGTACTTCATTATCAGGGTTTTGTCAATAAAGAAATACCCAAACGTGATTATCTAAAGGTTCTGGCTAACTCTGCCGATGAACTCAAAGATTAATTACAGTGCTTGGAAAAGAGCATAAAAAGGGTTTTAGTAGGGTTTTTCTGGATATCGGAACATCTAGAATACTTTTTGCTATGAGAATCTCAAAATCAATTTATAATTATTTCCCGCAATGCTGGGTTAAAAAATGAAAAACTGTTAGTTTAACAAAGACATTGCATCTAAACTATACTTCTACTGAAAAGGCACAAACTCGAACCTTGGCAATTGTACGTTCATGGCATTGAAAGTTTTCAAATATTTCTTCTATTGTATTTTATTCCTGGTAAGTGGGTGGACGCAAGCGCAAAATTACCGCCCCCTGTCTCAATACTCAACCAAAACCTGGACCCTACGTGAAGGCTTGCCTAACTCAAGTGTACAAGACATTATTCAAGACAAAGACGGTTTTATTTGGATAGGAACCTATGGCGGAGTAGTTCGTTTCGATGGCGTATACTTTGAAAACTATGCCGATATTTTTCCAGAACACAAGCTGGTATATTCTAACATTTCGCAAGGAGTAGACGGTAAAATATGGTTGGGTTCAGGAAATGGGGTGTTTTATTTCGAGAATGGAAAATTTTCACAACTCAAGAATCAGGGTGATTTTACCCCATATATCGAGAGTTTTCTTAATCAGAAAGATGGTACCTTATGGCTGGGAACACGTAGTGATGGATTGTTTATTTACAAAAATGGAAAGGTTACTAAAGTAAAAGGGCCATCAGTACTCGAAAAAGCATTTATTAGCGATATTGTTCAGGGAAAAAACCAGCAAATCTGGTTTAGTTCTCCCCAAGTAGGCGTATTTCTGAAAGATGGTGATAACATTCGTCAGTTCTCGGAAGAACAAGGTCTTAAATCAAAAATTATCAATGGCTTATATTACGATGCCTCTCAGGATCGCTTATGGGTCGGCTCCAACAAAGGGCTTGACATTATAGCTAACAATAAGGTAACAAGCGTGCCAGCCTTAAAGGGGATAGATTGCATTCACATCAACTTTCACAAAGGGTATTATTACATTTCTACTACACTGGGTTTATATGTAGTCAATGCCCAAGGTGATATTATAGACAAGTTTGCATTTAAAAAATCACCTCAAATAGTATCCAGCCGTTTTGATCGGGAAGGAAACCTCTGGTTGGCGGGTTATCGCAGTGGCTTATCTAAACTTACCCCTAAAAAATTCAACGAATACAGCCAGTTTAATGGCCTGGACGGCAATGCCATCAACACTTTGTTAGAGGTAAACAAAGACTCTATTTTATTGGCCAATGATCTGGGGACGGTGTTTTATATTTCCCCTGCTGGAATCAAAGTGCATCCTCTCACCAACATTACCAAGAATCAGCGTATTCGGGACATGTACAAAGACTCTGACGAAAACATCTGGATCAGTACTTATAATGGAGTTTATAAATTTACCAAAGGTAAAATGGCCGATTATAAGGTGTTTGATACCAGCAACGAGCTTACCAATAATTCTACTCGTTTTGCAGTAGAAGACTCTCGCAAAAATGTGTGGATTGGTAGTCGTACTGGATTATTTCAACAAGATTCTACTGGGAAATTTACCGTATATACCAAGAGTAACAATCTTAGCAACGACTTTATTCTGAGGGTATTCGAAAACCCAAAAACCCATAACTTATGGATAGCTACTGCAGGTGGGGGAGTTAATTTGCTCAAGCCAGATGGTACCATAGAACAAATGCTTGACAAACATGGCAAAAACTATAATGTGGTGTTTAACTTTCACCAAACAAAAGATGGAGCCATTTGGATTGCTCATAATGGAGGTTTGAGCCGTTATTATCAGGGAGTGTTCAAAACCATTCCTAATCTATTTACTCTTGAGAATAGTACTTTATTTGAGATTGCTGAAGATAATCAAGGATATTTTTGGTTGAGCACTGGAGAAGGTATCATTCGGGTAAACTTAAAAGAACTGACTGAGTGCTTTGAAAAAGATAAGAAAAAGGTGGATTATCAGTTTTTTGATAATTCAGATGGTATTTTAAACTCTAGTACCACACCCAATGCCAATATCCTCAAAGATTCTCATGGTTATCTATGGATACCCATGGTATTTGGCGTAGTAAAAGTAGACCCCAATGACATTCCCAAAAATACCTTAAAGCCTCCTGTGTACGTTACCTTGCTCAAAGTAGATGGAAAGATATTGCATCGCCCTTTTGAACAACTAAAAGTAGATCGTAATAGCAAACGGATTCAGATTGATTATACCGCTTTAAGCTATCAGGCCATTGAGAAAGTACGATTTAAGTGTAAACTTGAAGGGTATGACGACGATTGGGTAGACATGGGCAATAAGCGCTCTATACAATATACCAACTTGTCGCCTGGTACCTACACTTTTCGGGTGATTGCGGCCAACAACGATGGAGTGTTTAATGAACAAGGAGATACCTTGGTTTTTACCATCGATCCTGCTTTTTATGAAACCAGGCTATTTTATATTTTATTAGCATTGGTTGCCTTAGGAATTATTTATCTGCTATTCCGTTTTCGTACCAATCAGATTCGAGCGCGTAATCGTGAGTTACAGAATCAGGTATCGTTGCGTACCCGAGAAATCCAGGAGAAAATGGAAGAGCTGGAAATCCAGAAAAAACACATTTCTGATAGTATTAATTACGCTCAGCGAATTCAAGAAGCGATCTTACCCACTCCCAAAATGTTGGCCAGTGCTTTGCCTGAACATTTTATTTTCTTTAAACCCAGAGATGTCGTTTCAGGAGATTTTTATTGGTTGAGCAATGTACGTACTGGAGATGAAAAAATTGTATTGGCGGCGATTGATTGTACAGGACACGGTGTACCAGGTGCTTTTATGAGTATGGTAGCCAACGATCTGATGAACTATATCGTGAATGAAAGGAAGATAACGCAAGCTGATCAAATACTGAATATGCTCCACAAGGGCATTCGCCGGGTGCTTAACCAAAGAGAAACCAAAAACCGGGATGGCATGGATATGTCATTGGTGGTTTTAAATCCATACACCAAGATGCTGGAGTTTGCTGGTGCACGCAACCCGTTGGTATATATCAAGCAGGGTGAAATGCAAGTGTTAAAAGGAGATAAAATACCCGTAGGAGGAGACCAACGGGAGAAAGAAAGAATATTTACCCAACACGAGATTCCGCTAGAAGCCATAGATGCTTTTTATCTCTTTTCGGATGGTTATCAAGATCAGTTTGGAGGCCCCAATGGCCAGAAATTTATGAGAAAGCGATTCAGAAAGCTTTTATTAGATCATCATACCAAACCTATGGCTCAGCAAAAGCTTATTTTGTCAGAAGCCCTAGATAGTTGGATGCAAGAAACTCGTCAAAACCAAATAGATGATATTTTGGTGATAGGGGTGAAGTTGTAGTATAGCTCGTTTTACTTAAAAATACCATTAGTAAAATTGAAAAATTAAGCTAATCCATTTCCTTGTTTGGTGTTTAAACGAAGCGTCACCAACAAGTGATTATTTGAGTGTCTGGGTTAACTGATCTAACAACTGAAGGTACGTTTCAAACTCCGCTGCAGTCCACCCCTGGCCAAGTGCTACCTGCCAAGCCAAGTCAATATTTTCTTTTTGTCTGCTTTTTATAAGCTGCCATATCTTCTCTACCTGAGGAAGTTCTGGCAAATGAGCATAATCCCCCACTCGCCCTTCTTTAGTTTTTAATAATGCAAACCAAATAGGAGGATAGATTAAATCGTCTAAATAAACATGTAGCTCAGTCAATTGAGTTAAATGCTTAAGGCAACTAATGTCTTGAAGTGGATTTTCAAATAAATACAATACTTCCAGCTGTTTCAATTCAGCGAGAGGGCTCACATCTTCAATAAAATTGTTACTCAACTGGAGCCATTTTAATGCTTTGAGTTTGGCCAGCGTATGCACATCTTTGATCTGGTTCTGACTCAAACGAAGGTGTACTAATTGGGTAAGGTGAGCCAAAGGAGTAATATCTTCAATCTGATTTTTGCCTAAGTCGAGCTCCTGCAATCGAGTTAAACCAGAAAGTGCTGTAATATCTTCAATTTGATTCCGACCTACATCCAAAAACCATAAATGCGTTAATTTAGCCAGCGGTGTAACTTCCTGAACATGATTTACGCTCAAATCCAGAAATTGTAGCTGTGAGCATTGAGCCAGTGCCTGTAAGTCCTCTACTTTATTGTCGTTCAAATCCAGGTAATGCAAATGCCTAAGCTTGGAAAGTGAGCGAATGTCTGTTACTTGGTTGTCATTTAAATGGAGTTGTTGAAGCTGAGACAATTTAGCCAAAGCGGTAATATCACTGATAAGTCCTCCGCCATCTATATACCCGGCCAATACCAGGGTTTTTAGACTCGCAGGCAAACAATTAGGTACTTGTTTGAGCACATTGGGAAATGCATTCTGAGGGATAGACTGGCCATATTTATATTCATAGGTTTTTTGCCCTTGGTCGTATTCACGCCACATAATACTCGTGAAGATCAAAGTATGTAAATGATTACATTGCTCGAGGAGTTCTAGTGCATCATCATCGTAGATTAAGCTACCAGGGCCTAAATCTAAGGTAGAATGTTGGGTTTGTAGGTTTTCTTCAATCAGTTGCTTTAAGAGTGACTCCATGGGGTGCAATAAGTTAGGAGAATATTCTCTACCATTATCGAATCGTTAAATGTATCGATAATGCAAGCATTAATAAACTAGTTTCTGAAAAAAATCGTATTTTTTGATACCAATAGTTTTTAACCAACTAATCCCCAAAACGATGAAAAAAGCCGCAAATGACTTGACTACGAGTCAGCTCGAACAAAAAATGCAGGCCTTGAAAGTCGTGATTTTATTACTAGGTCTATCCTTTTTAGTAATGCTCACCGATCAAGCCGTTGTGTTTTTCAAAACCCAGACTTTGAGCCTCAGAATGTTTTTCCCCATCTTATTCTTCTTGTTGATGGCGATTAATTACGTAACCTTTAAAAACATTGTGCAGGAGCTTGGGACCCGTAAGTAGCTATGGGTAAAGTTTTAAAACCTTTGTGGGCAGTTACTGACTACTCACAAGGGTTTACCTCAAAACCTTCAAATTAAATATTAAACCTTTTAGTACATCTTCTCCTGAAAGGGAATTATCAAATCCATTAATTACTTCTAATTCTTGTTGTGGGCGGTATATGTACACCTTTTCATCTTGAGGATCAATAAGCCAAGCCAATTGAGCACCATTGGCAAGCCAATTTTGCATTTTTGCTTGAAGAGTACCTAATTGATCACTCTTAGACATTAATTCTACCACAAATTCAGGACAGAGTGGGGGGAACTTTTCTTGCTCATCATCACTAAGGTCATTCCATCTTGCTTGAGATACTATAGAAGCATCAGGTGCTAAAGTAGAGCCATCAGGTAATTTAAAACCTGTAGATGAATCAAACATTTCACCATATTGCTGTTGCTCATTCCAGGTCGCAATTTGAAGATATATTTTAATATTGCGACTGCCTGTTCTTCCGCCAGTAGGTGTCATAACGATAATTTTTCCAGTATTGGTTTTTTCAAATTTTAGTCCCTGATTTTCTTGACAAAACTGAAAAAACTCGTCATCAGATAATGCATTGGCCTCAGGAAAGTTTAGTTCAAGACGACTAATGGGTTTTGTTTCAGGAAAAATAATTTTAAAACGATTAGTTGGAATCATACCTTAGAAAATGTTAGTCTAATAAAGATACAAAAATCGTCATGCATTTTAGATGTTAAGCAAAAGAAAACATTAACCAATACATACAAAAAAAGCTACTCTATTGCTAGAGCAGCTTTTGTAGAAATATCTAAATATCGAATAATTAGATCGCTAAAAATCTTCATCCAAGCTAAAGCTATGGTTGCTTTGTCCACCAGATGGTTTGTTAGCTACTCCCGCTTTTGAGTACTCACTTACACGACGTTCAAAGAAGTTGGTTTTTCCTTGAAGCGAAATCATTTCCATAAAATCAAATGGGTTTTCGGAATTGTATTGCTTTTCGCAACCAAGCTCCAATAATAAACGATCGGCTACAAACTCGATGTATTGAGTCATCATTTCGGCATTCATACCAATCAATCTTACCGGAAGTGCATCAGTTACAAACTCCTTCTCTATTTCAACTGCATCCTTGATAATGCCAACCACAGTTTCGTTAGGAAGCTTATTTTTCAAGTAACGGTTGTACAACAAGCAAG
Organism: marine bacterium AO1-C; assembly: GCA_001890965.1. GTDB lineage: Bacteria > Bacteroidota > Bacteroidia > Cytophagales > Microscillaceae > Microscilla. Next base: position 29,592 of record MLAY01000008.1, on the reverse strand, counting down.
CAAAGTCACAGTGCAAGCCCTCGTCACGAGAAATCAGCTCATTAGAGAAACTCAAGCCTGGCATCAGCCCACGTTTTTTCAACCAGAAGATAGAGCAAAAACTACCTGAAAAGAAGATGCCTTCTACTGCAGCAAAAGCAATGAGACGCTCTGCAAAATTACCCTTATCAATCCAGCGCAAAGCCCACTCCGCTTTTTTCTTTACACAAGGCACTGTTTCCAAAGCGTTGAACAAACGGTGCTTTTCTTCGGCATCTTTGATATAAGTATCAATCAACAAAGAATAAGTCTCGGCGTGAATGTTTTCAATAGCTACTTGAAAACCATAAAAGCAACGAGCCTCAGGGCTTTTTACTTCTTCCAAAAAGTTTACGGCCAGATTTTCGTTTACAATACCATCACTTGCCGCAAAAAACGCCAATACGTGCGTAATAAAATGGCGCTCATCATCATTCAGTTTTTCATCCCAATCTTTCAGGTCTTGGGCCAGGTCTATCTCCTCCGCAGTCCAAAACGAAGCCTCGGCTTTCTTATACATCTGCCAAATATCGTCTTGCTGTATTGGAAAAATCACAAATCGGTTGTCTACATCTTCCAATAAAGGTTCATTGATGGTATTGCTCATATCGCGTGTATATTTTTAGTTTTTTGTCTAAAATTAGTTTAAGTAATTGCCCTAAGTACATCGTAAACTAAATCTTTAGAAATTCCCTCAAGTCTTTGGTCTTAGTGAAGCGAGACCATACAAAAAGTGGAATACAAAGAAACTTAGTTTACAGTGCCCTAAGCAGCGGACAAAACCTGGTTTAGTTTATCAATAAAATAGTTGTTACAGATGAGGGATTAACACATCGAATAACAAAAATGTTACCTCTTTGTGGGAGGTAAAAAGCATCAAAAATTAGAGGATAAGTCGCCAGAAATGCTAAGCATTTGATAAACAAATACTTGTCGGTTTTGGCGCATTCTGAAGCCCAAGTTTTTAATACAAAAATCGCAAGAATGCTTAACAAATACAAGGTGATAAAGGGTACCTGTTGGCTAACTCGCTGGTATTCAAAAAGATTATTTTTTAAGAGCTATAATGATGGCTCTATAGTGTCGTGAGATACTAATGATAATTGATGGCATAAACCACTGTAAGAGTTAATCAGTTATATTCACCATTTAATCGTTCGCTTGGCTTGTATTTCGAGAATTAAAACCCTAAATTTGCGCTCTGTTTTGCAGTTTTAAACAAACCTAGTAAGAGACATGTATGCAATTGTAGAGATCGCAGGTCAGCAATTTAAGGTGCAAAAGGGCCAATACGTATATACTCACCGCCTGAAAGATGAGGAAAATGCAGCAGTAGTTTTTGACAAAGTGTTGTTGGTAGACAACGACGGTGACGTAAAAATTGGTGCTCCTTTAGTAGACGGCGCAAAGGTATCTGGAAAAGTATTAGAGCACCTAAAAGGCGACAAAGTAATCGTATTTAAGAAAAAACGACGCAAAGGTTATAAAAAAACCAACGGACACCGTCAGTACTTGAGCAAAGTATTAATTGAGGACATTACGGCCTAAGTCCCCGATGTATTTCATTTATCATACATTGATAAATTTAACTTTTTAATAAAACCGAATCCGCCCCTTGGGCTAGATTTTAAATTTTGTAAAACTATGGCACATAAAAAAGGAGCTGGTAGTTCTAGAAACGGTCGCGAATCGGAAAGTAAACGATTGGGTACCAAGATTTTTGGAGGACAATTCGCGAAAGCCGGAAACATTATTGTACGTCAGCGTGGAACCAAGCACCATCCTGGCAAAAACGTAGGAATAGGAAAAGATCACACTTTGTTTGCTTTGATCGACGGTACTGTTCACTTCAAAAAAGGACAACGTGATCGTTCTTTTGTAGTAGTTGAGCCTATTTCTGCACAGTAAGCATAAACAAGGTACCAAGTGGACGCATAGTCCTCTTTTATCCAAAAATGATATTAAGAGCATGGTTTTTCAAAAAACCGTGCTTTTTTTGTTTATCCACATTTGTTATCTTTGATAAGGGGGCAATCTTGCTCAATTTTGATCTAAAGATGAGGTTTTAGTGTTATTACCCAAAACCACTCAGCCTTTCTGTATGTTTGAGAGATAAGCCAGAGGGAAGAAAAGAACTAACAATACATCAAAATACAGAAAGTTCAATCGTTTTACACCACTGTTTATTGCTTAACAAATACCAATGCAACAAGAAGTCAAATACTGGTACCTGCGTAATCACCAGATATTTTCTCAAATCACCGATGACAAATACCAGGAGTTATGCGTGTGGGTTGGGTTTAAAAAAGCCCTCAAAAACGAGGCAATCTTTTTTAGCCACGAAACCACCAAACGTCTTTATTTTCTGAAAAAAGGAATGCTTAAAATCATTAGCCTTGATGCTGAAGGAAATGAAGTAACTAAAGATATTATTCAAAAAGGAGATATTTTTGGGGAAATTTCATTGGACGAAGTTACTGAAAACAATGCCTCAGAATATGCTAAAGTAATGAGCGACGAAGCCGTGATGTGTACCTTTACGCTGGATAATTTTGAGAAGGTACTGGCCAAATATCCTACTATTTCGCTGAAGTTTACCAAAAAGGTAGGCGACAAACTCAAAACGCTCGAGAATCGCTACAATAATCTGATTTTTAAGGATGTACGTACCCGAGTGATCCATTTTCTGAAAAAATTTGTAAAGGACAATGGTGAAGATCAACAAGGAATTTTCTCAGCGCGCAATTATCTTACCCATCAAGACATTGCCCATCTTACAGGTTCTACCCGACAAACAGTGACCTCTATTTTAAATCAGCTGAAGAAGGAAAACAAGTTGATTTATTCCAGAAACGAGATTGTCATTCCAGATATGGATGGCTTGTATTAACTATTGCTTCATTTTAGGAACGAGTAAGGCACAGGAACAAATGATTTAATAAAATTGATGAATGCCTGAAGGTGAGGAGTTTCATTAGAAGGATTCCAAGCCATGTCCATCGGGAAATTGACCAGGTTTGTGCTCACAATATTTTTGAATACCACCTTGTCTTCAAACATTTTTTCCATACTTGCCGAGGCGAAAGTAATACCTAAACCGTGGATAACCATCTCTATTCTTGCTAACTGAGGGTTGGCTTCCATTGAAATCTTAGGCTGAAACCCTGCCTTATCCCGACACTCATGTACAAACAAGTCGTACATAGCAGGCGAAAGTTTTCGGGGGAATAATATAAAAGCCTCGTTTTTGAGTTCGGGTAATGAAAGCACCTGTCGATTAGCCAGAGGGTGGTCTATTGGAAGCACTACCCGCATTTGTTCGTTGAAAATACGATGGTAGCGAAGATGAGAATCTGGGAGAGTTGTATGGGTAAATGCCAAATCAAGTTGACCTTCGAGGAGCTGCCTTTTGATTGTTTCACTATGATTGATCTCACTTATATTTACTTGTATATAAGGATAGTCTCGACGGAAAACCTTGAGTAACTCGGGTAGAAAAAGTAACATGGCTGGACGGATAAAACCCACCATTAATTTTTGAGTTACCTTGTTTATAGGCGATTTGAGTTTATCTACGGCTCCTTTTATTTGGGTGAGTAGTGCGTGTGCTTCGGCAAGAAATGTCTCTCCAGCAGGCGTAAGCGTCACCGATTTGGTATTGCGATGAAACAATGCCTGACCCAACTCATCTTCCAGGGATTTAATGTGACGACTTAGTGGTGATTGACTGATATTTAATTTTTCCGCAGCCTTGCTAAAACTTAACTCATTAGCCAACATTACAAACGACTCTATATGTTTTAGTTCCATAGATTGTCATAATAAGATCAAAGTCCCCAATTAAACGTATGTGCTTGATTTACAGTGCATAATACTTTACAGTAATCTGCCAAGGTGGCTGTTTTTAGATCAATTCATTTCTTGTATTGATGATGGCTAAAAATACCACAACCATCGAAACGAATCCTACTTATATGATAATAAAAAGCAGGGCTTTTTAAAAATGTCAGGCGAGTATTATTATATAGTGCCCTCTTTGGCAGCAGTAAACGACTGGGTGAAGCTAATAAAGGCTTGTAATGAGGGAGTAATGTTGTTAGGGTTCCACGCCAAATCCATTGGAAAATGAACCAGATTGGTACTGACAACATTTTTGAAAACAACTTCGTCGCCAAACATTTTCTCCATACCAGCTGAGGCGAAAGTTATCCCCAGGTTGTGAGCAACTAACTCTATTCGGGCAATTTGTGGATCTGCTTCCATAAGTATGTTGGGTTCGAACCGAGCTTTTTCGGCACATTCAAATAAAAACAAATCGTACATAGCTGGTGCAACATGACGAGGAAACATGATAAAGCTTTCGTATTGAAGCTCAGGTAAAGAAATGACTTGCTTATCGGCCAGGGGGTGTTTTTGGGGAAGTACCAACTTGAGAGGTTCGTAAAAAATAAGGTGAGTTTCGATGTTTGCCAATGGAAGCAATGCATGCATAAAAACCACATCCAGGGTTCTGTTCAGTAGTCCTTTTTGCATAGCAATCGCCTGATTCATTTCTGTAATATTTAGCTGTATATGAGGGTATTGTTGGCGAAAAGCCTTGATTAGCTGAGGCAAAAACAAGAGCATGGCAGGACGTATAAAACCTATTTCCAATTGTTTGGTCGCTGTTTTTATAGGAGCCTTGAGCTTATCCATGGCCCCTTTGACTTGTGACAATAGCATAGTAGCTTCTTCCAGAAATACCTCCCCTGCCTTGGTAAGTTGGACTGATTGGGTACTTCGCTGAAATAATGTTTTGCCGAGTTCTTTTTCCAGTAATTTGATGTGACGACTTAAGGGAGATTGACTGAGGTGAAGTTTTTTGGCGGCTTTGCTAAAGCTTAATTCTTGAGCCAATACTACAAAAGACTCGATGTGTTTCAGTTCCATATAGTTATAGTATCAAGATATAAGAGGGTGTTATCGTTTAGTTATTAGTGTGTGCTTACTACTTACTAAAGTTTTTTATAAGATACATTATTAACTCTGAACAAATTTTTACTTCAAAATAGCAACAGGTATTCAATAGCATAAGTTGCGTATTTCGTTAGACTTGGTTAATAGGCATACTGTCAAAATACGCTATGAAATGCTGGATAAGTTTGGTGTTTTTTTGATAAGGATTCCAACCCATAAAAACCCTGATAAAGGTTTGTAAATCTTTTTGTATAGGAGTGAATACTACTCCAGGAGTATGCAATTTTTGCAAAGACTGTCCTTCCAGCAACACCCCTGTATTTTCAGCAGCCAGAGCCAGACGAGCCTGATGTGGTTGTAAGTAACAAACAACCTCAGGAGTAAGCCCCCAGGCTTCATAACGGTTAAAAAGCACATCCATCATATAAGGATTGGCCTCTCTGGGAGGCAAAATATACTTCATATGTGGCGCATGTTCAGGTTTCATGAGCTCCAGGTCCGCAAATGGAGAATTAACGGATTGTACAAGTACTACTTCATCTTCATTGATCAAGCGACTCTCAATGTTATACGATACGTTGGTTTCATAATAAAATGCCAAATCCATGTGCCCCTCTTGTAATTGCTTAAGCAGTAGCAAGTTGTCGTAGTACCACTCAAGTTTTATTTTAAGGTCAGGAAAAGTTTGTTGGATATAGGTAGTAAATGCAGGCAAAAACGAATAAATAGAGAGTGCCACAAAACCAATACGAAAAGTTCTGTCAGTGGGGATTTCATCCAGTGAGTTTTTCATTTTATGAGAAATTTGGATGATCTTTTTTGCCTCCTGTAGGAAAAGTTTGCCCTCAAAAGTAAGAGAAAGCTGATTTTTATTTCGCTCAAATAAGTTGGTGCCTAGTTCGTGTTCCAGTGCCTTAATATTCTTACTAATGGTAGGTTGGGTGAGTGAAAAATATTCAGCTGTTTTGCTGAAATTTAGATTTTCGGCTACTGATATAAAAACCTCCAATTGTTTGAATTCCATATAATAGAAACTTGAATAATGGGTGTTAATTTAAGAAGTCATCTCGACTTTTAGCTATAGTTCTTGTGGGAATGCCATCAAAATAGTAAATAATATTACAAAGCTTTAGGCAATTTACACAAGACCTTGGAAGACAACCCAATCAAAGTATCAGATGTTTAGACAATCAAGAAGGAAGAAAGGTTCAGGTCAATCAATTCTTTTAACTAACCCCTTTTACCATAAAAAATTGTATTCCTGTCAACTTTGGGCAATTCATAGGCAAATAACTGATTGGTTCTTGTGTACATTTATGACGTTACCAAGTAGATATTTGACTTCACCAATAGCGTTTTTTCAAAAAACATTTAACAAACTTTAACTTTGATTGAAGTTCTGGAGCTTACCAAAAGTAGTGCTGGATACAAACAATACTTGCTGATGAAAATATACCCGTTTATTGCTATTGCATACTATTTTATCTCCTTTTAGTACAATATTGATACAAACTTGCTAACTATTGTGTAGTACTCTAATTTCACCCTATATAGAATTTGAGTACTTTATGAAGCGATATTTGCATTACTGGGTGATATTTGCTGCCTTCATTATTGGTCCTTTACAAGCGCAGCCCAAAGCTGGTTATCAATTTACTGAATACCAAGCCATCAAAAAACGATTAATCAAAGGGTGGAACACCTGGAATACCCGCAGTGTATTATCACAGGTATTGTTGCCAGAAGGCTTTGCGGTGAATCTGAACTTTAAGCAACATAATTGGCTGGAAGAGAAATACCTGAAAGATGCCTTAATTGGGCGTTATGGTAAACAAGCCGAACAAATTACCCCAGGCATTCATACCTATACTGGAAGCTATACCGAGCTTACTATTCAATGGCAAACTTTATATGCCCGCATACAAACTGCTCATGTAGGTGATGATTTAGTTATTTTAGTGACTCCCCTGAAACCTACCAAACCATTATCCAAAAATAAAAACAAAGTGGCCTTGATCGTGGAAGCTGCTATGCTATGGAACCGTAATGGTGCTTTGCGTAAAAATGGAAATCAGCTGGAAGCCAAGTTTCCCTCTGGTAAATCTACCTCAGTACACATTACTGGAAATCCTCATACCGATTATTATGTGCCTACCTATTCGCCTTATCTCGCAGTGTTTTTAGACCAACCCGTAGGCATCTCGACTGGTAAACAACGCTCGTTGGCTGAAATACAACAGATTGTGAAAGAACAGAAAGTGCAAGTACAAAAAGAAGCACGTCAGAAGTATAAAGAACTGGCAGAAGCATTTACTGCAGTGCAAGCAGGGGTGGCCTGGAACCTGATTTATGAACCTAAATATGATCGAGTAGTAAGCACCGTGGGGCGCTTGTGGAATGCTGAATATGGCGGATATTGCTTGTTTGGCTGGGATAATTTTTTTCTGTCTTATGTAACCTCCCTAAGTAGCCGTGATTTGGCCTTTGCCAACGTATTGGAGCACTTAAGAGGCAAAACCGAAGAAGGTTTTATTCCGAACGACAATCGGGGCAATGGTAGTAAATCCTGGGACCGTTCACAGCCTCCAGTAGGGGCTATTATGGTTAAAGAAATATACAAACGTTATCCAGAAAAATGGTTTTTAGAAGCTACGTTTGACGACTTATTGGGTTGGAATCGTTGGTGGTTCAAAAAACGCCTGAATGAAGGGCTACTAAGTTATGGATCACACAAGGCTAAAAACCTTTTTTTTGAACCCGCTACCCAAAGCAAACGCACTGCGGGGTATGAATCGGGTATGGATGACTCGCCCATGTATATTGGCGTACCTTTTAGTCAGCAGAAAAATACGCTGGAGCTACAGGATGTAGGCCTGAATAGTTTAGTGATTGCCGATTGTCGAGCATTGATTGAAATGGCACAGGTACTGGGGCGTAAAACGGCTGTCAAAGAATTGACCAAGCGAGCAAATCTACTTGAGCAAAACCTGGAAAAGTTATGGGACAAAAAGGTAGGCTTTTATTTAAACTATCGCACCGACCTAAAACAAGCTTCTAAGAGGTTGTCTCCAACCTTATTCTATCCATTATTGGCAAAATTGCCTTCTAAAAAACGGGCAAAAAGAATAGTAGAGGAGCATTTTTTCAACCCTGAAGAATTTGCTGGAGAGTGGATTTTGCCTTCTATTGCTCGCAATGACCCCACTTTTTCCCGACAGCGATACTGGAAAGGTGCTATCTGGCCTCCGCTCAATTTTTTGACTTACCTAAGTTTACGCCAATATGGGTTTACAAAAGCGCACCAGGAATTATCACAAAAATCTTTAAAACTGATATTGAATGAATGGAAGCGTAAGGGATATGTGAGCGAAAACTATTCGGCCATTACAGGCACAGGAGATGATCGTCGTTTGTCAAGTGATAAATTCCATTCCTGGGGGACCTTGTTTGGGATTATGGCTTTTATTGAACAAGGGTATTTGCCTAAACCAGAAGCAAAAACGCCTCAACCCAAAAAGAAATAAGCCTATGAATTTCTCAGGGTTTTTACCAACCCATAAAAAAATCGTTTCGCCTTTGAAAATTGACTATATTGAGCTTATACGCTAATTTTTTGAATAATTAAAAAACTAACCCGATGAAGCTGTACAAGTGTATAATAGTGATTTACCTAATGGTTGGAACTTTGGGTGTCCTAAGGGCACAAACCAATGATTGGGAAAACCAAAAGATATTTGCCATTAACAAGGAGCCTTCCCGGGCTACGGCCTTTCCTTTTGAGAGTCGTGAAAAGGCTATGAAAAATGACAAAAGTAAATCCAACAATTTTTTGTCACTTAATGGTATTTGGAAGTTTCGTTGGACAAAGCGACCCGCCAATCGCCCCAAGGACTTTTATAAGCTAGATTACAGCGTAGATAAATGGGACAACCTGAGTGTACCAAGCAATTGGGAAATGAAGGGTTATGGAGTACCACATTATTTGGATGTGAACTATCCTTTTTCGCCGAAGCCTCCAAAAATTCCGAATCATTATAATCCAGTAGGGTCTTATAAACGCACTTTTATATTGCCTCAAAACTGGAAAAATCGTGAAGTATTTATTCATTTTGGTGCAGTAAGATCGGCGATGTATGTGTGGGTCAATGGCAAAAAGGTCGGCTATAGTCAAGGATCAAAGCTTCCTGCAGAGTTCAACATCACATCATTTGTCAAGTCAGGACAAAATCAGGTGGCAGTAGAGGTCTATCGTTGGTCAGACGGTAGTTATTTGGAAGACCAGGATTTTTGGCGGTTAAGTGGTATTGAGCGTGAGGTATTTGTATATGCAACTCCAAAAACACATATCGAGGACTTTGCCGTTTTGTCAGATTTGGACAGGCGTTATCAACACGGGAATTTTAGCCTTACTACCCAGGTTAGAAACCGTTTGGGAAACCAAGCAAAGAACAAGAAGTATCAGGTAAAAATATCATTAATAGATGCCAAAGGCCAAACTGTATTTACCCAAGGTAGAAAACTCACCCTATCAGGCAAAAATACCCAACAATTGCAGTTTCGACAAACGGTGAAAAATCCACTGAAATGGACGGCCGAAACGCCAAATTTATACACTTTATTTATTACCCTACAACAGGACAGCGAAACGGTTATAGAAGTGTTGACTTGTAAGGTAGGATTCAGGAAAGTAGAAATTAAGCAAGGGCAGTTAATGGTCAATGGGGTACCTATTACCATTAAAGGGGTAAATCGTCATGAGCATGATCCCACCAATGGCCATGTAGTAGACGAAGCTTCTATGATTCGAGATATTCAGTTGATGAAGCAATATAATATCAATGCGGTTCGGTGTAGTCATTACCCTAACATGCCCCGTTGGTATGAGCTATGCGATCAATACGGAATGTACGTAATTGACGAAGCCAATATCGAGTCTCATGGGTTATCTATTTATGATACTACCAAAACACTGGCCAATCGTATTGAGTGGTACGAACCTCACCTGGATAGGGTAAAACGAATGGTAGAACGAGATAAAAACTATCCTTGTATCATTATCTGGTCTTTGGGCAATGAAGCTGGTTATGGTGTGATCTTTCGCAAAATGTATCAATGGGTCAAACAACGAGATGCCTCTCGCCCAGTACAGTATGAAATGTCGCAACAAACGGCCTATACCGATATTCAGGCGCCTATGTACCATACCATCGAGCGCATTGAGAAGTATGCCAAAACTAATCCTAATAAGCCGCTTATTCTCTGTGAATATGCCCATGCGATGGGAAATAGTGTGGGCAATTTGCAGGATTACTGGGATGTGATAGACAAATATAAGGCTTTGCAAGGAGGGTTTATTTGGGATTGGGTAGATCAAGGGCTTTGGATGAAGGATGAAAAAGGCAATAAGTTTTTTGGATATGGAGGAGATTTTGATCACTTGCCAGTACAGAGTGACTCTAACTTTTGTATCAATGGATTGGTACAGGCAGATCGCAAGATTAACCCTCATATTTGGGAAGTAAAGAAGGTATATCAATACATTAAGGTGAAACCTAAAGGCGATTTGAAGAACCTCACCTTTGAGTTATCTAACCAATACGATTTTACAGATTTAAGCAATTTTGACATTAGCTGGGAATTACGAGTTGATGGGTATTTGATCAAAAAAGGAGCATTGCCGACAGTTTCTCTGGCACCTCACCAAAAACGAACCTGGGTGTTTCCTGAAAAATTGTTGCCACAGAAGTTAGAAGGGGAAGTAATGCTTACATTCAGGTTTAGAACCAATCAAAAACAACCACTGGTCGACAAAGGACACGAAGTGGCCTGGTATCAGTTTCAGCTTCCTTCTACCTTGTCTGCGGGAGTTATTAGGTTTGAAGAAATGTCTGCGGTGAGCGTGCAGAAAAATGATGCAAAAGAACTACTCATCAAAGGAAAGAACTTTACCATCAGGTTTGATAAAAAAACAGGAACACTCGCTTCTTATGTGTTTCAAGGAACCGAGTTGATAAAAAGAGGCATGGAACCTAACTTTTGGCGCCCGCCCAACGACAACGATTTGGGAAATGGAATGCCTCAGCGTTGTAAAATCTGGCATTTTGCAGGTAAAAATCGCACGAATATTACCTTAAAGGTAAAGACTAAAGCACGTCATAAAATAGTAGTAAAGATCAATAGTGTGATTCCTGCGGGTAAATCGACTTACCAAACCACTTACAGTATTTATGGTAGCGGCGATGTAGTGATTGCTAATGAATTTAAGGCTGATAAAAGCTTAAAACTTCCTGAAATTCCTCGTTTGGGTATGACAATGCAATTACCCAAAGGTTTTACTACGATGAAGTGGTACGGTAGAGGGCCTCACGAAAGCTATTGGGATCGTAAAACTGGTGCTGCTATTGGCGTTTATCAAGGCAGCGTGTGGGCACAGTACCATCCTTATGTAAGACCGCAAGAAACAGGTAACAAAACTGAAACACGTTGGGTGGTTCTGCAAAATAAAAAAGGAGTGGGACTGGCAGCCTTTGGGCGACCTTGGCTAAGCTGTAGTGCTTATCAGTTTGCCAATAGTGATTTAGACCACGTAAGTGCTCAGGTATACAATCGTCATACGACCGATATTGTACCGCGTAATTTAGTGACACTCAATCTTGACTTTAAGCAAATGGGTTTAGGGGGAGACAACAGTTGGGGGGCTCGCATCCATAAAGAATATACATTGCCTGCTAAAGACTATACCTATCGTTTTAGAATCCGACCAATTACCGCAAAAGATAATTTGACGGAATTGAGTCTGTTAAAATTTCCAGCGGATTAAAGGCTAGCGCAGGGCTTGAACAAATGCTATGAATCAAACAAAGGATAAATTACAAGAAGAAATCAGGCAAGTATTGGAATTGTATGATTTGGGAGAGCTACAAGCATACAAGCGACTGAGCTTTGGGTATGCCAACCTCAACTATCGCATAGATACTAATAAGGGAAGGTTTTTATACAGAGTATGTACCCAACAACCTTTACCTTTGATTGAGTATGAGGTAAGATTGATGCAAGGGTTGAGGCAGATAGATTATCCCACGGCTTACCCTATTGCCAACAAGCAAGGAGAATTTATTCAAACGCGCGGAAGGTATTATGTAATGTTGTATGAGTTTTACGCTGGGCACGAACCTGCTATCAATCACCAAACTACCCGAGCTATAGCTACGGCTATTGGCAAGTTGAATAACTTACCAGGGGCAGCGCAATACCCAAAGAAAAATGCAGTACACATAGATACTTGTGATGCACTCATTCAGGAGTTTGGAGTAGCAGAAAATCCTATTCCTGAGTTATTGCAATATTTCAAAGAGCAAACCGATTATATAAGGCCAGCATTGCAAGAATCTTTACCTCAGGGAGTGGTTCATGGCGATTGCTTTCCTGATAATACTTTGTTTGAGGGGGATACACTGGTAGTGGTGATTGATTTTGAGGAAGCTTGTTATGAAAATCTCCTGTTTGATGTAGCCATGACAATCAATGGTTTTTGTTTTCCTGACAATATACTTGATTTTGACTTATTGAACACTTTTATCCAGGCCTATTACCAACAGCGTAGCCTTACGCCAAAAGAGTGGACTTTGTTGCCCAAATATCTACAATGGGGGGCGCATGGGATGATTACCTGGCATATGCGCAATAACTTCTTGCACGTGCACAACGAGACCCAATGGCTCAGGATACAAGAGCTCAAGGAAAGGGTAATGCTATTACGGCAAAACGAAGCACAAATTCATCAATATATTCACCAAATCGCCAATCAATTGACAAATGCAACGCATTGATAACCAATATTATATTCAAGGTATTCGGGTAGAAGATATTGCCCAACAATTTGGTACCCCGCTATATGTGTATGATGCCGATCACATATTAGGGCAAATCAATCGGTTTCGCCAGGGGTTTTCTACTGTGAATTTACAAATTAAATATGCCTGTAAAGCCCTGACCAATATCAACATTATGAAGCTGATGCTGAGCCAGGGGGTAGGACTAGATACTGTATCTCTATCAGAAATGCGTATGGGGCTGGAAGTAGGCTTTGCTCCGCAAGATATTGTATTTACGCCTAATTGTGTAGGGATAGAAGAGCTCATAGAAGCGGCTGATTTAGGAGTAAGAATCAATATTGAGAATTTATCTAATCTGGAAAAGTTTGCCCAACATTATGGCAGTCAAATACCTGTATGCATTCGACTGAACCCTCACATTGCCACACAAAACAATGCAGATAAAGTAGACTGGTGGCACAATCAGTCCAAGTTTGGGATTTCGCTAGATCAGATGAAGGATGTAAAAGCCATTGCCCAGCAATACAGCTTACCCATCAATGGTATCCATATCCACAGCAGTTCGGTTATTATGACCCCCGAAGTGTTTTTGAAAGGTGCCGAAACGGTATTTGAAATTGCATTGGGTTTCGAAAATCTGGAATTCATTGATTTTGGGGGTGGTATTAAAGTAAATGTGGGAGATGGTAAAGAGGTTATAGATATAGTAGAGCTGGGGCAACAGCTTGATCCTGTATTTCAGGCATTTTGCCAAAAATACGGACGTACTCTAGAGCTTTGGTTTGAGCCAGGGCGTTTTTTGGTAGGCAATGCCGGAACTTTGTTGACGGAGTGCAAAGTACGCAAACGCAACGGGGGAACTGAGTTTGTAGGCGTAGATTCGGGCTTGAACCACCTCATTCGCCCTATGATGTATGATGCTTACCACGAGATTGTGAATGTGTCAAATCCTGAGGGAGCACCTCAAAAATATACTGTAGTTGGCAACATTTGCGAAATAGACAATTTGGGCAAAGATCGTCAACTTCCTGAAGTGAGGGAAGGGGACATTATTGCGCTCAAAAGTGCAGGAGCTTATGGTTATAGTATGGCTTCTACCTATAATTCTCGTTTTCGCCCAGCCGAGGTGTTAGTAATAAATGGGGAAGCCAGGTTGATTAGAAAACGAGATACCTATGAAGACTTTATGCGCAACCAAATAGACGTTACGCTGGAAAACAGCATAACGCAATAAAGATTTTCTGCAACCAGTAATGTTGAATTTTTCAACTTCACTCATTAGATCATGAAAAGTTTCTCTAAAAGGTAGTGTCATTGATGCTGCCTTTTTTCGTTCCTTGTCACCTAAGCGACATTTGGTATAATTTGAGTATATTACTTTTGTAATGTATAAAACAAATTACGCCTAATGAATATGAACTTTAAAGACAATCTTCTTAGCACGGTAAGTTTGGTAGCCGTTTTTATTTTATTGGCCAGCGCAGCGCATAGTCAATCTACCCGAGCAAAGCAATTCAATACCAGACGAGGTAACCTGGCCATCAAGGGCTACGACCCAGTAAGCTACTTTACTCAAAACAAAGCGGTAAAGGGTTCTTCCAAAATTACTCATACGCACCAAGGCATTACGTATCGTTTTAGTAGTGCTCAAAACCGAAACCTTTTTAAGCAAAATCCAGCCAAATACGAGCCAGTATATGGTGGATGGTGTGCTTATGCCATGGGCTTAAAAAAGCCTTCTAAGGTGGATATTAACCCACGTACTTTCAAGATTATCAATGGTAAGTTGTATTTGTTTTACAATAAATTGGGTACCAATACCCTTAAGTTGTGGAACAAGGATGAATCTAACCTGAAAGGAAAAGCGGATAAAAACTGGAAGAAGTTTTATAACTAAAATGCATATACAGAAATCATTTCAGAAAGGGAATAACCTTTTTGAAATGATTTTTTTTATTAGCGTGTTGGGGAGCATTTGATTATGCCACACCCTCATTTTCTTATCTATTTTGTTACATTTGTATAGTACAAGTCTCCTAATCTCTTACTTTTTATGAAAAATGTCGTTCTTTGGATTGCCCAATTATTTGCGGCCATTTATATGGCTTATACAGTTATAGCGTTTAAATTTCCAGGTGCAGAAGTTTCTAAACATATATTTGCAACTATAGGAATGGAACCTGTTGGGCGAATTGGTTCAGGAGTGGCGGAACTCATTGCCGCTGTTCTTTTGTTAATACCAAAAACCAGCTGGGCCGGTGCGCTTTTAGGATTAGGCACCATGAGTGGTGCGATATTTTTTCATTTAACTTCTTTGGGAATAGAAATAGTAGACCCAACCACTAAAAAAGGAGACGGTGGTGCATTGTTCTATACAGCAATTGCGATTTGGGCTTGCTGCCTGGTAGTGCTTATCCTGAGAAGGAAACAATTACCGATAAAGATATAACTTTCTAACACTGATTATGAATTTGATTACATCTTCTTCCAATATTTTACATCAACTTATTGGGCTCATTAAACAATTAGATAAGCAAGAATATACAACACCCTTACCTTTGTTAATGGATAATTCCATTAGCAAACACCTGCGACACATTGTAGAGTTTTATGATTGTCTCTTTAAGGGATTGGCAAACGATACCATCAATTATGATTTGCGGGAGCGTAATCCGGCAATTGAGAATGATCCAGCGTTTGCGATTCAATTTATTGAGAACTGTATTGGACAATTGTCTAAAATGGAACTCTCAAACGAAACCATTGAATTGGTGACGTTGCTTTCGCCAGATGGACACGAGGCCTGTACCAAGACCTCAATTGATAGGGAATTGGCTTATAATGTAGAACATGCCATTCATCATATGGCCATTATTAAAATTGCGGTGAAGCAATGTTTTCCTCACGTAAAGTTACCCAAAGAGTTTGGGGTGGCTTATTCTACCATTAAATACCAACATCAGCAAGCTTAAAGAAAAGCCTGCATTGAGGGAGATTAAGATATTGAGCCTCGATACATTTTGTATCGGGGTTTTTTTATGATTTTTTCGCTGTTTTTCTACGAAACCAGCAATCGCAATCAGGGACAAAATGTCTCATCACATTCCTTGATTATTCGCTCCCCAGAATTGATCATTTCTGCGAGTTTTTTGCTAAATACACGTCAATCTAACTCTTTATAACTCGCTGGCTGCCAGTGTTGTTTAAGGTTTTTGGAGAAAGGTTTTTTATCGATTTATTACGCTAAAAACTTACTCATCTTTACTCATTTTTACCCAATTACAGGCATCTAATTTACCTAATTTTGAAATGACGACAAGCTATGAATTGTCAAAAATTAAACAATCACAAAAACCATTTTTCTAGTTATGAAATTCTTCAAATTGAATGCCTTGGTAATTATTGCCTTGCTATGCTTCGTTTCTATGGGTTTTGCCCAGACCTATATTCCAAATTCTAGTAGCTTGGATGTAGGGTTTGACCCAAATGATGTGACCCAGCTCCTGGTACGCCCTCAAGGTACTCGTAACAACATCGGTCATTATGAGTTTGGTACTTACGGAAATATTTTTGGCAGTAGTAAATGGTTGGCTATTGGTTCGGCACCAGCAGGAGCAGGGGCCAGTGTATATGGCCATCGTTTGCAATGGAACAGCAACTTTGCGGTATTTAACTTACGTCAGGTAAATGCCAGCCAAAGAGATTTGGTAGTGCAATGGGGAGGAACCACCAGCAACAACCGCTTGCTTTTTGAGTATACCAGTAGCCCCACTGGTTCGGCTTCTACTTTTATGTCTATCAATAATGCCGGAACGGTAGAAATTCCACGAGGTAGATTGGTATTGAGTAATGCTACTATTTCATCTTCAGGCAGTGATGATGAAGATTTAAGATTTGCTCCTGAAGATGACTTCGTAATCGATTTGAGTGCGAGTCCTAATCCAGGTTTTTTTATCTCTGACAATGGCGTATCCTTATTGTCGCTTTCTAGTACAGCATTAACGCTGTCGGGTAATCTAGAAGTGGCCAACATTAATAACCCCAGTGGCAACCTTCGCTTGAATGGTAGAATACAAGTAGGGAGTGTAGAGTATTTAGAAGATACTGGGGCAAATACACTTACGTTTGGATTTGCTTCTTTAATACCCGATGCAAATGGTGCTCGTGACCTGGGGAACACTACATTCAGATGGCGTAGTTTGTTTGCAACCAATGGGGTAATTCAGACTTCTGACCGTCGCGACAAAGAAAAAATCCAGGGTCTTGACTATGGACTGAAGACTTTGATGAGATTACGCCCAGTAAAATATGCCTGGAAAAATCAACCAGAAATGGGTACTCAAATGGGTTTGATTGCCCAGGAAGTACAAGAAGTAATAGCCGAAGTGGTACACGATCCTAACAAAGCAATGCTACGCAACGAAGAAGGTAACCTGGTAAAGGCCAATGTATCTAAAAATGCTCGTTTGGGGATCAACTATGGAGCTTTGACACCAGTATTAATCAAAGCCATTCAGGAACAACAAGTGATTATTGAGAATCAAAAAGCCGAACTGAAGGAGTTGAAGTCTCAAATGGCCAAAGTGTTGAAGAAATTGAAAATGGATCGCGAGGAGGAAGGCAAAGAAGGGAAGTTGTACCAAAACAATCCAAACCCAGCCAGCCGCGGTACAAGTATTGGCTATGCTTTGAACAACACTGTAAACAAAGCCACGATCAAAGTATATGATTGGAATGGCAAGCCAGTAAAAACTTTTAACCTGGCACAGCGTGGACAAGGGAGTTTAACCATTGGAGCCAATGAGCTTAAGCCTGGCATGTATACCTATGTATTGTTGGTAGATGGCAAGGCTCTAGATACTAAACGCATGATCATAACAGAGTAAAAAAAAGTGTGATACAAATCTGTTTTTGAAAAGCACAGTCAATAAGTTTGGCTGTGCTTTCTTGTTTTTGGAGGTATGATAGAGCACTATACCAAATCTTTGAGAAAACCAGTAAACTCTTATGGGTTGTTGTAGTGGATTAGTATTATAAAAGCTAAGATTAGGAGGTGATGTTAATCTTTTCGCTTTATTTGAGATAAATAAGTCGGAATGACTTTTTAATCTTTAACAATTATGAACGTCACAATACCCAACTTAATCAAAGGACACCCATTTCGTCAATGGCGGCAATGGAATATACCAGGAGCCGATCTTACTATAGAAGGATACTCCCGCTCGGGTGATAAAACTTTTTTTTACCTCCCACAGCTCAGGCTCTGCCTTGATGCTGCTTTAGCCGAAGGACGACAAGGCGACTACGTATTGGTAACCCATACACACAACGACCACATTGCCGATATTGAGTATTTGTCGAGTCGAGATGGGGTGCATATGTACTTACCTAAACCTTCGGTGCCTTATTTGGAGCAGTACATTGTGGCTCGTCGTTGTTTGAACCATTCGGCCCCTTATGACCCTTCACGTAGAGGAGAAAGCCATATTCATGGAGTAGAACCAGGGGATACTTTTCTTGTGGGCAAAAATGACCGATACCAGGTCAAAGTGGTGGAGTGTGTGCATAGCATTGTATGTGTAGGTTATGCCTTTTCAGAGAAAAAACAGCGACTCAAACCTGAATATGAGAAGGTAAAACAAGAGAAAATGGCAGAGGGTAACCTGAAAGAATTTGGCCAATGGATGGCGAAGCAAAAGCAAGAAGCCCAGCAAAAAGGAGAAAGTGTAAATGAAACCTATTATGATCCTTTGTTTGTGTTTATGGGAGACACCCATGCTTCGGTGTTTGCTCAAAACGACTGGTTGTTTGAGTATCCTACGATTTTTACAGAATGCACTTTTATGAAACCGGCCAATGAAGCATACGCCGATGAACGACGTCATACCCATTGGAATCAGCTCAAGCCTTACATTACCCAACACCCTGATTGTCAGTTTGTATTAACTCATTTTAGTTTGCGTTATAATAATCAGGAAATCGTGCAGTTTTTTGAAGAAACACTGGCCAAAGAACAAATTGGAAATGTAAAACTTTGGGTGTCAGACGAGAGTTTGTTACCACCACAACATCAACATAGTAAGTGAAAAATGAAAAGTGAGCTGACGCATTCATTTGGTCATTGATAGAAAGCATAAGACATGAAAGTACCTAAGCAATATTTTAGGGTTTTTAGCTTCACTAATCAGCGAAAAAAAGTTTGGAATTTGCCTCATAAAAAGCTCAATCATCAAATTGGAAGATGAGAAGAGGGGGAAACAAAACAGATAACTTTAACTTCATCAACAGAGACCTCTATTTTTCCGTTCAAATGATTTTAAGAATTTAATATTTGAGGTTATGAGTAAAGAAACAATTATTTATGAAGATGTAAATCTTGTCAGTACCTATTACCATGATAAAAAATACTTTTTAAACTATTGGACAGGCAAAGAGTTGTTAAACGATGAAGGCTTTACCACTTCTATGATGGGTATGGCAAAAGAAGTACATCAATACGATGGAAAAGGTATTTTGATCGATACCCGTAAATTTGATTTTCCTATATCACCCGAAATACAAAGTTGGTATGATACGGAAATTGTTCCTTTGCATGTAGATGCTGGTATTAAAAAAATGGCTTTTTTATTACCAGAAGAGTTTGTTTCGAAAATTTCGATTTCGCAAACTATGCAAGAAGAGCAAGCCCAAAGCCTTCAAAAAACAAAATATTTTGGGTCTAGCGAAGAAGCAGAAGAATGGCTCCTGTCGTAATTTGTACTTGCTTTATCAAAAAGATTATTCGCTATTATACATCTGTAATAGTTATCATAAATATAAGAAAGCCTGTTTATCCGTAGACAAACAGGCTTTTATTCATAACTATTTCACTACCACACATTTACTCACCCGAGTAACAAGCAAACACCCTGATTGATAAATGAAATTGTAGCAATTTGAGGTTTTTACCCTGCGAGTAAACGCCGAGCCATATCAATTTCTTCGTCGCGAATGGTGTGATCGTTATCCTCAAAATAATGTTTGTCTACTTGAGCATTCATCGAGTTGAGCCATTCTTCTGATTCATCTATGCGACTGGCAGGAACCCAGGAATCGGTCTTGCTGGCACCCAGATAAATAGGCGTTCCTGCAAAATCGCCTGAATAACGATTTTTTTCCAGAGTATCGCCAATCAAGCCACCACTAAAAGCTATCACTCCCCCATAATGCTGGGCATGTCGAGCTGCATAATCTACTGCAAGGCAAGCTCCTTGCGAAAAACCAGCAAAATATAAGTGATGGGCTTGTACCCCAGCTGCCGACAAATAGCCATGGAGTTCTTTTACCAATGCCAAACCATTATCCAAAAATGGCTGATTCTCGGCCATAGGAGCCATAAACCCTTTGGGATACCAGGCGTTGTTTTCGGCCTGAGGTGCTACACAGGCAAAATCTGGTAAGTTTAAACGCTCAAATACTTTGAGAATTTTTTCTGAAGTGTCGCCTCGGCCGTGTATCAACACCAACACCTTGGTATGGGCAGCTTTGGCTGGATCAGAGGGCAGGGGAGTGCCTGCCCATTTCCAGCGATTGTCTTGCAATTTATCACTCATATTCTGGTGGTTATACTGTTTGAGTTTTGCGTTCAATTTTGGGGAGATTGGCTTCTATTTGGGTACGATTTACTTCCTCCCATTCGGGTAATTTAAGCTCTTCTCCCAAATGATCGACAGGTTCGTCTATTGCAAAGCCAGGATCAATTGTAGCTACCTCAAACAATACGCCGCCTGGAATACGGAAATAAATAGACTGGAAGTATTTACGATCTTTCAATTCAGTCACTTTCAATCCCAGGTTGTTTACTAAATGCTCCCGTAGTTGCATTTGCTCTTCGTTTTTTTCAATGCGAAAGGCCACATGATGTACCGTGCCCAAGCCATTGAGCCCTCTTTCTCCATCTGCATCATTGCGTACATCCAGTAAAGTACCTGCTTCGCCTCCATTCAAGGAACGGAATCGTTTGATGTTACCTTCAGTGGCTACCTCTATAAACCCAAAAGTTTCTTTTAAGAACTGATAAGTAGGCTCCACATCTTTGATAGACATGGTCACTGCATATAAACCTTTGATGGCGTTTTCACCGCTGATATGACCTTCGCTCCAAGGGGCACGAGCATCGTGGTCGTTGCCTACCAACTCTAGCTCTAATCCCGAAGGATCTTCAAACATCAATACTGGATTACCAAATTTTTCTACTTCGGTAAATGCTAGGTTGTACTCAGTAAAACGGGCCTTCCAAAAACCAATGGCTTCTTTGGCAATAGAGAAAGAAGTAATCATTACTTGTCCAGTGCCTTTTACCCCGTCGCGTACTCCTTGGCCTTTGTATGGAAAAGTGGTCATAATGGTGCTAGGCTCTCCCAGCTTATTGCCATAATAGAAATGATACACTTGGTTGTTGTCAAAGTTGACAGTCGTTTTTACCAATCTCAATCCTAACAATTGAGTATAAAAGTCATAATCTTCTTGAGCATCGTTTACAGTAGCAGTAAGATGATGCAAGCCTTTGATAAAATTTTGCATAATATGAGTGTTAAATGTTGGTGGTAGTGATTTATTATGGAGGTAAAGTGTATTTACAACAAGTGTTTATACATCTTTTATAACACAATACTAGTCAAATAGTTTACAGTTGATTATCTGTTGTTTTACCAACTGTAAACCGTATTTCTAATATTTATATAGTCATTGGTACTTCCATCAAAAGTACACGAGCGTCACTGTCTGCATTAAGCTTTACCTCATCGGTATTCCAGAGACCAAATCCATCTCGTTTACCTAATTTTTGGCCCTCGATGGTTACTTCGCCATCTAGTATAAATGCATACACGCCATTGCCTTTCTTGTTGACCTTATAGGTGTCTCCTTTTCCTTTCTCAAATTTACCTAAATTGAACCAGGCATCCTGATGTACCCAAACTCCCTGATCGTCTTTGTTGGGAGAAAGTACTTGATAAAATTTGTTGTTACTTTCTATTTCGTTCAGTGTGATCTGATCATAACGAGGAGTTACATTTTGCTTGTTAGGGAATACCCAAATTTGCAAGAAACGTACTTCTTTATTTTCGTTTTTGTTGTATTCACTATGATAAATACCTGTTCCAGCACTCATTACCTGAATATCTCCTTCTTTGATAACCGCCGAAGTACCCATACTATCTTTGTGCTCCAGGTCGCCTGCCAATGGGATCGATATAATCTCCATATTGTCGTGAGGGTGGGTACCAAAACCTCTGCCTGCCGCTACAACGTCGTCGTTTAATACGCGCAACACGCCAAAGTTCATTCTTTCGGGGTTGTAGTAGTTAGCAAAGCTAAAAGAGTGGTGCGAATCTAACCATCCGTGATTAGCGTGGCCTCTGGTGTTGGCTTTGTGCAATACAGTATTCATAGTTTTTTCTCCTTTCAAATTTTGTTTGTCTAGATCATTTCCTGCAGTTGGTAAATGATTGAATCCTACCTGAGCCATGAGTTTGTCGTAAGTAGATTGAAGGCCTCCATTGTTTTTGGCTTCTATTACCGAATAACCTGTCACTACTCCAGCTGCTCCCAACAATGATTTTTTTAAAAACTTTTTGCGATTCATGACTAGTAGAAATTAATAGTGAATAATTGTTTTTTTTAGTGTTCTTCAACCAACCAAGTGCTAGAAGTAAGCAGTTTAAGGCTTACCGTAGCGACTTTGTCATTGATTACATTACAAAATTGCTACATTAATTTCTCTAAAGAGATATAAAAAAGGAGTAGATACATATAAAAATGGCGGAAAAGGTTTTTTAGTAATTAATGGTCAAGGGTGAATTATAAATTATGAATGGATGAATTATTAATTTTTATTGTTGCATTGTTCCGCCTTCGGCTAATTGTTCTTAATAATAATCAAGGGTGAATTATAAATTATGAATTGATCAATTATGTTTTTTAGTAACTACTCTATTGTTAGTTCCTTCGGCTATGCTCAGGACAACGTGTTCCGCAATGCGCTGCAAAACTATGGACAATGGACTGAATGCTATGGACTAATTTTCGCTTTACACTTTTCACTCAAATTCCCACCATTTGGCCTGCACACAAACAAAAGCTGCAGACAAGAAGCTAATCATAGAAAAGACGATGTACAATAATAGGGATACCAAACCATACTCAGGAAAACCTAGTCTGCGATTGATATAGGTAGATAAAAAAGCGATGAACGCAAATACTGCTACTGAAGCTATCCGTAAACCAGTTTGGGGAGAGTATACAGGATTTCCCCAAATGCGTTGAATAGCCAAATAGCCTAAGTTAAGCCCAATAAAAGTACCTGCGGGAAAGGCTGGAAACCAGGTATATAAGGGAACGAGCACTAAAGGAGAGAGCATAAAGTAGGCAGTGGCATTGGAGTTTTTGGGGTTACTAAAAATTCGTTGCCAAATGATGTAAACCAAATAGGTAAACAGTAAGCCAACGACAAGGCCACCCAGCACATCGCCTAAGTAGTGCCGCGCCAGGTACATGCGCGAAAACATCATCAGTACAATGATGGTCGCACTTAAAACTGACAGCCAACGACGTCGGAAAATTAAAGCCAGCCCAAACATAATAGCGGTAATGAGAGAGGTATGGCCAGAAGGAAAACCTTCCCGAGCTGCTTTTTGATTCCTGATTTTTTGAAGCAATGGTTCAGAAAATGTATCAAAATAACCTTCAGGTTGTAGTTTAGTGAGATTTTCGGTATTGGCTTTGCGGCCAAAACCATTGAGCGTGGTATCTACCGCCATAGGGCGAGGATAATCTACCACACTTTTGAATAAAAGCGTAAGCAAGATTACATAAAAGAACATATTGGCTATTCCGAACCCCTTTTTTAGGTCAACTCCAATCATGATAGAATAGAGGAGTACAATGAGTACGAGCGCAGTACCTAAGGCAGATACCCCCTCAAAGAACCAGTACACAAAAGAATGATCCCATTGTTGGAGCCAGTGGTTTATATCAGTTCTGAACATAATCTGTTGGTTATACTTGCAGCAAAGCGATTAGTCAATGATAAATGATTTTTTTGGGATAAGAAAATTAGTAAATTAATGTTTGGGTTAATTTTGCTCGACAATACCATTGAAAAACTATGATAATAAAACATCAAGCATTGACCATTATGAGAAGATTATCATGTCTATTGGGTTTACATACCTACAGGCAAGGTGCCTTGATGTTGCTTCTTTTTTGCATAACCGCTTTTTCAGGCAAGGCCCAAACTACAGAAGATTCCCTCCAAAAAATACTCAAAAACGATATTTCTGATCAAGATAAAGTAAAAACCTATAATGCGCTTGCCGAAATATACAGCCAAAAAAGAGACTCGCTCAAAACCTCCCAATCTACCCTACAAGCCATCCAATTGGCTCAAAAAATCAATGACTTTGCTGGCCAAGCAGATGCCTATTATTGGCTGGGAAGTATGCTTGTCAGAAAACGATATTATGAGATAGGTCAGAAAAACCTGAGGCAAGCATTGACCATTGCTCAAAAAAGCAAAGATTTAAATAGGGAAGGGAAAATTTACTTTAGATTGGGTGAAAGTTATCGCACTCAGGGACAGTACCCTCAGGCACTTAAGTATTTTAATTTGTCGATGGAAGCCTACAAGACACTTAAAAACGACCCAAGATTAAGTGAGACTTATTTAAAAATATCTGGAGTGCTTACACGTCAGGGTGCTTATTCCCAAGCATTAGATTATGGTCTGCAAACATTGACAATTCGTGAAAAAGTAGGGGATCAGGTAAGACTAAAATCGGCGTATAATAACCTGGGGGTGATTTACTATTACCTGCAAAATTATCCTAAAAGCTTAGAATATTATGAAAAGACACTAAATATTAATCTGCAATTAGGACTCAAGTATCGAGCTACTATCAACCGAATCAATATTGGTTATGTGTACTATCAACTAAAAAATTATCCTAAGGCATTGGAGTATTTCAATCAGGCATTACTGGTCATGCAAGCGTTGAAAAATAAGCCAGGAATAGCTTCTTGCTATTTTGCAATTGGAGAAGTGCAAGTGGCCCAGCAGAAATATGATGAGGCATTACTACAGTTTAAGAAAGCAGAAGTTATAGAAGGAAACAATAATGATTCACAGGCGAGAATTAGTGTTTACTTGGGTAGGATTTATTATGCACAGAAAAAATATACTCAAGCAGTGCAAGCTTTGACCAAAGGACTAAGTTTGGCACAACGCATCAAAAGCCTGGCACAACAAAATAAGGCTTATGAGGTTTTGGCTGAGACATATGATGCACTTGGCAAACACCAATTGGCCTATCAAAATTACCGCTTATTTAAACAAACTGCGGATAGTTTAACGAATGAAGAACTCACCAAAAGAATCACCCGCCTGGAAGGAGAGTATCAGTTTGCTAAAGAAAAAGACTCACTACAATATATCCAGCAAAAAAAGCAATTGGCTTTTGATGCCGAGATTGAAACCCGTGAAGCTAATCAACGAGTGACCTTTGTTGGTTTGGGGCTTGTATCTGTGTTATTGTTGATTTCACTCTGGTTTTTTTGGGACAAGCAAAAAAGCAACCGCAAGTTAAGTGTTGCCAATACCAAACTAGAACAATCTCATGAGGAAATAAAGGCTAATAACGAAGAAATACAGGCAGCCAACGATCAGGTAATGGCAATGAATGATTCTTTAACAGATGCCTTGGATTTGGTAGAAAATCAGAAAAGCGAAATTGTAGCGGGTATCACTTACGCTCAGCGAATCCAAAAAGCCTTATTACCTTTGGATGAAAAGATGCAGACATCGTTGGCCAACTACTTTGTGTTTTTTAGATCACGCGATGCGGTGTCGGGAGATTTTTATTGGTTCGAACAAATAGCACAAAAGCAATTTATTGTAGTAGCCGATTGTACCGGGCATGGGGTGCCTGGTGCATTGATGACAGTACTGGGCACTCAGGCATTGAATAACATTATTGTACACAATAAAATCTATGAGCCAGGCAAAATCCTCAATAAATTGGACCAAACTTTACAAGAACTACTGCATACCCAAAACACCTCGGTGCGTGATGGGATGGATATTATGGTATGTATGGTAGATCAGACCACTCAACAATTACATTTTGCTGGTGCCAAAAACTCCCTCTTGTTGTTTCAAAACGGGAAATTGACCGAGATAAGGGCCGAACGCTACAGCATCAATGGTTATCGGATGATAGGACAAACCGATGTAAACTACACCAATCACACTTTTGATATTGCGACTCCTACTACTTTTTACCTGTACTCAGATGGCTACCACGATCAGTTTGGTGGTCAGGATGGTAAAAAGTTTATGAAAAAACATTTTAAAGAGTTGTTACAGGAAATCGAGCCACTTCCAATGCCTGAGCAAAAGCAAATACTTGCACAAAGGTTAGAGGATTGGATGCAGGGAGAAGAGCAAATAGATGATATTTTAGTAATGGGAGTGAAGGTTTAATTATTGATTTTAATTCTGTAAAATAGAAAGCTTGATAGAGGGAGAAGAGCCTCTTTATCAGAAGGTAGACTCTTACACTTTTAATAAGCAAGAGAGGCTTTTGGACTAACCAAGGGGCAAAACAAGCGGTTGCAATAGTCGGCACGTTTTGTAATAATATACAAGTATTCGTTGAGGGGTAGATTTTTTTTCTTATTTTTGATTACACTATTTTGGTTTACAAATATTAAAATTTTGAGTAATTAGGGTATACTCAATATACGTGAAGCATTTTGCTGAAAATCAGATATGACTCATGAAAACAAGAACAAATATTGTTTTAATACTATGTTTACTTTTTAACATTGTATGTTTCAATCAACGTGCATTCAGCCAGGAGCAACAACAAGACTATGAGATAGCGTACAAAAAAGCCATTCAGTTGATGGATGAGGGGAAAACTCAGGAAGGCTATGACTATCTCAACAAAGCGATTGGCATTAATCCCAGGTTTTATGATGCATTGTATGCTCGTAGCTACTATTTTATGCGGGATGGTCAATATGCCAAAGCCATCCGCGATTATGACCTCCTCATTTTATTATATCCCAACGTGGCATCCTTGTATCTTTACCGAGGACAGGCTAAGTTTTACTTAGAAGATTACGAAAACGCCGAAACCGATTATCGTAAAGGATATCAGTTGGATTCTACTTATGTAGAGGTTATCAATGCCTTGGGTAGTTTGTACTTTGTGATGGATTTGTACAAAGACGCTGAAGAGTATTTTAACAAGGTAATAAAGTTGAACCCAGATAATATTTATGCACATTACTATCGTGCCTCTACCTATTATTACACCAAGCGATATGATTTGGCGCTTAAAGACATCGCTACTTGCCTAAAGCTGGAACCCAAAGATGCAGACGTAAAAAGGCTAAAAGCTTTGGTATATCTGGGAAAAGCAAAACCCAAAGATGCAATTGCAATTTATGATCAACTTCAGAAATCAAAAGTTACTTTTGAGGAGGAAGACTTTTATAATTGGGGCATTGCTTACTATCAGTTACGCAAGTACAAACAGGCGTTGTTTTATTTCAAAACTCCCCAAAAGCACAAGAATAGTAACCTTTACCATTACATTGGCAAAACTAACTATAAGCTTAAAGACACACGTGGGGCATTGGCTAATTTAAATAAAGCCATTAGTCTTTCTGGGAAAGACAACGAAGCCAGTGCTACAATGTATTATGACCGTGCTGTAGTACAGTACCGTATGCGTCGGCCTCGCCAAGCTCGTAGCGATTTTCTCCAAAGTATTTTTCTAATGCCTGAACTACAGGAAAATCAAAGTCTGAACAAATCTTTGAATTTATTAGGCAATGTTCAGGTAATGTTAAAGTTGGATAAGAAATCAGAGAAACCACTACTGGATAGTATTCGCACGCAAGGGTATCAAGTAAGAGCAGAGGCTTTTATTAGCTCTGGGGATTCTAAAAATGCTTTAAAAGAATTACAAGCTGCTATTAAATTGTCCCCTGACAATTCTTATTCTTACACTTTGAGAGGCATTGCCTATGCAATGAAAAATACTTATAATGACGCTGTACAAGATTTTAATAAGGCTTTGAAACTACCCCAAAATCGTAATGCAGAGAAGACCTACTATAGTCGTGGTTTAACTTACAAAGAGTTGGGAATGTACAAAGAGGCGTTGGGCAGTATTACGCAAGCTATAGCCATCAACAATAAGGTGGCGGACTATTACTATGATCGAGCCATACTTGAGTACGAAACCCGCAATATTACAGGAGCGATTGATGATATCAACGTGGCCATTAAACTGGCTCCTGCCAAGTTGAACTATTATACTGACCGAGCTTTGTATCTATCTGAAAATAAGCAATATAAAAAAGCATTGGACGATTGTAATCTAGTACTTAAGCAAGATGCCAACAATGTGATGGCTTATTATAGCAGGGGAATTGCTTACGAAGGTTTGACAAAATATGCCGAAGCAGTGGCTGACTTTTCCAAGGTATTAACGGTATATCCTAATGATCGGGAAGTGAACTTGCTGTTGAGAAAGGCCTTGAATAAAATGCATCAAGTCAAGAAATAAAATAATAAAAAGTTATACACTAAGAGAAGAGGTTGGTTTTGCACAAAGCCAACCTTTTTTATTTCCTTGTTTATACTTCTTCATAATCCACATATTCGCCTCCCTTATAATTTTGGCTACGGCGACGATCTTTTTGTTCCTCTTCGGGCATGTAGTCTATATGAACACCACCACGTCTGGCTCGTTTTTTACGACGCTTTCCTCGTTCTGGAGGAGTAAAGCCCATTGATTTGAGCACTCTGCGAAATAAAAATGAACTGAATTTATTGATGAGATAGACGATGAGTCCCAGGACTAATAAAAATTTGAGAAGTGCCCCCATGAATGATATTTAGTTTTGATAGTAGGCAAAATTACACATTTTAAGGAAGATTCTCAACCGAATGAAAAGTGTCTGTAAAAACAAAAAACGAGACCCATATAGATCCCGTTTTGTTTTGCTTAAACTTGCCAAAGTCTTAAGCCTCTAATTATTCCCATTATTTTTTGATAAAAAGCCAACTATCCTAGCAACGGAGTTAAAAACTTGAGGACTGCAACCTGAGGTTACAAACCCCCAAGATCCTTCAACCAGTTATGCTATGTAAGTATATACTGGTTTGGGAACATAGTGTGCAGTTTTTTAGATAAACGGTATTTTTTGAGCGGCAAACGAAGGCTATAAAACGATAATACCCAGTCTACGCTCGTAAACCAGGTATTGATGCTGTAAGGGAAGGGTTCGAACCTTCACGGAGCGGTTAGTCCCTGTTGGAATTTATCCCTTGAGTTTATCTAACTCTCATTCTCCACCCTCGAGACTGGAGGGCACGTCTTCCTGTTTCGTCACCTTACAGTGTATGTATTTAGAATAAAGAACCTCGAATAACGATTAACGAACGCCGAAGTTTTATTGCTGTAAGGGAAGGGTTCGAACCTTCACGGAGCGGTTAGTTCCTATTGGAATTTATCCCCTGAGTTTATCTAACTCTCATTCTCCACCCTCGAGACCGGAGGGCACGTCTTCCTGTTTCGTCACCTTACAGTGTATGTATTTAGAATAAAGAACCTCGAATATCGATTAACGAACGCCGAAATTCTATTGCTGTAAGGGAAGGGTTCGAACCTTCACGGAGCGGTTAGTCCCTGTTGGAATTTATCCCTAACTCTCCACCCTCGAGACC
>MLAY01000029.1 GCA_001890965.1 marine bacterium AO1-C | reverse complement strand
CTTTTTTCTCTTTTTCGAGATCCTTATAAGCTTGTAATATTTGTGCTTTAGTGTTCTTTGAACTTATTGTTGCCATGTTTTTTTGAGATTTTTAGTAAGATTTGTCTAAGAATTTTTGAAATCAAATACCTGATAATTAATCATTTGACTTTGTTTTACCTCCTTTTACGGTGTTTTCCAAAGCAGTCAAAGATAAACCTTGAACCTGGCTCAATGCATCTTTTAGCTCGGCAGAAAGTTTCTCGATTTGTTCGTTGTTTTTGGCAATGGTATCTTCCAAAGACTTGATCTGCATTTCGTGCACTTTTTTGCTTCCTTCCACTTCTTTGGCTTTCAGCTCAGCAGCTACTTTAGCTTTGCGAGAAGCATCTTTAATGGCACTTTCACGAGCTTTGTTAGAAGCTTCCTTTACCTCAGTTTCGAAGTTGTCCACACGCTGCTTAAACTTCTGAAGCTGCTCCTGATTTTCATCCAATACTGATTTTCTTTGGGTCCAATCTTTATTTTTCTCCTTAGATTTGGCATTCAAATCTCTCTCGAGGTATTTCTTAGTATCAGTGTATTCATCTGCCTCTATTTTATAAGTTCTTTCCAACTCATATTCATAGTCGGCCAGTTCCTTATCTCTTTCCTTTTTCAAGGTCTCGGTGTATTCCTTTACCGAAAGATCAAAATCTCTTTGTTCCTTTTCCCAATTATAGTTTTGCTCTGCAATCTCCTCCTCTAATCTTTTGTATTGCAAAGTGGTGTTTTCCTCAAAAGCTTTGCCCTGAGCATCTTGCTCTTGAGTTAAAATGTGCAAGGCATCAGCCGCTACTTTCGAGTCTTTCACATATTTCAAGGTTTCTTTTTCCACCTTAATGGCCGATTTCAACTCCTCCAATTTGGAAAGCTCTCCTTGTAATTGCAAAGCCAGTTCTTCTACGGAATTTCCCAGCGAAAGCTGAAGCTCAGCCAAACCGGTCACAATAGAATTAGGGGTGTAGTTGGAAGCTATCGACACCAATTCCTTGTTTTCCTCCTTTTTGGCGGTTTCTTCCTTGGTGGTAATTTTAGCCATCAAAGCTTTTCGTTCCGCCAACAGATTTTCAAAAGAGCGCATTACTTCTTCTTTTGATTGAATAGTGTTGTTCATACGAGGTTATTTTTAAATTAGTAAAATGAAGAAAAAGAACTATTTAACTAGTTTCTATATTCAAATATACGCGAGTAAAGCGGGGAAGTCTAAGAAATATGGAGGGTAGGTTTATAGTATTTTTTATGCTTATTAAGAGGTTGAAATACAGTGGTTTAACCTCTTAAATGGTTTTAAAAAATAAAATATTTTTAATTTGAAATTAATGTGGGTTTTCGCAAAAATGAGAGTAGATAAAACTCGAGAAAAAACAGGTTGCGAGAAGGCCATTTTTAGCCATAAAAAAATAGGTCAGGAATATCATTCCTAACCTATTCGTCACAAAGTAAGTATTTAACTGCTTATTATTTATCGTTATTTACCACAAAGCGTTTTGTAGTAGTAATGCCGTTTTTAGTAATGCGCATCAGGTAAATACCAGCTGGTAGTTTACTTACGTCAAATTTACGCAGCAAGGCTCCCTGGCCTGCATGTGAAGTTTGAGTAGTAATAATCTTGCCTTGGGCGTTGATCAAGCTCATACTCACGTCTGCCTCTTCTTGCAAAATCAACTGTACATTGGTGCTTTTACGGGCTGGGTTTGGGTATACCGAAGTAGCATTTTCCAATTCCTTTCTTTGTTGTTCAAAACCAAAACTGCTCACTGCTCCACCATTGATAGTTACAGTATAATCTTCTACTTCACCATAAGTAAAAGTTTCACAAGCAGTAGGAATGGCGTTGTATTTCATAGATACCCGCATACGAGTGGCACCCGATAACGCCGAAGAAGGAATGCTTACCGATCCCGAAACAGTAGCTGAGGTAGTATTTCCCTGGGTAAATACCTGTTCTCCTGCATCGGCAAAGTCACCATCCTGGTTAAAATCAATCCACACACTGTAGGCCTCGTTGTACACGGTACCAGTCCAGGTAGGGTTGATGGTAATAGTGTAGCTACTGCCTGCATTTACATCGGTAGATACAGAAGTGTAGTCGCTATAACCACCATTGGCTGTGGAGCTATTATCTATTGAGCCAAAGCGTACTCGGCTAATGTATTCGTCGCTTACATTGTTACTGGTAGAAGCACAGTAAGTAGGGGTAGGATTACCTCCTCCGCCAGACTGCACCCGAATGTTGTCAATGGCGATGTCGCTTTGCCAGCCCGAAGAGCCTGTACCAGTAGTTGCTGTAAAGCGAATTTTTACCTCCGTGCCAGAGTAAGCGCTCAAGTCGATGGTTTCGCTGAGCCAACTATTCCCCTGATCGCCAGATTTGGTAAAGATTTGTGTCCAATTGCCAGTACCTACTTTTACTTCCGCTTTAAGGTTATTTACCTGTGAACCATACATATGGTAATCAAAGATCAACTCAGGATTGGTTACCCCCGAAAGATCAAAACAAGGACTTTCTAAAATGGCAGTTTTGCTAGGGAAATTAGGGTTAGAAGCCTCTACATACATGTAGTAGCTACCATTGCTTCCAGTACTTGGTCCAGTGTTGCTAGAAGGAGTTCCTCCACTATCGCGTGTCCAGTTGATGTCGTCACCAGTAGCATTGGTCCAGTTGCCCAAGCCAGATTCGAAGCTTTCGCTATAAGGGAAGCTAGTAATGGTAGTAGAGCAACCTCCTCCACCGCCACCACCATTGTAAGCAGCACCAATACCTACTGCATAAAAAGCATTAGTGGTTTGGATTACCTCATTAGAACCTGCGCCGAACAAATCAACCGCTGACTGAATACCCGCAGTACGAGCCGCAGCATAGTTAGAAGAAGAGTTTAAGTATACAGTCAGCATACGGTATGCTACACGAGCAGCTTTCTCGATAGAAATGCTCGTTACGTTGTAAGCATCTCCGTTGTCGTTGGTACCAGATTTACCAACCGACAATAAATAAAACCAGTGGTTCAATACTCCGCTATTGATATGTACCCCACCGTTGTCACCCGAGCCAGTGTACCAGTTAGTTCCTCCATAAGTATCAGGATGCCCTTTGGCATTAGGGTTTTCCATATCGCGAATGTGCCCAATATCATCACCAACCAACCAGGTAGATTTGCTGGGAGCTGCCCAGGCTTCTACTGCTGCGGCAAAGATGTCGCTAAAAGCCTCATTCAAAGCACCAGATTCATAAGCATATACCAAATCAGCGGTAAAATCAGTCACTCCATGAGTGAGTTCGTGAGCCGTAATGTCGAGCGTAGTCAAAGGCGATTGGTTGCCACTACCGTCTCCAAAACGCATCATTACAAAAGCGGAGCTATATTGGGCATTGAACCAGTTATTGTTAGAGTGTACCAAAGCTCGTAGCAAACGGCCGTTGTTGTCTAAACTGTTACGATTATGGAATTGCAAATAGTAATCGTAGGTTCTTTCATAAGACCAAAAAGCCTCAATACCTGCTGCGTCTTTGTCAGCATTGTCCCACTCGGCCTGAGACCAGGTGTTGTTGTTGTCTACAAACTCGGTAGCACCATTAAAATCCCAGTTAAAGTTATTATTTGAGTTTTTTACGTGGATACCATTTCCGCGGCTATCGTCAAACAAGCGATACCCTCCATTGTAAGGGTTGGTAAAAATAGTTTGAGTACCCGAATACAAGGTATATCCAGTTCCTTGTGAAGCAAATGCTTTTGCCTTTTTTACCTTGTGCGCTTTTTTATGGCTATGCTTGTGCTTATGACCTTTGACAAAGCATTGTCTGAGCAAAGGGTTATTCAATAATACTCTACCCGTGTGTGCGTCCACAATTACTTCATTGTGTGATTCTGGTTCTTCCGAAATTAACACAATGCGGTAAGCAAGATGTGGTTGCTCGCTGCGGCTGATATAGTCACGACTGATGACTAGTTCGGTTTCTCCCAGTTGTTTATATTTTTTGCTGAAGATATAACGAACTGCGGTTTGTAGCGCGGCACTTTTTTGTACAGTAGGCGCTATGTTGAGTTTGTTAATCGTGAGAAAGTTACCACTAATAGCAGTGGCAAATCCGTTGCGTGCATGTACCGAATAAGTAGACTTAAGTACTTTGATTCCCTTATATTCTTGCTGATACTTAATGTGTTGGTATCCCAACTTGTCTGTCCATTCGTTGATCTTCAACAAATGGTCTTCATTTTTCATGTTTAATTGAGTCTTTAGAAAGGCATCCATTTCGCCATTACTGACCCGATAAGATTGTTGTTTGAATGTTTTGAGAACAGGTGGCTTGGTAACTTTGAGGTTCTCTCTTTGAGCGGAGGCCATGAAGGTTACCTGTAGGAGTAGGAATACTCCCAAGGCCTTCGGCCAAAAGTGTAATTTTCTCATAATTGTAATATAATTGTGTTAATATAATTTTGATCTGAATTATGAGAAAAGAGATGGAGTTTTAAAGCTTTCGAAGTAAGCATTAAGTATACAAGGTGGAAAAAACAAGTATACAAAAAGTAAACAAAGAAGTGTAAAAGTGTCTTGTGTGAGTTTTAGAGGGGTTTGTTACATTTGTAACTGTTCTACCCCAATTTTGTTTTGATAAAAAGCTTGGAGTTAAAATAGTATTGTTGTGATACAAACTTTTAAAGTACGTTATAAATACCTTGTTGTTATACTATTTGTAGATTGATAGTGTATAAATATTAAACAAAAAGGCGTTTGTAAGCCTGTGTTTAGGTATTTTGTTGAATAATTATGTATAAGTATTAACACAATTAAGCTGTTGTTGAATAGCAATAGTGTGTATGTAATAAATGAACTAATATTGAATATAAATAGTTCATAGTGCCTCTTTTTTTATTTAAATTTTATCTTGCTATATCTGAAAAGTAAAAGTTAAATATTGTTAATCAGTGATTTTAACTTTCAAATTTGTCATAAGAATCAATAAAAAGTGACAAGCGTATTCCAGGTTATATGCAATGCAATGGTCGGACCTACTGATTTGGACTTATGATAGACAAATCCTATAAGAAGTGCTCCAAAAAAAACAATAAATGCCTGCCTTCCATGATCATTTGAGAGGCCAAAAATCCAAGCTGCCACTGGTAGATGGACAGCAGCAAACAAAAGAGCATTAACAATTATTACAACTACGGGAGAATGTTTTTGGTGCAGCCATTTTTGTTGGAATTCCCGAAAAAAAAGCTCTTCCTTGATAGGAGCAAGCAATGCTGTCGCGATAAAGTTGAAATAATAAAAAGTATAAGGAGAGGTGTTTGATTGAGTATGAGTGACTACTTTGGGTTTGATGCCAATGATTTCTCTAAAAAGTGCACTAAGAGGACCCATAGCAAATATGAATAAAATGGCCAAACCAACTGCTATTAAATACCAGTAGATTGGGGTAGATTGAATAAGTGCTCCATCTTTTAAACGGAACCTTCTTACAAAAAAATACACTAAAGTAAGCGTCAAAAGCTCATGAATGAAGTTGTAATAGCGGGCAATGCTGACAACATACTTTTCAACAATTGGGATAAATGATAGTAGTTCTACTAATGTAAGAGCCACAAGAAGCAAAATAGTAGAAAGAATCGCTTGACCAATATTCATAATTAAATGTTTTTCTAAAAATCAATTTCACAATTTGGGAGCCAGGCTTTTATTTGGCGCTGGGTATCAATATCTATATCGGTGTTTTTCAAAAAAAGTTTTTTGAGCCTGGGAAGGCGGGCAATTTCTTCTGGGAGTTTTTTGATAGGATTTACTCCCAGGTTCAACAACCTTAAGTTTTGTAATTGCTGAATATCAACAGGTATTTCAGAGAGCTTATTGCGATACAAATGCAATTCCTCGAGGTGGGTGAGTTGAAAGATAGCAGCTGGAATTTCTTCAAAATAGTTATCTCTTAGGTTGAGGTGCTGGAGATTTTGTAAATCAGCCATTGATTCGGGTAATCTAAAAAGAGTATTACTCCAAAGCCCCAAATGCGTGAGGTTTTTTAATTGACCAAAACTTTTGGGCAAGTCAGATAGTTCATTTTTACTCATATCTAAATAGGTCAATGCTCCTAATTGAGTAAAAGCTTCGGGTAAATCGTCTAAAATATTCTCTCTTAAATCTAACCATTGTACACTTTGCAAATGCGCAATATCGGCTGAAATGTGTTCGATTTGGTTTCCGCTCAAGGCAACTTTCTTTAGGCGAGGCAGGCCCAAAATCTCTTTAGGAAACAGCGTAAAGTCGTTGTCAGCAAGGTATAGCTCCGTGAGGCTTTTCAGGTGAGCAAAAGCCTTGGGCAAAGTGGTGAGCTGATTGCCATCCAAAGACAAAATCTCCAATGCTTCAAGCTGGCCGATGACAGGTGGCAAACTCGTGAAAAAATTATCCCACATAACAAGTTCTTTCAACTGTGTAAGTGCTCCAAATTCTTCTGGTAAAGTTTGTATATCATTTTGATTTATTTCTAAAACCTGCAATTGATGCAAATGAGCAATGGATGAAGGGATGTCTGAGAGCCCTTGATAGCTTAAATCTAACGAGGTAAGCGCTTGAACAAAAGCCAGCTCAAGATTATTTTGAGCACATTTTAAGGGAAAGGCCTGGATTTTTTGTTTTACTTCTTCATTGTAGTTTCCCTTTAAACCAATACAGAGCTGGAAAGCCAGGTCTATATTTTCTTCTTCTTCGCTATTGAGCAATTCAAGAATTTTATCGTTTTGTGGCCTTTCTAGCAGCATTTGTCGGTTAGCTTGGGTTCTTAATAATTCACTGGCATTCTTGATACTTATTTAAGATATTGAGATTTTACAACTAAATACTAAAAACAAATGAAAAAACTTACGTACTATGGTTTGATTTCGGTATTCTCGCTTATCTTTTTAGCCGCTTGTGGAGGAGGCAATACAAACACCGAAGAGAAACAAGATACCACGGCTATTGCTGATGGCAAAAAAGGCGAGTCTACCAACACCGAAACAGCCAAAAATGAAGGAAATACCGAAAGTAGTGACAACACAACAAAGGATACTACTGCAGAGAAAACCACTACCGAAGATAGTACCAAGGTAAAAGGTGAAAAAGGCGAAGCAGACAAAGATCTGAAATTTGTTGATGGTACGTTTATTCAGTTAGATCAGGGTGACTTGTTTTATTTACAACTTCAAGACAATAAGGGTAAAAATTGGACTTTTACGGTAAGACAAACTGATGCTATGTATGAGCAAATCTCTCAGAGAGAAATAGAATTTGTCAACAAGAAAATGAGAGTATACTACAAAAAAGAAAAACAATTTATAGAAAATGCTGGAGGAGAAGTTGAAATGCTTTTTTACAAAAAAGCTGAACTTCTTAAATAATTATTCTCGTTTGGGAAGCCTACTCAATAGAAATATTCCCGTAACCGAAGCAATCACTGAGGCAAGCAATATACTCAGCTTACTACCCTCTACGATTGCTTCTTTTTTGAAGGCCAATTCACTGATAAACAACGAAACTGTAAAGCCAATACCTGCCAGTGCGGCTACCCCCCATAATTGAGTCCAGTTGGCACCCTTGGGCAATTCGGCTACTTTGAGCTTGACCAAAAGGTAGGTAGAAGCAAAAACGCCCAGTGGCTTGCCCACCCACAATGCCAGGAAAATACCAATGCCCACCGGAGCCATCAACACTTCAAAAGATTCGCCACTAAGCGCAAAACCTGCATTGGCCAAGGCAAACAGAGGTAACACAATAAAATTGACTACTGGCTCTAATACCCGATCCCAATGCTGAAGCGGAGTTTCGGCATCTAATACTTCGTGTCTTAAATCTTCTAGCAAATCTGTTTGTTGATGGGTAAGTAGCTTGGTGCCACTTTCACAGGTTTGGCTAAAGTCGTCTAGTATCTTTTGAGCACCTTTGGCAAATACTTTTCCATTGATACGTGTACGCGCAGGAACTGCAAGGGCGATTAATACTCCTGCGATGGTTGCATGTACTCCAGACTTTAAAAAGAAATACCAAAGCCCCGCTACCCCAATCACGATATAAAACCACGATTTACGAATGCCTGCTTTGTTGCCGATTAATAAGACCAAAAAGCCGATTAAACCCACCGAAAGTACCATCAGATCGGTACCAGAAGAATAAAAAATAGCAATTACCAGAATAGAGCCCAGATCGTCTACCACTGCCAGGGCAGTCAGGAAAACGATTAATCCTGCAGGTACCCGGTTTTTAAAAGCGGCTAATAAAACTACAGCAAATGCAATATCAGTAGCCATAGGGATTCCCCAGCCGTTGGCTGTATCGGCACCAATATTTACCAACAAATAAATGAGCACTGGCACAAACATGCCCCCAAAAGCAGCGGCAACCGGGAGTATCGATTTCCGAAAAGTATTTAGTTCGCCACCAACCAATTCGGCTTTAATTTCTAACCCTACATGAAAGAAAAACAAGGCCATTAAACCATCGTTTACCCAATGATGCAAGCTTTCGGAGAGCTTAAAGCTACCGACTTCTATCATGAGCTCTGTTTCCCAAAAATGTTTATAGCTGTCGGCCCAGGGTGAGTTGGCCCAAATCAAGGCCGCAAGGGTGGCAAACAATAACAAAAAGCCAGTGACGCTATCTTTGGAGAGTTGTAGTTTTTTCATAGGAGCTTTAGTGGAATAACCAGGGTGATTGTTTTATCTTTCGTATTCTAAAATATCGGCAATAGTAAATTTAGATTGCTTTTATTCATAATCAAAAAACAACTATAGAAACCATGGCTGAACTGCTCAAAGATCGCTACTTTCAACCTGCATTTTTCGAAAAATTAACCAAGGAAATCAAACAAGTATACAAGGCATTTGATTCGCAGAAGTTTAAGCAATTGCTTTATGATAAAGATTGGGAGGCAAAAGAACTCAAAACCCGCATGCGGCATGCGTCTCATTGTTTACACCAAACTTTGCCCTCAGATTATATACAGGCCATTGATATCTTGAAACAAGTAGCCCCAAAATTCAATGATTTTGATGGCATGCTTTTCCCTGATTTTGTAGAAGTGTATGGGGTAGAAGACTGGCAAACCTCGATACCTGCTCTTGAACTCTTTACCCAGTTTTCGAGTGCTGAATTTGCCATAAGGCCTTTTATAGAGCAATACTTTGACCAAACGATGACCAAAATGCTGGAATGGTCTACCCACGAAAATTTTCACGTAAGACGTTTGGCCAGCGAAGGTTGTCGTCCTCGCTTGCCTTGGGCAAGCCCACTGCGAATGCTCAAAAAAGACCCTGCACCTATTTTATCTATTTTGGAAAACATGAAAAGTGATGAAACCGATTATGTACGTCGCAGTGTGGCCAACAACCTAAACGACATTGCTAAAGACCATCCTAACGTAGTGATTGAAACCGCTCAAAACTGGTTTGGGCATATTAAAGAAACCAATTGGATTGTGAAACATGCTTGTCGGACTTTGCTCAAGCTAGGGAATCCGCAAGTATTGGCCATTTTTGGCTTTTTGGATGCTTCTAAGGTAAAAGTAAATGATTTGATACTGACCCAAGATACGCTTAAGATAGGGGAGGAGCTAGAGTTTTCATTTGCAGTGATGCCTGACCAAGACTCAAAACTGAGAATTGAATATGGCATCGATTACCGCAAAGCCAATGGGAGTACTTCACGCAAAATATTTCAAGTGAGCGAAAGCGAATACAAAGCAAACGATTCAAAAGCTTTTAGCCGCAAACAGAGCTTTAAAAACATGACCACCCGTAAGCACTATGCAGGCAAACACACCTTGGCCATTATCGTAAATGGTTTAGAGAAGGCTTCCGTGGATTTTGAACTCCGGGACTGATCAAATAATTACCAACTACTAACTAAAAACTATGCCCATGAAAACTCCACCTATTTTAGTATCGATTTTAGATTTGAATCAACGAGTAATTGATGAAATGGCCAACAAGGGCCTGGGAGTAGAGCTTTCGGGTTTTGCTTTTCCTGACGTGTTGGCCGAAGGTGCTTTGGAACAAAACATCAAAGAGGCCCAAGCCATTTTAAAAGGCTTTCCTTATCCAGTAACTATGCACGGGGCTTTTTGGGATTTGCGCATCGCAGTGCGAGAGCCTATGATTAGGGATGTGGCTCGTTTTAGAATGAACCAAAGCCTTGAAATTGCTTATGAGCTGGGCATTCAAAAAGTGGTGTTTCACCCAAATTATACTTCACCTTACCGCGACCAAAAAGCCAGAGATTATTGGATTCAACGCCAAGTACCCTTTTGGCAAGCACTTCAACCTGCTGCTGAAAAATATGGTATTACCGTTTATTTGGAAAATACTACCGAACCAGATGCTACCTACATCCACGAGATACTCAACCAATTAGACGGTCGGTTTTTTAAGACTTGCCTCGATACTGGGCATTTGAATGTGTTTGGAGACAACAAAAATGTGCTGGATTGGGTAAATATATATAAGAACCAATTGGGGTATATTCATTTACATTCCAATTTTGGTGCTCGTGATCAACATTTGGCCTATACCGATGGCAACATAGACTTTACTGGATTTTTTGATGCTTTAAAGGATATAGAAGACTCAGAAGGAGAACACCCCTGGATTATCATTGAGGTAAAAACCCGGGAGTCTTACCTGGAATC
Source organism: marine bacterium AO1-C (assembly GCA_001890965.1). Classification (GTDB taxonomy): domain Bacteria; phylum Bacteroidota; class Bacteroidia; order Cytophagales; family Microscillaceae; genus Microscilla. The sequence goes on along the minus strand of MLAY01000029.1, from coordinate 35,323 downwards.
TTATGAAGCTTTGCATAAAGTCTATCAATTTTGATAATACAATTAAGAAAATAAGTGATGAATACTGAACTAGAAACCCATGCCAAAGAACTATGGCAAATTTACCCTCGAGTAAAAAAAGGAGCTCCCATCGAAAAGTTTTGGAGAAAATACACGCGTGCGGTTGAGCTTTCGCGCACCCAAACTTCCCCCAAAAATATAAGCAGAGCAAAACCCTTTGTGCCTGATATTGATGCTGCGTATTTGCAATTACCCAATCATAAGTTTTTGTTTTACAAGCGAGAATCGCCTTTTCCTACAAACCTGATATTGGTATTACAGAGTGCATACTACTCTTTTTTTCTGACTGGTTTTGTTCATGTGTTGTTGGGATTAGCTCATTATTATTGGTGGGTGCATTTGGCAGTGTGGGTAGCTTGTCTAATAGTATTGTTACGCAGCGAGGGAGAAAACAACGAAGTAATTCTCAAGTTGAATTTTGAACTCTTACCTGATGCTTTTCTCATCAACAACACCTCAAAGGTGAAGTATAAGAATATTATCAACCTAAAAATTACCAGAAAACGGCTTAAGGTAATTACCCAAAACCCTGTACTCAAACACTTAAAGAAAACCCATGAGTTTTCTTTGTACAACAAAAATGGAGGCGGATACGGTAGAAGCGATTTAGATAACTTAACTAATTTTCTAACTTTAGTGATTCAAAGAAATGCCTTGAGGGCATAATTGAGCATTTAAAGAGCGCGTGAATAATGAAAACGCAATTAGAAATACAAGCAGATGAGCTTTGGCAGACGCAAGAATTAGCGGCTGAAGTCAGACCTGATGATAAATTTTGGAAAAGGTATAACAAACTGGTCAACGCTTCTCGAAAGATTACTTTTAAGCCACCAGTTTATAGACCAAGTCAGGTGCTAGATACGGTAGTAGCTTATAAACAATTACCCCATCGCTATTACGACGATTTATTCAAAAGAGATAAAGCCTTCTCGCGACGTTCGTTGCTTGGGTCAGCCGCTTTGTCGCTCAATGCACTCAATATACTGCCTTTTGGTGTGTGGGGATTTTTAGCTGCTTTGGGCGGGTGTTTTGTATTGCGTTTTGCCTATTTATCAGCTTTTAAGACTGGGTACTCGTTCTCGTTGGACATACAGCCTTATCACTTGCTGATGGGTAACAAGCATAGAAAAAGAAAAGTGTTACTTACCCACATTACTGGTTTTTCGGTAGATACAGAAACGATCAAACTAACTGCTGAAATTCCCAAAAAGAACGGACGAATTCGTAAAAAAGAATATCATATTCCACTGACTAAGTCTAAAAACGAGCGACTTCCTGACAATGAAATCACCGCTATCTGTCAGTTTTTGGAAGCAATAATTAATGAAAATGAAAAGAAAAATAAGTGATGAAAACAAAGCTAGAGAAACGTGCCGATCAATTATGGAAGACTTATGAAGCCAGTAGCCCCGCTTTTTGGCGAAAGTATGAACATTTATTGGGTACTGCGAAAGATAAGGTGATAAAAAGGGAAGAAACGCTTTTGTCAGTAAAAAATACGGCGTCGTATACATTGTATGAGATAGAAAATTCTAAAACCAGTAGTGGCCAGATAAACCCTATATTTGAGTTACTATTTTCCGCATTTTGTATTACTTCATTGCTTGCAGGCTTGATTACAGCAAGCCTGGATGCTTCCAAACAACACTTTATTTATATTTATGTCATTACATTTATCGTCACTTTGGGCTTATTGTGGGATATTTTTTTTAAAAAAGATAAGGAACCGCCCCAAGTATCAGGTTATAAAGTATTAAACTTTGCACCAGATCACATCACCATCGAAAGAGGTGACGAAGTAAAAAAAATTGGGTTTAAGTATTTGACAAAGATTAAATATCAAAAACATTGTTTTAGGCTGACAGCCAAATTTCCCGACCATGAGGATCGTGAGTATACTATTCCGCTGTTTGACAGCAAAGGTCAAAAACTAGCCCAAGCCCAGATCAAACATATTTATCAGAGATTGAAAATAGGTGTACAAAACAACCGCTAAACGTTCAAGATGCAAACCAAACTAGAAAAACTTGCCAATCAATTATGGCAGACTCATGAAGCCAGTAGCCCAGCTTTTTGGCAGAAGTATGAATATCTATTGAAGAGTTCTAAAAATAAAATAATTGGAGAGGGAGACTCAAAGTTACCAGTAGTAAATAGCTCTGGTGATATCTTTTATGAAAGTAAAGTGCCAACAACACTTTTAGAGATAATAATAATAAGTGTGGCTCTCCTGCTTGTGTCTTGCCCGCCTTGTGGAATACTAACAGGTATAATCTCTCAAGTTCTTGATTTATCTAATTATCAAACTTATTGTTTTTTTCTGTCTGTGTTAGTTATTGTTTTTCTGATATCCCTTTATTTTTTTTTAATAAAAGTTAATGACGATGATGAATTAATCACTACTGAGAAATTAGTATTAAACTTTGCGTTGAATCATATCACCATTGAGCAAAACGATGAAACAAAAAAGATTTACTTCAAGCATTTGTCGAAGGTTCAATATCAAAAGCATTGTTTTACGCTGACAGCCAAGTTTCCTAATCACGGAGATCGTGAATATACTATTCCGTTGTTTGACAGCAAAGGGCATAAATTACCACAAGCACAAGTCAAACATATTTACAAGCGATTGAAAATCGCTGTACAATACAATCAGTAATCAATTTATGCAGACCAAACTAGAAAAGCAGGCCAATCAGTTGTGGGAAGATTTTGGAGAAGGGAGTGCTAAATTTTGGCAAAAATATGAACAATTGATAAAGGTTGCTCGCAAAGAGAACCAAATAGCATTGAAGCGCCCTCAAAAAAAGCCGCCAGTATTGGATTTACTTACTGCTTATGCTTTACTACCCAAGACTTATTATCATAATTTGTCAAGTAAGGAGCCGTTGTATGCAGTTATAACTGGTAGGATGCTAGCAGCCCTGTTGGCCAGTTTTATACTTTGGATAGCTTGGATAACAATGAGCTGGTTTGGGACATTGATTGTATTTGCGGTACTTCTGGCCATCGCTTATGCAATTTATAATGTTTGGCCGCATGATGAACTCATTGCTTTAGATATACAGCCAGACTATATGCTATTTGGTACAAAAGATGATCAAAAGAAGGTAGAACATAAATACATCATAGACTTTGAGAAGAGTATCACTTCATTTTCTTTTACGGCATATTATCCCCAGTTAGCGATTGAGAAGAATCCTCGGAGAATGTATACTATTCCCCTAATGAAGGTTGGAAAGACTGGACATAAACCGCTTTCTAAAACTGAGCGAGAAGCCATTTTCCAGTTTTTGATCGCTATTATCAGAGAAAATAAGCTAAAGAAAAAAACGAAAAAGTAATGCAAACCAAACTAGAAAGGCAAGCTAACCAGTTGTGGGAAGGTTTTGAGGAGGGGAGTACTAAATTTTGGAAAAAGTATGAGCAATTGATCCAAGCCTCTCGAGACGCTGTCAAAGAGGCACCAGTAGTGCTGCAAAGCCAACCTGGTGGAATATTGGATACTTTTACAGCTTATGCCCAATTACCTGAAGCTCATTATCCAGAATTATTTAAGAAAACACCTTTTTTTGATAGTGACTCTATGCCATTATCATTTGTTGTTTCGGTAGTTTTGGGTAATTGGGTGTTTTCTGGTATAATGCCTGGGCCTGCTGGTGTAATACTTGGGCCTGCGGTACTGTTTGCTGGTTTTTTAGGGCTTCGCTTCTGGCAACGAGAAAATATTTTTGAAGCTAAGAATATGCTTTCGCTGGATATACAACCTGACTATTTACAATTTGGCCCCAAGGATAAGCAAAAAAAGGTTCCGTTTAAATACATTACAGGGTTTTCGATGACCAAAAAAGCGATCAAATTATCAGCTGAGTTTCCGCATAAGGGCAATGACGTGCTGGAAAAAACATACACTATTCCTTTGAGAAAAGGGAAACGTAAGCGATTCTCTACTATAGAACTAAATGCTTTGAAGCAATTACTCGATGCTATTATGTATGAAAATGAAGTGTTGAAAAAATATAAAAGTGATGCAAACTAAATTAGAAAGACAAGCGGATAAATTATGGGAAGGTTATAAAGATAAGAGTACAAAGTTTTGGAAAAAATATGAACAATTGATCAACGCATCTAGAGATGCTATTCGGCCAGTACCCGTGATACTCCAAAGCAAGCCAAGAACCTTGGATACCTTTACAGCTTATGCTCAATTACCCGAAACACACTACGCAAAGTTGTTTAATAAAATACCATTTTTTGAAACTAGCTTTTTTCCGTTTTCACTTTTTATATCGATGATTTTTGGAAATATCTTGTTTCCTTCTGATATAATGATTGGACCTGTGGTATTGTTTGCTGGCTTTCTAGGGCTTCGCTTTTGGCAACGAGAACAGACCTTTGATCCCAAAAGGGCCTTTTTCCTGGACATACAACCTGACTATGTACAGTTTGGCACCAAGAAGGAGCAAAAGCGTATTCTGTTTAAATACATTACAGGATTTACGATGACCAAAAAAGCGATCAAATTATCAGCTAAAATTCCTTATAAAGGCAATAATATACTGGAAAAAACATATACCATTCCTTTGAGAAAAGGTAAAGGTAAACGATTCTCTACTATAGAGTTAAATGCCTTGAAGCAATTGTTGGATGCTATTATGTATGAAAATAAAGTGTTGAAAAAATATAAAAGTGATGCAAACTAAATTAGAAAGGCAAGCAGATCAATTATGGGAAGGTTACAGGGAGGAAAACCCGAAGTTTTGGAAGCGGTATCAAAAGGTACTGAATCAATCCAGAACGATTGCTAACAAATCTCAAAAACCAGTACTTTCTAAAACACCCGTTGAACGTACTCAAGCATTTCAACAGGCATATAGTCAACTGGGAGACAAAGAAATGGTGGTGTGGGTTAACACCAAAGAGCTGCGCAATGATTTGCTAAACTTAAAGCTAATCCTCGGTTTTTTTATGTTTTTATCAGTTTGTTCCGGTGAACTGGAAGTAATATTAAGCATGGGGCTTATTGTTGGTATTTTTTTTATAGTGGCTTATGCCATCTTATTTTTTATGAATACGATTGCTGGAAGTCGTCAATATGAGCTAAGAATAAAGTTTGAAGTTGATGGTTTACGGTTTGGTGAAAAGACTTTGGACAAAAAAATGTTTTATAAAGATATGATTCACATATCTAAAAAGCCGAAGCATCATTTTGTGCTAAAATTTAAAAATCCACCATCATATTTACCCTCCAAATATCGGTTTGCACTAGCAGATAAACAAGGCAGGGTGTTGAAAGAAGCAAATGAGATTTATACATTGCTAGCAACTGTAATATCATTAAATAAGCGGCATTGAAAATATAAAGGTGATGCAAACTAAGTTAGAAAGGCAAGCAGATGAATTATGGAAGGGTTATAAGGAAGAAAGCTCCAGGTTTTGGAAGCAATATGATAAGCTGATACAAAATGCTCAACAAAAAGCACAAAGAAAGGTAATACCAAAAGAGCAAACCCCTGATGTTGATATCAGTGTTGCCTATGAAGCGGTTAGCAAGTTCAACTTTACCTTTTATAAGTATGAGAAAAAAGGAGCTTTGGGTTTTAAAATGTCCCTACAAACTGGTTTATTATCATTGATTGCGGGAATTCTTTTGGGGGTATCTGTTCCAGGAACCATAGAACTTTATATTGTGGTATGCGCAATTGCTTTTTCTAACCTTGAATACCGCTACTTTGATACTCCAATGCCTAGAACGGTTAAGAAATTAACTCTGGAATTCAGGCCCGATGTATTGGTGATAACATCAGAACAATCAGAAAGAAGATTACTTTACAAAGATATTAGACAGGTAAAAGCTAAAAAACGAGAGATCATAGTAAAAGCTAAGTCTGGCAAAGAGTTACGAATCCCTTTATACAATCAGCAATTAGAGAAAGTGCCTAAAAACACGTACCAGCCTTTATTACAGTTTTTTAAGCTGATTATTCAAAAAAATAAACAAGGGAAACGATAAAAAACTATATTTAGCTGCACGCAATGTTTATTAGATAATGAGTCTTAATCTAGAAAAAAAAGCTGGCCAACTTTGGGAAAACTATAGTGAAGGAGGTATAAAGTTTTGGAAAAAGTACGAAAAACTAATCAAGGCATCCAAAGCATCTATACAAGTACTACCGCCAATACCTCAAACAACTCCCAGCCCAGTAGTGGCTAACTGGGAAGAAGCTTACCACCAGTTACCCCAGCAAACATTTGAATTTTATCAGGTTAAATCTATTAAGTTAGAGGGACTTCAATTTAAACGAAATGCACTTGCTTTTTTGATGGCCTCTGGTTTAACAGCTCTATCATCGCTGTTAGATGATTCAGAGGTTGTGGTATATACTTTTTTAGCAAGTTTTTTGGCATTTAGTGGTATGTTGACTACAATCAAAACCAGGGAAAAATGTATATTGAAGGTAAACCCTGATTATATAGAATACACTTTTGATCAGGAGACCAAAAAAATATTTTTGAAAAAACTGGTCAGTATTAAACTCACCAAGAAAGCTCTGATATTAAAGGCTGACTATGATAGCCACGGGATGAGAACTTATAAGTTTTTGCTGAAAGATAAAAACCAAAACAGTATGCCAGAAGCTACAAAAAAGATGATTGTTGATTTTATTGAAGCAGGGGTACAAGTCAATAAAGCAGCAAGAAGGATAAAAAAATAAGGTTTCTGAGCCACTCAGAAACCTTACGCTAAAAAGTTTAATTAATTTTTCTTAAAAGCAAGCAATAGAATTATAGTGATTAACCGTATAAGAATTCTTTAATGTTCATTGAATAATTTTCATTCACCCACATAATCGCCTTCTGTTCGTCGTTGAAATTGGCTATCCATTTAAATCCCATTTCTTTTAAATACTTCTTACTTTTGGCAAAATAGGCTGTAATAAGCCCTTCTTTTTTTTCTGTGGCAACGTAAATCATAAAAATTAGATAAAGATTAAAATTGTGAGATTAAGACTTTCTGGTTAAAAAGTCCCGGTATTAACTGATAGGAAAACGAAAAATTTTTATACCGTAACATTACTCATGAATACGCAATAAATTTGACCTTTGTTTCAAAATTTCGTAAAAAAAACCAACAAACGTCCATTTTCTATACAAGTTCAGCGTCTTCTTTATTGGTATATTTTGAATAATTATTGCTTGGAAATAAGGCATCTTTTTGAGGCCCAGAAGCCTTGATATTGTGGCGTAGACCTCCAAAAAAGCACTTTAAAACGTCTGGTAATCAAGTTACTTTTTTGATTAATATTAAAACTTACATTGGTGATTTTCGTATGAATAAACAATAACTCGACTATCTGATAAATTTAACACAAAAATTGACTAAATAAATCACGAAAAAGTACAATTCTTTGATTACATAAAATCACCAGGCCAAATTAGTAGCAAACCGAAATAAACTTTTACTAACCAACAATTCACCAGATGATAGAAGTCAACCAAATGTCTAGTCATTGGTACGAACAAGATTTCGCTCATTCAAACGCTACAAGTCAAGTCTCATTTGAGCACTGGTTGCGTTTGCATACCTCCCAGGACCTGGAAAAATTCGCTCATGAAGTATTAGCCTACATTGCTGAAGAATCACAAGCCTACCGAGGCGTGTTCTTTACGCAGCAACAAAATAACAGTGAATGTTATGAAGCGATGGGCGTTTATGGTCTACACAAAAATCAATTAATCAAGCCAACTTTTACTTTTTATGAAGGCATATTAGGAGAAGTGGCATATGCACAAGCCCCCAAAATTTTTAACCAATTACCTACCAAGGCCATTCAGGTAGATTTTGTGTCTGCCAATATTAGTACTTCTTGTGTAATGATACTCCCAGTATTGTTCAATCAAGTAGTATATGGTGTGTTAGAATTGTATTACTTTCAGCCCCTGAGGCAGTCATCCCAGACTGAAGTGATCAACATGACCTCCATTTTAGGAGCTACCTTACAAGGAATGCTCGATTATCGCAAAAACAAATTTTTACTTGAGCAATCAGACGAACATCGCGAACAAATATTGTCTCAGAGAGATGAGATGGAACAAACCATCGAGAAATTGTTTGAGACCCAAGTAGCTCTTGAAAAGCAAAAGCAGCGTACTGAGATTGCTTTTAATAACTTTAAAAGCACCAACAAACGTTTGATGGAGAGCATCAAGTATGCCAAAAGTGTGCAAAAAGCGCTTTTGCCAGACAACGAAAGGTTAGGTGAGTTGTTTTCTGATTATTTTGTGGCCTATCAGCCCAAAGATGTAGTTTCAGGCGATTTTTATTGGTTTTCTAAAGCTAATTTTATCAATGACCCTACCACTCCTTTCATTTTGGCAGTAATTGATTGTACTGGGCATGGGGTTCCGGGAGGGTTTATGTCGATGGTAGGTAATGCGTTACTGCACGAGATTGTGAATATTAAGCAAATCACCGATCCGGCTAAAATCTTGTCATTGCTTCATCGGGGGATTCGTGATATTCTACGACAAGAAGAAGAAGATTCTACCAACCACGATGGGATGGAAGCCACCGTTTGTAAGTTTCTGCCAAATTCTCAGGGAGGCTTCAATATTACTTTTGCAGGAGCCAAACATCAACTTTATTATTTCCAACAAGGAAAACTTAAACAGATAAGAGGAGATCGCAAGTTTTTGGGCGGCGGCGAATTGCAAGTACCTCATCTTACCTTCCACAATCATTCTTTTAGTCTTCAAAAAGGCGAGATTGTATACTTATCGACGGATGGACTGGTAGACACCTGCAACCCCAATAGAAGAAAGTATGGTACCAAGCGCTGGGAAAACATCATCCATAGTTGCTACGAAAAGCCATTGAATGCCCAAAAGCACATTATTATCAAAGATGTGTTGAATTTTAAGCAAGATGGTGAACAACGAGACGATATTACTTGTATAAGTATCAGAGTATAATACGAACAGATCATGCACTCATAAATAAAATTAGAACCCATTAGACCACAGTTACACAAATGAAAGAAAATAAATTAACGATCACCTATGAAGAATATGCACAACTAAAGGCTGATTTTGAAGAAAAAGAGCGAAAGTTTGAAGCCCAACTTTGGGTAGACTCTACATTGAATAAATTTGATGGACTTTTAAGAGAAAACTATGCAAAGTCATTGCAGGAGTTTTCTGCCATTGTGATCCAACATATTGCCGAACTCACCAATGCTTTTAGTGGCATTATTTATACTTTAGACAAAGATCAGGAACTATTGCAGGCCACCTCAGCCTATGCAGTCAATATTGAAACGATCGAGAAAAGAGCATTTCGTGTAGGAGAGGGAGTAGTAGGGCAAGCTGCTGCTTCGGCCAAAACATTGGTGTTTGACAACATTCCTGCTGAAAATGTAGAAGTGTTTTTCAGCAGTGCCAAAGTAAATGTTGCCAACATTAGAGTAATCCCTTTGATTTTTAACGAGGTCGTATATGGGGTATTAGAACTAATCTTTATTACCGAACTGAGCGAAACCCAAGCAAATCTATTGGAAAAAATGAGTCGTAGTATTGCTACTATGATTGAGAGCATTTTGAATAATGATGTAAATCAAAAATTATTGCTGGACTCGCAAGAACAAACCGATTTGCTACGTGCTCAAGAGGAAGAACTGCGCCAGAACCTGGAAGAAATAGCGGCTACACAAGACCTAATGAACAAACAACAGCGGGAGCTTGAGTTAAAAGAAGCTGAAATGTTCAAAAAAATGAAACAGGTCAATCGTGAGAAAGAAGCTATAGAAACCCGGGAACAAAAGTTGAAACAAACGCTGGAGAAATATCAACAAGATTTAGAAAAATATAAAAGTAAAGATCAAGAAATAGCCCAACTACAAGAAGAGCTGGAAAAGTACAAAAAAGTGAAAAGCACTAAAGCCAAAGCTTAGCCTTAGGTTCATATCCTATAAAGAAGTGTTTTGTGATTTTGGCTAAAAAATGTAGATATTGGCAACCAATAACTCTTTTAAATAACCAATCATTATGAAACAAATTCGCCCTTTTCATTTGGCATTCCCAGTGGCTGATCTGGAAAAAACCCGTACTTTTTTTCAAGATGTTTTAGGTTGTAAGATTGGCCGTACTGATGAACGTTGGATAGATTTTGATTTTTTTGGACATCAAATTACCGCACATTTAACCCCCGAAAAAGCTGGGACTGTTCACCACAATCCAGTAGACAGCAAAGCAGTACCTATCCCTCATTTTGGTATTATTCTCGAATGGGATCAATGGCATACCTTGGCTGAACGTGTAAAAAAACATGCCGTAGATTTTATTATTGAACCCTACATTCGTTTCGAAGGTGAACCAGGAGAGCAAGCCACTATGTTTTTTATAGATCCCAACGGCAATGCATTAGAATTTAAGTCGTTTAAAAATGACGAGTCAATTTTTGCCACCTCATAATTCATAATGCTGATATTTGAGTCAAAAGCTATCAAAGTTACTTACGAGTCAGAAGGAGCGTATATTTTTATTGTACAAGAAGGCTTTGCCCGAGCCGAGGAGATTATCAATTCGCGTACCGAGGGGTTGGCATATGCCAAAGAAAACGGTGTAGAACGCTGGTTGGTAGATAATCGTAAGGCCAAAGTGATTACTCAAGAAGCGCAGGATTGGACAACAGAAGTATTTTATGCAGAGATGATCAAACAAATCAAGCGTTTTGCGTTTGTGTTGGCCGAAGATAGATTTAATCATTTTTCGGTAAAGCGAATGGCTGATAAGACCCGTCCGGTAGCCATAGAAGTAGGGATGGAGCGGAAATTATTTACAGATTTGGAAGAGGCTAAAGATTGGCTGTTGGATGCTGAAAAAGTAGAAGAATAATTAAGTATATAAAGTAAAACAGGTTTTAAAATTTGATAATGAAAAAAGTAAAATTCTTGGCTTTCACCTTGCTTTGTTGTGGGTGGTTTGGAAGCCAGCTCGTTGCTCAAGCAAACACCACATTGGATAAAGCTTGGGTGAGTTTTGATTTCCGTAAAGGACAAACCTTGTATAGTTTCAAGGGTAAAGAAATGAAAATTGTTCAGTGGAATCGCCATGGAGCAGCTCAAGAACGAGTGGTTCCTATAGCGAAAGTGATTCCAGCTGAAGGAAAAAAACTAGGGAAAATTATTTTGGGACCAATGCCCAATATCGGTGGTTATGGTGTGTTGTTTTATAAAGACTTACAAACCGATTCGGCCCGATTTACCACACTGTCTTTTTTAGAAAAATCATTGTTTGATCCCAAGCGCCCTAATCGCCCAAAAGCTGCTGAGAAAATTAAACCAGAGTTTACCATAGGTAAAAGTACAATGAAAGTACCTCTAGGTTTGTTTCGTAGCAAAAATCATTACCAGAAAACCATCAGTAACCTGCCTGAAATCTCGGCTGATATCACATTGGATGGTTATAAACAAATGGTGAATAAGCTCTTGAAGACATTGCGAGATTGGGATAAGAATACTACTAATTCGTCCGAAAGATTAATCAAATCATCCAATATTTTTGAGCTATTGATTGCCAGTGGATATAAACCTAGCTTGAAAAGTATTCACAACTTGCACAAAGCTGAATATAAATTCCGAAACGATACGCTGATTAAAGAGAAAATGCAGGAATTGAATCGTTATTTGAACGGGCAGTATTAAGTACAAAACTGAATTGCTTCATCATTCTGTGACACTTTACAGAACAATGAAGCAATTTACATTTATTAAGTCTTATCTTCTATTGTTTCTTCCTGTTCAATTATTTCTTCGTTTGGGCTAATTTTCTTAACAAAAGATACAATAGTAAGTCCTTGAATGAGCACTGAGAATACCACTACAAAATAAGTAGTTGTAATGATGATGTTACGGGAAGCGTGGTCTGCAATAGAGAGCGCCAGTGCTAGCGAAATTCCTCCTCGAATGCCACCCCAGGTAAAAATAGAAATGGCTCTGAAGCGGCGTTTCTTGATACGGGTAAAAGGAATCACCAGGGTTACAGAAATGAAACGGGCTACTAGAACTACTAAAATGGCGATTAGGCCTGCGAAAATATAATCTAGAGTGAGCTTAATGGCAATAATCTCAAAAGCAATGAATAAAAATAAAACTGCGTTGAGGGTTTCATCTATCAGCTCCCAAAATACGTCTACGTGTTTGCGGTATTCTATTTCCTCTTCTATTTGTTTATCCTTGTGGGCAACTTCCAGTATTTGAATCTCCCGGTCACGTAAAGCACTAATTACTAACCCAGCCATTACAACCGATAGTGGGGCCGATATCGTCAAAACCTTGGCTAAATCGTAGCCGCCAACTACTACCGCTAGCGTAATCAAAAAATCGACCTTATCTACGTGTACTGCCTTGAGTAAACGGAATCCCAGGTATCCCATCAAAGCACCAAAAGCAATACCTCCTAAGGCTTCTTTTACAAAAAGGCGAAATAGGTAATTAAGGTCAAAGTTTTCGGTACCAGTTCTTAACACTTCCGAAATGCCCAAAAAAACGATGATGGCGATAGCATCATTGAAAATAGACTCCCCCTCCATATCAGTCTTCAGTTTTTTGGAGAGTTTGGTTTGCCTAATTACTGCCGAAACCACCACATTATTAGTAGGAGAGATCAACGCACCAAATAGTAAACTATAAATATAAGGCAAATGGATACCTACCAAGCCAAGCGTAAAATGCAATAAACTACCTGCTACTACCGTAGAAAACATCAAGGCGATCACTGAAAGAATCAAAATAGTTTGAGATTCTTTCAGTAAAGCTTTGGTGTCTATATGGATGGTACCTGCAAATAGCAGAGAGCTTAGGATTACCTCAATGAAGGTTTCCTGCAGGTCAATTTTGACAATAATATCTACAGTATTGGCTAGCAATTGTGGAGCGATATGCCCTGCTATTACGATTCCGATAGAAAACAGGAGTGATACCAACATAACTCCAACTGCCGAAGCCACCTTCAGGTATTTATAGTTGATAAAACTAAATAATGCCGTAAATACAATGAGTAAAGATATTGCGTGAAGCAGAGCCATTACTATCGGGGAATTGAGTACAAAACGAAATATCTAAAAAAGCAATCGAAAAAACTAATAGAAGGGCAGCTTCTGAAATAATATTATTTATTCAAATATTGAATGATTGCCAAGGTGTCCATCAATAAGGCTACTCCTAAATGAATACAAACTCCACCAAAAATACTGCGCGTGCGTAAGGCAATGATTCCTAAAATATATCCCCCAAATACAGAACCGATGGCTTCGGCCATGGGTTTCTCAAAATGTAAAAAACAATACAGTACAATCATAGGTACAATGCTATGATTCTTCATAACCGATGCCAGACCAATAACCAAAGCCCCTCTAAAAAATAGCTCTACCATTACAAAGTCAGCACTATAAACCGTTTCATAAATCCCAAACATTTGCCAGGTAGTAAGCCCAAAAACTGGTTTCATAACCCAAGGCTTAAATTGAGGGTACGTTTTCAGAAAGGCAGGTTGAAAAGATGCCCAAATCAAGAAGGGGAGCATAATTAGCAACATGAGTAGATAAGGGTTGGGCGAAAAACCGCGAGTAGTCAATCCATAAAAGTGCTTGATCTGTTTACGATCTACCCAACACCAAAAAATGAATAAGACCACCAATGTGGTGATAAGGCTTTTTGCTCGCCCCACGATTTTAAAAAGAAAGATTTGCTCGAAGGCATTTACTTTCAAGGCCACAATCCAGTCGCGGTATTGCCAAAAACCACGGAAGAGACAAATCGCAAATAAAAATACGACACTTTTGATCCAAAATTCCTTTTTCTTAAGATAATCAGCTTTGGTAAAATAGGCTTGAGGAATTGCTATGGCAAAGTAGGCAAAACTGTAGAATAATACATAGGCAATGAAACGTCTACTATGGGGTTGTTGCACAATATTGATGTAGGTTTTTTCAAACTTCAGGCTGTAGTTGAGATAAATAGTAATTGCCAAAAAAAGTGCTGTGTATATGTACAATCCCCAATGAAAGTACTCACGAAGGTAGTTTCTTAGATAGCCTACAATTTTTTTCATATTCCTGCGATTTCAGGCAAGAACGAAAAAAAAGAATGGAATACCGAGTTCTATATCTAAAGTTTGTGATGCTAAATCAAGAATCAAAAAAACATCAATTAACTAAAATTATCTAATACCAGGGTCCAGTCATAGGTACGATAAATAATTTTAGGACTGGCTTCTTTAGGAATGATGTTGTACTTGCGCAGCATACGCAAAACACCTGTTTTTCCGCCAAAATCGCCTTTAAACCAAAACATCAACTTTGCGATCTCTACTGAATTGTTTTCTGGGTGATAGATGCTTTCGTTTTCCAGATAAGAAGCAGTAGCCAAATCGAGTTGCTCATAGATGTTGTCAGGCGAATAAAAAGCAATTGGGGGGCAGCTTTTGGCACCACAGTTCAAGGCAAAGTGAATCCTGTAATCTACTTTCTTGACCCTTAGCATCTTTTCCATTTTGCCAGGAAATAGCTTGTTAAAATACCCTAAACTGTATTTAAACTTGGAACGACGCAAAATACCGTGCTCGATAAAATCAAAACTAATGATGGTTTGAGCGATTGGAATGCATTGGCGGGTAAAAAAATCTTTGGGCTTATGATTGGGAGTTTTAGCAAACTCAATCTGGATAAAAGCATTGTAGATATTAATCCAAAAACTCAACTGTTTCTCAGGTGTGTCTAATGCGGCGTTTAGATCAGCTAAAGAGGTGTTTTTTAAGATATGCAAATGTTCATCATATGCTTTTTTTACCTTGGTAGCATACAACAATTCCTGAGCAATTTTAATGAGGTCAGTTTGGGTCTGGGTAGTTTGTATTTCCATTAGTTTGTTTGTCGGGAGATCGATTCCTTTGATTGTTTAATTACCCAACCAATAAATGGTGTTGTCAGTTCATTTTTTATAATTGAAGAGAATTGTTTTATTTTCGTAGAAAGCATTATCCAAAGTTGATCGAATGAATGATGAAATTTAAGAAAGGAGATTGTTTGGGGATTGATTGTGGTAACAATAATTTTGTTGGAGCCATTATTACCAGAGTATATAAGGGTAAAGATGGAATGTTTTATGACTTAACGCTGATAGAGTTTTATGATGAGTCAATGCCCATAATTACAGATTTTTTAGAGGGCCGCTATTTTGGAACACGTTATGGATCCCCAGAAGATGTGAGTTTTGCTGTAGATGTAAAAATGATGGCTACGAGCTACCTTGATCAATATAAAGGTATAGAACTCATAACATCATTGTCTATACTTGCAGAAATAGAAATCACCGGTTATTCTTATACCTCAAATATCAAGGAATTATTAGATGATTATGCAGAAGAAATTGCGATAAGACTTAACAAAAGTAATTTAGCTGAGGATCATCCTGAACTAGGTTTTAATGGAACACATTTGATTGATATAAAAACAATTTTAGCTTATTAAACAAAAAATATGACAGCCCAAACAATACTAATCATCATCATTGCCATTTTGTGTTTCAACGAATTGTTGAGCAATGTTTTGTTGTATCTTAACCTGAAACACAATCCTACCCAACTTCCCGAAGAGCTCAAAGAATTGTATACCGAAGAAGAATACCAAAAATCATTGGCTTATAAGAAAACCACTGGAAACTTTTCGTTTCTTACCAGTGGTCTTAGTTTTATTGCAATGTTAGCATTGCTGCTCACAGGGAGTTTTGGAACCATTGCAGAGTGGGTCAATGGATATGTGAGCCATCCTATTTGGCAGGCATTGGCTTTTTTTGGCGTACTAATGGTGGTCAATGATATACTCACTCTTCCATTTCAGTTGTATAGTACTTTTGTGATTGAAGAGCGTTTTGGATTCAACAAAATTACTCTTAAAACTTTTGTGCTGGATAAGATCAAAGGAGCCTTGGTAGGTACTGTTTTGGGCGGCTTGTTGGGTTTTGCTTTATTATACCTAATATTCGAAATGAAACAGCAATTCTGGATTTATTTCTGGATCGTCATTTCTGGTTTTATGCTGTTTATGAATATGTTTTACACCAGCCTTATTTTGCCACTCTTCAATAAGCTTACACCACTTGAGGCAGGGGAGCTCCGTAGTGCGATTGAGCAATATTGCCAAAAGGTAAACTTCCCTTTAACTAACTTATTTGTGCTGGATGGTTCAAAAAGATCTACTAAGGCCAACGCTTTTTTTAGCGGATTGGGAGCCAAGAAGAAAGTGGTGTTGTATGACACCTTGATTAAAAACCACTCTACAGATGAACTTGTGGCGGTACTGGCTCACGAAGTAGGACATTACAAAAAGAAACATATTCCATTGAGTATAGTCATTTCCACTTTGCAGACTGGATTGGTGTTGTTTATACTTTCCTGGTTTGTATTCAATCCTTTATTGTCACAAGCTTTGGGGGCAAGCTCACTCAATGTAGCATTAAACTTAATGGCATTTGGGTTTATATATTCTCCTATTTCGATGATTACCAGCTTATTGATGAACGTACTCTCTCGCAAAAACGAATACGAAGCCGATGATTACGCTCGCACTACCTATAATGGGGAGGCACTTTCTAATGCTTTAAAGAAGTTGTCTACCGATAATTTGAGCAATTTGACACCACATCCTGCTTATGTATTCTTTTATTACTCACATCCGCCTTTATTGGCCAGGTTGCGGGCAATGACAAAATAAAGCACAAGGATTAGGCAATAATGCGTGTATAAGGCATTTGAGTTTGCAAGTGTTTGATAAGCGAATGAGATACAGGGTTACCTTCAAGGTAAAGTTCGGTAAGGTTTTCTAGTTTGCTCAAAGCTACTGGAAGGTCTTTTAGTTGATTGTGAGAGAGGTTTAAATACCGTAGGTTCTGAAGCTGTCCTATGCTTTTAGGGAGTTTTTCCAGTTTGTTTTGTCCCAACTCTAACCATTCTAATTGGGTAAGTTTTCCAATGTTATGAGGCAAAGATTTGAGTTGATTGCTATCCAAATTAAAATATTGCAATTGTTGCAATTTGCCAATGCTTTCAGGAATGCTCTCGAGTGCATTGGCACAAAGATTAAGCATTTTTAGTTGAGATAACTGCCCAACACTCTCAGGTAAAGATTTGAGCTGATCTAATGCAAATAATTCAAGTTTTTTGAGTGACTTGAGAGGGCCTAATACTTCTTCTTCCAGGCAAACCATCATTTTAAAAAACGAATCGGTAAGATCAGTATGTAGTTCTTTGGGGATTCCCAGGCCTTTGGCAATTTGAAAAGCCATTCGAATATTCATTTCCTCTTGGCTATTCAACAAACTTCTTATTTTTTCGATATGTTGAGGTGAGCATACCACCCTTTCGGCAGAGACACTGGCGGTAGGAGTAGTAATACTGTTTTGTTTAAGAGCATTATTTCTAAAAATAGTCATAACTTATCTATGTATAAGAAGTTTGTCTTAATACGAATCGTAGTTATTCATAAGCAAGCACTATTGTGACGATTCGCTCATCATTAATTTTTTGATACGTACAACCGGACCTGGACAATAACTTTGATGACAAGCTAAACAATTACGAACCATGCGATTGTAAGCTCTCTGAGGTTGTGACGTTTTATATAGTTTTTTAGTATTTGTTAAAAGCAACTCAGCCAAGGTAGTAAACTGAGGCGTTTTCATATCTGTCTCGGTAGGAGTTGCAGCATGAATAGCCTTAAACTTTTTTAATACCTTAGGTATTTTTTGTTGGTTGACAATAGCTTTTTTGATGGCTTTCATGTCACGATCCATTTCGCGCATCAATAAAGCCAACTCACTATCTTCGTTGGGATATTTACTTTTATCTTTTTGAGATGCCAGCTGTTGGAAGAGCTTTTTATGTGGAGAAGAGCAGTTATAACAAACTGCTCCCAAAAATATAAAAATGCTCAAAATCAATAAACGTTGACGCATAAAATTTACTTTTAGGCGAGTTTTATTTTAAGTTAATGAGCTTAAATATAAGTAAAAATTATTTCTCCGCCTCAATCAAAACCCCTGTGGCTTCGAAAGTATATTTTTTTTGAGGTTTGGTAATTGCTTCAATCTCTTTTTTAGACTTACCAGCGTCTTTGGCATAGTGGCGTAATTGTGCCACACTAATTACCTCTTTTTTAGCAGTTCCTTGAATAACTGCGGTCTTTCCGTCGCAATCTTTAGGTACAAAAAAACCGTAATCCTTGAAACGAATAAGCATTTTTTCCTTGTTACCTAGGTCCATAGTCATCCAGCAGCCTTTCATTTTACAAACCTTTAAGATTTGTCCTTTTACTTTCAGTTGCGCTTTTTCTTTGCCTACCAACGATGCTGGTACTACCTGAGCGCTTTTGGCACCATCGACAGAGATTTTATCGCCAAAACTTTGCATATTTTTAGTTTGGGCAAAAGCGACTACAGTGAATAGCATAAACGCAAGCGTAAATAACTTTCTCATAGTGGAATGTTTAAATTAAATGCAACAATTATTTTATAAAATGTAAAACGTTGTTTCCCACAAAATTATAGAAATACTAAAGTAATTTTATTAAAAAGTGAGTAATTTTACTTGATTCCGACGGTTTTTAAATATTGAAAAGAAGTCAATTGCTATGAAGATACTCAATAAATTGTTCGTATTCACCAGTTTTGTAATCATCTGTATGCTTTTACAGATGAATATATCGTATGCTCAAACCCAAACAGAAAAGCTCTTAGAGCAGAGCGAGGCAAAGATAAAGGCTAATAAATTTAAAGAGGCAGTAAAATTGCTCGATAAAGCTATAGAGTTATCTCCTCAAAGTGCACAATTGTATGTAAAGAGGGCGCTTTCTTTGCGAAGTTTGAAGAAGGATAAAAAAGCTTTACAGGATTGTAAAAAAGCCATTGAGTTGGATGACAAATCTACTGATGCATACTACCAGCAAGGAATGGTATATGCTGCTATGAAAGATTTTCAGGAGGCTGTGGCTAGTTTCCGACAAGCTTTGACCATTGATAAAGACTACGCCAATGCCTATTTGGGAATGGCTACAGTAAAACAAGAGGCTGGCGATGCAGAAGGTGCCTGTGAAGATGCTAAAAAAGCGCAGGAACTGGGATCTTATGAGGCGGACGATTTCGTGAAAAAACACTGCCGCCGTTAATCAAAAAAGTTACTAATGAAGCATTTGTTTTTCTTAAAATATATATTTACTCTATTGATATTCAGCTTTTTGGGAGGGTGTATAACCACGCATCAAGGAGCAGAAAGTTATTTCAGATCAGGCAGTATCAAGTCGCAAGAGGGCAATTACAAAGGAGCCATGAAAGATTTTAAGCGAGTGCTTAAAATAAACCCAAAGCATGCTAAGGCTTATTTGGGACGCTCTAACATAAAGTACAACCTCAAAAATTACAAAGGAGCCATTGAAGATTGTAGTACTGCTATTCGGTTAAATCCAGAGTTAACGGATGCTTATTTCAATTTAGGAATTTCATATTATGAGCTAAAGAGGTATAAAAAAGCAATTGCTGAATTTGATCGTTCTATTAAGCGTCGCCCTCAAGATGCAGAAGCTTATTATCTGAGAGGAAAAGCCAAAATGCGCATGGGTAATGCTTCAGGAGCTTGTAGTGATTGGCAAAAGGCTGTTGGGATGAGTTATACTCAGGCTGCCGAAATGCAGAAAAAATACTGTACAAATAAGCCCAATGCGAACAAAATGCTGGAAGAAGCGCCTGCTCAGGTAAGAGAGACAAGAGACAACGAGTAAAAGTTAGTGACCCAGTACAATGATTTTGGGCTGAAATTTGCTTTTGCAAAACAAAAATGACTTATTTGAGCAGAAGCTTAAATATCTTTTTATACTACACCTAGAAAATTAGCGGTAAATACGACTTAGAAATGTTATTAGACGATCTGCGAAATTTACGTAAGACGGTAGCCTCAGAGCGTATTCTTTTTTCTTATCGAGGAGAAATCACCCAAGAGTTGATGGTTTTCTTTCTACGTATAGTAGATAAGAAACTCATTAATGTAAAGGAAAACCCTTTGATTAGGAGAAGAATTTTAAATATTATGATTGAGTCGTTGCAAAATGCCGTAAAACATGCGCGTGACTGGTACGTGGATAACGATGAAATGGAGCCAGACAACGAAGCTGTTTTTATGTTATGTCGTCGTGACGATAAGTATTTGCTAATCAATGGCAATGCGGTCAAAAACGATGTAAAGCCCTTCATTGAGAGAAAAATCGAAAACATCAATAGCCTAAGTAGTGACAAGCAACGTAAGTTGTTTAGAAACATTATCAAATATGGCGTATATGGTTCCAAAGGTGGAGCTGGACTTGGCTTTGTAGACATGGCGCGCAAATCGGGCGATTTGATCAACTTTGATTTTGAAGAAATCAACGAAGACTATTCTTATTTTACCTACCTTATTACCTTAGATCGTAATTCTATTCCAGAGCCCGATCTTACCCCAAAACCTAATACAGTAACGACAGTTTGATTAAGTGAAAAATGAAAAGCTTTGTGGTCCATAGTCAACGGTTCATGATCCACAGTTTTTGGTTTATAGTCAGGAGTTGGTAGTGTTTTTAGTCCATAGCATTCAGTCCATTGTCCATAGTTTTTAGTCTATAGTTTTACGTTGCATTGTGGAACAATAGAACAATCAGCCAAAGGCGAAGCAATAGAACAATGCAACAATCAGCCGAAGGCGAAACAATTCACCCTTAAGCATCAACAATCAATCATCGTATTACATGCTCATATTTGCAAAATGTAGCCCTGAGCGCAACTGAAGGAATTGATTCATCATCATCAATCAAAAATCTTAATTTTAATTTTCCCTTAATAATTCTTTTTTAATCTTTGCAACAAATAAGGGTATGTTTGTAAATACTCGCATTGTAGAATAGGTTGCTGCAGGAGCGTGCTGTTTGTAAAGCAAGCACTCAGGAACCACTAAATCTATCTCATGAACAACATCAAAATTACCTTGCCCGACGGAAGCGTAAGAGAGTATCCGGCCGGAGTAACTGGACACGAGATTGCCTTAAGTATTAGTGAAGGCCTGGCTCGTAATGTATTGACTGCCAAAGTAAATGGCGAAGTCTGGGAGAGCAACCGCCCAATCAACGAAGATGCAACGGTGAGTTTGCTTACCTGGAGAGACGAAGACGGTAAACAATCGTTTTGGCACTCATCAGCTCACTTGCTGGCCGAAGCAGTAGAAGCATTGTATCCTGGAACCAAGTTTGGTATTGGCCCAGCCATTGAGAATGGAGGGTTTTACTATGATATCGATACTGGTGACGATGTGGTAATCAATGACGAGGTATTGCCTAAGATTGAAGCCAAAATGATAGAATTGGCCAAGCAAAAGAACGAATTTGTGCGTAAGGAAGTGAGCAAAGCCGACGCTATTAAGTACTTTACCGAAAAAGGAGATGAGTACAAATTAGAGCTTATTGATCGTCTGGAGGATGGCAGTATCACTTTTTATACTCAAGGTAATTTTACCGACTTATGTCGTGGAGGACACATTCCTAACACTGGCTTGATCAAAGCGGTGAAGTTGACTAACGTGGCAGGAGCTTATTGGCTAGGTCAAACCGATCGCAAGCAATTGACTCGTATTTACGGGATTACTTTCCCTAAGCAAAAAGAGTTGAAAGAGCACTTGGCGTTGGTAGAAGAAGCCAAAAAACGTGACCACCGAAAATTGGGTAAAGAACTAGAACTATTTACTTTTTCGGAGAGAGTGGGAAAGGGGCTTCCTTTGTGGTTACCCAAAGGTACTTTGCTACGTGAGCGCCTGGAAAACTTTATGCGTAAAGCTCAGATTAAGGCTGGGTATTCTCCAGTAGTAACCCCACACATTGGAAGCAAGAAACTATACGAAACTTCTGGCCACTGGGAAAAGTACGGAGAAGATTCTTTCCAACCGATTGCTACTCCACAAGAAGGAGAGGAGTTTATGCTTAAGCCTATGAACTGCCCTCACCACTGTGAGATATATGCCTCCAAACCACGTTCTTACAAAGATTTGCCCTTGCGTTTGGCAGAGTTTGGTACAGTATATCGCTATGAACAAAGTGGAGAGCTACATGGGTTGACTCGAGTACGTGGATTTACTCAAGACGATGCGCATATTTTCTGTATGCCTGAGCAGGTAAAAGAAGAGTTTGGAAAAGTAATCGACTTGGTATTATATGTCTTCAACGCTTTGGGCTTTGAAGATTACACGGCACAAATCTCTTTGCGTGATCCTGAAAATAAAAGTAAGTATTTCGGAAAAGACGAAGACTGGGACCAGGCAGAGCAAGCAATTATAGATGTAGCGGCTCAAAAAGGTTTGAAAACTGTGACCGAACTAGGCGAAGCGGCTTTTTATGGGCCTAAGCTAGACTTTATGGTAAAGGATGCCTTGAAACGCAAATGGCAGCTAGGTACTGTGCAACTAGATTATCAATTGCCTGACCGTTTTCAATTAGAATACATTGGTAGTGATAACGAGCGTCACCGCCCAGTAATGATTCACCGAGCACCATTTGGTTCTTTGGAGCGTTTTATTGCTGTATTGACTGAACACTGCGCGGGTAAATTTCCATTGTGGTTGGCCCCTGAGCAAATTGCCATCTTGCCAATTTCGCAGAAGTACCACGATTATGCCCAGGAAGTGTATACCAAGCTAGAAGAAAACGACATTCGTGGATACATAGATGAGCGTGCAGAAACTACTGGTAAAAAGATTGCCGAAGCTGAAGTAAAGAAAATACCTTTTATGTTGATTGTTGGAGAACGTGAGCAAGAAGAAGGTAAAGTATCTATCCGGATACAAGGCGAGGGTGATAAGGGTAGTGTAACTGTAGATGAGTTTATTAAAAACTTTAAAGAAGAAGCAGGAGCTGTATTGCAGTTTTAATTTACTTTGACTTCTTGATAAATTTAAAAGCCTGTTCGTTGAGAGATGAGCAGGCTTTTTTTAATGGTTTGAGTGATAAACTGGAGCATTATTGATTATTCATTGTGGTAGATTTTATGAAAAATATCTGCTAGTTTAGAAGGGGCTTCTTTCCAGGCATTAAACATTCCAAGCCCAATATCTTCTGGGATAATGTCTAATTCTTCATTTTCTACTTGATCCAATATTGTTGTGGCAACATCATCGGCAGAAGCCATATCCCAATCGCTACCTTTATTCATATCTGTATCAATTGCGCCTGGATTCACGGCATGAACTGTCACCCCTTTTTTGGCAAGCTCTATACGGGCCGACAGGGTAGCCGAGAACAGCGCAGCTTTGGAAGCCGAATAACCTGCAATCGTAGGTAGGGGAGAATAGGCAACGATTGAAGCAATATTGATGATTCTGGCTGGCGCATTGTTTGCCAAGATTGGAGCAAAGGCACGCATCATATGTATAGTTCCATAGAAATTAACATCCAGGTCGTTTTTAATATCATTTATTGCCCCTTCGAGAATATTGCCTGCGGTTAATACTCCTGCATTATTGATGAGTATTTGTACATCTGTTGTCTGCTTTGCTGTTTCAATTATTTGATCATTGTTTGTGATGTCAAGCGCAAGCGAAACGACTCTTTGATCTGCGAAGTTGGGCATTTTTTTGAGATCTCTACTTGTTGCGTATACCTTTTTTGCACCCTTTTGCAATGCTGCCTGGACGAGTGATTTTCCTATGCCTCGGTTAGCGCCTGTAATAAGTACTACTTTGTTTTTGAGTGTTTGCATTTTTTCCATTGGTAAAAAGTTTATGCAAACTTATGCAGGCAACAAGGGTGATAAAACCCAATTCTTGCGGTATTACACAACTTTGGGTTGCTAAAGCCATTGTTCAGCTTCCTGCTACAGGAGAGCCAAAAATACCGACGGCAAGTTCTACCCAAATGAGTAAAAACATCAATAATATAACAACCAAGGCTGCAATCCGATATTTTCTATGATTAAACTTTCTTAAGGTGAATTCACCCAATAGACCTGCACCCATGAATAAAATGCCTGCAACTAAGAAATCTAGTGGTTGCCAGTTTACTTCGGTAGTCAATTGCATGGCAATAAGCGGAATGAAGAGTAAAAATGTACTTATAGCAACAACAACTATTTGTCTTTTATGTAATATATCCATTGTGTGTCAATGTTTTTTAAAAGTACTTTGAGATACAAAGTAAAATAATAATTCTCTTCTTTACAAGATTTGTAAGAAAGTCTTGAGTGGCTTAATAAAAGAAAAAGATCACTTCCTAATCAGTAAAGTACTTTCCTTCCATAAACTTTTGAATGGTTCCTTATGATTGAGTGGTAGCTACTTTAAAGTTCTCATATTCATAAGTCATTGCCTGAGTGTATAGTTGTAGGGCTTTGGATTCATCTATGGGATTTTCTTTGCGGTAGTTTTCTATAAAGTTGCCCATTGTATAAGCTCCATCCGGGTAGTCATTGCCTGTAATCCAGTCGGCATAAAGGTTACCCTCAGTAGGTGGGGAAAGCTCACTACCCAGCCAGGCCCAAAGATATTCGCAAGGAAGCATAGTAATGAGTGAATAAATAGGCGCTTCATTGGCCGCTACTTGGGTTTCAAAATCTGAATATTGCTCGCAGACTGTAGTAGGTACAATACCTGTCGCATCTTTTACGTGCCAGGTAGTAGGGAAGGTTTGGTTGTATGTTAGATAACTGTTATGCTTTTTCAACAAAAAAGCGGCAAGTGTGGGATGAGAGGCACGATTGGCCGCAGACAAATAATCCTGAGCCCCTTTAAAACAGTAATAAGCATCACTTACATTAAATCCACCGTATTTTACTGGATCAAGCGTGGCAGTTTTTATGCCTTGTATAAAATCAGTTTTAAGTGCTTCTTCAGCGATATTTTTGCAAGCATTCCACATTTTCCAAAAAAGAGAATTGGCCGCAGGAGAGGCTTTAGATAATTGATGGGTGCTCAGAAAATCGTTTTCTATGGTAATGCTTCGATTGTTTTTCATATGCTTAGTTTGGGATTTTGTTAGTAAAGAAGATCTAGCTGTTCTTTGTTAAATATAACAGGATATGTTTACAAACAAGGAGAGGTGTTTACTATTTCTTTTGCTTCGACTGTATCCAACCCTAACGATTGTCAAATATCATTTTTACTCAAATACCTTCTTATTTTTCCTCCGTTTACATTATTCACATCAAATTCAATAATAAAGGCATCTTGGTCAACCTCCTCGATCATTCTTTTGATACGCATCACGTCAATTCTATTGGCCACCACATGAATAATTTCTTTAGGCTCCGATATACCGCTTCTACCATACCCTCTTACTCCCTGATAGATGGTGATGCCTTGGCCAATCTTCTGATGAAAACTATTCTGAAGTTCGCTGCTATTCTTTGAGATAATCATCAACCCTACATAGTTTTCAAACCCTTGGATTGTAAAGTCAACTGCTTTGCCAGTAACAAGATAGGTTAATATAGAATACATAGCCACCTCGGCCGAAATCAGCAAAGCTGTAATGCCAAATAATACAATGTTGAACAACAGAATAATTGACCCAATCGAAAAACCATATTTTTTGTTGAAGTAAAGGCCCAGTAGTTCAGAACCATCCAACACCGAACCATTTCTAATAGCCAGACCTATGCCGCAACCCAAAAAAATGCCTCCAAATGTAGCAATGATTAATTTATCGTCGGTGATTGGTTTGAAATTCTCAAAATGAATCATTAGCGACAGACAAACCACCGAAATGATTGATTTTAGTAAGATTCTTTTGGTAACGTTGAAATAACCAATGATAAAAAATGGGATAGAAATAATGGGAAGCATCAGCGAAATGTTTACATGAAACAGTTCACTGATCAAGATAGCAATGCCAGTAACTCCACCATCTAAAAAGCCATTGGGTAACAAAAATGCCTTGAGGCCAATACTAGCCAGAAAAATCGCAAAGCCGATTTGTAACAACTCTAAAAAAGTACTTCTAAGGATACTTCTGTTCATTGTGTGGTTATTTTGATAGCTAAACTTCAGGTGATTGTAAAAAGTATGAATACCTGTGAAGTTTACCGACTTATTAAAGAATCTGGAAATATTAAGAGTAATCTACTCTATAAATTAGGACTGATTGAGAAGTCTTGGATGAAAAAAATAAGACTGAACTGAATGACTTGTCAACTATGTTGTGGGCAAATAGTTCAAAATATCAGTAATTAAAATCTGAGGAGTATTGGGTAAGTTGTATCAATGGTTCTTTTGCTACAGTAGAGTTAATTAAAACATTCCTTAGAGATACAGACTATGATTTATTTTTTTCTTACGCTTACAGTATAGGTGGTGATATAATGCTGACCAATCTTTAGATGAACATCATAGAACCCTGTTTTGGGAAAGGGATATTTTATCTGTAAAAGTCCTTTATTTGTTGGGTAAATGTAAGGTGTGATAACTCGGCTGTTTCCATTCTTTACAAGTTCTAAACTAATATCTTGGATGTTGACAGTGACTGGTGCTTTTACAAGTAATACAAGCGCTTCCCCTTTAATAATTTGCGTATGCATTTTTTGGGGCTTTATAGGAGTGATATCTTCACTAAACGCATGTTTATATACCAAGGGCGCATTCAAAAAATCGGTAAATGTTGGCTTTTTATCCATCAAAACCCAAGTAGTATCCAATGGATAATGATTTTGTACAAATAGGGTTGGGTTTGCCAAAAAATAACCGTCATTGTAATCATGTATAAACTTATTGGCTGGCTTATGAATTTCTCCACTTGACCAGGTAGCGTCACACAAATACCAGCGCCCATTGAGTTTAACTGCATTCCAGGAATGATTGGGAATGCTTGAAGTTCCTACATTGGTATTCACACTACGGCCATAACCATCAATAATTTTACACTCTATGTCAGCCAGGCTCGCCAGGGTTTTTATCAAATAAGCATACCCTGTACAAACTGTTTTCTTCTCTCTGAGTAATGTTCGAAACACTTTTGCTCTAAAAGTGCGATTCCATTGGAGCAAAGCCAAGCTATCTTTCTGTAGTTTTTCTCGCTTGTATTTATTTTTACGATAACTCCAGTAGTCGTTCTCAATGTTGGTACTCACCCAGATATATATTGCCCTGAATTGCTCTACCTTAGTAGGTAAAGAAGTGGTTAGGTTATAGGCAAGCAGTGGTAAATTCTTTATGCTTTCGCCTTTATAGAGAGCAGCAATGCTATCTGCTTTATGAAAATCTACGGCTTTAAAATGTGCTTGCTGTGCTTGGATTTTGACACCAATGAGCAATAAACAAATGAACAGACAGCTTTTCATTATCTGAATAATCCCTTGATTTTTTGCCAAAATGTACGTTTGGATTTATATACTTGGGTTACATTTACCTCTCCCAAAAGGCAGGTTGTATCTTCTTTCAGCACAACCTTCACGGTGTCAGGAGTAACTACAGATATTTCTAACTTTTTGACTTCAAACCCAAAATAGTAAAACATTAAAACATCACCTGGTTTTACTGCCTTTGGAAACTTAAACTTTCCGCTGATGTCTGTTGAAACTCCCACTTTAGTTCCTTTTAATATGATATTTACTCCTAGTAATGGAAGATCATTTTTATCGAGTACAGTACCTTTCAAAAAGATATCCCTATGATGAGATTTAGAGTCATCACTTTGTTTTTTACTCTCTTCTTTTTGTGGGCTATGAATAGCGGATGCCCGAGTGTAGTTTTGTGCTTGAGCTTTGTTATTGGGTGAGAATAACAATGATAGACTCATCAAACCTGCCCCAATGAGACGAATAGTGGGTTTTCTTTGAAAAGGAATACTTTCAGAATAGGTTTTTAGCTGAGATTTATCAAAGCGACCACAAGTTTTTTGAGGTGCATTCTTAAAATATTGAATGATTTCATATTCACTCATTTGCGTAAAATCAATCACCTCTTTTTGACAAGAATCACAAAATCCCCCAGCGTTGGTTGGATGAAATGTATCAAATTTTTCCGTACAGGGGCGATCGATTGATAGGTTAAAATTTGTATTCATAGTTTTTACTGTTTTGAATCACTATTTATTAAATTATATAGCAACGGATGTATACAAAAAACTGTTCATATGATTCAAGTATTATTCTTTACCCCTACTCAAAATAACCAGATTTGATCTTTTCAAGATTAATCTCAGAACTTTTTAGGAAGACTTTTCTTCAGTGTTATACTTTATCAAAAAATCATTTAAGTCGTTGATTGGTTGCCTGTTATCTTCTCCTACCCATAGCAAATGCCCCCACTTATTATCATAAACTTTAAGTTCTGAGTGCTTGATCTTCTCGTGGGCATGATGGGCCATCGCGATATTAACCGATTGATCATTTTTACTATGCATAATCAAAGTTGGGCATTTAATTTTAGTTATTAACTCTGGTACGATATCTTGTTCCAAATCGGTGATGAACCCTTCTCCCGCACTTTGTTTAAAAGTCATTTCTTTGATAGCTGCGATCTCTTCTCTGGTAATTTTCTGGCCTTTTTGACTGGATAACTCTTTGAAAAGTACCTTGGTCATTTGGCGGGGAAATACCGTGAAAAAAGTTCGGAATAACTTCCAACTCATTTTTTCTCTTTTGGGCGAAAACATCTTACTGGCGCGTTTATAGGTTTTGTCTTGTGGTGTAAGCCATTTTTTTGTAACCGCAGAAATTAAGATGAGTTGTGTCACCTTTTCTGGAAAATTGGCTGCTAGTTCAAGAGCAGTAAGCCCCCCAGCAGATATCCCAACTACTATGATTTGATGAATACCCAGTTGGTCTAACATTGCTTCGATCAATTTAGCAGCTTCTTTGGGCTGTTTATGCCCGTTCAGGGGTGTTTGCCCATAACCAGGCCTGGAAGGGGTAATGAGCTGAAAATGAGTTGTGTCATATCCTTTATAAAACAACGTTTCATTACAATTGGAATGTCCACCATGCAGGAATACCACAGGTTTGCCTTGACCAATAATAGAGTATTCAATTTGCCCCAGTTTGGTTTGAATAATTTTGCTCATAAGAGATTATAGTATGAGGTAATCATTTTGACACCTTGATAAAAAAACTAAAAGTTTACTGATTGTCCTACACATGATGTAGTTTTACTTTCGAAATCACAGGGAGAGTTTATAAAATAATGAGTTTTTTTAAACTACAAGGGCATTGGAATTATTGCTTGATCATCATTGCGATTGCTTTTCAGTTGTATGGCGTTCAATGTAGGCCTGGTATTACTTATGACTCAAAACAATACCTGTCTTCTGCTCATAGTTTTTCTAAAAATCGCCAGCTGTTAAACGAAAAAGGAATCCCTCATCTAGCCCATACTCCTCTATACGCTGTTACTTTGTCGCTATTAGGAGCAAATCGTCTACAATGGTCCAAATACCTGAATACCATCTGCCTGACTATTACCTTATTAGTCTTCATTTACTTAGGTAATCAAGTATTACAAAATTCAGCATTTCAATGGCTATTTGCTATTGGGTTAGTTACAGCAACTCCTTTGCAACTTATCCATCATTTTATTTGGTCTGAGCCCTTATTTGTATCTTTTCTTGCAGTTTTGTTGATATTATTTCATCGGTTTTTAAAAAATGCAAACCCACGATTGTTTTGGGGTATGATGTTGCCTGGTTTTTTAATGTGTCTGCAACGTAACCCAGGTATTTTTATACTATTAGGAGTAGCTTTAGGACTGTACTGGTTTGCAAAGGTA
The DNA here is from genome assembly GCA_001890965.1 of marine bacterium AO1-C. Taxonomy (GTDB): domain Bacteria; phylum Bacteroidota; class Bacteroidia; order Cytophagales; family Microscillaceae; genus Microscilla. Next base: position 5,455 of record MLAY01000029.1, on the reverse strand, counting down.
AATCCCTGGAAGGTAATAGTTTTTACCTTGATTTCTACCTCAGGTTGGATTGCCTGGACAATATATACATTTCAGACCAATCAGCAGGAAATTCAACCCGCCTTTCACAATGTATTGGGAGAGTTGCTCATGAGACACAATCTGGATCACCACCTAAATGTATTGAGTAGTTGGTTTATGCCCTTGACTATTTCATTGACAATTAGAAGTGTATTAGTGATTGCTTCCTCAGTTCTATTAACTGTATTAGCAGTTTACTGGCGAATACAATTGAGTAAATTCATAAAAACTTTACTTATTATCAGTTTTGTGTATATTATTTGCCTACAGTTTACCGAAAGGGTAGATTATCATGAAACAACCCGATACCTGGCCATAGTTTTTCCATTAGTGTTTTTGGTAATATTCCAACTGGTAGAATTATTGACCAAACACTTTTCAAATAATATAAGCCAAGCATTTAAAATTATGCTTTTATTGTGGTTGCTTTACCCCATAGGAAGAACCTGGAAAAATGTGACTTTCTGGCATCAAATCAGATGTAAAGAAAATCTATTAAAAATGGATATAAGTTATTACAAACCAGAAGCTTTTGAATTAAAAAACTAAGAGAATATATGATTTCAGTAAGCGAAGCAGAAAAAATTATTTTAGAACAAACTATTAACTTACCTATCGAAGATTGCCCCACCCCAGAAGCGATTGGAAAAGTATTGAGAGAAGACATCAAAGCAGACCGTGACTTCCCGCCGTTTGATCGGGTAACCATGGATGGAATTGCCATTAATTATCAATATTGGGAAAATGGTCAAAAGAAGTTTCTCATTGAAGGAGTACAAACTGCTGGTAGCCCACCTTTTACGTTACAAAAGCCTGATAGTGCCTTAGAAATTATGACAGGAGCGATGTTACCCACAGGGTGTGATGCGGTGATTCCCGTGGAGGAAATTACTTTTGAAGAAGAAGGAGGTAAAAAGTTTGCTACAATTACATCAACTAAATTAGTACATCGTCAAAATATTCACCCTCAAGGCGAAGATCGTAAGAAAGATGATATTCTTGTGTCCACCAATACTTTGTTGAGCCAGGCAGAGATAGCAGTGGCCGTAAGTGTTGGCAAGTCTACCCTTAAGGTAACACGAAAACCTGCAATTGCTATCGTTTCTACAGGCAACGAATTAGTCGGTATAGATGAAATCCCTAAACCTTATCAGATTCGACGCTCAAATAGTTATGCTTTGGCTTCTGCTTTGTCAAATGTAGGTATCAAAGCGCAAATTTGGCATTTGCCTGATGAACAACAGGTAATTGAAGAGAAAATGAGCGAAATATTTCGGGATTTTGACGTTATAATTACTAGTGGAGGTGTTTCAAAGGGAAAAAAAGATTTTGTTCCATTAGTAATGGAAAAACTGCAAATACCAAAGGTTTTTCATCGTATTAAACAACGGCCAGGCAAACCTCTTTGGTTTGGTAAAAAAGATAATAAAGTAGTGTTTGGCTTGCCTGGAAACCCTGTATCTACTATGGTAGGATTGTTTCGTTATGTGATGCCCTACCTTCGAAAAATTGAGGGGATAAATAATAAACCTAAACAATTTGCTGTATTATCCGAAGATTTTTCTTTTGATCGGGAACTGACTTATTTTTTATCGGTAAAAATTATCAATAAAGAAGGGAAATTGTGGGCTAATCCAATTCCTGGGCACGGTTCTGGTGATTTTGCAAACCTGCTGGACTGTGACGCATTCATCGAATTACCTGCTCATGAGAAAAACTTTTTGGCTGGAAGCGTTTACCCTTTGATACCTTTTCGCAATATATAACAAAACTAAGCCACGAAGCTGTTATAAGAATAGCATGAAAAACAGATACTAAAGAGATTTTTAAGCTATAAGCAGATATGGAAGAAAAGAAAGTATTTGAAGATCCCATTGATAAGGATAAAACAACAAGTCGACCAGGCATACTTCCGCAAGCACCTAAAGTAGGGGAGATTAAGATAGCACCTACACAGAAAGGGCAAATTCAAGGACGGGCAATTGCTGCCATGGAAGAACAAACTGATATAGAGCTGGCTCAAATTCAAAAGCAAGTAGAATTATTGGTAGCCCAGGCTAAAAAAATTCAAGAGAGGGTAGAAATTTCTCGTACCATTCATAATGCTGAAATGGGATTTCAGCCAAAAGTAGGAAGGGAATATCATCTATACCAAAAAGAGAACGGAGAGTACGTACTTTCTATTATAGCTCCTCAAGAATGGAAAGATAACATGCCCTACAACAATTTCATTGCTTCTGTCCGTTTATTGGCAGATCATACCTGGGAAGTGTTAGATTAGTACTATTTTGTAACTGGTTAGACTGAAAAACTTGATTAATGGATTGTTGTTATCCGTAACAAAATCAGTTACATACGATTGGAAAGCTTTAAAAGTTCTTTTTTCTTCAAAAATTAATTAAATACAATTTTTGAAGAAGAATCAAACAACAACCCCTATTTTATTCCGTAAGGAAAGATAGTCTGGTTAGATTCAAAAATTGAAAGAATATTGCTTTTTATATTTTTTACAGGTTAACAATTAAGTTTCAACCCACTGTTTTTTTAAACTCAAAACCCACAAATCTTAAGATGAGTAGTATAACAAGACCATCATCTAAGCGTTTTTTTGCATTCAGCATTTTTTTATTTTGCTACTTTTTTGTGCTTACAGGTACGCAGGCTCAACACCAAGAGCCCGTCGTAATCGACGTATACCCAGGAGTCGCAAACTCAAGTAACCCAAGCGAGCTGACTGCGGTTGGTAATAAATTAATTTTTAATGCTACTGGTTCTGGTATTGGAAAAGAGCCACATATAAGTGATGGTACTTCTGGTGGAACAAGTTTGTTGAGAGACATTTTCTCTGGAAGCAATAGTTCTAGTGCCAATTATTTTACAGAATTTACAATTGGTGCTAATACCTATGCTTATTATTTTGCCAATGATGATAATAACTCAGGTGCCTTGTATCGCACCAATGTGGCTGATGGTACTACCGAGTTTGTAGTCAATGTAAACCCATTAGGAAGTGCAAGTAGTACTCCTGGTGCAGGTAAAGGCGAATTTTTAGTCAATGTGGGTGGTACACTATATTTCGCTGGACAAGATCCTGTAGGTAGACAAGAGCTTTTTAAGAGTGATGGAACAGCAGGTGGGACTTCCCTTGTAAAAGACATTAATACAACTCCTATTGGAGGATTTACAATCCCTTCTAATCCTCAAAACCTTACCAATATTAACGGAACCTTGTTTTTTACCGCAGACGCCAACTTTGATGGTGGTGGTAGCGATGTAAACCGAGAATTATGGGTAAGTAATGGAACCGATGCAGGTACCCAAATGGTAAAAGACATTAATGTAGGTACTACCAATAGCTCTAATCCAAGTAATTTGGTAGAGAAAGATGGTTTATGTTACTTCTTTGCTGATGATGGTTCAGGTACCACTATCTGGCGTAGTGACGGAACCGACGGAGGTACATTCAAAGTACCTTTACCTGCTGGAACTACCGTAGATGCTGCAGCTGGTTTGGTAAATGCCAATAACATTTTGTTTTTCGCAGCTACTGATGCTACTCGAGGCACAGAATTATGGATTAGTGATGGAGTAAATGCTGGTCCTCTAGACCTAAATGCTGGAACTGATAGCTCAAATCCTACAAATTTTGTGTCAGTAAATGGTGAATGTTACTTTTCCGCTGCGGCTGCTACCACAGGAGCGGAATTATGGAGAAGTAATGGTACTGTATCTGGTACTGTATTGGTCAAAGATATTTTCCCTGGTACTTTTGGTTCTTCACCAGAGCAAATGACAGCAGTAAGAGGGTTAGTAAGTGGTAGTACAAAAGAAATACTTTATTTTGTGGCATTTACAGGTGCCGAAGGTTTCGAGTTATGGAAAAGTGATGGAACCGATGCTGGTACTGTAATGGTAAAAGATTTTAATAATAACATTTCGACTGGTGGTTCTTCTTCACGTGGTTCTAAAATCAGCGGCCTCACTGCAGTAGCAGTAAAGACCGACAAAGATGGCTTGGCCCTGGCAGCATTTGATGGGGACAACACCATTGGGACTGAGCTTTGGTTTGCTGAACCTTGCCCCACGGCCACGATTGCCTATGCTTCGGCTACTTTGTGTAAAAACGCTGGCTCGGCCATTGTTACCCTCACCAGTCCGGAAGGAGCCGATGTGAGCGGAGGTACTTACACCACCACAGGTGGTCTACCCATCAATGCTTCTACAGGAGAGATTACCTTGAATGCAGGGCTTACCAGTGGGGCCTACACCGTTACTTATCAGGTCACCAAAGGTATTTGTGCCATTGAAGCCAGCACAGTGGTTACCTTAGTTGATGGCGGAAGCAGCCCTACCGAAGAAGTCAACACCCTGGCCAATGGCTTTAATTTCAACACCTCTTCTACTTCTACCTCTGACGGAACCGCCAGTATGGTGATTTCCCCCAATGGTCAATACATTTATGTTCCTGATGAAAGAAATCACGTCATCAAGCGGGTAGAAATTTCTTCGGGCATTGTGACTGTTATTGCGGGTACTTCGGGCAACAACAATGGCGGAGGTGGCCCAGTAGATGGCAATGGGGCAGCGGCTCGTTTCAACTTTCCTACTGGTCTTGCCATCGATGTTTCAGGTACCTTGTATGTGGCTGACAAAGACAACCACGCCATTCGTAAAATTGTAGACCCCAATGGAACAGCCACCGTATCTACCATTGCTGGTAATGGTTCTCAGGGAGATGTAATTGGCACAACGGCGGCCTCTCGTTTTCGTGAACCTTCGGATGTAGAAATAGACTTTTCCAACAATTTGTATGTGGCTGACAAGAACAACCATAAGATCAAGAAAATTGATTTGAACACCAATATGGTGAGTATTCTGGCGGGTCCTCCGGTGGGTACTGCTTTCCCGGCAGGGGCTACCAATGGCGCTTCTTCCATTGCTCAGTTCTTTTTCCCTACCAGTATTGCCCTGGATTTGTCTGGCAACTTATACGTAGCCGACCGTCACAACAACATCATTCGTAGAGTCTTAACTTCTGATGGTACTACCTCTACCTTTGCAGGAGATATTTCTCAAACCACCGCAGGTTCTACCAATGGCACCGCGGCCAATGCTCGCTTCAATCACCCCTCAGGAATCACCGTGGATAAAGAAGGGAATGTATTTGTAGCCGATACCCGAAATCATTTGATACGTAAAATCAGTGGCGGCAATGTAACGACTCTGGCAGGTACTGGATCTGCGGGGGCTACCGACAATAGTTTTGCGTTGAGTGTTCAGTTTAACTTCCCCACCGGAGTTTTTGCCGATCTGGAACAAAATGTTTATATCAGTGACAAGACCAATCAATCGATTCGCAAATACTTTATTAACAACCCCAGTGGTAAAGTAACGG
>MLAY01000007.1 GCA_001890965.1 marine bacterium AO1-C | reverse complement strand
ATTTACAGGAAAACCAAATCAGCGACATCAAACCGCTGGAAAAATGTAACCAATTAACCGAGCTCTCTTTAAGTAACAATCAAATCAGCGACCTTAAACCACTGGAAAAATGTAACCAATTAACCCTACTCTCTTTAAATAACAACCACATCAAAGACCTCAAACCACTGGAAAAATGTAACCAATTAACCGAACTCTTTTTAATCAAAAACCAAATTGTCGATATCAAACCATTAGAAAAATGTGACCAGTTAATTGCGCTCGGTTTGGATCATAACCAAGTCAACAACCTTAACCCCTTAGCAAAGTGCAACCGATTAACTCTACTTGCTTTAAGGGGAAATCAAATTAGTCACTTATCGCTCAGTTCGCTAAACCAATGGCCTCGGCTACATTTCTTACTTTTAAAAAATAACCCCATTCAAAACATTGCTCCAGAAATCTTACTAGGAAGCCTAAAAACTATTCGTAATTACCTTGAATCCATTGAAAATCAAGAAGATCAACACTATCTTAATGAAGCCAAACTAATTTTAGTAGGCGTAGGCGAAGTAGGTAAAACTGAACTGGCAAAAGCTATTAGTGAGGATAATTATCAATTTATAGAAGGTCGACCTACTACTCAAGGTATTCATATCAAAGATTGGGTGTTGCCTAATTGTACCAAGGGAGCTAAAACTTTTGACTTTACGGCTCATATTTGGGATTTTGCGGGGCAGGAAATCAACTATGGCACCCATCAATTCTTTTTGACCAAAAACTCAGTGTACGTGTTTTTGTGGGATGGCCGCAAAGGTGAGGAAAACTGCAAGTTTGATTATTGGCTACAGGTTATTAAACTATTGTCGGATGATGCGCCCGTATTTGTCGTGCAAAACAAAACTGATATTTATCAGCTAGAAATCAACCAACAAAACTGGAAAGATCGCTTTGCAAATATTGTGGATTTTAGAAAAACTTCCTGTAAAAATGGAGTAGGTATTGAAGAACTGCGCAAATCCATCAAAAAGGAAATACTAGCGCTGAACCACATTGGCGAAATTTGGAACAAAAACCGGGTGGCAGTACGCCAAATTCTGGAAGCGAAAAAGGATAACTATATCAGCTATCGGGAGTATTTGCAAATTTGCGAGGCACAAAATGTAAATGCTACTGATGCAGGATTTCTGAGTCAGCAACTACACGACATTGGGGTCATTTTGTATTTTGAAGATGATTTTGCCCTGCAAGATACGGTGGTGCTCAAGCCTGAATGGGCCACCAAAGCAGCGTACAAACTGCTAGACAATGCCAAAGAAAACAGTCCCATTGAAGAAGGACGGTTTCACCAAAATATTTTGATCCAGCTCTGGGATGATCCAAGTTTTGAAGGCAAACACCCTTTTTTGCTGCGTTTGATGGAACGTTTTGAGTTGATTTTCCAGTTGCGAGGTACTCATGAGTACATCATTCCTGAGCTATTGCCCATCAATGCCCCAGCCCAAGTACAAGATATTCAGCCCGGTGAAAGTCCCGCCAAACATTTGCGTTTTGAGTACCATTATGACTTTATGCCCAAGGGGGTATTTAGTCGGTTTATTTGTCGGATTCACGAACGCATTCACCAAAACCTGTATTGGAAATATGGAGTAGTACTCGAGCATAAAAATAGCCTAGCCAAAGTGCTTTGGAATGATACTACCACCACTAAAACCATTAAAGTTGAGGCTTGGGGACACGAAGCGGATCGTTTGCTGTATTTGATTCGAGATGAATTAGAGTTCATTCACAAAAAGCTCAATCACCCTCCCCTCACCGAAAAAATTCCTTGCGCCTGTAACGATTGTAAAAAAGACAAGCATCCTTTTTTGTTTGATTACGAAACTTTATTGAAATACCAGAAAAAGCGAAGATCGGAGATTACTTGTAATCGAACTATAGAAGATGTTTCAGTCAATACTTTGCTCAATGGCATTTTGGCGTTTGCCCGTGAAGACATGGAGGATTTGCTGGGATTGATCAATGAATACAGGGTAGCCGATTTCTTTGAGAGACTGGTTTACCTCAAGGTGCAGGAAGGCCAAATTGCCAGACTACGGAAAGAGTATATTCATAAAGAAGGCGGTTTCCAGTATACCGATCGGCTAAAGGTGTGGGTGCTGGATTATTTTGAAGGGCGAAAGAAAGAGTTTTAGTAAAAGAACCTCTCCTATTTGTTTTGATTGAAGTTCTTTAGATTCATTTTATAACCATAAATTATGTTAAGTATATTTAGAGTCAAGCATCTATTAGGTTGTCTGTTACTCGCGTAGCACACCACTCTAGCTCTCCTTTTCTAAGGAGAGAACTTCTTCGACTCGACAATAATTATCCCGAAAGCTTAACTTAACGACATTGAGTGTGTGTCCTCGCGCGTATTATATAGACTTCTTGGAGGCACACGAGAAGACGCAATGCACCAGCAGTGTCAAGCAGATTCTTCGGTAAACTCAGAATGACATATGAGAGGGAGGCCTCTATTTAGAGTCAAGTACCTATAAAACTACGCTAGTGCGTGCATCTTTTACTACATAGGCACACGCGGGGACGCGATGCGCCAGCAGTAATGCGTCGATTTAGAATCAGGCATTTATAAATCACTGTTAGTGTGTCATCAATAAATTTTAAACAATAGAACCTCAATTAAAAAATTCCTCCCCAGCAAAGCCAGAGAGGAATTGGATTTCATAGTCTATTGAAACGTATAAATTTACCTTTTGTGATATTTTTGAAATGGTTCTATTGCTTGATTGCTAAATGGTTGCACGATGCATCGCGGAGCCATTCAGCAATTAACCATAAGCGAAGCGTAACCATTAAATCTAATACTGTGCACTGGCCTTTTTGTATGCCACTACCTTTTGGTGATAGGCGCTGAGGGCATCAATGTATTCGCTTTTGGCTTTTTGTACATCTGCTTGAGCTTCCAACAACTTGGACAAAGGCACTACACCTGCCTTGTGATTGTCGCGAATGGTTTGCATAAACTCTTCTTGCTGGGCTACTTTTTGTTTCTCGAGGGCAATGGCATGATAGCTCTCAGTTAGTTCATAGTAATTTTTCTGGATTTGTAGCTTCAGCAATTCAGTGGTTTCTTCCAGGCGATTTTGGGCCATTTTTTCACCCATTACCTGGCCACTCATCGAGTGACGCTTGGTCCAAATGTTGGAAATTGGGATTTTGACTGCTAGAAATATACCGACTCTTGCCAAGCGTCCATTGCTGCCGTTTTCCATAGCATCTGAATAAAAAGCACTGGCTCCCAAACCTACTTCGGGCAAAAACTCTCCTCTTTTCAAGTTGGTTTTCAACTCTTCGGCTTTTACAGCTTGAGTCAACATTTGATATTCCTCACGTTTGGGTACACTGGCTGCGGCTTCTACCTCTAAGCTCGAAGGAGCCACATTGGGCGGCAAGGCGTCTATCAATTGCATACTGGGGTCATACTCAATGCCTAAATGCTGGCAAAAAGCCATCAAAGCCAGCTGACGGCCATTTTTTAGCTTGAGTTTATTTAGCTGTACTTCGTTCTGTTTAAGGCCTACTTTCAGCACATCGCTTTTGTCTATCAATCCTGCCTTAAGAGCATCCTTAGCCTCTTTTTCTACAGTTTTTAGCAAGCTTTCATAAGCTTCTAAAGTTTTTTGTTTTTCGTCCAAAGCTACAATTTGCCAATACATGCTTTCGGTCTTGGACATCAGCTCAAGCTTAGAAAGTTTTACCTGAAGTTGGCTTACCTTTACCCCTACTTCGCTCAATCTATTGCCAGTTTTGATGCGCCCTCCGGCGTATAGTGGCTGAGTAGCCGTAACGTGTCCAGTGTGCATTTTATCTCCTGCTGATAGCGAAATAGCGGGCAAAAAGGCAAACTGGTTGGCCGCTGGCAAAGTAGTAGGGTCACCATTATACACCGGCAAGTTCCCCGATGGATTGCTAAATTCAATCAGTCTTTTATTCAATTGTACGGCATAAAAACCTGCCTCTACCTGAGGCAAATAGTTGGTCCAGGCTTCTTTACGAATGATTTCCGCCTTTTTTTGCTGCATTTGGGCGTATTTCATTTTCTTGCTGTGTTGCAATACCAAGTCCTGGCACTGCTTCAGGCTGTAGCTACTTTGGGCCAATGCTACCTGACTACCCAAGGCTACAAGGAGGAATGAGAATAATATATTTTTGTTCATTTGTTTTCTAGTTTTATGAGTCCACTGTTTATTGATAAAATGAGTAAGTTTTAACCTATTATCAATTTTGCAAATATGACATTAAAACTGTGGACTATGGACTGAAAGTTGTGGACTTTAAGCCTAAGCTATCTGCACTTTCTTCTTAAAAAATAACCAATACAATACTGGCAATACAAACAAGGTAAGGATCATTGAGAAGGTCAATCCAAAGCATATCACGGTGCCCAATGGTCCCCAAAGTGGTGAACCGCTCAAAATCATTGGTACTACTCCAATGGCAGCGGCGGCTGATGTCAAGAAAATGGGTCGCATTCTACGTTTACCCGCCGAAAGTGCGGCTTCTTTGATCGTTAGGCCTTCTTTGTTGAATAGCTCTTCGGCATATTCTACCAAAATAATCCCATTTCGCACCACAATTCCCATCAAGCTGATAAGGCCCATAAAAGCCGTAAAACCAAAGGGATAACCCGTTAATTGCAGACCTAGGGTGGCGCCAAAAATGCTTAAAGGCATCGTAGACATAATCAAGGTGGCTAATTTTACCCGTTTAAATTGGAACAACAAAATCAAGAAGATAGCGGCAATGCTGGTACCCATCGAGTAACCCATTGGAATGTAGTTTTCCCAGGAACTCTCAAACTCTCCACCGTGGGCTAGTTGCACACCTTTAGGTAGTTTCAATTGGTCTAATTGAGGCTTTAGTCCTTTGAACACATCTGAGGCAATCACTCCAAACTCTACATCGGCTCTTACTGTCAAGGTTTTTACCCCATTGCGTCTTATAATTTGTCCTTCGGTCCACTCTGGTTTCAGCTCAGTGATGGAGCGAATCGGCATTGAGGCAAAAGTCATAGGTGAGGTAATGTACTGATCCCCAATATCTTTTACTTCATCACGACGATCTTTGTCTTGAATCAAGAGCACCTGTACAGGATAATCACCTTCCCATAGCGTCACCACTGGTAACCCTTGCATTCCGATGGCCAACGAAGTAGACAACATCGTTTTGCTCAATCCCATACGATTGGCTTGTTCCTTCAATAAACTTACCTCTACTGCCTGACGAGATTCGGCAAAATTGTCACGCACCCAGGTTACTTCAGGAGCTTGTTTCAAAATATCGGCTACCTTTGCCGCAGTTTGTTTCAACAAAGGAATACTATCTCCTGAGATACGCACCTCGATAGGGGCCTTAGAGGCTGACATGTTCAATTGCTTCCATTTGATGCGTGCATCAGGAAAATGGCCCTCATATTTCTTAGAATATTCTCGTATGATTTCCTCAGTAGCATCGCTAGAAGTGGTGTTGATCAATAGCTGCGCGTAGTTTTTAGAAGGCATATTGGGTGCATACACCGTGTGGAATCGCGGTGAACTCGTTCCTACAAAGCTGGTTACATTGCGTACCCGTTGATCTTGATTCAGAATATCCTCCAGGTCATTTACTACTTCAGCAGTACGTTTGAGCGCTTTGCCTTCTGGCAAATACACTTCTATGGCAAACTGATCACGCTCTACTTGCGGAAACAATTGCTGGGGCAATGTAGCCGCCAAGATTACTCCTGCTACAATAGAGGCAATGCCCAAACCAATGGTCAAAGGAGGTGCTTTAAATGCTCTCTCCAGGCTCCAGTCATAACCTTTTTGCAGATAATCCAGCATACTCACCCTTTTCTTTTTAGTAGAATTTGGGTTATGGAATCCTTTTTTGATAAATACAAAACACATATAAGGCACCAACAAACCCGCTACCAATAAGGAAGCTCCCAAAGCAATGGCGATGGTAACAGGGAAAGATTGAATAAAATCGCCAGCAGTACCTCGCAAAAAGAACATCAAAGGAAAATAGGAAGCGGCAATGGCCAATGTAGCCGAGAATACAGGCAGAAACAACTCAGTGGCACTTTTCCACGCCGCGTTCCAAGGGCTTTCGCCGTGATCTAGCTTTTCTAAATGATTGTCAATAATTACAATGGAGTTGTCTACCACCATTCCCAATACCACAATCAAAGCCGCTAAAGATACGGTGTGCAACTCGATGCCCATGGTAGACAGAATACCTAAGGTGATGAGTATGGAAATAGGAATGGTGATCCCTGCTACTGCCGAAACTCTAAATGGCAACAACAACATCGTCACCACAATTACCGCCAATACTGCTATACCAAATTCTTTCATAAAGTGAGAAATGGCGTGGTCTACTACGTTGGGCATATCGGCAATACGCGACATTTTTACGTCTTTGGGCAATTGAGCTTTTGCTTTGGTTAGCGCTTTGTCTACAGCTTCGCCAAATTGTACAATGTTGTTTCCAGGCTGCATTTCCAGCGAAAGTAACAACGATTTAGCCCCTTGGTATTTGATAAATGAATCAGGTGTCTTGTAACGGCGCTCGATACGGGCCACATCCTTTAGGCGAATAAGGTTTCCTTGCGGATCAGCATAAATAATTTGGTTGGCTAAATCTTTTTCGGTCTGATAACGAGCCGGTAAGTGCAAAGGCATTGTCATATTGCCATTATCCAAACTCCCAGCATAGCTCACCGTTCCTTCGGTACGCAATGCTGATAGTACCGTAATGGGTTTGATGTTGAAATTTTGCAGCTTTTCGGGCTGAATGTGTACCAGTACTTGTTCTTTTTGTAAGCCAAAGTGCTTGAGTTTAGAAACTCCCTCAATTTTTCTCAGTTCGTTTTCTACCTTTTTCAAATAAGCTTCCAGCTCTTTGTAAGTGCGTTTTTCGGAGGTAATGGTCAGTAGCAAGGCCGAGGTGTCACCAAAATCGTTGTTGGCAATCAAAGCCAATACTTCGGGCGGCAACTGGTTTTTCAATTCATTTAATCCATGGCGTAGTTTCGACCAAAACATGTCAGGATTTTTTACCCCATCGCGTAGCTCCACAAACATGATCATCATTCCTTCTTTGGAAATAGAATAGGTTTTGAGCTTGTTTACTTCCTGATAACCAAACAAGTAGTTTTCTACCTCGGTAGTCATTCGTTCCTCTACCTGTTTGGAAGAAGCACCAGGGTATACTCCTATTACCAACCCTTGACGAATGGTAAATTGTGGGAATTCCTGACGAGGCATGTTCAATAAGGCATATCCTCCCAAAGTCATCAGCAAAACAGTAATAATCAAGCTGATTTCTTTGTATTTCATGGCGGCCTCAATCAAATTAATCTTGCGTCGTAAAGGGAGCTGGGAATTTTCTTGTTCCGGGGTTTCTTTTGAGTCTTTCATTTTCTTATCCTCTAATTCCTGATTCCTTTAAATAAGCTTATTGAATGCTGATTTTAGCCTGATCGGACAATTTATGCTTGCCTCTTATCACCACCTGCTGACCATTTTTCAACCCTGCCAATACTTCAATTTTATTCTGGCGAAATAGCCCAATCTTTACGGCTTGCTTTTGGGCTTCCATTGTCTTGCGATCTACTACATATACAAAAGCTTTTCCCTCAATATCATTGGATACTGCCTGGTAAGGCACCAATAGTTTTTCTGCTTGTTTTTGCGAAAGTGATGCATTACACATCATTCCTGGTTTAATCTCATTTTTGGTGTTATTAATGGTGATTTTCACGTCATAGGTACGCGAAATGGCATTGGCCATTACCCCAATGTCGGTCACAGTTCCCTCAAACACTTTGTCTTGCAGCGCAGCGATTTTTACTGTAGCTGTTTGTCCTTTTTTGATTTGGCTGATTTCGTTTTCGGGTACGGGCACTTTCACAAATAGCTGATTAAGTTGAACCAATTGCAGTACAGGAGTACCTGGTACCGCAGTCATCCCTGGTTCGAGCATTTTGCGACCAATTACACCACTTACGGGCGCTCGCAAGTCACCATTGTCTACATTGGTTTTGGCCAGTGCAGTGGCAGCTTTGGCTTGTTCGTAACCCGTTTTTACTTCTACCCATTTTATTTCGGGTAGGCTACCATTCTCATACACTGGCTTTAAGCGATTGTAGGCATCTTCAGCTTGTTTTTGTTTGGCCAATGCCAAAGCATACCCACTTTGTTGACTTTGCTGACTCAATCGGGCCAACATTTGCCCTTTGGCTACCGCTTGCCCTTCTTTTACATAAATTTCTTTGACCAAACCTGGCATCAGAAAACTCAAAGGAATAGAAGTGGAGGGTTCGATGGTACCACTATAGGTGAGGTTATCCTCTCCTGGCGAAAGCGTTGCTTTAGCTACTGTTACCTTGATGGGTTGTTGATTGGTTTTTACCTGGGGTTTTGCCTGACTGGTTTGCTGATTTTTGGTACTGCAGGCCCAAGTGGTACCTACCAAAAGCGCCATCAGGAAGTAATTGCTTGTTCTTTTCATTGTTTAAAACGTTTAGATTTATAGACTATTTTGGTTTTTTAGTCGGATTGTGATTAAAAAAATATGTGTAATTACCTGGACAAAATTAAATATGGTTAAATGGCTTTATTGTTATATGGCTGTGCGACGCATCGCGGAACCATTTAGCCATATAGCCATTCAACAATAATATATAGATAATTTTGTCCGACTACTTATGTGTTTGTTTTCTACAAATACTGACCAACACTTATAGACTACATTGGTTTTTTGGTCGATTTATAATCAAAAAAATTATTCATTTACTGCCGACCACAAAATATCTACGATGGCATCTAACTGCTGCTCCATATCTACCGATGATGACCACCACAACTCAATGATTGAACCTAGAGTAACTTGAGTCAACCAATCTAGTTGCTGCATATTAATGGTATTGGCCGATTGATTTAAATACGCTGCTCGATACAAAATTTCGCGCAAAGCGGCTAAGTTTACTTGATTGGGGCTCAAACTTGCTTCTCCTTCCAGGTTCTTCAAATAATCGAAACACTGGTTTTTTAGTTGCATTCTTAAGTTGTTCATATGTCGTTATATTTAGCTTTTATACGTATAGACTATTTTAGTTTTTTGGTCTAAAAAGGGTTAAAAAAAATCCTTATATTGACTATTAGACCATTTTTGATTTCCAGTCGAATTATGAGTAAAAAAAATGCCTGATGTTCCTCATTTAAACTCATCCTTGGTTTCTATCACGTTTTAGGAACTTTTATGCCGTGATAAAACATATCTATCATCTTTTCTAGTTTTGCTTCCAGGTCAGGGTAGTCTTCAAACCATACCAAGTGGAGCTCTAACCCTCGCAAAGAAGCGGAGAGGATATCGGCAAACCAGGAAACATCTTCGGTATTCATGACAATTTCTTGTCGCTCTACTCCTTCCAGTAAAATTTGCTTCAAAAAATCAATTTCAAGATGTTTGAATTTTTCGCGTAAATCGTGCATCAAACCCATTTGGTTGCTCAATTCGCTAAACACAATTTGGTACAAATTCACCTTTTCTCTCAATTGCTTAATAGCCAAACTACAAAATAATTTAAGGCGATCCTGTACGTGTGATACCTTCAAGACTTCTACTTTCAGATCTTTAATGAAAGACTCCATTTCTTGCTTGGCTACTGCCTCAAATATCTCGTCTTTGCTCTTGAAGTAATAATACAAGGTGCTCTTCCCTTTGCCCGAAGATTTTGCAATGTCCTCCATTGTAGTTTTTTTCAAACCATAACGGCGAAAAAGCTCTTTGGCATTTTTCAGAATAAACGCTTGTATTTCTTCGTCTTTTTGCATCAATTATAATATAATAGAATTATCGACCGATTTTGTATTATAGTCCAAAAGTAGTTTTTTGTACGCAATAATCCAAGTTTTGTTCACAAAAACTACCATTTATAGCTTCTCTAACTGTTGCTGTGCGGCAAATCGTCCCATTTCAATCATTTCTTCTGCTTTGAAAAAGTCAAAAGTACCACAAGCCACATGCGACACATTAATGAGTAAATCAGGTGGGTAGCTTTGCATCACATGATAAGAGTTTTGATTAATCATGGCCCCTATAGTACGATTAATAAGCTCAAAGTAGTTGAGGCGGTTGTTCCCTTTGGTATTTGTTGGAAGGCTTAACTTAGGCAATCGTTCCCGAAACTCTTTGATGCGCTTTTGGTAAATAGATTCACGTTTTTGCTCTTCTTCATTGTTTTCTTTAAGAGCCAAAAACCCTGGTGGCACAGGCATGTCGGCATTTACATCTACTGCAATTAACAAATCCTCATTGTTGGGCAAACGTTTCACATTATTGAGTGGAATATTATTGACCACACCACCATCTACCAACACCGAATTGTCTTTATAAACTGGAGTAAACACGGTAGGAATAGAAATGGAAGCCCGAATTGCCTCATAAACACTACCCGAGGTAAAAACCACTTCTTTATTAGTGCTTAAATCAAACGCAGTGGCACTATAAGCAATGTCTAAATCCTCAATATTCATATCTGGAATAAATTCTTTCATCTTATTGAGCACTTTATCTCCTTTTACAACACCGTGCATACTTAAAGTAAAATCCACCAATTGGAAAACCTTTCGTTTATCCAGGGTTTTCATCCAATCAGCATAGTCGCCCATTTTTCCCAATGCATATACACCACCCACCAACGAACCCATGGATGTACCCGCAATAGAGGTGATTTCAAATCCTTGTCTTTCCAACGCTTGTATTACACCAATGTGTGCAATACCTCTAGCCCCTCCTCCTGACAACACTAAAGCTACTTTTTTCTTCATCTCAAATCAGACTTATAGACTACATTAGTATTTTAGTCCAAAATAATTCAATAATCTGGAAGATCAAATAATTTTGGGAACAAACAGCGGTCATTTATATTTGTTTCTTAAAATAAGATCATTCTAAAATGCGTAAACTACTAATTATTGGATATTGCCTCATCTCTTTCTTAGCTTTTTCTCAGAAAAAGAAATTCAGCTACACTAGTAATGAAAACATACCCGAGGTAATGAAGACACAAATACAGCAACTGAATAATCGCATCTTTTCTTTTATCCGCAACAAACAAATAGATAGTCTTCAAGCATATTTTTCTCCTGAAGCTTTAAAAAATTTAGGTAACCTGGAAGAACAAATGCCGATGTTGCAAAAAATAGTTCCTCCCAAAGAATACAAGGTAATTGACGAATATTGGGGAAGAGGCCTCAAACCAGGGGCTTCTGTTCCTGTGATTAGTAGCTCATTGACTTATTTTATCAATTACCCAAGCGATTATGAGGAATCGTATGTCAAAATACTTCGATTCAATCAAGGCAATGTCACTCTTCAAACCATTTGCTTTTACGGCAGAAAAGATAAAAACCACCCATGGAAGATGAGCTTCTTTAATACCTCAAGTTGGGGATTTAATGATCAAGGGGCGCTTGAATACTATCAAAAAAGCAAAAAATTTCAGGCTCAAGGTTATTTATTAAACGCCTATCTGGAAGCCAAAATAGCACTCGATTTAGCCAGAGCCTCTCAAGGGATTTTTCAATTTCAGCAAGAAGCTGACATGTCCAAGCATCTCAACGCATTGGCAAAAAAAATGAATGAGGCTTTTAAGCTCCCGATTTTGCTAGATTCGATACCTGATAAGCCTGAGATCGTAACTGTTATCCCGCAAGATACTCCACAAGGTTTCTTTCCAATGATTATCTACCTTACTGATACTACTTTTGAACCTGACTTCCTCAAAAAAGAATGTGACTTAATTCACCAACAAATAGAGAAAGTATTCCCTGGTATTACCAAGTTTAGAGCGAAGATTTTTTATCGGGCATATAATAGAAAAGATAAAGAGAGGAAAAAGCACTATGGTATCATCAAAAAAACACCTCTCCCAAAAGATTAATAATCTATGGCTATATCAAAAAAAAGAACACGCGAAATTGTGATAAATGGAGAAGTGTTTCTCTGGAAAATCAGAAAAAAACCAACTTATTGTCAGGAAATGGGCTGGACCAATATGCTCATTGCAGTGCAGCATCTGGATTATGAACAAGGACGTAGTTTGATTATTAATCTTCCTTATGCCCGACCTGGAAACATCGATGGCCACGAAACCATTCAGGTTACCCCTGCTTTGGTACGAAGTTATATTCAAGACGCAATTGCTTGTGGTTGGGCTTATAATGAACCAGGAGTGCCTTATGAGCACCAGGTACGTTAATCCATAAAAAAGGTGCTGTACCAAAAGCACAACACCTATCTCAGTTTTCCAATTAATCTACAATTAACCAAGCCATTGCTGGCAGTTTTCCTTTTTAAACATGGTATGATGCCCACCTGAGGCATATACTACCTGTACTTTTGCGTAATAATTGTCCCAGGTATGCGCATCAAGCCATTCTTTGCTTTCTTCAGCAATTACAAATTTGATGGCATAATCCCACTGGGGAGCATCATAGGTATACTCTACTTTCAAAGAGGTTTCTACTACTTCCCACATTTTAGTCAGGAAAGTAGCTTCACCTCCAACATTTAAATGCATAAACAAGGCTACTATTTCCGCTTTCCAACGCTCAGGAGAATTGTTTTCCAAAATAGTATCTATCTCAGCCAATGTTTTAGAGTCATTGATTCCTGCGTTACTTAACATCACTTTGCAAAAACGACTCACCATTTCCTGGTCTAGTGCTGATTGCTCTTTTGCCTCATCATTAGTAGATGTCTCTGAATGAGGTAGTATGCCACAATCCATCAACACAATGTCTTTGACCTCCAGTTCGGTGTTTTCTAGCTGACGCAACATTTCATACAGCACGGTGCCTCCATAGCTATGTGCATACAAATTGATTTTACCTCTAGACTGAATTTGTCGGATGCATTCAATGTTATGCGCTGCCATTTCTTCTATAGTTTGGGCAGGCTCTCCTTGTATAAAACCTTTCATTTGCAAGCCGTATACTGGCCCATCTGTGGGCAAATTCTCTGCAAGCTCGAGATAGCTGTCGCTCAACCCCGGCATTCCTGGTACAATAAAAGTAGGAACACTGGGACGAAGCGTAATCAAATAAGGGCTTTTACTCGGATTACTTGCTGCTGGTGTTAAGCCTTTGCTGATTTTCCGGGCCACCCCTCGAATGGTGGGGTCTTGCATTAAATCCAATACCTGCAAGTTGCTATCCTTCCAGCGTTGGTTCATTTGATGTACCAGTTGTACTCCCAGCAACGAATGCCCACCTACATCAAAAAAGTTATCTTCTACACTCAGGTTAGAAACATTCAACTTGCTTTGCCATAGCTCTAGCAGTTCCTGCTCTATTTCGCTTGTACCCTCCAATTGAGTGGTGTGAACAATCTTCGGAAGGGATTCGGCTAATTTTTTTCGATCTATTTTACCGTTTACTGTCAACGGAAACTGATCTAATACCTCGCAAGCGGCTGGAACCATGTATGCTGGCAATCGTTCTTTCAAATAAGTACTCAGCACTTGACCATCCAAAGGCACTTTGGCCGTTACGAATGCTTTTAATTGCTGGTTTTGACCCATTTTTTGGATCACTACTACAGCTTGGATCACCAAAGGGTGAGTAGTCAATACTTGTTCTATCTCCCCCAGTTCTACCCGAAAACCTCTAATTTTTACCTGCTGGTCTATTCTACCCAGGCAAACCAATTGACCTTCAGCGTTCCATTGCGCTTTATCGCCTGTTTTATACAGGCGAGTCCCTGGAGTAAAAGGATTTTCAATAAACTTTTCTTCGGTCAACGCCTCGTTTTTCCAATAGCCCCGCGCCAAACCATCTCCTGTAATGTACAATTCTCCAGTTTCTCCTACTGGTAGCTGCTCTATTTGTTCATTGAGCACATACAACTGGGTATTTTGGTAAGGTTTACCAATTGGAATATGAGGCAAGCGAGTAGTATCCTCATTCATAGAATAATACGCCACCGAAATAGTCGTTTCGGTGGGTCCATAAGTATTGATTACGGGTAAGTCAGGGTTGTTTGCTCGCCATTGTTGGTAATGTTCTATCTCGGCTTGCTCTCCACCTATGATCACTTGCCTCAAGGCAGTATCCTGAAAACTCATCGTAGAAAGGGTATGCCAATAGGCCGTAGGAAAGTTGGCCAAAGTAACCTGCTGCTGTTGCATGATTTGCTTTACATACATCGGGTCAATAAACTTCTTATCATCCAACAACACCAAAGTAGCCCCCGAAAGCAAGGTTGGAAAAACATCCTCGGCAAATACGTCAAAACTCACACTGGCAAACTGAAGTAGCCTATCTTTGGGGGTAAATTCAAACTGACGAATGGTAGAATAACTATGGTTAATCACCCCCTTGTGATGAATCATGACTCCTTTGGGCTTGCCTGAAGAACCAGAGGTGTAGATCATATATGCCAAACTATCTGAAGAAACTATTTGATCCTTTTTAACAATAGGGTTATCAGTGCTTTTTTCCAGTAAATCAGTAAAAACTAATCGACAATGTTGACTGGCAGGTACTTGCTTCAACCGTGTTTCCAGAGATTGGCAAGTCACCAAAAGCTTCAAGTCAGCATCCTCAAGCATATAGTTTAAGCGTTCGTTGGGATGAGCCGCATCTAAGGGCACATAGGCAGCACCTGCTTTTAGAATTCCCATTACAGCCACAAGCATATCCAACGAACGAGGCAAACATAAACCCACCAAAGTATCAGGTTTGGCTCCCGCTTCTATCAGTTGGTAGGCCAGTTGTCCGCTTAGATCGTCTAACTCCTGGTAAGTCAAACTTCCTTCAGGAGCAATCACCGCGACTTGGGCAGGATTTTTGGCTACATTCGCCCGAAACAACTCGTGAATGCACGCCTCTTGGGGGTATTCGGCGGTAGTATCAGGCAATGCTGGGTATTGTTTGGGTGCAGCAGGTAAATCTGATAATTTGGCAATTACCTGGGTAGGTTGGCTGAGAACTTCCTCTAACAATTGCCCAAAGTACTGAAGATGTCGCTGGATAGTATCAGCATAAAACAAGCTCTTTTTATATTTAAAATTGAGCTGTAAATGATCTCGCCAATCATATACTTCCAAGGCATAATTATCTCCAGTTTCCTGGAAAATATCGTAGTTGGGTTCTATAGCTTTTAGTTCGTCTTCCAATGCCAGCCAACCATCAAATATATTTTGATAACTGTAAGAAATAGACAAAGGGTTTAGTTTGGCTTCTTCTACTCTGCGGCTTAAGTTTAGTCCAATACCTTCTACTACCTTGGCAAAAGGATAAAACAGATAGTCTAATCCGTCGATAAAGCGATCACGGACCTGCTCCAGGTACATTTCAAACGATTGATCGGTGGCTATTTGAGTATTGGTTGCAATCACATTGATGTAGCAACCCATGCTATCTTCAAAAACTTCTGAAGGGCGCCCCTGCACTGGGGTGATTACTGCCAGGTTATCTTGTTGGCTTATTTTGTGAATAAATACCTTGAAAATAGCCAATAGCAAAGTAGAAAAATTGACCCGATGTGCTGCGGCCAGTTGTTTGAGTTGGCTGAGCTGCTTTTCACGAATGTAAAACTTCTCACAACCTGAACCAATGACATCTTCGTGGGGTTTCACATCATCATAGGGCAAATTAATTCCCTTGGGCATGTTTTGCAGTTGATTTACCCACCATTGGCGATCGTGCTTCCCTTCTTCACTTATAATATATTCTTGTTCCCATTTCACAAAGTCAAAGTAGGCCGTATCAGGGTTACTAATATCTACTTTGATCCCTTTTTTAATCTGGTAATAGTACTTCCAGTATTCTTGCATGAGCCAAATGCCCGACATGCCATCAGTCACAATATGGTGCACAATGAACAACACATGTTGCTCTTGTGTCTGTGGGTTTGTCATCAAAAATAGCCTTACTAAAGGTGGTTTGTCTAAGGCAATAGGCTGGCGAAGCAACGATTTACCCAGCGACAAGAGGTCTTGGCCTTGTTCCAGGGTCATCAATTCTATATTAATGCAATCTTTAGTGGAGCGAATAGTTTGAGTGATCTCTCCTTGATGACTCAAGTCAAACGAAGTGCGTATGATAGGGTTATTCTCCAACAAAGCCTCAAAAGCGCTCAGCAATATATCTACCTGAACTTCTTCTTTGCAATGAAAGTAGATGGGTACGTTTAAACGAGTAGAATCGGCTTCCATTTTTTGAAGAAACCACATTCCTTTTTGCATTTCAGAAACAGGATAGGTTTGTCCTTCCAGTTGCGAGTCAGTTGTTTTTGATGTGGCTACCGACTGAGCCAAAGATTGCCCCTGATTGCTTTCGAACAAGCCCAAAAACTCTTGAAAAGTATTCACCCGCATGACTTGGCCCATTTTCACCTTGGAGCCTAGTTTTTCATTAACACGACGCACCAGTTGCATTACTTTGATAGAATCGAATCCATAGTCCATGATAGATTCTCCCAAGTCAATTTTGCTTATATCCAACCCTAGTATTTCCTCCACCAAACTTGCCAAAGTTACCTCAGCATGCTCACTTGCTTTAGTTTCTACTGATGGTGGTGTAACTACTGTTGGCTTATATAGCTCAAGAAACTCTTGAAAGGTATTCACCCGCATGACTTGGCCCATCTTTATTTTAGTGCCCAGTTTTTCGTTGGCTCGACGTACCAATTGCATCACCTTTATAGAATCGAACCCATAATTCATAATCGGTTGATGCAAATCCAGGTTGTGCACGTCTAAATCCAATATTTCTTTAACCAAACCAGTTATTTGGTCGGAGTTTTCTTGCGGATAACCTGTGGGTTGACTTGCTAATTCACTTTCTAGTGATATATTTTTAGCGTGCTTGTGTCTTGTTTTGGGCAATGCATCAGGACGATATTCTTCCAAAATAATTTGAGCATTTACCCCACCAATCGCATAACTACACAAAGCTGCTCTTCGTGGGCCTTTCTGGGTTTTCCAAGGTTGATGCTGACGTTGTAAAATCAATCGAGAATCTTCAGGAATCTCTGGGTTAATAGTGGTAAGTCCTGGAATACCAGGAATGGTTTGGTGGCGGATGGCTTGTACTGCTTTGATCAAAGAAGCCATTCCAGCGGCATATTCAGGGTGCCCGATCGTTGGTTTTATACTACTGATTAGCCATTTTTTATCAGCTTCTTCGCTGGCAGCGGCATAGGCATCTTCTATCGCTCCTATTTCGGCCACATCAGCCAACGAATTGCCAATCCCATGAGCCTCTATGTAATCTATATCATCGGCTGATATACCCGCTTTTTTCAAACTTTCCCAAACGACTTTTTTGATCCCACGCGTATTGGGAGCATTAAAGTTAAAGCCTCGTCCACCGTGATATACAGCACTCCCTCTTACCAATGCCTGAATGTTATTTTTATCTTTTAGGGCTTGGGTTAGGGGTTTGATCAATAAAACACCTGCTCCCTCACTACGGACAAAACCATTAGCATTGTCTCCAAAGCTACGCACACAATTATCCTTGCTAAAGAAGAAGCCCCATTTGTCATGGTGAGCCAATCGTTTAAACTCGTCTTCGATAATGGCATTAAACCCTCCCACCAAAGCTTGGTCACATTCTCCTCGCTCTATAGCCACTATGGCTTGGTGCAACGCAACGTACACGCTAGAGCAAAAAGCATTGGTTACTTGACTAGGCCCCAATAAGTTGAGTTGAAAAGAAACTTTGTTAGGCAGCGAAATATCAATGGCTAAGGATTCCTTGTTCTCATCATTGTAGTCAGATACCCCCATATACACCCCAGTCACCCGATTGGTTAAATCCTGTAGGGTTAAATTGGCCTCTACAAGCGCATCTGCGATGGCCTGGTACGCCATTCTTTCCTGACGATTGAGTCGATTGTATTCTTTTTTGCTAAGCTTTAGTAGCTCCAATATTTGCGTACCTTCAGGAGAAGGCACCCGCCCATATCCATAACCATTGGCTCCGGGAATTTCTTCAAAAACTATTGGCTCACCACTCATTACATTTTGCCAAAGTGCCTCTATATTATCTGCTCCTGGGTAAGTGCCCGTAAGTGCTACAATTGCCAATAAATTAGTTGGATCAGTATGCTCATTAGAAGGGGTAGCTACCTGGCCTTCCTGAATCTCTAATACTTCGGTAACTAAAAAATTGACCAACAAATCTATTGTAGGATAGTCAAAAAGCAAGGTGGTCTTTAGTTTGCAATTCAGCTGTTTATCCAAAAACAGTTTAAACTCAGTGGCTTGCATAGAGTCAGTGCCTAGTTCAGCAAAAGATTGGTTGGGACTTACTTCTTCTATGTCATCTAACTCTAAAAAATCAACCAAGGATTCCCGAATGAAGTCCGTTAATAATTGGTGGGCTTCATCTTGGGTAGCTTGTTGGATTTCCGCTAAAATATTTGAAACTATCATAAATGATAATGTGCTATTGCTTTGAAATAAAGTGAGTGAGGGTAAGGTTTAAGGTTCTTTTTTCCTGAGTAGACATAGTTTTCCTTTAGCCAATTGTTATTCTAAACAATCAACTTCATTAGGAAACAACCACCCAGCCGCTACAGGCCTTGCTGGATGGTCTTCTACTATAATTTACCAGGAATCAATAAAGGTTTTAAGGATGCAAAATGGCCAACAATACTTCCCCTTGAGATTTGCCTACGCCATCATCATAAAAATTGCAATAGGTTTCTAGGAAAGTGCATTTTGATTTAACTGTGGTAGATTTTATACCATAAGTCCCATAAAACTGCTTAGGGTTAATAGGCTTCTTATAGCTGGACGCAATCTTAACAATCAAAATATTGGACAGTTGCTTTTCAAAAAAAGTAGCTTCATCATAAGCCGACAGGGCTGGAATTAATCCATTTTTGATACAATGCCCCAGAAATACGTAGCCAATTTGATTATAACAAATATTATATTCTACGGCATTGAAATGTCCGGTATCGTCAATATAGCAAGACTCTGGAATGTTAAAAACGCCTTCCATGCGAAGTCCTGATAAGCCTTGATCTGTTTGCTGTATAAGCTCTGCCGACTGAAGATAAGCTGAGTTTGCCCGATAAGGCTTCATTACTTTTTGCACAAAGCTTTCATCGATGTGCATACGTGACTGATTTTGTTTAATTTCTGTGATTTCCATGTTTTGCATAGTGGTGGTTATTTTTCAAGTCCAACGTAAAAAGGGCGATTGTCATAGATGCCAATGCGATAGCTTTTACTTTTTTCGCCCGCTGGAATACTGGAAGACATATGCAGTAAGTAACGGTTGTCCCAGATGATTAAATCACCTGCGTCCCAAGAGTGTGTATGTATGTGCTTTTCTTGCTCGATGTAGTCAAACAAAGCCTTCATTGCTTTTTCATTCTCTTCGTAAGTTAGCCCTTTGATTTTCATCGTAAAGCCACTGCTCATATATAAGATTTTATCCCCATTAACTGGATGTTCAATCACCGCAGGATGCTCGACTGGTGGTACTATCTCATTCATGTAATCAATCAATTGCTGAATAGACTTGTCAATGTCGCTGGGTTGAACTTTGTAACGATTGTTACCTCCATGAATCATGGTTGCTCCATCTACCAATGCCTTAAGATCTGCGGGCATGTTTTTATATACCCTGTGCATGTCGATGTAGTAAGTAGCTCGAACCGTTTTAGGAATCACTACTGGAGTAATAGAGGTAAACGGAAGTGGTTTTTCTTGAAATTGGCAGTCGGTATGCCAGTATTTTCCGGTACCAGCTACCCCTACTTTCTCTCCTTCTTTGTTGACATTGGAGGACACAAAAACTTCAGGAAAATCCGGGTGATGATAGTTTTCCTGAAAATACACTTGTGGGGTTCCTAATTTACGGGTAAACTCTACATATTCAGCAGGTTGCTCACCCATATTTTGCCCTTTTATCACAATTAGCTTGTTGCGATAAATAGCCTGACGAATTTCTTCAAATTCGGGAGCATCATAGGCTAGTTGGGTTACATCAAGTCCAGTAATTATACCACCGATTTGTCCTTCGGCAGCATCTTCGATGTTGAAAGAAGTGGTTGTTAGCATTGTTGTTATAATTGAAAATAATAAATAAGTGAAATTTTATGATATGAATATTGTCAAGTAATTCTATGTGCAATAGTCTCAACTAATACTTATAAACTCTAATAAGTGATGGTAAAACAATTGTAAAAAACAGTCTACAAAAACAGTTAACCAACTCACTATTAAGCACTTACTTGTAATACATTAAATCCTAATTTTTCTTTAATATAAAATTTTGACCATAGGGGAGCCGTTTTGAAAAAATTCAACAAACATCCAAACCTCAGGTTTGTATTACCTGCTGGCAGGTTAAGTCTACTGTATTTGTTTCAATTAATTTACTTGCCTTTCCATTGTATTCCAGTAAGGCTCTCGCAAAACTCTTTTTAAAACTTTTCCGCTAGGGTTTCTGGGAAGCGTATCTATAAACTCAAATGATCTTGGTACTTTAAAATCAGCCATTTGTTCTTTAGCAAAGGCACGTATCTCTTTTTTCTTAAGAGTGTGCCCTGGCTTTTGCACTATAAAAGCCTTAGGAATTTCGCCCCATTGTTCGCTGGGTACTCCGATGACAGCAACCTCTTCTACTGCCTCATGCTCACTCAATGCTGCTTCTATTTCAGCAGGAAACAAATTCTCTCCCGAATAGATGATCATATCTTTGACCCGGTCACACACAAAGATGTACCCTTCTTCGTCTTGGTATCCAGCATCTCCAGTTCTAATCCAACCATTATTTAAGGTTTCTTTAGTAGCTTCGTCTCGGTTCCAGTAGCCAATCATTCGTGCGGGAGATTTAATACAAATTTCTCCAATGTGATTTGCAGGTACTTGTGCACCTTTCAAGTCGATAATTTTTGTTTCTACCCCTGGTAAAGGCCTGCCAGCTGCTTTCAAGCGTGCCTCGTTGCTTAAGTCATGATCCTCAGGCCTTAGGCATACAGCCATATTCCCGGTTTCTGTCATTCCATAAATTTGAAAAAAACCACATTGAAAGGTATCGATTGCTTTGCGCAATAAAACAGGAGCAATAGGTGAACCACCATACAAAAAGCCTTGTACTGAAGAAAAATCGGTTGTATCAAAAGCAGGTTCTGCCATACAAAACTGGATCATTGCGGGAACCATGGCCACTTTTGTGATTTGGTGTTGTTCTATCAATTCCAGCGCCTGCCAAGGCACAAAAGTATTCAACACAACTCCTCTTCCCCCGACAATCATTCCCTGAATTACCCACCAGAGTCCTCCAATATGAAACATTGGCAATGAAAGCAGTAAAGTATCACCTCCGTTTAAATCCATCCAGACATCTCCCTGTGTCCTCATCCCTTGCATAAGCCTAAAAAAGCTGTAATGAGCGAGTTGCACACCTTTGGGTAACCCAGTGGTACCACTCGTGTAAATTTGTACTACTACATCTTCAGGAAGGTAATTCAGTGTGGGAGCTTGATTGGGTTGTTGGCTTGTCCAGGAAATATAATCTTCGTGATTACCAAGGGCTTCAGTTGGCTCGATACAAATAATCGCTTCCAGCTTTGGCAAGTCTGGTTTAATTTGTTCTATTACAGGTAAGAATTCCTTACCTACAAACAACACTTCACTTTGGCTATCACTCAAGATAAACTGAATTTCTTTTGCTACAAGGCGCCAATTGATGGTTACCAACACCGCTTTTGCTTTGGCACAACCAAACAATATCTCATAACTGGCCAAACTATCCTTAGCCAAGATGGCTACTCTGGTTTGCGGTTCCACATCAAGCTTCAGTAATCCTTGAGCTACTTGGTTTGATGCTTGGTCTAGTTGCGCATAGGTCTGTAATTTATCTTCGTAAATTAATGCTACCTTATTTGCTTTTTGAGTAGCTTGTTTTGTAATCAGTTCAGGTAATGTCTGAAAGTCAGGATTCATAAGTAATTAAGTCTGCTAATTTGTGGCTTTGTATTTTAGAAAGTACCTACGCAGGTTTTTGCCATTTGTTTTGCTTTATTTTGTGCAAAAAGGCCAAGACAAGCTCCTTTATTTTGTAACCTGTTTTATAAAAAAAAGCCGCAAAAACTTTTTAAAAGCAAGTAAAATATTTGAATAGTACAACTTATAAGCATTTTTGGGGTGAAATTTATGGTCAAACTTTTTTTATACGAGGAGGAAAAAAATTTCGATTTTGGCCCTGTTGGCTATAGAAGATTAAGCAAAAGGAATGAAATGTTATAGACTTCAAACAAAAAATCGCAATGCCTGAGATTCAAATCACTTACACATATATTTCCGCATACATCCAAAGATCATCCTTGAATAATTTGCTGCAACAGCTCCCAACCAAACTACATGCAGATATTTTGCGGTATAAATTTGAAAAAGATCAATATGCCAGAGCTATTGGCAAATACCTGCTTTTAAAGCAATTAGAAGAGTTTGGTTATCAAGCAGAAATTTTAAAAAGGCTGGAAAAAGGTACCTACGAAAAACCAATACTAGCAGGGATACCTATATCATTTAATATTGCGCATTCGGGAGATTTGGTTGTTTGTGCGGCTTCGTCTGAATGTAAGTTGGGCATTGATGCAGAGCAGATAAAAAAAACAGATATAGCAATTTTTCAAGATCAATTCACGCGATTAGAATGGCAGGCAATCCAGGTTGATGATTCTTTGCAGGCTTTTTATCACTATTGGACCAGAAAAGAAAGTGTGATTAAAGCTGATGGAAGAGGACTGCAAATACCCTTACAATCTTTTGATACCACTCAAGCAATGGTTCAACTTCCAGATACTCCAACTCAGTGGTATTTGCAACCTTTGGAATTGGACCCTACCTATAAAACTCACCTATGTACTGACACGAACACAAAGCAGGTACTTATAAGAAAACTTTTGCCTGATCACTAGATCAATATTTGTTATATGGTGCATAGACGTTGGGGGCCTTATACTCATTTTTGGATAAAAAGTTCTAAAAATCACTACTTTTCTTCTATCATTTTCGCTTCAATCAATACTTTTTTAGCACATTCTTAAATATTGGTCAAGTCGAAAAAAAAGTAAAAAAGCAGATTTTGCTATTACTTTTTCGTTGTTATCGCTCTTTGCAATATTTCGTCTCATTCTGTTTTTTTAAGTATTTGAATCAACTTAGTAAGTAAACCCCACTTTTTGGAATAGTAAATATTCCTATAACATATAATTATTCTTTAAGTAAAAACTCTAGTATAAAGCCAAACAAGGTATATATTTTTCAAAACATAACATACATAGCATACTCATAATCAAAAACTTACAATTCATAGTTAAATAATTGATCTAAAGATTATATATGTCGAAATTGTTAAACCATTTTTTTAGATAAACTTAAAATAGCATCAAAAAATTACATTGTAAGTTTCAATACATTAATCTCACAAAACAACCATTTTGCTTTTTTTTCCTACAAGTAATAGCACTTTATATAGTCATTTGAATTTAGTTGTTATAATCAACTATTTTTGTGTATCAAAATATTACGAATTAATAGCTGTTTTCACTGATAGAACATTTTAATAAACCTATCTTTCTTATTATCCCAACACCTGTACAGCAAGCCTACCGACAAAAAGACACAAGCCAATTTTTGATCATTTTGATAATAACTAACTAAGTGGCGAAGCCTGCTTTGCAATACACAAAACTATTTCAATAAGCTAATAGAGTTATGAATACACGAGATATATTTGAGGAATTAGGCCAATTTTATACCCAGCACGAAGTTAAGAAGGCATTAAAGAATTTTATTCCTACACAATGTCAGAATGTAGCTCCATCGCTGGAAAACAATCCACAAAACCAACATGCTTTTGTTACTCGACAAGAATTAGTTCCTTTCTTTATTAATAGAGACATTTCTAATTCTATGTATCGGGACAAATATTATATAATTTTGGCCGAAGCTGGTATGGGTAAAACCACCTTTATGCTTAATCTATATGCTCAGTATGCCGAAAAGTTAAAAGGAACCGATTATCAGATCAGATTATTTCCTTTGAGCTTCCCAGATGCTATAGATAAGGTACAGCAAATTCCTACTAACCAAAGAGCCAATACCATTCTTTTATTGGATGCATTTGATGAAGACCACGAAGCCATCAAAGCCCACCAAAAGAGACTCCATTCTATACTACAACAGGTTGGAGATTTTAGAGAAGTAATATTTACCTGTCGCACACAATTCTTCCCTCAAGACGAAGAAGATTCAGGTGAGATTGGGGTACTAAAATTCAGGTACCAAGACAAAATTTATCAGTTCCGAAAAATATATCTATCTCCATTTAGTGTAGAAGATGTAAAGGCTTACCTCAAGAAGAACTACAACATATTCAAATTATCGAAGCGTAAAAAGGCTGAGAAAATCGTATTGCATTCGCCAAACCTAATGGTGAGACCCATGTTATTGCGTTATATTGATGATTTGATCAAAAACCGGGATTACTATAGTACTACCTACCAGATTTATACTGAATTGATTGATCGGTGGATAGATCGTGAAGTACGCCGACGCGCCGATAACCCAGAAAAATATCGTAAAGATCTGTACACTTTCTCGAGAGAGGTAGCCATAGATATGTACAATCATCGCAAAAAACGAGGAGCGATGATTATTTCGGACGATGAGTTGAAAGTAATTGCGGAAAAAAACAATGTGGATTTAGGCACATTAGAGCTAAAGACCCGAGCTTTGCTTCATATGAACTCTCTGCACCAGTGTACATTTGCCCACAAATCAATTTTAGAGTATTTTCTGGTAACTGAGGCATTTTACAATCCAAGTTTTGCCGAAAAACTAGACTTGTCAGAATTAGAACAAGGAGAGTTGCTAAGAAAAGAGATTTTATTCGAAAAAGCCAAATCATTGTTTGGGCGTTATAAAACCTACGACTCTAATAAGAGTAAGGAGTTTGTAAACATTAAATTTACCGACCTTGAAAAAGTAAAGCATGCTGCTTTGATCAAAATTGATCCACACGATATGCAGGTGTTACGGATTTTTAAAAGTTTGGGATTGTTACAAATCAACGATATCCAAATTGGGGTAGAGCAGTTAGATAACTTCTTGTACAACAATAGTCTTGACTTAAGTTCAAAAGGGTTGACTCAAATCAATGATTTACAGTTTTTGACAAATTTGGAAAAACTAGATTTAAGCAATAACAAGATTACTGATGTACGTCCGCTGGCAAACCTTAAGCAGCTCAAACAACTCAATTTGAATCAGAACCAAATTAAAGATATTACGCCTTTGTCTTCATTGCCTCACTTACAAGCGTTGGGCGTTTTAAGAAACCCTTTGCAGCAAAGCGAAGTGAGTCAATTACAACTGGCCTAAAGATATTTACAGGAAGTTGTTAAACCTGTAATTGTTTCGATTAATTATATTTTGTGGAAAGCCTTTGAAGGATGTCTTTGAAGGCTTTTTTTTATGGTTCTATCGAACATCTTGCTTGCATCTGGGTTTATGGAAAATAAGTGTAGAAGAAATGCAACAAACCAAAGCACATATCCAACAATTTATAGAAGCTGGGCAACTAGAGCTGGCTTATCAATTGTTATTAAGCCTGGATCAGTCTGAGCCAACTCAAGCCTTTATGGATATTGTGGGAAGGAGCTTGCCCGATAATCAACAATTACATCGTATCTATCAAGGTATTCCTCATCTAAATCAATCAAATATTTTGTATGAATGGGGTAATCGTTTCAGAGTAATTGCTGACTATAACTATTTGTGGAATAATGCTCAAAAGCGAGGTGATTGTGAGCGTTTAGTTGTTAAATTACAGCGTATCTGTGCAAACTCAGAAACAGTATACCACACTTATAGCGAGTTTCGAATCAACTATCCTGATGGAACAGAACCCTTGTTACAACAAATCTATGAAATGATAGAATTGAATGTGCAGGATATCCTGACGCATTCGGCATAAGGTTATCCCCAACGTTCCTGCAAAGCATCTAAAGCATCCTGCATTTCGTCGGTGGTGTTTTTCTCGGTAACTGTCAGTGGCTCAGCAGCTCGTTCTGAGCAATCCAAATTAGTACAACGCTCACAAGCCACTCCTACTCGGCGTACTGGAATAGCTTCATCACTCCAAAACTTTACTTTCTTTTTGAATTCTTTAGTCATCAAAAACCCGATAGTTACGCTACTATTGGTATTAGGAGTAGGGTTTATAGTGCGTGCCAGTGAAATGCACAAATACTCGTTTTCGGAATCTATGTATTGCGAACGCTGTGCACTACAAATCACGCCATTACTGGTGGCTTTTTGACTTGCTAAATCCAATTGTCCTGACTGGGCCTTCTCTAAATCCTTAAGAATATTGATAGATACCCAACGACGACAATAATGTTCATTCAGCATATTACCGTGGGGATTGTACAATCCAGCCAAATGAAGTTCTTTGTTCAACTCATATTCATCGTTATCCTTGGTATGGTGAAAGCGCAAGAAAAACAATTGCTTAAGACCAAAAAACTGTGGAATAAGATTAGTCAAACGATGAAGGAACATCTCTGGAGATGCCTGGTACTGATCCAATAAACTCAGAAATACCGATTCTTGCCAGGTATTAGTAGCAATGGCTTTCTTAATCTCCGCCACGAAGTGCTTGGCAGGCATTAGCAAAGCATTGGCAAAATAAGATGCTTTGAAATTATTGAGTAACTGTTCAAAAGAAGAAACCTTAACTGTAGAAGAAGTATATAAACGGTTTTGAAGCTTTAAGTAATTGTAACCAAGCTCTTTGCCTAGAGTAAACAGCTGTTGACTCTCGGTAAGGTTGGGGTTAATCAATAACCTCCCTCCTTCTTTGTTTTTTGGTACAAACACAGAACGCTGACTTTTAAGCGCGGGGTATTCTAAAATGCTTGCCCGATCTATAACATAGCCATACTCTTTTTCTAATAAAGCCTCTATTTGAGCTACCTTGAGTGGCAGGTTTACCAATTGGTGTTCCTTTGAAAAGGCTTCAGCTGCTATTTCTAAATCTTCAAAATAGTTTTCGTGCATCTCTTGATAGGAACGTAGCACCGAAAAATAAAATCGCTCTACGCTCATGTCATAATTACGAGCGATTTCTATGAGGGTACTAATAAAGGCACTCACCTTGGCTGGGGTGTTGGTGATCATATCGATCAAAGTGCTCAATTCGATCCCGAATATTTCCAGTGGCAAACTGGTAAGCATATCCGACTGTATCAACTCCGCAATTGGAGCCAGTTTCTTACTCAGTTGCAACGAAATCAACCAATCATAATCTACTTCTAAGGTTTGGGCCAGTGCCGCTATTTTGTTAGGCTTGGGGTATTTCTTTCCTTTCTCTATTTCATTCAAATAAGAAATCGAAATACCAGTTGCTTTAGATACTTCAGAGAGTGATAGCTTCTTTTCACTTCGCAGTTGTTTTACTTTCACTCCAAAAATAAGCCTAATATTTTCTTCTTTGATCTTCAATGATGTATGCTTTTGTTTGCTGATTTTTTCTTTTTAAAACATTATCGAATGGTTGTCATTGTTGTATAGCTTTCCCTTATAATCATTTAAGGCAAATTCTAAAATCATATCACAACAACGCTATTTAACCATTATATGTAAATATTCTTTGGCTAAGAGTGCCAATCACCATCTTTTATACTATATCAGTAAAAACTTGGATTGTGCAAATATAGCGAAACAATTTCTATAACGTGAAAGTTAATAAATCAAAAATTTTTCACCTTTAGCGAAATTTCGCTTGTTTTTTATTTTCGCTTTATTTTAATTTGTAACAACAAAAATTCAAAACCCATTACCCCCCCATGCAAGAGACATTAGTAGAAGGATTTAAAATCATAGCAGATATTCCTTCTGAAACATATGACAAAGTTCTTACCCCAGAAGCACAGGCTTTTTTGGTGAAGCTTCACCGCGCTTTGGAGCCACGTCGCCTGGAATTGCTTCAGGCCAGGGTAGAACGCCAGCAAAAAATCAACAACGGAGAATTACCTAACTTCTTGGAATCTACCAAGGAAGTAAGAGAAGGTGATTGGAAAGCAGCTGCTGTGCCTGCCGATATCCAAGATCGTCGTACTGAGATTACAGGCCCAGTGGATCGCAAAATGATTATCAACGCCTTGAACTCAGGAGCCAAAGTATTTATGGCAGATTTTGAGGATTCTAATTCTCCTACCTTAGATAATTGCTTGCAAGGTCAGACAAACTTGCGTGATGCGATCAATCGTCAGATTGATTTTGTAAACGAAAAAGGAAAAGCATACAAACTCAACGAAACGCACGCTGTACTGATGGTTCGTCCTCGCGGCTGGCACTTAGTTGATAAAAATATTTTGATTGATGGCCAACCAATTTCTGGTGGTTTGATGGATTTTGGCTTGTACTTCTTCCACAATGCACAGCAATTGTTAGCCAATGGTTCGGGGCCTTATTTTTACTTGCCCAAAATGGAGTCTCACCTGGAAGCCCGTCTTTGGAACGATGCCTTTGTAATGGCTCAGGATGAATTGGGTGTTGCTCAAGGGACCATCAAAGCAACTGTATTGATTGAAACCATTTTGGCTTCTTTTGAAATGGATGAGATCATTTATGAATTGCGTGAACACATGGCGGGGCTAAATGCTGGACGTTGGGATTATATATTTAGTGCTATTAAGAAATTTATCCAGTATCCAGACCGCATTTTCCCAGATAGAGTACAAGTAGGAATGACTACCCACTTTATGCGTTCTTATGCCAAGTTATTGGTAAAAACTTGCCACAAAAGAGGCGTACATGCAATGGGTGGAATGGCTGCTTTTATTCCAAGTCGCAAAGATGAAGAAGTCAACAAAAACGCATTTGCTAAGGTAAAGGCCGACAAAGAACTCGAAGCAGAGACTGGATTTGATGGAACCTGGGTAGCTCACCCTGATTTGGTTTCTGTTGCATTAGATGTATTTACTAATCAGCTGGAAGGCAAAGCTAACCAAAAAGATGAAACTCGTAGCCAAGCCTACGACATTACCGCCGAAGATTTACTAAACTTTACTATTGAAGGAGGTAAAATTACTGAAGCCGGATTGAGGCTCAACATCAACGTAGGGATTTTGTATATCGAGTCTTGGTTGAACGGTGCAGGTGCAGCGGCCATTTATAACTTGATGGAAGATGCAGCTACTGCCGAAATTTCCAGAGCACAAGCGTGGCAATGGATTCATAATGAAGGAGTTACTCTTGAAGATGGACGCGAAGTTACGCTGGATTTGTACAAAGAAATGTTACCCTCTGAGCTGGAAAAAATCAAGGCTTATGTAGGAGAAGAACGTTACCAAAATGGAAGGTTTGAATTAGCTACCCAATTATTTGATCAACTGGTGTCGAACGATACGTTTGAGGACTTTTTGACTCTGGGAGCTTATGAGCATATATAGCATTTAGTCGATAGCTTACTGTCCACAGTCGACAGTTTGCTACCATTAAAATAATTATCAAATTTGAGAAAACCGTGGTCTGTGGTCTATAGACCGTGGACTGCGAATAAAAAATACTATAATATATACTTTTTAAACACACGAAATAAAAAAGGCAAATAGCTGCCACTATCTGCCTCGGTTATTTAAAACACAAATTGTTTATGACAAAGATCGATAAAATAAACGAAATAATCAAAGATTGGTCAACAAACCCTCGTTGGAAGGGCATCGAGCGACCTTACACCGCTGAAGAAGTTGTAAAATTGCAAGGTTCTTACCGTATCGAGCACACCATTGCCAAGATTGGGGCTGAGACATTGTGGCGCAAAATGCAAAGCCAGGATTATGTAGCTGGTTTGGGTTGCTTAACTGGTAACCAAGCGGTACAAGCAGTACAAGCTGGTTTGCAAGCCATTTACTTGAGTGGATGGCAAGTAGCGGCCGATGCTAATTTAGCGGGCGAAATGTACCCTGACCAAAGTTTGTATCCTGCCGATAGTGTACCTAAGGTAGTACAGCGTATCAATAATGCTTTGTTGCGTGCCGATCAGAATCAGTCGGTAAGAGGAGAAGGCGACATTGAGTGGTTGGTACCGATTATGGCTGATGCTGAAGCAGGTTTTGGTGGTAACTTGAACGCCTTTGAATTGATGAAGGGAATGATTAGAGCAGGTGCTGCGGGCGTTCACTTTGAGGATCAATTGTCATCTGCAAAAAAATGTGGCCACTTAGGTGGTAAAGTATTGGTGCCTACCAGTGAGGCAATCAATAAATTGGTAGCGGCTCGTTTGGCGAGTGATGTAATGGGTGTACCTACCGTATTGGTAGCTCGTACTGATGCTGATGCGGCCCAACTATTGACCAGTGATGTAGACCCAAGAGATCATAAATTCTTGACTGGCGAAAGAAGCCACGAAGGATTCTACTATGTGAAAAGCGGTATTGAGCAAGCCATCGATCGTGGATTGTCTTACGCTCCTTACGCAGACTTGATTTGGATGGAAACTTCTCACCCATCTATCGAGGAAGCAGAAGCATTTGCCAAAGCGATTCACGCCAAATATCCTGGTAAAATGTTGGCTTACAACTGTTCTCCTTCTTTCAACTGGGCTGCCAAACTAAGCGACCAGCAAATGTTTGAGTACCGCGAAAACTTAGCTGCTTTGGGTTACAAATTCCAATTCATCACTTTGGCTGGTTTCCACGCTTTGAACACCAGCATGTTTGAGTTGTCTCGTGCTTACAAAGAAAAAGGTATGTTGGGTTACTCTCAATTACAGCAAAAAGAATTTGCTTTGCAAGAAGAAGGTTTCACGGCCGTGAAGCACCAGGCATTTGTAGGAACTGGTTATTTTGATGCGGTTCAAAACACAGTAACTGCTGGACAATCTTCTACCGTAGCCTTGAAAGGCTCTACCGAGGAGGAGCAGTTCTAAGGGGTTCTTGTTCCCCATTACTTTTGTTGGCGACACTTTACCAAGACACCAACAAAAGACTAATTGATTAATAATTGTTGATGTGAATTAACTTCCAGATTTGTTGGTCTCCCATTGGAATGGCCAACAAACTGAGGAAGTTACTCAAAATATTTAATGTGGATCTAAATACATTATACCAGGTATAAAGTCCTGGTATCAAGAGCAAACATCGATTGTGTGTTTTTGTTGACTAAAACCGTCCAAGAATTTTTCCTGGACGGTTTTTTTATGTTTTAGCGTAATTGGTAAAGCCAGACAAGTTATCAAATGATCAACCTCTACAAAGTTTTCAATCTATTCTAAGCTATTAGAAGAATCAAGTAATAACCAAGACACACTACACACAATTTTGAGTTTTTACTTGGTTGAAGCCTGAAAGGGTTGGGACAGAAACTAACAATACGTATTTTTCTCTATTTCTATACTTACCCTTTTCACGTAATTTTACCACATACAATTCAAACCTATTAATTATGATCAGGGAAACACTTATTTCTTTTATTGTCTTATGTTTAGTTTTTTGGGGATGTGGTCATCAGGAAAACACTGCAAATAAAAAAAGTAATCGTTCAAATAATCAATCAACGCAAAGCATTATTCAGGTAAAAATAGGCATCGAATCGGATCAAATTTCACAGGCTTGGAAAAAAGCCATTCAAAATAGAGTAACTAAGTCAACCCTTGACTCTTTATCTCAATTAACAAAAAAGATATCTCCTCAGGAAAAGCAATGGATTCAACTAATTCAATCAAAAACGAAAAAATGGAATGCATTAAGAGATTCTTTACGGGTTCCATTTGAGCATATTGTTCTAAATGACACCATATATGTATTGCTGGGGTATCAAGGAGGAAATGATGGATTTACATACCAACATAACACGGTCTGTTTCGATGTAGCCTCATTATATAAAGCATATGGATCAGCTCAGGATTCTATAAACAGGAATCGTATTGATCGTATTTATTCTCACGAATTTACGCATTTATTACACAAAGCCTGGAAAACAAAGAATCGCTTAAAACTCACAAATTTCAAAGATAGTGTATTGTGGGAATGTATCTATGAAGGAATTGGAATGTATCGCTCAATGTCATCTCGTTGGTTCCCACAAAAAGGGCAACTTTCAAGTGCGGCGCAGGCGACTTTTAAAAACTTATATCCAGAATTTACCCATAACATTATTGATGTTTTAACAAAGTCAACTTTTTCTGATTTAGAAAAGAAGAAGATAAAGGCACACTTATCAAGGGGTTCTCTCAATAAAAAATGGGGAGCGATGCCTGTAGCTGTATGGCTTGCTCTGGAATCTAATGGAAACGATAAAAATCTCATTCAGTGGGTTAATAAAGGTCCAGAAGCTACTCTGTTGCTGGGTAATAAATATTTGAAAGGAAAAAATAAAACACAATTTGAAAAAGCTGTCCAACGACAATGACCTTTTTTGGACATTCTATCTATTTTCAAAATGATTGGCAAAACCGAGCCATTTACAGGCGAATCAACCTGTCAGGGTTTAGATGACCAAAACACCTTTAGGAATGATGTAGACCTTAAAGCGTAAAACCTTTGCAGGTTATTAGCTTCTACAATATGTTTACTGGTTCTATTGTGAAAACTCTTCTTTGTAAAAAAGGGACAAACATTAAAAAAACAACTTCCAAACTACCACTTCTCGCGATCCTATGCTCTTGATATATTTGCGCACGGTAAAGTCTAGCGTTTCCTTTTTGTAGGCGATTTGGTAAGTGAGTTTTCCTTTGTATTCACCTCTATCTGTGGGGGTAAGCAATTGGGTAATTTTAACCGCCTTTAGGCTTAAGCTGGTAATATTGCCTAAATATGCTCGAAGGCTTTGGGCGGAATTTGTCCAGGCAGGTGCTTGCCAAAATAGCTTTTGCAATTGCTTGAGGGCAAGTTTTTGCTCGGTGGCTTGTTTAGATTGAAGAACTATCTGCATATAGTCTACCATGTCTCCTAGTTTTTGCTTGGCCCGTTTCTGGTAAGCCTGCACCTGCGCTTCAGATAAACGCGCAGAAGTGAGTTCCTTGTGTTTTTGCAAAGCCACTGGCCTCTTATCAATCGATTGAGCTTGAGCTTGCCAAGAGAATAGAATGGTTATATAGAAAAGAAACAATTGTTTCATATTGAATACATTGCTAATAGTATAAAAAAATTACTTGTTGATGACGCTTCGTACACTGTAAACTAAATAACTTAACAATTAAAAACCTCCTCAAGTCTTTGGTCTTACCGATAGGGAGACCAAAGAAGGCATTGTATGGTCTCGCTTCGCTAAGACCTTACAAGTGGTGGGTATTTCATGTGGAATACATTGCTAAATAATATTAAAAATTTCCTTGTTGACGATGCTATGCTTAAATATCAACAAGGATGTTCACCTTAACCTAAGCTCATTTGGCAAAGCCAGATCAGTTTGAAACTGATCAATCATATTTCCTTCTGAGAGTATGTTTAAAAATCATAATCTGGGCTAAAAATGTGCTTTTTACGCACTGATTTTAGTAATTTTTGCGTCAATAGCTTTGGCTATTCACTTAAAAATGTACTTCATCAGCACGAAAAACTCATCATTTTAATCTCCGAAGACAAAATTTAAACATACTCTGAGTTTCCATTGCATTCAAACTCAGAAGAGCGCCTGTATGGTCTCGCTTCGCTAAGACCTTACAAGTGGTGGTTTTAACACCAAAAAGGGTTCTCATTTTTCTTTCTGAAGAAAACGAAGTAGTATAATTCGATTATTTTGATACTTGGTTTCAATAATTTCCAGATTTTGCAAGCTGCGAATAGGCAACGACAATTGGTCAATGAAATCTTCTTTGTTATATAGCTCAACTCCTAAACCCGATTCATCTACCTGAAAAATTTGGGCTTCTTCATCAATCATTTTCTCCAATTGTTTGCGTCGTTGTTGTTTTTCCTTAGTTGTTTTTCCTGGTTTCGATATCAAATGAATCAGCAAAGCATAGTCATCTTTTTTGAGTTTGACCAATTCATCACTTTTTCGCTGACTTACCTGCCGAATGATGGTATCAGTCTGGTAATATCGGGCTTTCACTGCCAAAACCAACCGCTTTTGTTGGCTGATGATTTTTACACAACCTTCACGATTTACTTTTTGTAACTGAGGGGTCTCCCCTTCTTTCAATAAGAACACTTCTATATCCTTGACTATGGGTTGTTGAGTATCGGCATCCTGGAAGCAAAATCGCACTTCAAAATCACTGGGCTTTGACACCATTGCCCAAATCAGTATTCCTATAGCTGCCAATACAACGCTTCCTATCACTCCCTTCCATATAAATGGATTTGACTTTTTAGTTTTAGCTGGTTGTTTTTTTTCACTTGCTTGATCAGTAACAGTATGCTGAAACGTAAAGTCCTGCCAGCTATCATGTCCTACAAACTGCGCCAGCATGTTGAGCATGTCTATGCGAGGAAGTTTCTCATTAGTGCGAGGCTTTAGATGAGTATAAAACCACTTTTCGCTCACATACCCCTGCACTTTTTGCTTCAATGCTTCTTGCAACGCTGTGATTTCCTGTGATTTCCAATCGTGGATATCACTGGTAAAATAAGGGTGTTGCGCCTGCATCGTCGCTTGCAGTTTGACCTTAAGGGTTTGAAAATGTTTTAGTGCTTCGTTTTGCATATTCCTCCAGTCTATCAAGACTATCTATCATAAATCTAGCACTTTTTTCAAAAATAACGGACAATTGGCTCATTTACCTTTTCAGACCTTTGTAAAATCCTTGTAAAACAATCTACAAAGCCTTTGCAAGGGTTTTACAGCCATTTAGGCCAGTCATAGTGTAGGTTTGCTGCTGTACATCAAACACAACATTGTATGAAACAATACAGCAAAATCCAGTTCATATTCATTTTAGTATTTATTAGCAATCTAGCTGTTGCGCAGGTAGGTGGCAATCAAGTTTATCAAGCCAATAGAAATAACTCCAGAAACCATCC
Source organism: marine bacterium AO1-C (assembly GCA_001890965.1). Taxonomy (GTDB): domain Bacteria; phylum Bacteroidota; class Bacteroidia; order Cytophagales; family Microscillaceae; genus Microscilla. Next base: position 792,127 of record MLAY01000007.1, on the reverse strand, counting down.
TTTACATTATTCTATAAACAACCACAGTATCAGTTCAACTGACTCTACACTCATTGTTGGCGCGACTGTTTTATTGAATAAAAAGGCTGATTATTACCTGTTTACCTTAAGTGCCAAAGCAAACAACAAAACTGTTATTCAGTGCAATAAAAACCTCAATCGAAGGATTGGTGCCTTTATGAAGGATATCGCCAAAAAGGGGATTAACAGAAAGAATGTGTACGTAGATTTTGTCTCACAAATTAAAGTTTATGACCATAAAATTGAAGGTGAACATATCATTGAGTTTTTTGATGGTTTCGAGATCAGGAAAAATATCATCATCAAATTAAAAGATCTAAACTTGGTGGATGAAATCATAGAACTCGCCTCAAAACAAAGTTTTTTTGACATTGTTAAGCTGGATTATCACAACCAAGAGGTCGATAAAATTTATGACCAGCTCTTTGATGATGCTATGAAAATCATCGGCAAAAAGAAGGCTAAATTTCTGAAAAACAGCAATGTTTCAGTTCAAGAAAAGTACAGAATTGCAAGCGTAAATTTGGCCAAATATCTACCTAAGAATATGTACAACAAATATGATGAAGCCTTTGCGTCTTCCACCGTGAATACTCATTATTCAAGAAGCTATATAAAAAAAGAAGTGCGTAAGGAGAAAACCTTTTATTATGATGGAATTGATAATAATCTGCTGGTAGATAAGGTAATAGATAATTTATCACCCATTGTAGGCATACAATACCTTATGAGCATTAGTGTGATTTATAGGTTGAATAAATAACTGATATCACGCAGTTTGTCCCAAGTCTATTGGTTTTAATGGTTAGATGGCTAAAGGTTATATGGTTGTGCTACGCATCGCGGAACAATATAGCCATACAACCATTTAACCATAGTAATTAAAGCGAAACTCAAAGTTTACGTAACTTCAATCAAACCACTACTTGCATTTGCTCTCGAAATTGGTTGGGAGCAATGCCTGCTTCTTTTTTAAAAAAACGATTGAAATACGCGGGATCCTCAAAGCCCAACTCGTAAGCAATCGTTTTTACTTGTTTATCTGAATAAAACAACTCCCGCTTAGCCTCCAGAATAAGCCTTTCCTTGATTACATCACTGGGAGAAACGCCTTTCAATTGCTTGATTTTTTTGGTCAGTGTTTTGGGAGCAATGCCCAACAATTCGGCATAATCACTCACTTGGTGGAGTTTGCGGTAATTCTTTTCTACCAAAAAGCTAAAATTGCGCAGAAAATCATTCTCTTCAGGGGCTTGTTGCGCGTCTATTTGCCGAGCCGCCAATACCAAAAACAAGCGTAAATAATTTTGAACTACTTCATGATGGCCAAAGCCAGGATTTTCAAATTCGGTGAGAAGTTTTTGAATGATGTTTTCCAGCTCAGGAACCGCTTCACGATCCAGATTGACAAAAGGCACCTTGTAGACATTGTTAAATAAAATACCATTGCAAGAAGTAGCTTTATGGTAAGTCTCTACACAATGAAAGTCCTGTGAAAAAGCCAAACGGTAACCTCGCTGTACTTCTTCAGTTTCTACCGAAAAAGCTTGCCCAGGGTTGAGAAAAAAGATGGCCTCCCCCTCTACTTCATAGCGTTGAAAATCTATTTGATAACAAGCTTTTCCTTCTTTTATCCAAATGATGTTAAATAAGTTGTGTTGGATGGAGTCCTGAAGTGCGCAAGGTTTAGTAAAATTGGCTTGGCACAGTTTAAAATCAGTTTTGTCAGCAACCGAGTTGAGTTTATAGGTCTTTATTCCATTTTTGGTGGTAACAAGTGCTTGCATATGGCGATTCATTTTTGAGGTAAACTATAAACCTGTGAATCTTGAAGATAGTTCCAGTACCGAAATACCGAAGTCACTCAAATACGCTCATTTTATTTCTTGTAAAACCCTTGTAAAACAGTTTACAAAGCCTTTGCAAGGCTTTTACAGCTGTTCTGAGGGGTATCCATTTACTTTTGCTGATGTACATTTTAAACCCCCAATATTATGAAAACGCTTTTAACATTTTTGTTTATAGCCATTTGTTTCTGCCAAAGTTTTGCCCAGCAAGGCTATTCATCGGCTTCTTATGCCATGGGCAAGCAAAGATCCAACAACCTGATCGTTCCTAAGCCTTCGGAGATTGTATTGGAAGAATTTTTCAACTACCACACCCATGATATTAATCTGCCTACCCGTGGTTACAATGTAGGACTGGATTTAAGGTGGGGAAATCCCAATGTCAATACCCAACAAAATGAAGCGGTGCTGCAAATTGGTTTTACTACTCGTAAAAATAGCCAGTTTGTAGACAATACACCTTTGAATATTTGTTTGGTGATCGACAGAAGTGGATCTATGTCGGGGGATCGTATTGCCCATGCTCGCCAAAGTTCTTTGACCTTGTTGAGCAAGTTGCGCCCACAGGACAAAATATCAATTGTAACTTTTGACCACGAAGTAAATGTGTTGCTGAAGCATGAGCCTGCCAGTAACAAACGTAAAATCGGGCAAATTATCCGATCTATTGCTACCCGAGGAAGCACCGATTTGAATAGCGGATTGATTAAGGGTTATGAATTGATCGCTGAACAATATCGCGAAAATGCTAACAATAAGGTGCTGATGCTTACTGATGTATTGACCAATACTGGCCAGGTAGATGTAGAAGCCATTGTGAAAAACGCCCATAACTACAGCAAAGACCAGCAAATAGGCATTACGATGGTGGCTATTGGGGTGCAAGTAAACGATGCGCTGGCCCGACAAATAACCTCAAGTGGCAAACACAGTTTTCATTATGTAAATGATTCGGAAGATATCCAAAAAATATTTGTAAACGAGGTGGAAAGTATCTTCTCTACCATTGCCAAGCAAGCCACCCTTACCCTTGAGTTTGACCGCAACCTGGATTTGCAGGAATTTTATGGCTATGCCCCTGGCATTGGCAATCGGAAAATCACCCTAAAACTCAATAATATGAATGCAGGGCTTACCCAAGTGGTGTTGGCAAAATTCAAGGCATTACGGCCTAAAAAGCTTGGTCAGGTAAAAGTAAAGTTGTCGTATTTTGATATTGAGAAGAAAAAGATGGTAACCCAAAGGCAAGCCCTTTCGCTTCATTATCAATCCTCAGCTACTGGCGGTTTACTCAAAGACAGAGAAGTAAAAAAGTGCGTTTCTATTGCCGAAATGGCCAACTGCCTGAAACAAATGGCCATTAAACTAGACAAACCTTCTCCTAAAAAAGCAGATTTTGTGCAAGTGCAAGATTTGCTAGATATCCAGATTGGAGACATCAAAAAACGTTATCGCAGAAATATGGATCAAGATGTAAAACGGGTATTGGCTATGCTGGAAAACTATGCCCGAACCGTGCGTCCACTGACCAAATAGTTTTTTCAATTATTTTGCTACTCATTTTTTTTGCTATGAACACGAAAACTCTGTTGGAATATCGGCAGAGTTTTCTTTTAAAAATATTGAGAATTGGCGATGCGGTGGAGTCGTTGGGTATCTTTGAGTATAATTACTTTATTCTCAATCGTAATGAGTTTATCTTCTTTAAACTCCTTAAGTAAGCGTCCCAGGCTTTCTCTAGCCGTACCCACAATGTTGGCCAAATCTTCCCTGGGCAACACTATAGCTCCTGATATGGCAGAAGCGTCGTCCTGATATTTTTGTTGTAAGATCAAGAGAAACAAGGCCAGACGTTCGCGTAGTGGTTTTTGGGCCAACACCGTGATAGTATTTACCATTACCCCAAACTCATGACTCATATTTTGGATCAGTAATGATTGCAAATGAGGGATTTGAGCCAATAATTCTTCAAACCTTTCCTGGTTGATAAATAGTAAACAACAATCTTCGAGCGCCTCACAAGAGTCTGCATACCTTTCGTTGCACAACAAGGCATGGTAGCCTAATAAATCCCCTGCTTTGTACACATAAAAGATTTGGTCCTTGCCGTCTAATCCAGTTTTAAAAATCTTGGCCTTCCCTTTATGCACAATGAATACTCCAGTAGGCACCCCCTCTTCATAAAAAATGAGTTTCCCTTTTTTAAAAAGTAAGGTATCGGCTTGGCTTAAAAATAGCTCCTGCTCTTCTGGCGTAAGCGATGAAAGTATTTTATCACTTTGGAAATTAAACTTTTCTACATCGATTTTCATAAGATACTCTGCAATTCCTGATGAGGCCACAAATAAAAGCAAAGTTGTTATATGTTACACAAAAATGTAACAATTATCACATTTTAAGACATGATATGTCCTATTATCTTTCTCATATAAGCCCTTAATTTGTGTCAATGTTTAGGCAAAAACACATATCATTCATTGTAGGACTCATTTTGGTGCTGGGAGCCATATTTGGCGGTGCTGGATTTCTACTGATAGAAGATGCCGAAAACTTTGAAAAAAGAGAGCAAGAGGAAAAACTCAAAGAATCCTCTGTAGCAGGAGCTCAATGGCTTGGCAAGTATAAATCAGGTGGTGATAATAACTCCACCTCAATAGAAGTTTGTTTTACCAAGCTACTTATTTACCCAAAGGTGCTTACCATACTACAATCACCTCGGTCTTCATTTCCAAACTCCCCCAAAACTCCTCTCTTTATTCGTTATTGCACCCTCAAAATTGCTTGCTAACCCAGTGCTTTTCAGGTCTTGGTATTTATCTCAAAAAATAGTGCATCAACTATAAATCTCTGAGATTCAACTTATTTGCACGCTTATCAAAGTGCTGTAACACTACTCTATTGCCTCTTGTACAAGCATCTGAAATAGCATAATCATTCACCTTATTGCTCAAATTAACTCACCCACGAGGTGAGTCAGATACCTTATTGCCTTTTTTAAAATACTAAACTTCTATACAACTCATGGATGTCAATCTAATCGTTAGTAATATTCTATCGGCGCCCGTACTTTTCTTCTTTTTGGGGATGCTGGCGGTATGGGTCAAATCTGACCTGGAAATACCCAATGCCTTGTCTAAATTCTTTTCCTTGTACTTATTGCTTGACATTGGTTTTCACGGTGGCTATGAACTCTACCACAATGGGTTTTCCTGGAATGTAGTAGCTATTTTGGCAGTATGCTTCCTGATGGCTTCTATCATTCCCTTGTATTCTTTTTTCATTCTCAAACGCAAATTCGATACTGCCAATGCGGCGGCCATTGCAGCTACTTTTGGTTCTATTAGTGCCGTTACTTTTATTACCACCATTGCCTTTTTAGAGTCCGCCAAAATCACTTATGGAGGTTATATGGTAGCTGGCATGGCATTGATGGAATCACCAGCCATTATCATTGGAGTTATTCTTTTTCAGTTGTTCAAAAACAAAGAAAACACACTAGATAATGTTGGAAGTAACCAAAGTTATCGTCGTCCTAAATGGGGAAAGATTTTAAACGATGCTTTTTTCAATGGCTCAGTGCTATTGCTGGTAGGAGCTTTACTTATTGGTCTCATTACTGGGGATACAGGTTGGAAGGCATTCAAACCATTTGATGCTATTTTTAAAGGGATACTCACCTTTTATTTATTAGACAATGGCATTGTGGCTGCCCGTCGTCTCAAATCACTTAAAAATTCGGCAGGTTTTCTCATTGGCTTTGGCATTTTGATGCCTCTGTTCAATGCATTCATTGCCATTATATTGGCCAATCACTTATTAGGATTAGGAGAAGGTGATGCCTTGCTATTTACGGTACTTACCGCAAGTGCCTCTTACATAGCCGTACCTGCGGCTATGCGTCTGGCAGTGCCCGAATCTAATCCTGCGTTTACAGTGCCGGTATCATTAGGAATTGTGTTTCCATTCAATATCATCGTGGGCATCCCCTTGTATTTTTATCTCATCCATATTCTTTAAAAAACGATCCTATGAATTTTGAACCAAGAAAAAAAGTAGAAATCATCATCGAAGCAGTTAAGCTCGATACTTTAATATATCAATTAGAAGAAATTGGTGTACCTGGCTTTACCGTGGTGGGCAACATTTCGGGTAAAGGTGCCAATGGTGTACTAGACCATAATTGTAAGGCCAAAGTATTCGAAAACACTTACTTATTTACAGTATGTACCGAAGCGCAAGCACAACAGGTACTAGAGTATGTAGAAGAAATACTCCAATATTTTTCGGGGGCCTGTTTTGTCTCCGATGTATCTGTTTTGGTCACTAACAAAGTAAAAGCCTAGTGTTACAAACGATTATCAACCAAGTTAAAAACATTGAAACAATGAACATGACAAAGAGTGAAATCAACCAGGGATTGTGGTTAGTCCACGGAAAAGAACTCGATAACAAAAAGGCTCAGGAAGCTGAACAAATGCTAAAAAAACTGGCCAACGAAAATTTTGGAAAATACGAACAGCTTTTCGACCATACCCTTATCATTAGTGTCACAGTGGACAAGAGACAATTTGAATACAAAGGGGTAAAAATCAACGTGGTACCCCACCCTCAAAAACCTGATACGATCACTTTATTATTCGGGACCTCAGTTTGTACCCTTCACGATCATCCAGAAGTAAATTTTATGGAAATGCTTCAACGTAATCATGATTCGGTATATGCCAAAGTTGTGATTGTGGAGGGGGAGTATTTAGAAGTAGAGGCCTCAGCCAATTATGACCATGTCACGGCCAGCGAAATTACGGCGATGATTAAAGAAGTAGCTGATCTAGGCTACTTGCTTCGCAAGCAAATATTGAAATAAGAGTATTAGTTCTAATTTTCTAAAAAGCAATTGTCCTGGAGTCAGTATTCTCTATGGCTGATTGCTTTTTTTATTTGTCTCACCCAATACTTTCCATTCTTTCTCTCCATTGCCTCTTCTTTGCCAAGTATAGGCTCTTATGAATGATCAACCCAAAACCATAAAATATATGAAGATCAAATCTGCTTTTTTAAACCCGCTTGCTTATAACACTCTACTATTTGCTTTCATGATAAGTCAAAGCTTTGCTCAGCACTCCCCCAAAACAACATTCGATATTCGCCCCGTAAGTATAGGAATTAATCCTCAGGTAAAATGTAAGCACTTTAGTGCCAGTGATTCAGCAAAAGCCGTTGAATATGCCAATCGTTTTCGCCAGCATTATACTCACCTATTTGATTCATTGGCTCAAGTCAATCCTGGGTTTGTATTGTTGCGAAACGCCCCTGCCAATGCCGATCTGCAACTAACCATTCAAATAGGCCATATAAAAAAGGATGGTGGTAGTTTTGCAACTTTTAATGGAGAGTTATCTCAAAGTTTTCGGGTAATACATCAGGCCTCAGGTAAAAAAATTATAGGGATGTCCATTAATTCCCAAGGATTTCAAGGTTTTGATGATGCTTATTATAATTCGGTAAAATCGTTTTCTGGCCCTCACTTTTTACGTACTTTCTTAGGAAATTTTGCTCCTACGCATACGATTCTAAAACCTAAAACAAGAAAGGCAACCAATGAGGTAATTCTACAACAGTTTACTACCAATAATAAAAAGCTGCAGTCTATCGCCCTGATGCTTAATCACTTAGCAAATAACACCCTGGCCTTTCATCAAAACAAACAAATGGAGCTTAAGGGTGATACAGAAGCTCCTTTCAGATATAATTTCAAGTACACACCCAATTATAGCCTAAAGCAACAAGCCACTTTGGCATTTGACAATAAACAAGTATTTATTCAGGGAAAGCTAATCACGAGAGGTAAGAAATACTATGAGCTCCAGCTAAGATTCATTGGAGAAGATGTGCAAATGACACTTATTGATACCCCCGTAGAAACATCGCTCCTCTTACGTAAAGATCTCATTGATTCGGGTAATTATAGTGAAGCAATTATTAAAGTAAATGAAAGCATGCGGGTATTTGTTTTTGCCAATTATCGGTAAAAGTCAGGCAAGTTTTATCTATGTGCCCTTTGGCTCTATGGGTATACTTGTACCAGGCAACTAACATTGTCTCTCCAATGCACAATCAATTAGTATAAAAATACTATTTCTATTGTTTTCATTAGGTGAATTAAGTTAAATTTATTAATATTCGTAGTTGATTATTTGGTATTAAGAGTGCATTTACAAAACATCCTTCTTTTAGTACTAAATATTACCAATAGAATCGATTGTTTAAACTGATAGTAAGTTTACACCATGGAGCAAAAGACTGTACTAGACTATTTCTACGAAAAAGAAAAAAATATAGCAAATCGTCCATTTTTACGCCAACCCTTTGGCGACAGGTGGGAAGTATATACTTGGGGCGAAACCGCCCAAATGGTAAGGAAACTAGCCTCTGGATTAAAGTCATTAGGTCTACCACCCAAAAGTAATATTGGGCTTGTCTCTAAAAATTGTCGCGAATGGGTAATTGCCGATTTGGCCATTGTTTTGGCTGGTTATGTTTCGGTCCCTTTATACGCTACCCTTACGGGTGAACAAATCAAAGAAGTGTTAGAGATTGGTGAAGTAAAAGCCTTGTTTGTAGGCAAACTGGAAGTATGGGAGGATATGAAAAAAGGCGTACCTCAAGACATGCCTATCATTGCGTTTCCTCACTACCGAGGCAATTCTAAAGTAACCGAAGGCGAGCAATGGGACGAGTTCATCAATAAGTTTGAGCCCATGACTGAAAATCCCACCCCAGATCTGGAAGACTTATGGACCATTGTATTTACCTCAGGAACCACTGGTACACCCAAGGGGGTTATGCTCAAGCACAAAGTAGTAGCTAGCCTTAACCGAAACATAGAGGAAGAGAATCATTTGAAGGTATCAATGAACGGAGATAATCGTTTCTTTTCTTTTTTACCTCTCAATCACATTGCCGAACGAGCCGTGGTAGAACTGGTTTGTATCTTCCACGGGGGGGAGATTTCATTTGCCGAATCGTTGGAAACTTTTGCCAAAAACCTACAAGATACCCGGCCTACGGTATTTTTTGCGGTACCTCGCATCTGGACCAAGTTTCAGTTGGGTATTTTGGAAAAAATGTCTCAAAAGAAATTAAACATGTTCTTAAGTATTCCGGTGCTTTCTGGGATTGTCAAAAAGAAAATCAAAAAAGGATTAGGTTTAGACCAAACCCGGGTTTGTGTATCAGGTGCAGCTCCCATAGGTCAGGCACTCAAGGAGTGGTACCGTAAATTAGACATCTCGATTTCGGAGGGCTATGCTATGACCGAAAATTGTGCGGTATGTACTTTCTTGCCAGGAGATGTAGATCGCCCTGGATCGGTAGGTAAGGCCAGCATGGGGGTAGAACTCAAAATAGATGAAGATACTGGAGAGGTTTGCATGAAAGCAGGTTTTTTGATGAGTGGCTACTACAATGCGCCTGATAAAACCGACGAAACTTTGCGGAACGGTTGGCTACATACTGGTGACCAGGGTTGGATCAATGATGATGGTTATTTGTACCTTACCGGAAGGGTAAAAGATACTTTTAAAACTTCCAAAGGGATTTATATTGTACCTGCTCCTATGGAATGGGTATACGATGCTAATACCGACATTGAACAAGTATGTATTTTAGGCTTGGGTATGCCTCAACCTATGGCAGTGGTAGCATTGTCCGAATTGGGCAAGATGAAGTCTAAAGAAGACCTTCAAGCTAGCTTAAAAGAAACTCTGGCCAAAGCCAATGAAGGCATCAAAAATGATCAAAAAGTTTCTACCATTATCGTGGCTAAAGAAGCCTTTAGTGTAGAAAATGGTTTGCTGACTCCTACCCTCAAGGTAAAGCGTAATATGATGAATATTGTATACTCTAACAAGTTACTGGCGTGGCATCAGAGTTCTGAAGAAGTTATTTGGGAAGAATAACATTTTATAGCGTTTGGCTTTTGGCCTGAGGTATACTAATTTCGTTTTTTGTATTCATCAGGCCAGGCGCTAAATTGCTTAGCCCCAAGGCTTCTAATAAAAATAACATGCAAGAAGAGAAAGCAACTGAGGACAGCATTGATTTCGAGTTTTATCGTAAAATCTTCGAAGAATTTATTCCCTTCCATAAATTATTAGGCTTCAAACTACAAAGCATCAAGCAAGATGCTGCCATTATCAAAATCGTTTATCACAAAGATTTATTGGGTAATGCCCTCGCTGGTAATATTCACGGAGGTGTATTGGTATCGGCAATGGATTCGGCTGGTGGTATGGCTTCTATGACGACCATTAACATGCGCGCTGATAAAATCGCAACGATCGACATTCGTACCGACTTCTTGTCTCCTGCCAAAAAAGACATTAATGTATTGGTAGAAGCCAAAGTACAAAAGAGTGGCAACCGAGTAGTTTTTACCCATATCCAAGCTTATCCAGAAGGACAACCCGACAAAATATTGGCCGAAGGCCGTGCAATCTATAGTGTGAAAAGAAAAGACGTTTAACTGAAATTGTTCAATTGTTAGATCTTGAATGGTTTGCCTAAAGCATCATTTATTCTTTAACAATTGGGCAATTTAGCATTCAACAATGATTTATAATTTTGCCATTCAAAGGGTTAGTGATTATTTTTACATACAACCACCGATATTGACAAACAAATACAGTAGGTAGAGAATAAACAAACCTAAATTTCTATATGGTGTCTCTATCCACGCAAGTATTCATTACCAGTAGATTATCCCTAGTTAAAAACACTGACAAAAACAGACTGACCAATGGCTTATTCAGACGAAGACTTAGATAAATATCTTAAAAAAGCACAAGAAGTGCTCAACTCCAAAACTGAAGATTATCTCAGTGAGGAAGATTTGCAAGACATCGCTCAAAAACTAGGGCTTAACATGCAAGAAATTGCCCAGGCCAAAGAAGATTATCTTATCAGGGGCAATAACCACCTCAATTTTGGAAACTATAAAGAAGCCATTAGCGAGTACGAGCAGTTGCTGTTGTTGGCACCTAAAGACCCCAAAGGGCTGTATGGACTGGCCAAGGCACATTTGGAAACCTGGCACCAAGACGGTAAAAAAGCCCATAAAGAAAAAGCGCTCGAATATGCCAATAGTTGTATTGAGATAGATCCAAAGTTTCAAGAAGCCTATTCTATCATTAGTGAGCTTAAACAAAAACCACAAGGCAAAAAGAAAAAGCCTGCCAAGCCAAGTCAAAAACCCAAAGGTCAAAAAGTAAAGAAAAACGCCCCAAAAACCAGTAAATCTAAACCTGCCAAGCGGAGAAAAGCAAAGTGGGACACCTATGCTGGCCTTTTGGTGCTGGCGGTGGTCCTTGCAGTGCAAGCAGTCATCTTTTTTTACAAATCTAAGGGGACATCGCAATATATGGTGGGTGCTACCAAGCAGGGCATTGTGGTATGGCAAATAAAATATACTAAATACGATAAGCGGCCATATTATCGTAAACCCAAACTACTGATTGCTCAGGCATCTACTGGCAAGCTACTCAAGGAAATTGACTTACCTCCACGGGAAAAAGTTGATGGTAACCGGCTTTGGCACAAAACCAAAATTGTCAATGGGAGTTTTTATGATTATTACAAGGATGGTTTTATGGCACGAGATATTCTCACTGGCAAAATTACTGACAGTAAAGCATTGCTTGTTCAAAAGTTTCCCAAAATTGGCGCAGGTATAGGTAAGGTTCGTCATTATAACGATGGCTGGTTTAAGATCACCAGCAAACAGGGATCAGAGCATTGGTATAACCCCTCCACCAAGAAGCTTTATACCAATGATGAATATCGTCAACAAAATCAGATTAGAACGCCATTTTGGCAATACAAATGGATAAAAATTGAAAATCCAGAAAATCGTAATCAGTCTAAATTTTTACTTACACAACAGTTATCAAAAAGGCATACTTATCGCAGACGCCAAAATATAAGTAGTTCTCGTCCTCATTATTTACAACAAAACATCAACCGAGGATATACTCGTTTGATCACCAAAGAAGAGAAGGCTAATTTTTTTCTAAAACCTAAAGTTATCTATTCTGATTCAACTCATATTATCTTTAAATACCAGACCGAAATCGGTAAACAAGGTGCTTACCGGATGGCTTGTATTGGCAAATCAGGTGATGTATTGTGGGAAAAGGGCTCAGAAGATTTAAAGAATCCACTTCTTCAAAATTTATTAGGCAGGTACAACACCAAGGTTCAATTTGCCCGATACAAAAATGTACTCGGGGTTAGTAGTACTCGTGTAAAATCTCCTAAGAAGAGTTATCCATTGTATAAAATGGCTATAGGTATTGATTTAAATTCGGGCAACGTATTGTGGAAACATTCTCCCAAATATTACGATACCAAATTCAAATAAAGTGCTGAATCATACCGTCATTTTTCCTGATTGTATTTTGTTTTGGGGAACCAATGCTCGAGACATTACCCACCATCAACATCCAGCAGTGCAACTGGTGGTGGGTATTGATCAACCTTTTTTGACCAAAAACAAGGCAGGTGATTGGGTAGAATGCCCCAATATTTTGGTCGCTCCCAATCATGCCCATCAATGCGATGCCAGTGGTATGCCCATTCTCTCCTTAATTGTAGACCAGGAATCTTTACTTGGGGAACACATTTTACATACCACTTTGCAAAGCCAACCTTGGTTCACCTATTCTGAAGAGCTGCTATCTGCTTTAGATCTTCCACTTATATTAGAATATATTCAGCAGCAAAATTGGAAGCAGATTTACCAACATATCATTCATTTTTTTGGTCTGGACACAACAACAAGTCCCCAAGCTCCAGATCAAGATGAAAGGATTGCTGTAGTATTGAATTACCTCAAGACCCACCTCCAGCAAGAGATTACGACCCACACCCTTACTGAGGTAGCCTGTTTGAGCGAAAGTAGGCTTTTGCATTTGTTTAAAACTCATGTGGGTTTACCAATACGCAATTATATCTTATGGTTGAGAATAAAAACTGCAGTGGAACTCATCATAACCCAACAATACAACCTCACCCAAATTGCCTATGAAGCTGGCTTTGCCGATGCGGCTCATATGACGCGCACTTTCAATAAAGTACTGGGCGTCTCCCCTTCTATGATTACCAAGAATAGCAAATTCGTTCAAGTTTCCCTGCCTGATGTCCTCTAGTTTTGTAGTATAAACAAACTAGAGATGATATGAATTTTATTAAGAAAACACTATTTATAATACTGGTATTATTGGTAGCTGGTGCGGGGTTTTATGCCTGTACTAAACCCAAGTTTCAACGAGTGGCTTATTCACTTCCAGCAAGTGATAAAAAACTGAGTATCAAACAAATATTTTCTAAAACACCTGCCATTGTAGATTTCAAGGTTTTAAAAACAGGAGAGGTACTGGTACCACGCTCAGGCATGCTCAACGAAAAACGCTTGCCTGCTAATCACTCAATTCCTAAACGCCTGTGGGTATCGGTATATGCTTATTTGTTTAAGCATCAAACCAAGGGCTGGTTTATGATTGATTCGGGTTTGGATAGTTCTTTCCAGCAAAAAGGTAACATCAAGGGATGGCTGGCAAAGAAATACATCAAGCAAACTAAGCAAGCCCATCAGCAAAACGTCAAGGCTTTGCTTGCCAGTGAAAAAACCAAGCTGGCCAAAAAGGGAGAACAACTCACTATTCAAGGAATATTTTTCACCCATTTACACGGAGATCATACGGCTGGCTTACCAGAGTTACCCCCCAGCATTCCTTTATTTGCAGGAAAAGGAGATAAATTCCACTATTACCCATTTTTGTACACCAGCAATCATATGGATAAGGTAAGTAGAATTCAAGAACTGGATTTTAATCAAGGCATATCTTTGGAAAACTTTGAAAAGGTACTGGATATATTTGGAGATCAATCATTGTTGGCCATTGCTACTCCAGGACATTCCAAAGGTCATTTGTCTTATTTACTACACACTGCCCAAGGAAATGTTTTGCTCACTGGAGATGCCAGTCATACGAGATATGGTTTTGAAAAAGGCATAGAACCTGGTTGGACTGATAATCGGGAACAGGCTCAGAAAAGTTTGCAACAATTAAGAGAATTTGCTAAAAACCACCCAAAAGTAAAGGTGATTTATGGACATGAGCAATAAACTAGTCCCTAATTTATATCTGACAGGCCTCGCAACCTGTCAGATATTGAATTAAATATCTAAAGTAACTCTACTACTTCCAATGCAGTTTGTTCATTATTAAAAACGGCTAAAAAGCGTGCTTTGTGAGCAAATTCAATTGCTTCAGGTTGAGTCACCCGAGCTTGCATATCCTCGAGCGTAGGCAGAGGATTTTCGACCGCATCAATGCTGGTAATTTGCCATTGTTGTCCAGTAATTTCATTATTCAAACTTGTACGAGGAATCAAACAAAACTGAATTTGCGGTTCATGAGCAGCCCATTTTTTCCAGCCTTTACAGTGACTTTCTAAACGAACTACATTGGGCTTAAGCATTTTGCGAGCATCCCATATAGGTTTTTGAGCCACCACCATTGCCGCTTCGTACAAACTGTTTTCCAAAAAAGTAGCCGCAAAACTAATCGCCTTTCTGAACTGCTGCATTTGCTCCAATTCATCGTCTGTTTCCCGATTAAATGCTCCTATTAATCCCGATACAGTACCATCTACTCCCCCAGGTAAATGGTTCTTCATTGTCATCAAAATGTTGTTCTGATTGGTATCAGCTTGATCTACCAAGTCAATGATAGATTCTTGCACCAATCCAGCAGCATCACTACTACCTCCGCATACCTCTGTACCAAAGCTTTGCCAAACCAACCCAGCCGCACTCTTCATATGCCTATCCTGGTGATGATCAAAATTGTATTTTTCAGGCTCGTAAGCCAGCCCTACATCTACTACAAACGTTGTAGAATCAAGAATACCTGCTTCTAAGATTTTTGAATCACGAGTTCGGGTGATTTCCAAAGGCTTCCCAATCAGTTTTTCTAAAATAGCAATTGCAAATACTTCATCGGCATGAAAGGTACCATTGTGAGTAATGAGTTTTTGAGGAAACATGATATAATGAAAAATGATAAGTGTAAAATGAAAAATTGGTATTTGGTCAATTAGGTTTCAATCAAAGCCTCATTACCAAAGAGCGCACAAGCTAGTAACAAAAGTCCAAAAATCAATTATTCGTTCTGTGAATCAATCTCCTACAATGGCAAAACTGCTCCAATGTTTAGGGGATAATTTTTTGTGTTGTCTAACAAAGTTTTTCTTAGCCACCTGTAAAGCTTTCGCATAACTGTATCCTTCATTGAGCATTCCTTTATAAAAATCAATCATTAGATCTTTGGTATACTCATCGTTTACTTCCCAATAAGAAAAGACAATGTTTTTTGCACCAGCATACAAAAAACTCCGTGAAAGAGACATCATCCCTTCCCCCTTGTATGACTTACCCAAGCCTGATTCACAGCTACTGAGTACCAGTAGATTTACTTGCAGGTCAAGATTATAAATACTCCCAAGCAGTAAGCGGCTTTCTTGCTTATCACGATTAGGTTTGGTTGTATCTTCAGCAAAATAAATTCGGGTAAGACTCTCGTTAAGGTCATCATATTCACTATGGCTGGCAATGTGGATAATTGCAGCATCGGGGCTTTTTTTGAGAAAAGTTTTCTTAGTAGCCTTATCGCCCAGATACACCTCTGCAAAGTCTCCTCTTTTGTCAAACATTTTATAGATGGTATTTACTTCAATCTTGCTGGCAGGCAATACTCCACTTTTGTAGCGAGTGCTCAGTACCCTACCTTTGCCTTCACTAAAAGGAGCGAAAGCTATAAAATCAATTACTGGTTTTTCGTTTTGAGGACGTTTTTTGTACCAAATCGTAGCGGAGTAATGGTAGTTAATTTCAAAGCGTTGAATAAGATAAGGTAAATCACCAAAATCCAATGAGTTCTCTTGAGGTACCTGATCAATCAAAGCCCCAAAGGGGAGTTTAGCCAATTGCCAATCAGGAATGATAGTTAATTTCTGAATACCTTTTAAGTAATCTTCTATAGGCTGTACAAGTGCCTGGTAGGTTTTTATACTTGCCTTGGTAAACTCATTTAAAAGCCCTCCTCCCTGAAGCGAATAATAATACTTTTGGACAAGCACCGACAACTCTGACAAAGGAGGTAATGGCTTAAGCTGAACAATGCTTTTGGTAATTATAAACACGTACGACTGAGTATCACCTGTAATATATTGCAAAAGCGCTTGTTGAGGTTTAAGTTGTCGCTGTACCTTAGCAATGGAAGTTAAATCCCGTTGATATTTCAGCGCATAGTAGTTTGGGTATTTCTCTTCCAAATTGTCTATAAAGGCCCGGTAATCTTCACGCAGTTCAAATAATTTGTCTCTGTACAATTGCTTTTTTTTAGGACTTCCTTGCAGAGATTTATTTTGATAAAAAATAATGTCTGTCCTGAGTCTCTTTTCCTGTGCCAATAGTTTTGTTGGAATCCCCGAAAACTTTCTGGCATTTACTTCTGCCAACGAAGACGATAACACACTAGCCTTATTTCTTTCAGCAAAGAAAAATCCCTTTTGAAGATATTTTTGACGACTGTCTGGTTTTTCATTTGATAACAGGTAAGCAACGTGCAATGCCTCTGAAGTAACTTTAGATACTTTAGCATTGAAAACAATCTTGTCCTTGTTTTTCTCTACTGTATTCACATGCTGATCTAATAAATCAATGACCACCTCATAACCAGCAAGGGATTTTTCTAAATCAGTTAGCTCTTTTGTGCTTTTGTACTTTACAAAATATGCCCTGGCCTGATACTCAAGCGTTAGTAATAGTTCCTTAATATCCTGGCAATTTTCCAGTCGTAATTGCTTTAGGGCATCTTCTTTATCCTTAATATTACGATTAAATGCTTCTTGATAATTTTTAAGTGCCTCCACATAATTACCCTGATCAAGAAAAGCATTTCCCTGGTAATTATATACTTGAATCACCTTAGGGTGCTGTTGACCATATTTTTTAGTCCTAAGTCTCAACGAATGGCGAAAGTTACGCAGGCCTTCTTGGTGTTTCTTTTGGGCTAAAAATAAGTTGCCCAGGTTATTGTAATAGCCTGCTACATCATAATGATCCTTGCCCATTGCATTTTCATGAATACGAATAGCCTCTTTAAGATAAAAAAATGACGAGTCGTATTTTTCGGTCAGGGTATAGTTTAAGCCAATGTTATTAAACGGCGCAGCGACTTTTGCATGCGCTTTCCCCAAAACTTCTTGCCTAATAGTCAATGTTTTGCGGTAGTAGCCAATGGCTACATTGTACTTAGACAAAATGCCATAAGCCCAGCCAAAAAAATTATAGGTATCAGCTATTTGCTTTTTTACCTCATCGTTTTTTTTAGGGATTTTTGTAAGTAAATCAATGGCTTTTTGATGATACTCCAGAGCAAGGTATTTCTCGTTGGAGCTTTGGTATATCTTGCCTATCAGATTATAAATCTCGGCAATCTTCAATTGATTATTGGCTTGATTAGCTTCTAAAAAACCTAAAGACTTTTGTAAGCTTTCTACTGCTTCGTTATAATAACTTTTGGCCCTAAGCGCTTCACCTTGAAGCAAAAAAGTGCGGCTTTTGGCTTCGTTTGGTATCTTAAACGGTAGAACATCTTTAAAGAACTGAATATTTTCCTTGGCCATATTCAAAGCCTCATCATACTCTGCATCATTGATGTAGCAGTCTATCAATTGATTTTTACATATGATGTAGTCATTCCATTTTTTTTGTTGTTGGTAAGAGCTGAGGGCCTTCTTATAATACAAAATAGCTTTAGAAAACTGAGATGCTTTTTGTAATTCATTGGCTTTGGTATGATTGGGTGTATAAGAACCTTCAGAAGAGCAACCAAAAAGCAGAGAAATAAAGAAGATAGTATAGTAGTATTTTTTTTTGCACAAGAGCTGTTTTGATAGCATATATTTCCTTTTTTTCGAAAAAACACGTGTTTTACCTTGTAAAAAACGGCTGACAGATACTTTTATATTTACCTTCGGGCAAGATAAATTTATTTTTTCAACATCAAAAATCACCGTTTATTATGGACATTTTAGAAGCAACACCCAAAGGCACAAAAATCAATGACCAACAGTTCTTTGACGATTTTAAGGCACTTCTTGACAAATACAACAATGTAGATCGTTTTGGTATTTGCCTGTTACACAATCACTTCCCGATTCAGGAAGATGAAATTTTAGTAGAGGAAAATTTTGCCAATCCTCGCAAGCTGGTTTTGACTGTAGAGAAAAAAATCAGTCAAGAAGAGAAACTTGCACAGGGAATCATCGAGACTAGCTGGAGATATTCTGCCAAAGACAATGATTTTGTAGCCCTTACGGATTGTCGCGCTCATGATGATGACGATGACACCAAACCAGGTGGCAACTAATTCATCTTTCACAAGACTATCAGCCTTTACAGGTTGCTAAACTATTTCGTAATTATTATTTACTATAAAGGCAGGCTATTTACCTGCCTTTATTTTCATCCGCTATAAACATGAATAATTCTTTGAAAAACACCTTAGATAAAAATGAAATTACATTGCTGATTCCTCAAGGAAGAAATATCTTTTTCAATATCCCTGGTATGAAAAAGTATTTTTTGAGATATATTCAGCTAAATAGTAAACTAGAAAATATTGAGATTAAATACAAAACTGAACACGGCTGGGAATTGTTGGGCATGAAAAAGCCCAAGTATTTTAACAAAGAGGATATTATAGACACTCTTAGAATCATTAACACTGGAAGCACCAACGAAATTTTTTATGAACAGTTTACCCTTGAGTACGAGCTCTTCGAAGAAGACCAGTATCCGAATTTGCCTACCCGTTTCCTCATTGTTAATGCTTATGAATTCAATCTTGACTTAGTGTTAGATCCTAAATGCTTTGATTGGTCTAACCGCAAATACCCCGAATTAACCCAAACCATTGGTAAGTATCACTGGTCTTGGGGGCCTGAAACCTATCCGAAAAAAAAACTGACAACAGATGCGGAGATATCAGATTCAGAAGAAGAAGTAGAACAAAAAGGAGCCATAATAATGGCTGATATTGATGATGATGACTTTATAGAACCTGATAAAAAGTTATCAGAATTAGTAAGGGTAGAAACGCATTTTGCTATCCATCCAAGCTTTGAGAATACTGATGATGAATATTTCCTGGCACTCTCTACCGACCAACTCACCGCTTACAACTTTGGGTTATATGAGCAAATGCCCAACAATGATTTAAAACTCATGTTAGGTGCCCGAAGAAAAAATCCTGAAAGCCTGGACAATGTGTATGTGTTCAAATTTAAAAGAGTAGGTGATGTAGCTAATGAGGTAAAGAAGTATTTTTTACGGGCCAACTATCTTCCAAATGCCTTTTTTAATGGCATTATCACTTTTAGTTATCAACTATATAAAATATCGTCAGATCACTCAAATCCTCCTTTATTGGTTTATCAAGATCATGCTGTGCTTCGGGTCGCTCCTTGGATTATGCTGCCTAATACCCAGATTGCCAAAAAGGTTTTTGTAAAAAAGATAACAGCCTGGCCCAATGATATCATCCGTAGCGAAGCGTTTAACCGACATCTTAAAAGTATTTTAGGCAAAGAAATGGTAGAAGAAATTGAAACTGATGTGCAAAACAGGGATCGTTGGGTACAAGATGAATTTGAAATTGGTTACTGTGAATCTCCAGTAAAAACCATTCCAGTAGTATGCGATAGTCCCCGTAACAGAGGGCTTAACAAATGGGTAAAAGACCGTTTTCTCAAGCCTGACTTTGGTCATTTGGAGATTGCTATTAGCAAGAAAACTTCACTTGACTATTTTGGTAATTTGGAATCCAGCCCTCCAGTAGAAGGATACCCTTTTGGGCGAATTATTATTGGGGGTAGTCCTAAACAGGGTTTTGAGCATACCCCTCGACAAATTGCCCACGAACTCAAGGAGTTTTTACACGCCCAACAGGTACAAGCACCCATCGAAATCTATATTGATTGGTTAAGTGTAGGACACGTAGACGAAATCCTTAGTTTTGTTCCCTGGAGCAACGAAAAGGGTTTTAAAATGGTATTTGCGTCTCCTCAAAAAGGTTGTGAATTATTAAAAGCAGTGCTCAACGATACTAAAACTAAATATACCAAGTTTCATGACCCGCTTGCTTTAGACACAAACCTGAAAGATGCAAGGTCCAAAATAGAGGAAATACTTCACGAATACGAAACGTACAATACTCAAATACAAACTTACCAAAACTGGAATAAGAAATTATTGATGGAAGAGCTAAAGCTTACTAAGGAAGACATCATCGATATGCCTGTACTTTTTAAGGGTATTGTAAATAAGCGGCGGGCAAAATCTCTGTTCCCAGATTTAACTAACTTGTTGGTAGTTAGAAAAACTCCTTACCTCACTTATGTAATTGCTCCCAAGCCCTTTGGTCCAGTTAATGAAGATGGGGAGTATTTGTTTGAACAGTATTTTTTAAAGCAATTAGATATAGAGCCTCAACTCGATATTCACTTCATCGACGATGCCCAGCTTTACTTTAAACGAGCTGGCGATGTACACTGTGCCACCAATGTTTTTCGTGAACCTTTCGAAAGAAAATGGTGGGCATATAAGCCCCCACAAGGGCATAATATTTAACTTGAAATGGCAATATCCAGGTATTAACATCTGGATATTGCTTGTCATAAGAAAACTACGCTACCTCAACTCCTAACCAAATAATTGCTTTATCTCTGGCATCAAATTGTCGTACCATTACTGTAGCTTCTTCGACTCGCTGAGCAGCCGCTTCGGTAATATTTTGACTTGCCGATAACCTTGATATGTAATCCTCTGGCATCAGCATCGCATACCTTTCCAGTGATTCAAGCCCACTCTCACTATTCACTTTTGCTACCCATTCCTGGGTTTCTGGTGCAATAGGCATATTAAACAATCGAGCATCATCTAATACATATTTGGCCTGACATTTTTTCATTGCCTCTATCCAGTTCAACACTTCTTTTCGATATACCTGATCTTCTAAATGGGTGGTATTTTCAGTCCAGGTGATGGACGCAAAAAATTTGCTATTGTCCACATTGATAACAGCAAATTTTGATTGATAAACTTTCTCTAACATAGTGTAATCTATTATTTATTTTTCTCAATATACCGCTCTACTTCTTCTCTTAAAATAGGTAATGGTACTGATCCGTTGCGGAGAATCACTTCATGAAATTGTTGGATATCAAATTTTTGCCCCAAAGCTTTTTCGGCTTCTTGTCGCAGGTATTTAATGGTAATCTCGCCAATTTTATAGCTCAAGGCTTGTCCTGGCCAGGCAATGTAGCGATCTATTTCGGTGTTTACTTCATGGAGTGAAAGTGCAGTATTGTTACCCATAAACTTTACTGCTTTTTCCCTATTCCATCCTTTGTAGTGCATGCCTACATCTACAACAAGTCGACAAGCCCGCCAGATTTCATAAGTGTATCGACCAAATTTTTCATAAGGAGTAGTGTATATACCCATTTCTTCGCCTAAATACTCTGCATAGAGGCCCCAGCCTTCGCCAAAAGCACTGATGTAATAGTTGTTGCGGAAATCCGGATTGCCCTTGATGCGGTTTTCGGTCGCCAATGTTATTTGTAAATGATGTCCAGGCACCGATTCGTGCAAAGTAAGTGCGGGTAAAGTATACAACGTGCGGCTTTTAAGGTCATAGGTATTCACCCAATACGTTCCAGGACGATTGGCAAAGCGACTACCTGGCACATAGCGACCAGAAGTATAAGTAGGCGCAATATTGGTGGGTACAGGAGCTACCGTAAAAGGCAGACTATAAAGCTTTTTAAAAAATTTAGGCAATTGACCTTCCGCCTTTTTGCTGAGCCAAGCTGCATAGCTCAATAATTCTTGACTATTTTTTGGAAAAAACTGCGCATCGGTACGCATAAACTTAAAGAAATCGGCCCAGGTTCCTTTAAACTTTAACTGTCGAATAATTTGCTCCATTTGCCCTCGAATACGTTTTACCTCTTGCTGGCCAATCTTAAATACCGAATCGGGTGAAATGTCTAAAGTGGTGTAGTATTTTACCCTATTTTCATAATAAGCTCGCCCATTAGGTAAATTGCTTACTCCTACATTTATGGGACTAGCTTTCATGTATTTAGTTTCCACAAACCGATGAAAACTTCGATAGGCAGGAATAATTTCTCGTTGCAAAATTGCTTTTACTTTTTGATCGAGCTGATTGCGATCAGCAGCTGAAATATTACTGGGAAATCTTAGAAAAGGGGTATAAAAAGGCTGTTTTTTATAATCAGTATCAATCCAGGGTTTAAGAAGTTTCAATACATTTTTTACAATCACCTGAGGGGCTACTATCTTTTCTTTAACACCTCGTTCCATCAACTTTTGGTGGCCTTCCAACCATTTTTTATAAGAAGGTAACCATTTGAGGTAGTTTTCATAGTCAGTCTTGGTTTTAAAAGGGAGGCGACGCATAAAAAAAGTAGCATTATTGAAAAAACCACCCTCAGCGTTAAAAGGAATAAGAGCCATTTTATATTGTATACCACTTAGGTAGTCTTGCAGTTGCATCAACTTAATGGCTTTACTGATTTGATCCTGACGATTAAGCGTTGAGGATTTGATAGAGGTCAATTGCTTTACATACCCTTTATATCTTTTACGTCTACTTTGCATACGTTCCCAGGTAGGCACTTCAATTTCACCTGGGTGGTTTCCACTCCACAAGTCTGTATTTAGTTGATAAGCTCCATCATACACTTTAATATTATCAAAGATCTTTTTTAACGTCTGATTTTCTTGTGATTGGGCATTAGAGACAACCCACAAGAGAATCATCAAAGAAAGTAATTGTTTTTTCATATGCCATATGTTTATTTTTTTAAAACTACGTCGCCCTCCAAACTTAATCTATTCAACCTTTAGTTGCATCTCAATCAAGTGTTGCTGAAAACCAGCTTTTTCGTATGCTTTGATGGCTTTAGGATTATTCTTGTATACCTGCAATCGGATATCGGTAATATTTCGTACTTCAAACCACTCTACCAGTTTTTTCAATACAAGTTGTCCAACTCCCTGACCTCGATATTGTTCTTTTACATACATAAAACCAATGTAGCCATACTCTTTGGTTACAAAGATATCCCGCTCGTGAGATTTGATGAGCCCATAACCACTTCCCACAATTTCATCTTGTTGACAGGCTACAAATACATCTGATTTCTCAGACTTAATCAATTTTCCCAAGTCATAGTAATACATCAAGCCTTCTTGCCTCAAAGAAGCATCCATAGGCCTTTCTACCTGAATCAAAGCTTGTTGAAATTCATTTAATGTTGCTAAATCATCCAAGGTGGCAACTCTAATGTCTATATCCATCATTATATGCTAATTAATTTACCTAGCCCTAATTGTTGGGCTTTTTGGTAAATATAATGAGCTGCCGTTAAATCTTGTACACCCACTCCCACTGATTTATAGAAGGTAATATCCTCAGCCGAAGTTCTGATTGCTTTTTTATCAACAATTACTTCCCCCAACTCACCCAAAATATGTTTTTCATTCATTAACCCTTCTTTGATAGGCATTAAAATATCACCTGCTTCGCTCAAACAAGCCTCGTGACTATCTACTACTATTTTGCTTTGTGCTACTAATCGCCCGGGAATTTCTCGCCAATGAGGCTTATAGGAACCTATAGCAGTAATATGAGTTCCAGCGGCTACCTGTTGGGCTTCAAAAAGTGGGGTTGAAGCACTGGTAGTGGTACAAATGATATGCGCTTGTGCCAAGTCTGACAAAGTATCTGTTGCCACCAAAGATATGGAATAGTGGGGTTGGTGCTCGTCTACAAAAGCTTGTGCTTTGTCAAGAGTTCGCCCATATACCCATACCTTTTCTATATCTCGGATAGAAGTCATAGCTTCTAAATGAGTAATCGCATTGGCCCCTGTACCAAACAAGGCCAAGGTTTTGGCTTCTTTATTGGCCAATAAATCGGTGGCTAAAGCCGATCCGGCCGCAGTGCGAAGTGCAGTTAAATAAGTAGAATCCATTAACGCACAAGGTTGTCCGTTTTGGGTATCTATCAATAACATCATCCCCTGAATCAAGGGGAACCCTTGGGCAGGATTGTCTCGAAATACATTGGCTATTTTCAGTCCAGCCTGTTGGTAGTCAGATACATAGCTGGGCATAAACAATAAGTCAGCGTTTACATCCTCTAGAGGCATTTCCATTCGGGTAGGTAGCTGTGCTTTTTGCTGATATAACAAAGTAAAAGATTCTCGCATAGCCTGAATGGCTTCTTGCATAGGCAAAGCTTGCTTTACATCTTGGCGAGACAACACCCGAAGTTCTATATTCATAGGTTTTCTGATTATTATCTAAAAATAAATCCTTTTTGTAGTGCATCCTTTGGGTCTATCCAAAACTGATGCTTACCCGTAAGATATGCTTCGCCTGATACTTCAGGAATAATGGCTGAATAATCTCCAAAGGTAGTTTCTTGTAAAACTTTGGTCGTAAAAGTCGAACCCAAAATACTTTCTATGGTCATTGTCTGGCCTTGCCTCAATTCTTTACGTGCATAATGAATAGCGGCTCGCCCGCTCACTCCCGTACCAGTAGGACTCCGATCTACTTCTCCTTCTGCAAAAATGCATACATTACGACTATCTACACCTTGGGTAAGTGGTGGCGCAATAAAGATGGTTCCATACAAAAAACCTAAATCTTCTTCGGTGGGGTGTTCTATTTTGCGACTATTCATCACCGCACGTTTTATCTGCATTCCCTTCTCTATCAACTCTTTATGTTCATCAGGAGTGCATTCAAGCCCTACTTGATCAGCTTGCACATAAGCATAAAATGCTCCTCCGAAAGCTAAATCATAACGGATTTTGCCTAATCCAGGCACATCTACTTCGGCGTCTAGTTCTGCCACATATGAAGGTACATTTTGGAAGCGAACATTGACTACCTCTCCATTCTCTATAGTAGCAAAAGCGGTTACAAGTCCTGCTGGGGTATCAATTCTAATCACCGTTTCGGGTGTTTTTACAGGTAGCATACCCATTTGAATTGCCACCTTGGCCAAAGCAATAATAGCATGGCCACACATCGTGCTATAGCCTTCATTGTGAATAAACAACACACCAAAATCAGCTTCTGGGGTAACTGGAGGTGTCAGAATGCATCCATACATATCGGCATGACCTCTTGGCTCAAACATAAGCGCAGTGCGTAAATGGTCATAGTTTTCGCGAGCAAACCGCCTTTTTTCCAAAATAGTATCTCCCACTAACTCAGGAAAACCACTGGTAATAATTCTCAATGGCTCTCCACCTGTATGAGCATCCAGGGTTTCTATACAAAGCCAATCTTTGGGAGGCTGCCAAGAGGTTTGAGGGTTAAATGCAGAAGTTAAATTCATATTAAGTAAGCTTAAGTTTTTCCAAAATATGGGCAATTTGCGGCTAAAAACTTAAGGATGCTGGTACTGATTTAACCAAAAGTTGAAAGAAACTATCTAATTGTTCTTTACATTGGGCTAAGGCAGATCAGTTTAATATCATAATTTTTATCCAGGTATATACTACCTGGTTCACTATAACTTTCATTAAAAAATGCCAAAGTTTTATCTATGAGTTTAACATCAGTAAGTTTGTTATGAGGTATCCAACAAGATTTTTTAGATAAATCTACGGCCCAAATCACGTTTGAACCTTTATCTATCTTTATTATTTTGGGACTTAATGTATCCTTGATGTTGCACAAAGCAAATTTCCCCCCTGTTGGTATATCCACATATTGATCAACCTTCATAGTGTCTAATTTTACTTGTATAGTTTTTCCAGGGCAAGAAAGCATATACCCACAATTATCGAGAGAATTTTCTGAACCACTGGGTTGCGTGAAAAAGTAGATTATCATGCTCACAAGTATCAAGCACCCAATAATTGGTATATAAGTTTTTCTATTCATCTAAAATATCTTTTCCGAAATCAATTTACCCAATGCCTATTACATTCTTTCAGGTATATGTAGGGATTTTGAGGCGACTCAAGGTAAAAATAGATTCCATAAGGGTCTAATTTTTTCCAACCAGTTGGATTTAAGCTTTTGAGGTAGATGCGTCCACAGATTTCGTGAGATGTTTTTTCCTCGCATAATAGAGGTTCGAAACCATTGCATAGATAAGTCTCGTACACAGGGTAATCTAATAGTCCATCACCATTGTAATCATATAGCAAGCCTGGGCTCTGATACCTTCCCTTTAGTTCAAAATGGTTGATGCTTTTCTGGTCAGTTATATCAAATATATGCAAAGTAGAATATTGTCGTGTAGTACCCATTGCTTCATTATTTACTTGAGCACTCACCAAATAAATCCGTTCTCTGTATCTAAAATAAGTCATTGTATCTGGCACCAGATAATCACTTAAATTAAACGACTTTCCATTGATTCTCAGGACGGCAAAATAGGGATATTCATCTTTCTTTTTCACTCTTTTTATTTGATTACGCACAGTCGAGTCTAGCAAGAGAGGGGTATAAGTAGAAATGAAATTTACTTGTGGTGTAAAAGCACTTCGATATTTGTTAGTGATTACTTCTATTTTAACACCATTAATGACCTTATAATGATATACATCTAAATCTTCATATTTGCCATAGGGTGCTTTGTGAGTAACCGCTCGCAGTGGATAAATAGCTACACGATTAGACTGGTTGGGGCGATCAAACTTATTCAAATATTCCCATAACCCTACATACCCTGCTGTGGTTAAACTATCTTGACGATTTCTCACTTTTTTGAGCGAAGTATTGATCTTTTTCTGCTGCTTGATTTGTTTTTTAGCTTGCCTTTCATCATCCAGGTCTTGCCTGGTGGGATAGGAATAGTTTTGTTTTACTTCTGTAGATGTAGGCTGGCAAGCAAACCCTGCCCCTAGTATCATTAATAATAAATAGTAGTTTAGGTGTTTGATCATTTTTATTAAAGTTAATCTCTTTTGTTACAAAAAAAGCTCCCTGGTACAACCAAAGAGCTTCAATTATATTTTTAGTAGAATAATGTTCACTAAAACAAATCGTCTCCATCCTGGAACTCAATTACTTCAATCTCCGCATTTAATCCATCTACTCCTTTGAAATAACCAGCTGCTACACCACTAATTTCGACCATAAAGTTGTAAGCACCTACGTGGTCTAATTCCTGACGACGCGAACCTCCACCACCTTTTATTTGAGTTAATTGATTTTGAGTAATTTGTTGATCCTGAAAATTTTGAATGGTTTTCATACAATTTAATTTGTTAGTTGATTATTAATAGGTCTTACCAAATTTATGGATTTTAGCAGTCACAAAAAACAAAAGCCAGGATAAAATATCCCGGCTTTTAGAGCACTTATATTTATTACATTACCGTTTATCGTTTTATTAATCTTTTGGTCTCAGTTCCTTTAGAAGTCTTAATGATTACATAGTAAGTCCCATTTTTCAGGTTACTCATATCTATGGTGTGGGCGTGGCTTCCTGCCGCTTTGCTCTCATTCAACACTTCCTTTACCAGTTTCCCATTAGCATCCATCAACTGAATTCTTACATTTTCAGCTTTTGCTAAGCTAAAGTTTACCTTTGTTTCATCAGCAGAAGGATTAGGATACACAATGCTTGACTCTCCATTTCCTTCTGCCAAATCGCTACTGGCAGGATCAATCATTACAAAACCCACAGGTCTAAACATTCTGCGCATTCCTCTCATACCACGCATCCCTCTACGATGGTGACGTTTTCCTCTTCTGCCCATATGCTTGCGTTCGCCTTTTTTTCTTTCTCCAAAGTGCTTTACACGCAATGCTTTCATATCTTTTTTCCATTGCTCCGCTTTTGGCTTCATTTCTTCCAATAGTTTTTCAATGGTAGTCTCATATTTATCTGCAATATCCCAGGCAGTATTTTTAGCCTTTCGCATGGCTTTGCGTTGTTCTCTTAGAGTAGCTCTCTGTGCTTCAGTCAATTGAGGGCGTCCCTCTCCTGGTTTGTGTTGTTCACGCATTTCTTTACGGAAAGCACGCATCTTTTCTCGGTTTTCCTTCATTTGAGTGCGTAATGTATTGATCGTTTGCTTATCGGCCTCACTCATTACCGCATCTAGTTTTTGGCGTTGAGCTTTTATTACAGGCCATACATTTTGCTTATTATAGGTTTTAGCTTCTTCTCGAAAAGCTTTGAATTTAGCACGTTTCTCTTCTTTTGTTAATTCTTGAGCCCAAAGTGTAGAACCACACACGAGCAAGGCTACAATCAAAAGGGGTTTAAGGGTATTTTTCATTGGTATAAAAGTTTAAAAATTTTAGCGATGGTTAAATAAATTTTAACCAATATTTAGGTCATATGATCAATGCATTGCTCTTTGCATTCTTAGACAGGGCCTTTTGTTTTTTTATTCCCTTATGCTAAAAAAACTTTTTACACCACTTGATAAAGTCCTCACTATCAGATATTTACTTCTATAAAAAAAATTTCAACCCAATTAAACCCTCCTCTCAAAGCCTGTTTTTGAAACCTTGTCTATCATGTAAAAATTTAACATTGCGATGATCTCTGGAAAATAAAGATTTTATAATTACTTTTGCAGAATATTATTTGGTATAAGTTTTTACCCAAGTTTATACAATACCCACGATGGGGATAAATAATTGAGTTTTGAAACCTTTCTCACCTACAAGATGTTAAGCGTGATATCTGTTTTCAGAATAACTCAGACTTTTATTTTTACATCAGATGTTGGTATATATTTGTGCTATAATATAGAAGGTATCAAAGAATGAACATAAACTTAAAGTACTCCGAAAAATTTGAGCAAAGACACAACAGTTCAGCTACCGAAGAACAAGTTGCTGCGATGCTTAATGCCATTGGCGAAGCCTCAGTGGATGCGTTAATTGATAAAACTATTCCAGCTTCTATTCGCAAGCAAGAAGCCCTGGATTTACCCAATGCTTTAACTGAACATCAATTCTTGAAGGAATTCAAACAATTGGCCAGTAAAAACCAGTTGTTTACCTCTTATATTGGACAGGGGTACTATGATTGTATTGTACCCAATGTTATTCTACGCAATGTACTCGAAAATCCAGGCTGGTATACAGCCTATACTCCTTATCAGGCCGAAATCGCCCAAGGACGTTTAGAGGCTTTGATCAATTTCCAGACTACAGTGATGGATCTTACCGGAATGGAAATAGCCAACGCATCTCTGTTGGATGAAGGTACTGCAGCTGCCGAGGCGATGACTATGTTTTATGGCACGCGCAAAAAAGACAAGAAAAAAGCCAATACCTTTTTTGTTTCGGAGTTATGTCATCCCCAAACTATAGAAGTAATAGAAACCCGTGCCACTCCCCTGGGCATTAATTTATTGATTGGTGACCATACCAAGGTAGACCTTACCAATCCTGATATTTACGGTGTTTTATTGCAATACCCTGCCAGCAATGGTGAAGTATATGACTATACCGATTTTATTGCTACTGCTAAAGAACTCAATATTTCAGTAGCCGTAGCAGCCGATTTATTAAGCTTGACTTTATTAACTCCTCCTGGCGAAATGGGTGCCGATGTTGTAGTTGGTTCTGCCCAACGTTTTGGCGTTCCTATGGGTTATGGTGGTCCTCACGCAGCATTTTTTGCTACCAAAGAGTCTTACAAAAGACAAATTCCAGGGCGTATCATTGGGGTATCGGTAGACTCGGAAGGCAACAAAGCTTACCGCATGGCACTACAAACCCGTGAACAGCACATTCGTCGCGAAAAAGCTACCTCTAATATCTGTACTGCTCAAGTACTACTTGGAGTAATGGCAGGCGCTTATGCGGTATATCACGGAGCCGAAGGACTTCAAAATATTGCTCAGCGTGTATATGGTCTTACTCGTTTTACCGCACTAGGACTAGAGAAATTAGGCTTGAAGGTAACCAATGAGCATTATTTTGATACGCTACAGGTTGAAGTAACAGAAGAACAAAAGAACAGTCTTCAACAACTTACTCAACAGCACCACATCAATCTACGCAATTACGATACAGCGCACGTAGGTATTAGCTTTGATGAGGCAAAAACATTGGAAGATGCCAACAAACTATTGTTTTTGTTTGCCGAAGTGTTGGGTAAAGAAGTAGATTTTGCAGATACGCTTGCTAATGAAATTACCTGGCATAATGCTGAAAGCCTAACCCGTACTTCAGAATACCTATCCCACCCAGTATTTAAAAATAACCGCTCTGAGCACGCCATGTTGCGTTATTTGAAGGAACTGGAAAACAGGGATTTATCGTTGACTCATTCAATGATTCCTTTGGGCTCTTGTACAATGAAATTGAATGCTACAGCAGAGATGATTCCTGTAACCTGGAGTGAAATAGGCGGCATTCATCCATTTGCTCCTCGGGTTCAAGCCGAAGGTTATCAGCAAATGTTTGAAGAACTAGAAGCAATGCTTTGCGAGATTACTGGATTTGCAGCTGTTTCTTTACAACCAAACTCGGGTGCGCAAGGTGAATATGCTGGTTTGATGACTATTCGTGGCTATCACCATAGCCGTGGAGACTTACATCGTGATATTGTGCTTATTCCTGAGTCAGCGCATGGTACCAACCCGGCAAGTGCGGTAATGGCAGGAATGAAAGTAGTGGTAGTAAAATGTGACGACCACGGAAACATTGATGTAATCGATTTAAAAGAGAAAGCAGAGAAGCACAAAGAAAACCTCTCGGCCTTGATGGTTACTTACCCTTCTACTCACGGGGTATTTGAGGAAGCCATTCAGGAGATGTGTCAAACTATCCACGATTTTGGTGGACAGGTATATATGGATGGCGCCAATATGAACGCTCAAGTAGGCTTGACCAGCCCTGGAATTATTGGAGCAGATGTTTGTCACCTCAATTTGCACAAAACTTTCTGTATTCCTCACGGTGGTGGTGGCCCTGGTATGGGACCTATCGGAGTAGCTAAGCATTTAGCACCTTTCTTACCAAATCATCGTACTGTAAAGATTTCTGATATTTCTAATGAAACAGCTATTTCTGCTGCTCCCTGGGGTAGTGCCAGCATTTTAACCATTTCTTATGCTTATATAAAAATGATGGGTGGTAATGGCTTAACCAATGCGACTAAAATGGCCATTTTGAACGCCAACTACCTTAAAACTCGTTTAGAAGGACATTATCCGGTATTATATACTGGGATCAATGGTACTTGCGCCCACGAATTTATTGTAGATTGCCGTGAGTTTAAGCAAACTGCGGGGATAGAAGTAGCCGATATTGCCAAGCGTTTGATGGATTATGGTTTCCACGCCCCTACAGTATCGTTCCCAGTGGCGGGTACTATGATGATAGAACCTACTGAAAGCGAAAATCAAGAAGAGTTGGATCGTTTTTGTGAAGCTTTGATTAGTATTCGTGAAGAAATCAGAGAGATCGAAGAAGGTCAGGCAGAAAAAGGGAATAATGTAGTAGCAAACGCTCCACATACCGCCAACATGGTGATTAGCAGTGAATGGGCTAAGCCTTATTCTCGTGAAAAAGCGGCTTATCCATTACCTTATTTAACAAGCAATAAATACTTCCCAACTGCGGCTAAAATCGACAACGCATACGGAGATCGTAACTTGGTATGTTCTTGCATTCCAATTAGCGAATATGCTGAAGAAGCTGAAGCGGAAGCTATCTAATCCATAACAGTTGATAAATACTCTATACCATCCCCATAGAACATTCTGTGGGGATTTTTTTATATAAAAACTTCTAAGCCCTTCTATTTCATTTGCAAAAAATACTTATCATTCATCCTATTTTGCAAAAATTGCTAAACTCTACCTTTATTTGAGTTATTCACTAATAATCCTACCAGTTTACTACCAACCTTTTCAAGATCAATGCAAATAACCATAGGCACGTTTGCGTATACTCTAATAACAACACAACAAACACTATGATGTTCTTAAAGAAAGCTTTATTGATTAGTTTATTAGCTACCCTGTCCCATTTTGGGGTGGCACAAACCAAAGTCTTGGGTAATATAGAAATATCCAATCAAGGGTTAAGCCTGGGAGTCATTTTTAATACTGGAGAAGCCCCCAAAGCAAAAGAGCCATCTCTTTCCCCTGTAAACTTCTCAGGACATAGCGGGCAAATCAAGGGTTTTGGAATAGGATTGGAAACTTCATTTTTTAACGTCACAAGCGAAGAACAAACAACTTTGTACACACCGCGCTTGTCGTATCAGGTTTTTGATACCTGGCTACCTATAGGTGCTAAACTAAATGTACTTTACTACACCAATTTTGGTAAAGGCTCGCTTACCATTCGTCCAGAGTTAGGGGTTAACCTGGGGGTTAATAATTATTTGATGTATGGTTATAATTTGGTAGCTACCAATGCTAATCTAGTACCTACACGCCATCAGGTTACTTTCGGTTTTACTTTTCCAAAAATTCGCTAATCTATACACACTATGAACACTTTTAATAAAATGTTGATTACTGGATGTTTATTGTTTCTCAGCACTTTTTTCGTAAAAGCACAAGCGCATTTCAAAGGGGAGGTATCTACTCAAGGGGTTGGTTTAGGAATATTTTTCAACGCTTCCGAGCAGGTAAGCGGAGGGTTTGCCCCAGTTAATTTTCCTGAAGATGTATACGGCTTTGGTTTGGGTGTAGAGTCACCTCTATTTTATCGTATCGAAGCGCAAGGGGAAAATAAATTTACGCTGGCCCCTCGCCTGTCTTATGAATTCCATTCTACTTTTTTGATTATAGGATTGGCAGCTAGAGCTAATGTACTGTACTATACCAATTTCGAAAAAGGTGCGCTCACTCTTCGTCCAGAAATTGGTCTAACTTCACGAGGTAATCTTTATTTGTTGTATGGTTATAACCTTCCTTTGCAAAACCAGGAGTTGGTGCCTACTCGCCATCAGGTAACATTTGGAATTACTATACCAAGCATTGATCTATAGTTTTGATACACCAGTCCTTTCGAACACTTTACCCGAAAGGACTTTTTTATACATCATAAGCTATCTAGAATCATTCTTTTTAAACTTCAGACTGAATGATATATTTTCTATCATATTCCATCTTTTTTGCGGTAGTGTCTGCAGTTTCTTTTCCAAAAAATCGTTCAACAATGTGCAATGACATATCTATACCTGCAGAAATTCCACCAGAAGTAAGTAGGTGGCCTTCATCTATAAATCTTATATCTCGTTCAACATTTACCTGAGGGTATTCCTTTTCAAGTCTGTCTACATCCATCCAGTGTGTAGTAGCTCTCTTTCCATCTAAAATACCAGCCTCAGCCAATAAAAGGGCTCCTGTGCAAACCGAAGCAAGGATCGATACTTTTTCCTGTTGATTTTTGAGCCAATTAATCGTCACTTCATTTTTAATTTCTATTACCTCTGCTCCAAGTCCCCCAGGCACAATTAACACATCAAATGCGGGCTCAGATTCAAAAATTACATCAGGCAATACCCTAAAACCATAACGCGCATTGACAATCTTGTCCTCTGCTGATACAAGACTCACCTGAAAAGCTTCTTTTTCTTCAACAACTGTCTTGGCAAAAACTTCAAAGGGGCCGGCAAAGTCTAGAACCTCAACCTCATCGAAAATAAATATTCCAACGTTAATTTTCTCCATATCATTGACATTAAAGAGTATCTGATAACTTTTTTATAGATAGCAAAGAAGTCATAAAAATTTCGTCGGGCGGTTCTGCAAAGCGTAGTATTACATATGATTTTTGTAAAATTTTATTCCTGGTTAAAAACAAAAAAGCTATCCCAAACTTTTAGGATAGCTTCTTAAATACAAAATTTGTCTTGTCTTATTGATTCAAAAATTGAGTCAAGAGGCGATGAAAGTGATGAACCCCTTTCTCCATCTTAGGAGAGTATCGTCCTCGATCATAAAACCTAGACCTCACTCCCTTTTGCACACTTTCTACTACCTCCTCATCTTCACGCTCGGTTTTATCCAGTACACTACCTACCAAATCTTCTACTGGGGCATCTCCATAAGCAAAGGTAAGGAAAGCTACTTTAGTTAGATTAAGAGAGATGGGTTTCACGATGTTTACTGATAGTCCCCAAGGGTAGAAGTTAAACATTAAGTTTGGAAATACCCAATAATAATAGGCGGCCACATCTTTGCCATAATCGGGTGAATCTTTGGGTAGGTCAAAGCAGGGCTCTCCTTTTTTGGCAATCCCCAACTGTAGATTACAATACTCATAAACCTCCGTGGTGTAATTGCCATAATCCAATAAATTGCCCAGTGCTTCATGAACAAATGGCACGTGAAATCCTTCCAGGTAGTTATCACAATACAAGGCCCAATTGGCTTTTACCAGATAATCACGCGATATTTTGGGAACATAGATCAGTTCATCTAACGGCAACCAGAATAAACGTTTGTCAATTTCTCCCAAAAAGCTATCTAAAGGAGCAATAGGATCAAAAGCAGTAAACAGGAAATTGTGCCATTGCTTAAAAGGTACTTTAGGAAGGTGATCAGCTTCGGTAGGGAAATTTTTGGCTTCTTTGAATTCAGGCATGCCTTTGAAACATCCATCCAAACCAAAACGCTTCCCATGATAACGACACCTAAGCCCTTTTACCTGGCCAGGATGATCTGCTACCAAATTACCTCTATGGGTGCATACATTAGATAAGCAATGGATTTTGTGTTCTTCGTCACGGGTAAGTAAAAGTGGTTCTTCCAGAAATCCATCCAACAATTGAAAGGGGTACACTTGTCCTGCGTTTCTTACAAGATTTTCTTCCCCTATCCATTGCCAAGTACGACTAAAAATCGCATCTCTGGTACGGACAAAAGCTTCAGCATCAGTATAGAATGTACCAGGTAAGGTTTGTGCCTCTGCAATATTTTCGGCAATTGTATATTTTGTCATAAACCCCTGAAATAATAAAAGGTTAATAAAAACTTTGCCTGACCAAAATATACAAAAAACCTGAAGGGGCAAGCTTAGCTGGCTGGAGATTTAT
Organism: marine bacterium AO1-C; assembly: GCA_001890965.1. Taxonomy (GTDB): domain Bacteria; phylum Bacteroidota; class Bacteroidia; order Cytophagales; family Microscillaceae; genus Microscilla. The sequence goes on along the minus strand of MLAY01000007.1, from coordinate 757,041 downwards.
TATAGTCAATCAGTTCGTTTGAGTTTACGTAAACAAGCATGTAATAATTGCAACATTTCCAGGCGCTCGTTCTGATCTAATGCCGCAAACATTGTCTGATTTGCCTCCTGACGCTTTTGTTCCATTCGCTCAATTACTTCAATACCTTTATCAGTTATTTTCAACCTTTTTCGACGGCGATCAATAGGATCTTCGATTTGAGTAATCAGTCCTTTTTGACTTAAAATATTTACCAGATTGGCAATATTTGGTTTCGACACATCCAATGCCTCTGCAATATCTTTTGCAAACACTCCTTCTTTCATTCGTTGGGAATTTAAGAAAGGGATATTTGGATCACCATGAATGTATAGTAATATAAGCCATTGTTGAGTGGTTATGCCTAATTCTTGAGTTAGAAGATCCCCTCGTTTGGTCATTTGGGCTGCCAACTCAATGATGGTAAGCACCAAAGATTCTTCTACGGTTTCTTTGCGCATTGATTTAACCTTTTATCGTATAACTACCTATAATTTTGTGGCAAATTATAATATTTTGAGGAGAATAGTCATTAAGGTAAATTTCTTCACATTATGATAAAATAGGGATAAAATAAGTAAGGTAGTTAACTTTGAAATGTAGGCATATTGATCACTAAAATTGTCCTTGTAACAGAATGTTTTTATCCTTAGCTTGTAAGATGATAAGAGCAATGACTATTAATCTTCGAATGCATAAGGAATCATGGTAAATTTCAAGCGACTGGCTGCTTTAAAATATTCACCTTCCTCGAGCAAATCAGTGTTATCATCAGGATAATACCAATTCACTTCTATCTTGGCCCCATTATCTTCGTATTCTTTTAGTTTCCGAAAAATAGATGACATAATCTTAGAGGAACTGGAATTGAGATACAAAAACTTTAAATCCCAGGACATATTCCCTTGCACCTCTTTCATGTAGGTGTCAATCCATTCTATAATTGGCTGATAAAATTCGCGGGGGTTTTCTATAAAAGATTCACCTTCGAGGCTACACATGCCAGTATCTGCATTCAGTTTTACTTCAGGGGTTAAAAAGGCTCCAGTAGTTTCTTCAATGTACAGGTTTCTCATAATTATCGATGGTTACCTTCAAGTATAATAAATTCGGATGATTTGCCTTAGACCATTTCAGCCTCTTTATGGGCTTCTTTTTTAGCTTTTTCTTTGAAGATTTTGGCGCAAAAACCAAGGTAGGTTGATTGATCGTTGATACGCTCTGTGGCGATTTGTAAGGTATTTCCTGAGAGTAGTACGATCTGTACCAGCCCTAAACCTCCTCCTCTGCTATTTTTATCAATCTCTCTCTCAGAAAGCTTTATCTTAAAGTTGACCAAATCTTTACGATCCAGGGAATTAATGTGTTCGCAATGAACCAGGAGTTTTTCTACTGCGGCATTACTTACTACATTTCCAGTAATTAATAAGTAATAGTCTTCTCTTTCGTCTAAAACCAGTGTGCCCACTGCCTCATCGTTCCCCATGTTGTTTTTTTCTTCAGAATGGAGCAAAATATTATGCGCTAATTCCAAAAAAACAGACTGAATTTTATAGCCTAACTTGTTTCTTTTAAAAACCTGACGAATTTGATTGCGAGCTTTGGCAATCAGATCATAGCTTACCCCTCCTTTGTATATCATCAAAGGAGATTTTACCTGAAAATCCTGATCCTGAAGAAAAGAGTTTGTTATAAAGAGATTCACTATTGGTTATATTTATACTTTATGTACATCAAGGTACCCAAATGATTGAGATTTTTGTTTGACACATAATTATCCTAATAATATCAACTCTAACTACTGAGGAATGTTCATGCGGAAAAAAACATTTTATCCCTCAGGTAAGTAATCAATCAGTTTTGTATTTAAGGTACTCTCTTCTAAGACAAAAGATATTAAATTAAAAACTATAGACGTATATTTTATGAATAAAATTCACAAAAGTATCAAAAAAAATCGCAAAACCATCTCCATGATGCCCTGCTTTTTTGCGTATCTACTATTAGAACAGTTAAATCATGCTGTAAAATTTGTAAAATAAATCGTTAAAAAAACCTCAACGACTAAATACAATGCATAAAATTGTACAAATAGCACTTATTACTTTGCTCATAATCAATGCCAATACTTTAGTAAAAGCACAAATTGAGAGCACATCTTCTACAGTTACATTTGATTTGAGCAAAATCAATGCAAAAAAGGTTGCTAAAATCCAATGGCTTTCTCCGACTCAAAAAGATCAGCAACAAACAGTACAACGAACTATATTTCCAGTATCGGTACGAATCAAGTCATTCTCGGATCTACAAAGGGTGAAGATTCACATGAGTAGTAATGCTCGGACACAAATCTTAGAAGTAAGTAATCGTTTACGTAAAGAGCAAGGTAGCCAAATTTTTTATGTATTATCAGTCGAGACCCAACTTGATCCAGGCAGCAATAGTATTAAAATAGAAGTCATCAACCAAGCCGGAAGTATCTTTTCAGATATGGTAACAATTACTTGTAATCCTCCACAAGTAGTGAAAGCCACCAATGCCAATTTGGTAGCGAAAAAAAGTAACTCTTCTCCCAAAAGTTATCAGCCATCAGATGTAGATGAAGATTTACCCTCCACCCACCTCAATAATCCCAATGCCATAGCAGTAGTGATTGGTAATACTCATTATAAAAAAGCCAAAAATGTAAACTACGCGATTCATGATGCCCAGAGTATAAAAAAATATTTGGAAAAAGTCATGGGCTTTAAACCAGGTAATATATTTTACCTGGAAGATGCTACTAAGGGCGAATTTGAACTTTATTTTGGCATTAAGGGAAATCCTAAAGGCAAGTTATATAATGCAGTAAAACCAGGCAAAAGCGATGTATTTGTATTTTACTCAGGACATGGTGCTCCTAGTATCAAAAACAAACACCCCTATTTTGTACCAGTTGAATGCGATCCTCAATACATTGAGTTGGGAGGATATTCAGCCAACGTTTTTTATCAAAATCTGGCAAAAGTAAAAGCCCGCTCGATTGCAGTGGTATTAGATGCCTGTTTTTCTGGATCTACTATCTACGAAAACATTTCTTTGATCGATATTAAACCCAAAGGAGTTTCAGACTTGAAAAACGGCGTTGTATTGTCTTCCTCTTCTGGTAATGAAGTTTCTTGCTGGTACAATGATAAGCAACACGGCCTGTTTACTTACTTTTTTCTAAAAGCCATTCACAATCAAAACGCAGATGCCAATCAGGATGGTCAGCTTACTTTTAGAGAAATATACCAATATATATCCAACAACTCTGAGGGTATTCCTTACTTTGCCCGACGTATACATGGGGTAGAACAACACCCTACTATCAAAGGAAAAAATACCTCTCAGGTATTGGTTAAGTATGATTGATGTTTTGAACGAATCTCGACTTTTATCCAAAAGTCAAGGTTCGTCTTTATCTCATTTTTTGGGCAATGATATGGTACATGCCATTTTTTAAAGTATTTAGCTGAATCTCAAAACCATTATTACGAAGCAAACGCTCTACTAAAGCAGGTGAAATTCGGATTTTGTAGTAACTACTCACTTTTTGCTGCCAACCTTCAGCTTCTTTTTCCCATAATAAATCCGTTACCCTGACTTTTTGAGGTTCGTAGTTGAGCACACAAGTCAATAGACGTTCCTCATCGCTTTTTACCGGAATAAATACTTGTGTTCCGGTTTTATCTTTTGAGTAATCCCGAAAAGAAGTCAAAAACTTCCCCCCTTTTTCCAGGCAAAACGCAATATCTACAATGAGAGTTTCTAAAGCTCTATCAGATTCTAAATGAGCCAAAGTATCTCCCCAGCAACCAATTAACTCTGGCCCTAAATCTGCATATTTTTTTACATTTTTAATATCATCTTCTACTACCTGGATGCGGGTATTACCTGCGTTTTGTTGTAGCTCAGCCAATAACTTTGTATTGAAATCAATAGCGGTTACTTCAAAGCCCAATTTAGCCAGTGCTACCGATTGCAACCCGTGGCCAGCACCCAAATCAAGCGCTATTTTATTCCGTTGGGGCACAATTCCTTGTGTTTCGAAAAAAGCCTTTTGAGCTTGAAATTTGGCTTCAAAATCTCCTATCATCCAGGTATAAAACTCCTGCAAATGAGTATCATAATGCTGTTTTACCAGTGAGTTGGCCATTGGTCTGAACTTTTTAGATTAATTTTGTATTTTAGTGAATAACATCAATATAATTACACCAACAAGTACCAAATAAGATATCAATGCTCAAAGCTATTTTCCTATTTTTTATTCGCTTTTATCAAAAAGCCATTTCTCCTCATTTTCCTGCTACCTGTAGATATCAACCTACTTGCTCACACTATACTGTAGAAGCCATTCAAACCCATGGAGCCATTAAAGGCATGTGGCTGGGACTTAAACGCATTTCACGGTGTCATCCCTGGGGTGGCAGTGGTTATGATCCAGTACCTCCAAAAGATGGTGCAAAAAGCCAATCCAAGCCTGCAAACGATTGCTGCAACAAAGTTGATTAAAACACAGCTTTTATAACACAAAATAATCAATATAGAAAAATTAGCAACCTACCGACAAACACTAAGTACTAAAGCTAACTAAAATTTCACTTCCCCTTGTTTCCAATTTTAGGGTATCTGTTTATTTTCGCAGAATGAAGATAGACATGCACACCCACATTATTCCGGAAAAGCTCCCCCGTTTTGCGGAAAAGTTTGGCTATGGGGGGTTTATTTACCTTGACCATCACAAAAAAGGTAAAGCCAGAATGCTGATCGATGGTAAGTTTTTCCGGGAGATCAAGTCCAATTGTTGGGACCCAGTAGAGCGCGTCGAGGAGTACAAAAAGTTCAACACCCAGGTACAGGTAGTATGCACTATCCCGGTTATGTTTAGTTATTGGGCCAAACCTCAAGACGGACTGGCGGTAGCTCAATTTTTGAATGATGATCTGGCAAAGCTGGTACAAAAACATCCAAAAAATTATGTGGGACTGGGTACTTTGCCCATGCAGGATATCGACTTAGCTATAGAAGAATTGGAGCGTTGTAAAAAAGAATTAGGATTCTCTGGCGTGCAAATTGGTTCTAACATTAATCAAAAAAACCTAAGCGAAGCGGAATTTAGACCTTTCTTTGAAGCCTGCGAAAGACTAGGCATGGCTATCTTGGTTCACCCTTGGGAAATGATGGGCATGGAAAACATGCGCCGCTATTGGCTTCCCTGGCTGGTAGGAATGCCCGCCGAAACTACCAGAGCTATTACTTCTATGATTTTTAGTGGAGTATTTGCCAGTTATCCAAATCTAAGGGTTGCTTTTGCTCATGCTGGAGGTTCTTTTTTGGCTACCTTAGGCCGTATAGAACACGGATTTAATTGTCGTCCTGATTTAGTAGCCATTGACAATCCCATAAACCCTCGGGAATATTTAGGTAAGTTTTGGATAGATTGTATCACCCATGATCCAGTAATGCTCAAATACGCAGTAGATATGATGGGTTCTAATCGGGTAACGCTTGGCTCAGACTATCCTTTTCCTTTGGGAGATTTAGAAATTGGGGCTTTTATAGAAACCACAGACCTAACTCAGCAAGATAAAGACAATATTTATTGTAATTCTACCCTTGAATGGCTGGGCTTAAGCAAAGAACGCTTTTTGTAAAACATTATGCCTCTTTCATAAGCAAAGGGGTTTCTTAATATATCTAAACACTACAAGAATGAACCAATTTCCCCCACTCCAAACCAGCAAAAGAATATTGATGGGACCTGGCCCTAGCGATGCACACCCTCGGGTATTGCAGGCCTTAGCCACGCCTTTGATTGGGCACCTTGACCCCGAATTTGTAGGCTTAATGGATGAAATTAAGCAAATGGTGCAACTCACTTTTCAAACTCAAAACCCTCTTACTTTTGTGGTATCTGCTCCAGGTACTGCTGGTATGGAAACCTGCCTTGTAAACCTATTAGAGCCAGGTGACGAAGCACTAATTTGCATCCATGGTGTATTTGGTGGACGTATGGCCGACATTGCCGAACGGTGTGGAGCTAAAGTTACGAAAGTAGAAGCACCTTGGGGAGAATCCATTGATCCTCAGCAAGTAAAAGCTGCGCTAGAAAACATCAACCCTAAACTTATTGCAATCGTCCATGCCGAGACTTCTACTGGGGTACTCCAGCCTTTAGAAGAAATTAGCCAAATGGCTAAAGATGCAGGAGCACTGCTAGTAGTAGATGCCGTAACCTCTTACTGTGGTACCGAAGTAAAAGTAGATGAATGGGGAATAGATGCAATTTATACTGGTACTCAAAAATGCTTGAGTGCCCCTCCTGGCTTATCTCCTGTTTCGTTTAGCGAAAAAGCTGTAGAGGCTATGGATCGTCGGAAGACCAAAGTTCAGAGCTGGTTTTTGGATCTTACTTTGGTCAAAAATTATTGGTCAGGGCAAAAAAGAGCTTACCATCATACAGCTCCAGTATCTGCAATGTATGGTTTAAGAGAGGCCTATCGTGTAGTATTGGAAGAAGGTCTGGAGGCACGTTTTGCCCGCCATCATGAAAACCATCTATATCTTAAAGAACAATTGGAAGCATTGGGTTTTGAGTTTTTGGTAAAAGAAGCTTTTCGTTTACCCATGCTCAATACTGTAAAAATACCTGATGGAATAGATGATGCTACTACGCGCAGTCGTTTGCTTAATGAATTTAATATAGAAATTGGTGGTGGCTTGGGCAAGTTTGCAGGAAAGGTGTGGCGAATTGGCCTTATGGGGGAAAGTTGTACACGCACCCATGTAAACCAATTAATTGCAGCCTTGAAGCAAATTATGTAACTTAAGTAGCTATCTTTTAGCAATTGATCGGCTTTGATTGTTTTAATTATCAGAGCCAATCAATTCAATCATTCATAACCTAATCACTCTATGTCAGACATAAGCCCTTTTTTAGCTAAAACTGCCGAATCTTTACAAAAACAACTTTCTTCTGAACTAGAAGTTACGGAGGTAGCCTCACCTCCTGCTACCAGTAATTATGAGGATTTGGTGCAGTGGCTCACTCCCTACATACAACGGTTGCTCAATGATCATTTTGAGAAATTGTTGCAGCTACTTTATCGGGTAGATGTATCAGAGAACCACTTCAAAGAAGCCATTGGGCAACCCAATTCTGACGCGATTGCCTCCAGTATTGCCCGCTTAATTGTGGATCGTCAAATTCAAAAAGTACAGATAAGGGCCAAATATTCTCAATTCTAATCCTTGTGCTTATGAACGACGATCTCTATAAAAAAGAAGTGGCATATATACCTTTTCAAAGCAGAGTTTGGGCAAAGTCTTCACTATTGGTATACCTCATGAGTATCCAATTTGTAATTGTGTTGGTATTGGCTATTGTTTTAGAGCAATCGTTTTTTCTTCTGGCTTTAGTAGTAGTAGCCATTGGGTTAGGAGGAAATTATTATGTTTTTTGGCGTAGAATGCGGTATTTTTTACAAGGCATTCGGATCAGCCAAGCCAAAATAGTGCAGTTAGATTTATATCTCAAAGATGAAAACCAGCACATTCAACTCCCATTGCATCACCTTAAAGTAGAGTTTATTCGAAATGGTGGTAGAGGTCGGTACATTTTGCTGCGTTTTTATAACCAACAACAATTATTAGGTTTTCAATATGATTTGAAAGCCTGGAACCATGATCAATTGGCGGAAGTTTTTACTAAAATAAAAGCGTTGAAAGAAGAAGCATTGACCAGGCAAGAGGAGCGTATGTTGAAAAAAGGCTTTTTTGGTTAAAAAATTATCAGTCGTAAGGGTTTCGCTTATCCTTTTTTTTGCATAATTTAAATACATTAATACTACCTAAACACCATCTAATATGTCAGAGACCACTTACAAATATGAGAAAAACCTCCCTTTTGTCCCCTTCAAAAAAAGGTATTTAAGAGCTTCCCGCTTGTTTTTTATGCTTCAAGGCTTATTACTAGTCATGTTTCTATCTATTAGCCTACAATACCGAATATTCTCCATTTTGCTCCTGGCTATTGGGGCAATAACATTGGTGTCGGTCATTTATATTTTCAGAATACGCAAGAAAACTAAATACTTTTTACAAAGTATCAAGATTACCAATGATCATGTAGTGAGTATGGCCATGTATCGCAAAGATGAGAAATTTGATCACCAACTCAATCTTGAGAATTTAGACGTAACTTTTGAGGTAACAGGAGGTGGCCGCCGTGGTCGTTTAACTTTTGCCGTAGTATTTGCCTACAACGGCCAAACACTTGGCAAACAAAGTGATTTGGGCAAATGGAAAACCTCAGAAGTGAAAGAGTTATTCTCCAGTATTAAACAATATAAAGGAGAATCACTCACTCCCAAAGAGGCCGATTTGCTCAGAATGAAACGAGGATTCTTGGGTTAATGTTTTTTTAGTTTAGTATTTAGAAACCTGTGCCAACCAACTTTCGGCTTCATCTATACTCGGAAAGGCTTTGTACATAAACATGCTGTCTACTCCCGACTTCACCTTTTTTCCAGCTACTTTGGCAAATACGTCATTGCTCAATACTAAGGCTGCCTGTTTGAGCCCGCCTTTGACCATACTTGGATAGTAGTGTTGAGTCACCCACTCTTGTAATGCTGGGCTTACTCCTTTGAACCCTCTAAAGTCATTGAGTATTTTAGTGGCAGAGGACTGCTCAGAAAACCAGTCGATAATCCGTAAAAGTATATTTTTAAACTCTTCATCTTTTACAAATTTCTTGATTGTTAAGCGAAAAAAGCCTTCTTGAGGATCATAGGATACTTGGGCGGTGTTTGATTCTAAATAGGTTTTTGTCATAATTCATGAAGATTGATTGTCAAATAATGAGGATAGGTTGGTAGATAATGTATGTTGTAAAGTTGAATGATGGGTATTAATGTTTACACGTCTCAAAATGCCGAAATGGTATTTAATTACGATTAAATAGATATAATCATCGATGAAGTTGTGTTTATTAAAGGGTAATATCCGCATAATTTATAGTAAAAGGCCCAAATTATTTCTCTCATATTTCGTATATTAGTTAATTACCACTGTAAAACAATTAGCTTATACTTCTCATGTCTTTTAAAAAATTATCGTACTTAAAAAGATATAATCGCATTTGGCTCTTATGCTACTACTTTGTTTGGCTTGCGATGCCAGGTTGCCAACAAAAAGAAAATCAGGCAAATGAGTCATTGAATAGTCAAGATTCGGTGGCAGGTAAGGTAGAAGCACCCACAACCACTAAAAAATCTCCCCCCAAACGGGTATTATTTCCCCAAAAAGCCCCTGCTGGACAAGCTTTTTACCTGACTCAAAACTACAAAACAGCTGATTTGGAAAAGGTAAAAAAACAAGAATTGGCCAAGTGGAGCAAAGAACTCAATCAGGAGTTTGGAGTGGCATTTAAGACTTTGCATACCCAAAAGTATTTTAATGTGGCTTATCGCTGCTCGGAAGAAAAAATGAAGTTTCTGATGTACACATTGCGCAAGTTTTTTGAGCAAATTTACCCGGTATACTTCAAGTATGAACCCACCTACCCCTTTCAGATTGTGTATTTCAATACCAAGAAGGAGTATAGTCGCTATACCGGATCAGAGGCTTATGGTTTTTATTTACCCAAGACCCGCACCTTGTACACCTACGGCAACTCAGGCGAAGGTACCCTTTGGCACGAGTTAGTGCATGCTTTTGTAGCAGCCAATATCGATCATCGCATCCAGCAGTGGTTTAGCGAGGGATTTGCTTCGTTTTATGAAATGGGAGCCGTATATGGCGATAAGTTTTATGAGGGCTACACCAACTGGCGTCATCCTACTCTCAAAAGAAAAATACGCGAAGAGGACGACTTTATGGATTTGGCTGATTTTGTGAGCGAAAAGTATATGTCGGAGGGATATGGATACGCCAAAGCTCGTTTCTTGTTTTGCTACTTATGGATATACAACAAGATGCCTGAGTTTGTAAAAATTTACCTCTACGAACTTTCACCCAAATACAAAGGTGAGGAACTGGGTGAGCAGGTGATAAAAACCCTGGAAAAACTATTAGGCAAAAAAATGGAGGCCATCGAAAAAGACTACAAAGCCATTGCCCTTACTTATAAAAAGTTTGTACGATTAAAAAAGAAAAACTAGTTTCTTTCTAAGATCACACTGTAAACACCTAAAAATCAAGCATTTATCACTTAGCAGTGATTAGGTTGATTTTTAGGTGTTTATAATTAAAAGTTAAGGGCATAGCAAGGCTTTTTCCCAACCAATGCTGCTAGTTATATAGCACAATCCCCTCTTACCAAATGTACTCTAAAACCTGGCTATAATGGCTGCTTATACTCCCCATATTTTACGTGCATTCTAGAAGCTGGACATTCAACCATCGATATAATCCTGTAGAATGAAAAATGGCAGGAAACAGAATATAATGAAAAGAAAAGATTGTGTATTTGTAAATAAAAAAGCGTGATACATTGCTATATCACGCTTTTTATATTTAATGAAATAACCTTAAGTTTCTAGTATTAATTCATATCAATCAAGCTGATTAATGTTTCTCAAATTTGCGTCGGAAAACTATCTTACCATCCGATACATTGATGATATACACTCCTTCAGCCAAGTCACTAATATCCAGCTTAATCTGCTGATAGCCTTTGGTCCAAACTCCTCGCTTCATTAATTGGCCAGTCATAGAAATGATTGTCCATTGAGCATCCGAAGAAATGCCTTTGTTTTGCAGGCGTACATTTAAGTAATGATTGGTAGGATTTGGGAACATTTGCACATTGTCTCCTTTTAGGTCTTCGGCAATGCTCGTCACTTGATCAATCCCATTCACACCATTATTATTTCCAGTACGAGTCACCAGTACGTTGTTTACTTCTGCCTGGTATACTTCTTTGGAAGCATAATCTTCCACGAATACCACCACTCTAAATCTAGAAGGATCTAATCCCAAACTACCGTAATCCCAAGTATAATTTAACGTTTGGCTATCACCTAATGCCCAGGCATTTTGACGGAATGTACCTGCCCCATCTGGTAACATCTTTCTTACGGCATTGTAGTAAGTTACACCTCCCAAATTAACCGTAGAATCGATGACCACTACATGTATTACAGTTTGATTAGCTACTGCCTCAATCGCACTCACAGTAGCATTTACTGTCAGAGTTCCGCCACTAGCTGTAGGACTTCCTACACTAATCAAGAATGGAGCGTTGATCAAAGTACGGGTAGAAAACACAGAGTCTGCCCAGTTATTAGGATTTCCATCAACCAATACAGGAACTTCATCACGAGTAACCCCATCAACAACAATACGAGGCACATCACGAATTCCGTGGTGAAACGAACGTGCACTTACGTCTTGCTCAGTGGTGTTGTTGATTTCATCTGCTCCTGGAAAATCGGTATGGTAATGAATGTTGATGGCCTCTGCCTTGGTGGCTGCAAAGTTATGTCCAGCTAAATCCAATGCTCCGTCTGCATCAGCTGTTTGATTAATAAAAAACTCGCTTAACACCAATCGGTTTCTATTGTTTACACTGAAGTTATCAAACGCAAATCCATCAAATTGTAGATTAGGAGTATTATCAGAGTTACTACCAAAAGCCACTCTAAAACGAACAATTTTATTGGTAATACCTGCCGCATTCATTCGGTTAAGCACAGCATCCAGGCCAAATCGAGCTGTTTTCCATACTTTGGTTGTCGCACTGGCCTGAGTATTACCTGACCATCCCTGACTATCGCCATTGTCAGTAGTAAAGCTATCACCAGGTTTACCCAAGATTGGCTTTGTATCGTACCATTCCAAGCCTTGATTTTCGATACCTACTCTAAACCAGGTAGTACCATCATCAATAGTATACAATAATACAACCCCATCCGAACCAGTATCAGTATCAGAGAAATAGTCAAACGATACCATTGGACGATTCAAGGCGGTAATGTTAAAACAAGGACTTTCTACATAAGATTGCTCGTTGGCATTGTACTTGGCTTCTGCTGTAGCTACCGAGCTACCTGTATTATCAGTAATCCAGGAATTGCCTTTATCACCAGGGATATTACCAAATCCAGCAGGAACTTTCATTTGCCAACTGGTACGATCTAGCTGTACTCCAGTAGAGTCTACTGTTCCGTGGCTTATCCAACCAGCAGTACCTGCCGTAAATTCTTCAAGGTAAGTAGCCGTAGGTGTTACGGTTACTACTGGGAATATATCTATACGTTTGGTCAAGGAATAACTAAAAACCCCCTCAGTTACCGTAAGTTTTACAAAATAAGTACCTGCGGCTGCATAAGTATGCGTAGGATTCTGTAAGGTAGAGGTATTGCCATCTCCAAAGTCCCAAACACGTCCTCCAATGGCGTCTGCTCCTAGCGTAGTAGCGTCTGTAAACTGAGTAGTGGTACCCAAACATTTACCCTGGAAGCTAAAATCAATATTAAAAACCTTCGTGAAATTTAATTGACAACCCTCAGGATTTTCTACCAATAAAGAATAAGAAACACTTTGAGGATCGGTATTACTTAAAGTAAGGGTGTCAGTTTGTTGATTTCCGGTAACCCCAGTAAAAGTCCAGTTCCATTTCCAGGTTGGTGTTACATTGTCTGCGGTAGCACTAAAGATAACATCTCGGCTATCAAAGCGTTTTTCTACATTCACTCGTACATTTTTAGGAACAGGATTGATTGCAAATGTTACAGGTGATGATTCGTTAAAACAAGCTGCAGCATCGGTATATTGATACACGATTGCATAAGTTCCTGTACCAGCAGCTGTCACTATAGCTGCAGGAGTAAGCATATTAATACCAAAACCAAGGTCTGACACTAAAGTAGTGTTCGTAGCATCTCTTACAAGAAATTTACCATTACCAGGAGTCATTGGACTAGCTCCATTTACCGAAGGAGCTAAGGTAATAGCAGCATCATTTTCACAATAAGTGGTATTGATACCAGTAAAAGTAAGTGCTGGTAACGGAGTTAAAGTAATAATACGTGCTACTGAGCCTTCACACATTTTGGTATCAGTTTCAGTAACAGTGATGGTACCTTGTGCACCACTTCCCCAATCTACGGTAATACTATTGAGTGCTGTACCTGTAATCTCACTCTTGCCTCCTACAATAGCTCCACCTTGTATATTCCCTCCATCTACTACCCATCTAACAGTATGGGCTGCATTAACGGCGTTGATAGTGTATACCTGACCAGTTGAACTAACACAGGCACTGGTAACGCCAGTAGCAAAGGTGGGGGTAGGTAAAGCATTGATGGTAATATTGGCCGTTACGGTAGCTTCGCAAGAAGTAGCATTGGTTACTTTTAAGTTAACAGTACCTGCGGCTAAATCCCCCCAGGTTACTTCAATCTGAGAATTATCTACTGCTTGGTTTATAATAATTCCTCCAGTTACCGACCAAGAATAAGTATTACCAGGGAGAATACCTCCATCTACAGTATAGGTATGTGTTCCCCTAGCACAACTTTCTCCTGCATTGGCAGTAATGGTGCTGGTTGTACTATTGATGTTAACCGTAGGTTTGGGTTGTACAGTAAAAGGTATTGGAGTAATCGTATTGACACAACCATTTACATCGGTAAAGGTAAATACCAAGTTGAAACTACCAATTCCTGTAATAGCGTCCTTTACCAATAAAGCATCATTTGGATCAAAAGAACTACTACCAGAAGGTAAGGTAAGCAAAGTAGTAGTATTGGAAGCATCCGTAATACTATATGTTCCCACGTCAGTCATTGCGCCATTGTTGAGGTTCGTTACTACTACTCCATTCGCTCTGGCCACGAGGCTTACCAGAGGTGAGCCTTCACAAAATTGTTGGTTTGCCGTAATCCCTGAAATCACCAAGCTTGGTAAAGGATTCAGCGTAACGTTTTTAACCACTACCCCCTCACAATTGGTGGTATTATTTCTTTCAGTTACGGTAATTACACCAGTTACCGCATTTCCCCAATCAATGGTTACTGAGGTTAACCCAGTACCAGAGTCGGTATTGCTTCCCCCTGTTCCTTGGATGGTTCCTCCAGTAACTAACCAGGTCACTACATGACCACTTGTTACTGAGTTAATAGTATACACTTGCCCAGTAGCTAATACACAAGCACTATTGGCATTTACCCCTCCTGCGGTAGCAGTAAAACTAGGTACTGGCAAGGCGTTGACTGTTACCACTTCATTTACACTTGCTTGACAACCCGTACCATTGGTGGCTGCAAGGCTTACCGTTCCAGTAGCCACGTTTTCCCACCTTACAGTAATCTGTGAACCAGTATTAGAGGTAATAGTGCCTTCGGTGGGATTTACATTCCATAGATAAGATGTACCTCCACTCGCAGTATAAGTCTGTTCCACACCCACACAATTGTTGTTGGTTCCTAATGGTGTAATTATTGGATCAGGCTGCGGATTTACAGTAATTGGTTGAGTTACTGTTCTCGCACACCCAGTGCTGGTATTGGTTTCGGTTAAGCTCAAATTAAAAGTTCCTCCGGTAGTAGAAGCCAACCAATTGATGGTTACTGAACTTCCATCGCTTCCACCTGAGATATTCCCACCTCCCGAAATAGCCCAGGAATAAGTACGTCCACTAGTAGCAGTTACCGAATAACTAGAGGTAGTAGCTGCACAAACGGTAAATGAACCAGAACCTGCTACTATAGTTGGATTGGGCGCAGCATTAATCGTAAAAGTCTTATTAAATGATGTAGATGGTACAGGTATGGCAGGAGGTAACACTAATGGGGGACTATTGGTAGCCGTAATCTGATAGCTACCAGTACCCAAAGTAGCAGGAACCAATATAAACACATTATCGCTACCATCTACCCTGTCAAAATAGAAACCATTACCAACTGACTGAGTAATAATGGTGGAGGTAGGACTAGTACGTTGCAATACTACATTCCCTGTAGGAATGGCATATCCACTAGCCGTAGTTTTCACCCGAAATTCTTGGGTAGTGGGAGTTACATTGTCACAATAATCTACTACTCCAGAAATAGTAGCATTGGCATCAAATACATTGAAGGTAAAAGTTCCAGTAGTGGTACATCCATCAGTGTTGGTGAAAGTGTAACTAATCACACTACTACCACCAGCTCCCACAATACTAGGATAAAATTCGTTATTACTAGCGCCTCCAATACCAGTACCTGAAAATACCGCAGTACCTCCAGTCACAGTGATGGTTTGAGTTCCCGCAGTATTGGCAATATTTTCGGATGCCCCTGAAGCAAAGTTTCCAGTAGAGGTGGTATTAAAAGTAATACTACCTGCAGCCGTGGGGGAATTGATAGTAATCGTATTGATAGTTCCAGGAGTAGTCCCTCGTAAACAACCGTTGGTAGCAGTTACTGAAATTGTAACTGAAGTACCAGCACTGGCTGGGGTAAGGTCTACAAAGTTATTAGCAGTATTAATTGTTCCTACTTCATTGAACTGAGCGGGGATGGTCCATTCGTATTGGGTAGCCCCAGCTACAGGAGGCACTGTATAACGAAATGGTCCAGCATCGTCGGAACACAGGGTAGTAGTTCCAGTAATAGCAGATGCATTTAAAGTTGTAGTATTCAATGTATTGGAAATAGAAAGTGTTGTTTTTTGGCTAGGTGTGGCACTTTCGCGACAACTATTGGTTGCTTTTACCTCAAGGGTGACTGATCCAGTAGTAGTGGTATTAGGAGTTAAGGTAATGGAGTTTGTAGTGGTGGTCCATTGAGTAGTCGCTCCAATTTGAGTAGCTCCTGAAGGAGTAAATTGAGTAGGTACTGTCCAGGTGTAACTATTAGCCCCAGTAACTGGATCAACAGAAAATACACTGGCAGCTCCAGTTACACAATGATTATCATCTCCGATGATTGCAGAGGGGTTTAATGAAACATCAGATATTGTTCCTTTTCCTGCAACTATACCTAAGGGTACAGCAGCATTAGTTCCAGTTGCCCCTTGGCTATATAAACCATTGATGTTATGACGCCCGACATCATCCTTGGCTACAATATTAATTGTTTCGTCTGCGCTACCTACAAATCTGACTTGTAAACCGGTTATAATAATAGAAACGAATTGATTATTATCATCTGCAATTGTATAATTAATCGGAAACTCGGTCGCAGTTATAGTTCCTTTGGTTGCTGTGTTTCCACTTACCCCCAACATATTTACAGTAGCAGAGGTTGTGATAAACTCAAAGTTGGTATTATTACCTTCAAATATTAAAGTAAGCGTACCTGTAGTATTACGGGCAAAGGTATGTTTAGAAGCTTCTGATATTACAATAGTGGGTACATCTATTATTTCATTATTACAGACATTTACTGCTGAGGCATCACCTGCGGTAACCGATGGTGCCGAAGCGGTTGTAAAAGTAAATTCCTGGGCGTTTACACCCACATTATTTTCTGTGCCTCCCTGGCCCAACAGCCCTCCAGCATTCAATCTCAGTGTATAAGCGGTATTGGGGAGTAAATCGTTTACAAACCTGACCAGTATAATTGAAGTCCCATCAGGAGATTCTTGAATATCAACATCGGCTGCAACATTCGAGTTATTTAAGTTTCCATCAGTAAACAAGTCGTTCGTATAGTCAGCCTCAGATTGCAGCTTTAGATCAAACATTGGAGTAATGTCAAACTCTTGATCAACAATATTTCCTCCACCAGATGGTTTAACATTTTGACTGAAGACTGTTTCAATAATAAAATAATTGAGAGGTACCTCAGTAGCTCCATCTCCTCCTAAAGCATGCCCTTTAGACGTTAAAGGATCACCTCCACCGGTATAAGTGTAGAAATTTAAACTAGTCACCGTGGGTTGAGCAATGATGGCTGATGCACTGAATAATAACAGAACCATCAAAAGATGACAGGTTAATAGTGGCTTTGAATTCATTTTCATCGGGCTAAAATGATAAAATTTGTAGTCAGTTGTTTAATCTCCTGAAACTCTATTAATTACTTACTTTATGAAACAAGTTAAATAAAGGTAACCAGGATTTTAGTATTATTTGCCTTAACTTAATTTAACATATAAGTACTTTCAAATATACTACCTTAATTAATATAGATTCAAATTATTTTTTGTACTCAAAAAAATTAAGATTTAACAAAAATCTAATCTCTTTTCGCTAAGAAATCCATGCGATAAGAAGAAAGTATTGATTAATTAAAATTAAAATAAGTTTGAATATTTAAGAAAAAATTATCTTTGCGTGTTGTAAGACCTTAATCAAAACATAAAAAAGAGAATTATGCAACAATTATTCAGCTTTGTAATAAATAAAGCAACCAGACTATGGTGTCCAATCAACCACAAGCTTTTAACCCTTTTTATTTGCCTCAATTTTGCCTCTTTTTGTAACATCCAAGCTCAAACAATAGCCTGGGCTAAAAGCATTGGAGGAAATGATGCCAGTGGAGATTTTGGAAGAGATATAGCAGAAGATGCTTCAGGCAATATTTATATTTCGGGAGTCTTTCATGGTACGATGGATGCTGATCCAGGAGCAGCTACTACCAATTTAACCAGTGCTGGTGGTCAGGATTTCTTTTTTGCAAAATATAACAGCAAGGGAGAATTACAGTGGGCCAGAAGTTTTGGAGGAGCAAATGCAGACGATATTAGTGACTTGAAAGTAGACAATAATGGAAATATATACATTGGAGGTACTTTCGCGAATGCTACCATTGATTTCGACCCAGGAACTGGTACTAAAAACTTGACAGCTGCTGGTTCTGATGTCTTTTTAGCTAAATATAATACTAGCGGAGAACTTCAATGGGCATTTAATTTAGGTAGTGCTGACGCTACAGTTGGGGGTATTACTCTTGGTAGCTCAGGTGAAGTATATGCTACTGGTTTCTTTTCAGGTACCACAATAGATTTCAATCCAGGAACAAGCAATAACGTCTTGTCTGATGCAAATGGTTCTTACTTTTTAGCTAAATACAATACAAGTGGAGAGTATCAGTTTGCTATTAATTTGAGTTCTCCTACATTTGATATTGCTTTAGACGCCAGTAACAATATTTACATCGCAGGAAGCTTCAACGGAACCAAAGATTTTGACCCAGGAGCTGGTACAGCTAACTTAACAGTGGCTAGTGGGACAAAAGACACATACATATTGAAACTTGATAGTAATGGTAACTATACAAAGGCTATTAATTTTGGAAATCCCACAAACTTCGAAAACACTCGTCTGTTATTTAACTCTTCAGGTGAGTTGATGATTGCAGGAAGTTTTAATGGTGCTACTATTGATTTTGATGCAGGGGCAGGCACTAGCAACCTAAGTAGTGCTGGTGGTGATGATAACTACATTGCTAAGTATAATGCTAACCTGGAGTTTCAATGGGTAAAAGGCTTCGGAGGTACAGGTAGAGAAACAAACTTTGGATTTGCCTTAGACAATAGCAACAACTTATATTTACATGGTCTTTACAATGCAACAGTAGATTTTGACCCAGGTACTGGTACCACCAACAAAACTAGTGCAGGGGGTAATGATATTTACCTGGCTAAATATGATAATAATGGTAATTTCCAGTTTGTCTATAGCTTTGGAGGCACAGGAAGTGATAGCGGAAATGGCGTATTTGTGAATAATTTGGGAACCATTATTTTTACAGGTTCATTTTCAGGCAGTAATGTAGATTTTGATGCTGGGGCTGGTACTAGTAATTTAAGTAGTGCAGGTGGTTCTGATATTTATATTGCAAAATATGGATTACCCGAAATCAACGTAAAAGCAGGAACAGTTAATATAGCATCAGCAAGCACTTACGATTTTGGAAGCATCAATACAGGTAGCAGTTCTTCAGATATTACTTTTACTATCGAAAACTTAGGAGCTACCGATCTTACTTTAAGTGGTACAGCAGGTAGTCTAGTAGCCATCAGTGGAACCAATGCAGCTGACTTTGCCGTTACTCAAACGAATGTCACTTCACCAATTGCAGGAGAAGCTAGTGTTACTTTTACTGTAAAATATACCCCAAGCGCAGCTGGCAATGGTACTGCAGCCTTGACTATTACCAACAATGACAGCAATGAAGGTACTTATACTATTAACCTGACTGGTAAGGGAACTGCTCCAGAAATTAATGTAAAAGCAGGAACTACTGATGTAGCTTCTGGTGGCACATATGATTTTGGTTCAGTACAATCAGGTCAGAGTTCTTCAGATATAACTTTTACCATTGAAAATATCGGTGATGGTAGCCTTACTTTGAGCGGTACTGCAGGTAGTTTGGTTGTTTTAGGAGGTACTAATGCAACTGATTTTGCAGTTACTCAAACCAACGTGACTTCACCCATTGCGGCTAGTAGCAATGTTACATTTACTGTGAAATATACAGCCAGTGCCACTATAGGGGCTGCCAGTGCTACACTTACTATCACCAGCAACGATGCTAATGAAGGAACTTACACAATTAATCTGACTGGAACCTCTGCCAGCAGTGTTACTTCATTGCCTACTAATTTGACAGTGGGAGAATTAAAGGTAGGACCTATCCCTGCAGAAAACACACTAAACGTAATGGTTGGTGGAGCTGCTTCTCCAAAAATTCAATACCAAATTGTAGATATGCAAGGCCGCTTAGTAAGTAAAGGGGCAGGAACTGCACAAAATGGTAGATTGAGCTTAAATGTTAAATCTTTGGAAGATGGTACTTACTTGTTGATTATAGAAACAGGAAACCAAGAAAGAGTATTGCGTCGTATTCAAATACGATAAATGCTTTATACGCAATATATTTTTCAAACAAGGCCATCAGGAATAATTGGCATTAGGGGAAACTCAATGAAAAAAGCATCTCATAATACAAGTTTTTAATGATGGTTTCGTCAATTTTATAGAAACAAAAATTTTAAAAAGCGAAAAACGCAAAACAAAAAACAATGAAAAAATATATAGTATTTACTTTAGTAGCAGCAGTAATGGTATTAATGCAGGCTTGTGGTGGTGGAGGTAACGATAACCCCACTCCTACTTCTACTACTGACCCTAACCTGTTAAATACCTGGAAAGTATCTCAAGTATTGGAAAACTCATTAGACATTACTTCTGAATTTACTCAGTATCGTATCACTTTTGCCGAATCAGGTAGCAGTAAAACTTATACATTAGTAAGCCGTACTGGAACTACCAGTACAGGAACCTGGGCTTTGAGTACCGATGGTACTTCTATTACCCTTACTCCATCTGGTGGTACAGCAGTTACTTTGAGTGGTGTTTCTATCACAGCTACTCAATTAAAATACAATGCTGATGAGGCTGGAAAAGCGGGTAATGTAAACCTGGCTTTTACATTGATTCCTGCTTAATAAGTAGCAATTAATCTCTTCTAACATATGAAACCGTCTCTAATTAGGGGCGGTTTTTTTGTTATATAGGTATGAGAAAAATGATTATCTTTAGAAAAAAAACATACCTAACTTATGAAAATTCATCATTACGCTATTTTACTATTTATTGCCGCCATTGCAGTTCTTTTCTATCTCTCTCAAAAAGGTATTTTACCTGATAACCCGCTAGCAGTTAGCAAATTACCCAAAAAACGTCCCAAAGGAATGGTGATAGAGATGGGTAATGGTGGAGGCATGCTTCCCATTTCTAAAGGAGTATATATTTCAGAAGACAGTTGTTATCAGCGAAATTGGGCCTATAGAGTAGAAAATAAAACCTACTTTAAATTATCAAACCAGGAGCTAGACCAACTTTATCAAACATTTGTAGATAATAAGTTTGATCGAATTCGCACTTTGCATTCTCAAACACACGATCGAGGGGGCACATCAGTCTATTTGCGTATTAATCGCAAAACATACCAGGTACATAACGCTGGAAGCACTTATATCCGTAAAGGTTCTCAAAGTAACTTTGGAGAAGTGGTGAGTAATATAAAAAAAATAGTAGCCGCTAAAATAAGCCCCTTATTGCAAGATTTCTCCATCCAATTAAATCAGGAAGTAATAGATTTAAGCCTATCAGGGCATATCAGTAGTCCCACTGCCAACATTAGTAAAGGTTTCAAGCAAGGGGATAACATTCCTAACAACATAACTTTGAAGTTTCTCCCTGGTAAACACCACCTCCGAATAAGTTTTACTACAAAAGATACGCTGACCAATGGTAAAAAATACCTGGGAGGTGCTTTCGAGTTAAATATCAACCCAAGTACCAAAGGAATTCGGGTGTTAAGAGATTCGAGTAGTGTACTAAAATTTGAATATTTCCAATAGAAACTTCTATTACATCCGTGTAACCCCTTTTTCTCCTCTATTAACACCTCAAAAACTCATTTGGTTTTTTAACATTAATTCAACATAAAGCCTAACAAAAATTAGGATTAATAGAATTTAAATCTGCATTTCATGTGATTTTTTTCATTGAATGGTATTTAAAGGGTGATAAAAATAGGATTTTTCAGTTCTCGCTTTTACGTTTGCGCCTTGGTTTTGACCAATAAGACATTGGCAATAATACAGCGACTAACTTTACTTATTTTAACACAATTAACCCTTAACATTCAAATTATTATGCAACAAAAATTGCTAATCCTAACAATGTGTTTGTTACTCTCTGGAGTAGCTTTTGGACAGAAAAAAACCATCTCAGGAACTGTTCTAGACGACAAGCAACAACCCTTACCTAGTGCCACAGTACTTGAAAAAGGTACTACTAATGGTACAACGACTGATGTAAATGGAAAATTTGCCTTAAACGTTTCAGAAAATGCCATCATTGAAATTCGCTTTGTAGGCTTTCAGACCCAAGAGGTAAACGTAAGTGGTAAAACAACCTTCAACATTGTACTGCTGGAAGGCTCCTCATTGGCAGATGTAGTAATTGTGGGAAGCCGTGGGGTACCTCGAAGTGATGGAGATACTCCCCTACCTATAGATAAGGTGGGTGCTGATCAATTGGTAGCCACTGGACAAACTACTTTTGACAAAGCCTTGCAGTATACCATTCCATCATTCAATACAGTGCAAACTCCCGTAAATGATGCTACTTCTTTGCTAGACCCATACGAAATCCGAAATATGGGACCAAGTAGAACCTTGATTTTGATCAATGGTAAGCGTAAAAACCTAAGTTCTTTATTGTATGTACAAACTTCTCCAGGTCGAGGTGAAACAGGCGCCGACATTTCGGCTATCCCCATTGATGCCATTAAGCGAGTAGAAGTTTTGCGGGATGGTGCTTCGGCTCAGTATGGTTCTGATGCCATTGCTGGGGTAGTCAACATTGTCTTAAAAGACCAGGTAGATGGTGCTGCGCTCACCCTAAGAGGAGGTGTGACTGGAAAAGGTGATGGAGAATTTTTTGGTGTAGCCCTCACGAATGGTTCTGACCTCAAAGGAAAAGGCTTTTTAAATTATGCCATTGATCTTTCTCAAACAGGGCTTGCCAATAGACCAGGTACTGTTAGTGCTGAGGGAGAAGCCGCAGATTTTGGAGCTGATATTAATTTTGTCCGTGAGTTTTTAAGCCGAAAGCCTGATGCAGGCAATATCAACGGTTCTCCTCAAACGACTGCTGCTAAGTTCCTGATTAATACAGGGATAAATATATCTCCAAATGCCGAAATCTATGGCAATGCAGCTTATGTCTACAAGAAAGTGAACAGCTTTGCGAATTATCGTACACCTTACTGGAGAACTATTCAGGACTTTCCTTATTTGGCTAATTTTTTCCCAGGAGCACACCCAACCAATCCTGGTGGATACGATGGATATGTCCCTTCATTTGACGGGGATCTTTCTGATTACAATGCAACTATTGGAATTAGAGGAAGTATGGGAAAATGGAACCATGATGCTTCATTGACCATTGGTGGAAACCAACAAATCTATACAATCAATAATTCACATAATAGAAATTTTGTTTATTCTCCTTCTACCTGGCTGGATGCCAATGGAAATGGTACAGTAGATGCTGGCGAGCTGACTCAAGGCTCATCACTTTATCGTGAAAACTCTCCCATTACGTTTGATGCAGGTGGTACAAGATTTACCCACGTTGTGGGAAACATCGATCTTTCCAGAAAATTTGGAGAAAAGTTTAGCCTGGGTTTAGGTACTGAGTTCAGATCAGAGACTTTTACAATCATTGAAGGTTCTCTGGCTTCTTATGATGGTGGAGGAGCTGACTCTTTTGCTGGAAATCAGCCTGAAAACTCTGGAAAATTTAATCGTTATAATATTGGTGGATACATAGACCTTCAATATGACATTACCGAAAACTTTTTAATTAATGGAACAGCGCGTATAGAAGAATACAGCGATTTTGGAGAGGCCTTTGTATGGAAACTAAGCTCTAGATACAAAATACTAGGAGATCAATTGATTATTAGAGGTTCGGTATCTACTGGTTTTAGAGCACCTACTTTGCACCAAATCTACACCCAAAAAGCGCAATACTCTTTTGTACCAGGAGCTGGAATCCAAGTAGGTGGATTGATTAATAATGTATCTCCTCAGGCCAGGTTGCTCGGCATTAAGCCACTTGAAGCCGAAAAGTCTCAAAACCTTACTGCTGGTATTGCCGTAAAGCCCGCCAAAAACATTAGCTTTACCATTGATTATTATAATATTGAGGTAAGAGATAGAATTATCTTGGGTACCGAAATAGGTCCTACTACTGCTGGAAACACTCCATTGGATGCCCTATTGACTGCTAATAACTTAAATGATGTAAGTTTCTTTAGCAATGCCATTGACAGCCGCACTTCAGGAATTGATTTTGTGGGAAGCATCAACTTTATTCGCTTGGGTAAAGGAGTGTTGGGAGTAAATTTGGCTGGAAATGTGATGCTACAAAACGAACGTATCAATGCCGTAAACAACCCAGCCATTGTAGAATCAGCAAATCAATCAATTGTAAATGCGACTCAAGAGGCACTTTTCTTTACTTCTCGCCCAGAAACTAAGTGGATTCTAGGATTAAACTATGAATTAGGTAAGTTCAGGTTTACCCTGAATAATACCTACTTCGGTAAAACCACCTTTAAGCAACAAGGCCTTGATGCAAACCTAAGAACAGAGTTTGATCCACAAGTGGTAACTGATCTTGGGGTTACGATTAACCCAACAGATAAACTGACCATATCGTTGAATGCCAATAATATTTTGGGGATTCTACCTAAGTGGAACTTTGTAGCTGAGAATGCCGCTGGACAAGCGCTTATTAATGATACCAGTACCGATACTTATGGGCTTACGCCTATTCAGGTACAGTCAAACTTGATTACTTTTAACCAACGATACTCTCAAATGACTTATGATGGTTACCATTTTAGTCAATTAGGAGCCTTGTTTAATGCTTCAGTTAGACTCAGATTTTAAATAAATTTTACTATAAAAAAAGAGCAGAAGCCTCAATCAAACGGCTTCTACTCTTTTTTTATCCAGCCTTTTAGGGTCATCATTTCTTCTGCTGCGTCATCTTTTTTCTGGCCTCGCTCATACGCTTAGCAGGTTGCAAAAACGTATGTCGCTTACTCCAGTTGAGACGAGAGGCATCTATTTTTTCCCCATTCAGGAGCTTGTTCATATAATTCCAGATCATCGAATAGCTAGTGAACTGTTTAGAGCCAGCATAACCCCAGGTATTCAGTATCATAATACAACCATAGGGTGCATCTTTTTCGGTTCTAAATTCAAAGTTAGAAATGTACCCTTCTATGCTGCCGCTATGTCCTATGCGCTGCAATTTGTGCTTACTTCTGGTAGAAACTTTATGCATAAACCCACTCACTGAATAGCTATAGATGCTGTCTCTAGCAAACATAAAGGCATGTAGCTTAGGAATATCTCGATTCAAGCTGAAATAATATTTTTCCAATACTCTTCGTGGCAACACCTTTTCGTAGTTGTTAAGGTAGGCTTTGCGTTTTCTAAATTGCAAAAAATCCATAAATTTAAGCATATCGGCCACCTTACCCTTTACACCTCCATTTCCTTCTTTAAATCCCTGTTTTTCGTCAAACCGCCATTTGTACCAACTATTATCAGGTTTCAGTTCATAGCTTTTACCAAAATCTTCTGCAAGGTGAGCAGGAGTAATTTCATAATGGGCTGTTTCCATCCCAAGTGGTTCAAAGATATTTTTGGTCACATATTCGGTAAACTTCACCCCAGATACACGCTCTACCACTACCCCAAGTACCGAATAAGCCCCATTATTGTATGCGTATTTTTCTCCAGGTTTAAAACTTTGCGAAGTATACTTTAAAAAAGGCTTGATCTCCTCAAAAGTAGGAATGTATCGTTTAAACTTAGGGAATTGCTTTTTGAGTTTTTTATATGCAGGTTCACGGTCAAAGCCACTATTATGTACTAATAAATGGTGAATTTTAATAGCAGACATCCCTCCATACCTGGCTTCACCTTCGCCCAGTTCAGGTATGTATTTCGTCACAGGATCATCCAGGTTTAGTTTGCCTTGTTCTACCAGTTGTATAGCTGCTATCGAAGTAAACATTTTAGAAATACTTCCCCACATGTGCACTCGCTGATCATTCATTTTCAGCTTTTTCTCTCTATCAGCCCAACCATTTTCTAAGGAACCAATGATTTTACCTTTGTAAACCAATCCAACATACACCCCAAAATCAGGCGTTTTCATTCGAATAGCATCCATTAATTGGCTAAACTTTTTCCATTCTGCCAGCAGGCCTTTTTTATCCGTAGTGAAGTATTTATTGGGTCTTGGGGATTTAGGAGGGTAAGTTTTTTGTTGTACTTCGGCCAATGGTTTTCCATCCACAAATAAGCGAAGATCATCTATCCAGATTTGCCCATCTCCTAAGATAAACCCTCCTACATTGATCCAATAAGTATAATCAGTCAAAGGTAACTTGATAGAATACTCTTTCCAGTCGTTGGTACCAAACACTTGTGCTTGTCTTAGGTTGCTACCATCAATCCTATCTCCATATTTATCTTCAGTGCTCAGATGTAATCCAGCAAATCCCTGAGCGTTCACATCTTTGGTCTTCAGATACCCCTTCAATTCTATGACTTTACCTTTAAACTTTGTAGGAATCTGTAGCTTAAAAGTACCATAGGGAGATTTTCGGGAATGATTAGAAAACAACATCAATGATTTACTTCCACTTTTAGCAACTTTTGGATCTACAAAAAAACTATAACCGGGAGTTATTTTTTTGAGACGGGAGTCTCCCATTACGAACATTTTATCGCCAGGACCACGCTCAAAATCCAAATTGTAATCTAACTGGGCGTTTGCTAAAAGGCTATTGGCTAGCACAAATAGGGTTAATATAAGTTTGATTCTCATAACAAATAATTTAAAAATGCATCAATAGTATGATTAATTATTAAAGGTAAATCTTTCTCATAAAAATGGGAATGGTACAAAGTGATAATTAATAAAAGAAATTTTTAAGTTCGATTTGCATATATGAAAATATGTTCATACATTTACATCGTAATTACAACAAAGTACCAATAATTGGTACTTACAGCTGACATTCATATGACTGTAACCAAACAACGTAACATTAATCCAGAAAAACTGGAAAGGGTGGCCGAGGTGTTAAAAACCATTGCCCACCCGGTAAGGCTAAGTATACTAGAAGTTTTGCAAAATTATGGTAGATTGACCGTTTCGGATTTGAAAGAAAAAACCCAGACAGAACAATCGCTTTTATCGCATCACTTGATCAAGATGAAAGACAAGGGAGTGTTGAAGGCAAATCGCCAAGGAAAAAACATTTACTATGAACTCGCAGATGCCCAAATCACTAAAATATTTGACTGCATGGAAAACTGCAGCTTTATTTAACGATAAAGGCTCTCAAAAGACATTCGGATAAGATGCACTAAAAGCAATGGTGTTATGATTATCCGATTTTTAAAAACCTAATATATGTAAAAATTAACATATATTTATTTGATTGATTATTCAACTAGAATTGAAGAAACTTTCGTTTGAAAAGGAAAATCAATGTATTTTTGTAGAACTGGATACAATTATTGAATGTTTAGTTGCTTGTTGTAGTTAAAAAGAATATTCAAAAATTCAGACAATGCTAAAAAGGTAAATCATGAGAATAGAACAAATTTATACCAATTGCCTGGCAGAAGCTGCCTACTATATTGAATCTAACGGAGTAGCTGCCATCATTGACCCTCTACGTGAAACTGATCCTTATATTGAAAAAATAGAAGCCAACGGCGTAAAATTAAAATATATTTTTGAGACACATTTCCACGCTGACTTTGTATCTGGCCATGTGGATTTGGCTCACAAAACTGGGGCTACCATTGTATATGGTCCCAATGCTGAAACTACTTACAAAATTCACCCTGCCAAAGATGAAGAAGTTTTTGAAATAGGTGACATAAAAATCAAGGTATTGCATACTCCTGGTCATACCATGGAGTCTACTACTTTCTTATTGATTGACGAAAAAGGTAATAACCACGCCATTTTTACAGGGGATACGCTCTTTATTGGTGATGTAGGCCGTCCCGATTTAGCTGTCAAATCAGATCTTACCAAAGAAGACCTTGCAGGCTTCTTGTTTGATTCGCTTCGCAATAAAATTATGCCTTTGGAGGACAACGTAATTGTTTATCCAGCACACGGGGCTGGTTCGGCTTGTGGTAAAAACATGAGCGATGAAACCTATGACTCTTTAGGCAATCAGAAAAAGACCAATTATGCGTTACGGGCTGATATGACCAAAGAAGAATTTATCAAAGAAGTAACGGATGGTATTATGCCTCCCCCCCAATACTTCCCTAAAAATGCTATGCTAAACAAGCAAGGCTATGAGCAGGTAGATGAGGTAATCAGCCGTGGTATGACAGCTCTGAGTGCCGAAGACTTTGAAGCTAAAGCCAAGCAGGGAGTAATCATTTTAGATACCCGCCACGAGCAAACTTTTAATCAAGGATTTGTGCCAAGATCAATGAATATTGGTTTGGAAGGCACCTTTGCAGTATGGGTAGGTACGCTTATCAAAAACTTGAATGAACCCATCTTATTGGTAACACCAGAAGGTCAGGAAAAAGAAACTGTTTTACGTTTGGCTCGTGTGGGTTACGACAACGCCATTGGTTATTTGGCTGGTGGTTTTAACGCCTGGAAAGCTGCTGGAAAGAACGTAGATAGCATTCGCTCGATTGAAGCTACCGAACTGCAAGCGCTACAAACTCAAGACAAAATCAATATTTTGGATGTTCGCAAACCTACCGAATACCAATCTGAGCACATAATAGATGCCCAAAACTTCCCATTAGATTTTATCAACGGGCACTTAGATGATTTAGACAAAGAAGCTACCTATTATGTGCATTGTGCTGGAGGTTATCGCTCAATGGTGGCGTCTTCTATTTTGAAGAAACACGGTTATAAAAACGTAGTAGATGTAAAAGGTGGTTTCCGTGAAATTGCCAAAACCGATATTGCCAAAACCGAGTATGTTTGCCCTTCTACCCTGTAATTAATCGTCAACAAATCATTTAGATAGATAAAATGTCAAAGGGGTAATTATTCTTATGCAATAATTACCCCTTATAAAACCCACAACACAAATAATTATGAGTTTTAAGAATATTACGGTTACGGAATTTAAGAATAAGATAGAAAACGAAGCAGATGCCGTTATTTTAGATGTTCGTTCGGAGGCAGAGTTAGAAGAAGGTAGTATTCCCAATCATGTAATGATTGATTTTATGCAACCAGAATTTGCCAATAAAGTGGCCGAATTAGCAAAAGACAAGACCTATTTAATATATTGTAGAAGTGGCAATCGTAGTGGAAAAACTTGCGCTATGATGGCACAAATGGGTTTTTCGAAACTATATAACCTGGAAGGTGGCATTATGGCCTGGAACGCTTTGCAATAAAAATTTAGGAGGGGCTTTACTTCTAAAGTCTCTCTATTCTTCACTATCAACATGGCAAAACTCTTGAATATAAGCTTAATCATTACCCTTTTGGGTTTAATGGCTTGTGGTCAATCTAACCAACAAAAGCAAGACAATGATCAGGCTTTGAAAACAAAAGGCAAAGCGATTGCTCAAGAAACATTCAAAGCGCTCAGCAAGGAATTGAAAGCAGCTTTACAAAAAGGTGGCGTGGCCGAAGCGGTTCCCTACTGTAGCATAAACGCTTTACCATTGACCCAAACTATAGCAAAAAAGCATAACGTAAGCATTCGTCGTACAAGCCTTCATATCAGAAACCCTAAAAACTTTCCCAATACGCAAGAAAGAAAAGTTTTAGAAGATTATGAACAAAGCCTAAAAACAGGCAAGACACCCAAACCTCAATTAACCAGGTTATCAGATAAGCAAACCATGTTCAATGCACCAATTTTTATTAAACCGTTGTGTTTGAACTGCCACGGAAAAGTGGGAGAACAAATCAGTAAAAAAAATTATGCATTGATTAAAAGCTCATACCCTAATGACAAAGCCACCAATTATAAAATGGCCGAATTGAGGGGAATGTGGAGTATTGTATTTCAAAAGAAGTAATATTTTTTTTATCAAAAATATGAACATAATTATATATGTTTAAAAATTAATATATTAAATTGCACTAACCCAATTATAACTATAAACAAACATATACATGGATAATACAACAAACACTCAAAAGCATTCTGTACTCATTATTGGTGGTGGCAACGGCGGTATTTCGGTGGCAGCTCAGCTCCTAAGAAAAATGCCAGGACTGGACATAGGCATCATTGAACCCTCAGAAAAACACTATTACCAACCTGCCTGGACTTTGGTAGGTGGTGGTGACTTTGACATTGAGAAGACGGTAAGAAAGACTCGTGATGTCCTGCCTAAAAAAGTTACCTGGATAAAAAAATATGCTGACACTTTTCTGCCTGAAAAGAACCTCGTAATCACCAAAGATGGGCAAGAAATCAGCTATCAGTATTTGGTCGTGAGTGCAGGCATCCAAATCAATTGGGGTTGGATCGATGGCTTGGAAGAAACCCTTGGAAAAAATGGCGTTTGCAGCAATTATTCCTTCGAAACCGCTCCCTATACTTTTAAGAGTTTGCAAAATTTTAAGGGTGGTACCATCCTATTTACCAGCCCAGCTACTCCGGTAAAATGCGGAGGTGCTCCTCAAAAAATCATGTATCTGGCAGGAGATTATTTACGCAAAAAAGATTTATTAAGTCAAACAAACATCGAGTTCTGCAATGCAGGGAAAGTAATCTTTGGAGTAAAAAAATACGCCGAAACCTTAAATAAGGTATGCGAAAGATACGGTGTTACTCAAAATCATCGGCACGAATTAGTTTCCATTGACGGTAACAAGAAAGAAGCTACTTTTAGCGTAACCCAAGCGGATGGAAGCAAATCGAAAGTAGTAAAACGCTTTGATATGATTCATGTAACTCCTCCCCAAAGCGCACCCGATTTTATAAGCAAAAGTCCGTTAGCTGATGCCAATGGTTGGATAGATGTAGATAAACATACTCTTCAACACAAAAAACATCCAAATGTATTTGGCTTGGGAGACGTGACCAACACCCCTAATGCCAAAACTGGTGCAGCTATTCGTAAACAGGCCCCAGTTTTGGTAGCGAACCTATTGGAAGTGCTCAACCAGAAAACTCCTGAAAGTCAATACAATGGCTATGGTTCCTGCCCACTGGTTACCGGATACGGTAAGCTGGTATTGGCGGAGTTTGACTATGATGGAAATGTAGTAGAAACTTTTCCGTTCAACCAGGCTAAAGAACGTTACTCTATGTATTTATTAAAGAAAAAAGTACTGCCCTGGCTGTATTGGAACAGAATACTCAAAGGCAAAGCTTAAGTATCAAAATAATGTCATCTAAAAATAAAAAGCAGCATTCTGACAAAAATCATAGGGAAAAAATGAAGATTGTTTCACATTGGGCATATAGTCAATTATAAACCAGAAGTAAATGAAAAAGATACTCATACCTACTGATTTTTCTGAACTATCAGAATATGCTTTACACACCGCCGAAAATATTGCGGCTAGTCTTCAAGCAGAGATTCATGCATTAAAGGTTCTCCCCACTCCTGGCGACGCCTATTTCGACAAGAAAGGGAAAATGCTCGAGTGTGAAGACTATGATATGACCAAGTTTGAACAGGAACGCCTGGACAATGAACACAAAATTCAGGAGTGGCTCAAATCGGCTAAAAACCCTGTGCATATCGTGGTCAAGTTTGGGAACATGATAGATGACATTATAGAATACATAAAAACCAATGCGATAGATTTGGTAGTGATGGGAACCAGTGGAGCCAATGGCTGGAAAGAAATGTTTGTGGGCTCTAATGCCGAAAAAATAGTACGCTACTCTCCTGTACCAGTGCTGACTGTAAAATGTGATCGCCCCAACTGGAGCATAGACAATATTTTACTGGTCAACGATTTTAAGAATCCTCAAACCGAAAATTTAGACATTGTCCAAGCATTGCAGACTTCTTCCAATGCGCAAATTCATTTGCTCAAGGTAGAAAAAACCAAAGAAACCCAACGGGAGATATTCCAGCAGATGGAAAAGTTTACCCAAATCAATGGATTGCAAAACGTGGAGTTTCATATTCAAAACGATCGCCATATAGAGGATGGGATCTTCTATTTTGCCCATGAGCATAGCATAGATCTCATCATTATGGGTACCCACGGGCGTACTGGCTGGGAGCACTTGATCAAAGGAAGCATCTCTGAAAATGTAGTAAATCATTTATACAAACCAATTCTAACGTTTAGGCTTGCCTAATACAATAGAATTGATAATCAAGCTTTAAGAATAACCAAAGCTTAAGAGTAAACTAGGTAGTTTGATGTTTCCCAAAAAACACTCAAGTCTTGGGTCTTAGTGTAACGAGACCAAAGAACCGACAACATTTGGGGAACTGACCAACAAGAGCTCAGGCAAAATGTAGGATAACCAAAGGTTAATAGAAAACTAAGCTAAATACATAAAAAGTAGATCAAACAACCGAAAGGACTTTGAAAGACTAATTATAAACAAAATAACCAAATTATGTTAGATTTAATTAAGCAACCGTGGCCCTGGTATTTGGCCGGGCCACTCATTGCACTAGTCGCTATACTGTTACTTTTCTTTGGAAAATCTTTTGGTGTATCGGCTACACTTCGCACTACTTGCTCAATCATGGGCGCGGGAAAAAGAACTCGCTTCTTTGATTATAACTGGAAAAGAGACCGCTGGAACTTGCTATTTGTGGTGGGGGCCATTGTTGGAGGCCTGCTTACCAGTCAATTCTTGATGCATCCTGAGGTGAGCATTTCACCAAGTACTGTACAAGATTTGCAATCTATAGGACTCAAAGATACAACAGGTTTTTTACCTGCCGAACTTTTCAGCATCAATAGTATTTTCTCTTTACGTGGGCTTGTAGTATTTATTGCCGGTGGTTTTTTGATAGGTTTTGGAGCACGCTATGCTGGTGGATGTACCTCAGGACATGCCATTAGTGGTTTATCAAATTTGCAAATACCCTCTCTCATCGCAGTCATAGGTTTCTTCATCGGGGGATTGCTCATGACACACGTCTTATTGCCTTATATTATTCAATTATAATTTTTTATCAACTCAAAACTTAGACTTTGAATTTAGAATGAAAGCGATAAAATACATCGTGGCAGGGGTACTCTTTGGCATTATCATGACCAAATCCGAGGTAATCTCCTGGTATCGTATTCAGGAAATGTTCCGTTTTCAGGCATTTCATATGTATGGTATCATTGCCTCAGCAGTACTGTTAATGATGATTGCTACCTGGCTTATCAAAAAGTACCATTTAAAATCTGTGTATGGCCAACCCATCATTTTTAATGATAAAAAACGATCAATTCCAAGGTATTTAATCGGAGGCACATTTTTCGGATTGGGTTGGGCAATGACTGGTGCCTGTCCTGGGCCTCTATATGTGTTACTCGGCCACGGTTTTGTAGCCATTGGTTTGGTGTTATTTAGTGCATTGATAGGTACTTATGTGTATGGATTACTAAGAGATCGCTTGCCACACTAGCATCATAAAAAATGCTGAGGCCCTTTTAACTGTCTCAGCATTTTATTTCATATTACAAAAGTCTTAATCCCATCATTCGCCCCCGCCAGTAAAACCCAGGCTTGATACTATCCGAAGTCATACTGGTAAGATACCTTTCCAACAACACCCGCACTACATCTTCTTGGTTCGCTGCCAAAGGTTCTATCACCTCTGGTTGTTTCATTTCTTTCAACCGAGCAATTCGTTCTGAAGTTTTAGGGTGCGTTCTAAAAAACGCAGGCTCCGAAACTCTATAACCCGATCTAAGGATTTGTTGCAAAAAATTGCCAGTATAATGCTCAATTTTGCTCAAAGCACTGGCCAATCCCATAGGGTCTTGAGTAAGTGTAGCAGCGTGTAAATCGGCATTAAACTCTCGAGTACGAGAAAGTGCCAAACGCAGTAATCCCGCTATAGTAGGCGCTAAAATCAGTAACAAAACTGCTCCCCAGGATACCACTACCTCTCCTATCAACAGTAATGGCAGGTTAATGATTAATAGTATTTTACCCAAAGTAGAAAGCATATTCGTCAAACGGCTCATCAGGTCGGCAAAACCTATGACTTGCATATCATTATTGCTTATGTGGCTCATTTCATGGGCCAGTACTCCCTTAATTTCACGTAAGTTTAAGGTTCTCAACAATCCTTCAGAAATGGCAATGTGTGCATTCTGAGAAGAACCTACCGCAAAAGCATTCATAATATCTCCTGGAATGTAATGCAATTGAGGCACTTTGTTCAACCCTGCCCGCTCGGCAAGCACTTGCATAATCTGATGCAAATTAGGCGCGTCATAAGCATTAACGAGTCGCGCTTTATATAATCTAAGTACAAGTTGAGGGGAGATTTTTGGAGCCAGAATCATCAACAACACTCCCAAACCCATGGCTACAAATAACCCAAACTGTCCCACCAATAAATAACCTAACAAAGTAACCAGGCCTAACATACTCGCAAACAAAGCTGCCGTATGGAGCTGGTTTTGCCTTTTATATTTCTGTATAATTTCTGGTACAAGCATATCACTTTTAATTTTTAGTGTTCTAAATGGTGTTAAAGTATATTGTGTTTATCCTTAACCTATCAATGCCTGTACCAGTACGTGAAACACTCATAATCAAGACATTATGTCATTAAAAAGCTTTTTTAGGTGAATTTTAAAATGACAAAAAGTCGCTAAAGCAAAAAAGCCGAGCAATTGCTCAGCTTTCCTTTCTCTTCAAAAACTTTGAAGCTCAATATCTCTTACGTTTTACAGGTACTTTACTTGTTTGTTGTTTTAGTTGCATCGCTTGTTTTCTATTTCTTCTATATACCAAAAAAGCAATCACTAATACATAAGGTACACCTAATAAGCTTAATCCTAATCCTAATTTTTCCATTATATTCCTCTTTCTTTAAATGTTTATATTCTAATTTATGTATTTACATTGAAAGTCTAAACACAAACACTCAAGAAAAGTTCGCTTGGCGTGCTAAAAAACAGCAGATTATCAATAACTTATGTTTAATAATCAATACTTGCACATGTACCTTTTTGGTAAGTTATCAAAAAAAACAAATAATGAAGGCTCCTTAGGATTCACGATTTTGTCGCTCTACAAACGCTTCTACCAAATGGATAGGAATTGCTACTGGTTGATTTTGCATTGCTCCAAATCCAGCCTCTACACCAGCCACACGATATTGGGTAAATGTAACCACTCCAAGCACTTCGCCAATACTGCTTACCAATGGCCCTCCTACCATTCCTTCTTCTATTTTATTGTCCATAAAAATCAACCGATCAGTAGACATTTCGTGCTTTCGAATCGCATTTACATCGCCCTGTGTCATGCCAATACGTTCGGCAAAGGTATTTGAATCATTCAATAAAATACCCACCGACATCACCCAGTCACCTGGTTCTATAAACTCGGTAAAACCCATTCTGATACTTTTCAGCGGTGTTTGCACCCTGATTAAGGCCAAATCGTTGTTGGTATCCAATATCACATTTTGCGATATTACTTCTCCCTCTTCTCCAGTAATGATTAGGCGATGATTGCCTTCCACCAAATGGCGAGTTGTTACGATAAAATGATCGCTTACCCCAAACCCACTTCCAGTACCTATTTTCCCGTATTTATCATACACCTCAATCATAAAAACCGACTGGGTAAGCCCTTGTAAGAATTTGTTCAAATGATTAAAATCTGGCATCTCGTTGCCCAGGATGAATTTATGCTTCTGAGCAACTTCTTTATACTTTTGTACATCGCCATTTTTCCGGTATCCCTTTAGCAAAGCCTCAATAAATTGCGCATCCGTAGCATGTGCTTCTATATTAGTTTCCAACAACGCAATGGCCTCTTGCACCCGATCAGTAGCCATTAAATAATTGGCTTTTTCGAGCACGGTCATTTTCTCCAGATTTGGATCAATGCTATCCAGTGTATTTATCCAAAGATCCACCGTTTGCATGACTTGGGTTTGAAAACGCTCATTCAACTGAGCTGCATTTTTCAAGAATTGCTGAAGGCGCTCCTTTCTTTCCCGCAGATTATCTTTGATAGAAGTATCAGTAAAATCCAGGTGAATTTTAGTAGCATTTTGCACATTAGAAGCCAATGAGGTAAACTGATCCAAATAGCGTTGGGCATCTTCCATCAATTGATCTTTTTGCAAAAACAAGTCGTTGATCACTTGCGCCTGCTCTACATTGGCCTGATAGTTTTGAGGGTTTAATTGTAGCTTTTCCTCTACCAGCGCCTCCAGGCGAGTTTTGTTTTGCTTAAACTGATGATGTTGTTTTTCAAATGTATCAATCTTTTGATCCAGCTCATTCTTTAAACGAATCACTTGGGATTCAATCACCTGAGAGCTTTCTTTCTGCTTAAATTTGTCTACCAGCGCTTGTTTTTGAGCATAACTCAAGCGTACCGATCCCAAGACCTGAATTGATTGACTCTTTTGAGTGGCTTCGTCCTCAGCAGTAACCGTAAGAATACAATCGGCTGAGATATCAAAAGTAACTTTGATTTTGGGAGTTCCCGCTTTGGCTGGGGGAAGTCCAGAGAGTTGAAATTGCCCTAAAAAATGATTGGCCTCAGGCTCTTCCGACTCACCCTGATAAATTCGAATAGATACCGTATCCTGATTATCAAAAGTAGTAGAATAAGAACTTTCGCGAGACACAGGAATTGTGAGGTTTCGCTGAATAATTCGGCTAATCACCTGTTTCTTACTGTTTTCGTTTTCCTGTACCGAAATACCCAAACTAAAAGGCACAACATCCAAAATCACCTTGTCTTTGATGTGATCGGTAAGAATGGCTCCATCTATAGCCGCGCCACTAGCCACCACCAGCCCAGGGTCAATTCCTTTACTTTGTTTCGCCTGAATAGCTTCGGTAGACAACTGTACAATTTTAGGCATCTTGGTGGCATTTCCTACCAATATAAAACCTTGTACAGGTACGGTAAGGTCTTGCAGGGTTTCTTGTATAACTTTGGTATATTTTTGCCAAAACGGCTGACAAATCGCTTCTAATTGTGGACGGGTAAGGCTAAAACTAAAACTTGGCTGGTTTAGAAAATAAGGCATTTCTATGATGTATTCCTGCTGCGTAGACAAGTTAATCTTCAGGTTTTCGCAGGCATCTTTCAAGCGGGCAGCTTCTACTTTATAACTGGCTTCTGACAAATCTACCCCATGCTCTTGCTTAATTTTTTGCAGAAAATGCGCATAAACCAACTCATCCAAATCGCTTCCACCCAATTGGGTATTACCACCAATTTTCTCTACTTCAAATACCCCTTCACTAATATCCAGAATAGAAATATCGAAAGTACCTCCCCCCAAATCAAGCACTGCCATTTTACCCTTAAAACTTTTCTGAAACTCAAATGCCACTGCCGCTGAAGTAGGTTCGTGCAACAAACGACGAACATTCAATCCTGCAATTTCAGCTGCATCTTTGGTTGCTCGTTTTTGGCTATCGTTAAAGTAAGCAGGCACTGTCAACACCACTTCTTTGATCACGTCCAGATTCTTTTGTTGGAAAAAATCTTCAACGACCTGAGAAGGCACTCGCTGATGCCTGGTGGACAATTGTTCCGTAAAACGCTCTTTAACTTTGGTTTTTAGGTAATTATTTGAAATACGTTTTAGATTGCTTAACTGATGAGCAATGATTTCCTCAGTAGAATAACTCTTGTTATTGATATGAAATATCTTGTTATCTCCCAGAAATCTTTTGGCATGAGATACCACTGACAGGGGTTTGGTAAGCCTTAGCAACTTGGCCTGATTTCCAAAAATATATCGGCCCTCTTCATTAATGGCCAAGTAAGAGTCTATGTACTGATTCCCTTTTTCATTGGTTACTACTTCTACTTTACGGGTTTGTACATTATACACCGCACATACCGAAGTAGAAGTACCAAAATCAATCCCCAAAATTGGCGCATATTGACGGTCTACGTGCTGAAGTGCTTGCTGATAACTAGCCTCCAGTTCTTCATCAGGAATCGCTTTAAAGGAACTCAATTTTTTCTCAATTACCCCCACTTTAAAAGCGTCGTTTCGCTCACGAGCAATCCTCAATGCTTCTTGTAAAGCTTCAGGAGAGTTTTTCGCCATATGCAAATCAATGATTTGATCATAGGCACCTACCTTGCGGTATAGATCAAGTAGCGTTTGTTCATTTTTATCAGGTAATTTGGTGTAACAGGCCAATGCTTTTTCAAAGTGGCCTACCTCGTCATACAAACGATACGCTTCCTCATATTTTCCAAGTCCTTCATACAAATCGGCCGCCTTAAACAAGTTTCCTCCTTTACTATGCAATTCGGCTAATCTTGTTTTTACGGCTACACTATCACTATTCGCTTCGTTTTCAGAAGTAAGCACAATGGCTTTATGGTAAAGATTGGCTTTTTCATACAACTTAATCGCCAATTTTGAATCCTTTAATTCCTCTTCTGCAATGCGTGCTGCTACATGATAGTTTCCTGTTTTTTCTTCTAATGTAATGCGCTTTTGTAAGAAAGCCTTTGCACTTCCAGCATCATTACTGTCCAGTTGCTTTTGGGTATAATACTTTCTCCCTTCCTCCAGCATTTGGGCTGTTTCGTGGGGCTCTAGCTCAGCTAGCTGGGCATACTCTAAAGCCTGAATATGCTCATTGGCCACTACTTTACCCGCAATCAAGCGCTTTGCCTCGGTTTTTACCTTCTCTACAAATTTATTGGGAGAGGCAAATCCTAAAGCAAATTGTTTTGCTTCCTGGAGTTGCTCAGTCAACACCAATAAGTCAAACTTTCGCTCTGGCTTCACTACCGTAGACAGCGCCAATGCATAATCACCTAATTTTTCCGCAATAACCGACACCTTCTCATTCGCTCCTATTTCGGCATATAACTCGATGGCTTTTTGCGATTGATTGGCCAGTTCAAAACAACGCGCTGCATCTTGTTTGTGTAATTGACTCAGGTATAGGTTTGCTGCTTCTTCATATTTGCCAATGCTTTCCTTTAGATGGGCTTTTTCAGGAATCAAATACGTGTTTTCCTGATCTATTCCCTGCAAAATATTTACAATAGGGGTATTGGGTTTAATCTTTCCATTGTATTGTTCCCATTTCTCCAAAGCAAGCCCTACCATCTGGCGAGTCATCAACTGTTTATTAGCAGAAATATGCATAAACAACTCATTGTAATTGGCTGACTTGGCATATAACTCGATCACTGCTGGGTGCTTATCTACGAATATCGCTAGTTGAATGGC
Organism: marine bacterium AO1-C; assembly: GCA_001890965.1. Taxonomy (GTDB): domain Bacteria; phylum Bacteroidota; class Bacteroidia; order Cytophagales; family Microscillaceae; genus Microscilla. The sequence goes on along the minus strand of MLAY01000007.1, from coordinate 718,098 downwards.
TGCGGGTACAAAATTATTTTTTTCCAACGCCTTGAGAGCTTGCTCCACCAGCTCATTGCCTACCTTAAGCTCTACAATAGATTGGTTTTGTACTTTGGGTAAATAATTTGTAATCACCTTGGAAAGGTGTTGCCATTGCATTTCTTTTACCAATAAGGTAAATAAGTTGCAAAATTGATTATCAGCTTTATCTGGGAGGTTTTGACTCAGAAACTGATTGAGTTTCTGTTCTGCTTTGTTGATCTTTTTGTCTTTACTAAAAAACTTGGAAAGGAGCCCCATTGAATAATATTATTTGTCAGTTAGGATAATTTCAAGCATTGTAATTTATGACAATCTATTCTGGCAAACAATACAATAGGTTGAATTTTTACCACAGGCTCATTTTTGTAAATGTGCCAAATCTACCATACTTTGTATACCAATTATCAACTCCCTCTATTAAGGTATGAACTACACCAAAATAATCTATGTAACGATCTTGTGGTTGGCGCCTTTTTTTGTGCAGGCCCAGACCGATTCTACTAAAAAAGCCAATCCGACACCCAAAGACAGCACCAAAAAAACACCACCTCGTCAGGATTCTATCAAAGCAGGTTCGTTTAACCCCACTCCTTCCCCCGAAATGGCCAATCAGGTACGTATTCAAATGCTTTCAGATTCTTTGACCACGCTTTACCAACGATACTTAAGCATCAAAAAAGCTTCTCAAACCAATCAACAAAAGCTTCAACAAGTAGATAAGAACCTAAATAAAAGTAAAGAAGGTCTGGCCCAAATTAACCAGAAAAACCAGCGTACCAGTCGTGCGCTGAGCGATTCTCTCAAAAGCATTTTTAATCAACATAATACCCTTAGGCAAGAGGTAAATGTGGGAGTAAAAGCCATTAAAGATCTGAAGATTCAGGATTTGTTGGATGCCAAAAATCGTTACACCACCAATATTACCAGCATTAAAACTACTGCTAGTTTTATTTATGCCTTCAACAATGGGCTTAATGGACTGGAAGCATCATTGGCTTATGCCGATTATGCCAACGCCATCAACGAACTCAATAACCCTCAAAATAATGAATTGGGCTTTTCGTTGGAAGCTGACATTGTAAATCTAGTGCGTGGCCAAATCACGGGAAAACTAAGAAAGTTTAGAAGTAGCAAAAGTGCCCGTTTTTTTAAGATTATTTCCAACATTATCCGCAACCCAATTACCCAATCTTTGGTTTCGTCGGTTCCTGCGGTAAACTCTATCAATTCAGTCAATAATTTGGTGAATAATCTGGTAGTAAACCATCGTGGAGTAAGCCCTCAACAATTACTTACTTTTCAGCAAGGGCTTCGCAAATACGTAGAACACTACGATAACCTTTCGGCCCTCAACAAGGTACTAGCCGTGAGTAACGAAAATCTCAAAGTAAAAACCGAAGCTTTGCGTAAGCTTACCAATGAGTTTGTCAAAGAACTCGTGGTAACGCTATACGACGATCAAAGCCTGGAAACACTCAAGAAAAAGTCATTGAATAATATTATCAATGAATATTACACCTATAGTCGAGTACTAGGCCAAATCGAGAAGGTTGAAAAGAAATATAGCATAGGAGGAAACTTAAATTATAGCCGCGCCATTCGCGACAAAAGAGTGGGTTATTCACTATTGGCTCTCAATAAGATAGAATTTATTACTGGTGAGATTGAGAAAATCTCTTCAGAATACCTCACTGCACTGGAAGAATACCACAAAAACATCATACTGGTGCTTATGGGAGCTTATAAGTTGAGCAAAAACACCAGTAAAATTGACAAAAAAATCAAGCTACTCAATCAACAATTTGAGAAGGTAAAAGTCAATTATGCCAAGCAAGTAGATCTTAAAACAATTTTGAGTCGTTTACACGAAATTCCTCGCTATTAAAATTATAAGCCGCTCTTAATGCCTTCAAATAAGTACAAGCCAAGCTTGACGTATATGTGTGTCATATTTTCTGTAACGGCAGGAACGTATGACGCCTTATTAAACATTGCCCCCAACTCGATAAAAAAACCTATTTTTAGCTTATCGTTAGGGTTAAATGCTGACCTCAGGCCCATGCCCAAGTTCAGGTAAGGCTTGTTACTTGTGTTTACCATATCACGCGGCAAAGGTTTTCCTCCGTAGCCTGACAAATTCAAAAAATGAATGACTCTTCCCCCTGAAGCTCTAAAGTAAAACTCTGCATCATATCTCCCTCCTATTTCATTTTGAGGCATTTCCAGTTCAAACGATAACCCAAAATAGTGATTGTCGCTGGCACCCGCAAACAGAAGATCGGCTTCTAAACCTATTGCTGGATACAAATTTTTACCAAAACGCCACGACTCATGAGAAAATGTTAAGCGAAGAGGAACTGCTAGGCCTCCACCTGAAATACCTAAGTTATTATTTGCTTGCTCAGAGGCGATAAATGCCATGCCTACCCCATAATCGGTCCGCCAATATAGCTGTCCTTTGGCCGAAAAACAGGTTGAAAAAGTTATAAAAAGAGTCGCAAAAAAGAACTGGTAATGTTTAGTTTTCATGATACACTTATTTATTAGATTATATAAAGATTTGCTTGCACTTAACTTATTGACAATCAAACAAAAAGCATTCAAAAATCGTATTATAGATATAGATAAGCAAATGCTTGACTTTTCACAGATTGACTACTAATTTGGGTAAAACTTAAACCATTAGATTGATTGGTAAAACCTACAATCAACATATCGTCTAAAATCAATACCACCAAAAACACTTCGTTAAAAGCGTACTTGGTAAGCCTGGCTTTTTTATTGATAATTGCTCAAAGCATTGTAACACAAGCTTTAGTCTGGACGATCCAAAATCGCACGTTGTCCCACATGTGTGATGCCCCAACTCACCAATCGGTAAAAATCCTAGAGACTACCGCTGGCTTTTTCCAAAATTTAGTAGCCGACTTCAAACATTACCTGGAAGAACACCCTTACACTTCTCCCATTAGCAGCACTACTTTCACCTCATTGTTGGTGCTTTATTACGAAAACACACACGTTCAAATAGAATTTGCCCCCATTACAAAAGCAAGTGATACTCAAGACCATTATCAAAACTTGTATCATTACTTATTTTTAGCCAAAATACCCCACCCTCCCCAATACCTTGGTTAGTTTTCTTGCTGGAAACCATAGAATAATGAATAGCAAAACTTCAATATTTGTTATTCAATATTCATCTCACTGGTATCCAATACTTTATCAAATTATTTAGAGACCAATAGGTTTCTTTTACAGGAAATCTATGCTTAAATTTAAAAACCAAGGTTGTCCAAGTATACAAGGGCACCTCACACAATATGCCTATGGAAACTCCCACAAAAATCACCCCTCAACAAATAGAGGAACAAGAGGCGATTCTTTTGCAAGCCATGCAAACAAGTAATGTAGCCTTATTAGATAAGCTTATTCATCCCCAATTACAATTTACAATCCCTACAGGGCAAGTGGTCTCCAAGGCTATGGACTTGGAAGGTTATCGTTCGGGTAATATGACCATCGAAAGCATGGCACCGTCTGAGCAACAAATCCAAATCATTGGAGAGAGTGCAGTAGTCACTGTAAAAATTGATATGAAAGGGGTCTTTCTTGGTCAGCCGTTTCAGGGGCTTTTCAGGTTCACGCGTTTTTGGAAACTGATTGACAATCAGTGGCAAATCGTTGGAGGTAGTTCGGTACAAATAAACGCTTAGTGATCATGGAAACAGAAATATTAGCCAGAATTCAGTTCGCTTTTACGGTAGCCTTTCACTATATCTATCCACCACTGAGCATTGGGTTAGGACTCATTCTCGTAATTTTTGAGTCTATTTATGTGCGTACCAAAAATGAAGAATACCACAAGTTGGCCAAGTTTTGGACAAAAATCTTTGCCCTTACTTTTGGGATTGGAGTCGTTACTGGCATCGTCATGGAGTTTGAATTTGGCACCAACTGGGCCGTGTATTCCCGCTACGTAGGCGATGTATTTGGAAGCGCGCTGGCTGCCGAAGGAATCTTTGCCTTTGCCCTCGAAAGTGGCTTTTTGGGTATTTTATTATTTGGCTGGAATCGAGTAAAACCCTGGGTACACCTGGTATCTACCATTGGGGTATTTTTTGGCTCTATGTTTTCGGCCATTTGGATTGTAGTAGCCAATAGCTGGCAACAAACTCCTGCTGGGTATCATATTGTAGGCGAAGGATTAAATGCCCGAGCCGAAATCACTGACTTTTGGGCGATGGTTTTCAACCCCTCTAGTGTGGATCGCCTAACCCACGTATGGCTGGGCGCATTTTTGGCTGGGTCCTTTTTAGTGCTTAGCGTACATGCCTATTATTTGGTAAAGGGGCGTTATGTAGAAATTTCTAAAAAAGCCTTTCGCATTGCGCTCATTGTAGCCACAGTATTTTCGTTGGGGCAACTATTTACTGGGCACCGTTCGGCCGATGGTGTAGCCAAAAACCAGCCCGCCAAGCTTGCTGCAATGGAAGGGCATTTTGATGCCAAAGCACCAGCCGATATGTATCTTTTTGGCTGGGTAAATAAGGAAAAGCAGCAAGTAACTGGGGTAAAAATTCCTGGTGGACTTTCTTTCTTGTTGCATTATGACCCCAAAGCTCCAGTAGTTGGTTTAAATGCCTTCCCAGAAGATGAACGTCCTCCACAGGTCAATGCCATTTTCCAGTTTTACCACTTGATGGTAGCCATTGGAATGACCTTGATAGGGCTTACTTTGTTAGCGAGTTTTCTGCTATGGCGCAAGAAATTATTCCAGCAAAAGTGGTTGTTGCGGATTTTTGTGCTGTCAGTTTTCTTACCACAAATTGCCAATCAAGTAGGTTGGTTTGCAGCCGAAATGGGGCGCCAACCTTGGGTAGTGTATAAACTACTACGCACTTCAGATGCCTTTTCGCAGGCCGTAACCGATAACCAAATTTTGTTTTCGCTCATCTTGTTTTTTGTGGTGTATGCGCTGTTGTTTTCTTTGTTTATTTACATGCTCAACAAGAAAATCAAACACGGCCCTTACAATGAAGATGAGACTGAGTTACGTCCTAAAACTGAGGAAATCACACAAATTATTACTGGTAAAAATTAATCCCCAATATAAACTAGATCATTATGGAAACATTTTTAGGCATTGATTATCCTACCTGGTGGTATTTGGTGGTAGGTGGATTGTTTTCGGGGTATGCCATTCTCGATGGGTTTGACTTTGGTGCAGGAGCCTGGCATTTGTTTTTCAAAAAAGAACAAAGTCGTCGGATTGCACTCAACGCCATTGGCCCGGTATGGGATGGCAACGAAGTATGGCTGGTAATTGGTGGAGGAGCATTATTCGCTGGATTTCCAGTGATGTATGCCACTTTTTTCTCCGCTTTGTATGTCCCTTTTATGCTATTTTTGGTATGCATTATTTTTCGGGCCATTGCTATTGAGTTCCGTGGCAAAGAAGATGGCAAACTTTGGCGAAAAAGCTGGGATATCTCATACAGTGTGTCAAGTATTTTGCTGGCATTTTTACTAGGGGTTGTGCTTGGCAATGTGTTGCAAGGCATTGCTGTGGGCAAGGATTACTTATACCAAGGCAGCGGATTTTTTGAGTTTTTGAACCCTTATGCGCTCATGACTGGATTTACCACCCTGGCCTTGTTTATGGTACATGGAGCCATTTATTTATTGCTCAAAACCGAGGGCCGTCTTTTTGCCAAACTTACTGTGTTGCTCAAACGAGCCATCATTGGCTTTATGGTCATTTTTGGGATTACTTCGCTCTATACGTTGTTGTATATTCCTCATTTGTCCGATGATTTTAAGTCTAATCCTGCGCTATTTATTGTACCTGTGCTCACTTTTTTGAGTATTGCCAATATTCCCCGATTAGCCACTAAAAAAAGGTTTAGGGGTGCGTTCTTGTTTTCGTCTCTCACTATTAGTTTATTGTTAATTTTGGTAGCCATAGAGTTGTATCCAACGCTGCTCATCTCTACGGTAGACCCAAAATATAACCTAACAGTTTACAAAGCAGCAGCTTCAACCAAGTCGCTCAAAATTATGATGACGATTGTGGCCATTGGAGCGCCTTTGGTAGCTGGTTATACCTTTTTTGTCTACAAGACTTTTAGAGGAAAGGTGAAACTGGACGAACATAGTTATTAGGAATACACAATTATTGCGACATGAAATACTTTCTTGCTTTTATATGCTTAGGTGGATTTTTTCAACACAATTGGCTGATAGCTCAAAATCCAAATACTGTGGAAACAGTGGTTAAAGCTGGAGAAAAAGCCTTGCAAGCGCATCAAATGGCTTCGGCAATGGACTATTTTTCTGAAGCATTGTCCAATCCAGTGATTAAAAACATTCCTAAAATACATATAAAAGCATTGAAGCATGTCGCTCACTTATACAATATAAAAGGCATGTACGATCGGGGCTTTCAACAATATTTGCAAGCCCTGGCCATTGCCGAAAAAACCAATGATTCAGCCCAGCAAAGTCTGTTATTTGGTGATATTGCTAATGTCTATTTTCAGCTAAAAAATTATAATAAAGCACTAGAATATGTAGACAGAGGACTGGCCATTGCTATCCAACAAAAACTATTGCGGGTTCAAAAACCACTCTTAACCATCAAAGGAATTATTCATGTACGTTCAGGACAGCCTGATAAAGCCATCGTAACAGAAGAAAAGGCTTTAAAGATCGCCGAAACGCTGAATGATACTATAATGTTTGCCAAGGTGCACAATAATCTGGCTTACTTCTACACCCAAATGGGCAATTATCCCAAAGCAAAAAAACACTTTTTTAAGGCTATTCGGATCAAGCACGACAATGCTGAACTTAGAGCTAATGCACGATCCAATCTGGCTGATTTGTACCGTGAACAAGGAAAGTATGATTCGGCTTTAGTGTACCTCAATCAAGCCATCGGGTTTGCCCAAACTCAGCCTGCCGATTGGTTTTTAGGAGTTATGTATAACAAAGTGGCCAGGATTTACCACTTGAAAAAAGCTTATGACACTGCAGAAAGTTATTACAACAAGAGTATGACTATTTTGGGTAAGACAGAAGACCCACTGGGAGCCGTACAAACTTATGGAGGTATTGCCGTAAATTATGCCGCTCAAAAACAGTTTGAAAAAGCATATGAAGCCCACAAAGTCTTTAAAATGGCCTCAGACAGTCTCTATCGTCAACAGAAGCTTGAGTACATCAATGGCCTGGAGCAAACCTATGTGAATGCTCAAAAACAAAAAACCATTACTCAATTGAAGCAAAAAGCAACGCTGCAGGGCCGATTGCTTTTAACCGTAGTCGTAATATTGGGATTGTTATTGGCTTTGTTTGTATTGATTGTACACCGTAACAAACTCAAGCGAACACTCTTGGAACAAAAAAGTGAATTGCTGGCCCGAGAAAATGCCTTTAACAAATCGGAAGCCCAACGACTAGAGGTAGAACAACAACTTCGACAACAAGAAAATCAACGGCTCAAACTCGACCTGGATTACAAAAGCCGTGAATTGACCAGTTCGGCTTTGCTCACTTACCAAAATGTGGAAGTCCTGAATAATATTCAGGAGATTCTCAAAGATTTTAAATATAAGCTTCCCAAAAACAATAGCTTGCAAGATGACCTTAAGCAAATTCAACACATTATTAAAAATAACACCCAGATTGAGAAAAGCTGGGATCGCTTTAAGCTACATTTTGATAAGGTACACCCTGACTTTTTTGACAAGCTTCTGGGAGCGTCAAGCAGCCTCTCTCAAAACGACTTAAGACTCTCGGCTTACATTCGCTTGAATATGTCTAACAAAGAAATCGCGCAGCTCCTGAATATTGAATTTAGCAGTGTACAAATGGCCAAATATCGCCTGAAGAAAAAGCTGGCACTTTCTAAAGATTCCAGCCTCAACGAATTTATCCAACAGTTATAAGCACTACAAAGCCTCTACATACCTCTCTGTTTTACTCTACAAAGCACCTACACCCTTTTTGAGTGGTAGGATTTACGTTTTGTCCTTGTGTTTATTTGTGGAAACACTTTTCTGTATTTCACATGAGTTCACAAGTCAAACAAAGCTTTATTTTCATCGTTTTAGGGGCAATTTTAGCCAATTGCCAACCCAAGGCATTGAGTTATCAGGCAAACAAAACACCCCAACAACAATTGTTGGGAACCTGGGCAATGCAAGAGATTCACTGGATTACTCCCAAGAAGACCTATACCATCAAGAATGCCCAACCAGGCTACATTATGTTTCAGCCTCAAAGGTATGCCTTGATGTGGACGCCTACCCAATCTCCCCGAAAACCTTTCAAGGTACTTGCAAAACCCTCCGAAAAAGAAACCATTGCAGGTTTTAGGTCAGTGGTTTTCAATACAGGTACTTATCAAGTTCATGATTCGCTCATTACCACTACTGCAACTCTTGCCAAAGTTCCCGGATTTGAGGGTGGCAAGCAATTCTACAAATACCATTTGAAGGATGATAGCCTCACTTTACACTTTTTTGATGAAACTTATCCAAATGGTCAAAAACCTGAATGGTATGGTAAAATGACTACCAAATTTATTTTGAAAAAAATTGCTCAATAACCTATGAAAAAACATATCTCTATACTAATGATGGTTATCCTGTGGGTGTCCATCCACGCTTTAGCACAAACTAAATCTACTCTTTCTGATCCATCCCAGACAGTTCAGATTGTAGCACTGATCAAAAAAAAGGATGTTCAAAAGCTACAAAAAATATTGAATGCTAAGAATGTAAATCTAAGGGATAAAAATGGGGTGACACTGCTTAATCAGGCAATAAAAACAGAAGCAGTAGAAGTGGTCAAACTTTTTCTAAAAAAAGGAGCTAATCCCAACCTGGCCAATAAAGATTATTACAACACAACCTCACTAATGGCTGCAACTGGCCACAAAACGACCATTATAGCTCAATTATTAATCAAGTACGGAGCTGATGTAGATATTCAGGATAAAAATGGCGATCCAGTCATCCACTGGACAGCCTATAATGGTAATGTGCCTTATACTCGTTTGTTATTAGAACACAAAGCCAATCTGCATCTAAAGAGCAAGCATGCCAATGGTGCAATGGAAGTTGCTCTCAAAGAATGGCATACTCCAGTGAGCGATTTGTTACTAGCCTATGGACATTCGATCCACCAAGTAGCTCCGCAACATAAACCATTAATCAAAGCCGTCAAAAACAATGATTTGGTCACATTGGAGTCAATGCTTACCAAAGAGAATGCAAATACCAAAGATGGTGCTGGTAGTCCTTTATTGATCGTTGCTGCCGAAAAAGGGTATCTGGAGATGGTAAAGTTATTACTTGCCCAAAAAGCACGCATTAATGCAATGAATGCAGTGGGGCATACTGCACTCAATCGGGCAGTATTTTTTGGTCAGGCGGCCGTTGTAAAATACTTGCTTCAAAAGGGCGCAAATGTTAACCAAACGGATCAACGTTTTGCCTTGACACCTCTGATGGCTGCGGCCCGTAAAAACCGTTTGGAACTGGCTAAACTGCTTCTGGAAAAAGGAGCCAATATCAATGATAAAAATACAATTGATCACTTTACACCCATTGTATGGGCAGCCTTGTACCAATACCACGACTTTGTAAAGCTATTGCTGCGATATAATCCAGATCTCAGCATTCAAAGCAAATATGAGCAAAGAGACATTTTTCGATTGGTAAGAAACCCAGCTATTCTTAGCATACTGAAAAAACATAAAGCCAAACATTAGCTATTTCCAGAAGTATGAATACTTGAACAATAGAAAACAGTTTGTCGCTTGGCAGGCTGTTTTTTTATTTTGAAAGGTACTCAAGAGGTTTAATAAATTTCTGGCTATATTGGGTATCAATACTAACTTTTGAAACCGCCACGTATGTCCAAATTAGTTACACGCAAAAAGGGCTTAGTTAAATTTTTCTTTCTGTTTTTACTTTTCATGTTTATCTTCAACTACCCCATTTTATCTATTTTCAATACTCCCGAAAAAATAGGCAGCTATCCATTACTATATGTCTATATATTCATCATTTGGTGTATTACCATTGCTTGTATTGCCTTTGTGTTTGAGCGTCATCCCAAACATCGCCCCCTAAACGACTCAGAAGAAAACCCAGAGTAGAAGACCTCAATACAAAGGACTTTACTACGCTATCATTGTTCACGTTCCATTTTTAACTATTCACTTTCCGTGTCCACCTCTCTTGTACTCATCGCATCATTTACTTATTTGGCACTGCTGTTTCTTATTGCCTGGTGGGGCGAAAAGCGAGTAAAATCAGGTAAAAGTCTGGTCAATAATCCTTATGTCTATGCACTATCATTTACAGTTTTTTGTACTGCCTGGACTTATTATGGCAGTGTAGGAAGAGCCGCTACCAGCGGAGTAGACTTTTTGACTACCTACATAGGCCCTACCCTGGTGGCACCGCTTTGGTGGCTGGTGTTGAGAAAAATCATCCGAATCTGTAAAGTACAACGCATTACGACCATTGCGGACTTAATATCTTCGCGTTATGGCAAAAATGTAAGCTTGGGAGGAATTGTAACCATTATGAGTTTGCTGGGCATCATACCATACATAGCACTTCAACTCAAAGCCATTGCCACCAGTTTTACTATTATTACTGAAGGTGTTTCGAATAAAGCTTTAGGAAATGCTTCGTTCTTCTTTCAAGATACCGCCTTTTACGTCACCATTGTACTCGTAATTTTCACCATTTTATTTGGCACCCGTACCATTGTAGCCACCGACCGTCACGAAGGTATGGTCGCCGCCATTGCCTTCGAGTCCATCATCAAGCTCGTCGCTTTTTTGCTTATTGGGGCATTTGTTACTTTTGGCCTTTTCGATGGGTTACCCGATATATTTAGTAAAGCTTCCCAAAACCCTGAGCTTACCCAGTTATTTACCATGGATGACCGCGGGGGGAATATTAAGTGGCTGTATATGTGTATTTTATCTATGTTGGCCATTATGTTTTTACCCAGACAATTTCAGGTAGCTGTGGTAGAAAATGCCCATCCCTGGCATTTGAACCGTGCCATGTGGGTTTTCCCATTGTATTTACTCTTGATCAACATTTTTGTAATACCTATTGCTTTTGGCGGCAAACTCTTCTTTAGTGGTCAAGCGGTTGACGCCGATACTTTTGTCTTGAGTCTGCCATTGTCTTCTAACCAAACCGAACTAGCCTTATTTGCCTTTATTGGAGGGTTTTCGGCAGCCACCAGTATGATTATTGTGTCTACTATGGCTCTAAGCTTTATGTTTAGCAACAACCTGTTAATGCCTCTCCTACTCTTAAACAATCGTTTTAAAAACCGATACCAACACCATTTGGGTACTATCTTGATTTATGGGCGTAGGCTTTCTATATTTTTTATCTTGTTGTTTGCTTACATCTATAATAAAACCATTTCAAGCCAGTATTCGCTCGTTTCTACCGGGCTTACCTCTTTTGTGGCCATTGCTCAATTTGCACCTGCTATTTTGGGAGGTATTTATTGGAAACAAGGTCATAAAAACGGGGCTTTGGTAGGCATTTTAATGGGCTTTGTTTTGTGGTTTTTCTTATTGATTGTCCCTACTTTGATTGAGGTTGGCCTTATTCATTCAAGTATCCAGCAAGAAGGGCTTTGGGGCGTTTCCTGGCTAAAACCACAACAATTTTTAGGGCTAAGTAGTTTAGACCCTATCTCTCATGCCTTATTTTGGAGTATGTTCTTCAACATATTATGTTATGTGAGTATTTCTTACCTATCGCGTGCTTCAGTCGAGGAACATACTCAAGCAGAAATATTTGTAAATATTCACAAATATTCGGATTGGGAAGAAAGTGGTATGGTATGGACTGGGGTAGCCTATACTGCAGATCTTACCAAAACAGTTGTTAACTTTTTGGGTGAGGCTCGTACCCAACAAGCCTTGGAAGAATTTAGTCAAAAATTTGGACACCAATGGAAAAAAATCCCTCAAGCCGATGCTCAATTAGTAACTTATCTGGAACGATTATTAGCCAGTACCATTGGGGCTGCTGCCGCTCGTTTGATGATTGCCTCGGTTGCCAGCGACGAAGAAATTTCTAATCAGGAAGTTCTGGAACTCGTAAAAGAATCGCAAGAGCTAAAATTGCTCAACGACCAGCTCAAAAAACAATCGGAAGAGCTTGAAATTGCTGGAGAAAGACTCAAAGAAGCGAATCAGCAATTGACCAAAACCGATCATCTCAAGAATGAATTTATTTCTACGGTAACCCACGAAATGCGTACTCCCCTTACTTCCATAAGGGCTTTTTCAGAAATTTTAGCAGACAATCCCGATCTCGAAGAGGATGAAAAGGTGCATTTTTTAGAAACCATCATCAAAGAAACCAATCGTATGGAACGCCTCATTAATCAGGTACTCGATTTGGAAAGATTTGCTTCTGGCCAACAACGCCTCAACTTACAAACCCTTGCTATTAACAAAATTTTACAAGAAGCTATTGACTCGGTACAACAGGTAATTCAAGAAAATAACATAAATTTGAAGGTTAGTTTTGCTCAGGATTTACCATTCATCTCGGGGGATGAAGATCGCCTAATGCAGGTAATACTCAATTTGTTATCCAATGCCATCAAATTTAGTAAAACCAATGCAGGCGAAATCATCGTAAAATCTTTTCAAGAAGGTGACTATGTGCAGATAGAGGTAACAGATAATGGTAAAGGTATTAAAGAGGAACTACATCAATTGATATTTGAGAAGTTTTACCAGGATGAAGACCAAAACATTCGTAAACCAAAAGGAAGTGGGTTGGGACTCGCTATTAGTAAAACTATCATAGATTATCATCAGGGTAAGATATGGGTAGAAAGTACCCCAGATAAACCCACGAAATTTTGCTTTAGGTTACCAATTATACCAGCATAATGTTAACTTTTGTTTAACTTTTGAGGTTTAATATTCAACAGAGTCTCAACACTTTTTCAATTTACACTAAAAAAGAACTATGTCGAAAGTACTGATTGTAGATGATGAACCTAATATTCTGCTATCGCTTGAGTTTTTAATGAAAAAACAAGGATATAAGGTATACATCGCCCGGGACGGAGAAGAAGCCATGGAGCTGGTAAAAGAAGAGATTCCTGAAATTGTAGTATTAGACATTATGATGCCTCACGTAGATGGATATGAGGTATGTTCTTTCATTAAAAATAATGACGACCTAAAGCATATCAAAGTCATATTTCTGACTGCTAAAACCAAACCTGAAGATATAGAAAAAGGCAAAGAAATTGGAGCTGATGCCTACATGACCAAGCCCTTTTCTACCCGCAACTTGATGAAAAAAGTAAAAGAGATTTTAGTGGCATAATTAGTCCATAGCTGATAGTCCACAGTCCATAGTTTTTTCTGTAGATTATACATTGTATTAGCAATTTTAGTTACCTATTGTCCATCAACTATGGATAATGGACTAAATAAAAACTGATATTTGTCACCCTCAAGCCTGACCTCCATACAAAATTTGGCTCAACTCACTTATATTTAGCTAATATTCCATAACTAAAGTAAAAGCCAATTTTTATTCTAACACTACTCAAATACACCCTTTTTTATCGAATATTATACAATGTTGCTAAATTGGTATATGTTTGCTAAATTAGTATATCTAATATTGAAAAAGCAAAATTTCACCTATGAAACATCCAATTTGCCCAAAATGCGGTGGAGAAAGAGTAGTAAAAAGTGGCATAGTCAAAGAACGACAAAGGTATCAATGCAAGAAATGCAGTTATTATTTTACAGTCAACAAAATAGGAAAACAAATAGATAACTACTATGTAATCAAGGCTTTACAATTATACATCGAAGGAGTAAGCTATCGCGAAATAGAGCGAATTTTAGGGATAAGCCACGTTTCGGTAATGAACTGGGTAAAAAAATACCATATCAAGGCTCCTACCAACAATGAGTACCGTCCTACCTATCAAGTATTAAGTCATCCAGAATTAATTGAATTTTTACAAGATAAAAGCAACACTTCTGGTGCGGGAATGATGATTACCGAGCTGGGAGATAAGTATATGGTTATCAGGTGGGAACGTTTCAGAGAATAGGCTTTTAACGAACAAAAACTATACTTGTTTAGCAAAAATATACACACAATTTCAATTCCTTCTTCCAAATATCCAATTTCACTTCCGAAAGTTAGATGCGCAACTAAACTTCACTTGTAAACCTAAACAATGTTAGTCACATGAAAACTTTTGGAAAAATCACATGTTTGCTGCTCTTTATTGCACTGAGTAGCAATGTTTTAGGGCAAGAGAAGCAAATCACTGATGATAAGCATAAATACAAGCCCTTAAAATTAAATATAAGTCCTGACGGCAAAAAGTATGTTCGTTTTATTATGTGGCACCAATTATGGCTGCAACGCGACTTTAAAAACTCCAATGGAGTAAAAGCGAGTATACGACGCTCTCGATTCTTAGCATATTCACAAATTTCGCCTCGTTTTTTGATCCTTACTCACTTTGGACTCAATAGCCTGGGAGCACAAAACACCACTGCCAACCCCAACACTCAGCAAGACAATCAGCGCAGTTTTTTATTCTTACATGGAGCCTGGGCTGAGTTTGCTGCAGTTCCTAAAAAGCTACACATTGGAACTGGCTTACATTATTGGAATGGTATTTCCCGACTATCCAATCAGAGTACATTGAACATGATGACTCTCGACAACCCTGGTCAGGGACGAGGTGATGCCCGATTGTTTCCTTGGTCTACCATTACGACTAGTGATCAGTTTGCCCGCCACATAGGTATCTACGCCAAAGGTACAATGGACAGATTTAGCTATAGAATCGCGGCCAACAACTCTCGTATCAACCAAGGTACTTTTGATCCCAATGTATATTCTTTTCAAGTAGATGGTGAAGATCACAACTGGGTATATACAGGATATTTCAAATATGACTTGATGGACAAAGAGTCTGACAAACTCCCCTATTTTGTAGGAACTTACTTAGGCAAAAAGAAAGTATTGAGCGTGGGAGCTGGTTTTTATCATCATCCTGGAGCATTGGCCAGAGGAAACGAACTCAATACCGCTGAACGTGCCGATGTAACTAAGTTTGCAGCAGATGTATTCTTTGATACTCCTGTAGGCACCAAGGGAGGTGCATTGAACTTGCTGGCGGCTTATTATAACTACAATTATGGGGGTGATGACAATTTTGCCTCAGGAGGTCTGGTACCTGCCAACGGAAGCATTATGTATGGGCAGGTAGGGTATGTGTTACCATTCAATGTCAAGGGGCATCGCTTTATGCCTTATGTTACTTATTCACACCAAGACCTAAAGCACACCCCCAATAATAGCCGCGAGTTTGCTCTGGGCCTGAACTGGTTCATCAACGGGCATTTTGCCAAAATCACTGCTGAATATGTCAATGGAATCAAAGGAACCGATGGAGCTACTGCTACCGATATCCTGAGAATTCAAACCCATATTTTCTTGTAAACAACAGCCTTGTCCTCATTTACCAAACTGAGGACACACTCTCTGTAAATATTCAAACAAATTTATTCACTATTAACCCAATACCATTATGGATGAGGAACAAAAAAATCTCAATTCGTACTGGCGAACGAACCTCAAGTACCTATTCGCATTGCTAGTAATTTGGTTTTCAGTATCTTATGGATTTGGAATCCTCCTTGTAGATGAATTGAATACCATCAAATTAGGCGGCTTTAAGCTCGGCTTCTGGTTTGCCCAACAAGGTTCTATTTTCACCTTTGTGATACTCATCTTTATCTATGTTTATCTCATGAATAAGCTGGATAAAAAATACGATGTAGACGAAAAGTAAGCCTTGTAAATCAACCTTTTCAATTCAAACAACTCCAATTAGACAAAAAATTACTCACCTCAAAAAATATTAAAACCATGAGTGTACAACTTTGGACATACATTATCGTGGGAGCCACCTTTATCTTATACATTGGTATTGCGATTTGGTCGCGGGCCGGTTCCACAAAAGAGTTTT
Source organism: marine bacterium AO1-C (assembly GCA_001890965.1). GTDB lineage: Bacteria > Bacteroidota > Bacteroidia > Cytophagales > Microscillaceae > Microscilla. The sequence goes on along the minus strand of MLAY01000007.1, from coordinate 701,982 downwards.
ACGTAGCAGGTGGAGGGGTTCCTCCATTGGCCAACGGAATGGCAACTGCCGCTGACTGGATGTCGGCTGCTTCCTTTATCTCAATGGCTGGCCTGATCTCATTTATGGGATACGACGGTGCCGTTTACCTCATGGGCTGGACAGGTGGTTATGTACTACTGGCATTGCTACTGGCCCCTTATCTGCGAAAGTTTGGTAAGTTTACCGTACCCGATTTTATTGGAGATCGCTACTACTCAAAAGTAGCGCGTACTGTAGCCGTAGTTTGTGCCTTGTTTGTTTCTTTTACTTACGTAGCTGGTCAAATGCGAGGCGTTGGGGTAGTATTCTCCCGCTTTTTGGAAGTACCCATCAACTGGGGGATCATCATCGGAATGGGTATTGTATTCTTCTATGCTGTATTGGGTGGAATGAAAGGAATTACCTACACCCAGGTAGCCCAGTATTGTGTATTGATCTTTGCCTTTATGGTACCAGCAATTTTTATCTCTATCCAATTAACCGGAAATCCAATCCCTCAATTAGGCTTTGGTGGCAGTGTAGAAGGAGGTTCTACTCTGCTGGATAAGCTAGACGGACTCCATAAAGAGCTGGGTTTTGCGGCCTATACCAATGGGTCCAAAAGTATGATTGATGTCTTTTTTATCACTGCTGCCTTGATGCTGGGTACCGCTGGTTTGCCTCACGTAATTGTACGTTTCTTTACTGTACCTAAGGTAAAAGATGCTCGCTTATCAGCTGGTTATGCTTTGATTTTCATTGCTATCTTGTATACCACGGCTCCTGCTATTGCTGCTTTTGCCCGTACCAACTTAATCACCACTATTCAGGATAAAAAAGAATACAAAGAGATGCCAAGTTGGTTTAAAAAATGGGAAGAAACGGGTCTCATTGCCTGGGCTGATAAAAACAATGATGGACAAATTCAATATTACCCAGGAAAACCTTTTGAGGGCAAACCAAAATTTGATGCTAAAAAAGGTACCTCAGGAGAACGAGTGGTTACAAATAAGGCTACTGGTAACAAGAACGAATTGTACATCGACCGGGATATTATGGTGTTGGCCAATCCAGAAATTGCCCAACTTCCGAACTGGGTAATTGCCCTGGTAGCTGCGGGGGGATTAGCCGCGGCCCTCTCTACTGCTGCTGGATTGTTGCTGGTAATTTCTACGTCGGTTTCACACGATTTAATCAAAAAACAAATCAACCCGAATATATCAGAAAAGAATGAGCTCTTATATGCTCGCCTCGCTGCTGCCGTGGCGGTGGTCATTGCTGGATTGTTTGGAATTTATCCACCAGGTTTTGTAGCTCAGGTAGTAGCCTTCGCCTTTGGGTTAGCTGCTGCTTCGTTCTTCCCAGCCATTGTATTGGGAATTTTTGACAAGCGCATGAATAAAGAAGGGGCGATTTCAGGAATGGCTATTGGGCTATTATTTACTATCGGATACATTGTGTACTTCAAGTTCCTGGGAGGCACCAAAGAAGGTTGGTGGTTTGGTGTATCGCCAGAAGGTATCGGAACCTTGGGTATGTTACTCAACGCAGTAGTAGCCTTGGTAGTGTCTAGAAACACCCCTGCACCGCCTGAGGATGTTCAGCAAATGGTCAACAACATTCGTTTCCCAAGAGGTGCTGGCCAAGCACAGGATCACTAGATAGTTAAAGTTGGAAGCTTATAGCTTTTAGTAATATTGAACTGAAAGCTTCCAACTAAGTACTATGAACTTAAAAGTTCGAGGGGTGGAGTTCAATCAAAACATTATCCATTTGAAGGCACGCCTCTCGCTTTTTTCTTTCCCAAATTCACCTGCGGGCACATACCCTATGAGTTTGCACCCAAGTGTTCTTGCACTGGCCTTGCAGGTGATTTTATAAAGTCATAGGCTTTACATACAAAACAACTGAACGAGTCACACTACAAACTAGAAACAACCATGGCAGATAAAATAAACACTTTAGGAGGTTATATTCACGAGTATCAAAAAAGTGTCTACGACCCCGAAAATTTTTGGGCTTCAATTGCCGAAGGTTTTCATTGGCGTAAAAAATGGAATCAAGTATTGGACTGGAACTTCGAAGAACCCAAAGTAGAATGGTTCGTCAATGGAAAATTAAACATTACTGAAAATATCTTTGAGCGTCAAATGTTTACCCATGGCGATAAACCCGCCATTATTTGGGAGCCCAACGACCCTACCAAAGAAGAAGCAATAACCCTGACTTATAAAGAGTTATTTGAAAAAGTCAGCCAGTTTGCCAATGGATTATTGGCGCAAGGTGTAAAAAAAGGAGATCGAGTGGTGATCTATATGCCCATGGTGCCTGAAGCTGCCGTGGCCATGTTGGCTTGTGCCCGCATTGGAGCTGTTCACTCCGTAGTATTTGCTGGATTTTCATCCAATGCTCTGGCCGATAGAATCAACGATGCCGAAGCCACTACTGTTATTACCTCTGACGGAGGCTACCGTGGCAAAAAAGTATTAGAAATCAAGACAATTGTAGATGAAGCCCTTACCCACACACCAAGTATAGAACGTTGTATTGTACTTGAACGCACCAATAGTGCAGTGCACATGCAAGAGGGTCGTGATATCTACTGGCATCAGGTAATTGATGGCATAGCTACCGAAAACAAAGCTGAAGAAATGGACAGTGAAGACATGCTGTTTATTTTGTATACTTCAGGCTCTACGGGTAAACCCAAAGGGGTAGTACACACGACTGCTGGCTATATGGTATACACCTATTATACTTTCAAAAATGTGTTTCAATACAATCCAGGGGATATATATTGGTGTACTGCTGACATTGGGTGGATCACTGGTCACTCTTACATTGTGTATGGGCCTTTATTGGCAGGAGCTACTACCATGATGTTTGAAGGAGTACCTACTTTCCCTGATGCAGGTCGTTTTTGGGAAGTGGTAGAAAAGCATAAAGTTAATCAATTCTATACTGCTCCTACTGCTATTCGTGCCCTGCAAGCCAAAGGGTTAGAGTATGTAGAAAAATATGATCTAAGCTCATTAAAAGTATTGGGAACTGTGGGCGAACCCATCAACGAAGAGGCCTGGCACTGGTACCACGACCATATTGGCAAGGGGCGTTGCCCGATTGTAGATACCTGGTGGCAAACCGAAACAGGCGGAATGATGATTTCTCCCTTACCGGGCATTACTCCTACTAAACCTACTTATGCTACTTTGCCTCTGCCTGGCATTCAACCCATATTGGTAGACAATGAAGGTAACGAACTGAAAGGCAATGGTATAGAGGGCAATTTATGTATCAAGTTTCCGTGGCCTTCGATGATTCGTACCACTTATGGCGATCACGAACGCTGCCGCCAGACTTACTTTTCTACCTATAAAGGTCTGTATTTTACGGGGGATGGTTGCCGTAGAGATGAGGATGGCTACTACCGGATTTTAGGCCGAGTAGATGACGTAATCAACGTATCGGGGCACCGCTTGGGAACTGCCGAAATCGAAAATGCAATTAATGAACATCCCTTGGTAAACGAATCGGCGGTGGTAGGATTCCCACACGACATCAAAGGACAAGGCATCTATGCCTACATCGTATGCGAAGCCGACGCGGCCCATCATGAGGAAGAACAAATCAAGCGAAGTATCACCAGTACCATCAATAAGATTATTGGCCCTATTGCCAAGCCGGATAAGATATTGGTGGTTCCTGGTTTGCCCAAAACCCGTTCGGGTAAAATTATGCGAAGAATTTTGCGCAAGATTGCCGAAAATAATACATCTAACCTAGGCGACATCAGTACCTTACTCAATCCAGAGGTTGTAGAAAAAATAATGAATAAGGCTGAGGTAGTGGCGGTTTAGTTGTTTGAATAGCCCAGTCAAGTTTATTTGACTGGGTTTTATTTCTTTATTTATCCAAGAATTCTTCTCGCTTAAATAGTACTATTACTAGTGTAGAGTTGCTGAAATATCATGTAAATAAGCCAATTTTTAAGTAACTAAAAAGCGGGACGAGTTCTCATTTTAATCAGTAAAAACCCAAAGACTGAATCAAAGTATTGATTCGGTCTTTTTTGTTTATTTGGTTTTTGTTATTTCTATAAGCTTACTAAAATATCATCTACCTCAGAGAAATCAGGATATAACAAAGGCTCTATTTTCAGCCCACTTGGACAAATGTATCATTTACTTGAACACTTGTTCACCACTCTCATATAAACACCTATAAATCAGACCATTAAAAAACAAAAAAACGTTTCAAGATGTTAAACACATCCTGAAACAAACCACCTTCTTTTTGAAACATATGTCTCAGTAAATTCCCTATTCACTCCATTCCTTTGCAAGCAAGTTTGATCACGAAGGTCAAGCACTAACTAACTTTAATTTTAAAAATCATGAAAGTTTTAAATTTCACCTTCTTATTCATTTTAGTGTCATTCTTTGCTCAAGCCCAGCTAACGTCAGGCAGAGCTGTAGTGCAAGGAGAAAATATGACTAGTGCCGCCACTAGTTATTCCCGCGCAGTATTTTCACATAACGCCTATTGGGATGCTTCCCAGTCACGCTGGGTTATCAATCCCATTGGAGCCAACGACGCTCAGGCAATCTTAATTCCTAACCAAGGAGGCTTTGACTTTATTGTCCATAAAAGTACTGGAAATAGTACCAGAAAACTTACCCATAACGCCTTTACGGGTGGTCGAGTAATGACGATCTCTAAAGAGGGTGAAGTAGGTATTGGAACAGGAGTTACCAGCGGCTATAAATTATCAGTAAATGGAAATGTTCGGGCCAAAGATATACGAGTATATACTAGTTGGGCCGATTTTGTATTCGCAAACGACTATCAACTACGTCCATTGAATGAGGTAGAAAAATTCATTGAGAAAAACGGCCATTTACCTGAAATTCCTTCAGCTAAAGAGGTGGCAAAAAATGGCGTGCAACTTGGTGAAATGAATGTGAAGTTACTGCAAAAAGTAGAAGAATTGACGCTTTATATCATTCAACAAAACAAGAAGATAGAGGCTTTGGAGCAGAAAATAAAAGCTAAGAAATAAGTCACCATTCAATCTCTATTTTGGTTGCCTTATCACCATTCACCATACCCAATCCAGTGATAAGGTAACCTTCTCACTATTTTTAAATAATTGCAAAACATAAATATTATGAAAGATAAAATATTGCCTTACTTGGGGCTTTGCCTATTGTTGGCGTTTTTTAACCATACGGCTCACAGTCGAGCAATTGAACATTCTTCTTATACAGATAATATTAAAAGAAATAATCCAGGTAATTTTTGGCATATTCAATGGAGTGTGATCATCAATGAAATTTTTACAAATAGCCTGTTTAGTCCAGGAACTTTTGATAATTGTAACTCTAGCCTAAAAGTGTATACGACTGTGAGTGCTGGTACTCGTACCTTTAAGGCTTCCAGAAATATAGGTGCTTATGGCGTGGTGGAAGGTTCGGCAAATGTTAGTTTTATAGCAGGCAATATGATCACACTAGAGCCAGGTTTTCACGCTCGGGAAGGAAGTACTACCTCTATGGAGATTCTTCCCTGTGACGATAATACCGATAATTTTGGTGCCAGTCGTAAAACAACAAGTTCAGTGATGACAGATATTATAAATGAGCAGCTTAATATCTTCCCTAACCCAGTTGCTAATCGGCTTACCATACAAACACCATTTACTCTTGGTTCCTCTCAAAGAGCAACCGTAGAAGTTTGCACCATCAAGGGAAATTCTATCCTCAAAGAAGTCGTGACTCCTGGGCAAGAAGTAGTAGTAGATTTAAGCCAGCAATCTGAAGGAATATTTCTAGTGAAACTTTATACTGCAAGCGGAGAGCTTATTGTTCATAAAATTTTGCATAAATAGTCATTGCTGTTTTATCAGTAAAAACCCAAAGACTGAATCAAGGTATTGATTCGGTCTTTTTTATAACCACTACAACTTAGGCACGTTTACGATTCGCAGAAGGCATGGGGATCGTAAATGTAAAAGTAGCACCAAAACCTACTGCCGATTTTACCTCGATGTTTCCACCTGCCTGATGTATTAGTTTTTGCACAGTGGCCAACCCAATGCCATTCCCTTGGTTACCGAATCGGTCTGACTGATTATTGGTAGTAAACATCTCAAATATTTTCTCTTGTGCTTCAGGTGAAATACCCATTCCATTGTCCTTTACACTAAATTTGTAATTGTTTTCGTCATCCAGGCCAATAGAAATATCTATAGTGATTCTTTCTTTGTCATTGTATTTAATGGCGTTACTAATCAAGTTCAGCAATACTTGATTAATCACCGTTCGGTTTACCTCAATGGTTTTCACTCTTGCATGAAACCTAATGTAAGTGTTTTCATTGGGGCTTAGCAAATCTTTGAGCTGATTTACCAAGTCTGCAACGTCTACCACACTGGTTTGGGCTTTGGTAGTGGCATCTCCCTGATAATATTTCAAAAGGCTATCAATCATATTGCCCAATCTTCGTGAAGAAACCCCGATCATGTTTACCAAATTTACTTCCTCGGCACTGAAGCTTTGTTTAGCAGATTGTGACAATACATCGGCTATCATAGCAATATTGTTTAAGGGAGTTTTGATATCGTGGGCCGCCAATTTGGCAAAATGATATAGTTCCTGATTGGCTTGTTCCAGTTGCATCGTCTTTCTTCGTAATTCCAGCAAATTCACCACCTGGTTAGACAATGCTGTGAGCGATTCTAACTGCTTTTCACTTAATATACGGGGCTTGCGGTCAATCACACATAATGTCCCCAAAGGCAACCCCTTAGAGGTATTGAGAGGTACTCCCGCATAAAAAACCACTCCTGGATCTCCCGTTACCAACGGGTTATCAAAAAAACGTTCATCTTTCCAGGCATCAGTAACCACAAAAGGAAGAAAAGGTGTATGAATGGCATGCGCACAAAAAGCGTGTTCACGAGGGGTCTCAGTAGCTTCCAGCCCATGGCGAGATTTAAACCATTGCCGCTTTTCATCTACAAAACTAATGAGCGAAATAGGCGTTTGGCAGATTTCAGAAGCAATCGCGGTAATATCATCATAATCTTTCTCAGAAACAGTATCCAACACTGAGTATGATTTTAGGGCAGAAAGTCGTTCATATTCTAAATAATATAGTTCAGGCGTTTTCATAAGCGAATCTACAGATATTAATTCCTGCCTATATATGTCTGCCACTTTAGAATATCACCCTTTTATTTAGGTTTTCTCTGAAAAAAAACGATTAATTAACAATAGGTAAAAACATCTATTCTCCCATCATGATAAATGCCCCCCAATAATAAGGAGCTTCATATACTTTCACGCCATTTTTTTCATAATTACGTAAATAATGTTGTGCAGCTCCAAATGCCTCTCGTTTTGATTTCTTGTTACTAATCCACTCTTCATAAAATTTGCTCATTAACAAGTTAGTAGCATTATCATCTACCTTCCATAAACTAAAAATAAGTGATTTAGCACCAGCAATCATAAATGCCCGCTGAAGTCCGCGCACTCCTTCCCCATTTTCAACCTCTCCCAGTCCTGTTTCACAAGCAGAAAGTACTACCAAATCTGTACCTTGTAAATCTAACTGAGAAGCCTCATAAGCGGTCAAAATACCATCCTCAATATTAGGTTTCGGAAAACTCTTTTCATAGGTTCCTGCTCCTGCAAGTACTATCCCAGAACGAAGCATAGGCTCTTCTCGGGTAATTTTCGCAAGCATCGCTGTAAGGTTCATTTTCTTATTACCTTTTCTACTGAAGTTATCAAACTCAATGGTCTCTTTTTTTACTTTAGTTGGCGCTCTAAGTTTTTCAACAAAAAAGCCGTGAGTAGCTATATGTAAAATTTTAGGTCGTTCTACACTTTTGACAGCAAGCTCTAAAGCACTATTACCTAGACTTAGGTTTATGTTTAATTTTTTATTCTTTGTAAGTATTTTAGCAATCATCTTTACTTCCGCCTCAGTACCTGGCAAATCCGACCAACCAGATCTTTTGTTACTTTTGCGAAGTAATTCTTCTGAAACAGGAAGTGAATGAATGCTACTAATATTATTTACCTTGTTTTGCCCTATCTTAAAACCTTTTTCTCCTTTTTGTAATACAGCAAGTGAAGCATTATATGTAGGTCTTCCAAATAATACAACTTCATTATTAAATGAACTAATATCCTTTTGAAGTTTAGCATCTACCAAATTACGTAATGTAGGTACTATCTGGATGTCCATTTCCTCTCCTGCATATTTTCTTGTCTTAGAGTTATATAAGGTACTGATATTAATACGGTTATATACTCCATCAGGCGAAACATACACTTTTTGGATATCTCTTTTCTTAAAATATTGCGCAATTGGCTTCCAAAACTTCTTATATCCTTTTTTATCTTTAGTTTGAGATAATATTGATTCACGATAGTGCTTGATATGTTTATCCTCTAAGCGGACATTTTTAAGTAAAAACACTTTTGGGTAGTCATCGTTGTGGGTAGCTACAAAAGCCATGTATATATATTCTCCCTTGTAACGCCCAGTTACTAAATCAGATATGAAGTTATATACATCGGTAAAAAAACGAACAGGAGAGAAAATTAACGCACATACGACATTGTTTGACCCATTTGACCCAACCAGTCTCTTCCAGGAATCTTGCCTAACAATATCGACAAACCCTTCTCCTTTCTTTAAGCATTTACTAATTGCATCAAAACTATATTCTGCCTTAAAGCTGTTATTTCCAATCAAAGAAAAAAAATATTTTTCCAGTAAGTTTATTTCCCTCAAATCTCCTAACAAATCATTATTCTCTGTATTGCCCTGACCAATACGCTTAGCCACTCTAGCTTTAAGGTTTTTATATAACTTATATTTTTTCAACAGCATCGAATCAGTAGTGGTTCTTTGAGAAATCACTTGATACAATCTTCGCTTATTACTCAACAGTTGAGCTTTTATAATTAACTCCAAGTTAAATAGTGCTTTTGAAATATCTTTCCTTTTTTTTCTTGATAAGAGCTTTTGGTTGGCTTTAACATTAAGTACATACTTTCTAAATTCATCAAAAAAAACGCTATTTTTCCTCAAATAAGTTTGTTGCCCTTTTTCACTCATCACCAACATGTTCCGTCTAAATTCCTTTAGTTTAATATTAATGGCTTTCAAGTATGAAGACTGAGCTTGGGAATTCATGTTTGCCTGCTCCTGTTGATTAGCAATCACTTTTAAGGATAGCGCATAGTCAGGGTGCTGATCACCAAGTACCTTAAATCTAATTTCTCTACTTTTAGTATAATATTGGGGGGCTAATTGTTCATTTTTGAATAAACCAGGAGACTTAACTGCATAAGTCACATAAAAATCTGCAAAATTATGCAAAATAGTTGCGTACATAGGATGAGTTTCACCTTTAGTACTTGCTAAAATGGTCTTTGCATCTTCATATAGTGATTCTACCCTTTGTTGACGTGTTGTTTTCTCTACGTATTTGTAATTTTGCTCTGCATCTATTGCTAAAATACCCGCCAATTTATCAAGTAATTTAACATAAGATGGATGGCTTTTACCATAATGTTTTTCAATGGTTTTCTTTGCCGATTCAAAATAAGCCTTTGCTTTGTGATATATTGCTTGAGCAAGGTACAAATCAGCCAAGGAATATAGGTATTGTCCATAATACATAGATTTTTTTCCCTGTATTTTTACAATAATTCTTTTGCTCTGTTCCAGAGTATATTCAGCAATATAATATTGACCTATTTGCGTATAAAACCCTGCAAGTTTATCTAATATAATTGCATAACGCAGATGCTGATCACCATAAATATTTTTAGTCATAGCCAGACTCTGTTGATATAGTTCTTCTACCCTTCTATAGTCTTTCATACCTTGATAACTATTCGCCAATTGGTTGAGGGCCATTATATAATTCAAGCTATCTGGTTTCGTTTTTTGTTCAACAATGCTTAAGTATTCTTGTAGTAAGGGAATGGCTTTTGGGTACCTTCCTGATTGGTAACAATAACCAGCCAGTTTTGTCAAGGTTGTTAAATATTTTTGGCTATTTTTTCCAAACTCATCCTCTCTTTTCTCCTTAACAATTGTAAAACATTCAATGGCTTTATCATATTGGAAAGTCTTAAAGAGTTGATCTCCTTTTATTTGTAAAGATGCTATACTTAATTTTCTCAAGTTATCTTGTCCGTTTACTGTAAAAGCTACACTAAGTGTTAGTAAACAGGTTAAAAACCAGCTACTTGATTGCGTAATGGATATTTTTTTAATCAAGTAGATCACTTTGTTACAGAACTTATTTTTTTGAACACTCATAGATTTCATTTTTACTTAGCCATAAAGGGGTTTGAGATATAAGAGGGAGGTAATTAGTAGTATTGCCTTCATTGATGAAAGGCGAGAACTGAGCCCAGTTTTATTTACAAAAACTTCTCAGCCAGATTAATTGATAACTCTTCTACGTTCGTAATAAATTTATAATTCTGATCGTAAATCTACAAGATAAAATATACTTTTCTTTTTTAAACTTTTGGCTTTTATTACATAGGTTATACCCACTTCATAAATTCTTTCTTACGGGTAGTAGCCAACATCGCACAAGCTTGCGCTAAATCACTTACAAGTTTGCGATCCAGTGAGCGTAAAAACATTTCAGGAGTAATCTTATCAGAAAACATTTGACGGGCTAAATTCATTGCCTGGGCAGATTGGGCATCGCCCAAACATTTATACACAAAAGAAGCAATGGGTGAGTTTTTCATATCAAAACTAGTAGCACTGGCTCGGCCGTATTCTAACAAACGGTACAAGGTATCGTTATAATCCAGGCTATCCGAAAGCTCTACTGGTGGCAGATAGTCCTCAGCACGTTCAATCTCATCGTATATGCGTACATCGCCCAAAAACATAGAAATAGGTGCATCTCCACCAGTGGCTCTGGCCAATGCTTCTATAATGGCTATTCCTAAAATCTTTAACTGTAAATATTGATTGGCAGTTTTTACATTCTTCCTGGCTTGGATCTTCATTTCGGCCAATACTTCAGGTTTTGGCTCATCCTGGTATCCATGATAAATATTTTCGGGATTGAGAAAAGAAAGAAAGCCCTCCATTTTCATCAAGGCCAACCGATAGTCTGCATTGAAATATACCCCTGGTTTCCAAAGCATCTCGTTGGTTTCAGGCAATAAAATCCAGGTGTTATCCAGAAACTTACCAGGATCAAGTTCAGCAAAATTGGCTACGTCTCGATTGGCCACTCCTGCAGCCAGCTTCACCATTTGAGAGATTTCAGATTTGCCCAATTGTAGCTTATAGCGAGCATAGCACTCACTAATGCGTTGCTCTAATTGATCCAAGCAGTTCTTCCCTTGTTCATCTTTGGGGCGAAAAGGAATTGTAGCTTCTATACAAGCTGCAATAGTAATGAGGTCTTTCGCTTTTAAGAAGTCCCCTAAGAAATTGACCGCCACCCACGCACTCAAAAATTCATTAAGCCCTCCATGTATTCCTAGAGTTTGCCCCGGTTTGAAAGCAAAAACATCCAGGCAAATGCTCAAATAATGACTCGCAGGATAATCAATAGGCAATGTTTTCTTAATGGCAACAACATCATCACTCACCTCTACAATTGATCGAACCAGTTCATTAGCATCTGGTGGAAAACCACCATCTACTTGATAATAAACCACATCGTGAAACAACCCTGCCAACACCTGCAAAGGCTGCATTTGTTCGCAAACATCCAGCACATGATTGGTCGTGTGAAACTTACGTCGCCCATTGTTCATACAGCTGTGCACAAACACCGCATAATCTTCACAAATTTTAGGAGGCACATCAATATGTAGTCTCACAAATGATTCCTGAAAGTGTGCAATCAAACGATGAATAGGTGATGTTTTTGACATAGGTTTAATAGTATTTTGCTGTGTAAATTAATCTTGCGAATTGTCATCGTCACTCCCATCAAATGCTGTGTAGCTGCTGGTGTCATCTTGGTCATTACTCGAAGACTCGAAGCCATTTGAGTTGTCATCACTACTATAACTTGATGAACTTTGAGGAGTCCAGTTGTTATTCATTCTATTTTCTGAACTAGCCTGTGCAAAATTATGGCGTATACGACTATCTTTAGGCACTAATTTAAGCTGATAACTAGCTGATTCGGCCTTGAATATGTAATATTGGGTATACCCTAATCTAAGTTCTATAAATGATACACGCAAAATTGTATATACGGGAATAGCGGCTATCATTCCCAAACCACCAGATAATGCCGCTCCAGCAAAAATAGCAATGAATATTTCCAAAGGATGGGCCTTCACACTTTTGGAAAAAATAAAGGGTTGCAAAAATATATTGTCAGTCAATTGAGCGCTGGCAAATACCACAAAAGTTTTGAAAGTGATCCACGCGTATTGGTTGGAAGTAACCTCAAATACCGAGTTCAGCGTGGTGGTAGAAATAATAACGAATAAAGCAAAAATAAAGCCCAGAGTAGGCCCAAAATAAGGAATGAGATTAAACAATGCAGCGGCAGCCGCAATCAACAAAGCATATCGCCCTGCAATACCCGCAATGGTTAAACCAACCGAAATGATGGTAAAAATGACGATAACTTGCAGCGAAAGTCCAATCAGGTAATTTGTCAAGCGTCGCTCTATTTTATAAATCGTAGTTACTACTACCTCAAAATAAGGATTGGGTACTACCCGAAGAATCGTTTGACGAATAAGTCCCTTTTCATACAAAAAGAAAAAGGTAATAAAGCTTACCGCCAAAATGTAAATAAACAGCGTACCTGCAAAGCTTAAGACATTTGTAAGCACCGCTCCCACATCTATAGTTTCAACAAAACTGATAAAGTTTTGCGTAATGTCTTTCAACAAAAATCCAGGCTTTTGATCTAGCTGAAAATTCTTAATCAAAAACAACTCTATCGAAGCAATGGGCTGTTGAATCTGTTTGAGCAAGCTCGAGTAATCCAAGTCGCTTAGCAGACGTACCTGATCGGTGATGATAGGTGCAAACAATAGCAAAAACAACGACAGAATGGTGGCTAAAAGCCCAAAGGAGAAAAAGATAGCAATGCTGCGGGGAATCTTTACCTTAAAAACCTCAATACTGGTAATATAGTCGGTAATAGGGCGTAAAATAGAAGAGATTACCAACGAAATCAGCAGATATATTACAATATCCGAAAACAACCACCCCATCACAAAGACGGCCAGCAATACAAATATTAAATTAAGTGTTGCCCGGTGTAGTAAAAACATGGGTATTGTTTATATTTCTTAAGTTAAAAGTCGGAATTACTTCTTAATCAACTGATTATAAGTTAGTAAACTTAAAAGGTAAATTTATTAAAGTTAGCAATAAATTGAATCTACAAAAACATGTACCACACTTTTTTAAAAGGAAAAACTCAATATAATCCCTGGGCGTGTTATCAATAATAAAGCTTCCATTTTTAATCCTTCAACATCCTTTTTTCTTTTCTTCAAATAATTACTATTTTCATTGGCTAATAAAAATATATCCCAAATAAAATTTGCAATGGAAAACACCCCTCATAAATTAAGCTACCTTAGTGGCACCAGCAATACTCCTTTGTTAGGCATTACTATTGGTGATCAGTTTGACCAGACCGTAGCCCAATATCCCAACAATGACGCCCTCATTGTTTATCACCAAAATATCCGTTGGACCTACCAACAACTCCAACAAGAAGTTGACCAGTGTGCCAGAGCATTTATGACAATTGGGTTACAAAAAGGGGATCGCATTGGGATATGGGCACCCAATAGATATGAATGGTTAGTAACCCAAATAGCTACGGCAAAGATTGGCGCCATCCTAGTGAATATCAACCCTAGCTATAGAGTACACGAGTTAAAGTATGCCCTGAACCAATCGGGGTGCAAAATGTTGATCACCGCCGATCAATTCAAACAATCAAATTATACTCAAATGCTTTATGAGTTAGCTCCTGAACTCAATACTTGCCCAGCTGGACAACTCAAATCCAAGGAATTACCCAACCTCACTACAATCATACGCTTACATTCAGATGATTCTCCCGGCATGTATCCCTGGCAATATTTCATAGATACTTTTGCTGAAGATACCAGCGCAGAAGCCCTGGCCGTACAACAAACTGGGTTGGCATTTGACGAACCCATCAATATACAATATACCAGTGGCACCACAGGTTATCCCAAAGGAGCCACTCTAAGTCATCACAATATTTTGAATAACGGCTATTTTGTGGCTCGCACTATGAATTTCACCGATCAGGATCGCTTGATTATCCCAGTACCATTGTATCATTGTTTTGGTATGGTGATGGGCAATCTAGGCTGCATTACCCACGGAGCTACCATGATTTACCCTAGCGAGGGTTTCGAGCCTGACAAAGTATTACAAGCTGCTGAACAAGACAAGGCCACCGCTATTTATGGAGTGCCTACCATGTTTATTGCCGAACTGGAGCATCCAGATTTTGACAAACATAATTATGGTAGTTTACGCACAGGAATAATGGCGGGGTCACCTTGCCCTATTGAGGTGATGAAGCAGGTGCAATCCAAAATGCATATGAGCGAGGTACAAATTGCCTACGGAATGACCGAGACCAGCCCGGTAAGCACCCAAACTCGGGTAGGTACACCATTGCAAAAGCAAGTGAGTACGGTAGGGCAAATTCATCCCCATTTAGAAGTAAAAGTGATTGATCCTGAAACAGGCAAAGTAGTACCTGTAAACACCGCAGGTGAATTGTGCACTCGAGGCTATAGTGTGATGCTAGGCTATTGGAATGATGAAGAGAAAACCCGCCAAGCCATCGACAATGCCCGCTGGATGCATACAGGCGATTTGGCCACTATAGATGAAGACGGCTACATCAATATTGTGGGGCGTATCAAAGATATGATCATTCGAGGAGGAGAAAATGTGTATCCTCGCGAAATTGAGGAATTTTTGTACACACATCCAGATATTAGCGATGTGCAGGTAATTGGGGTTCCCGATAAAAAGTATGGAGAAGAAATCATGGCCTGGGTGAAACTCAAAGAAGGCAAAGCCCTTACTTTGGAAGACATCAAAGAATTTTGTCAGGGTAAAATTGCCCATTTCAAAGTGCCTCGCTATGTCAAGTTTACAGATGAATTCCCTATGACTGTTACTGGTAAAATTCGCAAAGTAGAGATGCGTAAAGTAAGCGTGCAGGAATTGGGCCTTGAGAGCGAAAAAATGGAAACAGCTTAAAAAACGTGAATTGCTCAATTGTTTCGTGATGCATTGCGGAACAATTGAGCAATAAAACAATTCAAACAATGCATATTTTCATTTACCTTTGATCTATACCAATCACCCACACTTGTGTTAAAGAAAACCCGAGGCATTGTCATTAGCTATACCCGTTATAGCGAAACCTCTATTATTGTCAAGATTTTTACCGAAGCCATGGGGATGAAAACCTACATCGTCAATGGAGTTCGTTCTAATAAAAACGGAAGTAAAATTGCCCTATATCAACCCTTGACACTGCTGGACTTGGTAGTGTATTACAAAAAAGAACATTCGGGCATTCAGCGTATTTCGGAAGCTCGTTGTCAGGTGCCCTTCCAAAATATCCCTTTCGATTTTCAAAAATCTACCATGGCCTTGTTTATCGCCGAGGTGTTGGGCAAAGTACTTCGAGACGAAGAACACAATCAACTACTGTTTGATTTTTTGTTTCAAACCCTGGTATGGTTCGACGATGCCAAAGAAAACTATCACGGATTTCATCTGCAGTTTTTAGCCAAAATTCCTCGCTTTATAGGATTCGATCCCGTATCTGCCGATGTACTATTGTCCCAAATCGAAGAGCACAAGCCATTACGCTTCCCGCCTTCTTTCACCCCACAAATCAAACAAGAAGTCAATCAATTATTGAATAGTAAGTTTGAAGAAATTATCCAGGTTTCTCCCAATATTCGCGGATACGTTATAGATTTGTTTCTGGAGTATTATCGGGTACACACCAGTGGTTTTGGAGAAGTAAAATCGCTTACAGTACTGCGAGAAATGATGCGTTAATAGCGAATTAACAATGGTGAATGGATAAATTATAAATTGTTTTTTTGCAAGTATGAGAATTTAAATGGCTTTATTGCTATACTACTAAATGGTTCCGCGATGTGTTACAAAACAGTCGCCCATCGCCTATGGACTAATAAACCCTGAACTACACAATACAAATGAAAAAGTTTATCAGAATATTATTGAAATGGATTATGCTGCCTTTATTGGTGCTTACTGTGGGATTATTTATTTGGGGATATTTTGCTACCTATCACCCAAAAGATATACAAGAAGAAACTGTTAATTGTAATGACAATGCCCGCACGCTCAAGGCTGGGCAAAAGGTGAAAATCCTGAGTTGGAATGTGCAATATATGGCAAGCAAAGACTATGTATTCTTTTATGACCTTCTCGACAATTCTGGCCCTGATAAAAGACCTGACAAAAAAGCCATTGCCAAAACCATTAACGAGGTGGCTCGCATTATCAAACAAGAAGATCCCGACATTATCTTACTACAAGAAGTAGACGAAGGCGCTAAGCGTACCGACAAAGAGGATCAACTCAAACGCTTATTGGGTCTTATTAGCAAAGATTATGGCTGTCATTGTTCCTCGTTTTACTGGAAGGCCTCTTTTGTGCCCGATCCTAACGTGATGGGCTCAGTAGGTATGAAATTGTCTACTATTTCTAAGTACAAAATCAAGGAAGGTACTCGCCATCAATTACCATTGATAGAAAACATGAATTTTTTGGTGAAGCAATTTTACCTCAAACGCGCCATTTTAGAGACCAAGTTTCCAGTAGAAGGTGGCAAAGATCTGGCAGTAATGAACACCCACCTTTCAGCTTTTGCGCAGGGTTCAAACACAATGGAGCAACAAGTAGCCATGTTGGATAAAATGCTCAAGGAACGCACAAAACAAGGCTTACCTTGGGTAGTTGGGGGAGATTTCAACCTGTTGCCTCCTGGCGAAGCTTACAAAGAATTGACTGATTACCAGAAGCAATACTACAAGCCTGAAACCGAAATTGCTTCATTCTTCAAAGATTATCAGGCAGTACCCAATGCTGCACAAACGACTGGGAACCGCAGGATAGAGTGGTTTACGCATTTTCCTAATGATCCTAAAGTAAAGCAGCCTGACCGTACCATTGATTATCTCTTTTTCTCAAAAAACGTTGAATTGCTAAATAAAGCTATTGGTCAAAAAGATACCTGGGACATCTCTGATCATTTGCCTTTGATGGTGAGCTTTATAGTGAAATAGGAAACGATTTCATATTTTGCACAACAATATCACTTCTCTTTCGTGTATTTGTAAATTATTAAACCCATTATATTTATGAATACACGTAGGAGAAGTTTTTTCGATAAATTCTTTCCTCAGAATACGCTTGCTAAAGTTTTTGATAATCAAATAAGTCCTCCTTCCAAAGAAATTGTTGCCCTCAATAGAATGACTTTTGGAGCAACCAAAGAGAGCACACAAAGAGTAAAACAAATAGGTTTGGAAGCCTACATTGAGGAGCAATTGCATCCCCAAGACGCGCAAGACACCAAGCTAAACCAAATTCTGAAAGATTTCACGCTGGAAACTGAAAACGAAAAAGGTAGAAAAGAAAGGTTTCCATTTAAATACCTTTATGAATCAGTTGAAAACCTTTGGAAGCTTAGAGAAGAGGGAGTTTCGGGAGAAGAAAGAGAGCGCCCTGTATTAGAAACACTGGCCGCTACCTGGCTACGAGCCTTACACAGCAAATGGCAACTTCGGGAAGTCTTAGTCGAGTTTTGGCACAATCACTTCAATGTTAGCTTTGAGGCTGATGACTTGGTGGCCTTTACCTTTCCGGTATATGATCGGGAAGTAATTCGCAAACATTGCCTGGGTAACTTTAGAGCATTTTTGGAAGAAGTAGCCAAAAGCACTGCAATGCAATACTACCTCGACAATGTGTATAGCAGGGCCAGTCCTGCCAATGAAAACTACGCCCGGGAATTGTTTGAACTGCATACCTTAGGAGCCGATAATTACCTCAATCACTTGTATGATCGCTGGCAAGAAGTACCAGGAGCTAAAGAAGGCAAACCCGTGGGTTACATAGATGAAGACGTATATGAGGCTGCCCGAGCCTTTACAGGTTGGACTATTGCCAATGGCCCTAATGAGAAAGAAGAAGATAACAAAGTGCCCAATACTGGCGACTTTTTGTATTACGATGGTTGGCACGACAATTACCAGAAAAGAGTACTGGGTACCGAAATTCCATCCAACCAGTCGCCTATGGCCGATGGTCGCAAGGTGTTGGATCTAGTGGCCTTCCACCCTGCCACGGCACGTTTTTTAAGCACCAAACTATGCCGCAGGTTTATTGCTGACGAACCTCCTAAACCGCTGATCGACAAAATCACTCAGGTTTGGATCAAGCACCAAAAGTCTCCTGACCAGATCAGGCAAGTTGTCAAAGCCATTTTGACTTCGCCAGAGTTTACCCAAAACTGGGGACAAAAAGTAAAACGCCCTTTGGAGTTACTCACCTCTTTTTGTCGCGCCTTACAATTGGATGACTTACCTCCCCAACAAGTATTTGAATTGCTGGCTTATATGGGCTATAAAATGTTTCATTGGGACACTCCCACTGGTCACCCCGATGTAGCTAGTTATTGGGTCAATTCTAATATGATGCTAAGTAGATGGAACTCTATCCTGGCAATGATATATCGGGAAGAAGAAGATGAAAACCCATCACTTTCATTTAGTAAAAAGACTCCAGCATCGGCCAAAACGCCCACCCAGATTACTGATTTTTGGATTCATGAAGTGTTACATCAAGAAGTGTCAACCAATCAGAGGCAAAAACTAGTGCGTTTTTTGGCTATGGACGAAAACCCAGATCAACCATTGACTGGCTCGCCTGAAGAAAAAGAAGAACGCATCAAATCTTTGATTGCTCTATTGGGAATGATGCCTGAGTTTCAAAAAAGATAAGTATTACACACGAAAAAATTAACCTCCATGAAACGAAGAGAATTTGTAATCGGCTGTAGTGCCGCCATTGCGGCTACTGCTGGTAGTCAGTTAGAAAGCTTTGCTTTTTCGCCCCAACCCAATGCTACACAAGATATATTTGTTTTGGTATTTTTAAGAGGTGGTTGTGATGCCCTCAATTTTGTAGCCCCCGTAAATGATAAAAATTATTATGCAGCTCGACCTGCCAGGTTAAGGCTCACCGAAAGTGGCGAACACAAAGGACTCGAGCTTAAAAATGGATTGGCAAAAGCCGATTTTAGAATCCATCAAAAAGCGGAAGCTTTGCACGAAATCTACGAAAGCAACCAAATGGCCATTGTTCATGCCTGTGGGCTTGCCAATGGTACCCGTAGCCATTTCGATGCGATGGATTTAATAGAAAGAGGGATTAACAAAAAGGGAAATATCTCGGAAGGCTGGCTTACTCGTTACCTCAACAGTGTACAGCTTGAAGGCATGTTACCCGCCGTTGCTGCCGAAGAAGGTTTACCAAAATCTTTGATTGGAAGCAATCAGGCTACTTCTATTCAGAATCTGGCAGAGTTTAAAATTCACGCAGATGCTCGTTATATGAATGTGCTGAAAGATCTGTATCAAGGCGATGACTTGTTGGGACAAACGGCTCGGGAGACAATTAGCACCCTAAAGGATATTCAAAAGCGAATGCCCAAAAACAGCGAAGGACAATACAAAAAATACCAGCCTACTCGTGGTTCCAACTATCCCGAACCTTGGGAAGGAGGCGGCTTGAGTCAATCTTTACAGACTGTTGCTCAATTAATAAAAATGGAAGTAGGCCTCAAAGTAGCTACCTTGAGCTTTGGCGGATGGGACACCCACGAAAACCAAAGTTATCATTTTACTCGCCAAATCAATCTATTATCCAGAGCCTTAGGCGCTTTTTACAATGATGTAAACAACTACCATAATCGCTTGACCGTCTTGGTGATGAGTGAGTTTGGCCGTCGCTTGAAGGCCAACAAAAGCGGAGGAACTGACCACGGTCACGGAGGCATTGCCTTGGCACTGGGAGGCAACGTAAAAGGTGGCAAAATGTATGGTCAATGGCCTGGATTAGCTACCGACCAGCTAGACAATCGGGTAGACTTAGCAGTAACGACTGATTATCGCGCTATTTTGAGTGAAATTCTCCAAAAACGCCTGAACTCCCAACAACTCAGTAAAATATTTCCAGGGTTTGGTGGGTACAAGCCTTTGGGGTTTGTGTAGAATCAAGCAATAAAATGGCTCCACGGTTTATTGTGGAGCTAAAGCTAACTTATTATTGCTTGCTGTGTAAAATCAGTCATTTGTTTAACAGGGTCATGTCGCTACGCTAACCTTAACACAATAAGGGTTTACTTCGTACTATTGTCAACATTAGAAGGTTGTGGTTTTAATGCCTGAGAAAGCGTACGAAAATAATGAATCTCTACAACAAAAATACAGACAGATTGAGTTTCGTTTTTGCAGTCAACATGCTGTACCTTAACCAAGCTGCTGCCAGTGGCCCACCAACAAAAAAGCCCCACAACGAATGTGGAGCTTTTTTGTAGTGAATATTTATTTCTATTCTATTTCTTCTTTTCTACTTTTTTCTTAGGCCAGTCGCGGTGCGATTTTCCAGCGCAGGAGCAGGCGTCATTTTAGGTGGATTCTTCTTGAGGTTTTTCATAACCTCTTGTACTACACGCTCCATTTGAGGATCACGCCCTTGCATCAACATATTAGGATCATCCCATACCTTGATGTCAGGTCTTACCCCTTCGCCTTCCCAAAACCAGTGTCCGTCGTTGTCGTATAAGCGGGCACCAGGCACCGTAATTCGTCCACCATCAATCAAGGAATGACCCGTGGCAGGACCTACCAAAATACCCAACGTACGCTCTCCTACTATTGGGCCTGCTTTCAATTCCTGGAATGCCCAGGGCAAACCATCTCCCCCAGAGCCAGCCCAACCGTTGATCAACATACCCATTGGCCCCGTATTGGTTTTGATGGGGTTGGTGTGGTCTTTTCCATGTCGCCAGTGTAGGTTGTATACTACGGGACGTTTCAATAATTCTAAGAAACGATCCGCCAATTGGCCACCACCATTGAAGCGCTCATCAATGATAAACCCTTTTTTGTGCAGTTGCCCATAATACATTCTTACCAATTCGCGTTGTCCTTGGCCAGCAGTATTCGACATATACACATAACCCAATTGCCCATTAGAAAGCTTGTCTACCATTTTGCGATTGTTTTCTACCCATTCCAAATAACGAAGACTATTCTCTTGTCCAGGAGTCAGGCACTTCACAATCACTTGTTTTACATCAGCTTCATTGCCCGTTTTGCTCACGCCCAAGGTTACTGTTTGACCAGATAATCCTTCAAAAGCAGCAAAAGGGTCTTTTTTAGCATCCAAGGCTACTCCATTTACTGAAAGAATATAGTCTCCTGCGTTTACATCTACCCCAGGGCGATCAAAAGGAGAACGCACTTGAGTATCCCAGGCTGCTGGCTTCACAATACGCTTGATGCGGTACTTATTGTTCTTTAATTCCCAATCTATCCCCAACAAACCAGAAAAAATGCGCCGCGCTCTTTCTACATCACCTCCACCAGTATAGGTGTGGCCTGCACTCAGTTCCGATACCAATTGGGTTTGCAGATTAGTTACATCCCAACGGGTACGGCAATCCTTGAGCATATCACCGTATTGCTTTTTCAGGGCTTTCCAGTTGAGCTTGTGCATCGTAGGATCATAAAAGAAATCACGGTGACGACGCCAGGTATCATTAAAAATTTGCGTCCACTCTTCTCTAGGTACCAGCTTCATCGACATTCCTCGAGTATTTACTGGCTTCGTAATTCTTTGCTTGGGTGCAACTCTGATAATTCCCACTTTGCCTCGCTGTCTTACCGCCAACATTTTGCCATCAGCAGTTGGAGTAGCTCCTCCTATCCGGCTCATAATCGTCTGACTTTTTCGCTTTTTAAAGTCATAATACATCAAGGTAACACCTCCTGGGCCAGAGGCTCCAGTATTACGAAATTTAGCAAAAACCAATTTACCTTTAAATGGCATCAAACCAGCATAATTACCTGCTCTTGGAGGCAACATCACTACCCTGGCTTCCATATCATTGAAGTCAATATTTACCGCTTTAGCACCTTTTTTGCCCTTGCCAGCGCCTGGCTTTTTGCCTCCCTTGCCTTTAGGGCCACCTTTTCCAGTTTTTTTACCTGAAACCGCATCGTTTTTAGGAGCTAATAACGAAGGAATCTTTTTGGTCAAACTAATGGAGGCAATTTGGGTAGAATTAGGATATACCCACGTGTTGTCCATAGAAGAATAACTAGGTGAGAAGTTTCTGTTGGTCAAGTAAAACAAATACTTACCTCCCGTGCCAAACACTGGGCTAGAATCATTGTAATAACCACTGGTTACCTGGGTTGCTTTTTTGGCCTGGGTATCATAAACCATAATCGCAAAATTGGCGTTATCCAGTCCCTTGTTGTAAGCCAACCAGCGCGAATCTGGCGACCAGGAAAGCGGATATCCAAAACGACCATTGTGTCCAATGTTCCAGGCAGTATTATCTACTTTGGTAGTTTTACCACTGGCAGCATCTATCACAAAAATACTATTGGTTTCATCTATAAAAGCAATCTTTTTGCTATCAGGTGACCAATAAGGAGTATAGCCAAAGCCTTTGTTACGATTGGTGAGTTTTTTGGCAGGCTTTAGGCCATCACTTGCCTGTAAATATAATTCATATTCACCTGAACGGTCACTCCAAAAAGCAATTTGTTTGCCGTTAGGCGACCAGGCCGGATCACGATCAAAAGCACCACTCGATTTAGTCATATTCAGGGTATAACCATCTTTGGCAGGCACATTAAATAATTCACCACGAGCCTCAAACACTAACCTTTTACCGCCAGGCGAAGCAGTCATGTTATTAATACGACGACTTACATTCACCATTCTTGGCATTTCTACTGACAAGTCACTCACCACATTCACAGGTACTTCTTTGTATTGCTGGCTGGCGGCATTCATCAAATATAATTTACCTCCTGCCTCAAACACCAAATCTTTAGCACTTGCCGATAAATAGGTAATGTCAAATTTAGAAAACTTGGTCACTTGCGACATTTGCTTAGATTGGGTATCATACACCCATACATTACGTCGCATGTTCACCCCTCTATCCGACAAGAAAAATATTTTGTTGCCTACCCAGGCAGGTTTTCCATCATTTGCCTCATTTTTGGTGATACGTTGCACTTTGTTGCTTTTCATATCATAAATGAGAATGTCGGATGTCAAACCACCTCGATAGCGTTTAAAGGGATAGTTTTCGGTAATTTTGGTAATGTAGGCTAAGGAATTACCATCGGGTGAAAAACTGGCCAATTCGCCATAAGGAATCTTAAGCTTGGTAGGCATTCCCCCCTCTTTGTCTACCAGAAAAAATTGCTGGGCACTGCGTTGTCCCATTTCCCGACGCGAAGCAAACAACAATTGCTTGCCATTAGGGTGCCAGTCAATGATTCGATCTCCATAAGAGTGGTAAGTTACCCTGGTGGGTACTCCTCCAGTAGAGGGCATCACATATACATCGGTATTACCATTGTATACTGCAGTAAAAGCCAGGTGTTTGCCATCAGGCGAAAACTTTGGCCAGGACTCTTCCCCTTTAGAGTGAGTCACTTGCACCGCAGTTCCTCCATTTTTGGGTACTACCCAAATATCACCTCCATATACAAAGGCAATCTGATTGTCCGATACGTCCATATAACGCATCAGTTTGGCATTGATTTGCCCAAAACCAGGCAAGGTCAATGCTACACATAAAAGCATTAATGATAGGTTTTTCATGAACTTATTATGATTGGTCTATAATGAGTAAATAAATTTTAATGGTCACCAAATTAGTAATATTTGGGAATAATAGCAGAGTTCCATTGTCTTATTGTTACATTGTTGCAAAAAGAGAACACTTTGGCAAGCTTTATAAGAAGACCAAGAGTACATTCACAAGTAAGAAAAACTTCTTGTTCTTGAGCCTTAGCTGTGGGAAATTAGCAAATGGTCAATAATATAGAAATATTAGGGAGGAAATTGAGTTTTCTAAAAAGTCTGGCACAAACAAAAAACCTGCTTGACTCCTTATCGGTATTCACAAATAAAGAATCAATCAGGCCTTGTAAAATTCTAAGCAAGTAATATTGTATTACACTCGATCATTGGCAGTCCTTCGCTTAGTCAAGTGCCCACTTAAGTCAGTATTAATCAAAGTTCCTTGAGCACCTCGGTTCAATTCCGCGGCATTGCCTTCGTCGGTATCAATGTGCATTTCTAGTTTATACTTAGGCGATACCCGAATAAGTACATTGCCAAAAGTCAAGCTTCGCTCATCGTTTTTAATGGCCACTTCTACCACATCACGATCTTTTACCCCAAAAATATCCGCATCCTCAGGGGTCATATGAATATGTCTCCAGGCACAAATAACCCCTTCTTTGATGTCTACTTTGTTACCATTCTCAGCCATCAAGGTTACTCCAGGGCTGTTTTCGGTATGCCCTGATTCGCGAATGGGGGCATCAATCCCCAGGAAAAACTCATCGGTACGTGAGATCTCTACCTGATCTTTAGAGCGGGTAGGCCCCAAAATCCGCACTCTTTCCAACCGATTTTTAGGCCCTACCAAGGTTAGAGTTTCGTTACAGGCATATTGCCCAGGTTGTGATAAATCCCTGTATTTAGTCAGTTGATATCCCTCTCCAAATAAAGCCTCTACTGTGGCTTGAGTAAGGTGGATATGACGAGCCGAAATAGCAATAGGAATGGTAGGAATAATATTTACTTTGTGCTTTTCTTCAATCAATTTAGCAGCTTGCTGGGCAATGGCATATTGCTCGTCGGTAGCCACTACCAAAATCTTACAACGGCTATGTCCTGCCGAAATATCTTCTATTGTTTGGTTGGGTGTAATATCCAAATCACGGTTTTTATCTTCATTGATAATTGCTCCTAAAAAGTCTAGTCTTTGCGATGATCGGTGACGAATCGTGGCACTGTTCTCACCAATACCACCAGTAAAAGCAATAGCATCCACCCCACCCATCAATGCCGCATAGGCTCCAATATATTTGCGTAAACGGTGCGAAAAAATATGAATGGCCAAACGAGATGCTTCATCACCTTCTGCCGCTTGTTTTTCGATATCTCGCATATCACTCACCCCAGTCAGCCCCTTTAATCCACTTTCTTTATTCAATAAAGCATTGATTTGCTCCATCGAGAATTCCTCTTTTTCCATCAGGTAAGCCAAAATTCCTGCATCTACATCGCCCGAACGGGTGCCCATGACCAAGCCTTCCAGAGGAGTCATGCCCATACTGGTTTCCACCGAACGCCCATATTCTACTGCACATACACTTGCCCCATTGCCCAAATGACAAGTAATAACTCTGAGATTGCGAATATCGGTCTGCATATGCTCAGCTACCCGATGTGCTACAAATTCGTGGCTAGTGCCATGAAAACCATAACGGCGAATTTTATGCTTCTCTACCAAATCTTGAGGCAAAGCATACATCTTGGCGCGGCGAGGTAGCGTAGCGTGAAAAGCGGTATCAAACACAGCTACATGAGGTAAGTCGGGTAAAAACTTCCGTGCTGTTCGAATTGCCAATAAATTTATAGGATTATGCAAAGGAGCCAGATTGGTCAATTCGTCAATTGTGGTTTCTATCTTTTCATCGATCAATACAGGTTCATCAAAATGCTCGCCGCCATGTACTACCCGATGCCCCACTCCAAAGAGTTTTTCAGGGTCAATCTTTTGAAGTAATAAAGGAAAGGCTTTCGCCAACGCTTTTTCGTGCCCGCTTTCTTCACAAAAAACCACTTCTTCCGAATCGGAAAAGCTCAACTCGGGTTGATCTTCCAATATTCGTTCAATTTTGAAGGTCAAAAAACGCTCTCCAGTTTGTGCCTGAATAATTTCTCCTTTGACAGAAGAACTACCGCAATTAATCACTAAAATTTGCATAATCATTAGATAGGTTTTAGGGGACTCTTCTATTGTTAGAAATCTGAGTTCCCTCTTATAAATGATGGAAAGCAATTTATAAAATTCAAATTAGGTTTTGTCATTTGTGAATATTAGCCTTTAATGAATTCTCGGATTCGTTTGTTATGTCCAAAAACTTCGTAAAATGATACAAGTACATCAAGCAAACCATTTCACTAATTCTTTTAGTTCTTCTTGATACTCCACATTCTGTACTCTATCAACAGGTAAAGCGTCTATTCCTAAATAAGCGCCTACAAAGCCACCTGCCAGGCAAGCAATAGAATCTGAATCGCCTGAGGTACACATTGCACTTTGTAAAACTTTGAGAGGATTATCTGGACTAAGCAAAAAACAATACAAAGCCGTAGCAAAAGATTCTTCGGCTGTCCAGCCAGCCCCACCAATGGCACAAGGATCTATATGCTCATCATTTTTTAATAAGCCCTCTTGTACAGCCTTTAGTTTTTCCAGGCATTCTTCCCAACCCAATTGAATAAATTCTTGAGGAGTCCTAAAAGGTGGGCGATCCCACAATCGTTGCAAATATTCTGTATGATAATTTAGTTTTTGTCCTTCAGCATATTCAAACAAAGTATTCAGTAATTGATCGGGAGAGGTTCCATTGATTAGTTTATACACTGTAATAGCTGTCAGCTCAGATGCTACTAAAGCAGTGGGGTGTCCGTGTGTAATGGCTGCTTGAAATTGAGCCACTTCAGGAATCATTGCGTCAGTAAAATTTAGAAAGCCTACAGGCAACACCCGCATATTAGCTCCACATCCTTTAGAACTTTTATCAGTAGCCTCGAGCCAAGGCAATCCCTTCTCGAGCCTTTCACAACTAGCCAGACAGGTCATACCTGGGGCACGGTTGTTCGCAGGATCGTTCAACCATTCTATAAAATATTTTCGCAGGCTCGTTTCTAGAGTTGCTGGCTCCAGGTCTTCACAATGGTATAAAGCTTTTGCCACAGCCAGTGCCATTTGGGTGTCATCAGTTACCTCAATAAAAGCATTATCAGGATGTAAAAAACCATTTTCAAGTAGTTTCGCTTGAATTTCTTCTCGTTTTAAAAACTCTGCTGGATAGCCTAATCCATCCCCAATCGCCATCCCGAAAGCCACCCCTGTTATTTTCGTTTTTCTTTGTTTATATTCCATTGCTTCTTCCCAAAAACTTTCTTCTTCAAATTCGTTGAGACAATATAAATCCGTTTTATCTAACAATTGCTTAAGTGTTAGCTGCTCAATTTTCTGCATAAAAAACGCCATATCATATCCCGTTTTAAGTACGCTATCATTTGCCTGAACTGTAACAGTCAAAATCTCACGAACTCCTAATTTGATGATGGCTTCCAAGGCTACCAAACCCTGATGGTTTAGTTCAACCTCCATTACAGACACCCTTTCCAATTGTTCATACAATGCCTGTTGACTTGAGGATACTGACACTTTATGATGCAAGGCATTTCTGCGAATAAATACCTGAGTATGAGTAACCTCTATTACCTCAAGCCAAGTTTTTACAAACACCCAAAGCCTCTCTTCTTCTACCAAAAACTTTTCCTGCAATACTGGTGAATCTTTTACATCTACGATGCTCATCAAATCTGCTTTTTCAAATTCCTCACGGCTTAAAATATGGTCATAGCGGTCTATCCAGTAAGTTTTCATGAGTTTGGTCATAATTCATCTATCTTTTGCCCAACATTTCCGTACATAACATATGCTTCCTAAGATATAGGGAATAAATAAATCACCAAAAGTATCAAACACCAAAATTCTTTTGTCACCAAAGTCATATAGGCTTATAAAACCAACAAACAAAAATGGATACTATTACTTGTCTCAATTGCTTACAGGAGGTAAGCTATCAAAAAGATTATCATTGCTCAAACTGCCAAACCCTTTGGTGGGGCTACGAAAACAAAGACCGTATCCCTTCTTCTTTTCTCAAATCACAACGCAACCCCTTAGGAGATACCTCTTCTTTTACGCAAGAAAACACCCCAGCCATGGCCTCTCCTAATTTAGATATGGTCATTGCATGGTTAGTTACGCACACCGAAGGACAACCCAATTTGCTGCATGAGCTCAAAGAAGGCAAATACATCCTGGGCCGCGCTATTCCTGGCAGTATACCCGACATCGCCCTGAACCAAGATCAGTATGCAAGTCGCAAACATGCCGAAATCAAAGTAACTCCTCAGGAAATTTATGTAGTAGATTTGGATAGCAAGAATGGGGTATATCTCAATGGCCACTCTCAGCCTATTGGACGCTCTTTTCCTCAGGCTTTGGGAGATGGTGATACGCTACAAGTAGGCGAAACCAAAATGGTACTGAGAACCCGGCAGGTAGTCAAGGATGAAATCACTGCTTTGAAAACCGTCCGAAAAATGCCTTACCAACCCACCGTCCGAATAAAAGCTGAATAATTTTTGCTATATTAGAAGAAATTTCATTGAAATATGCAACCTTTGAAGGGTGAAATGCTTCATTAAAACTGACAGACTCGCCCTTTTGTGAAGTATTCGCCAATAGAGAAAACATAACTTGCTCAAAATGAGTGGTTATTTTTTGATATTTGATTATTAGTAAAGCTTGTTTTAACGATATTGAGTGTGATTCAATTGAAGGATTGATTACCATATATACCATAAAAAATTAAGAATGGCTGTATTTAAACCTCAAGATATATTTGCTGGTCGTTATCAGTTGCAAAAATTACTGGGATTGGGAGGATTCTCAGAAGTTTGGCAGGTGATGGATCAAATGGCCGAAAACACTATTCTAGCGCTTAAAATTTATGCGGCTGGTGCAGGACTGGATGAAGATGGCATTGAGCTATTTCGAAGAGAATATTCGCTTACCCTACCGCTCAATCATAAAAATTTATTAAAACCAAACTACTTTGACATTGCCGAAGGTTCTCCTTATTTGGTAATGCCTCTTTGTGAAAAAGGCTCTTTGACTAAAAAGCTTTTCCGGGAAGGTACTCTCAAAGAAGAAACCCTGGCACTCATGATGGTCAATGTGGCTGATGGCTTGGCTTATTTACACCAACGCTCACCAGTAGTATTGCATCAAGATATCAAACCAGACAACGTACTCATTACAGCCAAAGACGAGTACCTGCTTTCTGACTTTGGTATTAGTAGTAGAATGCGCCATACAATGATGAAAAGTACCCGTAGTACTACTTCTTCTAATTCATTGACTATTGCGTATGCTCCTCCCGAAAAGTTTAGCAGTCGTCCTAAAAGTGTACCTGCCAGTGATATTTTCTCTTTTGGAGTAATGTTGTATGAGCTTAGCACCAATGAAGTGCCCTGGATGGGTCATGGTGGACAGTCGCTACTTACCGGATCAGCCGTTCCGGAGCTTCCTGAAATTTATTCTCCTGAATTCAACCAAATTGTACAAGCTTGTATGAACCTGGAACCTTCCCAGCGCCCTACAGCTGAGCAATTGCACCAACTCACCTTAATTTATCTTGATAAGGGTAAATGGCAGGATTTTGAGAAAATTACCAATTACAAAGAAAGCGTATTCCCTGGAGCGTCAGAACGCTCAGTGACCCATCCAGAGAATCTGGTAACGGTTGGTGAAGGAGCTGACACTGATGAAAACATAGCTTCGCTGCATAACACCGATGCCCACCCTGATTTAAACTTGGGAGATGAGGCCAATGTGGATGAGACCCCAATACGTTCTGAAAGAGTTACTGAATCAGTAAGTCCCAAAAAGAAAAAAGCCCTGGCAAAAAAGAAGCGTACCACATTTGACCGTAACGTGTATATCTTTTTAGGAATTGTCTTAGTGCTATTGGTTGGGTTGATCGGAAGAGAATACTCTAAACGAGGTAACAATGATGGAGGCAACAAAGCCAATATACTGGCCAACAATGAAGGTAATTACAATGACAGCCTCCAAACTAAAGCCAACACTGACGTAAGCACAGATGAGAGTCGTAACGAGAAAAATGATAAAACGAGTAAAACAGATGAAACTGTAGATACTGAAGAAAAAACGTCAGAGGCCGATGCCTCAGATAAAGAGGATAACACAGATCAGGATTTGGAAGCTAAAGATCTTCAGGAAAAGCTTCGTGCACTTGAAGAGCGAGTAAAAGAACAAGAAAAAATTATTGAGAAAAAGGAAAAAAGCAAGCAACTATTTGATGACTTTGAGGTCTTTAAAGAAGAAAAAAGTAAAAAGAGTAGCAGTACACCTACTCCTCCGAAACCACCTCAACCAAAACTCATTATTTCTGATAATGGGTTGACCATAGATAAAACGGGTAAAACTAGAAGCAAAGGAAATGGTATTGAGATTAATTTATCTGATGAAGTGGTAGATTTGGTCAGAGAAATTGAAAAGAGTGGAGGGGATAAGAAGAAGATCGAAGCCTGGAGCAGAAAGATTAGTAAGAAATACGAGAAACTCGGAAAGGAATTTGAAAAAAAATATAAGTATAAGCGTAATAGCCAACGAAACCGCTCTAAAAAAGAATATCCTTATACCGAAAAATATCCTGATGGTTACTTGGTGAGAAAGGGTAAAAAATGGGGATATCTTGATCGTAAAGGCAGAGTACTCATTCGCCCTCAGTATGATGGAGCCTGGCCATTTCACGAAGGGTTGGCAGCAGTAAAAAGAGGTGGCAAATGGGGATACATCAATCGTAATAACCGTTTGGTAATTGGCTATAAGTACAGCAAACCAGGCAACTTCAGTAAAGGAAAAGCTAGCGTAATCTATCGTGGCAAAAGAATATATATTAACCACTATGGTAAGTGTGTAGAAAATTGTTACGAATAAAAATTTAATAGATCAAACACACCAAAGGAATCAAAATAATGTAGGTAGCTTAAGCTGCTCAATCAATGTTTGAATGGTGTATCAATTTCAAAACGAACTAGTAAACATCACCAAACATTTGGACTACAAAGTAATTGCGTATGACTAAAAAACAAACCCTGACAACAACTGGCAGTAAAGCTCAACCAAATAGAGCCACTCAGGCGTTTGCCACCGGACTAAAAATTCTGGGAGGAGCCAATGTTCCTATTTATACTTTACAACATTTAACCAACACAGATAATCATCCGGCAGGAAGCTATGAAAAAATTGTAGTTCCTTATGTTGAACTTGGCCGTGACAAAACCTGTGTTATCCAATTTGATGACAGTTGTGATACGGTAAGCCGTAAACATGCTGCCATTGAACGCCAGGGAAAAGATATTTTCATTAAAAATTTATCAGCCACAAACCCTACGTTAATCAATGGGAGACCAGTAGCCGAACAATGGTATTTGACCAATGGCGATGAAATCCAACTCTCTCTGGAAGGACCTAAGTTGTTGTTCAACGTATCCCCTACTGGCACCTCTAAGTTAGGGCTTACCAACCGTATGAATCTGGTGATTAAACAAGCAGTAAAGCCATACAAAAATGCTTTTCTATCACTCTTGTTTCTTTTAATTGCAAGCATTGCTGTAGCCTCTTACATTATTTCCAATCAAGGTCGAGTTATCAAAAAAAATAAAGATACCATTGCCCAACAGGAGGTTGCTATCAGAGGCCTAAAAACAGCCAATAATACTATTGTAGATTCTCTAACTGCTGCCCACAAAAATAACCGCCGAGTGCGGGAAGAGTTATCCAGTACCAAAGATCAAATGGTGGCAGTGAAGCAATCATTTGAACAAAAGCTCAGAGAACTCAGGTTAAAAGCCGCCAAATTGGCTGAAAACAACAACCGAACTACTACTGTAGTAAGCAACGATAATAACACTGATATTCAACAATTGCTCAAGCAAGCTGAGGCAGATGTATTTTTTATTTATGCTACATCGCTGGATGTTACTTATCCAGATGGTACTACCGAGGAGATAACTTCGCAAAATGAACTATGGTCGGGTACGGGTTTCTTACTCAATGATGGACGTTTTGTTACTGCCCGCCACGTGATAGAACCCTGGTATTTTTTCAAAGATAAAGATGACCCAATGATGGTGCTAAATACTTATACCAACAATGGTGGTAAAGTAATAGCCAATATGGTGGCAGTATCGGCTACGGGTAAAAAAATAAAATTTAAAAACCATGACTTTAAAGTAGATCGCTCCAAAGATCAACCTTACACTGTTAATATCGCGGATGATGAATTTGTCATCAAACGAGGGCAGTTGGGCAATGGTACCGATTGGGCAGTTTTTCAAACCAATAAACAAGGAGTGTTGGAAACCAGTGCCAGTTTATCTAATTCATTAAAAAGAGGCACTGAATTACACGCATTAGGTTTTCCATTCGGTCTCTCGTTGCAAAATAGTGCCCAACTCAATCCAGTATATAGCAAAAGTGAGGTAGGGCAAAACGGCTTAGTCAATAACTCAATTACGATTACTGGGCGCAGCTTTGATATTGGAAACTCTGGCGGTCCTACATTTGTCATACAAGATGGTCAATTACTGGTGGTAGGAATTATTTCAGCAGGACGAGGAGTTACAGGAAGTGTGATTCCAATATCTGCCATACAATAAGCAATGAACTAAACTCAATACAAAAACCTAATCATACACAAGTTTTAAACACCAAACACGACGACATATAACAACACTATGAAAAAAGGATTAATTGCCATTATTATTTTCACTGGAATTGCCTCTGTGGCCATTGGGCAAACAAGAGACACCACGCTTAAGCTCAAACCACTGAAAACCTTTGTATCTGGTACCAGTATTGTAAAAAAAGCATTGTATAAAGCGTTTCGAGTAATCCAGCAAGATTATTATCTTATTGGTGATGAGGGCGTTCCTTTTGGGCGAGGAAACCAACAATATTTTGGTCGTCATTATGGTATTGGTGTCGTGGCCAAGAATGTGCTTTGGACTGAAAAGCAAGTACTTTATCCTTGGTTAACGGATAAAAGTTATAAGGTGCTTGCCGCTGACTCTCTCAAACCTACTCAAGGCAAAACTCAAACAGCTTATTTTCATTATAACTACCACGCCTGTAACTGTAAATACAAAGAACTAAAAGGGATTAAGTTTGACTCCATCCCTCTCAATAATATTGCTTACTATAAACTTCCTGGTGAAACACCCTCAGTAAAACTGCACGAAGGTGAAATACCTAAGCTAGGAATTATGGTGATGTTTTATACCATTGACAATGAGCCTATGAATGGCAGTACTCCAGTAAAGATGTCTATTACTAAACAATATGTAGACTGGAATGATGCCCGAACTATAGGGAAATTAAAAAAAATAAAGCTACCAGGAAAAATAATCGGTGGAGCATTTTTCTCTGAAAATTTTGAAATGGGAACAGTTGGTTATCATTTGGCCGCTTTGTATGGCCGTGCTACAAATAACCCTAATCAATGGGTGTTGACTGCTTTTCAAAATAAATTCACGAGTAAACTTACTGTTATAAAAACTATAACTGGTAAAGAAGGTAACCGGAAAAAGAGAAGAAGAAAAAGACGTGGGAGACGTAATAACTAAAGAATAAGACCAGCTTTGGATTATTTGAGAAATTAATAGAAATTAGAACCAAAAATATCTTTTAAAAAAGACGATAAAAATACATTGAGCGCAACAAATTACATATCTGAACTAGGTGAGGAAAATACGGCAACGGAAACCTTGGTGAATCTGTTTGGTAGAACTGATGTGGGCAAAGCACGCGAGCACAATGAGGATAACTTTGTGATCTGCCAAAATGTACAAGGAAATGATTGGGAGTTTGACGAACACGCGCTCAAGCTAGGTAAACTGGGCTGTGTAATGGTAGTAGCTGACGGCATGGGAGGAGCCAATGCAGGTGAAGTGGCTTCCGAAATTATGGTAACTACCGCCAAAAGCATGTTTCAGCAAATAACAACCTTACCTGAATCAAGTAAAGGGGTAAAAGATTTTTTGATCAAAGTCCTCAACACCGCTCATCAGAATATACTGGAGCACGCTAAAAAAGATTCTCAAACCGAGGGTATGGGAACTACTGGAGTGCTTGCCTGGGTGATTGGTAATAAAGCATATGTTGCCTGGGCAGGTGATAGTCGAGTATACTTACACCGAGCAGGAAAACAGCTACGTCCTGCTACTGATGACCATTCTATGGTTTGGCAACTAGTGCTCAATGGTCACCTCACTCCTGAAGAAGCCAGAGTACACCCTCAAAGTAATATCATTACACAAAGTTTAGGAGATCCTAACAATGGCCCTAAACCAGATACTAAGACATTGGCCTTGCAAGCAGGCGATCGTTTGATGCTATGCAGCGATGGGTTGAATGGAATGTTGGATGATATAGAGCTGGAAGGCATTTTGAATCAGCATCAAGATACGGCTACGACCTGTCAGGAGCTGGTAAATCAAGCCAACCTTGCTGGTGGCGGAGACAATATCACGGTGTTATTAATGGATGTGTTAGAAACATCTAGCAATACTGAAAGTACTTATCGTGATACTGCTGATCAGACTGGTGGTAAAACTACCATGAAAAAAGGCATTTTGTGGGGAGTTTCTTTAGTGATTTTATTTTTTAGTATCTTTTTGCTCACCCAAAGCATCTCAAACTCTTCTAGTAAACCAAATGCAGCTGATAGTGCCCTGGTAGGAGGAGGCAAAGCATTGAACAGCGAAAAGCTAAGGCAAATCTGGCAAAACTTCCAGAAGCAAAAAGAGAAGGATCAAGACACAACAAGTAAAAAAACTGACTCTACCAGATCTCAAGGAGATGGAAGACAAAGAAATAACATTACAGATGAATCTGCCCCTCCTACTGAAAGGGTGGATCAGTCTCTCATAAAAGCTTTAGAAGCTCAATTAAGCCAATTATTGAATGAAAAGGCTGGAGTAAAGAAGAAAATCCAACAACTGAAAATTAAATACAAAGATGTTCCTGGTGATTTAGCTAAACTTAAAGCCTTGGAACAACGCCTCACCGATGAAATTGCTTCCCCACTATTGAGTAACAAAGTGATTGAGGGAGCTAATCAACTCAGAGTCCCTAAAACCATGAGGGAATACGAAAAAGCCAAAAACACTATTGAGCGAGTAGAAGCAAATCTGGTCATCATTCAAGAAAAAATGAGGTATTGGGCGCTTAATCCCAGCAATGGATGAAGATAACCAACAATAAAGCATAGAACACTAAATCAGAAAGGAATTGACAAATGCTAAGATGTAACACATGTGGGTATATTAATGATGAAGCTACTATAAGTTGTGCCAAGTGTGGTGCAGATCTTCGGGATGCAAAAAAAATTATCAGGACAAGTTCTTCCCGAAGCATTCCTCATACTACTACGGGAAGTGTTGAGCAGATATCACATCAGCGAAAATCCAAGCAAACCATCAAAGGCAAAACTTCTGATCAACCCTTTTTAGATGAATCTCGTAAATCAGGTGGACTTTCGGTTCAAGGCGAAAATAATGACTTGAGCTGCAATAATTGCCGTTACCCCTTACGTCCTCACCAGTTGATTTGCCCCAATTGTGGATTTGATAATGCCGCAGATACCAATGTAAACGCAGAGGAAGATTTGCATGCTACTAAAGGGTTTGAAGAAGTAGAAGATGCTCCAATAGAACCACGTCATAAAACCATTCTTGACCCCTGGGAGGTTACAGGCATTGGGGAATCCAAAAAATTTGAATTAGTTACCGATAAAGGTAAAACAGTGATACCTTTTGAGGGAGAAGAAATCACGTTGAATCGTCAAAATCTGGATGCTCAAAATAAGAGTATTTCAGGCACTCAACACGCTCAGATAGAATATAAAGATGGCCAATGGTATGTGCAAGACCAAAGTTCTAACGGTTTTACTTTTATTCAAGTACGTGGGCGAACTCCTATTCAATCCGGCGATATGATTATTATTGGCAACAAGCTTTTCGTGTTTCGCGAAAAATAAGCACAGACAAACCTACCGAAGTACTTTTACCATTTTAACAAACAAAATTGACCCCACTAGCCATGAAAATTTGTTCACACTGTGGATATTATAATCAGGATAATGCCCCTAAATGCATTAAATGTGGCTATGATCTTAGCCGCGCTGCTACTGTTACTAAAAACAAAGTAGCTGTTAATCAAGACGTTGTGCCTCAAGCAGTAGATTTGCACAAAGGAGACGAAATCGCTGGCATTAAAAGCAACTACCAAATTGTAAGCAGTATCGATAAAGGTGGCTACGGCTTAGTTTATCTGGCTGAAGACCAACAACAAAATCAATATGCGCTCAAAGTGATTGAGATGCGAAAGGTTTTACCCGATGAACATAAAGAGATACGTAAGCGTTTTGAGCGAGAATTTGAAGCAGGCCAAATTGCCTCAAATTATATTGTGAATAGCTTAGATAAAGGTAGTATAGAAGGTAATCCGTTTATTGTAATGGAGTATTGCCCCAAGGGAAACCTTCGCGATCAAATGCTATTTGAATGGAAAGATGATGAAACTCACCAACTAGGGTTAGATATCTTGCGAGGCCTGCATGACTTACACACTTCGGGGATTATTCATAAAGACCTAAAGCCCGAAAATATATTATTCAATACCGAAAATAGAGCCCAACTTACCGACTTTGGGATTGCGGGATTTATCAAAAGACGAGAAACTCAGCGAAACTTGATGGGATACGCCAAAAATGTATTTGGCACCGCAATTTATGCCCCTCCTGAACAATTAAATCCTCAGCAAGCTTTTAAAATTATGGGGCCTACCAATGATATTTTCGCTTTTGGCGTGATTATGTATGAGGTATTTAGTCGAGGAAATCTTCCGTTTGGTACTTACGATGAGTTTGAAAAAGACATGCCGGGTTATTATAAGCGTATTCGCAAAGGCAAGCTCACTAAGATCAATAAGCACCGTAAGGATGTTCCAAACGATTGGCAAAAAATTATTCATAAGTGTCTGGAACCCAAGTACAAAGACAGGTATCAAAGCGCCAATGATATCTTAAAACTTTTGGGGCAACCAGCACGCACAACTCCCCAACATTCCATAAAAGATATGCAAGGAGAATGGTCATTAAGGGTAATGAATGGTGAAGAAGTAGGAAGGGTGTACAACCTTTCCAAATTGGCTGCGGCCAAAGGGCAAAACTTGCTTACTTTGGGGTGGTTCAATTCTCAACAACCTTTTATGAATGATATTGGCATTGCTGAAAGCTTTACCAAGTATGTATCTAGTCGTCATGCCACCTTTGAACAAGTCCAGGAAAAAGATGGTAGCAAACAATGGTACGTACGCGATGGGCAATGGTATGAACGAGAGGGCAAAATGGGATGGCATTTGTCTCGTAATGGAGTTTTGGTAAATTCCAGTGTGGTCAAGAAAAATGGACACGCGCTCAAACCCCATGACATCATCACCATAGGTGATACTACGCTCAAAGTACAGGTGGAATATTGATTTTAATGATAAGTGAGGAATGGTTCTTCTTAGTGATAGGCACTATACTACTTCGCCACACTTTATACCATTTTTCACTTTTCAACCTTAGTTTTTCACTGAACCTTAATACTTCCAAACTCGCTCCAAAAATCTCAGGACATTGCCATAACTCAATGCATCAATATCTTGGCGGGAAATATAATCTTTCAGATCACGGTTAATCTCAGGATACTTGCTGGCATTCTCGTGCTCAGGAAAGAAGAAAGGAATACGGCTTACATCAGGATGATCGGCTGTAAAGAAGAAATCAGCTCCGTAAGCCAGGTGTTTGTGGGCTTTTTGGTTAATGCCATATAAAATATGATGTAATAGCTTAGAAGGTTGATCTTCGTGCACGTATGCTCTCAAAAAATTCATTCCAATCAATCCCTCTCTTGCTACAATCTCTTGCACATATTCGTCAGGCAAATTGCGTGGGTTGTCCCAAATCGTGCGAAAATTTGAATGGCTGGCAATAATGGGCAAATTCAAACGCTTCATGCTTACATATCTCAAAATATCATAAGCCAACTCATCACTGGTATGTGATAGGTCAATGGCTATTTCAGCATGATTTTCTGCCAAGTGCTCTAATAGAGCCTTGCCATCTTTTTTTAACCCAACATCAGTGTAATTTCCTCCTCCGAAGCGATTTTCGTGATGATGGGTAAGACTAATGTACAGCACCTTTCCTAGTTGTTGAATCATCCCATCTAGTCGCTCTAGGCCTTTTTCTAATGGTTCGTCCTCTTCACAAAACCCAGAGCCGCTTTCTATGGCAGGCACCATGCCTACCCGTGAAGGATCGTTAATAATGACCTTAATCTGTTCTAAAGAGTGGGCTGCAGAAAACGTCCCTTTTTCCAAAAGTTGTTTGTAAATATCTATTTGACGCTGCCCATACTCGGTACTCCCTGCCGAAGTTGGCGTATAAATAGCCATTGTCTGCACTTTTACTTTACCACTTTTCAAGTGAGGCAAAGCACAACCAATCTCAGGATTTTCGGCAGTAGTTTGAGGATGATTGGCTAAATAAGAAAGTAAATCACAATGCAGATCAAATATTGGGAGCATTTTTTAGAGCAATTTTTAGATGATTCAATTAAAGATGCGAAAGTTATAATATTTCGCTTTAAATGAAAAAGATTTCCTCCCAACAGTTTTTATATAGTCTCTTCCTTGATTTGTGTTTGATGGTATTGTTCATGCTGAATTGGCTTCAATCCATTTTTTCGAATAAACTTCCTTCTCCCCTTTTCTCCTAATCGTCGCAACATAGGATATACCTTGGGAATGAATCCAGGAAAAGCACCAAAAAACTTCGCACTCAGACTATCGCCAAAAGGCAAGTAATTCTCAAGACGCTTTCGTTTGATAATCTTCAAAACCATTTGGGCTACTTTTTCTACTTTCACAGGCTGGCTCAAAAAATTCAAAGGGCTTCCTTTTTCATGAGTGGCTTCATAACGCAACATGGGCGTATCAATCGCACTCAGATATAGCCCTGATACAGCCACTCCAAAAGGCTTCATTTCATTACGAAAAGCCATCAAAAATCCCCTCAACCCAAATTTAGTAGCCGAATAGGTTGCGCTTCCCTTCAGCCCAATAATACCTCCCATAGACACCGTAGAAATGAGATGTCCCTGAGCTTGCATTTTCATTTTTCTGCCACACACATAGTTTAGATACAATGCACTCCACAAATTGAGTTTAACTTGAAATTCGCACTTGTCAAAGGTTAAATCAATAAAATCTCCTGGCACAATTGTTCCTGCATTGATAAAAGCAATGTCCAACCTTGGTTTTCGCTCAATCTGTTGAGACAAATCTTCCAGGTGGTCTCGATTTGTTAGGTCACAAACCGTAATTTTTGACCCTGGCAAAGTGTTTTGAAGCTCTTGTAAAGCTTCTTGGTTAATATCTATCAACCATAAACGATATCCTTGACTATACAAAAGTTCAGCAGTAGCTTTACCAATACCACTTGCTGCTCCCGTAATTAAAACTAGTTTAGCTTGATTTTTCATCGTAGTATGAATTTAGGCCAATGCTTTCTCAGGAGTTACTTCGGTAGTCTGTTGCTTGAGGCGGTTCTGTTGCATCAAAACACTTTCTAATGGTGCCCAGCCCCACTTCTTTCGGAATCTTTTTAACGCTTTTAAGTAAGTGTCTTTGTCTACATAACCTGTGTGACGGTCAGAAGATACAAATTTGATAGAGCCACCTAAATCAGCTGGTGGTTGTTGAGTATGAGCAATTATTTTCTTGGCCAATTCAGGATCATTTAATTGGGCCTCGATATTTCTAGCAATCAAATAAGCCGTTTGGTCTAACATACCATAAATACCTCCATTGGTTTCCAAATATCCATTACCAAACAAGGTTGGATGCTTGGGGTTAAACATCTTCAAGAAAAGTTGAGGGCGATTTCCCTTCCATTCAAAAAAGCCTTTGTCTAAATAAGGGATGGTATATTTATAACCTGTAGCCAAGATGATTAGATCAATTTCCTCGGCACTACCATCTTTAAAAACCACTTTATTTTTGGTGAGATGATCTATATCTTGCTTGGCGATAACGTCTCCATGTTGCAAATAATGCAGTAACTGTGAGTTCATAATAGGATGACTACTCATTACAGGATGGTCAGGCTTTTGAAGCCCCAGACGAGTAAGGTTTCCAGTAAGTAATCTTAATATTTTACCAAACATCCATTGCGAAAGCCACATAGGGCCACTCCCAGTTTTACGGGCAAACACATCAGTAGGCATTCCAAACAAATGTTTAGGCACAAAATGGTACCCTCTTCGCATACTAATAAAGGCTTGCTTGGCCATAAATGCCGCATCGCAAGCAATATCAACACCTGAATTTCCAGCACCGATAACCAACACTCGCTTATCACGCAAATAATCGCTGTTTTTATATTTTACAGCGTGTATAACCTCTCCTCCAAACTGCTCCTCTCCCTTTAAATGAGGGCGGTTAGGGTCCCAGAGCGATCCTGAGGCACACACCAACCAACGATAGTTTATGGTAGACTCTCCTTCGGGCTGAATTTGCCACAACTCATCTTTAAACTCTACTTTTTTAATCTTGGCGTTGAATTGAATATGTTCATATAAGCCACTTTCGCGAGCAAAATGCTGAATATATTCATGTATTTGAGTGCGAGAGGGATAATCGGGAAAAGAGTCTGGCATAGGAAATCCTATATGCCCTGACATGGTCTTAGAGGAAATAAAATGTGCTGACTCATACATGGGTGTACCTGGATTGGTAATATCCCAAATCCCCCCTACTTCGGAATGCTTTTCATACACTCGAAAAGGAATGTTCAATGTTTTTAAGGCTCTGGCTACGGTAAGTCCAGCTGGACCAGCACCAATAATTGCCACTCGATTTGTGTTCATCATTATATAATTGGGTAATTGTATTGAGAAGTCTAAAAATCAAAACCTGAAGTTTTTTCATATTTATCACAAAAGAAATGATTTTTCAAGGGCAAAACAATAAAACCTGAAAAAACTTCAGGTTTTATTGTAAAATGAATCTATCAGAAAATTCTTAGTCTTGGCCAAATGTGCATTTGCCCTATGTGATTTGTTTCTTGGAAATTAATTACAAATATTTGAACTAGCATTCGTCATCAAGTCCATCACTCAGGAAGAATAATAAAAATTGTTGTCTCTAAAATGCGAGAAACCACCAATAAAACCCGTACTCCCAAACAAGATCGCTCTAAAGCCAGGGTAGAGTCTATATTAGCTGCGGCTAAATCTTTAATTGAAGAAAAAGGAAGTGCTCAGGTTAAAATACAGGAAATTGCCAAAAAAGCGAAGGTAAGTGTAAGCTCTATGTATCAGTATTTCCCAGATAAAAATGCCATTATCCATGCACTCTTTGAGCAATACCTGGATAAGGTTAGGTCGCTATTTAGTGAATATATCGTAGAAATTAATTCAGTAGCAGACCTTAGTCGCAACTTAGGGCAATTACTTGACAGCTATTATGAGTTGTATTACAATGAGCCTGTTTTTAGAGATATCGTAGCCATTGGTGAGGCTGATAAAAGAATGCAAGACATAGATATAGAAGATAGCCAGCAAAATGCGGCCATTATCTTTGAAGCATCGCAGCACCTGGTACCTCAAGAAAAGCGAGAAGATTTAAAACGCTACTTATTTTTGATGATGCACCTTACCAACGGAGTAGTACAACTAGCCACTTACTGGAGTAAAAAAGATATTGCCGAAGCAAAAAAAATGGTTGAGGTAAGCAAAAATCTGGTTGCAGAAGATGTATTACAAAAGTTTTTCAAATAATGTAGTGATCAAAAACAATGTTTAAGGTAGATTTCTTGCCTTTACCCCTTCCCTACGTATTGGCTAAAACAT
This sequence comes from marine bacterium AO1-C, assembly GCA_001890965.1. Lineage (GTDB taxonomy): Bacteria > Bacteroidota > Bacteroidia > Cytophagales > Microscillaceae > Microscilla. The sequence continues at coordinate 659,913 of MLAY01000007.1, read as the reverse complement.
TGATAATTAAAAAATTATAACTAATTTACGGATTCAAGGCTTTAAATTAATCGACAAAATCAATGATACCGGTAAAATTAACCTTACAGGGTGTTTATTCTTACCAAAAAAAGGCAGAGATAGATTTCACCAAACTAACTGAATCGGGCTTGTTTGGGATTTTTGGTATGGTAGGAAGTGGTAAATCAACCATTCTCGAGTCTATTTCTTATGCGTTATATGGGCAGGTAGAGCGCCTCAACAAACAAGACAAGCTCACCTACAACCTGATGAACCTCAAGTCCAATGAGTTGTTGATTGATTATGAATTTAAAGCCAATGATAATCAACAATACAGATTTGTAGTAGAAGGAAAGCGAAACAGCAAAAATTTTGAAAAAATCCGCACCTTCGATCGCAGTCATTACCACATGGTGGATGGTGACTGGATTCCTACCGATAAAAAAGCCGAAGATATTCTTGATCTAAGCTACGACAACTTCCGTCGTACCATCATTATTCCTCAAGGTAAGTTTCAAGAGTTTTTGCAATTGGGTGATACTGATCGTACCCGAATGCTGAAAGACATCTTTGGGTTGGATAAGTATGATTTAGGTCAGAAGCTACGCCCCATAGAAAAAGACAACGATCAGAAAATTACAGAGGTAGAAACCAAGTTCCAGGGAGTAGCTGAGGTAACTGAAGAAAGCATTAAAGAGCAACGCCAAATCTTGAAAGATTTGGTAGAAGCTTTGGAGCAACAACAAGCTCAGCTTCAGGACAAAAACCAACAAAAAGCTGAGCAAGAACAAATCAAGGCACTTTTTGCAGAATTAGATAAGCAAAAAGAAAACCTCACTCAACTCAAACAACAAGCCGAAGAGTTTAACAGCCTCGAGCGTAGGGTAAAAGAATACGAAATTTGCCTGTATCAGTTTAGTGATTTGCTGGAGACTCATAAAAATACCCAACTGAAGATCAAGCAATTGCAAGAAGTAATTCAGGAGAAGGAAAACCATTTTGATAAGATTCAGCAAAAACTTGAGGAAGAGGAAGTCAATTTTAAGAAAGTAAAAGAGCAGTACGAACAGCGAGAAACGATCAGTCAGAAGATGGATGAGTTTGAAAAAATTATCCAAATCAATGAACTGAATCAAGAATTGGCAGTGTTGGATGAGCGCATAGAAAAAGGTAAACCGGTAATTAAGGAAACCGAGGGCAAAATCACCAAGCTACAATCCGAAATTGAGGACAAGACTTTTTACATTAAAAGACAAAAAGAAAACCTGCCTGATAACAATGTATTGTTGGCAGTAAGTGGTTGGTTTGCCGAAAAGAAAAAAATCCTGAGTAGTATCCAAAAGGTAAATCAGGAAACCCGCCACATTGAGAAAGAAATTGCCAAGATCAATCAAGACAAGAAAGACCTTTACGAAGAACATTTAAAAGAGTTATTGCCTGAAGCCCATCCTAAAACTCCAGTAGAAGAACTGGTAGATTTGATTCAGGATAAGAAAGATGACCTGGATGATAAGCTATCGGTAACAATGCAAAAGCTTACCAGTATGCAGCTCAAACGCAAACTCCAGGAATACGCAGAAAATTTAACCGATGGCGAACCTTGCCCCCTTTGTGGTTCGGTACATCACCCTGACCCACTCAAGGCCGATGCGGTAGATCAAGCCATGCACGCTTTTCAGGAAGCGCGAGTAACTCAACAAATGCAGATTAAGTTACTGGAAGACTTGATCATCAAAACCAACCGCATCAAGGATCAGATTGATGAGAAAAACCGTCAATTGCAGCGCAAAGACGAAGAAGCACAATCGGAGGCCAATCATTTTGATCAGCACCTATACGAGTTTCGTTGGCGTCCTGAGTTTGACCCAGATCACGACGAGGATGTTGAGAAGAAGAAAATGAAAATGAGCCGCTTACAGAATTCTATAGATGCAGCTGATAAAGAACGAGAAACTTTTCAGCGCACCCTGGACGAAGAACGCAAAAAGCTAGATAAATATAAGTCGGCTATCTCAGAATTAGAGAATCAGCAATTGAGCAAAACTACCCAATTAAAAACCTTAAAACGTCAATTGCAGATTTTCACCGTAGATCAATACGCTCAACACGCACCTTCGCAGCTTACTCAAGAGATAAGAAGCTTAAAAGATTTGTACGAGCGCATAGAGCGAAAATATCAAACCCTGGATACGCAAATTACTGAAGATCGTAACCAAAAAGTACGCCTGGAAAGTGATCTCCGTAATACACGAGAAAACCTGTCTCAAGATGAGCAACGCATGAAAGTGAATGCTGATAAAATGCAGGAAAGATTGGAAAAATCGGATTTCGATACACTCGAAACCGTAGAGAATATCCTGAAAAACAAGATAGATATTGCGCGGGAAAACGAAAAAATCAAAGAGTTTCAGACCAAGCTTAATCGTGCCGAGGATGAACATAACAAGCTACAAAAACAAACCCTAGGCAAAACTTATGACGAAGCGGCTTATCAACAAACTTTAGAAGATATCAAAGCGCTGGAAACCGAAGCACAGGTAAAACAAGATCGTCGAGGTGGTTTGAAAAACGAAATCGAGCGTCTGGAAGCTGATTTGGCTCGTAAATTTGAGCTTCAAAAACAACTCGATGCGCTTTATCTACGTCGGGACGACATTGGTACTTTAAAGAAAATGTTCCGTGAAAGTGGTTTTGTGAACTATATCTCTTCGGTATACATGCAAAACCTTTGTAACTTGGCCAATGAGCGTTTTTATCGCTTAACCAAACAACAGCTTAAGTTAGAGGTAAACGACGACAATACTTTCTATATCCGTGACTACCTCAACAATGGCCAAACACGTAGTGTAAAAACCCTATCGGGTGGACAAACCTTTCAGGCAGCACTATCGCTGGCGCTGGCCCTGGCTGATAATATTCAGCAATTCACTAAATCTAATCAAAACTTCTTCTTCCTGGATGAAGGTTTTGGTTCGCAAGATGAAGAATCACTCGATGCCGTGTTTGACACACTCACCAGTCTTCGTAAAGAAAACCGTATTGTGGGAATTATCTCGCACGTGGAGAGCTTACAACGCGAAATCTCGGTATACCTCAAAGTACGCAACGACGAAGAAACAGGAAGTGTGCTACAAAAAAGCTGGGAAAAACAGGCGGGCTAGGCATTGGTGTTTATGGAAGCATATACCGAAAAACTCGAGCATATATTTCATCAGTACTTAGACAATAGAGCCATGAATGCTCCTACTCAAGCCATTGAAGCAATGCTTGAGTTTTACCATACCATTCAAATTCTCCCTGAGATTACAGACCCTGAACAGGACATGTTGTTGTTTCAATATGGTGTATATGATTGGAACGACACAGGTGATGCCTTTGAGTTCAATATTACCCGTCAGGTAGAAAGCCCTGACCCAAAAGATGACGAATATTATCAATTGAGCATCACGTTGCTTTATGAACCAGAAGAGATGAAACCTGTGGAAGCATTTAGTAGCTGGAGTGCCGATACAGCTGATATCCCGACCTGGAAACAGCAAATCTTAAACAGTGAAGGTTTTCAACAAGCGGCCAAACATCAACCTTATTCTTTTCGGGTAGAATTGGATCACACATAGGGGTTCTTATTGGTTTTTTAGTTATATTGATACTAAGCGTTTATCTCAACTTGTAATAATAATTAGTGAACCAAACTTCTCTCGCTCATGAAAATCTACTTATTTATTTTATTCACCTCCATTCCAATGCTCTCGCTTGCTGACGCTCCTCCTCAAAAATTAACCCCTATACAAAGAATGCACATTAAAAAACAACGGAAACAACAAAAGAGGATCAAGCGTTTGACAAACTTTTTAAATTCCAAAAGAGGCAAAAGGTTGATGAAAAGGGTTATGAAAAAACAGGCTGGATTAGAAGAACAACCACATAAATGGGATCTCTTATTTGGGGTTTTAATCTTATCTCCTATTGTTACCTATTATGCACTTGCCAGTACTGGATTACCATTTATCAATATATTAGGAATAGCCCTTTTAGCAGGATTGGTTGTTTATGGGCTCATATTATTATTTGGCCTACTCTTGCCCTATTTAGGCACCCAGAAATAAGGCAAATTACCCAATGTCAAAAACAACACCCTTGTTTTTCTCTACAGCCACTTCGTACATTTTTATCCATTCAATAATCACCTGTCGATGCAAATAATCCTTTTCTTCGTTCAAGTTTAAGGCCTCCTTTACCAAGTTAAAATATTGGTCTAAATCGAGCTTAGACAAAGCGTCAAGCACCTTTTTAATATTCTTTTGATGTATCGAATAATACTCCAGGTTATACCAATCCTCGAGAGCTTCATTCTTTGCCCAGGCTAACTTCCAATGATTAAAAAAGAAAGTGCTGCCTTCATTTTTTGGGTGAAAATTTTCAAGCCAAAACATATTGCCAAATACAAACTTTAGACCTTCCAATAAAGTCGTCTGTTCTTCTTGAAGGCTTAGCATTTCATCGAAACAATCACTTACAAAGTAATTATTTGTCGTTACGAACAGCATTGGATTAGACAAATCCTCATAAGATTTCCTTTGATCAATCAGGTAAGATTCTCCCGTATCATCAAACGGGGTTTTTGCTTCGTCAAAATCAAGGTAGCTAAAATTAGAATAGGTAGACATAGGGATGTCAAATTAAATCATACCAATATTTTTTACTACACTGTAAACTAAATAAGCTGATGTTTTCAAAAGAACACTCAAGTCTTTGGTCTTAGTGCAACGAGACCAAAGAAGGCATTGCTAGGTCTCCCTTCGGTAAGACCAAGCAAAATGTGGTAGCTAAAATTAAAATAGGTAGACATAGGAATGCCAAATTAAATCATACCAATACTTTTTACTTCTAAAAGTATCAGAATTAACTATAAAAGTGATTGACTGGTCACTTGTATTCAAAAAAAGTATCAATGTATTCTAAACAGGAATAACCAAAAGAAATTTATCTCTCCCTTAAGGATTAAATTTGAAGTTCAATAAGTGAATTGTGATTTTATCATCACTTCTAAAAGGATAATAACCTGCAAAATATCTTTATTTAGCTTGTGAAAGCTTGGTAAAGGTCTATCTAAATTCAGAAACCCTTAAACATAAACACCTAACTATCAATACATTACAATTCAATTAGTCTCAACAAAAATAATAGAGACTTTTTGTACCACATACTATCGTATTTTGTATTTCATTTATTCAGTTTAATATCAAGTCAATTTATCACTCACAAAATCAGAATAAAAGTGACTCATTTATTATCGTTTTTTATGTCTATTGATCGTCTAAAAAAAATAAGCTTTCTTTTAATCGGCTTCATAAGTATTTGCTGTATTTCTCCCATTCAATCCCAAAACCTTGGCTGGGCGCAAAGTTTAGGTAGCTCAGGAAATTCTGACCAGGGCGATCATATTGTAACCGATCAAAATGGAAACATTTATCTCATTGGACTTTTTGGTGGCACTGTAGATTTTGATCTAACCACCAACAAAACCGAGCTCACAAGTCAAGGGACAAGTGATGCGTTTTTTGCCAAATATAATGCTCAGCAAGAATTACAATGGGTAAAAAGCATTAGTAGCGACAATTCTGTAAGCATAGCACAAATCAGGTTTGACAACTCAGGGAACATATACCTGGTGGGTACTTTTGGGGGTACTACCGACTTTGATCCAGGAGCCAGTACAGCAAACCTCAGTAGTGCAGGCCAGGACGATGTGTTTGTGGCCAAATATAATGCTAGTGGTGAGTATCAGTGGGCATTTAAGATCGGAGGAAGTAGTTTTGATTTTGGTGAAGACCTCGTGTTAGATAACACAGGTAATATATATATCACGGGTGCTTTTCAGGGAAACAATATAGATTTTGATCCAGGTACAAGTACGCAAAATTTGAGTGCAGTAGGCACTTCCTCCAGTATGTTTTTAGCAAAATATAGCAATGATGGCTCCTATCAATGGGCTTTTAGCGTAGGATCGAGCGAGGCTTCTAAATACATGTCAGTATCTGGGATTGCACTCAATAGTAGTACCAACGAACTAATAGTTGTTGGGGAGCAGCGAGGAACAGTAGATTATGATCCGGGTATGGGCACTACAAACCTGACTGAAGCTAATGGCACCGTTTTCATTGCCAAATATGACACAAATGGCAACTATGTACTGGCTAAAAACTTTGGTTCTACCGATGCCAGATCGTTGACTTTGGACAATAGCGGGAATATCTACATTTGTGGTAGCTATACGGGTAGCAACGTCGATTTTGACCCTGGTACTGGAACGTCTAACCTAACTTCTCAAGGAAATAATGATTGGTTTATTGCCAAATACAACTCATCCATTGAGCTTCAGTGGGTACAAGGAATGGGAAGTCCTACGGGTTCAGACTTCCCTGAATCAATTGCTTTGGACACTCAAAATAACGTATTTGTCGTTGGCCTTTTTAGCGGAGAGTTTGCCTTCAATGAAGCTACAAATTCTAATAAAATTTCAAGCAGTGGCTCTGCTGATGTATTATTGGCAAGCTATGACACAAATGGTAAATATCGTTTTGCACACCATATGGGAGGCAGCGATTTTGACGCAGGCAATGATGTGCACATAAACTCAAACAACAACGGCATTTATCTTACAGGTTACTTCACGGGAACTGCCAATTTTGCCATTGACGGAAGCACATCTAATCTCACCAGTAATGGAGGGCAAGACATTTTCTTTGCCCTATATGGAGAACCAGAAATCAATGTAACTCTCAACGGAAAAGCAGTAACTAGTGGTAACACTATCAACTTTGGAGATATCGCTAATGGCAGCAACTCTGCCGATTCTATTTTCACAATTGAGAATTTAGGTACCCTTGACCTTACACTTACTGGTACTGCGGGAAGTTTGGTACAATTGAGTGGTACTCACACCAGCGATTTTGTAGTCTCGCAAACCAATGTAATCTCTCCCATTGGGGCAGGAAACAGTGTCACTTTTTCGGTTAAATTTTCACCCTCTGCTGTTGGCGACAGGAATGCAGTTTTGAGCATTTCCAGTAATGATGCTGATGAAGGTACTTATACCATCAACTTGAAAGGCAATGGCACCGATGTTCAAACCAGCCTGGCCCAAAACCCATCCGAAGGTCTACTGCTCATTGGTCCTAACCCTTTCCATCAACAATTGAATATTCGCCTGAGTCAAACCAATCAATCAATGGTTCAATATCAGTTCGTTGATCAAACAGGGAAAGCAATCTTACAACAGAGTGGTAGATTGGTTAATGGAAATCTCTTGATTGATACCACACAACTAAATAGTGGCCATTATACCCTAATCATCAATTTTGGAAAAGAAAAAATAGCTCGGAAAATCATCAAGCATTAAAACCAGAAAAGCTTCCTGTCTGATAAGCAAACAGGAAGCTTTTTTAGTATTTGGTTACAGGATAAATATTATCGCCAAAGCAAAATTCCTGTCCAGACAGCCAATGGCAGCAAGGTACCCCATATCAACTGATTACGGTAAAAACGGCGTTGTCTTCGTTCCCAACGATTACGCTCATTTTGTTGGTTTTGAGTAGCCAATATTTCGTTTTGTTGGGCAATGGTTTGTTGCTTAATTACTTTGAGTTGGGCTTGAGTTTTGGCTAAGTATTGCTGGGCTTGTTTGTCATAAGGTTTATAATGGAGGGCATCTTGTAAATCCAATTCTGCATTCACATAATCTTGCAAATGATAATAAGCAATGCCTCGTTTTATATACGTGTGGTAATCATAAGGCTTTTTTTGCAGTGTAATGGTAAAATCGTCTACTGCCCCCGCATAATCCTGGGTTTTAAGCTTAGCTTCTCCCCTTTCGGCATACATCGCACTGTAATAAGGCATACGCTGAATGGCTTTGTCTAAATCGGCAATGGCTTCAGTAAATTTGCCAGCTTTCAGCTTGGCTTGGCCATCGTGATAATATTTTTTATACTCCAATACTTTTTGAGCCTGCAAATTAGACAATGCCACCAAGCATAAAGCAATCAATAAATATCCAGATCTTTTCAGCATATGAGTAACAGTTAAGTCATTCGGTAATTTAATTGAAAACGATGTGCACCTTAGTTTATTCTACTACTTAGGGTAAAACCTATACCCAAAATTTCATTTATTCGTTTCATTTTTCCAAAGCCACCAGCCAGCATATATCACCACCAACTGAATAGCTACTCTTATCACAGCAGCATTGAAAGAACCAATGGCTGGTTTTGCTCGGAATAAGTCCCAAATGTGAATAGGTAAGAACACAATCATCATCAATGTAAAGCCCAAAGCACCCAATTTTCTGGTCTTAGGAATCAATAATGCAATGCCAACTACACCCTCAGCAACCGCTGCCAGGATATTAGCCAAATTCTCGGGGATAAAAGGCGGTACAAAAGCCGTATAGAATGCTGGTTCGGCAATGTGACGATAAGCTCCCATCAACAAAAACAGGCCAAATAAAATAAATAAAGCTATTCTTAAAACGCTGGTAAACTTTTTCACATCTATAAATATTTAGTTCAATGAAGTTCTAAACTGAGAAGGCGACAAGCCTGTTTTTTTCTTAAAAACCCTGCTAAAGTATTGAGGATACTCAAACCCTAAGTTATGAGATATTTCTGAAACCGATGCATTGCTATTCAACAATAAATGCTTGGCTTTCTCAATCAAATGATAATGAATGTGTTCTTGAGTGTTTTTACCCGTTTCCTTTTTCAATAAATCGCTCAGGTAACTAGCCGAAAGGTGCAGTTTTTCAGCAAAATAGTGTACAGTTGGCAAACCCTGTTCCTGAATGTGTTCCTCCACTAAATAAGCTTTCAACAACCGCTCAAAGTCGGCCAAAAATCCAGTATTTTGGGACTTACGCGTAATAAATTGTCGACTGTAGTAACGCTTAATATAGCTCAACAACAGCTCTATATTAGACACTAGCACATCTTGGCTAAATTCATCAATATTGGCTTCATATTCTTCCTGAATTTGCCCAATTACGCCATTTAGCGTATTCTTTTCTTTGTCTGAAAGGTGCAGAGCTTCATTGGTATCATAAGAAAAAAAGCCATAATCGGCTATTTTATCATGCAAGGCATATCCTTTAATCAGGTCTGGATGAAAATACAATACCCATCCATCCATCTTCTTAACTCCTTTTTCTTGCACAAACTCAATTATTTGCTGAGGGGCAATGCCATACAAACAGCCTTCTTCAAAATCAATTACCGAGCGACCATAAGTAACTTGTCCGTGGGTTTTGTTTTTAAAATTGATCGAGTACAAGTCTGATGCAACCCTGACTTTAGTATCAGCAATTGGAACGCTTACCTTTGACAAATCAATGACAGTAATCATCGGATGCCTGGGTTTTTCGTACCCAAGCATCTGATGTATATCACTAATAGAGCGAATATTAATAATGTTACTCATAACAATAAATATTAGGAAAGCCCCATTTGTTGCTTGATGGTTTGTTTAAAGGTAACATCATCTACTTGCTTACGCAATTCCATCATTTGTACAGCATCGTTTCCGATCAAATAACGTAATTGTTCTTTTCCATCAGTGGCAGCTTCATAAATCGTGTTTGAAACTTCCGAAGGGTCAGCCACACTGTTCCCTAGCATACTTTGCATTGCCTCGAAGAACTTTTGAACACCTTCCTGATAATCAGGTGTTTGGCTTACATCAAACACATTCAATGAACGAGTACCAAAATCGGTATTGTAACCTCCTGGCTCTACAATTTTCAATTGAATACCCAAAGGGTTCAGTTCATATTGCATAGAATCAGTAAGTCCCTCTACTGCAAACTTGGTCGCATGGTAAAGCGAAAAATAAGGAAAGGTAACTCTGCCTCCGACGGAAGAAATATTAATGATGATTCCTGACTTTTGAGCACGCATTTGAGGCAATACTGCCTTGGTGACGTTGATCAAACCAAACACGTTTACTTCAAATTGTCGGCGAATTTCAGCATCGGTAGCAGCCTCTACTGGGCCCGCTGTACCATAACCTGCATTGTTTACCAGTACATCGATGGTCCCAAACTTCTCCACGCCCTCCTTTACTGCTTGGGCAATGCTTTCGTTTTCGGTCACATCCAGGCGATTCACCAACACATTGTCTAATTGGTTAAGTTCAGTCTCTTTTTCGGGGCTTCGCATAGTCGCAATTACATTCCAACCTTCAGCTTGAAACTTTTGAGCCGATAGCTTCCCAAATCCAGTAGAAGCTCCAGTAATTAAAACGGTTTTTGACATGATTGTTTTTTAAGTTTATGTTTAAAAATAATAAATAACTATACTGCAAATGAGGCTTTTGCGTATTTCTCACTTATAGTCCAAAGCTTTGTTCTTGATTTTTGATCCAATGCCAGAGCAGGTGGTTCGTTCAATGCTGGATAGCCTCGCATTTCTCGCCATTTCAAGGGGCCATAGTATTCTCCTCCTTTAGCTTCGGGATCGGTAGCAGCTCGTAAAGTGGGCAAAATCCCCATTTCCAAATTTTGCGCTAATAAAAAGTTCATCACCTTTCCAGTGAGTCCCATATGTTGCTGTAGATTGGTAGCGGTATATCCAGGATGAGCCGCCAAAGATGTTACTGGGCTATTGGCTGCTCTCAGGCGTTGGTCTAGCTCTAGTGCAAACATCAAATTAGAGAGTTTGCTTTGGGCATAGGCGCCCATTTTATCATAGCTTTTTTCCCATTGTAGATCATCCCAATAAATATCAGCCTTACTCATTTTGGCGACCAGGCTGCTCAAAGTCACAATGCGGGAATTGGGTGTATTTTCTAATATAGGAAGTAGTTGGTGTGTCAACACAAAATGTCCTATATGATTGGTACCAAATTGTATTTCAAATCCCTGTTTGGTGGTAAGCCTTTCGTTGGGCATCATTACTCCAGCATTATTAATGAGTACATCCAGTTGCTGGTAGTTGCGTTTAAACTCAGTGGCAAACGCCTCTATAGAGTCCAAGTCAGCCAAATCCAACTGCATCAAAATAACCTTTGCCTGAGGAGCGGCTTGCTTTACTTCCTGTAATGCTTTTTTACCTTTTTCTAAATTACGTGCTGCCATCACTACCTCGGCTCCTTTGGTAGCCAATACCTTGGTCGTACCCAAACCCAACCCACTGTTGGCACCTGTTACTAAAAATATTTTTCCTTCTTGTGAAGCAATATTATTTGTATTCCATTTTTTGTTCATCGTCTTAGAATTTGTGTTTTTTTCAAATTATCAACAATGCAAAAGTACAAGTAGTCCTGTGGTTATGTGTATACAAATTCTGGAACATTGAACACTTTTTCCTGAATTGAGCCTCTCAAGCAGTTTTTCGTTTTTTCTACTCAAGCTCAAGCCTGACTTCGCTCACTGGTTAAGCATTTGCAAATTTTATTATCAAAAATTTATTAAACTTACATCTTGCCCTAATTTCGATTATTACCTCCAAAATAATCACAACTTCGTTATCGTGAAGCACAAACTCAAACACAAATCGCTGATAATCAATAATTTAATTTAACATCTAAAACTTCGCTTATAGTTTGAGCGAAGGCATTTTTAATAAAAAAAATCAAATAAAGTTACAAGGTGAGTTTGCTTGGCAAGGTGTGAATAGTGTAGTATATTTGCTAACGTAATGAACAAACAATATCACAACTTACTTACTAAATAACATTTTTTGACACAATGAACACTCACTCTTACTTCCAACAACTCACTTCTTTAGAAGTAGAAGTTTCACCAAAACAACACTTCCAATCTTTGGAAAATGCCAAAAGAAGTATTGGCAAAAAACTAAAAAAGAGGAAATCAACCCCTCTACTTTTCAACTAGAATGTGAAACACCAAAACCTACAAAACCTAACTTTTCTTTTTAATCTACTTTTAAAACCACTGATCGCAAAACACTATGAACACTCTCTATTGGCGTGAAAAAGATGCTTATGGCTCCTTTGATACGCAACAACACTTCAAAGCCAATATCTCCCGCAAAAAGTTTAAGCGATTGCGGGGCTTTGACTTGTGTTGGGAACTATTGCAGCCATTATCATTAATGGTAGGCCACAAAAGTTATGAAAGAGATCGATTGCGTTATTGTTCTCCTGGCCAAAAGGCCTTGTATATGTATTGGCAGTTTGACAGTGAAGTTACCAATGGGGGCTTTGTCCAGTTTTTCTGGAATGGTAACGCCGAATATGTCCCCTCTCTCCTCAATGGATTGGATCTGATTGGGGATAAGAAGATGAGTAAATTGGTGGAAGAGGCATATGCCGAATACCAACAACAACATAGCGTGTTTATTCAATCCAATCATCTGACAGAGAGTCCTTTGTACGATGAATTGGAAACACTAAACCAAATGGATTTTGAGTATTTCCGCTTGCATAAAAAAACCATTGATAAGTTGGAAAAATACATCAAAAGAAATCCTGAAGAATTTGTAGAATTTATTGACTGACTATCCGTAGTTTTTAAAGGGGTAATAGCATTTGGTTTTTGACTGGGTGCTATTTTTTTTGTTTGTCAGGATAAGGTGAGGCGAGTTTGTATAATCAGATTTCAAAAGCTTTTAAAGTGAGGTCTAAACCAGTTAATGTATTATAATCAGGCTTTTCTTTTGTAAGACCAGGTACAAGGATTGCAGCCTGTTTTTTCTTAAGTTTTCTTGAAGAAACAGGAACTATCAAGTCTTTTGAGCTTAGGTAAGCCGTAGTTGCACAAATCACAGGATTAAACGAGGGATTATCAGGAGTATATTTTTTAAATTCGAAGAAGTCATAATAGTCTTCTGCAATTAACTTTAACTGATTAAAGATCATCACTTTATCTTTCTTATAAAATGCGTTTTGCAGAGATACCCAGGCATTATCCTCCATTGGTTCATCATGCAATTTTGTTGAAGGAAGTCCCCTCAAAATATGCCAAACCACATTATCTGCTTGATTCACAAACCCATTAAACTCTAAAGAATTTTCTTTTAATCTATCCAAGCAAGGCCAATTATTTGAAATGGCACAAAAAACCATAGACGCATATAAATAATGAGCCTTTGTTTCGGTTTCGGAATAGAATTTATAAGCCAAATAATTAATTTGTGAATACAAGAAACACCATTGCTTCCATAACTGGAATTCTAAACCAGCCGCATAGAGATAATAAATGTAATCTAGTAATGCTGTTTCCAGATAACGAATGTGAAAATCTAAATCTTCTTTAGACAGTGTTTTTTCCCTTGAAATGCTCTTTAAAGCCTCAAATAAATTATTTTCAAAATACAGATTTCGCATATCCAGATTCATTCCATTCCATCTTAACCTCACAGGGCTATTCGCGTCAACGTTTGTCAAAGTACCTGTTTTCAAGATATCGTCAACCAGATTTTTAAAAAGTGTTTCAAACCAGAGATCATTCATAATTATGTTCTGCAATATCCTTTAGTCTTTCCTTAAAATCCTTAAGAATCCTTCTTATGGGAGTGGTAGTTTTGTATTGTCACTCACGAAGTAGTGTGAGACAATAAACATTAAAAGATAGCCCACCATTAACAAATAATCAACATGAGTAAAACAATTTTAATCACTGGAGCAAGCGCTGGAATCGGAAAAGCCACTGCCAAGTTATTTCAGGAAAAAGGTTGGAATGTAGTTGCCACCATGCGCACTCCTGAGAAAGAAGAAGAACTAAACAAATTAGACAATGTACTAGTCACTAGGTTGGATGTGCTCGACTTGGAAAGCATTGACAGTGCACTTATTGCAAGCATTGAAAAATTTGGCAAAATAGACGTGGTATTAAACAATGCTGGTTATGGTTTGATGGGCACTTTCGAGTCCGCCAAGCGTGAGAGCATCATCCGACAGTTTGGAGTCAATGTACAAGGTCTATTTGATGTCACTCAAAAAACTTTGCCCCACTTCAGAAAAAACAAAAGCGGTATGTTCATTAATATCTCTTCTATTGGTGGTAGAATGACCTTTCCACTAATGCCGTTATATCATTCTACCAAATGGGCAGTAGAAGGCTTCAGTGAATCGTTGCGTTGGGAACTGGCCCAAATAGGACTCAAAGTAAAAATTGTAGAGCCAGGCGGAGTAGCTACTGATTTTGGCGGTCGTTCGCTGGATATGCAACACAAGCAGGATCTGACTGAATACAATGACTTTGTGAACCATTTTATGCAAATGATGGGTAAAATGTCAGATCCCAGCCTGTTGAGCACTCCAGATATAATAGCCAATGTAATTTATACCGCCGCTACCGATGGTACCGATACCCTTCGTTATCGAGCAGGTGCTGATGCCGAGCAATTACTGGCAGCCCGCCAAAGTATGACCGATGAAGATTTCTTTGCTATGCAGAAAACCAACTTTCAAATCGGTTAATTCAGGCCAATAATATAAGGATGAGTCCAAAATCCATTGCTGCTTTTGCTTTGAGAAATTAATTTGATACATGATGAAGGGGCGCTACTAAGAGCTCCTTCAATTGTTTTTTTCAAAAAATACCCATAAAATGAAGAGAACTTTATTTGAATTTCTTTGAAATAAACCTCCGCACTCATGTATGTAGATAGAATATTTAAGCCCATCAATATTATTCGGTTTACGCTAAAGCAAATCGTAATTTTTATGGTCTATGCCAGTTTTATCACTGGACTTTATTATTTCTTCGAATTCACTTGGCTCAAAATTCCTTGGGTGCCACTTACATTGTTGGGGATTGGTTTGGCCTTTTATGTGGGTTTTAAAAATAACTCTGCTTATGACCGCACCTGGGAAGCACGTAAGATTTGGGGAGGCATTGTAAACACAAGCCGAAGCTGGGGAGCAATGGTTACTGGGTTCATCACCAGTCACTTTGCTCAGGAGAATACATCAGAGGCAGAGATTAAAGCTACGCACAAACGGCTCATCTATCGTCACATTGCCTGGTTGTATCGCTTAAAAAGGCAATTGAGAACGCTCAAATCCTGGGAACACAACAGAAAAGTGAATCAACACTATCGAAAATATATTGAGGAACTTTTTCCAAATGAAGATGCAGACAAAGAACTACAAAATTTTTTGAGTGATGAGGAGGTTAAGAAAATCCTATCCATGAAAAACAGTTGTACCCAATTGATCCATCAACAATCAGAAGAATTGAAAGTGCTGAGAGCAAAGGGTTTGATTGACGATTTTAGACACATGGAAATGCAAGGCCTCATCACGGAGTTTTATACACTACAAGGCAAATGCGAGCGGATTAAAAACTTCCCTTTACCCAGGCTATATGCTTCATTGAGCATTTATTTTGTCTATATCTTCATTTTTCTCTTACCTATGGGGTTATTATCGGCTTATGCAGATACTCATCTACCCAAATATATGGTGTGGGGAGTGGTGCCTTTTACAGCCCTGATTGGTTGGATATTTTGGATGATGGAAGGTGCCGGAGATTATACCGAAAACCCTTTTGAAGCCCTGGCTTTTGACATTCCGATGACCTCATTGACCAGAACAATCGAAATCGATTTAAGAGAAATGTTAGGGGAAACTAATTTGCCAGCACCTATTAGCCCAAAGGATGGATTTGTTGTTTAAAAATAGTGCATCCTCTACTTACTTTATCACCTTAGCTTGACTTTAAAATATGTCCAACACTTATACACTCAATTCTATCAGTCAACTTCATCAATCGCTCGGGCTACCCAAGCCCAGGCACCCATTGATAACTGTAGTTTATCCAGATGATGTCCAGCCTGTAATTCCCCTTCAGGATGTAAAACTTATCATCAACCTCTATCAAATTACGCTAAAGCAGTTTGCCTGTGGTACGCTTATCTATGGTCGAAATTCCTACGATTATGAAGAAGGCACTATAATTTTCACTTCTCCTGGACAAGTGGTAGCGTACAAAGAGGGGCCAGAAGAAGACAACCAAAATATCGAAGGATGGAGCTTGTGCTTTCATCCTGACTTGATCAGAAAATCTGATTTGGGCGATAAAATAAATCAATATAACTTCTTCAATTATGAGGTGAATGAGGCATTGCATCTTTCAGATGAAGAGCAAAAAACCATTGAAGAAATCGTTGATAAGATAACCAAGGAGTACTGCCAAAATCTGGATAGGCATAGCCAGCATTTGATTGTTTCAAACTTAGAATTGTTACTGGATTATTGCTTACGATATTATGATCGGCAGTTTTATACCCGTACCAACCTCAATACTGATGTTGTTTCTAAATTTGAACGACTGCTCAAAGCTTATTATCAAACCAATAAAACAGAGAAATGTAGCATTCCTAATGTAAACTACTTTGGCGAAAAACTAAATCTTTCGCCCTACTACTTGAGCGATTTGTTGAAAAAAGAAACAGGTAAATCGGCTCAGGAACACATTCATTATCACTTGATTGAAAAAGCCAAAAACAAACTACTCAACTCTTCTGATTCTGTGAGCAGCATTGGGTATGACTTAGGTTTTGAGTATCCTCAACATTTCAGCAACTTATTCAAAGCCAAAACGGGAATAAGCCCAAGAGCTTACAGGAATTTGGATTAAATCAATGCCTACACAAAGTTAGCCAGAATGGGTAAAAATCACCAGCTAAAAGTTGCCTCTAATGTGCAGATGTTAGTCTATTCAAATACACTAGTACATTTATCTATGATTAGTATATGTTTATCCGTGATTAGTGTATGTTTTCAAGCTCAAAGCAATTGATATTTGTGTTACAATTTTCACATTAAAATCAATAAAAAAATGAAACACGATCATGTGTGTGTCATCACAAGCGACGCTGAAAAACTTATGTCCTGGTACAAGGATAAACTTGGTTTTGAGTTTATACAAGAATGGACTGTAGAAGCTATGCCTGGACTCCAGCTTACCTATATAGGTAGAGATGACTTTAAGATAGAAATCGTTGGTAATGTTCCTACGACAGAGAAAAAAGGGAATGCGCTTGAAAATTTTAGCCCAGGATACAACCATTTTGCTATTACTGTTGAGGATATTGAATCTACTTTGGAAGGTTTGAAGCAAAAAGGAGTTGAAGTAGCAGCTCCTGTGATGCAATTACCTCAAGCAGGAATAAAAGCCGCAATCATCACTGATCTTGACGGGAATATAATAGAGTTTATAGAAAAAATTGCTTAGGCTTCATGAGGGTAATCATGCAAATACCATGGTCTAATCTATCAACATGGATCATGGTATTTAATAATATTTCTTAATAAAACATCTTTTACTAATCACTATATGAGACAAGATATTATCCATATAAAATCTGTCAGCCAATTCCACCACTTGGTTGGCTCACCCAAACCAAAACACCCATTGGTAAGTGTCGAGAAGGATTTAAAATATGGCGATGTCTCTGACATGATCGGTGTTAAAGTTGTTTCTGATTTGTACCTAATCGTATTCAAAGAAGGGGTTTGTGGTAAGCTTACTTATGGACACAATTCATACGATTTCGAAGAAGGAACTTTAATATTTTTTGGCCCTGGACAAGTAATGGAATATGAAAGTAATCCAGAGAGAGACAGTGATCATAAAGAAGCCTGGCGACTTGTATTTCACCCAGATTTAATTCGCAAATCGGAGTTAGCCAACCAAATCGATCACTATACATTTTTTGATTACGATCTTAGTGAAGGGCTTCACCTTTCAGAAGACGAGAAACACACCATAGAAGACATATTAGAGAAAATCGTAAAGGAATACGAACAACACATAGATAAACACAGTGGACGATTAATTATTGCCAACATCCATTTGCTCTTAAATTATTGTTTAAGATACTATGATCGTCAATTTTATACGCGTTCAAATCTCAATTCAGATATTGTATCTAAGTTTGACAGGTTACTTAAAGAATATTTTAGGACAAGCAAGGTCAACGACTTGGGAGTTCCAACAGTTAGTTATTGTGCGGAAAAATTAAATTTTTCTCCAAACTATTTGAGCGATTTATTAAGAAAAGAAACTGGAAAATCTGCTCAGGAACACATTCACTCATTCATCATCGATAAGGCTAAAAACAAACTATTAGGCTCTTCAGAATCAATCAGTCAAATAGGGTATTCTCTTGGATTTGAATATCCTACCTATTTTAGCAATCTATTTAAAGCAAAAACAGGGCTTAGTCCCAAAGAATTCAGAAACCTGAATTGATTCTTATCATTGGCACCCAATCAAAAAGATGCCTCCTGGAAGTACCCTGCCCGCAATGCTTTGGCGTACTCCAAAGGAAGCAATCAATCCACTAAAAACATTTGTAATCCCATACTGTGATATCCTTTAGTCTTTCCCTGATATCCTTAAGTATCCTTCTTAAGGTAGAAGTAATTTTGCATTGTTATCAACAAAAAGTATGGATGAGCAATCATTTACTTTTACAAATTAATCAACGCATGAAAACGATATCTAAGATTAAAGCATTTTTACTAGTATTATTGGCTATCTCTACTAGCCTGATAAGCTATGGACAAACAAAAAGCAAGCAAGACAATGTAATCAGAAGACACGCAAAGTATAAGTACCCTAAAAAGAAAATCTTGTACGTAGTATCTAATCCAGCCAAGCTAAAGGGCTTTCCAGTAGGATTTTTTGCTGAAGAACTCACCCGCCCGTTTTTTGAGTTTATACAGGCAGGTTATGAGGTAGACCTAGCTTCGCCGAAAGGTGGGAAAGTAAGATTTGATGGTTTTTCAGATCCTGAAAATGCCCAGACCCTCTACCCCAACGACTTGGTAACGATGGGATTTCGCCGTCATAAAAAGTTTGGGAAACTGATGGAAAACACCAAGGCTATTGCCAATATTAAGGTCAGTGACTATGATGCAGTGTGTGTAGCTGGTGGTGGAGGGCCTTTAGTTACTTTTAAAGATGATAAAAAACTGCACAAATTTATCGCGGATTTTTATGAGCAAGGCAAAGTGGTTGGTTTGATTTGTCATGGCACCAGTTTGTTGCTTTGGTCAAGATTGAGCAATGGAAAACTTTTGGCAGAAGGCAAAACCTGGACAGGTTACTGCGATGCCGAAGAAGCTATGAATAACAAGGCCGCTGGTTTTAAGTTAAACGACTATACAATCGAGAGTGAAGCCAAGAAAATCCCTCACACAAAGTATGAAGCTATGAAGCCATTGGAGCCTTTTGCCATCAGAGATGGTAGATTGATCACTGGTCAGCAACAGCACAGCAGTGTTTTGTTTGCCGAATTAGTAATAGAAGCTTTGTCTGAGACTAATAAAAAGTAAAAAATCGCTAATCTACACCTTTCATCAGTTGTATTAGGAGGTGTAGATTAGTTTCATTATTACAAAATCCTATTGTCTCATCCATATCAAAACAAGGCTGCCTGTCCTATAAAATATTTTATAAACCAATAAATGATGTAATATGCCCGATACAATTGTTATAAACTCTATTACTCAAGCGCATCAATTATTAGGCTTGGAAAAACCCAAACACCCTTTGGTAAATGTTACCAGAAAGCGAGACCTGAAGCAAGTAGCTGATTTTGATGAAACAAAAATAGTGACCACCTACTATCAAGTAATGTTTAAACAGGTAGGCTGTGGTAAACTGACCTACGGACGCAATTCATACGATTATGAGGAAGGCACTTTAATGTTTACTTGCCCTGGGCAAGTGGTCATATTTGACTATGATACTACATTTGAAGAAAGCAGTGAAGATGTTGGCGGATGGATATTGGCCTTTCACCCTGATTTGATTAGAAAATCTGAATTGGCGAATAAAATGAGCCAATACTCATTTTTTCATTATGATGTAAACGAGGCATTACATCTTTCTGACGAAGAGAAAAATACATTGGAAGAACTGCTTGATAAAATAGTAAAAGAGTATAGTCAAAATTTAGATAAGCATAGCCAACACCTCATTATTTCAAATATTCAATTGTTACTGGATTACTGCTCGAGGTTTTATGACCGGCAATTTTACACTCGTACCAATCTCAACAGCGACATTGTTTCCAGGTTTGAACGATTACTAAAAACATATTATCAAACTGAAAGTGCGTTGGAAATGGGTGTTCCTACGGTAAATTATGCGGCAAAAGAACTTCACCTATCATCAAATTATTTGAGCGATTTACTAAAAAAAGAAACTGGCAAAACGGCACAGGAACATATCCATTTGTTCATCATTGAGAAAGCAAAAAACAGTTTATTGGGTACCACTCACTCAATCAGTGAAATTGGGTATGCATTAGGTTTCGAATACCCACAACATTTCAGCAATTTATTCAAATCCAAAACAGGATTTAGTCCAAGAGAATATAGAAAAGTAAATTAGATGATGCGTGTTATACCAGGTGACAGTCTTCTCTATCACCTCCCGAAAAAGATCACCCAAAATCGGGATAAATCGCGGCAACATCCTGCTTGGTAAGTCAAGCACTCGTAATTTTAAAATAAAACTCCAGTGACAATTACTCACGTTTTATATTATTAACCCATAAATAATGCTTTTCAGATTTGTTAGTTTAATTGCTTGCCTGTTGGTTTTGTCTAGTGTAAAGGCCCAAGATACCACCCAATACAATCTGAAACTTAATATTTCGGGAAGACGCATCCGCGGAACATTTAATCAAAATGTGTTGGCCACTAAGTTAGATTTTAGGCTGGAAAACAAACGTTGGTCACTGTATAATTCTACTTCATACCGTTACAATGAAACCAATGGTACCACCATTGAAGATAACTGGTATCATCTAACCTCTGCCTCCTACCATGTCAAAGGCTTGATCTTATTTCCTACAGCGTTTTACCATTATGATAACAACTTAATGTTCAGGTTAAACAGCCGACAATTATTTGGAGGAGCACTCAGTATCAAAAAACGATGGAAAGGCCAATATTTGCGCTTAGATGCGGGAGCAGGTTATGACATTACCAATTATAATGGCGCCCAATTCGAAAATACCCAGTGGGTAGGATCAGAAAGAAAGCGAAGAGTTATGATTGTACACTTTGTACATGAGCATAAGTTCTTCAAAGGAAAACTCACCTTTTTTAATGATTTTTTCTACCGTCACTCTCTTGAAGAACAAACAGACTATTTCTATTGGATCGCCCCAAGACTATCTGTACGAGTCTTTAAAGGCCTTTCAGCAAGTATCAGTTATGAATACCGCCTGGAAAATGTTCACCTAATCAATCTGTCTAGTGATAATACCACACTTTTGTATGGGCTTACTTTTTATATTGGCAATTACTAACCTGGTTTAAGAAAAGGGCCTCAATTAGAGTGTGGCACTCCTCGTAATACCCCAAACAAATAAACACCTCACTATCAAACATTTAGTATAAATTAAACCTCTATTTTTCACTGTTCGCCCTTCATTTTTCACTTAAAAGTTTGTATCTGCCCCGAAAAAATACCTTACTTTGTATTTAGTTCTGGTAACCAAACCCTTTTCCGGGAGCGGTTTTAATAGGGAATCTCGTGAAAATCGAGAGCTGTCCCCGCAACTGTAAGCAAGCCAGATTTCTTACCAACCCCTGCCACTGTAAGCCTTGTGTTCACGGGAAGGCGGTAAGAAAGAAGCAAGCCAGGAGACCTGCCAGAAAGCCTCAAATAACAAGGAAGCGAGGCACATCAACACATTTGTTTCGGGATGAAAACAAGCGTGGGTCCACGAAGATTTTATTCTTTTCTAAACGAAAGGTCATACATAAATCTTCTTTTTTGAATAAGAATAGTAGTTTACTATATACATATTTCATTCATGTACAAGCAACTCATTATTTGGGGTTTAGTAGGGTGGTTATTTCTTTTTATAACTACATCTCAGGCTCAAGCACAACAAGATAGCATTGTTGGTGGTGAAGTGCTTCAGGAAGTTCGTATTTATGGTATTCCCCTGGAAAAGTATGCTACCGGAAGTAAAGTAATAACACTAGATAGTGCCTTATTGGCTACCTCCAATGCCACTACTTTGGCACGAGTGCTCCAGCAACAATCCCCCATTTACATAAAGGCGTATGGTAATGAAATGCTTGCTACCGCTTCGTTTCGTGGCACTGGTTCGGGGCACACTGCAGTGCTTTGGAATGGCCTCAATATCAATAGCTTATCTGCTGGACAAACTGATTTTTCGTTGGTACCCATTTTTGCAGTAGATCAAATAAGCGTGCAGCCTGGTTCGGCTAGCGCTCTATATGGAAGCGATGCCATCGGAGGAAGCATTCACTTACAAAATCAACCCAATTGGTCTCGTGGAATCAGCGCAGGTATCCAACAAAATATAGGAAGCTTTGGACAATACTTTACTGCAGGTAATGTACAATGGGGCAATGGTAAGTTAGAAAGTCGCACTCAAGCGTATCGTTATTCTACCAACAATGATTTTACCGTACGTATCTCCCCTACCGAAGACGTTCAACAGCAAAATGCCACCGTTTTCAATTATGGGATTCAGCAAGCCATCAATTATAAAATTGCCAGTAACCAATACATATCAGTACAAGGATGGCATCATTTCTCGGATAAACAAACCCAATCTACCCGTGGCGATCGCTTCAGCAATGATTTGCTAAGAGAACGTAGTACTCGAGTTGTTGCTGATTATATGCTCAACAATTCTGCTGGCTTTTTCAATGTCAAGCTAGGGTACATCAACGATTATCTGTTGTATAATCTAAACTCTACCACTGCTACCCAACGAGGCATTGCTGCTTTAAAATACGATAAACAATTAAATTCAAAGCTGAGTCTGCAGGTAGGTACTCAATGGATGCATATCCGCACTAATGTAGATGCTTACAATAGAGAAGTTGTTGAAGATCGTACTTCTATCTACAGTTCGTTGCGCTGGCAAATCATCCCCCGCTGGCAAATGAGCATCAATGTACGACAAGCCTTTATTACTGATTTCCTGGCACCTTTTGCCCCTTCACTAGGTACAGAGATTACTTTGTATAAAAACAACTACCAAAAATTAAGCTTCAAGGCTTTAGGCTCCAAAAACTACCGCATACCCACACTCAACGATCGGTTTTGGCAAGGGGCAGGCGGCCTTGGAAATCCTGACTTACGCCCCGAAACAGGCTGGAGTGCGGAAGGAGGTCTGGCTTATGAGCAAAATCGACAAAAAACTACCTGGAAAGCAGAGGCTACTTATTATCAAATGAAAATTACCGATTGGATATTGTGGAAACCCATTGGCAATGTTTGGTCTCCGGTAAATGTAGCAGCTGTGAACGGTTCGGGCGTAGAAGCCAGTTTTCAAATGAAAATCAAGCAAACCAGAGGGTATCTTTCATTGGGTGCCAACTATGCCTACACCTTATCTACCATTGCTCAAGACGATAATCCAGACTTTATTGGTAAACAATTGCTGTATGTACCTTTTCACAGCTCCAATGCTTTTGCCTTTTGGCAGTTTGATCGATGGTTTACCCAATTGGATATCAACCAAACTGGATTTAGATACCTGGAAAACAGCAACGCCAATTTTGTACAAGGGTTCGCTCTTGTAAATGCTTCATTGGGCAAAAACTTTCAACTCAAGCATCATTGGTGGAGCATTTCGATTCGGGTCAATAATCTGCTCAACCACGACTACGAAAGTGTCAACAACCGAGCAATGCCAGGACGAAACTACCAATTGAGTTTACGATATCAGATTAGAAATTTTTAACACCTTGATTATCAAGGATTATTTATAATTATTTTAAACATTTAGTGAAGAAAAATGAAGAAGCAAAATCTTTTATTGTACGTACTACTTGCTATTAGTGTAGTATTTACTGCTTGTAAAAAAGACGATGTTGTGCCGTTGGGTAAATATCAGGGAGGGGTTTTAGTAGTAAATGAGGGGTCTTTCTCAGATGGGGATGGCAGTATCAGCTTTTATTCGCTTACCGACCAAACAATTACCAATACAATATTCAATGCCGAGAATAGCCAAAATATTGGTGGAATCGTGCAGAACTTGAAAATTCACGAAAACAAGGCAATTGCTATTACCAATAAAGCCGATCAAATAATTATTGCCAATGCTACTGATTTCAAAAAAATCACCATTATTGCGCAAGCTGATTTGGTAAACCCTATCAATTTTGCTGGGGTAGGCAACAAAGGATATGTGACTCAGTGGGGAGCCACTACCGATTTTGTAAACTATCCTGATGCGGCAGTAAGAGTTGTAGATTTGGATGCTGGAACCATCACCAAAACCATTGCTCTGGATGCCCAACCTCAGGGAATTTTGGCGCACAATAACAAAATATATGTAGCCCTACAGGGGAGCGATAAAATTGTGGTGATTAACCCCTCTACTGATGCTATTGAAGCAACTATTACGGTAGCCAGTGGGCCTTCGAACCTGGGAGTAGATGCCAACGGAAAAATCTGGGCGATGTGTACCAGTGGAAACTTTGTAAGAGTAAACCCAAGTGACAATACGGTAGAAGCTACTATTTCGGGAATTAAGGTGAGCTTCTTCAATGAAAAGTTCACTTTCAATAAAGACAAAACCAAAATATTGTATTTGTCGCCTGCACCATTCCCTGCAACCGATACCGAAATCTTTGCAATGGACATCACGGCTACAGCTGCTCCTACTACTGCATTCATTACAGGAAACAATTTCTATGGTATTGGAGTTTCTCCTACTGACGATGTAATTTATGTAGCAAACTCTGCTGCCTTCCAAGGAAATGGTAAAGTAGAGCGCTATAATGCTGATGGAACTAAAATTGACGAAATTAGTGCTGGTAGAGGTACTAGTAATTTTGTATTCTAAAAATATGTTTGAATTTTGTCTTTAGAGATAAGAATCAAGCACTCTCTAATAAATAAAGTTGATGCACCATTGCTCTGAGTGATTGTCTACAGCATTCCAGGAGCGATGGTGGACTAACTATTACTGAGATATACCCCACGTCCTTTTAGGGGTTGTATTTCAGCCTTTTGTTTTTGTGAAAAATCCTGGTCTCTTTGGACGAGGATTTTTTTTGTTTTTTTCCATTACTAATAGCGAAGTTTGGTATATAGTAATAGACATTAAATCTTTTGCTCATGTACCAAAGAATCATATCTGTAAGCAACGAAATAGAAGCCTCGAGCATCCGCGCCATTTTAGAAGAAAACGGAGTACCCTACTCTATCAAAAACTTGCACGAAAATGCCTTGACTTCCATCGAAGGTCACCATCATTTTATAGAAATCATATTTCCAGAAGAACATAGCTTGCCAGTATTTCGCTCATTGACCAAAGACTACCCTACACGCATTACTGAGGTAGAAACCAATACCAGGTTTACGCCTAAACTATGGCAATATCTGACTTTTGTTTATGCGGCTGTTGCAACCGTATTTTTAATCAAATATTACAATGCTGCCACCCGGTCAGAAAAGAATTATGATGTGAGCTGGAGTTTGGACAATACTTCGCTAAAACAAGTACACAAAACCAAAAAAGGAATTGCTTCTTATTATACTGATCAAAATTATGATGGCAATTACGAAAAGAGCGAATTATACGTCAACAATCGAAAGTTTGCCGTTTTTACTGACAAAGACGAAGATGGCCTATTCGAAACCATAGGTTATTTCACTACTGCTGGCAAGCCCGCGGGTAGCTATTTTGACAATGATGCAAATGGTATTTATGAAAAAACCTTTTTTATCTTACCCAAAGGCGACAAACTCACCTTGATCGACAAAGACCAGGATGGATTGTATGAGTTTATTCAATTAGGCGATCAGGTTTTGAGAAAATAACACGTTGAAATACTCTAAAATAATAAAGCATAATGAGATACGTAATTATATTTATAGGAATCCTTTTATTGAGCGTTCAGGATGGTTTTGGTACAGCACAAATCCCGGATTATATCATTTACAAAGGAGAAAAATACTTCTTACATTCCAATCCATTGGAAAAATACTTTGCAAAATATCCTAACAAAAGACCACAAAGCAAAATCAGGTCTACAGGCCTTTGGCGAGGATACAAGGCCACTTTTAAAATACAAGATGAAACCCTGCTAGTAAAAGATATTGAAATTCAAGTTCAGGTAAATGGTGATTATAAATGGAGATCAGTGATTCAAAAGGTTTTTCCTAATAAAGCCTCTAGAAAACTTTTATGGTATAAAGGTATTTTGGTGATGCCTCATGGAAAGATGATTAATTATGTACATATGGGTTATGGCTCTACTTATGAAAAATACACTTTACTAGAAATCAAAGAAGGAAAGCTCAAACGTACCAAGAGAATGAATTATAAAAAATATAGTGAATTCAAACAAAAGCAATTTGAGGCCTTCAAAAAAACGAAAAAATACCAGCAACTTGTAAAAGATTTACAAAAGGATGGAGATTATGGCTTAGAGTTTATAGACTCCTTTCTTAAAAATGCCATTATCAATTACACTGCTGAATTTTTAGATGATTAATGCTATTGACTAATAGGCTTAAATCGATAAATATGATAAGGTGCATGTTTGCGCATGTGCGACTTGCTTTGTAGCATTTGATTAGGAATATCGCTATCAGCCAGGTAGAAATAACCATCATTGGCCAATGCCAAACCATCTGCCCAGCGAATTCTTTGATCTTTGATGAGTGTGTATCCTTTCTTTTGAGGGGTTATAACGTAAATTCCCTGATGCTCTACATCCGTAATGTATACATTCCCTGCTTCATCGGTACGAATACCGTCACTTAATGGTTTATCAGCGATCCTTTCTACACTCTTAGCCACTTCTTCCAGGCTTTTATTAAAATCTATACAAATCGCAGTAGGTACTCGATAAAGTCCAGAACCGCCCATAGGAGCATAATATACATATTTACCATCTCTCGAGAAATCCAACCCATCGATACCTGTGAGCAAATCTACAGCTCCCCAGAAGAAACGCATCTTCTTGGCAGGAGTCACGGGCACATAGCCTTCATCTTTTACACTCGGATGTCCATCGAGTAACCTTCGGCTCTTTTTAGTTTGGGTATCATATACTACCAGCGAGGGGTTACGTCCAAAGAAGCTCACATCAGCCACAAATACATATCGTCCATCAGGACTTACTGTCAAATCATTAAAAAACGATAACGTCTCTCCAACCTTGCCTGGAAATACATATTCGTGCACTAGTTTATTAGTTTTCAAGTCAAAAGCCAACAATTTTACATCCTTGAAACCATGTTGCCCGTGATCTATAGTCCAAAGGCGGTTTTGAGCATCTACGAATACTCCCAATACCGTATTAAATAATTTATCTTGAGCTTCAGCGCTTGGATAAGGTACCGCTTTTCCATCTACAATTTCCATGAGTTTGTTGGTTTCTGGTCTGCTTTCGGGGTGAATCGTGAAAAATACCCGCGTTTTTAGTTTTTTATCAGAAACCGCCGCCACATTGCCAATAGGCTCTTTGTAGCTAAAAAATAACTCCGTTTGTGCCTTCGAATACTTAGGCGTACCAGATAAATCTTTATATTCTACCCCACCACCATATCGCAAACGAAGAAATATAACAATGCCCACTACCAATAGGGTGAGGATAATAAAGAACCATTTAAAAAATTTCTTGAGCTTTCTCATATCAAAATAGGTGAATACATATTCATTTAAAGTTGAAAAAAATAGCCAGCATTTAAAATAACTGAACCTTCATTCATTTATTGAATAAAAAAATAGACACATTATCGTTTGATACTATGCCAGGACATTTCAAAGCAGGCATCTATAGTAGCCTGACTCATTTTTTGGTTTTTATCAAAGTGCACCTTCACAATCTCATTCACTGCACCAATCAGGTAGCTCAATAAAATATCGGCTGGGACCTCTTTTACCAAGCCTTGCTGCTGGCCTGCCACAATAAGCTCTGCAATGGGAGTCAGCAACTCTTCGGTTTGCTTTTTGGTATCTTCTCGCAAGTAGGGAGATCTAAAATACTGCTCCAAGAAGATCATTTGATGTGGATCTCTGCTACTAATTTCCAGATACTTGTACCATACCCTTTTGAAGTTTATAAAAAAAGCATCTTCAGGTTGGTATTTACCTACAATCTCTCGTGTATTCTGCTTCTTAAGGTGCAAATACAACTTATTGATCAGGTCTTCTTTGTTACTGAAATAAATATACAAGGTACCAGTAGCAATGCCTGCCTCTTTGGCTACATCGGACATCTTGAGCTCTACATAGCCAATCTTTACCACCAAATTAAGGGCAGCTTTATATATCAGGTCTATTTTGTTAGTATCTCTGGGCCTTGCCATAATGCAAATAAATGAACAACCATTCAGCTATTCAAATATTTGCACCTTTTTAACACTTTACCAAACCCTTTGAATTAATCTCGTTTACGCCAGGCAGGGTTGCTCAATACATAAAAACCAGAGTAAATCTGTAGACCATCCCCATAAAACCCTTTAAAATTGGTACGCTGACTAGCCATTTTATGATCAATAGCTTCTTCTTCTTTGGTAGAGGTTGGACGTTCATCATTCAAGGCAGTATCTATAAAATCTATTGCCAAATGAGTCACAGCTACTCCATTCAGGTTTTCTACAGTTTCCTTGGCAATCCAGCCAATCATCAAAGTCCTTTTCAAATTTTGAGAATCACAATTCTCGTTCTTTACTTTATAGCTCACACTCCCCTCTGAAGACAACTTCATTCGGTTTTTTGCTTCGCTCTTTATCTTAAAATCAAACTTTTCAATTCCTTCTTGCTCAGATGGACTTTTTACCACTTCTATTTCAGCTTCTTTACCTACGTATACTGGTCTTTTAAAGAAAACCTCCACATGGGTAATATCTAAATGATGTCCGTGCAACTCGGCAATCGCAGAAAATGCCAAACCAGTAAGTAACGTTCCATGTGCAATTTTACCTTCTGCAAACCCAGCCTCTTTAGCTGCCTCATCATTTACATGAATAAGGTTGTCATCACCGCTCACCTGTACATAATCCACTACCATTTCCTCTGTTACCAGAATCTTTTTTATCTGAGGCTTGTATTCCTCTTCTTTTGCTACTTGTGGATCATTATCAAACTGCAAAATATTGGTAATCTTCTCAATGCTTTCAATCATTTCTTGCATAATTATTCATAGGTTTTAAAAGGTAAAATCAAAACAAACATATGAAGCTGTATTTATAAGCCAAAACTAAACCCCTATTGGGTTTGCCTTTCAAATCTGTATAACTCAATATAAATTACTATTTAACAACTTATCTCGAACTTGCCAATGATTATGAATAAATCAACTCACAATTCGGTAATTTTTTCTTCACTTTTTCAATCGTTTCAGTTTCTACGTGAGCATTATACCAAGATTTAAATATAATTTTCTCCAGCTGAGGCATTTCCAGCAAAACCTCTGGTAAAGTTCTTATAAGATTAAAACTAATGGAAAGTTCTCTAAGTCCAGTCATTGCCTTAATTTCTTTAGGTAGTTTCTCCAGATAGTTTTGATCCAAATGCAGTACTTCTACTTGTGGCATTTGTAACAAAACTTTCGGAAATACTATAAAACTACACTCCTTCAAATATACTTTTTTCAGTTGGCGCAATTGAGTCAACTCAGCTGGTAGCGCATTGATCTTATAGCCATTCAAAATAAGCATCTCCCCTTTAGGCAGTACCTCTAAAACCTGCTCGCTGGTACCATAACTAAACAAATATAAAATGCCTTTTTTGTAGCGATCCCAAAAATACCGCGCAATTTTAGCCCCGTCAAACTCATTGTCTTTAGTATATTTATTAATATTCCTACGAAGCTTCATTTCATCCATCGTTTCCGTAAATAACGCATGGCGTTGTCGCATCGCTTCTTTTGCTTTCTCAGAACTATATTTCTCTAATAAAGGTTTAATTTCTCTTCTAACTTTAGGAATGTTGACCATTTTGTAGGCCATAAAAAGCTCTGTATGCAATTCCTTCGGAAAACCTCCCCCTTTGATTAGCTCTATAGCAATGGCTATGTTTTGATCATCTTCGCTCAATAACAAGTTTTTGAGGTTTTCTATATTTTCATTAGCCAATGTATTGTCTGACTGTAGCAGGTATTTGGAAGGATCGGGTGCTTGCTTAGATTCTATAAATGTATTAAGCTGCGCTTCGCTTATATAAGTTACCGAATGACTTATCAAATCCTCCAAAGGTAATTTTGGCAAACGTCCCACCACCAAATGAGTTACTTGTGTATCAAACTTCGCCTGATATTTTATGCCTAATGGCTCAAGTTCTTTTTTCAAACCAGTAATTTTAATACCTGTTCTTCCTGTTTTAGCAATCACAGCCCCATCTCTTAGTGGATTACTTTCTAAAGTAGGTGGAAAATGAGCCAGCAGGTCTGATAATTCGGCAATGGCTGTTTTTTGAATAATTTGATAAATATACTTAAGCATTAAAGTCCTAAATGCAGGAAATTGCAGAGGCAGTTGTAGCCAATCTAATGGATTATCATTTAATTCTAAATGGGTAAGCTGTTGCCCCCCCCCAAGGCTCTCAGGAAGGTTTACTAATTTGTTTTTGGACAAATACAACTCTCGAAGATTGGTCAAATTTCCCATTTTACTGGGTAAGCGGTTTATCTTGTTTGCAACAAGATCAAAATGCTCAAGGCTTATACAATCCGTAATGCTATCAGGTAAAGATTCTAGCTTATTCTTACTAAGATTGAGGCTTTGCAAACTCCTCAACTCCCCTATCTTGTCGGGTAGCTCTTTCAGATTGTTGGAGCTACAATCCAAATCTTGAAGCCTTTTCAGTTTTGTAATAGATTCAGGCAATGATTTTAGTTTGTTTCTCCGCAGATTTAGTACTTTGAGCTGGGTAAGTTTGTCTAAACCTTCGGGAAGTTTTTTAATATAATTCCCTACCAAGCTAAGCTCCTCTAAGTTTACCAACTCCTGAATACGTTCTGGGATATTTGACAAACCACATCCGTTGAGGTGTATTTTCCTCAAAGTAGTAAGCCGCAATAACTTTTCAGGAAACCCGTCCAAAAAATCAGGTTCTATTTGGAACACCTCCAACGACGATAATCGGGCATAACTCCCAGGACTCAAAGTGAGAAAGTATTCTCTAGTCAGCGTAATTTCCTTAAGGTTAGGTGTATTTAGCATAAATGGAAATACTTTGCCAGTATTGGCATAACCATAGCCTGAAAGACTTAGTATCTTAAGCTTAGGTAATTTACTCAAAGTATCTGGAATTTCTCTTACCCCATGCAACCTAAGCTCTTCCAGATGCGTAAGTTGCAGCAAGTTTGCTGGAAACTCAATTCCATAGTATTCTATTGCGGTTACTTGCTCAGTTGGTACATCGGCTAGCAATTGTTTGACACTAGCAAAATAATGGCCTTGCTTGTCTGGATAATAAAACTTCATAATTTATCTGCTTTGTAGTGGTATGGGCCAATCAATTGCATCATGCTAAGTAATCGGATATGGTTTTAATGTATATCTGCCAACAAAACTGGTAGTTCATCTCGTTTTTCTCTGATCAAACCTATAAATATTTATATTTTACCCAACCTAAGTGTATCAAAATTTTTATATTTCACGTTAAAACCATATAAAATGCGCTAAAAAAAGTGTATTTTGATATAAAATATCACATAAAGAACTTTTTCGTTAAAATACATTCGAATAAAAAGTTCCTATCCACCATATTTGAAGAATAAATTAATAGTGTTAAATAAGGGAAAAGTTACTGAATAAACTATTTATTCTTAAACTACTCCACAAAGGGAATAATAATCATATGAAAAAGCTTTTGTCACTAAAAAACCATCTATTATCGAAGTCGGAAAAAGTTAAAGCCAGAGTCAACCACATCACCCAACCCAAAAGAACTGAACCTGAGTATCAATTCAACATGGGGAAAGTAATAGAGGAGCCACTCAGTTTTTATCGCAAAGATTTTGATATGTAATTACGTAAAGACAAACATTTATTAACTATAATGAAGACCTTGCCCATAATACGGCAAGGTTTTTTCGTTTATAGGGTTATACATTACATTTCAAATACCAAATGAAGGGTTACCTCATTATTTTTCTACTACTTTTTTTTGTCCAATTATTACCTGCTCAAAATCATCAGGAAGTCAAGCGTTTTTTTGGTAAGTCATACCCTGAGGTCCTGCAATATCTACGAGCAAATAAAGCCACGCTCAAACAACAGCTTCCTGCCAATTCACAAGAAGCAGCCTTTATTCTTGCCATTGGTTTCCCAGAATTATTGCGTTATCGTGCTTTGCAAAACAAGTTAGAAACTGTTTTTTTAGAAGCCCTGTATGTAAAGAAAGGACCAACTTATGCCAATTTCTCGGTAGGGCGTTTTCAAATGAAGCCTTCGTTTGCCGAAAGCCTGGAGCGATATTGCCAAAAATATTTAAAATACCGAGGAGCAAAGATTTATCAATACAAAGCTTCAGGAATTAACAATATTCGTAAAGCCCGGGTAAAGCGCCTCAACAATTTTACCTGGCAGCTTAAGTATTTACATAGCCTTTATCTGGTGCTCAATCATCGTTTTGCCAATAAGAGATTTGCCTCTCGTGCCCAAAAGCTTCGTTTTTTTGCCGCAGCTTACAACTTTGGCTTTTTGAGTCCTGACAATAAAATTCAACGTTGGGTTAGTTCTAAGGCTTTTCCTTATGGCAAAAACTACGTGGGCAAACAACTGGGCTATACCTCTATTGCGCTGGATTTTTATTTGAATGAAGGATTGCAGTTATTTAAATAAGGCTTGTTATATTGAAACTACTTGTTGCGTAAAGCTTAAAAAGTAATTGCAAGAAATATGAGAAACTTTACTCTTTGTTGTTTATTGTTTTGCGTGTGGGCTTGTAAGAAAAAGGAAGAAACCCCTACTGGTATTCTCAATCCTTCTAACAAATTTGCAGTTTGCAATAGTATGTTGGCAGAATGCACCAATGGCACTGGTGATTATTGCCTTTTTGGCTATAAATGGGGACTCACCCCTACGTTTTCGCCCGCAGGATTTGATGCGGCAGGCCCTAAAGAAACAGGAGGAACGATCACTTTTAGCTTTCAGGGAGAGGGTCAATTGGTGAATACTCATGCACAAATCGACCTCCCAAGTCGTTCATTTGATCATATATTGGGCTGTGCCAAAACTGAGATTAAAAACGCCTTAAATGCCTGGGCAGCAGCGGCCAATATTGAATTTGAAGAACAAGCCGAAAATAGTCCCAGCCAGATTCGCTTCTTTGTAGCCGATATTCGCCAAAGTGGTGTGGGCTATCCCAATTATGTTACTGCTCCTTGTAATGCCATTGGTGGTGATGTAGTGATCAAAGCCAATGTTAATATTCAGGATTGCAGTTTTTTTTATGGTTTTGTCTTGCATGAAATTGGACATGCCCTGGGCTTAGGACATGTCCAATCTGCTAATATAATGAACCCTGATTTTCCAGATTTCAATATTACCACCCTGCAAAGTGGTGACTTAAAGGGAATTGAGGCCTTGTATGGGGCTAAATAAAACCTGGCCTATCGCATACCACTTCTCAAAAAAGCTTCTAGCGAACTCCATTTAAAAATCCCAAAGGGTTTGGTAAGGATTTTTAAGGGGGCTGGTTTGGCCATACGACGAAAAACTGGCTGCTTGGGATATTTATCAGGAATAAGAAGCGAGGCTTGAGCGGTTACATTTGGGGCATCTTCAAAAAAACCTACTACCTTTTGCTGATGGTTGAAAAAAATGCCATCAGTATACCAACCCAAATGATCTCCGTTCATTCCAAACACATTTTTAAAATTGGTTTGGCGGGAATTGGTCAAATAAGCCACTGCTTCCCCAGTAAATAAATATATGTTATTGTCCTCTGCCAAATAACCTCTGGCTTCTCCGTTTTTATCGAAAATCGTTTTTTCTTTTTCAGATTGTGCCTGGGTAGTAGCAAAATACCCCACACCCAACAACATTAATAAGGTAAATACAATGCGATTCATAGGTAATTCAAATTTATTTTTTGGATAACGAAATTAGTAGTAAATTCTTAAAATCTCGCTTCATTCATTTGATTTATATTGCGTGATTCTTTTCATCTTTTTTTAATTAGATTTGCAGCCATTATTTATCTGGAGAATACTTTTAATCTCAAAGATAAAATTTAAATATATTCTGAATTGAATTAATCAAAATACGATATATGTCAAATCTACCTGTTGAAATCGAAGCCAAAGTCAACCAATGGCTTCAGGGCAATTATGATCAAAACACCAAAGAAGCCCTTCAGGCAATTGTTGATCAAAACGATACTACTGGTTTGGTAGATGCCTTTTACAAAGATCTCGAGTTTGGTACTGGAGGTTTGCGAGGTATCATGGGTATTGGTTCTAACCGTATCAATCAATATACGGTAGGAATGGCTACCCAAGGTTTGGCAAACTACCTGCTAAAATCTTTTCCTGACGAAACCATCAAAGTAGCTATTGCGCACGATAGTCGTAATAAGAGTGATTACTTTGCTCAGATTACGGCTAATGTATTTTCGGCCAATGGCATCGAAGTGTATTTCTTCGAAGGCCTGCGCCCTACTCCAGAGCTTTCCTTTGCTATACGTCATTTGGGTTGCAAAAGTGGAGTTGTGCTCACCGCTTCGCATAACCCCAAGGAATATAATGGCTATAAAGCCTATTGGATAGATGGTGCTCAATTAGTGGCTCCCCATGACAAAAATGTTATTGCTGAAGTACAAAAAATTCAGGTGGACCAAGTAAAGTTTGACAAAGATGAGCGCAAAATTCATGTCATTGGTAAAGATATAGATGAAGCATACCTTGAGAAAGTAAAAGGCCTGTCTATTTCTCCTCAAGCCATTCAAAATCAAGCTGATATAAAAATCGTGTATACGCCCATTCACGGTACTGGGGTAGTATTGGTGCCTGAAATTTTGAAAAAAATGGGTTTTACCAATGTACATGTACTAGCATCACAAGCTACGCCTGATGGCAACTTCCCCACGGTGGTATATCCTAACCCAGAAGAAGCCGAAGCCCTTAGCTTAGCCTTGGCCAAAGCCAAAGAACTAGATGCTGATTTGGTAATGGCTACCGATCCTGACACTGACCGGGTAGGAATTGCACTGAAAAATCATCATAACGAGTGGCAATTGGTGAATGGTAATCAAACAGGGGTACTCATCATCAATTACTTATTGGAAGCTTTGAAAAAAGCTGATCAGCTCAAAGCCAGCGATTATATTGTAAAAACTATTGTCACTACCGATCTGATAGACACCATGGCTGCAAGTTATGGTGTAGATTGTTTCAATACCCTTACTGGCTTTAAACATATTGCCAGTGTTATTAGAGAACTGGAAGGTCAACGTCAATTTATTGGTGGTGGCGAAGAGAGTTATGGTTATATGATTGGTGATTTTGTCCGTGATAAAGATGCGGTGGCCTCTTGCGCTATATTGGCCGAAATGACCGCGGTAGCCAAAGACCAAGGCAAGAGTTTGTTTGAGCAATTGCTAGACATTTATCTCGAATATGGTTTTTATCTGGAAGATTTGGTATCTGTAAAAAAAGAAGGAAAAGCTGGTGCTGAAGCCATTCAAGCAATAATGGAAGACTTCAGACAAAACCCTCCTCAAACCTTAGCAGATAGTCCAGTAGTAATGGTAAAAGATTACCAAAGTCAAACCAGTACTCAGCTACAAACAGGTGCTACTGAAAAAATCGATTTACCAAAATCCAACGTATTACAGTTTTTGACTGAGGATGGCACCAAAGTATCGGCGCGTCCTTCGGGTACAGAACCCAAAATCAAGTTTTATTTTAGTGTGAAAGGCGATTTGGCCAAGCGCGAAGATTTTGACGCTGCACAAGTCCAATTACGCGATAAAATTGAGACTTTGAAAAAGGATTTAAAATTGGGGTAAAGAAATAAACGCTTCGACCAGCTTATGCTTTTTTTTTAGTTATCTGAACTCGTCTCGCCTTTTAACAATGAGCTACAAATCACTCATTTTGTCCACTGATTTCAAGATTTTTTATCACCATAGCGCTGCTATGCCTCAAAAAATTTCTTGATCACTAAACAAAAGCAGTAATTTTCACAGGCATTCAAAAAATCGAGGCGACTTCATCTCAATTTAGTTTCACATGACTCAAGATAATGTAGATCTACTGCTCGAGAAATACGAAATATTTAGAAGTGAAGAAGACCCTCACCTTAAGAAGCTTTTAAGAACAGAGGTGATCAGCATTCTGGAAGAAAATGAAGAAGACTTGGTTTCGGATGATATACATGTTTGGGGGCTTACTTACTATATGTCAGACGATAACAAAAAATATCATCTGAATCTGGCTTTAGAAAAGTTTCTAGAGGCTTATACATTAGATTCGAGTAATTTCTTAGCCTGTCTATACGTTGCACATTGCTATCATGACCAAAAAAAGCATCAAGAGGCTTTGAAATATTACGAATTGGTAGACCAGGATGCCTTAAAAGAATTCCAAATTTGGCGATATGTAAAATTAATCGAACAAATTGGGGAGTGCCACTACAAACTAGGTAACCAAGTGCTCGGCAGAAGGCTGTTTCAAGAAGTACTAGAGTGGTATAAAAGTTCGCCAGATGAAGATTTAGCTGTTATATCTGGATTAACTGATTGTCTCCCAGCAGACGACCCTATTGTAATTGAAATCAAGAAGATAGCAATTTATTTTGATTAAATATTTTCCTATAAATGAAAGCCCTACTCATCATAGACATGCAAAAAGGTTCTTTTACCTCTAAAACACCTCGTTTTGATACTGAAGGTGTAGTCAAAAGAATCAATACTTTAGCGGAAATGTTCAGAGCGCAAAACCAACCTGTATTTTGTATCCAACACGATGGTACAGGTACGGGTGAGTTTGAAAAAAACACCACTGAATGGGAAAACCTGGATGATTTGGTAGTAAAATCTGGTGATGTTTTGATTGACAAATATGCCAATGATGTGTTCTACAAATCGGCTTTGCAAGATAAGTTGAATGATTTAGGTATTGATGAATTATTCATCACTGGTTGTGCTACTGATTTTTGCGTAGAAGCGACCGTCCAGTCGGCTCTAGCCAAAGACTTTAACATTACAGTAGTAGCAGACGGGCACACCACTGGCGAAAGGCCTAAATTAACCGCCAAACAAGTGATTGATCATTACAATTGGGTGTGGCAAAACATGATTCCTACCCAAGGAAAGATTGTTGTGAAATCTTGTGAAGAAATCGCTAAAAATCATCAGTGATTGTATAATTCTTCCAGATACTTACGCAAATTTCTCAAAGCCAATATGATTTTTTCACACTCAATCTGACGCAATTGCTGATAAGTTTCTTCGGTTTGGCTTTCCAGTAATTCATAATTTTGTATGGCTGGGTTTGTCTCAATTACTCCTTCGGTTTGGTTTTCTTGAGGTTGCCATAGTAGTTGGGTTTCCTGCTCGCTCAAATTATTATAAGCCGTTTCGGTAAGCTCATAATTCTGCATAAACTCCAAAAACAAGTCTTGATGAGGCAAGGTATATTCGCCTTTTCTTAAAGCTTGAATATCGTGCTGGCGATCTATATAAGCATTAAAAATGGAATCAAAGCCGTTGTGATTAATGTATGGGTACAATACAAAACTAGTATGGGCCAGTAATTCTTCGGTGATTTTTACATTTACCTCTCCTTCTCGAAAAGTATCTTCATCATCACGGGAATAATGACGTTTAAGACGGGCGTTGGACACATACATATACGATAAATGTCCAAAAGCTTTATGATAATTCTCGGTATCGTTGCCAAAGGGCAACTTGGGATGTTGGGAAGGGTATACGTTGCCTGCATTGGGATCAAAGAATACTATAAAATGCCCCCCAAAACGCAGTGATAAATGTTTATACCAACTATGTACATTGGTAATGTGGGCTGCAAAGCGTTCATATTGTAAAGGAGTGGGCAAGGGTACTTGCCGAACAGTATCTAAATAGACCTCTTTAGAAACAATATGATATCGAGCCATAAGCAAATATATAACAAATAGAGATGGGTTTTGCTTACACAGAAGTACTAATTTTTGCTTTTTCTATGATTTCTGGAATTTTTCCCAACGTATCGTTGTAACCAAAATCTACCAGTAAGTTGCCCATTTTAAAGTCAAACAATCCATACTGAAGCGCATTAGGCACTTCTATTACCACATCGCATTGGCCTAGTCTTGATTTTACATTCTCGGCCATATGCATATCAAAAACCCGCTCACCAATACCCCACATAGAAGATACATTGCTCGCTGCAGTATTTGGGTTTACACTTACCCCAATCACTACATCACAAATATCACGGATGGCTTCTACTGGCAAATTATTCAATACCCCACCATCAATATAGGATTGGTCGTTGATCTTTACGGGTTTGAAAATCAAGGGAATAGCAGCCGAGGCAATGATGGCTGACGAAAGCTTTCCTCCGTTAAAAAACTCATAGTTTCCTGTGTTCAAATTTGATACACAAACGTATAAAGGCTTTTCTAACGACTCAAACGTATCTTGAGGAATATTTTGCTTGACCATATTTTTCAGATAAGTCAAATCAGTAATCCCTCCTAATGGCAAACCCACCCGAATGATTTTGTAAGACCTTACCTGCCCAATCAAATCCATCATTTCCTCAAAGTTTTTACCTGAGGCATACAAGGCACCGATAATAGCGCCCATACTTGACCCCGCCACCACATCAGGAAAGATTCCATGCTCTTCAAGTGCTCTCAATACCCCTACATGTGCCAAGCCTCGCGCCCCTCCTCCACTTAGTACAATGCCTAACTTTTTCTTTTTTTTACGTTGTCTAAACACGGTTGTAATGTTTTGAAACCAAGAATCTTGTTGGTGGGTAATCATTGGGTACTGTTTTAGGTCAAATAATGACTAGTAGTCACAAAAATATAAAAAAGCTTTGAAGCGTCTATAACAATTGAACTTAATCAATATAAAAACCTTTTCAAAGAGCAAAATATTGTACTTTAACAAGGACAATGTTTAAAAACCAAAAGAAATTCCTATATTTCAGAAAAACATTTCCAGCGTTTTATATCCTCATTCAGTGTTTGAAAACCTACTTATCGAATAAAGCATAAATTATTACCTACATCCTGATTTGTTATGCGTGGTTATTAAATTTGTCATACACGAACACTCTATTGCTAAACACGTTCATCAATGTCTAAAATTCTTTTGCTCGAGAAAGAGAGTAAAATTATCAATCAGGTGGCTCAATTGATGGCCAATAATGGTTTTGATTTTACTGCCATCCAGCAAACCAGCCAATTATTCTCTCAATTAACCATCGATAATTTTGATATTTTGTTGGCTGATTTGGATGCATTGGGAGCAGAGTACCTCAATATTTTAAGAAAGATCAAATCACACCCTGCATTCCACTCCGTTGACGTGGTAATCTTGACCAATGGACAAACAGACGAGGTATTGGCAAAATGTTTAGAGGCAGGCACCAGAGATTTTATCACCAAACCTATCCGAAATTTGGTGATGGATATTCGTATCAACTCTATCATTACTTCCAGAAAATATGTGGAGGAGTTTCAGGCAAAGCGAAGTTTATTGGAAAATAAGACCAAAAGCCTCACTACCATCAGCGATCAACTCCGAAAACAGAAGTCAGATCTGCAGCAAGTCAATAAAAGCATTATCAATAGTATTCAATACGCTCAGCATATCCAGTCCGCCATTTTACCTTCTCCCGATGAAATAAAAAAATCTCTGCCAGATTCCTTCATTTTCTTCAAGCCCAGAGATATTGTGAGTGGTGATTTCTATTGGTTCAAAGAAGTGGGCGATAAAGTGGTTGTAGCCGCCATTGATTGTACTGGGCATGGGGTCCCTGGTGCCTTCTTGGCAGTATTGGGCGATTCAATCCTTTCCCGCATTATCCATTATCACCGTATTTTACATGCCGATGAAATTTTGAATGAAATCCACTTAAGCATTCAGCGTACCCTCCGACAAAACGAAACACGCAACTACGATGGAATGGACATGGCCCTATGTGTCATAGATAAACAAAAAAAGACGCTGGAATTTGCTGGTGCCCATAACCCTCTCATTTTTATTCGCGATGGGGAACTGCAACAAATCAAGGGAGATAAAGTAGCTGTGGGTGGTGCTCAATGGGATTGGGAAAACGGTCCTCGAGTATTCAAAAAAAATGAAATTGATTTCTCAGACAGCAAAGATCTATATATCTACATGTTTTCGGATGGTTATCAGGATCAGTTTGGAGGTAAAAACCTCAAAAAATTTCAACGAAAACGTTTTCGTCAATTGTTGTTTGATATTCATGCGCTTCCTATGAGTGAGCAAAAAGCCAAGCTAAATGATACTTTGGTAAACTGGATAGATGAGGGAAATCAAGAACAGGTAGATGATATTTTGGTAATTGGCGTAAAGTTGTAGTTACATTTACTCAAAATTTATCAAAGTACTGTACCAGTCTAAAAGAAGTTGAAGCGTCAGATTCTAGCATCATCCAAATTACTCCCCCCCTAACATTCACCAAAAATATATCATAGTCTACATAGTATTGCTTACCTTGGTAGGCTATTTCTTAATACCTCAGTCAGATCAACTTGTATCTCTTTTGAAACTACTTTACGTCTGTGCTAAGAATGAAGATAGAATAAGAGATTTGCTTCAATACTTCATACAAAATTCATATTTCTAGTACCATTACAGTTGCGTTGGTAATAGAGATTTTATCTACAACTAGGGAGAATCTTTAAATAAAAATGAAAAATGACTAATATGAATACTCAGAATAAACAAGGCGTTTTTGAGATTGTCAGCAGTTTTGCCATTAAACGTAGAGATGAATTTTATTTTCTGGGACAAATCAAAGAAGGTAAACTGCAGGTTGGGTGGTACTTAAATATAGTCCTTAACAGTTCACTAGTATTAACTATCAGAATTGACACAATAGAAGATATTGAAATTACAGGAGAAAAAGCACCCTATAAATTGATTATTCATAATGGAGAACAGGAAGTGATTGATTTATTATTAGGAATGAGTATTGAAAACGAATATGCTGACGTAACCATCACTGGCGAAGATTAATCAAATTATACACTCAAAAACACTACTCACCAAAATTTGAATTTATCGGCTTGTTGGATTTCCATAGCACGCGCAAAACTACATTGATGTGCATTTTGACCAGGAAACAAAAGCTCTCAAAGCAGGAGTTAGCATTATAGGGTAAAAACTCCTATCATTAAAAAGTAGCATCTCTCAAAATGCTTTTCAAATAAAAGTTTTAAACTTGCACTTCTAAACTCTAAAAATTCCTTTGCATATGTCTACCCTGTACGATTATGAGGTTGTCATTGGTCTGGAAGTACACGTACAACTCCTGACCGAAAGTAAAATTTTTGCGGGAGATCCTAACCAATTTAGCACCCAACCCAATACCAATATTAGCGTGATTACCTTGGCTCATCCAGGTGCTTTACCAAAACTCAACAAAAAGGTAGTAGAGCACGCCATCAAAATGGGATTGGCTTGTGGCTGTCATATCAATCAAACAACCATCTTTGACCGGAAAAATTACTTTTACCCTGATTTGCCTAAAGGGTATCAAATTAGCCAGGATAAGGCTCCTATATGTGAAGGAGGTCAAGTAGCTTTTACGCTCAAAATCAAGGGAAAGCCAGACAAAGAAGCTGTTATGCCACTTACTCGTATTCATTTAGAGGAAGATGCCGGAAAGTCGTCTCACCCAGAATCAGGCAATCATTCACAGGTAGATTATAACCGAGCAGGTACTCCATTGATAGAGATTGTGA
The DNA here is from genome assembly GCA_001890965.1 of marine bacterium AO1-C. GTDB lineage: Bacteria > Bacteroidota > Bacteroidia > Cytophagales > Microscillaceae > Microscilla. The sequence continues at coordinate 618,011 of MLAY01000007.1, read as the reverse complement.
CCGACCCAGTAGTTTGTCATCCCGACGAAGCCGCAGCTTTTGCTTATGGTTATTTTCAGGAAATTCGCAAATTGGTAGATTATCTGGAGATTTGTGATGGCAAAATGGAACAAGGCTCTTTAAGATGCGACGCTAACGTATCTATGATGCCCAAAGGAAACAAAACCTTCGGACAGCGTACCGAGATTAAAAACCTTAACTCGGTGCGTAACGTACAACGAGCCATCAATTTAGAAATAGAGCGGCAGTTTGGGTTACTCAACAGTGGTGAAAAAGTGCTTCGCCAAACGCTTAACTTTGATGCCCAAAAAGGCAAAATTACGCCAATGCGTAGCAAGGAGGAAATGAATGATTACCGCTATTTTCCTGATCCAGATTTGGCCCCAGTAATCATTTCCGACGAATGGCTGGTCAATATCAAAAGCCAAATGCCTGCACTACCTTCTGCTATTAAACAAAAACTGATGACTACCTACGGGCTTAGTGCATATGATGCAGAAGTGCTCACCGAAGAAAAAGCTATTTATCAATATTTTGAAGAGGTGGCTAAAATAACCAAGCAATATAAAATGATTGCTAACTGGCTCATGGGAGAGGTAAAGAGTCATTTGAACCAACACAACTTGACCATTGAATCATTTGAGCTAACTCCTGCTCAACTAGCAAACCTGATCGAGATGATTGCCCAAGGTAACCTAAGCCATACTATTGCTGCCCAACAACTGTTTCCACTGATGCTTAAAAACCTTGACAAAACTGCTCAGGAACTTGCAGAAGCCCATGAGTTGTTATCAAACCAAAGTGAAGACGATTTGGCAAGCGTTATTCAGGAAATAATTGCTGCTTTCCCCAAAGAAGCCAAGGCTTATCAACAAGGAAAGAAAAAGCTTAAGGGCATGTTTATGGGGCAGATAATGAAAAAAACTCAGGGCAAAGCAGATCCCAAGCTAACGAATCAATTGTTGGAAAAATTTATTCAGGAAGTATAAAAAAAGTTGTTAAATCACCTTCCTTTTTTCTTTTATGAATGGTGAATAATCACTTTTGCAAAATATCATCGCATCTAAAATCTATTTTAAAATGAAATCACTTCATATTTTATATAAAAACGGATTACTACTGTTAGCGTTTGTGCTTGTGTTGGCTAGCTGCAACAATGCCAACAAAGACAGCAAGGAAGAACAAACCAATGAGACCAATATATCTTCTGCTAAAGGAAAAGCGCTTACAATCAATGGTACGGTAAAGTCGCCACCCAAAGAGGGTATTGTAACCTTACAAAAGCTCATTAATAAAAAATACAGCACCGTAGACAGCACTGCTCTTACTGATGGAAAATTTGTGTTTGAGGTAAAAGTCTCAGAACCAGAATTTTACCGAGTAGTTTTATTCAATAAACAATCAGTATTTATGGTGGTTACTGATAAAGATCTGGAAATAGTAGCAGATGCCACCATTCCTGAAATTCCTTATACAGTAAAAGGTTCTAAGGATATGGAATACTTCCGCGAAGTCAATCGCGTAGTGAATCAGTTAAGACAGGATTCCAGAAAATTGAACGGACAGTACATGCTGGCAGAGAAAGAAAAGACTGGTGAAGCCGAAAAAATCTATGATCAACTCATAGAGCTACAAAAAAATGGCATCACCAAAATAAAAGGGATTATAGATACCATTCAACCTTCTATTTCAGCACTGTATGCTGCCAATATCTTAAACCCTGACGAGGAATTTGCTTACCTAAAAAAACTAAGTGATAACCTTTCCAAGAAATACCCTAATTCGCGTTATGTAAAAAGAAATGCTGAATTTCTGAAAAGCATTGAGAAGTTGACCATCGGCCAACCTGCTCCTAATATCACCCTAAAATCTCCTGAAGGTAATGACGTAAGCCTTTCGTCGCTTAAAGGTAAGCTTGTATTGATAGATTTTTGGGCCAGTTGGTGTAAACCTTGTAGAATGGAAAACCCCAATGTAGTAAAGGTGTACAACGAATATAAAAACAAAGGTTTTGAGATTTATGGCGTATCATTGGATAAGTTTAAAGATCAATGGACCAAAGCCATTGAAAAAGATGGTTTGCCTTGGTTACACGTACTAGATGCTCAATCATTGGCGTCAGCTGAGTATAAAGTAAGTGCCATTCCTATGACTTATTTGATAGATAAAGAAGGAAATATTTTGGCCAAAAACCTTCGTGGAAAAGCACTAAGAACTCGTGTTTCTAAAGAGTTAGATTAATCAAAAAACACTCATTAAGAATGCTACTAAAATCTTTTGGCAGCATTCTTAATTATTTTCAAATTTTATCAATCCCTGATCTTTGAGATAAGCATATTGTTTGGGTGTCAGGAAAATCAAAACTCCGCTTTGCCCCGATTGTTGGATACGATAAAAATTCCCTTCTATCTTTTCTCTGGTGAGAGCAGTTTGTATCAAATCCATAAATTTGGCATCAATCCAATCGTTATTAAAGGTCAATTTGCTGCTATAACTATTTCCTCTTAGTTTGAACCCATACGTAAATGTAGGAGCTTCCTCCCCTTTCCAACCATCTACAATATTGGTAGGTTTAAAACGCCCAAAAGAAATTTTTGTCAAAGCTTGAGTCAATCTTTTATAACATCCTTCCCCTGCCGACTCATAGTCAAAGCTAAATACTAAAGCCTCAAAACAACGTATAATATCATTCACCTCAACAATCAAGTTTTGTTGCAATTTTTGCTCCCCTGCCTGTGTTTGCTTAACGCTTAACTTGTCGAAAACTCCAGAAGAACGTATGGCCTGCAAATGGTTGCTGATCTGGCGAGTAGAAAAGCCAGGCATATACTGATGACTGAAAGTCGTAGGCATATAATGGGTGGTATAACGAGAAGATGCGGGTTGAAAAAATATATCATATTGGGTATCAGTCAATAAGATTACACCAAATAATGATGCCCTATCTGCAAAACTCACTTGAGCACCAAAGGCATAATCTTGTTTTTCTACCAAATACAATCTTTCAGGCTTGCCTAAATCCAGCAATACTTTATTAAAAACCTGAACAAATGGATGTTGATCAATCACAGCTGTACTTTGATAAGTTTTGCTGTCAATTCCCTGAAAACAGGCCACTGCATATTTAGTATCCTTCACCTTGAATCTAATCAAGGCATACGTAGCGTTTGCAGGAGCATTGGGCAATGGTTGAGTAGTTACTTTTACCTTAATATTGGTAATCTTTAAACCACCCAAGTGTCCTCTTAATAATGCCGCTACTTTGTTTATAGCATCCAGGTAGTTTTTCTCTATTTCTTTTACATCTGCTTTGCGATAATCCAGTAGCTTGGCATTTTTTAAGTAGGAGAAAAAATCAAAATTGTGCTTAATCTGTAAAGAAGTAAGCTTTTCACTGGCATTTTTATCTATGATTTTAACACTTATCAATGATTGAATGTATTTTTTCAGGGCTTCTTCGCTAAATCCTTGAGCGTGCCCCATACATTGCAACGCTTGATTGATCAAACTATATTCATTGAATATAGCCTTGGCCTGGTATTTCACATCAAGCCATTTTTTGCATTTTGCCCCAATCAAACCACTTTTTTGTAGGTCTTGGATAAGAACATCAATACTTTCTTTACCTACAAAGTTTACACTTTTGCCTTGTTGCACAGCTTGCGCTAGCTTAAGGCCCATTTTGGTATATAATTGTTCCAATATCCAAACTGGATTATTCACTTGATTCGCAGGAATTGTTTGTTGTATTGCTGCTATCTCTTGAGAAGTAAGGTGGGTAAACCTACTTAATTGAGTCAAATCTATCATTTGTGCCTGAGCAGTTGCTTGCGAGACTAAAAAACCAATAAAAAAAGTTATCCAATATTTCATTGTCTTTTGTGCAATCATTAGCATTCAAAAAAGCCAATATGTCAGACTAAAACAAGATTTATTGGCAGTGTTTCTCGTGATTCTTCTTTTTATACCGCTAGGTATAGTATTTGGAACCTACCTCATCACCAACCAAATATTTATTTATGATAAAATTAATCAACAATGAAAATGAGGAGTCAAATCGGGTTACCCCCAAAGAAAATTCCTCACACCTGAACACAAATCAAGATGATACTGTATTATTTGATGCCTATTCACAGGCGGTTGTTAACGCTTCTGAAAAAGTACGCGATTCAGTGGTACATTTAGAAGTTAAGAAAAAAAATAATCAGAATAGAGCTAATAATAGAAATCGTCGCAGAGGTTATCGCCCTGATACAGGCTCAGGTTCTGGCTTTGTAATATCACCCGAAGGTTTTATTGTAACTAATAGCCACGTAGTACACGATGCAACAAATATCAACGTAAACCTGGCTGATGGAAGACAATACCAGGCAGACTTGGTAGGAGAAGATCCTTCTACCGATGTGGCAGTTATCAGAATCCATGCCCACGATCTCCAAGCAGTCTCTTTTGGAGATTCCAGCAAAATAAAAGTAGGGCAACTGGCCATTGCTATTGGTAGTCCTTATGGTTTTGAGTATACGGTCACAGCGGGGGTTATCAGTGCTCTGGGACGTTCTTTACGCTCTGGTACTGGTCGCCTCATCGACAATGTTATTCAAACCGATGCAGCGCTCAACCCAGGTAACTCTGGCGGACCATTGCTCAATAGCCAAGGGCAGGTAGTAGGCATTAATACTGCGGTTATTTTACCTGCTCAAGGCATTTGCTTTGCGGTAGCCTCCAATACGGCCGAATATGTGGTAGGTAAACTTATGACCGAAGGACGGGTAAGAAGAGGGTATTTAGGTATTGCTGGGCAAACTTATCCAATTCCAGCTCGTTTGATAAATCGCCACCAATTGAGTAACAAACAAGGTGTGCGCATTAAGCAGATAGAAGCTGATGCCCCTACTTATAACCGGGAAATGCAGGTAAATGATGTGATTGTAAAATTTGGTGATGATTTGGTAAGTAGTATTGACGATTTGCATCGCTTATTAACTGAACACACAATTGGAGAGCGGATCGATTTGCAGGTGTTGCGCGAAAATAAATTAGTAACAATTAAAGTAGTGCCTGGAACTATCGAAGGGATTTAAATGAAAGAAGATTGATCTGAAAATAATTTGAATTAGTAAGTAGCAAATTTAGTTGAATTCCATTCTTTATTGATCATAGTAAGGAGTGGAATTTTTTATAAAACACAGGCTAATTCAGGTTGTCAAAATATACTAAGCCACTGATACTTTGCGGGCAAAAAATCTATTTTCCCACCATAGTAGCTCAACAGAATGAAATGAATCCTTTTTTAACAGGTAAAAACCCAAATCAGTATCTAGCCCTATAGACAAGTGTAAGCCCTGCGATTTTTTTTCTCTATAGAGTTGCTGCAATACCTTTGGTAAATTGTAAAACGTTCGTTCAATGATAATGTCTGGTAAAAGGTTTTTAGTCAAAATTGACCTTTGTATTTTCTTAACTTTCATGTGATCTGGTATTAATTAAAGGTTTGTGATTAAATATTTATGTATCATATATACGTAAACAAATATGCGCAAGATGAATTTTGATATAGAAATTCACTAGGTAAAAACCCCTGTTTTTGGCTAGTTATGGCAAGTTTTACCACTGATTCGCTAATGAATTAAAGAAAAAGCAAGCAACTTATTAATAGGTAAGATAAATTCTCGGGATGCTTGGCAATCTACTATGCCACTGCTACTTTTCGGGTTTTGTTTTCCCACCAAAGCAATTCAACTTGTCTGATAGGCTGGCACTCGACCAGATAAAACCCCAATACCATATCAAGACCTACCCCAACTTGAATACCTGTCTTCTTTTTTTGAAGATATAGCTCTTTCAAGTCTTTGGGTAGTTTGTCTAAGGTACGTTCTATTACAATGTCTGGCAATAAATTGTCGGTAAGAATCTGATGGCTGATTTTTTTGATTTTCATAGTGATAAGTGCTAAAGAGTGAATTTTTGATCTAAGTTGTAACTTATATATTGTTACACGGGCCAATGCCTCTGGAGTTGCTCATTTCCTACTCAAAAAACACTGGGTAAAATTACTCAAAGCGAGGGGTACATTTATGCTTACTTTAACGCTAATTCATTGATAATCAAAATATAAATCAATTTTACTATTCAGAAAAGCACCTCGTTTTACTCTAATTGCTTCATTAAATATTACACAAGTAGCGTTCTTAATAAATTATAAATAGAAATATATGTGGCAGGTCTCTTATTATTGAGTAATGGGGTAATCCTGCACCAATTACGGATTCTATAGGTTAGATTTTACCAGATTTTGTTCAAAAGGCTTTATCACTTTGTAGATAATTACTATTTTTAAATCAGTATTTATAAACCCTTTATATTATAAACAGTGATTTAAGGCATATGAGTGAAGGTTTAACATTCATTATATCTCAATCTAAACACTTTAAATGATGATATGAGGGCGTTTTGTTTAATTCTATTTAAAAATTTACGGCTATCAAACGGATAAATTTCATTTTGGATAAAATAGAATCTTTTTCTGCAAAAGGTACCACCCCAGAAAGAGCAACAGGAAAATTAGAGGGCTTAATGGATGATTTTATTATCACCAATGGGGTGCAAGTAGTGGCAATCAGTCATCATGTAATTCTGGTAGGCACCGATGGGAAAGAACAATATGTGGCCACTGCCATGTTAGTTTATAAAGATGACATTACCTGATTTGGGCACAAACTACTCACTAAGATTGCGCATAGCACCAAAAATCTTTTGCATGTCTTTCTCAGCCTCTAACTGGGCTTCATCTCCCCACCAATCCGAGGCATCTTCGCTGTCGTCATCATCCATATCGTCAGCTCTTGGTGTATTATAGACAATATTAATGGCTCTTTTGCCAAAATAGATTGCTAATTTACACAAACCAGAGCCATCGTGGTGTTCTTCAATTGCCAAATTATATATTTCATTAATATCCACAATCATTGTAGAAGTAAATGACCCTCTCCGGTTTACACTAACTCTAAGCCATCTACCATCAATAATTCTTAACTCTCTAATGTGTTTGCGCAATTCTTCCATAAATTCAGGATGATTTCGGTTTGGCTACAATGATATTAAAAAAAGCGCATAATTTGAATGATTTATTAGGAATGATATTTCAGAGGTATGTTTTACCCCCTCTTAAGTAACTTTGGTTCCAATTAATAAAATGTCATCGCGTTGTTCAGTCCCCATCATATGCTCGTCCAGGTATTCTTCTAACAATTTTTGTTGTTCTGGCAAAGCTTTACAGGCATACTCTTCCAGTTTAGCCTTAAGCTTTGTGGCAGTAATAGGACGACGTCGTTTATTGTTTTGATCAGCGAAACCATCAGATCCCAGATAAATCAGACTACCTTTTGCCAAGGTTAATTCATGCACTGTAAAGTCAACTTCTTCGCGTCGGGGACGCCCTCCTATCGAAACCCTGTCTCCTCTCACTTCTTCCAGCTTTTTTGTACCTTCTTTTATGTAATACAAAGGACGTTTTGCTCCTGAAAACTGTATCCTTTTTTCTTCTACTCCTTCTTCTGCCTCTTCTACTATTATAATGGCTACATCCATTCCATTGGCATATCCTAATTCTTTTTGGCGAAGTAAAATCCGGATCTCCTCCCGAGCCTTATCCAAAATTTCACCAGTGTTGGTCATTTTCCAGACTCTGATAATTTTATCAAACAAAGTGTTACATATCAACGACATAAAAGCCCCAGGAATACCATGACCAGTACAATCAGCCGCAATAATAAAGGTTTTGTTTTCCAGTTTGTTCAACCAATAAAAATCCCCCGAAACCACATCTTTGGGACGATAAATCACAAAGTAATCTTCAAGCAAGGCATTAAGTTTTTCCTCATAGGGCCAAATGGCTTTTTGAATAAGTTGAGCTGCCTTTAAACTCTGGGTCACTTTCAGGTTTGAGCGAGTAAGTTCTTTATTCTGGTTTTCTACAAACTCCTGTTGCGCCTTAATTTCTTCTTGCTGCTGGTATAATTCTTCATTTTGTGTTAGAATCTCTTGTTGTTGCTTATTTAGTATTACATTTTTCTTCTTGCGTTCTCGGTTACTACGCAACAATACAAAAGCCAGCAAAAGCATTAGAAGCAAACCTCCTCCTACTGCTATGTTTATCAAATTTTGCCGCTGAATGGTCGCTTTATTCAAAGCTTTCTCCTTAGTCAACAGCTCTACTTCTTTTTGTTTTTTTGATACGTTGTAAGAGGCCTGTACCTGGTTAATTTTATTCCTCAGACTACGCCGATAAATGGTATCTCCTGCAATTTTCGCTGAATCTTTATACAGGTATGCTTTTTTGTAATCATTAAGTGCTGCATAGGTTTTTGCCAAACCAGTAAAAGCTATTTGCCAAGGGCGATAGAGAATACTATTATCTATCTTACTTACTACTCTACTACTATCATAATACCTCTGAGAAATTTTGTATTTTTTTTGTTTGTAGTAGATTTCACCAAAACTGGTATACACAAAAGCCAAACTCATTCTCTCCCCATTTTTTTTGCTCAATTTCTTATCTATCTCAAGATACTTTAGCGCTTTTTCATACTCGCCTTTTGCCACATACAATTGAGAAAAGTTACCACTTAAAATTCCTATCCAGGCAGAATCTTTTTTGGCTTCAGAAATCTCCATCGCCTTGGTAAGCTGATTTTCAGCTGCTTTATAATCCTTTTTCCCAATATCAATCATGGCTATGGCAGTATGGGCATTTATGATATTGCGATGATAAATTGAATCTATATTGGCTATTTGTAGAAAGTCTTCAAAAACTCCGCGTTTTTTGCTAGCAGATACATCACTTCCATACTGCATAATTGCGGCTTCATACAAAGCCTGCGCTGCTCGTGCATTTTTATTTTGTTTTTTGAAAATCTCGTGAGACTGTAAAAAGCTTTTCAATGCATCTTCTTTCTGAGCATTTCTGCGAATGTAAGCTTGTTCAAATATTAGCTCTCCCAGCAGCACATTTAAGTTTTGTTTCTTGGCTTGGTCAAGGGCTTTATCCATATATCCCAGTCCTTGATCAGGCCTTTTCAATCTATCATAGTAGTGGGCATAGATTGCTTGCTGCATGATTTTGAAAAATGAAGATTTACGCTTTCGTAGCAAACGCTCGAGCTGTTTAATTTCAACAACATGCTCGGTAGAATCCATTTTGACTACTTCATACACCAATTCTCGCACAAACTTATAATTGGCATTTTCTGGTTTGTTTAATTCCTTTTTTAAACTATCAATTTTTCCTTTGAGCTGAGATTTATCATTCTGGCTCCAAACTCCTGGGCTAAGCATTATAAGCATTAGCCATAAACTCAATATTCTTATCATGGGCTACTCTAAATTTTCTTCTAAATTTTGCTGGTCAAAGCCGGTGTAAAATTAAGCTTGTGTAAAAGGAGGGGTGGTTGAAATGATTACCACAAACGCTATTCAAAAAGCAAATATTATACTTATTCATAGCATCTGTTTAAAATAATGTTCCAAACTATCATTTATCAACTGTATTTTCTATGAGTAATTCTACTTTATTCTTCCCCAATATCATTTAACAATGCAAAATTTAGCGAATAATCACTGGCATAACATTTTTTTTTTTAGAATTGTATCTCTTTAAAAACCTCCGAAATATATGAAATTGCTACTAACTAAAACTTTAAATCTCTGTTACCTTCTTTTCCTCTATGTTATCTTTTTATCATCAGCAACTCTTGCCCAAAATCCACTATTGGAGGATGGCAAAATTCGTTTTCGTCTCAATGAGGATGGCTCACATTATGTAAGGCTTACCTTTTTGAATCAGGTATGGGTGCGTTATAATCAAAACAATCCTGGCTCTACTGTCAATGGAGAAGTAGAAAACAATGTATTTGACATTGGTTTACGCAGAACCCGTATTCAGTTATTTGGTCAGGTAACTGATCAGGTATTCTTTTATATGCAATTTGGTCAAAACAATTTTGGTTATCGTTCTACTCGTAAATTTGGCGCTTTTTTTCATGATGCACTGGTAGAGTACCATGTCAGCAAGGGATTTCAGTTAGGTACTGGGCTTACCGCGTATACAGGTTTTGCCCGTCATGCTTCTCCTAGTATTGGAAGCTTACTCGCACTGGACGCGCCTCTTTTTCTACAAACCACCAATGACCAAAGCGATCAATTTATCCGTAAACTAAGTATTTATGCCAAGGGGCAAGTAGGTCAATTAGATTATCGGGTAGCCCTTACCAAACCCTTACTTATTCAAAACCCTGCGACCTTGGGAGCCAATTCTACCTTTAGCACCAGTCCTCCTAGCGTACAGAGTCAAACCTATGTGAAATATCAGTTTTTAGAGCATGAATCGAATCGTACCCCTTATCATACAGGGAGCTACCTGGGCAAAAAGAAAGTATTTAATATAGGTGCAGGTGTTACCTACCAACCGAATGCCATGTGGCACATCGAAACAGGCAGAACCGATACTTCTCGTTCAGATATGGTATTGTGGGGAATAGACGCGTTTTTTGATCACCCACTCAGTGAAAAAGGGAATGCCATTACTGCTTATGGAGGTTTTTTTAATACCCAATTAGGCCCCAATTATTTTCGCAATGTGGGGGTAATGAACCCAGCCGAAGCAGTCAATTCAAATGGTACATTTGGAGGAGCTGGCAATGGTTTTCCGATGGTGGGTACAGGTACTACAATTTATGCCCAAGTGGGTTATTTAACAGGCAAAGACACTTTTGGCAAATATGGTACACTTCAGCCTTTTGGCCTTATACAATACTCTAATTATGAGGTTTTAAATGACCCCATGTTGATGTGGGCGTTGGGTGCCAACTGGTTGATTGACGGGCATCGCTCTAAATTATCTCTTGGATACCAAAACAGGCCTATTTTTCAAGCCAATAATGCTGGAGAATTCGTAAACACAGAAAGCAAGGGTATGTTTGTTTTACAATACCAAATCAATTTGTAATACCTGTTATTATAAAACACGCTTATGAACGAAAGCCTACCATTTACTATTGATGTCAACGACTTTGATTATGCCTCAGGTCTACTTTCTTTAAAAGATCAAAAGCTCTTCTTGCAAATGGAGATAAAAGACGGCTTTACGGATGAGTCTAAAACTGATTTGAAAGAAATCGAGATTACACTTCAACAATTAGAGAAGGTGGTTTTGAAAAGTAACTTTTTTAGGGTGAAAATAATATTGTATGCCAATGACCTAAAAGTTGCCAAGCAAGTACCAGGCTATCAAAACAACTTGATAAAGCTCCGAATCTCTAAAAAACACGCGATCCAGGCCAAAAAAATAGCAGCAGACCTCCAATTGGGCATTTCAGAAATACAACTGCAAAATGCTCAGAATAACCAGACAAGTTCATAAAATAATAATACTCTAGCATAACATTTTACAACTGAAGCTACGTTTATAAACCAGACCTATGCAAACTCTAACAAAACTATGATGAGAAACCTCTACAAAATGCTTGTCCTGTTCATTTTTTCATGGATTGTGATAAGTCCGATCCAATCTTTTGCCCAAAAATGGCGCAACCCCGACAAGTTTCATTTTATGTACAGTGGAACCATTGTCGAGAAAGGTGTCAGGGTTCCTCTAAAAATCGGTTTTTACTGGGATAATAATGATGGTAAGGTAGCAGGAGAAATCTCTGTCCCTGGTGAAGTAATTCCATTTACCGGCAATTATAACAACACTACTAAGGCTATTAATTTTGATGGATATGATGTCATGGGAGGTCAAAAACGTCCTCGCTATGGCTATTTCTTTGGCAAAAGTGTTGGGGGCAAAATTAACGGAAAGTTTGCCCGTTACCGTGATCCAGGCCTCCCCTCTAGTTTCGCCGTAAAACTTACTAAAGTTTACAAAAAGTAATCAACAAACCTATTCAAATACAATTATGAAACAATTTTCCAAAATTCTTTTCGTGGCCATCTTCTTAGGCAGTTTTATGCTTTCTTCACAAGCTTCTGCCCAGGTAACCTGGAAAAAGCCCCTCCACTTCTTGTATAAAGGTACCATGACGGGCAATGGTAAAACCCTTTACATTACCATGGGTTTTTACTGGGATAATAATGATGGTAAGGTAGCAGGAGAATATTATTATGGAAGCGGTAAAAACGGTACCATCGATTTTGACGGATATTACAATGCAAAGACCAAAACTCTGGCAGTGAGTGAATTCATTACAAATGATAATGGAGAAAGAAGATATGTTCGTAATACGTTTGAAGGTAAAAGTGCGGGGGGCTGGTACAAAGGCAGGTTCATTATAGAATCAGAAAAGAAAGTGTATAATTTTGCTGTCAAGTTAATCAAAGTATACAAACGTTAAATTTGCCTATAAAGCATATCTACAAGCCTGAACAGTTCGTTTGGGCTTTTTTATTTGCTAAAACAAAGAATCATTGTTATTTTTATTAGCAAAAATACTCGTATGCAAGGCCAACTCTTTCCTGATAATACCCCAACTCCCAATGCTCGAAAAACAAAAATAGGGCAAGCTACTATAAACTACAATCAAGCCTCTTCTATTCTCACTCCTGGCAAAGGTTTTTTATCCAGTTATGACTACAGCCTCAACCCTTATTCAGGATGTTCGTTTGGTTGTAATTATTGTTATGCCGCATTTTTTGCATTCTCTAAAGCTGATAAAGACAATTGGGGGTATTGGGTAAAGGTAAAAGACAACGCCATTAAACTCTTGGCCAAATGGCGCAAGAAACCTTTGATTAATAAAACTATTTATTTGAGCAGCGTTACCGACCCATATCAGCCCATCGAAAGTTCTTTGAAATTGACTCGTCAGATTTTGCAGGAGTTGTTGGATTATCACCAAGTGAGGTTAGTGGTTCAAACCCGTAGTCCACTCGTTACCCGAGATATAGATCTTTTACAAAAGTTTGATACTTTACAAGTAAATATGACGGTAACCACTGATGACGAAAATGTACGCAAGGCTTTTGAACCTTTGTGCCCTTCCAATCCTACACGTCTTAAAGCGATTACCTCTCTCCATGAGGCAGGGGTTGAAAGCTGCATTACGATGACTCCCCTATTGCCAGTGGCTGATGCTCATAAATTTGCTCAAATGTTACAAGAAACTGGTATCCAGAAATTTATCGTGAATACCTTTCATATAGAAAAAGGGAAATTTGTGGCCAATACCAGAGCAGATGCTTTGAAAATGATTGAACAAATGCAATGGACCAATACACGCTACGCTGAAACAGTAGAAGTGCTCAAAAAATATTTACCCACCCTTACCGAGGGCAAGGATGGGTTTTCTGCAGATAAAATTGCTTAACTGAATTAATCAGTTACAATTACATTTCGGGCTCTCAGCTGATCAAATAGTTGGTGATAAGGGTCATACGAAGCGTCTTCTTTATCCAATTTATTATGATGAATAAACAAAAACTTGAGATTTGGCAATTGAGCAATACGTTGATCATACGAATCTAACTGATTATGAGCCAAATTAATATCCTCCAACTTTTTCATAGCAAGTATTTCTTGTGGAAACACCAAAAGTTCATTGTTGTTGGCATGAAACACTGTCAGGTTTTGTAGTTTTTTCAAGGACTTTGGAATGCCCAATAATGCGTTATGATGCATGTATAGCTTTTGTAATGTAGTTACATTTCCCAATTCGCTTGGTAGATTATTAATTTTATTAAAGGATAAATACAAAGTATTGAGTTTGCGAAGCTTTACTATTTTAGGAGAAATTGTTTTAAGCTGATTATATGATAAATCTAACTCTCGTAAACGTTTCAAGCGAAAGATAATATCTGGTAACTCAGTCAATTGGTTGTGGTACAACACCAGCTCTCTCATTCTACGTAGTCGTTTCAATTCTGGATTAATCACCGAAAGCTGGTTTGTTGACAAATTAAGCCTTCTCAGTCTTCTTAGCTTACAAATATCATCAGGTAATTCGGTCAACTCGTTTTTTACCAACAACAGTTCTCTTAATCTGCGAAGTTTGCGCAGTTTGATATTATCTAACTGGTTAAGCTTGTTGAAATTAATGGAAAGCTTGCGCATTTTCCTCAGCCGCATCAATTCCTTTGGAAGCTTTGTCAAACGATTCTTATCTAAAAAAAGAACTCTGAGGCGCCTCAGTTTGGTAATAGAGGAAGGCAACTCGGTAAACAAACATCCAGTAAGATCTAACTCTCTGATGTATTTGCAACGTTCAAACGTAATAGGAATGGCCTTGTTTGCATGGCTCATATCTCCGCTATATTTTGACATCTCTTTCATAAGCGGCCTCAACTTCTCATACATTTCTTTTTTAGAAACCCCTTGCCTCTTTAATTCAAGTCGCTTTTGCATATAATCAGCCATCAACTTTTTCTGAATTTTAGCTGTTTCTCCCAAAATGATATTGGACTGAAGTTTCACAAAATACAGTTTCTTTAACTGATTAAGTTTTTTGGGTATCAAAGAGATTTGATTACTTGATAAATCAAGCTTCTTCAGATTTTTAAAGCGATAAATCCAATCAGGAATCTTAGTGAGCTTTTCGCTCCTTAGATCCAGGTTTATTACTTGTAGCGGGGTAGTGGTGTTCTTGGCTTCTTCTGGTGACCACCAATGTTCTTTTTTATCATTTTGAGCCACCAAGTGTATTTGTCCCAGACAAATAATCAACAATATGCTAAGAGAGATTTTACTCAAGTTGATCATAAAAGATGTTTTTAAGGATTGTTGTGATTAATTAAAGTTCTTCCTAACTCTATGCTATAGTTACTTAAAAAAATATCGTCCTGTCCCTAAGGAGGCTATAATTTTCAAGGAAAACTTGACAAAAGTTTTCTTCACTTGCGACAAAGTCAGGATATATTCTATCTGTAAAGTACAAAAAACAACTAAAAACACCTTACACACTACTATCTTTTTAGTTTCACAACTAATATTCTATTTTTGAAACTCAAGCGCACTTACAAATCGTTTGTTACTTACCCAAGCTCCCCAACAAGTAAATACCAGCAATACTCCAAGAATCGCAAAAGCACTTTTGGCTCCCCAGAGTGGTATAATGAGTGTAAAAATATACACTAAAACGAATTGAATCAGCTTTCCAAAGGACATGAGTGTTGAATTCATGCGCCCAATCATTTTGTTATCTACATTTTCCATGATTACTGTAGCTCTGGCTACCCTCCTTCCTGCATTGCCCCATCCCATGAGCATACTAATAGCCAAAAAAGCCCACACATTGATGTTCAACACCAATAAAATCACAGTCATGGAATACACACTTACACTCAAAATCACTAACTCTCTACCTCTTACTTTTTCTGCCAATAAAGGAATCGTAATACCTGCGATAATACTCCCAATTGCCCATATCACCTCATGCCAACCATACACTGAGGCATTGGCCTTCAGCACATCTGAAACATAAATGGGAATCAGAAATAAGCCAATAAGCACCGAAATAAAAGGAAGCATGGTAAACACGAAAAAGTTGGTAGTGTGTTTATAGGTACGAATGAAAAGAATTCCTTCTTTTAGATTGGCCCAAGCCGATTTTGTTTGTGTGTTTTCTTTGGGTTTTGGCTGGTAAGGAATCAGCATAAAAAATATAGCACCCAACAAAAATGTAGAGGCATCTATGAGCATCACGTTGGTAAACGAGATACGCTCTACCAAAAATCCTCCTAAACCTCCTGCTACCATAAACGCAATTTGGCCTTGTATTTCTAACAACCCATTGAGCTGCTGATAATGACGTGGTTCAAATATCTCCTGAGTAAAGGCAAATCGGGTAGGAAAATGCATACTATATATCATGCTGCCCATCAAAAACATCGTAATCAATGAATATATCGAAGGCTGGGCATTTTGCCATTCTATGAGCGCAATAATGATAGTCCCAATTAAACCTACCCATTCGGTAAGCACTAATATTTTTTTACGGGAAAATTTATCGATCAGGGTACCAATATAGAGTAACATGAGCATAGTGATCAAAGCTGCCGCCATGGTAGTATATCCATAAATCTGATCTCCATTTGTTTGTTTTACGAACAACCAAGGCACGGCAATCATCGCAATACCATTCCCAATGTGACTTAGGATGTTTCCAGCTAATAAAAAACGGGTTTTTCTCAACGATAGAAGCTCTCGCATTCTGCAATTAATTTAAATGGTGTCTTTTGCAATATAGGGTACTAACAATCTTTTTGGCTGTTCGGTTTAGTGAAATCTTTTTAAAATCATTCCGCTTATTTAACCATAAAAAAACTTCGTTCCCAAGATTCAGAAGAATCCTAGAAACGAAGTAATTTTCAAATTTTGTCAGATATTGTTTTAGTCGAATCGCTCTAAAATAAGTCGCCCCCCCTCGTCATAAATTTTCCATTTCCCTACTTCCTGCCCACGTTGGTAAGTCCCTTCTGCGGCTAAAACCCCATTTTGATGAAACATCCGCCAATACCCGTCTCGTTTGCCTGCAAAATATCCTCCCTCCTGCAATTTATTGCCATTATCATAAAAGCAAATCCACAAACCCTCTTTTCGATCACCAGTAATGCTTCCATTACAAGTAATTTCTGGGCCATCGGTTCCCCACAAACCCTCTACCCTTGTAAATAATAGCTTGCCATTTTCATTATAAATATTCCAGACACCCGTTTCTTCGCCTACCTTATAATAGCCATCCGCAGCCAGTACGCCATTCTGATGATAAAACCTCCAATAGCCGTGACGCTTACCATGTAAATAGGCCCCTTCACGTAAGGTTTTTCCATCTTTATAAGTACATTTCCAATAACCTTGTTTTAAGTCATCAATCAGACTACCCGAACAGCTTATTTTTCCCTCATTAGTTTTATTATAGAGGGGGTGATTCATGGGAAAATATAAAACCCATGCAAAGAATAAAATTTTTGTCATGGTTGTTGTCAATTTTTGTTTATCTGCTCACTGATTCTCAGAATTTGTCCTCAATTTATTTTTTTATACTTCAATTAAACAAATATAGTATTTATTTATTTCAAAAATAACGATCAATGTACCCCAATCAGATACAAATTTTCAAGAAAAATTTTGATTTTAAGAAAAAATGTAAATAGAAATAGTACAAAACACGGGTTACCTAAACATAAGCCAGGTATAAAACACCAATAAACACCATCACAACAATAAAACTTACAATACAAACACTATGAAACAACTAAATTTATTAATGATTGTTATCTGCCTATTGCTTACAGCTTGTGGAAGCCAACAAAACAAAAGTCAGGCAGGAGAAACGTCAATTACCGAAACTAAAGCTGCTCGTGAAGAAGGCGGTGGTGAAGATAATACTAAGCAAAACGCGAAAAAACTCCAGGTAATTCCTGTGCAAAACATTAAAACACCCAAACCTCTTGTCAAAAAAAGTCAGAAAATTATTAAAACTGCAGATGTAAGATTTCAAGTAAAAAACCTCTCAAAAAGTATTGCAAAAATCCAGGCGATGATTCGAAAGTATAGCGGGTACGTATCTTCAGCCAAACAAGAACGCCAATACAGCCAGATTCAAAGCAATATTACAATAAGGGTAGAAAGTGATAAATTCGAGGATCTACTGGATGATATACTCAAGGAGGGCATTTATTTAGATCATAAAAACGTAAAAGCAAGGGATGTAACAGAAGAATTTGTAGACATCCAAACTCGTTTGAAAACCAAAAGGGCAGTAGAAAAACGATACCTTGAAATATTGGAAAAGGCAAAAACCATTGAAGAAATTCTTAAAGTAGAAAATCAATTAAGAGTTATTAGAGAGGAAATTGAAGCAAAAGAAGGGAGATTAAAATTCTTAGTAGATCAGATTAATTATAGCACTATCCGATTAGTGATATACCAAAAAACTGAAGCTGCGGAAGCGCCTTCTCCAGGTTTTTTAAGCAAAATGGGCAAAGGCTTCAAAGCCGGCTGGCAAGGCATTCTCAGCTTCATTATTAATTTAACTTATGCCTGGCCCTCCCTTTTAGTCATAGGAGGTGGAATCTTTTTTGGTATAAGGTATTGGCGCCGAAAAATAGCGCGAAAGGCTTAAAACGATGAACTCATCTCGCCCTTAAAAATCAAGATGAATTCAATAATAAAATGGCTCTGCAACAATTTGTAGGGCCATTTTATTATTACATATTGGGTTGTTATGCTTCCACTAGATTAGAGGAAGTAACAAAATTGCCTAAATCTTTGTCGTAGTTAAACTTGCCTTTTTCTAGTGCTTTTCTATATCCTTTTACAAACTCAAGAAAAGATTTCGCTTCAGGCATTCCAGGCCCACCTACAGTTTCCCAGTAAAATACCTGGCCCTTTTCTCCTTTTTTGTTAGGAGCCAAATCCAGGCAAATCAGGTTTCCGTTGTCATCTTCAGCAAATGGAATCCAACGCTCGTCCCACCATGTAAATCTCACTGGGGCTTTTTCTTTGATATACCAAGGAGTTAAGTGTTCAAACTCTCCTTCAGCCTTTAGGCTGGTAAGTAATCGCCAATTATCATAAATCTCACTGATACTCAATGCTTTGTACTCAAAAAACACAACGCTTTGGTATTCATTGAACATCATAAGAAAATCTTTGAAATCTTCTGGCAGCTCACAACCAGTCTGAGTGGCTAATTTATTAATTTCCTTTTGGTTAGCTCCTTTTGCTTGGAAGTTGATCAAATTTTGCCCCACGATTTTACTCAAGTGGCTGCTGATTTCCTCCCAGTACTTACGAAGTTTTTTCATTCTAATTATTGGGTTTGTTCCCGGTACTCAATGCTATAAAGCATCGAAACGTCATTTTGTAATCAACGTTTTATGAAGGGTTTTAAATAATGTATTTTTTACGAAATTAAATTAAGCAAATTTAACGGTTAGTTAAAATTAAGTGTAATATGTGTAGGTTATTTTAACAAAGTGTAGCTTTTATGTTCAATAATTCTTAATACATTGAGGTAGTACATTCTATAAGAAATAAAGTTAATTAGCAAAACATCTATAATTTACAATTTTACCCATCAATAGTACCATGCAAAACCTTCAGGGTGTCGACTTTTTTCAACTAAATCACGCATTTTGGATCGCTGAAAGAAAGGTAAATGTTCCCTTATATGATTTTCAGTTTTCGCCCTTATTTCACATAACCAGACCTCGGACTGACACCCTAAAAGCAATTATTGCCCGCTTGGGGGCCATTGATCTCTATGACCAAGTTTATGAAGATCTCAAAGCAATAGGTTTTCGTTTGATTAATTCTCCACAAGAACACGACCTTGCCAGTGAATTGGCACATTGGTATCCCCAAATCCAAGCATTCACTCCCAGAAGCATGATCTTTGAACAAGTGCCTACTGCGGATCAAATTCTGGAGCATTTCGAGTTGCCTGTATTTATTAAAGGAAACAGACAAACGGCCAAACACAACCCTCGGTTGGCAATTGCTACTAACCGCGCTGAATTGGAATTTATTCTCAAATCTTACCAACAAAACACCATTCTACATTGGCAAAAGCTGGTATGTCGTGAATTTATTCCACTTCAAAAACTTGATTATCAAACACAGAATACTGTACCCGTTTCGTTTGAGTTCCGCACTTTTTGGTGGCGAGAAACTCTAGTAGGAGCTGGCCCCTATTGGTCTCATCTAGTTGATTATAATTGGACCTCAGCACAGCAACGTGAAGCCCTACAAATAGCCTCACAAGCAGCCCAACGATTAAAGATTCCATTTTTAGTGATAGATGTAGCACTCACTGCGCAGGGCAAGTGGATCATTATTGAGTGCAACGATGGACAGGAAAGTGGCTATGCAGGAATAGATGCAGCCAAATTATGGCGCAATATTTTAACTATAGAAAAACAACAAACCACCTAAGGTTTAAGAACTCAATCTGTGTTTTCTGCTGGCATCGTGGTTTTCTTTGTAAAAATAAATCAACTCCTTTGCCTTTTCATATTGGTCAAACACCTTGGGAAAAACAATGGCCACTTTTTTCAAAATATGATCTTTAGTAACTCCACCCGCATGGGTTGTCACCTCTTTGTCCATAATCACTACATGCAAGCCCAAGTCATTTTCTTTAATGTCTAATATTTGATCATAACTCAGTTGTACAGGCTTCAGACCTCCCCCAATTCTTTCCATATTGTTGGGAGCAATAATGACCCTTGATCTAAACAAAGCAGATCGTTTGTGGTGCTTTTGAAGGCTACTAATAATGACCACCGCAAAAATGATAAAATAAATCGGAATCCATAAAATTAAGAAAAGAGGCATTGTAAGTGCTAGCAGCAAGGCTACTGTAAAACAAACAACAAAATGAATCACGATTCGGCCAAATATTCGATGTAGAAAGGCCTTCATGGCTTTTTGCTTTTTGAAAGCATTTGCCCAACAAACAATTGGCAAAAACTTTTGTCCTCCACCACTTTTAACCAGAAATGCCTGACTTGCTTGTTTGCCTTTGGTGATCAGCTTTTGATAACTTTTCCAGAACTTTTCTTCTGAATTATCCTCACCATAGGTTTGCCACAAGTTGGAAGCTTTCCACTCTAAATTAACAGGCTTTTCTTTTTCAAAAATTCTCATAGCAGACATTTTTAATCACTTAATGACTTACAATATTTGACTTTGTTGTTTTCCCAATAAAAATAAATTTGTTGTAAAGCTTTATCAAAATCTTTGAGGGCATAAGGAATGATCACCGCCTCATGATTTCCATAATATATATTGGATTCATCCTTAGATATAAGGCATAAACCCAATGCATGTTTTTTTATATCTACCAGTTCGTCGTAGTATACACAACCAGGCTTCGCCATGGGGCTAATACCAGAAATTTGTTCTGGAGAAATCTTTATTTCTGTATTCAAAAAACTTGTCTTCGATTGAATTCGCCCAAAAAACAGCATCAAACAAGGCAAAAAAATCAATAAATTCCCAATCTTCAAAGTCTCTATAATTTCGCTCAATAACAAATGTGCAGATACTCCACTAAAAATTAATATCAGGTTTGAAAATAATGCTAGTACTACCCAAATTGTAAACATTTGACGAATATTATCACGAAAAATCTGTTGCCATAGCAAATGTTTCTTGCCTGTATCAATCACAAAAGAAGTATAATGCTCCAAACTCGCTACTGTTTTTTTATGATCTAACTGCACCTGCTTATTATGAGCAATCATCGCTTCATATTTTTTCCAAAAAACAGCATCCTGTTCCAACATATTGGCAGGCAACTGAATGGTTGAAACACTGGTAAATTGTCCCCACATATCCTGGATATCTTTCTCGAGCGTATCTTTAGTATTCATAAGCCAGGATATTTAAAATCAAGAAGTTAGATGATAATATTGATTGTTGTGGGCCAAATGATGCTCTAATAATTCACAAACCAATCTATAGTTACACAAGGCTCCTGGCAATAAAATTGACTCCCTGTCTTCCTGTATTCGACCACGTGGCTTAAGACAAATCTGTAAACCTATAGGCCCTTTTCTAACATCGGCAATTTCACTGTATTTGATACTCAAATGATCTAACCCAGCTCCTTCTCTCATAATTCCCAGACGGTCTATGATGAGTTGCATATCGGCCAAAGGGCGACATATAACCCAATAATGATAAGCAATGCCTGCGATAAAAAACAGCAACAACATTGCACTAATGCTAAGTAACTGATAAGAGTTTCCGTCTTTGTTGATTACACTAAAAAAGATACTCATGGCCAGCCACGCCACTGTAAACGCTTTGGCAATGGGCCAAACCTGGTATGCCCATAGCTTTTTAAGAAAAGGAGTACGTTGGTTGGGGTCAATTGTAAATAACTGGGGCGAAGCAATCATTTGGGGTTTCAAAGCACGGCGGCTTGTGTATGTACTTGCTTTGATAACCAAGTGGCTTTGACGTTTTTTTTGGGAATCACGAATGGCTGTTTCATAATTTTGCCAAAAAACCTCTCGCAAAGAATCTTCTTCATAGATCGGGAATGTCTCCCAAAGCTCAGTCCCACCTTGCGAAATCTCAGATAGTTTGGTTAATGGCTTTGTGTTCATGGATCTATCAGTGTTCAGTGATTTTATTGAAAGAAATATAAGTATTATTTATCAAAATGAGAAGCGTTACCCAAAGTAGTTATCAACAAACAACGCCAACTCAAAATTTAATATTGAATAAACTTAAAACACCTTTCATAAATCCTGATCTTAGTCAATAAGCTATCTAAGGTTTTTACAGAGAAAGATTTAGATTTGCATCATCAAAACAGATTTAAATATGCGCTTTCATCAATATATTCCTCTTTTCATTGTCTCATTATCCACAATATTATTAGTTTCTTGTGGGTCAGGCTCTTCTTCAGAAACGTCGCCTAAAAACCGCTACGAAGTAGAATCAGGTGAAGTAAGTTATCGTTTAGATGGCATGCAGCAAGGGTACGAAACCCTGTATTTTGACCAATGGGGGGCTCGAGAGGCCCGTTATACCAAAGCCATATTAAGGCTTGGTACTGGAGTAGAACAAGAAATAGATCGTCTTATACTCACTGATAAGGAATGGGTATACACCATTGATTTTTTAGAAAAAACCGGCACCAAAACCCGAAATCCAGCCTATGATAAAAAGCAGGCAGATACCAACCTGGATGTACGTGATCTTAGCAGAATAAATGGCCAGAAACTGTACAAATTAGGAGGTCAAAAAACTGGTCAGGATCAGGTAGCAGACCTTCCTTGTGAAGTGTGGGAGGTGAAGCGATTGGCGGCTAAATTTTGGATTTGGAAACAACTAGTACTCAAGCGTGAACCCAAAATAAAAACAGAAAGAACCATTATTAGAGAGGCTGTAAGGGTAACTACTGGCAAACCTATTCCAAGTGATAAATTTGCCCTACCCAAAGACATCAAAATTCAGGATTTGAATAAAGAAGGGTTGAGAAACTAGTCAATTATCTTTTTTTAATGGTCAATGTTCAATTATGAATTGATCAATTATAAATGAGCGATGCGTCGCAAAACTATAGATGATGGACCAAATGCTGTGGACTAAAAACTTTTCACTTTCAGTTTTTTTACTCGAGAACAATGGAATACTTACGCCCACTCGTAGAATTGTTTAGCTATCATGCCAATGCCGAGAACGCAAGCGCTATGCAAAAGTATATGCGTGATCATTTTGTATTTTATGGCATAAAATCTCCTCGTAGAAAGTCTGTTAGCAAGTTTTTCTTAAAAAAATTTGGTCTCCCTCAAGTAGAGCAAGCACTTTGGTTTGCTCAAACTACCTGGAAACACCCTCAGCGAGAGATGCAGTATTTTGGTATGGAAACTCTCGAGAAGCTTACTAAAAAAATACCTCAGGATAGCTTCCAACAGATTATCGAACATACCACTACCCATAAAAGCTGGTGGGACACCGTAGATTTTGTGGCTTCACATTTGGCAGGCAAGTTTTTTAAGGCTTATCCAGCACAAATAGCACCTGTAACTGAACAATGGATGGCCACTGATAATTTGTGGCTACAAAGAGTTTGTTTATTGTTTCAATTGAGTTATAAGGACAAAGTCAATGAAGATCTATTGTTCGGCTTTGCCAAATCACTGAGTGGTTCTAAAGAGTTTTTTATACAAAAGGCGATTGGGTGGGCCTTGCGACAACACGCTAAAACCGCCCCGGAAAGCGTTCAAGAATTTGTGGCCCGTACACCTCTTGCCAAGCTAAGTCAAAAAGAAGCATTGAAGCATTTACAGTAGCCAATGCAATTGTATCAGAAAGATTTGATACTCAATTCCCTAAAAAAGTGTTATTTAAGGAACAAATGCTATGAAAAAACAGTATTTTTATTAACTTCATTTTGGTAAAAGATGCAAAATTCTCACATCTTTACCCAATACGATATAAACATGAAAACTTGTTAATCAAGTGGATAGGCTCCCTAACCTCATTGATTAAAAAACTATTTCTAAATATTAAAATTCTTTATTGTAGTGAGCGAAAGAATCAAAAATTCTAACTTCCAAATTCGCCTGCCTTTGTTTTTGGGTCTTGCCCTGGCTGGAGGAATGCTAATTGGAGCAAAAATGTTTGGTGGAGGAACTGCCAACGTAAAAGGAATCAACGAAGGATACCTCAAATTCAAAGAAATTTTAGTCAATATCGACAACCGATATGTGGACACTGTAAATACTGAAGCTTTGGTGGACTATTCCATTGAGAAAATGCTGGAAAAGCTCGACCCACACTCTTCATACATCCCCAAAAAACGAGTAAAAGAAGCCAATGCCCAATTAAATGGTAGCTACGACGGTATTGGTATTGAGTTCAACATTTTCAAAGATACAGTATATGTAGTAGCGCCCCTTTCAGGTGGACCTTCTGAAAAAGTAGGACTACAATCTGGTGATAAAATCATCAAAGTAGATGGCAAAAATATTGCTGGAATCAAGATCAACAATCTAGGCGTTCGCAAGAGATTACTTGGTAAAAAAGGTTCCAAGGTAAAAGTAAGTATCAAACGAAGTGGAGAAAGAGAATTACTTGACTTCACCATTACCCGCGACAAAATCCCTCAAAATTCAGTAGATGTGAGCTATATGATTGATGAGCACACTGGGTTTATCAAGGTAAGTCGTTTTGCTCGTCGTACTTATATTGAATTTAGAGATGCCTTGCAAGGCTTGACCAACCAAGGAATGAAGCGTTTGATTTTAGATTTACGCGACAACCCTGGTGGTTATATGGATCGTGCCATCAAAATGGCAGATGAGTTTTTAGCTGGTAACCCTAAGATTGTATATACCGATGGTAAAGGCGCTCGCTATGATTCAGAAGCAAGAGCTCGTTTTACTGGATTGTTTGAAAAAGGGCCACTCATTGTATTAATCAACGAAGGTAGTGCTTCTGCCTCCGAAATTGTTTCAGGAGCATTGCAAGACAATGACCGTGCTTTAATTGTTGGTCGTCGCTCATTTGGAAAAGGTCTGGTTCAACTTCCGATTGACTTGCGTGATGGCTCAGAGCTTCGTTTAACGATTTCACGCTACTATACTCCTAGCGGACGATCTATCCAAAAGCCATATGGCAAGGATCCTAAGGATTACCGTTCAGATATTTTGCGTCGTTTCAAAAGTGGCGAGATGTTTAGCGCAGACAGTATTAAGTTTAACGATTCGTTGAAATATAAAACAGTGCGCAAGAAACGTACAGTATACGGTGGTGGAGGTATCATGCC
Source organism: marine bacterium AO1-C (assembly GCA_001890965.1). Lineage (GTDB taxonomy): Bacteria > Bacteroidota > Bacteroidia > Cytophagales > Microscillaceae > Microscilla. Next base: position 592,731 of record MLAY01000007.1, on the reverse strand, counting down.
TGATTATTTCATCCCTATCGATACTAGTTTCAACAGTGCCTATTATCGTAAGCTTTCTAACAAAAACATTTTCCAGGAATACTCATTCAAGTATTACAAGGCAAACCAGAAGCGCCTGGAAGCTCAAAAGCTAAACAACTACGTCAAAAACTTCAAAGTAAGCGATGCCATGTTGCAAGAGTTGATTGCGATGGGTAAAAAAGAAGGAGTAAAATATAAAGATGCTGATTTTAAACGCTCTAAGAAAATGATTAGAACCTTAGTGAAGGCTTTAATCGCTCGTAGAGTATGGCAAGAAAAAGGCTTCTTCCCGGTTTGGTATGGTATTGATCGTACTTATCTTAAAGCCTTGGAGCTTTTCGATAAGGCTGCTGATTTACAAAATTAATCTGATGAATTATTAGCAAATTCCAAGTAAAATTTGCCTGATAATTTTCTAAAACCGCAAAAGGTACAAAGGCTTGTATTTTTTGCGGTTTTTTTATATTTAGCACCTTATCAGAAATATTACTATGGTTGGTTTCGGTGGATAGCACAGAAACTATAAATACCTGTAAATCAATAGTGTTCATTGGAATGAACACTATACACAAACGAATAAAAAACATTAATTATGGCTTATTATTATAGATTGGGAAACATACCTCCCAAAAGACACATCCAGTTTCGTCAGCCTGATGGAAGCTTGTATCATGAAGAATTGGTAAGCTCTAAAGGATTTAGCGGAATTTATTCAAACTTATACCATATATACCCTCCTACCCGTATTCAAGAAGTAATGGATCCTGTACCACATGCTGCTAAAGTGGTGAAAGACTTACCATTGCAACAGGTACACCTCAAGACCTCTACACAAGGGGTAACTGGTACAGATTTTCTAGATGCTCGTCGTACTTTGATGGTAAACAATGACGTGCGCATTGCCATTTGTAATCCTTCAGAAAAAAAGATGGATTATTACTACAAAAATGGAGAGGCAGACGAGATGATCTATGTACATGATGGTAGCGGGTATGTATATTCTCAGTTTGGTAAGCTTCGCATCAAAAAAGGAGATTATGTGGTTATTCCTCGCACCACCATCTTCCGGGTTGAGTTTGACGAAGAACCTATTCGTTTACTCATTGTGGAGTCTATGACACCATTTGAAACGGTAAAACGTTATCGTAATGAACTAGGGCAGTTGTTAGAACATTCCCCCTATTGTGAGCGTGACATCCACCCTCCACAAGAGTTGGTAACAGAGAAAGAAAAAGGTGAGTATATTGTAAAAATCAAGAAACAAGGTTATTTGCACCAATATCGCTACGACCAAAGCCCGTTGGATATTGTAGGCTGGGATGGTTTCTTGTATCCTTATACAATCTCTATTTATGATTTTGAACCGATTACTGGACGCATTCACCAACCACCTCCAGTACACCAAATGTTCCAGGCACACAATTTCGTGATCTGTTCATTTGTACCTCGTTTGTTTGATTATCACCCACAAGCCATTCCAGCACCTTATAACCACTCTAATATTGATTCGGATGAGGTATTGTTTTACGCTGAAGGTGATTTTATGAGCCGTAAAGGTATTGATAGAGGGTCATTTACGCTACATGTGGGTAGCTTACCTCACGGACCGCACCCTGGTACTGTGGAAAAGAGCATTGGTGCTAAAGAAACCCACGAATATGCAGTAATGATTGATACTTTCAAGCCTTTGCACCTTACTGAAGAGTCATTAGAGTTTGTAGATAAAGAATACCCAATGAGCTGGACAGTATAAGTCATTGATTTCTATTTTTATAGTAAGCCACTCCTGTCAGAGTGGCTTTTTTTATACACTCCCTCCCCCTTTTTGCCCCTTTGGCTTGTCTGAAAAGTAAATAGACCAATCGAAACACAACCAATGAAAAGAGTAACTTTATTCTATACCCTCATAGCTTTGTTGGGACTTGCCCAAGTACAAGCTCAAAGTATACCCACTGTGGGTCAATTTACACATACTGAAAGCCTGGGTAAAACCGCAGGTGGTACAGGTATTTTTTATACGCATACGATTGAGCTTAAAAATGCGCAATCGGCACTTTACTCAGTAGATGGTTATCAAGCCAGCTCCAGGCTTGAGTGCAAAGTGGTAAAGCTCAGTGCTCATAAAATTCAATTGATTTTTGATCATTTTGGAGAACACGACATGTTCAAGAATGGAGAATTGTATAGGAAGGGGCAAGCATTGATGACTCTGGAAAATAAAAACGGGAAGTGGCTGGTACAATACGCCAAGGATTATCCGATGGATCAACAAGGTAAATCGTTCGTTTTTAAGAAAACAAAATAATTTACAAAATGGGAGAATTTTAATCCATAAATTCTCCCATTTCTTTTTTTAAACTTCTGCTACCACCTGATATCTTCCTGGAACAAACTGAAAAGTCTTCATCAAACGATTCCAGGTATTGATTTGAGTAACGGTAAGTGTAAGGAGACTGATCTCTTCTTTATTAAAATATTTTAACAAAGCATTATATACCTCTTCTGCAATTGGTTTTGCCGTAAGCTGGGTAACCTCTTCTGCAAACCTAAGGGCAGCACGCTCACTATCAGAAAAATAAGGCGTGTCTTGCCACACACATAGTGATGATAGGCGTAAATCATCTTCACCCAGGTGTTTAAGCTCTTTATGATGCATATCTACACAATAAGCACATCCATTGAGTTGAGATACTCTAAGTTTTATCAATTCGGCCAATTGATGATCAATGGTAGATGTTCCCAGGAAGTCTTCTATTGCTCTGAGTTTCTCAAACATTCCTTGTGGTACTTCTTGATAAGTAATTCGTTCCATAATGATTTGATTTAGTGATGGTTCAAAATTACGTATCAGCCTTATCAGAAAAATTAAGAATTCTTAAGAAAGAGATAAGAAGTCATTTATTTTTCTTTTTTATGCTTCCTTAGAGCACTTAAATGTTCAGGGGTCATGCCTAGATAAGAGGCTAGCATGTATTGAGGCACTCGTTGTACAAAGCCTGGGAGTTCTCGCACAATGTGTCTATACATTTCTTCATTATTCATTTGTTGGCGAAACTCGAGATGGCGTAGTGCCGCAATCAACATATTTTCGGTAATGATGCGAAAAGCACGTTCTAATTGAGGTATTTGAACGTACAATAGCTCTAGTCGACTTTTACTCAAAGCCAAAACGGTGGTTTGCTCAACAGCTTGTATGTATAGGTGAGACGGTTTTTCTTTAGAAAAGCTTTCTATATTGGTCACCCACCAGTTTTCAATTCCAAATAAGTTAATATGTTCCAAGCCCTTATCGTCAATGCGAAAAGTGCGGACTAACCCTTTCGTAATAAAAAACTTATCACGACATACTTCGCCTTCTTGTAACAAAAACGATTTACGAGTATATGTTTTTTGCTCCAATTGGGCGCAAAACACTTCTATTTCTTCATAAGAAAAAGGTACATATCTGTTAAAATATTGGTGTAATTGATCGACCATCTGGGAGTATATCTAAATGAGTTTTCTTCAACTAAATCAGGGTTGAAATTTATTCAGGTTCCATCACTCAAATATTTTCAACCCCGATTCTTTTTATCTTTTTATAAAATACCCTGAAGGTACTCTTGCATGTCTAAGGCTTTTTGCTTTACCCAATCTGGCTCATAGTTGCGTGCCACGATCCAAAACTCATTGCCTTCCTCCCAAAAAGTCGCATCTAAGCAACCTTTTTCCTGAGGTTTTTCCTTGAAATGCCAATGAATAGAATTTGGGTATTTTTTGCGTGAATATGAGCCAATATGAGAAATATACAACCCTAAATACCTGGCTGCTTTTTCTATGTGAGTTTGCATAAACTCGCCAGTATATTGTTCAGAAAGTGCTACATCGTAACGTTTAGATTTTGATTCTTTTGTCATTGTGTTTGTTTTTAATTTGAAACTTAAACCACACACTCTCCCGAATTCAAAGTTTACATACGCATTACCTTAATAGGCTTGATAATCAAACACTTATAGGGTAAAACTTTGAAATTTGAATTCTGGTGCAGAAACAAAAGAGCTCTTTATCTGTTTGCTGATGCTTATATTATTTGGTTTGAAACAAACATATGGTACTTTCAAAATGATTACAAAACAAGGATCATTTTTATTACTATAAATATATTTTATTCGCCAAGCACCAGTGAATATTCATAAAAAACCAAATCCTATCCAAAACCGCCTCTCAATATTAGGAAAAGGGCACAAATTGTGTTGAGTTTTGTAATAATTCTTAAGGCAATTATTTACATAACAGAAAAAGGAATGAAACTAAAAAAAACTACCTTCCAAGACATTCCCAACCTCTCTAAACTATGCAAAGAAGCTTATAGTCATTACTTTGGTGAACATTGGACCTCCAATGGCCTAGAGTTATATTTAGAAAATCAATTTAGCCACCCACGCCTCAAGGATGACTTGAGCAAAACCGATTTAGCTTATTATTTCATTATGGCCGAAGACGTGCCGGCAGGTTTTCTGAAAGTACAATTTAATATAGCCAATGATTGGTTTACCGAAAGCAGCTGTGAGTTAGAAAAAATCTACATTTTACCCCGTTATAAAAAGCAAGGTTTGGGTGCTTTTGCCATCCAAAGTTTAAAGCAAAAAGCACAAGCTCTTAATCAAGCCATCTTGTACTTACATGTTCTGGATACCAATCAAGAAGCTATTAAGTTTTACGAAAAACTTGGGTTTCAATCGCAAGGACACCATCGCTTGACCGTACCTCATTTCAAAGATGAATTGCGAGGAATGAAGCGTTTGTACATCAAATTATAATTTCCTCTCAAGAGGAAGTTTTCGTAGCCGTTTATCAATAGCAGCAAATATGATAGGAGCAATTACCTCTCCCAGCAAATTTCGGTGTTGTTATATAATATTAATTATGTTAATAATTATTTAAATAAACCTCTATCAAATAACTCAAAAGATGAGGAAATTGAAAGTAACAGCAAAAAAACGTTGGTTAAAATAATACTTCTCAGCAATGAAAATATCAATCAAAGAAAATAAGGTGTATTGCACCAACCCTGTAGGTGATGCCTCGTCAGATATTTTATTAGAAACGATAGATGCAGGTAGTTGTCAAACAATTGGCTTTTTTGTGTACGATCCAGCCCAATACCACAATGTAGATACTACTTATTTGTATGCCGAGCAAATACATTTTTTGTATTTCAAGGATAAAAACTATGTGTATGTAGCTTGCTTAGGTTATGGCTCTTATTGCTTAGAAGAGTTTCTCATTATTGAGCTTACCGAAATTGATGTAGATAGTTTTGTGGTAACCCACGAATTGGAGGGATACTCAAAAGATAAGTATAGGGTGTATTTTGGGGCATATAAAATTCCAGGCCTAATTCCTGAAAAAGCACAAAGAGGAGAAGAGATAGAACTAAACCCTAACAAAAAGTATATTCAAGTTACACATCAAGTACTTTATGAAATACCATAAAAATAAAAAACGACCCTGTTTCCAAGGTCGTTTAATATTTGTCATCACTCTAAAATTTGAATTCTAAGCCGTTTGTTCTTCGGCAACCTTCTCTTCTTCTTCTACGGCATCACTTTCTACCCGAAGATTGTTCACAATAAATTTCTGACGATCAGAAGTGTTCTTACCCATATAATAGGACAACACTTCGTCAATAGAGGTATCAGGGCGAAGAATTACTGGTTCGGCTCTCATCTTATTACCAATAAACTGACCAAATTCATCAGGTGAAATCTCTCCCAATCCTTTAAATCGGGTAATTTCTGGTTTGCCTCCCAACTGCTTGATAGCTTTCGCCTTTTCTTTTTCGCTATAGCAATACACCGTCTTCTTTTTGTTACGCACTCGGAAAAGTGGTGTTTCCAAAATGTACAGGTGTCCTTGTTTTACCAAATCGGGGAAAAACTGCAAAAAGAAAGTCATCAACAACAAACGAATGTGCATACCATCTACATCGGCATCAGTAGCCACTACAATTTTGTTGTAACGAACATTTTCGATACCATCTTCAATGTCTAATGCATGCTGCAGTAAGTTAAACTCTTCGTTTTCGTATACTACTTTTTTAGTCAGGTTATAGCAGTTTAAAGGTTTTCCTCGCAAACTAAACACCGCCTGAGTTTGTACATCACGAGCTTTGGTCAGAGAACCACTCGCTGAGTCTCCTTCAGTAATAAAAAGCGTAGTTTCGTGACGATTGTCCTTTTTCTGATCGGTAAAATGTACCCGACAATCACGTAATTTTTTGTTGTGTAGATTGGCCTTTTTGGCTTTTTGGTTGGCCAATTTCTTAATCACCGAAATGTCTTTACGCTCTTTTTCTGATTGCAATATTCTAGCCTCCATGGCTTTTGCTACATCAGGAAAACGGTGTAAATAATTATCTAATTCGGTTTTGATAAAATCATTGACAAAAGCTCGAATACTCAATCCACCAGGAGCAATTTGCTGAGAACCCAGCTTGGTTTTGGTTTGAGATTCAAATACGGGTTCTTGCACCCGAATACTGACAGAGGCTACAATAGACGCTCTCACATCTGCAGTATCAAAATCTTTGTTGAAAAACTCACGAGCTACTTTTACTACTCCTTCTCTAAAGGCTGACAAGTGAGTTCCTCCTTGAGTAGTATTTTGGCCGTTTACAAATGAGTAGTACTCTTCTCCATATTGATTAGAGTGAGTCAAAGCTACCTCAATGTCATCGCCTTTGAGATGGATAATGGGATAACGCAAGTTGGTTTTGGCCGTTTTCATTTTCAACAAATCCAACAAACCATCCTTGGAGAAGTATTCTTTGCCGTTAAATTTAATTTTAAGTCCTGCATTCAAGAAGGCATAGTTCCAAATCAAATCCTCTAAAAACTCAGGATTGTATTTGTAATCAATAAATACTTCATTATCAGGCTCAAATATGGTAAGTGTACCATTGCGCTCTTTGGTGGGTACTATTTTAGCATCGTTGGTGATCTCTCCTCGGCAAAATTCGGCCATTTTGGTTTCGCCATCCCGGAAAGCCTGCACCTTAAAATAGGTAGACAAAGCATTTACCGCTTTGGTACCTACCCCATTTAGACCTACTGATTTTTGGAATGCATCAGAGTCATATTTACCACCAGTGTTGATTTTTGATACACAATCTATCACTTTTCCTAAAGGAATACCTCGCCCATAATCCCTGATGGTTACCCTACGCTCATCTAATTTGATTTCTATTCTCTTGCCAAACCCCATCATGTGCTCATCGATGGAGTTGTCCAAAATTTCTTTAACCAACACATAAATCCCATCGTCTTGAGCGGCACCATTCCCTAGCTTTCCGATGTACATACCAGGTCGCTTGCGAATGTGCTCCCGCCAATCAAGGGTTTTAATGTTGTCTTCGGTGTAATTACTCATTTTTTTCTTTTGCTTACTTTGCTTCAGGCCAATTTTCATAGTGTGTAAAGTTTTAAATCGTATAAATAAATGGGTTTTTAATCCTTCAATCTCCAGAGAAAGCTCTACAAAGTTTGCTAAAAATAGCGCCAATTCAAAATTAGCAATGCTATTTTTATAAGCAATCAAGGATCGTATTTAGGCTCATTTGCCTTTTAAAACTTTACACACTCGCCTTCTGACGCGCATTATATGATAAAAAAGTGGCTTGATAAATTATTTTCAATCAGAACTTCACTTGCTTTACCTGATTAGTACCACAAATAAAGACGAGTTCGTTAGTTGAAGGTTCCATTTTGAGGCTCAAAGCCTGTTTTTGTGTCGAGCTCAAAAACAAAATTAGCGAGAAATTTAATAACTTAAAATTTGAAAAAGCTTTTGATCTAATTTTATAAACAAACCCTTTGGTACTTTTGGCTAGTATTTACTCAAAAACTTACCTCTTTTAACAATTGATCAAATCAGGCTTTACATTCTATTTTGTAACTTCGCACAAAATTTGCTCACAGGCTTAGCCACTAAAAGGAACCATTATATCTTATTAAGAACAATACCAGTCGTTGGCAAAACACTTGCCTGATACAAAAGTTACCTGTATAAATGCATTCCCAGCAGTTATAACTGCCTTCCCTTCAACCCACTCTATCAGGCATAATTTACCAGAATAACACAGAAAATGAAGTTGCGATTTTTATTTATATTGAGGAATATCTTTTTTAGGCATTACAAAATATTAGCGGTCATTTGTTTGTCGTTGGCCCCCATTATTTGTACAGTTGCTCAAACTACGCCAAAAATTACGGCGTTGATTAAACAAGTGAATCAAACAAGCGACCCATCTAAAAAAGTAGGATTATTACTCGAGTTAAGTACCCTCGAGATTTGGGCAAAAACCTTCGGTTCTGCCATTACCCATGCCAAACAAGCTCAAGTTATCTCTCAACAAAACAAAAAAATCCAGTCTGAGGTTTGGTCACTTTTACTCCTCGGAAAGGCGCACCAATCCAATAATGAATACAGCAAAGCACTGGAATACCTACTACAAGCAGACATTACTGCAAATAAGTCAGGCAATGAGCGACTTAAGATGAAATCTAAAAAAGCTTTAGGAAGCCTTTATTCTGCCTGGAAAATTTATGACAAGTCCCTCAAAAATTATCATCAATCTTACCAAATGACTACTGCCGATGACCATCAATCTAAAGCAGTAATTGCCAAAAGTATCGCCAGTATTTACAACATTTTGGATGATAAAATCAAGGGCATTAAATGGTACGAAAAAGCGCTAAATAGCTATAAGGTGACCAAAAATGACCAAGGCATTGATCAATGCCTGAAGGCTTTGGCTAACTTATACCAACAAACAGGTAGAGTACAAGAGGCACTAAAGTACGACTTGGAAATTGTGGAGCGTAAGAAGAAGTCTCAGGAAAACGCAGAACTGATAGATGCTTACAGTAATATTGGCATCTTGTATAAACAGCAAAAGGAATACAACAAAGCATTGGGTTATTACAAAAAAGCACTCAATCTAAGTAAAAAAGGTACAGCCAACAATCCTCGTCAAGTAAGTCTATTTACCAACATTGCGATTATCCAGGTTTTACTCAAAAAATACCGTGAGGCTGAAGCTTCTTATTTTAAAGCGCTCAAATACGCCAAACTCACTAAAGATGACTTGCTCATTGCAGAGGTTTATAACCATTTGGCGGCCCATAAATACATTTATGGAAAAACGATTTTGGCTACCGAATATGCTCAAAAGTCCATCGATTTGGCCCAGCCTTACGAAAGTCAGCCAAAGTTTCAGAATAAAGCACAAAATACCTTATCAACAAGTTATAAATTATTGGCCAGCATTCATTGGAAAGAAGAAAACTTCCAGGTATCGCAGGGGTACAACCGTTTATACAACGCCATAGAAACTGCCAAAAAACGTGCGATTATGCAAAGGAAGCAGCAGTTGCTACAAGATGAGATTAAGATTAGTCAAAAGGAAAACGAGGTTAAGCTTTTGCTCAAAGAAAAGGAAAAGCAAGCCCTATTGCTCAAACAAGCCCAGATGAAGGCAGCCCAAAGAGAAAGTGATTTGAGGTTGCGTACCAAAGAACTCGAACTGGTAAAACGAGATCAAGAACTACAGGTTGAAAAGCTCAAAAGCCAGGAACTTGAGCAGGCACGTATCAAACAACTACTACAATTTACCAAACAGCAGGCGTTGGCTTTTCAGCAAGAACAAAAGATAAAACTTCTAAAAAAAGACAAAGCCCTTCAGGAACTCTCACTAGCCAAACAGTCGGCCGAAAAAAAACAAAAGCAAAAAGAGATTGCTTTGCTCAAGAAAGAACAAGAACTTAAAGATACAGAACTGAAGGATGCCAAACGGGTACGAATGCTGGGAGGTTGGATTTTATCGCTTGGTGGTATTGCTCTTCTGGCAGTAGTGATTGCCTTGGTGATGGCTTCTCGTAGTAAACGACAATTGCGTAACAAAAATCAAGTAATTCAAGTCAAACAAGAAGAAATTGCCACCCAAAACGAAGAATTGCTACAACAACAGGAGGAACTGGAAGCCCAACGTGATTTTACTGACAAACAAAACAAGGAGCTGGATCATCAAAATCAGCAAATGAAAAAAAGTATGACCTACGCCAGCAACATTCAACATGCCTTGTTGCCTTCTTATGACTTACTCACTGAGCATTTTGAAGAACATTTCATCATTTTTCACCCTAAAGATATTGTAAGTGGAGATTTTTATTGGTTTGCTCAAATAACAAGTTCTGAAGAAGATCAAAAACTGGTGGCAGTGGTAGATTGTACTGGCCATGGAGTTCCTGGTGCCTTGATGAGTATGATTGGTAATTCGGTATTGCATGAAACTGTGGTCGAGCGAAAAATATATGCTCCTAACGAAATTCTTGAGCGTCTGCATTGCAAAGTAAGAGAAGATCTCCAGCAACAGGATGACAAAAACACTGATGGTATGGATGTTTGTCTGTGTAAACTAAAACCATTAGAGAGCGGACAAGTAGAGGTCATTTTTTCGGGAGCCAAACGAAACCTTTATTATACCCACCAAGGCAAGTTGGAAAAACTCAAAGGAGATCGCGTCGCGATTGGAGGTTTTCAACACGAAGTCGAAAGAAAATTTACCCAAGAAGCAGTTATTTTAGATCAAGGAGATGTGATTTATTTGTCCAGTGATGGCTTTGTAGATACCCCTAACCCCTCTCGTAAACCCTTTGGCAATCGTAGGTTTGAAGAGGTATTACAAACAAATATTGACCAGGACTTGAATACCCAAAAAGAGGCATTGGAGCAAGCTCGTCTGAAGTTCCAAAAATACGCCGACCAACGCGACGACATTCTAGTGGTAGGAATTAGAGTTTAAGAAAGCTCTCCCTTTTTGGTTAAAATATTACCAAAGTTAAGCTACACCATACATTTTTAGCAAGAATTCCTTATTTTTGGATAGATATTTACAAACGACACCCAAAAACGACTATCATTTGTTCTACAGATAATAGCGTAATCACCTTTCATTGAGCACCCATGTATAGCATTATAGACGTAGAAACTACTGGATTGAGACCCAGCGAAGATAAAATCACCGAGATTGCCATTTATAAACACGATGGTGAGCAAATTGTAGATAGTTTTACGTCCCTGGTCAATCCTGAATGCTATATTCCTGATAGAATCACCCAAATTACAGGCATTACTAACGAAATGGTGGCCGAAGCTCCCAAGTTTTACGAAATTGCTAAGCAAATCATTGAAATAACTGAAGGAACTGTGTTTGTAGCCCACAATGCCCACTTCGATTATGGCTTTGTACGCGAAGAATTCAAGGCCTTGGGTTATAAATTTACCCGTAAAACCTTGTGTACAGTAAGAGTAAGCCGCAAAATCTTCCCTGGATTACCATCGTATGGTTTGGCAAAATTGTGCCGTCATTTTAAAATAAAACTGGACAATCATCACCGAGCGGCGGCTGATGCCATGGCTACTTCTCAGATTTTGGAAAAACTACTGGAAAAGAACAGCGCCAAACTGGATAAAAATGTGGTGGAAACCGAAATCAAAGCGAAAAACCTGCCTCCAAAAATCAATCTGGATGAATACAATGCCTTACCCGAAGAAACTGGAGTGTATTACTTCCATAATGAAGATGGAGACATTATATACATTGGCAAAAGCATCAATATCAAGAAACGAGTGGGAAGCCATTTTACCAAAAACCTTAACAATCGTAAATCAATTGATTTTCAGAGCCAGGTAGCCAGCATTAGTTATGAAATTACAGGAAGTGAACTGGTAGCACTCTTGCTAGAATCAGACGAAATTAAGAAATATCACCCCAAATTTAACCGAGCACAACGACGCACCCGTTACTTTTGGGGCATTTATACCCGCAATACTCGAGCTGGTTATACAGGCTTGTATGCGGCTCGTCTGGAAACTGAAAAAAACAAGCAACCTCTCACAATGTGTGGCTCTGGCCATACAGCCCGACAAATTTTACTGAGTAAAATCCAGGATTTTGGCTTGTGTATGAAGCTTTGTGATCTCTATAAAACCAAATCGGCCTGTTTTGATTACCAAATCAAGCAATGTAATGGGGCCTGTATTGGTGAAGAATCTCCTGAAGAGTACAATGCTCGGGTAGAAGACGCCATTGCGACTTTTAACCGTTATTCGCTGCGTACTTTTTTGGTGTTGGGCAAGGGACGCAATAAAAATGAACAATCTATTGTCGCCATCGAACGGGGCCATTATCTGGGATTTGGCTATATAGACAAAGACACATCTGTTACTACTTTTGAAGAAGCCAAACAGTACATCAAAACCTATAAAGACAATCTGGATGTACAAAAAATTATTTATGGGTATTTGAAACAGAATAAATGGAGTGGAGTGTTGGAGGAACAAACAGAGAGTGAGTAACTCATTAAATTCTTGTTGGTGTCGCTTCGCTTAAACACCGAACAAGGGGTAAAGATTAATCGTCTTAAAAGTGATTAGTTCTTAATTGATATGATATTTAACCCATGAACGAAGCAACAGATGATTCACTCTTAGGCATTTACCAGGATATGGGTTATCCTACAATTGATAACAATTTTGATAAAATCAGTAGGTTACTAGAAAAGTTTAAGCAAATACAAGATAGGTATTTGAAGAGTCATCCAAGTGAATTATACAAGATACGAGTCTTGGATTTAACTCCTGAAGAAAATCCTGACATTTCCTTCGTACAGAAATTAACAAATCTAAAAGCACTTTTTTTGAATGAATATCAAATAACTGATATTTCGTGGATTCGTAATTTAGAAAAACTAGCAGTACTTGAGCTAGCACAAAATAAAATTGTAGATATTTCTGTCCTGCGAGAACTAGAGCATCTACATACACTCAACCTAAACGATAATCAAATCACGGATATTTCTGCCATTACCAGCCTTAAGAATTTGCAATTATTGGACTGCCACCAGAATGAAATACAGGATATCTCTGCTCTAAAAAACTTTCAAAAACTAGTTTATCTCGATTTAAGTGAAAATCCTATAGATGATTTTAATCCTATAAAAAACTTGTTGCACACTCAGGTATTACGTTTGGAAAGCACAAATTTATCCAATCTGTCTTTTCTTAAAAGCATCCCAAATTTAAAAAGGCTTATCCTCAACAAAAACCATATTCAGGACATCTCTCCTCTTCAAAGCCTAACAAGTGTAGAGGTATTAGATTTAGAACAAAATCAAATAGAAGATATTAGCATACTCCGTGACTTTAAAAAACTTCTAATACTTTTATTAAGCGCTAATCCTTTGAAAGATATTTCTGTAATTGCAGAATTGACACAGTTGTTACGCGTCGACCTGAAATATCAACAAATTGAGGATGTTAGCATATTTAAAAACCTGAAACAGCTTGTACATTTAGGTTTGAAAGGTAACCAAATACAAGATATTTCACCTCTCAAGGATTTGACTCAAATACAGAGCATTAATCTCACAGAAAACCAGTTACAGGATATTTCTACCCTTAGAAATTTAGTAAATCTGGATCATTTATACCTCAGTGACAATCAAATTGAAGATATTTCTCCTCTGGCAAGCTTAAACAAACTTGAATATTTAAACTTAAGTCTTAATCAAATCACGGATATTTCTTCTCTGGAAAGTCTAACCAATCTTCAAAAATTGAGGTTAAACTACAACAAAATACGGGACATTTCACCCCTCAAAAAACTCACACAACTTCGGGTGCTCAAAATCTCTGATAACCCTATAGAAAACTATCCCTTGTTAGGTGAGTTAAGTCAACTAGAGACCTTATATCTAAACAAATGCCAGTTCCCTTCTTTTTCTTTTCTGACAAAGTTGACCAAGCTAAGAAAACTGGAGTTAATGGATACCAATATCAAAGATATTTCTATGCTCAAAGGCTTAGTTGAGCTAGAAAGCTTACGAATAGATTATCATCAACTTATTTATCCACCATTGTGGTATATTCATTTACAAAATAAGGGAGGGAAATTAGGAGATTATTCGCACTTGGAGAAGTTACCTGAAGTAGAGAAAATATGGCAAATCATGAATTCGGTAGATGAACAAAATATTGAATTGGCCCATCAACTTGCTATAGGTCAAGGCTGGACAGAAAAAGAATTCGAACTGTATAAGAATCTGGTTTGATTATATTTTTTGGGCTAAAAAATATACCTGACAAATTTTGGAAATCTATCAGGTATAATCACCTTTCAAATAGTTTAATGGTTTTTAAACGCTAAGCCCCCTTTCCAAACATAATTAAAATTGCTTCGGTAGGTTCTTTAGTGTCGTTCCACCATTTGTGAGCTACATTGGGGGGAATAAAAATGGTTTGTCCTTTCTCTAATGAAACATTTTTGCCTCCAACAATTCCTTTAGTAGTGCCTTTGATTGCCACAATTAACATTGGAAAAGGTGCAGCTTGTTCACGAGGGTTGTCTCGCACCCGCTCTTTAGGCAATACTCGGTACCAGGCCGTTCTAAGACCTTTTTCATAATAAAAAACTGTAAAGTTAGAACCATGTGCTCTGCGGGTAGTGCTTTCGCCAAAGGGAATAATTTCGGGATAGCCACGTGTCCAAAAATGAAAAGAAAAAGGGTTGATTTTGGCATATTCCACCATCGTGGGTTTGTAGCCTTTCATTTGATAAATGCTCATTGGGGTATAGTCTCCCGCAAAAGCTTTTCCCTGGGCGGTCAAAGCATTGATTTTTCCTTTATGGATGCCCACCAGCGTTGGATATTCTATTTTATATACAAACGTAGGCGTTTTAGGCAAGCCTTCTTTCAGTAATACCTCCCAGTTAGTTCCTACCTTTTTCCCAGTTACATTTACTGTCCAGGCTCCATGCTTAGGTACTTCAATACCAAACTGCATCGCTTCAGAAGCATAGCGATCTTGTCTGTAATCCTCTACATAAGACTTAATAATGTCAGCTACTTTTTGGGCATTCGCGCACTGCAAAGCTACTATGAATGCAATCATGGTTAATACAATTTTTGATGATTTCATAAGGTATTTTGTTTAAGGTTAAATGGAAATTCTGACCTACAACAGGATCAGATCCTTTGCAAAAGAATCAGAAATCATTGGGCTAAGTTTATCAAAAAAATGGGTTTGTGGAGAATAAACAGGCTTTAGGGGTGAGTAGACAGTTGCTGTTTAAGGTTGGGGATGTATTTTTTTGAAACAGGTATTTGATCATCGTGCCCCTGGAGGGTAAGTGTCATCGCTCGGGTAGTCATTTTGGCAATTTTAAAACACTCTAGATTAATCAAGTATTGTCGATGACAACGAATGATTGGAGATAATGGATTGACAATTTGCGACTCTATGTTTTTAAGGCTCGACCTTAATACTTCTTTTTGTCTAATGCCTTGAGCCAAATAATGAATATCTACATAATTATCATCGCTCTGGATGTAGAGGATATCTTTGAGTACAAATTGCACTGATTTGCCATTTTGGGCAGTAATGGTATAAGTTTCCTGGGAAGAAATAAGTGCTACCCTTCGCTGGCTGATATATTGCCAAATACCCAATACCACAAAGGAAACCGTAAACCCAATGATAAATACCCTCCCCAATACCAAAACAAATTCCTGGAAGGTAAACTCCTGAAAACCAGCCCAAAGGTTCTTATAAACAAACATGACAAACCCAACAAACAGGATTACCCAAGCGTACCATAACACCGCCTTGCCTAGCGTCCATTGTTTGAATAAGCGAGGAAAAACAACAGGAAGTCCCCATTCCATCAATAAAACAGAAAAGATAAACACAATGCCCAAGCTAAAAATCACGGCATCTACCAACCATTCTCCAGTTTGGTTTTGAATACCAAAAGGTTTGTATAATAGTATAAAAAAACTACTCCCAATGCCTACCAGCACAATATATAGCAAGTTTTTACGGGTTCTTTGAGGACGCGGAAAAGGTGTAGATAGAAATTGGAAAAACTTAGACATGTTGGGGTTTTCAATATATTTTTCAAAGAAACGAAAAATAAGGTAATTCGCTCGAAAATTGCTTATAGCAATCTACACTTATAAATTCGTCATTTCAAACACTGCATAATTTTACATGAACCTATTCCAAAAGCTCTTCCTTAAAAAAACCCTTCAGGCAAAAGAAGCTCTTCAGGAGCAATTTCAGCAATTGGCTCAACGTCACCAAAACCTGAATCAGGAGAATGCTGATTTACAAAATCAAGTGGAAAGCCTGGCAACACAACAGACAGCCTTAACACAGGAAAAAGAAGCCTTGCAAAAGCAAATAGATGCAAACATCAACTTGCAACAAACACTGACAGCAAGCACAGAAGAAAATCAACAATTAAGCAAGAAGAACTCACAATTAAGCACTCGACAAGCATATTTAGAAGAACAAGTAGAGCAACTCGTCCAACAAATAACTGAACAAGCAAATGAAAATACCCAATTGCAACAAACGTTAGTAACCAGCACAGATGAAAATCAACAATTGGCAAAATCAAATGCACAATTAAGTCTCAAGCAAGCAGGTTTAGAAGGAAAAGTAGCGCAACTCACCCAACAAAAAGCCATCTTAAAAACCCAATTGCGGCGAAAAATTAAGACCAAGCCTAAACCAGTGCTCAAAAACCGCCATAAAGGAACCTCTCGTGATCTTATTGACGCTATAAATGTTCAAGAACAACAAAACAACCCAAAAGAAGCCGTAGGCAGGGTAAAAACGCAAACCGAATTTATACACTCGGTAAATATGGGTAGACGCATGATTGCTCCCCGGGTACGTAAACGTTAGTGGGCTTGTACCCAACCAAGCATTTTCTTCGTATATATAAGCAAGGATCAAACGAAGGAATTATGAAATCAAGCGCCCCCCACTCTACTTCAGAGCAAAAAGCTAATACGCTTTGGCAACAGTTTACCCGAGTTGATCAAAAAGGATTCTGGCAACAATACGAAGGGTTACTACAGGCTACTTCTAACGATAGAGCAACTTCTTTGGCAACATCCCTTGCTTTACAAAAGAAAATGCTTACTCGCAAAAGGTATTTTAAAAGTTCAAGTGATAATTATATCTGGCATATCTTTCTCTCCACTTTTGGCCTTTTAATAGGTCCCATAATTATCTATTATGCTATATGCAGCGAAGAGTTTTTATTGACTGTGATCTGTCTAATTCCCTGGACATTGGGAGCATTGGGTTCTATGTGGAGCTTTCATGATTTCGAGGCAGATCATAAATATTTATACATCCACAAAAAACTTTGCTTTACCCGTATTCGCTTTACTTGGTCTAATATTACCTCTATTCTAATCGCAGAAGAAATACACGATGAAGGAACTTCATCCATCATTAGGATACAAACCAACAAACAAGATCGCGAATTTAGCTATGGACTGCCTCCTAAGACTCACGAAAAATTTTTAAGGGTATTGAAAACTAAAGTTCCAAATACTCATTACAAAAAGTCAAGAGCACCTAAAATCTAGGAGATACGGCTCAACTCTTGGCTACGTACCCAACCATTGCATTTCTTCGTATATATTTTATAAATCAAGGATCAAACGAAAAATCATGCATTACTCACCTACTTATTCAGGAAAAGAAAAAACAGCCCATACACTTTGGAGTCAATTCACCCGACGTGACCAAGAACATTTTTGGCAACAATATGAAAAATTAATCGTCAAAAAAACGCAGCTATTTGCTCCCGTTCAAGCTTCTTCCCCAAAGGTAGAGATCGCAGTTATTCAACCTCGGAGTTTTCACAACCGCTTTCTCCCATATTGGGCAAGGTTAGTATTCCTAACTGTCAACCTGGGGCTTATGGGTATGTTGTCAGTAAATGCCTATTTTAGTGTTGCCCCCAAATCTGCCCTGAACTTTCTGGCAGTACTTGCCTTGTTTTTTACTATAAGGCCATTATGGTGTTTTACCGCTTTTTATACATCAAACCAAGGCTTACTGGTACTTCGCGACCTTATATTCCGTAAAAAGCCTTTCACCTGGCGTGAGATACACTTGATACAACTCTACCGAGATCAGTACAAAACTGCCTATATCAAGATTTGGCTAAAGTCTAATGAACAAAAGCATTTTAAATATCCATTGGTGAGACGCAACCACTATAAATTCTTGCGAGTACTCGAGCACAAAAATATTTTTGTAGAAAACAAGCTCTAAAACTGTCTACCTCCATTGATCAAACTACTTATACGATGAAAACTCATTTCTCCCCATCTCAATCTGAACAAAACGCCCACCAGCTTTGGAGCCAGTTTACACGATACAATCAAGAAGCATTTTGGCAACAATATGAGCCATTGATTGATAAAACGGCTACCAAAATTTCATCTATCACCCAACCTAAGCCTTCTAAAAAAGTGAGGGCAGTAACTCCACAAACTTTTCATTATTTGATATTTCCTTATCGGATAAGGTTCATATCTTTTATTGTAACTATAGGAATTATTCTTTCTCTCTTATTTTTGACTTCTATTAGTACTTCTGAGGCCAAATCTTATGGAAATATTATCAGCATTATTATACTTTTATTATTGGCCAATTACCTATGGGTGTTTAGTATTTATGATGTGTCTGACGAAGGTCTGATTATCACTCGTAATCTTTCTCTCGATAAGACTCAGTTTTCTTGGAAAGAAATTCAGGCCGTAAAAATATACTGTAGTGGTGCTGATGAAGGAACTACTACTCATCTCAATATATTGCTTAAAACCAATGAAGTGTTTTACTTTAAATATCCTTTGTTTGAGGATGATCATTTAACATTTTTGAAAATTTTAGGACAAAAAAGAATCGCTATAGATTCTACAATTTAAATGTGAAACTGACGGCTGTTTTACACAATTCGAACCTACATGCTTATGAAGTTACCTACAACATATTCTGAACAAGAAACAACGGCCAACGAGCTTTGGGGTCAGTTTACTCAAAACAATGAGGAAGTATTTTGGCAGCAATATGAGTCTCTGATTGAGCTGCAAGCGGCTAAAATTGTTTATACTAATCTCCCGAAAATATCAACGATAAGTCCTCAAGTCTTTCATTATTTAATGTTTCCTTATCGGACAAGGCTGAACTTTTTTCTAGCAATTATGACTGTTATAGGTCTGTTCTCATTTCAGATTTATACTGATCCTTCGTTTCTAGAATCTTTCGTACAAATTGCGATCATCGTGAGCCTCTTATTAATGGCCAAGCATCTATGGGTATTTAGCATTTATGACATAAATGATCGCAGATTGACAATTACTCGTAACCTCTCTCTAAAAAGTACTTTTTTCGAATGGGAAAGAATTCGAGCCATGACTATATACAAGAATGGTCTTGGTAAAAATGCGGAAACTCAGCTAAGCATTTTACTCATAACCAATAAGGTACATTATTTTAAATATCCTTTGTTTGGCAATGACCATCTTACATTTTTGAAAATTTTAGGACAAAAAAAAATTGATGTTGATTCTAAAATTTAAATGCGAAATAGACAATTGTTTTATAGAAATTGAACCTATAAGTTTATGAAGTTACCCTCTACCCATTCTGAACAAGAAAAAACGGCCAATGAACTTTGGGGTCAGTTTACTCGAGGCAATGAGGAACCATTTTGGCAGCAATACCATAAATTAATTGTAAGAGAAGCTCAGCAAGTGCAAATGCTCTCAAAAACACCTGTTGTGGAAAAAACACCTGTAGCTATTCAACCTCGAAATTTTCATAACCTGGCCCTAAATTATCGCACTAGGCTTGTACTTGCCATTGGTACTTTGGGATTAATTGCTGGATTTTTAGTAGAAGCTTTTTCAGGTGGAGACAAAGATATGGCACCCAATGTCCTTGTCATCATGGTGCTGTTATTTGTCTTAAGATCACTGTGGCGTTTTTTGATGTTCAATACTTCTGAACGTGGCTTGTTAGTCATTAGAGATATCCCGCTTCGTAAAGAAGTTTTTATCTGGGACAAAATACAAGTAATACAGCTTTACAAAGATCAATACAAGACGGCTTACATTGCTATTTGGCTACGATCCAATGAACAGTATCGTTTTAAATACAAACTTACTGAGTATGACCATCAGAGTTTTCTGGAAGTTCTGGAACAAAAAAGAGTCTTTGTAGAAAACGACCTTTAAAACCTAAACATCTTATGAAACCTAACCATTCTCATTCACCAACCGAACAAACTGCGCTACGGCTTTGGGGGCAATTCAATCGCCGCAATCAGGAAGGCTTTTGGCAGCAATATGAGGCTTTGCTTAGGGATAGCCAGACAGTAAGAATTGAGAAGGCCTCCATCCGCATGCCTCAAAAACCTGTGTCTGTTCCAAAGCTCATCAAAAAACGATCATTTAAGCCTAACTCAGAGCAATACGTATACAGTAGTTTGGTGGTAATCGCCTATTTGGCCATCACGGCACTGATTGTAATTTCGGTGATCCAGAGTGAAATACCTCTCATTGAGAATCAGGCAATTATTATTGCTGTTTCCAGCTATCTTGCTTTATTTATTTTTACCGTTAAATTTACTCTTGGCTTCAATATCTTTAAGACTGATGCCAAATACTTGTTGATATACCGTCCTTTCTTTTTTGCTCATTCTTATGAAAAATGGGATAACATTGCCTCTATTGTAATTGAAAAAGATTTGAGTGGTGAAGGGGGCATTAAGCAAACCCTGATTCTAAAAACTTTTGAGCAAAAAACCAGAAAATATAACTATCCACTCTCCCAGGAAAATCACGCATTGTTTTTCGAATATTTGAAAGCCAAAGTTCCCAATACTCAATTCAAAGTAAAGGGGCAAACAATGATTATATAAAAGTCTGTTTAAACAAGCGCTAAAAACAAACAAGAACTGATCAAACTCTCAGAAATTATGAAAACATCTAAAACAGAATATTTTCCGATCATACAACCTTCGCCTGTCATGTATTTTTTAAGGCTTTTTGCCATATTTATTTTGTGTACGATTGTTTATCGCACATTTCAGGAGGAATCGATTAAAGTCAAACTAGTTGGAGGGCTTGTGCTATTATTAATTCCTTTGCTCTTCAGGTGGACTGTAATTCAGGCCTCAAGTGAAGGTATTCGGATAAGTCGTACCTTATTGCTAAAAAAAAGATATTTTGCCTGGAGCGATATTGATTCGGTAAGTCTACTCTCAAGTTATGATGCTCCAGTAACGATGACCATTTGGGTAAAAGATGGTACTGAAATCAAACAAGCGCTTAATGTACCACAGTTATTGTTGAAAGATTTATTTGACGTTCTAAAACAGTATGAGGTGACCATAGAAACCAACCTATCGTTTGATTAACTTTCTTTTTCTCCTTTGCGATAATTCTTCTAAATTAGCCCATACAGCTTTTATAAATAAACCACACATAGAACGTGAGTAAAGAATTAGTCTCAAAATCATCAATCAACATCAATGCTGCTTCAGCCAGGATTTGGGAAGCATTGGTTGAACCCGAAATAGCTAAAAAATATTTCTTCGGAGCCGAGATTATAACAGATTGGAAACCAGGATCACCCATAACATTCAAGGGAGAGTTTAATGGGAACAAATATGAAGAAAAAGGGGTGCTTTTAAATGTAGATGCACACCATCAGCTACAATATTCTCACTGGAGTAATTTTGATGGCCTACCCGATAAACCTGAAAACTACCGAACCTGGACTTTTGACCTGGATGAAAAGAATGGTATTACCCAATTGTTCATTACAGAGGACAATATACCTACCGAAAAGCAGAAAAGTCGTTCAGACGAATTCTGGGGAGAAGTTCTTTTAAAAATAAAACAAATCACAGAAGAGTAATCCCAAAGCTTTCTTGTTTCATCTCTTCTATGAGAAACTTTATCAGCCAGTTTCGATTTTAAGTTACTTTTAATACAAACAAATATGCGCTTCACAATACCTTTATTATTGCTTGCTTTATTTTTAGGGTTTGCCCAATGCAATTCCCCCAAAAAAGAGGACAATACCAACGACTCAAGTAAAACCAATATGACAGACTCTAGCCAAACCAGCAACCACTCAAAAGAACATAAAGGTTCTGGGCATCAAGATCACAATGAGGCCAACAAACATATGCACAAACGTAGCTTTGAAGATTTGGTAAAAAGTTTTGAATCAGAAGATCGCGCCAAATGGCAAAAGCCCGACGAGGTGATCAAAAAACTAGGCGACCTTAAAGACAAGACAGTGATGGATATTGGTAGTGGTACGGGGTACTTCAGCTTTAAACTAGCCGCACAGGGAGCCAAAGTAATTGCAGCCGATGTGAATGACAAGTTTCAGGACTACATTACACAACGTAAGGAAAAAGAAAAACTCAATGATGAGCAACTGGTTACTCGTAAAGTACCTTATGATGCGCCTAACTTACAAGTCGAAGAAGCCGACCATGTGATTATTGTAGATACTTATCATCACGTAGAAAACCGGATAGATTATTTCAAAAAAGTATTGGCTGGACTCAAGCCAGGAGGCAAACTGCTAGTGGTAGATTTCAAAAAAGAAGAAACCCCGCATGGTCCTCCCCAAAAAATGCGTTTAACTGCCGAAGAAGTCAAAAAAGAGCTTACTGAAGCTGGTTTTACTAACATCGTGATTGATACTGAACTATTGCCTTATCAGTATACAGTATTGGCGGGTAAATAAGTAAAAATTGTTCCGCTTTGCTAATAGCTTAATTGCTCAATAATTGCGCAAAGCATTATACAATTATTGAGCAATTGAACAATAAAGCCATATTAAGTTTTATTGCAGAATCTCAATCTTTTTAGCCACGGTTCCTCGCTCTCCCAAGCGAACAAATTTTAACATCAAGCTTAAGAACACTCCTGGTTTAATCACGATTTTGGCTACGTTGGCCACCGCTTCATCGCGCTTTTCTATAGCTTCTGCCCAACCTGCATCAGGTGTTTCGGCCAGGTCTTTGGCAAAACGCCAGGCCCCATCTCGAGCCAGTTCCATGCTAAAATCCACAATTAAATTGTCTAGTCTGCCTGTAAGTTTCAAAATCCAACGCAGAGGTCTCCAGATTTGAGCCAATTCGGCTTGTACGGTTTCTACCAATGAGGCCAATACTTTGTTAATCTCGTCAAAATCGTTTTTCAAATCCTCTATATTTTCACCTTTAGAAACCTCTGCTGCCGCAATCCCTAAATCTAAATTAATGTGGGCATTCATTCCAACCAGGAGGTGTTGCAGCACAATGGGCCAATATTTTTTAGACAACAAAAAGGCTTTTAACCACGATTTAGTGACTGGTTTGCTGGCTTGATAATCGTGATAAGCAAGTAAATAACGATTGGCAAAAATCACATCCAACCTTTCCATGCGTTCTCCATTCTCAAAGCGCCCTTCTTTGATTCCCTCTTTTACTGCAATGGTTACTTTTTGATAAAGTGCCGCAAAATAACCGAGGGTATCTTGTTTTTCTTTGGAAACCGTGATGATGTCTTCCAGCATCGTGATCACTTCATCAATGGTTTTGGCTTGGGTTGAGTTCATAAGATTTAGAAGGGTTTGTATCAAAAATTGGAAGTTACATAACCAAGGCTTTAAAAGAGATCAATATGTAAAATAATTAGGAATATATTTTAAAATTAGTTTTTCTAACTGATTTCAAAGGTGAAACAGAGATCGCCTTCGGCTAAGTTATAACCTGGGCCAAAAAAGCGATTTTCACACATGGATGTCAGTAATGTTAGCCGTTAGCAGAGCCCTCTTTAATCTGATCAATTGGGCAAAAGCTGTAGCTTCGGTTTGCGTCAATAGCTTGCATCGCTGTTGGCTGGCTCAACATCCACTGAGTGTTGCCATACTTAAAAATAACCTTGCCAATACGAAAAATTAGTTTGTCTGTTTATTTTCAAAGGTGAAACAGCGCTTATCATTCAACTCCATTGAATGAACGGTTCATCATTTTTATCTCCGAAGACAAAATTTAAACATATTCCGAGAACCCACTCCAAAATTTATTAATTTCAAAGTTTGAAATTGTTTGTATCTTATTGAACTCGCTTTGAGTTCGGTCTACTACTTGTAAAAATGGCACAAACCCCAGAAGCTGTACTTAAAGACCTGAAAGCCAAGAAATTCGCTCCTATTTATTTTTTACATGGAGATGAATCGTTTTATCTGGATCAGATTTCGGATTATATAGAAAAAAACGCCTTGCAAGAACACGAAAAAGGGTTTAACCAAATTATCTTGTATGGCAAAGACACCAACCTGGGCACTATTGTACAAAATGCTCGTCGCTTCCCAATGATGGCTGAACGTCAGGTTGTGATTATCAAGGAGGCTCAACAACTCTCCGACTGGAGCAAGGCTGACAGCAAAAAGGTACTGGAAGCCTACATCAAACAACCTCAACCTTCTACTGTATTGGTATTTGCCCATAAGCACAAGAGTTTTAATAAAAATACCAATATCTATAAGTTGCTCGATAAGCAGGCAATTGTGGTCGAATCTAAAAAAATCAGAGAAAATCAGGTAGCTCCCTGGATAGAAGGATATTTTAAGCAAAAAGGGTTTCAGGCAAATCTGAAGGCAGTATCCATGCTTACCGAATCTATTGGGGCCGATTTAGGTCGGCTCCAAACTGAAATAGACAAGCTTTTGCTCAATGTAAGTGATGCCTCTAAACCTGTAGATGAGCATTTGATTGAAAAGCATGTAGGCATTAGCAAATCTTACAATATTTTTGAGTTGCAAAAGGCTCTAGGTACTAAAAACTGGTTTAAGGCTCGGCAAATTATGCAGTATTGGGAAGCCAACCCCAAAAGTCAGCCTTTGATTCCAACCATTGCTATGATTTTTACTTACTTTACAAAACTATTGGTGGCACATCGCACTCAAGATAAAAGCGACGGCAATTTGGCCAAAATACTCAAAGTAAACCCTTATTTTGTCAAGGATTACAAGATAGCACTTCGTCAATATCCCTTTGGGAAGGTGGTACGCATTATACATTATTTGCGAGAAGCTGACTTACAATCTAAGGGTATTACGGCTCGAAACCCGTCTGATGCTCAGATACTACAAGAATTGGTTTTTAAGATATTAGCTTAGGTAGTTTTCAGCCGATAGTCCATAGTCCACCACAAACAGTTTGGTTAATGCTCCAAAAAACTATAAACTATCGACTGTGGACCATGGACTGAAGAACTACTTTTTTAACTAATTACTTGCAGATCAGGCGAAAACATGATAATATTCAGATTATACAAAGGCTAAAATTTTGATTTTGATAAGTAGAGGCAGGCAATTAAATAGCACAATCAAATGACAAGACACCTAATAACCATCATATATTTTTTAATTTTTTGGGCATTCCTGAGCGCTCCCTCACAACTACTAGCGCAACACACCCAAGATTATAAATCTCCTGAACAATATTTTAAACTGGGCAATGAGCTAATGCAGAAAAAAAATTATGGCGCAGCCCAGCGAAATTTCAAAGTTTTTCTCCAAAAAGGCCAAACCCATACTTTAGATCAGGAGCAAATCGTAGATGCCGAATATAACCTGGCCTATATTGCCCTGGTACTGGAACAATCAGATGCTCAAGCCCTCTATCAGGAATTTATCAAGAAATATCCCCATCATCCCAAAGCAATCAAGGCTCATTATGCCTGGGGTAATTATTACTACGAAAAAAAGGAATACTTGACCGCCATTGAATACCTTGAGAAAGTAAATAATGAACAAGCCCGAAAGGTAATCAGTGAT
Organism: marine bacterium AO1-C; assembly: GCA_001890965.1. Taxonomy (GTDB): domain Bacteria; phylum Bacteroidota; class Bacteroidia; order Cytophagales; family Microscillaceae; genus Microscilla. Next base: position 566,946 of record MLAY01000007.1, on the reverse strand, counting down.
AGCGAAGTCAAATTAGAATACCGACTGGGCAAGGCCTATTTTGAATTAGAAAAGTATGACAAGGCACTTGAATATTTGGATAAAGTAAAAGGTGCCGATCATGAGTATAGCCATCCGGCAAATTATTATGCGGGCTACATTCGCTATAAACAAAAGCAGTATAACCAGTCGATTGCTGATCTAAATGCTGCTGCCGAATCTTCTGAGTATCAGAAAGCTGTACCCATATTGATTGCTACAAATTATTATGCTCAAGAAAAATATGCTCAAGTCATTTCGTATACCGACTCGTTGTTTAACCGCAATGAAAATGTAGATGAAATTGCCACGCTATACCTTCTGGCAGCCGAATCGGCCTATTACAGCAATCAGTTTGACAAAGCAATGTCCTACTTCAATAGACACTTGGGCCTTTTGAGCAAAGCACCCCCTCCCGAAGTTGCTTATAAAATAGCTTTTACCCATTATAAGCTCAAAAATTACAAGCTGGCAGCCGAAAGTTTTAAAAACATTGCCGATCAGGAAAATGAAATGGGGCAAAAGGCGGCATATTACCTGGGTATATGCTATATCAATATGAATAATAAGCGATTTGCAGCCACTTCGTTTGACCAGGTAAGGAAAATGCATTTTGATGCTAAGCTTGAGTCTTCGGCTACCTGGACTCTGGGCAAACTTCAGTATGACCTAGGCCAATATAACGAGAGTATTGCTACTTTGGAAGAGTTTATTCAAAGCTACCCACAAGCCGACCAACGCAGGGATGCCGAAGTATTGCTGACCAAAGCCTACATGCATTCCAAGGAATACAGTAAAGCTATGGTATATATTGAGCAATTGCCTAAACGTAATGACGAAATTCAGGTGGCGTATCAGCAAATTGCTTATGCCAAAGGAGTAGAATATTTCAATACAGAGGCTTATGATCAAGCCATTGAAATGTTTAAAAAATCGTTGCAAAATGTAAAGCTTCCCGAACTAGGTTATGTGGCTCGCTATTGGATTGCTGAAAGTTATGCCTTAAACCAACGTCCTCAAGAAAGCATTCCTTATTATCAGGAAGTAATCAGAGCTTTTGGTAACCAGGACAAATACTCATTGTTGGCGAGTTATGGCTTAGGATACGCTTATTATAATCAACGAAGCTACGCTACAGCCTTGCCCTACTTCCGACGATGTGTTAATTTTTGGCAACTACGTACTTCATCCGAAGCTGAAACAATCCCTTACAGCGACGCTGTGGTTCGTTTGGCTGACTGTTATTATGTACAAAAAGAATATCCGACGGCACTGCGGTATTACAATGAAATTATTGCCCAAAAATACCCTGAACAAGATTATGCTTACTACCAACAAGGGGTGATTTGGATCGCCCAGGGAAAATACACGCAAGCCAAACAAAACTTTAACCTCCTTACCAAAAACTACCCTAGTTCTCGTTACTATGACCAAGCTTTGTACGAAAAAGCGGTGATAGACCTCGAGAACGGGAATAATTCAGTTGCCATTGCTGAATTTTCAAGCTTAATGAAAGAACGGCCTCGTTCTTTGCTCAAACCCGATGCTCTGCTAAAGCGTGCACTGGCTTATCAAAATATCCAAAATAAGGATGAAGCTATCAAAGATTATAAAACGATTTTGAAAGATCATCCAGCTCACAGTTCGGCTCCAAGTGCACTGTTGAGTTTGCAGGAATTACTGAGTGAAAGCGGACGAATGAATGAGCTAAACGAGGTGCTCAACAATTACAAAAAGGTAAACCCAAATAGTAAGGCCTTGCTTACTATTGACCTGCGCAAGGCTGAGCAAGCTTTTTTTGATGGCGAATACAAAAAATCTATCCAATTATTCAAAGATTACATCCAAAAATATCCTCAGGGAGGAAGTCCTAATGCTAAATATTATTTGGGAGAAGCTTATTTGAGCATCAACGATAAGCCCAATGCTTTGCGTTATCATATGTTGGTGGTACAAGAGCAAAAAAGTACTTATATAGAACGTTCTATGCGACGAGTGGGCGATTTATTATATGCGCAGGAAAAATACCGTCCTGCCATTGATGCTTATCAATTGTTGGCTTCAATTACCAAGAGCTCCCGCAACCAAATCAAAGCCTGGGAAGGCTTGATGAATACCTACTATGAGATCAAGAAATTGGATTCGGCCCGTTATTTTGCCAATGAAATTATTACCAAAGGCAATTCAGAGTTGGCCAAAAACAAGGCAATGTTGTATGTAGCCCAAAGCTATTATGACCAGAACGATTATGTAAAAGCTTTGCCCCTCTTCAAAAAAGTGAGTGAAAGTGCCAAAGATAAAAGTGGTGCAATTGCTTTATATTCGTATGGCCACGTGTTGTACAATCAGGGTTTATACAAAGAATCACTGGATGCGCTTTTCCGCCTAAATAAGGATTTCCCGATGGACGATGATTTGCGAGGGAAAAACTTCTTACTCATTGCAGATAACTATATTGGTCTCAAGGAATATTTTCAAGCCAAAGCCACGCTAAACTCTATCATTGCCCGTTCTCCTAATAGAAACGTGGTGACCGAAGCTCGTCAAAAGCTGAAGGATTTGAAAGACAAGGAAAAGGTGAAGTAATTTTTTTAGTGTACGGTTAATAGTCCAACACTATTTCCTTGAGGGTTTGAATGTATATTGTTACTCCACAAAAACCTCCCTTCGTTCTACGATCTCAACCAACATTTGGTAAATGTTGGTGTCTCTAAAGGAGGGACATAATACTCGCTATATGGACTCGAACAGAATTGATTAACAATTTATAATTAACTATTCATTGATCATTAGATGAAAAGAACCTTCCTCATATTGGCCCTGATACTTGTAGGTGCAGCCGTGTTTTATTTCACAAGCAATTATTCTCGCTCCAAAGGCAAGGCCTACATGATTTATCCCAATAAAAAGTTTAAGATGACTCAAGTAAAAGTCTGGGGACCAGCGAGTTATTATTATATAGACTTTACTATTACCCCCGATTTTGAGGATAAGTCGGTTAGTATTACTGGTAAAGGAAGGGTTCAGTTTGGTACGTTTGGTGGTACTCGCTGGCGCAACAACTACATGCATTACAATGACTTAAGCCGAAACAAAGTCAATAAAATGCTGGAAAGCATGGAATTAGAAATTCCTTACCTGATTTGCCAACGTACGCTCAAAAAAGGACGCACCCCAACCCGTCATTATTTGATGATTACCAAACGTCCTGAGTTGTACAATCAAGATAAGGAATTAATAAAACTCACCCAAAAGGCTATAAAGCCAAATTAGTTATCAAACTCACTTAATTAGGTGGGTATACTTCTTTTAAAAAATTAATTACTGCCTCGCTAAACGTATGGTTTGAATCTCCCGCCACCATATGTCTGGCTCCTGTTACATCAACACTTCGCACGTGAGGTACTTTATCCAGAAATTCGGCCATCACTTGCTCACTTACCACATCACTCATTCCTCCTCTCACAATCAAAGTAGGTACATTCAGATTGTTAGCTGCATCATACATTCGCTGTGTATCCGATAATATTTGTTCGGGGGTACTCTTTTTCCAAGAATCCAAAATCTTTGGGTCCCAATGCCAATAATAACGCCCATCCTCTTTTTTGCGAAGGTTTTTCTCCAAACGAGTAAGCGTTTTAGGGCGGGTACGGTGAGGCAAATAAGCTGCTACTGCATCTGCAGCTTCTTCCAGATTCGCAAAACCCTCCGCCATATTGGCGCTCATAAATTTAAAAATACGCTCCACCCCTTTTTGTTCTACTCGGGGAGCCACATCTACCAAAATCACTGCTGAAGTCAAAGCTTCTTTAGTTTCGCCTTGAGTAAGCATAGAGGTAAGCCCACCCATAGACGCCCCTACCAATGCTGGTTTGCCTTGTAGTTGACTCAATATGACTTTCAAATCATGAATTAAATATTCAAAAGAATAATTTCCTTCAGGCGACCAGCTACTCTTGCCATGGCCTCGAGCATCGTAAGCAATGGCATACCAGCCCTGCTCAGCCAAAGTTTGCGCAGTTTTTCCCCAGGAATGCCGGGTTTGCCCTCCCCCATGTAACAAAATCACCGCTGGACTATCTGGATTTCCCCAAGCCTCCGCAGCAATCGTCAGGTGGTTATCTATCTGAAATTCAATACTTTTTGCTGTCATTTTTCGATGGTTAATATTTCATTACTTTCTTAAAATATGCCTTTACACTCGCTCCATCTCTACAATATCAAAGGCATATTCATCTTTTTCGCCTACAGCAATACTTTCAGTGTTTATCGTTTGAAATTGATTGAGCAAACTCAAATCAAAATAAGCATCACCTACAACCTCGGCTTTTACCTTGGTCAAATAAACCGTATTTACCTGCGGAAGAACTTGTTGATAAATTTGGGCCCCACCAATCACAAACACCTCATCTTCACCAGATTTTTGAGCAAACTCTAATGCATGTTCAATAGAGGCAAACACCTCACAACCAGCGGCTTGATAGGCTTCGTTTCGAGTAATAATTAAATTGGTACGCTTGGGCAAAGGTTTACCAATAGATTCATATGTTTTGCGTCCCATCAATACGGCGTGTCCTGTGGTCAATTTCTTGAAATGCTTTAGGTCTGAAGAAAGCCTCCAGGGGAGCTGATTATCCTTCCCGATCACACCATTTTCGGCTACTGCTACTACAATCGATATTTTCATATATTAATTATTCTTATCCTTCAATTTTAAATAGTCCATCTTTTTTTAATTGACTATTCAAATGTTATCATTAATTTGGTACAACTTTACAAATGACAGGGCTTCCTGTCAGAAGTCGTCTCGGCTTCTCAAACTTAACCCAATTATTTACACAATACTACAAAACAACCCATAACTTATTATGCTCAGCTATACCTTAGAAAAAGCTACGCTGGTCGAAAAACTGGATCAAATTGCCCAACTCGTAAGCTCACAACATCAAGACGAATCACTCATTGGAGTGCTCAATGGCACTTCTGGGATGGCCTTATTTCAATTTTATTATTCCCGATATTCGAACTCAGACACACCTGCCGACATTGGCGGGGAAATTATTGCCAATTGCGTAGATAGCATTAATGAAGGATTTGGACACCCTACCTTCTGTAATGGCATTGCTGGCCTGGGCTGGACAATGGATCACCTGCAACAAGAAGAATTTGTAGAAATAGACAACGATGCTATTTTGGCAGATTTGGATGGTTATTTATATACTAATATGAAATCTGATTTTGCTCAACGCAATTACGATTTCTTACATGGAGCCATGGGTTATGGCTTCTATTTCCTCAAGCGTTTGAAAAACACCCAGGAAAGCGCCCTAAAAACCCGTTATCAAGCTTATCTTTTAGAGTTGGTATCTTTTCTGAAAGAAATGTCAGAAGAAAAAAATGGTGGAATTGCCTGGAAATCAATTGTTATTCAGGAAACCAATCAAGTAGGCTATAACTTGAGCCTATCTCACGGAATGTCCAGCATCATTAGTTTTCTAAACCTTCTGTATGTGATAGATGATTTTAAAGATGCAGTAGAACCATTGCTCAAGGGGGCGGTTGATTATATCCTTTCTTACCGAAGTAATGAAGATCAAAACCTTTCTTTGTTTCCCTCCTGGATAGAGCCAGAAAAAGACGTAATCTATAAAAGCAGGCTTGCCTGGTGTTATGGAGATTTGGGCATAGGGCTTACCCTGTGGAAAGTAGCCAAAAACTTACAAGACTCATCATTGGCAGCTACTGCCCTCGAGATATTCACCCACGCATCGCAGAGAAAAGAGCCAGCTGAAACGTCGGTCACGGATGCTGGGGTTTGCCATGGGGCTTTTGGTATAGCCAAAATGTTTGATAAAATATATCAGGAAACCCAAAAGCCTGTTTTTAAAGAAACTGCAGAATTTTGGCTCCAGGAAGCACTCCAAATGGATATCCATGCCGATGGATTGGCAGGCTATAAGAAATTTTACCCAAAAGATACCAATGAGCAATGGAAAAATGACTTATGCTTGCTTGAGGGCATCACGGGCATTGGCCTCACACTCATTGATTTCCTTTCTGACACACCCAATAATTGGGACGAATGCCTCCTCATTAGTTAAAATATCCTTATCCATCAAACTTTATTGAACATTGGCGAATAAAAACCCTTACCAACCTTTTGATCAATATGTGCTTAGGACTCCTTTGTTATCTATTGATTTTTATAAAAAATTAACTTCATCATCTACAGTATCAGAAGAACAACTCAAAGAAATATGCACTGATAAAGTCATTCGGGAGGCTATTTTCCTTGCATCCCCTTCATTGCTATTCGAGATCGACAAATGGTTAGCAAATGAACTCACAGATGCAAAAAAGATCAATCGTCTCAAAGATTCTATCTTAAAGTATGTGGCAAGGCTATGTGCCCGATGTACACCTTTTGGGCTTTTTGCTGGGTGTGCTGTTGGAGAGTTTCACCTTCAGGAAACCAATCAAGTAGAGCTTAAAACTACTACCAGCCACCATCGTCATAGTCGTCTGGATATGAACCTACTGGTGGCACTGGCCCAAAAGATTGCCAAAATTCCTCAAGTAAGGACTCAAGTATCTTTTTTTCCTAACTCTAGCATCTATCCCATTGCCGATAAGTTACGCTATATCGATTACCAATATTTGCACGGACAGCGGCATCATGAGGTTGTAGAAGTAGATAATTCTGAATATTTACAAAGCATTTTATCCGCTGCCCTAAAAGGTGCCTCATTTGAAGAACTCGTAGCGGCCATTGATGAACCTGAGATTTCGTGGGAAGATAAAAGTGCTTTTATTGATGAATTGATAGATTCTAACTTATTAATCAGTGATTTAGAACCTTCTCTTTCGGGGCCAGAGTTTTTTGATCAATTGACTGAGGTATTAGGCAAACTGGATCAGATAGACCATATCAAAGCTGTATTTACCGAAATCAGGCATCATCTTTCTCAGCTCGATAGCCATCTCGGCAACGATCCTGAAGGGTATTTACAACTCAAGAGTTTATTGGACAAGCTCGAGGTTTCGGTAGAGTTAAAGTTCATGATCCAAACCGATATGGTTGTTCAAACCAATCATAATACGCTTTCTAAATCGCTCACTTCGTCAGTATTGAAGGGTTTGACCATCATGAATAAGATTTCAGGGATGGCCTCCTCAGAGCATTTACCACAATTTATCAGCGATTTTTATAGAAGGTATGGTGAACGAGAAGTGCCACTCTCTAAAGCATTGGATGTGGAAATTGGCTTAGGATACCCCCGAGATAGAGATGATGGTGATGTAAATCCCTTGATTGACAATATTATGCTTATTCCAGAAGAGCCTAAAATTGCCCAAAACAACATCAAGTGGAATTCAATTCATGCATTCTTTTACGATAGACTCCATAATGCCTTAAAGCAAGAGGCAAAGGTAGTAACTTTTAAGGCTTCGGATTTTAAAAACTTAGAGGAGAATTGGAATGATTTGCCAGATACAATGTCTGTAATGACTGAGCTGGTATCGGTAGATGGACAAACCAAATTGAAGTTTTCGGGAATTGGAGGCCCTAGTGCAGGTAATTTGCTCAGTAGATTTGCCTATGGCGATGAAAAACTGCATCGTTTGGTAGAAGAAATTGTGCAAAAAGAAACCCAAATAAATGAGGACAAGATACTCGCCGAAATTGTGCATCTACCCGAATCTCGAACAGGTAATATTCTGATGAGACCAGCCCTTAGGGCTTATGAAATTCCTTTTTTGGCAAAATCTAACCTGGACCAGGAACATCAATTGCCACTCGAAGACTTGTATCTCTCAGTAAAAGGGCAACAACAACTGGTACTAAAATCCAGGAAATTGGGCAAAGAAGTAGTACCCAATCTCACCAATGCCCACAATTTCACCCAAAATGCTTTGCCTGTGTATCACTTTTTATGTGATATGCAAATGCAAGGCAAACGTCTGGGAGTGCGTATCAACTGGGGACCACTTTCCAATGAGTTTAGATTCTTACCCAGGATAGAATACGAGCAGGTAATTTTGCATGAAGCTACCTGGAACATCAGAAAAGCAGACATTGAGGGTATGGTAAAAGCCTTAAAAGATGAGACAAAATTGGCTAAAGAAGTCGGTTTATTTATAGAATCTCATAAAATCCCTCCTTATGTGTTACTAATGGATGGCGATAATAAACTCTTGATCAATTTCAAAAACTTATCGCTGGTGCGCATTATGCTGCAAATAGTCAAAGACAGAAACTATTTTACCCTGACAGAATTCCTATTTGGAGAAGATTGTCTGGTAAAAAATGAGCAAGGCGACAACTACACCAATCAGGTGATTATCTCTTTATACAACGAAGCGAAACTCAACAATAAGTCCTAAACCCAACCTCAAAAGAAATTCCCAATATATGACACAAAGAAGTTTTATCACTGGCGACCACTGGTTATACTACAAAATATATACTGGTTATAAAACAAGTGATCTGATCCTAACCCAAATCATCAAACCGCTCACAGAAACACTTATAAATGATCAGGTCATCAGCCAATGGTTTTTTATACGTTATGCCGACCCTGACCATCATCTCAGGGTTAGGTTTTATATCCCACAGCCTGAGGTTGGTATTGGCAAAGTCGTTCAGCAATTATACCCTGCTTTGAAAGCATTCATGGAGGAAGATCTAATCTGGAAAATCCAAGTCGATACTTATGATCGGGAAATGGAAAGATATGGCACCCAAACTATAGAAATGGCAGAAACACTTTTTTGTCAGGAAAGCAAAATGATTGTTCATTTTCTAGAGTATTTGGAAGAGCTTCAGGACGAAGAGCTGCGCTGGTTATTTGCTCTCAGGGCAACTGATGCCTTATTAGATAGTTTTCGGCTAAATATTGAACAAAAAAAGATGGTGATGGAGAATTTATCTTTCTCTTTTGGGCAGGAATTTAATATGGCTAAGCCACTCAAACGCCAACTTGACAAGAAATATCGAGATGCCAGAAAAAAAATAGAAGATTTTATGCAATTTACTCCTATGCAGCAACCTGATTTACAATTCATTATCGCTCTTTTGAACCAAAAACGTCAGGAGAATCAAGTAATAGTAGATCAAATTTTGACACTTCATCAGCAAAACACCTTAGAAAGAGATTTGGTCAGTCTGCTCAATAGCTTTATTCATATGCTGATGAACAGGCTTTTTAAATCTAAAAATCGCTTAAACGAAATGGTTTGTTACAACTTTTTAGCACGTTATTACAAAACAGTGTATGCTAAACAACAAAATGTATTAAAAAGTACCTAAAAATAATCAAGCCTGTTGCTTGGCGATGAGGCTGCCTAAGTTCGTCCCAAAGAAGTGTTTATTCCTGAATACATCCATTCATTATCTATTTTTTAAGAAAAACCTGATAACAATTCTGTTCGTTGTGGTGGTTCAATAAAAATTGATTAATATAAGAATATTACTAATTACAATACATAAAATTATAATCAACTTATTATGAAAAAGAAACAATTAAAAGACCTGTCTTTAAACAAAAAAGTGATTTCTAAATTAGACTCAAACAAAGTTAAAGGCGGTTATCCTACTGCAGACCCTTGCTTGCGACCAAGTACCAGACGAGCAGATGGCTGTACAAGAGAAACAATTGATTTGTCTTATTGCCCAGGTCTTACTATTCCCAACCCCTGTTTATCGACAGGTGCCTGTGCTTAATTAGGAAATTCTACCAGGGGGTGGCTTATTGTTTCTCCCTGGCTTTATATATTTTATCCTTCCCTTCTCTTAATTATTATCCTTTTTCCATATTGCTTTTCTGGCATCTCAAAAATCTACGCTTATAAGCCTTGCCAAACCAACCAAATTTCATTTCCCAAAAACTTTCGAAATCATTTCATTATTTGCATTTTTCAGCATATTACTATAAAAATTGATTAATTTTCATTAGAAAACCTTAGCAACATCCTTCTCTGTTATTGTCGTTTGACAAAAATTGCTTAATATCGCTTCATAACTAATTATATTACATAAAACTCTAATTTATTATGAAAAAGAAGCAATTGAAAAATTTGTCTTTAAACAAAAAAGTGATTTCTAAACTAGACTCTAGTAAAGTTAAAGGTGGTAGCCCTACTACCGATCCTTGCTTGCTACAAACCAAATGGGTAGAAGGCTGCACAAGACCAACCATTGATTTGTCTTATTGCCCAGGCCTTACTATTCCTAATCCTTGTTTATCGACAGGTGGCGCTTGCGCTTAATTAGAAAATTCTACCAGGGAGCGACATTTTGTTTCTCTCTGGCTTTATATATTTTATCCTTCTCTTCTCTATTGCCCTCTTCTCGCTGTTTCATCCCCACTGGCTCTTCCATTATTACCTCTTATGGGTAATATTGCAATAAGACAAAAACATCAAACTTCGTTTTTCAAAAGCTTCTGACAGGTACATTGCCAAAAGGTTGGGTGTAGTGAATTTACCCTAAAACATTTTTTGCAATGTGCCTTTTTTATTACCTGCAATAATTTAGCGGAAAAAAAAGTCTAAGCCTCCGTATTACTTTAACCTTTAATTTTTTATTAAATTTGAGATTAAAGTTAGGATTTATCACTCCAAAATTAATAGAGTTTGAAATTAGCCGCCATCGATATTGGCTCCAATGGAGCCAGAATGCTGATTGCCAGTGTTTTAACTAACAAAGGAAATATATCAACCAAAGACATAGAGTATGTGCGTTACCCACTTCGCCTGGGTAAGGATGTCTTTACAGATAAGATTATTGGTGATAAAAAAAGAGAAAAAATACATAAATTATTGCACGCCTTCAAGCTACTGATGGAGCTACATAAGGTAGAGGACTACATGATTCTGGCTACCTCGGCTTTTCGGGAAGCACAAAATGGAAAGGAAATCGTGCACGAAATCTGGAATAAACTGGGCATGTACATCCAGGTAATAGACGGTAAAGAAGAAGCCGAATACATGCATTTAGCCATTAAGCATTTCTTATTACCCAATCAAAATTATTTACACGTAGATGTAGGCGGGGGAAGCACCGAGTTTAATATTTATAGCAATATGAACAAGGTAGATGCTTTTTCCTTTAAGATTGGTTCTATTCGTAACAATGGAACTCGTACAGCCAATGCTCGTTTCAAGAAGATGCAAAAGTGGATTGATGAACGCAAACCATTACTGTCGAAGGGAGGCATTATGGGAATCTGCACTGGTGGCAACATCAATAAAGTTCAAAAACTACTGAATCGCCGAAGTGGAGAAACAATTGCTACGGCCGAGGTAGTCAACTTACTACAGGAATTGCAGGTATATACGTTAGAAGAACGCATCAATGTATTGAAACTAAATCCCGATAGGGCCGATACCATTATCCCGGCTACCAATATTTACTTATCAGCAATGCAGTGGGCAGGTATTCAGGAATTGTTTGTACCTAAGGTAGGGGTAAAAGATGGTATTATCTTCAAACTCATTGAGAAACATCAACAAACTATTTTTAGTAATGGGGTGAATGGCTGATAGTTAGTAGTCAAAGGTCGATGGTCAATAGCGTTCAGCAGTGCATAATTCACTATTGTAAAATAAAAGGCCATCATCTATGAACGCTCAACTATGGACTAAAAAATATGAGAAGAACTAAAATAAGAAACAACGATTTGCAAAAAATCGGCTACTATGAAGTACCTATCTTGAAGCTAGCTGGAAAAATTGCGAATCAACTGATCGGACAAAAACAAGCAAGCAAAGAAGCATTATTATCTCTACTCAAAGATTTGCTTGATAACCCAGACAATTTTACTGAGCCTCCTTTTGACAAATTGGCTCAAAAAGTAAAAGAGCACCAACCTGCCAACGATTTACGGCGTCAGGAAGAAGCTCAACACGATTTAAAGCCAGAACCCATTCCTTTTCCAATTTATGGAGGTGAAAATATAGAAGCAGGTGCCATTAAGCAAATGAGCACTGCCATGCAACTGCCCATTTCAGTAGCAGGTGCGCTTATGCCCGATGCACACGAAGGCTATGGACTACCTATTGGTGGCGTACTGGCCACTGAAGCCGACAAAGTAATTCCTTACGCAGTAGGTGTAGATATTGCTTGCCGCATGTGCTTATCGGTATTTGAACTCAATGCTGATTATTTGGTCAAAAAACGAAATCAGCTTAAAAATTTACTCCTCAAAAATACCTGCTTTGGTGTTGGCAAGGGTTTCGAAAGCCCAATGCACGACGACCTTTTTGACAAATCAGACTGGCAAGCCACTAAAGTAATCAGGGATTTGAGAAAAAAAGCCATTCGCCAGATCGGAAGTTCAGGTACGGGCAACCATTTTGTGGAATGGGGTGCTATAGAAATTGTAGAAGACAATGCAGCACTGGGTTTACCTAAAGGGCAATACCTTGCATTACTCTCTCATTCGGGTTCCCGAGGATTTGGAGCCGGCATTGCGGGGCATTATACTCAAATAGCGATGGAAAAAACCAAGCTACCCAAGTTTGCCCGACACTTGGCCTGGCTGGATCTAAACACTGAAGAAGGTCAAGAATATTGGATTGGGATGCATTTGGCAGGTGAGTATGCGTCGGCCAATCATCACCAAATTCACCGCAGAATGGCTGATTCTTTGGAAATAAAACCCATCAAAATAATAGAAAATCATCACAATTTTGCCTGGAAAGACACACTGGCTGATGGCACTGAAGTGATTGTGCATCGCAAAGGAGCTACTCCCGCGCACCAAGACGAATTTGGAATCATTCCGGGTTCTATGACCGCTCCAGGGTATTTGGTGCAAGGCCTGGGAAAAGGAGAAGCTATTTTTTCGGCCTCACACGGTGCAGGAAGGCAGCTTTCGCGTAGCAAAGCCCGCAAAAACCTCACAGAAGATGAGGTAGAAAAAGTGCTCAAGGCCCATGGTGTAATGCTGCTAGGAGGTGATTTGGATGAAGCACCTATGGCTTACAAAAACATTGATGAAGTTATGCAGCAGCAAACTGATTTGGTAAAGGTAATAGGACGTTTTTCGCCTTCTATTGTTCGTATGGCTGATAAGGAAAAGTGGATGGTGAAAAAGAAAAAAGGAAGGCTGGATCGTAATTCTGGAGAAGTTAGTTTTAATGAAACCTGATGCGTTATAAATGTTGAATTATGAATTGAGTCTAAATATATGTCCTCTCTAACTCCTGAATCTATTATTGAGCATTTTGTGCAGCAAAAAAATAGCAGTTTAGCCTCTGTTGTCAATTCATTACTAGACGAAGCAAAAAAAGTCGTCGAAATTTTAAAGCAAAACAATCCAGATAATTTCCAGAAGGTCTATCAGGCCTTCTTGCTCCAGCAAATAAAACTTGTAGTGACTAACGTAGATGTTAGGTTTGTTCGGGTAGATTTCATTATTCAATTGATCCACCAGCAAGTACCTGCTCAATTCCCAAGCATCATTCAAGAGCTATTATCTAACTTAGTTCAAGCTTATCAAATAGCCAATCCTGCATATTTCATTAAAAACCTTATTTTTCAAATAGAGCAACTGTTGGATTTGGCCCTTGCTCAACAAATGCTCAGTGACGATATACTTCCTCCTCTACAAACTATTACTCAGCTAGAAATCAAAGAAAGAGACACTTCTGAACTGCAGTATCATCATATCATCAAAGTATTAGAAGTTTTACAGGTTATCAAAACCCCAAAAAGCGTTGAACTCATTCTGGAACTCACCCAACACCCCAGTTGGAATGTACGTAACCTGGCCAATCAGTTACTGGAACAAAGTTTAGACGACTTGGTGTAGTAGTTTTTGATTCGAAAATCAGGAAAAGAATTATTTATCATTTTCCACCAATGAAAACACCTGAATAGGTTTTTTGGCTCCACTGAAAGTGTAAGAACCACTATTCTCGAATCGAGCAATTCGCTCTAATTGGGCTTTGCTAGCATCACTCACCAACACACTATTACGCTTAGCCTGGCTCAACAAATTGAGTGCAATGCCCAAGGTCAGCCCTTCTGGTTCCTGATTTTGCTTGATAAGCACCTCACCAGTATGCACGCTTAGGCGTATTTCCAGCGTGATTTTATGTAGGGTTCGCATGGCTTTGCTCTGCTCTTGAATATGATGTAACAACTCAAGTGCTACCCGCCCTGCAGTTTGGGCATCCAACTCCTGAGGCTTGGGATAGCCAAAATAAATAGTCAAGGTATCACCAAACGAGTTGGCCAAATATCCTCCATTGCCTTGCGCAATGCTAATGCAGCGGTTTAGTTGGTCTTTTTGGATAGAAATGAGCTTTTCATTTTCCAATTTATTGTCTGATGGAATGTGCAGGTTCAATTGAGCACACAAGACGGTAATTTGTTGTTGACGAACTTTTCCCATTACCAAAGCAAGGTCGTTGTCTTGAGTGGTATCGTCCAGTCCCTCATAGTTGTTTTGGGGAAGTTTTTTCACCAATAGAGTGTTAAAATCAATGGCCAAACACTCTTGATAAAGTCTGGCAGCAGATCCTACTCTCTTCTCTACTTTCTTTTCCAAGACCCTTTGTAATATATCCCCCAGAGGATGCTCTAATACTGTATCAGGCAAGGAAACTTCCCGAGTATTGATTTGTTTCTCAAAAACTTCTGCCAATGAATTCCCTCCCATCACTGGAGTTCCAGTGAGACATTCAAGCACAATAAGCCCCCAGGCATATAAATCAGATTTTACAGTGAGCGCTTCTCCCCATAATTGTTCAGGAGCGCTATACGTAGGGGTTCCCAGCGTTTCTTTTGTAAGGGTCAGGCTTTTATAATCATCAGAGCGGTAGTTTTCTACAAATGCCCCTACCCCAAAATCCAACACCTTGATATGCATAGAGGCCCCCGTTTCGGTCACCATAAGGTTTTGCGGTTTCAAATCTCGATGTACAATCCCCTGTTCATGGGCGCAAGCCAATGCATCCAGTACCTGGGCCATCAAGAGACCCGTTTCCAAACCATTTAAGCCAGATTTGCGGACAATTCGGTTCTTGAGGGTTTCTCCCTCTATAAACTCAAAGGCAGCAAACAAATCGCCATCTTCGGTGTGGCCTTTATCCAATAATTTTACAATATGGGGATGGCTTATTTGTGCACTTAGTTGGGTTTCTCGTTCAAAACGATCTATTTGTTTCTGGTCACTGTATTTGCTGTCCTTCAACAATTTAATGGCTACTGGCTGTTCGGTTCTTAGCTGAATAGCCTTATATACACGACCAAAACCTCCTTCACCGATTTGTTCCACTAACCGATAGCCTGCAATCAAAGGCCCAATCAAGGCTTGTTCCAGCAACTTTTGTCGCTTTTTGTATTTGGCCAATCGCCATTGTACATAACCCAATATCAATACCAAACCCAGGCCAATATACAAGCTTCTGGCCCACCAGGTATGCCACCACGGAGGACGTATTTCGAAGGAATAACGGAAGATTTTGCTCCACTTCTGTGCCACGCCAACTGCTTGAATCTCAAAAGTATATTTTCCGTAAGGGATGTTTCGGTAATCAGCAAAGTTGTCGCTACTGGCCACACTCCACCGTTTATCAAGTCCCTTAAGGCGATAGCGGAATTTTAGTTTATGAGGAGCGGCCCAGTCTATAGCCGAAAAATGAAAGGTAAGGTGATTGAGGTTATAAGGCAAACACAAGCTTGTAGGGTAGTTGAACCATTCCGTAACTTTGCCATAACTATCAAGCAGTGTTTCACCAAAACCCAATGCAACTTGATAAGCTGTATCCTGGCGTAATTGACGAAAGTCTATGTATTGGTTTTGTACCTTAATGTGGCTCAATTGAGGAGGCTTGGGTGCCTGAGTAGGAATTTTAAACTTATTGAGGTCAAGATAGGTAGCTCCGTCTGCATTTCCCCACCAGAGGCGATTCTTACTATCTAGTTTGGTAGCTCTCTCTGGAATAAGTTTTCCTTTAAAGCCATCTTGAGTAGTAAAAGTAAAAGGCAGGTAATTTCCAAAAACCAATGATGTAGCAAAGTTATCAGCGGTTTCTTTTACTTGATGCAGTAAATGGACGCCATTGCGAGTCCCCATCCAGATATTTCCCAGCGAATCCTCAGCGAATGCATTCACTTCGTTGTTTAGCAAACCTTCTTGCTCGGTATACGATTGATAAGTATTGCCATCATACAGCACTACTCCTTGTTTAGTTCCAATCCAAAGGCGTTTTTGACTGTCTCGAAAGATATCTCTAACGCCACTTTTTAAAATCGGATGCTTATCGCTGTAATTTTTAAATGTGTCAATATCATAATAATTCAATCCAGCATCGGTTCCTATCCATAGTTTACCTTTAGCATCTTCTAAAACAGCAGATATATAGTTGGAAGCCAAACCATCTTTCTTATAGAAATTTTGAAATTGCTTACCATCAAATTTACTCAAACCCTGAATGGTGCTAATCCATTTTGTGTGCTTAGAATCTTCTAATACGTCCAGCACAAAATAGTTACTTAATCCATCTTTTTTAGTGTAAACTTTTGTACCCTTTTTATCTTCCCAAATCAATCCTTGGCTGGTGGCAAACCAAAAATCATTATTATGATCTTGTAAAATACCATGGATGTTACTTTCACCATTCAACCCTTTTACTTTTTTGTATTGACTGATTGTAGTATCATTATACTTTTTTAAACCATTGTATAAGGTACCTAACAACAGTTCATTCTGGTTTTCGTAAATGGCGTGTACAATATCATTGCCTTCCTGAAAACTCTTCCCTAAATTTAGAGTCTTGAAAGAATTAAACCTATAACGACATACCCCTCCTCCAAAAGTTGATAACCACACATTGCCAGCATTGTCTCCCTCTATAGACATAATCTGGCTGGCAGTTAATCCATCATCAAGAGTAATGTTTTTAAAATGTTGACCATCAAAATAACTAGCACCTTTTAAGGTACCTACCCAAACTCCATCGTTTGGGTCAATCCAAACACTCCAAATGTCGTCATTTACCAACCCATCCTTGGTGGTATAATTTTGAAATTTTTCACCATCAAAACGGCTAATACCAGTAGTAGTACCTACCCACAAGTTGCCTTTTTGATCTATTCTTGTAACCGTTACAAAATCTCCGACAAGGCCGTCTTTGGAAGAGTAATTTTGAAATTTTTTCCCATCAAATCGACTTACCCCCTTTTGGGTCCCCAACCAAATATTTCCTTGTGTATCTAAAGCCATTGATTGGATTTGATGTCTGGGCAACCCATGTTTTTGCGTATAGGTAACAAACTTTTCTCCATCAAAACGAGTGGCACCATTGATGGTACCTAACCAAATATTGTGGTTTTGATCCTCAACAATATCCTTGATATAATTACTACCTAGTCCATCTTTTTTAGTATAACTTCTCAAACTTGTACCATCAAGACAGCTCACCCCTTTTCCATAAGTTCCAAACCATAATCGCCCCTTACTGTCCTCAAAAATAGCCGAAATGCTATTTCCAGCCAGTCCATCCGAAGTAGTAAAAGATTCAAAATTAAGACCGTCAAACCTACAAACACCTTGACGAGTTGTCCCCAACCATAGATAACCTTTACTATCGTATAAAGTCGTTGCTATAAAGTTATCAGGTAATTTTTGCTCGGTCTGAAGATAAGTCAGATTTTGCTTTGTATGTGACAGGTATTGGCGTGGAAAAGCCTTTATTGGTTGCGCATGTTTAGCGGTGATCTTTGCCCTGGTTTGTGACTGTCCATCATCCAATGATGAAGTGTTTGTTTGGCAAGAACTCATTCCCAAACAAGCAACTACAATCACTAGTGTTGATTTTATGGTGTAGGATATATGATCAAATATTTTCTTAAAGCTAATAACCATACTATAAAGCTAAAAAAATATATCATGATGCCACTCTAATTTCAAAGAATTATTACGAACTATGGTTCATATTGGTAATCAATAACATTCCAGGCAGCTCTTATGAATATATAGATAAGTTACTGACTATCAAAAATATAAAAACGTTCGATACGCAATTTGCTTAACAAGCATTTACGAAATATTGAAATGTTAAAATCCTTGCTTGTTAAATAATTATTCGGGAAATTACAGATAACGTATTTTAATTAATTAATCATTTACTTTTAGTACCTATGTTAGTTCAAAAAAAGCTAAAAATTAATTCTAATTGGGACAAAAACATCAACCTTTCTCCCAACGTTGTCCGCGCTATGCCCGAATCCGAACCAGATGTCTGTGCTACTGGACAAGGTCAAAGAACCTGCCCTGCTACTAATTGTGCAAGTTGTAATACTTGCTAATTGAAGATACCACAAAGCTTTTTTTTCCCCACTCTATACTTTGTTATACAGTGGGGATTTTTTATTGCATAAATTTTAAGCACGCTTTATAAAATAATCCAAATGCTCACTTATCTTTATCCCTTATGAAGTTCCTTTTATCTTATCTCAAACAGTTTTGGCGTGAAGCTGGAAATTTAGGTTATCTATTCATTACGTGTGCCTGGTTGGCTCTGATGATGGGGGTTTATTATACCATCATAAAATCTTATCCGCTTCCTTATCAAGTGTTGTTTCAGGCTTTTACCTATTTGGGAGCCGTATTATTAGGAATGCTGGCTCAAAAACTTTTCTATAAACAATCCATCAAAGAAAGTAGTCGGTTTTGGGTACTCATCGCTATTACTATTTGCGTATTACTTATCCGCAAAGGGTTTACCTACCATCGCGTTTGGATCAAGACTCAGGTTTCGTTTAGCTTACAATATTGGGCTGAACAATTAACAATTTACGGATTCCGCATTCTCACATTTGTCCTGCCAGTGTATTTAATTTGGCGTTTATATGACCAGCAAAAAGAACCTTTATACGGTTTTTCGGTAAAAACCTTTCACCCCAAGCCTTACATCATTTTATTGTTACTCATTGCTCCTTTTATTTTTTGGGCTTCTACTACTGCGGGTTTCCTGGCTCAATACCCTATATACAAAGCCAATTTTGCCGCAGCTTATTTAAAGGTTCCCAGTTGGGTAACTGCCGCAGTATTTGAGTTATTTTATGGGATAGACTTTGTTTTTGTAGAGCTTTTTTTCCGAGGTTTTCTAATCATTCTCGTTGGTCGTTATTTTGGGCCACAAGTAGTTATTTTAGCAGCAAGTATTTATTGTCTTTTTCACCTGGGCAAACCTATAGGAGAAACCATCAGTTCTTTTTTTGGAGGATTGCTGTTAGGGGTTTTTAGTTACTATAGTCGTTCTATATATGGAGGCATTATGCTGCATCTGGGTGTAGCTTATATGATGGAATTATTTGCTTTTTTACAGAAAACCTAGCTAAAAGTATATAAGGTTTACTTACCTATTTGCCCTCTTATTTTTTACAGTGCAAATCTCTAAAGCCCAGTCCATTGATAAAACGGTCAAACGGCTCAGTATATGATGTGAACGCAGGCATGTATGGCTGCTTTTTCCTCACCTTGGGCTGGTATTCACTCTTCAAGAAAAAGTGGTTTATTCGATAGATGTGTGCCTTACTTGTAACAAACTTAGAGCATATCCTACTATAAAAGCCTTTCTTGGAGATGGCAATTATGCTTTAAGTTTTAGCAAAATGGGATATAATGGAGTCATTTTACTCTGTCGGCAGTTAGGGTTTTACTACGAAAAAAAGCCATTGAAAAGATAAAAACAATAAAGGTCTGGATACTAAATAGTTTCCAGACCTTTATAAAAAACCTATTTATTGGGCTGAGGTGTCGTGCGCAAGTAAGGCTTCACTACAGTATGTCCTTTGGGGAATTTGGCCGGAATATCTTCGGTAGCAATAGATGGAGAAACAACTACATCTTCGCCATCTTTCCAGTTAGCAGGCGTAGCCACACTATGATAAGCAGTTAGCTGCAAGGAATCTATTACCCGAATGATCTCGTCAAAGTTTCTTCCCGTCGAAGCTGGATAAGTTAACATCAACTTGATCTTCTTATCAGGTCCAATGATAAACACTGAGCGAACCGTCAAATTCGTCAAAGCATTGGGATGCAACATATCGTACATCGTTGCAATGCTTTTGTCTGGATCGGCCACAATCGGATAATCTACAGTAGTGTTTTGAGTTTCGTTGATGTCTTTGATCCATTCTTTGTGAGAATCCAACGGATCTACACTTAGCGCCAAAGTTTTCACGTTACGTGCCTCAAACTTATCACGATATTTAGCCACTGTACCCAACTCGGTAGTACATACTGGAGTAAAATCAGCTGGATGAGAAAAAAACACTGCCCAACCATCGCCTAACCATTCGTGAAAATTGATTTCGCCTTCGGTAGTTTGGGCGGTAAAATTTGGTGCTTCGTCACCTAATCTAAGTGCCATAGAGATTATTTTTTGTTTTGATTAAAAATTTTTGATTGATACAAATATACACCTCCCCCATTAGCATCCAACTCAAAACTTTTGTTGTGTCATTTTTAACACATTATTAAAGTAAAGCAGCCATTTTGACACTCAAACCGAATCAAAAAACGCTCAATACAGTCATTTTGACATAATAAATTTATTTTTTGGCATTGGTACCGCATTTGATCTTAGGCTATCCGAATTTGAAAATCAAAAAAGGTTTTCAAGTCATAGAACACAGAAACTAAAAACTTTTAATCAACAATATCAAAAAACAATAAGCATTATGTCACTAGTTAGATTTTATTCAAAACCAATGTACAACAACACATTTGATCACTTCTTTAATCGTGGAATCAACAAAGTAGTAGGAACTGAGTCAGTAAAAACCAATCCATTGGTAAACATCAGCGAAGATGCTGATGGTTTCCTGATTGAATTGGCTGCACCTGGTTTAAACAAGGAAGATTTGAAAGTAGACGTAGATAAGAACTTGTTGACTATCAAAGCAGAAAAAACTACTGAGGATACCAAAAGCGAAGACAAAGACAACAAAAACAAAAGTAAGTACACTCGTAAGGAGTTTAACTTCACTGCTTTTAAAAGAAGTTTTACATTACCTGAGAGTGTAGCCAAAGACCAAGTAACTGCCAGTTACGAAGATGGCATCTTGAAAGTAAGTGTACCTAAAAAAGAAGAGGCAAAACCTCAACCAGCCAGAGAAATTACGGTTGGATAGATTCAGTCCATAGTCATTCTATTAGCTGTGGCCTATGGACTTACAACTGTAGGGAATATAGAAGATTAGTATGGTTTTAAAGGCAACCCCAGTTTCGTTAGAGACTGGGGTTTGTTTTTTGCCATTTTTTCAGTTTTTTGTGACCAAACTTCTACACCATTGGTCTCAAAACTACTAACTTCTACGATATGAAAATCACTCAAAAAATTTGCCTGTGCTTATTATCCCTGTCTCTTTCCTGGATGACCCAGGCCCAAACGCCAGTAAAATATGCTGTAGCCATTTCTGCCAATGCTGAATGGCGTGCCTTAAAAAAGATATGGCCTCATGAAAAATGGCAAGGTGGTACTCCTTATGGCGAATATTTTTATAAAAAAATGACTACACCTTCCGGTAAAAGCTATCAGGTATTGTTTTTTCATGAGGGATGGGGCAAAGTAGACGCCGCGGGAGCTACCCAATATTTAATTAGCCGCTGGAAGCCACAATTCTTGTTTAATTTGGGCACTTGTGGCGGATTTGAAGGCAAAATCAAAAAGTTTGAGGTGGTGCTGGCCAAAAAAACCGTGATTTATGATATTGTAGAAAAAATGGGTGATTCTAAAGAAGCTATTGATTATTATAGCAAAGATTTGAACATTAAGTGGCTTGGAACCAACTATCCTACAAAAGTAATCCCTACTACCTTGGTATCTGCTGATAAAGATTTATTTCCACAAGAAATCAAGAAACTAGCCAACACTTATTCGGCCATTGCTGGCGATTGGGAAACTGGGGCCATTGCCCATGTTGCCGCCAAAAATAAGGTTAAAACCATTATTCTGCGGGGAGTTACCGATGTAGTAAATACCAAAGGAGGTGAAGCTTATGGTAATTTTGCCCTGTTCGAAAAAAACACTAAAAAGGTAATGCAAATCTTGTTTGAGATGCTACCCAAATGGATTGAACACATCGAAAAGCTAAAGTAACCTAACAAAATACATCTCTCAGGACATCGATTGCTCAACTAATTCTATTTTTCGGCCTTCAGGATCCAGAATCACTGCTCGATAGCCCCAGGTAGATTTTTTGGCTGGTTGATGTACCACAAAACCTGCCTCAATAAGTGTATTCAAAACAATATCTAACTGCTCCACTTGAAATCCCAAACGGATATTTCGAGTAACTTTTTCTGCGGAAGTCGCTGGATAAATTTCAAATACATTAGTTTCTGATAATTGAGCGGCATAATGAATTGGGCCTTTGCCGTGTTGTTCTTGTTGCAACTGCACGCCCAATAAGTTATAGAATTTCACTAGAGTCGTTATTTCTTGTGACCAAATCACGAGTAAATTCAACATCTTTCTAAAGGGTTTTTATAGGTTTCTCAAGTACATATTATCAAGAGATGCGAATAAAAATAATTTGATACTTAAAAACTCCTAAGTTGAGCCAAAAAGAATGGGTTTTTCGTTCTATATTTGAAACTCTAGTGAAGAATATGTTTAAAAGTTATAATCTGAGTTAAAAAAGTGTCTTTTACGACCTGATATCAATCCAAAAAACTCAACATTTTTAATCTCGACGACAAAGTTTAAACATATTCAATGTGGGTGCGCAATTTAAGTAGATAATGCTGAAAAGATTAGATAAATACATTCTCCGAAAGTTTTTGGTAACTTTTTTCTTTGTAGTCATCATTTTGATGTCCATTCTGGTAATCATCGATATTACCGAAAAAATAGAGGATTTTAACAAAATGGATCAAACTACCTGGCAAATCTTTACTAAATACTATCTCAATTTCATTCCTTATTGGGCCAATTCACTAAGTCCCATTCTAATCTTTATCGCTACAGTATTTGTTACTGCGCGCCTGGCCACTCATACCGAGATTATTGCTATTTTGAGCAGTGGGGTAAGCTTTAGACGTATTTTAGTTCCTTATCTTATTGGTTCCACATTTATAGCCTTACTCACTTTTTACATGATTGGCTGGGTGATTCCCGAAGCCAACAAGGTCCGGCTCAAGTTTGAAAACACCCATATCAAGGACAAATTTTATTATACCGATCGAAACGTCCACCTCAAGATTGCTCCCAATACTTTTGCTTATATAGAAAGTTATGACAACACCAGCCATGTGGGGTACAAATTTACCCTGGAAAACATACAAGGTTATGAGTATGATGAAAACGGAAAAATCAAAAAGAAGCTCAATACCAAGCTAGAGTCTAACCGAATTATTTGGGATAAAGATCGTGGCAAATGGGTTATTGAAAACTATAAACTCATGCGATTTCGTAAAGACTCCCTCCGTTTTGATATCAAATATGGCAACAACATGGACACTTTGATTAATCTCAAACCAGAAGATTTTGAAAGTAAGTACATGTATAATGAACAATTGACCTTCCCTGAACTCAATGCCTACATTGCTGAACTCCAAAAACGTGGAGTGGGTAAAATTGAACAATACCTGGTAGATCGGTATGAACGGTTTGCCTATCCATTTGCGGTAATTATTTTGACCATCATTGGGGTAATCATGTCTAGCCGCAAAACCCGAGAAGGCGCTGGTCTGCAAATCGCGCTTGGTTTTGCCCTTGCTTTTATTTATGTCTTGCTCATTATGGTAAGCCGTAGTATTGGAAAAAATGGCGAGATGCCTCCTCTCATGGCTGCTTGGTTACCCAATACGGTTTTTAGCATCATTGGCTTCTTCCTGTACAAACGCGTGCCTAAATAATACTCCTAAAGCTACATACTAGAGAACTGGTCACGATACAGTGATCCCTTCTCTAATTTCTTTTTTAATATCTCTAATGGCTCACTAATATGAGGGGAAAACTTAATGCGTTGTGTCCCTTCCTCTTCAGCCAAATTGGCGGCCATTTGGAGCGTCACTTTTATTTCATGCTCAGTTAAAGCATAAAATTTCCCCAGGTTTTTAGGCATTTCCTGGCGCCCATATACAAAGCCTTCAGGTAAAAACCTTAGCCAGCCATTGGTAGCCAATTCCATGTTTAAGATCACTCGATTGCCATCCAATTCATATTGTGAAGGTGCTGGAGGTGGTGTATATTGATTATCAGCATTGTATATTCCATTACCAGGCACTGGTTGGTTTTGCCCTATAGGTTGTGATACATTATCCAGCGGCGGTATTACTGGTTTTGGAACTTGCTTGGGTTGACTTGGTTGGGCAGATTCTTCAAAAGCTTTGGCTGTTTCTTGGGCCAATTTCGCCTTTCTTGCCGCTTTTTTCTTCTCTTCTTCTATTTGTTGCGACGTTTTTTGTTCTGGTTTGGCTGTTTCCTCAGTTTTATTTATGGCTGCTTCTTCTTTAGCAGGCGCTATATTACCCAAAAAGGCATTCATTTGTTGGGTAAGCTGCTCCCAATCCAGGTTTGAATCCTTTTCACAGATATTCTGCAAGCTTTTAGAGATATGCCCAAAATTTACCGCTCCCTTTTGCGCAGCCTCCTGAGCAGGTAGTACATTTTTCATCAGATTGGCTACCTCCGACTTGGCTAGCTTAAAAGTCTTAGCCAAATATTCGGGTAATCGTCCAGGCATAAAGCTCATCTTATCGGGCAAAGCATCGGTCCAGTGTCTATACTGGGTATATTCTTGCGGACTTAGCTGTAGCAAAGCCAATATATTGCGGGGTGCATGATAAGTTTGGTTCTTTTTCATGTACTCCGACTTAATATAGGGTTCCAGGTGACGATTAAATTCCAATTCTTTGGTTTCATCACTGGCTGCATGCAAGCACGCTTGCTTCAAAATATTTTGAATATGCCCCCCAGTTAAGGCAAAATGTTGTGCCAAAATTCCTGGTAAATTGGGAGAAGAATAACCAAAGTTTTTGGGCAAAATATTTCTCCAGAGTTGTACTCGTTGGTCTTCATTAGGTAACGGAATATGCAAATAAGTTTGAATACGTCGCCCAAAGGCTTCGTCCATGTTGCGCTCATAGTTGGTTGCCAAAATAAGCAAGCCAGGGAATTTTTCCAGACGTTGTAACAAAAACGACACATCCATATTGGCGTATCGATCTTTACTATCTTTTACCTTAGATCGCTTACCCATTACCGCATCGGCTTCATCTATAAATAGAATACACATTTGCCCCTCTAGCCATTGAATGGCTCGTTCCAATTCGGCAAATACCTTTTCCATATTTTGAGAGGTTTCACCGATGTATTTAGATACTACCTGAGCTATTTCAAGCTGATAGGTTTTAATGCCTAAAGAATTTCCCAAGGCAGATGCTGTAAGGGTTTTACCCGTACCTGGAGGGCCATACAGCAACATGACAAAGCCTTCTCTAAATTTATTACGAATACCTTCTTCCTGAAAAAATGCTTGCCCTGCTTGCACAAAGTGCATCGCAGGCTGTAACTGTGAGTATACCTTATCAGGCAAGATAAGGTCATCCAGGCTAAGCCCTGAATCTAATACTCGAATAGGAAGGCGAAGATCATCTTCGGGCTGAGGAACTGGCCCTCCTAAAAAGTAGCGTAAATAAGACGGGTTCAGAAAAATTTGATGATTAATCCAATCCTGTACTACCCGATCACCTTGCTGTACCGACCCCAAGGGATGCATCTCGATAATTCCTTCTAAAAATAAAGGATGGCGGGTATGAAAATGCAACAAAGCTTCTTGTTGGGCAATTCTATTACTTCCACACAACAAAAAGAGTAAAGTCTTGAGGGTAGGAATAAACGTTTGGGTTTCTTGATGTAAATGACCACCAGCAAGGCGTTTTGCCCATATAACATCATCCATATTGTTTGCATCCTCTCCATTCTCAAAATTGAGCTTCAATGATAGAATATCCTTCAAATTAAACAAGGATTCATCGTCTAAGGCTCGAGCCAATGCCAATAGCAATAACACTCGATCTTTTTTATCAAGTTTTAAACGGTGTACAACCTTTTCGTAATGGGTACTACCAATGAGTTCACGGACAATCTTGGAGGGAATAACGTCGAAGGGAATTTTACCAGTGGGTTCATCGAGGCGTCTGCTCACTATTTCTCGAAACCAGGTGAGTTCTTCTTCTAATATATCGTGGTTTTGTTGCTTTTCTGAAATCATAGATGTACAAAAATAGACATCCCTACAATAATTAGCAAGATAATAGATTACCGCCTTCGTTAGCGAACTTATCCGGGATATTATATTTAAATAAAATGATAATTATCACACCAATGGCACCTTATCCTCTTAAACCCGCAACTTTAACCCCGCAACCAGCATATCATCAATTTGCTGTTCGCTTCCAGATTTCATCCATTCCTCTATGGTTTGCTCAAGGATTTTTTCCTGAGTATCCATAGATTCTTGGTGAATGCTAAACAAGAGCTCACGCAATCGTTTTTTCATAAACTTTCGGTTCTTTTTTCCTCCAAACTGATCCTGATAACCATCAGTAAATAAATACAGTACCGTATTGTCTACCAGCGGAAATGTATGCTGCTCAAAGTTGATATTTTCCTGTATACCTCCCATAGACATTGAGTTGCCTTGGATCATTTGAAGCTCATTGTTTTGAATAATCACCAAAGGATTATTGGCACCAGCAAAAGCAATCTCTTGTTGCACCAAATCAATCACGCAAAGCGCGAGATCCATTCCATCTTTTAGGTTGTTGAGGCGTTGATGGAGAATCTGAGAAATATGTTCGTACAGATTACTTAGGATTTGACTAGGGGTTAATATCTTTTGCTGATTGACGATACTGTTTAAGCATTCCATTCCTAACATACTCATAAAAGCCCCAGGCACGCCATGTCCAGTGCAATCTACCACCGAAAAAATAATTTTTTCTACCGCGCCAGTTTGTTCATTGGTTTGTTGCGAAAACCAGTAAAAATCACCACTCACGATGTCCAGTGGTTTATAAAAGATGAAATACTCTGGCAAAGCCTCTGCAATGTCTTCTTTTAGAGGAAGCAAAGCTTGTTGAATGTTACTGGCATAATGAATACTATCAGTAATGTCTTGATTTTTTACACTCAGTAAATGATTAATTGTATCTAGTTCATCCACAAACTGGTTGAGCATTTGATTACTTTGTTGCAATTCGTTGGTGCGTACTTCTACAATTTGCTCAAGGTTTTTATTGGTATAATTTAACTTTCCTGATAACTCTTCAGACTCAGTAAATGCTCTTGAAAACCGAAAAGAAAGCACCAATGCCTGAGTAAAAATAAATACAAATAATCCAGTGGCAAATTGATGATCTGTATTGACAACTCCCCTGGTATGGAGAATGTCATTGACTACTGCGGCAAATAATACAAAGAATCCCAGAAGCAGTAACCTGGCTCCTTCTTTTTTAAGTACTGCTGCTCTTATGAGAACTCCAATAGAATACCCTCCGCCCAGCAAAATAATCACCTGAGAAAGCAATAACGTTTTAGAAAATACTAAAGGAGGGAAAACAGCCACAATAGCTGTCAAAATCAATAAGACGATTTGAATTCCCCATACCATCTTCTTTGAAAAATGTTTTGGGAAGATAGAGTACAAAAACCAAATAAAAGCCAGTAAAGGTAAACTCAGAGAAAAATACTCTAAGCGAATAATTGTAAACCAATCTAAATGAATAAAAGTATCAATAATATATTCATTGGTAACCATAAGGCGTAAAGCAGCCAGCAAACAAATAAAGCAAAAATATAAAGCGGAGGTACTTTTACGCCGAATCCAGAATAGCCCCAAATGATACAAAGCCATGATGAATATGCTTCCTAGCAAGAAAAAATCCGTTACAACTGCTTGCTCCCTCTCTGTTCTGATTTGCCCTTCCAGCCCCAAACGAACAGGCTGCCATATTCCTCCAAAGTTGTAATGATAATTGGCTACCTGAAAAACGATGTCAACATTTTCGTCATCATTCGTAAAATCGACTATTTGTGGCTTATAATCTGGCGTGTGCTCTTTTTTTGAAGCGCCCACCTTACCTGTTTCACTAACAAGTTTTTGATCAATAAACAGGCGAAAAGCGGTACCGATCTTGGGTAATCTAATGGCTAGCTTTAGCTTTTTTCCTGGTAATTTAAGCTTTAAACGATAAGTTCCATGACCAATAGAGGGTACTTTGATTCCGTTGTTTTCGGTATTATTCCAAACTCTTGGCAAAAAAATATGAGAAGCATTGGTAGGATTTGGCTGGGTAATAAAGTATTGGCCATCATATAACTTTTGCCAATAAAATTCCCAGGTACCATTTAAAGGAATAATTCCTGATTTTTCAAAGTCATAATTAGTCAAGTCTATTGCTCCATCTTTTACTGTTGGGATATTTTTGGGTTGGTTACAACGGGTAAAAAATAGCAGAATACAGATTAGTACAATACACGTTCGTAAGCTTGTTAGCATTGGGCAGTCGCAAGTCAGTTCTCAATCAAATGTTCAATAACATTATATCACTGGTAATCAAAGAATAACCGTTAATTATTCCAGAACAGAAGTGCGCAATAAATATTCCAATTCAATTATTTTTCAACAAACCTTTGTACCAAATGCTCCCTAATACGCAAAACAGTAAGTTTAAGCTTTACCTGCTTTTTTCGGTGTATAAAACACTTCACAACTTGGATGACGCTTTTTAAAGCGACGTACTGCCTTATCAGTTAAGCGGGCATCTTCGCAATACAGAATTTCCAGTCTTTTGAGTTTTTTGAGAGGGCGCAATGACTTTACGTAGGTAGAGTTGCAGTTGAGTTCCTGTAGTTGAAGCATGCCACTTAGATAATCTAACTTATCAACATCGGTCATACTACAGTGTAGTACTCGCATATTTTTCAAACGACGCAAAGGTTTAAGGGTGCTGATGTGGGTGTTATAACAAGAAAGTTTAATTAATGAAGTAGTGTGCTGCAACGGCTCCAGACTCAATATATTAGTAGAACTACAATCCAATACCTGCAGGTACTTCAGGTTTTTTAAAGGATTCAACGTTGCCAATTGAGCATTGCTACAATCCAGCTCTTGCAAATAGATGATTTGTTTGAGTTGCTCTTCGTTAGGACTGCCCGTAAAACCTACATTTTGGCGAAAAACCTCTTGCCATTCTGGTATCAAATTGTTCCACCAGTTTTGTGAGGAGCTAAAAATCCCCTTCCATTCACTGGTAATTTTATTAAGATCTACGCCAAAATTATTCAGTTCGGTGTTAATGTTATTCCAAAAGTTCTTCAGATCATCCTGAAAGTTATTTCTATGCGTCATGATTTAGATTAATTGAGGGTTATATGGGTTATTGTTCGTTTTTTTGATTCATTAGTATACTTAAGGCGATTACAAATTACACTCCAGTGCCTTTTTTTAAGTAGAATTTACCAAACTTCTGCCAAAATAACGGAGTATATATGCCTAAAGCGGGAATGATATGACTTAATTTCTGGTTATTATTAAAAAAATCAGGAGTTTTTGTTAATTTTGCTGTAGCTGTGTTACTAACCATTATTTGAGAATTGAGAAATTGATACGATTACACATTTACATATTTACTTTTTTAGTTAGCTTGTTCACTGGCCAAACTATTTTGGCGCAGATCCAAGCCCCTGTAAAACCAACCAAACCTACTCTCCATATTACCTCTCAGTTTCCTGCAAGAGCGGCCACCAATGTAGATGTTACCTCTCAAATCATTCTAGAGTTTGACCAAAACATACAATTAGGTACTGGCAACTTAATTATTCAGAAAAAGCAAGACCAGGCTCCAGTGCAAATCATTGAAGTCAATAGTAGCCAAGTACAAACTCGTGGTAAGCGCCTCATTGTCAACCTCATAGTACCTTTGGCTTATAGTACAGCTTATAGCATTCAATTAGATAAAGATTTTGTCAAAGACTTATCAGGGCACAGTTTTACAGGTATTAACCCTCAAAAACCTTGGTATTTTACTACCCGAAAGTTCACTCAGAAAAAACAGCTCAAAGTATTCCCAAACCCTGCCACAGATCACTTCAATGTGCAACTCACTGGACTTTCTATCAAAGTGGCTCGTATGGAGCTGTACAACCGACAAGGTGAACTACTCAAAGCTCAATTGCTCAAACCTGTTAAAAGCAGCGATCTGGAACAAAAAGTTTGGATCAACGATCTACCAGAAGGTACCTACATCCTCAGAGTAATGACTTCTAATTATATTATGGAGAAAAAAGTCATTAAGCAGTAAACTTGCCCCAAACAATAGCTAACATATTAGGACAAAAGCTATGTGGCATAAGCCTAAAAAAGAGTGAATTTATTTCATCTAAAAATGAAATAATAGCTGACGAAATAGTATTCCATTTCGATGAAATCATTCTACAAATTCGTCCCTTAAGTGATACGGATGAACTCCAGCTATCTATTCTTGATTCTCCCCCAAACAACACCATTCTTTATAACTACAAAGGTTTAAATAACTTTATTGGCAAACAATTAGTCTACACCTGGAAAGGCATCAATAGTCAGGGCTATTTTGATTTATTTACACTAGCGTTTGAGTACATCACTCCTAATATTTCTATAGTTTGCGAAGGGAGTGCCTTGAAAATATTAATAATGAAGTCAATTTAATATTTCTGGCAACTACTAAATCATATATACTGCCATTCAAGAAAACATCACTGTTTTGGAGCCTGATGCATTTTAGTTCCACATTTCGTATTTGTCGAAAACAACGCTTTTAAGTTCTAAACCATACCATCATGAAAAATACAATCCTATTTCTTGTTACATTTTCTTGTTTATCCAATTTTGCTCTTGCTCAACAGGATTCCTTGAAAACCCAGCAAAGCAATACATTTGTTCAATTTAAAGTAGGTGGAGGCCTTTATTTCCTAAACAACACCCAAATAACCGAAGTATACAGAACCAATTCTTTTTTTATACCCACAATTGGCCTGGAATTGATAGGAAAAAACATTGGTTTTTACTTAGATGTGGCCTCTACCCTTACGGCAAATGTCAATGTAGATACGGTGGGGGCCTTTCGAAATCCATTTAACTTCAGACAAACACATATCAATGCAGGTTTATTAAACAGAGCCAAACTAAATTCAAATGTGTTTTTTAGAGGAAAGCTGGGACTAAGCTATATGTCTACAGTAGAAAGCTTTTTCGAGATTTCTGATCAGGGCCTGGCAGCCACTATTGGAGCTGGTCTTGAATTTCAGGTATCATCTTCGAGCATTTATTTTGTAGAAATGAATTATCTCTATAAAAGAACCAGAGAAACTGGCTCATTGGGAGGGCTTAATTTGACAATGGGTTTTAAATTTGGAAGGATTCAGTAAGCTTCGGCAACACAAAAAAATTAAATAACTTACCTGATGAACGCCTATTCATCAGGTTTTTTAATGAATAAAGTCAGTCTTTAGTAAATATTTACTAGAGTATTTCAATAATTAGTCAACGTTTACTATATTTAAATCGTGAAAGAAAAAATTGTACAAACTTCAGTTGCTCTATTCAATGAAAAAGGGATTACCAATGTATCTATGAAGCAAGTAGCTGATAAGTTAGGAATTAGTGCCGGTAACCTGAGTTATCATTTCAAAACCAAAGAAGTATTGCTTTCTCACATTTATAGCCAAATGAGTAGTGAAGCTTTGGAGTACATCTTGCCTGACACATACATTACCTTGCATCATTTTGAAGAGATCATTCAAAAGTTTCGAGAACACCAAAAGAAGTATTCATTTTTCTTTCAGGATATTGTAGATATTATCCGCTCCTATCCCGAGATAAGTACATTGTATCATGAAGCTACCATGAAGCGGTTTGGTCAAGCAAGGGCTTTGATTGATTATTATATCAAAACCGAACGCCTAAAGCCCGAGAGTGATGGCACAAGTTATGACCAGTTGGTACATGTTATCTGGATGGTGACCACATTTTGGGCATCACAGGAGCAAATTGCCCAAATCCCTGGCTATGAGGTGAATAACTGCCAGCCAGTAGAGCTTTTATGGAACATCATTGTTCCATTTATGACACCTAAGGGTAAAGAAGAATATCAGCAAATCAGAAAATACGTTAAGCTCCCCAAACCTTAACATTATTTATTATCCCTAAAACATTTGATAAAATACGACTAATTATGAGAAAGGTAGATCAATTATTCAGTGAATATGGCGAAAGCCACCAAACACGTTTCAATAAAATCATCCACTATATATGTGTACCTGCCATAGTATTTAGTATTGTAGGTTTATTGGCTTCAATTCCTACTGGAGGTTTGTTCACAGGTCTTTTGCCAGATAACCTATTGGGTTATGCAAACTTTGGTACGTTGCTTATTATTTTGAGCATGTTATTTTACCTGCGCTTATCATTACCTCTGGCTATTGGCCTATTTTTCTTCTCAGCATTTGTATTGTGGGGCAACTACCAAATTGCTGCCTCTGGTGCTCCTCTTTGGTTAGTTTCTGCAGCTATTTTTATTATAGCCTGGGTTTTTCAGTTTATTGGTCACAATCACGAAGGCAAAAAACCTTCTTTCTTAAAGGATGTACAATTTTTGATGGTAGGCCCCGCCTGGATTATGGGTTTCATTTATCGCAAATGGGGCATTAAGTATTAATTTAATAGATAGTTGGTAGCCTTTATTCGATAGCAATTTCGTTACTATGTTAGTTTTTTAAATCATATAATAGAAATTTATCACTAATCACAAAGCATAGGCTATCAACTATCACTTTTTTATACTTCTTCAATAATAGATTCCCCTTCGGATTGGTCGCCACTGGTCCATTGCCATTTTTCATGCAGTCTGATCTTACCATCAGGTAAAATCTCTGGGGTAGATACACAACATCCAGTTTTAAACTCTAGCTGGGTATTTAAATGCTGATAGCGCATTTCTATAACACCTTGCTCATCTACTTTTCCTACCAGGTTTCCTTTCAAAATTTGTCCACCTGCATAAGTAGCTGTCAAAATCTCGCCTTCTTGCTCATAATAAAACAAGGTTTCAGCTCCTACTTCGCCATTTTCGGTGTTATTTACCGAGCGAAATTTTTTACCATTATAATTAATCATTGACAATGATGTTTTTGGCGCGCATGGCATCAAACATTTTTCGATAAGATTGATACTCTGGCTGGCCTTTCTTAATATTATTACTGTTGATAAAGAGAAGCTTAAGCTTTGGAAACTTACTTAGGCGCTCATCATACTCTTCTAATTGATTATAAGCTAAATTTAAGTCTACCATTTTTTGTAATCCATAAATTTCAGTAGGAATAGCCATAAAACGGTTATTATTCAAATGCAGCACCTTGATATTATTTAATTTTGCGATGGTTTTAGGCAAGTCATAAAGTTTATTATGGTGTAAATACATCTTTCGGAGTGAAGCCATATCTCCAATACTTGCAGGAAGATTACTCAACTCATTATAAGACAAGTATAAATCTTGCAACTGAGTTAATTGACCAATCTTTGGTGATACTTCATTGATCTTGTTGTAGGCCAGGTCTAATTCTACCAAATCACGCATATCAAAAATAAATCCTGGGATTTTTTCAATGGAGTTGTCATACAAAATCAAATGCTTGAGTTGGGTAAGCTTCTGGATGGCAGGATTTACTTCTTTTAATTTATTTCCTGCCAAATTAAGCTTGGTCAAACGATTTAGTTGTTGAATCTTGTCTGGAATTCGCGTCAATTGATTTCTACCTAAAAACAATCTATCCAGTTTGGTAAATTTCTCAAAATCTACTCGATCTACTGAGTTCAATTTATTATAATTCATTGACAATAACACCAAATGCTTCAACTTCGCCAGCCTTTTGGGAATCTTCTCAATTCTATTTTTATCTAAAATGACCTCCTCTAAATTTATCAAACAATGCAAAGTTCGTGGAACTGTTTTTAGGAAGCAGTCCTTCATTTTTATTTTTTTGATATAGCGACATTTCCCAAATTTAATCTTGACAGGCTCAGGTGCAGGCAGAGAAGCAATAAAAGCTTCCCGAGCTTTACGAAAACTAGCACGCAAAGAATCTAACTTAGCTCGCTGTTGTTTAGCATTAAGGTCAAAAAAAGACTTCTGCTTGATGAGTTTTTCTTGAGCTGCATCTGTTTTTTTAAAATAGCTGCTATACTTTTTGTTTAACTCTTTACGATAAGCCTCCGAAACATTATTAGACAAGTTGATGTAGGTAAGTTTTTTTAACCGATTGAGCTTACCAGGTATTTTTGTAATTGTGTTTCCAGATAAATCCAGGCGTTTTAGGTTTTTGAAGCGATACACCCAATTAGGAATCTCAGTCAGTTTTTGGTGGCTTAAGGACAAATAAATCACCTCCTCTGGTTTATCGGTATTTTGGGCCTCCTTCATATTCCAGATTTTTGGCATTCGAACTTGCCCCAAAGCTGTCATAGAGCATAGGCAAAGCAGGAAAACAATTACATTTTTCATTGTATAAAGATATTTTTAACCAACTTAATTGATAGTTTCAAAACTATTCTTTTAGTTTAAATAAACCAAGAGGAAGAAGTGAAAAGTTAAAATGAAAATCAAAAAATGGTATGATGCCTTGTAGCAGTATCAATAACCTATCAAGCCTTCTTCAACTCAATAATGGTAATTTCTGGCCAAATACCTACTCTGCCTGGAAAACCAATATAGCCAAACCCTCGGTTGACATACAAATACTGCTCTGCTTTTTGGTATAACCCCGCCCAACGAGGATAACGATACTTTACGGGACTCCACTTAAAACCAGGGATTTCTACACCCATTTGCATACCATGGGTGTGGCCACTCAAGGTGAGATGCACTTTTTGCGGAAAATCTAACACTTGCAAATCCCAATGGCTTGGATCATGAGACATAAGAATAGAAAAATCATCGGCTTTGCTTTCAGCAAAAGCTTTCTTTAAATCTCCTTTCTGAGGAAATGGTTTTTTACCCCAATTCTCTACCCCTACCAGTTTTATTGTCTCCTCTCCTTTTTGCAAAGCTACCTGGGCATTGTTTAGCAGATGAAAGCCCATTTGTTTGTGGTGTCCCTTGAGCTTTTCCAGGTTTTGATCTTTAGCAGCGGCTGATTCCCAGGAAACATATTCACCATAATCGTGGTTCCCCAGCACAGCAAATTTACCTTGTGGTGCTTTCAATCCAGCAAACAACGATATGTAAGGCTCCACTTCTTCTGCCAGGTTATTGATCATGTCCCCTGTAAATAAGATGAGGTCAGGGTTTTGTTGTTGAATCTTATCAATACCACCCTTTACCGCATTGTAATTATCAAAGCTTCCTGAGTGTACATCTGATATTTGAGCAATTCGAAAGCCATCAAAGGTAGCTGGTAAGTCAGGAAATTTGAGAGTCAAGCGATGAATTCTATAATCATAACGCCCCCTAAAAACGCCATATAAATATGCCGAGAAAGGTATAGCTGCAGCAAACACTCCCAGTTGTTTTAGCACCTTACGACGTTGTGGAGAAGATAATGGATCATTAGAAAATTTAGAGATAATAAAGCTTATCAGGCTCTCTACGTCAATCACCAAGAGTAAAACCACAAAGAAAAGTTTTGTGAAAAAGAAGGTAACATTCAAGCCTATGATCAGGTTGGGCCACCAGGTGGCTTGACTATAGCCATTAGAAAAATTGGTAAACAAAGTGATAATTCCTATCACAAAAACTATCAGAGAAAAATAATATAACCCTAAGAGTACTTTTTGCCCAGTGGGATTTTTGAAAGTGTGACGAATGCCCGAAAACACATACAATTCCAGCAACGCATACACAACTAATACAACAATAAAAGTGAATAATCGGGAAGAAGCCATATTGCTTTTTATATACTTTAAGAAGATTGATCTACCAAGTGAAGTAGTTGGTTGTACTTGGTTTCGTTCCAATCATACAAGGTATTTTCTACTTCTGTGCACCACTGCTCTACTCTGGGATTGGTTTGAGATAATTTGTGCAAAGTACGCTTAATTGCTGATACTTCATAAATTTCAAATTGTCGCATCTCTTCCACAATAGGTTTCAATAGTGTCACATCCTGATCATGTAACTCAACAAAAGTTTTTTCTAATGGTTCAATTTTCGCTGTTTGTGGCTGTTTATTTTGGTTAATTTCAGTGGATTTAGGCAGGGTAAACCAAAAAACACTTCCTTCATCTACTTTAGAATTTACGCCAATTTCGCCTTCGTGAGCTTCTACCACTAGTTTACAAAAGGTAAGTCCCAATCCAGTAGATTGTGCTCGGGGATTTTGCTGAGCAAATTTGTTAAATATGGTCTCCAAAAACTCCTCAGGAATACCTATTCCATTGTCTTTAATTGCAATCTTTTGAAAATCAGTATTGGCATCATCCTCAACAAAGACTATGATCTCGCCTTGAGCGGGCGTATACTTGATGGCATTACTTAGTAAATTGACAAATACTCTCAGTATCAATGCCTCATCTACCTGCAAAATAGAATCTTGCGCGATTTCATTTTTGAATTGAATGTTTTTCTCATCCAAGGCTTGGTGCACGGCATCACAAGCATTAGTGATTATTTTTTGTAAAGAATGGGGGTGTAAATCAGGTTTGATTTCGGTTTCTTCAAAGCGTTGTACATCCAGAATATTCATCACCAGATTGAGCATACTTTTACCTGATTGATGAATAGATTTCTGAAAGTCTGGAGTATAACTCCCAGAAGATAAACCAATAATGGAGTTTAGAGGATTCTTTAGGTCATGTACAATCATACTGGTCAGGCTTTGCTTAAACTTATCGAGCTGTACCAGTTGCTCGTTGGTCACCTTCAGTTCTTCGGCTTGTACTGCTATTTCTTCCTGTTGTTCCAAAATCTCAGATTGCTTTTGCTGCAATGCTTGATTTTGATCCTTTACCTCATTATTTAGTTGTTGTAACTGTTGTACATTCTTTCTTTTTTGCTGGTAAAGTCTATATCCTAAATAAATAAAAGCCAATGTGATGAGTAATGCAATGGCAATCAAGGTATTATACAGTTGTTGACGGGCTAGTTCGGCTTCTTTTACTTTGGCCTCCTCTTTCAAAACCCGATTTTCCTGTTCCTTTTTCTCTGTTTCATAGCGGGTTTTCATTTGGGTAATCTGCTTATTCTTCCCAAGGTTAAATACCGAATCTTGTTGGCTCTGAAACTTACGTTGATACTCGAGGGCTTGCAAATATTTGCCCTGTTTTTCATATGCTAAAGCTATTCCTTCGTAGGCATCAGCAATATGCTCTTGTGCTTTAAGCTCCTGCCCGAGTTCAAGATACTTTTGAAAATAAGCCAGCGATTGATCATACTGTTTTAAGTCTTTATATATATAGCCCAGGTTTTTATAAGAAACAACAATGCCCTGACGATGCTTTATTTTTTTTCTTATTTTCAAGGCTTTAAGTTCGGTAGGTAGGGCTTTATTATATTTGCCCATTTCGTATAAAGCCAATGCTATGTTACTATAGTCGCTCCCTAGTCCAAGCTCAAAATTTGTTTTCTTATCCAATACCAAGGTTTTATCAAAGTATTTCAAGGCTTTGGGAAAGTCTTTAGTCATGAGGTAAAGCAAGCCAATGTTGTTGTAAGTATTGGCGATCATGCCTTCTTCCTTTAGCTTTTGCATCAACTTTAGGGCTTTAAACTGATACTCAAAAGCCGTAGGATAATCATGAATACGCTTATATACTACCCCTATATTTCCTAAAGCAGCGGCTACTTTTCTTTCGTTTTTAAGTTTTTCATAAATTTTTAATCCTTTCAAATGGTACTCCAGGCTTAAATCATACTCACCAGTGTGTTTATAGTATATACCGAGCCGATCATAACATTGAGCAATCCCATTACCGTAGTCGATTTTTTTGGCCAGTGTGAGGGCTTCTTTGAGCTGTTGGTAGCCTTTTTCTGGTTCTTTAATAATATAAGAATTAATGAGGGCTAGCATGACATTCACCCGTTTCTTATCCGGGAGTTTGGTTTTGAGCAAACGCTGCAAACTATCTGTTTTGCGTGAAGCTTTAGGTTGAGCCATCAAACCGTGAGGTTTGGGATGCAACAATAGCCACATCAATAGGCTGGTGATAAACTTGGTTGTCAATGATTGTGTCAATTTTATACAGTAAAAACAATAAGTAGGGCTTATAAAGATAAATATAACAATTTTACTCTTGGGAAAAAAAGTACTTTTTGGTTGATCTTCTATCTAATGCCAAACCCACCAAACGATACAGTTTAGTGGGTTTTATATTTCTCATGAAATATTCAAAAAAAGTGTCTAAAAAGATGGCTTGATTACATCAAATCCACCATCTGCATTTTCAAACTCAATCAAATGAATGCCTGTAGCATCTTTGGCCAATTGGCTGGCAAATCCAGCATACATCCCTTTAGCTATGTCATCAATGGTTACTCCTGCTTTTAGATAGATATTGCTACTATACATACAAGTGCGTATTACCTCGATATCAGACAAATTATGATTAGTCATAGTAGTTTTATTAAAACTAGCCACAGCTGTAATGATATTGGCTGCCATTTGCTGCACCGCATCTAAAAATAATGCATCTGTTGCATACTCTGGTCGGCTACCATCTGGTGGGGTAATGTAAATCATAGCATAGTTGTTTGGATTGCTATGAGGGCATAATCCAGGCTTAAACACATCTATAAAGACAGTACCATCCATTCCAAAAAAGGTAGTACTGTTAAGTGGGCGCCAAACCGCCGCATATTGTAAAGGATCGCCTGGAGCAAAGATATCTCGATGAGCAGTGCCAGTAGCCGCATGATTGTATAAACCTTGATGAATACCTGCGTAGGTCTGGGTATCTTGATGCGCATGATGCAGCGCATAAGTAAATCCAGCATTGATTCCAGAGCCTCCTACATACAACATATAGGAATTTCCAGCATTTACCGAGCCCATACAATTACCAGGTTCTCCACTCTCGTAAAATATAGGGCTGTAAGTTGTTCCAGGAGCGGCTGGCAAAAAACTGGCTTGTACTGATGTATTAGGAAAAGTATAGGTTTTGGATGAAGAAAATGACATAGGATAAATTTTAGTTCGTGAAATGTAGATGTTTAGTAGTATTATTCAATATAAGTAAATCCACATCAAAAAAAGAGGCTACATCATGATTTGTAGCCCCTTCATAAACATTTATAGTCTAAACCAAAAATCGCTGACTTTAAATGGCTTATTCTGTGTCTTCTTCTTCTTCTTCAAACTTCCCTAATTTTTTAAGTAGAAGTACTGCTCCTTGTGCCTGCTGTGTAGTATATCCTCCTTGCTGGAGTACATTCACCAGGTCTGTTGGGGTATTAATCTCAGGGAAGTACTCAATCAACGCCAGACTTGCTTTATTTGCACTCACACCTACGGTGCGTAAGGCATCCGCAATATCTCTATGAGAGCTTTGAGCTTGTTGCAACTTATTAGCAATATCGCTCAGGTCAAGCAATGAGAGTAAAACTGCTGATAATGAGTAACGTGCATTTTTAAGTGAATCAACCAACTCTTTGGTTTCTATAGTATTCCATAAATATTTTATGGCCAATGAAGCATCTTGTGCATTGAAATAATTCATTTTCAAAGCACTGGCCAGGTTTACTGCTTCAAAATCTTCAAACACTCTTGGAAGTACCGTACTGATGGTAATGAAATCCTTCTTAAGCGATTTGAGTCCTTTGACTACCTTAGAAGGCAAATGCTCTTTTAGTACCGATGTTTCAAAGCCGTGTTTGATCCCTTGAGCAATGTCTACCAACTCATAGTTAGAATCATACATAGCCGAAGCCAAAGCATCACAAGTCAATTTACGTTGCGAAAGCTGATAAACCGATTTAGCCATTTCTTCTACATCATAAGTATCTTTCAATGCTTTTACATAGAAATCGGTTTGTTCATCAGCAGATACATCTCCAAAGTTTAGCTGTAAAGCTGCGGTAATTGCGGGTAACTCATATTCCGCCTCACTCATTGCTTTTACCAATTGCCCTGCCATCGTAGCCTGATCATCACTTGGCGAGTTTTTGCTGATAGATTCTTTCAAAATACCAGCCACCTCAATCGGATCATCTTTATAAGTTTTTAGCATCTTGGCAATTTGCCCTGCTTCAATGGCTGATCCTTCAGCAAGCAATCCTTCAATTACCTCTTGGGTCGTGTAATAAGCTTCTCCATTGGACGCTTGTAAAGAAGTGAAGAGGTCAATCAGTTTTTGAGGATCTTTGTATTCAGGGAATGCCGCTATTACTCCTTTTTGAATAGCTGCTAAATCTACATATTGGGTGTTTTCACGAATGATCTGGGCTACCTCACCAGCTGTTTTTTGATAAGGAGCTCTTTTGAGCATGAAGGCAATGTTTGCAACATCAGCATTGATTTCACTCATAT
Organism: marine bacterium AO1-C; assembly: GCA_001890965.1. Lineage (GTDB taxonomy): Bacteria > Bacteroidota > Bacteroidia > Cytophagales > Microscillaceae > Microscilla. Next base: position 526,401 of record MLAY01000007.1, on the reverse strand, counting down.
TATGAGCAGCTTCTATACCATTCAAACGATGCTCTTCTGGATAGTGCTCATCGTCTACTACTCCAATAAATGGTAGAGTCAGACCATCGGACTGTCCATAAGGAAGCAAAAAGCGGAAGGGGTAATAGGTTTCATAATTATAACCATATAGTTTCCCTTGCAGTCTTAAGCTTGGCTGCATTCCAGTGCTTAATTGCCCACTGAAAGAAGTATCCTTAAAAGTATTGATGCCTTCCAACTCTATATGCCCAGTAATACCTCCCAGTAACAATGTCTGATCAGCCAAATGATACTGTAATTTGAAATTATGAATTTCTAAGTTTTTAAGCACATCAGGCACCTGTACATTATCAAATAGTTTGTATAAAACATCTCCTAATTGATAATTATCAGTAATTTTTATAGTGGCAATCTGAGTAGATTCGTTGGCCGAAATCGGTAAGCGCAATTTAGCTTCTTGTCCAAATACTTCTAAGACACCAGTAATTGCAGCTTGTCCACCAGTCTTTCCTTTAATCAATTCTAATTCAAAAGAAGATAAGCTCAAAGCCATTGGGTCTTCAGTCAATGACCAGCCTTCCCAACTTTCTGCATTGGTAATAATGATGCGCAGTTGGCCATTTTCATTCTGATAAGGATACTCAATGCTTTTTATAACATAATTGGTACCCAATGAAGTAATTTGCTCAGGTAATTCATCCACCAATATTGGATCAATCCATTCTATCACCTCTTGAATGGCAGGCTGTTCCAGCACTTCATCCAACTGAATTTGGCTTTCGTTCTCAAAAGGAACTGGCACTACTACTGAAATAGCCCCTGAACCAATGGGTAAATTCCCAAATAGTCGGGTTTCAAACTCACTGCTCAAATCATTGGTAGTGCGGAATAGTCTTAGACCTACCCGGTCGATTGTCATGTTGGTATTTTCAATCAAATTCCACCCTTCCCAATGCTGTGTGGTGCCTATTTCCATAATGAAGGTCTTCTCAGGAATATCACCATTGTCTTCCAAATACAGCAGTTGAAAGTTTAGAATTTCGATCATACTTTCGGCATCCAAATTCTGCAATGCTTCAGGCAGTAAATTCTCCCAAGCAGGATTAGCCAATGCCATCAAATCGCTGAATTGAGGAGTAGATACCTCTTCGTTGAAGTGTACCAACGAAAACAAATAGTTTTTCTCATCAAAAGGCAAGGCAAAAATAAGTGGGAAGAAAATCTTCTTACCCAAGTCAAACTCCCCTGATAAATGTCCCGAAATATCTTCATCTGCTTTCTTGGCTACTCCTATTTCCAGGTTTTGAATACCAAAAGGAACTACTGTTGGCAAAAACTCATCTAATGCCCACCCTGGCTGAGAACCAATCAATAGGTTGTATTCTTTTTCCAGCCCAAGGTTAATTTCCATATTTTTCAGTACCAATTCATTGCTTAGTACTGACAAACTTTGAGGCATTTCGTTTTTCCACTCATCATCAAAGTAGCTAATCAATTGACGTAATGAGGGCAATTGATGGTCAAAGTTCTGGTCTGCATCAAATACCCAATTACCTTCTTTACGGCCTGCAATCAAACGGATATTGGTATCATCGGCCAATACAAATCCAAAGAAGTTCATTCCTACTTTTAAATCATCTCCTTTGGTAACTCGGTTGATAGTCAGTCCTATGTTTTTGAGTTCGAGCGTTCTACCCGCGATTACTTCTATCTCCCAGGAATTGGCAGAGTGAGCAGTCACATAAAATTCACCACTCAAAGGCACAATACGTAACTCTAAACGAGTCACCGAAAAGTTGGGCAAGCTTCCTGGCAAAGGCACATCAGAAGTCTCGTTATAATCCAAGATCAGGTCAGAAGCCTCCAGGTTATGTTCGGTTTCCCAATCAGCCACTAGTTCAAACTCAGGCGCCTGAGCCACAAAGGGAACCTGAATACCTGACAAACCAATAGTACCCTGTAGTTGAGAAATTACCTTGATATTTTCTTTGTCAAAAGGATATTGTACCGAAAGCACCCAATCAGGCTGATTAATAGAGTAATAAGGTGCCAGTGCAGCCCAGTTGCTCAATCCAAGGGTAACTTGTAGAGAGGTAATGCTACGCGTATGCAAAATAGTATGCAATTCTATCTTCTTAACGGGCATATCTTCCAACAAATCGTCACGATATTTCTCAGGCAATATCTGTGATTTTTGTTCATCCCAATCGGTCCATTCTTTTACTAATTCACCAATTACTTCCTGAAGATTTACCTCATTCACATCGTTTATCTCAGCAATCAACGATTCCACCTGTTCAGAAAACCCTGCGGCATCAGCAGATGTTGATTTTGTCCCTTCTTCCTCAGTCAAAGCTTCACGCTGTTCTGGATCTATTTCAGAAGAGGTATTCTCTACCTCACCTCTAATTCGCTCTTCACCGTCTACTTCTCCTCTATCTCGTAGCTCTTCTGGATTGACAGCTTCTTCTGTATCTTTATCCTCTACTGCTGAATCTTCTAAATCTTGTCCATCTGGTTCTTGCTCCTCTTCTCCTTCTCCATCTACTTGATTTTCAATTTCTTCCTCTAGAACCTCTGGTGTATGTTCTACAATATGGGTAAATACAACCGAGCCAATCTTAGGATCATCCAGGCGAGCTTCCATATGTGCATTTGCCAGGAATGATGCCTGTGTTTCCAACAATACTTCTGCCTTTACCTCTCCTGTTTCTTCACCAGACTCCTTATCGATTACGGTAGAAAGCACGGTATTTAGATGTGCTGTAACAGGTAATTGTTGATTTTGATAGCCAATCTCAAATTTGCTATCTACAAACTGTAGCTGAATATCTGGCAATCCATTATGCAAAGCAATTTTACCAGAAAGGGGAATCACTGGATGTTGATCTCCATTTAAATGCTGTATTACTTCCAGAGACTCATCCAATTGCACGTTGGCATAGAAATTTAAACCAGGAGTAATGCGTACTTGCCAGGAAGATTCTAAATAACTGATAGACGAGAACGTAAACTGAGCTTCCTGTAGAACCAAGTCTTGAAAATAAGTACCTTCCAATGAAGCAAAACTATCGGTAAACTTCCAGCCCTTGGGCGCTCTGAAATTAACGGTAATTTGCACATCGTCTCCCTGATTCATCAATATTAATTGAAGGTCAAGGTTTTCCAGATTAAAAATAGAAGTAGTACTTCCCGAAAGTAAAATTTGCTGTCCTTGCTCCTGCAAGGTTTTATCAGAATGCAGCTCAATTTCATCAGTACCAAATGCATCTTTTAAAGGTTGGTAAACCGATGCATCAGCCAATGTGTAGTCATTTAAAACATAGAATCCTTTGGCCTCCTTTTGCTCAGATAACCTTTGTTTAATAATAGCTAGCTTATCTTCCAGGTCTTTGGCCTTAATATTACGCGCTGCACTCCATTCACTTTCCACATTGCGTGTAATGGCCTTTACCTGCACCTCATAAATATTGTTTTTCTCAATGTTTTCGGTAAATGTACATTGATTGGTTTCTACTATTTTATTCTCAGCTACGGCTTCTCCCGTAGAGCCATCCTTGATAGATACCTCATAAGTTTGAGCAAATTCTACTGGTTCCCAGGTAGCCTCAATATTACCATTTGGGTTGGTCAAGGTAATTTGTGGCATTTCTAAATCTCCACTTGAAAGAGCAAGCACTTCTGTAGGCTCACTCCATTCGCCTTCTTTGCCAGAAGCAACCGAACGAACCTGTACAGTGTAAACCTTGCCTTTGTCAATGCCAGAACTCTTTTTCATAGCGTTCGCCTCTACATTAAGATGCGAACCGATCAATTCATCAGTAGATGGGTCTTTGACCGCTACTTGATATTTTTCAGCATAGGCTACCTTATCCCAATTGGCTTTGATTACCTCATTTTCATAACTTACTTCTACATTGGCCGGAATAGTAAGGTCACTTGCCTCTATAGTAGAAATTTGTTTTTCACTACTCCATTTACCTTTGGTATCGGCCACTACTCCACGCACTTTAATCGCGTAAGTTTGGTATTTTTCAATACCAGACGAAATTTTCACTTCGTTGGTACTTACCACGGCATTACTCACGGTATCTTGAGCATCATCTACCCTCTTTACTATTACCTCGTAAGTATCAGCATATTCTACTGCTTCCCACTGAGCAACTACTTGGGCCTCTTCATAATTCAGTGTGATTTGTGGTGCCTTTAAATCATTTTCATTTAAGGTAAATGTTTCAAGAGGTGTGCACCACTCTCCTGCCACTCCCAATGCGTTGGCTCTTACTCTTATGATATAATGTTTTCCTTTGCTAATACCTTCCTGTATAAACAAAAAGGTTTGAACAAACTTAGTTTTCTGGTAAACCGTTTCGTCAGTAGCAGTATCTATCACGTCAATGTCATAACCTTGAGCATGTTTAATTGCCTGCCAACGTAACTCTATATGGCCATCTACATATTTCATAGTAGGCGCAGGTACTTCCAGGTCATTGGTCACCAGGGCAAAAACGCTTTGAGACTCACTCCAGGCACCTATATAACCTTTATTTTTCGCAATTACTCTTACCTGAGCTACATATTCTTTGCCTCGGGTTATTTGCTCATGCTTAATTGGGAAGTCCCAAATACGATCACTCGGACTTAGTTGATGTACCCCGTTCTGGAATGGTACATTTACAGGTGTCTCCGTAATTTTGAGTGATTGCATCGAGGTGCGGGTCGTATATATCGGATGATCTTGATTGTCCTTTTCCCAACACTTAAAATCATAACTCAGGTTTTCACCCAAGCTATTCCACGAAGCCAAAATATTTCCACTATCATATTCTAGATTAAGTGCAGGTACTCCCATATCTTGTGGAGTCACCATTGCCTTCACGGCTGGGCTTATTCTTACTTCTACATTTCCTCCTTCGTCGTAGCCCTCATTTTGCAGGATAGTTTGTTGGCTTAGGAATACTGCCTGATAGAGCTGGTCTTGAGTGATGTTGTCTGACCAGGTAAAATCACTGCCTACCAAGTCACGCTCTAAGGCAAGTAATTCATCTCCTTTTTTGAGTAACAGCATCAGATTTCCTGTCGGTGAAGCAGGGTTTTCCCAGTATACCGTGATTAGGTTGTTTTGGGCAAAATACACCAAAGTAGGCGACAAAGCCGGTGCTGACTCTAACTGCAAATGGAAAGTCTTCGCCAAAGGCATCATTTCCTCAGTCATTTGAGGAGTAATGGTAATTTCATAAATATTACCTTCGCTGATGGCTTGTTCAAAAACAAACTCGCTTTGTCCTGTTACTTTTTCTTGTATAAATGTAGATGCTGTACTGCTACCATTTAGACTTGCATCTTCTACTGATGGGCTTACATTGCGAATGCTCACCTCATAATCGTTGACATAAGCTGAAGCTTGCCATTTAATCCAAAGGCGCTCTTGCTCATATACAAATACTGGATTTTTTAATGCCTGGTGCACATCCTGGAATATCTCCTGGAACTTCATCGTAGGCAATATATTGTAAGCACCAGCCTCTGATTTATCTCGGCCAGTTCGCTTAGCCGAAGAAGTCTCCTTCAGGCGGTAATTATGGTTTTGAGCATCTATAAAAATCGGCTTACTAGAACTATTAGTTTTAAAGCCAGTGGAATTGTAATTGATAAATTGCTTATTGCTACGATCGTTTTCCAAAAACAAGGTAGAATAAACTGCCATAATGCGATGCATTTCCTGCACATTGTGAGTACGCACCAAATATTGCGATTGAATGATACAATTATCTATCATTACATTGGCACCACTTGATATCACAAATGCATAATTTCCTCCAATAACGGTACAGTTTCTAAACAAAGGCACCGAATTGTTACGGGCTACCAACGCAGCACGCCCTACATTCTCTAATACAAAAACGCAGTTTTGGAAACTTGGCAGGGAATCACGATAAGTAATAATTAAGTCATCATTGGTTTGAAACAATGTTACTCCATACAAACCAGCATTGCGATGATCGTTTTGTGAGAAAACAATAGAATCAGCAGGCTTGAGCACAGTTTGTTCTATGTATTTGGACTGCCCGGTAAGATAAGCTAATGAAGCAACCAATACATTTTTGTCGGTAAAGTCCAGGTTTTCCTGATAAACACCAGGTGATAACAAAATGACACTACCTTCATGAGCCTCATCAATTGCAGCCTGTATACTTCGAAAATCTTCAGGAACTCTTAATATCTCTGGATTTTGATTGGCAGGTCTAAACTCTACACCTTTGCCTTCAATTTCGGCCCAGATGGTTCCATCCGACTCAATCGTAACATTTAGTTGACTTTGCTCATCGTTAAACCCTAAATACTCTGACCAGCCGCCATATTCTAACCTTAGTCCAGAAGCAGTAGACACTCCAGTAGTAAGTCCGGTAACACTGGTAATATGAAAATGTGCGGTGTACCCTTCCAGTGGAATCTCTAAAACACTCGAAACCAAAGAAGTATTGGCTAAGCTAACAGTTTTAGCTTTAGGCTCGGCCAATACCGCCTGTGAGGCTTCACCAACCATCTGGTCGGTAGTTTCAAAAGTAGTAGTTTCTTCGAGGGCAGGTTCTTGATCGCTTTGGCTAGCAATGGTTTCGGTAAAGTTACTCCCATGTACTGTTTTATTAATAGAGTTGATCAGTTGATCGCTGCCTAGCTCATTATTTACTTTCAGAATAAAGTTAGATGGATGCGGAGGACAATTCAACACCAGGCTTTGCTCAGCAATTTTGGCATGTACTGCTCCATTGGTTTTCACATTCAGAGTCAATAAACTATCAGGGCTGTCATAAGCCATGTATTTTACCTGATCACCATATTCAAACCGTAATCCAGATTTTTTATTTCTGCCCGTTTCTTCTCCTGACACTGCCTCAATACTTAGATAGGCCAATTGTCGCGTGGCAATGGAAATAGCTAATTCGGCACGATTCAAAGGCCATAAAATAGCCTCTGGGAATTGATTCAGGAAGCTGTTGTCTGGAAGAATACTGGTGCTCATAGGACCACCATTGGTTCGGTAAGGGATGTAACCTATCTCAGGGCGATTTTCCTGTTCATTATAAATGTTAATGGTAAAAGTAGAGGGGTGCGGAGGACAATTTAATAATACCTTTTGGTTTCCTTGTTTGGTAGAAGCCTCAATACTGCCATCTCCCAATATTTTTGCGAGCACTAAACCAGCTTCGCCGTTATAATTTAAGTGTTGAACTTCTTGACCATACTCTAGTTTAACCGCGGAAGTGTATCCTTTTTGTTGACTCGCTACTGCAGTTATTTTCAATGGAATTTCGTGTTGGGAAGCAATCGTCACCTTTACATTTGCTTCTGAAATTACCCAATCCTTAGATTCTGCATGTTTTACAAATAAATCACCTCGGGTGAGTTGAATGCTATGCGAGGGTTGTCCTGGCAATACCGCTGAAATGCCTTCGTACAATACTGGCTCTTCATTTCTAAGCTGATTGATGAGTTGTAAAGCAAAAGTAGATTCATGAGGCGGTGGTGCAAAAGCCCAGACTTGCTGTTCTTCAATGGCTGCATCGATGTGGCCATCTTGCATGATGGTAATGGTAAGCAAGCTTTCTGGCTGATTGTAGCCTAGAATTTTTTCGTATGAATTTCCTTCAAACTTGAGTTTTATGCCAAACTTATATCCTTGGGGAGCAGTGACAGAGGTAATATTGAGGTATATAACCTGTCGGGGAGCTACCGGAATATTAAGCCGGGCATCTTTGAGTACCCAATCTTTACCTGCGCTTAAAGATTGGAGATTACTTTGTGGGTTAATTTGAATTGTTCCTTTTCCTGTTCCGATCAACACTACATTTTCGCGGGGTGACTTCTGTTGATTACGGATGTCTATTTTAAAAGCCATAATCTTGTTTCTTACTTTACTTTTGTATGGTACGTGCTTTACCTAAATGTAAAAATCATACCATAAAAGCATAGACGTATTAAAAATGCTATTTAATTATTTTTTTTGATGTCGCTAACCATCTCATAAAAGACATCTTATAGAGGATATCTCTCGATAAGTATGATTAGATGCTTGTGATTTTATATGCAATAATGCTGACTTTCGTGGTAGGTTCAAAGCAAAAATATAAATAGTTTGAAAAGTAGATGACTCGCCCAATTTTATGTTTGACCTATGTCTAAAAAGCAAAATCAACCTCATACACTCAGCGCCACAATCAAAATTTTATAAGGCATTTACACGTCAAATGATCTATTTAATTGGCAAGAAATGTTAAATCCCAAAAATAATTGCCCAAAGGGGGTGATATTTCCTTTGTGAAATGTACTAAAGACAAAACCGGAACATTTGTACTAATTTTTGGCTTTATCTGGTCATAACTCACATATGGTTAAGTAACAGACTTTGAACAGTTAGCGTAATCTTATTAGCTTCACACTTGCCCAGCTATTTTTATATGCCAACTATTTATAAAACAAAAAGACAACAAGTAATGAACATCAGGAAATTTTTCTCTGGGAGTGACAAACCCGAAGAAGTACCTTCAAGCACCAACTCTAAAAAAAGCACGTTTACAATTGCTAAGACTTATGCAGCTACTCAGGTAGCAGATAATTCTTTGTATGATGTGGACAAATCTGCAGATGTGTGGCAAGTGACTTTTAGCACCAAGCTAAGGGTAAGGTTTCATAGTGGCGTAAACTATATGCCTTTTACCCATCAGGATTATACGCATGGCAAAACTTGTGAAATAGCGCCAGGGCAATGGCTAGAAGGAAAAATCAATGAAAAATGGGTACATCTTAGTGATTTAGACCACCGCTAAGACAATCGTTATTATTTTTGAGAATCCACTTTTATTCAGGTCTTGTGAATAGAAGTGGATTTTTATTTTGACCCACTCTGAATATTTCTATAAAAGCCTACGATGTAATTTATTTGGTCATTTTTCAGTATTACTACCAACTAGCCATTTTTTAAGACTCTGTAAATGATTTGAACGATGAGGTAGTTTCATTTTTCACTGGTGATTTAAATTATCAAACCAGGCTTTTGAGTTTCTTATATTCTATTTCGTTGAAGTTATCAATGGATTCTTCCACGGCTGTTTTCCATTGACTTAGACTGGGGCTATCTTCTTGCTCTAACCTTTTGAGAATGTTCAGCAAAGTAGATACTTCATAAAACTCTACTTTGTCCAGCTCTTGTACCAAGGGCTGCAATGCCTTACGCTCTTCGTCACTCAGTGCAATGCTTGAGTCATCCTCTGCGATTTGTAATTCTTCCTCTTGTTTTTCAGGAACCACTCCGTTAGTAGCCTTCGTTGTTGGTGGCTCCACTCGTGGCAGGTCAAATGCAAAGGTAGTGCCTACCCCTACTTCAGAAGTAACTACGATATGACTCTTGTGAGATTCTACAGCCATTTTACAAAAGGTAAGTCCGATTCCGGTAGAACTTGTGTTGGCAAACTCACGAGCTTCTAACTGCATAAAAGGCTCAAAAATCTCCTTAAATTTATCTTCTGGTATGCCTGTACCACTATCTGCAATGGCAAAATGTACATAACCTAATGGTGCTTGTTCATTTCCAGGAACCAAGTCGGCCGAAAATACGATTTTGCCTCCTGTATCGGTATATTTAATGGCATTGCTTAGTAAATTTTCAAATACTCTCCCGATATACTTGCTATCATATTCTGCATAGTAATCTTTAGGAATATTATTTTCTACAATGAGGCTCTTTTCTTTGATGGCCGAACGCAAAATGTTGATCGCAGTTTGCACTCCTTTGCGTACCTGCTGTACCATTAGGTGTAAGGGTAACTCAGAGTTGGCAAAGGTTTGAATAGCCAACATATCTTCTATATACACCTTGATACGTTTGCTGGCATAATGAATATCCTGTAAGCGTTTTTTGATTTTTGGATCAATGGCGTAATGATCAAACGCCATTTTACTATTTACCAATACTGCCCCCAGAGGATTCTTGAGGTCATGTACAATCATATTGGTAAGTTTCTCTTTGTATTTCTGTAGCTGATCCAGCTTTTGGTTGGCCTCTTCTAACTTTTGGTTGGCAATCTCGAGTTCTTTTTTCTTCTTGAGTTCTACAATGTTTTGCTGCAACACCACATTTTTCTCCTCAATCTCCTGTTTATTTTTATTGAGTTCTGTATTGTAAGCATTCAGTTGTGCAATTGTCTTTTTACGACGTCTACTGGACAAAAAGAAAAACAATAAAAATATCAATAAAATAAGGCCTACCAGTAAGGCAATGATTCGAGTAGCTCTATGTTGCTGTATTTCAGATTTTTGCTGTTGGAGCTCCAGTTCCTTTTGCTTAAGAGCCGTTTCTTGGTTTTTCTTCTCCAGGGCTTGCATTGCAATCAAGCTATCTTGCCGCTTACGAGCTTCCAGAGTATCGGCTCGATACTTTTCTTTGATGGCATTAAACTTTTCCGGGTTTTTGTTAAACTCCTCTTCCAGGGTTTCATAGCCTTTGATCTTGCGAAGCACTTCGTTGGCATTTACTCCAGTTTTTTTGAGTTCTTCATATAAAAACTTTGCAATCGAGAGATTATAAGCATTTTTAGAGGTAACCTTCAATTCTCCAACAATACCAGCAATTTGCTGTTTCAAATCTGCTACTCTGGATTTATCATTTTCAATTCGCCCCTGTTCATCTTTGATGGTTTGCTTGAGGCGGGCAATTTGAGCAGCTAGTTTTTTTTCTTCCAGCCTTTTTTGATCCTCGTTTTGAGTCAAAAAGGCAATTTCCTTGTCTGTTTTTTGAATACTTTGGTTGGTTTGCGCAATTCTATTACGGTTGTTGCTTTCTTGCTCCAGCAATAACATCAAGCTATCCTGGAGGGATTTCACCTTGTTTTTGGAACTTTCAAGAGCTTGTTGTTTTTTATCTACCTCAATCTTTATTCTGGCAATTTTGCTGGTGACAGCAGAGTCACTTTTCTGGACTTTTTTTAGATTTTGATCATAGTTTTCCAGTGTTTCCAGGCTTGGTTTGGTATAGTCTGTTTTTTCGGAAACAAGGGTAAGTTTTCTATCTCGAATATTTTCTTTATTGAGATCAAACCGAAGCTGTTTGTTGACAATTTTGAGGTTAATGCCGCTATTTTTGGCCAACAATAACCCATTGCGATTAAGTTCGTTCTTGTCTTTTTTGAACAAATCCTTTTGTTCACTTATCACAAGCACTGGGGTATTTAACAATCTAAAAAATACCCTCCCCAGCTTGAGATTGTTGCTTGCACTTACAAACAAGATATGACAAGGAACTACTTGAGATTCTCGCCGAAAATGGAGCACTTCTACTTCCAGACCTTTGATTTTTTTGTTGGTAAGCAATTTTTGAATCCAGCCATAAGCATAGCTGTTTCCTAACACCCCAATTTTGAATTTATTATCGGGTTTAAAATTGGTAGGCCAATCTACGTGTTTTGTGACGCCTTTGATAAAAGCAGCCTGATACAAATAATTTTTGGTTTGTACTTTTTGGGCATATGCAATCTGTATGTTACTGCACAGCAAAAGCAGCAACACCCAACCCATATTCCTGGGGATAATATGTCGGAGCACATAAACCATCTAAAACAGTAAACCAGTCAACATAATAAGTGAAAATCAGCAAATTAGCAATTATTTAAGGAATAGTTAATGGCCTTTAATTGATAGACTTCACCAATTCTTTATACTGCAATTCATTGTAGTTATCAATGGCAGTTTGTATGGCTTGTTTCCACTTTATTAAATTAGCATTTTCATGAGTGTTCAACCGGGCCAATACTTCTTCCAAATCGCTTACCTCATACAATTCGTAATGGGTCATTTCTTTAACAAAGGGTCTCAATACTGTTTTGTCCTCTTCACTTAACTCAATTTTTCCATTTTGTGCTGCAATAGGTGTCTCCCCATTCACTTTGCTATTGGTAAGTTCGCTTGTTGCTATTTTCTTTGGTAAGTATGATTTGACAGGCTTGCGGTGGGTGTATTCCAAATCAAACGTAAATGTAGTGCCTTTGCCAAGTTCCGACTCTACCCCAATCTTGCTACCATGTGCTTCAAGTGCAATCTTGCAAAATACCAGTCCTAAACTGCTAGAAGTTTCGCTGGCAAAGTGCTTGGCATCATCTTCAATGAGCGGCTCAAAGAGTTGTTTAAACTTTTCTTTTGAAATACCTTCTCCAGTATCGGCAAAGCTTACGTGTACTACTTGTCCTCGTTCTTCCGCAGTAAATGTAATACGACCTCCGGTGGGTGTAAATTTAATGGCGTTGTTGAGTAAATTGATAAACACTCGCTCAATAAACTTAAAGTTAAATAAGGTGTAAAGCGTTTCTGGAAAGTTATTCTGAATTTGCAGGCTCTTTTGTTGGATAAAAGGACGCATATGGGCTACCGCCAATTCGGCTACTTCGTATAACGAGTTGCTTTCCATTTCTACTTTTAGCCCCGAATAAGCATATTTTTGAATCGCCACGATATCGTCTATGTAGGATTCAATACGACGACTGGCCAGATTGATTTCTGCCAAACGTGAATTAAGCGTTTCTTGTGGGCAATGGGCAGTTTCTTCGCTACTGTACCCCATAATCACATTGAGTGGGTTACGCAAATCGTGGGCAATGGTAGTGGTCAAAATCTCTTTAGAAGTCTGAATTTTGGCCATTTCTTCATTTTTTTGCTTGATTTGTTCTTTGCGTTCTGCCAATTGGGTGCGACTCTCCTTTACTTCTTCCAAGGTTTTTTGCAGAGTCTTTCGTCCCCTACTTCGCACATAAAAGATCGCCGCCAATACCATCATCACCATAACTAGAGCAATGAGGCCTATAATTTGCCAACGGTCTCTTTCTCTTTTAGATTCGGCTAATTCCAGCTTGCGCTCTTCTTCTTTTTGTTTTTTCTCCAGACGATATTCAATGAGTGCATCTTTGTTTTTAAGATTTTGTTCAAAGTTCTGGATTACTTGCTTAAGCGAATCACTATGATTGTTGGGGTCTACACCTGCAATAGAAGTTTTAAGTGCTCCAATTTCGCTTTTTAAGCTATCTATGGTTTTGGAACTACTTTCTTTGTCCATCAAAATTCGATTGGTCAGGTGATCTATTTTATTGACTAAGTTAGCCAAATGCATCACCTCTAGTTTGTTCAAAGGCTTGCCATCTTTGAGCTTATTTATGATGAGGTTAGTACGTTGCTTGGGATTGCTTATACTAAGAATAGATGGTTCGCTGGTAACATCGGCTTGGACTGGGGTTTTCGTGCTGGAATTTTTTACTTTTTGCAGTTTTACAAAGAGCTTACGCCCACGCATTTGGGCAGTACCTGTCATTTCAAAACCACGCTTGCTGGCTACGATATCGGTGAGATTAAACTGTTGAGGATTAATAGCTACGTCCAGGGCAAAATTGCCATATTGGTTGGTAAGAGTATATAAATTAGGGTATTTTTTAAGGTATACTTTTGCTCTTACCAAAGGATGGGCCTGATCGTCCAAAACCCGACCTTCAAGCTTGGTTTGGGCCTTGACCTGACTCATAGAAGCAAAAAGAATTACCAAAAAGAAAATAGGTAGAGGGTATTTCATAAACTATCGAAATCGCTTTTTATCAAATATAACGAAATAATTTCAAAAAATTTTGGCTAAGTAACTGATACTCTGAATACGAACGCTGTGATTTAGTATACGAAACATCATTTTTTAAGGTTTTTTGTCCATCTTGCCTACCTGAATTAGGTATATATTGATGAATTAACCTATTGAAAATATAATGAGAAAAATAATATTATCGATCAGTCTGCTGTTGATTACATTTTGCCTTACGGCTCAAGAAAAAAAGATTCCTCAGAAGTATTATGATTTTGTAGCAAAGTTGGATAGTTCTATTAATGTGGGAGATGCTACTTTCTGGGCTAATAATTCTAACAAGAAGTTTTTTCTCAATAGAATGAAAACGAATATCAATCATCCACTAAATGATAGCCAAGAAAAAGAGCTAACTGAAGGGGTAAATTATTTGGTAAAAATGACACCTAAAAAGTTAATTACCAATATGGGCAATGATGGCTTTTTCGAAAACATTGATTTATCAAGAAACGAAAAAGGTCAAATCAGAGCACTTTTTCGGGTAACCTTTCCTCAAGGAGGCTTAAATTACCAAGATATGTGGTTGGGTGAGTTGAATAACAAGGTGGTAATTAATGATATTTATGTTTATTCGCTTGGAGAAGAATATAGCAAAATAATGAGTCGGATGTTTTTGTTACAATTGGACAAAAAACGTACAGAACAATTTATGGCTTTTAATAGAGCGAAAATGTTAATCAAAAAAGGTAATTTAAAAGAGGGAAAAAAAGCATATCAACAACTTCCGACAAGTGTACAAAACAAAAAAACAATCTTGTTTAATTTTCTGCAAGCGTTAATGGGGCAAGATGGAGAAGAAGCAAATGAGATGTATCTAGAATTTTTGACAAAATACACTAGAATTTATCCAAATGATCCTTCATTAGCATTGATTCAAATTGATTATTTTTTCCTAAAAAAAGAATATGCCAAAGGTTTGGCTAATATTAACCAACTTCAAAAAAAATTAAAAGGTGATATATACCTTGATTTTTATAAGGCGATTATTCATTCAGCAAAAGGTGAAAATGAGTTGGTCATTAAACTTATGCAAGATCTAATCAGCAAAAACAAATATATCAATATGGCCTATAGTACCATTATTGACGCTTATTATGCAACGAAAAACTATAAGAAACTACTTCAATATCTAATAGAATTTTGTGAGATTAATTCTTTAAATCCTGAGGATATTGTTACTCCTGAAGAATTCAAGGATTTTCTTGCTTCTAAAGCCTGGAAAGATTACCAAGCCAAACAGAAACAAAAGGACTGATTAAAAACTATAAACAAAAAGCCTTGTTTTCATTGCTGAATCACAAGGCTTTTGTTGGAAATATAACATAACAAAATTTACTCTCCCACCATTACAAAGGCACCCCAGTAATAAGGTGCGGCATATATCTTTTCACCTCCTTTTTGGTAGTTGCGCAAATATTCCTGCGCTGCCCTAAAGGCTTCTCTTTTGGTTTTCTTTTTACCAATCCATTCAGAGTAAAAACGACTCATCAAAAGTTCAGTGGCCTGATCGTCTACTTTCCATAGGCTCATCAATAGCGATTTGGCTCCAGCCACAATAAAGGCCCGCTGCAAACCATATACTCCTTCACCATTCTCTATTTCTCCCAAGCCCGTTTCACAAGCTGATAGTACCACCAAATCGGTATTACGCAAATCCAATGCAGAGGCTTCGTAGGCAGTCAACACGCCATCTTCGGTTTCGGGTTTCTTAGTTGCCCTTTCGTAACTGCTTACACCAGCCAACACGATACCTGAGCGCAACATGGGATCTTGGCTCGTTACCTGGGTACTAAAAGAGGCTTGGTTTCCTCGAGAAAAATTATCAAAACTCACCTCTTCCTTTTGCACCTTGGTTACCTTTTTAATACGCTCAATAAAAAAACCGTGGGTCGCAATATGGAGCACCTTGGGGGAGTTTACATCTTTAACTGCTTTTTCTAAGGCTTGCTGTTTTAAGCGTGTAACCACCTGATATTTACTACGTTTTTTGAGCACTTTTTCAATCGCCAGTATTTCCTTTTCAGTTCCTGGCAAATCGCTCCAACCACTTCGCAAAGACCTTTTACCACTTTGAAACTGTTTGTTAGAGAGTTTTTGATCAAAGCTCGCTGGAAGTTCTTTTACAGTTTGGTTTTCGTTGAGAAATTGCTCAGCCTGCTGCAATTTTGCTATGGGCATGCCATAATCAGGGCGGCCTACCAAAACCATTTGAGTAGATGCTTGATTTATATTTGTTCTTTGTGTTTTTCTACCGTTATCTTCCACTACTTCTTGTAGATTGGTGATCATTCTTAAATCCAGGTTTTCTTCCACAAAAGAATTGGATTTAACATCACGCAACGTATTAAGATTTACTTGATGATATACTCCATCAGGTGAAAAATACACTTTTTTGATTCCTTGCTTTTGCAATGCATTCGCAATGGGTGCCCAAAACCTTTGGTATGATTCATTATCTTTTTGTTGGCTTTTAATGGCTGTTTGATAGGCCTTGGCAAAGGTAGTTTCTAATTGTTGCCCTTGCTCTATAATCACTAACTGAGGGTAAGGTGTATTTTTGGTAACAATCAAGTGCGCATAAATCAAAGGCTTACGCTGGCTTTCGTTACTTGCCAGCCTAATCATCTCTATACAAGCTTCATTGCTGTTGAGTTTTTGTTGTAGTTGTCGAAAATTTGCCTGTTGACTTTGAGTGTTTCCTAAATTGACCGCCTGAAAAATATCTTTTTCCAGGTTCTCTATTTCTTGTAAAGCAAGCTCCAGCTTAATGCCTCTTTGTTGCCTTTCGGCCTTACTCAACGACAAGTAAGTAGCCACTTTGGCTTTAAGGTCTACATAAGTGTTGTACTTTTTCAACAAGACTTGATCATTACTTTGAAAGATAATCCTTTGCAATTTCTTTCTTTTGTTTAGCACTTGTGCCTTAGTAGCAACTCTTAGATTAAGCAGCTTCACCAACAGTGGTTTTTGTGTTGGGTCTTTGGTTACATAGTCTACCACAAAGCGCTCATAATTGGCCAGGTATACGGCATAATTTCGTAAAATATTTTGTTGCTCTTTTTCTGAAAAGCCCTTCAGATTGGTATTTAAAAAGGTAAATACTTGTTTTACCATTTGTTCGAATAAGGGAGCTGCTTTGATAAACATTTGTTGCTGATAGTACACCAAAGCAATGTTGTGAATGGTTTGGGTATATGCCAGATTTTCTTCCCCCAGTGTTTTTTGCTGAATGCCTCGCATTTCTTCATAAAGCTTCAGTGCTTTATCGTACTTTTTCTGAAGAAAATACAGGTGAGCCAACGCATCTAAAGATTGAGTATAAGTAGTTGTTTTATTTGCATTGAGGCTCTTGGCCATATTCAATGCCTCAGTCAATAAAGGTAGCGCTCGATCGTATTGTTTTTGTGCTTCGTAAATAGAGGCCAATCCTTGTAAGGTTCGTATTTGCTGGCGATCTGAATTATACACAGCTTTCCAAATATCTAATGACTTTTTCAGGATTTGTTCCGCATCAGGGTAATTTTGCTTGACAAAGTAACTATAAGCATAGCTCTCCAAAAACTCGGCATGCTCAGCCGAGGTAATATAATCCTTACCCTTAAAAAGAATGGCCACATCCTTAAATTCCTGCTGTGCTTTATCGTATAACCCCAAACTATTGTAAAAACTCGATTTAGCTACGGCAATTTTAGCATCCATTGGGTGCAGCGGGAACCCTCGGTCCGCCTTCAACGGATAAAGTGCTCGAGCTTCGCTTAGTAAGCTTTCACAAGCCTTAAGTTGTATTTGCTGAGTCTGGTATATTTTGACTAACCCCAGCAATGTTCCTACATAGCGCCATCTCTTCAGCAAGTCCTCTTTGTCGCTTAACATGTGCTTTTTCCGGACAGCCATCGCCTGCTTAATGCTCTCTTCAGCTTTACGATAATCGCCATTCTGAAAATAAACGCCACTGGCCTGCTCCCACAAAAGAGCTAGCTTTTCCAAGTCATTTTTACGCAATATTGACTGATGATTTACATACGCATCATACAAAGAGCCTTCGGTATTGCTGATTTTAAAATTGTTTTGAGACGAACCAATCAAGTAAAAAATCTTGTAATCATAATCGTAGATAGCATTCAAAGCCTCAAAAAAGGTAAGATAATTCTTATCCTTAATCGTAAAAGTTTGCTTGTACAAAGGCAAGTGAGTATGCAACAGAGATGCTATTTTGTCTCGATATAAGGAGACTTTTTGTGGATTTTTGCTCACACTACCCGCCGCCAATTGTACATATTTTTGGGTGAGTAACTTGACCAAAAAAGCATAATGACGAGATTTAATGCCAGATTTCTCACGAAGAATCGGTAAAACCTTTTCACACCAGGCCACTACTCGGTCTTGTTTAGATGCCTTGAGAACTGGATTAGTGTCAATTTTTTTAGAGTTCACATTTAACTTCACTCCTTTTGCAATGTTGATCTTGGTACCCCCAAACTTCACGCTTCCCGCTTGTTGCATGCTTTTTCTTACAGTTTGTTCCTGATTTAAAAAAGCGAATGCATAAGAGCTCACTGGAATAAATTTGGTGAGGCTTTTCGCAAAAACTTCCGGCTTTTGCTTCATTTCTTTCTCTCTGATTTCTAACACTTCCAAGAGCAATTTAGCCGCTTTTTTGTAGGTACGGGTTTGTTGGTGAGTCTCAGCAAGCCCACTAAGAGACGCAAGGTATGACTCATTCGCTTTTCCCTCTGTAAGCTCCGCTTTTAGTTTTGCTTTGTAAAACCAATTTTGAGCGCTACTATAATTCTTGTTTTTGTAAGCTTCTTGTCCTTTGGTATAAAGCGCCTTCCAGGTAAACTTGGCAAGTGATTGTTTCTGAGCATTCAACATTTGTTGATTAAGCGCATTGGCCTGTGCTTGTTTGCCTTGTTGTTGGTATACCTCTATCAACTCTTTTTGTAAATCGGTTCGCCAAGATTCATTCCTTTTAGGTGTCTTTGTGTATGTTGCCAATTGAGTTTTGTAAAATTGCTCTGCCTGGGCATACCGCTTTTGCTTCAAAAAATGCGTTCGTTGCTTATCAAATATGATTTGATACGGCTTAGAGACGATCCCATTTTTTTGGGCTATTTTGGCCAAGTGTTGCTGGTAGAGTTTTTCCAGCTTATCATACGCTTTGGTATTTTTATAAATTTCTTCCAAATGATAGACTATCTGTAAAGTAAAATAGGCATCAGGCCCTTGTGTTTTCTCTACAAAAGGGAGTGATTTGGTAGCCATAGCTTCAGCTGCTACATACTTTTCCTGCTTAGATAGACAAGCGATAATGTAGGTTTCAATCGTGGTATAGGCAGCACTTTGCTCTACTTTTAGTATTTGCTGCATTCGTTTGAGTCGCTCAACGTACATCGCTTCGGCGGCTGCATATTTTTTTTGAGAATAATATAGCGCTCCTAAATGAGTAATGAGGTGGTCATAATCTCCTGGTCCGTCTTTTTGTTGTTGAGCCAATTTATACGCCTTTTCGCCCAATTGTATGGCTTTGGGATATTGCTGTTTGTATTGGGCCTGAATGCTTTGTTTGTACAATACATCCCAGTTTTGGCTTTTCACAAAAGTTTTCACCTCTTTTTGGGTAGTATTTCCAGCATTTTGGGCGTTGTTATTTTGTGCAATCAGTTCGTCAATATCATTAATTTTACTTTTTAACTTAGCCCCATGCTTTTCGTATAATGCCTTGGCTCGTTTTAGGTACCGATTAGATAGAGCATTAAATTTTTTTCGTTGCAAAAGGTATCCGTGGTTAGTCAAAGACTCTGCGTAACGTTCCGTTGCAACACCTTTGATCTTTTCATATCCAGCCACTACCGTTTTGTAATAGGCTGCAGCCTTTTGGTATAGTTCATCACTGCTGGGTACCAAGTCTTTTTTATCTGCCCTTTCTTTGGCTTCTTTAAGATATACATTGCTAAGATGTGCCATTGTGGCGACATAAATATGGCTTTGCAGGCCAAAATTTGCTTTTGCGAACTCAAGTGCTCCTTCCAAAGCCTTTACTTTTGCCGAAAAGTCCCTGGCATTTGTTTTATTTTTTTTGTGCCATTTCCGTACAATCTCTCTGTCTTTTTCATCTATGCTCTTGTACCAATATTGTTCTGGGCCACACTTCAGCAAATAATCTGTTTTTGCCTGTTGTAAAAATTGATTTGCCTTTTGCCTGTCTTCTAAACCTACTTTATAAAAATTAAACAGCTCATCAATCACATATTCAAAAAACCGGGTTTCGCTGTAAATATTCGCTTGATATGACAAATAATGAGCGCGATACAATTTTTCTATTCTGGGGAGGTATTGTTTCGTTCCTTCATTTTCTAATACATAATTACCAAAGCTTTTTATGAGGTAAAAGTATGTATATCGATCTATTGTAAAGGTTTTTTTGTACTGAGGAATTGTCTTTTCAAATAAAGCAACCGCTTTTGTGTGAGCTTTCTGCGCCTTGTATAACTCTATGAGGTACCTCAGTATTTTGTCGTAAGCGTCGTTTGCTACTCCCAGTTGTGCTTTTATATTTTTTAACCCTTCTATGCAAATCGCTTCTGTTTCTTGATAGTATTGGGGCTTGGGTAGTCCTTTTTCATAAATATAACCAGTAGTTTTTAGGAGCGATACATATTGCTTAGTAAAGTTTGGCAAGTCTTTTTGATAATAAGCCAAAGCATCTTTAAGCAGCTGTTGGGCATTGCCTTGATAAGCTCTGGCTCGTTTTGCAATTTGAAAATAGTTAGCGGCGGCCTTTTCGATATAGTCTAAATAGTCCCCATGCTTCCTACGCTTAGGGGTATTCATTAAACTTAGCTTTTTTTCGTAGTATTTCTTCAGTTCCAACCTCAGCGGAATTGACCTGGGAAATTTATTTTGAATCTCGTATAACTTCACCAATGTTTCGGTTATCCCGAAATAAGTCTTATCCCTACCCGAAATTCTGATGGTCTCAAGCTGTGCCCGTTCGGCCCATTTAATGGCCTCAGAGTACTTTTGCAATGTCCAGTAGTAAGATACTTTACTTAATAAATCATCTACTGAGTTTTTTTGGGCAAATACCTGG
Source organism: marine bacterium AO1-C (assembly GCA_001890965.1). Classification (GTDB taxonomy): domain Bacteria; phylum Bacteroidota; class Bacteroidia; order Cytophagales; family Microscillaceae; genus Microscilla. Next base: position 505,642 of record MLAY01000007.1, on the reverse strand, counting down.
GCATTGATTAAAAAAATCATTAGAAAGGCAATAACCCCAAAAGAACTCTGGGGTTTATTCAAGTGTTTAATCATTATTTTATTGTTTATAATTTGCTATTTGTTTATCTAGTTCTAGACAGAGGGGATCTTGTATAAAGTTCGATCGTCTATTCTATGAGAACAACTAATTCAGTAGAAGTTCTTAAATCTCCCAAAAAATAATTTATTTTGTTGAGGAATTATAATCTTAAATAAGTTTTCACTATGATGAAGAAAATATTGTATCTCTCAATCTTATTGGCATTGGTTGTTGCTACTCAAGCAGTTGCTCAGGACACTTACTACATACTTGCCGTAAAAGGGCAAATTTTGAACAACAGTACCAAAAAGCCGCTCAAAGCACGTCAGAAAATAAAAGCCTCAGATAAAGTAGTTTTTAAAAGCAAAAGTGCCCAAGCATTGATTTTTAGTCGGGGAAAAGGTCGTTTTGTGTTGAGGTTGAACCCCAAACAAAAAAGCTCCAATGAATTTATTGCACTAGTTAAAAAAAGTATCTTCTCTCAAAAAAGTGGGGCATATACAAGGATATCCTATGCATCTACCAAACAAATGAGGGAAGACATTTTAGAGGGTAACCCCCATTACCTGATTTTGGGAGACCGATGGGAAGTCGCAGTGGTTCAAAGCTTTATAAATGAGGTCAGTACCTGGGGTGATGGCTTTTTCTTTATCCGTTACAGATATGAAGGTAAAACCCGAAATATAGCCTTGAGTCTCAAAGATTTTAAAATCATTATTACCAAGGAGGCATTGTTTAAGACTAAAGAAGGCCAATGGCTGGATCCATCAAAAGCAACCGATATGCACATAGCTTATTATGTGAAATCAGGAGACAATAAAGGAATTATCCAAATAGGAGACAAAGATGGTAATTCACAACTCGCGTTCAACCCATTGTTTGTACCTTATAAAGAAATTAATATGGACGATATCGTAGCTAACTTGAAAACAAAAACATCGGACAAACGAGAGATCATTCGTGATATCACCCAAATACTCGCAAATTTTTACGGTAGAGCAGATAGCGATAATGTAGCAGTTTGGTACAACAAGACCTTTAAGTAAATCTCTGAAAACCAACATTTTTACGCATAAAAGTGTTGGTTTTCTTGCATTTTTAATAAGTGAGCCATAATTAGCAAAATGACAATCAAACGACCCAAACGGTTTATTTATGGAGTTTTTGGGGCTGCACTCCTCAATACTTTATTGTGCTTTTTGATCGCATTTTTTTACCTAAAAAAGCCCATCAAAAACGACGCAGATATGACACTGCTTCAACGAGGGTCTTGGTTTACCACCTTTATTTTGGGTATAGACAAAAAGCCACCTAAAGAGCAATTTCTTTTCATAGATATTTCCAGAGATAAACAATTGGTAGATATTCTGGATGAGAATGGCTTTCCTTCGGGAAATATGGCCATTACCGACCGGGAAAAACTAGCAGAATTATTCAATGTTCTGGGCAGTAAACCCAAAAACCAGCCGCTGATTTTATGTGATGTATTGTTTGATAGTAAGTCTCCTTCAGATTCGGCCTTGGAGTTATCTATGGCCAAACTACCTAATTTAGTGCTTTCCTACACGTTTTCTGAGGATGATAAAAGCCTGGTAGTACCTGTTTTTAAAAACGTAAAGCGAGGTATTGCCAACTACGAAACCCATAATAACACTTTTATGAAGTTTCGTCTGGCTTACAAAGATACTTTGCCTACAGTGCCACTCCAGATGTATGAAATCACTCACCAGAAAAAATTTGAGCACGGTACCCTGTTTAATTACCTGGGCGGAAAAAGAATTTTAAGTCATTTTGCACCACCTCTGAAAATCCGTAATTATGATTTGTTTGAAGCTCCTGAAAAACAGCGCTACTCCTGGATTAGGTTAGGAGAATTGCTCATGTTTCCTGAAGACATCCTGAAAATCTGCAAAGGTCGTATTCTGGTGATTGGTAATTTTGCAGGAAATGCAGATAAGCATGAAACAGTGATGGGAGATTTGTATGGGCCTTTAATTTTAGTAAACACCTATATCGCTTTGAAAAACGGCGATAATATCATTACTGTGGGCTGGCTGGCAATGCTTTTTTTCAGCTTCTTCTTCATATCCTTTTTCACATTTTGGCAAGTAGATGTCAAACAAATGCGCGTGATTAACTGGTTAAATTATTGGCTAAGTCGTGGCTTATTTAAGCACATCATTCGCCTCATGACCTATGTATTTGGGCTCACTCTTGTCTCGGTTGCTTCTTATCTATTCTTCAATATCCACCTCAACATTATGATTATGGGTGGTTTCTTTTATCTACTAGACTCGGCTGTAAAATTTGCATATCGTCGTAAAGGTTGGCTGGAAAAGGTAAAAAAAGAAGAAGCCTAATCTTATGAATAACAAAACAAGGCAGGCTCTGTACTTTTATGCACAAAACCTGCCTTTGTCTTATTTCTAATAATATTATCTAATTTCTTCGGCGGCTTTCCACCAATTGAACCACCTCTCTGGCATATTCTTGTAATACTTGTCGATGTTCCTGGGTGAGTTGTCGAGGCTTATTGTCTATTACACATATTGTTCCCAGATTGAACCCATCGGAGGTCTTGAGTGGCATTCCAGCATAAAAACGGACGTTGGGATCATTGACCACCATCGGGTTATCTTTAAACAATTCGTTTTCAATCGCATTATTTACCTCATACACGGCATCTTGCATAATGGCATGTTGACAAAACGAGATTTCGCGAGGAGTTTCCGAAATATCCATGGGTACCGATTTAGACTTGATCCACTGACGTTTTTCGTCAATAAAAGTGATAAAAGCCATCGGGATGTCAATCATTTGCGATACCATCGCAGTGAGTGCATCAAATTCTTCTTCTGCCTCAGTATCCAATATGTTCAACGATTTGAGTGCCTCCAGCCTTGAGGTTTCATTGGAAGGCATAGGATTTTTATTCATGAATGGTGTGTTTAGTTAGTTTGTATGCTTGATGAATGCAGGGTTTGTTCCAACCAAAGTCCTACTTCCACGGCATTGTCAAAAAGCTCAATATTTGTAATTAAACCTCGCGTGCGTAACTTTTCTATCAGGTTTTTCACGACTGCTCTTCCAAAAAAAGAAGAGGCGTTGACCACTGCTACTGCCATGTCACAAGAAAATTTTTGGCGCAAGGGCACTATCCATTCTTCGACAAACCAGGTTTGAGCGGTGGGTGCCGTCACCTTGAAGTGTACACAGTCTACGACAAGTGCTTGATAGGTTTCCGCAGCAAGGGTTTCTTCCAGTTGGTTCCAAATTACCCTGAATTTTGATTCAGGAATGAAGTTTTTCAATTCTAAAAAAAGTATTTTTCTCCCGGCTTCTGTGGTGGTATGAAGCTTTGCGTATTTATCGTCTATTTGCATTACGATCCGCTTGTTGTATTATGAAATCCATCCATTTTTGCGCTTACCAATGAATCACAAAATAAAATAGACCTCCGTGAAAAAAAGTATTACTTGTGGTATAAATGTTAATGATTGCCCAATAATGATCAAGTGAATAATCGTCCTCTAAAACCTGATTATTCTTAGGATACTATTTTTTTAGAAAGAATTGAGTGAAAATGTAGGTTGTAAATGTGTGTGGTATTGATTTAAACTGCTTAATTGCGAAAAAAGTTTTATTGATTTCATAAATTGATTGTTCTGCTACTGATTTTTCCACGTATAGCATTGCTTGCTCAAAAACTTGAACACCCCAGATAAACTCATACAATTGATTGCCAACCAGGACCGTAATGCATTTCAACAATTGTATGAAATGTTTTCGGAAAAGGTGTATAACGTAGCCATCAGTTATGTAAAGAATGAAACTGATGCGGAAGAAATCACCCAGGATGTATTTGTACGTATTTATCAAAATGCTCATAAATTTAAAGGTGATGCCGCGGTAAGTACCTGGATATATCGTATCACGGTCAATGTCTCGCTCAACTTCCTCAAAAAAAGAAAAAGAACTTCCTTATTTAAGCTTGGTAATCAAACTATAGAGCAACCTGATTTTGAACACCCTGGTGTTTTACTAGAAAATCAAGAAAAAGCAAAGCTCTTGTTTAAAGTAATTGATACATTAGCTGATGCTCAAAAAACCGCCTTTATTTTAAGCTTTGTAGAGGAGCTTCCCCGTCAGGAAGTAGCCAACATTATGGAAGTATCGCTGAAGGCAGTGGAGTCGTTGTTGCAGAGGGCTAAAAAAAATCTGAGAAATAAACTAGAAAAACTATATCCTGACCAAAGGAAAAAATAAAATTCGTTGTCTAAGAAGTTGTTAGGGTTCTAACAAAAAAGTGTTTACGATGAAAGATGATAAAAATAAATGGATAGATGAGGTAATGGGCAGTATGCAAGGCAGCAAAAAAGCCCAGCCCAATCCCGAGTTATTCACGAAAATTGAGGCTCGTATTGATCAACCTCAAACGAGAAGTATCAAGATCAATCGTTGGCAAATTGCAGCGGCTATCTTTTTACTGGTGTTGAATGGATTTGCATTGCGTCAAATCACCCAAAAACATCGCACAACTACTCCTACCACTGCAAAATCCAAAGGCTTGTCGCAACCTCTTATTTCCAACTATAAAATCTACGACTAATGCAATCAACTTCATTTTATAAATATGCTGCTGGCATTTTATTAATCTTAAACATTGGGATCGTAACTTTTTTCCTTGTCACTAAACCTTCTCAACCACCCCTGCCCCACGAAGGAAGGCTACAGGGCGAAATCATTGACCTATTACAACTTACTGAACAACAAGCAATAGTGTTTAGAGAATATGCTCAAAAGCATGATGATAAAATGACTGCGTTGAATCACACCCAGCAAACAATTTTAAGGGCATATTTTCAGGTACTTAAACGTGATTCTTCAGTTATTCCTCAACAAGGCCTGCTGGACAAGGCCTTACAGGTAGAACGAAATAAAATATTATCCACAGTTAAACATTTTCAAAAAGTAAAAGCAATGCTAAAACCTGAGCAAAAGGCTCACTTTAAGCCATTTATGGACAAAGTATTAGAGGTGATTTTATTAAATCAGAAAAAAAATCCTCCCAGACCGAAGGATTTTTAGAGATTGGTTGTCCAAAGGGAAAAATTAACTAAAAAACGTATTAACAATGAAGTATCTCACATTTTCCCTTTGCTTGTTGGTTGGAGGAATTGCCATTGTATTTTTATCGTGCAATCAGAAAAACGATGATCCAACCGTTACTCAAGGAACCTTACACCCTGCTTTCGCCGATTTTGACAGTATCAACTTAAACATCTATCTGGATGGTAGCAATGTGGTAATAGAATCTAATGGGTTACCCAATCATACCTCACCTTATTGGTCAAACACTACTGCCAGAAGCGCGATTGACCCAATGGGCAATGTGTTGACTACCCCCGCCGCGGCTTCAAATCATCCTTTGTTTGTAGCACCCACCGTAACTAGCTACGCCGATATGGCTCCAGGTAATATTGATGATTTTAACGGTTCTTATACCTTAAGAGTATCTTCTAGCCCAACCCTGGCTGGTGCCTCTACCTCTACTGGCTTAGGTCCTATTGGCATCGCAGTAAGCGGCGCAATGATCTACAATGACGAAGAGGGGCCTAATGTTCCTTTAGATAATGCCGTAGTTTCGCTGGACTATACTGCCGCGCATACTGGGCCACAAAGCTATCATTATCATTTAGAGCCCAAAGCCTGGTCAAACGATGATGATAAATTGATTGGGATTATAGCTGATGGCTTTTTTCTCTATGGTAGAAAATGTAACTCTACTGGAACCTACCCCACCGATTTAGATGAGTCGGGAGGACATACCCATACTACCCAACATAGTACAGAACCTGAGTACCATTACCACATTCAAAATACTGCTTATTTAAATCAGTATTATATTTTATTCCCAGGAGATTATAAAGGAACCGCCAGTGCTATTCAGTAAAGTTTATTGGGTATTGCTGCTTTTGGAAATAGCCTTGATGGTATCCTGTAAAGGGGGGACAAATGAGTCTCCTCTTACTAATAGTCACTCGGCTCAAGTGGTGAATCCAAGTGCTTTAAAGCTTATCCGTAATCAAGGGTTGTTTTATTATCAAGGAAATCCTTTTACTGGAATAAGCATTGCTCACTTTGGCAATGGTAACAAGGCCTCACGAATTGAATACCTAAATGGCAAAAAACACGGGACTTATACAAAGTGGTTTACCGATGGTCACAAGAGTTATGAATGTAGCTACCAACGAGGCAGGAAACACGGCAAAGCATTTAGTTGGTGGATAAACGGTAACCTTCGCTCTAAGGCCAATTATGAAAAGGGGATTCCACATGGGGAGCAACTGCAATGGTATATCAGTGGTGCTAAATTCAAAAAAATCCATCTTGTGTATGGAAAAGAAGAAGGCCTGCAACAATCCTGGCGGAAAAACGGGAAACTTTATAATAACTATGAAGCCAAAAACGGACGTACTTTTGGCTTAAGGCGTACAAAATTATGCTATCAATTAGACAATGAAGAGATTCAACAAAAAAAATAATATACTAATGGTTTTAATCACGCTGCTCTTTTGGGGGTGTGACCAAAAAACAACGCAACAGAGTCGGGTAACTCGTTTGCCTTACTACAATGAGGCTTCTTTTAAACCACACTGGCTCGAGGCCAATGATAAGAAGTTACGCAATTTTCATAAAGTTTCTCCTTTCAAATTAACCAATCAGGATGGAAAAATTGTCACTGAGAAAACCTTTGAAGGGAAGATTTATGTAGCAGATTTCTTTTTTACTACCTGTCCTGGGATTTGCCCCATTATGACCAAAAACATGGCAGTTTTACAAGACGAGTTTTCGGGTGATTCGGAGGTGTTGTTATTGTCACATTCGGTCACTCCTGAAAAAGATCAAGTGTCTATTTTGAAAACTTATGCCAAACGCAAAGGAGTAGAGTCGGGTAAATGGCACTTGGTAACTGGAACTAAACAAGGGATCTATAAATTAGGGCGGCAGGATTATTTTGTAGAAGAAGACCTGGGCGAAGCGAATACTAACGAAGAGGATTTTTTGCACACCGAAAATTTCATTTTAGTAGATAGAAACCGCCATATTCGGGGAGTTTATAATGGTTTAAACAAAACATCGATTAAGCAACTCATTGCAGATATTAAAACTTTGAAGAAAGAAAAATAACATTCAAAGGCTCTTTAAAATCGTCTCGTCCTTTAAAGGTGAATTGAGTTATGATTCATTATTAAAAGTCGAGACGACTTCTTTATATTAGCTATGCAAAACAAGAGTCACTGTTGTTTTTATGGATACAAATACTGAAGTAAAAAAAAGAATCATTGGGCATTTTGCCCAATTTATCACGGTAAGTAATCGCCTTGAAGCCGAACTGTTAAATAAGGTTTCTCTTGTTCATTTTGCAAAAGGAGAGCTTATCATAGATGCCAGCAAAGTGTCCACCAAGAGTTATTATATCCTCAATGGTTTAACAAGGACTTACTTTATGAAAGATGGGAAAGAGATCAACGAATACTTTTCTTCTGAAAACGAATGGGCAAACTCTCCCCGAAGTTGGCGGACGGGCAAACTTGATATTTATTATGTGTCTGCCATAGAAGATACCAGTGCTTTATGCATTCAGGCGCAGGATATGGCTTTTTTGTTTGATAACTTTCCTGAACTTGACAGGTACGGGAGGTTGTCGATGGCTACCTTGTTAGACCACCTCATCGAACGCATTACTTCTTTTCGTTTTACCAATGCTCAAGAAAAATATGACCATTTTAAAGAGTCCTATGCTAAGGTTTACCATCGTATACCGCTAGGTATGGTAGCCTCTTATTTGGGCATAGCCCAGGAAACCTTGAGTCGTTTGCGGGCCAAAAGGTGATTATTTGACCTAGGTCAAAGGAATTCAGGTACTTACCCCATAGCTTTGCACAAGCGTTGATGTTATTAACGCTGCGTTTTAAGCAAAGAACTCGTCTCGTCTTTTTGAATGTAGATGAAAATTACTGCTTTTGCTCAGTGATAAAGAGATTTTTTTGAGACATAGCAGCGCTACGGTGATAAAAAATCTCGAAATCAATGGGTAAAATGAGTGATTTGTAATGCATTATTAAAAGGCGAGATGAGTTCAGGTAAAAAAAAGCATTTGATATGGAGCCAAGAATTGAATTCCTTGAGGAGACCAAACTAATAGGTAAAAAGACGATCATGTCTCTAGCTGATAATAAAACAATGCAGCTATGGCAAAGCTTTATGCCCCAAAAAACCAAGATTGAAAATGTAATCAATAGTGAGTTGTATTCAGTAGAGGTATATAACGATGACACTAGTTTTGAGAGCTTCAATCCTACAACAACATTTGAAAAGTGGGCTGCAGTTGCAGTAAACAGTTTTGAATCAATCCCTGAAGGTATGGATACGCACACTTTGCCAACAGGGCAATATGCGGTGTTTCCATACAAAGGCAAAGCGAGTGAAGCATTTGGTACCTATCAGTATATTTATAAAAACTGGCTTCCTAATTCTGAATATATGATGGATAATCGGCCACATTTTGCCTTGATGGGTGAAAAATACAAAGGAGAGCACCCTGATTCAGAAGAGGAATTTTGGATTCCAATCAAGAAAAAGAGTTAAGAATTTGCCCTCGACTTTGAGCATTTTGATAGTGGTGAGAAATCATCACTATTTTTTTATGCCTCATCGTTTTTTTATAGTCACTCATAAATCATTAAAAAAAGGTAAAATATTATCGGATTGGTCTCCAGTACCACTTTTTACCCCATAATTGCTCCCAGCCAAGTAATCATATTTTCAGTCAATGAAATGGATTACTTTACAATTACATTACACAAATCACTTAACATTTAACCTTTATGAAAAACACCGCAAAAATTAAAAACAACTGGAAAAAATTTGCTTTAAACCCAAAAGCACAAATGATGATTAAGGGAGGGGCGGTTGACCCATCCATGTGCAACTCTTGGGATAACTGTTCATTTGTTTACTGGTCTGACAAATCAACTACTGGTTATTGCAAATGTGATGGTTATATAGCAAAATAATTTCCAAACATTGACTTGAGAATGTTCAGAAAAGCGCATCAACTGTAAATGATGTGCTTTTCTATGGCCAAATTCGTTCCGTTGATTCTGTTTACATAAGCCCTTCCAACGTTATCAAATCCCCTCATTATTACTTTTTAAACTAAGTTTTTTACGTTTCTATGACTACCCCAAAATTTTTCAAATACCCACTTTGCTTGGTCTTACCAAAGGGAGACTGGCATCCCACAAGCTCGCCCAACATTCCCCGAATGTTGTCGGTTCTTTGGTCTCGCTGCACTAAGACCAAAGACTTGAGTGTTCTTTTGAAAACATTAGTTTACAGTGTATTAGGCAATTAGATTTTAAGTAACTTTACTGATCGTATTGAGCGTACGCATAATATATATTACATTCGCTTTGCAATAACCACTAAATACCGAATGACGCTTAATTTCTGGTCTATATTACTCATTGCTTCTGCTTCACAGTGTATTTTTCTAATCATTTACTTCTTAAGCAAAGCCAGCCAAAATGCCACTGCCACCAAGTTATTGATTACTTTACTTAGCATTATACTACTGATCAATATTGGTAACTTCTGGTATGCAGCCAAGCTATATCTTAAGTATTTTTATTTGGCAGGTTTTACCCGAGGATTTACTTTGTTGATTGGGCCTGTGGTATTTCTATACACACGATCTATCATACAACCTACTTTTCGTTTAAAACTTCGGGATTTCTTGCACCTTTTAGGATATGGTGTGGCTATGCTTATGATGGTCGCTCAACCGAGGAAAAAGTCAATTGAAGCAGCTACTCAGTTAGTTGATACTTTTTTGATGGATGGATTACCCGCTACTCCCTTGGTATTAACTCGTTTTGGGTTTTATGCATTACACTTGCTCGCCTATCTTATATTATCTACCCAGGTTTTAAGGAAGGCCCCCCAAACAATGCATCAAAAATACCTGGTAAGCAGTGCAAGTAGGGTTAAATGGCTCAAAAAAATCAACTATTTTATGGCAGTAATTCTGGTTGTTATCATTTATGCCATTATTCAATCAATGATCACTGGCTACTACAGTGTAAAGACTAACTATGTCTTGTGTTTGGTGTATTCAGTATTGGTTTATACGATCTCGTTTCAGTCCATTAAAATCAATCAGGAAATCAACCCAGATTTTAAAACCAAATATCAACCAGCAGCCAAAACACTGAATCAAAGCAAGGATATTCAAGCAGAAATCACGCGTTATCTTACCCAGGAAAAGCCTTATAAAGATCCTGCGTTCAAACAAGCTGATTTAGCCAATGCACTCAAACTTCCTCCTCATCAATTAACGGCTCTTTTGAATCAGGAAATGGGGAGCAGTTATTCTCAATTGATTAATGCTTATCGTATAGAAGAATTTATTCGCCTTACTCAAGATACGGCCTATGATCATTTATCCATATTTGGGAAAGCTCAGGAGGTGGGTTTCAAAAGCAAATCTTCTTTTTATGAAGCCTTTAAAAAAATCAAAGGCTGCAGTCCTTCTGAGTACTTAAAACTCAATTCTTAGCTTGTTTTGGTTCGCTTTTTTAAAATACGAACCTCTGGAAAACACCTTTTTTATGATGAAGCTAGCAAGCGTGGTAAGTTTGTAACAGATAATTCAACGCAAACCTTATCATATAATCAAATGATGTATTTTAGAAAGCTAGTGACATTCTTTTTTTTGATTGGCTTATTGTTGGGCTGTCAAACCCAAAGCTTCCAACAAGGGCATTCTACCTGGCAAGGTAGTTTAGATTTAGGCAAAAGAGGCACTCAAAAATTAAAGGCGCAGTTTTATTTCGCCAAGAAAGAAGGCTTAATGCTCTTACCTGATTTAATTCCAGTACCCTTGAAAATTAAAGCCCTCAAAAAAGTGCAAGATTCTTTATTTTTCACTGTAGGATTTCGCTCAGGCCCAGCTTATTGTAAACTGAGTATGCAAAAAAATAAAATCACAGGATTGATGATCAAAGAAGGATTGCCTCCTGCGGCTATAAAGCTTGCCCTAAGTGATGAAAACCTGATAGAAACTGTAGTGAAACCATCAGTGGATGTACCCTTTGTGGTGACTACCCAGGCCAAATTACCCGAAGAACTCGTTATTCAAAAAAGATTGAAGGCCTTATGGGAGAAATATAACCTGGAGCCATTTGCTTTTACCAAAAAAGTGAAAATTCAAAAAGGAACTATCTCTCATAGCCACCCAGTATTGACCTTGAACACCAAACTTGATACTGATACCAAGCTTTTGAGCACCTTTTTGCACGAACAAATGCATTGGTACACCCTCACCAATCACCCTGGGTTTATAAAGGTTACTAAGGCTTTGGCCGCTAAATACACTAAATTGCCTGTAAAACTACCCGAAGGGGCAGGTTCTGAACAAGGCACCTTTTTGCATCTGGGCGTATGTTATTTAGAGTTTCATACATTGGCTAAGGTGATTGGGCGCAAAGAAGCACTCGCACATATGCAATATAAAACTACGCAATATTATCGCTGGGTTTACCGAACCATATTGAAAGATCTTTCTTATTTTGAAAAATTATTTGGAGAAAACGGATTACATTTTAAATAATCATAAAAGCCTGATAAACGCTTAAAACAATTTTTCTTGTGAAAGAAACAAAAACTACCATGATGAACCTATCCGAGTACACAAAAAACTTTGTGCACTCACCTGATTTAAAAATTAGCAATGATGCTCAAACTGTAACTATCCGCAAAGTTTATAAACGTCGTTGGTTGTATGCTGCCAGCATTTTCCCAATGTTACTGCTCAGTTTGTTTTTTGTTGGAATGATCTCAATAATGGCTATCCAAGAAGGTAAGCCTAAGTACATCGTAAGTATTCTGTTGCTGCTGGCGGTTACCCTATACATTTTTAATAGGCTCCGAAAAATGTTACTTAATCAAGAGATGTTGATTATCAATTTGAAAGAAAAGACCATTACCTTTCAAAAAAATCGCAAGCATCGCTATCATTATTATTTTGATGAGGTCAAACAATGGCTACTGGCAGGCAAAATCCATCACCAATATCGTGGAGGGAAAGCCGCATTCACGCATTTGTATCTTGAGGTCAAAAAGAACCCCGTTCAAAACAAACCTCTGGAAATTTTTCTGTTCACTTCAACCCTTAGTGTTCAAGCTACTTTGAAGGCAGGAATTAATAATTATATGAACCTCATGAAAAAAAACGCCAAAGAAAAAGGGCAAGAAGTAACAGAGCGGTTACAAGTCCTTACCGATATTCCATGGCGTTGGCAAGATTATAAAAATCAATACTAAATAATCAAAGTATAAAACTAACAGGGGCCATCGACATCAATTTTAACTTGCAAAATTTCACGACTCAGTGGTGATCTTTTGTTGCTCCTGTTTAGTTTTTTATTTTTCAGGTAGGGTTAATGCTTGGATAACTTAAACAGGTATTTTATGCTAAAGTTATAATCATTAATGCCTTGAAAATCTCGGTTAATAAATTTGAAATTATAGCCATATGAAATTCTGAAAGGAAGTACATCTAAACCAATGGCTGGTCTAAAAACAGCGGTTACCTCCTTAAAATTAGTATAACTCACAAGGTTTACTCCTCCTGCTATTCCTAATGCAACTGCTCTCCAAAGCCCCAACCTTAACCCCAATATAGCTTCTTGCTCTATTTGATTCAACCTAAGTTCGCTGGTAATTTCTTTTATAGTAACCAACGGTTGTCCATGGCGAGTTTCCAATTTGTGTTTTCGTTTGGCAATACCCAACTCAAAAAACTGATGATCATGGGTATGAAAACCAGTCAATAAAAATAAACCTGATTTTTTCTCATTGGTTACCCATTCTGTACCTGTCTGTGCTTGTACCTTGGTACTTACCTGCAATAGAAAGAGGAACAATAGTAGGTATTTAGTAAATTTCATTTGATCAATATTTGATTACTTCAATTTCAAGATGCATATAGCATTAAAACACCCTATTTAAGCGCAAAAAAACACAATCCCTAATTTGTGTTCTTCTTTCAGGAATTTGTGTATACAAGCCCATCTTTTCATTCCGACATTTGTATCATCAACAATGTAAAACACTCGGAAGATATGACAACAATAGACAAAACTAAACCTGTATTGGTAACTGGTGCTACTGGATATGTAGCTGGTTGGTTGGTAAAAAAATTACTGGAAGAAGGCATTACTGTTCATGCAGCAGTGAGAAACCCCAACAATGAGCAAAAGCTGGCTCACTTAAATGCTTTGGCGGCTCAATCTAAGGGAGCTATCAAATATTTCAAAGCTGATTTATTAACTGAAGGGGCTTATACTGAGGCCATGCAAGGCTGTGAGTTGGTATTTCATACTGCGTCTCCTTTTACCACTGATGTAAAAAACCCTCAAAAAGAATTGATAGAGCCTGCCGAACAAGGAACTGCCAATGTGCTGGAAAGCGCCAACCAAACAGCCAGTGTAAAGCGTGTAGTAGTTACCAGTAGTTGTGCTGCTATTTATACCGATGCTATTGATTGTCAAAATGCTCCCAATGGTACTTTAACCGAGGATATTTGGAACACTACTGCTTCACTAGATTATCAACCTTATTCTTACTCTAAGACTTTGGCCGAGAAAAAGGCCTGGGAAATTGCCCAAAAACAATCTCGTTGGGATTTGGTAACCATTAACCCAAGTTTAGTAATGGGCCCTCCACTCAACCCAAGGGCAGTTACCTCAGAAAGCTTTAATATATTACAGCAATTGGGTGATGGCACCATGAAAATGGGTGCCCCTAAAATAGGTTTGGGTCTGGTAGATGTACGCGATGTAGCTGAAGCACATTACAAAGCAGGTTTTACCCCAGAAGCAAAGGGGCGCTATATTACGGCTGCTCATAACACCGATTTTGTAGAGTTGGGAGAGGTTTTACTATCCAAATACGGCAAACAATTCCCCCTGCCTAAAAAAGCATTGCCCAAATGGTTGCTCATGATTGTAGGCCCTATGACCAACAAACTTTTCACGCGTAAGTTTATCCGCAACAATGTAAATGTTGCCTGGAAAGCTGATAATAGCAAAATTAAGAAAGAATTAGGGATTGACTTTATACCCATGCAACAAACCATGGAGGAGGCCTTTCAGGTAATGGTAGACAACAAGGTTTTGAAGGCAAGAGCTTAATAAAGCCTCAAAAAAATAAGTATATATGAATGGATTTCTCACTAAAGAGGAATTTCAAAAAAGCATCTCTCTTGGGATGCTTTTTTTGGTTTGTAGTTGCTTCTCAGTATCTTCATTTCTTTAACAAGTACTATACTCACCACAAGTTTTATGAAAGTTATTACTGTCAAGAAAGGCGAAGTTTTACAACGAAAAGGGGAATTTAACAGCAAAGTGTATGTAGTAAAGTCTGGCTTATTGCGTAGCTATGTTGTTGATGAAAAAGGAAAAGAGCACATTTTTATGTTTGCGCCCGAAGGCTGGACCATCGCCGATAATCAAGCTGCCAGTGTTCCCACAACCTTAATTATTGATGCTTTGGAAGATTCTACAGTAGTGGCTTTGCCTAAAGATTTGGAAAGAGAAGAAAAGCACGTATCCAAGTTGGTCAAACGTTTGGCAGTACTCCAGCAAAGAATCATCATGCTGATGAGCAATGTGGCCATTGAGCGCTACGAACATTTCGCCAAAACCTATCCCGATATTCTCCAAAGGGTTCCTCAACGAATGATTGCTTCCTACCTTGGCATTACGCCTGAGTCGCTAAGTGCGACTAAAAACGCCTGGCTCAAAAAAAAGTCCTAAGAGCGATTTGCGAGAAATTGCCCCTTACAAGTGTTTCTTAAGATACATTAATGCTATTCTGTTTTGCACCACACATTTTTGTAGAGGTTAATCAAACACGTCTCAAAAGTGAACAAAAACATTTTGGTATTTGGTGCAAGTAATAGCCACGCCTCTATTAATAAACAGTTTGCGATTTACGCAGCAAATGAATTGACTGGGGTTGAGCTAAATATAGTTGACCTAAACGATTATGCACTCCCCCTCTACTCGGTCGCCTTGGAAAAACAAGAAGGAATTCCTCAGAACGCCAAGGCATTTTCTCAGCAAATTAAACTTTGTGAGGGCATCATTATCTCATTGGCTGAATACAACGGACTGCATACAACAGCTTTCAAAAATCTTTGGGATTGGTTATCCAGAATGGGTTCTCCCAAAATATGGATGGACAAGCCTATGTTACTCCTGTCTACTAGCCCAAGTAAACGCACAATGAGTAATGTATTGCAAGTATCCAAAAAGTTGTTTCCATTCTTTGGTGCAAATATCATAGCCGACTATCACTTGCCTTCTTTTCGACACTCTTTTGCGGAGGGAAAAATTATCGAACCCGCATATAAAGCCAAGTTTTCTGTGGCTCTGGATCAATTTCAAGCATTTCTAAACAATAATTAATACAACACCAATGAAATATTCTATACTATTTAAAATAGCCGCTGTACTATGGATTGTATGGGGCTTAGTCCATACTCTTGCTGGAGTAATGACCACCCAATTTATCTTAAATGGTGACATTACTGCAGCGGTGGCTGGTATTGCGGATAAAATGCCAGTAGAAACCCTGAAAGCCAATTACCCGAAAGCCTCTGGGGCCATTATTGGGCAGCATGGCTTTAATTTGCTTTGGATTGGCCTTACCACTTTTATTTGTGCCTTCTTTGTGTGGAAGGGTAATAAAAATGCAATATTTCTGGCGGCAATTACTGGAGGCCTTGCGGATGTAGGATATTTTCTATTTATGGATTTAGGCGGTTATGTCAATTTTATGCCAGGAACCGTTATGACCTTGGTTTCGGCCAGTGCGATCATCCTAAGTTTCTTTGCACACTTCCGAGGCAATCCATCCAATGGCTAGATTCCTGAAAATTGTCGTATACCTGATTGGGGGATTGCTATTCAATAGTCAGTATTTTTTACTGGTAGCACAAAAAAACAGCCCTCCCCCAATTGCTGCCCTTAGAGCCGAAGAATCGTATGCTTTTCTTCAAAACAAAGATTCTCTTAACAATGCTCACTCAATATTTTTAGAACCCCTCAAATGGATATCAATTCGTAAAAATATTCATTTGACTTTAGGTGGCGAATATCGAGCACGCCTGGAACATTTTACCAATAAAAGCTACACTACCGAGGATGAAACTTTTTATTCACAACGCCTTAGTTTGCACGCATCGCTACAGGTAGGTTCTAAAGTACGGCTTTTTGGAGAAGCTTATCATGGGTATGTTAGTAATGGGAATCAACTGCTTGAATCTGATGAAATTGATTTGCACCAGGCTTTCCTTGAATGGAAAATCATCAATAAAAAGCAAACATCGGCTTCTTTACGAGTAGGCCGACAAGAAATTGGCTATGGGGCCTCGCGACTGATTGGCATACGAGAAGGTCCTAACTTGAGAAGGTCTTTTGACATGGCTCGGTTCATCTTAAAAAGAGGCAATGCCTTTGTTCAGGTAATGTATGGAAAGGAAATCAACATTAACTTTTATGCTTTTGACAACACCTCCAATATTTTTGATAATCAAGCCAACAATCCTACCTTATGGGGGGCCTATTGGCAGCGCCCACTACCTTCAGGTGCTCAAAGTTTAGACATATATTACTTTGGGTTTAAATCAAAGCTGGCTCAGTTTAATGATATAGCAGGTGAAGAGTTGAGGCATTCTTTAGGCATAAGGTCTTATGGTAAATTGGGGCGATTCAGTTATAACAGTGAGCTTATTTACCAATTTGGCACACTCAATCAAGCAACTATTGCCGCTTTTAACCTGGAAGCTGACTGGAAGTTTTTATTGGCAAAAAGTGGATGGAAGCCAACCTTAGGAATCAAGCTGGACTGGTCTAGTGGAGATCAAAGCCCTGGAGATAACAAAGTTCAAACCTTTAATCCCATGTTTGTCAATCCAGCTATTTACAGCTTGGCAGCAGTTAATACTCCTGCCAACATCACAAGTTTTCATCCCAACGTAACAGTTACCCCTCTCAAAGGTCTTGTGGTATTGGTAGACTATGCATTGTTTTATCGTACCCAAACAGCAGACGGGGTTTATGCACCGCCTCGTTTTTTAGTTCGTCCTGCTAATGGTAGTGTTGAAAAACACGTGGGAGATGTCATAGGGATACAAGTGCGTTATGCCTTACACCGAAATATCACTTTTGATATGAGAAGTTCTTATTTTATTCCAGGTAGGTTTTTAAAGGCTTCAGGTGCTTCTGAAAACACTTTTTATATAGCACCTACTCTAAGTTTAAAGTTTTGATTTTTCGAATAAAAAAAGGGTATGGACAAATAGAAAAGCCCATACCCTGTAAATATTTATAACGTCAAATGACGTTTAGTCTCCAGACATAAAAATGTTAAGTACATACCAGAATAGTAGCATTACTGAGCCAAATAAGCCCAAAGAAGCCGCTACGTGCTGTCCAGTATGGTATTTATGCAAAATATTAGAAGTTTGGTACAAAATGGCCACAGAAGCTAAAGCAACCATGCCAAAGGCAAACCAAATACCTAAGGAGAAACCGAATAATACCCCGGCAAAGATTAACCCTAAGGCTACTGAACCACCCAACATTAGGTAGTTTCTCAAATGTGAATAATCTCTTTTAGAGGTAAAGGCTATAGCCGTGATTCCCAAGAACATAGCAACAGTTACCATTGCTGCCTGGTTAATCACCGAAACCCCTGCATATTCCTTGGCTATGAAGAGCAAAGGCGTAAAGAAAAATGCTTCAGCTATTATATATAAGCCCATTGCGGCATATTGGCTAGGCTTGGAGGTTGTACTCATGGCCCAGTTTTCGGCAAAGTTAAGCACTGCCATATATCCCATAAGGAAAAGTAAAACCCACCAGCCACCAAACAAAGTCAAGGTTAGCTGTACAAGCGGCTCAATTCTGATAAAAACTGCGGTTACCAGAATAAACACGAGTACTTCAATGGCTAGAAAGGTGTACGTTTTCTCGATAAATGATCTTCTTGCTTCAAGAGGTTCTTCGCCTACAAAAGGAATGTAAGCACCGTCCTGATAGTTTGATTCTTCCATTTTAATTAGTTTGATGTTAAATGGTTGTACATTGTTTTTATAAAAGATTGAAGATAATAAAATTTTCAATCCCATGCTCTATATACGAGTAAAACTACTGCAAGGGTTAAATTTTCACATTCTTTAAGGGTTTCTGGCTTTTTACCTGTCCTCACTCTAAACGAAGCTTTCTTATAACCCGCCCCAGAAGGCCTCATTCACACTTATCGAACAATATTAACCCCTAAATCTTAACATTATGTTTGAGCATTTCAAAAGCAATTACTTGACAAACCTACTCTTTGTCTTAGCTATTGCATTTATTATTTCGGCCTGTAGCCAAGGTAAAGAAGATGAGGTAGCGCCCGATAATGAGATAAAGGATGTATCGGAACTAGTCAATCCTATTACTCCCAATGGCACCCGTTACCAAGACTTGGTATTTGCCGAGGTAAAGGCTACCCGAGATGTAGCCTATGGAGAAAGTACCAATCAGGCAGGAACTAAAATCGCGCTAAAAATGAATATTTTTGAACCTGCAAATGATCAGGTCATGAATCGCCCATTGGTTATTTTGGCCCATGGTGGAGGTTTTGCCGAAGGCTCTAAGGAAGATTTTGATAGTTTGGCTACATCCCTGGCTCAATCAGGATATGTAGCTGCTACTATGAGTTATCGCTTGCTTGCAGGCGACAATGCCAGTTTACAAAAAGCAGTAGTAGATGCAGTGCACGATATGCGGGCTGCGGTGCGTTTTTTTACCAAAGACACCCAATACAACATCGACACCCAAAATATATTTATAGGAGGATTTTCGGCTGGTGCAGTTACAGCCTTGCATTATGCTTATTTTGACCAGGCAAACCTTGCTACTGCTTCGCCCACGATTCAAAGCTATATTGCTTCGGTAGGTTTTATCGGAACCAGTGGAAATGCTGGAGCCAGCGAGACCGTGAAAGGAGTCATAAACATTGCGGGAGGATTATTTAGGGCCAACTGGGTAGATGCGGGCGAACCCCTCTTATACAGTATTCATGGCACGGCCGATCCAAGCTACACCAAGGAACCCGCCGCTGCCAATAACCCCAATGGTGACTTTACCGAAGGTTCAGGACTTATTCATCCCAGAGCTGATGTAGTAGGTGTTATCAACTCACTTAAAAAAATAGAAGGAGGAGATCATGGGGCTTTTTTTAGCTGTAATGAGTGTTACGCTGAAATACGTATTTTTCTTTCCAAAAACCTCTAAAACCTCCCTCAACCATTCATGCTTTATTTCTCAGAAATACTATTCAATCGTTTCAAAAGTCTTTGCTCGGTAGCATTGAGAGTAGCAGGGTCAAGACGATCTGCCAAAATCTGCACTACATCGGTAAGCGATTGCAACCATTCTTGCTGAGCTTTTGACTCGCCATGCTCGGCTACATTGATCCAACCAAACTGAGGGGCTTTCATATTGTTTGGAAACCATTGCCAATACGGCAAAATGTCTTGGGTCACATCGCCTGAAAGTGGAAAGTTGGCTTCTACATCAGTAAGCTCATCAATTGGTTCCTGTAATTTATCGCAGGCAGCACGATTTGTACTTCCCAGCTCTTGTTGTAAGCCCTTAAGAGACTGAATGGCTTTGGCAAGTTTTTCTTTGGAGATTGGTGCTTTAGAAGAATCCATAAAAGAGGGAATTAAGGGTTGATTGTGTATGTAAGCTAAATATTTTTAGCCCTAAAACAAAGGAAAAGAGAGTGACAAATATCGCTTCTGAATTTCGTAACAATCTATCTTCACAAAACACAAAGTAGAGTGCTTGTATATGATTGTAGGGTCTTTGTAGGGCCTTGTTTTTTTATCGCCCATCAGGTAGTATTTAACTTGTCTCCAAATTATTTTTTAATTGTTAAATCAAGTATTATGAAAACCAACAGCAAAAGACAAAATAAGAAATTGGGCAAAGCTAGTTTCAAAGAAATCGCCCTGACCAAACAACAAATTCAGCAAGTAAAAGGTGGTAGCATTCGAAATGGAGATCCCTTTTTGGGTTAGAACTCATCGCATAAAAAAAAGCCTGATGTTAATATCAGGCTTTGGTTCATTTATACAATTACAATTCAGGCTTTACTTCTTCCCCCGTTCTCCTGGTTTATAAGTCTCCTTTGCTCGTTTTTCTACATCTTCGCGGTAGTAGGCTACCTCTTTGAATTGAGCATTAATATAAGGCTTGGCCTGGTCAAAAAAGTGGGGAGATTTTGGATCACCACTTTGGCCACCTGCCAGAGAAGTCTTGGCTTTTAGTTTCTTGCCAAATTCTACTACAGCTACAAAGCTGTTGCCGCGATAACCATACAGTTTTTTTGTCTCATAACGACGTGCTCCATAAGCCGCTAAAGCTCCCCAACGTCCTGAAGCCATCCCTACTGCCAGACTAGGCTTGCTATCGTCAAAATTGCCTTTGATAGAACCATCTAAACGCTGAAAACGATTAACTTCGCCCCAAGGTGTATCCCATTTGCCATAGTTTTCTTTAATTTCTTTGATCGCCTGGGTAAAAAGCCCTACCAATTCAGCGCTGCCAGCATCCTTGCTGTGATAGTTCAAGCGGGCAAAACGACCAGCACCTTTTGCATTGGCGTTGCGTAAACAACTCATCCCATAAAAATGGGCCAAAGTCATGGCTACCGATTCTTTAGAAACTTTATAATCCCATTGCTTCAATGCATCAATGGCTTTTTTGGCTTCTTCGTCACTATTTCCCGAAGCTTCAAAAGCTTTTACCAAAGCAGGAATCAGTTGCTCAAAGGCAGGCAAACGAGGGTCATAAGCCAGGGTAATGAGCTTGTCCAAGGTTAAACTTTTTTCTTTTACTCCTTTTAGCAATTGCTGGGCGTGAATTCCTCTAAAATTCTCAGAAATGCGAGACATATAACGAGGGTAATCAGCCTTTTTGGGACTATTTTCGGCCGCTGCAGTAAAGGGAGTAGAATTACAATTTTGCAACCAACCAGTGGCTGGGTTCAATAAGGTAATGCATTCATCTACACTGTGAAGCCCTTGCCAATCGGTTTTGGGGTTGCTACCATCTACTGGTTTGGTATAGTCAAAAGCCAAGTCACGCTTAGGAATAAAGTTTCCGTGATAGTACGCAATATTTCCACCTGCATCGGCATATACTGTATTGTTAGAAGAGTTGGTACGAATGTTCATCATTTCGCGAAACTCTTTATGCCCACTTTTCTTGGTTCTGGTATAGGATTGTTCCAGTGCTCTTACGGGTTCCCACATCATAGCAGTCGCTATCCAGTCTTTTCCTATTTTTTGGGTGATGGGGCCGTGATGGGTACGGTACAAGGTAAACTCCTTTTCTTTCGTCTCGCTACCTTCTTTGTATTTCAATTTCACTTTGTATTGTTTTACCTCACGTTCTTCGTCCCCGTACTTATACACATATTGTCCTTCTTTTTCTTTGGCAGGAGATACTTTTTCTACAAACTGATCAATTACATCAGAGTAAGTAGAGGTATGCATCCAGCCTGTTTTTTCGTTAAACCCTTGATAAATAAAGAATTGCCCCCAGGTAATGGCCCCATAAGCATTCAGTCCTTCTTCGCTCACACAGTGGTATTCTCCACGAAAATAAAACGAAGTATGAGGATTGATCAACAACATAGCACTCCCTGATTCGGTCAATTTACCTGAGATGGCAAACCCGTTAGAACCTTTGGGTTCGGCTAACATATCCTTTTCTATCTCATATTTAGGCGATTGAAATTGCTCACTCAACGCACCAGTAGTTTCTCCTCCATAAAAAGCCTTGATTTTGGCAATCGACACCCGCTCAATGTCTCCTCCAATAGAGCCTTCACTAAAATACATTGGCATCCAAGGTTCAAACTTGGTCAAAAGCTTGGGCTTTACTTCGGGGTGGGTATGCAAATAATAGTTAATACCATCGGCAAAAGCATTGCAAAGTTTCTTAAGCCATTCGGGGCTTTTTTCGTAATGAGCCTTAGCTTCATCAATGGTCATAAACAAACGAGCTCGCACGTCACTGTATAGCGCCTCCTCTCCTTCTACTTCGGCTAGTCTACCTATAGCCCATACATAGTTTCGCTCTACCCGATTGAAATCATCTTCGCATTGGGCATATAATAAACCAAATACTGCATCTGCATCGGTTTTTCCGTATACGTGAGCCACTCCGTAGTCGTCACGCATAATGGTTACATTTTTGGCTTGGGCTTGCCAACGCGCCAGGTCAGGATTGTTTTGGCTATTTTCGGGAATTTTGTCGTCATTTTGTGCTGCTCTTTCACCTGTTTGTGTGGGAGAATCGCAAGCAAATAATAAAGCTGTAATTAGTAATGTGTAAATCCACTTCATAGGGTATAATTTAAATTCGATTCAGGCGCTGAATTTAAATATATTTTCTTTAGGTTGGATATTTTGTAGATTAAATTGCCCTTAAGCAGTTGTTAAAGTTAGATGATTGCCTTAGTGTCTAACTTTATGATTATTAGAGGTTTTGAGCTGTTTTATATGAATATTTTGCCAGAATTGTTAGATATTCGCTTGAATCAAACTTTATATTGACTCTAAAAATGCCCAACAAGTTTTTCACAAAAATCAATTACTCAGCCAGCAACGAAGACAGCGAATCGGAGAGAAAAGCTTTACAATTAACTCCTCAAGACGTAGTATTATGCATTACAGGGAGTGGTGCGCGTCCACTCGATTTATTGGTAGATGCTCCTCAAAAAATCATAAGCATAGATTTTAACCCTTCACAAAATCACCTGTTAGCACTCAAAATAGCGGCTTATCGCCATTTAGATTATCAGGCATTTGCAGAATTTATTGGCTTATACCCCTCCAATAGCAGGCTTGTGACTTACCAAAAACTCCAGACTTCCCTACCTCCCAAAGCACAGGATTTTTGGAATGGTCATCCCCGGTTGATTTCTGGGGGAATTCTTTATTGTGGAACCTGGGAACGGCTCCTTAGAGGAATGCTAAAAATGGCCAAACCTCGCAAAAAAACACTTCAGCAATTGATCAATGCGCCTTCTCTAGAAGCTCAAAAAGATATTTGGACAAAAAAATGGGACAATTGGCTTTGGCGAGGATATTTAAAATTAATCTCTAATCAATTTTTGTGGAAACACATCGTACGCGAACCAGGCGCAAAGCTAATCCCGAAAACATTTGATGTATATGCATATATGAAACAACGTCTCGACCATATGGCGATGAATTTTGACCTGAAAACCAACCATTATGCCCAACTGATTTTTCAGGGAGGTTATCAACCTAATTGTGCTTTGCCTCACCATCTCCGTCCCGAAAATTATACCTTGATTCAAAATAAGCTTGAAAACATAGAAGTTATCACTAACACCTTATCAAGCTATCTGGATACGGCATCACAACCAATTACGGCATTTTCGCTTTCCGACTTTGCCTCTTATGCTCCTTTGGATGTATATCAGGCCACTTGGCAAAAGATTATTCAGGCTGCCGCCCCACAAGCGCGGTTTTGTGAACGACATTATTTAGTAAAAAGGAATCCAGAAAAACAATTTCCGGCAATTCAACGAAACCAAGCTTTGGAAGAAACGCTTACCCAAACCGACGAAACTTATATTTACAGCTTTTGTGCAGGGCATATTGCAAAAAACTGACAGATACCACTTTATGAAAATATTACTTACTGGTGCCACTGGTTTCCTGGGCTTTCGTACACTGGAAGCACTCATCGAAATGCCTGAAGTTAGCACCATTATCGCTACAGGGAGAATCCTCAAGCCTACCCACACAGTAGATCACCCAAAGGTCAATTATCAATTGGGAGACCTCACCAATGAAGCATTTGCACAAAAACTGGTCAATCAGGTAGATTATATTATTCATGCCGCGGCTTTATCGGCTCCCTGGGGCAATTATTCTGCATTTGAAGCCGCCAACGTGCATGTACAAGACAACCTTATCAAAGCTGCCCAACAAAACACTATTCAACGCTTTGTCTATATTTCTACCCCTAGCATTTATTACAATGGGCACCACCGCCTCAATGTAAGCGAAGCCGATGCTTTACCCACCAAATTTGTCAATGCTTATGCTACTACTAAACGATTGGCAGAAATCGCATTAGAACAATCAAGTCTTCCGTATGTAATCTTACGCCCAAGAGCACTTATTGGCAGGGGTGATACTGTCATTATGCCACGTGTACTAAGGGCTTATGATGCTGGCAGGCTCAAGATTATTGGTAATGGTCAAAACCTGGTAGACCTTACCTCAGTAGCAAATGTGGCTGAAGCCATCGTATTGAGCTTGCAAGTAGATGACCCAGGCTTGAATCAGGTGTACAATATAACCAATGGCAAACCAGTATATTTGTGGAAAAAAATCCGTTTGGTATTGGAACTGATGGACAAAGAACTGCCTGCTAAAAAGATTCCTTATTCACTGGTATCTAACATAGCACAATTGATGGAGTGGAAAGCAAAATTGACCAATGGGCAAGAACCTACACTAACTAAATATGGCGTAGGCACTTTGGCCAAATCGTTTACGTTGGATATTTCTAAAGCAAAAAGGCTATTGGGCTATGCCCCAAAAGTAAGTACCGACGAAGCCATTCGAGAATTTGTAGCCTGGTATCAAAACAATACTATGAACCTATGAAGCAAGTAAAACTATATTTAAACTATGCAGGACATTGTTTGGCCAAAGAAAGCGAGGCCATTCAGGGAGGGCGCAAGCAAAAAATCAAATTTCACGCGCTTTGGGGACTGATAGAACACCCTGAAAAAGGTTGGATTTTGTACGATACTGGTTATACACCCAGATTTTATGAGGCTACCTCATCTTATCCCAGTAAAATATATGCTCAATTGGTTAAAACAACTATTGAGGAACACAATACGGTAAAAGCTCAACTTGCCGCCCAAGGTATT
Source organism: marine bacterium AO1-C (assembly GCA_001890965.1). Taxonomy (GTDB): domain Bacteria; phylum Bacteroidota; class Bacteroidia; order Cytophagales; family Microscillaceae; genus Microscilla. Next base: position 480,463 of record MLAY01000007.1, on the reverse strand, counting down.
TCACACCTAGACATTCGCCATATCATCATTACCCACTTTCACTCCGATCATGTGGGTGGCTTGCGAGATTTCCCCAATGCACAATTTTATGCATCTCGTAAGGCGTTGGATTATACCTTGAGCCTCTCCTCTATGTTTGCTTTTAGCAAAGGGGTATTGAAAGAGTTATTACCTGATGATTTGGCCGAAAGAACTACGTTGATAGATGAAATCTGTTCGAAAGTTATTCATCCTATTTTAGGCGAGATGTACGATTTGTTTGAGGATGGCTCATTGTATTTGGTACCCTTGCCAGGGCACGCTGCAGGGCAAATAGGAGTTTTGCTAGAAACCCCAAAACGCCCTTATTTTCTGATTGCAGATGCTTGTTGGCTCAAAAAATCTTATGAAGAAATGGTCTTACCCAATCCAATTGTAAAGCTATTCTTTCATTCCTGGAGCGATTTTAAAGCCTCCTTGCACAAAATCCATCGTTACCACCAAGCCCATCCCGAGGCTTGCATTGTACCTACCCATTGTGCCGAAACCACAGATCCTTTGGTGCAAACTAAACTAGATATGGATGTTCTTTAAACTGCAAATTGTTATATACTGGCTGATACTTCAGCTGCATAAAGCCAAATCAAGAGCATCGCTTCTGAAGCTTCAGCAAAAACGTTGGCGCAAGTTTCAAAAGGTATTGCATCGCTCCCCGTTTTATCAGGCAAAGTCGCTGCATAACACCACCTTACAAGATTATCCTGTGATGAACAAAGCCTCATTTATGGGGCAGTTTGACCAAATCAACACCCAAGGAATTCAAGTAAAAGAAGCTTATGAGGTAGCACTTGGCGCTGAGGAATCACGAGATTTCTCTCCCGAAATCAATGGCATTACGGTAGGGCTTTCTTCGGGAACCAGTGGCAATCGAGGCATTTTTTTGGCCTCTAAAAAAGAACGGGCTTTTTGGGTAGCCGCTGTGCTGGATAGGGTCATTGGCTTTTCGCTCAAAAAACGGCGGGTAGCTTTTTTTCTAAGAGCTAATAGCAATTTGTATAGTTCGGTAAAATCTCGGGTGTTGAGCTTTGATTTTTTTGATTTATATGACACCCTGGCTCATCATGTGCAGCGCTTAAACCAGCTAAAACCTAACATTTTGGTGGCTCAACCCAGTATGCTGCTAGATTTGGCTCAAGAAATACAACAAGGTCGCTTGCACATCAATCCTCAAAAAATCATCTCTGTGGCAGAAGTATTATACCCTGAAGACAAGGCATTATTAGAAGTTACTTTTGGGCAAATGATTCACCAGGTATATCAATGTACTGAGGGTTTTTTGGCTAGTACTTGTGCCCATGGCACACTGCATTTCAACGAAGATTTTCTTATGATTGAGAAAAAATACCTGGATGATTCTAAAACTCGTTTCCACCCCATTATCACTGATCTTAAACGTTCTTCGCAACCCATCGTAAGATATGAATTGAACGATATTATTCAGGAGAAAACAGATTGTGCCTGTGGTTCGCCTATGATGGGCATAGCTCAAATAGAAGGTCGTTCTGATGATGTTTTAGTGTTTGAAAATACAGATGTACAAGAAGTACGAATTTATCCCGATTTTTTCAGGCGAGCTATCATCACTGCCGATGATGCTATTCAGGATTATACTTTGGTGCAACGCAATGCAAACTTGCTCGAGTTATATCTTCAAGGCAGCGAAGAAAGCTTTCAAAAGGCTAAACAGGGCATTGAGGTCTTGTTAGTCAAATACCAAATAGACACTGTAAATATTGTTCGAACCAAGATCAAACATCACGAACAAGGAAATAAATTAAGAAGGATCAAATATGAGAAAAACTAAACCAATCAGAATCGTAGCCATGGGCAAATACCTACCTCAGGCGGTCTCTTCGGCAGCACTTGAGGAAAAATATGAGCTACCTAAGGGGTGGGCAATGAAGTATTCTGGGGTAGAAAACCGGCATATAATCACTACTGAATATAATGGATTGATGGGAGCCAAAGCAGCTCAACAAGCCTTAGAAAAGGCACAATTAACTTTGGCAGATATAGATATGGTCATTTCTGGCAACGGAACTTATGATTATCCCATTCCTAACCAGGCCAGCATTATAAAAGCGCTTTTAGATGAAAAAAACCAATACCCAGTACCCGCTATAGACATAGACAGTACTTGCCTGAGCTTTGTCACTGCATTGGATATGGCCGCACACTTGCTAAATGGCGAAAACTATAAAAATATATTAATCGTAAGCACCGAAATTGCTTCTAAGGGCATTAACCCCGCCAATTGGGAAACTCTGACTTTGTTTGGTGATGGGGCTGCTGCCGCAATAGTGAGCTATGACGAAAGTGCTGACTCTTGCTACTTCAAAGGGCAACAATTTACTTATTCTGAGGGGACACACCTAACCATCATTGAGGGAGGGGGTAACAAAAACTTTTTCAAAGATCATCCCTACGATCCTGAGTTGCATTCTTTCAAAATGCAGGGGAAACAACTATTACGATTGACCAAACAAAAGCTGCCAGAATTTATTGAGAAATTCTTCGAAGATACCTCTTATACACTTAATACTATAGATGCGATTGTACCTCACCAAGCCTCTAAACTAGGATTGTCGCTTTTTACTAAACGCTATCAACTGAAGCCTGGAACAGTCAAAGAAACTCTCCGTAAATACGGTAATTGCATTGCAGCCTCTATCCCACTTACGTTGCTAGATGCTATAGAAGCTGGCAGCATCCAGCGAGGAGACATTTGCTTCTTGGCTGGCACCTCTGCAGGTTTTTCTATGGGGGGAGTGTTGATTAGGTATTGATGTTTCATTGTTTCGCGAAGCGATAGAGACGAAGCGATAAAAATTAACCGCTGACCGCTGATCATTCACCATTATTATATGATGCATTGCGAAACCATGTAACAATAAGCCGAAGGCGAAACAATAGAGCAATAAATTAAGCCTGATTTCGCTCAAAATCTATCAACCATTGTTTTCTGGCAAGTCCACCTCCATAGCCAGTGAGTTTGCCATTGGTGCCTACTACCCGATGGCAGGGAATGATAATAGAAATACGATTGGCTCCGTTGGCAGTGCCCACTGCCCTTACAGCCGATGTTTTGTCAATTTTTTGAGCTTGTTCAGTATAGGTGGCAGTGGTACCATAAGCAATCGTATCCAATGCCTTCCAAACCTGGTTTTGAAAATCGGTTCCAGGTGTATGTAAAGCCACTTCAAAGGTTTTACGCTTGCCTTCAAAATACTCTGCCAGTTCTTTTTTAACCTGCTTGATATGTTCGTTTTCGCCAGCAATAATGCGGGTTTTCAACAAACGTTGCAGGTCTTTTAGCTCTGTCTCCAGCCTTTTGCGATCAGTAAACTCTAACAAACAAATACCCTGGGTGGTAGCCCCAATAAACATAGGCCCCAAAGGGGTAGTTACTCGGTTGAGAAGTATGGGATCATTTTCTAAGCTATTTTGAGGCGAATTACCCAACATTTTTTTGTAGGTATAGCCAAAGCCACTCAATGATTCATAACCCGAATCGTAGGCAGTAGCAGTGGCCTTTTTGCCTTGTTTCAACTCCTGATAAGCAGTATTGACCCGGTACATACGCTGATAGGTCTGAAAAGTGACTCCATAGGTTTTATTGAACCATCGTCGTACCATTTCGGGGGCAATGCCGTTGGCTCTGAGCATATCGTCTGATACTTTTTCTTTAGGATTGGCTTGTACCAATTGAATAGCAGCCAATACTGGTGCTGGTGCTTCTTCGGCATTTTCGGTAGGCTTACAAATTTTGCAAGGACGAAAACCATTGTCGAGCGCATCCTTTACAGAATCATAAAATATTACATTTTCGCGCTTAGGCTTTCGCGCCCTACAGGTAGCAATGCAAAATATAGAGGTGGTTTTTACCCCTACATAAAAAATGCCTACAAAGTTGGATTTACGCTCTAGTAATGCTTGATAATAAGTATCTATTAAATAGGGGTCGGTGATTTGCATGCTTAGAATATTGTTTCAAAAGACTGTTCTGACAAAATTTGATTAAGTGTGTGAGCATATTGCTGACATACATATTGATGCCCAAAGTTACCCATACTTATTCTTTTAACTCCTGAAGATTGTAACTCCGCAAAACCAGGTAAATCTGGTAGACTCATCACGTTTATGGGCAAAGTAGTAGTTTGTACAATGGCGGCAATATCTTCTGTACGTGTTGCTCCTGGCACAAAAATACCATCGGCTCCTGCTTCTTCATAAAGCCTTATTCTGGCTTGGGTAGTATTCAATAAATCAGGCGCTTTGAGCAAAAAAGTGTCTGTTCTGATATTCAAAAATACCGAAACTTGATTTTTATCCAATTGGGCTTTGATTGTTTTTAGCTTCTCAGCAAATAAAGTGGCATCTTCCAGTGTTCGGTTACCAGCTGTCACCACGCTATCTTCCAGATTTACCCCCACTACTCCCAAGGAGGTCAATTGCTGAATATGGTCTGCGATTATTAACGGATTACGGCTGTAGCCTCCTTCTATATCTACTGAAAGTGGGCTATTTATTTTATTTGCAATCTGTTTTACAATGTATTTTAATTCTTCAAAACTCAAACCTTCTCCATCTGCGTATCCTAACATCGCAGCTATGGCAGCACTTGAGGTGCCCAATGCCTTGAACTGAAGTTTTTCCGCTGCCTGAGCACTTGGCACATCCCATACGTTGGCAATGAGCAATGGTGTAGGTTGTTGGTGTAATTCTTTGAAATTCATGCGTGTTTTTTTGAATACAAAGAACTTACAACCAGTGGCTATCTGCAACCGAAAATTGAACAAGTATTTTTGTTGTTCTATTGTTACATTTCTACATTGTTAAAATGTACATTCAAAACTGTACATTAATTTTTATCTGCTACAACTTGCGCTATGATGGCGTTAAGAATAAAAAATGTTTGAATTACAGCGTCTTTGCTTTCCGCCTTATTTTGTTGGCGTTAAGAAATTACCTTACGGTGAGCTCGGCACAGCAAAGCTGTAGCCATCGGTTTATGAAATGAAGCCATAAAAACTGATCACTGAGCGAGGAACGAGCGAATGTTTGAACAGTTTCGGCGGAATGAAGTAAATTTTAGCAACAGCAAAATACAGCGGTGGCTTTTTTTGGTTCGTTTTTTTAGCTAAAGAAAAAAATGAACGGCTGTTGAGGATAAATGATCTATATTTCATACTGAAAACTCCTCTGATTAGTAGTCATTTCTATCACTAAAACTTATGCAAACGATGAAATCATTCCAGCAAAAAAATGTGTACGGTTTTGAAAGATGTACAACAAAATAATAGCGCAATAAGGCAATTCAATAAAATACACCATGAAAAAAATTATGATCATTGGCAGTTGTGGAGCAGGAAAGTCTACCCTGGCCCTCAAACTCCAGCAAATTACTGGTCTGGAACTCATCCATTTGGATCAGTATTATTGGAAAGCAGGCTGGGTAGAAAGTGACAAAACAGTTTGGCAAACTCAGGTAGAAAAACTCGCACAAAAACCTTCCTGGATTATAGATGGCAACTATGGTGGTACGATGGATATTCGGTTAGCAGCGGCCGATACCATTATTTATTTAGATCGGTCGCGTTGGGTAAGCTTGTATCGAGTGCTAAAGCGTATAGTACAATACTATGGCAAAACCAGGCCCGATTTAGCTGAAGGCTGTCATGAGCGATTCAATTGGCCGTTTATTCATTATGTATTCACCTTCAACGACCGTAAAAAACCAAAACTTCTGCGTCGCCTCAAAGACCTTAAACCTCATCAACAATTGTTTATCCTTCGTTCTAACCGAGCTGTGAAAAGTTTTTTAAAAACGATGGTTCTTCAGCAGACTTCTTTGCCAAAAAAATAAATACAATGGCTACTAATTCCTACTTATTTGTAATTTTGGCGAATTGTACAATTAAGTTTATTATGAAAGCGACCTCATTTACGAACTCATCTCTAATACACCATCGTCTCTATGTTTACCTACTATTTTTCTTCAGTTTGGGAGCTTTTGCCTGCCAAACTTCTCAAGGAGAAACTAAAGACAAAACAAATACCGATACAAGCAAAACTGCCCAAATAAATAAACCTGTAAACGAAGTAGCCACTCCCTTGTTTGTAGTAACAGGATACAGTCGTGAACTCGCCAATATTAGCCAAGATAGCTTGAGTCAGTTGTATTGCGCTGGAAAAGTTTATGTACTCGCTCCTGCCAAAGCCAAAGCCGATCGTTTCTTTAAGTGTACCAATGGCAAGACTTTACCTGATTTAAAAGCATTTGCCAAACTGGCCAAAAATGCGCTGATGGTTACTGACATTGATCATTTGATCGCCCAATATAAGGCTCTTAACGTAAATGGGACTTCTTTTTTTGAAGCACCTACCAAATACCCACTCATAGACCAATCCGAAGGAAGTACACCTTTTGATTATGCCAAAAAAGTAACAAAATTTACACTTACTGGAGTAACGGCCATTACCCGCAACACAGGGCTGGCAGCCGATGCCAAAGGGCCTGATTTTTTAATCGAAAAAGTCAAACATCATTTCCAAAACTCTGATTTAGTGCACATTAGCAATGAAGTAAGCTTTGACCCTAAGTGTGTGTATATCAAATATGATCCACGTTATAAGTTTTGCACTAAAGAGCGAGATTTCAAAACTCTAATAGACCTCAACACTGATATTGTAGAACTGACTGGAAATCATAACAAAGATTTTGGATCTACACCTTACAAGCTTACCTATGATTGGTACAAAAAGAATGGAATGAAAACTTTTGGAGGTGGATTAAACGAACAACAGGCCAACACACCCTTGATTATTGACTTGAAAGACGGTAAAAAGATGGCCTTTATTGGTTACAACCAAGCTTGTCCTATTGGAGAATGTGCGCAAGGAACCACCAAATCGGGAGCCAACCGCTACAATAGAGAAAAGGCCCGCAAACTATTACAGGATTTAAAGCAAAATAAAAAAATAGACATTGTATTTGCCTCTGTACAATTTACCGAAGTAGACTCTTACAAGCCTCATAGCAAACAAATTAAGATCAGTTATGATTTGCTAAACTTTGGGGCTGACGTGGTGTATGGTTCACAGGCCCACCAGGTACAGGAAATTGAGTTTTATAAAGGTAAACCACTATTCCATGGCTTGGGCAATTTCTTGTTTGACCAAATTCATCGGGTAGGTGTACGTCGGGGATATTTCTTGCATCATTACATTTATGGAGGCAAAGTGGTGCAATCGGTACCTGTATACACCTGGATTTCTAACGAACGTCGCCCTGTAATTGCCACCAAGGCCCAAGCCGATGCCATCAAAAAGCTTATTTTCCCTGATCGCTTGATTTATAAGTGGTAAGATCACCTTCTCTTGGCAGGAGGATCAATGCTGTCAATTGCAATCAGGCCGAAGGTATCCAAATTGAGCGCACATAATTTACCAGTTCTGGTAACATCCAGGCGTTTGTGTTTTTTGGTATATACACAACCGTTGTCCAGCGGGATCACAGGGTGGCGTTCGTTGATGTGCTCAACGATATCTTCCAAATAAGTCACCTCGTGCCCATGTACAATGGTTTTGTTTTGAATCATTCCTCTATCGGGGGGAACGCCTTTGGGACCACGAATATGCAACATGGCCTGATAATTCTTAAAAGGCTCATTTTTACTAAAATCAAAGCCAGCATGTACCAAATAGTAATCTTCGAGCGCTATATAGTAGGGCAACTCTTTCATAAATGCCAAATATTGGGGCTTAATTTGGGCATCTTCGGTGAGTAAGTCTGGAGATTTGTTGAGTTTGGCCACAAAGAAGCGAAACATGCGGGTATCGTATTCTTGCCAGGCCTGCATCATATTTTCTTCGTGGTTTCCCCGAATGCCAAATACCTGAAAGCCATCAGTTTGCAATGCCATAATATAATCCAGCACTCCACTACTATCGGGGCCTTTATCAATGTAGTCACCTAATAAATATAAATGATCGCTTTTGGTAATTTGGAGGGTATCTTCCACCATTTTGCGAAAGGTTTTGCTACATCCATGAATGTCACTTATTACAAACCTTCGTCCTGATGTGGGCTTGTCTATTTTCTGAAATAATGCCATTTAATAATCCATATTTTTTTGACTATATAGTGTCCAATCATCCAGATTGAGTGCACACAATTGACCCAGTGTAGGGTCGTCATGTTTATAACAACCATTGTCTAGCAAAATCACTTTAGCCTGACGATGAATGGCATCTTTGATTGTGTCAAAAGGCGTTTTTTGATGTCCAATCACTATAGTTTTATGATGAGCCTTATCGGCAATATATCTCTTTTCATTAAAAGACATCGTCCACAACATTGCATAGGTATGCTCAAAAGGATTCTCTTTTTTTAGGTTAAAACCCGCATGAACCAAATAAAACTTGTCCAGTTCATAATAATAAGGCAGCTGATTTAACCATTGCTCAAAACGTGGAATCAAGCTGTTCTGGGTAGTATCTACCATGGATGGATCTCGTACCAATTCTATAAACCTTTTTCCTGACTCTCTTCCATCCTGAAATCTTGTCCAGGCATCAAGCAACATTTGTTCGTGGTTGCCTCTTAATGGATATACCTGATAACCAGTGCTTTGTAAATCCATTATAAAGTCAATCACTCCTGCACCATCGGGGCCACGATCTATGTAATCTCCCAAGAAAAAAAGTTGGTCTTGAGTATCCAACTGGATATGCTCCCAAACCAACTTTTGCAAAGTTTTTAAACACCCATGAATATCGCCAATGGCTAATCTACGGCCATTGGCAGAAGGGTTTATTTTTTGAAATAATGGTGAAGTCATGCGTTACACCTCTTCGACCAATACTTCCCGATCCAGGTTCTTTTGCCGAATCAGTTCCCAGGTGTCCAAATTCAAGGCGCACAAATGTCCATAATCCTCCAAGTTGTATTTATAACAACCATTGTCCAAAGGAACCACTGGAGACTTTTTACGTATGGCTTTCTCTATCTCTTGTATAGACGTGGTTTGATGCCCGTAAATTACTCGTTTATGCTTGATTTTGTGTGGGTTGTAGTTTTTGGCAAAGTCGCTAATCCATAACATTGCATTCCAGTCATCCAAAGGGTTGGCCAGTGTAAAATCGAAGCCCGCATGCACCAAAAAACAATCCTCTAACTCATAATAATAAGGTAGGTTTTCGAGGAAATGCAAATATTTGGGATAAAGTTGACGTTTAGCATCCTTGAGTCCTCTTCCTCGCTGAATACTAGGCAAACGCATTTCTTCAGGGGAATAGTTTTTGGCTCTTTCATGAGAATCAAGTAACATTTGCTCGTGGTTTCCTCGCAATGGATATACCTGATATTCATCTTCTTGTAACTCTAGAATGTAGTCAATCACTCCCTTACTATCAGGGCCACGATTGATATAATCGCCCAACAAAAAAAGTTGATCATTTAATTGAAGCCTGATTTTTTCTTCTACTAAATGTTGTAAAGTTTTAGGGTGTCCGTGTACATCCGCTACCACCCATCTTTGTCCTTGCATCAGTTTTTCTACTTTTACTCCTTTCATATCTTCCGATCTTCAGCATCCAAATTTTTTATAGTCAACAACTCGTAAGTATCCAAGTTTAACGCGCACAAGCTTCCGTAGTAAGGATTGTATATGGGTTGCAAACTCTTGTAGCAACCATTGTCCAGAGGAATGGCTCCTCCACGATCCAATACTGCTTCTTTGATTTCATCAATTGACCTGACCACATGCCCATGAACCACTCTTTTATCTGACATTTGAGTATAATCCGGCACAAAAAAACGCACCCACAGCATTCGCTCAAAGTCTTGCAATCCATTGGGTACTCCTAGTTCAAAATCGAAACCAGCGTGCACCAGATAGAAATCCTCAAGTTCATAATAATAAGGTAAATTGTTTAAAAAGGTTACAAATCTTGGTGCCAGTCGATCTTCTTCATTTACTAGAGCTACATCGTGTACCCAGTCCGCAAATTTTTCATTTGCTTTGGTGTGCTTCAGGCTCTGAAAGTCCTCCCAAGACTCTAGCAACATGGCTTCATGATTGCCTCTCAACGGAAAAACCTGATAGTTTTCGTTTTGAAGCTTCATGATAAAATCTAACACACCAGCACTATGAGGGCCACAATTGATATAATCACCTAATAAAAAAAGTTGATCTTGTTGAGTTAAGCTAATTGCTTCCCACACCATTTTTTGCAGGGTTTGCAGGCATCCGTGAATGTCTCCAATGGCAAACCGTCTTTTAGGTTGGGTAGTTGAGTGGGTTGGTTGAATTGTGAAAGTTTGGTCAGGAAAATAAGCTTTGATCATTTATCAAAAAAACAGTATTTGATGATCTAAAGTTAGCACATAAAATGTAAAAACTCCAAAATTGAAACAGAATTAAGTGAAAAAACGACCTGATTTTGCTTTTATTTCTCAAAAAAACACAAATTATTCATTTTAAAACCTGAAAATACTCCTTAGATAAATAATCATTTTTTGCATACATAATATGCCCTTCCAGCATTACGGGCATCGCCCAAATCTTGATTAGCTTCGTAAGCTTTGATCGTCTGGAAACCAGCTGTTTGTAATGCTTTTTTGATTTGTTGGGGAGTGTAACAATACTGAGTAAGCTCCCAAGCTTTGCGTTTCCAGGTATTTTTGGCCTTATCTATGGGGTAGTATAACCAAAACTTGATGGAGCCAATGCGGGTGTTTTTATTGTAAGAAGAACTAATGATTCCCTCAGAATTATCATATTCTACCCTTAACCCTCTTAAATTCCATCCTTTGATATAGCGTTCTTCCCAGTTCATGTCAAACACAAATTGCCCACCTGATTTGAGCGCTTTGTATACTTGGGTAAATGCTTTGGTGAGCCCTTCTTCTTTCATGATGTGGTTCAATCCATCAGACATACAAATCACGGCGTCGAATTTCTTAGACGTGGTGAAATATCTTGCGTCGGCCAAAATGGTTTTCATGTTGGGAATCTTCTTTTTGGCAAATTCCAGCATTTTGGCTGAACCATCCAATCCAGTCATTCGAAATCCTTTTTTGTGTAAAGTAGCCGCTATGTGCCCTGTACCACACATCAAATCAAGAATTTCGGCTTTAGGCTTGAGGTTTGGCAACATGATCTTTTCCAGTTTGCCAATGGCGAGTCGCTCGAGAGGAACTGACCAAAAACGATTATAAAAATCGGCTATGGGATCATAGTCTGTATATCGTTGTTGCGCATTACTTATAGAAGAAAGGCTAATGAATACTATGGAGAGGCAAAGGGCAGTAACTTTGGGAATATTTTTCATAAGATTAGAGGTAAATTGGCTTACCTCTAATCTACAAAATTTTTATCTCGGTTGGCTCTAGAAATAGCAAAATAGGAATGGTTGCACCTTGAATTAGCATTTTCTGACAAAATGAAGCATTTCATTATGCAAAAAATGTTTTGACAGACACTACTTTTTACCCTTGTCTTTATTCTTATCCTTGTTTTTTGTTTTAGCTTTTTTCTTAGCCTTGTTTTTGGCATAACGGGCAAATTGGTCATATCGCTCCTTGCTCACTTTACTAATAATGAGTGTGCCATAGATTTTCTTTTTGAGCTTTTGATAGCCATATACCTGTATGGTGGCAATTCCACTATCATTAAAAAAAGTACGATCTATTTTGCTGGGCAGTTCTAGAATGATGTATTCTCTCTTGAGGTCTTTAGCCCTAAAATTAGGAGTTTTGGGGGTGATAAAGCCATTCAAATAAATCGATTTGAGCGCACCAGTTTCTACCGCAAAACAATATACTTCACCCGACTTGGCGGCGTGAGGGCGAATTAGGTTGATACCATTACGATATTTTTGCCCTGGCAATCGGGTCCCGCCCCATTCTGGCGAACTATCGGGCCGCATAACACCTCTACGCATAGCCAGCAATACATCCTTAAAATGTAATACATCACGATTTTGGTATTTGTATAGGCGAGCGTTTTTCTTGTTGGTCTTGCTATCTACCGAAAGCAAAAAGTATTTCTCATTGGCAGTATTATCTGTTTCCTGTGCAAAAACAAGTGGAGAATTGAGGGAGAGCAAAGCAATAAATAAAGCTAAGAATAGATTTAATTTCATAGTCATATTTGATTCTGTTTTAAAAAACGAATGCTACTTACTAAACGAAGACTTGTCCCTAAAGTTCAGCTCAATCATAAACCTGTAGCTCTGGATGCGCTGCCACGAGCCTGAATCAAGGTTTGGCGGATATCCAAATCACGAAATAGCTGTAAAGGGTACAATCCTGCCCCATTACGATAACGTGCTTCGGCAAGCAAAGGGCGCACATCGGTTCGGAAGGCTGTTTGCAAGATTTCTTGAGCCAAAGTCACTTCATTGTTTTCTTGCGCAGCTTCCAAAGCAGATTGATCTACCAACAAAGCTTGAGCATAGGCAATTAAGATGCCTTCGGTCGCTTGTAACAAGTCTTCTAATGGATCTTTGGTATTGTGACTGGCATCGATCATCCAGGCTAGTTGTCCATTGCTAAGGTCGGCAGCTTGAGTTACGCCATTGACCAATTCACAAAAAATCAAAAACAAGCGATAAGGTTTGATAGCCCCTGTAGTTAGGTCATCGTCTGCATAGTGAGAATCATTGAAATGAAAACCTCCCAGACGATTTACTCCCAGCAGGCGCGCAACGATTTGCTCGATATTGGTATTGGGCAAATGGTGCCCCAGATCTACCAACACATTGGCTTGCTCACCAAGTGACTGACAAAGCATTAGTGCCGTACCCCAATCGGGGATTATCATAGAATAAAAAGCAGGTTCAAAAGGCTTATATTCTATCAAAAGTTGCCAATCGGAGGGCAATTGAGCGTAAATTTCTTGCATACTGGCTTCGGTTCTCTCCAAAGCTTTCCGAAAATTGACCTGTCCAGGAAAATTAGATCCATCTCCCAACCACAAGGTAAGCGCTTTGCTGCCTAGTTCCTTCCCAATTTTGATGACTTCCAAATGATGATCAATCGCTTGTTGCCGAACTTCAGCCTGGGTATGACTCAGTGATCCAAATTTGTAAGAATGCTTTTGCCTGGGTTGGTCTTGAAAGGTATTAGAATTGATGGCATCGAAACGAATATTACGTTGTTGAGCCAATTGTTGAATGGCTAGATAATCATTCGTTTGATCCCAGGGAATATGTAAAGAGATAGCCTCATTATTACCTGTAAACCGATGTAATAAGCCTACATCTTCTATTTTCTCAGATAAATTCCGAGGTTCACCGCCAATAGCAAACCGCCCAAAGCGAGTACCACCTGTACCCAAAGCCCAACTAGGTACCGTTACCTGAAACTGGCGAAGCCTTTCTACCACAGTCTCTACTCCAATCCCCTTCTGTTCCAACTGATTTGCTAAAAACTCAAATTGTCGTTGGTGATTTATTAACGAGGATTGATTAAAGTTCGCAATCGTTTCAGCGCTTATATTCATTTCTTTGTTGTCTCCTTATGCCAGAAGATTTGTTTTTTCTGAAATCCTAAATTAGGAGAAATGAAGGGAATTGGAAAGTAGAGGCTCAAAATTCAATGGACGATTGGCTCATTACAAAACTTCACCAATCCATCCACCTACCACTACAGCCTGGGTATATTTTCTGCATAAAATCGCCTGATTAGGATGTCCACAAGCAAAAATCCCTCACCAACAAAGTCAATGAGGGTTTTAAAGATTGAAAATTTAAACTTACAAATCAATTATCATTAGAATATTGGAGCGCGCATAGTCTTTACTGGTTTCGTCCATTTTGGCTTCAGTAAAACCCAGCTTACGGTATAGGTTGATGGCGGGCTTTAGTACAGTATTGGATTGCAATTCTACCCGATGCGCCCCCATTTGTTTGGCGGCCTCAAGCACATGTAAGCCAATTTTTTTTCCTACTTGCCGTCCTCTGGCTTTATCGTCTACTGCCATTTTTATTAGCTCATACACTCCCTCACGCAGTTTGTACAATCCACAGGTGCCTACTATTTCACCGTTCAATTCGGCAAAACAGATATAGCCACCCTTATCAATAATTTCGCGTTGGGGATGATCCAGTAATTCCTGGTCGTGGGGTTCTACTTTAAAATAGCGACTAATCCACTCATAATTGAGTTGGGCAAAATGAGGTTGATAAGAAGGTTGAAAGTCTACGATTTTTACTTCGTCGAGCAGTTGTTTTTTACGATATTCCATCACTCTGTCATACAAACTTTTTTGATCTAGTTGTTCTTCAAACTTATCCATCACGGCTATCATATCATAGCCGGTGGCAATAATCATCTCATTGGTGATTTTCTCGACTGCCTCCCAAACTGGGCGAAGCTTGGCTGCGGTAACATCCCCTGCCTCAGACAAGGTAATGGCCTTTCTTCGCTCGTCTTTTTCGTCGGTAATACTAGTAACCAATCCGGCTTTTTTGAGCTCTTTGATGATTTGACTCACCGCTGGGTGGCTAATCCCAATGTACTGAGAGAGTTCCGTAACCGAGGCTTGCTCTTTAAGCATAATAGAATAGAAAACTGAAAACCATTTGGGCTTAAAATCTACTTCTGCCTCAGCAAAAATATTGACGGCTTCTTGGTACAGGGCCTCTCCTACTTTGCGAAATCTACTCCCCAGCGATAATCCGCGCGTGTCATTGAATATGTTTTCTCTCACTTTTGTTGTTTGTAAAAGTGTTTATATAAGTATTTATGTAATTGATTACGTAATTATAAACATAAAGATCAAAACATCCTAAAAAATCTATCAAAAAAGCTTTTGCTAAAATAAAATAACATTGAGTGGGTGAATTGTTTACATTTTTAGAATTACGGTTTAAATTTGTCTCAGAAGCAAATTGGCAAACAATAATGACACATTCCCTCAGACATTTTTCTACCTACATTTTAATTATTATTACTCTTGTATTAGGAGCTTGTGGTTCATCTGATGAAAATAAAAGCAAGCCAGGCAGCGATGACAGTGCTCCTGCACCTGGAGCAGCTCCCCCCAAACCTGATGCTTTGTCGCAGGGTACAATTTTGCATAACATTCCAGATACAATGCGAGTAAGCAAAAAACAACGCATTGAGGTAAGACTCATTCGCAGCAAGGATCGTATTTCTATTGTACAAAATGTAAAAGGGTCGCAAAAAGTAAAAATAGCTGACATCAAGATTGGGAAAGCTATGGGGGTAAAACTGATTGGTAGCTCCAAAAACTTTGAAATATTGGCTCACAGTTCAGAAATACAAGCAGTGGGGCGACGAGATTATACGCTCTGGGAATGGGATGTAACTCCTCTAAAAGATGGGCGACACGATTTGTACTTGAAGGTGATTGTACGTAAGGGCGATTATAACAAGGATTTGCCCGTATTTGATAAAACAATACAAGTAGTAACTTCGGAGACTAAAAAATGGACTGCATTTTTTAATAATAATAAAGAGTGGATTATGGGCTCTTTGGTAATCCCACTTTTATTCCTGATTGCCAGTCGCTTGGGTGGATGGAGAAGACCTAAACGCAAAAAAACTGCTACCCGTAAAAAATCTACTGCCAAAAAGAAGAGCACTCGCAAGAGGTAGGTTTTATACAAGGAACTTTGAATAGCCCAAAGACGTTATTATATTGTATTATATAAAGATTATTTCCTATTAACCCATCACTTGTATTGGTGCTCAATCATCCCAATCCTGCGATTTAAACAATTGACATTATGTGCATAGTAAAAATAGATGTGAGCGCAGAAACACGTGAGGCTTTTGAAGGTAAAGAAGATGATCAAGTGTTTGAAGCTACTCCTCAAAAGCCAACAAACGAAGAAGAACCTAAGATAAAAGAAGTGGTAATTGATTTCAATTAATCATTCGCCTTATCAACATTTTATATGAAGCCCTCTCTGAAAAGAGAGGGTTTTGTTTTTTAATAATACTCAAGATCTATTTTACTGCACTCCAAGGTAATTGAGTGATAGAAATGGGTTTATGTGAAGTTGAGTGCTAGTTATTATTGGGCAATTCTTTGCCTCTTTTTGACACATAGACTTTCAGTTCATTCAAAAACACGATGCCAAGCAGTACCTGCTTTCCCCCTAGCCTAGTGTTTGGGCAAAAACTGAGTTAAACAAAATAGATCGGATAGGCAGTGTCTGGAAATATCTTCTAGTCAGGAATTTTTGGAACTCTCTTCTCTTCTTTTTCGCGTTTTTTTCGCTGTGCTCTTTTGCGAATTTTATACCGAATGTAGTTATACACTAATATCCCCAAAAGTCCCCCAAGAAATATCAATAATAAGCTATCGGCTAAAGCACCTGCCATACCAAATAAAAGAAAGACGATCACACTCCCTGTTATTTCTATATCATATACTACATCCTCATCTTCAACAAGCTTATTTTTTTTACGTAGCCTTTTTACTCGCTTTGCATATCTTTTTTTTGCTTTAATAATCGCTCGCTTGATCATCCATTTGCCTAACCTGGAGTTTAAGAACTTTTTTGTTCTTTTAATTCGACGCATTTTGCGTCTCTGCTTCTTTATTAGCTTTCGTTGAATTCGTCGTTCTTTTTTACTCAATGATGGCGCTTCATTGTATGTTCCTTTAGCCCAACTTGACATATTCACCAAAGAGATTAATAATACAATGAATCCTACTTGTTTGATCTGTAATTTGTACCACATAACTTCTGAATTAAATCATTTCACAATACACAAAGGTAATTGAGTAATAGAGGCTGGGTTTTGCAATGATGGATGTTGCGCACCTTTAGTCAGGGTTTTGACCCTCTCCAAGGTATATAAATTCAACTCACTCAAAAACACAATGCCATCTCCATTTTTATCGGCTTTTCCTGCCAAGGCTTCCATTACGGCCAATGTAAAAGCCCCATGCTTCCATTTGGGTGCTTCCAGTGAGCTTTCGGCTTTGCTGGCCGCCGAAAAAAGCACTGTTCCATATTCTTTGCGTTTCAATACCTGTTGGGCTTTACGAATATCTGAGACATTGGCTCCCCGGTTTTTCACCAAATCTTCTCCTAGCTGGGCACTATGACAAGCATCTACAAACACCATTTTGCGACAAGCCAAACGACTCAAGGTAATGGCCAAAGCGCTCCAATTGACTCCACTTACCAGTAATTCATCGGGATTGCCATCATGTGGTAGAATGTAAAAATTATCGTCTTCGTTGAACCCATGACTGGCTATAAAAAGCACTACCAAATCCTTGGCTGTAGCATTTTTGCGCAACCATTGAAAACTCTTGATAATATTCGTACGAGTAGCCTGCTCGTTCAATAGAAGTTTGCTCTTGATGTTTTTAAACAACTTCTTGTTTTGGGGTGAAGTAAAGGTTTTGTGAATACCTTGGGCATCATCATCGGCATAAGTAAGGTTATATTCGCTCTTTTGAAACTTAGAAATACCAATGGATACAATGTAAAGGTTGGTTTCGTTGGGATTGATGGTTTGATTGGTTTTCTCGAGAATGAATTTCAGCACCGATACATTGTCGTTATTATCAGTAGCTTTGATCACGATTTCGGTTTTCTTTGCAGAAAGTTCATATATGTACTGAAACTTACGATTATCAATTACACTTACTGCGTGGCCATTCACCGTAAGAGATTTAATCCCTGAGAGATCACTAAGTTCTCCCGCAATTTCTACTTTATTTTTGTTTACCCGATAAACCTTTTTTCTCTTAAGACCACGTTCAGAATTACTAGTAATGCCCCGAGTTGTTGTGGGGCGGGTCAATTTAATCACAGGAGGCGTTTTATCAGTAGTGGCTCTTACCATCACCTGCTTCTTGGTTGTGTTTCTTAGGTTAAATGCCAAGGTAGTGGTTTTGTTGTACTTATCAGTAACCTTGATAGTATAGTTATTATTCAACCTTGAAGCTTCAAACGGAAATGCAAAAGTTTGGTCACCTTCTAGAAAAAATACTTGACCATTGATAGTAAAAGACTTTACTCCACGGTAAGAAATTATCTTACCTCTGATTCTAACAGTAGATTTTTTAGTTTCTATAGTATTGCCATTCACAATTTCTCCTTTTGGCCCTTGTAATATCAATTTTGGCCCTTCTGCGGCTCCTCTTTTATTGCTTGATTTCTTATTCTTTTCTGTCGAGGAAAAATCAAAAGCTGTAGCGGTACTTTGATTTTTGATCATTTTTTGAGCTTGGGTAATGGAGATGTTTGTTATAAATAAGCCTCCAACCAAGCAGGTAAACAGGAGATTTTTCATTATCATTTTTGCTGTTTTTTTTAATTTCATATGGCTCTTACAAGTCTCCAGGTATTACTACTCTAAACCCTACATTGGGGTAATAACTGTTGCTAAAGTATCCGTTGCGATTCGTCAACTTACCCTTTCCTCGCACACTATGTCGCCCTGATTCATTCACATTCATGGGGTTTGTTTCTCCTTCTGCCAACAACTCGAAATAATCTTCCGCAAAATAATCTCTACACCATTGCCATACCTGATCTTGAGATATATCTAAAACTTTTTGTCGCACAGCGTATTCCCATTCGGCCTCAGTAGGCAACCGTCCTCCTCGCCACATGGCATAAGCCCTGGCCCCCAAATGACTTATAAAAATAACAGGCGCTTTTTCGTAGCCACTCTCTACTTGATATGCCCCATCTTTAAAGAAAATCCGGCATCTTTTTCCATCTTTATTTCCTTGCAAATCAATCCATTTTTGAATGCGATAATCTCGTGGCGATGTAAACTCGAAATTCAGAAATTGGGCATAAGCTTCGTTGGTAATTTCGGTAGTAGAAACTTTAAAGCTTTTAAGGTTTACTCCCACCTCTTGATTCGATATTTTACTTGCACCCTCTTTTACTGCTATATATTGATCTTTATAGATTGGTACATCCTTTGCCACCCGCAAGCCCACGTAGTCTCCATAAGCCTCATATTTTGGTTTTAGATTATCAAGTCTCATATCGTTAGGGTTACTAAATCTCCCCCCACCAATAGCAAAAAAAACAGGCTTTATCTTCTTTCGGCGTTTCTTCTTTCTTTTCCGCGTCCCCTTGTTAGATGCTTTCTTGGGTGTATAATATGCCACCATCTCATGCACATTACCTGACATATCGTATAAACCCAAACTGTTAGGCATTAATTGGCCAATCACACTTGCTCTGTTATCGTCGATCATACTACCTCTGGAATATGACCCATTATGCTGAGCTACTTTCTTGGGATTACTAGAACCACTATAGGTATATCTCTCTTTATGACGTCCTCCACGAGCAGCATAAAGCCATTCCTCAAAAGTTGGAAACCGAGCCTTCATCCATTTACAGTAATTGTAATTTTCCTTGAAAGTAATATCCTTCAAAGCAGACATAGGTCTTTGGTATTGAAACCAATAACCTGCCAGAGAATTTTCTCTGCTTTTAAACACATTATATAAGTTGGCATAAGGAAGAAAATCTTCATTAGTGGTTTCGTAACGGGCCAAATAAAAGTCTTTTATATTAGTAGTAATATCTTCTTTGGTAAGTATATCAGTGTAAGTAAATTCTCCTCCTTTTATAAGCACCATACGCGGCAACAAGTCATCCTGAATATCAAACTTTTTCCGGCTTCTTCTGGCTCTTACTTCAAATACCACATTGTCCATCTTATCAACCATTTCTGGCATTTCTTCAAACACTTTCCAATGTGCTTTTCTTTTCATTTGCTTGCCAGGCTTATTGTGGTTGTACATGCTGTTGCTACTATTATACCAATACAACCTGATTAACCCTTGTCCTGTGCTGCCAGTTTTGTCAGTTACAAATTTGGTCAAAGGGGGGCCAAAGGTTTTTCCCCCATCCAGTGAACAGTGGATCGTAACATTATACCAACTTACTCGCATAGGACTATTCAAGGTGTAATGAATGATAATCTGCTTGTCATTATTAGGGTCTTGTTCTGCAAAAACATCGGTAATTTTGGGGGATTGTGCAGTTATTTCAATACCAACGAGTAAGAATAATATGCCAAAAAGTATTTTTTTCATGTTCGTGTCATTTGTGAGACTTCACCTATTTTAATATACATAGTTTGGGGAGGCTGGCTGGAAATTATTTTGAAGTATGTATTTATTGGCTTTTGAAATTATATTTTGCATTACTGTACCTTCTCTTCACCCCTCTTCCTTGCACTTCACTGTTTACTTTTTGTTCTACTCCTTTTAACCAATTAGTAAGATCCGTGATAATATAATCATCCTTCTCCACCAAGGTGGGTAAACGTTTATTTAAAGCCACCGCAAAAACACTTTCATTTCCTTTGGTACTTACATAAGCCCCTCCATTGCTTACCATCACCCATTGGTTTACTCTTGACTTATCAATAAACTTATTTTGAATTAAAGCAGATTTTTTTCCACTTTCCTCATTGTAAATGACTGTTACATAGCTAGGCTTATTTACTTTTACAAGTACTTTAATATCTTCACCCTCTGCCACACTGTATATAGGCTTATGTGTCTTTACTTGTACATCTAGCTTTATAGCATCAAAATCCACTATACCAGTAGATGAACTCGTATTAACACCGCTATTTGAAGTATTCTCTGAATTATTATTCCCAGAACTAAGATTAGTGGCTGTACGAGCGTTATTTGTCGAGCCATTATCAGCAGTCGAACGATTCTTATTAGAGGTATTATCGGTAGTTTTGTCACTCTTATTCGTAGAATCCACCTTTTTACCCTCATTTCCAGTAGAATCCACCTTCGCAACTGTATTATTAGTCTTATTACTCTCTTTACCACCTTTATTAAGCTTTTGCCCAATGAAAATTCCAGCAATTACGAGCACCAACACACCTACACCAATCAGGGCCATTTGGGTGGTCTTGTTCTTTTTGGGAGTAGTAGTGGGGTTATGAGCAGCTAAAGCAGCGCTGCCTTCGGCTTGCTCAAGGCGATCCAGTAGGTTGAGAACAGTGGTGCGAATTTGGGATTTTTGTACTTCGGCTTCCTGGGGTAAGATGGTGCCTGCATCCAGTTGGTTTTGCAGTTCTGCATAGCGTCCTGCTTGATTGATGGCGTCGTTATACAATGTTTTTTTGTCTTTCAAAAACGTGGTGAGGCTTTTGAGGGCGGCATCCAACTGACCCTTAGCAATTTGACGCTGGGTCTTTTCAATAAATTCCGGTGTTTGCATGTCTTATTTTCAGTGTTGTTTGTATTGGCTGACAAAGTTAGACTAAATTTAACAAAAACAGGGATTTGTGCAATGCATTCGGATAATTTTCCCAAGGCCGAAGACAAGAGGATTCAAAATGCAACTAACTCATAAATTTCCCCGTGTATATTTATAAAGTGATCAACTAAAACATTATGAACAACACTCCCTCCTTTTCTAGAATAGAACAAAAGGCTACCCAACTTTGGCAAAAATACCTGGCTCAAAACCACCCTGAAGAACCTACTTCTACCAATCATCGTTTTTGGAAAGATTATGACAAGCTCATACAAGAAGCTACCAGGCAAATTGAAACAAAATCAGTTTTGAGGCCTGTAATTCAACCCCAAGCTGCTGTTACACCAAAGGTGTCTCCTGTGGGGTCACCCAATGTTTATTTTAGGAATCGTCTGAAAAAAGGCATCCTACTGATACCTGTCATCTTTGCTTTGGTAACTATTTTCTTATGGATTATGGCCTTGAACGGCAAGGTGGGTGGTGATTGGAAAAGTGATATGAAATTTAGCACTACTTGCTTTGCAGCGATTAGCCTTTTCATGATCTTGTTCAATTTCTTTACCCGCCTAAAGATAACCGTAAGTGCACGCTATCTACAGCTGGGCCGCGAAAAAGCCTATTGGGATGATATTACCAAGGTAGTCATTGTGCCCATTAGTGGTTATTCACCTTTGATAAGGATCAAAACGAAGAATTATCATACTCAGGAGCATATCTTACGACTGGGTTCTACCCAAAGGCATCAATTGATCAACCTATTGGCGCAAAACCTGGGGCAAAGGTTTATACAGGAACAAACCCCTTTAGCATTTGATAAAAAGTATATGCATATGTAAATAGCTTTTTGTGTGGTCTTAGTCAAGCCAGACCATACAATGGATTTTTGGTTATTTAACGAGTAATTTTCTTGCGTTTTCTTCGCGCTTGCGGCCTTAATACTACAAAATAAAGCGCAAGAAAAGCGGCAGACATAGTGGCTGGTATGGCAATCCAAAGATTTGTAATGGATAATGCCGCCAACAAAATAGCCATCAGCAATCCTGCGGCAAAAAATACCAAGGTTCCAATAATCCATCCATTATTGCCGTCATCTATTCGATTAGTTTTTTGCTGTTGTTTGTGATGCTTACGTTGAGCCTTTCGAATGGCCCGTTTGATCATCCACTTTCCCAAACGAGAATTCAGGAATCGTTGTAATCTTTTTGCCTTCTTTAATACTCTTTTATGTCTTCTTCGCTGTTTTTTTAGTAACCTTTCCTGCTTACGCAGTTCAGTTTTACTACGAGACGCCACTTCAGCACTCGCCTTCTGATAGTTGCCCAGACTTACTAAAAATACACTCAACAATAGTATTCGTTTGATTTTCATGAGGTCTATTAGTTATCGTTCATTTTTAGGATAAAGTATTCCTGTTGTTTATGAGATAATTTATACCATTATTCTCAATTTATTTGATATACTTGTAGTGTACCATTACAGAAACACTCTTTTTTAGTAGACATTATCTATGAAGCTTACCCTAATCAATGCTCTTACTTTATTGATTATCTTTCAAAGTAATGTGTTTACTTTTTACCTCATTACCTTACCCAAAGGCAAAAGAGTGAGCAACTTGATCTTGGCAGGCATTACCTTATGTCTTGGGCTTCATTTTACCAATATCCTGGTGTCTGGTTTTTCGGTGTTTAAAGCACTTCCTCAATTCAATCCCATTTTTAGTTTGCTCTATGGGCCATTGTTTTATTTTTATGCCCAGTCGCTTATTTACAAGGATATCGATCTACCTAAACTCCGATTCAATATTCATTTATTCACCAACATGCCACTGTTTTCTTATGCAGTTTTTTGGATATTGGATGATTATCAAAACCGCCAAAACAACCAACCATTTAATAGTTACATTACCATTCCAGTTTTGATTCAATTTGGGCTTTATCTTTTGATTACTTATCGTTCTATCCTTCGCTATCAGCGTGTACTAAACAATACCCAATCATCGGTTACTCATATTCGGCTTTCCTGGCTTAAGTTTATTAATATCACAATGGCTATTTTTTGGGTAATGATTACTGTAGAATTCTTCGTTCCCATCCCATTCGTTCAGTATTTTATTGTAGAGCTTATCTTTGCTATTATCTTATTTATGGTGATGAGTTTTGTATACAAAGGTCTGCGTCACCCCAGCGTGTTTATGGGTATTGAAGCTGAAGACGAAGCGGCAACTTTTGAGGCAAAAGAAGTACTCAATAAAAATCAATCGGTAAAAAAACAAGACCTTGAGATCATACAACAATATATGTATAATGAACAACCTTACCACACTCCTGATCTGAGCTTGCAACAGCTTGCCGAATCTCTTAAATTCTCGCCTCGTTATGTATCTCAGCTGCTGAACCAACAATTGCGACAAAACTTTTTCGAGTTTGTAAATACTTACCGTATCGAAGAAGCCAAAGAATTGTTAGCAGACCCAAACAATCGTCATCTTCGCATCAATGAAGTAATGTACGAGGTAGGCTTCCAGTCCAAGTCTACCTTTAACCAGGTATTCAAAAAACTCACAGGTGTTACCCCGACTCAATTCCGAGATAAAATGATTTAGTACGAACTTCAGCAAAAACGTCCGAACTTCGGTAGTAAATAGTCCGAATGTGCGTTTGCACCCTTATTTACCCATTTTTTCATGGTACTTGCTTGCCGTTCAAGTTTCAATTCAACGAATTTTTAAACAAACAGCATCACTATGAAAAAGCATCTTTTTCTTTTAATTATTATTTCAATCAGCCTACATATCCAAGCCCAACAAACCAACTTAGCCGAAATTACTTCAGCTGCTGCTAACACTATTGCCAATGGTAAGGTGTATCGTTATAATTTCAAAAGTTTTGCTCGAGGCAAGCTTGCCAAAATGTATCCAGTTTCTACCGGAGAAGTTCAATTAGTAATCACTCCCAACGATTTTTCGGGGGCTATCCACAAGGCTCGCTTGCTGGCCAAATCTCCTCAGGGCATTACTGATGTATACATGAATCAAGGAACAGTATATCGCATTTTCACTGACTCAAAAAAGGTCTATCGTACTCCTCGCTATCGGGCAGCTTCTAATTTGTTTGATGAACAAATGCTATTGCCAGCTTATACCCTCAAAGACTTAAAAAATGCTTCCAAAAAACAAGGCAAATTACTCAAGGAAGAAATCTATCAAGGTATTGCTTGTCAGGTGGTAAACATCACCTCCGAAGGGCAGCTAAATTTATCGTTTTGGCTTGGTAAACACCACCATTTAATCCACAAAGTAGAAGCCACTACCCTTGCTTACCCTGGCAGCACCTTAGTGATGGAATTCTCAAATGTAAAAGCTGGTTTACCATTAAATGAAGAAACTTTTTACCCCAAATACCCTAAAACATATGCCATCCAGGAATATAGTGGTCAGTTTCCCAAAATAGGCTCATTGGCCAAAGATTGGACCGTAAAGACCTATCAGGGTAAATCTCTAAAGTTATCTGATTTGAGAGGAAAAGTAGTAGTGTTGGATTTTTGGGCTACCTGGTGTCGTCCTTGTTTACAAGCAATGCCGCATTTGCAAAAGCTTGCCACCAAATACCAAAAACAAGGCCTGGTGGTGATTGGGCTTACCACTCAGGAAAAAGGCAAGCCATTGGCTATGGCTAAAAAACTGCAAGTAATGTACCCTATAGCCGACGGCGATGCAGTAGCCAAGGCTTACAAGGTCAATGGTTTACCCTTTGCCCTGGTCATTGGAAAAGACGGTAAAGTAATAGATTTCTTTAATGGTTATCTGGGTAGCGAAACTGACCAAATGCTGGAAGCAATCGTGAAAAAAGCTTTGAAAAACTAATCGCTCAATTGTTGAGTTTTACCCAGTCTTTTTGCACATAGACTGGGTATTTTTGTAGATAAACTGGTTTTGTAAACCTCTCAAAAAAAAATCTTACCTAAAAAAAATCTCCTTTTACTAAGTTATTATTCTCCTTTGGCTGGATTGGCTCATGATTCGTTTTGTTTTTCAGGTGATTGTTCTAATTTTGATTGTCGTTTGGGGTAAGCTTCACAAAATATTAACCAAAATGCTTTGGCATTTATTCACGGTGGTTTGTCCTTCCAAACAGACGTTTTGAAACACCAACCAAACTTTTACAAAATGATAAACAAAGTAGTAGCTAACGCTGAGGAGGCGGTAGCCGATATTCCTAACGATGTAGTATTAATGTTAGGGGGTTTTGGTTTATGTGGTATTCCCGAAAACTGCATTAGTGCGCTGGTAACTAAGAAAATCACTGGCCTTACTTGTATTTCCAACAATGCTGGCGTAGACGATTTTGGCATTGGACTCATGCTCCAACAACGCCAGGTAAAAAAAATGATCTCTTCTTATGTAGGAGAAAACAAAGAATTTGAACGACAACTACTTTCAGGGGAACTTGAAGTAGAACTTACCCCTCAAGGTACCTTAGCAGAGCGTATTCGCGCAGGTGGTGCAGGAATCCCCGCCTTTTTTACTCCTGCAGGCTATGGCACCGAAATCGCCGAAGGCAAAGAAGCTCGCGAGTTTGATGGAAAAATGTACTTGCTGGAAAGTTGGTTAAGAGCCGATTTTGCCCTTGTAAAAGCCTGGAAAGGTGATACTGCTGGCAACCTTGTTTTCAAAGGAACTGCTCGCAACTTTAACCCTATGATGGCAGCGGCTGGAAAAATCACCATTGCCGAAGTAGAAGAACTGGTACCTGCTGGAGAATTAGATCCTAATACAATTCATACTCCTGGAGTATTTGTACAACGTATTTTCCAGGGAGTAAACTACGAAAAACGCATTGAGCAAAGAACCGTTTCTCAATAATCGCTTGTTATTGATGTAATTTACTGACTATTAGAACTTTGTAAAAGAAATTAATTATGGCTTTAGATAAAAACGGTATTGCTCAACGCATTGCCAAAGAATTAAAAGATGGCTACTATGTAAACCTGGGTATTGGAATTCCTACCTTGGTAGCCAACTATATCCCCGAAGGAATGAATGTAGTGCTACAGTCAGAAAATGGACTGTTAGGTATTGGCCCCTTCCCCAAAGAAGAAGATGTAGATGCGGACTTGATCAACGCTGGAAAGCAAACCATCTCTATGGTAGATGGCTCAGTATTGTTTAGCTCTGCTGATAGCTTTGGAATGATCCGTGGTGGACACATTGACCTTACGATTTTAGGTGCAATGGAAGTGTCAGAAAATGGAGACATTGCCAACTGGAAAATCCCTGGCAAAATGGTAAAAGGCATGGGAGGCGCGATGGACTTGGTAGCCTCTGCCAAAAATATTATCGTAGCCATGCGCCACGTAGATAAATATGGTAAATCTAAATTATTACCTGAATGTACGCTTCCCCTTACCGGAGTACAATGTGTAAAGAAAATTGTAACTGAATTGGGTGTATTTGAGGTAGTACCTGGAGGTGGTTTCAAAGTATTGGAGCGGGCTCCTGGTGTAACTCTTGAAGAAATCAAAAACGCCACTGCTGGTAAACTTATTGCAGAAGAAGAAGTACCGGAAATGGTACTTTAAACCTATCTTATAATTTATCACGAGAGCTACAGATATCACCTAAAACAGTATATTTGTAGCTTTTTTGTTTGAGATATAAAACATCAAACCAGTGAAATCGTTTCATCAAGAAACCAAGATATAAATTACAATTCATGGCAACAAAATATCTACTCCGAATACTTATTCTATTCCTGATACCTTTGACACTTACTACCTGTACTAAAGACGGTAAAGTCAATATTTTTAGCTTGAATGATGACATCAAACTAGGTCAACAAGTAAGAGATGAAATTGCGGCAAACCCTACCCAATATCCCATTTTGGATAGAAATCAATATGCTTCCTCTTATTCATTTTTAGAAAAAATAAGAGATAATATCTTAAACAGCGGCAGTGTAGACAATCGCTCCAGATTTGAGTGGCAGGTCTTCATTGTTCGAGATGATAGCACCTTAAATGCCTTTGTAACTCCTGGCGGATATATCTATGTATATACTGGTTTGATTAAGTTTTTAGACAACGAAGACCAACTGGCAGGTGTTATGGGTCACGAAATTGCTCACGCCGATAAAAGACATTCTACTACTAATCTTACCAAAAAATACGGGGTAAGTCTGCTACTTGATGTGATTTTTGGTCGCAATGCCAGTGGGCTTAGTGGTATTGTTAAAGATGTTGCTGGTGGGCTTGGAGGCTTGAGTTTTAGCAGGGCCACCGAAAGTGAAGCAGACGAATTTTCGGTCATATACCTCTCCAAAACTAGTTATCAATGTAGTGGTGCAGCAGGATTCTTTGAAAAAATTGAAGGACAAGGAGGTAGCAGTACGCCTGTATGGCTAAGTACTCACCCTGATCCTGGCAATAGAGTAACCGCTATCAAAGCTAAAGCCTCAGAATTAGGATGCAGTACAACTGTAAACACCAACATATCTGACTATCAAGCATTTCAGAATGGCTTACCACAATAAAACTAGTAATAACAGATTCCAGAAAGTATTTGCGTACCTTCTGGAATCTTGTTTTTGAAATCTATCAAACATTTGTTTCAAGTAAATAATTTTATGTTATTTGCTGCTTCAATAAATTAAAGCGTCTGAAAAACCGCTCTCAAACACCTGGTAATCAGGTTCTTACTCTACAAATATAGAATTTTATACAAAAAAGACTATGATGCTCCAAAATTCGTCGGAAGAACAATGGTCAGAAATTATTACTCCCAAAAAATCCTGGTTTGATCTAAAAATAGATGAGTTATGGCGCTATCGGGATTTGATTTTACTCTTCGTCCACCGAGATTTCGTTTCCGTTTATAAGCAAACTATTTTAGGGCCTCTGTGGCACGTGATTCAACCCTTATTTACTACACTTGTTTTTTTGGTGGTTTTTGGTCGAATTGCTGGCTTATCAACAGATGGGCAACCCGCTTTCTTGTTTTATATGTGTGGAGTCACTATTTGGAATTACTTTGCCAGTAACCTCAACAAGACTTCCAATACCTTTGTGGCCAATCAGGCAGTATTTGGCAAGGTGTATTTTCCTCGCCTTACTGTGCCAGTAGCAACAGTAATTACTGGCCTCTTTTCTTTTGCCATTCAGTTTGTACTCTTTCTAATAATCTATCTTGTGTTTTATTTCCGAGGTACAGGTTTACAACCCAATCTCTGGCTCTTGGCCATTCCTCTATTCGTTTTGGTAATGGCAATTTTGGGATTAGGATTAGGCATCATTATATCTTCGCTCACTACCAAATATCGCGACCTTACCATGTTGGTAAGCTTTGGAGTTCAGTTATTTATGTATGTAAGTCCTGTAATCTACCCCTTATCCTCACTTGGCCCCAAGGCTCAGTTTTATATGCAACTCAATCCCGTAGCACCTATTATCGAGGGCTTCAAATATGCTTTTTTTGGGAAAGGTGTGGTAAGTATTGGTTCGGTGACATATAGTTTAATAGTAGCAATTTTGGTCTGTATAATTGGTATTACGCTCTTTCACCGCATAGAAAAAACATTCATGGATACAGTATAAAAATTGGGTCATGTCAGATACCGTATTAAAAGTAGAGGATTTATCTAAGCAATATCGATTAGGATTAGTAGGCTCAGGAACATTAAAAGATGACTTAGCACGCTGGTGGGCAAAAATGCGAGGCAAAGAAGACCCAACACTTAAAATTGGAGAAAATAACCAACTAGATTCTATAGATGGTAATTATGTGTGGGCTTTACAAAACATCAATTTTGATGTAAAAAAAGGAGAAGTATTAGGGATTATAGGTAAAAATGGTGCAGGGAAATCTACCCTATTAAAAATTCTATCCAAAGTAACAGGACCTACCAGAGGTAGTATTAAAATCAAAGGGCGAGTGGCTTCTTTACTTGAAGTAGGCACCGGGTTTCATCCAGAACTCACAGGTAGAGAAAATATTTTTTTAAATGGAGCCATTCTGGGAATGAATAAACAAGAAATTCGTAAAAAACTGGATGAGATAATAGATTTTGCTGGAGTAGCCAAGTATGTAGACACTCCTGTAAAACGCTATTCATCAGGAATGTACGTTCGTTTAGCTTTTGCAGTGGCAGCTCACCTTGACCCTGAAATCTTAATTGTAGATGAAGTGTTGGCTGTTGGCGATGTAGATTTTCAGAAAAAAGCCATTGGTAAAATGCAGGATGTAAGCAAGCAAGATGGTAGAACAGTACTATTTGTAAGTCATAACATGAGTGCTGTGAAATCATTATGTACCCGAGCGATTTTGCTAAAGCAAGGACAAGTCATTTATGAAGGTTCTCCCAAAGATGTGGTAGCAGAGTACTTGTCACAAGATCAAAGGCAAATTCTAGATGGTATCATACCCGAAAATGCCAGTACTCACAGCACTGGGGAAGCTAAGTTTAAAAAGCTTACTTTATTAAACAATGCGGGACAAATCAACGATAAATTCTATTTTAGATCTCCCTTGCATTTCTCAGTTGATATGGAGGTTTTTAAACCTATCAAAGATGTTATTTTAGATATCAAAATAACCTCAAAAGACGGCGTCATTGTTTCTGATTCATTAACATCTTACGAAAGCAACAGTTTTTTAGCCTTTGACAAAGGGTTAAAAACTTTTTCGTGTGAAATAGAGAATAATCTACAACCAGGACAATATAATGTAATATTGGGCATTCATTATATCAATGGAAATACCATTGATTATGTAGAAAATGTGTCTAATTTTACAGTACTTAATTATCTCGAAGGAGAAGACAAAAATTCCAAATTCAGGTTTCATCATGGCTTTGTATCGGCAAAATCTAAATGGAACATTTCTAACTAATTTGATATGAATCTCAGCGGAAAAAAGTTTCTTGTTATTGGTGGAGCTGGTTTTATAGGCTCTCACGTAGTAGACCAGTTACTCAAAGAAGACGTAAAAGAAGTTATTATTTATGACAACTTCTTTAGAGGTCGCGAAGACAACATTCGGGAAGCACTCAAAGACCCTCGTTGCAAAGTATTTGACATTGGGGGTGACATTTTGCAAACAGATGTTTTAAGCAAGGCAATGGAAGGAGTAGATGGTGTCTTTCATCTGGCTGCTATGTGGCTTTTACACTGCTACGATTTCCCACGAACCGCATTTGATGTAAACATAAGAGGTACTTTTAATGTAATTGAAGCTGCCGTGGCCAATAATATTGAACGGGTAGTGTATTCCTCAAGCGCTTCAGTTTATGGCAATGCTGTAGAACTCCCCATGACCGAAGACCATATTTACAACAATGATACTTTTTATGGGGCTACCAAAATAGCTGGTGAACACATGTTCAAATCTTTGGGAGTACGTTACAAATTACCTTGGGTAGGCTTAAGATACATGAATGTGTATGGGCCACGTCAAGATTACAAAGGTGCCTATATCGCAGTGATGCACAAAATTCTGGATCGTTTGGAAAATGGTCAAAAACCATTGGTATTTGGTGATGGATCTCAACAATACGATTTCGTAGCGGTAGAGGATGTTGCTCGCGCCAATATTTGTGCAATGAAGTCAGATGCTTCTGGCGAATGTTATAATGTAGGACGTGGTATTGGTACCTCTATCAAAGAATTAACGGAATTATTGATTAAGCTTTCTGGTGTTGAGAGCGAGATTCAATACGAGCCTGCAGGACTCACCTTTGTAACCAACCGAATTGGAAGCATTGAAAAGGCTGAAAAAGACCTGGGATATAAATGGACAATTGACCTGGAAGAAGGCATGCGTCGCTTGGTAGAATGGCGAAGGAGTCACATTGCCGAAGTAGAGGCTCGGCGAGCTGCTGTAAACATCTAAACACAACTTTTCTTCAGATTATGAGTTCAGAAACCATCAAAAAAAGAAATATATACATTGCACAGCCTTCTATGGGACAAGAAGAATGGGAGGCTCTTAAGGAACCTATATTTAGTGGTTGGGTTACCCAAGGCCCCAAGGTAAAAGAGTTTGAGCGAATGTTCTCTGAAAGGCACCAAGTCGATCATGCTTTTGCTGTTACCAGTTGTACTACTGGCCTTCACCTCGCGCTGGTAGCACTGGGAATACAACCTGGCGATGAAGTAATCGTACCAGCCTTTACTTGGGTTTCTACTGTCAATGTAGTACTTTATTGTGGCGCTACACCTGTTTTTGTAGATGTAGACCCCAAAACCTTCAATTTGGTACCTGAACAAATAAAAGCAAAGATTACTGACAAGACCAAGGCAATTATTGCGGTTCATTTATTTGGTTTGTGTGCCGATATGGATGCTATTAAGCAGGCTGCCCCAGACATAGCTATCCTTGAAGATGCGGCCTGTGCTTCAGGGGCAGGTTACAAGGGAAAACCTTCAGGAAGCTTAGGAGATATTGCTAGTTTTTCTTTCCACCCTCGCAAGTCTATTACTACTGGTGAAGGTGGTATGGTAACCACAAACCGAGAAGACCTCGCCGAAAAAGTAAATACTCTGCGTAATCATGGAGCATCTATTTCTGAGGAACAACGTCATCATGGTCCCAAGCCATATATTTTACCTGCCTTTGACATCTTAGGATATAATTACCGCATGACCGATCTTCAGGGAGCTTTAGGGATTGTTCAGTTTGGCAAACTGGATCAATTTATAAACGAACGTAACGAATGGGCGAAATTTTACCAACAAGAGTTAAAAGATTTGGCTTGGTTACAACTGCCTGATTTTTCAGAAGACTATCAACATGGCTGGCAAGCCTTTGTGTGCATGATAGATGAAACTAAAGCACCACATAGTCGCAATAAAATCATGGAGTTACTTCAAGAACGAGGCATTAGTACTCGCCCAGGAACCCATGCCGTACATATGTTAGATTATTATGTACAAAACTTTGGCTTTAAACCCAGCGATTTTCCTGGCGCTCAAGCCGCCAATGACTACTCAATTGCTATCCCTTTGCACAACAAAATGACCCAAGAGGACTATCAATACGTAGTACAAACACTGAAAGAAATTTAAATTATTAAGACTTTATGTGTGGCATTGCTGGAGTTTTTAACACCAACCAAAAACCCGTTAGTTTACTACTCATTCAAAAAATCACCCGAGCGCTTAATCACCGTGGTCCCGATGGAGAAGGATTCTTTGTAGAAAACAATGTAGGATTAGGACATAAGCGACTGGCCATTATTGATGTATCAACCAAAGGGGCGCAACCTATGACTTCTAAGGATGATCAATGGGTAGTTTCATTTAACGGTTGTATTTATAATTTTTTAGAACTCAAGCAAGAACTCCGAAGAAGAGGACATGAATTTGTATCTTCGTCAGACACCGAAGTTTTAGTAGAAGGGTTGGCTGCCTATGGCCCAGACTTTTTCCAACGCCTGGACGGCATGTTTGCAGTGGCTGCCTGGCATAAAAAGACCAAAACCCTCATTCTCAGTAGAGATCGTTATGGAGTCAAGCCTTTGTATTATTGGTTCAATGGACAAACCTTGGTATTTGCCTCTGAGATTAAGGCTATTATCAAACACCCTGACTATCAGGTGGGGGTAAACCCTTCTGCCCTTAACGAATATTTTACTTTTCAAAACCTCTTTCGCTTTCATACTTTATTTAAAGACATTTACCTATTACCTCCTGCCAATACCGTTAAAATAAATCATCATTCTACCTTTGTAAAGCATCATTCCTGGTGGGACTACGACTTTAGCCAACCTGACGAACAGATGACCTTTATGGATGCTAAAGAAGAAACCAAACGCTTGATGGAGAATGCGGTAGCTCGACAAATGGTAGCTGATGTGCCAGTAGGGTCATATTTATCGGGCGGGATGGATTCTGGTTCTATGACCGCATTGGCATCTCGTCACGTGAGTCGCCTTACTACTTTCACTGGTGGCTTCGACATGTCTGAAGTTTCGGGAGTAGAGGCCAATTATGATGAACGACGTGATGCTGAGTTAATGGCCAATTATTTCAAAACCGAGCATTATGAGCAGGTAATGAACGCTGGCGACTTACGTTGGTCGTTGCCCAGAGTAGTATGGCACCTGGAAGACTTAAAAGTAGGCATGAGCTACCCCAATTACTATATAAGTAGGTTGGCCTCTAAGTTTGTAAAAGTTTGCCTACAAGGTACAGGTGGTGATGAGCTATTTGGAGGCTATCCCTGGCGTTATTACCGAGTATTTCAGAGCTTGAATCAGCAAGCATTTTTTGATAATTATTACGGCTTTTGGCAAAGAATGGTACCAGATGAGCATAAAACAAACCTGTTTCAACCTCAGGTTGCGCAAGCGATGAATTTTGGCGAAACCAGGGGCGTATTTGAGGGAGTGTTTACTTTCAATGATCACTTAAATTATCAAACAGCTGAAGACCACATCCAAAATAGTTTATACTTTGAAATTAAAACCTTTTTACCTGGCTTACTATTAGTAGGCGATAAGTTGTCAATGGCCAATGGGTTAGAAGAACGCTTTCCTTTTTTAGACAATGCCTTGGCAGATTTTGCTCAAAAAATTCCTGTAAAGCACAAGCTTGGTAATTTGGAGATGATGAAAAGAATTGACGAAAACGAGTTTCGAGACAAGCGCAAAATATACCAGGAATTTAATGACGGTAAAAATGTACTAAGAAAAGCCATGCAAGATTTCCTACCCGAAAAAATCATCAATAGGAAAAAACAGGGTTTTTCAGCGCCAGATGAGAGTTGGTATCGCGGAGAAAATGCTCAGTACATCAAGGAATTACTATTAAATAAAAGAACCATTTCATCCGAGTTTATCAACCCTCAATACATAGAAAAAATCATAGATGAACACACCAATAAGCGTATTAACCATCGTTTATTAATTTGGTCTTTTATGAATTTTGAATGGTGGTGCAAAATATTTCTCAATAATGAAAAAGTGGATATTTAAAGATATTGTTAAATTTAGTCAAAAGCTTTTTCTTAAAAGAAGGAAGTTTATCAAGCAACATTATCATCGTGTGCTACCAGTCGGGGATATGATTTCGGATCGCTGGGAAAAAGCTCGTTTTTTAGGCTTTGGTGAAGGCACTAGTATTTATGACAGTTCGTTGGTTTTGGGAGAGGTAAAAGTGGGCAAAAACACTTGGATTGGGCCATTTACAGTATTAGATGGGTCTGGCGGATTGTCTGTTGGTTCTAATTGTTCTATTTCTGCTGGGGTTCAAATCTACAGCCATGATTCGGTACAGTGGGCAGTTACAGGAGGAGTAGCACCTTATGAACATGAATCTACTAAAATTGAAGATAATTGCTATATAGGCCCCAATACAATCATTAGTAAAGGGGTTACTATTGGTAAAGGAACCATTGTTGGAGCGAATAGTTTTGTAAATAAAACCTTTCCTCCTAACTCAAAAATAGCAGGTAACCCCGCTAAAATCATAAATTAGCAAATAAAAGTTGATACAATATCTCAAAGTATGTTTAAAGATTAGTTTTTGTAATTGACTTCCAAAGGTGAAATAGAAATTACCTTAGACTAAGTTATAATCTAGGTTAAAAAAGTCCTTTTTACGCGTTGATGAAAACTGTTTTTGAAGTAATAGCTTTAAAATACTCTCCATTAACATAAAAAATCACCATTTTTATCTCTGAAGACAAAACTCAAACATACGCTTATTTCTCACTTACTAAATACTTGTCTAAAATGAATGCAAAAGATAGTTCTCAAACCAATTTACAACAACTTGACACAACTGGGGCAAAAATCCTCAGAGGTGAATTAAAGTCTTGCTCTCGTTGCATTTATGACGAAACAATTCCTGCAATTCATTTTGATGAGGAAGGAGTGTGTAATTATTGCCGTATGATAGAACAGTTGGAAGAAGAGTATAAAACAGGCACACCAGAGGGGGAGCAAACTTTTTTTGAAATCGTAGAGAAAATAAAAAAGGCAGGAAAAAACAAGAAATATGATTGTGTAATTGGGGTAAGTGGTGGCACAGATTCTTCGTATATGGTGCACAAAGCCGTTGAATGGGGATTAAGACCACTTGCAGTGCACTATGACAACACCTGGAACACAGCCATTGCTACAGAAAATATACGAAAAGTATTGGGTAAGCTTAACATAGATTTATACACTCATGTGGTAGATAACAAAGAAGCAGATGATATTTTTCGTTCTTTTTTCAGAGCCAACGTACCCGATTTAGACTGCCCAACCGATATTGCACTAGCAGAGGTGTTATATCGTGCCGCAAATAAATATGGGGTAAAATATATTTTGGAAGGGCATTCATTCAAAACAGAAGGAGTATCACCTTTGAGTAATTCATACATTGATGGACAATACGTAAAAACTGTACAAAAGCTGTATGGCTCACATAAAATCAAAACATTTCCCAATATGGATTTCAATGCTTTTATGAAATGGACCATCTTTAAACGCATTCGTAAAATCCGTCCACTCTGGTACATCAAATACTCGAAAGAAGAAGCACGTGCCATGCTCGAGAAAGAATATGGTTGGGAATATTATGGAGGTCATCATTTGGAAAACAGGATGACAGCCATTCATCATAGTTTTTATAATCCTCGAAAATTTCAGGTTGATCAACGTAATAATAGCCTATCTGCGGCTGTAAGGTTAGGAATTAAAACCCGTCAAGAAGCATTGGAAGAATATGCAAAATATCCCACTATTGAGCCTGAACTGGTTGACTATTTTAAAAAACGTCTCAATATCCCTGAAGAAGAGTTCAATGCAATTATGAATGGAGACAAGAAGTCATACAAAGATTATAAAACTTATAAAAAAAGGTTTGAAAAGTTAAGACCTCTTTTCTATATATTGGCTCAATCCAGCCTTGTTCCTAAAAGTTTTTACATTAAATACTGCTCTAAATCTGAAATATGATTACAATTATAGATTATGGAATAGGCAATTTAGGATCGGTATTCAATATGTTCAAAAAAATTGGTGCTGCTTCTAAAATTACTGCTGACCTCAATGAAATAGAACAAGCTGAAAAACTTCTACTACCTGGTGTAGGTGCTTTTGACAAGGCCATGGAGCGTATTAATGAGGGGCGACTAAGGGAAATACTAGATTATAAAGCACTGGAAGAAAAAGTACCTGTATTGGGTATTTGTCTGGGCATGCAATTGTTGACTGAAAGTAGTGAAGAAGGAAGCTTACCTGGCTTAGGTTGGATTCCGGCTAAAACCATTGGGTTTAAAAAAGAAAACAATCTCAAAGTGCCACACATGGGCTGGAATGAAGTAAACGTACAGCAGGATTGTCCATTGGTTAAAGACTTACCCGAAGAACCCAGGTTTTATTTTGTGCATTCCTATTATGTAAAATGCCACCAAGACGAAAATGTAATCCTCAAAACACACTACGCCCATGATTTTGATGCGGCTATTTGGAAGGATAATATATATGGGGCACAATTTCACCCAGAAAAAAGTCATAAGTTTGGTATGAAGCTTTTTGAAAATTTTGACAAACTAATTTAAAATGCTCAAAACCCGTGTTATTCCCTGTTTGCTCTTGCGAGGAGAAAGCTTGGTAAAAACTGTAAAATTTAA
This sequence comes from marine bacterium AO1-C, assembly GCA_001890965.1. Lineage (GTDB taxonomy): Bacteria > Bacteroidota > Bacteroidia > Cytophagales > Microscillaceae > Microscilla. The sequence goes on along the minus strand of MLAY01000007.1, from coordinate 443,550 downwards.
CAAGTATGGCTATATTGGTGATCCTATCAATACAGTAAGAATTTTTAACGAACTAGAGGTTGATGAACTAGTTTTTTTAGACATTACAGCTACCAAAGAAAAACGCGCACCCAATCTCAAAATCCTGCGCGAAATTGCCGATGAATGCTTTATGCCTTTAGCCTATGGAGGGGGAATTACAACCCTTGAAGATGTAAAAAGTGTACTAAGCATTGGGCTGGAAAAGGTAGTAATCAACAGTCACGCAATTGAAAACCCACAATTTATTACCCAAGTAGCCGAAACTTTTGGTAGTCAAAGTATCATTGCTTCGATAGACATCAAAAAAAACTTTTGGGGCAAATACGAGGTTCTAGGCGTTTCAGGCACAAAAAAAACAAAACTTCATTATATAGAATGGGCGCAACAATTAGAAAAATTGGGTGCTGGTGAATTATTAATCACTTCCATTGATCGGGAAGGCACCTGGAAGGGTTATGATGTAGAGCTTATTAAAAAAATATCAGACAATGTAAATCTACCAGTGATTGCTAACGGAGGTGCTGGAAATTTGGAACACATAAAGTCAGTAGTGAAACAAGGAAGTGCTTCAGCTGTGGCCTTGGGAAGCATGGTGGTGTATCAAGGACAAGATTTAGGAGTATTAGTAAATTTTCCAGACAGAAAAGCTTTAAAAAACACACTTTCGTAAGGCTTGATAGTAATGCTTTTCAGGCATCTATTTGTTAAAGCATTTTTATAATGAAAAATAAAAAGATATTTATCGGCTTAACCGACATTGCCTCTCAAATAGCCGATTTTGCAGCAGGTTTTCAGGCTTTAGGTTATCAAACAATGACCGCTATTCATCATAAACACGCAAGTTTTGTCAAAGCCGAAGCAGACTATGATTTTTCTCAAATGAAGAAATACTGGTTTGGAGGTGTAAGGCCAAAAAGTTTGCAAAAAAAATTACAAAACAGATGGTTAGAGCCGCGAGATCGGATTTTTAGAAAAGCCATCAAAGAATGTGATATTTTTGTGTTTATGTGGTCTACTTTTATGCCTGATTTAAACGACCTCGAACTATTAAAAAAGTTAGGAAAAAAGATCGTCGTTTTTTTTGTAGGGAGTGATATTCGCAAGAAAGATGCTTATGAACAGGAGGCAAAATTATATGACATTCCATCCTATTTTAGCTTTTTGACGGATGGCGAATTAAAATGGGCAAACTCAAATGACAAATTAAAATACATGCGGGTATTTGAAAAATACGCCGATGTCATCATAAGTGTCCCTAACCAAAGTCAATTAGCCTTAAGGCCCTATGAGCATTTTTTTGTTCCAGTAAATATTGACGAAATACAAGAGAATACCGACCAGAGAGAAGTTCCTATTATTACCCATGCACCATCTAATCGGGGAGTAAAAGGTACCTCTATCATCCTTGATACGCTTAACCAACTCAAGAATGAAGGATTGAACTTTGAATTGTGCCTGGTGGAAAATATGGCCTATAGAGACGCCCTAAAAACATATACAAAGTCTGATGTTGTAATTGGTGAACTGTTTTTACCCAGTGGAGGCAAACTGGATCGTGAGGCGCTTGCAGCAGGAGCTATTTCAATGACTAGCCTCCGTAAAGATTATATAGACTACCTTCCTGAAGATTGCCCTATCATTGATATAAATCCAACAACACTGTACGACTTACTTAAAGAAACAATAAATGATCATACTAAACGGAAAGCGCTGGCAAAAGAAGGAAGACCTTATGTGGAAAAATATCATACTCCCATATCTATCTGTAAATCTGTTTTAGACTATCTATCAATAGAAAATTCGCTCGAGCACACACACACTTACAATCCTACTTTTTTTCGGGATACATTTACTCCAGCGTCTGAAGAAGATACCAACACCTATAACCAGTGGACAGCTTATGTAAAAAATTGTGATTGGTATAAAAAACACGTCCTTTCTGGAAATCGTGATGGCCTTGTTTTTTAAACGATTATTTAATACCCAATTAGACAGTATACAAACTACTATTCTCAATATTAAACGTAAACACCTCCCTAAACCTTTGCAGTTGCATAAAAATATATTCAGCACAAAAAGATGATTACTCTGTTATAAAAGCACTCAGTCAAAAAGTTTTATCAATTCCTATGCATACCGAATTGACTTCTAAACAACTCACTTATATTTGTAAAAATATTCGCGAACTCTTGATGATAGGGGCTTGGCTATTTGTTCTGAAAGTAACGATAAATATAAATTAGACGATAACAAAGCATTCAAAATCAATGGATAAAGTAAAATTTGCCATCGTTGGTTGTGGAAGTATTGGAAGAAGGCACATTGCTGTGGTAGATGCTGAACCTAATGCCACTCTCACTGCTATCTCTGATATCAACCAAAATGTACTTGTAGAGCAATCTGAATTATACAACAATGTTCCACACTACGAAAATTATGAAGATTTACTAAAAACCGTAGATTGTGACTTTGTAAATATTTGCACCCCTCACTACCTGCACAAAGAAATGACTTTGAAAGCCATTAGCTATGGCAAAAATGTTTTGGTAGAAAAGCCAATGGCATTGTCGGTACAGGATTGTGAAGAAATGAATAATGCTGCCCATAAGGCCGGAGTAAAACTCTATGTAGTAAAGCAAAACCGCTACAACACCCCAGTACGCCTGTTAAAACAGGTATTAGATACTGGTCGTTTAGGACAGGTATATATGGTGAAATGTGATGTGTTGTGGAATCGTTATCAAGGTTATTATGACGAATCTCCCTGGCGAGGTAAAAAATCTCTAGAAGGAGGCGCATTATTTACTCAAGTAAGCCACTTTATAGATTTATTGGTGTGGTGGTTTGGTGATGTAGTAGATGCTACTGCCCACCTTGATACCCAAAGTCATCAGATTGAAATTGAAGATTGTGGCAATGCCTCCATAGTCTTTGATAGCGGAACCTTGGGTAACATTACCTGGACTACCTCAGTATACAGCAAAAACTATGAAGGTAGTATTACCATTATAGGCGAAAAAGGCACAATTAAAATAGGAGGTAAATATCTTAATAAAATAGAATATTGGGATGTAGAAGCTTGGCCTTTGGATACCTCCATTGAATATACTGACAAACCCAACCTATACGGAAAATACCAGGGTACCAGTTCCAATCACCCTTTTGTTATTGAGCACATTATTCAAAATTTTCAACAAAACAGTGGAGAAGTAGTAGAAGGAACCGAAGGTATCAGAAGTATTAAGGCTATTGAAATGATTTATTCAAGAGCCAAATCAATAATGAAATAACTTTGTTTTATCCAAAACATAAGCATTATGAAAAAAATTGTATTCCTTGGCTCAAAACCCATTGGTTATCTTTGTTTCAAGCATTTAATAGAACATCAAACCTCTCATAACTTCACCATTATTGGTATCCTCACAAACAATAATAAAAGGTTTGGAGAGGAGTATGATATTCCTCAATTAGCAAAAAAACACAATATTCCACTAATACCCTCTCTTGATGAGCTTATGAAATTACCTGATATTGACATCATGTTTTCTATACAGTATCATCAGATTCTAAAAAAGCATCACATCCAGAAAGCTAATGAAATAGCCATCAATCTTCATATGGCTCCTCTGCCAGAATATCGAGGTTGTAATCAATTTTCTTTTGCCATTATTAACAATGATAAGACGTTTGGCACTACAATTCACCAAATAGCTGAAGGAATTGACAATGGCCCTATCTTATTCGAGAAAAGATTCCCAATGCCTGAAAACTGTTTTGTACAAGATCTATATGATATCACGTTCCAAAAATCTCTGGAGCTTTTTGAGGAAAATGCTCTAAAAATAATAGCTGGAGATTACACTTTAACCAATCAAGAAGATCTTATTGAGAAAAGAGGTACATCACTGCATTATCGTAAAGAAATGCAAGCATTAAAACAAATAGATTTGAGTTGGCCAAAAGAGAAAATTGAAAGATATATCAGAGCGACTTCTATGCCTGGTTTTTCGCCTTCATTTACTTTTGTTAATGGCAAAAAAATAAACTTCTCTTTTGAATAGTATCACTTCCTATTATTAGTTTCAACTAATAATAGATTCATATTTAAGTTGTAAAACCATGCAAATACCCTTTGTGGATCTCAAAGCTCAATATTTGAGCATCAAAGAAGAAATAGATCAAGCCATTGCACAAATTCTCCAAAATACTTCTTTTGTAGGAGGCAGTACAGTCAACCAATTTGAAAAAGAATTTGCCCAATACATTGGTATTCAGCACTGTATTAGTTGTGCCAATGGTACTGATGCTATAGAAATCCTATTGCAAGCGATGGGCATTGGGGCAGGCGATGAAGTCATTGTCCCTGCCATTTCCTGGATTGCTACCTCAGAAGCAGTAAGTACTGTAGGAGGAACACCGGTATTTGTGGATATTGAGCCTGAGTTTTACACCCTTGATCCAACAAAAATTGAGGAAAAAATCACTCCAAATACTAAAGCAATTATTCCAGTACACTTGTATGGCCAACCAGCTAATATGCCTGCCATTATGGAAATTGCCCAAAAGCATAACCTCAAGGTATTAGAAGATTGTGCACAAGCTCATGGAGCCGCTATTGCTGGCAAAACCGTAGGTACCTGGGGTGATTGTGGTAGTTTTAGCTTCTATCCTGGAAAAAACCTGGGAGCATATGGCGATGCTGGTGGTATGGTTACTAATGATGCTACCTTAGCCGAAAAAGCCAGACGAATAGCAAATCATGGGCAACTATCTAAGCATGATCACCAAATAGAAGGTCGCAATAGTCGTATGGACACTTTACAGGCAGCCATACTTTCGGTAAAATTGCGTTACCTTGATCCATGGACTCAAGCACGCATCAACCATGCCCAACAATATAATCAACTATTAACCCACCCAGAAGTCACACTTCCCAAAGTTAGGCCCAATAGTCGTCATGTATATCACCTATATGTAGTGAGAAATTCAGAACGAGATAACCTGAAGAATTCCCTAAAAGCTCAAGGAATAGCTACAGGTATTCATTATCCTAAGGCATTACCATTTTTGGCTTGTTACCAACACTATTCATTTACTGAGGTAGATTTTCCAGTGGCAGCCCGTTGTCAAGAAGAAATATTATCGTTACCGATGTATGCTGAGCTTCCTCCTGAACACATACACTATATAACCTCAGCTCTAAACACCCAAAATGTTAATTCATGAAACTCATTTATCTATTTTCAGGTGGTATGAAGGCCAGCGGCGTACAGAAAAAGGTCATCAGCAAAATACAAACGCTCAATGATTTAGGTGTTGAAACCAAGGGGCTTTTTATATCAGACAATGCTGGGAAATTTTATCCTGAATATAATATTCAAGAAATTCCATATAAAATTGACAAAGTTCCTAAAATTTATGGTGCTCCATTCATGTGGCGATTCCATATCTATCATGAAACCAAGGTATTTTTTCAAACGATTGACCAGGCACTTCAGAAAGAGGATTTCGATTTGATTTTGTTTCGATACCCTATTTGGTACGCCGACTTCAATTTTTTGCGGTTTATGAAAAAGTATCGCGACAAAATCATTTTTGAACACAATACCATAGAAGTCGTAGAAATGAAAGCTTATGAGCAAAACGACTTCAGACATAAATACCTGATTTTTAATGAAAAGAAAATTGCACCCAGAGCGATGAAATACGCAAAAGGTATTGTAGGTGTTTGTGGAGAAATCACTGATTATGAGGTAAATAGAGTTTCTCAAAAAGTAACAGGGCAAACTATCTCTAATGGCTTTAAAGTAGCAACAGTATCACTCAGAACTCCTCCTAAATTTGATCAACAGAATCTAAATATTCTCTTTTCATCAGGATTTCCAGGTAAGTGGCATGGCTTAGATCGCCTTATCGAAGGCTTAAACAATTATAAAGGGAATGTAAATATCCAGATTAAAGTAATAGGAGATATATTAGATGCTGTAAAAGATCAGATAAAAAAATATGGGCTGGAAAATCAGATAGAGCTATTGGGGCAAATGAATAATGAAAAAGCCGCTGAGGTGTTTAATCAATGTCATATTGGAGCTAGCTCGATGGGTATGCACCGCAATGGTGTACAAGAAGCTGCTACGTTAAAAACCCGAGAATATTTGTCAAGAGGTATTCCTTTTTTCATTTCCAATGTAGACGTAGACCTCATAAATAAACCAGAAATTGCGCCTTTTTACCTTAAAATACCTGGCGATAATACGCCTGTCGATATAGAAAAAGTCGTTAACTTTGCCCGTGAGGTGCTCAAAGATGGTCAACACCCCTTAAAAATGAGAAACTTCGCAGAAAACAACATTGCGTACAAACTAAAAATGCAACAACTCAAAGATTTTTTGGAAAATTTGCACCATAATTAATTTTCAATTTAAAGATGTCACAAAGTACTGATCATCAAGAATCAACGTTTGATATTGCCATTGTAGTGTGTACCTACAACCCCAAGCAAGAGATATTTGTAAGGCTATTAGACGCAATTAATAAACTACGTTACGACCAACCTGAACGAATTGAATGTATTATTGTAGACAATAACAGCACACCAGCACTCAAAGATATTCCTTACGTAGTCGAACTACTCGATAAATGTCCATTCAAGGCGAGTATTTACGTAGAAAAAGAACAAGGGTTGACCTTTGCTCGGATAGCAGGTGTGCAAAACACGTCTGCCCCAGTAGTTATATTTTTTGATGATGACAATGAACCTGATCCTGAATACCTAAAAGGTATCCAAGAAGCTATAAAGCAGCATGAATTTGTCGGAATATGGGGACCTGGTCAAATAAACGTTGACTTCTTAGGAAAAATACCCAGCAAAATAGAAGGACATCTTCTGGGAACTTTTCAACAAAGAAATCATAACCAAACTCGTTTTGCCAATACACTTTCTTTTACAGAAGCGCATCCTTATGGCACTGGCATGGTTTGTAAAAGGGAAGCACTGAAAAATTACCTAACAGCAATTGAACAACAAGCCCTTAGTGCTTCTGATAGAAAAGGAAACAGTCTGGCTTCAGCAGGTGATACCCAAATATTACTATCGGCCATTAACCAGGGCTGGGCAGTAGGCACCTCTCCCTTACTGAAACTCAATCATATTATTCCTCCATCTCGAACTACCTCTAAGTATATTAAACGTTTGGCTTTTAGTACTTCCATGACAGGTAATATAGCCAAAATCGAGATTTTTCCCGACACAAAAAAACACGTTGCATTGCCTAGCAATAAATATTTTATATACAAAACTTGTAAAATATTCATGGGCGAAGCCATAAGCAATAATAGATATTTTGCTTATATAAAGCTTGCCAGGTATTTTGGAACCGTTATTGGCCACTATCAAATATTAGGAAAACAAGTTCCCAAATGGATGAATAGACTGGCCAAGATGTTGGGCTTTGTACAATAATTCAATAATCATTTATAAAGATTTATAACCTTAAAATACGCTAGTTGTCCCAGGCATTTTAATAATGCCATTTTAAGAAGTTGACAACCAAACATTTGATGGCAAATTCGTTGAACAAACAATGGATTTTAAGAAAGTCGCCGAGCAAATGATTCAAAATTAAATGCAAAAATTTATGCTAGATCTTAACAATAAATCAGTTCTTATTACTGGTGGCACAGGCTCCTTTGGAAAAAAATGCACTGAACTATTATTGCACAAATTCCCCTCTATCAAAAAAATTGTGATCTATTCTCGTGATGAACTCAAGCAATTTGAGATGAATCATCATACACCATATGGTAAACACAAAGCATTGAGGTATTTTATAGGCGATGTAAGAGACGGTGAAAGGCTTAAAAGAGCTTGTGAGGGAATAGATTATATTATCCATGCAGCTGCACTCAAACACGTTCCAGTAGCTGAATATAACCCAATGGAGTGCATAAAAACCAATATCTTTGGAGCCGAAAATATCATCAACGCTGCCTTGGACTGTGGTGTAAAAAAAGTTGTAGCTCTATCAACTGATAAAGCAGCTGCTCCTATCAATTTGTATGGAGCGACAAAACTTTGTTCAGATAAACTCTTTGTGGCTGCTAACAACATGAAAGGCAACCGCGACCTTACCTTTTCGGTGGTACGCTATGGTAACGTAATGGGTTCGAGAGGCTCAGTAATTCCTTTCTTTTTACAAAAAAGACAAGAAGGTATATTGCCTATTACTGACGCTGAAATGACTCGTTTTAATATATTATTGGAGGACGGCGTAGATTTGGTTCTATATTCACTGGAAAATGCTATTGGAGGAGAAATTTTTGTACCCAAAATTCCTTCTTATAAAATTACGGAATTAGCAAAAGCTATTGGGCCTGATTGCGAGCAAAAAATCATTGGAATACGTCCTGGTGAAAAATTACATGAGGAAATGATTACCATTACAGACTCGCTAAATACTATTGAAACTGGTAAATACTATATTATTGTGCCCAACCACCCTTTCAAAAGTTATGAAGATAACCTGAAAGAATACTTGCGACACTATGAAGCCCAAAAAGTGGCTCGAGGATTTAGTTATAATTCGGGTAAAAATTCTCAGTGGCTTACAGTAGAAGAGTTACGTAATCTGATCAAGAATCATATTGCACCTGATTTCACCGTATAAATTCGTCAACAATGGCTTTTAAAATACCTTACGGAAGACAGCATATCAGCGATGAAGATATAGCTGCAGTGGTAGATACTCTCAAAGCTGATTTTCTAACTCAAGGCCCTCGTATTGGAGAGTTTGAACAGGCCTTTGCACAATATGTAGGCGCCAAATATGCCATAGCCGTGGCCAATGGTACAGCAGCCCTGCATCTATGTACATTGGCTTTGGGTGTAAAGCCTGGCCATAAAGTTATTACCAGCCCTATTACTTTTGCAGCTTCGGCTAATTGCATAAAATATTGTGGAGGGGACGTCATATTTGCAGATATTGATCCCGAAACTGGTTTATTGGACATTCACCAAGTTCGTGAATTATTGAACAACGCCCCTGAAGGAACCTATCAGGGAATTATTCCCGTTGATTTTGCCGGTTATCCAGTAGATTTGGAGGCTTATCGTGAACTTGCCAATGAGTACAATCTCTGGCTTATAGAAGATGCTTGCCATGCCCCTGGTGGGTACTTTATAGATAGCAATGGCCAGCAACAATTGTGTGGTAATGGCGTTTTTGCTGACTTGGCAATATTTTCTTTTCATCCTGTCAAGCATATTGCCAGTGGTGAAGGCGGAATGATCACTACTAATGATCAGAAATTATACAAAAAACTCCTTCAATTACGTACCCACGGCATCACCAAAAACCCTGATCTGTTGCAAGAAAACCACGGAGGTTGGTACTATGAAATGCATGATTTAGGATATAACTATCGTCTTACAGATATTCAAGCGACCTTAGGAAACTCGCAACTAAAAAGAGCGACAGAAGGTATAACAAGGCGTCAAGCTATTGCAAAAAAATACGACAATGCTTTTAGAAACACATCAATAAAAATCATTCAAGTACCTGAAAACCAAGGAGCACATGCCTATCACCTATACGTAATTCAGGTCAATGATCGAAAAGGTTTGTACAATTATTTGCGTGAACATCAAATTTTTGCCCAAGTTCATTATATCCCTGTACACCTTCTCCCCTTTTATCAGCAATTCGGCTGGAAAAAAGGAGACTTTCCTTTAGCTGAAAAATACTATGCACATTGCCTGAGTTTGCCTATGTTTCCGACGCTCACTAGTGAAGAACAAGATTTTGTGATTGAAAAAGTATTGGAGTTTTGTCAACAATAAATTCAAAATTGGCTCTGGGAACTGTTCAATTTGGACTAGATTATGGAATCAATAATCCCAATGGCCAAATTGCCTTCGAGGATGCCCTAGACATCCTCAAAATAGCACACGAAAACAACATCTTTCTTTTAGACACTGCGACTGCCTATGGAAATAGTGAAAGTGTTTTAGGGAGAATTCTTATGAAAATACAGGAATCTTTTAAGGTTGTTTCCAAGGTGCCCGCTCAAGTAAAGCCTGGAGAAGTAAAAAATTACTTGGCACAATCATTAACAAACTTACAACAAGCATCTCTATATGGATACTTGTTTCATAGCTTCGATGATTTTAAAAACTATCCTTCATTATGGGATGAATTTGTAACAGTTCGTGATCAGGGGCTCGCTAAAAAAGTTGGTTTTTCGGTATATTATCCTCATCAGGTAGAGTTTTTACTTGATCAAAAGATTAATTTTAACCTTATACAACTTCCCTATAATTTATTCGACCAACGATTTGAATATCTATTTCCTACTCTTAAACAATTAAATGTTGAAATACACACCCGTTCAGCATTTCTACAGGGGCTGTTTTTCAAAGATATCACTACCCTAACTACCCACTTTCAAAGCATAAAGGATAAATTACAATGCTTACAAACCATTTGCAATCAGTCATCTATCCCGCTCGCTGCACTTTTACTTAATTTTGTACAACTTCAAGATAACATAGATCAAATTGTTATAGGAGTAGATACCCCTCAACATCTTTTAGATAACCTGATAAGTGTTGAATTTTTAGAAAAAACTCGCAATCTTTACTATCAATTAAAGGAACTAAAAGAAGTAAACGAACAAATCATTTTACCATTTCACTGGAAATAATGAGTAGTATTTTTTCTCTGAAAGATAAAAACGTGTTAATCACAGGTGGCTATGGCTACCTTGGCAAAGCTATTTGTGAAGGCTTGCAAGCCGAAGGTGCAAAGGTGTGGGTATTGGGTAGATCAAAAGAAAAGTTTGAACAAGCCTTTCAAAATACCTCTCAAGTTTTTTTTGAAGCTTTGGATATCTCTGATACTCAAAGTATAAAAACTGCTTTTGCCAATGTTCACCGTGAAACGACTCGTATAGATGTGCTTATCAACAACGCGTTTTATAGTCAAGGACAAAACCCTGAAACTATGACTGATGATGATTGGGCTACAGGGGTAGATGGTTCACTCAATAGTGTATATCGTTGTATTAGGGAAATTATACCTTACTTCAAAAAACAAGGTCATGGAAAGATCATTAATGTATCATCAATGTATGGCTTGGTATCCCCTGACTTTGAAGTATATGCAAATAATCGTTTTTTGAATCCCCCCCACTATGGCGCTGCTAAAGCAGGGGTATTACAAATGACCCGATATTTTGCCTGTTATTTGGGCAAAGAGAATATTTTAGTAAATGCCGTAACTCCTGGTGCATTTCCGAGCAAAGAAGTTCAAAAAAACGAGGACTTCATCAATGATTTATCTGCCAAAACTCCCCTAGGGCGTATTGGCAAACCAGAAGAATTGCAGGGAGCTTTTGTATTCTTAGCTTCTGATGCTTCTAGTTATATGACAGGTCAAAATATAGTAATTGATGGAGGATGGACCGCATGGTAAACAAAATTGGTATTATTATTCAGGCCCGTATGGGTTCCAGTCGTCTGCCAGGTAAAATTGCAAAAAGGCTTCCTTATCGAGGAGAGTTTTCAGTATTGGAGCACATTATTTTAAGAGCCAAGAGCATACATCCTGATTATCTTGTTGCAGTGGCTACTTCTGAACACTCGGACAACGACTGGGTAGAAACTATTACTCAAAAACATCAGGTAGTATGTTTCAGAGGAGACGAAGAAGATGTCCTCTCGCGATATTACACGCTTGCCACTCAGCATCAACTCGACCATGTTGTGCGGCTTACAGGCGATAATCCCTGTATTGACCCTTATTATATAAAGGTAGCTATCCAAAAGCACCTAGAGCAAAACATTGACTATACCTATACCCAAGGACTCCCCTTAGGTATGAATGTGGAAGTAATTTCGTTTACAGCTTTAAAAGCTTCCAATAAGCTGGGGGGTACCCCACCTGATAGAGAACATGTAACACACTATGTTCGTCAAAACTCTGATAAATTTACCCTACAATTCATCAATGTATTATCAGAAAAACAAGACTTTGACAATTACCGTCTTACGCTAGATACTTCACAGGATTATGCCTTGATGTGTTTATTGTATGAGAGGCTTTACCCTCTTAATCATTTATTTGGTTTCAGGGAAATTATAGATCTTTTGGAAAAAGAACCTTGGGTACTTACAATTAACCAACAAGTAATACAAAAACAAGCCTACAATTCATTTGAAGATGAAAAAATGGCAGCCGTTAGTTTGCTAGAAAAGAATGGTTTCACCTATACTGCTCAATACCTTCTCAATGACTAAACCAAATGTTTATTTTAGAGCAGATGGTAACACCCAGATAGGACTGGGTCATATTATTCGAAGCCTGGCTCTGGCCGATATGTTGGCAGAAGAGTTTCAATGTTTTTTTTTAGTACAAGTTCCTTCTGAGACATTACAAGCGCAAATCACTGAAAAACATCAACTCATTGTATTAGAAAGCACGACAGATTATCTAGAAGAAGCCACACGCATTACAAAACAGTATCTTGACGAAACCACTATTATTGTATTAGATGGTTACAACTTCAGAACAGAATACCAGCAAATAATTAAGGCAAGTAGAAGCCAGCTAGTATGTATAGACGATCTACACGAATGGCATTTTGTGGCTGATGTTGTAATTAATCAAGCAGGTGGAGTAAAACCCTCAAGTTATTCTTGTGAACCATATACCAAATTATGCCTGGGAACCGAATTTGCTTTATTAAGGAAACCTTTTAGGGATGCATCTCAAGAACCACGAAATATTAAAAATCTAACAACGGTATTTATTTGCTTTGGTGGTTCAGATATAAAAAACCTGACTGAACAAGCAGTGTTGGCTTGTTTGTCACTTCCTAGTATACGCCATTTACATGTAGTAACAGGAAGTGCCTACCCATACCTTGCTTCCCTAGAAGATATACAGGCTGAAGACAAAACTATTCAATTACATCAAAATTTGTCTGCCAAAGAAATGACTCACCTTATGTCACAATGCTCGTTGGCAATTACTTCTGCCAGTGGTATTGCATATGAAGTATGTAGTGTAGGGCTAGGCCTAGTTGTGGGAACCTATGTAAACAATCAGCTAGGTATTTATAATTTTCTCACTAGTAATCAATTGGCATTTCCAGCAGGCAATTACCTTGAGTTTTCAGCCAAGAAGTTCACGAAAATGATTACTGAGCTTAGCATTCAAATCATCAATGCTCAAATTACGCGTCAGAGAAAATATTTTGCTCATTCCAGAATTCTTAAAACCTTTCAAAAGATAGCTACTATCCAGAATATAGAAATCAGTAAAGCCTCAGCTCAAGATATACACTTATACTTTGAATGGGCCAATGATCCTGCAACCCGGAAAAATGCCATTAATACCGATCCCATTCCCTTTGAAAATCACCAGAAGTGGTTTCAAGCCAAGTTACAAAGTCCTGATACTATATTGTACAAGTTTTCGCAAAATGGGGATAATATAGGACAGGTACGTTTTGATCTGGTTGACGAACACTTAGAAATTGATTATAGTATTGCACCTCAGTTACGAGGTCATGGACTAGGAGAAACAATTCTTCAATTAGCCCTAAAAACGCTCATAGAAGAGAAAAAAAGCCAACCAAAAATTCAAAAAATAATTGCGCTTGTGAAACCCGAGAATATATCATCAAAAACGATATTTGAGCGCTTAAATTTCGAATTTGTTGGCAATCAAACAATCAAACAATTAACTTTGAAACAATACCAAAAACTGATTCATCGTGTTTATTGATAACGTTCCCATAGGTAAAAATCACAAACCATTTATCATTGCCGAAATGTCTGGCAATCATAATCAATCACTGGAAAGAGCACTGGAAATTGTAGATGCCGCAGCAGAAGCAGGGGCACATGCACTTAAGCTTCAGACCTATACAGCTGATACAATGACTATTAAAGGAGCTCTTACTATTCAAGATCAAGCCTCTCTTTGGCATGGGGAAGAGTTACATACACTTTACCAAAAAGCCTATACTCCCTGGGAGTGGCACAAGCCTATTTTTGACAGAACTAAGGAACATGGAATGGTTGCATTTAGCACACCCTTTGATGCCTCTGCTGTCGACTTCTTAGAGGAGTTAGAAGTACCTGCTTATAAAATTGCTTCCTTTGAAAACAATGATTTGCCTTTGTTAAAAAAGGTAGCCTCTACTGGTAAACCTATAATTATGTCTACGGGAGTAGCAACCCTTAGTATGATAGAAGATGCGGTAAATACCTTGCGTGAAAGCGGTTGTGAAAATTTTGTCCTACTTAAGTGTACTAGCACCTATCCAGCCACTCCTGAAAACACCAACTTATTAACCATCCCACACCTACAGCAAATGTTTGATTGTTCTGTTGGATTATCAGATCACACTATGGGCATTGGAGCCGCCATTGCAGCTGTAGCATTGGGAGCACAAGTCATCGAAAAACACTTTACTCTTCGAAGAGCTGATGGTGGAGTAGATTCTGCATTTTCTATTGAACCTCATGAACTCAAAAACTTGGTAATAGAAAGCGAGAGAGCCTTTTTAGCGATGGGGCGTATACAATATGGAGTACAAGAGGCCGAAAAAAACAGCCTTAAGTTCAAAAGATCTATCTATGCTGTAAAAGATATTGCTATTGGTGAAGCTTTCACCCATGAAAATACTAAAGTAATCCGGCCAGGTGATGGATTACCACCCAAATATTACGAAATGCTCTTAGGTAAAAAAAGTAATAAAGCGATCAAGTCTGGTACACCTTTAAGCTTTGAAGTACTTTTATAAGCCTTGAGCAAATACAAGAATTGCTTTTATGAAACATTACCTTATTGTATCAGAGAAAGAGTGGAATCAGCATTTGTCACAAACTTTGCAAAAAAAAATAAAAGCCAACTGGTCTCTAATTAAACACAAGCAAGACTTTGAGCTAACTAAATTAGCTCAAATTAAACCTGACAAAATTTTCATCCCCCACTGGTCATATATTATTCCTCCTGAAATATATGAAAACTACGAATGTGTAGTTTTTCATATGACTGATTTGCCTTATGGCCGGGGAGGTAGCCCTTTACAAAACTTGATTGTGAGAGGGCATAAAAACACAAAAATTTCTGCTTTGAGAGTAGTAAAGGAGTTAGATGCAGGTGATATTTATCTAAAAAAGGATTTAAGTTTATTAGGCACCGCAGAAGAAATATTTCTACGATCGTCAAAAGTGATAGAAGAAATGATTGTAGAAATCATTACTCATGAATTAGTACCTACTACACAACAAGGACAGCCCACTGTGTTCAAAAGGCGTAAACCAACTGATGGTAATATGATTGACCTTAGTCAGCTTGATCAAATTTACGATTATATTCGGATGTTGGACGCCGAAAATTATCCCAAGGCATATATTGAAACAAAGTATTTCAAGCTAGAGTTTAGTCGAGCTTCGCTTAAAGCAGACCAAAGTATCATTGCAGATGTTAGAATTACTCCCAAAGAGACATGAAAAGTAAAAAACTTCAGTTTATAAAATCCTTATATGACAAGGGTGAAAATATAATGGCTTTCTTAAGAGAAAATGATTACCAAAACAGCACCGAAGCCATTCTTATTAGCTATGATTTTCAAGCAGGTAGTTATATTCAATATACTAATGCCAACCCTGACTTTAACCAAAACTATACCCAGTGTTTAGCCAAAGTCATCACCGATTTAGCCCCTCAATCAATAATGGAAGCGGGTGTGGGGGAAGCAACTACCCTTGCCAATGTTTTGGCAAACACAGACAATAACAGCCTTCAGGCTTATGGTTTTGACCTATCCTGGTCACGTATAAAGTATGCTGCTGACTATGTAGCTTCAAAGCAACTCAAAAACTCAGTATTTTTATCTACTGGCGACCTGTTTCAAATGCCCTACCTTGATAACTCTATAGATGTTGTGTACACATCTCATTCAATAGAGCCTAATGGTGGAAGAGAGAAAGATGCGCTGGAAGAACTCTATAGGGTAACCAATAAATACTTGGTATTGCTGGAACCTGCGTATGAACTTGCTCACGAAGAAGCTCGCCAAAGAATGAAAAGAAATGGATATATCACAACATTGTACGAAACAGCCAAATCTCTGGGATATAAGATTCTTGAATATAAGCTTTTTGATTACACTGCAAATCCCAACAATCCTACTGGATTAATGATTATTGAAAAATCAAATAAAAACACAAATATCACGAACCCGTTGGCTTGCCCTGTAACTCAAACAAATTTAACCTTAACCAATGGTTCTTACTTTTCAGAAAAAAGCCTCTTAGCATATCCTATCATCAATGAAGTGCCTTGTCTTACCCCAGACAATGCGATCATTGCAACGAAATTTTTAGATTAACATGTCGTCATTAAACTTCAAGAATAAAAAGATATTAGTAGTGGTAGCCCATCCTGATGATGAATTATTAGGTTTGGGAGCTACAATTCATAAACTAATTACCGAACAAAATTGTAATGTGAGAGCTGTTATTCTGGGAGAAGGAATAACCTCAAGAGCAGATGCAAGAGACCGGGAAAAATGGCAACAAGAACTAGAAACACATCGCCAAAATATATATAACGCACAAAAATGCATTGGTTATCACTCTGTGGGTATTTATGATTTACCAGATAATCGTTTTGATTCTATACCACTACTTGACATCGTAAAAATCATAGAAAAAGAAAAAACACAATTCCAACCTGAAATAATTTTTACTCACCATGGTGCAGATTTAAATGTTGACCATCAACGAACTTTTGAGGCAGTAATGACCGCTACTCGCCCTATGCAACAGGAAGTAGTAAAAACAATTTTGACCTTTGAAACCCCATCTTCTACAGAATGGCAAGCTTTTAATCAACCTAATCCATTTCTGCCCAATTTTTTTGTTTCTGTCAGAGAGCAAAACCTAAAAGCAAAAATCGACGGGATGGAGTCATATGTCTTTGAGAAACGTCCTTACCCTCACCCCCGTTCTCCCAAATCGCTTACTTACCGAGCAAAATTTTGGGGCAACAGAATAGGCCAGGATATGGCAGAAGCATTCATGCTTGTACGAACTATTCTGTAAATTATTCGTAATCTTTGAAAGTAAAAAAAGAGTAAATCTTAAATCAATGCTGAAAACTCCTATTTTATTAATCATATTCAAGCGTTTAGATACTACACTCAAGGTACTCGAAAAAATCAGAGAGGTAAAGCCTGAAAGGCTTTTCATTGCTGCTGATGGCCCACGCCCTCATGTAGAAAACGAAGTCGAAAAAAGTAAGCACGCACGTAGTATTGTTGACCATATAGATTGGGATTGCGAGGTTAAGACTTTATTTAGAGATGAAAATCTAGGTTGTGGATTAGGCCCATCCTCTGCCATCTCTTGGTTTTTTGAGAATGTAGAAGAAGGAATTATTTTAGAGGATGATTGTCTTCCTGATAAATCATTTTTCTTCTTTTGTGAAGAAATGCTCAATAGATACAAAAACGACACGCGTATGATGCATATTGGGGGAACTAATCATCATATGGGTAAAAAGTACGGTGAGGCCTCCTACTTTTTTTCACGCATTAACTCTTGCTGGGGCTGGGCTACCTGGAAAAGAGCCTGGCAATACTTTGATTATGAAATGAAAATGTTTGAGAAATTTAAAAAAGCTCAAAAAATTTATGATATTTTTCCTAATCAGGAAATGGCTACTTTTAAATTACAGAAGTTTGAAACTGGTTACGAAAACATAGTGAAGGGTGTATGGGATTATCAATGGCAATTTTCTTTCCTTTCTCAATCGGGCATAGCAATCATGCCTAATAAAAACCTTATTAAAAACATCGGCTTTGACGAAGATGCCACCCATACCCACCACAGTGGCTCAAAGTATCAGCAAAATATCCATTTAGAAGCTCTAGAGCTTCCTTTAATTCATCCTGAGTTTATTATCGTAAGCCAGGAGGCTGACATTAACCTTTACAATGAATGGTACAAAGCTGTTCCTCCAACAAACTTAGATAAAGTAAAATCCATGATTCCCCAGCCAATAAAAAATGCTATCAAAAGATTAATATAATATAGGCATACCATCAACCTTTGATAATGAAGATTTTCAAATATTTAAACTTTATACCTTACTTATTTAAATTAATCTTTCGGTTTGTTAGAGAGGCTTATTTTAACTATAGTATCCAGTCTCATTTATTTAAATCAACCCGTTTTAGTATTGGGAAAGACGTTGTAATTAATAATTTTCAAGGCTTTACACCTCCCAAAGGAGGTAAAATAGGAAATTACAGTCGCATACTATTAGTCGGATTCTTAAACGATCAAAAACGTAATCAAAGTATATATTTAGGCAATCAGGTAATTATTAGTCAAAGTGTAGAGCTCACCGTATGGGAAAACAATCATTTGATCATTCAAGATAACACCTCTGTACAAGATAATTGCAAATTATTAGGAAGTGTTACCATCGAGCGTAATTGCTTGTTGGCTCCTAATATATTTATGTCGTCTGGCAATCACTATTACAATCATAATCCTTACGATTTAATCAAAAATCAGGATAAGGAAATATTATCTACCCAAGAAGGTGTACAAGCACATGTAAAACCTATACACATAGAAGAGGACTGCTGGTTGGGATTGGGAACATTTGTCAAAAGAGGTGTATACATCGGCAAAGGGGCCATTATTGGTGCTTATACTTCAGTTTTAAAAGATGTACCTCCTTATACTGTTCAGTTAGGTAGCCCTAATCAAACAGTCAAAAAAAGACTTGATTTTATTCCCCCTTCAATGATTAATGCAACCAACGAATCCCACTGGCCTTATTTTTATCGTGGCTTTGCCCAACAGGCTTCCATCAGAAGCAAAGGGCTTGAACAAGGAGGATTGTTTGTTCATAATAAAGCACTGATTACTTTAGAAAAAAAACCATTCACTACTCTCAAATTAACTCTATTTTTAAACCCTGGTATTACAAGTATTGAGGTGACTGTAAGCCTAAATAAGGTTTTAATTTCTAAACTCACCCTCACTCCTAAACAAGTTCAGTATAATATTGATGTAACAGACGAAAAATACAATCAAGCTATCAATAACTTACCCCTATACCCAACAATTCTTCGTTCTTATCACCTATTTGAATTTGAAACAAGTACTGATGATGCCCAGGATCAGCTAAATTATGGGGTTTGCTGTTGCGAAATAGTTTAAATTTAATTCCCTTTGTAAACAATTATGCTTATTGCCTCTAATTCATTCAATTTTAACTTGAAAATCAAATGATATCGCTATTAAAAGCCATCTGGCACTTTTCCAAGGCATTTATATATTATAAACTCAAAGGATTTACTCCATCTACTGGCTTCCATTCAATGCGACAACTTTTTGTGATGACCAATGGACGTTTTAACGATTGGTTTAGCTTTGGGGCTACCACAGTAGTGGGAAAATATCGAAAACTGAAATCTAATAACCCGCAAGGAGTATTAGGAGGACTCTCCAAAAAGCAAATAAAAGACATCACTAAAGGAATCAAAAATGATGGATACTATATTTTTGAGAACACTCTTTCAGAAGAGACAGTGAAAGAGCTCGTAAGATTTGCAGAAACCACCCCATCTAGATATTTAGTAATACCCGAAAAAGATGAAGGTCCTACCAAAGTAGGATTTTCACAGGAGGGTGTTTTATACGACCGAGATAATGTTGTCGCACCAAAGTATGTTTTTCAAATGCAACAATTGCTGGAAAACCCACTGCTACGAAAACTTATCTTTGATTCTTCACTGCTCACTGTTGCTCAGTCTTATCTTGGATGTAAGCCCATTTTAGATCTAATAGCGATGTGGTGGAGCGCTCCATTCAACAAAAAAGGGGCGGCAGAAGCTGCTCAAATGTATCATTTTGACTTAGATCGTATTAAGTTCCTAAAATTTTTCTTTTACCTCACAGATGTTGAGTCAGAGACAGGCCCATTTTGTTATGTAAAAAACTCTCATCATCGACTACCCAAGCCTATAAGAGAAGATCGACGCCTAACTGATGAAGAAGTAAAACAATATTTCCCAGCAGATCACATCCTAGAGCTCACTGGTAAAAAAGGAACCATCATGGCTGTAGATACTCGAGGATTACATAAAGGCAAGCCATTGTTAAAAGGAGAGCGCTTGATCTTTCAATTAGAGTATTGTAATAGCTATTTTGGAGTAGAATATCCCAAAGTAAACTTACCTGCTACATTGGATGACCATTCCACACAAATGTTTAATCAATATCCAAAAGTTTATTCCCGAATACTAAAAAAGAATTAGCTCTTTTATGAATCAATTGCCTAACATACTTTTTTTCTCCAGAACTATTTATACTCAATTGCTCCCCAAGTTAAAATCAAAGGAGTATAACAGTTACCATGTTACTATAAATATCAGGGAAAAAACAGAGGTAGAAGCACTGGGAGGGCAAGTAGTAGGCTGTTTTGAGGAAGAATTTAATCAACTGGAAGTAGCACCTATACCAGATAATTTTTTACAATCCTCATTTCATGCAGACCGTTTTATGGGTTGGCTTACAATTCAGGAGCGTCAAGAGATTTTGGGTAAAGCCATTAGTTTTTGGAGAAAAATTTTAAGCGAACGCAATTATTTAGCTGGCATACACGAAACTATTGCCATCGAACAAGAAGAAGTGTTCAGTTTAATAATGCGAGAAAAAGGTGTTGAAGATCTAAACTTTTTTGTTTCTACCTTTAGAGATAGATTTTTCTGGAAACCTGACCCTTATAGTTCTAGTTTCCCCACAGAAATTCTTAATAAATCAATCATTAATCAAGAATCCCTTACTATAGCTCAAAATCACATTAGTACAATTAAACAAAAGGGACATAAACCTTTTTTTATTGAAAATCCTCCTGAAAGAAAAGGGAAGAGTAAACTCAAACATTTTGCATCTAAAACTAAATATCAAATAAAAAATGAAATTGGGCTGATAAAAAAGTACACAAGGGAAGAAAAAAAACGAGACAGTGTTTTTTATTATAATCAACTTGGGACTCATTTTGACTACTATGAGTTTATTAAAAACGCCTTTCCCCAAGTCAAAGGTTATGATCGCTTGCAAGATTATACCCAGCAGCGCCTGTTTTTGTATCCTATGCATTTCGAGCCAGAATCTACGCTTTTGTACTTTGACCCTAATGTAAGTGAACAGCTATTTGTATTGCAACAAGTAGCCAAACAACTACCACCCGATGCAGTACTACTTGTAAAAGAACACCCTGTACAGCCAGGGTATTTGCTCAGAGATGAATATCAGGACTTACGACGCAAAAACAGTAATATATTATTTCTTCAGGGTGAACTGGACTCACACCCACTACTAAAACAAGCCGAAGCTATCATTACCATTTGTGGTTCGGTTGGTTGGGAGGCTCTCATTAATAATATTCCTGTTATACTAATTGGTAAAGTTTATTATGACAAACATCCCGATGTTCATAAAATTTCTCAATTTACTGACATTCAACAACTATTGATAAATAAACAACTCACTATTCCAAAAGATGAGCACACGCTTCAATATGCTACTCAATTGGTGAGTCAAACATATGTAGGGTCTCCAGTAAATACCGCACTATATAATGATCTAAAAAATATTGAAAATATAAAACAATCAATTGAACAACGAATACAAATAATAGAGACTGTGAATAAATGAAGTTAACTCCTATCGCTCTATTTACGTACAAGCGTCCCCAACATACTTTACAAACTTTAGAAAGCTTGCAAAACAATGAGCTCGGCAAGTTGTCCAGCTTATATATATTTTCTGATGCAGCCAAATCATCTCAGGATCAGGTACAGGTAAATCAGGTAAAACAAATCATCAGACAAAAGCAATGGTGTAATGAAGTACACATTATTGAGCGAGAAAGCAACTACGGATTAGCTAAAAATATCATTGAAGGCATTACTCAAATGGTCAATCAATTTGGGAAAGTAATTGTGCTTGAAGATGACATTGTGACTTCTTCTGGTTTTTTAACTTATATGAATCAAGCACTTGATCTTTATCAAAATACTCCAGAAGTAATGCATATTTCGGCCTACCTACCCCCTATTGATACCCACGAAGTCCAACAAGATACCTTCTTTTTTAATCAAACCTCTTGTTGGGGCTGGGGTACCTGGAAAAGCGCCTGGGAAAAATTCATTCCTGATCCAGTTACCTTGTACCAACAAGTAAAGATAGCAAACCATATTTCCAGGTTCAATATGGACAACTCTTACGATTTTATGAGTCATCTAAAGGCCAACCTGGAGGGAAGCTTACACACTTGGGCTATTAAATGGTACGCCAGTGTTTTTTTAGAAAAAGGCCTATGTCTTCATCCAAAAATATCCTTAACTCGTAATATAGGTTTTGATAATACGGGGGAACATTGCGTATATTCGAAGGAATATCTGGAGCAAAAAATAACAGATGAAATCTTAGTAACCCCTATATCGATTGCTGAGAACAAAATTATACGGCAAAAAATCGCTACATACAACAGAAACCAATCAAAACCTCCTACGTTCAGGGAGCTTTTGAAAAATAAGATTAGAAATTACTTGAAATGGAAGAGATAATCAGCCCTTTTACCTCAAAAAACGATGTAACTCTGGTTAGAGAGGTGTCAGCTGATTATGTGATTGACGCCTACCAGAAAGCCTTCGAGATAGATATTCGTAGCTATTTTATCAAACCAACTATCCAAACGATCAAGCTTTATCGATGTAATGATAGTAATTACTATTTTTATTACCCTTTTGGTCTCACAGGGAATGCAACCTTATACGATCAATTGTCTAAACTAGACTGGTACTATCTTCCCTGGAAATGGGAGTATGCTGAAGCATCAGAACATATTAAACCTAATACGAAGCTACTTGAAATAGGGTGTGGACCTGGCAATTTTTTAGAGAACATTGAACTACCTAATCACCTTAAGACAGGTTTAGAACTATCTCTTTCATTGGCAAAGGCAACCCAAAAGAAGCACTTGAACGTATTGACAGAAACTGTTCAAGCCCATGCACAAAAAAACAAACATCAATATGATTTGGTATGCTCTTTTCAGGTTTTAGAACATGTGGCAGATGTAGGTGAATTTCTAAAATCTTGTATATCTTGTTTAAAAAAAGATGGAAAATTAATTATTTCCGTTCCCAATAAAGATGCTTTTCCTAAATATGATTGGAAAAATGATTTATTAAATTTGCCACCCCATCATATGGGTTTATGGAATACTCAATCACTTCGAAGCATTGCTAGGCAGTTTGGAATAACATTGGTAAGTATTAGGAAAGAACCATTGCAACCTTATCATTTTCAGTGGTACCAATCTATTCAGGAAAAAAAATATTTAAGAAATAAATTGTTCAGCTTAATATATCGGAAGAGTCGTATCAATAAGCTTTTTAGCTATTATATAGCTAAAAAAGCTCATAAAATTACTGGTCATACGATTCAAGCTATTTATACAATATGAGAATATTACATATCAATACCTCAGATAATGGAGGCGCAGGTAAGGCAGTTGTACGTTTGATGAATGGTTTACTAAAAAACCAGGTAAAAAATGATCTGTTGGTGTTGTATAAATATCAGGAGAACCCCCATACCCACAAATTCACCCCTGATATCAATTCTACCTATAAAAAGCTGCAATTCTCATTAAAATATCGTTTTCACCAGTATAAACAAAAAAGAGCGCTTAATAACAAGAGTCAGAACTTTGAAGTTTTTTCCTTTCCAGAATCATTGTACGAAATCAAACAACACCCTCTTTTTGTAAAGGCTGACATTATTCACCTACACTGGGTCGCTGGATTTGTGGATTATCCTTCCTTTTTCAAAGATTGTAACAAACACATCGTATGGACCTTGCACGATTTAAACCCATTTGGTGGTGGATTTCATTATGAAGGCGATTTCCTCAAAAACATCCATGAATACAAACAACTAGATACCAAAATAAGAAAGACTAAGCAAAAAGCATTTAGTCAGCTCGACAAACTACACATTGTAAGTCCATCACAGTGGATGTTGCAAGAGGCTCAAAATCAACCATTTTTGAAAAAATTCCAACACCTCAAAATTCCTAATGGAATCAACCTTGATATTTATAAATCATTAGACCAGACCCTGGCACGGCAGAAATACAAACTACCCACTGACAAAAAAATCATACTATTTCTGGCCGAAAATATTCACAATAAACGTAAAGGATTTGACTTACTGAGGAAAGCATTGCATCAGGTAGACCCAGAAGAAAACCTCGTACTGTTGGTAGGTAGTCATCAAAACGTTACTTTAGACTTTCCTCACAAAAAACTTGGTTATATCAATGAAGATACAAAACTGGCTGAGGTATATGCTTGTGCCGATGTATGCGTGGTACCCTCATTGGAAGATAACTTGCCCAACACCATGCTAGAGTCTTTGGCTTGTGGTGTACCAGTCGTAGCCTTTGATACAGGTGGCATCCCAGATATGGTCACCCCCTACAAAACCGGGCTTCTGGCACCTACCGAAAATCATCAGATGCTTGGCAAAAAAATCAATGAGATTTTGTCTAATCCACAGCTTCACCAAACCCTTTCGCAAAACGCTCGCAAAAAAGCCATCAGTGAGTTTTCTCTTGATATCCAAACCAAGCGTTATATTGAGATATATCAGCAGGTTCTACAAAAAAAGGTGTTGGCTTATCAAACTTCCTAGCGAATTTCAAAGTTTGCTATAAATACTTAAAAGTGCCAGGAACTGTTCTTTAAATGGGCAGGTAGATTGGTTCTGAAAGGCTATAAAAAAACAAATCCCACATCTAAAAGAGTGGGATTGTCTGCTATTATTTAAAACATTTAAAACTTTCCTTCACTTTTTGGGAGAAAAATGAAGTTTATAAAAGTGCTAACCAGCCTTTTGCTTCTTATACGCCGGAGTTTTCAAAAGGTTACGAAAGCGCTAAAAAAAACCGATATTTTTTTTCATTATTTTTATTCCAATCCAATTTTTTCAGTTTTTATACCAAAATTTTGCTCGAATCTAGCAAAGATTTATTTGGTTCTACCAAGCCTTTTTTCTGTCCCTCATACATCTACCATTTTGCCCTCTCTTACTCCTTATCATGCAAACCATTCCTTTTTTTGTGCGTTTTCAGAAGTGAGACTATTAAGCTTTTAAACAAGAAGAACCATTTTCGTTTGCAAACCAAGATTAAGACCAATGCCATGACACATTTTATCAAACTCAAACTATCGTTTTTTATTGCTTGCTGCCTGAACATTATTAGTCAAAACACAGTAGCCCAGAGATCATTGCTCACCCTGAAAGGACATAGCGCCAAAGTATATTCGGTTCACTATAGTCCTAACGGAAAATATATAGTCAGTGGTGGCTCTGATCAAACCGTGAGATTATGGGATACCAATACTGGAAAACTATTACATACTTATCAAGGACACCAGGGAAGTGTATTGGTGGTAAGATTTAGCCCTGATGGAAAAAACATTGCCAGTGGCAGCGCTGATGGTACTATCAAGATTTGGGGAACCACCAGTGGAGTAGTTGTAAAAACCCTGGAAGGCCACGCCGATATGGTAGGCACTATTGACTACAGCAAAAATGGACAAATGCTGGTAAGTGGTAGCCGTGATAAAACCGTTAAATTATGGAATTTAACTACTGGACACGTTATTCATACCTTTGAAGATAACCCAACCTTGATTTATGGAGTAAGCTTTGATCCCAAAGGCAAAAAAATTGTAAGTGCCAGCGGTATCAACCTAAAAGTTTGGAATGCCAAAACCTATCAATTAGAAAAAACCCTTAAGGGTCACAAAGATCATGTAATGGCAGTTACTTTTTCGCCTGATGGCTCCAGAATTATCACAGGAAGTAGAGATGGGAGTCTAAAAATGTGGCAGGCTGATAATGGTCGCCTCATCCGATCTTATTTAGAGCCTTATGCCCTAATCACCTCAGTAGCCATTAGCCCCGACCAACGCTACTTGGTGAGAGGAGGTAAAAACCTGAGACTTTGGGATACTGAAGGAGGGCGTAAAATCAGTAATTACCAAGGTCATTTTAAGAATGTAAATGCAGTTGCTTTTAGTCCCAATGGGCAATTTATAGCCAGTGCCAGTGACGATCAAACCATTAGAATATGGCGCTCTATTGCTTATACTCATTTAGTGAAGTTATACATTGAGCCACGTATTAATAAATGGCAAAAGAAAGGCAAATTTGAAAAAACTGAAACTTATACCGAACGGGTAAATTCTAGCACTCGTCAGGAAAAAATATATAACCTTACTCAGGAGGCAGTCAACAAAATTGGCAATGAGCGAATGAACTGGACTCAAGGCAAAAACGAGTATGATGCTGATAATGAAAGTTTCAAAGTGACTTATAAGAATTTTCGTCCATTATACGTGCCTGTGCCCCTGGCTGAAGCCAAAAGCTTTGATAAAAACTTCAAGAATTTAACCTTTAATAATGCTCAATTTACCTTGGCCAATGAGTATGAGTTGGCAGTAATGCATGTGGAGATAACCAACCCTACCAATGGAAAAACCTATAACTATAACAGTCAAAACTTTGTAGCTTATAATTCTTCTAAGCTGAATTTAAATTTTGATCCGGTTAACATTGGTACTGCTAAAAAAGACAGTGAAATAGGCAATGCTGATTTTGTGGGTGGTTTTTCGGATGTAGATATTCGTATTCCTAAAACCAAGATGCGTAATCCTAATGCTATTGCGGTAGTGATTGGCAACGCAAACTATCAGAAAACTAAGAATGTAAAATATGCGGTAAACGATGCTCGTAGCATCAGAAACTACCTCATTCAAACCCTGGGTTATAAGCCTGGCAATGTCTTTTTAATCAATAACGCGACCTTGTCTGACTTTAAAACCTTTTTTGGAAGTGTGCATAGTTATAAAGGCAAACTCTATAATTCGGTAAAACCAGGCGAGAGTGATGTATTCATTTATTACTCTGGACATGGAGCACCTAGTTTAAAAAATAATGCTGCCTACTTTGTACCTGTAGAGTGTGATCCACAGTACGTAGAGCTAGGAGGATACCATACCAATACTTTCTATAGAAACCTCGCCAAGGTACCTGCTAAATCAGTTACTGTGGTGCTGGACGCGTGCTTCTCAGGAGCCACTGTTTTTGACAACATTTCGCCTATTGTAGTAAAGTCTAAAGGCATTAAAGGAGTAAAGAATGGCGTATTGTTGTCATCTTCCAGCAAAGACGAAGTATCGTGCTGGTATAATGCCAAAGTGCACGGAATGTTTACTTATTTTTTCCTGAAAGCCATTCATAACCGTAATGCAGACAAAAACAAAGATGGTAATTTGACCTACGAAGAAATCTATAAGTTTTTGGTGAATAACTCTGAAGGAGTGCCCTATTTTGCCAGACGTATTCACGGTATTGAACAAACACCGCGAATTCAAGGAAAGGATTTTAAAAAGGTATTTGTGAAATATTAGTTTGGTAATCATATTAATCTTTGGTTGTCAGTACAGTTCATCAAAAACTAACAACCAAAGATTAAAAAAGCATTAGAATTCGAGCACTTCAAACTCTACTCTGCGGTTAAGTTTGCGACCAGCCGCAGTTTCGTTAGAAGCAATGGGTTCACGAGGGCCAAAACCTTTTACTTTGATACGATTACGGGCAATATCGTGGTTTGCTAAATAGTTTCGTACACTTCGGGCTCTATGCTCTGATAGGATAGCATTTCGGGCCGCACTCCCCTGACCATCGGTATGGCCATTGAGCTGAATCACCATTTTGGGGTATTCTTTCATTGTTTGTGCCAAACGCTCCAGCTCATCATAAGATGTAGTTTTTAGCTTGGAACTGGCCACATCAAAAAACAAGTTGTTTAAGCGAATTTTCACTCCTTTTTGAATGGGAGTGATCAACAGATCTACTTTGATTTCGCGGTATTTTTTCAAGTTGGTCAAGTCTATACTTTCTCCAATAGGATAATACCCCTTTTTCTTGGCAAAATAACCATAGTTGTAACCTGCGGGAAGGGTAACTTCGTAACTTCCATCTTTAGGATCAGAAGAGGACACCCCTACTTCCTGATTGTTTGCCAGATTATCGTAAGAAATTTCGGCACCTAAAGGCTTTTTTGTTTTAGCGTCCAGCACTCGTCCAGTGATTAATGCTACCGGGATGGGTCTTAGTTTTTCAGGAAGTTTTACCCTATAAATTTCTCGTTTTTGCTTGCGACTATTGCGATGGAAATAAGCTTCTTCTCCTGAAGCAGGCAAGTAAAATCCACTTTCGTTTTTATCGGTATTGATAGAGGGGCCTAAATTGATTGGTTCCGACCATTTTTGCCAACTATCGTCCATACGGCGGCTGATATATAAATCGCTTTCGCCAAAACCAGGGTGGCCATCCGAGGTAAAATATAAAGTGCGATTATCGGGGGCTAAAAAGGCCGCAATTTCGGTAAATTCGGTATTAATGGTTCGCCCAAGGTTTTTTGGCTCTGACCAAGACCCATCGGGCTGTTTGAAGGTAACGAAAATATCACGCTTTTGAGAAACCAGTACTGTTTTCAAGTCATTACCTACAAATACATTGTCACTTCGAAGACTCTCTTTTACCTTCAATTGGTAAAAATCAGTCGGTCTGGACCACCCAGAGGGAGTTCTTCGTGATCTTTTTACCCCGATGTACCCTTTGGGTGATCCCCAAATGATGAGAGAGTTGATATTGGGAACATTGATCATGCTACTATAACCCTCATTGACAGGGTGCCCTAAATTTTGAGCTTCGGCCCAACCTCCTCCTGGAGTTTTTTCAGCAAACCAAATATCCTGGTCGCGGCGATCACGGCGATATTCCAGATTTCCTTTGTGTCCTTCTCGGGTAAAATAGAGTCTCTTACCATCAGGAGAGATTACTGGGTATGATTCGTCGCTTTTGGAGTTGACAGTAATGCCCAGCTTTTGGGCCTTGGGGTATTGTAAATCTTTGATATAATTAATTTTTTCTTTCTGGGCAATGATGTGCTGGCTTATAAGCAATAAGCTTAGGCAGGCAATGAGTTTTTTTATCATAACAAATAATAGCTTTGTAAATCCAGCTCAAGGTAGAAGCTTGCTGGGAGAATGTCAATAGAAAGATGATTCTAACTAATACCTTAACTTCTAGCAATAAATATTTCTACCAAAACCACTCGTTTCATCAAAATAATCGGTATTTTAAAAATCATAAAACAGTAAATGTTTATACAAACCTTGCAATTACCCGAAGATTTTAAATCTGCCATGCCCGATTGGGAACTTGTACCTGAAGGCCAATGGTTGAGTGGTGACTTCAAAAAAGCAATTGATCCTGAAAACAAATTAGTATATGCCAATGAAATACTTATTCGAGGTAAATTTAATGACGATGAATACGAAGACATTGCTTGTTTTGTGATCAATAAGGCCAAAGAAACTCGCCTGGTGGTGATTCCTGGCAAAGAAAGTGGCTTTGGCACCCCTATGACAATACCAGACCTGAATGGTGACCTAAAAAATGAAGGAGCAGTGTTAGGAATGGGGCTTTCTAAAGTATCCGCAGGCAAAGTAAAAACACTGGCTGGTGAAATAACCATTGATACTGACGGCATTGGCTATGGCTTGTATGGCAAGTCTGGGGAGATGTATTATTTCAAAGATGGAAAGTTTGTAGTAGCCGAAACAAGTGACTGATAAGACTTTATGCGGTTGTCCTAAAATACGTTATTTTAATTGTTTAATGGCTACATTGTTCAATTGTTGCGCGATGCGTTGCAAAACGATATAGCCATACAATCATTGAGTAATCAAAAAATTGCGCAACTTCTGTTAATCACATTCAATATAAAAAACCACAGGGCTGAACTCTGTGGTTTTCCAAACATATTTACACCTATTCAAATTAAGAAAACTTCCTTTTCTTCAAGTTCTCTCTTGTGATGGAGAGAAAAAGGCATTTGAAAGATCAAATACCCTTTTGAAGCAACTTGTGCCTTATAGATTCGCATAGTATAGCCTCTCCCCTATGCTTTTTTTCATTTTTTTTATTAGATAAAAATCAGCAATTTCGTGCTTGCACTCCAAACAGTTATAAAAAGTATTTTCGTATAAATAAAATCTACTTTGGTAGAAAAAACCCACAACAAAATGAGGAAAGGTTTAAATTATGATCGTCTACCCCGTACAAAAACTACCAAAAAAAAAGTTAGAGACGATATTTTAAATCTACCTCCTATGGAAGAGAAGAAATTTTCGGACAAGGTTAATCAGTATTTTTACCTGTTCTTTAGTGATCGCTTTAGAGTAACTCACCATGTGTTGTTTTGGATTGCATATGTGGTGTTTCACCCGATCTTTTTGTTTTCGTTAGACAATTTCATTCGTAGCTTTTCTGAGTCTACAACCCCCAGTACCGAGCTTATTTGGTTACTGCTGCACTTGTTTATAGATGTAGTAATGGTATATACCAACTTGTATGTGCTTATTCCTACCTTTTTGCAAAAAGGACGAGTAGTACAATACTTGTTATTCTCGGCATTGTTTATCGGCATCAACGATACCACCATTTATTTGGCTTCTTGGCTAGACCTGACCAGAGAAAGTGATGTAAATTTTGTAACTCACTCAAATACAGCTTACTACATCATTAATATATTATTTCTTGGTACGGCAGTATCGCTTAAGTTTTTCAAGATTTGGCTCAAAAACCAACGAGAAATTCGTCAATTGGAGCATTCTAATTTGGTAACTGAGTTGGATTTTCTGAAAACCCAGATCAATCCTCACTTCTTGTTCAATACCTTGAACAACATCTATGTGCTTACTCGCATAGATGCCGAACGCGCTTCTAAAAGTCTGCTAATGCTCTCAGATTTGATGCGTTATCAGCTGTATGACTGCTCTAAGGAACAAGTGGCTCTGAAGGATGAAATTACTTATATTCATAATTTGCTTGACCTCGAAAAAATCAGAAAAAGTAACGCTAAAATAGATTTCAAAGTCAATGGAAAAGTGAATGGACAAATGCTTTCTCCGTTTATTTTTGTACCTTTCGTAGAAAATGCCGTGAAACATGGGCTTAATGTGGCCACGGACCCTTTCATCGATATTGAGATGAGCATTCACAAGGATAATCAGGAACTTGACTTTGTGATTGTAAATTCCAAAAAGCCACAGCCAGCCGATCAGCCCAAAGATCCTAACAGCGGCATTGGTTTGGTCAACGTTCGCCGCCGCCTGGAATTATTGTATCCTGGCAAGCATCAGTTGAACATCCAGAACGATAGTACAGAATTTAAAGTGGCTTTAAATCTAAAATTATGAAGTGTATTATAGTAGACGACGAACCACTCGCCAGAGAGGGTATGAAACTCAACGTGCAGGAATTGCCTTCGCTGGAGTTGGTAGGGACTTTTGAAAACGCCATGCAGGCCAATGACTTTTTGTCTAAAAATGACGTGGATCTCATGTTTCTGGACATCCAAATGCCAGAGGTAACTGGTCTTGACTTCCTCAAAACCCTGAATTTGTCTAAACCTCCCTTTGTAATTTTAACCACAGCCTACCCTCAGTTTGCGC
The DNA here is from genome assembly GCA_001890965.1 of marine bacterium AO1-C. GTDB lineage: Bacteria > Bacteroidota > Bacteroidia > Cytophagales > Microscillaceae > Microscilla. The sequence continues at coordinate 411,825 of MLAY01000007.1, read as the reverse complement.
TGGAAGGTTACGCCCTGGATGTAATTGATTACTTGGTAAAGCCCATTTCAATGGATCGCTTTATCAAGGCGGTAAACAAAGTAGATTATTATCATAAACTACGGGAACAGGCTGCTAATGAAACCCCAGAACCTACTCCTAAGGCTCCTGCCAACGATTCACCAGTAGGTTCCGATAATGCTGATGTAGAAGATTATATATTTATCCGGGCCGATAGAAAATACATGAAGGTTTTCTTCCGGGAGATCAATTATGTAGAAGGACTTAAAGATTATGTGATTGTGTATACCGACACTCAGAAAATTGTCACAGCCATGAACATCAAAACCATTGAAGGGCAATTGCCTTCCAATATCTTTGTACGGGTGAGCAAGTCTTATATTATCAACTTGCAGCACATCAAGGCAGTAGACAACAACTTTGTGATGATCAAAGACAAAGAAATTCCGATTGGTAAAGCCTTTAAGGATAACTTTTTGAATAATGTGGTAAATAAGCGTTTACTGAAACGTTAAAGGCACCTATTTTAAGATATTGAAGCCCAAAACTTAATTGTTCTGGGCTTTTTTAGATATCTTAATAATTAAAATCAAGTTTATCTAGCTGATTTTTGACGGTTTTGGTATTGGGATGCTCTTCTCCTAACAAATTATAAAGAGAAATATAAGCTTTTTGAAACAATTGTCTAGCTTCCTGTTTCATCCCTAAATTAAGATAAGTAGTTGCTAGATTATGTTGACTAATTGCTACTGTTGGGTGAGAAGCTTCAAAATTTTTCAAATCATTTTCTAACGCTTTTTCAAATAAACTGCGAGCTTTTTCAAGTTCTCCTAACTCTTTCAATACCAAGCCTAAATTGGATTGGCTAATTGCCACTGCGGGATGAGAGGTTCCAAAATTTTTCACTTGACTATTTAAGGCTTTTTCAAGCAACTCACGTGCTTTTTCAAACTCTCCTAATTCTCTATACAACATGCTTAGGTTAGACTGAATAGATGTTATTGTAGGGTGGGATTCTTCAAAAATACGTTCACTAGTTTCTAAGGAATTTTGAAGTAAATCCAACGCTTCATCAAATGCTTTTAAATCTCGATAAATTAAACTCAAGTTTGATTGTCGGATAAGAACAGTTGGGTGGGAAGTACCAAAATTTTTCCAATCATTTTTTAGAGCCTTCTCAAGTAATTCTAGAGCTTTATTATACTCACCTAGTTCTCTATATACTAGTCCTAAATTCGATTGACGAATTGCAACTTCTGGATGGGATTCACCAAAGTTTTTAATACTAATTTTTAATGAATTATTAAATAACTCTTCTGCTTTCTTGTATTGACCTAAATCTTGATATATTAAGCCTAAATTTGACTGACGGATTGCAACTTCTGGATGGGATTCACCAAAATTTTTCAGATCATTTTTCAAGGCTTGTTCAAGCAAGCTTTTGGCTGTTTCATATTTACCTAACTCCCGATAAATCAATCCCAAGTTTGATTGAAGAATGGTAACTTTTGGGCTAAACTCATTAAAGTTTCTAATATTAACTTCCAGTGCATCTTCTAACAATTTTCTTGCTTCTTCATATTCACCCAAATCCTGATACACAAGGCTCAAATTTGACTTATAGCTAACAATTAAATTTTCAAGTTCTCTGTTCTTGCTTTGTGTTAAATCTTTTTCGTAGATATTATACCAGTTTTGCACCAACTCTAAAGCAGTATTCTTCAAAGCAAGTGACCTCACAAAATTTCCTTGCTGTTGGTATACATAACCTAATTCATCATACAATATAGATATAGTATGTACTTCTTCTAATGTGCTTTTATTATTATTTATTCCGAATATCTTTATCAACTCTTCTCCAAATTCAACCCACATAAACTTGCCTGTAATATCTTGTGTTGTAGCATCAATACGAATAAAATTACTAAAACCCTTTATCAAAAATTTACAATTTTCAAAGTGTGGTGTAAGCCTAAATAATATGAGAGATTTAATAATAGGATGTATCTGAAACAAGAGTTTATTCTGTCGAGAGATTATTAACCAACCTTTGTCAACAAGATTTTCAATTAAGCTTTGTAACTTATGTTTCTCCTCAGCATTCTTCTCATAAGTTAACCATTGAGTTAAAACTCGTCCATCTATTGTTGCCAAAGATGGTAACACTGCAAACTGCTGAAGCATCCATTGTTCTTTAATATTGAGACTAGCAAGATCAAAGCAAGCAGATATATGACTATAAACAGCTAATATTTCCTCTTCTTCACTCAAGTGATTAGACGTCCAAATGTGTTCTCTCAAATTTGGATCATCTAATTGTGGCATTTTCATTTTAGAAAGCAGGTCTTCTAACCCTAAACTCCAGCTTTTTTGAATAGTTTTAGCCAAAAGTTCTACTGTAAGAGTATGATAATCAACTTCACGAAGTAGTGCTTCTAGTACTTTTTCATCCTCGGCATTAACAGAATAATGTTTCAAAAATAAATCTCTAGCACTTCTTGATGAAAGTTTATCAACTCTAATTAACTCCATATTAGGTAAAACACTTCTGGAAGTTAATAAAACCTTCCAGGAATTCCCTAAGGATAGTAATGAACTATATTTTTTTATCTCAGGTACATTATCTGCATTATCAATTACCAACAAATTATTGCCATTAAGACTACTCAACTTATTGAAAACTAACTTTAACAAAATTTCATTAGATATTTGCTTTCGGGAAATGTCCAACTTTTCAGGTACAGTACTCTTCAGAATCATTTCTTCAAAACTCTCAGTATTAAATGTAAGCCATATAATGTGGTCTAAACTATCTCTGTACTTTGCCAAATAAAGTTTTGCCAAAGTACTCTTACCTATTCCACCAATACCTGCCACAACTACCGCTTTCTTTGAACTATCTAAACTTTTTACAAGTTCTTCCAGCTTGTGAGTTCTACCAATAACATCTTTAGGGTTAATGGAAGGTACATAGGAAGTAAGGTACTTAGGGATATTTCTGCTAAACTTGATAATAACCTTAGTTAGTTTTCCATCAATGACTTCTACCTTCAAGCTATCTTTTCCATTCTCTTCTAAGTAATTCTGATAAACTGAAAAGTCTTCATCCTCTCCCACAGAGAGGTTCAAGAAATATGAGATTAATGGATTTTTTGGAGTGTTATTGAATAGCAAGTTTTTCTCATCCCAAGCGCTTTGTAATTCTTTACCAGGGTTAATGATTACTAGTACATTCTCTTCTACTCTAACTTGAGTTGGAATATCAACACTGTAATCTCGCTGTATAATCGTATTGAAAATAGTATCTTTTACTAATGCTTCATCAATGATGCTAGATTCAAACCTATTACCATTTTCATCAATCATATGCCTTCTTGGAAGAAATTGGATGATCTTTTGGGTTAGGGATGATACTTGCATAAATAAGTTACCCACTATATCGTTTTTAATGTAATGTTCAGATGTCAAGTCACCAGCTGTGAAAACTATCTTGGTACTTGGATAAAATAATTGAGGATTATTGTGAAAGCTTAATACAGTTGATTTGTTCAAAACAGCTTGATTTGTTTTAAAAGAATGAAGCATTCCATATTTTTCTAGCAAGTAATTACGATTTTCTTTTGGCAGTTCTTCACCTTTACTATTAAAAAACCTTTCTAAAAGATTCCAATCCAAACTCTCAATATTTGCTTCAAAACAAGGCTCTATACCATTCCTAGTTCTTAGGGATAAAAGTTTCGCATCACTTGAAACTTCGTTATCATCTATAATATGTTTATGCTGCAACTCAGCTTCTTTCACAGCATCATCTATGGTGTAAAACCTAACAACTAACTTGGTTGCTTTTTGCTCTATAGTTGTAAACTCAATACTATCTTTTCCGTATTTTTTAAGGTAATCCTTTATAATTCTAAATCCACGCCCTACTCCTTCATACCTCATAAGTTTGCTTATATATTGGGTAATAGCAGGGTTGGCAGGAGCAGAAATTTCATGTTCTAAAAACTGCCTCCAGTCATTAAAGTATTCAAATATTCCTGGATTTATAATAATTAACCTCTGCGGATTTATTTTTATCGTTGTATGAATATTAACATCATAATTTCTATGGATAATTGCATTTGTAACCACTTCCCTCATCAGGTTAATAATTAACTGATCACGTATTTTAATTTCTAATAAATAATTTTTAATTTCTTCAAATACCTCTATACTTTGATTCACCAAATTACCTTTGAAATCATTAGACTCCTTGTTTGTTTCATCAAACTCTAACTTTACAAAAGCCCCACGATAAAAGTCTTGAGGACTTAAATGAAAACATAACACAGCAGCCTTGTGTAAACTTTTTTGTATTCCTTTTAAAGTTATTTTTGAATAGAAATGGTGTTTTTCAAGAAGTTCCTTTAAGCTTAAAGGATTAATCCTTAAGTCAATCCCAGTATTAAAAAAATATTCTTCTAACAGCTCTGCATCAAGCCCATCTACTGTTGCTCCTACACAAGGATGCTCGCTTCCAGCGGTATTTTCATATAGTATTCTTAATTGGCTTTCGTTAGAAACTGTATCTGTTATTACTGAATCACCTATATAGCTTCTATTCCTAGCAAGAATGATTTTACCACTTGCCCCTCCAATACTTACTATTGGTTGTTGCTCATACTCGGTATTTTTCAACCTTATATTTACATAGTCTGATATTAAACCCGGAGTTATATCTTGTTCATGATTGAAATTATCTCCTAAACCGTTTTTTAAACACTCATGTAATAATTTAGTAAAAACACTATGAGAGCCATCTTCAAGCTCTTCACTAAATTGGTTAGCTCTTGAGGATGCTAAAATTGAAATGCCTGTTGGAATTTCTTCAGAAGAGGGTAAACTTGTTTTAATAGGTTTTAAGTTACTACTTTTAATATTTTTAGCAGCTTTTCCGCTATGACAAGCATCAATAATAATTATGGCTTTTCCAACTTTACAGTCCTTGAAAAACTCAATTAAATGAGTGAAATCGAAAAGATTATTAAAAAGGCTTTCTCCCATTCCAAACTTTAAAAAAAATTTTTCACTCTTAATCACACCATGTCCAGAAAAATAAAAAACAAGTTGTGAAGAGCTGTCCCAAGTTGACAAAACCTCTTCCAGAGTCTTCTTAAATTCATTAACACTGGCACAATCAATTATTTTTTTAGAGTTGGTCTTATCACAACCTACAATATCTCTATCTGTTAAGATTTCAAATATTTTAAGAACATCATTTTTTCCTGCCTCTAAGTCATTAGCCATTCCATTTACAACTAATGCTATTTTTGAATTAGACATAAGAAGGATCTTTGATAACTAATATAAGGTATAATACCCGTTATAAATTCGTAATTATTCAATATAAAACAAATTTATTCCCTGAGTTTTTATATTTTGCAGTTATAGATTTTATCCATTCTTTAACCTTATTTATTATGAATGTAAACATCAAATATGATAATAATCTCACGACACAAGATTTGATAGAGCTTCTAGAACTACACGATGATATAATGGATGAAGAAGCTTTCCAAGACAAAGCAGAAGCAAAAAAAACACAACTAGAAAATAAAAAAGGAGTTACACTTGTTGTAGGTATAGCCATTGGCTCATTAGCTGTCACAAGCATTACGGCATTAATAAATGTACTTAATCATTTTACTCAAAAACAGCCCAAATACTCTTTCACCATTACAGATAAAAGTGGTCATAAAGAAGTTATTAGTAATCTTAATGCAAAACAAGCAAAGATAATTCGGCAAAGATTAGAAGAGCAGGCCAATGATGAGCAAATACAAATCAAGGTAATAAGAGGAAGTTAAATTATTTCTTATCTACTTAGATCAAATATATTATAAAAGCCCAGCACAATTAAGTTCTGGGCTTTTTTGATTCATTACTTTCGGCTTATCTTTTAACTCACCGAAGCATCAATGCCTTGTAATACAAATACCGAAGCAGGAACGACGTTTTTCAATGCATCGGAATAATTGTCGTGGTTTACATAAGCCACATTGTCCAGAGCATATTGCATTTTATCAGCATAAGCCTCGGTCAGGGAACCATATCCTGCCAGTGTGTACACACTCCCCCCTTTGATTTGCACGATGTTGCCGTTGGTATCATAACAAATCACACCCGACGAGGGAGATTCGTAGGTATCAGTAGAGGAATCATAGTCTTTGCTATCGGGTGCACTGTGAATGTCTATACATCCCTGGATAGAAAAAATTTGCCCATTAGGGTCAAATACCACGTGTAATACCAAATGGTCGTCAGTGTGTATGTCTCTAATTGCGTCAATCTTGACTGATGAAAGCAAACCAGCCTTGGCATAAAAAGATGTATTGTCGGGATAATAACAACGATAAGAGCTTCCGCCATTATCAAACATGAGATAAGGGTTGTGTTTATCTTCATGCCAATTGTCTCCAATCTCGTTTACAAAGGTAGCATCACTAAAAGTAACAAAACCAGGGCTGGCCCCAAAGCGCTCTTCGTTATAGGCCAATATTAATCGGGCAATGCCATGCGATACAATGGCTGAAAAGTTGGTTGTTCCCCCATCATCACTAAGGCCATACAAGAAATTGATGACATCGTTGAGGTGATCAATGCAAAAAGTAATGGCTTTGGCCGCCATATCAATCAACTCATTGGTTTCAGGGAGCAGCTCAAACAAAGCCCCATCACTCACTACTAATTCGGCACCATCCAACAATACCTTCAACTCATCGGCAATGACATCTACTGCAAGGTCAGCAATTTTGATGGCCCAGGGTGGCACATTGTAGGCACCCGAACTCATATCATAATCTACCGATATTTGATCCACAAATGTACCATAAGTATCCATACTAAAAGTAATGGTGGCTTTGTCGTTTCCTCCCATTGTATTAAAATGGTCTACTTTCATCTCGAACTTTACTACATCGCCCGATTGGGTAATGCTGGGGTCGTACACACAATACTCGGAGTCTTGAGCATAAAACCGAGATTTATGCTCACTCTTCTGATCATCGGTATTATCTACTGGATACAAATCATGCAGATTGGTAATAATGGTGTTGGTATTGACTGGGGCATAATCAAACAATTGAAAGCTTTCAATATTGTTGTTCATGTCAATACCATTCAGATCTTTTAAGCTATTCAAGGTAGTATTGGGCCCTACCAAATAGCTGGAGCCCTCGTAATCGGTACGGGAAAAAATCAATAGCCAAGCCTGACTTCCGGTTTTCAATGAGCTAATAGAGTCATCCATTTCATAACGACCTCCACTCTTTTGTTCACCGTCTATTGTCCAGTGATAACTTGACAAGTCTGAATAGTTAGATTTGTTTTCAAATTTTCGGTAGCCTCCATCTTCCTGATTTTGATTTTCCCAAAATTCTACAACGCAATTAGACATAATTTCTGATTGTTTAAATGTGACAAAGTATTTGGTTGATTTGTAAGTGCCAAAGTTGCAGGTATTGTCAGAAATGTCTGTGGGTAAAAACACCGATTTGGATAAAATCAGTATTTGTTGCAGGTGGGAAATGTGGTTAAGATGGCTCTATATTCGAATACTCCAAACAGAGAAAAAAACCATAAACCTTGCATTGCAAAACTTAAATAAAACAAGAAGTGAAATCTTACCAAAAGTTAACGCTTAATAGTTACTTATTGCCAAAGAGTGCCAGTTCTCTGACAAAAATTATAAGCGTACCCAATAAATATATGAAAGCAAAATATCCTTCCTGTATTGCTTTTTCTTCCACTCAAAATTAACTAATTTGGGTAGTTAAAACCAAACCTACTCATGAAGCATTACTCACTTAAGCACTCGTTGCTTTTTACCATTGTATGCCACCTATGCTTTTGTTCACTCACGTTTGGCCAGTCGGCCGAATTGGGCGAATTGTTTACCAAGAAGAATGAATATGTTCAGCAAAAAGATTTTAAGAATGCCCTGATTTGGGGGGAGAAAATGCTGGCTCAAGCCGAAAAAGAGTTTGGCACCGAAGCCAGTATTTATGCCAATTATGCCAACGACATGGGGCAGTTGTATTTTATGACTCAACAATACAACAAAGCCCTGAAGCTCTTCCAACAAGCCGCCAAAATTTATGAAACCCAAATGGGCAAAGACCACCTATATTATGGGGTAGCGCTCAATACCATTGCGAATGTATACTACGAACAAAAACAGTATGCCAAAGCTTTGGCCAACTACGAGACGGCTGCTACTATTTATAAAAATCAAATGGGTAATGAGCATCAGTACTATACTATAGTACGTGACCGCCTTTTGGAGATTTACCTGAGCACCAACCAATATGCAAAAGCCGAGAACCTTATGAAGGAACGGGTGGTTGAGGCAGAAAAAAAACTAGGTAAACAACACGATAACTATGCTTATGCTTTGGGTGAGATGGCCCAAATATATAAGCATAATCAAAAATATACAGAGGCCATCAAATTGTTTCGTCAGGCCATTCGGATATATGGGCAAAATAGCAATTATGAGAATCAAGCAGCAACGATCAACAACCTCGCAATGCTTTATGACCAACAAAAGAGCTATTCTAAAGCCATCAAAAGGTTTGACCAATCTTTGAATATTTTCGAGAATAAGTTAAACGATACGCAATCAGAAAACTATTTGCGAACCCTTTCTAATTTGGTACAAGCACTTAATCAGCTCAACCGAAGCTCCAGGTTAGAAAAGCTATATTTGAAGTTACTGGCTTTGCAAAAAACCAAAGGACTTTCCAACGAATACTTGATTAACACCTATAACCTGGGATCTTATTATCAAGATATTTACCAGTATGCCAAGGCCGAAAAACAATACCTTGAAGTAATCAAGGCTTATCAGCAACAACCTAAAGCGAATGATACTTATATCAAATCACTTAATAATTTAAGTGTCATTTATTCTAACCAGGGAAAATATGCTCAGGCAGAAAAGCTGATAAAAGAAGGGCTACAAAAACAAGTAAAATCCTACGGAAAAAATCATCGAGATTATTACACCCTCTTGACAGGCTTAGGTGATGTGTATCGCCTCACCAACAAATTTGCCCAAGCCGAAAAAACCTTTTTAGAAGCACAGCAAATTTGCAAAAAGGTAATTGGAGAAAAAACACCTGAATATGGTAATATTTTGAATAGCTTGGGATACCTATATAACCTGATGGGGGAATACAAAAAAGCTGAAAAATACCATCAGGAATCTTTGGTCGTATTTGCCCAAACTGTGGGTAAAAACCACTCTGATTATTCGATGGTGCTACACAATATGGGCATTTTGTACACTAATATGGGGCTGTACGAAAAAGCCGAAAAAGCTTTTTGGATAAGTATCAAAATCAGAAAGAAAACTGTTGGGGAAAATCATTTGGATTATGGCACTTCGCTGGGGCAACTGGGCCTATTGTACTTTTATATGGGTATTTACTCCAAAGCCATGCCTTTGTATGCAAAAGACCTCAAAATCAAATATGCTCAATATGGTAAGATGCATCCTCATTATGCCAATACGTTACTCAATATTGGGCTGGTACACTACAATACCGGCAACTACAATGAGGCTGAAAACCTACTTACCGAAGCTTTGAAAATTTATGAAAAAACTGTGGGTAAAAATCATAGTTTTTATGCCAATTGCTTACAAAACCTGGCCGCCATATATGTAGAGATTGGACGATTCAATAAGGCCGATAATTTATACGTACAAGCCGAACAGATACTAGATCGCTTATTGGGGCCTAATCATCCTAGTTATGCGAATTTATTATCGAGCATGGGTAAATTGTTGTATAGCCTGGATAAATATTCCAAAGCAGGGGATTATTTTTATACGGCTATGCGCATTTATGAGAAAAAAATCGGAAAAAACTCACGGGATTATTTCAAGGCTTTGCTCAATCTTAGAACTGCCTACGAAGCAATGGATAGTGTGAAAGTAGTAGATAAATATTTCAAAGATATTATCCCCCTGGCTGAAAAATCCTTAGCTAAAGACCCGGTTACTTTGGCCACCATTTACCAAAACGAGGGACTTAGTCTTTATAAAAAGAAAGATTTTTCGGGGGCTGAAAAAATGCTGCTTAAGGCACTTAAACTTAAGGAAAACAATATTGGCAAATACAATCAGTCGTATACCGAGGCTCTTGGAAACCTGGCCAACTTTTATGGCCTTACCAAACAATCCAACAAAGCCCAAAAACAGTATTTGAAATACGCGGATCATATGCTCAGCTATTTGGTCAAGCAATATCCCTCGATGAGCGAAAAAGATAAAAACGCACTATTGATGACCAATATGCGATACATTGAGGATTTCAAACAATTTGCTACCCAACAAGCGGCCAAAAACCCTGCATTTCTTAATAAGCTTTTTACATTTCAAGCTACCACAAAAGGATTAACGCTTAGCTTTTCACAGAAAATGCGTTCTTTAATTCTTCAAAGTAAAGACACGGCTTCGCTTAACACCTATAAAGCCTGGGTAGCCAGTAAAGAGTACCTGGCCAAGCTCTATCAATTGCCCAGAACCACCTTGAAACAACGTAACCTGAATTTGGAACAGCTAGAACAGCAAAGTAATGAGCTGGAAAAGAACCTGGCCAAGAAATTTCAGGGTTTTGCCAACCAACTATTGCTCAAACAAACCTCCTTACAACAAATACAGCAAAGCCTACAGCCAGATGAGTTGGCTATCGAAGTAGTGCGTTCAATCACAGGTGGAGGCAAAGGCAACATTGCTTATGGGGTTATTTTGATTCCAGGAGATAAAGCTAAGCGTCCTCAGCTTGTTGAACTAAAGAACAGCCTTTTGCTGGATACCCGGTATTTGAAATACTATCGCCAAACCAATAAATTTAAACGAAAGGATCGGTTTTCATACACTCATTTTTGGCAACCCATCCAGATAGCCATTGAACAATTGATGCCTCAGCTCCCTAAAACCATTTATTTTTCGGCGGATGGTTGTTACAATCAAATCAATATTCAGACTTTAAAAAATCCTCAAACCAAAAAGCATTTACTTGACCAATACAAAATTTATTTTATAAGCAGCACTAAAGAAATACCTGACCTTAAGAAAAACTCCCAAGCATCTTTTGTAGTGAAAAACCAAGCCGTATTGTTGGGGCGTCCCCTGTATAAAGTACCTGAAAAATCTACACCAACGGCTACTTCTAAGCAAAGAGGGGAGAAAAATTTTGGATCGGATCGCAACCAACAACAATTGAGTAATGTGGTATTTAATGATTTGCCAGGTACTGAAAAAGAAGTAGATGAGATCAATGAACTACTACAAAACAGTGGCTGGCAAACTACCAAACTTATTGGGGTAGAAGCACGGGAAAAACGCATCAAGCAAGTGGCTAATCCCGATATTTTACACATTGCTACCCATGGGTTCTTTATTCCTACACCTAATATCAAACAATTTGGGCAAACCAGTTTTAGTTTTTCCATAGAGTACCACGCTCCCATGTTGCGCTCTGGTTTAATTCTTACGGGAGCCTCTAACCCTGATGATGTATTTGCTACCGAAAAAACTGATGCCAGCACAGAAGATGGCATACTCACCGCTTATGAGGTGACTAATATGCGTTTAGAAAAAACCAAATTGGTAGTGCTTTCGGCTTGTGAAACAGGGTTGGGCGACTTTAGGATTGGAGAAGGTGTATATGGTTTGCAACGAGCGCTGAGAATTGCGGGTGCCCAAAACATCGTGATGAGTCTTTGGAAGGTGGACGACCAGGCTACTCAAGAGCTAATGGTAAACTTTTACCGAAATCTGACCAAGACCAACGATCTTCGTCAAGCTTTTCGAGAGGCTCAACAGGAACTAAAAAAGAAATTTCCTCATCCACATTTTTGGGGAGCATTTGTTTTATTGAGGTAACAGACTACAATGAATCATACTCACTTTCAGGTTTTTATAACTTTTTTTCAAAATTTTGTCCGTTGACTATACCTAATAAAGGTATATATAAACGAAAGGCAAAATTTATATTTAAACAACAAATTATATTATGAAAAAAAGTATCAAAGATTTCGCAAAGCAAAGTCTGAACACAAGTGAGCAAATACAATTGAAAGGTGGCTGTTGCCCAACTCCTACCCCATATGCAGGTACTGGTGGTAGCTCAGGCACTAAAAAAGTAACCCTTGATAAAAGCTCTACCACTCTAGGCTCTACCACCCGTACTTCTACTGGTGATGAAGCAGGCACTGCGGGGGGATTAAAAAGTCATAAAATCTCATAAATACTAAGAAATAACCCAGTATAAGGAGTGCTACTATAAGTGCTCCTTTTTTGTTTTGCTTACTAAATCAAATCACTACTCCTTATTGATTTAATCACCTCTGCTTTAGGCATTGAAATACCTGAGCGTGTAGGACAATATAACTAACCCTAAAACTCCCGCCCACATAAGACCCAACAACTGACCATACAATTTCTTCCGGGTAATCATCCAAATGAGTGTCAGCAAAATCGTCAATGGAAAAACGCCCAGTATCATCAAAAAATTGAAACCAAATCCCATACTTATCTTAAATATTTAGGTCATACAATCACCTCGTTGTTTGAGGCAATGCATTAAATAATCTGCAAGGTAAGAACTTTACAACTACTTTATTTTCCATCCAGGTCTACGTTTTCTAAAAATGTACTTTACACTTAGGCAACCAATCCCTAATTTTTTCATATTCCGATCTGGGAAGTGGGTTTTCTCGCAAATCCAAACGCTGTAATTGGGTCAAGTTTGCTCAAGACTCTTATAGTTTTTAACCATGTAACTACTTAAAATCAGCGCATATTATTTATACATAAAAAACGCTCAAAGAACCAAGTCAATGAGCGTTGATATATAGAGAATTTGCCTCAACTCTTAATAATGAATCTTGGCATTTTATAATTTTATCCCAACAATGGTTGTATCATCACGTTGTTCGTTTGTTCCTTTGTATTCATTCCAGACATCCAATAATTTTGACTTCTGCCTTTGCATTGGTAAGTGATTGATAGACATCAAAAACGACTTGAGTTTCTTATCGGTGAAATTTCTCCTTTTGTCGTTTGGAGTATCGGCAAAACCATCCGAACTAAGGTATAATGTATCACCTAAACGAAGTAACAACGAGTGTTCGGTAAACTTAACATCCTCGTCGACTTTTGCATGCCAACCACCAATTGATCTTCGGGTCCCTTTCAAATGTCCTAACTCGTTTTGAGATATGTAATACAAAGGACGCTTGGCTCCACTAAATTTGACTTGCACATTTGTCTCATGGTAAACCAGATGACACAAACAAACATCCATCCCATCCTGATTCTCAGACTCCTTTTGTTTCAAGGCCATTCTTACTCCCTGGTCTAACATGCTCAATATTTGTGATGGAGCGCTCATTTTTTGTTCATTGACGATCTCATTCAGCAAAGCATTTCCAATCATACTCATAAAAGCTCCTGGTATGCCATGACCTGTACAATCTACTACTGCCAAAACAATGGAGTTTTTGTTACGATTCATCCAATAGAAGTCTCCTGAAACCACATCTTTAGGCAGATAAATCACAAAATGCTCATTAAAGGTCTCGGACAACTGTTTGTCTGAGGCAAGAATCGCATTTTGAATTTTTTCGGCATAATTGATACTGTCCATGATCTTTTTCAAAGCCCGGTTGAGTTCTACGGTACGTTCTTCTACTTTCTGTTCCAGATTTTCGTACAGAGATGCATTCTCGATAGAGATCGCCATTTGTGATGAAAGGGTTTGGAGCACCTTGAGTCTTTGGGTCGTAAATGCGCCCTCTACCAGATTATTTTCCAGGTAAAAAATCACACTCACTTGGTTGTTGCGATATACCGGATAGCATAACAATGATTTGGTTTGATTGGACCTGATGTAATCATCATCTGCATATTTTTTATCTGCAGAAGCGTTATCCAGCACCATTTCTTGGTGACTACGCGATACATAATTGATAATAGACAAGGGTAAATCCTGTGTTTCTCCAACCTCATAAGGATGTTCTACAATTTGAGTGGAGGTAGTATCGCCAAATGCTTTGATTAATAATTTATTAGAGAAGTTTTGAATCAAATACCCTTTTTCGGCAGCAGTATTTTCTATCGCTATTGCCAGTATTTTTTCTATGAGGTGATTTATTTTTATCTCCTCTGATAGGGTTTGTGAAGCTTTAAGAATAGACTCCAGGTCTAACATAGAGTTTCCAGTACCTCTCGAGGGAGTAGTAGCCATTGTTTGGGTAAGAGTACGCTGCAAGGTACCCGAAACAGCAGTGGGATGCTCTTCTTCGTTGTAAGTCTTGGAGATATATTTGGGGAAATTCTTTTCCAGTATTTTTACTTTTGCATCGGCCCCCAATAAGTTATATAGGTAGCGGGCTTTTTTGAAATAAAAACCAGCAGGTTGTTCTTTTCCTTTACTGAGCCAAAACTTAGCAAATAACTCGCTCCCAAGCGCGGCGTTTTGGATATGATTGTTTCGCTCGGCTAGTTTTATGGCCTTTTCATAACAGTTGGTTACTTCCCAATAGTTTTGGGCATTGTATTCTTTTTCGGCCATTAACAACCAGTAATAATGTCCGAAGTTTTCTTCGTAAACATCATTAAGAAACTTAAGTTCTTCTATGCATTTATCTAAAATGCTTAGATAGTCAATGGTGGCTGCTTCACCTTTAAGGTGATATAGTCGATTGGCTGTAATCCCGGAAGCCAGGCAGTAATCGGTTGCGAAAAAGATATCCAGGCTCCCAAAAGCTTTTACCCAAAGCTCGGTTTCACTTAATAGAGAATCAATATCAGGATGCTCAAATTGCTCGAAAAAACACAAGGACAATATCTTATACCTTTTATAAATGGCAATTAGACTAGCCCCAGCTTCGCGAAATACTTCCTTAAAATTATGCTCGGTAAAATGGTCATAATCAAAGCTGTCTATTGCTTTAGTTGTCCCTTTAAAGTTCTTGATAAATCCCATGTACATATCTACAATCAATAACATGGGTAGATTATTGGCTTTTTTGAAAAACGCGGAGAGTTCTTCCGATTTCTTATACCCTTCATTGAGGCTACTGTGATAGATATAACGCAGCCCAATTGCAGAGCCATAACCTGCATATGAAAAATCTCCCAGCTCTAGGCCTGCCTTGTATGCATCAAATTGATATTTCTTGCATGCCTCAAATGACTCTTTGAGCATATACATATGGCCAAACACCACAAAAAACTTCGCGCTTATACGTTTATTAGGTATTTTATTATCCAACAGATCTTTAGCCAACATAGCATATTCGTAAGCCTCATTGTACCTTTTTTGGCTTGCCAGCACGATTCCATACCAACAAACACCTATCGATGAAAACTTAGACAAACCATGTGTTAGCGATAAGTTGAGCATCTTGACAATATAAAATGCCAGTACTTGTGGCACCGAAATAATGGCACAATCAAGGCTGAGGGTTAAAATACGGGTAGAAATAGCCATTTCCTGATTCTCCATCAACGGTAAATCAAACAAGTAACGAATCTCTTTTCCTTCCATCGCTTGTTGATAAGCCGTGAGCTCTTGCATTGTCATAGCATCGATGGCTTCTTGATTATCCAGGTCAGGAACTTCTACCCCAAAGAGTTGTAAAGCTTTTTGACTGATATTCACCGCTTTTACGTATTCACCCTGCCCCGATAACTGGGCAATTTTGATGGCATATACCTCCGCTTTCTCAAGTTTAGAATGGGCATATTCAAGCGCTGAAGTGAGTGATTTTTCAGCAGTCTCAAAGTTTCCTGAGAGATATTCTGATTCCCCCTTTTCCTTGTATATTTCAAAAGTGAATTTTGGCTCTTTATTTAAATCATCTATCAGCTGAATGGTCATATCAAAATAGTCATTTGCTGAATTATACGCTGTCGATTTCTTGGCTTGTTTGCCCGCTCTGAAGTTCATACGAGCCAGCTTTTGTTTTTCGTCTGGATCAGTGATAAGCTCTTGCACTTCTTTGAAATGGTTGAGCACATCAAAAAGCTTTGTTTCTAATTTTTCCTGGCTGAGTGTATCCAGCAATATACGTCCGATTTGTAAATGAACCTGCTGACGCTTCGACTCTGCCAATAAATAATAAGCAGCCTGCAACACCCTATCATGCACAAACTTAAAATTCACTTGTAGTTTATGCAGATTGTCGGTTTCAATTTTTTGTTGATAAAACTTATAATTATCGTCCAATGGATTGATCAATCCGGCATTTACTGCCTCAAGTAGCATGGTGACACAATCGTACATGGCTATCTGCTGGATGATGGCAAGCGATTTCAAGTCAAAGTAATTACCCAGGCAAGCTGCTAACTGTAGGGTTCGCTGTGTTTCTGGAGATAGATTTCCAATTTTTTGGCTCATCAAATCGACTACATTATCTGTAATATTCAATGCGCTGATTTGCTCAATATCCCATATCCATTTCTTTTTAGTAAAATCAAATTCCAAAAAGCCCTGTTCATAAATATTGATTAACAACTGTGTGCTAAAAAAGGCGTTGCCCATAGTTTTCTCAAAAATGAGATGGGTGAGCTCACTTACATCCTGCCGGTTTTTACAATCAAGGGCATCTACTATAATTTCTTCTACGGTTTCTTTAGTAAGGTTTTGTAAAAGCACATTTTTGATTGGGGTGTCCTTCTTCTTGAGTTCTTCTACAGTCAACATAAAAGGATGAGTGGCATCTACCTCGTTATCACGATAAGCACCTATGATCAAAAAATATTGATTCGTTTCATCTGTCATGAGGAGCTGTATCAAATTCAAAGAAGCGGAATCTGCCCATTGTAAATCATCCAGAAAAAGTACCAATGGATGATCAGCGGTCGAGATCGCTTTAATGAAATCTTGTACAACCAATTTAAAACGGTTTTGTGCTTCCAATGCATCTACCTGCTCTACTTCTGGTTGTTTGCCTATCACCAGTTCTAGGCTAGGAATCAACTCTATCAATACCTGGCCATTATTACCTACGGATTTTTGAATCAGTTTTTGCCAAACACTTAAGGTTTGTTCATCCAGGGTCAATAAATAATCACACAATTCCTGAAAAGCCTGGGTAATTGCGTAATAAGGGATATCACGCTGGAGTTGACTGTATTTTCCTTTTACAAAAATACCGTGTTTTTTGGCAATGGGTTGATGTATTTCATTTACCAAAGCCGATTTGCCAATGCCCGAATACCCACCAATCAAAAAGAGCTCTATGCCTCCATGGGTTATCCTTTCAAAAGCTGAAATAATCGTTTCCAGCTCTTCGTTTCTTCCATAAAGTTTTTCTACCAGCCTGAAGCTTCCCGAATGGTCTTTGGTTCTGAGTACTAAGTCCTGAATATCCTGATGCTGCTGCCACTGCGCTAAACATTGTTCCAGGTCGTATTTCAAACCAAATGCTGACTGGTAACGATCTTCGGCATTTTTTGCCAACAGGCACATCACAATGTCTGACAATGCTTGTGGTATTTTATGTGGAGGCACTTGATAAGGCGGAATGGGAGATTTGGCAATATGTGAATGCACCAACTCAAGCGCGTTCTGCCCCTCAAACGGTAGTTTGCCAGTCAAGGCCTGATAAAAAGACACCCCCAGCGAATATAAATCGGTACGAGTATCTATTACTCGATTCATGCGCCCTGTTTGCTCGGGCGATATATAATGCAAAGTGCCATGAAGCACCTCTAGGTTTTCTAAATGAGATATTTTGATATTAACCTTTGAGGCTATACCAAAATCTATGACAGTTGTTTGTAATGTGGTGGGGTTAATGATGATGTTGTTGCTGCTGATATCACGATGGATGATTTGCTGTTGATGTATTTCTCCTATGGTTTGGCTCAAAGAAATGGCTACTTTCAAAAAAGTAGGGATGTCGAGTGTTTGTTGTTCAAAAAACTGTGTGAATGTTTCTCCTTCAACATTTTCCAGGATCAATAACGGCTGGTTATCTAGCGAAGTAAAGTCTAACACTTTACGTACACCTGTGATATCTACATCCTTTAGTATTTCATATTCATTTTTTAAATACGAAAGTTGTTGAACCGTGGGAATAACAGTTGAAATAGTTTTAATTAATACCGTACCCTCATTGTCATCTGCTTTTTGTCTGTAGATAGTAGAATTCTTGTTCTTATAAATACATTGTGTATCATCTAATGTCGTAATCATGTGTTGTTCGATTTAATTTTTGTTATGGCCCTAATTGCAAATAGTAGTATCTTTTGATGCCTCACTGAGCTGCAGGATTTTTAGTAAACAGATAAAAAACTTTACTTTTAGTGTAGCAGTATCGCTATCATACAAAAAACAATATTTAAGCCCCTGAGCTAAGTGCTCTTTAGCCTTGGGATGTTATGTTGCAAATTTGTACTGCGTGCAAGCAAGAGTTTTTCGTTCAAGAATTATTTAATATTCTTTTGTGAGATAGAAGGGGAATAACTGGCTTTGTAGGAATTCGAATCTGTTGTGGTTAGATATTTTTACGTATCGTAGGAGGTTTGTGGTTAAGAATAGGAGCAATTAATTACAATAGCTCCACAATCTTTTTTATCGCCCAATAATAGTATCTTCACTAAAGCAAAAATACTTTCTTAATCAGGGGATACTCCCTACATAATATCGAGATAATTTGTTTAGGCAAGCAAGCGTGTAGTAACAAATTGTTAGCAAAAAAAATGCCTGCTTGACAGATTACTTTATAAATTTATTGGAGGGTATGTTGGCTAAATCTACAGACAATGGCGATCAGGCAGTTTTAGACCCCAAAAGAGGGCTAGAGGAACTTTATAATGAGGGGGTTAGTAAAAATTGATCAAACAAAAAACGCCCAAAGAACCAAGTCAGTGAGCGTTGATATATATAGACTGAAAACCACCCAAACGGGCAGTCCAGAGTGATTAATAAAAAACTTTGGTAGCACTTACTACTACCGAAGCAATTCGAACTGCATCAAACACGCGTTCTTCGCTGCTTCCTAGTTCCATCAATGAGTTTTCGTGGGAGGTTACACACATTTCGCAACCATTTACCGCTGATACTGCCAAGCTCATCAATTCAAAGAATTCTTTACCCGTCACTGGTTTCATCATGATTTGCATCTTAATGCCCGCTGGTAGAGTGTTGTACTTATCCTTGTTCATAAAGTGACGAAAGCGATAGAATACATTGTTGGCTGATAGCAAAGAAGCACAGGCAATGGCCTCGGCGATCTCTGGCTGAGTAGCTTCTGCTGCTTGAGCCTTCTCGATAAATAATTTTTGCAAGGGGGCGTTTTGGGCATTGGCTGCGATCGAAAGTGCAATCAAAGCGGCTTCTTTTGGGGTAACGTGCTTGGCTTTAAGCACATTTTTGAGGTTAATGCGCAAATCTTTGATATAGCGAGAGTCGCCATTTACCAAGGTATCCATGGCTAGAGTTACATCATCGGCGGCTACACCTACATCCTGCAATAAATCGCTTGCAACTTCCTGAATCATAGTATTATATATTGATTAAATGTTTTAAAAAATCATTTGAGTTGAATGATAAATTCACTTATACGGCATTGAAAATGCCTCCTGGCATACTTCCAGATTATAAACCTGGGAAAGCGAAATTTTTCAAAATAATACCTGTCAGGTTTTTATAAAGCAATCAAAGAAACCTGACAGGTGCAAAAGATAGAAACTTTGTTATTCAGCCAAGGCGGCAGTCAAGGTTTCTTCACCTTTTTCCCAGTTGCATGGGCAAAGTTCGTCGGTTTGCAAAGCATCCAATACACGGATTACTTCCTCTACGTTGCGGCCTACGTTTAAGTCATATACCGATACCCAACGTACGATACCATCAGGATCGATGATGAAAGTAGCACGGTAAGCGATTTTTTCGTTGCTTTCTAAAATACCTAAATCTTCAGCCAATGATTTAGAAGTATCTGCCAACATAGGGAATTTAAGACCTCTCAAGTCATCGTGGTCGTTTCTCCAGGCAAGGTGTACAAACTCAGAATCGGTAGAAGCACCAATCAAAGTTGTGTCACGATCTCTGAATTCCTCATAGTTTTTGTTGAACTCAGCAATTTCGGTAGGGCATACAAAAGTAAAGTCTTTTGGCCACCAGAACATAACTGTCCAACGACCTTCATCGTTTTTGAAGCTTTCCGAAGAGATATCGGCAAATTCTTTTCCTTTTTCTAAAGAAACAACAGCGGTTTTTTTGAATGCTGGGAATTCAGTTCCAACAGTAATAATTCCTTGCGACATAATAATCTTTGGTTTAATCAGTTCTAATTTCGTTGCAAATAAGTAGTATCTGTATAGATAATCCAAATTGATAATATCTATTATCTATACAGAAAAATCTATAATATCACTATACCAAGACTCAATATAATCAGGTCACAAAACGCAATATAATTTATTAGATTACAGCTACTTATGTATTACACCTTATTGCTATATACAAGCAAATAGAAAGCAAAGATATCGTATAAAGAAGGCAGGAAAAATGATTAAAATCATTCTATTTTATGAGGTCGAGTATCATAAGTTTTTATTTGGAATGAAGTTGTGATTTCAGAACAATATTTGGATTTAAGCGCTTGGAATGGTAAAGTTTAAAATACAAGTAAACGCCTTTGAGGAAAATTTTAAAAGCGTATAAACATATTTGTTAGATTTGCAGCCATCAATTTCAAATCATAACTCTTGCGTTCTTGAAAAAGTATCGAAATATAATTCTTAAGTATATTGTAGAAATTATCGTTGTAACCATTGGTATTCTCATAGCCTTTGCTCTCAATAACTGGAGTGATTCTAAAAGAAAAACAAGACTAGAACACGATATGCTGGAACAAATCTATACTGATCTGGCAGTGGTGATGAAAGATTTGAAAAATGATTTTCGGGTGCATAAAACAGCACTCAACGCACATCTTAAGGTGAGTAATGCATTGAAGAACGATCTCCCTTATGAAAAAGAACTGGCTTTTGATTTTCATTGGCTTAAAAAGGACGAATACATTTTCCCCAATAAAACAGGTTATGAAAATCTAAAAGCGTTGGGAATCGACTTGATTAAAAATGACACTATTCGGTCTTACATATCAAACATATATACTTATGATTACCCCAGAATTACTCGCGGGTTCAACCTTTATCCTGATATCAATGATTATTTAACGCCTTATTATCGTAAACATTTCAAACCCAATGAAGATACCACCCTCAAGCATCAACTCCTGCTCGAGGACAGCACTATAGTTAACTACCCTCAAAAATTCACCATTGATCAAAACCAATTTTATCGGCAAATTGGCTATGTGCCCATTGACTTCGAGAAGCTTAAGCAAGACTCCGAATATAAATACTTGCTCAATGAAGTACTGAATTACAGGCTTTATAAATGTCAAATGTATACACGTACCATTGTCGATACTAAAACTGTTATGAAAATGATTGAGCGATATTTACAAGCCCAGAGTGACGAATAAGTCCCGTAGAACAAAAATAATTTAGGATTCTAAAAGCTCCAGCAAGTCCCTGGTCTTAGTGCAGCGAGACCAAAGAAGGCATTGCTTGGTCTCTCTTCGCTAAGACCAAGCAAGACGTGGGTATTTGAAAAATTTTGGCATAGTGATAGAAACGTAAAAACTTAGTTTACAAAGTAATAAGTGTAGCTCTCTTCTATTGTATTTAAGCTAAAGCATATCTCTCCATTTATCTAAACCAAAACACATCTCTTGTACTATGGTAAGGCGTGTTTACGAGCTTTACCTCACATACGCAGCGAAAGCCTAACCAATTGTCAGCTATAAAATAACGTTGCTGACGACGGATTTTACAGCCCTCTTTGCGGTGGCGCCAGCTACCTCCTTTGGCTATCCCTTCAGTGGCGGTCATTTCGGCCACGTTGCCAATCATTTGGTGCAGCCCCAATCCATTGGGTGGATACTCATCAATTTTTTTGAGGGTAAAAACCTTGCTTTTGTGGTTGCGATAATTCACCAACGGATCGGGCGGGCGCATGCGTACAGGGGCTTCAGGGTCTATTTTATACCATCGCTTGAGTCCGTGAGGATAAAGACTTACATCAAGCCCACCTTTAGCTGCTTTTTCCCACTCCTCGATGGTAGGTAAGCGAAAAGTAAACTCCCAATGGGTGCCTTCTGGGGCAGGGTTTTTCTGGTTATACAATTCAGTAACCACTGCCGAACGCCACCTGCAAAAATTCTGAACCTGAGCAAAGCTCACTCCTACTACGGGTTGGTAACGATAGGCGGGATGAGTGATCAAATTGCCTCGCTTGGTTTGGCAAATGCTACTATCTGGCACTTGGTCGTTATAAAAATTTTGGGTGATAAGGTTTTTGGCTACCCCCTGCTTGAGGTAATGTAAATACTCCAGCCAGTGAAGATTGGCTATTTCAGTTTTATCTACAAACAGGCTGTCTTGTAGCCATACCATGTTGGGTGGAGTGGGTAAATTTTTAGCAGGTGTATTTTGCGCCCAAAGTGAGGTAAGAGGCCATACCAAAGCCCATAAGATACCCGCCCGGCAACTTGCAAAAGCGCGCTTTTTTTTATTACTTAATAGATTCATTTTTAACACTTTATTACACGAAATGGCTTCATTGCCAGCTTGTTATTTCCTTCGGCTTTGCTTGCTACAGTGTGTCACGCAAAGCACTTTATAACAATCAAATTATTCAAATACAATCTAGTTAACGTTGACTCGGAAAGAAGCTTTTATAAAAATCTGTAGTTTTTGCGCATATCAGGAGCGTTCGCAGCAAGAAGTAAGAGATAAACTCTATAGTTATGGTCTTTATCAAGATGAGGTAGAAAATCTGATTTGCGATTTGATAGAAGAAAATTTTATCAATGAGGAACGTTTTGCCAAAATTTACGCAGGCAGTAAGTTTCGCACCAAAAAATGGGGTCGCATTAAAATTACCCAACACCTCAAGCAAAAAGGCATCTCGGATTATTGTATTCGCAGTGGAATGAAAGAAATAGAGGATGATGATTATGACCAAACATTGGAAGAAATTCTGGTAAAAAAGTACCCAAGTGTTACTGGAGCCAAAGATTTTCTTCGAAAACAAAAGCTCGCTCGTTTTGCTATTGGACGGGGTTTTGAGCCAGAATTGGTTTGGGGGAAGATTAAGGAGGTTATCAAGTGAAAAGCTAAAAATGTATAATAAAAAGTGGCGCAAAGCGAAGATTAGTTCACAGCCAAAAACCTACACTGGCACTCGTTTTCAATGAATGATTATTTTTAGAATGCTTCTTAAAAAAACCACAGATAGTTGATATTAACTCGCCAATTCTCATTCAAAGGGCGTAGTTTCGCCTAATTTTTCACGTTTAGTTTCTTACTTTTAATATGGACACCGCAACAGCAGTAAGTTTATTAGGAAATATAGCAGATCAAGAACAATCGCAAACCTGGGCAGATATAGGCGCTGGTACAGGCGCATTTACTGTGGCACTTCAAGAAGTATTGGCTTCGAGTAGTGTGGTATGGGCAGTAGATAAAAATCCCCACGTTTTGTGGAATCTGCCTGCGCAAAATGGGGTGAATATTCGGGTAGAAGAAGGTAACTTTGAACGGAATATGGAGCTTACGGATTTTGATGGTATTGTCATGGCCAATGCGTTGCACTATGCAGCTGATCCGATACCTGTATTACAAAACGTATTGCAACACCTTAAGCCAGGAGGTGCATTCATACTGATAGAGTATGATTCTGACAAACCCAATCCTCCCTGGGTTCCCTACCCTATCAGCTGGGCTAAATTTCAAGAATTAGCCCCACAAGTAGGGCTTCAAACTCCTGAAAAAATTCATCAGGTGAGTTCTCGTTATGGGTATGATTATATTTATTCTGCAGTTGCCTACAAGTAGGCAATGATTGATCAGTCCATAGTCAATAGTTTTTAAATCTAAGGACTGTGGACTGTCAATTGTAGACTAATTTCTATTTAAAAAATCTATAAGTTACTCCTATGATGAACGGATCGTAGATGGTACGGAAACGGTCGTTATCAAGGTTGAGTTTGCGATCGGTGGTATATTCACCAAACAAGTGTCCTAAGGCTAGTTTAACACCTAATTTGTCATTGACCCAATAACGTATATAACGTTCAGAGTGTAGGCTTCCAATATCTCTTGACCCACCTAACAACAAATTCATAGGGGTTGGTTTGGCAGTTTCTTGTGACTGCTCTACTCCCGCTACCGAATAGCTTCCGGTTTGACTTCCACCAAAGCCCAATCCTCCTACATCAATATTAAACCCAGCCTCGAATCTACCCCAGGAAATCTGTAAATGGATGGCCGCATTTAAACTATGGATAGTACCACTTGAAAGGGCTAGTCTATCATCGCTTTGGAACTTCTCTGGTGATGCGGTTAAGCTTCGGTTGTTCAAAGCATTGGCAGTGTAGCGTACTCCATAACCAAGTCCTAGCTGTAGTTTTTTGATCAAGTTGATTCGGTGAATACGCTGGATCATCAAAGCTGAAGCAAAGTTTTGGTTGGCAGTACCTACCGTAAAATCTACTTCTAGTTTACTTAAATAGCTGTTTTGGGCAAAAGAAGAGGTCGAAATAAAGGCAACAAAGGCCAATAACAAGGTGATTTTTCGCATATGTGTAAAGTAAGAGTTAAGATGATAAATGATCCCTTAGTTTGAGATCATCATTTTTGATTGATAAACTAAATAAAGGGTTAGTAGTTTGTTTAAAAGTTATAATCTGGGCTAAAAATGTGTCTTTTACTCACTGATACGTCTTTGGTAAGCTAGGTACAGCAAAGCTGTAGCCTCGGTTTAGCAATTTTTACATCAATAGCTAAGGCTATTCATTTAAAAATATACTTTATCACTCCCGCAAATCTCATCATTTCTAACTCCGAAGACAACAATTAAACAAGCTTAGAAATTTAGTCAAAATTAACTGAATTTCACCCTACCAAATGTTACCTATCCTACATAAGTTCCGCGTTATCAATTCATTAACAACCTCTCTTGGCAAGATGCTAATAAGGGTTCAAATGATCCAATAATAGGTACCCTGCAGTAAGATTATACAAATCTAAATCTTGCGCGTTTCGCAGTTTGGCCTTAAAATCAGACAAACTCATCGTTACAACTTCTATAAATTCGGTATCGTCTAGCCTTTGCTCCTGTATTTTTTCGCAACCAGTGGCCACAAAACAATACTGGCTTCCTGTACCATAGGGTAAAGTGACAATTTTCTTAAAAAATACCTCTTCGGCCTTATAACCAGTTTCTTCTAATAATTCCCGACGGGCGGCTACTTCTGGTTCCTCGTTTGTATCTATATATCCTGAGGGAGTACTCATCAATATACGTTCTGGTCCTGGGCGAAACTGGCGTACCAACAACACCTGCTGATCTTTGGTAATGGCAGCAATAGAGGCAAAGTTTCCTCCCGCCACAATATCATATTCCATCGATTTACCATTGGGAAGCTCGAAAGTGCGCTTAATAATGCTTCGATAACCACTATAAATTTTATTCTCTTTTAGTTTTTTCCAGGGAATGATCTTCATGAGGTAAAAATGAAAGGTTAAAAGTTAAAATGACTTAGAGATAGCACAATGTCATTAAGAACCACATTGGCAAAAAAGAATATCGCTTAACGAACGTCGAATAACGAAGGAAAAATTTGAAATATTGGTTTTATCCTAAATTCAAAGAGCACGAACTCTCCACAGATAATCTTCCTCTGGGTTCGTTCATCCACATTCTTCTTTTAACTTAATGCCATTGAATGATAGCCAGTCCCAAAGGTAAACGCTAAAGATCAACTACCAAAGACTTGCGGAAATCAACTATTAAAACCTACGGACATAGAACAGACAAGAACCTAATCTGTAAGAGTTTCATAGGAGGTTATTCCAGGCGCCAGCGTTAAGAGAGAGCACTCACTTTGAATTTTATCTCACAAGGTTTAAAAGCTTTTCAAAATAAATTTATAATTTGAACAAACCAGCCTCTGTCAGAATAATACCTACTAAATATGATTTCTTTATGATTGATAAAATTACGAACCTTGAACAAGAAGCACGTAAACTGGAACCTAGTAAAGAAGACCGTCAAAATTATTTACAACTCATTGCCCAATATGCTGAGGACTTGCTCCAAAATCTACCTGAGGCACCTGCCAACATCCCTCCTATAGACGAAGGCAAAGGCTTACACAATTCTCCCATCAGCGACTCCCCTATTACTCCAGCACAAGCCATCGAACTCATTCGTGACAATATTGATCAACAAGCCCTCAATCCTGCTTCGGGCAGATATTTGGCCTATGTGCCTGGAGGCGGAGTGTATCCGGCTGCTTTGGGGGATTACCTGGCCGCGGTAGCCAATCGTTATTCAGGTGTATATTACGCGTCTCCTGGCGCAGTAAGGTTAGAAAACATCCTCATTCGCTGGATGTGCGATATGGTAGGTTTTCCAGCCGAAATATCGGGAGGCAACCTCACTTCGGGAGGTTCTATTGCTAATCTGATAGGAATCATTGCGGCTCGCGACAGCACAAAGCTCAAGTCAAGAGAGTATGAGCAAGCTGTTTTTTATGTAACCACCCAAACCCACCATTGTGTACGCAAAGCTATTCGCGTGGCTGGGATGGCCGATTCCATTATTCGTGAAGTGGATATGGATGAACGCTTTCGGATGAACACTCAAGCATTGGAAACTCAAATAAAAACTGATATGATGGCAGGGTTACGACCTTTGATGGTGATTGGTTCGGCGGGTACTACCGATGTAGGTGCAGTAGATCCATTGGAAGCTATTGCTCAGGTAGCCAAAAAATATGATTTGTGGTTTCATGTAGATGCCGCATACGGCGGTTTCTTTTTGCTTACCGAATTGGGCAAAAGCATCATCAAGGGCATTCATAAGGCGGACTCGATCGTTATAGACCCTCACAAGGGTTTATTTTTGCCTTATGGCAGTGGGGTAATTTTGGTAAAACATCTCAAAAAATTGTATGAATCGCAACATACCACTGCCAACTACATGCAAGATACTTATGATGTAGACGAATATTCTCCTGCTGATTTATCGCCTGAACTTTCCCGCCACTTTCGGGGGCTAAGAATGTGGCTGCCTTTGAAGCTGTTAGGGGTAGCACCGTTTAAAGCTGCATTGGACGAAAAAATCTATCTTTGTCGCTATTTTTATCAAGCGATGAAAAAGCTGGAAGGCTTTGAACTAGGACCACAGCCTGATTTGTCTATTACTTTTTTTAGATATACCGCTACCAACGAAAACCTCAATCAATTCAATGAAAAACTGGCGAAAGCCATTCAGCAAGATGGGCGTATATTTTTGTCTACCACGTTGATTAACAACCAATATTATCTACGGATGGCAATTTTGAATTTTCGCACCCATAAGGCCGATATAGATTTGGCTTTGCAGATTATTCAAGAAAAAGTGGCAGCGCTTCAATAAAAAATAGCCTATTGTTTTATTGTTCTATTGCTTAATTGCTCTATAATGCATCAAGGTAATACAACAATCAGCAAAGTGGGACAATACAACAATGAAAGAACAACCAAAGTACGATATACTGATAATAGGTTTTGGCCCAGTAGGTATGTTAGCCGCCAATTTGTTTGGAAAATACGGATTAAAAGTGGCCGTATTTGAGCGTAACGAAGCGCTTTATGAATTGCCTCGGGCCATTCATATTGATGATGAAACTATGCGTATCCTTCAATATGTTGGGTTACACTACCAAACCCTCAAAATATGTAAGAGTGTGCCTGGTATGCAATTGATCAATCGTAAAGGAAAAGTATTACTGGAAACCTCCAAGGCAGCTACTTCGGGCTATGAGGCCAGTTATTTGTTTTTCCAACCCGATTTGGAAGCCATATTGAAGCAAGGAGTGGAACGCTTTTCTAATGTAGAGGTGTTTTGGGGAGCAAATGTAACGAAGGTAAACTCTCAAGAGCACCTGGCTACAGTAAATATTCAAAAAGAGAATGAATCCCTGTCATTTCATGGGAAATATGTACTGGCTTGTGATGGTGCCAATAGCACAGTGCGCACATTGCTTAATTTACCCCTTAAGGATTTAAAATTTACTCGCCAAAACTTAAAAACTGATGTACTCCTAAAAGAACCTGTTGAGTTACCTCGTTGGATTCAGAAAACCTGTGAGCCTGATAGTCAATCATATGTATTTCTCAATAGTTTTGACAATCATTTACGCTGGGAGTTTTCGCTGCCTAAGCGTACTGCGCACAACAAAGAGCATTGGGAACACCCTGATACAATTCGTCAATTGCTATCCCTGGTCATTGACCCTGACAAAGTAGTTCACCAACATGTGGTAGTCTATAGATTTGCCACAAAGATTGCCCAAAAATGGCAGCAAGGGCGGGTGTTTTTGGCGGGAGATGCAGCTCACCAAATGCCTCCTTATATTGGGCAAGGCATGTGTGCCGGATTTCGAGATGTGCTTAATCTCGGATGGAAACTCAAGCTAGTATTACAGCATCAGGTCACGCCTAAAATCTTGCAAAGTTATCCTCAGGAACGGATACCTCATGTCCGTTTTGTCATGTTTGTGACCCGTTGGGTAGGGCGATTATTCATTACTCGCTGGACGCTCCTTATTAAAGCATTGGCGAAAATAGCTCCCCAACAATGGCGAAAAGTAGAAGTACCACCTCAAAAACTCAAAAAAGGGCTGTTTGGCAAAAATCGCCGTTTGCGAGGCCATCTTTTTCCTCAACTTCGAGTAAATTATCTCCAACACCCTTGCCTAATTGATGATTGTTTGGGAAATGGGTTCAACATTGTAGGCTTTGGTCACAACCCTGCTGACCATTTAAACGAACAAGTCGTTCAGGCTCTAAAATCTTTGGACATTAATTTTTTCACTATTTCGGATAAAGCACCCAAAAGAGATACTGACTTGCCTTTGATTCAGGATTTGGATAATCAATACAAACATTGGTTTCATAAAAACCGCATTGATTTTGTCATTATCCGCCCCGACCGATACATCTACGATGCAATGAAGATGAATGACCTTAGCAAAGTGGTACAACATCTCCAACAACAATTTTCTCAGACCTAAACTCAGGCTTACTTGCCTTTTCAGGATTTAGTCTTAAATTAGAAATTAATTGAACGATACATACGTTCTTTTTTCGAATCTATCTTTTAAAATTTACCCAATGAAAATTGTAGTTGTAGATGGGCACGCCCTCAACCCTGGAGATTTGAGCTGGCAGCCTTTTGAGAATTTTGGTGAAGTAACAGTTTATGCCCGCACCTCTCCTGAACAGCTGGTAGAGCGCTGTCAGGATGCCGACATTGTATTGACCAACAAAGCCAGGTTTGATCGTGAAACTTTGCTAGAACTTACCCACCTAAAGTACATTGGGGTATTGGCCACCGGATACGATTTGATAGATTTGGAAACTGCCAAAGCCAGCAATATTGTAGTAACCAATATTCCTGCGTATGGAGCCATTGCAGTGGCCCAGCATACCTTTGCTTTGATGTTGGCGTTGATCAACAAAGTAAATGAACATGACCAAAGCGTAAAAGCTGGAGAATGGACAAATAATCCAGACTGGTGTTATTGGAAACAGCCTTTTCATACTTTAAATGGCCGTCGTTTGGGCATTATTGGTTTTGGAAAAATTGGTCATAAGGTAGCCGAAGTAGCCAAGGCTTTTGGAATGCGCATGTTTTACAACAACTTGTCGCGCAAAACCAATGTGTATGCTCAATTTGCCGAATACGAAGAAATTTTTGAAAAGTGTGACATTGTTACACTACACTTGCCACTTGATGATACCAACAAAGGTTTTGTTAATAAATCGCTGCTTAGCCGCATGCAAAAATCGGCCATTTTGATTAACACCTCTCGTGGAGGACTTATCAATGAACAGGATTTGGCAGATGCGTTGAATAGTGGACAAATTGCAGGCGCAGGATTAGATGTTTTGAGTACCGAGCCTCCCGCTGCTGACAACCCATTACTTTCGGCCAAAAATGTAATTATTACTCCGCATATGGCTTGGGGAGCAGTAGAGTCTCGTACTAGCCTGATGCAAACTGCCATCGAAAATGTGCGTAGTTTTATAGAGGGTAATCCTGAAAACGTGGTAAATAGTTGATAGTTTACAGTTGGTAACTCGTAGTAAATAGAAAAACACAATAAATAGGCTATAGGCTCTTGGTCTGTAGCGGATTAAAATGAGCGCCAGCTCTCTGGCAAAAATTATCGAAGAACCAGAATTTTTCACTTTTCGTTTTAACTATTCATTTTAGGTAATGACACTTTCCCCCGAAACATCGGCCATGTTGAGTGCCTTGATGACGCTCAATGGTTTGTTTTTAAGTGGTGTATTGTGGCAACTCAAGAATGGGAAAAAGCAGGCAAACAGAGTTTTGGCCTTGCTTTTTTTGGGCATTGCACTACGCATGGGCAAAACCCTGGTTTTTTATCTGGGGGGTAGGTCAGTCATGTTTTATTTCAACATTACCATTGGTTTCTTTTTGGCTATTGGCCCTTTGTTATGGCTTTACACTTGTTTTTTTCTACATAAAGAGTTTAAATTCCAGCAAAAGCACTGGATACATTTTGTCCCTGGCCTCATCTTTTGCGTTTTCTCCCCTTTCATTGTCCCTAACCATGAACTACTTTGGTGGAATTTGACCTATATAGCCGTTTTGGGGCAAATGCTGGGGTATTTGGTGTGGATAGGGGTTCGCTTATTTCTACAAGTCAGCTCACTTACTACCCTGATCCGCAAGTGGTTATGGGGTTTGTGGGCGGCAGTATTCATCATTTGGCTTACTTTTGTAGCTCATTTTCTTATTGACTTTCCAGTACCATTTATTGGCATTATGCTCTACCTTATGGTGATGTATGCCATGGTTTATTTAGGGCTTACCCATAGCAAGTTATTCATTGCCGATAAGGGTAAGTATTATAGCTCTTCGCTTTCGCAAACCAATGCGCAACAGTACGCTCAAGAGTTACAACAGATGATGAGCAACGAGAAGCCTTATCTTAATCCTGATCTGACTTTGGCCAAACTCGCGCAATCATTGAATATTACCACTCATACTTTATCACAGGTAATCAATGAACAGTTTCACCAAACCTATGCTGAGTTTGTTGCTCATTATCGGATAGAAGCAGCCAAACAAGCCTTGGTAGCTCCTGATAATCCTCCCAAGAAAATTGCCAGTATTGCCTTTGAGGTAGGCTTCAATACACTTTCGGCTTTTAATACACTTTTTAAAAAACAAACGGGTATGACCCCTTCAAGCTTTAGGAAAGAGAATAGTTAATTCTCCTCTCTTGTTTGCATTGCTTTGCGTGAACATCCACCAAGGGGTAAATGCCCAAGCTTCTTTTTTATACCTGTTTTTTTTCTGATAAAATGATCATTTAAACTATCAAACCGATCGTTTTGATAGATTTTAACCTTTCCTGCGTGCTTTATTTGGGCATTGTTTATTCAAAACCCAATAATCATGAGATTACATTCTTTCAAATACTTCGGCGTATTTTCATTTGTATTCATCACCAGTCTTCCTTCAGTTTGGGCTCAAAACTCTACTCAAGAGATGAAAGCCATTCGTCAGACTTTGATGTACTATATCACTAATACCAACATGCAAAAAGCTTTTCATGAACAAGCCCAGCTCAAGTTTGTACGCGATGGAAAGTATAGCCAAATTTCTGCCAATGATTTTGTAAAACGAGTAGGTAATGGCCCTGCTCGCCCCAAAAATAGCATTGCCATTACTCAGTTAGACATTGCCGGAAATGCAGCTTTTGCCAAGCTTACCAATAGGTCAAAAGGGAGAATAGTGACCGACTATATGAGTTTGCTCAAAATGGATGGAAAATGGGTGATTGTATCCAAGGTGTTTTCTATGCAAAAAGTTGATCCTGCCAATAACAACTCCAAGGCTTTTAAACACGATGGCCCCGTATGGGCAGTAAATCAAATGCGCTTGCGTAAAGCTTCAGATTATGAGGACTACATGAAATGCTTACAATACAATTGGGCGGCAGCTCGAACCGAAGGCAAACGTCAGGGTTATATCAATTCTTATCAGGTATTGGCTTTACCTCCTACCCAAATGGCCGACAAAATCTGGAATGTATTGCTTATTACTGAATACCCCAACCAACAACGGATGAAGGCTTTTGAAAAAGATTTTGCCAAAATAGCCAAAAAGGCAACCCCTAAGGGTTTAGTAAAAATCAAGGGTAAAGCTCCTCGTGACTTTGCCGATATTGTCAATTATCACACTTTTATAGATACGATTCATTCTAAGGATTAATGATTTTCGGGATGGGCATTTGTTGTGGTACCTGTGTCGAGTTGAAAATTCGGCACAGATTTAATTCGGATTGCAAATCTGAACTAGCGGAATATGAAACACTTCACTCGCCCCAATAAATATCGCAATGAGGTAACCAAGAGGCAATAATTTTTCGCTGTTCTTCATTTTCACTCAATGGATTACCTGACAAACCTAATTCTTGTAATTGAGTAAGTTTACTAATTTCGGGAGGTAATGATGTAAGACGATTATCAGCTAAATCTAACTCTTCTAATTGGGTAAGCCTACTAATTTCTGATGGCAATGTTGTGAGTTGATTCTCGTATAAGTATAACTCTTGCAACTGGGTGAGTTGGGTAACTTCTATGGGTAATGACGTGAGTTGATTGGTATCTACATGTAATTTTTGCAACTGAGTAAACCTACTAATCCCATTGGGTAAGGTAGTCAGACAATTATTATATAAATATAGTTCTTGCAGCTGAGTAAGTTGAGTAATCTCTGTGGGCAATGACCTAAGTTGATTTGAATATAAATATAACTCTTGCAACTGGATAAGCTGGGTGACCTCTGTAGGCAAGGTTGTGAATTGATTATTTGATAAATCTAATCTTTGCAACTGAGTAAGCTTGTGAAGCTCAGCAGGTAAGGTGGTCAGTTTATTATGGGATAAATTTAGTGCTTTCAGCTGAGTAAGTAAGCTTATTTCTGCAGGCAATTTATCCAATACTTTATAACTTAAATCAAGTACTATGTCATTCAGTTTTGTTAAATGTTTGACTTCTAATGAATCAATACTTTCTTTAAAAAGCGTTTCATAAAGTCGTTGGTAGGTATCCAGTAAAGCAGAATTTTCGGGGATGGGGTTTGCATAGTGAATTTCTAAGCCCAGTGCTATTGACTTTTCATCCACTGAGCGTAGGAGACGGAGCAAGTTTTGATTAATCCTTGATTCAGGTGGTTTCATTCAGCATTCGTTTTTGACCAAAATAAAAGGGGCACATATCTACGGGGTTTGTTACAAAAAACAGATACTCAGTATAATACATATTTTTTGTTGTAGATAAGGTTTACATCAAGGAAAATTTGCTCGCCTTCAAATTTTCTATATTTTTAACATTTAATATTTGAATTATACAACTAAAGATATATGCAAGAAACCCGCAAACCATCCAGTGGCCCACTTCAGGGCATTCGTATTGTAGATCTTACCCGTTTATTGCCTGGCCCTCTGGGGGCAATGATGATGGCCGATATGGGCGCCGAAGTAATTAAAATAGAAGCACCTAAGTTTAAAGATTATTCGCGTGACTTCCCTCCTTTTGTTAATAAAGAATCGGCTAGTTATTTGGCATTTAATCGCTCCAAACGCAGCTTGGCTTTGGATTATAAAACTGAAGAGGGCAAAGCCGTTTTTTGGGAATTGATCAAAACTGCCGACATTGTCATAGAGCAGTTTCGCCCAGGAGTGATGGATAAGATGGGCTTAGGCTATGAAGATGCTAAAAAGGTAAATCCCAAAATCATTTATGTGTCTATCACGGGTTATGGGCAAACTGGGCCTTACCGCGACAAAGCAGGGCATGACCTCAATTACATTAGCTATGCTGGGGTATTAGGCATTACT
This sequence comes from marine bacterium AO1-C, assembly GCA_001890965.1. GTDB lineage: Bacteria > Bacteroidota > Bacteroidia > Cytophagales > Microscillaceae > Microscilla. The sequence goes on along the minus strand of MLAY01000007.1, from coordinate 377,754 downwards.
GGGCAGCGTGGACAAACCCCAGTGATTCCTGGTATTCAAACAGCAGACATTGCGGGGGGCTCTTATATGTCGGTCATTGCTTGCTTGTCGGCATTATTGGCCCGCCAAACTACAGGGGAGGGCCAGTTTGTGGATGTATCTATGATGGACAGTGTAATGCCGCTGGCGGTTACGGCTTATTCTTTATTTTTTGCTACCAATCAGCCCCAACCCCGAGGCGAATTGTTTTTGTCGGGTGGTTTGGCCAATTATAACGTATATCCTTGTCAGGATGGTAAATATATCTCGTTGGGTACGCTGGAACCTAAGTTTTGGATGAAGTTTTGCCAAGTGGTGAAAAAGCCTGCTTGGATGAACCGCATGATCCCAAAAAGCCCAGAAGACTTGGATGCGTTTTATGCTGAGATCAGTGAATTTTTCCAGACTCAACCACAACAATATTGGGTAGATTTGAGCGATCAGCATGATTTGCTCATTAGCCCAATTTACGATATTCACGAAATAGAAAATGACCCTCAAGTACAAGCCCGGGATATGATTGTAACGCAAGAACATCCCATTGCTGGAAAGGTAAAAACCATCGGGGTACCTTTGAAATTTTCTGGAACTAAAGCTACACCCGCCTGGGCAGCACCAGTTTTTGGTGCTGATACTCAAGCCATTTTAAATGAATTGGGCTATACTGAAGAACAAATGGCGGATTGGGAAGCTAAAAAAATTATAAAACGTGGCTAAAATGATGAGATTCAATTCCTAGCACTCATTTATAATCAAAGACCACGCATATAAGCATTTAGATGCAGTTGAGTTGGGACAGATTTGCATAAGCAAAAAGATAGCTCGCATTTAAATGCTTCTAAAAATAGATACGCATTGCAAATGCGCACCAGTCTAGAATGGCGGATTGGGAAGCTAAAAAAATCATAAAACGTGGCTAAAATGATGAAGGTCAAATGGCAACAAGATATATTGTGTTGCTATTTGATTATTCAACAATATATGTTTTAGCAATGAGCATTATGATTAGAAAGATTCAGGAAGGTGATTTTGCCCAGGTAGTGGCGCTGATTCAGGAGTTTGCGGAGTTTCAAAAGCATCCAGAGCGTATGAATAATTCGCTGGACAGAATGCTGGCGGAAAAGGCTTACATTCACGGTTTTGTAGCTGAAAACGAACAACAACAAGTGGTAGGATATGCCATGTATTATTTCTCTTACCATACCTGGTCGGGCAAATCTATTTATTTGGAAGATTTGTATGTGCAGCCTACCCATCGCAAACAAAATATTGGCAAAGATTTGCTAGAGGCAGTGATTGGCCTAGCCAAGGAAGAAAACTGTCACCGAGTACGCTGGCAGGTATCTACGTGGAACACCAATGCACAGGAGTTTTATAAAAAAATGGGTGCCGTGATCAATAATGAGGAGTATGATTGTGATTTGTATTTGCGATAAAACTGTTTGTTTCATTGAAACTTTTGGATCTAATCCTTGAATTCATTTCAATGAGTTTTCAGATAATCACGAAGTGATATTTCGTACCTTTTGATAACATATTATTTTAAACCTTTGTAAACATGAACCTGAAAGACCAATTTAAATCCGTAGAAAAATACTTCTCTCCTCGAGTGATTGGAGAGGTAAACGATGTATTTATCAAAGTTGCAAAAATAAAAGGCGAAGAGGTGCCTTGGCACGCTCACCAACACGAGGATGAACTTTTTTATATTGTAGCTGGTGAGCTTTTAATGGAGATTGAGGGGCAGGAAAGCTTTGTGATGAAAGCGGGCGATTTGCACATTGTACCTAAAGGGGTGCGTCATCGTGTATCTTCTGAGGAAGAATGCCAACTTATGCTCATTGAAAACAAAAGTACGGCACATACTGGAGATGTAGTGAGCAAAATCACTAAATCTATTGAGCAGCAACAGTATTAGTTTCATTGACCATTCAAGGGGTGGGTAGTGCTTTCGTCTTAAATCAAAATATTTTGTAGAACCAATACCCCCACTCCTTTGAATAAATTCGCTTATCGCTCCCATAATTTCTTCTCCATAAGAACAAGCAACTCTTCAAACAGGATTCATTTCTATTGCTTTTGTTCTTACCTCCTAAAAAACAGGCTTCTAACGCAAAGTATATCACTGATCTACTTAACTTTCTTCTTCAAATTATAAAAGAAGAAATCTATTTGCTTTTTAAGCTTTCTGATGGATCATCGAGAAAAACTCTTGCAATTATTACACTCTACTGACGAAGTAAATATAACACTAGCCCTGGAGTTATCTAAAGGAGTGGCTAGCTGTGATATTGAAAATATTTTGTGGGAGTATCAGGAATTATATCGGTTTCTCTATAAAAAGCCATTGGGAGAACAAATACTGGTAAAACACCTAGTGGCTCTCAATAAAAATACGATTCTAGATTTAGAAGAAACAGGCCTACAAATATTACCAGATAGCTTAGCAAACTTAAAGCATCTGGTATACTTAAATATAAGTAATAATTATTTGGTAGCACTTCCTGAAAAATGGAGTGGCTTTACTCGTTTAACTCACTTGGATGCGAGCTGGAATGATCTTGTTTCGCTTCCTGATAGTATAGCAAAATTGCCACAAATCAAAAGGCTGTATTTGGATAGGAATAAGTTACAATTGCTTCCTGTGCATATGGGAGATTTGACAAGTCTTGCTTGCTTATCATTATCTGACAACAAACTTGTGTCGCTCCCTGAAAGTTTCTGGAGGTTGTGCCGTTTAGAATTGCTCGACATCAGCAATAATCAGATTGAAGAAGTCTCTGGTAAACTAAAAAACTTGCGTCATCTTAGAAAACTATATATGGGTGACAACCAGCTTAGAGTACTGCCAGAAGCAATTGGAAGTTTATCCAATTTACAATGCCTGGATTTACACCAAAACGCTTTAACTTCCTTACCAGAAAGCTTGAGAAATTTAAAAAATTTGCGAAGGCTATATTTAGGTGAAAATCCCCTTCCGTTGGCAGAAGTTGAGAAAGTAAAAAACTGGTTACCAGAATGTAAGGTTCACTTTTAGTTTTTGCAATAGGTCTATTGCTGGTGGGGAAACTCGAATCGTTGCTCAAATCAATGAAGCATTTCGGCTTTAGGGGGAGTTATAAGTAAAGATTACAATGGGGCAACCAATTTTTAATGCGGCCTTTCATCTTGGTGATAGCTGGGTTTCCATTTAAATTCAGGCTATACAAATTTTGTAATTCTTTCAGAGGTTCAGGTACGGCAATAAGTTGATTATAAGACAAATCCAGTTCTCTTAAGCTCTGTAAGTATCTAATAGATTCAGGTAGGCTCACTATCTTGTTATAAGATAGGTTGAGCGATCGTAAATGCTTTAAACCTCCCAAAGCCTCGGGTATAGCATTCAGTTGATTATTACCAAGCCACAATTCCTGTAAATTGCTCAAATTCATAATTTCTTCAGGAAGAAAGTTAAGCTGGTTATAACTTAAATCCAGTGTCTTTAGGTTTTTTAACTCATTTTTAAAATAAGTAAGTTGATTACTTGCCAAGCACAATTCTTCAAGTTGCTCCAACTTTTCCAGTCTCTTAGGAAACGTAGCAAAACGATTGAAAGCCAAGTTTAATTTTCGTAGATTTTTAAGTTTACCAAAACTCTCAGGAAGTGTCACAAGTAAATTACCCCTCAGGTTTAATTCTTTTAAATGCATTAATCTTCCGATAGAATCAGGGAGTATCTCCAAATTTTTACCTGAGGCATCTATTTGGGAACGGTTGAGCACTGCTATGTTTGCTGCATTTATTTTCCCATAGCACCTACATATCAAACTTTGATACAACTCTTTATAGTCTTTTGTCACTTCATCAAAGTCAACTCCTGGCAAGCTATCTATGACTTTTAAGGCAATCCTTACATTGGCATCTTCGGGAGAGCAAAGAAGTTGGTGTACCTTGTTTATATTCTCTTGCATACTACAAAAGTATCATAAGATTATCGGGCATTGGGTATTTGAAAAGGAGGCATTCCTATGAAAAAAGCATTGATCTGATGCTTATCCCTTACCTGTGAAACTATTCTGAATAAACAAAATGGTTTGTATTTATTTTGGAGAAACATAGCTAGCGAATAGATTGGTTACGGTTAAAAAGTAGGCAGTTAGTCCCCTGATTCCTTCATAATTCTAACCATATGTGCTTTGCCGTTAGCAAACCGCATATGCACAAAATATAAACCTTGAGAAAGTTTTAGATAGCTTAAATCTAAGCTCAACTTATTTTTTTGGTTTAGTTGAGTATTGAATACTTCTCTACCAAAAGCATCCGTTAGTAAAACTTGTACCATTTCTCCTTTTTGAGGAGATTTCATTACCAACTGTATTTGATCTTTGAAGGTATTGGGGTATGCTATAAAGGGGGCCTCAACTGTAGCTGTAAATAGGCTTGTACAAGGTGTAATTATTTGAATCGTGTTGCTCTCAGATGATGCTACGTCTGCTGCATTCACCACCTTTATAAAATACTGGATCTCGGTATTTTCAGGAAAACCTGTATGGGTAAAATATAGTTGATCAGTCGTCTGTAAAAAGCCCTCAGAAGTATGTATTTCATATTCAGTAGCTCCAGCAACAGCCTGCCAATGCAAGGTAATACCAGTTCGGTCAAGATGGGTGATACCCAACAATACAGGAGCTGTAGGTGGTGGCACTACTAAAACATCACTGCTAAATGCTGACAAAAGCCCTCCATTATCTGTAGCCCTGATTTTATATACATAGCTTTGTCCACTTACGATGGTATTGTCTGAGTAACTGAGTTGTGTAAGATCGGTAATTGTTTGTAGAAGCTCATTATTACGGAAAATCTCATACTGCTGTAAATTATCGTCTGGATCAGTCGCGGCTTGCCAGGTAAAGGTGGCACTATTAGGTGAAAGTGAGCTTACTTCAAAATTGTTGGGTGTAACAGGAGCACTATTTAGTGTTGTGGCACTCACTACATTACTCATCACGGAAAAAGCACCCTGATTGTCTTTAGCTCTGATAGAATACGTGTGAGATTCACCACTTGCCAGGCCATTATCAATATAGTTTACTTGCGAAGGGTTATTAATTACCTGATAAGGGTTATTGTTACCATCGCGATAAATTTCGTATCCTACAACACTACCATCAGGGTCATTAGAAGCTGTCCAGTTCAGTTCAATGCTATTGTTAGTCACGTTTCCGCTAGATAATATTGGAGAAGTGGGTAATGCATTGCCAGGGTTTCCAGCAAATGTAAAATGATCAAATGTGGCTTCTATAAGGTTTGGTGCCTCAGTATATGGCTGATACGTATAGCTGATCATTCCTACTTGTAAAGTATTGGAGAGTACGGGGCCAGTACTTGCTGTGCCACGAATAATTTCTCTTAACAAGGTCCAGGTACTTCCACCTACAGGGCGCGCATAAAGTCCAAAAGTTTGTCCTGTTCGGGTTATTCTCAACTCTGCATCACAGCTTGCCCAGTCTACAAACTCTACTTGGCTGAACCCATTTCTGGTGTTTTTAGTTTCAATGCTCAATCGGTTGTTACGCAAACCTACTACAATGAATACATAGTTTTCCCCAGAGGCACTTGGGTCTCGAGCAATAATACCTGCTAGCTGGTAACGTGTGTTATCACCCACACAAGCATTTGGGTCGCCTACTTTACGCGCATGTACTGTACTACTCAGATCAAAATCATTGCTGACGGTTTGGTACAACATTCCCGCAGAAGTAGCGCCAAACCAAAAACATCCTCCCCTGACACATCCCAGGTCTCTTTCTGGGTTAAGGGTAAAGTTAAGTTTACCTTCTGAAATAGTAGGGGTAAAATACTGAGGCTTAAACGTCTGAAATAGGCTAATTTGGTTAGGGTTATCAAAAGTAGTGCTTACCTGAGCATTCGTATCAAAACTTGACAAGCAGCTTAAGGTCACAATACTTAAGAATAGTTTTATTCGTGTTGCTTTGTTCATTTTTATTTTTTTAAATAAAAAACTACAAGGTTTAAGTATTGTAAATGTAAGATCTGTTGCTGCTTGGAGGGATATTCAAACCGTATTACCTCCTATAGTTTCTGGTATGCGTTGCGATATTTTTGGGGTGTTTTTCCAAACTCTGCCTTAAAAGTGGCAGAAAAGTTATTCGAGTAAGCGTAGCCTACTTCTTGCGAAATTTCCTCGATAGATTTATCAGTGTATTTCAAAAAATATTTAGCAGTTTTTAAGCGATACCCCTTCAGGTATTGTCTAACAGAGGTATTAAAAATTGCTTTAAAACCTGTTTTTAACTTAAACTCATTTAACCCGAATTCTCGACATAATTGCAAAATGGTAATGTTTTCGGAAATATTTTTTTCTATATAGTTTTTGACCTTATACATTTTCACAAAATCAGGAAATGATAGTCCCGAGGCCTTTGTATTTTGTTCACCATTCAAAAAAGTAAGCATTGTCCGTAATTCAATCGCGCTGGCCTTTACCCAAGGCAAATGGTCAAACCCAGGAGATAACAACATTTGGGTTTGTTTAAGGTGATGTTTAAGGTAAATGCTATGTTCTGAGGAAATAAGTTGATCGTCTTTGCGATGCATGATCAACACTGGTACCTGAATATGGCTTAAATAGTGTCTAACATCTATTTTTAGGTTCATTTCATAACATAGCTTTGCAGTGCTTGGGCTAGCACTTGATCTTAGAAATTTTGCCCAGGATTGTTGGGCATTGGTATTGTGCATAATACTGGGTGCCATTAGATGAAGCCCTATGGGTTGCCCCCAATTAACCATCATTTTCTTTAAGAAATAGTGATGCTCTTGTTTGGTCTTCCCAATGGGGTAATCTTCTGAGCGGGTCCATTTAGCAAAACCACCTGATAAGATTAATTTCTCTACTCTTGTGGGTTGTTTAAAAGTAAAATATATGGCCATAGCAGCTCCTTCAGACAAGCCAAGAAAATTAGCTTTTTGTATACCAGTAGCGTCCATCACTGCAATAATATCTTCTATGCGGTTTTCCATATCGCTGGGGGCAACTTTATCAGAAAGCCCCAACCCACGTTTATCAAATATGACCACTTTGATAAAAGATGATATGTATGATATCCAACTGGCAAAATGAGTTACTTGCCAGATTTCTTCAATATTGGAAACCCACCCAGGAATAATAATGAGATGCTTTTCTCCTTTACCAAATTCTTGATAGGCAATGTTTACCCCATGAGAGGCCACAGCGTATTTAGTTTTAGGTACTTGCATAAAACTATATAAATTTTAACACGTTGCAGGGTTGGTTCTTATGTAAAAGTTATGTGAAGGCTATGCTGAATGATGGTTTCCATTGACTTGGAAGTAGGCAACTAGTGAAAGGATAAAAAACATTATTTCGATCACTAATAACAGGAGGATTGTCTGGGTAGGTGAGCCGTCTAATATAAGTCCTACGATTCTAAAACTTAAGAGCCCTCCTATAACCATTGATTGAAACTTAAGTACTTGTGCTAATAAATTTGGCAGCCTTAAGAGGATCAAGGAAAATAAGCCAATTGCCAGCGACATTCCTGCATAGTTTGCTCTTATATCGATCGTAGCACTCGATGAATCAATGGTAGCATTGGTAAGGAATTGTAATGGGTATTCGGGAAAAAAACCAAAAACGATTGCAAAACTGATAAAAAGGAAAGAATTCATTCTTCCCATAAACTGAGCAAATGCCATGATTTATTTTTTGATTTAAAAACATGAATGTATTTGAGTACTTGTTACTTTGTGCCAGGGCCAAGCAATGTTCAATAAAATCTATTGTATTTGGATGCCAATTAAGGGAGGTTTTTCAATAAAAAAAATCAAGAAAAATACGGGTTTACTTTCTTAAAGTTCTCCTAACTGCTGGAATCTACATATGTGTTTAGGTGAGCAACATCACAAAATACTTTTTAAATAGATGGTTCTACTGATTACATATTGGCCATTATAAAAGATCAGTGTTTTAGTTTAGTATATGGAGTCATCCCGACTTCTAACTCAAAACAGTCATTTTATATGAATATAAACCATGATAATATTCCTTATTACAATTCATTGGAATTTAGAAACCGCTTTTTTAATAACAGTCTTAAAGTAAATCAGATCTTTAAACACGAATTTGAACATTTTCTCATCGCAAAGTTTGAAGATATTCGGGAGGTAATGACCTATCCTACTCCACATTATCGTAGGCCTATTATCGAAGTATTATTTATAACTCAGGGAAGTATAACCAGAGGTTGTTATTTTAATAAGGTCACAGTAGCTCCACATCAACTCCACGTTTGGTCAGCTAAAAACGTGGCGATGTTAGATCATTTTAGCGAAGACATTGCAGGGTTTTATTGTCATTTTGACCTTGAATACCTTGCCCAATCTCATAACGCTATTGATGTTGTCAATGGCTATCACCTTATCCATACCTTGATGTATTCTCAAGCTTTAGATTTGCCTAAGAATTCATTTGTAGCCATTCACAGGATTTTTGAGCGATTGCATGAGATATTTCACCAAGCTTATAATCCTTTACTTATCAGTACATATTTAATCACTCTACTAGTAGAAATCATACAATGTATTGATCAATCGGCGACAAGCCCTCTCTTGCCTGGTCGTGCTTTAAAAATAGTGAATGAATTTAACCACCACCTTTTTAAGCATATACGCACCGAACAAAGTTTGAAGTTTTATGCAAATCAGTTATGCATTACCCAAGGTTATTTAAATAAAGTCCTAAAACAAGTTACTGGCAAAAGCGCCAGCAATTGTTTGTATGAAGCCTTGGCCTTGGAAGCCAAAGCATTATTGGTTCATTCACAAGATTCTATTGGTCAAATAGCGTTTCAGCTAGGTTTCTCTGATGCGTCACATTTTGCCCGTTTTTTTAAGAAACATTTAGGCGTATCTCCCTCTTATTTTCGCAAAAAGTCTTGAATTGTACCAGTATATTCCTCAATCATACAATTTTTAGAGTGCCTAACATACGAGATTTGTACCTGAACATTGACATTGAAAGTATGAAAAAGGATCGCTTTATAGGCACTTATGAATGGAGTCTTAAAACAGAAGGTAATTTAAATCTAAAAGAAAAGATCACATTGATCAGAATGTTGTTGGAAGCTCAGACGAAGGATATGTTGCAAGGCTTGCTGTATCGTTCGGGAATATGGAAGCATAAGCTAAAACGTGTTGATTTGGGTAAGATTCAAATACCTGATTCTCAAACTAGCAAAGAAGCTATAAAAATTGCAGAAAGTACATACTCTCCAACTCTATTAAATCATTGTTACAGGACTTATTATTTCGCGAGGGTTTTGGCACAGGTAGATCAGTTTAATAAAATAGATGAGGAACTATTATTTGTTGGCGCTATGTTGCACGATTTAGGGCTGACACCTCAAAATTTGCCTAAAGCAGCTACTTGTTGTTTTACCATGGATGCAGCGCACTTTTCTAAAAACTTTGCGCTTGAACATCAGTGGAACGAACAAAGAGCCAACTCGTTATTTACAAGCATTAGTGCTCACCTAAACCCAGTAATTAATCCTACAATCTATGGCAAAGAGAGTTATCTTTTGGGCGGCGGAGCCTTTATGGATATGCTGGGCAAACGCCATTATACTGCACCTAAACCAACTATGGAGCAAATCCATCAGAAATACCCAAGGGCTCAATTCATGGGAGAGATCGTAGGTAGTATACCTATGATGAAATCACCAAATACCCGAGCAGGTTTTCTAAAAAAGCTCGGTTTTGCAACACTTGCAGCCCAAAATCCACTTGAGAAGAGATGGGGTGGATGAGCAAAATCAATAAATCTATTGAGCAGCAGTATTAAGGTTTATTTTGGCCTCTCAGATACCATTATCCTGAGAGGCTTGCACTTTTTGCCTTAAATGGTCAAAATCAGTTGTTACCCCAAGTTGTCAAGGAGTAGTTTTCAGCCAGCGAACCGCACTTTGAGACATTTTTCGATAGTTGTGTCCAACATTGGCTACTGTATCTATTTTCCATCGAAACTTTAGCTGGTTCTTGGCTTGCAACTGACGGGCAGCTTGATAAAAATTGCTCCCTCTGGCCAAGCGATGCCCTCCCTGTTTCATCGCGAGATCGGTTTTTCTAAAAATACCCAGATTGGGATTGTTGTCTTTGGCTCCCAGTAAGATAATCAGGTTTTTCTGGAAAGCCTGGGTTAGCCCGGTTTTGAGCTTCACAGGAGTGTTTTTAAGGCCATATGGAAATTTGAGGGTTTCGTCTGGAAAAGTATAAAACCCGGCATTGGCCGCAATGGCAGTGGATATCCTTGCCTGTGGCATCAGCATTACCATGCGATGTACAAACTGGCCTCCCGCAGAATGTCCAAAAATATCATAAGTAGCGTGGGTAAATTGATTGTCTTTTTTGATTCGGTCAAATATATTTTCTATCACGGCATAAGCCCATTTTTCAGGTGAGTTTCGGGTACCAAAGAAGGTAAATAAATTGCCCTCCTGATAATCATTGGTGGCAAACTTGGCAAATTTACTGGCAAACTCAGGAGCTATAATCAGGAGTTTTTGTTTTTCGGCGATTGCTTTCCAGGCATTCAAGTAATCATCCGCATTTCTCCCTCCTCCGTGCATTACAAATAAGATCTTATCACTGTTTTGCCAGGTTTTGGGTTTGTAGGTCCATACTTTAATAGATTTACGTTGACTGTTTTTGTGGGCATACATCACAAAACTATCGGTGCCTGTGGCTATTGGTTTTGCCTGAGTCACCGCAGGCCCCTTGGGTAATACATAGATGTACACATAGCCTACAATAAGTAACAGGGCAAATATTGAAAAGGTGATCACAATTGCTTTGACAAAAATCTTGGTCTTTTTTTTCATGTTTTATATGGGATTTAGCATATGAAGGTGAGACAGCATAGGTCTCTTACTACAAGTGTTGAGGAAGTAAGACACAAGATTTTTTATATGGGTTGCTCCAGATGTTTTTTATCTATAAAACAGCACCAAGTTACTCACTCGAAGGTTTCTTGATTTTTTTCATCCATTTTTTGCTCCACCACTGGAAAAACAATATAGTGCTTCCTGTGAAAGCTACCAAAGGCAAAAATGGTCCTGAGATCAGGCTGTTTATGAGTTTTTCAGGCAATACACTCAACAAAAAGGAAGTAGCCAAAATAAATGTCCCAATTACCAACACCCAAATCATATTTTCGAATGCCCACCAACGAGCTTTAGGTTTGGCGGCTATACTGGCTATAATCTTTTCTTCCAAGGCCTCGCTATTCTCAAAAGAGGTTCCCTCAGCCAACACTTCAAACAAGGCCTGATAAGCTGCCACATCCTGAGGATTGGTTGCTTTTTCCAGTGCGTCTAAATTGTCACCTTCGCTTAACAGTCGTTGTATGTCTTCGTCGTTTAATTTCTTTTTCATCGATTATTCAAATAAAAAATCGCCATTTTGTTGAGCCTTCATCAGGCTATCTTTGAGTAGTTTTCTGGCTCTAAACAAATAGTTTTTTACAGTGCCCTCTGGCATTTTAAGCGTTTGCCCTATTTCTTTATAACTCATTTCTTCCAGATGATACAGCGTCAGGATTGTTTTATAACGGGCTGGTAGCTGCTCTACATTTTGTTGGATCAGCGTTTTTAGCTCTTCTTTTTCTAATAAAGTATCGGGTGCATCATCTTTTCCCTGACTATAAGTTTCGTTTTTCCCACTAAATATATCATCCGATAATTCCCAACTAATTGGGATGCGTTTTTTTCTCAAATAATTGAGACTCATATTGTAAGCAATTTGGGCTATCCAGGTAGATAGTTTGGATTGAAAACGAAAAGCGCTCAGCCGCTGGTGCACCTGTAGAAAAATATCCTGATAGAGTTCTTCTCGATCTTCAGTTACTGGCACGAGTTTTAGCAATACGTGCATCACCAGCCGTTGATGGGTTCGAATAATGACCCGAAACGCGTCTTGATCTCCCTGAAGAACTCTGGCTACTATTTTTCTTTCATCCAACATCTGATGAGTGAGTAACCTAATTTATAAAAAATGTTGCAGTATTAATTATAAAAAATATTTTTCAGGGTATAAACAACAGGTTATCAATTGTTTATAAGCAAAATAAAAATTATTTCTACTTTTTTTGCAACATTTTCCTGCCAAATGTAACTCACTGATCAAACAACGAAATTCAAAGTATTTAATATTCCATAAATCATGTATACAACTTTTTTATTTCACCAAACCAATCAGCTTAATCCAAACCTGATTATTCCATTGACGTTCATTTTTTGGGCTTTTGTGGTGGTAAAAGTCACACAGCTCATTCTTAACTATAAAACCAAGCGGCGTATGATTGACCAGGGTTTGGTTGATCAGGACGCTTCGGATTTTTTGCATAAAAAACACCAAAATGACTCCCATGCTTCTCTCAAATGGGGACTATTGGGTATTTGCCTCGGTACGGCCTTGGTTGTGATCCAGTTTTTGCCTTTCGGCATTCAGAGTTCTTTTAGTTATGGCTTGGTAGCAATGGCGGTAGGCGCTGCTTATTTGTTGTATTATATTGCTCTGTTGGTGCAACAGAAAAATAAATAAACTCTAGCTCAATCATATTTTCTTCTTCTTATTGATTATTCCTCTAAATGCCCTTTAGCTTTTAATTAATCAAGGGCTTGGGATTACTATGAAATTATTAAATGTATTGCAAGGTATCTTGCATAAAACTAAACCAATTTTATCATGAAAAAATTACCAAACATTCGTTTCACTTTCGTATTTATCTGGCTGGTTTTATCTGGTTTGTCAACTGTTTTGGCTCAAAACGATCAGCCTAAAAATAAAGCTCAAGAAATAGAAAAAGTACTCAATTTATTCCACAAACAGGGCAAGTTCAATGGAACAGCTTTGATTGTAGAAGGAGGCAAAGTGCTGTATAAAGGTTCGTTTGGGTTTGAGAGTGCCCACACTAAAAAAGCAATCAATAGTCGTTCAGCTTTTTATTTGGCTTCGGTTACCAAACAATTCACGGCTACTGCCATTGTCAAATTACAGGAATTGGGCAAGCTAAGTTATGACCATTCTATAGCACGCTATCTACCTAAGCTTAAACATTACCAAGCCATTACCATTCGTCATTTGCTACAGCATACTTCTGGCATTTCTGATTACGAAGGCTGGTACAAGGCTTTGTATGGGCTTAAACAAGAAGATAAGAATGCTGATTATGCCCAATTATTTGAGCAAAAGTGGAAAACCAAACTACTAACCAATGAGACAATCATAGAAGCTTTACGTAAGTATCGCCCCACCTTAAATTTTGCTACTGGGGAAAAATTTGAATACAGTAATACTAACTACATTCTACTGGCTTCTATTGTAGAGCGAGCCTCGGGCTTGTCTTTCGACAAATTTCTCAAGAAATACTTATTTGAACCTGCTGGTATGCGCAATGCTTATGTGTATCATTTAAAAATGAAAAAAAGCCCTAAAAACCGGGTATATGGCTTTAAAACGGTCAATGGTTTACGCAAGGCCAACGATTTGATGTTTATGGATGGTGTAATAGGCGATGGCAATGTGTATGGTTCAGCCGAAGATTTATTGAAATGGGATGAAGCACTTTACACCGAAAAAATCATTAAAAATGCCTCTAAAGAAAAAGCTTTTGCTCCTGGAATTCTCAATAATGGGCAACCTACCAGCTATGGTTTTGGTTGGGCCATCATCAAGCCTCAACAAAAGATCATGCACTTAGGCCAGTGGACAGGATTTCAGAGTGCATTTGAACGGGATATGCAAAAACATAATACCATTATTCTAATTGATAACTCCACGAGTGGCTCGGATTTTCATGCATGCTATGGTATTGTAAGGGCTATTTTGGCAGGACGAGACTATAAGATGCCTCAAAAATATACGGAGATTTCTTTACCAGTAACCATTTTGCAGCAATATGTAGGCAAATATGCTATTACTCCTAAAATGGTGCTCGAGATTACCCTGAAGGACAAGCAATTGTATGCGCAGGGTTCTAATCAGCCAAAACTTCCTATTTACCCAACAACAAAGCAGAAATTCTTTTACAAGGTGGCTGATATGCAGATTTCTTTTATAAAGAATGATCAGGGTAAAGTTCACCAAATGATGCTGCACCAACAGGGTCGAAAAATCCCCGCCAAAAGAATCACTTCTAAATAATCGCATAACCATTCCATATTCCATGAAAGCATTGTTTTATAATTTACAAGAAAACCGATTGAGGGCTGGCTGGCGAATATTAATATTTGCTATTCTATTTTGGGGTTTGTCAGCGCTTATATTTGTCATAAGGCCACTTTTTGGCGACCTTTCCAAGCGTGCATTTCTCAATCATTATCGCATTGTTATTGTTTTTATTTTGGCTATGGCAGCCACGATTGCCGTGGCATTGTCAAGAAAAAAATTAGATAAGCAATCAATAGTATCTTTGGGGCTTGCAGCAAATAAACGCACTTGGCGAGATTTGCTTTTTGGCTTTGCATTGAGTGGGGCAATGGCTGGTATCTTCCTGGTGCTTCTGGTAACATTAGGGCTGGTAGAGTTTCAGGGATTAAATATTGGTAGAACTCCTTTGGCCAAGAACCAAACTACTGGTTTTATTCGTCTAATGAGTGCCATTTCAGTGGTTTCCATGACAATTCTTCTTTTAGAGGATGTATTGGTGGGATACTGGGAAGAAATCGTATTTCGAGGCTATATCTTCCAGAATATGGTAGTAGGTCTTGGCTTGAGATGGGCCATTGGCATTTCTTGTCTATTGTATGGGTTGATACACGCAGCCAATCCCAACGCTAGCTTACTTTCATCTTCTATCATCATGTTATTTGGCTTTTTGCGTCTCTATGGCTATCTCAGTACGCAAATGCTTTGGCTTTCTATGGGTATGCATATTGGTTGGAATTTTTTCCAGGGGCCTGTTTTTGGCTTTGCTGCGAGCGGGCATTCTCAAGTCACTTTTTTTAAACTCAAACTTGTAGGGCAAAGCTGGCTTACTGGTGGAGCCTTTGGCCCTGAAGGAAGTATATTGATTATCCCTATTATTATTTTGGCTTTGGTAGTAATGAGGTGGTGGGCACAGGTGCAGACTTAGTAGTTTACAATGCGTGAAGAGAGTACTTGAATATCGCTTCACGCATTGCAATTTATCAATCTTTATGTTTTACTAATTCTACTTTTACCTTTTTAAATACTCTCTGTTTTTCATTCTTAAGTTGTAATATCAAGTCTTGTTTGGTCTCCAATTTTAATAAAATACCTTGCTCAATATTATATCTATATTTTTCTAAAGTATTGATATCAAGCTGAGAATCACCTTGTTCAAGTTCAATACTCTTGTCATTTTCACCTAGTTTTTGAAGCATTATCTTTACAAAATTACGTGCATCTTGTTCATCAATTTTTACTTCATTTTTTAATTGGCAAATACCCTCTAACAAATAATTGGGATCAATAGATATTTCTTGATAATGCCTTATAGGATAATTTATGCCCGCTATTCCTGAAGTAGTTGATTTATAGTAATTCTTTCCAGTAGTTTTATAGTTATTTCCGAAATGCATGTGTAGACAAAAAACTTCATTTAGCAAATAGCGTTCTATGCCTATTTTTGAGGTATACAGCTCTTTCATTATGCCTAAGTGTTTTTGAGTTCTTTCCTTCTCTTCTCCTTTCAAGTCTTTAACTGTTACTTTAATCAGATCAATAAACATGGCTTCCATCATCTTGGCAATATCTTTCCAATTAGTGATTTCAAGAAACTTACCCTGTTTATTGGTTATATAAATCACTTGTATATCATCGTATTTTGATAGTACTGTTTCTTGCTCTTTAGTGAACTCATAATTATCCATCAAAGTATTGCCAAACTTCCATTCAATTTTATAATAATTATCAGTCGAGTCTATGACATTAAAAGATGCTATATACTTTAAGGTATCTTTCGTAACCAATGAGTCCTGATACCACTCTAGGTTAATTTTGGTTACCTCATATAACAGTTGATCGCCTTTATACCACTTTGCTTCAACTCTGATCTTTGAATCTTTATTTTGTGCCCACAAGCTGGTCATACCCAAGGCAATGCCCAATAAAATCGTCAATAGATGTTTCATCATTTCTAATAAAAATAAAATGCTTTGTATATATATACCACTCTAGCTATTGTCTAAAGGACATTTTATATTACATTTCTCTAAAAGAACAAACCTAATATGCTAATAATCAGCATATTTCATCATAAAAGAGACTCACTGCCCGTAGTGAGTCTCTTTTATAGCCTCTAGATCATATTTTGTGGCTTAGGATTAATCATCACAACAAACACAAAGCCTAGATAAATATGTTTATTACGACAAAAGCACAATTTTTAAATTTTTCGATATTGTTGCTCATTTGCTTCTTTATGATAAATTGCAACAAATCTGATGATTCAGAAGCTACTCCTACACCTACTCCTGGCATTTCTGAAAAGGATACTACTGTTGAACCTATTGCATGTAGTGATTGTGACTATGTAGTTGACAATTCAGTAATTGATGGGGATGCTCTAGGACTTGGACCAGGGGCCAAAATTTGCCTCAATGGCTATTATGACCATACACTCACTTTTATCAATATTAAGGGTACTGCTGACAAGCCTATTATCATCAAAAACTGTGATGAAAAAGTGGCTACAGTTGATCCAAGTAACCGTCCCTTTGGTATAAAATTTCAAAAATCTGAGCATTTTAAACTGTTAGGCAATGGCGGTGGAGATAGCAACTATGGCATCAAGGTTTCTACTGACAATGGTTTTTTTCTAACATTACAAACTTACACGACCAATTTTGAGGTTGCTCGAGTAGAAGTGGCTGGTAAAAGTGCAAACCGTAGTGGTTTTGCTGGCATCGGGGTAAAAACCAGCCCATACGAAGATTGTAATGCATTTACCGACCCTAATAGAGCTGGCTGGGTCATGAAAGATATCATTCTTAGAGATAACTATATTCATGATACCGATGGAGAAGGTATGTATATAGGGCACGGGTTTTATAACGGAAGAACTGAAAGTCAGTGTGGTTTTAGAACCTATTCACATTCAATTCAGGGTGTCAAGATATTTAACAATACCATAGAGAATACTGGTTTGGATGGTATTCAGATGAAAAACTGTGACAAGGATGTGGAAGTATATGCTAATGTGATTAATGGCTATGCTAAGAAAGGAGAAGGTGCTCATGATGAAGGCATCTATATTGGGGATGGAACTACTGGCAAGTTTTATAATAATGTCATCATCAATGGTGGTACTGGAATTATGATACATGGCATGGGCAATTTAGATATTTACAATAATGTAGTAATTAATGCTTCCGACTTTGCCCTGGCAGCCTACCACGGCTCTAGTGTCTATAGGTTCCCTGATGGATATTTCAACATCTTCAATAACACATTTCACAACACTTCGAGTGCGTATGCTTACTGTTTTTATAATGGCTCGAATGGCAACAATGGAGGGGCTAAAAGACTCGTAAATAACATATTTGTATCCCCAAACCTTCCAGAAGGAAACACCTTTTTTAGGTCTGGCACTGTTACATTTGATCAAATATCCAATAACCTATTCACAAGAAGCATTGATGAAATTAAATTTGCCGATTTCGCCCAAAACAACCTAAGCATCTTATCTGGATCTCCTGCTATAGATGCGGGAATTGACCTGACAAGTTTTGGGATAACCTTGGATATCAGGGGAGAAACTCGCCCCAAGGGAGCCAGTTTTGACCAAGGAGCTTACGAAGCACAATAATCAATTAAACAGCCCCACCGCGGTATGCCTGGGTGGGGTTGTTTAAACTTGAGTAACAGATGCAATATTTAAATATTATTTCCCTTCCTTCTTATACACTTTCCCGTTTTTCATTACAAAGGTCACCTTCTCAAGGGTACGAATATTCTTGATAGGATCTTCGTCTACCGCCACAATGTCGGCAAATTTTCCAACTTCCAGGCTTCCCAAGTTTTTATCCTGACGCAACAATTTAGCAGCTTCCATAGTGGCCGATTGAATGGCCTTCATAGGAGGCATGCCTGCTTTTACCATATAGGCAAATTCTTGCCCGTTTTCGCCATGTCGTGATACTCCAGTATCGGTTCCAAAAGCGATCTTTACTCCTGCCTTGTAGGCTTTAGCAAATGTGGCTTGAATCTTTGGGCCAATACTTAATGCTTTAGGGATAATAATGGCAGGTAGTTGCTTTTTCTTAGCCATTACTTCTACGTGTTTTCCTGCCGAAATAGTAGGAACAAAGTAAGTTCCGTATTTTTTCATCAGTTGGATGCCTTCATCATCTATTAGGGTACCATGCTCTATAGAAGTAATGCCCGCTCGAATTGCTCGTTTAATGCCTTCAGGACCATGGGCATGGGCTGCAGTTACCATATCTAAATCATTGGCCGTTTGCACGATTGCTCTAATTTCTTCTTCGGTAAACTGAGGGCGAGTGCCATCCTTTGCTACGCTCAATACTCCTCCTGTAGCCATAATTTTTATTACATCGGCTCCTACCTTGTATTGATGCCTTACTGCCTTGCGGCAATCATCGGGTCCATTAATTACTCCATTTTTAGGGCCTGGATTACCCATCAAATCTAAGCGAAAACCATTGGTGGGATCGGCATGTCCACCAGTAGGGCTAATGGCTTTGCCCGCGGTAAACACTCGAGGTCCTTCTGCCCATCCCGAATTGATTGCTTTCCGTAATGCGATGTTCACTCCACTTCCGCCCAAATCACGTACAGTAGTAAATCCAGCCTGAAGGGTTCTTTGAGCATACTGAGCCGCTCTAAATGCTACATCTTCTTTGTTCATCGTAAAGCGTTCAACATACTGAGTAGGGCTTAACTCTCCCTCCAGATGTACATGCATATCCATCAAGCCTGGTAGTACGGTTTTGTTTTTAAGATCAATCGTAGTAGCATTAGATGGCGCATTTTTGTAGCCTTTTTCTACTGATTTTATGCGATTTTTCTCCACTACAATCGTCATTTGTTTTTGCACCTGATTGTTTTTACCATCAATCAGTTGTCCGCAATAGATATAGGTAGTTTGGGCATTGGCTTGTGTAACGGCCAATACTCCAAATAAGAATAGAAATAGTTTTGTAAAATTACTCATAAGCAAAATATAGTTTTAAGAATGTCTCCAAAACTACACAATTTGCTCGAGACGACTCTCTTACTAGTCAAAGAATAACCAATTGATTCCTAAGTTGAAAGCACGACGCATTCCTACAAAGTTTGGGGTAGTGATGTATCCTGAGTTGGCAGGTTGGTTTACGTGAGACATTTTTAAGAAACCACGTACTTGCCCAATCTGCAGATTGATAAATACGTCAATTACTGGATAAGCAGGTACTAATAAACCATCTTGCAAATAAAATTGCTTGGACACAGGCATATAAGCATCTGCCAGATATGAAGTTTTGTAATGCGCCTCTACACCAATTTGGGTATGCATTAACTTACTAAATACGCAATCTTCGCAATATAGACGAGTAGTTGCCAACACACTGGGAATTCTTATGAATTCGGTGGTTCCCAGGTTTTGGGTATAAATAGCTTTGGTTTCGCTTCGAAGTTTTTTCCAGCGAAAATGTAGGTCTAAGCCTGCACTAACAATTTGTACCAATTCATTGGCCTGCGTTGGGCGAGCAGATGTGTCAAAATATATGTAATCATTGATGAGGGTAAAAGTAGCAAACGGTCTCAGGTAAATTCCACCTGTTCGGAAATAAAAACTCGCTTCTGCCTGATTGGCCAACATATTGTTCAGATTGCGACGATCCCAGTTAAAGTGGTTACTTGTAAACCTTTGTTGCACCAAAGTAGGTGTCATAAATACGCTTTGGGCTTTAGCTTTAAAGTTGCCCAATTCAAAATTAGCCGTGAATCTATAATCGCTTCGGGCAGTCAACGCATATTCAGCAGTAGCAAACAATCGACTTCGCTTGCTAAAATTAATTCCAAAAGCTCCTCCTACAAACGTTTCCAGTTCCCGAGTATTGATTTGGGTACGTACTGAATCAAGGGTCGATTGTGTAATTTGGCCTCCTCCTACTGTAATAACATCGGTATCTACTACATTAACTGCTTCTACTTGCCCTTCTCTACTATGCTCCAGACGATATTGGCGTGCCCGAACATAACCTTGATAATAAATAGGTCCAATACTTCCTTTTACTCCTGCTTTATTATCAAACAGCCAATATTTGAATCCTTCGCTGGTACCTGTACTATTATAGATAAAAGGTGATTTACCCGTAGTTATATTATCATTGGCGAAAGCTCGATAGTAGCTCAAGTTACCATCATCAGCCAAGCCTGTATCTTCGTAGTCATCACGTTGGCGGGTACGATGTAGCACATGAAAAAGCTGTAATTGCTTCGCCAGACGATATTCCTGGTATAAGTGATGGGTGTTTTGGGTTTGCCAACTACGAGCAGTCAATCCTAAAAATGGGGTTTCAAATTCATAACCAAATAAACTATCAGCAATAATTTCACCCCTGGCATTGGAATCAGCAGCGTTGGTCTGGATGCCTCCTTGCTCGAATACAATTTGATTTAAGTGCGAAAAATGATATAGTAACTTATACCGCTTATTTTTACTGATATATGCAGCCTGAATTGCCAAACTATGATGGTCGGTAGCTAATTCTCGAGTAGTTTGTCCACCAAATTGCTTAAAAGTATTTTCCCGGCGATAGTGTAAACCTACATTGAAGTTTTCATTAATGTTGCGGGTGTATCTAAAATATATTTTTTGATTACCCCGAGTATTTTGCGCATAATTGGCGTGAGTAAATGGGGAACGCGTATTGAAATATTTGACCTTATCGGGTGAATATACATAGGGTTGATAAGCATTCATCCCCAAGGTGGTGCCTATTTGTTGAGGCATTTTATAATAAATGGAACGTATGGCAGTACCCATGAGCCCCAAATCCTGATATAGGTTATCGAGGCGCTGTACCATATCGTAGCGATGCACATTGTTCAAAGACGTATCTATCATATACAATGTATCTCGGTTAAACAATAGATCACGTTCCAGGAAAAAACGAGTGGTTTTGGCACCATACACCTGCTTGGTGGTATCATCTAAAATTGTAGATTGGCTCCAAACTGATTGAATCAATCCTAAAAAACCTAAAATGAGCAAAAATCTCCTTACTTGCATATCTCCCTAAAAGCTCTTAGACATTACGCCTTTAATAATAATGAATAGCGATTAACGAATTTCGAGGTATATAATTTATCGTTTAAATTGCTGAGTGCAAAGGTATTAAAAACTATGATTTATCCACCGTAATATTATCTTTGATCAGTTGATCAAATGCTGCCTGACGATTCAAAAAATACACTTCAATGGGTAAATAGTAAAAAGGTATTTCTTTGAAAAGTTCTGCAAAAGCCGCATTTCCTAATTTAACAAAGTCTTTTTCGGTGGTTAGCAAAATACTTTCATTGTCATTTACGGACATAAATTCGTTTTTGACTCGTTGTATGTCCTCTAATGTATAATTTTTATGATCACGAAACCGTACATGATTGATCAGGCTAAACTTTTCTGCCACAAATTTTTCTAATAAATGGGGTTGGGCAATTCCACTCACTAAGGTCACTTTAGTGGATTTTGATGCTTCAGACAAGGCTATTGGAGAAAAATCACCAGCATCAAATACTGGCTGTAAATCCTGATAACGAATCCCTGTAAAAAACACTTCTACGTTGGTATCACAATAGGCTCTAATTTTTTGCTCAATGCCTTTTTGAGCAGTATCGCTCAAATCATCAGGGCATTTGGTTACAATTACTACTTGAGCACGCTTAGCTCCTCTTCGTCGCTCTCTCAATCGCCCCGAAGGAAAAGGATGATCTTCATAGAATAATCGATGATAATCGGTAAGTAGTATATTGAAAGATGGCGTCACAGCACGATGTTGGTAGGCATCATCCAATAGAATCACTTGTACCTCAGGGTGTTCTGTCAGAATATAAGGGATGGCCAAAGCTCGCTCCTCTCCTACACTCACTAAACATTTATCCTTGTATTTTTTGTAAAACTGTAAAGGCTCATCACCAATAGTCTCGGCAGTGGCTTGTTCATTGGCCAATATAAACCCTTTGGTTTTACGGCCATAGCCTCTGCTCAGAGTAGCTACCTGAAAATGAGCATTTAATAGTCGAATTAAGTATTCTACATGAGGCGTTTTTCCAGTACCACCCACGGTTAGATTACCCACATTAATCACGTTGGTGTCAAACTTGACGGAGGGACGATGACCAATATTGTATAAATGGTTTCGAAAATCTGTTATTGATCCATACAAAAGGGTAAATGGATACAATAAAGCCTGGGTAGCATTCATGGGCGATGTCGCGATTTTTAAAAGCCACAAAGATATAGATTATTTGGATTTTGCCCTACAATCTCATTTAATTGGTATTACGAAAATTTAACCAACCAAAAACATGCGCAATTATACCATTGAGAATACAGAAATTAACTGGGAATTACTTATCAATAATTTAAGAAATGCTCCCACAGATATAGATTTCAATCATTTTAAGGCTATTGTTAGCAATTATTGGCATGAAAAGGATCAATTACGGGATGATTTTTTGGAGATCTATAAAAGTCTTGACCAATTCAATTCACTCAGTCAAAGCTTCTTCTTAAGTCTCATTTTTGACTTCAATATTCGGGGAGTTATAGAGGATACAATGCCGCAAGTATTTAACAAACTGTTGAAGCAAGCAGCTCCAAGTGATCATTTGTTTTTGGTTTTACGTTATTTTTTAGCTTTTCAATTTCAGTTTTTCGACTCTAACCCTCAGATTAATTACCTAAGAGAGCTTCTTGAAAGGCAGCAATCACCTGAAAAACAAGCTTTTGTAATTACTCAGTTCAATGAAAAGTTTGGAAATAATATATATGCAAACCAAACAATAAAACAAGAGTGTCTAAAATTGACAGCAACCTATCTTGACTCCTCTTCATCGCTATTACGTTATATTGTCGCTTTTGAGCTAATGAGGCTGCAAAATTTTGAAACACCTGAAAAAGTAATCAATGTAGTATTAGAAGTTTTTGTGCAACCAACACCAGTTACGGAATTGTTTTTTAACCTTTATTATACTTATAAAAAACTCCCCAAGATTTCCCTCACCAATAATGCTTATACAGCGCCAACCAATACCTCTGAACCTCCAACCCCTGAGATGTTTTTTTTGACTCGCCACATCCAGGCTTTTCAACTTACGGGAAAAAGCCAACACACTTATATCATACCCAAGTTAATAGAACAACTGAATCCTCAAAACCACGCTTCTTTTATAGTAGAAGCCATCATTCAAATGGGTTTGGGGCCAATTAGTATCCGTGAACAAAGACAGTTTACTGCTTTGCAAGAGCACATATTGACTGTTTTTGCGACCCAATCGTGGCTTTGGGAAAACGAAACCATTCGCAACATTTTAGAAGCGAGTGAGATTCCTGCCAACGAAACAGAACTAAATATATTATTAGGTCAACAGGAAGAAAAAGGCACTTTGCCCGATTTTAGCAAACTATATGAGGTCGCTTGGCAAAATACTACCCATGCTTATGGGGCTGCTACCGATGTGCCTCAGCTTTTGATGAAGATATGTGTAAGTGATTCTGAAATAAGAAAATCGGCTTGGTGGCATTTGTATGGTAATTTGTTTCATCAAGGCACCCGCTACCCTGCAACTGTAGAGGCTATTCCATTTTTTATAGAATTGCTGGACTATGAAGGGGTGCCTGCTAAAGAAAAAATACTGCAATATTTAACACACTGCTTACTAGGTTATCCAGAATACTATATCCACCAACCACCCAATTATGAGACGGACTTTTTCAATACAACTTATGATGAAGATGGCGTAATGCGGGGATTGTATGAAGCGATTGCCCAAGGGATTTCGCGTTATACTCGATTTCTGGCTGAAGGCAATGATGAAGAGAAACAAGCTTCTATATTTCTTTTAGCTTGGTTTTATCCACTAAAAGACAAAATTTTACCAGCGCTCAAGTACTTTATTGAGGAAGAAGAAAATCCGATTATACAGGCCAATATGTTACTAGCTATTAGTTATTTAACAACCAATGATACTGATAATAAATGGGCTTCCTTTTTTGAGCATTGGCTACAAGAAGCTCAGGAAGATTGGCTAAAACTAGCTGCGGCAATTGCTTTATATCGCTTGAAAATTCAATCACTTCAAATCAAGGTTCTGCCAGTATTGTTAAACTTCCTCTCTGCTTCTTTATTGAAAAGTGAGGCTTTGGAAGAAAATGATGAAGATGACATTGACGAAGATGAACTTATACAGGCTGAAGATTTGGAAGAATTTACAGATGGTGAGGAATACAAAGAAGAAAGTTGGCTAAGTTTTCCCTGGATAGATGAATCAGGAAATCCTGAAACATTTATTGCAGGATTTTTTGAAAACTTGCCTACAGAACAAAATCAATTGGTGAGCAATGCCCTATTACAGAAAATCAAAACAGGACACGCATTTGAGTCAATAGAGCTTCTCCGTATTTTGTTTCGCCTAAACTTTACCACACCTCCAGCTAATGAATCCATACAACGAGAACAACTCAATGAGGATCAGGTAGCTATTTTACGTAATTTGACTACAATTGAACAAATATGGCAAGTAGGTAATAATGGTTTAATTATTAAATCGTATGGTTTCCCTATGAGTTTGGATGGTTTAAAGAAATTTTTAATCATTCAATAAGCTATTTATAAGGGTATTGCACACCTAAATGATCTATTGATGATAAGTCTTATAATCGTAATATAAAAAGACAAAGCTCAACAGGTACGTGAAGCTTTGTCTTTTTATTAAAATAATTAATTCCCCTTGATTTGCTTCCAGGCTTCTTCTACCGAGTTTACAGGTAATTGACAAGCTTTGTCGTAGCAAACATACAATGTGGTTTGTTCATTCACTAGTCCCCGATTTTGCAACAGTGGCAGAGAATCGTTGGGAGTTTGGGTACCTACCAACAATTTATTGGGAAAATACTCGCGGTCTATCTCTTGGCGAAATGCGTGACTTTTCTCTCCTATAATGGCTACCTCAGCAGTGGGTTGAGCAAAATAAGTATAAAGCATTGCCCAATTGGCTGCACTCGCAGTATTTTCTATTACTACTTTTTTAAGTTGGCCTAACATCTGTCGGGTTTTAGTCAGATAATCTGCCTCGTCAAAATATAAATACAACCAATAGAGGTTTTTAGCCATCATAGAATTTGACGCTGGGATTACATTATCAAAAATTTCTTTTTTACGGGCAATAAGTTTCTCGGCATTGGCATCAGTAAAGAAAAACAGTCCTTCTTTCTCATCATAAAAACTACGAATGGCATAATCGGTAAGCTCTTTTGCTAAATTTAGCCATTCTGCATCAAAAGTTGCCTGATAAAGCGCAATGTAGGCTTCTATCACGGCTGCATAATCTTCCAGATAAGCATCTATAGTAGCTCGGCCGTTTTTGTAACTATGGTATAATTGATAATTATCACGTATCACCTTTTCTTTTAAAAAACGAGCATTGTTTAGAGCCAATTCGAGATAGTTCTCTTTGTTAAATACTCGATAAGCATCTACTAATCCTTTGAGCATCAAACCATTCCAGGAAGTAAGAATTTTATCGTCTAGTCCAGGGCGTATCCATTCACTACGCTTCCGCAGTAGCTTTTCATTCCAGGTATTTACCTTTTGTTGCAGCTCCTCGAGTGTAATATTGTACTTTTGAGCAAAAGCCTGATCTCCCAAGGTACGATGCAAAATATTCCCCTCTTCCCAGTTTACTGGATGAGTCACATTATAATAGTCCAATGCCAAAGCAGCATCGGTTGATCCTATGGCATTTTCAAAGTCTGCCTTCTCCCACACGTAAAACTTTCCTTCTACTCCTTCGCTATCTGCATCTAGTGCAGAATAAAATCCACCTTCTTCACTGGTAAGTTCGCGTGCCACAAAAGCAATGGTTTGATCTATTACTTGTTGATAAATAGCTTTACCTGTAATGTTATAAGCATCGGCATATAAACTCAACAGTTGGCCATTATCGTATAACATTTTCTCAAAATGAGGGGCAAACCAATCTGCGTCTACCGAGTATCGGGCAAAACCACCACCTATTTGGTCATAAATGCCACCCTTTGCCATTTCGGTTAAGGTCGTTTCGGCAGCTCTTAAGGCTTCTTCACTCCCTGTTAATTGGTAGTAGTGCAGTAAAAATTGCCAGATAGCGGGCATCGGGAATTTAGGTGCCCGATCGGTTCCTCCCCGTGTATGATCTACTTCCTGATAAATAGACTGAAACATTTTATCCAGATCTTCACGAGAGTATGCTAAATCCTCTACTGCAAGTCCGTATTTTTCGGCTTCACTGGCAGCAATGGCTTTTTGATAAACCGAGGCTGACTGTTCCAACTCGTCCCGACGGGTTTGGTACACCTGAGCTACATTTTGTAACAATTGCATCCAGGACTCTTTCGGTAAATAAGTAAGTGCATAAAACGGCTTAGCTTCAGGGGTCAACAAAGCATTTAATGGCCAACCTCCTCTTTGCCCCATAGCATGGATTGCATCCATATAAATGGCATCTACATCAGGGCGCTCTTCCCGATCTACTTTAATGCACACAAAATAACGATTCATGATCGCAGCCACTTCATCGTTTTCAAACGATTCACGTTCCATTACATGACACCAATGACAAGCCGAATAACCAATACTTACAATAATAGGTTTATCTTCGTCTTTAGCCTTTTGTAGTGCCTCTTCTCCCCAGGGATACCAATCTACTGGATTGTAGGCATGTTGTAGTAAATAAGGACTGGTGGCTTTGATAAGCCTATTAGGAACTTGATCTTTGTGTGCAGTCATACAATGTTAATTTACCATGATGGGTATTTCTATAGTAGAGTGAGTCTTGGAAACGGTTATCACATTCAAAACCTGAAATTCAGAAGTAAACCCAAGCGAATTTATGTAATAAAAATAGGTTCCTGAGTTTTAAGCGTAAATGAACAAGTAAGTCCTACACAGAAATTACGTGGCAAGCGCTCTACTCCAAAAATGGCTCGTGAATGGTTTCCTTTTTCCCCAAGTATTTTTACAAATAAGTCTGAAGCTCCATTTACTACGTCAGGAGAATCATCCCAATCAGGGGTTGACTGAAAATACGCGTCTAAATGATTCAACCCTAAGATATTATCAAATCCTAATTTCTCATTGATCTGTGCCAATACGTTAAGAGCACATAGTTGCATTGCTTCATAACCCTGCTCGGTAGAAAAATCCTGACCCAGCCTACCTTGAAACTTAAACTCTCCATTGACAATTGGGAATTGTATAGCAATATATGCGATGTTCCCACGAATATTTACCGACATGTAAGAACCGCCAGGGGTAGAAGGTTGAGGTAATGTTAAATTATGCTTTTTGAGATTTTCTAATGGATTGGCCATGTATATTCAAATATTTTCTCTAGGGAATGATTATTTATTTACCGTAGTTTTCCAACCTCGCTTTTCCAATACACGCACATTTTCTACGGCGTGCAAGGTAGGTAAATATTTACTTAAAAACATTAATTCCTGATCGTTTGTATCGCCTGTAAAGTCCTCCACATAAATTGCGTTTCCATAGTTATAAAACAGTTTTTCAGGTGAATTATCCACAATCAATACTTTGTCCAAAGAATAGCCTCGTTTTTTTACTTTATACAGTTTCTTAAACCAAACCCTTGGTAAACTGTAATGATCATAAGCCAGTCCTGATGACTCCAGGTAATTGATTGGATAAGTTGCATAAGTGCATTTTTTGCGGCTCCATACAAATGACAATTCTATATCTTTTGGGAGGATTTCTTTAACGATCTTATTGACGTAGTCGCTGGTAGCTGAAGACCAAATCGCCAATTCAAAATATTGCTGACAAATTTGAATAAACTCTTCCAAAAAGGGGCGCTTATAAACATGGTAATGTTTCCAAAGCACAAAATCAGGGGTTAGCTCTGGTATTGGTTCCTCAGACGCATGAATCAGCGTTTCGTCTAAGTCTAGTATGAGTAGTGTTTTAGTCATTTATATAAAATAAAAAACTCCCTGATATTTCTACCAGGGAGTTCTAAAATATATTGTTTTATAAGTAAGGTACCTTACTTCGAGATTACTAATTCAAGTTGTGCCGACAATGAGGCACTTTTTAGATTAATAAAATAGTTACCACTACTTAAATTCAATGATTCTAGCTCGATTGAGTGTGTAGAAGTTCTCTGAGAAGTAGTCATCAGCTTACGATATACGATTTTACCTGACAAATCAATGATCGTCAATTGAATATCCTCTTCTGGCAACGCTACTTCTGAATTAATAGTCACTCTGCTACCATTATTTGGGTTCGGATAAAGTAAGAAGCCTGCCCCAGGATTGATGCTTGCGCTCACAATCTTAGAATAGTTAAACTTACCATCTTTATCCCAAATTTTTAGACGATAGTAGTTAATACCATTTATAGGATTATTATCTACTGACTGATAGCTTTGACTCAGTTCATCATTACCTAAAGCAGTCTGTTCGCCAAACTTGGTAAAGTTTTCTCCGTCAGTGCTTCGCTCCAATTCATAATGACTTACGTCTTTCTCAGCTAAACTTGTCCATCTAAGATATACTCTTTGGCCTTGTGGAGTAGCTGCAAGTGTTACCAAACCTACTGGCAATGCAGTGTATTTAATAGCTAATGAAAATACACCACTACCTAGTTTATCAAAAGTGTTGATACTTGAAATAACAGTTGAACCACCAATATTGGCGTTTACAGTATTTTCGCCTCCAAGGTTTACCCAATCACTACCTGGTGAATGATAAGGTACTTCTACATCCAATCCTTTAATTGGGTCAGAAGCATTAACTGGCGTATTGTCTCCTGGATCTATGAAAATACGGTAGTTATCCAAATTGGCCACAGCAATTGTACTTAAGTCAATCGTTACACCAGCAAGCGCTTGTGTAGTCAAGCTTTCTACCGTTAAATCTAACGGAATACCAATTTTCGGTGCCAGCGATCCAACACTATTAAAGTTAATCGGTGTTCCTCCACTAGTCACCGGATAGCTTGAATTAATCAATGGATAAGGTACCTGGTATACTTGATAATAAGCATCTAATAATATATTTACATCCACAGCGGCTGGTATATTTCGCCCTGTAATAGGAGTATTATTGTGACGCTCCATCATATACACTACAGTACTTGCATCTCCTGCGTCTGGGTTATTATCCAGGGCAATTTGTAAGCTCACATCTCCTGGGAATTTAGTCCCTTTTCCAACTGAGTAAGTTTGCGTACTAAGTGCCGTAGAGTTATAAACTCTTCCCATTGGCCCATCTACGTAACCACCTGTGGCCGTCACGTTTCCTCTTACGATACACTCTCTAAGCGTATCCGAAATAATATTATTTAGTCTAAAGTCTAAACTATTGCTTATTTCGGTTCTGGTCAACAGGGTTACGTGGCTAGTCAACCCTTTATAAACATCTACGTTGTAGAAATCTTCTTTATCTACTGGAACAAACACTACATTAGGTGCAGTGGTATAACCAGTACCATTACCACCTGGATCTATCGTCAATGAATTGATTTGCCCATTTCCGTCAATAGTAGCGGTCGCAGAAGCACCATAACCTCCACCACCTTCAAATACTACCTTAGGTGCAGTAGCATATTTATCACCAACACCAGTGACTGTTAAGCCAGTAAGTGATCCAGCACTTACGGTAGCCGTAGCCGTAGCCGCAGTTCTAAATCCTTTTCCTACTGTTTGTCCATTAAATGCTGCAAAAATCACTTTACCTTGACTTGGATCAAATGTTCCTTCGTTTTGCCAGTTACCCCATAACTCAATTGTAAAGTTACTGTTAGAAGGGTTAAACCTGGTTCCGGCGTTTTGAATAGTCAAGTTATTCTCTACTCTAATATAAGAGTTCAGTTCGGTAGTACCATCTGATAAGATCAAATTAAAGAATGCATTGGCATCATCATCAGTCATACCTACAGTAGCTGTTGAAGTACTTGGAGTTGCAGAATAAGATTCTACAATGCCCGAAGCAGCATTGATTGTACGTGTCAATGGCTGATTAAAGTTCACTGTACCACCACCATTCTTAAATACACCTTCATTACTCCAGCTACCTCCTATATTCATTGTTCTGGCACTAAACACCTCTATTGTGGTACCACTACTGGCCGAGAAGCTTTCCAGAACAGTCATATCCTGATTAATATCTAAAAATATCGGCCCTCGAGCATTGGTTGGGTTCAATCCAGGTATTAGCGTTTCAATCGTCAAACTTCTACAAGTAATAGGGTAAGCCAATGGATCAAGATCAAAATCAACCCTTAGGGGAGTTGGGGCAATTATCGTAGAAGGCCCTAATACATTATTTGACTGTAACGCTGCATATGTATAATCAATGATTACGTTTTTGTCTGGGGTAGGTACTCCATTTGGTCGCCAGTTATTTGGGTTAGACCAAGCAGTACCTGAGTTGTTTGGTCCTCCATCCCAACGAACAATGTTAGGTTCTACCCAAACCACCATATCATTGTTATTCTGCTCATCATCATAATCTTCACCTGAGAAAGTACCCAATGCATCTTTGAATACAACCTGGTTCTCTACATTAGTACCAGTACCATTTCTACGCACATTATTCGTGTTAAATGGATTACTCAAACGTGTTGGGTTTTGAGGGAAGATTACATTATAAATAGTATCTACCACTGGGGTAGCTGTATAATCATGGGTTACACTTGCAGGCAATGTCTCAGTAGTACTATAAGTATTACTATTATCCCTGTAAGTTGTATAATTTTCAGGGAAGGTGATGAAAGTACCATTTACTGTACCACCCACATTGTCACGATTATAGCCATTTGTAAAAATACCATCACTAAATGTAGCGGCTGGATATACATTTTTAGTAGTTAATGCAATTGAGCTAATAGTGGTAGCATTAAGATACGCGATTGCAGCTCCATCTCCTGCTTCAGTATCAGATGCTTGAGGAGTAATTACAACTGTAGGCGTTCCATTGTATAAATTACCAGCAGATGTTACCCCAATGGTACTAATTCTTGATCCTTTCAATGCAGTTACATTTGCACTACCCAAATCACATCCACAATCCGTATTTACAGCTGTACTAACATCTACATCTGCCAAATATCCAGTACCATATATTTTTGGTAATACACTCGCCACAACATTATCCACCACAGTCACCAACAAAGTTGCGGAAGTATTCACACCTTCGGTCACAATTACATCATAGGTACCATTTGTACAGTTAGTACCCTGAGCATTAATTTTTGCACTTGAGATCTCATTAAAAGATGGAGCTACCATCGTGATATCTGCAGCAGCAGTTGTCGCAGCAGTTCCACCTCCATCAAGTCCACCAGTATAAGTCACAGTGGGCTTCTGGGTATAATGCCCTCCATCAATTACTACTACACTTGCCAATGTAGTATGAGTCAACAAGGCCGTAGCAGCAGCTCCACGTCCGTTTCCAGTAGGGTCGGTAATAATCACAAATGGAGTACCTGTATAACCTGATCCGGCAGTTACCCCAATTGACTCAATTTCACCTACAGTTTCTACGGTGGCAGTGGCTTGTATCGCACCGTTGGCAATACCAATACCTGCAGCATCAGGTGATTGAATACCTACATTAGGAGCAGTTCCGTACTCGGTACCAGAATTGGTCAGTGTAATACTTTGTACACTCATGGTAGGTTGAATTGTAGCATCTGGGCCAGCACCAGTAGTAGTACCACCAGTTAATGTAATGGTAGGTGGTAAATCATAGTTTTGTCCTCCTGAAGCCAAAGTTACTTCTGTAATCTGCATCGTAAAAGTAGCTGTAGCTTGTACACTACCAGTAGGAGGCGCGATCGTTACAGTAGGTGCTGTAGCGTATCCAGAGCCTCCATTTGTAACTACGATCTGAGTCACTACTCCATCTACTACAACAGCAGTTGCCGTAGCAGATCCTGAGCTAAATGTAACCGCTGGCACGCTGGTGTAATTACCTCCACCATTTGTCACTGTAATAGAAGTCACAGCTCCAGAAGCAACTGTTGCGGTTGCTTCTGCTCCAGGTGACTGAATTGTCAAAGTAGGGGTGGATGTATAACCTGTCCCTGGGTTATCCAAAGAAATACTTTTAACTGTTCCTGATAAATTCGTTGCAAGTGTTGCGGTTCTGGTAGGTATGTCAGTAGCAGTTGCAGGTGCAATTACTGATATACTAGGCCCTATTTCATATCCACTTCCTCCTGTACCCACTGTTACAGATTCAATGCTCATAGTAGGTGTAAAGTTACCACTAACACCTGGTCCGCCAAAAGTTAATCCAGTAGGAGCAGAAGTATATCCAGAACCCGGATTGGTAATAATAATTCCTTTAATTCCTCCAGAAGGAGCATATACAGGAGTTGCAGAAGCAGCGGTTCCCACTGAACGCCCCCCATTGGTTTCTAAATCAATAGCAGGAGCACTAGTATATCCTGCACCCACATTCGTAACATCAATCCGAGTAATTATTCCACTCACAACAGTAGCTTGAGCAGTTGCAGTAGTAGTAGGTGTTCCACCACCTGTAATCACTAGGGCAAAAGTACCGCTACCTCCACCCAAATAATCTGTTCCGACTCCACCACTTATCAAATTTACGCTCAATAATTGACCAGTAGTGGCTATGTCAAGCGTAGCAGTCGCTTGTGTAGTAAAGGTTCCTCCATCAATGGTAACCGTAGAAGTTCCATCATAACCAGAACCAGGTGTAATGTTTTTGGCTCCTGTAACGGTAGCTGTTACCCCGGTAACAGTCATATTAGTTGTATTATTGGTACTTGAGTTATCTATAGTTATATCTCCTATACCAGGAACAGCATCATAACCTTCTCCACCATCAACTACGGCAATGCTTGCCACTTCAGCACTCAAAACAGTTGAAGCAGAAGCACCAGCACCACCACCACCAGTAAAGCTCACGGTTGGAGCGGAAGCATATTTAGCCCCAACGGTACCTAAAGTAATATTTTTGATACCTCCTTTTACTATTCCACTGGCTCCTGAACCATTGGCAGTTACAAGGTTGAAAACAACACCAGTGGGTAACACATCATATTCAGCGCCATCCGAAACATACATTCCAGTAATTGGTCCTTTGATAACCGCTGTAGCCGTAGCATCTACCCCAGTGGGAGATGTATCAATCGTAATAGTTGGTACAGTAGTATACCCCCCTCCTTGATTGGTAAGGTTAATCTGTGTAATACTGGCTTTGATGGAAGGAGTTGCAGTAGCTCCAATACCACCACCACCTACTACGGTCACTCCGGTAGTTACGTCATAGTTTTCACCACCACCACCAACAATGGTTACACCTGGACTCAACGTTTTAGCAGTTGTTCCAAGGTTTACTCCATTTACGTCAGTGTGCTCAATCAGGTAATACCGTGCTCTTAGCGTTCCATTTACGGTAAAACTAAATTTATCGTCTCCAGTACCATTTCTACTAAGTTTGGTATATTTAGATACAGAGCCAATCACATTTAAAGAACCTCCATCATCTACTAGCAATGTTTTTCCGGCTCTAATTTGTAAGTCAGTACCTGCCGATGTGGTCAATTCTCCACCAGAGTTCACTGTAATGTTTCCAATAATAGAAGATAAGTCTTCTGCCAATGTTACATCACGATTGTTTTCAATCGTTATATCATTCAATACTTCAAAAGTATTGGTAGTACTTGAAATCGTATATCTTACTAACCCAGTATTTACCGTAGTAACAGGTATGGTTGTTTGAACCGCAGGATCAGTTAAATGATTTCCAGGACTATTGTGTCCAGCAGTCGGAATATAACCATCACGGTTAAATACTACATTGTTCAAGGTTACACTACTTCCATCTAATTGGATCGTACGATCAGTAGAACTGTTTGGGGTAAAGTATACCGTACTTGAAGTAGGTGTCAAAGTTCCTCCTGTTACAATAAAATTTCCTTGTACAGTGACTGGACTAAGGTCAAAATCAACCGTTCCCCCTTGCTGCTCATAATCTCCCTGTATCACCAGAGGACAAGTTGAACGAACAACAAAGTTTCCACTCAACATTGAGAATTTATTCTGAACCACTATACTATAATAAGTAGCTCCTGATAACCCTTGGGCCAATACATTACCACTGGCTTTGTTAATCGTAAGGTTATATAGCGAATTTGTACGCAATCTTAATTCCTGATCACCAGCACCATTGAGTACTACGGTAGAACCAGTGAAGGCTTCAAACCTTGAAGATGCCTGCTCTCCTTCTACTGATCGTCCCGAAGAAGTAAAAAAACTTCCTGCCACATTGAGTGTACTGTTGGTACCTGCATAGAAGTACCCTCCTACATAATTATAACTAAATGAATTGGAACCTGTATTACTAAAATCTCCTCCTAAAGTAAGGGTTCGATTATCATCCAGGTATACTCCGCGATTTGCATAACGATAATGATCTACAATTCCATCATTAAAAGATGTAGAAGAGAAAGCTTCCAAGAAGAAATATCCTCCTGTTATTGTATAATCATCGTCGATCAATAAGTTTCGGCTACAAGTACTAGGTACATAGATGTCATAATCCAGAAATCCAGCAGTTTTTCCAGGTATATTCGACGAGGTTCCATCAATTACAATATAAGATGTTGGGCTTAATGACCAGCCAAGGTTATCTGGGGTACCATCACCATTAGAATCAGACCATTTACGGTAGTATGCGGTGTTGTCTTTGAAAGCTGAGCCAAAAATCCCGTTTTGAGTTACTCCTCTTGGCCCTAACCAATAAATAGGGGTTGGCCCTGTCCAGGTAATATTCCCATCATTGCCTCCACCATCGTTAAACTCTCCAAAAGCAGATCCTCCACTTGAGCCACTAGAACGACTCATTTCATATGTACCGGCATCGTTACTTACAACATTTCTAAAAGAAGGTGTACAAGTATTTGAAGTACAAACCAAGTTGTTACCAGTATCTCCAAATAAGGTTCTTTCAATCACCAGATTTTGGCCAGAATTTAAAGTCAAAAACGTGACACCTGGAGCCCCAAAACTAAAGCCACAGTAGCTAAAAGAAGCCACATTTGCAGTAGTTGCATCTGCATCATGGTCTATATCGGTAGACAAGGTAGACCCAGGATAACATTTGAAACCTCCACTACTATTGGTTCCACCTCTGGTGTAATCACTACCAACTCCCGTATTAATCAATCTATATCCGTTATTGGAAGACGCAATTAATTCAAACAAGGTATAAGTAATCCGAACAGTGGAGCCAGAATAGGCACCAATACGGTAATAATTTCCAGGAACTCCATCACGAGTAATGCTCACGTTTTGGTTAGCTGTTCCTATAGATTCTATTCTACCTCCATTACGAATCCTCATAATGGTTCCTTGCCCAGTTCCACCAGTACTCATTTTAAGTGTTGAGGAAGGGGTCAATTCAAACGTTCCGTATACGTTGATTTCATCTCCAAAATCATAGGTCGTAACTATATTGGAAGTTAAGTCAGTACTAATCGCATCTCCAAACAATAGGGTTTGGTTATTCAAGCTAAAGGTTCCTTGAGTAATTAGTAAATGACCAATGATTCGTAAGTTATTACTTGAGTTGATCGTTAGTTTCTGGGCAGCACTGGCAGGTTGGTAAATTACGTTCGGCAACACCATTCCAATACCTTCAGATGCATTACCAGCAAAGTTCTGAAGTTGATCCCCAGTACCATTTCCTCCTAAGCCTCTAATATCCTGGCTCAAAGAACCATTAAAAACAATGACTGGACGAGAAGCATTTGCTGATGCCGAAGGAGTTATGGGGCCTACATATAGTCCTCCTCTGCTTTGTCCATCATCGGTTTCAGAAGGATAGCGAATATTCAAATCTTCCAGGCTACCGCCCAAATGCATTGTAATTTCTTCTTTATTAGCTAAAGCTCCTTTCCAAAGGTCTACACTAGATCCTTTGTAACTTACTGTACCTACATCAGCATTGGCAATGAAAAGTTTACCACGAATATTTATATCAGGATCATTGATTTGCCAATCCCAGTTATCAGCCCCGTTAAAGGTTTGAGAGGTTGTAATAGCGTTATTAACAATTACAGTTCCTCTGTTTACTGTAAAGTTTCCTGTACTTGTCAAAATCAGCGCTCCTGTATTATCCACAACTCCCGCCAGAAAAGGCATCCCATTATCAGCATTTTGTATATAATAATCTTGCCCTTGTGCCACTTCCTTATTCATGACAACATTATCAAAGGCTCCTGAAGCAAAACGATCGAAATCTAAATAAGGAGTTAATTTGCCAAGGGCAGTACTCACATTACTCTTATTTGTCCCTGTAATCGTGGAGTTATCAGCTCCCAGGAAGTTCATTGTGAAAATACCATTTGAGTTCGTTTGAAGCTTGGTAATGGTACCATCTATATTTACATTTTGGGTGAGCTCTACTTCAATTTCACCACTAAAAATCACGAAGTGGCCATTTGTAGTAATATCCAAACTACCGTTAATCTGCGTAGTAGGCGTTTCTATCATTAATACTCCCTGTATACCTCCGCCATTTGAGATGGTCACATTTCCTGAACCACCTGAAGCAGTACTTACTCGCAAAGGACTCGGAGAACCAACCCCTGAACCAGCTTGATTATATATAGCTCCTCCATTAATAGTAATAGAAGCCGCCAGGGGTTCAGTAGCATCGACTGCTGATCCAGGACAAGCATCAGTTACCAGTGTCTTCTCAGTCATTACTGGATTAGTAGCGTTGGCACCAGAAAAATCAATACAAAACTTAGCATTGTTTGGTGGAATCCAGCAGACTGCAGTACCATTAGGAATGATTACATTAGTACCTGCATCAGGAATTCCATTATCTGGAACACTAGCATGGGTAGGATCAGCGGCAACACCACCTACTCTCCATGTCCAGTTCGCAGGGTTATACCAGTTCTTTTCTTGTAAATTCGAATAATATCCCCCACTCATTGTACCTGTGGCATTCCAGGTGGCTTCAACCTGAGCTTGAAGTTGGGGAACTAAAAAAATCGAAAAACACAAGATCTTCAATAACCTATAGAAAAATTTAAGATCCATAAAAAGCGAAAATTTAAAAAAATCAGTGTTTGTAGTTTTTAAGTAAGTATCATTTATAAAAACCTCATTGAAAAACGAGGAATTGATGTCTATTTGAAAAGGCTTATGCAAGTAATTTGTAATCTGTTCAGTTTATATTTATTTCACAGGTAATGTTTACCTAAGAATGTACCAAATGCCTTGCAAAACAATCAAAAGAACACAGGATTAGTTCAAAATCGCTGTTGAACTTTGAACCTGTTAATGAACGAAAGGAATGAGCAAATATTGATTGCAATATTTTGCGAATTGATGTGGACAACAGATTTGGGCTTGTAAAAATGTTGGTATGTCATGAGTCATTAAAATTATAATAAGCTTGGTAATGTTTGTAAATTTTGTTCTCGTTAGCATTAAACATTTAATGGCTTATCTTGTTATAATGCTATCTGAGCAGTCGTGTAAATATCTCAGTTCTCGTTTAAATAGCTGACTACAAGGGGTTAGATTCGAGTAACTCGTTTTTGTATACGAACCTTTCTTAAAAAAGTATAAACAACAAGCAAAAAACATCCATATTTTTCCTCTGTTTATCGAAATTCTTAATAATCGCTATAAAAAACAAGTAAGTATATTCTACATGCGTATTTTTAGGGATTGGTAACTGTTAAAATAGTATTTTTACCTATTCGTTACCATATTATCAAACTTTACCACTTGTAACCATTATAGGTTAACTCTTCAAAAAGTTGCTTGTCGCTAAAAAATTTATCCCCTAAATTTCGCGTTTGAAAATTAAGCGATTTCTTACAATGAAAATATTTCACCTAATTACATCATTCATTACAGTGCTAACTTTGTGCCTGAGTTGCAACGCCCAACACAAAAAAAAACATTCCTCCAATTTTATAGATAGCCTTCTCAGAAGTCAACCAGATTCATTTCAAACCATTTTACAAAACCCTCAAGCGTATGAAATACAAATAATGTATACGCAAATCAATCGTGATGAAAACAATACCCCTCATTTTAAGACTTACCAATATAATATCGATAAGGATCGCTATTTTTATCCTGCCAGTATCGTAAAGCTACCTGTGGCTTGCCTTACCCTCGAGAAAATCAACCAACTTAAAATTAAAGGACTCAGCAAATACACCGTATTTGAAGTAGACTCATTACGTGAGCCTCAAACACCTTTTAAGGAAGACACAACCTCAGTACATGGGAAACCTTTTTTGGCACATATGATCAAAAGAGCGTTCGTAGTAAGTGATAATAAGGCTTTTAATCGCTTGTATGAATTCTTAGGACAAAAATACATCAATGAGAAGCTTTGGGAAAAAGGGTATAAGGATGTGTTAGTTTTGCATCGTTTGGCTAATGCAGATTTTGATGAAGAGAGCAACCGTTATACCAACCCTTTTAAATTTTATAAAAAAGGACAGCTTGTTTATGAACAACCTGAAATCTTTAACCCCAACCGATACGCTACGAGAGTCAAGAATCCTCTAAAAGGGATTGCTCATATTAACAAAGAAGGTGAAAAAGTAAAAGAGCCTATTGATTTCTCCCGTAAAAACTACTTCTCACTGAAAACCATGCATCAAATGCTTAAAGCTGTAATGTTCCCTGAGTCAGTTCCAGCTAAACAACGATTTGATCTCACACCAGCCGACTATCAATTTTTATATAAATGCATGGCTATGTTACCCAGAGAAAGTAAGTATCCAAAATACGAGAAAAAGGATCATTCTGACGGATTTATGAAGTTTTTAATGTTTGGAGATTTATTTAAGAAAAAGGCGCACAAATCACACATTCCCAGCCATATCCGTATCTTTAATAAAGTAGGGTTATCTTATGGCTTTTTGGTAGACAATGCCTACATTGCTGACTTCAAAAATCAAGTAGAATTTCTACTTTCTGTTGTCATTTATGTAAACAAAAATCGCACACTTAATGACAATAAATATGAGTACAAAAAGATAGGAATGCCTTTTATGGTTAATTTTGGGCGTTTAATTTACGATTATGAACTTACTCGTTCCCGTAAATACCTTCCTAATTTGAGTCGCTTCAAAGCAGGAAAATAATCAGGCGTAACTAATACAAAACCAGTCATTATTGTTTTATATATATTCAGAACAAATGTTTTTTAAAAAAACAATTCTACTAAGTCTATTTACTCTCTTTGGTTTTCAATGGGCAGAAGCTCAAACAGAAGAATTTAAAAAGCTGATCTCACAAGGTCGCTCACAACAAGCCAAAGGAGATTTTGAACAAGCCATTACTTCTTTTAGGAAAGCCATTACCATTAATGCTAACTCCCCGATTGCCAACTATGAGTTAGCCAATAGTTATTACTCTAACAAGGACTTCGAAAAAGCACGTGCATTTAGTCAAAAAGTCATAGATCAGAAAAAACGCTATTTACTAGCAGCCTATCTCTTAAATGGTAACAGCCTCAATGATTTGGGTAAATTAGAGGAAGCCAATACTGTATTTAAAGAGGCCGCTAAAAAGTACACCCACCACTTTTTATTATTTTATAATTTAGGTATTAATTATTATAAACTTAAAGATCTTGAACAAGCAATAAAATACACCGAAAGAGCCGTTTTTTTGAAGCCTTTACACGCTAGCAGCCACTTATTACTAGCTGCTTTGCATGAAGTAAAAAAGAACCAACTCAAGGCAGTCATGGCTTATTACTTTTTTTTGATGCTTGAACCAGACACCCCTCGTTCTCTTAGAGTTCTGGAAGAATTAAAAAGCCTATTAAAAGTACTTATGGATAATGAAGGGGGGTTAAATCCATCAGAAAATCCTTTCAAAATGGTTAAATATTTAATCTCGAGAGTAGATTTGAACAAAGGAAAGAAGAAGAATGAAATGGAACTATTTGTGGCTCAAACCAAACTATTGTTTAGAATGTTAGGGAATGTTAATAAAAAGACACCCTTTCCTTATATCTGGAACAACATATATGTATCATTGTTCTATCGCTTGGCCAAGTCCAGACATTTGAAGGCTTGTTGCTATTTTATTCACCAAATTGCACCCAACGATATTACCAAAGCCTGGAATGAGCAACGAAAAAACCAAAAGGCTACTACTTCTTTCCAATATTGGATGAATAAGCAGTTATCTCGTTTTTAGCAAAAATGAGATAACACCATAATTTATTCTCAGGTATAATAAAAACCTTTCAAGACTTATAATGGAAACCTCAAACGATAAGAATAATAAAACAGTCTTAGGCATGGTTGCGTTAGAACAGGCTATTTTTCCCGACGTAAGCAAACTAATCACAATCATAGAAGAAGACTGGCAATTATCTGCCAGTTCATCAAATTACGACATACAGGATAATAATGCTGTAGTGCTGCAAATCCAGGATCAGATTGTAGCATTGATGTTTCTGGAGGTTCCTATACCTTGGGAAGATATTGAACCTGTATGTCGTTCGGCTTATTATTGGCCTCAGGCAAGCGAAACACTTAAAAAACAACAAGCCCATGTAATTGTTAGTATAATGTCTGACAGTTCTGCTCTGGAAAAATATCAGTTACTTACCAAAGTAATCACTGCAGTATTGAAGTTAACTCCTGCATTGGCAGTATATCAAGGTATGCAAAGTTTGATACTTTCGCCTGAACGATACCTAGAAGAAAGCGACTTGCTCCGCAACAATTCTTTACCTATCTCCTTATGGGTCTACTTTGGTCTCTTTACTGAAGAAGACGAAACTATTTCAGGGTATACGTATGGCTTGAATGAATTTGACAAAATGGAATTAGAGGTCAATCAGTCCAATCAAACACTTACAGATATTTATGGCTTTTTGTACAATATTTCTCATTACTTGCTTGCTTATGATCCAGTTTTAAAGGATGGCGAAACAATTGGTATGACTGCAGAACAAAAAGTCATGATGACTCACCGTTCTTCTCGTTATTTAGAGGAAACCACTGTTATTGATTTAGATTTCTAAACTTTGAATCCAGGCTATCAATTGAAGGAGGGTTTTCTATTTTATATAAAAACTTCATTACTTGCTTTTGTCCCTCTACCATTGCTTTGTGATTGCCTTCTTTAGTTCCTCCTAACATAAAACGCAACGATTGATTATCTAGCTTTTTCTCCCAAGCGGTACTGGTATACTCAGGCAAAGCCTCTCCAAAACCAAAAAAACGATGGCCTGCATTTTTAAAAACTACTTGAGTTATTTTGTGGGGTTTAAAGCTCGCCTCCATTTTGTATTGAATCAACTGACTCATTTTTGCTGCGTCCCACATCTGATCATTTTGTCCTGCAAGTAATAGCATAGGGCAGTTTATTCTTTCTACAGGAATTCTTGCTTGCTTAAAAACTTTCATATCTGATAACCAAGGGGCTATATAATCTTTGTAAATGACAGTCTTTGTGTTCACATCGACTTTTTTTACTGGAATAAACGGCAGAGGTTTGTACTGATAGCTCCAGGGTGAGCGATTAGGCCTGGAAGATTTGGAGGAAGAAAGTGCAGGTAACAATACATACGAGGGGGAGTAAGCAATAATTCCATCTATATTTTGATAGTAGCTTCCGTACAAAAGCGCTAATTCGGCTCCCTTCGATACCCCTAGAAGCACAATTTTGTGTTTTTTATATTTGTTTTGATTCTTAAGCCAGTTTACCGCTTTAGCCAGATATTCTATGGGTATCTCTACAAAAGCATTAGGCAATCCAGGTGGAGGTGCTGAATAAGCTAATGACAAAATATCATATCCTTGGTTTGCCAGTGCTCTCAACGATTTTTCTGGAAGGTGCCCCCCTTCAAATCCTGAAAGAGTAATTAAGATTGTTTTCTTTGCTGAAGTTGTATCACTGCCTATCCAATACTTTTTAAAAAGCTTTGCTTTAATCCACTTCTGTTGAATAGGAATTACTTGTACATTAGGTCGCTTCTTTTTACAACCTACCGTTAATAATAACAATAACAGGGCGCTCAAATATTTCATATGCCCATAATACAAAAAAGGACTTCATTGTCCAATTAATAAATAGTGAGAGCACGCTGCCCTCACCATTCAAAAATCAGATAACAAGTACTAAACTTTTTGCTTTGCCAATACTTCGGTTGCGTATTTCATGATTGTGTTCTTGCCCAACTGGTGCATGTGTACCTCGTCAGGCCCATCAGCCAGGCGAATAACTCTTGCTGAAGCAAAAAAGCCTGCCAAAGGAGTATCTCCACTCAACCCCATTCCGCCAAAAGCCTGCATAGCTCGATCCACTACCGTTTGTGTCATACGAGGAGCTACAATCTTAATCATAGAAATTAATTCTTTGGCACCTTTAGTTCCAGCTTTGTCCATCATATCTGCCGCCTGAAGCGTCAATAGACGTGCTTGTTGTATTTCACACAATGATTTAGCTATATCTTGACGAATACTACTAAAAGCCCCAATAGGTCGGCCGAAGGCCTCTCTTTGAGCCACTCGTTGACTCATCAATTCCAATGACCTTTGGGCCATACCAATCAAACGCATACAATGGTGAATACGCCCTGGCCCTAAACGTCC
Source organism: marine bacterium AO1-C (assembly GCA_001890965.1). Lineage (GTDB taxonomy): Bacteria > Bacteroidota > Bacteroidia > Cytophagales > Microscillaceae > Microscilla. Next base: position 334,825 of record MLAY01000007.1, on the reverse strand, counting down.
TTGAGCAATTTCAAAACCTCTTCCTTCGCCCAGAATCAGGTTCTCTTTAGGAACTCTTACATTTTCTAATAACACTTCAGCGTGCCCAGCAGGGGAATCATAAGTCCCAAACACAGAAAGTGGACGCACTATAGTTACTCCTGGGGTGTTTTTAGGCACCAAAATCATACTCTGCTGACTATGACGAGCTGCCTCTGGATCGGTTTTCCCCATTACAATGAAAATTTCGCAGCGAGGGTCCATTGCTCCTGAAGACCACCACTTACGACCATTGATTACATATTCATCACCTTCCGCTTGAATAGAGCAACGAATATTGGTAGCATCTGAAGAAGCTACTTCAGGCTCAGTCATCAAGAAAGCAGAACGAATTTTACCATCCATCAATGGATTTAGCCATTTTGCTTGCTGCTCATGGGTACCATATTTGGCCAATACTTCCATATTACCTGTATCTGGTGCACTGCAGTTAAATATCTCCGAAGACCAGACCACTCTTCCCATAATTTCGGCCAGAGGGGCATATTCTAGGTTGGTAAGTCCTGGGCTTGCTTCACCGTAACTTGTAGGTAAAAACAAATTCCATAAGCCTGCATCACGAGCTTTTTGCTTGAGATCATCTAATCCTGGCCATACTTTCCAGAAGGTTTCAGGGGTATGTGTCCAATGAAAGTATTCTTCTTCAATAGGATACACATTCGCCTCCATAAAATCAGTAAGTTTTTTCTGAAGGGCTTTTACTTTATCGGTATAGTCAAAATTCATAAGCTAAACTCTTTAAAATTTTCTGATATAAAATATATTTGAATGTCTATTGGTAGGTATTCAATAGCTTTTGCTGCATTTCTATAGCCTCCTTAAATTCTGCTTTGAGGTTTTGTAATAATTCTTGCACAGGCAACACATCTTTGATAGATGTAACCCCATGTCCTGCCGACCAAATGGTTTTCCAGGCTTTGGCTTCTGCCTTGGCAGCATCTAGTTCTTCTCCAAAATCAATCTTCTTCTTCAGATTCCACATTTCTTTGGTAATCCCCATCGCTTCTAAACTTAAGCGAAGAAAGTTGGCTGGGACTCCTGAAACGGCCGCGGTATATACAATATCTGAAGTATTGCTCTCAATAATCATGTTTTGGTAAGCTTCATCAGCTTTACTTTCCGTAACATTAATAAAACGTGTACCCATGTAGGCAAAGTCAGCACCCATTTGTAAAGCACTCGCCACATCACGCCCATTGCTAATGCAACCCGAAAGAATAATTGTACCCTCAAAAAAGCTTTTAATTTCAGCTACTAAAGCCATTGGATTAACTGTTCCTGCATGTCCACCAGCTCCTGCACTCACCAATATTAACCCATCTACCCCTGCCTCCATTGCTTTTTCTGCATGACGCCGGTTGGTTATGTCATGAAAGACCAACCCTCCATAACTGTGCACTGCATCTACTAAATCAGATACTGCCCCCAAAGAAGTAATGATTATGGGCACTTTATGCTTCACACAAAGTTCTAAATCAGCTTGCAATCTGGGGTTTGTCTGGTGTACAATAAGATTTACACCATAAGGAGCCGCAGGTTTGCCATTGGCTTGCGCATATTCTTCAAGGTTTTCCTTGATTTCAATGAGCCATTCTTCAAACCCTTCACTGGTGCGCTGGTTCAGTGCTGGAAAAGTGCCAATGATCCCATTTCGGCAGCATTCCGTCACTAGTTTGGGGCCAGAAATCAGAAACATGGGAGCAGCAATGATTGGTAAACTTAAATTATCGTTCATAGAAGAAGTCATGTGTGTATTTTGAAGAAGTTTATTAGAATCTATAATTGCTAGGCGGTTTTGCCACCATCTACCGACATAATGTGCCCAGTAACAAAGCTTGCTTTATCAGTACTCAACCAAATAATAGCTTCTGCGATTTCATCGGCAGTACCATAACGCTTCATTGGAATTCCTTCACGGAGCTTTTCTGCTTTGTCACCAAAATATTCAGGTTTGAAGAGATTGGTCAATGTAAAAACCGGGCATACAGCATTGATTCTAATGCCATGTTTTGCATATTCCATCGCAGCAGTTTTAGTCATTCCCACTACGGCGTGCTTACTAGCCACATAAGCCAAATTGTTGGGAAGCCCTCGGAGTCCAGCAATAGACGAAATATTGACAATACTGCCATTTTTTTGTTTCATCATTTGCTGTAGCTCTTGTTTCATACAATAAAAAACCCCGGTTTGATTTACCGCAATCACTCTATCCCAGGAATCTACTGGATGGTCAGCTGTTTTTTTCTGATTAAAGTCGCCTATGCCTGCATTGTTTACTGCAATATCTAAACGGCCAAACTGCTCTGCTACTTGGTTGACTAATTGCTCAACTTCCTCTAATTTAGCTACATTGGCTGCTATAAAGGTAGCTTTCCCTCCTGCTTCAGTAATCATTTTTACAGTCTCCTCTCCTCCTTTGGGGTTAATATCAGAAACCACTACCTGACCTCCTTCTTTTGCATACATTAGCGCTGCTGCTCGTCCAATACCTGAACCAGCACCAGTAATCAACACTACTTTATCTTGAAATTCCATTGTAATAGCTGTTTATGTAAATCAACCTGTATTTTTTGGGATTTACAATACTTTCCAAAACATTGTTTTATTAAATTCTTTCCTTACAAAATTATAATAGTAGTGATAACAAGCAAAAGAAATTAGTATAAAAATACTAATTTTGATTTTACCAGTCCTGATTTTTTCTCAAATTACCGCTGAAGGAGGCAATAAACGCTTTAAAAAAATAGTTTTTATAATACCCTGATTACTCACGCTTAGTTTTAAAAAACTTTTCCTACCTAATTTAAAATCAGGTTGTTAATCACAAAAATTTATTTTCTTATCCTTAGCTTTTCATTATATTAGAGTTATTTCTCGATTTGCAATCTTAGTCCAGCTTAAGATTGGGCAATATCAAAAACCAACATGCTAAAAATTGATTGAAAACTGTTTAGAAACCGTAAAACCTATGAACAAACCAGACATTTTTTCAATAAAATCATTTAGTCTTATCGGCCTAATGATTTGTCTCACAAGTGCACTCGCCTTTGGGCAATATCAAAATGATTTTTCTAACCCTAAGGTGCGTAAAATAGATTCTGTAATCACGCACTTATATAATAACAACCAGTTTAATGGATCAATCTTGGTAAAAGACAAGGGCAAAATAATTTATAAAAAAGCATTGGGGTGGGCTGACTTAGATAAACGCGATACACTTGATCTACAGACCCCTATGCGAGTAGCATCAGTGTCTAAGCAGTTTACAGCTATGGCCATTATGTTACTCAAAGAGAAGGGCTTGCTAAATTACGATAATACTATTAACCAATATTTCCCTACATTTCCTTTCAAAAATATTACTATCAAACATTTACTTCATCATCAATCGGGCTTAGCCGACTCCTTTGACGAACTCAGAGGGGTAACCCGCATGTTTGGAGGACAAAAGTTACTCAACAACGACGATATCATTGCCTATTTTACTGCAGTTAGGCCAAAAATGGAGTTCAAAACGGGTAAAAAAGCCGGGTATTGTAATACCAATTATATTTTGCTAGCCAGCATTATCGAGAAAGTAGGTAAAATGCCTTTTGATCAATTCCTGAACAAACATATTTTCAAGCCATTGGGAATGAAACACACCTTTTTATATCACCCTCAAAAAAACCGCACAAACTTTTATCGTATTATTAAAAATGATACTACCATAACCAAATTAGACACTATTCAGCAAGATGATAATACACAAGTTATTACCAGTACTTTGCAAACCAAAAAGGTAATTATCACCAAAAAGAAAAAAAGAGCGTTAGGCTACTATATTGATCGTCGCTATGGCTGGCAATTATTAGATTATCATTTTTATGACGGCATCGTGGGAGAAAAAAGTGTTTGTACCACAGTAGAAGACTTAGCAAAATGGGATGATGCACTACATAATCGTACTTTATTGAACGATAAAGCTCAAAGAGAAGCATTCAAAATGGCCGCACTCACTAACAAAAAAGAGTATGGATATGGCTATGGATTTAAAATTTACCGTAAGAAGCCTCACATTGTTTTCCATCATGGACTGTATCGAGGATTTCGTAGTTATCTACAACACAATACTGTAGATAAAACCTTTGTTACTATTCTTACCAACCGAGGATTAGGAGGGCAAATGTATCCCATCTACAAGACCATTAATAAAATTCTTTATGGGCAAAAATTTAAAATGCCTAAAAAGATCTGGATTGAAAAAAAGACCCTGGCGCAATTCAAACAACGCTATTGGATTGATTACACCAAAGGAATGCCACAACTCGATGCCACAAGTTTTGGTAGCAAAGAAAAATAATGAAATGTTACAGGGAGGCTTTCTAATACAAACTTATATTCTATGAATTTATTTTTTCTAATTTTGCAGCTTAGTTAGGCAAACCAAGTCCCTAAGATTGTTTGGATTTGCCTCCTCTAATCATTTTCAAAACTTTGCCATGTTAGGATTAAAACTACCAACTGACCCTCGTTGGGTAAATATAGCTGAAAAAAATATTGAAGATATATTGATTGACCACGCCTATTGCGAACAAAAAGCAGCTTCTTCTTGTATTTCCCTCATTGTTCAATATCCCGAAAAAGACAAGCTCGTAGAAATGCTTACGCCTGTAGTGGCCGAAGAATGGAATCATTTTGAGCGTGTAATTGAAGAAATGAACAAAAGGGGTTTCAAACTTGGTCGGCAACGTAAAGATGAATATGTAGCTAAGTTGCTAAAGCATATTCGAAAAGGGGGTCATCCTGATAATCAATTCTTAGATAAACTATTGGTTTGTGCACTTATAGAAGCCAGAAGCTGCGAACGCTTTCGTTTGCTGTCGGAAGATATTGCTGATGATGAACTTAAGAAATTTTACTATGAGCTAATGATATCAGAAGCCAATCATTATGTAAACTTTGTAAACCTGGCCAAGGAATACCTTCCCGAAGAAACAGTAAAAACTCGTTTAGATGAATTGCTTGAGATCGAGGCGGATATCGTACTAAATTTAGAAGTAAGAGGGGACAGAATGCATTGATAATCAGTACTGATGTTGTAGATTAAATTAAACGATTCAATGAAAATTTTTGCACGCATTTTTTATGCGCTTTTAATAGGTAGCGGGATATTTTACAGCTGTGAAACAGTAGCTCCAGAAACAGTAGATCCAAGTTTGGTAAATGCTGACCGTGTAGTGGATGAATTTGTGAACCTACAAACCGAAACTCAAGATATTTTAAATATTGTAGCAGATGTGTTGATTAGAAAAAGAGATACAATCACTAAAGTAACCTCTGAAGCTAGCTTTACTTTTGACGATTGTGGAGCTAACCTGGTCATCAAAAAAATTGGTACGGACACAATTCAAACCACGATTCAGTTTACTGATGCTAGTTGCAATGCAGCGATTACTCAAAAAGTACGTCAGGGTACTATTACAGTTATCCAAACTGATAATCTTGGGTATTTAGATACTGGTCATAAAATGACAATTTCTTTTGATGGCTTTCAGTTAAATACACGTACTATTTCAGGAACAATCACCGTAAAAAATGTATCTAAAAGTGCATTTACTGAGACTGATACCGTTAAACAAGAATTGAATTACACAGATATAGCACTTCAGGACAATGGTACTACCTATCAATTAACGAGTGGGTATCAAGAGCGAGGTCTCATCAGTGGTTTATTAAGTCGTAGTATTGGTGATGACATTTACTGGGCAGATAGCACCAACTATAGCATTATGGGCTCTGATGGCGAAAAATATACGCTTACCCATAATACTACTACCAATAGCAGTCTTACCTTCAATTATATTTGCTGGCAAAATCAAATCTTTTTTCCCAATCAGGGAGATATTCAAATCATATTATCAGGTTCCAAAAGTGGTGACTTCACAGCTGATGTAGATTTTGGAAGTGGTGCTTGTGATCCTTTCAAAACTATCACGCTACAATAACCTTATGAAAAAGCTAATCATTATATGTCTGGGCATTCTATTGAGCATAAGCTCTTTGTATGCCCAGCGCAAGTTTCACCGACATACTCCAAAAAAAATTAAAAGGGTGAATAGTTTCTTTCTAGAGGGAGGCGGCAATGGTATTTATGGATCAGTAAATTATGATAAGGTGATCAACTACAATGCCTTTGCTCTCAGCTTACGAATAGGGGCAGGAGTATACCCATCAGATACTCAAAACGATAACAACATCTATCCCATCATACCATTAGAGATCAACACCTTGTGGGGGCGAAAGAATCATTTTATTGAAGGAGGCCTGGGAGTAAGTACACTATTTTTATACCCAATCAATAGCCAGGAAAACTTTCGTTATCTCTTTTTAGGGTTTGCCAGAATTGGCTACCGTTTACAAAAAGACAATGGCATGTTTTTACGAATAGCCTTTACTCCTGTACTTTTCGACCTTGCAGCCAATGAGACCAGTGATGCCGTAAGAGGGTTTCAGTTTGTTCCCTGGGCTGGTATATCAATAGGTGAAAGTTTTTAGAAATATTACGTAAAAAAACAAAGCCTGACAAATGTCATAGAAAATTAACACTCTAGCTTGTATTTATGCATTGTGAACCCTAGACATGCATAAATCATGAACACAACATTAATTGATAAATATAACATTCCAGCTCCCCGTTATACAAGTTATCCTACTGTGCCTTTTTGGGAGGTTGACAAGTTTTCTGTAAACCGCTGGCAACAATCTGTCATTCGCTCTTTTGAAGAAAGCAACCCAGCAGAAGGTATTAGTTTATACATTCACCTCCCCTTTTGTGAGCAATTATGTACGTTTTGTGGTTGCAACAAAAGAATTACTAAAAACCATCAGGTTGAGCATCCTTATATAGAAGCTGTACTCAAGGAATGGCAAATGTATCGTAGCTTATTTGCTCACCCTCCAAGAATTAAAGAACTACATTTGGGTGGAGGAAGCCCTACCTTTTTTGGAGCTAAAAACCTGGCTTATTTAATAGAAAGTATTCTAAAAGATACACAATTAGATACACAACCACTCTTTAGCTTTGAAGGTAACCCCAACAATACTACAGAAGAACACTTAAAAGCTTTGTTTGACCTTGGCTTTCGTAGAGTGAGTTACGGAATCCAAGATTACAATCCAGCAGTTCAAAAAGCTATCCACCGAATTCAGCCTTTTGAACAAGTGCAAAAAGTCCATGAACTTAGTCAAAAAGTGGGTTACACCTCTATCAATCACGACCTTATCTATGGCTTACCTTTACAAACTCTAGACAGTGTGTTGGATACCATCCAAAAAACGCAACAGCTACGCCCCGATCGTATTGCCTTTTATAGTTATGCCCATGTACCCTGGATAAAAGGAAATGGACAACGTGGATTTTCTGAGAAAGATTTACCTCAATCTGCTCAAAAACGTGAATTATACGAAGAAGGTCGTAAACTACTGGAAGTAAGTGGTTACCATGAAATAGGTCTTGATCATTTCTCTCTCAAAGAGGATGACCTTTACCAAGCTTTTCAATCAGGGAACTTACACCGAAACTTTATGGGTTACACCTCTTCCAAAACCCAGTTAATGATTGGATTAGGCGTATCTTCTATCAGTGATTCTTGGTATGGATTTGCCCAAAACGTAAAAAAAGTAGAAGAATACCAACACTTGGTAAACCAAGGAGAACTGCCTGTGTTTAGGGGGCATCATTTAAATCAGGAAGATTTGGTAATCAGGCAACACATCTTGAACCTTATGTGCCAACTTAAAACTAATTGGGAAATGAGCACCGCTTTTTTTGCTGAGTTACCTCAAGTCTGGAAAAGGCTTAAATCATTTGAACAAGATCAGCTAATTAGCTTAAATGATCATGGTATGCACATAAAAACCGCAGGTCAACCATTTTTACGGAACATATGCATGGCGTTTGATACTCGCTTTTGGCGCAAACAACCAGCAGGTCAAACCTTTTCTATGTCCATATAATATTCCACCAAAAACCAAAACATCAAAATATTATATACATCACTGATAATTAGGCAGTAATAATAAAACTTTTCAAAAACAATTATTTTTTTAGTACAAGGGGGGAGAGATTTGCTCTTATAAATGTACTACTAGTAACATTATTAAGCTAGAGTTCATCATTTAAAACCTCAGTAGTTATTATGAAAAGCTTATTTATTGCTGAAAAATATTATACCCCACAAATATCTTTTGACATAGAAAACAAACTATTTGAGATTTGTGGAGAATCATTCAGTGAATACTCAATGGAATTTTATGAGCCAATTTTGCAATGGCTAGAGGCTTATACTCAGTCAGTACATGCCAATATCGTCTTTAACTTCAAGGTATCTTATTTTAACACTAGCAGTTCTCGTCGTCTGTATGAGATTTTTAAAATATTAGATAATTATCATAAAGCAGCCAAAGGTTATGTAAAAGTATACTGGTATTGTTCTTCTGACGATATGGACATGATTGAGGCTGGTGAAGATTTTCAAGAAGATTTTGAACTACCATTTGAAATTATTTTGCAAAAGCGAAATATGGTAGCTTAAATTTAGCTTTAACTATAACTTTTTTTACCCCCATCTTCTTCTGGTAACTACTGAAAATATAAGGTTCGTGCTTCAATTATTTTGACAATCATTCTTTCTTTCAAAATGTGTAAACTTGGTTTTATACGCTATATTAGTCAATGAAGCACAACCTTCTTTTTATTGTTACCCAATGATTTATTTCTCCTTTTTAAATTTACCAATAAATAACTCTTCCTCATCACTAGTTACTTTCCAGTAATAAGTCCCTTTCTTTAAATTTTTTAGTAAATGAGTAAACTTTTGATCATTTTTTACTTTGTCAAAGGGTACCTCCATCAATAAGGCCTTATTCATAGCACTAGACTCATATACTGTGAGGTATAAGGCATCATCTCCAGTATATTTTACTTCAAAAAGCACTTCATTTACAGATAACTTGGTGCCAGCTACTGGGCTAATGACTGATAATGTTTCCCCTGAAGAACGACTATTTTGATAGTTGGCCAACTCATCTTCCCAATATTTAATCTCTCGATTGTTAATCGCAATTAGCTTTTGCATCTCAGCATTAACTATTGGCTTTTTAGCCTCTTTGGCAGGTATCTTTGGCGATTTTTGGGTGTTTGCTGCAATTTGTTGAGTAGTTGTTTTAACAAAAGCCTTATCGTTCTTTAAGTCAATTTTCTCAAGCTTTTTATCATCAACCAATTGAGTAATGGGAAGTACTATATCCTTATTAGAAAGTGGTTTTTCTGCAAGTGCTGCAATAGTTTGTTTTTGCTTCAGTTCGGCTGTATTCTTATAAAAACCCCAGGCGCCCAGCCCCACCAATAATACTGTAGCAGCTGCAGCTTGCCAAGCCCATCTTTTAGAATAAATAGATTTTTTAACAACGGTAGGTTCAGTAGGCTTAAACTCAAACTGATAGCTTTTCGACCGGATATTATTAACCAAGCGATCGTGATTCAGATTTTCGTATCCCTCTAACAAGCTGGGATCTTCATCCAGCATCTGTTTGGCTACTTTTTGGAGACGCATCCCCTCTACAATTGCTTCCAGAAACGGGTCAGTGTCTAATAACTTTTCAAAAGCTTCGGTTTGTTCATCCGACATTTTTCCACTTAGGTAGGCTGCAATCTGATCTTTCGAATAAAAAGGATGTTTTTCCATAGATTGATGATTAGATTTTTTGCTTCTTTTCATAAAAGATAAAGAGGTCAAGTTTAGATCTTGTCACCTTGAACCAGGGCTCTTATTCTTTTTTGCGCTCGCTCTTTTATTTTTCTGTAAAGGGCTACATTGAGTTTTTTTCCAAATTTCTTTTTGTAATCACTCTTAATCATATTCACAATTTCATCTTGTTTGTGAATATCTTCATAACTCATAACCGCTTTCATAATAAAAGCTTGTTTTTCATCTAAACACGTAAGCACTACATTGATGTCTTCGCTCAAAAACATTTCATACACACCGTCAAAATGTACCGTAGAAGCAAATCCTTGGCTATCATCATGATGCACCATCATCCGATTAAGTTGTCTAAAGTGATAAAAAGCAGTATTTTTGGCGATTGTAAACATTAAGGCCCTCACCTCGTCGTCGTTGTTAACGCGGTGACTATATTTCAAAAAAAAGCTCTCCCAAGATTCTTGCAGTACATCTTCAATATCTTTGTTGATGTCTGTATATCCCCAGAATGTTCCCAGTATTTTTTTGATAAAAGGATAAAGTTCCTTATCTACTTCTCTGATGAAATCTTCTCCGAGCATCTATCTTCTTGTTGAACCTTTAGTTATACAATGCATTTGAGGGGGAAAAATGACAAGTTTATGACACTTTTATCATCTTGCTACACATTCACTCATCTACATTTTGCCTGATTTAAAAAAATATATTTTAGTAAGTCACTTATAATCAATGAAATAACCCATTCGTCGTTATCTCTCTTTTTATGTCTGTTCGAACTTCTAATCAATTTGGCAGGTTTTCTTGGTGAATGGCGCCTGACATTGTTACGAAATAATAACGCTAAGGTAGAGATTTACGCTACATCAAGAATCACTTTATTATTACACGCATACCTTTTCTCACTAATAACAATTTATGATCCCTTTGTGCTGTATTAGCTTGTTAGTTGTAAATATACTAAAAAATATTGTAAGACTGAATTTAGTATTTTTATACTAATTTTATTGTGTTATAGCCCTATAGATTATAACTTTGACAATATAAGCAGTCTCGAAATACTGTAACAGGCAGATGAAGGAAAGCAAAAAGAAGATAATACTAACAGCCATCGAGCTGTTTAATCAAAATGGGGTAGGCAATGTTAGGGTACACGACATAGCAAAAGCCGCTCAAATTAGTCCAGGGAATTTGACTTATCATTTTCCCACCAAAAAGGCACTAATGGAGGCAGTGTATATATATATGAAAAGCCGCTTAGAAGAGTTTAATCTAAAAAGTGACCAATCAGATATAGTGATAGACGCATTAAAAAAAACCAGAGACTATCTAAACTTTCAAGTAAAATTTCGCTTTTTCTATCGTGATACTCTAGAAATCATTAAGCTTTATCCTGACATAAGACAGGCTTATCGCAAGCGCATTCAAAATGTAATTGATTTTAATCGTAAACTGATCCAAATGGCTGTACAGCAAGGTTATATGCAAGCTGAATCGCACCAAGGCCAATATGATATGTTGGCCCGTAATGCTTGGGCTCTTCTAAACTCCTGGCTGATAGAGCAAGAAATTATGGGTACCAATATTCTGGAAGGAGTTAAAGCCTCCCTTGAGCTACATTATCCTTATTTCACTAAAAAAGGACAAGGATTTTACGATAAAATGATTGAAGTGTTGCCTAAGCTCGCTGCTGCTGAAAATATGCAAAACCTTGAATAAGTTGCTTGAATATCAATGTATTTTACTTATCAAAATAAAAGCTACTTGTTCAACCCAACTCCCAAACTATTTAAAACCTCTTTACTATGTTATTAAACAACCAAATCGTAGCCACTGGCGAACAGATAAAAAAAATTGCCCAGGATTATCCTAAAAATACTCCTGTGACAATGGTGAATATCTTGAAGTTTAAAGAAAAAACAGCCAAAGGCGATGAAAGTGGTCAGGCTGCATATATGCGCTATTCACAAAACGTGGCTCCTTTGCTCGAGAAGGCAGGTGGCAAGATATTATGGTCTGGCCAGGTAAATATGACCATAATTGGTGACAACGAAGATCAGCCAGATATGGTAATTGTAGTGGAGTACCCTTCTATACAGAACTTTTTGGCTATGGCTACTTCGCCTGAATACCAAGCTATTAAAAAAGATCGCGAAATTGCTCTGGAATATGGCGGATTACTAGCCTCTTCAAATTTGATAAAATCGTAAACTAACTGAATAAAAAATTGTATGAAAGCAGTACTTTGTAAAGAACTTGGACTCCCCTCCCAATTAGTCATAGAAGAAGTAGAAAGTAAAAAGCCGGGCAAAAAGGAGGTGCTGATAGAAGTAAAGGCTTGTAGCGTAAATTATCCAGATACTTTAATTATCCAGGGATTGTATCAATTTAAACCCTCACTCCCCTTTTCTCCTGGGAGCGATATCGCAGGTATTGTCAAAGCAGTGGGTGAAGAAGTAAAACACGTAAAACCAGGGCAAGAAGTGTTTGGTTTGGTGCCCCATGGTGGGTTTGCAGAAGAAGTGATCGCACCTGCCAATAGTGTGTTTCCCAAACCAGCAGCGATGGACTTTAAAGTAGCGGCTTCGTTTATGATGGCTTATGGAACCTCTTACCATGCATTAAAAGACAGGGCCAATCTTCAGGAAGGCGAAACTTTATTAGTATTAGGAGCATCTGGCGGAGTTGGTCTGGCAGCAGTAGAATTGGGCAAATTGATGGGAGCTAAAGTAATTGCAGCGGCTTCTACCGAAGAAAAGCTAGCCTTGTGTAAAGAATATGGTGCTGATGAAACCATCAACTATACCAAGGAAAACCTGAAAGAAAGGGTAAAAGAATTGACAGGTGGCAAAGGAGCTAATGTGGTATATGATCCAGTAGGCGGTGATTATAGCGAGGCAGCACTAAGAGCTACTGCATGGGAAGGTCGTTTTTTAGTAGTTGGGTTTCCTGCAGGTATTCCAAGCATTCCTCTGAATTTAGCCTTGCTCAAAGGATGTCAGATCGTGGGAGTTTTTTGGGGAAGTTTTGCCATGCGCACTCCGCAAAAGAATATGCAAAATACCATGACTCTCATTAATCATTACTCTAAAGGAGATTTGAAACCTCACATCGATCGTACTTATTCTTTAGAAGAAGCGCCTCAGGCTCTTCAGGATATGATGGATAGAAAGGTAAAAGGTAAAATTGTGATTGAGCCTTAACAAAAAGTTTCTTGCAATACCAGTGGATTGCGACCTTGTCTTGTTATCCACGTTGTTGTTCATTGTTCAATTGTTTAACTTCACTGAACTCTCATTGGTTAGTTCACGATATATGATAAAACAATTGAACAATGCGGCAATGAAACCATAGAATTAAACTCAAAGTTCAAAATAAAATAATTGTTGTCGAGTGCCAGCAGCTTTCCAGGCAGTGATTTGTTCTGGCATAGATTTAATTACCAAATCTTGATTTGGCTGATAAACCTTGGCATACCGATCTGATACCTCTGCTACGATAAACTCTTCTAGTTTTCCTGGCTGCTCTTCTTTAATCGCATCCTGTACGTGTTCAGCCAAATTCACCGCTTCCCATTGTGTTCTTTGAGAAAGCTTCCAGCGAAACGCTCTTTGTTCCAAATATTTGGTAAAACTCTCTGCAATAGGCGTGTAATCTCGGTAAAAGACTCCTTTTTCGTTCAATGCCCTCATCTCACTCGGGCGACAATCCATACAGGTATACAGTATATTTTTAGGATTTTCATCATCAAAGTCTACATCCAGCGTAGGTAAATGAACAGATTCTTCATGGAGAATACCATATACAAAAAACTCCCCATAAAATTGGTGATGATAACCCGCATATTGTAATTGAAAATCCAACAATGCTTCTGTCAATCTCAATTGATTGCGTTCAAATGCACTTTTTATTATTTGTTCGTCACTCAGATAAGGCCTTCTAGGAATAGAAGCCAAATATTCCGTCAATGTTTTCGTATGCATTCTTTATCCAACTTGTGTAAATAAAATGCCTTGTTTGCTTTATCATATCTGCAAATTTGGCTAGTTCTTGTAAACATCCATAAGTTAAACGATCACTAAAAAAATATGTACTGATCGTTATACAGCACTAAGTAATACTACTTGAAATATCAAATATGACAATCATCATTTTTTAAATGTCCTCCGCTTGCTAATTTTGAGCCATAAAATATTGATTAGCATTAGAAATACTCCCCAACCATACATTGCAACGCCATGAGAATTTATAAATTTTTTAAATTAAGCTTCTTGGGGTTTACCCTTGCTATTTTAACCACTGGTTCTATTATTTACTTTCAAAGCTTGATGCTTCATAAGGATGTAGCCCAGTTGGTATTGGCAGAAGAACCCATGGAAAAAGCTGTTTTAGCTGTTGAAATATTGTCCTTAAAAAGTGCTGACAATATCAAGTCCACTCTTTATCTCCAGAATCCTCATATCGTAGATACGCTTAAAAAAAACCAGGCGCAATTAAATTCACAAATTGAGCAAATTGATCGGTTAAATAAAAAATACCAGATTTTTGATAAATCAGCTCTACTAAAAAGTACTTTCAAGGCTTTCGATCAGAGTATCTCTAACGTAATCTTAGCATACGAATCAAACCCTGAGGGGTTTTCTAAAAACCAACGATCATTGCTAAATCAACTGGACAATTCGCTAAAAGACCTACAATCAACAATTAATAACCACATACAACCCATCATCCAACAAAAAAACCAACAAATACTCCTGCAATCCCATACAAGTTCGATGCTTATCAATGCCATGGTACTTACTAGCTTGATAGCACTCATGATTGCCATGTATTTTAATTCCAGATATTTCAAACGACGTATCATCCAACCATTACTTACCCTGAATGATTATGCCCTGACACTCGCTCGAGGGATGTATTCCGAAAGATGGGGAAATCTCAATGTACCCAAAGGTAGCCATGAAATCCAACAGTTATTTATGTCTTTTAACAAAATGGCGGCTGGTATTCATATATTATTTAAACAAGAGAAGAAAAGTAACTTAAGATTACAAAAACTCAATCAAAACTTTCATAAAGCCCAAAAGATTGCTCAAATGGGTAGTTGGGAACTAGACTTAAAAACCCAAAGAGTGTCTTGGAATGACCAAATGTATGACATTTATGGTATCCAAAAAGGGCGCAAAATCAATATAGATGTGCTTACTCCGCAAGTACATCCTCAAGATTCTCAAAAAGTATCTGATTTGGTCAATAAACTGATAGAAGACGCTATCCCCTATTCTATCGATTACCGGATAAATCATCCAAAAAACGGTGGCTGGCATCATTTACATTCTGAATCGGAAATTATTTACGATGAACGGCAACAACCTGTCAAAGCCATTGGGATTACTCAAGATGTAACTCATCTAAAAAAAGCTCAAAACCTGCTCGAGAGCTACCGCAAGATTCTGGACCAATCAGCCATTGTAGCTACTACCGATGTTAAAGGAAATATTACTTATGCTAACGATAAATTTTGTGAAATTTCTCAGTATAGTCAGCAAGAATTGTTAGGCCAAAATCATCGAATACTTAAATCAGGGTACCATCCTGATGAAATTTATAAGGAGCTTTGGCATACTGTAGCCCAAGGCAAAACCTGGCAGGGAGAGCTTCAAAACAAATCTAAAGATGGGTCTTTTTATTGGGTAAAGGCTACCATTATGCCCTTTATGGATGAAAAAAATAAGCCTTATAAGTATATGGCGGTAAGGTACAATATTACTCATCAGAAAAACCTTGAACTTGATCTCAAAAAACAGGTCATGCAGCTCAATGACTACAAGTTTGCTTTGGATACTGCAGCTATCGTAGCTACCACCAATGTAAAAGGCCATATTACCTATGTAAACGATAGGTTTTGCGAGATTTCTAAATATTCACGAGAGGAATTATTAGGGCAAGACCATCGTCTTATTAATTCTGGTCATCATTCAAAAACGTACATTCGCAAAATGTGGCAAACAATTGCCAAAGGCTTGGTTTGGCGGGACGAGTTTAAAAATCAGGCTAAAGATGGGAGTTATTATTGGGTAGACACTACCATTGTGCCTTTTCTAAATGATGAGGGTAAACCTTATATGTATTTAACCATCCGTTTTGACATTACCCACCGTAAAGAACTGGAAGATGCATTACGTGCCCATCAGGCAGTGTTGGAAACAAAGGTAAAACAACGAACCCAACAACTCGAGGATGAACGCAACCGAGTAAGTGAAATGTACGAGGAATTGATTGTTCAAAATGAATTGATTGGAGAAAAAAACAAAAACATTACAGATAGTATAGAGTATGCGCTTAAAATTCAGGAGGCAACCCTTCCTCAAATAGAAAAGATAAAAGCACAGCTTCCTGAACTATTTATCTTATTTAAACCACGAGATATTGTAAGTGGTGACTTTTACTGGTATTCTGAGGTAGCTCAACCCTTAAACTTGGATAGCTATGCCAGTAAAGTGTCAAAAAAGTTAGTATTAGCTGCAGTAGACTGCACTGGACATGGGGTACCAGGAGCTTTTATGAGTATGATTGGCAATCAATTACTTAATGAAATTGTCAATGAAAAAAACATCATAGAACCTCATTTTATTCTCAACGAATTAAACAAAAAAATACGGGTAGCACTTCAGCAAGATGAGTTAGACAACCAAGATGGGATGGATATTGCTATTTGTGTAATTGATAAAGCGCAACGAAAACTCGAGTTTGCTGGTGCCAAAAACCCATTAATCTACACTCAAAATGGCACTTTGGGAGAACTAAAGGGAGATCGTACTAGCATTGGAGGCATCCAGCGCCCAGGGTTTATGAGCTATACCAAACATACCTTATCACTCAAATCTGACCAAACCTTTTATATCTTCTCGGATGGTTATCAAGATCAAATGGGTGGGCCTAAAGGCCGTAAGTTGATGCGACGAGGACTATATAAATTACTGGCCGAAAATCAGCATTTACCTCTGAATCAACAGTATAAAGTATTGGAAGAATCCTTTGAAGATTGGAAAGGACAAGGCTACGAACAATTAGATGATGTATTGTTGATGGGCTTTAGAATCAAAGAGTTGTTTTAAATTATTAGGCTGCATTGTTAGATAATTGAAAAAAAGGAAGGGATTAACTAACAATGCAGCTACTATTTAGAATAAACTAAATATTATTTTTCATCACCATCATTCTCTTTCTTTTTCTCTTTATTCTCTGGCTTGTATATTTTAACCTCAGTAGCTGCTGGGCCTTTTTGTCCCATTACTACTTCGTAGGTTACCATATTATTTTCTTTAATGTCTTCCAACACATTGTTTACGTGAACAAAAATCTTCTCGTGCGTCTTGGAATCTTTTATAAAGCCATACCCTTTATCGTCATTAAAAAACGTTACGACTCCTTTTCTTATTGGGTCGTCCTCCTCTTCGTGTTTTGGTACACCTAATTCAATGTCTTCAGCATTGATTTCTTTCTTTTTTTGATCAGGATCGGGAGGAGTGGTAGTAATATTTCCAAATTCATCCACATAAGCCATCATATCTTCCAGCTTACTGGATTTGTCTTTTTCTTTACGGTCTAACCGCTTTTGTGCTTTTTCTTTTCTTTTACGTTCTTTTTTACTTCTTACTTCTTTTTTTCCGAATGTTTCTCGAGATCTACCCATAGATAAAGTTTAGTTAATAAAAAATACAAGGACATTACGTCTGCCAAAGATTGATACAATATACAGGTTAAGTAGTCGTCAACGATCTGGGCGTGTAATGATGAGGCAATCAATTGATTTCTTAATTATGCCATTTTAACAACCTGGATTCGTCAAATTATTGAATGCTCAGGGGCAGAAAGGGGCGCAAACCACAAAATTTGATATATGGAGTATTTAAGAAAGGGTTCAAAAGCCTTTTGAAACATAAAGATAACCTTTTTTTAGGCAGGAAAAAAATAAGCCTCGGAAGTATTTGAAAATCAGGGAATAAGTATAAGAGAAAATCTTTACTGTTTACCTTATAAAAGTTACTGTTTTACCATTTGTTTGGGTAAGTATAAAGCCAGTATTAGAATCGTTAAACTGTAATTTCAAGACTTTTTTTGTTTCGTCATTTTTTACCCAAAAAGTTTTTTTACCAGGATAAAAACTCACAGATTCAAAATATTGAGGTTGCTCCTGCTCTAAAAACTGGAGTGTAACTCTTAATTTATTAGATTTAATATTACCTATAAAACAATGTCCATGGTAGTTTTTGGTACGGTACATTCCTTCTGGTCTGGCATAATGCCTAATAATTGTCTTTATCTTACCATTTGAAAGCACTTTATATTTCGAGTGGCCAAAATAAGTAGCCTGACCAGGATGCAGATATGACAATAATCCATCATAGACAGTTTTATCAGTAATCAATATTTCACTCTTGTTCAATATCCCCCTTTTAAAGTCTGATCCGCTTTTGTAATATAGTTTTTTATACCCCAAATTTATTCCATCTATAAAATCACCTGACTTAGAAAAGTTCACCAAGTAAATACTATTGCCAAGTACTCCTTCAAAAGTGTTTTTTTCTAAATTTAATAACAAGGTGTGATAATTTTCACTCAAATTTAATTGAGCTACATAATGAAACTCCCAACCACCCATAGGCGATAAAACTGTAGAGAATGCATTATAGCGAGCTTCGTCAAATTTTGCTCCATCACCTTTACTTATCAAATCCAGCGCACCATATAAACCAATACCAACATAAGCATTTAATAAGTCCTCATATTTGGACAAGACAAACTTGATCATCAATTCTATTGGAATGGGATTCTTTACCTTGAGTCTTGAGGTAACATCAATCTTGGTGGAGGTATCCTTGGGGAATTTTGATACAAAATACGTAAAGGATTTATTAACTGGACTTGAAACTCTTTTGAATAACTGCTTACTTTTGTCAGGGTTTTGACAAACAAAGGTTTGAAAGTCAGCTGAAAACGAAAAGTCACAAATGTATTCACTATCTGAAAACTTGATTTTTAGGGTTCGCTTCGCTTGATTACTTTTCAATACTTTCATTTCTTTTACTTTACGATCTGACAAATAAGCGTTGGCTTTATAAAAAAGAGATAAATCCTCAGATGCTTCTTGCCAAATTAAAGAAACCACCTCTCCTGATTGATGATCCAGATAGGTGCCTGCTATTTTGCTTCCCAACAAACTTACCTTTTGAGCTAGTATGCCTGGTGACACAATACATAGCACCAAAATGAGGTTAATTAAGTTTGTGTGGATACGCTTGATCTTCATTGTTTGTGATATTTTATTCATATTCGATAGTGTATAAGAATTTATATGATCACCCTAATGGGTGCACAGTATATACACGAGCTACTCAAAAGTCACCTATGAAAATATAGCTTCTTCTGAATACTATAATTCCCCACCTCTTAATAAAAATAAGAAGTGAGGAATTAGTAAACTTTGATACTACAAGCAGTACTTGTTTATCTCTTGAGTATGGTCATCATTTTGCGATATTGATTGCTGCGAATTTCTAACAGATATGATCCTGGGTTTTTCATCCAATTATTTAAATCAAACTGAAGCAATCCAAAAGATTTTCCCTTATCAATAGTTTTGCTACCGCTGGTTAATATTTTGCCTTGATTATCGCGCAACACATAGGTTACGCTATGAAGATTTTCAGGAATTCCTTTGACCTGAACTACACCATTTGTAGTAGGATTTGGGTACGTGGAAATCTTAGGAGAACGATGTCTTTTTTCCTGGTCTTGGCTACACAACTGAATATTTTTCAGATAGTTATTGCTCGCCATTGGTGGTTGTCCAGTCCAGTTGAATTTAAAGCCAAGCAATGCCGTAGTGTTAGCCGATGCAGTTAAGCGAACAGAGTATTTTTGAAAGCTATTGCTTGATGTACCTAATTCTACTACCGTAAGTTTGTGTATTTGCTTAGGCCCATTCCATATGATATCCGAAACCCATCCTACTTCAATAGATTTTGGAGCCATAGTTTCGCTTTTTTTGAGTTCAAACGAAAGCTCATAGGTCTGATTCGCAGTCAATTGAACGGGCTTGCCAGTATTAATGACCCAAAGAAAGTTTTGCCCCCAGGCTCTATGCCCAACTTTTAGGCTTCCAGCATCGCTACTTGTTCCCGACTGATTGCTTTGATCATTCCAACCATTGCGTACTACCCAATTACTGGCAGGCAAAACCAATTGCGCCTGGCAACCAGGTGTGGGTGGTGGAGTGTTATCTACCACGTTGATCGTAATAGAAGCAGAAGTATTGTCAGCGTTTTGGTTATCATAAGCTTTAGCCTTAAAGGTATAGCTTCCAGCTGTATTATTTGTCCATTCGTACTTTAATGTCCCTCCATTGGTTTCTGCCACTTTTTGATCATTTACATAAAGCTCTGTTTTTACTACCTGGCCATCAGAATCGGACGCATTTACCTCAATATTTAAGGTTTCGTTGAGTGCCACGTTGGCGGCATTTGCAGGTGTGGTAATAGTTACTTGTGGCTTTTCATTGGTAGGTGGTGGTGGAGGCGTTCCATTAGAAGAACACACCTGGATTTGCTTGAACCACTGGTGGGTTACTGCCGAAGGTTGTCCATTCCAACCCAACTTAAACGCCAGCAATACTTGTGAACTGGCTGGGGCTTTTAAAGTAAGGGTATAAGTTTTAAACCCGTCATTATTTGTGACTGTAGATGACACACTCTCATAAATTTGTTGAGGGCCATTCCAACTAACATTTGACACAAAAGCTGCTTCAATAGAGGTAATCGGACGACTTGGGTCTACCTTAAGATCAAAAGATACTTGATACACTTGATTGGGGGTAAGCTGCAATGCCTTTTGTTGGTTAATTACCCACAAATAGTCTTGCCCCCACATACGATGGCTTACTTTTAGGTGATTGTCTTCATTGCTTACTCCCGATTGGTTATTTTGGTCGGCCCAGGCATTGCGCACTACCCAATTGCTGGCGGGGCGTTCCAGGTTACTCTCGCAATTTTGAGGAGCTGCGGGGTCAAATACATCTACAGTTACAGAAGTAGAGGTGTTTTGTGCACCATCGTTATCATAAGCTTTAGCAACCAAGGTATAAGCTCCTGGTGCACTAGTTTGCCAACCATAGCTCAAAGAACTACCCGCACTTTCGGCTACCTTTTGTCCATCTACCAACAGCTCTATTTTTACCACTTCTCCATCTATATCTGTGGCACTTGCTGTAATATTAATTACTTGGTTGATCTCGAATGATGCCAAATTAGTTGGGGAACTAATGGTTACTTGTGGCTTTTGGTTTACTGGTGTCCCTCCCGAAGTAGGTAAGAAGAAGTTTCCAGTCAGTTGAAATAGGTAAAGTGTTTTGAGGCTTTGATTAAAATAAGAAAAATCATCATTCAGGTTTGCCAAATCAGTATAAGAAGCATCCAGGTGTGCCTGTTGCTCTCCAGCAATGGCTGCGTTGGCAAAGGCTCCTACAAAAGTACTGTTATGATATTGCCCATATACGCTACCGTTTTGATAGTAACCATCCTTAATGTTGGACGAACCTCCTAGTTGAACTCTTACAAAATCTGAGGCTTTTTTACAGTAAGCTGCTGCTTCGGCAGTACCAAACCAAATATAGTCGGTAGCAATGCGCCAAGGCGTACGCGCTGCATCATAGTGATAGCGACGTCCACCAGAAAAATATCCGCCAGCCTGTGACGAATGACTACCATTGGCACTGCACCAATCAGATACCAACCCACCTGCTGCGCTGTTTACGCTTAGGTTTTTAGTAATCACCTCGTAAGATTTAGCGGCAACCTGATTCCAATAGCTTTGATCATTGGAAAACTGACCAAATACCCGATAATAAGCTGGAGAAAAATAAGAAGGGTTTGTCAGGCCACTCCCACCAAAAGCATCTCCAGGCTTTAGTACAAAAGAACCTGCTTCTACTTCATGTTGTTTGATGCGCGCAATGTGATCCTTGGCCGCTTTTTGATAGTCGATTGCTCCCTGGCTCCCCCATTGGTAATGGGCCACGATTAGGGCCATGGTAGCATCTAAGTCTCCGTCGGTAGCTCCATTAAAGCCACTGGCATTACTACAACCTTCGATCCGCCAGTTCATAAAACCATTACCATTGGCGTGATCGAGGTAGTATTTCCACAATCCATCAAAAATAGTCTGCTCTCCCGCGTAAGCAGTAAGAAGCATTCCATAAGCAATACCTTCAGAAACGGTTTGGGAAGGGTTGTCAAATTTTACCCGATAACGCCCATTGGCACAGGGGGTTAGAAAGTTTGTTTTCCAAGTGTTATAAGCTTTTTGCGCATCTTGAGCCGAAGCATTTTGAGGCTTGAGGCCATACGCATACACCTTATTCTGAGGAAAAGGAAAATTTTGGGCTTGCGTCTGTATATTAAGCAAGCACATGAGTACCAATAGCTGGGTAATTAATGGTAAAAATCTCATTGTGGTTAGGAAATTTTATATGAAAAAATGATTAAAATATTCTCAATTTAAAATTGCCCTGATGATTGTATTCTCTATACTGGTGTTATACCTTAAAACCTATACAAAGAACCCACAACTTGAATAAAGATTGTAGATGAATTGGGGAGAAAAATAGCGGGTGTAATAATTTAACAGGTATAAGTTAATGATCTTATACCTGCTGTATTTCTTAGGCTAAAATTGCCTTGACTTATGTATGATTTAGATGTAATAAAGTAGCATTATTTTTTCGGTTAAGGTAATGAACATTACCCTTTGCCAGAGGTATTACACATTTTTACAAATATTCACTTTTGTTGAATAGAAAATGTTAACAGGGCACATTTCTGGTATTTATTTAACATAAATTTAGTGATTACTCATCCTAAAGAGGTTAAATCAATATTAATGCTTCGAATGTGCACCTGTTGTGATAAATCTCTCTTTGAATTATAATTTTCGGTCCAAAAGTGGCAACCCTTGCTCTAGCAATAAAAGCTGTAGTTCATCTTGTTGGTGCAAATCAATAAACTCAAACTGCACATGCTTTCTGAATTCTTTGCCCAAGGCAACACCAAAATCCTCGGCGTACTTTTCAAAGCGCTCTTTAGCCAGAATACCTACTATATAGGTTGGTCTTATTTCTTCCTTCGGTTTATTCACGTGTAATCCAACCACAATTTGCGCTACGCAAGGGTCAGTCTCAAATTTTTTCACCAGCGATTTTTGAAATGCTTTTAACTCCCACTTGTCAGGTTTTTCAAAAACATCATTTACCAATACCACTTCTACTCGTCTGTTTTGTAGGCCCTCCTCGGTCAAATTAAGCATGATATCGTTGGTCACATCTAGCCCGCCTTTGCTATTCACTTTGATACAGCTTAAGGTTCTAAATGGTCCCATGGGAATCGCCCACCAGCCTAATAAACTGGAAATGAGATTATAACGACGTTGGTATTTACTCCGTTCTTCTTCATCAATAACCAGGATGGGCGAGGTCATTACCCTAAAGGTGATGAGAAAAAAAGAGTAACAATATTGGAAAACTACAAACTTGCCTCCTCTGGCAATTACATCCTTTAGCTCTTCCAGCGTATAATTTTCTTTAATAATTAGATTTTGCTCACTCATTTTTATGCAATGTTTTAATCACTTTTTGTAAAGAATCTATTTGTTGCTTTTGGCCATCAATAATTTGCTTTGCCTTGATCTCTGTACCTTTTTGGGCTTCAAAAGCAATATAAGCTGAGATCATAGACCAAACCATGATAAGACAAATCAAGGCAAATATAGCCTGAAAAATCTTCCTCCTACGATTGGCTAGTTTTTCTCCATTGAGCCTCTCTATTTCTTCTGTTTGCTTGCTGAAGTCTACGAAACTCATAGTCAATTCAAAATTCGAATCATAACGACTCGCCCAGGCTTGGTTTGGATGCATCTCTTCTCTTTTGGTTATTGCCAACTTCAGGTCGCACCCTTTCAGCAAGTCACCCTTCCCTGTTTGATGCTCTTGGGCACTCAGGCTCCATTTTTTATATTCCTGACTGTCCTCAAGCTCCTCTTGCATCCAGGTATTTAATGGCCCCCAACCTTGTAAAGCTTCATCTGGCTCTACAATACTATCTTCGCTCAAAGTATGGTCACTGTTTAGCACTTGTTTGTGACTAAACTTTTGCACAACTTCCTTGCACATATCTATGCTCACGTCTGCAATAGCGGCCAGCTCCTTGATAGAAGTTGGTCTGACTTCATCCTGATAAATCACCTTACGATGGGTAACACTCTGAAAGATGATTTTAGCCACTTTCTTTTGTTCGTCGTTAAGCGCGTTGAAAGTGTTGTTGGCAGTTTTAATCAAATTATTTTCCATAAAATTAAATTAGTTAAATTAAACCACAGGATCTTCTGGTGAACTATCAATCAATTTTTGAATCAGCGTATCCAATCCATTTTTCCGAGCCTCATCTACTGCGGCCTCCCCTGCTTTCTCCAACTTGGCAATATTTTCAGACGATGCATCGGCCATATCGCTAGAGTAGTCTTTGGCATAATCATGAGGCACATCTACTCTTAGGTAATTATTCCTTTCTTCGTTCAAAGTTTCATAAATCCAGCGCATTTGGGTAGTTACAGTATCTAAGGCTCCATCCATCATAATATTAGGAATATAGGTAGCCCATTTACCAACCCACCATTTGCCGCTATTGTCGAGTTTTTTCATTTGGAACTGTCCTCCTCCTGTACCAATAGATAAAATCAGCATATCTTTGGCCGAAGGTTGGTTTATTTGAGGAAAATTGGTTTTTCTACATTCTGTGTAGGCCACCATAGTAGGGTCGTTGGCAAATACCCCTCCATCAATATTGATCATTTGCTCACCAGTAGTTAAGTTGACAATTTCGGCTGGTGGGAAAAAGGTTGGAGCAGCTGAAGTAGAACGTGTAACATCGCGTACATAAAAATCCCTTTTTTTGCCAGGCGCTTCTCTGCTATCAAAAAAGAATGGTGCAGTGGCTTTCATATTATAGGTAGTAACCAAGCACTTACGCAATAATTCGCTCAGCTTAAGTTCTCCAAATTCTTTTTTGAAAATACCCTCTAAGGTATCGGGCTTATACTGGGTAGCGTTGAATAACTGCCTTAAACCCAACCAGGAACTACGCTTTGATCTATTGAAAATATTATAACCTTCTTTTGCGTAAAAATCGAGTGCTTCCTGAGTAGTGTACTTCGCCGAAGGTGCATTGGGTTCGGATGAAGGGTTGGGTACCAAATAAAAGCACCCCAAAATTCCTCCAGTGCTGGTACCAGCCACAAGGTCAAAATAATCGGCTATTCGGGCATTGGAATTACCACTTTTCTTTTGTAATTCTTCCTCTACATATTTTAGCACTGTCGCTGGAATTACTCCTCTGATTCCACCACCATCTAAGGATAGTATTCTTACTTTTTTGCTCATGAGATTGTTGTTTACAAGGATTGATAAGTATTTGAAAATAGAGACTTATTCTCATTTGTGCAAAAGAGCTTAACCTGTTTTTAAAATCGTTTCCTTAATCTTATTTTATATCACAAACTTGTAGTAACTTATGACGTTTATTACAAAAGTTATCTCGACCTTTATATTGTGACTCATTTTATCACTAACATCCTAACATTCGAGACGACTTTACAAACTTTTTAAGGAAACAGCAATGAATGACTACCAACACATCCTGATAATTGATGACGACAAAACATTCATAAAAGTAAATCACAAAATTTTTAGCAATCTGACAGGTTGTACCAATGTCAATTTCAAGATGAGTGGCACTACTGCATTGGAATTTTTAAAGGAAATGCACGCTCAAAATCAATTCCCAGATCTTATTACGCTAGATTGGAAAATGGAATTAGGCAATGGAATGGATTTTTTGGAAGCTTATCAGGAAAAATATTATGCCCAATATCCTCAAACAAATGTATTGATTATTACTGAGGCCTCACAAGAAGTAAAAACCCAAACCAGTGATTTTGTTTTTGTAAAGGGAGTATTGGCCAAACCCTTACAATCGACTCAGCTCAAAGATATCTTATAATGCACGCTCAAATAGGTGTTAATTAGTTAAGTGGCATATGCTCGATGTAAATGGCATAATCATCTCTGAGAACATCCATCATTTCCCAGCCATCGTAGTTATCTTCATCGCATACCCAGGTAATTTTTATTTGGGTCAGATTTTCCAGGGTGTCCAGCATGCGCATCAGTATTTGCCAACCTCCAATGTTATCCTGATAATGAAATACTACCCAGATATTGGTTTCAGGTAATGGATTTGTTTTATAAATTCTCAGCCACCGCTCAAAACTGGCCCACTCTAGTTCAGAAATCACCCGCTCTCCCCAATAACCAATCTGTAAAGCAAATTTTTGCTGATCTACCTGAAAACTTATGAAGCTTTGCTGGCTTATGTAATCCACAATAGAAAACGATTCCCAAGCTTTTATCACAAGTAGGTTACTTACTTTTTCGGGTAAATCAGGGTATGCCTCATACACATAAAGTTTTTGCAAATTGGGCCATTTCTTCAATAATTGAGGAGTGAGCTGAGAGGCCAAAGTTTGGTTTAGAGATAATACCTCCAAACGAGGAAAAGAAGTCAATAAAGAAATGTCTGACAGACAAGTACCATACAAAAACAAATGCTTCAAATACCTCAACTCGGTAAATGTAAGAGGCAATTCATCTATTGAGGTATGGGTCAAATCCAGGGTCTGGAGCACTGGTAATGCCGTAATTTCTTGTGGAAGAGTTTCTATAGGGTTAAAAGAAAGGTATAAATGATACAAAAAAGACAACTCGGCCAAATCTTCGGGAAAACGCTGAATGCTACACCCTGATAAAGACAAACATTTTTGTTTGAAAGGCAGAAAACGAAATACTCCTTGCTCAAAATACAATCCCAAGGTCTTTTTGGCATCTGTAGCCTTGAGCAAACGATGCAAAGTAAGGTCGGCAGGTTGTTGTAAGCTACGCAATAACTGAAAGGCCAGGTCTATATTTACAGTGTCTCTGGTTTTAAGTAATTTTTTGATTTTTACTAAATGACTATCCTGACCTGAGTTTCCTTCTGAGCTGTATAAAAAATTATTCCACTGGGCCATAAACAAGCATTTTATTCTTTTGGGCTGTTTTTATTTGGTTGCTTAGCCATTGGCTGGTAATTGCTAAGCTAAAAACCATTGATTAATAACCAATGACTTTTCAAATATTTTCAACGTATTCTGCCCCCGTTTAGAACAATAAATTGCTTATTTTTTTACGGGAGTCACCCAACGTTCAGCTGCGCTTGCCTCGGTAGATGTATTTTTTAATTGCTTGATGGGGGTGGTTCTTTGAATGGCTACCTCTTTTGTACGGATGTTACCACTTTTATCCATGGCTTCTATCTTTACCAGGTTGTAGTCTTTATCTAAATGAATATAGGTCTCAAAAGCTCCTTTTTTATCTACGGTTACTTTATTTCCATTAATATATACCCATTCTACTCCCGAAACCAAATCTGATGCATTCCCTTTTAGGTGGAAAATATTCTTATCAGATTTCACCAAGATTCTCATCGTGTGATTAAGTACTTCTAATTGAGGTTTTTGTAAAAAAAGTACCATTTTAGGTGCTTTTTTATCCCAGGGCTTTTTGGTTTTGGCCAACTTCATATCTTTGGCAGAAGCGGGGGTAGATTGGCTACTAGCACTCAATATTTTTTTATCGTTTTGGGCGTGAGTAGAAAATACAGCAGTGAATACTAATAGAGTAATTACGAAAAAAGCTTTGTTTGTTGAAAAAGTCACGATAGGGTATATTTAATAAGTATAGTATAATAACAATCTTACAACAACCAGTAAAATCTGGCAATGAGACTACCTTACGAATTTTTACTCATTTGTGAATATAAGGCAGTGAACTTAGAATAGTAATGATTTTTTTTGGGCTTTTTTGATTCGAAGGTTAATGCAACCGTTCTGAAAACAACTTGGTAAGATTGAAAGGAAAGCCGGGGTTAAGTGTAATAATAATGTACATGATTGAAAATAATTGTTACTTTGACAAATATAGCAGGAAGATTGTAGCAAAAAACTGGCGCAGAATTATCTGATATGATATTGCAAATTTAGAAAAATTAATCTCAATATAAACTTGGAACAGTGCTATTCTAGCATTTGGTTGTTTTTCGGAGCAAAAAGTATTTTTTGATGGATATTCCGCCAATCAATGGCTTTTTTAAGGACAGGCTTGCGCTTTGAACGCTCAAAAAGGTGTTTTTTTACTATAAATATATCAAAACCTTACATGGATCTTCATCATTGGTAAAACCTTTGTTCGCTTTTTTTCGTTGCGTGTTGCTTGTGCTTGCTAGTCATTGCCTAATTTCAGACAATACAGGCCTGTTGTTGGATTAATTTCACAAACCTTATTTGACCGATTTAAATAAAGATTTTATGTTTCTTTCGCTATTCTCAGAAGCTTATAATATCATCATCAAAGAACTCCAGTCATGGTTCACGGTCATCGTCAAATTTTTACCCAACTTTGTCTTTGCTATCATGGCCATGTTGGCCTTTCATTATGTAGCCAAGCTTAGCCGTAAAATTAATCGCCGTTTTTTTTCAAAGCTATCCGATAATTCTACCATTAACAGCGTACTGGAGCAATTGATATTTATAGCGGTTGAGGTTGTGGGCATATTTGTAGCCTTAAACATTTTGGGATTGAGCAAAGCTGTTACTTCTCTGTTGGCGGGTGCTGGAGTGGTAGGTTTGGCACTCAGTTTTGCTTTTCAGGATTTAGCCACCAATTTTATTTCAGGTTTCTTTATTGTTATCCAAAAACCCTTTGTATTGGGTGATTACATAAAAACCAATAACTACCAAGGACGAGTAAAAGAAATAAGTCTTCGTACCGTGTTGATTGAAGACCTCGATGGACAAGATATTATCATTCCTTCCAAAGCCATCATTCAAAACCCACTCACGAACTATAGCTTGATTCAAAAACGGCGGGTAAACCTCAAAGTTGGGGTGACTTACGATGCCGACCTTCGTCTGGTAAAGGAAGTCACCATTCAGGCTATAGAAGGCTTGCCAATAGTAAATACCAGCATTGGCCCGATTAGAATAGATTTCGATGAATTTAGCGACAGTGCCATTACTTTTACTCTACGATTTTGGATAGCCAAAAGCGATCAAAACGAATACAATAATGCAGTAGCTGAAGCGATTATGATCATCACAGAGGTATTTCGCAAAAATGATATTACGATCCCCTTCCCTATTCGTACGCTGGATTTTGGCATCCAGGGTGGTACTCGTTTAGATGAAGTATTGAAATGATAACTACTGATTAACAATACAATGCTTGGTTAAATATTAGTTTATTAACTTATCCTGTTTGATCTTTCTTAAACAGGATGAGTAAAAACAACATCAACCTTCTAATTTGACTCAGAAGACTGATGCTATTATTTTAACTCGTTTTTGCACGCGAAAACTACTCTATCTTATTACCCTCAAAACCTGCTTCTTTCAATTTATCAATGACTTGATTAGGAGCATTCGAATTGTTGGCTTGTACAGTCAAGGTTTTATTGGGGGTTGTAAGGTCAACTTCCCAGTGAGTAATGTTTGGCAGTTCATTTAGATAAGGGGTTACTTGTGTTAAACACCCATTACACTGTATATTGGTTTTAAACTTAAATGTATTCATAACAATTAAAACTTAATTCAGGCAAGTTAAAGCTTGGCCATTTTTAGGCGTAGGCTATTGGCTACTACTGATACAGAGCTAAAAGCCATTGCAGCCCCTGCCAGCATAGGATCAATTAAGAACCCATTCAAAGGATACAATATCCCCGCAGCCAAGGGAATACCAATCACGTTGTAGATGAAGGCCCAAAATAAATTTTGTCTTACTCCTTGCACTGTTCTGGTAGAGAGTTTGAAAGCCTTGGGAACCAAAGCCAGGTCTGAGGTAATCAGGGTAATTTGAGCGACATCCATTGCAATATCTGATCCCTTACCCATTGCAATACTTACATCAGCCTGGGCCAAGGCCTGTGAATCATTGATCCCATCACCAATCATCGCTACCACTTTCCCTTGATCCTGCAAGTGCTCGACAAAATTATGTTTATCCTGGGGTAGTGTCTCCGCCCTAAAATGAGTAATACCTACCTGATGAGCCACTGCCTGCGCAGTTTGAGGGTTATCCCCAGTGAGCATATACACTTCCAGTCCTTGATTTTGAAGCTGTTGTATTGCCTGATGAGATGTTTCTTTGATTTGATCAGTGATGGCCAGTACGGCCAGCGCTTGCGTTTCATTGGCAAAGAATACTACCGTATGCGCTTGATTATACCACTCTTGTTCTTGCTTAGTCAATTGGGCAGGAATCTCAATGTTATATTCCTCTAATAGTTTGTGGTTTCCTGCATAGAATGTTGTTCCTGCAGTATCTTTAGCTATTACTCCCTTTCCAGTTATGCTATTAAATTGCTGGATTATTTCAGGAGTCGTTCCTTTTTCTATGAGAGCATGTACAATTGCCTCTGCCAAAGGGTGTTCCGATTGTTGCTCTATGGCCAACAGGATACCTTGCCAGTATGCCACTTGATTAGGTTTAGCCCAAATAATATCTTTAATCGACGGTTTACCTTCGGTAATGGTGCCTGTTTTATCCAGTATTACAGCATCTACCTGATGAGCCAACTCCAGGCTTTCGGCATTTTTGATCAGGATATTTTGTTCAGCCCCTTTGCCAATTCCTACCATAATGGCAGTAGGGGTGGCCAAACCCAAAGCACAGGGACAAGCAATGACCAGCACTGCAATAGCATTGAGTAGGGCCTGAGTAAGTGCTTGCTCACCGCCAAAAGTTAGCCAGCTGGCAAATGTAATCAAGGCAATAAGCATTACCACAGGTACAAATATTCCAGCTACTTTATCTACCAATTTTTGCACAGGGGCTTTACTCCCTTGGGCTTCTTGTACCATTTTGATGATTTGAGCCAGGAAAGTTTCTTGCCCCACTTTTTGGGCCTCAAACTGAAGGCTGCCCTTTTGATTGATCGTTCCAGCAAACAATTGGTCTCCTGCTTTTTTTTCTGTGGGTACTGGTTCACCCGTAATCATGCTTTCGTCTACGTAAGAGTTCCCCACCATTACTTGCCCATCTACTGGAATTTTTTCTCCTGGTCTTACGACAATGTGCATACCAGGCTCCACAGAATGAATATCAATCTCTTGTTCTTTTCCCTTGATAATAACTCGGAGTGTTTTAGGCTGCAAACCGATGAGTTTTCTAATGGCTGACGATGTGCTGGCCTTTGCTCTTTCCTCGAGCAATTTTCCAAATGAAATAAAAGTAATAATGACCACTGCCGCTTCATAATACACGTGTGGAGCAAACCCTTTACTTTGTAGTACTTCGGGAAAGAGAGTGTTAAATACACTTAATAAAAAGGCAATTCCAGTGCTGAGCGCAACCAGGGTATCCATGTTTGCCTTTCGGTGCCGAGCTTGTTTCCAGGCATTTATAAAAAATCCCTTTCCAAAGTAAAATAGCACTGGGATAGTGAGTAGGGCAGAAATCCATCTCCCAGGCTGCCAATCCATAAAGAACATGCCAATAATAAAGATGGGTAAGGTAAATATTGCCGCCCAGGTAGTTTGTTGTTTTAAACGTAAGTAGTGTTCTTTTTGGGCTTTTTGTTGCTCTTCAAGTGGGTCTTTGGTATTTGTAATAATGTCATAGCCAACTTCCTGTAGTGCCTTGCTCAAATCTGTTGGAGTCAATGAGTCCTCATATTCTACCAGAACAGTACTAGCCGCAAAATTTACGCTGGCGTTATTTACTCCTTGGGTATGGGTAAGCACTGACTCCACACTGGTAGCACAAGCCGCACAACTCATCCCCATTACTGGAAAAGATTGCTTGATTAAACTAGATTCAGAGATTTTTATTTCAGGTAAATTTGTAGTGTTCATCATTGTCTTTGTCTTAATTGATACTACAAATTTCGCCAGTTTTTATAATTGTTGTATTACATCATTTGTGGATAGTTTTATGAAATTATGGACATCAGATTTGATCCAGGCTACGTCGTTGAAGCGATTTTTCCTTTTTAAATTGCGTAGGAGTCATCCCAGTTTGCTTTTTAAACTGAGCCGAAAGATGCGCCGTGCTGCTATAATGCATTTGAAAAGCAATCTCAGATAAGGTGAACTCATTGTAAAACAATAGCTCCTTTACTTTTTCAATTTTTTGTTCGGCAATATATTTTTCAATGGTAATTCCTTCTACTGATGAAAACAATCGGCTCAGATAACCATACTCCTGGTGTAGATTCTCGGTTAAAAAAGTAGAATAATTCATTGCAAGCGGCTCATCTTGATGATGGATTTGATTAATCAGTAGGGTTTTGATCCTTGAAATCAAAGCTGATTTTGCCGATTGTAGCAGCTCAAAACCCACTGTAAGCAATCTATCATTCAATTGCTTTTGTTCATTGTCAGTAAGTGCTTTTTTCAGTGCTACTTCACCCAGTTCTACCTTATAAAACGGGATAGTTAAATCGGTTAAAATATCTTTGACCGAAATAATACAACGGGCACAAACCATATTTTTAATATGTATGATATGAGAATCTTCCATAAGCTTTGAAATAGTATCACAAAGGTGAAAACTTACACCCTTGTGATACTTTTAATGATTCATTTAGTTTGCTATGATACTATCTTTTACGCTCCCACACTTGAGCATTTTATCCCCAAAGTATGGGTTGCGAATTTCTTTCTTTTCACTAAGCCAGCCTGCCCCTTTGTTATCAAAAGCCATGGGGCAATGTTGCTTATACAAAGGCATCTGATTGACTTTAAAAGTTTTTACAAGGGCCAATACATGCATAGAAAGCATGTCGAGTTCCTGACGTTGAGCGGCTACATCAGCAGCTTTGGATATTTTAGTATTGTGGGTTTTAATCATATCCAGTTGGCCATCATACACCTTTTTAGGTTTACCAGTAAGCGAAGAAGCATCAAATTTTTCCAGGGAAGTTAAAGTCGCCTGTGCTGAAGACTTGGCTTTTTCAGCATCTCCGGCAACCAGGGCATTTTTTAATACCAGATAATTATCCAGTAAATTGGCTACATGGGTTTTGGCATCAGCTGGAATAATGTCGCTATTCTCACTCTCTTTTTTTTCACCGTCATTACCAGCAGTATCACCTCCCTTTTTTGCGGTGGTATCGGTTTGGTTATCTGCTTGGTTTTTCTCACCACCCCCACAGCTTTGTAATCCCACTATGAAAGTCATTAACAGGGCCGTAGCCCAAATTTTCACATTGATTTTTCTCATGATTGTTTTAGTTAAAAATTAGAATTTAATAGTTTCTTTTACACTCCCACATTTGAGCATTTTATCTCCAAAATAGGGATTGCGAATTTCTTCTTTGTCACTTAGCCAAAAAGCCCCTTCGTTATCAAAAGCCATTGGACAGTATTGCTTATAAAGGGTAATTTCACTCACCCCAAAACTTTTTACCGCCGTAATCAGAGCGTTAGACAATTGTTCGAACTGGGTACGTTGTTTTTCTACATCTTTCGCTTTGCTGATCGCCTGAGTGGCTGATTTAATTTGAGCCAGATGCTTCATCCAAGCCATATGCGCTTCATTTTTAAGTAAGGTCATATTCACTTTTTCCAGACTACCACTTACCAGTTTGGCCTGAGTACTAGCCTTGGTAGCGTCAGTTTTTACAAAAGCCTCTTTGAGGCTCAGGTATGCTTTGACTAATTCTTTTAGTTGGTTTTTAAATTCGGCAGGAGTTGTTTTGTTATAATCTGTGATTTTAAGACCTTCCTCTTTCTTCTCTTCTTTTTTTGTCTTGGGCTTTTGGTCTTTGATCTCCACATTTTTGTTCATCATACTCAGTTTGTTATTCAACTGAGCCGCAGCATCAATTGCAAAAGTGCCATTAGTAACTACTTCTTCTCCCTTTTTCAGCCCACCTTTGATAATATAACTGCTACCGAGTGGTTGTCCCAAGGTAACTTCACGCATCTCAAAAGTGGGTATTTTTTCTTGGACATCTTTGATATATACTACTGATCGTTTACCAGTCCACATCACCGCAGATTTTGGTACAATCAACGCTGTACTATTAAAAGGCAAACGTGCTTTTACCAGCCCTTCTACAAACATTTCAGGCTTGAGTTTAAGTCCTTGGTTGAGGATTTCGGCTCTTACACTGGCAGTACGGGTTTGGGGATTAATCATTGGATCAATAAAAGTAATGCGGCTTTCCAGCACCTGATCAGGATAGGCGGCTACTTTGAACTTAATAACCTCCCCCACCTTTAACCAAGCCAGATCACTTTCATAGGCATCAAAAACCACCCACAATGCATTCAGGTTTGCCACTTTAAACATGGGAGAACCTTCCTGTACATAGTTACCCAAAGTCACGTTTCGTTTGGTCACTACCCCTGATACATCAGCATAGATATCAAAATTGGTCTGCACCTTTTTATTTTTCTCTACGCGCTTAATCTGGGCTTCAGTGAGCCGTAAATAACGAAGCTTATTGCGGGCTGCTTTGACCAACTCTGGATTGGTTTGTTCATAACTCAGAGCTTCTATCAACTCTTTTTGCGCGGTAAGTAATTCGGGGGCATATACTGAGGCCAATCGCTGCCCTTTTATGATGTTTTCCCCAGTGTAGTTCACATAAAGCCGATCTATACGCCCTTTGACATGAGCAACTTGGGTAAACATTTGTCGTTCGTCCATCTTAATTTTCCCAGTCAGCCGGACTTCTTTTTCAGGACTGGCTTCATTAATTACCGAAGTTTGGATGCCTGCCAAAGCAACCGCATTCTGGGTCATCACCAAGCGGTAAGGAGAATCATCGCTGTTATTCTCCTTTTGTGGAATCAAATCCATTCCACAAAGAGGGCATTGCCCTGGTTCGGGTTGTTTGATTTGGGGGTGCATAGAACAAGTCCAAACTTCTGCTTGCTGTTTGCTTACCTTTTTGCCCAACGACTGCTGATGGTTGTGATCTGAATGTGAATCTGTCCCACTTCCTCCACCAAATAACAACCACCCAATGGTAATACCCAACACCACCCAAAGTATGGGTAGGTATTTTTTAAATTTCTTGAAACTATTTTTCATAGGACAAAAGCATTAAGCATTTTTCACAGTAAACGTAACCTTGATTTTCTCCCAAATAAGTGAAACGCTTGCCTCACCTTTAGTACAAGGCACTACTTCGTATTTGAGTTGTTCCTGGGGTGATTCCAGCTTAGTTGGTTTTACTTTGATTCTTACAATGTCTTCTTGTGCATTGTAGTCATCAGCGAGGTGCTGCTGATGGTTTTTATTGATAATAAGCGTCCACTCTTGTTTTCCTGGGATCGTGAAAAACGCATATTTACCTGCCTTGATTTGCTTACCATCTATCACCACATCTTTGGCGAAAGTAATGCTGGTAGCTGAGTGTGCACCACTGGCCCATACTTTGTCATAGGCAACCAGTCCACCCCATATTACCCTGCCTCTTACACTAGGAGCGCCATAGTCGATATGAATATGATTTTCATCTACATCGCTCATAGCCATTTTTCGAGGGCTTAACGTTTTTTTCTTTTTTGAGGTGCCAATACCATCTGACTCAGTTTTGGTATGCTGGTGATGAGCGTGCTTAGCAGTAGTATCAGTATCTTTTGTATTGGCACCTTGAGTCTTCGTATCTGCACCTGTACCACAGGCTTGTAAAGTGATTACAACTCCAATCATTAATAGTTTTTGAACAATATTTTTCATAAGTATCTTTGGTTTATTGTGTTTTTCCTAATAACATTTCCATTTCGGCCTTGATCATAAATTGCTCTAAGAGCATCTTATTTTTAGCTAATTCGTATTTGAGGATTTGCTGCTGAAATCGCAGAATTTCCTCGAACCCTTTACCCGAAGAAGCAAAAGTGGTGGTTTGGATTCGGATGGCTTCCTGCAAATCCACTATTTGCTCTTTGTAAAGTTTTAACTGGGTTAAGGTCAGTGCATAACCTTTTCGTAATTGCTGGAAACGACTGCGTAAATTATTTTTAAGCACTGAAGCTTTGAGCTTTAGCTCTTCTTGCTGAATTCGAATTTGCTGCCGTTCCGCCTTATAAGATTTTTGATTTAAGGGGATTTTAAGCCCAATCCTGGCCATAAGCGCATCCCTTCCGTTTTGAGGAATATCTACCTCAGTGCGAGCGCTCACATTGATATAGTCAAGCCCCACCTTGAAGGCAGGTTTATTTTTAAGTTGCGTCAGGCGATGCTTGCTTTCGAGCCATTGTGCCTGGCTTTCCCATACGCTAAACTGAGGATTGCCCCCAGAAGCACTATCAGCAAATACACCTGGGGTATTTATCAAAGGTGGTTGGGGTGAACTCAGACTGTCATCAATTGGAATAGTTTTATCATTTTGCTGAAACAACAGTCCTTTAAGTATTTCAGTAAATTTTTGACGTTGCAAACTTAGCAACTGAAGTTGGGTATTGATTTGGCGGGTTTCGGTACGCACCCTGATAACATCTACCATGCTTGCTTTCCCTGTTTCGTACTTTTGCCGAGTCAGCTTTTGATAAACCGATAAAATCTCCAGGTATTTAGCATACAGCAGACTGTCTTGCTTGAGCATATACACAGGGTAGTAAGCTTTTTTGAATTGCCAAACCAATTGGCTCTGAAGCACAGGAAGTCTGGTGGCTATCACCCGTGCTTGTTTTTGTGCAATCACTTTTTGCTGCCGAAGAGTCCCCCTCCACGGTAAAGCCTGAGAAACTGAAAAACGAAAACGCTGTGCTCCCAATCGGGTTTCTATGGGTAAGGCAAATATTCCCAGCCCTACTTCTGGGTCAGGCAGGTATCCAACTCTACCAACTTGTTGCTGAGCAGCAAGTTGTTGATTCTCTATCACCTTAATGCTCTGATGGTTCTGTAAAAGTGTTTGTAAGTGTTGTTGTAGTACCGTTTGAGCCTTGCCAGAGGAAAGTGCTCCCAGTAGAAGCCAACCGATGAGTCCAAAGACTTTTTTATAACTATGCTGTTGCTTCATTCTTTCGAGAGGTTTTGGTTCGTAACTTATTTTCTTGCCAGATGGCGTATAATACTGGTACTACAAACAAGGTAATTAACTCAATGGCCATTCCCCCAAAGGAAGGAATTGCCATAGGAATCATAATATCAGAGCCTCGCCCTGAAGAAGTAAGAATGGGTAATAAAGCCAGTAAAGTAGTTCCAGTAGTCATCAAACAAGGACGTATTCGCCGCATACCTGCTTCTAGCACTCGCTGGCGAACTTCTTCTTTGGTTTTGGGTGGATTTGTCTTAAAGTTTTGATCCAGGTAGGTAGTCATTACTACCCCATCATCGGTAGCAATGCCAAATAAGGCAATAAACCCTACCCAAACCGCCACACTTAAGTTCACTGGATTGATTTGGAATAGGTCCCGCAGGTTATTGCCAAAAAGGGAGAAATTTAAAAACCAACCTTGTCCATACAACCAAATCATGATAAAGCCTCCTGCAAAAGCAACCGCAATTCCAGAAAAAACAATAAAGGCTGTGGTGAGAGTTTTGAATTGAAAATATAACAACATCAAAATTACTCCCAGACAAAGGGGTACTACCAGTGCCAGGCGCTTTTCAGCTCGGATTTGATTCTCAT
This sequence comes from marine bacterium AO1-C, assembly GCA_001890965.1. GTDB lineage: Bacteria > Bacteroidota > Bacteroidia > Cytophagales > Microscillaceae > Microscilla. The sequence continues at coordinate 297,255 of MLAY01000007.1, read as the reverse complement.
AACTTCCTGAAAATTTGAAGCTTACTCCTGCGGGCACTTTTAGTTTACCTTGAGTAATTTGTTGTTGAATGTATGCTTGGGCATCCTCTACTGCATCTACTTCAGAGTAGTCATCTTTTTTATCAAACAAGACATACCCCAGTAAAAATGTATCTTCACTCTTGATAGATTGTGGCCCTTGGGTGTATTCAATTTGGGCGAGATTTCCCAAAGGGATTTGTTTGCCATCCTGAGTGGGGATAAGAATATTCTTTAAAGATTCGGGGTCATCTCGTAATTCACGAGCATAACGAATTCTTACCGAGTAGCGTTCTCTTCCTTCAACTGTCATTGTTTGGGGCATCCCGCCCACGGCTACCTGGATATACTGTTGTACTTGTTGAATAGTAAGACCATAACGGGCAATCTTATGACGGTCAATGCGAATGTTCAGGTAAGGTTTACCCACTATTCTATCTGCAAATACAGCTTCTTGCTTGACTGATGGGACTTCTTTGAGCAACTTTTCCAGTTGTAGGCCAAAGCTTTCGATAGTCTTCAAGTCAGGGCCTTTTACCTTGATTCCCATGGGTGCCCGCATTCCAGTTTGCAACATAACCAGTCGGGTCTCAATGGGTTGCAGTTTGGGAGCAGAGGTAACTCCTGGTATTTTGGTCACCTTAACGATTTCCTGCCAAATGTCATCGGGTGATTTGATGTGTTCTCGCCACTGGCGAAAATACTTTCCTCTTGAATCAGGAATGAGCTGATTTTGGCTATTGCGTACAAATTGCCCCTTGTCGTTTACTTTAAACCTGATTTTATGACCATTTTGATCGGTTTTAAATTCGCTACGATACAAAATCACATTTTCGTACATAGAGATCGGGGCTGGATCGAGGGCACTTTCTACCCGCCCCAGTTTACCTACTACGACCTCTACTTCAGGAATAGCTGTCACCAACATATCCAATTGTTGCAGTGTTTGGGTATTGTATTGCACCCCTGAATGAGGCATAGAAGTAGGCATGAGCAAAAAAGCACCTTCATCCAGAGCAGGCATAAACTCTTTGCTTGTTCCTGGAAATTTGTGGGTTAAATAAGTCCAGGGGCCAGTAGTGCGCAAATTCACTCCTGCGAGGTCAAAGCCTTGAGCTGCTTTACCAAAAATGGTATCAAAACCCAACCATACGGTAGCCCCCCATAAGAGCAAAAAAGTAGGGATTAGCAAAAAAGTTCGCTTGTGATCAAGACACCAACTTAACAAATAAGGATAATATCGGATAACAAGGAAGAACAGGCCTAAAATAAGGGTGATGATACCTGCCACGAAGATGAAATTAAGCAGGAAACTAGTGTTTGCCCCCAGTGGTAGCCAGTTTTGGGTAAGTAAATAGGTAACTCCCAGCAGTGCCACCCCAATATATCCCCACTTAAAATACTTTTCATACTGCGGTGCTAACCAGGCCTGTATCAGATTTACCAAAGCAAAAATGAGCAAAAAGATACCTGCCAGTGTACTCCAACTCACAAGAACATATCCGCTACTAAGTAGTAAAGTCAAGGCAAAACCCAGTCTTATCTTTCTTTGAGTAAGCCTGAAAGAAAACAGCAAATGGGCAAGCATTGGAATAAATACCAGAGAAACGATCATAGCCGATACCAAGGCAAAGGTTTTGGTAAAGGCCAATGGGCGAAAAAGTTTACCCTCGGCTGCTTCCATTGTAAACACAGGGATAAAGCTTACAATCGTAGTAGCCATGGCAGTCACAATTGCTGGTGCCACTTCAATAGCACCTTTGCGTGTGGTATGAAGTTTTGACTGGTTAGCGGGGGCTTCTTCCAGGTGCTTGAGCATATTTTCAGAAAGCACAATCCCCACATCTACCATGGTTCCAATGGCAATGGCAATTCCTGATAAAGCTACAATGTTGGCATCTACGCTGAAATAGCGCATTGCAATAAAAGTCATAAGTACTGCCACAGGTAACAAGCCTGCAATCAGTACCGAAGCCCGTAGGTTTTGTACCATCACAATAATCACAATGATGGTGATAAGAATTTCCAGCGTAAGGGCTTCGTTGAGGGTACCCAGCGTTTCGTAAATAAGTTGGGTACGGTCATAAAAGGGAATAATTTTCACCTTCGAAGTGCGACCATCAGCCAGGGTTTTACTAGGGAGTCCGGCTTCTATTTCTTTGATTTTGGCCTTTACTTCATTGATTACTTCCAATGGATTGGCTCCATAACGAGCAATGATTACCCCTCCCACTACCTCAGCTCCTGATTTGTCCAGAACTCCTCTACGAGTAGCAGGACCTATTTGTACAGTGGCAATGTCACGAATACGAAGCGGAACTTCGTTTTTAACACTTACCACGGCTTCTTCCAGGTCTTTAGCATTTTTAATATACCCTAACCCTCTTACAAAATATTCTGCCTGGTTGATTTCAAGAGTTTTAGCGCCAATATCAAGGTTACTACTTTTCACTCCTTTTACTACCTGAGCCAAGCTAATGCGGTGAGCTTTGAGGGCCTCTGGGTTGAGTTCTATTTGATATTCACGCAAGTGTCCTCCAATAGAGGCTACCTCAGAAACTCCTTTGGCCGAAGCAAGTGCGTATTTTACATAAAAGTCCTGAGTGCTGCGTAGTTCTTCCAGTCCCCAGCCTCCGGTAACTTTTCCGTGTTCGTCTCGGCCTTCCAATGTATACCAAAACACTTGTCCCAAGGCAGTTGCATCTGGCCCTAATGAAGGTTGCACTCCATTGGGTAATAAGCCTTTGGGTAGTGAATTAAGCTTTTCCAACATTCTGGAACGGCTCCAATAAAACTCAATGTTTTCTTCAAAAATGACATAGATACTTGAATAACCGAACATAGAGTTGCTTCGGATGGTTTTAACGCCTGGAATTCCCAGTAGAGCGGTAGTGAGTGGGTAGGTGATTTGGTCTTCTATATCTTGAGGAGAACGCCCCTTCCACTCGGTAAAAATAATTTGTTGATTTTCTCCAATATCGGGGATCGCATCTACGGGCACTGGGTCATTTGGCAAACCTATATCCCAGTTAAAAGGGGCTGTCACGATTCCCCAGCCTACAAATGTGACAAGCAGGAGAAGAGTAAATAATTTATTTTCTAAAAAGAATCTGATGATGTAGTTCCACATGTTTATATTACTTGATAAACACAACACCTGCTAAGGAGTTTACCTGGGCAGAAGTAGTGTGTTTAGATGAAAGAATAAACAAAAAGATGGGATTGGCGAGTGAAGCGAAAGAATTGAATAAGGCTTATCTGACAATTAATCAAAAGGTAGCCAGCCTCATATGCACCAATAAGGGGGTATGTGGAAAACTATAAAAGAAAGGCTTGATGTAAAATGATCTGTTGTTGTCCAGTAAGTGGAGGCGAGGAATCAGTAAAACTAGTTGTGTTTTCCTCTAGAAACACAGCTTTAACTTCCTCAAAAGAGGAAGTTAAAACAGGTAAAATACCAATAATTGATTGGGGAATTAGCTTAAATTTTGAATTAAAAACCTCCGTTTTTAAGGATGTAACCTCATTTTTGCAACAATCATCTTCTCCCTTAGATGGAGGGGTGTTTTTATCATGCGCCTGTGATTGGTGGTCAGGCATACTACATGAGGCTTCATTGATTCCCCCAGTACAACAGCAAGAGGCTTCCTCAGAAGAAAACGCTGAAACTGACGTAGTTTGCAATGTCTGACAAGAATGTTTGAATATATTAATCCCAACTGAGGCAATCAAAATATTGAATGCCATCCACAAAGAAAGTATATATTTTATTCTGTTAGACATGTATTAAAGTGATGATATTGAGATTTTTTACAAATTTACAAAATTCTGTGTATAGTGTTTTACACTATTTGGTTTTAGTTTTATATAGTTTGACTACTTGGATAAATTAACCCAGACAGTCCAGAGGCTTGTCTCCTTACCCCTCAGACCAAGTGAATGTATAATATTAATATTACCATTTTAGGAAAATCATTAGAATCACCTAAAGATCCGATAGGAGTCCACAACTATTGTTTTGGCATGCATTCAACAAGGTTGTATTCTGAATTACATTATTAGGTATGGTAATTTAAAAGAAGAGTTTTGGTGATAAACATCAGTTAATTTCCATAAATCTCCTTACTTAATCTCACCTCTAACAAATAATCATATTTTTTTCCTAAGTTTGTATATTAATCAATGCCCTGAATGAACACCCAAATATTCTCGATATATCTGCTACCCATTACCCTCGCCTTTATCACCTTGGGTATGGGTTTATCGCTTACCATTCGCGATTTCAAAAACATTTTTCTGCAGCCCAAAGCCGTTATTTTAGGGCTGGTTTGTCAAATGATTGTATTACCTATTTTTGCTTTGGTAATCGCTCAATTTTCAGGGTTAAGCGATGAACTCAAGGTAGGTATTGTAATTATTGCTGCTTGCCCAGGAGGAGCGGTATCCAACCTTATTACTCACTTACTCAAAGGCAACGTAGCCCTCTCTGTTTCAATGACTTCGGTCAACAGTTTTATCACTATTTTCACCATCCCAACCATTGTAAGCATTGCACTGCACTATTTCATAGGCGATAGCAAAGAGATTACGATGGATTTTTGGGGTACTTTTTTAAGAGTATTACTAATTACAGTCATTCCTTGTTTGGTGGGAATTATTATTCATCAGCAACACAAGCTATTTGCCGAAAGCCTCGAACGTCCATTGAAGATCATTATGCCAGTGCTGTTGGCTCTGGTAATGATGGGTTCCATTTTTATAGATAAAAAAGAAAATACGGTTCCTATTACCTTCAATGAATACCTTACAGTGATTGTGCCTTGTCTGATATTGAATATGGGAGGAATGTTTATTGGCTTTTTTGCTTCCAAAGTGTTTGGCTTAAGAAAAAAGAATCAAATCACGATTGCCATTGAGGTAGGACTTCAAAATACTGGACTGGCTATCTTTGTAGCTGTTTCGTTATTGGGTAACCAACACATGGCTATTCCCGCATCGGTATATGCTTTGTTTACGTTCTTCTCGGCAGCAGCCTTCGGCTTTATAGTTAACCGAAAGGAAATCATGAAGAAAAACCCTCAAGCCAAATCTACCCCTGAGGCTGCCAAGGAAACAGTATAAAAGTGGTACCAAACTATGCTTAGTGCTACTTATTCTCTTTTCAGATCTTCTCACAAATTTACCCAACAAAGTCAAGTCCAATGCTTCAAAAATTACAGGATGATGTATTAGATCAATATAAAATAAGCTTATATGTATACCGTATTGACTTAATACATCCTCAGGTGTCGGGCAACAAGTGGTACAAACTCAAATACAACTTTCTGGAAGCAAAGAAACAAAGGCAACGAAAACTTTTGACTTTTGGAGGGGCTTATTCTAATCACATTTATGCGACTGCTGCAGCAGGTAAAATGCAAGGTATTGAAACTATAGGGGTTATTCGGGGAGAAGAACACCTCCCTTTGAACCCTACCCTACAATTTGCGGTAGATTGTGGCATGCATTTGCATTATATGGATCGTACTACTTATCGTGAAAAGAAATCGCCAGAAGTGCTCAAAACCTTGGAGCAAACCTTTGGTTCATTTTATCTGGTGCCCGAAGGCGGCTCCAATGCACTGGCGGTAAAAGGCTGTGCCGAAATTTTACCTGAAGTAGAGCAAAAGTTTGATGTAGTGACTACCGCCTGTGGTACAGGTGGTACACTGGCAGGTTTGGTAGCTCACTTACCCGACAGTCAGCAAGTATTGGGGTTTCCAACTCTCAAAGGTGGTGGTTTTTTGTATAATGATATAGAACAATTGCTCAATAACTACTACGCTACCTATAGTATCTCCCGAGAAAATACTCAAGAACGCTATCGGTTAGTTACTGATTACCATTTTGGTGGCTATGCCAAGAAAAAACCGGAACTTTTATCGTTTATGGAGTGGTTTACTAACCTACACCAGATTCCTCTTGAGTGGATTTATACTGGAAAAATGTTTTATGGATTGTATGATTTAATCAAAAAAAACTATTTTAGCCCTCACTCTACAATTTTGGCACTCCATACGGGAGGAATCAGGTAAAGTGTTCAACCAATTTATTCAACAAAAAATAACACCATGTCTATTAATAAAGAATCAGAACTGGCAGGTATGCAAGCAATTAGCGAAGTAGTAGCCAATGTATTGAAAGCAATGCGGGATTTTGCTCAACCAGGAATGACCAGCAAAACTCTGGACGAATTTGGCGGAGCACTTTTGGAAGAATATGGTGCAAAATCGGCTCCTTCGTTGGCCTATAATTTTCCCGGATTTACCTGTATTAGTGTCAACCATGAAATTGCCCATGGTATTCCTACCGAGCAAAAAAAATTACAAGAAGGCGATTTAGTAAATATTGATGTTTCGGCTGAACTTAATGGCTTTTGGGCCGATAATGGCGGTTCATTTGTATTGGGTGAAGATGTGCATCAGCACCAACCATTGGTAGATGCCTCTCGCGAAATATTAAAAATGGCCATTGCTCAGGCTAAAGGTGGAGTACGCATTGCTCAAATTGGTAAAATCATTGAAACTGAAGCCAAAAAACGAGGCTATCGGGTCATAAGAAACCTCGCTGGACACGGAGTAGGTCGTAGCCTACACGAAGAACCTACTTCTATCTTAAATTGCTACGATAAATTTAACCGTCAACGCTTTAAGAAAAACACCACCGTAGCCATAGAAACATTTATTGCGACCGATTCTACTTACGCTCGTGCACATAACGACGGCTGGACTTTGTTGGGAAATCGCGGAGGTTTTGTGGCTCAACACGAGCACACCATTATGATTACCGACGATCAACCTGTGATTTTAACCGCCTCTAATGATATTTGGCAATAATGCTCGCATACCGTACAGCGCAAACCCAAGACATTGAGTATTTGTTGTGGCTACGCAAGCAAACAATGACTACTTACCTCGAGCAGGCAGGCATAGCTACTACCGATGAAGCCCACTTGCTGAGAATTCATTATCAATTCGAGAATGCTCAAGTCATATTATGGAAGAATGAACCTATTGGCTTACTTAAGTTAGTCAAGGGCCAAGATATTTGGGAAATTGTTCAATTTCAGCTTGCCCCTAAAAATCAGGGGCAAGGAATTGGCAGACAAGTACTGGCATCGGTACTTGAGGCTGCCAATTCCAATCAAATACCTGTGAAATTGAGCGTATTAAAACAAAATCCCGCCAAGCGACTTTATGAGAAAATGGGGTTTAAATCGACCCATGAAGATGAAGAATCTTATTATTTTATTTATAATTCTGAGGTATAAAGTTTTTTCGCATGCAACCTTCTATTGCTTTAGTTGTTCTTATAATTAAAACCTATCTTGGTTTTTAGTATACTAGCCAGCGATTGGAATGCGCAATAAAATCTAACCCCCTCGAGAATCAATATGTACAGTGAATTTAAAGTCAATCGATGGTTGGCCCCATTCGTTAAAAAATTTTGGACTCTAGATAACCTACAGGGCACTCAAGAAATCACCAATAAGAGTGTACTTCCCAATGGTTGCTTCAATATTGCCCTTATACAAGGCAATGGGCTTGTTGTGCGAAACAATATCAGAACCACTACCCTCTCTGAAGAAGTATATTTTTGTGGCCAGGCTACTGAGGCAGTAGATGTTGTGATCAAGGCCCATACCCAGGCTACTATGGTTCAGCTATATCCCTGGACTCCTGTATTCTTTTCATCGTTGAACATGAATCTATTCAATGATGCCATTGTACCAATAAAAGATATCGACCCTATCCTCCATGAGCAAATTACTCAACAACTGCCTTGTAACAATGAGCGCCTTGAGCGATTGATATTAAAGCTCTTTAGAAATACTTTGAAGAAAAACGCTACCACACAGCTTTTATACAAAAGCTGTCAGCGCATTTTACAAGATGGCGATTTGGCTATTCAAGACCTATGCGATGAACTGGAATGTTCTACCCGTTATTTGCAAAAGGTTTTCAAAACCCACGTAGGCATTAGTCCCAAGCAGCTAATGATTATTGTAAAGCTGCGTAATGCTGTGGATGATATTGCTTATCCTCAAGAAACCGATGTTTCGTTTACCGAACTGGCGCTCAATAACAATTTTTATGATCAGGCCCATTTCAACCGCATTTTCCGAAACATTGTAAAAACTTCGCCAAAAAAATTTGAGGTAATTCAGTACTTATTATCGCTCAAAGAGGAGGCCTGAGGCAAGCCTCAAGCCCCTTATAACTAGTGTCCTGGACAAGGGAAAAAGGTCTGTTTTCGTTTTCTCTTCTTTTGCCAATGGTACACCAAACTAATCTCATGGGCATTGTTTAGCCTTACATCTGCACCGTTAATCCCAGCATCGAAACTATAGCTTATTCCCAGGTTGCGAATTCCCAATCCCAGGATCAAAATTACCGCATCATTGTTGGGCAAATCATGGGCAAACTTCTCGAATACCCATCCCCGATAAACTAATCCAGCAATGGCTCGTAAGTTACTAGCCGAACGATGTTTGTAATTAAAATCATAACTAATCGGAAATTGGGCATATACCCCCACATCCATTTGCTGAAAAGTACCTTGTTGTTTATATAAAATCGTAGGACTAATAGCACTTTGAGGATCATTGAGGATAGGAATACGCATTCCAGCATAAATAGTAGCACGCATGGGCACCTTGGTATTGAGGTCTGCGCTCTCAAAAAAGGTTTGCTGAGGGCGATTAAGGTGACTCACGGCAGCACCCAGCCATAATCGATCATTATGCAATAAAAAGCCCGCACCAATAGATGGATAAAGAATACTTTCGTTTACAAGCCTTTCGTTACTTGCAGGATTTACCAAACCAGCATTGGTAAATTGATCTACAAATTTTAGGTTATTCTCCAAACGTTTGTTGATGATACCCACCTCCATGGCTGCCCTTAGGCGCCAGGTTTTGTTGAGCTTGAGGGCATACCCATACTGCAAGGCAAAATGATAAGTAATCAAATCATTGTTTCCTTGCTGATCACGCAAGATAAATCCTCCCACATTACTGCCTCCTTTGCCAAAGCGATGGTCTAACGACACAATGGTGTTATTCATTCCACTGGCAATTTCGGCCCATTGAGCTCGGCTCGTTACATTCAAACGAGTGCCTGCGGTGCCTACCGAGGCTGGATTTTGGTATAATGGCACATTATAAAATTGAGAAAATTGAGGGTCAGTTTGAGCTTGTGTTACCTGAAAATGCGCCAACAAACCTACTAGCCAGATGTATTTTATAAATCTCATAAATTTCTAATCATTTGTGGTTAAATATTGGTCATCGCACCAAATGAATCATTGCCTGTTTTTGGCCTTTTTCGCCATTTTCTCCAGTATAAATCACTTTGCATCTAAAAACACCTCCATTGGCCAATTCGCCATTTACCTGACCATCCCAGCCTTTGTTTAGGTCGTTGGCCATAAAAACCAGCGTCCCCCAGCGATTGTAGACCATAATGTCTATTTTGGCCAGATATCGCCCAAATACTTTGAACAAATCGCTGTTGCCATCTCCATTGGGTGAAAAAGCATCAGGAATATACACCACTGGCGCACACAAAGCCTTTACTTTGATGCTATCGGTCAATTGACACCCAAATTCATTTTGCATTTGTAAGCGATAAGTACCTGGCTCAGTAATAGCAATCTCACGGGTGGTTTCCCCAGTACTCCACAGATATTGAGCATGTACTCCCCCATCCAATACCAAGCTCCCCAAAGTTTCCAGACATACAGTAGTATCTCTTTTGGTAAATGGTTCAGGCAAAGGATGTACTATTGCTTCTACCTTCGTTACTGCTGATTCACATCCTTTAGCATCCACAATGTTGACATAGTACACCGCATTACTAGTCAATGTCGGGGTTTGTAAGGTTCCATTGACCTCCCCAGTAATAGGAGAAGTTTTTTGCTCGTCCTGATACCAGCGGTATTGCCCATCAATAGCACCTGATACTTGTAAGCTCACCGAGTTTCCTTCACAACCTTCGTTGGCGGTTACCTGAGGAGCTGATGGCAAAGGGTTTACCACTGCCTGAACCAGTGCACGAGGGCCTTCACAACCATTCGCTGACAACTGCGCCAAATAGTAGGTAGTAGTGGTTGTGAGAGTAGGCGTTGTAAAAGACTTATCCGTAGTTTCCAAAAACGCAGTAGTACTGGTAGAATCAGCATACCAACGATAGGTATGGTTAGTGGTTTCCTGAATGGTAATGACAATTTCTCCCGATTCGCAAACCTCGGTAGCTGTCCAGGCTGGTGCCGCAGGTGTAGGTTTTGCATCTGCCTGAATTGGAGTAAGTGTGCTAGCACACCCACTGGCACTTACTGTAGCAACATAATAAGTCGTATTTTGAGTAAGCGCTGGAGTAAGAAAACTCGCCGAGGTTTCTCCAGTAATCACATCTGCTGCATTATTGGAGGTATACCACCTATACTGTCCGGTGGGGCTTCCACCTGCTTGTAGTGTTACTCGTTCTCCCAGGCAACCTTTGTTAGACACCACTGTGGGAATGGCAGGTAAAGGGTTCACCGTTACATTAACTGCAGTTCGTGCACCTTCACAACCTGCCGATGTTTGTTGAGAAACATAATAGGTTACATTTGCAGTTAAAGCACTGGTAGTGAAGGTTTTATTGGCAGACGAATTTATAGCTGTACCACCAGTAGCTACCGTGTACCAGTTGTAAGTAAAAGTATTGGTTTCGTTAACCGTAAGCGTAGCTGTTTCGCCACTACATACTTGTATAGTGGGCACATTGGGGGCAGCTGGGGTGTTTTCTAATTGGGTAGCTACAGTAAAAGGTGCACTTATACAACCAGTAGCATTTTCGGCCGTGACATAATAAGTAGTATTAGCCCCAAGCACTGGAGTAGTATAAGTACTATCTGTGGCTCCTACTATAAGGGTGTTAGAAGCATCATACCATTGATATTTTCCGTTGGGTACATTTCCTGAGACTATCAAAGTGGTGGTTTCTCCCAAACACCCTTTGTCATTGCTAATGCTCAAAGTAGGCGCAGGTGTAACTGTTACCTGGACTGCTTGCCGATCGCTTTCGCAACCATTGGCAGCTACCTGAGATACATAAAAAGTCGTATCAGCTGTGAGGGCAATAGTGGTAAAAGTTTTGGTGGTGGCCGACTGAAAAGGAGTTCCTCCAGTGACATCTTTGTACCAATTATAAGTATTGCTATTGGTTTCGTTTACGGTAAGGGTAGCCGTTTGATTAACACAAATAGTCGCACCAATCATTGCTGGAGCACTTGGAGTGGGTAATACTTGTCCTGTGACAGCTACGCGTCCACTTTCACACCCTGCTGTATTCACCGCAGTTACATAATAAGTAACATTGGTTGTGGTAAATGGCGGATTGTATACATTTGAGGTAGCTCCATCAATAGGTGTAGTAGCGGTGGCAGTGGCATACCATCTATAAGAATTTGCACCAGGATTCACCTCTAGCTGAAGATCTCCCCCGCAAGCTGGAGCTTTTATCACGGGTACCGGATCAGGGGGTACTGGCGAAGCAGGCGGAATTGTTACTGCAGCCTGGGTTTCGCAACCACTCACTGATTTAAGCTGCACGGAATATAAATCACCAGGATTAGGACTATTGACTACAATACTAGAAGTAGTAGCCCCATTAGACCATAAATAGCTGGAATATCCCAGCGGTGCTGATATGGTTACGCTGGCATCTCCCACACAAAAAGGCGTAATGCTAATCGTTTCGGGTACACAAGCTGCGGTAATATAACTATATCCGTAGTGAGCCCCCAAGGTACAGTCGTTTACTGTAAAACGAATCGTGATTTGTTGTCCAATATAGGGTACCAAATCTATCGCTACGGTTTCCCAGTCTTTGTAACGGATAAGACGAAAACCCACTGTTTTGGTCTTGAAACCAGGGATACCTGCACCCGATACAAAGCGCACTTCACTACAGGGAATCGTGTTTCCAGCGGCATCAAATAGTTTAAACTCTAGCCCTGGTTGTTGGTGACTTTGATGGCTTGGGTCTTCCAGCACCACCGCATATTGATATTGAAAAGTTGACTGTGCTGCCGTCACGTTAAAAGTAAGTTCTAACGATTCGGCTTGTCGACCTGATTGGGAATTCCCCAAACGAACTGAATGGGTAGCTCCTGGGGGAACTGTAGCAATGCCTACATTGGGATCAATCCCAGGAGTCATTATTGTGTGGCGTCCATTGACAATACCTGTATTAGGCAAGTTAACTGTTCCAGCGCTATTTACGCTTCCAGTTTTACCCAGCCAGGCCCCAAATCCACCACTTTCAAAACTAATTTGGCTACAAGGAACGTTTTGCCCCATAGCAAAAGGTGCAATGAAGGTACCTAATAATACCATTATTAAATACCTGGTTGTGATTATTCTCATACAAAAGCTTGTGGTAACTATAAATGATTTTATGAGTCGTCTCGCCTTTTAATGATGGGTTACAAACAGCACATTTTGTCCCTGAACTCTGAGATTTTTTAGTTAAAGCAGCGCTTGTAACAGTAAACTGTAGATTCAGTTATCACTGTAGTCTTGCTATGATTTAAAAAATCACTTTGTTATGGAAGAAAAGCAGCTATTTATAACAACATTCAAAAAGTTGAGATGACTTCTTATTGTGTAATCGCCTGATTAACAACATTTTTTAGGATTTTTACGTATTTTGCTTCGAATAGAGTGCAGCGTTCGTTGATTACAAATCACGAAAAATTCATTGAGTGATACCTGTAACAATTGTTACAAACGAACCTAATGTAAGTTTTACTTGTAGAAAACCTACGATCAACGTTTTATGCACCAATCGTTCATGATAAATTCGTAATTATTACTTGATAATAGTAACGAACAAGCAATCATTCAACTCATATTTACCCAGAAAACTGCAATGATTCCAAGCAGAAACATTTAGAGTAATAAATAGTGAAGCTTTGGTATTTTGGGAGGCGGATGGGTAGCCCTGATATTGATAAAACCTACATTTGTGTAGTTCTTATTCGTAAAAATTTTAGTCAGCAGTACTTTTCTCAATGTATCTATTGAGCCTTGATTTAAAAAGATATTCATATAATAAAGCTTGTAGTAATTAACTTATTCCAGTTTAGAAAGGAAAGACCCTATTTCAAAGTATCAAACAATAAATACCATACAATTGTAAGAAAAGCTGAAAAAATGATGGTTTTCCAACATTGCACCTTTGAAATGACTTATTATGTTTGATTTACCTTTGTCTGACGAGATCTCAGAAAGCTTTGTAAGAGTATTGATTTTAAAATAAAACAACAGAAAGTACAGCGACTCTCTGTTGTCTTTATTGATTCAATTTGGGCTAATTGATGAATATCTCCTTAGTTTTTAACGCTCAAATTTATTTAATTATAGTTTCTTAAACTTCCTTTGTACGCTCCCTTTCTTATCATAAAGCTTGATAATGTAGGTTCCCTGGGCTAGTTCACGAATGTTCAATGACAAGGTCTTTTGTTGGCCTACCCACACTCCTTGCTTTACTACTTTGCCCTCCATCGATACAATACTCCAACGAATCGTTTTTCCCAAAAAACCGCCATCCCAATATAGATTCACGCTGGATGATGCAGGGTTGGGAAATACTTTCAAGGTCTCTTCTAAGCGTTCTTCCTGAAGACTTGTTACCTGATTCCCTCCATTCGATTCATTATTCCGAATAAATGTGGGGTTGTTTATCGCTGCTTGATATATTTCTTTGTTTGCATAATCGGCCACAAAAACTACCACACGAAACCTACTGGGATCCAGGCTTCCATAATTCCAATTCAGGCTCAGCGATTGACTCTCTCCTGGCATCCAACCTTGCTCTCGAAATGTACCTGCTGCATCTGGTAACATTTTGCGTACAGCATTGTAATAGGTTTGCCCTCCTATATTTACGGTAGAATCTATGACTGCTATGTGTATCACTACACTGCGATTTATGGCTTGTAATGCTGTAATAGTTGCCGCTATTGATAAGTTACCGTTGTTGGCGGTGGGTTGTTCAATCTCAATACTAAAAGGAGAAGTGATTAATATACGTTTAGAAAAAATGTCCTCGGCCCAATTACCCAACAAAGAATCCTTAGCCTGTCCATCTATCACAGCACGGGGCACTTCTCGAATACCGTAATGAAATGAACGTCCACTGGGATCTTGATCGTTTAGAGTGTTAACCTCATCTACCCCTGGAAATCCGGTATGATAATGAATATTGATTGCTTCGGCCTTGGTGTTGGCAAAGTTGTGTCCTTTTAAATCCTCCGCGGCAGCATTGGTTACTCCCTGATTAATAAAATATTCCAGTAGCACCAAACGATTACGATTGCTTACCTCAAAGTCGTCAAAAGCAAAGCCTTCGAATAATTCATTGGGGGTATTATCTCCATTACTTCCAAAAGCAATTCTAAAGCGCACAATTCTATTGGCAACTCCTGCCTCCTGCATTCTATTGATTACTTCATCTAAGCCAAAACGAGCAGTTTTCCAGGCATTGGTTTCTTTTTGGTTATTGCCTGACCACCCCTGATTATCAATATTGTTAGCCGTAAACCCTTCTCCAGGTTTTCCCAAAATTGGTTTAGTGTTGTACCAGGCAATTCCTTGATTTTCGGTACCCAACCTAAACCAGGTAATTCCATCATCGATAGTGTATAGCAACACTACTCCATCTCCTCCCAGGTCAGTATCAGACCAGTATTTAAAAGAGATCATTGGGCGATTGAGCGCATTAATATCAAAGCAAGGGCTCTCTACATATGATTGTTCATTGCTGTTATAGTTAGCTTCGGCACTTGTTCGAAAAGGATTATTGGTATTATCGGTCACCCACGCATTACCCAGAGTAGTCGTGATATGTCCAAAACCTGCGGGTACTTTTAACTGCCAACTGGTACGATCTATACTAAACCCGATAGAATCTACTACCCCGTGACTTATCCAACCATTACTCCCCCCTGTAAAGCTTTCGTTGAAAGGAACTTGTGGTTCTACTTTAAATACTGGGAAAATATCAATTCTTTGAACATATGAATAGGATATGAAATCATCTTTTACTGTTAATGTAACCAGATAGGTTCCTGGGTTATTATAAATATGAGAAGGGTTTTGTAAATCTGAAACATTACCATCACCAAAGTCCCAATGCCAGCTATCAATAGAGGCAAGCCCCAGGTTAGTTTTGTCTGTAAACTGGGTGGGGTTTCCAACACACCTTCCGACAAAATCGAAATCTATACTAAATGATCGGGAAAAGGAGAATGCACAACCCAACTCATTTTGAATATCAAGACTATACGCAATATTTTGGGTGCTGTTATTATCCAAAACCAAGGTTGTATTTTGCTCATTACTGGTCCTATTTGAAAAATTCCAATGCCAGCTCCAATCATCATTCACACCTTCTGCCATTGCCTGAAAGCTTACTTGATTGCTCCCAAAACTACGGGTAATATTCAATTGTACCCCTTTTGGGGCGGGACTCAGACGAAAAGACGCAGGAAGCGATTCGGCAAAACAACCTCGACTATCTGTGTATTGAAAAACCATGTTATAATCACCTTCACCAAATAAATTAGAGATTTCCTGCGGATTGAAAACATTATTCCCTGCACTCAAAATGCGCACGTCTATCATATTGGTTTCGTCTCTTATAATAAAGCGTCCATTGGCAGGTAATAAAGGTGAAATACCATTGACCGTAGGGATAAGAGTGGCAGAGGTTTCATCTTCACAATATTGCGCATTCAATCCCGAAAAGGCCAGACTAGGCAGTGGATTAAGTGTCACTTTTCTTGTAGCTACACCTTCACAGCCATTGGCACCCATGACAGTTACTGTAATGGTACCTTGGGCAGTAGCTCCCCAATCAATCGCCACCGCATTTAGCTCTACCCCATTCAGCACACTTTTGTCTCCCATCAGGTTTCCTCCTTGTATATTCCCACCTTCTACCTCCCACCTCACATTGTTTCCAGCTTCTACCGCATTAATCGTATAAGCCTGATTGGTGGATAGCACACAGGCTTCGTCGGCCCCTACGGCAAAACTTGGCACTGGTAAAGGATTAATGGTGATATTAGTGATATTGCTTGCTTCACAAGTATTGGTGTTGGTTTCTATTAGCCTTACGCTTCCATTGGTACCTGCTCCCCACTTTACCATAATTTGAGCATTGTCTACTGCCTGAAAAGTAATGTCTCCTCCAACCACATCCCAAGTATAATTATGCAATGGAGTAATGCCCCCTTGTACCTCATAAGTGTGGGTAGTGTTGGCACAGGTTTCTATCAATCCCCCACTGGGGCTTACTACAGTAGGACTAGGCTGGGCATTTACGGTAATGGTTCGCTGAGTAGTTGTGTTACAACCTGTAATCACATTTGTTTCGGTCACACTTAGGGTATAACTATCGGTAATGGTGGATGGAGTCCAGTTAACGGTTACAGTATTACCGTCGTTATTACCTGCAATTGCACCACCTCCTGAAACCGACCAAAGATAAGTTCGCCCAAAAGCAGGCGAAACAGAGTAGGTGGAAGATTTACCTGCACATACCTGAAAAGTACCACTTAGCGCATTAATGGTGGGATTGGGCGCTAAACTCACCGTAAAAAAAGCAAAATACTTGATCCCCAGGTTATTAGTAGCCGTAATGCGATAAGAACCCACTCCTAAGCGGTCGGGGCGTATCGCAAAAATATGTTCTGATGGTTCGATGCTCACCAGCCCAAAGCCTGAGGCCAAAAAAGGCTGAGTTTGTGGTATAGTAGTGCTAGGAAGTCTCTCTAAAATTACGCCTGCCGAGGCAATGGTTCCTCCTCCGGCATTTCGATTTACCTGAAATTCCTGATTTGTATTTTCATTGGTACAGTATCTGGAGTTTACCCCCGTAATTACGGCAAAGGCATTGGTTACATTAAAAGTAAAGGTACCATTTGTCTCACAACCATCACTATTGGTAAAGGTGTAGCTAATCACTTTATTTCCCAATGATAGCCCCGCAGGAATAAATGCGTTCCCAAAAATACCTACCCCTGAAAATGTAGCGGTGCCCCCTCCTGGAGCTACAATAGCAATGGTTTGTGCACTAGAGTTATTGGGTATGTCTTTGGTTTCTCCTGGTTTAAAATCACCTGCCACAGCCGTATTGAATGTAATGCCAGCTGGTGGTGTAGATGCTCTGCTACTTACGGTTCCCAGTATTAGGGGATTATTGATTCCAGTAACTCCTTCGCTAAACAATCCATTGATGTTGAAGCGCCCTTCGTCGTCTCTGGCGATAATATTTGCCGTGATATTCACATTGGATTTTGCCCTAACTCTTAACCCCGTAATGTAAAAAGAATTGAATCTTTCGTCATTGTCAGCAATGCTGTAGTTAATGGGAAACTCAGTAGCAGTGATGGTTCCTATGGTGGCATTTGTACCCACATCTCCCAATACTGTTACTGTACCAGAACCTGGCACAAACTCAAAATCGGTCAAATTATCCAATGTAAGGGTCAATACATTGGACACATTACGGGCAAATGTGTGTTTAGAAGCTTCTGATATAACAATAGGTGAAAGCTCTACCTCCTGATTATTGCATATATTAGTAGCAGTGCCCACTGTAACAGATGGTGCCGATGCCGTGGTAAATATCACCCTGAATGGCTCTGCCTGAACATCGTCGCCTACTCTAAGTGCTGAGAGAGGTTCTAACTCTAAGGTGTAGGTTTGCCCGGGTATTAGGTCATTAAAAAGCCTAACATTCACGGTAATCGTTTGATCACCATCTGAGGAGGTCACATCATCATCGTTGATGCTTAACGTAATTGGGGGGTCAAGCGGATTACCTCTAAACAGGTCTGGGTCAACCCCAGGATCGCCTGCCTTAAGGCGATACAATGCGCCCGCTTCTTCTCGGGTATCGGTGGGAGTACCATTAAAGGACTTTACCGGGCTATTGAAACTGATAATCAACTGAAAATCGTTCAGAGGGACTTCGGCTGCGGTGGAAACTGTCGGGTCAAAATTAGTGATATAGTTAAAAGCCCCTTTTCCAATCTGCATGTTTGTAACTACTGGCCCCTGACCAAACGTTTTCTGAAAATTTAGGCAAAGGATAACCAATAAAACACATGTTGTAAAATGTGATCTTAATAATAGCTTCATAGCTTATCTTTGTGGTTTTTAGTTAAGTATTTATTATTCTCTTTGCTGGTCTGGAATCGTTTATTTTTGATTGAAGTTTTTTTATCAACACTGTTGCAATGTAATGCGGAGGGACATAAAAATAAATCAAGAAAAAGACTGATATTTAGGTTCAAAACCTTATGACTTTATTACAGTCAAATGCCTGAATATGATCATTTAAAGATCACATTATTAGTCTATGTTGATTGTATTTTTTTTAGTTTTAGATTCATCAGTATTTCACACAAACTATGCTACCCCACCTTACCTGAGTATTGGTGTTCTTTCATATTCTTTGTTGGAAAAACAAAAAGATAGTACAGTTTACGAGCTACGGGTAGGTAAAGCAACCTCTGCTGCAGATGGGTGGTATGAAGCCGCTAATTTGTGTAATGAATCAGTATAGTTATCCAATAAAAACGCGCTGGTTGTCTTAATCTTATTTGGTGGGTAAATCGAGGCTTTAACCTCCTGAGGTATCGGCTTAAAATACCATAGATACCTCAGAGGTGCTCAAGTCATTTCTATCCAGGTATTTGAGAGTCTATTTTCCAAAACCTACCTTTTTTCGTTCGTTCACGCTTTCATAACCAGTTTCTTCGTGATTGAATATTTCGGCCAGCGTCATTTCACTTGCCTTGTTATCCACTCCCAACTGATTTAACAATGTTTCTGTCTTTTGCGCTACTAAGGGTTTAAACTCATAATAAGCAATCATTCTTCCTTTGCGCAGCAAGGCTTTGTCTATCTTGTCGATGCTGGTATTGAAGGTGCAAATAATCTTGATATTGAGGTAATCGCTAAAAAGTCCATCGGTTAACTGTAGAATGGTAGACACGACTGAATTGGCATTGACATAATCTCGGGAGGTAATTACTTTTTCGGCATCCTCGATGATGAGAATGGCGTTTTTGTGCCGAAGCAGAAAAGAAATAAAATCAGGCAAGAGTAATTCGTTGATAAATTCGTTTTGGATGAAGATAAAGTTCTTTTCAGAAAACTGCGTAATCAGGCTTTTGATATAAGATGTTTTGCCTGTACCTGGCGTGCCATGCAACAAGATCAACCCTGCCCGATCGGTACCCAAAGCTTGTACAATGCTTTCGTTTACAGCAGCAAAATCATCGTTGTACATTTTGCCAATGTCTAGCTTAAAACTTTCGGTTTTTACTTCTTCGGTATCAAAGATATTGTCGGAGCGGGTAAGTACTTTGAATACCGGGCCGCTTTTCTTGCCAAATTTTGACCTAATGGCATGATTGGTAGCCAATATCCAACGTTCTGTCTCTACATCTGTTACATCATACAAAAAATTGATGGTCAATTCGTTGCCTCCCAATCTCACCCACATTACGAGCTTATGGGTATTGCTTTTGAACAAATATCGGTGACAAAAATCGGAAGCCAAATCAGCATCTCTGGTATCCTTTGTATTCCAATCTTTGTAAATGAGCTGAAGATCAAAAGCCTCAAAATCTATCAAAGCCAAGGCAGCTTCCATATTGGCTTTATTATCTTCCATGGGTACCTCAAGCTCCAATTCAGAAGGTAGAATATTGTAACAATGGACATAGTATAAATCTCGTTCAAAATCGCCGTATACATCAAAGGCTTCTAGAAGATTGGACATGTGTCTGATGATTGATGTTTAATGATGAATGATTAATTGTATGGTATTAGTGTACTGATGATGCTATTTTACCTTGCTGCCTACGATAGCTTCTTCTTTGCTGAATATATTCGCCTAGCGGCATGTCTTCTGCTTTTTGCCAAAACTTTCTTTTGACTGCAAGTACTTTATTTTGTATGTCATCTACCACCTGTTCATCATGCAATTCGCCTTTGGCAAGCAAGTTTTGCCTGATAGTTTTACGATAGGCTTTATTGACATATCGCTTACGGAAGCGAATGCTGGTACGCGAACCTTTGTCGCTTTCACCGTATGCATTCCGACAATCTTTGAGATAACTCAATCGCTTTTTTTCTTGAGGGGTTTTTCTGGTTTTCATCACTTATATAAAGTATAAATTTAATGGTTATAATCTACCTGATACGACAACAATACGTCTGCACATCTATGCAAAAAAGGAGAGTTGGTCTTATATAACTTCTTTGCCAAATAATTGACACTTATAAAATCGGATAAATCGCGCTGTTTAATATGTATTTTACATTTAGGTAGATAGTATTTGAGCAGTAGTTTTTTAAATATTCCCCAAAAATAGCTGGAAATATAAAGCTCTTTTAAGTTTTTTAATCGTCTGATTTTCCAGGGAAACCTTGAAATTTTATTTCCATTCAAGTTTAAGGTTTTTAAATTTTCCAATTGAACAACTACTAGTGGAAAAGCTGTTAAACAGGTGTTGGATAAATCTAAATATTCTAAATTTTTCAATTGGCCTATTTCTACTGGCAAACTTTCTAAAGATGTTTTAGATAAGTCTAACAAAGTAAGACTTTTGAGTTGCTTTATTTCTTTGGGAACAGCCTTTATGCTGTTTTCTCCCAACTTTAGCTTTTGGAGTTGTGCCAGCTTATAGATAGCTTGGGGTATGGTGTCTAGAGAGTTTTTAGATAAATCTAAAGAATGAAGTTGCGTTAATTTGGTAAACTCTAACGGTAAAGCTGCAAGGCGATTATCCTTTAATTTGATCTCCTGTAGTTTGGTAAGTTCTCCTATTTCTTTGGGCAAACTACCTAAACACCTATTTTCTAGCTCTAGTAGCGTCAAACCTCTAAACACTTTTATGTCCGAAACAAACTCATGACCAAGAATATTAGCAGGAATACCCCGATCTTTCCAAACTTTGTACATAAGTGAAGGGTAGGGAAAGCTAAAAACCTGTTCCTCTGGGTCTAGTTTTAACTTAATGATGTGCTTTGCTTCTAGTTTTAGCAATGTGTCCCCAAAAAAATATCTATAAAGATTCTGATATGCCTCTAGGCGTTCTTTTAAACATAATTCAGGAATGCCTTTACCCATTTCCAAAGCTAAATTGACATTTTCTTCCTGATCAGAATGCAATAATTGAAGAAATTTACGCTCGATTTCTGATAATTTGCTCACTGTATTTTTGTCATAAGTTTGTGTAACTTATACGAATAATTTACCCCTTGGTGGTCTTTTACTCAAAAATCTGACAATTTTTAGCTTCCATAAGACGCAAAATTCAAAAGGCGAAATCATCGTTGTACATTTTACCAATGTCTAGCTTAAAGCTTTCGGTGTCAAAGGTATTTCCAAACTTTAGCTTCATAGTATATCCAACGCTCCACCCCTAGACCTGTCACATCACATAAAAAATTGGAGGAGCTTTTCTGGTTTTCATCACTTATAAAAGTTTAAAGTTCTTTTAAATCTAATGTTGCATAAGGATCTAATATATCCGCAATTCTACACAAAAATGGAATTTTAGTTTTATAAAATAATTTGGTCATCTTTACTCTCAATGAAAACATTAAATCTCCGAAAAAACGCTTCAGTTGATAAGGAAACCTTTCCACCCTAATTCGTAAAGGATTACACTGTTTTGTCACAACTTTACATTTAGGCAGATACCACTTAATCATTAGTTTTTCCCTCCCCCAGAAAGAATATTGGGATATATAGAGTTTCTCTAGACTCTTTAGCTGTTTGATCTTTTTAGGAATCTTTAAAATTTTATTTCCTTGTAAACGTAATGTCTTCAGGTTTCTCAACTCAGTAACCCCTTCAGGAAAAGATGTAAACGAAGCATACGATAAATCCATATAAGTGAGGGCTTCTAACTGATTTATTCCTTGTGGTAACTGAGTCAGATGAGTATGAGATAAGATTAAATGAGAAAGCTTTTTAAGTTTTGCTATTTCCGCAGACAACATTTTAATTGTATTTCTACTTAAATTCAATCTCTCAAGGGGTTTCATTTTTGTAATTACCTCAGGCATAGACTCCAGTTTATTGCTAGAAAGGTCTATAGTGTGAAGCTTCTGCAAATTAGCGAATTCTAAGGGTAAATCTTTGAGAAAGTTTTTTTCCAAATAAAGTTCTTCAAGTTCAGTAAGTCTCTCTAATTCTTTAGGCAAGTTATTAAGTAATTGGTCTTCAAGATCTAGTATTTTAAGTCCCCTTAAAAACGTTATATGAATAGGTAAATCTTGATTATGTGCATCTGGTTCTTCGTACATTACCCCATATAATTTTAACCGTACTTTTCTTAAAAAACCTGGATCAGGAAAACGAAAAGTATGTCCTTCTGGGTCTAGTTCTAACGCAATCACATGTTTTGCTTCTAGTTCTGGTACAGATTCGCCAAAGCAATATTCGTAGAGTTTATGGTAGGCATATAAACGTATGTCTAACTCAGGAATACCTTTACCTATTTCCAAAGCCAAATTGATATTTTCTTCCTGATCAGAATGCAATAATTGAAGGAATTTACGCTCGGTTTCTGATAATTTGCTCACTGTATTTTTGTCATAAGTTTGTGTAGCTTATACGAATAACTTGCCCCTTGGTGGTCTTTTAGTCAAAAAACCACCAGCTTTTGGCTTTCACATAACACACAATTCAGCTACACATCAATACCTAAAGCTCACTTCTTTTCCATCATAATCTACCGTGATGGTACGATTGGCAAAGGTGGGATTCTCAATGAAGAGTAAGCCCAGAGGCGCCACAATCAAACGCTCTACTTCACGTTGTAGAGGTCTTGCCCCATATTTTGGATCAAAACCTTCTTCACCAATAAACTCAATCAAGTCTTTGGTAAACTGTAATTGCACACTACGTTGTTTGATACCATCACGCTGTTGGATATCTTCCAGCTCTTTGCGGGTAATGGCCAAAATGGTATCTTTTTCCAAAGGATTGAAAGCCAAGATGGCATCTACCCTATTGTAAAACTCGGGACGGAAAAACGAACGAATATTCGACTCATAGTCTTGCTCCTGATAGCTTCTAAAACCCAACGAACTGCGATTGGTGGCTCCCAGGTTGGAGGTCATAATAATAATGGTATTGCGGAAATCGGTTAGGCGTCCTGCTGCGTCCAGCAAAATACCCTCGTCTAATACCGTAAGTAAAGCATCGAAAATAAGTGGATTGGCTTTTTCGATCTCGTCTAATAGCAATACCGAGAAAGGCTTTTGTCGTACATGTTGAATAAGTTTTCCTTGTGAACCAATTAAACGATAAATTTGCGAAGGATGCTGGAACTCACTCATATCCAAGCGAATAAGCGGCTCATAGGCTTGGCCTTTTCCAAAAAAGTATGACGAAATAGCTTTTACAGTAGCCGTTTTACCCACCCCAGTTGGGCCAGCAAAAATCATCGTGGCTACGGGTTTGTTTGGGTCGTTGAGTCCAGCCTTGAATACCTTGATAATGTCTGATACTTTATTGATGACATGGTCTTGCCCTTTGATTTTCACTTTAAAGAAATCCTTGAGCTCGGTTTCGTTCAGAAACAAATCGTCGCGCAGCAAAAAATCAGGAATTCCGCTTTGCTGGGTAAAGTTGGCAATCACCTCGGGCAAATCTATCTCGGGGGTTTTGTCTTGAATGGCTCGGTTGGCGCAGGACATCAGAAAACGCACGGCTTTGCCAGGAAAACTCTCATATTTGATAAAACGATCGAGCAACACATACGCCATTTCTTGAGCTTTGGCGGTAAACGATACTGGGCTGCGCTTGCTAATGTATTGGTTGAAATATTCAAACAGTTTCAAGGTAGTTTGGGTATCCATTTCGTCTATTTTCAAGATGCGAAAGTTCTCCACAAACCCAGGGATCAAACGGCGCATCACCTCTAGCTCTTCAGGAGTTACTTCGCTCACCATACGCAGCTTGCCTCGCTGAATAAAAGAGGTTAAAAAAGCAGCTACCGAATCTTCGGGACCTTCTCCTCCGGTGAGGGCCAGCATTACAAAGTTTTCAAGCCATAAAATCCCCCGACTCATCTCAAGTTGGTAAATCATATCTTCGCAGATGAGTTGCCACTCTCCCAAATATTTGGCTTTAGCCGTAATGCGACTGGGCGTAGTTCGCCAAAATGAATTGCGTTCAAAAAAGTCTTTAGATTTTTGCTGATTGGTGATTTTGCGGATGGCATCATGAATCACGGCGCTCTTGCCAACACCACTTTTACCTACCAATAACACATTAGATTTTTCATTGATCATAATATTGATCAAATGATCAATCAATTCGCCTCGCTCCCAGGCTACATCTGGGGTACCTTTGCGGTTTTCTTTACGAGAATGGGGCAAGCGCTCCGAAATGGCATTGAGTAGCTTAAACTGGCTGTAGCTCCACTGTGGCTCTTTGTCTTTTTTGCGTTTAGGTATTTTTACTTTTACTTCCTCTAACCAGGGCGTAGAGGGGATCAATAGGTTGTAAATATCGTCGGGTGTAAGGGCGTGGAAGGTATCGCGGGAAAAATGCTCTACCAGTCGATCCAGGTCTTTTTCATTATAAAAATAAAAGCTCTTGTGTAGCAAAGGCAAAAAGCACTCATAATACCCAGATTCGTTGCTGCCATATACGGCATCTATCTTTACTTCAAGGGTCTCTTTTACTGGATAAATTCGCTCGCTTTCCTGATAGTGTGGGCGCACTTCCAGCGAGATGTTTTTGAGGCGAACGTTTTTGATCTCAGGCTCATAAAACCAACTGTCTTTCATTTGCTTTTCGATGTACTCGGAAAACGAAGATCGCAAGCTTTTGACGTCATCGGCTACTACTTGCTGGCTGTAACCTAGTAGCTGTCCAAAAACGGCACCATCAGTCAACTGCCAACATACCAAAGGGTATTCTACAATTTTCATAATCAATTAGTTGGTTTTATTCTGTTTTTTAAGGTTGATCAAAAGGCAAGATAGTATTTTAAGCAGGAAGGGACAAATGCCTCAAAGTACAAACAATAAAAAACCCTTTTAGAACCGTTTGTCCTAAAAGGGTAGTACAACAATTGACAGAATAATTAACACTAATAAATTAATTCGTTTATAGCATCGTAGGCAACACGCAGGTTTTGCAAAAAGGGTTGCCTGAAGAATTATAAATTGATGAATGATGAATTGATTCCTTAGTTTTTCACATAAGCATTTAATCAAAAATACCCTTTCAGAAATGCTCCAAAAGGGTATTGTAAAAACAGAATAATGATTTTTAATTTGGTGTCATTTTACGTATAACATTGCTTGTTCAAAAGCTCGACATTGTATGGTTTCGCTTCACTACAATTTCATTACGTTAAGGAAAATATAGGTTGTCTGTTACTCGCATAACACACCACTCTAGCTCTCCTTTTCTAAGGAGAGAACTTCTTCGACTCGACAATAATTATCCCGAAAGCTTAACTTAATGACATTGTGCTTCACTAAGACCAGATAAGAGGCTACTATTTTTTGATTATTCTGCGTAAGATCGTCTCTTCACCAATATTTATCTTGAATAAATAATGCCCCGAAGCTAAATGACTAATTGGCAAGGTCATTTCACCATTTACCAAACGTTGGGCACTTTGTAGCACTACTGCTCCCTGACGATTTAGCACTGTCACGTTTACTTTATTACTGCTTAATTGGCCTTCTACGCGAAAATGTACCACATCGGGTGTGGGGTTAGGAAATAAGGTAAGTTGAGCATTGTCCAGGTTCTCAGCCAGCGCCGTCGTTTGGTTTACTGTCAAGGTTTGGTTTACATCCTGAGCAGCTTGATAGTTCGTATTCCCAGTCTGGCTGGCTGTAATAGTAGTGGTACCTGGCCCCAAAATGGTAACAGTAGTCCCTGAAATGGTAGCTACTGCAGTATTGCTACTTGTATAGGTAATGGCATTGCCCGAAGCGCCTCCCGTGGCAGTTAGATCAAAGGCAGCATCACCTACAACCTTGGTAGCATTTACGCCTAAGTCAAAAGTGATCGTTTGCCCAATTTTGTTTATTGTCAAAGCCTGAAGTACATCGTTGGCCGTATGATGATTTGCATCTCCTGCCTGACTAGCAGTAATGGTAGTGGTTCCAGCACCCACAATGGTTATAAGATTACCTGAAACAGTGGCTACGCCAGGATCTGAACTCTTAAAAGTAACCACATTGCCCGAAGCACCTCCCGTAGCCGATATGGCAAAAGCTTGATCCCCATAGGTTTTAGTAGGTAACATCCCAAAAGTAATGGTTTGATTGGCTTTGCGTACAGCAAGGGTTTGAGAAACATCGGTAGCTGCATTATAGTTGGCATTTCCAGTTTGTCTTGCAGTGATGTTTGCCGTTCCTACTCCCACAATGGTTACTGTATTGCCCGAAACTTTCGCCACGTTGGCATTGGATGACACATAGGTAACTGCGTTGCCCGAAGCACCTCCTGTGGCAGATAAAGTGAAATCAGCATCACCATAGGTTTTGGCAGGTAGGGTACTAAAAGTAATGGTTTGGGGTGCTTTGTTTATCGTGAGGTTTTGAGAAATATCAGTTGCTGCATTGTGATTCACATCTCCTACCTGACTGGCCGTAATGGTGGTTGTACCTGCACTTACAATGGTTACCATATTCCCTGAAATGGTAGCCACTGCTGGGTTAGAACTGGTATAAGTAATACCCGTACCAGTATTATCAGAAGTAGCAGTTAAGTTAAAATTCGCATCACCAAAAGTTTTAGCTGACAAAGCGTCAAAAGTAATGGTTTGATTAGCCTTCACGGTCATTCCAGTAAGCGCAATTGTGTAAGTACTGTTTGTACTCGCGTTGGTGAGAATCGTTAGCGTCTCATTTTTGTTTCCTGCACTGGTCACATCCATGGCTACAGTAAAGGTAGTACTACCTCCTGCGGCTATTTCTTTAGCAGGGTTTCCTTGTATTTGGTATGAACCTGCCGTAATATTTTCTACATACATGGGATGAGCACCTGTGTTTTCAATGGTAAAATCCTTGGTGATAGCAGTGCCACCAAAGGTAGAATACCCCACGTGAAAAGTAGTCCCGCTGGCTACAGTATTGATGTGCTTTATATTGATGGTAGTAGAAGAAACGAGTTGACGCACTCTGTTATGATTGCCATCGGCCAGATAAATAGTACCGTTGGCTGTGGTAGTTAAACCATATATACTATTCCCAATATTTATAGTGCTGGCATTGCCTCTATTGCCATTAAAAGTAGTAGTACCTGTGCCAGCAATGCTTGTAGTGGCCCCACTGGTAGTAACTCTATAAACACGGGCCGTATTTGACCCTACGTATAAATGCCCATCAGCACCTATAGTAATGGCCTGTGGTCTCCCTACACTGCTGCTGATTGTGGAAATATTCCCTGTAGTGGCATCTATTTTACGTACTCGGTTGTTGTATTGATCAGCAATGTACAGATTGCCACTATTATCTATTACTAACCCTTCTGGCACATTAAATGATGCCGCGGTGGCAGGGCCTCCATCGCCTCCAAAGCGTCTGACTCCATCTCCAGCCACAGTAGTAATCACGCCAGTCGTTAGGTTTATCTTACGAATACGGTAATTAAATGCATCTGTAAGATACAAGTTATCAGACGCATCTAACGCAATGCCATTCAGCCCATTAAATTTGGCGGCAGTTGCGAGCCCTCCATCACCAGCAAAACCAAAAGTACCGTCACCAGCAATGGTAGTAATGATTCCAGTATTTGCATCTATTTTACGTATGCGGCTATTACCTGCATCTGTAATGAATAAGTTACCTGTTGCGTCTAAAACTAGCCCAGCAGGATTTTTTAATTGAGCAGATGTAGCAGAGCCTCCATCACCTGAAAAACCAGATGTACCTGTACCCGCAATAGTCGTAATGATTCCAGTGTTCGCATCTATTTTACGCACACGATGGTTGCTCATATCTGCAATGTATAGATTGCCCACAGCATCTCTTGTGATTCCACGTGGGCTAGCCAAACCAGCAGAGGTGGCCAATCCACCATCTCCCCAATAACCCGATGTGTATCCACTACTACCATTACCCGCCACGCGAATCAAAAAACCAGTACTTGCCTCTACTTTACCTACATACGTATAATGATCATCTGTAAAATATATATCTCCTTGAGGATCTAAAGCCATTCGGTAAGGTTCAGCTCCAGCAGCAGTAGCCGCCCCTCCTTCTCCAGTAAAACCACTTCCACCATTCCCCATAATAGTAGACATTATACCAGTGGTAGCATCTACTTTACGAATACGAGCATTTCCATTATCAGCAATGTATACATTACCAGCAGCATCCACTACCACCCCATCAGGACTACTAATTTGGGCCGCAGTAGCTAGCCCTCCATCACCTGCAAAACTACTATTTCCATTTCCAGCAATGGTAGTAATGATTCCAGTATTCGCATCTATTTTACGTATCCGTCTGTTGCTTCGGTCGGCTATATAAATATTATGCTGGGTGTCTAAGGTAATGCCATAAATCTGGCTCAATTGAGCAGCAGTAGCCAGGCCTCCATCACCCGAGAAGCCATTATTTCCGGTTCCAGCAATAGTTGTAATGATTCCAGTAACACCATCAATCTTGCGAACCCGACGATTGTCAGCAAAGTAAATATTACCACTAGCATCAACTATGATACCTTCCATTCTATTTACCTGAGCAGCAGTAGCGGGGCCTCCATCGCCCGAAAAACCTGATACCCCAGTACCTGCAATAGTGGTAATGACTCCATTAGCAGCAGTAATTTTTCTAATATAATACTCATTAATCGTCAAATAAATATTGCCCTGTGCATCCAGTGCCATTCCTTTGATGTTTCCCAGTTTGGCTGAAATAGCAGGGCCTCCATCACCTGAAACCCCCGATTCTCCAGTACCTGCCAGAGTAGTGATTTTACCTGCGGCATCTATTTTACGAATTCGGTGGCTTTCGGCAAGGTAAGTATTGCCTTGAGTATCTCTTGCAATGTCTGATAAACTTCCCAAAGGTACACCTTTCGCATCTGCTCCTTCGGGGTTCCCTCCTGTAGTATTGCTTATAAAATATTGGGCCTGAACGGTTAAACTGGTAAGTAATAGTACTATGAGTACTTTCATCATTGTTTGTATTTGCTGCATTATTCTGTCTTGTAAAAAACGTTTAAAGTCTTATTGAGCAGTCCTAAAGCTGCTACTTGCTGAATGATTTTTAAAAATTCTTTGGCAGCACGCAGATTATTGGCAAAGGGTTGCCTCAATAATTATTAATTGATGAATAATGAATTGATTCATTGGTTTTTCACATCAGCATTTAATCAAAAATACCCTTTCAGAAATGCTCCAAAAGGGTATTGTAATAACAGAATAATGATTTCTAATTTGGTGTCATTTTACGTATAACATTGCTTGTTCAAAAGCTCGACATTGTATGGTTTCGCTTCACTACAATGTCATTACGTTAAGGAAAATATAGGTTGTCTGTTACTCACGTAGCACACCACTCTAGCTATCCTTTTCTAAGGAGAGAACTTCTCCGACTCGACAATAATTATCCCGAAAGCTTAACTTAATGACATTGCACTTCACTAAGACCAGACAAGAGGTTACTATTTTTTGATTATTCTGCGTAAAATAGTCTCTTCTCCAATCTTAATTTTGAACAAATAATAACCTGAAGCCAAGTGATTGATGGGCAAAGTCATTTCTCCATTTACCAAGCGACGAGTACTTTGTAGTACTATCACTCCTTGACGATCCAGCACTGTGATATTTACTTCGCTACTGCTTACTTGCCCTTTGATACGGAAGTGTACTATATTGACGGTTGGGTTGGGAAATAAGGTTAGTTGGGCATTGGCCAGGTTTTCGGCGATACCAGTGGGCTGGGTCACGGTCAAGGTTTGAGTCACGTCAGTGGCGGCATTATAGTTATTATTGCCTGCTTGACTGGCAGTAATAGTGGCAGTGCCTGGCCCTACAATGGTCACTGTACTCCCTGAAATGGTCGCTACCGCAGTATTGCTACTTGTGTATGTAACAGTACTACCCGAAGCGCCTCCCGTGGCAGTTAAATCAAAAGCAGCATCACCTACTATTTTGGTAGTATTGGCCCCCAAATCAAAGGTAATGGTTTGATTTGCCTTGTTTATGGTAAGGGTTTGAGATACATTGGTTGCTGCATTGTAATTGGCATCGCCTGCCTGACTCGCAGTAATGGTAGTGGTTCCAGCACCCACAATCGTAACTGTATTGCCTGAAATTGTGGCTACTGAGGCATCCGAAGAAGTGTAAGTGATCGCATTGCCTGAAGCGCCACCCATAGCTGATAAAGTAAAAGCAGCATCGCCAAAGGTCTTTGTACCTAAAGCTCCAAAAGTAATCGTTTGAATAGCTTTATTTACAGTAAGGGTTTGAGGAACATCAGTGGCGGCATTGTAATTGGCATCCCCTGCCTGACTCGCAGTAATGGTAGTGGTTCCAGCACCCACAATCGTAACTGTATTGCCTGAAATTGTGGCTACCGAAGTATTAGAACTCGCATAGGTCACTCCTAGACCAGAAGAAGCCGTAGCAGTTAAATTAAACACAGCATCGCCAAAGGTTTTGGAAGTGAGTGAACCAAAAGTAATGGTTTGATCAGCTTTATTTACTGTACCACTAAGCGAAATGGTATAAGTATCGTTGTTGTTGTCATTACTCTGGATAACAAGTTTTCCATTTTTGGCCCCAATACTACTCGCATTCATTGCTACTGTGATGGTTGTATTTGCTCCTGCATTTACTTCTTTAGCAGGTGTACCCATGATGCTAAAATCTCCTGAGGCAGTAATGCTTTCCAAAAACATCTTATTTGTCCCTGTATTTTCAATGGTAAAGGTTAAGTTTTTGGGAGTGTTTATCACTGTATTGCCAAAACCTTGTGCTGCATTGTTGGCTATAGTTGCAGTAGCTTGCTTTAGGTTTATAGAAGTAGCAGGTCTCAACCTCCAAATCAGGTTTTCCTGATGGTCGGTAGTATATACATACCCTGAATTATCTACCCAAACGTTTCCTGTACCTCGATGCCCTATGTTAATGGCACTTCCTCGTAAACCATTAAAAGAACCTACATCACTGCCACTGATGGTAGAAATATTACTCGTAGTATTTGCTACTTTTCGTAAGGTTCTATTGGTGGAAATGTACATATTGCCACTAGCATCAAAAGCCAAAGACCTTGGACGGTTTACTGAGGCAGCCGTAGCTAGCCCTCCATCTCCTGTATTATTTGAAACGCCATTGCCCACAACCGTAGAAATATTACCCGTGCCCACATCTACTTTCCGTACCCGTTCATTGAGCCAATCGGCTATATAAATATTCCCAGAAGCGTCTAATGCTACTCCCCAGGGAAAGTTTAATTGTGCTGAAGTCGCTACTCCTCCATCACCTGAAAAGCCAGCAGCTCCTGTTCCAGCAACCGTAGAAATATTGCCTGTACCTGCATCTACTTTTCGTATCCTATGATTGCTTCTATCTACTATGTAAAGGTTGCCAGTGCCATCTATTGCAATGCTTCGCGGAAAGTTTAATTGCGCTGCCGTAGCCAAACCACCATCACCCGAAAAACCAGCCACGCCTGTTCCTACAACCGTAGAAATATTGCCCGTAGTAGCATCTACCTTACGAACTCGATGGTTGTTGAGATCTACAATGTATAGATTGCCGTTGGTATCAAATACCAACCCACTTGGAAAGTTTATTTGAGCAGCAGTGGCAGGTCCCCCATCACCCGAAAAACCTTTTACTCCAGTACCTGCAATCGTAGAAATATTGCCCGTAGTAGCATCTATTTTACGCACTCGATGATTAGTTCCGTCACTTATATAAACGTTTCCCGAAGCATCAGTAATCACTGTCCCTGGGCTATTAAACAAAGCTGAAGTGGCTGGGCCAACATCTCCCCAGTATCCTCTAAACAAATCGCTGTTACCATTACCCGAAAAAGTAGTAACAACACCTGCATTATCTATTTTTTTAATGTAATAATCAGAATCATCTGTCACATAAAGGTTACCATTGTTATCAATACCTAATCTATAAACCACCAATTGCGCCTGAAGTGCCTGCACCCCCTCTGTAGTTTGGCTACCTCCACCAGCAATCGTAGAAATATTACCAGTAGTAGCATCTATCTTTCTTACTACAGCATTGTCATAGTCAGCAATATAAATATTATCATTGGCATCAATTAAGAGTCCCTCAGGGCTTGCCACCGTCGCTGCTGAGGCCAAACCACCGTCTCCAGTATAATCATCAGTTCCTGAGCCAGTCACAGTAGTAATGATTCCAGTATTTGCATCTATTTTTCTTATTCGGCTATTTCTACGATCAGAAAAATAGACATTTCCCTTGCTATCAAGTGCAATTCCAGTAGGGCTATTGAGTTGCGCTGAAGTAGCAGGCCCACCA
Source organism: marine bacterium AO1-C (assembly GCA_001890965.1). Lineage (GTDB taxonomy): Bacteria > Bacteroidota > Bacteroidia > Cytophagales > Microscillaceae > Microscilla. Next base: position 264,624 of record MLAY01000007.1, on the reverse strand, counting down.
TCGCCTGAATAACCTCTGGCTCCAGTACCAGCAATCGTAGTAATAATACCCGTAGATGCATCAACTTTTCTTACAACATGATGACCAAATGAGGTAAAATAAATATTTCCAGCCTTGTCTACTACCAGCTGAAAAGGGTTTATGTTAGCAGCCAAAGCGTTGCCTCCATCCCCAGTATTACCTGATGTACCAGTACCAGCCACAATCGTGATTACCCCAGTGTTTACATCCATTTTACGAATGGTGTTTTTTGTAGGGAAATAAAGCAACCCATCGTTACCGATGGCAATATCTTCCACAAAGCCTATGTTTGTACCATTTCCAGAAGTATCAGTAGCTCCTGGCCCGGCAATCACCTGCACCTTTCCTGATGCATCAACTTTAACAATTCGGGCATTATTTCCTTCAGCAATATAGGCTATGCCCTGTTTGTCAAATACAATTCCTTGTACATAAATAGAAAGAGAAGTAGCGTTAATTCCATTCACATTACCTCCTCCAATGGCGTTGGCAAAATACTGTGCTTGTGTACTAACACTGACAATCAAAACAATTACCAGCGTTTTCATCATTGTTGTAATTTGTCTCATTATACTGTCCTTCGTAAAATTTTATAATGCTTACTGGCAGTATTAAAAGCTTGTATGTCTGTGTGATTTTTAAAAATTCTTTGGCAGCACGCAGATTATTGGCAAAGGGTTGCCTCAATAATTATAAATTGATGAATGATACATTGTTTTTTTACATCAGCATTTAATCAAAAATACCCTTTCAGAAATGCTCCAAAAGGGTATTGTAATAACAGAATAATGATTTCGCTTCACTACAATGTCATTACGTTAAGGAAAATATAGGTTGTTTGTTACTCGCATAGCACACCACTCTAGCTCTCCTTTTCTAAGGAGAGAATTTCTTCGACTCGACAATAATTATCCCGAAAGCTTAACTTAATGACATTGTGCTTCACTAAGATCAGATAAGAGGCTACTATTTTTTGATTATTCTGCGTAAAATAGTCTCTTCTCCAATCTTAATTTTGAATAAATAATAACCTGAAGCCAAGTGATTGATGGGCAAGATCATTTCTCCATTTACCAAGCGACGAGTACTTTGTAGTACTACCACTCCTTGACGATCCAGCACTGTCACATTTAATTCGCTACTGCTTACTTGCCCTTTGATACGGAAGTATACTATGTTGACGGTTGGGTTAGGGAATAAAGTTAGTTGGGCATTGACCAGATTTTCGGCGATACCAGTGGGTTGGGTCACGGTCAGGACTTGGGTTACGTCAGTGGCAGCATTGTAGTTATTGTTGCCTGCTTGACTGGCGGTAATGGTGGTAGTGCCTGGTCCTACAATGGTCACTGTACTCCCTGAAATGGTCGCTACTGCCGTATTGCTACTTGTGTATGTAACAATACTACCCGAAGCGCCTCCCGTGGCAGTTAAATCAAAAGCAGCATCACCTACTATTTTGGTAGCATTGGTACCCAAATCAAAAGTAATGGTTTGATTTGCCTTGTTTATGGTAAGGGTTTGAGATACGTCAGTAGCAGCATTGTAGTTATTATTGCCTGCCTGACTAGCGGTAATGGTAGTGGTTCCTGCGCTCACTATAGTTACTGTATTGCCTGAAACAGTCGCCACAGTAGCATCCGAAGAAGTGTAAGTAATCGCATTGCTTGAGGCACCACCTGTAGCTGATAAAGTAAAAGCAGCATCACCAAAGGTCTTTGTATCTAAAACTCCAAAAGTAATCGTTTGGTCTGCCTTATTTACAGTTCCTGACAGGTTCACAGTGTAAGTAACAGTATTTAAATCGTTACTTTTAAAAGTCAAGGCACCGCTTTTAGCTCCTGCACTACTAGTATTCATGGCTACAGTAATCGTGGTGCTGCTTCCAGTAGCTACAGTGCTGGCAGGAGTACCTGCAACCCTAAAATCGCCACTAACAGTAATATTACTCAAATTAAGTGCAACACTACCAGTATTACTGATGGTAAAATTTACCTGAGTAGTTGTATTCAAGGTTACTGTGCCAAAGTTATGATTTCCACCAGTGGCAATCATTGTGGTGTTTTGCTTGAACTCCATAGTAGTAGCAAGCGTTAACTTTCGCACCGCATGATTACCTGCATCTGCCACATATATATTGCCTTGGCTATCTCTAAATATGGCAGCAGGTTTATTGAAATCAGCCGATGCAGCATTTCCCTCCAGTACGGCAAATACTCCCTTACCCTGGCCTGCTATGGTACTTATATTCCCAGTAGCAGCATCTATTTTACGAATACGTCCATTTTCAGTATCGGAAATAAATACATTTCCACTCGCATCTACGCTTATTCCCCGAGGGCTACTTAGTCCAGCTGCTGTAGCCAGCCCTCCATCTCCTGAAAAACTCCCAAAACCATCTTGCCCAGCAAGGGTAGACATGTTACCAGTGGTGGCATCTACTTTACGAACTTTACAACTAAACAAGCCTGCTTCCGCAATGTAAATATTCCCAGCATTATCTAATGCCACCGCTTCAGGCGTATCCATACCAGCGGCAGTGGCCAACCCACCATCGCCGTTTGAAGTACTTGACCCAGACCCCGCAACTGTAGAAATATTATTCGTACTTGTCTCTATCTTACGAATGCGATTGTTTTTACTATCGGCTATGTATAAATTACCGCTGGCATCAAAGAAAAGTCCCGTGGGAGCATTCAATTGTGCGGCAGTGGCAGAAGCACCGTCTCCCGAAAAGCCCGCAACACCAGTACCCACTATGGTAGAAATGTTGCCTGTAGTGGCATCTATTTTACGAATGCGATGATTTAGTTTGTCTGATATATAGAGGTTTCCACTAGCATCCAGAACTATCCCAGATGGATCATTCAATTGTGCGGCAGTGGCCAAGCTACCATCTCCCGAAAAACCAGCAGTACCCGTACCCGCGATGGTAGAAATATTACCAGTAATGGCATCTACCTTCCTTACCCGATGATTGCTTTTATCTGCTATATATATGTTTCCAGTGGCATCTACAGTAGCTGCTTCCGGGGTGTTCAATGCCGCTAAAGTAGCCGAACTACCATCTCCTGAAAATCCGCCAGCTATGTAACCAGTAACCCCATTGATGCCTCCAAAATGATTGATAATCCCAGTAGCAGCCGTCACTTTTCGTATTCCTTTCACAAACTCATCAATGAAGAACAAATTATTGTTCGGATCTAAAGCAATTTTTACCGCTTTGATTTGGGCAGCAGTGGCCAAGCCACCATCACCGTTGGTACTCCCAGTACTGGAGTTTGTTCCTGTTCCCGCATAAGTGGTAATGATTCCGGTGGTTACATCTACTCGGCGAATGCGGGCATTTACAAGGTCTTCTAAAAAAATATTCCCAGCCGCATCCAACGCTACCGCGTTCGTACCATTAATTTGGGCTGCAGTGGCCAAACCACCATCGCCCGAAAAACCATTGACCCCTGTACCCACAACAGTAGATATATTACCTGTGGTTGCATCTATTTTACGAATACGCTCGTTGTTGGTATCTGACAAGTAAATATTTCCGGTTGCATCGATGGCCAAATCGGTAGGAAAACTCACTTGAGCCGCAGTAGCTGGCCCACCATCACCTGAGTAACCTTGGGTTCCAGTACCTGCAATTGTAGTAATGATACCTGTTGTTTTTTCTATCTTCCGGATTCGTTGCTGATCAATAAAATACACGTTGCCTGCGGCATCTACCGCAATGCCTCTGGCAAGGTTTACCTGGGCCGCAGTAGCCAGACCACCATCCCCTGAAAAGCCTCCTACCCCAGTGCCAGCAATCGTAGTAATAACACCTGTAGATGCAGTAATTTTACGTACACGATACCAGGCTGTAAAGTAAATATTACCTTCATTATCTACTGTAATAGATCGGGGATTTCTTACCTCAGCATTAATTGCCAAACCTCCATCACCTGCATTATTTTCATGACCATTTCCCGCAATGGTTGTAATTTTTCCAGCCACATCTACTTTTCGAACCCTATTATTGTTCAAATCTGCGATGTATAAATTTCCTTGGGAATCAAATGCTAAATCGCTGGCATTATTTAAAGGTACGCTATTCACGTTTGCTCCTTCAGGGTTAGCACCAGCTATCAAGCTCATTCGGTATTGTGCCTGAGCTGCAGAGTTGATAAGCAATAGCACCAGCAATAACTTCATCATTGTTTGTAATTGTTGCATTATTCTGTCTTGTCAAAATTTACAGGCAGCACGCAGGTTATCGGCAAAGGGTTGCCTCAATAATTATAAATTGATAAATGATGAATTGATTTAAAAAGATACTTCTAAACAAAAAGCCCTTTCAGAAAACTCCAAAAGGGCCTACAACAATTGACAGAATAATGCTATTGGGAAGCTATAACTTTATCGCTTCACGACTCTCCGCAAAATAGTCTCTTCTCCAATCTTAATTTTGAACAAATAATAACCAGAAGCCAAGTGATTAATAGGCAAAGTCATTTCTCCATTTACCAAGCGACGAGTACTTTGTAGTACTACCACTCCCTGGCGATCCAGTGCTGTGACATTTACTTCGCTACTACTTACTTGTCCTTTGATGCGGAAGTGTACTATATTAACTGTTGGGTTAGGGAATAAAGTTAGTTGGGCATTGACCAGATTTTCGGCGATACCAGTGGGTTGGGTCACGGTCAGGACTTGGGTTACGTCAGTGGCAGCATTGTAGTTATTGTTGCCTGCTTGACTGGCGGTAATGGTGGTAGTACCTGGCCCTACAATGGTCACTGTACTCCCTGAAATGGTCGCTACCGCAGTATTGCTGCTCACGTACAGGATGGCATTGCCCGAAGCGCCTCCCGTGGCAGTTAAATCAAAAGCAGCATCGCCTACTATTTTGGTAGCATTGGCTCCCAAATCAAAAGTAATGGTTTGATTTGCCTTGTTGATGGTAAGGGTTTGAGATACGTCAGTAGCAGCATTGTAGTTATTATTGCCCGCCTGACTCGCAGTAATGGTAGCTGTTCCTGCGCCCACTATAGTTACTGTATTGCCTGAAACAGTCGCCACAGTAGCATCCGAAGAAGTGTAAGTTACTCCCAAACCAGAAGAAGTGGTGCCTGATAAAGTAAAAGCAGCATCGCCAAAGGTCTTAGTACCTAAAGCTCCAAAAGTAATGGTTTGAGCGATTTTATTTATAGTAAGGGTTTGGGGTACATCAGTTGCTGCATTGTAAGTAACATCCCCTGCCTGACTCGCAGTAATGGTAGTGGTTCCTGCCCCTACAATAGTTACTTTATCGCCAGAAATAGTAGCCACTGAAGTGTTAGAGGAAGTGTAAGTCACTCCTAAACCAGAAGAAGCTGTAGCAGTTAAATTAAACGTGGCATCGCCAAAGGTTTTGGTGGTTAATGCCCCAAAAGTAATGGCCTGGTCTACCTTATTTACAGTTCCTGACAGGTTCACAGTGTAAGTAACGATATTTAGATCATTGCTTTTAAAAGTCAAGGTGCCACTTTTAGCTCCTGCACTGCTGGTATTCATGGCTACAGTAATGGTAGTACTGTTGCCAGTAGCCACTGTGGTGGCTGGGGTACCCACAATACTAAAATCTCCATTGGCGGTCATGTTGCTCAAGTTGAGCGCAATGCTTCCAGTGTTACTGATCGTAAAATCTACCTGAATAGTAGCGTTCAAAGCTCCTGTGCCAAAACTATGGCTTCTACTACTGGCAATCATTGTAGTGTTTTGCTTGAACTCAAGGGTAGTAGCTGGGGTAAGCTTTCGTATCGCATTGTTTCCAGTGTTATTAAAGTATATATTCCCTTGGGCATCTATGGCAATTGCAGTTGGATTGTTGAAACGAGCCGATAAAGCATTTCCTTCCAACAATCCAAGTACCATCCCCCCCGAGCCTGCGATGGTGCTTATGATTTGGTTGGTAGCATTTACTCTGCGTATTCGGCCGCTGTTTTTGTTTACAATGTATAAATTGCTGCTGGCATCTAATGCTACATCAGTTGGCGAAAATACAGCAGCAGAAGTAGCAACTCCTCCATCACCAAAAGAACCTGGCAACCCAAAGCCAGCTACCGTGCTTATATTACCCGTACCTGCATCTATTTTACGAACACGATTATTATTCTCGTCTGCAATATAAATATTACCACTACCATCTATAGTTAGTCCAGCAGGCCTATTCACTTGAGCGGCAGTAGCCAAACCAGCATCTCCCGAAAAACCCGCTACCCCAGTTCCAGTAATGGTAGAGATATTGCCAGTGCCTGCATCTATTTTGCGCACACGATGGTTGCCTTGGTCTGCAATATAAATATTGCCACTTGCGTCTATAGCCAACCCACTAGGAGCATTGAGCTGGGCAGCAGTAGCCAAACTACCATCCCCCGAAGCACCTGCTACGCCTGTTCCTGCAATGGTAGAAATATTACCTGTACCTGCATCTATTTTACGAATACGATTATTGCCTAAATCTGATATATACACATTGCCAGTAGCATCTAACATAACTCTGGCAGGGCGGTTGAGTTGGGCAGCCGTAGCCAAGCCTCCATCACCCGAAAAACCCATAGTACCTGTTCCCGCAATCGTGCTTATATTACCCGTGGCAGCATCTACTTTCCTTACGCGGTGATTACCTTCATCGGCAATGTAGAGGTTCCCACTGGCATCCAGTGCCACTCCATTGGGGGCATCGAGTGTAGCCGAAGTAGCCACTCCGCCATCGCCTCCAAAACCACTGGCAATATACCCCTGATTACTCATAGTAGAACCAGTGAAGTGATTGATCAGTCCATCTGTGATGGTAACTTTACGTATCCGACTACTGTTACCATCTACCAATAGCACATCATTATTGGCATCCACAATTATACTATTGAGTGAGAATCCAGCTGCAGTAGCCAAGCCACCATCTCCACTGGAATTGCCGTTACCACTGCCCGCAAAGGTTGAGATATTTCCAGTAGTAGCATCTATTTTTCGAATGCGAAAGTTATTAAGATCTCCAATATATACATTTCCAGATGCATCCAAAGCTACAGTTTCAGGTAGAGATAGTTGAGCAGCCGTAGCCAGTCCTCCATCACCCGAAAAACCTCCTGTTCCCGTTCCTGCAATGGTAGAAATAATTCCAGTGGCGGCATCTACCTTACGAACACGGTTATTGCTCCGATCGGCAATGTACAGACTTCCGGCAGCATCAAGCGCTACATCATAGGGCTGTGAGAATGCAGCCGCAGTAGCCAACCCTCCGTCACCCGAGAAAGTAGCCATTCCATTTCCAGCAACGGTAGAAATATTGCCCGTAATGGCGTCTATTTTACGAATGCGGTTGTTGCTCCGATCTGCTATGTATAAATTTCCAGCAGTGTCAAACACCAAGCCTGAAGGTGCATTTAATTGAGCTGAGGCAGCCAATCCTCCATCACCCGAAAAACCTCCTGCTCCTCCGCCTGCAATGGTGGAAATAATCCCAGTAGCAATAGTGATTTTACGAATACGATTGCCTGTACCGAAATAGATATTACCACTGGCATCTACCGCAATACAAGTGGGAGAACCCATACCCGCATTGATGGCCAAATCACCATCACCTGTGTCAGAAGACAGGCCTGTTCCGGCAATGGTGGTAATTTTACCATTTACATCTACTTTTCTAATTCTGTAGTTAGCCCCATCGGCAATGTATAAGTTGCCAGTTGCGTCAAATGCTATATCATTGGGATCATTTAACGGAGCTAAATTGGCGTTGATACCTTCGGGGTTTAGACCTGCGGTGAGACTTATTTGATACTGGGCCTGACTGGTAATACTGGCAACCAAAACAATTACCAGTGCTTGCATCATTGTCTGAATTTGTTTCATTATCTGTCTTATGTAAAATCTTACAATAGTTATCGACAGTATTAAAAGCTTGTATTGATGTGTGATTTTTAAAATTCTTTGGCAGCACGCAGATTATTGGCAAAGGGTTGCCTCAATAATCATAAATTGATGAATGATGAATTGATTCATTCGCCTTTGAGAAAATCCATAAACTGCACTTGCTCGGCTCTAGGCGAGTGAGCAATATCAGTAGCGGGTTATCATAGTAGGGTACATAATTCGCTTAAACAGATGGGTCAAGACAAAAAAGCCCTTTCGGAACGAGTCCAAAAGGGCCATACAACAATTTACAGCATAATGTTGATCATTTTTTAGGCTGGTATAAGGGTAAAGTTGACCGACACACTGCCAGTTTTACCCGTTTCGTTGCTGGTGTATTTTAGTTCGCTGGCACTAATGCTCACTCCTGAGAATGTCAAACTTGTACCATCGGCCAAAGTGAGGGTAAGGGTGGTTTGGTCAGTAGACAAAACCCAGGTTCCCGTTTGGGTGGTACCAGTGCGGGTAGTCAAGCTAAAAGTTTGTTGGCCACTGGCTTCCGCAAAAGTGATACGGTAAGAAGCATAGGCAGTAGTAATATCGGTACCCGACTCTAGCACTTGTGAAGCTTTCCAGGTATTCAACAAATTGGCATTGGTAGTGGTACTCGTAGGTGCTGGGTCATTGTTTGTATTGTTGCAACTTTGCAAAGCCAAACCAATGAGTAAAGCCCATAATATAACGATATGTGTTTTTTTCATTTTAATGTTTTTTGAATTTTATTTTTAGACCTGACAATTATTTTTTCACAATTCTTCTCAGTACAGTCTCTTCTGCTATCTTGATTTTGAACAGGTAATAACCAGCCGCTAAATGATTGATAGGCAAGGTCATTTCGCCATTTACCAAACGCTGAGTGCTTTGTAAAACTACCACTCCCTGACGATCCAGCACGGTTACATTTACTTCGGTGCTACTTACTTGCCCTTTGACACGGAAGTGTACCACATCGGGTGTAGGGTTAGGAAATAAAGTCAATTGCGCCGCACCCAGGTTTTCAGCCAATGCTGTAGTTTGATTCACGGTCAAGGTTTGATTTACATCTTTAGCCGCTTCATAGTTTGTATTTCCAGCCTGGCTGGCAGTAATCGTAGCTGTTCCTGGGCCTATAATTGTAACAGTGCTTCCTGCAATGGTAGCTACTGCAGTATTGCTACTGGTATAAGTAACAGCATTGCCCGAAGCACCTCCCGTGGCGGTTAAATCAAAAGCAGCATCTCCCACTGTCTTGGTAGCATTGGCTCCCAAATCAAAAGTGATCGTTTGAACCGCTTTATTTACCGTGAGCGTTTGAGTAGCAGTTCCTCCGTTATAATTTGCATTTCCAGCCTGGTTGGCCGTAATCGTAGCAGTTCCTGCACCTACAATCGTCACCATATTACCCGAAACTGTAGCCACATTGGCATCCGAAGAAGTGTAAGTAATCGCGTTGCCTGAAGCACCTCCCGTAGCTGATAAAGTAAACGCAGCATCACCAAAGGTTTTGGTACCCAAAGTTCCCAAAGTAATGGATTGATTCGCTTTAGTTACAGTAAGCGTTTGAGGTACATCAACAGCCGCATTGTAAATATTATTACCTGCCTGACTGGCAATAATGGTAGTGGTTCCCGCACCTACAATGGTTACCGTATTGCCCGAAATAGTGGCTACATTAACATCCGAAGAAGTATAAGTAACCGCATTGCCCGAAGCCCCTCCAGTAGCCGATAACTGAAAGCTTGCATCACCAAAAACTTTAGCAGGTAGTGCATCAAAAGTAATCTTTTGATCATCGCGTACCAGCCCCGAAAGATTTACTTTAAAAGTAACTGTATTGAGATCGTTACTTCTGAACTCCAGCGTTCCCGTTTTAGCTCCTGGACTGCTGGTATTCATCGATACCTTTACAGAGGTATTATTTCCAGGATTTACTGTGATGGTATTGGTAGCAGTGGTGGCACCAGCAATAGCTCCAGTGGGGGTAGACACAATATTAAAGTCCCCAGTAGCAACTACTCTACTCACATTTAGCGGTATAGCACCCGTATTGTTAATGGTAAAGTCTGTCTGGGTGGCGGTGTTCACTTTGGTATTGTTAAAAGCGTGGCTTTCAAGGGTAGCAATGGTTTTGGTTTGTTGCTTGAGCTCTAGAGTAGTGGCCAACGTTAGTCTGCGTACCGCATGGTTTTGTGAATCGGTAAAATATATATTGCCCTGAGCATCTATCGCAATGCCTGCTGGACGATTGATCGCAGCCTTGCTGGCATCTCCTTCTACTAAAGTAAGGGCACTTGTACCAAATCCTGATATGGTATTAATGTTCCCAGTTGTAGCATCTATTTTACGAATACGATCGTGAAAAGTATCGGCAATGTATACATTTCCACTGGCATCTACTGCTACTCCCCTTGGGCGACTTAAATAAGCCGCAGTGGCCAAGCCTCCATCTCCTATTGAACCAGCAGGAAAACCAAACAAGCCCACAATAGTGGTAATGATTCCAGTATTGGCATCTATCTTTCTCACTTTTGAACTAAGCACAAAAGCCTCAGTAAAATAAATATTACCTGCATTATCTACTGCAATTCCTTCAAGGAAAGTCAAACCAGCCGCAGTGGCCAAGCCTCCGTCTCCGCTCGTAGAACTTGAACCAGTACCTGCAATGGTAGAAATGTTGCCTGTATTTGCATTTACTTTACGGATACGGTAGTTTTCACTATCTACGATGTATAAATTGCCGCTGGCATCCAAAGCCAAACCTTTTGGGCTATTTAACTCAGCCGCAGTAGCCGCTGCACCATCACCCGAAAAAGCATTGGTACCTACCCCCGCAATAGTAGAGATGTTGCCCGTACCTGCATCTATTTTACGAACACGATGATTTCCACCATCCGATATATATATATTTCCGCTGGCATCCACTACTATTCCGGCTGGGGCATTCAATTGCGCCGCGGTAGCCGCACCACCATCACCCGAAAACCCGCTCGTGCCAGTTCCCGCAATGGTAGAGATGTTGCCCGTACCTGCATCTATTTTGCGAATGCGATGATTGCTTTTGTCAATGATGTACACATTTCCAGCAGCATCTGTTGCGATTCCTTCTGGATTGTTCAAAGCAGCATTAACGGCAGGGCCACCATCACCCGAAAAACCACTGGCCAGGTATTGTTCTGCTCCTGTGCCTGCGATGGTAGTAATGATGTTCGTGCTTAGGTCTATTTTACGAATGCGGGCGTTGTTGCCATCACTCAAATAAAGTTGACCATTGGCAATGAATACGTTTCGTGCAGGTACTTGAGCTGCTGTTGCCAAGCCACCATCGCCCGAAAAGCCATTGCCTCCATTACCAGCAAAAGTAGAAATGTTACCTGTAGCAATATCTACCTTACGAATCCTTACATTATTCGCATCAGCAATGTAGAGGTTTCCAGCAGCATCTAATACGATATGCTGAGGAAGATTTAATTGAGCAGCAGTAGCAGAACCGCCATCTCCTCCAAATGCCTTGGCACCAGTACCTGCTACATTCGTGATGATTTTTGTAGCGCCATCTATTTTGCGAATGCGGCTATCCTGAAGACCTGCAATGTATAAATTATTGGCATTGTCGAAAGCGAGTCCTCTAGGAAAGTTGAACTGAGCATCGATGGCTGGACCACCATCGCCAGTAGCACCTTTTACCCCTGTACCTGCATAGGTGGTGACAATACCTGTTGCCTTTTCTATACGGCGAATACGATGATCACTCCCTGAAAAATACAAGTTATCGGCACTGTCAAAAGCTATTCCTCCAGGAGAGTTGATATCAGCCGCAGTGGCTTGCCCACCATCGCCCGAAAACCCTGTGGTACCTGTACCAGCAATGGTGGTAACGATTCCAGTAGACATGGTGATTTTTCGGATACGGCTTCCATCCGAAAAATACAAATCTCCTGATGAGTCCATGGCTAAAGCCGCGATACTAGTGCTTATTTTCGCTTTTACCGCCAGATTACCATCTCCTGAAAAGCCATCTTCACCCGTTCCAGCGATGGTAGTAATTTTACCTGAAGCATTTATTTTACGGATTCGAACATTGTCTTGATCTACAAAATAAACGTTTCCCTGAGCATCAGCGACTACCCCTTGTGGTTGTCCTAAAGGTACCTCGGTAGCATTTGAGCCTTCTGGATTTTTTCCTGCTACCAAACTGATTTGGTATTTGGTCTGCGCGGTTACACTGGTAATGAATGAGGCTACCAGCAAGCCTGCCATGATCAATACTTTTTTCATTATGCTGTCTTTTGTGAAATATGTGAACATTGGTTAGTCACAGTATCAAAAGCTTGTATCGTCGTTGTGTGTGATTTTTGAAAATTCTCTGGCAACACGCAGACTTTTAAAAAAGGGTTGCCTGAAGAATTATAAATTAATGAATGGTGATTGATGAATTAGATTTAATAAGGAAGGTAATAATCAGAATGACTGCGCTAATGATAGTGGTACAGGATCCTACCAGAGTAAAAGTAAGATCGTTCGCTGAAGTTATGTAAGGTAAGGCTCTAAAACTTGTATCATTGGCTCAAAAGCCCTTTTTGTGGGAACGTATTTGGTGAATTATTCAAGAAAACTTGCTTCAAACGAGATAATAATATCTAAAATATGATATTTGCATTGTCTGTTAATTGAACTTTTTGAAAAAAGAAAAGGTGTCGTTGTAAAAATATGCCACTCCTTTTGAACTGATTTCTTGTTTCACTGGCTTTAAACTGTTTCTCAGTTTGTATAGAATCTTGATTATTGGCCATAAGATATTACCTCATTGGGAATAATTTATTTTCTCCCGATCACCTCAATTTTTCAGGCAAAAACTAATTACACAAAACATTAATACAGTAAAATGGTATATTACACTTTAAACCGGGGTATCCTGGTAATGGCATTACTATGTCTATGTATCAGCATGAGCTTTAATAAAGCATATGCTCAAGAAACGCATAAAAAAGAATTCTGCGGGACAGAAGCTACTCCCAAACAAATTGAATATATGGAGACTTTACGCTCCACTATTCAAAACTCCAACCGCCTAAGAGCAACTACTAGCCTCCAAAATTTAGTATACATCCCTATCAAAGCCCACATTGTTAGAAAAAGCAACGGTGTTGGTGGTTTGGATCTGCTGGATTTGCTTAAGGCGATGGAAAACCTCAATAACAAATATAGAGTAGCCAATATGGCTTTTTACCTCTATGAGAGCATCAATTATATAGACAATGACGCCTACTATAATTTTAGCTCTAGTGATGAGTCTGCCATGGCTTTTGGTAATGACGTGGCCAATGTAATCAATATTTATTTTGTACAAAGCGCACGTAGCGGCACCAGTAATGTATGTGGTTACGCCCGTTTCCCTAATGGTAGTAGTGGAGGAGCCACCGACCGCATCATCATGGTGAATAGTTGTACTACCAATGGGTCTACTTACCCTCATGAGTTAGGGCACTATTTTTCATTGTACCATACCCATGGCAAAACCAACACTGGTACTACCGATGAGCTGGTAGATGGTAGCAATTGTACCACCGCAGGTGACGACATTTGTGATACTCCTGCTGATCCCAACCTTTCGGGTCAGGTAAACACTGATGGTTGTACTTATACTGGTACCGCAACTGATGCCAATGGTGACCTTTACACCCCAGACGCAACCAACCTAATGTCTTATTCACCAAGCACTTGTCGAAGCAATTTTAGCCAGGGACAGTATGATCGTATCGTGGGAGCATTTACCAATTCTCGTAATTATTTGCTCACCAGAACTACCCCTCCTCCTACTATTGGCTCTTTTACCTCAAACAATGACCAGATCGTGATTCAGGGTAGTGGGTTTAGCCTTAATGCAGGTGATAATATAGTGGCCGTAAATGGTGTTCCAGCAGTTGTAACTTCCAGTACCAATACTCAATTGGTGGTAAACATGCCTGCCAATGCTTCTACGGGTTTAATTACGGTTAGCGTTAACCAGCAATTGGCCATTAGCACGCAAAGCATTTTGGTAACAGTATCTGCATTTCCTTACACCGAAAGTTTCGAACAAGGGTTAGGCGACTGGACTCAGAGTATTGAAGATGACTTTAATTGGTCAATCAATGCGGGAGGTACTCCTTCTGTAAGCACTGGCCCTACGAATGCCACTGATGGTAGCGAATACTTATACACAGAAGCATCTGGTAACAACAACCCTGGTAAAGTAACTTATCTTACCAGTACTTATTTCGATTTATCTACCTTAACTACTCCTAAGTTTTCCTTTAGTTACCACATGTTTGGCGGTACAATGGGCACGCTTACCCTTGAAATTAGTGATGATAATGGCCAAAACTGGACGTCTTTATGGACCCAAACTGGTGATCAGGGAAATAATTGGAATACCGAAACGCTTGATTTGGCAAATTACCAGGGCAAAACGGTGCAGTTCCGTTTTGTGGGAACTACTGGTAGTAGCTGGCAAAGTGACATAGCCATTGACCATATTCAGGTCAACAACACAGGTGCTATTCAAATTGCTAGCGTAAGCCCCTCTCAAGTATCTGTAGGAGAAACTTTTACCATCACTGGAACAGGTTTTAGTGCTATACCGTCAGAAAACATAGTAAAAATAAACGGTGTATTGGCGCAAGTAACTGGTGCCAGCGCTACCAGTTTGCAAGTGGTGGTACCCATTGGGGCAACTTCTGGTAAAATAACTGTAATTAGCAACGGAAAAGTAGCGGTTAGTGCTGGTAGTATTTTAATTCCTATTACGGTTTATCCTTATAGCGAAGGGTTTGAGAGAGGTTTTGGTGTTTGGAGCCAAAATGTGGCTGATAGTATTGACTGGACGCGTGGACTCGGCTCAACCCCCTCGGCTAGTACTGGCCCAAGTAGCGCTGCCGAAGGTGATTTCTACCTGTTTACTGAAGCCTCCAATCCGAACTTTCCCGATAAGGTGGCAATCATTACAAGTGCACCATTTGAGCTAGCTAACTTGATTGATCCTATCTTTACGTTTAGCTACCATATGTTTGGCGGTAGTATGGGTACCCTTACTTTGGAGGTAATACGTGGTAGTGAAACCACCTGGACCACCTTATGGACCCAAACTGGAGACCAGGGTGACGAATGGAAAACGCAAACTATAGATTTATCGGCTTATCAAAACGAAGCAGTACAGTTCCGCTTTGTGGGAACCACTGGCAGCAGCTGGCAAAGCGATATGGCTATAGATAACATTATCATTGACGGCAAACAGGTAACCATTAGTAGCTTCTCTCCTGCTATTGCTCGCCAGGGAGATACTATCACCATTACTGGATTGAACTTCCAACCAGGTGATAACGACAATGTGGTTAAATTCAATGGTTTGCCCGCGACAATTCTTTCAGCAACTGAAACCCAATTGATGGTGATAGTACCTGAAAACGCGACCTCGGGCAAAGTTACGGTTACTATTAATACTGGACAGACAGGTACCAGTACTACTGACTTTCTCGTAATTCCTGAAATATTGAGTGTGAGTCCACTTCATGGAAAAGAAGGCGATCTTGTGACCATTCAAGGCAAGGCGTTTAGCCCAACAGCGAGTAAAAATATCGTAAGTTTTGGTGGTGTAGCCACGGTGGCAGATTCAGTGAATGGCAATGCCTTATACGTAACGGTTCCAGTAGGAGCGCTTACTGGTCAAGTAACAGTAGCAGTAAGAGGTCAGGTGGCTACCAGTACCGATGTATTCGTTGTAGCACCTACAATTACTGCTTTCTTGCCTGATTCGGGTAGAGTAGGTGATGAAATTACAATTATCGGTACCAATTTCGTACAAGGCAACTCTCACGTACGTCTTAATGGTCGTTGGATGACTACTACCAGTGTCACTCCTACTGAAATCAAAGCTATTGTACCTTACCACGCGGTAACGGGCAAAGTCACCGTAAAAATAGGACGAGATGTTGCAGTAAGTCCAGTAGATTTTAAAATCTTCGTGCTTAAACCAACCATCACTGACTTCTTCCCTAAGTCTGGTCAGCGAGGTGATACGATTACCATTACAGGAACCAACTTTGAAATAGACTATAACCGTGCGCAAGTAAGACTAAACGGTCGTTGGGTGCCTGTAGTAGAAAGATCAGTTACTACTTTAAAGGTAGTGATTCCTTACCACGCGGCTACTGGTAAGTTTACTGTAAAAGTGGGTCAGGAGATTGCTACTGCGGCTGAGGACTTTATCGTAAACGAATTCGGAACTACCTATTCACTTTACCCCAACCCTACTGCTGGTTTGGTTCACTTCCAAATTCAGGGAATGACCAATGAACCTGCTACGGTTCGGGTATTTGACAGAGACGGGCAAGAAGTATTGCAAAATCAAATGAATTTGCAACAAGGGACTTTTACACTTGATATTTCAAGTTTACCCGCTGGTAGATATATCTTCAAGATTCAGTTAGCGCAACAAGTCATTACGCGCACTATCATCAAAAACTAAGCTTGACGCATAGATAAATTTTTATTTGTAAGAGCGGTTATCTCATCAATTTTGGATGGGGTAATCGCTTTTTTATTGTTGTATTGGTTGCAATGTGACCTGAAAAAAGGATAAACAGTATACCAGTCTATTTATCTGTTTAAAAACATCTCATTTATTATGCAATTAACAAAAATATCCACGCTATATTTTCTCAAAAAAACAACAAAAAAACCTTGAAAAACTTCATTTCTCCCAAACAATCTTCTAAAACTAGTCATTTGATTGTATATTGCAGGTAAAACAAATTTGAATATATGGAAACATATGCCAAAGCATTGAGTTATGCTATCCCAGGGTTTACGGTACTTATTTTGATTGAATATATTGCCAGTAGACTGATGAAGAAGGAGGTAAATCGTGGAATGGATACGATCTCTAGTTTGAGCTCGGGTATGACCAATACCCTAAAAAACATCATGGGGCTTTCGGTGGTTATTTTGAGTTATAAATGGATGCACGACAATTTTGCTCTGCTCGATATGAAAGCTACCTGGTGGGTATTTATAGTGGCTTTCATAGGCATCGATTTTGCCGCGTATTGGTCGCATCGATTCAATCACAAGGTAAATTTGTTTTGGAATCGTCATATTGTACACCATAGCAGCGAGGAGTTTAATCTCTCATGTGCGCTGCGCCAAAGTGTGTCAGATGTTATTGGTATTTATTTCTTTTTGTATATTCCTCTCGCACTTATTGGAGTTCCCGTAATTGTGATTGCTTATACCGCACCTATTCACTTGTTTGCTCAGTTTTGGTATCATACCCGTCTTATTGGCAAGATGGGCATTTTGGAACATATCATTGTTACTCCCTCCCACCATCGGGTACACCATGCCATCAACCCTGAATATATTGACAAGAACCTGTCTACCATTTTTATTATTTGGGATAAACTATTTGGTACTTTTCAGGAAGAGTTAGATGATGTGCCTCCCGTGTATGGCGTTATAAAACCAGTAAAAACCTGGAATCCAGTACTTATCAACTTTGTGCACTTATGGGGGCTTGTAAAAGATGCCTGGCGAGCCCAATCGTGGAAAGATAAACTACGCATTTGGTATATGCCTACTGGTTGGCGCCCAGCCGATGTAGCCGCAAAATATCCTATAGAAATTACCGAAAATCCTTATGCTCAAGTAAAATATAGTACGCCTACTTCGGGGTTCTTTTTGGGGTGGTTTTGGGCACAATTGGTCATCAATCTAGCCCTTATGCTATTCTTGCTTACCAATTTTGCCAACATTGCTTATTTGGACTTAATGCTATATGGCACTTTCTTGTGGATTTCGATTTTTGCTTACACCACTACGATGGATAAACACCGTTTGGGCATTGGGTTCGAAGGTCTGAAGTTTATATTAGGAGCTTATTTGATTTATAAAACTCAAGGCTGGTTTGGAATGGAAGCCGCTTTGCCTAGTGCAGGCATTTTAATTGGGGCTTATTTGATATTATCTATGAGTCTTACTGTTGCATTTTTGAGAAAGGGGTCAATCCAAATGAGTCCACAATCCACTATATCAACTACCTGATTACCCCAAGCATTTATTTTAAAGGAAACCCATTGGCAAATTCCACCGATGTTGGTGTTTAAGCAAGGCGTCACTAACATCGGTCAAATGAAAAATCAGTCATAAACTACAACCATAACTTACTCTAGAGGAATAACCCTTCCGCTGATAAACAAGACAAACTTCAACTCATTATCTTTTATTCGGATATACAAGTTGGTACATTCCTTAAGTCTAATAAAGGTTTCGTCAGAGTCTGATGAGGAAGCAGTAGGACAGTTATTGAGGATTATAGCACCGCCATTTTTGTCTAATAAGACATTATTAATTTCACAGTAAGCCAGTTGACCACTAGAATAGTATGCTTTTCCTGTATTCCCTACGTAAGCGAGTGTTCCATTACTATGGTAAGCAACCCTGGCTGCTCCACTGTAAGCAAGAGATCCATTTTCAAAATAAGCAATCTCCGCAGCCTTTACATACGCCAGATGTCCATTAGAGTAATAGGTATTCTGGGCTTGGCTTGCCTGTATCCATAAACCCAGCACTGCTATCAAAAATATTTTGGTCTTTATCATATAACCAAAATATGCATTTTGACTCTGGCAATCAGGAAGATTATACTAAGATCAAGGATTATTATATGAGTGTATGTTTAAAAGTTCTGCCGTTATTGGTGTTTAAGCAAAACAACACTAACAACTCGAATACCACACAAACCTTATAACATCAAGTAGGTGATGATGAAGGCTCTCAAGGAGCAATGAGTTGTTGGTGTCGTTGCACTCTAACACCAACAACGGTTAAAAACAAAATTTAAGCATACGCTGAAGCTATCCTGAACAGTCAATATCTCTAACCTATTTTTTCGAACACCCAAAAAGGATGCTTAAGATTGCTGATCTGAATAAAACCTTCTTGTTTGGGGCGGAACGTCTGGGTACTTTGCGGGTTCAGGCTTGGTTCTATTTTTTCTTCCTGGTAAGGCTCCAGGTTTTGAGTCTCCAAAGCCAGATCGGGTACAGTAGGTAATACCTTGAACAAAGTATCGGCGGTTACCCATTTTTTCCAGGAATCTTTGGCTACATAAAAAGCCTTGTACTTCTGATTGAAGACAATTACATCCATTTTTTCCAGAAAGTTTTGGGCAAACCGCTCGCCTTCGAAATAGCTAATCACATGCACTGATACATGATTGCGATGGTATAAATAACGTAGGCCATTTTCTACCAGATTGCTTTCTACGGCGATGATCTCAATAGGAAACTGGGCACTGGTTTTTGCTTGTACAGTCTCAAAACTTTTTTCGTAGCATATAACTACATCTATTTTAATCCCCCAGGCCAATACCTGATCCAGGGCCTGCTCTACAATTACTAAAGTAGGGCTCCAGCCCAACAATTGCTGAATAAGGTCTAAACCACAAGCATCGGGATCGATGATAAACAAAGCAGGTTCTTGTTCGTCGCGTATGATATGATGAGAAGACATGTCTTAATAATAAATGGTCAATGGTTAATGATTGTTTTACGCTGATTATTGCAGGATACTTAGGTCTAATTCAAAGCCTGAAATTTCTTCTACGGTTTTTCCGGGGTGGTAAATGTACGCTTTTTCAACATCAGGATCAATCAACCAGTCCAGTTGTAAGCCATTGTCGAGCCAGTTTTACATTTTGGTTTGTAAAATAGATAGAGAATCACCTCTTTCTAATAGGTTGGGCTTTATCAAAGATACTAAAATTTTACCCTACAATTAGGCAATAAAGCCCTGATTGCTTTCCTGTCTTTTTTGGGTATAGGGTTTCCCTTCAAATCTAAAAATCGCAAACTACCCATTTGAGCCATTTCTTTGGGTATAGAAGTAAGCTTGTTTCCTGATAGATCAATTCTGTTAAGTTTTTGCAACTGCCCAATCTCTTTTGGAATAGAAACAAGCTGATTGCCATATAAGCTCAACTTCCTAAGATCACGCAGCTGGCCTATTTCTTTAGGCAAAGAAGTTAACTCATTGGCCATCAGGCGTAAATCCCATAAGCCTTTTAGCTTTCCGATTTCTTTGGGTAATTCTTTTAACTGATTCTTACCTAGAAGGAGATAAACCAAACTTTTCAATTCACCTATTTCTTTGGGTATTGTGGCGATTTGATTCCCATATAAATTCAATGTATGAAGTTCTTGCAAATTCTTGATATCCGATGATAATGCCTTCAGACGGTTTCCTGGCAAATGCAAATCGGTTAACTTGGTAAGGTTAAACAGTTCTTTAGGTAAACCTTCTAATCTATTTTGCACAATCCATATTCTCCGCAAATTTTTCAACTGACCAAATTCAGGAGGCAGTTGGGTTAAATGACTATACTCCGAATCAAACTCTCGCAAGTTTTCCAATTCTCCAACTTCTTTGGGCAAATGTGTGATTCTGCACCTGTTTAACACCAATACTTCCAGTAATTTTAGTTTGCCTATTTCTTTAGGAAGCTCAGTTTGGCGTTGCTTCACCACGGCAAAGCCTCTAGCCTTGTAGGCATACTTTAGGGCTTTTTTTATAGAACGAAATACTTCATCATCTTTGATTGGTTTTTCTTGATCACCCGCACTCTGGCCTTTGGCAATCAGGCCAGAAAGGATCGTTATACAAATAAATAAAGGGAATATCTTCATCACTTTTTTAAGTTTAGTATTTGAACTCATCTCGACTTTTAATAATGCATTACAAATCACTCATTTTACCCATTGATTTCGAGATTTTTTAGCTAAAGCAGAGCTCGTCGCAGCAAAGCTGCAGACTCGGTTATCACCGTAGCGCTGCTATGCTTCAAAAAAATCTCTTTACCACTGAGCAAAAGCAAGATCCTTACAGGACATGTTTTCATCAAAATTCAAAAAATCGAGACGAGTTCTTTAACTGATTATTTTATCTTTTGAAGTAATCGCTTATTCTGACAAAACTCTTCCAGCGCCTTTGGGGTAACAAAATCTATGTCTACAGATTTGTTCCAGCTATTTTTCTGGCTTATCAACCAGGTTTTGAAGTACCATTGTTCTTGTCCACATTTGTAAAATCCCTCATCATAAATGACAGCATGAAGTTTCCTGAGATTGTTATACTTATTCAAAAAAATGCCTGATTGAGTCCTGAATTTTGTGCGTACCTTACTTAATAAGTATCTAGAAGAAGTAAATACTACTCCGTTTGATGGTAGCTCTACCTTATAATTAATCTTGAAAGGGTATTTATATTTGTACAGAGGGGGCTCACCTGCTACTTTATATACAATTGAAACATAACCTTTAAATTCATCGGGAATGATGATAGTTTGACTTGGTTTGGGATAAAAATCTATAAATAATATAATCCCGAGAATTCCTGCCTCTATCCCCTGTACTATCCAATAATTAGGAATAAACTTAATCAATAACCAATCTACCACTAGACCAGTAACACTGATAAATAATAAACCAAAGGCTGCAACACTACCCCAATTATCCAAACTATTATCTTTTTTGATAATATAGTTGATCACTAAGTAAGCCACATAACCGATCAGCGCCAAGGAGGCAACTTTCAATAAAGTAACTTTGAAAAACATATACTTTTATCTTTGATTCACACCAAGCTACCGATTACTTGTGTGGCTACCTAATTGAATATTTCTAGTGGTTTCCAGAATTTTGATCATAACTTTTATTTCAAAAATGAGTATCTTATAAATTGGCTTTTGTTGGCAGTATTTGAAAAAGTCTTATTGATTTTTGCAGTTTTTAATAGATTTTAATTAATCATTTGAACAAAATCCCAAAATAAACGATGATCATTCCTGGAACTACCTTTATCAATCAGGAACCGCTCTTTTTGCAAGTCTTGATACACTTCGACAAGGGTTATTTGGCTCCTTTTGAGTTTGAACTATCTCCTTTGGAGGAATTTAAAATTAGCCTTGGCAACCAACCTGAAGCTGAATATTTGGTGATTCAATTGATGAATGAAGGCCAGTATGAAAGTCAAATCGTCCCCAGAGAAATTCAGCGAGAAGGCTACTTGCTCAACCATTGGCAGGTATCGGCCCTACGCGACCAAATTGTGGCTGATTGTGAAAGTACATTTGATTTTAGTGAGGCCATTTACTTTTATGCCCAAAACGAGGCTTATGGAGAGTTTTCTAATTTTGCTGGTTTTGGGGTAGAGCTAGGCGGGAAGTTTTACCCAACAATAGAGCACTATTACCAAGCGCAAAAATTTGAAAATGAAGCATATAACGAAAAAATCAGGCAAGCGGCCACTCCAAAAGAAGCCGCTGATCTGGGTAAAACCAGAGAGTTACCCTTGCGAGCCAATTGGGATTCAGTAAAGTCGGACATTATGTGGCAGGCTGTTCAGCAAAAGTTTCATAGCCATTACGACTTGGCGCAAATGCTACTGGAAACCGATCAAAAATTACTGATTGAAAACTCTCCTTATGACGAATACTGGGGAATTGGCAGTGCAGGCCAGGGCCACAACCATTTAGGCACTTTACTCATGCGTATGCGTAATCAACTCAAACAATCGTAAGCTATGAATCCACTAAAATTACTCTTGATTGCTTTGATGTTGTATCCTTGGGGGATTATCAGAGCTCAGAAAGTGACAGACTTTAAATCTTCTCGTTGCGATTACAATAATTCTAGGCTGTATTTTCATAAAAAAGTGAGGATTACTTCTTTGGTGAGAAATAACGACCACATCGTTATAAAATTCAATGCCTGGGCCAACTGTTCGGCAAAATACAAGTTAGTAGCTCAGGCAGCCCATGATGTTCTAAACTTAAGGCTCGAACCTGTACCTGTCGAAACCCTTCCCCAACCAGATGGCACAGTAGAGTACGTCTACGACGCATCTATGTGCAATTGTTGGTTTAAATACACCGCTACCATCCAGCTAGCTTCGCCACAAAGCATTGAACGCTTTACCCTATATGGTTTTCCGCTAAAGGAATGTTTCACTCCTACATTTAGGGTGCTCTCGCGAGGTTCCATTTCCAAAGGCAAATATCAGTCTACTCCCAAACTGTTACCTGATGAGTACATAGTTACTAAAGGGGACACAATCAACAGGATTGATCAATATGGTGCGCGCCAGGGCATTCATTGGAAACCTGGTAGAATGTTTTTTAAATTTAAGGATGATCAGTTGCAAAAAATATGGTGGATACGAAATGATCGTTTTGTAGAGCTTGTGTACATCTATAAAAATGGGAAAGTGGTGGAAAGAAGAAGTTTTGACTGAATCATAAACAAGACCTATTTACAGAAAACCCACCCCATAACCATCTGTTTATCAAACATCTATACCCAAAAACGTCTCATACCTTCTAATGAGACGTTTCTTATTTCCCATTCTCCTTACTTGCGCAAGGTTTATCATTTATGGAGTGTATTTCTTCTTATACCGAAATAAGTCCCCTCCTTATGATAAATGCCATTTCAATTATTTAATAAATTCAAACACAACAAAAAATGAAAAAATCCTTATTAGCATTTGCCTTGCTATTCATCAGCGCAACATTTACTCAAGTAGCTTATGCACAAAAAAACCATCACACAAATAAAGTAGAAAATTGCACCGATCAGGCTGATATTACAATGGTAGAGAGCTCTTCAAATAAGCAGATGTCTACCTCAAACGCTTCTGCTTGTCCTTCGATTGTTCTTATTGAGTCAAGAATCGTGAGATGCTTTCCTCATGTCGCCATTGTAGAACTTCGCGTAGATGGTCTCACCAACTATAATTGGAGTGTTCGCGATGGGGCAGCAAAGATTATCTCTAATACTGGCAATATAATTACGGTCTCAGCTGCTCGTGATTCTTTTTTCTTTGTAAACCTTACTGCTACTTGTAATGGACAAAGTGTTACTGGGTTTCGCGGGGTAAGTACAGCTGACTGTAGTGCCATCAACCCTTGAGGTAGCAAACAAAAGTTTGCATAAATATTAATTTATAAAAACATTAACTTCCAGGAAGAAACCTACTACTTCTATCGTCATAATTAGGTAGTGGTTTCTTCTTATTTTCAAAAATCAGCATTCATCCCTTCCAAACAAACTCCTGCTTCCTCTGGAGGCTCTGAGTAATATTCCTTTGCATAAAATCCACTTTAGGCATTCCAGAACTGCCCTCAGTTCCCAACTTTACCCATTTTTACTCATTTTTACCCATAATAGTTAGTTAGCTTTGCTACCAATTACATGTAATATTTCTAATATTTTTTTTAAATTATTTCACAAGCTTTAATAAGTTAATCTATGAAAAGATTCTTATCAGTGTTTGCTATGTTGCTCATTAGTGCAGCATTTTCTCAAGCTGTTTATGCTCAGGCATCTTGTAGTGTATCAGGTTCTACCGCTTCGCTTCTTAATGGACAAAACAGAACTTACAGTGCTACTTTCCAAAGTGGAGCCAGTTATTTCTGGTCAGTAACCGGACCTCTTACTATTATAGGAAGTAATACTGGTTCTTCAGTAACTGTACGTGGTAATGGAACTGGTACTGGACGCGTATGTTACGCGCGCTACAAAGCTGGTGCCCTACCTTGTGCTGCTTGTAGAACTGTAACTGTTGTAAACAACAACCCATGTCCTTCTACTATTCTATTATTAGGTTCAGTACCCGAATGTCTTGGTTTAGGTAATTTATTCGAGACTACCTTGGCTGGTAATACCTCTTTTACCAACTATAGCTGGAGTGTTTCTGGTGGTGGTGCAAGTATTACTCAAAACAATGGAAACAACGTTAGAATCATTGCCTTTGGTAACTTTACAGTAAATGTAAGTGCACGTTGTAACGGACAAACTATCACTGGTACAAGAACTGTTTTTGCTCCTAACTGTGATGGAATTATTCTTCCAGATATCAATGTATCGCCTAACCCTACTAGCGAGCAGGTAAACATTGACGTAAAAAATCCTACTAAGCCTGGTACTACTTATGTGGTAGAGATTTTCAATCACTTAGGTAAAAAAGAAGTTCGCAAAAATGTGAAAAACCACGAGTCAATAGACGTAAAAGGATTGAAGAAAGGTATCTATTTCGTACGCGTATACAACAGCGACGGAAAAGCAATAGATATGAAGAGATTGGTAATCAATAGATAGATTTTACCATTTTTTTATACAATACGAAAGCCGCTGCTAGCAATAGTAAGCGGCTTTTTTGTTTTTATACCAAATAGCTTTAGATGCTCTCTCCCTCTCAATGCCCTGTAGCTAGTAAAAAGAAGGTTGACTCCCCAATACAAAACAATTCAAGTTTTTTCTTCGCAATTCGTTGATCAATATTCGGTATTCATTTTTATAACTGTTGAAAGCTCGTCCAGCGTTTTATAAACGCAATAGATCGCTCGTTTACCCTCCAAAGAAAGGCATAGTACTTTTCATTAATACCCTCTCGTAAAACCTTAACAATCAGCAAATTAATCATTATAAAACCTATCTCCTAAACCTCAAAAAGTCTCAAATTATTTTTGAGACCTATTCGCAAGGCTCAGGATAAGATTTGAGTCTTTTGTAAAAACGCACCACCATACTTTTGCCCTCAAGTTTTTCTCCTAGATACATAAACCTAATCCAAAGGAGAAAGATTACCATAGTATTTTTATTAACCCAATTAACCTCAATTCAAATGAAAAATTTTTTTGCTATACTATCATTATTATTGATCAACACCATTTTTATACAAGTCAATGCCCAATGCAATGTAGGCGGTGTTAGTAGTCTCAATCAAGGGCAAACAAGTACCTACACTGCCACTACTCAAAGCGGAGCCAATTACTTTTGGTCCACTACTGGAAATTTAGCCATTGTTGGTGGCAATACTTCATCTACGGTAAGTGTACAAGCCACTGGTACAGGAACAGGTAAAGTTTGTTACGCGCGCTACAAAGCTGGCACAGAACCTTGCGCTACCTGCAAAACAGTTACAGTTTCCAGTGCTCCTACCTGCCCTGGTACCATTCCCATTATTAGCACTGGACCACAATGCGATGGGCCTTCGGTAAAACTAACTTTCGACGCTCCTGGGCCTTATACTTACAACTGGTCTGTTTCGGGAGCTGGTGCTATTATTCTTTCCAACAACGGTAGCTATATTGTTGTCAGAGCCATTCGCAATTCTTTTGTAACGGCAACTGCTAGTTTGGTATGCAATGGACAAACAGTTACGGCAAGTCACACTGCCAGCACTCATATAGATTGTGGAGGCGACCTTCCCTTTGAGATTGGCCCAAACCCAGTGAATGAAGACGTAAAGATTAACATCAAAAAAGAAGATACTAAAAACGGCGCCTACAATGTGCAAGTATTTAATCAGGTAGGCGAAATGGTGATTCGTAAAACCGTTAAAAATCACCAGAAGTTAGATCTGAGTCAATTGAAGAAAGGCACTTATTTTATAAGGTTGTTTAACAACAATCAATTGATAGGAACCCAAAGAGTTATTAGGGAATAACCTTAAATATTTGAGAAAACCTGTACATCTAAAATGCACTCGCTTGGTGCTAACCGAGTGAGCAACACAAGAAGGCTTCCAACTGTAAACAAGTACAAATTAATGCAGTAGATTAATATAATAAAGGATCAAACGAATTAAAAAAAGCCGCTACTGGAATAGTAAGCGGCTTTTTTGATTTAGAAGTTGATATGACTTCTTATAACGAATGTGTAAACTATTCTAATACAAAACCCTCGATTTCCTGGCCTTGCAAGCTCAGTTTGGTAAGCTCGAAAATGGCCCATTCAGCATCTTGCTTGCTTCCAGTTTTGGCCAACTCAAGCAAAGTATTCACGTCCACCTCAGCTTGTTGGCTCCAGCGTTTTTTCACATTTTCCCGTGCAGTTTTATTACGATTTTTTCTCCGCAAAACCGACCGATCAAACGTTTTGACAAATGGTTTTGAAGCAGCAGGCGAAGCATCTAACAATTTGACAGATACATATTCCTGAATTTTGGCATCGGCGTGCTCAGACAAATAAGCCAGCAATTGCGCATGTTTTTTAGGATCTAGCTCGATGCTTTGCAAAAGTTCCAGCCCAAACGAACGAGTAGCAGCTACTGGACTATCGCAAAGTGTGAGTAAATCTTCTACCAATGAATCTTCTCTGGTAGCAGCTTTGGCAAAATATTGCTGCCCAAAGTTGACTGCCTCAGGTAACTCAGATTCTAACAAACGTAACGCAAAATTTGCCCGTAAGCCAAGCTCGTTGGTTCGCCCAAATCCCCAATTAC
Organism: marine bacterium AO1-C; assembly: GCA_001890965.1. GTDB lineage: Bacteria > Bacteroidota > Bacteroidia > Cytophagales > Microscillaceae > Microscilla. The sequence goes on along the minus strand of MLAY01000007.1, from coordinate 237,378 downwards.
GTACTTCTGGTAAGCGGTGCACACACACTTCAAACAAAGCATTAGACTGAAAATCAATCGTTTGACGGTGGTGGTTTAACCAATTGATTAAAGTAGAGGCAAATACTGGATGCGTAATTTTCAAGATTGCAGCATCTAGTTTCAAGGCCACCTGAGCCAGCACTTGCTGAAATTTATCCAAATGTTCTTCGGGCACTTGCTGTAAAAATTGCAACCAAAAATGCCCTGGAATCAAATGGCTATATTTTACCAACACCAATGGCTTGCGAGCAATGGCTTCTACAAAATAATCTTGATTGGCTGACCCATTCATTTTCACCAAAAACTGAATCAGTAATTCGGCACGCTGGTCTTCTTTGAACATCTCCTCTACAAACAAACTGACTTCATCTAAATCGGTTTTGCTGTTTGCTACAATTTGCAAAAGCGCGTTTAGCCCCCAGGCATGTTCTTGCAAACGCCCCAGCAAATGTGGAAGCATCTGGTTGTCAGCCAGTACATCAAATAATACATTGTGTTGGCTAAATTTGGGCAGACATTTTTCCAGTATATTTTCACGCGCCTGATGTGGCAAACAGGTTACTAAGTATAAGAATATCAAGGGATTAAACTCAAACACCTGGGTGATTTGGTTTAATAACAGCTCTCGGATTGGTGGCAGTCCTTCTTTAACAATAAAAGCTATTTTTTCGGGTGTATAGGCATACAAATGATCCATTTGGTTGGCATGACTGGCCGTAAACCATTGTATCGATTTGGGACATTTTATATTCAAACGTAGCAAGTTTCTCGCATTTTTTTGCCGATTACGCAAAAGTCGTTGCCAAATTTGAGTTACTTCATGCACTCTCAAATAACGCTCGGTCATCTCCCAACCAAAGTCGATTACCTTGGGATGTTCTACAAACATGTAACCCTCAAAAACACCTCTATCCCACCAGGTACGACGAAAATTATTGAGTCGTTTTCGGTAGATGCTCAATAGCTGATCTACGTGGGTATCGCTATGGCGTACTATACCCAACCAATAGGCCATTTGGTAAATGTCAGATTTTTTGGCGGTGCGCCATACAATGTCTCGGGTCACCTCGCTTTTAAGCTCAAACAAGGTTTCAGCCATTTGTTGAACCTCGTTAGAAGATATCTGAAATGCTTTTCTTTTATGCAAAAAATCAATTGCCCGAACGATTCGCCTCGAGCGTTGCCCTTTTTTTAGCTTGTCTATTACCAGATTGTACAATTCGTTGGTAAACCTTCGGTACCAGGCGCTATTTGATTTTGTTTCTGAGGCATTTATTCCCAGAAACTTATTCATCCAACCTATAAAGGAATTGGATGGATTTGTAGTGGTAGACGAAGTAGCCGACAATTGGGCATTGATGTCAAAATTGCCATAAAACCAACGATGGGCAATCAATTCGGGGGGAAACTCTGTAGTGGCAGCATGCTGATCGATATATTGCATCGTAGCACGCTTAAGCCAAACCGATGGGCTGCCAAAAAAAGCCACCAAACGCTCATTGGTAATGGTTTGAAAAGCTTGCTGATTTCTCATTAGAATTTTCACAGCAAATTCGTGGATTTGCCAGGGAAAGTTTCTACGGATAAGTTGGTGTAAAAAACCAAACTCCCAATCCCATACCTGGCTTACCCCTTCTTCGCGATGGTGCAGCTGAAAACGATGGTGATAAAATGCATAGCCGCCTTGGCCGTGCCCTTTTTGGTAATAACGACGCGACTTACCTAAGATAATGTCAAAGCTAATCCAGTGATTTTCGTAATCCAGACTGGAAGCGGGTGCATTATGAGGCTGTTCCTGAGCCAACAAGATTTTTTCGGCTACCATACGGTACCAATGGGGCGCTTCTTTAGCCAAAAACCATAGCACTCGTCGACCTCGCCGCTTCATGTAACGCATGGTAAGTTTTGTAGGGTATTTACCCTTTAGCCCCTGAATGTTTTGCTGATCGAGGCGAATAAGAAAATGCACCATCAAGGTAAGCAATTGATGGCTCACGGGGTCATCCCAATCTTTGACCGCTCGCAAGGCCTCCTCGGTCATTTTAAACAACTTTTTCCAATCTTTCCAGTAATCTTCCTGAAAAGGAGTGGTATCGATATAATGTAAAACTTCTTTGGTTTTGGCCAAACCTCTTTTGGCGTCTATGCTGTCCGAAAATTGTTTGAATAGTTCCTGCGTGTTCATAGTATACGAAATTGTAAGTTTGAAAAATGATCAATGCCAACCACTGGATTACTTACTTGCTAAGTATCTGTAAGCCTCACTGATGTGGGGAAGTGATGTCTTACACATCACATAAGATTGCGCGAAAGGTAAGGGCTACGTCCTGTTTAGCTACCTTTCGAAGAAGCAATCTTACGACATCACGACCCACTGATTGTTAGGGTAACAGATGAAGATTGGAAAGCTTGAATACAACTGCGACGAAGCACCGCAAAACATTGCTAACCAAATGGTTGTAATTATGATTTTAGTAACGTGTTCGCAATAACTGTCCGATTTAGATCTATTCCTCTTCGTTATACTTCATTCCTTTTATTGCCCGTAGCACTGCTACGAGCGCAAAAAGCGCCTCGTCTAACTTTGAGTAATTTCATTAAAACTCGACACTTATTTTGAAAACGTTACTTAGTTTTGTTACTAACTTACTGAGGATCAACACTAATCACTGAAGGTGACGCGGTTCAAAAACACAATGCTTATTATTAATTTTGAAGAAATCGTTTGATTTAGCTGAAAAAGGATAACAAGCATTCGGTTTTTGAAAAGAGCGGCACTAATGGAATTAGCATTGATGAGGTATGGAGAGCTTTACTGATATTATGACGAAACATCATACAAGAGATGCTAACAAAAACCTTTGAATCACTACTCAAATATAGGTATAATTGCTAACAAAAACAAGTCATTGCTAATTTTATTAGCAATGACTTGTTTTTATCTGCACCTGTTTGTGTCTATAGCTTTTGATACAAGGAAAAAGCACGCAAGTCATCTAATACTTCTGGGGCAAAGGCATTTTTGCCAAAAAGCCAAAACTTCCACATAAAGGAGGCATTCGGTTTCATTTTTTGAAAATGCCGCGACTTGAGCAAGCCATGGGTAGCATCGGTATATGTTTTCACTACATACCTGCTGGGGCGGTATTTCTTGAAAATTTGTCGATAAATAGTAGCTGACTTTTGAGCATCTACATTCAAATCCTGATCGCCAAACAATGCAAATATGGGGCATTTGACTCGCTGAAGACCTACTGTGGCATCTGCTTGCATATTTTTTTGCACAAAATGATAACGATCTCTGGTCATTAAACGAGGAATAGTATGGACAGTCGCCTGCTTTTTACGTTCACGAGCAACATATGCTTCGTAGGGCTTATTCTGCAATAAGAATTTATGATCAGCTTGGTTTTGGGTCAATGCCTGGGCAATCGCAGCCGCGCTTTTACCTTCTCTTTTTAGTCTTTGGGTGGTTAGGTAGTCGCTTTGTTGCATCCAATTAACTGCCCCTGAAGCAATAATCATAAAGTCTGGATTTTGAGCCTTTGAACTGGCGCCCATTAAAGGAAGTACCCATCCACCCTGACTAAAGCCAATGATTCCAATTTTTGAAAATCGCCCATTTTGCTGGGTACGTATATATGCCATAGCATCTCTTACTTCCTGAGCGCGGGCATCCATATCTTGCGACAACCAATTGCCTTGCGAAGCGCCTACACCTTTTTTGTCCCAAGCCAGCGTAGCTACTCCATTTTCGGCCAAGTGCCGCCAAATAGGTTCATAGTATCCATGCGCATCGGCAGGCAAAGCCCCATCTCCGTGAACAAAAATCAATAAAGTCAATGAATCCTTGGGCAAATCGTCTGGCATATTGAGCACTCCCGATAGGGTATCTTTGCCGCTCAAAAAACGTATTGAGTGGGTTGTATAATTGCTTTCGGGTAGCCACAGAAAAAACATTATTAAAGCCAACAACAGCAATAACAAACTCCTTTTCACAAACTTTCTCATCAGTACATACTTCTAAAATTTGATCCCTATTTCTAATTCAAAGCCCCAGTCGGTGCTAAAAATACGAGAGGTTTGCAATCGCTGAAAAACCCCTCCGCCAAATACCAAACCCAACGAACTTTTGGGGATGTACATAAGCCCTTGTTTAGAACCAATGCCGATCAAAAAGTTTTGCGATTTTTTCTCTTGTCTATCTCTGAGCACTTCCAGCCCTACCGGGATATTCAAAGTAACATTGGCATATAGATTTGAAAAAAGCTTGATATACAACTGGCTACCAAAACTTAAAGTGTAAGTATCTATCACTCTATACTCTGAACCTCTGGTGGTGGCTTCCTTGATTTGAGATTGCCCCAAAGAAAACACAAAGGGTACAATGATTTCTTCTCTATTGGAGAAACCAATGTAACTCACCTGCCAGCCTTGAGTATGATGCCCCATACTTCGTTTAAAAGTGATCAGGTTATGCCAATGCCCCAATGGTTTGTCTTTGGTAATAGATAATTGATCTATTGTTGAGGCTTCGTTGAGCACCTGAGGGCTTACCTCTTTCGAAGTGAGGCGTTTTGTTTGTTTTTCTTCAGCAAACCTTTTCAAACAATGCTCCAAAAGGCTTCTAATGCTTCTTTCATGAACATCTTTCATTGCAGGCTTTGCCGAGGTAGCAAAAACCTGGTCTTCGTAATGCTCAATGACGTATACCTGCTTTAATTTATCAGATGCTTGCTCATAGAATACCAGCTTTATTTCACCTCGGGCAGTGACTTCCGAAGTAGAGGTTTGTTCTTCTTTTACTTGCAGATAAAGTACCCGAAGTATGATGGGTGTTGCGTCAGAAGTTTTCGCTAAAGACTGATTTACAAAACCTTGAATCGCTTGGGGCACATTAGGGCTCAACTTCACGGTCACTTTTTCATCCAAATGATCTTTGATATAGCCAATGCTTTGTTTGTCTTTGCGACCATCTACCACTTCTTGTATATAAAAAGAAGGGGAAACCATCTCATACTTAACCGGTTTTAGGGCGATTTGGACTTGTGCCTGTACTTGCTGAACTGCCAGCAGCCCACCGATGATTATGCCAATAATTCGAATGCTTATGCTCATCTGTTGACAATTATTTGGTGGGAACATAATGAATATCTATCGCTCGCATATCCTCAATGTCTGCCTTTAGTACCAAACGATTTGTTTTCAAGGCCTGCACAAAGAATCTGATAGACTCTCCATTCTTACCCCAAAACCGAAGGTATTTCCCATTGGTATTAAAGCTCCATTTGCCTGTTTCGGTCTTTCCTTCGCTTACCGATACATATGTCAGGTTATTTCTTAGTAAAATGTAGTCTCCTCGCTCCTTACTTGAGGGTTTATGCATTGTTTTGCCATATTGATACCCCACCAACTTCCATTTTTTAGTGAGATTTTTCTTGGTTATCTGTTGGGATTTAGCGCCATAGCAGGCCATTATACACAGGCTTATGGCCAACAAAATTGTTCTGTGGTAATTCATATAAAAATGTTATAAGGGAACCATAGCGTCAATCAGTGTAATTTTGATATGCTGGAGTAACTGACTGACTATTTGATGTTCCGAAGATAGGTGGTATAGAGGTAGGTATGGTGGTTCAAAATGGACAATATTGGGGAGGCGGTTTTAGAATATTCTCGATAAAGAGCTAGTCATCTAATCTTAATACAATTCCTTTAATCTTTGATTTTTTAATGCTAATCAAGACTATCTCTTGTTGTTGTTTGCTTGCTAAATAAAAAGGCTTACGAAAATATAAACGAGCTTTGACTTTTATTGATGAATCATTACTTGAGACCCAAAAACACTCCTTTATCCAAATAGACTTTCCTTGATAAGTAGAAGCGCCCTCCAGATATTGCTCACTTAGCATTCCATGATCATCGTATATATGCCAGCTTTCGGTAAATTTTACCGATTGCCCATCAATATCTAGTGTAATAGAGTCACCAGGGCCTAATAACCTATATATATACCAACCCCCTGCTTTACTTCTTAAGGTATCTTGTGATGTTTTTCTAAAGTCAATCCTGACTTCTCGCCCATTAAAACTATTGTTTAGCGAATCCAGCGGCAGGTATTTTAAGTCCCAGCCCCCTTGAGCAAATGCAGTCAAATGAAGTAACGACAAAAATAATACATGAAGAATTAATACCTTTATCTTCATACCGACGCTTGTTTATTGCTTCTTCAGCTTCAACAACTTTGCGTTTAACTGCTGTAAATATTCCAGCCCATAATTCCCCGCCTCGAGCTGTTGGTACAAATGGTCAGGCAAGTTGTTTTCTATGGAAGGTAAATTTGCACAAGCTCCCAAAGCAATGGTTGCCACTGTATCAACGTCGCCCGTAAAGGCAATACAAGCCTTGAGCATGTCACTGAGGTTGGTGTGATTTTGCATGGCAGTAAAGGCAGCTCTTACGCTCATCCAGCCTTTTTGTCCCACAAATTCTTTATAAGGGGTATGCCAGTCTCCTTTTACATGTGACTCTACAAATTTGCCCAAATCGGCCAAATCGCCTACTTCATACACGCAATAGTGACTTGCCAAGGCCGTGGCCACTGCGGCTTGAATGCCCAGCGAAGTATTATGAGAAACTTTGGCTTGGATGGTTGTTCGTTCAATCAATTCAGGAATGTCACTGATAATTCCCAAAGGACAAGCCCGCATAGAAGCTCCGCTCCTATCACTAACCGGATCGATATTTGCCAAAAACTCCGCTCCATTGGTAGACGCATGCAAAGCAGTGCGAACCCGACGCGAATACCCTGGTCGTGGATCGCGATGATACACCTCTACAAATTTCTGGGCAATGTTTTCGGGCGTCCACTCTACCCCTTCTACCAATAGTTCGGCAATGGCAATAGATTGCTGGGTATCGTCGGTATAATGCCCCAGAAGTACTGCATCTTCTCTTACTTTGATGTATTGCAAGTCGTTATGTGCGGCTACTAAATCAGGATCTGCAAATTCGAATTGGGCACCATAAGCATCTCCAATGGCTAACTCTACTAACATATACGGGGTAATTGATTGGTTATGAACGGCTTAAGATAATAAATTTTGTAAAATAATCCTATCTAATATTGTTCTATCATTGCAAGGATTGGGTCATTGTAGATGAGGCAGGATTTTTTTAGCTCTTGACTTAAACCCTGCCGAACCGTAAGGCAGCTGGGCTTCAATCAGTAAACGAAGTTCGTTTTTTAGATCAGGTTCCTTTTTGGTAATATTAAACAAAATTGTCATTGAAAAAACCTTGACTGCTATTGGCTCTTCTCCTGATTCTAAAAACTGAAAACACACATCGGCCAAAGGGCCCATTAAATCTTCAGGAATGTCTACATCTTGTAAAATGCGTACTGTGTTGCGTTTTACGGCTACGGGCACATCCTCTTGCAAATTGTAAATTACCTTCTCTAAATATGGCAGCAGCAATTGAGGATGTCGGTCTACACTCTTAGACAATACCCAGGCTGCTCGTTGTGTCAAGCGATATTCATCTCCCAGAAACAAGGCCATTAATTCGGCAAACCTGTCTGGATCGGCGCCCACATATTGGGCAATGCTCTCTGCATTTTCTTTAGAGCTTATTTGTATGAGATTGTCTTTAATGTTCATGATTGTTAGTAGACGATGGTTAAGGGTGAATTATAAATTATGAATTGATCAATTATTATTTTTGCAAGTGCTAAGAACAAAACGACTGTTTTTTATTGTTTTGCTTTTTGTTCCATTGTTTCGCCTTCGGCTGATTGTTCTATTGTTAAATGGTTCCGCGATGCGTAGCAAAACTATGGACTGAATGTGATGGAATAATTTCCGCTTCGCGTAATTTTTCACTTAATCTTGCTTCGCGTCAACTTTTCACTGTTCACTTTTAGTTTTTCACTAACAAAACTTTTCACTTACGAAAGCTTTGCCTTGATTTCCTCATCTACTTCGGCTAATAATTGTTGGGCTTTTTGCAGCTTCTGGGCTACGCTATCAGTGGCCAATCCGCCATTTTGTTGGTTAAACTCCACGTAAATTTTGAGGTTTTCGGCTTGTGTCCCATAATCTTTACGCAATTGCTCTTGGTGATGCTCCAGCTGGGTTTTCATTTGCTGCAACACGTGCGAGGCGTTATTCAAGGTTTCGGTTTGGTCAATGGCCGTTTGTAGCTCTTTGGTATATTGAGTTTGCTTATCCAGACACTCCTGACGCTTTTGGTTGGCTTCTGCAAACTGTCCTTCCAATGTTGTTACTTCTTGGGCAAGCCCTTCCAGGTTACCTGCTTCCACCGCAGTTTTGGTTTCTTCCAAGTCCTGTTTGCGTTGCTCCAAATGCTCGCGGTTATTCAACAATTCATTCAATCGCTTTTCTTCCTCTTCAAACCTGGCCAATTCTTCGGCATTTTGGGTATTTTGTTCTTTCAAAAGCTGTTGCTGCTCCAAAATTTGAGGCATTTTAGCTTTGGCATTGGACAATGCTCTGTTGAGATTTTCTATTTGTAAATTTTGGCGGGTAATCAGCTGATGGGTGTTTTCTTCGAGCTTTTCTGGAGTCAGCAGGTTTTTGTTGGCTTCTACCCAGTTGTGCAATATATTAATGGCCTGATACAAACCATTGATATAATACTCCAGGTCAAAATCGTCTAGCTTGCCCAGTGACTCGGTGTCGTATACCAAGGCAATTTTATCCAATACGGTAGCCAATACGTTTGAAAGTTTGTCCAATTGGTCAAACTCGAGCATAGCTACTGGTTCATCAGGTAGTTGTTCGACCAGTGTTTGTAGTTTTTTCTTGAAAGAAATCATTTGCGTATGATCAATGGTGAATGGTGTGAATAACAAACATCGAGGACCAATTTGCAGAAATGTTATAACTGTTGCAAAAATGCAGCGTCTTCTTTGGTATAAGCTCGCACATTATTGAACACCCTCCACCTTAAAATGTGTTGGATTTGTGGATCATTGATCTTTTGATTGCGATAATCTAAAATGTCCTCAAAGCGAATCCAGTAGTTTTTGAGCTTTTCGTTTTCAACCCCCAGGTAATTCTCTGTGGTAAACTCTTCTTCGCCTTGCTCTTCGTGCCGAATAAGGATGGTAAGGCTATCGTAAAAAATGCGTTTTACCCGCCAATAAAGATCCGACTTCATCATCATTTCTTTGGCCATTACAAAAGGAACTCCATTTAGTATTTGCCTTGCCAAACCAACATTTGCCTCCTCTTCAGACGTGAGCAATCGCCACAAATTTTCTTTATTCCAACTTTCCTGTATCATAATTCACTGTAAGCTTTGGGTTTCATTCTTTAATGCTCTTCGCATTAACTAATAAAATTAACCAAACCACTGAGAATAAAGTACTTTTTGTAGATTTTTTTGAATTTATCCTTATTCATATAACCCATCGGGGAACAAATCGCCCAAGGGCACTTGCCAGCTACGAGGGCTATGGTCAATTTTTTCTTGAATGACCAAGTCTCCAGTATTGGCATCTTCCATAGACAGCCCAATCTGGAAAGCGACTCCAGTAGGTAATCCAGCAGGCAGGGTCACTTGATGACGGATGTTTAGGCGGGTTTTGCCTTCCAGCAAAATATATCCTTCCAGAGAAAAAGTCTCTAACTCGCTCAAGTCCACTTCTTGTGGTAGCACCACAGGTTGCCCAAAGGTAATTTCGTCGCCTGCGTTGATAATGGCTACGCTGCTTTTTTCCAAAGTTGCCAAACCCACTGCATTATCGGGTGGGGCTATTTGATACACATCTATAAAAATACTGTGGGGGTATATCACGTTTTTAATTTATTTAATGGTTAATTATTTTATGGCTCTATTGTTCTGCAATGCGTCGTAAAACTGGCTCTTTCAGCTTGCAGACCTGAACTCCTCAAGTCTTTGGTCTTACCGTTAGGGAGACCAAAGAAAGTATTGTATGGTCTTAGCGAAGTGAGACCATACAAGAAGTGGAAGTTCTATTGTTCTGCAATGCGTCGTAAAACTGGCTCTTTCAGCTTGCAGACTTGCACTAGCGCTCTGTCAAGACTAAAATTTAGGGTGTTCAGGGTAAATAGCTTCGTATTTCAGCGTTGCAAAAAACTTCCGTAGCTATGGCTATGCGCGTTTTTTGCGCCTTGAACTACTTTGCTATTTTCTCCAGACACGCCCTAATTACAGCCCTTGACAAAGCACTAGCAATATTTACTTTTGCTCCTCTGGAAACAACTCACTCAAGTCTACTTTGTGTACTTGTTGTTGGCCGTTGCGTACTACAAACTTGACCAGGTTTGAGTGATTGATCTCAATGCCTACTTCAAACTGAGTTCCGTCAATAAAATCAGTCGGAAGTTCAATTTCCTTTTTAAAATCTACCCGTTTGTTCCCTTCCAACATCAAATATCCTTCTAAGGGCACTGTATGATTGTAAATCTTGGCTTTAGAAAACTGGGGTTGGTTGGGCAAAAAATCGGCCCCTGCCTCAATCATTGGTTTGGCTACTTTTTGCAGCTCATGGTTCACGATTTTCAAAGCGTTGAAGTATATACTATGCGGATAACGCTCCTTGATTTGTACCTGATTGGCAGCCACCAACGTAGCGCCAAATGAAATGGCATACAGGCGATCTTTACGCGATTCAAAAGTTTTTACTTTGGGCGAATTGACCTCCAAACCAAAATAATCTAATATGGTTTGGCGAGTTAAAAAGTACTGACTAAAACCTCCTACAAACAACACCGTGTCGAAGTCAATTTCACCCGAGCGCTTTTTGATATTGTCCAGTACTCCTATAATGCCAGCCTTGATTGCTTCAAAAGCATCGAAAATATCGTGGGCAAACACTTCCAGTTCATTGTTGATTTTAAAAACAGGCTTGGAAAGGCGCATGCCTTTAGCATAGATGGTTTCCAGTTTTTTGGCGTAGCCCTTAGATTGTAGCAGTTTGTCCAACTCTAGCAAATCGCGATGTTGGCGTTCGGCTTGCTGTTCGGCAGTTACCTTGTTTTGAGCATATATTTTCTCCAAAATCAATTGCAAATGCTTCACTCCTGCCTGATTTTCGTTGCCTTCAAAATCCAATACTTTAATGCCTGGCTTTTTGACTACACACAACGAAATATCAATGGTACCTCCCCCAAAATCGCACACCAACACTTTTTTTTCCTGAGCATCTTCGGGGATTTCTTTCCATACATAATAAGCCACGGCAGCAATGGGCTCACTTAGCAGCTGCCTTAGTGGAAGATTCAATTCCTTGAAAATATTTTCCAGGTTTTCGCCCCCGGCATTTATAAAGTTGGCCTGCCAAAGCTCTGGTACCGACACCACCAAACCTTCGATTGTTCCCCGATTGAGGGCAAAACCATCTTCGTTTTTCAATAAGATTTGTTCCAGATAATCGCGGGTAACCTGATAGGGGGTTTGAGACAATTGCCAGTTTTTTTGCTGCCAATCTTGTTGATGGGCCAAGCCTAACAAGGTTTTGAAAAAACGAGCTAAATGTAGCTCTTGATTACCCGACCACAACTCAATCGCCACGTGCCCAATGTCCATCAGGTCGGCTTCGTCGTAGGCTACTGCGGTAGGGGTATATTCGCTTTGTCCGCCGTACAAAAACTCTTTCGGAGCCTGGGCACTTTCGTCCCAGTAGCTAATAATTGAATTGGTAGTACCAAAGTCAACACCTATTTGCATTTTCTATAGTTTGTAGATTTGAATGCGACCCCACTACAAAACCCTCTCCTCTTATCCGATCGCTTCGAGAGAATAAACATCTAAACATACTCTAAATTGATGATGAATGCAAAAAGCTGATCACGATAAATACCCAACATTTACTCCTTAAAAAATGACGCTTATTTATGTTTTAGATACGCTTATTAGATAGACCATACGCTTTCTCAAAAATAAAAAAACGTGCTTTACCTTTGCAATGCAGATATGAGAAAAAGTTTTTCAATCTGTAAGCGTTTATCTGACCGCTTTTAATGAATCTAATCATTCACAATCATAACAAAATCATACTCATGAAAATTTTTAACAAGATCAAATGGGTCGCTTTCCTGATGGTTATAGGCCTTTACTCCTGTAATCAGCAAGATCAAAATGTAGCCCCAACTACTTCTGTTGTTCCAATAACCAAGCCAGCCGAAATTAGTACTGAGCTTGATCGGCAAAGAGCTGATTTTGCAAAGGCATTGGCAAAATCACTTGCAAATTCGCAAGTAAGAGAGTTTGTAAAGAACGAGGCTGCCAAAAAATTTGATGGAGACTTTGACATTCTCTATGGGAAAGTGAGAAACACTCAAGTGGGTGGACAAACTTTTGAGCAAGCCATTATGGAGAACTTTGTATCGGCCAATGGTCGCGTAAACAAAACTCAATTTGTAGATGATTTGTTGAACCAAGACCCAAGGCTAAATGTAGCGGTACCCGTGAATATTAAGGGATGGAACACTGCCAACTATGCTCCTATGGTGGCGGTACTTACCTCTACTTATAAAGAAAGAGAGACTAGTCATGTATTGGCTTATGACAGCGAAGGGAATGAGCATTGGATCGATGCCCAAAATGCACCTGATGTACCAGTAGTAGTGGTAGGTTGGAACGAGCGTCTTAAAAGTCGTGCACAGTTTGAAAGAAAAATGGATTTGATGTATTCTATTGGTGAATGTCAGGAAATATTAAGACTTAAAACCAGTACACCTGCTTACTATAATAGCCCTGATGGCACTAAGCCATTATATTTTGTGATTGAAGATCCCTGTGGTGGCAGTGGAGGAGGTTCTACTGGCGGTGGCTCTACTGGTGGTGGTTCTAATGGTTCCGGGGTAGGTACCGCCAATGGAGGTGATTCAACAGCCTGTGGAACAGAAGTAGAAAGAATCAATGAAATGTATTTTACCAAAAATGGAATAAAAGTTTATGAAGGATGGCTTTCTGGTGCTCCTGAAATAGATGTGAAAGTTTACTCCGCAGTTATTGGGTTTACTCAAGCCAACCTGGTACGCTTCTTTGATCAATTAAAGCCAGATAAGCGTAGTGATATCATAGACCAATGGTGGAATGTTGGTGGTATCAGTGTAGTTAATTGGGATGAGAATGTTTTTGGCCCAGCGCTTCACTTCTTCTTTATAGAGTATGACTATGTACCGTTTGAGGTAACCTTTACTGATACAAGAGAATTTTCTGTTCAAATCCCTGAGTTAGCAGAAGCATCTCGTAGTTTTGAATTTGAGTATGAGTTTACTACGGGTGATGTAGAAATGGGTGGTTACACTGTACTTAAATGTAATGAATTCCCAGATTTCATAGGTGGCAAGAAATGTTTTGCGCTTAACCAAAACTTCTTCTTCCGTTTGGGAGAATAAATCTGACACATACTGAAAAACAAAAGCAGTTTGGGGCGATCCTCAAACTGCTTTTTTTATGTTTATAACCACCAGCATAGCAGAGAAAACACTCCAATATTTTCAAACCTTCCCTATATTTTGTACTTTTCTAAGTACGTTTCTATTTGAAAAAGATCAAACCAAAAACACTGCGTTTTCCTGTATCATTCAGGTTTTCCTTCATATGCTCAAATCCAACCACCAGTGATGAATCATCAAATATTTATTCACTAATAATGAACACATGATTAATTCTGAAATAAAGGCATATTTACACGATTTTGCCGCTAGTGATCAAAAAAAAGTAGTAGTACTTACTGGAGCTGGCATCTCAGCCGAAAGCGGTATTCCTACCTTTCGCGGTTCCGAAGGCTATTGGCAAGCTGGGTCAATCAATTACAAACCTCAGGAAATTGGGACATTGAAAATGTTTAAACAAAGCCCTAAAGAGGTCTGGAAATGGTTCTTGTTTCGCAAAACAGTATGCGACAATGCCCAACCCAATGCAGGGCATGTGGCGGTAGCCGAAATGGAAAAAATGTTGGGGAGTGCCCGGTTTACTCTGGCCACTCAAAATGTGGATGGGTTGCATCTAAGAGCGGGCAATACGCTACGCAATACTTTGCTCATTCATGGAGACTTGACCCACGTGCGCTGCAGCCGTCCTTGCCGTAAGGAACCCATGCCCTTTCCTAAGGGATTTGCTCCCAAAACTCGGGAAACCGACATTAGTGATGAGGAGTGGGAATTGCTCAAATGCCCACATTGTGGGGCCCTTACTCGCCCCCATGTTTTATGGTTTGACGAATACTACAACGAGGAATACTATAAGTACAATACTGCGCTTACCCGCACGGTCAATGCCGATTTGCTTATCATTGTGGGAACTTCGGGTGCTACTAACTTGCCCATGAGTATGTACAATACTGCGCTGGACGAAGATGTGCAAATTATGCTTGTCAACCTGGATGAAAACCTCTTTACCCGTTCGCTCAAGCTACAAGGTGGTGGTTTTATCTTGATGGGCAAGAGTGGAGAAATCTTGCCAGAAGTAGTGAGCATCATGCGAGAAAGCATTTAGCACCTTACGGCTTAAAGTGAAAAACTAAAAGTGAAAAGTGAAAAGTGAGGCTGACGCATGCCTAAAATGTAAAACGTAAAATGAAGAGTGAAAAATGAGGCTGGCGCATGTATGTCGTCCTCGCGTGTGCCGATTGGTTGCGAGAGACACAAGCCAGGAGGCTTGCGCCAGCGTAAGGAGCTAAAAGTGAAAAGTGAGGCTGACGCATGCCTAAAATGTAAAACGTAAAATGAAGAGTGAAAAATGAGGCTGGCGCACGTCGTCCTCGCGTGTGCTGATTATCTAATAGAAACTTTAGTTTTTCGCAAATCACAAGCTTCCCAGAAGAATTCAGTCTATTTACACCTGTCAGGTTTTCCTGATATCTTTATAAAAACCTGACGAGTGTTTTTTGTATTTGAAACTTCCTCCTATTTTTGGACAGATTCCTTTGAATAAAAAACCGACTAGAACTATATGGCAAAATCGCTGGCACAGCAGTTAATTGAAAAAAATCTTAAAACAAAAGATCCTTACTTAGACTTGGGCTATTGTGGTTTGGATGGTACTGAACCAGAACTTAAGTTATTATCAAAATGTGATCACTTAGAGACTTTGGTTTTTTCTAATCAATGGTATGAATACGAAAAAGAATCGTTGGATTGGGTTGGCAAAGAAAGTCAAAACAAGGGAGAAAAAAATGCGTTGGCACAGGTTCCTCACAGTGTCCCCCGAACACTCAAAAAACTAATATTAGGCGGAAGTGGAAACTGGAAAATTAACGATTTTGGTTTTTTAAAAGAGTTTCAACAGCTACAAGTACTTAATTTAAGACTAAACTTTATAAAAAACCTCTCCTTCCTCCAAAACCTGACCCAGTTACAATCATTAGCACTCAGTGGTAATCAGATCACAGACATACAAGCTCTCCAAAAGCTTACTCAATTACAATCTTTAGACCTGAGTATCAACCAAATAGCAGATATTAGTGTTCTTTATAATTTGACTCAGTTACAATCCCTTCATTTAAAATCAAATAAAGTTTCGGACGTTGGTGTTCTTCAAAGTTTGTCTCAGTTACAGGACCTTCATTTAGGATACAATCAAGTCTCTGATATCAGTGCTCTTCAAAAGCTAGTTCAATTACAGTTTCTCAATTTAAGATCAAACTTAGTCTCTGATATTAGCTTTATCCAAAACCTTTCTCAATTAACCTATATTAATTTAGGAAAGAATCAAATTGAAAATTTATCCTCAGATTTCTTTAGCCACCTTCCGAATATACGCACACTCTATTTATACAGTAACCCTATCCAGAATATACCTCAAGAGGTTTTTAATAAAAGATATGGAGATGTATCTAAGGAAGTAAAAGACTATTTAGGTTCCACTCAAAAAGTAGCAGATAGGCGTACCCTGAATGAAGCCAAGCTAGTAATAGGTGGTGTGGGCAATGTAGGCAAAAGTGAGCTAACTGATGCCTTGAGTGTACCCAATTATCAATTTGTTTCAGGGAGAGAAAGTACCACTGGTATTCGTATCAAAGAATGGGATTTTAATATCCAAAAAGAAGGTTCAAAGACCAACTTTAGAGCCAATATCTGGGATTTGGCTGGACAAAAAGAAAACTACAATACACATCAATTCTTTTTAAGCAAAAACACCCTCTATTTATTTGTATGGGAAGCACGTAAGGGCATTGAACAAGCCAATCAGTTTGATTACTGGCTGGAAATCATCACATTACTTTCCGAGAAAGCCCCCATTTTGGTCGTACAAAACAAAGTGGATAGCCACCAGGGAGAAATTAGTCAGAAAGACTGGAAAGCTAAATTTCCTAATATCATAGATTTCTACAAAACATCCTGCGCTACTGGGCAAGGTATTGAGGCTTTGAGGAAAGCAATTCAAAAAGAATTGCTCCAATTACCAAACGCTCAAAGTATTTGGAATAAGTATCGTTTCAAAGTAAGGGAGGTACTGGAAAATCATTCCGAAGAATATATTGACATTGAAGAATACCTTAAAATATGCAGGAAAAATCACGTTACACGTGAGCAAGCGATGTTTTTGAGTCAACAACTGCACGACTTGGGGGTGATTCTACATTTTTCGGAAGATGCTTTATTGAAAAACACCCTTGTACTTAAGTCTGATTGGGCCATCGATGCCGCCTATTGTTTGGTAGATACTCAGAAGGTGCAAAATGGTCGTTTTAGTAAACAAGACTTAGATACCATTTGGAATGATCCTCGATTCGAGTTTAAGCAGGCTTTTTTGTTGGAGTTGATGAAGAAATTTGAGCTTATTTTTCAGTTCCAAGGCAGTGACATTTACATTGTTCCCGAAACTTTGCCGATTGAAGAACACTTTTCGCTCAATGTTCCAGCGAATACTTCATTGCATTTTGAATATCACTATGATTTTATGCCCAAAGGAATCTTGAGCCGTTTTGTTTGTCGTATTCATCATTACATCAAAGACGATTGGTTTTGGCGCTTTGGGGTGGTATTGCAACACGAACAAGATACTCAGGCAGAAATTACAGCTAACGAGGTAGATAAAAAAATAACCCTAAAACTTTGGGGCTCTCAGTCTGATACTCTACTGGCCATTATCAGGGCTGAAATAAATTATATCCACGAAACGCTCAAAAACCCGACCCTGCAAGAAGTCATTCCTTGCTATTGTGATAACTGCAAAACCAAACAAACTGATTATTTTGAGTATGATTATCTAAAAATGTGTCTTGAGGAAGGAGATACTGACCTACGTTGCCGCAATCGTACTAAAGTTTCTATCAAAAAACTACTGGAAGGTATCATTGACCCTCATGAGGCTCATATTGATGAATTCATTGAATTGATTGATGAAAACAGGTTTGACGATTTCTATGCAAAAGCAGATCATTTGAATCTAAGTGGTTTTGAGCTCAATAAAATAAGGATGGAATTCATAGATAATGGCGCCGATTCAAGATTGGCCCAACGCCTCAAAACCTGGGTAAGAACTCATTTCAATGCACGAAAGTAAACGATTTAGCTCACCTCCAATACAAAGCCTTTTTTTATATACCATCAGTCTATTTGATTGTCGGGGGTAATTAAACTTTAGCATCTTTTAACTTTTCTTAAATCGCTGATTTTCAGATATTGGGGTATCATTACATAAAGTTAAACACAAACACTATGATACCTCAAGACTTACAACAATTCCTTCGGGAGTTTTACCACAGTGATCAAAAAGTTTTGTTTCTAACTGGTGCAGGCATTTCGGCCGAGAGTGGCATTCCTACTTTTCGAGGTGATGATGGCTACTGGACAATTGGTTCCCAAAACTATACGCCAATGCAAATTGCTACCCAGTGGATGTTTCATCAATATCCGAGAAAAGTGTGGCGATGGGTGCTGCATTATTTCAACAATGCCCGACACGCCCAGCCCAATCCTGGCCACGAGGTAATTGCCCGACTGGAGCCTTTGTTTGGCAGTGAACGCTTCAAATTGGTGACCCAAAATGTAGATGGCTTGCATTTGGCCGCAGGCAATACCCACGACAATACTTATACGATTCACGGTACATTGGCCCAGGTACGCTGTAGCCATTCCTGCGATGAAATTGTGCCTTTTCCTGCTGATTTGGGGCACTACACCAAAGGCGATATTATGCCTGAAGAAGAATGGGAAAAGCTCGCTTGTCCCGAATGTGATGAACTTATGCGACCCCATGTACTCTTTTTTGATGAGTATTACAATGAGCCTTATAACAAGTATGAAAGTGCACTCAGAGCAGCTTTTGAAGCCGATTTGTTAGTGGTAGTAGGCACTACAGGGGCTACTTCTTTGCCTTGGCTCATCTTCGAAACGGTCATGAACAACGATAAACCAATTATTGCCATCAACCTGGAACCTACGACCTTTACTCAAACGGTAGAAGTCAACGAACTGGGTTGGGTGCTGTTTGGTAAGAGTGGGGAGATTTTGCCAGAGATAGAGAAAGCAATTATGAATGATCAATGATTAGTGGTGAATTATGAATGGATGAATTATAAATTTTTATTGTTTCGCCTTCGGCTGTGCTCAGGACAACGTGTTCCGCGATGCGTCGCATAATAATGGTAAATGATCAATGGTTAGTGGTTAATTTTTATTGCTTCATTGTTTCGCCTTCGGCTGATTGTTACATTGCTCTATTGTTAGTTTCTTTTAATTGCTTCGCCTTCGGCTATGCTCAGGACAGCGGCTTGCAATGCGTTTATCATCGCTTTGCGCCATTTTTCACTTTTCGTTTTTAGTTTTTCACTTAATACCGCTTTGCGTTATTTTTCACTTTTAGCTTTTCACTTAAACAATGTCTTGCTTACGCAAACCAAACTGTAGGTAGATAAATGCTACTAGCGAAGTACCACACCCCATCCAGAAGGCCCAGGGGAAGTTTTGGGGATTGTTGTCGAATATTTGGGCGGAGAAAATAGCACCTAAGCCAATTCCTGCTTCTAGGGCAATGTACAAAGTGGCCAAAGCCTTTCCTCTTCCAGCATCATCGCTGAGGTCTATAGTCCAGGCAAAAGCAGTGGGGGAAATAATACCTACTGCAATACCAAAAAATACCGCGCCAGTAAGCAACATCCAAGCACTGGTGGCAAAACCTACAATGGCCATCGCAGTAAATAAAACTACTGATCCTACTTTGATGACTTGCACTCGGCCAAAGCGGTCAGAGACTTTACCTGCCATAAAGCGTATACCGAGGGAACTCAGGGTAAATACGGTTAAAAAGTGGCTTTTGAAGACCCCCAAATGCTCACTGAAATCGGGAATAATGGTAAGTACAATGCCAAAAGGTACGACCAACAACAGAAATGAAATAGCTGGAGCAATCACTCGTGGCTCGATGATTTCTTTGCGAGGGTTAATTTTGAGCAAACTCCAACGAAAAGGCTGTCTTTTTTCTTTGGGTAGGGTTTCTTTCAATCGGCTCAACAATATCAACGACAATGCAGCAAATACAGCCGAGCAATAAAACATATAATCTATGGGGTAATATACTACAATAAAGCTACCTAGAGCTGGTGCCAGAGCGGGGCCTATATTGTTGATCAAGCCAAAAATACCCATTGCTTCTCCCCTACGCGAAGCGGGTACTACATCGGCTACATAGGCCGCGGTGCCAGTTGGGGTAAACCCAGTAGACATCCCGTGAATAAAACGAATGAACAAAAAACCAAAGACGGTAATAAGCCAGGTATATAAAAACCCAGCAAAAAAACAGACTATTGCGCCAAACATAATCACTGGCGTACGCCCAATGGTATCGGTTAGTTTGCCGCTAAATGGCCGTGAAAGCCCAGCTGCCAGGGTAAATAACGCAATGATATAACCCTTGTAGGCTTCTCCTCCCAGCTTAGTAAGGTAAGCAGGAAGCTCTACCAAAATCATAGAAAAGCTACAAAAAAACAAAAATGAGCTCAGGCAAAGTAAGCCAAATTGACGGGTGTAAAAAGTCTCTTTGGGTACATTTTCAGGCGTTTTTCTGGCATTCTGAGGGTTGTTATTGTTGGAAGGAGTGGTAGATTCTGGCGCTGATGTATTGGTAATGTCTGACATATCTCAAATATTGAGGGCGCAAGTTGCCAAAGATTATTCTGTTTCCATAATTTTTTAATAAGATTAGTCTAGTTTATAGTTGGGAGCTTGTAGTAAGTTTACTAACGTGGCTGTATATACCAACATTTGCATGTGGTTTGGTTGATCCAAAACCCAGGTGCAGATCAGTTAAAAGGATTACTCGCATTCAAATGTTTGCAAACGTGGATATGCATTGCAAATCTGCACCAGGCATTTTTCACATAAAAAAAGCAGCCCTAAATAATAGAGCCGCTTTCAACACATCTAATTATCCAAACTAAGTACATCAACACAATGAATTTGATGTAACCTTAATATTTGTGCTACTTATTTAGATTTCTTTTGCTTCACTGCAGCTTCCAACTCTTTGGTTGTAAATACGTGACTGGCAATCATTCGGAAGTTGGTCACTGCTGCTTTGTAACCATCCAAACCAGGCAATACTGCTGCTGCGGTGGCATCTTTTACTACCGCGATTTCAAAACCTTGCTCAGCCAATTCTCTCATATGTGCTTCTACACAAAGGTTTGCTGACATTCCCGCAATAATCACTTTGTCAATGCCTTGCTTGCGTAGTTGCAATACCAAGTCGTTGGTTTCAGGGCCATATACTTTGTGAGGGTTAGTTACCACGGTTGTATTGCTTTTGATGTATTTTTTGTAACGAGGCAACCAGTCTGCGCCAGAGTTTTCAAAACCTTCTACACTTAAGGCATCCTTACGATCAAACATGCCAATTTTATGCATCAAAGCTTCCAAAGCACCCTCAAATTTCCATTTGTGATCGGCTGGGTAGTAGTAGTGAGGCGATACAAAAATGGGTAAGTTATAGGCTTGCCCTAATTGGAATAGTTTTTCAATGTTGGCTACCGTATTGTTTTCGGTTACACTTTTTCCTACCACTTTCCAGGTTACCCCTTTTGAGCTCAAAAAGTCAATCTGAGGGTCGGTAATCAAGATCGCAGTTTTGTTGTCTATTTTGAATCCAGGATCGGGCAATTGCGCCATTACACTGGTACTTACAAATAGGGCAAACAGGAAAAAACGCGTGGATAAAGTCGAGATTCTTGAGATATATTTCATAACTATAATTGTTTAATGTGTTTAGAGATTATTTAAATTGTAACTATTGCAGTTTTGAGTGATTCATTGTTCTTTTCTCAAATCTTACAATACAAAGGTAGGGAGCATATGAAGGGCGATAAATGGACAAAAGTTCTTAATGATTGGATAAATTTCCCTAAGGTGTTTTGAAGAGTCGTTTTTTAGGAAAAAGTTTTTGTCAGGGACAAACTATGATAGGAAAACTTTGCTGAAACCATCTTTAGCCAAGGACGTTTAGCTGAATAAAATCACTAACTAATTACCACAAAAGTCTATTACATCAATGAAAACATCTTTCTTATGGAAGGCAGCTTATTGTAGTGCCTTCATAGCATCGCTCACTTTCTTCAGTGCCACTTTAGCATTTTCCCAATCTAATAACATAGTTGAAATAAAAGGACAAGTGATAGATCAAGCAGGAAACGCAATTGCTGGCGCCCACATCATCGATGACTTAAAAAAAACAATTACGAGTACCAATTCCTTTGGTTTGTTTTCTTTTCCCTTTCCTAAGTCAGCCGTTCAGTTTATGAATTTTCGGGTGGTGGTACAGGGGCGGCATTCTTACAAATTCAAACATGATGGACAACGCTTACAGCTACAACTAACCCCTAACGGTTGGAAACACTTTACATTTGTTCGCTTCACTTCCAAAACAAGGGATAGTCTTCAAGCAATAATCAATAAAACTCGTGTTGTCAAAGGGCAAGTGCTCACTAAGGGAAAGCGGCCAATAGTTGGCGCAAGAGTATCTATAAAAGGCACAAAAATACTTCAGGCTACTACTGATAAAACAGGGGCGTTTGTTTTGAAATTTCCCAAGGGTTTTATTCTAGACCCTACCCAACATATCATCATATTGGGTGATCGGAAACAAAGAAAAGATGGGATGATAAAAGTGGTGGGTAATAGTTTGCACCTTATGGTGAAATAATACTAAACCTTACTGAAAACCCATATAAAACCAAATAGATTTTAAGCTTTGAATTTCGCATTCAGTTAAGCCGTTCATTTTTTTCTTCAGTCAAAAAAACGAACCAAAAAAGACCGCGGCGGTACCCAGTGTTGCCTAAACTTGCTGCACTACACCTCAACGGATTAAACTCGCTACGCTCAAACAAGTAATCCGTTGCCCTGTGGGACGGTGTCGTTACTCAAGTTCTTAACGGCCACTGGATAAGGCCGAGACCAAAGCGGACGCAACTTGTATGGATTTTCGCAGAGGATTGTTATAACTACTTAGTATTTTAATATCTATGTTATAAACGCAGGCTACCGCCAAAGAAAATTTTGATTGTAGCCTGTTCATCGCGTTTTATTGACTTAGTAGTTATTCTTCATAAATATCAAACTCAGCCGACACCGCTTTCATCAATTCAGCATCCGCAAAATCATCGCCCGACATCTTCGATAGTTTCTCCAAATAGAGGTCAAATTGCCCATTTTTAAAGATCGTGAGCATTTTACCACCTTTTTCACATTTGGCTGCATGCCATACATGTGGAGGAACTGTAATAGTATCTCCCGGTTTGGCTACCACAGTTTCATCGTCAAAAATAAGTTCTACCTCCCCTTCTATAATATAAAAAACCTCGGTCATGATTTTGTGGTGATGTCTGGCCAAATAAAATCCAGGCTTTAGGGTATCTTCTACAAAACACAACTCTCCATTTGTATGCCTTGACGAGAGCTTGACAAAACAATGATCCTGAGAATAGTTATAGTTTTCGCCTTTTCCGTTGCGTATTACTTCTCTTTCTTTCATATCTGTTTATTTACTATCATTAGGTTTTATCTTCTACAGTTAATTTTTGAGCACCTGCCTGTTATTCGTTGTTGGATTTATGGTACACTTGTGATACCTCCAGGCTATCTTCAAACCAATTCCAAAGGATAATTTTTCCATCTTTCACTTTCACACGCAATGCCCAACTAAACTCTTTTGTCTTTTGGTTAGATTTGGTAAGCATACCTGCCATTCGGCCAAAAAAAGCCGCAGTATTTCCGCTGGCAAAGGCATCTTCTGTATCCCATTTTACAGTCTTAAAATTTTCGCCAAAAAGTGGCATAAACTTCTCTAAAATCACCTTTTTGCCTTTCCAGGGACCAATCCATGGCAAGCTTTTATCTCCTTCATTCTGCCAAACCATGTCTTCGTGCATAAGGCTTTTGATGGTTTCCATGTCCCCTTTGCCCATCGCCATCATATATGCTTTTGCTATTTTCAGGGTTTCGGCAGATTGGGTATCCAAGGATTCCTCCTTGTTAGACTTAGCAGTTTCTTCTGCTTTGGGTTTGCTAGTATTGTCACTTGCTTGGTCACAGCCCATGAGCAGGGTAGCCAGTACCAGGCAGGCTATCAAATATTTTTTCATTATCGTTATTGTATTTGTTGTAAGATTTAGAGCAAAGGTAGGCCAGTGTAGGAAACACTTTGAGATGAAAAAAAACCTTTTTAGGATAAAAAAAGGAAAGTACAGTTATTGGCAATTTTCTTTGAATTGCCTGGGCGAAAGCCCTGTCTTTTTTCTAAAATATTGGAAGAAGTTAGTGGGGGCATCAAACCCAGTTTGGTAAGCAATTTCTGTAAAAGAAAGTTGAGAGTTGATCAAAAGCCTCTTGATTTGGAGGATAACAATCTGATCAATGAATGATTTAGCGGGCTTACCTATCACACTTTGGGTGATATTGTTCAAGGTTTTGCTCGTTACTCCCATTTTATGGGCATAATAGGCTACTTTTTTGCTTTCAAAGCATTCCTTTTCCACCAATTCCTGAAAGGATAGAAATTTTAAATAGTATTTTTTGTTCTTGAGACTATCATTTGCCGCTGATTTTGCTCGAAAGAGCTTCAGTATTAAAACCTGTACCAGGTTTCTGATAATTTCAATCGAGTAGTCATCATTTACTCCTACATATTCCTTTTCTATTTGGGCTATTAGGCTTTCTATTTCGCCAAAATCGTCATCGTTTAGCTGTAGCTTGGGCGAACCCAACATTTCGTTGAACAATTGAAATAGCTTTAAAGTCTCTGTTTTATTTGAGTTACGAATCACAAAATCCTCGGTAAACACCAAAAACTTTCCCTTGGCCTTAGTCTTATAGAATTTGTGGATATTGTTTTTCCTTAGGGTAAAAACTGTTCCTTTTTGAAAGGAGTAATCTCGATAATTGATATTGTGCTCTCCTTCTTCTTGGGTAATAATCATGATCAAATAAAAGGCAATCTTATGATGCTCAAACTGGTTATGATCTTTGGGTGTGCTGTTTACAATATCTTCCAGATACACCAGATCAAAATGGTCATGATCAGCCTTTTTGTTTTCAAATGCTATTTCTTTGATGGCCCTCTCCATATGCATGCCTCATTCGTTGGGGTAATGTTGCTTATGGTTCGAAGTTAAGCAATTTATTGTTGTACTAACATATCTCAAGACATCTGCTTAACGGGTTCTTTCAAAAGGGTGGTTTTTCAAACTTCTATTCCCCTCCATTTTATACCATTTCATAAACCTATTCACCCCATTGGTTATTTTGTTCTTTTCTCACGCGTGTGGCCTACATACATTTGATCAATATTCAATT
Organism: marine bacterium AO1-C; assembly: GCA_001890965.1. Classification (GTDB taxonomy): domain Bacteria; phylum Bacteroidota; class Bacteroidia; order Cytophagales; family Microscillaceae; genus Microscilla. The sequence continues at coordinate 212,566 of MLAY01000007.1, read as the reverse complement.
AAAACTCAAAGAAATGAAACTTTCAATAATATCTTGTAGCCTCTGTTTGCTGCTGCTTTTATGCACTTATGAACAAAATTTTGGACAGAAAACTGTGAAGAATTTAATGGGTAAAGAAGTAGCTGTTGGCTCAATTGATTCTTTTTTAGAAACCACGATGAAGAAGCTACAAGTGCCAGGTGCTTCTTTAGTGCTAATCAATGATGGCAAAGTTGTTTATAAAACTTCAAAAGGGTTTGCCGATATAGAACGCCAAATAAAAGTGACTAGCAAAACCATTTTCGAAGGAGCTTCATTATCAAAACCACTCTTTGCTTATTTTGCCATGATGGATGTTGAGCAGGGATTATTAGATTTAGATACTCCTTTGTTTCGGTATTTGCCCTATAACGATATTGCTCATGATGAACGTTATAAAAAGATAACTGCAAGAATGGTTCTTTCGCATACATCTGGTTTTCCCAATTGGAGATCAGACAGTGGTGGGGTGAAGTTAAAAATCAAATTTGCTCCCGGAACATCATTCGAGTACTCTGGTGAAGGGTATCAGTACCTGGCAAAAGTGCTGGCACATATTCATAATACAAACGATAAAGGTCTGGAAGCCCTCTTTCAGAAAAGGGTAGCACAGCCTCTCCAAATGAAATTTACCAAGTATATTCAGGACAATTATAATGTACAAAACAAAGCACAGCCTTACGATAAAGGCAAAAGGATTAAAGGTGAAGAGGTTAACAATGAATTTGGATCAGCATATTCTATTCATACAAATGTCGAAGATTTCTCGAAATGGGTACTTACATTACTAGAGGAAAAAGGCTTGTCACAAAGCAGTTATAAAGAACTTTTCAAACCTCAAGTTATTCTTCCTGAAAACTCACGTCATAGGCAACAAGGAGTGGTTCATTGGACATTAGGATTCGCAGAAGCACATATGCCATTTGGAGCTGTTTATGGTCATGGGGGGAATAACCCAGGATACACGAGTCTTTTTACAATAAACAGAGAAAAAAAATGGGCTTTTATTATGTTCACAAATGCCAATCAATCTATGCTAGCCTTGCAAACATTACTCTTTTTAAACAATGGAAAATAAGCAGTTGGAGTTAAATAGCCTACAATTAAAAAAATCTGATTATAAGCTCATAGGTGGTTATCTAACGATCGTAACCTTTTGGCTCATCTACAAATTCACGATTGAAAATTATTCTTTAAGAGAATATTTAGTAGATATACCCGTGGCTCTTCTTCAGGTTGTTGTACTATTGCTCATTGCCAAAAAGCTTATTGAATATTACTTTATAAACAAAGGGAGTTTAATTTTATTCATACTCATTGGTTTTTTAAGCCTGTGGTTCATTGGATTTTGCACCATGGTTTCAGGAGATTACAGCAACTTGGGAAGCATACCCTGGGAGCGATACAACCCTGTTAGCAAAACTATAATTTTCAATGTTCAAAATTCCATTTATAACATTGCTATACCATTATCCTTAATTTCAGGAAAAAAATATTACGAGCACCAACTAAGTATTTCAAGATTGATAAATACTCAAATGGAGTTAGAACTAAAAATCCTTAGAGCTCAGTTTGATCCGCACTTCCTCTACAATAGCCTCAATACTATTGATGCCCTTATTGGTTATTCTTCGGATGAAGAAATAAAGAAATACATCTCGAACCTTGCCGCGCTTTATCGTTATTTGGTCAATATCAAAGATGAAGAAATCGTAAAACTGGAAGATGAAATAGCGCTTGGCAAAAATTACTTATTCTTAACTGAGACACAATTTGAAAATGATTATGATATTTACTTTAATCTAAGCAATGTACCTTCCCACAAGTATTTACCTAATGGGGCATTTTTGACCACTCTCGAAAATGTTGTAAAACATAATAAAGCGTACAACGGGGTAAAAATAAAAGTTGAGATAACTATTGTTTCGGATAAAATATGTATAAAAAACACAAAGCCTCCCAAAAAGAAAAGAGGTGGAAAATCAGTAGGCATAGGCCTTGAAAATTTACAAAAACAATATCAGCTATTAAGTAACCAGGAGATTACAATACAAGACAATGAAGATAGTTATGCAATATGCCTTCCCTTGCTAAATATTATCAATGAAGCTACTCAATAAATGAATATATTAATTCTGGAAGATGAAATTCCTGCCTATAAAAAATTAAATCATTGTCTGACTCAATGTTTAGGAACAGGCTTTAGTCATACCCTTGCCCGGTCGGTAGAGGAAGGTATCAACGCTTTGAATGCGTGTGATTCATTTGACTTGATTTTTTCTGATATAAAGCTTCTGGATGGTACTGCTTTCGAAATCTTTGATAGTGTCAATTCTGCTGTTCCAATCATATTCTGTACAGCTTATGATGAACATTTGCTGCAAGCATTTAAAACCAATGGTATTGAATACATCCTTAAGCCTTTTTCTCAATCCCATATAGAAAACGCCCTTACGAAGTATAAAACACTTTTTTCGGCCAAGGCAATAGACAAAAATATACTGGATGACCTTAGGGTTTTATTCACCGAAAAGCAGAAAAAGTATAAGAGGAAATTTGTAATCAAAAAACAAAATGGAATCTTGTTAATAGAGACCAATGAGATCGCTTATATAGAAGCCTTTGGCGAATTATCTAAATTGATAGACACAGGCGGAAATGTATATATTAAATCCACAAACATAGGAAAATTGACAACAGATTTAGATCCTGATCAATTCTTCAGAGTTAACCGGAGTCAAGTCATCAATATTGATCATGTCATAAAAATCGCCCCGCATACCAAAAACCGATTATCTATTCTAATGAAAGGTCAAAAATCTACGATTCTTACCAGTTCATCCACCACTAAAGATTTCAGAAAGTGGCTTGGAATTTAACACCTTTATAATACTTCATATGCAATTTTCTTAGTAATTCCATTTTGTTGCTTTCCAACTGATTTTATTGTTTTGCAGGCCTGTCTCACCCTGCTTGACAACTAAATAATCAAGATTTCCACTTCAAGTGATTGCTGAAAACGCAGACAAATGCTGTTTCTTTTTCAGAAATTAAGTCAAAAATCCCCAAAAAAGAACAGGTAGATATTAGAAATTAACTTTTGTTATTTCGATTCTCTGTTTCTCCCACTAATCTTGTATTGAATAAGCGCAAAAACAAATCAGGTAATAGCTATTCTATCACAATAAATTAACTGTTATGCCAACAAAACCAACCCCTATAGAAGAACTCAATAAATTTCTTCGTCAAAACAAAAAAATCGATTTCAAAACCTTTAACCTTCTTAACTCAAAAAAACTAGAAAGCTTAAATTGGGGCAAAGTTTCTAAAGAAGACCAACCAAACATCTTGAAACAAGTCAAGGCTTATCAACGCCTGCTTCGGTTATTGGGAGAACATCACCCCAAAATTGCCAAAGAACTTCTCAAACAAAATCTTCATTCTGCAGTTCAAATTGCCTCTATTCCTCAGAAAAAATTTATGAGCGATTTTTTGAATGTCTTTAAAAATGAAGACTTGATGAAAAAATTTTATGCGCGTGCTCTAGCTACCAGAAGTAAAGTGCTTTTGAAGTACATGAACATTGTGCAAAACCGCCAACCTCATACTAAATCAGTAAACATCATTTCCTGACTTAGGTTCTAATTCATTTTAGCTCAATACACTGTCAACTAAACAAGTTTTAAACCTGTCGGGTTCTCAAAACCCATTAGGTGTAAACGCTTGATTTCCAACAGTTTTCTCAAGTCTTTGGTCTTCCCACGGTAAGGCCAGATAGGACCTTGCATGGCATTGCTTTGCCCATATTTTACAAATAACTAAGGATTTGAGAAGTCTTGATATAATCAAAAAATTATCAATCAGTCTGGTTGACAGGGTATCCATTAAATCGTGTAGGAAGCAACTTAACCATCTGTATAATTCCTACTAAGTACAAGAATAAAATTAGTTTGAAATATAAAAATGAGTCGCTTTTGCGAGTACCATTTCCCTCCTTTGGAGGGATTAAGGGAGGTTTTATTAATCAGGTTATTCATGTTGATTTATCTATTTTAAACCCCTCTCAGTCTCCCCCAAGGGGAGAGGCTTTTACAAGACTGCGATATTAAAGACTAATTTAGTTTCTATACTCAAAACTCTCAATCTCTAAACATAATTAAACTTAAATCATGAGTACATTCAACAATCTAGCAGACTACGAAGCCCTTTTTGGAGACCTGGATTTCAAGGAAGGTGATAAATCCAGATCAGTTTATTCCCCAGCCGCTTATCTGGCAGATTTACTACAAATGATGGACGACGAATTCTCTTCTACCGAAGACGTAAAAGCCAGACGTCCTGACATACGCAACATTATTCTTGATTACGAAAACTCCTTCAAAGAAATTCCTTATTTAGAAATCGTCAATGAAGTTCTCGAGGCTAAAATCGGAGACAGTGTTTACACTGATCTACTGACAGAGCATTATCCATTTAACCTCCCCTTCAATCTGGATCAGGCCGAAGTACAGCTATACTTGAAACACCTGGGTATTTCTTCGGAAGAATTGTATAAAACGTTTTCGCTGGAACATGACGATCACCTGATTGCCAGAGAATACTTAGATCTCTCGGAAGAAAAATATGAGATGATCATTTCTGACCACACCTATGGCCCGGTTCGAAGATATTACAACTACTCGAGTGATGATGATGCCCTGGAACTTGGCTTTCAAGGATACATGGCCAACGTTACTACCTTTTTAGAAACCACCGATCTCACGGGGGTACAAGTCAGAGAACTACTGTATCAAAAGCTGCGAGAGGAAGAATATGGATTTCAGGCCAACTTTTACATCAATAATGGCTTAGGCGGCTATGCTTTGTTGAATGATACCGAGACGTATATTGTCTGGAGCAATGATTCTGACGGAACCTGGAAAGATGAAGATGGCAATGAGTATAATGACTTGCCCTATGATTGGTACGACAGAGTCAACCGTTTTATACGTTTTGCCAATAAGATAAGCATTAGCTTTACTGACTTGGACTTGATCATTAGGCATTGCTGCAATAATACGCTGAACGCCGATGCAGTAACCATGGTGGCTTCGGTGAAGAAACTAAAAGAAACCTTTGATGTAGAGTATGATGTAGTGGTGGCATTATTGTCTACCATCAACGAAATGGGGCAGACTGAAGATGATGAGCCAGCAGACCTCTTCAACCAAATCTTCAACAATAAATGTGTGCAATTTGATGAACGCTATATTCTGGGATCAGTAGGCTTGGCTGTAGAGTTTCAGGAAGAAGAAGATTATACTGAAATCCCTTATTATGCGGACCTGTTTTCAGATGACAACTATGATTTTAGAAAACGGGTACGCTATGTATTAGGTCTTTCTAAGCTTGATTTGGAAAAGATTATTCAACGCCTGGACGATAAAGAAATAGAGGATAGTCTTTGGTTGCAAGCCGCGCATAAGACGGACTTGCTCCACTTCCTGTATCGCTTCACAAAGTTATCATCTCTATTGGATATTAGCCATGAGGATTTGTTTACCCTCTTCGATGTGCTGGAAGTAGACCCTACGGTTGCCAATTATAATCAACACAATATTTTCCTTAGTTATCTGCCTTCTACCCAAGACTGCTACAAAATCTTTATGGGTACGAATGTAAAAGACCTACAGTGGTTGGTTCACACCCTACACTACCTCAGTAAGTGGATGATGGATCATGGGTTTACAGCTGATACTTTATGGCAAATAACCACGGGTAAATTTAAAACAGAAGAAACAGAAGCCGCCTCTAAAAAAGCTAAAATCACTGCATTGGATGGTATTTATCAGGGATTTAAATCTATAGTGCTCACACCTGAATCTTTCGTTCAGGCACCTTTCGACAAACGTGCTTCTGGAGTAATTTATCGCACATTAGAGGCAATGCATCAGTGGAAGCCTGGTTGTCAGGATGCCCGCCTGGTGAGTTACGCAAAGGAAGAAACTGAAATGATTGCACACAAAGCTGTGGATCAACTCGGTTGGGTTACCAGCAAGGATTTTACGGGTTTGGGTATTGAAGAAAAACTCAGCGAAAAGATTTTCCAAAACCTAATCATGCTTGGTTATATAGATGCTCAAGGCATTATTCAGCCAAACAGGTTTCCAAAACAAAGTAACAACTTCCGATTGGAAACCAACTTCAACCACATTCGCCACCATCTATTTGGCATATTCCAGGAGCTTTTTGAGGAAGCAAAAAAACAAGCGGGTGAAGATGCCGAACTAGAAGATATCAGTATTTCCTTATTTCCATCAGACCTTGAATACTCAGGGCTAAGCGAAAATGAGCAGAATGAATTGTATGACAACCTCATCTTTAACAATTACATCAATGAAGAGGGGGAAATCCAACACTTATTCTTCTTTGCCAACAGTGAAAATGAGGAAGATTTTGATACAACCATAGAGATCAACGATTATGCACCCAAAGTGTATAAACAACTTGAGAAAAAACTCAAAATGTTTGAGGAAGGGCAGTTGGTAATTCCCAAATCAATTTTTAGTGAATTACCATTAAAAGAAGCAGAAATCGACGATTTGATTGAGAACTTGATTTTCAATGAATACATCAATAAAAAACATGTAGTCAAAGACAAACAGCGCTTACTCAAGGAAGATGTCAATGAATTTAAGCTGGCCCTCCATTTCTATCCACAGAGGCATGCCATTCTTCGTTTTCTCCAAGAAAAAGTCAAGAGCTTTCAGAAAGAATTCCTAACAATCAACAGTACGACATTGGCTCCAATAGCAGATAAGATTGTAGCCAAGTGGGCCTATCAAAACCTGCAAACCGATTACATCAATGGCGCACAGTTGTTACCCACCTCAAGGGAGTTTTTCCTGGACGAAGAGAATAAAAAAGAATTCATTCTAAGCTACTATTTTGATAACCTGCCTGGCACCATCGTATTTGATCGCATGGCAAGCATTATCAAAACCACAGAGTCTTTTTATGTAACAACCCGTGCTTTCCAGGATTTAAAATTCTCTGAGGATGAAATAGCAGAAGTAATGAGCTTACTTCATCAAATGGGTGCCATCACCGATGAAAGTAAATTACCAGTCGGATCACTGGCATACTACCTGGATTCCAATAATGCCCTCTCTTTCAAGGTTATAGGGTTTGAAGATTACAACAAAGATATATTCTTCTTGCTGCAGGCAGTGGCCAAGCAAGTAAAAGAAGCCCAGGAGGTGATTCAAGCTATTTTAGAAGAAACCGCCGAAAAACAAGATCGCTTTTTATTCAACCAGTTACAGAGCATTTTTGGATTAGATGCCGATATCATGCGCGCTATCTCGCGAGAAGTGTTTGAAGGCGAGCATAACATGGTAGCCGCCTGGATGCTGCCTGTTTTTAGCGCCGTAAATGTACTGGATACTATTACTGAAGAACCCTTAGATGCTGCTTTCAACCACGCATTCAAACGTATTCACCAGTTTGCTATGCTGTCGGGTAAGTTACAACTGTCGAAAGAAGAAGTAGAAATCGCTTTTCGGGATCAAAACTTAGTGGCCAAGTATCCCGAAAAGCTAGAGCTTGACGAAACAGCACAAGAAAACGGGATGACTAATGGCGTTGAAAAGATTGACGCTATTTTGGAGAGCGATGATTTTATTTACTTGTTCGATAACCGTAAATACTGGATTTATCGCAAATCAGATTACGAATTGGTTGACAAAACAGATCTGGCAAACGATGAAGATTTAATTGACCTGCAGCGAGACGATGATGACTTACGAAAGGTACTGGAAGATGATCCAATTCGCTTATTATTTGAAAAAGAAGGTGGTTTGATTGACGTTACAGCCGCTTTTAAAGACAAGCAAGGACATACCTATATTTTCACTGAAGATTATTATTTTCTCTTACCCAAAGGCAGTGATACCTGGGATAGACGTGACAATGAATTTGGAAATTTAGACAACAACTTTGAAGCCATCACTGAGATAAACATGGCTTACAAAGACGAAGAAGGCCGATTGTTTTTATTTGCCAATGATGAATATGTAAGGTATTCTAATGGTAGTAATTACATTGATGATGAATACCCTAAGAAAATTGCCGAGAGCTGGAAAGATGAAAACCTGAAAGTAGATCTTCCGAAACATTTTGGCCATCAGTTCAATGCTGCATTTGAAGGGGCCGATGGTTATTCCTATCTATTTAACGGTCGTGGATTCCTTAGCTCCGAACACCAGGGAGAGGTAATGCCAGTGACTGATTATTGGGGCAAGATGGAATATGAGTTTAAGGGTGGAAATCATATTGATGCGATATTAAAAGATGGTGCCAATCTGTATTTATTTTCAGGAGAGCTCATGGTAAAATATACCGACAGTCTTGAAAATGAAGGACTCCAGGTAGCCGAAGGCTTCCCTAAACGAATCATAGATCAGTATCCTGCGCTTCCTTATGAATTTGCCCAGGGAGTAGATGCCGCATTCCGGGGAGAAGATGGCAAGCTCCATTTTATGAAGAACGAACATGCCGTAAGTTTTAAGGAAGACGATGACCAAATCGAACTATTAGATTTGGCAGATACCTGGGGAATTGTCAAAAATAATATCCAAACCTATGGAACCATTGATGCGGTGTTATCGGCCCTGGATGGAAGCGTATACATGTTTAGTGGCGATCAATATTTCCGTTATTCGGGAGATAACTACGCAAAAGCAGACCCTGGATACCCTCGCACTACTTCCGAAGATTTCAAAGGTCTGACACAGGTAGAAGCGGCGTTTGTGCTGGATGGTAAAACCTACCTGTTTGGAGTTGACACAGATAATAACCCGCTGTATGTACGCTACTCTACCCCTGACTATACCGAAGTGGACGAAGAAGATGAGGACGAAAGCAGCTATATCACGCCTGTAGAAAGCCTACCCGATATCGCAGAAGTAGAAACCTTCCCAAGGGAGCAAAACGATAATGAGTGGTGGAGCTTCCCACAATCCCTCACTGATGCTGGTTTTGAAAAAGTAGATGCTGTTTTTAAGGGGACAAAAGGGGGTACCTATTTGTTTTCAGGAGAATATGTGGTAGAATTCAAAGAAGCCAATCGTTGGTGGTCTGAACCCGAAAAAATCATCGAAAAGTGGGACAACCTTCCTTTTAATACCATCACGGCAGCCTTTACTGGAAAAGACGGAAAAATCTATCTTTTCTCAGACGCTCAATATGTGCGTATTTCTGATGGAGATTTTTGGAAAGTAGACAATGGCTACCCTCGTGCTATCAGCAAATACTGGGGGGAAATAGATAATAATATAGAACGCCATCGTAAGGTAGATGCAGCACTTGTATTAGAATCTCGTGAAGATGAAGAAAACGACGAAGGGGATGACTATGTAGACATTAACCGACATACTTACCTATTCTCTGGAGACCAAATTTTCCGCTACCTCGCCAATGACTATAGTCAAGTAGAACAGGGATACCCTAAAAAATTATCCGAACTCAAAGACGAACCTCGTTTCAGTGAATTAAAGGAGAAAATACATCACATAACGGCAGCTTATGCCGACGACCGAAATGTGTACTTGTTTGACGGAGGAGATTGTCATGTAATCTCTGATGAGGAAGACCACCACAAAGGAGTTTACAAATCAGATGAGTTTTTGGGCATTGCGGCAGTAACCTTTGGCTATGGCAGCGTTTACACCCTCGAGGACAGTACCTGGATGCGGGTAAGTAGTTTGGAAACCAATGCAATTGAGAAAGTTGAAGAAACACCAAACTTCCTTGATGCGGCTCCTGATGCATTTAAAACCGAGGCAAGCGCCGTATTGCGAGGGACTGATCATAATACTTATGTGTTTAGTGGAACGGAGTGTTATAATACCCTACTCAACCTTGAATATAAAACTGGGGAAGAATGGGGCATCGCCCGGAATAATATAGAAATCAATGAAACCATTGATGCCGCTTTTGTGGGTAGAGATGGTAAAACGTATGTTTTCAGTGGTAATCAATACTTTGTATATGAAACAGATACCTATGAAAAACAACAAACTGAAGACCCACCAGCGCTTATCGCAAGTAAATGGGGAGGCTTGAGCGAAATAATGTTGGCCTATGTAAAAGATGGCAAGACCTATCTGTTCGAGAAAGCAAGTGCAAGTGGTTATTTCAGGTATGTAGTTTATTCCAACGATACTTATGAAAAACCAGACGCAGGCTATCCGAGAAAAGCAGATATGAGTTTCTTTGGTGTACCTGATAAGCAGGCAAAAGAAGGCTTCGATCGCTTTGATACCATATTGGTACAGGGGGATAACATGATCTTTATCAAAGGTCAGGAATTTATCCGCTACAATACCAACGAAGAGAACTGGTCTTATCCCAAAGACCTGGAGTTGTTTTACGAAGGATTTCCTTTCAATAAGACCACCTTTCAAGACATCAAAACGGCTTTTGAAGGAGCAGATGGCACCCTCTACTTCTTCAATAAGGATCATTATGTTACCTATTCAAAAGGTGGGTTTTCCTTAGTCACAGAAATCAAAGACAATTGGGGATTGGTGAGTAATAATTTTGCCGATGCGGTAGATGCTGCTTTTGTCTACAATGGACAAACCACTTACCTGATCTCGGGAAATAAATACGTACGTTATTCTACCGCCGATTACCGCTATGTAGACGAAGGTTATCCTAAAGAAGTAGCCAAAGACCTCCGAACTGAAGCTCCCTTTAGCTTTATGCCCAAAGAGTTTCAATATATCATTGATGAAATAGAAGAATCTGGTGAGGAGCTACGCATTACCGGAGTATACACCAACCCAAGAAACACCTATGTTTTCCTGGATAATAAAGTGTATGTGGGTTCGAAATACAAGTATGATAGGCTGAGCATGAGGCATCTTGGTAAGGTGCGCAACAACTTCCAGGAGCAAGGAAAGATTGATGCCGCTTTTGTCGATAATGAGGGCAAAACCTATCTCTTCTCGGGAGATCAGTATATCCGTTACTCTGACAGCTACTACAGGTACATAGACGAAGGCTATCCTAAATTGATCATAGACGACTTGGCAGATGAACTAGGTTTCAAGAACGTACCAGATAATTTTAAATATGGAATTGATGCTGCCTATATAGATGCCGAAGATGTCGTTTATCTTTTCAAAGATGAAAACTTTATCTCTTCCAATAATGGCTCAGAACTACTATCCATCAGTGATAATTTGGGTAAAATCAAAAATAATTTCCAGGAAGCAGGTGGGCAAACCATTGATGCCGCTTACATAGATGAAGAAGGACGATTATTGGTATTCAAAGGAGATCAATTTATTCGCTATACTGATCCCAAGGAACTGTTTACAGAAGACGATGACCTGGAAAAGTATGTAGATACTGGGTATCCTATGCTCATCGAAGATCATCACGCAAGATTACCCAAGGACTTTAGAGAAGGTTTAGAGGCCGCCTTTATGTTTGAGGGCCGCATGTACTTTGCCAAAGACACTTTGTATGTAATGGCCATTGATGGATACCATACCTATGACGATAACATCTACCCACAAGAATTTAAATACCGTTGGGGAGACTGGGCCGATTACCTACTGAGTGATATACTGGTCTTGGCACGGTTTAAAAAACTTGCCGATACTTTTAGTAGTGATGAATATAGCCTGTCTGGTTTGCTACACCAAGGGGATGGTGTGGAAAAAGAACCTTACCTGGCCGTTTCCGAAATCTTTGGATTTGACAAAGATGAGGTGCGCTGGGTGAAACAAAACAATGCTTTCTTAGAATCGGTAAGCTCGTTTGAGAAACAGTTTGACATGGAATTGATCATCAAACTGTATGACATCCTTACCAAAGCTCAGGAAATAGCAGTAGATGCTTCCAAATTGTATGAAGATGTGTGGGCAAACCTTTATGGTACTACCATAGATCGAGCTACGGCCAAGCAAAAGATTTATCAAATGCTGGGCACTGTAGAGTGCAACGATAATTACAAGGCACGGTTAGACCAAGTAGAAGGAGAACTCAATACGCTGAAACGAGATGCATTGGTACCTTACGCCATCTCGATAGATCCTGACTTATTAGATGCACGAGATCTATACGAGAAGACCCTCATTGATGTCATGATGGAAAGCGAGTCAACTACCTCGCGTATTAAAGAAGCTATAGCGGCTACTCAGTTATATTTCCATCGCTACTTCATCAATTTAGAAAACGTAGACCTTGCGGGTTTCAATGATGAAGAAGTAAAAGAAAGGCTAAGAAGACAATGGGAATGGATGCGCAATTACCGGGTGTGGGAAGCCAATCGAAAAGTGTTTTTATACCCAGAAAACTACATTCGCCCTGAACTCCGGGATTCAGACTCTAAAACTCCAGCTTTTGAAGTACTAGAGCAAGACTTGATGCAAGGAGATATTACTGAAGACCTGGTAGAAAGAAGCTATAAAAAATACCTGGACGAATACACCGAAGTATCTCGCTTGAAAATAGCAGGTGGTTACGTTTATGACGAAATCGGGTCTATTGGCAGCAACGACAAAAACCTTGTGCTCTTTGGTCGCACCAAAACCGATCCGCTCCGGTACTACTATCGTTTTGCCAACTTTATAGATGGTGAAAGCAGCGGGGCTACCTGGGAACCCTGGAAGAAAGTGGACGTAGCAATTGAATCAACAAAAGTGTACCCAGTGTATGCGTTTTATCGAGTATTTGTGTTCTGGGCTACGATTGAGCGAATCATGAACGAAGAAGACGAGCAGGATACTTCTACCGCCGCAGTAGCTTCCACCACCGATGAGAATGACTCAAGTATTCAATATTTTACTTCCTCTCCCTCCTCCTCTTCTAATGGCGGAGGTTGGTATCGGGTAAATATTTATTACTCATTCTATAATCTCAATGACGAATGGTCGCAACCCCAATTGCTAAACACCAGCATTGAGACTCAGGGTAAGATCACCGATGTAGAGCTTTTTGTGGAAAACGCAGAGAAACTTGATGGTTACGATGAAGACGATTACGAAAACATTGTCATTAGCTGCAAGTACACCTACTATGATTTTAAAACTGTTACCCTTCCTTCCTTTTTAAAGCGGTCGTATATAAAAACCAAACTGTTAAAAACCAGTCAGGTAGCGTTTAGCCTTACCTCTGATTTGGTAACCTACACTGCCGATACACCAGAGTTTCAAAATAAAGGAATGGAAGTTTTTGAGCATCTCTTCCCTGCTGAAGACTCAAACCAGCTGGATAGCGATGACATCGTGATGCTCAATTCCATTGAAAATAGTCTGGACGGGCCTTGGTTTACTTATGACTACAAGGGAGGGGGCTTTTTGGTAAAACCTTCTACCACAGTGCTATCTACCGATAAGTGGCCTCAAAAGCTATCAGAAAATACCGATGGTCTACCTACCGACGTGGACAATATCACTGCTGCCTTTTACGATGGTAATCACCTTTATTACATGGTGGGTGACAAGTACTATGTGTATGATGGGACCAACGTCATAGAAAGTGGTAAAAACATAGATCGTTGGGCACAGGTACAAAACAATATCCAGGCTAATTATGGAATAGATGCGGGGTATAATGATGGTACCAATGTCTACCTGTTTTCGGGCAATCAATATTATAAATACCTGATAGATGGAGGAAACTTGGCAGAAGAATATTACCCTAAGTTTATAGCAGACAACGACCTGGGAATTCCGACGGATTGGGATCAGGTAGATGCTGCACTCAAGGGAGATGATGGGTTTACTTACCTGTTCAATAATGCCTCCTCGAACTATATAGGGTTGGGATTAAAAGCGGGAGAAAGTGCCATTAGTAGCAAATGGGGAGTGCTCAAAAACAACTTCTCAGGAGCAACTCCCCCCATTACTGCTTCATTTGTGTATAACAATACATTGTATGCATTCAACAGTGATCAATGGATTCGCTATAATGATATTACTATCGCTAGTGACGGTACCATAGCTCATGCTACCCCAGAAGTGATCAAAACTGGTAATTTTGTAAGATTTATGATGGAAGAGTTTGGTTTCAGTCAAGTGGGCCTTATAGGTTACGATCGTGCCACTTTGACATCTATTTGTTACAATTCCAGTGAAAATGTATTGAGAGCATATCTTGATGGCAAGCTTGTCGACTTTAATTTAGGCAATAAAACTTTCGCTAAGAATCCTATTACTCGCGAAGCATTGGTTTATTCCGAATCAGTAAATTCCTACATCACAAAGGCCGTTACTGCTGATGGAAAATTGGCCCTATACAAGAGTGCATTATATGATCGTAATTTTAAAGGTTATTTCTATTTACTAGATGAAGATGAAAATATCATACAGGTCGATGCGGCATTCAATCATAACAATACCCTCTATTTTTTATCTGAAGATCAATACTGGACCATAGATCCACGTAAGATCAATGTCAGTCCACTTAAAGTTCAAAGTATTGTTTTAAGTGGTGGTAAAACAATTTCGGATACCTTTAAATTTGTCCAAACTTTTGACAACAACTCCATTGATGCGGTATTTACGCTGGATGGGTATACTTATCTGCTATCAGGGGGGCAATATGTACGTTATGAAGGCGAAAACTACAGCACGGTAGAAACAGTAGGGGCCATTGCTGATCTGATACCAGGTCTTCCCAACAATTGGTCAGGCACGGTAGATGCGGCTTTTACCTACTTTGACGGAAACACTTATTTGTTTAATAGTGCTAAAAACCAATCGCTTGAACTCAGCTCAAGCTTTGGCACTTCAAATACGGGAACCATCACGGTTGACTGGGGAAATTTAAACACTAGAAATTTTGACGCCAATAACATTGATGCGGCCTATGTACTCCACAACAAACTCTATCTCTACAGTAACGATCAGTTCGTAGTACATAGCATTGCCGACGATGGCACCATCAACCAATATATGGATAAAAACTATCCCAGAACCATTGATAATGGAGTCAGCGATGTTTCGGCAGCTTTTATCCTCAATGACAATGTCTATTTGATTGCAGGTAGTCAGTATTACAAGATTCTGAGTACCGAAACACCCGATAACTTCGCGGATAGTAACGGCGCTACGATTAAAGGGAACTGGGGGAACTTCCCAAGTGACTTGAATAATGGTATGAATGCCGCCTTGAATAAAAAAGATAAGCTATATTTTATCAAAGATGGTCAGTTTATCGATTATGTCATTAGTGAGGGGGAGGTAGTACCTTACGAGATTGATGATATAAATTACGAAATCATTCGCTTGACTACGAGTACTGCTGATGCCCTCAACCAAGCCTTGCTGGCTTCGGTAGATACTCCTAAGGGTGTTGGAGGTTTGTTAAATGCCACCGTACAACAAATCGATGAAACGCCCTCGTTTAGCAGAGTGGAAGGAAGCTCTAGTCCTACGACAATTGAGGCCGATCCTGACTATATAGATTCATCAAATCTACCAGTGAGTACTCACCTGGATTTCAATAGTGCCAATGGTATCTATTACTGGGAGATTTTCTTCCATGCACCTTTCCATATTGCGATGGCTCTCAATACCGATCAGAAATTTGAATATGCCAAAGAATGGTATGAATACATTTTTGATCCAACCGAAACCAGCAACTATTGGAAGTTTTTGCCTTTCCTGGCTACCGATGTGAGCGCTTTGCTCGACTCTCTGGAAGGAAATTTGGAATATTTTGGAAGTGATGGCGATCAGGCGAGTTCGAAACTGGAAAGCTTCTCGGAGCTTCTCGTTGAGTTTGTTCCTGTATTCCAGGGATACACCTCCTTAGACAATGTATCAATTGGAACTTATACCAACTCGAGTAATAACAAAGTGACCCGAACCCTGGCCAATATTGAAAGTTGGCCTACTTACACTGAGCTCTCCGATGCTATTGCCAGTCTTGATACTTCCAGTAACGATGTAGATAGACAAACGCTTTTGGAGAATGCCCAAGCCAACTTGCAAGAGGTGCTGGCCATTTGTGCAAAACTGGACTATCGCTATAAGCTGATGCAAAATACGACGGCCCAAATCAGTACCTATCTGGATGATCCGTTTGATCCCCATACAATTGCTGAGTATCGTAAAATCGCTTACCGTAAGTCTATTGTCATGAACTACATTGATAACCTGCTCGATTGGGGAGATATGCTGTTCCGTCAATACACTCGGGAAAGCATCAATGAAGCGCGGATGTTGTATGTATTGGCATATGACTTATTGGGTAAAAAACCAGAAAATCTGGGTGAAAAAGTATTGTCTGATGAGGTGTCATACAGTGAACTAAAACAATACACTGGCTTTAACGACGATTACGATTTCATCTTTGATTTGGAAAACGCCAACTACGATGAAGAAGAGGAAAAGGTCATTTCTTCTTATGATAGCTTCTCTTTTGCGGGTATTGTCCACGACTCTATTTCAGATCCTTACTTCTTTGTGCCTGAAAACTCCTTGTTCATTGATTACTGGGACCGAGTAGAAGATCGTCTCTATAAAATCCGCCACAGCCTCAACATTATGGGCATCAAGCAACCTTTGCCCTTGTTCCAACCACCAATTGATCCGATGGCCATCGTCAATGCGGTAGCTGGTGGTGGAGGTATGAGCGACGCTTTAGCCAGCCTGACAATGGAGGTACCTCACTACCGCTTTAGTTATATGCTCAATAAAGCCAAAGAATTTGCCCAGCAAGTAGAAAAGTTTGGTGGAGAACTCTTGACCGCCCTCGAAAAGAGAGATGCAGAAGCTTTGAGCATTCTTCAAAATAAAAATGAACACAATATCCTTCACCTCACTACCCAGATCAAAGAAAAGCAGATTGTAGAGGCTGAAAAGAATATTGAAAACCTGGAAGAAAGCAAAAAAACGGCTGAGCTTCAGAAGCTTCATTATGAAGACTTGATCAGTGATGGATGGCTCGAAGAAGAACAGCAACAAATGGATTTAATGATCGCAGGAATTGCGCTGCAATCCGTGGCTGCCTTTGGTTATATCCTCAGTGCTATTTCCAGGGTGGTTCCTCAATTCAACATGGGACCATTCAATTTTGGTGTCACCACTGGTGGTATTCAGGTTTCAGAGTTTTTGGAAAGTACCAACGAGTCATTTCAAACCACGGGAGAAGCCCTTATGACTTCTGGGGAGTTGGTGGGAATACGGGCCCAGCACCAACGTTCGGTACAGGAATGGGAGTTACAAAGAGATATGGCCGATGGGGAGATCAAACAATTGGAAATTCAGATTTTGAGTGCCAAAGTACAAAAAGAGGTGGCCCAAAGAGAGCTGGAAATCCATAAAAAGGAGATTGAAAACAACCAATCCATCGCCAATTTTATGACAGAGAAGTTCTCCAACAAGGCCCTTTACCAATGGATGTCGGGTAAGCTGTCAAGTATGTATTACGATTCGTATAAGATGGCCCATGACATGGCCAAACAAGCCGAAAAAGCCTTCCAGTTTGAAACTGGCACAAAAGCTTCGGAGGTCAGCTACATTGGCGGTACTTATTGGGACAGTCAGAAAAAAGGATTGCTGGCGGGTAGTAGCCTGAGTTTTGACCTGAGCCGAATGGAGAAAGCCTACATAGAACAAGATACCCGTACTTTTGAGATTACCAAAAACATCTCCTTGTTAGAGCTGGACCCGCTTGCCTTTATGCAGTTGAAATCCAAAGGGGTGTGCGAGTTTAGATTGACCGAGGCCTTGTTTGACTATGACTTCCCGGGCCACTACAAACGTCAGGTAAAAAATATTGCCTTAGCTTTCGACATAGGAGAAGGGCAGTATGTAAATGCCACACTTACTCAACTGAACAATAAGGTGTTGCTGGAGCCCGATACCAAGGCAGTAAAATATTTACTAGATGCCAAGGGCACCCAACCATTGTCTATCCGCAACGATTGGAAAGCCAATCAGCAAGTAGCCCTCTCTTATGTGGATCAATACACCGAAAATAACGGCCTCTTCGAGTTAAGGTATTACGATGATCGTTACCTACCATTTGAAGGAACTGGTGCCATATCGCTTTGGAGACTCGAGCTAAATGGTAAGAAAGGGTTTACCTATGATGTAAAAGACCTGCTGGATGTCACCATTAAGCTACGTTATACTGCCGTGCAGGGAGGAAGCGCTTTTGCCAATGCGGTGAAAGGAGCCTTGAAACCCTACCACACCACGAGTTTCTTTGACATCGCTTATAACTTTACCGATGCCTGGAATAACTTCTTGCTGAGTGATGACAAAGATTTAGAACTAACATTTACCCGTGACATGTTCCCTGGCATGAATGGTAGCAAAGTGAATGGACTATTCCTTAAGTATGACTATGAGGGAGATCAGAAGCCTACATTCTTGCTCAATGATGAAGTCAAACTGACCGACAGTACCTACCTGGAGATAGGCAACCTAAGTGTAGCCAAAGAAGGCTCCACCTGGAAGTTTACTGTACAAGGAGACAAGTCACTGATCACGAATGTGGAGATGATTGCCGCTTATAAGGCGAAAGTCGAGTAAACCTTTAGACCTGACTGGTAGGGTGTTCAGAATTTCAAAAAAGCTCCTCACGTTTTAGAGCTATTCAATGCTTTAAAAATTGACAGAGGTTCAGGTTATTATATAATATAACCATTTAAATTCTGTAATAAAAAATAGGTGTTGTGAAATACCAACAAAAGCCCCTCTTACTCTCCCCGAAGGGGAGAAACAGCCGCGGATAAACTTCCACGAGTAACATCCCTCCCCTTTGGGGAGGTTAGGAGGGGCTTAGGTGGAGCATTGACAACTTTAATAAAAACATGGGGCAGAAATTCATTGATTCTGAACCCCCTACCTGACAGGCTTTGGAAACCTGTCAGGTCTTTTAAACACCACCACAACTTAGAAAATACTTCATGAATCAGTCTGTAAAGAATAAAAACCGAGGCAATACTAGCAGGGCTAAGTTAAAGCGCCAACAGCGATCTAAAAACCTCTTATCTGACTCAAAAAGACAAGATAAGCAACGTCATACTGCACTTGCTAAGCAAGGAAGTGCCAACGAAGGAAGGCAGAAAAGAAGAGAAAATAGGGCCGTAAAGGCTTCTGGTATTCCCAAAGATAAAGAAGCCATCACCAGATTTTCCTCTAAGCCCGACCGATGGTTCAAAGGACGCAACCTCTACCCCACACTTAATAAACAGGGAAAAACCATTTATCTACCTCAGAAAAGTGATGCCACTCCTTCGGAACTTCGCAAAGGGCAATTTGTCAAAGACGTAGATATAGGAAAAGAAGTAGCGGCAGGAATACCTCCAAAAGAAGATCGAGTGAGAGGACGCAACCTCTACCCCATTACGGGAACCGATGGCACTATTATTTATCTGCCACAAAAAAGTGACGCCACCCCAGCTGAACTTCTCAAAGGGCAATTTGTGAAAGATGTAGACGTGGGAAAAGAGGCCATTGTTGGGGAAGCCCCTAAACCAGACCGATGGTTCAAAGGGCGTAAACTCTACCCTACGGCTGGCCTTGATGGCAAAACCGTTTATTTACCGCAACAAAGCGAAGCTACCCCTTCGGAGCTTCTCAAAGGACAGTTTGTGAAAGATGTAGACGCGGGAAAAGAGATGCTCAATGGTGTAGACCCTAAACCCGATCGCTGGTTCAAGGGGCGTAATCTTTATCCAACGCTGGATGAACAAGGAAAAACGATCTATTTACCTCAAAAAAGTGATGCTACTCCAGCCGAGCGCCTCAAGCGCAACTATGTAAAAGATGTAGGTGCTGGAAAAGATGTCATCGCGGGGTACACACCCAAGGAAGACCGAAAAAGAGGACGCAATTTGTATCCGACCCTGGGCGACAAGGGAGAAATGATTTACCTGCCCCAGGAACGGGATGCTACCCCGTCGGAGCTTCAAAAAGGACAGTTTGTCAAGGATGCAGATGCGGGCCAAGAGGTCATTGAAGCACTCCCTAAAAACCTGCGCCCCAAAATAGATGATCAGGGAAGGGTACTTTATCCGGTCAAAGTTCAATCGGAGGACAGCAGGGCAACATTGGTGTATTACCCCAAAGAAAGTGAAGCCACCGAGACCGAAAAAAACAAAGGTGAATATCTACGTGATGAGGTAGTTACCGCCAACGACCAGGACCGCAGGCGCGCCGAAAGAGCGCATAAGTCTAGTGGTAGAAACCGCAGTAACGCGATTAGCAAATGAATACTCAATCAAAATTATGAAATGACAAAACATTCAAACAATGGATAGAAGAAATTCACTTAGGTTACAGCAGACGCAGCTCAAGGACAAGAACCGGAAAAGAAGAAAATCAGTGGGGGATGTAAGCGATACACCGCTAAATCGCAACAATAGCCCAGCCAATGATACTGGCAACGTTTCATCCACTACCGTGACCACCACAATCGTTGACACGTCAAATAATCAAAATGATGCAAATGATTCATCATCTGGGGGTATCGTAGGTATTACTAATAATCAAAACGATGTACCATTATCCGAAGGTATTGTGGGTATTACCAATAATCAAGGGATCGATGCTGGAATGCAAATAGAAGTGATACGTTCGTTTTTTCCTGACGAGGTCGAGGAACAGTACGCTCCTGATGAAACCGCAAATCCTACTAAAAGAGCTGTGATACAGAAGCGGATGGTGAAAATTATGAATAACCTGAACCCTAATGAGCACACAGACCCTGACCAACTGATGGAAACCATCTGGTTTAGGTTGCCCAAAAGGGATAGAAAATACATAGCATCCAATGCGGAGATTTTAACGGAAAAGAAAAAAAGGGAGGATGCTGCTGCTGAAGCAAAGAAAAAAAGAGATGCGCTTGTAAAAGCGGCATCGGATAAAATAAATGCGGCAAAAGAAAAAGTGAGTGCTGGAAAAACGAGTATTCAAAATCTTTTGGCACAAAATGGAGGAGATGCATACTTAAATCAGCTGGTGAAGAAGGCTCTGGGTACCCAAAAGACCTACGGTTTGGCAAAAGCATTGAAAAAAGCCCTGAGTGGTGAGGACAAGCCTATCTCAACACCAATACTTGTCAATGATATCATATTGCGTGAGTACATAGCTATTGCAGCCAATGAAATTATTACCAATACGGGGTTATATACAGATGACTCCACAGATGAAGACACAGGCGACCCAGTTAATGAAATCTATTTAGATAGCCTGATGCAGTACCTGATAGAGAATACTGATAAAATCGAGGCTGCACGCCAAGAAAGAGATCAATACCTGATTGCGGTAGAATTACCCCTAGAAGAAATCGAGGCAATCGTAGATGCAGGCAAGGTTATGAGTTTGTCAGATGGAGCGACATTGGGCATCATCAAAAACTTCAATGAGCAATATGGGCAAGCAGAGCTTGAGGAAGTGAGTCCGAGTGATCAACAAACTGTTACGCAGACCCACCTGACCATGATGGGGCAAACCCCTGCTTTGCAGCGACAAGTGACTTCATTAGGTAAACTCCTACCAATAGATCAGATGATCGAAAAAGAGCAAGAGATGCAGGATGACTACTATGTTTTTTACCAGGCGCATCCAGCAACGTATCGTTTCTTGCGTAGGCTTAATGAACGATTGCACAACAAGTGGTCGAGAAAGAGCAATCAAGAGTTTGACGTCAGTGATGATTTTACCTGGCTTCGATCACCAGAAACATTCAAGGATAAAGGGATTAAAACGACCTGGGGGCCTTCTCACTGGAGAGATGAGATGAATAGTGGTACAGAGGATAACAAACATGGGCTATTCTTGTTGTCAACCAACCTGTCTACTTTTGGGAATAGCCTGAACCCTGGGGAGAGTACCGCCTCCTTCTTCCTAAACAAGCAGGAAGCAATCAGCTACGCTGGTACATTATTTGGCAAAGCGGCTCAAGACCTGAACATCGATACAGGGTGGGTTTTGATGAAGATGGCAGGGAAGTACTTATCTGGAGCATCTATGATGCAGATATTCGTGCCCAAAGCTATGGCGGAAGACGTAGGGTTCCTGAGTACCGCAGGTGGAAAGCCTGTAAATGCGGAGGTAGCAGATTTTCTGGACAGTTATACGCAAAATCCAGGCACAGTAGGTCCCTTAAAGGATTTCTATCAGGCACGCCTGCTCATGGCACATGAGGCTTTCAGCAATCCGGAATCGGGCATCAAAATATTTGAATACAATGATTGGTCAAAGGAAAAGAATAATCAGATGCTAGCTTTCATAGATAACCTGGCCCGGCAAGCAGGGAGATAACTGGATACTTCATAACAATGATGAAATCATAAAATATTAAAACAATGGATAGAAGCCTATCTTTACAAAGAAAACAAGCGAAAGCGAATATTGATACCCACAGTATCACTGGTAAAAGTAAATCTACCCTAAAAAACCAGAAGAAACGCAAACAAAACGATGTAAACCCTTCGGTCATTACCGCGTATGTTACTGCTTCGCAAGCTCCTAATGCTCAGGGCTTGAATAATACCGCTGATGTCATCCTGGCCGCTGACACAACCCCTGCCGATATGATCAAAACCCTGGACGATATCGTGCCGAGAACTGTCACAGAAGCAGACATCATAGAAGGCGCCCAACGCTACTGGGGTCGTGTCGATCAGTTTCATGAGCTATACGGTATTTATCCCTGGGAAGTAACCCATACCCTACACCCCAAAGATCGGGTGGAAATCAATAGTGGGCCAGCCCAATCAAATGATACCACTCAACAAGAAGATCCTTATGTCAAAAAACAACGCAAACTACAAATAATTACTGGGGTACAGTTTACAAAAAAAGACATTAAAACCATTGAAACCCTGGTAAAGGAGGCTAAAGCAAATGGTCGGGTAGCCAATGATCATGAGGAGTTTATAGCCTTGGCGGAAGAAACGGGTCATGTTGAGCAAAGAGATGCGGCTACTGCCCGATTTATGTTGAGGTATATGGACACACAACGTATAGTGGGCAACAGTATAGAAACAATATACAACCAATTGGACATAGCCAGCCAAGTGAACCTCCAGCAAGGCGTACAGGCCATTTCTCGCTTTCTAGGGGAAGAGCTCCACAATAACTTTATTGGAAATAGGATAAATGGGCTACGAGATGGTGGAGTTTACGACACTTGGACCAACCTGGAGCAACTTAGAACTTATTTGAGTAGGGCTATAGGAACCTACGAAAATGCCTTTGAAGCGGCGGTTGAATCTAATAAGCAAGGTAAAAAACTTCGATTGATCCAAATACTCAATGCAAATGAGTGGAATATTGAAAAATATATTGGACTTCTTCAGCGAGCTCAATTTAGTCAATACAATCTAGCGATCCCGTTCGAATTCTTGGCAAACGTGGTTTATGAATCATCCACTTCTCAGGGTTCTATAGGAGGGGATGGACAACTAGCACTACAAGCGGCCCTGGAAGCGCTCCATGAAAAATATCTGAAAGAACATTTCACAGAACAAGAAATACAAGACTATGACTATTCACATACAAGGGAACACTTCAGGCAATGGTTCCTTGACAATGGCTATACCTACGAACGCATAAGACAGGCAGTAGCCACTGAAAGAAATTATTCAGATATGGCCGATGCCCAACCCATTACCGATGAAGATATTGATAACAGGTTGAAGGATAAGGATTATGATAATCCTATCATATATTTTGATAATGATCCAAGGTCTAAAAAGAAAGAGAAAGATTATACGCTCAAGTGATCACTTGGCAGAAGCATTATATAAAATACATTAACTACCTACACACTCGCTCGGCTCTAGCCGAGTGAGTGATAATGGAAGACTTTTAGCCGTAAACTTGTACAGATCATCACAGTAAATTGGTCACAATTGCATTAAACTAGTGCATATAATATCTGAAGGCGCTAAGAGGAATAAACCTGATTACAGATTGTAGAAACTCTTACTACATTGTCAAGTAAGTTTTTTACATTTCTATGACTACGCCAAAATTTTTCAAATGCCCACATCTTGCTTGGTCTTACTCCCTCTTGTATGGTCTTACCGATAGGGAGACCATACGCTCTTTGGTCTCGCTGCACTAAGACCAAAGACTTGAGTGTTTTTTTGAGAACGTCAACTTATTTAGTTGACAGTGTATTTACAACAGTATACTCCCCCCCTTTACCTCATATGCCATTTTTTACTACTCAACACTTTTCTTTCGTTGGGCAAAATAGCGTTCTACAATGGTATTTACCAATCGTTCCACAAGAGGAGCAATAAATAGTATTGCAGGAATTACAAAAAGATAAGCCAACAGCCATGACCGCAGCCATATCCTCATAAATTTATCACCAAAACCAATATTAATGGTGATCAGCGCAAAGGAAATGATACCCGTTGTGATTATTCCCATCAAGAGGGCAAACACAATCTTCTTGGTAAATTCAATCTTTTTATTTTTTGACAGTTGCTTACTCATTTTTTTTATGTTTAATGATCGCACAAATTTATAAGCGTAGGCAGTCAAAAAAGTTATCTTATGGTAAAAAACAATACACTTTTCATGATGAGCCTTTCAATTATTTCAATAAAAAAAGGCCATCTGTAATCAGATGACCTTTTTCGCTTTATTGATTTATAGATTACCCAGTGTTTTGGGTTCTCGAGCTACTATGCTTATTTTTTCACAAACCTTTTGGTAATAGTTTTTCCATTAGAAGTAATTCTAATGAAGTATACTCCTGCTGGAAGGTTTGAAGTATCAAATGCATTGTTGTTTCCAGTAGTTCTCATTTGAGCCTGGCTATCTTTGTTACCAATTTCCAACGCACGACCATACATAGAGAATACTTGTACTTTGTCGATGTTAGCACCTTTGGCATCAATGTTTAATACTTTATTGGCTGGGTTCGGGAATACTGTAAAGTCTAAGCTTTCGTCCAATACTTGCGTTTGGATACGCGTAGGGCCTGCACTACGGCTACCCAGACAGAAAGCAGTAGATTCGGTGCTGTTGAATGAACCACCACTTGCAATAGTACCATTGCCAGAATCGGTCAAAGTATAAGAACCGCTTCCATAAGTACAGCAAATACCATCACCATAGCTATCGTTGATAGTGAAAGTATAATCACCATTAGCCAATCCAGAAATAGTTTCAGTTACCGTAGAACCATCAGGATTAGCAGTAGAATAACTGTTAGAAGCTACTACAGTTCCTCCAGCGTTGGTTACCTGCCAAGAAGTTTCTTCTGGGTAGTTATCCAAAGTAATGGTCAATGTCAAGTTTCCAGATGGGGCACAGTTTCCTCCGCCACCAGAACCATTGGTAGTAACACTGATATCATCCACGGCAATATCTGCTTGCCAAGTGCTTCCAGTTACACGGTTGAAACGCAACTGAACCGACCCACCAACATAAGCAGCTAAATCTACTGCTTGGGTGTTCCACTGGTTACCTTGGTTACCAGTTTGACTCCAGATTGTAGTCCAGCTAGTACCATTATCGTTGCTGGCTTGTAGTTCAAAAGTACCCATATTGTTTGATCCAAACATGTGGTACGCGAAGTTGAAGCTTGCTTGAGTAACAGCGCTTAAATCAAAACAAGGAGAAGTAATGATGGCCGATTTGTTTGGATATCCAGTACCATTACCAGAAGCCTCTACATAAATGTAGTTAGAGCCTTCAGTAGCACTACCTGGTCCGGTATTGTTTGAAGGAGTACCATTGGCATCTACTGTCCAGTTTAGGTCGTCCCCAGTATTTTGAGTCCAGGCACCAATACCACTTTCAAAACCTTCGTTGTAAGGGAAAGAAGACACTCCACCAGCACAACCAGATACATCAGCAGTGGTTACGTTTACAGTGTTGCTTGCTGCTGACTGGTTACCTGCGGCATCTTTTGCTCGGATAGAGAATGCATAAGCAGTGTTTGGAGAAAGTCCGGTCACATCAAAAGTAGTAGCACTTCCACCAGCAGAAGTTACCAATGTAGCACCATTATAAATATCATAAGCAGTTACGCCGATGTTATCAGTTGAAGCAGTCCAGCTTAAAGTTACACTAGTAGAACCAACATTAGAAGCAGTCAGGTTAGTTGGAGTAGTAGGCGCTTGGTTGTCAGGAACAGCTGTACCTAAACGGAAAGCAACTACACGGCTACGTCTTACTGAACCTGAAGGATTCTTCATATACTCTCCAATGTGCCAGAAAGTCAAATCATCAGTTGGGTCCAAAGTCATTTGTGCATAGTCACCATAACGTCCATCAGAACGGTTAGATCTTGCATCTCCATCTACTGCAGTAGCAGCTGGCGAAGTCATTACATTCAAGGCATCTCCTGCCATACGACCAGTATAACGAATAGAAAGGTGTTTAGAAGCACTTACTACGGTGTATCCTAAACCAATGTTTCCTTGCTTATCTGTAGCAATACTACCACAAAATGCATTGTATCCATCAGGATCAGTAAAAGTACCTTCCTGATAAATAGTCCAAGGCTGTCCATCTGCAGTTTGGCGTAATTCATACCAGCGAATACCCGCTAAGCCGTCATTGCCGTTTACGTCTACTACAAAGTTCAATACTACCGAGTTGTGCGTACCAAAACGACGGTAGTTGGTCATAAACATCATTGTGGCTTGAATCGCATCAATTTTTCGTCCACCACCTGGCTCCGACAAGTTATTGAAACTACCACCATTAAATACAGCATCAAAAGCAGCAGTGTTCAATTGTTGCTTAAGCGTAATGCTAGAACTTGAAGTATTTGACCAATTTACAGTAGTTTCCCAGATCTTTAAGTGATCTTGTGAAACACCTGACCAGCTATCATCCTGGAAATATATGATTTGGTGTTTTACACTTGAAGGAGGTAAAGTAGCACCTAAAGCATTCAACCCACCTGGGCTGTAGAAGCCGTTGTTGCTAATACCAGGCAATGGGAAACCAATCATTTGAGCCGAAGCACCAGTCAACATTTTGTCTCTTTCTAAAGCATATACCACTTCACTGGTACCAGGACTTCCTTGATCCTTGTTAGCAGTAATGTAGTATCCATCATGCCAGATAGACATTTTCTCATAATCTGGGAAAGTACCAGTGTTGAATCGGTAAGTATGCCATCCGTCGTTTACTGGGTCAGCCCCTTTACAAACAGCAATCAAAATACCATTAGGACTATTACTGAACTCCATAATGATAAAACGATTGGCAAATTGGTCATACATTACAATTGGATCTCCTAAGGTTTCACCTGGAAAAAGAGTTCCTAAAGAAGCCTCTGGAACCAATACATTACCGCTACGATCCAAAATACCAAAACCAGAGTTAAACGCATACACGTAATGGTTAGGGCCAATCGCACCTGTAGGGTCATTCAACACAGTTCCTAAGTGAGCATCAAAGTTAGCTACCTCAGTTGCAGCAGCAGTTCTTTTGCCAGCGTTGCTTCTGTTGTAGTCTAATTGCTTTTGGGCCAATACATCTACCCCACTTGATCCTTTACCTTGAACAAAGGTGTTTTTTCCTCGACGTTTTGGAGGTGCTACATGTCCCTCAGCAGCAATGATGTTGTCCATTTTAGACAATGCCGGAATATCACGCACATAAGCGCTCACCGTTTGATAAGTCGCCCGCATTGTTTTAGGCGATTGTTGGGCCCAGGCACTGTAGCTTAACAGTGTAAGCACCACGAGGTTAGTTAGTAGTATTCTAATTTTCATAGAAGTGTAATAATTAAATTTGGGTTATAAATAATACTAAAGCTGTGCTGGAAAACCCGGCTCAGCTTCACTATCGCATCTATGGTGTAATAAAATTTATTCGATATTGGGTATTATCGCCTGATATGTATGAAGTAGGATCTAATCACTTATTGTTGATGTAAGAAACTAACGCGATATAGAGATTTTAGACACTGTGTGCAAATTATCGTGCGTTACAAAAAGTAAACAAGGGAAAAAGTGAAGATGAGAAAAAGTGACACTAAAGTTACATTGCCTTTTCTTTACTTATTCAAAACGCTCATTAACAAACGTTTAACAAATGAACATATGTAAACAAGTACTGGTTTTAAGGGAAACATGTAGAAATCTTAATTTTCTATTAAAAAAAATAACTTTATAAAATTTTTTGGATGTTTTTAAACCCAAACACCAAACAAACACAAAGTGCTGCATAAGAAATCTCTCCCAAATTAAATTAACTAATCCAACACATCTATTAAACAATATATTGGTTGTCAACCTGCCATCTTTTTCTCCTAATTACTTCCAAATCGGGTCTAACCCTATCATTTATCCATCTCAACACCTCTTAAATGCTCTTTTCTGACCTTTATTCCTAAGTCATTGCGCTTCGTCTAAAAAGATTTCTTACATGCTTGAAATCACCCTCATCTACCTAACTTAAAGAGGTAAATAATCATAAAAACCTAATAAAATTCACCATATGTTGTACAAGAAACATCGCTCAATCCTGATCGTCTATTTGCTCATAACTCTTGGGGGAATCCAGGCCCAGGCTCGAGGTCATTCCAAGTTTGCTCCTAAGCTGATGGCCATTATGGTAAAAGACGTATCACAAGCCATTCGTTGGTACCAACAAAAACTAGGGTTTGAAATTGATCAACCCATTCAATCTTTTCCAGCTTATCGCATGAAGATTGCCTTACTTCATCATCATGGCTTTCGGCTTGAACTAATCGAGAAAAAAGGTAGTATGAGCGTTTCTGCTCTTAAGCTTGGCAATAATCATCACTTGGGAGGCTTTCTAAAGATGGGATTCTTAGTGAATAATTTGGAAGGTTTGTATCAAAAACTCAAGAAGCAGCAGGATGTAAACTTCATTACTGGCATAGGTACCTTACCCAAGGTAGATTTCAAGCTCTCCTGGCCTACAAAATTTCTCCTGATTCGTGATATGGATGGTAACATGCTACAGTTTTTCTCCTATGGCAGTGGTTCTCAAACACCACTTAAGCTCACACCTTGGCTGGTAGGCATCACCGTAAAGGATTTAAAAGCGAGCCAAAACTGGTATCAAAATTTATTGGGTTTCACATTTTACAAAACGGTAGGAAAACCTGGTAATCGAAGGGCAATTTTGGCCAAAAACAACTTTGTGATCGAGCTATTTGCACCTGCCAAAGTGAGTTTTACCCATACTCTCAAAGGCACGCCTATTGTTCTTGGCTTTAAAAAATTAGCATTTGGGGTAGATAATTTTGACTGGCATTTACAAAAACTTCGGCAAGAGAAAGCAAGCTTTTTCTATGGCCCTGCCAAAAGTAATAGCCCCTGGGCCAATCAAGCAATGATTGTCAAAGATCAGGAAGAAAACCTCATACAATATTTTGATCTACGATAAGTAATAAGCCCTGAGTGTAAATTTTTTAAAAACAAAAAGGCGGTCTATCCGTTCAACTAGATATTAAACTTAGATTATCAGTGACTTTTCGGCCTCGGGCTTTATCTCAAACCACGCCCCGAGGTCTACGGCTATCCCTTCGCAAGTGAGGTCGGAAAGTCTTTTCAAAGTGTAATCTAAAACTCCTGCCAAAGCTATTTTCCACCAAATACCCGCTTCATTACCTCTTCCCGATACGTTTTGCCAATAGGTAAACGCTCTTGTCCAATCACCAACTCGTTGCCTTCCAGTACTTGTACCTGATCAATAGCTACTATATAAGAACGATGGATTCGTATGAACTGATCTGGTGGTAAAATTTCATCTTCCAGCTTACGAAGCGATTGCAAAGTCATGATTTGCTGCCCTTTCGCCTGTGGTGTATCTTGGATATAGTAAGTAACGTACTCACCTACACTCTTGATGTATACAATGTCGCCAAACTTCACCTTAAATGTCTTATGCTCCGCCTTGATTATCAAATGACTTTTAGATTCTTTGGTAGGTGCTGCTTGCACTATTACAGGTTTTGCCGCACCAGTACCTCCCTTCTGTAAGTCAATTTGCTGCGTTGCTTTATTTACTCCTTGCACAAAGCGATTAAAAGAAAAAGGCTTTAGTAAATAATCGATCACATCTAATTGATATCCTTCCAGAGCATATTCGGCATAGGCTGTAGTAAATATCACGACCGGTTTATTAGGCAAAGATTGTAACAATTCAATTCCCGTGAGGTCTGGCATTTGAATGTCCAAGAACATGAGATCAATTTGTTGTGACTGCAAGCATTCCAAGGCCTCCAAAGGGCTTTTACAGCTTTGTACTAATGTCAATTGCGGTAATTTCTGGATGTAGTTTTCCAGCAAAGTACGCGCAAGCTTTTCATCGTCTACAATAATACATCGAATCTTTTTCACAGGCGATCATTATTATTAATCCTAACCATCAATCTCAATACGTAAGTATACCCTATATTCCTGATTACCCTCATCTATCTCCAGTACATGTTTATTTTTATACAACAACTCCAAACGACGTTTTACATTGGCTATTCCAATTCCTCCTACTTTATCTTTGGTAAAGTCTGACGCTGGTACACTGTTTTCTACTCTAAATGTTAAATGAGGCGCTTGCCAATTCAGCTGCAAACGAACCCATCCCTGTTGAGTATCTTCTATTTTGCCGTGTTTAAAACTATTCTCCAAAAAGGGCACCATCAACATAGGTGCAATTGGTAAATTCTGCGGAATATCTTCTGCTATTTTTATGACAATATCGGCCTCCTCGGCTTTGAGTTGCTGTAGTTTCACATAGTTTTCAAGGTAATTAATTTCCTTACCCAATGGCACTTGCTCGGCAGTACAATCATATAAAATATACCTTAACATATCCGAAAGTTTCAAGATCATTTCTGGCGCCAAATCTGACTTAATATAGCTCAGCGTATAGATATTGTGCAAGGCATTGAACAAAAAATGGGGATTGATCTGAGATTTTAAAAACTTCAATTCAGTCTCAAGATTTTCACTCCTTAACGCCGTAGCTTCCTTTTCCTTCTCCAGCTTTTCGTTTTTGAGCAATGTCAGTTCTCTTTCTTTTTCGGTATTGATCAAAATTACCCGGTATGCAGTACTGGCGGCCAATACCATAACAGTGGTGCCTAACCCTATAAACATCTTACCCCTAAGCTGCACAAATTCCTTTTCCAAAGCATCTGGCTGCATGAGTTGTTCAAAAAACAATTCCTGAAACAACAAAACGCCCCCTATTAATAGCAACACTGACAATACATATCGAGTGTATTTTTTGGTAACAAAAAACAGTGGTAACAAGAATAATAAATTGACATGGGCAACAAAAGCATGCTGAGCCGTAATAAAAGTCGCTCTACGAAAGGCCAACCACCATTCAAAACGAAGACTAATGATGAAAAAAATCATCAGCCAATAGCTTAGCCAAAAGAGTACCCAGGAAATGATTTTTTTTCTTTGCATTTCACCTAAAAATATTGCCCGCAAAAGCCAGACTGTCATGAAAAGTAAAGCAAATTTTAACTGCCCCCAACATAAATCAGTCAACAATCTGATTTTCTCAGTGAAATGCTACTTTTTATGGGATGAATGACACTTCCTGACCATTTCACGCACTTCAATGACAATTTTGTTCACTTCGATGATAAATCGCCCTACTTCGTTGATTAATTTTCATTAATTGTCTAAACATCCTGTATTTGTGGATGTTGTAAGCTATGATAAGCATATTAATAAACTATTATTATCAAAATACAATGAACCAAAAAAGACTAAGGAAAATTGTAGGTGTTTGTCTGCTGATGCTCAGTGTAAACTTTGCATTTGCACAAAAATTTACGCTCAGCGGATACATCAAAGATGCTTCTAACGGAGAAGAACTCATTGGGGCATCGGTGTATTTGGCAGAGCTTAAAACGGGAGCAGTAACCAACGAATATGGCTTCTACTCTGTCAAAGTAAACAAAGGACAATACACCGTTAAAATTAGCTACATCGGCTACCAAACCATTACCAAAACCATTAATCTCGACAAAGATCAAAAATTAGACATTGAACTACCAGTAGAGGGTAAAGCCCTTGAAGAAATCGTGGTAACCAGTTCCAAACCTGACGAAAATATTCGCAACATTCAAATGAGTGTCAATAAGCTGGAAATGAAAACCATTCAAAAAATCCCCGCTTTCTTTGGTGAAGCAGATGTCATTCGCAGTATTCAGTTATTGCCAGGGGTAACTACCGTAGGAGAAGGTGCCAGTGGTTTCAATGTTCGGGGAGGAAATATAGACCAGAACCTGATTTTGATTGATGAAGCCCCCGTATACAACTCAGCACATGCTTTGGGATTCTTTTCGGTGTTCAACCCAGATGCCGTAAAAAATGTAAAACTGGTAAAAGGAGGAATTCCCGCCGAATATGGTGGACGTTTGTCTTCTTTGCTGGATGTACGTTTACGCGAAGGGAACAGCAAAAAGTTTGAACTAAACGGGGGGGTTGGCCTACTATTTAGCCGTTTGAGCCTACAAGCGCCTCTTATCAAAGATAAATCTTCATTTATTATTGCCGCTCGCCGCTCTTATGTAGATGTGTTCTTTCCTGCATTGGGCGAACCTCTAAGTAATAGTAGTATATTCTTTTATGACCTAACAGCCAAGGTAAATTACACCATCAATGAAAAGAACAAACTGTTCTTATCTGGTTATTTTGGAAGAGACAATATTGGTATAGATGCTTTTGGATTCAACTGGGGAAATGCTACTGCTACCTTGCGTTGGAATCACTTATTCAACGATCAATTGTTTTTAAACACCACCGTTTTTTATAGCAACTACGACTATAGATTAGGTGTACCCGACCCAACCGATGGTTTTGAGTGGAAGGCAAATATTATCAATTATAGTGTAAAACCAGAGTTTACCTATTTCGTCAATACCAACAATACCATCAATTTTGGTGGTCAAGCCATTTTCTACCAGTTTGTACCAGGTACTGCTACATTTACCAGTGGTGGGATAAGCAATAACATTTCCCAGCCAGATAAATTTGGACTAGAGACTGCAGTGTATGTAAGCAATGAACAAAACATTGGTAAGAGAATTACCTTACAATATGGTTTGCGCTACTCTTGGTTTGACTATTTAGGCAAAGGAACTGCGATTACTTTTGGAGATGCCCCAGCAGGTGAACGACGAGCGCCCGTTAGCACCGAAAGCTTTGATATGTGGCAAAGCATTACCCAATATGGTAACCTGGAGCCACGTTTTTCGGCCAAATACATGCTCAACAATAAGTCTTCGATTAAGTTGAGCTATAACCGTATGGCTCAATACATTCACCTGGTATCCAACAGTACTGCTTCTATTCCTTTAGATACCTGGACACCTAGTACCAATAACATTCAGCCTCAATTGGCCGATCAAGTAGCAGTTGGGTACTTTAGAAACTTTGGTAAAAATAATGATTACGAGTTTTCGGCTGAGACTTATTATAAAATCTACCAAAACCAGTTAGACTATATCGATGGTGCCGACTTATTGCTTAATGAAAATCTAGAAGGAGATTTATTAAGTGGCGACGGAAGAGCTTACGGATTAGAACTGTTCCTAAAAAAGAATTCAGGAAAGCTAAACGGTTGGATCAGTTATACCCTGGCACGCACCGAACAACAAGTCAACGGCATTAACAACGACAACTGGTATCCTACTCGTTTTGATCGTACCCACAACTTATATATTGTGGCCCTCTACAAATTGAGCAAGCGGGTAGAGCTATCTGCCAATTTCTTGTATGCTTCTGGTACTCCTACTACCTTCCCTACCAACCGCTTTGAGTTTGACGGAATAGTGGTACCTCATAATGCGGATGATACCAGAAATAATTTCCGAATTGCTGCCTCTCATCGCCTGGACATTTCGTTGACATTACTCCCTAAAAACACCAAAAAACGCTGGCAAGGAAGCTGGGTTTTCTCTATTTATAATGTATACGCCAATAGAAACCCGTTTTCGGTATTCTTCCAATCCGATGCGGATAATCCTTTGATCACACAGGCAGTGCGTTTTTCAGTAATCGGATCATTGATTCCTTCAGTGACTTACAACTTTAAATTTTAATAGCCTCATAACCTACGAAAAAATGAAATTCAAAATATATAACTATATATTATGTTTAGTAGCAAGCGTTGGAATGATGGCTTGTGAAGATGTAATTGATGTAACACTGGGAGACAGTACTCCTCAGCTCACGGTAGATGCCTGGATTTCTAACCAGCTCACTACCCAGACTTTCCGATTATCTATTAGTCAGGATTATTTCAATAATAACCCTACTGCTGGGGCAAGTGGTGCTACTGTAGTAGTTACCGACAACTTGGGTAATACCTATAATTTTGCAGAATCAACTGCCAACCCAGGAAACTATACCAGCAATTTTCAAGGTGCAGTAGATGTTACCTATACGCTCAATGTTCAGTACCAGGGGCAAGAGTACCAGGCCACTACTACTCTAAGTCGAGTCCCCCCCATTGATTCGTTGGTATTCACAAAAGCAGAAGAAGCAGACGGAGGTCCAGGCAGTGTTTCTACGGGTTACCAAGCCGAATTTTTTGCTACAGACATTCCAGGAGTGGGTGATTTTTATCGCATCAAAACTTACCAAAACGGGGTATTGATGAACAAGCCAAGCGACCTTACTTCATTTCAGGATTTGAACGTAGATGGCTTGCCATTTATCCTTCCAGTGCGCTTAAGCATCAACCCAACCAATGAAGATAATGATGGGTTTAAACAAGGAGATATGGTAAAAGTAGAATTGCTTTCTATTAGTGAGGAGGCCTTCTTGTTTTTTGACCAACTCGAGACTCAAACAAACAACGGAGGCTTGTTTGCTGACCCGATTGCCAATGTGCCCACCAACATTAGCAATGTAAACCCTAGTGGTCCCAAAGCAGTTGGCTTCTTTTATGCCTCTGGGGTAAGTACCATAGAAGGAATTGCTCAATAAGCATCAAAAAACTATCATTTTTTAAAGTTGAAATCTAAGCTTTATGCTTTGGGTTTCAACTTTTCTTTTTTACAAATATGAAATTTAAATATATTCTGGGCGATAATTATTTGGCTTTTGCTTTAACTTTACTATTCAATTAAAAGTTTCGAGAATTTATGCAAAAATTTTACACAACCGTTATATTCACCATGATAAGCCAAATGGTAGCACTAACTACCATTGCTCAAAATGACAAGAAATTGACTGATGCCACTTTGAGCAAAAATAAAATAGAAGCCCATTTACGCTTTTTAGCGTCTGATGAACTCAGAGGAAGAAACACGCCTTCCCCCGAACAAGTCATTGCTGCAAAATACCTGGCTACTCAACTGAGAAGTTATGGAGTAAA
Organism: marine bacterium AO1-C; assembly: GCA_001890965.1. Lineage (GTDB taxonomy): Bacteria > Bacteroidota > Bacteroidia > Cytophagales > Microscillaceae > Microscilla. The sequence goes on along the minus strand of MLAY01000007.1, from coordinate 177,227 downwards.
ACCTCTTCCCCAGTATCCAAACTATTTGCAGCCTGTAAAAATGAAAAAGAAAAGTAAGCCAAAAGAAGTAAACCTGAGTTATGCCAGCAAACAATTCAAGTTTATAAAAAACACCCTATTATTAGATGGCGCAAATGCCGATTTAAATCAAGAAGCAGTATTTATAAACCACGGCACCAAAGCAGATTTTGATAAAATTAATGTAAAAGGAAAGATTGCGATTGCACTTTGTGGAGATGGCCAGACAAACAGTGCCCAAAAATGGTTTCGCTTTAGCAATGAAAAACGAGCCCTGGCCCGGGAAAAAGGTGCAGTAGCCTTAGTAGAATTATACCGCAATCAACAATTACCCTGGAGTGTATTGGTACGCTACCTTGCTGGTGGAAGTAGCACCTCAGTAAGCTTGTCAGAAGGTAACGGAAAGCCTTTTACCCATGTGTGGTTGAATGATCCAAAATTTCAGGAAGCCGATTTTTGGAAAAAAAGCAAAAGCCAAAAAGCACAAATCCAGATTACTGGTTCAAACATTCAACAATTTGACACTTATAATGTCGTAGGTTATGTAGAAGGAAGTGATGCCAAGCTTAAAAATGAATATGTGGCGTATTCGGCCCACTATGACCACGTAGGTGTGGGTAAAGCCAATGCCAAAGGAGATAGCATCTATAATGGAGCTCGTGACAATGCCGTAGGAACAGTAACAGTATTGGGAGCTGCCGAAAACCTCGCTAAATACCCCACCAAACGTTCTGCCTTGTTTGTGATGTTTACCGGAGAAGAAAAAGGACTATTGGGAAGTCGTTGGTACGTTAATCATTCGCCTATTGCTTTGGATAAAATAGTCTATTGCTTCAATAGTGATAATGGTGGTTATAACGATACCAAAGTAGCCACGATTGTGGGTTTAGGTCGTACTACTGCTGATGTATACATCAAAAAAGCCTGCAAAGCTTATGGTTTAGAAGCTATAGATGATCCAGCCAAAGAACAAGGGCTTTTTGATCGTTCGGATAATGTAAATTTTGCCAGAAAAGGAATTCCTGCACCTACGTATAGTTTAGGTTTCCGGGCCTTTGATGCTGAAATCATGAAATACTATCACCAGGCCTCCGATCAAGCCGATAACCTTGATTATAACTACTTATACAAATTTTTTGGCTCTTATATCTATTCTTGTCGCCTCATAGGTAATGCTGCTACTCGCCCTTTCTGGAAAAAAGGCGATAAGTACTACGAAGCGGGTAAAAAACTTTATAAAAAATAATTTATTCTCCCCTGACGGTATTATGTTGTCAGGGGTATTTTAATATTCACGAATGTTTATCAAAAGAAATCAGGTATTTTATTATAACACGAATAACAACAAAAGTATCTTGTTGGAGAGTATAGATGCATATAGCTTCGAGAAAGTGTTTCAAGCAACGATTCGCCCAACAGTTTCTATCGATACATCATTCAATCCTCGAGCAGGTGAAACTGACCAGACTTATTGTATTGATTATCAAGGAGTTTATCTGGTGGAAGAAGGTTTTTACCCAGAAGCTCTTGCACCCAAAATCACTATCTACTTTTTACCCTCTATCGATGCCGATTCATTTTTGATCAACAAAATGCTTTTTCCTTATTACAAGGACAAAGACGCGGTATATAGTCATAAAAATATACTAGTGAATCTAAATCCCCGTGCTTACAACAAAGCTGCTCAAATAGATCAACTTACCGATAAGCAATATGAAGCACTTCCTTCTCATATCATTTATCAATACCCTTAAAGCAAATTAGATATTGTATAAACATAAAAATGACTAATTCATGAAAAAATATATGGTAGTTGAAAGGTTCAAACCCAATTGCTTTGAAAAAAACAATGAGCGATGGAATCAACAAGGACGAATGCTTCCAGAAGGTTTATATTATCTGAATTCTTGGGTTAACAAAGAAGAAAACATTTGTTTCCAGCTGATGGAAACCAACAACCCTCAGCTTTTTGATGAATGGATCGAACACTGGAAAGATTTCACTGATTTCGAAGTGTTTCCAATAGATTAATTCGTAAAAAATAAAAAGGTTGGGCAAGTAATCTCACCCAACCTCATATAAATATTTCAGTTTTTATTATCTAACTAGCGGTTACGACCATACTGCTCGTGGCTTGAAACCCAGTCGGAAGAAGAAATTGCCGAAGCCAGAGAAATCTCCCCTGCTAATACTGCTCCCGCCACAATCTCGGCAAATTTATTCACCTTATTTTTGCCATAGCAATCCAACAGTTCTAAACATTCTTTTTGCGTAGCCAATCCAACACCACCACCATAAGTAGCTACAATCAAAGAAGGAATCGTAATAGAAATGTATAGGTCTTTTTCAGGAGTTACTTCGCTATAGATTACTCCTGCCGAAGATTCTGACACGTTGGCTACGTCTTGACCAGTAGCTATAAACATCGCAGTAATGGCATTGGCCGAGTGTAAACCATTATTGTTAGCTCCTGAAAGTATAGCACCAATATTGGCTACTTGTCCATGATAGGCCAATTCTTCTGGCTTTACCCGCATTCTTTGAATCAACACATCACGCTTTACCACGCATTCTGCTACTACACGCTTTCCACGAGTTCTCATAACATTGATCTGAGAAGCTTTTTTATCAGTAGCAAAGTTTGATTCAAGGAAGAATTTCTCGATTTTATGTTCTTTATAATTATCTAAAATCCAGCTACAGGCAGCAAAAGTCGCTCTGCCTACCATGTTTTGCCCTGCGGCATCCCCTGTAGAATAGTTAAAACGAAGGAAAGCAAATTTATTAGACAAGTAATGGTCAATGTACTGAAGCTTTGCTACACTAGAGGTGGTTTCAGCATGATAAGCAATGGTTTTTTCGTGAGCCCTTACCCAATTTACAAAATCGCGGGCTCCTCTGGCATCGTCAAAAATAAACACTGGTGCACGCTGCATCGCATCTCCTATAATGGTGCACTTTACCCCTCCACTCATGTTGATCACACTCATACCACGGTTGTAAGAAGCTACCAAAGTACCTTCGGCAGTAGCCAATGGAATCAAAAACTCTCCTTTGGCGTGTTCCCCATTAATCTTCAGAGGGCCTGCAAAACCCAATGGTACTTGCGCTACTCCGGCAAAATGCTCACAGTTACCAGCAGCAATGTGGGGATCAAAAGAGTAGCTTTTAACATGATTTAGTTTCTTACCAGTATATTGCTCTATAAATTCTTGGCGAGTCTTTATTGCTTTTTCGCTGTAGTCATCCAAATCGTCTCTTGGGATTTTTGTGGTATTAGTGGCTGTTCCGTCCGAAATGGCATCATCTACTTGTAGCTCAAGTTTTCCAAATGGAGTAGCTTCAAATGCAACTTCTATACTGTGCCTGCCTACTGGTAAGGCATCCATTTTTGCTACTACTTTAAAGGTCTTTCGAAGTGGAAAATCTACAGGAGAATCACTACTAATATCTTTAGGAGCCAATGGTTTTCCATCGCCCAATTCAATTGTCACCTGATCAAGTGCAATTTCTTGTCCCCCAATTTTTACGTTCGTTAGGCCAGTAAGCGTAGCATCACTTAATCTGTTTTTAATAGCAAATGAGACCCCACCATCTTCGTTTGAGAGGCTACCGTGTGTATACAGTTGTTTTAATAAAAGACTAGGAACAAGCGTCATAGGATTTATTAGTAAGGTTAATAAATAAAATTATAGTAGTAAAAACCAGATAGTTTTTTGTGTAATGAATAATTTAGTAGGTTTTTAGAAAAGCAAAACGTTGTCTATCGTTTATGATAGCCATCAGGCTTCTAACTCAACTTCTCTTCTTTGATCACCTGGTCGATGAGCCCTTCAAGCGTACCTTGAGAAAAACCATACTTCTCGGCAAATCTCAAACAAATAGTATATTCATCATCATGAATTTGTGCATCAATCAACATCATGCGTACTAAGTCTTTCAATTGAAATAATCGCTGCTCATTGGTTTCCGGAATAATCATATCCAGGCTTTGATAATTATCGATGATCGGGGAAACATCTTCAAGGCTCAACCCAAGCTTGCGGGTAATCTCTGTCAAAAAAATCTTTTCTTCAATTTCTAATTTTTCATCAGCCATTGCCAATAAGTACAGATTTTGGAAATGGGCCAAATTTTTTTCCTTTTGACTCATAAAATTTTAGGTGTTATCTTAAAAATTTGTTAGTGGAGGCTTTACTAAAGTTTAATTTATCAAAAAAGTTATTATTATTTTTAAAATGCAACAAAAATTACTTGAATACCCAAGTTTTTAATCTATACAGGATTTTCAATGCATAAATACTCACCCATAAACCTCTATTAATAGAATATCACCTGATATTCATTCACTTAAAAAAAATCTCTGGTGTTTTTTTTGGCATAATTTTCACAAATAGAAAGTTGATGCTAAGAAAAAAAATAAATAGTGAAGAATTTTTGGCTAATTACCCTATCAGTTTTAAACGAGCATATCTTATGTTCATAGGGGTAATGAGTCTGGGTACTTTGGTGTGGGGCATATTTTGCTTTGCGCTGGGTCTTCGCACCATTTCTTTGCTTCCTTTGGGCTATTTAGGCTTTACACTCATCAACTTCCTTTTATTTCTTTCGGGTAGAGGTTTTGCATTCATACGATTCTTGCAGGTATTCCTCAGTCTTACTTTTCCTTATATACTGCAATGGCTTTTGGGTGGATATATGGTAAGCGGTATGGTAAGCCTGTGGAGTTTACTTACTCTTATTGCACTTACTACATTCTACGAAGCCCGCCAAAGTATTTTATGGTTACCTTTATTTCTAATATGTATGGCTGGTGGTATGTATTTAGATCATAATTATCAACAACCTATTCATAAAATACTCGAGGACACCCTAATTCACCGCACCTTATTAGTTGCCAATGCTAGTTTAGTAGGTAGTATGTTGTTTTTGATTAGCCGTTACTTTATATCGCTTAATCGTCAGCATGTAAAAATGAACGAAATGCTGGAGGAACAAAAAGGAGAGTTATTACAAAAACACGAGGAAATCCTGGCTTACAATGAAGAAATAAACCAGCAAAATGAAGAGATATTAGCAATCAACGATGAACTAGGGCTTCAGAAAGAAGAGATGGCCAAGAAAAACAAAGAAATTGCTTTGAAAAACGAGGCCATGCAAACTATCAATGCTGCACTAGACCAGCAAAAGATGGAGTTGCGAAAAAAAACCCACAACGTACGCTCAAGTATAAACTACGCAAAACGTATCCAAAATGCTATTTTGCCTCGCCTCGACTGGATTCAGGAACACTTGCCCGAGTCATTTGTGTTTTTTAAACCTCGCGATATTGTAAGCGGTGACTTTTATTGGTTTTCGGTAGTGCATTTGGAAGAAGAAGTAGAAATCACCACGAGTTTTCGTCCTCCTCCACCGCCCGAAAAAATTGTGATTACTGCCATTGATTGTACTGGGCACGGAGTACCAGGTGCTTTTATGAGTATGGTGGGTAATCAGCTTTTATATGAAATCGTTAATACCAATCATATTACCTCTCCTGAGGTTATTCTGAGTGAATTGCATCATAAAATCCGAATTACTCTTAGTCAGGAAGAAACAGGTAATAATGATGGCATGGATATGGCCATTTGTGTAATAGATAAAAACGAACGTACTCTGGAATTTGCTGGGGCGAAGAATCCATTGGTTTATATTCAAGACAATGAGTTGTTTGAAATCAAGGGAGATACTGCACCTATTGGTGGCAAAAAACGCTCAAAAGGGAAGAAATCTCAGCCTAGAACCTATGAAAAACACGTCATTCCACTAGACCAGCCTACCTGGTTTTATATGTTTACTGATGGTTTCCAAGACCAATTTGGGGGTAAAAACGGTCGAAAGTTTATGAAGAAACGTTTCAAAGAACTACTACTCAAAATTCATCAACGTCCATCATCGGTACAGAGGAATATGTTGTCTCAAACTATAGGAGGTTGGATGGGCAACGATCCACAAATTGATGACATGTTAGTGATGGGGTTCAAGATAGATGACTCTATTTTGCCAGAGTATTAATAAGCTGTATATATTTGTGCGAAATATTTTATCTTTGAAAAATTTTGTATTGTATACTTTGGCTTAAACCCTTGAATTTATGAGCGAGAACAAAAAATTAGGAGTGTATGAAGATGAGTCGCTAGGCATTAAATTTAGTATAGAAGAGCGTGACAATCAAAGGTTTGTGGTATTAGAAGAGGATGATTTCAATAAAATCTTTTCTAAAGTATACGATCTGCAAGAGCAAGTAATAAAAAACCTGAAACAACAGGCGTTGATCAGGAATATATTAGATAATTAGTTATTTAGTATTAGTTGATAGTTCATAGTTTTTTATCTACTAAAACAAACTATGAACTACCAACTACTCAATTTTTAATCTTGTTCATCTACAAGCATAAATCCCACACCGTGTACATTCTCTATCTTCACATTAGGATCTTTCTTCAAATACTTTCGTAGTTTCGTGATAAACACATCAAAGCTTCTTCCGTGGAAATAATCATTTTCTCCCCAAATATTCACCAAAGCTTCTTCCCTTTTTAAGATTCTGTTTTTGTATAGGTACAACAGACGTAGAATCTCACTTTCACGCTTGGTAATACGACGAGTATCATCCCCGATACTTAAAGCATGATTGGCGTAGTCAAACACATATTGACCTATTTGAAATTTAGTCTCTTCAGTTTGCAACAAGCCATTTTGATTTTGGGTTCTCTTTAAAATGGCGTGAATTCGCATAACCAATTCTTCTTCATCAAATGGTTTTGTGATATAATCATCCGCTCCAATACTAAAACCATTGATTTTATCCTCTTTAAGAGACTTTGCAGTAAGAAATAAAATAGGAACGCTCTGATTCTCTTCTCTGATTTGCTTAGCCAATGTAAATCCATCTTTTTTAGGCATCATTACATCCAACAAGCAAATGTCAAATTTTGAAGAAGCAAAAGTGTCATAACCAGCTTCACCATCTCGGCATAATTGCACATCAAAATTCTCCATCTCCAGGTAATCTTGAAGTAAATTACCTAAGTTTAAATCATCTTCTACCAGAAGTACCTTTATTTTATCTTTTATTTGCATACCTTACCATTATTGATTTGGTCGTCAAAAAACTATGTTGTATAGGGCAAAAATACTTTGAAACAGCTCCCCTTACCCAACTCACTTTTCAACTCAATGTTTCCTTTATGTGCATCTACCATCATTTTTACATACGCCAGCCCAAGTCCAAAACCTTTTACATCGTGAATGTTTCCTGTTGATACCCGATAAAATTTGTCAAAAATATGCTTTTGCATTTCTTTGCTCATCCCAATACCGTTGTCTGTCACAGATATAACAACTCCGTTATCTAAATCTGTGGTTTCAACTAAAATATCGGGAGTATCTTGGGTATACTTATTGGCATTGTCCAATAGGTTTGAAATCACGTTGGTAATGTGCACTACATCAGCCATTACTGTATGTCTTATAGCATGCAAGTGATGCTTTACTTTGCCACCTTTTTCTCTTACTTGTAAGTCAATAGTAGCAATAGCATCCAAGACAACCTGATGGATATCTGCCTGAACTTTATTCAGGGTAAATTCACCTTTCTCTACTTTAGCAATCCTCAGCACTTGCTCCACCTGGTCTTGCAGTTTTTTGTTTTCTTCGTGGATTACTCCTGAATAGTGAACGATTTTTTCACGATTATCCAATATTTTATCTCTTCTCAACATGTTACTCGCCAACGAAACAGTTGCGATAGGCGTTTTTAATTCGTGTGTCATGTTGTTGATAAAATCAGTAGTCATTTCTGACATTTTCTTTTGTCGGAGTACAGTTCTTACTGTAAGGATAAAACCACCAGAGGTGAGTGCAATCATAATGACTGAAACAATAACCATCCACCCCATGTGAGACCAAATATAACTTCCCATATCTGGCAAGAAAATTCTGATTTCAGCTTTCAGTGTACGGTTTTCTTTCTTTTTGTCTCTCTCCAATACCCTTTCTAAACATACTCGGTGAGAAATGGATTGGTCATGACAGGTAGAACCAAAATGCTTATTCTTTTTGTCTACCAATTTGAAAGTATAAGGAAGTTTCACGTGCTGGTATTCAAACACGCTACTGATAAGGCTATCTAAATGAGAATGCTCAGAAGCTTTGATTTTAATCCCCAAACGCCTCCCATCATTCTGCTTCACTTGTTGGGTCAATAATGCATTTAAGGTAGTATCTCTCCAAATCTTGTGTTGAATATGTCCAGATGAGGCAGCCAAGCGATGCATTAATTGTTGCTCGCGTAATTCAGCCGTATGAAAAATCCAATTAATCTGAATTGCAATTAAACCTAAGAGTGATAAGGCAGAAATACCAATAATGACAAATATTTTTGACCTCTTCTTTTTCATCATATTCAAAATTACGAAAAAAGCATACAGCCCGACATGGCGAAAAACCCTTTAACAAGTCTTTAACAAGACAAAAAATTGCTGTTAGTCGGGAGAAAATGGGATTTCGTCTAAAATACTACTTTTTTCATTAAAAATAAAAACCTTCTGATTATACAAAAAAGAGCTTGCGAAAAATCACAAGCTCGTTATGTACATAACTCTATATTTAACGTAAATATTTCATCATTTTAATTTAAAAACTATCGGAACCGTAATCTTCTGTTTTACCCGCCTTCCGCGAACAGTAGCGGGTGTCCATTTAGGCATTTTTTTCATAACTCTAATAGCTTCCTGATCACAATCTTTACTAAGTCCTCTAACCACTCTAATGCTTACGATTGAGCCATCTTTACCGATGATTAATTCTACATATACTTTTCCTTCAATGGCCATTTGACGAGCTTTGGGAGGGTACTTTAAATTTTGTTGAATATACTTATACAAATTTGCCCGCCCTCCAGGAAACTCTGCCTGCTTTTCGGTAATCATAAAGATTTCTTCCTCTTTTTCTTCCACTATCGGAGGAGGTGGAGGCACTACCTCCTCCTCTAGCTCAACCTCTAAATCTACTTCTATCTCATCTACTATCTCTTCCTCATCAGGAATTTCTATCACGTTAGGCGATTTAATCACAGGCAAAGGTGGTGCTAATTTTCCCACAGCTTTATTGCTTACCCCTTTAGGTAATGGTAATGGTTGCTTTACCTGGGTTTGTTTACCTGTCTTATTCCGTATTTTATCATCTACTGCAATAAATGAGGTATATTGAGTAAGTAAACTGTATTTCAATCCCAGGTTGGTGATTTGTTTCTTTAATTGAGGCTCAGGGTTTACCTTACCATAATCGCTCAACCATTGTATTTTTTTGCGAGCCCAGAGATACTTCAACGCTTCGCCTGAAACCAAAGAAGCTTCTTCTAAGTCCATTTTCTGAGAATATCTTTTATTCCCAGTTTTTCCCTCAATGGTAATATTTCCTGTTGGGGTACCTTTATACTTACCATATACCAATATTGGCCGACTCGCAAAAACATCTGGAATACTTTTAGGCTCTACATCATATACCTGCATTCCTCCAAAGTTAGCCTGAATATTAGTGAGTACTGGACTTTGGATATACTGCTGAAAATGATTGGCTTGCTTAGCAGCTTCGGCTGGTTTTGTTACTATAAATGGCTCACCCAATCCTGCTTTTGCCAGTCCATTGATTAAGTAACGATTGACACTACTCCCAATCCCAAAAGCAAACAAGTTGGCTTTATTTAGGTTATCGCGAATTAAGTTGAAGGCCTCTTTTTCTACTGTAATATAACCATCTGTAACAATTACAAAAGTACGAGAATAGTCATCCATATTAGGAAAGCTTAATGCTTTTCTCAATGCTGGCAGCAAACGAGTACCTCCACTACCCGATTGTTTGTTGAAAACTTGTAGCACATTTTGAATATTTTGAGGGGTAGCCGCCATAGACTGAGGTGCTAACATTGCATTATTGTATTCAAACAAAAGCACGTTGAACTTATCTTGAGGACGTAATTTTGCCAATAGATTTTTCATTAGTTCCTTAGATGTTTCTAATGGAAAGCCGTCCATAGAGCCTGATACATCAAATACAAAAATATATTCACGAGGTGGAATCTGAGCTGTTTTAGGAGTTTTAGGAGGTTGCATCATCATCAAGAAGAAATTTTCGTCCTGAGGAGTTTTACCTAGTTGTAAGAGGATACCTGACTGTATTCTTTTCCCCAACAATTGATACTGTAAAATAAAATCCCGATTCCCTCCTAATTTTTCTTTGGGGTGTAAACGAACTTTGGTACTTCCCTTCTTTCTAAATTTCACCTTCGTCCGATGAGAGGTACAAGCTACTTTTTGAATAGGGATTCCTGCGTCAATGGTAGTAGTAATATCAAAAGTATAAGTAGGTTGACTGGTTGTGGTATTTGTGAAATCACTGGTTTTGCGTTTAATATAGGGGCTTTGTACCCATTTTTGGCTTGCAGTTGCCGTAGCCAGGGGTTGGTTTGAATAACGCGGCCCAACAACAGTGGGATACACAAACTCATATACTCCATTAGTAGGAATGAGCAATTCTGTATAACGAAGCTTGACTGTAATCTTATCGCCAGGTAAAATATTTGCCACATTCATTTGAAATACGTTGGGGCGTTTTTGCTCAAGTAAAGAAGCTGTCTTTCCTTGTTTTTTAGCTTTGGTATAACGCTTTCGGGCTTTTTGTTTTTCCTCAATTTGCGCGATAATATGTCGTTTTCCTACCTGCATTTCCATTCCGTGTACCGCTGCATTTATCGATCCTGGAAATACATACAAAGCCTCAAGTGTTTCTTTTCCTTTGTTTTCATATACTTGATTTACCACAACCTCTGCAATTACCCCAGCAATATTTACCTCTACTGAGGTAGACTTTAAAGGCATCTGGTCTGTATTATTGGTATTACTTTTAACAAAGAAATAAGGAGATAAGGTTTTTTGGGGTAATTCTGGGTTTTGAGCATAACCCAATACTGTATTGAACAGCAATATTGCCCCTATTATCATAAATCGGTTCATAGTGTTTTACTTAATAAATTATATAACTAAGTTTTTAGTTTTACAATTATAACTAATCTTTTAGTTAAAACAAATCCACATATCCTTTATTTGCATTAGCTATCCAAGAAGATTAGTAAAGTTTCGCTATAGTTCGTAATTTGGTCTTTGTTTCCTAATCACTTTTTGAATATGAACCTGTCGTTAAAACATTTTTTTATTTTCTTTTTTATTACCAATCTTTTGCCATTAAAACATCTCAAAGCGCAAGAATTAAAGGCTTTTACTTCGCTAAAGGAAGCACTCAAAGATCCTTTGGCAGTAAAAAAGCTGGATTTGCAGGGTAAAAAACTACGAAAGTTTCCAAAAGCAATTATAAAGTGCAAAAACCTAGAAGAGTTGAATCTTAATAATAATTACATTGATAGTATTCCACGAGAAATAGGCAAACTTATCAATCTAAAAAAACTGCATATGAGTAAAAACTGGCTCAGACACGTGAGTTTTGAGATTAACTTATTAAACAAGCTTGTATTTCTTAACCTGGGAAATAACAGGTTAAGAAAGTTTCCAATTGGTCTGTGCAATATGAATAAGTTAGAAGAGCTTTATTTATGGAAAAACTATTTTAAAAATATACCTAAGGCTATCAGAGGGATGAGTAGCATGCGCTATATGGATCTTTCTCAAAATCCTATACCTTATCGTCAAAAATTTATCATTCAAAAATACCTTCCCAGAGCAGAAATTAATTTTTGGTAGAGTAATAAAAATCAAGTTCCTGCATAAAAGTCACAATTTTATCAATGGCTTCGTTGGCTTCGGGCACTACTTGCCAAAACAGATGCCACCAATGCATTAACCCTTGCCATTCCTGGAAATCTATTTTTACATTGTCTCTCTCGGCATGTTCTACCAAGCGGCGTGCATCGTCATATAATACCTCATCGGTGCTTGCCTGAACGAGCATAGGGCCAAAACCAGTGAGTTTTCCATACATCGGTGAAATCAGTGGATTGGTAATGGCTTCTTTACCCGCATAGATTCTCCCCCACTTTTTCATTCGGGGAATATCTGTCAAAGGGTCTCGGTGAATATTTTTTTGTACAGAATCGCCTGTAATGGCCAGGTCAGTCCAGGGAGATAAACAAATAGAACCTGCTGGTAATGCTATTTCTTTTTCTTTTAACATTAACTGTAAAGTAATGGCTAGTCCACCTCCAGCAGAATCTCCGCCAACTAAGATGTCCTCTGGTTTATACCCTTGTTCCAACAATCCTTCATAGGCTGCCATTGCATCATTTAAGGCGGCAGGGAATGGACTTTCGGGAATGCGTCTATAAGAGGCCAACAGCACAGATACCCCTGATCTTTTGGCAAATATGCCGACCATAGAGCGGTGAGTATCGGTAGACCCCAAAGCATATCCTCCTCCGTGAAAATATAACAACACCTTATTAGGATGGGCTTTATCTGGAATTAACCATTCGGCATCTCTATTCTTTATCTTGGTTTTCTTCAGGTTTACACCAAAAGGAATGAACATACCTAGAGTACCCAACTGTAGTAAATTTCTCAGTTGATTAATACCTACATTATTCATTTTAAGAAACCAACTCACGTTGTTAAGTGATAATCTGATGAAATCGTGCTGAATAGAAGCCATAGAGATGTAACAATTTTAAATTTGATAAACTAAATTGCTAAGGCAGTTGTTTGGTTGCGAAAATTCACTAATTCCTTAAATCTGGCTAATGAACTGAAGCAAAAATATTACATGTGTAGGAAATCAGATATCTTTTGAATGACAAGACGTTGTTGATGTGGAGGTTAAAAGGAAAGAACAGGTTATTGATTAACCCAGGATTTGGCCGAAATAAATTGGTTAGTTTTTGTATCTAAGATCAAAACAGTTTCGGTTTTTGGAAAGATTTTGAAAGTTAAAGGCTTATCAAGTTGCTTTAATTGAAGTGAACCAGAGAAATAACAATTTTGCTTAGTAGTAGCATTATTGAATAGTTTATAATCTGACGAGAGACTGTATTTGGTTTTCAGTAAAGGTAAAAGGGATTCTTTGACAAGTTGATGTGCCTGATTAAAATGACATTTAGTATGTACATTTTGCTCAGTAGCTAGCTGCAGTTTAGGAAAGGTTGCCATGATGGACAAATTAGCAATTGTAAGAATACTTACAATCAATAACAGTCTTTTATTCTTCTTAGGGTCCTTTACAAATTGCATTAAATTATCTTTTATTCCCAATATTAAATTTCCATTTTTTTGTACGAGAACCAGGTCTAAAAGGATAGAGAAAAATACTGATTTTTTGAAGTATGATGTAAAGTTTGATGCATAATGGCTATATTATCATTGATTTGTTATACAACTTAATATTTGATTACGTATGACTCCTCTCGTTTTCGAAGAAAAACAACAAATGATTAAAACTTGGGCTGGCAGTTTGGTCATCTTGTTGAATGTAGTGTTTATCGGACTTCTCATGAGGCAATTACTCACTGCTCCTAAAACTACTACTCTATTAGCTTATGCTATAACCTTATTTATCACGCTTGGTATATTCTGGTTGTTTCAGAAAGCCACACTTACAACTCACCTTACCAGAGAAGGGATTACAGTTCATTACCCGCCTTTTGTCAAAGAAAAGTATTTTGCCTGGTCTACCCTGTCTAAAGTCTATACCAGAAATTATAAACCACTTGGAGAGTTTGGTGGTTGGGGGTATAGAAATAATGGTAAAAGTTTCGCTTATAACGTATCTGGTAATTTTGGATTACAGCTAGAATTCAAAGAAGAAAAAAACATTTTGATTGGAAGTCAAAAACAAGAAGAGCTAGCAGCCTTTATACAAAAGCTAAAAGACGAAGGAATACTTGCTGATAAATAATATTTATTTTGCTTTACTACACCATTTATTACCCTTTACTCTAAAACGCCAAGGTAATAATGCATCTTCTTCTGCGTATTCTATACCTACTCTGGTGCTGGCTATAATTTCATCAGAAGCATAAGTCTTTTCACCATCTTCCAGCCAAATTTTATCCCCTAGCAAATCTGTTTTGTCGTATGCAGTAGTTATGCCCAAAGCTTTGGCCAACATTGCTGGCCCAGCCGTAAGGTTGGTACCTGGATTTTTAAGATTACGCCGAGCCTTCATAATTTCTAAACCTTTTACAGGTTCTACAGCCCTAATCAGAACCGCGTCAGCAACATCTACTTGATTAGTAACTACATTAAACATCGCATGCATACCATAAATAAAGTATACATAAGCTGTTCCTCCAATCTGGAACATGGTTTCGGTTCGTTTGGTTCTTTTATTGGGATAGGCATGACAGGCCTTATCAGTTGCCCCACAGTATGCCTCAGTTTCTACAATAATACCTGCGGTAAGCTCATCATTGAAATGCGTAAAAAGTACTTTCCCTAATAAATCCTGGGCTACTTGTACTACATCGGTATTTAAATAAAATTCACGAGAAATTTTTGGCATATAACTTTCAGTTTGGGAGTTTCTCTTCGGTAACTTTGCCATCACTGGTTTTTATGACGACTATATTGGCACTTTCATTAAAATAAGCCTGCTCTATCCAACCACCAGATTCTATCCCTGTCATTAAGCTATAATTATGCTTTCGGAAAAGCGTTACAATTTCTGCTTTGGTACTTACATCCCATACAGTTACCTTGTATAAGGTGTCATCATCATACATGTCCGACTTATTCCTGGCTTCATACCAATAAAGTGCTTTGGATTCATCTGCACTAAAAATCAAATCTTTCGTTGCAACGTCATCCAAGTCATAATGTCGTCCAGTAGCACCATCCCAACTTGCCATAGATTTTAAGATTAATTAGGTACTATATGGTGGTGTTTATCTGCTAGCAAACCGTTCACAGGGGGAGCTACTGCGGTAGTAATCACTTTAGTTTTAGGAATAGTTACCGAAAACACGGTTTCTCCTTTATTAGCTTTTAATAAAGTGATTTCTCCTCCTAGTTTTGATACGGCAATCTTGGCTTTGTACAGCCCCAATCCAAAACCTTTAAAATTATCTGTACCCCGAAAGAACATCTCAAAAATACGTTCGGCAATCTCAGGGGGCATACCACTACCATTGTCAATAATTCTGATCTCGTGAAAGTTATCTCGCTCTACATGCTCTAAACGAATGTGTGGAGAGTCATCACCATAATAAGAATTGGCATGTTGTACTGCATTCTTTACAATATTGTCCAGCACTATATCCAGCATTTCGGCATCGGTAGTAATGGCTAGTTTGTCGTCTACCTCTACAGAAAAACTGGTATTTTTGTACCCTTCAACCCTTCGCATACTCCTCACTACCGATTTCAAATATTTTTTCAGCTTAATTTCTTCACTTAAGTCTGGCTGGTGTCCACGTATGTCTCCAATTTCAACAATTCTAAATAGCAATAATTGCATTCGGTTGAGCACATCCCTTTGCATGTTAAAATACATGCCTTTGCGCTCATCTTTTTCCATTAATCCAACATGGCAAAGCCCTTCTAGCGAGGATAGCGGGCCTTTGAGGTCATGTGAAGCCTTATATAGAAAAGTATCTAGTTCATGATTTGCCCGGGTAAGTTCGTCAGTGATTTTTTTGAGGTAAGCAGTTCGTTCGTTTACTTTTTGCTCAAGTTCGTCAGTCAGGCTTTTTCTAAACCTGGCCCTGTTGTATAATACCAACAAAATGGCAGTACCAAGCAAGATAACCGTAATAAGCGCATATATGATTAACTGCTTATTATTGAGTATTACGGAGTTGTCATTTGCTTTTTGCTCGAGGTTTTGTTTTGCTTGTTTAAGGCCTTTGTTCTCTTCTTCCTTTTTCTCTAGTTCATAATAAGCTTGTAGCTCTGCCAATTGCTTCAAACGAGATTCGCTATATAGGCTATCATTGGCTGCATTATAAAGTTTTTGATATTTATAGGCCTCATCAAACTTCTGCTGACCCGCATATACTTCTGACAATACATAATGTGCATTTTTTTCCCGTAATCTTGACTTAATCGCTCTTGCTAAAGTCAAGCTTCGCTCTGCATAATTTAAGGCCTGAGGGTATTTTTTAGACGCAAGATATATCTCTGCCAAATTGTTCAAATTGGCGCTAATGCCATCTTTATTACCGAGTTCTTGTCTAATATCCAGCGATTTTTGAAAATAAGAAAGTGCATTAGAAAGATCACCTTGTATCTGATAGACCTTGCCTATATTTTCGAGTAAATTGGCTTCTGTAGTTTTATGCAATTGTTGATTTGCAATTAATTCAAACGCTTTTTTATAAAAATCCAATGCCTGGGCGTATTTATTTTGCATAAAATACACCTGACCTATATTGCACAAGTTTCTGGAAATGGCTACTTGGTTATTGTCTAGCTTTTTGTGAATGTTAAGCGAATGGTTATAATTTTCGAGGGCTTTGGCAAACATTTTTTGCCCAGCGTAAATAGAGCCGATTTGATCAAGAGATGCACCTATACCTGCCTGATCATGAAAGTTTTCTTGCAATTTCAGGGCACTCAGTTGATACTTCAACGCCCTTTCAAAATATCCTCTTTGGTAATAGACCTCGGCAATATTGCTCAATACGAAAGACAGATCTTTCACTACCACTTCCTGACGTTCGTTTTCAAATATATTTAAAGCTCTTAAGTAATAGGCCAGCGCATTCACATAATTACCTTGAATCAATTGAGCTTGTCCTATATTATTCAGCCCACGTCCAGCTCCTGGTCTAAAATTAGCGTTTTGTGAAGTATTGATAGCCTGCTGGGCGTATTCAATTGATTTTTGAGGATTGGTAGAAAGAAAAAGAGAAGATAATTTATTGAGAATGGTTACTTTATTTATGCCTTTTGCTTTGTCAACCTTTAGTATCAAACTATCTGTCAGCGTGGAAGTATTATCACTTTGCCCATAGGCAAATATTATTGCCAATAAACCTACAATTGTGAGAAAATACTTCATTAAATTTTTATAGAAACGTAATCCTGATTGTATACTTAAAACGATTTCCTAGTAATAAAACAATAAGTAATTATCTAAATTATAAAATACTCGAAATATTTGATAAAATATCACAAATTTTATTCAATTGAATGCAATAATCGCTTTTTTGCTTTGAGCCAGTCTACTTACTTGTCAATATCTACCAGTCCCAAAGTCAAGATTAGAATGATTAATCTAAAAAAAGCCTTGATGGCTTTCCATAACAAGTAAAGAAACCAAGCACCCAACAATGCTCCAAGTAAAGCAATAATACTGCCTATAATGACAAAAATGCCTGCACTCATCAAACTTGCCTTGGCCAACCAAAAAGCTAAAGTAAATAATGTAATGCGCCCCATGATGTAGCCAAATAGAAACATCACAAGTGCCTGAAAGAAGCTTTTATCAAAACCAATGTCATCAATAAATGGTAATACCAAAGCCAAAAGGGTAATGCTGCCTAATGTAATGGTTGCCCAAAATAAACTTAAGAAGCTCGCTATCAGTCCCAAGCCTACGAGCAAAGACAAAGCAAACATACCCAATAGTATGAATGAGATTGTCTGTAGTTCTTGTTGTTTTTTGGGCTTCCAGGAAAAATGTCTTCGTTGCCCTAGATGCTTTTTTGAATATTTTTTATGGGTATAAAGGCTTCTTTTTATCTCATTTTTAGATAAGTGTTTGCTACGCTGTCTTTGGTCATCATAAGCAGCTTCAGCCTCGTTAGAAGTCTTGCCTGTATCAGATACTGATACAGGTTGATCCAAGGCCCAGACTGAAACAGTGCAAAACAACCCGAAAATGGTATAAATCACCGTCTTTATCATGACATCAATCAGGGTAAATGCCTACTGCTTCTACCTCCACTAAAATGTCAGGACGAGCCAAGCGATACACTCCCAAAGTAGTACGTGCTACTTTTACTGGATTTTGTTCATTATTAAAAAATTCTCCATAAGCCTTGAACCACGCATCAAAATCTGGTTCGTCTCCCTTGGTCTTATCAGGAGCAATATATACTCGTAGGTACACTACTTCTTTCATACCTAACCCTGCTTCTTTCAAAATTCCCTGAATACGCTTGAGGGTATTAATGCTTTGGGTATAAGTATCCCCACGGCGTTTTTTGGCATCCGAGATATTAGCCGTAGAGTCTAACAAAGGCGCTACCAACCCACTTGTCAAGAATGTTTTCTTACCACGGGGAATTTCTACTCCTCTCAGTATAGAAGATGCAGGGTTATCATACCTTTTTACTTTTTCAGGAGAGGTTTTTTGTTCGGTATTATTCGTAGAAGTTTTTTCAGAATTTTCGATCGTTTTGGAATCTTGAGTCTGGCAAGCCCAAATAAGTAATAGGACTGCACTGAGGTACAAAAATCTAATCATTGTAGTCGGTCTTTTGTATGTTGTAATTTTAGTTGATTTATGAATTCAGACATTTTTTCTAACACTAATTCAGGAAACTCAGCATGTGGCGTATGGCCACAATCCGGTATCCAGTACGCTTCTGTCATTCCTTCCAATGAGTTGGTAATGGCATCCATTTGTTTGATGGTTCCATATCTATCATTTGCTCCTTGTATGATCAAAGCATCAGATACTATATTTGGCAAATACTGCTCTATATTCCAATCAGCAAACGTAGGGCTGAGCCAGGTTTGAAACCAAGCCTCAAAAACAGCGTCTGTCTTATCCCCATGATAGCGCTGTAGTTTAGGCTTAATTTTTTCTTCATACACTTCTACTACTTCTTGGATGCCCTCTAAAGTTTCTGTTTCTACAAATACATGAGCAGCTTCGGTAATTATGCCTGCTACTCTGTCAGGAAAGCGAGATGCAAACAACAAGGCAATACTACCTCCATCGCTATGCCCTACCAAGATAACCTTTGATAGGTTGAAATAAGCTAAAACTGCTGGTAAAACCTCCCAAGCTTCTTTTTCTAAATAATCTTTAGCAGGCATTTGATCACGAGATGCCGAGCTTCCAAAACCTTGTCTTTCGTAGATTACTGCTGGTAATGACACTGCCTCACTTAGCTCCTTTGGGAAACTTTTCCATTGAGGAATACTTCCCAATGCTTCGTGTAAAAACAACAATACAGGAGCGTTAGATTTTGATGCTTTAGCTACATCTCCTATCAATTTTACCCCCAGGCTTGTTCCAGCAATTGGAAAAGTTTCATTTACAACCTTTTGCTCCATGTTTTGTCTTTTAGAAACTTAGCTTCAATATAGTTATGTTTTTGTAGGTTTTATAAAAATTGAATGATATTTACCTGAATATGAAAGCGTTGCATTGTTTCTTTTTATAATTTATGCATAGGTAATCTTCAAAAAACCTTACATTTGTACATTATACCATACAACAATAAGCAATGAATATGAGAGTAGGCAATCGTTATGAATATGATCCAACCCACGATTTACTTGATAAAAAAGGTTTTGGAACCGTTTATAGAGCAGTCGATACTCTTGAAAACAAAGTAGTCGCTCTTAAATGTATCCCCCCTGATCTTTTACCTACTCACTATAGCTTATCTGATGAAATTCTTAGGGTAAAGTATCATAATCATGACCATCTGGTAAAATATTATGATGTTATAGAAGCAGAATTACCAGTAGAAATCACCGCTCTCCCAGAAGGTGAAGTTCCCGAAACGCCTGATTTAACTTCTTCTTTGATTAAAACGGAGGAAAGTATGATGTTTCAGGTAGTAGTAATGGAATATGTGGAAGGACAAACCCTGGATAAATATCCTATTTATAACCTTACTGAAGAAACGCTACAATATTTATTAAAAGACATTCTGGAAGGTCTACATTACTTACACGATCATCGTATTATTCATCGTGATTTTAGGCAAACCAAAATCATTATTCAGGAAAACGCAGGACGTTTGGTTCCTAAAATTCTGTATTTCGGTTTGAGTAATCAATTAAATCAATATATGTCAAACTATGGCTATTTGCCCCCAGAGCGTTTGGGTAAATATGACGAAATGATTACTGAGGTATCAGACATTTGGATGTTTGGGGTACTGGTTTATGAATTGCTTACCAATCAATTGCCTTTTGGCTCTACCAGGGACGGATTGGCCAATGATACGATTATGCTCAATATTTTGGGTGGTCAAATGGTAGGAGACACTACCTACCTTATTCCTCCTTATAAAACAATTGTTGAAAAATGTCTTGAGAATGATCCGAGCCAACGATTTCAACAGGTGTCAGAGATTTTAACCTATTTTCCTGCTCAGCCTGAATCGCAGCCAATACAGGAGAAAGAAGAACAAGATGAACCAGCCATTACACCAGAGCCAGTAGTCCAAACAAACGATGAAGATGCTTCAGAATATTCCTCTTTTGAAACCACCAGAGGTTTTGGAGATACCATGGATGAAAGCATTACATCCTCATCTGAGATAAATCAAGATGAAGAAGAGTATATATTTGGTACCGAAAACCACGAACCAGTAATCATTGGTGAACCACAGTATGTTCCTTCCGAAATCGAAACTTCTCAAGAACCTCAAACCAAAATCAAGGATAAATCGCTGCTAGACACTCTTGACGAAACTACTGATTTTGACGAACGCAAAGAAAAGCGAGTCAATCGTTTGTTATGGATTGTGCTTATACTCTCTACTACACTAGCGTTATTTGCCATATTTTTCTTAATAAAATATGACCATAAAGAAACTCGTCTGGATAAGCAATACCAACAACTATATACTCAAAATAAAACCCTTGCTGAATCGTATCCAACAAGGGTTCTATTTTAAATATTTATATTAAGCTTTACCTCAGTAAGGTAATCGTACCTTTATATGTAATCGTTTTAAAATCTACTGCATAATAATATACCCCATTGGGAGCATCTGCTCCATCCCAGGAAAAAGAGCGCTCCTTACTACTAAAAACCCTTCGTCCCCAGCGGCTATATATTTCTATTTTCTGGAATTGATACTTACAATTTTCATTAGGTAAATTAGGCATCACAAAAACATCATTTTTACCATCATTGTTGGGCGTAAACACGTTAGCCGGAAGAAACTCATTGAGTACGACGACTTTGTCTTTGATGATCAATTTTACTGTGACAGTATCTTGTTTATTTTCACACTTTAGTTTTTCGGTAATAATAAAATCCACCAGAAATTCATTGATAGAATCCTGAACGGCGACACAACTGGTAGCCCAGGTAAAATTACCAGAGACATTACCTTGCCCTAAAGCAGTATTAAAGTTGACTCCCAAGGCTGCCAAATCAAAGCCACGCCCAACTGCTTCGACACAGAGACTATCATTGTCGGTATCTATTCCAAGAAAGCTAAAGTCTATCGTTTCATTTACAATTACTTCCGTGGAGTTTCCACTAAGACTTGTAGAAAAGGTAGGTGGGTTATTGGGTGGAAGCCGAGCAATGAGTGTAACTCGTATGGTATCTCGTTTGGGTAAAGAGCAGCCATCATCTGAGGCAATGACATCAAACACAAAAGGCACTTCTCCCCCTTCGGAGGCCAGACATTCTGGCCAACAAAGTTCAAACTGAACCGAATCACCAGGATTAGTATTTACTTGTAGAGGTTGACTAAATACCGCATCGGTAAGTCTGAAATTAATGGCATTAAGCGCTACTGAAAGTCTTTGGTTAAGGTTAGGATCAATCACAAATACATCTAAACACTTGCCTGCTTCCAAATCCAAAAAGATTGTGTCGTTAGAAGCATAAAATGTTGTTTTGTCTTTTTCTTTTACTAGCACCTTGGGTGAATCATTGATTGGACAATCCAAAACCATAATCTGAAAGTCGCGAATTACCCGACCAATCACGACTCCATTTCTAATCTCTTCACACAATACTGAAAACACAAATAAGCCCAATTTATCGGGTGTTACAGTGATCAATCCAGTAGCGTCAATGGCCATACCAGGGGCAATGGCCGAGTTTTGGTCATACCCAGCTACCCAATTCACTTCTGGGTAAGGCTCTTGAGTGGCAAAAATAGTAGGTTGATTTTGGTCGGTTCTACCACTCAATGGTCTGATAAAAGAATAACGTAACTGATCACCATCTATATCGGTAGCTCCAAATGGAAAGGTAAAGGGTTGATTGATGCAAGCATAGTCTCCAGTAGGTGTCACGAAATTAGGTGATGAATTAACAAATTGCACACCATTGGTAGATACTACTGCGGGAAATTCAAGAAAGAAAACCGTACCTGTTCCTCCAGGATTGGTAATATTAGTAATGATGTTGTTACGACAACAGCGCTCCCATACTACATAATAACCCGCTGGGTTGTTGAAAACACTCGCAGATAGTTCAATGTCTTCCGAATAAACTATTTTTCGGGTTCTTAGGTCTCCTACTGCACAATCGGGATTAGTATAAGGCACTTGTTCATCAGCACTTTTGCTCAACTGGATGGTTGCGATGATGTTGTTGGTACCTTTTTCATAAATAACAGCATCAATCACTTGATCTTCTGCAGCGGGGTTACCATTTACATCATCAAAATACAAATTAAGAATAAGGGTATAGTTAAAGCTGGATAAATATTTCAACTCAAACTCACCCCCTACTATGTGAGTTGCTCTTGCACTTAAACCTAATAAAAAAAGAAAAACAAGCAGTAAATTTTTTTTCATCATCTCTGGATTATGTTTCTAGTAGATAGTAAAGCGGTTTATCTGTTGATTCCAACCATCTTAGTTACAATCTCAAGCAATACGCAACTTCGCAATCTAATGTATTCTTTTTTTTGTAAAAAGTTAAATTCTCCTGAACTTTGTCGTTGCAATGAGAAGAAAAAAACAAGTTATCATACCCAACCTTACTATCGAGGGGGTAGCGGCAGAAGGAAAATGCATTACCCGTCACGAAGATAAGGTTATTTTTGTAGACGGTAAATTGGTAGCACCGCAAGATGTTGTAGATGTAAAGGTGGTAAGAAAACGTAAAAATTATATCGAGGCTGTCCCGGTAAAATTTCACGAATACTCTCCCCTAAGGACTCAAGCATTTTGCAGTCATTTTGGGACTTGTGGTGGATGTAAATTCCAACACTTACCCTACGAATACCAACTACAGTTTAAGCAACAACAAGTAGTAGATCATTTGGAACGGATTGGTAAATTAGATTTGCCTGAAGTTCGTCCAATCCTCGGTTCAGCACATACCCAGTATTATCGTAATAAGCTCGAGTTTACCTTTTCTAATCGTCGTTGGATGACTCAAGAAGAGATTGCCACTGACGAAAAAATAACGACTCCTCAGGCACTTGGGTTCCACATACCCAAACGCTTTGATAAGATACTGGATATTGAGCATTGCTATTTGCAACCTGATCCGTCTAATAAAATTCGTTTGACCCTGAAAAGATACGCGGTTGAGAAAAATTTAACTTTTTTTGACCAAAAGAATAACGAAGGTTTTCTGCGTAATGTGGTCATTCGCAATGCCAATACTGGCGACTTGATGGTCATTATGATATTCTTTAATGACGACCAAAGTCTAATTGTACCCCTACTGGAACATTTGCATCAGGAAGTACCAGAGATTACATCATTGCAATACATTATTAACCCTAAGAATAATGATGCTTACCAGGATCTTAAGGTAAATCTGTTTGCAGGGGAACCTCATATCACTGAGACAATGCCTTCGCTGGATGCAGATAAACCTGCGCTTCAATTTAGGGTTGGGGCTAAATCATTTTATCAGACCAATGCCACGCAAGCTTACGAATTGTATAAAGTAGCAGGTCAACTGGCTGATTTACAAGGTGATGAAATTGTTTATGATTTGTATACAGGTACTGGAACCATTGCCAATTTTGTAGCACATAAGGCAAAAAAAGTAGTTGGTTTGGAGTATGTTCCGATGGCTATCGAGAATGCCAAAGTAAACTCTGAAATTAATGGTATCTCTAATACTGATTTCTTTGCTGGGGATATCCAACACTTGCTGGATGAAGAGTTTCTAATGTTGCATGGACAGCCTCAGGTAATTATTACTGATCCTCCAAGAGCTGGTATGCATGAAGATGTAGTGAAAATGTTGAAAAAAGCAGCACCAAACAAGATTGTATATGTGAGTTGCAACCCAGCTACTCAAGCCAGAGACTTGGCCATCCTGAGCGAAGACTATAATATTACGGCTATACAACCAGTAGATATGTTTCCACATACTCACCATGTAGAAAATGTAGTATTACTTGAGCTTAATTAGGACTTCTTTAGTGAGTAATTAAAATTTTACGCCGATTAATGTGATATCATCACGTTGGTCGGCATCTTTTTGGTGTTCAATTAAAGCCTGTTCAAAAGCCTCTCTTTGTTTAGCTAATGGCAGACGAAAGTTTTCCTGAAGCAACTCTTTAAACTTGACTGTACTAAAGTTTTTCCGTTCGGGGTTTGGGGTGTCTATGTAGCCATCAGTACTTAGATAAAGTAAGTCCCCTTTATTCAGATAAACCTTATTATTCTCAAAGTTTTTTTGCATTTGTTTTTGCCAACCTCCAATAGACGCGGCATTTCCCCTTACTTCATGTAGCTGTCCATCTTTTACATAATAGAGCGGACGTTTAGCGCCAGCAAATAGTACCTCATAGGTTCCATTCAGTTTATGCTCGATGCGACATAAACAGATGTCCATCCCTTCATCATTATTAGTTTCCGACTGTTTCAACCCCTGATGGATTTCGCTGTGTAGGGTTTGCAAAATTTGGGCAGGATCTAATACTTTATTTTCATTGACGATTTGGTTTAAATAGGCAAAACCAATCATTGACATAAAAGCTCCTGGCACCCCATGTCCTGTACAATCTACTACTGCAATAAAACAATACTGAGTATCCAGTCCTTCATCAGGAATCGAGGTATTATACCCTGATAATGGGTCAAATGGCACCGAAGAAGGCGTACTAAACTGTAAGGTTTTATCGTCGTCTTGAGTGCCCATTTTTTTAGCCTGTACATCGCTCAGCCAGTAAAAGTCTCCAGAAACGATATCTTTAGGTTGATAGAAGACAAAATGATCGGCAAAATTATCTCTGAGGCGAACACTTAATGGCAAAATAGCTTGCTGAATTGCCTCAGCAGAGCGAATACTATCAGTAATTTTTTTGTTTTTATGTGATAACAACTTATTTGTATCTTCAATAGTATCTCTTTGGCTTTCAAGCTCTTCGGCAATATATTTTAAAGCATCCGTTTGTTTTTTTAGCTGTTCACGTTGCTCTGAAATTTCATTATTTTTTTGCTTTAATAAATTATTTGTTCGCTTCTTGTTTTGGAACAAATAATACAGTGTAAATGCAATAGATAAGACAAGCACCAAGCCTGCAATGAGGTAGTTTCTAAAATCTTTTTGGGAATCAATCGTATTTTTATGCCGCTCGATCTCAAGGTCTTGTAGTTCTCTTTCTTTGTTAATCAAAGCCAACTCCTGTTCATTTGGATTATTGGAATTGACTACCCAAAACAAGCCTTTATCATTTGCACCTAAGTATTTTTTAATTATCTGATTAATTCGCGGGCGAAAAGAAGGGTCATTGAAAAATAATTGGATGGGTTCGTCCCAGTCACTTTTGGTAGAAAAAGCCACTCCCTTGCCAATTTTATCTATCTTAAACAAGTTTTGTCGATTGATGAGCACCCCAGACTTTCGAAACCGCAAATACATCGTCAGTTGAGCATAACTGATTACATTTGGGTTTGTTCTTAGTCTTTCTTTTACTTCAGCAGTATTGGCTACATAGGTTATTTTCAGGTTAGGCAATACGGAAGCTTTTAGCTTTTTGAGGCTCTCTTCATAAGTCGTGTTTCGCACTACTACCGCTGTCATCTGGTCAAACTGCTTTATAAAATCTGTTGTATCCTTAATGATTGGGAGCTTATTACTGCTCACAATCACCTCAGTATCACGCATGTAAGGGGGGCTGAATTTGAGAACTCTTAGCCTTTTAGGAGTAATTGACATCGAGGAAACAGCAAATACTCCAGAAGGAGCTACTAAAATAGAATCATAAAGCTCGGCAAAGCTGTCAAACTCTTTAAACTTCACTTTGAGCTTGACTCCATATTTCTTCTCAGTAAAAGCGACAAAATCGGTGACAAGATCATATTCTATCCCTTTGTAACCTGTATTATTCTTAGCCTCAAAAAAATCCTTTACTGGGTTGTGATAAACCAATATTTCCCCTTTACCTGTGCGTTTTACCGCTTGCCAGGTACTTGTTTGCGCCCAGGAAATGGTTCCCCAGCAGCATAGAAGAAAATATGTTATCACTTTTAGTATGCCCTTCATAGCCTAACCTTACTTAAATTCTAAATCCCATCACCAGTACATCATCTGTTTGAGATTGGGTGTCTCGCCAATTATTAAATTCGTTTTCTATCCGTTGTTTTTGCTCTTGCATTGGCAAGTAACTGATGTTTAGCAAAAATTCCCGGAAATTTTTTCGCATGTATTTTTTACCTTCCGGCCCTCCAAACTGATCTTGAAATCCGTCAGAGAACATATAAAAAATATCACCTTTTTGAACATCAATGGTATGTAACGAAAACTCCTTTTTCTTTTTATACTGCTCGCTTCCGATGGGAAATACTGAACCTTTGATGTTTTGCAAAACGCCATTTCTCACAAAATACAAAGGATTCTTAGCCCCTGCAAAATATAGTTTGTTTTCGGTTTCATCCAACATTATAATTGACATATCCATGCCATCGTTTACACGATTGGTTCTTTTAGCCTGACCATTGCTGTTGTTTCCACCAATATGTAGGTTCTTAATCACTCTGCGATCCAACTCTTTCAGAATTTGGTCTGGCATCGTGGTATGTCCAGTATTTACAATTTCATCTAATAAATTGCTTCCCATCACCGTCATAAAAGCTCCTGGCACACCATGGCCAGTACAATCTGCAGCAATGAGTATTTTGATTGTAGACAATGACACTGCGGTAGGAACTACAGTACCCTGATTATCTTCATCCAACATCGAAGCTGTACGTTTGCGGGTAGTAGTGTACCAGTAAAAATCACCCGAAACAATGTCTTTAGGCTTGAGAAATACAAAAGCATCTGCAAAATTGTCAAGAATCTCAGATTCGCTCCCTAAAATGGCATTTTGAATACGTTGGGCATATTGTACACTATCAGTAATGTGTTTATAAGCCACTGAAAGTTCCTGGGTTTTTACCTGAAGAATGTCGCGTTGGGCTGCAATTTCTTCATTGATATTGGTAAGTTCAGCATTTTGTTCTCTTACCAACTCACTTTGTTCTTCCAATTCATGAGTTCTCAGCTTGACCTGTTCCTCTAACTTATCTTTTTGTTGCTCCAGAATATCTTGTTTTTCTTTTTCTTGAGCCAGATTCTTCTCCGAAAGGTCTTGAACCTCTTCCAGCTTTTTCTGGAGTCGGTTAGAGGTATGAGCAAAATCTCGTGCCAGATAAATGGATACCGTTCCAGTAACACTCATAATCCCCAGATTGCCCAACAATGCAATGGTATGGGCAGAAAACAATTCTTGTAAGCCTGGAAAAACAAATCTGGCAATAAACCCAAGTGGCACAAAAATGATCAATCCAATGATTCCTGCCAGTATGATGGTTGCTCCTTTTCGCTTCTTACGAACTGCCATAACACCACACCTCACAGCCTCGAGCACACAAAGCCCCTGATGTAAAAGTAAAAATGTACCTGACCAGCTAAAAAACATCACCAGTACATTAATAATCCCTGTAACCATGAAGATAGTTGCGTAGCGAGGAACCTTGTCGTAAAATAAAGTATATAAAAACTTTAAGAAGAATAAGGGAATGGTAATCGTAAGGGTGTAAGATGCAATATTGAGCCAAATAACATTATCTACTGCGTGGGTGTGCTGATGCAGGTAATTGATGTAAAAGGTAATAGCCAGGTCTAAGGTGGCTAAGGCATAATATAAATTGGCTCGTTGTATGGGGTAGTAGAAAAAAATGAATAAATGTAATAAGCCCAATGCGACCAACACTCCAGAACGCCCTACATTTATCAAAGCATCAAACACTCGATTGTCCACCACAGTTTTTATGCTTTGATCCATAGGTGCCAGATAAGCATGAAAACCAGCGGTTCTTGCCCATCTATTGAGGTAAGTATGTAACCAAATAGCATTGGAACTTGAATAACGAATGGCCAATACCTGGTGCTTTTCTTTACCCAGGCTCAACTTGACAGGCTCTCCAAAGGGATTGTATTTTTTCTCTTTGCTTCCATCAGTACTCACTACCCCATACTGATGCGCTAGTTGCCCATTAAGGTATACTTCAGAGGCCCCTCTCTGAAACATTTGCAGTGCTACTGTTTGGCCACGCAAATCTTGTGGAACTTCCAGGTGTAATCTAAACCACCCAATTCCTTCAAAAGCTCCTTTATCTAATGAATCCAACCATAACCTGGGATTGAGTCGTTGCCATTTGCTATCATCATGAGCTGGATTGGCCCAGGCAGGATCATCTCCTTTTTGGTAAACCCAGTTTCCCTGAAGTTCTTGCTTAGGATTGGCCTTAAAGTCGCGTAATTGTTGTGTTATTTGCTGAGCAATGCTTTGCTGAACTGTTCCCCAAAGAATTAATAATAATATGACCCCAATATTCTTTCGCATAACATCACTTTTTACCAAAAATCATTCAAATTATATGAAATGTCGTAATGATTTTTACTTCATGAAGTCAATAGTTTGTTTTGTTTGTGTTTAATGACAGTAACCTGTTACTTATGGCAGTCATCTTCTGCAATATTGTCATCTTTAACATACGTATATCAGCCATCTTATGTCATTTTTATAGAGCCGTTAAGATTTTTTTAACCATTTCAATAGCACTCATCCTCTAGGTCGTCAAATTTGCTGCTCTAAACATAAAAAACTCCCACCTGAAATTTATCAGAGGGAGTCGTTTTCTCATGTATTTATTAAACCTTGTGCTGTATTCTTATCTTATATTTATCTATTGGCTTGTTTGGCTTTCTTTATAGCCTCTATCACCTTTTGCCAGGGTATCGGAGATGTATGCATAGCAAATACAGTGTCTACCTCCCATTTTTCCTCTTGTACAATCCGATTCACTTCCGAAAGATATTGAGGCATAAAAAACGATTTCCGGCGGGCACTATATTGAACCATGTCACTGGCATATAATACCTTCTGTTTCGGAAAATATATAAACAACATACGCTCTGCCCCTTCTCCATTCGCAGGAACAATCACCATGGGATTATTGGGATCATCAAGTGTAAGCTTTTTATCTAACAAGCGAAAACGCGCTTTTTTAGGCTTTTTTTGTAAGGCATCAGGATAGCTCACGTGGTTTGCCTTGACGATTCTTTGGAGAATGGGTTTATTCAATTGTTGGGTATAAATAGGAATACCACTTGCCGCATATTGTCTTACTCCTCCAATGTGTGGCCAGGCATCGGAGGTACATATTACTCCTTTAATTTTTTTGGTGGGATATTGTTTTTGTACCGCCTGAATGATTTGTTCACTATAACCTGAACTCATAGGAGCTTCTATGATATAAACCCCATTTTGCTGCACCACTACTCCTACGTTCCAGTTATGTTTCCAGCCAAATAATCCATCACTAATAGCAAACTTCCCTTTAGGTTTTATTTTGAGCGATTGAATGTTGCCCCTATTCATTCTTTTGGCCACTGTTCTTGTTTTCTGAGCAATCTTTAGTTGGCTTTGCTCTTCTTCGTTTATTGTCTGGTGTAATGCTACTTTCGTAAAAGTATAAGTCTTGTATGGTAAATCATGCCGTACCAAGTCCCATTGCTGAGGATAACGAACGCCACCAGGGAGCAAATGATATAGTGAATAATATACTTGCGCCTTAAACTTTCCCCAGATAGACCAAAAGAAACCATTGGGTAGTTCAGTATCCAGTGCCACCGAAGTAAGCAAATAAGTATGTTGATTGATAAACAACTCAATGGAGGTTTGATTAAGATTAAACTTTAGGTGGTAGTTGGGCACTCCCTGAATCGTTTTTTTGCCTTGGTATTGTACACTATTGGGGTTCTTCAAAACTTGTTGTAATAAGTATAAAGGGCTTTGCAAAAAATAAAGCCGAGCCTGTTGGGCAAAATCGCCTGGTAAAGGAAATGCTCTCCCGCTAAAATCTCTCACCAATAAGTCTTTCTCAAAGATGTCTATTTGTTTACTTTGCGCTAAAAGGCTTTTCGATGTCATTTCGCGTCTAAAACCTGGATTTGTCAAGTCTTTGATCTCGCTACCATCTTCATAAGCCACGATATAGGGGCCTTCGGGGCGTTCGGATTGCTCTAACATGTGATAATGGGCCAGGAAACTAGACTTTATGTATTTTACTGAATTTATGGCCGCTTTGCCTCCAAAAGCTTGTACACAACGATCTAGTATTTGTTGAGCATTTGGCGATTGGGCAAAGCAGGTGGAGCTCAACAATAAGCCTGACAACAATAGCGCCCAATACCTTTGGTTAATAAAATGGTTTTTCATGGTTATATGATTAAATCAAATTGAAAAGAAAGGTGAAATCAGAAAAGCTGACGCCAACACGTAGCTTATATTATACTTTGGTAAAAAGTACTTTACGTCCATTAGGTAGTTGGATTTCGTATTTGTGTAGCGTGCGATTTTGTTGGTTGATCCAATAATGTATTACTTGTCCTTGCTTATTCTTTACTTTTACTACAAAACAGGGTTGGTCATTAAATTTCTGTAGGGTGACTTCTTGAATTTGATACCAACGAACTCCATTTTTTTCTTCACTTTCATAAGCATAAGCAGGAAACTTGGCTTTGAGGCTTGGCTTAAGAGGTAAAAACCGCAGCATCATTTCATATACATTAGAATCAAAGTAAGGTGTAAGTACCTTTTGGTCAATAGCTTGAGGTTTTGCTTGCTTTTTTGGGGTGTAACTCCCCATAATCTTTCCAGTGGCATAATCATATTTCAACTGAATATTTCGCCGAGGATTAATGCCTGCATGATAAATAGGTTGAAAATTATCGAGCGTAATCAATGCCGAGTCAATAGACATTGCCCTGCCTTGAACCAATAATTTTTGCACCCTTAGTAATTGATTTTTAGCAGGCATAAGGGTAATGGCATCTTCTTGTACTGCTCTTACCACCCTTTTACCGTTTACTTCCACCGACAATTCATAGCGACTTACCTCATTTTGCAGGTATTGGTTTTCAATAAATTTCTTAGTGGGAGTAATGGTAATTTGCGCCTGAGTTTGGATTATGGAAATCAGCAATGCCGTAGCAAAAACAAAAATGTTTTTCATGATCATATGATTTAAGATTATATGGTTTTGCTAATTAAAGGCTGATTCTTACACCAGGGAATTTTTTTATACCGTTGAGGGCAAATTTTAGATAAGAGGAGTTATGGAGTCAAAAAGAGACATCATCGAGAGAAAGTGGGCAATGGTCGAAAAACTTAGGAACTCAGAGCTTTTTTTAGTATCAACAGGGTTTAATATAGAATCTTAATGAAGCAAACGTCAATTCAACAAGTCCAAAGAGTACTCATTGGAGGACAGGTATTCTTTTGGGTAAGTTATTTCCTGTTTTTTACCCTTTATGAAAAAAGCTTTATGAGTTGGAAAAACGCTTTTTTCCAAAGTGGAAAGTTTTTCATTGTCAATATTACCTTAGTATATGTGCATATGTATGGGCTGTTGCCTTTGCTCATTCACAAAAGGAAATACCTACAATATATCCTATTACTCGCATTGCTTATTATCACAATGGTATATGCCGAATTATCTCTGGAACGACTGGTATATAAGAACCCTGCTCGCCTAAAATACATTAACCAAACGCCTCATTTGATTTACCTGCTTGGGATGGACATCATTGTAATTATGATTAGCTCTCCTATAAAATTTGCGTTGGATTATTTTAGACTCCAGGCCAAACAACAACAAACCGCCAACCAGCAATTAATTGCAGAAATGAAATACCTTAAGCTTCAGGTCAACCCTCATTTCTTATTCAATACCTTGAATAGTCTGTATTATCTCACACAAAACAAATCGGACCTGGCATCGGATGTGGTACAAAAACTAGCACATTTGATGCGTTATTTGTTAGAAAAAGGCAGCGAAGAAAATGTGCAACTCAGCGAAGAAATTGCCTTTGTTGAGGCTTACTTACAGCTTGAAAAAATAAGGATCGCCCAATGTGAAATTCAGTTTGATAAGTCAGAGACACTTCCTAATTATCAGGTTCCACCATTATTGTTTATACCATTGGTAGAGAATGCATTCAAGCACGGGATAGATAAAAGCAGTGCACACAATTTTGTACATTTATCCTTAGTAGTGGATTCAAACACGCTTACTTTTACCATACGCAATGCTTTTCTAAATTCGCTCCAAAAGTCTGATTCAGGCATAGGACTCACCAACCTTCAGAAAAGACTGGATTTACTGTACCAATCCAGTTATACATTGGATACTCAAGTAACTGATCAGACATTTCAGGCTATTTTACAAATTCCTCTCACAAACCAATAGACATATCATATGACCAACTCAAAGCCAATCCGTTGCATCATTATAGAAGATGAGCCTTTTGCCCAAAAGCTTTTACAATCGTATATCGAAAAAATTCCTTATTTAGAGTTGTTGGCCACCTTCACCAACCCTATAGAGTCTTACCCTTTGCTGCATCAACAAACGATTGACTTAGTATTTTTGGACATAGAAATGCCACAACTCAGTGGTATGCAATTTCTAGAAAGTCTGGCGCACCCTCCTAAAATTATTTTCACTACCGCTTATTCTCAATATGCCGTAGAAAGCTATGAAAAAAATGCACTGGATTATTTACTCAAGCCCATTACTTTTGAGCGATTTATGGCGGCGGTCAATAAATTTCCACCAAGCACTGAGGCACCTATCACTATGCCTCAACCATCTTCCATTGTTGCAGAACCTCCCAAGGATGAACATATTTTTGTGAAAGTAGATAGACAACTCATCAAGCTTTTTTATCAAGAAATATTGTATATAGAATCACTGCGAGATTATGTGCAGTTTTACACCCTTGATCAACGCCACATTGTGCATCATACCCTTAAAAAACTAGCCCAGTTATTACCAGAGCAATTCCATAGAGTGCATCATTCATATATGGTGAATTTGGATCATTTGGAGCAGATAAGAGACAACCATATCATTTTGCCCAATAAAGAAATCCCGATAAGTAAAAAATATCGGGATTTGGTATTGCAGGAGGTACAAAAACGTCTTATTTAACTATGGTTACCTTTTTGAGCAACCAATCGGTAATGGTGGGTAAAAAATCAGCAGTAAATCCTTTGGGTAACGTGGCATACTCGGTAGGTGCTCCTGTATTGGACTTTTGAAACAAATGATTGGCATCTTTGATTATTTTCACTTCTACTTGCTTATTGCCCGCCGTTGCCAATGCTTTATTCAACGCTTCCTCATTCATTTTTGCAGGTACTTGCAAATCCTTTTCGCCAAAAACACCTAGTACCGGACATTTGGTTTTTACCAAATCTTTGCGTGGATCATGCATCACAAAGAAACGGTACCAAGGACTCTTAGTAGGTTTCAATTGCTGTTTGATCGCCATTTTAGCATATGCCTTTGGATCGGAAATATATGCTTTCTGAGCATCGGGTAAATTTTCTATATACTTAAGCATAAACTGCTCACCTACTTTTTCTACTTCGTCCCACCCTTTGTCAGTTTTGATGGCTTCAAATATCATTTTGCTCAACTTCAGTTGCCCATCGATGATCTCTTTTGATGCTTTTGACGCTTCCATCATCAATTTAGATTGGGCCAGAATAATATCAGAACCTGGCAAGGCAGGCCCCGCCATAGAAATTATAAAAGCAATTTTTGGATACTTTACATAAGCATTAGGAGCTACAATTCCCCCTTCACTATGCCCTAGCAAGCCTATTTGGTTAGGGTTAATGTCAGGTCTTTTCTCTAGTACTTTTACCGCCTCTATTACATCATCGGCAAAGTCGCTTGATGTGGATGTAGCTGTTTTTCCAGTAGACTTACCCACTCCCCGATCGTCGTATCTCAATACTGCGATTCCTTTAGAAGTGAGGTACTCTGCAATTATCTTGAAAACTTTGAAACCCACAATATCTGAATCTCTGTTTTGAGCACCACTGCCACTTATGAGAACAACTGCAGGGTGCTTTCCTTTAGTTTTGGGTAATGTCAAGGTTCCCCCCAGAGTAACATCTCCATTTTTAAAGGTGATTTCTTCCTCCATGTAGGGTTTGTTTTGGGATTGACCAGTTTGAATACCTAAGTATAAGCTGGTAAGTAAGGCCACTATGAAAATGGTATTGAACCGTGTTAGCTTTTTCATTGATATATAAGATTATTGATTGTCTTGAATTTGCTTATAAAGAATGTAGGAATACAATGCTGGCAACAAAAGAGCTGTCAGTAACAAGGTAAATAACATCCAGAAAGGTAAACCAGTGGTATATAATAGGATAAGTACCGACAAAGAACCCAACACCCAAAGACGTCCACCTAAACGATGAGTCTTGATCCATACTTCTTCACTTTCGATAGTCCAGGGGGTACGAATGCCCACAAAATAGTTGGGGCGTAGTTTGCCCATAAAGTTGCCTACCATCATAAGCATCAACAGGATAAGCGTGAGTATTGCCTTGAATAAATTAAAGGCCAGCCCCGCCGAATTTAAAAAGGTTAAGCAGGCAATTAATGACATCAAGGTGGCAATTGAGAAAGTAATCCAGCGAAATGCCGTTTTAAACTGCCCAAAGTTCTTTTTAGGATCAATATTTTTGAGCCAAAGTAATCCATACAACGATAAATTGATCAATGTAAAAATGACTACCGCCCAAACCTTAGGAACAAACGAATCAGCTTCGCCATGAATGTTCCAGTGCACAGGAATTTTTGCAGGAAGCTTGTTCCATAAAGCAATGGCTAATGTAAAAGGAGCTGCAACCGTAATGGCAGCCCAGATAAACCAGATGGAGTTAGATTTGTTCTCTTTCATTGTTAACTTTTTATTAATTTAATTTTCACTTATTGTTTTCTTCCGAATCCTGACTATTCAACTTCATGAGCCAAGCAATAATGTCCTCGAGTACCGAAGTGCTCAACGAATAATATACAAACTGCCCTTTTTTGGATGATACTACCAGCTCTGCCTGCTTGAGCAAATCCAAATGATACGATACACTTGGCTTTTGCATATCAAAATGATCTGCGATCTCGCCAGCTGTTAAGTCTCTGGCTTTCAGCAAATCCAGAATCTTTCGCCGAGTAGGGTCATCCAACGCCTTGAATATTTTCTTCATTCATAAGTTTGATTTATATATTTAGATAATTTTCTAAATATCTATATTAAATACGTAAATACCAAAGGATCAGTTACATAACTGTTAATCAAATTATATTATATAATTATGAAATCAACATAAGCAGTAATGAAGATGAAAGTGATCTGTATAATTTTGGCGGTAAAATTAGCGCTAACTATACATTTAAAACATTTATTTACTAGTCCCTATGGATCAACGTCTTCAATCTGATTCAGACCAGGAATCTGGCAAACAATCTAAACAGCATTCAACTACTTCACCCAAAAAAAGGTCCAGAGGAAGCGTCAAAGCTACACGAGGGAGTACCTTAATAAGAGGCAGAGGCAATCAAGGAAGAATTGATGAATTGGCTAAAACAAGAAGCAAATATGATAAAAACCCTTACAAGGATCGTATCCCTAGCTCAAATCCCCAAAAGTCAAGACCAGTAAAGAATCGTAAAGCTAAAAAAAGACATGAGTTACGAGATCAAATAAAAGAAGGAATAGAGGAATATTATGACACCGAGGAGCAATATCATGCCCCTATGTCTAAGCATCACACCACCCCCGATATAAGCTCATTATCTCGCTCCCAAAGCCGTACTGCTATTACCAAACCATTGGCTAAAGCCAAGTCATTGACGGTAAAAACTCCTCTTTCTACTATCCAGGAAGAGACACACGAAAACGAAAGCTCCAACGTAACAACTCCTCAAACCCAACAAGTGGTAGTAGACACACCACTTGATACATTAAATCCTACCAGAAATACCTCCTCTCCTACAACCGCTACTACTTCAGACCAAAGCAAAGAGGAATTAAAACCCAAGCAGCTTCCAGGAGGAGAGATAGAATATGCCGAAAACGCTCGTCGCTTCAGTACTGCCCGAGCAATTTATGTTCAAAATCGTCGCTACATTCTTGGGGTGATTACTCGCCTCAATCGATACCAGGCTGTATTGCAAGATACGCTCAATGCCAAACACACCGATGAAACCGAAAGCATTCAGGCGTTTAAAAAAATTATCGAAACCATAGACGAGACCAGTACAAGACTGGGAGCAGTATTACAAGAGGTGATGAACCAAGTCAACTACCTCGAATCGCTCAATTTTGGGGATGATAGTTACGATTTGGAAGCCCAAAATATCGTCACAGATGTAACCAATCGCAGGGTTGATCGTGCCATTCTGGATATAAAACAACACCAAACCCACTGGGATGGAACGGTACTGGCAATGGTGGACGAATTGGGTAAAATCAGGCAATCTAAAGGAGAAATCAAAAAAGACAGTTCGGTTTTCCCAAAAAGCAAAAAAACCGGCAAGACACTCAAAGGCACCAAAGGGGTTTACGACCCTTACCGAGGTCGAAAGTTTAGAGGCTTGAGCCGAAAAAATCCCGAAAAGAAACCAGGTGGCCACGATTCTATGAAAGCCACCATGTGGGAGAAAAACATGCCACTCCATTCGGCGGCTCACTATTTATGGGATGCTTTGAATGATAATTTCGAAAAAGATCAGATCGGTTTTATTCAGGTCATGCGATTGTTATCGCGGCCCGATGTACACGAAGTAGAAAACGCCTTTGTGAGTCACCCTTCTAATAAAACCGGGCAAACGCTTCGTGAGGTGTTGGTCAATCGCTATGGCAAACCCAATACCACAGATGACGAAAAAGCAGGACACCGATCTAAATACTTATTTGAGCTACTGGATAATGGCGGTAAAGCCACCAACACCACCCGTTTGGCGCTGGCATTGGGCCTTATGGAGCGAGGGCTGAGCTGGGCCAGATTTGTAACGGATGAAGATGAAGTAGTAAGGCTTGCCGAGCTGGCTGATCCTCACGAACTGGCGCCACTGTGGAATTTGTATGGCGATACGATCCATCGCAACCTCAATACCTACAATTATAAACGCCTCAAAAACTTTGTAGCAGCCAACCGAAACTACGCCTCTATCAAAGCCACTGCCAAAGGAATAAAGAGCGAAAAAGAGACTCAAGAGGAATTAGACAAAAATCCAGTAAAGAATAAAACAGCCATTGAAAGTAGTAAAGAAAAACAGAAAGGGTTTGAAGCAAAGTTAGGTAAATGGCAACGTGATTTACTCACACCCGAAAGTGGGGTTTATACCTTTCTGGAACAAAAAGACAAACAACTTGCTGCCATTGTTAAAAACTTTAGTGCTGGTGCCAATAAATATACTGGTAGATGGTGGTTTTCCTTGAAAACATCAGGGTATGTAAAAGATACTGCCAAACAAGTAGATGCCTGGCTAAAGACCGTAGCCAAAGAAGAAAAAACCTACTTCAACAATAAACCAGTAATTCGCAGCTACATTGCTGGAAAAGCAATGGATTTTAAGACCAGTGGTGATCCTTCAGTCACGATCCCAATCAACCCACCCAAGCATACCCATTACTTAAGATCTATCGAAGAAGGTGAGTTTTTTATGGGTAAAAGTGGTAGCAAATTAGGTAAACTTGGAGGAGGTTTATTCGCCCTGGGCCAATACCCTGCCTCTTTGGTAGTGACACTTTTTACACTGGGACGCCATACCCTCTTAAAACCAAAACAAAGACAAGCATTACGTTCTACCAAAATTGGTTGGAATTCAGGAGATCGAAAATTTTTGCGCTACCTGGTAGAAGCAGGCATTGGAGAACACTCTGAAGAACAGCCAGGTGGCACACCTACACGCGAATCTTCCCCCTCACCAAGCAACAGTGAGCAATCCAATGAATCTAGCCCTGGCCAAGACCAAACCACTACCAAAGAAAAAAAACCTACAAAGCCTGATCACATCCAAGGTAATGACAATGCAGTTTTATCGGATATTGTAAAAAATGTACGACATGTGATCCAAACCCGAGGCAGTGAGTTTGAAGTAGAGATGCTAAGCGCCCTGGTAAATATTGCCCGACAGGCTGACATTACTTTCCAAAATACAAAATTTGGAAAAGGCTGGGACAACAGCTGGAATTTTCTGCACCCCAAAAGGTTTAAAATCAATCGCCGTCAGGATTTGGTAAAGTCTCTCATGAAGCTTCCTGATAGATGGCGGGTACAATTTCTGGATGCTTTTTTACCCAAAGAAAAATCTGTAGCCAAAGGCACTACTGAAGCCGAGGTAGAATCAAGAGTAAATGAGGCACTTGTAAACATTCGTAAGGTATTGGCCGCACTTCAGGTCAAGCCCAAGCAAATCTATGAGGTAATTGGTAGTCTGAAATATGGCAGCGATATTACGGGTACTTATCTACAGCTCAGGCGATATGCTGGAAAGGAAACTTTTGACCTTAAGAAGGTACTGCAGTTGGCAGTACAGCTAAACCCTAAAGAATTAGAAATAGCCCAAACCGATACCGAAATGCATGTTGGTTTGGAACGACAGGTGGTAAAAAAATACCTGACCAAAAAAGAAGATGGGAGATTTAGTTCGGGAGTCAAGCAAGCCGCCTACAGCAAGTTTTTGGAAGTATGCGGCATATTAGGTATCACTCCTCAGTATAGATATTCTGGTGGTTGGTTTACCAAAGAAGCGTATCGTGCCAACTACCCAAAGATTACCAGCAACAACCCCGACAAAGCAAACATTCGCCCTCGCAAAAGTGGGCTACTCAAGAAAAAAGAAGCCGGATATGTGCGTTATTACTGGGATCATATAGGCGGCAAAGACGAATCGAAAGATGTAAAGGGGGTAAAAGATCGCAGAAACGAACATCAAGCCTCTCTCGATAACTTGCCCGATACCACTACTCTAGGCGGAAATAGTTACGATAAAAAAGTAGAAGAATGGGCCCAAAAATTCTCTACGCTTATTAAAAATACCGAGGATCATAACAAAATGCTCCTAATGGCCCTGGAAGTATGGCAAGCAGGCGAAGAGTTTGATGCAAAGTATAAGGGCGACCTTCCCCATTATCACAGCGACCGCAAAACCGCTTTCTTGTACAAGGTATACACCCATATGGAGTCCACCCATAAATACTCTGGCGCGGCTCGCAAGTTTAAAAGTGCCACCAGTTTTACTGGGCCTATTCGCGGAATGATGGCAGGTATGGGCGTAAAGTTTGTAAAAAGACTTAAAAGCGGAGATCTCAATATCGTAGAAGAAATTCTCAAAAGTAACTACAAGTGGTTTAGACCTGCCTCTAGCAAAGATAAAGGCTTTGGAGGGGGAACTTTCGAGCGACTAAGTGGTAAAGTTTTATTGGAAACCTGGACCGATGTAAACGATCACCTTCCCAAAATTCAAAGAAGGGATAAACTAAAGCAACAAATAAGAGCAGAACGACTCAAAGAAAACCCAAATCAATCCCGTATTGATTCTTTGGGCAAACAATACAAAGAACTAGACAAGAAAATTAGAACAGAGTGTGTGCCAATGCCCAAAAAGTCGATGCTTGACTTGTTGCGCAATACCTACACCAACGATGGTAGCTATGCCGATATGGTGCAAAAGCTACTCTTCCACTTGAGTAACTCGGCCGAATTTGATAAAAGCTTTTTTGATGCTTTGAAGAAAAAGGGCTACAAAGCCGAAGATATGCTCACCCTTACCGAGGTATACAAATTTCTGGCCGTGCAAGAAAAAGAAAAATTCCTGACGGGAGGCTCAATGACCACTCAATGGAAAGCCTTCACAGTAAAAAGTACCGAAAGAAAAGAAGGAGGCGCTCGGCTTGTAAGTGCTATGCGAGGCATGGACAAAGCCGTAGATGACGGCAAAGTACATAGTACCATGGGGGATGACAAAGGGTATTTTTATGATACCTTCTTTGACGAAGTGATGGAGCGTCAGGAATCGTATGAAAAAACTGCTGCCAAATACCGAAAAAATATAGGTAAAACGCTTTGGCTACTTTCTACCGCTGCTTTTATTCCTTTTAGTGCGGGTATTGGAGGTCTTTCCTTACTTGCCTCGAGCATTGTAGTCTCGGCGTTTTTTACTGGTCAGGGTATGGCCATGACCTTGCTCAACTCTATTCTTGATCCTTACAAACACAGCTTAGGCGGTACCGTCGGAGAAACTGCCTGGGCTGGATTCAAAGGTGCCCTTTTATCGGCTGTATTTTTGGGTTCTTTTGAGCTCAAAGCATTTGCTGAACAAATGAGTTGGGGCGAATTGGGGGGCAGTATTGAAAGCCTGGAAAAAAATGGCGGAAACAAGGCTGAATTATTCTGGAAACAAGCAGGAGAGTATGCCTTCCGTAAATTTGCCCGTGAAATTGGTAAAGAAATGATTCGCGGAATGGACAAAGCCGTAAGAGAAGGGCCTAAAGCTGGTTTAGTAAACTTTAAAGAAGCCATTTATAATCCAGCCATTATCTTCGAGATGTTTACCAAAACTATGGTGAAGATGGTATTTAGTGATACCGTAACGGGTGCCAAAGGAGCCTTAGATGAAGCTTTTGGAGGTAACCTGGATGTAGACGAGCAAGGCATTTCGCAAGAAGAAAAAGGGAAACGAATTGTGCAAAACTTCCGGGCCAGTGAACTTCGCCGCGATGTTCGTCGGGTTTTGTACGAAAAAATGGGTTTTAAATATGCCACCAAGGTATTGGAATATGCCGTATCTAACCGCAACCCAGCATTCCGTGAATTTACCGTAAAATATGATGTAAAACGCAAAGCACCTGATGCGCAAGCTTCAGTAGACCACCTAAAATATGCTCAGGATGTAGACGAGGCTTTGTTTGATGTAGAGGTGAAACTAAATAGTTTTGCCAGAGCTGCCAAAAACAGCGGAGAAGAAATCGATGATTCAAATATTCCTACCATTGATTTTCTGAAACAAATGGCTGAAGACATTGCCCGCAACAACCCTGAAGACTTAAAGGATTTTGTGGGAGTCGTCAAAAACGTGATAAGTTCTCAGGTAGATTCTGTCACGGATATGGCCCTAAAGTCGCCTCGTAAAAAAAGAGAGAAAAAAGACGATCAGCAATCGCACGTTGACCCGTCCACTACTCAAAAGATAGAGCCATTGACCATACTACTTACCAATGAAAAAAATGAAACTTCTATCTTAAGCGCTACCCCACAACCTAAACAAGAGCAACAACATTCGCGCAAGCAAAACCATTCTATGAGCGGGCAAAAAGGGGTAGAAAATGCCGGAAACAGTTGTTACATTGCGGCGGGTCTCAACATGATGGCTTTTTCGCGGTATTATGAACTGATAGACAGAAGGCATCGAGAACTAGGCGGGCGTGACATCATTGCCAATACACTTTATGGCATATTAACCTCGATTCGTCGTGGCGAACTGGTAGAAGATTATCGTATTCAAATCTTGCGTCACATTTTGATAGAGTCTCGCATTCAAACCATTTCGCAACAAAGTGGGAATATTACCGAAGACCGAATCTTGACTCCGCTGCAAATCTACAGTCAGGAAGACCCCACTGAAATCTTTGGAAAAATTCTGGATTATCTCAAAATCACAGGCATTACCCAAACCTCTCGCTTATCTAAACGGCAAGGACAAGAAATATCAGATACTCCTCAGAATGAGGCCTTTATTAACTTGCCTATAGAAAACGCCAACAACCTGGAGCAGGCAATGCGGGAGTATTTCAAAGTAGAAACTTTAGAAAATGTACAAAATAGTCAAGGCAGAGGAAACGCCGATAAGAAACTCCTACTAGGCAATGGTCGCCCAAAAGTGGTAACAATTGCCCTGAAACGATTTAAGCGCAACCTGCAAGGTGGTTCCGAAAAAGACACAAAGACGGTAAACATGCGGGAGTATTTTATATTGAATGGTTATGTATATCGCCTGGACAGCGTAGTATTCCATTTAGGAAACTCTCCTAAAGGAGGGCACTATACTGCCAAAACCAGAAATCTTGACGGAAACGGCTGGAAATACCGAAACGATTCTACCGTGTCTGATACTGATAATTATGATGCGCCTGACCAGGAAAATCCAGGGTATATCTATACTTATAGTCGCTTACGAGCTGCCACTGTTCAAGACGCGGGCATGTTCAATCTAAAAAGAGATCAGCAATAATCAATTATTAGTGTATGTTCATTAATTTTGAATATACACTTTACTTATTTTTAAGAAACTTTATGAATATAGATCCCTCACAAGAGGAAAATCCTCAATTAGATCCTTCTCAAAAATTATCGCTGGCACTGTATAGTACTGAATTACAAAGCAACGAAAATAGCGATCTTTTGAATGAATGGTGTAAAAACCTCACCTCAAAAGTGCCGCAAGTATCACAACCTTTTCACTTTAATACCACCCATACGCGCAATCGAGTAACACTGCAAACTTCCCTAAGTGCATTGACTAGTGCCGAGACGTTTGCGCATTACTTTCAAAACGTGTTGGGTGTATCACCACTTTCCTTACGCAGGTTACAAAAGTTGGGTGAAAACTGGCAACCGACCCGCCTGGGCTCCTGGTTGGAATTCAATACATTAGGCATCAATGCAGGGTGGTTTTTTCCCATAGAAATGATCGCCAGTCAGCTAACCGAAATGATTGAAAATACTACCCATCGCAAAATCATTACTCGCTGGGTCAACACACAAAATCTGGTAGAATGCATCAGTTATGGAGAATCTCTGGTAGAACCCATCATTCGTCAAATGGAGTTTCGCCTCGATAGCAACCTTGCGCTCGCCAATCAATACCATCTGGCGCTCAACTTAGCCGACTTACTGGAAGTTCCTTCTTTTCATGGGCAGTTGTTGAACATTTTAGAACGTTATGAAGCCACCGAACTAATCATTTCACTTTGGCTAAGTCCAGAAGGAGTACTCAAGTTTGGCTTGCGAATCATGAACCCTTCGGTAAAGCTCTTAATTGCCTTATTTATGCTGAGTGGAATGAGCAAAAAAGAGGAAGATAAATTGGCGGTTATTCACGGTGTTCTTGAAAATATTGCCTGGGTAGAAATTCAACAAACAGCCGATGGATTAACCTCAGAAGTAAGCTATAAAATATAGCTCATAACTACCTATCAACCAGCACTTTAGCAAAAACAAAAAAAGTGCATTTTTATTGACCTTTCGGGCAACCCATTTACCAGTAAAATTGTATCGTTTATAGAGTATTTTTTATCACGGTTCACCAGCCATTTTTTGGCATTCAACTACAATTTAGCTTTAACAATTATTGTCTTTAAAATACCCTTGGGTATTGATCAATTATCCGATCTGGATTCCCTGTTTTTGTTGGATACTAACACCCCATCAAACACAAGAAAATCTATCGGAACTAATACTGTTATACTTAACCATAGTCTACTATACAGATAACTTAGAGCATGTTTACATTTTATCTTCGAGTATAAAAATGATGAGTTTTTCGAGTTGGTGAAGCATATTTTTAAAGGAATAGCCAAAGCTATTGCTGCAAAAATTGCTAAAACCAGCACGGAAAAATCGCTTTTTTAGCTCAGATTATAATTTTTAAACACGCTCTTATATAAAACTAACATTACACCAAGTTTCACCCATGACAGTCAAAGCTAATAAAGGGCAAATCTGCTGGATTGCTCAACACCACAAAGTAACCATTAGCCACCGATATCAGCCCCTGGTTGGTGTTCATTTTCGCACCGTTCCACAAGAACCCTTATCGATAGGTGTCTTCTCTGTATTTGAACATTGCAACCCACAAACCATCAGAAATTTGACGGAATAACTCCCTGATTTACTGTACATAACGCCCCTACTCTTTTACCTCAAGACTGCTTTTGGTAAAGGCTTCTATTGCCTCATATTTGAGATAATAACGGGTTTGCTATGTCCTTTAAACTCCAGTGGAGCACCATTTATACAACACACATTACTTGATCATCTTTTTACATACTACTACCTTAACATTTAAGCTCTATGTCAGATTCTAAAGTCCTGAACAAAGAAGGGACAGGGCAAAAAACGCCTCAAGAAAAAGCAAAAAAAAGTTTAAAGAAAAGTGGAATTACTCCTAGTCACTTACGAGGGAAAAGTCAAAAACCAATTGCTCCCAATCCCGACGATGGAATCAAAAGTAAACCACAATCCAGTCCAGGCGGGGGAGATTTTCCGCGTTATGATGATACCTTACAATTACCATCCGATAAAGCATCGCTGAATAGCACCCATGTACGCTAC
Source organism: marine bacterium AO1-C (assembly GCA_001890965.1). GTDB lineage: Bacteria > Bacteroidota > Bacteroidia > Cytophagales > Microscillaceae > Microscilla. Next base: position 132,622 of record MLAY01000007.1, on the reverse strand, counting down.
AGCAGTACCTTGGCCTCACGACTTGTGTATTATCGTCAACGATTTGTCACCGAAAAAGCCAGCATTTACAAAGAGTTGGACATTCATATGGATGAGGAAGGGTTTGAGCACTTAATGGGAATGATAGACACTTTCACTTATGAAATCAAAAAGGAGCACCCAACGATTGGAAGGCTAAACAAAATGATTGATTTGCTCCTCAATCGAGTAGAACAAAAGCTCCCCTTTCTTGGCAATGTAATGGATTATGACATCGTCAAGGCTTTCAAAGCCGAATTGCACCTCATCAAGAACTCTCGTGGTGCTCTTCAAGACAATGAAGAAGATAGAATTTATCCCGATGACTCCAGAAACGAAGATTTCGATGCTACCCGTGGCATGTTGTATAGCATGCTGGGTCTGGACGAAGGAAAAGAAAAAGAGCCAGGAGGTAGTAAGTCTATCAAAGCCAGCCTTTTTGAAAAAAATATGCCCATAGACAGTGCCGTTACCTATCTCTATGATTTATTAATTACCAAACGTCCCAAAAACAAAAAGCTCAACAAGGCTTCTCAATCTCATTTTATCAAAATCATGCGGTTGTTGTCGCGTCCAGACATACAAGAAGTAGAACACGCTTTTATACGTCACAGAGAAAACCAGAAGCAAAAAATCACCTTAAGAGAAGCTATTGCTGGAGTATATGGCACGCCTTCCACTAAACCACAGGGAAGCCCAGACTGGTTTTCTCATTGGGTATACAACGAACGTCCCAAATACTTGTTTGAACTGCTTGACAATGGAGGCAAAGCTTCTACCCCCACTCGAGTAGCTATTTCACTGGGTTTGATGGATAAAAATAATTGGAAAAAATTCATCACCCACCAAGACGAAGTAACCAGGCTAGCCGAAGAGCTGGAACCCAACGAATTAGTTGGTTTTTGGGGCACCTACCAACACGTACTTTACCATAATCTCAATGATTATAACTTTCAGCGTATAGAAAACCTGGTAAAGGCCAATCAGAATTACGCCCGCATTAAAACCATTGCCAAAACCTGGGAAAAAGAAAACGCAAAAGACAAAGAGGATCAGGACAAGGATAAACTAGATGAAAATGCTACAAAATTGGGCAATTGGCAAACCAAGATTTTGGCCAAGGCTTATGGCAAAGACAATAAGATAAGTTATCCATTTTTGGAAGCCAAAGATTTGCAATTGGAAGGTATCATTAAAAACTACACTGCAGGAGCCAATAAGTTTACGGGAAAATTTGGTGTACGAGGATTTGTAAAGGGCAAAATCAAGGATTTAAAAAAAGAGGTTGTACTTTGGAACAAGGCGGTAATCAAAGAAGAGAAGAAATATTTTAATAAATATCCCGTGATTCGCCGATATGTTTTGGGAGAAAAAATAGAATTTAAACCTACGGGTACAGAAGACAAAGTCATCGAGATTTTACCTCAAAAGACTCACACCAAAAACATTCTCACCCCCAATATGAAATCTGGTTGGGATCGGGCAAGGCAATACAAAATAGGTTGGAATGCAGCAGACCGTACCACAATGAAGGTGCTCCTGGAAGCAGGCCTCGATAAAGAAGCCATAGAAGAAATTATCGCGGAAGAAAAAAAGGATCAGAGCAAAGCTGGCCTCCTGTTGAATAAGTTTGTCAATTTCATAAGCTTTTGCATGGTTAAACAAAACGCCGAAGAAGCCCGTGAAGAAACCGATGCCGATGGCAATGCTACTGAATATGTTGATATAGACGAGAATAACTTCAAAAAAAGTCGGCAAATTTTAGCTAAAGTAGAGAAAACCATCCGAGCCCGAGGATTAGACTTTGACGCCGAAATGCTCCAGTCTCTTGCCGAAATCGCAGGACAGGCCAAGATCCGAAAGCATTGGTTTAGCATCAACCGTCGCCAAGACTTGTTCAAGGCACTGATGAAGTTACCCGATCGATGGAGAGTACAATTTATGGATGCTTTTATAGACACCCCCATCGAGGAGGCCAAAGATGCCAACGAAGCTGACCAGTTGGCCAATCAAGCCCTCAATACCATTCGTATGGTACTCATTGGGTTAGGCATGCTGCCCAAGCAAGTGTTTGAGGCTATAGGCAGGCTTAAGTATGGTACCGACATTACCCCAAACTACCTAAAATTGAGGCGAAGTGCTGGCCTAAGAAACCACCGACGTGGTATGCGGGAATACACCGCTACTCACGAAATATTTCTCCCTAAAAAGGTGTTACAATTTGCTTATTTGCTTAATCCAAAAGAACTCAGAATAGCCAAAGAGGATCAGGAAATGCACGTAGGGCTGGAAAGACAATTTGCTAAATATTTGCCCTCGGCTTCTATAGATATCCAAAACGACGATGATGTGTATGACAATATTTTTGACCTGGTAAAAATAGAACAGGTGAGAGATTTATTTCTACAACTGGCAGAGCACATAGGCATCACTCCCATATTGGAGTGGGAAGACATCCAAAAAAACACAAAAAACCAATATAAAGAGCTCGCAGAAAGTACTACTACCGATACGAAAAAATGGAAAAAGAAAACAAAAAGTAGTAAGGCCAATAAAAATGCCTCTGACAAAAAATACTTGAATTATTATGTAGAATATATTGGGCAAAAGAAAGATTCGGATAAGGCATACAGTCAGGCTGCCGATAATGCCAAAAAAGATCGCCGCAACCAGGAAGAAGACTTGGAAAATCTGGTGAAACCTGAAGACATGGAAGTTTCTGGCGAAGTCTATAAGAAAAGAGTAGATTTCTGGAGTAAAAGTTTTGCCAGCGAGGTAGAATCAACCGATAGCTATCGCAAAATGATGCGCATGGCCTTGATCATCTGGCAAGAAGGCGACGAAGTATTACTCCCAAGCGACTATAATGCAGCACCCAATAACCCCTATGCCAACAACAAAGAAAAACGTAAAGAGGCTTTTTTGTATGAAGTATATCATCATATGAAACAAGAATCCAAAGATCGCCTCGCCAAAAAAACCAAACTGAATCTTCATGAATTTTATGGATTTACCAAGCATAAAATAGATTTGGTAGGTAAGCTCGAAAACGAAGAATTAGATATTGTTCAAGAAATCATCAAGAGCAACTTTAGATGGTATAGAAGCGGTGGTAGCAAAGAAAAAGAGTATGGTGAAGGGTCTTTTACTTTGTTAAGAGGCAGGGTATTACTGGAAGCCTGGACCGATATCAACGATCCAGCGAAAAAAGATAAAGTAGAACAACGAAGAAAAAAGCAAGCAGAAGTTACTAATCTCAAAGAAGAGCTAAAATTATCTGAAAAGAGTGAAGAGCAACCCGATGAAGAGAAACTTGGAAAACTAGCCGACCTGCAGGAAGAATTCGCCAAGCTAGATTTGGAAGTTCGTAACAAATACATTCCCATGCCCAGCAAGGATCGTTTGGAACAGTTGAGGGCTACTTATACCAACAAAGGCACTTATGTAGACGTAGTTAAAGACCTATTTATGCATTTGAGTAATGCCGTGGAATATGACAAAGCCTTTGTGGATGCCATGCTGGCTGCTGGTTACCGTCCTGATGACCTCATGACCCTGACCGAAACCTATAAGTACCTGGCTGCTCAAGAAAAAGAAAAATTCTTAAAAGGAGCCGCGTCATGGTCTTGGTTCACCATCCAGGCCACTGAACGACGCGAAGGTACTTCTCGCTTATTGAGTGCTATGCGTAATATAGAAGAAGCCCGCGATAGTGGCAAAACTCACTCTAGTCTGGGCGACGAAAAAGGGTATTTCTATGACACTTTCTTCGACGATGTAGAAGATCGTCAGGAAAACTTTGAAAAAACCACAGCCAAATACCGCAAAAACCTACTCAAAACGATCTGGTTGATTGGTACCATTGTATTTATACCTTTTGGCCCAGCAGGCTTTGGTGCCAGCGCTCTTTTGGACGAACTCATTTTACCGCTGGCATTTGCTGGACTGGGAACAGTTACCAGTGTTGTGAATAGTACGCTTGACCCTTACAAAAACCGCATCACTGGTTTGGTAGGTGAAACTACGCTGGCTGCGATCAAAGGAGCCATGATATCGGCCGTATTTTATGCCTCTTTTATATTAAAAGACCTTGTATTTGCAGCTGATGGTTGGGGCGAAAGCATTAACTCACTGGAAAGTGCTGTACAAGATGGCGATAACTCTAAAAAATGGGAGTTGCTACAAAAACAAGCATTAGAGTATGCGGGACGCAAGGCTTTTCGGGAAGTAGGAAAGGAAACCATTCGAGGACTGGAAACTGCTATTAAAGAAGGTCCTAAGGCTGGTTTGGTCAATGTGAAAAAAGAGTTGCTCAACCCTGCCCTTATTCTGGAAATATTTGCTAAAACAGCTTTTAAGGGAGCCTTTGGAAACGCGGCCTCGGGTGCTTCTAAAGGTCTTGATCAATTTTTTGGAGGTAAAGGAACCCCACTGAATGAATTAGCCCCAGAAGACAGGCCGAAAGAATTTAGAGCCTCAGAAGCGCGTCGGACTGTTCGTCGCGAACTTTTTAATAAATCGGGGCTCAAAAAATTGGTAAAAACTGCTGAATATGCAGTATCTAATCGTAATCCAGCTTTTAGAACCTTTAACGAAAAGTTTGATGTAAACCGACACATGCCTATGGCGCAGGAACATGTAGAGCGCCTAAAAGCTAAAGAAATTATTGACGATCCACTCGATGAAATCAAAACCATTATATTTAATTTAAATAATCGAGTGGCAGCACTTAAGGCCATTGACGCAAGAATGGTTGGCAACAAAGACTTGAAGCAAGATGCTACAACAGTAAAAGATAAACGTAATGAAGATGCTGAACAGGTAACCGAACTCAGCATAGACTACCTGGATCAATTGGCAACTCAAATCATTGAAAACAACCCGACACAAGCCCGTGAATTTGCCCTCACCCTGGAAGGTGCCAAGGGATTTTTGGCAGAAATTGATGCTACCATTCAAGCAGGTACTGGCCTTGATAGTGAAGTTGAAGATACACATGAATTAGGAAAATCTGGTGGCGGTAAGCCTCAAATTGCCAAGAAAGGTTCAGAGAAAATAGTTGCTAAACCCAAAGTCCTACCAAGAAACCATCAAGCTACTCCCGCACCCGCTTCTATCTTGCAATTTTTGACCCGCTTAGACCCTGGTTGGGATCAGATAGAACAAAATGAGCGCAACGGAAGAGGAATCGTAGGGGACGGTTTAGGTGCCAGAGTAGGTGAAGTACAGGTAGATGCACGAAGAGGCGAAATAAGGCAAGAAGATGTTGTACCCGAACCACTTGCAAACGAAGCAGGCGTATTATCAAACCGTGGTCTCAAAATCATCCAAAATGACGGAGGAATGGATGCCAGGTGTTTTATATACTCAATTATTATGGGGCTTACTGGACAATCGCAAGCTGAAGTAGAAGACACAGTATCTCATATCGCTGCTCAGGTAAATCTTGAAGGTGGCTGGATAGCCACTGACAGTGCAGTAGCTCGAAATGTAATACAAGCGATTGAAACCTGGCATAGACAACCAATTCAAGTAATCGAGATTACACCAGCCAATAACCCAAATGGATTCATCATTTCGGGTCGATCCCATAATGAGGATTCAAACGCTCGTCGTCCGGTTGTTATTCGTAGCCTTGGAGGACACTATGATGCGGTAGTTCCACAATAATTCACTAATCAAAAAGAGCTGCAAATACTAACAGGGCATTTGTAGCTCTTTCTTAATGTTTTTCACTCATTTCAAACCACATGAACGAATGGATTCTATTACCCAAAGTAATTTAACCATCACCAATCAGCAAAAGATTTTACTCGCATTGCATAACAGCCCTTTATCCAGTAAAGCAAATGCTGCCTTTGTAACAGAATGGCACCAATATGTAATCCCCAGGTTTAGTACTCTTGACACACAAAACCTGGAGTTTTGGAGCACGCACAATCGCCAACGTATCACGGCCTGCTATACTGGAGCAGTAGACGATGTGCTGGAAAAGCACGCCTCCTACTACAACCATCGTCTAAAAGTCGATGCCCACATTTTACAAAGACTGGAAAGACAAGGAAAGACTTTTTGGCCACATCAACTTACCTCTTGGATAGAACTCAATACACTGGGGGCAAATGCTGGATGGTTTTTCCCTGTAGAAATATCTATGGAGGCATTACTTGACAGCCTGGAGAATACAACACATAAGAAAATCTTAACGCGTTGGATCAACATCCAAAGCGAAGTAACCTGTATTGGCTACGGTGAATCCCTGGTAGATCCTATCATTCATCAAATGACTTTACGCTTAGATGCATCTCTCCCATTAGTCAATCAATTTCATTTGGCGCTTAATTTGGCCGATTTTTTTGACCTACCCTCTTTTCCAGGACAATTATTGAATATTTTAGAACATTATCATACATCCGCATTAGCCATTTCGCTTTGGTTAAGCCCTGAGGGAGTTATAAAATTCGGCTTACGTATCTTCAACCCTTCCACAAAGTTGATGCTTGCGCTTGCGATGCTCACTGGGTTGGACAAAAAGACTGAAGATGGAATAGCCTTCACCTATGGCTTACTAGAAAAGTTGGCTTGGGTAGAAATTCAACATACTGCCAATGGCATTTGGTCAGAGGCAAGTTACCAGGTTTCATAAATACCTAAAATACGTTAGAAAACACTTATCATCATTACCTGTTTTTAGGCTTTAATCACCTAAAAACAGGCTTTTTTGTCCACCTCTTGACACTTCTTTTTCCTTCCTTTTACACTCGAAAAAATAAATTCAAAAAACTTTGAGTACACTCAAACCACTCTTGTCTTTTCTTTGAAAATTTCACCAAAGGAATCATCCTCAGTCACTGGAGGATATTTTTAAAATACAAGCAATATAGGTAACTAAACTTACAAGCTTAATATTTCACATAAAATTCAACAAAGCAAGAATAGCATCAAAAGTAAGAATACACAATAAGTAATCAGATATACAATAATCTAAGTTAACAAATTAATAAGCAGCCACTTAGCTAATAATATTAACAATTAAGACTTTTTACTAACCATAAGTCTAAACATTTAATAACAAATTTGAGAATGAGCAAATCTAAATGATTGCTCTAAAAAACGACACGAAAATTAATAGCCTAAATATTAACAAAGTACAATTTTACCCGTTAATTTATGGCTGATAGAATCCCGAAACAAGACGCATTGCAGGGAAGAGAAAACCAAGAGCAACAAGAACAACCCTCAAAACAAAATCGTGGCAGGGTTGGAAAAAAATCGAAACACCGAGAAGTAAAAAGATCACATAGGCATGCTCCAATAAAGCGACGCAACAAACCCAAACCTCCACGTATGGGGGCGATTGGGATGAACATGGATGATATCTTTAAGGATAAGCCCATGAGTCTTGCTTATGATCACAACAAGGAACGCACGTCTGTAACAGAGCGAAAGAAACGACACAATAAATCTAAAAGAAGAAAGGCTACTTCTAAACCAAGGCATAAGTCTCCTGATACTTCAGGGTTTAAACTGGTGAGAACGCCCGTTAGGATTTATAACCATGATCCCAACTATCGGGCAAATACAAATCCAGCCCATGATGATTCAACCCATGTGCAAGATGGGTTTGATCCAGCGATTATTTTTGAAGATGTGGTAGATGCCCAATCAGACATTGATGGTGGCAGTGCTACAGAGGCTACCGAACAAAACCAAAGTGATGGCACAACAAAGGATAATGACAAAGAAGTAAAACTACCAGATGGGGCTCCCGATTACCTCCTTACTACGGCAAATAATACTGAGCATTTCATTGCTACAGCCCATACCCGTATTAGTCATCATATAATTACCTTATCGCATAGGCTTCAAACTATTGATCCTGATACGGCCGAATATCGAACACTATCGCGGGATAACAGAGCGCTTGAGAGCTGTATTCCCAAACTGGAAAGTTATTATGAAGCACTGAATATAGATAATTGGAAAATCCAATCTGGTAATACTATAGTGGCTTTAGCAGAACTATCCAGGAAACTGAAAGCTTCAGAAGACGATGCCATCAAATCCATTCGCAAAGAAGTAGAAGAGATTAGTATGACCAGAGGCCATGTGAAAACTTCTGAAAAATCAGCACAAGATGTTTCAGACCGTTATTTTGACCCTTTTAGGGCAACTAAAAGCCGGATATTTACCGATGATGGTGTAGAAAAACAAGCTGGTGGGCTGGACTCTATTGAATCTACTATGTGGGAAACCAACATGCCTGCTCACGAAGGAGCCAAACATTTATATGATATCCTCCATTCTGGTAGTTGGAATAAAGAAAATTCGTTCATTCAGATCATGCGGGTACTAGCTCGCAAAGATGCCAGAGACCTAGAGGCATCCTATCAGGTATTTAGCAGAGGACGAGAAACGCTCAGGCAAGCATTGGCCAAGCGATATGGGCTTCCTTCATACAAACCTCGAGGCTACAGCAATAGAGCCAAAAATTTGGTAATGCCACTCGACAACATGATTACCAACTACCTATTCGAGCAATTAGACAACGGTGGTAAAGCAACAGTTGCCACACGGGCTGCACTCTCGCTAGGTATGATGGCAAACAAGGTTTCTTCGCACATTGTAGTAGATGAGCTAGAGGTAGTAAGAGTGGTAGAATTGATGGAGCACGAGGAATTGCAACACTTTTGGCATACCCATCGCTTTGTATTACGTGGCAACCTAAATACCTACAACTACAAACGAATCAAGCGTTTTGTAGAAGCCAACTCAATGGATTCTTACATCAAGGCCACTGCCAAAACAGTATCGAAGACAAAAGGTGGTATGGAAGACCAAAAGTATGATGCTTTTAAAGCTGGTGCTACTAAAGAAGAGGGCGAAGAGGGCTACGATGATTATAAAACGTATAAGACTTATACCGAAAATCAGAAGAAACTAGGCGACTGGCAAGAAAAAATCCTAAAATCAGAAAATGGCCTGATACCCTATTTCCACGCACGGGATGCCCATCTTGCAGCCATTGTAAAGGGTTTTAGCCGAGCCAGTAACAAATGGACTGGACGCGTATCTCCTAGTTTAGGTAACCTCAAAGGCTACGTAAAAGACTTGGGTAAAGAAGTAGAATCCTGGTTAAAAACTGTTGCCAAAGAAGAAGGGCGATTGTTTAGTGGTACACCAGTTATTCGCCGCTATATTTCAGGGCAAGTCACAGAGTTTACTTGTGAAAATGGCGTAAAGGTTACAATTAGACCTCCTAAACCTACTCGTTTTTTGAAAGAAACTGCTGAGGGAGATGCCTTTCTCAAAAGTACTCACGGGATTATACCTGCATTATTGTTTCAATATCCCTTTGCGTTTGTAGGTTCTTTCTTTGGTATAGGCAGATACTTTCTTACCGAAGAGCAAAAACAATTTTGGCGCTCCTCTAAATATGGCTGGAACAAAGGAGACCGTACATTTCTACGTATGATGGTGGAAACTGGCACCCACGTAGAAGATAAAGCCAATGAAGAGAGTCCTTCGCAAGGAGGCAACGAGGCCTCTAGTACAGAAGCACGAGGGGATAGTCAGCAACAAAAACCTGATGCAACTGATGTACGCATTGAGGGTGGCTTTATGAAAGATGGCACATTTGATGGCATGAAGGTCGTGAATAACATAAGACAGGTGCTGCGGCAAAGAGGGAAAGATTTTGCCCCCGAAATGGTGCCAGCACTGGCAAACCTGGCCCGACAAGCCGAAATCACCTTCGATACCCAACACAAATGGTACAAACTTCATCACTCTCTTACCAAAAATCGTTTTCGGGTAAACCGTCGTCAGGATTTGCATAAGTCGATCATGAAACTACCCGATCGCTGGCGTGTACAGTTTTTAAATGCCTTTTTGTCTCCTAATACACCTATCGAGAAATCGCCCAATAAGGCGGAAGCTGATAAAAGGGTAGCACAAGCTACTGGTATGCTCAAACAGCTACTCATTGCTTTACAAATGGAGCCCAAACAAATCTATGAAGCCATTGGTAGTTTAAAATATGGGCGAGATATTACAGACACTTACATACAGTTGAGAGAGCACGCCGGAAAACGTACTTTTAGCGGTAGTAGGGCATTGTTTTTGGCACAGCAACTCAACGATAAAGAGCTGGAAATTGCCCGTACTGATATAGAAATGCACCGAGGCCTGGAACGTCAATTTGCTAAATATATGTACCGCTTAAAAGGCTTTGGTCCGAAAAGAGGCAGATATGCTGATCAGTTTAAACAATTGGCAAACCTGCTTCACATCAATCCTAAACTAAACTGGAATAGAAGCGATAGGTTTAATAGCAGTACTTATCGGGCGCTTGCCAAAGATACCTCGTATCATGAAAGCAAAAGAGGCCCTCAGGCTTTATTTTACGACAAACCCAAAAAGCGTTATAATGCGACATCTTATCATGCCTACTATTTAGAGCACATTACCGGACCCGATAAGGCCACAAAAACTCAAGAGAAAGAGGTCGAAAAACTCAAAAGAGCCAGAAGAGACGAACAAGCCAGTTTGGATGATTTAACCAATCAGGAGGACTTAGAGGTAGAAGCTCAAACTTACCAAACTCATGTGAGAATTTGGGCCAGTCGTTTTGCGCAGTCTATCGAAAATACCAAAGATTACAACAAAGTGCTTCAGGTAGCCCTGGAAGTATGGCAAAGAGGTGATGAATTTGTAATGCCCCAGCGATATTTTACCCAAGTGAAGAATACCAATCCTCATTTAAAGGTAGATAAACAACATTTGGGAAGCATTGCCCAGGCCCCTGGCAATCGTAAAAACATCTTCTTGTATGAGGTATACAGCTATCTCAATCGCCATCATAATGCGTCTTACCGAAAATTCAACCGTTTGACCAATTTTGGGTTACGTAGCAGAAATTCTTCAAGAAGTGTGAATGTACATCAAAGCCTAGAAGACCCCAATTTTGACTTGGTCAATGAAATTCTCAAAAGTAATTACCGTTGGTATCGAAACGCGTCGGATCGTGATCAGGGATATGCCAGTGGCTCTTTTCAGAATTTAAGTGGTCGGGTTTTGCTAGAAGAATGGACCAATGTCAGTGCAAATACTCAAAAAATTCAGCAACGAAATAATCTAAGAGATGAGATTCTGCAAATAAAGGCGAACCGGAGTAATATCCAAAAAGACAATAAGGGAGTAATTACTGGTTTTGATGAAAAAGAGCAACTGGAAGCCAAGGAAAAAGAGCTGGAAAAATTGAACAAAGAACTGCGAACCGATGCCTTGCCTATGCCACGAGCCGATCGCTTAAAACAAATTCGAAATGCTTTTCCTAATGACGCCAGCTATAGTGCAGTAATCAAAAACCTATTTATGCACTTGAGTAGTTCGGTAGAATTTGACAAAAGCTTTGCCGATGCTTTGTTGGAAAAAGGATACATGGCTTCTGACGTAATGAACCTAACGGAGATTTACAAGTATTTGGCCGTACAAGAAAGAGATAAGTTTTTGACAGGAGGAAAATGGACCATACAATGGAAGGTATTTAGCACCATAAGTGCTGAACGCAAAGAAGGAAACGCCTTGTTATTAGGTGCTATGCGTAACCTGCACACTGTACGTGACGAGGGTAAGGTTCACTCTGATTTAGGAGATGATAAAGGAGACTTTTACGATGCTTTCTTTGATGAAGTAGACGAACGTCAGGATATGTTTGTTAGCAAAGGAAAAAAATATCGTAAAAACATTACCACAGCCATTTTTACCCTGGGCTCTTTGGCAGCTGTGCCCTTTGGAGGAGCTATAGCCAGTGCTGCCGGATTGCTGGGAGAACTCATTATACCATTGCTCTTTACTGGTTTAGGAGCTGGTACTACGATGCTTTCTACCGCTATGGATCAAGAAAAACATCACTGGACATCTTTTATTGGTGAATCCTTATGGGGAGTAGTCAAAGGAGCTCTATTATCAGCAGTATTTTATGGCACTATCCAGCTAGAATCTTACCTGGAAGCTATTTCGGGTATGGAGGGTCTGTCTGATAAAATTAACGATGGAAAAGGCCCTGTTGCCCAATATAAAGCGCAAAGGTTTGGTCTTAGCATTCCCATAGAGACACTCTCCCGAACGCTTAAAGAGTTGGGCAAGGAAGGTATTAGAGGTTTAGACAAATGTGGCCGGGAGGGCCCAAAAGCGGGGCTTGTTTATTACAGCACCACTATGATAAACCGTGCCATGCTTATAGACATTTTGACCAAAACTGGAGTGGGTCTGGCATTTGAACATTCAGGTCTAAATGATAAGCTGGACTACGTATTACAAGGAGCCAAAGACAGCTCACAAGAGCACACCTCAAATAGAGCCAAAATGGTTCGTAAATTCTTCCGAAAAGCAGTGTATAAAGAAATTGGAATCAAAAGTGCCATTGGTGCCCTGGAATACATTGTATCAAATCAGCATGGCGCTCATAAGGCCTTTATTGAAAAATACGATGTCACACGTTTGTCTCCCACACCATTTACCCATGTAGAAAACCTGAAAAGTTTTGAACTTGCCCAGGATATGCTGGCTGAAATTCAGAACGAGTTCCGCTATCTGCAAGAAAACACCGATGAACAGGTAAATATTAATACCAGCGTGTTGGAAAATGCCATGGGTATGGTGAAACAAAATGACTACATTGGTGCCAAAGCATTGCTGGAATACTTTACCGAAGTATATGCACAAGTAAAGGGTTCGGTAACTGCTGCTACCGATATTAGCCAGGGACGCGACTTTATGAGTCAAATGGAAGATGGAGACGTGGAGGATATCTTGAAGGAAGCACAAGAATCTATCAAAGCTCATAAAAATGGAGGAAAAAGTGCTCCTACCAGTTCGACAAGTTCAATCAGTGGTCTTGGCATAGGAGGTGTTGGCAAAAGTACCACCAAAAGAAATCGCCGCCCCCATAAGATTAGCAACATCAATCCTTTTGGAGCCACCAAAAAAGGTCCTAAAAAGGTAACGCCTAGAGAGCAAAACATCGTAAGTGGCGACATGGAAGTGATTGACAATACAGGTGATCAGAATAATTGCTTAATTTTCTCTATTGCCAAAGGAATCGACAGGGATCTTTCTGATGCTCAAGCGCAAAACATACGCCAAAGAATTGGAATTCGCCACACTGGTTTCTTAGAAAACTCCCCCACTATCTTAAACAGAATTTGTACAGAACTTGGCTATAGCATAGAAATCCACTTCTGGGAAGTAGATAACTATAATACTATAAAATCGGCTGGGGCCAGCTATACGTATGGCTCAGGTGAGGCCGCTGGTTCGGGTTCGGCAAGAGATCGAGTAGTACATATTTTGAATGTAGGGCAATATCACTTTATGTATTTAAGACAACCACGACAACAGCGAGATTAGTCACTTTTTGGCTTTCATCGTTATTTTATCAGCCATCCTGAAATTTTGGGATGGCTTTTTTCTTATCCTTGTTTAGTATTACAGGTTTTAAGTGCCATTAGTACGAAAATATTCGTAATCATATTTTGTTATACGAAACAATTCGTATATAATTACAGTACGAAAGTATTCGTACAAACTATATAACCATTAACCCATTCAAGATGAGAAGATTAACATTTTTAGCCTTATTGATTGCTTTAGGCCAATACACCTTTGCATATGTGAGTAAGCCCAAAATTCAAATCAAATTCCAAATTCACCCAGTGCATTACCTTGTAAGCTTTGTGGAGGCTGCTTCAGGCAATAGTTCAGGTTCCAAACATTTGCGACGAGTATACCAAGCAAGTGACTTTAATACTCCTAAAAACCGCAAAATTCTCGACCGTTTCAAAGCATTGGCGCTAGATTATGAATCCTTCAAATATCCAGGTTTTCCCAACGCCCACATGACCAGCACTAGTTTGTGGGATTTGTTCAAAATGGCCGCTTCACAGTCATCAGATTTGGCCGATTTACAGCAAAGAACAGCAGGTATTTATCCCGCCAGTATTCAGAAGATATTGTTTGAGGTATTTAAAGAAATGAAGCCTACCTTTGAGCAATTGTTTTGGAAGCCATTAATCAAAGATGCCCAAGCAAAACTACAAGATTTGGAAAAGTACCTGGCAAAAAATCAAGTCAGTGAAAAGTTTGAGCAAATTGCCCGTTTTTATGGCAGTCAATGGAATTCGGATTTACCTTTTGTAGTCAATCTACACCCCCTACCTGCCAGTTATCGTCGTGGGTCTTCAGCGGAGTTTCGTGGCAATATACTTACCTGTGATTTCCCGCTGGCAATGCGCAATAAGGCCATCTTTTTGGGTATTGTCATCCACGAGCTGAGTCATATTCTATACGAGCAACAATCGGTACAACTGCAAAAAAATATAGAACAATGGTTCTTAGACAATGACTTGAAAAACCGTCAATTTGCTTATCAATGGATCAACGAAGCCTTGGCTACTGCTTGTGGCAATGCCTGGTTTTTCCGCGAACTGACTGACTCTCTGGAAACAGGTTCTTGGTATGGTAATCCTTACATTGATCAATTTGCTCGAAAAATGCTGCCTGAGGTAAGTCGCTACATCCAGGCAGGTAAAACAATTGATCAAGCCTTTGTCACGAACAGTATTCGTACTTTTGCTCAAGCTTTCCCCAATGCTTTGTATGAATATGACCAGTGGATGAATAACATCTTGGTGTTGCACGCAATGCCTCCCCAGCAATATCGTAAACTCGAGCACTTGCTTTATGAAAACTTTAGAATTAGTAGAAATCGTACAATCAGCAATGCATTTACTACCGAAACCCTAAAACGACTCAAACAAAGTACAGCAACCAATGTCATTGTAGTTGCTCAAAATCACCAGAAATCATTACGCTTTTTGCAGAAAGAAATGGGTAGTTTAAGTCAGTTTACCCTGAACCCCAAAGAGAGTTTCTTGCTTACTTATCTTCGTCCAAACCAGATTCCATTAATTGTAGTAAACCTGCAAAATAAGCAAGCCTGGCCCAAGGCAATCGCCCAAATTCGAAAGATGAAAAAATATGATCCCAAGCGTGCCCTTATAAAGTTAAATTAATTCCATAAATGAAGAAGTCGTCTCAACTTTTAAACCTGGAATTACAAAACTTCAACAAAAAACTTATGATGCGTTTTTCGTTAAGAAAAACCAGTTAAAGTCCCCCTTTGAAGGGGGTTAAGGGGGATGTAAGCGATGATTAATCAATACATTAACTTGTGAGCTATTCCTGAAAAACATCCTCCGCCGCAAGCGGCACCTCCTTCAAAGGAGGATTATCACTGCTTAGGGTAATTTTTACCTCAAAAAAGTTGTATTAGAACTTCTATAAGAAGAGAATGAAACTATACATTACTTCAATTGGTTTACACAAATACCCATCGATGGTTTGGTACCTTGATGGGCTATTTTTATAAAGTCAGCTTTACCATCCCCATTCGCGTCAAAGGTATCGTACTTGAAAAACTTAAACGTAGAATTATGTTTAAATACTTTGAGGGCTATTTCGTGGTGAGGTTCCAATGATTTACCTTGATTAAGCGCTACCCCCAAATACATATTTTCCCGACCAAATACTCGATAAGTCAACAAATCGGCCTTGCCGTCTCCGTTTATATCAGCCCAATCGGTACCTTTGATACCTGCCCACATCAAAAAATCACTCTCTCCTTTTTCGGTCACTCCTAGCTTTGCCTCCTCTCCTAACACAATGCCATTGGAGGATTTTTTGGTATAAATCACCTCCATGCCTCGACTATTGTATATAATCACAAAATCGTCGCTTCCATTCCCATCAATATCAGCCCAGTCCATCTTTATCAAATCACTAAAGCTGTCCATTTCCTCGTTTTCATCCAGTTCATAAGCTTCTATAGCCTTATTGATCCGAATCACCATTTCCTCACCAAAAGATCGCTCTGTGTAGCCCAGTTTTATTTTTTCTTCGGTAAAGTATTGCCCCTTGTGGTTCAATGCAAAGCCAAAATGCAGGCGATCTTTCATAAATCGTCGATAATACTGGCTAAATACAATGTCGGCAAAACCATCCCCGTTTACATCGGCTATATCTATTTTGGTAGCGCTCGAAAACCAACCCAATTTGAACTTTAGGCTTATTTTCTTGGGCGTAGGGTTAAACTTAATCAGGTTGCTTTTTTTATCCAGAAAACGATAAAACACCCGCACACTAATCTTACCTCCTTTCCAGAAACTACGATCAATCTCGAGCATGTCTACTATGCCATCCCCGTTAAAATCGCCAAACCCTCGCTTGGTTACATTTTCTACTCCAGTGGGCAACGATACCACTTTGGTATTGCTAAAGGGCACCACAGCCTGGTAATGCTGATTTGTTTGTCGTTTTTGCTCAAACATGCGCTGATTACGCTCACTCATGCCACAGGCAGTGAGGGCCATCAATGAAAATAAGGTGAGTTTAGAAAAAAGCTTTTGGGTAAGATTCATTGCAACTTTGGGTAAATGTCTGATAAAATGATCAAAATATGGATTTAGGCGAATATTTTCAAGAATTGGCATAGAACTACCACAATATCTTTAAGTAATTCGTTATTTTAAGTCTAAATAAGTGAATGAAGTCGAGACGACTTCAAACCTAAAAACTAAACTCGTAATGAAAAACCTTTTAATATTATTCATTTTCTTATGTCTTGGCCACATTACACTGGCTCAACAACCCGTGACTATACATACGCTTACAGGGCACCAATACCCCATTACCCATGTCAAACTCGATAAAGAAGGAAAACAAATCATAAGTGCTGATAAAAGCGGTACCATCAAGGTATGGGATACCAGCACTGGAAAATGCCAACAAACCCTCCAGGGCTTTAAAAAACCAATTTTAGATATTGACATTAGAGAGGGAACAGTAGCTGCCAGTAGTCTGGATAAAACCGTGAAAATATGGAATGGAGAAAGTGGTCAACTGAAGTTTTCAAGAAAAATGGGGTTTGTCACCAATATTATATTGCTTGGCTCTCAAAAATTTCTGATTAATAAAAATACCACAAAACTCAATCTACCAGGTTTGTTGATTGGTCAGGTAAACACCAACCAAAGAGAAACCGCTGAGGTTTGGTTTACCAGTGGTAAAAAATATGCCAGCAGGCTCAAATCTCCCAATATTAGCAAAGCGATTGCAGGACGTTTCCACTCACTTATCACTATATCAAATGATCAACTCTCGGTCACCTATCGCCCAATGCTATTTAGAAACTTCAATAAGTTTCGCCTAAAGTTTACCTCAAAAATATTAACTACCGAATTTATCCCAGGTGATAACAACTTTGTAGTGGCCTTAAGCAATGGAGCTCTCAAATTTGTAAATGATGGAACCGAAGAAATATACAAGATTATTCAGCTAAAACAATCCGCAAAACAAGTGCGCTTTAGTCAAAGTGTCTCCTTTGACACCAGAGGGTTTTATGATAGATATTTTGCGGTATTAGGGACAAACAACACGCTCTATACCTGCGATCACGAAAAACGTAAAGTACTAAACTCTAGCACTACCACCTATCCTATTCAGGATTTTTTGGTGCTTGATAATACCATAAAAACTGTTGAGCTTGATGCTGCGAGCAATATATTATTTTTTAAAAGATATGAAGGGTTATTCACCCTGTCTCCTCAGGTACGTATTCGTAGGTATGTAGAGAAAACACTCAAAGAATGGCAACAAAAAGGTAAATTTGAGAAATCGGCTGATTATGTAAAAAGGGTAACGGAGGCAAATCGTCAGAAACAACTCAAGACGCTTACCCAAAAAGCAATCAATTCTTTGGCTCAAAAAGATCTTAATTGGAAAAATTCTAAAAATGAGTACGATGCTGATAATGAAACCTTTAAAATCAATATTGATAATACTTATACTTTTTATCTGAAGGTACCCCTCAAAGAAGCTAAAGAATTTGATAGCAATTTTAAAAATACTCGTTACGAAAACGCTCAGTTTACCCTTGATGCTCAAGGTAGATTTCGCTTGTTACATGTAGAGCTCAAAGGTATTTACTCATCTAAAAAATACATTTACGATAATACCCAACAAGTAGCTTTTAACAGCAATCAATTGGCGATCAAGCTTGACCCAATTAAGATTAAAATACCCACAAAGCCAGTTCAGAAGCCTTCTGAGAACAACCCCAAAACAACACAGAATGTAGTATCTACTGCTCCCAAAATCGCAGAGGTAGACCTAAACTTACCTAAAACCAACATGCAAAATCGGGATGCCATTGCAGTAGTAATTGGCAATCGTAATTACCTAAAAACCAAGGAAGTACAGTTTGCCATCAACGATGCCCGCAGTATCAAAAAATACTTGGTTGAAGTACTGGGTTTCCAGCCAGGTAACATTTACTATCAGGAGAATGCTACCAAAGGGGATTTTGAAATACTATTTGGCAATCAATCCAACTACCAGGGAAAACTCTACAATACTGTAAAAGCTGGAAAAAGCGATGTGTTTATATTTTACTCTGGTCATGGGGCACCCGATACCAAAAACTTTAAGGGATACTTTGTACCAGTGGAGTGCGACCCTCAATATGTATCGTTGGCAGGTTATCCCATAGATTTGTTTTACCGTAACCTGGCCAAGCTTCCGGCTAAGTCAGTCACGGTAGTGTTAGATGCTTGCTTTTCGGGAGCCGAAATTCTCAAAAACATTTCTCCTATTGGCGTAAAATCCAAAGGAATCAAAGGCATTAAAAATGGGGTGTTATTGGCTTCATCTCAGGGTACCCAAGTATCGAGTTGGTACAATGCCAAACGACACGGCTTGTTTACGTACTTTTTTCTCAAAGCCATCCACAACAAAAACGCGGACGCAAACAAAGATAATCAACTCACTTTCAAAGAGATATATCAATACATCGCCAATCAAACCGAGGGAGTACCTTATTGGGCCAGACGCTTACACAATGTAGAACAAATGCCCGCGCTCAAGGGCAAAAACCAAACAAAGGTTTTGGTGAAGTATTAATTTTTATACCTCAATAAACTATCAAAAAGCGACAAATGATGAAAAAAACCTATTCAACGGCACTTTTAAAAGTTACCTGCTTATTAGCCCTTGTATTTTTAGAATTCAATGGCCTCTGTCAATCAAAATACGGTGTCAACTATTGGCAAAGCAACACCAAAAATACCCAAGCCACTTCCATTGTTTTTTCACCAGATGGCCAACAAATGGTAGTAGGCTATTCGAACGGACAATTAAAACTTTGGGAAGTAAATTCGGGAAAGCTAATCAAGCGTTATCCCAAACAAAATGCACCCATTCAGTGTATGGCTTATTCGCCCAATGGCGATAAAATCTTATTGGGGCTGGAAGAGTTTGCAGGCGCTATCAATGTGAAACTGTTGAAGGCCCGTTCTGGTAAACTATTGAATGCGTTTAATGGTGGTTCGGAGGGTATTAATTTTGTGGGCTTCTCGCCTGATGGTAACCAAATGATTATTGGGAATCCAGGAGATGGTAAGTTGGGAATTTGGAATTTGTTGGATAAAAAACCAATAGAAACATTCTCAGCCAGTCTTTACCCCAACCCAATAGCTGCCGTATTTTTAGCTGGCAACAAGGTTCTATTTAGAAGAAATAGCGCTATCATTTTCAAAAACCTACAAGCTAAATCCAATTACAGAAAAATTACCTATCCAACATTAAACAAAACCTTTTCTGAAGTCACTAATTTCTCTCTTTCTCCTGATCAAAAAAACATCCTTATCGGAAACGAAGACCATCCCGTGAAACTTTGGCGTATAAAGGATAAAAAATTGATGCATACTTTTGGTACCAACCAAAAAGAATCCATAGGCATTTTTAGCCCTTCCGGGAAATCTATTGTCACTTATGATAACAGCCAGCAATTGAAAATTTGGAAGGCAAAAAAACAAAAGTTAATTACTTCTATCGAAATGAAATCTAAACCAACCCAGGTGGAGTTTTCACCTGATGGGCAATATTTATTCACGATGCATCAATTTGCTGAAATAAGAGTGGCAAAAACGGGTAAACTCAAACACAATTTTGGCCAAAATAAGGATATCAAACAAGCTTGGTTTTCCCCTGATAGTCAATCCATTGCCACTCGTGACAACACGGGTAAGATTAGTCTGTGGGATGCGAAAACTGGAAAACTCATTCGAAAATTCTAGAAAATCACCTTACAATTAGGCAACCAGCTTTTGATTTTATCTACAGTGGCCTTATCCATGGGGTTTCCTTTCAAGTTTAGTTCTTCCAGGCTGGTCAATTGTTTAAAGGCAGGAGGCAAAGCCTGTAGTTGATTATGCGAAAGGTCGAGCTTGTACAAAAACCGTAAATTACGAATGCTCGAGGTTACGTAGGTCATTTGGTTATAGCTCAAGTCTAATCGGATCAAGCTTTCCATACCAGCAATCTCAGGCGGAATGGCACGTAACTTATTCCCTTCCAAATCCAAAAACTCCAGATTTTTAAGTTTCCCTATACTGGTGGGCAGTTCATCCAACTGATTGTATTCCACATATAAGGCCTTCAAATTATTCATATCGCCAATGGAATAAGGTAAATAAGTCAAACTATTTTTCTTCAAGTATAAGCTTTTTAAGCTTTTCAGGTAACGAATAGAAAAGGGTAATTGGCTTAAATTATTATCCTCTAAAAACAAAATCTCTAAGTGATGCAAATCACCTATATTTTTGGGCAGGCTCCTAAGACTATTGTTTTGTAGATACAATGACTGCAGGCTTTTAACTCTCTCGATGCCATTGATCGTAAATATTTCGTTTTTAGAAGCGTTTAAGTGTCGTAGCTTGGGCAATTGCCTCAAGACTGAAGGCAAAAACATCAACTCATTGTCATTGACATACAAGCGCTCCAAATGAATAAGATCCCCTACTTCTTCGGGTACTTTTGTCATTCCTAAATACCCTAAATCCAATGTTTCAGAAGGTTCGTTCAATGCCTGTGCAAGCGCTTCAGGAAAAAAGTCAGGTTTAGGAGGTGGAGCATAGCGCAATTTGGACAAACCGGGATTATCGGGGCTTTGGCGGTGCAAATGAGCCTTGTAAAGTACCACTACAAATATGAGCAATAAGCTTGCATAAAAAAGCTCTACAAAAGAATGCCGACGAGATTGTATAAAGGTTTCGCTTACTTCGTCTGCTCTTGCTGCTTTGGTTTGTCGTATCTGATGCCTCACAATAACTGCTTCTTGCGCATGCTGTCGAGCTACCTCAATCAAAGGCTTGTAGGTAAGCCAGAAAGCCTCTTCTCGTGCAGGGTCGTAGTTAGCCCAAAGTCTTCGGGCTTCTTGTTGGCAGCGAGCATCGGGTTCTATTGGCAAGTTCAAGCGATTGTTCATGGCATAGATATTTGTTGTTTTTGCTTTTCTAATATACGTATTTTTTTAAGAAATAGTCTCTACCCAATAAATATTCTAGCAATGGCCCTTTTTCCCAAATAGCGTAAATCGACCAATAAAAAAGCGGGAAGTTAAAACTCCCCGCTTGATATAAAATTTTGTTTTCAGAACGCTGTTAGTCACTCAAACATCTCATCAATTGATGTTGACTCAACCAGCTTTTAACTGTCAATACTCAACTTAAAGCTAAGATTTAGCCGTAGCAACCTCCTCAAAATCCATCAACACTTGATTCTTCAAAATATCATCCATGGTTTCACGCTTACGAATCAAATGCGCTTTGCCTTTGTGTACCAATACTTCTGCCGGACGGAAACGTGAATTGTAGTTAGAAGCCATACTAAAACCATAGGCTCCCGCATTTTTAATGGCAATGATATCGCCTTCGCGTACTTCGTTGAGCTTTCGGTCCCAACCAAAGGTATCAGTCTCGCAAATGTAGCCTACTACCGTGTATACCCGTGAGGTAGCCTCTGGATTAGACACATTCACGATGGTATGATAAGAATCATACATCATAGGACGAATCAAATGATTGAGGCCTGAGTCTACCCCCACAAACACGGTGGCTGGGGTAGTTTTAATCACGTTGGTTTTCGCAAAGAAGTGTCCTGCTTCGCTTACCAAAAATTTACCTGGCTCAAACCAAATCTCAAGATCGCGACCATAATCTTTACAAAACTCCTGAAAACGAGTCGTCAATTTTTTACCCAAGTCCTCAATATTGGTCGTGACGTCTCCTTCTTTGTACCCTACTTTAAACCCACTACCAAAATCTATAAACTCTAAATCAGGGAAGTCTTGCGCTAAATCGAACAAGATATCGGCTCCACGTAAAAACACCTCTGCATCCAAAATGTCAGACCCAGTATGCATATGTAAGCCATTTACTTTGATGTTGTTGGTTTTAACTACACGCAACAAGTGACGCGCCTGTAGAATAGAAATCCCAAACTTAGAATCAATATGTCCTACTGAGATTTTTGCGTTTCCACCTGCCATCAAGTGAGGATTTACACGAATACAACAGGGCACCGTGTCGCCAAAGGCGTGTCCGAATTGCTCAAGAATAGAGATATTGTCAATATTGATATTCACTCCTAGCTCTACTGCCAGTTTTATCTCATCTAAGGACACACAATTAGGAGTAAACAAAATTTGCTCTGGCTTGAAGCCTGCCTTCAGCCCCAAATGCACCTCTTGGATAGACACCACATCTAGCCCGATGCCCTGGGTACGTAAAAACTTCAATACAGATATATTAGTCAATGCCTTGGCAGCATATTTAATCTTCAGATTCAACCCAGCAAAAGCTCCTTTCAACCGATTGAGCTTGGTTGCCATTTTTTCGGTATCATACACATACAGAGGAGTATCAAATTCGCGACAAATTTCCAATACATCTACTCCTTGAATTTGGTAACGTCCGTCAACTAATTCCATGAAAAGGTAAATTTAAAATAAGATAAACTAAAAAACTTAGATAAGTACAATCGAAAGCCTAAGCTTATAGGCGCTCAAATTATGAATAAAAGCGAATTTTTATTATATTCACAAGCTTTTTTTTCGGTTCCAACCAAAAAAACTATCTCAAAACATGATTAAAATAGTTCCTTCTATTGCCATTATGGGTGGTAAGGTAGTTCGTACGATTCGTAGTGATATTGATCAAGTACAAATCTACGATAATAACCCACTTGATTTGGCTTTAGAGTTTGAAAACAACGGTATCAAGTACCTACACTTGGTAGACCTGGATGGGGCCAAGGCCCGTCAGATTGTAAATTATAATATTCTGGAGATGTTGTCAAATTATACCAACCTTCAGATTGATTATACTGGAGGCATTACTCGTGACGATGACATCAGAACTGCCTTTGAGTGTGGCGCCAGTCATGTAACTGCTGCAACAGTAGCTGTACACGAAAGAGAAAAATTTTACTCCTGGATGATTACTTATGGAGGGGAGAAAGTAATTCTTGCTGCCGATTCTTTGGATGGCGTAGTACGCACCAAAGGCTGGAAGAAAAATACAGGTATAGAACTAATGGAATTGCTCGATTTTTATTGTGAAAGAGGCATCCGTTATGTAAAAACCACTGAAATTGGTCGCAACGGTACGCTGGAGGGTCCTCATTTTGATCTTTATAAGAATATCAGAGAAAAATTTCCTGAACTAAGTATCCTGGCAAGTGGTGGTATTCGCTCAGTAGAAGATATTGATCAACTCGAAGCCATTGGAGTAGGCGGAGTAATTATCGGTAAATCTTTTTACGATGGCAAAATCAAGCTAAAAGATTTGCAAAAGTATACTTCTGTGCCACAACAATAAGGGTTATACTTATTGCCCTCTACTTATTATTACACTCCTACCCTAAAATATATCATACCCAAAAAACTTCCTGGTGCGATGCATATCGCACTACCCCATTTGGGTATTCTCCTCAATGCCTTTAGCATAAAGTCTCCTATATTTTCTTATTTTTTAAAAATAAAGTCATAAAACTTACATTCGATTCGTTTGTATTTTTAGAACTTTAGGTAATAATATTTTTACCAAAAAATGCCCATAGAAGGAGTAATATCCCTTTATAGTTTTATAGTAATTTTGCTATTTTTTTCAATATATTTGGGACATTACATAAGTAAGTTTAAATTTATAGAATAAGAGTAATTGAGAAACATTTATATACATTCTAAGCGGCTTTATGAAAATCAGGATATTTTTATTTACAACATGGATCTTATTGGGAGGCTTGGTATGCCACGCACAATACCAGGCAAAAGATCTCGAAAAGCTTATCAAGCAACTCAACCAAGCCAGTAGCAATTCCGAAAAAGCAGAAACCCTTTACAAAATTGGGCTTTGGTACGAACATGATAAGGGGTACGAAAAAGCCATCCAGTATCTCGACCAAGCTTACCAACTGGAAGAGAAGGAAGGAAACCAGACGGGGCAAGTCAATAATTTGCAGCATATGGTGTATGCTTATAAGCAAACAGGCCTCTACCCTGATGCCATAGAACACTCCAAGGATTTATTAAAACTTCACCAAAAACAGGGTAATCAGACCGGGTACAACAATACCCTTAAAGATATCTCGATGCTCCATAAGCTCAACCATGATTACAAGAGCGCCATCAAGACTGATCAAGAGTTGGTAAGCATCTACAAAGAAAACAATGACCAAAAGGCACTAGTCAAAACTTATGCAGATTTGGGCTTTTTGAATTTAGAGTTGGATAATGCCTCTCAGGCTTTGAAAGAATACGATAATGCCCAGAAGATTAATCAAAATATTGAAGGGCAAACTAGCCTACAGGGAGACTTATTGATCAATATGGGATTTATTTTTGGTCGTGAGCTCAAAATTCAAGACAAGGCCAAGGAGTATTACCAAAAAGCTTTAGCTCTGAAGCAACAAACCAATGATTATGGCACCCAAGCCATGCTTCATAATGAAATAGGCCAGATTGACTATAAAAATGGCCAGAAGAAAGAAGCACAACAACACGCGCAAAAAGCCATTGCCCTGGCTAAAAATCACCCAGGAGATCAGAAATACAACACCCTAGCCAAGAGTTATCAGTTGTTGGCTGATTTGCATGCCAAAGACAACGACCACAAAACCTCTGCTCAATATTATGCTCAGTATCTTGAGGTACAAAATGTGTTGGACTCTCTAGAAAATGAACGCTTGGTAACGCAGCAACAGCAGTTGCGCAAAATGCAGGCTGAAAATAAAAAAACAAGGTCTCGTTTATTTGCCAAAGAGCGTCGTAGAAGCCGCATGCAAGATCAGCTTCTGAAGCAAGAAAATGAACTCAAAGCACTGAAGATCAAGGAAAAAGAAGCTGACATTATCAGAAAACAGCAATTGTTGCAGCAGGAACAACTCAAAACTGCTGAACTTGAAAAAGACAAGGTGGTTCAATTATTGGCACTGGCAGAACAAAAACAAAAAACTGCCGAGCAAAGTGCATTGGCCGAAAAACAGCGTATGTTGGCTGAAAAGCAAAAGCTAGAAAACGAGAAAAAACAAGAAGAACTAGAAAGGGCTAAACAAGAAAAAATCGCCATCGAAAAAGAAAAGGAGCTGCAAAAAACGAAACTAGATGCCGCCAAGAAAGCCGAAAAGCTCAAAGAACAGGAACTACAGCACGTAAAAGAACGCAATCGTTTGCGGGATTATCTTTTTGTTTTGTTTGCAGTGGTGGTAGTGCTGGTGATTATGGGCTTGATCTCTACGGTACGTTCCCGCAAAAAACTGCAAGTAAAAAACACCTTGCTCAATGAAGCCAACAATGAGATTAATGAGCAAAAAGAAGAGATTTTGGTGCAAAATGAGGAACTCAATACCCGTAACCAGCAAATTGAAACTGAGCGGGTAAAATCTGACAATTTATTGCTCAATATCTTACCCTTTGAGACCGCCCAGGAGCTCAAGGACAAAGGCAGTGCTACTCCTCAGCACTACGAACAAGTATCCGTGTTGTTTACCGATTTTAAAGGCTTTACCAAACTAGCCGAGAAGCTTTCTCCTGAAGATGTAATTGCCGAGCTGAACCATTGTTTCACTGCTTTTGATGACATTTGCAAAAAGCATAACATTGAGAAGATCAAAACCATTGGAGATGCTTATATGGCCGCAGGAGGCGTACCAGTAGCCAATACCAGTAACGCTATAGATGCCATCAATGCCGGGTTGGAAATGCAAACTTTTATGGCACAATGGAAAGCACAGAAGCTTGCTCAAAACCTTCCCGTTTGGGAATTACGATTGGGTATTCATACTGGGGAGATTGTGGCGGGGGTGGTAGGTAAAGACAAGTTTGCTTATGATATATGGGGCGATACCGTGAATTTGGCTTCTCGCATGGAAAGCTCAGGCGAACCAGGGATGGTAAATATTTCGGGGGACACGTATGAGTTGGTAAAAGATCATTTTAAGACTGAGTACCGCGGGAAAATCAAAGCCAAAAATAAGGGTGAGGTAGATATGTATTTTATAAAAGGTACCGCTTAAGATTTATTCCAATACTTCTTCCCTATTATAGCGATTTGAGCATTGGGATCAGAATCTCAATGCTCAAACCACTTATTGAATCCACACATTACTTACAATGCTTTTTGATCAGGTTGTTTACCTCATCGCCATAGGTTTGCGAATAGCCTAACTCATTCGCCTTTTGTAAATCAGCACAGGCCAGCGCATATTCCTTTTGTTTGATATAATAAATCGCCCGATACTTAAAAGCAAACGGATTATTGGGGCCAATCTTAACCGCAATGTCGATGTCTTTCTTGCCCTCTGCCACTTTCCCCAACATAAATTTTGAATACCCTCGATTACCATAAGCATAAGCCATTTTTGGATCAACTTCAATGGCTTGGTTCAACCACTTTAGGGCTGTTTTAAACTGCTTGGTTCTTACAAACAAAAAACCCAGGTTGTTCATCAAAAGTGCATTTTTAGGATCATACTTAAGCCCTTTCAAATAGGTTTCTTCTGATTTTTTATGATCGTTTTTCATATCATACAAGCCCCCTAAATTGATATAGCTATTGGCGTTTTCGGGTTTCATTTTGATAGAAGATTCAAAATCTTGAATTGCCCCATCAAAGTCCTGGCTAAGCATTTTGGCTGTGGCTCTATCAGAAACAGCTTGATAGATGGTTTCTTTGTCCTTGGTATATTTTAGTGTCAAGGTAAAATCTTCTACTGCTTCCTTGAATTGTCGATAAACCAAATTGATTTTGCCCCGGGTTTGAAATACTTGTGGGCTTTCAGGGGCGAGTTGTAACGCACGATTGAGGCTTTCTAAAGCCAGACGATAACCATT
The DNA here is from genome assembly GCA_001890965.1 of marine bacterium AO1-C. Lineage (GTDB taxonomy): Bacteria > Bacteroidota > Bacteroidia > Cytophagales > Microscillaceae > Microscilla. The sequence goes on along the minus strand of MLAY01000007.1, from coordinate 105,315 downwards.
GGGGTCAAATTTTCCACTGTTGATATCATTTTTACCTTTGGCGTAAGCTTCTGCCTTAAGAACATAAATGGCAGGATGCTCACCAAATTTTTTCATCGCTTCATCATATAGCTTGATGGCTTGTCCAAAGTTACCTTTAGAGTATTCATCTACTGCCTTGCTTACGTAGCCTTCCATACTATCCTGTGATTGGGCAGGCAAAGCACTGGTGATAAGATAAAACCCGATAGCGAGGGTAAAAAGAAGTTTGACACTAATATTTTGCATAATGAGATAGATTTAAAATAACAAAATCAAATATATCCATTAAACCTTGTCTAATAAGAATTAGTTACGCTTGCTTATCATAGGCAAGGATAAATAGCGTAGTGCCTTATCCAAATACTTCTTTTAGCTTTACTGAAATTTGAGTATTAAATTGAGCTTTTAGTTCATCGTTAATTCCAAACACTTTTTTTTGCTGATACGCACCTGATGCTGGAGCATAATATACCTCGATTTGTTGTGCTTCAATATTTACTATCCAATACTCAGGAACGCTCGCTTTGGCATATAATGGTGCTTTAATTTCACGATCAGTTCCCAAAGTACTATCTGAGACTTCTATAAGTAGTAGTACATCTTTAGATTGAGGGAGTTTCTGTCGGTAATAATCAGACAGGTATTTAACAATAACAATATCAGGTTCTGGCTCCGAAAAATCATCTAACATTATAGGATCTTGGACCCTTATAATTATATCCTTTTTTAATTTACTCAGAAGACGTGCTTCTGTCAATAGATCAATTAATACACTAACACAGGCTGAGTGATTGCTTCCAGTTGGACTCATTTTAATAATTTCTCCTTCAATTAATTCAATACCTTTTTCTTTTAAAATACCCACCTCTCCCATCAGATGGTATTCATCTACATTGATTAACCTTTTTTGGAGTTTTACAGTCATATATTTGATTGCTTGATAATTTACTCAAGATATTAAAATCAAGGCATAAAAAAAACTCCCCAAGTTGGGGAGTTTCAAGTTTATCTAAGAAGTCGTATCGACTTTTAAAATCAAAAAATACGATGTCTTATTCTTTCGCTTCATTCTGAATCATTACCGCAGGAATTTGCTTTTGCGATACCAAAGCATTGAATTTAGGAATATCAGTACTAATCACGTCTTTAAGTGCTTTCAATTGAGTATTGATTTTGGCCGTAATGTCCTTTTTCACCTCATACATACCGCGGGTTGGCTTGGTATAAGCAAAACCTGCATAAGAACCTACGGTAGCCAATTTGTTGTTCAAACGAATGGGGAAGTTCAAGGGATCTTGACGACTACGGTTTTTGGTTTGATAAAGGGCTTTCTCAATTTTAGTAATCTTCTTGATGATTCCTTTACCCATATCTACCACGTCTTTCATGCTTTTATTACCTCCCAAACGAGCCGATACGCCTTTGATGTCTTTGCGAATCTTACGAATTTGCTTGATTGCCTGGTGCGTTTCAGTCACTTTGTCTCTTACTTCTACCAAAAACTTAAACTGAGCTTCTAAATCAGCTTGGGAAGCTTCGATTCTTGGATCTTTTACGATCTCAAATTCCTGAGTTTGAGTTTTACCAGCAGCAGTCAATTTCACCTTGTATTTTCCTGGCACCGCTCTTGGCCCTGCCAATCCACCAAACCACAAGATCATTCCCTTGAAGCGCTCCGCTCCCTGATAACGAAGATTCCAGGTCATCATGTTGCTTCCTTTCTTGGCTTTGAGCTTGCGAACTGTCACTCCGTTTACTTTCACAGGCTTTCTGCTCTTAGATTTTTTGGTAGTATAACGCGCAATGAGTTTATCATTGGCATCCATAATATCAATGGTTACTGGACTATCTTTGCCAGGCTTATCTTTCAGGTAATAGCTAATTCTTGCACCACGAGAAGCATTTCCATTGTAAGTTTTGCGCGGCTTAAACAAATAAGCAGTGCTTTTCTTCACTTCATCATTCAATTGGTGTAATGGCGTAAGGTCATCCAAAATCCAGAAAGCACGCCCTTGAGTAGCTGCGATCAAGTCATTGTTTTTAATAGCCAAATCGGTAATAGGCACTTGAGGCAAATTCAACTGCAACGATTTCCAGTTAGCGCCATCGTCAAACGATACATACATACCATACTCAGTTCCAGCATACAATAAACCTTTACGCTTAGGATCAGCTCTTACTACTCTGGTAAAGTGATTATCTTTGATACCGTTGGTAATCTTTTTCCAGGTTTTACCATAATCGGTAGTCATGTACAAGTAAGGCTTAAAGTCGTCCAGCTTATAGCGAGTTCCAGCAATGTAGCAACCACCTTTGATGGTAGGATGAGGTTCTACACTATTGATCATCATCCACTCTGGCATTCCTTTAGGAGTTACATTGTTCCAGGTTTTGCCACCATCACGACTTACGTGCACCAAGCCATCGTCAGAACCTACCCATAACAAGTCTTTTTCGTAAGGAGATTCACAAGCAGCGAAGATGGTACCGTAGTATTCTACACTGGTGTTGTCTTTAGTGATAGGCCCACCTGAAGACTCCATCTTAGATTTGTCGTTACGAGTTAAATCTTTACTAATTTGAGTCCAGCTTTGGCCACCATCAGTCGTTTTAAACAATACTTGAGCCGCAGTGTACAATACATTCTTGTCGTTAGGCGAGAAGAAAATTGGAAAGTTCCACTGAAAACGATACTTCAAGTCTTTAGCACCCCATCCCATTGGGTTATCAGGATATACATCTACTGATTGACGTTGTCTGGTTTTATGATTTTGCTTAATCAAGAAACCGTCATAAGAACCACCATATACAATGTCGTTGTTCTTTGGATCAGCTACAATGTGTCCACTTTCACCCCCAGCAGTACTTTCCCAAGCACGAATGTTTCCTGGACGTGACGTACTTGAAATACGAATGGCGCTGTTGTCTTGCTGTCCTGCATATAAACGATAAGGGTAAGAATTATCCACCGAAACGCGGTAAAACTGAGCAGTAGGTTGGTTCATATAAGTAGACCAGCTCGCTCCCTGGCTTTTAGAAACCTGTGCACCACCATCGTCGGCAATGGCCATGTGGTAGTTGTTGTCAGGCGAAATCCATAAATCGTGGTGGTCGCCATGTGGGGTACGAATACTCTGATAAGTTCTACCTCCATCTTTAGAGCGGTGGAACCTTACATTCAATACATATACAATGTCTTCGTTTTTGGTATCGGCATAAATACGAGTGTAATACCACGCTCTTTGACGCAATTTACGCTCGCTGTTGATTTTTCTCCAGGTTTTGGCACCATCATCCGAACGAAACACTCCACCATTTTTATGTTCTACTATAGCCCATACTCGGTTTGAGTTTAGCGGAGAAACAGTGACCCCGATAATACCCAATACACCTTTAGGCAATCCTTTTGACTTTTCGTGCAGGTTCATCCAGGTGTCTCCTCCATCGGTACTTTTCCAAAGGGCCGAGCCTTTGCCTCCACTTTCTAAGCTATAAGGGGTACGACGGATTCTCCAGGTACTGGCATAAATTACTCGTGGATTGTTTGGGTCCAAAATCAAGTCCATTGCCCCAGCATTTTCATTGGCAAATAACACTCTCTTCCAGGTTTTACCACCATCAGTTGTGCGATAAACACCTCGCTCCTGATTAGGCCCAAACAAGTGCCCCAATGCTGCTACATATACTACATCTGGGTTTTTGGGGTGAATACGGATACGTCCAATGTGACGAGAATCCTTTAACCCAATGTGTTTCCAGGTTTTTCCGGCATCTACCGATTTCCAAACACCATCACCGTGCGATACATTTCCACGAACGGTAATTTCTCCTCCTCCTACATAAATCACATTGTTGTCATATTCGCTCACGGCAATGGCTCCAATTGATCCACCAAAGAACCCATCCGAAATATTTTTCCAGGTAGTTCCAGCATCTTCGGTTTTCCAAACACCACCACCAGTAGCGCCCATGTAGTATAAATCAGGCTTGCCAGGTACACCAGTTACTGCAGATGATCTTCCTCCTCGATTAGGGCCTATGTTGCGCCACTTCATCGATTTGAAATACTTTTGGTCGGATTGGGTAGGGGTTTGTTTAGCATTTTTTCTACCATTTCTTTGTCGGCGTTGTGCTTCTGTGGTATAGGGGTTAGTAAATCCTAAAACAATTGCTAGTAGCACACCCAAGACTTTCCATGTAGATTGGTAAGGTTGTCTCATTTTATACTTTTTTCAAGTTGTACTATTTTTATAATCCATATAATTACGTAATTAAAATTACTAATTATTTGGTTACGCCAATGATTTCGCAAGAATTCTTAAGAAATTATTAACAATCATATCGCTGCTTCGCTCCTCTCTCAAGTATTTAAAATATTTCTCATACTCAGAGAAAAAAACAGCAATATTTTACCAACAAAAACTACTGACTATCAAACACTTACCTTCTACTAACAAAAATTCTCACTATTTTCTTCACTTTTTTTTCTAATCCTGTCCAATTTCGGGAACCTCGATCGTCGTAGGGGTGAAATTCAATAATAATACAGTTAAATTTTACTTAAAACACATCTCAATTATGAAAGAATTTATGATGCTTTTTCGTCACGAACCCAACCCTAATTATCAGCCTTCGCCCGAAGAAATTCAGGCTAGCATCAAGCAATGGCAAGATTGGATTGGGAGCATTGCAGCCCAGGGGAAGTTTGTTAGTACTAATCAGTTAGGCGACGAAGGCAAAACTGTAAAACCTGGAAATGTAGTTACGGATGGGCCTTATGCAGAACTCAAGGAAATTATAGGGGGCTACATCATTGTAAAAGCAGCCGATTTAGATGAAGCAGTAGCACTTACTGAGGGTTGCCCTATGTTTGAATATGGTGGACATGTAGAGGTTCGTAACGTTATGCAAATTGACATCTAAAAATAGTATTCATCAAAAGATTGCTTTCCACCAGACCTGACGGGTTTTGGAAGTCTGTCAGGTCTAATTTTTTTCAAATTCATTATCCAAATCTCTCATAAAATAACACGACGTATGAAAACTGTATATAACACTACCACGATCCAGGAATTGACTCAAAGAGTTGACAAAATTCAAGACAGCTCGAAAGCCCAGTGGGGTAAGATGAACGCTTATCAAATGTTGATTCATTGTGTCAAAAACGAAGAAATGTTGCTAGGCAAGCGTGCATATAAACGCAATTTTATAGGCAAAATCTTTGGCAAGATGACGCTTAAGTCTATTTTGAAAGACAATACACCATTGAAGAAAAACCAACCTACCCATCCTGATTTAATAATCACAGGGCAAGGCAGCATAGAACAGCCTAAGCAACAGTGGATTGCACTTATAAAAGAATACGGACAATTGTCAGCCAATCAAATGAACGAGTTGATTCATCCATTTTTTGGTAAAATGACACACGAAAAGCTTGGGAAATATGCTTATAAGCATATCGATCACCATTTAAGACAGTTTGGGGTATAACCATATGGAAAATTCAACTTTAATTCCTCATTTATTCCGTACAGAGTACAGCAAAATCGTGGCTGTACTCTGTAATAAATATGGCTATGAGTTTTTGGAAGAAGCAGAGGATATCGTGAGTGATACTTTTCTCAAAGCATCTACGGCCTGGATCAGTGGCAACCCTCCTAATCCCGCAGGATGGTTGTACAAAGTTGCTCAAAACAAAGCTTTGGATGTATTTCGGAGAAAGAAAATTTTTCAGGAAAAAGTCTCTCCTCATATCAATACGCAAGAACAAAGTCATCAAGAAATTGAGTTTTCAGAAGAATATATATTAGATAGTCAGCTCAAGATGATGTTTGTGTTGTGCAACAATGAAATAACTCCTGAAGCTCAAATTAGCCTGGCTTTGAAGATATTAGGAGGGTTTGGGATTGAAGAAATTGCCCACGCTTTTCTCACCAGCAAAGACACCATCAACAAACGATTGTATCGAGCCAAGCAAAAAATAAGCAGCCAACCACCCAATTTTGAACTAAAGCCCGATCATATCCAGCAAGGGATAGAATCGGTACTCCGAATCATTTATTTGTTGTTTAACGAAGGGTATTTCTCCTTTAGTCAAACCCAAGCCATCCGCCAGGAACTTTGTCGGGAGGCTCTCAGGTTGGGCTTATTACTCACCCAAAATCCTCTGACAAACTTGCCCCAGGTAAATGCGCTGGTGGCCTTGATGTGCTATCACGCATCTCGCCTGGAGGTGCGTGCTCAGTCGCTCAACGAAACTACCGACTTTGAGTCAACTTATGCCAAGTCAAGCAATCCTGAACTGGTACAAAAAGGAGATGAATATATGAACAGGGCCGCTCAGGGAAAGGTATTATCTAAGTATCACCTGGAGGGTGCCATTGCTTATTGGCATACACAACCCGAGAGTGAAGAAAAATGGGAGCGCATTTTACAGCTATATAACTTATTGCTACAGGTAGAATACTCTCCTATGATTGCGCTCAATCGTACCTATGCCTTGGCCAAAGCGCGTAGTATAGACCAGGCCATCAAAGAGGCCCTTAAAATAAAACTAGAAAATAATCATTTGTATTTTTCACTGCTGGCCAAGCTACACGAATCCAAGTCACTGAAAAAATCTATTGAGTATTTGCAAAAGGGGTTGAAACTGGCCAAAAATGAATATGATCGCGCTTATTATCAAAAGCGGATTGAGGCATTGCAAAAAAAATCTGTGTAAATACAAATCCAAGGGTATCAATAAAAATTGCTTCACTCAATATATACCCACGTATTACCAGTGGATGCATCCACTATAAGTTTGCATTACAAGAAGGCAATGAAAGTTTATCTGGCCTGTCTCGCCATAAGCCTACTAACTTTTTTAGTATATTAAGGTCTCTATATTCTACTTGGTAACAATGGAACAAATCAGAAAGCATTTCGAGGCAAACTTTGACTTAACAGCCTCAGATTGGGAGGTTTTCTCATCGAAATTAACCCTGCAACAATTCCCTAAAAAACACATTATTCTCAACATTGGTAAAGTAGAGAATTATCTTTCATTTATTGAAACAGGTATTGTTCGTTTTTATATTCCCAACGAAGAATCCGATATGACCTTTAGCTTTGCTTTTCCTAATCACTTTGTAAGTGCTTATGATTCTTTCCTTTCGCAAACCCCTTCTGTTTATGCAGTAGAAACGCTGAGCGAGACTAAACTTTGGAGGCTTACCTATGATGGTCTTCAGACGATTTACCAAGACACCCAAATTGGCAATCTTATTGGCAGGAAAGCAAGTGAGGAATTATTCCTAAAAAAAACTAAACGGGAATTATCTCTTTTAAACCACACTGCCGAAGAACGTTATTTAAACTTGTTTTCAGAGCGGCCAGAGCTCATTCGCCATATCCCCTTAAAATATATTGCGTCTTATATTGGCATTACTCCACAGGCATTAAGCCGTATCCGCAGGCGTATTTCTTAACCCAGGTTCATTGTTTGCCTTTGATAAATCGCCGATTTTTGTTCAAAAAAACTATGAAACCATTAATCGTATTAATCAGTGTGTTTATTATCGCAATTACAGCATTTAAGCTGACCAATAAACCATTAAATTATCCTTTAGCAGGCCGCATTGCCCTGAGTTGTATGCTCATGTTTACAGCAATAGGTCATTTTATTTATTCCAAAGGTATGGCCGCCATGTTTCCAAGCCTTGTTCCGTTTAGGTTAGAATTGGTCGTTGTCAGTGGATTACTGGAAATTGCTTTTGCTGTTGGTTTATTACTGCCTGCTTATCAGCAACTTACTAGTTGGCTATTAATCTTATTCTTTGTACTTGTATTACCCTTTAATATCAGAGCAGCCCTCCAACATATCAATTACCAAACTGGTGAACTCAATGGCCCTGGTCCTGCTTATTTATGGTTTCGAGTTCCATTGCAAATATTGTTTATTGGTTGGGCGTATTTTTCGGCTATAAAAAATAGTATTTTACATTAAGTACACTGTCTAAAATAAGAAGTTTACAGGCGTTGATAGCTCAATGCCTGTCTTTATCCCCTCTCTATTTCTCTATTCTTCTTGCCTTTCATCACTGCCCACGCCAATCGCCTGTATTTTTCATTCAAAAATAACCAGTGTCCTCACGAAAACTCACATAATTTCTAAGGAAAAAAACACCTTTGAAATACGGGGTTGATATAAGTAAATTGCCTTTCTTTTCAATCGAAAAAAAGAATAAATACACACCCTTTAAAAAGACTCCGCCCAGTTTTGAGGTTGGAGTTATTCTTATAATTAACCACTTATTTATGAAAAATTTATTCACTTTAGTCGTAGTCTTATTTGTTACTACCACCTTACTCTTCGGACAAAACAAACCCAGAATTATTGTTGAAACAGATATTGGCGGCGATGCCGATGACCAGGCCACGCTGATTAGGTTTCTGTTATACGCCAATGAATTTGACATCGAGGGTATTATTTTAAGCCGACCTAAAAACAAATTTGGCACTGACCCTTTGTTCGATGACCCAACAAATTCTGCTGACCCTTACCAAATGATTAGAAGGTATTTGGTTGGTTATGGTGAAGTTGTAAATAACTTGAATGCTCATGCTCCCACTGGCAGGAAGTACCCATCCAGGGCTTATTTAGAATCGGTAACCAAGTGGGCACACACGCCAAGCAATCAGTCCAGCGACGCAGGAGTAAACCTCATTATTTCGGCACTCAAAGAACCCTATAATCCTCTTACTGACAATAGGCAAACCATTTGGTTTGTAAACTGGGGATCTAATGATGGCACTGGAAGTAGCTTAAAAAGGGCCTTAGATAAAATTAAGGCAGGCGATGTACCTGGCTTGGACTATAATACTGTAGTAAGAAGGATCAATTTTGTAGAATATGAAAACCTGAATGGCAGTAGTCTGGCAGGTACTCACTTATCTAAACTTGGATTTACGGTAGATACTTTTTTGCCTCGTATTAGTGGTAGTCGTTGGGCAGATCGATGGAAAATACTTACTGGCGATAGAGCCTGGATCAAAAACACGGGCAATGTAAGTAATCGTTTGTCACGATATTATACCACTGACAAAGAAGGAGATACCATGACCTGGATGCACCTGATCGACAATGGCATTAGCGGTTTGGGGTACGGTGGATGGTCGGGTAGATATACTGGCCCAAGTTTTGGTTTTTGGAAATGCGACGTTAGTGATTCGTCTCCTAATAACAATAAAACCAATAGAGACAACACCCTGATACGCTGGGGAACAGATGGCCAAAAGGCAAACGATATTATCAATGACTTTAGAGCCAGGTGGAAATGGACCACCAGTAGTAGTCGTTCAAGTGCCAATCATGCACCTGTACCAAAGGTATCGGCCATTGGGCCAAATGGTAATGTGTTTATGACCTCAGAGGGTACCAAGCCTTTGTTTGAGTTTTCGTCTAATGGAGTAAATATACAGCTGGACGCATCAGCCTCTTCAGACCCGGATGGTAATAGCTTAAGATATCAATGGGTTCTTTATAAAGAATTGACTCATCCTGGTTTAAGAAACACTATTATAACCAATCCAAACTCGGCAAGAACTACTATAAAAATACCAAATAATACAGTAGAAGGGTATATAGAGTTGTACTTGAGGGTGACTGATGTTCCTGGATCTGGTAAAATCCCTATGACCAGGTACCAAAGAGTTTCTTTCAAAACCGTTGGGGCACCTTATAATTCAAATTCTATGAAATTGGTAGATCAGGCTAATAAGTTATTACCTCCTAGCCTAACCATCAAACGTCAATCTAACACCTCTTTTCAGATAAAAGTACAAGCCACTCCTGGTGCAACTCCTATCAATAAAATAGAATTTTATAGTAATAACACCAAAATTGGTGAAGATGCTACGGCTCCCTATACATTCAATTTCAGTCGTTCTCAGCCAGGAACCTATCAGGTAAAAGCCAGATTGTGGTATAGTGACAACGCCTACAGTATAGATTCCGAAGCTTCTACTATTGTAGTGAAAGATGTGTTCATTGCCAGTATTCAACCCAGAAGTAGTCGTGTATACCAGGCTATGGAAAACTTTGGCAAGGTAAAATACTATACTGACAGGAGTTATAAGGTTACGTCTTACCCAACTTTTCTAAACCGTGCCGAATACGTAATGACTCCCAACGGTGATAAAAGAAGTACCACAGCGAACCTGTTAACAATTCGCCTGAATAAGCCCGCTGATGTTTATATTGCGTATGATCGCAGGTTACCCAGGCTTCCAGTTTGGCTACGGTCTTACACCGATACCCGAGAACACGTACGTACTTCTGACGGGCAAATATTTAGAGTGTATAAGAAAAGATTCAATGCTGGCAATGCAGTATTGGGAGGAAATGAATCAAGGCAGGATAATTCGTCTAATTACTTTGTGATGGTTCGTAAACCACATGTGTTGCCGCCTACCAACCTCATTACCAGTATACAAGTAAGGAGCAGTAGATCATATAAAGCACGCGCCAATTTTGGCAAGGTGTTGTATTTCACAGACAGAAGTTATAAAGTGACATTACACCCAACATACCTGGCAAACGCTGAATATGTGATGACTCCTGATAGCGATAAATCAGTCAGAAACGATCAATTGCTTACTTTAAATTTAAAAGAAGCAGCTGATGTATACGTAGCCTATGACCGACGCCTGCCTCGAATTCCGGTTTGGCTTCGTTCTTATACAGACACCAGAGAGCATGTGAGGACTTCTCATGGGGTTATTTTTAGATTGTATAAAAAAAGGTTTGCTGCTGGTAGAGCCATATTGGGAGGGAATGAATCCAAACAAAGCAACTCATCTAATTATTTTGTTGTTGCGAAGTCTGTATATGCAGCCAACACCTCTTCTCGGTTAACAAACACTTGGCAAGACATAGAACAAAAGTTCAAGCCTTATCCTGTGCCTACCACTGGGAAAGTTTTTATTGATAACTCAGTACACAATCCCTGGCGTGTTACCAATAGTCAAGGAAAAGCAATGCTCACAGGAAATGAATCAATCATTGACTTGAGTAATCATCCAGCAGGTATCTATTTTCTCATCATCAATGATCAAACATATAGGATCATAAAGAAGGATGAGTAATGAATATTTAACTTAATATCGTTAAAAACCCATCGAGAAAACAGATAGCTTTGCTTAAGCTTTTTTCTTGATGGGTTTATTTTTTGTAAAAAATTAGACTTTCATCCTCTGCTTCCAGCCTAGGAATCATGAAAAGTGAGTTGTCGTAATGTTTAGTAAGAAGATAAATCTAACCACCTCCATTTTGAACCTTTAAAATTGGCCCACCGATAACCATCTTTAACTCTTCCAGACTTAACTTTTCTTTGGTTGGAGTAACAGGCGTTTGTTGCTTTTTTGAATTTTGTTGCATTATATAAAATTTTAGAAGTGAATAATTTCAACTATAATCTAAAGTTGTAAACTTTAGTTTTCTATTAATCTTTAACCATAAAATCAAAAGTATATGAAATAGATGCTGTCATTTACTTGGCTAAGTCAACCACAACATCTATTTTCATATCATAAATTAATCTTGTGTCTCCAACTTAGGAATCACAATACGGTTCATATTTAGGCTATTGTACATTTTATTGATTTGAGCAATGTCATTTTTCAATAATTGATCAAAGCCTTGTTTGTGCTTTTGCCACATCCCTATCACCTCTTTCATTCGCTGCTTAGCTCCTTCGGTAATTCTGGGGTCATGGCTATCCATATTGTTTCGAATAAACATCATTTCGGATACCAACTTATTCGGGAAATTGATCACATCCTGGAAGGTTTTCTGATCAGGTTGAATCAGTCCTCGCTCCCATTGCTTAATCTTTTTCATCGTGGCCTTGGCACTGTCTACCAAAGCTTTAGCTTCCTTTCTATTTTTCATCACAGCACTCATTTGCTTGATTTGCTGGCGCGCACTACGAATTTGTTTTAGTTTATTATTGATGTCGCGTACATTAGATTCTAACTCTAAAATTAAACGCTGCTGTTGAGCAAAATCCGCCGAACTGGCCTTTAGACGTGGATCGGCTAAGATTTCAAACGATACGGTTTGCTCAGCAGTTATTTTATCCTCAGTCATCAATTTAAAGCGGGCTTTGTAGTTGCCAGGGGCTACTCGGCTAGCCGCAGTTCCACCAAAAATAAATACCTTAGGCACCGCAGGTAATCCTTCTCTGGCCATATTCCAAACTACCCGATTCAAGCCAAGGCGTACTGCCAATGGTCGTTTTGGAGCTGGTGCACCAAAATAACGCGCTGACTTTTTAGGCTTTTTGCTGCTCAAAGTACGAATGACCTTGTTTTGGCTATCCAAGATCTCTAGCACCAATGATTGGATACTATCCAGCTTTTTGCTCAAAGCATAGTACATGATTACCCCATTGGGTGGGTTTTGCCCAACGCCTGAGCGTGATGCAGGTATGCTGGCCCCATTCATTTTATAAGAGTTGCGAGGCGTATAGGCCATCATTGGTTTTTGAGCGTCGGCCTTTTTGAATTGCTGCAAAGGGCTTAAATCATCTAAAATCCAGAAAGCACGTCCAGCAGTGGCTGCTACCAAATCATTGTTGCGAATGGTCAAATCATTGATAGGAACTATAGGTAAATTCAAACGCAACCTTTTCCATTGATTACCTCCATCCATAGATACATACAGTCCAGTTTCAGTACCCGCATATAGTAAATCTTTACGTACTTGATCTTCTCGCACCACCCGGGCAAACGACTCAGCCGCAATGCCATTGGTAATCTTCTTCCAGCTTTTACCATAGTCGGTGGTTTTGTAAATCATGGGAGCAAAATCGTTGAATTTATAACGAGTAGCTACTACATATGCGGTGGCTTTGTCATGAGGAGATACTTCTATACTATTAATCATGGCTTCGCCTAAGCCTTTAGGAGTTACGTTGTTCCAGGTTTTACCTTCGTCTTTGGTCAAATGCAGTAAGCCATCGTCGCTACCCACCCATAGGGTACCTTTTTCGTGCTTAGATTCGGCTACGTACATAATAGTACCATATACCTCACCTCCAGCGGCTTCGTTGGTAATAGGGCCACCACCTTTGCCTTGTTTGTTTTTTTCATTACGGGTCAGGTCCGCGCTAATTACTTGCCAGCTTTGTCCATAATTGGTAGTTTTAAACAGCACATTTCCTGCATGGTAAATCGTTTTGGGATCGTGTAAAGATGCAATAATGGGTGCGTTCCAGTTGTAGCGATACTTCACATCTTTAGGGATGCTTCCTAATCCTAAAAATGGATGAGCCATTACATTTTTTTGCTCTTTGGTTTCGTGATCATATACAAAGATCAGCCCTTGGTAGCATCCTCCTAATATGTATCGGGGATCTTTGGGATCAAAGGCCAAATAAGCACTTTCGCAACCTGCTACGGCATACCAATCTTTCCAGGTAATGCCGCGCCCGTTGGTACGACTGGCAATGGCTACCGAGCTATTGTCTTGTTGGCCTCCATACACGTAATAGGGAAAGCGATCGTCGGTAGTTACCCGATAAAACTGCGAAGTAGGCTGGTTGTCTTGCGCCGACCAACTTTTGCCTCCGTTGAACGAAATATTGGCTCCCCCATCATTGGCGTTGATCATGATTTGGTTGTTGTCAGGGTTGATCCAAAGGTCGTGGTTATCACCGTGAGGCACGCGTACTGGCTTAAAGGTTTTGCCACCATCTACCGATTTCAGTACAGGGGCATTGAGCACATAAACCACATCTTCATTTTTCGGATCAGCAAACACTTCCATATAATACCACGAACGGGCCTGAGTTACGCGATCTCCATTGATTCTTCGCCAGGTAAGACCGCCATTGTCTGAGCGAAATACCCCACCTTTTTTGGCTTCAATGTTGGCATATACCCGATTAGGATTGGCTCGAGATACATCTACTGAGGTTTTTCCCATCATTTTGGGCAATCCCGCCTTGAGTGGCTTCCAGGTCTCCCCTCCATCGGTAGACTTGTATAGCCCACTGCCTTTGCCTCCACTTTTTACCTGCCAAGGGTAACGGATGTGCTCCCACATGGCCGCATATAAAATACGAGGATTGCGCATGTCCATGCTCAAATCTGATGCTCCCGTGAGGTCATTTACAAATAAGGTCTTTTTCCAGGTTTTGCCACCATCTACCGATTTATAAATCCCTCGTTCCTGAGTGGCTCCATGCACTGCCCCTTGCGCCGCTACATATACCACCTCGGGATTGTCTGGGTGAATTCTAATCGCTGAAATGTGTCGGGTTTTGGCCAAACCAAGGTGTTTCCAGGTTCGTCCTCCATCTTCTGATTTATAGACACCATCCCCAGCCGAAGTCATCACTCCTCTTACGGCATGCTCGCCCATTCCTACATATACTACATTAGGGTCTGACTCTGATACAGCAATAGCCCCTACTGATCCAGTTTTAAAATATTTGTCCGAAATGTTTTTCCAGGTAATACCAGCGTCTTCGGTTTTCCAAACACCGCCCCCAGTGCTGCCCATATAATACATATGTGGGTATTGACGCACTCCAGTAGCGGTTACTGAACGCCCTCCCCGAAATGGGCCAATGTTTCGCCAGCGCATAGCTTGGAAGTCACGAGAAAAGCTATTCTTTACTTTGGGCTTTTTGCTTTTATTGGCTTTTCGCTGGGCCTGGGTGGGCAAACAGAACCCTAGCAATACTAAAAAGCTTAATAAAATTGGGTAGTTGATTTTATTCATAAATTGGATTGGTTTATCAAGATAAGTTTTAATGACTGGTAATATAAATAAAAAGTGTTGGATTTTTTCAGCCTTTATCTTTCTCGTTCCTATTTGCCTTGATGTGCTTTCTTACCATAGATCAATTTTTTGAATACTCCCATTTCCTACCTTTGTATTTAGTAACATGTTCGCAATAACTATCTAGTTTGCTCTACTGCCTAAATTGCTGGACTTCGTTATTTTTTTCGCAATAGCGCTGCTATTACTGCAAAAAATGCCTCGTCCAACAATCTATGCATATGACCGAATCGGACACTTATTTTGAAAATGTTACTTAATGACTGGCCAGTCAAATTCCATATTTCTAAATATTGATTATTCAAATAAAAAACTCACATGAAAAAGATATTATTTGTACTTACCAGCCACGATACGTTGGGCAATACTGGAGAAAAAACTGGATTTTGGATTGAAGAATTTGCCAGTCCTTATTATTTATTAAAAGACAAAGGTTTTCAGGTAGACCTTGCCTCCCCCAAAGGTGGACAACCTCCAATTGACCCTAAAAGTAGCTTGCCTGATTTTTCTACTCCTGCTACCGAAAGATTTAACAAAGATACTGAAACCCAGGAGGTATTGAGTAAAACCCATCCATTGGGGAATGTAAATCAAGCCGATTATGATGCTATTTTTTACCCAGGCGGTCACGGGCCATTGTGGGATTTGGCAGAAGACAAAAACTCTATTGGATTGATTGAAGATTTCTACAAAAACAATAAGCCAGTAGCCGCAGTATGCCACGCCCCTGCGGTATTCAGACATACCAAAGATGCCTCAGGACAACCTTTAGTAAAAGGAAAAAATGTAACTGGTTTTTCCAATACTGAAGAAGATGCGGTACAATTGACCAATGTAGTGCCCTTTTTGGTAGAAAATATGTTACAAGAAAACGGAGGAACCTACTCTAAGGTAGATGATTGGCAACCACACGTAGTAACCGATGGTTTATTGATTACAGGGCAAAACCCTGCTTCTTCAGAAGGTGTAGCTGAAGAACTACTCAAAGTACTTGGCTAAAGTCAAAGGAAGAGCGAACACTAAACAAAATAAAAAGCATAGCTTGGTATTTCTATCAAGCTATGCTTTTTTATTCGATACCTACTCTCTTCTCAATAAAGGATTTTTGATCTACATCAAAATTTCTCACCAATAGCCCCCCTACTTTTGTCCTGTAACATTCTAAAAATGCTTTATGGGCAAATACTTTTTGATTTTTGGTCTCTTGAACCTCTGTTATTGCACTTCTAAAAAGGCTCCTATTGTAGGAACCTGGCGAGTGGATAGTAGGTTTTATGAGGCTACCTACAAAATTGAACAAGCCAGACAAAGCCTCCAGGCGCAAGTGCTCTTTTATGACGATGGCACCACCCGCTATAACTTCAAAGGGGGTACTAAACAATATTTATTTGCCAGCCTAAAAGCCAAAAACGGTCAGTATCTGGATGGTATGTCTTCGGCTACCAAGCAAAAATCCAGTACTGGCAAAGCCCTGCCTAAGTTCGCAATTAAACCCAAAGGTAACGATACGCTTGAAGTGATTTCATACATAGGGCAACGTCCTCTCTCTGAGCATTGGATTAGGAAAAAATAATGTTTATCCCCAAATAATATTTTACATGAAATTTATCAAATACTTATTTTTTAGTGCTTGTCTGCTCAGTTTATGGAGTTGTGATGAGCAAGTAAGAAACATTGCGGGGCCGTCTACCAGCAATTCTACGGAGGAGACTGTAGGCCCTACTCCAGTAAATCCTTGGAATATCAACACTGATGGATTTGATCTGCTGGAAAAAATGCAAGGCCACTGGATTGGTTCCAATAGGGTAATAGCTACTGACTATGAATGGTTTAGCTTTGATTATCGTCCCATTTCGGCTTCGCATGTACACGGAATTTTTGAGGGGGGTACATCAGGAAACTTGCTGACTTCCTTTTTTGTTACTGATTTTAAAAATACTCGTACCATTATGGCTCGAAATGGGGGGTTATTGAATGGTATTTATCGCACCAGCTATTTTGTACTCGACAGTGTAGGTACCTCCTCCGCTCAAGGGAAGTTTTACCGTTTGGTAGATGCCATTGGTGGCCGGGGAGTAATGTCGATGGAGCTGAGATTTAAAGGAGATAGCTTATATTTCAATGCCTATACCAGCCGCTTGGGGCTAAGTGTACCTCCCAATCGCCACATGACTTTCAAAGCTATCAAACAAAACCTTGATTTGGCTCAAGTCGCCGCCAATGCAGTGGGTTTTCCTCAAAATGTACCTGCCTGGGATTTTTCTAATGGCTTTGTCAGCGAAAACTTGTATGTAAATCAAGGAAAAAAAGAAGCCGAATCAGCTTCCTTTTTATTTGAAGATGCCAATAGTGATGTTTTCACCCTGGCTCCATTATCGGGCGACCCGTTTACGATTAGTAATCATCCACGCCTTGCCAACTTACAGGTAAACATTGCCCGTAGCACCAATGCTCAAGGCAAATCGCTCTTTGTATATCTATCCAAATTACCACTGACTGATGCCAATGGCTTTTTGCAGTTTCAAACTGCTGATGCGTTCAATTCGGTACTCAAGTTTCCAGTAATTGTAGAAAATCAGAATGAGTTTTTATTCACCTATTTGCATCCTGGCAATTATTACCTCACCGTGATTGCCGATGTCAATAACGACCAGACCATCTCACAAGGGGATTTGACTTCTATTAGTCAGCTTATCACAGTATCGCCCGAAAACACCCAACAAGTAACTGTAAACGACATCATTTATCAGAATTAATCATCTCATGAAAAGCATATTGCATCGCAAATTGGCAAGTTTTCTAATGGCTTGTGTTGGTTTACTAATTTCTTTTTCGAGTTGTACCAAGGCAATCATTGAAGAACCTGATCCTAATAATTTACCTACACTCAATCGGCCAATTAAGTACAACCCAGATGTGCAAAATATTATGTTCAATCACTGCACTACTTGTCATGGGGGGAGCAATCCAAATGCAGGTTTAGATTTAACTACTTACCAAAATGTAAGGCAGAGTGCCGAGCAAGGCAACTTGAACCAACGCATGAATGATGCTGCCAACCCAATGCCACAGGGAGGACTATTACCACCTGACCAACGGCAAATTATTGCCAAATGGATACAGGACGGCTTTCCTGAAAATTAGCATCTAACCATCTATCAGTCAGCTAATTTATCTTTATTCAAATCTTTTTATCGAACAATGAAACATATCACATTTTGGCTATTATTTGCTTTGAGCATACAAGGAGTAATGGCCCAAAAATATTTCACCAAAACGGGGTTGACCGAATTTAAAGCCTCAGTAGCTGCTTTTGAACCCGTAGAGGCCAAAAACAACAGTACTTCTGCCATACTCAATGCAACCAATGGACAGGTAGCTTCACTGTTGTTTGTCAAAGCATTTCGCTTTCGCGTGGCTTTGATGGAAGAACATTTCAATGAAAATTATATGGATTCGGATAAGTATCCAAAAGCCAGTTTTAAAGGAAAAGTCATAGGATTTGATTTACAAAAATTGACTAACCAAACACAAACCTATACCCTTCAAGGCACCCTCACTATTCGCGGAAAAAGCAAAGCAGTGAAAACCAAAGCACACATTCGCAAATTAGGAAGTAAAGTAGTTGTTATCAGTAGTTTTTGGGTCAAACCTGCCGATTTTGATATCAAGATTCCAAGCATTGTAAGAAAAAAGATTGCCAAATCTATTGAAATTAAAACCCACTATGAGCTTATCAAAAGGTAGTAAAATTGTAATTGGACTGCTAATAATAGCAGTGTTAGGGATGCTAATCGGCTACAGAATCATTTATAAGCCGCATAAAAAAACCATTGATCAAAAAGCGGCGTTTGTGGGTACTGCTCAGCGCTTTCAACAGCAAGTAGCCAGCAATCAGCAGCAATGGCAAAATACTATAGTTAGACTTCAGGGTAAGGTAACGGGTGTAGATCAGCAAGGGATTACACTCAATCAAACGATTTATTGCCAGCTAGAAGATAGCCTAAAAGTGGGTCAGGCCAAGACCAATACTCGGTTATCTATTAAGGGGCGATTCATCGGTTATGACGATTTGCTAGAGGAAATCAAACTAGATCAATGTATTATAATCTCACAAAAGGATGAAAAAAATTAACTATGCTATATGGGCTTTATGCCTACTATGTTTTATTACAACTGCAGTTCAGGCACAAGATGATTTGCTGAATGAATTGGACAAAGAAACCAAACCAGTAGTATTTGATTATCCAGCTTTTAAGGCGATGAAAATCGGTAATCTTCAATCTACCAAAGTGGCTGATGGCGGCGACTTATATTTGTATGTTTCTCACCGTTTTGGCTCTTTACGTGATGGTATCAATACCTTTTTTGGGTTTGATAATGCCAATACCAAAATCCAGCTGGTGTATGGTCTTTGGGATGGCTTACAGCTGGGTATTAGTCGTGAGTCTTTGCGCAAAACCTATGCTGCCTCTGCCAAAATGAGCCTTTTGAAGCAGACTAAATCTTTTCCGGTAAATGTGGTGGCCTATGGTACTATCAATGTAAATACTGACCTTACCAAGGAACGCTTTCCATTGCTGGATGAACGCGATCGTTTGAGCTATGCTACTCAATTGTTGATTTCCCGACGCATTACCAATGCATTATCATTAGAGTTAGCACCTTCGTTTGTTCGTCAAAACCTTGTATTGGAGTCATTTCAGGCTCATAACCAAGCGGCTCTAGGGATTGGTGGACGGCTCAAACTCAACAAACGTCTGTCGGTCAATCTTGATTATGTCTATAACTTTGACCGAGCCAAAGGTTCTATCTACCAGGATCCATTCACTATTGGGCTTGACATAGAAACTGGCGGGCACGTATTTCAACTATTGTTTTCTAATGCACAATCTACCAACGAGCCAGGATTTATAAGTACCGCGGAAGGCAACTGGGCCAAAGGAGATATCTTCTTCGGGTTTAATATCGTAAGGGTATTTTAAGCTCAAATCCATAAAAGCTTTTTTAGTTTGGCAAAAGTGATCAAACAAAATGTCCAAAAAACTCTTGCTTTAAAATGAGCAAGAGTTTTTCTTTTTCACTGATTAAGTACACTGTAAACTAAATAAATTGATGTTTTCAAAAGAACACTCAAGTCTTTGGTCTTAGTGCAGCGAGACCAAAGAAGCCATTGCTTGGTCTCCCTTCGGTAAGACCAAGCAAAATGTGGGTATTTGAAAAACTTTGCGTAGTCATAGAAACATAAAAAAATTTAGTTTACAAAGTATTAAGTACACTGTAAACTAAATAAGCTGATGTTTTCAAAAGAACACTCAGGTCTTTGGTCTTAGTGCAGCGAGACCAAAGAAACGACAACATTCGGGGAATGTTGGGCGAGCTTGTGGGATGCCAGTCTCCCTTCGGTACAATGTCATTAAGTTAAGAACTATTGCAGCCAAAATGAATATTGGATATCGATCAACGAATATTAAGTAGTCATCAAGTATAAAATTATAAAAAGCTTTGTAAATTACAATTTCACAATTATCAACCTTTTATGCGCTATTTATCCGCCTTTGAACCATCAGTAGAATATGAACTGATGTCTATATTTCGTCGTACCGATTTACTTGACCGCGAACGTCTTCGTTTTACAGCGGTTTACCTTAACGTAAAGCATAGAGTAAGTATTCCGGCTTTAAGCCAGCAACTCTCCGTCAATTCAATGACTATTCATGGTTGGTTTAACCTCTATGAATCAGCTGGGCTCCAAGCTTTATTTGATGAGCCTCGCATTGGGAGAGTAGGTAGTTTAGAAGCTTATGATGAATCACTTATTCTAGCCCTCGTAGCATCACATCCTCAAAACTTGGCACAAGTAGTTGCCCTGCTTAGAGAACAACATCAAATCGAGACCAAGCCTGATATTTTGCGACGCTATTTAAAAAAAAGGCTGGACTTGGCGAAGGATTAGAAACTCGCTTCACAAAGAGCGTGACGAAATGATGTTTAGATTTTTCCAGCAAGAACTTCAAGCATTAAGCCGTTTGGATCAACAGGGAAGGCTTGATTTATATTTCAGTGATGAGGCTAGTTTTCACTTTAATCCTCAAAGTATGTATGGTTGGCAACCACCAGGGCAAAGCTATCATCTACCTTCCCAAAGAGGGAATCTATTGAATATACTTGGTTTTGTAAAAAGAGACCTCACCAATACTTTTTATGAGTACGAGCAAGCAATGAATGCTGAAATGTTTGAACTCTTGTTAGAGGATTTTATCCAGAAACATAAAAAAGATAAGCCATTAGTAATTGTGTTGGATAGGGCCGCTTTTCATTATAATGAACGAATCAGAACAAGAATGAAAGAGTGGAGGAATAGGCAGATATATTTACAATTCTTACCTGCTTATTCTCCTGAACTCAATATCATTGAAGTTGTCTGGAAACATTGTAAACACCGATGGTTAAGCTTTAAAGATTGGATTTCACCTGAACAATTCAAGAAAAAGGTCCGACAAATACTTCAAAATATCGGCAAAGAATTTCACATCAACTTTCAAATAGTATTTTAAATAGATAATTATATTTTTGGTATCAGTGACTACTTAAATAACGAAGGAAACCAAACTTTGAATGGTGGATTTTAGAGCGTCAGCCTCATTCTTAAATCTTTGATCAGTGTTCGTTAATCAACATTCTTTTACTAACTTAATGACATTGCCCTTCGGTAAGACCAAGCAAAATGTGGGTACTTGAAAAACTTTGGTGTAGTCATAGAAACGTAAAAAACTTAGTTTACAAAGTATTAAGCATCCATTTTTCTACCACTTTCTGAAATTCTCTAATAGGACTTTCAGCATACTTTGCCGTAGCAGTAATGCCAAATAGCGGATTATTTAGCGACTTTTGAAGCTGCTCACAGACATATACATCTTCGGCAAAAAAATCACCACTAGCCATTGGATCATCTGCTTCCATATCTTCATATTTGGGTCGTACAGGCATTATTTTATACCAATTATTATCCGATTTTCGTTTTTGGCGCAAATATTCCCGATCAGTCATCGGTTCCATTTTGGTGCGGGTAATTACCTTGGTTTGGTCTGGTGCCAGCGGAATCACCTGAAATATGCTCCAACTCGATTCGCTTTCGGCCAACCCCAAGGCTGGAAACAGCCAAGGCACATACGCTCCCAGGTGCTCATCAGCTACTTCTGCAATTCTTTTAAAAGGAATCAAATCCTCTAGATTCGTTTGGTAAACTTCAGAAAGCGGTTCCCAAAACATATAGTGATCGCCTACAAATTGAAACTTGGCTTGCTTATGGGCATACATCTGTAGGGTTTGAGAATGTAAGTGACTCAAATGGTATACATCTATATAATTCTCAACTACGATTTTCCAATTGGCTTTAATCACGTGACTTGTTTGGGTATCGGGATACTCTATCAAACGTGTAGGATCATGAGGGCCTAAATGAGTGTCACAACCAGCAAACCATTCTTGAATAGTGGGTGCATTGGGTTTGGGGTGTACCCAAAGCATGCCTCGCCAGGTAGCAATGGATGCTTTATGCAAACACACCTGCTTGAGATCTAAATCGGGGAATTCTTTAGATTTTTCAGGCACACTAATCAATTGGCCATCAAGGTTATACGTCCAATCGTGGTAAGGGCAAGTAAGCACTTTGCGTTTCTTGCCAGTAGCACGCAAAAGCTGAGTGCCCCGATGGCGACAAATGTTGTGAAATGCCTTGAGTTGTTCATCCGAACCTTTTACCACTACAATATTCTGGAATCCGCATTGTACTGTCAGGTAATCACCTGGCTCTTTTAGATCTTCTACAAATCCAGCAAACTGCCACGTGTTACCAAAAATCAGCCGTTGCTCACGATCAAACCAATCTTGTGAAGTATAGGCTTCTTTGGGTAATATGGGTATTTTGGGTTCATTTTTCATAGTACTACAATAATACATTTGCCAATGCTTCCTTTTTTTGACACAAATCAAATTCTACTGCTTACCTGCCCTAATTCTGCTTAGAGTTTCTTGCGAAATGCCCAAATAAGAAGCGATATGGCCCAGTTTTACCCTTAACTCTATGTCTGGAAAATATTCTATGAGGAGGTTATATTTTTCTCTAGCCGACAAAAACATGTATCCCTTAGAATAATAATCAATGAAAGCTACCTGTTCTTCGGCCAAGAGTCGTCCAAACTGCTGAAACTCAAAAGAGGCTTGCAGCAATTGTTGATATTTTTGATGACTAACCGACCAAAACACGGTATCTTCTAAGGTCTCAATATACTCAAAACCAGGTTGTTGGTTATAAAAGCTGTACCATGAACTCATAAAGTTTCCTTCTTTATAAAACCAAGACGTGATGTCCCGCTCCATATGATAATAGAAGGTACGTAAAGTCCCTCTTTCTAAGAAATATAACTTCCTACAAGTCTGCCCATCACTCAATACCAAAGTATTCTTAGGAACCTCTTCTTTTATAAAATAGTCCTGCATATGCTTTATGGTATTTGGTGAAAGTTTAGTCCTGGTAGTAATAGATTGAATCAATTTCTCCATATCAATAGCTCATATTATAATATTAATCATTAGTAGTGATTTTGATTTAGATCAAAATATAGCACAATCAAAGGATATAGTTTTGCAAAAAAACTTCTATGAAAAACATTGAATTATTCATCAAAACTCTGTCAGTAGTTATTGTGATTACTGCCATTCCTTATGCTTTTGCCGCTTATAGTAAGTCTGAAGTGAAGCAACAAAAACATATGAAAAATACCAAACCAGAAACAGTTTCTGTCAGCTCACCCAATCAGTCATTATCAGAAAAGGAGACCACGCGCAATGATTCATCGCTCATCAAACCCAAACCTGATCATCAAAATACGCTTTTGGGCAAGTGGCAGGCAAATTATCCCTCTATGAAAATGAAAGCAGTTTATGAAATAAAAAAAGCAACCAATGGCTTTAAAGGACACTTGATTGCCTACATAGATCAGCAAGGCAATCGCTACCCTGAAAATTTACTGGCGCTTAACATTCAAACCTTCTCTGGTAAACAAGGTAAAGGAATTTACCACATGAAATATGAAGGTAAGCAGTATCAAGTAAAGTGTACTTTGACGCTCAAAAATGCACAAACACTTGAACTAAATTATGCCTATGAAGGCTATCCTTTAAAAGAAACCTGGAAACGAATTAATCAATAAACCCTATGGAATTTTTCACTCACACATTTGACCTTCAGGAAGTAACAGGTTGGTTCGACTTCTTGAACAATTACAGTGTCACTTACCTTATTATTCCTTTTTTTATCTTTGAAATCATCCGCTATGCAATACTCAAGCGCCTCAATTGGAACATTGTAGGAGATTCTATTGCCAATGTGATTACCGTGTTTGCCTTTATAGCCATTGAGTATATATTGGGTGCCTTGCTACTTTTTAAACTCTACTTTTGGGTATATCACCATATGAGTATTGGGCATTTGCCTATCAATATGGCCACTATCATCAGTTGTGTGTTACTAGCAGACCTGGCCTACTATTGGGACCATCGGGTAATGCATCGCATTGGCATTGGTTGGGCGACTCATACTGTTCACCATAGCTCTCCCCATTTCAATATGTCAGTGGCTTATCGGTTTGGGCCTCTGGACGCTGTGTTTCCTATATTTTTTTCGTTACCTATTGTGATGTTAGGGTTCAACCCCTGGCTATTGCTGGCGGTAGAGGTATTTGGGCAAACTTTTCAAGCCATTCTGCATACTGAAGCAATTGGCAAATTGCCCAAACCAATAGAGTATATCTTCAATACTCCCTCTCACCACAGAGTACACCACGGTTCCAACGAACAGTACTTAGATAAAAACTATGCGGGCATATTCATCATTTGGGACCGTATGTTGGGCACCTTTGCCGCTGAAGAAGAAAAAGTAGTATATGGAGTCACTGAACCTATCGAGAGTGTGAATCCACTGGTGGTGTTCTTCCACGGATTTACGCGTTTGTACCGCCAAATCAAACACACCAAAGGTGTAAAGAACAAGTTTAAACTCTTGATTAAACCTCCTGGATGGGCTCCTAGAGAGTAAAAGGCTAACTGTGATTGATAGCCATATGGTTCATATCAAGTCCAAATCACATGTTAGCTCCCAAACCTTATAAATCCAAACTTACTGTTCATAGCATCAATACAGCCTTTTATGAAATAGGCGAATAAAAACGCCCTAATTATCGCTAAATTAGGGTTTAAACATAGAACTCATCTCGACTTTTAATAATGCATTACAAATCACTCATTTTACCCATTGATTTCGAGATTTTTTAGCTAAAGCAGAGCTCGTCGCAGCAAAGCTGCAGACTCGGTTATCACCGTAGCGCTGCTATGCTTCAAAAAAATCTCTTTACCACTGAGCAAAAGCAAGATCCTTACAGGACATGTTTTCATCAACATTCAAAAAGTCGAGACGAGTTCATATTCAACTAAATTAATGATGTATGAACTTACTCAAGAAAACTATTCTTTTATTCTTCACCCTGGTTGCATTTACCCAATTTTCCCAAGCTCAAACCCGAAAAGCATATAAAAAAGATGGTTATAAAATCTTTTTTGACAAAAGTTGGAAAAAATCTAAACGTTGCAAAAAATGCCTCGAATGTATGGGCTATGGAGTAATTGTAGCCACTCGCAAATCGGATCAGGCCAATGCCGAATTAAATTCCCAAAAAGTGAAACTAGGCATCTACCGTAACCTCATCGATATCACCAAGAAGCGTATCGAATTTAAAGGCAAAGATCAGGTACAGGCAGTGAAAGAAGGTATGCAGTTTGAGAATATCAAAATTGATGGTACAGAGGTACTTAAAGGGAGCTATACTGGGCGTGTAAGAGGTAAATTAAGCGCATCTTCTTATACTTTTTTAGCCAATACCTATGCTTTCAAAAATAAAAAAGGAGAAATTCAATACATTCTAATTTTTGAAATAGCCTTAAGGGGTAAAAAACGAGAAAACGCCACTAAACTGAATTATGCTATCAATAGTATAGAGACAATGACTTCTATTTATAAATAATTCTCGTTGTTCAATGGTGATATGGTTGAACAATTCGTTCCAGGACCATATCACTACTCACTTATTTTCAACTAATAATCATCATCTCTTTTTTTCCGTTTACGCATCATAAGCCATAACGCAAAACTAAGCATAGTAGCCAAACCAAACCCAATCAGGCTAACCAATGGCATTCCATAGGGTGTTGGCATTTTGGGGCTAAAAGTCACCGTCATCATAATAGAGGAAGAAATCAATAAAGCACAAATAATAAGGGTGAGAATGAGGCGATTGGTAATAGAATCAGCCCTGGAAAGAAACAACTCAGGGTTCTGTAATTCATACTTAATATAAATTTTACCAGCCCGCAACTGCTTAAGAATAAATCGAGCCTCATTGGGTAAAATATACAAAAGCGAAAGCATTTGCGAGATACCAGTTTGAGTGGTATTACGAATATTTTTGAAAGAAAACTGCTCTGCCAATAGCTGGGTTCCATAAGGCTTGATAAACTCCAGCGTTTGGAAATTGGGATGCAATACCCCTCCTATACCTTCTAAAATAGCCAAAGCACGCAAAATCAAAAATACCGAACCAGGTACTTTGAGCTTGTATTGGTAAATAATTCGCTGAAAGCGTGCTGAAAATGCGGCAAACGTAGAGTCCTCATCAGGTAATTCGAAATAATAGTCAATCAAGTCCTGAATGTCCTGTTCAAAGGTTAGGATGTCTTCTATCTCGCTACCTACTGCCAGTTTTTGAATATTGGTAGCCATATTGCGGGCATTTTGCTGTGCCAATCCGATCAACATGCCAGCAAAAGCCACTTTATGTTCTTGAGTGAGCTTCCCTACCATTCCAAAGTCAATCAACACTACCACCCCATTGGGACGGATCAAAATATTTCCTGGGTGTGGATCCGCGTGGAAAGTACCCGTTTTAAAAATTTGCGTCAAATAAACATCTGTACCATTTTCAGCTACTTTTTCGGGGGCTAGTCCCCAAGCCTCTAATTGAGGAACATCAGTAATCTTACAACCACTGATAAATTCAATGACCAATACCTTGCTGGTAGAAAACTGACGATAAGGTTTGGGAATGTAGAAATTGCGATAGCTGCGGTACAGTTTTCGAAACTGCTCCAGGTTTTGCAACTCGTTGATGTAGTTGAGTTCGCTTTCCATCGCCTCACGAAAAGTATCTACTACTTCCAGTGGGTTAAGAATTCCCTGACGTTTGAAGTAGTTTTCGGTAAGCTTTACAAAATCACGCAAAAGAGCCAGGTCGGTATGCACCCGATTACTAATATTGGGGCGTTGTACCTTTACCACTACATCTTCGCCAGTTTTGAGGCGCGCTCGGTGTACCTGCCCAATAGAAGCCGAGCCTAATGGTTGGGTATCAAAAACTGCAAAAACTTCATCAATAGGTTTACCCAGTTCTTCTTCTATAATTTGTTTGGCTAGTTCTACATCAAAGGGAGGTACTTTATCCTGAAGTTTTTCAAACTCGTCGATCAATTCAGAGGGTAGCAAATCAGGGCGATTGCTTAGCAACTGAGCCAGTTTAATAAAGGTAGGGCCTAAATCCTCTACCACCATGCGCATGCGCTCCCATTTGGTATAAGAAGCCATAGAGCCTTCGGGGGGTGCTTTGCGGGAAGTAACCAACCTCCCCAGAGCAGTATTATCTACCACATCAGTAAATCCATACTTTATGAGAGTTTGGACAATTTTACCAACTCTTACGATTTTTTTGGTTTTCGCAAAACGCATAAATAGGCTCTGTTCAATTCTTTTGGAAATCAATTATACCAAGAATCAACGCATTTACAAAAGTTCTCTGCAAATAATCTATTCAGCACATTATATATGTACTGAAGCAAAAAAACCACGAAATGAATGTATCGTGGTTTTTATATCTATTGTTGATTTCAAATCAATTTTAGGCTTTTTTTGCGGCTCTACGAGTGGTTGGTTTCTTCTGATCGGCTAGTTTTGCCTCCAACTCATCAATGCGCTTGTTCAAAGATTCAACCTCGCCAGCAGGTACAAATCCAAAGTTCTTGGCAAAGCGCTCTAATACTTTTCCGATTTGCGATTCAAACTCGCTGCGGGTAGTTTCTGCCTTTTCAAAGTTTTTGAAAAACTCGTCTACAATTTTTTTACCTTCTTCAGCAGAAAGCTTACGATCGTCTACTAATTTATCAATAGTTTGCTTGAATGTCTCCGCCGTAAGGGCCGCCATACCTACTCCAGAGTAGATAAGCTTCATGAATAATTCTTGCATAATTATTTATTTTTCTTGTTGGGAAATGAGTACGTCACAAAAGTAGTAGATTCGACATAACAAGCAAATTAGTATGCAAGCATACTTATTTACAAAAAGTACAATTTTACAATAAATGAATTTATCTGAGAATAAATTGAAATATAAAGCAAAAACCAGCCTTTAAGAGCAAAAATTCAATCACAAAAAAAGCGTGCAATAACTACACGCTTTCATTTATACTCAAAAAGTACAATATTTCATTTTATAAAATTAATATTTTTTCACCCAGATTTCACTACCCAACCTTCCAGTCAATCTTCTCAGGTTACGATTGGCTTCATCCTCAGAAGCATAACTTCCCGAAGCCACTCGATGCATGCTCGAACCCTCTACTGGAGGTATAATCTTCGCATCATATCCTTGGGTTTTGAGATTATTATATAATGAGTATGCATTCACCCTTGCACTAAAGCTAGCCACAATGATATAGAATCGCGACGTAGGAGCATTAATAATAGCCGCACTCGCAGGGGTTTGTGGACGATAAGGTAAAGTTTTAAACAAACTATTATTAGTCCCTCCTGTATTGGCTGGTGGTGTGTATGTAGGCCTGGTAGTTGTTCCAGAGGTGTTGGTACTAGCCGTATTATTTGAGGAAGTTGTGTTGGTAGTATTGGCAGTAGTAGAGTTTCCTCCGTTATCGTTGCTACCAGTAGTAGTGCTTCCTCCATTATCCTTGGTAGTGGTATTGGTATTTTCAGTAGTAGAGGTGCCACTTGTACCTGTACCAGTAGTATCATCTATTTTTACCTCAGTAGAAGTAGTAGTATTGGTATCGGTATTATTTTGCGCAACCTTTTCTGTAGAATCTTTTGTTGTTTCCTTTGTAGATTTGCTGCCCCCCAATAAATTAGGTACAATAAAAACCCCAGCAGTAATTACCAAGCCAGCAGCTACTACCCCTATTACAGGCATCAACCAGGCAGGTCTGCGACGTTCATCATCAAAGTCATCATCCAGATCATCATCGTCATCATCATCAAAGGGTGTTTTTACGTGATCATCGTTGGCAGGAGTTCCAAAACCAGCTGTAGTAGTCATGCTGCTTTTCTCCTCAATACTAGAGTCTACCAGAGGTTTTTGCTCAAAAGGCTTTTCTTCAGTGGTATCAAAGTCTCTATCAAAAAAACTTGCATCTTCTTTTTTCTCCACTGGCTTGTAAAACAACTTGGGGAATCCAAAACTATCCCCTGCAAAGTTAATAGCTTCGTCAGCTTGAAACTCAATGGTTCCTTCTGGGTTTTTGGTAAATACCCCAAAAGCTGGTAGTTCATATTTTTGATCAGAAGCTAATCCAATCTTTAGTTCTGAAACAAATTTTCTGATGACTTCATCCGCATCAAACAGAGACAGCCCTTCTTTCTGCG
Organism: marine bacterium AO1-C; assembly: GCA_001890965.1. Lineage (GTDB taxonomy): Bacteria > Bacteroidota > Bacteroidia > Cytophagales > Microscillaceae > Microscilla. The sequence continues at coordinate 75,706 of MLAY01000007.1, read as the reverse complement.
CAATAAATCCAGCCAATTCACCATCATCGTTTTTGGGTTCACTATTGAAAATAATGGTTTTGTTAGGAGGTGAGATGCTATGGATAGAGGGGTGAATGCTTGCTCCTTTAAACTCTGCCACAAACTGACCTAGCTCTGGTACAATAATACTTTCATGATCAAGCAACCACTCATAGATGTATTTATGTATTGGGTATTTCTCAGAATCCATACATTATTCCAATTAAAAAGTTGAAACCCTGTCGGGGATAATATAAATATCTTTGATAATTTTTCGCAAAAATGTTATTCAAGGTTACAAAAGCAGATAAATTTGGTGTGCCTTGTTCACCTTTTTCCCAAAATAGGTAATCTACTTTAAAATTCAAATCAGAAATGAAATCCAGAGAGCGAACCTCGTTGGTAATGAAGTTTTTAGCCTTGATTCCTCCCATTCCATAGAAGTTTAAATTCAGGCGCCATTTAGGGTTAGGCGACCAGGCTCCAGAAAGGTTGGCTTGGTATAAGGGACGATGCCAGGCTTCTTCTTGAGTACCTGGTAACTGATAATTGAAGAAGGTACCGTTCAGGTAAATATTGTAGTAACTGTTTGGTTCATAGCCTATTTGGGCGTCTATCTTCAAGCGATTGATAGCTTCGGGTTGGTAAAAAATCTCAAAACGGGCACTATCACTCGCACTATTGACAAAGAAATATAAATTTTGCAATTGTTCGTACCCTACTTGCAATTTGTAAAAAATACTCTGCTTCAGATTTCCATTGGCTCCTACTAACACTTCAAGGGCCTGATTGGTATGCGCCAAATCTACATTGGCTCTCAAAAATGGATTTTGTCGGGTAAAATCATTGAGCGAGGTACGCTGAATATTTCCTTTTACGCTAGCACTCAACAATAAATTGGGCAACACTGAATATTCTGCCACCACATGAGGATACAAGTGAAAATCAGAGCCTATACCTAAAGTATCGTTTTCAAACGCCAAATTTAGGCCTCCTTCCAAATGCCAGTTGCCTTGGTTATAGGCATAATAAGGATTGAACTGGAACAAGAAACGAGAAACCTGAGCAGCATCAGTTCTTTGCGCAAAGTTCAATAATGTATAAGCGTGAATGGTACTTTGTGCATCTAAACGATAACCTACCCGGCCAAAAATATCGCCTTGAGTCTCATTGGCCGAAAAAGCATCTTTTAAATATTTCACCCCCACTCCCCAATCAAACTGAAGACGACTTTTAACATCGATGCTTGCCTGGTGGAAAGAAAGTCCAAAACGTTGGAAAGTTTGCCCAACGGTATCTTTCAATACCAATTGGCCTTCGTCATAACCGTAGAAATTATACTGGCTTAGCTCATAGTTGGCCTTAAGCCCCATCACAAAGTTATTGGTATAAAACTGAGCGCGTGCCTGCACTTCGTTTTCAGCAGTAGCAGATAACTTTCCTCTGAAAGCACCATTACGCGATTGGTGATGTTTGAGTGACAGACCGTAGATAGCCGATGAGTTAGGGCGATAATTTACAGCGCCTTGGGCATAAGTTGTAGCAAAGTTTCCTCCTCCTGCTTTCATGTACCCTTCCAGTTTACGGGTACTAAAGTTTCGTCCTCGGGTGCGCTCAATGGCAAATGTTGCAGGTTTTATTTCTGGCAAAAAACGTTTAGCAGTAAAAGAGGGGTTCAAAAAATCATGAAAATTAAGATACACTTGACCTGTATCAGTACGGGCGGGCGTCAGTAGCTTTATCTTTTGGTAATGCTTTACTGCTTTGGGTAGTACGATTTTCTTTTTCTTTACTACTTCTATCTCTCGGTCAATCCCTCCTTGGGCCAGTCCGTCCACACACAATAAACATAACCACAGCAATGTTATGCCTGATATGATATAAGGTGGATGATGTTTTTTTGGGTCCATGTGCTACACTATTTTACTTATCACTTTGACAACTGGATGTTCTATGGTGTCGTTATTATCATCTTCAAAGGGTAAATATAAAAATTTTTGGGTAATACCTCGGGTTTACAGGCTAATAATTAACGACTTAGGAAAAAAAATGCCTAATTTTTTGATTGTATTCCTCAAAATTCTGGAATTAGCATTTCTTTACTATTTACTACAGGACAGCTCAATAATTGTTTCGGTTGCCTGAGTATTTTTTTTGAAATAAAGAAGTTAGTATATCAAAGTGAAGTAAAACAGTAGCTAGTACTTAGTCAAGGCTAAATTTAGGGATACCTTTGCCGCATAACTTTATATTTCTTCGTTGCTAAAAATTCACGTAGCTACGACTATGCTCATTTTTAGCACCTTGAATTACTTTGCTATACGACTAAACCTTATCCCCAATTCAACACATGACTAAGTACTGGTATCGGAATTTGATGAGTATTTCTAAAATTTGATTAGCTTAAAATTCAAAAAGTTTCGTGGGCTAACTCTCCATTGAGCGCGGCTCCTGCTACCGACCCTTGATACACCGCATTGGCCACCGATCGCATCATTGTGGCATTGTCGCCACAAGCATAGACTCCAGGTATATTTGTTTTCTGAAAACTATCTACTTCGATATAGCCAAATTCGGTCATTTCACAGCCCAGGTTTTGTGGAATATCGGTGTGTTGGGTAAAAGGAATGGCTGCATACATAGCATCCAGTTTTAGTTTTGTACCATCTTTAAAAATCACTCCACCAATATGTCCTTTTTGGTGCTCCACAATGGTAATTTCTTTTTCTATTATTTCAACATTACGCGCCTTCAGTTTTTCACGTTGTTCTTCCGAAAAATCAGCTTTGCCTTGGGTAAGCACTGTCAGTTCATTGGAGAGATTGTAGATCAAAGGAATCATATGAAAAGCCCGTTCACCATTCGCCATCAAGGCTGTTTTTTGCTTGCGATATTCATAACCATGGCAATATGGGCAGTGAATCACCGAAATACCCCAGCATTCGGCAAAGCCTTCAATGTCAGGCATTTGATCGGCTATACCTGTGGCAAACACTAGCTTTTTGCCTGTAAAAACTTTGCCCGATTGGGTAGTAATTTCAAACCCTTCCTGAGTTTTTGCTCCTTTCATTGCCAGTCCTTCATGAAAGCTTACGGTAGGGTATTGCTCAACTTGGACCTTGCCTAAAGTGGCTATTTCTTTAGGGGTTTGTCCATCTTGTGTCAAAAAATTATGCGAATGAGGTGTCTGACGATTGCAGGGCTTACCATTATCAATCACCAATGTATTTCTCATAGAACGCCCCAGCGCCATAGCTGCTGAGAGTCCTGCGTAACTTCCACCAATAATAATTGCGTCAAATTTTTGCTGATTATTCATGTTATTTTTCTTTTTAGAATCTGAAGCCAAGGTGGCTTTTGTTGTTAAAAAATCCACTATTGGGAATGGAAAAGCGAATGTAGATAATGTAAGGCTTCCTAATCCAATAAAACGTCGCCTTTTTATGTTTTTTGCTTCCATTTGTATTTGTTTAAGGAAACAAAGGTAAAGGAATTTATTGCATTTACAACATTGTTGCAAATACAACATCAATATTTATCCACTCACTAGCTTAGTTGAACCTCTCTTTCGCTTCGTTTGTTAATCTAATCAAGCATTTTACCTTTTGCTCGAAAAACACTACTTTTAGCAAAGCATTGGGTAAACAAATATCAAGAATTCTAATGCTTAATTCCCAGAATAATTCATTACAAAACTTTCAAAAACCCCAACTTGTGGCCTCCGAAAAAAACAAAAAACAGCGTACGAAAAAGACCCCAAAGCAGCGGCTAAAAACCTGGGCAAAACGCTTGCTCATTACCTTTGTAATCATCCTAATTATTATCCGAGTTGCCATTTCATTTATGAGTTTTCGAATGAGCGACCGCAAAGTCAAAGAGTATTTTGCGGTAAACAATACTGAAGTAAAAATACAACGCTATAAAGTAGGAGCACGAGAAGTGCGTTACATAGAAACTGGCGCAGACACACTGCCTATGGTGCTTTTTGTTCACGGAGCACCAGGAGGGTTAGATGCCTTTAAAGAATTTTTGATAGACAACGCGTTGGTGGGTAAAGCTCATCTGGTATCTGTAGATCGTCCTGGGTATGGTTATTCTGGCTATGGCAATACCGAAAAGTCTATTGCTCAACAAGCCGCATTGATTAAGCCTATTTTAGAAAAAAACAAGTCTGGCTATCCAGCCATCCTGGTAGGGCATTCTTACGGAGGCCCAGTAGTAAGCAAGATTGCCATGGATTATCCAAAATTGGTGCATTCGTTGGTGCTGGCGGCTCCTGCTATTGACCCTGACAACGAAAAAATATTTTGGGTTTCTTATCCTGCCAATTGGTTGGCCATTCGCTGGTTGGTGCCTACTGCTATGCGGGTAGCCAACGATGAAAAACTGAGTCATAAAGCAGAACTTGCCAAGATAAAACCTGGCTGGAAAGATTTGACTTTGCCCATTACTTACATCCACGGAAAAAAGGATATGATTGTACCTTTTGCCAATACAGCTTACGCTAAAAAGATGATGACAGGTGTAAAACCAGATCTGGTAATTGACGATACCATGAATCACTTTGTACCCTGGAGCCACCCCCAGTACATTCGCAAGGCAGTACTCAAATACCTGGATCAAATCAATGCACAAACCTCAAAATAAAAAGACTTGAAAATATTGCAGGGACAACAATTTAAATATTGGCTAATTTGGTTGGTATTGCTTGGCTTGGTTCAAACACAAACCAGTTGCGTACAAATGCGGGTAAGCGATGCTAAAATCCAAGAATATTACGCCAAAAAATCAGCTCAGGTAAACATCAAACGTTATAAAGTAGGCAAACGAACCATTCGCTATATTGAGACTGGCGCTGATACCTTGCCTTTGGTGTTATTTGTTCATGGAGCACCTGGCGGGCTAGATGCCTTTCAATCTTATTTGGTAGACAGTTCCCTGGTAGGCAAAGCACACTTGGTATCGGTAGATCGTCCTGGTTATGGTTATTCTAACTATGGAAAATCGGTTCCCTCCATTAAAAAACAAGCTGAATTGATTCAGCCTATTCTGGAAAAGAATAAATCTGGGTATCCAGCCATTTTAGTAGGGCATTCGTATGGAGGGCCGGTGATTGCTCAAATGGCGATGGATTTTCCTAAACAAGTGGGTGCTTTGGTGCTACTAGCCCCTGCTATAGACCCTGCCAATGAGAAAATATTTTTTATCTCCTATCCTACCGATTGGTTTCTGTTTCGATTATTTATCCCTAGAGCCTTTAAGGTGGCCAATGACGAAAAACTGAGTCATGTCATGGAGCTGGAAAACATGTATGATGGTTGGGCTAAGTTACGCCTGCCCATTACCTATGTCCATGGCAAGAAGGATATTGTGGTTCCTTTTGCCAATACAGCCTTTGCCCGAAAAATGATTAAAAACGCTCCTGTTACTTATGTTATTGACAAAAAAATGAACCACTTTGTCCCCTGGAGTCATCCACAATATGTACGAGATGCAATTTTGAAATATTTGAAGGTAGTGAAGAAATAATGGTGAATGATAATCGGTTAATTTAGATGTCTACCTACTGTTCCGGATTTGCAATCTGGAACTTATATGATTTGATATAATTCAAATATTGGTCGCCTGAATTGTTGGCGGTGCTACGCGTAAACATCAACAATGGGTAAAATGATTAATGATAACAACATTAGATTGAGTTGCAGGAATCTTACCTGTCATGCAGAGCACCACGAAGCATCTGAGTAAAAATGAATCTTCCACTCAGACCCTTCGCGGAACTCTGGGTGACAATACACCTACTTGAGTTGTCATCTTCATTGGTAAGATTTGGTATAACAAAAACCGAAGCTATAGCTATGCTATGCTGAACTCAATGAAGTTAATTACGACTCAGAAAGACGACGAGAGTTCTAGTTTAAATACCTTATCTCTCACCAAATTATTCCCAAGTGACCGATATTTTGCTTGAGTTGTATTTTCCTATAGTGGCTCCATCTATATAGCCCGTTTCAGACCCGTTATCAAACCTTTTCCACTCTCCATCCTTATGTTTTAATGCAAACGTGTGAGGCTCACCATCTAAATCAACAATAAATTTTCTTGTTTGATCTTCTTCTCCAAGGCTTGCCACAAAGTCTGCCACCTTGATACTATTTCGATTGGTATAATTGAGAGAAGCCTTCATTCTAAGAAACCCTACTATTTCATCTTCATCATACACTCTAAGTTTTGGCATTGCACGAAGTATTTCGTGAAGTTCTTGAGGTGTACTGGCTCCCCATATTGTTCCCTTCACTGCCAATAACGCAAAAAGTGTACAGGCTAACCCTGATTTATAGTCATCTTCCACTTCTTGTCCGTCATCTGCTTCTGTTTCTTCATAGGTACTCTTTAATGCATTGTAAGCGTCGTCTGTTAAAATACTTTCATCATTTACCCAATGTTTTACTCCCTCCTTATAAACATCAATAAAACTTATCAAGAACTCTCGCCCTTCGTGGCCAAAAAGGTACTCTTGACCACTGGGAGGGTCGTTTACAATCTCATCGGCAAATCTAAAGTTAAATTGAATGCCATCTTCTGCTAATCTTTTATCTATGAATTTCTTTAATTGTACTCGATCTACTTCCCTTTTGGCAAGTTGCTCAAGTTGTTCAAACACTTCTGCGAATGTCTCAAACAATTTCTCCTCCCCATCTTTATCATAATACGTAAGTGTTCTTTGTACAACTGATGATTCGCCTGCTGGTGTTATTTGGTTTGTTAGGCTCTCCCCTTCTTTCCGTTGCAACGGAGCATTCATCATTTTATCGGCCGCAGCTTCACGGGTGGTATCTACCATTTGGCCATTTACCACCTTATCGCCTTTTGGGGTACCATTTTTGGCGTTATCTATGGCGTGGCCTACTTCATGTTTGATGTTTTGTACCGAATCTTTGCCAGGGGCAAAATCTATCTTGTTGCCTTGAATGGTGGCTTCGGCTCCTACCGATGCTGGAAACGCAGAATTATGACGAAACTCTAGACCCGAAGTATCTACCCCGTGCTGTTCACCCATTTGTTGGGCAATTTGGCCAGCCTTGGATTTACGCTGGATTGGGGAATGTTTACCAGGTATAGGTTTGGATTTTGCCAGACGCTGAATTGGGCGCTGCTTGGCCTGAATGGGCGGTTTTTTGCCTGCTTTGGATTGTACAGGGTTTTTATCGGATACGGGTTCCCGATGGGCTACTGCGGTTTCAGCAGCCGATTGCTGGGGTTGAATACGATCTTGCATAGTAGTATTAATGTCATTCGTAAATGGTGTCGTAGACAAATTACGAACCCTTGAGAAAGGCACCAAATTATGGGCGTAGACAAAGCGTAGACAGGAGGGAAATTAAACGTGTAAGTAACCTTCATTACCACTCTTGCTATTCCAAGTTTGTAATTCAGATATCCATTACCTGAGTTAGTAGTGGCGCTTCGTTTAAATACAAACAATCCTAAAAAACTAAAGGTGGCCGTTTGTTACTGGAAAGCAAGGTGTAGAGAATCCTTTTCCAGGTCTTGATAGAAACTCTACACTTTGTTCAGTTACCTATGAATGAATCAGTCCAACAAAGTAAATATTTCGTCTTCGGGCAATCTTGATTTCGGCAACGTAGCGTTAAAATCATCTTTCGCGCGATAGCCCAGTGAAACCACCGCTAAAGTTGTAAACCCTTTTTGACGTAACTCAAACTCTTCATCCAATGCCTTGGTGTCTATCCCTTCCATCGGGCAGGCATCTATACCCAAAGCAGCTGCTCCCAACAACAAACTACCAAAATTAAGGTAAACCTGTTTTTCCATCCAATGTGGTAAATCTTTAAGATCAAACCTATGTATATCAGCAAACACGTTTCGGCCTTGATGCATCATCTCTTTAAATTTTTGTTCAGCAAAACGACCATCTTTGTCTTCCTGATCCAACAGATGCAACATATAATCCTGAAGCAAATCAGTTTTGCAGCAAATTATAATACTGTGAGAAGCTTGCATTACTTTATCGGTATTGAAATGATAAAAGCCTTGAGTTCCTTTAGCAATTCGTTCTTTGCCTGCCTGAGAGTCGGCTATAATAAAATGCCAGGGTTGCAGATTAACAGATGATGGGCTCCAGCGAAGCAATGCTTTTACCTGCTCAAAGTCTTCTGGTGAAATCTTCTTATTTGGATCAAAGGCCTTGGTTGAATAGCGCCATTTTACTACTTCAGTCAAATTCATATCAATTGTTGATGCAGGGTTTTACCATAATTTTTATGGGGCCAAAGCTATGAATCAAGAGTTGTTTTCACAATAACGGTCAAAAAGGATAGTATAAAAAGAAGGATTCAAAATTGACTTAACTATCTGTAATTGATATATTTACAAATATTCATTTTGACTATAAAAAATATAGTTGCTTCTCTTTATAGAGTTGAAATACAAATCTTGCCTATCAATGGAAACTTCTCCCCAAAAAACGGTTATCAAATACAACGACAAAATTTATTCATGCTCTACCAGTGTCGCCATGGACTTGATTGGCGGCAAATGGAAAAGTGTGATTTTGGTGTATTTAACAGATGGAAAAAAACGCTACAGTGAACTTCGGAAACTAATCTCTACCATCACTGAGCGCACACTAAGTTTACAACTTAAACAATTAGAAAAAGACGGGCTTATATCGCGAAAAGTGTATACCAAAAAGCCACCACTCAAAGTGGAATATTCGCTTACTGAATTTGGAGAAAGTGTAACACCTACTTTGATATCAATTGCAAAATGGGGGGAAGAGGTCGTTAAAAAAAGAGGAGAGTTTATGGAGGATTAACACTTTAAACTACCTATACAGTACTTTTAAGCAAGTTTATCGGCTAATTTGGAGCATTTATCGAAAATAACGCAAATTAACGGCCAAAAATCAGTTCATATTTATGCATAGCTGGTTGAAGGATCTTGGGGGTAGGAAACACTTGTTTCCGCCCTCAAGTTTTTTTGCTTCAGACCTACTCTCATCAATAGATCATCTCTAGAAAGAACATTTCCATTTCCTACAAACAATACTCCTCAGTAATTTTAGTCAAAATTGATTGCTGGTTATCAGTCGCTTATGAGGCGTCAAGAGGGATCACTTCGAACCCCAGTACATGCGGTTAAATGAGCTGATCCCTCCTTCGTCGGGACGACAAACTCGATACACTCGTTAGCTAGAAAAACAGCATCGGACTATGGACTGAATGCCGTAGACTATTGACAAAGCAATTTCTGGTGTTCAATTAACATCAATCGGTTGGCTATCTATTCAAAAACTTAAGCATAAAAAACGCTACAGTTTTTCAACCACAGCGTTTTTATTAATAATTATATTTGACAACGTCAATGACTAGTTGGCCATGGCCATCAATAAGTCGGCTTGAGTAATGATATGGATTTGGTTTTCCTCATCGCGTACCATTAGGGCTTGGTTGTCTTTGTTGATCAACGAAGAAAGCACATCTACGGTGTTGTCCATTCCTACAAAAGTAAATGGCTTGTCCATAAATTCCTCAATAGGCTTTTCTTTGATGTCAGGAGTATCAATCAATTGAGTCAAAATCTTAGAATCAGTCAAACTACCCACGATATTATCACCATCAGTTACTGGAATCTGAGAAATTCCTTCCTTGGTAATTTTATTGATTGCATCTACCACTTTACAACCCTTTTCAATCGTTACGAGCTTGTCACTACCATTTTTACGATCGATGATGTTGCGAGCCGTAGCAAATGAACGTTGCTCCAAGAAACCATGAGCACGCATCCACTCATCGTTGTATATTTTATTTAGATAACGAGTACCGTGGTCAGGCAAGATAATGATCATCAAATCATCTTCTTTCAAGTTTTCGCGTGCATATTCCAAAGCACCATATACCGCAGCTCCGCAAGACCATCCAATAAACAAACCTTCTTCCCGTGCCAAACGACGGGTCATAATGGCTGAATCCTTATCAGTTACTTTTACAAAGGTGTCGATCATATCGAAGTCTACATTTTTAGGTAAAATGTCTTCTCCAATACCTTCGGTCAAGTAAGGGTATACTTCGTTTTCATCAAATACACCAGTTTCCTTATATTTTTTGAAAACCGATCCATAAGTATCTATTCCTACCGATACAATGTTAGGGTTTTGCTCTTTTAGATATTTAGATGTACCACAAATGGTTCCACCAGTACCTACACCAGCAGCAAAGTGAGTTATTTTTTGCTCAGTTTGTTTCCAAATCTCCGGCCCGGTAGTTTCGTAGTGAGCCGCAGTATTCGACATGTTGTCGTATTGGTTGGGGTAAAAAGAGTTAGGAATTTCTTCGTTGAGCTTGCGTGCTACTGAATAATAAGAACGAGGGTCTTCAGGCGCCACGTTGGTAGGACATACGTGTACCTCTGCACCTACTGCTCTCAAAATATCAATTTTTTCTTGCGACTGCTTATCAGCCATTGTAAAAATACAACGGTAACCTTTGGCACAAGCCGCTAAGGCCAGTCCCATTCCTGTATTACCCGAAGTACCTTCTATAATGGTTCCTCCTGGCTTAAGAACTCCAGCTCTTTCGGCATCCTCAATCATTTTGATCGCCATACGATCTTTTACTGAGTTTCCGGGGTTGAAATACTCTACTTTGACTAGCACCGTCCCTTTGATACCTTCTGCCACTTTGTTGAGCTTGACCAGAGGAGTATCTCCAATGGTTTCGATGATGGAATTGTAGTACATATATTATTCGTGTGATTTGTCGTTGTATGAGATGCAAAGTTCCACAAATTTTCTAATTTTTTGATAAATTATGAGGTTAATTGTTTGCCTTGTCAAAATTAGCCACCACGAAAGGCGGTTGGTTTCTACCTCATACAATTTCACTCAACTTGAAAAAAGCCTCGGCAGGGCAAGCATTATAATTTTATAGAATATGGTATTTAATATTGCCAATGTATTATTGCTGTTTGGAATCCTTCAGTGCTTTATCATGATAGGGTTGATTTTCTATACCCGTAAATGGCGCCAGGTTCCAAACCAATTGTTACTTGCCATCTTAATTGTTCTTGGACTATCCTTGGTACCTTCGTTTATAGGGAATGCTCGGTTAGTTTTGCATTATCATTTCCTGCGATTTATCCCGCTGTACCTGGGTATTTTTGTGTTTCCGCTTTTGTACCTGTATTTCAAGGCTATTTTAACTCAGGATTTTCAGCTCAATCCATCTTCGCTTAAACATTTGTGGATACCTGCCTCGTTTTGGATTTATGAATTCATTGTATGGTTGGTTACACTATTTTATGGAGTGGCTGACAAGGGAGTAATTGCTAAAACAATGGGTTATCTTCAGGTGCAAACCCTACATTATGTTGCTTTATTGGTGTTGGTTATTTTTTACGCCTACCAAATGCATCTTCTCCTGAAAAACACACTCAATGCAAACCCTACCAAAGAACGGCACAAGTTTGCCCAATGGATGAAATATCTTTTATATTCATTATTTTTAGGGGTTATTTTAGAGCTATCATCGGTGCTTTTAGGAAAGCTTTATGGTTATTGGCGCAGCAGTCCGCTAGATGAATGGCTGGGGTTTTCTTTTACAATAATGGTCAAAGTCTACAATGCCGTCATTCTGTATCTTATCTCTTTGGCAGGGTATGTCTCTTATAGTTCTTTTAAAACCAGCAAAAAACCACTTACTTCTAATTTTGTTGATCAATACCTACCCTTAATAACAGCTGCCATGGAAGAGAGTCATTTATACAAAGCCTCCGATTTTTCGCTTGGCCAATTGGCCGACATTTGTAATACTACTCCTGTAGTAATTTCTCACGTGCTCAATAACCATTTACAAACATCTTTCAATGATTTTATCAATCGATATCGAGTGGAAGATGTGAAACGAAAATTAGCCACTGAGCAGGCCAAACAACTTACCCTTTTTGCCATTGCTCAAGAGGCTGGCTTTTCTTCTAAGGCTACTTTTTATCGAGCCTTTAAGAAGTTTACCCAACAAACCCCCAACGCTTATCTCAAGAGCATTCAGGTTGCAAAATAAGTTTCAAATTATGATATGAAACTTCTCTAATCGCTCCGTAGGCATATATTTAAGCAAAAACACCTGACATTTGAGAGAAAAGATAACGCATGAAAATCTTAAAAACTTCTTGGATGTTGGTGCTCTTATTCACTACAAACATCACTTTTTCTCAAAGCCAAAAGGTAAATATTCCAGATTATTACCTGGAAGCGGCTATACGTGGTAATATGGACAAACCCACGGGTGATCTTACCACCAAAGACTTGGAAAGCTTCACTCGTTTTGTGGCTATAGGCAGAAATATTACTGACCTAACAGGCCTGGAGCATGCCAAAAACCTGACTGCATTGTACCTCGATAATAATAAACTTACTAACCTGCAACCACTGGCCAATCTTCACAAACTGAAGTCTTTGAGTTTGAATGGTAATCTCATAGTAAATGTCCAACCTTTAGCCCAACTCACTCAGTTGAGGCAATTGGCTCTCGATAGAAATAAAATCAAAGACATTGGGGCTTTGAAAACTTTGCAAAATCTGAAAGGGGTCACTTTTAACTTTAATCAAATCAGCGAAATTTCAGCGGTGAGTCATTGGAAAAAACTCACCTATTTCAATATGGCTTTTAATCGCCTTCAAGACCTGACTCCGTTGCGTAACCTCACTTCGCTTATAGGCATTTGGATTCCTGATAATCAGGTAAGTAATATTGAGGTGCTAAATAAACTCACCAAACTTGAGATTTTAATTCTGGAAAAAAATAAAGTTACTGATATAAAGGTTCTACAGTACCTGCCTAAACTAGTACAACTCAACCTAATGGATAATCTCATTAGTGACTTTTCGGTATTGCAAAAACTACCTCAGGTAGGTGCATTGGTGTTGCGTAAAAGTCGCCTTCGCAAACTCGATTTCTTAAAAAACATGAAAAGTCTGGAGTGGCTAGACTTGCGAGACAACCAGATTCGAGATATTTCAGCCCTCAAAGGTTTGTATAGGCTTAAAAAACTCTTTGTGGCCAATAATCAAATAGCATCCCTTAAACCTATTAACAACTTGCGACAACTTCGCTGGCTAAACATTGCCAACAATCAAATAAAGTATTTAGCACCAATTGCAGAGATGCCCAACCTTACCGACTTGACACTTTGTAACAATCCAGCAAGTGATTCCAAACAACCACAAACCACCCAAATTCTCCAGACCTTGAAGTCTCGAGTGCCTGGTTTTAGCGTTTCTGATTGCAAAGTAGGTTCTATTTATCAGATGGAGCCCAGCCGCGCTTTCAAGAAGTAAACGATGTCCTAACCATTAGGGCAATTAATAAGCCCAAATCAATGCATTGATAATCAAGCCATTAAATTAGTGTATTAAAAAAAGTACACCTCAAAACAGGTGTACTTAAATTTATTTCCACGTCTGGCACAGTTCAATATTCTACTTTTGGGTGCACTAAAAAAAGCTAACCTATGGAGTGTATAGAAAACACCTTTATAACCATTTAATTTTTTGCAAAAGCCAAAGTATAACTATCTGGTAATCTTACAATTACAAAAACCACGTTTGTTTATTCTGATTTTTATCTTTTAAATTTTTCCTAATGAAAACAAAACAAGTTTTAACCTCTTTTGTGGGAATTTTCAGCTTGATATTACTCACAAATCAAACACTTTTTGCTCAAGCCAAGGCATTCGGAAGCCCTGGCCAACATACCCCTGTTTCATTACAAAATCCAGCCAATCCAACAGGCTATGGCTATTATGAATATTTGCCTTTTGGCTATGATGAAACCTCTGGCCAAAAATACCGACTACTTATTTGGCTACATGGCAAAGGAGAAGGAGGTAATGGAGTTCCTATGGGTGAAGTCTACAGCAATAAAAGTGGAAGTTTTACGCAAGCTGGTAATCTGAATAAGGTGCTCAAAAATGGGATTCCAGACCTTATCAATGACAACACTGATAACAATCCAGGTAATGATTTACACTTAGATAATTGTATTGTCATTTCACCACAAAAATTTACCACCAAAACCAGCAATTTGCCTGTATGGCAAGTATCAGAGGTAAATGCAATTATCAACGCGTTTGTGGCTCATTATCCAGTGGATGCTAACAAAATATACATTGCAGGCTTTAGTGCAGGCGCTAATGTGTTGGTCAATTATGTAAAAAACAATCGAAGTACCCCCGAAAACACCCTGCCTGCGGCTTATTTTATCTCTGGCCCAACCAATCCTAAGTTTGCCATAGCTGGCGAATATGATTATTTTCAAAACATAGGTTTTTGGTTTCATACCAATCGTGAAGACTCCTTCAATACTTATCCTAAAGCCCGAAAGTCAGTCATTACCATTACAGGTAGTGGCAGTAATGTGATTCAAGCTCCTGGTGATGAACAAACTGAAGTGCTTAAACATTATCGCTTTGTTGGAGGCAGCTGGCTCGGTGAACAGGTAATAAACATTGATGGGGCCGATGCAAGCAGCAAATCATTTACAATGCTTACTTCTTATCGGGATTTGGGTCACAACCCAGCCACTCGTCTCTTAATGAACAACCCAAAAGTTTATGAATGGCTTTTCTCATTTACCCGCAATGGGAGCACTACTTCTACCGTCACAACCAATGCTGGCTCAGATGATACCATTACATTGCCTACCAGCAGTTATAGTCTCAATGGGACTGCTACTTCGTCTGATGCAACAGCTACACTCACTTATGCCTGGACACAAATATCGGGGCCTGGAACCGCTACTTTCTCGAATCCTGCATTAGCCAATTCAACTGTTACAGGTTTGCTGGAAGGAACTTATGTATTTCGCCTTACCGCTTCAGACAGTAATGGAGCTACAAATGCCGATGATGTTACCATTACAGTACTTCCACTACCCAATATGCCCCCAGTAGCCAATGCAGGGGTTGATCTATCTATTACTTTGCCTACGAATACTATTGCGCTTGATGGCTCAGCCAGTAACGACGATATTGGCATTGTTGCCTATGCCTGGTCACAAGTATCGGGGCCCAATACTGCCAGTTTTGATGATGCTTCGCTGGTTACCCCTACTGTTTCGGGACTGGTAATGGGTAATTATGTATTTCGCCTTATGGTAACAGATGGTAGTGGTGCCAGTAGTACTGATGATGTAACTGTAACGGTGCAGCCAGCTCCTACTCCCTTGGACAGGGTGTTTAATATTAACTTTACTTTACCATCTTTGACTCCAGCAGGTAGCGATTGGAATGCTACCGATGGTTCACTCCACGCAGGTTATACCTTAGAAAATCTTTTGGATAATCAAGGCAATGTGAGCAGTGTCACGATGGAATTCTTAGATATTTGGCCTACCAGCAAAGCTGGCGGAACAACTACCATTGATGAGGGAATTTTTCCAAACGCAGTAAGAGAAGGGGTTTATTATACCAAAAATACAGATGGTAGCAATGCAAATAACATTAAGTTTAGCGGATTGAATCCAGCAGAAACTTACACATTTACCATATTGAGCAGTCGGATAACCAATGGAGATAAAACCACGGTATTTAGTTACAATGGCACTACGGCTTCAGTCAATGCTTCTAACAATGTAAACAATTATGCGGTGTTGCCTCACCTTGCTCCCAATGCCAGCGGAGAAATCATGCTGAATATAAAAACTGGTGGAGCAGCTACCTTTACTTATTTGAATGGATTGATCATAGAATCCAGCAGTTTTGGTGGTGCTAAGGTAAAAGTAAACTTTACTCTTCCGAGCATTGCTTCAGCGGGTACCGATTGGAACGAAACAGATGGCTCTTTCAATACTGGCTACCAACTCAATAACCTGGTAAACGATCACGCCACCACTACTTCTATCAATATGGAATTGCTGGATGCCTGGACGAATAGAAACAACAAAGGAAAAACTACGATCAATGAAGGGCTGTTTCCAAATGAAGTTAGAGAGGGAGTTTATCAGCTCAATGCTGGGGATGCTGTACGACTAAAGTTTAGCGGACTAAACCCTGGTACTACATATCGTTTTACTTTTTTGAGTAGTCGTGCCAGTGGCGGAGATAAAACAACCACCTTTAGCAATGGTACTACTAATATTGCGATCAATTCATCTTACAATATTGATAATTATGCGGTTTTTGCGGGCCTTATGCCTAACGCTGATGGAGAAATCGTTATTACCGTAGGTTTGGGGGCTACTGCTACGCAAGGTTTCTTGAATGGGATAATTATAGAAGCTAATCCTGGAGGTGCTGCTTCGCGAAACACCAAAACGTCTACAAGCATTTTACCAATTTCCGCCATCACAGTTTACCCCAATCCAACCAATGGTGTGGTACATTATAAAAGTTCTGAGAAGGTAATGCAAGTAAATGTGATGGATCTCAAGGGTCGTTTGGTAAGGCAGTTCGGAGTAGAGGACGTGGCCCATCGATCAATCAATCTGAGAACTCTTAGAGAGGGGGTGTATATACTGGAATTTAGAACAAAACAGGGCAGTGAATTTGTCCGTGTTTTAAAAAAATAAAAGCATATAAGTCATCCTGAATTCTACTAATAACAACATTGGGAATCTGTAGAAATACAGCCCTAATGACTGTCACGTGCATTTATACAAGGAAAAAAACGTTAATTTTTTGGAAGTATTGAGTACTTCGCATACGTTTTTTATGTGGCAGTCTGTTATAATCATTGGTGTTTTTGGGAACCAAGGAATGAGGACTCGGGATGACTTTTTTACTAAAAAAGCTATGTAAGATTCTATTCTCCAAACTCAGCCATCAACTTCTCTCTGAAGTTTTTGTTTTGGCTGGCAAAAGATACCATAAAGGCTTCCATATCTTCCTTGGGAATGTCTTTAAGCATTGTTTGTACTTCGGTATTAAAGGCAGCAAAATCTTCTCGGGTCTGCATCTGGCTTTCTCTAATATGGTACAATACGGCCACTACGTGTTTACAAACTTCACCCAGGCTACCATCGGCGCAGTCACATTTGAAATACTCTACGTAACCGTTCCCAAGCTTAATTTCTACATCGTAAATTTGTGAGCCCTTCACCTTTGCTACCCACTCACCAATGTCTTTTAGTGTAATTTCGATGATGTGTTGATAGGCATAATAGCGGTATCCAGCGGAAAGAATTTTGGTATCAATAACTTGTTCGAAGTTGGGAAATGGTAACATAATTGTTCAATTTAAAAGGTAAGCTAATCCCTGCATTGCATTCGGTGTCTTGCACGAAAATAGTTTTTTATGTGGCCATTCCAAACATCTGCACAAAATTTTGCTTTACTAACCCCTTCAAATCCTGCATATTAACTGGTTTCCTAAGCTCTTTTTCAATAGAAGTTACCCCTTTATCTTCAAAACCACAAGGGTGAATATACCCAAAATAGTCGAGGTTGGTATTGGCATTTAAGGCAAAGCCATGCATAGTAATTCCGCGGCTGGCTCTTACTCCTAAAGCACAGATTTTTCGTTCTTGTTCGATCCAAATGCCTGGAGCTCCTTCGAGTCGCGCGGCTTCAATACCATATGCCTTGAGGCTTGCAATAATGACTTCTTCCATCAGCTGCACATACTGACGAATGCCCAATCCAAAAGCGTGTAAATCTAAGATCGGATACCCCACCAATTGCCCTGGTCCGTGGTAGGTTATATCTCCTCCCCGATCTATTTGATAAAATTCCGCACCTTTGGCTTCTAGTTGGGCTTGCGATAGCAACACATTGGCTGATTTACCACTTTTGCCTAGGGTGTACACGTGAGAATGCTCACAAAACAGCAGGTAGTTTTCGGGGGAATGCAAATCGGCCTGTTGTTTTTGCTGTTTCTTAAATTCCACCAATTGCTCAAAACGCTCTTTTTGATAATCCCAGGCTTGTTTATAATCTATTAGCCCCAGGTCCTGATATACCACGGGGTGGGTACTATTTTCTAAAATTTTCTTTTCCAATTTTTTCCTTATTGCCTAAAAAAGCGAGAGATGTTCACCCCTCGCTTTTCAATTTTAAACTTTATATAAAATAACGATTATTAAATCACGTGTTTTTCAGCGTGGTAAGAGCTACGAACCATAGGGCCACTCTCCACGTATTTAAACCCTTTTTCTAACCCTGCTACTCTATAGCGTTCAAATACTTCGGGTTTTATATATTCATATACTTTGCGGTGATCTTTGGTAGGTCGTAGATATTGTCCAATCGTCAATACCTCTACTCCACTGGCCCGCAAATCATCCATTGCTTCGTATATTTCTTCTTCGGTTTCTCCCAAACCAACCATAATGCCCGATTTGGCTCGAATGCCCGCTTCTGCTATATATTTCAATACTGCCAGGCTACGATCATAGTTAGAGTTACGACGTACCTCTCGAGTAAGGCGACGTACAGTTTCTATGTTATGAGAAATCACATTAGGCTGTGCATCTACCACCATTTGAATGCTGTCGTGCTTTCCTTTAAAATCGGGCACCAACACCTCCATCGTGGTTTCAGGGTTTAGCTTTTTAATCGCCTGAATAGTTGCTTTCCAAACTGAAGCACCTCCATCGGGCAAATCGTCACGGTCTACCGAAGTAATTACAGCATGCTTAAGCCCCATCAATTGAACCGATTTGGCCACTCGCATAGGCTCTTTCCAATCTACCTGATCAGGGCGACCAGTTTTTACCGAGCAAAAAGTACAAGCTCTGGTACATACATCCCCCAAAATCATCAAAGTAGCCGTTCCTCGTCCCCAGCATTCTCCAATATTGGGGCATTTACCACTTCGACAAATTGTATGCAAGTCATGATCTTCTACAATTTTATCTACTTTTTGGTATTCTTTCCCAGTTGGAATTTGCAGCTTAAGCCACTTTGGTTTGCCCAATTTGGTTTGTTTGGTCTTCACCTCTCCCTGGGCAGTTTTATCTTGAGTTTTTTCCATATCTATCCTTTTGGTCAAAGAGTAATCTCGAACGCAAATTAAGTTTCAAGATTATTCTAAATCTATGTCAAAGAAAATAAAGTTTTCTATCAATTTCAGTATTTACAAATATAACAAATAATTCCAAATAATATTTGGCTACTACAAGGGTCTCAGGACTGGTCATCTTTATAGAAAAACATCACGACCTCGGTATAATGTTTATAAGATTTACCAGTTTCATTTTTTTCCTCTTGAAACGTCCCGTGGAGGTCTTTTACCGCATTGAACCCATGGTGAGCCTTGAGCCATTGTCCACTCCAGGTTTGCAAAGCTGCCTCTTTTTCATTCAACCCTTTGGCAAGCCCTTCGTTGAACTTATCCAGATTATCTGACACTCCGGCCCCATGCACCCAAAGCGATTTAGATTGTTTAAAAGTTTTGCCTGTCTCCAGCTCAGTATCAATGAGTAGCTTCATCACAAAACTTCCTCGAGTATTGGGGTGTAGATATTTCCCATCTTTGTCTTTCATCGTCAATATGCCCGTAAAAGTGCCATCTGGCTTAATACCTCCTCGTCCTACTTGAGTAAGCATTGGATGGTGAGTGGCAGCTGACAGGTGTCCCAAATCTACCTTTATACAAACCAACCCTTCTTCCTCTTCACGAAAAAGATGATATACTATATCATTATGTTTAACTTCTTTGATTGGTTTTATGTGTTTCACGTAAGGGCTTTTTTAAAATTCTAACAATTTTTTCTTTAGGACTTGTTGCTGCTCTTTTCTGGGAAAAGGCAATCTATTGAATAAAAATATCTACATCCTATTACAGATCAAAATTGAATTGAAATAACATGCGTGAATAACTCACCCACAAATACTGAATTTAGAGCCATTTTTTTATATTTGAAGTTGGACGTTGACGTTTGAAATACACAACTTGTGCTTGAATTATGAGTAAAACCCACAGCAAATCGAAAAAACAGAAAGCAACAGCAGGGTTGGCTCCTGGTACGCTGACTTATGTAGGTGAAGAAAAATCATCTAAAGTCGATATCACGGTCATTGATTATGACGGAGCTGATTTGTTGGAAGAAAAAATCATAGAGGATGTTAGAAATTGCTACGACTATAAAGAAAAAGAGAGTGTAACCTGGATCAACATCGATGGAATTCACGATACTCGCATTGTAAAAACATTGGGGATGTATTTTAACCTACACCCACTCCTTCTGGAAGATATCGTAAACACTCACCAACGGCCCAAGGTGGAGTTTTATGAAGACAATATTTTTGTGGTCATGAAGATGCTCAACTACCACAAAGAAACCAAAAAGGTAGAAGCAGAGCAAGTAAGCCTTATTTTGGGTAAAAACTATGTATTGGCGTTTCAAGAAGACATAGAGGGAGATGCTTTTGAAAATATTCGGGAACGTCTCCGTAAAAAACCCAACGGCAAGGCTCGTAACTCCAATTCTGCTTACCTGTTTTATCTGTTGATGGATGCTATTGTAGACAATTACATGGTGGTTATTGAAGGGATCGGTGAAGAGTTGGAAGAGCTAGAAGATAAAATCATCCATGAATCGGCAGGAGATCCTACCAAAGCCCTACACAAGTACAAACGTCAGCTCACTTTTGTGCGTAAAAGCATTCGCCCTGTACGAGAAATTGTAAATAATCTGGTGAGAGAAGAAGATGATGCTGGAAAGTTTTTAAAATCGGTGCATTTTTACCTGCGGGACCTATACGATCATAGTATTCAAGTCATTGATAATACCGATTCTTTTATAGATATGAACAGTAACTTGTTGGACACTTACCTATCGATGTTGAGCAACAAAACCAACGATGTTATGAAAGTTCTCACGATCTTCTCAACGATTTTTATGCCTTTGACTTTTATTGTGGGGGTATACGGGATGAATTTTGACTCTATGCCAGAGGTACACACCAAATATGGATACTATATCATTTGGGTCGTGATGATTTGTACTGCTACTATTCTGTTTTATTACTTTAGGCGCAAGCGATGGCTTTGATTAAGTGAAAAACAATTCAAAGCAAAGCTTTGAAAGTGAAAAGCTAAAAATGAAAAGTGAAAAATGACGCGAAGCGGTATTAAGTGAAAAACTAAAAGTGAACAGTGAAAAATGAGGCAAAGCAGCGATAAGCGCATCGCGCAACACACTGTCCTGAGTACGGCCGAAGGAACTAACAATAGAACAATTAGCCGTAGGCGAAACAATACAACAATCAGCCGAAGGCGAAGCATAAAAATAATTCACTGACTAAATTGAGCTTATGAATTTTTGTAGTAAGTGTGGCTCCGATAACATCCATTTAATGCTGGAACAAGAGCGCTTTGTGCGATATATTTGCAAGGCTTGCAATACTACGCATTATCGGAATCCTTTGATTGTAGTAGGATGTTTGCCCATCTATGAAAACAAACTATTGCTTTGTCAACGAGGTATTCAACCTCGCAAAGGCTACTGGAATCTCCCCGCTGGTTTTATGGAAATGAATGAAACTGTTACTCAGGGGGCATTGCGTGAAGCTAAAGAGGAAACCGGGCTTGATATGGAACTTGTACGTTTGCACTCGATGTATACTTCTCGTAAGAAGAATCAAGTCATGTTGCATTTTTTGGCTAAAGTAAACGATCTCAATTATCAGTTAAACGAAGAAACCGTAGCCATTCAACTCTTTGATTTTGAAGCTATTCCCTGGGATCAGTTGGCGTTTCATTCCAATACCTTTGCTATTCAAAATTACCTTGCCAGCCTTCAGGACAGTACCCCAAAAGTGTTTATTGGTGATAGCTTCAAAGAAAACTAATCATTAAAAAAAACCTAGATAGAATTCATTCCTAAAACAGCTCTCTACAAGCTTCCAAAAATAACATTCATCTTGAGTGCTTTTACAAATCCAATATTTCACTATTTTTGTCGATCGTTGCTAAATAAAAATTCGCCTGCAAGTGATTTTCCCAGAAAGTTAAATACTGTTAAACCCTTGACTATCTGTACATAACCTATTATTTAGCAGCATTCATAGTAAAGAAAAGTACGAAGCGTGAGACAAAGAATTGTAGTATGATGCGGAACCCGATAGTAGTGATACCGACCTATAATGAGCGTGAGAACATAGAAGATATTATCAGAAAAGTAATTTCGTTACCTGTTGACTTTGACCTGCTCATCGTAGACGATGGTTCTCCTGATGGTACAGGTAATATTGTCAAAGATTTACAAAAAGAATTTGGTGAACGATTAAATATCCAGGAACGTAGTGGCAAACTAGGACTTGGCACCGCTTACATTCACGGCTTCAAATGGGCGCTCGAACGAGGATATGAATATATCTGTGAAATGGACGCTGACTTTTCTCACAATCCTGAAGATTTAGTGAATCTTTATAAAGCTTGTATCGAAGAAGGATATCAATTATCTATTGGCTCTCGCTATATACAAGGAGTAAACGTGGTAAACTGGCCCATGTCACGAGTACTCATGTCTTACTTTGCCAGTTATTATGTGCGATTTATTACTGGCTTACCCATTCGCGATACCACTGCTGGTTTTAAATGTTATCATCGCTCGGTACTGGAAACCATCGGTTTAGACAGCATTCGTTTTGTGGGATATGCTTTCCAGATTGAGATGAAGTTTTTGACCTGGAAATACGGTTTCAAAATTAAAGAAGTGCCTATCATATTTACCGATCGTACCCGTGGCCAATCCAAAATGTCTTCTGGTATTTTCAAAGAAGCCTTACTGGGAGTACTCCAAATGAAGGTAAAAAGCTTGTTTAAAAATTATGCGGCTTCTTAATGATTTGGAGTGCATAGTTTTATTACAATTCTAAACCAATAATTAACATATCATCTGTTTGTTGTTGCTCCTCATACTGGTGCATCCATTGCTGCATGGTATGCTCTAGATCTTCTTTTTGAGTACCCATAGATAATGGTTGGATAGAAGATAGTTTCTCGAAAAATCGACGTCTTAAGAACTTTAGCCCTTTTTCTCCGCCAAATTGATCGTAATAACCATCAGTAAAAAAATATAACCGATCTCCTGGGTGATATTTCATACAATGTGCTTGTAAATGCACTGGTATTTCTGCTGGCTTGAGCTTACCTGCCCTCCCCTGAAAACGAGTTATTTCCCCATTGCGAAACAATAATGCTTCCTGATATAGTCCTGCAAGACACATATGTCGTTTTTCGGGTTCAATAAAACAAGCCATCATTTCGACTCTCATGTTAACCGTGTCTTCTCCCTTATTGTGTTCTTGTACAATTTCATCTATTTTCATCACTAGTTCATCAGCATTTATAGCAGGATTCTCCATCACCAATTCATTGAGCATTGTAAGCATAAAAAACTGCCCGGTAGCGCCTAAAATACCATGTCCTATACAATCTCCCGTAACTATCATCACCTTTTTTGATTGCCTGACTGCCCATAAAAAATCACCTCCCAGGTATTCTCGGGGTTGATAAATGATAAAGCTTTCTGGAAATGTGGTTTGAATTGTTTTGGTATGCCTTTGTTGCAATATATGTTGATACAACTCCATTGGTTTTTGAGCCGGGTGCAATACGTGATGTCGGATGTTGGAGGATGGTATTATTTCATCGGTCTGATGATACTTATATAACTCTAGTTCTAATTGAAGCTCTTGCACCAGAGCCAATATTTGGTTTAAACTGCTCATACTCTAAAGTAACCTTGAACAACGCTTTATTCCAAACCTTCTGTCCTTTTACTTTCGTTGGTATTT
Organism: marine bacterium AO1-C; assembly: GCA_001890965.1. Taxonomy (GTDB): domain Bacteria; phylum Bacteroidota; class Bacteroidia; order Cytophagales; family Microscillaceae; genus Microscilla. Next base: position 51,946 of record MLAY01000007.1, on the reverse strand, counting down.
ACTCAATTTGGTCAAATAGTCTTCCATATCAAAAGCCTGTATCTTTTCGGTAGATCGCACATACAAAGGATGGTGAGGATGTCCTTTCCGCGAGATGGGACCAATGCTTACCCAATCACAAGCCATCGTTTGAGTAAGATGACAAATATCTTTGAAGTAATTCTTCAGATAAGATCGTTTTTCAATCAAAGTACCCCAGGCAGCCCATAGATAGGTGCCATTTTCACGAATGATTTGCTCAATACATTCCAGGTTTTGTTGATGGTAGGCTTTGCGAGAACGCAAGGGTAAATTATCAGGATTGGTGACTCTTAATGGATAGAGATTGAGCATCATCCAGCCATCAAAGCCGTTGTTTTTGGCGAGTCTTTGCACCGATTGGGTGGTACCATCTAATTTTTGCGGAGTGGCGGTGCTAGGGTTTACTCCAAAACATAATAGTGTGTGTTTTCCTTTTTTACCCAGCACAAATCGTAAAGAATTGCTTGCATTGGTAATGTGTACCCAGTCAGATTCAAGATTTTTTCGCATAAGAAAAGCCCTTACCCAAACATTCTATTTTATTTTACCGCTATTTCCGCATATTTTCCTAAAATTTAAAAACTTTTTAATACATTCATAACGTTTGTATAATAAACCCTACCACAAATAAGAGTATGTAGAAAGATACTCTATCCAATTTTCAAAAATACTACTGTTATATCAGGTTATAAAGACATAACCTTCAGGCAATTCATTCCCTAAGGTTAACTTTTGTAGAACCACAAACCCAGATAAAAGTAGTGGGATAGAATAATTCATATTGTACTTTAACGCCTAGTTTCTAGTGATTTAAACCATCAATAATGTCCTTTTTGCAGGCTCTCACCACGTAAATATTATAAAACCATGAACAACTTAAGCCAAGAAATAGCTCATGACCAAACACCAGAACACCCAACAATTAAAGTCAATTCAACCTAGGTTGATGGCAGTAACATTACTGCTTTTATTTTCTTTAGCACAATTACCAGCCCTTGCCAACAACATTGCTGCGGCTACGATTCCTATCAAAATGGTGGGAGAACATATTTTTATCAAAGTAAAAGTAGGCAATTCCAAGCAGCTCAATTTCATTTTTGACACTGGCGCTGGAGGTACTGTAATTAATTTACGTACTGCACAAAGTCTTAAACTTCGCCCTAGTGGGTTTACCCCTGTAAAAAGTGCGCATAGTCAAGATTTTACTCCTTATTTTGCCAATAATGAACTCAAATTGGCTCATTTGAGCGTAGACGATGTTCGCTTACTTGGCTCCTCGCTCGAGCACCTCGAAGCACGGTCGGGTACCCCCATTGATGGTATCGTGGGTTTTGCCATTCTCAAAAAATACATTGTTCGCATCAATCACGACAATGCTACTTTAGAATTGTACGATAAGGAAGGCTACACTTTTCCAAGAAATGCGCGTGCTTATGATGTAAGCTGGTGGTTTCCAGTACCTAGCATCAAAGCCACGCTTACGCTGGATAATGGAGAAAAAATCACTGGATCATTTTTGATAGATACTGGTGCCAGCACTTCGCTCATACTCAACTCCCCTTTTGTGAATCGTAATCGTTTATTGAAGAAATTTAATAAAAAGCTAAAACACAGCTCGCAAGGATTAACCAGTAAAAAAATTACTGATTTCAAGGCAAGATTAAAACAGATTAAGGTAGGAGACTTTAGTTTTTCTAATGTACCCGTAAATCTAAGTCGAGCCAAGCGAGGATTATTAGCTTCTGACAAAATAGATGGCATTTTGGGTAATGGCTTGCTTAAACGTTTCAACCTCATTTTGGATTACTCCAATCAAAAGCTGATTCTGCAACCCAATAAGAACTACTATAAGGTATTCAAAGTAAATTCGTCGGGCATTCGCATCAAGCTAACCTTGAAGAAAAAATTCAAGATTATGGAAATATACAAAGGCTCGCCAGCCTACAAGCTTGGGCTAAAGGCCGAAGATGAGTTGTTGGCAGTAAATGGTATTCCTACCAAAGATTTATCTATGAATGCCATTATTCGCATGTTTAGAGAGCACGGCCGCATTGTATATGTTACCATCAAGCGTAAGGGCAAAGTTCGCAATTTTGCCATGCGTCTCAAGGCATTAATTTAAACCACATACACACGAGTTTTAGCCACCGAACATTTGTTTAGGCGTGAGGCGAAAGTCTTGCGCTTTTTTTGTTAGTTTTTTAGTATAGCCCTCAGGCTCCCTTTGGTCTCCCTATTGGTAAGATTTAAGGAGGTAACACATTGATCTTCAGAAATTAATATCATTGACCACTGATCATTAACTATTAATTCTGTTCTAACTGTTTTAAGTATTTCGAAGTATCACTTGAAGCCATCTATCCTCTTTGGCCTCCCTATCGGCAAGACCAAAGATTCAAAGAGGTAATACATTGATTTTCAGAAAAATACTAACATTGACCACTGATTACTGACCATTAATCCCTCCTATTTCTTGAACTTCTCAAATTTATTCCCGTATTTTGTATTGACTGAACGGTTAATCAAAAAATATGCCAAGAACAGCAGAACAGTTTGCCAATATTCGGCAAGAACGTAAGGAGGAGATTTTGCAAGTAGCGCTTCGCTTGTTTGGCGAAAAGGGGTATGAGGCTACCAGTATAGACATGATTGCCAAGACGGCGAACATCTCGAAAGGGTTGGTCTATAATTATTTCGAAAACAAACAAAAGCTGCTCGAGACGGTATTGGACATGTTTTTTGAAAAGTTGGGAGATACCTTCAAAGCTTTGTATGACAGCGCCGAACCTGCCGAAGTTATTATTCGGCAAATGTTGTATACCTTGCGCGATTCGATGAAGGCAGATATTGAGTTCTGGCAATTTTATACCCGACTTTCGTTTCAGTTTACCGAATACCTTAAGCGACAGTATGGCGCCGAAATGGGGCGTTGGATGCACAAGGTAACAGCTATGATGGAAGAATTACGTTTTGCCAACCCTCAGATTGAAGCCATTAAGTTGGGGTCTATCATAGATGGCATTTGTATCAATTACATTTTAGCGCCTAAGTTCTACCCTATTGATGAGGTGATTGAGAATGTAGCTGACGGATTTGAAACACAGCGGGCTGACCCTCGCTAAGGATAGATTTAGAGTCCTTTTTTCAAGAAAGGACTTTTTTAGGTAAATTTAATGACTAAACAGTCAGTCAAAAATTTATCATTGATAATCAAATAGTTATCATTTAAAAATCCAGAACTCAAAACAATTTATAAAGAGGCACGTATTTATAAATGAACGGTTAGTCAATTAAAAAAACAAGCAATAATGACATTCGTCATTTTAAATATTTAGCAAATCCACCTATTTAGAGTTGTGGTTATTTTTTCACTCAATTTATTGACTAAACGTTCAACCATAAAACAAAAGAAGATAAGATAAATAACAAGATACTTATGCAAACAAAAACACTTCGCTGGATACTCATGGGGCTATTGATGGGGCTAATCACCTCATTACAAGCTCAAAACGCCACTGAAATTGTCAAAAAATCTAATGACAAGGTGCAGGGAAAAACTTCGCAAGGAGTCATGACAATGACCATTATTCGCCCAAAATGGCGAAGAACTGTAGAAATGAAATCCTGGTCAAAAGGGAGCCAATACTCACTAATTTTGATCAAAAAACCAGTACGAGACAAAGGCAGTGGCTACCTGAAGCGCACCCGCGAAATGTGGAATTGGCTCCCTAAAGTAGGCCGAGTAGTAAAAATGCCTCCCTCCATGATGAATCAATCCTGGATGGGATCAGATTTTACTAATGACGACTTGGTACGTCAATCTTCTATTGTAAACGATTACACCCACAAAATTATGGGATCAGAAACACTGGAAGGACGCAGTTGCTACAAGATATTGCTTACTCCCAAGCCCAATGCCCCAGTAGTATGGGGGAAGGTTGAGATGTGGATCTCGAAAAAGGATTTTATGCAACTCCAAAGCAAAATGTATGACGAAGATGGCTACCTGGTAAATACGATGCGAGGTAGTAAAATAAAAAACCTGGGAGGGCGAACCATTCCCTCTAAGTTGGAAATGATACCTGCCGAAAAGCCGAACCAAAAAACGGTGCTGGAGTACAAAAGCATTGTGTTTGATAAGCCCATTGGCAATGGATTTTTCTCAGTACAAAACCTAAAAAGAGTAAGATAATCACCCATTAACCGATAGAAAAATGTACGTAAAGTTAGCCTGGAGAAACATATGGAGGAATCGCCGAAGGACGATCATTACGATTTCGGCCATTTTCTTTGCCGTCTTTTTGTCGGTTGTCCAACGCTCTATGAAGATTGGCTCCATAGAACGAATGGTAGATGGAATGGTGGGCTCTTTTCTGGGGCATGTTCAGATTCATCAAAAGGGTTATTGGGAAGAACAAAACCTGGACAATTCTTTTAGCGACTCCCCTGCCCTTCGCAAGGCATTGCAAAATACCGAACATGTGCAAGCAGTCATTCCTCGTCTGGATGGTTATGTGCTGGTTGCTGGTTTAGAGAGAAGTAGAGCCGGATTGGTTATGGGCATTGACCCTCAGGCCGAAAAAGCCTTGTCTGATCCTGAACAAAAGCTTATCAAGGGTAAATACCTGGCAAACAATCGCGAAGAAGCAGTAATCATTAGTGAAGGAATGGCCGAATATCTCAAACTTCAAGTCAGCGATTCACTGGTATTATTGGGTCAGGGATTTCAAGGACAAACTGCTACTGGCAAATACCTGGTCAAGGGGATTATAAAAATGTCTAACCCCAAACTGAATAAATCATTGGTGTATTTGCCTTTGAAAACTACACAGGAATTGTTTGCAGCTGATAACCGCCTGACAGCTTATTGCATTCGTCTAAAAAACGCCCGTAAGCTGGAACTGGTAGAACAGGCTATACAGCCACAACTCGAGAAAATAGCCCAAACCAATCAAGGGCAAGGTGATGATGCCTACGAGCAGATCAACTGGAAAAAAATGGCTCCTGAAATTGTACAAATGATTGATGCTGACAAACAAGCGGGCAAAATTATGATGGGGGTCTTTTATATGGTACTGGGCTTTGGCATTCTGGGCACTGTGCTCATGATGGCTTCCGAGCGACGTCACGAATTTGGGGTACTCATTAGCATAGGTATGAGGCGCTTTAATTTAGGTGTGTTAGTCTTTTTGGAAATGCTCATGTTGGCCACTTTGGGGGTACTGGTAGGGATGATTATTAGCTTACCCATTACCTGGTATTTTCACCTAAACCCAATAGCACTCCGTGGTGAAATGGCCAAAGTAGTAGAAGAGTACGGTATGGAACCAGTGCTACCTTTTTCGGTAGATCCAAGCATTTTTACAACGCAAGCTATTATAGTGTTTTTTCTAACCATGATCATCGCAATTTATCCACTGATTCATACCAAACGAATCGTGGTAATCGATGCACTTAGAAGTTAAAAAGAAAGGATGATGTATTTAAAATTAGCGTGGAGAAATATCTGGCGTAATAAGCGACGCACCCTCATTACCACATTGTCGATATTTTTTGCGGTGTTTCTTTCTATTAACCTACTCTCGATGCAACACGGTTCTTATGACAACATGATCAAAAACACGGTGGGATCATTTATGGGATATGCACAGGTGCATCAAAAAGGTTTTTGGAAAGAGCAGAATATAGACAATACGCTTGAGGTGGCACCCGATCTCCTCCAAAAAATAAAACAAGAGAAAGAGATCAACGAGGTAGTTCCTCGTCTGGAATCGTTTGCACTGGTAGCAGGGAAAGAAAAAAGCAAGGCAAGTGCAATCGTGGCCATTGATCCAACCAAAGAAACAGCGATATCGGCTCCAGAGAAAAAGCTTATCAAGGGTAAATACTTTACTAGTAATAACGAAAGGGCAGTCATCGTAAGTGAAGGATTGGCTCAGTATCTAAAAATACAGGTAGGAGATTCTCTGGTATTGATTGGGCAAGGCTTTCAAGGGCAAAGTGCTGTAGATAAACTACCTATCAAAGGGATTATAAAGTTTCCAGCCCCAGAGATCAACAACGGATTGGTGTATGTTCCGCTCGTTACCGGGCAGCAATTGTTCGCGGCTGAGAATCGTTTGACTTCGCTAGCTTTGGTGATGCAACGCCCCAAAAAGCTTGACAAGGCATTAGCATCATTACAAACTAAAGTAGACACCAATCAATACGAGGTAATGTCCTGGAAAGAAATGAATCCAGAGCTTATTCAAATCATTGAGGTAGATGGAATGGGTAATTATGTAATTGTAGGGGTGCTTTATATGGTAGTAGCTTTTGGAATCTTTGGTACCATCTTGATGATGACCTCGGAGCGACGCCACGAATTTGGGGTACTCATTGGTATTGGGATGCGTCGGGTCAAACTAGGTACTGTAGTGATTCTGGAAATGCTCATTTTGGCATTGCTGGGAGTAATCACTGGGGCATTGGCCAGCTCTCCCATTGTATTTTATTTGCACCACAATCCACCAAAACTATCAGGAAAAATGGCTGAAACAATGTTGGAAATGGGATTTGAGCCTATTATCCCCTTCTCGGTAGACCCTATGATTTTTGTGTCACAAGCGGTGGTCATTTTTGGCCTTACATTACTCATTGCTTTTTATCCTTTATGGCTTACCAAAAGGGTCAATTTGATTGAAGCCTTGAGGAGTTAAGAGTGAAAGACTAGTCCACAGTTGACGGTCAATAATCCACAGTTTACTAAGTAAAAAATGGTGCGAAGCGTTGATGAGCGCATCGTGGAACACGTTGTCCTGAGCGTAGCCGACGGAACTAACAATCAGGCGAAGTAATGAAATAAAAGAAAAATAGCATTAAAAATATTAACAATTAACCATTGATCTCATGATTATTAAAATAGCCTGGAAAAATATTTGGCGAAACCCGACCAGAAGTGGGGTAGTCATTGTATCGGTTTTGCTGGGGATTTGGGCAGGGGTGTTTGTGCTGGCCTTCTCGATGGGTATGAACAACCAACGAGTAAAAGCTCAACTAGAAAATTTTGTGGGCCATATTACTATCAAGCATGCTAAATACGACAAAGACAGATTGGTAAAATATTACCTCAAAGATGTCCCCAGGATCACAACTCAACTTGGCAAAAAGCAATTGATCACAGCTACTACTACCCGGGTAAGCGCTATTGGAATGGCCTCGAGTAGTGCAGGTGGTTTTGGAAGTAGTATTCACGGAATAGATTTGAAAAATGAGCCCAAAGTTTTTAGCCTGAAGGATAAAATTATAGAGGGTAAATACTTTGAAGGCATCAAACGCAACCCGATAGTGATTGGGCAAAAATTGGCCAAAAGACTCAAGTTAAAGCTACGCTCCAAGATGGTACTCACCTTCCAAAATGAAATAGGAGATATTACTTCGGGTGCTTTTAGAGTGGTAGGCATTTATAAATCAAGCAACTCGGCTTATGACGAATCCAATGTCTTTGTGCGAAATACTGATTTACAAGGGTTATTGGGCAATGACCAAATCGTTCACCATATCATTTGCCGAGTGAGCGATTATCAAAAAGCACCTGATTTGGTGAACCAGCTCAAAGGAGAACTCAAGGGTAGCAATACGCTTGTGCAAAGCTGGAAAGACACCTCGCCTGACCTGGCTTATGCCAATGATATGATGAGCCAAATGCTGTACATTTTTGTAGGAATCATTCTGCTGGGTCTTTCAATGGGGATCATCAATACTATGTTGATGGCCGTACTGGAACGTACCCGTGAGCTGGGTATGCTGATGGCAGTAGGTATGAGCAAAGGTAGGGTGTTTAGAATGATTGTGACCGAAACTTTCTTTTTGACTTGTGTAGGGGCCCCCATCGGGATTCTATTAGCCTGGGGTACGATTCAATACACAGGTAGCAATGGCATCGATCTGGGGATGTTTTCTTCAGGGTTGGAAAGCTTCGGGTATGATACCATTGTGCGCCCAATGCTCGAAGGCAGCTATTACATGCAAATCGGGATGATGGTGGTATTTGCTGCCTTATTATCGGCCATTTACCCTGCAATAAAAGCTTTGAAACTAAAACCAGTAGAAGCTATTCGCAAGATTTAAACATACTCTTAGTTGGGAGTTCAGGGTCAAGAGTTTAAAAGACTAAAAACTACCTGCTACAAATTATCAATTAAATAACACATTCAAATCATATAATTATGAAAAAAGTATTGGTCGCTGGAGCTACTGGATACCTGGGAAAATATGTGGTACAAGAGCTCAAAAAACAAGGTTACTGGGTAAGGGTGTTGGCACGAAACCCTAAAAAACTGAGTCAAATTGGCAAATTTGGCGAACCAGCCATCGCCGAATTGGTAGATGAGGTATTTGAAGGGGAAGTAACCCAGCCTGAAACGCTGAAAGGCATTTTTGACAACATTGATTGGGTATTTTCTTCTATTGGCATCACTCGTCAAAAAGACGGCCTTACCTTTTGGGAGGTAGACTATCAAGGGAATAAGAACCTATTGGATCTGGCTGTTGCTGAACAAATTGAGCGGTTTGTGTTTGTATCGGTTTTTCAAGGAGCTGAATTGGCTGGCAAAATCAAAGTAGCGCAGGCCCGCGAAGCATTTGTAAAAGATTTAAAAGCCTCTGGGCTTGACTATCGCATCATTCGTCCTACAGGATACTATTCTGATATGAGCGAATTTATGGTAATGGCTCAGCAGGGTCGGGTTTTCGTGGTAGGCGATGGTAGTGGTATGATCAACCCCATTCATGGCGAAGATTTGGCCAGGGTTTGTGTGCAAGCCTTTCAGCAAGATGCAAGTGTTGCCAGAGAAATAGAAGCAGGTGGCGCTGAGGCATTTACTTATCAGGAAATCGGAGAAATGGCTTTTGAACTATTAAGCAAAAAACCACGCTTTACGAAACTACCGGTTTGGCTAACTAAAATCATGGTAGCATTCATCAAGCCTTTTAATCGTCAGCAAGCCGATTTGTTTAGCTTCTTTATCACTGCAGCTCAAAACACAGCATTGGCTCCCAAGTATGGAGGTCATCATTTGAAGGATTATTTTATAGAATTTGCTTTGCAAGATGGGCACGAACCTCATGAGACTTTAGGCATTGGGGGGTAGATAAATATCGGTCAATGCTTAACAAATGTCGAATACTGAAAACGGTTGTCTAAATAGGTAATCACATCAAAAACACAACAATATGGAAGTAATAAAGACTGAAAATATCACCAAAGTATACAACGAAACCAAAATCCCGGTATATGCGCTCAATGGGGTAGATCTGGTAATTAAAAAGGGCGAATTTACCGCAATTGTAGGCCCTTCGGGTTCGGGTAAAAGTACCTTGTTAAATATTATTGGAGGGTTAGATCGTCCTTCGGATGGTTTGATAGAGGTAGGTGGACAGGATATCACTCAGCTCAAAGAAAGCCAGTTGATTGACTTTCGCTTAAACAACATTGGCTTTGTGTTTCAGGCATATAACCTTATTCCAGTACTTACTGCTCTAGAAAATGTAGCTTTTATCATGCAGTTACAAAAAAGACCCAAAAAAGAGGTACAACAACGAGCTACTGAATTATTGAGCGAGGTAGGTCTGGGAGATCGCTTGAACAATCGTCCTTCGGAACTATCGGGTGGGCAACAACAAAGGGTAGCTGTAGCACGGGCTTTGGCTTCTAAGCCTCAGTTTGTATTGGCTGATGAGCCTACGGCCAATCTGGATTCAAAATCTGCCGAAAACCTGTTGGATATTATGGCTCGGCTCAATCAGGAAGAAAATATCACGTTTGTGTTTTCTACTCACGACCCTCGGGTAATCAATCGGGCGCATCGAGTAGTCACTTTAGAAGATGGCAAAATTGTAAAAGATGAGCATAAGCAGCGGGAAGCTATCATGAATGATTAATTTTTAATGATAAATGATGAATTGATCAATTATCATTTTTGCAAATATAAGAACAAAATAACTGCTTTTTATTGCGTCGTCTTCGGCTGATTGTTGAATTGTTCCATTGTTTCGCCTTCAGCTAATTGTTCTATTATTAGTTCCTTCGGCCGTGCTCAGGACAGTGTGTTGCGCGATGCGCTTATCGCTGCTTTGCCTAATTTTTCACTGTTCACTTTTAGTTTTTCACTTAATACCGCTTTGTGTTATTTTTCACTTTTCACTCAACTCATGGAACACCTATTTTTTTATCTCGGTTTGGCATTTATTCTTACCCACGAATCGGATGCTATCAAATGTGAGGAATGGACAATCTTTCCAGGGACTGCTCAATTAAGTTACAACTTGGGATATATTGTATTTGTGGCGATGCACGTCCCGTTGTATGGGATCATATTTTGGGGACTGTTTGCCAGTGGCAAAGGAGCCAATGAAGCAATGGTGATGGGTACCGACATTTTCTTTATTGTGCATGTGTTTTTGCATTTACTCATGTATCGTCATCCCAAAAATCAATTCAAATCAGTGTTGTCGTGGGTAATTATAGTGGGAGCAGGCGTTTGTGGGGGATTAGACTTACTCTTTGGATTTTAAACATGAAAAAACACTTTTTATATATACTCATTTGCTTGATTTATTTCCCAACCATTACTCAAGCCCAAGATAGCTCCTATACTGAGGAAAAAGAGCCTTTGGTAACGATCAATGGTTATTTGAAGGAACTGGGTACATTGAGTTTCTCGAAGCAAATGGACAATTATCGTTATGATAATTTGATTCATAATCGTTTGAATTCGCAATGGAACTTGGGCAAACGATGGATAGGAAAACTAGAAGTTCGGAATCGTATTTTTAACGGCTATACAGTAGAATCGCTACATATGGCCAACGAACAGTTTTCCGCATTACCAACCTATGGACAAGTACTGGATGAAGACCTAGGGTTGGTAGATCTTTCCTGGACTTGGATGGATGGGCAACAGGTAGTAGGGCATACTACCATTGATCGCCTTAGTTTGGCCTATAGACGTGAAAAATGGGAGCTAAAAGTAGGACGACAACGGATCAATTGGGGAAAAACTATGGCTTGGAATCCCAACGATTTATTTAACACATATTCGTACCTGGATTTTGATTATGAAGAACGCCCTGGGGCCGATGCCATTCGTTTTCAATACTTTAGAGGTTACGCTTCAGGTTTTGAGGTAGCCATCCGTCCTGATGAATCTATAGACAAGAGTGTAGCCGCAGTGATGCTCAAGCATAACAATTTTGGCTATGATTTTCAATGGTTGGTAGGAAGCTATTTTACTGAACTTGCCGTGGGACTTGGCTGGGCTGGCAATATCAAAGGAATTGGCTTCAAAGGAGAAGCTACCTACTTTCATCCAAGGGAAAATTGGCAAGAACAATCGGGATTTATCAATGCTACAATGGGTTTTGATTATGTTTTCCCGAATTCGCTCTATGCTCAAGTGGAGTTTTTGTACAATGGCAACTGGGACGACACCCAATCTGCGGCAGAATTACTGGCTCGTCCCCTACCCGCCAATAACTTATTTATTGCCAAAACGGCTTTTTTGGCAGGTACAAGTTATCAAATTCACCCGTTGGTGAGTATCAATGCCTCGGCTATCGTAAGCCCTACCGACGAGGTATACATTTTTGTACCAGGGCTGACAGTATCTTTAGCCGAAAACCTGGATTTTTTAATCACTGCTCAAATACTCCGCAGCCAACAGTTAGAGCAGGCTCTTACTACGCCCAACCTGGTATTTGGGCGATTTAAATGGTCTTTTTAATGTTTTTAACCCCTTATTATATTTATCTCATGAAAGCACTACAATACAAAGTATACACCTCCTCGAAAATGGGATTTTCGGTAACATCTACGCTTATTTATGGTGAGGAGGAAGCTGTTTTGATTGATAGCCAAATGATCCCTCACGAAGCCACAAAAGTGGTAAAAATGATTCAGGAAACAGGGAAGAAGCTATCGCATATTTTAATTACTCACGCTCATTTAGATCACTTTGGCGGTACCGAAGTGTTGTTGGCTGCTTTTCCCGAAGCTAAAGTATGGGCCGAGCCAGGAGTGGTAGAATTAATAGCCAATACTGGAGAGCAACAAATCAAAGATTTGGGAAAAATGTATCCTGCCAATTTTTTACCACAGCAGGCCATTGTTCCACAGGCTTTTGATGGAGATTCGCTGGACCTGGAAGGTCATACAATAGAAATCATCACGAACCTGCAGGGAGATTTTGCCCCTCATTCGGCCTTTTATATTGGTAGCTTGCAAATGTTGGTGGTAGGAGATGTGGTTTATCCTGGAGTACACCCCTGGACTTCTGATACGAACAATGCCCAGCGTGAACATTGGATTGCCTCTCTGGAAAAACTAGCCACCTATAACGCACAAATACTCATTACTGGCCATAAAGAACCCACTTGCCCAGACTCGCCCCAATATATAGCCGAAATGATCGCTTATTTGCGTGATTTTAACGCTGCCAACCTAACTATCAATTCGGGGCAAGCCTTGATGGATAAAATGATTTCGCTTTATCCTGGTCTGAAACAACAAGGATTGCTAAAAATTGGGGCTTTTGTAAATAAAAAAGAAAAAGTAAATTTGACCGAAGCTCTGCAAATGGAATAAAGCAACAAAAATCATAAAACATCTATACCTTTGTGGCTATGAAACAGATCAACTTTAAACGTCATCCGATTGTAGCCACTGCCAGCTTTGCCAATTTTGTAATTTTTAGCCTGTATGTTTGGCGAGACTATATCGATAATGGTATTGAGGTTCCTATTTATAGCGGTATACAACTACTCCTGGCCGTTTCTGGCTTGCTTATGGGCATATGGACTTTGATCAATCCTCATTTTGCCATCATCAAGGGTCGTTACTTGTATATTTATGAAGATCCTTTTGCCAAACGCAAAAAGCTTGACCTGTTCGACTATATCAAAGTAAGTCACCCCCACGATAAAAAACTGATACTCACCAAAGACAACGGCCAACCACAGGAAGTGAAAATCCACTCAATGCAGAAAAAGACTCGAGCAAAACTTATCAAAGTAATTGGCAAGGTGATTGAGGCAAAATTAGCGAAACAATAAGCGATTGTTTAACTTTGCACTTTCAGCTTATTCAACCAAACATATTTCTTCTATTTCAGTTTTTCTGATAAACACCAGCTCACGCCTTATACATCCCCAATCAATTGATTATTATCCTATCACAAGTATGCACTCTTTACTCATCATTAAGTGATTTTGCATATAAATGAATCGATTACGCACTAGGATTTTTCTGATTAGATGTATACTATTTATCCTGTTGGCCTCCCCTATTCAGGCACAGAAGGTATTTTCAATTGGGCCCAAACAAACGGGCCAAACGCTCTTTCCTGCATTCAATGCTGAATACTTTGAAGATAAAACCGGGCAATTAACTTTTGAGCAAATCCAACAACAACGTTTCACTCCCAACCAGACTTCCTCTCTCAACTTTGGTTATTCTTCTTCTACTTTCTGGATTCGCCTCAAACTACGTAACGCATCTTCGGCCAACGATTGGCGCCTATTGAGCTTTATCCCTTACCAAAATTACCTGGATTATTGGCAAAAAGCTTCAGATAACAGCTGGAAACACACAAAAACAGGCTGGATGTATCCTTTTGCCTCAAGAGGTAACACTGAACATGTGGGTTTTGCCTTTCCGCTGAATTTGTCTAAGGGCAATACAACTACGATTTACTTCAGGCTCAAAGGCTATGATCCATTGACTTTTCCACTGGAGTTGATTCAAAAACAGGCACTGGATTTACGCTTTCAACTAGAAAACTTATACTACGGAATTTACTTTGGCATTCTGGCAGTAATGCTCTTGTATAATTTATTCATTTACATAACCCTCAGAGATCGAAATTACTTGTATTATGTGTCTTACATTTTATGTATGCTCATTATATTCTCGAGCTCTACTGGGTATTTATTCCGTTTCGTCCATCCTGATTTACCACTTATCAACCTCTATTCATCCCGAATTACAATGGGGGTTATTGTAGTCATGACTTCGCTATTTGCAATTCATTTTCTAGAGTTAAAAAAATACATCTCCTGGTTCTATAAGTTATTTCTTATAGATATTGGGCTGGCAATTATTGCAATTATTGCTACGGGAACCGAGCTGTACTCCTCGGCTACCAATGACTTACTTTCTATTCATTCGCCCTTGTTGCTATTGGCTGGAATTTTAGCCTGGCGTCGAGGCAATCAATCTGCCCGTTATTATGTATTGGCCTGGAGTATTTTTATCGTAGGTGCTACCATCATCACCTTGCGTAATATGGGAGGATTACCCATCAACTCATTCACCACTCATACCGTAGAAATAGGCTCGGCAATTGAGATTATACTTCTCTCGCTAGCATTGGCCGATAAGTATAGGATATTGCGTATAGAAAAAGAAAAAGCCACTTATAATGCACTTCTCATTCAACAAAAGGCCAACGAAGAACTCGAGGATAAGGTGAAAGAACGCACCTTAGAACTAAGTGAAAGCAATAGTGAGCTACGCCAAATTAATGAGGAACTGGATGCTACATTGAATACGGTGCGTTTACAAAAAAATGAGATAGAAGAACAAAACATTCAGATCAACGATAGCATTCATTATGCCCAACGCATTCAGCAAGCCATATTGCCGCTAGAAGAAAGAATGCAGGAAATTCTCCCACCTCACTTTTTACTTTATAGGCCAAGAGACATTGTATCTGGAGATTTTTACTGGGCTGAGCAAATAGGTCAAAAGACGTATATCATTGTAGGAGACTGTACAGGTCATGGAGTACCTGGGGCATTTATGACGATGCTTGGGGTGCAAGCCATCAATCAAATCATTCTACAAAAAAAGGTGGAAGATCCTCATCAAATCTTGAATCAACTGGATGATATGCTTCCATCACTGCTAAAAAGTGAAAACACTTCGGTAAACGATGGTATGGACATCGCAGTCGTAGTATTAGACGCTCAACAACAAACCTTGAATTTTGCGGGTGCCAAGTCTTCTTTGTTTCTTATACAAGATGGACATCTCAATGAAATCAAAGGAGATAACTTTGGTATCAATGGTTTTAGGGGTAAAAGTAACCAAACAAGCTCTTTCACCAATCATTCGTTTGCGATGTCGGACAATACACAATTCTTTTTGGGCACTGATGGTTTTCAGGATCAATTTGGAGGTGAAACAGGCAAAAAATTTATGAAAAGGCGCTTCAAAAACCTTTTGGGTACAATTGCGCCATACTCTGTAGAAAAACAAAAGCAGGCATTAGAAAATGAATTAGACGATTGGATGAAAGGATATCGCCAACTAGACGATATATTGATTTTGGGAATAAAAGCCCCTCTCACCTAAAATAACCTTACTTTCTCAACATATATTCATACTTTGCGAGCATTTCCATTGGCAATTTATTGACTTATTGTGTAGGTTTGTTTAAAAGATAGGCTGATAATATTTAGGCATTTCTTCTCATCAGCACAATTTAGATAATACAAGTATTTTGGGTTCAAAAGAATCATATTGTTTGTTATCTATTTTTGACAGCCGCTCTTATTCCCTCATCTTTAAGTTATTATGGAAGCATATGAATCAATCTGATATCAGATGTTCTTTTATGGTGTGTTTGTTGGTTATTTTTCTAAAACCTCTCCTCTTTGCTCAAAGCGTATTTAATATAGAAGCCAATAAAACAGGACAAACCCTATATCCTGCTACCAAAGCCGAATATTTTGAAGATAAAACTGGAAGGCTCAATTTTAAGCAAGCCCAACAACAAGAATTCGTTGCCAATAATACACCTTCGCTTAATTTTGGGTATACCTCATCTATTTTTTGGGTACGGCTCAAGCTACGTAATAGCTCTTTGGCAAATGATTGGCGTTTGTTAAGCTTTATCCCCTATCATAATAACTTTGACTGCTGGCAAAAAACGGCTTCAAGCACCTGGAAACATACCCAAACTGGTTGGTTGCGTCCATTTGACTCAAGAGAAAATTTTGAGCACGTAGGATTCGTCTTTCCTCTTAACTTACCCGAAAATGCAACTACAACCATTTATTTTCGCCTCAGTGGTTATGACCCACTCACATTTCCGCTAGAACTCATTCAAAAGCAAACACTAGACTTACGTTTCCAATTTGAGAATTTATACTATGGTATTTATTTCGGCATGCTGGCAGTCATGCTTTTATACAACTTGTTCATTTACATAGTACTTAAAGATCGTAGCTACCTGTATTATGTATCTTATATTTTGTGCATGTGCATCATATTTTCCAGTTCTACTGGTTATTTGTTTCGTTATATACATCCCCAACTTCCCCTCATCAATCTTTATTCTGCACGCATTACAATGGGGGTTATTGTGATTACAACTGGGCTTTTTGCCATTCACTTTTTAGAGCTCAAAAAGTATCTCTTGCGCTTTTATCAGATATTTTTGGTAAACATGGGGTTGGCATTGGTCGCTATGATACTTACTGGCACCGAACTATATTCTTCTGCTACCAATGACTTGCTCTCGTGTCATTCACCTTTGTTATTATTAGCAGGAATCATGGCTTGGCGCAAAGGCAATCAATCGGCTCGTTATTATGTTATTGCCTGGGGTATATTTCTTATGGGGGCTACCACCATCACTTTACGAAATATGGGTTTTTTACCAATCAATTCGTTTACAACTCATACCGTAGAAATAGGATCTGCTCTTGAAGTTATCTTGCTTTCATTGGCCCTAGCCGATAAATATAGAATATTACGTATCGAAAAAGAGAAAGCTACTTATCAAGCACTTATGATTCAACAAAAAGCCAATGAAGAACTCGAAGAAAAAGTAAAAGATCGTACCCGGGAAATTCAAAATCAAAAAGAAGAAATTATCCAACAAGCCGAAGAATTAAAAACTATTAATGACCAATTAAAAAAAGCCAATGTGCTTATCAAGAAAGATCGGGACGAAAAAGTAAAAATCTACTTACAGGAAGCTACTGAGGCCACTGGCAAACTGCAGCAAATTCAAGAAACATTAGCGCAAAGAGGGCCTGAAATTGCCCAAAAACTTCTCATCAATGAGATCAACACCGCTGGAGAATTATCTATTATTCAAGAAAAAGTTCGTAATGAATATCCTGATTTTGTAGCTGAAATAGACAAAGCGCTCGCCGATAAAAAAATTACCAAAGCAATCTGGCAAGTAGGATACTGTTTAAAATTAGGAAAATCTCCCACAGACATATCTAAAATATTACCTTTAAGCAATCGCACTGTATCGGTGTATGGTAGTAAGCTACGAAAAATGGGGGTTTTGGAGGCTTTCAAGAAGTAAGACTAATTGTGGGTTAGGTTAAATTTTGGTGTCTCAAAAGGAGATTCGCATCATATATAAAACAAAATCATTTGGCATATTTGAACAATTTTTGATAAATACTGGTATGCAAAAAATTGTTTTTATAATGGTTTTTTGGGCTATTTCAGGCCTCCTTCAAGAAAACCTGGCTCAGAATAATTCGCAAAAGTTACTACCATTCACCACAAAATCAACCCAAAAACTACGAGGTCATTGGCTTTATCATAAAGGTGATGATATAAACTGGGCAAACCCTGCGCTAAAAGATGATCATTGGCAGCAGATCGATCCCAGGTTGTGGCTCGATTCCCTCAAAAAAGGCACATTTGAAGCCATAGGTTGGTTTAGATTGCACCTGGAAGTACCTGAGGAACTTCGTGGGCAAACCATAGCATTTGTGATGTATCAGAGAGGGGCCTCAGAAATATATTTAAATGGTAAGCTGGTGCATCGATATGGTGTAGTAAGTGTTGATGGTTTCCAAGAGCAGAAATACAATCCCTTTGGAGAGCCTATCAAGTTTACACTAGAGCACGAAAGCCACCAGTTATTGGCCATTAGGTATTCGAGCTCGAATGCCATATGGCTGCATAAGTACTTTAAAAGGTGGGCACGAACCGCAGGATTCCACGCCTATATAGCTCCTATGAATCGCAGTATTAAGAAAGCTTTTGAAAATCAAGTACTTAATATCATTATCAGCTCAGGAATATTGATTGGCCTGGGGCTTTTGCATTTGTTGATTTTTCTATATTAC
Organism: marine bacterium AO1-C; assembly: GCA_001890965.1. Taxonomy (GTDB): domain Bacteria; phylum Bacteroidota; class Bacteroidia; order Cytophagales; family Microscillaceae; genus Microscilla. Next base: position 33,784 of record MLAY01000007.1, on the reverse strand, counting down.
CCAGCACAAAAGGCACATTTGTATTATTCATTGGCCACCATCACTCTTTCTGTAGTTATTTTTCTAGACCACCTCCATTATCACACTCACTCGGTAGACAATATCATTTGGCTAAATATTATATCTTTTGTTTTATACATCTTTATCCCTATTTTTTTCCTACAATTTTTGTACACTACATTTTACGAAAAGCCCCCTCGCCAACTAATCTTTTTTATTGGTATTGGCATTACCTGTTTACTATCAATTCTTAATAGCTGGGCTATTCCCTTAGCTGCTATCCTCCAGGCACTAGTCGGGCTTGAGGCTATTCGTTGTGTAATCAGGGCTACCATTAAAAAGAAAAAAGGAGCCAAGATATTATTGTTTGGCACCCTTGGTTTAATCTTATTCTCTCCTGTAAGAGCTGTTTTATTCTCTGTTGTTCCAGCCTTGCAAGGCAACAATTCTCAACAAGTTGTGGATTTGTTTGGAAACCTCGGTGTATTAAGCGTAACTATTACTGTTTCTATTTACCTAGCCCATGATTTTACCAGTGTATCTAAAACGCTTCTTAAAAAACTGGCAGAAATAAAAGAATTATCAGCCAAAAACCTGGAACAGGAAAAAGAGAAGCAAGAAATCTTACAGCAACAAAAGGAAAAACTGGAAGAGGAGGTAAAAAAACGTACTGAAGAAATTCAAAGTCAAAAAGAAGAAATTACCCAACAAGCCGAAGAACTAAAAAGCATTAATGACCAGTTAAAAAAGGCCAATGTGCTTATTAAAAAAGACCGAGACGAAAAAGTAAAAATTTACTTGCAGGAAGCCACTGAAGCTACAGGTAAACTGCAGCAAATTCAAGAAACACTGGCGCAAAGAGGGCCCGAAATTACCCAAAAACTACTCATCAATGAGATCAACACTGCCGGTGAATTATCCATCATTCAGGAAAAGGTTCGTAATGAGTTTCCAAGTTTCACAAATGAAATTGATAAAGCACTGGCAAACAAAAAAATCACGAAAGCAATCTGGCAAGTAGGGTATTGTTTGAAATTTGGAAGGTCGCCATCAGAAATATCGAAAATATTACCCCTGAGCAATCGCACCGTATCGGTGTATGGTAGTAAACTAAGAAAAATGGGCGTTTTGGAAGCAGTAAAAAAGTATAGCTCCACCGAGTAATTATTACATAGCTTGAGAAACTATACTCACCTCTCAAACTATGTAATATCTAAAAGAGCAATATCAGTCTCCAGTTACCGCTGGAATGTTCATCACTTTACGCAAACTCTTAGACTGATGATTCATTAATTTATTGCGTAAATTAGTCTCACGGCGATCGCGGAAAAACTGTCCTTTTACAATAGGTGAGGCATGTTGTAGCAAACGGAACACCTTAAAGATGACCAATTTTTGCCCCATATGAATCACATTAGAGCGTAGGTTATTCCAATCTTTTATATCTTCAGCATTTACCCGATAAGCCGTTGCTATGTTTTCCAAAGATTGCCCCCGGATCACTACATGTACATAAGTACGTGTCTTGGTAGTTACATAACGGCTACGGTTAAAATTGAGCGTCTTTTGTTTTTCAAACGGTGCCTGTCTTGCCTTCTCTGAGTTAGTGGCTACTTGCTGTTCTTGCTTATTTGCCTGATTAGCTATTTCCTTGGGAGGAGCTACTACCAGTTTTTGCCCTACATACACATCGTGGTTAATGTAATTCCACTTTCTCAGGTCGCTTACGCTAATGTTATAACGGCGAGCAATATCAAATACATTTTGCCCTTTGGCCACTACGTGAATCCCTGCCTTGGGTGTATTGGGATTTATAAACTGATCATTATGACGTGGCTCTAAATCTTTAGGAAAAAACTTGCCACTTGTAGTGTTGTAATCATTGCGCCCTTCTACATTATCAGGCACTGGATCATTATTTATCGTAGTAAATTCTTTGACTTCATTCTCTACTTTAGGAAGAGGGTTATCCTCTTCATTTTGCTGAACCCGAGGAGTTTCGGTAGTTTTCACTACTTCATAATTAATCGGATTATCTTCTCCATCTTTAATCACCATTTTAGGTACAATTACCTTTGTAGTTTCGGTGGTTTTGGTCTCCTCCTTACCTGTTTCTTTCTTGCTTATGTTGGGGTATTTTTTCTTATCGTCTTCTATGCTTTTAATTACAATCTCAGGCTTGGGCAAAGAAGGAGTAACTGCCAACGATTTCTTCTTGGTTTCTTCGTGAAACTTTGGCTTTAGGCGAGCTTCTTTCTTATCTGTTGTATTCTTCTTTGTAGGTTCAATCAATTTATTAGGGTCAACCTTGGCAATTTTACCAGGGCTTTGCTCATTTTGCAAAGGTATAATTACCTCATAGGCTTTGTCGCGTGGGATTCTTTTTCTTTTGAGCCAGGGGTTGTACAATTTCATCAAATCAGTAGACACCTTAAACTTGCGCCCAATTTGATGAAGCGTTTTGCCCGATACCGAATAGTTCATGAGTTGTACTACAGGCATCGTAGAAAGGGCTGCTTTTTCCTCAAACGCAATCTTATAGGCCAAAAACTTTTTGATAAACGAGTGGGTGCGTTCCTCTATATAAATTTCCTGTACCCCTATTACTTCGCGTTTGTTATAGTTGTTTAGGATGTGCTGCTTGGCTTGGCTAAAGCCAACGTCAATGGTAAGAATGGTGTAAATCCAGTTTTTAAAATAGAGGTTATTCTTGCGTAGCAAACGGGAAGCCGCTCGGGTAGATGCTACCAGATTCATTCGTTCATCTACTTTATCGTTGATTTTAAGGCCATACGATTTGGCTAAATCCTCTTTTAGTTGCCAAAAACCAACCTCTTCAAAAGAGTTTTTGGTAGTAGCGATGAGTTTGCTTTCAAGCAATGGAAGGTATTTAAAATCAATGGGTAAGTTCTCATCTCTTAGTACCTCTTCAATCAATGGGGCATAAGTCTTCAATCTTTCCAGATTTTCGTTAAAATTCTGGCTGTTTCTTAATAAGCGATAAATCTGGGTTTGAATTTGGCGACGTGCTCCTTTAGTAATGGTAAGTTTGAGGTTCCCAATCTTCAGTGTTTGAGGTACTTCAACAAGCCCGTTTGCGCTATATGCATTAAATAATATGCCCAACGCACATATTATAGTACAAACGTAAGTTTTGTGGTATAATAGTATTTTTTTCATAACCGTTAATCTGTCTCAACATATTACATAGCTATGATGAAGGGAAATTATTAGTCATTTTTGTTTTTGTTTGATCTGAATAAGTCAAATTTTGCTTAGATATGCAAATACAGGCTACGTAAATATGAAAAAAAAGTTACATAATTATTTTTTTCTCAGAATCATCAATCCATCTCTTACCGGAAACAACACGTTCTCTACTCGGTCATCAGCATGTACCTTTTTATTAAAATTATCAATTGCCAAAGTATCTTTGTCTTGTTTGCTAATTTCCTGTGCAACTTTGCCACTCCAAAGCACATTATCAGCGATGATTATCCCATTTTTGGCCATTTTATCAATTACCATGTCAAAATATTGAGCATAACTGATTTTATCGGCATCAATAAAGACTAAATCAAAAGTAACATCTAGTGTAGGAATAATCTCAAGTGCATTACCAATTCTAAAATCTACCTGTTGGGCAATCCCTGCCTCTTCAAAATACCTTCGGGCGATGTCTTCTAGCTCCTCATTGATGTCCACCGTGTAGATTTTACCTCCAGAGTCAAGCCCTTCTGCCAGGCAAATGGCCGAATATCCTGTGTAAGTCCCTATTTCTAATATGTTCTTTGGCTGTAACATTTTGGCGAACATCGCCAAAATTCTACCTTGCAAATGCCCCGATAACATGCGAGGTGCCAGCACTTTGGTATGCGTTTCGCGGTTGAGGCGCGCTAATAGCTCACTTTCTGGTTTGCTGTGTGCTTCGGCGTATTCGTTAATGCTTGAATCTATAAAATCCATGAGTGTAGGTTTTTGAGGTAAAAGGTTGAATTATAGTTTAAGAAATTAGTCTCCTTCAGGCAGGTATCTAAAGGTGCTCAGTTGGGTATCGTCAAACATCTCCTGAGCAATCTCGAGCAAATCATTCGCGGTTATTTTTCTGATGCTTTCAAAAATAGATTCCAAACTTTCTACTTCGTTGTTGTCTAGCATACTCTTACCCATCATCAGCATAAAATTCAAATTGTTCTCCTCCGCCATTGCCAGTTGGCCAAACAGTTGTTCCTTGGCAGTGTGCAACTGTACCTTGCCCAAAGGTTGGGTCTTAAGCAGCTTTAGCTCTTTCATGACTGAAGCAATGCTACGTTCAAAATGGCGAGGCTCGGTAGCAAAATAAATGGCAAATAAACCTGTATCGCCAAAGGGATGATAATTGGCTTCAATAGAATATACCCACCCATGCTTTTCACGCAGGCTCAAGTTTAGGCGAGAGTTCATTCCTGGCCCTCCAAGAATATTATTGAGCATAAAAAAAGCCAGTTTATCAGCGTGTGAACGGTCATAAGCAGTGCGTCCAATCGCACAATAAGCCTGTTGGCCACTATGAGTCAGGGTAATTTGCTGTGGTTGGTATCCTTTAAAAGTAAGACGATTGGCTTTGGTAAAAGAAGCTGGCACCTTTTCAAGATAACGTGCCGCCAATTTTTTCACCTTGTTAAAAGGGATGTTCCCTACTGTTGAAAAAATGATTCGGCTAGTATCCATGTGCTCTTGCAGAAAGTTTTGGAAATCTTGCCGATGAAAAGACCCCACACTTTCGGTAGTACCCAAAATATTGTTACCCAAAGGATGTCTTTTGAATATAATCGCATCAAACTCATCTTGTAGAGCATCTTCGGGCGAATCTTTGTACATCGCCATTTCTTCTAAAATAACATTGCGCTCTCGCTCTATTTGATTTTCGGGAAAAATGGAGTCAAAAGTAATATCAGCCAATAACTCAATGGCTTTTTCGTAGTGCTTATCCAAAATAGAAGCATAAAAACATATTTTCTCTTTGGTGGTATAAGCGTTGAGTTCCCCTCCTACCGACTCTAATCTATTAATAATATGAAAGGCTTTGCGTTTGTTGGTTCCTTTGAAAGCCATATGCTCCCAGAAATGAGCAATCCCCAACTGATGAGGTTGTTCGTCTCTACTGCCAATATCTAATATAAAGCCACAATGGGCTATTTTAGTATGGGTTACTTCCCGATGAACAATGCGGATGCCATTATCCAGGGTATATACATTACACTGCGTATCCATCTCTTCTTTTCTTTTTAGTCGACAGTCCATAGTCCACAGTCAACGGTCAACCACTTTATTATTTTGTACCTGATTTTACTGCCATAAGCTGGTAGCCAACAATTGACCGTGGACTGTCGATTGTGGACTAGAAACTACTGTATAACTTCAAACACTACTTCAGCGGTTTTAATTTTTTTAGAAGAAAATATATCTGGGTTATTGGCATCATGACTGAAGTCTGCCAATTTACCCTTTTTTCTTAATAGTAAGTCGTCTCGGTTAAAAACACTCACATCATGATCAAAAACTGCAAAAGTGAGCATGTCTTTTTCGGTACAATAAAAAGCCTTAGAAGTAAGGTCTCCTTTATAATCCAAACTGTTTTTATCGCGTTGTGCCTTGAAAACTGTTTCTCGTCCCGCCAATATTTTCCAATATAAATCAGGGTAACCACTGCCTATCTTGAGCAAAGTAAAATCTGAATCTTTCGCTTTTCCTTTCTCCTTGTCAAACAAAATTTTGGTCACTTTTACCCGTACTTTTTTCAAAGGAGGAGTGGTGCATTGAAATTTGCCATTATACACAAAATCGGGCTTCTTTTCTATGCGATCTACCCGCACAAATTTATTCAATTGCTCATCTGGCTTAAATTTAACCGGGAGAAATGCAATCTTAAAATTAAGGTTGTGACGCCCCGCAGGTAGTCCCAAGCTACTAAACGAAAACTTGCGTCTGTACCTAAACGATTCGGCGTCAGCAATGTATTTGATGTCACGATTACCATCTTTGAGAAAAGATTTTAAAAACTTTTCTTTCAATAACTCAGTAAATTTTCGATCAGCTTTGGTTCCTTGGGGTACTACATACATATCTACTAGGTAGCCATCAAAGCCTCGTTCGCGTAGCTTTACAAAAGCCGAGGAATCCTGAAAATCTACCTTCATACGCAACATTACCCCCCAGGTTCCTCTTGGGCGTATATGGCTTGTATCCAGTCTCAAGCGGGTGATGTTCATCCCCGAAAGGGGTTTATATTGAAGGGTATCAATCAATACCTGACTTTCAGCAACTTCTTCCTCATCGGAGAATCGGTCTCGGTCTTTTTTATTTTTTTTACAAGCTGAGAAACCAGTTCCCAGAAAAATCAACAGAAAGAAAAAGGCGGGTAGTTTTCGTATCATACCATTCAAATTACAATCAATGCTTCCAAAATTAAAACATCGGCCGATGAAATAATAATTTGAAGGGGGAATTATAAAGGATTACGAAAAGCCAATGCTCTCGTAATTAATTTTTCAATAAAGTTAAAAACCAATCAACAAGCTCTTTTTCATCAATAGCATTGCTTTAATACTTTTTAAATAACAAGCTTGATTCTATTTTAACTTCGTGCTTGCTTGATTCTTACCTGAAGTTGCGCGTCCAACGATTCAAGATAATCACGTCCATAAGTTCCGTTTTCGAGATCGCCGTACAGCCAATAAGGTAAGTCTTGCTTAATTTCTTTGCAAACACTGGCACCTGCCAGGGCAATGGCTGCTACTGTATCTACATCACCCGTATACGATATACACAGCTTCAACAGTTCCGACATTTTGTTGGATTCCATAATAGACGTAATGGCCGCTCGCACACTCATAAAACCTTTAGAACGCACTTTGCCTGTCCATCTACTAAGCCAATCACCTTTCACATTGGCCTTGAGATATTTAGCCAAATCCTTTTTTTGACCTTCTTCCCACAGAAAAAAATGCGGAATTAAAGCTGAAGCCTTAGCAGCATTAATGCCATCTTTGGTATTATGAGTCAAGCAAGCCTGTATTTCGACTTTTTCTAATACTTCATATTTGTTCTGGAAAATGCCCAATACTGGAGCACGCATGGCTGCTCCACTTTTATCGCTGGTAGGATTTATCTTTTCCAGAAATTCTTCTCCACCGCCAGTGTTTTTCCTCAAAAAATGATAAAAACCGTCAGCATAACCCTCTCTAGGGTCTCTCTTGAATACTTCTACAAATTTATTGGCAATATTGAGAGGAGTCCAGGCTTGTTCTTCAAGAATAAGTTCGGCAATAGCCAGGCTCATTTGGGTATCGTCGGTATACATACCCGGTTTGGTTCCCAGGTGTTTGGGGTGTTGGTGATAGCTCAAATCATTATGAGGTTGTACATCTTTTCTGTCCAGGTATTCAAAAGCTGCCCCATAAGCATCACCAATCGCAAGTTCGATTAACATATTTGTAGGCTTGAAATAATCTACAAGTTACGGATGTAGCACTACTTTTTCAAACGGAAATTGGCTAAAATCAACTCACCCGCTTTTTTATATGTAGACGTATCGCCTGCTGCATAAGTCAAGGTAAGTACATAAGCTTTAGTTTTCTGTATATAATAGCGTTGTTCTATTTCTAGTGCTGGCCCATATTGTCTGGTTGCATAAATTACCTGATGATAATTTGTTGATGGTGTATTATGCCTTTCATTCCGTAAAATTTTCACGTCTTTTACCATCTCTTTGATTTGTCCTACACTCACTTTTACGTATTCGTCCAAGTTTATCCCTCGTGAGTCTTCTATTACCAGATTTACCGAAGTTCTGAGCAAAGCGATTTGTAAAGTATCAATCAGAAAAAACTGCACTGGTGGCTTCACTTCAAAACCTAATTTCCAACTAGGTGGATACTTTATCAAATAAGCTGGTTTTTCATACACATTCCATTGACTCGTAGAATCCTGTCCTGTCGCCTTAAAGGCTCCCAAACTCAATAAAAAACTGATCAACAAAAAATATCTCATATCATCTTATAAACATTATTCAAAATTACGTTGAGCAGCAAAAAAGCAAAACCCCTCTGATTATCAAAGGGGTTTTGTAGTAAAATTATCAATATACAAGGCTATAAAACTCTTTTAACCTGCCACACCTTTTTCAGCCATTACTCCCTGGTCTTGCAAAATCATATCAGCGGCCTTTTCACCAATCATAATGGTGGGTGCATTGGTATTCCCTCGAGTCACGTTAGGCATTACCGACGCATCTACCACTCTCAGGCCTTTGATGCCATGCACTTTGAGCTCATGATCCACCACTGCCATGTCGTCTTGCCCCATTTTGCAAGTAGAAGTGGGATGATACAAAGTTTCGCCCGTAGCTCTTATAAAATCCTCAATTTGAGCATCGTCTTTGGGCTTGGGAGCAAAATCGTACCAACCCTCACGATAAGACGAAAATGCATCAGCCATTCCCAGTTTTTCGGCCAATTTGTACCCCCAGATTGCCCGTTGTACATCATCGTCAGTACTCATGTAATTGTGATCAATAATTGGTGCTGCATCAAAACGGCCAGAAGCCAGTTTCACGCTTCCTTTACTACTGGGATTCAGAACTTTACCCCCAATAGAGTATCCATACCCTTTTTTGGGATTCTTCAACCCATGCGACACAAAATAGCAAGGCGCAAAGTGGAATTGAATATCGGCAGCGGGTTGGTCAGGCGATGAACGCACAAATGCTCCCGACTCGCCAATATTACTATTAAATGGTCCTTTCTTTCCTGTAATAAAATTGAACAAATTCTTAAAAACTCCCGGAAAATTCTCGGCAGCATCTAAAGAACGCTTATAGTTACTGTTGAAAATAGCAAAAAACACCATGTGGTCTTGTAGGTTTTGGCCTACACCTGGCAAATGTTTTTGTATCGAAATCCCATACTTTTGAAGCTCATCACCATCTCCAATGCCCGATAGCATCAAGATTTGAGGACTGTTGTAAGCTCCTGCACTCAAAATTACTTCGCGATTGGCCTTTATTTCATGCGACTGCCCATTTTGATGATAAACTACTCCAGTTGCCTGATCATTTTCTATGACTATTCGCTCTACCATTGCCTCAGTTTCGATCGCGAGGTTACTACGCGAAGCCGCAGGATGCAAAAACGCCCGCGCTGCACTACAGCGCTCCCCTTTCAAATGCGTTACCTGATAAAGACCAAACCCTTCTTGTTCGGCTCCATTAAAATCATTGTTTTTGGCATACCCTAACTCTTCTCCTGCCTTTACAAATACCTCCGACATAGGGTTGGTATAGTTTCGTTGGGTTACATTCAAAGGTCCTCCTTTAGCATGGTAGGCATCATTGATAAACTCGTGGTTTTCTGATTTTTTAAAATAAGGCAACACTTCTTCGTACGACCATCCCGAATTACCCAAATCACTCCATTCCTGATAGTCTTGCTTGTTACCCCGAATATAAATCATGGCATTGATGCTGCTACACCCGCCTAGCATTTTACCTCGAGGCAAATAAAGCTTACGATCTTGCATAGTACTTTGGGGCGACGTGTGGTAGGCATAATCTACTTCGGAGTGAAACATTTTAGGAAAGGCCGCAGGAATTTTGATGTTTTTGTTGGAATCTTTTGGGCCAGCTTCCAGTACCAATACGGTATGTTTTCCGTTGGCACTTAGCCGATTGGCCAGCACACATCCTGCCGAACCAGCACCGATGATGATATAATCGTAGTGTTGCATGTTTTTATCGATTTGGGTAACAATTGGGTGATTAGAAGTATTAATTGTAATATACTAATAACCCCTGCATTTTGGAAGCAGGGATTATAGTTTTATACTAAATATTCAATGACTAAAAGTATTTGATCGTGAGGTCAATGAGCTTTTGCTTGGTGTTGTTATAAGGTGGCAGCAGTTTTTCCAAAGCATTGGGAATGTGTTGCTTCAATATACCTCGAGGATTTGAGAAAGCCTCAAAACCATAAAACCCATGCCCTTTGCCAATACCACTATTGTTGGAACCACCAAAGGGCAAATTGGTATTGAAGAAGTGTACTGCATTGTGATTGATACAAGTACCTCCTGCCCGAGTATTGGCAATGATGTGGTTGATATTTTTCTTGTTTTTGCTATAAATGTACAATGCCAATGGCTTTTCTCTCGAGTTCACTTCTTTGATCACTTCATTTAGATCAGTAAAACCATACACAGGCATTACCGGGCCAAAAATCTCCTCTGTCATCAATGTAGATTCCTTCGGTACATTGGTCATCACAGTAGGTGCTATAAAATCCTGGTCGTTGTCAAATTTTCCACCTGCTTCGATGTTGGCCCCCTTGGCCACTGCATCATCTATATAGCCTTTCACCCGCTTAAAGTGGTGATTATTCACGATACGAGCATAAGAAGTTTCCTTAGAGGCATCTTCGGAATAAAAGCTCTGGATATACTCTTTTACTTTATCAATAAATGCTTGTTTTTTGCTTTCGTGCACAAACACATAATCAGGTGCAATACACACTTGCCCATTGTTTACATATTTACCCCAGGCTACTCGCCGAGCCGCATCATTTACATTGGCTGTTTCATCTATAATCGTAGGCGACTTTCCCCCTAATTCCAGCGTTACCGAAGTTAGGTGTTTGGCAGCGGCCCCCATTACGATTTTACCAATAGAAGGTGCACCCGTGAAAAAAATATGATTAAAAGGTAACTTCAACAAATCGGTAGAGGTTTGCACACCTCCTTCTATTACTGCTATTTCGCTTTCGTCAAAAATCTCAGCCAACATTTCTTTCATCAAAGCCGAGGCATTGGGCGTATGCTCCGAAGGCTTGAGAATAATGGCATTTCCCGCAGCAATGGCTGACACCAACGGCCCAAAAGAAAGGTTAAAAGGGAAGTTCCAGGGAGAAATAATAAGCACCACACCCTTAGGTTCATACTTAATGCGTGAACTGGAACCCATCATCGCCAACGGGGTTTTTACTCGCTGTTTGCGCATCCAGCGATGTACATGACTTTTGGCATGTTTAATCTCACTCGTAATGGGGTAAATTTCAGTCAAATCTACCTCACTGGGGTGTTTACGGTAATCATTAAATAAAGCCTCTTTGATCTGAGAACGATACTTAAGCACTAATTGGTGTAGCTTTTTGAGTTTAGCAATTCGCTGCGAAGATGTAGTATTGGCAATATTGAACTGATTGGCTTGTTGGGCTTCAAATATTCTTTGAATCTCTGCGGTTTCAGTCTCTTTGGGTATGGTCAAGGTTGCATTCATAACGAAATGGGTTTAAGTACTTCACCTGATAAGGCTGTTCTTGCACTTGTTTGTGTCTCCACAAATAATCCATCAAATGGCTTTAAAAGTTACCTCTCATTGGTATTTCAGAAAAGAAAACAGGGAAGTGAAATCGAGATAATTTTGATTAAAATCTTAGAAAAACAATATTATTGGTAACTTTGTTACTATTTAAGAACAATCTACTGCGAATTTCCTGAATATTTTAAAAGGATCATAGCAGGATTGTCGCATATGATATAACAATACTCTCAAAATGTAACTCTGTGAAGCCCATGATAGATTTTTCGCTGCCCACTACCCAAAACACCACTTTCACAGCCAATGCCTCTCAACTATTGGCAAGTTATTCGGTTGCGCAGGAAAATCGTCATTATGAGTTCGACAACATAGTATTTGCTTATCTTACCAAAGGTCTCAAAAGAATCAATGTTCCCTCTTTGGTTTCACTAGATTTGCAGCCTGAAATGGTACTCGTAGGCGCTACCAAGATTTCGGCTGATGTTACCTTTCCAGAAACCACTCCCGAAAACCCCGCCATGTGTTTTTGCCTGGAAGTTTCGCGAGAAAGCGTTTGGAAAATCCTTGACAAAATAAATGAGGCCTATGGCATGCCAGACCTTATCAAGGAAGATAAAACGCTAGATCCCAGCAGCTTTTATTATGGTGAAAGTAGCCAAAAAGTATTGCACATTTTGTATGAAATCCAGAAACTCATCATTGAGGATGTAGCTTTCAAAGATTACTGGATTGATTTGAAAATTGAGGAGTTGATCTTGAGTTGTTTACAGACAAATATGCGCGAATTGTTGATTGAGAGCTATCAACAAAATCAATTGGCTGATCATCCTTTGGCTTTTGCCATTGACTACATCAAACACAACCTCCATACCCGCATTGACATCAAAACGTTGGCTGACAAAGCTTACATGAGCAAGGCTACTTTTTTCCGGCAGTTCAAGCACCACCTAGGGATGACCCCTATCAACTTCATCCATCAGGAACGTATCAAGGAAGCCCAGCAAATGCTTGCTCGTACCAACAAATCAGTCAGCGAAATTGGCTATAGTCTGGGTTATACTAGTCCCTCGTATTTCACTTCTCAATTTGAAAAAATAACGGGTTGTTCACCTTCGGCTTATCGAAATGGTGGGTAGAGAAATCACTTTTCCAGGTTTGTTATCCGCCTTAAATTTTTAACCCAAAATAGTCAAAACCTCAAATCATCTAGACAAGTAATTTATCGTCAGATTCATTCAATGATAATGTACTTATTAAAGTATTGACTATTAACTAATTAGAGTAACATATTCAGTATAGGTTTGCTCATTCGCAATATGGGAGCAAAACACGAAACTTGCCCTGTCCTTCCGAATGAAATGAGGATGAAGTAAGAAATCATCAAGTTTCATGAACCCTTACCGCACCATAACTGAGTTCGTGAGGACAGGGAACCCTGCTCTTTCAGGTTTGTAATCTGAAAGCTATCTGCTTTGGATTTTTAATCCAAAACAATCAAAACCTCAAATCATCTAGACAAGTAATTTACCATCAGATTCATTCACTGTGTTCAGAAGGACAAAACACGATAATAAACTACGTCCCTACCCTCTCTTATTACGCGCTTGAGATTTCTTTATATCTGCCATATTTTCTTCGGCCCAGGCAGATAGTCCTTTCAGATGAGGCATTAAACTCATTCCTCTTTCGCTCAATCTGTACTCTACTTTTGGGGGTACTTCGGGGTATACTTTTCTGAGTACCAGCCCGTCGGTTTCCAATGTTTTGAGGGTGGTAGAAAGCATCTTCTGAGAGATAGACCCTATATAGTGGAACATCTCATTGAACCGCAACACGCCTCCATCATTCAATATCAAAAGTATCAACATAGACCACTTGTCACCTATACGATCCAATACGTTTCTTACCGGGCACCCCTCTACATCACTATATTCTTCTAAATTTTTTTTCATATCTATTTTACTGATTATCAACAATAGTTACCTGGAGGTAAGCTAAGCACAAATTTGTAAGTTCTTGACTGGCAACCACTTACTACCTAGCTTTGACTAACTAAAAGTAAGTTAATATCAATTATTAATCAATAGAAATGAGCAAAATTTTGATAACTGGTGCTACTGGTGGACTAGGCTCTGCCGTGGCTGATTTTTTAAGTAAAAAGGTAGCCCTAACAAACATCGCGGTACTGGTACGTGACCCTCAAAGTGAGAAGGCCAAAACTTTGGCAGAAAAAGGTTTTGAACTAAGAGTAGGCGACTATACCGACAAGGCTTCACTGGCAAAAGCATTTACGGGAATAGATCAATTATACTTTGTATCAGGTAGTGACATTGCGGCGAGATTACCCCAACACCAAAATGTGGTAGAAACAGCCACTGCTGCTAAAGTAGGGCATATCTTTTATACCAGCGTGAGTTTGACTAACCTATCACCTAACTCTCCGCTTTATGAATCAATGAGTCATCACACTAAAACTGAAGAGTGGATCAAAAACTCAGGAATGAGATATACCTTTCTTCGCCACAATCTCTACAGCGAAATAGCTAGTATGTTTGTGGGAGCCAAAGAACAATTGCTCGAATCAAAGAATGTGTTCTTGCCTACTGGCGAAGGAAAAGTGGCCTTTGTTGCTCGAACAGAATTAGCCGAAGCAGGGGCTAATGTATTGGCCAATCCTGCTGCGCATGTAAATAAAACTTATGAAATGAACGGAAGCACAAAAGTTACCTTTGCAGAGATTGCTGCTTTCCTTTCTGACATTTTGGGCGAAAATATTGGCTACGTATCACCAGAAGTAAGTGATTTTGAAGCAACCCTTACCAAGTTTGGAGTACCTGCCGAGTATATAGGACTTATGACCGTATTTTCGTTGGGAATAGCAGAGGGGATATTTGATAGCCCAACCACCGATTTGGAACAAATCTTAGGGCGAAAAACCCAGCCCATTGCAGCGTTCTTAAAAGTAGCTTATCAATAGAATATTAAAATAAAAAAGGTTTCAGGTGGAGAAATGGCTCTACCTAAAACCTTTATAATATATGTAAAGTAATTGCTTACTTATCGCTCAATGCCTTGTTGATCAACAGCTTAAGGTGTGCTTTGTGTGCCTTGGTACTGGTATTGCCCAAACCAGAAGAAGCCATTCTCTTGATTTGTTGCAAATTGTACAAAGCCATTGATTTGGCCGTGTTTTGGTAACGGCGGCTCAATCTACCTTTGATGATATCTATCAACATTTTAGTGTACTCGATCTGTAGGTTTTGACGGAAGTTATTCACGTTTTGGTTGATGTCTGCTCTGAAAATCGCATTGTTCAAGTCAGTCATCATTTCGCTCAACTTATACTTGTTACCATACAGTTCCGAATCTACAATACGCTGCATAGTATTGTAGTGCAGTAGGTGTCTCAATACATTTCTTTGCATACCTAAAGCCATGGCGTGGATTTTTGGATCTTCAGGTCCACCAAAGAAATTGTATCCACGACGCTGAGGTGCCAAATAGTTGTACAAACTTGCTGCCGACTGGAATGCATTAGGCGCAAAGGTATAATCAGCCAACAGTTTCATTGCACGCTTTTGGTCAGCATAAGAAACTGGCGTGTAAGGCTTGGTGCCACCTGCTTGACCAATCATAGCCCGGTCTACATATACACCCCCAATAAAACGAGAGGTTACATTACTTGCCTGGGCCTTTTGACCATTCATAATCAAATAAGCAGTACGCAACTCGTGGTAAGACTTTCCTTTGTTTTTAGCCATCATTTTGGCTTTGAGTCCTTTCATCAACTGGTTCACCAGCTGAATACGATCCTTAGAATAGGTAATTTGGTCGCTACTCAAGTCTCCAGTATTTACCCGAGGGTCAATCGCTTTACCAGGACTACGCATATCATCTGCATCGTTTCCAAAAGTCAATTTTGGCTCTGTAGAACGCGCCAACAGTTTTTCCATCGCTTCTGCCGACATATTGGGCTTATAACCAAAAGTAATGGCCCACTCATCATAAGGTCCTACTGTTACTGAGTTGTATTGCCCTTGCTGTGCACGGTTTTTAGTGATGTGTACTGCAGCATAATCCATTACCGAACCAGTCAACGCTTTTCCTTTGATCAATTCCTTGTTATTCAACTGAGCAGGTGTCCACAATTGGCTAGACTTCATGTTGTGGTTCAAGCCTAAAGTGTGACCTACTTCGTGCATGATAAGCTCAAGCATTGCCTCTTTCTGGATACCTTCTTTTTCTACAGCAGTAGCACCTAAAATACCCAGCGCGATTTGACCAAACAAGTTGTTTTGGTGCATCATTTCACCATAGTTACAGTATGCATGGTCTTTGTTGAAACGCTTGAATTGCTCATCCATGGTTTCTTCGTCACTGGTCATAGCATTGAACCCAAGAATACGATCGTATTTTACGCGGTTGGTGTGGTGTACAAACTCTAGCATAATATCGGCTCCTAAGATTTGCCCGGTACGAGGGTTTACAAAGCTGGGACCATAACCACCAAATGGAGGGTTGGGCGAAGAAGTCCAGCGCAATACATTATAGCGAATATCACCTGCATCCCACTTGGCATCATCGGGCTGTACTTTTACTACCATGGCATTTTTGAAACCAGCTTTTTCGAAAGCTTTGTTCCACTGTAATACACCTTGCTTGATAGACTCTCTGAACTCCATTGGAGTAGTATTCTCAATCCACCAGGTAATAGGCTCCACTGGCTCAGACAAAGCTGCATTGGGGTCTTTTTTCTTCAAGTGCCAACGATGAATCATATCTCGGTAAGGTGTAGCCTCCTTAGAAGTCATGTCGGTTACCTGCGTTGCAAAATATCCCACACGAGGATCATCGTATCTTACCTCATAGTCATTCTTAGGCATTTTAATCAAGCTGTAGTACATCTGAATGCTCACGTTGCGAGCATCAGCTACGGCGCGGCTTCCACCATTGATCGGCTTAGGATTACTAAATACGTACTCAATCGCCAGGTTAGAGTTTTCAGGATAGTTTCTGATACTCAATACCTTAGACTTGCTTTTGTTGAGTCTACCCAAACGGAAACGAAAACGTGCTCCTGGGCCTGGAAATGATGGAGGAGCTACAATCGTGAAGGTTTCTTTCAAGAATAAGTTATCAGCAGCAATTAGGTATTTTTTTGCCTTTTTGTCGTGGGCTACGATTTTCTCGCTGGCCAATACCGACTTACTCATGTTGGCATCTGCTGCCTTAGACAAGGCGTTCTTAGGATCAAAATAGGACGAAGTGTTCTCTACCGTAAACTCGATACGATTGAAGTACTTAGAGATTTTGAAAATAGTAGAACCTCTGTATGCTCCTCTAAAGTTAGAAGCTTCGGTTACCCCGTTTTTTACCTGACCAAAAAAGATAAACTCTTCGTTAAGTTGATCTTCACTGATAGCCATTTGCAGTTTGCCACTTACCGTGTCTTGATATATGGTAAAAAGTCCTTCAAAAGCTTTGCTTCTTTTGGTTTTGCTTTTGATGGTGGCTTTTTTGCGGCCCTTACCGGGCTTTTTAGCAGTTTTTGCGCTTGTTTTGCCTTTACCTTTTTTTCTCTTTTTTCTTTGGGCCATAGAGTCCGTAGAAAAAAGCATCAATAAAGCCATTACAAACACAGCTACTTTGGTTGTGTTGTACATTCTCATAATTAAATATTGGTATAATCATACTACTAGACATTTAGCTAAAGTTGGACGTAAGAACACCACCAATGATTGGCTCATTTGGTATGCGCATCTCCACAGTTGATAAATATCTAGTAATATGTGTATAATATAACATTGCGAAATTAGTCGCTTTTCTTAGAATACCCAAAATGCAAAAAACTTTAACTACAAATTTAGTCAGTTGAAAAGTGGGCTAATTTCTTGGTTGAATGAGGTTGCAAAGAAAGAGAGGAAATGCCAACTAGCATTGGTGATATGTGTCAAATACTTGGACTTATGGTTCTATACTTGACGTTGTGTCAACCTGAGTTTGCCGAAGGTTCTGAGGTTTGGGTTTGGTATAATCATTTGAGTAGAAAGGGAATATTTATGAAAAGCACTGATAACCATACATTATGTTAATCAAATAATAAATACAAATAATTAGTGTTTACCCGCCATAATTTTTCTGCATTTCAAACACGCCAATGATGATGATAACAGAGTGATAAACAAACGCTTCAAGACAGCAACTACAAAAAACCAAACTACCGCAGCATCAACCCAAAGTCGGGATGCATTTGGAAACCTTCAGGAGCTTTTTCGGATACCTTTTTATGATAAGGTGTAAGGTACAGGTTGCAAATGAAGTTGTTTTCCATATCGTATACTTTGTACTCATCTATCATTGTGGCAATATTGGAGGCAGTCACCGCATGGGTACGCTCCCACTTGGTGGCTTGTCCATCGGGCAAATGTAGATTATGCAAGTAAAGGTAGATTCCTGGTACCCCAAAAGTCGGGATAGGATTGGTTACTTCCAGGCCAAACTTTCCAGTAGTTCCTGGTATTTCGTCTAGATCTACAGCTTGTGGATTCTTTTTTACACCATCCAAACAAAATCGGGCTACGTTTTTAGGAATCAATTTTAGCCAGGTTTGCCTGTACTCTTCAGGAATTTCAAAACCATCGTCTTCGATAGTAGTCCAGCTTTCTTCCATATAAAACTGGGCCTCGGTGGCAGGATCTGCACCTGGGATATGGCTCAACTGAGAGGGCGATTTTTGGTATAAAAAGTCAACAAAAGTAAGCGAATACAAATAGCGATAATAATTTTTCAGTTGGCACTCATTAAAGTATTTATCGGCCAGATTGCTCACCAAATGGTCTTGCAGTTTGGCTACACTAAAACCAGCAAAAAACCGACTGATAAAAGCTGATTTCATAAATACTCGTGTGGCCCCCTCGAGATCAACAGCATTTTTTACAAGGTGTACAAACTCTTGGGCACCTGCTTGAATGTCCTGATCACCGTTGGGAAATAATGCCTGAGACATTTGCGCCATCATTTCTTCCATAGATTGTTGCATAATCGTAATTTTTGATTGGTTCGACTTCGAAGCTTACTGAATTATGAGGGTATAATCAACTAATTTTTGATAAAATGCCCTGACATTTACTCATCAATGACCATTTTTATAGTCCCAAACGAAGGTTTCACTTCGTCAACTACTTATTTCACAAAATCACGCTTTTTACGAATACTATTTTTTATTTAAGCTAAAATCCAAAAAACTCATCAGGCAAATCGCTTAATTAGCCAATATTTATCACAAAACTGTATAACCATGGCAACTTACTCCCTAAATATCAACCAAAAAACCATCAAAGTAGATGCAGAAGCAGATACGCCTTTATTGTGGGTATTGCGTGACCAACTGCAAATGACTGGCGCCAAATATGGCTGTGGTAAAGCTTTGTGTGGAGCCTGTACTGTACACCTCAATGGCAATGCAGTACGTTCGTGTTCATTACCTGTTTCGGCGGTTGGTTCCAACAAGATTACTACTATAGAAGGACTGGCTAAAGACAACGAACTCCATCCCGTACAAAAAGCCTGGATAGAAGAAGATGTGCCTCAGTGTGGGTATTGTCAATGTGGGCAAATTATGTCGGCTTCAGCTTTGCTGGCCAAAAACCCCAAGCCTACCGACGAAGACATAGATGCGGCTATGTCAGGCAATATTTGCCGTTGTGGTACTTATGTACGCATTCGTAAGGCCATTCATAGAGCCGCTAAAGAAATGAAGTAAACCTCATGAGGTTCATTGTTTTATAGTTATCTTACCATATGCTCGTAGCAGAAGCATGGATCACCATTAAACAACCGAATTAACACCACACTATTCAAACAAAATATTTATGAAAAGACGCAATTTTATAAAAGTTTCAGGGGCAGTAGGCGGTGGCTTTTTGCTGAGCATGAGCTTTCCCTGGAGTAACGATTTGTTTGCCAAAGAAACAGCTCCTCAATTTCAGCCCAGCGCTTTTCTCAAAATTGATGGGCAAGGCAACATTACCTTTACGCTTACCAAACTAGAAATGGGCCAGGGTTCAGGAACCGGGCTTCCGATGATTATTGCCGACGAATTGGGCGTTGCCTGGGATAAGCTCACCGTAGAACGGGCGGGCTACGACAAACGCTTTAGCCGCAACGAACAAGGCACTACGGGTGGTAGCTCTAGTATTCGTAAATTATGGCGACCACTGCGTGATGCTGGTGCCGCAGCTCGTATGATGTTGATTGCCGCGGCCGCACAACAAATGAAGGCTAAAACCAATAAAACATACACTGAGAAAGATTTCTATACTAAAAACAATCAGGTAATTCACCGCCCCAGTGGCAAAAAAATGGATTTTGGCAAACTTGCCGGAGTGGCTGCCAAAATGCCTATACCCCAAAAACTTACCTACAAAGATGCCAAAGAATACCAATACATTGGCAAGCCAGTTAAAAACCTGATTACGCCCGATTTGGTAGTGGGCAAAGATGAGTATACCTCCAACTTTACCTTACCTAATATGTTGTATGCAGCAGCTTTACGCTGTCCAGTATACCAAGGCAAGCTCAAAAGCTATGATGACTCAGCTGCTCTTAAGATAAAAGGAGTAAAACAGGTGGTAAAAATCACCAATGTAGACCTTAAAAATGATCCGTATGTATACGATAGTGTGGTGGTAGTAGCCGACTCTACCTGGGCTGCCTTCAAAGGTAAGCAGGCGCTCAAAGTACAGTGGGAATATGGCCCCAATGGGAATCGTAGTATGGATTCGGTGCGAAAAGAGGTATTGGCGACTGCCAAAAAGCCTGTCAAGCCTAGTGTTACTTTGGGAAATGTAAAAGATGCTTTTGCGAAAGCGGATGAAGTACTGGAGGCCACCTACGAAAACCCTTTTCAGGCCCACGCTTTGATGGAGCCCATTAGTGCCGTGGCTCAGTTTAAGGGCAGTAAATGTGAAGTATGGACGGCTACCCAATCGGTGCAAAATGGAACTCAAATAGCGGCTAAGGTATTGAACCTGCCCGAGGATTCGGTAAAAGTAAATATACTGCCATCGGGTGGATCGTTTGGCCGTCGAGGCGAAGATTTTATAGCCGAAGTGGTGCTTATTTCCAAGGCCATTGGCGGCAAACCTGTAAAGCTGGTGTGGAGCCGGGAAGATGAACTACAACACGATCAATACCATCCTTATTTTTATAACACCATTCGGGCTGCTATCAAAGACAAAAAGATCGTAGGCTGGGAAAACAACATCGTACGAGTAGCAGGGGGCAAAGGTGGTGATGCCTTGTATGATATTTTTTACGAGTTTCCTCATATCAAAACCCAATGTGCGGTAGTAAAACCTCCCTTCCCGATGGGCGCGTGGCGTAGTGTAGTGGTACATTCGGCTTCGTTGAGTTTTGAGAGTTTTATTGATGAAACGGCACATAAGTTAGGCAAAGATCCTTTCCAGTTTAGAATGGAGCATTTGCAGCAACCTGTATCATTGGTAGGCACGGGCGATCGGGCCAACTTGATCAAAAACTATCGTCAACTGACCCGTACTCGCTACAAGGCGGTGCTGCAGGAGGCAACCAAGCAGGCGAAATGGGGTAAAAAAATGCCTAAAGGACACGGCCAGGGCTTGGCAGTAGCTGGATTTTCGCGTACGGCTTGTGCCCAGGTGGCAGAGGTATCGGTGATCAATGGGGCACTTAAAGTACACAAAATCACTTGTGCGTTGCATATGGGTCGGGTGATCAATCCGCACTTTGTGAAAGGGCAAGCTGAAGGAGGGATTATTTGGGCCTTGAGTGCTTTGCTGTACGGTGGAGTAGACTTTGAAAAAGGTCAGGTGAAAAATAGTAACTATCACAACAACAAGATATTACGCCTTGGCGAAATGCCTGAAATAGAGGTGCATTTGATTGAGAGTGAGGATGATCCTACGGGAGCGGGTGAACCTGCGGTGCCTCCTTTGGCTCCTGCAGTATTGAATGCCATTTTTGCGGCTACGGGTAAGCGTATCCGCAAGATTCCAGTGTTGAATCAAGATTTAAATAGCAGGTAATTTTTTAATTCTTCCGTTGGTGGTGTTGAAGTGAAACGATGCCACCAACTTTTGCCTCAAAGGACCTATTTGTTGGCGGCTCTATGTTCAAATACCAATAAAGGTCAAAAAAATAAGCTGTCTCATAAGTCAAATACGACCAAATATGCTTAAAGAAAAATTGCTTTATAAGCATTTATGCCTGACGAGTTTTGAAAACCTGTCAAAGGCTATTATAGTATTTGGCTTAATGAGTGGTATGAGACTGTCGCCTCATTTTCTACGCTCAGAACCTAACACTTACTTATAACTGTTCTTGTTTGGCAAACCCTACAGTAGAGCGATATAGGTTAGGAGGAATACCCGCTTGCTTTTTAAAAAAACGGCTGAAATAATATTCGTCTTTATAGCCTAATTGGTAGGCTATTTCTTTTACTGACCTTGACGTAAGATAAAGCTCTCGCTTGGCCTCAATCATAATGCGTTGAGCAATCAAATCGGTCAGGGTTTTACCATAATGTCCCTTTACCAACTTGGCAAGTGCATTGGCCGAGATATTAAGCAGTTGTGCATATTCGCTGGCAGAATGTTTCTCTCGGTAATATTTTTCAATATTGTCAATCAGGTTTTGCAATATGATGGCTTTATTATTTTCGTGGGATTTTTGACGAGCAACTGGATTTTGGGCCGCTTTGATACGCAAAATATGGATCAAAAACACCTTGATATAAGATACCAATAATTCGTGTTGACCCAGTCCACCTTTGTCTATTTCTTGTTGCATCTGATGAAGAAGCACAACGAGGGCTTGTGTATTTTCCGCGGCAAAAAAAGGTGGTTCATAAATGTTATGAAACAATATGCCTTCGCTTGCTACTTCGTGTTGGTGTTGGTAGGTACAAAAAAAATCAGGGTGAAAATTAAGTACCATGCCAGAGAGGTGCGCAGTTTTTCCCAGCAAATAAGGTTGATAAGGCGATAAACACAATATACAAGGAGCAATCAACGTATAATTAGCAAAATCCACACTAAGAGGAGCTTCTCCTTTAACCATCAGCATGATTGAGTAGTAGTTGTGTCGCTGCAAATGGTCAAAATAACTGTTATCTTCAAAAGAAAAGATTTTGAAAGCCAACTCCCCGCTTTGGCGATCTATTAATGTATAAGCACTTTGTTGTTCCATTTGTTCTTCTGAGGTAAAACGAGGGAGCAAGCCCTTTTACAAAAGCTTGCTCTCCACAATCGTTCACGTATTTTTTGTAAGGCAATTACTTGTTTGCCAGCACATCTATTTGTTCAATTACTGGTGGTTGAGCCAATAACTCAGGAGCTTGTGCCATCAAGGCTTCAGCTATTTTACCTGTCAAGTGGGCTGAACGCCCTTCTTCGTGAGAAAAAGTATCAAAAATACCAAAAGTCGAAGCATCTATCTTAAAGGCATACCAAGTAACAGTATCTGGTTCTTCCTGAGCTAGAGGCAAAGCTCCTTGTATAAAATTTTCTACGGCTGCTTCTTTTCCTGGCTTGGCTTCTATTCTTACTAATAATCCTACTTTAATCATTGCTTTTAGGTTTACGATTAAGTGAAAATTAATTTAACAATACAAACTTAAGGTGATCAAAGCTGCCTTAAAATGGAGAGTTTATGCTTTGGGATGGACAATTTTTCCAGGTTGGACATTTGCTATCTCTTTTAAGAATTTGAGCATCCTTTTAATCGAACCGCAATGGAATCCCCTTATAGATGCAAATAATAATCTTTGAGCAAGGCAATAAATGCTGGGGTGTATTGCTGGTGGGCGTCACGAATGAATAGTTCTTGTTTGGGTGGGTGTTGGATGGCTGCTCGTTCAAAGTAAGCAATCATTCTAAAATCGCGTTTGTTGGGGTGGTTGTGTATTCGTAGCGATTGAGTTAGGTGAAGTCCTACATTGGTGGCTTTTTGGGCAAATTGCTCCATTTGGTACACGGGCAAAAGTACAGCCAACGTTCCCTCTTTATTAAGTAGCTGCGTAATGGCGGTGAGTAATTCATCAAAAGACAAAGATTCACTGTGGAGGGCTTGGTTTTGGGCTTTGTGCTGAGTTTTGAGATGGTTTTCAAAAAATGGTGGATTGGTAATGATAAAATCATAGGTTTGGTCACTACTTTGAGCATACGCCTGTATGGCTTGGTGATGCACCCTCACTCGGTCAGTCCAGGGGCTGGCAGCCACGTTTTGGCAAGCTTGTTCATAGGCTTTCTCATCTATTTCTACGGCATCTATATACATTTCTGGCAACACATCTGTACACAACCGTTGAGCCAGCATAAGACTGAGCAATCCTGTGCCCGTACCAATGTCTAAAACCGACCGAACTTGCGGTTTTGGTTGCACGTAGGCGCCAAAAATGCAGGAATCGGTGCATACTTTCATCGCCGTTTGACCTTGCTCGATGCGAAATTGTTTGAATTGGAAATAGTTATTCAAAAGATGGAGTTATTATATTATGTAATTAACCTCTCCTAGCCCCAAAAAAGCATTGTATGGTCTCGCTTTGCTAAGACCATACAAGAAGTGAATCCGAGTGAGTGCATTTTCGCCTCTGCCCAGTTTTAAGTATCCAGATTTTATCAAAGGTTTGGCATTACCAACCATTTAACAATAGAATTTATTACTTCTTAAAAATCTTCCCAAACAAGCCTT
This sequence comes from marine bacterium AO1-C, assembly GCA_001890965.1. GTDB lineage: Bacteria > Bacteroidota > Bacteroidia > Cytophagales > Microscillaceae > Microscilla. The sequence goes on along the minus strand of MLAY01000007.1, from coordinate 9,705 downwards.
TTTTCTCAGGTTTGGCTTCGTAGCCTGCTTGGTAGATAAGGGCTGATACCTCTTGAGTAGTCATGTCATCGGCAGTCTCTACCACCAAAGGGCGATTGTCATTGGCCAAATCTACTTTAAAAGAGCTCACCCGGGCATCCTGGTCAAAGGCACCTTGAATTTTGGCTTCGCAGGCGGCGCACTTTATATTGGTATTGCTATATGTATGTGTTTTCATATGTTCTATTTTTTTATCAACTACAAAATTAAGGATAAAAAAGTTTATTCACTCTCCCCACTTTTAAATTATGAACACCTCGTTGTAACACACATTCAAAAATTTTAGCTGGGAATCGGGTACACTTTCATTTTTTTTGCTTTTTTTATGCAGTTATTTCGACTTTTCGGAAATCATTATAAAACCATTTACCAAAATCGTTGAATAAGAAACTATGCCAGTTTCCACCCATTTCTTTGCCATCCATTTGGTGGCATTCATTGCTTTATTGATCAATATTGGCCCCCAACAAGATGGCTGGGATAACCTTACCAAAAGATTTACCCTTAACGGTAAAATTGCCACTGCTATTATTGGGTTGGACCTGGTAGCCTTGATTCATTTCTTACTCACCGCCAAGGTAGGCCTAGCTGCTTATGGTAGTTTTTATCTTGGTTATGGCATCACCGCCATTGCTTTTATCATTCCTTTTACTGCCATTTCGCATTATGCTTCATCGCCCAAATTTGTCAAAATAAATATGGTAGGCTGGATTGCCATTGCTTTGGGAGCCAGTGGTTTTGTTTCTTCTTTGTTTTTGGTGTTTTTCTCCAAGGCCAAGGTAGCTACTAATATGTCAGAAGACTACGTGGCTATTTTGGGGCATTTCATCACGGTAGCTTCAGCCATGATCGCCCTTACCGAAGGTCTTAATGCAGGAGCTGCCCAACCTGTTCAACCCAAGGCGGCTGAAGACGAACACGCTCGTAGAAAAGCCGAAGATAAGCTATTTGAACGACGAGATTTAAAACGGGTAGCTATTAAAGTAATTATGATTGGATTTGTAGTATCGGCAGTGAATTCTATCATTCAAAATCGTAAAGAAGATGAAGTAAAGAATAACTTACTCAGTACCAAAACTTTTATTACTGATAGTCTGGATACTCATATTACCAAACTAGATGCCCAGATTAAAAACACCGAAAAAGACTTAGGAAAAGTAAATAAGCAATTGCAAGGGCTACTAACTACTGTAAAAACCTTGGGGCAAATCAGTGAATCACTGGAGGCTTTGGATAAAAAAGTGGCCCAAAAGGATGAAGTAAATACCTTACTCAAAAAATCGGATGAGTTGAGTGAAAACGACAATGCCCAGAAAAAGGCCTTGGAAAAACTCAATCAGGATTTGAGCGCCGAACTAGACAAATACAATGGACTGACTCAAAAGCTTACCCAAAATAGCGAAACCCGACAAAAGTCGATAGATGCCATCAAAGCCAATCTGGATCAATACAAACGGCAATTAGATGCTTTGCAAAAAACGGCCAGCGACAAAACCGAACTCAAGCAATTGCAGACCATTGTGCGAGGACAACAAAACATATTGGATAAAATTCAGCAGAAAATGCTTACGCAGGCTTCTTTGGCTCAGCTAAGTCAGAATGTGGTTGCCATGCAAACCCGTTTGAAAAGCTTTGAGACTCGCATTCAGCAGCAAATCAGCAAAATACCAAGGCCACTCAAGCAAACCCCTCCTGCAGCAAAAGATACCGTAAAGTAGTTGGGTAAATAGAAAGTTTTGAATATGGGGATTATATGTTTTTATTCGGCCTACATCTCTATTCCTAATAACAACACATCATCCCTTTGTTCGGTATCAGCATTGTATTTATCTACCAGGTTGGCCAGCATATCATACTGTTCCTCCAGGTTTAGGTGTTGATACTTGGTGATGAAACTCTTGAGACGTTTGGTACCAAAGCTTCTGCGGGTTTTGATGCCAATGGCCATATCTTCCAGCCCATCGGTAGCCAGGTAAATTCGATCCTGTTTATCCAGCAATATTTTATGTACCTTAAAACTACGATAGGCTTCTTTTTGCACGCCCCCAATAGATTTCCGTTCTCCTTGAACAACCACCAACTCTTTATTTTGCAAACAATATAAATCGCGTTTGGCTCCCGCAAACAATACCTCAGTTTTGCCGTCAGTACGTTTCTCTAGGCGGCAAAGGCATACATCCATGCCATCGGTATTGCCAGAATGTTCTTGTCGTAAATCGGAACGAATACTGATGTGCAGGGTCTCTAAAATTTCGCCAGGATTGTATACATCTTTTTCGTTGACAATCTCATTCAGCAAAGTATTACCAATCATACTCATAAAAGCCCCAGGCACACCATGTCCAGTACAATCAATGGCAGCTACAAAAATGTATTGCTTAGAAGTCTGGTACACAAAGTTTTCCATGGCAGAATCGGGGGCTCGGTTGAGCGCAATTTGGCTGCACCAGTAAAAGTCTCCCGAAACGATGTCTTTGGGCCGGAAAAGCAAAAAATATTCTTGAAACAGTTGTTCCAGAGTATTGTTGGTAGGCAAGATTGCTTCTTGAATATTGCGGGCATACTCTATACTTTGGGTAATTTGTTTGTTTTGCAACTTCAGAATGCGTTCTTTTTCTTTGAGGCGTTTTCCCGCCTTTTCCAAAATTGCCTTATTTGTGGTAATGCGTTTGTCTTTTATTGTCAAGGCCCTATCTTTTTCTTCAATCGTAGCTTGATGGTCTTCCAGGTCTTTTTGTTGCGTGTTAACCTGTGTTTGCAAGACAGTGATATTGGACTGATATGTTTGTTGCATATTCTCTTGCCTTTGCAACACAGTAGCCCCTGAAAACAGCAGCAACATTGCCAGGAGAGGCATTTCCCAATAATTTGTTTTTCCCATCAGGCCTTGTACAACCAAAATACTCAACCAAACTCCCCAAGCCAATGCAAATAAATAATGACTCCAGGTTTTGACTGAAAAATACCGTACTAAATACCCGCTCACCCCAAGGACTACTATTGCTAAAAAAGCTATAGAGAAATAACATGCGTAATACTGCAGCCAATGCACCAACATAGTGAGCATCGCTCCTCCAATAAATATCCAAAGTAGGTTTCTATGATTTGCCGAAGAGGTCTTTGTTTTGAAGAAAAGATAGGTTAAGAATACAAATACAGGAAATAATAAGCTAACGGTGAACCCAAATCTTTGATTGAATGCTGCTTCCTGAAAGGTAAGTAAATAATAAAGCTCTCGGGGTTGGGTAAAACTTAAAGCTACAGCCAATGCCAGTGCTATGATCCCTGGTTGAGTGTTGTTTAATTTTGAATTTGCCAGGGGCTTTTGCACCAACAGCAATAAATGATAAGACGCCAATAACAAGGGAAATACTAAATATGAATCAGTTTGAACAGGAGCAAAAGTTCTGGCCATTGCTGGATGGGCTCCTATGAGGCTTAAAAAAAGCAAACATAGCAGGCTTTTGTGAAAATATCTTTTTTTAAGGAAAGAGAAATGCCCCATGTGTTCTACTAACAACTATCGACGATCCTGTTGGGTATTGCAATTTAATGATTGCAATGTTTAAGAAAGGTTAAATATGAACATCAAAACATTGGAAACAAAAAAAAGTATAGGATTTACCCAAACACAGTTAGGTAAATCAATACTTGACAGTCAAAAAACGTTAAGATTTTTACGATCAACGATCGTTTCGGGGATCACGTGCTTTATCCTTTGTTTGCTTTTTGGCCCAATTTACATACTTGCTAAACTCTTCGTTTTCCAGCAATTTTTCTTTGGTATTGTAATGTAAGCCCAAAGTTTTGTGATCGAAAAACTTATGAATAGTAGAATGGCACATTCTGCATAAGTTAAGTCCACGCGTGTGCATGTCTTCTTTGTCAAACTTCTTTTGAAATAATTTCCGCTTATGTAACGTACAAGGGATCAAATGATGGAAGGAAAGTGATTTTTCACGCCCACAGATTTCACATTCACCATATCTAATGCGTGTCATAGTAGTGTTTGTTAAAGTTTTATTTAATTATTTGATTGCCAAGGTGATGTTTTACTAGTATACGGAAGAAAAATACAATGGGTTAGCCGTCACTTTTGCTGTTTTTTTGCAAAAACTATTAAGATAGTTTTACTACTATAAAAATAGTAGTATATTTACCCCAAGTTTATGCAACTAAAAGTCTCCATTTTGACTTTTCCAAGTAGTATAATAAATATAAGACAGCGGTTTAGAGAATTGGCTGCTGTTCTTTACTAAAATTTAATTTTAACCCAAAAGTGTAAAAGTGATTATGATCCACAAAATAATTACCAGGCCCTTGTTCTGGTGTTTAATGGCTACCTTATTTATAAGCCAAAGCCTGTTAGCCCAACAACAACTAACCCAAAAAATTCCTTTTGATTCTAAAGTAAGAACCGGAACATTGAAAAATGGACTGAAGTATTATATCCGCAAAAACGCCAAACCCGAAAACCGGGTAGAATTACGTTTGGCAGTAAATGCGGGCTCTCTACAAGAAAACGACAACCAACAAGGTTTGGCTCACTTTGTAGAGCACATGGCTTTTAACGGTACCAAAAACTTTAAGAAAAACGAGTTGGTAAGTTACCTACAATCGGCTGGGGTAAAGTTTGGAGCTCACCTGAATGCTTATACCAGTTTTGACGAAACAGTGTATATGCTTCTGTTGCCTACCGATAAAAAGGAAATATTGAACAAAGGTTTTCAAATATTAGAAGACTGGGCCCACGGTATTACTTTCGAAAACGAAGAAATAGACAAAGAAAGAGGCGTAATACTCGAGGAAGAGCGCGCTCGTAACAGTGCTGGACTGCGTATGCTTATGAAACACTATCCAGTAATGCTTAATGGTGCACGTTATGGTAAAAGAATGCCTATTGGTAAAAAAGACATCCTGAAAAACTTTAAGTATAAAACCATTAAGCAGTTTTATAAGGATTGGTATCGCCCTGATTTAATGGCTGTAGTTGCGGTAGGTGACATAGACCTGGATGCTACCGAGAAAAAAATCAAAGAGCATTTTTCTAGAATCAAAGCCGTAAAAAATCCTCGCAAAAAGTTATCAGCTGCAGTTGCACCTCACAATGATACTAAGATTTCTATCCAAAGCGATAAAGAAACCATGTTTGCGCAGGCTCAAATCTTGTACAAAAAACCAATAGAAAAATTTGAGACCTTGGCCGATTACCGTCGCCAATTGATGTATAGATTGCATAGTGGTATGATGGGGCAGCGTTTGAGCGAATTAACTGAAAAAGCAAACCCTCCTTTTGTAAACGCTTACTTCGGCTATGGAGGAGTAGTTCGTACTATAGATGCTTATAGTGGCTCTGTATTGGTAAAAGATGGAGATTTCTTAGGTGGTTTGCGAGCACTTTTGACCGAAAGCAAGCGAGTGCGTAAGCACGGCTTTACTCAAGGCGAACTCGACAGGTATAAGAAAGTGATGTTGAACCGCTATAAGCGCTCTTATAACGAACGCAACAAAACCAACTCTCGAAACTACGCCAGAGAATACGTAGCCCATTCTCTTACTCAGGACCCTACTCCAGGAATTGAGTTTGAATATGAATTTGTAAAAAAATACCTTCCAGGAATTACCCTTAAAGAAATCAATCAATTGTCAAAAAAATGGGTGACCAAAGATAACCGAGTAGTTACTATATCGGCACCTAAAAAAGATGGGGTAAAGATTCCTACCGAGGCTGAAGTTAGAAAAGTACTTAAGGAGGTAGCTTTCAATCCAGTAAAACCTTATGAAGATAAGGCAGTGTCTGCCAAACTTATGGATAAAACCCCTACCCCAGGTAAAGTAGTGAAGTCTAAAACCTATGCCAAATCTGGAGTAATTGAGCTTACTTTATCTAACGGTGTGCAAGTAAGATTGAAGCCTAGTAAGTTCAAGGCTGATCAAATATTATTTGATGGCTTCAGTATGGGGGGGACTTCTTTAGTAAATGACAACGATTTTTGGTCAGCCAGAAATGCCCCTAGCATTGTTTCGGCCAGTGGGGTTGGTAAATTTAAGGCAGTAGACATTCGCAAAATGATGGCAGGTAAAACCATTCGTGTAACCCCTTATATCCGTCAGTTAAGCGAAGGGATCAGTGGATCTACTACGCCAGCAGATTTAGAAACGGCCTTACAAATGACGCATATGTTATTTACGGATGTTCGCCGTGATGAAACTGCTTTCAAAGCCATGATTGCAAAGGATAAGAGTTTCTTGAAAAACATCAAGGCCAACCCTAACTTTTATTTCCAGGAGCAAGTGGCCAAAATTATGAGCAAAAATCACCCACGCAGCAAGTTTTTCCCAGAAGATGAAGACTACGCCAAGATGGATTTAGACAAAGCTCTCAAGATTTATAAAGAGCGTTTTGCCGATGCCAGCGATTTTAAATTCACATTTGTGGGTAACTTTGAAGTAGACAAAATCAAGCCTTTATTAGAAAAGTATTTAGGAAGTTTGCCTACAACCAATCGTAAGGAAACTTACCGTGATTTAGGAGTTCGTTCGCCTAAGGGCATGATAGATAAGAAGTTTTACAAAGGTAAAGCACCTCGTAGCCAGGTAAACATCATCTTTGCTGGTGAAGCAAAATACAGCCCCAAAGAGGAAAAATTACTTAAGTCACTGGCTGAGGCATTAAGTATCAAGTTGATTGAGAAATTAAGAGAAGAAAAAGGCGGTGTATATGGTGCAGGTGCTTTTGCCAGTATGAGCGAGATACCATCTGGTAGTTTCCGTGCACAGGTTTCTTTCCCTTGTGCTCCTGAGAATGTAAACGACTTAATTGCGGCTACTTTGGGAGAGATAGAGAAGATTCAAAAGAACGGTGTAACCGATAAAGACCTTAAAAAGGTAAAAGCTCAGCAAAAGCGTACCATGGAAACCAGCATGGAAAACAATCGCTATTGGTTGAATGCTTTGCGCAATTCGCAAATGTATGACAAAGATCCCGAGAAGATTGTTGCTTACCAGAAAAGTATTGACGCTTTAACCTCTAAGGATTTGCAAAGAGTTGCCAAGAAATACCTTAATACAAAAAGCTATGTTAAGGCGGTATTGTACCCGGAAAGCATGAAGAAATAAGTTCACAGTATATACTTATTCTTTTGACATATTACGGAGTTTGGCCTTGGGCCAGGCTCCGTTTTTTTATATTTTCTTGAGCAAACGTAACCTTTCTACAAAAACCTCGTAACAATGATCAAAAGCAATTCTAAAAAGAATTTTTATAAAAAAAATACAAAAACATTTGGAGGTTCAAAAACTCCTTATTACATTTGTACCATAATGAAAACAATGACAACGACATATTGCCAATTATCACTCTTACAACAACTGAGTTATTTCTTTTGCAGAGATAACAGGGGATCTTGTTGTGTATGATTAAACGCAATATTCAACATACAACGAAGCCCCTGACAAAAACTCAGGGGCTTTTTTAATGCCCAATTTTTAAAGCAAATATAGCTCTAAATGCTATAAACAGATATTTTACAGCATTTTGTAAGATAAGCTTATGGATTTTGGGAATATAAAATAACCAACAATATTCATCAGGTGTGGTGGCTGAGCGGTCTAAGGCGCAGGTCTGCAAAACTTGTATTTCGTGGGTTCGAATCCCACCCACACCTCTGTTTTTTATAAGTAATTACTAAGTTATCGAGGTGAGTTTCTCGAAAAACTGGTACAATAAAGGTATGTTCTATTATTGAACAAATATTAGAATAATACAATTTATAACAATACCTGGTAGCGTGATGGAACTGGCATACATCGTGGACTTAAAATCCACGGCTCATTTGAGATTGAGGGTTCGAATCCCTCCGTTACTACTAACTTATTGAGTACACAATGCCGATGTGGCGAAAATGGTTTACGCAGCAGATTCAAAACCTGTGGTCCAAAGGACGTGGGGGTTCGAGTCCCTCCATCGGTACAAAATAGTAACGTGATTGGAATTGGTATACAGAGCAGCCTTAAAACCTGCGGCTCTTCGGAGCATGAGGGTTCGAATCCCTCCGTTACTACTGATTACCCGTGTAGCCCAATTGGCAGAGGCACCTGACTTAGGATCAGGTTGGTGAAGGTTCGAATCCTTTCATGGGTACTAACTTTTAGTAGCGTGATGGAACTGGCATACATCGCAGACTTAAAATCTGTGGCTCGTTTGAGATTGAGGGTTCGAATCCCTCCGTTACTACCAACTTATTTAACATAGAATGCCGATGTGGCGAAGCTGGTTTACGCAGCGGTCTTAGAAACCGTGGTCTATCAAGACGTGGGGGTTCGAATCCCTCCATCGGTACCAAGTTGGAAGTTTAAGCTTGTGGGTTTGTCAAGCTTTTGAGAGGCAAACCCCATTTATAATGCCGGTGTGGCGAAAATGGTTTACGCAGCTCAAGTTAGTTTGATTTGCGGCCAAGGCCTTGGGAATCGTGGCCTGTAAGGCGTGGGGGTTCGAGTCCCTCCATCGGTACATGTTTAATTAATGATTAATTGGGCTAAAACCCATTGTTAAAACAAAAAAATTATGATACGATTTAGTCAAAATTCATTTTATCAGTCATCACAACAGTATAGCTATTACTTTTTTAGTAGTAGCGACCCAGGAGGTCTTTGCCCATAGCAAAGCAACGTAGGTGTGACCCACATTTACCAAAAGCCTCCTGAATGACTAAATCAGGAGGCTTTTTTTATGAATCAGAGAGTATAGAAATCAGGGATTTCCGCTGTCTGCTAAACAGACGATTCCGAATATGAGTAGGAAGATGGTTCGAGTCCATTGCTCTCTGCCAAAACAATTTAAAGTACGAGATCAAACTAATAAGGAGGTAATCCGGCTGGATGAGGAGCTTGACTTGAAATCAAGTATTACTCGCGAGGGTATTAGGGGTTCGAGTCCCTTTGCCTCCACCAATACATTGCACTGTAGTTCAATTGGTAGAGCACCTGAATTTGGCTCAGGAAGTTGCAGGTTCGAGTCCTGTCAGTGTTACTATGCGGATGTGACTTAAAGGTAAAGTGCTTGGTTGAAGCGCCCTAAAAAGTCAAACCAACAAAGAGGTTCAATTCCTTCCATTCGCACAATTGGTACAGTTGAGCAATTGGCTGGCTCGCCTGACTGTAGATCAGGTCCTTTCAATAGGCGTGTAGGTTCGAGTCCTACCTGTACCACTATTGCTCTGTGTTCTAAAGGCTTAGGATACTTCACTTTGACTGAAGTGGTGTGGGTTCGATTCCCACCAGAGCGTCTATTTGTGGATATAGCTTAATGGTAAAGCGACTGCTTGAAAACCAGCCCCAAATATTAAGCTAGGAAAATTGGTTCAATTCCCGTTATCCACACTATTTTCTGGAGGTGCGGCAAAGTTGGAGAGTTGCGGTGCTCTGTAAAAGCATTGCTTCGGCTGAGTAGGTTCGAATCCTACCACTTCCACTTATTTGTACAGAGAGTTACCCAAGTGGCTAAAGGGGACAGGTTGCTACCTTGTTAGGTCAATTCGTTGATGCGAGGGTTCGAATCCCTCACTCTCTGCTATTTAATTGCTCTGTGTTCTAAAGGCTTAGGATACTTCACTTTGACTGAAGTGGTGTGGGTTCGATTCCCACCAGAGCGTCTATTTGCGGATG
>MLAY01000006.1 GCA_001890965.1 marine bacterium AO1-C | reverse complement strand
CACTATTTTCTGGAGGTGCGGCAAAGTTGGAGAGTTGCGGTGCTCTGTAAAAGCATTGCTTTGGCTGAGTAGGTTCGAATCCTACCACCTCCACTTTTTATTTGCGGATGTGACTTAAAGGTAAAGTGCTTGGTTGAAGCCCAAGTTATGGAGGTTCGATTCCTTCCGTTCGCACAATTGGTAAAGTTGAGCAACCTAAAAAATTAGACAAGGAAGCTCACTTGACTGTAGATCAGGTCCTTTCAATATGCGTGTAGGTTCGAGTCCTACCTGTACCACTATTGCTCTGTGTTCTAAAGGCTTAGGATACTTCACTTTGACTGAAGTGGTGTGGGTTCGATTCCCACCAGAGCGTCTATTTGCGGATGTGACTTAAAGGTAAAGTGCTTGGTTGAAGCCCAAGTTATGGAGGTTCGATTCCTTCCATTCGCACTATTTTCTGGAGGTGCGGCAAAGTTGGAGAGTTGCGGTGCTCTGTAAAAGCATTGCTTCGGCTGAGTAGGTTCGAATCCTACCACCTCCACCAAAATAATCCATAGAGAGTTGCCCAAGTGTAGGGGATCATTGGTTCTCACCAATTGCTCAAGTAGGAGGTCACGACCCTCACTCTCTGCTATTTAATTGCCTTGTTGTCTAACGGCTTAAGATACTTCACTCTGAATGAAGGGATACAGGTTCGATTCCTGTCGAGGCATTTTTAAGATACAATACACAATTGGAGAGTTACCCAAGCGGTCGAAGGGAGCAGGTTACTATCCTGCCAGGCCATCTTTTGATGGTGCGGGGGTTCGAATCCCTCACTCTCTGCCAATTTTTGAACTATACGGAGGCAATCCGGCTGGATGAGGGCACTGATTGGAAATCAGTCTTACCCCAAATTCGTGGGGTATTGGGGGTTCGAGTCCCTCTGCCTCCGCTATTTTATATGGAAGAGTAAAAACAAGCACTTATCGCATATTCCCTTGAATAGCTCAAGTGGCGTAGAAGAGTGTTACTTCGGTAGAGATTAGTCTGAAACACTAAACAAGTGGGTTCAAATCCCACCTCTTCCACTTTTTTTATCTTTTATTACGGAGAGGTAAGTCAAAAGCTTGCTGGGTAATGGCTACAGTCTTGAAAACCGTAGGACCTTAATCTTTATTCAAACAAGCAAAAGAGGTTCGCCCCCTCCTTCTCCGCTATTTTTATTTTGCTTATTTAATTTTTGGAGGTAATCCGGCTGGATGAGGAGCTTGATTCGAAATCAGGTACTACCTACACAAGGTATTGGGGGTTCGAGTCCCTTTGCCTCCGCTATTTATTTACAATGGAAGGGTCAAAAAATGCGTTAATCGATCATTCCCTCGAGTTGCTCAAGTGGCGTAGATGAGCGTTACTTCGTAGACTGTAAATCTATTGTGGGCATTCCCACCCCTTCCATTTATAACATACTGCCAATAACAGAGCGCAAGTACTTATGCCGGAGCCAGTGACAATACTCCACAAAACTTATAACTCACCATGGCGTCATTTCCATCATAGCAAGCACAACTTACACTATCAGAAGTACATTTTTCTCCACCCGAACAACTTATAGTACCATTTCCATTGCTGCATTCAGTTGAGCTTGATGCTCCACCTTTTACCATTCGTTGCTGATTTCTGGATAGAACATCTTCTTGTTTGATGGTTAGATTTTGAAATTTTGATTTAAACATTTGATTGTTAATTAAGGATAAAACCATAGATAAATAAGAGGTTAATTACAACCTCTGTAAATACATTCATTTTATTTCACAAAGTTTATGATGCATAAACAGCACTTTGCTCAATAATATTTCGCAAGTGATATTTTAGATGGGCAAAATAGTAAGGCATTTCTAATCTTTTCCCCTGAATAAATATCGTGGGAGTTGCTTCCACCTTCAGGTCGTCAATCCATTGGTCGTTTTCTTGTAAGATCACTGGATCGGTCAACTTATCCACTGGATACAAAGCTTTCCACTGATCATAATCTTGCATGAGGTACCAGTCATTTAGTGCTTGATGTATTTGAGGCGAGTTTTTGAGGCTAATCAAATGACGAATTATCAAGTTTCTATCATCATCCAAGTCTTTCAGTGGTAAGAAACGAATAGTCAATTCTATTTCTTGGTTATAATAAGCCAACAAGTCCTTTAAATGCGTATGTGCCTGAGCACAAGGATCACAAAAAGGATTGCTAATCATCAAAATTTTAGTAGGTGCATCAGAATTCCCCAAATGAATGTCCTGCGGCAAATCTTGTATATAATGATAAGGTTGCTTGTCTAAAAAAGTCGTAAACAAGTCCTGATTTCTCATAAACTGGATTCCTTGTATTTCCAGTGCAGATTCGCTTGGTTTTAGCACTTTGTTTCTTATTGCCAACCAAATGCCCAGGGGTAAAATAAATGCACTAATCACCATTGCAAGTATATTGAAATCTATCACTTCTATGCTAGCGAGTGTGGGTAGAAGCAATGCAAAACTCAATACAAGGACTCCTTGAGTAATGAGGCAGAGTGTACACCATTTTTTCACGACCACTCCCTGATAATAAATCGAAAATACTATATATGGCATGGTCAGTGCGCTGAACATAGCCAAGGGAATCACTCCCAGGTGGGTTTGCTGCAAAACTGTCAATAATAACAAAGCCAACAAATGCCCACTAAAATACAGGCTACCTACTTCAGCCCAACTCAACCAACCCAAAAAGCTGCTTTGGTTTGACTCCGTTACAGCTTTACAACTGGTAGCTTTATTAAGATTACAAAGTTTGTGTAATAAAGTATCAGTCTGCCCTATTTGATTCATTAGCAGCAATACGCTCACTACCAAACCTGCCATAGAAGCCACCAATAAAGCAATGGGTAACCAATGACTCATCAATGCAGCCCCACTTGCTATTAGGCCCAGTAGCAAACCTCTCCCAATATACTGATCCCATTTTTTTCGTTGAATTTTCTTTCGGTTTTCGGCATATTGAGGCTCAGCTGACAAGTCATCTGGAATCATCAATAGCGTAACGCCCGTCCATTGCTTGATAAATTGCTGGGAAGGTACCTCGAGCATTCCTTGATCCAGGTCATAATAGCTCACCTGATCCGCATTATAAGTATGTAACACTACCAGATTACCTTCTTTGCCTTGTTGCAACTGTACCACTGCAGGCAGGTCTATTTCTTTTAGCTGAGTAGGCTGTAATTGGGCCGTAATGTTAGGAATACGGTACAAATCCAATAAGTCAGTCAAGCTGCTTAAGGTTCCATCATCTGGCGAGGATGCAAAGTATTTTTGGACCGAGGGTTTGGTATAGGCAATATTTAAGCATTCTAATAAATATTGGGCTAAATCACTGATGGTTTTGGAGGTTTGCATGGTAGACTTTATATGTATTCAAAATTCATTTCCAGCGTTTTTTGTTACTCATTAAAGCATTGTAGTCTGGGCAAAATGCCCAAGCTACAATGTGTTAGTGATTTAAAATACTCCAGCAAGCGTTGCGAGTGCACAAGTTTTAGCATCATCTGCCCCTGATGAGTCTTTACAAACGCATCCAACATTATCTTGTGCTTCACAACTAATATCCCCACTACAAATCACTGGTTTGCTTCCATCACACTCTGCGATGGCTGTTGATCCTCCTTTGATCATTCGCTGTTGATCTTTAGAAAGAATGGTTACTTTATTAAAGTTAAATTTTGACTTAAACATTAGTTCATTAGTTTTAAATAGAAAAGTGTCTTCTTGTAAAAAGTCATATAAATCTCTTCCCTTTTATCAGTTCGACAAAACACTTTTCCGATGGAAAATCAAATTTTAGCTTAAGCATAAAGCGATACTACTAGAAACTTTTTGGTTGTGAAGACACAAACTAAGGCGGCCGCTGTTAGCAGTGCCCTCACTGCCAACTTCAATTAAAATGTCCATTAGTATGGCATGAAGCTTAAAAAAAGGCATGTAAGTATCAAGAATACTTATTAATACACGCCTTCCAGTGTTTTTGGACAGATTGCAAAATCGGAACCCGTATTTGTGCCACCTGTACAAGAACAGCTACTACCTTCTGTTACCCTACAGGTTGTTCCCCTGCAGCTTATTGTGCTGCCATTTGAGCAAGTAGTTGCAACAATAGCCCCTCCTTTTACCATGCGTTGTTGTTCTTTGGATAACACATCTCCTTGCCTAATATTTTGAAATTTTGATTTAAACATTTGGTATTTGTTTAAGGATAAAACCATTATTATGATTTGAAAACCTAGGTTTCCAAGACCTTCAAACAACACAGGGCAATTGCAACTTCGCGGGATAGATTAGTTTGAACTTATTGGATTTTGTCTCCGGAGGTATTTTCATTCAATGATTAGTTTAATCACCTGGCTGAAGTAACAAAGGCCTATGGCTTTAGGTCTTGGAATGGAGTAAAGGTAGTATTCAGGGAAGGCCAAAGCGTCTCTCTAAGTTTAAATGGACTATTTTGAGGTCTATCTAAGCAGGTGGACTCATTACCCCACTCATAATCAAACACTTACTATCAAATTTACTGACCTAAGAATTTCGAGGAAATGGTAAAAAAAGTAACAGCTACACTTTCCATACATATATCAAACCCACGCTTTGGTGTAATATTTACCATAGTTGGTGGAATCTATATTCGCACATTCATAATTGTTCGTATACTTGTATACACTTTTAAATAATGAATCCCCCAAACACATATCGCTTTTTCACTTTATTATTGGCCTATCTGGTTACTACCACTACGCTATTGGCCAATAAGCAGGTAGGTCCACAGAAGATAACGACTAAGCTCAATCTAAACCTCGAGCAAGCAAAGAAGACAACTAAGTCGGGAAACACTTCTGCAAAGCAGCTACTTCCTATAAAAAAAGCGGGTCAGGATGCTTCTAAGGAGAACCTGGTACAGAAGTTAGAAAGCCTGGTACCATCCTCGAGCCTTTCGCTTGATCCAGTGCTGAATTTTATTTTCAGTATAGACTTTCCCTCGTTTGAATACCGCATTTATTATCACGAGCCGCCCATTGCCCTACTTCCCTACTTTGAGAATGTCTTTGCTCACTTTATAGTCATAAACGCCCCCTAGTATTTTCATCATTTCTATTGCCCAGGCTCTCAATAAGCCCTTGGCTTACAGCCTGTACCCTATCAAGTTTAGTACTGTCTCATAAATCACTTGTAGTGTAAAATCTCTCTAAGTGATATAAGGCACCTTATTGTCATTTCGAAAGCATTAGTCAGGTTTTTCAAAGCATTTAAAAAAAGCTACATGACTGCTGTAAGCTTTCCTCTATGGTGTTTGATGACGGTACTTTTTCTCAAAAAATATCAAGAAATCAACATGAAAAATAAAGCTGGAATAATCACACTGATTATAGCCATTACCCTATTGTGTATTTATTACCTTATGTTTACCGTACGAGCCTGGCAAGTACAAAAAGAAGCACGAGAATATGCACGCAATCCAGAAACTCAAATAGTAGATGAAAAGAAAGCACAAAGATTTTTGGATTCATTGAACACCAAAATAGTATATAAACTGCCTGGTGCATCATTTACCTACAAGTCTATCAAAGAAAAAGAACTGGCTTTAGGGCTTGACCTTAGAGGAGGTATGTATTTGGTAGTAGAAGTTTCTCCCATTGAAATCATCAAAGCCTTATCGGGCAATAGCAACAGCATTAAATTAAATAATGCTTTAAGACAGGCCCAAAAAGCCCAGGTCAACAGTCAAGAAAAGTTTGTTTACTTGTTCCAAAAAGCATTTGAGCGTTTGTACCCCAATGATCAATTGGCGGATATTTTTGCCAGCAGTGCCAACCGCGAAAAAATACGCACCAACTCCACCAATGATGAAGTAGTGGCTTTTATTGGCAAAGAAGTAGACGAAGGCATTGACCGTGCATTTGAAATTTTACGTCGTAGAATTGACAAGTTTGGGGTGGCCAATCCCAATATTCAGAAATTGTCAGGAACTGGGCGCATTATGATTGAATTGCCAGGAATAGACAATCCCGACAGGGCTATACAGCTGATTTCGGGAGTTGCCAAGCTTGAGTTTTGGGAGATATATGAATTGAATGAAGTGGCCACCAGTTTTGCAGAGCTAAGCAATTACTTGAATAAATTAGACCAAGCTAAGGCAAGAAATGACACGACCACCAGACGAACAATTACGAAAGACGGTTTAAGCTTGATTGGTGGAAATAAAAAAACTGATAGTACTGACACTTCTTTGGTGGCAGGTAATGAAACCGATACTACGGGGATTATAACTGACTCTACCCAAAGAGATAGTATCCAGCAAGACAGCACCAAGAAAAACGAGGTAAAACCAGATACTAACCAGCAGCAAATTGGCACTACCTTTACTCGTTTGTTCAAAAACATTGGATCTAATTATGCTGCCCTACCAAGCGATACTGCCGAGATCAACAGTTATTTGCGTAAGCCTGAGGTTCGTCGCATGTTCAAAGGAAACGCCTTGTTTTTCTGGGATGTAAAACCTGATGATAACACCAAATTATTAAGCCTACACATTGTCAAGAATACGCGTGGTGGCCAGGCTCCTTTGGAAGGTGATGTAGTGGTAGATGCCCGTCAGGAGTTTGACCAAAACTCTAGGCCGGAGGTGTCTATGCGGATGAACGCCAAGGGTACCAACGCCTGGAAAAAACTGACCCGCGCCAACCTTAACCGCCGCATAGCCATTGTATTGGACAATAATGTGTATTCTGCCCCAATTGTAAACAATGAGATTTCTACTGGAAACTCTTCTATTGCAGGAAATTTTACTATAGAAGAAGCACGTGACTTGGCCAACATCCTGAAAGCGGGGAAGTTACCAGCGCCAGTTCGCATTGTAGAAAAAGCAGTAGTAGGCCCTTCATTGGGTCAAAAATCTATTCGTCAGGGGCTTCGTTCTATGTTGGTGGGTTTGGCGCTGGTAGTGATATTTATGGTATTGTATTATAAACAAGGTGGGGCTATAGCCAACATCGCCTTGCTGACAAACATCTTCTTTATTGTAGGCATTTTGTCACAATTTGGGGCCATTTTGACCTTGGCTGGTATAGCAGGTATTGTACTTACCATTGGTATGTCGGTAGACGCAAACGTATTGATCTACGAACGTATTCGGGAGGAACTTCGACGTGAAAAAGCGGTGAAGCTACCGATGGCGATTAAGTTAGGATATGAAAAAGCTTATAGTTCTATTATTGATGCCAACGTAACGACCTTTTTGATTGGAGCCATTCTTTATAGCTTTGGATCTGGCAGCGTGAAGGGTTTTGCGGTGACTCTGATGATTGGTATTGGTTGTTCATTGTTTAGTGCGATATTCATTACTCGATTGATCATTGAAGTCATCTCTCACGGTGGTAAGCGTCAGGTGAATTTTTCTTCGTTTATCCCAACGATGGGTAAACCCAATATCTCTTTTATCAAGTTGCGTAAGAAGGCCTATATGATTTCGGTAGCCTTTATCACTTTTGGTATTATCTCAGCGGTGATCAATGGAGGATTGAACCTGGGGGTAGATTTTAAAGGGGGGCGTTCTTATGTAGTGGAGTTTGAAAAACCAGTAGCCGCTACCGATGCCCGAATTGCCCTGAGTAAAACAATGCAGGGAAGTTTGGAGGTAAAAACGTTTGGTTCTAGCAACCAAATCAAGGTAACCACCAGCTACTTGATTGATGATGAATCAGAAGAGGCCGATTTGCAGGTAAGAACCTTGGTGCTGAATGGTTTGAAATCGTTCAATAGTGGCAAAAAACCTTCGGTAGAGAGTTTTTTTAAGGTAGGTTCTACCATTGCCGATGACATCCGAAACACCGCCCAAACGGCAGTAGTCTTCTCGCTGGTAGTGATCTTTATCTACATTGTGGCCCGTTTCCGTCGTTGGCAGTATGGCGCAGGGGCAATTGCGGCTTTGTTTCACGATGTATTGTTTGTGCTTTCGGCATTCTCAATTGCCTACCTGTTTGGCTTCTCGTTAGAAATTGACCAAGTATTCATTGCCGCCATCCTAACGGTCATTGGCTATTCTATCAACGATACGGTGGTGGTGTTTGACCGTATTCGGGAAGAAGATTCTGATAACGAAAAAGCCCGTCGGGGCCAAGCATTTGGCGAGGTATTGAACAATGCGATTAACAACACTTTGAGTCGTACGGTAATGACTTCTACCACTACCCTGGTTGTAGTACTGACCTTGTTTTTGGCAGGAGGTGAAGTATTACGTGGATTCTCATTTGCTCTATTGGTAGGGGTGTTGGTAGGTACCTATTCTTCGGTATTTATTGCTTCACCAATTGTATTGGATTTTCATAATTTACAGGCCAGGCGTCAAAAAAATAAAAAGCCTGTAGTAGCAAATAACGCAAAGTCTGTGAAATCTTAGTAAAGATGAGTTCTAAGTTAAAAATACAAATCCCTGCTGATGAACTTCGGCAGGGATTTGTATTTTCTATTTTCCAAGCATATTCATTCACAAAAACTTTCGCGTTTCATTCTCTTTCCATCCACAATCTCATTTATATTTACTCTTCATAAAATTGGCATTGATTCACTATACGCTCTCTACCTCTTATGAAAGTAGCCCAAATAGCCCTGTTATTATCGGTATTATTCATATCATCTTGTAAGCCGAAAAAGTCCGCAGAAAACCCCACCAACTTGCTGGTAAACTGGGGAGTAGTTACTAATTTTTATCAAAATAAAGCCAACTTTTTAGCGGAGTTAAAGATTGTAAACCAAAGTGAACAAACCCTGAACAACAATTGGGAGTTGTATTTTAACTATGCGCCCGGAAGGCTGATTGATACCAGTCTTGTTGCCAAGGAATTTGAGATAACTCATCTCAATGGTGATTTTTATAAATTAGCTCCTTTGTCAGACTACAAGCCTTTGCCTCAGGGAGACACCCTCACCATCTCTATTGTGGCTACTACCTGGGCTATTAAAGAAAGTGATGCACCTGGCGGATTTTACTTTGTGTTTGATGGTAATGAGCAAGCCCTGATCAAACCCACCTACACCATTCAGCCTTTTGTCACTCCCAAGCAATTGCTAAGAACTTCTGCTGATCATGTAGCGATGCCTACACCTGCCAGTGTTTATGCCCAAAACCAACGTCTCAGTTTATTACCTGTTTCCGAATTAATCCCTATCACTCCCACCCCACAATCTTTTACTCGAGGCAAAGGAAGATTTGAACTCAGCCAAACGACCCAAATCGTTTGCAGTGAAAGCCTGCTCAATGAAGCCAAGCAGCTACAAGCAGGCATTCGGCAGTTTACAGGTATATCGCTGGCTATCAGCCATAAAACAGATTTAAAAGACTCTAATATTTGGTTAAAATTGGGCAAAATTGATAGCACTTCAGAACGTTATACTTTGAATGTAACTCCCTCCAACATAATCATTGAGGCTCCCTCAAAAAAAGGCATCTTTTATGGCATTCAATCGCTCAAGGCTTTGTTTCCCATAAAAAAAACAGCCTCTGGACAGGCTTGCCAAATACCCGTAGTGGCTGTAGAGGATGCACCACGTTTTGCCTATAGGGGAATGCACATAGATGCTGCTCGAAACTTTCTATCTAAGCAATCTATTTTGAAGTTGCTCGACCTCATGAGTTTTTATAAACTCAACAAACTACATTTTCATTTGACCGATGACGAAGGCTGGCGAATTGAGATTGAAGGCTTGCCCGAGCTCACCGAAGTAGGTGCACGAAGAATGCATACTACTGATGAAAAGTCGGGGCTAATTCATCAATTGGGTTCGGCCAGCGCTAGTACAGGTAGTGGGTATTATACCAAGGCCGATTTTATAGAAATTCTCAAATTTGCCAAAGCAAGGCATATCGAGGTCATTCCTGAGATTGATGTACCTGGGCACGCCCGAGCTGCCATTGTAGCCATGAAGGCTCGACAGCAAAAATATTTGGCACAAAAAAATCCAGCCAAAGCCAATGAATATTTATTGCATGATCCAGGCGATCGCTCAGTTTATCGTTCGGTGCAAAACTTTAACGACAATGTAATTTGTCCCTGCCAATCAAGCAGTTATCGTTTTTTGGAAAAAGTAATTACCGAAATCCAGCGTATGTATCAGGAAGCAGGAGCACCACTTGTCACTATTCATACTGGGGGCGATGAAGTACCCAAAGGAGTCTGGGAAAAATCGCCTTTGTGCCAAAGCTTGATGGCCAGTGAAGATAAGGGTTTGGACGACATAGCAGGACTCAAAAACCATTTTCTCACAAAACTTGTCAAAATTTTATCGGATAAAGGGCTTAAAACTGCGGGATGGGAAGAAATAGGACTTACATTAAGTAACAAAGATGGCAAAGAAAAGAAAGTAGTCAACCGCCAATTGCTGGAGAAAAATCTACGTCCCTACGTTTGGAACAGTGTGTATGGCTGGGGAGGCGAAGAAGTGGGCTATCAATTGGCCAATGCTGGATATCAGGTAGTGTTGAGCAATGTGACACATTTGTACTTTGACCTGGCTTACAACAAGCATCCCAACGAACCTGGCTTTTACTGGGGTGGCTTTATCAATGATGAAACACCCTATATGTTTCAACCTTTGAACT
The DNA here is from genome assembly GCA_001890965.1 of marine bacterium AO1-C. Taxonomy (GTDB): domain Bacteria; phylum Bacteroidota; class Bacteroidia; order Cytophagales; family Microscillaceae; genus Microscilla. The sequence goes on along the minus strand of MLAY01000006.1, from coordinate 77,454 downwards.
GGTACCAAAGCCTACCCTATAATCTCAATGGAGATTCTATTTCTACCAATAAGTTGGCGCAATTCACTCGCTTGACCGAAACAGGAAAGCGCAATATTTTGGGCATCCAGGGGCAACTTTGGAGCGAAACTGTGAAAACTCCCCAACGCTTTGAATACATGCTTTTTCCTCGTTTGATTGCCTTGGCAGAACGGGCCTGGGCTCCTCAGCCTTCTTGGATAAAAAACCAAAAGTTGTATATCAAAAACTGGAATGAATTTGCTAATCGGTTAGGACAACGAGAGTTGCTAAGGCTGGATCAGTCATTTGGCGAAATACATTATAGGATTCCTACTCCAGGAGCGGTTATCCAAAATGATACGCTCAAGGCAAACATAAGCCTACCAGGTTTGCAAATTCGCTATTCCACCAATGGCAAAGCACCCACCCTTGCGAGTCCTTTGTATACCAAGCCAGTAGTTGTCAAGGGAAAAGTAATACTCAAAGTTTTTAACTCGGTAGGGAGAAGTGGATTAAGTACTACAGTTCAGTGATTTAATTGCTTTATTATTAAATTGCTCCACACAACAAACCCTACAAACCATAACGCAATGAAATATTTATCATTACTATTCACCCTGCTTGTTTTCTGCTATAGTTGTACCCAAAAAACTCCCCCTCCTCCCCCTATCTTTGCATTCGATACTCCCTGGGAATTTAGCCAATCGGGTAGCAACAAATGGTACCCAGCGACTGTACCTGGGGTGGTGCATACCGATTTGCTAGCCAACAAATTGATCGAAGACCCTTTTTGGGAAAACAATGAGCAAAGCCTACAATGGATTGGGCAAAAAGACTGGCAATACCGCAATACTTTTACAATGACTGAGGAATTGCTGCAACATGAAAATATTGAGATCATTTTTGAGGGGCTGGATACCTACGCGGAGGTCAAACTAAATGATACTACTATTATCCAAGCCAATAATATGTTTCGCGAATGGAGAATAGATGTTAAAAAACTGCTTCGGGTAGGTAAAAATCATCTAACCGTGCACTTTCGCTCTCCCATTAGCTATAACCGAGAGCAGTACGAAAAATATCCTTACAAGCTCCCTTCTGGCTCAGAAACCAAAGAACCTCGGGTAGGCTCGTTTACCCGAAAAGCAGCTTATCATTTTGGCTGGGATTGGGGCCCTCGATTTGTCACAATGGGGATTTGGCGTCCAGTAAAAGTGCATATATGGAATACGGCCAAAATCACCAATGTGCATTGCTATACCCAGTCAATAAAAAATACTAAAGAAGCACAAATGATGGCAAAGGTGTCGGTACAAGCCAGCAAAGCCGCTCAAGTAAAGATGACACTCAATGACAGTACATTTACTTATGACCTTAAAAAAGGAGAAAACATCATTACTTATCCTTTTACGGTAAAAAACCCACAGCTATGGTGGTGTAATGGCCAAGGCAAACCTCATTTATACACGCTGAAAGTAGCTATGGATTGTGATGGGCAAATCATCAAAAAAGATACTCGCTATGGCATTCGCACCATTGAACTCATCAATAAACCCGATAGCATTGGTACGGCTTTTTATTTCAAGCTCAACGGTAAACCTGTATTCATGAAGGGGGCCAATTATATTCCTCAAGATGTATTTTTACCCCGAGTATCTGCCGACCGATACGAAAAACTTATCCAAGATGTAAAAAATGCGAACATGAACATGATTAGGGTCTGGGGAGGCGGCATTTATGAGCAAGATTTGTTTTATGACCTCTGTGACAAAAATGGCATTTTGGTATGGCAGGACTTTATGTTTGCAGGGAGTCTTTATCCAGACAATGCCGATTTTGTAGCCAATGTAAAACAGGAGGTCAAAGAAAATATTGTCCGCTTGCGTAACCATCCTTGCATTGCGCTGTGGTGTGGCAACAACGAAATAGACGTAGCCTGGAAAAACTGGGGCTGGCAAAAGCAATACGGTTATTCGCCCCAAGACTCTGCCAAGATATGGAAAAGTTATTTGCACTTGTTTCACGAGGTTATTCCTGAGCAAGTAAAACAACAAGATGGCACCCGAAGCTATACCACTACTTCTCCCTTGAGCAACTGGGGTACAGCCGAAAACTTTAACCATAGTTCTATGCATTATTGGGGGGTGTGGCACGGTCGCGATACTTTCGAGAAGTTTAAAGAAAATGTGGGGCGTTTTATGGTAGAATATGGTTTCCAGTCTTTCCCCAGTATGGAAACCATCAAAAAATTTGCGTCCGATACCAGCCTTTCGCTTGAATCTACCACAATGACCAATCGCCAAAAGAGTTACATTGGTAACGGCCTCATTACCAAGCACATCAAGCAATATTACCCAGCACCTAAATCGTTTGAAGAATTTGTAGAGCTGAGTCAAAAAACACAGGCTAAAGGAATGCAAATGGCCATTCGGGAACATATGAACCGCCAACCTCACTGCATGGGTACTCTTTTTTGGCAGCTCAATGATTGCTGGCCCGGCCCTAGCTGGAGTGTTATTGATTATTATGGGAAACATAAATTGGGGTATGAGGCGGTGAAGGAGGAGTTTGGGAAAGGTAACGCTCAATAATCATTTGAGCCTCTACATTTTGGCAATGACAAATTTGTATGTAAAATAATGGGTAGACTTATTCTTAGGAAGTATGGGTTATTAAGTGGCTTGTTGGTATTTATATTAAATTATTCCCTGGCTAAAACCAATAGCGTAAAAGCTATACAACCACAAACACAACCAACCAAGATTCATGTGATTGGTTACATAGCCCTTGGTGTGGTAATAGTCGTGCTGGCGACTTTATTCATAGCAATATTAATAAGGAAGGGTAAATCAATACCTAGCGAACCTTCTAATGCTTCTTTAAAAACATACAAAGTCGAGGTTGATTTCCGAGGCAATCCTGTTTTTGTAAATAAGGTATGGCAAGATGTCATCGTTATGTTTATAGGTTTTTCTTCAATCCCTCTATTAGTTTGGATTTGTAGTCGCCTTATACCCAATTTTACAGGCTGGGAACTCTATGTATATGGGGGGCTATTTATAATTCTGGCAGTAATGCCTTTTACCGTTGCTCATGCCCGCAAACAGCACCGTAGATTTGTGGTAAGCCCAGAAGGCTTATACATCAACGATTTATTCTTTATCTGGAGTGACATCGAAAAACTTGAAATTACTCAAGCTACAGCCGATTATCCAGAGGTAATTTTATACTTATCCAATCAACACAAAGAAGAACATCCGCTTGTACTGGGAAAAACCACCTACTACGCATTCACTGATCTGCTTATTCATTATTTAGGGGATAAAGCCCGTAAAGTTTACAGGGCAAACAAACACTATACTGGTAATTCTTCGGCTTACCATGATCCCTTCTAAGTTAAGCATTACTATTTAGTCTTTTCGCTTCTATACACCTCATCAATAGTTATTACCTACAAAATCTACGTCTTTTTCTCTATACCCCTGCTGTCTAATACTACCTAATTTTGAGGCTTCAAAAACTAACACAATCACCAGTAAGAAAGCCTAACTAACGTATCAAATGGATTTTAATGTATCGCAGGAAAATGAAAACCGTAGCGACCAGCAGCAAGTAAATAGATATCAACCCAAACGTCGTTTTAAACCAACCATACAGGCAAAGCAGCAACTTATTCAGGCCAAACAGCGTCCGATAAGGGCTAAGCAACGCCCCATTCAGGCAAAACAAACCCCGTTGACTCGTTCCAACGCCAATAATTTAGCAATTGGTCAAGGGCAAGAAGGCAGCACGAACGTAACCAAAACACCCGCCCCCAAACTTACCGAAGGAGAAAAGTTTGCACAAGAAATTAATACCCAAGAGGTAACCGCGGGGTCTATTCTCCAGTATGAGGAGTATTTGCAGGAAAAGCAGGAAAATCCTCACAAGCAAATGGTTTTATCGGCAGATGTAGACGTAATCAAACGCTTTGATGAGGCTACGAAATGGCTCGATTCCATCCAAGAAGTGAAAAAACTCGTGGCTGGATTTGATGATACCGTGTACAAAGAATTTTCACGTCAGTTGTATTCAGGCACTGGTTCTATGGGCTCGGTATATGCCTTACATACCCAAACTACTGCCCATGCAGATGCTTCGCTTACCAGAATGCTGCAATCGGTAAATGCAGAAATAAAGGCCTTGGATCAGCAAATAGCAAATGCTGCCAATGCCAAAGAAAGGAAGGCCAAACAAAAAGAGAAAAGTAAAAAAGTAAGCTTTCAGAAAAACATCAATACAGCACTCAACAAGAAGAAAGAGCCGCAGAAAAAGACCGCCCACGATCGCTTGGCGCATCAATCTTTGGGGAGTTATGGAAAAAACGTATGGCGTAAGTTCAACTTCATTACCACAATGATGGGAGTCATGAAAGACGATTCGCTTGAGGGTATCAAAAAGCACTTTACAGCAATGGATATCACCCAAGGGTTTCGGTCTAAATCTGAACTACCTTTGCATAAAGAAACCGGCAATCGCCTCACCAATGCACTGAGGTTGTTCGAAAGCCGTTTTCCTGGTTATACCTTCCCCAATACCACTATAGGGCTAGGGCTAAGGCACCGCTTTCATTCCACCGAATCAGACGGAAAGATGATGCATCCTCTAGGGCTGGCTTTTGATATTGAAGCTGTAAAAAACCCTCATGTTCATTCTGATCGCACCACATTGGTGTATGAAACTCTAGGCGAATTACCCAAGCTAAACCTGGGCAAATACACCCCTACTTATTCAGGCATTGCCGAAGGGGGCGAAAAACGACAAAAGGTATTGGATAGGTTCGATGCCGCTTATGATCGATACATTGCTACTTCCGAGAAGTTTAGAAATCTGGTAACTCCCGACCAACTCGAGAAGCTTTTACAACAAGGGCAGGAATATTCTCAAATGCTTCAGGATCAAAAAAGCATCAGCAATATGAAAGGCTTGCTGGCGAACCCCAAAAAACGCAACAATTTTATAAATGCCGAGAAAAAGAAGCTCAAAAAAGCCAAGGGTGCCTTACAAAAGCAGTTAAATAATTCTTTTAGAAATTGGAAAAAAGGCCAAGGCAAAGAAGCCTTGAATGAGGAAGGTATCAACAACGAGCTAAAAAAAGCCAAGGATTATGCAGCACTCCAAAAACTAGAAAAAAGATGGGAAAGAGCCTTGACTCGAGCCAGAAACCATAAGCACCAAAAAAGAATTGATCGCTATACGCAATGGCTTGCTCAGGCAAGAAGCATCAAAGCCAAATTTGAAAAATCGGGTGGGTACCAATCTATAGATGCTAAAATACAGCAAATAAAAATTACCCAACAAAAAACCGATGATGCGATCAAGTACATAGAAGCCATCATTCAAAACAAACAAGATAGTCTGGATGAAAAATGGGGCGATCGTGATTTTCTGGCTGAGGTCTACGAGCAACTACCTGTGGGCAAACTGATGCAAGGTGCAGGAGGCAAAGGCATGGAACAGGCTTTTCAAAACCAAATCAACAATGAATTTGTACAAGGGATTGTCAAGCAATATGGACTTAAACCCAATTGGAGCGATTTGCCAATACCCCATGGCAAAAAAAGCGATGTAAGCGACCTGGCTGTGCATCTCAAGAAAAAGTTTGACAGTTGGCGAAAGACCAAACATGCTAAACGAAAAACTTATACTCCGGAGCAGGCATTGGCAGAACTCAATGGCTTTATTGCAAGCTATCCTAAGTTTTTTATTGACCCTCGCATCAAAGCCTTGCAAACTCGTATACAAACCCCTGAGCGAATCAAAAGTCGGGATATGATCAAGCAAGAAAACAACCTGATAGACAGCCCTGAAACCAGGGCCTATGTAACCAAAAAGCACAATGAACATTTATCTGGCTACATGCAAAGCGTGCAAAAAGGCCTGGTGGAAGACAAAGACACCTGGACAGCTAATTTTTTGCGGGAACAAGAAATGTATCGCATCAGTGAAGCGCAGATAGGTCGAGACACCTTTGGCACCTTGAAAAACAAAGCTTACGAGGGGTATACAGATGCTGCAAACAAGACTGAATATCTCGACGCACAATACAATACATATTTACTCGATAAAACTAAGCAAGAAAAACAAACGCTCCTCGCTGCCGAAAAAGACCTTAAGCATCCGTTGATTGCAGAACTTGAAACACTCGTAAAAAGTAAAATAGATGGTTATCATGCCTTGTTTACAGTAAAGCCCAAAGGCAAAAAAGCCAGTCCTGGACATTATGCTGCCAAGCTGGCTCGTATGCGCTCTTATCTTACTACCTCAGTAGGCAATACCCCCAATAGTGACCCAATGTATTGGCAAAAAGCCCAGCGTGCACTCAATTTTATATTTATTTCGGAACGTAACCAAAAACTGTATGGGGCATCTTATCCTTCGCTGGTACATATGCTCAAACAAAGCTGGGCTCGTGAAGATACTCTGGTAGAAGATGAAGCAGGTAATAAAAGCTTTGTCATGGATAAACGATCGGGCAGTACGAAGAAAACACGTAAGGGATTGGATGGCAAGTCCAGAACAATGACCTGGAACAAGGAATGCTATCGGGCTTTGATTGAGAGTGGATTTTATCCAGGAGCTTCGTTCTCGTCGGTAGATGGTATGCATTTCGACGATGCCGTCATGAAAACCAAGGTGTATAAACAGCGGGGAAGCAAAAATAGTCCTCGTCGTATCTTTGGCCAGCTAGACGCCAAACTAAATCCTCCTAAAAAGAAGGAAAAAACTAAGAAGAAGAAGAGAAGGAGAAGGAAGAAAAAGTAATCTGATGAAGTATTTACTTGCGATGCTTCACACTCTTTCTTTATCAAAAGTCCAGTATTTCTCTACAAAAACGCTGGTTTCAATAAGTATCTGAGTGCAGCGTTTTTAGAGTATGAAGTCGTCTCGACTTTTTGGATGTTGTTAAAAATAGCTGCTTTTGTTCGATAACGAAGAGATTTTTTTGAGTCATAGCAGCGCTACGGGGATAAAAAATCTCAAAGTTAGGGGGCAAAATGAGCTGTTTGTAGTTCATTATTAAAAGTCGAGATGACTTCTCTGTTTAAATTTTGTCTTCAGAGATAAAAATGATGAGTTTTCTGTGTGGTTGAGGGCTATTTTTAAGATGGCAACAGCCAGTGGCTGTTGAGCCAGCTCAGGTGACGGTAAGCTATTGCTGCAAAAACAGGTTTTAACCGCGCAGAAAAGGCACTTTTTTAGCCTAGATTATAATGTTTAAACATACTCTTAGTTGATAAAATGATTTACAGTTCTTGAGTAGCCTAGTTAGTAAAGAGCACCTTGATTAACGAACATTGGTTTTAGTGCAGCAAGACCAAAGAGTGCCTTGTATGGTCTCCCTATCGGTAAGACCATACAAGAGGTGGGATTCACTTACCCTCAAGTCTTTGGTCTTAGCACAGCGAGACCAAAGAGCGCATTGTATGATCTCCCTATCGGTAAGACCATACAAGAGGTGTTTTTTTTATTCATTACTCGAAATCCGTTGATCGATATTCTTTTTTACCATTGTGATGCTTGGCTTGTCATTTTTTTTTCAGAGTGCTCTAAAGTATCAAAGACCAAGTTGATGTTTCGCTGTTTAGGCTTTTCTATCCTGCACTGCAAAACTATTCTACAAAATTAGGTAGGAGGTGCTATTTTTCATCATTTATATTACAAATGCTCCAATGAAGGCTTTTTTGATAAAATACACTTTAATTATCACGTTTTATGCGCTTTTATTGGAAAAAAAACATGAAATCTTGGGGGACATTATTGGTGCTTGTTTTACTTGCTTTTGGTTGTAAAGAGTCAGAACAACCTGCTCCAGCCGTGATAGACCCTTGCGACAATATATCTTGCCTCAATGGTGGTACTTGTGTAAATGGCACTTGTGATTGCCCTGAAGGAACCTATGGAGATTCTTGCCAATTTGTGCCCACACCAGCAACTGGCCTTCAATTGAGAACCGAATTTGGTTCGGAGGAAACACTGAAGGTAGTGACTGATGGCATTTTTGCCATTTGGTGGAGTCCAAATTTCGACCACACCAAAGATTTGGCTACCATGTTTACCTACCTTAATGAGGTGAGAACCGCTTGCTTGAACAAATACGGAATGAGTGACCCACCCAATCCAACCGCTGGATATTTTTACAATGTATACATTCACCACGGCCAGGACGAAACCGCCTTGCCTACTTATTGGGGCAATGGCCAAGGTACCGATACTTACGGCATGCCATATTTGACTTTACCTTCGGGGGCTAATACAGATTACGCTAACCTATCGCACGAGGGCTTCCATATCTTTCAGTACAACGCCAACTCTTCTGGTTTTGCTTACTCAGGGGACTCGCAATGGTATATAGAAAGCTCGGCCCAATGGTATATGGCTCAAAACGTACCAAATGAGGAAAATACTTTTATAGAAGCTGGCACTATTTCCTCCAATCCTCAGGTAGCTTTATGGCACAGCTTCAGCAATGAAGCTCCCGGTGACCCCACAGATTGGTTGTTTCAGGTAAGACAATATGGTATGCATCTCTTGCTTTATTATTTAACCGAACGCGCTTCTATGGACCCGCAAATTGTGACTAGTGGTTTTTATGCCAATACTGCACTTTCGCCCCAGGAATACATTTACACAAACTTCGGTGCCGACAATTTTAGAAAACATTTTGCTGATTGGTCGGCTCATAACACCGCTGGGTTTGACTATATTTCTTCGGCTCAACTAGATCGAGCAATGGTGGAGCTTTCTCAGGCAGCTGATAAAAACAATTTAAACCCTTATGTGCACCAACTCGCCAACAATCAAGCAACGGGTACTTTCAAGCCTGCCGAAAAATTGAGGCCTCGAGGCTGGAGCTATAATGTGATCAGGATTAACAATGTTGACAATGCTACTTATTCGTTTACGCTCAATGGCAGTGCCAAGGGTTCGGAAGGAGCTGATGCCCATTTTGAGGCTCGTATCGTGGTAAAAGACAACAGTGGTAATATTCGTTATGTAGAGGTACCTATGAATGATGCTACTTCGGGCACTGGCACAGTAACGGTGCAAAGCAACGAAACCGAAGTGTACTTAAACATTGTAGCAGTTCCTGCGCATTTCTCAGGAAACCAAACCTATGATTATAGTGTGGATATCAGTAAAAATTAAGGTACTGTCTTTGACTCACTTGTTGGTTGTCATAAAGAGAGGGTAACAAATATACTGGAAAACAAAGCCTGCTTAAAATGACTTAGGCAGGCTTTGCTAGCTTTGGAGGGCCTCTTTATGATACAATGTTATTTAATCACTAAAAAGAATATTGAATAACGAAGGAAACCAAACTTTGCCTGATTGATTTGGGGGCGTCAGCCTCATTCTTAAATCGTTGATCAGGGTTCGTTAATCAACATTCTTTGTACTAACCAAACCTCTGCTAGCGCGCGTGTCCCCACGCGTGACCAACTAAGATTATCTCAGATTTCTGTTGCTTATACAGATTTACAGACACACGCGAGGGCGCGTGCGCTAGCAAGGGAGACCAAAGAGTTCAATGTATTTATTACTCTTGCAGCGAAGTTTTTTCAGAATGCTGTAAAGTATCAAAGGCCAAGTTGCTGTTTGACTCCCCTACTCCAGCACGTTTTTGACGCCCCAGCCAATTGATGACCTTGCCCCCAAACCAACGAGTACGTTGAAAACTACAGGTTACGAGAATACCTGCACGAGGTACCTCCTCTTCCTTTAAGAAATATACTCCTGTACCTGCATTGGACGTATTTTCCTGAAGCAACACACTCATTGGTTGAATAAAACGCGCTGTTCCAGGTACGTTGGGCCAGTAACGCTCCATTTTACCTCTTTGCAAATATCGGCGATCAGGTTGCCCCGTTCGTTGTACTCTAATGAAAGGAATCCAGTTTTCGGGTATTTCGTTGGTGATATAGTCATAAACAAAATCGGTGGCCACCAAAGGAGTCGCAGGCGAAGCGTTGTTGAAATTGACCAAAGTTTGTAATTGTGCTTTTCGCTTTCTTACCAGTTCATTCCATTGGGTGCGTTCCCCCAAAGGCGAAGCAATCACCCGCTCTATACCCCACACCAGGTTATTCATCTCATCGCGCGTAAATAGCACCTCCTCAATGGGCTCACTTTCTAAGGATTTATGAACTGTAGGGGGCATAAATAAACGATTATCCGGATAGCTTCCTAGTGGGGCATTGCTTTGGTTGAGGTTAAACATGCTCCAACTTTGCCATGTAGGGTCTAGCTTTTGGTTGGCGGCATTTACCACCGTTTTTTGCCCAAAAACATCGGTAACCACTATTTTTTTGACTGTACTCAGGCTCCCCACGGGCACTTTGTAGGGAACAATTTGCCAATCGTTGCTGTAAATCAGGCCAAATTGGGCCAATAGGGCTTGTGGCAGATCGGTCGTATTTTCATAAAATTTCCCAAAGTCTACTACGCCATCTTCAAACTCCCAAAAACGAGGTACGGGCATCCCCCGATAACGCACTGGACCTGGCAGCATTGTACGATTTTGGGTAGTTACTTCTACTTGTTCATTGGGCAAGGAAGCCGCTCCTACCAGGTTGTGATGCGCGCCATGTGCAATGGTGTAGTTGTACCAATCAAGTTTTCCGTGGTAATACTCCTGAGCTACTATCGCTGTTTTAGGCGCTTGTGGATCACTGGAAGGAACCGCATGCGCAAATTGATACTCCATGTTTTCGGGCTTCCAGCTAGTGTTGGTAGTTGGTTGGATAAACAATCCCTCAAACCAATGTAAAAAACCCAAAGCCAGGTTACCCAGATCATTTACTTGAGTAGTGCTTAGGGCAAGGGTTTGAGGCAGTAAGTTCATGATTGAATTACCTACGCCTACTGTAGCCTTGAAGTCTTGGTACAGTTGCGCACCATTGAGTAACCAGCGCCCCGTTTGTTGTAATACTTGTGCCTTGGGAAAAACTCCTTGATTGGCTTCTTCTACCGGATTCCCTCCAGTAGTCACATTTAATCTATAGGCGTTTTTAAAAGCATCATACAATGCTTGAAAGCTACTGTAGGGGAAATAGGCCTTCAATAATTTGCGCCAATACATACTGATCTGAAGATGCGTCTTCAAATCAAAGGGCACTTGTTCCGCTTCTACTCTAGCTTCTACAGGTATTCGATCATTGTACACTTCTGTATTGCCAAACCCCGTGTTTTCAGGAGCAAATCGACTCATTTTACTGTGTTCGGTTTCTACATGAGTAAATACCGCTGTCCCCGTGTCTTCTCCTTTAAACTCTCCAAACTGCCATTGACGGGTCAATAACCACAATGGATCATAAGTTTCGGCGGTTAACGCCTGCGCATAGTTTTCGCGAGTGGGTCGGGCTTCCAAACGGTTCCAAAACCCAAGACTTAATTTTTTGAAAGGTCTATTATGTGTATAAGCCATGATTTCTTTTGTTGAATGATTGAAAAATTAACCGTTAGAAACTGGAGTCAGGTCTTTGTCTGGCTCTAGCCCAATCTGATCATCAATTGAACCTCCTCCTGGATTATTACTCGCAGGTGGAAACACTGGGTTATTATTATTTAACCCATAGTCGGTAGACCAATCAGGAGATACATTGAGGTTACTATTATTTAGGCGCGCAAAAGTTGCGGGTAATATGTGTGAGTAAGCATTGAAATCAGTCCCATTACTCTGAGTTGTTCGTAGATGATCAGGCTCTATAGCTCTGAGTTTTGCCAATGCCAGGGTAGAATTCAATACCTCTACCAATTCACGCCATTGCCAGGCAGTACTCGTATTACTATTCTTAGGATGAATGGCCAACAAGATAGACTGAGGAGCCACTGCATTGGGGTTGTCATAATGGAAAGTCAATCCCGCGATTTCATCAGTATTAGGAATTACCTCATTCCAATCATCTACCACAAAGCCCACCATTGCCTGGGCAGGTTGAAAGCTGGCAGGCAGCTGCAATACCAAGGATAGTTTATCACGGCTCACTTGTACTGTGTCATTTTCGTGATTTTTGTAATAATTGGCAGGCAACTCCACTCCTACCCAGGCATCATTAGGACGATAAGGCAACTGGAGTACATTCAACTCTAAACCTTCATCAGCAACACCTTTGGCCATTTCTTGCAACAATCCCACATTTTCTAAACGGTTGATTTGAGGGCGAACCCGCGACAATCCAACTAACCACTCTTCTTTCACTAAGGGTTTATTTTGTGGTAAAATGGCGTTGCGGTCCTGATAACAGCTTTGCAACTCAGCCGCATTGTGTGCCATAAACAATGGATACATTCTAAAGGCTTTATTTACCAATGCCTGGGCTGCTTCCAGATATATGCTAATTTGCTCTTCGGTACTTTGCCCTGCACTCAACTTACTCATCGCCTGTTGGTATAGGTTGATCTTGTCATCTACCAATTGCTCTACTAAATTTTTAGATACCTGAAAGTTTGGTAAAGGCCCATTCACGTCTACATCTTTTGGTTTTAGTGCGGCAGCATCAATGCCAAAGGCGGCCAAATTCCAGATAGACTCCGAATCCTGCGCATTTAAGTTGGTTTTTGCATTGAGCAAATCATTGTACAGCGTAGCCACTCGGTTGTTGTACTCTGCTACATTGTAAGCATACGGATCAGTCAAGCCTTCGCGGTCAGTGGAGGAATGCATCAGTTCTAATGCAGACATATGCCTTCCATTGGTAATCACCTCTTTTAGGTTGTAGACCAGGTTGGCTATTTCTCCTACGTTTACATCATCGGGACTCCAGTTGAGATCATAACGGCTAAAATATACCTGAAACTGATCATAGGTTTTGGTGGCATCTGTAGTGTTTGCTTCCATCAATACCTTCTTCACACACCGCTTGGCCAACTCCGAGTTCTGATCCATCAGGTTTTCGGGTAATATATACAGCAGATCAATGGGTTCGATGTTGAGATCTAGCATATTAAGGCTCATAGATGCTTGCATTTGCGCACTGATCGTTTGTGTGGTAGGAGTGCCTCGATAAGTCACAATACATTTGATTTGACTAGCAGGTGGCAATTGTTCACCAATCCATTGGTTGAGCGAAGGGGCAGCCTTGGCCCTTGGCGTAAGTTGGGTGGCCCAAATGGGTTGCGTATTGGTTACAGGGTTCATCAGTACTCCTACTTTGTGGGTAAGGTTGCGCCCTCCACGCGGTGTCTGAATCACCTCTGGTTCGTGCACATAGCCGCCTTCCGAAATAGTTTTGAGCAATGCCGAAGACCGCGCATAATTTCCCTTTACAACCTGGTAAACACCTTCGGCAGTAGCCAAATCGCCAATCGCATCCAGTTCTCCTTTTACTAAATCGAGTTGTTCTAAAACTCCATTGGGCAAGGTTTGCATCAGGCCTTTGGGGTCCTGCGTATTTCCACTCTGCTCGTACGCTCGTTCATATTCAATAAAAGCCTTGGCATCTATCACGTTATTGGCTTCCAACAACTCAGTAGTGCCTATACTACTGCTCTCTGGGAATTGCTCCAGTGGAAAGTGTTGGCGTAAATCTAATACATGAGCGCCCAAATTATTATCATATAGCTTTCGCTCTAACTGATAGCCTAACAAAGCGCCCATGGGTTGCCCATTGCGAATACCTTCCAGATAAAACATACTCTTGCGCACCCGATCCGACGAAAGGTTTATTTCCAGCGCACCACTGTCTGAAGTTCCCATATGGGCATTGTAGCCACTTCTCAGTAAAGCCGCAGTCATTGCATGATCCAGCGAAGGAGCCATAATATAGCCTTGGTTGTCTGCATCGTCCATTTCTGGCACCTGAAGGTTTTTATCCACGTTATAACTGGCATTTGATCCTCCTGCAATAGTTCTTTTGCCACCAGGTTTTAAATCCAGCAACCAGCCATAAGCACCCAAATACACTCCTTCGTTTTGCTGGCTACGCATGGTGTCCAAACGTTTATTGACCATTCCGAGTATCCAGGCATCCAGGCGGTGAGAAGCCAAATCCATTTGCTCTGCAAAAAGCTTTTCTAATTCGGCGGTATTTATAGTAACTAGCTCATTCAAAACATCTTGCATGGCTCTCAACCCTTGCATTTCTTGCTGATAGTAAGTCAAAATATTGGCAGGAGCAGTATTATCCAGCAAAGAAGCAATAAAGTTGATCAGCGGGGTTGGTTGATCAATTCCAGTAATTTCTTCTGGAGGAATATTTAAAGTCAAAATCGGCCATCTTCCTTCTGCTGCTACTACTTCATCTGCAAACTCAGGTTTGGTACCTTGAAGCCACCCGCTTGGATTGGGCTTAATACTCCCCGATACATTGACTACAAATTCCCGGTAACGAATACGATTAAATACCCTTTCAATTGTAATCCCGTTTCCTACGGTACTTGGACGAGCTGGAGCCGGTGGCACTGGCATAGATGAAGCATTATGTACCACATATGAGGTGCGCAGTCTTTTCTTGACTAAATTAACATTACTCGGGTTGCTAAGATCCCAATCCAGAAGTTGAGCAATTAAGTTTTTCAGAGGGGTTTGAGGGAATTGATTCACAAAATACTCCTCAGTCATGTAGTCCCAGTTATTGATCAAACTGGTCAAATGACGATAAGAGTGGTCTTGGTAATTCTCTCTTTCTAAGATACGAACTGCTGCATCCCACCATTGATTAAACCAAGCGTTGCGTAAAGACAAATAAAGCAGCGATTTAGAAGGTTCGGTTTGGGTACGTGAGGCATTGTATACTGTGAGTGGTGGCGTATCGAGCAGCCACTGAATGTAATTTTTGTTTTGCCCTGGAATATTTGATAGCGTACGTTCGCTACTACTCTTTACCTGATCGTCTACTACGGGGCCAGTAAGAGGAGCCAACGGCTCATAGTTATTTTGGTTATCTTTAGGTTGTAACAGGCGAAGTTTGGCTATTTGGGTATTTCCAGTAGATATCAGATTATTGGAATTTAAGAAATACTGAAACTTGCTATTAAACGAGGTTCCAAACTTGAGCCAATTCACAAAACTTGTGGTAGTTCCTTGCCCAATGTAATCGATAAAATTCTCCCCATATGCAGGATCATTATTGCCTAAAGCAAAACGTTGATAAAAACTCACTGAACGAGGGTGCAAACGCAAAATTTGCATAAACTGTTGCTGCAAGCCAGTAAGCGTACCTGTGTAACCTTGATTTTGGGTTACTGGATCATCTACTGTAAATACTTTTTCATTGGCCAACGTAGCCCAGTCGCCTGGCGTAGGAGTTCCGCCACTGTAAGGGTCAGGATGTCCCCATAAAGCCGTGAGTAAAAATCTGGAAAACAGGTCATGTTTTAGATATGCATTCGCATCAATATCATCCCAACGCCAGCCAGCAGCTCCTTTATAATTCAAAGCACTCACTGGTAAAATACCATAAGGCTGACGCCCCACTCGAAGGGTAGGTAGGCTACCTCTGGCTTTTACAAACTGGACGTAAAACTCTTTGATAAAATCAACATCACCTGGCAAGTCAAAGTAAAAATCCTGAGTATTGGCACTGCTATAACGCTCAGCCAAATTGTACATTTCTTCCAGGTAAAAACCCCAGGTATTCATCCATAAAGCACCTGCCATTGCTTCAGCATTGGCACTACTCTTTTGGCCGCTATTACGAATATGATCAAACACCTGACTATTGAGTCCCAATGCCTTGGCCAACACAAAACCATCGGCTAATGCCCCCGCAGGAGGGTTATGAGGCAAATGTCCCAGAATTTCAGTTTCAAAAGTGGTTTCGTCAGCTTCATACAGCGTAAACCCAGCCGCATGTTCAGTGGTATTGTTGGTGGGAGTGCCAGGGGTCAAAATGCTGAGTCCCTCATCGGTATAGTGATGAGCCTCAAAGAGTTTTTCTAATAAACTTTTTGCCTCCCCTTCAATATTGCCAATATAAGTTGATCCATCCCGATCAAAATGTTTCACCCCAAGCACTAACAACTTTGCAAAACCAGCACCTTCTTCTGCTTCATTGCCCTCTTCAGGCAAAATACGGATGCGACGCGCCATTCCAACCTTTTCAGCTTCGGCAAAATCAGTCATCCATTTGATGTTATCATTCACATCAAGGTTAGGTTTTGTAGGGTCTAACTGTTGTAAATCGTTAGGGTCTAAGCCAGTTTGTAAGCTTTCAGGAATCAGATTACCTTGCTCTTCATAGCGTACATTGCCGTCTTCATCATACAACAAAAAGACCAACTGGTCGGGAAGTACTTCGGTTACGGGTGCCTTCGACCAGGTAGATGCTCGTTGAGTGGGTGTAGGAAATACAGGCAAGGTCCCAATAGACGAAATCGTACCCAACATAATCACCTGATTAATCTGATTTTGTACAAAGGCTGGATTGGGCTTAAGCTTGGGTACTGGAGTTCCCTTATCAGTATCGGGTTGGTTGGCTTTAGCTACGTATTGGCTAAATTTTTCGGGGCGACTTACCGTAGTCAAGGCTTCCGCACTCCCTCTTTTGGAGAACCTCTGTTTAAACTCTTCCGCCAATATGGCTTGTTGCTTTGGGTTCTGGGCATTGTTCAACACCCCTTGCCAATATTGGGTACCCTGCCCAATCAGGTCATCATTGAGTTCTTTTTGCAAAAACACCACAATGTCGTCTTCTACAGCAATTGGTGCGGGCTTGCTAGACAAATTGGTGGGTGTCATTTGCTTCACAATCCAGGCGGCTCTTTGAGGACCAAACGCGGCCACAATGGCTCTCCAGGCACCTAGCTCAAGGTTTCGGTTATTCAGGGCATTCCACACTTCTGTCCAGTAAATTTGCCCAGCTTCTATTTCTTTAGCCGTCAATGCTGGGTCGTGGTTATCTATCGCAATAGCATCAGGATACACCCTTATCCAAAGTTCGTATTCAGATTCTTCCCAGGGATCAGGCGGATCTCCCGGATCGCCGCCAGTGGTACCTCCTCCTGGAGACCCAGGTACCCCCCAGGTACAAATAATGATGCCTCCAGTAGAAACCGTAGTCGTATGACCTGAACCTATTCCTGAAGATCTTTGATGAATAGCCGACCCACCATTTGCTCCTCCAGTTTTCACATTGGTCAAATAAGCCTCCATTTGAGCAATTTCATTTTGGCGATTTTGGGCATTTAACCCAGCAGTCTTATTCCAGTTCGCCAATCCTCCTTGTATATGCTCCAGATCATTTTGTAGCAATTCAAAATCTTCGGGATGATATGCTACCTGGTTTCTTAATAATTGGGCAAATAATTCAAGGCTTTGTGCCAGTTGGGCCTCACTTTCTAAGCGCAAAGCCCCATTTTCTAATAAATTGTTTTTAGAAAAATCATTCAATATGGAACTTACCAGATTTTGTTGGGTGCTCTGCAGTGTTTCTTCCAAGCGAGGAGTATCATCAGCTGCATACCAGGTTTGTCTTTGCGCTTCAAGTTGGCGTTGACTTTCATTCAGCGCTCTCTGGGTACTTTGTTCGTGTTTTTGTTGGCTTTGCTGTACTTCCAAACTTTGTTGGAAAACCTTGGGTAAGGCTCTCAATGTGTTATTCAAATCTCCTTTTAGACTTAATGGTATTTCATTAGGCAAGGCGGGAATCATTTCCTCAGTAAACTCGATCAACGCTTGCTGGGTAGTTACAAACATTTCGCTCAAAACCCAGCCTTTGTTTGTAAAAGATTCAAGAAAACGCGCTTGGGTATCGAGTTGATGTTTACGCTGCCAGGCTACGAATCGGCTTGATGCTTTGATTGACCTAACCTGCGTTTCTTCTAATTGAGTAATGAGGGTATCTAACGTTTTTTTGTTGGCCAACACGCTTTCCTGTTGCTTTTCTAAATCGGCCAAAGTGATTTTATAATTATTGGCACATTCACGCAACAAATCCAGGTTTTGATTCAGCATCTCCAGCATCAAGCGATGGTCTTCAGGATGCAATACCGAAAACTGATTATATACATTGTACCAATCCAGTACGAGCGGTAACAAAGCGTCCATAGCTTGTTGTATATCGGCTAATTGGGTAACCTCTTTGTACCTTTTGGTAGTGTGCTTGGTCAGGTTGGTGTAATAGCTCAATAAGGGTTCATAATCGTCCAGTACTTGAGGCTGCTTCTCGCTTACTTGTATATTCTGGGCGATTTCATTCAGGGTATTTATTGCCTGACTAAACTGGAGGTATTGTTTTCGGAAAAGCGTAGTTGCAGTTTGATATACTTCCTGTGAGGTATTGCTTAAGGCCACAAATTCTCCCAGGTTTTTGGCCAATGCAAAGCGTTGATTTTCCTGTAATTCGGGATTTTGTTTGATCAGTTCATCTAAACGTTCAACCTTGCTTTGCAAAGTCTGTAGAAACGCTGGATAATCAAGCAATGACTCCTCTTCAATGTTGTTTTGCCTATCAATTACCAACCGCTCGTTTTCCTTTAATTGGCTCCAGGTGGTTGCCAATGCAGCATTCACTCCCTTGTTGAGGCCTACTTCCTCTACGCTTTTGAAACGTTGCAATAAAGCATCTACTTGATTACGAAACCGAGACTGTTGCTCTTCGTTGGTCTCGATCAACGCTCTTGTATGTGCTTGCCAGGTTCGGGTAGTGTCTTTGAGCGACCCAATGGCTTCTAACAACACTACTCGATCTTCTACGTTTATTTGGCGCATCGCACTTAGCTTTTGCAATAATTGCTGAGTTGCCGTTAACAAAGCACCCTGGGTTTCGTGTAGGTTTTGCTCAGTAACGGGTACTAAAGCCAGTTCGTGGACTTTCTGAAAATTGTCAAGAATGGCCGTTCGCAGTTGTGGTGCTAATACAGGCACCTTAGCCGATTTAGCCAAGGCATCGTCTGTATTTTGCATTAATAGCTGAATTTTGAAACGATAGTCTTCCAATTCGTTCAACCAACCTTGCAAATGATTTGTAGCCTCACTTTTTATCTCTTCCAAAAACTCTGGGATCAGCAAGGTTTCTATATGGGTATATGGGTCTAGAAACTCTACCCGAGTCAAGCCTTCTGGCAACACACTCAAAGATTTATCTAAGGCCGCCAATTTTTCTAAAGCTTGCTCATAGGCTGATTTTTGCAGGGCTTTCCTCCCCTGCTGAATACCTATCTTAATACCTACTAAAGCCTTCCAATTGGTTGCCTCTTTACTCCAGGGGGTTTTTGCTTGGGCTTGAGCCTGATACTCTACTAACTCACTGCCAATTTTATCCAATGATTGGTTCAACGAGTTCTGCTGATTTTGAGCCTCTCTGTGTTGTTGTTCCAACAATTGATTGAAAGGCTGATAAATCCGTGAAATTTCTCCTTGCCACTGCTCCAGCATTGCAACTTCTTCTTGATTGAAGGTATCAATAGTAGCAATTGCTGCACTAAAATCATTCAGCATTTTACAGGCTTTTTGCAACTCCTGAGTAAAGCTCTTGGGAGACAAGTCAGGTTGCCCGGTTACTATCTCAATATGTTTTACAATCGCTTTCTTAATATTTTCAATCGCTCCTAAACTATTCTTGCCCAATGGTACAGTTTCCGCTTTTTTTCTGGTCAATGAGACTCCCAAAGCATTTGCTAACTGTTGAGTAACTTCTTGTAAATCTTCTCTTTCTTGCTGAACTTGTTGTCTTAATGTGCCATTATATGCCTGAAACACCTCATCTATCATTCCCAATTTCCAAACCGTCAAGGCTTCGTAATCTTCGGGGGCAACCTCACTCAATTGCGTTTGAAAACTTTGATAATGATTATTGAATGCATCAAATCGTTTTTTTAATGGTACATTCTCTACATCGCTTTTACCAAAAGCAGTGAGTGCGTTGGCAGCATCGGTTACAGAAACATTCACCCCAGTCATTACATTAGATGTACGCTGCTCTACTTTCATAAAGCGGGTTTCGGTTCTTAAGGGCAGTAATGCAATAGGATAAGCTGCGGTAAATTTTTCACTCAGTTTGGTGGCCTGTGTATGGCTGCTATTGGACAAACTGATGATATGGGTATCGTTGTTATTTGTATTTTGATTACTCATAAAGCTAGTGTAGGTTTTAGTTAGGGTAACAATAGTTCGGCATGCAAACCCAATGAAACAGGCGATTGATAAAGTATGTGGGCCATACTGGCAGCATCTGCGGCCCAGGTTGGTTCATTGGCCGAAGCGGCTAAATTCACGGTCAGGTCAACAAAACTCGCTGGGGTGGCATTGCTACCTAAATGTCCCCAAGCCAGCTCATCCCAACTGGTGAGCGGTAATGCTGGCAACGAGGTGGTCTCATCCAGGCCAAATTTTGTTTCCCCGGCCCGTTCCTTGAACATAAAATACCAGCCTTCCCCAGTGAGCGCTTCTTGCACACTCATTTCAAAGCCCAACACTAACACGTTGGGTACTAGATCGGCTCTAAACAATGGAAATTTGACGGTAGAGCTATTGATGTTGGGATCAAGAATACGCTGATTACCTTGGGCAATGGCTTTGTGGGCATAGATCATTGTATTCGGATAGTTTTGAATCAATTCCCCTTTAATGACCAATGCGATGATTGACGAACCTCCGCTTTTGTGTGTACCCAGAGGAGTATTGCCCCAGGTATGAATCGGGTCAATATCTTTCGGTCTGAGATTAGTACCTGAATCTACGTCTAAGTTGTCTTTGGTATTCCAAAAATACTGGAAATAGGTACCTCGCTGGTCAGTTGGAAAACCTCTCCAAAGTAGCTCCCGCGCCATTTCATCGTTGGCTCCCACCATTACTTGTTCGATAAATGATTGATTGACAGTAAGCAAACCAGCAAAATTATCTCCCAGATCAGATAAATCAGGCACAATAAATTCCTGACTAATCTCAAGCAAATAATTGTACAAAGACACTGGCAACCTGGGAGCTGCCAAAATAGGTTGTACTTTCTGCACACTGGGAGTAATCAACTCTGCATATGGATGACTTGACGCAATTTGCATTTGGGCCAATTGGCGACGGGCAATGGTACGTAATGGGTCCGTTGCCGAAAGTAAGGTTTGCTGCGCATCCGTCATTGCCAACTCAGTTATCGCATCAGCTTGTAAACTATTGAGCGAAGTGTTGAGATAGCTAATTACATTACCTCCCCCTAATGAGCCTGCCAGTGTAGTGTCTGAGGCATTCTGATTGTAGCCAACAGCTAGCCCATAATTTCCACCGTCATCATAAGGTGACATTTTGGGCAGTGCACCAGTGATGAGTTGGTTTGCTACACTGGTAGTATCGTTGATGTTAGACACCAAATAATTGTTGACATTTAC
This sequence comes from marine bacterium AO1-C, assembly GCA_001890965.1. Taxonomy (GTDB): domain Bacteria; phylum Bacteroidota; class Bacteroidia; order Cytophagales; family Microscillaceae; genus Microscilla. The sequence goes on along the minus strand of MLAY01000006.1, from coordinate 56,151 downwards.
AGGGGTTGTGTTATTGATAAACAAAGGCTTAAGTTGGCGGCTTAGCTTCTTGCCAGTTTTGCCTCCTGAACGTCTTGCTTTGTAAAAACCGCTATCAGTAGTGGCTTCAGTCAGTGCGCTTTTTTTCACTTGTTGATGAATGGTGGCTGTTCCAGAAGCATTTTGCTGAACAATTCTTTTTTGAAGGTTGCCCGTAGTAGCCACTAACTCTTCGGAAGACCGATTGGCAAAGTGTTTTTGGTACAATAAATTGCCTACTTCTTCGGCGAGTTGTACCTGATAAATCTTACGATTCAGTTCCTGAATTTCGCCTATTTGTTCCCAGGCAAAATCCATAAACTTGTCTTGGTGATCTCGCACAATCTTGGCTCCTAAACCCGCTGCCATTCTATGGCGAGGATGAAGGTTCAATTGATGTATCCACCCAGAATCGTTTTTAGAAAGTGGATTTGCTTGATGATCGTGGTACCATTTGCCATACAACGGCGGCAAGTTTACAATAGGATCGCTATTTTCATCGGCCACTGTAGTGGTGTTATGGGCCAAATGGCTTTGCATCGCATCTTGAATATCGCCATCGGTGGTGCTGTTGGGCCAGGGGCTTGCCTGTACACCATCGGGCATCAAGGCACTTTCTATTTGTAGCTTACGAGTAGGACCCAATTGACTCAGCTGATTCCCAATTGCTTGGGTAAACTGCTGCCCGGTTTGGGCAATTTGCCCCTGAAGAAAATTCCCTAACTGCTGACTCAGTTGATTCAGTTGTTGGGTCAACTGATTTTGCATCGTAAGGCCAGTTTGATTCACTGGCATGGGATTGACCGTAACTTGGGGCATATGGCCCACTGGGGTCATTTGAGCACTCGTTGGAGGCAGCTCACTCTGATAATGGTTGTACAAAGACTCTATGTTCAGGGTTTTGAGCGGCAAGCTATCGATTTCGGTGGGCTGTAGTTTACGTGCCAGTGTTTCAAAGTCCCCTGCATCGGCAGTAGAAAAGTTCCAACGGTGGTATACGGGTAATTGTACAGGTGTGCCCTGGGTCCAGGAAGGTTTCAGGCTTCCAGTTTGGCTGTAATCCATTCCTAAACCAGCCAAACGCCCTACCTCAAAAGAGGGTACCAAAAAAGCAGTATAAGCAGTATCAGGCTCTAAACGACGAGGGCAAATAATCCGGGAAAGCCCTCGATTGGGTTGTTGCTCTAGCAAAGCATCCAGTTCATCTACCATTGCCTGAGGTTGGCTATTGTCCGCCATTAGTTGTTGATTGACCTGCACATGAGCCCAGGCCCAAATATCTTCTGGAGGAATATCTAATGTAGGTCCTGTTATATCGATGAAAGGTAAAGTTCCACTACCAAATTGTAAAGTGTATTCATCTTCTTTGAGCACCAACAAAAATACCCAGGGTCTTAGCTTATTACCATTGGGGGTAGCTGGGGTATAACGCCAGGGAAAATCTTCGTCATAAAACTCAATAAAAGCCAAACTAGAAGGCGTAAAATTGTTGCTATTTTCGACAGGTTCAGTCCGAATGATGGCAGCCTCTTGAATACCAACAACATTGCCAGGGCCTACCAAATCCAGGGACTTAATAAACCGACTCGAAGAAGCACTTGAGGAAGAAGAACCTGAGTCCAATTCAAGTTCTACTGGTAAGGTTGGAGTTCCCAAGCTACCATTGGCGCTGGGGTCGTCAGTTTGGCTTATAAAATTGGACATACCTCGCCGAAACCAGGACAAAAAGGTATATTTTGGAGTAGATGGATTGATCATCTGAATCTATAGGTTTTGGATGTTAGGTCGTGATTAAATCGTTACGGTTTACACTAATAGTGGTGTTAATAGGAGTAGTGGTACTTCCACCTCCCACGTTGAATATCTCCAACTCGTAAGCGGGTAATACAAGTAGCAAACCATCTAGTGCTGGATCGCTTTCAAGGATTCTTTCTAACTTTTCCTGCGCTTGTTGCTGGGATAATGCTGTTGCATTAGGCAAATGAGTGGCATCGGTAAAAGGCTGTAAATCAATACTGCTTACGATGTAATATTGCTCACCTTTTGGCAAGGCCTGCAAGTTATTATCAATTCCTTCTTGTGGTGCCAAGCCACTTTGCGCGGAGGCATTATGATTCTGGGCGTTGTAAAAGAATAGAGGATTCTCAGGTGCCTGCCTTTCTACTCGTTGAATCGCCTGAGCAGGAGTTAGCCCAACATTTACTTGAGCAGGATTAACACCAATAGTATTTGCATTGCCCACAACATTGGCCTGGGGAGCACTCATAATGATCAGATTGTTTCCCGAAGAAGCTACTGGAGGCGCTAGCAATATTTCCTCATAGGCAACTAGTTTGTCTTGCTTGGGGCTGGTAAACAATGCCTGGGTAGGCTTAATCTTTACCCCAGCGGGCATTGGCTCAAAAGATGGACGAGTTACTTTTTCGGCCTCAGTGAGTTGTTTAAACTGTCCTGGTGAAAAATACTCTTCTACGACTTCTGTTTCCAGTAATTGACCATCCAGATAAATACCTGTCAAGCGGAAACTATTGTCACCATCTATGGCTTGCTCGCCAAACTTTTCTAATTGCGTATCTAGTGGTAGTACCTTTTGTACTACTTGTAAAGTACCCGAAGGATGCACCAGTAATTGGCCAGGCACACTTTGCAAGCGTACCAAATCGTTGTTACCAATCGGAAAGGCAGTCTGCCAATTGTCGTCTTTCTCGAGAGCTTCTATCAATAGCGGACGTACGCTCACACCTGGCAAGGTAGTCTCACGACGTTCGCCAAAGGTTTCGTCAAAGTTTACTTTGAACTCAATACCAATGATGGCAAAAGTAGCTTGTCCTTGTACATGCCAAGGTGTAGGCCCTGCCAAACGAAAATCCAGTGAAATAGCCAGAATAGGAAATTCGTTGAAGGTAACACTAAACCCAGCTCCTACCGAGATTACAAAACGGAAAGGATTGAATTCAAACAGGGCATCAAACCCTAAATAACCTACCACGGCAAATTTACCCGCCGAAAAACGGGCATCTAATCGTGCCCCCAATTGTACGCTGTTGGCCGTAATGGCAAAATAAGCTTCCAGGGCTACTTTGGCGTTTTTGGTATCAATAAGCGAAATACTCAAGCGACGCAAAGCAGGTAAATTGAGCGGTGGTGGGGTAAACTCGGGGTGAAAACCACCAATTGTAAATACAAAGTTGGGTTGACTGCCCCATTTTAGACGAAAAGCCACATCTCCCTGAAGAGTAATGGTATCTAAAATCTTGGAAGCATACAAAGAAGCATCAAGTGAGAAATACTTTGCCTGAAAATCTACAATGGCAATAAAGGCCAGGTTGATTTGGATTACTTTGGAATTATCATCAGGTAGTAGCGTTTTGGCCACCCCAGGAATGGCAATACGTACTGGGTTAAAGAGTTCAATAAACAGCCCTACTTCTACCTGAATAAAGGAATTGACTCCTCCCCAACCCATTTGAAACATTGGGCCAAATACAAATTGTCCCTCCTGAATCGGGAATGCGCTGTCGAGGTTGTTGATGAGGGCATCAAAGTTTTCTAAAATATTGGATGGAAACAGGATTTGGTCGGTGGCTCCAGTGCGAATACCACTGCGCAGCACTTCAGTGTCCATACTTCGGTTCAAGGCCAGCAACCCTCCTACTCCAGTGAGTATAAAGCCCATTCCTAATTGGATTTTGGCAAAACCATCGGCACTTACCAATAGCAATAGAGAGAAACCTTTGCTACCATCTGGCTTTTTGAAAGCCATAATACCAACAGCAGCCAGGTTGATTTGGTCTACAATGCGAATCTCGAGCCCACCAGCGTAGCGTTCTTTATCATAATCAAGCCAGATGGCTCCTGCTCCTTTTACTGCTTCGGCATCGATGCTCAAGCCTATCTTGGTAGGAGGTACAAACTCCATATCCATTTGCAAGGGTCCTAGATTTCCACCATTATCGGCATCATAAACCCAACTTACACTTACCCCAATATCGCCTACTTGGGCAATTAATGGGCCTAGTGCCAATTGGCCATCCAGCAACGCATCTACCGCTACTGCTTTATTGGGGATATCATAGTCAATCCTGAGCTTGAGGGTAAATATTTTAATGATATCGGCAATATCCAGGTTTAATGGAATGCTGATAACACTGGAACCAGAAGCACTTTCCAAAGCTTTTTCTTTGAGATCACTCCAATTAAAGTTGATCTCAAACTCCTCGATACCTTGTTCACTCACTTTCAATCGGGTCAGCTCTATCGGGTTGGGGATGAACTTCTTAAGTACCGGGAATAAGTCATCAAAGGTAACCCTGGCTCCCATAGCAAAGAAAAAGCGCCCATCTATACTTCCTACCGACATGTTATCAAAGTCGATGCGCACTACATCGGCAATATCAAATCCAAACAGTGAATTGCCGTTAGAACCTGAGGCAGTAATGGAAAAACCGTTGGTCTGGTAGGCTCCTTCTAGTTGTATGGTATGAGTGTTGCTGCCATCACCTACTGGGAGAGTTAATACACCTTTGATGATAGACTTTGTTACTTCATTTTCTTCAAACTTAATCAGGAAGCTCTCTAAGCCTAGCGTCAAGTTTCCTGGTAAAGTAGTAGTAAGTACCTGAGGAGATGAAGTATTAGCCGCAAGGATCAGTGTTCCTGAAAAAATTGTATGTTTGGTAGTTTGGGCATCTTCATAACTACCAAATAAAATATCTTGACCAATAATATCTATCGCACCACTAGAATTTTTACTCCAAAAAGTTGGAAGCGTAATGATTACCTCATTGGTATAAACTCCTTTAAAATTTGCTGGATAGTTACCAGTACCGGGTAATTGATTTTGGTGATCGGCAAGGTCTACCTGTAAATCTACAATTTCTAAAATGATTCCTGTACGGGCAATCTCAGCTTTGGTAAATGAAAAACTCACAGCATCACCGTATATAAAACCTTGCTCGGTAGAAAACCCCAGGGTACCCAAATCAGCTGTAAGTTCTGCTGGTACATCCGCCCCATCATTATCTAAGGGTTCTAAGGTCTGATCATTTACTCTTCTAAAAATATTGGTAGGAAACGACAAAGATACCGTAGGATTCGTAACTGTTAAGGAGAATTTTGGAGTAATTAACTCCAATACTTTGTCTAAGGTAATGTTGTCAAGCCAAGTGGAGAATAAAGTCATTAAGGTATTGACTCTATCCTGAAAAGTAGGGCCTCCACCCATAATATACTCATCAATAATGATTTGAATAATATTCAGGTCATTGTTGTATAATTGAGTAAGAATATTGAGTACATCGTTGCCGAAATTACCAGAGTTTGGGTTGGTCAAAGGCGAACTAGTGGGGTAGCTTGTGTTAGAGTTAATGGCGTTGACAAAAGTTTGCACTGGTACACTGCCGCCGATAAATATATGAAGTACCTCAGTAAATAATTCCTGACGGGTAATCCCGGCCAAATCCAACAATATCTCGAAGATTTCTTCCACCGTATTGCCGAAGTTATAAATATCTATATCTGAAAAATAATCCAGAATTTTCCAATCATAACTAAAGCGAACATTAAGCGTAGGAGCTGCTGGAGAAGAATTTACTGATAACACAAAGTCATCTATCCCGAATAGTTTCCACTGAAGTGGATTTGCAAATTCAATATCAAGAACATAGGTCGCTGAGCTACCTTGTACATCTTTTTGAAGGTTTCTATATAAAATACCTTCTAACAAATTGGCTAACCCACCTGTAACTGCATTCAAGGGAGCTGGAACCCGGTTCAAAGGAATAATTGTAGTCAGGTTTTGTTTGGAATTCATAGTTGTTCTGATTAGAGATGTTTGTTACTACAAGCTGTTGACTTAAAAAATTCCGTTACTATGCAATATGATAATTGCACTTCTGTTGAAGTGTTCTTTAAACCTTACCTGTCTGATATGGTTAAAATTTACTAAAAGTCCGTCATCATTATTCAGCCTTACGGTTTGCTCTGAAGCATCTCGTGCTCCGTTTGTCCAGCTTCGTAAGTCAATCTGGTAAGTGCCACTAAACACTATGTTTACCCCAGGCACAGTTGGTCCGTCAGCTTCGTTAGTGATTATTTTAAAAATATCTAAGTTATTGGCTATGTCAGTATGTGCATTCCAAATTTGTACCCCACCTGCATCCGCATACTCAATGTTGGGATCTAACATATAAATATTACCATCGGCAAAAACATTGGTATTGAAAGGAGAACTTAACGTAGAAATATCATCCAAGTCTCTTGGTGGCAATAAACCGTCATCTATATCAATAGTAGATGTAACTTCTTCATTTACTGTATCTATCGAAAAATTCATCAATGCTGGATCGTTGCTAAAACGGCGGGACATGGGCTCGCCTAAGCCGTTTCCAGCATAAAGCAACACCAACCTACGAATATTACTTCTGAGGGTACCAGGCAAGGATGTAAATCCCATGGGCCAGATATCTATCATGTGTTGTTGTAGCTTCAGGCGTCCTTGAAGGGGAGGAGCACCCACCATACGTACCAAGGCTTGATCGTCAATGCCAATACGGTTTTGCCAAGCAACGGGGGGACTGATGTTACCTTTTACGGAATTAAAAGTAGCTAAGTCAGTGGTACTGGCAACATAGCCATTATCAGAAATATTTGTAATACTAATTACACTACCAGCGGCATCTCGATTAATAATAGCACCAATAAAAGTATGGCTACTCCCCGCTAAGCCAAAAAAAGCACTACGTTCTAAAGGAGAATTCTCCTCTTCAAAATTGCTTATAATACGCCATTGTTCGGAAGTAATTAAAATCGATTCAATGTCAAAATCACTTCGATTCATGTTAAGCGTATTAGGTGCCTCATCCCAAAACTGTGCAATATATGCTTGCTCATTACTAAAAGCGAAAAGATCGTCACGCATTGGCACCCTTGCAGAAGCACTAGACATAAGGTTATGTTGCCAGCCATAGCCATTGATATACTCAAGGTCATTGTTCTGGTCCATCCCATTTTCCTGATTTATTGCTATATAACGACTCGATGCACCATTACTAATTGATCCGTATTGACCTGTCGCAATATTTTGAAAAACGTTTGCAAAGTACGCATAACGATCAACGAGCCCCATCATATGTCCAAACTCATGGGCAGCAGTGAGTCTGTCATAAAGTGGTAAATTATCATAAGGATCGGCAGGTACTGGTGGTTGAAGTTCGGCTTCAATCACATAGTGTTGCATGTAACGAAGTCTCCACACATAAGAACGTCCGCCTGAAAAAGCCAACCGATTAAACACAATGCCATCTCCTTCGCGTAAAAAGCCAAGATTATGACCAGTAGCCATCAATGTATCCACATTACATACAATAGGATTACCAGCAGCAGCGGTAACTAATCCTTTGTTTGACGGATGGTTAGGGTTAGCAATATCATAAGAGCTCCAGGCTTTATCTAATACATATTTTAAATAGATTTGAAACTTTTTGAACTCCTCTCTGGTCATGTGCAAATCCCGCACTACATAAAGTGTAGATGTGAGATTGCGTGTACCAGCAGCGTCAACATTAATCAAATGAGTACGATTTTCTCCTATAATAGAAGGCGCAAAAAAGAAGGATTCTTCATTATCTCGAGAAAACATATCGTGTACCTGATAATAGTCAATAGGAACATTGAGAGTGTCAGTTACTGGGCCTATCACTTGCTCCACTGCACGATTATTAGCTGTGTCATATTTGAAGCCTCTTAGTTGTATATGGTGTGCCGAATAATCGGGATAAGGAAAACCAGGATTATGCCTATGATGAAATGTAAAACACAAATAATATCTATGCAGTAAATCATTAGGTGCTGTGGGTAGGTTTTGAATAATCCCTTCATACCTCGTTTTGGTAAGCCATATATAAATAAAATTATCAGGGATTATTTGAGCAAAAGTATCAGCTTGTATCAGCCAAAACTTTAACTGTATGCCTCCAGTGGTGGCAATACTCGTAATTTGGGCAGTTGGCCCATTCGCTAAACGCCTTAGAAAAACATTCCAGCTATCATCTGGAGACAATCGACCACGAGACAATAACTTATGATTTTCGGTAAAGAACCTTTCCTGTCCATGTATAAAAAAGGTAACACTGCCATAATCAGTACCAGTAATAGTCGGGTCAAAGTTACCCAAGTTATCAGCCGAATCCATTGCCACTCCAACATTGCCCATAAAATGCTTGCCTGATCTTCTGGTATCATCTACATATACACTATCACCAAATATTTTCACAAAGGCTTGTGTTACTCTGGCAGGAGCAGCTATCTGACTCACATAATAGTGCATAATAAACAAGTGTTCCCGTCTTTTAATTAACCAATTGGCTAGTTTCTCAGGCTCGAAGATGTTATCCAAATACTCATAAGTTTGTAAAACAGGATATTTGGTACTAATATTTACATCACCAAATGATCTTGGATATTCGCTGGTTGGGGCACCAGGCTGGTTTATTTCAATCTCTTTTTCTATGAAAGTAAGCCGAATATAGTTTGATACAGGTCTGGAATCTATATTCCACTTTGCATGTATTTTATTAAAGCTTCCTGAAAGTGAAGCAAGCTTGCTGGAACGAATTCTGATGATTAAATCTTCTGTCCAGGAATCACCAACATTTGCTGGCAATTCATAAATACGATTTGAAGGCTGAGTACCCCCTGGTAAGGGTAATGTTTCGTCATCAAATGCTATCACACCAGTATCAGGGTGCGCTGCTTCTGCCAAAGGATTCAGAAAATGCACATAATATTTATATCGATTACCAGCAGTATTCTTGTTGGGAAATGCAATTCTAAAATTTAAATACTGTTTTGGGTCAAGTAGATTATTTGCATTATAAAAATATGTAGTTGCAGCAGAAGGATAGTTTACAGCAGTGTTGGAAGACGGCTTGGAGAAATTATGTAGTTGTTCATGTGAGCTATTGCTCCCGCTACTTGTGGTACTAATTACCATTTGTGGAACAAAATTCTCAGTTGGCTTGATAGTTTCATAGGGTGTTGTTTCTGCTAATCCGGCAGGAATAACCAATGAATTAATTTCTGCTATATCGGGGTGTGCATCGTTGACTCCAAATGGAAGCTGTTTTTTTCCTTTGCGTAAACGCAAGTTTGGGCTATTTTGAGCATAAAAACTATAGCTGCTACCATGCTCATTTCTTATATCAATATATACTTTATCATGGTTATAAAAATTTGCCGAAGAATTGCTCAATGGCGAACCTTTAATGATTTCCAGAAAAATAAACCACCCATCTATTTCACTAAAATGCGCATCTCCATCTTTTTTTAAATGTAGCTTATCATCACTTTTTTGAGGTAATTCAATAAAACTGGAAAAAAAAGCGCAAGGATCCAGGTAATGATTAACTATATCATTTTGATTGAGCGCTCGATATTTCTGCTCATCAGTTTGTAAGTTAGTATTATCTAAATGATGGATTTTAAAATTGCGCACACCAATAAGTATTCCGTTAGCTTGTGGATCAGGGTGAACCATCGATGACACAGTCATGACGTCTTCCAGGGTAGGTTGGTACTGGTAAGTATCAAAAATAATGTCTAAACCAAAATAAGACTGGAAGCCGTCTGTAAATTTACCTAGGTTAGTTCCTCCTCTTACTTGAATAGGCCCTCCCAACAAATTGAGGCTTCCATCTGCTGGAAAATCAAAAAGTGCTTCTAGCATGGTTGGTTTCCAGTTGATATCATTATTGGGAAACCAAGCTGGTGGAGCATTTCCAGCCACTGGCGAGTTTAAAATACCATTGGGAGTAGCGTTGGCAGGAGAACTATTAACATCGAGGCCAAAACTCAAAAAGTTATATAACCCATCAGCCCATTCATGGCCATGAATTTGATCACTAACAGTTTCTCCAGCAATTGGTAAAGAGGCTGCTTTGCTTACCCCATAAATGTAATCATTATTAGCACCTGAAGCATTGATAGGATAAGGAAAGTTTGCAGGAATATCCCCTAAAGGCAGCAAATCGAGGATGCTATCTCGCTGAATATTTCTATATACAAAATATTTTATTTTGGGCAAATGGGCTGGCGACTCATCTGGCATTAATACAATATTTACCCTATTTGTTCTTAAGTCAGGTCCAGCGCTTTTATTATCTATTACCGGGCAAATAATAATTCTACCACTGGTAATTGCAAAAGCTGAGCAGGTTTTATTCGATTTAGATTGGTGAGAACTGGTCAATATGTAGCTTTGTCTTGCCTGACTTGGATATCCACCATTCCAAGTTCGGTAACCAAAAGGATAATCAAAGCCCGTGTATCCTGGCGCATGGTTATTGGTCTGAGAAGCCAGTAGGTCAGGCTCGGTAAAAAAATAAAAATCTGGCATTGATAAAATATATCTTTCAAATTGAAGGGATATGTCTTAATAGCTAGTTCTAAAACCAGCAAAGAACTATTCAGAAAACAAGCTGGCAAATGCATGAGCTTAATAGTTCTTTTTTCTAAATATGAGATTCGGAAAACTCTATTCACCTGATGATTCATACCTTGCTAACCTGAGCGGTTAGCATTTCAAAGTTTCAGATAAATATTTAAGGGTAGGCAAATTTTAAAAGCATAGGTTTTCAGTTGTTTTAATGATTAGTTAGTAACAATTGTGATCTCAAGGTAGTAAAAATTACTACCCCAATTGTGACTGTTTCACTAACGGTAGGTTTTATTACACGAAATGTAACTATGGGTTCATTAAAGGTAAGAAGTTGGCTCGTGAGCCAGCAATGGCGGTATCAAAACCCAATAAAAGCAGGTATTCTTATTTGTGAATCAGTTGCTGGGCTTGGTATTTTTGCTGCTTCGTGGTAATAAGTGCAAGCCTGCCTTGGGTTGGGTAAGTCGAGACAGGCTTGTGTTATATCATAGTTCATTTAGGGTTGGGGTAATACTCAGGATAAAGTAAAACGATGTATTCGTTTTTGAAGCACCAATGCTTATCTGTTTTCTCCGTAAACTCTTTTATCCGATTCACGGTGTCGCTTGAGAAGTGCTTCCAACTTTTCTACGCGGTGTTGTTTTGCTTTGTGTTACCCTCCATTTTCTTCTTTCTTTTCATTTTGTGGGACAGGTGCAGGTACTTGGCTCACCACTTCTTCTTTTTCGAGACTTGGCATATTCAGTAAATTGAGTAGTTGTACAATTGACCAATCCTGAAGCTTACCACCAGAGTGCTGCCATCAGAAATTTGTCCCAAGTTTTAGTTGAAACTCAAACAAAGAATAGACAAAACCAAGATTAACTCTATTAGCTGAGTCAATCATAGATTCCATATCGCCTCTACGCAAAAGATGGTATATTCATAAACAAGAGCGAGCAACCCATGTTCCAGAATTTAATACAGCACGTAACCACTAACTTCAAAAGCAATCAGAAGATGACTATAACAACAATTCATTTCACTATTATGCCGCCATTGAGAAACAACAAATCCACTCAAGGATTATTCAAAATTATTTAGATGAAGTGGTTGATGATTCACAGTTACTTGATTTAGATAAGTATTGATATACTGAAAAATAATCGAATGGTTGATATTAGGGATCGCTCACCAAATAGCATACGCATTTTGAGTGAGCTTTCTCACATAAACTTTGCGTATCTTATTAAATGATTGATCCATTAAATTGACTAATTACTTCAAGAATATCCATAGTTTATGATTTAGGTTTATTGATATTCAGGTCTCGGCCCACTTTCGAGTTTTCTACTTGAATGTTGGTATTACCCTGATGATGTTGGGTGTGATCGTGGCTAATGTTTACGCCTCCTGTCACTGGCCCAGTTATAATCGTCCCTTGGTCGTTGGCAGTATTGATTTGGTTGCCTTGGATCACCTGAGTAGGTGAGTTTTGGGGAGTAGCTAGGGATGGTTCTGCTCCTATGATGGTATAGTTCAAGGCTTTTTTGTCGTTGACATATAGTCCCCAAGGCAAGCCTTTGTCTTCTTCATCTTTTTGAACTGAATCTCGTAATGCCCAATCTACGGGTTGTTCTAAAATACGATATACGCGCTGGCCTTTTTGCTGGGCTTCGGCATAGTGGAAGGTACTCTGGAAGGCCTTGCCAATTGTATCGCCTTGGGCCAGATTTTGGTAAAAACAAATGGCAAACAAACTAGCCAATTGATCTCCAATGCTCACCGAAGTGGCAATCACCGCTTTCACTCCCAAATCAAACAAAGTTTGTACGTGAGGTTCAGTTGCACAACCATTCAAAAACACCAACTGGAGTGCATCAGGATTACGTAGATTGAGTTCCTGAGCCAAAGGCTCAAAAAATATAGAACGATCCTGCAAGCGTATGTCTTGGCTATTGGCGTGACCTCCAAAATGAAAAATATTGATTTTATTTTCCCAGGTACGCAATATATCAAAGTACTTGGTGAGGCTTAGGTCAGTTCGTTGTAGGAGTTTCTGAAACTGTCCTTGCTTTTCCAAAGCACTCAAAACATCCTGAATGCCATGTTGCTCTTGAGTAAGGCAAGTCAGGTCTCCATGGGGATTGGCAAATCCAGTAAAAATGACTGCCTTGGTATTTTCAGGGTTATTATTCATCATTGTTTTGATTTTTGCGGTTGTAAACTTTTAACCAGTACTGTAGTATTTCAGCCATCAAAACTAGACAAAGGTGCCTGAGATTTTATCCCCAATTTTGAGGATAGATGATGTACGAGGAGGATTTTAACAGTTATTTTTTTGAAATACATTTTCTCATCTTTGAGAACAACGCCCTTTAGATTAAGAGCCTCCCCAAAAGTAAGGAGGCAAAAGCCCTGATTGTTGAGGATAGAGCCTTTCCTTGAAGATTTTACATTTGCCCATCAACAAAATTTTTATTCCCTAATAGCATCGCAAAATACCTTCTAGCGAAGCATACAATTCGCTTTTTAGGGAATATCTCAGCTAAACTTGTGATTATATGAGTACATCCAATACCATTCAAGGAAGTAATGAGCAGGAAGTCTTCAAAGGAGACGAAGCTATTATCTCAAATAATAATTATGCCCCATACCAAGGCTGTAGTGTTTCGGAAGATAGTAGAAACGACGTGAATTCAAGCGGGAGTGCAAATACCAACACCCAACTCAATGAGGTAGAAGCAGGTCGAGACATTAATATCTACACCACCGAAATCATTCCTCAGGAAGAAGAAATCTTTAAAGATCCCACCGAGATTTTCACCCTACGGGAAGAGTTAACCCCTATACATCTTGACGAAGAAGCTTTACAAAAAAGCCTGGCTGAAATTGATCAGGAAAGGATCATTTTTTTAGGTGGTAAATCAGATAGTAATGTAGTAGACACCTTGCATCATCTTATTAAAAAATACCAACCCCAAAGTGCTCAGGAATATCGCTGGTTGTCGTTTTGGGGAAAGAACAACGCCCAACGTACTATTTACCTCGATTCCATTACTGAGGAAGCTTTTCCACAAAACTCACTAGTAGCCGTGGAGATTACCCAAAATAAATCCTCTGATACCTTTTTAAAATCAATCGCTGAAATATCAGGCCAGGGAGCCATCGAGATCAAAAATATTCTAAAAAAGAAAAACCTGGTGATGATTTGCTATTTCAAAGGTTCAGCGCAAATACAGACCCTCACCAACCCTAACAGAGGAGGTTTTGGTTTTCATTATTGGGATACCTCGCCACCCATCAATACTTTACAAGAATTTATCGCCGATTTTGACTTCTCAAAACTGTACGATGAAAAACATTCAGTATTTAAATACATCCTCTACGTGGCTACATTTTTCCCTCGTACCAGCCCCAAAGAATTTAAGAAAATAGTAGATGTATTATTGACCGAAAAAGAAGACGAAATACTGGCTGATACCATCCGCGAAATGGATGAAAAAGACGAGATTCTGAAACGCACCGAGAAACTCAAAACCAGGGATTTACGTCATTTGTGGGATCAGCAAACAGATGATTTTTTCAAAGAATGTGGCTTGATAATTATTCAGGAAAACGATTTACAAAAAGTAGATTTTGTCGATGCCCAGGCTCGGGAAGCTTACAAAGATCATTTCAAGAGTAAGATGCCTTTCTTTCTTCTGGAACAATTCGATAATTTGATCAATTCAGGTTTGCCATTTGCCACCGATACTTCAGCCCAGGTTATTGAGTATTTTATTCAGATCGCCTGTGAACTGGCCCGAAATGATCCTTATTTTTATGGCACAAAGCTACTACAAACAGTCTCCGATTTATTCAAAAAAACCGGGGCAGAAAAAATCACTCCTGTCGCTCTTAAAACATTTTTGATAGAGTTGATTTATGCCATGCTCAAACTGGAAAACGTGCTGCTAACTGAACATATCGAGTCGTTTTTGATGGAACATCTCGACTACCGCTATCGCATCAAAAAAGCTTCTCATCATTTGTTGTCTGACATTATATTCGAGCTAAGGTCAATGGAAATATTTGACAAATTCCATTGGATGGAAACGATGATGACACAGGGTAAAAAAGAAACCAAAACCAGTGCTTATCAGCTGTTCTTTCGCCTTGCAGATAGCTACAAAGATAATATTCAGGAAGTACATACCGAGTTTTTTGAGAAAGGCATTAAAAAATGGTTGCTCAAAGGTGAAAGCATCACCTTGTGGGATCAGGGAGAGGTTCGGGATAGCATCAAGAGCTACACCATTTCTTTTATTATAGATTACTGGGGTTTTTATAATCTTGAGAAATGGAATATTCTGGTAGATGCCGACCCTGATTTTTTAGTAAGTTGGTTATTTCATCCTGGTTTGGAAATTGGCTATCACAACCGCTCCCGACACATGGGCTTGCGAGAAATAAGAAAAGATGGCAGCAAACAAGGGAGTCTTAGGAGTGTTGATGAATTCAGGATAATGGAGGTACTCGATAAAGCACGGGCCTATATTACCGAAAACTGGTTTCAAAAACTCCTCTCTTTGGAAGAAGACCTAGAAGGAGAAAATCCAGGAAATGGCCCAAAAGATAGCGAAAAATACGTAGCACTGTTCTTTCAATATGCTGATACAAGGCAACGAAATATACTTCCGCAAGAATGGGCAAGACAAGTCCATCTTTATTGGCAGCAAAGTAACGATTTGAGTCAATATGACGACGAAGAAAGAAATAAAAAGAAAGAAGAAATTCTTGTAAAGAGAAGAAACCTCATGAAGCTGAAAAGGGAGTTTAACCGATTACAGGGCATTATGCCCCCACCTATATCCGACTCTACCATTACTCCTAAGTCTCCTCCAAGCAATGTAGGTTGCTTGCCATTTGCAGGGTTGCTTAAAAAGGTAAACTTGCTGGTGTCTAAAATAAATAAAAGACTCCCTTGATTTCTTTGGTGGGACTAAGAGGTCGTAGGAAATCCTTACAGATAACCCTACACTACTATAGCTTTTCAAAAATTACAAACTATGATGTCTTACTCAGAACTAGTTACCCTAATCAAGAAGAAAAAGAGCATTCTTATCATTGGGGCTTTATTTATCACTTTTGCAATCGTTCTTCCCTTACTTCTCAAAAGAAGTAATCGTCTTGGTGTTGCAGGTAATAACAATGACAACAATACCATCATATCAAACAAAGGGGGAAACGTGCATGTACATAAACCCAAGCCTCTCCCTAAATTTGATACAAACAGGGTAGCAGATGATTTTGCTAATGAAGTTATTTTAGATGATCAGCACTCAGAAACAGAAGAAATGCAGGCCTTGTGGGCAAATGCGGTATTAACAAACTATGAGTTTCAAAAACAAGTCAAGATCCTACAGCAAACGAAAAAACATGTAATTCTACAGGTACATATTCTTAGTCCTCAAAAGCAGAAAATCGCAGATCAACAAAGTTATATCAAGCGGCTGGCCTTACAATACTTGGCCAAGTACATCCGAAAAATGTTTCCTGCAAAAGAAGATACAGCTAAAGAAGCATTCATCAACGGTAAAATTCTCGCCTTACTTTACATTAATGAAGCAAAAGGGATAAAACTCAATTTTAAATTTAAATATTAAAAATTATGTTCACAATCAAACACCTAGCAATAAGTACAATATATCTCATTGGCTTTATCTTTTTAGCCAGTTGCGGAAAAACAGCGCCTTATTTACCCGATTTTCACTATGAGGATGCAAAAGAGGTAGTTATCAAACCCGTAAAAGTAAACAGTGTCAGGGCTACCACACGCCCCTTGTTCAATAAACAGGTAAAAATAGCAGTACTCAACTTTAAATCTCCTAATAATACCAATGGAGGGGTTTTGATTAGTGATGTATTTGCTTCTGCATTACAAAAGAACGGGTATAAAATTACGGAAAGGGACAACATTGACTTGATTTTGAAAGAGCAGAACTTAATAAGTGGGGGAAGCACTAATTTGAGTGACTTAGAGATTGCCCAAAAATTAGGGCAATTGCTTGCTGCTGATTACATGATATTTGGGGCAGTAACTTTGTATAAATCGGAGGGGCAAAATATCCATCTACCTATTAAAATTAAAGAAAAAGACAGACAGGAGTATCAAAAAGAATATGAGGAATACAGAAAATATTTTGTAGGCGGATGGTTTCCTCTATTTCAATCAGAGAAAAGCAGGTTAAAAAAAATGCGTAAGGAGCACGATGTCTTATCTCTACCAGAGTTAGATGAAAGACTCAAAAAAGTTTCCAAGAAAGAATTTAGGACAATTGCATCTGTTGGTATTGCAGCTAAGATTGTGGATGTTAGAAATGCTAAAATTGTTTGGATGGGACAATCAGAAACTAATGATTTTACATTAGTCAGTGGAGGAAAAAGGATTATTGCTAAGTTTATCGAATCTATACAAAGAAAGTAAGAAACCTGTTTAATAGAAAACACTTTCAAATATTTGCCCAACTTCCTCTCAATGAGTATCTACATTGAGAGGAAGTTGGGTATTTTAGACAATCATTTGCGAACTATTATTACTCATTGATCAACCTGAATAGTATTATTATCATTATTATTTCCTTTAATTCCTATGATATAGGAACTTTTGACCATCCAACCTATGAACAGAGAAATAACAATGAATAAAATAATAAATAATATAACTCTATTTCTATCACTATGCTGATGGGTAATGTGAACATCACCTGTAATTGGTGCTGAAAACACTACGCCATAGTCTTTAGCAGTAGACACACTGTCTCCAAAAATCACCTGTCCTACAGTTTGCCCCTCTTCTTTCTCATTATTAAGAAAGTGTTGTATGGTTTGCTCCCTTTTGAAAATAGTATCCAATTGCCTATTCAAACCTTGGTATTGTTCAGAAGGCAATGGTGTACCCGCACAAAACGATTCTAAACAACTAATTTCTTCTGCTGAAAGGAAAGCTTGTAGTAGTTCAATGATTTGGGTGGTATCCGATAGTTGACCAATAGCTTTAAGAATGTCCATAATTACTTATTTTAATGATTGGTATTATCACCATCTCCCCCAGGGCCTTGCCCTTTATTGTGATGATGAATAATCTTTATCTCTCCCGTTACTGGGCCTACTATAACAACACTCTGGTCGTTGGCCTGATTAAACACATCACCTTGAATAATTTGATTGGTTGCTTGTTTTATGGATGTATATTTTCGGGTAGACACTCCTTGAAAAACCAGAAAATCATTTCTAAGGTATTCTTGATTGTTAGATGCCTTGATATAATCATTTTTAGACGGTTGCATCAACTCCTCTAAAAGCACATACCCTTCTCCATCAATACTTACCCACTCCTCTATGCCATAATATCCTCTTTGAATGGTCTTAAGCTCGTAACGGATTCTAGCTAACACATCTTGGTGCTCAGTTTGGGGTATGCATACCAGCAATTCGTTCTTATGGGGAAATGCTTCTACCAAAGCTTTTTGACCGCCAATTTCTAGGAAAATACTATGCTTTTTGATGTTGGTTTTAAAATCACCACGGTATACATACTGCACATTACGTACAATAAATTGCTGAATCACTGCGGCATGCAAAAAGGGATGGATAAACTTATAAAACAACCCTTGCCCTTTAGGAAAATACCCTTCAATGTTGGGAATAGCCTCATCGGGTAACAATTGGGGGCAAAGGTATTCACGTTGAGTAAAAGGTATTCGCTGTTTTTGTTCTCTATCGGCATATGGTTGACCTATTGCTACGCATACACCACAAGACTCCATAAATGAGGCAAATAATTCAAAATGACTTTTGTGATGCCCTTTTTTTTCCCAAGCCCAAGTCAAATCTTGCCCAGTAAAAAAACCATTCTTTTGTAATCTCAAAAACAAGTTGTTGTCTTCTCGGTCAAACAAAGCATACACGATATCAATGATCCATTTTTGGTCTAGTATAATGTCTTCATTAAAATAGCCTTCTTGTCTAAAAAAGAAGCCCGTATCGTGCAAGTATCTTCCGAGGGTAAACACTGAACCTGAGGGTATCTCTTTTTCCAGGCAAATTGCCTGAAAGTGATCCCAAGTCAAAGTTTGCTGTTTTTGCCGTAATTCGTCAATAGTTTGTTGTACTTGCCACCAACTTGCGGGTAAGTTGACACAGTTTTTTTCCATTTCGGTCTCCACCACTCCAGTAATACAGTTCAATAATTCGAAAAAACCGTTTTGACGTTGTTTTTTTTCAGACGATTCTACTGAAAGAAAATCTTTGAGGTAAGTATCATATTTTTGTTGGATGGCAGCTTTATTGGGTGGGTCTTGTTGCTGACCTCTTTCTCCCCTTTTGGTTTGCACTACTATCACGGGGCTGTCCTTGCTCAAGGTTTCTACATAACTGAGCCAATCCATCAACGAATGATGGGTGTCTTGATAGTCAGCCGTTTTTGAGAGAATATTTTCGTCTTTTTGATACAATGCTTGCTCAGTAGACACATCCCAAAGTAATAAAAACACGGCGTGAGTTTGCATAAACACCCGATGAGTACTATGATAAATATCTTGCCCGCCAAAATCCCAAATATTGAGTTGTATTTGGTCATATTCCTTTTCGGTAGCCAGCGCTTCAAGGAACTGACTATGTAGCTGAATGGCATGGGTAGAGGGTTCGTTTGGATTAAAAGTATTCTCCAGCCAACGCTTTATCAAAGTGGTTTTACCCACTCGCCCATTGCCAATTAGGATGAGTTTGGTTTGGTACACTTTTACTTGACCTTGCGCTAAGTTGTATAAATAGTTTTGTAAATCAAACAGATTACCGGTTGTATCCAAAAACTCTTTTGGGACATTCTTTACGGGGTTTTCGTGCAATGTAAGGTAATTAAGGCTGGGCAAAGATTGTAAAAGCAACCCGCGAATCAAAGAAACCTGATTTTGCTTCAGCGCTAAAGACTGTAGGTTTTTAAACCCTGAAAAGACATTGATATCCGTTACTTGATTGTTTTCCAAATTCACTTGAACCAATTGATTGAGTGGTTTCAAAAAGGAGATATCTTTAATTTGATTGTCTTTTAGGCCCAAATACCTTAAGCCTCTCAATTGCGATAAAGGCTTGTAATCTTCAATCTGTGGATTTTGGCCCAATCCCAATCCATCTAGATTTTCTAAATGCTTTAAAGGAGAGATATCTACAAAGTCATTGCTCTCAATGCTTAGATGAACCAATTGAGAAAAGTGTTTTAAAAAAGACAAATCTTTGATCGCCAAACCTGATATCCGTAATATGGTGAATTGCTCGCTGACCTGTATCAAAGGACCCAGATTGGTTACTTTGCTCCCGCTAATATCTAAAAAATATAGATTGGGCATCAATGCTAAAAAATCGAGCGTATCCAACAATGTATTGTCCAATAACAATTGCCGCAGATTCACCAGTTTCTGCAAAAAACTAAAGTCCTTTATCCTAAAATTAAGCGATAAATCCAGCACCTCTAAACTCTTAAGATTCGCAATACAAGAAACATCTTCCAGGTCATTTTCCGTCATTATAAGCCGTTTTAGCGCCGATAAATCTTGAAAATGTGGCGAAGCAATGCGATTATTATGCAAATGCAAATAGTGCAAATTGGGGAGGTTTGTCAAAGTGATTTGTTTGATCCCCAAACGAATCAAATTGAGGGTGTACAAGCTTTTCAGGTTTTCCATTGCAACCGATTTTATCAAGTTGCCCTGCAAATCTAAAAACTGTAATTGAGGTAAATTTTTTAGGTTGAATTGCTCCAAAGGGTTGTTTTTTAAATGAACCACCTGCAGCGCATCAAACCCCGCATTGATTTCTATAGATTTTAAGGAATTATAGTCTAGGTATAATTCCTGTAGAGTTTGAAAATCGGCAAACTGGCTAATGTCACCAATGCGATTTTTATTCAAATTAAGTACTGCCAAATTAGGCAAGTGCGCTAAAGCAGATACATCTTGTAATTGGTTATCTGCCAATCCAAGCTCAACAAGTGCTGGTAAGTCACTGATAGGAGCCACCTCCTCAATTTGCCCACTTAGGCTAAGTTGTTGTAGCTGCTTTAAGTTTGCCAGAGGGCCAATATCTTTAATTAATTGCCCTGAAATATTTAAACGTAATAGTTGTTTCAGATCAGCCAATGGGCTCAAATCTTCAAAAAAATTACCGTGTAATTCAAGCTCAATCAATTGAGTGAGGTTGGCCAAGGACCCAACCTGGGGAGCATCGGTAGCCAGCTTGAGTATCTGGAGTTTTTTTAGATTACCTAAAGAAGTCACATCTTTGATAGCGCCATTGTAAAGCAACTCTAAATATTTCAAACTTTCCAGTCCTGCAAGTGCTTCAATGTCCTCCAATAAGGGATTGGATTTCAATACCAGTTTTTCCAGTTTTTGCAAATAACGGAGGGCGGTTATATCAGCTAACTCGGCACTGTTATGCAACAACAAGACCCTGAGTTCGGGCAGGTGTTTCATAAAGTCAATATTGACCAAATGCTTACTATGATCTATCCGAAGTCCTTGAAGCCTTACCAAGTCTTTTAATGGAGAAAAATCTGTAATACTTGCAGCAGGCTCAAGGTGCAACTCGGTAAGTTGAGTTAAACCTTTGAATGCTGGTAGTTTTTTAACTGAGGGTAACTTTACCAACATTAAAGAACTCAAAAAAGGTAGTTGTGACACCGCGTCAATGTCAGAAAGTCGCGGGTTATTATCCAAGTTCAATTGTCTGAGCTGGTTGACTTCACTACCGAAACTTAGCTTCTTTAGAGATTCATGATGACTTAGTATTAGGCGCTTTAAATCACTTTGTTTCTCTAAAAAGGAGGTATCAAGCAATGCATCACAATTACTTATATCCAGGTTTTGGAGCGTTGTTATTTTGCCTATTGGGGTAAAACCTTCGAGTAGCGGGCATTTTCCCAAACTTAAAGCGATTAATTGCTCTTGTAAATATGCCAACGCATCAATATTGGTAAGATGGGGCAAATGGTACAAATGCAAAAATTTAAGTTGAGGCAGGGCTTGTAAAAAGTCCAGGCTTTGTACCTCAGGTAATTTTTCTAACCACAGTAATTCTAAGTTGTTTAGCTTATTTAGCTCCTTTAGATTCCCCAATAAATAAGGGCTATCCTGCTCCCTTCTAATCACAAGTGTGCGCAGGTTTTTGGGTAAATGAGGGGGAATTTGAGCAATCATATTGCGATTACCTTGCCTTTGGCTATTTCCTTGAGATACCCATTGCTGAGTTGGCAAATCGTACCCTATCAAATCATCTGCCAGGGTCAACCCCTCCAAATGCGCACACTCCTCCAGCAACTCCAGAAAATCTTCGCTTCCAGTAAGTCCACAACGCCCCAGATTAAGGTAGGGAGATTGAGTTCGTAAGTTTTCTTTGATCAAGGCTTGAGCATTCATACAACCGAGCTTTTATTAAAACAAGATAATGATTGAACAATCCCAAAAATAGACAATTGAGTCAAGACTTTTATCCTCAGTATTGGGGAGTTTCAGGAGTTGGGATATCCTTAAAAGTGGGGTAAAAGCATTAATGGGGAAGATATACCTTTGAAAAACAATGTAGCTCAATTAAACAATTACGGATGATGGAATTTCTCTCAATCATTGATCAACTTTCTGATCATACCAAACAACAATTAAGACATCAACTCAAACAGAGCCTCTCAACAGAGGTTTTTGAGTTAGTAGATGTCTTATATAATAAAACTAACCAAGCACTCAGTGAGTCAGAAAAACATTACCTCCAAGAGGCTTTAAAACAGGCTTTTCAAGATAATCCGCGATTGGGGCAACTGCTACAGGAAGAAACAGGAAACGACCAAACGATTCAGCAATTTTTTGTCGCTAATATTAATTTTGTTCAAGGTAGGGGAACGGTGTTTTCAGGAGATATAAAAGGCTCGGCTAATGTCAGTCATCAAAGCAGTAGCAACCACAATCAACCTAAAGCACCCACTACCAATGCTAGATCTTTACTTCCTGCTTTGAGAGATAATATACCAAAAGCCAAAGGTGCTGTTTTTCACGAAACTACTGAACTCAAAGCCAATATTCAGGAGATAAATACAATACTGGATGAAAATGGTATTTGCTGTTTGCAAGGAATGGCAGGTATTGGCAAAACAAGCCTAGCTTTAGAGATTGCCCGACAAAAGGTACAGGACAACAGCTACGATATCATCTGGTGGCTTGATGCCGATCAAGGAAAATCTTTGGATAAAATGCAAGCCTCTTGGGAAGAATTTGCCAAAACATACCACATTACGAAAACCTCAAAAGAGGTATCCTTAAGCGATATCAATTCATACTTGGCTTCCAAAAAATGGCTACTTATTTATGACAATGCCTGTGATGGCAATTCAATTACCGAAGTCAGCAAATTTTACGAAGAAAATATCGCGGAACATAGTCAAAAAAAGCAACAAATTTTAATTACCAGTAGAAATTTAAATTGGAAGTTAATAGAAGAAGGTATTATGGATATAAACTTGAAAACTTGGACTAGCAAGAGTATTAAAGCATTTTTTAAAAATGCAGGAATTAAGGTACCTGATGTAACTCAATTAGAGATTTTAGGTGGTTTACCTCTCACTTCAGCGCTTGCCAAAAGTTTTATAAATGAACGATCAGGTGATAACAAAAGCTTTGAGAAATTTTATGAGGCTTATAAAAATACTATGGGATATCTGAAAAACCCTGAAAACTTGAGTCCACATTACAAGAAGAAGTTTAAAGGTAAATATCCGCAAACCCATAACATAACAATTTTTATGGTCATTAAAACCTCATTTGACAGCCTTGACAAATCATTACAAAATCTACTAAAAGCGCTTTGCCACTTTGCCCCTGATGAAATCCCGGTGAAGATTTTGTCTGATAATAATTCAACAGCTCACCCATTTGGTAGCCTTGACTACCCTCAATTAGATGAAAGACTTAGCAAATTAAAAAACCTCTCCTTTATTACCATTACCCATCAAGATAAAGAACAATACTCAATACATCGGCTTATCCACGAATGTGTACAAGAGCTCACAGACGACCAGGAAAAGATTGAACATGTCAAAAATACCATCGTTTGGATGAAAAATGCTTTTAAAGCAGAAAGCATAGAGAAATTTACTTTAATCCCTCATGTGGATTATGTATTTGAACAATCCTCTAAATTATCGTTAAGCGATATCAAAGCAGAAACATCAGAATTATTTTATGAAGCAGGTACTTTTCATTACAACAGAGGGGAAACCGAAAAAGCAGGACGTTTTTTTGCTCGAATAGATCAACTTGTAGATGATGATACCGAGTCTAGTGCCAAAATTAATATTATGCTGGCTAAGACCATTTTTTTGCAAGGAAAAGATTTTTTTGATAAAGCCATTGAGTTGGCAGAAAAAGCACAAACATATTTTGAACAACATCATAACCTGACAGAATTGATTAAATGCAAAAACGATGTTTTAGCCAAGGTTTACCAACGTAAATGTAGGTTTATCAAAACCAAGAAAATCTTAGAAGAAGTACTGGAAATTGCCATTAATAATGCTGATTTTAACGATAAACTTTCTGGCATTTATCATAATTTGGCATCTCTGTATTGGACTTGGGGAAGAGAAAATACTCCTGAAGGAATAGGTGAGAATGACTATGAAACTGCTGTATACTACTTTAAAGAGGCTCTAATAAAAAGTGATGATGTCATTGATAAGCTTGATACTCAAAAAGAACAAGCCCAGGATACAACAACAAGAAAGAAATTCGAACATGACATTGCTAATAAAAAATTGTACCAAAATGTAAGCCGGATGATATTCGGAGCAGTGTATGGCTTGCTTCAGCAATTTGATCAACAAGCTATCCAGCATCAAACAGCTTTGAATTATTTCAAGGATAAAGGCAAGGAAAGAAGAAGATTGGCCTATACTGCTTATTATATGCTCAGTTATGGTTGGGATCGAGAAGTCCTCAATGAGACCAACTCAAGTATTGGTAAGTGTTTTTATTTTGGCCAGGAAGATTTTTCTGAAAGACGTTTGATAGAAATGGTTGATGCCCAGAAAGATCACTTGGCAAAAGATGAAAAGTACCAGCTTATCGTAAAAATCACGACCCTTCGTTTGACCCTCAGGAAAACCAAGTATCCAGGCAAATACACCGATACCCCTACCCACTTCAATTCCAAAAAGCTACAGGCTACTTTTAAGGATTTACAAGAGCAATTAGAATCAATGAAATATACTCATCAAAAAAATGGTATGTTAGTAGTGAGGTATTATGATGTAGATACTTGTTCGGTCAGTGCGGTATTAGACTACGGCGCTCATTTGTTTTACATGCGCAAACTTGAAGAAGCCAGAGAGGTAATCACCTTAGCCCAAGCCATGACTCAAGATATTATGTATCACCGAAAACCTGAGCTTCTGACCTTTGTAAAGCAACTGAATTTAGTATAGCCTATTTGAGGGAGTTCATCAAATACGTCCACCTGAGTAATTACTTACCTATCAAAGAAAAAAAGAGAATCAGCACCAGTATTTTTCAGGAAGCACTCAAAGGTTTCGAACTCGATGATGATGCCATCAGAAGGATTAAAGTTGATATCAAAAGAACATTTCAGCTTTTGCCCATTCATGAAAAGCAGGTTATTCAGTCTTTGGAGGATGCTGTGAGGAGTATGGGATAATTTTAAAAAACAAGGTTTAATGATGGTGGTGGATAATGTTTACATCTCCTTCCACTGGCCCTGAAATAATCGTTCCCTGATCACGAGCAATGCTTGTAACATTTCCATTGATACAAAAGGTTCCAACTAAATGGAATCAAACCAATTACTAATCCTTCTAAAAAATGACAAACACCCAAAACCATTCAGGCTCTGGCGATAACATTAGAGGTGATAAAACGGCTTTGCCTTTATTTAACGATAGATAAAATATCTTCTAATAAACTTTCCATACAGCCTGAGAGGTATCCAACTTTAATGAATTTTTGACCTTTAGTGTAAAGATGTGGGGGTTTTCATAGTTGAGAATATTTGGGCAGATGCCCCAACAAGTTCGGCATGACAAGTGAAGGAGGCATTCAGTTTTAATGATGTTACCAATTGTCAGCATTAGGATCATAAGATGAACAGATTGCTTTTAACTTTTCCTTGTTCGTTTTTCATTTTCTTGGAGATATTCAACATCCATGAAATTTGCTCGACATAAAAATCGGTCTTCTTGCTTGAACAGAAAGGCTGATTTTTAATATGCATAACTGGACACAGCGCATTAAAAACTACCCGTTTTGATGATAAACTCTTGATGTTACTAAGATTTGATGGTTTTGAGAGAATTACCACGAGTTTGAAAAAACACCTGATTATCAAAACCCTTCTTTTTACAATGGTTTCAAACAGTTTCAATGATTCACAAAAAACCAGGCAATGATTAGATAACGTGGTGTATATGAGTTAATGGGTGGCATTATGATTTTAACCAAAAAACACACATAATAATCAAAACAAAACATCTTATGTACTAAAATAAAAAATATTTATAACTTGCCAGCGAATTAACCCAAAAGCTAGTCATTGCCGTGATATCTTTCAATAAATGTCCAAACAACCCCATCAAATTCAGTATATATAGGTACACCTATTATTTTTTTATAAAAGTATCTATGCGAACAACTGTGATTTACATCAAGGCATTTTTTATATTTTTGAGTATTTCAATTGGCTCTCAGGCTCAAGAAGTATCCACGACGATTACCCCATTAGGTAGCCCCATCAATACCAAGAAATACACCGAGTACGCACCTACCTTAAGTGCGGATGGTCAAGTGATGATTTTCCAATCCAACAATAACAAGTATCGGGTTTGGTATCTGTATGAGACGAGGCTAGGCACGAATGGTAAATGGAGCAAACCACGCCCCATTAATGCTATTAATAACTTTGGACAAAAACCTCGCGCTTCCAATGGTTTTCAGACCAATTTTATTGCCACTCCACATCTGAGTGCCGATGGCAATACCTTGTATTTTTGTGCGACTTTTTCTGGAGGAATGGGTAGCAAAGACATTTATGTAAGCAAGCGTAAAAGCAATGGTAACTGGGGTCGACCACGAAATATTGGCGCGCCCGTTAACACCAAAGCCTCCGAAGACTTTCCTTCCATTTCACCCGAAGGAGATGCTCTGTATTTTGCCCGTCCAAATGACAAGAAAAAAGGAACAGGTAGCAAAAAACAACAACAAACTTGTTATGATTTGTATGTAGCTAAAAAGGATGCAAATACTGGCAGGTGGCAAACACCTCAAAAGCTCCCCACAGGGTCAATCAATACGGGATGCGAAAAATGCCCTCGAATTCAATCTGATGGCCTAACGTTGGTATTTTCTTCTATACGAGATGGTAATACCCACAGCGGAGATTTTGATTTGTACAAAGCGGTACTCAGTGTCAAAGAAACAGACTGGGAGCAGTTAGAAGTAGTGACCCCGCTCAACACTCCAGGTTTTGATCAGTTTGCAACGGTGATAGAGCCACAAGCAGCAAGTGGCTCAAAAAGTGCCCCCAGCGTTTATTACAATGCCCAAGGCAAACGAACCCCAGATATATTCAGTGCCAGTCCGCTTCCTACAATGCTACGCCTCCAAAAAGTAATCAATACCAGTGGAAAAGTGATTGCCAAATCCAAGACATCATCGCTTACCTATGTTGCAAATAATACCACACTTAAAGTTTATTTACTGGAAGCAGATAGAGCTGACAAACCTTATTTGCTTAAAACAATCAAAGTGGATGAAGCCACAGGTGGATTTGCTTTGCCTTTGCGTTTTGGTTATAATTATTTGCTCGAGGCCTCGGCAGGTGAGGATTATGAGGTCACCCAAAAACGCCTTGCCCTCAAAGATTGGACGAGCTTGGAGTATGCGCTGAAAACACCACTGATACTCATCAAAAAAGAAAAAGCGATTTCTAATGAGGCGATGATTGCAAAAAATAATACTAATACTAGTACTACTACACCTAGTTCAAACGCCATTTCATCTGCACAAAAGACACTGCTCATCAACCCCAAAACAGGAGAGATTATCAGTCTCGCCGAACTTCAAAAACGCGCTAGAAAGGGTTTAGCCGTTTCAAACGGGGTAAGTGGCGCTGGGCAAACCATGGTTACAAGTCCCTCAAAAGCAAGTAAAAAAGGAACACTGCCAACTAGAGGTGAAATACTGGCTGCTTACCCTGAATACGAAATGTTTGATGGTAAACAGCAGCAAGTTGCAAGCTCAAGCGCACAAAACCGCAAACCAAACAAGCAAAAGCTCAAGCTAGCGCTAACACGTCTTCAATTCCCTCATTTACGCTTTGCTTATAAATCGTCAGAGTTGAGTAGCCAATCCAAAGCTTATTTGGAAAATATTCTCGGACTTTTGAAAACTTCCCCCAAAGCAACCCTCCAGATAGATGCCCATACCGACCATACCGGAACCTGGTCTTCTAATATGCGGCTTTCCGAAAAAAGAGCGCAAGTGGTAAAAGCATTCTTGGTGCAAAAAGGTATTGCAGAAGGTCGCCTGATGACCAAAGCTTATGGCGAAGGCAAGCCACTGGTATGGAGAACAGACACCACCAGTCAAGAGAAAAACAGGCGAGTAGAAGTCCGTTTTTTGAAGTAAACCGTGGGTATTCGATGCAGAAGTAAGTTTTGGAGAGATTTTACCCGAAAAGCGAATGTGTGTGCATTATCTGGATTGTTAATGAACTCAATGATAGTATTTTATCTAGTGCTAAAATAGAATGCTATGGGTATATGAATTAGAAAAGTGGATAAAAAAGTAGGTATGTACTCAAAGAAATGAAGAAAAGTGGATAGATGTTACGTTTTGGAACTGGCAGAGAATCAAGGCTTTGAGATTTTTTTTATAAATTTCTCGAAATTTATTTCCATTCGACGGCCGCGAATTACATATATATAAGTAGTAAGCAACTTAACTAACTTATTTACTTAATATATCACTACCACCACAAAACTACCAAAACAAAGACACCACGTCTATCCACAACAACATTATCATTACCAAAATACAAGCAAAAAAGCACGACACCACCATATAGCAAATTGATTATCAATCAACTGAGCTGATGCAACGATTCAATCATTAGGCCATGCAATTAAACAATCATCAACAAGTAAAGTGAGCATCTTTTATAGTTATGAATAAACAAGTGAGTGTAGCCCCGACTGGTGGAACTGGCGCTATACAAGTACAAGATCAGGCAAGAAAACTAGTATCACCTTCACAAGTGATCGGTTGGATAGTAATCATACTTACTATCACAACTACTACCCTTGTGGCCCAAACTTCCCCTCCTCGCACGATTGAGGAAGCCAAGGCTATTTTCGAGGATCGCAAACTGCGGGTCAGCGGAGGCGTATCGGCTTCTCAAATCTTCTATGGAGCCAGTGGGATAGAATCCCGAAGGGACCCTTATACTTACTTTTTAACGGGGAACATCACCTTCTCGATGTTTTCATTCTCATTGCCCATTACCTTTAGCTATACCAATCAAGAGTTTAGTTTTAGCCAAGAGTTGCCATCGATTAGTTTTAATCAGTTTGGCATCCAACCCACCTGGAAATGGATCAAGCTGTACGCAGGATACAATACCCTCACCTTGTCACCTTACACCATGAATGGTCATTTGTTTTTGGGAGGAGGCTTTGAAGTAAAACCACCTGGCCGCCTGAGTGCCACGGCCTTATACGGGCGTTTTCGCAAAGCAGTCATGCCAGACAGCGCAGGACAAAACGGTTCTTTTGAGCGGTTTGGTTATGGAGCCAAAGTAGGCATTCATTTCAAGTCACGCCCCAATAAGCATCGCCCCAAAAGACGTTTGCAAAGTAAATATACCCGTGATGGAGAGTTACGTGAGCAGACACCGTCTGCGGGGAGTTCTTCTTCTGTGGCCTCTAATGAAAAAAATAGCAATACCCCGTTTTCAGAAAACACCGATTTGTTAGAACTCACCGTGTTTGGGGCCAAGGATAGAACGGGTTCATTACCTCTATTACCTGATAGTTTAGGACTTACCCCCGAAGAAAATGTGGCGCTGAGTGCAAGGCTGAATAAGACCTTTTTTAAGAATTTCTCGCTGGACGTAGAAGTCGCCACCAGTGCCATTACAAGCGATATTCGCGAAACCGAACGAGATGACAACCAGCAAACCGTGTTTCTGGTAACTGACGGCTTTTTTACCCGCAAGACCAATACTTCGTATTACAACGCTTACAAAGGGCAACTCAATTACAACCATCCCAGCTTTACCATTGGGGTGGGTTACGAGCGGGTAGACCCCGAATATCGCACCCACGGAGCATACTTTTTCAACAATGATTTTGAAAATATGACCCTGAACTTCTCTACTCAAATGTGGCAGGGAAAGTTCTCGGTTAATGGAAGTTTAGGAACCCAGCGTAACAATCTCAACGATCAGAATTTGAGCACGCTCAGAAGGGCCAGTGGTTCGGTGAATGTAAACGTGATTCCCCACCCAAAACTGAACTTGAGCTTGGCCTATTCTAATTTCCAGAGCTTTACCCGCATTCGCACCCAGTTTGATATTTTAAATCAGCTCACCGCTTTTGACAACTTCCGGGACTCACTCAGTTTCACCCAAATTTCTCAAAATGCCAATGCCAGTCTGAATTATCAGGTATTCAATGGGGCGAACCATCGTCAGTTTTGGAATCTCAATGGCAACGTGCAAATCGCGAGCAACGACAACAGCAGCAATGGAACCAGCGATGTGGCAGGAGGAACGGTGTTTTACAATGCGAGCACCTCTTACAATTTTAGCTGGAATAAGCTGGGACTCACTACCGTGGTTGCTTTCAATTACAGTCAAAACGAAGCAGAAAATGTGCTGGCCCGCACCATTGGCCCTACTCTTACAGTAACTCAAACTTTCTTTAAGAAAAAACTCAGAGCATCGCTTTCGGCTTCGCTCAATAACAGTTATCTGGGCGAAAACCTCACAAGCAGTATTATCAATTTGAGGTTAAACGGGGGCTATACTTTGATGAAAAAACACCGACTGACGGTAAATATCCTCACGCTCAGACGCAATGCCACCGATACCAGTAGGCTGGCTTTTTCGGAGTTTACGGGGACGTTGGGGTATAGTTATAGTTTTTAATTTTTTTCTATGGTTAACGCTTCGCTTATGGCTAGATGGTTAAATGGTTTCGCAATGCGACGCGAAGAATATGTGCGATGTATCACGGAACCATTTAGCTATTCAACAATTTAACCATCAAAATTATGAATAAGAAATACTTGGTTCTCAATGATGTAGAAGCTTATAAGTTGGCTTTCAAATTAAGCAATGAAGTTTGGGAGGTCGTAATACGTTGGGATCATTTCGCAAAGGACACCATAGGGAAACAATTAGTGAGAGCTATTGATAGTATTTCTGCAAATATTGCGGAGGGCTTTGGTAGATATTATAAGAAAGACAAAATAAAGTTCTACAGGTACTCGAGAGGTTCTACTTATGAATGCTTGGATTGGTGCGAAAAAGCGAAAATAAGGTCATTGTTGAATCAAGACCAATATGAATTAATACATCTTCAATTAAAAGAATTACCTAAGCTCTTGAATGCTTTGATAAAATATACGAATGACAAACTTGAAATCTAAAATAATGAAATATTTACGATGGCTGTATATTCATATAGTTAAATGGTCAAGTGGCCATATGGTTTCGCGATGCGTCGCTTTACGATGCGCATTGCGAAACCATTTAACCATACAACCATATAGCCATAAAAAGATATTAGTACTTGGAGCAATCATCCTACTTCCAAATTTACTTTTTGCTCAGACAAGTACTTTGCAGCTCACGGCAGGTAACGGATTGGGTATTACCATAGATGGCACTGGACGCTGGGGAGTGGATGACGGCAGCACTGGGCAACTCGGCTTTACTTTCAACGGCAAAGATTTGCTCAAAAACGCCACCACAGGACGCAACGAAGCAGGCTTGATGTTAGGCTTGTCTGCCACCAGGGTGTCAGATGTGGTAAAAATCAGCAATACCACCCGTAGTACCGATTGGGTATTGCAGGGCAGCATTGGTACTGGAAATACGAGTGGGGATTTAAAGGAACTGGTGGCGGTGTATAAAGAAGCGGGAACAGTGACGAGTCCTCTTGGATTAGAAATCACCCAACGAGTATATGGCTGGAATACCACAAGTGATGTGGGGTATGTGATTTTAGAGTATCGCCTAAAAAACACCAGCAGTGATACCCTCAAACAACTTTCGCTGGGCGTTTTTGCTGATTGGAACTTGGGTACGGCGAGTGAGAATCGAGCGGATTGGGACGCAAATAACAACCTTGGATACATTTATGAAAGTGGCGGCACAGGCACCCACGCGGGTATTGCCTTGCTTACCGCTCAAACATCTCAATACTATGCTTTTGATCAGGATGGTACGGCGGGGAGCATCAATATAACTGATGGCTTTAGTAAAGCTGAAAAGTATGAGAGTATGTCGTCGGGCAATTTGGCTCGTAGTAAAGCAGGGGAAACTGGCAATGGCAACGATGTCGCTCATACGGTAGGAGCCAGCATCATTACGATTGCCCCAGGGGAGACTACAATGGTAGCTTTTGTACTCGTAGCAGGAACGAGCCTTACCGAATTACAATCTCGAGTTACCCAGGCCAAAAGTCGCTTTCAGACCCGCTATACCAGTCCAACCCCTACCCTCCCTTCGGATTTGAAAACCTGTGGTCCCACGGGGGAAGTAACAGTAACGCCTACGGGAGGCACCAACTTCCGCTTTTATGATCAGGTACCCACCCTTGGGGTAACGACACCCATTGGCGAGGGAGCAAGTTTAAGGGTAGCAAATATTACAGCCAACCGCACCATTTACGTCACCAGTACCGATTCTTTGTTTGAAGGTAGTCACACCTCGGTTACGGTGCGTTACTTGTACCCTTCGGTGAGCATTGCAGATGGCCTGCGAGAGCTTTGTGTGGATGGTAATCTTACCCTAACTGCTTCGGCGTTGGGTGCTGGCAGCACTCCGCTAAGCTATCAGTGGCAACGTAACGGGCAAAATATTGGCAGCGACTCGGTGGCAGTGCTCATCAACGAGCCAGGGACTTACAAGGTCACAGTAAGCGAAGAAGGCTGCACTCGTACTTCCAGTGAAGTGACGATTACCCAAATACAAAAACCAGTGATTGCTCAAAACGGAACTGATCTGGCAGTCACTGCTACTGCAGATGCCCTCACTTATCAATGGTTTTATAACAACCTACCACTCACGGGGGCGAATGCTTCCAGTTATACCCCACGAGCCACTGGAGCTTACACCGTGCGGGTAAGCTTTGGCAATGGTTGTGAAGTACTCAGTGATGCTTTTCAGGTAGAAGTAACGAGCCTGAGTCAAGCACCTGCGCCGCTTCAAGGCGTGAAAGTATACCCGATTCCGGTTCCTAATCAGGGAGAGTTTACCTTGGAGTTACCGCAAAACACGAGTAGTAGTAAGGGATACGAAGTTACCTTGATTGACTTTGCGGGTAGGGTATTATTAAAAACTGGTTTTGCCCAAGGGGGTAAGTATTTGGTGAATTTACCAGGACACTGGCCTCAGGGAATTTACTTTTTAAAGGTAAGTAGCAAAGGAACAAGTACGAAACAAGCCATCATCAAGCTAGCGATTCAAAAATAATTTATGAAAATGAACTACAAATTCATTCTACATATCATCATCGTCTTCCTCATCACTGTAGCAACAACTACAGCAGGAATGGCTCAGGGAAACAACACACCACCTCCTCCTGATACGGCCAAAGGCGCTCCTGCGGTGAAAATGCAGGCGAGGGCTTACCAGGATCATATCAAGTTGCGCTGGGCACCCAACAACCCCATTGTGTGGCAATACGCCAACCAGTACGGCTATCAGGTAGAGAAGTATTTGGTCTACCAAAACAGGCAAATTCTCGCAAAGCCCAAAAAGCTTAATCTCACGGGCAAAAGCGTTTTCAAGCCTCTCCCTCTCAAAGACTGGGAAAAAGTAGTGAATGAAGTAGGTAAGCAAAAGGAAAACTATGCCCTGGTAGCGGCACAAGCCCTACACGGAAAAGCATTTGGACTTACGGCTGCGGGAAAAAATGTGAGCAACCTCAAAAAAATCATCAATCAAGTACGTGAACAAGACATGCGTTTTGCCTATGCCTTGATGGCGAGTGACCATTGCCTGCCTGTGGCTAAAGCCAGTGGATTATATTATAAAGATAGTAATACCAAAAAAGCTGAAAAATACTTATACAAGGTGTACGTCAAGCTTCCTGCTGCGATCAATTACAAAATAGACACCGCCTATGTGTATACTGGAATAGACGATTATGAACCTTTGCCCAAGCCCGTGGAGTTCAGCGCCACCTTTGGCAACCGCACCGTAATGCTTACCTGGAACCGCTGGTATTACGAAAGATTTTATGTGGCCTACTGGGTAGAGCGTTCCGAAGATGGCGGAAGTACCTACAAACCCATTACCAGCGCCCCGATTGGCAACGTGTTGCAAGAGGGTGTAGGTATTCGCAGTCGCTTTTTATACCGCATAGATTCGCTGCCCGCCAACAATACTACTTACCATTACAGAGTACGAGGGGTTAATTCTTTTGGAGAAATGGGACCACCTTCCGAAGCCATTACGGGCCAAGGCTGGGAAAATAATTTGCCTTTGCCCAAACTGGCAAAACCAGTGCTGCAAGAAGCTACGGGTACGGTACAACTCACCTGGACTTTCCCTAAAGAACAAGAAAAAGACATTGTAGGCTTTGTAGTAGAAAAAGCCCGCAGAGCCAGTGGAGTGCCTTATAAACTGCTCCACCCCAATCAAGTGACCTTACCCTCCTCTACCCGTAGCTTTACCGATGCCAAGGTAGATGGGGTAAATTATTATAGAGTGGGGATTGTCAGCAAAAAGCCTTTTAAAGGCGAAGAAAAATCGGTGTCTCGCATTGGCGGTAAAAATGCAGTGACAAGCAACCTGGATAAAGCGGCTTATGTGCGTTACACCTTTCCCTTTTTGGTGCAAGTGCCTGACAGCATTCCACCCCAGGCGCCTACGATGGTAGAGGGAGTAATTGATAGCACGGGGAAAGTGACTTTGCGTTGGAAACCCTCGGTAGATGACGATGTGCAAGGCTACCGGGTATATCGGGCCAATTACGCTGGCGAGCAGTTTTCGCAAGTGACCAAAGCCTTGATAAGCGACACGGTGTTCATTGATTCAGTAGGGCTTAAAACCCTCACGACCAAGGTACTTTATAAAGTACAAGCGGTAGATGAATACATCAACCCCTCAGAACTTTCAAAAGCAGGGGTATTAAGACGCCCCGACATTGTACCACCTGTCTCTCCCGTGTTTACCCAAGTGATCTCCGCCGACAGTGGGGTGTATTTGGGTTGGCAAGTGAGCACCAGTTTGGACGTAGCTCGTCACGCATTGTACCGTCAGGAAAGAGGCAAAAACAACGAGTGGGTGCTCATTAAAAATATACTAGTGGGTGAAGACACCGTGAGCAAATACACTGATATGCCCCCTAAAACTGGGGTAGATTATCAGTATACCCTTATCGCGGTAGACTCGAGCAATTTGGAATCGTCTCCTGCCAAGCCCGTGACGGGAAGAAGAATTGACAACGGGCTGAGGGGTAAAATCAAGAAACTCAAAGCCAAGAAAACTGGAGACACCCCAGCAGTGATTGCCCTCAGTTGGGAGCTGGAAATGAGCGAAGGCCTGACGGATGAAACGGATGAAGTACCCGAAAGCTTTAGTATTTATAGGGGCGAAGAACTAGGCAAAATTCGCTTGTATGCCACCGTAAAAGGTGATGCCAGCACCTGGAAAGACACCAGCCTCAAACGGGGCACCAGCTACAAATATCGCGTTCAAGCCAATTTCAAGCGAGGGGCGGTGTCTAAGTTTAGTGAGTTGGTGATTATTAAATACTAGATGGCCATATGGCTAAATTGTTAACGCTTCGCTTATTGTTAAATGGTTCTGTGATACATCGCATATACTCTTCGCAACGCATCGCGAAACCATTTAACAATAGAACAATAAGCCGAAGGCGGAACCATAAAATTGAAATAAAACAAACGCAATACAAATTTAAATTCAAACCAAAAATGTCAGCAATGAAAACGCGACGAATCAACACAAAACAAACATTACTAATGCTTGTCGCCTTGTTATGGGCCTTTACTGGATGCCAGCAGAATGAAGATCCGCAGCCTGAAAACTCAGCCGTATCAACGAGTGCTCCTACCAATGTAGATTTTACCTCGGCTACTTTTAGTGGTAATGTCACTAAACTAGGTACGGGTGGGGTGACCGACCACGGCTTTGTATGGGGGGAAACTACTGATCCAGATTTAACTGCTGCTGGTAAACAATCATTGGGAGCCAAAGCCGAAACAGGAGCTTTTACCCATAATGCCACAGGACTGACCGCAGGCAAAACTTACCACGTACGGGCTTATGTAACTGATGCTCAGGGAACTTTCTACGGGCAAAACCAGACTTTTAGCACCACCAGTGATCCGACTATTATTTCATTTATTCCTACCCAAGGAGGGCAAAACGATACTTTAACCATTACTGGAACCAATTTTAGCACTACTACCACAGATATTACGGTAAAAGTAGGAAGCATTGCTGTTACCAATATTGTAAGCTCTTCTGCCACTGAGATAAAAGCCATTGTACCCAGTGGAGTAACTGAAGGAGCGAATAAAGTAACGGTGACCGTGAAAACTCAGGAAGTGGTTTCTACTACGGATTTCACTTACTTAGGAGGCTTGTGGACACAGAAAAAGACTTTTGCTGGAGTAGATCGGACTACAGAAACCATATTCTTTACGCTTAATTCAAAGGCTTATATGGGTTTAGGACGAACTGAGTTGAATGTTTCAACTGGTCTGGATGACTTGTGGGAGTATGATCCTACTACTGACACTTGGACTCAAAAAGCAAATTATCCTGGAGGAAAACGTACTGCGGCTGTTTCATTTGTTATTCAAGATATTGCCTTTGTAGGCTTAGGTACCGATGTAAATACTATACATCAAAAAGATTTTTGGCAGTATAAACCTGCTACTAACACATGGACACAAATAGCCGATTTTACAGGGACACCCTCTTTTTCCCAGCAAACAGGTTTTTCGGTAGGTGGTAAAGGATATGTGGTTAAGAGAGATAGTAAAGAGCTTTGGGAAATTGATTTAGGAGTTTGGAAAAAGAAGAATAACCTGCCTTTCACTGCTAGTGGAGTATATTTTATCATTAGTGATGTGGTTTATTTCTGGGCAGACGATCAGAAGTTTTGGAAATACAACGCTGGTGCTGATTCTTGGTCTGCAGCTTCTGAGGATTTTAAAGGAGGATTTTTAGGTAGAGGAACATTAAATGGGAAGGGATATATTATCAACAGTGCAGTTGATAATGCTCCAACTTTGGAATATGATGTAACTACAAACACAGTAAGCAATAAAAAAAGTTTAGTTGGCTCTTTACCAGGAGGTCGCCCTACCGCATTTCTGACCGAGTCTTTTATTATTGGTAATAAAATTTATGCCAGGGAAAAAAACTCTAATACTTTCTGGGAATTTGACCCAAGCAAATAAATCAAGCCTTGGAAGCCAAGTGTTTTACTTGGTTTCTAAGTTTTTTAAATCAAAAAAATAACTGACAGTATTTGATCATACAGATTACTAAATTTTAATACTACCATGCATCGTTTTTTCAGGCACTTATCGTTTCTTTTATCATTCAGCTTGTTTTTCTTTTTAGTGGGTTCCGCTCATTTACAAGCCCAAATTGCTGGCCCCGTACAAATCTTTGTTAATGGTCCTTCAGGCGGTTTATGGACGACAGGTTGTGCCATCAATAAAACAATTACTTTCAACGGAGAAGCAGCTTTACCAGGAGAGACTTTTGCTTGTTTTCTACAACAGAAAAACCCTGATGGCTCTATTAGTGCGGTTCCTGCCTGTACAATTACAGGAAGCATTACAAGTTTTTCTAATTACGATGCAGGAGTAAATCATTCCCTACCTATCACGGCTAATCCAGCCGCTTGTTTTGGTAACATTTCTTTTAGTTGGGTACCTACTACCATGTATACTCCTCAAATTGCAAATAATAGTGTGTGTAGTAAGAGTACCTTTGATTTGACCTTACCTATGAAGGGTGGAGATAAAATTGATGAATTCCGCTGGGAACAATCTACTAACAATGGGATTAGCTGGGGAGCAGTTTCTGGAGTAGCCAGCTCAACTACCGCTAATGCAACCATTCAAATTACGGCACCATTTGTAACTAGTCAGCAAAGTATCCAGTACCGGGTAACTGGTTATCGTAACGGAAACATTGTAGCCCCCACCAGTGCAGGTTTGCCTATTTTTATTTTTCCTCCACCATTAGATGATTTTACTGGAGTAGCTTATAGCCAAAATTTATCAACAAATTGGAATATAGAAGATCGTATTCCAGTCCAATTACAAGGAATTACTGTAGGGGAAGTGATTGTCAGTCATTTAAAATGTAAAACAGTAAGTGATGGCCGTATTCGAATTAAGTTCAATGCTCCTTTTAACCCTACTGGGAATTATTTCTATAGTTTGGCGAATGGAGATTTTCGTGACAGTAAATTTCTACCTCCCAGATTTGCTACAAGCGATATATTTTCTGACGATGGTCAACACAGCACTACAAGACCTGTACCTACCAGTGTTCAGAACATTTCAAACCCTCCAACAGACGCGACTTTCCCTCCATTAGGCGAAGGCACTTACACCCTAGCGATTGAAAATGTAAGTGGAGGGCAAAGATATTGTTATGGAAAATACCTCATCAAAGTCAAAGCTCCCTCCGCTCCAATCACTGGAACCATTACTGGTACTAAAAACCCCACCTGTATTAACGGCACTGATGGCGAAATTACGGTGCAAGCAGGTGGTGGAGCTACAGCTGAGACAGGCTACACTGGAGGGTATACGATTAGATTATACCGCGAAGGAAATGCCACTCCTATTAACACTCAAGCTACTACAGGTAGTTACTCTTTTGCTGGCTTAGGTCGAGGGAATTATTATGCCGAGGTACTAGAAAATGGTTGTGGTACAAGTGAAATTAAGAGAGTCCCTACTTCTGGTTTTCAAACACTGCAAGACCCCAACCCCATCCAAGCCACAGCCGCGGTAAAGGATGAAATCCTCTGCGAAGGAGGCACTGGAAGTATTGACGTTACCCTTACCCAGGGCAATGCGAATGGCACTTACCGCATAGATGCCTTTCGGAATGGGAGCCTTACCGCTCAGGCATCCTTAACTGGGGTTACATTCAGTGCTGGAAGCAAACAAACGTTCAGTAACCTACCCACAGGTAGTTATACTTTTCGTCTTACTCACGAGACTTGTACTGGAGCGAGTGCGGATACGTATGATATTCCAGGAAGCGTGACCTTAGTTGATGTCACCCCCGTTTCGGGTACAGCCACGGGACTCAAAAAATCAGGGAGTACTTTTGAACTCACTTGTAGTGGGGCAAATGACGGACAAATTCAGGTAACAATTGCCACTGGAAAAACCACTACCCCCAACAATGTGTATTCGCTCATACTTAAAAGTGGAGGAACAACCATTGCTTCTCCTAACTTTGCCGCTACTGGGGTCATTACTCCAACCAATATCAAAGTAGGCGAAACCCTCAACTTTACAAACCTTGCCGAAGGCACCTACATCGTAGAAG
Source organism: marine bacterium AO1-C (assembly GCA_001890965.1). GTDB lineage: Bacteria > Bacteroidota > Bacteroidia > Cytophagales > Microscillaceae > Microscilla. The sequence continues at coordinate 16,832 of MLAY01000006.1, read as the reverse complement.
TTTCTCAAAATGGTTGTACTGGCACCACCAAAGTATTGGGAACTACAACTCTTACCGCGCCTCCTGCAATTACGGCTACCATTACTCCTGTGACCAAATTCAGCACCTTCCAGGTAAGCTGTGCCGAAGGTGAAGATGGGGAAATTGTGGTCAGTAGTGTGGCAGGTGGCAATGGCACCTATACCGTAGAACTTTTTGAAAATGGGGTACTGGTGACTCCTACCGCCACCAACAAAATAATAGACGCAGTAACGGGAACAACCACTTTTAAAGAACTACGCCCTAAAAACTTTGGTGGAAGCGCGGTTGCCTATACCATAAAAATTACTGACAGCAAAGGTTGCGAACTGAACTCCGCTGCCTTTCAACTGGAAGCTCCTACCGCCATTGGCTCATTACTCACTCCTGCCCCTGTCACTTGTAAAGGCGAAAGCAACGGAAGTATTACCGCCCAAATCAGTGGAGGTACCCAGCCTTATACCATCGAATGGCGAGATTCAGGAGGAGCCTTATTACTGTCTACCACGCTTGGCGCTACTGAAACCAGTCATACGCTCAGTGGTCAACCAGCGGGTACTTATACTTTTAGAGTGCGAGATGTAAATGGTTGCCCCGTAACTGGTACGAGCGGCTGGCACGAAAACACGGCTACCATTACTGAACCTGCTGCCCCCCTCGCTTTTGAGGTGGCTTCGTTCATCATTGATTCAGTATCGTGTAATGGAGCTAGTGACGGACGCATTACCCTGGCCGCCACTGGAGGCTGGGGAAGCTATGAGTACTCTCAGGACGGTACTAGTTATCAGACTTCACCTGTATTTAGTGGGCTAGTTGCCGCCACTTATACCCTTTACTTAAAAGATGCTCAAAATTGTGTGGTAACAACCACCGTGGAGGTAAAACAGCCCACGGCACTCACTTTGGCTCAAACCCAAATTACCCACGTCAGTTGCAATGGCGGATTCAACGGAGTATTCACTTTTACCGCTCAAGGAGGAAACGATGCGAGTAGCCAGCCTTATACCATACTACTCAACGGCGCTGCTCACAGCGAAACTGATTGGAGTAACTGGGGTACCAATAAGCAAATTACCCTACGAGGACTGGCGGCCAACACCTATACCATCCAGGCTACCGATCACAAAGGCTGTAACGAAACGCTCAACTTTACCATTACCGAACCTGCAAAGCTAGCGGCAAGCATCTCTAACATTGTCGCAGCCACTTGTGGAGAACGTAATGGTAGTGCTCAAGTAGCGGTTACTGGTGGTACTACCCCTTACACTTATGCCTGGAAAAAATATGATGCCGCATCGGGTACGCTTAGAACCTGGAGTACAACAACTACGCTCACTGGAGCCGAAGGTGGTGCCTACGAAATGATTGTAACTGATGCGCTGGGCTGCTCTATTACCCAAATTGTGCAAATCTCCAATGCTGATGCCGCTCAAACCACGATTCAAAATATTCAAGCCACTTCTTGCGCGGAAAGCAAGGATGGTAGTGCCACGCTGACCCTTGCGGGTGACTTTCCAATTGAAGTCACCTGGGTAGATGCCGCAAACGAAACGGGTACCATTACCCCGCAAAATACCACCACAGTACAGCTCTCAGGGCTTTATAAAGGCTACCACGATTTCCAAACCAAAGACAGCAAAGGCTGCGTGCGTTTTGAAACTGTACTCGTCTCTGGCCCAGAAACTTTGCTGATTACCCGCGATAGCAGCAATGACCCTACTTGTCATAATGGAACCAATGGAAACCTGGGTATCACCGTTTCGGGAGGTACCGCACCTTACACCATTACCTGGGATAATGGACTGGCTGCGGGTGCTACAGCATTTAACAACTTAGCCGCAGGCACCTACACTGTACAAGTCTCGGACGCTAATGGCTGTCAGCGACAAGCCAGTTTTATCTTGCAAAATCCCCTGCCTATTAGCGTAGATTTGGGCACAGGAAGTACGGTATGCGAAGGGCAAAGTGTGACGCTTCGCCCCACCATTCCTGCGGGTAACACCATTGCTACTTACCAGTGGACTTCGGCCAGTGGGAGCTTTATCAGTGCCGCGAGCGAGGTGACAGTAAGCGCTGCCGATACTTATTTCTTACAAGTTACTACTACCACAGGATGCACGGGTACAGGACAATATAAACTGGAAACCTCTACCGATTTATTTGAAGCTGACTTTTTGATGAACGACGAAGCGGTGGTAGGCGATACGGTGGTAGTCATTGAGGTTTGTCGTCCTGCGCCCACGACTTTGTTTTGGGATATCGAAGGCTTAGGAAGTGCCGTGGAAGTATTGGAACCCACGGTAACCAATGCCCGTCAAAGCCTGGTTTTCAAGCAGACAGGCACTTACACCGTAAAATTGTACGCCTCGGCGGGGAACTGTCAGGATGTGTACGAGCAACAAATCACGGTAACCGAAGCCGACGGACAGCGAAGAGGGAATGCTCAGGCTGCCCAGACAGGAAGCAGTGGTCATCACATACAAGCCCAGGTAAGTCCCAACCCAGTAAGTGAGGGGAAATTTAAAATCACGGTAGATTTAGCACTGGAAGCCTCCGTAAAAGCGGAGGTGTTTTCACTCAGTACTGGAAAGCGCTGGCGACTACCCCAACCACTGCAAGGCAGTGGGCAAACGCATTACGAATGGACGCTTGAGATGCCTGAACTGACCTACGGAACTTATGCAGTGCGGGTGCAAACTCCTCACGGACAAAAGATTGTAAAAGTAGTGATTAATTAATGGTAAGTGATCAATGGTAAATGATTAATAACCTTCTCAATCAGGAAATTAAAAGAAAATGAACAGAATCTATATCCCCAAATTTGAGTTAAAAATGAGCGTTTATCAACGTCTTTTACGGTTTGTATTCCTATGCCTTTGGTGGTTAATCTCTCAAAGCGCTCAGGCTAAAACTGACACCTTGCGAGTAAAAAAGGACAGTGTGATTGTGCTAAAACCTGAGCACATCATTCGAGGAGAGACCAAGATTCACTTACCTATGGTGCAGTCCCACGTTCAACAAACGCTCAAAAAACAGGCGGCACTATACAAAGTGGGAAGTACTCGCTCCTTTGCTGGGTTGAATAGTTTGCCTACGCTACCCGTAAATCAACAAGACAATTTGGTGGCTTGGCAACAACTGCGTTATCAGGCAATGGTAAAAGATTCATCTATTAGAGGAAAAATCAATGAAATTGAAGCCATTTATAAAAAAATCACTCAGGAAAGTCGCTTTGTAAAACTCATCACAGGAGGAGAACAATTACAATTTCCGATAGGACTGCTGCCTTCTAAAGCCTTTGACAACGGCAAAAAAGAAGATTATATGATTGCCCTCCACGGCATTCGTTACCGCAAAGGGTACTCCGCTATTCAGGTATCCATGAAGCTCCCCATTCCTGAACAACAAGTAGGTCCCGCCGAAGTACGGGCTTTGTATTTCTGGGGCGAGGTGCGATTGTCCCAAGATGGGGGATTCAAAGGAGGAAAAATCGGACTTCTAGCCGATATGGATATCAACTTTGGCAATTATGCCATTACTTTTGAAAAGTCTACCCTCGGTTCGGTGCAGCCTGATGGCACTTTTATTTCTTTTGATTGCAATGGTTTTAAGGCTATGGGGGTCAAGGGAGCGGTGATATTCTCCCGTAATGTGCTGGTACCCGAAAAAGGGAATGGAGAACGAGATACTACCCCCGAAAACCGGGTCAAAGGGCGTTTCAATGCCATTGTGGGTGGCTGGAACGACATCTTACTGGAAGTAGACATGTCTCAGCGTTTTCAAGCGACCAACCTTCCCCGATTTGGGTTTAGAGCCAAAAAAGTAGTCTTAGACCTCAGCGATGAACGCAATGCCGCGGGTCAAATCTTTCCCCAAGGATACACTGAAAACTACTTACCCGACGGTAATAGTGAGGTCTGGCGAGGCCTCTCCATTGGAGAATTTACCATGTGGCTTCCCAAAGAATTTAAGCGGGCATCCGCCAACAATTCAACCACCCAGTCATCTAACAATAGAATCGTTATTCAAGCCCGTAATGCCTTGATTGACAGACAAGGATTTACGGGGGAAATAGAAGCCCGCAACATCATAGAGCCAGGACAAGGCAAAATGGGCAAATGGCCTTTCTCGGTAGAGCATTTATACATCAAAATGGAAGCTACCCAGTTGCGGGCGGGTACTTTTGCAGGCAGAGTGCGCTTGCCCATTACCAAGGAAGACCCGAGCGCCTACCTCAAATATTCGGTCGTGATTGACCCAGCTTATGGAGAGTATATAGCCAGTGTGAAGTTTACCAAGAAAATGAATATGAACCTTTGGGCAGCTAAAATGGAGGTGCAGCCTTCTTCGGTACTCCAAATTGGGGTAAAGGATGGTGCTTTTCTCGCCAAAGTGGTACTCAATGGAAAATTCACTGACATTGGTGGCGAAAAATTCAGCAAAACTCTCCAAATGAAAGACATCACCTTTGAGCGAATGACGATTAAAACCACCCCACCTTACCTGACCGTGGGCGCCATGTCGTTTGGAGGCATCAACCAAACCCAAAAGCTGGGAGGCTTTACCTTTACCATCGATCGCATTGGCTTTGTGCAAGGCGAAGCCGAACGGGTAGGCAGCAATGGCTTACAGGTACATGGTAAGGTCAACTTTGTAGAAGGGGCTAATAGCTTTGGCGCAGAAGCTTTCGGGACAATTTATGGCAGATTAGAAGATACCCCACTAGGATTTCAAATACCTAAGTTTGAACACGTAGAACTAAGCGAAGCAGGGATTGACGTAGATATGGGGGCCTTTAAGCTTGCGGGGTATGTAAAATACTACAAGGCCCATCCCGTATATGGGCACGGTTTCAAAGGAGAAATTCAGGCGGCCTTTGGTAAATCCAAAATGCGCATCAATGTGAAAGCCAACGCTATGTTTGGCAATACCCGAGGCTTTAATTATTGGTATGCCGATGCCTTGATGGCTTTTAAACCAGGCATTCCGCTGGTAGCCAATGGCGTGAAACTCGCAGGTTTTGGCGGAGGAGCTTATTACCATATGACTCGGGCTCTCAAAAATAACTTCGCCAACGAGCTGGGACGCACCCCTTCAGGTATTAGTTATGAACCTGACAAAGAAACTTTCTTAGGAATCAAAGCCAGTGTGCTTCTTACCGGGCCTTCGGCAAGCACTTACAACGGAGAAGCAGGTTTTGAAATTGCTTTTAACCGCAATGGGGGCATTCGTAAAATTGGCTTCGATGCCAGCCTTGTCATTGCGGCTCCTGGTTTCAAAGTCAACCTGGGCATTATGGAAAAAGTGACCAGTGAGCTAACCAAACTGGAAGAAGCCGCCCGTAAAGGAGCGGGTAAGAATGGCCAGAAGATGCTGGACTTGATGACGGGTAGAAGTAAAGATGACGCTACCCCTGGCTATCGTGGTTCGGGTAATGGGGCCATCAAAGCCGTCGCTCGAATAGACTTTGATGTGGCCAATAGTGTGCTTCACGCCAACCTCACGGTAGATATTGATGTGGCAGGAGGTATTGTCAGAGGTGGTGGAGAGGCCGTATTTCATTTTGCCCCTGATACCTGGTACGTGCACATTGGAACTCCCCAGCGGCGTATGGGCCTCAACATTATGAACATCATTCAAACTGGGGCTTATTTTATGGTGGGTGATAACATTCCTGAAATGCCACCTCCACCCGAAAACGTGATTCGTATTCTGGGCCTCCAAAATGAATACAACACCCAAAGAGACGATGCAGCCATGCTCGCGGGAAAAGGTCTTGCTTTTGGAGCTGATTTTAGAATGGATACCGGGAATATGAACTTCCTGATGTTCTACGCCCGATTTGCCGCAGGACTGGGCTTTGATGTCATGCTGAAAAAATATGCAGATGGCATCAGTTGTAAAGGCCGAGGAGGCAAAGGCATTGGGGTGAACAACTGGTACGCTCAAGGGCAAGTGTATGCCTTCTTTGAAGGAGAAATTGGGATACGGGTAAGCCTGCCTTTCAAAAAAGGTAACTTCCCGATTATCCAGGGAGAACTCGCTGCTTTGATGCAAGCCCAGCTTCCCAACCCAGTATGGATCAGAGGAATTGTAGGAGGACAGTTTTCTATTTTGGGAGGGCTTGTGAAAGGTAGATGTCGCTTTGAGGTAGAAATCGGAGAACGTTGCGAGTTTGTGGGCGGCAATGCCCTTTCTGGGGTGGAGATTATTAGTGATGTGAAACCCGAAGAAGGCAAACCCGAAGTAGGAGTATTTACTTCTCCCCAGGCAACTTTCAATCTGGCAGTAGATCGTCCTTTTGAAATAAGAGACTTGGTAGATGACAAAATGAAAAAATATCGGGTGAAGCTCGATTATTTCAAAGTAGTAGAGCGCACCAGTGGCCGCACCATTGCAGGAAAAATGGAATGGAACGAAGACCATACCGTCCTTTCTTTTGTGCCCAAAGACATTCTCCCTTCTGAAAAAGTACTTCACGCAGAAATTCAAGTGAGTTTTGAGGAAAGCCAAAGTGGCCGTTGGAAGCCAGTAAGCGGGGTGGTGGAAAAGAAAGCGCTCGATTTTAAAACAGGTAAAGCACCTGATAAAATTGTACGCCAAAACATTGCTTATAGCTACCCAGTGATGAAGCAACTTCACTTCCACACCAAGGAAAACCCCCAAGGGTATATCCAGCTCAAGCAAGGACGACCTGATTTGTTTGATAACCCCGAAGTGCAAAAAAACTTTACCCAAGTGGTACGCTTTACCGATGCCAGTAATCCTCGCTCTAAAAAAGAGGTGCCACTGACCTACGAAGCGGCGAGTAACCGCCTCGTGTTTAACTTCCCTCAGAACTTAGGCAAGCAAGTGACCTACCACTGGGAAGTAGTGAATGTACCCAAAGGGCAAAGCAACAAAGTAGATGAAAATGTAACGAATATAACGACGAATAATCCATCCAACTCAGACATTTCAGTAACCAAGAAAAAGCTGGAAGGTACCCGCACAGTGTACAAAGAAAAGAAAGTGTTTGAAGCCGCAGTACGCACCAGTTTGTACGAAACAATGGCCGCCAAATTTGATGCCTTGAGTCGCACCTCAGGTTGGAGCTGGCCGATTATGACCAGCGTACACGTGCTTGGATCAACCTTTACCGGGAAAGAAACTTTTGACCGCTTTGAGGTACTGGGTGAAGGAGAAAATCCTGCTTTGATAGAAATGGAAGCGGTGATGGAAAATACCCCCTGGTACCAAAATACCATTGCCCCACTGGTGTATAATCATCCTGGCATTCGCAGCCTGAAACGTAGCAAAGAACCTTTTGGCATTCCTCCTTTCAAAGCCCTCTTTATCAATCAGGACAACTGGAACAATGCCTTGTCCGAAGAAACAATGGCTCCTGAGAAACCACTGGTGTATCGGGGAGCTTTTATCCTGAATGTGGCTCCAATTGTCCAGCGGGATTTTATGGAAATGGTGTACAAAGCTGCTGAGACGAAGCTGAGAAGTGAGCGTCCCATTCCCTGGGTAGAGCGCCTGATGGCTACGCCTTTCCCAAGCATTGCTTCGGGCCCTTATGAGGTGATCATTCGTTACCGATTGCCAGGTAGTGGAAAAGTGACTTTTGAACGAAGGTTTACGATTATCAACCCATAGGGTTGCGCTTCGCTCATTGTCAAATTGCTATATGGTTAAATTGTTCCGCAATGCGACGCAAACGATTCTCGATGTATCACGCAACCATTTAACCATAAAACCATCAGCCGAAGGCGGAACCATAATATTAAAAGAAATGAAACGATCTAAACAAATACAACTAGTGATGAGCAGGTTATGCAAAGTGCTTTGCGCCAGCCATTTAGCCATCCAGCCACATAACCATCGCAGGTTTATGTTACTTCTGGGGTTTATGGTCATGCTAAATACGTCTTTGTTTGCCCAACAAAACTTCAGCGTCAAACTCATTGCCACGGTGCAGCCACCCAATTCGCCATATTTGGCGGACTATACCTATGCCCAAAGTCTCAATTTGAACATCATTTTGGGAGGGCGTACTTTTTATCAAGGCATTCTCAAAATCCGATTGGAAAGTATGGACGGAAGGGGCATTGTGATTCAGACCCGAGCTACTTACAACCCCATAGTAGACCTGGGACCCAGCCAAACCCTGACTGGGGTGGAACTCGCCCCCTATTTTAGCCAGGAAAACCTGGATTTCATTGGTTTTGACCGCCAGCAGTATTTGCGTACCAAGCGCATCCCCGATGGTATTTATCGCCTCACCTTTTCGTTTTATGATCGCTTTCGCCCCGATGTGCTCGTGTCTAATGTAGACATCTTGTCCCAAAAGATACTGCGGGTATTCGCTTTGCAGCCACCCTTGATCAACCTTCCGCTTCATATGGGTACTGTAAACTCGGCCAACCAAAGCGCCCAGCCGGTGAACATCAACTGGACCCGGCCCGCCAATACCCCGTTCACCCCCGAATACGAAATGATCATCAATGAGCTACGGCCTGAATGCCAAAGCTCCTATAATGGGATCAATACGGGTAATGCCGCCGCCAGTCGGATCAGCCAAGCGGAGCTGTTTAACTGCCTAGGCCCTGAAATTTATCGTACTACTACCACCTCGCTTAGTTACAGTTATGGTATGCAAGCTGAGCCTTTGCTGGGGCTGGGCAAATGGTACTCGATCAGAATCCAAGCCCGAGACCCACAAGGCCGAACTTTGTTTATCAACAATGGGATCAGTCAGATTCGGGTGTTTCGCTATGGCAAACCTTGCGATCCCCCACCGAGGGTACGGGTAAAAGCCTTGAACCCTTACCAAGTGCAGTTGGATTGGGATGCGCTCAGCACTCATACGAGCTATACCGTGCATTTTAAGAAAGCTGAAGAAGAAGGTCAACAAAGGAATGAGTGGTACCAACAACGCGCTATTTCTAACCGCGCCCAGATCAACGACTTAGAACCTGGAACTTATTACTCTTTTAGAGTGAGTGCCGATTGTAATGCCTTCTCGAGCGAACAAGGGGCTACCACTGACCTGCTTATGCCTCGCCCTGCCCCTAGCCAGGTGCAATGCGGCAAAGAGTTGGTGGTGGACTTATCTAACAACAATCCCATCCAAAGCTTGCAAGTAGGCCAAAAGATTATGGCAGGGGACTTTGAATTTACCCTCACCGAGGTACGCCCCCTAGGCGGGGGTTGGTTTGCGGGCAAAGCCTACACCCAAATGAAGCTTTTCCAGGGTGCCCGAGTGGCTGCCCGATTTGACCGCATCAAGATCAACACTGACCGTAGGCTCATTGATGGAGAACTTATTTCTACTGGAGCAGGGGTGCAAATTGTGCCTGATGAATGGCGAGAAAAGTACCTGAGCTTCACAAATGAAATCAACCGTATTTTTGAGGAAATCGACAAAGGACTAGACCGAATAGATGCGGTTATGGGCAAAATTGATGAGGTGCTCAAAAAGATAGACGAGTGGCTGGAAAACTACCAGGGCGAAGACAAAGCCGAACTACTCGAAACCATTCGCATTGGCAAAAAGGAAATTGAAGAAGGAAAAGAGGCTATTGATAAAAAAGATTTAACCAATGGCTTGAAGAAGCTGAAGGATGGAAGTAGTAAAGTGCTTGGTGTGGGGGCTAAGATGGTGAAAAAAGCTTTGGAGACTTTATTTAAGGATTTGAAGGATTTGCTCAAAGAGGTGCTGGATCAAATGAAGGGGGGAAGCAAACAGAAAAAGGACAGCTTGCTGGCGTTGGAAAAGAAAAACGAAGTAGACTATAAAAGACTAAGAGCGGAGGTGGTAAATGAAAACCAAAAATATACCCTTGTTACTGGAAGAAGTACTAATGGCAAAGCTGAGAACAGTAGCTCAAATGCAACTACCGAGGTGTCAGATAAACTATTTCCCACCGCTAAATATGCCTCTATGGATAGCACCACGAATGGGGCCAAGTTTGATCAGTTGGTGGGCAAAATGCTCAGCCTGTATCAAGGGATCGACTGGGAGAACATCCGCTTTGACCAAATAGAAGCCTACCTGCAAGACCCCGCCAAGTTTACCGTATTGCTGGAAAGCATTAAAACGAGCCTTGAAGCACTGGGAAAAGACATTGCCGATGATTTGCTGAAAAATAATGTCACAGTGATTAAGGGAAAAATTAAAACTCAGGTGAAAAAGGTCATTGATGACTTGGTCAAAGAATTTTATGATAAGGAAACCAAAAAGTAAGTGATACGATTTGCTCAACTCTCCAAAGAAATTGAATACAAGATGAAAACAAACTTTCAAAAATACATTCTAAGCAAGCGTTGGCTACTAGTCTTCTTTCTGCTATTACTGGTACAGGTAAATGAAGTCGCCAATGCTACTGATCGGGATTCTTTACAAAAGGTCCACATTGAGGCATCAATTAAGCTACTTAACCGAGCCATTACCCACAATACACTCAAAAAACCTACTACGGCTACCAGATACTTGGTGGATCGACTCAATTATGTAAGTGCTGATGCTCGGGAAAAGATTGAGAAGGTATTGGAATACCTGCAAAAGACCACGGGGAAAGAATTATATGTTATTATTACCCGTAATCCTGACTTGGTAAATGAGGGGAATGCCAAAACCAAATTCCAGAAAGAAATCAAGGACTATAGTCAGGCGGTGTTCAAAGGTTCTATGTTAGATGAAAAAGGTGGCCTGTATACCTTCAATTTCGGTAGAATTATTCAAAAAGCTAGGATTGGTACTCGTCAAAGTTTTCAGCATGGGGTTAGCCTTGCCAATGGATCGTCCTGGAAAAACGAAGAAATACTCAATGAACAAACAATAAGAACCCTTCATGAAAGTAGTAAGTCACTCAATGAAAAGGATGATTTTTTAAAGGCCAATTTATATGCATTGGTAAGTAAAGTATTGAATGCTGCTGGTGAGGAATTTAACATTGATCTTACCAGTTCCCCCTCTCATCAAAAAAATATTGAATTTGAAGCGACCATCTTAGGGACTTCTACCCCCAATGCCACAGGTTCGGCGCTCATAGTAGACTTACCTGTTGAAATAGTTTCTTCTGATCAACAGCAAAAGGATAAACTGAAAGCTAATTATGTGTTTACTCCGTCAGGTCAAGCCATATATTGGGGTGGAATGACGAAAAAGAAATTTTGGAAAAGCTTCAATGGTTCTTTACTTGAATTTACCCATGATAAAACCCGATATGTAGCCATTATGAGCCGCCCCCAATTCACAGGAGGAGATAACAGCGCTTATACTCGTTTTTGGGGTTACTATCCGAAAGGCGAATACCAAAGATTAAAAACTTTGGAAGGCGATAGTGGCTTGCCTTTGGCTGAAGTTATCAACAAAAAGTCGGTACTATCCAAAGAATTTAAAGATAACCTCTGGTTCAAGATTAAGGCAGCAGAGCAACCAGTGAAGGTATATGCTCGAAAGTATAAAGGGGTTGATCTTGATCCTAAAGATTTATTTTCAGAGTCAGAGATAGAGTCTGGTGTGGTTTTGAAAAATCTCACCTTTAAGACCAATTGCATAGAAGCTTACGCTTGGAGCTATACCCCGTCTGTTAATACAACTACCTGGGGCCGAGGAACTATTCAAGAAGACATTTCAATTCCATCTAATAGCGAAAAACGAGTAGGAAATTGTGAAACCCAAAAACTCATTGAAGAAGATGTAAAGAACCGAAATCTTCTCAAAGGCTTTGGAGTTTATGTGTATGCCTATCAAATTCAGGAAGTAAAAAGTGATGAGACGCAAAGACAGGCTTTGGTGAAATATGCCAATGAAGTGAGCACATTTCTTCAAAATAAGTATGTGGGATTACTCAACTTTGAGCAAAAGTTTGAAGGAAGAGGCAATAGTGGCAACTACTATACAATCCAGCGAGAGCAAATTTTATTGGCACTACGTAAACTTAGCCCTGATGATTTTAAAGCTACTTATCCTAAAACGATTGACAAAGCCAGGGTAAATGGTGGGGGTATCTATGAATATAAAATACTGACCCAGTACAATCCTTTTACAGAAGGCTACTCGAAGAGAGGTGTAAAAGTATATCAAGTACCTGCTAACTATAACCAAAATACCCGAGACTACACCATCAAAGGTAAAAAGAAAGAATACCACTACAGTGTGCAAGATTTGGCAATTCGTCATCAGATTTTTGCCAATGCAAAAGTTAACCTACGTTTTTCCAACCAATTGCTACAAGATGAAAAAGCTGGGAATGCTTACCCTTTGTCTTTGGCAGATGGTACTGACCAAAACAAGGCCTTATTTGGAAGTAACTCGGCCATCTTTACCTGGTTTCAATTTGCGACATCTACTGGAAAATATGTGGTACAGGAAGCCTGTAAAATTATTAGAGGCTTTGCTGATCAATTGGTTAAGGATATTAGCGTGGCAGAGCTTCCTAAGCATTGGTGGAATCCTGCTTGTGAGCTACGTCAACCAAAGAAAGGGCAAGACAATTGTAATGCCTGCAAATCTACTTACTCTTCTATTTTTGCTAAAATATTCAGTGTGTTCCCCGAAGGTATTGACCGTGAGGAAGCCCAAATGGAATTTGCCTTCTATGCAGGTTTGTGGAATGGAATCGTTGGACAGGTCAAAGGAGTATTCCAATTAGTGTCTCTGGCAGCAGGGTATGTGTCTGATCCAAAAGTCCGAAAGGCAGTACAAGACATGAAGGATAACCTGAGGAAAAAAGGGCTTTGGACAGTGATTGGTGAGGAAGTAAATAAAGCCACCTGTAACAAGTTTGTGGCCAGCTATAGCACCGGAAAGTTGGTGATTGATATTGCGACTATGGTGTTGGGTGCGCCCAAGGCAACCGCGAAAATGCTGGACAAAGTAAAAAGACTTAAAAACTTTGTATCAGGGCAATTTGGACAAATTGCTCAGGGAACACTCAAAGTGCTCAATAAGGTCAAACAAATCTCCGCCCGATTGGGGCAAGGGGTAATCAAAATTGCCAAAAGTACTGCACAAGGAGCCAAAGATGTTTTTAGAATCCTAGCCAAAAGTAAGGGTAAAAATATAGATGAAGTAATTGCGGTAGTAGACAATGGAAAGGTAAAAGTGAACAAATGGGTAGATGCTACTCAAAACACTAAAAGCATCAGCAAAGAAAGCTTGGATGGAACCCACCACTTGGGGGAAACACCTGGTGGAGAAGTAGGTGTTTGTTTAAAAAACGGAGTCTGTTTCATAGCTGGAACTCCTATATACTACTCTTCTGGGCAGTTTAAACCTATCGAGAACATCAGAACAGGAGATCAGGTGTATTCAGGAAATCCAGAAAACTGTATACAAAGGCCCAAAGGTGTGGAGGTCACTTTTGTACGTACTACCCCGGTACTGATAAAGTTGGGTTTCTTACAAGAAAACATTTACGCTACTCCCGAACACCCTTTCTTTGACCTTAAAAACAAACAAATATTAGCAGGTAATCTCAAAAAAGGTGATACCCTCAAAACTTATGATGGCTATGCTATTGTGCAGCACACTCGCAGCATAGATACTACGACCACAGTGTACAACTTCCACGTCAAAGACTTTCAGACTTATTATGTAGGAAAAACAAAGCTATGGGTGCATAATATGGCAAGCCACAACGTTCCATCTTTTTTTAAGGTACCCGATAAGTCTCTGGCAAAACTCCCCAAGATTAAAAAACATCGCGAAAATGTTGGTGCGCAAGTTGGTGATGAATTTGGAGCCATAGATGTGAAAATTAAAGACAATAAAATCTACAAAATTGAAGCAGGTGGTAAAGAAATTCCAATGACTGATCAAGTGGATTTTGTCGTTACCATGACTGGAGAATTGAAACTGGGCACTGGACACTACTTTTTGTCTGGCTCTGCTGCTACTGTAAGAGCTGCTGGACAAATCAAAATAGTGAATGGCAAAATAACTCTGATAACCAATGGGAGTGGACATTATCGACCCAATGCTAATGCTTTAAAGGCTCAAAAAGAGCTGTTTGACGATCTAAAACTTACCGATCCAAAATGTAAAGTATATGATTTGAAATGGGCTCCAAGGACTGATGTAATCATGAGTGCTTATGGTATTGATAAAGTTTTGGCCGAAAAGCTCTCGAAACTGAAAAATTTCAAAGATTTTTTTGAAAAATCTCCGGAACTCTTAAAACCACTCTCCAACGCTGAAAAGAAGATGTTTCTTGAAGATTTGACCAAAACAACCTCTACCAGAACAAACATAGGTGACAAGGTAAAAAGAATTACTTCTGAAACTGTCGAAGCTTGGCGAGTACAAATGGGTGACGCAAATATGAGAGTCAGCTTATCCAATCTCAAAGAGGTGACAAAGTACCTTAAAGAAAACCCAGGGAAGTTTGAAAAAATAAAGAAAGGTTTTGATGATGCCTCTGATAAACAAAAATACATTAGCAGGCTGAATAATCCAGTTAAATCCAAAATGGCTTTAATAAATAAAGTAAAATATAAAAACATAGAATATCATGTTTTTAGAGACAAAGAAGGAGGCCTTTTTGTGAAATTTGATAATGGAGGGGTAATGCCTTCTGGTAAGCCTAAGCTTAAAACACTAGGTAGAGGAAGCATAAAAGAAGATGGGGTGTTTGGTGGCCAGTTGACTATGAAAAATCAAAAAACTGGCGAGTATTGGCATCCAGATATTCGTGGAAGTTTTGTATTAAAAACGCTCATTGATACTGAAATAGCAGCAGGTAAATCATTTAAGGTTTTTAAGGCAAGCTGGAATGAAAACTTGAGTGATAACTTACAAGCGTTTAATAAAGGTTTACGACAGGGGTTGAGTAAAGCAGAAGCAGCTAAAAGAACTTGGACAGGTCAATGGTTAGACAAAAACTACAAGCTAGATAAACTCACAGATGACGATATCTCTGGAATCCTCAACGCAGATGGTTTGACTTATAGTAAGGCTAGGGTTCGTTTTAACATACTACAATCCGCACAAAAAGTAGTAAACAAGCTAGATAAAGGGGTAGAAAGCCTCCAAAAAAATTTCAAGGATATATTAAAGGTAGAGAAAAATGCAGCAAGTGGTGAAACAAGAATTATAAAAGATAATAAGGTTATAGCAAGCGTAGCTCGTGGCAGTGAACGGCTTGTGATTACAAATAACTTCCCCACACGTCCCGTAAACAATTTACCTGATCTTAGAAGTCGTGGAGATGCGACAGAAGCCATTCCTGCTCGCTTACCAGATGGAACAGAAACAAATGTAGTAATTGCGCGAACTCGCAAAGGCCCAGATGGCGAGATGGTACATTGTAAACCCAATGGAAAACGTAGCTGTTTTGTAGCGGGAACACTCATCCAGACTTGCAAAGGGCTAAAGAAAATAGAAAAGGTAAAGTTGGGTGATTTGGTTTGGAGTTATAATACAGAAACTAAGAAAAAAGAACTAAGAAAAGTTACCCAAACATTTATTCGTAGCACTCAACAACTCGTTTACTTGTATCTAGGCAAAGACACTATTAAAACTACTACCGAACATCCATTTTATTTAGAAGGTAAATGGGTAAAAGCAGGGAACTTGAATCAAGGAGATAGTTTACACCTTTATCATTCCCGAAAAATTGCTTTAGATAGTTTGGTGAAAGTGGATACTAATGTAACTGTTTATAACTTTACAGTGGCCCAAAATCATAATTATTATGCTGGGAAAGATGGGGTTTTGGTGCATAATGCAAATGGATATGATTTGCTAGACAAAGCTGGGAAGTTTAAGGATAATACTCTTGAAAATGATTATCTGGCATATGTTACTAGAAAAAATAATGCAGGTAAAACAGCAAGAGATAGATTAGATTGGAAAGATACCAGGGACTATTGGTTGCATGATTCGCCAATGGCTAGAGGGAACAAGTTCAATGATAAAGCAAGAGATAATAATTGGTATGACTTTGATGAAATATATTTGGAAAACGGAAAGAGGTTAGATTCATATGATGATATTAAAGGGGAGATAGTGTCCCGAAAGGCATCCGACTTAGATGACATAAGCCTTCAAACCTTTGAAACTTATCTTCAGGAAATGCATAGGAAGTATGCTGCTGGTACGATAATTAAAAGTAGTAAATACCCTCAATTATATGGAAAGCCGTTACAAGGAAAATTAATATTAGAATTACCTGAAAGCAATTTGCAAATTCCGTATATCCAGAATTATATTAATATTGCTAAACATAAACATAACATTGAATTAAGGTTTAGACCTGAAGATTAGTATGGAAAATCAACTAAGAAAAATTTTAGAGGATATCAACTTTATTGAGAGGTATAATTTACTTGTCGAAAAGTATAAAAACAAAGAGAAACTATTGAAAAATTACGATTATCAAGAGGTTTTGAAATTAATTGAAGGTTTAGGATATCAAGCAAACTATAACAGAAAAGAAGATTTTTTTGCCATTAAAATAAATGTAGGCCATTTAATAATACAGTTAAATATTTCTCTTAAATATTCTATTGTAGAACTAATACTAGCAGTATATGAAGGTGACACGGTTTGCGAGGTTGGAGGACCTTTTGCTTATATTGCAAGGCTTTTGAACCAACAACGTATTAATGCTACCCCAAAGTTTGATACATATGAAACTCTTAGGGAAATTTTGATGAATGCTTTTCAAATAATTGAAGATATAAAAACAGGGTTATTAAGTAGTCATTTACTATAAAATTATAAAAAGCTTTGTAAATTACAATTTCACAATTGTATACCTTCTATGCGCTATTTATCCGCCTTTGACTCCTCAGTAGAATATGAACTAATGTCTATATTT
>MLAY01000028.1 GCA_001890965.1 marine bacterium AO1-C | reverse complement strand
GTTATATCAAATTCCTTGTTTTCGAAGATAGTATCTAAGGCGGAAAGCAAGATGTTGCGATTCAAGCACTTTTTATTCTTGATGAAAAACATCAGAATGCAAGTCGCAACAAATAAAAATTAGTGTATGGTTTTGAAACAATAGAAAAGAAACATGTCGTCCTGATTATTAATTCCTAAAAAATATAATTGATCAAATCATAATTTATAATTCACCATGGGCGAAACATTGAAGCAATAAAAATTTATAATTCTTCCACTAGAAAATCTCAACATTATTTCATAAGTTCAATTGAGTGTTTGATTATTCATACAAACTGCGAGTCATCTATTCAATACCAACAGGCCTGTAGTGTAGAATGTGCTTTAAAAGTTAATCATTCACCACTAATTATCAGTAAGACATATTTCGTTCAAACCCAAAAAATATTACTATGTTAAATTTATCTATAGTGCTGGAAGACAGTGCCAGAAGATACCCCACCAAAGAAGCTTTTATTTTTGGAGATACTCGCCTAAACTATGCTCAAATTAATGGAGCAGCCAATCAAATTGCCAATGGGTTAATTGCTGCAGGTATTCAACCCGGCGACAAGGTAGCCTTGAGTTGCCTCAATTTGCCTTACTTTCCGATGGTTTATTATGGTATTCTGAAGGCAGGTGGCGTGGTAGTACCTTTGAGTGTACTACTTAAACGCAACGAAGTAGCCTACCATTTACAAGATTCAGATTCTAAAGCCTATTTCTGTTTTCAGGGTACCCCAGAATTGCCAATGGGAGAAGAGGGACACGCTGGATTTCAAGAAGCATCTGGTTGCGAACACTTTTTTATGATTACCGCCAATCCTACCGATCCATCTCCTATAGAAGGTACCAAAACCTTGGGCATGTTGATGAAGGATCAGGCTCCTGCAATGGAACCTGTACAAACTAAAGAAACCGATACTGCTGTAATTATTTATACCTCGGGTACCACAGGGCGACCTAAAGGAGCGGAACTGTCACATTCCAATATTTTGCAAAACACGCTTATGTGTAGCCGCTTGTTACAATTCCAGCACGACGACAACCAACTCATAGTATTGCCATTGTTCCATATATTTGGTCAGGTAGTACAAATGAATGCAGGTGTGTTTATGGGGACCCGTATGGTGATGTTGCCTCGGTTTGATGGAGACGCTGTGTTGGGACTGATGCAAAAAGAAAAAGTAACCTTGTTTGCAGGGGTACCTACTATGTATTGGGGATTGTTGAATTTTAAGGATGAGGGCAAATATGATATGCAGGCGATCAAAAGTAACTTACGTTTGTGTGTATCAGGAGGAGCCTCATTACCTGTACAAGTACTGAAAGATTTTGAGGCCAAATACGAAGTGCCTATTTTAGAAGGATATGGTATGTCTGAAGGCTCTCCAGTAGTTACCTTCAATCATCTGGATCAGGAAAGAAAGCCTGGGTCGGTAGGTACGCCTGTTTGGGGAGTAGAAGTAGCCGTAGTAGACGAAAACGACAAGCCGATGCCACAAGGTGAAAAAGGAGAAATTGTATATCGCGGGCATAATGTGATGAAAGGCTATTACAAGCGCCCTGAAATCAATAAGGAAGTCATCCGTAATGGTTGGTTGCATTCGGGTGATGTTGGTATTTTTGATGAAGATGGCTATTTGTATATTGTAGATCGCACCAAAGACATGATTATTCGTGGAGGGCTAAATGTATACCCAAGGGAAGTAGAAGAAGCCATGATGAAACACGAAGCCATTTCTTTGGTAGCAGTAATTGGGGTGCCTCATGACCAATACGGCGAAGAAATCAAGGCCTGTGTGGTGCTTAAAGAAGGAGCTTCTGTAACAGAAGAAGCCCTGATAAGTTGGACTAAAGAGCAAATTGCTGCGTACAAATACCCTCGTATTATAGAGTTTATGGATGGTTTGCCAATGAATGCTACCGGAAAAATTCTTAAAAAAGAACTAAGAGCTACTCAAGAGAAAGTTTCTTAGATTGCAATTCTTTATGGAACTATTAAACCTGTCTTGACTTTGATAAAGAGTGGAGGCAGGTTTTTATATAAAAAAACAACCTAAAATATTGGATTTACCCTTGGGTAAAGTATTTTTAATGTACTTCAATAATTTGAGATTTATAGACAAAAACTATGGATAATTCGACGGAAAATGTGACCCTTTTTGCGGTATTTATCAATGACATTCTCAAAAATTATGAGGAAAAAAAAGAAGATTATGAAGATCTATTTGCAATGGTAGAAGGATATGACTTAAGTGATCCCTTCAACAAAGTACCCATGCAATTGTACAATGATCTTTGTGAGTGGATAGAGAATAATTTAGGGAAGTTTAACTTGATTAGGGTAGGGCGAAATGTTGGCGAAACTGTACACGATTCATTAGTTCAAAATAATATAATAAGTACAGATTCTACTCCATTAGATACGATGCAGGCCTTGAAAGGAGCCGCCGAAACAATGGTACAGGATGAAAAGAAACGTGGCTGGGAAATATTAGAACATACCGACAATTCTATTCTGATGCGTCGCACTCAAACCTTTAATAGTCAACTCCAGATTGGTTTGTTGGATGGTTTGATTCGCAAAACCAAAAAATCAGGTGTAAAAGTAGAATATACCAAAAAGGTAGAAGACGGGGCCGATTTTGATGAGTATATTATTACCTGGTTTTAATTCAAAAATGATTATTCTGTTGTTTAATGGCTAAATTGTTATTTGTAACCATATAACAATTTAACCATTAGGCAATTCAATTCTTAGGAAAACAAATCCCCTCCATAAATTACCTCCTGCTGACGTTTCTTGGCGTATTTCCAGGTAATGCCTTGAGGTGGGTTCAGGAAATTACGATAAGCCAATTCCATCTGACGAGCGGCTTCGTCGTGAGGAACTCCCCCCGTAGCAGTCCCCAAGCCTGGGCAAGCCACAACATCTATTTTTTGTTTACCAGACTGATTGTGTTGTTCTACAGCTAATAACATCGCAAACATTGCATTATAGACATTGTCGGTACGAGTAATGCGTAAAGGAACCCGCATGGTAGGAGTATGTGCAATGTATGGATGTCGTGGGTTTTGGGTAGGTACAATGATAGAAGTGCCCACTGGCTGTTCGCCCCGAAAACCTTTAATGATGCGTTCCTGCACCCGATACTGAAGCTCAATGCCAAAATAATTGATAATGGCCAAATCCACTCCTCCATCCATCAAGCCGAAAGAATTGGCTGCACTTACCATACAATCAAATGCAGGCAGTTTTTCAAAAAAATCCTGCACTACTTCTACCTTTTCATGAGGCTCAAACGCTGTCTGTAAAGCTGCAAATACCGAAGGGTTGGGATCAACTAAAATAAGTTTTTTCATAGGTTAAAAATAAAGTTTGATACAAGAAGGCAAAGATACGAAAAAAGCCCTGCCTAAGCAGAGCTTTACATTCCTATGAAAGTAATCGGTTAAAAAATGTAACAAGTGCGAGCAAAAGGGTTGACTGAAACCCCCGTATCTCCACAATCATTGGTAGGGCGTGGTGGACATTGACAAACACTCAATACTTCGGTATGAGGACATTCATTAACATCGGTGTGATAACCACCTTTGATGTGGGATTTTTCGTTGTTGGATAAGGTCAAATTCTTATCCCAGTTTGCTTGAATTTTTAACTTGTTCTTTTTCATAAGGGTTATAGGTTGTGTAATGTGAAAATTAGGTTAAGATAAGTACCAGAATACTTACATTTAAGAGACATCAATTAATAAAATAACCACTATGAAAAATATTACTAATCGTTGAATTGTTTGGGTTTTTCGATGAATAGTGTTTTTGGTAACGTAAACAGTTAGGCATAAAAAAAGCGCAACCGAAGTTACGCTTTCAACATTTATAAGAGTTGTGTTATCTTTTCTTTTTAATCTGGCCTGCTTTCATCCAATCGGCTTCAGCACCTTCGGTATCACCCATCTTTTGTTTTACATTACCTCGTAAAAAATACGCCTTTCGGCTTTTGGGTGCCAGTTTAATAGCCTTATCAAAATCAGTCAAAGCTCCTTCGTAATTATCTAACTTAAACTTGATGTTTCCACGAGTGATATAAGCCTTTTCGTCATTGGGCTTAAGCTGAACAATTTTATCAAAATCGGCCAATGCTTTTTTATAATTTTTATCCTGGTAATACAAAGCCCCCCGACTAAAGTACCCCAGCGTGTTGTTAGGATCTATCTCTATGGCCTTCCCAAAGTCGGCAATGGCTCCCGCATCATCTCGTAGGTTTTGCTTGGCATAGCCTCTACTATTATATACAATCACATCATCACCCATAAATTTAATGGCCTGATCAAAGTCTGCAACTGCCCCCTTGTAGTTTTCGGTAGCATTGCGACAAATCCCCCGATGATAGTACACTTCTTTAAATTTAGCGCCCATCTTAACCACTTTATCAAAATCGGCCAAGGCCTCCTTATACTTATATATTTTCTTGTAAGTCAACCCACGATTATAAAAGGCATTATCATTTCCAGGTGCTTTGTTTATTACGGCCGTATAGTCTGCAATAGCCCCTTTATAATCCCCCAACAGGTCACGAGCATTGCCTCGGTTGTTGTGCAATCTTATGGGTAAGTTGCCTTTGGTAGGTCGCATCGCCAGGGCTGCATCAAAATCCCTCACAGCTTGCTTATAATTTTTGAGTTGATAATAAGAAATCCCCCGGTTGAATAATAACATTGGGTGGCGTCTTGCTTTCAGCGCACTTGAGAAAGATTTAATAGCTCCCTGAAAATCTTTTTGGGTCATTTGCACTGTGCCTAGGTTATTCCAGGTTCGTGCATCATTAGGCATTAGTTGTAGTATAGCCTTGAAGTCATTTTTAGCCCCTTCAAAATCTTTGAGGCCCATTTTTGCAATTCCTCGGGCACCCATAGCTGCCACATCCATCTTATTGGCTTCCAGCGCTTTATTAAAAAGTTCGATGGCTTTTTTGTATTCTTTGGCTCTCAACTTGCGTTTGCCAGCCATAAAAAATTCCTTGTTGGGTTGAGCAAATGCACAAATTGAAAAAAATACCCAAATCCACAGAATTGATATTTTCTTAATCATATTGGATTGTTGATACTTAGTTTAGTTGTGAATGTTTAGAGTTTAAGTTTATCTACGCGATGTTTTGTCCTGTTGGACGTCCGAAAGCTAAAAATTTACTTTCAGTTTTTCTAACTGTATTGCTTTCATTTTATTATAAAAACTTAGTATGAGTCATTTTTTTCTTGTAATAGTCTATTTTTCAGTACTTACTGAGCTATAGAGTTCCTTCAATGATTTTTTATTGGAGTTGATTGAATCTGAAGCATACTTTTGTATCGTAAGGTTTATATTACAGAAACTGGTCTTATTTCTGTCAGTATAGTAAGTGTTGTTTAGCATCATACGCTAGCTAAGATAACCCTCAGTTGTATGAAAAGAATATATACCCTCATTGTTGCTATTTTGGCAAGCTTTGCCACACAAGCTCAAATAGATACCAGTAAGCTGGTGCTGCCAATGGATCGTCTCCAAGCCAGCGATATTGTAGCTGGCCGCGCCTCCTCCAATGTAAAAGTAGTTTCGGCTAGTCGCTCAAGCAAAAGAGTAAAAGATTTGCCCGTAACTATTCATGTAATTACCCAAGATGAAATTCGCCGAAATGGATACGTTACACTGGTAGATGTTATGAAATCGGTACCTGGGGTAAGGGTATCTCAGCCAGGTTCGGGGCTAGATGGAGAAACATTCTTGTTTCGAGGACAAGTAGGAAATTACTACACTAAAATTCTTATCAACAACATACCCATTCAGCCCAGTGTATCAGGAGGAATTGCTATTGGAGGGCAACTACCTATTGCTCAAGCCAAGCAGATAGAAGTTATTTATGGGCCAGCTTCTGCTGTGTATGGAGCGGATGCTATGTCGGGAGTAATCAATATTATTACCGATTCACCCAACAGTCGTTCGTTTGCCAATGCCAATGTTACGCTGGGAGAATATGGTTATCAGAATTTTGACTTTATGGCTGGCGGCAAGCTCGGGCGTAATAAAAATGTGGTAAAATACACCTTGTATGGTAACCGAGGCAAACGTGATGACTTGAACGTTCGCCATAATCAGAGGGTAGATGTTATTGGAGCAATCAGTGGAGGTTCATCTTTTGAGTCCAACGTGTACAGTCCATTGACCCACTTTTATGCAGCCAATGTGTTAAATGGTGGTCGACAAACTGTTCAAGGGTATCAAACACTGTTAGCTACAAACCCTAATCAAATATTAGACAGTATTCAACTCTTTTTTCCAGGTTATGAAGGCACCTTAGATCAGGCTACGATAAATGCTTTGCCTCAGGAAAATTCACTATTTGGAGCTCAAATCGAATATCGTGGCCTTACCGTAAGCTACAACAATATGTACCGTAAAAACCACAGTGCACTAGGGCGAACTACGGACATTTTCTCTTATGCCAGTCCTGATAATTTTATTGCGGATCGTATTCAACGCTTTACCCTAAGTTATACCCAGTCCTGGAAAAAGTTTTCCATTACATCCAATGCTTCTTATTTGCGTTATCGTATGGATGTGGGTTCTAGTTATGGGGTAAACTATAACAGTTTAACCAGTGGTGGTCGGGCTTATACTTACGAGGCCTCTGATGACCTTTTTCTCGAGGTATTAGGTACCTATTCTATCAATAAATATATGGAACTTACCGCAGGTTTTTCAGGTACTATTTCCAGTAATCTACCACCAATTAACGACTCTGAAAATCCGTTTAACCCAAGTGATTATGTGCCATTTAGTACAGTGAAGCGTCCTCCCCATGATTTGTTTGGTAATTTTGGTGATAACCCTATTGTACAAGGCATTACCGGGTATTTTGTGCAGCTCTTTTATCAAAAAGACAACCTATCATTGATTTTAGGAATACGTGAAGATTCATCTACAGAATTTGACACTAGAGGCCAGGAGCAATCCCGAATTGATGCTTTTTATCCCAGAGTAGCCATGCTGTACAAGTTTAATGACCGCATTTCGGTGAGAGGTTCCTATGGGCGAGCTTTCAAATCTCCCAGTCCTCGGCTAACCTATGGCTCCCTGGCATTGCCAGTTTTTGATTTTTCAAGTGGTAGCAAAGTATTGAATACTAATGTTATTCAATACGAAAGAGTACCTAACATAAATCTTCAGCCTGAATTTTCTACCAGTTACGAGTTGGGCTTGCGTTACAACATCAGCAAAAATATTGATGTTGATTTTATGGCTTATTACAACCAAATTAATCAGCTCATTAACCAAAGCCTGATAAGATTAAGTACCACAGAGTTTTCGGGCAATGGTGTAACTCAATTTGGACTACCTAACGGAGATTTTCTGACTCGATCTCCCCAAAACAATGCCCAAAGTCGTTCTGTGCTCTATGGTTTACAAGCAGTATTGAGAATGTCAAATCTGATACCTTCTGTCAAGCTAAATACCGATATTTACCTTAATTATGCTGCAGGAGAAGAAGTATTGCCCAACGACAATAATGATAAAGTTGATTTTCATCGGCAGGTGCCAAAATTTATGGCACAAGTCAATTTTTCTTTAGAGCCTTACGAAAATGTATATCTAAGATTTGACAATGTATTGATGACAGGTTGGGTAAGACGATTCTTGCCTTTTGCCAGAGGCAGTGAAGCAGTAACCGATGGGTATTACAATCTTGACTTTATTGGCCGTTATCAGTTCAATAAAAACTTAGGCGTATTTTTGAAAATACGTAATGTACTGAATGCTGAATATGGTGGCATCGGAGCCGATGGCTTGGATACAGATTTGATTTATAATCCCCAGCTTAAGCGTAATATTCAGTTCGGAGCCTCTTTTCAATTGAATTAATAATCAAAGAAACCCCTCCCTATGAGCCAACCAGGGAGAGGTTTACTAATTACTATTATTCAGAATAATCTATTTGAGGGTAAAAAATAATCCAGCACTAAAGCCCAGGTTGTTGAAATAATTATTGTTGCCTCCCAACGCTTCAAAGCCTCCGTTATAATAAGCATTGAGTTGTAGGTTTATATTACGTTGGAGAAAAATTTCGGCACCCAGGACTCCTTGGTAATGACTTATTTGCCAGGGAGAGTTTTGCATAAACAATGCATTGGCTTCCTCCTCGTCGTATTCATAACTCACCTGTAACCTGGACATACGACGAGCAAGTACTCCAACTCCTATATAAGGTTTTATATTTGAGAAACGAGTTCCAAATGTATACCTCAGTTGCAATGGTACATCCAATACATTGGCGCTAGTTTTTATCTCTTTGAGTTCTTCGCTTGTGTTCAAGTCAGGGTAGCGCTCTGTATTGTTTTGATTAGCTGGTAAGCTGCTAATCTCTTGCTCAAAGGTGTAAAAATCTATGCCGGTATGGAAACGCCATCGTTCACCAAAGCTTACTTCAGCTTTGGCTCCTAACGGAATGACAAGATCAGTTTCTCCTAAATCTATCAAAGGAGTACTTGCTCCCGCAGTAACTCCTAATTGAAAACCTATGTTGCTCCAAAAAGCCCGCTTGGCTTTACGTTTAATTTTAGGCCTTTTTTCTGGAATCTTCTCCATGGTTATTTGCCAATCATCCCGAAGGGGATCATTGGTCATATTTGATAGCAACTGAATGCTATCTACTGCCGACATAGAGGCCAACAATTCTTTTTTCTCTTCTTCCGAAAAGGCATTGTTGGTAATAGGAGGAGTCGTTTTTCCTGAACCATTGTCTGATTTTTTTGTGTCCTTTTTTGCGTCAGGCAATGAATTAGCATTGCCTGAAATCTTTTGGTTTGAAGCAGGATCGAACCCTTGTCCGCTTAGGTACTTTTGGTAGGCCTTATTGGATACTGGAACAGGCACATATACAATACCTTGCTTAGAGTTGTTTGGGTTTGTATTGCCTGAAATCTTTTGATTTGAAGCAGGGTTAAACCCTTGTCCACTTAGGTACTTTTGATAGTTATTGTTCGATACTGGAACAGGTACATATACAATCCTTTGTTTGGTACGAGGCAATTTGTTAGTACCACCTAACCAACGGTTGCTATTAGGATAAGCTCCATAAGGAGAACGGTTCCATAAACCTGCCTGAGTTTGGTTATATTGGGTGCTTGTATTTTTAGTAGAGATAAAAATTGTATCAGTTTTAGAAATCACTACAGTGTCTACCACCGCAGACCGGGTTTTCATAGATCTGATCTCTTGCTGCATATCGCGAACTGTTTGCCTTTGATTCCATACCAAAAAGACAAGAAGTAGGTTAAACAATACGGAAGCGGCAATACCAATGGGCCACCAGGCCGATTGCATCCAGGTAGGTAAACTACCCGCTGCCCCTCCTCCGGCATTAGGCAAATTATCCAGAAGATTATCCAAAGCACCTTCGTTGTAACTGCCAGTGTCTTGGAAATTCTCTAGTTTGCCTTTGATTATATCGTCAAACTCCTGATTATCCATGTTTTTTCGTCTTGTTTTGAATGTGTGTTTCCTCCAACATTTTCTTTAGTTTCATTCGTGCTTTGGCTAGGTTCGATTTCGATGTACCTGCACTAATTCCCAACTTATGGGCGATTTCATCGTGCTTATATCCTTCTACTACATATAAGTTAAACACCATACGATAAGCGGGTGGGAGCTTTTGAACTGCTTCCATGATCTCTTGTTCCGACAATTGTGCAATACTGTCGGCACTACTGCTTACGTCGCTGGCATGTACTATATCCAAATGGTTTTGGTGTTTTTCGTTACGACGATAAAAATCAATCGCTGAATTGATCATGATTCGTCGAAGCCATCCCTGAAAAGAAAGGCTATCATTGTATTGATCAAGACGGGTAAACACCTTCATAAACCCATCATTGACAATTTCTTGTGCTTCTTCTCGATTACGGGAATAACGAAGACAAACACTAATGGCATAATTATAAAACTGCCCATATAGTTGTTTTTGACTATCTCTTTTCCCTTTTCGACAACCCCGAATAAGTGATTTTAATTGGCTCAATTTTCTGTGAAATTACGTTGATTTTGTGACAGCACGCCAACTTTTGAAAAATGGTTGCCTACTATATAAAAAAAAATATGATTTTTTTCTGCAAGCAATATTACATCTTTCAACTTTCGGGGGGAGACTACGTGAACTTAAGTAACATATTCGCAATAACTGTCTAGTTTTCTCTACTATCTGAATTGCCGTACTTCGTTATTTTTAGCTAAAGCAGAGCTCAGCGCAGCAAGCTGCAGCTTCGGTTTTCGCAATAGCGCTGCTATTGCTGCAAAAAATGCCTTGATCAACAACTCATGTATATGACCAAATCGGACACTTATTTTGAAAACGTTACTAAATAAGAAATCACCTCTCCTCTTAATACTAAAGAACAAAAAGGTGGTTTTGTAATAAATAGGAAAAAGTGATTTGGCCTTTTAGTATTCACTTTTAAACCATAATATATTATGAGCACTCAGTCTAGAGAAAATGATGTACAGCAGCAAGCCGCCAATCAGCAACAGGTAAGTTCTTCACGAGACACTACAAATCAGGCAGCACAAGCTCCTCAAAATTCAGTAATGCCTGATTCATCAGATGATATCCAACAAGAAGAAGGATAATTTTTTTTGATTTTTTTAATGCTTTAAGCTGTTGATAAACAGTAAGTTAATTAATGGTTGTTTGTGGATTTTAATTTTTTTTGAAATCCGCAGGCAACCATTTTTTTTATTCCTGCGTGCTGCCTCCAAATAAGATCAAAAAATGATCAAGCAACGATGCATACACATCAACATAAGTTTTAATGATAATTCAAAGTAAAATCTTTAACATCATTAAATTTTAAAAAACTATGAAACGAACATTTTTGGGGAATATCTTTTTGTGGGTAATGATCGCGTTTACAGCTTGTAATACACCTGAAAACGTTGACCCAAATCAGAACGCAGTAATTTCTTCCGGAAGTGTAGAGACCATTGCCAGCACTGCTTTACCAGCTGCAGTATTGAATGCCATCAACAAGGATTTTGCGGGGCAAACGATTACTGAAACTTTGAAAGAAACTGGGTCGGATGGTACAGTGATGTACACTGTAACGATGAGTAGTCAAAGTATGGCTTCTTACAACGAAGCAGGTAATAAGGGAACCGAAGTGACCTTGACCAATTTAGCACAAGCAATTAAGGATTATGTCAATAATAATTTTGCAGGAAATACAGTTTCCCGGGCAGTTAGTTTACCTAACTCCACCAATGTAAACCTCACTTTGGTGCGTTTGAGCGGAAATCAAGTACTTTCTTTTGATGCAGCCAATAACTTTTTGAATGGCGAAACTGACGATAATGACGATGACGATGACGACGATGATGATGACAACGACAGTGATGACAATAATTGTGTAGAAGACTCTATTGCTGTATCGGCTTTGCCTCAGGCAATAAGAGATTATGTAGCAACTAATTATGCTGGACAAACCATCCAAAAAGCTTATAAAGAAAATTGTAATGGTACGATTCAGTACGAAGTAGAATTGAGTGGAGGAGTAGAGCTTATTTTTGATGCCAACGGTCAATTTATCAAAAAAGAGACTGATGATGATAAAAATGATAATAAAAATGAAGTAGCTATTAATGCGACTGATTTACCTCAGGCGACACAAACTTATATCTCTACCAATTATGCAGGCAAAACAATTACCAAGGCTTACAAAATAACAGATAGTACTGGTATTGTTACTGGATATGAGGTAGAGCTTAACGACGGTACTGAGGTGTACTTTGATGCCACTGGCAACTTTGTAAAAGAAGAAAAAGATATAGAAGGTACCGAAACCGCCATTGCGGCTAGTGAATTGCCTCAGGCAGTACAAACTTATATCTCTACCAATTATGCGGGTAAAACAATTACCAAAGCTTACAAAATTACCAACACTGCTGGAACCGTGATTGGGTACGAAGTAGAATTGAGTGATGGCACTGAGGTGTACTTTGATGCCAATGGAAATTTTGTAAAAGCAGAGCAAGACTAAAACCAAAAGGGACGCAAAAAAGCTTAGAATAAATAGTCTAATGATAGCAAATAACCACGTTTATTGTGGCCCTTTTTCAAAATATTTAAGACTACCCCAGTGTGGGTAACAATTCCGAAAAGAGTGAAAAAAACGTTACGGACACTCTACCTTCTTTGAGGGTAGAGTGTTTTTTTTATCTCAATTCTAAAAAAGAAGTCACTCAAAAGAACTCCAAAAAGAAGCCTAAGAAGGTAAACAATCTCCCCCTTTTTTTTGTCTAGTAAATAAAGTTATTTGGACGGAAATAATTCAACAAGTATAAATGTCTAATTTATGATTCGCCTCGGGACAATTAGCCCATAATATCAGTAAGGTTTGATAGAATAGGCATATAATTTGACTATTCTATCAAGTAATTATTAGAGCGGAATATTTTGATGAGTTTTAAGTGGATACATATCTTTTTTGGGCTGATTTTTACTAGCTGTGTTTTTAGTGTACAGGCACAAACCGGCACCACAAATTCAGATAGTCTACTAGTATTGGCTCGCGACTATGCCAAAAAAGGAGTGCTAGAGAAATCTTTAAGGCACTATTGGCAGGTCTTACGTAGTCTGCAGCAGCAAAAAGATACTAAGTTATTGGCTAAAGTCCAGGTGGAAGTAGGAGAGTTATATCAATCCGTTCAATTATATCAAAAATCTTTAGAGTATTTTAAGAAAGCTGACTCTATAAAAACTTTGCAAAACGATCCTACTGGAAAAGCAGATGTTTTAGCCCATATTGGTTTGGCCTATCAACAATCGGGTAAATACA
Organism: marine bacterium AO1-C; assembly: GCA_001890965.1. Classification (GTDB taxonomy): domain Bacteria; phylum Bacteroidota; class Bacteroidia; order Cytophagales; family Microscillaceae; genus Microscilla. The sequence goes on along the minus strand of MLAY01000028.1, from coordinate 45,904 downwards.
GAGAAGCACTCACATACTACGATCAACAAGCCCAAATCTATCAGCAAAACAAACAAAAAGCCGCTACGGTAGTCCCTTATCGTAAAATGGTAGAATGCCACCAAAGCCTTGAAGAATACAATAAAGTATTAGAGTATAATCAGAAGATTTTAGCTTTAATGCAAGAGAGTGGTAACAAAAAGGCCGAAATAATAAGTCTCAATAATATCGGATTTGCCTACAAATACCTAAAAAACTATCCAGAAGCACTCCGCAACTTTAAAGCATCTCTTAATGCACAACGGGCCACAGGACAAGCAACAGAAAAAGAAATACCTACTCGAGTAAATATTGCGGTGATCTATCAAAACCAGGGAAGATATGACGAATCTATTGCGTTGTTGCTTCAAACGATCAAAATTGCAGAAGCTGCTAACAAAATCTCAGAACAAGCTCAATTGTACGATTTGCTTTCGGTAGTGTACTTTAACCAAAAAGATTATTACAACGCCGAGCAATATAACAAGCTTGCCATTGCCACAGCTCAAAAAATTAACGATCAGAATACGCTTCAGCGGGCATACGAAACCGCATCTTTTATTTATCAGGCCCAGGATGATTTCAAAGAAGCGCTTGATAGTTATAAGAAACATCTAAAAATTAAGGAAACATTACAGTTTGAGGTGATAAAGCGACAGCAACAGTTGGCCAATCAAGAATCTATGTTGGAGCGAAATGAGAAGCAAATCAATCTATTATTGGCAGATCAGGAAAACCGGGAGTTATTACTAAGAAACCGAGATTTGGAGCTCAAGGCCAAACAGAAACAATTAGAGCTACTGGCTAAGGAAAAAGATATCCAGGATGCTAAACTCAAGCAAGAAGCACTGGCGAAACAGCAAGCCTTACAAAGCCTTCAGTTGGCAGTACAGAAAGCCAATGCTGCCCAAAAGGATAAAGAAATATACCAGTTGCAGGTTGATAAAAAGCAAAAAGAGCAGCAATTAAGATTGAAGGCACTGGCCGAAGAAGAAAAGCGCAAACAAATACAGCTGTTAGAAAAAGACAAAAAGATTAAGGCGCTGGATATACAGCGGCAAAAGGAAGAATTGGATCGGCAAAAACAGATAGGAATGTATGCTTTGGGGGTATTTGCCTTAGGTGCACTGGTGTTTATCTTGATTCTATTTGGTTTGTTCAGTGTTTTAAGATCAAGACGTAAACTATCAAAGCAAAAAGATGAAATTGAGGAAAAAAATGTGGAGCTTTTTCAAGTAAATGAAGAAATAGCGGCGCAACGTGACTTGCTGGAAGTAAAGAATGTGGAGATTGAAAACATCAATCATGACCTCACTGCAAGCATTACTTATGCACAACGTATTCAAGAAGCCATGTTGCCCAGTGTGAGTCGTATTCAAGCTTATTTGCCCGAGTCGTTTGTGTTATTTAAACCTCGAGACATTGTGAGTGGCGATTTTTATTGGTTTGCCAAGATAAAATCAACCGAAAAAAGAGAACAACTGGAAGAAGCATATGCTACCAAAATGTCACAGAGTCTGCAGATGGATACCCATAGCTCCAAACTAATATTAGCGGCAGTAGATTGTACTGGTCATGGAGTACCAGGGGCATTGATGTCGATGACAGGTAGTAATTTATTGAATGAAATTGTAGAAATGCGAGGAACCGATCGGCCAGAGTACATTTTGCGGCAATTGCATCGTGGAGTAAAAAAGGCACTCAAGCAAGATGAAACCAACAATCGGGATGGCATGGACATGGCCTTATGTGTGATAGATGTGGAAAAACAAGTAGTACAATTTGCTGGGGCAAAAAATCCATTAATTGTTATTCAAAATGGTGAGTTGCGCGAAATCAAAGGAGACAAAATGCCGATTGGTGGTGAGTGGGGCAAAGAAGAAGGAGAGCGCCTGTTTACAGGACATAAAATACTTCTGGAAGAAAAACCAACTTCTTTTTATATGTTTTCGGATGGCTACCAGGATCAATTTGGAGGGCCAGCAGGTAAAAAATTTATGAAAGGGCACCTTAAGAAGCTGCTATTGGAAATACATAAAAAGCCAATGGAAGAGCAAAAACAGATTTTGGACGAAGCCATTACTCAATGGATGGCCCAATCGGGTCCAGATGCCAAAGTAGAGTCACAGATAGATGATATATTGGTCATGGGCTTTAAAGTAAACTCCTCAAAAATTTAAACTAATTGCTTACTTCGTAATTAACTCTCCTTTTCTTAGCTTTAATTCGTTAAAAACTAAAAACCGTAAGGTAATTTATGGCCTCTCTAGTGAAGAAATTGAACAATCCCTGGGTAGTAATGAGTCTATCCATGATTTCTTCTATTTCTATCTTCCTGATTACTACATTATTTTATACTTACAAAGACTATTACCTGGTTCTAGGGCTTGCCAGTGCTATTCCCGCGGTGGTTTCTTTTCCTATTTCATTTGTATTGATTGGTTTTCAACGACAAATTCAGCAGCAAAAAGATGAGATTGAAGAGAAAAATACCGAACTAACCCAAGTCAATGAAGAAATAGCCACGCAGCGAGACTTACTAGAGGGTAAAAACCGAGAAATCATCAACATCAATCAAGACTTGACCGAAAGCATTTTATATGCCCAGCAAATTCAGGAAGCGATGTTGCCATCCAAAAGCCTAATTCAGCAACATCTGCCTGAATCTTTTGTGTTATATAAGCCGCGAGACATTGTGAGTGGTGATTTTTATTGGTTTACTGCCTTTAATAACGATAAGGGGGACACAAAGCAACTACTGCTAGCAGCAGTAGATTGTACGGGGCATGGGGTACCAGGAGCGTTGATGTCCATGATGGGAAATGAGTTGTTGAATGAAATTGTAGAAGTAAGAGGAGTGACTGAACCAGGAGAAATTTTGCAACAATTACATCTGGGCGTAACTAAAGCTCTCAAGCAAAGAGAAAATGATAACCGTGATGGGATGGAAATGGCTTTGTGTAGCATTGATTTAGAGAATAAACGATTACATTTTGCCGGAGCCAAAAACTCATTAGTTATAATTGGAAATGGCCAACTCACTGAAATAAAGGGAGATAAGAGGCCCATTGGCACCCAACTATTTGCAGATTCAGAGGTGTTTACCACGCATACTATATCCCTGGATGCTCAACCCAAGCGCTTTTATATGTTTTCAGATGGTTTTCAGGATCAGTTTGGAGGCCCAATGAATAAGAAGTTTATGGCCAATCGTTTTCGCAAGTATTTACTGGAAATTGCTGTCCAGCCTATGCAGGCTCAAAAACAATTGCTTGAGGATAAACTGACCCAGTGGAAAAATAGTCAAAATGAAAAACCCGAGCCCCAAACCGACGATATATTGGTGATAGGGTTTCAAATTGATATTGATGAAGTGGCGTAGGCCTAATGAATCAAACAATTCCTTAAGGTTTTTGATTATCTTTGGATAAAAGTAAGAAGCTATTTCGCTTTCTAAGTACAAATCATCAAATTAACCCTGTTAGAATGAGTTCATATGTAGCCAAAATGTACAATCCGTGGATTGTTACTTTTTTATCTGTATTGGCTTCCACACTTATTTACTTGATTGTGGCCTCGCTATTTACAGTCAAAGATTTTAGGCTTGGACTCATATTATCAGTAAGCATTCCTGTGGTGATTGCATTTCCTATTTCCTTTATAATGATTCATTATCATCGACAGATTAACCAACAAAAGCTGGAAATAGAAGAAAAAAACGTAGAGTTATCACAGAGTAATGAAGAAATAGCTACTCAGCGAGATTTGTTAGAAGTCAAAACATTAGAGGCCGAAACTGCAAATCGCAACATTACTGCCAGCATAGCTTATGCGCGGCGCATTCAGAATGCTATTTTACCGTCCTTGCGGCTCATCAAACATTATTTGCCCGAATCCTTTGTGCTGTTCCAACCCAGAGATATTGTAAGTGGAGACTTTTATTGGTTTGCCCATATCAAAGATGACACAAGTCAGGGAAAGTCAGTGTTGACAGTGGCAGATTGTACAGGACATGGGGTTCCAGGAGCTTTGATGTCTATGATTGGCAATGATCTGCTAAATGATATTGTGGAAGTAAAAGGAGTGACCCAACCCGATGAAATTTTACAACAATTGCATGCAGGAGTAGCCAAAGCACTCAAGCAAGAAGAAAATGACAATCGTGATGGCATGGAGTTGGCCTTATGTACAATTGATTGGGAGCAGCATTTATTACACTTTGCAGGTGCTAAAAACTCTCTCATTATAATTGAAGATGGTAATCTGACAGAAATTAAAGGCGATAAGAAACCCATAGGTACCAGTGTGTTGAGCGATTCGGACCCCATATTTACTACCCAAACAATTCAACTCGGTTCCAAACCCAAGCATTTTTATATGTTTTCGGATGGTTTTCAGGATCAATTTGGTGGCACCCGAGGGAGAAAGTTTATGACCAAACGCTTTCGCCGTCGCTTATTAGAGGTGCACAACGAACCTATGCAAAAGCAAAAAGAATTATTAGAAGATACCTTGACCCAGTGGCGAAGCAGTAACAATGAAAAACCAGAACCTCAAACCGATGACATATTGGTGATGGGGTTTAAGATAAATGCTTAAAAAATATAGGCAAATTGTTTTTCTAGCACAAAATCTGCGCAGGTTTATATATAGACAAATCAGGACTCAATACCAATGAGTAAAGTTTTAATTATAAGTCAAGAGGCAAGTAGTAGTAGTATACAAATAGAAAAAATCATCGCTCAAATGGGGTTATCGGCAGATATTCAGCAAGATGCTGCCTTTGAGGCCAACAACACCGAAGCATTATATGACCTCATATTGTTAAATGCAGGCACTACTCACCAAAACGAACAACAAGTATTACAACAGATTAAAAGCAGTGCTGCTTATAAAAGAGTAGGCGTAATTGTAGTCACTGAAGATCATTCAGATGATCACCTGGCGTATTTATGGAAAATGGGTGCAGATGATTTTATTGCCAGACCAATCAATGCTTTAGAGTTGGAAGCCAGAGTAAAATCTGTATTACAACAGCAAGAATCACTTAAAAAAATAGACTCCCAAAATGCCCTCTTAGAGCTTAAAATGGAGGAGTTGCAACTCCAAAAAGAGGTGCTAACCGAGCAAAAAACCAGTATTGCCCAGGCAAACGAAGAAATCACTGATAGTATCAATTACGCCAAACGTATCCAAGATTCGATGCTACCAGCCGAGAAAGAGATCAAGTCTTCCCTACCAGAATCTTTTATACTTTTTCAACCTTGTAATATTGTTTCAGGGGATTTTTATTGGTTTGCCAAAAAGCAGTTGTCAGATTATTACCATAAACTTATTCTGGCAGTGGTAGATTGTACTGGCCACGGAGTGCCTGGGGCCTTTATGAGTATGATTGGTGATTCCCTATTGAACCACGCAGTACATGATCTGGAAATGCACGAACCTGAGCAAATTCTTGCAGAGATGGACAAAGGGGTATGGGCCAAGCTGAACCAAAGCCAAAATACCAGACGTGATGGTATGGACATATCCTTATGTATGATAGACGTAAAAGAAAAAGTGCTCAAATTTGCTGGAGCTCGTCAACATATGGTGTATTTCCAGAACAATGAGTTGTTTTTTGTTAAAGGGGATTCCAATAAAATAGGAGGGGTAAAACGTGATGATACAACCGAACCGTTGTTTCAGGGACATACCATTGATATAAGCGTTCCTACCCAAGTGTATCTATTCACCGACGGTTATCAGAATCAACTAGGAGGGAACAAGCATAAAAAGCTCAAAGGTAATCGGTTCCGCCAATTATTGCAAGAAATTCACCAATATTCTACCCAAAAACAATTACAAATACTCGAGAATCAATTAGAAAACTGGATCGCTCACGAAGAACCCAAAGAAGGCCGTGCTACCAATTTGATAGATGATGTGTTGGTATGGGGGTTTAGGCTGGAAATTTAGCGATTGCCCAAGGATTAATAACTAATTAGGTTAATGTCCAGTTTGGTTTCTTGAATAAAATCTTCGGCTTCTTCCAGTATATCATCATCTTCTTCCGGATAATACCAGTTTGCTTCTACTTCTCCGCCTTCGTTTTCGTATTTTTTCAATAATTTTAATATACTCAAAAATGCTTTGGATGAATTGGTATTAAAGTAGGTAAGTTTAAAATTAAACTTGATTGGACGTTTGGTTTTGGTATATTCTTCTAACCATAATACCAATGGACGATAAAACTTTTTTGCATCCTGATGATACGACTCCCCAATAATTTCACATACGCCGGTATCTGAGTTGAAGTTTACGGTAGGTATAAAATATACACCTTTATTACCCTTTATAGCTATATCTTTCATTTTAATTGGCGCTTTTATAATCAGAAACGTAAAAAAGCCTCATTGATTGATTTTGAGATGTACTGCTTGCTTTTATTTTCAACATGTAAGTTTTAAAGGCCATTCTCGAGATTCTAAGTTAGTTTTTTACAATAAAAAAAAAAAGAACTGAGATGCAAAAAAAGAAAACTTTCCTGATGTGCTTTTACTACTAGTTCTGAATTCTATCGGTTCGTAAATAATTATCTTTGGTTAAAAACTTTAAATGTAGACTATTCGAGGTAAAAAACTCTTTTTACCCGCTCACTTATATTGGTTAATATTTCATAGGGAATGGTTTGGATGCTCTGGGCCAATTCTATGATAGAAAGCTCATTATTGAAAATAATCACTTCATCACCCTCATTGACCTCTACTTCGGTTACATCAATCATGCTCATATCCATGCACACATTCCCAATTACGGGCACCTTCACCCCATTGACTAAAACCTTACCCACCCCATTGCTAAAAGCCCGACTAAATCCATCAGCGTATCCAATGGCAATAGTAGCAGTTTTGGTTGGGCGTTTTGCCACCCCTTTTCTACCATATCCTACGGTTTGTCCCGATTTTAGATGCTTAATTTGCGAAATAGTAGTTTTAAGACGGCTAATCACCCGTAATTGATCTTGTTCTAGCTGATTGGCTTCTATGCCATACAACCCAATGCCTAACCTTACCATATCGAGGTGAGCTTCCGGGAAACGTACAATTCCAGGTGAGTTTAAAATATGTTTGATCACCTTGTAGCCAATGGCTGTCTCAATCTGCAAGGTTACTTGTTTGAAAAGAGCGATTTGTTCCTGAGAATAGTTAGAATGGATCGCATCATCAGCCCCTGCCAAATGACTAAATACTGAAGCAATTTCTACCAATTGCAAAGGAGTTACATTGGTTTTAGTCTGCTGAGAAAGGAACGCCAATAATTCAGGAATCTCTTCTGGGGTAAACCCTAAACGACGCATCCCTGTATCTATTTTGAGGTGGATACGACTGGACTGACCACGATCAATCAAAAAATGAATAAAGGCTTCTAATATTCGAAAACTATATAATTCGGGTTCCAGATCATACTGAAGCAGTTTGTCAAAGGTATCTTCTCCAGGGTTCATTACCATGATAGGCAGAGTAATGCCATGTTCCCTCAAAAACACGCCTTCATCAGCATAAGCTACCGCCAGATAATCTACCCGATGAAATTGCAAGAGATGCGCCACCTCAGCACTACCACTACCATAAGCAAAAGCCTTGACCATAACCATTAGCTTGGTATCGGCTTGCAAACGGTTACGGTAATAATTGAGATTGTGTACCAAGGCATCCAGGTCTATTTCCAGTACAGTGCCATGAACTTTTTGCTGGAGCTGTAATACCAATTGCTCGAAACGAAAACGGCGTGCTCCTTTAATCAAAATAACTGCCTTAGACAGAGCGGCTAAACGAGGATGGGGCAAAAGTTGCGCTGTAGTTTCTACAAAAGTGGTGGCTAGTTGCTCAAAATAAGATTGGTGTTTGAGAAATTCACTGCCCACTGCTATCAATTGATCAATCTGTTTACTCTTGAGTAAGTCGGCAATGGAGCGGTACAACAAATCTGACGACATTCCTGACTGGAGCATATCTGAAAGAATGACCACTTTTTGAAGTTGGGCATCTTGAGTGCTCATAAAATCCAAAGCTATTTTTAACCCCGCCAAATCATTATTATAAGAATCATCAATAAGGTAAGTATTACGTACTCCTCGCTTGAGTTCCATCCGCATAGATATGGGACGCAAGCGACTAATGCGTTCTTGTATGTCTTGCAATGGGATTTGTAAGTATAGCAGGGCTAACAGGCAATGCATGACATTCTCCAAAGAAGCCTCATCGACAAAGGGAATATCGATTGTATATTTTTGTTGTTGAAATACATATTCTACTCGGGTAACTTGTTGATTATCCAGGGTTTGTTTAGCTAAGATTTGTACATCAGCACTTGCATCTTGCCCCCAGGTGAGCAAACGACGATCGTGAAATAAATCAGGATAACTGACTAAATGCTCATAACAACCAATAATTTGCTGACAGCCCTGGAATAACTGCCACTTTTCTCGAATTTTTTCTTCCCGATTGGCAAAGCCTTCATCATGGGCGGTACCCAGATTGGTAAATATTCCTAAGGTAGGTTTTATGACTTGCTGTAGGGCAGCCATTTCACCATGTTGGGAAATACCTGCTTCAAAAATGGCTAAATTATGCCTTGAGTGCATTTGCCATACCGATAAAGGCACCCCAATTTGAGAGTTATAGCTTTTGGGACTCTTGACAATACGGTAATGTTTGACCAGCAACTTAGCCAACCATTCTTTAACCATTGTCTTACCATTGCTTCCAGTAATACCTATTACTGGAAAGGCGAATTGTTGACGATGACGAGCCGCAATGATTTGTAGGGTTTTAATGACGTTTTTTACCAATAAAAAATTACCTTGAGGAAATAAATCAATTGGAAAATCCGCTTGTGCAATAACAAAACTACGTACTCCTTTTTGGTACAAGTCCTGCACAAAATCGTGGCCATTGTGATGCTCTCCATCAATAGCAAAAAACAAAGCTTGAGTGGGATGATATAGCTTGCGGCTATCTAATAATAAATGATGAATTTCTTGGTTGGATTGCTTCAGTTGAATAGGAGTAGCCTGAGTAATTTCAATGATTTCTCGAATAGTGTACATAAGTTATAGGGAATGATTGCGATTATATTTAGGTCAATATGGTTGATTTTTTGAAGCTGGAAAGTTAGGCAATAAAGTAGTAAAAACAATTGTTGAAACACAAAATGAAGCAATTTCTGAGCAGGTTAAATCCAATATATTAGTTGATTTTTTTCTGTTCTCAACTTGTTTGTGTAGACCCATAAAATACTACAGGTAACACTTTGCAAGGTGTGCCTGAAAATGAGCTGGCAAATCCCGCCTTAACAGTCCTGTTCAGGCATTTACACCACAATAGGTTATTGACAACCCTACGATGATATCCATTTTGAGATAATATATCCTGCAAGCCAAAAAGCAAAATATGACAAAATCATAGGGCAAATAGCTACTACTTTTAAAGTGAAATAATAAGCTTAATTGAGTTGTAAGTTTTTAGTGAAAAAAACTAAAGTCAGACGAGTACAATTTTACGAAAGTGCTCTTCTTTGACTGAACTGGTGAGTAATAACGATCCCTCACCAGAGAAACTTTTTTTCACTTATTATAAAAACTAATGATAATTAAGACCAAATTATTGAGGATGGTCGGTTTTATGATAACCGTCGCCTGCTTTTCTGCGTGCAAACAAAACGAAGATAATCTAACTCCCCAGGAAAACAACGCCCCCACTGTTGCCAACGCCCTCCCTGACTTAAGCCTAAACAAAGGGTTTGGCACCCAAACTGTAGATCTTGCGAATGTATTTGCCGATGCTGATCAACATGCGTTGACTCTAACTGCGACCAGTAGCAATACGGCCACAGTGACTATCAGTGTGAATAACACTACTTTGACTATTACCGAAGTAGCTGATGGCAATAGCGTGATTACGATAAAGGCTGATGATGGAAATGGTGGAACCGTAAGCGATAATTTTAATTGTGTGGTGTCAGATAACTCTGGTTGTACTGTAGACAATACGATCACAACCTCATTGAGCGAATGTCGTTTTACGGCTCAACAAGCTGGTTTGACTGCTTCTTATTCTGAAACAGTAGCCAACAATGTGCGAACAATTGTGACCAACAATGTGCCCAATCATACTTATGGTTCGCCACCTGATAAGATTATGGCAGTACAATCTACCTGGACTATGACATCGGTACCAGCGAAAGCTAGTCAGATTACTCCAGTAATTAGTTCTACTCGACTTGAATATGTGGTAGGAGTAGCATTGAATGGCGTAAAAATGGACCCAGGAGCTAACTTTCCGTATGAAAATACCTCTACTGGAGAAATGAACTATGAATGGGTATTGGAGGCTACTACTAACACCACTACCACTACTTTGGACTGTAATCAGGCCCACTTACAACCCGATGGAGGTTATCATTACCACGGTGATTTTAAGACTTATGCCGATGCATTGGGGGTAGATGGTACCAAAATGGTACAAGTAGGTTGGGCAGCAGATGGTTTCCCAATTTATTACAAATATGCTTATACCGATGCCAGCAATGCGGGCAGTGCGGTGAAAGAAATGACGTCGAGCTATCAGGTAAAATCAGGCGAAAGACCCGGAGATGGCATTAGTGCGCCTTGTGGGGCTTATAATGGAAAGTATGAAGCTGATTTTGAGTATGTAGCAGGCAAAGGGGATTTGGATGAATGTAATGGTCGTTTTGGAGTAACTCCAGAGTTCCCAGGTGGTACTTATTACTACGTAATTACGACTGATTACCCGATCATTCCTCGTTGTTTTTCGGGTACTCCTGATGCTTCTTTCAAAATTGGAAGATAAGTATGACTTAATATTTGAGCAATAGACCTTTTAAAACTACTGGTGCTTCTGCAAAGAGGTACCAGTTTTTTGTTTTGCTACCGAGACCAAGATAATTTTATAGGTAAAGTTTGTTTACCAATGAAAATAAGTTGTTCACCATAATAATTAAGGTTATTTATCAGTTTTTGCCTTAGAATATTGTTAAGTTTACTATATTCACAAAAATAAAGTTTTGAAGTCTTACGACTTCTTTGCAAAAACGCTGGTTTAAAAGCGAGTTTGCAAATTTTTTCATCAATCCAATTATACACTTATGCAAAAATTTAAAAAACTACAAAACGTAAAAAAGCTTGATAAAAAAGAGCAGCAAAATGTAAAAGGTGGATGGGGATCTTGCCCAAGACCACGTATGTTTTTCTGTGAGCCTGGTATTTGTGTGCCTTGGGGTGCTAATTGTCCATAAACAATACTTGGTATCTTAAAAAAAACTCTGAGTAAGAAATTATAGCTTGCTTAGAGTTTTTTTTGTGACTTATCTTGATTTAAATTATTACCTGCGACTTACTTCATTTCTTTTCTAAAGCGACTAATTGTCACTGGACTCACCCCCAAGTAAGAAGCAATGTCTTTGAGAGGTGCTCGTTGTTGAATGTTTGGATTGCTTTTGATGAGGCTCAGATAGCGCTCCTTGGCGTTTAAGGGACGATGTTCGTCTATTTCTTGAAATAGTTGCACCAAATGTACTTCCGCAAAGCAACGTGCCCAGTTGGCCCATTCCAAGTTTTCTTTGTGCAATTGCCTGAAAAATTGCACGCTTCCCCGGTAGAGTAGGCCATCTTCCATCATTTCACAAGTTTCGAGCGTTGGGGAAATATCAAAGTAAGCACTTAACGAGAAACACAAATCTCCCTCAAAGCCAAACCATACTACTTCTTTATTACCTTTTTCATCAATATTGTAGGTTTTTATAGCCCCTTGTTCTATAAAAAAGACATAGGGTGATTCATACAATTCAGGAATCACTACATCTCCTTTTTTCAGGGGTAGTGCCTCCAGCGTAGGAATGAGTAGTTGCCTTGCTTCCTCAGATAATGGGTAGTATTTAACGAAGGTATTCAGTAGATTTTGCAAGAGTGATAAGAAAACTTTTTTGACGATGCTTTACAATTGTTAAGTACTTTGAATTTGGGCAATTCTAAATTTGCAATAGTATACACAATTAAGGAAAATTTATGAAAAAGCTAAAAGTCGTAGCCTTTGATGCAGACGATACTTTATGGATAAACGAACCTTTGTTTCAGCAAACAGAGCGTCGCTTTTGTGATATGTTGGAAGATTTTCTGCCCCATCACACGATCTCACAAGAATTGCTGAAAACAGAAATACAAAACCTAAAGCACTATGGTTATGGTACCAAGTCGTTTATGCTCTCGATGATAGAAACAGCCATTAGTATATCAGGAAAGGCCATAGGAGTGGAATTGATTGAGAAGATTATTGCTCTGGGTAAAGAACAACTAAACGCACCCGTGGAAATTCTCACGGGTATTCCTGAAGTGCTGGATCAGCTACATGGCAAATATAAACTGATTATGGCTACCAAAGGAGATTTACTGGAGCAGGAAAGAAAATTGAAGCGTTCTGGGCTAGAGCATTATTTCCACCACGTAGAAATTGTGTCCGAAAAAAATGAAGCTGAATATGAGCGAATCATTAAACATCTGGACATAGCACCAGAAAATTTTTTGATGATTGGAAATTCTTTAAAATCCGATGTAGTACCAGTATTGAATATAGGAGGGTATGGTTTTCACATTCCTTATCACACCACCTGGGAATACGAAAAAATTGATATTAAAATAGAAAACCCCAAATTCAGGCAATTGGAAAATATTGCAGAAGTGCTGAAATATATTGTATAGAAATTATGAAGATTTTAGACAAAGAAAACTGGAATAGAAAAGAACATTTTGAGTTTTTTAGTCAGTGTAATGAGCCGTTTTTTGGTATCACGGTAGAAGTGGATGTAACAAAGGCATATCAACAATGCAAAGCCAACAATGACTCATTCTTTCTGTACTACCATTTTTTATCTACTCAGGCAGTAAATGAAGTGCCAGAATTTAAATACCGCATTAAAGAAGACAACGTAGTGGTATTTGATCAAGTCCATACCACTACTACTTTGCTCAGGGAAGATAAAACCTTTATGTTTTCATTCCTGCCTTACACCCAATCATTTGAAGAATTCGTAACAGCTGCTGATGAGGAAAAAGAAAGAGCCCAAAACTCTACTGGGCTAGGAATCACCGAAAACACTTCGCGGCTGGATACCATTCATTATTCGGCCATTCCCTGGATCAACTTTAAGGGATTGACCCACGCCCGAAATTTTGATTGGGTAGATAGTAACCCCAAAATTTCGTTTGGTAAACTAGACAAAAGCAAGGAACAAATAACAATGCCTGTGGCTATTTTTGTACACCATGGGTTAATGGATGCTTACCACGTGAGTCTTTACATAGACAAGTTTCAGGAATTGTTACATAGTTAAATACTAGTAATAATCAATTTTAATACTTTTAGGTACAGTACTGTTCGATGCTTTGCTTGCGGGGAGGTGGGCAGCCTGGAAGGAGGGGGCATTGGCTCTGTGCGGTTGCATATGTTGTCCAGGCTCTTCCTTAGCTTTTTGGCCTCAAAAAAGTAAGCTGCCAGAGGCAATAAAGCTAAAATCATCGAGACAGCTTGGATTGTATTTAATGATATATTAAGGTAGCTTTGAGTTTCAAAATACTTGAAATTCGAGCTGAATTTATCCTGGATAAGATACTAAAACTCAACACTCATCTGTAAGCTTCCCCAACGATGCATCTCTCCACTAGCAAACTCAGGGCTAATCAAATGAAAGGTATAGCCTATATAGCATTGGCCAATACCCAAAGTGCTACCTAATCGGTGATGGGCAATTCCTCGTTTGATTTGTTGGCTGGCAAAAGTGTGAGGACTGCTACGATTGAGCAGTCCACCTTGTAAAGTAGCATTGTAAGCTACCCATTGTAATTGACTGCTACCTATCAATTGCCATTTTAGGCGAGCAGAGGGTTTGTTCTTTAGTAGAAACCCTACGCCCAGCAAGGCATTGGTAAGCAGATTACCTGTATTTATTTGCCCCAATAAATGCAGGTGAGAATGGTTGATCTTCCCTAAAATTGCTTTTTGATAATATATCTGATAACCCAAAAGCTGCTCAGATGCAATTTGATTATCCCAACCTTGAGGCTGTTCGCCATTGACTATATCGTGAATTGTTTTTTGCATACCCTCTGCAAACGCTGGGCGGCCAATTGTTCCTACTTGAATGCCACTCATCAGTACTTGTTGGTGTTCAGTATCGATTTGTTGTTGGGAATAGGTCAACGTGAGATACCCCGCATAAGGACGATCATTGCGTAAAGGTTGGGCCACTCCTAAATCGGTAGGAGTAAATACTGCGTGCTGTAGCTTAATGCTTCGCCGACTTGTGATTTGGGAATGATTAGGCAGCCCTAAAAGTACTCGATTAAGGAAAAAACGTTTGAGCTGGTTGGTAGTATATTGCAGGCGAATACCTTGGGTATAATATTGGTCAGTTTGGGTAAACAAGTCATTGTCATATTGAAAATGAATGGCTTGTTGGGGTAAGGGTTGTCCAAGCACCCATTGTGTACACAATAGCCACCAGACAACCCCGATATTTTTGATCCACCGCATTTGTGAGAACCTATTCATAAGCCCACATTTCTGCCAGTTCTTTTTTAAAACCTCCCGAAAGTATCGGAAAGCGACACCAGGTTTTTGGGTCAAGGTTTTTATCATCTAAATGGAATGAAGGCGCATATCTTTCTCGTTTCCATTGATTACGGCACCAAAGTTTAAAGAACTTGTCAGTCCAGGTTTTCAATTGCTCTAAACCATATTGAGGATAACGAGGCTGAAGCATTTGTAAACATTCAAGCGGAGTACGCTTATCGCGAATCGCCAGTTCTTCTACCTCATCCAATAAATCATATGGCATCAAATCACCTTCATCGGTTTGGTTAGAGTCCTGTGGGCGAAGTTCCGCCGTAGGTTGTTGATTGTTTACAAAATGCAGCGAAGGTAAGGTGAAGTTGGCTGCGTCAGTATGCAAGCCCTCCGTTTCCAACCAGCTAAGCCATTGCCTTAAAAAAGCTTTGTCTATACCCGCAATAGGGCTTACTCCTCCCGAAGTATCCCCATCCATAGTAGCGTAGCCTACCGCAGCCTCAGAGCGATTACTGGTAGACAGCAACAAAGCTCCTTTCAAGTTGGCAAACATCCAAATACTAGGTGCTCGTAAGCGTGCCTGAATGTTTTGTAAAGTAATATCGTCTTGCTCCCAGTTTAAGGGGCGTCCAATGGCTTCACCAATGAGCGATACATAGTTTTCACGCAAAGGTTCTACATTCAATATATGAAATTCAGCCCCAATGCCTTCTGCTAGTTTTTGGGCTGCATTCAAGGTTACATCGCCACTATTTCGGGTACCTTGATAAGCACAAGTAATAAGTGCTTGAGCAACTTGCTCTTTTATATTAGCCGCTTGCCTGTCCATTGCCTGCAAGGCATTGATGTAGCCCAGTTTCTCAAAAAAACGATTGATTCCTACGCTTTCTATACCTAACTCAATCAATAAATAACACAAAGCCGATACTGCCGAAGAATCAGCCCCTCCGCTTAAAGAGATTACAAAACCGCGTGAAAAACTCTTCCGCATATAGTCAAATAAAGCCAGGGCTACTGCTCGGCTAAATTCTTCTTCTTTCAAAAAATTACTTTGTTCCCAGGTTTCACCTTCGTTTTGAGGCAGCATAGGGGCACAGGAGGGATAGGCAAAGTCGACTTGTACCCGATGACGATAATCATCGGCTTCTTCAAATGGAACTTGGTTTTGGATTTGGGCCAGTCGGGTGAGTTCTACATCGATGGTAGATACGGTGGTATCCCAGTTGTCATACGAAAATCGTTTACCTGTAGCAATCATTTCCCCATTAGTAGCAATCATAGCACCTCCGTCGTAAATGGCGCGCCCTGCTTCGTTCCCCAGCAGATTAGCATAAATATAACTTACCCCAAATGCCCTGGAACCTTCCAGCACAAAGCGCTTACGAATTTCTAACTTGCCAAAAGCAAAATGGCTGGCGCTAGGATTTAGAATAACATCAATGCCGTATTTGTACAAATCTCTACCCGGGCGATTGGCCACCCAGGCATCTTCGCATATTTCATAGCCAATTTTTACGCCTCCAATGTCAAAGTAAATATCACCCACTTTTACCTCTTCACCGCCCAGCGATTGGGGCAAACGAATAGTAGTGATTTCACCTCCTTTCCAGGCTTTGAACCAGCGTTGTTCGTAATGAATACCCTGACCTGCGAGAAATTTTTTAGCAACAAATCCAGCGATTTTACCATCTACTATCAAGCAACCAGTGTTAAATAATTGATTTTGTACCAACAAAGGTAGACCAATAGAAACAATCATTCCTTGGGTGTGGGGCAACACTTCAGCCAATACATCCATTGCTTGATGACAAGTATTGGGTGCATAAAAAGCATCTTCACAGCCATAGCCCGTAATGCACAATTCGGGCAAACAGAGAAGGGTAACTCCTTGTTGGCGGGCATCGGCAATGGCATTCAGAATATTTTGAGTGTTTTGTTGCCAGTCTAGCGGTGTTTGGTTGAGTATGGCAGCGGCTACTTTGATTAGTTGCATATATTTAAATTTTTTGAAATATCAATTTATCCAGTTTTTGTCACAAATAGATTTATAAAATACTAAAGATGACAATGAATCTGCTTGTTAGATTATTTAGTTTAAAAGTATTAAATTACTAGACCAATCCATACTAACAAACATAGAAGTCGTCTCGATTTTTCAGGTGATAGTGAAAAGCTTTGCTTTGAGTTTCTGATAAAGTCATTTTTTGCAGGCATAGCCCAGGCTATGGCGAACAACAATGATTAAACCAGGGGGCAAAATGGTAGTTTTGCAGCTAATAGAAAAAGTCGATACAACTTCATACTTCAAATTAACAAATATGGCACAATACGTTCCTTTCGAAGATGGTGTAGAAGTAAATGGTCAAACCGTACTGGCTTTTGTCAATGCCTTGCCTATGTTTCGTGACGATATGTTGGGCATTTTGCAACGTCATGGCATAGAAAATCCCCAAGAAGGTGAATGGTATGAACAAGTTTGCTGGTTGAATGCTTTTAAAGAAATTGGAGAAAAATATGGCGCCAATACCCTCTTTGCCATTGGGAAAGCCATTCCCGAGAATGCTGACTTTCCCCCAGATATAAATACGCTCGAGAAAGCATTAGCTTCTATTGATGTGGCCTATCATATGAATCATCGTCAAGGCGAAATAGGATATTATAAATTGGTAAAGTTTAACGAAGAAGATAAACTAGCCATTATGGAATGTCGAAACCCTTATCCAAGCAATTTCGACCGAGGTATTATTACTACTATGGCGCGAAAATTTAAACCCCCTCGAGTTCTTATGATTAATGTAGCCATAGATACCTCCAAACCCAGCCGACTAGACGGTGCAGATGTATGCACTTATCGGATTACCTGGTAGAGATTTGACGAAGTGTTTTTAAACGGTCTATTTTAGCAGTAGGTGTTTCGGCAAATTGAGCAATGCAATGAATAGCCTTAGGAACTTCATAGTTGGACAGGGTTTCTTTCAAAGCCGTTAATAACTGTGCCTGGGTAGAATCTTGCAAGTTTGAGAGTTCCAAAATAGCCACCACTTGTTCTCCCAAACGATCATGGGGCAAACCAGCTACAAAAAAACGACATACAACCTGTTGTTGATGTAATACTTGTGCCAACGCTTTTTCTACTTTCTCAGCTTGTACTTTTACTCCTCCACTATTGATCACGCGATCAAACCGACCTAACCATCTAAATTGGTCAGTAGCTGTCAATTCTACCAAGTCATTGGTTGTAATCCATCGGTGAAGAGTCGTAGGAGATTTAATCTCGAGGCATTGCCGAGCATCTTGCCTGATTTCTACCCTGGGCAATATTTGATAATGGTCTTGATTGTTTACCCCACTAATTCGGCGTAGTGCAATGTGCGTAACTGTTTCGGTCATTCCATAGGTGGCATACACTGGTGAAGCAAGTACTTTAATTTGTTGCTCTAAGGCATAACTTACAGGAGCACCTCCTACAATCACAGCTTTTGCTGCATCCAGCCAGGCTTTCCCGTCATCTTGTTGTAAAATCGCCTGTATTTGTAAGGGTACCAAAGCCGTAAAATCAAACAAAGGAAGTGTCGTCCAATGTTGTAAAGGGTTACTGCTTGGAGGTACTATAGTCATTTGCAAGCCTAACTCAAACCCCCGTACTAGCATCATTACCCCAGCAATATAAGCCGTATTGAGACAAATAAAGGAGGAGTCACCAGTGCTCAGTTGCAGTGCTTGTCCAGTCATTTGAGCACTTGCCTGCATTTGGGCCCGAGTTAGTTTTATTGGTTTGGGTGTTCCGGTAGAGCCAGAAGTATGAATGATGAAGTTTGATTCTTCATTGAGCCAGCCTGCACAAAAGTTTAGCGTTGCCAGACTATATTCATCGAGGTTCTGCTTCAAATACGCTCTTGAGCTGATGTCATTGTAATAAAATTTTTGATGATTAAGGGTGAGAAATTCAGGCATTAGCTATTGGCTTGTTTGTAGATTCGTTTTACATCTACCTGAAACTGGGTAATTACCGATAGCTCTTCTTCAGAAACTCCCGAAACGCCCGCCACTTTCTCCAGCACAGAAATAAACTTATCGATGTGGTTTTGGGTAAGGGCTTGTTGGTTTTTGCGAATAATAAATATTACTCGATTATAAGTCACCTCCAGATCACGGTCAATGTATTCATTTTCTAACTGTTCAAAACGACCTAGTGCCAGCCAACTATGCTCGCCTAAGTCTTCTTTAATGGCTTCCTGAAAAACAATTTTCTCACTATTTGATAAAACGCCATCAACGGTGGCAATTACATAAGCCAGATCACCAATGGCACGATAAAGATCTCTTTCTTCAAGGGTTAATTCTTGCATTTAAGGAGGTTTTTTGGTGTGTTTTCAAAAATACAACTAACTTTGATTTTACGAAAAAAAATCAAGATTGATGGTAAATTAATTTACTAATCAATTAATTTCCAACACTTTGTAAACATAACCAAATTGACATGAATTCTATGATCCCCTTGGTTAATCAAGCTTTTAAATATCTCGATAAAGTAGCTATCGTAGACGAACACAAGGCCTATACCTACGCAGAATTATTAGAGGTTTCAGAACGTATTGCCCAGTTTTTACTTCAAAAAAACAATGGACAAGACCTAAAAGAAGCAAGGGTGGCGTTTAAGGCCATTCCTAATTTTTATTATGCTGCGATCCAATGGGGGATATGGAGAGCGGGGGGCATTGCTGTACCTTTAGGTATTTCTCATCCTATTCCTGAGATTGAATATATTTTGAGTGATACCCAATCCAAAATCGTATTAACTACCAACGATTATCAAGACTTTTTGGAGCCGCTCAATAAAGCCGACTTATTGGTAGAAAATATTGAGCAACTTCCAACCGTATCTGAAAGCATTGATTTGCCCGAAGTAGAGGCCAATCGTCGAGCATTGATTATTTATACCAGTGGTACGACAAGCCGCCCTAAAGGAGTGGTGACTACTCACGAAATTATCAAAGCTCAAATTACCACACTTACCGAAGCCTGGGGATGGACACCAGACGATTATATTTTACATACCTTGCCTTTACACCACGTGCATGGTATTATCAATATTTTGTACTCAGCGCTTTGGTCAGGGGCCAAGTGCGAAATGATGCCAAAGTTTGATGCGAAAAAAGTGTGGGAAAAATTTGCTGGGGGAGGTTTATCATTGTTTATGGCCGTGCCTACTGTATACAATCGCCTAATTGCCTATTGGGATAACCTGGATTCGAATGAGCAACAAAGACTTTCGGAAGGAGTAAAAAAAATGCGTTTAATGGTTTCTGGATCAGCTGCTTTACCAGTAAGTGTATTGCTGAAGTGGAAAGAGATTAGTGGCCATACTTTACTAGAGCGTTATGGAATGACCGAAATCGGTATGGCAGTTTCTAACCCCTTGCTGGGGGAGCGAAAACCAGGCTTTATTGGAAGACCCTTACCAGGAGTAGAAATTATTTTGGTAGGTGAAAACAATGAGCTAATTACTGGGCCAGATGATATGGGAGAAATTAGAGTAAAAAGTCCTTCCGTATTTTTAGAATATTGGGGTAAACCTGAGATTACTCGTGACTCTTTCGTAGATGGTTGGTTTTGCACAGGCGACATAGCTGTAAGGGATAATGATGGTTATTATCGTATTTTAGGACGTAATTCGGTAGATATTATCAAAAGTGGAGGGTATAAGATTTCTGCATTGGAAATTGAGGAAGTTTTGCGTAAGCATCCTAATATAAAAGAAGCAGCGGTAGTGGGTATTCCTAATGAGAAATGGGGAGAAATGGTGGCAGCGGCTATTATTACCAAGCCCCATAACCATTTTATTAGTCTGGAAAGCTTACGATCGTGGGCGAGTGAATACCTAGCTAAATATAAATTACCCAATGAAGTCATGATGTTAGACGATTTGCCTCGAAATGCCATGGGAAAAGTAACCAAGCCTGCCCTGGTAAAACTCTTTGAAGCAGATGAATAATACCAATCCTTTAGAAGAATCTGTACAAATGCGTCCGCTTTGTTTCGGCCTTTGTAGGTCGGCGTTAAGAATCTGTAGAGTGGAGCTGTTAAGAACTTTTCACTTGTTTGAGCGAAGCGAGCTTGAAAAGTTTAAGCGAAACGGAGCAGATTTAGCAACGAGCTACTGAAGCCGCGGTCTTTTTTGGTTCGTTTTTTTGACTGAAGAAAAAGATGAACGGCTTAACCGAATGCGAAACCCAAAGCTTAAAATCTATTTGGTTTTGTATGGATTTTCACCAAGGTTTAGTATAACTTAATCTGTAGGCTGTAAAGGTTCAATTGTTTTATTCTGGTAGAGGAATTGAACCTTTACACCTCTTCTTGTATGGCCTTAGCGAAGCGAGACCATACAATGCCTTCTATTTATATACAAATGGATAATGTAATCGAACCATTCTCTTCTTAAACTCTCAGACCCAATACCGTAATATCATCCCGCTGTTCGGTGCCTTTGCGGTAATCTTCCAGCGTTTGGGCAAACTGTTGTCCTTGTTGTTCAATAGGTAATGTAGCACTGGCTTCCATCAAGTTTTTAAAACGGAGCGTACCAAAGCTTTTCCGGCGTGGATTGGGAGAGTCTACCATACCATCGGTTGTCAAGTACAGCATATCACCAGGCTGGAGCTCAATTGTTTGTACTGTAAACTGTGCATTGGTATTATGATATCCTCCAATAGAGATACGATCACCACGTAACTCATGCAAACCTTCCTGATTGATATAGTATAAAGGGCGTTTAGCACCTGTAAAGTGCACTTTAGTACTACCATCATTCTGTTTTTCTAATTTACAGAGGCATACATCCATTCCGTGATTAAGGTTTCCTCTCTTACCTTGATTTTGCCGGAGTTCTTTATTCAGCTTTTCGTTGAGGCGAGTCAAAATCTTGTCCGTTTCTAAAATCAAAGATTCATTAATGATTTCGTTGAGCAAAGAATTACCAATCATACTCATAAAGGCCCCAGGTACTCCATGGCCAGTACAATCTACCACTGCTATAAATATGACCTCTTTAGCATTCAGCGTTTTGGTTGTTAATTGCAAAATAGCTTCCTTTTCAGTTTTAGGCTGATTTGTTTGCCATAGGTCTTCTATTTTAAACTTGGGTTTAACCTTGCTTATCCAATAAAAATCGCCTGACACAATATCTTTGGGCTGATATAGTACAAAATATTTTGGACCCAATAAATCAGTCATCCGTTCTGCACTAGGTAAAATGGCGTTTTGTATAGCGCTGGCCGCCTGTATACTATCCTTAGTTTTATTGCTTTCTCTTTTAAGCTTGAGGTTGGTGTCTGCAATAAACTCGTTTTGAGCCATAATTTCTTCCTGTTGTTGTTGTAGCTCCTCGTTTTGAGTCAACACCTCATTATTTTTGAGTTGCAATTCCTGTGTTCGTTCTTGCACTTTTTGTTCTAGCTGTTCATTGGTCTCTTGTTGCATCTCCAGCATTTTCCTTTGAGCTTCTTCTTTTTCTCTTTTAAACTGTTGATAACTATCTGCTAACGCCAGAGATAATAAGATCACATTCAATGCGCCTCCAACATCAATTAGGTTTTTGGTAACGAAGTTGAATGGTAGTACACCCGCAAGGGTAAGCGCGTTCATAACAACACCTGACGCAAAAATAACCCAGGCTAAAATAAAGAACCGAGCTGCAATAAGACCCTTGCGATAACAAATGATACCTGCTGCAATGACAAAAGGCATATTGGTGATGTTGACTACAATGGATAATTTGGTGCCTAACCTGGCATTAAAAAAGTTAGCAACTCCCATAAATAGACTAAGGACAATCAAAGCAAAGAAAAACTTCCGCAGACGAGGAGCGTATTTTTTTAGTTTCAAAAAACTATCAGTATACAATAACAGCAAGCTTTGAAACAAGGCTGTAAACAGAATAGGAAACACATTGGCCAGCCATATTCCTTGAGGCCACAGTAACTGAAATGCTTGCCCTTTGATGGACATGTTGGCAACAAGCCCTACAAAAATAGCCAGACTGTATAACAAATAAGGACGGGATTTCAGAGAAAAAAACAAGAATAAATTGTATAGGCTCATGACTAACAAAATGCCATAAAACAAACTGAAAATGGCCTGTTCGTAGTTTTGTTTGGTATAAAAAGCCTCTGGTTTATAAATCGTGATAGGAGCCTGCAGGGTACTGGTGCTTTGTAAGCGTAAGTAATAAGTTTGAGTAGTGTTATCAGTAAAATCCAGTGGTATTACAAAATGACGACTATGGATAGGTCTTTGGCCAAAGGGTAAATGATCACCTAACATCATTTTTTTCCAGCCTTTTTTTTGAGGAATATAAAGCGCTACCTGGTCAAGTAGAGGATGTGCAAGCTCCATAAGCCAGTCGATACCCTTAGAGCCAGCAGAAGGATTTTGGAGCTTAAAGCGAAACCAAAAGGCAGAGGCCGAAACACCAAAGTTATTAGCATTTTTGGTTACAGGGCTAAATGTCTTTTGTTGAACCTGCTCAAAGCTTAGTTTTCCATCAGCATCTTCCAGGTAATACAATTTATCCTTGGTCAAGAAGTAAGAAGAAGCTTCTGGTACGAGGGTTTGAGTCACTTGGGCCGTAGTAAGTAGGGGTAGGCTTATCAAGAACCACAGAAAAGTATTCAGAAAAAATGTGTTGAATCTTTTTATCACAGTCAATAATCTTAATCTGGTAAGTAATAATAAGGCTGGTATTAGGTTTATTGGATCAAAAAATATGCTGGTTTGTGATTTGATAATAGGCTTAAGGAATGCGAAAACCTAGTATAGTAATATCATCCCTTTGTTCGGTTCCCTGACGATATTTGTCAAGTGCCTGAACAAATTTTAGTTTTTGCTGGTCGAGCGGCAAAGCAGCGTGTTTGGTCATTAATTGCTTTAAGCGTGAAGTACCAAAGCTTTTCCGACGAAGATTTGGTGAATCTACCATACCATCGGTAGTCATATATAATACATCACCAGATTGCAGTTCAACTGTTTGTACGGTGAAATTGTTGTGGTTGTGGAATCCCCCAATTGAGAGACGGTCGCCACGTAACTCCTGCATGCCTTCCTGATTGACATAATATAAAGGACGCTTGGCTCCTGTAAAATATACCCTGGTGCTTCCATTTTGGCTTCGTTCCAGCCTACAAAGACACACATCCATACCATGACTGGTATTTTCCTTATTATTTTGTCGCAATTCCTTATTCAGTTTTTCGTGTAGCCGAGTCAAAATCTTATCTGTTTCTAAAATCAAAGATTCATTGATGATTTCGTTGAGTAAAGAATTGCCAATCATACTCATAAAGGCCCCTGGCACTCCATGACCTGTACAGTCTACTACTGCTATAAAGGTGGTCTCTTTGGCATTCAATGTTTTGGTAGTCAGTTGTAAAATGGCCTCTTCTTCGGTTTTGGGTTGATTGGTTTGCCACAAGTCTTCTATCTTAAACTTGGGTTTAACCTTACTAATCCAATAAAAATCACCCGAAACAATATCTTTAGGTTGATAAAACACAAAATAGTCATGGCCTAATAAGTCTTTGAGGCGTTCTGGGCTGGGCAATATAGCATTTTGAATTGCACTGGCTGCCTGTATACTTGCCTTTGTTTTGCTGCTTTCCCTTTTGAGTCTAAGGTTGGTATCAGCTATAAACTCGTTTTGGGCTATGATTTCTTCTTGTTGTTGGTGTAGCTCTTCGTTTTGGGTGAGCACCTCATTATTTTTAATCTGCAGTTCTTTGGTGCGTTCTTGTACTTTTTGTTCTAGTTGCTCATTGGCTTCTTGTTGTACCGCCAACATTTTCTTTTGGGTTTCTTCTTTTTCTTTTTTGATTTGTTTGTATCTCTCCGATAAAGCCAACGACAACAACACCACCGCCATTGCACCTCCAATATCTCGTACAGTTTTCGTTAAAAAATTAAAAGGCAAAAAACCAGCATAAGCTATTGCCGTAAAAAAACCACCAACTGCCAGCACTATCCAAGCCATTACAAAAAAACGAGCAGGTGATAGCCCTTTTCTATAACAAATAATACCTGTAATAATCATCAAGGGCATATTCACCATAAAAATCCCTATGAGCATAACAGTGCCAAGCCCAGAATCAAATAAATTGACGATGGCACTAAGCAAGCTAAGGATGATGATTCCCCATAATATTTTTCTAAGAAAAGGGGCATAAGTTCGGGTAATGAGGAAACTGTTGGTATACACTGCCAAAAACATCATAAACAATGAGCCAAAAATGACAATGGTTACGCTTGAAAAGGTAGGCCAATAACTCCACAAAAACTGAAAAGTATCTCCCTTGATACCGCCATTGAACAATAGACCAAAAAACAAGGCAAGACTATAAAATAAATAAGATGGGGACCTGAGAGAGAAATAGATAAATAGATTATATAGGGCCATTACGAATATAACACCATAAAAAAGACCCGAAATGAAGAGTTCATAGCCTTGTTTTACATAAAAGGTATCTGCCTCATAAATGGTAATTGGAAACTGGATCGTACTGGTGCTTTTTACCCGTAAATAATAAGTTTGAGGAGAATCATTTGCAAACAGAAGTGGTACTACAAATAATCGGCTTTTAATAGGACGTTGATGAAAAGGCAACATATCTCCCAACTTCATCTTTTTCCAATTATTGTTTGTAGGTATATAAAAGTCAATATAATCTAGCAAGGGGTGACCCAACTCGAACAACCATTTGTTTTGACCAGAAGAAATGTCTTTTAGGGTAAACTTTACCCAATAAGTAGAAGTGCTTAAGCCAAAGCTATTACTTTTTTTATTGAGTGGTTTAAAGGTTTTTGTTCTTACTTGCTCAAAAGAGAGGTTGCTTTCTTTGTCTTCCAGATAATAAAGGCTTTGATTGGTTAAATATACCGATTTAGTAGAGGGCTTAAGCGTCTGAGTTGTTTGTGCCTGAGTAAACAAAGGCAACACTAGCAAAAGCCATAAAGTGTGGTTCAGTAAAAATTTGCTGAATATGCGAATCACAATCAAAAATCTTAGTTGAAAATGAAAAGACCGGAGTAATTCCTTTAAGATCAATAAATATTCCAAATGATTGCAAAGTATTAAGAAGCTAATTGAATTTTAGTAATAGTATTGAAACAGTTCCTAAAAATTTGCTTTAGGAAATGCGTAAGCCAAATAAAGTAATATCATCTCTTTGCTCGGTTCCTCGACAAAATTTCTCTAACATTTTTTCAAGATGTTGTCTTTGTTCTGCTACTGGTAAATGCGCATAATTCTCAAAAAAAGTTTTAAGCCTACGCGTACCAAAGCTTTTACGTTGGTCATTAGGGGCATCGCTAATACCATCTGTTGTGAGATAAAGCATGTTGCCAGGTTGCAACAAAATCGTTTGAGACCCAAAGTGCGGGATTTTTCTGTTACCCCAACCACCAATCGTAATTCGATCTCCCCTCAATTCCTGTAACCCTTGTTCATTAACGTAATATAATGGGCGTTTCGATCCTGTAAATGTTACTTGTGTTTGACCATCAGACTGTTTTTCCAACTTGCATAGACAAACATCCATGCCTCGGTTCAAACTCAAATTATTCTCCTGTATTAGTTCCTGACTGATTTTTTCATTCAGGCGATCTAAGATTTTATTGGTATCCGACACCCCAAGGTCATTCACAATTTCATTGAGCAACGAATGCCCAATCATTCCCATTAGTGCCCCAGGCACCCCATGCCCTGTACAATCTACTACTGCCAAAAATAATACTTCTTTAGCTTGCAGAGTTTTGGTAGTCAATTGCAAAGTATCGGTTTTTCCTTGGGTTGAATTTGCTGGCCACAAGTTTTCAGTTTTCATTCGAGACTTTACCTGACTTACCCAATAAAAATCTCCTGATACAATGTCTTTGGGGCGATAAATGACAAAATGTTCTGCGCCAAACAAATCGTTCAATTTGACTTCATTGGGTAACATAGCGTTTTGGATAGCTCTGGCCGCCTTAATGCTTTCCTGAGTCTTTTTACTTTCTCTTTTAAGTTGTTCGTTGGTTGTTGCAATAAATTCATTTTGAGAAAGTATTTCTTCTTGCTGTTGTTGCAATTCCTCATTTTGAGCAATTGTCTCGTTGGTTTTTTCTTGTAGTTGTTGAGTCCGTTCTTGCACTTTGGTCTCTAGCTTTTCATTGATGTCTTTTTGCATCTCTAACATTTGCTTTTGGGCCATCTCCTTGTTTTTTTTCTCGTAGCTATAGCCATCTACCAATGCCAGCGAAAGCAATATTACGGCCAGTACAAATCCTAAATCCGTGAGATGCTGCACTATAAAATTAAATGGAATGATGCCCATCGTACCCAGGATATAGGGAGGAGTACCCAATAAGAGGACTGCCCAGGCTAAAATAAAAAAACGAGCGGCTACAAAACCCTTGCGATAACACACTATAGAAGTATAGACTACCATCGGAGTCAACAACATACCCAATGGGAGTACAAGTTTTACTGCCAAATCCACATCGATAAAAGAAATGATTCCACTAATGGGGGCGATGATAGCCAGCGGAAATAGAATTTTGTTTAAACGAGGGGCATATTTTTTTGTCCGGAGAAAGTATATGGTGTATAAAGCAAAAAAACAGTCAAACAAACCAATAAAAAACAGCAAAGAATCATTGTTGAATTGTGGCCAGTTGGGCCATAAGTACTGCAAAGAATAACCCTTGATACCCATCAACGATAGCAATGCATTGCCAATACATAGCACATACAATAAGTAGGATATATGGCGTAAAGACAAAAAAATGAATAGGTTGTAAATAATGGTCAGTAAAAGAATACCATATTCCAGGTTTGCGATTAATTTTTCTCGGTCATGTTTTTTATAAAAAGCCCTTGGAGAAGCAATATTGATAGGTAATTGTAAGTTACTTGAAGTCTTTACCCGAATATAATAAGTTTGTGTTTTTTTGTTATGAATCTTAAGCGGAATTACAAAGTTATGGCTGTAAAAGGGGCGTTGATCAAAAGGTAGTAGGTCACCCATTGAGATTTTTTTCCAGACATTGCCCTGCTTGTAATAAAAATCCAAATAATCTAATAAGGGATTGTTTATTTCCAGCATCCAATCTGTCTGGCCTTGTTGAGTGTTTTGAAGTTTAAAACGAAACCAAAAGCTGTGTTTAGAGAAGCCAAAACTATTGTTGGCGCGTTGCACAGGAGCAAACTTCATTTGCTGTACTTGTGCAAAGGTTACATCACCTTTGGTGTCTTCAAAATAATGCAAATGTGCATTTCCGATAAATGTAGTAGCTACTTGTTGGGTGAGTCTTTGAGGAATTTGTGCCTGACTGATGAATGATATTGTAGATAGGCTAAACAATATTATCCATTGGTTAATTGCGACTCGCATTGGTGAAAATAATTAATGAATTCTTGCCGTATTTCTTATTGGTAAACTACAAACTATGAAACAAAAAGCAAAGTTCAAGAACCTAAGGTAAATACGGAGGGTTATTGGGCTTAAACGATGTAAGTTTTCAGGCAAACTTGCAAAGAGTTATTCTTAAATCACTCCAGTAGAAAACGTACTAGCACAATTTTAGCATATCCTTCTATTGCTCACAAACCACAGATTTTATGAATCAGAGATACTTAATTATACTATTGCTATGCGGCATAATGGTGACCAACGCCTACAGCCAGCGCCGAGCCAGAAAACAATACTTCTACACTGTGTTGGGAGGAGGTTATCATCAGGCCAATGCCAGCCCCAAAGGCCTAAATTATGTCATCGAACGATTTAACCAAACACGCAACTTAGTAGGCGATCGGGCATTCCAAAATATTGAGCAACCTACTGGTTTTTCAGCCTTTTTGGGAGGATATGGTTACTTGGGAAATACCGCCATACTATTAGAATTACGTTATGGTAATGCTGGAGTCAATCTCAATGCCACTGAACGTCCACCCAGCGGACCAGCCATAGAGCGTGATTTAAGGTTTAACATGCACAATATTCAGGTATCGTTTGGGCTAATGGGAGTAAGTACCGAAAACTTTGGTTTTGGGGTAGCGGTGGCGCCCGACTTGGGATTTCACCTCATTAATGACAAAAGCGGAGATGCCGAAGTAGAAATCATCAATAACTTTACCTTCAGTGCGGCTTTTAGTCTGCCAGTACATGTATTGATAGGCCCTATTATGTTGGGAATAAGACCTTATTATACCCTCCAGTTGGGAACCAATGATTATACTGAACTAAATGCTTCATTGAACCCAGCTACTTACCAGCGTGACCCTGCCGAAGAACAAATGAGTAACCTCAATTATTTTGGGTTAGAGTTTAGGCTGGGGATAGTCTTGGGAAAACGAGAAAGACGCTAACATTCTTTGTAAAAATGCTGGGAAAGTCATAAGTTAAGCAACTAAGAATAAGACACCTATTCAAAAAATAAATTTATGACTTTCCTAAATATTTTGTTAGCCACTTCTGGTGCACAAATAGGCATAGGCGTAGCAGTGGTGATAGTTATGGGAGGATTGATTACTTATTTGGTGATTCAAAGCCGCCTTAAAGCCCTCAGAAAAAGAGCAGTAGAAACCCTCCATCGTTTACAGGCCAGTCTTCAGGGGCTCAACGAAGCGCTCCAATACCTCAACAAATATCCCGACCTTATTCACATTGGCGATAACATTCACGCCTCAGACCTTTCACAAGTCATTGATGAATACCTACATTTTACCGATGCCAATATTTTAGGTGACACTTCTATTGGTAAAAAGCCAATGACCAAAGAAGAAGCACAAGAGTTTATCAATCGGGTAGAGGGGAGTATTAAGGTAATTGCACCCATCCAGAAAAATAATACGATGTTGGTAGAAGGTATTAAAACCCTGGATGCCTTAGAGCAAAAAAAGCAGCATTACGAACAAACACTTCCAGACTATGACCGTCGCATTCAAGCCATTGAAGCTGAAAATACTGACTGGTGGCAAGCCAAAGTAAGCTTTACTAAATTTTCAGACTTGACAACGCTACAAACCGAAATTGATCAAAGAATCAAGCAAGGTTGGGAGTTTTTGCGAATGGATCAATCTACTGAACAGGAAGCAAAAGGAATTACTCAAAAAAATACAGAAGCGACTAATTTAAGCCAAAGCCTGGATCAAATGGCTGAGGAAGTAAAGTATTTAGAAGAAACTATCCAATCATACAAAAACCGTTTGCCACGTGATTTAGGTCAGATTAGAACCTTGGGGACTGAAATAGATCAATGGCAAACTGAATACACCTATGTAGATAAAAGCAATGAACGTCAGATGGTTGTGACTCACGAACAAAAAACGCGGGAACTATCTCAAGAAACACTCAAGGATTGGACATCCATTATTGATAATCTGGATACTGCTTTGAATACTCAATTGGCAACTCGTGATTATTTTGTGCGTTTTTCGGAGGCCCACAAAAACTTTGAGAATAACCTAAGTCATGCAATTGATAGTTTAGACCAAAACATTACCCAATGGGTCAATCAAGGCGATTATACCAACTTACCTTCATTGTCACAATTTGAGCAGCACATCCATGCAGCCAAGAACCAACTAGATACCTCATTGGCCAAAGCTCCTGGGGTAGACTGGTTAAACGCCGAAAAAGCAGCGTTGGAAACCATTCAAAGCCAGGAAACACTCATTCGAGAATTTGAAAACTATCAGGTGGCTCATCAGGAGTTTTTACATCTCGAAAACGAAGCCATTCGTTTAGATCAGCAAGCACGTGCATTAGAGCAAGTCGTTATTCTTCCCAACCATCCGATGCTTACCGAAATCGAACAAAAACAACAAGCGATTGAATTTGCCAATAATTGGTTCGACAAACTAGATGCGCTTAAGGTATTTCTGCATGCGATGGAGTCCTACATTTATGAATTGTCCAGTAAGCAAGAAGAGCTGCGCCGTCTGGAAGATCGATGCCATGCACAAATGAATGAGGTCAAGGGATTGTTGCAATACAGTAATTTATTATCCGAAGAAAGTGTTACTCAGATAGAACGACTAAACATGCCTAATATTCAGGGAATGGCTCATTTTGAGGCATTTCAAGTACTTGATAATGCTTTATTGAAAATGAACCAATTGCACGAGAGAATTTATCATAAAATCAACCAGGCACAACAAGATCAATCATATGGACAATACTAGGCTTTCTGCTTGATTGCCTGGATTTTGGTTTGTCTATGTGCCAACAACACTTGAAAGCCCTGGCGAAAGTTGGGGCACTTTGCTCCCTGTTTTCGGTTGCGTTGACTAATTTTTAAAATATACTCCCAGTGTTTGAAAATCTCCCGATACGCTTGCCAGAGATTTACCTTTGCATCATAAATATGAATTGGCTCTCCTTTGACACCATTGATTTCTAATATTTTAAAATTACCTGCTTTGAGCGCTTCCCAATTGGCACATTTGAGGTCATAACGGGCATAATCAAATAAGCCAATTTGGATGTTGAGTTTCTCAAACAATTGAATAAAGGCGGGGGTAATCTGAGAAGATTGATCTACATAAGTAGCCCCATAGTCCCAGTTGCCAATCTGAATAGGTTGATAAATTTCTCCTTTATCCAAAATGTGGTGCCAGTCTTTTTGTAGTAACTTGTAAAGGTTTTTAATTCGAAACTGAGCGTGCGTATTTTGCTTTAGGAGTTCACCTACCGTAGACTTTCCGTCTCCAGTCAATGTCAAATAGCGTCTTTCGGTAATGCTGCTAATCTGTAAAACGCCCGATGTGTTATGCACTAAAATGCTCAATTCCAGAGAATCATCCACAAATTCCTGTAAAATATAGCTGGTACGATATTGTGCATGATAAGCTTGCAAAGCTGCCATATCTGCAATTTTCTTCACCAAAAAACCACCTTCGCCCAAGTCGGGTTTGGCAATCAAAGGAAACTGAAATTTCTGCGAATGTATTATTTTAGTAATCAAGTCAAAATTTTTGGTATTTTTTTGAATCAAGATAGTTTTGGGGCGAAATTGGGCCGGAATGTGAGATAAAATATGATATTTAGAATCCCCGGCAAAACCTCCTAAACTGACCTTGGGATTCGTAGCCGCAAAATAAAAAAAGCGACCAGTACGTAAGGCTCCAATAGTAAACACATACAGAGTCAAAGGGAGGTATAATAACTCCATAGGCCAGTACTTCCAGGTCCATAATAACTTGATTGATCTCCAAATTTTCTTCATAGGGGATAGGTTCTGTTGCTACGTCAAATAACCAAAATATCAGGCAGAGGAAAAAACGGTTTCAAGTCATCTATTTTTATTAATTGGAGACATTTGCCACAGAAGCATCAATACGAGATAAATCATCTCCATAGATCATAAAGAATGCTTTGAAACCTGATTGCTTTTGCAACATTTGCCAAAATAATTAAATGGAGTATGGATTTCTAAGAAAAAACTCTACCCATTCAATTCAAGACAAATTCATAACTGCCAACTTTGGTTTTAAATTTATCAGAATGACCACCCAATCAGTGTTAGTATACCTTATTGTAGGGATTATAGCAGGTTTGCTCACCATTTTTGTAATTGCAGCAAGGTTTGAAATCTTTGTTTGGCTTACAATCATTGTAGGATTAGCCCTATATGCCAATGCATTTTTTCAAGCCTCATTATTCAAGCATGCATTTCTCTACGCCTTCATTACGGGAGTGACTATTACGGCTACTCATCTTACTTTTTTAGGAGCTTATTTAAAAAGCCATCCCGAAGAACAACAAACACTTACCAAACTAGGAATTTCTTCCAATTACCTGGGTTTATTGCTTATAGCACCTATTTATTGGTTAGTTTTGGGCCTACTCACTGGGGGCTTGGCATTATTGATACAGAGATTGACTTAGAGCTAGCAAATAGTTGGTGTTTTAGGGTATTTTTACTACCTTAATGGTGCTCATTTACACTTGATAGATGAGGCTCAAATTTTTTCATAAAAAATCCCTGCATTTTTTGCAGATTATTAAAAAGCAGTTACCTTTGCACTCCCAATCAACGAAAGTTGCTGGGAAATAAAACAAAATCAAAGGATTAATTGGATCCTTAGCTCAGTTGGTTCAGAGCATCTGCCTTACAAGCAGAGGGTCGCTGGTTCGAATCCAGCAGGGTCCACCAAAGTTTTAACTTCAATAGCTACTGCAAAATAAAGGATTAATTGGATCCTTAGCTCAGTTGGTTCAGAGCATCTGCCTTACAAGCAGAGGGTCGCTGGTTCGAATCCAGCAGGGTCCACCAAAAGAACAAAGACAGTCAATTTTGACTGTCTTTTTTTATGCCCCATTCCGAAGGCTTACTAATACTCTACGAAAATTCACACAAAATTGTGTTTGTTTTGGTCTCGGCCATTGGATATAGCCGCGATCTTTTTTGGTTCTATCCCACAGGCTGGCTCAATAGTTACTGACTGTTGACATAACTGAAGAAAAATCCAGCGAAAATCATTCTTTGATTATGATAGACAACCATTTAAAAAGTGGTTGTACGGAAAATGAACGACTTAATTGAACACGGAACTCAAAGCCTACTTAGTTTTGCACGTGTTTTTAGTAAGATTTAGCATTATAACCTTAATCTAACATCACCAGTGTGGCAATGGCGTTCATAGCTTGCTCTATGTTATAAAACTTTGTTAAGCCATTGGATAAGAGGATAATGCTCACATTTTTGGTAGGAAAGATTCGGTAAGCAGTGACCAGGGAGCCCGAAAACCCGTACGAAGTACGGCCATCAACAAAGTGCTTATCCCATCCATAGGTAAACACCTTGGAGGATTGAGAATAAGGATAGTTTTGCCACATCAAGTTCCTGGATTTCTTTTTGAGCAATTTGTTGTTACGCAGCAGATGATCCCACCTTATAAATTCAGCCAAACTAATGTTCAAGCCGTTTTGAGCGTGGGCGTAATCACCTTGCAAATAAGAATGATCTATAGTAAGAGTTCTCTTCGTAAATGGGAAATATGGCGTGACTCTGTGTCTGACAATATCTCGGGAGTCGCTTGAAAAGAATGCCGTATCGGAAGTAGAACCAAATTGATGCTTCATAATCCAACTAGATAGTCTGTCATTTGTAATCTTCTCAATTACCTGCTTTAACAACCAAAACCCTGTCTGGTTATAATCATACCTTTCACCAGGAGTAAATTTACATTCTTGCGCAAATACTTTTTCTTTGGCCTGTTGCTCGGTTAGGTCTTTAAAGCTGGGGATAGGAGCCATATCTGGTATGCCAGAAGAATGCGACAAAAGATGTTTGATTTGAATGCTTTGCCACTCTTTAGGCAAATGAGAGACGTATTGGGAAACTTTATCTTCCAGGCTAAGTTTCCTCTTTTCAATTAATTGAAAAATACCTACCGAAACAATCAATTTTGTGAGCGAATACACCCGATAAATAGATTGAGCAGTGACAGGCACCTGATGCTCAAGATTTGCATAGCCATAATTTTTTTTGTGTAAAACTTTATTGTCTTTAATCACTGCCAATGAGACTCCTGGAATGCCTTGTTTCTGCATTAACCCTTGAATGTATTGATCAATCTTGACAGTGGTTTGGGCTTGTCCGAGGCAAACACCTGCATACAATAAAGCGATTACTAATGTTAGTTTTTTCATAGTTTAAGAGGGCTGGAACCAATTTTTTAGATATCTTATAACACTTACCTGAACGGTAACTGCGATTTTATAAGATGGTTACTACTTTCCCTAAAGTATACTAGAAATCACTCACTACTAATCAAGAAACAGAATCAATATGAAACAGACAGTTTTAACTTCTAAATTTTGCCAGCACTATTACAATGGCGACAAAAAAATGCTTAAACAAGTATGGACAAACAATAGTGCATCTATGACTACCGAAGACTTTAAATCTGTAATGCTGGCTTATGTAGATTTATATAAACAGTATGAAGTACAGCAAGTACTGGTAGATTCCAGAAAGATGCGCTACTTAGTAGAGCCAGAAGTGCAGGATTGGGTCAATGCAAACGTTATTGCAGCACTGATACCATACCTGAAGAAGCTCGCATTTTTATTGTCCAGTGATATTTTTGAGGAAGTATCTATCAAACAAGCCATGGAGGAACAGCAGGAAGATATACCTTTTGAAACCAAATACTTTGAAGATGAACAACAAGCAATAGATTGGCTACTGTGATTTTGGCAATAATAAACCCCGTTAGGTTCTGAAAATCTAACGGGGCTTGATATTTTATAAGAATAAAGCGCAATTATACCAGCTGATCAAAAATATTGCGTAATGAAACCTTCGCAGAAATCATTGCATGCAAATCTTCAATCTTTACTCGTTTTTGCTCGGTAGTATCACGTTCACGTACAGTTACAGTATTGTCTTCCTTGGTTTGGTGATCTACTGTAATACAGAAAGGAGTACCAATCATATCCTGGCGAGTATATAACTTACCAATGGCTCCACGCTCTTCGTAAATTGTTTTGAAATCGTGTCGCAAATCATTGAAAATACCTTTGGCGATTTCTGGCAAACCATCTTTACGCAACAGTGGGAATACGGCTACCTTGTTAGGGGCCAACGCAGGATGTATTTTCAAGAAAGTACGTGTCTTGGTATTTCCTTTAGCATCTACTCCTTCCGCAGTAGCCAATGAGTTAGAAAGTACCGCCAAAAACAAACGATCTAAACCAATAGAAGTTTCTACTACGTAAGGAATGTACTTACGCTTGTCTTTATCTTCGATGGTATCGTCTACGTACTGAATTTTGGTTTTAGAATACTCTGCGTGCTTGCTCAAATCGAAATCGGTACGAGAGTGAATACCTTCTAGTTCTTTGAAACCAATCGGGAATTCAAACTCAATATCGGCAGCAGCATTGGCATAGTGAGCTAGCTTGATATGGTTGTGGAAACGAAGCTTTTCGGCAGGCAAACCAATGGCTTGCAAAAACTTCATCCGAGTATCTTTCCAGTGGTCATACCATTGCATTTCTGAGCCAGGGCGTACAAAAAATTGCATTTCCATTTGCTCAAATTCGCGCATACGGAATACAAACTGACGAGCCACAATCTCATTACGGAAGGCTTTACCAATTTGAGCAATTCCAAAAGGAATTTGCTGACGACTGGTTTTTTGCACATTCATAAAGTTTACAAAAATACCCTGAGCCGTTTCTGGTCTTAAATATATTTTATTGGCCTCATCGGCTACCGAACCCATCTCGGTCGAAAACATCAAATTAAACTGACGTACTTCGGTCCAATTGTCGGTACCAGAAATGGCACATTTTATTTCTTCGCTAATGAGTAAATTTCGCAACCCATCCATATCATCTGCATCCATCAAACGACCCAGCTCTTGCTCGAGTGTATCGGCACGAGTTGCATCGCCTGCTTTGCGATATTCGTTGGCTTTGTCTTCCAGCAATACGTCTACCCGATAGCGCTTGTTAGAGTCTTTGTTGTCGACCATAGGGTCGCTGAAGCTATCTACGTGGCCAGAAGCTTTCCAAGTGGTAGGGTGCATAAAAATAGCCGCGTCTATCCCGACTACATTTTGGTTAAACTGAGTCATGGCTTTCCACCATACCTCTTTTAGGTTTTTCTTAAGTTCTGCTCCGTTCGACCCATAGTCATATACGGCTTGCAATCCTCCGTAAATTTCACTGGAGGGAAAAATAAACCCATATTCTTTAGCGTGAGAAATGATGGGTTGTAAGGGGTTGTCTAAACCTTTGTTCTTTTTATTTTTCTGTGCCATAACGCGGCAAAGGTAAAAACCTCTCAGAAAACTCTAAAGATTTGGACGTGAAAGTTTTAGGTTTTTCCAACGTTTCTATAGTTGAATTGCTAAATTGTTGAATGGTTGTATTATGTATCGCGGAAGAATACAATTATTTAACTGTCCAACAATTCAAATTTATCTGTTATCACTTACGTTTTACACAAATAATCAAAGCTTATAATATTATGATTACGAAAACTATTTTAACCCTCACAATCACTCTTTACAGCCTTGCTGCCATGGGCCAAACTCAATGGCGCTGGCTGGTGAAACCTCGATACGAACTAGCGTATGATTTTTCAGAAGGCTTATCTTCAGTGAAAGCTGGTGGTAAATGGGGCTATATAAACCTAAAAGGTAAATTGGTCATACCAGCTAAATACACCGCTGCGGCTCCGTTTTCGGAAGGCTTGGCTGCCATTGGTATGGGTAAAATGGGTGGTTTTATTAATAAAAAAAACGAAGTAGTCATTACTCCTCGTAAAGGCAACTTTAATAGCTTTTCGGATGGAAGAGCGGTTTATTTTAAGCCCAGTGATAAACCCAATGCCAGCCCATATGAAACTACCTATGGTTTTATTGATAAAACCGGAAAGATGGTGATTGCTCCCACACGAAATATCAACCCTAATGTAACTTATACTTTTTCTGAAGGATTTTGTAAAGTGATGGATAAAAAAAGCTTGTTTATTAATCGCAATGGAAATCACTTAGAAATGACAGCAGTAAGCGATGCGCAGGATTTTTCGGGAGGTTTTGCCGCAGTGCAAAGTGCCTCTGGGCCAAAGTGGGGATTTATGAATAAGAAAGGATCGGTTGTAATCCCATTTCGTTATTATGAAGTAGGCCACGAAGGGTTCAAACAAGGGTTTTGTGCCGTAGCACTGAATTATGGAGAGTGGATTTACATAAATCAGGCAGGCAAATCTATGTTTGGCCAAACTTTTAAAGAAGCAAAAGCTTTTTCGGAGGGACTGGCCGCAGTTGCAAAAGATGATGTCAATGGGCAAAAACTATTTGGCTTTATTGATAAAACTGGAAAGATGGTCATCAAACCTCAATTTAAGTCCTATACTCATAAAGCTTTTTCAGAAGGAATGGTGGCGTTCAAGCAAGGAAAGCTATGGGGATTTATGAACAAAAAAGGACAAGTAGCTATAAAACCACAGTTTGAGGAAGTGGGTAATTTCAAAGAAGGAAGGTGCCCCGTAAAATACAATGGTAAGTGGGGAGTGATTCAAAAGAAATAATGAACCTCATGTTATAATAACGTGCAGAAGTGTAACAAATAAGATTTGCAGGAAGGCCAAGTAAACAACACTTGGCCTTTTTATATATACCAAAGTAGCCATTATCACGACTTAATTTGTGGTACTTCTAATCATCTACAATTTATCTTAATAACATTGAAAAAATGACCCAATGTAGCCCCTTGTTGTGTGTTTAAGCGAAGCAACACCAATAAGTCGTGATAGTCTTTAGTGTACTTTTATTTTTTTATTGATATAAAAGTTTCTACTTCGGCCTTATCTCCGTCATAATACTTTTTGCCATGAACGGTGAAATCTGCGTGATAAGCGCGTTTTAGGCTAGTGTCTTGCCATATTTCCATCCAGGTATTCAATACTGCTTCTGGCATTTTACCTTTCGAAACAAATTTTTGATATACATCAACTTCTATAGTTTTACCAATAAAGCCTTTAGGAATACTGTCTAAAGAGTGTACAGGCAGGCCAATGATTACAGTATATGGGCCATTGACATCCGACTCATAATCGGTATAAACTGCATAGATGTCATCATTGACTTTGTTGGGGATTTGTTTTTGAATGTCTTCTCCCCAAAACTTGCCCCATAGTGCCTCAATGTCTTGGGAAGATTTCCCGTTTTCGTTGGTTGTTCTTACAGAAATACCAATGACATGAAACTTTTGAATTTTCTGGTCATTCATTGTTTCTTGAATTTGTTGTTGGGTGCTTGTTTGGTTTGTACAAGAGAACAGCACAAAGGCCAAAAGCACCAAAGCGTGAGAATTTTTCATGTTTTATCTTGATTTCACGCAAATTTAAGGTGGGCCTGTGACACCCCTATGGCAAGGGTGGTGAACATTTTATTTGACAAAGGTTCACATATTCTTCAAAAGTGATATTGTGAGGTTCAAACGTTTGATTAAGCACCGAAAGATCTTGAATACGGTCTAAACGAAATGCCCTGAAATCATTTCTTTTTCGGCAAAACGCAATAAGCAACCAATTTTGATTATGGGTGTGCAATGCAAAAGGTTCGACCACTCTTTCAGTTTTTTGGTCGTTTACGGGAGAGTAGTAGCTTATTTGTACAAGGTTAAAATTGGTTAAGGCTAACTGGAGAACTGTTAGATAATTACTGGTTTTGTGGTGTGTTTGTTCGGCTGTAACTCTGGTAGAAAGGAAATTGGCTTTGTTTCGAGTATCAGTGTGCAATACGGATTTTATTTTATCGATGGCCTTGGTGTATTCACTCACAAAAGATACATCCTTGTTTTGTAAAATCAATTGTTCTGCTGTAATGAGCGCATTGGCTTCACTTTCTGAAAACCTAACAGGAGGAACTCGATAATTGTCCATCAACGCATAGCCTCTGCCTTCCTCGGTAATAATAGGAACACCTGATCTTTCCAGTGCTTTAATATCTCTGTAAATGGTTCTTTTACTCACCAAAAACTTATCCGCAAGCTCTGCTGCTGTTACAAGCTTCTTGGATTGTAATAAGGTTAAAATTGCCGTGAGTCGGGGTAGACGCTTAATACCGTTTTCGTTCATTTTCTATTTTAATAATTGTAAAGCTGAGATTAGGTATGAGATAATGCTTCATTGTGTGGCATTTTATCTTAAGTTCTGGCAGCTTTATTACATTTACCAATGTTGGGTTTGATATTATCTATTAAACAACCTCGCCTAAAAATTTGTTATTGAGGCATATTTGAATGTAATATTGCTCCAAGTTAATTTTAATCATAGATATGGCAAGCACTACACATCAGCCTAAGATGGGCGTTTTGATTGTGAATTTAGGAACCCCCGACAATCCCAAAACTCCAGCCGTAAGACGTTATCTACGGGAGTTTTTGATGGACGGAAGGGTGATCGATATTCCTTTTCTTTTTCGTTTTTTGTTGGTAAATGGCATCATTGCTACTTTTCGGGCACCTAAGTCAGCGCGAGAATATAAAAAGCTATGGACCGACGAGGGTTCTCCTATCAAAACGTATGGCTTTGAGGTAGAAAAATTACTACAGGAATCACTAGGCGATGATTTCGTAGTAAGCCTGGGCATGCGCTATCAAAACCCAAGTGTTGAGGTGGCATTGGACAAACTGAAAGATAAGGGCCTGGAGCGTATTATTGTCATCCCTTTATTTCCTCAATATGCATCGGCTACTTCGGGTTCGGTACATCAAAAAGTGATGGAATTGGTGAAGAAATGGCAAATTGTACCTGATTTACATTTTGTACAAAGCTTTTTTGACTATCCTGAGTTTGTGCATGCTTTTGCCGAAATTGGTAAAAAATATTTGCAAGAGCACGAGTACGATCATGTGATTTTTAGTTATCATGGGTTGCCCGAACGACAAATTCGTAAAGGGGATCATACTGGAACGTGTTTGAAGGCAGCTGCTGAGAATCCTGCGTTGGCAGGACAAGCCAATTGCTGTGCTACCTTGCATGCGAATAATAGAGGATGTTATCGGGCACAGTGTTTTGCCACTACACGATTGTTGGCCAATGCACTAGAGCTCAAGGAAGAGCAGTATACTACTTGTTTTCAATCTCGTTTGGGACGTGACCCCTGGTTGCAGCCTTACACCGAAGATACCATCAAAAAACTAGCCCAGGCCGGTAATAAGAAAGTATTGGCATTTTCTCCAGCATTTGTGGCCGATTGCTTAGAAACCACGATTGAGGTAGGGGAGGAGTA
Organism: marine bacterium AO1-C; assembly: GCA_001890965.1. Lineage (GTDB taxonomy): Bacteria > Bacteroidota > Bacteroidia > Cytophagales > Microscillaceae > Microscilla. The sequence continues at coordinate 5,479 of MLAY01000028.1, read as the reverse complement.
CAAAGAGGTTTTTGAAGAAGAAGGCGGCGAACATTGGCAATTGGTAGAAAGCCTCAACAGTAATCCACTTTGGATTGATTGTTTGAAAGCCATTGTACAAGAACATGCCCAGATTCAGCCAAAAGTGCTAGACCCAATGAAAAACAGTGGTTTGGAAGAAAAATTTGATCGTCAAAAGAGAACAGTACTGTAAATAAGTTATAGAGGTGATTAACTTTCTCTAATTTGACCTATTCCAATGGTTAAATGGCTACATTGTCAAATGGTTTAATTTCGCGATGCGTGACGAAACCATAGAGCCATTTAACCATTAAATAATCCATCAATACCAGTTTGGTATAAACTAACATCTCTTAGTATTTACTTCCCTTGCACATACTCCGCAAATACAAAAAACTCTACTTCATCGTCAAACAAGCCTTCTTTAAGCCCATAATTGATCTTAAAATCTGATCGCTTGATTTTGCCATTGGCCACAAATCCTTTGCGGTACCCGTCTCGTCTTACACTACGCACACCAGTATCTTTGGCTTCAAAGGTTACATCTTTGGTAATATTTTGAATGCGTAGTTTACCACTTACCAAAATTTTACGTCCTTTTATCTGAAAACGAGTACTCTTGAACACAATTTCGGGATGTTGATTGGCGTCAAAAAACTGAGGTTTTTTAAGTAAGTGATCCCACTCCTTATTACTGGTATTAATGCTTTGGACTTTAATTTTGAAATTCAACTGAGCAGTAGACAAATCTTCGGGATCATAAGAAAGTTTGCCTTCAAATTGATTGAATCGCCCGTTGATCAAGTCTTTGCCCGCTTGTTTTACCCTAAACTGAACCGAGGTGTGTAGCTTATCCAAATCAAAACTGTATTGGGCAAAAGCACAAGAAATACTACATAGTATAGCTACTATAGTTACGCATAATGTTTTCATGAAAGCTATTAATTGATGTTGAACTCACCCTAAATTGATATATAAAAACAGCATGCAATCATTAGACAATTCTTTGATTTTATTGAAATTATCTTTTATCGTTCAAGTAACTTTGTGAGTGTTTTTAAAAACTAATTTTACACTCGGATAGCAGTTGTTGTATTCGTTCCTTTTCTGATTCGGCCAGAGGATTGTTTTGCAAATACAAACGGCGAAGCTGAGGAAGCTGCGAAAATGTACCAGGTACGCTTTTTAGTTGGTTTTTGTACAAATACAGGGTATAAAGCTTTTGAGCCTTGATGATGTCTGGGGGAACGCTTGTAAGTTGATTGTTGTCTACATTCAGTATTTCCAGGTGATGCAAGTTTTGAAAAGAAAACGATAACTGAGCTAGCTCATGGTTATGAAGGCTCAATTCCCAAAAATTAGACAATTGCCCTAATTCGGGAGGTATCTTTTTAGTAGAGCGGTCAGAGAGGTATAGGCTTTTGTGTTTAAAAATTTCAAGTAGGTGTTCGGGAGTCAACACAATGATGTGCTGGTTTGTAAAGCGGTAAAACAAGCATTATAAGCTGGCGCATATCCGGCAAGGTCGAACCAATTTTAAGTTTTTTATTAGTTCCATCCCCAAAGTAATATTGGCGAGGTCACCGCTTGCAAATAGCTGCCATATTTTTGTACTTGTTGTACTTTTTTAGTCATTGTTTAGGCAAATCCCTTAATGCGTACTTAAGTAACACTATGACCTGGTGTAAAGCAAAAAAGACACTCAAAATTCGAGTGCCTTACTGGTTATATGATTTACTTTTTCTCAAAGTTGAGATTATAAAAATTCAGGTCAGGGTTTGGGATATTGAGCTTAAAACCAGTGAGTTGCTTATTTTTATCTAGCTGGAACTCTACAAAACCAGCCAACCCATAATTTCCCATTTTAAAAGTCAGCAAAAAGCGATCATCTTGCCAGTGACTTAGTTCAGTATTAAATATCTGAGCATGAGGTAGCATTTTCAACGAAAGCTTTTGCCCCTTGAGTGTTATTTCGGCCTTTCCGTAGAGCTTGTCTTCATAGGTTCCAGTAAACCTTCTCAGTGGTAGGCTTGGTTGTGTATTTTTTTTCCTCTTTTTGCTTTGTGCCTGGATAAAATATTGAGTGGCTTTGGGCATTTGTTGTTGATATTGGAGCATAGGAGGAGCAATGTCCAAAGGTTTGTTAGTCAATACATTACTCAAAATATTGAAAAACAAAGCTTCTCTAAACGTATGAATGTCGTTGGAGAGCATAACCACCCCCAGGTTTTCTCCTGGAACCAGCATCACTTTGGACATATAGCCTGGTAAAAAACCACCATGTTCTACCACCTTTTTTCCTGCAAAATCAAACATTTGCCAACCCAAACCATAGCTATGAAATTGAATACCCAGTTGTTTATAAAGATTAGAGATAGAACGTATATTATGAGGTTTAAATATTTGATGAACTGTTCGTGGTTTAAGCAATTTATTTTGAGGGTTCAACCACATTTTTGTCCAGCGAATCATGTCATCCATCGTAGAAAAAATGCTGCCCGAGGCATTGGGCTGTTCTTTTACAAAATCAATGGGTTTTTGTAAGATAAAAGGCCTTACCAAATGAGGATTGCTGGCTTTGGGGCTTCGAGTATAAGAGTGAGTCATTTGCAAGGGTTCAAAAATCTGTTCCTTGATGAAAGCCTCCCAAGGCTTGCCCGATACTTTTCTGATAATTTCCCCTGCCACCATGTACATAAGGTTTTGGTAGCCATAACTGGCTCGAAAAGAACGACGAATAGGATAGTGCTTCAGTTTTTGAATAACTTCTTGAGTATTGTGTGGGCGACGAAAGATTAATAAGTCACCATCATAAGCAGCTAAGCCCGAGCGATGAGAGAGCAAATCCCGAATGGTGAGATGCTGAGTGATCCATTCGTCTGCTAGTTTAAAGTTTGGTAAATATTGAACTACCTTGTCATCCCACTTGAGCTTCTTTTGTTGTACCAAAATACCCAATGCTGCGGCGGTAAATGCTTTGGTGCAGGAGGCGATCTGAAACAAAGACTGACCATTGATAGCCACATCGCCATTGAGCTTTACTTTGCCATAATATTTCTGATAAACCACTTTATCGTTTTGGATTATAGCCAGGGCAAAACCTGGTATTTTGAACTGGGGTAGATATTTTGCCAAATAGGCATCCAGGGCTTTAGTGTCTAATTGGGCTTTCTGAGCCAGGGTGATTTGCTGCGTTCCAAGGAAAATAAAAAATAAAGTACTCCACAAAATAGTTCTCATATAGACCTTTGTTGGTGAAGTCGTCTCGACTTTTAGGATGTTAATGAGCCATTTGTAATTCATTATTAAGAGTATGTTTAAATTTTGTCTTCAGAGATAAAAATGATGAGTTTTTTGTGTGGTTGAGAGCTATTTTTAAGGGAATAGCCAAAGCTATTGCTGCAAAAGTAGATTTCAATCACGCAGAAAAGGTGCTTTTTTAGCCTAAATTATAATTTTTAAACATACTCTAAAAGTCGAAATGACTTCGATATATAAATTTTACCTGACAAATTTAGGTTAGAAGAAGCAGACAAAATTGTAAAAATCAGCCATGCTAAGATTCAGCGTCAATTTGCCATAAAATATTCGAAGGCAGAGGCTTAATATTTTTATAAAATCGTTTGGGTGAACTCCCTGTCATACGCTGGTAATCACGGATAAAATGTGATTGATCAAAATAATGGTAGTTATGAGCCAATTGGGTAAGGCTTAGCTCTTGGCTGGCGAGTTTGCTAAAAGCTGACTGGCGAAAACGCGCAATTTGGATGAAAGTCTTGGGAGAGCACCCCAAATACGTTTGAAACAGACGATGGAGTTGGCGTTCGCTCAATTGTAGCAATTGCGCCAACTCTTTTACCTGATATACTTGCTGCTGTACCAATTGAATTGCTTTACCAACTTTGTGATGGCTGATTTGGTGAGCATAGGGCAAAAAATAATGATCCAACAAGCGGTTTAGTTGCTGGGTATTGGCCACCGAAAAAACTTGTTGCTGCAACAGAGCAAATTCTTGCTGAAAGTGAGGTTTTAGATGCTCAGTAGCCGATTCGTGTAAGCCAATTTTATGATCTATAAAAAGTGCAATAGCCAATGGATGAAAAGTAACACAAACTTCGGTAATCTTGCCTTGTAGATTTACCTCAACTGGTTTGTTGAGCCCTAGTACCACCTCATAATGATAGCCTGGGGTGGCTGCAAAGTGGATTTGTTGATCTGTTTCATTATATACTGGACTACAACCCTTAAAAAACATTAGGTGAGGATTTACAGTAGGAAAGGTGGTATATCGTTGCCGGTTTTTGGTCTCACTTTGTAGCACATAATAGTAAGCTACCATGTTTCTCACCAGGTTTATTTGGGGTTGTAGTACTTCCAGATGCATATGATCGTGCCTATTGTTTGATACGATTTTTGACTTGCTTTTGCAGGTTATTCAGCTTGTTTTCTAAACCCTGAATATTTTGTGGGTTGGGGCGTTTTTGTGTAAAATGATTGTACATGAGCTTCTCCGTTACCTGAAACTTCATCAGCGTAGTGAGGTCTTGCAGGTATTTTTGTTTGTTTTGAATGCGTCCCTCGATGGTACTGTAATTATTCTTTTCTTTGGCAAAATGTTTTTCAAGACGTTTGAGGTTTTTCATAGCTTCTAACCTCAACGTTGAATCTTTCATCTGCTTGATGTGCATTTTCATAGAGCGGATGTAACTGCTTTGAATATTTTGATAAATCTGATAAGGGGACATTTCTTTATTTACCTGCTTGCGAGCTTCCAAAATCTCGTCGTATAAATCGTCCAAATCATCGTCTTTGTCCCGAGCTTCTTTGAATAAGTTTTCAATGACATCTCCTCCTTTGTAGCCGCCCCCCTTGGACTTAAAGTTGAGCTTTTGTTGACGACTGAGTTCAGAGAGTACTTCTGAGAGGTTGGAATTGTTACCAGACGTGCATCCCAATAGCAGGATGGCTAACAAGGCAGTTGTTAGGTGCTTGATCATATTAAGTGATATTAAATTAAGAATATGGATATTAGCGTATGAGGAAAGATACAAAGAATCCAGAGAAGAAGAGATGTTTTTAATAGGAATAAACAAAAAGCTGCTAAAGCAAAAAAAGACATCCGAAAGCTCCGATGCCTTTTACAAAAAATATTGAGGGAATTATTATCTTAATCTGTTTTATTTTACCTGATGGATAATGTCTTTGCTTATAGTACATTTGACCTTATAAATCTCTCCCCCCTCTACTTAATTTTTTTGAAAATTTTTTAGTGAAGGGCTAAAGCAAAAAAAGACCTCCGAAATCTCAGACGTCTTTTACAAAAAATATTGAGGGAATTATTATTTTAATCTTTTTTACCTGATGGATAATGTCTTTGCTTATAGTACATTTGACCTTATAAATCTCTCCCCCCTCTACTTAATTTTTTTTAGTTTTTTTGAAAAAGATAAAAGGTTTTAATGAAAGTATTTGATAGTCA
>MLAY01000005.1 GCA_001890965.1 marine bacterium AO1-C | reverse complement strand
TGTACAAATTATCAAGCATTTATTCTTCAATTATTACCCGATAAATGTCATATCAACAGGAACAGAAAAAATGGGGCACTATGATATCTATTTAAAAATATAATACAGTCCTAAGTTGACAGCATTGGGAGTCCATTGGCCATCTACCAAACTCATATGGATGGCCAAAAAACGCGTTTGCGGGTTATTGACCAATGCCAATGTATCTTGTAGCGAAAGCTGGAAGGCACTAACCCGAAGCTGATTGGGTTGACTAAAGGCATCATTGAGTTGACTGAACGAAGCACCTTGCCACTGATTGATATATTGAGTGAATGTTGTACCAGTTACATTCTTAGAAATTGACGTTTGCATAGGAATAGAAATTAATGTTAGAATTAAAATTATGACAGCAATAGGGGTTGGATTGTCACTCGTTTCGTGCATAATTTTAAGAAGCTATAGAATTGAGTGTATACTATAAAGGACGAGAAAAAAAGCCAGATTGGGGTGGGTATATCATCCAGGTTTTTGGGCAAATCAGTCATTTATTGATAGACATATATTTACTGGATGCTTTTATTCTAAAGGTTAAGTTTTTTTACGTAAATCGAAGCATTGGCATAGAAATCGCCAACCTTTCATAAGAAGTCATCCCGACTTTTAAGAGGTTGCCACGACAAAAAATCTCGAGGTTAACGGGCAAAATGAATCGTTTGTAATTCATTATTAAAAGTTGAGATGATTTCTAAAAGTAATTATGTGTATACGCTTTGTCTATGTGACTAATTTCTTTATTCAGTAAATTTATAGTTTATTGTCACATCAAATATTTGACCGAGCTACTTAAGAGCATAATGCTTCTCACCAACCAAGTTGAGGGACCCACATAAAACAAGTATTTGATCAATTCTAGTTGTTTTTATTCAGGGACAAAATCATATTATAATTTATTGAATGCTACTTTCATACAAAGAGATTTGATGTGAAAGTTTATTTTTTGAGCAAGTTTAGCTCATATTTTGAGCGGTTTAGTACGCAAATTGTACTAATGAACGCTTAGCTATACATACTATCAATTTTTAACCTATTTTCCTTTTGCCACCGACACAGTGTGCAAATCTTTTAACAACCTACACATTATGAATGAACAGTTGAAGCCCAGCGAAGGACAAAATCCTGCCATTGATTTATTGGAATGTGAGTTAGGCATTGCTCGTTGGAATACTAAAATCAAAGAAGCTCGAGTTCAGGAAGATTACAAGAGTATTTATAGGTTATTGGAGGACGCGGCTTTTAAGATTCCTCTTAAAAAAATACCTCAAAATTGGCAGGTGAAGTATGACGTCTGGCAATTGGCAGGAAACGACCCCCTTGATTTCTTATTGCATGGATATATAGCTTATACTCCAGGTAAAGATGGTTGTAAAGAATCTCCTCATAACTTAAAGCTGGTAATTATAGATATGACAGCTGATAATAAACAGTTATTGTATGACAATACCAACTCAATTTTGGTGAGTAAACCCGCGCAATCTATCCCCATTAAATGCCCAAAACCACCCAAACATACCCCAGACGTACAGGGAAATGATGTAAGCCTGCCTCAGGCAGACGAGCGAATTTGTGATTGGCAAAAAAATGGTAAAAAATGGACAAAGAAAACCATAGATTTTAAGCCAATAGATTTATTTTTTAGAGGGTTTAGTTTCCCTTATGCCGATTTTGCCGACTTCATTGCAGAAGGTGTTCATGACCATTTACATGGTTTTCTGGGGTTGCGACAGCGAAATATTGATTCACCCATCGACTTTAAGTTTGTAGAACTGATATTTACTACCCTGGCCAATAAAAAAATACTAAATATTGACAACGAGCTAGACACAAACGCGGAGAATTTGTCTTATCCGGTTCCTCCATTCAAACCAGAAGATAGTTATGCGTTGTACGGAGCGTCTGGTGGGTATGTAGCAAGTATCAATTAGTAGTTAGTTGAAAAGCATTTCTTGAAATTTAGAATACACACACTATGTATGAATTCTTCCGTTATTTTTCTTATACCACGATTATCGTCTTGCTGTTTGGATGTGCGATTGGCTTCTTTTGTTTTCCAAGAGGACGATCTGTTAATCGTTGGTTAATCCTGTACTTGGTTGCTGGGTTAACCTCTGAGCTGGTTTTCCGATATTTTGGCTCTATTTCGGCTCAGCGATACAATCTATTTGTGGTACCCTTTTTTGCCATTACTGAGTTAATCATATTTTCTGCAATATATTATTTACACCTGCTCAAAAGATCACCCAAAGTATTCTTATTAGGTTTATTTGGAGCAATGCTGATTATCATGGACATATTGTTTTTGAGCCAGCTTTTTGTCATTGAGCAATACCAGACCTACAGTAAGGTAATCAGCGATTTTTTGATCATTGTGTATTGTTTGCTCTATTATCGTCAGCTTTTAAAAACGAATGAGCCAAACGCATTTTATTTAAAGCTAAACGCTGGTGTGCTGTCTTACTTTGTTATTAACCTGCTCATCTTTTCTTCACTCAACTTTTTAGTCAATGAGTCTATCAATTTAGTCATCGTTTTTTGGGTGTTGAATGTAGTAGCATCCAGTGCGTTTTATTTATTTTTAACTTACCAAATATGGCAGCATGGCAAGATCCGCAAACCTTTGCAATATGGTTAGCAATTTTTCTAGTAGTAGTAATAGGCCTAGTGGCTTTCATTGTGTTTTTTGTGCAAGCCTACTACAAAAAAGTAATGCAAAACCAGCAAAAGTTGGCTTCTACTAAATTGGAATACCAAAAAACATTATTGCGTGACAGTGTTTTAATTCAGGAACAAGAGCGACAACGCGTGGCTATGGAGCTACATGATGGGGTGATTTCTAAACTGAATACGATTTTGCTGGCCATTAACTTTGATTATGATGAATTGAATGTGCCAGATGCATTACAAGAATGTATTCACCTTACCCGGCAATTGTCACATGATTTGAGTCCACCTTTGCTGGAACAAAATACCACCTATGAGCTATTGTTTTCGGTGATTATGCCCTTACAAGTCAATTATGAGGTGGCGTTTTATCCCTTGCTACACCACGTGATGAGCATACCCGATACCAACCGTAAGCTACAGGTGATTCGTATTGCTCAGGAAGTGATTAACAATATTATGAAACACGCAAAGGCTACTAAGATAGAAGTCAAGTTTCGGCACACCCAGCATTCATTGGCAATGAGTATTACAGATGATGGGGTGGGTTTTGATGTAAATGAGCAAGCTCAAGGATTGGGTTTAAAAAACATCGAGTTACGTGTACAATTACTCAAAGGGAAATACAAATTCCACTCGGTTCCAGGCAAAGGGACTAACTTTATAGTAGGTATTTCGTTGCCTCATACTCAGGTGAGTCATGCCAATAATTTGGCAAACAACATTGAACAAGAACTACTGGAGGCCACTTTGAGTACTTCAGGCCAGTTTGATTATCCAACAAATTCTACAACAAGCATATGATAAAAATAGCTATAGCAGACGACGAAGAGCTTTTTGTTCAGTTATTAGAAAATTTCTTGAATAAACAAGCCCATCTAAAGTGTATTTTAACTGCACTAAGTGGCGAAGGATTACTAAAAAAAATAGACCAGAGCCTTGATAAGCCGAATATTGTAATTTTGGACTTGCGTATGAAAAACCTGGATGGAGCCGAAACCGTGATGATGCTCAAAGATCGTCATCCAGCGATTAGAAGCATTGTGATTTCTTCTCACTATCAGAAGTCATTTATGGGGTATATGCTTCGGGCAGGTGTCAATGCTTTTATTCCCAAAGGAATCTCTCCTCAAAACCTGTTAAAGGTCATAGAGTCAGTGTATCAAAAAGGGTTTTATTTTATGGAAGAACAGGTAGAAACAATGCGTTCTCAGATAAAAACGCAGGCCCCCAAACCCAAACTCAAACTAGAAGAAGAATTTACCGAAAGAGAACGAGAGGTCTTGACGTTGTTATGTCAGCAATACACTGCTAAAGAAATCGCCGATAAGTTGTTTGTGTCTAAACGTACTGTCGAGAGTCACAAAGATAATTTGTTTGCCAAAACAGGTGCTCGCAATCTGGCAGGGTTGGTAATTTATGCTATTCAAAATCAATTGGTAAACCAAGAAGATTTGCCAATGTTTCATTAATAGCACAGACAAGATAAAAATAAACCGAGCCTACCTGACAGGCTCGGTTATATAGTGATAATGCATAGGTTGGTTTTATAACGTAAGTATTCTTAATGTTGGGTAGATTGTACACTTACCAATATCGGGAAAGGTGGATGAGGCTGCTCCTCGTCACCAAGCTCTGGAGATAAAGGCTTTTCCTGAGGGACCATTAGAATTCTACAAGTATCATCTTGCATTTGACTAAGCCCTGAAATTTTAGCACTCAACACAATGTTTGCTGTCTTAGTAATTTTTGCCGTTTGGGTATTGAGCACCGAATAACTATCAAAATTCACAGGGGCTTCTACCGCAGGAGTCCAGGTTTTAAAATCGGTAGACTGCGTAGTATATAATTTACCCTCAGTACTTATAAAAGCCATCCAAACCACTTTTTTTCCTGCACTAATGGCAATATTACCTTGCAGCCCAATAGGCTTCTTATTACTATCTACTGGAGCAAAAGCGGCTGGTTGATTAGCTGTCCAGGATTTAGGATCAGTGGGTGTTTTGCTCATCAACAGCCCTATTTTTTGTACTTTATCACTGCCTTCTTTGGGTACCGTTTGTTTTTCGGTTTTTACTACATTCTTATTGTTACCCTTATTATTGTTATTGCCTTTTTCATTCTTCTCGTTTTCAGTTTTGGGCTTTGCTTTGGCTTGAGTGGCCTCTTCATACATATAGGCAATGCACAAATTATTGTTAAAATAAGCCGTAACTGGATCGGCAAGTGGAGTATGAGGCAATGCGATTTCTACGGGTACTACTTGCTCACTGAGCGTGAGAGGAGCAGGATAAGCCACTACCCGAAGGGCTTGTTTTAAATTTTTACTGCGCATAAACGCCACCAGAAAAAGGTTTTGCAAGAACCCCTTATCGCTGCATTGAGATGCTACCGACACTGCCGACATTACCTTGATCAAATGAGGATCTCTAGGTTCAACTTTTTCAACGATTTGCAAAAAACCACCTCCCCAACTACGCGACTCGGTAGGTTTTTCATTGTTGACATAAAACAATGTTTGGTTATCTTCTCCTTTATAAAACACATATAGTTTACTGGATGCCAGTGACTTCCCTTTTTTAAAGGAAGATTCGGTAACTACAGTGGTAGCAAGGGCTTCCGACGAATACACAAAACCATCAATGGGTTGGGTTCTCCATTTACCCTCATAGTTGGGGTAGGCCAGTGTAACATGGGTATCGTTTTTTTTATCAGTAAAGGTGACAAACAGTTGATTGTTCAAAAAAACAGCAGAGGGCGTATCGTCTGTGTAGGCACCTTCTATAGGTTCAAATTTAATAGTATTACTCATGAGGAATGTTTTTAGAGGTTACAATGCATTGGTTTTCATTTTGCCAATGGATCAATACTCCCCTCATGATGGATGGTTTTCCACACATTTTAGGCTGAATGAGTTAGCCCAAAAGTTTAGGAGTGAATTTGTTTGATGAGGAATAAAAAGAAAAAGTTTAGAGTATAACCTAAACCTTTTCTTTCTGAATTGACTCCATGGGCCGTGGCAATAAGGCCACATTACATGATCACAAACTTTCCAGCATTAGGCTCGTACTTCAACGTTTGTTTGGTAGTACTTCCCGTAAACTGCACTGGAACCCAGTTGTCAAATACCTCAGTAATTACCGTACCTTGGGTAAATTTGGCTTGCAACCATACAAATACAGTTACAATCGGTTGGAAGGTAACATCAAAGTTAGCAGGTACAATCGCCGCATTGATAGGTGAAGGATCAATGTTTTTTCCTTGTACAGTTGCTTTTTGTTCCAAACCAAAAGTCAAGGCCGGATATTGAGCATAAGGCATTTGGTTTTCAACCGCAAATACCCCTTTACCAGGCTTTTGCCCAGATTTAGCCACATTAAAAGTAGCCGAAGAGTCAAAAGTGTAATTAGTACCATCAGTGGCAGGAAATACATCGCTAATCTTAGAGATCACCGTACCATGTCCCATATTGGATTGGTTAGAAGCATAAATACCGTAGTTTTCAACCCACTGTACTTTGTTTGCTTCAAAGGGATCAAAAGTAAGCCAAATAGCAGAAGGGGGCTGGTCACCCACTGGCTTGGCGATGGTAATATTTAAACCTGCTGCACGCAAAATTGGTAATTCTTCGTCCCCGATGATAATGTCTAATTCGTAATTCATTGCTTTATTTAAATTTAGGTTGGTCTACTCTATTTGTAATTGGGCTTTTCGACGTTCGCCCGAAAAATGAAGGAGCTCAAATCATTTGACGATGTAAAATTGCCTCATTGCTTCCGCGAATCCTCCCGTAAAATTACCGCTTCGACTCGATTAGGTGTTTTTCACATGGCCCTTCACAAGGACAAAAAAGCCCCAAACGCCCAAAAGAAAAGCCGTGATGATTATTAGGCTCATCACAGCTTGTTGGTAAGATTTAGTATAAAATATCAAGAGGCTTTCTTTGGAGGAACAAGCACAAACTCTCCTGAGTTTTGGTTGTATATCAACGATTGTTGCATAGTACCCGCTGGAAAAGGAACCAACAACCACTCACCAGTCGTGCTATTGTCAAGATTTGCCACCCGAGCATATACTTGATACGAAGTAACCGAATCTTCCACTTCCCAACTTACTGAAGACTTTGTATTGGGCTGTGTATAAAACAAGGTAACAGTAGGAATTAAATCGCCTGGATATTCTTCTTGAGCTATATGAGTAAAGAGCTGGGCTTGATTCAATAAATCAGCACCTTCTTGCTCCATATGAATTACTAAGGTGTATTGCTTTTTATGTGACATGTTTACAGAGAAGGATTGATAAAAGGTATGAGATAGGTTTTGCGTGTGAATTTACGCTTAAAATACCTGGTTACTCTCCGTAATTATACGGTTTTGGATGGGTTGGGTAATATTGTCATGTGCAACGAAAACAAAGCCAAGGAAGAAGTTGTTGTTTAAATCTCTAACCCTAAAATAGCCAAAAGTTTTGGGCTTAAATTTTCAATAAAATACCCTCAATGGTTGTTGTTTTTTCGTAAAGTAGCAACCGTTTTTACCTTTAGACGACACCATCATTTTAAGCATAGGTTTTTGAGGTTTATTGTCTACGATTTGTCTACGGTATTGTCTACACTTTGTCTACACTAATTTGTTGTTAATCTGACTTATATTGAGTTTTTTTATAATACAGTTCAGGAGTACGTTTATTGCTCCAAAATCTACTCATTAGGGGATAAAACAATGAGTAGTTTGCGCATCAGGTATGTATAACTTTCAATCAATTGTAAACACAATCATGTTCACGCTATGTATACATTCAAAATCGCCCTGGTAGGCAAAGAAGAATTATTCTTAAAATTGCTTCAAAATTTTTTAAACAAACAATCCTGCGTACAATGTCTCTTTACTGCCAAAAGTGAAGAGGATTTTAAAAACAAAATCATTGATCACCAAGAATTGCCCAATGTAGTAATTATAGAGCTACAAATGCATCCCAAAGACGGAGCAAAAATTGCCCAATGGCTCAACAAGAAGTACCCCAAAATGCGTTGCATTGTCATTTCATCTCAGTACAATACAGCCCTTACCGGATACATTCTGAAATCGGGAGCCAATGCATTTCTTCCCAAAGAAATTTCCCCTGAGCATTTATTAGAAGTAATCAATGTGGTAAACGATAAAGGGTTTTATTGGCAACAAGAACAAATAGAAACTTTACGTACCCAGATTAAATCGGAAGTGCCCAAACCCAATGTGATTTCCAACACGCTCACCGGTCGGGAAACAGAAGTGCTACAATTGCTTTGTCAGGAGTTTACGGCACGAGAAATTGCCGAAAAACTCTTTGTTTCTAAACGCACTGTTGAGGGGCACAAGGAAAACTTATTTGCCAAAACTGGAGCGCGTAATTTGGCAGGCCTGGTTTTTTACGCCCTACAGCAAGGTTTGGTAAATAATGAAAATGTACCCATGCTTTAAGGTGATCAGTAGCACGTATTACTGATATAAAGTTACAATGAGCCATTGCTGAAGTATTTCAGCAATGGCTTATACAAAGCTTGGCTGAATAGTTAAATTAGAGTTCCTTAAGCATTCACACGAGACACTTCTCCTTCAAAGTTTTCAGTCTCAAGGATGCAAGATCCATCCTGGTTCAGCATCAAAGCCGCAGTTTTTTGATTTATTTGATATTTTACATCCAAAATCACTCGGAAGATAATAGTTTCTTGTCCTCCGATTGGGAAAGCAGTAGGTTTCATATCAGACATAAAAGCCCACATACCATAAATACCCAATGGATACAAAGGAATGTTTACCAAAGTGCCATCAATTGAGATGAGGCGGGCCTGGCCCATGTTTCTTACCGTATCCCAGGTATAAGCAAATTTGCAAGTAGCTTCGCTCAAAGAACATGATCCTTTGGCTTGGTTTAGTTTCAATTCGAATTCTTCGTGTACGAGGGTTTGAGTTGCTTCTTGTGTAGACATAATTTTTGATTGATTCTTATAGGTTCCCTACTCTATTCAAGGCTTTTCGGATACGCCTTTGATCGTGATTTGTTAATTCAAAACTGCCGATATATTTAGAATAAATAACAGGTACAATTACCCCTTTTTATAAAAGGGGAATTTTTACAGGGTAGGAGTAAAAGAAGGGAGATAAAAGGAAAACCATTGCCAGTCTAACAATGGTTTTTAAGTAAGAAGTGTGGTAGCGTAAGCAAAAGAAATCTATTGGTTTACAATCTCAAACATCCCTGTGTTGTGATTATACTTAAGGGTGTGCCTGTAAGTACCTTCAGTAAAGACTACTTTGGTCCAGTGTTCAAAGGCATGCCCGACTATAGTCCCGCTTTCATAAGGAGCTTGCATCCAAACATATACCATGTTTTGAGGAGTAAATTGAGCGTCAGATTGTAAGGGAACTAAGGCTGCATTGATAGGGCAAGGAGGTATTTGGCGACCGTTTACAATGATTTTTTGTTCCAAACCGAAGGTGAGCGCTGGGTATCGGTCATAAGGCATATGGTTAGCCACTGCATACATGCCAACTCCAGATGCTTGAGTAGCAGATTCGGTAAAAGTGCCATTGGCATTAAGGGTGTTCAAGGTATTGTCTTTGGCTGGGAAGTGATTCGTAAAAGCTATAATGATTACCCCATCTCGTTCTTGATACTGTTTTGACGCATATACCCCATATTCATTTTCCCAAGCTACTTGATTGGCCTCCAATGGCTCAAAAGCTTGCCAAATTACTTGAGGTGCATCACTACCGATTTGTCGGGCAATGGTAAGTTTCATATGCGCTGCCAAAAGCAAGGGCAAGTCATACGGATCAATAATCAGGTTTAATTCGTAAGTCATATTTCTGAAAGATTGTTTGGTAAATGATTGATTTAAGATACTTCAATATAGTGTTTTCAAGACAACTTTCTTTCAGTTTGAGCAACAAAAAACCGTTGTCGATATTTTATCAACAACGGCTTCTGTATTCTTAGTTGTGTATTAGTAACATGAATCTTAACGTTTGATGCAATGAGCTATATTAATTTGCCCAAATATTCTCTATATCTTTTTCTGTTTTCTCATCAGGTCTTCTCAACTTAGAATATCCATTATGTTTTTTTGATAAGGTTATTATTTCTTCAGCTTCTGTAAGGCGCAAGTTCATCAGAAAATGCTGGATTAATGAAAAGTTTCCATGTTCCTCATATTGTGATATATATTTGATTAGTTTTATAAGTTGCTTTCTTTTTATTGTTAGCTCAAGCTTTTCTGTTGAACGCTTCATATAATAATTTCTAATCACTATAAGCATCCCAATAAAAAGTGATAATAATACTATGATACCCAGATAAAATAAGATGTAATATGCCTGAGACTTATAAATTACATCATTTTGCGCAAGAGGTCTTATATTGTTTGAAAGTGAGAGCGATATGAATATTAGGGAAATGATTGATACAAAAAATATCAAGACTTTAGATTGAAGCTTGGATTTCTCTTGCTCCAAAGATAAAAGATGATTTTTTAATTTTTCTGTATAACTGCTAAGTACAGAAACTAATTCTTCGTATTCTTCACGCATTATTTTAATTTTTTGTCAATCCTTCAAGAGCCTTTGTTACATTCAAATTATTGGCTAATTGTAGCCTTTGATCGTACCCTTGAGTATTATATTTTATGATTTTATCTTTAACAACAAAGTTATTGATAACCGATGACATAGAAACATACTCATGAAGAAAATGAGTCTTACCTTTTTGACTTTCAATTTCTTTTATCATCTCATTGTAATTTCCTTTTTTATAAAAATTCTCTACTTCATTATTAGTATTTTCACTCCACCACAAATCCTGTTTATTCACAATAGTTAACATTCTAATCTTTCCTTTGGAATGTATTAGAGAGCTTTTTACATAGTCTAGAAGTTCTATTTCAATTTTGCGTCTTTTTTGAGTGTGTTCAGTAATGAAATCTTCATTTGTCATACTTGTGTTATAGTATGACACTTTATCTAAATCAATTCCGATAGAATGATAGCCGTAAGCAACAACATTAATTATGCCTACAATTGATCCTTGTACAATGTCACGTTGAATGTTAGGCCAGTACGATTCTACCCTTCTTGCTTGTCCTGGTCCTATAATAAAATTTCCAATTGTATTATTGCCTAACTTGAGCTTTTCTGTATTAATTGATTCATCATATTCAAAGGAAATTTCATCTTTATTTCCAGAAAGTAATAGTGAAATGCTTGTTTTTCCTACTCCACCAGCTCCAAGTATAGCTATTTTTCGCTTTCCCTTTTTGAGATAATTGAGGTACATCTCTGTTTTTGAAGTAATTTGCTTACGAGTTTGAGCAAGAGTTACAATAGAACTTGCTGCTCCTAGTCCAACGAAGAAATCTACAGGCATAGTCTTGAGAATAGATTCAATACTTAAGTTTTATTAAATATACTTATAAAAAGGTTTTTATCCAATTTAAAAAATAATGGTCAAACCGCTGCACATTTTGCAACCATTTGACCATAAAGCAGTTGTGCAATTAAATTACTGTAACTTTTTATACCTAATTCTTTTTGGCCCTTCGTCACCCAGACGTTGCTTGCGATTGATTTCGTAGTCAGAGTAGTTACCCTCAAACCAATAGGCCTGTGAGTCGCCTTCAAACGCCAAAATGTGGGTAGCAATGCGATCCAAAAACCAACGGTCGTGAGAGATAATTACAGCACAACCACCGAAATTTTCTAAGGCTTCTTCCAGCGCACGTAGAGTGTTTACATCCAGATCGTTGGTAGGTTCATCGAGCAAAATTAGGTTACCACCTTGCTTAAGCGCCATCGCCAAGTGTACCCGGTTGCGCTCTCCTCCCGAAAGCTGTCCTACTTTCTTTTGTTGGTCGGTACCCGCAAAATTAAAGCGACTTACATAGGCACGGGCATTCATTTCTTTACTGCCCAATTGGATGATTTCATTACCTCCCGAAATGGCCTCAAATACAGTATGTTCGGGGTTTAGATCATCGTGCTCCTGATCTACATAAGCAACCTCTACCGTAGAACCCACTTCAAAATTACCATTGTCTGGAGTTTCGTTACCCGTAATGAGTTTAAACAATGTGGTTTTTCCTGCACCGTTGGGACCAATAATGCCTACAATACCAGCAGGAGGGAGGCTAAACGATAAATCTTCAAATAAAAGCTTGTCTCCAAAAGCCTTAGATACGCCGTTTACCTCAATTACTTTATTACCCAAACGTGGCCCAGGTGGGATAAAAATCTCCAACTTGGCTTCTTTCTCCTTGGCCTCTTCTTCCAGAAGTTTTTCGTAAGCACTCAAACGAGCTTTAGACTTTGTTTGGCGAGCCTTAGGTGTCATTCTAATCCAATCTAGCTCACGTTCGAGCGTCTTCATACGCTTGCTTTCGCTCTTTTCTTCCTCTTTCAGACGCTTTTGTTTTTGGTCTAGCCACGAAGAGTAATTACCCTTCCAGGGAATACCCTCGCCACGATCCAACTCCAAAATCCAACCTGCCACATTGTCCAGAAAATAACGGTCGTGCGTCACCGCGATTACTGTTCCTGAGTATTGTTGCAAGTGCTGCTCCAACCAATGCACCGACTCCGCATCCAGGTGGTTGGTAGGTTCATCCAAAAGCAATACATCTGGCTCTTTTAGCAACAAACGACACAATGCCACGCGGCGCTTTTCTCCCCCTGATAAATGCTCTACCTTGGCCTCCGCAGGTGGGGTGCGCAAAGCATCCATCGCACGCTCTAGTTTAGAGTCCAGCGACCAGGCATCCATATGGTCTAATTTTTCTTGTACTACTCCCTGGCGTTCAATGAGTTTGTTCATTTCATCGTCGCTCATAGGTTCAGCAAATTTAAGGTTGATCTCGTCAAATTCTTTCAACAAATCTACCACCTCTTGTACGCCTTCTTCCACGATTTCCCGTACTGTTTTCGCTGGGTCTAGTTCTGGCTCTTGTTCCAGGTAACCCACCGAATAATCAGAGTTAAATACCACTTCTCCCTGATACTCTTTATCTATCCCGGCGATGATTTTAAGTAAGGAAGATTTACCTGAGCCATTTAACCCCAATACTCCAATCTTGGCCCCATAAAAAAAAGACAAATAAATGTTCTTTAAAACTTGCTTTTTTGGTGGATAAATCTTACTTACCCCAGCCATTGAAAAGATAATAGTTTCTTTACTCATCTTTTATGTGTAGTTTTACATCTATTATTTTTATAAATAAACAATTAAGCAATTTTTGTTGAACAATTCACTAAACTTGCATAATTATCGTATACTCAACGTTATGAAGAAAATAATAAAAGCCAAATTTAACTGATGGAAGAAATGAACACAACCGATGCCACAGCCCACGAATATGGCTACATTCGTGGTAATGAAATTTATTTAAAAGGCTTTTTAGACTTTCCAGATAGACAAATTGGACAAGTAAAAGAATCAGAGGAAGCCTCAATCAAATACTTTGAGAAAAGATTTGAATTGGCAAAAAAGAAAGTGCACGATCTTGAAACTATGATAGGTGAAGCGCAAAACAAGGGTTCATACTTAATGAAACTTGTACATATGCGTAAATACCTGGCACAGTTTGACGGTTTAGGAGACTACGTAGCCCTGTTTAAAAAATTAGACGAGCTAGAAGCTGAATTAAGAGAGCTAATTGCCGTTAATCGAATCAAAAACCTTGAAATTAAGAGGGCTTTGATTAGAGAAACTCAGGACATCCTGGAAGAAGTACAGGATTGGAACGATGCTACCGAACTTATCCGTGAAGTAAAGCTTAAGTGGATCAAAACAGGTGCTGTAAAGAAAGATTTTCAGGACCAAATTGAAGAAGACTTCAACGACTTAGTGAAGGTTTTCTTTGACCAACGCAAGGAGTTTTACAAAAACCGAAACAATGAGGTCAAGGACCGGGTACGTCGCTACCGAGACATTGTTTTCAGGGTAGAAAAAATGAAAGACTCCGATTTGTTTGATGAAACTTTTGAGCAATTCCGTGATCTACAACAGCGCTGGAAAACAGTGGGTAAAATACCTCACAAACGCGCCGTTGAGATGTGGGACAAATTCAAAAGAAGCAACGACTTCTTTTTTAAGCGTTATAAGTCTTACAAAGCATTGCGTGAAGAACACGAAGGAGATGATGCTCCAAGTGAAGAATTCCGTGATTTGATTGTACGTAAAATGTGCGTAAAAGCGGAGGATTTACTTGAGCTTAAAGATATTGACGAAAGTGCAGATCAAGCCAAAGACCTTCTGATGAGCTGGAAGCGCATTAGTGGTATTTTCAAAGGCATTGATAAGCACATGAGTGGTCAGTTTAGAAATGCGTGTGATCGTATTTTTGAATTGAAATACCTAATGAGGGTAATCAAAAGAAAGTATCCATACTTTGACGATAAGCCTCGTGAAGATCAATTACGCATCAAGATTAGTTTTATGCGTGAGTTGATTCGTCGTGATGAGCACGATGTACAATTTGCGGAGAGCAAATTGCAGCAAAGTGAGCAACGCAATAGTTATAACAACGATCGTGGCGGTTATAACAAATATGACAACCGTGGTGGTGGTGACAGATACAATAAGTATGACAACCGTGGTGGCGGAGGTTATAACAAGTATGACAACCGTGGTGGCGGAGGTTATAACAAGTATGACAACCGCGGTGGCGGAGGTTATAACAAGTATGACAACCGTGGCGGCGGTAATGACAGATACAATAAGTATGACAACCGCGGTGGCGGAGGTTATAACAAGTATGACAACCGTGGCGGTGGTAATGACAGATACAATAAGTATGACAACCGCGGCGGCGGTAACGACAGATACAATAAGTATGACAATCGCGGTGGCGGAGGTTATAACAAGTATGACAATCGCGGCGGCGGTAATGACAGATACAATAAGTATGACAACCGCGGTGGCGGAGGTTATAACAAGTATGACAACCGTGGCGGTGGTGGAAGCTACCAACAAGACAAAGACGAACGTCAATTAAGAAATACACTGGCTATCCAGAAGCGAAAAATTGAAGTGAAAAAACAAATTTTGGCAGAAATGGAGGCTGAATTGGCAGATTTGATCAACTCTTAAATAATAAAAAAAAAGCTGTTTAGAGGGTTTCAATGGCACTTTTCTGAACAGCTTTTATTTTTTAATAGTTTTTTTTCAAAAAAGAACGGAATTTGTTAAAACAAATTTTGCTGTCACTCAGTATTTGAAAATAAATAGATGTAGAACAATAACCATATTAATTTCTATATATGTACTGGACATTAGAATTAGCTTCATATCTAGAAGACGCTCCGTGGCCTGCCACTAAAGAAGAGCTAATCGATTTCTCTCTTCGCACAGGAGCTCCTATGGAAATCGTCGAGAACCTTCAACAGATCGAAGACGATGGTCAACCGTATGAAAGCATTGAAGAAATCTGGCCTGATTACCCGACTAAAGAGGATTTCCTTTTTAATGACGACGAATATTAACGATTGAACTGAGAAGCTGTTTGAGTTTTATTATAGAATTTAGACTGCATCTTAAAAACTTTACGTACAATTTCGGATAGCTATTTGCAAGCTTTATGTTTGTGAATAGCTATTTTTTATTGAAGTGTATGCAAAGGTTGTTCAACGTATTTTGCTTGTTTTTGTCGAGTTGGTTCTTCATAAGTTGCGAGGATCAACGCCCCCCTCATCGCGTCCAAACCGATACATTAGAAGCTACACAGATAAATAAGTGGTATCAAGGGCTTAAACCTAAGCGAAAAACCTTATCCTCTCCACAAATCACTCATCTTCCACAAGGTCGCCTTTCTGCTTTTCAACCTTTCAAGATTCACAAAAAGAAACCTAAAGCGACAAGACTACTCCTTCATTGGCGATTGCTTACTACAATCAATCAAACAAGGGTACGGATGAGCACCACTGGTAAAGCTATCTTGTTTAAAAGTGGAATGAGCATTGACGCTGATGGATCTCCAAGAGCCTATCATCCTAAGAATATCGGGCTGGATGATTTAAAGCATGCGGGCAAAAATGGTAATTGGTGGGCATTAGCTACTCGAGACGGTGTGCCTGTTTTGCAAAAGAGTGGTTATTATGTGTCTACCACCAGCTTACAAGACTTCAGATATACTCCCTGGGACCAACGCAGATATACCGATGCAGAAAAGATTCCTTACATTGTGTTGCCTCCCAAAGTAAAACAAGCAGGGAAGGTTTCATTAGGTGATTTGGCGGTGGTTTATAATACCCAGAATCATCGATGGACTTATGCCATTTATGCTGATACCGGAGCCAATACCAGAATAGGAGAGGGGTCTATTGCTTTAGCCAAATTATTGGGAGTTAATGCTAGTGCTCGTAGTGGTGGTACCAGACAAGGGATTGTATATTTGGTATTTCCAGGTAGTGGAATTCATAAACCTCTTTCATGGCCAAATATTCAAGCCAAAGGTTCTGCTTGTTTTTACAAATTTGGAGGACTCACCCAATTGAAGTTTCAAATGCACAATTATTAATAACGTCAACTACTGCCTTCTTTTTATTTTTTCTTTGAGGTTTGCTATAAAATTTACGAGGGTTGGTATAAACTATTAGAAATTATTGGAAGAAATGAGTTATTTTAGAAGTAATACAATATCACTAGTTAGCATTACTATAGTTTTTTAAAGTAACCATTAATTTCTTTTATACTATGAAGCATTCCACATTAATAATTCTCAGCGTAATTGGTTTATTTTTCACCTCCTGTGCGGTTGTCAAGCAAGATATGGTAGGCGTAAAACGTAAATTTGGAAAAATTAAAACCCGTACTTTAGAGCCAGGGCTTTATGCAGTAAATCCATTTACTACAACTATGTTGACCATTCCTTCCAGAACCATCAACATGGAGCTAAGGTTAAACCTACCCAGTAAAGAAGGATTAACGATTTCGTCAGAGATATCTATTCTTTATCGAATTAAAAAAGAAGCCGCAGCGGAGATCCTTAGAAAGGTGGGTTCCAGATACGAGAGCACCCTTATTCTTCCTGTTTTTCGTTCTGCTTCAGCAGATGTATGTGCCCGTTTTTTTGCTAAGGATATGCACTCTGGAGAAAGAGCAGTGATTGAAAATAAGATTCAAGAGCGTATGCAAGAGTTGCTTGATAAACGAGGGTTTGTGATTGAATCAGTATTGCTTAAAAGCATCAGTTTACCAACTAGAATTTCCCAGGCTATAGAACAAAAGCTAGCCGCTGAGCAAGATGCTATGCGTATGCAGTTTGTATTACAACGTGAGCAGCAGGAAGCAAAGCGAAAGCGAATAGAAGCAGAAGGGATCAGAGATTATCAAAAGATTATTTCGAATGGTTTAACCAAGGAAGTGATTCAAATGAGAAGCATTGAAGTAATGAGAGAACTTGTAAAATCTAATAACTCTAAAGTGATTATTACCAATGGCAAAACTCCTGTCTTTTTGAATGGTAATAAATAAAAAGTTCTTGTAATCAGGTAGTTAGGGGAAGCTTAGTAAAAGATTTATCATCTGTAAAGGGATAAATGATACTTTAATATTTCTTTAATATTAAGAAATTGTTAATTTTGCATAGCGATTGAATGGTTGAATTCTATAAGAGATGCAAAATGACAGATAATACAAATGATAATAAAGCTACCCCTAATACTACAAAAACAACTACTCCTACAACAAATACTACAGGAGAAGCTGTAAATAAGCCTGCAACGACTAAAACAACTGGTACTACGACTTCTAAAACGACGAGTACCAGAAGCACCACCCGCAAGACCCCTGCGACTAAAACCACAGGTACTACGGGTACCAAAACGACGAGTACCAGAAGTACTGCTCGCAAAACCCCTGCGACGAGAAGCTGTAAATAAGCCTGCAACGACTAAAACAACTGGTACTACGACTTCTAAAACGACGAGTACCAGAAGCACCACCCGCAAGACCCCTGCGACTAAAACCACAGGTACTACGGGTACCAAAACAACGAGCACCAGAAGCACCGCCCGCAAAACCCCTGCGACTAAAACCACAGGTACTACAGGTACCAAAACAACGAACACCAGAAGTACTACCCGCAAAACCCCTGCAACAAAAACTACAGGTACTACGGGTACCAAAACTGCAGGCACTACGACTCCTAAAACGACGAGTACCAGAAGCACTGCTCGCAAAACCCCTGCGACTAAAACCACAGGTACTACGGGTACCAAAACGACGAGTACCAGAAGTACTGCTCGCAAAACCCCTGCGACTAAAACCACAGGTACTACGGGTACCAAAACTACTAGCACCACGACTCCTAAAACGACGAGTACCAGAAGCACTGCTCGCAAAACCCCTGCGACTAAAACCACAGGTACTACGGGTACCAAAACTACTGGCACTACGACTCCTAAAACGACGAGTACCAGAAACACCACCCGTAAAACCCCTGCAACAAAAACCACGGGTACTACTGCGAGTAAAACGGCTGGCACTGCGACAAAGACAACAGGTACTACTACCAAAATCCCTGTAAACAAACCTGCTTCTACAAGTACTGATACTCCTCAGGCTAAACCTACACCAACAACAACTAAACCTGTGAGTACAACATTGGTTGAGCCAGTGACAGAGGAAAAAGTGAAGGTGGTAAAAAGTGAAAAAATAAAGTCTAAAGAGGCTGAGAAAACCTCCAAGGAAAAAATCAAAAAAGATAAAAAGATGAAGAAAAAAACACAGAAGAAAGTCGATAAAAAAGCAGAGAAAAAAGCAAAAGCTGATAAAAAGGCCAAGCTAGAAAAGATTAAAGCTAAGATCAAAAAGGAGAAAAAGGCAGCTGCTCAAAAGAAAAAAGAGCAGAAAAAAGCTGATAAGAAAAAGTTAAAAGCCGAGCAAAAGAAGAAAGCTCAAAAGAAAAGTGCTGGCAAGAAAAAGAAGTAACTTATAATTAGATGATAAAGATAGGAAACGAGGCAACAAAATATTGCCTCGTTTTTTTGTGGGTTTGAAAATGCTTTGTATCACTACTAGTATACGTGCTGTCCACCGTTGATGGCATAGTTGGCACCAGTAATGAAGCTGGCGTTTTCTGAGGCTAGGAATGAAACCAAATAGGCTACCTCAAAAGTACCTCCCAAACGTCCAATTGGAATTTGATCAATGATTTTTTGACGAACATCTTCACGTACAGCCATTACCATATCTGTACCAATGTATCCAGGAGAAATCGTATTTACGGTAATTCCTTTTTTGGCAACTTCCATAGCCAAGGTTTTGGTAAATCCGTGGATCCCGGCTTTGGCTGCAGAATAATTGGCTTGACCAAATTGTCCGCGTTGTCCGTTTACAGATGAGATGTTGATAATTCTACCATAACTCTGGCCACGCATGTCAGAGATGGTATGACGACAACAGTTGAAAATACTGTTGAGGTTGGTGCTAATTACAGCATCCCATTGTTCTTTGCTCATTTTGTGGAAAGCAGTATCACGAGTAATTCCTGCATTGTTTACCAGTACATCTATCACACCTACTTTTTCCTTGATTTCTTCGACCATTGTACCAACGGAATCAAAATCACATACATCACCCAAAAACATGTCTATCTCGTACCCTTCACTCTTCATTTCTTCTGACCATTTTTGAGCTTTTTCAGCATTGCGATAATTAGCAACTACACGATAGTTATCTTGTGAAAGTTGTTTACACATAGCAGTACCAAGACCACCAGTTGCACCAGTAACAAGCGCTACTCTTTTGTTATTTGCATCCATATTCGTTTACTTTTGACTTTAGGTATTATCCATTTGAAGAGTTGCACAAATGTATTAAAGTTTTTCAATCTTTTGTCATATTTATATAAAAAAGCATGAAAAACTTAACAATTAGTTAATCTCTTATAAATGTTATATTAAGTAGTATATGAGAGCCTGTTTGGGATTTGTCAATCAAGCCCTTTACAAGTCTTTTTTTGATTGTATATTGTCAGTTTTAGCAGCAATAACTAGGTTAGGTCTTCAAAATTTGATGTGTCTAACCCCAAAATGCTTCGAAAAATGCACTATAAACGAAAATTTAAACAGGTTCTAATTGACAGTAAGTTGGATGTGTTGTATTAAAAAAGTTATATTCTATAGATACTAAATTATGTGAAGTGTGAGCTTGGATAAATACAATTTAAACGGGTTGCTTTTTATTTAATGCTTACGTTTTCCAAGTGTAGGTTATTCATCGGATTTGTTTCTAATCCTTGCACACTATTTTGTTTAAGCCATACGTTTTCATCGTAGTACAAAACAATTACTACTGCTTCGTCCATAATGATTTGATCCATCTTGCGATAATCGGTGTAACGAGTAAACAAGTTTTTAGAAGTACGCGCTTCTTCAAACAACCGATCAAATTTGGGGTTTCTATAATGGGTCTTATTAGGGCCAATCGGAGAGAAGTTTTTGCTATAAAACAACGCCAGGTAGTTTTCAGGATCGGGATAATCGCCTAGCCACGAAGCTCTAAACATGCCAGCTTTGCTGTTGTCTACTTTTTGCTGATGTTGTGCAAACTTTTCTGAGGCAATCTTTACCTTCAATCCAATATAATTCCATTGAGATTGCAAGTATTCCGCTAATTTTTTATCAGCCAAATAGGTATGCAACGTAAGAGGTGGCAATCCTTTACCTGAGGGATAACCTGCTTCCTTTAATAATTTGCGCGCTTTGATAATGTTGTAGGCATACCCACTGGCGTGGGTGCTGTAAGAGATTACTTGAGGAACCACACCAAAATGCCCTGGAATACCTACTTGGTGACGAAGGCTTTTGACAAGGCCTTGACGGTCTATAGCATAGCTCATAGCTAGGCGTAGTTTTTTATTGGCCCAAATCTTTTTTTCGGTAGGGTGATCAAAGGTAAAACCAATATACTCGGTATTCATGTAAGGTACCTTCTCTACTGTAAATTTGCCCAGCCATTTGTTTCTAACGGTACCATCTTCATTGAGCAGCAAGTCAGCACCATTTTCTACAATACCAGTAATAAAATCTAGCTTCCCTTTGGTAAACATTTTAAAAGCTTTACGACGATCTTCTACAAACGAAATACGCACTTCGTCTATGAGGGGGAGCTTTTTACCTTCGTAGTTAAATTTCCAATATTGAGGATTTTTAGTGAGTACAAGGCTTTTTTGGGGTTTCCAGGAATCAAACATAAAAGCACCAGTACCTACCGGGTGTTTACCAAAGTCTTTTCCGTATTTTTTGATGGCTTCCTGAGGAATTACCAAAGCATAGGGCATCGCCAATATTTGAGTAAGTGGTTGAAAACGTTGGTTCAAGTAAATTTTGAAAGTATAACGATCCTGGGCCTGAAAACAGGTATCCGAAATGGATTTGTCTGGGTTGCGCAACACCTTATCCTTAAAAATCCAGGCGCCAGGGCTTTGGGTGTTTTTATCTAAGATACGACGATAACTGTACACAAAATCTGTGGCTGTTAATTCACGTCCTTTGCCATTGGGAAAAACCTCACTATCGTGAAATTTGATCCCCTTTTTGATGCGAAAAGTATAGGTTTTGCCATCCTCTGTCACCTCCCATTTATGCACGAGGGCTGGTTTTACCCGATTGCTGCGTCCAAAGCGAAACAACCCATTGTACAACTGGGTAACTGCCCAAATGTTAGCCCTTTTGTTGGCAAACGCGGGATCTAGTGAGGTGAGCCCACCAGTTTGATTATAGCGAAAAACTTTTTTGGGGGGCGACTGGGCCAATAAAGTTTGAGTAAAAAAGAGGTGACCTAAGAAAATAAATGTGAAAAGAAAAGGGGGGTACACCAAACAAGATAAATTCTTGCGTTCGTAACGATGGTTCATAAAATATAAGCCTTTTTTTGCCAGAAAATTTGTTGGTGAAATATAAAAAAAAGTCGGTGTAATCACCGACTTTCTTGTAATATAATGTATAGAGGTAGTTGATTATGCGTTATTGAGCCTTAAACAAGGTGACAGTATAAGTATATTCTTTAGTTTCGCCAGTACTTAATTTTACGCCACTAATTTTTACAGTGTAAGCAATATCTTCGGTGGCTTGGGTATCGATATTTTCGGGAACCCATACAATAGTACGATCACCAAATCCTCCATTATTGAGCTGTTCTTGTTGTAGGTTCACAGCATTACCACTGGCATCTGTCATCGTGATCGTGGCATTGTCAAAATCAGCTGCAGGAATAGAAAAAGACCAACGAGGATAAACTAAATCTTGGGGCATATACCCACTTGGAGGATAGGCCACGTATTCGGGCATATTATCTGGCACCGAGCCAAAGTTTCCAATCACCCACAAAGCATTGCTTCGGTCAGTATCGCCAGTACCTACTTCGGCCAATTTAGGGTACAAAATCCAGCGACGGTGACCCACAAAATAGTTACCAGAACCAGCATCCCTTATATAAGAATCGATGGCTCGTGAACCTGCCGAACCTAAAGATAGGTTTGATTTACCAGCGGCTTCTCTACCGTCAGCAGTATAACAAGACCAACTGGTAGGAGGGGAGTGTGAAAGTGAATTGTTGGCGGTTGACATCAAGGCTGCCTGCATGCATTTTTGACTCTTGGTATCATTTAATACAATATCACCTGGCAAACCTACCAACTTGCGGTAAAAGTTAATTCGTTGTAAAACCTTGTTTTGGGTGGTAGATGGAGTACTACCCGCACTACAAGAGGTTGCATCTCCAGTCCAGCCAATGTCTGACAGAATAGAGGCAACATATTCGTCATTATATAATTTGAGAATGGCATCTTTGTTAGAGCCATCAACAGCAGTAGAATCGTCGTTGTTGGGATTTACGTCTTCGGTCTTTGTACAGGCGGTTTGCAACATAATTACGGAAATGCAGCCTGCCAATAGGGTTCGGAAGTTTAACATATTTTATAACAGTGTTTTCAGCTTTATACTGGATTTAGGTAAGTGATGTTTTTAAGAATAGCTCGACAAATGTAATATTTTGCCAACAATTTTTAGACTGTACGTAATTTATTCGTCAATAATGTACAATACCTCAAAATTTAATGCTAAAAAAGCTATAAATCTGCCTGGAAAACCATTAGAAAAAGGATGTAAAAACAAGTATTTTTAGTTTAGGAAGTAATTGTAAGTATTTGATTTTCAGGTATTTTCTTTGGTTTGGGTAGGTGTCCAAAACGCAAACTAACTTACATTTCTTTGGGCTTCACTCATTTATGACCTATCTTTGCCCCGCTTAAAGCAAATAAAATATTATATCATGCTTTTAGATTTCGAAAAACCTATTGCCGAGCTAGAGCAAAAACTGGAAGATATGAAACAGCTTGCAGTTGAAAATGATGCTAATGTGGCAGAAGCTATCAAAGTGCTCGAGCAAAATATACTTAAAGTAAAAACAGACACTTATGCGAACCTTACGCGTTGGCAGAGAGTGCAGTTGTCTCGTCATCAAAATCGTCCTTATACATTAGATTATATTCATGAAATTTGTGATAACTTCATTGAACTTCACGGAGATCGTAATATTTCTGATGACAAGGCGATGGTTGGAGGCTTTGGAGAGGTAGACGGACAAACGGTTATGTTTATTGGGCAGCAAAAAGGACGCAATACCAAAGAACGTCAACATCGTAACTTTGGAATGGCGAATCCTGAAGGATACCGTAAGGCATTGCGTTTGATGAAACTGGCAGAGAAATTTGGTAAGCCTATTGTAACTTTGATTGATACTCCCGGGGCTTTTCCAGGAATTGAAGCAGAGGAAAGAGGACAAGCAGAAGCAATTGCTAAAAACATTCAGGAAATGTTTATGCTCAAAGTACCTGTAATCTGTATTGTGATTGGTGAAGGTGCTTCAGGTGGGGCATTGGGTATTGCTGTTGGAGACAGTGTAATGATGTTGGAAAATACCTGGTACTCAGTAATTTCTCCTGAAAACTGCTCTACGATTTTGTGGAGAAGCTGGGATTACAAAGAGCAGGCAGCACAAGCGCTTAGATTGGCAGCTACCGATATGCAAGGTTTTGGTTTAGTAGATCAAATCATCCCCGAACCATTGGGAGGCGCACATGCTGATCCAGCAACTACCTACCAAACAGTAAAGCAGGTAATTGTGAAAGAATTGAAAAAACTTAAAAAGAAATCTCCTGAGGAATTGATCAATGACCGTATTGAGAAATTCAGCCAAATGGGTGTAGTACAGGAATAACCTTTAAAGTTTTAGCGAAATAATTATGGTGCACAGTCTTAGGATTGTGCACTTTTTTTTTACCTTCAAGTAACGCTGAATATCAACCAAATAAAATTAGATACAATGAAAGTAGGCATTACATTATCTGGAGGTGGTTTAAGAGGGGTAGGCCATTTAGGGGTGTTGGATGCACTCGAGAAAATAGGGGTCAAAATAGATCACGTAGTAGGGGTAAGCTCAGGCTCTATTATGGGGGCCATGTACGCCAATGGCTATAAACCTCGAGAAGTGCTAGAGATTCTCAAGCAAACTAAATTGCTCCGATTTGTAAGGCCCAAGTTTAAACGTGGACTACTCAATATAGAACGTTTGAGTCCTTTATTGTTAGAATATTTATCCCATGATTCTTTTGAGGGGTTAAAAACTCCCCTTACTGTAGCAGCCTCTGATATCCAGCATGGCAAACTGGTTTATTTTGACAAAGGGGCTTTGATTAAACCCTTAATGGCTTCTTCCTGTATTCCGGTCATGTTTAGCCCGGTAGAGTATGAAGGAAAGATATTGGTAGATGGTGGGTTGTTAAACAATATGCCTACAGCACCGATTAGAGATTGCCAAATAAGAATTGGAGTACATTGTAATCCGATTGATCCGACCCAACCGCTCAAATCTACCCGCAAAGTACTTGAGCGCTCAATGATTTTGATTGGGCAAAAAGGCCTTTCATCGCAAACGGCTTTGTGTGATATAATGATTGAACCTCCAGCTTTGAGCCAATATACAACTTTTGAACTCAAGAAAATCGAAGACATGTTTAATGCAGGTTTTGAGCATACTATGAGTAGGAGGGAGGAGATACTAGCAGTGATTGAGAAGAAAACTAATAATTAAAGGACAACAAAAAAGCCCTCTCAAATTTGAGAAGGCTTTGCTTTTATAAATATTTTAATCTGTTACTTCCTCACCTGCAAAATTGGCAAACGACTAATCGTACTTGGTTTAAGTGTAGTTGGGTGCTGTTTTCCTTTAGTGAGGGTTTTTACTTCATCCGCCACAAAGAAATCCAGCTCACGCAAATACACAATTCCATCACTGTTAAAGTCGGCTTTCTTCTGATCCATCGCTTTTAGCAAAGCATAAGTAAATGCGCCGTGTTTCCAATCTGGGTGTTCCAAAGAACTTTCATTACCTGTGGCAGCCGACATTACCACTACGCCGTGCTCAGCCGAGGTGATTTCCCGAATAGCCTCGGTATTGTTTATGGCCCCACGAGTTTTCATTAAGTTATTACCCAATGCTCCACTATGGCAAGCATCCAGAAATAGCATTACCTTAGAGGGTAAGTTACCTAGTACATCCTGAAAATCTGCCCAGTTTACAGCGGTACTTCGCAAACGATCAGGGTCACCATCGTGTGGTAAGATGTAGAATTTACCTTTTTCGTTGAAACCGTGACTGGCAATAAACAAAATGGCTACATCCTTATGGGTTACGTTTTTCTCTAACCAATAAAAAGCATCCAATATATTAGCACGAGTAGCTTGTTCGTTGGTAAGTTCTTTTACTTGAACATCCTTATACAGCAAGCCTTTTTGTTGTTTGAACAAACCTGCCATAGACTTGGCATCTACGTGGGCATAGTCCAAGTTGTAGCTTTGTTTCTTAAAGTTAGATACTCCTACACTTACCACATATAAATTTGGCTTAAGCATAGAAGAAGTTTTCACGTCAAAGTTTAAGTCATCATCTTTATTCTCGTTGCCTCTATTGCCATTGTCTTTCCTCTTGAGGATACGCCCATCCGACAAAGCCGAAGAACTTGTATTAGAAGCAAATACCAAAAGATTGGTTTCGGGATTATCGAGAGACACCTTGTATTCCAATAACTTTTCTTTGTCCGATTTGGCTTTTACTACCTCAAAGCCTCGGGTTTTGGCCACTGCTCTACCATTAACTAATAGTTTTACTCCCGTAATTTTAGAATTAGAAGTAATGCGGGCCTTGATAGTGTATGCTTTCCCATCTACTTGCAAGTCTCCCTCGGTAGGATTCAACCACTCTATTTTAGGTGGTAAATGGTCTAAGATATTCTCGTTTTTCTTGACAATCTTTTCTTCGGTTTGTTTTACCTTGCTGCTGTTGTTGTAGGCTTGCAGGGCTTTTTCAAACGAACGATACTTTACGATCAGTTTTACCAGTTCAGGCTTATAGTATTTCTTACGAAAGGTAGATACCGGATAAAACTTTCCTAAAGAGTTGATGCCTTGATTGATATGCCAACCGATATAACGTTCTCCACCTGCCGATGCGGCATAATATCCTTGTGGAGTCCAGCATACCCATTCGCCGTCAGTAGCTACAAATAGCGAAACCAATGGCAAGCTTTTGAGGCTTAATTTTCGGTTCAGGTAAGCTTCGTATAAGTTGGCATCAATATTTCGACGATTTTCGCGCAAAGCTTTTACTACATTCCACCAAGCTTCAAAAGTAGGCGTATTTACCTGATCCGATACACCTACTTTTTTCCATACCGCAGGCCAGCTTTTGTGGGTGTATACCTCGGCTACCGACTGAAGCTTCTTGCGGCTATTAGAGTAAGGTTTTTCGTCCAGATTCCAGATATTGATTGTTTGGTCATAACTACCTGATACTACTAGTTTGTTGTCTGAGGCAGGAGAAACCGAACCTACCCGAGCAGTATGCCCAATGAGTTGGCGCAACTTCTTTCCTTTACGAGAATACAAATTCATCTTAAAGGTATTTCCTAACACAATACGATAAGCATTGGGAGTGTAAGTAAACGACTCTACCGAGCCATCTACACTTGACGAGTTTTTGATGGTTAACTCATCGGTTACTTTAAGACGATAACTACTAGAGCGAGTCAGGGTATTGTCTTTATACACAGTCAGGGTTTTTCTAAACTCAGAAGGATCAATGTCGTGGGTGTAGAGTTGCAGGGTTTTAAAGTCGAAAGCCTGAGTCAATGCTCCTTTGCCATTGCGACCTCCCCATTTGTTACCAAAGGCGATTTTTACCCCGCCATCTTTTGATTTTACAAAACCTACGTTGTACTTGATTTTACCCATACCTTTGATATAGGTCACCGATTTACCCGTTTGGGTGTTCCAAATGTAGATTTCTTTATCGTTACCCCCGGCAGTAGCCAAGTATTTACCCGTAGCTCCCCAAAATGCCGCGGCTCGGGCGTATTTATGTTTGGTGATTTGGCGGATCTGACGCCCACTTGGGATGCTAAAAATGGTTTGGTAAGTGCCAATGACGGCGAGTTTTTTACTATCCGACGAGAAACGAACTTTCTTCACGGTGGCATCAATAGTAGAGATTTCTTTGAGGAAGTTGCCCGTAGCATCAAACAAAAGGGTTTTGCCATCATAGCTACCCGTGGCAAAGAAACGCCCGTTGGGAGAAAACCTTACAGTTTGCACCTTGCCAGTGTGCTTGGTAATGGTTTTGAGCATTTGGTTAGAACGCCAGTCCCATACTTTTACGGTTTTGTCATAACTACCCGATACCAGGATAGATCCCGAAAGACTTACGCCATACACCGCCTTGGTGTGTCCTTTGAGGGTAGCCACTGATTTGCGGGTGGCTATATTCCAAACCCTTACTTTGCGATCGCTACTACCACTGGCCAGGTACTTGCCATCACGCGAAAAACTCAATGAATGCACCACATTGGTGTGCCCTCGGAGGGTAGCAATCTGACGATTACTTTTTAAATCTATGATTCTAATGTTACCACTGCCTCGGCCCTTGTAAGACAAAAAACCACCCACAGCCAAATAGCGACCATCTCGGCTCAGTGCCAGGGCATACATTTTACCTTCGGAACCATCTCCAATTTGTCCGCGAAGGGTACGTTTGAGTTCGCCGGTAGAAGTGTTCCAAATACGGATACTTTTGTCATCGCTCACCGTGATGAGGTTGCGCCCATTGGGGGTAAAAGCCACATCCCAGATCCGGGCAGAGTGCCCTTGAGACTCCAATACCAATTTAGGGTCACTTTGGGCATTTACAGTCAACGAAATTAGCCATATACCACAAATCAGCCATAAGGTCCTGTTATATAAGATTTTCATACGTAAATAGGTCTATTGTTTTTTTTATGTTAGTGTTTCAAATAAACAACGATTCTAAAACTAAAATACTTTTTTTTACTGGAAATTTCTACTTTACTACTCGATTAAATGCTTAGACAGGTTGCTGGGGATGCAATGGAAGCCACTTCCTGTAATGCCAGAAATTGACTTTTTTGAAGACAAATAATTATTAATTCAAATCATTTTTGAATTATAGGGAGAAATGAAGGTGTTTTTGCGTCTGGATTTTTTTATCAAACTTAAAGTTTAAAAAGTATGTTTTCAAGATTCAAATTTGATCTTCAAAGTACTTATCCAATTGTATTTTGCTATTTTGTAAGGAACTGTTTGTTTTAAAATTTGTCTCTGTGATTAGTTTCCATTCACCTTTCGCACTTTTAGCTGCATAAATGGTATCCCTTACCTGGTAGTCTGAATAAAACATTCTTTGTTTTCCTGTAAGAAATATTACTTTCTCAGAACTATCATATAAGTCTTTGGTAATAAATTTTTTGCGTCTTTTGGTAACTACACTATCGCGCACTTTCTTAGGTTTAGTGATTCTAAGGATATCATTTATTATACGGATTCATCAGTATACTTTTTATCTAGTTCTTCTTTTTGTAGAAGTAAATTGGGATCATCCATAAAATCATATTTTATTGCCCATTTACCCTCGATCTCATCTTCAGAATTAACTAGAATATATGCGATATCTCCTGTCTCAATTCCTAGATAATTCATTAAAAACTTTTTTGGTACTGTCATGATTAATTTAGCACCATCCTTTTCCTCAAGTTCATATTGATTAGAACTTAATTTTCTCTTAACAGTCCCCCTTTTAAGTATCATCGGTTTATTCATGTTATCTACTGTTTGGAGATTAATCTATCTCTTGAAATAGCATTATTTTATAGGTTGATTTTATACCATTCACCATTGATACTTCTTCCATATCTTCGCCAATCTTTGTCATGTATGGATAAATCCAAGAAGTTCCAACCACCAAAAACTTCATCCATTATCAATAAACCCATCGTATAGTGAAGGAAGCTCTCTGTCAAATCTAAAAGGGTGATTAGGAGTGGGTTGCACGGCTAAATTCCTAGGCCTTATTCGAAGTTATACTCGGGAATTACCTGAATATCTTCGAATAGTAATGAACGAAAACATCTAAATATCAGCTAACTTTGACTATTTATCTTTAGGGGTACATTTTTTTGCCCAAGACCAATTAGGTGGATCAAATTGCATATGCTGTACCTGTATTCCAAGTATAATATCAGGTGAGGGCATTATAACTTCAATAGCTTCAGTAGCGCCTTCATTCAAGAGATTTTGCTTAATATTTTTAAAAATAGATTTGTCTACCTTTGCCTCTTTTAACCTTGATTTGTAATGTTCACCAAAATTTAATCTTCCTGGCCTTTCAATATAGTCTTCCAAAAAATCTTTCTGATACTCTTTATCAATATTTTTCAAGTCAGCGTATTCTTTAATAAAATCTATCTCCAACATTACATAGCTAGTAATTAAAAATATATCAAGAGCAGTAGGATATTTAGATAGTTGTTCATCTGTCAATTCTTTTAGTATATCTTTCCAGTCACTTAGAGATAACTGTTCAAATAAATCTACAGATGCGATCAACAAGTATTCAATTGGAAACCAATATTCCCTTAATAAGAAAATTACTAACTTCTTAAGGTTTTTATTATCTATTCCAATACTTAATGACCTAATCTTCTTATAATTATTTTGCCTAGCAACAGTATCGATTTTGTCAGCCAAACTCTCTATATCTATCATTTTTAATAATCTTTAGGGAAATCCTTGCTATGATCAATATCCTTCAAATATGGTAATGATTCATCTGGAAGATAACCATTGTCATAAAAACTTTGTACAGTGTCAGTATTGTCTCGTTTTGTAGGCAAATAATGTCCAGAGTTATTATCGATGAAAATTATATTACCATCTTTATCAAATTTAAGAGTTCCTGCACCTCTAACCTGTTTTGCACCATCTGATAACCTATAATGTACTCCTTGTTTATAAATCCCTAGTTTAAAAGTACCATCTTCTTTTATTATGAATGCATATAATTCATCTGGTTTTTTACCTATAAACTCTATGGTTCCATCACTAAATTGTATGTCTAAAATATCTTTTTGATAATTTCTTGGCAACTCTTGATTAAGAAATTTTTTACGAACCTTTAGATGTGGTAATCCTGATAAATTTTTAAAATCTAAGTTGCCATACCCACTCGCATTATGTACCAAAACGCCTGCTTTTCCCGCATAATAATTATGGTTTTCTGCGACTGAAAAGTTATAAACTTGTAGCGTAGTATCTACTCTTGCAAAACTATCCAGTGCAATTTTTCGGGAGTGAAAAAGGTACAAACTATCCCCACGATTCAAGTCACCTGCTTTTACCCACTTACCTTCCAAATAGAACGGATGCTCGGCCGTAGTTTTGATGATTTGATTGCTCAAATGCAAGTAAATCAATTGATGGGCAGTGCGAGCAAAGGTTTTAAGTACTTTCCTTAATTCTTTTTTATTGGTTTCCGTATTATAACTCCAAACCAAAATCTCCCAACTTTTTTTCCTTTTTGGTATGTATTAATGTAAATTAGTATATTAAATATTATCAGAACCTAGATTAGATTGTATTGAAGGGCGAAGTACTTAAGCAAATTGACAAACAGCTTTATCTTGTGAAATTGAAAAATGGTAAAGAAGTGGAAGCATATATTGGCCTTAAGCCCTTAGTTATGGTGTTCGGAGGCCAGCTTGAAATTGGCAAAATAGTACGAATTGATATGAATTCTAGGAACCAAGCTACTATTTCTCCAAGGGATTCAGACAGTTCATAGTTTAACCTAGTCATTACTACCCGCACTTCACACAACAAATGTGACTCTCCGATAAAGTATAGGTAGGGCATTAAAATGACTCTCGTACATTTTCAAAATAGAGATATAATTAGAGCTAGAAATTAATAAAGAAAATATGTAAGCGTAATTCGAGTATAAGACTTGGCTCAAAGCTATCAATACTCTTAACCACAATATTAGGTTACCCTTAAATCTTTTTAGGATAATGGAGAAGTTTTTTATCGCACCAAGACTTGAAGAATCCCCCCTCGTATCACTTGACCCAAACTCTGGAATTTTAAAAGTAACAGGAGACATATTGCTAGACAAAGAAGAAACAAAATTATTCTTTTCGACCACTATAGATTGGTTGAAAAGTTATGCCTCTAATCCAAATACTCAAAGTATTCTAATACTTGATTTAGGTTATTATAATGAGTATGCTACTGAATCTGTCATTAATCTAATTAACATTTTACAACAAATCCCAAACAGTAGTATTCAGTGGCTTATGGATGAGGATAATGAAGATCAAGAAGAAATGGGAGAATACCTTTCCTCATTGATTACAGTCCCATTTAACTTTCAATACGTCACTTAATTTTTTTATTCATTCTGTCCCCTATGTATCTTATTCCATACTTTTCTAAAACCTCTTTTTTAGTTAGACGTATCATTTGACCATTCCTCACAACAAAAAATTCAGTCAAGTCAAACCAATTCTTATTTCTTACAATATTTGCCATTTCCATGTCGGTAATTCTAGTGTCAGTATAATTATTACCTTCAATATACTTTGGGGATGGGCTAGGGTTCATATTTTTGAAATAGCGATTAGGATTGGAATACATTGCTGTCATTGCCTGTGGAGTATCATAACTAGATAGGTTAAAACATATTTTTGATTTAACCCCTACTTTCCAAGAGTTTAGTTTGAACGCAGTTTGAGCTGCTTGAACTACATTTAACCACAAGTTCGCCATACTGGTTCCCAAAGCTAAAACCCCTGGTTGTATTACACCCCATTTACTCCATTTAGGATCATTTATAATAATTACATTGTTGCTTAACTTTTTATTAATCTCATCTATGAAAGGCTTTGTGTCATCAGCCCTACCTAACACAACACCAACCTCTGTGATATTTTTACCCGATTTAGCATTAGTCTTCTGTATTGCGGCTCTCATTTTCTTTATTTTGAAGTCAATAATAGCTTGCTCTATTGATACTCCGTTAGTTGAGGCATAATCCCTTATTTCATCTTTAAACCTTTTTCTTGGAGTGATTTTCCAATAATCATCTATTTTATTTACCCAATTGGGTTTTATTCTAATTCCAGTCTCTCTAAAGGGATTTGCTTCTACATACTTTTTGTTTTTTAATAATTTTAGCTTGTTTTCAAAACTTAACCCTCTATGAAACTTTAATTCATCTATGGTATTTTTCAAAAGAGGTAATAAGTCAGGTGTATTTCTGTATAAACTCAAAATTTGATTCGCTGACACTTGGTCACCTAGTAGTTGTCTTAGTTCTTTTCTTAGGCTAATAAGTAGTTTATTGGGCAGCCATTTTTGATACCCACCAGCATCTTTAATTTCCTTTGCTACATCATCTATACTTTTACTCGGATTTGCGTCTAAATATTTTTTGACATCCTCAAATTTACTAATCCTCGTGGCTTTATCAGTACCACTTTTATGAAGCACTGCCCACCCCTCCACCAATTTTGGATTCTTATCAAATTGCTTTAATAATCCATCTACATCTTTTACTGAGGCAAAATCGTCCCAAAACTGGGTTTTAAGATCCCCAAGATCATCTAATCCCTTTTTGAGTGCCTGTAAATTAAGTTTTTCAATCTTATCGAGTAGGCCATACAAATCTGCGTTATGCACCAAAACGCCTGCTTTGCCCGCATAATAATTATGGTTTTCTGCGACTGAAAAGTTATAAACTTGTATTGTAGTATCTACCCTTGTAAGGCTATCCAGTGCAATTTTTCGGGAGTGAAAAAGGTACAAACTATCCCCTCGGTTCAAGTCACCTGCTTTTACCCATTTGCCTTCCAAATAGAACGGATGCTCGGCCGTAGTTTTGATGATTTGATTGCCCAAATGCAAGTAAATCAATTGATGGGCAGTGCGAACAAAGGTTTTAAGCACTTTTCTTAGTTCCTTTTTACTCGTTTGGGTATTGTAACTCCAAACCAAATCACCTGCTTTGACTTCTTCGATTTTCTTATAACCATGGCAAGTCTGAATCAAGGTTCCTGCTACAAAGCATTTTCCTTCTGAATTCCACTGTTGCTAGCACCTCCCTAGTTCGCTGAGCCCGAATTTGGCACAGCTTTTTAGGCATTTGTGCCCATTTGTTCAACTTCAGGCGCAAGCTCAAATATCTTTGGATCTTTTTGTTTGGCATCTTGGGTAGGTAATACCTTTACTGCCCCACTTTTGTTGAAATGAATGAGTTGATCGTTGAGTTCTTTGATCAGTTGGCGATCGAGTTCAGGAAAGTATTTAGGTTACTCCCGAATAGGCTGGTCACCGTTGAAAATGTACCAATTTTTATGAGAAAGCCCTTGCCAGTTGTTTTGGGCATTTTCTCTGATCAAAGCCGTGAGTTGTTTGACCCCTCTTTTTTCGACGTTGGTATTCATCGGTCAAATAGAGAAGATTGAAAGACTACCAGAAGAGGATAAAAAACAAGTCTACTACGTTCCTGATATGGCATTGAGCTATCATAAGACAAAGCAGACTTTTTCAGATAAGTAAAGGTTGTTGATTCTATGTATTTTCGTGCCAATCACCATTAATACCTTGGTGGTATTTATACCAACTTTTATTACGTAGTGGTAGGCGTGAGAAGGAGTCTCTTCTAAATAATTCCGCAGGTGTGATAAGACCTAATGCAAAATACTGGAAATCTTCCCTAAGATCAGATAAACTTGTTGCCTCTATCTTTTGCCCATGATCGCTTATAATTTCTATCTCCTGTTTTTCAAGTGCTTGTTCCACATTTATTTTGAATACATCAGTATAAATTGTCAAGTCACCATTTGTTGTAATTACTTCAATTTTTGAAACTAAACTACTAAAAATACGCCTTACTCTGCCAAAATTGGTAATTGTCATGCTATCTTCCCCATCCACATAAAAATAAACTTCTTCAAAATCCTTTCCTGAAGGATAAAGTAAATCCCAAGAGGGATTACGTAAGGATGCATCATGAAACCTTGTATACTTATAATCATCCCCTATTTTATCTGCCAAACAAATAAAATCCCCTACCTTCACAATAGTACCATTTTTTAGATTGACTTTATCTTGCTCTTTACCTTTACCTTCTTCCCAATTTATTAATTCTCCTATAGAATGATCTATTTCATCAAGTAAATCACCTTGATAGTTTTCTAATTCTTGTAATACACAAACTAATGCATCAACTAAACTCATAGATGGATTTTGCTTATAAGCATAATGATCTAACTGCTCTATCCAAGTATTGTATTCAATATTGATTTGATGTACTTTATTCAAATAAAGGCTAATAAGTTTAGCCAGGGGCTCATCATTTTTGCCTATCAAAAACCCTTCAATAAAAGATGTGTAATTATCTTTATCTCTTTTAGGAAGGCGATAATCAGCCCACTGTAACTTTTCAATATACTTCTTAAACGACATAAATAATTTTGCTAAAAGTTAATACCGTATGCACCTTTGAATGAAGCTTCTTTGGATTCATCATATTTTTTAATTGCTTTAAGAATTTTATTAACCTCATCCTGGGGTAATGGTTGTGTCCCTTTTCTAAATTCAACTAGACCTCTAGATATTAAATCATTATCAGCCAAATAGCGTATTTCGGTGATTGTTCCGCCTTTAAAATTTGGGATTTTTGGGTCATATATAGCTCGAAAATCTGCAATGCCATCAACATGAAAGTAAATCTTACCCTTCAAGCTCAATGATTTTTTTACCGATTCTCCAACAATTGGTAACCA
Source organism: marine bacterium AO1-C (assembly GCA_001890965.1). Taxonomy (GTDB): domain Bacteria; phylum Bacteroidota; class Bacteroidia; order Cytophagales; family Microscillaceae; genus Microscilla. The sequence goes on along the minus strand of MLAY01000005.1, from coordinate 975,285 downwards.
TTTATCAAGTTTTTTATAATCTAAAAATTTACTATCTGTGGTGAAACCATTTTGATGAAAATGGTAAAAACTCGTGCTATTCAGTGGTTTAGCGTAATCTATAATCGGTTGTTTACGCATGCCTAATGATACATTAATTGGAGGTATCGGTTTATTCATAGCAAATACAAATCTAAAAGCCCGAAAATGACCAATTAACTCAGATGACATGGCGAAGGCCAACCAAGTATTAACATCTTTTAACTCTCTAACACTGGTTCTTGCCCAAAGCATAACTTCAAATGACATTCTTTCAGATTTAGAGTATAGTTGCACTCCAGTATTATTGTCAATCTTAGCAGAAGCATTACGTATCTTATCCCCCAACTTAGATTTTATCAAGGCAGTATTGAAAAGTTGTTTTTGAGCATCATGCCAACTACTAGTTACAACATCTACATATTTCCAATTATCATAACCACCTAATTTTCTGATAATCTCGAGGTTATCGGTCACTTTCTGCAATGCTTTAACATTAGTCCTAAGCCCCTTTTCTCCTGCTTTGTACAATTCGTGCCACCCTTCAACCAATTCAGCATTCCCTTGAATCACTTGTCTAAAATTTCCATCACCCTTTAAATCATCATATAACGCTTTTTGTAACTCAGGCTTCCATTTTTCAACTTTCTTCACACCATCCTCGCTTAATAGCCTTCTCCAATCCAAACCTTTACCAGCCCTTCCTTTATTAAAGCCTTTCATATACACCCGATCGTTTTTCTGAAAGATCTCTATTTTGGTGGTAATGGTACGGCCATCAGGAGTTTTTAAGGCTAATTGATCAAAGCTCCCCAACAGTTTTCCTCCAGTAAGTTGGTCATCAAGCCTTTTGGAAATGATCACTACATTGTTGGCAATCATGAGCAGCATCTCATCCCCAGCATTGCCCATTTTTACCAATAATTGGTCTCCAGCATTCACCACATCAGCACCCGCATTCTTTAAAACGGTGACAAACTTTACCAGAGGTTGGCTAAGCTTGCCCAGGTTTTGAGCGCCCTGGTTACCAAGTGTTGCCAATTTTTTCAAGAAATTCCCCCCTTTGGCGGCAGCTCTTAGCTGTTTTACCCCCACCATGAGGGCAATCAGGTTGACTACATCTTTTCCGCTACGATATGCTGCGTAATGCTGCCCGCAACTCGTATATTGGTCGGTGTATTTTTTTACCTCAGCATATACCTGGCTACGCTTAAGGTTTGCAATGGCCTCGTTGATTTTCTGACGAAACTGATTATCAAAGGCGTAGCTTACTACCAATGAAGCCAACTGCACTGAACCTTTTACTTGGTCTATCAAGCCGTTATATACACCTGCGATAAAGGCAAATTGGAGCTGCTGCTCCATACTCAACCCAAAGCTGGTATAACTAGCCTTGCAATCGTGACATTTTTTGCCCTTGTTGGGTTTGCACAGAGGGTTCCACCAGTGTTTGGGTATTTCACCCGCCTCAATGAGTTTTACAAAGAAATCCAGCCCTTGTTTTACATTAAACGCATCGTAATATGCTTTGAGGATCGCTGCCATATCTTTGCCCTTGGTCCTTTCATACAAAGCATACCTTACTTGCATTAACTCATACACAATGGCATCATCTAGCCTTTCTTCTTCGGGTAACAAACGGTGAGCCCCATCTTTGTTGTCAAATTCATATCCAGCAATCTGTTTGTCAAACCGATGAATGATTCTTGGGAATTTACCCACCACCTCTGCATAGGCTACTTTATTGATAGTATGTTGATGCTCATGAAGCATATACAACATGGGGAAGACTTGACTAAGTCTTCCCTGGCTTTTCCCTTTTTTAGATTTTATGAAGTCTTGCTCTTGTTTGGATAAAATTTTATCGATTGCTAAAGGTTTTCCTGTCTTTGCAGAAATCAAGGCTTGAGGGTTAAAGATCGGATTAAGTGGAGGGTAGGGAGAAGCTGAATTTTGGTTGCTAAACAACATCGTCCCGGTTTTTAACTTCCAATAGATTCGCTCGGCAATGATTAAATCCCTTTTGGAATAGGTCATAAAGGTGGGAACAGAAGTATTGATGTTCAGCGAGTTCTCAAACGCTTTAACATTTCTATAATCCAGTTTTTTTATCGCATGCCCAAATTGACGGAAAAACTTCTCCGCAATACCATAGGTATAGCATCTTACAATGTGATTTCCCAAAAGGTTTCCTCCTTCACTTGAAGACCTCGCATATGTTATTCTATTGTCTGTGGTTCCTACACTGCCTGTGATCTTTTTAAATTCCTTATGAGACAAAAGCTGCGTGAGGTCTTTTTCAATCACTGTGGTGATTTCTCCTTTGGCGCCTACCACATTGTAGGCATGGGTGAACACACTTTTGTCGGAATAGGTAGTTTGTTGGATATAAATATTGAGTAGAATACCATTATTAGTATCCTTGCCTAAATCTGAATTATAAAAAACGCTACTGGCAAATTGCTCGCTTTCTTTTTTAATTTGGGCCGCTACTTTGGCCTTCAACTGGTTAAAATATTCCTGACTTTGCTCTTTTTGTTCTTGTCGCCTTTTACGCTGGGCATATTCAGGTTCAGTTCTCACAAAAAGCGGAGGAGCCGAAGTGACCAATACATACATATAGGCACTTCCGTAACCCAGATCACGCTCTCTGAGTCTTTGCAGTACCAAGTTGATTTTTGCCTTGCTGTCTTTACTGAGATAACGTTTTATTTCTAAATTCTCCTCTGCATTCTTGGCCACTTTCACATACTCGTATCTATCGAGCACTACGTCCAAGTCTGAATATTTTTTGAGTAAAAGAAGCTGTTGGTTATGTTGATAGCGTTTGTTCAACACTTTGACAGTCTCATCAATGTGCTTTTTTAGTTTCTTATCGCGATCGTTGGCACTCGCTATATTTGCTACAATACCAAGAATCAATATTAATAACAGTGATAGCTTATTTACCTTTTTCATAAAACTCATTGACAATTTTATCTAATACTTTTTTTACTTCTTCTTTGATTTTTCCTTTGATAACAGTGATGTTGTTTTTGAGCAAATCATCTGCTATGCCTTTACCTAGAGCCTCCAGACTCTTCTTAATTTCACTTAACAATGCATTAAACTTAGCAGGCTCTTTTAGATAGACTTCTACCTGATCAAACCTGATATTTTCCAAATCAATCAAGCGGAATATTTTTGTAAGTACATCCACTTGAGCATCTAGTTTTCGTGCGTTTTCTGTTCCTGATACATCGGAGTGTTTGGGTAAATTCTTTTGCTCCCCTACTTCCACTACCAGACTTAAAATAGTCCCACCTTTTTCTTTTTTAGCTTGATTTGTAACCGCAAACTTTTTCTCTTCTTCTAATACTTTGACCCTTATATCTTGATAATTTTTATAATCCTTTTTTTCTTGAGCTGTAAGACTATCAGTTCTTACCTTACTTTCACCTTTAATAGCATCCAAAGTTTCTTTGAGCAAATCCTTCAAATCCTTAAATAAAGTCTCCAAAGCTTTTTTCACCATCTTAGCCCCCACACCCAGCACCTTACTACTTCCATCCTTCAGCTTCTTCAAGCCATTGGCTACATCTTTTTTGTCGATAGCCTCTTTTCCTTCTTCAATTTCCTTTTTACCAATGCGAATGGTCTCGAGTAGCTCGGCTTTGTCTTCACCTTGATAGTTTTCCAGCCACTGATCTATTTTCTTTAAGACCTCATCAATTTTGCCCATAACCGCATCTATTCGGTCCAGTCCTTTGTCGATTTCCTCAAAAATGCGGTTGATTTCACCTGTAAAACTCAGGTATTTTTCTCGCCATTCATCAGGCACAATTTGAACCCCCGCTCCAGTAGAAATGAGTTCACCATCAATGAGCCTGCGGTCAGTGTTGACCTTGATGCGGTCAAATCGGGCAGCCACTCGGGCACCCTGGAAAAGCTTCATTTGGGTATAAGCTTTACCTGCAAACCAACCACCACCCAAAGAGCGTACCTCGGTAAGGGTAAATTCAAAATCTCCTACCATGATCTTTTGGCCTGCTTGCAAGCTTTGGATGGGATTGTTGTTAGATAAATCCACCACCAGTTCTTTGCCGCATTGCACCTGACTGGGAGCGGGGCGAGGCATGAGCAGGTCAGTGGTAGCCCCTTGTTCGCTCGAGAAGGCATTACAATCAGCACTTACTCTAAAAGAGTAATAAGTTCCAGGTTCCAAATCATTGATCTGGGCACGGTTAGAAATAGCCCTTTGTTGGTACCACTCATTCCTTTGTTGGCCTTCTTCTTCGGCTTTCTTAAAATGCACGGTGTAGCTGGTATGGGTGCTCAACACATCCCAATCCAGTTGTACTTGGTAAGGGTTCAAGGCTTTTACCCGTACCCTTGGCGGTGGGTCACAAGGTTTGCCGTAGCGAAATACCCGAATCTGACTGATCCCATTGTTGATAAACAGCGTTCGGCCTTGCGGGTCACGAGCTTGAATTCTTATCGAGTACCATTTGCCCAGCCCCAGCAAAGGCTCAGCTTGCATGCCGTAGCTATAACTAAGCGAGGTGGTAGTAGTACGATAAATTTCAGGGCCTAAGCAGTTAAACAGCTCCGCTTGGCTGATCCGACTGGCGGCGGCATTACCCGTATTAATCCCATTATAGGTGCTCTGACATTCAGGCCGCAGCTCATTGATGATCATTTCGTATTCAGGAGTAAATGGGGTATTGGCAGGCCGGGTCCAGTTGATGTTCACCGGTTGAGCGCTTTGGTTGGCAGGGTTTACAGTACCCATATGAAGCGGAAGGTTGATAAGGGGTGGCTGCAAAGCAAATACCCGTAATATCTTTTGCGACAAGATGTCTACATTAGACACGAGCACATCGGGGCGAAAACGATCATAAAACGAAAAGGTAAGGCGATAAATACCATCGGGAATACGCTTGGTGCGCAAATACTGTTGACGGTCAAAACCAATGAAATCCAGGTTTTCCTGGCTAAAATAGGGGGCGAGTTCCACCCCCGTTAGGGTTTGGCTGGGTCCCAGGTCTACAATGGGGTTGTAAGCAGCCCGGGTTTGGAGCACAATGCCTCTGCCATCCATACTTTCCAGTCGGATTTTGAGAATGCCCTGGTAAAAAGTACGTCCACCCAGAATGATGTTCAAGTTCAGGCCTTGGGGGTAGGTATAATCTGCTAAATAGGGTGAATTGGGAAGCTGTACCGTAGCAATGAGTTTGACACTAAAGTTTTGTTGAGCAGCTGCGTGAAACGGAGTTATTGTGCTAGTCAAGAAAATACAAAGCGATAAATACCTTAAGAGTGCTTGCAGTTTGAATAAATGCCTGACCTGATGGCAAGAAGAAAATCCCATGAAGTTGAAAAATTGATATTAAAATCGTAATCCTGTTGTATAAGAAACGCTTGCTTAAATTTACGCATCCTATTATTATATATGGAATTGAGGTAAGGTTAATGGAGAAAATAGAGCGACTTTTTTTACTTTAGGAGAGAAATTATTTGAGCGAAGCTATTTAAACGACATAAAAGCACAAAAAAAAGACTGCCCTTTAATACAAGGCAGTCTTCTAAAAATTTTATGATGATAAATGAAGTATTACAACTTCTCAAAAATCATAGCAGTAGCACCACCACCACCATTACAGATAGCAGCCATTCCGTACTTACCGCCTTTTTGTTGCAACACGTTCAACAAAGTAGTTGTGATACGAGCCCCAGAGCAACCTAATGGGTGTCCTAAAGAAACCGAACCACCGTGTACATTTACTTTGTCCTCGCTCAATTCCATGTCTTTGTTAAAAGCCATTGTTACTGCCGAGAAAGCTTCGTTTACTTCGTAGTAATCGATGTCTTCTTTGGTCAATCCAGCCAATTCCAAAGCTTTTGGAGCTGCTTTACTAGGAGCAGTAGTAAACCATTTAGGCTCGTGAGCCGCATCGGCAAAACTTACGATTTTAGCAATTGGCTTAAGACCCAAAGCTTCAGCTTTTTCTTTGCTCATTACTACCAGGGCAGAAGCACCATCGTTCAAAGTAGAAGCGTTGGCCGCGGTTACAGTACCGTCTTTTTGGAAGGCAGGACGTAGCTTTGAAATCTTTTCGAAGTTTACACGCTTGTATTCTTCGTCTTCGGTAATTACCAAAGGATCACCTTTACGCTGAGGAACTTCTACTGGTACGATTTCTTCTTTTAAAACACCGCTTTCGGTAGCAGCAGCACTTCTTTTATAAGATTGAATCGCAAATTCGTCTTGAGCTTCGCGAGTAAATCCGTACTTTTCAGCAGTAGCATCTGCACTAAAGCCCATCGCTTGATGATCGTAAGCATCGGTTAAACCGTCAAATGCCAAACCATCAATGCTGGTTACGTTTCCGTATTTATAACCAAAACGAGACTTAGTAAGGTAATGAGGTACGTTAGACATACTCTCCATTCCACCAGCGATTACTACATCGTTTTGGCCAGACATAATACTCATAGCAGCAAAAGAAATGGCTTTGATTCCTGAAGCACATACTTTGTTTACCGCAGTACAAGGAACTGTATTGCTAATACCTGCATGAAGAGCGGCTTGTTTGGCAGGAGCCTGACCCAAACCAGCAGATAATACATTTCCCATAAAAACTTCCTGTACTTCTGAGGCATCTACCCCAGCTTTTTCTAATGCACCTTTGATGGCCGTTGCTCCTAATTGAGTGGCAGTAAGGCTAGAAAGACTTCCCATAAAACTACCAATTGGAGTACGAACAGCAGAAATGATATATACTTCTTTCATAATTAATATTGAAGTTTTAGTGTGTGATTTCTCGTATGTGAGAATGGTTATGTGTGGTAAACAAGCCCAAAAGTTGAAAGAGGACATTGTTTAATTGTTGTAGGGTTACATTGTTAAAAAGGGTGTCGCGAAGAGTTCCTAACCTATGATTTGTAACGCATCGCGAAACAATAAAACTATTTAACAATCAGTGTAACGGAGCAAATAACCATTCATACAAATCTATATACAAATGCAATGAATTCCCATTTTATTACAATCATATTAGGTGTTTTATGACTTTAACAGGATAATCATTCATTTTTGATTTTATTTTTTGAATTATTCTAAGATTATAAACAAAAAAAGCCCACTGAAGTTCATTCAGCGGACTAACTAATATACAAATGCGTATGTGTTAGATGTTATTTTTTGTGCTTGTGGTACACCTTGGCCACTATTTTCCAACCTTCAGGGTATTTGTACAATGACAAAAAGTCGGTGTACACGTGCTTACCTTTGCGGTACAATTCCAATTTTACAACGGCGGTATTTCCTACTACATCAATGATTGGAAATTTAGACTCCCATTTGTTTTTAGCAGGATCAAAATCCGCTTTTGACTTTCTTTTTTTAGCGCCTTTTACCCAATCGGCAATTTCATAGCGTCTGAGTTTACCTTCTTTGCCCATAGAGAAAATCGCAAAATCCTTATGGAAACCTTTTTCCATCGCTTCGGGGTTCAGTTCGTTAAAAGCACCGTGTACGTAAGATTTCAGGACATGGGCTTTTACTTCAGCTTTTTTAGCTGCTTCATTGTCAAGGTGAACTTTGGTAAAAGCCACCAGGGGAGTAATTACTACGACAGCAATCACTGCTATCCAAGCTTTTTTGATATACATGATTATAAGGGTTTGGTTACAGAAAAAATCTTTGCTTAAAGGTACCTATCGATAACTTATGTCATAAAATTAACCAATACTCCAATGGTTTGCTTTATTTTTAGACCAAAGGAGACATATCTACCTCAAAGGGTAGGCACTACCCGTCAAACTACTTTTTAACTGAATTAAACCAAAAAATAAAGATAACCTATGGCTGTTTTAGAGACCAAAACCGAAGGACATGTACTACACATGGTGCTCAATAGATCGGAGAAAATGAATGCATTTAATTTGGAAATGTTGGCTGCTTTGGCCGCGGCTTATACCCAATTAGAAGACCAAGACGAACTGCGATGTGGGGTATTGTATGCCAACGGAGATCACTTTACCGCAGGACTCGATTTGGGGGAAGTAGGGCCTTATGTAAAAGCAGGCAATCCATTGTTTCCTGCAGATAAAATTGACCCTGCCCAAGTAAGTGGACGCAAACGTACCAAACCCGTGGTAATGGCGGTGCAAGGGTATTGTTTGACTTTGGGAATTGAGCTGATTTTAGCTGCCGATATTTGTATTGCGGCTACTCAAACCAAATTTGGACAAATAGAGATCAAGCGAGGTATTTATCCTTTTTGCGGCGCTACAATTCGTTTGATGCAGCGAGCAGGGTGGGGAAATGCCATGCGCTATTTGCTAACTGGGGATATGTTTGATGCTCAGGAAGCGCACAGGATTGGTCTTGTGCAAGAAATAAGTGAAAACCCTATTGAAACTGCCATTCAGATTGCCACTACGATTAGCCAGCAAGCGCCTTTGGGGGTATATGCTACCTTGAAAAATGCCCAAATAGTATTGGATGAAGGAGAAGAAGCGGCCAAACAAGCCTTGGTCCCGGCAGCAATTGAGCTTATGAATAGCGAGGATGCCGACGAAGGGCTCCAATCTTTCTTGGAGAGACGCAAAGCAGATTTTAAAGGGAAATAAAGGGCATTGCTATGTTGTTAGATGGTTTTGCGATGCATTGCAAAACCATCTAACAATTGTAACCATGTTATAAGGCTTAATAGCCGCAAGCTTTCATCAAGTCTTGCTCCATTTGTTCAAAGCGGTTCATGACCTTTTCTATAAAATTCAAATCCTGAGCGATTTCGTGCATTTCTGCCTCTCCACTTACGTCAAATTCACTAATCTTAAAGGTTTGCTCAAGATTGTTATACTCAAATTTGAGAATGTATTTTTGGTTCCACGAAAAGAGCGTAATCGTGCAATCGGCATGGGGTATATTGGCAATTACTCGCATTTTTGCTTTATGCTAAATAGTTTAAGTCAATTGGTAAAGATCAAAAGTATAATACCGAAAGTTTAAAAACTATCGTGTTACAAAGAATGTTTTCGATTAAAACCACGATAGAGTAGTTATTGGGTTTAACTGCTAACCTCTAGAATTAAAATGACTGATAGTCAAATATTTGTAATTTGACGGATTGTACATTTGTGCTTTTGGTAAAAGTGATAGAAATGTTTTGAATGTGTTTCTAAAGTTTTGTTAAACAACGGTGAAACCCTCGCTAAACAAAACAATCTTTGTTTTGTTGTATTTATTGAATAGATTTGTAGAATAGATAGAAAAAATTGGCATTCATATATGGACAAACAATCTACTACACTAGAAAATACAAATGCTTCTTCATCAACCCAGAAGGATGTGAAGCTTTTAATAGAATATTTTTACGATTGGGAAGAAGCCCGCGCTAACGAGGTTTATTTACGTCAACCAAAAGGTGGTACCTGGAAAGAGTATACCTGGGGAGAAGTAGGAAATCAAGTAAGAAGAATGGCTGCTGCCATTCAGGCGCTCAACCTACCAGAAAGAAGTAATATTGGTATTGTTTCTAAAAACTGTGCCCACTGGATAATGAGCGACTTAGCCATTATTATGAGTGGCCACGTTTCAGTGCCTTTTTATCCTACATTACAAGCCGACCAACTGAATCAGGTGTTGACCCACAGTGGTTGTAAGGTGTTATTTGTAGGTAAATTAGACGACTGGCCATCTATGAAAGACGGGGTGCCCAAAGATGTAAACTGCATTGCTTATCCTGATAGCCCTTCAGAGGCTGATGGTTTTACCAAATGGGATGACCTAATTGCAAAGCATGAGCCTTTGCAAGGCAAGCCAGTAGCTGATCCAGATGATTTAGCAACGATTATTTATACTTCCGGAACCACTGGAATGCCTAAAGGAGTAATGCATAGCTATCGTACCGCGATTGCTCCAATGTTGGGGGCAGCTCCAATTCTTAAGGTGGGTTCTACCGAAGATCGTTATTTTTCTTATTTGCCGCTTTGTCACATTGCAGAGCGAGCCATTGTAGAAACAGCGAGTCTTTATTCGGGAGGAACTGTATCTTTTGTAGAATCGCTGGATACTTTTGCGCAGAACCTGCAAGATGTAGCACCTACTCACTTTTTGGCGGTTCCACGTATTTGGACCAAGTTCCAATTAGGAATATTGGAAAAAATGCCTCAAAGCAAACTGAATTTATTCTTGAAAATCCCAGTGCTTTCCAGCATTGTGAAGAAAAAAATTCGCACAGCACTTGGGCTTAATAATACCAAATTGTTGTTGACTGGTGCAGCTCCAATGCCTCCTACATTGATTGCCTGGTATCAAAAACTGGGAATGAATGTTCGTGAAGCATACGGAATGACCGAAAATGGAGGTTGCTGTACAGTGTCACCTGAAAGCGATATTCGCTTAGGAACCATTGGTAAGCCTTATCCTGGATGTGACATGAAGATAGAGGAGGACACTGGTGAAATTTGTATGCGTGCCCCTTGGGTAATGACTGGTTATTACAAAGAACCAGAAATTACGGCTAAAGTATTGAAAGATGGTGGATGGCTACACACTGGTGATCAGGGTGAGTTTGACCGAGACGGCTTCTTGAAAATTACCGGAAGGGTAAAAGATACTTTCAAAGGAGCCAAAGGTGAATACATTGTACCTGCACCTATTGAGGCCAAGTTTGCGGTAAATAATAACCTGGAGCAGGTATGTGTACTAGGACGTAACTTACCACAACCAATCATGTTGGTAGTTTTATCAGAAATTGGCATGCAAGCTTCCAAAGAAGAGGTAAAAGAAAGCATCGCCGAAACACTTACTGAGGTAAATGCTCAGCTGGTAAACTACGAGCGATTAAACAAGATCGTGATTGTAAAAGAGCCTTGGACGGTGGAAAATAAAATCTTGACACCTACACTCAAAATCAAGCGAAATGTGCTTGAGCAGCATTATCAAGATAATCTACTGGAGTGGTATGAGATCAAAGAAAAAGTAGTTTGGGAATAAATAACCAAGCTTTAGTTGATATTCGGAGCTCGCAAGGCCATTAGGTTTTGCGAGTTTTTTTATTGGAGTATAGCTAGGCTACCACCCTACAATGAGGATGCTGATCTCTGAATTTTTCTACAGCCTTGAAGGGAATATTTTTACAGTAGGGCATGTTGATCATTTGGAGGCGTTCCAGGTCATTGAGTGCTTCAAGGCTATCTACTGGGGTACCCCAGAAAAAGATTTTTTGTAATTTAGAAAGTTCTTGTAGCGGAGATAAATCTTGTGCCAGGGTAAGCCCACATTTAAGGACTTCGAGTTTGTGTAGTTTTTTTAATGGCTTCAACGATTCTACGTCGGTAAATGAAAGGTTGAGTTGTCGTAGACTCGTGAGGTTTCTAATAGGTGAAAGACTCGTTACTCGGGTATTTACCATCCACAAAAGCTGAAGCTCGGTAAGGTATTCCAACGGTTGTAAATCGCTTACTTTTGTGTCAGAAAATAACAACATTTGTAAATGATGCAGGGTACTGAGAGGAGCCAAATCTTTGATTAGCGTACGAGAGCAGTCTAAGCTTCGCAGCCTGGGAAGTGTCATAAGGGGAGCCAGTGAAGATATTTTGGTATTATGACAAAGTACTGTCTTGAGGTTACGCAATGCCTGCAAAGGGACAAGGTCAGTGATTTTGCTGTTATGACAAAGCACATCTTCTAACGATACCAACGTACGCAAAACCTTCCCATTGATTTTTATCTGATTTACTTTAAAATTCTCGTTAAAAAGTCGACGATAAATTCTTTCTAATGGAAAATAATAGTTTTCTCTGGAAGCCGAAAGCGTGACTATTTTAGTCTCGGATAACCGAGTTTTAAATACATAATTAATCAGTAAGATCTTTTGCCATTCGTCATCCAATGCTTCCCACCAACTTCGGATTTGCTCTATGTCTAATTCTTCGGTCGTCATTTTGTTGCTTTGCTGCGGTTATTATTTATTTACAACTTGTGGTTTACGCCAGCCTGCAATGGAAGATAAAACGACAAATCTAGTAAAAAACGGCAATTATTGGTTGGATTGAGGCGCAAAAATTAAGAAGCATCCAGCGCGCGCATTCTATCAGTCCAGCTTCCGTGTAGGGTAGGAGATTGTAACGATTGATTCAATAATTGCATATATACATCACGAGGAACATCCTGACCGCCGAGGCTTTCTAAATGTTGAGTATATACCTGGCAATCAATCAAAGTAATTCCTAGTTTTACCAAATTTTGGGTAAGAGAAATAAAACCTGTCTTGGAAGCATTGCTGGCCTTGCTAAACATGGACTCGCCAAAAAAGCAACTTCCAAGCGATACACCGTATAAGCCTCCCACGAGTGCTCCTTCGGCCGACCATACTTCTACCGAATGGGCAAAACCTACTTCGTGTAATTGACAATAAGCTTCTACCATATCATTGGTAATCCAGGTTCCGGCTTGGCCAGGGCGTTGTATTTCTTTGCAAGCCGTAATTACACCGCGAAAGTTTTCATCATAAGTAACCTTGAAAACACCTTTTCGGAGGATTTGACGCATACTTTTGGATACTCGGAGCTTTTGAGGAAACAGTACAAAACGAGGATCGGGTGACCACCACAAAATCGTGAGATCGTCTTCGTTGTACCAGGGAAAAATACCTGATTGATAAGCAAGTAATAAACGGTTGACTGATAAATCTCCCCCAAATGCCAAGATGCCGTGTTCGTCGGCATTGTGTACTGGGGGAAAGTACATCGATTCATCAAGTAGTGTATATCCCATTTGAAACGTCGAGAAATTAAATTTCTAAAGTTAAAAAGCTTTTTTGAATAACGAATAGTGATCAAAGAATTTCGAATATCGAAGTTTTTCTATTCTTATGCAATCTGTGCACATTATTTCAGGATTCAGTACTTGATATGCATTATTCTATATTTTTCGGTTTTTTCTGTATACAAAAATCTTGAAATCGAGCTTGCCTCTCCTCATTATTTTTTATACTTGCACTTCTTTTGAAATTCTTAATGAAAAACTCGATTTGAGTTAGAAGAGCAATTGGTGTCCAATGAAAAAATTTGAGATTCTAAACACCGCCGATACCCGCTCAGGGTTTGGCGCTGGATTAAGCGAATTAGGAAAAACTAACCCAAATGTGGTGGCCTTATGTGCCGATCTTACCGGATCATTGAAAATGGGCCAATTTAAAGCAGATCATCCTGAACGTTTTTTTCAGGTAGGGATTGCCGAAGCCAATATGATGGGGCTAGCTGCCGGATTGTCTATTGGAGGTAAAATTCCTTTTACGGGCACATTTGCCAATTTTTCTACTGGTAGAGTATACGATCAGATTCGTCAATCTATAGCCTACTCAGGCAAAAACGTAAAGATTTGTGCTTCACACGCAGGGGTAACATTGGGAGAAGACGGAGCTACTCACCAAATTTTGGAAGACATCGGAATGATGAAGATGTTGCCACACATGACCGTTATTAACCCTTGTGACTTTAACCAAACCAAAGCCGCCACTATTGCTATTGCTGACCACGAAGGCCCAGTATATTTGCGTTTTGGCCGCCCTAAGGTGCCAGTATTTATTGCGCCAGATACACCTTTCGAAATCGGTAAGGCTTTGATGTTAAATGAAGGTACCGATGTATCTATTTTCGCTACTGGCCACCTGGTATGGAAGGCTATTGAAGCGGGAGAAATTTTGGCTGAAAAAGGCATCAGCGCCGAAATCATCAATATTCACACCATTAAGCCATTGGATGTAGAAGCGATCGTAGCCTCGGTAAAGAAAACTGGAGCTGCAGTAAGTGCCGAAGAACATCAATTGAATGGTGGCTTGGGTGATAGCGTTGCCCAAACTTTGGCAAGAAACTATCCAGCACCATTAGAAATGGTAGGAGTGAACGATCAATTTGGAGAGAGTGGTAAACCTGAAGAATTGATGGCCAAATATGGCTTATCTACACAACACGTAGTAGATGCCGCTTTAAAAGCGATTGAGCGTAAAAATGCTTAGTAACATTTTCAAAATAAGTTTTTGGTTTTAGGGTAACGTTAAGTTGATTGAGGCTTTTTTTGCGATCGTAGTGGCGCTACGGGCAATAAAACCGATGGTTACAGCTTTGCCAAAGGCTAAATAACGAAAGGTAGCAAAGTGGATTTGTTCTAAATCAGACAATTCTTGCGAATGCGTTACCTAATCAAAAAGATTTATAAATGAGAAAGCCAGTCCGAAAATTCGGGCTGGCTTTTATTTTTATAGAATATTCAAACTCTTCATAAAGTTGTTTTTGTAAGACCTTCCGATCGGAATGGACTTGCCTCCAATCTCCACGTACAAATCCTGAATAGATTCAATGTGTTGCTTATTGACAATGTAGGAGCGATGTACTCGTAGAAAATTCTTGGCGGGTTCAAGTTTTTTCTCGATGCCTTTCATTGTAGAATGCACAATGTATTTTTTATCCGAAGCATAAATGATCACATAATCAGACAATGCCTCGATGTAGCTAATTTCGTGCAGTTCAATTTTTACAATTTTATAATCAGTCTTTACAAAAAGCGCCGAAAGTTCAGTTTCTTCAGTTTCTTCACTTTGTTGTTTGGCCAGTTGTTCCGAAACCCGGTCCACTGCTTTCAAGAAACGTGGATAATTGATCGGTTTGGTCATGTAGTCGGTTACATTGTATTCAAATGCCTCTACTGCATATTCCATTTTGGAGGTAATAAGTACAATACACAGCGAAGTAGATTTTAACGCTTCTACCAGCTCAAGCCCGGTCATTTCGGGCATTTCTACATCCAAAAATAACACATCAATAGAATCATCCTTTTTGAGGATATTGATTGCATCAATGGCATTATCACACAAGTGTTTAAGATTTAATGATTCTGTTTTTTCTACAAAATGTTCTACCACTTTGCGAGAAATATCCTCATCATCCACAATCATACAATTCATAAGCGTATTGAATTTGATTAGGTCAAATAAAAGATTTGATAGCCTAGATGTACATTAGCAAGGTAAAAAATAAAAGATACAAATGCCTTAATTCTGCGGATTATATTGAGCAAAGAGCTTTTGCACATATTTGCCAATAATGTCGAACTCCAGGTTTACCTGATTTCCAGGTTCAAGGGTTTTAAAATTGGTATGTTCGTAAGTGTAGGGGATAATAGCTACTGAGAATGAATTTGCCTGGGAATTGAATAAGGTCAAGCTTACTCCATTGACACAAATTGAGCCTTTTTCCACCGTAACATGTGCCTGGGTGGGAGTATATTCAAAAGAAAATAACCAGCTACCATCTTGTGATTCTTTAGAAGAACAAATAGCTACTTGGTCTACGTGACCTTGTACAATGTGGCCATCCAAACGGGCATTCATTACCATGCTGCGCTCCAGATTTACCAAAGTACCTACTTTCCATTCGTTCAAATTGGTTTTTTGTAGTGTTTCGTCAATAGCAGTTACCTTATATAAATCCCCGTCTATGTCGGTTACTGTTAAACACACACCATTGTGAGAAACACTTTGATCTATTTTCAATTCCTGAGTAAAAGGACTATGCATGGTAAAGGTGCGATTGGTACCTTCATTGGTAATCGCTTTCACTTCCCCAATATTTTCTATAATTCCAGTAAACATATGCGTTTTTAAAATTAAAAGTCTGTAAATCAAGCAGGTGTAATAGTCTTACATTACTATGCATTATCAGGCAAAGCAATTTAGCTATATAACTATCAAATAAAATCAATAATTCAGTACTATTGTTTCTCTATCCACTTCTTTCCCCATTCGTTTTGTTCTTCTTCAGACCATATTTCGGGATAAAAAATTACCCTCTGAAAGCGTGGAGGTAGGTATTTTTGCCAATTGGTACCACCAGTCGCCTCAATTACTCCTTCTGAATCTTTCAAATAACGCACTGCAGATTTATAATGAGCCAGTCGCCAATCTACATTAATCAACGTGTCAAACTTGCGAAGGGCTTCAGTCATTTGTTGTTTGAGTTCGTCGGTGATGTCGGCATGGTTTAACAGTTGAGTATACAGTTGCCACAGGTTTTTGGTGCGAACATTTTCGCCCAATTCAATAAAATCTGCTTTGTATTTGTGCTGAAAGTGTTTAGAGGTAATGGTTTCCTCACCAGTATTTTGATCAGTAGCACCAGCCTTCCAATAAATATGAGTAAACATGGTGTCTATGCTATCTTCGGAGGTGTACTGTGCCCGATGACTACGGTTGACCAAGTTGATAAAATCGGTTGACCAGATTTCTATTTTCCGAATTTGAGCCGATTGAAACCCACTGGCGGGTAATAATGCCATGCGAAATTGACGAAACTGTTCTACATCCATGCCCTCAATCATGGTGTCATAGCTAAAGGTCAATATGCGGAAAAACAGATTGATTCGATGGAGTCTTTGCACAAAAAAAGTAGGCGTAAGCTCAGAATGCCCTGCAATTTGTTTGATCTCACGCAAGATGAGTTTAAAATATAACTCTGTTACCTGATGATAAATAATAAATATAGTTTCATCTGGAAAATCGGTTCGTGGATTTTGCAGGCTCAACAATGTGTCTAAATGAACATAGTTCCAATACTTTAGATAGTTGGCATGCAGCAAGCCTTCCAGATTATCGGTCAGGCTTTGACCAGTAAGACTATATTTGTTTTTCAAATCATTGAGTAGATGATCTACCAAAGCTGGATCAACATCTTCTTGTTTGTCAGAATGATTCATGTGTGTTATTTTATCTGTCGTGCTATTTGTCTAAAGAGATTAATTCTTTTGTATTTCTTCAAAATTATATTTTTTGTGTCAATTCTTAAACTTTTTGAATGAAACCTCAAGTAAGGTGATGAGAGTAAAAACCTCATAAAAATTAGAAGAGCCTTGAAAATTATTGGTATTTTGGTTAACCTTTGACACCATTTGGCATTTAATAAGAAAAAACCATGATTCATACCAAAGCAGCAATGAAGAGAGAGCGTATTATTTATTTAGCCGTAATTGTGAGTTTACTGGCAGCTTTGGCCTACCTATACATCAACCAAAAAGACAATGAAGTACAGACCCGGTTGTTGAATCATCAAAGTGATTTGTTACAGGATGAACTCAAAAAACTGAATCAAAAGATTAAGCAAAAAGAAATAGAAATTACCAGTGTTACCCAAAGCAAAGACCAACAACTACAACAGAAAGAGCAGCGACTTAGAAGAGAAGTTAAAAGATTAAAGGAGCAAAGGCTGGTGATTCAAAAACATCTGCAGGAAATAGGAGTACTTCAGCAGGACAAAGAAGTAGATGCTGAAAAAATAGTAGCCTTAAACAAACAGATCGTAGTCTTGAAAAATAACCTTCAGGATATTCAGTCAAATTTACCCAAAATCATCCAAACCAAAGTAGATTCAGTCAAAACGGCTGATAGCACCATATTTACTTATTTACAGGTTAAAAATAGAAAACTGGAGTTGCAGCTGTCTCAAAATCAGCAACAGAAAAATATATTGAATCAGCGCATCAAAGAACTGGAAGAAACTCGTAAGCGTTTGTCCAGCCCTTTATTGAGGATAGAAGTGCTTACCAATGTTTCTAAGCTTATCTATAGTCAGTTGAATAAATACATCAACTTATCTTTTACAATTTTGCCAAATCCTCTGAAGGAAAGAAAGAACAAGGTAGTTCGGATTTATCATTTGGTATACAAATACGAGAATAAAAACACCAAAATGACCCGAAAACTTGTTACCAGTATTTCTTATAGAAAGCAAGATCGTTTGGAAAAATCGGTAAAATATAACAACCG
Source organism: marine bacterium AO1-C (assembly GCA_001890965.1). Taxonomy (GTDB): domain Bacteria; phylum Bacteroidota; class Bacteroidia; order Cytophagales; family Microscillaceae; genus Microscilla. The sequence continues at coordinate 957,457 of MLAY01000005.1, read as the reverse complement.
CAAGGCTTTTGAGAAAGGTACCCATGTGTTTGAGGCGGAAGTTGATGGTTTTGTGATAGCCAGTAAAACAGTCAATGTAGAATAAATCTATATTAACTTTTAGGACACCACAATACTGAAAAAAACTTAGTAAATTTGCCCTCAAACGGGCTTTTTATGGGGTTATCGTCTGTATTTTAGATGCCTCCATTTTTGAAAAGTATTGAAAAAAACTTATTTTTAAAAAGCATTTGAATTTTTGGTTTACCAGCAAAAAATAAAACCAATGTATTTTGATCATCTAGGTGATAATGGAAAAATTTACCTTGTAATTACGTGGAAAAAAAACTGAAATTGTATGTATTTGCAGCCAGCGCAGTCTTAATGCTAATGTTAATTTTCTTTGCGATGAACCCTTTGGGTTTACATGCTTTCCAGGGTGGTAAGAAAAAGTTTCGTAAAGAAAATCTCAAAGTAGTATTACAAAAATATTTGAACAAGGTAGCCGACAAAAGCTCATCTGTCAATGAAAAAGAACGGTTTGCAAAAAAAATTGTGGCTCGTTGCGAGAGTGATGGTATATTGGTATACTATCGTTATAAAGGCACTGAGGTGGTAGATACTTTGTCGCTGGCAAGTTACCTCACCCGTTTGAGAGTATTAGGTTACCGTCAACCCAAGCTTGTAAACATTACCAAAGAAGCTGAAAAAAGCAAAGTAACTGAGTTAAGAATTGTAGAAGATAGACAAGAATCAAAATCGGATATTTGATTATGAGCAAGGACTTGAACATGATTAAGAATGAGCGGATAGTATACCTAATGATTATCACATTGTTGGTATTGACATTGGCCTATACTATTTTGACAAATGGCAATGAAGGGGAAAAAAAGCGCTTATTGACAGAAAATGAGTTGGTATTGCGTAAAGAAATTGTTCAGTTAGATAAGGTAATTAAGGACACTGAGAATCAGGTAAAAGAACTGACTACTACCAACGATAAGAAAAAAAGAGAGCTTAAGAGTATTATTGAGCAGCTCAAGAGCTTAAAATCTCAAAAAGAAGACTTGCTGAAAAACGTACAGGATCTTAAAAGAGACCGAAACATTAACCTGAGGCGTATTACCGATCTGAACGAGAAAATTGTGAAGCTTCGTAAAAACGCTGAAGAGGTTAAAAAACAGCAGGCCATTTCTCCGCGCAATCAAGTAGATAGTAGTATGTTGTTGGTTATTGAAGATTTGAGAAATGACAACGCCAAACTTGAATCTAAAAACACCTATCTGAGCAAGAAAGTTACTGATCTGGAAAACAAGATGAGTAATTCGCTACCAGTACATGTAGAAATGGAAGCCCAGGTACAAACCCGTCCCAAGAGCAAAGAAATCAAACAAATAAGTATTACCTTTTTGGTGCTACCCAACAATGCCCGTAAGCAAACCAATAAAGATATTCAGATTTTTCACCTGCGTTACAGATACAACAAGGATAAGAAAGACACCGAAATTGAGCGAGAATTGATTACTACCTTGGCTTATCGCAAAAAGAAAATCAAGAAAGATTTTGTGTATAAACCTAAGAGGCAGTTTGAGGCTGGAACCCACATTTTTGAAGCGATGGCCAATGGTGAAATCCTTGGTAGCAAAACGCTGAATATCACCCAGTAAAAATGATTAATCAGGCAATGAAGAAATATTTTGTTATAGCTATTTTAGCGGTTGCAGTTACTACCTTAGGCACTAGCCTGGCAAACCATTTATCATCTCCCGAAAATCCTAACAAGAATATCTGGGATTTATTGATGAAAGTAAAATGGGTAAAGACATACGATAAAAAATACAAAACTAACAATTACGCCCCTAAGTTTACTAAAGAAATTCAAGCCCTAAACGGTAAGGTAATCACCATTAAAGGCTACCTGATTCCTGTAGATTTATATGGGGGAGGAGAATTTGCCATTATTTCGGCTCTACCTGTGGCCAATTGTTTTTTCTGTGGTGGTGCTGGCCCTGAGACAGTAATGGAAATTTATACCAAGCAGAAAATTAAAGCAGACAATACTGGAAAAGTAACTTTTCGTGGTCGTCTTGAGCTAAATCCCAACGATGCCGACCATCTAATTTACATTTTGCGAGACGCGAAGCCTTTGTAAAGGGATAAAAAATAAATGCAAAGCCTTCACAGACTTTGCATTTGATTATTATTTGATAAGTGTGTAGTAAATATTGATTATTTACCCCTAAATTCTTACTGTTATTAAGATTAAATCTCCAGATTAATCTTATAAGTATATTCTTCTACGATCATATTGGCCAACAACTTTTCACAAGCCGTTTCTGTTTTTTGTTTGGCTTCGGCAAGATTCTCTGCGTCAAGACTCATCACAATGCGCTTACCCACTCTTACATCGTTTACATCACTGATGCCTAAGTTGCCCAACCCCAGCTTTACGGCTTTGCCCTGAGGGTCTAAAATTTCTTTGCGAGGCATAATGTCTATTTCAGCTTGAAATTTCATTGTTTAGTCAATATTTGAAGTTAAAACTATCAACTCAACTCGAGTCTACATTTGAAGTTGCAATTAACGAAGGTTCGTCCATAATTAAAAAAGCCTTGTGTAGATTTTTTAATAGTGGCTGGTTTTATAGCTGGTAGTATTACAACAGATTGATTACTTAATTGTCCAAACAAAACTCGTTTTGAGTTGTTTTTTGGTTAACTCATGATTTTTTAATAGTTTGCTTATACTTTAGGGGTGTCCTAATAATTTTAGAGAAAAGATACAGGACTGAGATGATACCCTTTGAACCTGATGTAGTTTGTGCTACCGGAGGGAAAAGTGACCAAATACTACAATTCTACAGGTGTATTTTATACACTCGCTTGTCTTATAGTACCCGTCTTATTCCCCTCCATATTTTCGGTACCTAAACTATGTTCCAGGTTATTTAAGCAGTTTTGAATTTATTAGTTGTTTGTGAAGTAGTGCTGAGGTTCTAAATCTAATGGCTCTCAGGCGAAGCTATTGACTATCAACTGTAAACAATCAACTCATATGGAGATACAAATTAACCAAAATACTTATAGCCTGGAGGCCTCCAAAACCATTCATGAAGTATTGGAACAGCTCGACTTGCCTCGCCATAAGGGGGTTGCCATTGCGGTAAACAACGCGGTGGTGCCTCAAACAGAATGGGATAAATACGCGCTGCAAGATGCAGATAAAGTATTGCTTATCAAGGCTTCTGCCGGAGGCTAAATAGACGAGCTTATGGTTGCTATATGCCTACAAGCAAAGCCTTACCATTGAATAACTCAAATAACAGAACAACATCGATAGTTTAAAATATTAAGCCAATCAAGATATATGAAACAAAAAGACCGAATTCCCAATCAAAACGTGATCAGTAGAGATCCGTTTCCAGCCTCCCAAAAAATATATGTAAAGGGTAAAGTACACGACATTGAAGTAGCGATGCGTGAAATCACTCTGGATGATACCGAGCACAAACTTACAGGAGAAGTTTCTCCTAACGATCCGGTAACAGTGTATGATACAAGTGGCCCTTACACTGATCCTAACATTGACATTGACGTAAAAAAGGGTTTGAAGCGCTTACGCGAAAAGTGGGTTACCGATCGTGGCGACGTAGAACAACTAGGGCAGATTTCGTCTAAATATGGCAATATGAGAGCCAACAACCCCTTGTTAGACGAACTACGTTTTGAGCATATAGCTAAGCCTTATAAGGCCAAAAAAGGGCAAAACGTAACCCAGATGCATTATGCCCGCAAAGGAATCATTACTCCAGAAATGGAATACATTGCTATTCGTGAGAACCAGCGAATTGAAGAAATGCAAGACATTGGGCACCAGCATCCTGGCAATAGTTTCGGTGCCTTGACTCCCAAAAAACTCATCACTCCGGAGTTTGTTCGCCAGGAGGTAGCTGCTGGTAGAGCGATTATCCCATCTAATATCAATCACCCTGAAAGTGAGCCAATGATTATTGGCCGTAACTTTTTGGTAAAAATCAATGCCAATATTGGAAACTCAGCAGTAACCTCTAGCATTGAAGAGGAGGTAGAAAAAGCGGTATGGGCTTGCCGCTGGGGTGCCGATACCATTATGGATTTGTCTACAGGGAAAAATATCCACGAAACTCGTGAATGGATTATTAGAAACTCACCAGTGCCAATTGGAACAGTTCCTATCTATCAGGCACTAGAAAAAGTAAATGGTAAAGCAGAAGACTTAACCTGGGAAATTTTTAGAGACACCTTAATTGAGCAAGCTGAGCAAGGCGTAGATTATTTTACGATTCATGCTGGAGTGTTATTGCGTTACATTCCGCTTACAGCTAATCGCGTAACAGGGATCGTATCTCGAGGTGGTTCTATTATGGCTAAATGGTGTTTGGCGCATCATAAAGAGAGTTTCTTGTATACCCATTTTGAAGAGATTTGTGAGATCATGAAAGCCTACGATGTGGCTTTCTCATTGGGAGATGGTTTGCGTCCAGGAAGTATAGCCGATGCCAATGATGCGGCTCAGTTTGGTGAATTACAAACCTTAGGAGAGTTGACCAAAATTGCCTGGGAACACGATGTACAGGTAATGATCGAGGGACCTGGACACGTACCAATGCACTTGATCAAAGAAAACATGGAGAAGCAACTGCAAGAATGTTATGAGGCTCCATTCTACACTTTAGGACCTTTGACTACCGATATTGCTCCTGGATACGATCACATTACTTCTGCCATAGGTGCCGCCAACATTGGCTGGTATGGAACGGCTATGTTGTGTTATGTAACTCCTAAGGAGCATTTAGGATTGCCTAACAAACAAGATGTAAAAACTGGGGTAATTACTTATAAGCTGGCAGCACATGCAGCAGATTTGGCCAAAGGACACCCTGGGTCACAAATCAGAGACAATGCCATCAGTAAGGCTCGCTTTGAATTCCGTTGGAACGATCAGTTTAACCTATCGCTTGATCCAGATACCGCGCGAGAATTCCACGATGAAACTTTACCAGCAGAAGGAGCCAAAGTGGCGCATTTCTGTTCGATGTGTGGGCCTAACTTCTGTTCAATGAAAATTACGCAGGAAGTACGTGATTTTGCCAAGGAAAACAACCTGGATACAGAAGAGGCCTTGAGCCAAGGAATGGCTGAGAAGTCTAAAGAGTTTAAGGAGAAGGGGAGTGAGATTTATTCTTAGTCGATAGTACTCAGTCCATAGTTCATTGCCTTGTTGGAGCAATTATATATTCTTCTAATGGGTTTTATGGACTATGGACTAATAAACAATAATGGACATCATCGTAATTTCTGATCCCGAAGAAGTAACCAATGAAGCTTTCATTCTCAATGCTTTGTTTGAGCATGGGTTGGAAGCCTTTCATCTCCGAAAGCCGACTTATACCAAGGCCGAAACAGAGACTTTGATAGAGGCTATAGAACCTCAATACCGAAATCGGGTAGTGCTACATCATCGCTATCCATTAGCTATGGATTATGGTTTGAAGGGAATACATTTTACTGGAAATTTTATCAAGAATTGTTTCCCAAAGCTCGAGGATTGGTATCAAGAGGCCAAGCAATACAAAATGACGGTAAGTGCTTCTAAGCATCAGTTAGCAGAATTGAAGGCATTGGAAGTAGCTTACGATTATGTGTTTCTGAGCCCTATTTTCGATAGCATTTCTAAGGTGGGATACAAGAGTAATTTTGTTGACCTGGAGAATGTGGTAGATTATCGAGGGTATACTAAGATAGTAGCGCTTGGCGGAATTACGGTGGATAAAATTGGTCAGTTAAAGCAAATGAAGTTTGATGGTGCAGCAGTGTTAGGAACCATTTGGCAAGCGCCTGATAAAGCAGTACAGACATTTATGGCATTGAAAGCAGCATGGGAAAAGGAAGACCAAATATTTTGACGATTGCGGGGTTTGATCCCAGTGGTGGAGCAGGGTTGTTGGCAGATACCAAGACTTTTGAAGCCCACAAAACTTTAGGCATGGCAGTTTGCAGTGCTTTGACAGTGCAAAACGATGAACAGTTTACCAAAACCAATTGGGTATCGCTGGAGGATATCAAAGAACAGCTGGATATTTTACACGAGCGATTTACTTTCAAAGTGGTAAAAATTGGCCTTGTAGAGAGTTTTGATGCGTTGCAACAAATCATCGCTTATTTGAAAGAACAAAACCCCCGAGTGAAAATTGTGTGCGATCCAGTGCTCAAAGCCAGTGCAGGGTTTGTGTTTCACTCGGAGGTGGAGCGAGAAACATTAGAAGCAGTGTTATCAGAGTTGTTTTTGCTTACGCCCAACTGGGAGGAGGTACAGCAACTTTCGGGGCAGGAAGATGCCAAAGCTGGAGCCAAATACTTAAGTCAGTTTTGCCATGTGTATCTTAAGGGTGGGCATAATACCGAGCACCCAGGAAAAGATTTTTTATTGCACAAAGATCAAAAAGAACATGCATTGAATCCCAAACAAACCAACGTGGAAGGGAAGCATGGATCTGGTTGTGTGTTTTCATCGGCTTTGGCAGCGCATATTGCTCTTGAGTATCCTTTGCTAAAAGCTTGTGTGCGAGCCAAAGATTACGTGACGAAGTTTTTGGCAAGCAATGATAGCAAGTTGGGGTACCATAGGGTTTAGTTTTAGCCTATAGTTGATAGTCCATTGTTCATAGTTTTACTTTTTATAAAATAAATAAGCTAAGGACTGAAAAACTTAACAAAAATTGAAAAAAACGATAAGCAGATTACAATACATTACCCAGATAGGAGGTGATTTTATAGATCATCGTGAGGCAGCAGAAGGAGCTTGCAAGGCTGGTTGTGACTGGATACAATTACGGGTAAAATATATGAGTGCCCATCATTTGCTACCCATTGCTCGGCGTGTAAAAAAGATATGTGAAGCCTATCAGGCGAAGCTCATTGTAAATGACCGCCCAGCAATTGCTAAGGGAGCAGCAGCGGATGGAGTGCATTTGGGTAAGGAAGATATGTCGCCAGTAGAAGTTCGCAGAATACTAGGAGAGGATATTATTATCGGAGGAACTGCCAACACTTTTGAAGATATTAAAAGACTGGCAGATGCCAGGGTAGACTACATTGGCTTGGGGCCTTTTCGTTTTACCACTACCAAAGATAACCTGAGTCCAATTTTGGGCCTGGAAGGATACAAGGAAATCATAGAGCAATGTAAAGCCGAAAAAATTGATATTCCGATTGTGGCCATTGGTGGAATTGTGACTGAAGATGTAGCAGACATTATGCAAACTGGAGTGCATGGCATTGCCGTTTCGGGATTGATTACGCACGCGCCAAAACGTGGCGAACTGGTCAAGCATTTACAAGACATTTTAACAAGCTAAATAGATGAGTTATCACGTAGCGGCTTATTTGGTAGATGCGCAAAAATTAGCCACGCTTACTGAAGGCAACATTGCAGAAAGAGCGCTCCGAGAGTTTCCCAAGGGAGATTTTGAGAATCTGGCAGAGTATCAGGAAGTGATGGATGAGATAGAGAGTGATCCTGAGCAATATTTGGAGAGTTGTGTAGATGGCATTCTGAAGGATGTGTATTTGTTTGAGCACACTGCCCATTTTGCCCAACAACTAGACGAAGGCTTTGCAGACGAAATTAAACAAGGTGGCCCTGATGCCCGCAAAGCGCTCACTACCTTGATTAGGGGGGAGGCCACCCAAGCAACTCAGTGGCAAGATATGTATGGGTATGCTTTTCAGCTCATGTGCGAAACCTACGGGCAAGCACTGACAAACGAAGGGTTTATCAATATGACCTCAGTAGAATTTCTGGTAGATATAGAGGTTTTTAGTGCCAAAGTGTTGAATTTCAGAGTATACGACGAGCTTTTTGCAATGCCGCCTGCCTTGCCTTTGCCTTTGACAGAATATCCTATGATTGGGTTTTTGCCTTTGGCGAAAGCCAAACAAATGGCAGCTAATTTTAATCAACTCAATCTGGAGCATCCCGATTTTGGCGAAGCGCTTACAACTTTACAAAGTTGGGTAGATCATATGTTGATTGAAAAGCGGGATTTGATCACATTTTTTTATTGATGAATTACTTTTAAATGGATTTGAAAAAAGTAGCAGAAGGCATTTTAGGAAGAAAGCTATTAGCAGAAGAGGGGCTTGATGATAAAGTGATTCATCAAGTAGAAGAAAAGTTAAGCGTAGAGTTTCCTCAGGTGCTCAAAGATTTTTACGCTTGTGTTGGCGAACTCCCACTTTTTACAGAGGGGCATCATCATTTTTTGGACTTAGAAGATTTATTAATCAAAGATGAAAAGCTAATCTTTTTAGCTGAAAATCAAGAGGTAATACATTGGGCGGTAGACTTATCCGATGCAAAAACGGTATACCAAACGGCTGACCCAATTGAGGAAAGCGACTTGGTGTGGTATGAAGAAGCATTTGATTTAACAAGGTTTCTGGAAATGATGCTCTACGTGCAATGCATATTTGCAGATGAGGTGTATCATACAATGCTCAATGGTGGATATACCCATTTTGCTTACTTAGAGGCGACAAATTTAGATGAAAAAACGTTGACTTTGCTTTCCGAGCGTTTGGAACAGCAATGGCAGAATGTAGTGCTTGGTAATGATGTGGCAGTGTTTTCATACCAAAAATCTATGCTATTGTACTTCATAGATGACGAAGGCAATCTGGATAAAACCAGTATGATTTGGTTGTGTTCTAAGGATGAGCAACTGTTTGACAAATGGGTTGATTCCTTTGGATTTATGGAGCTGTAAAGCAGCTTAATACAACGAATTTTATTTAAGAAAGAATTTTGAAATGGAAGATAAATTAACAATAGCCGATAAAACTTTTAGTTCTCGCTTGTTTACAGGTACGGGCAAATTTAGTAGTAGCCAATTGATGGGAGAGGCGTTACTAGAGTCTGGATCTGAGCTGGTAACTGTGGCGCTTAAGCGGGTAGATGTACAAGATGAACAAGACGATATCTTGGCGCACCTAAACCACGAGCAGTTTCATTTGCTACCCAATACTTCGGGAGCTCGTAATGCCGAGGAAGCTGTATTGGCAGCCCAATTGGCCCGGGAAGCCTTGAAAACCAATTGGTTAAAGTTAGAGATTCATCCTGACCCAAAATATTTGATGCCTGATCCGATAGAGACGCTCAAGGCCGCTGAACAATTGGTAAAGTTGGGTTTTGTGGTGTTGCCTTATATTCATGCTGACCCAGTATTGTGTAAAAGATTGGAAGAAGTAGGCACCGCAGCGGTAATGCCCTTAGGAGCGCCTATTGGTAGTAATAAAGGATTGAAAACTAAAGATTTTATAGAAATTATTGTAGAACAAAGCAATGTACCTGTTGTGGTAGATGCGGGTATTGGTGCTCCTTCAGATGCAGCCAAAGCAATGGAAATGGGGGTAGATGCAGTATTGGTAAATACGGCGATTGCGGTTTCGCCCAATCCGGTAGCTATGGGTAAGGCATTTAAGATGGCGGTAGAGGCAGGGCGCATAGCCTTTCAGGCCAAATTGGCACAAACTACTACTCAAGCCAATGCGAGTAGTCCTTTGACTGCTTTTTTGTTTGAAGATGAATAGCTTTAAAAAGAGTCCACAGTCAACCGTCCACTATCCATAATTCTTACTTAGAGTTATTAGAAGGTTGCTGACTGTTGACTAAAAGAAATTAAAATGACATTCAACGATATATTTTCTCAATACAACTGGGACGAAGTAAAGGCCAGTATTTATCAAAAAACGGCTAGAGACGTAGAACACGCCCTCAATAAGGCTGGTAAGCGGGACCTGGAAGATTTTAAAGCCCTTATTTCGCCAGCGGCTGCGAAATACCTAGAACCCATGGCCCAGTTGAGCAACCAACTGACTCAGAAACGTTTTGGCAAGACGATTCAAATGTATTTACCCATGTATTTGTCTAACGAGTGTCAAAATATTTGTACCTACTGTGGGTTTAGCCTGGACAACCCTTTGCGAAGGGTAACCTTAACGGATGGACAGATTTTACGAGAAGTAGAAGTGATCAAGGCATTGGGCTATGATCATATTTTGCTAGTAACCGGAGAAGCGAACAAGACTGTAGGGGTAGACTATTTTAAGAATGCATTGAAGCTCATCAAGCCTCATTTTTCGCACATTAGTATGGAAGTGCAGCCACTGGATCAGCCTGATTATGAGGGACTAATCCCGCTAGGACTCAATACTGTGTTGGTATATCAGGAAACCTACCATCAGGATGATTACAAAAAACATCACCCTAAAGGCAAGAAATCTAACTTTCAATACCGTATAGAAACGCCTGATCGTTTGGGAAAAGCTGGCATCCATAAGATTGGCTTGGGAGTACTCATTGGGCTGGAAGATTGGCGGACTGATTGCTTTTTTACGGCTTTGCATCTCAACTATTTAGAGCGAGTGTATTGGCAGACCAAATACTCTATTTCTTTTCCTCGTTTGCGGCCTTTTTCGGGTGGTTTAACCCCTAAGGTAGAAATGAACGATCGTGAGTTGGTGCAGGCCATTTGTGCTTATCGCATTTTTGATGAAGAAGTAGAGTTATCGCTTTCTACTCGTGAGACTGAGAAGTTTCGTAACCATATTATTCCTTTAGGCATTACTTCTATTAGTGCAGGGTCTAAAACCAATCCAGGAGGGTATGCTGTTGAGCCCCAGTCGTTAGAGCAGTTTGAAATCTCAGATGAGCGAACACCTACCGAAATAGCTCAAATGATACGCGCCAAAGGTTATGAACCCGTATGGAAAGATTGGGATGGAGTGTATTCGTGATTTTAGAACACAGGCTTAACGGATTAGACAGAGAAGCACTGATTTTGATCATTTACCAAAACTGATGTGTATCGGTCTGATCTGTATTCCTATATTTTGAGTGATAGTTTCTTGGGATCTACCAGCCTGCTGATTCTAAAGTTGCTATTTCTGAACTATATGAATACTATTTACTGAAAAAAGGAGTGTAGGTGTTCGCAAGAGTAAATTTGTATAAAGCAAACTTAATCTATCTTTTCAAAAACATAACGAGCTTTCCAGTGATTTGAATTAAAGGGCGTGAAAAACACAAATCCAATCCCCTTGAGTGTAGTTTCTACAATTAATTGTTGGTTGGTATTAATAAACAAGCGTGTTTTTTTAATTGAATAACCACCAAATAAGAAAGCTAAGGCGAGAAAATTAAAATTTTTATTTTTGAGATAGACAAAACCATCAGCTTTTACCTTAGCCTTGCAATTGTACTTCTTAAGAACCTTATTGTTTTCGAAAAATGTGATCAACAACCTTTTTGCTGAAATTTGTTGAACCTTAAAAGTGTATTTATTCTTTGATTTTGGCTTGATCTTATAATATTCTTTAGCTTTTCTAGCCATAATTTGGTAGAAATGATCATCAATACCTCCATTAATCATTTTAACTGTATCAATCTTATTGGGCGTGTTTTTATAAGTACCATCCAGTTGTTTTAGGCTACTTGTGGGAGTATTCCCTTGGTTAAAGCCTTGGAAGCTAGTACAACTATAAAAGATGAAAAAGAATGGTAAAATGAGCAGCTGTTTTTTCATATAAATATTTGAGTCTAATCACCAAATAAAGCCCTATACGATCTAAAGCATTGATAGTTACACCTTTGAAAAAAGCAAGAAAATTTGCTCAAAAATAAGCTTGAAAAAGGCTTTTTTTACCCTCGCAAAAAAATAATTTACTGAACTAATTCACCCTCAATCGTTTGCCTATTTGTCACGTTTGAGCTCGCCAAATCGTCATTCTAAATATTTGAACAGCGCTTGAAATTTGCCGATTTTTAAAGAACAATATTCTAAGAAAAAGGAGGTAAAATGAAAATCGTGATTAATATTCCCAACATAAAAATGAAGGTGCGTCCCTGGTTTGACAAAATGGTGCAAAGTCTGACTTATGACCCAGATGAAAACCCAGAAAAGCAAATGGAACAAGTAAAACCAGTACCTCACCAAAAGACAAAGGAACAAATACCACCCAATATGCCAGAGAATGAAACTGAGAATTTATTTATTCCAAAACGCAAAAGTACTGCTCAAAATGCTACCAAAATTCAAGTGCAAACCGAAGATTTACATTTGATCTCTACGGCATTGATTCGTTACAAAAAACATTTGGAGCAAAACAAACAATTGGAAAAAGCCCAGCGGGTAGGGGAGTTGGACCAAATGTTTTATGAAGTCATTACTCAAAAATCAGCGAGCAATGCTACTTCAAGGGTGAAGACAAATCGTCGCCAAGAGCAGGTAGCCCAGGTGGGTTAATCGTTTTTAGTAGATGACTTCGATATTTAAATAGAAGCACGCGTTGGTTTAACGTGTGCTTTTTTGTATTTGTGCATTACCATTTATAAACCCAAGTGGACATTTCAGGTAGTCAAAAAAGCCAATCGTGAATTTACCCACCAGAAATTGTTTGAGACCTTGTACTTTTGAATCACCTAATTAATCAACTAACTCAAAACAATGTCCACAATGCCAGTACAAAAATTAAATCAAAAACCGCTCAGCTTTTGCACCTTTCTTTGTTCCCTACATTTGAGACCCTGGGTGCCAAGGTCTGTCCCATTTATTAATTCCGACTTTTAATAATTATCTGAAAATATTTAAGAAATACAGTCTAGCTAACTGTAAAGGATGATTTGCAGTGTCCTTTCTGGAGGTGTTGCATGCCTAGCCCTTGGATAAATACCGCAGTTGTAGTTATTAGTAGCTACATTAATTAACCATAAAAATTAAATTTAAAATTTACTATTATGAAAAATAAATTCAGTAAGTATCTTAACCAATTAGATGCAAACAATTTCGAAAACCTTTCTAACGAAGAATTAAAGTCTATTGCTGGTGGAGCTAACAGTGGTTCTAATGCTGCTGCCGGATCACAAACGAGTAATACTGGTAGTGAGTCTTTCTGGTGCTGCGACAGTACTTGTGTATGCAAATGCTTGCCTATACCTCTTCCTCCTCCATCAGTTCTTTAAGTAACAGACAAAAAATAACCTTTCGATTTGGGAAATGACCTTTATTGCTGATATTTCGTTATTTTCATTGCCCGTAGCTCTGCTACGAGCGCAAAAAATGCCTTATATCAACAGCAAATCTCTATCTCCAAATGGATACTTTATTTTTTTACTGTTACTAAGTTTATTTTGGGGAGTCTATTCAGGCTCCCTGTTTTATATATTTAGCCTGTTTATTCTCGCACCAACCACTCTTTCTAACATAAAATATGATTACGCCCACCATTGACTTTAACATTGAAACTCTAGGTATACTTTCTACTGAAGAACAGCAGCAAATTGCGGTGATGGCTCAAGAACACAATTACTATTGTTTTATATATGCTATCAACAAATGGTGCTTTGAACAAGTAGAAGAAAGAATACAGGAAGTAGCCGTCATAAGGGATTCATCGGAAGCTTCTAAGATATTTCGATTGTCTACACAGAACTTTTTAGGGAAATTTAGAGAATTAATCTTTCCTACTATTGCCTTTGAGTACAATTTACTTAAAAAAGCAGGGGAGTTAGAAGAGGGGCAAGAGTTCGTCTTTTTTTTGCAACATATTTCTAATGATGTTGAGTGGATTGCGTATTTTTTTGCAAAATATCCAGTACTTGTTTCTATTATAGAAAAAGTAACGAGATTTATGCTTGATTTTAATGAACAATTGACTCAGAGATGTATACAGGATCAAGCAATACTAGAACAAAAATTTGGCATTAGAGATTTCAAGATTGCATCAGTTGAGTCATTTGATGGTGATTTTCATAATGGTTGGGAAACCACAGCCAAACTTCGCTTTGTAGATGGCACCACGTTGTTTTATAAACCACGCGATGGCCAAAATGAATTATTTTTTCAGGCATTTAATGGTTTTTGCGAATCTTTGGGAGCCACTTCTACTATGGGGCAAATCTCTATAGTCTCGAGAGAGGGATATTGCTGGATGGAAGAAATCAAGCCTGCACCTGTTACTCTCAAGGAAGAAGTAAAGCAGTTTTTTTGGAAACAAGGTGCTAACCTTGCCATGTTTTACTTTCTAGGAGCCAGCGACTTAATTGCTGACAACCTCATTGTTAGGCAAAATACCCCTTATTATTTTGACCTAGAGGTGTTGCTTAAACCACATATGACCGAGGGACTGGACGAGCATTTGTATGAAGCTCGAAACGAAGCTACCAAATTCATAGATGACTCGGTATTGGGAGTGAACTTGTTACCTCAATATGGGTTTGTTACCAAAGATTTTCAAGGGGTATCCAATGCAGGACTTTCATTTTCCAAGAAAAGCCTTCCTCAATTAATGGTTTCTTTTGATGGGGATGGTTTTAAGCGAGATACCCAACCCGTGATGTTAAACGAAGCCAATCTACATTTACCATTGTTGAATGGAGAACGCATTGGGGTGGAGGAATATGTAGAAGATATTATGGCGGGTTTTAAAGATAGGTATCAGTTCATCCTAAATCATCGCCAAGCTCTGATAGATTATTTGTCTAACATCACGCCTCAAAAGACTCGAGTATTATACCGTCCTTCTTATGTTTATGGAAAACTTTTTCTGGAGTCTTTTCAGCCGAAGTATTTGTCAAGCTTTGAGCGATGGAAAACGCTTTTTAATTATTTGCATGAAGCCGATGATGATTTGAGAGGAAACCAAGCTGTGGTAAATTCTGAAGTGCAGCAAATGCAAGATTTAGATATTCCGGTCTTTTATACGTACAGCAACAGTCAACATTTATATGCCCAGGGTGAAATGTTATTGGAGAACTTTTTCCCAAAAACAGGGCAAGAAGAAGCCTTGAATAGACTTAAGCAAGCATCTAACGAAGATTTGGCGCGGCAAATAAAATTGATTGAGTTGTCTTTTGCCATTCACGAAAACTATCAGGACAAAAACATCCAAATCGTGCAACCTTTCCCTTTGTTTGAGCAATCACATCAGCAAGTTAATCTGGATGCTTTTTTAGAGGAGGCGTTGCACATTGAGCAAAAACTTGCAGATAAGGCTTTATTAGACAAAGAGCAAACTCCAGCTTATTGGGGGCTTACCCAAACCCCTAATTCTACCTGGGCTATCAGGCCTCGTCACTGGGGATTTTTTGATGGTTTAGATGGCATATCACTTTTTTACTTGAACCTATATCTGGTGACTGGTAAATCATCTTTTAGAGAAGTGGGTGAGCGATTTTTGTGTGCTGGAATTGAGCAATTTGAGCAATACCACTCCTTTTATCAAAATATAGATTCTTTCAACAAGGTCTCTCTTTTCAATTATCCGATCAGTACTTTTTATCTGGCAGAAATTTTTGAAGAAGCGAATATTCCGTTAAAGTTTTTGACCAAACGAGCAACTGAAACTTTGTTGGATTGGATTGAATATAACTACCAATATGATCAGGACTTTGACTTGATTAGTGGAGGGGCTGGTACTTTATTGTATTTAAATAAGCTATACCAACGTACCCAAAATCCACGCATACCTAAATTGGCAAGCAACATTGGTGATTATTTACTCACGCAAGCCAAAACTTTTGAGAACGGGCATTATTGGCCATCTATTTATGGAAAAGCATTTACTGGTTGGTCGCACGGAAGTGCAGGAATGGCTTATGCATTTTTTGTGTTATATGATTTAGCCAAGGAGGTACGTTTTCAGCAAGCTGCTCAAAAATCATTGGCATTTGAACGACAAATGTTTGATTCGGAGAAACAATATTGGTACTACTTTTTGTGGCACGAATCGCAAGAAATAGAAAAAATGGAAAACCATTATTGGGCGTATGGTTCAGGTGGTACATTGCTTAGTCGTGTACTTATCAAGCGCTTTTTTCAGGATGAGCATTTGGACGAGGAAATTAAGATTGCGCAACGTAATATTATGTCCAAAGGCCCTTACGTAAATCATAATTATTCCTCTGGCTTATTTGGAAACCTAGATACTTTAAGCATACTCGCTCAAGAAGATACCCAATTAAAACAACAATTATTGACTTCTGTAACTCAACTACTACATCAAAAGAAAGTACACCAAACCTGGGTTTGCGCTCCTGTAGGGGCAAAAAATAATTTGATGGAGTTGGATGGGTTCTTTTCAGGCATCGCAGGCATAGGCAATACATTGTTGAATCTGGCATTTGCTGATCAAACCAAGTCCTTATTTTAGGAAATAATACTTCATCGTTGCATTAGGAAGCACAAACAGTCATTGTTTGTGCTTTTTTGTTTAAAAAAATTACCCTTGGGTTACTCCACTGGATTGGTAGTATGTAGTAATAAAGAATAAGTGAATTAAATAGGTTAAGGAGACGCCAGTAAAGGCTCTTTCGTGTCGGTGATGTGTAGGCTTTTAGGGTTTGGAAATCACCCCATTCACTAATTATCGAATATATGCCAAAACTGCTACTACTTTTTAAAACTTTGCTTGTCCTTAACGTACATAAGATTATAAAAGACAATTAGTCGCACTAGAACACTTATAACTATGAATAAAATTATTGCGGAACGCAGCATTGAGCTTGACTTACTTTTGCAAGATGAAAATTTGCCCAGAGCCATGAATCGTTTGCTGGACTTTGTGCAAGACTTTAGCACCAACCCCCAGTTTGTAAGCGATGCTTTACAGATCAGTACCGATCAACGCCAGTTGGCCCGAGAGATAGAAGAGCAGTCTTTGGTAGATTATCAGGAGATCGATCAGAAGAATCAACAAATTGCTCAACGGATTGCTGACTTGAAGCAAAAAATAATGGAGGTGTATCAGTTGGCTATTCAGATGCATGCCCAAAATACCCGTGAATACGAAGCTGCCAATGTACCTGCGGCAGATGCTAGTTTTGTACCCACAAAAGATGCCGAGGCTTTACCACCTATTATGGAATGTTATGGCCTTACCAAGATGTACCGAAAATCGGGCTTTAGTCTTTCCAGTATTGATTTACAATTACGCTTAGGAGAGATTACTGGGGTAGTAGGAGAAAACGGAAATGGAAAAACAACGCTGTTCAAGGTGATAACCGGAAACCTACAGCACGATTCAGGCAAAATTGGTTTTCCTTTGTTACAAAGAGCTAAACATGCCCACGGAGTAAACTGGATTGAAGTAAAATCTGAAATTGCCTATGTAGAGCAAGAACTCCCCTCCTGGTATGGTACACTTAAGCAAAATATTCAACTTGAACTGACTCAACACGGGATTACCGGTTCACATAATGAACGAGATACGGCTTATATTTTAGAACGATTAGGGCTGACTGAACACGCCCAGAAAAAATGGTCAGAACTTTCGGGGGGATATAAACTGAGATTTGCCTTAGCCAAAGCCCTGGTTTGGAAGCCAAAACTGCTGGTAATAGATGAGCCACTGGCAAATTTGGATGTACGCTCCCAACGTATCGTATTAAACGATATGAAAGACTTGGCCAAAAGTGCCAAGAACCCCATTAGTATCATTATTAGTTCTCAGCACTTACACGAAATAGAAAGCATCGCTGACAACTTGGTGTTTTTGCATCAGGGACAAATGAAGTTTAGCGGAGAAAAAGAAAATATTGGAAGCGATCGTCAGCATAACTTTTTTGAACTTTCCTGTAAACTAGACAAGCAAGCGCTGGATGGTTTATTAACTGGATTACCCATTACCGAAATTGAGCATAATGGCCTTTCTTATGTAATTACAGGTACCAAAGAGCTGGAAGGGCAAAAAATCCTGCAAGCTTTACTTCATCAAAACGTAGAAATTGAGTATTTTAGAAATATTAGCAACTCAGCAAAACGACTATTCCTATGAGCACCGATATCATTAAACCTGAATTCCTAAAAAAATTAGATAATTATCTCCTGACCCATTTCCCGGTTTTGTGGCAATCTCGCATTATCTGGGTGGCGTTTTACTCGCTTACGTTATTTGGGGTGTTTTTTATGTTTGGAGATACCTTCGATTTTGAGCCTTATTATAACTACGAGTACAACTACAAGTACTATCATAGTGAAAATAACGATCAAATGATCTTCTTTTTCATACCTATGTTTTTGAGCATTTTGATGCTTTGCTATTGGCTATATACTCAGTTTCAGCAAAGGGTAAATTATAGCAAAATGAACCTGGGAGGTTTTTTAGGTACAGTATTGCTCAACTTCGTTTGTGTGGGTTTAATCTTTTTGCCAACCCTTGGACTAACCATCAGTACCATAGATGTAGGACGTGTAATGGAAAGCTCTATGGAGGGGTTTCAGCGAGTGCTTACTTTTGCTGTTGCGGCTTCTATCTTGCCATTTATGATTCGTCAGTTTTCGTTGATTGAAATGGTGCTTACCTTATTTTTTGGATTTATTTATTGTCTTGGTGTAGTGTTGTTAATTGCTGGTGTGTTGGAAATCCGAAGAATGGAAACAACTGTAGGCTTTTTGATATTCAACTACTTTGTGTTTTTGGGATATGTATTGGTCAAGTTTAGCAATAGAACCTATACCCAACAAACCAAGCGCCTGGCATTACTTTGTGTATTGGCCTTGCCTTTAATCATTCCAGCCTTTGTATCTTATTTGGGCTTCCATGGCTGGCGTTCATTTGAATATGCTTACGAATATACTTTAGGATTTAAGGGAAGGGAATTCAGCGGTTTGTGGATTGTAAGTAGTATTGGAGTAGTGCTGGCAATTTATGGTTGGTTAGCATATTTTATGTATCGGGCCACGCTTTTTCCTATCAGAAGAAAATAATATTGTCCTATGAGTTTTGATCAGATCAAACCTGAGTTTTTAAAACGAGCCGATCAATATCTGCTTACACGTTATCCTATTATTTGGCAAAGCCGAATCATATGGGTTGCTTTTTATTCATTGAGCTTGTTTACGCTGGCGTACTTATTTGGAGATTATTTTGATTTCGAGCCAGATAGAGTGCTTTATCCACAGCTTGAGCATGATTACAATCGTTACTTGATAGATCGACAAGATAGACTTGCATTTGCTCAAATTCCTCTCTTTTTGAGTGTACTGACTATTTTTTACTGGTTGTATGTTCAGTACCAACAAAACATTAATTACAGCAAGTTAAATATTGCAGGTTTTTTAGGAGTAACATTACTCAATTTTGTTTGTGTGGTGTTGATGCTATTGCCAGTGGTAGGGTTGGCCTACAGTGCATTCGATGTCACCAAGTTATTGAATGAAGCATTAAAAAATATACAATTTATCCTTACTTTGGGTTTATCCGCAGTGATACTGCCCTTCATTATCCGTGAGTTTTCTCTGATAGAAATCGTATTAGTAGTTTTTACGGGGTTTGTGTATTGTTTTTTGGTGGCCATCGCCCTTAATGTGATAGGGATGCATTCTACTGGAGACGTGATGGGAGTATTCTTTCTGAATTTCACAGTATTTGTGGGAATGATTAGCGCACGTTTTTACCAAAGAACGTATACCCAACAAACCAAGCGGTTAGCCCTGCTTTGTTTGCTTTCTTTTACCTTGATATTTCCTTATGCCCTCTATTTACTCGATGTATACCCAAGTGTAAATCGCGCGTATAATGGAGTAGCCAATCATTATCGTTTGTTTGCTTTCGAGTGGTTAGCTACCAATATATTTGTAGTACTCAGTATTTACGGCTTGTTCACGTACTTTATGTACCGTTCATTGCTATTCCCCATTAAAAGAAAATAGATAAGACCATGAATTTTGATAAGATTAAACCTGAATTTCTCAAAAAACTGGATCAACATTTATTGTTGCATTATCCAGCAGTGTGGCACTCCAAAATTATTTGGGCAGCCTTTTATGCTATTACAGCTTTTACAGGTATATACTTTTTAGGAGATTATGTAGATAGTGAACCTTATATAAACCAATATCAGGAGAGTAGCGATTTTGGCTGGTTTTTTAGCGTAGGTATATTTCTCTCAGGCCTGATGGTCATTTATTGGTTGTATTTGCAGTTTCAGCAAAAGATAGATTACAGTAAGCTTTCGTTTGGAAAGTTTTTGGGTGTATTGTTCTTAAACTATGCCAATATCATATTACTGTTTTTGCCATTGGTAGCTTTGATTACGGGAGGTGTATTAGATCTAGAGCACGACCAGAACACGGCTTGGGGTTCCTGGCATGCGGTGTTGTATGGAGCCATGCCATTGAGCGCTTTACCCTTTGTGATTCGTCAGTTTAAGCTTATTGAGATGATTTTGACTGCTTTCTTTGGGTTTGTTTATTGTCTGATGATCGCCTTGGTGGTGTTGTTATTCAACGACTCTATCAGTGGAGGAGTTATGAAACAATTGCCTTTCATCTACATTTTGAATTTTGTGGCTATTGGGGCTTTTGTAGTCTTTAAGTTCAATGCAAAGGTATATACCCAACAAACCAAGCGGCTAGGGTTTTTGTTATTGCTCACTTACCCAATTGTAGTTCCTTTATCATTTTTTTATATAGGAGACATACTTACTTGGGGTTATTATGGTCGTGGACCAAAAATGTCTGAGGCATTGATCGTGGGTTATGCTATGGTAGCATTGATGTTGGTAGCCTATGCAGTGTTTACCCGATTTATATATCGCCAAATGATGTTCCCTGGGAAAAAATAAAAGATAGTTTACCCAATAAATTGATAAAAAATCCCTGTAATTGACGAGTGAATTACAGGGATTTGTTTTTCGAGGTGGTTATAGTTTTTACTTTTTCACAATTATCTTTTGAATAGTTTCTTTACCAACCTCAATCAGAAGCAGGTAACTGCCAGTGGGCAATTGCTTAACATCTATCAGTGCCTGGGTACCTTTTATCATTGATTTTCCCTTGTGTACCAATCTTCCGTGGAGGGTATACACCTGATATATCAAACTTTGATGATTGGGGTTCAGATGTGTTACCTGCAAAATATTTGTGGTGGGATTGGGAAAAACGTTGATACTGTTTTCATTTAAAACATCAGTAAGACTTGTAACCTGAGAGATGATAAAATCTTCGCTTGTAGCGAAAGAAGTCCCATCTGCTATGTCAATGGTAATCTTACCAGTAGATGTACCATCGGCTATTTTTACGGTAAGCGATGCATTAGATGCATTCAAAACTTCAGCAGTGGTACCGTTAAATTTCACCAGATTTGATGATTTAACAGCGCTAAAGTTTTCCCCGGTAATGGTTACTTCAGTACCTGCAAAACCACTTTTAGGGCTAAAATCAGTAATCTTAGGAGTTAGAATGGCTGGAAATGCTTCCTTATTATAAACATGTAGCTCCCGCCCAAACTGATCATTGTTGGCTACCAGCATGATTTTATTGTCAATAGCCCAATCTCCAAAGAAATGGGGAAAACTACTTTCAGGGCCAGTATTGATATCTTGAATCATGCGAGTACCTGTTTCTGTTCCGTTGGTTTCCCATAGTTCAAACCCAATTGAATCACTCTGATTTGACATAAATAACATGCGATCATTGAATACAAAGAAGCCTCCAAATGAAAGTGGCGTATTACCAGAAGTCAATTGTTGAGTTCCTGTCTCAGTACCGTCGGTTTTATACAAGCTGCGGCGGCTAGTGAAAAAAAGCTGATTATTAAATACATTGAGATACTCTGGGCTACTGAAGATACTGGCGGTGAGTTCGGTGGTACCGCTGGAAGTACCATCTGTTTTCCATAGCCCCTTCTGTCCATTGCTATTAGTAGCAACAAAATACAAGTAACCATTGAGTATTGCTGGTCGTTCAAAGCTCTTAGTTCCATCTGCACTACCGGGATTAACATCTTTCACAATTCGAGTACCAGCAGTGGTCCCATCGGTTGTCCAAAGTTCCGAGCCTTCTGTGGCACTCGTGGCAAAAAAGAATAATTGATCGTTGAATAAGGTAAATCCAGATGGTATAGCACTTCCCACCGATCCAGGGTTGATATCTTTTAATAGGGTAGTGCCTGCGTCGGTACCATCACTTATCCAAAGTTCATTGCCGTGGGTACCATCATTTGCCACAAAAACCAATTGCCCCTTAAAACTTGCCAAAGGCTTAAAAGGAGGTAAACCATCTAAAGTGCCTGGTTGTGTATCTTTTACAAGCCTGGTTCCAGCCGAAGTACCATCACTTATCCAAAGTTCATTGCCATGAGTGCCGTCAAATGCTCTAAAAAACATGTGATCACCTACTACTACAATGCTACCAGAGATATAAACAGTGGTGATAAACCTGGTATTGGCTTGGGTACCGTCAGTTTCCCATAATCCTGTTTGGTTCGAAGGGCCATTTGCATAAAAATAAAGCTTACTCTTAAAGACTGTAAAGTATTGGGGGGCACTGTTACTACTACCTGGATTGATGTCTTTGAATAATTGGGTTCCGACGTCGGTTCCATCAGTTACCCATAGTTCTTGTCCCTTCAAATCATCGTTTGCGGTAAAATATATTTTATTATTATATTTAATTAGTCGGTGCGAAGTTTTCGAAAAACTACCAATAGGTTGAGAGGTAATATCTTTGAGGAGTTTGGTACCTGTCTGGGTGCCATTGCTTAGCCAAACTTCTGATCCGTGTGTACCATCATTTGCCTGAAAAAATAATTGATTGTTGAACACTTTGACATTTTGAATGACTGATTCTTGCTGGCCGGGGCGAATATCTTTGAGTAGCTGAGTTCCTGCTTCGGTACCATCACTTACCCATAATTCTTTTCCATTACTACCATCATCTGCCACAAATACAAGGCGACCGCCAGCATTCCACATAAAGTCATACGAAAAAACTGTATTTCCTAAACTTCCAGTAGAACTACCATTGATGTTTTTCAGCAGTTTTGTGCCAGCCTCAGTGCCATCAGTAATCCATAGTTCTGCGCCATTGGTGGCATCCGATGCTACAAAAAATAATTGATTGTTGATTAGTACAAAATTATTAGGAGCACTCCCTTCTGTCCCATTATTGAGATCTTTGAGCATTTGTGTACCAGCTTCGGTGCCATCGGTTACCCATAGTTCACTGCCGTGGTTGTTATCGGTTGCTCTGAAATATATTTTACCCTGAAAGACAGTAAATCCATCAGGCGACCCATTATTGATTCCAGTGTAGATATCTTTCAGTATTTTGGTACCAACTTCGGTGCCATCACTTATCCAGGCCTCAGTTCCTTGAGTGTCGCTTTGGGCCTGAAAAATAAAATGATCCCCAAATAAAGTTAAAAAACGAGGATTACTTCCTTGAGTTCCACTTAGATTAATATCCTTAAGTATTGTAGTACCAGCCTCGGTACCATCGGTCATCCACACTTCTGTACCAGTGCCATTGCTGGCTTCAAAGTATAGCTTGCCTTTAAACTCAAAAAAGCGATTGTGACCCAATGATATAATACCTGAACCACTTGGGTCAATATCTTTCAACAATTTTGTCCCTGCTTCGGTACCATCGGTCATCCACACTTCCCGCCCGTGGGTACCATCATCAGCTGAGAAAAAGACTTGGTTTTTGTATACCTGAAAATAGCTTGGGTAACTAGATACATTGCCAGGATTGATGTCTTTTACCAATTGGGTACCTGCCTCAGTACCATCACTTATCCACAATTCTGTATTAGAAGTTTCAAAATTATTCGCAAAATAGAGTTGATCATTAACCACTATATAGTTATTACTAATCGTCACCCCATCTTTTACCTTTTGAGTACCGTCGCTTGTACCGTCTGTCACCCATAATTGATTATAGGAAGTAAAAAGTAAGCGATTGTTCACTTTAATTAATTCGCTCGTGGACCTTAAATACAATTCGCTTATTTGTTGAGTGCCGTTACTTGTTCCATCTGTTTTCCACAGGCGAGAATTCGCGATAAAGTAGATTTTATTATTCATTTCAATAAAACTACTCGGATTACTATTCTCTGTTCCAGTATAGATATCCCGCAACAGCGTAACCTGAGAGAACGAAGAAATACTTGTGAAATAAGAAAGTATGATAGCTATCAAAAAAGGAGAAGAAATTTGTTGTATTGCCTTCTTCATATGATAAAATTTGGTTTGTGTTTTTTTGAATAATTTCCCTTCAATGCTGAGTTGGTAAGATGAGCTTGGGTTTAAAAATCCAACAGTTTTTAAGTACTATAAAAACTAATCGGGTTGCTTTGCTAGTTGTAAGAAATGGGCACAAAGAAAGCTAAAAGTGAAGGAAACGAGGCCTCAGATCATGTGATGAGACCTCTTTTAGTCGCTTAATGATGGTTTTAAGCGCTTGGTGCTAATGAATATTATATTCTTTATAGGAGTTGCGCGACTATTGTTAGTGAGTCTTTGACAAAATGAGCTAAAATCCTCTCTAGGTCTCTTACTTAGCTTGGTAAAAAGAAAGGTCGAAAATGCGTTTAGAAACATCATTTTCAACCTTTCTTTTTTACAATATATTGCTTGCTATCGATTAGTCTTCTTTATATACCTTCAGCAAATCCATATCTATTTCTTCGTCGTCGTCTTCCAGGTGGAACTCATCATATTCTTCAATCATCTGATAGCTGCTCTTGGTGTATTTTCCAGAATCAAAAGAAAGTAACATAGAAGGCAACAAGAGCAAGTTGGCAAACATTGCCGTAATCAAGGTGATAGAAGTAAGCCCTCCAAGCCATACCGTGCCTTGGAACTCAGAAGAAACAAATACAACAAAGCCAAAGAATAAGATAATAGAGGTGTAAATCATCCCTGTACCTGTTTCTTTCAAACTTACCTTGATGGCATCAGGCACAAAAAACTTATTGGCAAATAACTCTTGACGATAACGAGCCAAATAGTGAATGGAGTCGTCTACGGCAATACCAAAGGCAATACTAAAAATAAGTGCGGTACTAGGTTTGAGTGGTACTCCAAAAAAGCCCATCAAGCCAGCTGTAACTGCCAGCGGAATTATATTGGTAAGAATAGAAACTAATATCATGCGGAACGAACCAAACAGAACCGCCATCAAAATTGAGATCAAAACAATGGCTAGTAATAAACTATTCTTCAGGTTATTCACCAAATAGGTGTTTCCTTTGATAAACAATAATGTTGTTCCAGTAATTTCTACCTTAAGACTTCGAGGATTAAAAAACTCTTTAGTAATGCTTTCCGCCATTCTTTCTCCGCGAGTTACTAGCTCATCATCATCCATTGTAGAAAAATCACGTGTTTTAGGCGTGTAAAAGTTCTTAATTACCTGCGGGCGAACTACTTGATTAATGAGCGAATCCATCTTAATAGAGCCTACGTCGGCTACTTTGAGTGAAATACGCATGGTTTGCCCTGTGGTATCTACAAAGGCGCTCAAAAGCTTTGCCGTAGCACTGGTATCCTGACTATTGGTTTTGAGGTATTGTAAAATAAATCCTTGATCGTTGCGTGTAGGAAGGGTATAATAGCTAGAATCGTTTAAATAGTAGGCTTGCCGAGTGGCTTTTATAAAGTTAATGATAGATACTGGTGGGGAGAGCAGACCAATTTTGCGTAATTCAGTTTCAAAAGCATCTACTTGTTGAAGGTTACGCAAATTGATGACCCCTTTTTTGCGACGTGTATCAATGACCACTTCCAGAGGCATTACCCCGCTAAAGTTTTCTTCAAAAAAGGCCAAATCTCGCTTAATTCTACTTTCGGCGGGGATATCGTCTACCATAAATGCCACCACTTTCATTTTAGAAATACCGATACTACTAGCTACTAAAATCATAACCAGTACCGCATATACAATTTTCTTATGGTTGAATACAATGTTTTCAAAGTTTGTCAAAACCGCATTCAGAGGGCGGCGGTCTAGGTGAGTAAGCTCTCTTGACTTAGGAGCAGGCAAATAAGAGAAAAAGATTGGTAACAATATTAAGCTGACCACAAAGGTGCTCATAATGTTGATACTGGCCACGATACCAAATTCTCGCAAAATATTGATTTCCATAAAGCTAAATACAAAGAAACCAATAGCAGTAGTGGTGTTGGTCATCAGGGTAACTACCCCAATTTTGCGAATAATTGTACTGAGCGCTTTAATTTTATTTCCGTGGCGACGAAACTCCTGATGGTATTTGTTAAGCAAGTATACCGCATTGGGAATTCCGATAACTACGAGGATAGGAGGGAGGAGACCAGTCAAAATTGTGATTTCGTAACCAAAAAGCCCCAACATGCCCATAGTCCAGATCACGACTACTCCAATAATGAGTAATGGGAAAATAACTGCTTTGAGCGATTTGAAGAAGATAAACAAAACCAATGCAGTGGCCAATAGAGAAAAGATGAGAAGGTTGGTCAATTCTTTACCCACCTTGGTCATCATGGTATTCCGCACCACAGGCACCCCTGCATAGTGAAGTTGAATTTTGGTTTGGGCAATAAAGCGGTTGGTCAACTCATAGATTTTACCAATCAACACATCGCGTTCGGGGGAGTTAAGGATCACTTTGTCCATAGAAACCAAAATCATGGTAGCGCCATTCTCAGCATTTACCAATTGGTTTTCATAAAAACGCAGCGTTTTGGCAAAGTTGAGTAAGCTATCCAGTTCTTGCTGACTTTTTGGATTTTCACTAAATACTGGACGATTGATAAACTTCCGATTGGTAGTATCTTTTGCCAGGTATTGCATTCTGGGCAACGAAAGTACCTGGGTTACACCATCTATTTTTTTAACGTCATCTGCCAGTTTTTTCAGTGCATTGAAGTTTTTGAGCTGATAAACCTTGGCATCCATTAAGCCAATGGCTACAATATTGCCATCCTCACCATATTTGGCTTTAAAGTTTTTTAAGTACTGATAGTCGATATCGGAGGGAGGAACCAATTGCGCCAATTCATAGCTCTTTTGTACTTTACGAGCGTGATAGCCCATAAAAACAGTAACCAGGGCGATGATTACCAAAAATACCGGACGTTTTTTGAGTATGGTATGGGCAATTTTAGTCCACATATGCAAAAATTTTGGTGTGATATAAGAAAACCGACGTTAACAGTATAAGTTGACAAAACTAAGGATTCGCCTTTGAAATATCCAACATTCAGGCGTTAGCTCAGTTATAATCTGCTGTAATAACTGAATGTTTCCAAAAAAAATTAGAAAAGTTATAATTTGCAATTTGAACTCATCTTGAGTTTCTTAACCATCATTACGGAATACCAACTAATCAACGTGTCATGAAGCGACAAATCATTTTAAAACCTATATTCTTCGGACGGTTGTTATTGACCTTCATTTTTTGCGGCTTAGTCTCCGAGCTTTGGGCTCAAACTGCCAAAGAATACTTTTTATCAGGGCAGGCCAAGCGTCGTCAGGGGCAATACACCGCGGCGGTAGCCGAACTCTCCCGAGCGATAAGCTTAAATGCCAGCCTGGTGCAGGCCTACGAGCTACGAGGATATTGCTATTCGCGTTTGCGTAAACATAAAGAAGCTCTCAATGATTATAACAAAGCCATTGGGATGGGATACGAAAGTGCCATGTTGTACCTAAACCGAGGCTGGGCCCACTACAACCTCGGCGAAAAAGTATCGGCTTGTTATGATTGGGAAAAATCAAACTTATTGGGTTACAAAAAAGCAGAGCAGGTGTTGAAAAAGTATTGTGGGTTTTAACTCGAGCGAGTTTAACTAAACCCAAATGGAATGATAAACTTGGTTCTTACTCTTTTACCGTTTACAACCAAGGGAACAAATTTGGGTAATTGTTTACATATCTTGAGTACTATTGTATTCTGAGATTTGCTTAAGCCTTTGATGATTTTGAAATTACTTAAACGACCGTCTTTCTCAATTACTATGGATACGAGTATTTTACCTCGTTTACGTCTTTTGATATCTTTATAGTATTGCTGCATTAGTTTTAGCATCAATTGATTCTTTTCATTTTCTCCAATAATGGTTTGGGCTTGAGTACTTTTTTCATACACTTTTTGATCTGTAGAATCTACCGAGAATGCTTCTAAATCCATGCGTACATCTGGGTGTTTTTTGAAGTATGATAATGGAAAAATGACGCCTACATTTTTCTCTTTTTTTACTTCTTCGTCTAAGATAAAGGAATCGGCAATATGTAGATTAAAACCTGCTTCGAATTTGTTATACCTTACTTCGGGAGTGATTAATCCACTTTTAACCTTTTTCAAGACTCCGTTTTGGTATTCTTCAGTGTATAATGGTGTTTTAGTGCTTAGATTACTATAAAACTCCCATTTACCGTATCTTTTGCCATCTTTGAATTGTGCTTTGAGGGTACCAATCGGTTTATTATTAGCGTAAAAAGATGTTGTCCAGGTTCCATTTCCATTATCTACTAATTTACTGCCTGCCAGATCATAAAACTCTAATACTATAAACTCTGGCTTTGAATAATCTATGATCTGCTTTAGCTGACCATTGGGATACCAAAACTTCCATTGACCTATTCGCTTATTATCTTTGTACTTACCAGCTTTTTCTTGTTGCCCATTTCTATAATAGAAAGTAAAGTTTCCGTCTTTCTTGCCCTGAAGATAAAAGCCAGACATCCGTTTTTTGCCTAACAAATAGAAATCTTCTACTTTTCCATTAAAAGCTCTCTTTTTTACATCAAAGAAAGTTGTTTTACGTAAAATACTTGAATTGATACTTTTATTGGAAGTTACTTTGCCTTCAGATGTATAAAAAATAACATAACCTCTTTGAGCAAATGTCATAACAGGTAAGATGAACAGACAGATAGTTATTAAGATGTAATGTTTTTTCATTGGTTTTAACTTATTAAAAGTCTTTTTTATATATACCAAATTCTGAATATCGTAATGGACATAATGACGTGATTTTGGTAATATTTATTTTTGTTATTACTGTAAAAGGCTTAAAACTTACTAAATTTACCACACCATATAAGCTTTAATACTACTGCAAGAATTTAAATGATCATTATTCATCAGGCGTTTAGGAGGTCATTATTTCTTTTTGGAATATTGTTTCCGTGTATTGTACTTGCTCAATCTAACCCAACCATTGAGCTTTCGGATGGACAATTAGACTATTCGATTGGTACTCAAATGAGTGTGTTTGAAACCAGCAATGAGAATCTCACCATCGATCAAATCACGAGCGCTACTTATGACACATCGTTTAAAGTTTCTCGTCAAAAACTCTTTATCAAAGGACATTCTGCGAATTATTTCTGGGTAAAAATCAAGGTGCAAAACAAAAGTACCTTAGACAAATGGTTATTAGAGTTGGCGTACCCCACCTTAGACTATGTCGATTTTTACTTTTATAATGGTGAGAAAAAACAATGGCAGACTGTGCAAACTGGTGATTTTCGTCCTTTTGACAACCGACCAATACATAACCGACACTATGTTTTTCCGCTAGACTTTAGCCAGAATAAAACCCAATATTTTTATTTAAAGGTATGGGGGGATAGTACCATTCAACTGCCTTTAGCGATTTACAGCCCTGATTATTACTTCCAAAAGGCATCTCGTTCAGATGTAGTGCACGGGTTATTGTTTGGGGTATTATGTTTAATCTTGGCACATAGCATTTTCCTTTACTTTTCTCTCAAAGACCTCAGCTATTTGTATTATGTAGTATTTATTATCGGGTCTTTGCTATACTTTTCGGCCGAATCCGGTTATTCTTTTCAATATCTCTGGACAGGTGCGTATTGGGTAAATCGAGTACTACCTGTAGGGCTTACTACAATGATGATTGGAGGCATTGCCTTCGCCATTCGTTTTTTAGAAATTAAAAAATACCAAACTATTCTTTGGCGTATTGCCCAGGTATTGTTAGTGTTAAGCGCGGTTTATTTGGTGTTGTCGTTTTTCTTAAGATTTAAATTCATTATCCAGCTCATAGGCTACACGGTAGTATTTACACCCCTCATTATGATCTCATCAGGAATAATATCCTGGCGGAAAGGGCATTTGGCGGCTCGTTATTTCACCATAGCCTGGGTAGTATATCTTACGGGAATCGTGTTACAGTTTTTACGGGATTTTGGTTTCATTTCGGGCAACTATGTACTTACCAATACTACCGAATTTGCCGCGGCTATCGAGATTATGTTGCTCTCTATGGCGTTAGGGGATAAATACAATATCTTCAAAAAAGAAAAAGAGGGACTGGCGACCGAAATGATTAAACTAAAAGAAGAAGAAGGACAACGATTAGAGGGGAGAATTCAGGAACGTACGGCTAAATTGGTAGAAACCAACGAGATGCTTAACCAGACCGTAGATGAATTGGATTCTACCAATGATCGTCTAAACCGTATTAATATTACCTTGGGTAAGAAAAATGCCGACATTACTGAGAGCATCCAATATGCCCAATTTATCCAATCATCTTTGTTGCCTTCTACCCAAAAACTGACCAACGATTTTGCCAATTCATTTGTGCTTTTTTGCCCCAAAGACATCGTAAGTGGAGATTTTTATTGGTTGGGTACCAAAAGCTGGGAAGGAGAGTCTTACAAATTGTTGATTTTGGCCGATTGTACTGGGCACGGCGTACCAGGAGCTTTCATGACTATTTTGGCAAGTAGCTTGATTCACGAGATTATTCAGTACCAGGATACTGTAGACCCTAGCACAATCTTGCATTCGTTGGACAAAAAAATATCTGAAACCCTTCAAACCCAAAGCAATACCCGCATCCATGATGGCATGGATTTATCACTAATTGTGATTCGGGAAAGTGATCAAAAATTAACGTTTGCTGGTGCCAAAGCCCCCTTGTATTATGTAAGAGACGGCGTTTTTCACCAAATCAAGGGCTCTATTTTTCCTATTGGTGGGTCAAATCAATATAAAAAGCCCAAGTCTTTTCAAGCACATGAGCTTCAGCTATCGTCTGGTGATATGCTTTATTTGACTTCAGATGGTTTTCAGGATCAATTTGGAGGGCCAGAGGGCAGAAAATACCTTAAGAAACACTTCCGTAATTTCTTGTTGAAGATTAGTCAGTTGCCTTCCGCCCAGCAGCATAATTATTTACATAGAGAGTTTCGTCAATGGAAAGGCAGCAATAAGCAAACCGATGACATTACGATAATTGGGATAAAGATTGACTGATGAATTTGAGCAGTTCATCTAGTTTTTTGGCCGATTGATTGAATATTATTTAACTACCCAACTCAATTTCGTTCTTTAGAGTAAAGAGTATCACCCATTGACCCTTTACTGACATGACGACTTCCTTATTAGCAATAGAATGGTACACGCGCTGGGGTATCATTACTGCAGTCATAGTATTGCGGTACTTATTCATTGCAGGTATTTTCTTTTTAATCTTTTATGTAGTACGAACAAAGTATTGGACCCACCGACGCATCCAAAAGCGTATGCCCAAAAACCAGCAATACTGGCAAGAAATAAAATATTCATTGTCTACCATGGCGATCTTTTCGCTCATTGGGCTAGGCATTGTTACTTTTAAAGAATACACGCAAATCTATCCAGGCATTGGCGAATATGGTTGGGTATATTTAGTGTTGTCTTTTCCGCTTACCCTTATTATTCATGATACTTATTTTTATTGGACACACCGACTGATGCACCATCGTAAATTATATCGCTTGATGCATCGTACCCATCATTTATCACATAATCCGTCGCCTTGGGCTGCCTTTTCTTTTCATCCGTTGGAGGCAATTGTAGAGGCGGGTATCTTTCCTTTATTGGTGTTTGTTATTCCTCTGCATCCGTTGGTGCTTTTTAGTTTTTTACTCACCATGATGACCCTCAACGTAATAGGCCATCTGGGATATGAGATTTACCCCAAACACTGGACAAAGCATTGGTTTGGGCAATGGCAAAATACCTCTACCCATCATAATATGCATCATGAATTAGTGAAAGGAAATTATGGCTTGTATTTCAATTGGTGGGATCGCTGGATGGGTACTAATCATGAAAGATATTTTGAGCGATTTGATGAAGTAAAAGCAAGGTAGAAAGAAGTAGAAATTACCAAAGAGCTGATAAGTGGTTGAATTAATATAAATGAGGTTTTAATTATACACCCTGGCAAAATTTGGCTTGCCAGGGTTTTTTTATACTGGAATAGTCAATGAAGTCGTGATAACTATAGTGTTTAGTGTAAGACAATTACCTTTTGTCTGCTCTCAAAAACCAATAAGGCTTTAGCTTACTTTGTTGCCCTTGTGGGTAAGAACGCTCCTTTACACTAAAAAGATAAGCTTGCCCATTGATTTGATATTGTTGCCCATTTTCTACCCGGTTTTGGCTCAGGTTGTAGATGATCTTGCCACCAGGTAAGGATACATATTTTCCAGCCGTAGGTACCTTTTTTTCTCGTACTAAATCTATCAATCGTTTTTTACTGTGAAAGCCTACTTGATTTCCGTTACGGTCAAATACGTAAGTGCCATGAACCTTATTTTTGCGAGATTCGGTTACATAGGTTTTTCCACGGTAATGCTGCATAGATGTACTGAAAATTGAGTTTACCTTGGCAATGATTTTCATCTGGGCAATTTGCAGGCGATTCCCCATTTTGCTGATTCTCATCCAGGCAATCAGGCTACGGGTATAGACTTTATCGCCCGCTTTTCCGTGAAGAAAACTAATCATGTAACCATTACCCGCTCGGATGATGGAACCTACCATGTTTGCTTTGATGATAGCATTAGAACTTTTATATTTTGCTGAACTATTCACGGCTTTATTAAGGGCAGAATGCAGTAATAAATTAGATTCCTTAGGACCTTTATTTACATCAATATAGCTCAACAATCCATTTTCATAGTTGGGTTTGCCCCCAGTCTTGAGATACTTTACCGAAAGTAGATGGACGCCATCAAAAACCGAAGCGGGCTGCGGAAGCGCAAATACTCGTCCATTGGTTGGGTTGTAGCAGTAGTCTGTTCTGTTTTTCTTAAAAGTAAATATTCCATTTATACCACTATTGGCCAAAAGTATCTTTATGTTACTGGCATTGTTAAAACTATTGAGCTGGCGAAATTTTCCATTGTTAGGGTTGAATGCATAAGCGGTATTACCCCCACCTTGTAAAAATATGTAGGCTTGTTTTTTAGAAGATAGATAGGTGATTTTGTCTATTTTAGGCACATCTAATACTTTACCAGGAGCATTGCGGTCTTTGGGCATCCTAATTTGTGTTTTGTATTGTGCCTGGGTTGTAAGTGTGCTCAATAACAAGCTTAAGGTAAGGTACATGTTGAATTTGTAAGGTTTCATAATTTATTAAGAGTTAACCTATGAATAATTAAGGGAAATTTTCCTTAAACTTTATAGCTACTAAACCCAAAAGGTTAACAGGAAGAATATAATTTTAATTAACATAATATATATTTATAAATATTGATCACTTCCTTCATTTAAAAAAAAGCCCTCATTGAATGCATCTAGTGCCAAAACCCCTAATTTTGCCGTCTCAAAAAGTATTTAAAAATTTGAAACTGCTGACTGAAGATGGTTGGCTAATAAAAACTATGGAAGCTACTCAAGAACAAGAAACTCCGTTTTTTCAGCAAGCGATGGAAGACAATGTGTGTTTTGGCTGTGGCCACGATAACCACGAAGGACTCAAGATCAAAAGCCATTGGGAAGGAGAGGAGAGTGTATGTGTATGGGAATCGCAGGAAAAGTACAATGGCTGGAAAGGCATCATGAATGGGGGAATCATTGCAACAATAATTGATTGCCACACTATGGCTACTGCTACTATGCAAGCCTACAAAGACGAAGGCAACCGTGCCTGGGATAGCCAACCTGAGTATCGTTATGCTACAGGTACTATGAACATTAAGTACTTAAAACCAACCCCTAACGATATTCCAGTAAAACTAGTAGCGAAAGTAATCGAAGTAAAAGGACGAAAAACCACGATGACTTGTGCTTTGTGGTCTAATGATACCAAAACTGCTGAAGCCGAAGTGGTAGCTATTAGAGTGTATGATAGCAGTCAACAAAAAGATAATAACCCTTTTAAGGGGTAAATGTAGGTTGCCAGTTATGAACTATCACTATTAATGATCAATTGAAGATGACTCACGAAATAATACTTAAATATTTTCCAGACTTGACAGAGGAACAAAAAGCCCAATTCATTAAAATGAATGAGCTGTATCAAGACTGGAATCTGAAAATTAATGTGGTTTCCCGCAAAGATGTAGACTTACTCTATGAGCGTCATGTATTACACTCATTGGGTATTGCCAAGGTAATTCAGTTTACACCTGGTACCAAAGTGCTGGATTTGGGTACAGGTGGAGGTTTTCCTGGAGTTCCCCTGGCAGTTATGTTTCCCGATGTAGAATTCTTTTTGGTAGATTCTATAGCCAAAAAAATCAAAGTAGTGAATGAGGTGATTGCTGGACTGGGCTTAAAGAACATAAAAGCTGAGCAAATGCGGGTGGAAAAAGTAGATGACGATTTTGATTTCATTGTTTCCCGAGCGGTAGCACCTCTCAAAACATTGTATAACTGGTCGCGTGACAAATTTTACAAAATGTATAGTAATGACCTCAAGAATGGTTATTTGCTACTTAAAGGAGGCGATCTTACCGAAGAATTGGCTGAAGTAAAACGACCTCAAAAAGTATTCAAGTTGAGCGATTACTTTGAGGAAGAGTTTTTCGAAACCAAAAAGATCGTATACATGCAAATGATTAAATAGGAGAGGAGTTGGTCATTGGCTAGCGGCTAATGACCAACGACTGCTAAAGTCCTAATTCTTTATATAAGTGCGTATCTTGAGTAGTATGGCGATTCCAATAAGCCGATTTAATACGCTTGATGCGTTTAGCTTTTGTCACTAATTGGCCTTTACTGTAACGGGTACGTTGGCTTTCTTCCCAAGACTCGATTGTGTACGGAAAACTAGATTGAAATTGAATAGATAAAGTACGTTGGAGCTTGGGATATACTATTTTATACACACTCAGGTCTCCTTTGGGTATGAGCGTAAGTACAGCTTCATAAGCCTTGATTTGACGGTGTTTAAGCGTCAGAAACTCAGCAGCAGGTATCATCATTGTTTTACCAGTGGGCAATTGCTCAGGACTGATGCGTATTTTGGTCCAGATATCGTCTTCCAGCAAATCTTTATTTAGGGAAAAGTTCTTGTCTCCACTACTCTCGAAATAAGATTTAGATGCTACTTCCCACTTTTGGCGATTGTTGAATTGTACAAAGATTTGCCCACACCATTCCTGAGAAGAAAAGGTAGTTTTAATGGCTGGTTTTTCCATTTTTACTGGAGAAAACACACTCGTCATGAGTGAATAAGGATAGATACCTGTCAGGAATTTCTTGACCCTATTCAGTTTTAAAACTGGTACGTTTTGCTTATTCGGATAATCGGCCTTGACTTGTTTTTGAGGTAAAAAAGGTTCTGTGACATAAATCAGTACCGCATTGCCCTCGTGAATTTCACCATAACGTACCTGGCTCAATTTATAGGATGTAATTTCGGCTTTGCCTTGATACCAATATTTATTAAAGGCATCGTCTTTAGTATTAGAAGCCTGAAAGGAAGATGTTGAGGCCTGTATTGTTCCAACATCAAGGTTGTTTTTGGGAGTATTTTCACACGCTACCAACGCAATGATTAATCCTGCTAAAATGCCTGCTTTCCTCATAAGTGTGATTATTCTATAAACGGGTTATCGTATATTTTTTCACACAACTACCTGTTAGCCTCGATAGTTCAATTTATGAATTACTTTTAGTTCTTAATCATTGGTCTGATTTTTCGCTTTTCATTTTTAATTTTTCACTTAAAATTAGAGGTATTTCTGCTGGATAATAGGAATTGTATCCTGAATTTTGGAAGCTTTTACAGGTTCGCCAATAGTATAAAACTTCCACTTACCCTCCTCGCGGCGTAGCTTACCCATTACCATAGATACATATCCAGTGAATGAAAATTTAAAAGAAAGGTTATAAGTCGCAAATACCGAGTCTACCTGCTCTTCGTTCCCTTCAAAAATGCGAATCTTAGAATAAGGAATTTTGGCAAAGTCTTGACCATTGTAGGAGTTTAGATAAAATACTACCTGGTCTACTTGTGGGTCAATCTTGTTAAGGTTAATCTTGATAATCTCATTATCCAGGTCATCATCACCATCCAAGTCGCCAATACGATCATCGCCACTGTGTATAATAGCGCCATCGTCTGAGCGTAATTTATGGTAGTAAATCGTATCTAACACTTTTTTATCTTTGCCAAAAGTGCTTACACTACCATCCAAATCTACACTTTCTCTTTTTTTGATCAAACCAAAAAAACTTGTGTGCAAAATGGCTCCCCAGTTTAGCCCAATACATACTTCATTGAGGTATTTGCCTCCTTTTTCCAGAGAAATACTACTTCCCTTTTTTAGCAGAATACCATCGATATTCTCAGTGCCTGTAATCTTCATGAAATCTTAGTAATAATAGATGATAAATGGTTAGGTTGAAAAGCAGCAAGCATCTTATATACAACAAAAAAGCTTGTCATATGTTAAAACGCTTGATTTACAGGGTTGATTATAAATACTTGTAGGTAGGTTTTATTCATTTTCTTGTGCAAAGGTTATGTCTAGGTTACTAAAAAACAAGAAATAACCTCAGGAATACACTTATAAGCAACGAAACCTTAAAGATATTGATCTTGGATAATAGTAACAGCTTCACGCAAACTATGGGTATCAATGGGCTCTCCAATAGCCACAAACTTCCAGTTATTGGTGGTACGTACCAGTTTACCCAATATCATCGTTACTTTTTGAGCAAAGGCTTCATCTGCCGATAGGTTGAGCGTAGCCAGCACATCATCTACCCGATTTTTATTGCCTTCAAAAATTCTGATTTTCGAGAAAGGAATGCTGGCGAAATCTTGTCCCTTGTATGAGTGTAGATAAAATACGATTTGCTGAACATCAGGAGCTACCTTGTGTAAATTAATCTCTATGACCTCATTGTCGTGACCATCGTCTGCACCTACATCTCCCTCCAAATCATCTCCACTGTGAACAATGGCCCGATCGTTGGAAATTAATTTATCAAAGTACACCGTATCTAGTTTACGGTTAGCACTGTCAAACATCATCACTCCTCCGTCCAAATCGACTGCCTGTGGTGCACTGATGAGCCCAAATAAGGCTTTTTTTTGAATGGCCCCCCAGTTGAGTCCAAAACATACTTCTTCCAGTATTTTGCCTTGTTTTTCAAGTGAGATCGAAGAGCCTTTTTTTAGATTAATTCCGGTTTTTTTGTTTAATGATATGCTCATTGAGATTGTGGTTAGAAATAAATTGAAAGGAGAGAGAAGGATACTGTGGATTGTGCACAAAAAAACACACGCAAAAGATACCTGTGTTTTTCAGAAGTTTTAAAGGTATTTTGATTGTATTAAAGGAATCGTATCCTGTATTTTCTTTGACGATACCGCTTCGCCAATAGTTTCAAACTTCCAGTTGTTTCGGGTACGCACTAGTTTGCCTAATATCATAGACACATTGCCCGCAAACGAAGGATCAGCTGATAAATTAAAGGTAGCAAATACATCATCTACCCGGTTTTTATTTCCTTCAAAAATTCTGATTTTAGAGAAAGGAATGGTTGCAAAGTCTTGCCCATTATAAGAGTTGAGATAAAAAACAATTTGCTCTGTTTCTGGAGATACTTTACGTAAATCTATTTCTATTACTTCATTGTCTAATCCATCATCCGCTCCTACATCTCCGCTACGATCATCTCCACTATGGATAATAGATTTATTGGTAGATTCTAAGCGGGCATAGTAGACAGTCTCTAGCTCGTTATTGTCTTTGTCAAATAATGATACGCTTCCATCGAGATCTACCCCCTCAGCAGTTTTGACTAAGCCAAACAAAACTTTTTTCTGAATAGCGCCCCAATTAAGACCTACACAGACTTGCTCGAGTAATTTACCCTGCTTTTCCAGCGTAATGGAAGACCCTTTTTTAAGATTAATTCCAGTTTTTTTATTTAGTGATATAGACATTGAGAAATGGTGAGTTTTTGGTTTTTGATGTTGATTAGGTTGTTACAGATTCTAAAGCAAGGCACCGGGTATAAAGGTAATCCCGATGCCGCTATTTTTCTAAGCGTAAGCATCTACATAGCCCTGTAGACCTTGGTTAGACCCAAGACCTGAGGCTACAAAATGCCACTCATTGTTTTCTTTGACAAGTTTGCCAAATTCTACATCAGTATTGATACCAAATTCAGCGTCCAGGTCATATCTTAGGATTTCACGCTTCGTGCTTACATCCATGATACGTATGTAGGCTTCATCCAACAAGCCAAAGTTATGACGACGCACATCGGCCTCGTGAATACTTACCGTAATTAATATTTCGGTGATGGCTGGATTGATCAATGGCATATTCGCCAAAATCATCTCATCATCTTCATCTCCTGCTCCTGTACGGTTGTCGCCAGTATGCTGAAGGGCGCCATCGGGCGACTTAAGATTGTTGTAGAACACAAAGTATTCATCCGCAATGAGTTTACCATTGCTTCCTAGCATAAACACCGAAGCATCCAAGTCGACTGAGTTGCCAGGTTTAACTTCCCAGCCCAAGCCGATCATTATTTTTTCTAACCCTGGTTCTTTTTTGGTGAGGTTAAATCTTCCTCCTTTTTTAAGCGATATAGCCATGTATTGTAAAAAATTAGGTTTTGAGTTTATTAAAAATTGAAATTAAGTGAGTAAAAGCGCATAGCAATAGTGTGAGAAAAGGTAAACATTTCTCTACTATTGGGCACTCATCCCAAAATAGGTAAAAGTTTAATCATTAAAAAAGTCGTCAATTTTCTTTTGGTTGGCCGATTTTGAGGCTTGGTCTGATTCTTCTTGAGAAGAAACATCTTCTGAAGAGGATTTTCCTGATGAAGAATTATCTGCTTCATCTCCAAAGAAATTGTCAAACAAAGCTTGTTTATCTTCCTGATCTTTTGGAGTATCAGGTGAGGCCTTGGGAGTAGACTGTTGCGCAAAGTCATCTAAAATTTGTTGACTTTTGCTTGTTCCTTGAGAGGAGTTAGGGGTAGTTTCTACATTCGTATTTTCAAAGAAAGTTTGAAATTGATCTGATTTTTTGTTGGATGATTGAGACTGTGCATTTTGTTGCATAAGTGCCTCCATCAACTTTTGTTTTTTAACTTGATAATTTTTCTGCTGCGTTTGACTTAGCTTTTTTTCGTGGCTGGTGTTTTGGTCAAAAATCTGATTGATTCTTTTAAAACGTTGGGCATCACGTTGCTCTTGCAAACGACGTTCTTCGGCTGCGATATCTTCCTGCAGAGAAGCCATACCTGCTTGAGTTTCCATTTGGTCAAACTCTTCCTCATCTAGGCTTTGCAAATCATTGACAAGTTTGGCTTCCAATTCTATTTCATTCAATTCATCTTCAAAGGCTTCTAAATCAGCACTTTGATTCAATTCAGTAAGGTAACTACCCAACTCTTTTTGGGTTTTGGCATTTTCCAATTTGGCTTTAAGAATTACTTCTTTAGAGCGTAATTCCTGAATCTTGAGGCGCATTTTCTCAATTTGTGATTCAAATTGATGTACAGTACCCGATACGTTGGTATACAATACTTGGTATTGAGCCGCTTGTTTCTCTGCCAGATTTTTTTTGCGCACCAATTCTTGCGCCTGGATATCCTGGCCTTTCTTACTGGCTTCCATTGCCTTGCGATAAAACTCTGCTGCATTGCGTTGGTAACCTAATAGCTGAGCCTTAATATTTTGTTGATTATCAGAAGTTTGCTGAAGAGAAGTTTGAGTTTTGGTGATGGCTTCTTCGAGTTCCTGAATAGTAATTTCGATGAGTTCAGTGGGTGCCTGTTCGGGAACATCATCATTATCTTCCTGATCTGTTTCGTCAGAATTTTTAATAAATTTAGAAAGGGTTTTATTTAGCTTAGACCACATAAGGTTTTGTGAATTATAGAATATACCTTACATTACGTATAAATGTGCTAAAAAGGTTGCTAAAAATTTGGATTTTTTGAAAAATTATTGTAAACA
Source organism: marine bacterium AO1-C (assembly GCA_001890965.1). Classification (GTDB taxonomy): domain Bacteria; phylum Bacteroidota; class Bacteroidia; order Cytophagales; family Microscillaceae; genus Microscilla. The sequence goes on along the minus strand of MLAY01000005.1, from coordinate 917,425 downwards.
ACAATTAGGGAAGCGCCTCTTTATAACCTTAGGCCTACCACTAATATATCATCCCGCTGCTCCATATCGCCTTGATGGGCTTCCAATTGATCCTCCAAATATTTTTTTTGTTCATCCATAGGCAAGTGATGATTATCAAATAATAGTTTTTCAAAGCCTTTGGAACCAATTTTTTTCCTTTTAAAATTGTGTTGATCTACATACCCATCACTACATAGGTAAATACAATCTCCTTTTTGTAGAGAAATCACCTGCTCGGTAAACTCTGGATTGGGAAAGCCTATCGAATAACGATCTCCTTTTAATTTTTGAAGGCAATCAGAATCTTGAGATACGTAATAAAAAGGGCGTTTAGCTGCCGAAAAGACAACTTCTACTGGGTTAGACTTGTTTTCCCACACGATCAAAGCCATGTCCATCCCATTTTGATATCCATTTTCTTTTTGCTTAAGTACGATTTCTATTTCGCTATTTAGCCTGGTTAAAATTTCTGCAGGACTTTTAATTCGTTGGAGTTGTACAATTTGTTTGAGCAGGTTATTACCAATCAAACTCATAAAAGCCCCAGGTACACCGTGGCCAGTACAATCTACCACTGCAAGATAAATTTTATTCTGTATCTTTTCTAACCAATAAAAATCGCCTGAGACTATATCCTTGGGACGATAAAGAATAAAATGGTCTTCACCCAGATGGTGGTTCATTTTGGGTATATCAGGCGCAATAGAGGTTTGAATATTCATCGCCGCCTTGATGCTTTGATGGATTTTTGCATTCTGATGGTTGAGTTGTTTATTCTTTTCTTCAATGGCATCTCTATGTGCCATAATTTCTTCTTGTTGCTGCTGGAGCTCCTCGTTTTGCGAAATAATTTCTCCGTTTTGTTCCTCTATCTTTGTGTGTTGCTTTTGTAGTTTTCGCTTGTTTCTACGAGTGTTGATCAACCCCAATGTAACCAATACCAAGATAATCCCAATCAGAGCAATCGCCCCCACGGCATATCTTTCCTGAAGCTTTTGCTGTTCAATTTTTTGTTGCTGAATCTTTTTCTCTGATTCAAGCTTGGCGAGTTTCTGACGGTTTTGGGCTTCTTTGATTTTTTGTTCTGTATTTTTTCGTTCCAGTGCCAAAGTGGCCAATGTTTTGTCTTGAGCCAACTGGGCTTCCCGAAGCTTTCCTTCACTAATGAGTAGTGCTTGTTGTTGACGCACTTTATCTAGCTGAGCACGCTGAAAATTGGCAATGTTCAACTCTTTCTCTTTTTTGAATAAGGCCAACTGTTGTTGCTGAAGCTTGAGCAAGTTGTTTTTGAGCGCTATATCTTTTTGCTGTTTTTCTTGCTTATCCTTTAGTTGTTGCAATTGGCGTTGTTCGGCCAACAAGTTTTTAATTCGTTGTTCTTGCTGGTTCATCAAAGCCTGATTGTAAGAAGCTTGTTGCTCCGTTTTCTTTTGCTCGTCTTGTATTTGACGGTACAACGCCCGATACTTTTGTTTAAATTCTCTTACTTTTTTGTTGTTCCCTTCCTGAGCATAAATACGAGCAAGTAAATCATAACTTGTCAAGAGTACATTCCAGGCCCGACGAGGTTGGGCAATGGCAATGGCCTGCTCTACTTGCTTAAGGGCTTGAAAATTATTACCACTCAGGTAATAGTTAGACCCAGAGTAATTATGAATTTCGGCTTGCTTGATACTATTATTAGGTGCAATCTGGGCAGCCTGCTGAAAGTACTTACGTGCTCTATTGAAAGACTCCTGATTAGTATAAGCTACTCCAGTATTTACCAAGAGGGTAATTTTTTCTTTTTCGTCTATAGTGAGTTTTTTCTTTTTGAGTAGCTCTGAGGATAAATTAAAATAATTGAGGGCAGTAGGTAAATCATTACGACGTTTGTACAAAAAGCCTAAGTCATTGTATATACCAGATATCTTCGAAACATTACGTGATTTTTTATAAATCTTGAGCAAGCTAAGGTTGTATTTAATGGCAGGGGCGTATGATTCTCCAATGGATGATACCAGCGCCAACTGTTCAAGAGTTTTGATTACTTCCTCTTGATTTCGTTTTTTACGGTGCATCGAAAGCAGTTTCTCATAGAATAACTGAGCACGGTTATAATCTTTTAAAATATAATGACAAAAAGCAATGCTCTCGATATTGACAATGGTATCTGGGAAACGATTTTTACGACGTGATTGATAAGATTTTCGGAAATATTGCAAGGCTTTTTTATAGAGTTGGTACTTCATAAAAAAGAGGCCCATTTGATCATGTACTTTTACTAGCTGAGAAAGATTGTTATAATTTTGGCAAGAGCTTTCAGCCTGTAGGTAGTAACTGAGCGCTTCTGAGGTTTTGTTGGTTTCAGTGTATAGCTTTCCCAATGACAACAATACCTTGACCTTATTTTGAACAAACAAGTGTTGATTAACTAGATTTAGGGCTTGTTTACCAAAATTAATGGCTTGGGTATATTGTTTTTGGGCAATAGCAGTTTCTAGCTGTTGATGGAGTTGCAACACCTTAAGTGAATCTGCCTGTTTGTCAGCTTTGTCGCCTTGAGCAACAGCAGTGCTCATCCAAATCCAACAACAACAAAATAGCAGGATTTTAAGCTTGGTAAAAATACAATAGTTTTTCCTTTTATAATTCATGGTTGCCTAAAGTGTAATTGTGACCCCGGCTAAATAAAATGCTGGTGCCTGGTCAGCAAAAGCAAACTCTCGGTTTGTGTCGTTCAAAGCATTTCTAACATTTAAGAATAGGCGATTATCTTGCCAGACTTTGTACGATATCTTGATATTTAACAGAGTTTTTGCTGGTATTGTTAAAGCTTGATATTTTGTATTAATGCTATAATCTTCGTAAAAATATAACTGAGTATTTACATTTAATCGATTCAAAAGCCCTTCATAATTAACCTGGAATCCTCCATAAAATTGAGGCGTTTGACCAAAACCCTCCTGACTTAATTCACTAAGGGTTTGTCCTGATCTCTGTAAAGTAATAAATCCACTTACTTGAAACTTGTTTAACCAAGCGCTTAACTCAGTAGTAAGACCTGCCTGGGTAACATTCAATGCCTGGCTTTCAGGCAAAGCATTGGTTTCGTTAAAGGTCGTATGTTGATACAAGCCTTGGTTTAGAAATACCTCTAATGAAGCTTGAATTTTGGCTAATATCTTAGCACTCCAGCCTAGCTCTACTACACTAGAGCGGTTGGGGTTGATATCGGTTAAGATGGTATGTTGGATGTTTTGGCGATGCTGACGCTGAAGAGGAAGTGCTTCATTGTAAGTATAACTAGCCTTTATCAAATGATAGGCCATTTTATAAGTTGAACTCAATTGGTATGAAAGAAAAGGAGAAGATGCTTGTGCGAAAATATCTCCCCGTAGTGATGCCAATACACGCCAGCGGGGTAAAGGGCTTGCTTCTGCTTTAAGAAAAGCATAATAATTGGTGAATGAATGGCTCGAATCAGAATCATTAATGGAGGTATAATTATTCTGGAGAAAACCTGCGCCAGACTGTAAGTCTACTTTTTTGTAACGTAATTTATAATCAGCAGAAGCTTGCAGTTGTTGTGTGAGAAATTGATTTCCAACATACCCTAAGGCATAATCCATTTCACCAGTACGGTAAGAGGCTGTTACATGCAGTTTATAAATATAAGCATTGATGCTAGCAGCTAAACTATTGCTTTTTCTTTGCGTAAGGGCCAGAGTATCATCAGTTTGAATGGTTTGTACCTGGGCTTGTTGATAATATACGCGCGTGTTGATCGATACGTGATTATTGGGTGTATAAAATGTAAAGGCATTAATCCCTAAGCGTTCATGTCCCAGCTTGGTATTGAGGTTGGTTTCAGTAACGTTTTGTTTGAAAAACAGGAGAGAATCACTAGCCAGAAAGCGGTTTTCATGAAGTAAATAATAATCGTCTTGAAAACGGTTCAAAAAATGATAATGACCTGACAACCTGAAACGAAATTGATCAGAAATACCCGCGCTCAACGAAGCACGATGGATATACGATAAATCCTGATTATTGCCGCGAAGATTATTAGCAGCGGCCCCAGCCTGACTATCTACAGATAGCTTAAGACTGTTGTCTTGTACTTTTTTTGTGAATATATGGATAACTCCTGAAATGGCTGCATTTCCAAAAAATACAGTAGATGGGGTTCTAATAACCTCGATTCGCTCTACATCGTGAATGTCCACAGGCAGTGACTCCCACACAATACCCGAAAATAAATAGTCATATTGAGGTACCTGGTCTATTACTACCAGCAGTTGAGAATTCTTATTATCCTGAAGCAGGCTTCCGGCTGGCGTAATATTTTGGCGCAAGTAAACCTCATAGTTGCCATTGGTTTTTTGGGTTACCCACACTCCTGGTGCCAAACGAAGGGCTTCTGGGATATTGATTGCTCCACTACGTTCCAGCATTTGCTGATTAATTACTGTAGCAGAGACTGGAGCCGCCAGGTAGTCTTCCAAAGTTTTGGTAGCCGAATAAATTTGAACTTTTTTAAGTCCTCTCACTTGCAGGTTCAGCATGTCTTTGCGCACTGTTAGCCTGAGTCCACCAGTGCTATCGGGTGTTTGGGCAAATACTTGGCAACAACTCAGGCAACCAAACCATATGATTATTAATAAGATATATTTCATAGTTCGTTAAAAATCAATGGCTAAAAGCTACAACCAATAAAAGTGAAATCAACTGAGTAAAAGGCATCTTGCTTCGTAGCAATATCTTTGCTATTGTAGTTAAAAATGAACACCTCAGAAGTAGTCCCTCCTAATTCTTCTTTGATAATGTTGTTGATAGGTAAAAAACCGCGCCATTCAGCACCAAGATTGATACTAGTAGATGTCCATTGGTCTCGAGAAACCGCAATGAAGAAGCACAAGTCTTCTTGACGGAATAAGGCATAAGGACTTAATTTGTCGTCATAAGTATACCTTTTAATAAGTGCATTACTTTGGTTTCTTACTTCGATCACATTGCCATTACCGTCATAAGTGTAGTTAAACTGACGGGTAAGAGCTGTTCCTGCCTGATTACTATAAGTACTCCAGGTAATTCGTTGGTTTTGAGTGTTATAGGCAAAAGTCCACAATTCTGTAAAGTTGCCAGAACTGTTATTTTGGGTTACAGAAGTTAATAGGCCATTGGCATCATAGTTATAAATGTAGGTATAAAAGTCAGAGCCGTTGAAAACCAACCTTACATTTTGTATAGTATTGTTGGCATTATAGGCTACTACAAATCGCAAGTCGGTAAAATCGGTATAAGTAATTTCAGTAATTCTATTTTGAGAGTCATAAGTAAATCGCTGATCAAAATTTTGATTGGTACTACCTGTAAAAAAAGTAAGTGTTTCTACTTTACAACCAGCAGTTACACAAGGATTTACCTGTATTACATTGGAGTAATCAGAGACTTTGTTGAGGCGTTTGGAACGCAAACGATAATAGTAAGTTTGTCGGAAGTCTAGTCCAGTTACAGTCAACGAGGTGCCAGCTACCTCTTTGGCCTGGTAACCTGTCACAAAATTGATAAAACTTGCATCAGTAGCTACGTCTATGAGATATAAACTAATATCAGTTTGGGATTGCCAGTTGGCCGTAAATTCAAATACTTTTTGATTTGAGGCTGGATCAGCAACAGGTGCTGGTAATAATCCTGTAACTACTAAAATGATATTAGAGTAGTCAGAGATGGCATTTAGCCCTTGAGCCCTTACCCGATAATAATAGTTAGTGCTGGCATCTACTGATTGAATGATCTCAGAATTACCAATAATTGCTTTGCCATTATAGGCAGGGAGCATCTGCGTAAAGTTTTCATCCAGTGCTACATCTAACAAGTAAGAAGACGCACTGGGTACCATGTCCCAATTTGCCTGAAAGCTACCACTTTGTATATCGCTGGCCTTAGTAGCCACAGGAGCCGTGAGATTGGTTGTGGTTACAGGCATTATCTCTGAATGATTAGAGGTGGCATCAGCATTCACAGCTCTTACCCGATAAAAATATTCAGTGTTTGCATTGAGATTTGGTACTACCACACTGTTGGTATTGACCACTCGGTCGTCATATCCTGGTAATAACTGCTGAAACAAAGCATCGGAAGCCACATCAATACGGTAAGAGAGTGCTTCTGGCATTGCCCGCCAATTGGCTATAAAACTGGTGAGTTCTACATTGGTAGCAGGCAACACTTCAGGGCGAGGAAGTGTACTGGTAAATACCGACTGTATGTTAGAGTATGCTGAGAAAGAGTTTGATTGTTTAACTTTTATACGATAAAAGTACTGTTTGTTAACTGTTACATTACTGACTAGTAATGAAGTATCAGTAGGAGCCACCACTACACTGTCGTAATTTCCTACTGGAGTGCGGAATTTTTCATCTAAGGCAACTTCTAAAATATAGGAAGTAACTACAGGCATTTGTTTCCAGGAAACTCTAAAGCCAGTAGCGCTTACGTCGGTTGCTGGATATACTGTGGGTACGTCCAATGCCACCGTAGTTACATTGATAACGTTTGAGTTTTGGGAGGTTTGATTCGAAATGTTGGCCCTCACCCGATAATAATAAGGGGTATTGGCTTCTAAACCAGTAATAATTATAGATAGAGATTCTACCTTTTTGTCCTGGTAATTTCCTACAAATTGAGTGAATTCTTCATCAAGTGCTACATCTATCTCGTAACTGGTAGCACCTGTTACTTTTTGCCATTGAGCCTGAAAACTTATGGATGTTACATCATCCGCGGGCTGAGCGGTTGGTAACGGTAAAATAAATTCTTTTTCAAACAGTGTACATCCGGTTAGCAGGTAAATGACACACCAATACAATGCCCACCTATTAGTTTTATGCCTCATCATTGTTCTGAATAGTTTGTTAGCCTGAGCGTATGTTTAAATTTGACCAGAAGGTATTCTTAAACTTATGCCTGTTAATTAGTTTTTTGTATAGTTAAATTTGTTTGGAGAAGAGATGGTAACCAGCTGGATGAAAAGGAATGAATTTATTTTGTGTATTCTTGAGGTGTCATTTGCTTAACAAATTTAAGGGCAGGCTTTAATTTGTACAAGCCAAACAGAGTGATTTGCGATTTGTGTAAGTTTATAAGAAAAAAGATAGTAATTGTATAGTGAAATATTTTGCTTTTTAAGCTTTTAATGAAATAATATACTGGTTTTTTAGGATTTAAAAGTGGTAGTTACTTAAGGGGTGCAGTGAATTAAAGCCTGAGAAGTGTAATATTGGAAGTGGTTTAATGGGGATAAGTCCAATTATAGTGTTAAAAGTTAACAAAGTGTATTTTAATCTTTCATAGAATGGATTATTGAGAAATGCACAAGAAGGAACTTTTTTGTGATTAATATTCAATAAGTTTCAATATATTAAAATTGGAGTATTTCGGGATAATTTTTTTTGCAATAAAAAAAGCCTCGAGATACAGCTTACCTCGAGGCTAAAATTTTAAGACTTGTTGTCTAACTTCAATGCATTAAGCGTTTACTGTAGTTTCTGCCATTTTACCCAAACGCTCGATCAAGTCAGCTACACGGTTAGAGTATCCAGCTTCGTTGTCATACCAACCTACGATTTTTACTAAGTTTCCACTTACCGTAGTCATCAATGAATCGTAGATACAAGAGTGAGGATTACCTACAATATCGATAGAAACGATAGGATCTTCGGTGTACTCAAGGATACCTTTCATTGGGCCATCAGCCGCCGCCTTCATAGCAGCATTGATTTCCTCTTTAGTTACTTCTTTTTTCAACTTTACAGTAAAGTCAGTCAAAGAACCATCGTTTACAGGAACTCGCATTGCGATACCGTCCAATTTACCTTCCAAGTGAGGCAATACCAATCCTACTGCTTTGGCAGCACCAGTAGTAGTTGGGATGATAGAAGTAGCTGCTGCGCGTGCACGACGTAAGTCTTTGTGAGGAGCATCCTGGATACGCTGATCTGCAGTGTATGCGTGTACAGTAGTGATATAACCAGTATCGATACCAAAAGCATCGTCTAATACTTTAGCCATAGGAGCTAAACAGTTGGTAGTACAAGATGCGTTAGAAACGATGGCTTCTTCGTTTGACAAAGTTTCATCGTTTACGCCCAATACTACAGTAGGTACACCACCTTTGGCAGGAGCAGAGATTACTACTTTTTTGGCACCAGCTTCAATGTGACCAGCTGCTGCTTCTTTTTGTACAAATCGTCCTGTAGACTCTAGCACTACATCAATGTTGTGCTCGCCCCAAGGCAATTTAGCTGGTTCTTTTTCAGCAAAAACCAACATCTTGTGACCGTTTACCGTAAGGCTGTTGTCATCAGCAGATACTTCACCAGGAAATCTTCCATGCACAGAATCATACTTCAATAGGTGAGCCAACGTCTTTGTATCGGTTAAGTCGTTGATGGCAACAACTTCTACATTGTCTTTATTCAATAAGGCGCGAAAAGCAATTCGTCCGATTCGACCAAAACCATTGATCGCAACTTTGATTTTTGCCATGAGCTTATATTATTTAAAATGAATCTTTCAATTGTAATGATGCAATATTAGTCATTAAGTAAGAAATTGACAAAAAAGCTGGAAAAACCACGCTCGTTTATCATTTTTTATCATAACTCCATTAATTCTGACCTGGTTCATTTAAGATAACATTGAGAGGAAATTGTATTTTTGGGAGAAGCAAAGGTTCTGTAGGTTTTTTGTGAAATTGCAGCAAATTTGTGCAGTTTTTAGATTGTTTAGTGAATTTTCATAGGTGAAATATAGATGTTTGCCTGCCATTGCAATGCTAAAAATAATCTTTTTTGAAAGAGGTTTTATGTCAAAAAATGACTTTTATAAAAAAGCGCAATTAAAGTAGGTCACGATTGATTTTATCTTCCAAAGCATTTACTTTACAAATTGAAAATAATTTTGATTAAACCGTAAACTAACCAAACCATGAGACGTTATTTTCTTCTCTGTCTTTTAGTGAGTATGATCACTCCTGCAATGGCTCAGAAAGCCGTATATGTGGTAACCAACAATGTAGGCCTCTACGAAAAACCTGATAAAAAAACCAAGCCTTTTCTTTATTTACCTATCAAAGAAAAACTAATGGCCTATGATGTAGTAGGGGTAGACAATCCTACCTGGCAATATGTACGCTATATTAACCGCCGCAAAGAGGAGTACGAGGGTTACGTGCTAAAAAAATATATTACCGACAAAAAAGAATCTATCAAAATACAAGCAAGTGTGGCCCGTTCGGGTAAATCACAAGTGATGGTAAATGATGTGGATATCAACCAATTGCCCCACGTAAAGTACTGCGAAATTGTAGGTACAGATGTGGCTTTGGTGGGCAAAAAACTGGTGATTAACCTTGACTATGGCCAAAAATTTAGATGGGGTACTACCCAACGGATCAAAGATGTAAGAGGGCGCAACAAAAAATTTAACAGTATGGTAGATGCTCTCAACTTTATGATTGCCAACGGTTGGGAGTATGTCAATAGTTATACTGTTACCAAAGGCAAAAGTCATGTATATCATTATTTGTTGAGGAGAAAATAGGTAGATAAATAAAGGGGAAACAAGAGAAGTCAGAACTCGTTCAAAGGGTATACTTGTGATGAACTTCTATGAAAACAAAGATCAAACACTTCATTCTTCCCTTTTCTGTACTATTAATATTGATTTTTTTATATGCTTTTACCTCTATTCGCCCTCATCGAATACTTACTACTGAGCTGAGAGTACACGATGGTGTGTTTCAATCAAACATCAGTGAGGAAGTATACAACAATTACCTAGTGGTAAATATTGGCCAACTTGATCGCAACCAACTAGCCCAGTTGATAGATAAAATTAGCCAGGCATCTCCTAAAGCCATAGCGGCTTTTATATGTTTCGATAAGGCGAAAACTACTCCTCACGATAGCCTGCTGGCAAGCATGTTACAAAAACATCGGGACAAAATAGCTTTACATAATGCTCCCAGCGAAGGATGCATTCATTATGAAGGCATTGTTGCCAAGACAAGTGCAGTAAAAACTAATGAACCTTATTTTCGTCGTTGGGAGCCTTCTAAAAATGGTTTAGAGCGGTACCTTGGGCAAATAGTAGATACCCAAAAAGTAGCTGCTTTGAGCCAATTGTCTGCCCAACCACTAATCAATTACCAGTTGAGTTTTGAAAATGTGCGAATGATTGATGGAAAACTGTTGTTGAATTATGACATTTCTTCGGAGCTATTTACCCGCAAAATAGTGTATTTGGGCTACCTGGGCGATACAATATCTTCTGATACCCAAAAGCTCAGCCCCTATAGCTATCCCCTGATGGCCTCCTTGAATGTGTTACACAATATCTTGACTGGCAACCACTTGCAAGAAGCTGGACTATGGCTAAGTGTGGTGGTAACCCTGGCATTGGTTCTCTTCAATATGCTGATTGGCTACTTGGTACGACGCACACCTGCCGCCATTTATTTTACCCTGGCGCTTATGTTCAGCTTCTCTACCATTTTTGCCAGCATTGCCATTATGTTTTATTGGCATCTGTCTTATGGTTTGGTAGTGTACCTTAGCTATACCTGGGCTTGGGTGTTGGTTGGGTATGTGGTGGTGTGGAGTGTGAGGAGGTGATATTTATCCATGTGTAATGCGTTCTCGCATTTTCTGAACCCAGCTTTTCCATCTTTTAGGAATGTTTTGCGCCCATTGCAGGCCAATCTCTTTTTCGTATTGTAGAAAAACAGGGATAATAGGAATAGTTATCTTTAATTTAGAAGCGGCCGTTACATCCATAGAGTCCAACACTTTTTGGACCTTATCTTTTTGAGGTAGATGAACAGGTAAATTGTTGCGTACATCAGTCAACCATTGATTTACTTCTAAAGTGGTTACTTCCTTGTTTTCCAGAGATTGTTGCATTTTATGAAGTAAGTCGGCGTTTTCAGCTGCTATTTGATCTACAATATTGGTTACTAAAGCCTGATGACTTTCGTCAATGTGTTGAATGAACTCTTCTAGCTTTTGCTCTATATTGGCATCTTGTTGCTGAAATTGTTGTTGGATTTCTTGCTTCAATTCTTGAATGATACGTTGCGCATCATTTGTAGAAATTTGGTATTCTTGAGTAGCTTTTTGTAAAAAACGCTTTTCAATGAATTGTATATTATTTTCTCCTTGGTTAATAAAACCCTCATATTCCATTCGTTTCTCAGGATTACGAGAAATATTTCGGCGAAAAGTAGCATCTGCAATTATTTGATACTCATCTTCTAGTTGCTTTTTCATTTCTTGTACAAAAGCTTCAGGCGTATTAGATGACATAGTAGTATTAGTTTCACTAGTTGATAGATTTTCTTCTTGAATAGCTTCTTGTATTTGGCGAGCAAAGCGATCCAATTGCTGGTAAAAATCCCAAGGAGCCTGTCCAGCAATAAATCTTCCTTCCAATTGTTTGAGAATTGGTTTGTGTGATTCAGGAGTGACCTTACCTATTTCTGCAAAATATCCTGCATATTCTGCGTTCTGTATGTGCCTAAGTGCTTTTTGAATATGTTTATCCATAGTATCCAGATTTTTATAGCTTTTTGTATCAGTTTCAAGATGGTGCATAAAACCACGACGAATATAAAAACTTTTCCCCCTTTATGGAAAAATACTCTTTTTAAAATGAAAAATATAAAGTGAAAAATCACAAATTGGATTCAATCGCTTTTTAAATTTCAATGTTTAATTAAAAAGGAATATTGTTCTGAAAATGGACTGAATGATGATTTATTGTTTGGTAAAGTGGTTGTATTACCCAATGAATGTTAAAATAATACCAACCTTCGTTAAGAAATCGGATGCAAATAGTATTATCCCCCTCTACCTTTGTAATAAATAAAGTAATCCCAATTAACCACAGATTTTTTGTAAAGGCCTTTCTCTAAAATCTGCCTCTGTATGTCCAGAAGCCGACCATGGCATTGCTATGACCGGATATTGACACAATTATATTACACATAATCCCAAGAAAAATGAATACACAATTACTCACGAGAGTGGATGTGCTATCTGCATTCTCTCTTAGGCAAGTATTTGCCACATTGTTGTTGATCACGCTCGTATTGCCCTCAAAAGGCTGGAGCCAATCCCGACATAAGCACCATCAAAAATGCGGGCATTTGACTATGCATCGCCAATTAGAAAAACGTGCTAATCCTTTGTTATTACAGCAGATCAAGCAAGCACGCCAGGGGTTAGAGCAGCACACACGCGTATTTCAGAGCCAACGGGCTAACCAACGTACCAAAGCTACTGTGTTGACCATTCCCATTGTATTTCACGTGGTGCATGATGGAGGAGTGGAGAACATCTCTGATGCACAGATTATTGAAGCAGTAAAACAAATCAACGAAGATTTTCGGGCGACTAATCCTGAAATTTCGGCTGTGGTACCTGCTTTTCAGAATTTGGTAGCCGATGTAGAAGTAGAGTTTGCCTTGGCTCAAAAAGACCCCAATGGTAACCCTACTACTGGAATCACCCGTACCCGTTCTACGCTTACCTACAATGGGGGGCAAATCGCGTTGAAAGAGCTGGTACGTTGGCCTCGTAATATGTACCTCAATGTATGGGTGGTACGTAGCTCTGATGGGGGCAATGGTTCAGGCTTTGCCTTTTATCCTTCTAGCACGGTAGGAGCCAATGCCATTTATGATGGGGTAGTATGTTCACATTGGGCCATTGGTCGCACGGGTACGGCCGTATCTACCCACTATAAGTTATTGACGCACGAAATTGGTCATTGGGCCAATCTAAAGCACACTTGGGGAGACCAAACCAACAACGGCGATGCAGGTGCTTGTAGCGATGATGATGACGTAAGCGATACTCCAAATACCCAAGGAACCACTGGGTGTAACCTGACCCAATCTACTTGTGGCTCTCTGGACAATACCCAAAACTATATGGACTATGCCAACTGCCCCAATATGTTTACTCTAGGGCAAAAAACCAGAATGTTGGCAGCTTTGAACTCTAGTGTGGCAGAGCGTAATAATCTATGGTCGGCCAGCAATTTAGCGGCTACCTTGTACACCACACCTACCCCGCGTGTTTCGTTCAATACTACCAGTTTTAATGAGGGAATTGGCAACAACGGAGCCATTGACCAAAAAGCTACCTTGACTTTGTTAGATGGTGCTTCATTTAGTGTGGGCAATGGTGATTTATCAACTTCTAACTATAGTGTGAGCAATTTGCCTGCAGGATTATCAGCTAAAATTACGGTATTGAGCAGCACAACCGCAGAGCTTTCTTTTACCGGAAATGCCGCTACTCATACCCAAGCCAGTAGTGTAAGCAACGTGAGTATTACCTTTACTGCCTCTACTTTCAATGCAGCCATTGATAACCTCACCACCAATGGTATTTCATTGAATTTTATAGACCCTTATCAGATTGTATACAACGATGTAGCTGATATACAAGTATCCCCAAGTGCTACCTGGACTTTTTTCAGTATGGGCTTTGGTAATGCCGATTATGGCATTTTTTACAATGCGGGTCAATCCACATTCCATTTGGAAGCTTATCAAAAAGATGCAGTTTGTGCCGCTGGAACTCGAAACCTTACCCCTTTGGCATTTAATACCAACATTGGGCCTTCGAGTCAATGGGAAGCTGGAGGAGCCTATCCTGATTTGCATAATGTAACCAATGCCAGCTACACAGTCTGGAATGGGCAAACCGCATATGTGGGCGTGCGATTTAGCAATGCAGGGAACATCCATTATGGGTGGTTAAAACTTGAAGTAGCAGCTGATGGACAGTCTTACAAATTGCTAGAGCATGCTTATCATGAGCAACCCAATGCACCCATTCGGGCTGGGCAAACTTTGCTGGACAATGGAGACATTGCCGTATCAAAAGTGGCGTTGAACGAAGGTGTAAGCAACAATGGTACTGTAAACGAAAAAATTACTTTGAGCCTGTTAGGAGGAATTTCATTTAGTGTGGGCAATGGCAATCTTACCGCAGGTACTCACTTCACGGCTGCCAATGTACCAGCTGGGCTAACGCCTAACATTCAGGTAATTAGTGCCACAACCGCTGAACTTTCATTTACGGGAAATGCGACTAATCACGCTCAGGCCAATAGTACATCTGGCATCAATATCACCATTTTGTCCTCGGCTATTGGAGGGGCAGGTAATACTACTTTGCCTGATCTCACGATTAATTTTATCAATCCTTACCAAATTGTGTATGTAGATGTAAATCCTGACCTGGAAGTGACCACCAGTAGTGTGTGGCAGCCATTTTCATTCATTGGAGATGCCAGTTCAGACGGCGATTATGGTATTTTTTACAATGCCGAAAAGTCTTCTTTCCAGCTGGAAACCTATACCAAAGCTGCGATTTGTGTGCCTGGAACTATAAACATTCTTCCATTGGCCCAAAATACAGTCATTGGGCCTGGTAGTGATTGGACCGCAGGAGGAGCCTATCCTGATTTGCACGACGTATCTAATGCAAGCTATACTGCCTGGAACGGACAAACTGCTTTTGTAGGGTTACGCTTTACTATTCAGGGAGTTACCCATTATGGCTGGTTAAAAATCCAGGTAGCAGCCGATGGTAGTAGTTATAAATTACTGGAGCACGCCTACAATCAAGAACCCAATGCTAATATTAGAGCGGGGCAAACGGTGATTGGTGGAAACCCAACCCCTCCAGTAGCGGCGTTTACTGCCAATACAACGACTATTGTAGCTGGCCAAAGTGTTATATTTACTGATCAGTCTACCAATAACCCTACATCGTGGGCCTGGACTTTTAATGGAGGGTCGCCAGCCAATAGCGTGGCTCAAAACCCAACCGTTACTTATAGTACAGCGGGAACTTACAGTGTTACGCTGATTGCTACCAATGCTGATGGCTCTAATACTTTAACCAAAAACGGCTATATCACCGTAACCAATCCACCAGCACCAGTAGTCACATTTACTGCCAGCAATACCACCATTACGGTTGGCCAAAGCGTTACATTTACTGATCAATCTACCAATAGCCCTACTTCGTGGAGCTGGACTTTCAATGGGGGATCACCAGCCAATAGTACAACTCAAAACCCAACAGTTACTTACAATACGGCTGGTAGTTATGATGTTACCCTAACTGCCACCAATGCAGGAGGTACTAACACTTTGACTAAAACTGCCCACATTACGGTAAATGCTGCAACTTGTAACTATTGTACGGCGTCTAGTAACCGTTCTAGCTACGAGCACATTGCGGGAGTAAAGGTGGGTAACTTTAATAATACTTCGGGTGCAGCCAATTATACTGATTTTACCAGCCAAACCATTAACCTTACTTCTGGTGCAGATAATATCATTGAGCTAACGCCTGGCTTTTCGGGAAGTTCATACAACGAGTATTTTAGAGTGTGGATCGACTACAATGGCGATTGTGACTTTGACGATGCTGGCGAGTTGGTATACACCTCGGGTAGTACTACGAGTACTGTAAGTGGTACCATTGCCGTTCCAGCGAATTTGAGCATTACCACTAGAATGAGAATTGCAATGAAGTACAATGGTGCGGCTTCCAGTCCCTGTGGCAATTTTGCTGATGGAGAAGTAGAAGATTACACCGTAAATATTGAAGAAGGTGTAATAAACCCACCAACACCTAATTATTGTGCGGCTACAGCTCAACAAACTGGTTCAGAGCATATTACCCAAGTACAAATTGGTAGTATCAACAATTCCTCAACTTCAAGTAGATATGGTAACTACACCAGCCAGTCTACCAATGTTACGGCTGGACAAAGCTACAATATTACTGTGACGCCTAGCGTGAGTTGGTCTGCCAGTAAACTGAGTATTTGGGTAGACTGGAATCGAGATGGCGATTTTGCTGATAGTGGAGAGGCTACAGTAATTAATGGTGCAGGCCCATACAATACCAGTCTCACAGCACCTTCGGGAGCTGCTACTGGAGCTACTCGTATGCGTATTCGCTTATCTTATGGCAATGCCCTAAGTACTGCCTGTGGCAATGGTTGGACTGGTGAAGTAGAAGATTATACCTTGGTAGTATCGGCTAGTGGCGCTCAGGCAGGAGCCAGAGTGACTGATAATCAAGGTGATGCTAATGTGTTTCCAAACCCAAGTGTGGATGGAATGTATACAATTGTGACTCCTCCTACCAAAAGCAGTGCTCAGTCAATTATTAGGGTGTTTAATGGTCAGGGAAGATTGGTGAAAAGCCAAGATGCCAAGGGTTCCAGAGCACGATTGAACCTGAAGGGGCTATCCAAGGGGATTTACCGAATGCAAATCATTCAAGGAAACCAAGTGTATTACAAAACACTTATTTACCAATAGGTTAAATAAGTACTTTTTGCCTCATAAAATAAGAAAAGTTATAGGTTGCTTGCAGGTGCGGGCAACCTATTTTTTTAACTTGAGAAAGCAACGGTTGAACCTTAAGGTTCTAACAACTGAAAGAAAAACCATTGATTGAGCGAGTCGGTTTGTATAAGTTAGTGCTGGAATTGAATCAAAAAAATATGGATACTTTACAGGAACTACTTCAGCAAAAAGACTTTACCAAGGTCGAGGATCTGATTATTCAAACCCCAGAACTGTTGGATCAACTGAACGAAAGAGCGCAGTCTGGGTTTATGCAAATATTGTATAGCTTTCAGCCTTCATTAATTGAAAAGGCCATAAGCCTTAAACCTAATTTTACCTTGCATGAAGCTGCCGCAGCAGGTTTACTCAGCCAAGTACAAGAAGCCTTAATTAGCCAGCCAAACTTATTAAATGAATATTCTCCAGATGGTTTTACTGCGATTAGTCTTGCAGCATTTTTGGGTAAAAAAGAAGTGGTGGCCTACTTACTTGAACAAAAAGCTGATTCAAATTTGGCGGCAAATAACGCTTCCAAAGTCAATGCTTTGCATGCAGCAGTAGCATATAATGATACCGCTCTTGGTCAAATGTTATTAGAAAATGGAGCAGCGGTAAACCAACCCCAAATGCAAGGAGTAACTGCTTTACATTCAGCAGCTCATCGGGGGAATTTGGCATTGGTAAAGTTACTTGTGCAATATGGAGCAGATTGGTTAGTTGAAACTGACGAGGGCAAAACAGCATTGGATTTTGCGGAAGAAGGTAAACATCAGGAAGTGGTAGGTTATTTACAGAGTATATAGGCTTAAGATCAAATAGGCTTACATAAGTAAACCCTTTTTCGTACAGGAGCAGAAAAAGGGCTCAAAAGATATTAAACTTGAGTTATTATTTATATTTGATGACGTTGAGGTTGGTTACCTCAATATGATCGATGATTTGTTTGTCTTTGTAGGCTTCGCTGGTGCCACGTAAGTCATGCCATACCATTACATTATATCCTTTTTCGTGTTTCAATAAACCCAGCTTAAGAGGCATCGGAGTAAATTTAGTTCCTGACATATGGGTGCGTAAATGCTTAACAGTATGTACCCCCACAGTTACCCCGTGTTCAGTCGTAGCTTTTGATCTTTTGGTGAAAATAATGCTGTGCAATGACTCAGCCTTATTGGTCGTTACTTCTCGGGTATAAAAGGTAAATTCGAGCCCCTTTCTTTTGTATATCAATTTATGCCCTACCTCTTCTACAATCCACCTCAATTTCATTTCGTCTTGTTCTTTTTTCTTCGCTCTGCGAAACCACCTGACTTTTTCATCACGTGTGGGCCTTCCATATTTTTTCAAGATTTCCTCTTTAGTAGTTTTGCCAATATGTATCCCCTTGATATCGACACTGGATGGAATATATATTTGAGCAACAGATGGACGAGCGATCAGCAAAATGACCGCAAAAAATAAATACTTCATGGGTGTAAAGATTTTAGACAACTGTGGTGTAGAAACAACTACTATTCTATATGAACTTTTCTTATGATTTAAGACCTATGAGAAGTTCTATTACTAATATATTCACTTCGCATCAAATCCCCAATATATTTGATTCCATATTCTTGCAATACTTTAGTTTCACTAAGTTCTTCAAGAACTCCATTTGCCCCAGTTCGGCAAAAACGAGTATAGGCAAACCAATGCTTATTACGTACGATATTGGCCAATTCCAGGTCGGTAAGGCCTGTGTAGGCAAATTCAAATCTTTCGATGCCTTCAATAACTGGTTTGGTATAACTTCGGGCAATCTTGTTGCAATTCGAATACATAGCCGCCATACAATGTTTCATGTCATATCCATCCAGCGAAAACATGATATATCGATCTTGAATTGCACTTCCACTAAGTCCTAAATGAGGCAAACGATGGATAGTTTCCGAAGCTTGAATCAGGCCCAGGCGATTATCAGAAGCTTTTACCCCTGGTTCTATATAGCCGCGTGACGACCACACATGATCACTGATAAAACGAACCTTGCCTGCATATTTTTCATTGAGTTGTTTTTGTAATGCCTTGTAAATTCGGTTTTGTCTACCCAAAAACAATACAACTTCTTGCTTATCAATGCTTTGTTGTAGTTTCTCGAGACGCGCTTGTTTCCGTTCTTCGTTGGTTTTATCCAATCCTCGGTATTTAAAAGCTTTACTTTTCTTGACTTTTTCCAGACGCGCCTGATCTCTGGGGTTGCTTGATTCTTTAAGTATGCGAACTAAATAGCCTTCCACTGGCTTAATCCATAGATTATCTAGCCCCTGAGTATCTATAGTTGCCGTTACTGGATCAATCCATTCATTGGGTAAAGTTTGCAGACCCTTTTGGCGAATTTTGTAAGTTTTGAGGTATTCCTCACTGGTCAATAAGGCTATTTTTTTGGTGGGTAATAATTCAAAATGGAAGCGTAACTCCTGTAGCGTGTATCGAAATGCTTCTTGGTACCGAAAACTATAAGTTTCATGCCATTGCCATACTTGATCAGCAAGACTTTCATTTGTAGGAAATAAGTGATAAAGTTGTTGTTGGAGTTGCATTATTGTCTGTTATTAACTCTTAAGATAGTATTCAAATCCATTCGTCTTCTTCTGGCTCTCTTGGTCTGTTGTTTTTGTACATTTCAAAATCCTCTGAAGACCAACCTTGGCTTGTTGCCAGCTGTTGAGCCAATATAAGATTGGTTGGATGATTAGAACAAAGTAAACGCCAGATGCTTTGGACCTGAGGTAATTCGGGTAATTGGAGATAATCCGATAATTTTCCTTTTTTGTGTTTCAAGTAAATATACCAAATCGGAGGGTAGGGGAGTCTTTCTATATCACATACTATTTTTTTTAGCGAGCCTAATTTTGTCAAAGAGTAAAAGTCTTCAACGTCATTACTTACTAAACTGATTTCTTCAAGAGATTGTAAAACCTCAATTGGTGCAAGATCAGTGATGCGATTGACGTCAAGATCGAGTTTTCTTAATTTTTTTAATGGTTTTAAAAAACTAATGTTAGAAACTCTATTACCAGCCAAACCAAGTGATTCTAATTTTGTTAAGTTGCTTAATGCTGAAAAATCTGTGAAAAAATGGTTATAGTTTAAATCAAGACTTTTCAGGTGGATCAAATCTTTGAGAGGCGAGATGTCATAGATTTTACAAGATCGTAAATCCAACTCTGTTAAATTTTTAAGAGGTTTAATCCAATCAAGCTGTTTTACAGTATCATTACAACTCAGTGTCAATGTTTGTAGGTGAATACACTGTGATAAAAGCTTAAAATTAAAGCCTTCAAGAATTGTCCAATGTAAATCTAGCGTTGGGTTACCAGATTGGATATTTTCCTTTATTCTTTCATGTAGACGTTCAAGCATGAACTCGTCTCGACTTTTTTGTGAAAATCATTGCTATTACCCATTATTAAGAAATGAGTTGAGCTATTTCATATATTTAATTTGCATCCAATTCCCAATAAATTTGATCTCGTGCTTTTCCAGTAATTGAACCACTGCCAGACTTGTGCTATCAGTCTATTAACTTAAAGTAATGCCTTTCACAACTCTGTAATAAGCCTCCTTTAGAAATGTTTTAAACGCTACTTGTTATTTTTTGCCTCGATACCTGAAGCTATGACTTCATTTTTAGGATAAATCGAGGCAAAAATACAATAGAGATAATCTCTATCTGATGATTATGAGGTATGCACATAAGCATCATCCAGGTATCGCTCCCGAATAATTTTGCAATGGTGCAATTCGTGCCCTGCAATGGCAAAACTAAGAGCTTTTACCGACATGGGAGTACCATTGGCTGTACCAATCTGACTCATCATGGTATCATCAAAATTCTGGAACAACATAATGGTAGCTCGACGTACTGCTGCTAATTCTTGCGAAATACTATCAATAGAGCGAGTAGCAGCATTGGAGGGTACAATATAGTCATCCTGCTCAAAGCCTGGTAAATCCGTTTTATCTTGTCGGGCAAATCGTAAAGCACGATAGCAAAAAATGCGTTCAGCATCTATCAAATGCACCAATACTTCTCTGATATTCCACTTGCCTTCCGCATAACGATAATCTAACTTCTCGCTGGGTACATTTCTGATCAACTTATGAGTGGCTGAATGAGTATTTTCTAATATTTGAATTAAATCATCTCCTTCTACCAGGTCGATAAAATACTGATAATAGGGATCATATTCGTGAGGTTGGGGTTTTTGTATCATACTATATTTTTTGACCAATTTATTGAAAAATTATAGGTTTTATAGAATTATCTTACTTAAGGCATTTTCTTGCCAAAAAAGTGTTAATAAATACTAAAACATAGTGGTTTAGTGCAATAATAAGCTTTAAGAATACCAATAAAAAAACCTCTCAGCTTAAAAAAAGCGAAGAGGTTTTCAGCGGAAGCATTCATTAAGTACTTCATATAGCAATATATAAAAGCTTACACCTGTTTAATTTGGTTCTATTACTTTTAATAAATCTTGCCTGAAAAGCAATTTGATGATCAGTAAGTACTATGATGAATTTTCCTTATGATATTAATTGTCTGATTATCTAGTTTATTTGAATTTTATTTAGATTTCTCAATCGGAGTTATTATGAATAGGAAAGACCTAATAATCAAATAATTATTAGGTCTTAAGACTTTGGCAATTAGCTTTAACTTTACCTCAAAGTTAAGACGATTGTCTGTATAATCAAAGCAAGCATAGCATTAGACAACTCAAAGAGTAGTTATATATTGTAGGCGTTTGATACTTTTTATGTAAAAGTATTTTTTTTATGAAAAAAAGATACTGTGAAAGATTTCATCTATAATTCACTCAATTAAGAAAATTATATTCTTTTAAAATACCTTTTAGCTTCATTTAAAACCTATTGAAGTTATTTTTTACTGGCCCAAATAGGCAATACTGGCAAATCCCAGGATATTCTCAAAAAGAAGCGATGTGCGTTGTTTAATGCTCCTCTATTGGGAGTTGTAGTATCTACTCTGCGCAGTTGGGGCATATACTGATACCCAACCCCAATGGTAAGTGGTGTATTTTTGAGGCCATAATTAATAGAAGCACCAGGGGCTAATATTTGCTGAAATGTAATTTCTTCAGGCAAGGTTTGGGTCTGATTATCAAATAATCTATAATTCATCATAGCTCCTACATCTATAATTTGCAAAAAAATCCCTAGAGAACTCCCCTTATAAAACCGTTGGCGATTGGCACGGGTAAAGTAATTTTTACTGGCTTTAGAGGGCTTGTATTTAGAGGTAAAGCCAAAAGTATATTCCAACCCAATAGGAATTGTAAAACCAGTATTAATCCCCCAGGTTTGGGTAGATTCCAATAATTCTCCACTGGCATAATACCCAGCATGCACCGATAGCGAAAAAGTACGCAATGAAGTGCGTTTGCGGAGGTAACTGCCTGTACTAGCGACTACTTTTCCCAATAGGTCTCTTAACTGAACCGTATTTTGAGCGTTCACTACTCCAATCATAAAGTTTCCGTATTTATCTAGCTTGGTTAGTAGCCTGACAAAGGCAGTGTTTTTTTCTGATTGATTCAACATTTGCAAGAGTATTTTGCTCATGTTAGGAATCAGGTTGTTGTATTCTTTTTGATGGATAGATTTATAGACATTCAAGGTTTTTTGCAGAACATGATCTTTACTAAAGTTACTGGTTTGTGTCATATGATTTCCTTCGGGTGGGGGAGGAGTGAGCACTGATTGAACCATTAATTTTTGGTCGGCTACCTGAAGCAAGTCTGCGAAATTTTGCATATGAGCCCCATATTCCTGATCAAACAAGTGTTTTCCTTTACTTTTCTCAAATTCCTGAATTTTAATCAAGCCTTCGTATACTGGAAGAATATGCTGAAGTAAATATTTTTTGGCTTTGGTAGGGTGTACGGCATTGTTTTGAGCCACTTTGGTTTTTAAGTCACCAAATACCTGAGGCGATTGCTGATAAAGTAACCCAAGAAAAAGACCTATTTGGCTGTCATTGAGTCGGTTAAATTGTTCAAAGTTGATCCAAATATTACCTGTAGTGTCTCGTAAGTTAGTCTGCAGCAAATTGAGTTTGTGTAACAAAGGCCCAACTGAACGATATTGCTGGGTAGGGTTTTGAAAATACTTCAAATCCAGGTAGTTCATTAAATCTACAGGATGGAAGCGGTTGAGTAATTTTGAAGCTATGTCATCCCCCAGCTTTAGGTACTGAAACTGAGGATTTTGTTTAAGTTGATTGGCAAATGTCAAGGTAAGAAAAGTGGCTTTAGCACCAGCTTCAGGATTGGGGTTATCTATATAGCGAATAAAGTTTTTGACTATGTTGTGTAAATCCTGATGAAAGATTTCCTTCCAGCGAGTACCCAATGCAGGGAAACGAAACGGGTCACGGGTTTTGAGCGCTTCATAGGTAGTTGGAAATAATATTTGTAGCTCTCCTGTGCCTCCAATCGCTTTTTCAAAAGCATCAAAAAAAGAAAGTGTGAGCCCCTTTTTAAACTCCGCTGCAATGTATTTGCTAATTCCTTTATAGAAGTCAGCATTTTTGACTCCCGAAAAACTGCTAAACTTTTTTAGAGAAACTGGAATCAATTTACCCACTCCAGGCAATGCGCCATCTTCGGTCTGGGGTCGCTCTTTTCGTGGAGCGGTGGCAAGCTTATGAATGGCTTGGCGTAGTATGGCCAGGTTGGGTGTTTGTGGATAGATGTTAAAGGGCTTTTTGAGAAAGTTATTCACCAAGTGGATTTGTTTAAGCTCCTGTGGGGTAAAATCTATCAGGTTTTTGAGCTTCTCTAGTTGCTGAATGCTTTGTTGATGATGGGCTAGGTATAAAGCTTCATAAAAAGCGTTTTGAGCTTTTATAGGAAAAGAGAGTCCTAACCCAAAACAGAGAAGAGGATAAGCCAGAAGGTGTTGCAAGTTTTTCATAGGTTCGTTTAGTGTTAAAATTCATGAAAAAGTAGCTTTTTGTAAGAGAAGGTTGCATCTAAACAGTATCTTTCCTGAATTTTATTATAAACCAAAGCATATGAAAAATTTCTATCTATATACCCTTTGTTTGGTACTGGTGATATTTTCTGCCTGCCAGCCCGGTAAGAAAAAAGAAAATAATCAAAGCGAAGATTCTACTAAGGCAAATACTGGCAGTACAGATTCTTCGACTGTATCCAAAAAACTATCTGCTGCCGAAGAATTATTGGAGAAAAGCATTCAATACCATGACCCACAAGGCAATTGGACCAAATTTAATTCATTACTCACCTTGGCCTCAGAGCGCCCTAATGGAGCAACACGCATGCGTTACGTAACCCTTGATAATACCAATGGAGGTTTTATCATGAAAACCGAACGTGATAGTTTGAAACTGGAGCAAGGCATTGCCAACGATTCTTGCTATGCCAAGATTAACGGAGAGGTAGAATCAGATACAGCCAAGATTAACAAGTATCGTCTACAAGCCAAACGAACTCGTTTGATGCGCGATTATTTTGGGTATTTATATGGCCTGCCTATGAAACTCAAAGACCCAGGAACCATCATTGATGAAAAGGTAAGCAAGGTAGAGTTTCAGGGAAAAGAATATTTGTCTATCAAAGTAACCTATGAAGCCAGTGTAGGAAAAGATACCTGGTACTTTTACTTTGATGCGAAAACCTATGCGTTGAGTGGCTATCGTTTTTACCACAAAGAAGAAGAGAATGATGGAGAGTATATCACCCTTGAAGGCTTAGAGACAATTCAAGGGATTAAAATCCCTAAAAAACGAACCTGGTATTACAATAAAGATGACAAACTATTAGGTGCAGATATATTAAAAGCTGGCGGTACTCAATAATTAAAAGCTAAAAGCCCTTTTTCCAAACCTAGAAAAAGGGCTTTTATTATAAATAAATCAGTCATTAATTAACCCATAGGAGCAGGGGTAAAAAAGAACTGAGATGAGATAATTTTACCATCTTTTACCTCATACAAACAAATTTCTTCTACTTGAGCACGGCCCATGCCTTTGTAGGTCACATCCATAGCCATTGAGCAGCTAAAAAAGTTGTCTGCTACAACAGGGTCAGAGATTGACATGCTGTGCATTTCTTCTACCATTTGGCCAAATTGTTCGTGTTTTTTGATCAAAGCTTCTTTGCCTTCAGTACGTTCTACGGGAGCACCTTTAGGTTCTAGATCATAAGCATCATCCGAAAATAATTCTTCCAAAGCTTGCAGACTTTTTCCTTCACGATTGTAAGCAATGTACTTGTCGGCAATTTCTTGAGTAGTCATAAGTTAAACGGTTTACAGTTTAAAAATTAATTAAGGTTTTGTGTGTTTAATTTAAGAAACTTTATTGGTTGATCATTGTAAATTCTGCTTAACTGATTGTTAAATAATTACAGGAAAAAGTTTCACATTATTTAGGAGAGTGAAAAGCAATTTTGTTACCTTCTGTATCCATAAAAAACGCGAAATAGCCGATCTCATCCGAGATTTTGGTTTTAGGCATTACTACCTCCCCACCAGCTTCATTTACCCTGGAAAGAGGGGTACTTAAATCCTCCCCACCATTAAGATAAACTACTGCTCCTTCGGCAGAGGGAATATGCATATCGCTTTTACAAAGAGCCCCACCTACCTGGCCTTCGCCATCCATAGGTAGAAAAGCCATTTGAAAGCCTCCAATGTCTTGTTTTTGGAGTTCGCCTCCCAATACTTTTTTGTAGAAGTCGATTGCGCGGTCTAGATCATTTGCTGGAATCTCAAACCAATTAATTGCATTTGCCATAATATCTAAGTTTTGTAAATTGAAATAAAGAAATTCTTTTGAAGTAAGTGATGCAAATATATTTGAGCAGACGCTAATAATAATAGCAAGTTTTTTGAAAACGTAAAACCCTAATTATCAAAAAAAGTCAAAAAATACCCAAATGGCGATGGTTTTAGCCTACAAAAACGTATAAGTCTATGTCCAAAAAGCAACACCTTTTTTTATTGATTAAGTCTCTTTCCAAAGCTGAAAAACGTTATTTCAAGCTATTTGTGGCAAACCAAAAGGGGAGTGGAGCAAAAAACAATAACTATCTACGTTTATTTGATGCCATAGACCAACAAGAAGCTTATGATGAACAAGCCATCAAACAGAAATTTGCTGGACAAACTTTTATTAAGCAACTTCACGTAACCAAAAACTATCTCAACCAATTGATCCTCAAGAGTTTGCGTAACTTCCACACCAAACTATCAAAAGAAGCTGAACTGCGTGATTTACTTCGGGATGTGGAGATTTTATTTCATAAAGAATTGTATGATCAATGCCGTAATACATTGGACAAAGCCTATCAATTGGCCACTACCTACGAAAGATTACCTGCCCTAATTGAAATCAACGATTGGAAAAGACGATTGTGTTTGGCTACTTCGTTGAGTATTAATACCCAACCACACTTGGATGCTCTCGTCAATGAAAATAAAGCCATTGTAAGTAAATTAGATCATTTAAACCACTATTGGGATTGGTCAGTAAATCTCATTGCCCGTTTGAGTAATGCCGAAGAAGCTCCTTGTTTTTTAGAAAACGAATGGTTTAAAAGTGCTGATAAAGCCGATACTATTCAAGCCAAAAAACTCTATCATCATAGTTTAATGGCTTATTATGTAATGATCGAGAAAGATATTGAAAAGGGCATTGAAATAGTGGATCAATTGATTGAAATATTAGAGGAACGTCCTGAGCATATAGTAGAAGACTTAAGTGCGTATCTCACCCTATTGAATAACAAAGTAGGGCTATTGTTGGACCAAAAAGCATATGACATCATTCCTGATGTATTGCATAAAATTCGGGAAGCCCCAGCAAAATATCAAATCAAAGAACTAACTGCGGGTAATCTAAAAGTACATTTACATACCTATAATGTAGAACTGGAAATGTATCGGGATGCCCAACTACATCAGCAAGGTATAGCACTTATTCCTGCTATTGAAGCTTTTTTAGAGCAACATCAATCAAGAGTTCCTCAAGGGTATTTACTGAGTCTTTATTATCAATTTGCCTATTTGTATTTCAAAAATCAGCAATGTGCCGATTCTCTAAAATGGTTGAATAAAATACTCAATGTTCGCTGGGACTCATCACGGGAAGATTTGGAAACATACGCACGTTTTCTCAACCTGATTATTCATTTCGAGTTAGGCAACATTCTAATGATGAAGTATGCCGTAGAATCTTGCCGTAGGTTTTTAAAGAAGAGAAAACAGGTGATAAAACCTTTTGAAAAAAAATTGTTGGGCTTTTTTGCCAAAGTATGTGTGAGTCCTCCTGCCGAATATCCGATACTTTTTGCACGATTAAAACAAGAGTTGTTTGATGCACATACGTCTCAAGAGCGTTCTCAGCATTTAGACTATCTCGATTTTGAGGCCTGGATTGAAGAAAAATGCGCCAAACCCCGTTAAACTGCTACTGCCAGGGTAGCAATACTAATTTTAGCTGCACCTGCATTGAGAATCGCTTGAGCGCATGCCTCTAGAGTAGACCCAGTAGTTACTACATCATCTACCAGCAATACATGCTTATCTTCAATAACCTCATGAGAAGTTACTTCAAAAATATTTTCTACATTTTGCCAGCGTTCCATTCTACCCTTTCTGGTTTGGGTTTTGGTGGCTTTGTTTCTTTTCAATGCATCGCTGTGCCAAGGTATGCCCATAGTAGATGACAAACCTTCTGCAAAACAATCGCTTTGGTTAAAGCCTCGTTTACGCAGTTTTGCCTTGTGTAAGGGAATAGGTAAAATGACTTGGAAAACTTGTTCTTTAGCCACCTCGTTTGCATCCAGCTTTGCCAATCCAGCGTCCACCAAAATCTGACCATACCACTTCCCTAACATTATCCCAATTTCCTGATTACCATTGTATTTTAGATCGTGTAAAATTTTTTGCACCTTGCCGCCTTTGGTAAATTTTAAATAAGCAAAAGCGTATTCGATAGGGAGTTTACCCCAAAAACGCTGAGACAAAATATTTTGGCGATGCAGATGATAATTAGTAATAGGGAGGTCGTACCTACACTTGGTGCATATTTGGGTCTCACCCTTTAAAAGCGATTCGTTACAACAAGCACAAAATTCTGGAAAAATTAAGGCTAAGAAGTCACCCAAAAGCGTATCAGCTAGTTTTTTCATCGTGTGAGAATATTTGTCAGGTTTTGATAATTTTCAAAATCAAATCTTTAATTTTGATTGGTAATCCATCAAATAATAATCAATCGGGAAATACAAATGCTTGAACAACAAAACCTTATATTAGACAAGGCCCAGGTAAACCAAAAAATTACCCGGATAGCTTACCAAATTTACGAAAATAATTTTCAAGAAGGAGAGATCGTATTTGCTGGAATTTGGCAAAGTGGTTATTTGCTTGCCCAAATGTTGGAAGGTATCTATACTAAAATCACAGGACGACCGCCCAAAATGGTAAAAGTAAGTCTCAATAAACAAACCCCTACCCAGGGAGAAGTAAGTCTTGATTGCAATCCCGAAGATTTGGTGAATAAAACTGTGATTTTAATAGATGATGTACTTAATACTGGGCGTACCCTGGCTTATAGTCTCAAGCCTTTTTTTGATATCAGATTAGATAAACTACAAGTAGCCGTATTGGTAGACCGAAGCCACAAAAAATTTCCAGTAGCAGCCGATTATGTAGGGTATGAGTTATCTACCACCCTCAAAGAACACATCAACGTAGAGCTAGAAGATGAAGCTAGTTTTGGGGTGTATTTAAGTTAGTGGCAGAAATCTAAGAAATATTTTCTTCCAGGTTGAGGGTATCTTTTAAAAAGCTAATCATTGTTTGCTCTGGAACACCCAAACCATCCTCCTTTGAAGCTTCAGCAAATAGATAAATGGTATCTAAAATATTATCCTTTTGTTCGGGGTAATGAGCAAGGTGAGTGCGTAACGTCTCCAGAAAGTCATCTTTCCAGGTTTCTTGATGGTGAATAAGGTATTCCAGTTCTTCCCCAAAAATTTTAGACAGCTCTTCTGCTTTTTGAGGCGAATAGCCATCCTCTCGAAAAATATTTCCTACACTTTTCGCTAAACGATTAATGTAGATTTTTTCTTCTTCATCCAATACCCCATCACAAAGCACTACCAAAGCCGTGGGAAAAAACTCCACAAGCAGGGTAAATTGATGAATATCCAGGTTAGCAGGGCGGTCTTTAAAGTAAAGCTGGAATAATTCATTAACAGCATTTAAATTCATATAATGATCTCAAAGTACAACCATGAATGTACAATAATTCACCTCGATATTTTATTCATGATAACATTGAAGGATCTTAGTCTATCAAATTATGCAGTAAAAAAATCACTCAGTAGTTGGAGTTGACTTTTTTGAGCGTCTTCTCGCGTTTTTGGTAATTCTCAAATTCAATAATTCTACAAACAGCGAAAATGCCATCGCAAAATAAACATACCCTTTAGGTACTTCTACTTCTTCAAATTTTACCACAGCGGCTTTAATTTCAGTCTTTTTGGCCTTCTCTGATTTTTTTACATTATCCGATTTCTTAGCATGTTCTTCTGCGTAATGTTTTTCAGCAAGCTCAATTCTTTCAGGTGTAGCATCTGGCAGATATTCAACCGACTCTGCTACCAATAACATCCCAATCATTAATAAGAAAGACAATGCCAACACTTTTACCGTAGGGTTTTGGTTTACAAAACGGCTAATGCCTCCCGCAAAACCCATCATAATGATAGACGAAATCACTACTGCTATAATCATTACCTCCACGTGATCGGCCAAACCTACCGCAGTCAAAACCGAGTCAAACGAGAAAACAATATTCAACAATACAATAGAAAGAATTACTCTCGAGAAAGATACTTTCTTGCCTTCACCTTCTTCTTCCTCAGCACCTCCCGTCATTTTATGGTGAATCTCCTTAGTACTACTGTAAATCAAAAACATTCCTCCAAGTACTAATATTAAGCCTTTTTCACTCATCTGATAGTAAGTGCCATTGATAGTGAAGGAAATAATAGCATCGTGTAGTTGTATAATCCAGGAGATGGCTAAAAGCAACAATATTCGGGGGATAAGTGCCAGAGTTAGGCCTATGTTGCGAGCGCGGGGTTGATCCTTTTCAGGAAGTTTGCCTGAGACAATCGAAATAAATACCACATTATCTACTCCCAGTATAATCTCCATAATTGTCAGGGTGACTAAACTTATGATGGCCTCCGTGGTAAGTAAGTGCTCCATAATAGAAATCTAGATCAGTTTATTGATTTGTTGAATTTGTTTGTACTTGGTCAAAAATGCCACTTTGCAGGCATCAAAGGTAGTAAATCTCAACTAACTATGTAAATAATCAAAATTAAAAAACAGTTAGTTAGATAAAATACATATTTTTGCAGCTATGGTTGATTACGTCCAATCAGCCAAAAATCTAGCCAATTGAGGAATACATACTTGGGGAATGCACTTCTTTCACAAATATTCTTCTCTATAATTCATCAAAAAGTTTAACCTAATTATTCTAAAAAAATGGCAAATAAGCTGCACGAATTATTGGCGGTTGAGCAAGACCGCAAACACAAGTCAAACCAAGCCATAGGCGAAGCTAAAAACACATTTACTAAAAAGGAAGCCTATTTTGACGGAATGATCAAACGCTATGTTTCCTTAGAAGAAGATTCTGAACAAATTCCAGATGAAAACAAGGAAATTGTAAATACTGTCAAAGAAAAATTAGACTCGGCATTAGAGTCAATTGTGGCAGGTATTGACGCTCACTTGTCAAAAGAAGAAACCAATGCTTCTAATGTAGCTAGAGCCGAGCTTGTAGTAGGCGAAACTAATTTTGGAACCTTTTCAGCTACTTCTTTACTGGCTTTGGAAGCACACTTAACCAAAATCAAGGAAATGTACCAGGCCATCCCCACATTGGATCACACTAAAAAATGGGAGTTCGATTCTCAAAAAGGAGTGTACAAAACCGACGAAGAGGTAAAATTTAGAAGTGTAAAGCGTCCTAAGGTAATCGTAAAATACGAAGCCACCGAGAAGCACCCAGCGCAAACCGAATTACTTTATCTTGATTTTCAGGTGGGTAAATATGAAACTACCTATTTCTCAGGTAAAATTACCGTATCTCAAAAGAAGACATTGATTCAGCGTTTAGATGAGTTAATTGAGACCGTAAAAACAGCAAGAGCCAAGGCAAATAATGTAGATGTAAACAATGTAAAACTTGCCCGCAACATCTTTGATTATTTACATCAGGATGTGTTTTAAAAAAGATAAAAAATAATTAGTGATGCAAATCACATAAGCTCAACTGCTAGTTGGGCTTTTTTTATGGTATTAACTTTTGCTCTTCCCAGTTTTCGTTATTTTTAGTATACCGTGCTCTGTGGTGCTGGCTTCTATCCAATTTTAAAATGTCTAGTTGATGAGGGATTATTTGGATTGCCGAAAAGTGAAGTTTTTCCCCATGTTCAATTTCATCATTACTATTTTGTAAATTACTACTGGGCGCTTGTAGCGTAGTATAATCTTGTATAGAAGGTGATGATTTTACCTGATGTAGATAGGTAGCATATTCCTCGTGGTTTTCATCAATCAAACGAGCTTCACCCTTTAGCCTTACCTGAAGTTTTTGTTTGGGGTGGTAAAATAAAGCAGAGATATGATTGTTTGCCTGAATCTGAGCTACTTTAGGGCTACGAGCATCGGTGAAAATCAATATTTGCAAAGACTCATCTACTCGACGGCTTACTACAGTACGGGCATCAGGGTATTCATCGTTTAAAGTGACAAAAGTAAAATATCTAAAAGGATGTTTTTTGTCATGGTTACTGCGAAAAAATGCTTCTTTTGCCTCTTTTAAAAGTTTCATAAATTTTCAGGTACAAGATTCAAATTAAACAAGTTGCGTTTTCACTTGCTGTATTTCTTCTGCTACATCAATATGCTTTGATAAACCTTCTAATTGACCCAATAGTTTGTGCAAAAAAGCTTGATGAGCCTCAGAAGTAGGATGGAAAGAGCGATGACTTAATGATTGCTGAATTTTTTTCCATTGGGTGAGAAATTGAAGCGTATCATCCATCATAAAAGCTTTGGTAAATTTTTCCCAAATATAATCTTCTGCTACCTGATTGGGATGTATCATATCTGCTTTAAAAAAACGATAATCACGTAAATCATCTAGCAGTAACTCATAAGCTGGAAAATAAACCACATCCTCCAATTGCTCAGTGATCTGATGACAAGCCACTCGCAAAATAGATTTACTTACTTGATTGGCAGGAATAGTATCTTTAATGTGTCTTACCGGACTTACTGTAAGTACTATTTTTAATTGAGGATTAATAGATTGTAGTGCCTGGTACAATTCGGAAAAGCCTCTTGTAATTTCTTCGATGCCAAGCAACCTCTTCTCAAAGTTTCGTTGTGGTACTTTGTGGCAGTTCGCTACTAGTTGCTGGTTATCAAGCCGAAAGTAGCCGTAAGCAGTACCAAAAGTAAGCATTAATACTTGAGTAGATTGCAAAAAATGATGAGTGTGCTGGACTTGTTGCTGGATTTTATCTTTCAAGACTATGGGTTCATCTGCACAGAATTCCGAATGCATATGATAATGATACCAAATGCCCTGACTTTGTATCAAATCTTGATCTTGTAGCGAAGACTGTACTATGCTGGTAGTAAGTAGCTTATAAATCGATAAAGGGTTAAATATAACTCCAAAAGGATTGACTAAAGCTCGAAATTTATTTTGTTGTAGCCTCTTACCCATCGTATTGGCAAAGCAAGAACCTAAACTCAACACGGGGGTTTGCAGATCAAGAGAAAAAGGGGAGGAGGGAAGGTGAAACGTAGTACGAAATTGATCCATATCAGTAGTACTAAAGCAACAAAAGCACCCAGAAGAGTGCTTTTGTTTATGATAAATTTGCGTAATGCTTATTCAGAAACTACTACTTTAAATGTAATCGTGTGTTTTACTTCACGATGCAAATCAATAGTAGCTTGATATTCGCCCAAAGTCTTCACAGACTTACTGTCAAAAGAAATTTTACGGCGATCGATATTTGCATATTCTTCATCTACTTTTGCCAAAGCAGCAGCCAACTGAGTAGAAGTTACAGAACCAAAGATTTTTCCGGTTTCACTAGCCTTAGCAGGAATTTCCAATACTAAATCTCCAATTCTTTCAGCCAATGCCATAGCATCGCTTTTTACTTTTTCAGCTTTGTGAGCAGCTTGCTTTAGGTTTTCTGCCAATACTTTCTTAGCAGATTTAGTAGCCTGAATAGCCAATCCCTGAGGAATTAGGTAATTGCGTCCGTAACCAGGCTTTACCGTTACAATATCATTTTTATATCCAAGCCCTTGTATATCGTCTTTTAAAATTACTTCCATCTCTTTTTAAACGTTTAATATTGTTTGGGTTGCGTTTATTTTAACGAGTCGGTTACGTAAGGAAGCAAAGCCAAGTGACGGGCTCTTTTTACCGCCTGGGCTATTTTGCGTTGATATTTCAGACTCGTACCAGTGATTCTTCGAGGAAGAATTTTACCTTGATCGTTTACGAACTTCAACAAGAAGTTTGGATCTTTGTAATCAATATATTTGATACCGTTCTTTTTGAATCGGCAATATTTCTTCCGGTTTTCGTTGGTATGAACAGGCTCGTTCATCAACGTCATATTGTTTCTTCTATTCCGCTGTTGCTGTCTCATCTACTTTAGTTTCTGATAATTTTCTACGTTTCTTTTCATTGTATGCTACTGCGTGCTTGTCTAAAGCAATGCACAAGTGACGCATTACACGCTCATCGCGGTGGTACTCTGTTTCTAAAGCTTTCACAATAGTACCAGGTGCTTTGAACTCAATTACCGTATAAACTCCGGAAGTTTTCTTTTTGATAGGATAAGCTAACTTTTTCATTCCCCAGTGGTCTGTGTGTACAATTTCTGCACCGTTGTCCGTGAGGATTTTGTGAAACTTATCTACGGTGTCCTTTATCTGCTCTTCAGATAAAACGGGAGTTAAAATGAACACCGTTTCATAATCATTTAAATGCATTTTCTACTTCTATTTAATCTAATAATACATTTTGAGCTTGCAAAGGTAGGTTTTTTTGATCGGGTTTGCAAGTTGAGTTTAAAAATCAATTTTATATAATGTGAATTGAACTATTTTCTTTGAAGTGAGGTTCTAATTTTAAAATCGTACAGACTTGTCTGTTTTATTTTATTCGTGCATCATAATGAGCAAAGCCAAAGAAAGAATATTGAATGTAGCCAATCAACTATTTCATCAGCAAGGCTATAACTCTACTGGTATCAACGAGATCATTGCAGAGGCAAACATTGCTAAATCTACATTGTATCAACATTTTGCTTCTAAGGATCAATTGTGTATCGCGTTCTTAGAGCGGCGTCATGAGCAATGGTTTGGTCAACTACGCAAGACAGTAGAGTCAAAAGAAGGGGAACAACAGCAATTGTTGGCTCTGTTTGATTTTATTATGCAAATGAATGAAAAAGAACAATTTAGAGGCTGTAGTTTTTTGAATATTCTTTCCGAAATATCGATACAAGAACAATCGGCTATTCTGCAAGTAATCCAGCAGCACAAAACAGATTTGCAACATTACATAGCAGATATTGCGCAAGGGACTTATGCACATTTGGCAGATCATATCTACTTTTTATTTGAGAGTGCTATTATAGAGAGTCAGTTGTATCGAGATCAGACCCCTGTATTGAAAATTAAAAACATTGTTAAATCACTTTTATAAACAATCTCATGGAACAAAAACCTCCTTTCCCTCCATTTACCGAGGAAACAGCTCGACAAAAGGTACAATTGGCCGAAGATGCCTGGAATAGTAAAGATCCGGTAAAAGTATCGATGGCTTATACCCAAGATACAGAATGGCGTAA
Source organism: marine bacterium AO1-C (assembly GCA_001890965.1). Taxonomy (GTDB): domain Bacteria; phylum Bacteroidota; class Bacteroidia; order Cytophagales; family Microscillaceae; genus Microscilla. The sequence continues at coordinate 882,961 of MLAY01000005.1, read as the reverse complement.
TCGTGCAGAATTTATCAATGGACGAGCAGAAGTACAGCAGTTTTTAGAACGTAAGTGGAACAAAGAGTTGGATTATAAACTCAAAAAAGAGTTATGGGCTTTTAAGGATAATCGAATTGCGGTACGTTTTGAATACGAATGGCGAGATGATTCAGGGCAGTGGTATCGGGCTTATGGTAATGAAAATTGGGAGTTTGATGAAAATGGTTTGATGCAAAAACGTTTTGCCAGCATCAATGACTTCCCTATCAAAGCGGAAGATCGCAGATTATAAGATTCTCATTGCGAGGTTATTAGATGGCTAACTTGTTACACAGTTTTTGTAATAAGCTAAATACACTGTAAACTAAATAAGCTGATGTTTTCAAAAGAACACTCAGGTCTTTGGTCTTAGTGCAGCGAGACCAAAGAAGGCATTGCTAGGTCTCCCTTCGGTAAGACCTAGCAAAATGTGGGTATTTGAAAAATTTTGGGGTAGTCATAGAAACGTAAAAAACTTAGTTTACAAAGTACTTAAGAAGTTAGCCATCTAATAATTATTAAGGTTTTAGCGGACCCTAAAAGAATCGGTTCCAATTCTTTTGCCTTCAGAATATAACTCCACAAAGAATTTTCCTTTGCCCAATGGTTTATCCTTGTCATAATTGAACATAATAGTTTGAGCCGATTTATCATATAGGAAATTCTGAGCCATTGTATATGAAGTTTCTTGACCTGCCAAATCGAATGTGCCGCTACCAGAAGATGGAATCAATGTTTGTCCCATTTCATCTTTCAATAACATTATCACCGATTTATTGCCAATTTCAATCAATTCATTGTCAATAAATGATAGATATACCTGTAGTTGAGATATATTCCTTTCTCGAAAAACTTTTCCAGTTTTGGCTTTTCCACGTCGGTTTACTCGTTTAAATACAATGTCTTTGACTTTTAGGCCTGCTGCTTGTTTTATCTTACTTTCTAATTGAGCATTCTTTTGTTCAACATTTGCCTTATCCTCAATTGTCTGGTTAATCCTGATGTTCAATCTACGGTTTTTGTCTCCAAGCATCGTGTTGATTTCCTTTAAACCTAGCATCAACGAATCTTTTCGAATCAAGAGTTCCTCATAAGCGGCAATTTTGAGCTTATAAGCATTCATTTGAGTTTGAGTCAAAACCATTACTCGTTTTAAGTTGGCGCGATCTGTTTCTACGTTTTTCAAAACTTTGGTCAAGGAATCTCGGTATTTTTGTTGCTGCTGTCCAAACTTTTTAGAGTTTGTGATTTCTTGTTTCAGTCGTATGGAGAGGCGAGATAGGCTTTGGCTGTAATTTGCCTTTTGCTCGGCATTGACCTTTTTTTGACGGGCAATTTCTACGTCTTTTTTCTCAAAAATGACATAAACCAAGGCCAGGTTTGCTAAGACAGATAATATTAGTAAAAATGGTACTACCAATTTTCTAAATGATTTGTTTGCCTGCTTATTTTGTTGAGAAGTGTTCATAGTGTGTAAAATGTTTGTTTGACTACCCTATACGAGAACAATCCCCTAAAAATGGAAAAAGGCAGGTTTTGCTAAGTGCAACAGTTATCACTAGATAGAGATTTATTTGTCTTTAGCGAATAGAGAACGTTGTTGAACCAATTTTCTTACCATCACAATGAACTTCTAATGAGTATTGACCTCTATCAAGTAATTTTTCTTTAGTATAGGTAAAAACAAAGTTTTGCTGAGAGTTATCAAAAATGAAATTTTGCGTTGCTGCGTAAAATATTTGTCTCTTATTATCGATAAAAAGTACAATGAGATTTTTTTTGCCAGTTTTAGCCGCTTTATTATCTGCAAGTGAAAAACGAGCTTTTAGCTTTTTAACAGTACGTTCACGATAGCTACTCCCTGTCTTTTCTTGATCTAATTGATTTATGCTATTAACAACTATGTATTCAACTTTTAGGGTTGGGGTTTGTATTACGATAGAAGGCTTTTTATTGTTTATACTCTTCTTTATTTCTTTTATAAAAGAATCCTTACGAAGAAGGAATTCATTGTAAGCCATTATTTTGAGTTTGTAAATATTCTTTTTTTGCTGGTTAAAGGAAACTAGGTTCTTAAGATGTTCGCGATCCTGTTCCAAGATATCTAAGATTATAGCTAATGAATCTAAATATCGTTGTTGTATAGCAATTTTTTGTTCTGATTGCTTCACTTCCTTTTGTAAACGATATGATAAATTATTAAGCTTTGTTTGATAGGTTTTTCTTAAAGTTTCTGTGGATGGGTTTTGACTATGACCTTGGCAATGAAATACTACATTTATTAGTAGTCCCACAAATAAATAATTCACTATTCTATACATTTGATCAAAAATTATGTTGTTAATAAATATAACGAACTGAAGGATATGAGTAAAAGTAAAAAAGCTATTCGGATTTCCGAATAGCTTTTTTACTTTTGAGTTTATGACTTTGCTATCTCACTGCAAAAGAACCTACGCCAATGCGTTCGCCTTCTGAGTAAAGTTCAATAGTGAATCTTCCTTTGCCTAACTCATTGTCTTTCTGAAAGGAAAAGGTCAAGTTTTGTTGCGAATTGTCAAATAAAAAGCTTTGAGAAGCAGTATATGAAGTTTCTCTACCATCAATCTTAAAACGACCACTTCCTACTGGTGGGATTAAAGTTTGGCCAGTATCGTCTTTCAATAACATATAAATCGTTTTTTGGCCAATTTTAGCCGCTTTGTTATCTGCCAATGAAAAGCGAATCTTAAGTTTACTGATCCTACGCTCTCTATAGCTTCCCCCAGTTCTTTCCTTCCCGCGCCTATCTACACTATTGATTGTAATATTTTCTGCTTTGAGCACTCCAGCTTTGGCAAATTTCTTTTCATATTCTTTAAGCGCCACGTTCTTTTTACCCACTTGCTCCATCGCCTCATTGTTCTTTTTTCGTAGCTCGGTCAATTGCTCTCCTTGCCTATTGATGGTTGCCTTCATATCTCGCATCAAAGAATCTTTACGGATCAATAATTCTTCGTAAGCTGCAATTTTGAGTTTATAGCTTTGGTTCTGAGCTTGGGTAAATTTTTGTACCCTCTGAAGGTTTTCCTGTGATTTTACAACACTGTCCAACACTTTACTTAAAGAATCCTGATAGAGTTTATTTTCCTCACCATCTTGTTTAGCTCGGGCAATCTCTTGCTTGAGCAGGCGTTTGACCGTATTCAGACGAGTCTCATAATTTTCTTTTTGTTGTTTTAAAAGTGCTTCCTTCTTTTGGATTTCCGCATTCTTATTTTGAAGTATCATATAAATAAGTACTACATTAAGTACTACCAACAACAAAATAAATCCAACTAAAATTACGCGTCTTTTGTCTTGTCTTTGTTCCGTAGTCATAAAACTTCAACGTTTTTACCAACTTAGGTTAGGTATGTCCAATAAATGTGCCTTTTGAAAAATGCACCTGCAAAATTATAATTTTTATCCGAACAGCTTGTTTAAAGTATAATTTATTTCACGACTTGAGCAGGGTTGCCAAATACTGTTTCCCCTTCTTCTACATCTTTTATCACTACCGAGCCAGCACCTATTCGGGCATTAGCCCCAATCTTGACACCTGCTACAATGGTTACCCCAGAACCTATAAAGGCCTTCTCTCCAACCTGAACGTTTGCCCCAATATTACTTCCAGCACCCACTTGCACAAAATCTTCTAAAGTAACACTGTAGTTCACACTGGCATTGGGATGTATCAAACAATGGTTACCCACCTTTGTTTGACTATTAATGGCCGCACCCATTTGAATAAAACTACCATAGCCAATTTCGGCTGTTTCGGCTACCATGGCTTGAGGATGTACAGCATTGGCGGGCATTACCTTTCTGCGTTCGTTGAGCATTTCTACAAGCTCTTCGCGAACTATATTATCGTCCGAAGCAATAAAAGCAGAGCATTTTTTTCCGATTAATTTTAAATAACCATCATCTTTAGGGTCACCTAATACACCTACATAGTTGATTTCGGTGCCATGGAGTGCTTCGTCTTCATCCAAAAAACCATAAACCACAACGCCATTACTCTGGAAAGCATCCAAAGCAGCAGCTCCTAAGCCAGTGGCCCCAAATATAATTACTGGAAGTTTATCCATGTGTTATTTTCAATTTATTGATAATCATTAAACATTTACTTTTTCCTGTTGAGAAGCATCTTGTGTCTGCTTAAACTCTTGCTGTGGTTTCAAGTTTTTAGCAGCAATTTTTAAACGGGTATTCAAAGGAATCAACTTACTAATCGTGAGTATGATGCGATTGATACGCCCCGTCAATAATTTGGCTTTTCCTTTGAGCAAAGCATCTATCGCTCTGGGAGCAATATCCTCTGGATTCAAGATAGATTTTTTGGCCAACCCCTTTAAATCTGCGTTTCTGGCCTTATTGATGTCATTTGTGTTGGTTCCACCAGGGCATAACGCCATTACCGAAATATTAGAATCTGCCAGCTCTACTCTAATAGCTCTGGTAAAGTTGTAAATAAATGCCTTAGAAGCACCGTAAACCGCCTGATAAGGAACTGGTTGGAATGAAGACATGCTTCCCAGATTCATAAGGTAGGCTTTAGGTTGTTTTTTCAATTCAGGAATAAACAAACGATTAAGCAATACCAAGGCACGCATATTTAATTGCATCAACTTGTCAAAGAATTGGGGAGATGCGTAATCTTCAAATGCACCAGCATATCCAAAACCCGCATTATTGATTAACATATCTATTTGATACCCCTTTTGCTGCACCCATTCCAATACTTGGTAGGGGGCTTGCTCTTCGGTAAGGTCAACGCCAAAATATTCAGCCCTTACCTGAAAAGTTTCTCTAATGTGCTGGGCAGCAGTTTCTAATTGAGGTTGAGGTAAAGCCACTAATAAGATATTCATTCCTCTTTTGGCACATTCTTCTGCCAATGCTTTACCTATTCCCTCACTACCACCAGTAATTAGCGTATATTTTTCTTTTTGCATGAGTTCTTTTTTGTATTGTTTAACACCATAGCGATTAGGCGAGTACCCGATAGCTTATCAACCAGATTTAGGCCTTAGCCGTTTGAGCTTCATCCTTTTCCAAAGCAGCTAACCACTCAATCGTTTGACGGATACCATCATCCAACGAAGTGATTTTATAACCTAATTCTTTTTCTGCTTTGACACTGCTTAGACCCCAGTGATAAGTATATTTTTGGGCATACTTTGGTGTAATAAGAGGCTTCATGCCAAACAATTTGGCTTTGGCTAACTCAAAGTTAGCTACAGTAAGCATCAACCAGACAGGGGCATTGATGAGCTTAAGCTTTTTAGGAGCATATTTACCTAGAGTATCAAACAGTTCCTTGTAAGAGGCATTAATTCCTCCAATGATATAACGTTCTCCTGAACGCCCTTTTTCCATGGCCAGCATGTGTCCATCTACCACATCATTTACAAATACATAGTTACCCAATTTGGTACCGTCGCCTGGACTCATTTTCCACTTGCCTTTGTAGTAGAGTTGCATTAAGCGAGTAGCAGCATTGCTTTCGCTCAATAAACCAGGGCCATATACCCGAGTAGGGTTTACAATTACAATATCTTGGCCTTGAGCAGCCAGTTCTCTGATTTTTTCTTCTGCTTCGGTTTTGGTGCGTTCATAGTGATTGAAAAAATCAATATTGCGTGGAGTATCTTCATTTACTGGATTACCTGGCGACGAAAAGCCAAAAACCCCACCAGTAGAAGTAAATACAGTACGCTGAACCCCCGCTTTTTTAGCAGCAGCTAATACATTGAGTGTTCCTTCAACATTGATTTCGTCGTGTAGCTCAGGACGTTTTGTAAATACTTTAGCGAAAGCAGCTAAATGATAAGCTTGTTCACAAGAAGCCATGGCCTTATCTAAGCTTTCTGGCTTTAGCAAATCGCCTTCAAAAAAATGAATATTGGGATGTTGTAAATCCTGAGTTTGAGAGGTAGAACGGCAAAGCGCGTGAATGGTGTGGCCTTGTTCGGCAAGTTTTTGGGCTAATAAACGGCCAATATAGCCAGTAGCCCCAGTCATAAATATTTTCATATACTTTAATCAAATCCCTTGGCTGACTTTTTCTGTAGAGAATAATTACCAGAAAAAATTTCAGGGTGCAAAAGTAGGAAAAAGAAGTTGGATTTTAGCATGTCATAGCTACTAATCATTAGCGCTCCACCAAAACTTTAGTGCAAGTGGTTTTTGTTCGAGTATAACCTGTTGCTTGTTTGTGAGTGTAAGCTTGATTTGCTTGAGCTGATCTAACTTAAATTGCCAATCATAAAAATGACATTTATCCTTAAAAAACGTTTTCACAGGTTGATCATCAATAGCAATAATTTCGTCCCCAACTTTTAATCCTTTTTGAGCTGCATATGAAGGTTGAAACAATGACCCTATACTGACTTTGCCGTTTGTTGCACGTTTAAATAATACACCAAAGGTAAGTCGTGATTCGAATGGAGCATTTCGGGGTTCTAAAAGCAGGTGTTTGTGGGCAAAATCAATATGAACCTTGAAGTTCTGCAATACCCTATTACCAACTTTAGTGTCTGAGAGTTTACCAAACTCCACAGGAATCCCCGATTTCATCTGACTTCCTAGTTTAAGAGAATCAATCATTGATAAATAAGTTGTGTCGATACGAGTACCATAAATTCCTTGAGTAGTGCCATCTATTAATTTATTACTTGGGAATTTCTTCAAAATGCCTGTTTTTAATCCAAACTTGAAATTCAAATCCAGACCTCCACTCGATCCAGAGTCAAATAAAACATTGTTGATTGTATTGCCCATTAATTGAGCCTGGAAGTACATTTTACCTGAAAAATTGGTTTTAAAAGGGATGGCTTTCGTGTTTTTATGAAGGTTAAATGGGGAGTTGGTGAGTGTAAGTTGTTGAGTTTCGTAATCAATAGTCCAATTGCATCGTGAGATAATATTAGCACCAATAATACCCCCGTCAGCATAACAGGAAATAACTGATTCTTCTGGAAAATCAATCACGAAAGCTGCAATATTTTTAAACTTTACACCTGCGATTTCTACTTTCCCCAAGTTGACGATGCCCTGTCTTCGAGATTTTTGGCGAGAATCAACAACCTTCATGCTAGAGACTGCTTTTAGGCCTAGTTCATTGGCTACTTTTCTATTGATAACAGTTGCAGCAGCCCCGGTATCCCACAAAAAACGATAAGTGCGGTTATTTTTCAGCTTCATTTTAACAATCATCACTCGTTTTATAGTAGAGTAGGGGATCGTTTGTTTAAAAGGCTGGGTTTGTACAGATGCACGATTAATCACTTGAATTGGTTTGCGACTACAACCAACATTGACAAGAATAACCAGAAGTATTAAGTAAGGTAGCCTCATATAAATTATGTTAGGGATGATATATAATTAAAAACATCAAAAGAGGACCGATGTTCAATAATACATATTTCTGTATACAAAAAATCCCCATTGGATATGACCAATAGGGAAGGAATATTAAAAGATGAAAAGTTAATCAAGTTTGAAACCTAGTACAAGCACATCATCTACTTGATTTTCTTTACCTTTCCAGTCGTTAAAGGCTTTTTCTAGCTGTTTCTTTTGCTCCTCTTGTGGTTTGGAGTGAATATTTTCGAAAAGATCTAATAACCTCTTACGCATAAATCGTTTACCTTCACCACCTCCAAATTGATCTTGAAAACCATCAGTAGATAGGTAAATTTGTGTAACACCTTCTTCTAAATTGATTACATGCGTAGGTATATCTTTTTCTTCAAGCATTGCAGTACCTACTGCATACATGCTACTCTTGGCTTCTTTTACTGTCCCATTCTTAATGTAAGTCATGCGTTGCTTCGCACCAGCAAATGTTACCTGTCCGTCCATTGCATCTACCACACATACCGATAGCTTTACCTGAGCCTTATCCTCTAATGGGACAATTTCATTAAGGTTCTTATTAATTTGAGTGTTTAGGTATTTTAAAACTGCGCTAGGTTCTTGAATTTCTTCCTGATGTAGGCATTCGGTTACAAGCCTATCTACTACTAAATGTAAAAAAGCACCCATGATCCCATAGCCAGGAGCATCACCTACAACTACCAGGATACGATTTTGGGGTAAGACCTGTACATAATAAAAGTCACCAGAAGCATTCATGCGAGGAACTTCGAATATAAAAGAATCAGGAAGCATGTCTTGCAAATTGCCTCTATGCATTTTAAACACTACTTCTTGTGCTCGTTTTGCCCAATCCTCATATTGGCTAAGTTTTAATAAGTCCTTCTGGTTTTGAGTTTCGTTAGCGATTATTTGTGAGTTATTCATTCGTTTGTAAGGGTTTCTAATCAACACAACATAGTTAGTACAGGACTATTTCCACGCACAAAAATAACACCACAAAAGATTAGAAGAGAACCGAGAAATATCAGAGTGTGCAGTTGCAGAATTGAGGAGATGGGAAATAAAAAAAGAGCCAATTAACTCGGCTCTTTTAATACTATAAGTAATTACTTTTTTAATTAATTAGCTGACAGCTTCGGTGCTATGTTCTTCTAGTTCAGCCAACTGTTGTGTTTTATTTTTTTGATTCATGACTACGATTACTGTGATAAGCAATACAAGCGAAAGGGCACTCAAGCCAATGATTATATACATAGAAGTACTACTTTTTGAAGACTCTCCATTTGCTTTGGCTTGTAATTGATCCATATGAGCATATAATCCTAACAGCAAGCGAGCTGTATTACTGTTTTCTCCCAGAAAGTCTTCATGTTCCATCGCTTTTTGCAAAATTTCTTCTCCTTTTTTATACTGTCCTAAATGACTATAAAGCTCCCCTAACTTCTCCGAAATTGCCGTGATTCCTCTTATATCATTTGCTTTTTTCTTATGTTCAAGCACTTGTTTATAAGTATTCAGGGCATTCTTATAACTCGTTTCATCAGCTAAACGATAATAAAAATCAGCAATGGCTTCCAACGCTTTTACTACACTTTTTTCATCATTTAAATTTTTGTAGATTTTCAATGCTCTTTGATAATCTGAAATGGCTATTTCAGCATGATGCAGTTCCTGATACTCAATCAAACCATTGTTCATCAATGCATCTGCAATTCCTTTTTCATATTTGGTGTCTTGAGCCATTTCCAGTGCTCTTTTAGATAAAAAGGAAGCTTTCCCCTGATGGTCTTTTGTATATTCATATACAAGGGCATTTAACGTGTTAATTTCTGCTTTAACATCTTTTCCTTTTACAAGTCGCCAAACTCGATTTAGGCTATCGATCTTTGCGCAGTTTTGAGCCCAAATACTTGGATTTACCAATAGGGCAAACAATAGGAATAATATTATTTTTTTCATTACTTATAATATTTATTTGGTCTGTATCTTTATTGCGTAGTTTTTCTTTTGAAAATATTGTGAAAAGTTCAAAAGGGAATTTTATCATGTATGATTGATTACAAAATTTTTACCAAAATCTAATTAACTTAGAAAAAATTAGTACAACGATTTTTACTAAGCCTTACTATTGCATGTTTCTTGATGATAAAGTGAAAAATTTGGTTCAAATGCTTTCATCTTTGCCTAAGGATTTGTCTCCTGTATTAAGACAAGAGGAATATATATTGCAGTTGACTCAACAAATGGAATATCTTGATCAGTTTGGTGATGATAGACGGCCTCCCTTTTACGATGAAGAATGCACCCCTGTATTACGAGATATAGTTGCCCCGTTCTTATCTGCTTTTAGAGTTTGGAAGATTAATCATAAGGAAGGTAAAGCTCACTTTCATTTACTTTTTAAGAAAATACCCTTAAAGGACATTTTACTTGTAATGGGGCAACGCCAAACCTCTGCCAGTATTAATGATGAAAATGGATTACCTCCACTAAAAGATCATTTATTGGTTTCTTTCAACGAATGTCACAAGCATACTTTGAGCGTAGGTGCAAGGGCTTGGTGTAAACATGCCAACCGATCGGAGAATAGTTTTTGGGGAGATGTGAAGGGAAATGATGCCTATAAAAACAAATCTGCTCAACTAATTCTTCAAAGATTACTTACCGAATACACCTGGTGGAATGTGTTTGAGCATTATAAGCATGGGGTAGTTTATGAAGTAAGAGTAACCTCCGGGCATGGAGCAAGATGGGCTGCTAATGGAAAGGTATTTATTGGCCTTTTGGAACCATTTGTAGAAGCATAAAAAAACCGAATGATTAATATCATTCGGTCTAAAATATTTTATAAAAACTTAAGCTACATTTTCTTCAGTAACAACTGACCAATTTCTGGATCAGCCATAATTGACTTAAGACTAGGGTTGCTTGAGCTTACTAAATCCTGAGCTGCAATTAAGCGCATATCGTTGGGGAGAAAATCCATTTTCAGAAACTTCTTGATATTGTCTATTTGCCCTGGCTTGAATTTGGAGTCAGTAATGGTTAAGTAGTTAATTAAACGAGTACAAATCACCGATAGAATATCTACACGTTTAGTTTTTTGATCTACTAATCCCTTAATTTTTTGATAAACTTCTTTTTCAAAGCTCTTGGTATTAATGATTTCTTCTGGAGTGATAAGCTTAGATAAATCATTATTTAAGAAAGCCATAAAAGAAGTTACTGTATTGCTGTCTAAACAAGCATCAGCTAACATTTTTACCAATCCTAATTCTTTCTTAAGATCTTTAATGTGAGCAATATTCTCAAAAAACTGTACCAATGTTCTTGGAGTGGTTCTTTCACCTGTTACTGCTTCTGGATATGTGAGTACAAAGCTTATACCACGTGGATCAACCCCATTTTGCTCAGCCCAAAGTGCCCATTTTTTTACATCAAAAGTAAGAGTGATGTGCATCATCCGAGTAAGCATTGCAAAGTCCATAGGTGTTACAGAATAATCACCACCATCAGGGTTTGCGGTTAAGATAATGTGCCAGTTAGCAGGTAACTTCCAACTTACCAATTCATAATTTTGCAATAGCTGCATGATTCCTCGTAAGATTCGGTCATCAGCACGGTTTACGTCATCAATTAACAAAATACCAGGACCTTCTTCGCGAGGCACCCAATCAGGTGGGATAAATACCGTTGAATTATCTTTTTCAGAAGTCTCATTTTGGTTAATGGCAGGCATACCCAGCAAGTCTCCCATTTCTTCAAATTGTGCTGGTGCTATGTAAGTAAACTTGTAACCGTTTTGTTTGGCGAAATTTTCTACAGTTTGAGTTTTTCCAATACCGTGTTCACCCCAAATACAAATGGGGGTTTTTAACCTATTGTTGTTTTCGGCTATTTCATTGGTAGTCAAAGTGTGTTTGATGAAGTTTATAAGCTCTTCAGTGTTACACTTGGTACCATAATATATATAGCTATTATTTTTCATGTATTAAATTATGAAATGGTTTTGCCGTATAATTAAAGTGTTCTTCAAGTTTCAAAGTTACACTTTTATACATACAAAGAAAATAACTATTAAGTTATATTTTTTTGTAAAAAAAGGAGGGAAATATGAATTTAGGAGCGGGAGAAATGTTAGGGTTATTATACAAAACTTTGCTTATTGTAAGTAATCAATATCTACCTACATCTAATTGTTATATAATAACCCCTGTTTTAAGGAATCAACTAAAAAATGACTAGTTGAAAACTAAATGCTTTTTACCTTGAATAAGTTTGCCACAACAGTTACAAACAAAAGGATTTTGAAGTTCATCAGCCATTTCATTCTTGTCGAAAGTGACTTCTTCACTAGATTTTAAGTCATGTTTTGCGAAAACTTTACGGCCTACTACATATGCAGAAGGGGAGCAGTTATGATTAATAAACTGTGCATATGCGTCTTCGATATGTTTAAACTGACTAATTTGAACAGAAGTAGGAGTAGCGTGAGCTTTGATAGGACCTCTCAATTCAAATAATAATTCTCCCTTTTTGTAAAAACGCTCGGTATAAAGACCAGCATCTTTATTATTTTGTGAAACCCTCATAGTAATATATTTTATGAATTAACCTTACCTTGAATGTTTTAAATAATAGATGTAGCAATAAGCTTTTCTTGTGTTAGAATGTTGCTTTGTACAATTACGGGTATAGTTGATGGTATGCTAAAAAGTCATTTTCAGACATTTTACTCAAAGCCGTTAATACCAGTAAAATGTTTCATGTCAGAATACAAGATGTAAGCAGGATAAGTAAATGAACCAAGGTAGTTCTTTCCTTCTCCCATTTTTCTCATATTTAAACCTGTAACCCGACAAATGCGGTAAGCCAATGCATCTACCTCTGCTACGATGGTATTGTCTTTAATCTGAGACACTGTACGAGAGCATTCTAAAAGAAGTCGCTTAATAATGTAATTAGATTTTACATCTGAATTTACATCTTTGAGAACATGCTTGTCTATAGCAACCCGACCTAAATGCCAGAAATTATTTACAGGAACATTCTCGTTGGAGAAAAATTGGTTTAGATCGTAACCAAATTCAGTTTGGATAGGGAATTCAAGAGAGGATTGGGTTATGTTGGTTACTTTTGAGCCCCCAACAAATCGGCCATCTGGAGTTCTGAAAGCGAAATAAACAGAATGATCAAATTGCTTATTATCTTCATCAATCATATACTGCAACTCACCTTCTTCGGGTACCCAGCCATCACGTTTGCTGTAATTATCAACATAAACATTGTAAACAAATTCAGAATATTTGGCAATGTCTTTACGACCTACTTGCCATAACTCTAAACCCCCGATGTGTTCAATAAATACGCCGTTTTCCTTTGCGTGACTTTTGGCGACTAAATTTTCTTGTGAATACATTTTAAACTCAAATTATCAGTTTTTCTAAAAAAAAATAACCTTTTTGAAACCTTTGTTTTTCCTTACCGTATTAAATAAATGTAAAACTACAGCTGTGTAGTTATTTCATTTGCAAAGGTAATTAAAAACCTTCGTTAAATAAGTTTAAATTGTATCATATCTTACATACTAAATTTTTTTCTGGAAACTATTATTTTTGTACTATTCTGTTTTCAAAAAAAACCGCGTTCCCTCCACTTCACGTACAAAAAATACATCTCATACATCTAAAGCCGCTTTTTCTACTCAAAAAATGTGACGTACTAAAAACATCTTAATTGCTAAACTAGGTATTAATTGAATGTATTGACCAAATATATCTTATATCTTACATTTATCGTGAAGATAAAAAGTACGATTTAGGAAACGTTTTTACCTTAATTCCGTTGGAGAGCGAAAACAAAATATTTGTTACAATTGCAGAGGCCAAATGGGAGCCAACAACCAACTGAGGTGGGCTTATGATAGAAGAATATTTGGAATAATCTTCAAGAAACTTCTCAAACCAATCAAGCTTTAAACCTTTCTTTTTCTTATACTTCTTTATAAAATCTTTAATCAAGGTAAGCTCATACCGGGTATTTTTTTTTGATTTAATTGGCATTAAATCGCTTTCGGGGGTAATTACGTAGGCTGCGCCAGCCCAACCAAAATTGAAGGGGTGGACGATTGGTACTTTATTTTTTTGACAAATTTTGTCAAAAAGAAGAGAGTTCGAGGCGATGTCAAAATCAATTGCATTAATGGCAATATCACACCTTTTAATAAATCCATCCATATTTTCGGGAGTCAGAAAAAGTTGATGGGTCTCAATTTGTGCTTTAGGATTGATGCTTAAGAGGCGTTGTTTTACAGCATTGACTTTACTGACGCCAACATTGTCTGAAATGTAGTTTTGGCGGTTGAGGTTAGATTTTTCTACTTGATCTCCATCAATAAGAATAAACTTCTCAAAACCAATTCTAAGCACTGCTTCGGCAATAACGCTACCAAGCCCTACACCTGCAAAAAGAATGGTTTTCTCCCTAATGTTATTCTGTTGCTTGGGAGAGACATATAGTACGTTTTTGTGGTATTGCTCTGGGAGACTTCTAATATTATCTAGTTCTTTGATTAATGATTGATTCATATCAGTCTTTGAATGACTATTTTGATTCACTATTAAAATAATAAGATACTCATAGTGGCAATGTATATACTTTGCACTATGAGTATAAGAGCATGTTTAAAAATTAGTTTTTCTAACTGATTTCAAAGGTGAAACAGAGATCGTCTTCGGCTAAGTTATAAGCTGAGTCAAAAAAGCGATTTTTCCGTACTAGTTTTAGCAATTTTTGCAGCAATAGCTTGCATCGCTGTAGGCTGACTCAACATCCATTGGATGTTGCCATCCTTTAAAAATATGCTTCACTAGCTCGAAAAACTCATCATTTTTATACTCGAAGACAAAATTTAAACATACTCTAACTTTGATGTTGCTAAAGTAGTATTTTTATTAACTCTTATGGTAATTGGGCAGGGGATTTTGTGAAAGCCATTTGTGCATGTCTTCTCCCGTGATAATTACAGGGTATGTAGGGCTACCTAAGCATTGTCTAAGCTTACCTACTACTTGCATGTTGAGTCCTAAACTATGGAAAATTTCATAGATGAGAACGTCAGACTCAGCAATCATAAGATTGTTAGGGTGGTGATTAATTACGCCTAAAGAGTGGATAAGCAAATATCTAAACATTTGACGTGAAGTAATTGGTAACTTCTGACTTCGTAAAGTATTGGAATCGATCGCTAGTCTGCCCAGATGCCAAACTTCCTTTACTTTTAAGCCCTTCTCCTGAATAATTTCATCAAGATTTACCTCAAACTCATACTCAATTGGGAATTTTACACCTTCTTCCTTGCGAGTAGCCTTGATAGTTCCTAGTATTTGGTTTTGTTCATTTCTATAGCCAAAATAAACAGAGCTTTGGAATTGCTCTTGATCACTTTGCTGCATCTTATACAAATCATGTACTGTAGGATACCATTGATATTTTTTAAAGTAATGATAAGCGTACATATCAAATACGAACTGCGAAAAATTAGCAAGATTATTTTGACCAATTTGATACAACGTTACAGAATCATGCGCAGCGATAGGAACGTCTTGCTGGGGGTGATTTAAGAACATAGTTATTGTTGAAAATTTGTGGTTAATCAAAATGCCTTATTTTTTGGGTAATTATTCACCCAATTTGAATTTTAGAATTTTAACCAACTTCCTTTTAAAATATAGTTTTAACGTTTTGCATAAAATAAATGTTTTGGTTGAAGTAGGTATTTAGCGATAAAAAAAGTTAAATATTTGTAATTTATTATAGTAAAAAATTGTACCAAAAACGAACAGGAGTGTTCTGATTGGTACAGTTAAATATATTTATTGGATTAGTAAATATCTGATTAGTAAGTTTTTATATCGGGGGTTTTATTTTTGTCTATTGATTCAATAAATCAAAATATATAACCTGAAATACCATGTTAAAAAATTATATAGTGATTGCATTTCGTAATATGTGGAAACACAAATTTTATACGGTGTTAAACATTTTAGGACTTGCATTGGGTTTGAGCACTTTTTTGATCATCATATTATATTTATTTGATGAGGCAAATTATGATAGTTTTCATAAAGACTCTGATAAGGTTTACAGAATAACCCAAACAAATATTTGGAGTAAAGATGCCAGTGCTCATTTAGACGCTCTAGGCCCATCTGTTGCTAAAATTATATCTGATTTGCCAGAGGTAGAGCAGGCTTGTAGGATTCACCCTAATGGAGATTATCTTGGTACCTATGAGAATAAAGCGAATAATGTGATCAAGGCTTTTGATGAAGGGAGGGTTGTGGCAGTAGATTCTAATTTTTTTAACCTGTTTTCATTTCCCTTGCGAGAAGGTAATCCTAAAGAAGTATTGAATAAGCCTAACCAAGTAGTGATGAGTGAAACTTCTGCTCGAAAATATTTTGGGGATCAAACTGCGATAGGAAAAACAATTAAACTGAGTAAAGGAAAGCAAGAGCAGTCATTTATAGTAACAGGGGTGGTAGACAATAAATTGGGGGAATCACATATTGACTTTGATATGTTGATCTCTATGTCATCTCTTCCAGAGGTTAGGAAAAGAGAATGGGTGTGGATATGGACTACTTTTGTGACCTATGTAAAACTAAAGGAGCAGGCATCACTGGAAAATCTTCAGGAAAAACTAAAACATCTGCCCGCAAATCATGCAGAAGCTGCTATAAAGCGACTTTATGGACAAACCTATAAGGATTTTATTAGTGAATATAAACCATGGCATCTGTATGCCCAGCCTTTGAGGAATGTATACCTACACTCTTCGGAGGCAATGAATCGTTTGGGTGCGCAGGGTGATATTAGGTATTATTATGTGTTTTTGGCGGTAGGTATTATTATTATTTTATTGTCTTGTATCAATTTTATGAACCTGGCTACAGCCAGAGCCACTCAACGAGCGAAGGAAGTAGGTATCAGAAAAGTTTTAGGTTCTTATCGCAGAGCTCTGGTTGGACAATTTTTAAGTGAAGCTTTTTTGTTTGCTTTTTTAGGAACACTTCTAGCATTAGGGAGCATTGAGATATGGCTTAAGTTTTTTAATCAAATCGCAGATAAAGAGCTGAGCCTTATCACGTTTTTGAAGCCTCAATTTATTCTATTAATTGTTTCCTTGCCTTTTATAATTGGATTTATGGCAGGGCTTTATCCTGCATTTTACTTGACGAGGTTTAAACCAACAGAAGCTCTAAAGGGGAAAATGGGGAGAGGTCAAAAGGGCAAAATGTTGAGAAATGGATTGGTGGTGATGCAATTTAGCGTATCGGGTATTTTGATTGTTGCTTCTCTGATATTTTTTAAGCAGTTAAGATTTTGGCAAAATGAAAAGTTAGGTTTTGATCATAAGAAGTTAGTCATTATACCAAAAGTTGAACGGTTAGGCAACCAAACTAATACTTTTCAACAGAAGTTGATCCAACATACTAATATTACGAAAGCTGGACTTTCTGATGTAACCCCTCCGAATGCCTGGATGCAGGATTACTTGCGTGAGGATAAAAAAGATGCTATCAAAATTCCTTTTAATATGATTAATGCAAATGCAGATTATTTGGATATGTTATCATTGAAGGTAGTTGAGGGTAGGGTATTTTCCAAGAAATTTGCAACTGATTCAAGCACGGTGATTATTAATGAAGCTGCCGCCAGAATGTTAGGATGGCAGGCTAAGGAAGCTGTAGGAAAAAAGCTATATTATGAAGGTTCAGGAGGAGTTAGTTTTAAAGTGATAGGGGTGCTCAAAGATTTTCATTTTACATCTTTACATCAGAACATAACCCCCTTTGCTTTTTTTTATTTAGGCTCCAAGATGTTTGCCTTTGATCATCGCTACTTGACATTCAAAATCAATCAAACAAGGGATGTGGCAGGTGTTTTGGCTTATGCAGAACAAACCTGGAAAAAGATGGCTCCTTCATTACCTTTTGAATACGAATTCTTGGATCAATTGTATATGAAGACGTACAAATCAGAGCAACGAACCTCAAATATATTAATGGTATTTACTGGTTTGGCCTTGTTTATTGCAGCTTTAGGTTTGGTTGGTTTGGCTACTTTTTCAGCAGAGAGAAGAAGCAAAGAAATTGGCGTTCGTAAAGTTTTAGGGGCGAGTGTATTGCAAATTTTTGCATTGTTGTCGAAAGAGTACGTCAAACTTATTGGTTTATCTTTTTTGATCTCTATTCCAGTGGCTTATTATGTGATGAGTAACTGGCTACAGAACTTTACTTACAGGATAAACATTGGATGGCAAAGTTTCCTCTGGGCAGGACTTATTGCATTGATTGTTGCTGGTATTGCCGTAGTTTATCAATCATTAAGGGCAGCGTATGTAAATCCAATAGAATCTTTACGAGATGAATAATATTGTATAAAAGTGATAGTAGAAGGCGAGATAACTTTATATTTTAGCCCCCTTTGTGATAGACAAAGGGGTTTTTTATTATATACTTTTTTAAGTAATTTAGCCTTCTATCTAAGAAAAAAATTACTTATGAAAGCAGCAATTTACAATTATCGTGTTTGGGTAGAGGAAGTTCAACCTACAATCTTGAAAACATCTTTTGATACTATACTAAAGGAGAGTGGCTTTACAGTTTTGAATTTTATGGAGCATTTGTTTGAGCCTCAAGGTTATACAGCTATTTGGTTATTGGGAGAAAGTCATTTTGCTTTACATACTTTTCCTGAAGAAAATAAAACTTATATAGAACTAAGTAGTTGTAATGAAGCCATGTATGAATCTTTTATTGCAAAATTAAAACTACCAGTTGTTGAGTCTATGTAGTTTATATAATCATCTATATGTGACTAAACTATTTGTCGCCTGTTTATCCTCACCACTACTTTTTTGATAGCTCACCCTTTGTTGCCAATCTTTGAATAATGTCCTGATTTAGTCATAAATACCTATTGTAGTCCAAAAAAATGTTTGATAATTTCAAATAGAAATGTTGACTATTTAATTCATTCGTTGAAATTTTTTTAAGTCCAAGAACTTTAGGAGTAAGATAATTGGTTGTATTGACTAATCAGATAATTTTTCTTGAAATGAGGAAAATTTTGAAACTGTGAAGCTAAACAAAGAGTATATTAGTTGCTAATCAAAGAGTTAGGGTGGGGTTATGGTAAAAATATGATTTAAATTATAATAATATCAATTACCTATACGGCTACTTATTTGTGACTTTGGTAAGCCATTAGCTTTTTTTAATAGAAATTAGAATACCTGGATTTTCACGCTTCAATTAGCCTTGCATCTAAATGAATATTACGCTAGCCTATAGTTTAAAATGAATAAAGACTATGCAGGACAATGAAGACAATCAGAAATTAGATGACTTTGATGAAAAAGATTTTTTGAAGCAATTTTTTTTGACAGATATAGGGCATGAACTCCGAACCCCTATGTCCGCAATTTTGGGGTTTTCCAGTCTGCTTATGCAATCAGAGTTGACTGAAACCCAACATAAATTTACCCAATCTATATATGAAGCCGCAGATAATTTACTAGTAATTATTAATGATATTCTAGACTATGCGAAGATTGAATCTAATTTATTACAAGTAGAGACAATAGATTTTCCTTTGCGAACGTTGGTTTTAGGTATTAAAAATCGTTTGGAACGAAATAGCCGCCATAAGCAAATCAACATATCCATAAACATAGACGAGCAACTACCTGATTTTTTGAAGAGTGATCCTTCTCGAATTGAGCAGATTCTTATACACTTGATGAATATGGTCATTAGGTTTTCTGTCTATGACAATGCTGTATTGTATACGTACCTTTTAAGTTATAAAAATAAGGTAGTAAAAGTTCGTTTTGAACTGGGGAATATGGGAGGTGATGCTTCTCCTTTGGATAGCTTATACGAAATATTTAATGCCTCTGACAATTCAAATGTGATTAGTTTTGTACAGCATCTTGGGGATGCAGGTTTTAGTTTTTACATCATTAAAAGAATGATGGAACTATTGAATGGTAAACTTTCTGTTGAAAGAAACGGAAACAGTGCTAAGTTTATATGTGATTTTGATTTTGAAGTAGGTAAATCTACTTCACCAAATGTGAATAATCAACAGGAACTCAAGGGCCTGAAAGTGTTATTGTGCGAAGATAATATACTTAGCCAAGAACTTACTAAAGAAATATTGAAACGGCTTGGCTGTGAGGTGACTATAGTAGATAATGGACTACAAGGCATTGAGATATTAGAAAATGGTAAGCTTTTGTTTGATTGTGTAATCATGGACATCCAAATGCCTACAATGGGTGGATTAGAAGCTACTCAAAAGATTCGTGCTTTGCCTGCACCCATTAGTGGTATTCCAGTGATTGCGCTCACAGCCAAGAATGTAAAGGATGAAAAAACGCAATATGTTGAGGCAGGCATAAACGATTATTTGTCAAAACCATTCACTCCCTCAGAGATAAGCCAAAAAATACTCCAAAATTTACCCAATCAAACCCAGAGACCTAACCTAGATGCATCAACAAACGCTCAGAATAAAAATTACCAGAGAAGATCTCATACATTATTTGATTTAGATTTTTTGAAAGATGCCTTTGGTAATAATCCTGCTATTTTTCAGGAATTGCTACAGGTGTTGGCAAATCAGTTTTTACAATTCAAAAAAGAAGCAAATAATGCATTGCCATTGAAAGATTGGAAAATGCTTGCACAGGCAGCCCAGGTAATTAAAGTCAATTTGGTAGCGTTTGGGCTAAAATCTTTGGAAAATAAAGTAACTTTGATTGAACAATACGCCCACAAGCAAGAAAACCTGGACCAAATACCTGAGTTGATTCGCGATTGTGAAGAGATTTTTGCTGGGGCAATCAAAGAGCTAAATTCGTTATTGGAAGATGGAAACCTTACTGAAGGACAACATTTATTTAGTGGAAGCTAATATAGGAGATGCCGAAACCCTGGCTGATTTGCAATGTGCCATGGCTTGGGAAACTGAAGAGTATAAGCTTGATAGGGCTACAGTATTGGCAGGGCTTAAGGCTTTATTCAAAGATGCTACAAAAGGTCGATATTATAAATTAGTATGTGAGCAGGAAATTGTAGGATGTATGCTCAATACCTTTGAGTGGTCAGAGTGGCGAAACGGTTCTATTTTGTGGATTCAGTCCCTGTACATTGCTCCGGCATTTCGCTCTAAGGGGCTTTTTAAGTTAATGTATGAATATTTACAAAACCTGGTAAATGATTCGGATGATTTACAAGGCATTCGCCTTTATGTAGACAAGACAAACGTAAAAGCTACCAAAGTATATGAAGCGTTAGGAATGAATGGGGAGCATTACCACTTCTTTGAGTGGATGCAATAAGTAGAAATGATAGTCATACATAAAAAAACATTCAGTCAGCATACTGACTGAATGTTTGAATTTACATATCTAAAAAATATTAATACAAGTCGTTAATCCAAAGTGTATTTACCTTTGCTGATCATTGTGTCGGCAACACGACGGCGTGCAGCTTTGGTATTATAAGCTTCGGTGCGGGTAAAGCCTTTCAAAGCACCTAATAAGTTTTTGTACATATCTCCTTCGGCAAAAGCACTAATGGCTTGCTTACCAGATAATAAGATGCTATCAGCAGTATCGTGTAAGAATACGTGCATAAGATCAAGCTGAGTTTGACAAGCATCTGCTCCTTTACGAGCTACTAATTTTTCAGTTCTTAGTAAGGCTGATTCGGCAGCGTAAATATTCATAAGCATATCTGCCAAATGAATCATTACTTCCTGCTCATCATTGAATGCTGTCCCTAATGCTTGTACCGCAGCACCAGCCGTGATTAGTAAAGCCTTCTTGTAATGTTGTACTAAAGCTTTTTCATAGGCGAAATCAGTACCTTGAGCAGGTAGCTCTGGGCGGGCTCCGCTCATTAATTCTTTTTGTACTTCCATTGCAGCACTCATCACGTCAAGCTCCCCTTTCATACTACGCTTGATGATGGTACCAATTGATAAAATACGGTTGATCTCATTGGTTCCTTCAAAAATACGATTAATGCGAGAGTCACGGTAACAACGATCAGCAGGAGCATCGGCTGAATAGCCCATTCCTCCAAATACTTGTACAGTTTCGTCTACGACATAATCCAGCGTTTCCGAACCAAAAACTTTTAACAAGGCACACTCAATAGCAAATTGTTCAAAACTTTTCAATTTGGCTTCTGATTCCTCTACACCATTGACGATCATTGCCGCAATGCTGTCGTCAATATTTTGTCCAGCACGATACATAGCCGACTCAGTTGCATATAATCGTACTGCTTGTTGTCCTAGCTTATGCTTGATTGCTCCAAAGTTGGCAATAGCGGTACCAAATTGCTTACGTTCGTTGGCATACTTGATAGAATGATTCAAGGCTTCGCGGGCACCACCGTGGGTAGAAGCACATAATTTAATACGACCAATATTTAAGATATTTACTGCGATTTTAAAGCCATTTTCACGGGTAGAAAGCATATTTTCTACAGGAACTTTGCAATCATTGAAGAATACCTGACGTGTATCAGAGCCTTTGATTCCCATTTTGGCTTCAGGAGCATTCATCGTAATGCCTCCAAAGTCTTTTTCTATAATAAAAGCAGTTAATTTTTTATCGTCATCTATCTTGGCAAATACAATGAAGATATCTGCAAAACCACCATTGGTGATCCACATTTTTTGTCCATTGATAATGTAGTGTTTACCATCTTCACTCAAAACTGCTTTAGTTTTACCAGAGTTGGCATCCGATCCAGAGTCGGGTTCGGTAAGGCAATAGCAAGCTTTCCATTCACCAGTAGCCAATTTGGGAAGATACTTGGCTTTTTGGGCTTCGTTGCCATAGTATTGGATGGGCAGGGTACCTATACCAGTGTGTGCTGATAGTGCTACTACAAATGAGTGTCCATGACCAGTATAGTCAGTTACCAGCATAGAAGAGTTGAAATCCATTCCAAAGCCTTCGTACTCGGTAGGTACCCCAGTAGCTAATAAACCTAGCTCACCTGCTTTGTCAAGCATACTACTCATAAATGCTGGATCTTTAGCAGCATCTATTTCTTCCAAACGTGGAACGATTTCTTTTTCAATAAAATCTTCACAGGTTTGGGCCATCATACGTTGTTCTTCGGTAAAATCTTCGGGAATAAAAATTTGATCGGCCGATGTTTCTTTGATGAGAAATTCCCCACCCTTAACAAGTTCTTTATTGGCAGTAGCTTCCATATATTAAATTGGGTATGTTTTTTTGAGAGAATATTTTTCTGATATGCTTATTACCTATCACTAGAACAAATATATTGAATAATTGTTATGCGTGCATACTATTTTGTTGAAAACATTCTATGGTATTTTTGTATAATTCTTACATGATTGTACTATTTTTTTATAGAATGTAAAACTTTGTAGGAATTGAATATAAAAAAAGCCCTGCATAAATAACAGGGCTAAGTAATGTTTATGAAAATAGGGGTGAATAGTAAAGTCTTGGAAAAAATCTTTAAGGTAAAACTTATCTTCGTCGTTTTTTAGGCTTATAAGCCTTATAAATAAAGATTTGGGTTTCGCGACGATCTTTGAGCGAAAGGATCAGTTTTTTGGAAGTAATCTTTAAAATATCAAATGCTTGCTCAGCTTCCTTACCACCTTCTTTAGTAATAATTACCAGTTTTTTTTGTTTGTCTTCAAAACGCCATTTGTTACGTTTGGTAGTGCGCCCTTTGGGGGTACTAATGCGGATATTGTAGTTACCATTGGCTCTGAATTCCAAAATAGTGAGAATGCCAGATCGTTGTTGTCGCTCCATCATTTTATCAGAAATGGCTTTGCCATTTACCTCCATTCCAGTCATGATCCACTGACGAGATAATAGTTTGGTGCGATCTTTTACAGCAAACGAAAAGCTCATGGCAAACAAGCCAACGGCTAACATAAGCCAGCGATAGTTTTTGTAATGATTTACTTTCATCTTATTCAATTTTATAACACCTGTTTTTTATAATGTATACAACTGCTTGCGCAGTAATTTATTGTATAAAACGAAGACTTGATAGAGTAGGTTATCCTACCTTGAAAGAAAAACTTTGCTCTTTTACTTCAGGGTTACCAGTATTATATATGCGTTCTACAAAACTTACTTGATTGTCATAATCCATAAGCACTATGGCTGAAGAGCAAGTACCATAGGTAGGACTCTCGATAAACATAGAGGATAACATACGCTCTCTATCCATAGGAAGGCCAGTTTGCTGTACCTTGTCGTCACTGGGCTTAGTAGTATCATGCATAGTATCCAATAAGGTTTGGGTGCTAAAATCGGCTTGTTTGATAATGTCAGTAAATTTGGTTTTAAGGCGATTTACTTTGAACCAATCCGAATCGAGCAATGCATTGCTTAGTCCATAAATACCTGGCTCTAGTTGACGAACTTTGTGCTCATAATTAGATAAGTAATAGAGTTCTTCGGGGGTGCCTGCCAATAGATTAAAGCCATTGTAAGCATCTATGTTGTTGAAAATACCTTCTAAGTAGGCTTGGGGGGTATCGGTTCCTTGTAGGTAATCCAAGGTGAGCATACCACGAGAAGGGGCTTGAGATTTGATGTTTTCCAGATCGCGATAGTTGGTAAGGGCGGTAAAACGACCATTTTTGTTGATACCCATCCAGGTACCACCTGCTTCGAGGTCTTTACCAGCCAGTACATTGGGATTGTTGTCCCAATATTGGGCAGGAGCCGTGTTTCGCTTGTAAAATTCGTCGCGATTGCTCGCAAATATCAGTTTATATTGAGGGTGGGTTTTCCAGGCAAATGTTAGTAAACACATATATCAGTCATGAATGATTAATGATCAAAAATAATTTCTCAAATTTAAGAAAAGTGTTTATGGAACAACGTATTGGTGGAAAATGTTCAGATGAGGAAAAACAGGTGTGGTTTTGGATTAGCCCAAACCACACCTGTTAAGGCGCCAATTTAGGCTTGATTAAAGGTTACATAGTTACGAGGTAAACTTATTTTCTTTTCTTCTCGACGATCCCCATCAATCAGAAATAGCTTGGTATATTGACAAGGAACTAATGCCTCAAAGGCAGCTTTGATGCGGGCTAGTTTTTCGTGCATGGAATTGTCCCGACGATCTACCAATTGCTCAATGCTTTGTTGCATTTGTTGGAAGTTGAGGCGACGACTGATCCTTTTATAAGTATCCAGTAGCTCTTTCTTATGGTCTACCAGGTTGTATAAGCTTACGCCTAACTCATTGGTGAGAAACAATACATACAGGGTTTTGCACAAAGGAGTAAGTTTTACTTCCTGCCGAGAGTGATCGGCAAACATAAGCCAAAAACGATAACGATCGTCAATGAATAAATGAGGGCATGCCTGTTGTGAATTGCCGCGGTTACCTGATGAGGCTGGTTTGGGCCTGTGTTGAAAATCTTTCATTGTTGTAGGAATTTTAGAGATAAAAATTTTAGAACCTGCGTTGCAAAATTCCTCAATAGAAAGCGGAAATGTTAGAGCAAAAGTGCGGATATCCGAAAATCCGCAAATGTACGGAGAGCGTAGGTATATTTACTTGGTTACTATGAGAATAAAAAAACACTTATAGTCAATCTATAAGTGTTTTTTAGGGAGAGTAAATGATGTTTATTAAAAGGGGAAACCAGCAGTTAATACAATTGCTGTTCTTTCCCAGCGATTTTTTTTAGAACCACGATTGTTTCCCCAGTCTTGTGTTTGGAGTTGTAAACCCACTACGGCCTCTAGCGGCGCACCATCTTTTGTAATAAAAATACCAAATGCTGGATTGACAACTGGTTGAAAATTTTGATCAAAAGCATAAGTAAAATGAAGATTTAACAACACTCTGTTATTAAAGATATGCTTGGCGAAATCAAAGTTGATACGGGCGAATAAATCATTTTTAGTTATTTGATTAATATCATATGCATTGTCAGTACTGGAAATTGTCCTAATGGTTGTGTTGTTGGTAAACGTGCGAGCGCTTGTAATTACTTCCTCTGAGCTGATAATATCAGTGTTATCTTTGATACCACCTGATATAGAAATCCCAGAAGTGAAAGCACCTAACAGACTTCCAAGTATTGGGTTATTGAATTTAACGTTTTGGAAATTCCAGCCATAGTTAATTCTAAAACCTAGATTCGTTTGTATAAAAATTTGATCACTAAATAATTTAGTAGAGTCAAACACATTATGCCTAGAGTAAAGTCCCTCGACTCCTACGAAGTGGTACATAATATTACCTGTATTGGCATCTGATTGATCAAAAATTAAAAAACCACCTAATTTGCCGCTAAATTGGAATTCCCCTGATTTGAATAAATTTGCTCTGCCATTTTTTGAATTGGCAGAAGCATTTATAGTCCAGTATCTTAATTGCTTGTCTGGATCGTATGACTTAGGTTTGATAGAAAAACCTATAGCAGAATTGGTGACGTTAAATGCAAAAATATTTGTTTTCAATAGTTGAAATGATGTTTCGCCGTCGCCATCTTGAATACTGCTAAATTGTGCATAAGAGCATTGAAATATTAGTGCTAATATTAAAGTTGTTAAAGTTAATTTTTTCATGAAGTAAGGTCTTTAGGAATGTTCTTTACTGGTTTGGTTCTTTTAGAAATATTTCTTCTGGTATCGCCTGTAACACCCTCCCATTTTATGAAACTGTGTCTGCCTTCTTTATTAACTAGTTTTAGTTCTGCTTCCCATTTGGTCCCACTTACTCCAAAAACTGTCAAAGAATAGTCAAAAGGATCTTCAACGAGTAGTTCAAACTCTGTACTTTCCCACTTCTTTCCTTCTGAGTCGACTTTTAACCTGATCTTAGTATCCTCTTTTTCTGGGTAAAAGAATACGTTATTTAAGCTTCCTTTTGAGGTTAACTTAAAATAGAATTTTACTTTTTTCATTGTGTATGTGTTTTAAATGAAAGGTAAATCTGCTGGGACAAAGTTCTGTTATTGTAGGCGGAAATGTTAGAGCAAAAGTGCCTAATTACGAAAAGTAGTATATGTGCTTAATAGATAGGTATATATGCCTGTGTGCTAAAGAAATATGACTTGTGATTTGAGGGAACACTTAGTAGGTATATGTACCTGTTATGACAGGCACAAATGCGTTTTTTGAGAAGCGCCAATTTGTGGAATTGTGTTTGATAAGTGTTTGATATACAGTTAGTTTTGGTAATTAGTTAACCAAAATTTAATAAGGTGTTCGTTTGATTACTCTCAAAAAAATCCTACCTTCAAAGGGAATTCTTTAATCTATTGTTTTATTTAAATCCTTAAAATTATGACTGAAATTAAAGATAAAGAAAAGGCTAAATTATGGACTAGAAGATGGAGGTGGGAAGATGGTATAGTAAAGAGTAAACCAAATTTTAGATTAAAACATAAAGTAAAATCCTGGAGTTTTAAAAAGGAAGATTTGCAAAAAATTGGAGAACAAAGTGGATTGATTAGATATCTAAGGTTGTATCTAATCGATGATGGAGTCAGTACGAGTCTTATTGCAGTAGGTGTTAAAGTAAGTACAGAAAATGATGTTTTTAAAGAAGATGATTATTTGGATGGACTAATTTTTAAGGCTGATAAGATTTGTGATGATAATAACACAAAAGATAATTGTGATGATCTTAGTTTTTTAGCTAGAAATAGAGAAGCAATAATATCAGAACATGAAGTTTCTTTTATGATTGATGATAGAATTGATTTTGAGTTTTTTAAAGGCAAAGAACCTGTATCTCATCCTGTTACTTTGATTCAATCAGAGCTTTGGACAAGAAGACAAAGAGAGGCAATTTTGGATGATATTCAAAATAATCGCAAACCTGTACCAAGAAATGCTACTGGTGGAGCTATTAAAGCTTGGACCTTTGAAATAGATACAATAACTAGGTTATTAAGATCTTGGAGAAATGATTTGAATAAAATAAAGTTTTTTAAATTTTATTTGGCTAAGAATGAAGAACTAGAAGGAAAACCATCAACATTAATAATGCTAGTAGCAGATAAAGAGAATAAAGATATAGTGACAGGCGGACGTTACCGTAATTCTTCAAACCACCCTGCAAGTGCTTCAGGTGGACCTGAAATGTTTGAGTTTGCTGAGCCGTGTCCTACACTCTGTGATGATGATGGTGAGTTAAATATAGACCCAAAGGAGGAATAAAATATTGTCTATAGGACTTAATATTTAAGTTATAGTAAATGCAAAGTATTGCCTAAATAGTACACTTAACTATTTATGTTTATTAGGTTAAGTGTATTATTCTTTTTTGAATTTAGGATAACGTTTCATTTTAGGTGATTTATTCGATCAAGTATTTGATAATCACTACTCTAAAATTGAGTTTACACAAACACTGAAACATTATCTGATTTAAGCTACTAAAAAATATGTCGATTGATGCTTTAAAGTTTTTACTTCACCGTTCTTCGTCTTTATCAATTTTAATTCCTTGTCTGTTGAGTATCATGTTATTTTCAAAACTAGATAAATCATACAAGGTATTATCTATATTCCTTTATTTTGCAACTTTTATTCAAGCGATTGCAATTTTAATACGATCCTATGGTGGGGAATCTCCAAATAATTATAATTTATTTCTTTTTCACATTTTGATATTAGTAGAATTTTGTTTTTTGACCTGGTTTTTCAAAATAGAGCTTAATGACTTTGTATCACATAATTTCTTTTTGGTATTAATAGTAATCTTTGTTGTTTTTTCTCTTTCCAATACATTGATTGTGATGAAACCATTTGATTCATTTCATTCTTTTTGGAAAAGCTTTCGTTACCTTGCCAAATTCAATAACTATGCTCAACTTCTTGAAGATTTGTTTTTAATGTGTTTTGCTTTTTTATCTTTCTATAAGCTCTTGAAGGAGCTTAGGGTAGAAAATTTAGAGAAAGAAGCCTTTTTTTGGTTTAATATTGGAATATTGATTTACTTCTCAAGTAAATTTACACTGGACATATTCAATAATTTTTTAATAGCTTCTTCACGTAAGCTTAGAGACACAACTTGGGCAGTGCATAGCGTGACCAACACCCTCCTCCACATTTTTTACTCAATAGCACTATGGCGAAATTCACGGAGTTAGAGGTATATACGATGTTTCTTATTGGTACCTTAGGAGTTTTGTTACCCACTATTGCCGCCATTCTCTTCTTTGTATTTTACCAACGTCGCTTGCTCAAACAACACAAAGAAAATAAAGCTCTGGAAGCTAGTTATCAGCGGGAATTGCTAGAGGCTAACATCCAAACCCAGGAAAAAGTACGTAAGCAAATTGCTAAAGATTTGCACGATGATGTAGGCTCCAACCTATCAGCCATTAAGTTATACATCAATCAAATTCAGCTGAAGATAAAGAAAGAAGAGTTTCCAGTAGAACAAACCCAGCACGCCAAAGATTTGGCCATCAATGCGATTCAGAGCGTGCGTCAAATTTCTCATAATTTATTACCACCTTTATTAGAAAGTTTCGGTTTGGTAGAGGCCCTGCAAGACTTTGTGGATAAACTCAATGGAGCTGATGCTTTCCAAATCAACTTTGAGCATAATTGGCAAGATCAACCCCGTCTTGACATTCAAAAAGAACTGGCGCTATTTCGCATTGTACAGGAATTAATCAATAATACCCTCAAACATGCCCAGGCCCAACACATTCGGGTACATTTGTTTGTGGGCCAACAAAAACTGAAATTGTTATATGAAGACGATGGGATAGGTTTTGAAATGACTGAGCACCGAACTAGCGAGCACCAGTTGATTAAACCACTTAAAGAGCAACCATCCAAAAAAGGATTGGGGCTGAAAAACATAGAAAGTAGAGTACAGGTCTTGAATGGGCATATGAGTTTTCATTCCGAAAAAGGAAAAGGCTTACAAGTTGAAATACATTTGAATTTAGTTTAATGGCTATATGACTGTTTAATTGTTGTGGAAGGCATCGCAAACTGAGCGAAGCAATCTCAACAAAATTAAACCCTGTAACAATACAGTAATGTAGCTATAGAAATCTACTTAAATTGAATAAGAATACATCCACACTAAAACCTCGAAAAACATGCAAGTTACAAAAATTGCAATTGCCGATGACCAAAGGCTATTTCGCAAGGGGATGATTTCCCTTTTGCACGAATACAAAGGCCTCAAAGTAATCTTGGAAGCCGAAGATGGTCAGGATTTGATTCAAAAGCTGACTACTCAACGCCCCGATATTGTATTGCTGGATTTGGAAATGCCCAAGCTCAACGGTATAGAAACCCTCAAACATATACGAGCTACTTACCCAAAGATGAAAGTGCTCATTCTGACGATGCACAACCAAGACAAGTTTATTTTGCATACCATGGAAATGGGCGCCAATGGTTTTCTGATGAAAGATGCCGAACCAGAAGAAGTACTAGAGGCCATTGAGCAAACTATGACCGAGGGTGATTATTTTAGCAGACATACCATTAAAGTAATGCGTGATGGCCTCAAGAAAAGAACCCGTACCGCCCCTTCTTTTAGCAACAAAGCTGGATTGACTGATCGAGAGCTCGAGGTCGTTCAATTAACGACCGAAGGACTTACTGCCAAGCAAGTAGGAGAGAAGCTTTTTATCCATAAGCGAACCGTGGAAGGTCATCGCCGCAATATTTTAGAAAAAATTGGAGCCAATAATATTATACAAATGATTGTATATGCAGTACAGCACAATCTGGTAGACTTAGATAAAATCAGCTGATACTTGTGTGAACTACCCAAATATTGAATGGTAAACATAATGAAAATCCATAGTCTTTATGGGCTTTTGTTGGCTTTGGCGCATAATTGCATGTTATAAAATAACATTCGGTATTCTCTAAATAATACCAATCCTTCTTTGAAAGATGTATTTACTGTATCCTTTGTGTAGTTTTTTTAGAACTATTCGCCAAAAAATTTTTGCCAGGTAAGAAATTTAGCAACCTTGGCACTATGACTAAGCGATTAAGTATATTGTTATCAATTCTTAGCCTGCTGCTGATTCTATACCATCAGTAGCAGGGGTGATACACGTATATCTAATTGTATAAACAAAGACATTATAAAACACCTCTACATCCCATAGAGGTGTTTTTTTTTGCCTTTATGGAAAGCGCATTGTCAAGATGCAATGAGGAGGTGTGAAGCCAAGAATTTACATTTTTAATATAAATATGGTTAAATATGGAGCAGAAACCATCTCAAACCCTGTTTGATAAGATTTGGGATCGCCATGTAGTGCAACAACAACCCAACTACCCAGCGGTTCTGTATATCGACCGCCATTTTATCCACGAGGTCACCAGCCCGCAAGCATTTGCCGGACTACGACAACGTAATATTGGTGTTTTTAGACCAAAGCAAACCATTGCCACGGCTGATCATAACGTGCCTACCGTTGATCAGCATTTACCTATCAAAGAAGAACTTTCACGCAAACAAGTAGAAACGCTAGAGAAAAACTGTGCAGAGTTTGGGGTGGAGTTGTATGGTTTAGGGCACGAAAAACAAGGCATTGTGCACGTAATTGGGCCTGAACTGGGAATTACTCAACCTGGACAAACCATTGTGTGCGGAGACAGCCACACCTCTACTCATGGAGCATTTGGCGCTGTAGCTTTTGGCATTGGTACCAGTCAGGTAGAGCAAGTATTGGCTACCCAAACTTTGTTACAATACAAGCCCAAAACCATGCTGATTAAGGTAGAGGGAGATTTGAAAAAGGGGGTAACTGCCAAGGATGTGATTTTATACATCATTTCTAAACTAGGTACTGATGGTGGCACTGGCCATTTTGTAGAATATGCGGGCAGTGCTATTCGGGGGTTATCTATGGAAGGCCGCATGACGGTTTGTAACATGAGTATAGAAATGGGTGCTCGAGGGGGAATGATTGCTCCTGACGACACTACCTTTGCTTACATCAAAGGCCGACAGTTTGCCCCAGCAGGAGAAGCGTGGAATAAGGCCTTGGAAAATTGGCAAGCCTTGTATTCTGATGAGGCTGCGCAATTTGACACAGTGTATGAGTTTGATGCGGCCGATATAGAGCCCATGATTACTTATGGTACCAATCCTGGTATGGGAATGGGCATTAGCCAACAAGTACCTACTTTGTCTCAGTTCACTGCACAAGAATCAGCCTCTTTTCAAAAATCCCTTACTTATATGGATCTGAATGCGGGGCAATCGCTTTTGGGTAAAAAAATAGACTATGTGTTTATTGGAAGCTGCACCAATGCCCGCATTGAGGATTTAAGACAGGTGGCCGATTTTGTAAAAGGTAAACAAAAGGCCTCAGAGGTAGAAGTATGGATTGTGCCTGGATCGCAGGCGGTACTACGTCAGGCACAGGAAGAAAAACTGGACGCTATTTTTTCTGAGGCAGGTTTTCGCCTTAGAGAGCCTGGTTGTTCGGCTTGTTTGGGGATGAACGAAGACAAAGTACCTGCTGGAAAGTATTGTGTGTCTACCTCTAATCGAAACTTTGAAGGTCGTCAGGGACCTGGGGCACGTACGTTTTTGGCAAGCCCATTAATGGCGGCAGCAGCGGCTATCAATGGAAAAGTGGTAGATGTAAGAGATTATTTATAAACGCCTGCAAAATTGATACGATTATGACAAATACATCATTCGGATTGCTTGAAACTACAGGGGTACCTTTCCCCACCGAAAATATCGATACTGACCAAATTATACCTGCCCGTTTTCTAAAGGCTATTAGTCGTGAAGGCTTCGGTGAAAAGCTATTTTATGACTGGCGCTATGACCAGGCGGGCAATCCTAAACCCGATTTTATTTTAAATGCCCTACAAAGCCAAGGCGAAGTGCTAATAGCTGCGAAGAACTTCGGTTGTGGGTCTAGCCGTGAACATGCTGCCTGGGCTTTGAAGGATTATGGTTTCAAAGTCGTGATTTCCAGCTTTTTTGCGGATATCTTCAAAGGCAATGCCTTGAATAATGGCGTATTACCAGTGCAGGTTTCTGACGAGTTTTTAGCCAAGAGCTTTACGTTTATTGCTCAAAACCCTGCTACACCTTTTAAAATAGATTTGGAAGCGCAAACTGTGACAGTAACTAATACGACAAATAACGAATTGTTGACCGAATCTTTTGAAATTAACCCTTATAAAAAGATGTGCTTGCAACAAGGCTATAATGATTTGGATTACCTGTTGAGCTTGCACGACGAAGTAGAAAACTTTGAACAAACCCACTTAACTTTTTAGACCCATGATGCAGAAAAAGATTGTAGTAATTGCAGGAGATGGTATAGGCCAAGAAGTCACTCGTTGTGCTCAGGATGTTTTAAAACTAATAGGTGCTCAACATGGTCACCAGTTTGAGTTTGACCAAGCCCTGATGGGACATGTGGCCATAGAAGCTACTGGAGATCCCTTGCCTGCTGAGACACTCGAGAAATGTAGCCAGGCAGATGCTATTTTGCTGGGAGCAGTGGGCCATCCTATGTATGATAACAATCCTGGAGCTAAAGTACGTCCCGAGCAAGGCTTGCTCAAACTTCGTAAGTCGTTAGAGTTATTTGCCAACATTCGCCCTATCAAATTATTTGATGATTTGCTGGATAGCTCTAGCCTAAAGCCCGAAATATTACAAGGAGTGGATATTTTGTTCTTCCGAGAGCTTACCAGTGGGATTTATTTTGGGAGCCCTCGCGAACGGTCTGCTAATGGTGAAGAAGCCATTGATACACTAAGATATACTAAAGATGAAGTACGAAGAATTGCCCACAAAGCTTTCAAAGCAGCAATGACTCGCCGCAAAATGGTCTGCTCGGTAGACAAGGCCAATGTGTTGGAATCTTCTCGCTTGTGGAGAGAAACCGTCAACGAAGTGGCCAAGGAATATCCAGAAGTAAGTCTTACTCACATGTTTGTAGACAATGCTTCTATGCAATTGATTCGTGATCCTCGTCAGTTTGATGTGGTACTTACTGGAAATATGTTTGGAGATATTCTGACTGATGAAGCCTCTCAAATAGCGGGTTCTATGGGGATGTTAGCATCGGCTTCTACTGGAACTCAAACCAGTGTATATGAGCCCATTCATGGGTCAGCTCCTGATATTGCAGGCAAAGGAATAGCCAATCCATTGGCTGCTATTTTATCAGTGGCTTTGATGTTGGATTTGTCCTTTGGCCTAAAAGAAGAAGCGCAACAAATAGAACAAGCCATAGACGAAGTATTACGCAGTGGATATCGAACTATTGATATTGCTGGAGAAGGTTTACCTGAAGATAAATTGCTAAATACTCAGCAAATGAGTGAGCAAGTACAGCAAGCTTTAAAGGCTAAGTTGACTTTAAAAAGCTAGTGCTTTGTCAAGGGCTGTAATTAGGGCGTATCTGGAGAAAATAGCAAAGTAGTTCAAGGCTCGAAAAATGCGCATAGCCATAGCTACGCAAGTTTTTTGCAACGCTGAAATACAAAGCTATTTACCCTGAAAACCCTAAATTTTAGTCTTGACAGAGCACTAGTAACCTCAGTAATCTTTTAATTCAAGTAACACAACTGATTAATTTCAAAACTAAAGAAATCATGTCTAAATCAAATAGAGTTTATATATTCGATACTACCTTGAGAGACGGCGAGCAAGTCCCTGGCTGTCAGTTAAAAACAGAGGAGAAAATTAAAGTAGCCAAAGCTTTAGAAATACTTGGGGTAGATATTATCGAGGCTGGCTTTCCGATCTCAAGCCCAGGAGATTTTCAATCAGTAATTGAAATTTCCAAGGCAGTGAGTGATCCAGTGATTTGTGCCTTGAGCCGAGCCAACAAAAAAGACATTGAGGTGGCTGCTGAGTCTCTAAAATTTGCTAAACGCAAGCGAATCCATACTGGAATTGGTGCTTCCGATTATCATATCAAACACAAGTTTCGTAGTACCCGAGAAGATATTTTGCAGCGTGGGGTAGAGGCCGTAAAATTTGCTCGCAACTTTGTAGATGATGTAGAGTTTTATGCCGAAGATGCAGGAAGAGCCGACCTTGAGTTTTTGGCCCGTTTGTTAGAGGGAGCCATTGCCGCAGGAGCTACCGTGGTAAACATTCCAGATACTACCGGATATTGTTTGCCCGAAGAGTATGGTGCTAAAATCAAATACTTAGTAGATCATGTGCCTAATATAGACCAAGCCATTATTTCGGTACATTGTCATAATGATTTAGGGATGGCTACTGCCAACTCTATTTCAGGAATTATTCAAGGAGCCCGCCAAATTGAATGTACCATCAATGGAGTAGGGGAGCGTGCTGGAAATACCTCTTTGGAAGAAGTGGTAATGATTATGAAAACCCATCATGATTTAGCACTCGAGACCAACATTCAAACCCAACAACTCAATGCTACCAGTGGCTTAGTATCTCGCTTGATGCGTATGCCTGTGCAGCCCAACAAGGCTATTGTAGGACGTAATGCTTTTGCCCACTCTTCGGGAATTCATCAGGATGGGGTATTGAAAAGCCGTGAAAACTACGAAATTATTGACCCACAAGATGTAGGAGTAGCTAGTTCGTCTATTGTATTGACGGCTCGAAGTGGAAGAGCTGCCTTGAAACACCGATTGGAGTTGTTGGGGCATAAGTATGAGGGAGAAGCATTGGATAAGGTTTATCAGGAGTTTTTGGTAATGGCCGATGAAAAAAAGGAGATTCGAGACGAAGATTTGTTGATTTTGGCTGGCGATACCTCTTTGGTAGACCATCAGGTAGAGCTAGATTACTTGCAAGTGGAAACCAGTACTTTAAAAATGCCCAATGCTTCTATTCAGGTAAAATACCAAGGAGAGTTAAGAAAAGGTTTTGCGGTAGGAAATGGGCCAATAGATGCAGCTATCAATGCTTTGCACACCATTGTAGACCAACGTATTGAATTAAAAGAAATTTTAATTCAAACCTTGACAAGCACCAGTGATGAGGTGGGTAAAGTACACGTACAGGTTACCCAAGGCGAAAGAGTCTATTATGGTTTTGCTGCTCATAGCGATTTGGTGCTGGCTTCGGTAAATGCGTATATCGATGCTTTGAACAAAGTACCAGTGAGTGTGCCAGTAGATTAAGTATATTGATTTTATTATAAAAATAAAAACCCTCTCATAATATTATTATGAGAGGGTTTTGTTGTTTTGAGTCGGGATAGCAGGATTTGAACCTGCGGCCCCTTGCACCCCATGCAAGTACGCTACCGGACTGCGCCATATCCCGAGCTTTTTAAGCGGATGCAAATATACAAAGCTTTTTTTTAATGAGGCAAGCCTACCTCTGAAAATTTATTCAAAGCTTTTAAATTAAGAGCTTGTTTAAAATTAGCCGAAAAGGCAGAGCTCGCTAAAGCTCGGTTCATTGATTAGTTCTTTTTCGTGTCTTTTCAGATTATATATTGTCAAATTTATCCGCAATAGCACTGCTATTACCTCAAAATTTGATGCATCTAATCAGAAAACTCATCAAAAAATCTACTTTAAACAAGCTCTAAGAACAAAAAAAGCAGTTAGATTTAAAACCTAACTGCTAATTAAATATATGAAGTCATCTCGACTTTTAATAATGAACTACAAACAGCTCATTTTGCCCCCTAACTTTGAGATTTTTTATCCCCGTAGCGCTGCTATGACTCAAAAAAATCTCTTCGTTATCGAACAAAAGCAGCTATTTTTAACAACATCCAAAAAGTCGAGACGACTTCTATGTTTAATTCTTAAGTAAACGATTACTGAGAACCTGCTTTACTTTCTTTCTTTTCCTTCTTGAATTTTTTGAATTTAGAGCCAGCACCAGCACGAGGGAAAGCATTGTTTTTAGTGTTGATATCTGCAGTTTCCAACATTGGGTCTAACTGGAACGACTTAACTTGTTTGTCGAAGATTAATCCTTTGTACACTTGGTTAGGGCTCTTGCGGAAAATCTCAGCAGGAACACGTACAATCTGGCTGCTACCATCTACAAAATTGGCCTGAATGATCAAAGGCATAATAGTACCACCTACATTCTTGCATTTTACTGAGTAGAAATATTTACCTGGCTTTAGCATTGCCATTTCTGCATCAGACATGTTCAAACCGTACCCTTTGCTTAATCGTTCTTTGATTCCTGCAAATTGTTTGTTATTGAACGCTTCGTGCTTAATACCATCTTTAGAAGCTTCCAGTTTTTGATCTGGTTTGGTAAAAGTAAGGGCTTGTACATCCTCGATGCTCATATCTACGGGAAGAGTAGAATAGAACCAACCTCTCCAGAACCAATCTAAATCTACTCCAGAGGCATCTTCCATTGTACGGAAGAAATCAGCAGGTTTAGGGTGTTTGAAATACCAACGTTGTGAATATGTTTTAAAGGCGTGGTCAAATAGTTCTTTACCCATTACAGTTTCTCGCAAAATGTTCAAGGCAGTAGCAGGCTTTCCATAAGCATTGTTTCCAAACTGAGGGATAGACTCTGAGTTGCTCATAATAGGAACAATCTTCGTAGGGTCAGTTCTCATATAGCTTACAATGTTTTTGGCAGGCCCTCTACGGTGAGGATAAGTACCGTTAGGGTAGTCGGCTTTTGCCCAGGTTTGTTGAGGAATTTCTGTTTCAGAAAGGTATTGCATAAATGAGTTTAGACCTTCATCCATCCATGTCCACTGACGTTCGTCAGAGTTTACAATCATTGGGAAATAGTTGTGTCCTACTTCGTGAATAATCACTGAGATCATTGCTCTACGAGTACCAGCAGGTACTGTACCATCTGCTTTAGGACGACCACCATTGAAACAAATCATAGGGTACTCCATACCAAAAATAGGCCCGTGTACCGAAATAGCCACTGGATAAGGGTAGTCAAAAGTATATTTAGAGTAAGTTCTTAAGGTATGTGCTACTACTTGTGTAGAATATTTGCCCCAAAGTGGATTTCCTTCTTTTGGATAATAAGACATTGCCCATACATTGTTGTTACCTACTTTTACGCGCATGGCATCCCAAATAAACTTACGAGAGCTTGCCCAGGCAAAATCACGTACGTTTTTGGCCTTGAATACCCAGGTTTTATTCTTTTTAGACTTGCTTTTTTCAGCTGTTTCAGCTTCTTGTTGGGTTACAATCAATACTGGATTGTTTGATTTTTCGGCTTGCTTTAAACGCTTCATTTGAGTAGAACTCAACACTTTGCTAGCGTTTTGTAGCTCACCTGTTGCACCTACTATGTGATCGGCAGGAGCGGTAATAGCTACTTCATAATCACCAAAAGTAAGGGCAAACTCCCCGCTTCCTAAGAATTGCTTGTTTTGCCATCCGTTTACGTCATCATACACACACATACGAGGAAACCACTGAGCGATTTCATATAAGTAATTACCATCTTTGGGGAAGTACTCATAACCACCTCTAGAACCAGCCTTATTGGCATCTAAAATTTTATTTTCCCAATCGATAGAGAAAGTTACGCTACCACCTTTAGCTTTGAGGGGTTGAGGTAGGTCAATACGCATCATTGTACCATTGATGGTATACTTCATAGCTCTACCACTCTTGTCTTTTACGTTCTTGATTTTGCATCCCCATTCAGAAACCTCCGCTACTACTAGCTGAAGCATTCCAAAAGTAGGGCCTTTACCCAATCGGGTATTTTGCATATTGTAGGCTTGAGAACCTTTCTTATAACGGTTTTGGTCAAGCTGTACCCACAAATATTCTAACTTGTCAGGAGAGTAGTTATAGTAGGTAATAGTTTCGGAACCAGTAAGTGTATTCTTTACTTCGTCCAAAGCTACTTTGATCTTGTAATCGGCTTTTTGTTGCCAATATTCGTGGCCAGGGGCTCCCGAACCAGTACGATAGTTATTGGGAGTTGGCAGCATTTGGTCTAATTGGGCAAATTTTGAGCTTACATAAGGTTTATCGTTCTGAGCAATTGCTGCAGTCGAAAACAACCCTAGTAATACTATGTACAAAATTTTTTTCATGAGAAATAAGGTTGATTAAAATAAAACAAGGTTTGTGTCAGACTAAATTGTCTGTATTCTTTGTAATATCAGAAAGAAAGAAATCCCCATCGCTGCACCCGATAGCAGCACATTCCAGTCATGTTCTTTTTTCTGAAGAAATCGGGTAAATAAAAATGCTAGAAGTAAAATTAATAAAACTATTACAATTTGACCTATCTCAAGTCCAAGATTAAAGCCAAGAAGTGGCCAAAGAAAGTCATTGTCTGAGAACATTCCCCGTAAACGACCTGAGAAAGCCAACCCGTGAATGAGACCAAAGACAAAGGCAAT
Organism: marine bacterium AO1-C; assembly: GCA_001890965.1. Taxonomy (GTDB): domain Bacteria; phylum Bacteroidota; class Bacteroidia; order Cytophagales; family Microscillaceae; genus Microscilla. The sequence continues at coordinate 844,132 of MLAY01000005.1, read as the reverse complement.
TCCATAACGCATTAGACGAGCTATACGGCTCAAACGCTCCGCCATAGGTAATTTTTGCCCTAAATTAACTGCTCCTGTTAGGAATACAGAAACAGCTACCAGCAATTCAACTATATTGGTTTTGAAAGACACAACACCAAGACCTGATAAGGCCAGTGTGAGGGAGTGTCCAATGGTAAAGGCGGTAATTAATACCAATACCCGGCGCCAGTCTTTGAGCTGGTAAATGGCCATCAATGCCACCACAAACATAATGTGATCGCTCGCTTCAAGGGTAAGAATGTGGTGAATACCCTCCCGAAAATAAAAATTGAAAAATGACATAGTCAAATTCAGGTTTTGGTTTGACAGGGTAAATATGTAGTATCAAACCTTTAAAAGCAAAATGTATAATAAAGTGCAATTCTAAATATCTTAATACTACATCCAATATATTGGCAAAATCCTGCTTTTTTAACTTGAAAAATATTCTATAACCTGTTTAAAATTTGCCAAATAGCAGGTTGTTTATAAAATTTGTATAGGCAGTGAGCCAATTTCAATAAGAGAATCTTACCTTTTTTTACTTTGCCATTCAATATGAACAAAATTAACACTCCCAACCCCGATTCACGCCAAAATGCCCAAGAGGTGCAGTATGTTTTTAAAGAAAACAACCTGCAGCAATCAGAACCCAATAAATACACACCCGCAGACCTTAAGTCAGAGGAAATGCTATTAAATCTGGGACCTCAGCACCCTTCTACCCATGGGGTATTACGCTTAGAAGTAGTCACCAATGGAGAGTATGTAGTAGATGTAGTGCCTCATTTGGGGTATTTGCATCGTTGCTTTGAGAAACACGCTGAATCGCTTCCATATAATCAGATCATTCCTTATGTGGATCGAATGGACTATGTGGCTGCCATGAATTCTGAACACGCCTATGCGATGGGCGTGGAAAAAATGCTGGGAATTAGTGATAAGATTCCTCCAAGAGTGGAATATATTCGGGTTTTGGTAGCCGAACTGAATCGGTTGGCTTCTCATTTTGTGGCGTTGGGTACGTATGGGGTAGATATTGGTGCGGCTACAGTGTTTTTGTGGATGATGCGAGATCGCGAACACATCTTGAGGTTGATGGAGTGGCTTACGGGAGCTCGTATGTTGTATAACTACATTTGGGTAGGAGGATTATTTTATGATTTGCCCGTAGGTTTTGAAGAACGCTGTGCTGAGTTTATTCAATATGTTAAACCCAAAATTTTGGAGACTCAACAAATTTTGGTAGAGAATAAAATTTTTGTGCAACGTACTGCTAAAGTAGGAGCTATCCCATTAGATTTGGCAATTAATTACGGCATATCAGGGCCTATGTTGAGGGCCTCTGGCCTTAAATATGACTTACGGAGAATTGATGGTTATTCGGTATATCCGGAACTGGATTTTGAAATTCCGGTAGGTACTGGTGAAATGGGTGTGCAAGGTGATTGCTGGGATCGTACTTGGGTAAGGCTACAAGAATGTTACGAATCGGCCAAGATTATTGAGCAATGTCTCACTCGTCTGACTACTGATCTTAAGCGAACCCGTGAATTTGACCCTCAAGCCATCGTACCTAAAAAAATACGTCCTAAAGCTCAGGATTTTTATGTAAGGGCCGAAAACCCCAAAGGAGAACTAGGTTTTTACTTTCGAGCCGATGGCCGGAGTGATATTCCATTTCGCTGTAAAGCGCGCTCTTGTTGCTTTGTAAATTTATCTATACTATCAGAAGTGTCACGAGGAGCTATGATTGCCGATTTGATTGCCATTGTGGGATCTTTGGACTTTGTTTTGGGAGAGGTAGATAGATAAAAAAGAACAGCGAAAAAAATTGTAGATATGAGTAGTTTCCCTTATTTTAAATGAGATGCAGTTTCACCAATATTGGTAACTCATTAAAATAAGAAATTGTTTAAGATTTCTTCAAAAAAGATAAACAAGACTAATAATCATACGCTTAAAATGAATAACAACCCCAAAAACCCCTCATGTGAGACTTGTAGGATGCGTCATAAAGGGATTTTTGCCAACCTTGAAAGAGATCGTCTTTCTGATATTTCGATGCAAAAAAGTTGCAACTTATATCGCAAAGGAGATATGATTTTTCACGAAGGGAATTATCCACTTGGCCTGTTTGCAATTTATAGTGGCAAAGTAAAAGTTTTCAAGACCTCAGAGTCAGGTAAAGATCATATATTACGTTTGGCAGGAGCTGGCGAAGCTTTAGGATACCGTTCGTTAGTTTCAGGCGAAAAATACGAAGTGTCAGCGGCAGTTTTAGAAGATACACGAGTATGTTTTGTGCCCAAGGCTTTGTTTATGAACACCTTGCAGGAAAGTAGTAATCTGTCTAACCGAGTTATGGAGTTCTTGACCCACGATCTTAAGCTGGCAGAAAGCAAAATTGCTGATTTGGCCCAAAAAACAGTGAAAGAAAGAGTGGCCGAAACTATTCTGATGTTGAAGCAATTCTATGGAATGGAGAAAGACGAGAAAACGATTAACGTGAGTCTATCCAGAGAAGATTTAGCAAATTTGGTAGGAACCGCTACCGAAACGTTGATTAGATCACTGTCAGAGTTTAAGAAAAAGGGAATTATTGACCTTAAAGGAAAGAAAATCATTATTTTGAATTATGCCTTGTTAGAGTCAATCGCTAATATATTTGATTAGTAAAATAAGGAATATTCGAGAATTTTTTGTAATCATCATACCCAGGTATGATGATTATCATTTTATAAGGGGTATGGTTTGGCTACATTTACAATAACTTATTTACTGATAGGTATCTATCAATTAGAAATACCACAACTATTCTACGAATGACTAACATATTGGATAAAGCACAAAATAATTCCACCAACCAATGCCAGCGCTGCGCTCTGTATTCTAATATGGCCAAGGCCAATGAAGGTGGAGTAGTAACTGACGCACTGCACAAGAAAATGACGCTTGGTTCAAACGATTACTTGTTTCAGCAAGGTCAATTAGCCATGGGTATTTTTTGTGTCGAGGCAGGTTCACTCATTACACTGAAAGAATCAGCAGATACCAAGCAGGTAATCAATGTAATTAAACCAGGGCAAATCCTGGGAGCCAATGCTATTAATTCTCCTAATTATCAACATTCGGCTAGAGGGCTTACCGATGCTCAGGTATGTTTTATACCCAAACCAGCGGTAATTCAATTGATGAATCAGAATATTCAGTTTAAGCTGTTACTTATGAAAGCTCTTTGTCAGGAGATAGGATCGGCTGAGCAGAAAAGTCTATCTATTATTTACAAATCTGGCCGACAACGAGTAGCTGCTTTGCTACTGGAGGTGTGGCGTACCGCAGCTCAGGTAAAGAAAAACTCGATTCATTTTGCGCCTGATGCTTTTGCTGGAGTGGCCAACGTATCGCTCAAAAATCTGTTGAAAATTTTGCAGGAGTTTGATCAAAAAAAATGGATTAGGCATGATAAAACTAATCTCAAAGTGCTAGAGACTACTTCACTTGAAAACTTGCTGTAGTTTTTTGTATCTTACATAAAAACACGCAAGATGATTCATCATCAGGTTTCCAGATACATTTTTACCTTTCTTTTCATTTTATGGAGTCATCATTTCAAAGTGATGGCCCAGCAACTTCAAAATCCTTCTTTTGAAGGAAGACCTGGAGTAGCTACTTTACCAGTGCATTGGCTACCCTGCAAAGTGGGTAGTACTCCCGATATGCAACCGGGCGTTTGGCTGGTAGATTTACCCCCATCTAATGGGAATACTTATCTTAGTATGGTTACTCGCTATGGTAGTTGGGAAGCTTGCCAGCAAAAATTACAAGCTCCCTTACTAATGGGTAAATGCTACCAATACACAATAGATTTGGCCAATGACCCTAACTTTGCGGGGAGTTATGGTGGTGTTACTCAGCTCCGAATTTGGGGAGGTGCTACCAGTTGTCAGCAATCCGAATTGTTGTGGAAATCGGGCCCAGTAGCTAAATCTACCTGGCAACGTTATCTGATAGAACTTTCACCCAAAGAAGCCAACTATCCTTACCTTATTCTGGAAGTATACTATACCAAAAAAACACCTTATCAAGGTAATATTCTCATTGATAACTTTAGGTATAAGCAAGAGCTGCCCTGTGAGTTTTAACTTGGAGCTTACCCTTGAATCAATTCCTCGTAACGAGCCTGGTCAAGGGTAAATACGACTTGCTCGAGGGTATCTTTCCAAGCCTGTAATTGAGGACAGTGTTCTACATCCATCTGCTCCAAAATGTTAGTTACTTGAGTGGTATGGTATACCGAGTGTTGCTTCAACTGATTTAAGTAAGGTTGTAACATAGTTTGTTCCTCTACTGACAAGGTTGGCTGTTCAAGCGTAAAGGATTCTATTATTAGGTTGGTAGAGTTATTGTCGATAGTAGTAGGCAAGACGATAGTGGCTTTAGGCAATGTTAGCCAAAAAGTGGTTCCTTTTCCATAGATACTTTCTACCCCAATTTCTCCTTGTTGAGCTTCTATGGCCATTTTGCAAAAAGTGAGCCCCAGCCCAGTAGATGATTTCCTGAGTTTGCCATGGCGATAAGGATCAAAAATATAAGGCAACTCATCAGCAGCAATGCCTACTCCAGTATCGCTTACCTTTATTTGGACAACTGAGGGAGCATCAGGCAGAGTATCGAAAAAGAGGTTTATTTGACCCTGAGCATTGGTGTAAGAAATGGCATTGTGAACTAAATTGACTAGCACTCGCTGCAGTAGGGTTGGATCAGCCAACACTGCCAGACTTGCACTCGTAGAGTGTTGTACTACCTCTATCTGCTTAAGCTTAGCCAACCATTGAACCTGACTAATGGCTTGGCTACCAACTCCACTGAGTAAGACAGGCTGTTTTTCTACGGGCATTTGGGCATCCTGGAGTTTTTGAGTATCGAGCATATTGTGAATCAAATGGAGCATGCGTTGCCCAGCTTGATGAATCATTTGCTGATCCTGTTGCGATTGTTTAAATCTTATCTCGGAAAGAGTAATAATGGCCTGAAGGGGATTTTTGAGATCGTGGGCAATCATATTGATCGTTTGCTCTTTAAAACTATCCAGTTCCTTCAATTGATGTAAGGCATGTTCTATTTTGTTTTTTTGCTGTTGGATGGTTTCATTACTAATGATGAGCGATTCATTGGTTAGTGCAAGTGCATCACGTTGCTCAGTAATCATTTCAGCTTTTTGTCTTATTTCTTCTTCGTTTTCGTTCAGAATGGCATTTTTAGTAAGTATGTCTTCTTTTTGGGTTTTGAGCAGCTGATTGGCATTGGCTAGTCGTCGGTTGCTTTGTTGCTTGAAGCGATAAAACACCCCCAGCACCAATAACAACACAACTGTGAGGCACAAACCTAGGTAAGCGGCTCTTTTATTAGCCGTTTGGATGTTTATTTGGGCATTGAGCAGTTGTCGTTTATTGGCTTCAATTACTTTGAGGGAATCTTTTTCTTTATCAAATTGGAATTGGGCTTCCAGTCGGGTAAGTTTTTTGGTGTTGGTTGCATTGTAAAGGCTGTCAGCCATTTGCTTAAAGAGGAGAAGGCTGTTCAGAGCTTGCTGGTATTTTCCAGTGGTTTGATATACTTTAGTGAGATATTCTGCCCCATTTCTTAAAATAACTGGGTTACTCATTCTTTTTGCCATTTGCACACCTTTTTCTAAATGTCTAAGTGCTTGAGCATAGTTGTTTTGCCCGTAATAAGCCTTGCCTAAGCTTACCCAGGTACTTGCCTCCATATCTTTTTCTCCTATTTGTTGTCGTAGAGTAAGTGCTTGTTTAAAATAAACTTGTGCACTATCCAGATTTTTTTGGGCGAGGTACAATTCACCTAAACTGAGATAACTCTGAGCTACTCCACTTTTGTCGCCAATTTGTTTCATTATCCTAAGTGCTTGTTGATGCATTGCTCGTGCCTGAGGGTAGCTACCTTGGTAATAATAAATTTGGCCTATATTATTGTAATTGATTGCTTGTCCTCTTTTATCCCCAATTTGTTTTCTAAGGAGCAGCGCTTGCTGATACATTTTCAGCGCTGGAGGGTAGTCACTTTGGTATTCGTGAATCATTCCTATATTACTATAGCTATCAGCTATCCCTTTTTTATCCCCAATTTGTTCCTTAATTTTGAGCGACTGCTGGTGCATTTTGAGTGCTTTTGGATAGTTTCCCCAGTTTTTATAAAGGTTACCTATATTGTTGTAGCTGTGCGTCATGGCTTTTTTATCTCCAGTTTGTTTTTGGAGTCGGAGTGATCGTTGATACATAGTCAGCGCCTGAGAATAATCACCTTGGCTTTCATAAATAGCCCCTAAATTATTATAGCTCATGATTACTCCTCTTTTATCGCCAATTTGTTTTCTGAGGAGAAGTGCTTGTTGGTGCACCTTCAGTGCCTCACGATAGTTACCCTGGCGTCTATAGACCATGCCCATATTGTTATAACTACCTGCTACACTCCGCTGATCCCCAATTTCCTGAAAGGTTTTCTGCGATTGCTGAAACATCATTAGCGCCTTGGGATAATTGGCTTGACGTTGGTAAATGACCCCCATATTGCTGTAGCTCTTGGCAATTGAGCGCTTGTTGCCAGTTTTTTGGTTGATTTTAAGGGCTTGTTGGTACATGGCCAACGCCTGCGGGTAGTTGCCTTGAAAGTCATAGACTACCCCCATTCCATTCCGGGCATTACTCTGACCTTTTTGGTAGGCGGTTTTGACTGCAGCATCCAAGCCTTTTTGATATAACCTAAGTGCAGCAGTATAATGGCCATTGACCATTGTGATCCAGCCCAGGTTATACCACGCATCAGATATTCCAGGCCAGTAGGCTATTTTGTGTGCCAGTGCCATGGCTTTAGTGGTGTAGTGAGCTACTTTGGCAGAATCAGCATAGCTATATTCATCGGCAATCTGGTTGTACAAGTCTACTTTTTGTTTCTTCGAAATATTAGTCTTGAGTATTTTTTTTAAAGAATCTATAGTATGTGTGTTTTGGCAAAAGGCTGCATGAGACAATATACAGCTGCAAAAGCATAGGTAAATAAACTTCATTTTATGAGTGTTTTGGGTCGTTATATTATAGTAAATTTGTGATAAAGTTTTAACTGATTCAAGCGAGGAATACTACCTGCTAATGATTGAGTTTGTAAGGTTGGTTGAAACCTGAGAATAGAGTAAACATTCCCCAACGTAGTAATTATGATTACCTCAAATGAAAAGTTTAAAAACTAACTGTCCAGCAGGTGAGGCATATAAAAAACTAGTGAAAGAAAGTGATAATGTTGTGGTAAATGTATTGTACTTCGTTTTTTTAATGCTGCTGGATAAAATCCCTCAGTTTTTCTTGAGCCGATAACTTCAACTTCTTTTTTATCCGATAATAGGCGGTTTCTACTCCCTTGTAGGAAATATTCAACAGCTGGCCAATGTCTTTATTTGTTAAGTTAATCCTCAGATAAGCACATAATTTTAAATCGTTGGCTGTAAGGCTGCCAAACTCATTCTTTAAATGGGTAAAAAAATTAGGGTGTACCTGCTCGAAGTGAAGTTTAAACTTTTCCCAGTCGCTGTCTGATTGGAGGTTTTCTCGAATGGTCTTACTGAGACTTTGTAGAGGGGTAGCAGCAGTATACATTGTAGAGACCTGATCTAGTTTTTGTTGGATATTAGCTAGGAGCTTATTTTTTTGCACTACCTGAACCATAATACTGGACAACTCTCGGTCTTTGTGGTCAATAACCGATTGCATTAACTCCTTTTCCCGTTTGTGTAATTCGGCCAAACGCAATGCAGTGCGAGCACGAGCTAGTAATTCTATCTTGCTAAATGGCTTACGTAGATAATCTATCGCTCCTGCCTCGAGCGCCCTTTCCAAATGGGTGTCCTGTTTATTTACCCCAGTAGTAATAATTACTGGAATATGTTTGGTAGCCTCCAGCGCTTGTAATTGTTGCATTACCTCTATACCATTGAGGCCAGGCATTTGCCAATCAGTAATAATTAAGTCGGGAAGTTTTTCAAGGGCGAGTTGGAGGGCTACTTGGCCTTCTGGAGCACTCCATAAATCATATCTTGGGCTGGCATCCGAAAAGTACCTCAAAGCTGCTTTGATAATAGAAGGATCATCGTCTATTATTAAAACCCGCTTAGGTTTGGTTGCTTTAGTTTTCATCATTTCAAGGGTGTAATTATGTGTAATATTATTCAGTATTTCAATATAATTGAAGGGAGAGGAACTATATCTTTGCTGTTAATGTGGTACCCATATTCCCCGTTTATTTTAAAGGTTATTGTATACCTTATTTTCTCGGGCTAGTACTAACTTTTAACTTTTTTAACAACAATATACAATATAAAAAGTGTTTTATTTATAAATAAAGCAAATTTAATTTTGTTATCTAACAAAGAATATAGCCTTATTTGATGCATTACTGACTTACCTCACCGTTTACTTACTTCATTACTTTACCTTAAATAATCGCTTCTATAAACACCCCCATTGAGATTTTGTTCAGTATGTGTCTTGCCCCAATTGGATAAGATCTAAGAAGTTTGATAAGCAAGCCTTGTCAACAAAAAAAGGCCTTCTAGACTATTAGGTAATACCATGTAGGGATTTTAAAGGGATAGGCGCCATCTGAAAAATTAGCTTCTTACTTGTTTGTTTTTAAATTATTGATGATCAGTGCTTTAGGTTGCTGGTGACTTATGCAAAGTCCAATATATCTGGTGTTTAAAAAGAGGGTTTAAGCTATTGGGTAATACCATGTAGGGAGTTTACAGGGAAGGCTCTTTTTGAGGTCAAATGTAGATAATCTACTTTGCAACCATCATCCATCATATAAAAACGTGCTGTTCCTAATTTTCACAAGCATAATCGTCCACGCTTTTGGAACGTCTTAACCGAAGTTTTTTTGGGAAAGCAATTGTATAGAGCAAAAATTCAAGTGGGAAATAAATCACTCCTGATCCAGCTACGCTCCCACTTCAAACTATCCGTGATGTATTTGGTCCTTACCATCAACCCTTTGTGTGTAGAAGTTGAACTGTAAGGTAAACCGATTATCAAATTTGATAATTTATCTATTGCAAGGCGATCCAGCCTTTGTGATAAGCGACAAATCAACAATTATATTACACTTTTTATGAAAAGTTATTTAAAAACTGGTCGAGTGGTTGTTTTTACTGCAATACTGGCCACCTTAACCCTATTTAGTTGTCAAAAACAAGAGTCGGTTAATCCTCAAAATCCTCAGGTGGATGCTTCCAAATCAATCGAGGTGAGTACTGAGGCATTTACCTTTGACAAAGATGGCAAGCAAGTGCTTGAAACAGATTGGAACAAGCAAATCGCGAAAAAACGTGCAAGCGCCAGACTAGTGCTTAGCGGGTCTCAGGCAGTTCCCCGATCACTTGTGGAAGCTTATGCCAAAGAATATGGCGGAACCACCAATGCTACTTACTGGAGCAAAGAAAGATTCTCTCAGGTGTTTGGCAGGTCAATGGCAAACTTGGATGGTGTAAGCTATGGGCCACATCAATTTGGAAGTGGACATAATGCCTCGACAAATGTAGGTTGGTCTACTACTGTTCACTACAGGTTCGATACTTATGGAAACATGTATTCAACGAATGGTGCCTGGGCAACGCTGCATTCACAACAAGTATCTGCGTCAAACTCAAGGCCCACCACAATTCCTGTAGGTCACTCGCCTTATTCTGATACCTATACTACAAGGTCCTGGATCAAAAAAACGAACACTCATGGACTTGAACTAGGTATTTCTTTTACTGTTGGGTTTACTGCATTATCTTCTATGGATGTGTCTACTACCTATAGTTACACCAGGGCTATAGAAACCATGAATGGAGAGTCAGCCACTCAGACGCATAGACCAGCGGTGATATCTCCGCTGAATGTACCAGCAGGGCAAAGATGTGAGCTGAAACTACAGCGACGTTGGGTGACTTTGGTTCAAAGATACAAAGTGAAAAACTGGTTTACTGGTCAAGTGGGTGGTAACTATAGAAAAAGAGTAAACGGAGCTTACTTCTGGGCTTGTGCAGCTAGTTCTTTCTTTTCACGGACCCAGGGCAGAAGTCAGGATGCGCAGCAAGAAGAGCAATACCCAGTGTATCGTTTTGTCTTAACTAACTGTACCTCTATTTAACTAACCATAGTGCAGTTGATGAAGGAGGCTGCCTCACAGAAACATTACTTCATAAGACAATCTTCTATAAAAATGGATACCTGACAAGTTTCTACACTTGTCAGGTTCAAATTGAAAATAATGTTTGGTTATGATGAGGCAGCACCTTTAAAATATTTCTATGTATCCCAATTTATTATTTAAGAACCCAACATATTTTAATAGCTTATTACAATGAAAAAGTCAATTTTAATTTCTTTATTTAGTTTACAATTCCTTACCCTTGGGGGGGTAGTAGTCACTGCTTATTATGCTTTCCTCAACAAAACGAATATACAAACTACCCAGGCAAAATTAAGAAGTACCTTCACTTTTATGGATAAAATGGCTGAGGTACAAAAACAGCAAGAGGATGCCCGAAAGCCTATTGCTGTTGGGAGCCAAGCTCCTGAGTTTAGCCTTAAAAACGAGGAAGGCAAAGAAGTAAAGTTGGAAGATTTGAAAGGGCAAAAGACCCTGTTGGTATTTTCTCAAACCAACTGTCAATACTGTGAAAAATTCTATCCCATACTCAATGAATTTCAAGAAAAACAAGCAGATGTAAAAGTAGTACTTATGCATTATGGTGCTACCCCAGAGCAAAACAAAAGCTATAAAGCCAAACAAGGTATCAAAGCCACTATGCTAGCCGCTGCTGCCAAGCAAATGAACGACTATAAAGTGCTGGATACTCCTACTACAGTATTGATTGATGGCAAGGGCAAGGTACTAGGTTCTAAAAACGTGACCAATCTTAAAGAATTGATGGCTTTTGTCAAGCAAGGAGCATAGTTATACTTAAAGAGGGGAGCTTTTGGAGACGATAAGGTTCTGACTGACTTACAAGAGTTGTAGACACATTATCTATGTATAAAAAAGATCTATTCATTGATTACAATGATGAAAACATACAAAAGCTAAACACCGCTTATCAGAGTAATACCTCAAGTAGTCACACTAATTGCCCCCAAACTAGTAACCTGAATGGCAGGAGTATTAGACCATTGTTTAACTCTTCAAATACTCACACCTTGGACATAATTGACCCGATGGGGAATGGTGTAATAGTTTAGTGGTTCATTCAACACTTTCACCATTGGGTTTTTAAAAAGCAATCAACTTGATATTTTGAACTCAATATTTTTTAGGCTCAGGCAATGAATACCGCCATAAAATACTTTGAAAAAACACTAAGATTCTCATATTGGTGTTGCCTATATGCCCTGTCACTGCAAGCCCAATCTCAACAATCAAACAGGTACGCTGATACCTTGGTAAATTATCAGTTACAAATCGCGAAAGATTCTTTGCAATATTCCCTTTCATCAGGTCTGTTGTTGGCCAAAGAGGTATTGGAGTTGGCTATTCAAAAAAATGATCAATTAGGAGTAGCTATGGCCCATGGACTTGTAGGCAAAGCATATTTAGAGGAAACAGTGCACGAAAGGGCCTTGCATCATTTTCTGGAACAGCTGAACATTTTAAAAAAAATAAAAAAATGGCAGGAGTTAGCTAACACCTATAATCAGATTGCTATACTATATCGCCGTCAGCAACAATACAAAAATACGATTCGTTATTCCCAGTTTGCCCTCGATTTGGCAAAAAAATATTGTTGTAAACAAGAGGTAGGTTTGGCATACATTAATACTGGAGCCGCCTATTATTTTTTCAAAGATTACCCCAAAGCATTACAGTTTTTTCAGTTGTCGGTCTCTATCAGAGAAACCCTTCAGGATACGATTGGGTTGGTTCACTCCTACAATAATGTTGGACTCGCTTTGCGCAAACTCAAACAGTCATCCCAAGCACTAAAGTGGTACAAAAAATCCCTTAAAGTAAATCAAGGTAAACGAGAAGTAAAACAAATGAAATCGGCTACTCTGGACAACATAGGAGACCTTATGGCTGATGCTGGAAAACACTCAACCGCCAGAAAATACTACCTTGAGGCCCTGGAAATTGCCAAAAAATCAAAAAAACCTTTGAGAACCATGGAAGCTTTTGAGAGTTTGTTCCTGTTGGCCAGGAAAGAGCAGAAATATAAAAAAGCGCTAGATTATTATACGCAGTATATGCGCCTGAAAAACAAGTTTATTAACGCCAATGTGGATGTGAAAATGAAGGGTATCCGACAGGTTTACGAAATTGATAGTATGAAAAAGGAACGTGATTTTTTGAAGAAAAATGTAGCACTAAAACAAGCTGCAATTGAGCGTCAGGTAATTATTACCATTAGCACTGTTGTGGGGCTAACCTTGGTGTTGTTATTGGCCATCGTATTATATCGCTCAAAGGCCATTCTGAAAAATCAAAAGGCAGAAATTACTACACAAAATAAAGCACTTTTACAAACGCAGGAGGAAATTCTGGCTCAGCAGAACATCATCAATGAGTCTAATCAAAAACTTTTATCGCAAAAATTATTGATAGACCAAAGCATCAAAGCGGCAAGTACCATTCAAGAAGCCATATTGCCTTCTCAGGAACGGATGGCCCAAACCCTGAAAAACTATTTTGTAATCAATCGTCCCAAAGACATCGTATCTGGCGATTTTTATTGGTTAGGCGAGTCAGAAGGGAACCCTATTTTGGGAGTCATTGACTGTACCGGACATGGGGTGCCAGGCGCTTTTATGAGTATGATTAGTTTTGCAATGCTCAATGAAATCATCAATACCCGTCAAATAACGGCTCCTGCTGAAATACTAGAATGCTTACGGGTATTTATTCGCAATACGCTTAAACAAAATGGTAGGGGAGGTGAACGAGGAATGGATGCGGCTTTTATTACCTACCAATATTTGCCCGACGACTTGGTTAAAGTTGATTTTGCTGGGGCAAAACGGCCTTTGTGGTATGCTGAACCTTTTGATAAAACCATGCGAGTAATCAAAGGAAGTATTGTATCGGTAGGAGTTAACTATAAAACCATTAGAGTCATCGAGAGCCAATCTTTTGTGTGTCAACGGGGGAGTATGTTATATCTCAGTACAGACGGTTTTACTGATCAGAATAACAAGCATCGAGTAAAATTCAGTGCTAAAAGATTTGTTTCTTTATTGGCGGAGATAAAAGGACTGCCGTTACCCCATCAACAACAATGGCTAAATCTTACTCTGAACACCTATATGCAGGATACTGAACAACGAGATGATATATTGATGTTGGGAGTTCATCTATAAATCTTCATATTGAGGCCAAGTGCCAATCTTTGATAGAAAAACACAAAAATGGTGATGACAAGCCAATACATGTAAAAAGTGACTTTCCTAACACAATCTGGAAAGCCGCTTTTTACATGTAATAATTTATTGATAGACCAACTACATCATTGTCCTTGCTTCCTCCGCAAAAGACATAAAGCGTGCCTGGTGTGCCTGAAAAGTAAGTTTAAACGTTTGTAAAGCCCCATTACGATCATAGCCATTTTCGGTCAAAAGCAGCATAAAACCTTTAGTGAGTACTGTTTTAAATTCCTCTGGGTTAGTTGGTAGGGTTTCCAAAATGCGTTGATCTCGATTTTTGAGCAAATTGGTCAATCCTTGTAAAGTTTTTTCCAATGCATCGTTGCTTAAAGACTCAAAAGGCTTGGCCAAAGCTTCTTGGTACAATACAAAAGTAGTGGCATGTTTTTCGTTCGCTTTTTCTGGGTTTTGAGCCTCCTCAATACTTTCAAACTGAAAATTATCTAATTGGATAGCCAGACTTGTATCTGTTTGATTGAACCAAGGAAAGGCATTGAATTTATTGGCAAAATCGGGTGGTTGGGTTATAATCACTCCCTTTTGTGCCTCAGAGGAGGGATAAATGGCTTTGATGGCGTACTCGCCGACAATAGGTGGTTGGCCATCATGAAAAGTCTCTCTTTTGAACGTGTCTTCCGAAATGGTTACTACACTATATTGACCAATGGCTCTAAAAAGCCATTTTTTATAAATATTAGGCATAATTATAAGTTTTGAGTAGGTTTATTTAGTCCAACATTTGCCGAACCTTGTAGTTTTATGGTGTTGGTTACAGAATGGTTAACATTTGAATGCCTAATAACCTTTCCAGAAATAAATTTTATTAAAGTGCTTTTGATGTGTAACAGAGTAAAGTTAGGTAAGCGCTTATTTTCTATTCCCTTAGCAGGATTTTTGTTAGGCAAACCCGCTTTTATTATGTATTTTTAATTTTCATAAAAAAACTTACATAAGAAAAAACAATTTTTCTTAGTACATATACACCCAAAGCGGCTTACCTAATATAAACAGGCATAATTTTTAAGATTAATACTACTATCACCTATTTTTTTAAGACAAATAAAGGTCATAGTTAAGGGATTACAACAAGTATGAAACAGGTCGTTCTTAAACTGTTGAACATCGAAGACAGCGAGTTGATACAAGTACTTTTGCTGTTATTGATGGGCTTTTTAATTGGAATTTTTCTCGCAACTTACACCACAAGTATCAGTGCGTTGTTTGTAACGTCGTGGGATGAAGCCACCTATCTTCCTTTTGCGATTATGGGGCAAGGGATTGTAGGTATGATCATTACCACCCTTTTCTCGCATTATCAGCGTCGCTTGCCTTATGCTCGTTTATCCCTTGTTGTATTAATTTTTATCACCCTTTCTATATTTGCCATTCGCATTGGTTATGGCTTTTTACCTTCCAAAGCCGAAAGAGACATGCTGGTGTTTCTGGCATTTGTATTATATATCCCTTTTGAGGCGCTCGTATTGCTGATTTTCTGGGGAATGATTGCCCGTATCTTTAATCTTAAGCAACAAAAACGCATTGTGGGGGGCGTAGATATTGGAAAAGGCCTTGCTACGTTGGTAGCCTTCTTTGCTGTAATTCCTATTGCCAACTCCTTGTTACCCAATACCATAGATCTGCTGGAGATTAGTTTTGGAGCAATTGCCCTGCTTATTTTTGTATTTATCTTGCTAGTGCGTAGCTCACCTGCAGTGAACTTTGTAAAGATGCAGGAACAAGAGAAAGTGACTGCCAAGCTCTCTATTCCGCAAATGTTCAAAGATAAATACATCGTATGGATGATTGCCTTTGTGATGATCGTAACTATTGCGGCCCGATTCATCGATTATTCATTTCTGAACACTGCTACCAAGCAATTCCCTAGTGAAAAAAACTTTGTAAACTTTATCGGTGTATTTGAAGGTATTACGCTGATATTCAGTATGTTGGCGCAAACATTTGTAGGCGACTGGCTGGTAGAAAACTATGGACTTAAGATTACCCTACTAATCAATGCCTTACTGTTGGCTTTGTTTACGGTTATTACCGTACTAGTAGGCTCTTTAATGGGTATTAATTTTAGTTCTGCTGAACAGGGAGGAAACTTTATTTTCTTCTTTATGGCGGTGGCGCTGAGTAAACTCTTTTTCTCGGCACTCAAAGACGCCTTTGACGAACCCACCTTCAAGTTTTTCATGTTCCCCATCGATAAGT
Organism: marine bacterium AO1-C; assembly: GCA_001890965.1. GTDB lineage: Bacteria > Bacteroidota > Bacteroidia > Cytophagales > Microscillaceae > Microscilla. The sequence continues at coordinate 828,425 of MLAY01000005.1, read as the reverse complement.
CAGTACGATTGACCGTAATGACTCGCCTGGATGGATTAATTAAAGTAACTGCTGGTTTGATTGCGGGACTTTTTATGATCCCCATTGAGCGTACCAAAATATTTAGCTTGCTTTCGTTCTCTTACTTCTTGATTTTAATTATTGGTGGTTGGATTTACGTAATTGTGAGAATGTTTCAGCGTTATCAGGAAAGTTTACGTTCTACCCTCGAAACCACCAACAAAGCCCAGGATATCAGCCGTTTACAAAGTGCTGATGCCATAGGAATCATTCTGGAAAAAGAACTTGATAGCGAACATCCCGATAAGGTGATATTCATTCTGGAGTTTATGGAGAAAACAGAGCCAGTATTGTTTGAAAACTCTTTGGCCAAGTTGGAAAACTCTCCTGTGAGAAAAATCAGAAACTTTGTTTCCAAGAAATTAAAGGGTTTAGAGGCCATATCGGTAAACAGTACTTTGGTTCAAGATGATGGCTTATTGAATGAATTGAATGGTAATAGCCATAATGGAAATGGTCAAAATGGACATTCTGATAAAACCTCTGATATTCGGGCTTCAAACCGATTTAACCTGCGAAAAGACTATACCACAGTAAATACTGAAGGGGTAAGTAACCAAGATATTATTCGTTTGACTATGTCCAAAAAAGTGGGTGATAGGGTAGTGGCTGCCAAGCTTATGCGTGTACATAATCACGACGAAACCACCCGATACCTGATTCAGCTTTTAAAGGATTATGTACCAGAAGTAAAGAAAGAAGCCATTGTAACTGCGCGTAAAATAAAACGACCAGTTACCTGGACGGTATTGATTGATTTACTAGCCTCGCCTTTGTATGGTAACATGTCAGCGGCAGCTTTAATTGAATGCGGAGATGAAGCCATTCCTATTTTGGAACATGCTTTTTATAAATCGGGCCAGGATGAGTTGGTGATGGTGAAAATTGTCCAGATTTATGGACATATAGGTAGCGAGAAAGCCATCGAGTTACTTTGGAACAAAATCAATCACCCAGTACAAGAAATCATAGACCAGGTATTGCTATCATTGAGTTATTGTAATGTAGTAGTACCAGAAGAACGTTTCCAAACGATTTTCAATATTTTGGAAATAGAAATTGGTGATGCTACCTGGGATTTTGCCGCTTTAACCGAAATAGAAAAGCGACCAGAAACAGTAGAATTGCGAAATTCATTAAAAGAAGAAATCAGATATAACTTCAATAGTATTTTCCGATTACTGTCACTGATATATGATAGCCAATCGGTAGAACTGGTGCAACAAAGTTTGGAAAGCGAAGAAACTGAAGGGAAACTGTTTGCAATAGAACTGCTAGACATGTTCATTGATGACAACCTCAAGCCTATCTTGTTCCCCTTATTAGAAGATATTTCGGTAGCACAAAAAATTACCAAGTTACAAAACTACTTCCCAAGAATTACCTTTACCCATGAAGAGGTTTTGAAACACTTGATTACCAGAGACTACAGGTATACTAATCGCTGGACCAGAGCCTGTGCCATGTATGCATTGGCTTTTGTAGAAAACCTGGAAGATAAACAAGAGCTGGTAGCTAACTTATTTCACGAAGACGAGCTATTGCGGGAGACCGCTGCCTGGGCATTATATAAACTAGATCGCACATTATTTGAGCAAGTAAGTCCAAGAATTCATGTAGATATTCAAGAGCCTCTACAAGCTAAACTAGAAAAGTTGTTTTCTACTGCAAAACCAAGCCATGCAGATGATTTACTATATAATCGCATTTTGTTTTTGCGACAAGTCCCACTCTTTAAAAATGTACCAGGAGACATTTTAGCTGAAATTTCAGACATTGTCAACATATTAGAGTTGCCACAAGGTCAACAAATGACCTTGGATACTGAAGAAACCAGAAATTGCTTATTTATTGTGGCAGAAGGTGGCTTGTTTGGACACAACAACTTAGGAGCAGAGGTGAGTTTAGAAAAGACAGCAGGTTTTGGAAACTTATTAATGCTGGATAATGATCATACTTATACTGACTTAACTACTTCAAGCGATACCGTCTTGTACGAAATTGATCAAAATGAACTGTTTGCTATGATGAGTACTTTCCCTGAGTTGGTAAGAGGATTTATACACAATATTAATGTAGAATTCCATTATAAATCATTAGAAATAGAAGAACCTCTCTTTGAGCTTGATTTTTAACTAACTTCTTTTGAAATTACTTTGGTTTTATTATTGCCATAGTTAATTTTTATTGATAACTAAAACGTAAAGGGACAGCAAGCTGTATGAAACAGGATGTACTCATAAATTTTGTAGAGATAGATGATAAAGTTGTCAACCAGGAACAACATACTGGCTGGGTATCTAGTTTCAAACGTTTTTTGAACATGGTGTTAAGCCAACTGCTTCAACGAAACCCTGAAATTGATCTGTTGACAAGTGATGGAGCCAACCTGGAATTCACTGCTCAGGAAAAGCTCAACGATGCGAAATTGTTGGTTACTATTTTATCACCAGAATACATACAGACTACTGGTAGTCGCGAAATACTGGATCAGTTTTTTACCCAATCAACTGAAGATAGTGAGGTAAAGATTCCAGCAAGCGAACGGTGTTTTAAGGTTATCAAGTTTCCAGTAGATTACGATGATCAGCCTGAAGTTTTACAACCATTACTAAGCTACAACCTTTATTATCTGGATAGAGAAACTGGGGAGAGACAAGAGTTTGAGGATTTTTTTAGTAACAATGCTGAGAAGAATTATTGGACTACCCTGGTAGATTTAGCTTACGATATCTACTATGTTCTTCAGAAGCTGGAAAATAAAGAGACTGTTGATCGTGAAAATATTCGTTTGACAGGAATATTTGGTGAAGGAGGAGAAGGGGCTGGTGCCCGAACGGTGTTTCTGGCAGAAACCAGTCAGGAGCTAGCTGTACAGCGTACAATTATCAAGCGGGAATTACAACGATATGGTTATCAAGTATTACCAAACTATACCTTACCCAATGATGCCAACGCGATTGAAAAGTCTGTACAGGAAGATTTGGAACGATCAGTAATCTCGATTCATTTGATTGGTCGTGAGTACGGTGAAAATGTAAAAGGAGCTGATGTTTCTATTGTAGATTTACAAAATAAGCTAGCCTCTGCACATAGTCATCAAGCACGTGAGCATAATGAGGCCAATGCACCAGGCAGTAAATCTTTTTCAAGGTTAATCTGGTTGCCTCCTTCGTTGGTAGAAGCAAGTGAGAGACAACAACGGTTTATTGAGAATTTGCGAGAAGATGCTCAGGGACTATCAGGAGCGGAGATATTGCAGATTCCATTAGAAGATTTTAAAACAACTATTAGAAAAAGCTTGATTAAAGCGCCTTCTCAGGTACGTAACCGGGAAAATGCGCCAAAGGTCAATATAGATAAGTCACAAATATATCTTATATTTGATAAGATGGATACCCAGCCTGCATTGGCATTGATGGAACATTTGCAGGAATTGGGGTTTTATGTAATTACCCCACTACTTATGGGGACTATTTTAGAAGTACGTCAACAGCATATTGACGGTTTAAAGTATTGTGATGTAGCCATTGTCTTTACTGAAAAAGCAGATGAACAATGGGTAAAGGTTAAATTGAAGGATTTGATGAAAGCTCCGGGCTTTGGGAGAGAAAAACCTATTCAGGCAAAAATTTTATTTACAATTAATGAGTACAAAAGCATTACAAATGAAGATCTCATGACTTATAATGTGAGACGGATTGAACACTCTAGTGTAAAAAGCTTCTCTGAGGAGCTAGGATTGCAAAATATCTTAGATAAAGTGATGCAAAGTAACCAAAGTTAATCCCCCAACTAATAAGCCCTCAAAAGAGAAAAACACATTTAAAGGTGTAGACTAAAATAACATTTAGAACGAACAGAGACACAAGAAAAGAAACACACCATCATGGAAGAAAATATCTTACAGGATGAGTACTCAGGGATTAATACTATCATTAACCCTTTTCCAGGTCTTCGCCCATTCTCGGTCGACGAAAGCTACTTGTTTTTCGGAAGAGAGGGGCAAAGCGATGAAGTATTGCTTAAACTTGCCGAAAACCGATTTGTGGCAGTAGTAGGACCGTCGGGAAGTGGTAAGTCATCTTTTATATATTGCGGCGTGATCCCTATTCTTTATGGTGGGTTTATGACCGACCGTACCTCCAACTGGAGCGTAGTAGTAAGCCGCCCTGGTGCAGGCCCTATAGATAATCTGGCAGACTCCATCCTTAAGCATGACCAAACTTATCAATCATACGACGAAGAAAACAAACAAATCAAAAAGGCAATTACTTCTACCTTATTACGAAGTAGTTCACTTGGGCTGGTAGAGGCAGTACAACAAACCAAAGAATTTAAAGATAGAAACGTATTAATTCTTATTGACCAGTTTGAAGAATTGTTCCGTTTCAAGAAAAGTGAAGAAAATAAAGATTCTGTCAATGAATCGCTGGCCTTTGTAAACCTCTTAATGGAGGCCATCAAGAGTACCACTGCACCCATTTACCTCATTATCACAATGCGTTCCGATTTTATCGGAGATTGTGCAGCTTTCCCAGAGCTTACCGAGTCTATCAACCAAAGTTATTATATGATCCCTCAAATGACCCGTAAGCAAAAGCAAATGGCAATTACGGGGCCTGTATTGGTTGGAGGGGGACTCATGACACCTCGCCTGGTGCAAAGATTACTAAACGATGTAGGAGACAATCCAGACCAATTGCCCATTATGCAGCACTCATTGATGCGTACCTGGGATTTCTGGACTGATAACCGAACCAATATTGATGAACATATAGATATTGAACATTACGAAGCCATTGGCACTATGAAGTCGGCACTTTCTCAACACGCCGACGAAGCATACGATGAGCTGACCGAAGAGGAGCGAAAGATTTGCGAGGTAATGTTTAAAGCACTTACTGAAAAAGCGGGTGATAGTAGTAGTGGAGTTCGCCGCCCTACACGCTTAGCCGAAATTTCGGCTATTGCCAGTGCTGGTGAAGATGCAGTAATTCGAATCGTTGAGAAGTTTCGTCAGCCAGGACGATCATTGCTAATGCCACCTGCGGGTATCCCTTTGGATGCGGATGCAGTAGTAGATATTTCTCACGAAAGTTTAATGCGTATTTGGGTACGTTTGAAAGCGTGGGTAGAAGATGAAGGAGAAGCTGTACAAATGTATTTGCGCTTATCGGAGGCTTCAGCAATGTATCAGATTGGTAAATCAGGTTTATGGCGTCCACCCGATTTGCAATTGGCACTCAACTGGAGAGAAAAACATAAGCCCACCCTAGCCTGGGCTCAACGCTATGATCCTGCTTTTGAGCGGGCAATGGTATTTTTGGATTATAGCCAAAAAGAGTTTGAGACCGAGCAAAAAATCAAAGAGCTTCAGCAGAAGAAAGCATTACGTCGGGCAAGAGTTACGGCGTTGTTTATGGGTACGGCTACGGTAATTAGTATTGGCTTTTTGGTATACGCGATTTCGCAGCAGGTAGAGGCTAATAAACAAAGTGCCCGAGCTCAAGAACAAGCCAAGATTGCTAAGAAAAATGCGCTTGAAGCTGACAAACAAAAAAAGGATGCATTGGCTTCCAAAGAATTGGCCGATAAAGCTAGAGATAAGGCGGTAACCGCTGAACAATTGGCCTTAGAAGAGAAAAAGCACGCCGAAGAAGAGAAAAAGAAAGCTGATGCGGCTCGTTCGCTGGCTGAAGAAAAAAGAAAAGAGGCCGATAGACAGAAAAAACGTGCTGAGCAAAAAGAAAAAGAAGCTAGAGATAGTGAAAAGAAAGCCAAGGATAGTGAGAAAAAGGCATTAGCCAGTGAGAAAAAAGCTAAGGATAATGAGAAGAAAGCCATTGATGCAAACAAAGCAGCATTTAACTTAAGGATGCTTTCTATTGCACAATCCATGGCAATCAAGTCTACCCAATACTCAGATCCTCGTATCCAGGCAAATAATGCTCAAAAAGCCTATCAATTCAATAAAAAGTACGGAGGTGATCAATATCAACCTGATATTTATCACGGGTTGTATTATGCGATTAAGCGATATGAACCCAAAAATTATAACCAACTAGTGGGGCACACCGAAGCAGTGAGAATGATTGCACCTTCTTATTCTAATAGAGGGCAAATTGTGTACTCTACCGGTAGTGATGGTTTGATTTATCGGTGGGATTTAGAAAATCCTAAAACCCCTCCTGTATTGCTGGGTAAAACCGGTACAAACGTCATCAATAGAGCATTGGTAGTAAGTAGAGACGGTCGTTTTCTGGCTTGTGGAGGAGATTTTAATAAAGTATTGTTGTTTACCATTGATCGTAACGGCAATGCATCCAAAAAGAGAATTTCGTTGGCCAAAGGAGAAAAAGTTTGGCATTTAGGCTTTACACCTAATAACCAGGGGCTGGTAATTCATACTTCTGACCAAAAGCTTTTTTACTACGATATCAAAAAGAAAAAGAAGCGCGAAATTGCTCAATTAGAATCTAAGGTAAATGGCATGGCTGTATACCATAGACCCAATGCTGCCAGTCATTATGTGGCTATTACAATGGACAATGGCAAGCTTGTATTATTGGATAGTAATGATAACTACAAACGCCAGGATTTCTTTACCAATACTTTGAATGGTAAACCTGTAAAAATGCAGGCGGTATCGTTTAGCTCAACAGGTAAATATTTAGCCGCAGGAGACGTAAACGGAATCATTAGAATCTGGGATTTTTCTACGCCTCAAAAGAAACTTAAAATTCAATTAGAAGGTCACACTGCCATCATTAGTAATATTGAATTCAATAAAAATGATACACAGATGGCCACTGCAAGTTTTGACAAAGACGTGCGTTTGTGGAACCTTCGAGAAGACAAGCTAACCAATAGCCCCATTGTTTTGGACGATCACAAAACCTGGGTATGGTCTATTGCATTTAGCAATGATGGAGACTATTTGTTGGCAGGTTGTCGCGATAATTTAGTAAGGTTATGGCCTACTAACCCTGATTTGATGGGAGATATTCTAACAAAAAAAGGCATTCAAAATTTAAGTCCGGAAGAGTGGAAGCGTTATGTAGCCAAGGATATTGATTATGAACAAACTTTCAAGGCTCCTTTGAGAAAGGCAAATACAAAACCAAATACCAACCGGAAATAACTCATGACATCTTACAAAATATATAACATCAGGTTAATAATAGGGATGCTATTGCTACTTACAGTAAGCCTTGTAGCCAATGCTGATCCTAAGGAAAAAGACTGCGCCAAAACTTTGGAAGAAGCCAAGGCGGCTTATGAAGAAGGGCGGATTAATGATGTGCCCAACATCTTAAATGACTGCATGGATGTGTTTGAGGATAATAAAGTCCGCAAAGGAAACTTTGACCGAAACCAGAAGATAGAAGCCTATCGCCTATTATCCTTGACTTATCTTTATTTGAACGAGGAAGCCAATGCTGAAAGAACGCTACTTAAGCTTCTCAAGTTGGAACCTGAATACCGTTTGAAGAATAATGAACCGAGTGAATTTAAGAACCTTTATGGTAACTTCCGAGTGCGACCGGTATTAGCTTTTGGTGGAAAAGGAGGCGGTAATATTATGCGTTTTAATGTAACCAAAACCTTCAGTACCAACAATCCTCAAACCTCTACCGAAACATACACTTCCGGGGTTGGTTTCCAAGTAGGAGGAGCAGTAGAACTGCCATTGAATAAAAAGCTCGGGTTATTTCTGGAAACCTATTTTTCGGGCCGTAGCTATACTTTAAATAATGAATTATTTGGTTATGCTTCCACCAATTATGAAGAAAACCAAAGTTGGATAGAAATACCACTTGGGGTACGTTATAACCTTGGAGATAAATATAATTTTAGTGGGCACCTCAAGCCTTACGTGTTTGCTGGAGTATCTACCGGACTGCTTTTAAATGCCAGCACAGTAGTAATCCGTAGAGATAGGGTAAGTGCCGAAGAATTAAGAGAAGTAACAGGTACTGCTATTCCGGTTTCCAATTTGCGAAATAGGCTCAATATCTCAGCCTTGTTTGGTGCAGGAGTAGAACTCAAGCAGGGGAGGGGATATTTAGTGTTAGATGTAAGGTACTATATGGGACTCATGAATGCAGTGAATTCTCAACAAAGGTATAGCATAAACGAACTGATATTCAAGTATGGTCATATCGATAATGACTTTAAAATCAACAATATAGCCATTTCAGTAGGCTATATGTACCCAATCTATAAGCCCAAGAAAATAAGATAATCAGTTATTGAAATGAAATTAAAAATTTTCTTATATCTAGCGCTATTTGCTACAATAGCTGCCTGCAAAACCACGCCCTCAGTAAACCCAGATGATTCAGGTTTATTTATCAAAATGTTTGGTGGAGCGACTAACGATGATGCCTATTCGGCAGTAGTAGCATCAGATGGAAGTTATGTTTTTTTAGGAGCAACTACTTCCTTTACTCAAGGAACTGGCAATCCTCAAGATATTTTTCTGGTAAAAGCAGATCAGAATGGAAATGAGGTTTGGAACCGAAATTTAGGAGGGCATGCGGGTAAATCGATTCAAAATACCCCAGATGGTGGATTCATTATCCTAGGAGATACACTTACATCAGACACTACCAGTTTGGTACTTATAAAAACCGACGGTGAAGGTACTGTACAATGGAGCATAAATTATGGGCTGCCCAACCGTAATGAAGTAGGTACCAATGTGCAACTGACAACTGATGGCGGTTACTTGATGATGGGTAATATTTTGAATAATGATGGCAGTTCAGACATTTATGTAGTTAAAACCGATGGGCAAGGCACTATTATTCGTGAACGTGTATATGGTTTTGCTAACTTACAAAATTCTACAGCTACTATTCTGGAAGATGCTACGACCAAGGATATTTTATGGTGCGGAACGGCATTTACTGCCACAAGTGCTACCTCTGATATAAGGGTGGTGCGGGCAAACGACATTGTAAATACCCAGTGGGATTTTTTCTTTGGAGGTACTGAAAATGAAATAGGAAAAGACATGAAGCAGGTGTCGGACGGTTATGTGATTGTGGGGACTACCTCTAGTGAAGGCAGTGGTGGATCAGATGTTTTCTTAATTAAAATAAGTGAGCAGGGAGTGCTACAATGGAGCAAAACATTTGGTGGTACAGCGAATGATGAAGGGGAGGCGATTAGTTTGACCGATGATGGAGGGTTTATTATTACTGGAAGTACCGAAAGTGAAGGTGAAGGTGGCAAAGATATTTTTCTAATTAAAACCGATGCCGAGGGTAATCAGGTTTGGACCCAGACTTTTGGTGGTACTCGCAACGATGTAGGACGTATTGTATTGCAAACCCAGGATAAAGGATTTTTAGTGCTATCGACTATAGTATTTGAAAATAATAATATGTTGGCATTGATTAAGACCAACGAAACTGGGGCCTTGGTGAAATAAGTTCCTCTCACGAAAATATTGAAGTGCCTGATTAAACGTGTTTTAGTCAGGCATTTTGTGTTTATTACTCCACTGAAAGCAAGTTGATTTGTATATTTAAATGAATCAAACCCAATATTTATAAATATGAATAAATCATTTGCTAAAATGACCCTGGCTTTCTTGGTGTTATCGTTTACGTTGGCATCCTGTGGAGGAAGCTTTTATGAAAAACATGAAAAAGTGATCAACAAAGATGACCTACCAATTTGGCATATTAGTGATGTCAAGAAGTTTACTGTAGATGTAAAAGACAACCAAGCCAAGTACAAACTCAACCTTGCCTTGAGATATGCTTCAGGAGTACAAAAAACTAATGTGAGTGCTTATACCTTAAAGTTGACTACAACTACTCCCTCTGGTAAAAAAACAGTCAAAGATTATGTAATCAAGCTCAAAGACGAAAATGGAGAGTTTTTGGGAGATCCTCTTGGGCAGATTATCGACTTGATGACTTTGGTGGAAGAAAATTACGCTTTTGCCGAGACAGGCAAGTATACCTTTGAGGTAATTCATAATATGCCCCCCAATACTTCTATTACAGGTATTATGGAAGCAGGCCTGAGAATAGACCAGGTAGAAAATAAGTAGAACTTTCGGGCTGACAGATGCTTATTCTTCTGTCATTTACTGAACAAAACCTTTAAATTTGCGGTTTTCATTTGACTGTTAACATTTTAAAATAATACTTTTATAATGGCAGAAGAAAACCGCTTATTTGAGGAAGGAATGACCCACTATCGGGCCAAAAATTATGAGGCTGCAATTCAATCATTTACCAAAAATTTGCGCAAGTTACCCAATCACTTGGGAAGCATTTGTCAAAGAGGTGGGAGTTGGATGCAACTGCGGGAGTATGAGAAAGCCATGCAGGATTTTGATAAGGCCATTGGCCTGGATGATGAAATAGCGGCTGTATATGCAGAAAGAGCTGTAGCAAAATATCAGCTAAAACAATACAAGGAAGCCATCAGTGATTTTGACAAGGCGGTAGAACTCGAGCCTGACAATGCCTATCGTTACTCAAGCAGAGCTTATATTTTGGCAAGTATAGGTGATAAAATTGGGGCACTACACGACTATCGTAAATCCTTGGAAATCAATCCAAATGACCCAATTGTGCAAAATAACTTAGGGTTGTTGGAAGAAACCTTGGGGTATTCTAAAAAAGCGCAAGAGCGTTATGCTAAAGCTGATGAATTGTTGGGAATCACCAAAGAAGATCGCCAAGCCCGCCTGGATGATGCCATCGAAAAATACGAACAAATAGAAGAATCTCGTAAGGCCAATCGAGTAAAGCCACCAGAGCCTGCCAAACCACAAACCAAAGATTATTTTAAGGTAATGAAAGATGTATTCACTTCTAAAGAAACCTTTGGTGATTTTATGTCTTTTGTGAAAGGGAGGTTTAGCCAAAAAAAAGCCGATAAAGAGAGTAAGTAATACACTTTTTATGTTTAGGTAGGTGAATGTAATCATCAGCCTATTTGGTGTAAACCAACAACTAGAACTTGCACACCCCCAATTTTCATTTTAAATTACTTGCGTTTAAAATTGAAATACACATTGACATCAAACGAAACAACTAAAACTTATGAATAAAAACTTTGAATTAAAGGATAGAGTAGCCATTGTGACTGGCGGTGCTCAGGGTATAGGAAGAGCCACTGCCCTGATGCTGGCTGACCATGGTGCCAAAATCGTAATCTGGGATGTTAAAAAAGAAACTGCCCAGGCCACGGTAAGTCTGCTTAAATCTAAGGGTAGCAAAGCGATGTTTATGGAAGACGTAGATATCACCAAGCTAGAGTCTGTAGAGAAGGCTTGCGAGGGTATTGTAGCAGAATATGGTCAGATAGATATTTTGGTAAACAATGCAGGTATTGTAAGAGATGCGTCATTTAAAAAGATGACCCCTGAGCAATGGCAGCAAGTAATTGATGTAAACTTAACGGGAGTTTTTAATTGTACCAAGGCAGCTTCAAAGTATATGATGGAGTCTAACTATGGCAAGATTGTAAACTTAGCGTCGGTAGTAGGAATCTATGGTAACTTTGGGCAAACCAACTATGTAGCCGCCAAAGCTGGAGTAATAGGGATGACCAAAGTATGGGGACGAGAGCTGGGAAAACACAACATCACAGTAAACGCCATTGCTCCTGGTCCAACCGATACCAGTATGTTGGCTACGGTTCCTGAGGAGATGCGACAGCAAATGAAACAGCGTATTCCGTTGCGACGTTTGGGACAGCCCGAAGAAATAGCTAAAGCAATTTTATTTTTTGCCAGTGATGCCTCTAGTTTTGTAACTGGGCAAACGCTTACTGTAGATGGAGGTACTTATTTGGGAGGATAACAACCTTGAGTAAGGATAAATATTGGATCGCAAATGATGAATGTAAAAAGCATTGATTATTTGCGATTTATTTTTCGATAACACCAAATGATCTATTTAAAGATAAGAAAAGGTTAGAACAAACTTTGGTTTTTTTGTGCTTGATTTATCTTTTTTTGTGATTCATCCGTTACTACAAGAAAGGATCATTCAAAAATCTTTATGAGACACCAATTTAAATTATACGTACTGCTTTTTACGTTTTTCTCTATGACCCAAATTCAGGCTCAAGGCAAAAGATTTTATGGCAAAGGCAATAGCTATTATGTAAAAGCCAACGAAAACTTTAAACGAGGGGCGTTGGAATTGCAAATGGGAGATTTTAAAAGTGCATTGAAGCACTTAGGATTGGCCATTAGGCAAAATCCTGGATATGCCGATGCCTATTTTGAACGAGGCCGAACCTATCTGGCTATGAGAGACTATGATCGGGCCTTTGATGATTTTCATAAATCTTCGCAATATAATCCCAATAAAGCAGCTCCTTATTTATACAAGGGTGCTATTTATTATGAAAAGAACAAACCTGAAATTGCGATCCAAGAATATAACCAAGCATTAAGAATAGACCCTAAATTTGCCTTGGCCTATAATTATAGAGCAGAGGCTTACAAAGAAATTGGCTTTACCCAAAAAGCAGTAGATGACTATTCCAATGCGATTAATTATGCCCCCAATGAAGCAGTGCTTTATTATGGACGAGGGCAGTGCCGACTAGATATTCGTAAGTACAAAGGAGCAGTAGAAGATTTTAGCAAGGCTATTGAATTACAGCCTTATGAGCTGGAGTACTATCATAAAAGAGTATATGCTCACTTTTTGGCAGGAAACTATCAGCAAAGTGCATTGGATATAGATTATCTGATTCAGAAAGATTCTGAAAATGTTCAAGCCTATCATTATGCGCTTAGTGCTTATTGCAAAGCGGCCACCAATGATTATAGAGGAGCAGTAAGGGCTATTAATAAAGTGATGGAATTGGACCCTGAAGAAGCTCATTATTTGGTAGAGCGAGCAGGTTACTATGAAGCACTTAAGAAATACGAACCAGCCATTAATGATTATACCAGAGCATTGGAACATTATCCCGATAGCACTCATTTTTATGGCCGACGAGCCGAATTGTTTCTAAAACAAGAGGATTATTCTCATACTATCAAAGATTGTGATTTACTAATAGCCAAACAACCCAAAAATGCTCGAGCTTGGTATTTGCGAGGCATAGCCAAAATGAGAACCAAGTATCGTAAAAGAGAAATTAAGCGAGACTTGCAACAAGCAGCTAGCTTGGGGTATCCTCGCGAAAAGATGGAATCACAAGCATATAAGTACGCCAAGCGAGGATTTAAGAAGAAGATAAATTAGTTATTATAAGGTATTGTTAAATTGCTTTATTGTTGGATGGTTTTGCGACGCATTGCGAAACAATAGAACCATCTAACAATAAAACAATAAAACAATGAAGTTGGTATTACCACTCCTCAACCCTATAAGTTGTTTCCTTATAACGGTTCATAATTTCATATACTAAATCGTTATCTAATACCTGGGCAAAAATATTTTTATAAACCCCTTTATTATTACCCAAAGCACTCCACACCCACTTTTTCTCATATTGCATCAAAAATTCCCAGCTCCAGGGCAAACCAGGGTTCTCACTGAGCTTGCTCCAGTGCCATTTCTCGATGTGGGATTCAAAATAAGGTACTGACCAAGGCAAACCAGGATTTTCGCTGAGTTTTTGCCAATCCCATTTGCCATAATATTGTCTCAAAAACAAAGGATTCCATTCCAGCCCTCGGTTATTACTGATTTTGCGCCAGTTCCAATGGTCAATGTGGGTTTCAAAGAAATCTTCGTCCCAGGGAAGGCCTATGTTGGTACTAAGATAGTTCCAGTCCCAGCGGTCAATATATTTTTCAAAAAACTCCCAGGTCCAAGGCAGCCCTTTATTCATACTGAGATTTACCCAATCCCATTTGTCTTCATATTCTAGCAGAAATTCTTCGCTCCAGGGCAATCCCGGATTCATACTTAGGAATGTCCAGTCCCAGCGACTTTCATATTTTTGTAGCAATTCACGACTCCAGGGCAGTCCCGAGTTGAGGCTTAAAAATCCCCAATCCCAGCTATTTTCGTATTTTTCGAGTAGCTCAACCGACCACGGAAAACCCGAATTCATGCTCAATCCCCAGTCCCATTTATTTTTGTATTGGTCTAGCATGACCATCGACCAATTGAGATCCTTGTTTTCACTCAAAAAATGCCAATCCCATTGATTCTGAAAGGTATACAGTAGATCACCATTAATGGGGTATTGGTTGGCAATAAGGTGCACTAAAAACTCGGGCTGTGTTTTGAATAGTTTTAATATACTTGCCTTGTCAAGTATTTGTGTGTCTTTTAATTCCATTTTTGTCAATTTCCTATGCTATTAATGGCTGATGTTAGGAAAATTCATACTGAGATAGATGTCATTGAAGTATAAAACCCTCATATTAAAACTGGAGGCTAACTTTTGGGGTTAAGACCCAAAAAGAAAAGGGTGCTTAAGTGGTGTGTTGATACAGAAAACCACTTTGAGGACTCAAAATAACGAAAACGTACAAGAAATATCAAGATTTTCGTTTTCTTTGCACGAAATAATCCAATGGTTTTATAACTAAATTTTACGAAGTTCAACAATACACAAAATATGCGCATTATTTTCCTTGGTACGCCAGATTTTGCCGTGCCAAGTTTAGAAGTCTTAGTAAAAAATAACTACGATGTTGTAGCCGTAGTAACCGCTACCGATAAGCGGGCCGGAAGAGGCAACAAATTGAAAACCTCCCCAATAAAAGATTTTGCTGTTGCCAATAATATTCCAGTATTACAACCTCCCAATTTAAAAGATCCTGCTTTTTTAGAAGAGCTTAAGAGTTATCAAGCTGACCTACAAATTGTAGTCGCCTTTAGAATGTTGCCAGAAGCCGTTTGGAATATGCCATCCCACGGTACGTTCAACCTTCATGCTTCGTTGTTGCCCAACTATCGAGGAGCTGCTCCTATCAATTGGGCTATTATCAATGGAGAGACCGAAACTGGGGTGTCTACTTTTTTTCTGAAACACGCAATTGATACTGGGAATATTATTTTTCAGGAGAAAGAACCCATTTTGCCAGAAGATGACATGGGTACGATGTACGAAAAGCTTAAGAATAAAGGAGGGCAACTGGTATTAAAAACAGTACAAGCGATTGAAAAGGGAGAATATCCACAAATTGTACAAGATTTGACCAAACCAACCCCCAAAGCACCCAAGCTTTTTAAAGAAACTGGTCAAATTGATTGGGCAAAATCTAGTGAGCAAGTCCATAACTTGGTGCGAGGGCTTTCGCCTATTCCAGCAGCCTGGACTACGCTCAATGACAAGCATTGTAAAATTTATAAAACCAATTTGGCTACCCCACAGCTTTCTGATGATGTGGAAGATAAAGCACCTGGGGAGTTTGTGACAGATAATAAAAAATACCTTTATTACAAAACAGGAGATGGTTTTATAGCCATTGAAGAATTGCAAATTCAGGGTAAAAAACGAATGGATATCAAATCGTTTTTGTCAGGAAATAAGCTTACCTAAAATAAAAACTAAGAAGCGGTTAGAAAGCACTAGCCGCTCCTTGTTTTGTTCATTAATGTTGATTTTGCTGGATAAGTTTTTCGTAATGCGAAGGGTGAACCTTTTGAGTATTATGCTGTTTTAAGTGTTTTAATGCCTCCAAATAGCCACGCGTAAATGCATCATTACCAGGTGTTTTGATGTGGGGAATCACCCCAACCCTTTCAAAACTTGTTTTGGTAATTGCGTTGATGGTTTGCTGGCAAGCAATATTGATGGCAAAACGATCCCCAATTGTATGATAAGATGCACCGTTACCTGCTCCCGAAGTAGTTTCTCCAATAATTGTAGCACGCTTAAGGTGCTTGAGCATATAAGCAAAAGATTCAGCCGCAGAACCTGTTTCCTTATTTACTAGCACATAAAGCGGAAGTTTGGGTAGTTTTTTACCAGGCACATGAGGGCTGGTCCAAACACTGCTTCTGTTGCCATCATGGCGACAATAATAATCAGAAAGATGAATGCGTTTGCTATCAAAAAAATAACTGATTAAATAAGCCACAATTTCTTCAAAGCCGCCTCGGTTATCCCTCACGTCAACAATCAGCGCATCGGTATTTGTGAGAGGCTGTAAGGTTCGTTGAACTGCTTTTTTTGCGTTTTCGAAATTACTCCAGGTCGTAAAATGTTTTATTTTCAAATACCCCACGTTTCCTGCTATTACGCGTGCTTCTTGTAGCCCAAAGTTGCTCCATTCACCTTCATAATTAAGACGGGGAATGTTGGACGCTTTTTTAGGACGAGGATGATTATAAAATACATTCATGTGGAGGTCTCCATTAATGGAGCGAAGATCTTTGGTGAGTCGTTTGGCCAGAGTGGCGGGATCTGATATTTTGCTGTATACCCCATTTTTGAGATTGTGTTGAATGAGGTGGCTCATTTTTCTACCTTCTGCCAGTGTAACATAGTATTGCTCTACCAAGCGTGACATCGTGTTTACTAAGTGATTTAACTCATCTGGTTTTAGAGGTTTAACTGCATTCTTTTGCGCAAAAACGCAAGCATTTGAGTTTGTTAGAATCAAAACCACTACCCAGCTTGCTGATAATAACTTTAATTTTTTCATGATTTTTATGTTTGGTACTCTAATAAGCCCAAAAATAAATGAGGCAAATCGGGAAAAATAGTATCAGTTTAGCTTGTAAGAGTTTAGAGGAGTTTTAGAATTGCTGAAAGTGCTTGGGTAAAAAGCCAGTCTTTTCTTTAAAGTTTTTGATAAAATGACTCTGATCGACAAACCCACAATAATGGGCAATCTCAGATAATGTCAATTCAGAATTTTTAATGAGTTCTATACTTTTATCTATTTTTAGTTTGCGCTGATACTCTCCAAAAGTACAATGAAAGTATTTTCTAAAATGCTTGGAGATAGTGACAGGGTGTACGCCAACCTGGGTAGCAATTTGACCAAGTGATAGGTGTTCATTCCAGCGATCTTGTAACAGTTCAGTTGTAAGCATTACCCATTTAGGCATATCATTACTTTTTAGTTTATCAGGAAGATTTACCAGCTCTAACAAAAGCATCAGCAATGTTGTATGATGTTGAGTGGTATTAAGTAATATCTCACATTGCATTTTGAGAATAAGTGCTCTGGCATCTACGTTTTTTTGTAGGGCAATTTGAATACCAGCAGGGGAGAGGTGATATGTTTTCAGGAAATCATCACTGATCTCAATATTGGCACTTTTAGATATTGGTTGGGGGGATACCCAGCGGTGTACTTCTTCGGGATGATAAAAGAAAATACTGCCCTTTGGTTGCGTATATAATGTACGCTTTTTAGTTTCTGATTTGCCTCCCTGAAATACAAAACAAATATGGAGGTTTTGGTGGTAATGCCAGTCAGGAGAGCTTTTTTGAGCAGAGTAATGCGTATGAGTGATAATGCTTCCTGCTACTTGTGCTACATTTACGATGTTACCAGTATACTGTCCTTCATTTAATACAAACATGCGGCATTTTTTAGGTTGACTTCTATATTAAGCAACGCCAGAAAACCCGTCAACTTCTGGAAAATTGACAGGTTTTGGTGCTATTTGTAATAAAGGTAACTTGGTCGTTAAGAAATAGTTACAAAGCAATTGCTTGACCTACTTCTCTAATAACGTCTAACAAATACTGGGTAGATTTTTCGTCTTTTCGGTGATTGATAAGGCAAGCTCGTAATACAAACTCTCCTTTGAGGGTGGTACCTGTGATAAATACCCGTCCATCTTGCTCAAGGGCAGGAATCAAAGCTTTGTTCAATTCTACAATTTTTGCAGAATCGTTGAGCCCACCTGTGTACTGAAAGCAACTAATGGCCAACTCCGAAGAAGCAACTAACCTAAAATCGTCCACCAGATTGATTTGTTCATTGAGATAATCAGTCAAATCAATGTCTTTTTGGATCATAGCCTTGATACGGTTTACTCCATAAGCCTTGGTACTCATCCAAACTTTGAGGGCTTTGGCATTACGCGAAAGCAAAAAGTGGTGCTCGTTTAACTCTAAGCGTCCTGGGTCTTTATCCAACGATTTGTCTAAATAAGACGCTTTTTTGAAGTAAGTACGGTATAAATGATCCCAGCTTTTTACCAATATACAACCTACTTCAAATGGCTGATAAAACCATTTATGAAAATCAAGCGCGACTGAATCGGCGAGTTCAATGCCTTTATAGAGTGGTTTTTTAGTTGCTAGTGAAGAAGCCAAACCCCCATAAGCTCCATCTACGTGGAACCATAGGTTATATTTTTTGGCAATTTGTGCAATAGCAGTTAAATCATCAATAGCGCCTGTGTTTACAGTACCAGCATTGCCAATTACACAAAATGGTTGAAAACCGTTTTGTAAATCTTCATTGATTTGTTGTTCTAAAGCTTCAAGGTTAACAGTAAAATCGGTGTTGGTAGGAATGTGTCGCAATTGGTTGGCCCCAATGCCCAATAACTGGATGCTCTTGTCTACACTATTGTGGGTTTCATCGGAGCAATATACTGTGAAGGGTTTCATCCCAAATAAGCCTCGATTGCGAATGTCCGCTTGCTCGAAGTAAATATTGCGAGCTACTGTCAGGCCATCTAAATTGGCAGAAGAACCACTGGAGCTCAAAAAACCACCGACACTGTCTACCCCCTGGCCAAACCCTATCAGCTCAGCGGCCCATTGAATTACCCGTTTTTCTATTTCGGTAATGGCAGGTGCTAAGTGCCATTTAGTAACATTTTGATTGATAGTAGCAGCCAGTGTATCGGCTACGATGCTTACTTGATTACCCCCTGCCATGACATAGGCGTACATATTTGGGCCCAGGTTGCCAGTGGCGGTATTGAGCACTTTTTCTTCTACTAAAGCAAATAATTTGTCCAAGGACATGCCCTCAGCAGGAGCAGGTTCATTGAACCAACTTTCTACTTCTTTTTGGGGATGAAAACGATACCCTGGTTGTTCATAGACTTTCTCGAATTGCCTGATTACCAACTCGGTACTTTTATCTAACAAAGCTTTCAGTTCTTCTTGCGAAAAGTCTAAAGTATCATTTGTCGTGAGTGTTTTTTGCATCTTTTAAAGGTATTTTTCGTCCACTAATCGAATATTGAATCAGAGTTGTTTTACAAATATATAAAAAGTTACGTAACTGATTACGTAATTTATTTGATTATTCAGATAAGAGCTTAGAAAGGTGATGGGTTGTTATTTTTCTTTGTGAGCTTTTAACCTTTTAATAAGTGAGTGTATATATCCAACCATCAGGATTTGAATAAATATGAGAATGCTTCCGTATAAAGCAAGCCGACCAGGAGAAAGAATGGCAGCGTGCCAGCCAGGAATAATAACATAGGTTGGGGCAGTCAAGATTGTATCTATCAATTCACGAAAAATTAAAGTAAGAATGATAGTGATAGCAACGGTAAATAGTCGTTGGTTTTTGATCATCTGATTTGTTCTTTTTTTTGCAAATAACCCTTTAAATAGATTTTTACCAACCCGTTTTTTGCGTTTTGACCATAGTAAGCTTGTGGAGCTTTTTTTTGGTAAATGAGGTACTCAATCTTTCTGGCTTTCAATTGCGTGATTCTTTGCTTAGCTATATTAAAATGAATAATCTTATCATTAATCATCAATACTGGATCTTTGGCATTGATTAGCATATGATGTATTCGTAAAGGGTAGTTATCTTGGAAATATTTATTGATTGTTCGGAGAGACTTTTTTCTTTGTCTTCTAAGTTTTTTTGCTTTTCCTATACTAACAAAGCAACGCCCATGGCCGTGAAAAGCATTTACTTTTCCATAGTTTATGTATACTAAAGGGTCATCCCAGGCATACCTGCTTAATTCATCATTTAATGCTTTGCTATTCAAAGGATCGAAAGGGATCCCATCTATGACAAAAAGCTTGGACTGATGCGCTATGGCAGTGTCTCCACAATTTTTTATCCAGTCTTCTACGCTTTTTACAGAGAGTGATTGGCTAAATAAATAAGTAGAATGGAATAAAAAGAATAGAATAGTAAGTGTTGTTTTCATCAGCTTATTTGGGTGTTTAGTAGTAAGATGCATTACAATTACTAAACCCCCAAAATATACCTTGAGTGACTTATTTAGTACCCGCCTTAAAATTATTGATTTGGTAGATGTTTTGAAAAGTACAAGAGTTTTGTTTGGTTTTTTGTTTTTTACAATAAATCTCCATTTGCTTGTATACCTTGCCAAGATCATCTCGTTTAAGCTTACCTTCAAAGGCTAAAGACATCTTCGCACTTTTGTTATCATACAAGTAATGAGTAAGTTCACTATCCAAGGCTTTCTCCAAGAACATTTTCAAAAGAGGGGTCATCACCCCATCTTTACCTGTGATCGGAGCACCCGATTGTAGCTTTTTGATAGCCTCGGCTTGGAAGGCTGAAAAGTCAAAGTCTTTGTTGTCTTCTTCCATAATCTTAAAAATAACAAATTTTTACTTTGACACAGTTTGATGAACGCCCTCGTAGTTGTTGGTTTTTGATCATCTGATTTGTTCTTTTTTTTGCAAATAACCCTTTAAATAGATTTTTACCAACCCGTTTTTTGCGTTTTGACCATAATAAGCTTGTGGAGCTTTTTTTTGGTAAATGAGGTACTCAATCTTTCTAGCTTTCAATTGCGCGATTCTTTGCTTAGCTATGTTAAAATGAATAATCTTATCATTAATCATCAATACTGGATCTTTGGCATTGATTAGCATATGATGTATTCGTAAAGGGTAGTTATCTTGGAAATATTTATTGATTGTTCGGAGAGACTTTTTTCTTTGTCTTCTAAGTTTTTTTGCTTTTCCTATACTAACAAAGCAACGCCCATGGCCGTGAAAAGCATTTACTTTTCCATAGTTTATGTATACTAAAGGGTCATCCCAGGCATACCTGCTTAATTCATCATTTAATGCTTTGCTATTCAAAGGATCGAAAGGGATCCCATCTATGACAAAAAGCTTGGACTGATGCGCTATGGCAGTGTCTCCACAATTTTTTATCCAGTCTTCTACGCTTTTTACAGAGAGTGATTGGCTAAATAAATAAGTAGAATGGAATAAAAAGAATAGAATAGTAAGTGTTGTTTTCATCAGCTTATTTGGGTGTTTAGTAGTAAGATGCATTACAATTACTAAACCCCCAAAATATACCTTGAGTGACTTATTTAGTACCCGCCTTAAAATTATTGATTTGGTAGATGTTCTGAAAAGTACAAGAGTCTTGTTTGGTTTTTTGTTTTTTACAATAAGTCTCCATTTGCTTGTATACCTTGCCAAGATCATCTCGTTTAAGCTTACCTTCAAAGGCTAAAGACATCTTCGCACTTTTGTTATCATACAAGGTACACTGAATCACAATCCTGCCTTGCTCTTTTACCTGCGCCAATTCTTTCATCACAATGGCATCCATTCCTTTTACTACATCGGCAAGTTCTCGGATGCCTATAATTCTTGGAATATCATTTTGATTGGTAAGTAGCACCAAGCCAGTGGGTTGCACAGGGCCATCGTATTTTTTGGTACCACCTTCAGGCTTGTATTTCTTGAATTCACCTTCGGTACTATACGTTTTGCCATCCGCTGGATTTACGTAGGTGTTGGCTCCTGGAAGTTTATCAGGATCATTGGCCACAATGGTGTCTTTTGTCTTTGGGGTTTCAGCCGTAACCGTATTGTTTTCGGTAGATTGAGTATATTCTCGCTTTTTAGAAGAGCAAGCAGTCACGATTATCAAGCTCACAAGGGATAATAATAATGTCTTCATAAGTATTTGTTTTATGTCAAAATTTAGCGGCCTGAATCTATCATTTTATTTATAATATCCTTTGTCAAACTGTTTATTTTATCGGCTTCTTATTTATTGTTTCTGATATAATCATCAAGGGTATAATTAATGAGCATTTGGCGATTCAATCCAGCTGCTATTTTTATTAGTTTGGGATGCTGT
Organism: marine bacterium AO1-C; assembly: GCA_001890965.1. Classification (GTDB taxonomy): domain Bacteria; phylum Bacteroidota; class Bacteroidia; order Cytophagales; family Microscillaceae; genus Microscilla. The sequence goes on along the minus strand of MLAY01000005.1, from coordinate 806,380 downwards.
TGTACAAACACGTTTATGCCTTGTTTTATAAAGTCTCCTAACTGTGACGTACCAGGAGTTTTTTTACCTGTGTTTATGCGAAAAGCCATTTCAAAATAAGTTGTGTGGTATTGGGCTTCACAAAATAGTTGTAAGATTTTGCCTGTTTTACGGATTGTTGTATGGATATAAACAGGGCGAAACGAACGTACTTTTTTACTTAAAATTAACCTGCTTTGCAGGAGCTTCTGGCCTTTATTTAATTCCTTAAATTGATACTTTACCTGATACTTGGGGGGATGTTTTTGGAACAGTTCTTCTACGGAGTTATATATTACTTGTGAGTTAATAGTGTTGGGATTCCATAGATAACTCAGATAATTAGAGAGTAATATTTTTCCATCCAATTGCTTGTACTGAGCAGTTTTACTCCTTATGACAGATAAGTATTTTACTTTGCCATCTCCAAGGTCTGCCATAGCAAATGGTAATGCCTGGATTGCATCACTAAGGCCATTGTATTTCTTCTGTGATAGATTGTGAATGACCTCATACAGCTCTAGGTCTTGTGAAACATCTTCAATTTCATATCCATCCTCCCATTCTGCTAGCTTAAATTTATGCTTATTTACCTCCAACAACACCTGAGAATCTAGTGGGAATTGGAGATATTTTATTAAAGCAGCAGGGTACTGTTGCTTGGTGATGTTTTGAGTGTTTTTGGGACTGGCTTCTTTTTGGAAGTATTTCCAAAGGGCGTTTTTTAACAGGTCGTCTATATGTGTCTTTTTTAAAATGTTAGAGATGACCACCCCTTGCCCTTGTTTATTGAGAGAGGTTCTAAAATTGAATAAGGATTTTATATAAAACGAGTATAAGCGGGAATAATCACCCCAGGAGAAGCGATGCCCAAAGGAGTATTCATCTTTGATAAGGCGGTTGCTATCCAGAAAGAAGAAATCCTGCTGATAATAGCCTTTTTTATATGGCACCTTGAAGGTGACTTGAACTTTACGCTTCTGTTGATATACAGAAAGTCTTAAACTTGAACTAACTATCTGAGGATAAGACGCTTTGAGAGTTTGTTTTTTATATTGTAAGGGGGTGAATGAAAATACCGCTCTGGGGATTCTATAATTGTGCAAATATTGATCAGCTTGTTGTGCTAGTGATACTTGTAAAATATTATCCTTCGCTTGCTGAATAGCCTTATTGAGCTTTTTATAGTCGCCAAATAAGTTATGCAGGCCATTAGCCATAATGACCGGAGGTATGGTTAAATCAGCTGCATTGATGTAGACAATTTTATTGTTCAGTTGGGGCAAACTGCTTTTGAGTATGCCCAAAAAATCTATTTTATCATCACTTATGTGATTGAGAGAGGTAGCAAATGGTAAGATTTTAGGGCGAGTATTGCGACCAAAGTAACTTTGTAATTCAGAAACAGCATACCCGATTCCTTCGGCCAGAGCAACTTTCTGATTTTTAGCTTCCAACAATGAATAGTCTTGAGGATCAATCAACTGAAAGTATTCATTGAGCAAATGAAATTGAATTGTTTTTTTATGTTTAACGGTATTCCATAAAAAATCCTTGAAGCCTTTGGGATAACGATATCCTACCATTTGTTCAATTGAACCAATATCTTTTTTTCCAGAGGTTGTGGTTTGGGCACATACAATTACCTGGCTTGTGAAGAGAGATACAAGCACCAATACAATCTTTTTCATGAGGCTACTCTTTATTGAAGCCGCAAGAAAATAAATTATTTTCTGATCCTCATAACTTCTTGAAATACCTTGCAATGGGTAATAGTTTAAAACCTGCTTTCTCATAACTGGCTCGAGCAGGAGCGTGGCCAGGATCACCACCAGTATCTATCATAGCCATCGAAATGCCTTCTTTTTTCATATAATCCAACCCAAAATCCATCAAAGCTTTGCTAATTCCCTTGCGTTGATGATCAGGGTCTACCGCAATCATGTACACTTCACCCAAGCTATCTTCCTGATTGAGTTTGAGTGCTAAAAAACCAGCTACCTTTTGGTCTATCAAGCCTACCCAGATCTGCGTTTCACCAGAAGTGCAGGTGTGCACTACCGAAGCTTTTTGGCTTACTTCCCAGCCTTCGGGATAAAATGTCTGATAAATTTCAGTATCCATTGTTTGCGCTATGGCGGCAAATACTGGAGCCCAGGCTCGTAAAGAAAGCTGCACAATTTGCTCGAGGTGATCTTTGGTGTAAGGGCTTATTTCCATAGTTGTGTCAATTGTTTGGTTTAAGAGTATTTTAAATTTTGTCTTCGTAGATTAAAATGATAAGCGCTGTTTCACTTTTGAAAATAAACAGGCAAACTAATTTTTAAACATACTCTAAAATTAACAAAAATAGCCGAGACAATTGCTCGGCTACTACTGCAACTAATGGTGAAAAATTATGCTTGTAGGGTGTATATTTATATGGAGTAAAACTGTATTATTCCACGATACAGCTAATGGTAACTGCTACTTTTTTGCCAACGATGAATCCTGGAACTTTACCTACTTTGAAGTCAGCACGATTTAGTTCTAGAGTCCCTTCAAAGCGATTGTTTGCACATTTAAAAGGAATGGTTACTTCTTTGGCGATACCACGCACCGTTAATTTACCAATGGCTTGGTAATTACTACCTAAAACCGTGATTTTAGTAGATTTAAAACTAATTCGAGGATGATTGGCAGCATCAAAAAAGTCAGCTTGTTGTAAATGCTCATCTCTTTTGGCCACTTCGGTATTTATGGTGGCTAATGCTACGCTTACATCAAAACTAGATGCCTCAAGGTTTTGAGGGTCAAAGTTAATTTGCCCCTGCATGCCGCCAATTGTACCATTTACTTTCTTGAAGCTAAGCATTTTTATCTGAAAGTTTGCTAAAGAATCTGTTGTGTTAATTGTTTGGGTAGTTACCATAAGACTAGATATTGAATTATTTTAAGAATAATTTGATAATACAAATATCCGGCATCTCAGATTCCCAAACATTAATCTAGATTAAGAAATGCTCAAGCCTACCTTTCATAAATCTCAATAGGTAAATCATCTGGATCGGCAAAAAAGGTAAAGCGTTTACCAGTAAACTCATCTACTCGTATGGGTTCAGGATTTACACCTTTTTGCTGTAAGTGGGCTACAGTAGCTTCTATGTCAGTTACTTCAAACGCCAAATGCCTTAAACCTGAGGCTTCGGGGCGAGAAACCCTTGCTGGAGGTTTGGGAAAAGAAAAAAGCTCTATGATATAATCTCCATTAGGAAAGGCCAGGTCTAGTTTGTAAGACTCCCTGATCTCGCGATAAACTTCTTGCTTGATCTCGAAGCCCAACACTTCAGTATAAAACTTTTTGGAAACCGTATAATCACTGCAAATGATGGCAATGTGGTGTAGTTTAGTGAACATGTGCTTATTATTACTTGATGATTTGCAAATATAGGATTGATCTTTTGATTGGTAAATTACTTTTTCACCCCCGCCAAAGCTTTCACTTTTTGTATTGTTTCCTGATGATTTTTGGTTAAAACCTTGGGTTGGTATTTTTCACGCGGTGTTCCGTTGATATGTTTTAACTTGATATCAGGTATTTGGTAGCCAATGCCAGTTTGAGGCAATTTATAAGAATGTACCTCCCCAATGAGTTTAGCCATAGGGGTACCTACTATAGTGGCTCGTTTTAAGCCATCGAAACCAATGGCGATGCCTTCGCCCATGCTACCTGTCCAACGCCCTACGGCTACGATCAGTTTTTGGGAATAGGTTTTTTTACGAGGGCTTACCAATTCCCACCAACTACGCTGTACATTCTGGGTCACATTTATTGGATATTCGTGTTTTTGGTAAGGCATTTCTTTATTAATAAATCTACCCATCAAGGCGCGCGCTACAGTAGTATTGCCTCCTCCAGGAGTATTGGTCAAATCCAGAATTAAGCTTTTGGTATTCATAAGCGCATCCAAAGCTTGATCAAATTCTTTGATGACATCATAGTTACCCAACGAATTTTTAATTTTGATATAACCCACATTGCCTTTAAGCTTTTGATAGGTGAGTAGACGACCTTGATCAGGATAGTAAGTTTTCTTCCCATTGCCTTGTTTTATGGTGATGCTACGTGGCTGATTGTGTACCCCAGCAAAAAGCATATTGGTAGCATAAGCATACATTTCAGGGGTTAGCTTTTTGGCCGATTTAGGTAAGAACTGCTTTAGCTGAGGTTCTATGGCTTTTCCATTAAATTGGGTAACTACAAACCCTGCTTGAAGTCCAGTCTTTTCGGCACGCGAATCTGGTTTGATGTCAATGATTTTGAATTGATTAGGGGCCATTCGCTGCACATACATATCTTGGCCAGACGGGATAATTCTATTAGAAGAAGGTAAATTGGTATACAAAAATACGTGGCCGTTGTGCAATTCGTGGGTAACTTTTTCTAAAAAACGAATAAAATCGGCTTGGTTGGTAATTTTCGCCGCTTGAGGCTGGTAAATCTCTTTTACTTTTTGCCAATCAATGGCTTGAGTATCAAAATAAGCGTAACTGTTTTTAAAGTTATTCCAAAAAGATAAAAAATCCTTTTCGTAAATATTTTGAGCATTTAATACAATCGTTTGTAGCAATAGAAGTGAGGCAATCACAAATTTTCTCATAAAAGTAAATATTGAATAATCAAATGGGTTACGAGTTCTAAATATAAAACAACCCAATGACTATCCAATATGCCAAAAGTTGCAATCACTTTTGTTGTTGAATCAAGTCTAAGGCAAACTTGAGCACTACATCGTGGCCAGCAATAATATCTTGTATTTGTGGCTCAATACGATGTTTGGGAATCACTCCGCGTCCATTAGGAAACAACTTGGACACGTTATTTCTAAAGCCCACCAACGGAATACGTACCTTGACCTTAGAATGAGGCAATGTAGCAAATACAAAAAAGTCACTACTATTACCATAATAGCTTCCCCCCATTTCTTCCCCAATAAAAGTGGCTTTCCGTTGGGCAAACAGGATCGCTGCTACATCTGCTGCTGTAGAAAAAGTATTACCATCGGTGAGTACATAAATTTTTCCAGCAAAATTGGGTTGGCGAGGTTGTACAGGTTTGTCACTCACTGTATTGGTCAATACAAAATGGTGATCACCCTTCTTTTTAGTTACTTCAGTCAGTTCTTTGATCAAATCATCGGTAATGTCGGTATAAGAGCGAGACTTAGGGTTGATAGCTTTTACAAAAGCTTCCTTAAACTGAATAAAAGGCTGGTTCATAAGATAAGTAAGGGTTTGAAGCCCTAGCTTGCCTTCGCCGCCCCCGTTATTTCTGAGGTCGAGGATCAAATACTTGGTTTTGGCTGCAGCTATCTTCTCAAAAGCTTTTTTTAACGCCTTTTCAAAACTCACTTCTTTTGAGTCCACTTCCCAATCAAAGAATCCCTTTATTTTAAGGTGAGCTGTGCCTTGTTTAGGATAAAACTGTAAGTGCAAATTCCTGGGGCTATCATCTAATTTATTCTTTAAATCCTGCTTGATTTTTTTCAATTCGGCCACCGATAAACCAACCAAAGTAGTCGTAGCTTGTACACCTTGAGCATTGATATAGTCTACCGTAAAGCTATTGGTTTGCCCGTAGATCAGGCCATAAAAAAAGCCGAATAGGTTTTCTATCAATCGCATTCTACCCGAAACAATAGTTCCATCCCCCACAGTATAAGGCATCATTTGTTTGACCAATGTATGGCTAGAGTACCCATTAATACGCAGGATTTCATCACCTAATTGAATTCCTTTATTTTGTAGAGTGTAGGTTTCCAGACAGTACATTTTGCCTTTAATTAGCCTTATTTTTAGAGGAAACTGCTTGGTTTCTTTCCAGAGTACATTGTCCAGGGTTTTTTCTGGATCGGCCCAGGTATGTCCACAACCTATCTTAGAAATAAAACGAATAATCTGTCGATAAAAATCCAGCTCAGAGGTTTGAGGTTTTAAACTATCAGCTATCTGTGCCAAGTCTCTGTTTATTTCATCCTTAGAGCGATAAAAATAAAGCCCTGGGTGAATTTCTTCCATTACTGCTCGAAAGACTTTAAGGTCTTCCAACAATTTTGCTTTAGGGAAAAATTTGTCCTGGGCCACCAATGTTTGCCCCATCAACCATAGTCCTAAAATTAGCATTACAGGCAATTGATAACGTTTCATAGATTTTATGTTTATTCAAATACACAATAATGGCCCAATCTACGACGTATGAAGGGATACAAAAAAGACTACAAGTGAGTTATTTGTGGCAAAATATAATATGAGACAAATGATACAGTGAGAAGTCGTCTCGACTTTTTGGATGTTGTTAAAAATAGCTGCTTTTGTTCGATAACGAAGAGATTTTTTTGAGTCATAGCAGCGCTACGAGGATAAAAAATCTCAAAATTAGGGGGCAAAATGAGCTGTTTGTAGTTCATTATTAAAAGTCGAGATGACTTCTGAATGTAAGTATGATAATTTTAACTTAACATCTTTCATTTTTGTATTGCTACATTGTTAGTTCCTGCGGCTTCGCTCAAGACAGCGCATTTCGCGATGCACCACTAAAATATTCTTGTCATAGTACCTTAGGTTTGATGAATTGCATCAGATTTTTGAAATACTGAGTACAACCATAAGGTGTTAAACAGACAAGTGAACTGACATGATTTTACAAAATTTGCGTATCCTCATTCCAATAATAACTATCAGGATAAATGCGTTCTCCAAAGATAGCAGTGCCTACCCGCACAATGGTAGCACCTTCTTCAATAGCAATTTCTAAATCGCCGCTCATACCCATAGAGAGCTCTTGTAGATCCACATTAGACAAATTTAAATCAAAGGCTTGCTGCTGTAAATCTTTAAGCAAACGAAAGCATTTTCTTACCTTTTCAGGAGCTTCGCTAAATAAACCAATGGTCATCAACCCTTTGATACGGATTGTATCCAATTGGGCAACCTGTTGGATGAGTTCCAGGGCGTGTTCAGGAGCAACTCCAAACTTACTGGCCTCGTAAGAAGTATTCACTTGGATAAATACATCCATTGTTTTTTGTTCAAGTGTGAGGCGATTATGTAGTTTTTCTGCCAAAGCAAAGCGATCAATGGATTCAATACAAGTAGCCCATTTAATAACTTCCTTGATTTTATTTGTTTGTAAATGGCCAATAAAGTGCACCTCAGCTTCCAGAGATTGGAGCATGCTGCCTTTTTGTTTCAGCTCCTGTACCTTGTTTTCTCCCACCAAATTTAGCCCTTGTTGTAAGGCAAATTTGATGCGCTCAGCATCCACAGTTTTGGTAGCTAATAAAAGCTTTACTTCCTCAGAATTGCGGTTTGCTTTTTCACAGGCGGCTTTTATTCTGCGTTGTATCGTTTGTAGATTTTGTATGATAAACTCCGACATAGTGTTATAGTAATACATTGAGTAAATAAAATAAAGCACTGAATAGTAGCGCTGTATTATGTTACTGTTCAGCGCCTTATATGCTTATCTCCAATAGTTATTGGCTTGGGCAATGGTGGCGAATTCTGTAGCTACGGTTTGTCCTATAGCAATTAACATCGCAGCATCTTCAGCATACACTGGGCGTAATTTATCCCTTACGTCAGCATCGGGTTGGGTAAGTTTTATAACCAGACGAGCCATTTTTACAGCCAGTTGACGGCCTTCTTCGGGTGTGTTGGTAATCAATGAATTACCAGGGATTAATTGTGTTTGTTCAGTCATAATAGAGCGTTTATTCAGATAAATTAAAAGCCGAAGGTGTACATTATGACCAATAAAAACAGTAACAAATGTTACTTTACAGCACTTTTATTTTTCGCCCTACCTGTTTTACCTTTTGACTAGCACCCATTTTTTTCATCAAGCGAGAGATTACTTCCCTTGAGGTGCCCAGGTCGTTGGCAATGTCTTGATGAGAAATAGCCAAAGTGTCGGTCTTAGCTATTTTGCTTCGTGTTATCAGATAATTCATTAAGCGTTCTTCCAAATTATAACAAGTAATCTGCTTGGTGGTGTGCAACAAATCCTGATAATGCCTTTGATAGCCCTTCAGGAGCATTTGATTAAAGGACACATACTGCCGAATCCAATGGTGTACTTGAGGCATAGGCAGCATCAATAATTCACTATCCGATTCGGTGATAGCAGAAAACTCTATAGGTGCTTCACTAAAGTCAAAAATATGCGCAAAACTGAATATGCAAGGATCTCCTGGATTGATGTAGTACAACAAAAACTGAATAGCATCCTCGTGACTAAATACTTTGACATTTCCCCGAAGCACAATGGGTAAAAAGCGAATGTACTGCCCCTGGCGAATAATATATTGCCCTTGTGGAAATTTTTCTATCAATGCACAGGTTTCTATTTCTTTAAGTAAAGGCTGTTCGAGGTGAGGCAAACATTCGTTGATGAGTACGGTATCCATAAATTAGGCGATTTTGTCGCATAAAAATAGGCATTACTCAAATAAATGCACAAAGCTCTAGGCCAACAACCACGCCTTGGCCTGGTCCTCATCGTCAAAGTGGGCACGCTGAAGCGCTCTTTCCGTGATATTTTCATCAATAGTTTGTTGTAACGATACCCGCTCAAAGATAGACGAAGGTAGAATGGAGGCGATTTTAGTAATGCCATTTTTGGTATAATTGACCATTACATATGCAGAGACCCACTCTTGCACTTCAGGTTCTATTACAAACTTAAACAAGCGTACATCTAGTAGGAGGGTAGTTGCTGGGTGGGAAAAGATAGCACTCTGGAGTTGAATCAAAATATCTTTGAATTGGGCTTCAGTCAATTCTTGTGATTGTTCTTTCCAGATGTTTTTTGCCATTTTGGTATTTACATCAAAATAGGTGTGTACGAACTCATTTTCGAAAATCTTCTGCATATTCATAAGTAATGTTTATATCTATTAATATAGGTAATACACGATGAAGATCAAAGGAGGGAGGGGCTACTAACCATCATTGCAAAATCAATTCCATCGCATAATCTGAAAGGGTATAGTTGTAGTGGTTGGATTTTACTTCTTGAAAACCAAGTTTTTCATAAAGTTTAAGAGCTCCTTTGAGCTGAGTACTGGTTTCCAGGATAATTTTAGTAGCATCTAGGCTTCGCGCCAGCTGGATGCAATGAGTTAAAAGTATGCGCCCTATGCCTTGCTTTTGATATTCTTTACTCACGGCAAACTTCAATATTTCGTAAGTGTTTTCTTCCTGAGGCATCAAAGTAATCGTACCTACAATTTCTTCATCAATTTGGGCAAAAAACATGCGTCCTCCTTTGGCAAAAATATAAGTTTCTGGATCATTAATGACCAAGCCATCAGCATCTTCGTATAAATCGTATTCATTGAGCCATTCCAGCGATAAACGCTGAAAATCAGCTTTGTAGTGAGGTTGATAAGCAATTATTTTTATAGCAGACATATCAAAACTGTAATGATGAGTACGATAATACTAAATTTATTCCGTAGAGTAATTGCCTGCTCATAAAGTATCGTCTTACCTACATTCAAAAGCTTGGTTTAAAGCCAAATAATCAACACTAAAGTTAAGCCAATAACCACTCCTTGGCTTGTTCTTCATTATCAAATTGTCTTTGCTGAATCCCTTTTGTGATATAATCTCCAGCAAAAGTTTGTTGTAATGATACCCGCTCAAAAATAGACGCGGGTAGAATAGAGGCAATCCGGGTGATACCGTTATTAACATAATTTTCCATTACATATTTAGAGGTCCATTCTTGTAATTCAGGTTCTATTACAAACTTAAATAAACGGACATCTATAATAAGTCGCGTTGCAGAACAAGAGAAAATGGCGGCTTGAATATGACTGAAAATGTTTTTAAACTGTTCCTCAGTGAGATCTTGGGATTTTTCTTGCCAGATATTTTGGGCTATTTTGGTGTTTTTGTCAAAGGAGGTCGTAACAAATTCGTTTTCAAAAATTATTTGCATGTTCGTAAGTAATGTTTATACCTATATAATATAAACAATACACCATGAACATCAAATAGGTTGGTATCAAACTCTTAGACTTGTTCGTCGTCGCTGGATTTGCCCTGCCAACGCTACTAAAAATCCTACAATACCCAAGGTCAACGCCCAATATGCCAACTGGGTTTCCTGCCGATTGATATTGATGACATAGATGGCCACCAATCCCCAAAGCGTAGGAAAATTATAATAGGCTGATTTGAAATAGACTGCTACTGCAAGGGTTACAATCCCCGCAGTAACAATAATTATTAGGGCTTGCATATGAGGAGACAGCCCAAAAGGGTTGAAACTAAGGAAATTGGCAGTTACCGAAATATTGACAAAAGTAGCCACCGATATCCAGCCGCAAAGCATCTTTAAGGGGATAAACAAAGGACGGCGATCTTTTTGGTCTTGCAACACAAACATTGCCGAGATTAAAGCTATAAAAATGATGAAAATCAGTGCTAAACTACCCAAACCAAAGCTATTGAAAGGCACATACCATTCCCAGAGAGTATTACCCCAAAATGCTATAGCAGCCAGCCAACCAACAGTGCGTAAGGTTTTATCTCGTTGATAAGGATACAAGAGTTGTACAATGGCAAACACAATACAACCCAAAAATAACACACTCCAAATGGCAAAGGCATAAGTTGCTGGAACTGCCAAGGTCTGCACTTCGCGGGAACGCATACCTACATTAAATTTCCAGCCCATAATATTGGGTATTGCTCCCATAATGACCTGCGCAAAAGCTCCCGTAAATACTAATCCCATGCGCACATAATCGCGAAAAGTGGTTTGCTGTTTGGCTAAAGTTACCCCCATTATTTTCTGTTTTTTTACTAACAAAAGAACCGAAAAGGAGAGAAGTTGTTTATCGGTTTGGCATATAAAGGATGAAGATTATGCAGTAATTTTCGTATTTTTATAAAAACAACTGCACTGTATGATTATTCAAAACCGCATAATGGTGACTTTTCCCAATAGAGTAACCTTACCCAACCTGGAGGTGAAGTTTTCGGATGCTCCGCTCTCCGACGAGGAGTTTTTGGCGTTTTGTGAACAAAATCGAGATTTAAGGATTGAACGAACCAAAGAAGGTAAAATCATCATTATGAGTCCAACCAAATCTAATACTGGTAATAAAAACAGCAAAATCATTATCAAACTAGGTATTTGGAATGAACAAGCGAGTTATGGGGAGATTTTTGACTCCTCCACTGGGTTTACCTTACCCGATGGAGCTATTCGCTCCCCTGATGCTTCTATCATTGCCTACACTCGCTGGAACCAACTAAGCGAATCCGAAAAAAACAGTTTTGCTCCCATTTGCCCCGAGTTTATCGTAGAACTCAAGGCAGGTAGTGACTCGCTATCTACTTTACAAGCCAAAATGCAGGAGTGGCTCAATAATGGCGTGCTTTTGGGCTGGCTCATCGATCCTGACGAGCAAAAAACCTACATTTATCGCCCCAAGCAGTCTCCCGAAACCATAGAGGGCTTTGATCAAAGGCTTTCTGGCGAAGAAGTATTGAAGGGTTTTGAGTTTGATTTGGGAGTATTGAAGTAAATTTCGACAGGTATTATTAGCTGTTAGCAATATTTAAGTAGGACAGCACCATCAACTTTTACAATTTTCTATTTTGAATGAATTGTTTTCTCCAATTAACATCTTTCTCAACTGAATAACATATAATACTGAATCGAAACATTTCCAAAACCCAACATTTCTTTCTAACTTGCGTAACTTTAAAAATCTAAGTCAATTTGCCTTCTCATTTACCAACCAAGAGAAGTAATTGATTTATAAAGAAGTGTGGAGAGATTAGGCTCGCTGAAACACTGGCAACCTCCTCAACTCAGAGAAAGGTGCTAAATCCTACCCAACCTTAGTAGTTGGGAAATATAAATTGAATTACGGAAATCGCTCAATTTTCATTATTTGAAAAGAATTTTAACTGAACACACAACATTTACAAAGGTGTAATTTGGGTAAATTTTTACCCTAAAAATACACAGCTAGATTTGTGCACGCTTAAAAATCAGGCAGGAGTAATTCAATGAAAACTAAAATAGTCCATGGTAGCCAGTCCACAGATATTTAAGTGGACAAGTAACTACTAAACTGTGGACAATGGACAGTCGACGGTCGACTAAACAAAAACAAAAGGACGATTTATGATTGAGCAATTATTAAAAGACCGTATCCTGGTGTTGGATGGAGCCATGGGTACTATGATTCAACGATATAAATTCACTGAAGAAGATTACCGAGGCGAAAGATTCAAAGATTATGCTCATCCATTACAAGGCAACAATGACCTGTTGTCTATTACTCAACCAGAAGCCATCAAAACCATTCATGGTAAGTTTTTGGAAGCAGGTGCCGACATCATCGAAACCAATACTTTTAGTAGTACTTCTATTGCGATGGCTGACTACCATATGGAAGACTTGGTGTATGAACTCAACTATGAGTCGGCCAAAATTGCCAAGGAAGTAGCGCAAGAATACACCGCCAAAAATCCCGACAAACCTCGTTTTGTAGCGGGATCTATTGGTCCTACCAACCGTTCGGCATCTCTTTCCCCTGATGTAAACGATCCGGGGTTACGTAACATCACCTATGATCAATTGGTGCAATCTTACTATGACCAAATCCACGGCTTAGTAGAAGGTGGTGCAGATATATTATTGGTAGAAACCATTTTTGATACGCTCAATGCCAAGGCAGCCTTGTTTGCCATTGATAAATATTACACCGATCATAATATCTCCTTACCGATTATGGTATCGGGTACCATTACCGATGCTGCTGGACGTACCCTTTCAGGGCAAACTATTGAAGCTTTCTTATTCTCAGTATCACACATGCCTTTGATGAGTGTAGGTATCAACTGTGCCCTGGGAGCAGACTTGATGCGTCCTTATGTAAAATCTTTGGCAAAAAATGCCCCATTTAGAGTATCGGCTCACCCCAATGCTGGACTACCCAACGAATTTGGAGAGTACGACCAAACCCCTGAAGAAATGGGGGTTATCATCAAAGAATTTTTAGATAGTAGCTTTCTAAATGTAGTAGGAGGGTGCTGTGGTACTACTCCTGAACACATTGCTGAGATCGCCAGATTAGCCGCCAAGTATTCTCCTCGAGATATTCCTGAATTAGAAAAACTTTCTTTCTATAGTGGAATGGAGCCTGTAAGGGTAACCAAAGAAATAAACTTTGTAAACATTGGTGAAAGAACCAATGTGGCAGGGTCGGCTAAATTCCGTAAGCTGATCAAAAACGAGCAATACGAAGATGCTCTTGCGGTAGCGCTACACCAGGTAGAGGGAGGTGCCCAGGTGATAGACGTAAACATGGATGATGGGATGATTGATTCTGAAGACGCGATGGTTACTTTCCTAAACTTAATTGCTTCAGAGCCTGACATTGCCCGTTTGCCTATTATGATTGACTCCTCTAAATGGAGTGTTATTGAGGCAGGTTTGAAAGTGACTCAGGGTAAATCCATTGTAAACTCTATCTCGCTCAAAGAAGGTGAAGAAAAGTTCAAAGAGCAAGCACGTTTGGTACGTCGTTATGGGGCTGCGGTAATTGTGATGGCTTTTGATGAAGAAGGCCAGGCCGATAGCTACGAACGCCGTATTCAAATTTGCGAAAGAGCTTATCGTATTTTGGTAGACGAGGTTAAATTCCCTCCCGAAGATATCATCTTTGATCCTAACATTTTGACAGTAGCCACTGGTATGGAAGAGCATAATAATTATGCGGTGGATTTCATAGAGGCTACTCGTTGGATTAAGCAAAACTTACCCTATGCTAAAGTAAGTGGTGGGGTCAGCAATATTTCCTTCTCTTTCCGTGGAAACAATGTCATCCGCGAAGCCATGCACTCAGCATTCTTATACCATGCTATTAAAGCTGGATTGGATATGGGAATTGTAAATGCGGGTATGATTGAGGTATACGAAGACATTCCTAAGGATATGTTGACCTTGATTGAGGATGTACTGCTCAACCGTAATCCTGATGCTACCGATAAATTGATCGCTTTTGCTGAACAAGTAAAAGGAAAAGGAAAAACGCAGGTAAAAGACGATGCCTGGCGTAAAAACCCTGTAGAGGAGCGTCTTAAGCATGCCTTATTAAAAGGAATTACCGAATACATTGATGAAGATACCGAAGAAGCCCGCCAAAAATATGATCGCCCACTACATGTAATTGAGGGGCCGTTGATGGATGGAATGAGTGTGGTAGGAGACTTATTTGGTGAAGGTAAGATGTTTTTGCCTCAGGTTGTAAAAAGTGCCCGAGTAATGAAAAAATCGGTAGCCTACCTGATGCCTTTTATGGAAAAAGAAAAGGAAGAAGCAGTAGCGCGTGGTGAACTGGATACTGGCGGAACAGGTAAAGTGTTGATGGCTACTGTAAAAGGAGATGTACACGACATCGGGAAAAATATTGTAGGTGTGGTACTGGCTTGTAACAATTACGAAGTGATTGATATGGGAGTGATGGTACCCGCTCAAAAGATTTTGGAAACTGCCATTAAAGAAAAAGTAGATGTGATTGGGCTAAGTGGTTTGATCACCCCTAGTTTGGACGAAATGGTAAACGTGGCCAGTGAAATGGAGCGTTTAGGTATGAAAACCCCTTTATTGATTGGAGGTGCTACTACTTCTCGAATTCACACTGCGGTAAAAATAGAACCTAAATATAGCGGATCGGTTATTCATGTGTTGGATGCTTCACGAAGTGTACCTGTGGTGAGTAATTTATTAAGTGAAGACAACCACGATAAATTTACCCAAGAGATCAAAGAAGAGTATCAGCGCATGCGTGAAGGACATGCCAAACGCAAACAAACCAAAAAGTTTTTGAGCATTGGCAACGCCCGTAAGAATAAATTCCAAATCAATTGGGACGAAACTCAAGTCGTAAAGCCTGAGTTTTTGGGAACCAAAACTTTTGAAGAATATCCATTAGAAGAAATTGCGGAATACATTGACTGGACGCCATTTTTCCAGACTTGGGAGTTGCACGGCAAGTTCCCAAAAATCCTTAAAGATGAGGTAGTAGGAGAGGAAGCAACGCGTTTATTTGCTGATGCTGAGCATATGCTCAAGAAAATTATTGCTGAAAAATGGTTTACTGCCAAAGCAGTGATAGGTTTCTTCCCAGCTAATACTGTCAATGACGATGATGTGGCCATTTATTCCTATAAGAAAGCCGAAGCTGGAGTATTGATGAATGGTAACGGAAACCACCCTGAAGGTGACTGGGGATACGAAGAAGATCGCTCACAAATGGTAGCGCTTTCTCATTCACTCCGTCAACAAGCTCAGAAAGCCAATGGTGTGCCCAATATTGCATTGTCTGATTTTGTGGCACCAGCCGAAACAGGTATTCAGGATTATGTGGGTGGTTTTGCCGTATCAGTATTTGGTGCCGAAGAAAAAGCCACTGCTTTTGAGCAAGATCATGACGATTACAGCTCAATTATGGTAAAAGCCTTAGCTGACCGTTTGGCGGAAGCCTTTGCTGAATTGCTCCACGAAAAAGTGCGTAAAGAATACTGGGGATATGATAGTGACGAGCAATTGTCAAACGAAGAACTGATCAGAGAACGATACAAGGGTATTCGTCCAGCACCAGGTTATCCGGCTTGCCCTGATCATACCGAAAAAATCACCTTATTTAAGCTATTAGATGCTCAAAATGCTACTGGAGTAGGTTTAACCGAAAGTTTGGCGATGACTCCTGCTGCCTCGGTATCGGGTTGGTATTTTTCTCATCCAGAGTCTAAATACTTTGGTTTGGGTAAAATCGAGAAAGACCAGGTACAGAGTTTTGCCGAGCGCAAAGGAATTTCGGTAGAAGAAGCTGAAAAATGGCTGAGTCCGAATTTAAATTATGACCGTTAGTGAGTTTGCAAGTACTAACTGGTACCGCCCATCAGAGCTTAGGTTTTGGTGGGTTTTTTATTGATTATTAATTGATATAAAAGAAAAAAGCACCTGAAGATCAGATGCTTTTTTACCAAAAAATATTGAGGGAATTATAATCTTATATATCTTTAACTGAACTGTTTTCTTGTCTTTACTTATAGTACATTTTCACTATAAAATATCTCCCCCCTTTTTGGTAAATTTTTTATTTTTTTTTGCTAAATATCTGTAAGCTGTTGATAGTCAGTTGTATAGGTTGACAATTGCCTACCTTAAGTGAGTTCTTTTTTTAGAACAATGAGTCGATTGATGGCAAGCGTAATAAAAACAATTAAGACAAGTTGGGGAATGTTTGGAGGGAGGTCTAGATTAATGGCAAGCGAAGGAACCTTGACAGATAATTGACTGCCCAGAATAAACACAAAAGCTAAAATCACAGCAAGACTACTAATAAGAACCGCCAAGTGCCAAAACAAAAACCGAACAGGCTTTTCTTGTTCGATGCGTTGCATCAATACATCGGTAAAATCATCAGAAGGAGTCAACTGACTTTGTTTAATAAGTTGTTGAGTACGGTCTTTTTTCATAACAAATGTTTTTTTTCAGTTCCTAGTAATTGATCCAATGTTGCCTGGAAATTTTTGCGGGCTCTGTGTAAGATAACTTTAATATTGGCCTGAGTCATTTTTGTAACTTTTGCAATTTCAGGAATTTTAAGTTCTCCTAAATAGTGGAGCTTGAGTACCAATGCTTCTTTGGGCTTCATTTGATCCAATATTTGGTTGATAATCACCTTTCTTTCTTCGTCACGAAGTAAATCAAAAGTATTGGCATCCAGAGATTTATGGGCTACCACAAGATTGTCTAGTGGTACTACAGCCTGCTTTTTTCGTTTCTCTATTGCCGAATAACAAGTGTTGATTACAATCCTATAAAACCAGGTAGAAAACGAAGCTTTGAAATGGAATTTATGCAAATTTTTAAAGGCTTTTACAAAAGCATCCTGTAACACGTCCTCTGCTTCTGCCGGGTTCTTGATAATAGAACAAGCCAAAGAAAAAGCAATATCTTTGTAGCGCTCTACCAAAACCCGAAACGAAGAAGTTTCGCCCCCGATAATGTTTTTGATTAACTCAACTTCACTATCTTCTTTACTTGTTTTCAAATTTGTTGCGAATAAAGTGAGCCAAAACCAAACCTATACCTCCAAAAACCAGCAAAGTAGCATAGGTCAGCAAATTCAACGTTTTGGGAGGAAGACTGAGCGTGCTAATGAGGGAAGAAATGGCGAGTCCTACCCCAATACTAATCACAATACAGCCTACATCCAGATAACGGTACTTATTACGACTCGAAGGATCGCCCCCTTTATCGATGATGGCCTTTTTTGCCAGGTAATTGTATTTGGCAATAATAAAAATGATTAAGATAGCAGCACTCAAAGGTGCCACTACCATTACTATATCTTCTAAGTGTTTCAAATGATTATAGTTTAGTCATCAAAATTCATCTCCAAGAAATTTACTAAGCGCTTTATAGAACGCTTCTAATTTATCCGAATTAGTAAATACTACCAATCCATAAGGTTTATTCTTATAGAAATTGCAATATGATTGAAAGTCGTGATTATTACCAGTATGCAAATAGCGCATGCCATAAGGCATTGGTTTGCGGGCAAAGCCCAATCCCCAGCCTGTTTGTCCAGTGTCTCTTATTTTATGCTTTGCGGGAAACTTATTTTGTTCTTTCAGCATCGCTTGTATAGATGCCTTACTTAAATGCTTGCTATCCATCATTTCCAACAAAAATCTGGCATAATCTTGTGCTTCGGTATGTAAGCTGTAGCCTGCCCCAAAAGACTTACCTTGACTTGCCGCATTGGTGGGTTTATTTTTTCTGTGCCCAGTGGCCTTACGTTCAGCAGTATATTTATTCCAGGTAAAAAAAGTATTTTTCAACCCAAGGGGTTTGGCTACTTCTTCCTGAAAAACTGAATCGAGCCTTGCCTGCCAGCCTACTTTTAAATGAGTACCTATAGCGGCTGCTAAATACTGGTATGCTTCACCTGAATAAGTAAAACCTTCCCCAGGAGCGTGGGCTAGTTTAATCATTTTGCCCCGACTCCAGTTAGGAAACCCAGTAGTGTGAGCCAGGATCATACGTGGGGTAATCAATCGGTATTGTTCCCGAGAAGCGCTATCAATTGCAGGGTGTGGCAAATATTGGTGCATGGGTTTATCCAGGTCCAACATACCTTTTTCTGCTAATCGCATTGCGAAATAAGCAAATATTGGCTTGGAAAGCGACGCAGCCTCAAACATAGTTTCTTGATTTACAGCTACTTTGGTATTAATGTTAGTCACTCCAAACGTACGATGATACGCTACTTGCTTATCATTGATAATGGCAATGGAAAGCCCCGGCATTCCTACCGATTTCATTGTTTTTTTAATGAAATCGTCCAATTGTTGAACAGTGATTCGCTTACCTTGTACAGTAGCGATTGTCCTTTGCGCAATGGGCGAAGATTTTAGGGTACGGGTAAAGGTTGTTTTTGTTGCACAAGAGCTCATTATCCAAATAGATAAAAAAGCCGTGAGTTTGAATATGTAAGTTCTCATTTGCTTTTCTGAGTTATATGGTAAATAATTCAGGATGTTCCTAATGAATAAGTAATGGCCATCTTATTTTTAGGAGATTCCTTAACGCTTTTGTGAATTCACACCGCTTAGACCAGCGCTTATTCAAAAAGGTTACAAGAAATGAGAAAATTAATTTAGAGAGTGGTAAAGAAATAGGGATAAAAAGAAAAAAGCACCTGAAAATCAGATGCTTTTTTACCAAAAAATATTGAGGGAATTATAATCTTATATATCTTTAACTGAACTATTTTCTTGTCTTTGTTAGTAGTACATTTTATCTACTGAATCTCTCCCCCTTTGGGTAATTTTTTTTGGTTTTTTCTTAGACTTGTTTTAGAAAAGAAAAAAGCACCTGAAGGTCAGATGCTTTTTTACCAAAAAATATTGAGGGAATTATAATCTTATATATCTTTAACTGAACTATTTTCTTGTCTTTGTTAGTAGTACATTTTGTCTACTGAATCTCTCCCCCCTTTAGGTAATTTTTTTGATTTTTTTCTTAAATCCGTTTGAGAGAAGAAAGAAGCACCTGAAAACCAGATGCTTTTATCAAAAATATTGAGGGAATTATAATTTTAAAATATTTTGCCTGATGGATAATTTCTTATCTCTTTGTTAGTAGTACATTTTGCTCATTGAATCTCTCCCCCCTCATTCATTTTTTTTCAAAAAAATTATAGAAAGGCAGAATAACTTTGCTTAAGGGGCAAAAGTCCTTAAAAAATGAGAGTGTTTAGGTGGTTGCATTGTGGTAAAAATAAGAGACCCCAAGCTTTTCTTTACCAGTTGTTTAGCTCTTGTATATGGTCTAGTATATTTGTCAAAAGCCTTTGACTTTTTATTGATATTAGAAAACCGTAGCCAGTGAGAAACATGAACATCGAGAAAGTATTAGATAAACTTGGAGAGAATTATTCTCCTTTATCTATTGAATGCCGACAAGAATTAATAACCAGGATCAATAACCTCACATTGCATAAAGGCGAAGTTGTGGTTCGGGAAGGACAGTTTTCCGATAAGGCATATTTGATTGTACAAGGTTGCTCGAGGGCCTATTATTTAAAAGATGGAAAAGATATTTCGGATTGGTTTGCTTTTGAAAATGAGTTTATGAGCTCAATTGTGAGTTTCTTTTGCAAAGAACCTAGCCCACACTATATTGAGTTTATGGAGGATTCCTTGGTGATAGAGTTTTCAAGAGATACCATTGACCACTTGTGTGATAAGTACCACGATTTTGAACGCCTCATTAGTAAAGTAGTGACTAGCACCATGTTGGGCCTACGAGAAAGGTTATCTTCAATATTATTCAATAAAGCCGAAGAGAAGTATGCACAATTGATCAATACTCGCCCTGACATCACAAATAGGGTTCCGCTCACACACATAGCCTCTTACTTAGGGATTACACTTGAGACATTAAGCAGAATAAGAAGCCCCAAAAAGCGAATTTGATTTATATCAAATGAATCGTCATTTATGCAGGTAATATTTGCATAAAAAAGGAATGCAAAAAACATTAATCATCAATGGACATCCTGATAAGGAAAGCTTCAATTTTGGGATAAGCGATGCTTATAAAAAAGGTGCAAAAGCATCAGGTGCAGAAGTGGAAGAAATAATTATTCGGGAGTTGGATTTCAATCCCAATCTACAATTTGGGTATCGAAAACGCACCGAATTAGAGCCCGACTTATTGGAAGCACAGAATAAACTAAAATGGGCCAATCATTTAGTTTGGGTATATCCTGTGTGGTGGGGTTCACTCCCCGCAATCACAAAAGGCTTTATTGACAGGGTTTTTCTTCCTGGATTTGCTTACGAACATAGAGAAAACTCTGTTTGGTGGGACAAGTTTTTCACGAATAAGTCAGCGAGAATCATATGTACCTTAGACCAACCTGCCTGGTATTATAAATTGATTTACAGAAGCCCTAGTCATAATGCCATGAAAAAACTGACGATGAATTTTATTGGAGTAAAGAAAGTCCGCATTACAACCATTGGCCCTATAAGGCAATCTAAGGAAGGGTTTAGAGCAAAGTGGTTAAAGAGAGTTGAAAAACTAGGACTAACAAACAAATAATAACTGACTATAACCTGCTAATAGGTGCTATGTATGATGTTTAGCGTACAACTGAACGTGGTTTACTATGCACAGTGTTAGCGATTACCATAAAGATCAAGAAAAATGAGAAAACCAGGAATTATTATAATCACAGTTATGCTGTTTGGTTGTAATGCTAACAGTTCAAGACAGGCAGCAAACAAAGAAATAACCCATCAAAGCGAAGCGAAAACCGATACTTTAACCAAGCATTTAAAACCATTCAAATCGGAATTACCAACTATAGGTCTTCTGATTTTCAGTGGTGTTTTGCAAGGGGAAGTAATTGCCACATCAGACGTATTTGGCAAGCCGAATAAAGACTTAAAGCAACTTTTTAATGTGATAACTATAGCAGAAACAAAAAAGCCTATCACAACTGAGGAAGGGATGCACTTTGTGCCTGATTATACTTTCGAGGATTGTCCTAAATTAACTGCGCTGTTTGTTCCTAGTGGCTATGATATGTATGCACATGTGCGCAATAAAAAAATGGTAGAGTTTATCAGACAGAAAAATGAAGAGACGAAGTACACTGTAAGCAATTGTGCTGGAGCACAACTTATTGGAGCGTCAGGAATTGCAGATGGACATAAAATTGTGACTTACATTGGTGGTGGGAAAAAACTGCAGGAACAGTACCCAAATTTAAAGGTTCAAAATGATAGCCTGGTCACCTTTGTAGAGGATGGAAAGTTTAGCTCATCAAATGGAAACTTAACGAGCTATATTTCTGCGCTGAATTTATTAGAAAAAATGACTAGTGTTGAGCACAGGAAGTTTGTTGAGCAATATTTATATATAGCTCGACTTCAAAATTGGAAAAAATAAGCATTATGCCCAACCAGGTTTGTATTCGTAGAAACCTGGTTGGGCATTTTTTTTAAAATACAGAGTTTTTATTTACTCTTGATAAATTCCGTAAAGACTTCAATAGTTACTTCATCGCCCAACAGTTTTTGTTTGAGACCATAATTTACCCCAAATTCAGAACGTTTAATTTGAGTAGTGGCAGTAAATCCACGGCGAAAGCCAAAGTTTGGAATGTCACGAGCCCCTAAATCTTTTACTTTGAAAGTCACTGCTTTGGTAACTCCACGAATGGTAAGCATGCCATCCACCAGAATATCTTTTGAGTTTTTACCTTTTTTGAAATAAGTACTTTTGAAAGTCATTTCAGGGTATTTTTCTGCATCAAAAAAGTCTTCCTTTTGTAAATGTGCGTTACGTCGATTATTGCCTGTATTTACACTGTTTACTTTTACTTTAAAGGTGAGCGAGGCATCTTTTAGTTTTTCTGGGGCATATTTTAGAGTGCCTTCAAATTGATCAAAGCCACCAGTAAAAAGTGCTACTCCTAAGTGTTGTACCTTGAATCTTACCGAAGTGTGTAAGTTGTCTAGTTTGTAGGCATCTTGAGCAAAGTTAATTTGCGACACCAGCAAGAATGCAAATAGAATGAATATAGTTTTTTTCATGAGTTGGATCGTTGTTGTTGTTTTAAAACAAAAAAAGCAAAGTAATCGTTGGATTACTTTGCTTTTTGCTTGATATATAAATAAGGATGATTACTTAGAAGTAAACTCCATATTGATAACTAATTTGATATCGCCTCCGATTTGCTCGTCACCGCTTGGAGTCTTTTTGCCTTTGCCATAGTCAATACCAAAGTCGTAACGATTGAAAGTACCAGTAGCCGTAAAACCAGTCTTAGTTCCGTTTTTGGCTTTGAAAGTACTCATTTGCTTGGCTTCAAAAGTAAAAGACTTAGTAACTCCTTTGATGGTAAGGTCACCCATGATCTTATACTTGTTTTTGCCAGTTTTCTTGAATTTTTTGCTTACGAAAGTTGCTTTAGCATGCTTAGCAGCATCAAAAAAGTCTGGCGCCTGCAAGTGTCCATCTCTTCTTTTGTTTCCAGTGCTTACCGAGCTAACATCGATGCTAGCAGTAAGTTTGGCACCTTCTAATTTGCCACCATTGGCCTCAATAGTAGCATCAAATTTACTAAAGCTACCATTTACATAAGAAAGTCCTTGGTGCATTACTTGAAAGTTTACCCAAGAGTGGTAAGTGTCTGCCTTCCAGGTTTGAGCAAAAGATACGCTCGCCATTAAACCAAGCGCAACAAAGGTTAAAAATACTTTTTTCATTTGAATTGGATTGTTTTGAGTGTTGTATATTGGTGAAACCAGTTAATTCTCTATTTGTTTTTTAATACGATGCAAATATATGTATCTACATTAAATGTAAAAACTTATTAACAAACATTTAACAGGCAATGCCTATTTTTGATTGACAGGTACTTCCAGGTCGATGTATACATCACCTGCAGCCATACCAAAGTCCTTAGTTGAGATCGTCATTTTGCCTTTGAATACTGCGGTCTTGTTCTTTTTAACAAACTCAAAATGCAGCTTGATTTCTTTAGTTTTTCCTTTGAGGGTAAGCTTACCAGTAAGCTCAAATTTTTCCCCCTTCTTGGCAATATTGGTAGATTCAAAGGTGATATAAGGATATTTGGCAGCATTGAGGTATTCGGCAGACATAATATCCCCTGCCTGACCATCTTCTTTAGCCGTAACTGATTTGGCCTTGATCTTGGCTTTTATGCTAGAGTTAGAGAGCTTGAGTGGATCAAACTTAATAGTAGCTTCTAAACCAGAGAAGGTTCCTTCTGCACCAGAGCCAGTTTCATTGTAAGTAACCTTGGCTTTGTCGGTATTTACTTTCCAGGTAATCTGGCTATGGGCTTGGGTTAGCAGGCCTGCTACCAAAGCAAGTAACAATAGAGGTGTAAATATTTTTTTCATTGTTTTGAAATTTTCAGGAGTTTATTCAATCACAAATGTAAACACTAGTTTCAATGTATCTACATCTATTTTTAATTAAAAAACTCCTCCCTGAAGGATTTGTTGCCCATTAACAAACCCTTAACACGGAAAATTGCAGATATATGATGCTACAAAAGAACATTGCTAGATGTGTGATTGATATTTGTCCTCAAAAGCTCCGAATAAGTATAATTTTAAACAGTTGTCATACTTACCAGACTATTCCTGAGGAGGAGGGTTGAGATTTTCGGCAAAAGTGAGTACAAAACCATTCAAATCCTGAATAGAAAACTCGGTCATCCCATAAGTACTTTCGCGGAGTTCGTTTATAATGGTGGCTTTATTTTGAAGGCGTTCGTACCATTCTTTTACGCCATTTACCCTTACATAAAAGCTCAAGCCGCCTCCTAAAGTCTGATTTTGCAACGGAGCAAACTCTTCTTTGATACTGGCCTCAGCTTGAAACATAAGTGCTACCCCCTCGACCGATACCATGGCCCAGTCATAAGGTGGATTGGCAGGTACTGAATCTATCATTTGAAAGCCCAGATTTTGGGTATAATACATCACAGCTTCAGCTACATTGCTTACCATGAGATTAGGAGTAAGGGTTCTGATTTGCATTCTATTCAGTTGTTAATTGGTTGTATTGTCGAATTGATAATTTTGTAGCAAGTTAGAGATTAATCCTAAATAAGTGCTTATGAACATTTATGAGTTTTTGAAAACGGGAGTTTTGGGCCAGTTATCTGTGAGGTGTACAGAAGGAGGGAATACCAAGTTTTGAAGCAGAATTATTTATGAGATTTAACTGGCAAATTGCTGTTGAAATTTCTTGGGGGTAAGACCGTGATGAGATTTAAAAACTTGGATAAAATGTGATGGATTTTCAAAACCAACTTCCATTGCGATTTCGCTAACATTTTTATCTGAGGTTTGAAGTAAAAATTCCGCCCTTTTTACTCGTTTTTCTTTTAACCATTTCCCAGGTGTTGAGTAAAACACCTTTTCAAAACTTCTTTTAAAAGTAGATATACTCATCCCATTCAAATAAGCAAAGTCTTCGATTCTTAAATTACGAGTAAAATTATCCTTCATAAACTCACTTAAATTGTAAGTACTTTTCTTGTTCAAATTAGTTAAAAAGTCCTTATAAGTATTCTGATGATCATTCATCACTAAATTCAACAAAAGCTCTTCTAACTTTACCCTAAAAAGCGGTACTGTTAATGAACTTTTATTTTCAAAATAAGGGAGTAATGATTTGATATACGCTTCTAAATTGGGGGTATGATCAAATTTGATATAAGTTTGAAATCCTTTTTTTTCTTTATTTGCGTATGGAAAGTATTGCCCGTTTTTTTTGAAAAAATCAAGTAAGAAGTTATCATCAATAAAAAATAATATACTCTTATAATTATTGATTTTCATTCTTTTTTCAGTTGTTAAAAACAATCCCTTTTTTAGAAAAATGGCTTCATTTTTTTGAACAATAGTATCATCATCAAGGGAATGAAAACATTTTTCCCCCGCAAGTCCAAAAACAATTAAGTGTTGAGTAAGATTAATTTTTGCCCTTTCGGTTTCATTTTGTCTATTGAGCAAAACAACCGTATTTCCGTTGATAGAATGAACAATATCATTCTTTAGAGGGGAGTCAAGGAAATCGTCGGGTAGAGTTAATGTCATCTTCCAGAATAAATTTCTAAGTGATATGTATTAGTGGAAATAGCATTCAGACCATTCCCACTAATTCATGTTAGTTTCCAATATAAACGTTTAAGTTAATAAATGCTTTATCCCTAAATGGAAGTAAAGCTTTATAAGCTTCTGACTCAAAAACATCTGTAATGACCTGACTATTTGGAAATTCCATAACAACCACTACCTGTAATTTTTTATCGCCTACAATGTTTTCGGTTATTTTATACTTCCCAATAGGTTTAGCTCCTGCATTCTTAAATAATGGAGTCGATTGTGCTGAGTAATATGTAAATGCTTCCTTTTCTTCTGGGTTCAAAACCGCATTTACTATCATGAGTGTTTTTTCAGACATACCTTTATTTTTTCTTAGGTTACTAAAATTTGACTTTGGTTATTTCAAATTCTTGAGCCATAGGATTATTTCCACCAAAAAGCAGGGGCAATTTACCGTAGATTACATAGATGCTATTACCAGCTTTGGTAAGTGTAGTGGGAAATGTATTTCCAGTCTTAAAAGTGGCTGTTGTAGAAGCAGAGTTCCAGTTGTTATTAGTCTGGACTTTATACACAGCACTGAGGAACTCTGCACCCGTAAAATTATTACACGCCAAGGCAATGGTGTTATTATCCAGAAGCAATACACCATCTATTGTGGGAAATGGCTTATTGCCTAGTTCTACCTCTATTATGTTAGAGGGATTGTTAAGAGGTATTTTAAATAGCTTTCCACCATTATATACAGCAGCTAATAAGAATCCCTTAGGGTGATAGGTCAATCCATTTAAGCCAAATGTTCCAGCTGGAGCTCTTAATCTTTCATCATTCACAAAGATTGTGGCCTTTCCTTTTTTTGTGACTTTATATATGATGGGCGAAAAACTGTCTGTGATGTAGAAATTACCCTTTTTGTCAACTGTTACATCATTTGCTAAGTGTCCACCTTTTGGTGCAATCGCAGCCAGATCAATGAATTTTTCTCTTTTTCCGGTTTTAAGGTTGTATAAGACTACCGAGGCCAATTTACCTTTTGTTTTTTCACTACTTTTAATACTTACTCCTGGGTCACTATTACAAACAATTAGCCTATTCCTCTTGGTATCAATTTCAAGCCCAACGATTGAAACTAAATCTCTGTCATCTGCAAAAACTGTTACTTTACCCGTTTTAGTTACTTTAACAATTTTACCCTTGGCAATTGAAGTGGTATAAAAAGTCTTCGTTTCTTTATGATATACCAAGCCTTCTGGATACAAACCAGGCTTTTTTATTACTATTTGGTCAGGCGATTGGGCCAATAAGTTGGCCGAAAAAAGATTACCTGCGACAATAAGTAATAGCATTACTCTCTTTGCTTTTTTTAAATCTCTCATTGATTGTTTATTTAGTTTTTTGCAAAAGTATTATGAAATACAGGCAGGGAGGTATCGTATTTAGTCCAAAAAATATATTGGCAAGTCCGTGGAGATTTTAACTGAGCTGATAATTTTGGGATTAATACCAGACTATAAAAAATGCTTATGAACATTTATGAGTTTTTGAAAACGGGAGTTTTGGGCCAGTTATCTGTGAAGTATACAGAAGAAGTATTGCGACAAAACTTTGGGGCAGGAGTGTTAGGGGATAAGTTATTTCCTGACAAAGCATACAATGATGTATACTATTATTATGCTTATGGTGGGGTATTGGAGATTTGTGTAAGTTTTGGAGAGGTGAGTCATTTCAACGTAACCATTTATGAAAACTTCTTTTACATTGAGTACGCAGATAAAAAGCATTATTTGAGCGAAGTAAATACTTTTCCAGCATTTACAGACTTGTTGGATGCGATGAAAATAAACTGGACGTTTTTAAGCAAATACTCTTTTGGTAAGCAGCTGGCCATTATTACGGAAGGCAACGTGGTAATTGTTTTTACTTTTAACGATCAAGAAAAAAGTGCAGACAAGTTTCAAATAAACCTGAATGATCGTTTTGAAAGAGCGTAGAAGGTTTTAGCACAGATATTTTTATTATATTTGATAAGGAGGAAAAGATAATGATTACGCCCCAACATATTAAAATTAAATTTGCCGACTTGGCAAAGCTTCCCAATCTACATATGAAGCTAGATGAAGATTTTCAGTTGACAGAGGATGAGTTTTTTGAGTTTTGTCAAGAGAATCGGGAACTCAAATTTGAAAGAGCCAAAGACGGAAATATAATTGTCAGGACACCCACTGGATTAGATACTGGCGGAAGAAATAGTGAAATTAATTTTGAATTGAGTAAATGGAATCGTCAAAATAACTATGGGCGTGTATTTGATTCATCTACAGGGTTTACTTTGCTAGATAACTCAGTGCTTTCACCTGATGCCTCAATCATTGCTCAACACCGTTTAGATCAATTATCTGCCGAAGAAAAAGCGAAATTCGGTCATATTTGTCCAGAATTTATTATTGAACTTAAGTCACCTAGTGATCGTATTTCTCATTTGAAAAATAAAATGCAGGATTGGCTTAACAATGGAGTAAAATTGGGTTGGTTGATCGATCCCGAAGATCAGAAAGCCTACATTTATCGTCCTGGACAAGAAGTAGAAATGGTAGATAGTTTTGACAAAGTACTCCTCGGTGAAAATGTTTTGAAAGGCTTTGAGTTAGACTTAAAAATCCTGAAATAACAAATTTATTTCAGTTTAAACCCAAGCGGTAAGTACATTTCATAGGTAATAGGTTTTCCTGCTTTGGTTGCAGGAGCGGCTTTTCTTTCAGAAAATATCTTTTTCACCGCATCTACAGCACTGTTTTGCAATAAAGAGTTTTTACTTCCTTCTACTCCAAATATTTCAATAGTGCCATTAATATGAACTCTCAAAGAAACGATAACTTTCCCTTCTATTTCTTGTTGCCTAGCATCTTCTGGATAGATGAGGCACTTTCCAACATCATGAAATAATCCTTGATAACCGCCAGGGTAGGAAGGAGGGGTAATTCCTGATTTATCTGTTTCTTCTCCCAGGAGAATAAGTATTCTATTGGGTGGAGGAGGGTAAGGATTTTCGTGACTAGTAGACTCACAAGCCATTATTAAGGTAGTAAAAATCAGTAGAATAAAAAATCTGATTATGACCTGCATATCATTATTTTTTAAAGGTCCACTTCCAACCCAAAACGATCGCTTAAATCGTTGAGTTGCTGATGTTTTTCTTTGAGGTATTGGAACTGCTCGTAAGGCGTGTAGTATTTCTTCTTTTTCTCTACATATTCGTACAATACTGCAAGGCGTAAGGTTTGATTTTCCAATCGGTTACGAAGGTTACGCTCTATTTTTTCCCTATAAAAATCAATGAGTTCGGTTTTGGCCTCATCGTCAAAGGTAAACTCTACCGTAAAGTCTTCTTTTACTTCTACTTTCCCTCCAAGCAAATATTCGGAAGCTTTGCGAGCCTTATCCCTATCTTGAGGGAAGTTTCGCAAAACAGTCTTGAACTCATTCAACGCCGATTGTACATCTTGCTTGGTAAAGGGTTTATTGATAGATTGAGCCGCACCATTACCAGCGGCTACTTGTCCATTGACATTTACCTTAGGCAAAATAGGCGTTTTAGGGTTTTCCTTTTCTACTCGCTCAAGTTTTGCTCCCTGAATCATTTGCGTAGGCACTTCTTCAGTGGGCGGTGCGTTATTTTGGCTTACTGAGGGTTGGGGTTCAGACTTTTTTTTTTCAGGTGCTGCTTGTGGAGCAGGTACCGCTACAGGATTCTCAGCCCATTTGATCACTTGCGCCAGATTGGCCATTTTCATGAGGGTGAGCTCCACATAAAAGCGTGGATTCTTACTGCTTTTGTAGTGTAAGTCACACTCGCTGGCCAGGTTAAGTGCCGAAAGTAAAAAAGAAGCTGACGCAGTTTGGGCCTGTTCAGCAAAGCGTTGTTTTACTTTTTCAGAAGTCTCCAACAGTTTTACCGTAGAAGGATCTTTACACATCATTACGTTGCGTAAGTGAGCGCCTAATCCGGAAATGAAAATATGTCCATCAAAACCTTTGCGGAGAATTTCATCAAAATAGAGCAATGCCAATGGTGTATCTTGAGCCAATAGAGCATCCGTAATTTTGAAGTAATAATCGTGATCGAGAATGTGCAGGTTTTTGACTACACTTTGGTAAGTAATCTTGCGATCGGCCGAAAAAGTAGTGATTAAGTCAAATAAAGACAAGGCATCACGTAAACCACCATCTGCTTTTTGGGCAATTAAATCCAGCGCATCTTGTTCTGCTTCTATGTCTTCTTTTTGAGCAATATTGGCCAAATGGCCGCTCATATCTCTGACTTCAATACGTTTAAAATCAAAGATTTGACAGCGAGACAAAATAGTTGGGATAATTTTATGCTTTTCGGTAGTAGCCAAAATAAAGATGACATACTCAGGTGGTTCTTCCAAGGTCTTCAAAAAAGCATTGAAAGCTGCATTGGAGAGCATGTGCACCTCATCTATGATGTATACTTTACGCTTTCCAGTCTGGGGTGGGTAGCGTACCTGATCTACCAGGTTGCGAATGTCATCTACACTGTTGCTAGAGGCCGCATCCAGTTCATAAACATTCATTGACCCTTGTTTCTGAAAACTCACACAAGATTCACAAGTGCCACAAGCTTCAAAATCATCGGTAGGAGTGAGGCAGTTGATAGTTTTGGCCAGAATACGCGCACAGGTAGTTTTACCCACCCCTCTTGGACCACAAAACAAAAATGCTTGAGCCAATTGATTGCTCTTGATGGCATTTTTGAGGGTAGTGGTGATGTGCGATTGTCCTACGACGGTGTCAAACGTAGCGGGACGGTATTTTCTAGCCGATACTACAAAATTCTCCATGTATGCAAGTTAACAATTTTTTTTGACAAACGGTGCCTTCAAACGGGAGGCAAAAATAGGCAAATTACCGGGACGGAAAAGCAATCAAGATTAAAAAAATGTATATTGCTATACCAACAGCAAAAGTTAAAAAACTACCCAAATGTTATCACAATTTGCCACACAACTACCCAATCCAGAAGGGGTTCATTATCCATCTCACACAAAAGTATATGGAAGCCTTAGTCAGGAGCAAAAGCAAGTGATTAAGGCGAGAAACATAGCAGGAAGCAAAACTGCGACTGATTGGCTTGAATTTCTCAATGGTTTAGTTTTACACGACCGAGCGGTTTCGGTGGTATTTGTAAAATCCTCGCTACGTAGAATTATACTGGGTATCATCATAGCGGCGGCTATTATAGGTACTGTGATAATCCTGTCTGGAGATATGTTTTGGGGATTCTTCAGCTTAATAGGATCTATTATGTTTTTGAGCGCGCTTCACTATGCATTTCCTGATAGATATTATAAACTGCTCTTTCCCGATTATTTGTATACAGTGTTATCACCTTTGATGCTGGTATTACAAGAAGAAACTGAACCTACCACGTTAATTAATGTTAAAGTTAATTTACAACGGCAGTTGGATACATCATTGCAAAGCAATCGTTTTGGAATATACGAGTGGCCTTTTTTAGAAATATCTACCAAGCTGGCCAGCCAGACTGATTTTGAGGTTAAAATTCACATTCAAAATACATTTAGACAACGCAAATCTAAAAGCAAAAGACGAGTATTTATTCATATGTCTTTTCTGTACCCTAAGAAGGTTCATCAAACTTTTTATCCACGTCAACAAGAGTATGGAGCCTTGAAAATAAAAACTAAAGAAAAGCCCAAAAGACACGTATTACGCTTGCGCAAGGTGCTAAAGTTCAAGGATAAGCCGTTCAATACCGCCAAATATCAGGATATACCTATGCAAGAGGTACTGAATATGATGAGAGAAGGATATAAAGTGATACGAAACGATGCTTATCGGAGAAAGAATATTTAAAATGCGTGAAATAATCAGTAAATTAGATCACCACCATCACCTAATTCTTTTTTATGAAAGGCAAGTTCTCCAACACCTTTATTTTTCCTAAGGGAAAATACCCTAGTCCTAATAAAGTGTTTGATCAGCTCACCAGCGAACAGCAGCAGTTTTTGCAAACAAAGCAATTAGATGCTCAACGCACTACTACTGAGTGGTTAGACTTTTTCAAAAACCTACAAACCTTTGATATCATCAATCGGGTAAGACATGCCAACTTGGGCGCGTTGGTTTTATGGATTACGATTCCCTTGACCATTGCGAATTTTGCATGGTTTGTGAGAAGTGCTGAAGATCCATTATCTGGTGTAAACTTTTTCGTCATATTTATTGGTTTGATTTTGACTTGGTTTGTTACTAGCCAGATATCCGCCCATATGCATCGTAAACTTTTTCCTGATTATTTTCAAACCGTTATTATTCCGCTGATTGCTACCCTACACGAAGAGACTACCGAAGAAGCCCCCTTGCACCTTAAAATAGATTTACGTCAACAAATGGATAAATCGGCACATATGATATCTAGCAATGCTGCTCACCAGGTATTTGATTGGCACGTACTTCAGGTTTCTGGCGAATTATTGAATGCCATCCGTATGAACCTGAGTATCCAGATTCATAATCAACTAAGACTCCGAAAACACAAAAGCAAGCGAAGAGTGTTTGTGTTGTTGGATTTGGAATATAGCAAGAAAAAACATCAGCAACTGCAACTGGCAGGCACCAACCAACAAATGTATAAAGTGAAGCACAAAGAAAAGCCTAAAAAACATGTGCTAAGAATCAGACGCCAGTTAAAGTTTAAAAATAAGTTCTTCAATTTTTATCAATATACTGATATACCATTTACAGAATTGGTTGCATTGATTCGCAATGGCTATCAAGCCGTTTCTAAAGGCTAAATCCCTCGTCACCCCGTAAAATCTAAATGTACGATAGTATTTACTTATGAGAGAAATATTTTCAGCCAATAACTTAAAACCTCTGATAAAATCCCCTGGCTCTAAAAAGGTATTGGGTCAGCTTAATACCGAACAGCTTAACTTTGTGAAAACAGCTCAATTAGATGCACAACATACGACTACTGAATGGTTGGATTTTTTTGATGAGGTAAGAATGTATGATGAGCTCAAAGCTATTAAGCGAACCAATTTTATGCGATTATTTGGTTGGATTACAATCTTGATGGCATGTTTTATGGCTGCCTCTTTGATGATGGGTACCAAAAATGTGGTTTTGTTTATTATCTCACAATTAGGATTTATTTTGCTTATCCCTACGCTACTTATTACGTCCCGAATGGCCAAGAGAATGCGTAGAAAGTATTTCCCAGATTATTTTCATACAGTGATTATTCCTATGCTCACGGCTTTACATGAAGAAACTGCCCAAAATGCTCTCATCCATTTAAAAACTGATTTGCGACATCAAGCAAATGGGTCAGTAAACCTTGAGACCAAAAACAAGTACTATCGGGTTTTTGACTGGACTGTATTGCAGATAAGTGGAGAGCTATTAAATGCTACTCGTTTTAACTTGAGTGTTCGCATACATCATCAATTATGGTACAGAAAACGTAAAAGTAAACGAAGAGTATTTATGAATTTACGTTTAGAATATCCTAAAAAAGCTCATCAATATATTTACGCTGATTTACTTGATCAAGCAAGTTATAAAACAAAGGTAAAGGATAAGCCCAAAAAACATGTATTAACACTTCGCCGTCAACTCAAGTTTAAGGACAAATTTCTTGATACTTATCAATATACTGATATACCTTTTTCAGAATTGGTACAAATGATCCTTAATGGGTATCAGGCAACTTCTTAAGAATCATTTCTACCAGAAAAATAGTGTTTTGTATTTTTATTGATAGGCTAATTGTTCAAAGCCTCTTTAGCTTGTTTAAAGTCAGGCTTTATTTTTAAGGCCTCTCGAAATGCTTCTTGAGCTTTAGTATCGTCACCCTTAAGCTGGTACAAAGTTCCTAAACGATAGTATACCCAATGATTCCCTGGACTTGCCTGATTATCAGGATCTTTCTTGAGGTAAAGTTGGGCTTTTTTTATCCCCTCGGCAATGTTTTGCTTTGCCAATACTGCCACTTTTGCGTATTGGTAGTACCCAATCAGGTAATCAGGATACTTTTTGGCCATTTGCCTACAGTAATCAAATGCTTCCTTAAAATCCTTGGATCTATGATTTACTTCTGATAACCAGTAATAGATAGTTTCATCTGCTAAACCTTCTTTAATCATTGTTTGATAGACTTTTTCTGCCTGGTCATATGCCTTTGTATTAACATATATACCTGCTTCTAAGCGATACCCAGCTGTTTTATCATACTTTTTCAGAATTTTTGCGTGTTTTTTAGCCTTTGATGTGCTACCTCCTGCTATTCGCGGAGCATTCAGGTAATAACGAGCCAATTCCTTTCGGGCTTCTACATGGGTAGAGTCTAACTTGAGCGCAGTTTTGAAAGTCTTTCTTACTTGATGGGCATAGTATCCTTTTTTGTTGAAGGGGATATCGCTTCGTAAAATATCAAAATTGGCCATCCCCAACCAGTATTGGGCTTCTGCGCTTTTGGGCTTTAATTGAGTGGCCTTTTTAAAATATGGAATGGCTTTTTGGGGTTGCTTTAAATGAAAATACGATTTACCAAGTAGGGCAAGGGCTTGTGAGTCAGGGGATTTTTGACTTTCTAATAAAGTGACTACCTGTTGATAATTTTTCTTTTCAAATTGCTCTTTGGCAGCTTTAAAGCCAACTGATTGGCTAAAAAGTAAATCAGTTGATGCGATAAATAATAGTGTGATGATATGTTTCATGGTTATATTTATTTAAGGAATGGAATAGTAACCGAAGAAGGGTATTGACTATTGTGATAAATGGTTTGTTTGACTGCTTTGAACTTTACTGCGTCAAAAGGAGATACACCAGTGTTGGGATTGCGATTATATTTGGGAAAGTTGCTGCTGGATATTTGCAGACGAAGCCGTTCGCCTGCTTTTAGTTGAAAGGCAATATTTCCCAGCTCAATATTTACTTTGGCTACCTTATCCTGCAAATCCTCAGGAGTTATTCTGGCAATGCCATCTACTAAGTTCCACGAATTACCATGCTTATCTACCTTGGTGAGCTTTGCGGTAAAATCAGTCCCAATGCCTTCACTGGCTACAAATAACTGCGTGATAATATTGCCTGCCACAGTTTTATCTTGTTTGAATGCCGAAGTAGTAAAAGTGAGCACATCTTTTCTTTGCTCTAGTTCATTTTGCTTTTTCATCCCCATTTGATCTAAAAAGAAATGAAAATTAGCGCCTGCTATAGTGGGTACAGGAGCTAACGGATTATATACAAAAGTAGAAGACTTTCTACTATTGGGTTTAGTACCTAACTTTCCACCTTGGCTAAGATAAAATAAGGTGTTTTGGGTATTGGCAGGGGGCCATTGTTGAGATGTTTTCCAGGTATCTTCAAAAAGCACATAATATTTTACAGGTGGATTGGTGGGCGATTTTTTTCCTCTTAGTGTTTGTTCAAACCAGGCACTAGCCTGCACCAATAAGTGCTTGAGTTTAGCTTCTGCATTTTGCTTTACTGTATAATCGCCCACCATTGGGTTTTCGTGATACCATTGATTGTGATACCAAGGCCCCAGCACAAGGTATTGTTTGCCTTTGCCCTGTTGGTGTAGCGAGATATAAGCACCAATGGTAGCATTGGCTACAAAGTCATACCAACCACTCCAGTGCATCACAGGAACACTGGATTTTTCGTAAGGAAAAGCTGGATTCAAATCTTTTAACGAAATACGTTTGCCTTTCTTGGTTTCAAAATTAAGGTCAGGCAAGACTTCTATCATGGGGGTGTGTTTAAATATGGCTTCAAAATCCATATCTTTTACTGATTTACGCGTTTTTTGACCTTCGTTGAGCAGCCAGGGGATAATCAACATTTGATGAAAAGCCCCACCTGGACTGTTGACTTTATAGCCATCTATCCAACCAGATATGTTAAAAATACTTTTAAGGTTGGGATGGTTAGAAGCAGTAAGCCTTAAAGCTGCATAACCCAAATAGGAAGAACCCCACATGCCTATGTTTCCATCACACCATTTTTGTTGGCTTAGCCAGTCCAACATGGCATTGCCATCACGTGTTTCATTGATAAATGGTATAAACTTTCCCTCAGAACTATATTTCCCTCGTACATCCTGAACCACTGCAGTGAAACCTTGGCGAGCGAAATATCGAGCAATAGACTTCATTCCTTCTTTTTGGTAAGGAGTACGAATCAAGATTACCGGACTTGTTTGTTGAGCAGGCAATTTATAGATGTCAGTAGCCAATTTCACTCCGTCTTGCATAGACACAAAAACGGTCATTTTTTTTTGAGCAGTCACATAAGACAATGAGATCAAAAGTGCCCAGATAGACAATAGCCCTCTCCAATATAGGCTTTTATGAAGCCCATACTCATTACAATAAATTGATTTTTTCATACAGGTTATAGGTTTGCTAATGGCTACAAGTAGGCCTATAGTTCTGATATCTATATTCTAAAAAAGGGCTTTTGGGGCCAGTGAGCCCATTGTGGGGTAATTGGGAAGGTAGAAGAGAAAGATTAACTTAGGTTGAGCTTATCGGTAACAATGGGTACATAGCGACGACTTACTGGAATTTTTTGTGGGCATCCCTGAAGCTCTAGCAAAAGCCCGCGAGAGTTTCCGGTAGCATGAATCACCTTTTGCAAATTGACAATAAAAGATCGATGACAACGGATAATAGATGAAGCAGCGATGGTCGTTTCTACCTTGCCCAGCGTTGTTCTGATGAGTTTCTTTTCTGGATGACCATTGAGTGTAGAATGGATTTCAATGTAGTTATCAGCACTTTCGACAAATAAGAAGTTATCGAGGGAAAGCTTTACCATTTCCTTGCGATTATCAGCATATATTATCCATTCTTGTAGTGGTGAGACTTGTGATGATTGTATTGGATGACTCACGGTGATATGAGCTTTGAGTGCTTTGTTTTTTTCCCACACAATTAATAAGATAAGCGGGAGAATACCAATGAGTATTGTACGTTTGAACACTACCAAAAAACCACACCAGGAGTAATGTCCATCACCACACCAGGAGGTTTTATA
This sequence comes from marine bacterium AO1-C, assembly GCA_001890965.1. GTDB lineage: Bacteria > Bacteroidota > Bacteroidia > Cytophagales > Microscillaceae > Microscilla. The sequence goes on along the minus strand of MLAY01000005.1, from coordinate 770,020 downwards.
CACATAGTTGGCGGCTGCTAATAGCAAAAAGAAGATCAGAAAGTATACAATGGCTTTTCCTACATTAAAAGAGTCAAAAAAGTGTTTGGCAAAAGCTGGAAACACAATAAAAAACAAAAATGCCATTACTCCAGAAACAATTCCATAGCCAGCAACAACCATATTTTGTAACAAGCCACCCGATGGATTGAAAATGCCGAATGGTTTAAAAATAAGAAAAAACGAGGCAGGAAAAATAATAGCTAAAAGTATGTGCTGCCACCTGAATTTTTGAGGAGAGAAAAAGGAGAGGGGAGTAGTCAATAGTTTTTGCAAACCATTGCTATAAGCTTGTAGTGACAAAAAACGCATATACGATCTTTATTGAGTTGTATATATCATAATAAAATTTTTTGTGAAAATCCAAAGTCTTGAAAAGTAAAAAAGCCCTGAACAATGTACTTGCTCAAGGCTCTTTTTAGAATAATAAAGGAACGGTTTAGTTATTAGCCAACTCTCTTTTTTGTTTTTCCATTTGCTTTTCGTAGCGAGTAATTACGTGCATCAACAAACTGTGAGGATTCACATATTTTTTGATATCGTGGTAATACAACTTCACATATCCAGAGATTTGCAAGTTTTTAGGCAAACGATCGGTTAAATGGAAAATCACTGTTCCTTCACGCGTTATTTTTTCTTCTACCACCTTTTTACCATCAGCATTGGTCGTAGGCTTTTTAAAAGTCTTATTATCTGTCAAAGAAAAGCCCTCAATGTTGTTGGGTTTGAGTTCAAGCTTTTCCATTTGTTCGGGAGTAAGTGTGTTTCCACAAGATTCATTGACTTTCTTTTGCAGCATTTTGTTCAAGGCTGGAATTAGATCAGGACGGAAAAAATCTTGTAGTTCATATACTTTACCAGTATGGAAGTTTAAGTTAATTCCCCAAGACTCGCCATGCGTAGGGTTTCCATTTTTTACCAGGTGATGTATTTTGGTAATACTGATCAAATCTCCTCTTAAATAACTTACTTCGTAATTAATATCATCTTGAAAAGGCTGGTCACAGTTTTTTAAAGATGCTTCCATTTCGTCGATTGGGAAATGAACTTTGATTAATTCATTCACTCTTGTTTGCATTTTTACATCACTCAAGCCAATAAACTTGGGATAAGATACGTGAATTTTACATCCTCCAGTAGCCGCAGAATCAAGTATTTCAGCATGACCAAGTTTCCAGTCAGAGCGAGCCATTGGGGCGGCAGCTGCCAGCATAAATTTCATTTTTTCTTCGCCTTTTACTCTTTCGCCATTGAGTAAGCTGTCTTTTTCTGACAATTGACCTTTAATTACAGCTATTTTATTTCCAGCACTATCTAGTTCATTTAGTTCAAAGGTTTCGTCGTTGATAGTACCATCTAGTATAATATCTTTACCATCAGCAACCAACCAATAGGTTCCTGAGAGTTTGTCACCATAACGTCTAATATTAGCCCTGATAGGTTTCAAATCTCCTAGCTTCCCTTTGTAGCTCTTGTCAAAACCGCGAGCTGCTTCCGGAAAGTTTTCTGGTTCATCATTTTTAGTTACTTGGGAACTGTCCCGAGCGGTAGAGTCCGTTTTATTGTCATTATCAGATCCTCCTTTAGGACCACAGCTTGCAATTACTATGAGTATCATTATGAACCCATAGGCCAACGATTTTTTCATCATTATCAAAACCTTTTTAAATTATTCTTTTTGAAAGTCCATTCCGGGGTTTCTAGCTCTTCCCGAACCTGACGAATACTATACCAGGGATTTAAGCGACTATTGTTTAGATTTTTTAATAGGTGAATGTCTTGAGCTGGCATATAACTTTGGGCCAACAAAAACACCACTTCTCCAGTGCGCGAATGTCGTGCCATATCTACTACCAACACTGCATGACCTGGAAAACCTCCCTGAATAAATACATCTCCTATGCGTAAGTCACGAATATTTTGTACTTTTTTTAATTCTCGGGCAAGCGAATAGCTTCCTGCATAAGTAAATACTACCTCGAGGTATTTTCTGAAATTTTGATAAGAAGCATCATATCCCCTGGTTTTTACCCAGCTTACTTTATTGCCCCGTACCCTTGCCCTATAGCCCTTACGCCATTGGGTATACAGGGCTGGGTCACCACTGGTAAAGTTGAATTTGATTTGCTGAAACTGTTTTTGACCAAACAGATACTCAGCCCGTAATCGCATAACAGCATCAGCACATTGTTGTAGATTTTTTTTGCCTACATCTATGTCAATCACCGCATATTGTGCTTGTTGATTTCGCTTCTTTTGCCCGTTGTGTAAGTATACTGTTGGGTCAGATTTAAGGCGTAAATTTCTAAGGTATTGACCAAATGAATTGGAAGGTACTTTCACTCTTTGAAAACCTGTAGGGGTAGGGATTTGTTGAATGCTGGCGGGGCGATCTTTGACTTTCGTAGAGGCAAAGGTTGTATTAGGGACTGAGGCTGAGGAAAACTGCCATATCAACCCTGCACAAACAGTAACAATGAGTAATCCACCTAAGGTGTACTTCATGAGCTTTTAGGGTTTAAAATATCGTCTCTAACTTGTGTCAAAATCTCACCTAGCCAATTGGTTCCCTGCCATTTGCTACGATCCTGTGCAGCTGGATCATCTGCTGTAAGACCAATACCCCATATTTTATCATAGGGGCTGGCTTCCACCAGTTCAGTTCCTACTGTGGCTAGTAGAGCTTCTTTAAGTACTTCGTTTTGAGTAAACTTAGCGTGATTTGCCTCATATACAATTTGTTTGCAGTGATTGTTCCAGGTCTCACTATCAAAATTACGTACTCGACGTCCCAATTCCTTTTGGTCTCGTGGTTTTTTGGTGAGCAGTATTTGTTCAGCAATTTGTTCATCTTCAAAAAGTGTGGCTTTTTTGTACATCATATATTGCTCCGCACAATTGAATGTAATGTTATCTAGCGTAAAATCGGAGGGGTGCCATTGGGAAAATGGAGAACGGGTTTCCCAAAAGAATGTGAAGTTTTCTTTGGTGCTCATAGATTTATAGTAATTGATCGGTTGGTTTGATAGTAATCGGGTTGTAGATACACAACCCGAATTAAAGTGGATGGTTTTTTCTTGATAAACAGTGCTTATTGAGCAGATATTTGCTTATCAAATCCAAATTTTTTGGCAAATGCCAGTTGGGCTTTCTTAAACTTTTGATAAGGCTTATTTTCCTCATTTTTGATTCGATCCATCGTGCTTTTGATCAAATTTTGTTCTTCCTGAGTCACTGTTTTTTGCATGACCAAAGGTACTAAGCGGGCATAATCTTCTTGCACTATTTTTTGATAAAACTCAAATAACTCAACAGCGGCAGCCTTAAAAGTGCTATCCTTTTCTAGTGGCTTCAATTGACGCGTGCTGTCTAATTGATTGTTTACTTTTTTTACGAGTGCATCATATGCAGGAACTACTTTAGCCGAGTCAGCGCTTGAGGAAGCAGATTTTTCGAGTACCTTAAAGAAGGAAGAGATTTCGTTATTGATGTTTTTTTGATAACGAATAACTTTGTTGTTGTAGCGAATTGCCTTGTTGGAGGTGAATTTACATTGAGAAAAAGTTAATAAGGGAAGAACCCACCAAAGCCAAATAAATTTTTTCATAATATGTTTCTAATTTTTCATCCCCGAAAATTACAAGGTGGTGATTTATAAACCAAACAAACCTAACCAAAATAAAGGTAAAATAGGGGCTAAATTGATCTTCTTACTCCTAGTCAGGCTTCTAAAATTTAATTGTTATATTGCTGTATAGTTGTATGATTTAACTGGGTAGTTTTTATCAGATAACAATCCAACCATTTAGCAATACTTATAATATGAACCGACACAAAATTGTTTCAGCCGAAGACGCCGCAGCGGTAATCATGGACGGTGACACCATCGCTACTGGAGGCTTTGTGGGTATTGGATTTCCCGAAGCCCTGGCCATAGCCATAGAGCAGCGTTTTTTAGCCACCCAATCTCCAAAAAACCTTACTTTATTGTATGCCGCAGGGCAAGGAGATGGCAAAACTCGTGGGTTGAATCATTTTTCGCATCCAGGAATGGTAAGTCGGGTAGTAGGTGGGCATTGGGGACTCGTACCTGAATTGGGCAAGTTGGCCATTGATAATAAAATAGAAGCTTACAATTTTCCACAAGGAGCCATATCTCATTTGTTTAGAGATGTAGCTGCAGGCAAACCTGGAACAATTACCAAAGTAGGCTTGCACACCTTTGTAGACCCCAGATTGGAAGGGGGCAAAATGAACGATATTACTCAGGAAGATTTGGTGGAGTTGATTCAATTGAGAGGTGAAGATTACCTGTTTTATAAGGCTTTTCCTATTAATATTGCGCTTTTGCGAGGTACGACTGCCGACGAGGAAGGAAACATTTCTATGGAACGTGAAGCACTCACTCTGGAGTCTTTGGCCATTGCCCAAGCAGTAAAAAACTCTGGCGGGATAGTGATTGTGCAAGTAGAGCGGGTGACAGTACAACACCACATCAACCCTCAAATGGTGGTTATTCCAGGTATCATGGTAGATTCGGTGGTGGTAGCCGACCCAGCTCATCATCACCAAACTTTTGATGAAGTCTACAACCCAGCCTATACCAGGCAAATCATTGTACCCAAAACCTTGATTAAGCGAATGCCGCTGGATGCCCGTAAGGTAATTGCTCGTAGAGCTGCAATGTTCTTGAAAATCAACTCAGTAGTTAATTTGGGGATTGGTATGCCAGAGGGCGTGGCTTCAGTAGCCAACGAAGAAAATATCTTAGATTACATCATTCCTACCGTAGAGCCAGGCGCTATTGGAGGCATACCTTCAGGAGGTTTGAGTTTTGGAGCAGTATCCAACGCCCAAGCCATTATTAGTCAACCTTCACAATTTGATTTTTATGATGGAGGAGGCCTTGACCAGGCTTTTTTAGGAATGGCACAGGCCGATCAACAAGGCAATGTGAATGTGAGTCGTTTTGGAAATCGTATTGCAGGTGCTGGAGGTTTTATCAACATCAGCCAAAATGCGAAGGCAGTGTATTTTATGGGAACATTTACTGCCAAAGCCGAAATTGTGATTGAAGATGGTCAACTGAAAATTCTACAAGACAGCGACAAACTCAAATTTGTAGAGCAAGTGGGGCAAATTACCTTTAATGGAGATTACGCTCGTTCTCGCCAGCAAATTGTATATTATATTACCGAGCGTTGTGTGTTCAAAATCACCGAAAAGGGATTAGAACTCATCGAAATTGCTCCTGGTGTTGATTTGCAGAAAGATATTTTAGATAAGATGACCTTCAAGCCAGTCGTTTCACCAGATTTGAAAACGATGGATGTGCGAATATTTTTGCCCCAACCAATGAAAATTCGCAAAGATGAGAAAGTATCTTTTGAAGATAGAGTCCTCTATGAAAAAGCCACCAACACCATGTATATCAACCTCGAGGGCATTGTAATGATGAATGAAGAAGAGGTAAAAGAAATAGAAGATGCTTTAGTAGAGGAGTTTGAAAAGATTCCACAAAAATTCAACATCATTGTCAACTACGACAACTTCCATATTGCCGATGAGGCCGAAGAAGCTTTTTTGAACATGGTAAAGCGCAACAACGTCAAATACTTTATTTCTTCTACCCGTTACTCTACCAATGCCTTTTTCCGTCGCCATATTGGCACCAAGTTTCAGAAAATCAACGCCGTATTATATGCCAATAGTGAAGAGGCAAGGGAGCATTTGTAGGCCGTTATTCAGCATACAGAGTTTAATGGAATCCTTATTAAACGTGAATGAATTTTTCTGCAATCCTGAGCTAACAGGAGGAAGAAGGTATTTAGAGGCTTAGAGAGACGTGAAAATGTAAAAGGAGAGAAGATAGAAGAGAAAGAAACCCTATGAATCTTGAAGTCTGATGTATTGCGAAGTACTGGCAATAAAACAAAAAAACCGCCAGTTCTCACCAACGGTCATATTTTAAAAATTATCTTTCATCCATTTCTTAATACCTGTTTCCAGGGCTTGCATTGCTTCATCAAGGCTACTAAAGCCATCTCCTTCCCATATTACTCCTTCTTCGTCTAAAGCGCGTGCAACTATGTTTCTTCTAAACTCGTGCGTAATCTCTATGGAATCTTCTTTGATCCATGAGGCAACTGTGGGGTATTGTTGGGATAAGGTTGATATGTTGTTAGTCCCATTCATTGTTGCAATCATTTCAGTAGTATATGTATAAGGTATTAGTGAAATATAAATTTTGAAAAAACTATGCCAAAGTTAGCAGTTGTAAGGTGGTTTGGCTTGTTTGTAAAGTAGTGAGGCAATTTTTATGCTATAAAGCCAGCATAAATTTGTTTTTCTAACTTATTTAATAATAAATTAATATTGAGAAATGCTAATTCTGTGATAATCTGCTAGTTTTGAAATTTTGTTTTTTCGAACGCACAGCTAGCAAATTATTGTATAAGCAAGAAAATTTGTAGCAATTATACCGCATGTTTGCGTAATTTTCTTGCCTTCATCGTACCTTTGAAAGTTTTACACCATCATAATTGGTTACATTCACCAAAATTGATTCCCATGAAGACGTACTATCAACACATCCATTTATATAAATTTGCTTGCGAAGTATTTAAAAAAATTGGTTGCCCCGAAGATCATGCCGAACAGGCGGCTGATGTACTCATCAATGCCGATTTAAGAGGGATTGATTCCCACGGGATGGCACGTCTGGCTGGCTATGTCAAGCAATGGGAAATGAAACGATTGAATGCCCAACCCAATATTAAAGTAGTACACGAAACTCCTAGTACTGCAGTAGTAGATGGTGATGGAGGACTAGGCTTGGTAGTAGCTTCCAAAGCCATGGAGATTGCAATGGAAAAATCTCATAAAGTAGGTACTGGCTGGGTAGCAGTCAAAAACTCAGGGCATTTTGGTATAGCAGGTTACCACGCCATGATGCCACTACGCTATGACATGATCGGAATGACATTGACCAATGCCAGTAGTTTGGTCACCCCTACTTTTTCATTAGATAAATTATTAGGAACCAACCCTATAGCAGTTGCCATTCCAGCTGAAAACTACCCCCCATTTGTTGCAGACTTTGCTACCAGTGCCGTAGCCTATGGTAAAATGCAAATCTTACAACGACAGGAAAAAGAAGCGCCATTGGGATTGGTACAAAACGAGCAAGGCGAAGCCAGTCACAATCCACATGAGCCCAAAATTGGCGGTGCTTTGTTGCCGTTAGGGAGTGACCGAGAGCATAGTAGCCATAAAGGATATGCTTTGGGAGCCATTGTAGATATTTTGTCGGGAGTACTTTCGGGAGCCAATTATGGGCCGTGGGTACCACCATTTGCCACTGCTGGCAAAACCCAGGAACGTACCCCGCCAGTAGGTGAAGGAACGGGGCATTTTGTAGGTGCTATGCGCATTGATGCTTTTCGTCCTGCTTCAGAGTTTAAACAGCACATGGATCAATGGATTGAAACCTTTAAGCAAGCCAAGGCAATAGATGGGCAAGAAGTGTTGATTCCGGGAGAGCCAGAACGTAATGCTCACCTAGAGCGGTTGATTACTGGAATTCCTTTATTACCTGCGGTAGAGGAGAGTTTGGCGCAACTGGCCCAGCAATTTGAGATTGAGAAACCTGCTCCAAGGGCACAATCAGGAGTAGAAGCTTAGGTAAAAAAGAACAAACCTTGAGGTGATTTATTAGAATAGTATAATTTACTCAAGTAATAAGCAAATATTTGGAGCCTGAGGAGCCATTCTTCAGGTTCTAAATGTTAAAGTGGAACAAAAAGTAGTTAAGGTGTCGTTAAAGAATCTACAAAAGTACTTAATTGTATTTAAGTTGTATATTTTACATTTTGACACACTAATATAGTTGCATATGAGTATATCAAATCGCTTTTCGCAACAGACAGAAGAAAAATCATCTCTGAATTGGAAGAAACTCATCAAACTTGAACAGCTACCAGAGCTTATCAAAGAATCACACAAAATTCCTGTAGTATTATTCAAGCACAGCATTAGCTGTGGCCTAAGCGCTATGGTGAAGTACCAATTGGAAGAAGAATGGAACTTTAAAGCGAAAGATTTGTCATTCTATTATCTTGATTTGATCAATCATCGGGATGTATCCAATAAGATTGCTGAGGAGTTTGATATTATCCATCAGTCTCCCCAGTTGATTGTTTTGCACCAAGGCAAAGCCATTTCTAATACCTCCCATTATGCCATTGGAGTAGGTTGGCTGCGTGAGCAACTCCAGAACGTTTAGTTATAACCATTGAAAAAAGAAATGCAAAAGGCACTACAAAGATCAACCTTGTAGTGCCTTTTGCATTGTATAAAGCCCAAACCTGGCAAATACTACTTCTTTATTACAAAATACTGTGACTTTAAATAATACTGCTTCTGTTGAAACCAAATTGGTGGTTCAACTTCAGTTTTTTGTTGAGTGATTTGCCAGGGATGAGCAGATAGTAAATCTTTTACTTCTTCTATGGTATATTCTCTGAATCCATATGCCGAAAAATCCAAACTTTGACCTGGTACATAAGGGCGAAAAGCAATTACGAAAATTCCAGGTTTAACTAAAACCCTATAAATTTCTTGTAGAGCATTGGTTGGGTTTTCCCAGAAGTAAATAGTATTGACTGTACATACCTTATTGAAACTTTGATCTTTGAACGGAAGCTTTTCTACATTTGCTAATAATAGTTCTGCTTGATGCGAATGAATATAATGAGCGTTGATTTTTTTGCCCTCTTCAATCATTGTCTCAGAAATATCAATACCTGTGAAATGAATATCCTGTGCTGCATCGATAATTTCTTTGACAAATGCCCCATTCCCTAAGCCTATTTCTAATACTCGATCTTGATTTGAAAGATCCAACAATTCATAGGTTTTCCTGCTTATAAAGCGGTTGGTGCGATTCATTTCTTTGGCTACTTCGATTCCTGTAACCCCTTGTGGGCAAGCCAAAGATTGAGCTATTTCCTGAAAACCTGTTGTTTGCTTACTCATTAGGAGATTCTGAAAAAGTTAGAATAAATCCATTGATATCCATGAAAGCAAATTCAAGTGCTCCATAAAAAGTTTTGTTTAATGATTTAACGATTTTTACTTTTTGTTGAAGGTGTTCATAAAGCTCCTTGATTTTTGTTACTCGAATATAAAATGTCAAGGCTGCTCCAATGTTGTGATCCTTGAGTTCTTCGTACTCCTTTTTGAGTGAGGTTTCTTCTTGAAACATAAGCCCCACTTCTCCCATTTTAACATAGCCCCATTCGAGAACCCCAGAAGCTGGATTAGTATCTACCAACTCAAACCCTAATACTTGTGTATAGTAGTCTAGAGTTTGGTTTACATTTTTCACCATAATGTTGGGCGTAAGTGACGTGAGTTTCATAGACTTTATCTTTTGAGAAACAACAGAAGTAGAGATACTCATACAAAATAAAAATGCAGTAAGTCTTATCATCTGTATATATGAATTGATTTACTGCAAAATTATATAGGAAGGGTTTGCAATGCTTTGTATAAAAACGACATGATTACTTAAGCTGAGAAGGAGGCTGACCAGCCATTTTATTTATTTCGCGGGTAAGGTGTGCGTGGTCGAAGTAACCCATATCATAGGCCAGGTGAAGCAAACTTTGATTGGGGTGGTCAGCGAGGTTTTGCAATGTGTGTTTAAACCTGATAATTGCCTGGTACTCTTTCATTGTAACGCCCACCTGCGCTCTAAATAATCGTTCGAGTTGTCGTAAACTAATATTGTGATCTTGGGCGACCTTATCTAAAGACAAAGAAGTAAAGGATGATTTGATTGCGTTGCAAGCCGATAAAATGAGAGAGTGTTTCTTGGTATAAACAGATTCGCTTATACTCGTATATAGCTTTTGTTCAATCAATGCTAACTTATTCTGAATGTTTTTTTCTTCATAGATTTGGTCAACGACGTGAGATTCCCAGGAATTCATGATTTCGTTGGTGGAAATGGTCAGGTTTTTTAGCTCATGTAGAGGTATAGCACACCATTGGTGGAAATACATAGAGCGAAAGCGTATCCCTATAAATTCCGAACTTTGATTTACTGATACGTCTCGAAATCTCGTCATCATACCAGCAACACCTGCCCCCCAGGCTGGCAAAGTAGGGGTAGCTTTGCCAAAATTGAATATAATATCTATGAAACCATCCGGTAATACTCGAGACGATTTTCCTTGTGATGATATCCAATAAGAGTCTATATATTGACTCAATAGGGGAGACGGTTTAAATTCTTGATAGCTCATGCAGTTGTGTAATGTGCCCTGTTAAAATAAAAACGTGCTATCCCTCATTTTCATGAAAAATAACACGCTTTGAAATTTATAAAACTATTGCTTGATTAATCCTTCAGAAAACTCTTTACATTATAACTAGCCAACACGCCTTCGCCCGTGGCAGCAGCAATCTGAGCAATGGCTCCTTTTCTTACATCACCTGCGGCAAATAACCCTGGAATGCTGGTTTTGGCACTATCTTCATCAGTAATTACAAAACCTCTTGCATCTAGTTCGACTTCGGTTTGCTCCAAAAATTGAGTATTAGGAATCATACCTATAAATACAAATGCTCCGTCTGAGGTAAGCAATTCTTCTTCGCCAGTAGCGTTGTCTTTAATCCGAATTCCTTCAAATTTATTTTCTGCATCTTTCACAAAAGCTGTAGTGCTTTTATTCATATAAGTCTGGATGTTATCAATACCAGGGAGCTTATCCACATATGTTTTGCTGGCGCTAAATTCAACTTTGTTAGAAATTAGCTTGATATTTTTCACCATTTTAGAAAGGAAAATACTTTCATCCAAAGCGGTGTTTCCGCTACCTATTACTACCAGCTCTTTACCCTCATAAAAAGGTCCATCACAAGCTGCACAAAAGTGAATTTTACTACCAAGAAAATCATTTTCGCCGTCAACCTCTAGTTGGCGATAGGTAGAGCCCGTAGCAATAATTACTGCACGAGCAGTATAATGTTTGTTATTGCTGTGAATGTGAAAATAACCGTTGCTGCGAGTAATATTAGTTACATCGATACCCATATCCAGCTTGGCACCATAAGTTTGGGCTTGTTCAGCCATTTTCATCATTAGTTCTGGCCCAGAAATATTGGTAAACCCAGGGTAGTTTTCAATCAATGCTGTGTAAAAAGCATTGCCACCTATATTTTTTTTCTCCAGAATTACGGTATTGTATTTATCTCTTTGCAAATAAATAGCAGCAGTTAAACCAGTAGGTCCGGCACCAATAATAGCCACATCAAAGAAGTGTTTAGATTCATCTGGTTGAACATCCAACTTGGCCATTAACTCTTTTATGCCAGGATTAGTCATTACCTCCCCATCGATTTCAAGAGTAGGCACTAATCGCTGTCCATCGTTTATCTTTTCTACATAAGCTGCTGCCTCGGCATCTTCATCCACATCTATGTAGTGGAATTTTTGTTCGTAAGCATTTAAGAAAGACTTGATGTCTTTACATTCCAGGCACTTCTTAGTGCCATAAAAAATTATGTTTGCCATTGCAAAATTTCTTTAATTTAGAGACCGGGTATATTGATTGCTCAAAATAATTCTAATGGGTAAACAAAGTAAGAGTTGTGAAAGTTCTTGCCTATCATTAGGTGAATGTAAGGAACTGAGGCGATGATTAAAAAAAGTGATGCATTCAAAATAAAGTGAGTGTTATTCAATATATTGTTATAGAACTCATCATTCAGTTAAAATGGGTTCCTGTAATAATAAACTTACTTTTCTGAAAAAACATTATGCGTGTATTGTATCAAGTGTTGTTAGGGGCTATTGTTATGAGCCTTTCTCTGACAATATCCGCTCAACCACCCAATATAGATAGTTTAAAACAATTGCTGCAGACGCTTCCTCAAGATACCAACAGAGCTAAAGCATTGGGTGAGCTTGGGTGGCATTATGTTTTTCGTGATGCCAAAACCTCGGCCAACTATACCAAAGCATCTCTTGAGCTGGCCCAAAAGCTTAATTTTCAACGACAAATCGCTAAAGCCAACAAAAGTATGGGGGTGTTGCACGATATTTTAGGCAATCATTCCAAAGCAGTAGCGTACTTTTTTCAAGCCCTTAAAATTTATGAGAACCTGAGTGACAAACAAGGAGTGGCTACTTTGAATAATAATGTAGGCACCGCTTATACACACCTGAAAGATCAGGAAACTGCCCTTAAATTTTACTTTAAGGCGCTGAAAATGAACCAACAGCAGGAAAATAAACGCAAAATTGCTAAGAATTATAACAATATTGCAGTGTCTTATGATAGAATGAAGCAGTTTCAGAAAGCAAAAGAATTTTATGAAAAATCGCTGGTGATTAAAGAGGAGTTTAATGACCAAAAAGGCATAGCCATTACTACGATGAATATTGGTGGTATTTACAGAAAACAAAAAAAGCCAGATTCAGCAGAAATACACTTTAAGAAAAGTTACAAGATTTTTAAAATCCAAAAAGATATAAGAGGGCAAATGTTGGCCTTAGGACAAATGCTATCATTAAGACACCAACAAAAACAATGGCAAGAAGTACTTACGATTGCTGATCAGGTTTTCCCATTGGTAAAGAAAATAAGAGCCTACGGCCAATTTGGAAGAACCTACGATATGATGTCGGATGCATACTATAACCAAGGAAAATATAAGCAAGCTTATGAGCATTTTAAACTGGCATCAACCTATAGAGACAGCATTGATATAGAAGCTGAAATAAGAAAAATGGAGGCTCTCAAGTTTGGTTTTGAACTGGAAAAAAAAGAACAGCAGAATAAGTTACTGACGCAAGAAAAAGCGTTGAAAGAAGCTCAAATCGCCACCAAAGAAGAGCACATTGCTCGTCAAAGGCTGTGGATCATTATGGTATGTTTAGCGTTGGTATTGAGCACATTGCTTGCTTCAGTACTTTATCGGCAAAGGCAACATAAACAAAAGATAAATGAGCTTTTGCAACAGCAAAAAGATGAAATAACTACTCAGGCAGAAAACTTGAAACAAGCCAATTTTGAAATATCAGCCATCAATGAGAATCTCAATGCTTCGAAACAGGTAATTGAGCAAAAAAACAAAGACCTTATGGCAAGCATCAACTATGCCCAGCGTATTCAAATGGCTTTGTTGCCTCTTATTGAACGAATCAATCGAGCCATTCCTGATAATTTTATCTTATGGAAACCCAGAGATATTGTAAGCGGTGATTTTTACTGGTTCGACGAAGTAAATGACAAGCTTATGTTAGCAGTGGTAGACTGTACTGGGCATGGCGTGCCAGGGGCTTTTATGTCTATGTTAGGGGCCAATTTGCTTACCCAAATTGTGAGCCAGCGAAAAGTGACCAACCCAGGAGAAGTGTTATCCCAAATGAACCAGCATATTTACCAAAACCTAAAACAGGAAACTACTCAAAATCATGACGGCATGGACATGTCATTGGTTTGTATAGATAAGGCCAATCAACAAATTCAATTTGCAGGCGCTTTTCATTCGTTGATAGCTTTCCGAAATGGTGAAAAACAAGAAATAAAAGGTGATAGGGCTTCTGTTGGGGGAACACAAACCCACATTCCAGATGTGTATACTACTTATATCCTGGATATTTCTCAGCCTACTACTTTTTACTTGTATTCTGATGGTTTTCCTGACCAATTTGGTGGACCTCATAACAAGAAAATTGGCAGTAGTAGGTTCAAAGAATTTTTACAGGAAATTACCAAGCTACCCATGCTAGAGCAGCATCAACTTCTAGACACATTCTTGGCCGACTGGATTAATGAAGGAGCACAAAGCCAAACCGATGATATATTGGTATTTGGTGGGCAGATTGATTTATAAACCGCATAAAAAAAGTCACTTAATCGCGATTATAAGTGACTCATTATCTTGTGAAGATTCTTTTTCCTTTATTAAGCACTAGGCATCAATTTAATTTTGAAGATTTTGAACTGACTTTTTTCTTTATTGTAGAAAAACTTATTCAATACATCAAAAATATCATTTCCTCTAAACCAAGAAGTTTGTACCTCATCTCCCTTTTTGTTCTCTATCCACTCTATAGCGTACGTTTCCTGGTGTTTTTTGTATTCATTGATATAGGCAATCATTTCTTCCAGAATATTGATTTTGTTGTTGCCTGCACAAGAATGAAATAAAAACTTATGATTGTGTTCTTGATTAATTGTAATCAAGTCAAGCTTTATAGTAGGAGCCTGAGAGTTGCTCCCCATGTTCACAATGTTATAGTCAAAATAAATTTGAGTCTCATCCAATAGCTCACGTACCTGGTTCTCTAAATTTATTTCTTGCAACAAGACCTCGGTAGGTTGTTGTATGGCGTTGGTTCTCTCCATCATATGGCAAAAAATCTTTTTGTTTCAAGTGCTAACAAAAGTAGCGAGATATAAGTTTCTGATAAAACTAATTCAGTTTTTTTTCACTAGAATAAAAGGTGAGTAATTAATATAATCAATTTATCACTACTTTGAGTCAACTTTTGCAAAAACTTCTGAGGTAAACCAAGGGTGAATTGATTACCTGTCAAAATGATAATTCTTAGTACAAAAAGATAACTACCAAGAAGTCAAAATCGTCTACATTTAGGATAAAATTTAACGCATTTTTGTCACACTTGCGCCTGTTTTGTATCTAAGTTTTACAAGCTTCAAATAATGACTTTTCTGAGCATTATTACTACGTAAGTTTGGAGAAAGATTTTTAGAAAAAAGGAACTTTTTTTAACTAGACTAAGTTGTCTAAACTATGAAAAGAAATCTTGCTTTTTGACAAAAAAAAAGCCAAATTTAAGCATATAACTAAATTATCTAAATAAGCTAAAGCTTACTGAAAATATCATGAAGGAAACTTCTTCGCTTGGTCAACAATACCAAGAAACCCGACAGATGTCTTTGGACTTATGTGCACCCTTAAGTCCAGAAGATTATGTAGTTCAGCCCATTGTAGATGTAAGTCCACCCAAATGGCATTTGGGACACACCACCTGGTTTTTTGAAAACTTTATCTTAGCTAATGAACCAGGCTATCAGTTGTTTAATCCCGAGTTTAATTATTTTTTTAACAGTTATTACGAGAGCCAGGGCGAGCGAGTATTGCGTACCAATCGTGGTAATATGACCCGTCCTACGATTGAAGAAATCAAAGCTTATCGTCAGCATGTAGATGAGCATATGCAGCATTTTTTTACAAAATATGCTGAAGTGCCACAAGACTTATTTTATGTGTTGGATGTAGGGATTCAGCACGAAAAGCAGCACCAAGAATTATTGGTTACCGACCTGAAGTATATTTTGGGAGGCAATCCACTATTTCCTGTGTATCATCAAAACGGGATACACCAATCTCAATCGTTTGATCTTACCGAAAAGTACTTACCAGTAGATGCAGGTGTTTATACGATTGGTTACCAAGGTGATGGTTTTTATTATGATAATGAAACTGGAGTGCACCAAGTATATTTACACCCTTACCAAATTCAAAACCGCCTAATCACCAACGGCGAATACCTTGAGTTTATGCAAGCAGGTGGCTACGCCAATTTTGAGCATTGGCTGGCAGAAGGTTGGGATTGGGTAAATCAAAACGAAATTAAGGCACCATTTTATTGGTTTCAGCAAGAAGGAGAGTGGTACCATTATTCGCTACAAGGGTTTAAAAAAGTAAATCCTTATGAACCAGTAACCCATGTAAGCTTTTATGAAGCAGATGCCTTTGCTAAATGGCGAGGTAAGCGTTTACCTACCGAATTTGAATGGGAAATTGCCTGTAATCAATACGCGCCCGAAGTGCCAGCTGAAGCAAACTTATTGGAAAGCAAGCATTTTGTGCCCGTAAGTAAAGCCAACGATGATAATCAATTTTTTGGTGATGTATGGGAATGGACCAACAGTGCTTACCTACCTTATCCTTATTATCAAAAAGCAGAAGGAGGACTAGGTGAGTACAATGGTAAGTTTATGATCAATCAAATGGTTTTACGAGGTGGTTCTTGTGCTACCCCAAAAGATCAGATTCGTAGCAGTTATCGTAATTTTTTCCACGCTGATAAGCGTTGGCAATTTACTGGTATTCGTTTAGCCGAGAATATATGATATGTGAGCAAGCGTGGTGTTCGATAGATCATCACGCTTGTTTTTTTATATAATTGATTAAAAACCAGGTATTTAAAAACTTCTCGTAAGGATAAGCACCCTGTACGACTTTCTACACTAAATATTTGGTAACTGTAATATTTTTTTAATTCAGTACCTGTCATCTCAGTTCCTTGTTTTGGGAGCTGTTTACAAGTTATTTGCTTGAGCAAGTACTTACAACTAAGCGTTATATTTTGGAAACTACAACAACCGTTTTTAACGACACATTTGCTTCTGATATCATAGAAGGATTATCTTCAACTCCCAAGTTTTTATCTTCTAAATACTTTTACGATGAAAAAGGAGATGCTATTTTTCAGCAAATTATGGAGATGCCTTCTTATTATTTAACAAGAAGTGAATACCAAATCTTTGACACTCATAAGAAAGCTTTATTGCAATTATTTGGGCCAGATTGCACGCCTTTTCATTTGGTAGAGTTTGGTGCAGGTGATGGACTCAAAACAAAAGTTTTATTACAACATTTTATCGAGCAGAAAGCGTGTTTTCGCTATTTACCCATTGATATTTCTGAAAATGTATTGAGTTTGCTTACCCACGACCTGGAGATGAAGTTTCCAACACTGGAAGTGGAGCCTTTAGCCAACGACTATTTTGAAGCACTAAATATTCTGAATCAACGAGAGCAAAACGAGCGCAAGGTAATCCTATTTTTGGGTTCTAACATTGGAAATTTTGAACACGAGCAAGCCATTGGATTTCTACAAAAAATGCGTCAGCACCTCAATCCTAACGATCTGTTATTGATCGGTTTTGACTTGAAAAAAGATCCTGCCGTGATTTTAGAAGCTTACAACGACAAAGAAGGCATCACCCGTAGCTTTAATTTAAACTTATTGGATAGAATGAATAAGGAGTTCGGAGGAAATTTTGATACTACAAAATTTCGCCATAACCCTACTTATAATCCTTTAACTGGAGCTACTAAAAGCTACTTGGTAAGTACTGAAGATCAGGTTGTAACGCTTGAAAAATTAGGGAAGTCGTTTCATTTTGAGGCTTGGGAAGCCATTGATATGGAAATTTCTCAAAAATATAGCTTGAGCACTATTCAGCATTTGGCTGAACAAGCAGGATTTCAGGTTACTTCCAACTTTTTCGATAAAAATAAGTATTTTGTGGACTCAGTTTGGTCAGTAAAATAAGTCTCAAACAACTGATTGACCAAAATGGTTAGTCATCTAATACAATTGTGAGAACTTATCACAAGATGGCTTTGTTTAATTATTGGAATTGATATTAGTTTAAGAAACATAAATCTCTAAGAACAATGAAAGCAATTTGGAACGGCCAGGTAATTGCCGAGAGCGACGATACCATTGTAGTGGAAGGCAACCATTACTTCCCTAAAGCCTCAATTAAGGATGAGTATTATAAATCAAGTGAGCATAAAACCCACTGTTTTTGGAAAGGGGAAGCTTCTTATTTTACATTAGATGTAAATGGTGAGCAAAATGAAGATGCTGCCTGGTATTATCCAACCCCAAGTGATGCTGCAATGAACATCAAAGACTACGTGGCATTCTGGAAAGGGGTTGAAGTTACCGAGTAATTTTTCAAACCAAAGAAACTCGAAAGGATAAATATCTTCTTTAGATAAGGGAGTATTTATCCTTTTTTATTGAGCCATTTCGAACACTACTTCAAAATAAATAGTTCCTGTGTTATCAATGTATGAGATAAATATTTACTTGAATAGAATTATTTTTATTGATTTTGGTACTATGCTAACAATAATTTAAATACTAAGGTGTATTCACTATATTAGTAGGTAATCATTTTTTGAAAAAAATATTTATCGCACAAAAAACAGATGCCAAAATATCAAAACTTTACGCTTAAAAATTTCAGAAATATTCCCCAAGTTGAAGCCAATCTTACCGAAGACGAAAAGTTTGCCATTGAGGTGGTTGGTAATGTATTACCTTTCAAAGCCAATAATTACGTCGTAGACCATCTCATTGACTGGAGCAACTATGCCAACGATCCTATATTTATTTTGACCTTTCCTCAACGTGACATGCTCAAATCAACCCATTTTGAACATGTGGCGCATCTGTTAAAATCAGGTATGGGCAGAGCCGAACTTAAGGCTGAAGTGAACAAGATTCGTATGCAGCTCAACCCTCACCCTGCTGGACAAATGAAAGATAATGTGCCAGAAGTGGATGGAGTAAAGCTTACTGGAGTTCAGCATAAGTATCGTGAAACCATGTTGTTTTTCCCTAGCCAGGGACAAACTTGCCACGCATATTGTACTTTTTGTTTCCGTTGGCCTCAATTTGTAGGCATCAATGAGCTTAAATTTGCGATGCGTGAAACCGAATTACTCATTAAATATATCAAAGCTAATCCAAGCATTACCGATATTTTGTTTACAGGTGGTGATCCACTCATTATGAAAACAAAAATTCTAGCTTCTTATATAGATGCTTTGCTTGAGGCAGATCTTCCTAATTTAAAGACCATCCGTATAGGTACTAAAGCATTGGGTTATTGGCCACAGCGCTTTACTACCGATGCCGATGCCGATGACTTACTTCGTTTGTTTGAGAAGTCTAATAAAGCTGGAAAACATTTGGCTTTTATGTCACACTTTAACCACGGTAGGGAGTTAGAAACCGAAGAAGTACAAAAAGCCATTGGACGTATTTTGAACACTGGTACCGTTATTCGTACTCAGTCACCAGTGATGAAAAATATCAACGATTCTGCAGAAGCTTGGGCTTCTATGTGGCGCAAGCAAGTAGATTTGGGTTGTATACCTTACTATATGTTCCTGGCGCGTGATACTGGAGCACAGGATTACTTTGCTGTGGAACTAGACAGAGCCTGGCAAATTTTCCAGAGTGCTTATCAGGAAGTAAGTGGGGTTTGTCGTACTGTGAGAGGCCCAAGTATGTCGGCTGGCCCAGGAAAAGTGCAGGTGTTGGGGATTACAGAGCTGCAAGGCGAAAAGGTGTTTGTTCTTCAGTTTTTGCAAGGACGTAATCCTGATTGGGTTTGTCGTCCGTTTTTTGCAAAATATGATCCTAAAGCGGTGTGGTTGAATGATTTATATCCTGCTTTTGGCGAAGATCAGTTCTTTTTTGAAGATGAATATCCTGTATATCGTGGAGAAGGTATCGAAGAAGAGATTATAGAATTGGCCTAAAACATTTTTTGATATTTTGAAGAGCCTTCTGATAACATTTATCGGAGGGCTTTTTTTATGGAAATCATCCTGGCATTAATCATTTGGCTAAAGGCCTTGGCTCCATCACTATTCAAATGATCCGCATCATAAAATAACTTAGGAGAATTATGATAGTGAGTGGTGTAATCCCAATGTTCAAATTGCCCAATTTGTCGAAGCTGTTTCAACGTGATCCGAAAGTGGTCAAATACTTTAGTAGGTATTTTTTTATAAAACTCTGGGTGAATAGGAAAGCTTAAAAATATCAACTGAATTTTTCGTTGGTGACATTGAGCAACAATTTTGTTTAAATATTTAAGTTGCAATGCAGATGTTTGATATTGATAATCCTCAAATACTGTTTGCATCCTTTGCTCAAATATTTGAGGGATGAGCGGTGCCACGGGAGCGTGGTGTGGTTCAAAGCCTCCTAATGGTTGATTGATTGCTATAGACCTATAAGATAAACGAGTTCCCAGGAAGGGTAACCATTGCTTGGTTTTAAAAAACATCCATTGTTCTGATGGTGTATATCGTTGAAGGTCTTGTTTCGCGCCCTGATCTAGTTTTCCATATAAATAAGTATAACTGGGAATGCTTAATAGGCCGTTTTTAAGCGCATCTTCATTGTTTTTCTGCAAATGTTGGGGGTTGAGGGCTATTACCACTGTTTTGGGGCTTAAAAGCCTGATTTTTAGATGAGTAAATAGAAATAGTTCACTTGGGTAGGCCAAATTTACTCCTTGTTTGAGATGATCAGTATCCAACCCAAAGTTCATGTGAGAATTACCCAAAAACAAGACAGGGTCAGCCTGGAGGTCAACAAACACCCCATCAAGACTTGCCTGTTGTTGGGCACGTTGCCAAACATACCAGCCCTCTATGATTATAAAAAGGAGGAAGAATATAATGACAGAAATAATCGCTCTTTTTTTCATATACCAACCTCTAAAACTGAAAATAGATAAACTGTGCTCCTTGAAATACTCCAAAGAATAAAATAGTCCAAAATAACCCGAGTAATACTATATAGCGAGTCCAATATTGTTTGGCACTAGACTGCTTAGGAGTTATCAGTAGCCATTGTTTGGTAATGGCTATATCTATCAGAAATGATACAAATGCAAATAGTAACCCCACGCTTGGTAGGCTGGTATACTGAAAATATAAGGTAGAAGAGCCCACTAAACTTACTATTTCTTTGAAATGATGGAGACTCTCTATTCTGAAAATAACAAAAGCCAACACTACTCCCTGAAAAACACAGATTCGTTTTAATAGTCTTATCCAGAAAGCCTTTATAGTAACGTGTAAAAAAGGTCGTTCGAGAATCAAATAAAGCCCATGTAATCCCCCCCAAACCACAAATGTCCAGTTGGCTCCGTGCCATAGCCCCCCTAGTAGCATTGTAATTAATAAGTTTCGATAGGTGAATAAACGATGCGATGATCTATTCCCTCCTAAGGGGATATACAAATAATCTCGTAACCAATTGGATAAAGATATATGCCACCTTTGCCAAAATTCTTGAAAAGATGCTGCAAAGTAAGGTTGACGAAAGTTTTGATGTAAGCGTATCCCTACCATGAGAGCCAAACCAACGGCTATATCAGAATATCCAGAAAAATCAGCATAAATTTGAATAGTAAATGCATAGGCTCCAAGTATATATTCAAAAGAGGAAGCAGTGAGCTGAGCATTAAAAACCCTATCTACAAAAGGAGCCAGGTTATCTGCAACAACCATTTTTTTGAAAAAACCCAAAGTAAGCCAAAATATAATCTCTGAATTGAACTGAGGTCGTAGTTTTTCAAATTGAGGGATGAGGTATTTTGCTCGTTCTATAGGGCCAGCAATCAGTTGGGGAAAAAAACTTACATAAAGCGCCAGGTTTATAAAATTACGTTCTGCTTGAATACGTCCCCAGTATACATCCAAAGTATAGCTAATCGTTTGAAAAGTATAAAAAGAGATGCCTAGTGGCAATATTAGGTTGAGTGTGACCCAATCGGCTTCCAGGCCTATTATTTGAGCCAATGAAATAATGTTTTGCCCTAAAAAGTCAATGTATTTGAAGAATATTAGCACCCCCAGGTTAACTGTAAGGCTCAATAGTAAAAATAATTTTTTTAGATGAACATTGGTTTGGTGCTTTTCGATTTGGAGTGAGCATACATAGTCTAAAGTCGTGGAACCAATGAGTAGCAATCCATAGGCAGGGTTCCAAAAGGCATAGAAAAAATAACTGGCAATAAGCAATCCATACTTACGGTAGGAGGGAGGTAATAGCCTATAAACCAGCCAAAAGACTCCAAAGAAGATAAAGAATGCAAAAGAATTAAAGAGCAATGTTTATAAGTGATTTATGTTGGACGATTGATTACATTGCTTGTAAATCAGTTATCTAAGAAGCGATAAATTTGGTTAAAAGACACAAAAAAAGCTCCTAAAATTTAGGAGCTTGATATTTTTATGAGGTAAGATTTATTAAGAAATCTAATATCTTATCAACTATACGTTCATCAATGAGTCACGACGACGCATTTTACCAGCAGGAATACCGAACATCATTTTGAAACGACGGCAGAAATAAGCGGTATCTTTATAACCTACTTCTGAGCCAATTTCACGAATACTTTTGTTAGAAGTACGCAGCATGTGTACTGCTTTCTCCATTCTTTGGTACTCAATATAATCTTGAGGGTTAATACCTGTCAACATTTTGAAGTATTGCCCTACATAATCTTCCGATACATTGGCTACACTAGCTAATACCTTATTAGAAAGATCTCCACCTAAATATTCTTTAATGTAGTTAAAGATATCTATCAAACGAGGATCTTTGAAATAAGTACTGTTAGTAGCAAGGCGCTCTACAAACATGTTATTTTTTAGGATGTAGCGAATGATTTCAACCGCAATTTGTTCAGTTTTTAGGTGAACCATACGGCTTTTGCCTGGCATATCGCCCAAACTTTCTACAGCTACTTCTTTTACGATACGCGCCAAACCTGCATTATTACTAATAATAAATGGTGGGATGTCGAGAGAAGCAAAGAAGCTGATAGAGTCAAATACTTTTGACTCAAAGGCCACATAACTAAAGGAGGTGGGAAGTTTACCTACCAAAGTAGAATCTTCATTAGCCTCAAAATATTGGTCTTTATTGCTGATAAATTCTTCGTTGTTGATGGTATTTTCATGGGCATTGTTTCCATACCATATGGTAGATTGTTTACCACCTGGAATAAACAACATGTCACCTTTTTCAACAACTTCAGTTCCGTCACCAAAAGATATTTCACCGTCGTGAAGTAGCAAAATATAGTTTTCTACATCGTAGTGGTTATCTACTCTGGTTGATTGTAGAATTTTTATATTTTTAGCTCTTCGGTACTTAACACCCAGTGACTCAATTATTTTATTGTAATCTTCCATTATCTTTAATAGTTTAACTCCCGAATTCAGAACGAGTTACATACCTGAGAATTGCACTAATCCAACTTGATGTAAAGGTAAAAAATAAAGTGTATGCAACCAAATGCACATACACTTTATTTTAACAGAAGTATGTTTTAAGCTATAAATGAGATTATTTCAAGATTCCACGAGAAATCACTAGCTTCTGGATTTCAGAAGTTCCCTCATAAATCTGAGTAATTTTAGCGTCTCTCATCAATCTTTCTACGTGATATTCTTTTACATATCCATAACCTCCGTGCACTTGTACAGCTTCCACGGTGGTTTCCATAGCTACTTTTGAAGCAAACAATTTTGCCATCGCGCTCAATTGTGCATAGTCCTGTCCCATATCTTTTGCACGAGCTGCTTTTAACACCAACAAGCGAGCTGCTTCAATATTAGTGGCCATATCGGCTAATTTGAAAGCAATGGCCTGGTGTTGAGAGATGGTTTTACCAAAAGCTTTTCTTTCTTTTGAGTATTTCAAGGCAAACTCATAAGCACCAGAGGCAATCCCCAAGGCTTGAGCTGCAATTCCAATACGTCCTCCATCCAATGTCTTCATCGCAAACTTAAAACCAAAGCCATCTTCTCCGATACGATTTTCTTTAGGTACTTTCACATCTGTAAACATCAACGAATGTGTATCCGATCCGCGTATTCCCAGTTTGTCTTCTTTTTTACCTACAACAAAACCTTCCATACCCTTCTCAACGATTAATACATTGATACCACGGTGGCCCTTTTCAGGGTAAGTTTGTGCAATCACTAAATAAGTGTCAGCAATACCGCCATTGGTAATCCAGTTTTTAGTACCATTCAAAAGATAATAATCTCCTTTATCTTCAGCAGTAGTACGTTGAGAAGTAGCATCAGAACCAGCCTCTGGTTCTGAAAGGCAAAACGCACCAAACTTTTGACCACTAGCCAGTGGTGTTAAATATTTTTCTTTTTGAGCTTCGTTTCCGTATTCTTCCAATCCCCAACAAACCAATGAGTTGTTTACAGACATAGCTACTGAAGAAGAAGCATCTATTTTAGATAGTTCTTCCATTGCTAATACATAAGATACAGTATCCATACCTGCACCTCCGTATTTTTCATTTACCATCATTCCCATAAAACCGAGTTCTCCCATTTCTTTGAGTTCGGCCATAGCAGGTGTTTGGTTAGTGTCACGTTCGATTACTCCCGGTAAAAGTTTGGTTTGAGCAAAGTCACGGGCAGCATCTCTTACTTCTATATGTTCTTCAGTCAAAAAATCAGGTGACTGGGTTGGAATTGAAATCGTATCGGCCATAGAAAATATTAGTATTTTTATATTTTAATGTTATGCAAACATAATATTTATGACCAACAAAAAAAAGCCTGAAACAGTAAGTGTCAGACTTTTTAAATGAATTAATCTAATATTTTTAAATTAAATATATGGCAATAAGATGTTTAGTATTCTAATATTCTAAGATAATTAAATAGAAAATATCTGGATTGTGTAGTTTCAGCGAAGAATTTTATCCAAAAAGACATATCAATAAAATACAAAAGTGCAAGAGTTTATCTAATGGGATTCATATACTAGGCGATGGGATAATTAATCCCTATTAGAAAACAGTGTTTACTAAATGACTATTGGTGTACTGTAAGAATCTTTTGGATGATATTTGATGTAGAGTAGCCATCTACCAATTCGATGGTTTCTACTGATCCACCATTTGCGATTACCTCTTTGGCACCCACTATATTGTCAACCGAATAATCATTGCCTTTGGTGAGCATATCCGGCAATAGAGTTTGAATCAAAGTAAGTGGAGTGTCATCGGCAAATAAAACCACTGCATCTACAAATTCGAGAGCGGCCAACATTCGTGCACGAGCTACTTCTGGAATGATCGGGCGAGTTTCGCCTTTAAGACGGGTAATAGAGGCATCAGTGTTAAGGCCTACTACTAATTTCTGACCTAGCGCCCTTGCCTTTTCTAAATAATCTAAGTGTCCCAGATGCACTATGTCAAAACAACCGTTGGTAAAGACAACTTTTTTGCCCTCAGATTTCCAAAGTTGCATCGTTGGTTGAAAGTCGGTAACGGTGCTATAAATTTTATTTGCGGTTGGCATATTTCTGCAATTGGTTATTTAAGTTTTACAAATCTTTTTAGTATTATCCCTCAAAGTTAACTAATAGAAAATTCGAGAGCACATTTAAACAACAATTTATGACGGATTTAACGGAAGGTGTATCAGGGACTAAGGCAACCTTCAAAACAGCGAAGATATATTTGAACGAAACCAGTAATGTATTGATTGTTGAATCTTTAAGGTCTTATATCTTAATTGAAGAGTTTAAAGAGATTTTTGATAAGGTGAACGAACTAATTGCTGAATATAAAGTAACAAAATTCATCTTTGACAAACGAAAACTTAAGGTTTTTCATCAGCCATCTATGGAGTGGTACTTTGTAGAATGGAAAGAGTCTGCTTATGATTTAGGACTAAAAACAATTAGGAAAATATTACCAGAAGATGGTGTTTTTAGGCAAAGTGTAAAAATTGGGATTACAAAAATTAAAAATGAATATCCAGAAGCCAAATTTCATTTGATGGACATTCAATATAGCAATACCTTAGAAGATGCTTTAAAAGAACTGACTTAGTCTTAGTGATTATAAAAGCGTAAAAGCAGCATTAAGATACTGCTTTTACGTTTTCTTCTTTGGGAGAAATATTATCAATAGAACTTTCTTTATTTTTCCGACTCATAGCAGAACTTAGTCCTAGTGCAACCCCTCCGATTAGGATAGTTACCATAGATTGTGCTGCATGCATAAAAGTAACAATACCCAACACATCATCTCTAGATGGATTTTGTGATTGTAAATAGAAAGCTAGTATAGCAGTTATCAATATATGATAAGTACCTAGACCTCCTTGCACAGGAGCGGCCATTCCTAATGCTCCAACAACCAATACAGAAAATCCCACCCACATACTAAGGTTTGCTGTTAGTGGAAAGCACTGAAAAAGCACATAGGCCATAAAATAATACATTACCCATATGCCAATGGTATGAAACCAAAAAGCACCTTGATTTTTTACTTTCAAGATACTGGATACTCCTTCAAGTACTTTTTTGAAAACTTCTAAAGCCTTGGCATAGAGGAATGATTGTTGGATTTTTTTTCTGAAAATAAAAAATGTAATTACACCAAGTATTACAAAACCTCCACCAGCCAAAATAAGCAAGTACAATTTATCCTGGAGTCCGACAAATTTTGAACTCATCGAATTAGTGAGTATTGATGTGATTTGATCTACCTCTACTGCCAATAATATTAACATCAGAACACCTAAGATCAAGACATCAATGATACGCTCCATTACAATGGTACCAAATGCTTTAGTAGCAGGTACATTATCCATTTTTTGTAATAAACCACTACGTGCCACTTCCCCACCTCTTGGAATCACCAGATTAATAAAATAACCTGACATTACAGCCAGGAAAGATTTGTATAAAGATGGAGTATAGCCCAAAGGTTTAAGAAGAATTATCCAACGATAAGCTCTCATTAAATGGCTTAGAAATCCAATTACTACAGATAGAATTACCCATTTATAATCGGCTTTTTTGAACACCTCTACAATGACAGAAAAATCGAAGCCTTTAAATAAATATAATAATAAACTAAAGGCTATTCCTAACGATATGGTGTATTGTAGTACCTTGCGAAAATTTACTTTCATTAAAACAACATCAAATGTCCAGACTTAGAAAGAAACAATTGACGCGTTGATTGCCTGATTATTTTCATCAGGAAAAATCACGCGAGGCTGATAACGTTTTGCTTCTTCTATCTCCATCATCGCGTAAGCAATAATAATTATTAAATCGCCTACTTGTACTTTTCGGGCGGCAGCTCCATTCAGGCATATCTGCCCAGAACCTCTCTCGCCTCTAATCACATAAGTTTCAAGCCGCTCTCCATTGTTAATATCTACTACCTGAACTTTTTGATTTTCAAAAAGCCCTGCTGCATCCATTAAATCTTCATCAATAGTGATACTTCCAACATAGTGTAACTCGGCTTGAGTCACCTTTGCTCTGTGTATTTTTGAATGTAAAACCTCTACCAACATTATGATTTTTCTTAGTTTCGAAATATGGAACGTAAAAATATTAAAAAATTGTTACTAAAAGCTACCTACTAAAACCAAGAAACTCAATTGATATTACTGGGTAAGTTTTTTTTGTTTTTTGCTGTGTTAAAATTGTACTATTCAAATATTTAAAAGACTCCTTTGTGGTTGTACAGAAATACATTGTCTATTAGCCTTACTTCACCCAAAAAAGCAGCTATACACAAAGATATTTGAAAAGAATCATCTACATAATCGATTGGTTCCAGGGTAATACTCTTAACAATTTCAAAATATTCTAGGTCTAAAACCTTCAAATCGGTGAAAAAGTTTTGAATTGTGTTTTTAGTATTGTGTACACTTTTACCAGCAAGTAACGATTGCTTGGCCAATTGCAATGCCTCATGAATTTTAGGAGCAATGGTTCGCTCTGATGGAGTGAGTCTTAGATTGCGTGATGACATCGCCAACCCATCTTTTTCCCGCACAATTGGGCAACAAATTACCTCAGTGTTAAAAAATAAGTCTTGGGAAAATTGGCGTATGATCAAGTATTGTTGCAGGTCTTTTTGCCCAAAGTAGGCCTGATTAGGCTGTACAAGATGAAAGAGCTTAGATACAATGAGTGCAACTCCATTAAAGTGCCCTGCACGATGCGCACCTTCCATCGTATTTTCTAAATTTCCAAAACTAAAAGTGGTTGTGGTAGGGTTGGGATACATTGTTTTTTTTTCGGGCAAAAACAGCACGTCACAACCTTGTTTGGCTAATAATTCCTGGTCTTGGCTAATCGTACGAGGATATTTGGCTAAATCCTGCGTGTTGTTGAATTGTGTGGGATTTACAAAAATACTGCATACAACAATATCATTATTTTCCTTCGCTTTTTCTATCAGCGACAAATGTCCCTGATGTAACGCTCCCATGGTAGGTACAAAGCCAATACTGCGTTGTTGATGACGCTCAGATTTGAGGTATTTTTGGAGTTCTGCGGTATTCTCAAAGATTAACATGGTTTTCTTCAATTGCGTGCCAAACGAACACAATATTAGTCCATTTTGATGGCAAAAATTGAAATCTGCTATATTTTTTGTAAATTTGCACGCCCATTTTTTTATTTTTACCTCATTTCAAATAAGATTTTTGATATGCAAAAGACTCGAGTACTATATGTTGCAAGCGAGATAAATCCTTTCCTAGAAACATCTCAAGTAGCGGATTTTGTAAGACGATTACCCCAAGCCATGCAAGAGCGAGGTATGGAAATTAGAATATTGGTTCCACGTTTTGGCTTGATTAACGAAAGAAAAAACCGACTACATGAAGTGGTAAGGCTATCAGGAATCAACATTACAGTAGGCGAAGAGGAAAAACCATTGGTAATCAAGGTAGCTTCTATTCCAAATGCAAAACTTCAGGTGTACTTTATCGATAATGAAGATTACTTCCACCGTAAGTCTGTTTTTCTAGATAAAGAAGATAATTTTTACGAAGATAACGATGAGCGAGCCATTTTCTTCTGTAAAGGCGTATTGGAAACAGTGAAAAAACTTGGCTGGGCACCAGATATTGTTCACTGTAATGATTGGATCACAGGATTGATTCCTATGTATTTGAAAACAACCTATAAAAATGATCCAGTTTTTAAGAACTCTAAGTCAATTTTTACAATTTATAACAATTACTTTGAATATAAATTTGATGAAAATTTGTTGAACAAAGTAAAAATGGTAGATATTGAAGATGACATGCTTAAGTCATTGCAATCTACCGATTTTGATGGCTTTGTAAAAGTTGGTATTGAATACGCTGATGCTGTGATCAAGGCCGAGGAGTCATACAGTGAAAGTCTGAATAAACTTTTTAATGAGTTTGAGCAGGCCAAGAAAATCGATTCTATCGAAGCAGATGAAAATTTATCGGATTCATATTATAATCTTTACAATGAACTTGTTGGAGTTAACTAAGAGAAGCGCGTTTTTATCATTATTTATTGTCATCACCTTTTTAATTTCTTGTGAAAATCCAAAAGATATAGGATTAACCTCTCAACAAAACCCCAATAATCAAATTGGGGTTTCTTTTGATGAGAGTTTCGATTTACAACCTCAAATAACACTTTTGGATAGTTTTCAGACTTCCAATAGCTTAACTTTATTGGTAGGAAAGTATAAAGACCCTATTTTTGGAGATATTACAGCTCAATCATTTACAGATGTTGGGCCATCTCTGGCAACCGATTCCACGATTAATCTTGTGGGTACTAATCGTGTTTTCCAAAGTCTTACCCTTAGTTTAATCATTAATCATACTTACGGAGCAGATGTTACTCAGGACAACACTCCTCAAACCATTAATTTGTATGAACTGAATGATACCATTGTATCACAAGTTTATACCAATAATGATGTGGTACCATTCAATGCTACCCGTTTGATTGGTAGTGCTACGTTTGTGCCTAAGACTGTCATAGAAACTAATTCTAGTACAGTAGAAGTAACGATTAGCGATCAAGACTATATTCAGAGGTTTTTTGATGTTACCAACAAAGGAGGAGCTACAGCGGATGAGTTTTTAAGTTCGCTTAGAGGTTTTGCGATTGTTCCTGCTGCTACCAATACGGTAATGTTAGGGTTTAATAGACCCTTGGCAAGTTTAACAATGAGGTATACCTCAGAAGTAAGTACTGGAACTCAGGATAATCAATACAGTGTCTTTTTCCTTGGGAATGCTTTCAACAATATTCAAGCTGAAAATCGTCCAGGAGAATTGGCAAACCTAACTACTACCAACAGAGAGTTTACTGGAGGTAATGTACTGTATGCACAATCGGGTACAGGGATTGCAACTAAAATTGATTTGGTAGATGTACTTAGACTTAAATCGCAAGGAGCCATTTCCATAAATAAGGCTGAATTGATTTTTTATCCAACTATTGAATCAGTCAATAGTGCAGAATATCCTATTCCTTCTCATTTATTATTAGCACAAGCCAATGGCACTTTTTTGAATAAGACTTCTGCTGGTCTTTTCGATTTTATTGCTAATGAAGATAATATAGGTGCAGATAATTTTGCTGGAAATTTAACGCTGTTTAATAATAGCTTCAGACAATATACTTTCAACATTACTGAACAGCTACAACAAATTCTGAATGGTACGCGAGGTAGTCAGATTTTTGTAATGCCAAGCTTTACAACGTCATTTTCTAATGTTACAGGATTAATTGGTGGTAGTAGAGTGACGAGAGTATTGATTGATAACGATCCAACTTCGAATCGTAGGATACAGTTAAAAGTATTTTATACAGTTATAAAGCAATAACTAGTGTTTTTAAAGGTTTATCTAAGATAGAAAGCTTTTGGAATACAATACATTCCATTAAATCATAACTAAAAAATACATCTATGTGTGGAATAGTAGCTTACACAGGACATCGGGAAGCCTTCCCTATTATTCTAAAAGGCCTTAAAAGGCTTGAATACCGAGGATATGATAGTGCAGGGGTGGCATTATTGAACGGTAGTCTAAGTGTTTACAAGAAAAAAGGTAAAGTAGCTGACCTTGAGAAATTTGTAGACGGGAAAGAATTGGAGGGAAATATAGGTATAGGGCATACTCGTTGGGCTACTCATGGTGAGCCGAATGATTTAAATGCACACCCTCATTATTCTCAAAGTGGCGATTTAGCTATCATCCATAATGGCATTATTGAAAATTATGAGTCAATAAGACAAGAGTTGATAAAAAGAGGTCACCAGTTTACGAGCGAGACAGATACAGAGGTGTTGGTGCACTTTATTGAGAATATTCAAGAAAGTTCTAATACTTCTTTGGAAGAGGCGGTGAGATTGGCTTTGCAAAAAGTTGTGGGAGCTTATGCTATTGTGGTGATGTCTCGAAAAAATCCCAAGCAACTAATTGCTGCCCGTAAGGGAAGCCCTTTGGTGATTGGGATAGGTAAAGATAAAGGCGAATATTTTATAGCATCTGATGCCACTCCTATTGTAGAATATACAAATGAGGTGGTTTATTTAGATGACCGTGAAATTGCAGTTATTAATAATGATGGGTTAAGCATTAAAAATATTGACTCTGTTCCCAAAACTCCTTATGTACAAACCATTGATATGGAGTTGGAAGCCATTGAAAAGGGAGGATATGAGCATTTTATGCTTAAAGAAATCTTTGAGCAGCCCAAGTCTATCATGGCTAGCATGTTGGGTAGAGTAGTGGCCGACAAGCATCGTTTACATTTGGGAGGTTTGATTGAATATTTCAATCGTTTAATGTCTGCCGATCGAATAATGATTGTGGCTTGTGGTACTTCCTGGCATGCAGGATTGGTTGCTGAATATCTTTTTGAAGAGTTGGCAAGGGTACCAGTAGAGGTAGAATATGCTTCGGAATTTAGATATCGTAATCCAATTATACGAGAAAACGATGTTGTGATTGCCATTTCGCAATCAGGAGAAACTGCTGACACACTAGCTGCAATTGAACTTGCAAAGTCTAAAGGAGCAATCATATTCGGTGTTTGTAATGTAGTAGGAGCCTCTATTCCAAGAGCAACTCATGCGGGTGCATACATCCATGCAGGACCAGAGATTGGTGTTGCAAGTACCAAGGCGTTTACTGGACAGATCACGGTATTGAGTATGATGGCGCTTATGTTGGCACATCGTAAAGGAACCATTTCTGAAAGTAAGTTTCGAGAGTTCTTGATTGAACTAGAGAATATTCCCGCTAAGGTGGAAAAAGCGCTGAAACTCAACGATCAAATCAAATATATTTCAGATATATTCAAAGATGCGCGTAACTTCTTGTATTTAGGGCGTGGGTATAATTTCCCTGTTGCTTTGGAAGGAGCGCTTAAGTTGAAAGAAATCTCTTATATCCATGCAGAAGGGTATCCTGCCGCAGAAATGAAACATGGCCCTATTGCGTTGATTGATGAGGAAATGCCAGTAGTATTTATTGCTACCTCAGATAGTAGCTATGAAAAGGTAGTATCTAATATTCAAGAGGTGAAAGCACGACGTGGTCAAGTAATTGCCATAGTGACGGAGGGCGATCAACAAATCAAGAATATTGCAGATTATGTGATAGAGATTCCAAAAACAATTGAGCCATTGACTCCATTGATTTCGGTGATTCCTCTACAGTTACTTTCTTATCATATAGCTGTGATGAGAGGTGCCAATGTAGATCAGCCACGTAACCTTGCAAAATCGGTAACGGTAGAATAAAGATTGTTAAATATATAATTTTTTTAAGAAACACTGGTGATTTTCGAATTGCCAGTGTTTTTTTTATAAAAACTCAAGGATAAATTTTGTAATCCATCTATTTATGACTTTACTTCGCCACTGGTAAAAAGATGGAATAACAACTCATTCTCATTTTTTTATCGATTTATAAAGAAGCGCTGAGAGAGTAGGCTCGATGACGCGCTGGCAACCTGCTGCACAGTAAGGTGCTAATTCCTACCTAATAAATTAATTAGGAAAGATAAATCAATAATCTCATGATTAGATCTACTTCTTTACATCACAATTCCAAAGTATTCACTCATACTTTAATTTCATATTCAAGCAATAGCAGCATTGAGTACCCCTCTATGTGTTGTTGTTGTTGCTAGTTGCCGTCCCTAATTAGGCAATGCTTGTGCGTTTATTCCATCCTGGAATATTTTGAGCAAGTAGGTCTACTTTCCACTATTATATTTTCAAAACTTTTTAATCTCTAAAAAATGTCAACAAACTATCATTTTGATACACTACAATTGCACGCTGGGCAAGAAGTAGACCCCACTACTGGATCTAGAGCGGTACCTGTATACCAGACTACCTCTTATGTATTTAATGATGCAGCCCATGGGGCCAATTTATTTGCACTCAAAGAGTTTGGGAATATTTATACCCGAATCATGAACCCCACTACCGATGTGTTTGAAAAACGCGTAGCTGCTTTGGAGGGTGGAGTAGCAGCTTTGGCTACTGCTTCGGGACAATCTGCCCAGTTTTTAGCATTGAATAACATTTTACAGGCGGGTGATAACTTTGTATCCACTTCTTTCTTGTATGGTGGTACCTACAATCAATTCAAAGTTGCTTTTAAACGCTTGGGTATTGAAGCTCGATTTGCCAAGGGAGACAAAATAGACAGCTTTGCCAAATTGATTGATGAAAAGACCAAGGCTATTTATTTGGAAACTATTGGGAATCCAGAGTTTAATGTGCCTGATTTTGAAGCATTTGCCCAACTAGCCCAACAACATAACATTCCTTTGATTGTGGATAATACATTTGGAGCAGCCGGGTATTTGTGTCGCCCAATTGAGCATGGGGCTTCTATTGTAACTGCCTCGGCTACAAAATGGATTGGAGGTCATGGAACCAGTATTGGTGGAGTGATTGTAGACTCTGGTAAATTTAACTGGGGAAATGGAAAGTTTCCGCAATTTACAGAGCCTTCGGAAGGATATCATGGATTAAACTTTTGGGAAACTTTTGGGGCAGATAGTCCTTTTGGAAATATTGCTTATGTAATTCGGGCGCGAGTGGAAGGGTTGAGAGATTTTGGCCCGGCATTGAGTCCATTCAATGCATTTTTGTTATTGCAGGGGTTAGAAACACTATCATTGAGAGTACAGCGAACAGTAGACAATGCATTGACGCTGGCTCAATGGCTTGAGGCACATGAATTGGTAGATTCGGTAAGTTATGCTGGATTAGAATCCAGTCCTTATCATTCTTTGGCAAAACAATATTTGAAACATGGATTTGGTGGAGTATTGAGCTTCCGTATCAAAGGAGGAAAAGAGAAAGCAGAGGCTTTTGTAAATAGCTTGCAACTAGTAAGCCATTTGGCGAATGTAGGTGATGCTAAAACCTTGATTATTCATCCTGCATCTACCACTCACCAGCAACTATCTGATGCGGAGCAAATTGCATCGGGAGTACATCCTTCTCAACTGCGAGTATCGGTTGGAATAGAGCATATTGAAGATATTAAAGGAGATTTTACCCAGGCATTTGCCAAGGTATTTGAGCCAACTCCAGCAGTTTAAATGAATTATAAAGTGGGAGTGTCTGCTCCCGCTTTTCTTTTACAAAAGAATAATCATGCCGCAGTTTGAATATACGCAATCGTTTGCGTTAGAATCGGGAGAGCATTTATCAGGTTTTACATTGGAATATACCGTGCTTGGTGAACTAAACGCGCAAGCTAACAATGTCGTGTGGGTTTGTCATGCGCTTACTGCAAATGCTCACGCTGACGATTGGTGGGAAGGGCTTATTGGTACTGGAAAAATATTTGATCCAGCCAAGCATTTTATTGTGTGTGCCAACATGTTGGGCTCTTGCTATGGATCGACCCACGCTTTATCAGTCAATCCTGATACCAGAGTGCCTTATTATCACGACTTTCCTTTATTAACCAATCGAGATATTGTTCGAGCGTTTGATCTGTTACGCATTTCTCTAAATATAAAAGAGATTAAACTATGTATTGGAGGGTCTCTTGGAGGGCAACAAGCAATGGAGTGGGCCATTATGCAGCCAGATCTGATAGAAAATCTGGTGTTGCTGGCCACTAATGCAAAACATTCTGCCTGGGGAATTGCTTTCAATGAATCTCAACGAATGGCAATTACCGCAGATGCCACATGGAAAGAAAAAATGCCTAATGCAGGGATGGAAGGTCTAAAGGCGGCACGATCTATAGCGCTACTTTCTTACAGAAACTATGGTACTTACGAAGCTACTCAAGTTGAGACAGCTGACGGACAAAAGCTTGATGAGTTTAAGGCGTCGTCTTATCAGCAATATCAGGGAGAAAAGCTTCAGAAACGCTTCAATGCGTTTGCTTATTGGACACTGTCTAAGGCAATGGATAACCATCATGTGGGTAGAGGTAGAGGTGACATTCAAACTGCATTAGGGATGATAAAAGCTAAAACATTGGTCATTGGGGTGGATACAGATGTATTGTTTCCAACCCATGAACAACAACTAATTGCTGAACATATTCCCAATGCCTGCTATTACGAAGTGGCATCACTTTATGGACACGACGGTTTTTTGATTGAAACCGAAAAGATTACTGAAATACTTTATTTGATTGATTATTTGAACGATACATTATCATATTTAACTATTTGATTTCTGACATGGATAAAAAACACAAGATCGGATTGTTTGGTTTTGGCTGTGTGGGGCAGGGGCTTTATGATATTTTAGAGAAAACCGACTTTAAGGCTGAAATAGCAAAAATTTGTGTGAAGAACCGCCAAAAAAAACGGTCTTTGCCAGCAGAGTGTTTTACCTACGACGCCAGCGATATTTTGGAAGATGAAACAATTAACCTGGTAGTAGAACTCATCGATAATGCAGACGAGGCTTATGAGATTGTAACGACTGCCTTGCGAAATGGAAAAAATGTAGTTACTGCGAATAAAAAAATGTTGGCAGAGCATTTAGCAGAGTTACTTGAACTACAAAAAACATATGGAGCTTCATTACTGTATGAAGGTGCAGTGTGTGGAAGCATTCCAATTATTAGGACTCTTGAAGAGTACTATGATAATGAGTTGCTTTTTTCGGTTTCAGGGATATTTAACGGCTCCTCCAACTATATTTTGACCAAGGTAATCCAGGAAAATTTATCTTATGAAACTGCACTGAAGCAGGCCCAGGATTTAGGATTTGCCGAGACTGATCCTACATTGGATGTAGGCGGTTTTGATCCATTGTATAAGCTTTGTATTGTAGCATTGCACGCCTATGGAGTAGTGGTAAAGCCTACTGAAATATTTAATTATGGTATTCAGGGTTTATCACCTTATGATATTCAGTTTGCTTTGGAAAAAGGTTATAAACTAAAGCTTTTGGCCAGTGTACAAAGAATTAGTGAAGATGAAGTAAGTCTTTCAGTAATGCCACATTTTGTTAGTAGAGGCCATTACTTATACCATGTAGAGAATGAGTACAATGCAGCTATTGTAGAAGCAGCTTTTTCGAGTAAACAAGTGTTTACCGGTAAAGGGGCAGGAGGACACCCCACTGGTTCAGCGGTATTGTCTGATATTTCGGCCAATCGTTATGGCTATAAATATGAGTACCGAAAAGCTTATGCCCAAGATAGTACCATTACGAAGCCTTTTAGGGTGAGTCAGCAACAAGTACAAGAAGTTTACCTGCGCTACCATGATGAGGCTGATTTTGAGTTGTTTGATTTTATTGGGATTAGTGAAAAATACCAGGGAACCAACTTCAATTATGTGATTGGAACGGTTCGTTTAAAGGACTTATGCCAATTGAAAGAAACCCTTCTGGAGCGTGATATCTTTATTGCTAGTACTGGAAAAGTAGTCGAAACGGTAGAGAAAGTAAAAGAAGAAGTAGAAGTTTTGGCCTAGAAGCCAGAGAAGTATACCATAAATTTTGAGAGTTTATCATACTTGTTTTATCTTAAGCAAGTATGATTTTTTATTTGTACCTATTCCAAAACCACACAAGAAGTACAAAATTATTCAACATCAGCACATATTAAAGAAAATTAGTAAGGCTCTCATGGATTTTATTCAAAAGACTTTGTTATCATTTTGCCTTTGTATCTGTGTTGTAAATCGAGCATCGACTCAAGACAATTCCAATAGCACTCTCGAGAGTTTTTATCAAGTAATACTGACCACAAGTGAAGAAGCAAGAGCCGAGAAACTAATGCTTGATTACATGTTTGCAATGCGAGCAACGAATGATTCTTTGTTTGAGATACATATCAAGAAGTTTATCAAGTTGGTTGATAAATGTAGCACACCTCAGCAATGTACTGGCCTTCATTTACTGATTGGTAAGCTTTATAGAGATAGGGAGAGATTTGAGCAGATGATGGTTTACTTTAACAAATCAAAAGAGATTGCGCAAAAACATCGCTTAAAGAGGGAGGAGGGAAAGTATTATTTAGAGTTAGGGGAGTTTTATCGGACAAAATACCAATACAATGAGGCATTATTAAATTATTTAAAAGCCCAAGAAATATTTAAGAAGCATGGGACTAAGCTTTTGCTAGCCTATGCTATCAATAATATTTCATCACAGCATTATGGCGATGGGAATTATGACAAGGCCATCAAAGGGTTTAGACAACTCATTGCTTTAGAGAAGAATTTGTCAGAGCCTCGTCTGATTATTAATTCGTGGAACACATTAGGGCTTATTGATAGAAACAAAGGACTGTATGACAAAGCGCTTAGGAATTATGATAAGGCTTTAAAATTGGCTGTTGGAACAAAAGACTCGGCCTGGATTGGTATTATGAATGGTAATATAGGGACAGTGTATGACTTGAAAGGTGATTATGCAGAGGCAGAGCGTCGATATCTGATTGACCAACGATTGAGTTATAGACAAAAGGAGTGGGGGAGTTTGACCAATGTGATGAGTGCTTTGGGGGATATGTACCTAAAGCAGGGCCAATATATCAAGGCGCAGAACATGTATGATAGCACTTTGAGACTATGTGAAAAACGGGATTTATATGAAATTAAAGAAAGGGTTTATCGTGGTTTATCGGTGGTTTTTCAAAAAGCTGAAAAGTTTGAACAAGCCAATCAATATTTACAGCTATATATCGAAGTAAGGGATTCTATACTAAGAAGGCAGACCCAAAATAAGCTTGAAAAAGTAGAGATGACTTATAGATTTAGAGAACAGCGAAATGAGATTGAACGCCTTCAGAATAAAAACGACTTACAGAATGCCTGGAATGTCATTATTACGCTGGTGGTGTCCATAGTGGCAATTATTGCTTTGGTGTTGTATCGCAATAATAGAATCAAGCAAAAAAATAATGAGGCATTAAAGGAAAAACAAGAAGAAATTACGATTCAAAGAGACGCCATTGAAAAGAAAAGTCAAATACTAGAAAGCCGTAATCAGCAAGTACAAAGTAGTATTCGAGCAGCATTTGTCATCCAAAATGCACTACTACCCCAGCAACAAAAATTGGATCGTTTGCTTAAAAACTATTTTATTTTTTACCGCCCAAGAGATGTAGTGTCAGGAGATTTTTATTGGGTACAACAAGCCAAGAATACTGTGTATATAGGGGTATTGGATTGTACTGGGCACGGAGTTCCAGGGGCTTTTATGTCTTTGATTGCCAATACTTTGCTAGACAAAGTTTTAAGGGAAAAGCACAAGGTGGTTCCCGCAGATATTTTGTTTCAACTACATCTTGAAATTAGAAAAGCTCTCAGAGTGCCAGATGCCAGAGATAATTTTGGGCTAGATATGGGCTTGATTGCGATGAAACCACATGAACAAGACCGTTATCATGTGCAATTTGCGGGTGCCAAGTTATCTCTTTATTATATTTTGCCAGAGACCAATCCTGAGGTTTATGAAACGGCAAATGATCGCCTATCTATTGGTGGGAATTACAACCGCCCTGTTGAGTTTACCAATTATGAATTTACCTTTCCAAAAGGCTCCCTATTGTACTTAAGTACCGACGGGATAGCCGACCAAAACAATAAATCGAGAAAGAGTTTTACCTCTGATAAGTTAAAGAATTGGTTGTTGGAGCATTACACGTTTGCTCTTGATGAACAGTGTCAAAAGCTAAATGAAATGATGGATGCATATATGCGCGATACCGAGCAAAGAGACGATATGTTGCTGATAGGAATACAACTGATTTAGTTTGTTAGGTTTTATGAGATAATGCGAACTTTCGGGTAATATGTGTATGTTTAAACCCTGAAAATTAACTATCAAAAATATGGCGAAAATTACCCAACAAACTTTTGATTTTTTATCAGAATTGGCAGCAAACAATCAACGAGAGTGGTTCAACCAACACAAGTCTGCTTATGAGGCTTCTAAAAAAG
The DNA here is from genome assembly GCA_001890965.1 of marine bacterium AO1-C. Taxonomy (GTDB): domain Bacteria; phylum Bacteroidota; class Bacteroidia; order Cytophagales; family Microscillaceae; genus Microscilla. The sequence goes on along the minus strand of MLAY01000005.1, from coordinate 731,070 downwards.
AAATGGTCGAATTTGCGGATGAGTTGATACAGGTGATGAACGAAGGAGATGTCATAGGAAATGAGTCGGGTAAGAAGAGTATCTATCGGATTCATCGAGATGTTCGTTTTTCGAAAGATAAAGCTCCTTATAAAATTTATTGGGGAGGTTTTTTGAAGCGTATGGGGGCTGATAGACGAGGAGGTTATCACTTTCAAATACAACCAGGGAACTCTTTTGTGATGGGAGGTTTTTTTGGCCCTAACTCTGAAGACTTGCTATTGCTGAGGCAACAAATAGACGCAGATGCAGAGCCTCTTAGAGATGTGTTACAAAGTGATGCATTTAAAAACTACTTTGGCGAATTGATAGGTGATCAGGTAAAAACTGCGCCAAAGGGTTTCAAAAAAGACAATGAAAATATTGATTTACTTCGTTATAAGCAGTTTTTGGTCAAACATTCTTTTACCGATAAAGAAGTACTATCACGAAACTTCGTAAATAAAGTGGCAGAGGGTTTATTGAATATGTTGCCCTTTTTTGACGTGATGACGGAGTATTTGACGACAGATTTGAATGGGATTTCGTTGATAGATCGCTAAGCTTACATGAGGGATATAACTTTTTGTAGAAAGCGTAGTACAAATTTATAAATTGTTACTCTTTAATAGTAGAACAGTCCTGCACTCAAATAAATTTGTATTATGAAAAAGTTTCTTCCCCTCGTTTTTTCTTTCGCTTTTGTAATTGTTGGTTTCACTGCTCAAGCCCAGTCAAACCCTGATGTTCAGCTGAATTCTTTGAGTTCAAAAGAGGCTTTAAAGGATGCTCAGATCACTACTCAGGTGCATTCTAAGGGTCAGCGCGTTTCCATCAATATGAACAATACCCAGGATCGTATTTATAGCGTGAAAATTAAGAATGAAGCGGGCATTCCTCAGCAATCTTATACTAGTCGTTCGGGTAAAACCAAATTGGAAATGGATTTACAAATCTTGCCTAAAGGAAAATACTTATTGGCGATTATGACCAAAAAGAAAAAAATTATTACATACGAGTTTTCAAAGTAAGAAAGAATAACGTATAAAACACGTTACGAAATATCATATATAAAATACGAAATAACGTAATGCGAAAGCCTTGGTTAAATTACTTAATCAGGGCTTTCGCGTTTATAAGAGGTTGTTTTGTTTGCTCAGAAAAATAAAGAATAAATTTGTTGAGTATCTAATATTTTAGATACATTTAGCGTGCGATTTAACCTAACAAATTACACGCGATTATGAACCCTTTGGCGATTAAGTTAAGGCGCTTGATGCTAAGTACAGATATAGCCAATTTAGAGTTGGCTTTGCAAATGTTACAGTCTAATGAAGATACACAAGGTGTCCAAATGCCTCAACCATATGAAGTAGCCAACGAGCTATTATACCTTCATTTTTTTCATTTGCCAGCACTAACTGAACTTACTCAGACGAAGTTTTGGGAGTTACGCTCTCAAGTACAGGAAATATTTGAAGAGGTGACTGGGCATACTCCTGCAGGACTAGAATCGTTTGATGGCGATTTTGCTACTTTTATTGGCCCCTGGGAACATTATGGGGGCAATGATTTTTGTCGAGATATCAATTTTGAAGCTTACCTAAATGATTTAGCAAAAAATATTCAAGAAGTCCCTCATGTAGATATTATAAACCTTACGGAGATAATGATGGAGTCGCCAATAGAATATGAATATATTGGTAAAATACCTGTACGAGAGGTTGGGCGGATGTATTTTTGTAATTATGCCACACAAGAGAAAGTATTGGCTTTACTAAAGAAAGAAAATGAACCTAATAACCTGCTACATCGTGATACTTACTTATTACAATTGCCTAATGAATGGGCTAAATTGGGTTTACATAAGATAGATCTTACTGATACTACTTTTGAGACTTACCCTAACAATTTTGATTGTTTTCCTACTCTAAATACTTTGATTTTGCACGGAACACGAACCAGTAAGGATTATGAGTCGGATGAATATCGTAATCCAGAGGATGCTTTTGTACGGTTGCAAGAGTGGCCTGCTAGTTTGACCGCTTTGACAAAACTAGCCTACCTTGATTTGGGCAGAACCCTGTTAGGTACGCCTGAAGAACCTGCTGAAATACCTCACTGGTTACCTAAGTTGCAATCCTTACAAACCTTGTATTTGCCTTTTGCTCATTTAAAACAACTGCCCTTGATTTTACAGAAACTCCCTGCTTTGAAAAAACTATACATTCCACAGATATATCTTTCTGAAAGCGATAAAACAGTATGGGGCATACGTCATTATCAAGCCAACAAATTTATAGAATTGGATCAGGAATGGTTTCAAGGGTGTTTGCCTGCTTGTGTAATTGAGGTTTATAAAGAAACGATTGAGGAAGAAAATACGGAGTGGGAAAGCGGGGTAGAAGCATAAAAAAGCCCGGTTTGTGCCGAGCTTTCTTATGGTTGATTATTTTACTTTATCTCCTAAGATGCTGTCTTTTTTGATTAAGTCTTTGATCTCACTGTATTTGATGGTGAGCATTGGAGGGGGCATTACATAAGGGCCTGCTTCGTAGCGACCATAATAAAACTCAATCTGATTTTTTTTGAGAGCAAAACTATTGGCAAATACAAACTTTTCGTTGTCGTCTATTGTATAACCAAATTGGTTGATGGTTTTATCATCAGGTATTTGGTTAAGTTTACGGAAAATCTTTGTTGCGATTTTTTTCAATGCTTCTTCAGAAGTAACCAAATCAATGAGCGCAAGTTTTTTTCCAGTATTCAGGTCAAAGTTAGCTACTGCAATGCTTTCAAAACCATGCGAACCGCCAGCATACCCTGAAGTAGAAACGCTTACAGTGGCATACTTGCCCATATTTCGAATGCTACCATAGCTGTCGCTCACGAAATCTGACATAACAGAACCACTTTTACGCATTTCGTCAAAACCTTTGATAAAATTCTTGGCGAACTTTCTTACAGCAGCTTCTGATGGTTCTGGAGCATCAAGTGCTTTATAGATGTAATTATTGATGGAATCTTTTACCGCATTGGAAGGGGCAGTTTCTACAACCTGATAAGCAGCCAGGTAATGAGTACAGCCTTCTTTTTTATTGGTGTGATCGCAGCCCTGGTAAGTTTCTACCACCTTTTTAGAAGATGTTTTGAGATTGTCATATTTGGGTGGAAGTGTCTTGAGTTCTTTGAGAGATACAATTTTATAATCATCATTGAATTCTATTTCAGTTGAAACCCGGGTTTGATACCCTGCCCATTCAATATTGATAGGAACTGTAGCAGTTTTACCATTTACTTTGAGTTCGTCTAAATCTGGCGAATAAGCCACAAACCTTTTAGTGGATAAAAAACGACCTGCCTCATTGGCCAGTGCTTCTCCCGTAGTGTTTTTCATTCCAATGTATTGTTTTACATTAGGAGCAAATAGGGATTTCACTTCTTTATACTTAAAACTGGAAAAATCATCGCAATAAGTTTGGATAACTTCAGCCATTTTGGGATCGGCTACGCTACTTCCTCCTGATTGTGAAGATTCACTGGAACCCTCAGACTCACTATTACCAGAAGAGGCGCTGGAAGAGGAATCTTTTCCTTCTCCTGAATTGGCTTTTTTGCCACCACCACAGCTTGCCAAAGCTGCCATCAGTACAAAGGCTAAAACGAAGATGCTGTACGTTTTTTTCATTATTGTAATTTTTAGAGTATGGTTAACCGCTAATTACTAGCTATTTATTTTTTGCCGTTGAGGTTTTCTTTTGAGTGCTTTTTTTCTTCTTAGAAGCTTTGGCCAATGGGTTAAAATCCAGGCAGAGTTGCACCCAATATTCTAGTTGAGTGTCCATATCCATTGCTTCTGGTTCTACAAATACATAGCCTTTCATGGGCCTGCCAGCAAAATCCATGTCTCGTACACCTTTTTTCTTAAGGGCTTCTTCAAATGCATCAGGGCCAATGCGCGCCATCAAATCCTCTTTCACAATACCTACACACATTTTTTGATCTACCATAAAGCAAAGCCCTCCAAACATTTTCTTTTCTTCAAATGCTACTTGTTTTTGCTGCAAAATCTGTCTTATCCGATCTCCTAATAGTTCGTTGTAAGCCATGTTGTTAATGATTAGTGGTAAACGGTCAATGATTATTTAAAAATACTTCGCATGAAGTTGGTTAGCCAGCGCCACAATATCACCTCTACGAGCCAGTACTTGGTGCCATCGTTCAGGTACTTCGTTTAATCCATAATAAAGCCCTGCCAATCCTCCTGTAATCGCTGCGGTGGTGTCGGTATCGTGCCCCAGATTAATCACTGAAAGCACCGCTTCGGCATAACTATTTTCTTGTAAAAAGCACCATAAACTGGCTTCGAGGGCTTCTATTACATAGCCACCCGATTTTAAATCTTCTCGAGCCATGGTTGTTATATCTTTAGCTATGCAGGGCACAAAATGGATTCTTTCTTCTTCGGCAAAATTCATCTTCTCCCATAAACCCATGATATCTTCCTGCATTTTGGTATAAGCCTCTGTTTTTTCTTTTCCATTGAGTAAATGTTCGGCCAACCGCAAATAAATCATACAGCTCATAGCAGCCCGAATATGACGATGGGTCAAAGCTGATACTTCCCACACGATATCAAATTGCTCTTGAATAGGTTTGCCTTTGATGTAAAATAATAAAGGTAAGATACGCATCAAAGAACCGTTGCCATTTTCCCATTCGTTGCCAGCCCATTTTTGGGTTTTAATGGCTTCAAAATCATCTTCTTCGATGTAAGTATTCAAACGATCGATGGCTATGCGAGTTGTTTTGCCAATATCAAATAATTTACCTCGAGCTGTCCAGTGGCTATCATAGCGCCAAGCCATAAACTTTTTGCTCATATCTACCAAGTCATAACCACTTACCAACGATTCGGCCAAACAAAGTGTAAGCGAGGTGTCATCAGACCAGGTGCCTGCTGGTAAATTATGAGTACCATAGCCTACCATATCGGTAGCAGGATTGGCTTTCATGGTATAGCTTCTTTTAAATTCGAAGGGCACTCCTAAGGCATCGCCCATGGCTACACCCAATAGTCCGTTGATCACTGGATTATTTTCCATTACTTTTTAGTTGTTTTTGTATTTCTTCGATGGCTTGCAGGAGTTGAGGGTCTTTATTTTCTACTCGACTTTTAAAAGTATTGCGGACGAAAATATCAGGTTTTACCCCTTCTTTCTCCAGGTTTTTACCATCTAAAGTATAGCAACCCCAGGAAGGTAAACGATAAAACGAGCCATCTACCAGAGTTTTGCCTGAAGTAAAAATGATCCAACGGTAGGTTTCGGTGCCAATGATTTTGCCTAATTTTAGTTGTTTAAAACCAGCTGCAGTCATTTCTGCATCACTTAGCGATTGTTCGTTGATGAGTAATACAATAGGCTTGGCAGCGGGCGTAAAGTTGGGTTGTACGGTATAAGCACCTTCCCGATACTTCCATTTCAAATAAGGTTTTTGCGACAAAAACTGCAATACATTGTCGTGTACATTGCCCCCAGTATTGTAGCGTAAATCCAGAATGATTCCTTTTTTGCTATAAGCTTCAGCCGTCATATAATTCAAAAACCTTTGTAGTTCGCCTCCAGTCATATTGCGCATATGCACATAGGCGATTTGTTGCTTACTTATACTATCTACCATGGCTTTGCGACGATCTTCCCATTCACTATACAATAAGCCACGTATCCTCCCCGAAGACGTGCCATGTAGACGCACTTTTATTTCTTTTTTTCCTCGTTGCAACGTGAGCATTACTTCTCGGTCACGACTCGATTTGGTAAAGTATTTTTCTCTATTTTGGATAGGATCTACTTTTTCACCATTTACGGCAATTAATACATCTCCTGGGCGAATGTCTTTTCCAGTAACATCTGCAGGGCTTCTTTTGACAATGCCCGTAATTTGATAAGGATTGTTTTGATCAAATAAAAGTCCAGTGGCGGTAGTACGATTTTCATAAAACACAAACTCTTCTATGCCAAAAGATCGGAATCCCATGTGCGAAGAGTTGAGCTCTCCTAACATGTCATTGAGCAAAGTACGCAGGTCGCTTCGATTGTTGACCATTGGGAGGTATTGCTCATACTTCTTTTTCATTGCTTGCCAGTCTATACCGTGGAAGTTCTCACTGTAAAAGTTTTCTTCCAAATTGGCCCAAAGCTCATAAAACATTTGCTTAAACTCTATAGCAAAGCTTTTTTGAAAAGTATGAGGCAAACTGATGTTGTTCAGGCGACTACCCACCTCATAAATTCTCCCAAATGACAGCAGGTAGAGCTTTCCCTTCACCTGTCGCATAGTTTGCAAGCTGTTGGCTCGGCTTCCTTTAATTTTAGTAGTGTGTGGACCTTTAAATGGTTCATAAACTGTTTGCCATATGTAGTAGGTGGTACCTCGTTCGTGGTTGGAAGTATACAATACTTTGGTCTTTTTGCCTTGTTTGGTCACAAATACGCTGTTTTGGGCACCAGTACCAGGGCCTACTCGCTCCAGACGTGACCATAAATCGGTGAAGTTGATGGTGACTTTGAGCTTTTTCTGCCGTTTTCTTTTTTGTTTTTTTGACTCCTTTTCATCGTCTTTCTTCTTAGGCTTTTTTCTCTTTTTCTTCTTTTCAAAAAGCTCGTCAAACTTTTCAGATTTAAACGGGCGCTCAAATTTATCCAAAGCCAGGCGATATACATGGGTACCGTTACGAACACCATAGGGATAAAATGGGCGACTACGATTAGAAATAAAGTACAAGTATTTGCCATCGGGTGACCAACGGGGAGAGATCTCTGAAATGCCAGTTTTAGTTAGCTGGATCAACTTTTTATCTTTGAGGTGATACAAAAAAATGTCTCGTTCAAAATTGCGATAAGCGGTATAGGTTACATATTGATCGTCGGGCGAAAAGCTAGGCAAATCGTTTTGGAAACCCCATAACTCGTCTCGAGCAACTGTTTCATTTTTGAAGGTTTTCATCGACATCACCCTTACCTCATTGCGTCCACTGAGATACACTGCCTGGCTGCGATCACTATTGAAGCTAAGCAAACGATTGTTTTGCTTGTCCACGGTAATTTGCTTTTCCTTTCCCTGGCCATTGGCGGCAACGGTAAACCAGTTGAGGTACCCTCCTACAGTTTGGCTAAAAAGCAAGGTTTTGCTATTGGCCATCCAATGCACTTCTACTACTCGATCATCGGGTTTGGTTTTGATTTGCCGAATAAACTTTCCCTTGATATCAGATACAAATATTTCTCCCCGTACTACAAAGGCGAGTTTTTTGCCATCGGGTGCCACATCAAAAGCCCGAATAAAACCAGCGGTACGAAAAGTAATGTCCTTTTTGAGGATATTGTTTTTAAATACTCGTATGTCTAGTTTGATTGTTTTGGCAGTAGATACATTGTAAATGAATAATTGATAATCTTTTTCGAAAATTACGCTTTCTCCATTGGCGCTTACAAAGGGGCGTTTAATGGCGCGATCAAATTTAGTCAACGCGGTCTTTTTCCCATTTTTGAAAGTATATAAATTGTATTCCCCATTGGCCTCATCGGAGGCAAAGTAGATATTACCATTGCGATCCAGGCTTGCCCAAAGATCCTTGCCTTGATAGGTTGTGTACTTCTTATAAGCTTTGGTTTTTAGATTATAAGATTGGATATCAGGATTAAATGCTCCCTTGTAGCGCTTACGATTAGCAAAAGTTTTACTTTCCCAGCCTTCATTAAAAAATAGCTCATCAGTAGATGGGTGCTCAAACAAATGATGCACAGTGTGAAAGTAATGCTTAAATATGCGTTGTGGTGTGCCTCCTTCTACCGATACTTTGTATCCACTATATCGGTTGAAACGGTTAGAACTAAAATAGATCCATTTGGAGTCCCAAGACCAGGATTCGACATGATCGAAACCATCGTGAAAAGTGAGTTGCTTTACTTCGCCTCCTTCCAGAGGCATCAAAAATACATCGGTATTACCATACTGACTCGCCGAAAAGGCAAGCCATTTGCCATCAGGTGATACTTTGGCGCGAGTTTCCAGCCCTCGCATCGCAGTAATTCGAGTAGCAGCATGTTCTTTCAGGTTTAGGTTGATTTTCCATAAATCACCTTCATAACTAAAAATTACAGTTTGACCATCTGGGGTAAGTGTAGGGAAGCTGGCAAAGTACACTTCCTGGGTTTGAGCCAATGCCAACTGACTTGTGATGAAAAATAAGAGGGGGAGCAAGAGTTGTTTCATTAGTTATTAATATAAGTTCGATTGAATAACCAATAAAACGAATTTTCATTACAAATTTGAGAAAAGCCTGCAGTTTAGGATTTTGTTAATGAATGCTAAAGCTTGATTGCCAGTAGTGTTACATCGTCGCGTTGTTCTTGCTTGCCTTTGTGGGTATTGATGGCCTGAATCACCGCTTGCTTTTGTTTTACCAGAGGTAAGGGTGCATTGGTTTTTAGTAATTCTTCTAAGCGTTTTGAGCTAAAGCTACGACGCTTGGCATTGGGCATATCAGCCATTCCATCGCTACTCAGGTACAATAAAGTACCAGGAGCAAGAGTGATCACATTGTTCTTAAAACGTTTGTGGTTTCCTTCAAAATATCCACCAATAGAAGTTCTGTCTCCCTTTATCTTAGATAACATATTGTGTTCGACATAGACCAAATCTCTACGGGCCCCGCTAAAGTGTACTTCGGTGTATCCATCGGGGAGCTTTTTCAAGCGACACATACATACATCCATACCCTCGGTATTGTCAGATTCTTTTTGCTTGAGGCTATCAATAATTAACTTGTCCAGACATTCCAAAATCAGATGTGGTTCCAGTACTCGTTTTTCTTTGACAATTTCATCTAGCATCTGATACCCAATCAACGACATAAAAGCACCTGGTACTCCGTGCCCGGTACAATCTATAACTGCTATAAAAGTAAAGGTTTCTTGAGTTTGTGGAACAGTATGTTCAAACAACCAATAAAAGTCCCCTGAGACAATATCTTTTGGCCAATAAATTAAGAAATATTCATTTAAACATTCCTTAAGAGTAGCAGGAGTAGGTAGAATTGCTTGTTGAATATTTTGGGCATATACAATGCTATCCGTAATCAGGTGATTTTGCAAATCTAGTATAGCAAAACTGGTAGCGTTTTTAGTGGCAATGGCAATGTAAATAGATAAATTTCGCAGGATATTGAGCTGATTTTGATTGTAGGCGTGTTTTTTATGGCTTTTTATACTGAGCACTCCTATGATTTCCTCTCTCACGATGAGTGGCAAATAGATCATTGAGTTATATAAATCCTCTTTTTTGTAATCTGCCAGGGTAGGAACATAGTTTGTGTATTCAGTTGCAATATCGCCCACGATTACCTCCTTTTGGTGCTCTATACAATACACTGCCAGGTGATTTTTGCTCTCCATACTTACAGTGGGAGGGATAGGGGCCTGACCCTGATAGAAGTATCCTCCATAATCTATAATATTGTCTTTGGATTTGTAATAGCCAATGCCAAATGCTGCTACATCCATCAAATCCTGAATACTTTCATACACAATCTGGTTGATGTCTCTGCTGGAAAACGTAGAGGTGATTTTTTTACCAATTTCACTGAGCAGTTGAATATTTTGATAGGCTTGATTGATTTCCTCTTTTTGCGTCTCCAGCACACTATTTTTTTGAGCAATTTCCTGATTGGCAAACCGTAAATACTCCGCTTGTTGGGAAAGGTTCTGAGCTTGTGCTAAAATTTCCTCTTTCTGTTTTTCTAACTCAATGTTTTGGTGAGCAATTTCATCATTGGCAGATTTGAGATAGTTGGTTTGTTCTTCCAGCTTTTGGGCTTGGGTTAATATCTCTTCTTTTTGGGTCTCGAGCGTGTGGTTTTGTTGGCGAATTTCGTGGGTTCGTTCATTGACCACTGTTTCTAGGTGGTTTTTTTGTCGTTTTAGGCGATATGTGTTTAGATAAACAATACCCCATACCAACAAACAAATGAATACGCCAAATACACTATATGCCCAGGTAGTTTGGTGCCAGGGAGAGCTAATAGTAAAACGATATATGGTGGTTTTACTGAGGGTACCATATACATTACGAGCCCTTACTTTAAATGTATAATTCCCAGCAGGCAAATTCGTGAATTCTTTGCTGGTGGCATTGGTCCAGTCCGACCACTCCTCTTCGAGGCCATCTAATAAATACTGATATTGAGTTTGGTGAGTGTTTTCATAATAAATCGCCGAACATTTGAAACGCAGGTGATTGAATTTATAAGGAAAAGTGGGAGCCTTGGTATTTGGTTGATTGCTTATGAATACATCAGCTCTGGTATGCGTAAAGTTTCCTCCAAAAAATAAAGAATCTTTGCCTTTTACAATGCTTATTTTCCGAATGAGTATTTCAAAGGGCTGTTGAGCATCTTTTTTCAACAGGCTATTATAATGAACAACTCCATTGCGTGTGGTAAATAAGATGTTTTGGTCATCAATGGGAATTACCTGAGGGGCAATGTAGTTGGAAAACAACTGGCGATATGGGTTAAAGACATTACGTTCTAAGTCAAAGCTATTGTTTTCCCTTTTTTTGGCAAATATTACCCCCGATTTGGTCCACAACCAAAGGTTACCCTTTTTATCAGCCTTGATCCATTGAATCACATCATTTACCTTCAGTCGAGTTGTAAGCATTGCATGTGGGCTAAAACGATCCTTGGCTTGATCATATACATACACCCCTTTAGTAGTACCAATGATCAACGTTTGGTCGGGTAATCCAAATACTCGATTTTCTTTTTCCGTAGGTAAACCTTCGGGTATTGTGTATAGTTTTTTTTCTATGATATGATCCAGCGATGGAGACAGCTTAAGCCTAAAGATGCCTTCTTCGGCAGTAATCCAGACATATCCTTGAGCATCTTGATGCAAATGACGGGTATACACTTCGTGCCCTTTTATGGGAAATTTATAACGCCAGCCATTGGCCGTTTCTTCCAGCAAAAGTAAGCCTTTGGTAGTACCTGCAATGGCATATGCTTTCCCAGCAAACTGTGCAGGAATGGTCGTAAATACTACACTTGGAGTAGTGACCAGTTTTTGGGCAGTAGTATCTTTTATCAGAGAGATACCTTTACGATGACTACAGAGTATGCCTTTTGGGGTATTTAATAAATGGTAAACAGAACTATTAGTATTGGCGATTAGCTTAAATCGTCCTTTGGGAGAATTAGGGATAGATTGTGTATTATAGGCTCTATAAAAGACTCCTTGAGAGGTTCCTATATAAAATCGGTTATTGTATAATTCTGCAATATGGTTGATGGATCCTTTGAGGCCTACTTCCTGATTCCAAAGCGAAAAAGGTGAACTAGTTTCTACTCGAGCCATTCCATTATTGAGTGCTAGCCAAAGTGCCTTATCTTTATCCAGAAACAAAGCACGTACATAGTTACTTTTCAATCCATTACTTTGGTTAATCAATTGAATCAACCTTCCTTGACGATTCATAATCAATACGCCATTGCGCAAGGTTCCAAATGCTACAAGGCTATCAGAAAGGGTGAGGCTACAATTGACTTGATTACGTTTTAAGAAATCATTGACAGGTACATTCCAGGCTTTAAACCCCGTTTTATCCATTAAGTATAAGCCATGTTGAAACGTTGAGAGTAACCATTTGCCATTACCAAAAGGAAGTGCAGAGGTAATATTTTTATCGGCAAAGATTTCTCCACCAGCCACTAATTGCCATTGCTTTTTTGCAGTCAATTTCATCAATCCCGTTCCTTTCTTGGTCATATAAATTTCCTGATTGATAGAAAACAGGGGCCTGATAAAATCACTGGATAAAGGAATGACCTCTAGTTTATTATTCCTGTATAAAATGAGCGAACCTACTTTATGAAAGGCTACAAGTTTGTCGGTAATAGCGATTTCACGGGTGGCAAAATTAGTAAGCGAACGATCCTTAGCTGTAAGCAAAGACTGAAGAGAATGGTATTGAACTTGACTTAGGGAGTCTGCTTTAAGGTAGCCCAGGTGGGTGTATATACGACCATTTTTATCACTAACTACCTGAAAATCTTTGATAGGAAAAGCACGCCATTCGTGGCCATCGTACTGTAATACTCCATTGATATTGGCTACATATATAACACCTCTTTTGTCCTGAGTAATGCTCCAGTTTTGAGCGTGCCCTTTGTATTCACTGGGTAAAAAATTGGTGACTTTTAATAAGCCGTCTTTTTTGAACTGAAAGGATGATTTGTGTTGGGCTTGACCCTGCCCTATGATTAAGCACAAAAAAGAGCACAAAAACAGGAGTGATTTTAGTTTTTGTGACAGGTCTCGCAATAGACAATAGTGTTTATAATTAAATTCCCTCTGCATATGTGTACGTTCGTTGTAATGTTAAATATGGTATCATAGCATAATATTATAGTAGTTGAATTTGCAATGCAGATGCTATAAATTCTAATGCATATACTGATGAAGCAAAAAAAATGATTGCTGACAAGTTTTCAATAAACTTGGGATTTTTGAATTGTGCTTTAGATCCTGAAATGGCCCAATAAGTTATATCTAAATTGCTAAAAGTACAATTTTAAGCAACTGAAATATAAGGGTAAAATTACTGCAACTTGTAGTTGGTTAGTTCTCAAACCATACTCGATGGAGCTTTTGTACTACTTCTGTAATCTGATTTATGGGCAAAGCCCCATACCCAAAAGCGATATGAGGTTGGGGGGGGATATTTTCAGGAATGTACCAGGTATCGTTTTTTCCTTTGAGCCATATATCTGCATCCCTGGCTTTTTGTACGAGGGTTTGTTCCGAAAGCTGAGTGTTTACTTTGATCAACACACTGAGTCCTGAAGCCTGGGTGGTTACTTCTACCTTATTGCCCATAATTTCCTGCAGGCTTGCAAGCGTTTGCTCAAATTTATGCTTATACACCTTACGCATTTTCCTTAGGTGTTTATCCCAATAACCTTCTTCCATAAAAATAGCCATGGCGCGTTGCATATTTACCGAAGTACTTTGCCCCATGTGTTGAAGTTTCTCTAAATGAGGTAATAGGTGAGGAGGCAATACCAAATAAGCCAACCTTAGGGAAGGCAAAAAAGCTTTAGAAAAAGTGCCGGCATAAATCACTCGCTCATGGGTATCGAGCGCCTGTAAGGCAGGAATGGGCTTGCCACGAAAGCGAAACTCACTGTCATAATCGTCCTCAATCAGATAACAATTCTTTTCTTTGGCCCATTGTAATATTTGTAAACGGTGAGCAACTGGCATAATCCCTCCCAATGGGAACTGATGTGAAGGAGTAAGATACACCAAATCGGGCTGGAGCGGTTCCAAAGCGTCTAAACGAATGCCTTCCAATGGATCAACATCTACTGGCTGAACTTGATAGCCATAGTCTAACCATACCTGACGAGAAGCTTGATAGCCTGGTTCTTCAAAAGCGATTTGCCTCACTTGTTTTTCAGGCATTTTATTTTTGAATAGGGTAGCCAATAAACCCATTAAATGAATGGTTCCAGCGCCAATGACAATTTGTTCGGGTTGGGTTTTTACCCCTCGTGATTTAAATAAGTAACTGGCCAAGGCTTTTTTAAGTGCAGGTTCACCAAAATATACTCCATACTGTAAAAAGGGTTTATCTAAAGCCCAATTGATACATTTACGCCACGCTTTCATTGGGAAACTAGCTTCATCTATTCCTGCCTGATTAAGATTGAAAGCATAATCAGCTCGAGGCTTCTCATCCTTGGCCAAAATAACTTGAGGGAGTTCTTGAGCTTTCTCTTGTGGATGTATTTCCTGAGTGTCCAAATCGGCCACAAACAAGCCCTTTCGTGGTACATTGATCAAATATCCTTCGTCGGTCAACTGTTGGTAGGCGGCAATCACGGTATTGTTGCTTACCTCTAGCGATTTGGCCAACTGTCTAATGGAGGGTAACTGGGTATTAAAATTCAAGGTGCCATCAATGATGGATTGCTTAAAAAAGCCATAAATCTGATCAAAAAGAGGAATGGATGAGTTGGAATTGAGCAGTGGTAACATCTGTATCTGTTATAAAGTGTATATCTGTATCTTTTAAAGGTAACAGAAGTGCCTTACATTTGCAAAAACATATAGCCATGATTACTTATAAAGTAGGAAATATTATTGATTATCAACAGTTTATTGAACTGCTCAAAGCCTCTACTCTAGGAGAAAGACGCCCGATAGATGATGAAGCAAGAATGAAAAGGATTGTAGAACATACCAATCTAATGGTTACAGCCTGGGAGGGTGATCTATTGGTAGGCGCAGCAAGGTCTATCACCGATTTTGCTTATAGAGCATATTTATCAGATTTGGCGGTGAGGCTAAGCCATCAAAAACAAGGCATAGGAACCGAACTGATTCGTCAGACTAAACTGGCAATTGACCCCAAAGCGGTGGTAGTGCTATTATCGGCACCCAAGGCTGCGGGTTTTTATCCAAAAATAGGGATGGAACACCACCCAAGAGCCTATTTATTAAGAAATGAAGATGACTTAAACCAATCATGAATGAACACTAAATAAACCATTGTCATGAAAGCAGAATTATTCACCGATCAAGACTACGAGCGTTTGCTCCCTTGGGTAGAGTCACGCCAAGTACTTTTGCAGTGGGCTAGCCCTGGGTATGATTATCCCGTTACCAAAACCCAATTGATTAAGAAAAATCAAGAACGAGGCGATCAACGATTGATTTATAAAGGCGTACTCGACGACGAAATAGTAGCTCATGGAGAGATAGGTTTCATTGATGATGTCAATCAATCGGCACGCTTGTGCAAAATACTCATTAACCCAGCACGACGAGGACAGGGGCTGGGTACATTGTGGATCAAAACCTTGGTAGATATTGGGTTTGTAGAGTTGAAACTTAACCGAATAGAACTCAATGTATACGACTATAACCAGCCTGCCATTACCTGCTACCAAAAAGCAGGGCTTACTATCGAGGGGCGTATAAGAGATGCCTACAAAGTAGATAATAACTTTTGGTCGGTGTATCGTATGAGCATTTTGCGTACTGAATGGCTGGCCCAAAATACAGGAGTGCAAATAACAGATGACCTTAAAAACCGGGCTTAAGGCCTTAATTATCAAACATTAATAATTAACTACTCATATGAATACTACAAAAGAACCCATTAGATATTACAAGTCGGCAGTAGAAGATGTGCAAAAAATCAATTTGTTTTTACAAAAAGCCCGCACTGGGCAATTGGGCTTGTATGATGGAGAATTTCCTTATGTAATCCCTATGGCTTATGTATGGCATAATGGTGCTTTCTATTTTCACGGCTCCGATGCGGGCAAGAAAAACCGCGTAATTGCTGCTCACCCCAAGGCTTGTTTTTCTATTGATGAAGAATATGGTTCAACCATTGCCGCAGTTCCAGCTAATTTAAGTGTGGCCTACTTTAGTGTAGTAGCCTATGGGCAAGTATCGGTGGTAGACGACATAGACGAAGCTACTGAAGCCCTACAGGTGATGATGGATAAATATGTACCAGGGTATTTTGACAAAGCGCTTTCTAAGGAGCACGTGCGTACCTATACCTCAAGCCTGAATAGCAAAACAGAGACTTTTAAGTTTACTCCAGAGAGCATTACTGCCAAAGAATCGGAAGGAGATGTCTTCAAGAAGTTTTTTGGAGGTCGTCATAGAAATACAGATACCCAAAAAAGCATAGATCAAATAGATATTCCTGGATTGCATACTTAACATAATTTATTGTTATTAAATGTAATATAAAGATTGTAGATATTATAACTTTCTACAGATTACTCTTTTGAAGTGATTACATTCAGTGAATGTGAGGCGAGTCTACGGAATGTATATTATGGCAAAAGATGCTTTTGCTTACCTGTTTTATAATCACTCATTTGTTTTTAGTTTTTTAATAAGAAAAGGTTGGGGGGAGACTCAACCTTGCTTTATTCTTTATACAATGAATAATTCACTTTATTTAGTTTATCCAAAAAGTGCCGAATCAGGAACATTAGAAACCCTACCAGCAACTAAAGGGATGACATTGATTCAAGAGGATGATTTTCTTGAGTTATCTGGAGTTATTGCTTCTGACAAAGTATGTATTACTTCTGAAGCTACATTAGAAAGTGTACTAAACAAGATGAACGATGACTCAAAAATTGAAGCTGTTAAGTCAATGAAAGACAAGTATCTATTTCGTGATTTATTGTCACGAACTTATCCTTCATTAGATTATAAAACAGTTGAACTAAAAGACATTCCAAAACTAAAACTAAACTCAAAAAAAATTATAAAACCTGTTAAAGGTTGCTTTGGAACAGCAGTAAAAATAATAGATGAGAATAGTAACTTAGAGAATGTTGTCGAAGAAATAACAAGCGAAATCAATAAAAACTCGACAATACTTTCAGAGAATGTTTTATCTCAATCAAAATTTATTGTTGAAGATTTTATAGAAGGGAAAGAGTACGCTGTGGATATGTTTTTTGATTCTACAGGCATTCCACATATTGTGAATATTTACTATCATCCTACTCCTAAACACGCTGAATATTTACATATGATGTATTACACAAACAAAGATATTTTTGAGGAGGTGTATGATAGCGCTATTGATTTTTTTGTTGAAATCAATAAAAAATTACAGCTGACGAATATATCTCTACATTCAGAATTTAAATTATCAAAAGATTTAGTTCCTATTGAAATAAATGCGATGCGTTTTGGAGGGATGGGTTTAGGAAATATGATTTATCACAGTTTGAACATAAATCCATATAAATGTTTTATTGAAGAGAATAGCCCCAAATGGGATGAATTATGGAAAAAGCATTCTAATGAAAACTTTGTTTTTTTGATAGCCTATAATGGGACAAACATAGACCCAAACCAACAGAAGCCGAATTTCAAAAAAATTGAGCGTAAGTTCTCTGAAATATTAAATAAAACTGTTTTTAATTATCAAAAACAACTTGCATTTGGAATTTATACCCTAAAGGAGAGCGCTGAAAATATTGAAGAAATATTGAATATTGATTTTAATGATTTTTTTGAAGATATAAAGAAGCCAATTGCTTAACAATAATTCATAGGCATTTATAACAGGCTAAGCTTGTTATACTCACCATTGTAGTCAATACCATAAAACAACATTTGTTGATATTAAACAAGTGACTTAAAATTACAAACCTTAAGGTTTTTTATTCTTCTGCCAGCCAAATTGGTCATAAAGCCTTCTAAAATTTGTGCATGTAACATTTATAATATACATTCGTATATACAATTAATGTTAATACATTTAATTTAAAGAAGAGCAAATACTATGACTAAGATATTAACTATTGGGGCAAGTAGTAGCCAAAACTCAATCAACCGAACATTGGCCAATTATGTAGCTCATCAAGTAAATGGTGCAGAGGTAAATCTATTGGACTTGAATGATTATGAAATGCCCATTTATAGCATCGACCGAGAAAAAGCAAGTGGTATGCCTGCATTGGCAGAACAATTTAAGCAGCGAATTATCGAGAGTGATGCCATTGTACTGTCATTAGCAGAACATAATGGAACGTATGCAGCGGCTTTTAAAAATATTATAGATTGGGCTTCACGAATAGAGGGTAAACTTTGGGAAGACAAACCCATGTTTTTGTTGGCGACATCTCCTGGTGGGCGAGGGGGTAAAACCGTATTTGAGGCGTTTCAGGCATATTGGCCTAAAAAAGGAGCCAATGTAGTAGCGGCTTTTTCTTTGCCAGGGTTTTATCAAAACTTTTCTGCGGATGAGGGCATTCTAACCGATGATTTAAAAACAAATTTTTTGACACAATTGGCTCAGTTCCAGGAAGCCATTATTCAAAACTCCCTTTCAGTGAGTGAATAAATAATTGAAGTCATCCCGACTTTTAATAATGAATTACAAATAGTTCATTTTGCCCGTTAACTTTGTGATTTTTTTGAGGCATAGCAGCGCTATGCCTCAAAAAAATCACTTTGTTAGCGAACAAAAGCAACCATTTTCAAGAACATCATCCTAAAAGTCAAGATGATTTCATTTTTTAAGGTAAAAGTTTGCAAGTAAAACTTTTACCTACTACATTTGTATATACAATAATTGAAAAGGTAATAGTTGTATGGAAAAAAGCAAAGACACTACTCAATATTATAATGCAATTCATCAGATTATTGTCACTGGGCATTGGATTACCGATGAAGTAGGGAGGGTTTTGAAAGAGTTCAACGTTACCGAACCTCAGTACAACGTGCTAAGGACTTTGAAGGAAAATAAAGATCGACCTTTGACCGTGCAAGAGATTCAGGAAGGGATGGTGCAGCGTTCCAGTAATGTAACTCGAATCATAGATAAGTTAATTACCAAAGGATTGGTTACACGTCAGGAATGCCCCACGAATCGTCGCAAGATGGATATTAATATTACTCCTGAAGGACTCGAATATTTGAAAACATTAGATGTAAAAGTACAGGAGTTTCATACCCCTATGTTAGAGCGTATTACGTTTGAAGAAGCGAAATTGATCCAGCAGTTGGTAAAAAAACTCCAGGGAATATGATCTAAATTTTTTTACATTAACAATTGTATATACAATTGTTGTAATATAAAAAGTTGTATAATAAGTAATAAGAAAGGATTCAAAAATGAAAAAGATTTTAGCAATAGGCGCAAGTAGCAGTACCCAGTCTATCAATCAACAGTGGGCAACATATGTAGCACAACAGGTAAAAGATGCCACAGTGAATACATTGGACCTAAACGATTATGAAATGCCACTTTATAGCATCGATCGTGAAAAGGAGGGAGGCATTCCTGCTTTGGCGCAAGCCTTTAAAACCCAAATTGAAGAAAGCGATGCCATTGTATTATCGCTGGCAGAGCATAATGGTACCTACACGGCTGCATTCAAAAATGTATTGGATTGGGCTTCTCGTTTAGAGGGAAAATTATGGGCTAATAAGCCTATGTTTTTAATGGCAACTTCGCCAGGAGGACGAGGAGGTAAAACGGTACTTGAATTAGCTAAAAACTACTTGCCATTTATGGGAGCCAACGTGGTGTCTAGTTTCTCTCTACCTTCTTTTTACAACAATTTCAATCAGGATGAAGGAGTAACCGATGCCATTTTAAGGACTCAATTTGCCAGCCAGTTGAGTGAGTTTACTCGAGCAGTTGAACGAGTGGCTACCCAATTACAAGACTAAATATTACCCTGAAAACTCAAACAACTCAGAACAATGCAACGACAAATTAAACGATATCAAACCCCTCGTAGAGGAATTCAATACATTGTAGATCAACAGGTTAGAGAAGAGTTAAGCCCGTTTGTGTTTTTTGATGCGGGCACCATGCTTCGCAATGATGATGGCATGTTCATTGGCTATCATCCTCATTCTGGTATTGGTATCATTACCTACTTCGACGGTGGAAATCTGGATCATGGCGATACTGGCGATAATGATGGAATTATTAAAGATGGTGGAATCCAGTGGATACGGGCTGGAGGCGGGGTGTGGCACCAGGAGCACTACCGCAAAAAACCAGAAGAGACTGCCGAAAACTGGCATTTGAGCATTCATCAATTGTGGATGTTGTTGCCACCAGAACTGGAAGAAAGTGAGGTAGAATACCAAAACATTCAACCCGAAAATGTACCTGTAGTAGACAATGTAAAGGTGATTGCGGGTAGTTATCAGGGAGTGACTTCCAGCCTAAAAACGCCCTACAATATGACTTATTTGGATGTAAAATTGAACAAAGGAGAAACCTTCAGCTTACCAACTCCTGAAAAACAAACCCGTGGATTTATTTTCCCAAGAGCTGAAGGGGCCAAGTTGTACGGAGAAGATGTACTTCCTAATAATTTGACTGTATTAGAGGAAAACGAAGGCGTGATTGAGATAATTGCCGAGCAAGAGGTGCGATTTATACTCGTATTAGCCGAGCCTTTCCAATATCCTATTATTCCTCATCGCAGTTCTCTCCATACCAATTATGAAGCAATTGAACGAAGCATGCAGAGAATAGAACAGCAAAGCACTTTAGTGAAAGGGTAGTCTCAAAAGTAATTATGATAAAAAAATAGTAAAGTCATGAAAAATAAAACGATCCGTCAAATACATCAATATCGCCCTATTAATGGGATTGTACCTGGAGTGAAAGGCCAACGTGCCTTTCCTATTGCAGGTTTTAAAAATACTGACCCTTTTTTAATGCTAGACCATATTGGACCACAAAAAACTACTGACGGCTACAAAATAGATGGTGTCATGCATCCGCATCGAGGGTTTACTACGATGACCTTTATGTTTGAAGGGGCCATGCACCACGAAGACACTTTGGGCAATGAAGTTTGGCTCCATAGCGGAGACGCTCAATTGATGAATGCTGGAGCAGGATTACAACATGGAGGACTTATGACCACCGATGACCGTACGCAAATGTTCCACGAGATTCAATTATGGATTAATCAACCTGCATCGGAAAAGTTAAGCAAGCCTTTTATTCAAAACCTCAAAAAAGAGGATATCCCTGTTATTGAAAATACCGATGTATGGGCCAAAGTTTATGCAGGAGAATTGTTTGGTGTGCAAGGCCCAGCCCAACATTTTGTACCCTTAAAAATTGCCCAGGTACGTTTGAAAACGAGCCAAGAAGTAGTAATCAGTGACTTACCTGAACACTATACCACGATTGTGTATGTGCTTAAAAACTCGGTAGAAATAGATGGGCAAATCATAGAAGCTTATCATTCTGCACATTTGAACAATAATGGTAGTCAACTGACAATCAGCTCTAAAGATGAGGGAGAATTTTTAATCCTGGCAGGAGAACCTATTGGAGAGCCAGTAGTATATGGTGGGCCATTTGTGATGAACACTGAGGAGGAAATTGTTCAGGCACAAGCTGATTTTCAAATGGGGCTTTTTAATTAAAAAAGGTGATGAAGAGAATCTACCAATATTGGAGAGTCATTGGGCTGGTGGTTTTGCTGAGTCAAAACTTATTGGCTCAATTTCCAGATACTACGCGGTTTAGCTTGATAGCGGGAGTACAGGGCAGAACCCAATCGGGGAATCTTAATCAAATTGCACTGGGTGGGAATATCAATGCTCTGCTAAAAAATGAGCGATTTAGTGTAGAGATAAGTAGTGTGTACAATTATGCAAAAATTGAAGATTTTGTGCCTGTAAACGATCTCTGGTCTTATGTAACAGGAAAACTCAACCCAAACAAGCGATTGTATCCCTTGGTGATTGGATTACAAGGATTCTCTGAATCATTCGCCATTACCCAATCGTGGATGGGTGGCACAGGGGCAGGGTGGAATGTTATGAAGCCTCAGCCTTATAAGCTTTTTCAAGTGAATTTATACGGCAGTTATTTAAACTTTAACTATCGAGATTTACCGCTGCAACAATCACCTGCAGGAGGTTTACTCACCCGTATGGTATTACCTCTGTTACAAAACCGCCTGAATATTCGCTGGGAGTTTCACGGTTATATCGCTACCAATAATGCTGATTTTCACGGCTTTCAAAATCAAGTAGAGCTACAAATACCACTCACTCGTCAGTTGAGCTTCACTGTAAATCATTCTATTTTCTATGGAGGAATCGTGAATCCTGGCAAAGTACAGACCAATACATTTACCCTGTTTGGGGTGCGCTTCAATACCCAACAACAATAAATACTCACATAAAAAGACTAAACTAGACAGAACAATGAAATCGAATATATTAGAAGGCAACACCAACAAGGCATTGATTTCCATGTCTTTACCCATTAGCATTGGCATGTTATCAACCTTTTTGTTTCAAGTGGTAGATACTTATTTTGTAGGCAAACTAGGCCCAGCCGCTTTGACTGCACTTAGCTTTTCCTCTACCATCTATTTTTTGTTGGTGGGTTTATTTATTGGTTTATCGGTGGGGGTTTCTATCATTATTGGCAAAGCGGCAGGTGCCAAAGAATTTGACAAAGTACGACAGACAACCCTGGTAGCGATTATGGTGTGTCTTGGGCTATCGTTGATGTTTAGTATTACAGGTATTGTTTTTACTGACCCGATATTTCGTTGGTTTGGAGCAGAAGAAGCCATCTTACCACTTATTCGTCAATACATACAGCCCTTATTTGTAGGTATTCCTTTGCTTACGGTTGGCATCCTGGCAGGAGGTATTCTCAGGGCCTCAGGCAATGTCAGAATGCCCGAAATCGTGATGGGCATTGCGGGTATTATCAATTTGGTATTTGACTATTTACTTATTTTTGGCAAAGCTGGTTTACCCGAAATGGGCATCAAAGGAGCGGCTTATGCTACTGTGGCTTCCTGGGTATTTGTAATCCTGGCAATGACGGTGCTTTTGATCAAAGACAAGCTTATTTCGTTGACTTCAGCTTTTCAGTTCAAAGCCAACCTTCGTATTCTCAAAGACATCTTTAAATTTGGTTTGCCCACCACCATTACCCAAGTAGTAGGCCCCATGACTTTGATGTTTTTAACCTACCTTCTGGCACGCCAATCTTCAGGGGTAGTAGCTGCTTATGGTGTGGCCAGCCGGATAGAAATGTTGATTTCTATTGGAATTTTAGGAGTGAGTACCGCCATTACACCATTTATTGCCCAAAACCTGGGCGCAAAAAAACAAGAGCGAATCAATCAAGCCATTGCTTTTGGAGGCAAAGCATCAGTTTATATTGGATTGGCTTTATTTATTGTCATTATGCTATTTATACGACCAATTGCCGCTATTTTTAGTGCTGATACCACTGTGGTCGGATATACCTCATTGTACTTTTACATTGTGAGTTTCTCCTACGTATTTTATGGGTTATACCTTATTACCTCTTCCATTTTCAATGGTTTGCAACTGCCCATCAATTCCACCAAAATTATGTTGGTCAAATCGGCCTTTTTTGTGGCTTTCACCTTAATTGGTTCTTTTTGGGGAGTCCACGGAATTTTTGCTGGTGTGGCTGCCAGTAATATTTTAGGAGGGGTATATTCATCTATTGCAATGCGCAAGGAGTTTAAGCGTACCCAGTCAGAATTGGCCAAGGTAAATGTGTGGCAAGAGTATCGTAAAGATTTTGTGAGAATAGGTCAATGGATGACTCGCTTGGTTACCAGATAAGGGACCAGAATATTTTATTGATCAAAAGGTGGTATTTAGCGGTTTTGTTGCTAAACGCCACCTTTTCGAATTTTTACCAAAAATTTTTGAGGTTAAAGTATACAGGGCTACTCCTTTTTATCAAATGGCTTGTCTGAAAGGTAAAATGAATACATAACTATATGAAGAAACTTATTTTACTAATTACGCTTTGCTCTTTGGGCTGCTTCGCGCAATGCCAATCAAAAAAAGTGATGATTTGTGGCACAACAGCCATAGGTGCAATGCCTGTTCGTACCCCATTGTATATAAAATTCTCAGTAAGCTCTAGTCACACTATCCAGGTAGGTAATGAGGTATTAACATCATCCAAAGATTTTGATCAACACCTGGCAGCTTTCAAAAAAGCCCTTATAAAAGAAGTAAAAGCTTACCAAAAAAAGCATAACCAATTGCCAAAAGATATCAGAGGTACATTTCACGAAAGTCATTTGATGGGTACCAGAGGGATGTATCGTGATGTGGTAATAGCAGTAAAGAAAGAGTTGGGAATCCAATAAAATTGTAAAATAGCCTTAAAATAATATAATTATTCTCAGATGTTAGTTTTTTATTGAATCCTAAGTTTTCTAAAAATACCCAATAATATTCTATGTTTTGTCATTTAAACACTTGTTTAATTTGGCAAGATAAATCCCTTATAACTCAATTCATTGTTAAGAAAGTTTGATGAAGGTGTTGGCTAACATTAAGATTGTTTGATTTCTTAACTAATTAGTTCTTTCCTAACCTGCTTTTATCTACTTTTGTACTTTATTACGAAAGTATCATGCAAAACATTAGAAATATTGCGATCATTGCCCACGTAGACCACGGTAAAACTACGTTGGTAGACAAAATCATTCACTTCTCGAAACTTTTCCGCGAAAACCAGGAAAGCGGCGAGCTAATCCTGGATAATAACGACTTAGAGCGGGAGCGAGGTATCACCATTGTTTCTAAAAACGTATCAGTCCGTTACAAAGACACTAAAATTAATATTATCGACACCCCTGGTCACGCCGACTTTGGTGGAGAGGTAGAACGCGTACTGAAAATGGCTGATGGTGTATTGTTGTTGGTGGATGCCTTTGAAGGACCTATGCCTCAAACTCGATTTGTATTGAGCAAGGCATTAGGTTTAGGTTTAAAACCTATTGTGGTAGTAAACAAGGTAGACAAACCCAACTGTCGTCCTGATGAAGTACACGAAGCAGTATTTGATCTAATGTTTAGCCTGGATGCTACTGAGGAGCAATTAGACTTCCATACTGTGTATGGTTCGGCTAAGATGGGCTGGATGGATACCCAATGGGAAAACCCAACCGATACCATTGAACCTTTATTGGAAGCTATCGTGGACATTATTCCTCCTGCACCACAAAACGAAGGTACACCTCAAATGCAAATTACTTCGTTGGACTTTTCGGCCTATGTAGGACGAATTGCCATTGGTAGAGTATACCGAGGTACTTTGAAAGAGGGTGAATTTATGTCTTTGTGCAAAAACGATGGAGACATTAAAAAAGTCCGCATCAAAGAATTGCACGTATTCGAAGGCTTGGGCAAGTCTAAGGTATCTGAGGTAAGCTCAGGTGAGATTTGTGCAGTAACTGGAATTGAAGGTTTTGACATTGGAGATACTTTGACTGACCTTGAAAACCCAGAGCCTTTGCCACGCATCGCGATTGATGAGCCTACGATGAGTATGTTGTTTACGATCAACAACTCGCCGTTTTTTGGTAAAGAAGGTAAATTTGTTACTTCTCGTCACTTGCGTGATCGTTTGTACAAAGAAACTGAGAAAAACCTGGCCCTAAAAATCCAGCCTACTGATAGCGAAGATAAATTCTTGGTGTATGGCCGAGGTATTCTACACTTGTCAGTATTGATTGAGACCATGCGCCGCGAAGGATATGAATTCCAGGTAGGGCAGCCTCAAGTATTGATCAAAGAAATCGATGGCAAAAAGCATGAGCCTTTTGAAACATTGGTAATTGATGTACCTCAGGAAGTTTCAGGAAAAGCCATTGAATTGGCTACCAAGCGTAAAGGAGAGTTGTTGATCATGGAAAGCAAAGGTCAATGGCAACACCTTGAGTTTAGTATTCCTGCCCGTGGCTTGATTGGTTTGCGTAACGATGTATTGACTGCCACTGCTGGAGAAGCTGTGATGAATCACCGTTTGGATGAGTACAAACCAGTAAAAGGAGAGATTGAAACCCGTATCAATGGTTCATTGATCTCAATGGAAGATGGAATGGTGACTGGATATGCCTTGGATAAATTACAAGACCGTGGAATCTTCTTTGTAGAACCTGGCGATGTAGTATATACTGGACAGGTGATTGGTGAACATTCTCGAGCCAATGATTTGATGGTGAACGTGCAGAAGGGTAAGAAATTGACCAACATGCGTGCTGCTGGTTCAGACGATAACACCAAAATTGCTCCTAAGAAGGTATTCTCTTTGGAAGAATCTATGGAGTATATCCAAAAAGATGAATATGTAGAAATTACTCCTGAGAGCGTTCGTTTGCGTAAAATTTACCTCAACGAACACGAGCGCAAGCGTATGGCGCAAAAGGTGTAATTACCTGATAAAACATAAATTTTAAAACCCTCTGTTTGAAAAAATGGAGGGTTTTGTTTTTTTACTTCATCCGATCTTTACCCAGAGATTTCACTGCTTGCTTCTATGATTAGTTAGTTCAACAAATTAGTGGTAAATCCTCTCCTTTTTATTAATACTCCCCCTGGTGTATCTTCCATAAAGCATAAATTCAGAACTTATGGTTCTATTTTAAACACTTCCTTTGTAGCTATTTCTTTCCAGGTAGTTTGTATATAAAAATTTGGCTTGAGACATACAAACACTTCTTCATTTGGGTTTTCTATGGCAGACATACGTACACTAAAAGGTAAGGTTGTCACTACAATAATTCCCTCCTGAGTTACTTCCAAACAACCATGAACTTCCCCTTTAGAGAACAGTTGAACCATTTGATGCTTATAAGCCAATAACTGTGTGGGCAAGTTTGGGTATTGCTTTAGGATGGAATGTGCTTGTTTTTGCGTCATAAGGGTATTTTCTGAAGTAAGCCTAAGTTAATAGAATATACTGTTTTAGTATGCCATTGCATTTCCTTTTTTTAGCCAACTCTGTTCTTTACCATATCCATTTTCTTATACTATTTTAGGTTTAATAGCTAGTTTATTCTCCAATTTTACCCATTCTCAAAAGGAATCCCTAAAAAGTGTTTGCCCTACCCGAATTTGTGTTAATACTTCTCACGGAAAGTTTGAACCTTTATATCAAGGCTTAAAGATGATTGTTTTAAACACGCTATTTAGAATGGTCATAAAGTGACAGAACTGAATCTACTACCTAAGCAGAGTCTTGGTTGGTGAGTTCTTTATTATTATATTATTTCAAACCAATGAAACTATTACCCAGAACTATTATGAAAACAAAGCCCTTTTACTTGACCTTATTGTCTTTGCTCATTTTTGGGGGAAGTGTAGGCTTTACACTGGTAGCAGATTCGGAGTCATCGGAATTGGCAACTGATGCCCCAACTCTACAACACCAAGTACAAACAGATGCACCCTTTGACAAAATGATGCAGGTACTCATGCACAAACGTTGTATGAACTGTCATCCCTCCGATGACCGCCCTCGCCAGGGAGAAGATAGCCACGTACATAACTTTGGTGTTCAGCGTGGAAAAGAAAATCATGGAGTGGCAGGTTTACAATGTCAAACTTGTCATCAAAGCGAAAACAACAAGTATTCAGGAGTACCAGGAGCACCTCACTGGGGGTTGGCACCCAAAACCATGGGCTGGCAAGGGCTTACCCGAGTAGAAATCGCCCGTAACTTATTGGACAAGGAAAAGAATGGAGATCGTGATTTGGAAGAAATTGTGAAGCACCTAACCGAAGATGCGTTGGTTGCCTGGGCCTGGAATCCAGGAGTAAACGCAGATGGAAAACCAAGAGAAAAACCACCAGTATCGCGCGAAGATTTTATAAAAGCGGTGAAAGCCTGGGCTAAGGATGGTGCTAAAATCCCTGAAAAATAAAGGGTTATGTTATATATGATCTGCCAATGTAAATCAAAAGAAATACAATCCCTATGAAAATATCATTCACAATTAATAATAAACCCCAAACTGTAGATGTAGACGGCGACACACCACTGCTTTGGGTGGTCCGTGATGTGCTCAATCTTAAAGGAACCAAGTTTGGTTGCGGTAAAGCCGCTTGTGGTGCTTGTACACTGCATGTAGATGGACAAGCAGTTCGCTCTTGTTCTTATGCGGTGAAATTTGCCAAGGGCAAGAAGGTAACAACTATAGAGGGGCTTTCTGATGGAAAAAAACTGCATCCAGTACAACAAGCTTGGGTAGAAGAAGTGGTGCCTCAATGTGGCTATTGCCAGCCTGGGTTTATAATGGCTACTGCTGCTATGCTGGAACAAATCCCTAATCCTACCGATCAGGATATAGATGATAATATTGTAAACGTTTGTCGTTGTGCTACTTACTATCGAATGCGTAAAGCCATTCATCGTGCGGCTAAAATTAAGTCTGCCAACCTCGAAACTGCTGAAAAAACTGAAACCCCTAAATCTAACGAATCATGAATGCTAAAAAGAAAAGAAAGTTCTCAAGAAGAAAGTTCCTTATTCGCTCATCTGTTGGGGTAGCCGTGATCGTAGGAGGAGGTTTGTTTGCAGTAGCTCCAGCGCGTCGTAGTATTGCAAAATTTGCAGATGAGGCTGATTTGGAATATGACAACGACTTGGCGCCCCAGTTTTGGTTTGAGGTAAAAGCAGACAACTCTATGATTTTGCACTCGCCCAAGGTAGAGATGGGGCAAGGTACATTTACTGGGTTGGCTCAAATAGTAGCCGATGAGATAGAAGTAGACTTTGAGCAAATTCAAGTAATTAATGCCACCACAAATGGTCGCCCAGTAGATTCTTTTTCTACTGGGGGAAGCACTTCTATTTCAGGGTTATGGGAGCCATTGCGAGAGTTAGCTGCTCAAATGCGAGAAATGTTGCGTAGCAGTGCAGCAAATATTTTACAGGTACCAGTGGCGGATTTGAAAATCAAGAATGGCGTAATTACTGGGAAAAGCAAAAAAATCACCTATGGTGAAGTGGTACAAAAGACTAAAGAATGGAATGTACCTGATGAAGTAGCCCTTAAGGACCAAAAGGATTATAAATACATCGGGAAACCACTTGCGAGGATAGACCTAAAGCCTAAGGTGGTAGGAGACCCTATGTTTGGGATTGATGTAAGTATGCCTGGAATGTTATATGGGGCAGTGGTAAGACCTGATAAGCTAGATGTTACTTTTGAAGGTGCAGACACTAGTAAGGCTGAAAAAATGCCTGGGGTAGTAAAAGTGGTAGTAGAAAAAGATTTTGTAGGAGTTGTAGCCAAATCTTATACGGAAGCCCATAACGCCAAAAAAGCGATCAAAGCCAAATGGAAGATCAATAAAGTTTGGCAGCAAAAAGACATTGAAGATATGATCAAAGTGGGCAAGGGCGATCCTATTTTGATTCAAAAAAGCGGCTCTGCTATAGACGATGATGAGCCAGACGTAATTTCGGCCACTTTTAAATCACCCATTGGTGCCCATGCACAAATAGAACCCAATGGTTGTGTGGCTTTTGTAGAGAAAGACAAAGCGACTATTAAGCTATCTACCCAAGTGGTAAAAATGACTCGGGATATGATTGCCAAACGGGTAGGGTTAGACGAAGACAAAGTAGAAGTACAGGCTGCTTATTTAGGTGGTGGCTTTGGGCGAAGGTTGTTTTCTCCTCATGCAGTGTTTGCTGCAGTACTTTCTAAAGCTGTGGGTAAACCTGTACACATGACCTATGACAGAAAAGAAGAGTTTCAAAACGATACTTTCCGCCCACCGACTGAACACCTTCTTAAGGGAAAACTGAATAAACAAGGAAAGATTGAAGCCATTGAACACAACGTATCTAGTGGAGATGTAGCTTTTGGATCACCGTTGATGCCGAGTTATATCAAACTAGTAGCAGGAGCCGATTTTGGCGCCTGGCGAGGTGGTATGATCCAATACAAAAAGATACCTAACATTCGTACAACTTCCTGGCGGGTAAAGCTTCCGTTTGCCACCAGTTGGTGGAGGAGTTTAGGTTTGTTGGCCAATACCTTTGCGATAGAAAGCTTTATAGATGAATTGGCCACTAAGGCAGGCAAAGACCCAGTAAAGTTTCGTTTAGCTATGACCGCAGACGATGAACGGGGTAAAAAACTAAAAGGAGTAATAGAAGCTGCCGCTAAAAAGGCCGATTGGGGCAAAAAAATGCCCGAAGGTCGTGCACAGGGTTTTGCTGCTTCTACCGATGCCAATACGCCAGTAGCCCAAGTAGCAGAGGTAAGCATTGAGAACAATGAGATTAAAGTGCATAAAGTAACTTGCGCGATTGATCCAGGTATTGCGGTAAACCCAGACAGCATTAAGGCCCAATGTGAAGGAGCAATTATTATGGGTATGAGCGCCAGTATGTTTGAGAAAATGGAAGTAAAAGATGGGGAAGTTGGCCCTATTATTTATGGTCCCTACCAAATGGCGTTGATGCGACACGCTCCCAAAGAAATAGAAACCGTTATTTTGGAAAGTGGCCCTAAGCCAACTGGAGTAGGAGAGCCACCACTTGGCCCAATTGGTGCAGCTATTGGCAATGCAGTGTTTAAACTCACGGGTAAGCGTTTGCGAGAATTGCCATTGAAGTTGAGCTAAATACTACTTTGAAATAAAAATACAGCCCTCTGATTTTAACGGAGGGCTTTTTCTTTAAAACATGAGTACTACCTCAAAGTTTATTTCTTTGACCCCATCATTAATTTCTTGTCCACGGATTTTGAAAAAAGTTTTGCCATTGCGTTCTAGGCGGCCAATTGAACATTTATAATATTTATAACTTAAGTTTGTCAGGTCTTTTAACATATCCAGGTTTAAATCTGCTGGAAGAGAATATTCCCATCTATAGCCTTGCCATTTACTCTTTAACCCATTGTTATTTGTTTTAACATTAATAGTATCTCGGAAAGAGAGTTTATAATCTCCAATAACAATTTGATTACTTTCAGGTAAGACTTTTATATATTCCAGTACCTCAAATTTTCCGCTAGCTTTAAAATTTATTACCCCTTTTTGTTTAATGATGGTAAGAGATATTTTTCCAGTAGAAACAATTTCAACTTCATTTAACAATGTTTCCAGCGAAGCATATTCTGCTTTTGAAATGCCAAAGTTGGGGTGGTAAGGTATAGGTGTTTTGCCTTCGTGTTTTTTTATATAATCTATGTACCACAAATAGTTTTCTTGAATCCCTTTCTGAAACTTAGCAGTAACTTCCTTAAGTTTATCACTCTGTTTTACACCATTCATTACATCTGCCTGAAACTTACCTTGCGGGAGTAAATTATTTAGGTCAACTAATATATTGTTGGTTATTTTAGGCCTTTCTTGCTGAGTTTGTGCATTTAAGTGATTAATGCATAGCAAAATTGTGATTGTCACCAACAGCAAGTTTTTCATCTGTTTCATCTTCTTGATAGTTTTTCGGGTGTAAGTTAAGCATTCTACTTAATCTCTTTCATGTTTCTTTTAAAACCCTTAATTTATATCAAAACCCGTCACTTGTAGTTTTGATATACATGCGATTACAACTTTATATACTCGTTTTCATTGCTGGGCTTATCTGGAGTTGTTCCTCACCAAATCCCAAAACTCAAAGCACTAAAGATAGGGGACAAAAGGAGAGGTTGTGGACTGAGGCAGAACGCAATTTTATTATTCAGGAATTGAATAGTACCTCCCAAATGCTTCGAGATGAAATAGATGCTTTAACCAATAAACAATGGTGGTTTAGAGAAGATAGTACCCGCTGGAACATTGCCGAAATTATAGAACATCTCACCTTGCAAAATGAATTGCACTATCGCGAAATCAACGCCATAGCCAATACCCCTCCTTTGTTACAATACATTCCCATAGCCAAGGGTATGGACAGCGTCTTTCAACAATATGCTACGAGTTCCAAGCCAGGTAAAGCTCGCTGGTTTCTTCAGCCTGTGGGTCGTTTCTGTGACAAAGCTTCTGCAATAAGGGCCTTTTTTAAGGCTAGAGGAGAACTCACTAAGTTTGCAAAGGAAACCAAGGTAGACTTGAGAAAACATTTTACTTTTAGAACAGGGGCAGGTTCCAAACCCATTGCTGAGCTAAAAAAAGGCGATGCCCGAGATTTACATCAGTTGCTTTTGATTGGCATTGCCCATACTAAACGACACTTAAGGCAGTTAAAAAAGATTAAAAGGCATCAGAAATTTCCTAAATAGGATGTATATGCAGACTAAAACAAAAACTACGAATTATGAAATACTATTTAAAGCACAGCTTATTGCTTCTGTTATTGGTGGCAATAAGCCAGGTAAGCCTTGCCCAAACTGGACTGAATAAGTTTACCTTTTCGAAAAGCAAGACCAAAGTATTACCTGGTAAAACCCCTGAGCGAGGCAATGATGGAAAAGTGAAACCTGAGGACATGATTGGGCGCCTGGGATTAATATCCCTCTTTTATCAAAATCATTGTTATACCGACGGACGCTACAATCACAATAATTTTAAAGTAGAGCAAGGAAAAGTAAAAGCAGGTAAAAATAGCTTTGATGCTTATAAGATTTATGAACCTACTAAGAAAGCCCAGAAATTTTTGGCATCTCAGCATTGCTTAGTTTATAAATTTCCAAAAATGCAGAATTACACTGTTTATACATTAAAAAGTGGAAAAATAGAAAAAGTAGTAGTGGTAAAAGCAAGTCAGATGAATGCCAGCAAACCTACTAAAATAAAGACCTTAACCGTAAGCAGACTTAAAGGAAACATCGTTTACTTTTTTGCCCCAAGTAATCAGCGGATTAGCCGTTTTCAACAATTGTCGGCCAATACTGAGGGTTCTAAAATCAAATCTACTCCTTTAGGCGACGTATATAAATATCGCTTTAAGGTGAATGCCAAAGTCCACAATACCCAAAGAGCTTCTACCAAAACCCGCAAGTTCTTTTTAATGAAAAATACAGGTGGTAAAGTAAACATGTTGTGGCAAGACCAAAAAAACAAGGCGATTTATCTATCTCAATTTGTAACTGGCTTTAAAAGTCAAAAAAACATCCGCCTTTACAACCGAAACAATGAAGATCTATTAGCTGCTACCAGGGATCCCCAGGGGAATATTTACTATTTTACCTATGGAGGAGAGCGGGGGAGAACTTCGGTAGCTATTTATAAGGCAAGTGCGGCTGGGAGACATCTCAAGCTAAAAAACTACGATACTTCTAAAAAAGGCCTCAATATTTACAGCTTTCGTAATTATATGGCGGCTTTGAAGTATGCGCAAGGCAAGTTGGCACTTATGATTGCTCGTACCATGCACAAGTCTGGCGATGGCTTAAATCATCAGGGAGGTATTGCGGTAGTGTTTGATGCCAATAGTCTCACTCAGTTGAAATACTTAGGACAAACCTCTGGACACTCTTTTGACAATTACCTGACGATTAACCAGGCAGGTCAATTTTTAGGCATTGATCTCGGCGATAACTATCCACGTGGGGTCAACCTCCACCGATTTGATGAAAAAGGACGACGTTCTCAGGTGGTATATACTTTTAAAACGCACCACGGAACCCGAGCTACTTCGCCAGCAGGGCGTAAATATGACTTTTATGCAGAAATAAGCCGAGACGGCAAAAAGTTTTACAAATGGTCTAATGACAATGCTACTTATAGCGAGCTAGGAGGGGTACTGGAGGCAAATGATGGTTATGTGGTATTGTTCACTGGAGAACCATCACCATCAGGCAAAGCATTAGATAACGGGCGAGCTGGTTATAAGTCGCCTGATCCCCGTAATATAGGCTTGGTAAAAGTTCGCAAAGATTTTGAGAACTCTTCATCTCGATCTCGGAGAAACTTTATTAGTGATGATTTGATGCGATTGCGTGGCATGAGTGAGACTGGAGGCTTTTATAACTTCGGTGGACGTTTTTCAAAGCAGCGGAATGCAGGAGTAGTTTGGCTAACAAAATATCGAGATAAATCACAGGCGAGTGCTCGCCACTTAAAAGTTGCCCAACTAAATAATGGCAATATTTTATTAGTGTGGGAAAAGGTAAGTAAAAAAGGATATCGTGAAGATTATCAGGGTACTTATGCAATGCAAATAAACACCAATGGCCGAGTAATAACCCAACCAACTGCCTTAGGAAATTATGTGAGACTTAGTCGTCGTGATGATTTGTTAGTGGTAGGCAATCAAGTAATTATTCCAGCAGGAAACGAGCCGGAAAGTAAGTTGGAACTAGTAGTGATTAAAGTCAAATAAAAATAGAAAACCCCGGTTTGTGATTCCGGGGTTTGATTTTTTATGTCTGATAATAGATAGAGTTTATTCTCCTTCCATTTTAACACCTATTACCAGTATATCATCAATTTGTCGTTCCTCACCCTTCCATTCTATAAAAGCGTTGGTTACTTTTTCTCCTTGTTCGGGAGTAGGTAGGTTATAGATTTCAGAAATCATTGTTTTGAAGCGACGAGTCGTAAATTTTCTGCCTTCTGGCCCGCCAAACTGGTCAGGGTAACCATCGGAAGTCATGTAGAACATATCGCCAGGGATCATATCAATTTCGTGATCTTTATATTCTCGCTTCTCTTTATAATGTTTTACACTACCACCAATAGGCTTTTTATCGCCTTTTACCACGTTTACTTCACCGCCTCTTACAAAATAAAACGGACGTTGTGCTCCGGCAAAAACTACCTTACGGTTTTTGAAATCAAAGCTACACAAGGCTACATCCATTCCATCTGCTGCACCAGTTCCTAGCGAATGATAAATAGAATTTTGTAGTTCTTTAAGGATAGTGCCAGGTTGATAGATATGTTTTTCGTTCACAATGGCATCCAACGAAGACTTACCCAACATAGACATAAAGGCTCCTGGTACACCATGGCCAGTACAGTCAGCCACCGCCAGCAATACTTTATCATCTTTGTAAGCCAACCAGTGAAAATCACCACTGACTACATCTCTGGGCATAAATACTTTGAAGTAATTGTTACGCAAAAACAACGACATGTTGTTTTCTTCTGGCAACATAGCTTCCTGAATGTTACGAGCATAGTTAATACTGTCACGCATTTCTTTGTTCATGCGTTCAAGAGTCACTTTTTGCTCTTCCAGCTCATCTTTTTGTCTTGATACTTCTGCGGTTCTTTCCTTAACCTTATGCTCCAGATTTTCATTAAGTTCTTGTACCTCCAGGGTTTTTTTATACAGTTGCTCGGTGCGTTTATTTACCTGACGACGTAAAATCAAAGTAATAGCTACAAAGAACAACGCGATACCTGCTGCGATGATCAATCCCCATTTGAGATATACAAAATACTGCCCACCAGCTTCTTTACCCAACCAACGAGCTACTGATTGATGATACACCGAACTACGATTATTAATCATTCGGTCCATTTCATCATCAATAATTTTCTTAATTTTTTTTGTTTTATCGGTTCCCTTCGTAAAAGCGAACCTTAGTTCGATAGGGTGAAAAACGATAGGGCTACCCTGAACATTGTATTTTTTCTCATTGGCAGCTCCATGCAATACGGCTACCAGTCCAGCATCAGCTTCTTTCTTTTGTACTTTGGCCAAAACTTCGTCATAGGAGCCGCATTCAATAAATTTGATAGGAAGCTTAAATTGGGTAGAGGTGTGTTTGAGGCCATGACTGCTTTCATAGTAAAAATCGCCAGCTAGTACTGCTACTGTTTTTTCTTTTAGATCAAGTATGGAACGTATTTTAGAACCCTTGGGAATGTAAATTTCGCCCCAATTGGTATATACAGTAGCTTCTGAGAAATCAAATCTTTTTTCACGTTCTTCGGAATGGCCAATGGCGCAAAGGATATCTATTTGCCCTTTTTGTAGTTTTGACTGGTTCTCAGAAAAAGAACCGTGTACATATTCCAACTTCCACTTGTATTTGAGCGCTATATGCTCCAAAATATCTTTATAAACTCCCTTTAGCTCATTATCAGTATCTTTAAAAATTAAAGGAGCATCTTCATAAGTACCTATAACTACCAGGTTATCCTGAGCCATCGTAACATTTGGTACAGAAAGTACCAAAAGCCAAAAAAAACCCAAAAAACACTTTATTTTATTCATAATGCCTTGATTCTTGGCCGAAAAACATTGACAGTGTTTTTCTTTGATGCTTGATTATAATTCGGACTTTTATAAAGTCAATTTAAATGCCAAATAATTCTAAAAAAGGATTCTTTTCGTTAAAAGAGAAATTCTTTTTGCAGCAATAAAAAGCAAAATATACTTAAAAATTTTTCATTCAAAATTATATACGCAATCATTTTTATAAAAGATTGTATAGCAAAAAACTTTAGCAAAAGGGGCTGGGCAAATTTTGAGAAATACCCATGATCCCAAGGTTGTATTTTGAATAACCCAAATTATCACCCATATTTACGCTCTAGTTCTAAATTTTTCGTTACACTGTTGTGTACCACAAAACTTTGAAATGATACAACCAGAGGGGAGATGGATTGAATTGAATAATTTTATTTTCGTTTTTTGCGAAATTTTGAGGAATACTGACTAATTTTTGAGACCACAAGCATTTTTTAAATATACTTTTTCAGCCCTTTTATTAAACCCTCGCTTGAGTTAGTTTTCATAAAATTAACTTAGTATTTCCCACTGGTATGAGTAACAGCTAGTATGCTGTACACTCAATTTTTTCCATGTCAATATAAGCATTTTTTGGGTGCTTTGTACCCATTCTCTTCTCTAGAAATTTTTCAACAACTTTTCACTTTTGTGGTATAGTGTTGGCCTGTTGGCCGCGAATCGATACGTCTGCTCAGTTTTATAAGGATTTTCATTTTAACTCTATTATACATTAATAGCTTCTTCATAGAGTGCTATGGAGGAATCATTTTAACTTTTTGTAATATGACATCAAGACTAAAGATCTCGTTGTGCCTATTTTTAGGTTATGTTTTATTGAGTTTAGGACAAGTCGCTCAAGCGCAGAAGAAAGATTCTACATTAGTAGGAAAAAACAAGGATCATGTTGAGCTCGAGAATCATGAATTTCATGAGCAAATTGAGAGCCGAGTGCTCTTTGGAGGGGGCAAAAACCGCCCAAACCAATTGGGTGAGCAACACTTGCGATTCATTATTGAGGGGCTCAAGAGAGACATTGACAAGTATGAGCATTTGTACCCACAAGACAAGATTATTTTGAAGTTGGAAATCAAGGGATATTCTGATGGAAAGCCTTTTTATACTACCCAATCCAATGATGAGCGTGTTGCTTACAACAAATACCTTTCTAAGAAAAGAGCTTATTATATTAGCAATGAAATCCAGAAGGGATTATTTGATCTGGTACACGGTGTAGAACAAAACATTGAAGCTAAAGGGGAAGAACTGCCCCCATACTATCCCGAAGACGCTAAAGAAGACCCTCAGCGTAGGATGTGTATTGTAACTGTACTGGCTTATAGCATGCCAAGAGATTCTTTTAATTTGAAAAAGAGTCAACAGTTTGTGGCAATCGATCATAGTAAAGGCTTTGTACCTAATGAAGTAGAATCTAAAGAGCAGTTTTTAGCGGTGAATCTGCCTGCCAACACCCCTAAAAAATACCGTCCGGGTGCGAAATTGACAGCTAGCAATCCCATGACTAATCCAAAGGTGGATAAATCTAAGGAGACACCAACACCTAAGAAAAAATCTAATGAGTCATCGGATGAAGTAGTGGTTTACAATGGTAACAGTAATACAAAAACACCTAATGCTACCACTGGCAAAATAACTCCCTTGAGTAATGGTAAGGTAGTTTTTGCCAAAACCAATGCTGCGGTGAAATTCCATACAGGGTGGCATACCCCAAAGCCACAAGACTATCGCTATCTTCAGCAATTAGTTAAAGAAATTAAAGAAAAAGTGGCTGCTTATCGTCAAGACAATGGCGATAAACCTATGGTAATACAACTTGATGTGGCTGGTTATGCCGATAAACAAGGGTATTATTATGGACAGCCTGAGGCTCAGCGAAAACGGCAAAATCTACTGCTTTCGCAATGGAGGGCCAAGAATGTGGGGGCTTACCTACAAAAATTCCTCAAATCCCAGAATATAAAAGTAGAACTGAAAACCGAGGGGAGGGGAGAAGAACTACCACCAGGAGTTACCGATGGCCCAATCAATGATTCTTCGAGGCGTACTTGTTTGGCTAGTATCCGAGTTGTAGAAGGGCAAGTCGTCAACTCACGCTAAGGTGTACTATAGTTAAAATGAAAATCAACTATTACAAAAGTTAAAATACAAAACCCACTGCCGTATTTGGTAGTGGGTTTTTTGTTGTAAAATCTTAGCAAAAAGTTATTTTAAAAACCTCTAGCCGTAATTTTCTTGTCGGTGATTTTACCGTATTTCTTCACCTTATCACGAATAGCCGAAGCTTTTCCCACAAGCACAAATTGCAAGTTATTTTTAGGGAAATATTGCTTTACTACCTGCTTTACTTTGGCTACTGTCAAGCTGTTTACATTCTTCTCAAAATTGTTGATAAAGGACTCGTTGTAGCCATAAATAAACATAGAAGTTAATAAGCTAGCAAGACTACTATTACGCTCATATCTGGTAGGAAAACTTCCCTTTACATAGTTCTTAGCTGAACTCAAAGTTTTCTGATCTACCCCATATTTATGCAAACTATCCAATACACCTAGAGCCATATCTATGGCCTCTATGGTAGTTTTGGTTTTGGTGTAGCTATAAATATAAAAAGAGCCTGAAAGTTTGTTATTTACCCAGCTACTGCGTGCTCCATAAGTCAACCCAGAGTTTACACGAAGTGCATCGTTTAGCCAAGAAGTAAAGCGTCCTCCCAAAATGGTATTGATTACCTGAATGGCGATCAAGTCCTGATTGCTGCGAGGTACTCCTTTGCCCCCAATAAAGAAAGTGGTTTCACGAGAATCTTCTTTGTCTACCAATACTACCTGGCTTTGGTTGTATTGCATGGCTGGTTTACTCAAACGTTTGCTTGTAGAACGCTTGGTTTTCCATTTGCCAAAAAGCTGCTTAAGTTTGGCTTTCATGGCACGTTTTTCAAAGTCGCCTACCACTGCAATAGCAGCACGATCAGTAGTATATTGTTTCTTAAAAAAAGCCTTAATGTCATCAATAGAAATACTTTCCAGACCTTCTTTGGTACCTTGGGTAGGATTGCCATAAGGGTGCTGGCCATACAATAATTTATTGTAATAAGAACCAATAACTCTACTAGGGCTTTCTTTGGCTTGGTCCAGTTGCAACAACTTTCGCTTTTTGGCTTTTTCAAATTCCTTGGTATCAAAGGCAGGGTTCATCAAGACATCTTTTAAAATGGCCATCATCTTTTCCTGATCTTTTTTGGCAAAACTCATACTTACTTGAGCATACTCTAAAGCTGCTCCTGTGCCAAAGTTTGCTCCTACAAAATCCGTAGCAGCTTCTATTTGCGCTTTGGTTTGGGTTTTGGTACCAAACGTCAATGCGTCGGCAGTAATGCCTGCCAAGCCAGGTTTGCTGCCATCATGAATAGCCCCTGCGTCAAACACTACCGAGGCTTGAATAAGAGGAACCTCTTTTTGAGATAGTAAATAAACGGTCAGTCCATTTCTAAGCTTGAACTTCTCGTATTTGGGCAATTTGAACCCTTTTTGGGCTTGAGTTGCTTGGCTAAGTATTAACAAACAACCTATGAGCGTGTAGAATAATATATATCTTCTGTTCATTGTATTTCTGCGTTCATATGAATGCCAGGCATCCATTATTCATAATTAAAAATCAACAATAACTACTTGCTTTTCCCTTCTTTTTCTGGCGATAGAACATATCCTACCGTGCGATTTTTCTTAGTAAAATACTTTTTCGCCACACGTTGAATATCAGCCTTGGTTACGTTTTCGTAAAATTTGGGAGCGTTAAATAGCTTTTTATAACTGCCGAAAAATAACTCATAGGTTCCTATAGAATTGGCTTTTCCATTGATGGTCTCCATTTGACGATAAAACTCCATCAACTTTTGGTTTTTTACCTTTTGCAGCTCCATATCAGTTACACCATCTTTTTTTACTTTCTCGATGACTGCCAACATTTCTTTCTCGAGCTTCTCAGCACTTACCCCTCGGCCAGCGGTTCCAAAAGCATAAAAAAGGTTCGGGTCAAAGCTTTCAGGCATATAAGTAAAAGCCGAAGAAGCTGTTTGGTTGCCATAAACCAAAGTCTTAATCAGGCGCGAAGAGTTTCCAGAAGAAAGAATACTGCTAAGCATATCCAATGCATAGTAATCTTTGTCGCTGGTAGCAGGTACGTGGTAAGCCAACAGGATATTGGGTGAAGACACACGCTTACGTACAATTACTCTTTTTTCTCCGTTTTGTGGTGGCTCAACCGTACGCACTTTGGCAGGAGGAGTATTCTGAGGAATAGGCTCAAAGTATTTGGCAGAGAGTTTCTTTACTTGAGCAAGCGTTACGTCTCCCACAATTACTACTACACAGTTGTTAGGGGCATAGTAAGTTTTGAAATAATCTTCCAAATCTTTTTTTGTCCAGCTTTTAATGTCCGATTCGTAGCCAATCACTGGCCAACGATAGGGGTGAGCAAAAAAAGCAGCAGATTTTACCTGGCCTTGAATTGCTCTAAAGTTACTGTTTTCTAGCCCGGTACGACGTTCTGAAAGTACTACTCCACGTTCGCTTTCTAACATTTTGGGAGCAATGTCCAAGGCACCAATACGATCGGCTTCCAGGTCAAACATTACTTCAATAGAACCGCTCGGAAACCAGTCAGTATATACTGTCACATTTTCGGTGGTATAGGCATTGTTGGAGCCTCCGTTGGCTTCCATTACCCGGTCAAACATTTTAGGGCCATACTTTTTGGCGCCGTTGAACATCATGTGCTCAAAAAAGTGTGACAAACCTGTATTACCAGGTTGCTCGTTACGAGAGCCTACTTTCCAGAAAAGATACATATTGGCATTAGGAATGGAATGATCTTCTAATACAATGATTTTCATTCCATTTTTGAGAGTGAAGGTTTTTACATCTTCTGCCTTGGTTTGGGCAAAAGTAGTGTATGTAAAAGCCAGATGGCAAAACAGGAGTCCAACCACCAATGATAATAATTTTCTCATGGCTAAATATTAATTTATAAATACTAAATTTCACAAATGTAGTAATAATTACTATTTCTGTACTTAACTATTGCAAAAGCCCTATTAGAGCCAAACTGATACTTTATGAAAAAAACACTATTCTCTTTGATGTTCATAGTCTGTTACTGCTTTTTTCCAAGCCATCAAATTCAAGCCCAACAAAACTCCAATGATTTTCCTCGCGCTTTTTTGAGTATACAGTTTACCTTAGGCAAGCATAATGTTCAATTCAAGAGCTTAGGCAACGCTCCTGGGTTTAGCTTTGGGTTTAAATTCAACGCGGGTATTTACTTGGTAAATGATGGGAATTTTGCAGGAGGGTTGCAATTTACCCTGGTAGAAGGAGCTTCTAATAATAAACGTCGCCGCAAAATGAGCGAAGATTTTGATCGACCAGACAAAAACTTTGACAAGCATATCGTTTATAAGTTTGCCATGTTTCGCAGTAGCAATGTGGGCTGGTTTAGTGAGATCAAAGCAGGAGATATGACCTTATTTCATCAAATTGGTTTTGGTATTTTTGGACTCACCGAAAACGATCCATTGTATAACCTGGGCATGCACAACCACATAGGCATCATCACCCAACAACCGGATAGTCCTACCCGACTTCACTTGGGCCTCCTCCACGACTGGACCATCGGCTCAGGCAATCCAAATTATAGTATTAGTAATATTGGATTGAGTGTAGGAGGGATGCGTAATTTTTAGGTGACAAACCACCCTACGCCCCACGATCTTACCCAACATTTCCCAAATGCTAATGTCTCCAAAGGAGAGAAACGTTATTCGAAGTAATTTATCCGAGACTGTTTTTGCTCTTTAGGGAGATTAAGAGGAGTGTCTTGTCATCATGATGAAACAATGAGTAATACACCTCCCTTAATCCCTCCAAAGGAGGGAAACGTTACTCGAAGTAATTTATCTGCGATTATTTCTTCCCTTTGGGTAGATTAAGAGAGATTATTGTTGTTTTGTTATAACCTCTCTATGTCCCACGATCTCACCCAACATTTCCCAAATGCTAATGTCTCCAAAGGAGGGAAACGTTACTCGAAGTCATTTATCTGTGATTATTTCTCCCCTTTGGGTAGATTAAGAGGGATTATTGTTGTTTTGTTATAACTTCTCTATGTTCCGCGGTCTCGCCCAACATTTCTCAAATGTTGATGTCTCCAAAGGAGGGAAATGTTACTCGAAGTAATTTATCTGCGATTATTTCTCCCCTTTGGGGAGATTAAGAGGGGTCATTGTTAGGATAGAAGCTATTGAGAATTATAAATTTATAAACCTTGAACATGAATGAAGAACAAAAAGATCCAGAAACTGAAAAACCAGGGTATATTACAGCAAACCCTAAAAGCTATGGATTCATCAAACAAATGCGTGATCATTTAAAAGATAATCCTACTGAAGCCGAAAAAGTATTATGGAAATATTTAAGGAGAAAGCAAACTGGTTATAAAGTAAGGAGGCAGCATATCATCGATGATTTTATTACCGATTTTGTGTGTTTGTCTAAGAAGCTGGTGATAGAAATAGATGGGAAAATACATCTGCAACAAAAAGAATATGATAGGTTAAGAACCGCTAGACTAAACGAACTGGGTTATCAGGTAATTCGTTTTACTAATGAAGAAGTACTAGCAAAGCCTGATAGGATAAAGGCAAAGATTAAGGAATATTTGGATGAAATAGAAGATAATTAAAGAACCCTAATACTATATATAATCTTTGATTTAGGCAATCCAAATTATAGTATTAGTAATATTGGGTTGAGTGTAGGAGGGATGCGTAATTTTTAGTTTATTCTTATAAAAACGGGTTATGAAAAAAGTTCTGACAAACTCATTCTTTTATCTATCACTACTTGCATTAACATTAAGTGGCATTGCTTGTACAAGTA
The DNA here is from genome assembly GCA_001890965.1 of marine bacterium AO1-C. Classification (GTDB taxonomy): domain Bacteria; phylum Bacteroidota; class Bacteroidia; order Cytophagales; family Microscillaceae; genus Microscilla. The sequence continues at coordinate 688,546 of MLAY01000005.1, read as the reverse complement.
CAAACTCTGAATCTAAGGGACAGGCTGCAGAAAATATAAAGGTTATAGATACTCTGATGAATCGTTACAGTTACGATCATCTAAGTACACCAATCTTGGGGAGTATGCATAAAGCATTGTATTTGGGCTTGAAGCTTCAACCGAAGTTAGAAACTAGGTTGGCGTCTGAAAAAGCTACCCTCAGGATTAATATTTATGATCACATTACATTGAATTTGGAAGGCTATCCCCCTTTGAAACTAAGGAAAAAGGAACTCGAGTTTAAAGATAGTATAGGAGTTTTAGGTATATATATGAATCATCGCAAAGAAAAATTTAGCGTTAATCTTAAAAGTTACGATGCAGGTATTACTTACCGAATGACTATAAAGGGGCCAAATGTTCAAGTAATTGCTGATGTAAGTAAGACTGAATGATATTGAATTCAGGGCTTAGCATTTTAGGTTTGATTAGTTTGTGAAATTGTCAGCTTTGGGTCAAAAGACGTGTGATTTTTCGTAAATTACTTTATTCAACAATTTCAATCACTATTCATTCTTATTATGAAATATAATCTGTTACGCTATTCAAGAAATTACTTGATCAACGCTCGTTTGTTCATTCTTTATTGGTTGCTTGGAGGACTTTTCTTGGGGTACAGTCCTTTATTGGCCCAAAGCTCCTACCAAGCCATCATAGATGCAGGAAGCTCGGGCACAAGAATCTATCTTTATGCCATTACTCCTAAGCCTCAAGAGAAATTACCTTATATACAATCAATTTTCGAGTATAAGTTAGAGCCTGGATTGTCAGATTTAATCAATACTCCAGCTCAGGCAAAGCAACAAATCAAGGTATTGCTTGATTTAGCACGATGTTCACTGACCAAAACCTCCAATGCTTCAAAAGTTCCTGTACATTTATTGGCCACTGCTGGATTGCGTTTGAAAAATCAAAAGAAGGTACAGCAAATGTTTCAAACTATCCAGCAGCATGTAGCCCAAGATACTCATTTTACTCTCAAAAAAGCACTGGTATTATCGGGCCGTTATGAAGGGTTGTATGCCTGGCTGGCCACGAATTATATGAGCAATCGTTTTGTCAACCTCAGAGAACAATTTGCCTTGATAGAGATGGGAGGAGCCTCACTTCAGGTGGCTTACGCGCTTCGTACTTCTTCTTCCCAATTAACTAAAAAGTACTTGATTCGCCGTAAAATCAATAATCAAAACTATGTTATATACTCCCGAAGTTATTTGGGACTAGGGCAAAACATCGCCTATGATTCTCTGAAATCCTGCCAAGCTTGTTTTGTGCCTGGGCCAGGGACTAACAACTACGAAAAGTGCTTTCAACAAGTACAAAATACTTTGAAGAAAAACTATAAACTAGAGGGGCCTCATTCGCTCAGCCGCCAGGACCAATTGATGGTAGTTTCATCCTTTTATTACACATTTAAGTCGATCAATCTGCTTAACAAAGATGGACAAACTACACTGGGTCAATTCATTCGCAAAGGAAAGCAAACCCATGCGCAAGGCAGAGATGCTTTTGTAAAGAGAGGGAATCATTACCTTAAAAATCATTATCTCAATTTGGTATATATGCCTTACTTATTACAGCGCTTTTTTCAACTAAGCCTTACCAAAAAGCTTACTGCATATTTGAAAAAAGACGGCAAAAAATTGAAGCCAGATTGGACCCTGGGAGCAGTAATAGATATTTATCTAGGTCATGTTCCCGAAAAATATAAATGATGCTTGGAAGACCTACTCAGCTAGTGTGCGCGTCCTGCTCATCGTTATAGGTATTTTACACGATCACACGCGGGACGTGTGCGCGAGCAAGAGTGCCTATGTTTTCCTTGATTTTATGACTTTACGAGTGTGCCTGGTTTCGAGTTTTTTTGTAGAATCTCTCCCAATGATTCTGCAAAAGGGATTTCTTGGTTGGATTGATATTTCTCTCTGAAGAGGAGGTTTAGTGAGGTGAGGGTATGTCTACAAAAAAACATAAATAGATTCGAACAAATGCTTTAATCAAAACTTCCGCATATTCTTCAAATAACTCATTCCTCCCAACAACCGCATTTGATACATTGTATGTTGCTGGCGGGCCAGTACACGAGCAATAGGCCTTACTATCAGCCATTTACGAGGACTGGGTAGTACTGCCGCAATCAAAGCTGCTTCGTGTACCGTAAGTTTTTTAGCGTTTTTCTTAAAATAACGTTTGGCAGCTTGTTGCACCCCAAAAGTTTGTGGGCCTACTTCTATCACATTCAGGTATACTTCCAAGATTCGTTGCTTGCCCCAAACCCACTCTATTAAATAGGTAATGGGTACTTCGAGCAACTTTCTCAAATATCGATCTTTGCCAATGCCCTGCCATAAAAACACATTTTTAGCCACTTGTTGACTAATCGTACTACCCCCTCGGCCCTGTTTGAGAGCAATTTTGAGTGCTTTCCAATCTATACCCTCATGAGTTGGAAAGCGCTGATCTTCTGAAGCTACCACTGCCAATTTGGGTGCATCCGAGATGTCATCATAACTTACCCATTCGTAATGAATGGTGGCATCTTTACCAGCGAATAAAGCCTCCATACTACGAGCAAACATAGTAGGTGTGTAACCCACAGAGATAAATTTGAATAGTACAACCATTACCACAATGTAAATGACTGCGAACAGAAACATCCGCCAAAGAATGCGTACAAGTTTTTTTAGAATCCTCATGAAGTTTTTGATGTCAGGGTTTGTTTACGGTATTGAGACGGGGTTTGCCCGGTAATTTTCTTGAATGCAGCATTAAATGCTGATTTAGAATTATAACCAACTTGTTCGGCGATTTCTTCAATTTTCAAATGTTGTTGGGTAGAGTCAGTCAAGATTCGTTGTGCTTCCTGAATCCGGTAGCTGGCCAACATTTCAAAGAAACTTTGCTTGAGATTATCATTAATGATTTGTGATAAATGATGGGTAGATATAGCGAGTTTCTTTGCTAAAATAGGGAGAGACAAAGTGTTTTCTAAAAAGGGTTTCTCAGTACTCATCAGTCGCTTTAGTTTATCCAAAGCATGTTGCTCCTTCTCTACACTGAGTGAAGATTTCTGATATTTTCCTGTCGATCCATTAAGCAGGAGGTTAGATTGTTTTTCCTGAAAAAATACTGATTGACGGATAACGTAAAAGCTAATACCATAAATCAAAAAGGCTACATGGGCAGCGATGATGTGATCTCCCAAATCATTTTTGAAACTGACTTTTACAATAATGAAAACTATGGTAACTAAACTAAACTGAATGGCCAATTTCCTGGCCCAAGAAAGCACAGGGTCGGTTTTTGCCCAAAAGGTCAGTTGTGCTTTGGCAAAGGCATTTCTTATGAGTACCAAAGTCAATCCAGCATATAGTAGAAAATGGACAAGTGTTAAGTGGTTGACATATCTTCTGATATGGAATGGATCTTCGGGCAAACCAAGCGTTGCCTGCCGGTATAATTCTGGTTGATTTGGGTGGAAAGCTGTAATGAAACCATTGTATTTGAGGTCTAAGGACTGACTATGCCAAAACACGGCAATATATATGGCATAAAAACCAAAAAATACAAAGTGCCACCATAAATGTTTATCAAATCGAGGGTAAACCTGAGTATAAACATACACAAAAAGTAGTGGGCCAAGCGCAAAGTTGAGAGGTTCCGAAAAATCTACAATCCATGGGATACGTCCCATGTAATTGGTATATCCCATCAATACCTCGGTAAGTGAAAGCACAAAGGCAAGGATTGTAAGGCCCAGAATGCGATTAGAGATAATTTTTCGCTGTTGGCCAGATAAAAAGAAAAACGACAGGAAATAGCCTTGCATAGTACCCAAAAAGATAAAAATGGCAAATAGGTCTATATGCAAAGGCAATTGTTTCATGTAAATGAAGTTTCTTAGCGAATACGTCTCATATTCAGAGCTTTGTGATATAAACGAGCATTTCGCTCATGTTGGGCATTAGTTTTGGCAAATGCATGGTATCCTGAAAAATCAGCTTTGGCACAAAAGAACAAATAATCATGTTGTTCATAATCCAAGACGGCTTTTAATGAGCTAATAGAGGGGATATTAATAGGCCCAGGAGGCAAACCTTTATTCTTGTAAGTATTATAGGGAGATTTAATTTCTTTGTGTTTATTCAACACACGTTTGAGTCCAAAATCTTGTAAAGCAAATACCAACGTAGGGTCAGCTTCTAAGGGAATCCCTTTTTGTAAGCGATTGATATATACCCCGGCAATGCGCGCTTTTTCATCGTTTTTATTGGTTTCGGCCTGTACAATAGAAGCCAACACCGAAACTTCCTGTGGTTTCATTCCCAAATTTTTTGCCTTTTCCAGACGACTCTTGTTCCAAAACTTCTTGTATTCTCGGTGCATTCTATCCAATAGCTTTTCTGGAGAGGTATTCCAATATACCTGATAAGTATTGGGCAAAAACATAGAAACAATCGTGGTAGTATCAAACCCATATTTACTAGCTACTTTAGGGTCGTTAAGGAGTTTTTCTAATTGAGCAGGTTTAAAGTTGACGTTTTTAGCTACTTTTTTTATTAAGTCCTGTTTAAGTCGCACATTATTAAACGTCAATTTTACTGGAGCCTGTTTTCCAGAACGAAGCATTCTCACTGCGTCTTGGTTGGTCATACTTCTTTTGATCAAATAACGACCAGGTTTTACATTTTCCTGGTATTTCATCAATTTAGACAAAAAAGCAAATGATACCGTATTTTGAATCTGGTCATTTTTTTTCAAAGAATCCAATACTGTTTTAAAGTTGGCTCCTTGTGGAATGTATAAATAGGCATCTTTTTTATCTACCTGAAAATTAGGAGTTTTGATCAGCTGATAACCATAAAAAGTAACTGTTACAGTCACCATAGAGATGGCCACCATTATCATGATAAAAATTTTCCTTCTGCGACTCATAATCTCAAAAAAGTAAAGTACTTGATTCTGCTCCGAAAATTACAAATTTTATTTTCGTATTACACTTTCGCACTTAAAATGTTTAACAATGAAAGTTTTACATCTTGAAAAAAAAGGATATTTTTATACTTAAGCATCGTAAATTCACTGATTCAATTCTTTCAATGAATTCTTAATGGAATCCTGACCATTTATCTTTATTCATCAAAAACTAATAATGACAATGACAGCAACTTTGTTCAAAACTCACCCTGATAACCCGGAAATGCGCAAAATAAACCAAGTAGTGGAGTGTTTGCGAGATGGTGGTACTGTGATTTATCCCACCGACACAGTATATGGTTTAGGCTGTGACATTCATAACCAAAAAGCTGTAGAGAAGATCTGCCAGATTAAAAAAATTAACCCAAAAAAGCGTAAAAACCTTTCTTTTATATGTAACGACCTGAGTCATATTTCTGAATATGCCAAAATTGGAAATGCTACTTTTAAGTTGATGAAAAAAGCCCTGCCTGGCCCATATACCTTTATCTTAGAGAGTAGTAGCAGAGTGCCCAAAATTCTCAACATTAATAAAAAAAATGTGGGGATTCGTATACCAAATAATAACATTGCTCGCATGATTGTAAAAGAGTTGGGCAATCCTATCATTACTACGTCGGTATTAGACGAAGACGAAATCATCAAATATTCTACTGATCCAGAAGATATTTATGAGCAATACAAAAACAAGGTAGACATGATCGTTGATGGAGGCTATGGTAATAATGTGGGTTCTACTATTGTTGATTGTAGCGATGATAATATCACTATTCTAAGACAAGGTGCGGGAGATATTATGCAATTTTTATAAAAGAAGTTTATGAGTAAAAATGAATGACTCGAAATGCCTTTCTTTTCATGCACTCGTAATTTTTTAACCACAATTTACACAGGTTTGAAGCAAACCTGGATACTCAGTAGATAGCCTGCCGAAAAAATCTAATTTCTCATGAATTTTGTCGTGATAGATTTTTTCGGCCAAAGCTTAAAAAATACTCCATATTTGACTTGTGCAGCCGAATCAAACCTTCTTAATTCGGGGATTTCTACTTGCTAGTTGCTTGTTTTTGATACAATAAATAATTTTGAAAGTTGAAAAAATCTAAAAACGATTCTTTCAACCCTTTTTTTGAAACAATACTGACCAGTGGTCAGTTTATTTCCCGTTAGGTTAGGCATAGTGATCCAAACTGCCAATAAATGCTACCTAAGTGTTATCCAAACTTAATAAACAAGCGAAAGTAAGATGAAGAAAACAGCTTTAGTACTTCAGGGTGGAGGTGCCCTGGGTGCGTACCAATATGGAGCCATCAAAGGGCTCTATGAGCAAGAACAAAACTTTGCACCCAGTATTATTACTGGAGTGTCTATTGGGGCCATCAACGGTGCAGTAATGTTAGGAGGAAAATACGGTCCTATAAAATCATTAGAAAAGCTCTGGAATGCTATTAAAATACCTGCTTTTCCCTTGATACCTCAAGGTTGGCAAGCCAAAGCCGCCAAATTTGGCAACCCTAATATGTACTACATCAATCCTAATTTGATGTTTTCGCCATTGACAGCAGATAGCGTATATGACATTACCCCATTTCAAAAATTATTAGAGAATCTAATAGATTTTGAGCGCTTGAATGCTCATCCTACTAAATTGGTAATAGAAGTAGTAAATGTAGAAACTGGCCAATTGGAACGTTTCTCAAACCACGACAAAGACGGCTTGAGTATCCCAAAACTGATTGCAAGCATTAGTATTCCGCCAAACTTTCCAGCAGTAAAAGTAAACGATGGGTATTATTGGGATGGTGGTTTATATGCCAATATGCCTTTGCGTCCTGCGATTAACCATTTGAGAGCACTGGAGGAAGAGTTTCCTTTTCAAATAACTGAACGTGAGGTAATTGTGATTAGTTTGTTTAGAAAAAACTCGGCAGTGCCTACCAACATCCCTCAAATAACTGAGCGTATCAAGGAAATCATTTTTGAAAGCAAATTTGATTTGGATAAGCAGCTTTTTGAGAAAATGAACGAATACGTGGATTTGATTCGTGAAGTAGACCAAGCCTTGGATAAAAATAGCAAGGTGCGCCAAAGCAAAGTATATCAACAATTGCTCAACGAGAAAAAAATCAATACACCTATTCTTTTGCAGTATGTGGCCGAAGGGGTAGAAGGAACCGATGATTTTACTCCAGAAGCCATGGATTTTAGAGTACAACAAGGTTATGAAGATATGAAAGAGGCCTTTGAAAATCGTGTGCAATTAAAAAATGCAAGTTAGGTTTCTAGTATAGAGGTAAAACCGCCACCAAGTGAAGATTTGGTGGCGATTTAATTTAAGACCTTTTATGTTTCCACCTTTTATGAGACCATAACCATTGATCAGGATGGGTTTGAATATCTTTTTCTATCAATTGGGCAAATTTTTCAATAATTGGATGCTCTTCGGGCGAAGCAGGCTTGCTATAAGGAGGATCTGCAATTTCTTGAAAATTTACTTCATAATGCCCACGACGAACGCGACAAATGCTTGTATACACCACTGGAAAATGCACCTTACGTGCAATACGCTCTGAACCAATAAAAAATGGCGTGTCTTGATGTAAAAATGTGGTCCAATAATTAGATTCATTGGGCAAAGGACGCTGATCAGCTACCATAGCAATTACCCGTACTTCGCCACTTTTTTTGCGCGTAATTACATTTCTAAGCACTTGATTCATTGGGGTTGGATCGGCGCCAAATTTACTTCTAATCTTGATCATCAACTTGTCAAAAAACTGACTGCTTAGGGGCTTATACACTGCATCTACACCAAAACCTGATTTTACCAAAAGGTAAGAACAAGCCAGCAGTAGCCATTCCCAGTTACCACTGTGAGGAGTCATGACAATGACAGATTTACCTTCTTTGAGGCGACTTTCCAGAATATCGTAGTTTTTATAAGTCACTCGCTTTTGTAGTTGTTTTTCGCTTAGGCCTAGTATTTTGAGGCTTTCTACAATAATATCTCCCAGGTTGCGATAAAACTGTCTTGCGATTCGTTTAACTTCTTTTTCAGATTTTTCAGGAAAGGACTTTTGAATATTATCAATAACCACGGCTTTACGATAACCAATGACCCGAAATGCCAGCCACCCTAAAAAATCTGCCCATCTATACATCCACCAAAAGGGGAGGATTGCAATAAACCTAATCAACAACATGAGTAATTATTAATTGTAAACGATTAATTCTAAATGGTCTGCAGACTTTTCATCATTGCTGTCAGACTAAACGCAAAAGCCGAGTAAGGTCTCTTTGAAACCAATTTTTGTTTAAAGTCTTTTTAAGAAAGTTAGAAGCTTTAAACACCATATGTATCGATAGAACTCATCAAGCAACCAATGAAAGCATAAATTGCGATGATGGTAGTATTTTCAACGTGAACTTACTTCAAAAGCAAAAATCGCTTTGCGCAACCATTTAATAATATAGTAATGAAACAATGGAAACCTCAAAACTACACATATTCAAACAGCTTCTAAAACGCCACGGATTTTTTTGGTATATTTCAGACTTATTGATTTTTTAAATGGTATACATTATTGTTGATCTGGAAGCTACCTGCTGGGAAAAACGAGAAAATCGCCCCAATGAAATTATTGAAATTGGTGCAGTAGCAATCAATGATGAGGGAGAGTGGATTGATGAGTTCGATATATTCGTGAAACCATTGCTTCACCCTGTGTTGTCAGATTTTTGTATTCAGCTTACTTCCATCACCCAGGAAATGGTAGACAAGGCCTCGAATTTTCCACAAGCACTTCAGGAATTTCAAAACTGGATAACAAATTGTGGATCAACCGAAGAAGATTACGTACTATGTTCATGGGGGCATTATGATCGGGTACAGTTCAAAAACGATTGTGTTTTGCATGGGTTAGATGCGGCTTGGTTAGCTTCACATATAAGCTTGAAACATCAATATGCCGACTTGAAAAACCTAAGACGCCCTATTGGGATGAAAAAAGCCCTTCAGCGAGAAGGTTTAAAGCTAGATGGAACACATCACCGAGGATTGGACGATGCTCAAAACATTGCCAAGATTTTTCTCAATTATTTCGAATTTTGGACAATGCCTTAATTAAAAAACAAACATGCTGGAAAAAACTGAAGATACTCTAGTGCTCGATTTGCAATATTTACCTTGTATTGCCTATTTTGTACAGTTCATAAAATTTCCTCGTATTTGTATAGACATTTACGAACATTACGAAAAGCAAAGTTATCGCAATCGGTGTTATGTGTTGTTGTCAAACAAAGTAGAGAGTTTGACAGTACCTGTTATCAAGGGAAACCGAAAACAATTATACAAAGATGTGCAAATAGATTACAACCAAAAGTGGCTATTACAACACTGGAGATCTATCAGTTCGGCCTACGGCAAAGCACCTTTTTATGAATATTTTGCGGATGATTTTCACCAGGTTTTACACAAAAAACATCGGTATTTATTGGATTTAAATGTGGAGTTGCTGACAATCTGTCTTAAACTGTTAAATCTCCCACAAAATTTTGAATTATCTAATAATTACCTAAATTTAAATGACTTGACGGGGTTTCAAGAGGGACGTTCTGTCATCCATCCTAAAAAAGTGTTTGCTCCTGACGGACAGTATGACACATTTAATTACGCTCAGGTATTTGGCAAACAGTTTGTGCCTAATCTCAGCGTATTGGATTTACTTTTTTGTGAAGGACCCAATGCCAGTTTTGTGCTAAAACAAACACTGAACTTACAATCAACCCAAACACAAATAAAAACCAGTAACACCGAAAAAACGTAAGAATTGAATACAATCAAATAATAAATGTGAAATAAGAAACAAAAAACCAGAATAATTGATTAGTTAACATTGAGAAGAGTAGGTAATTATTTTACAACACCAACAATTTAACTTATTCGAACAAATCTTTTTTATTGAAGTACACTTCTTGTTCCTATGATCTAACATTTATAAGAAAAAGAAGCAGTACAACAACATAAAATATTGATTACTAACGGTAGTAGTCAGAAAAAATAAAAATTTAAAAATATTATTCTCTGAATTTATGGAAGCAAAATTCTCTAACAGAGTTAAAGAAGTCATCTCACTAAGCCGGGAAGAAGCCCTGCGTTTGGGACATGACTATATTGGCACTGAACACTTGCTTTTGGGAATGATCAGAGAGGGAGAAGGAGTTGCGATAAATTTATTAAAAAAGTTGGGGATTTCATTAGATGAACTTCGAGCAGCTGTTGAACAGGCTACTCGTGGTAATGCCACCAATAATGTAAAAAATTTAGCCAATATTCCACTTACTCGACAATCTGAAAAGGTCCTGAAAATTACTTATTTAGAAGCTAAAATATTTAAAAGTCAACTTATTGGCACCGAACATTTACTACTCTCTATTTTGAGAGACGAGGATAACATTGCTACTCAAATCCTGAGTAAATTTGATATCAATTACGAATTAGTGAGAGAACACCTAGAGTATCGTATTAACCACCCAATGGATGCTGCTGATGCCGATGATGGCGACGAGGATAGTTCTCGAATGTTTGGTGGGGGACAAGGTAAAGAGTCTATGAAATCATCTGAAAAATCAAGAACTCCAGTATTGGATAACTTTGGTCGTGATTTGACCAAGCTAGCTGAGCAAAACAAACTTGATCCTATTGTAGGTAGAGAGAAAGAGATTGAACGTGTTGCCCAGATTTTGAGTCGTCGTAAGAAGAACAACCCAATCTTGATTGGTGAGCCTGGAGTAGGTAAAACAGCGATTGCCGAAGGTTTAGCTTTGCGCATCGTTCAGAAGAAGGTATCTCGGGTTTTGTTTGGTAAGCGAGTAGTTACACTTGATCTTGCTTCTCTGGTAGCAGGTACCAAATACCGTGGTCAGTTTGAAGAGCGAATGAAGGCGGTGATGAATGAGCTTGAAAAGTCACCTGAAGTAATCTTGTTTATTGATGAGTTGCATACGATTGTAGGAGCAGGAGGAGCTTCTGGTTCGTTAGATGCTTCTAACATGTTTAAACCTGCGTTGGCTCGAGGCGATATTCAATGTATTGGTGCTACTACCTTAGATGAGTACCGTCAATACATCGAAAAAGATGGTGCCTTGGCTCGTCGTTTCCAAATGGTAATGGTAGAAGCTACCAGCCCTGACGAAACGTTGGAGATTTTGAACAACATCAAAGAAAAATACGAGGATCACCACCACGTATATTATACCGAAGATGCTATTGCCGCTTGTGTAAAGCTATCAGATCGTTACATCAGTGATCGTTTCTTACCAGATAAGGCGATCGATGTGTTAGATGAGGCTGGTGCAAGAGTACATATTAGTAATATTCAGGTGCCTGACGAAATCCTGCAACTTGAGGAACGTATCGAGAATATCAAAAAGGAGAAAAATCAGGTAGTTAAAAGTCAGCAATACGAAGAAGCCGCTCAATTACGCGATAAAGAAAAGCGCCTAATTGCTCAGCTTGATCAAGCCAAACTTGACTGGGAGGAAGAAACCAAGAAAAAACGCTATGAGGTAAGCGAAGATAACGTAGCCGAAGTAGTGGGTATGATGACTGGTATTCCAACCAAACGTATTGCTCAAAAAGAAAGTGCTCGTATCCTGAAAATGGGTGATGAGCTCAAGAAACGAGTAATTGGTCAGGATGAAGCCATTGTGAAATTGGTGAAGGCAATTCAGCGTACACGAGTAGGTTTGAAAGATCCTAAAAAACCAATTGGAACATTTATCTTCTTAGGACCTACAGGAGTAGGTAAAACTGAGCTTGCCAAAGCATTGGCTACTTACTTGTTTGACAAAGAGGATTCGTTGATCAGAATAGATATGAGTGAGTATATGGAGAAATTCTCGGTATCTCGCTTAGTAGGAGCGCCTCCAGGCTACGTAGGTTACGAGGAAGGTGGTCAGTTGACTGAAAAAGTTCGTCGTAAGCCTTACAGCGTAGTATTGCTTGATGAGATCGAGAAAGCACACCCTGATGTATTCAATATCTTGTTACAAGTATTGGATGATGGAATCTTGACTGATGGATTGGGTCGTAGAGTAGACTTCAAAAACACCATTATTATTATGACTTCAAATATTGGAGTTCGTGATTTGAAAGATTTTGGAGCTGGGGTTGGTTTTGCTACTCAGGCACGTCAGCAATCACAAGGAGAGTTGATGAAGAGTACTATCCAAAACGCTTTGAGAAAGGCCTTCTCGCCTGAATTCTTAAACCGTTTGGACGATGTGATCATCTTTAACTCACTCAACCGTGAGCACATCCATTCTATTATTGATGTAATGCTGAAAGATGTATTCGCAAGAGTAGAAGGTTTGGGTTACAACATTGAGTTGACCGAAGAGGCCAAAGATTTCTTATCTGACAAAGGATATGATCCGCAATATGGAGCACGTCCATTGGCCAGAGCTATCCAAAAGTATTTGGAAGATCCGGTAGCAGAGGAAATCTTGAAAGGAGTAAACGAGGGCGATACGATTTTGGCTCACTACAAAGGTGAAGGCGAAGAGTTGACCCTTACGGTTAAAAAACCAGAAGAATCTACTCCAGAAGCATAAATAGAATTTAGTTCATATTTATATAAACAAACCCGTTCAGTAATGGACGGGTTTTTTTGTGGGTGTATACGAAGAGTTGGTTTATCCTTTTATTTTCTTGATTACTAATCTAATGCTAAACGCTTGTTCTCCTCCTTTTACTACTTTTTCGGCTTTTTGAGTAAATGAATCTACGATGTAGTAACCATCTTTTTTATGCACAACCTTGTGTTGGTTGAACGCAAGCTCTAAACTTGCTTGGTAAACTTTTGAAAGGGGGCGTATGCGGGGAGTATTGTAACCGTATTTTTCATAAGTTTCTTCACCATCAAGTACACCATATTTATCACCTATTTTGGTTACTCGTTGATATTTCCCTTTATACTTTCCATACAAAATACTCTTTTCCCCTGCTTTAAATAGTAAGTATACCTTGTCGTCTTCAATCTTTGAGTGAATATTGATGGGACTTTGACTCCAGTCTACCAAGTTATTTTGCTTTATAAACTTTGGAATGGCTTTGCTTCTTGGCAACTCAGTTTGATGCATAAACCGACGATAATCGTCTAACTGAGTGGATGTAAGCTGGGTTTTTAGCCAATCTTCTTGCCATTTTACCCGATCTCTTAAGGCTATCTCCTGAAAGTGATCCTGGTCTACAATTACGGAGCTTTCATGTAAGCTTGAGCCGGATTGATCAAGGATGTGTACGAGGAAGAACAAAAAGATTAGACCCGAAAACAAATATGGAAATGGATTAAGTTTTTTTCGTCCATTACTGCTATAATAAATAGTTGTTGGAGGTGTATTAGATATTTGAGGAGGAGGGGAGGGGTTAAAAACCTGAATTTTAGTTTCTCGAACTTGTCTAGCTTTGGCATTATCTAATAACTCCTCATAATAGGGCCAAAACCTATCTTGATTTTGGCGCGAAAACTTTGCCCAAAGTGTTTGAGACTTTTGTTCTAAGTTGTTCATATTCTTATAGTTTGATCACAAGTATTTATAAGATATACGAGTTCAAGCACCAAAAGGTGATTTTGAAGTTTACAATTCAATGTAAAACCTCTGCTACATTAAAACTGGAAGTCGACCTCTTGCCCTTTTTTGCTCAAATCTACGGCGTTGGGGCGAAACTTATAATCAGCAATCAACTCAGTTTTGATGAAGATATCAATCATTGTGTTACTCTTGATTTCCAGCCTTTCACCAACGTCGTTGAAAGAGTGTAAATAAGGTACCGTTTTTTCTAACTTTCCTTCCTTAAGTCTTTCATCATCAAATTTGACGTAAAAGGCCTTTCTAAGTACATTTTTTCGATATATATAAGAATTCTGCTCTACCAGTTCGCCTTTATATCTCAATGAAAGATTAGCCCTATAGATTTTATAATCTTTCAGCTCAATTTCTTCCAGGTCATTGGTGGAGTATTGTATAAAATACTTATCCAAAACCTTTACCACTCTACGAAAACGCCCTGGTTTATATTCGGTATAATGAATCTCTTTGTATCCTGGGTCAAATAACTGATAAATCTTGCGGGTAGTATCATTCAGATTGATAGGAGCCTTACTCCAATCAATTAAGTTGAATTTATAAATCAAGTAATCCAGCTTTTTGCCTCTATTGGTAAAGCCGTGCAGCTTTTCTTCTTTATTCATTAAATAGTCGAAATTACGACGTTCTTTCTTATTCAATAAAGCATAAATCCATTGTTCTTTTCTTTTGGAATCATCACCTTGAGCATATTCAGAATACATATAAAGCGAAAATGAAAAGATGCCTATAAGAACCAATAAAGCTAAGTAGTTATGTCGGAAAAAACGTTTTGCAAGTGGTTTGGCAGCCAATACATTGGCTAACAATGAAGTTTTTGAAATGTCCATAACCACCAACGGTTGTAGATCTACTTCATTTTCTTTGTCTACAATGGCCTGTAGCCTAAACTGTTGAGCATTTTTAGCTTGCGTCAATAGCGTTTCATAGTTATTCCAAAAAGCAGATGGATCATTTTCTGTAAAGTTGTTCCATAGTGAACGTCCATCTTCTTCCAGGTTTTCCTTTTTCATGTTGGCTTTTTTATTACAATTTGGTTATTGAAAATTAGTCACTTTTTTCTTCGAAAAACATTATGCTACTTACCATTATACTTGCTATATGCAACGATGGTTTTACCAAATTGAAACAATTTATAAATTTCTTGTTGGGACTTACTCAAATTGGAAGATTTTTAGACATAGTGTATGATTTGTTATACTATTAAGCACTTTGATTGAGGGGGGAAAAGTATTAGTTGCTTGAATTACGTTTGATTATATAATGATTGACTTGATGGCAATGTTGTAGATAGAAACGCAGATATTTTGACATGCTAGCTGGTTTGCCTAAATTTCGTTTCACACCACATGAAGATAAGTAAATTGCGTTATTACATTTTTATATTATCATTTCTTTGGTTCATATTAG
The DNA here is from genome assembly GCA_001890965.1 of marine bacterium AO1-C. Lineage (GTDB taxonomy): Bacteria > Bacteroidota > Bacteroidia > Cytophagales > Microscillaceae > Microscilla. The sequence goes on along the minus strand of MLAY01000005.1, from coordinate 673,489 downwards.
ATGGACAAGTAGCACAAGCCCAACAACCTCCCATGTGGCAACTCACTGATGAAGATGGTTTGCCCAGTATGGAGGTATATGATGTTTATCAGGATCTTGATGGTTACATTTGGTTTGCGACAGATTTAGGGGTTTGTCGTTATGATGGCAACGTTTTTAAGCGTTATGCTACTCCTACAGCCCGTAGCAAGGCAATGTCTAACCTTACAGAGGATGAAGATGGACGGATGTGGTTCATGAATTTTTCCAGGCAAATTTTTTATATAGAAAAGGATAAAGACGAAGTTAAAGAGTTTGTGCTTGAAGGGAAGGCAAAAAAAGGACGTTTACTTGCTTTTATAGTGAAAAAAAGCTCAAATGAACTATATATCTTGAACCCTAACGGGGTTTTTTCCTGTAATCTTACGACGCGAAAATGGAAAAATGCTAATCCTAATACAAGCATGAGAGGTGCTATATGGGGGATGGTGCAAGATGATAAAAAGAACATTTGGTATGTAGATGCTGATAGAACTTTATGGAAACATAACAGTCAAGGAAAGGCCCAAAAACAGCTACAGCTAAGTAGGAAATTTCCTATGGGATTGGATAATATTTTCTTTTTTAGAAGCCTTTGGACAACAGGTAAAAAAGGAAACGACTTGTACCAGTTGCAAGGTGATAAGTTTGTACGAGTTTTTAAGGATCAAGATACAGTATTACAAGATTTGGTTTTAACTGACTTTACTCGAGATCAGGAAGGAAATTATTGGATTGCGGGGTTTGATGGAGCCTACTGTTATAATACTCAACGAAAACCCTATAAAGGGGGCCTACACATATTACCTGGAAAAGCCATCTCACGAATTATTCAAGATACAGAAGGCAATTATTGGATTACAACCTTAAGAAGCGGGGTATACTTTATGCCTTCTAAGGATGTGTTGTATTACAATAGTCGAAATTCACCCTTGCAAGATGACAGAATCAATTGTTTGACCAGTGACGAAGAAGGAAATATATTATTGGGAGGGAATAATGGAAAGGTTTCAGTATTTAATCAAAGTCAAGGATTAGTTTTTCAATATGATGTAGAAGAGAAAAAAGAAGTTGAAGGGTTGTTATATGATAAATATCGTAAGCAAGTATATGTGAGTGCTTATGGGTTTAAAATTTTCAAAAAAAATCAACGTACTCGGTGGAATTTTTATACAGATAGATCTGATCTCTCTAGCTCGACAATGCCCATCAGTTTAGATGGAGGAATTGCGGGAAGTGCACCTAAAAACTTCACGTTTTTTGGGAAGGATCATATAATTACATCATCTTCTAACGGGTGTCATATAATCAGGCTCAATCCCAGACCTAATGAAAAACCTCCTTTGACTGATAAGTTTAGAAAGAAAAATCATTTTGCTGTTTCTTCTTATGTAAGATACCGGGATGAAAAGATTGAGAGTAAATACCCTATAGGGGGACTAAGATTGAGAGGTGGCAGATCTCGAACTACCTGGGGGGACACGGTAAATAATCGGATTTGGACTGGGTACTTTGATGGACTATTCTATTACAATGAAGATGGAATTGCTCGTGAACTGACAGATAAGCAAAATAAGCATGGAATATTTGCACTTAGTATTAATCAGAGTTCTGATGGAGTGGTATGGGTTGGCACAATGGAACACGGCCTATATGGCATTAGAGATACTACCATTTTATATCATTTTAATACAGGGAATGGATTAGTGAGTAATTTTTGTAGAGTGGTAAGACCTGATGGAAAAAAAGTTTGGTTAGGAACTGACCGTGGAATACAATTGATTGACCCTGAAAACACTACTTTTCAGTTATTTAACCGTCAAGATGGACTGGTAACTAACGAAATAAGAGACTTACTAGTGCAAGGTGACCAAATCTGGGTAGCTACTACCAAGGGGTTGTTGACGTTTAACAAAAACGAGTTAAGAGAAAACGAAGCATTTCCTCCAATTTATATTACAGGATTGGCCATTTGGGATAAACCAACACTTTTGAATGAAAACAAAGAGTATGCATTGTCGCATGATCAAAACAACTTGAAGATATCGTTTAAAGGTCTGGCCTATCGAAGCCGTGGCAGGTTTAAGTATAAATATCGAATGTTAGGCCTGGATAGTAGTTGGACTTACATCAACAGTGTCAATAGCTTTGTTCGTTACCCTTCGCTACAACCAGGAGAATATGAGTTTGAAGTAAAAGCCGTAAACGAAGATAATGTAGAGAGTGTAGGGTTTGATTTTATTAAAATCAAAATCAGTAGACATTACACCCAAACCTGGTGGTTTATTACTTTGGTTGTTTTGATAGGGGTAAGTATTATTAGTGCTTTTTTTCTGTTGAGAATTAGACATTTAAGAAGGGAGAGCGATATAAAGCAAGACCTGCGTAGTTCCCAATTGTCTGCTCTGAAGGTGCAGATGAACCCTCATTTTATTTTCAATGCACTCAATTCTATCCAGGAATTCATTCTTTTGAACGAAAAACGCCTCGCAAACTCTTTTTTGGGTAAGTTTGCCGATCTTATGCGCCTTACGCTGGATATGTCCAATGAAAAACAGGTGAGCTTGTCTGAAGAATTAAAAGTATTGAGGTTATACCTTGAGTTGGAAGCGATTCGTTTTGAAGATACTTTTCATTATTCTCTTGAGGTGGCTCGGGATGTTGATCCAGAAGAAGTGTTGATACCCTCTATGCTTATCCAACCCTATGTAGAAAATGCAGTGAAACATGGTTTGTTGCACAAAAAGCAGGATCGTAGATTGTGGATACGTTTTTTCTTGTCTCCAGATCAGGAAATGCTATGTTGTGAGGTGGAGGATAATGGTATAGGACGCAAAAAATCCTGGGAGTTGAAAGCTCAACGCAAAACTCGACATAAATCCTTTGCAATGAGTGCTACTCAAAAAAGATTAGAATTGCTTAATTATGGTCGTAAGAACTTTATTCTGATAAGTGTAGATGATTTGGAAAATACCAGAGGTGAGGCTTTAGGTACCAAAGTACACCTGAAAATTCCAATAGAAAGCTCTTATAATTAAAACTGTTGCTAATTACACAAATTGACTATTCAATGTTAAAGGCCCTTATTATTGACGACGAAGCCAAAGCTCGCCGTATTTTGCACGAACTACTGAAAGAATATTGTCCTCAGGTAGAGGTGGTAGCCGATGCTGACGATGTACCTAATGCGGTAAAGGCAATTCATAAACATCAGCCCAATTTGGTGTTTTTAGATATCGAGATGCCTGGTTATACTGGTTTTCAGCTATTAGATTTTTTCGACCAGATTAATTTCGAGATCATTTTTACGACAGCTTATCGCGAATATGCTATTCAGGCATTTCAGGTTTCAGCCATTGATTATTTACTCAAGCCCATTCAAATCGAACTTTTGATTAAAGCCGTAGAGAAAGTACAGGGCCAATTAAAACCTCCCCAAATCAATGAAAGAATTAATACCTTAAAGAATAACCTGAGTCAGGAACATATTACACGCATCGCCTTGCCTGTTTCCGAAGGATTGTTGTTTGTAGAGGTAGATGAGATTGTTTACCTAAATGCAGAAGGCGCTTATACGCAGATTTTCCTTGAAGGGGGACGTAAAGTATTAGTATCTAAAAAAATCAAAAGTTTTGAGAAGGTATTGGATCATCCAGGCTTTTTCCGTACACACCGTTCTTACCTCATAAATCTCAATCGAGTAAAGCAATATGTGAAACAGGATGGAGGATACATTATTATGGATAATGGTGATACGGTAAGTTTGGCTCGCGAACGTAAAGAAGCATTCCTGAAAGTATACTCCACTCCCCGATAAAGAAGAAGTAAATTCTCCTAATAAAATGTTAATAAACTGATAATCAGTCTTGTTGGAGATTTACTTGGCAATGGGCGCTCATTTTTTTATAAACTCATATCCACCATTCATAAACACATGTTCCCCGTTTATGAAATGAGCGCTTCTTGGTGCCTTAAAATCACTTATTTTTACTTAAAAATAAAATACGAATTATGATACCCTTATTGGGTATGTACTATGCTTATTAAAAACTTGTTAATGCTTAATCAAAGGCATTACATAACCAGCACGAAAGTGTTGTATGATTATGCTGTCATATAACTCTTTTAGGCTTTCTGTTTTAATCTATACCGTAAAAACCCGCTTATTTATGTTAGTTTACAAGATTGAGGGATATAAATCTATCTTGGCGGGAGTAATCCTTACGTGGTGTTTGCTCTCACCGTTGTATAATTATGCCCAGCCCAAATCCGCAGACCAAAGCGAAAGCGTATCGTTTTATCTCAAAAACGACTTGGATCGTGCGATTGTACTTAAAATTGGTAAAAGTACGGTGTCTATCGATATTGGAGATACCAAAAAGTTTGACCGCCCTTTAAATTCTTTAATATTTTTAGTGAATAAAAAAGTGATGGGATTCCATTATCAGAAAGGTAAAAAGATATTGGAAATAAAGCCTAAACTTCAGGGAAAAAAAATATTGTTGTCGAAAATCGTTAAAGAATGACTCAACCAAGGTTGAGTATGAGGGAATTATGAAGTCTATCATTAGATTTTTATTTGTATATGGTGGGCTTTCGTTTGGCATAATTGCCTGTAAGCCTTACCAAGTGCCCGAGTTTGATAAAATCGTTTTTGAATATCAAGACAGCACCGTCGATGTAACGTTTAATCGTAGCTTTACTATTACAATTATGCCAAAACAGTGCACCTTAGTAGTAACAGCTTACGGAAAAAGTATAGTCAACAAAGTCTATAAGTTGGAAAAAGGGCAGTTTGCAAGAATTAAAGTTATAGCCCAAAAAATCGAGTCACCTGGTACACATCATGAAAGAAAACCAGGGAGCTCTTCAAAAAAGATTCAACTTTTACGAAAAGAACGAGTTGAATACAATTTACATTGGGATAATAACTACCAGCCCAAGCCCGCAACCCTAGAGTTTGAACAGGCTATTAGGGCACTGATACTTGATCTAAACAAACTCCTAAAAGTACCCGGTAATTAGCTTTAGGACTATTATTCACTGCTATTGTTGAAAGGCAATAGCAGTGAATGTTTTTAACTAGCTTGTTTAGGATTCTCGAGTTTTCCAATGAAAAGGATACTATTGGTTTTATTATCTTTAATAATAAACATAAAAGGGTGGTCTGCTTTAAAGATTTTAGGCGGATAAGTTCGTCCTGGTGCAGAACCCGAAGGTGCTATAATCACCGCAGTGGCAGCAGCGGCTTCTGTTCCTTGCTCATTTACTTCTACAAAAGCTTTGTGTACTATTTCCGATATTTTTAATTGCGCATTTTTAGCCATCTTCGAAAAATTTGCCTGGTTACTAAATGCTTGTTTCATACCCAATTGTTTCAATGTAGAGGAAAGTCGGGTATTAATTGTCATCTTGAATCGAGGTAAGGTAAGTTGTACTTTAGTACGATACATTCTTTCTATCAAATCCTGGTACTCCTTTGCATTGAGCTTTTGCTCAAGTCTGGCAAGCCCGTTTTTATCTTTGGGTAACAAAATCAACAAACTCATTTTACGACCCTTGTAAGGAATCTCAATAGCCTGTAGCTGTTTATTCTCAGTATAGCGAAACTTGCGTTGCATATACATAAACTTTATTGCAGGAAAACGCTGCTTCCCGGCAATAAAGGCCATTTTCTTTGTGTTTCTTTTCAGAAATTCATATTCCCAATCTCCTTTAAAATAGATAGCATTGGTAAGTACCAAACGGGTCTTTTTATCGACTAACCCCTTCGGGATCAAATTCTTGATTTTATTTTTAGTTTTGTTTTCCACCCATTTATTAATGATGAGCCTGGATCTTTCAGGGTATTGCTTGAAGTTAAGGCTCTCTATTTTTGCCTGATAATATTTTTGATTGAGGCTTAAGTAATCAGGTAAAAATGGGTAACTTTTTTCTCCCCATAAGGCATTGGCTATCTTGAGTTCTAAACCTTTACGATTGATGCTTTTGAAATGATCTGATAACATTTTGTAGTCTTGGTGCAAATTATCAGGGGTAAAACGTAGTACCTTTGCCATTTCAGTAGCTGTCGTATTTTGAGCGCCAGCGTAGGTCATTGCCAAAGCTGAAGATATACTGTAAGGAGAAGCAAAGAAGTTGGTGTTTTGCCCCTTAGTGAGTTGTTTATAAAGCTCAATCGCAAACTGATTATTGCCTTTTACCGTAGCGTTGTTTGGCGATACCTGGGCTTGTGTTAGCGCCGTAAACCAAGTAATTACTAAAAGTGTTGTGAATATTTTATAAAGTGATTTCATTGTCATGACTTACTGTTTATAAATAAATGTGATATATTCTTTTTGCTACGTATTAGCTAGTAATCATAGGCTTGTTCAGTTTGCCAATGAATAGTATACTATTGGTTTTGTTATCTTTGATAATAAACATAAAAGGATGATCTGCCTTGAATATCTTAGGTAGTATTGGGCGTTTAGTTGAGGTCACCGATTCTTTGCCCATAATTACGGCAGTAGCTGCGGCTGCTTCTGTGCCTTTTTCATTTACTTCCACGAAAGCTTTGTGTACCACCTCCGAAATTTTTAAAATTGGATGTTTAGTCATGCCTGAAAAATTCGCTTGCTTGCTAAAGGCCTTTCTCATACCCAATTGTTTCAATGTTTTTTTGAGGTTAGTTTTGACCGTCATCTTAAACTTAGGCAACGAAAGCTTCACCTTAGTATAAAACATTTGAGCCATCAACTTTTGATACATAGCAAGATTCAACTGCTTTTCCAGCGTATTAAGCCCATTTTTATCTTTGGGTAATAAAATCATCATACTCATTTTGTGATCCTTGTAAGGAATCTCTATAGCTTGAAGTTGTGCGTTTTCTGTATAGCGAAATCTACGCTGCATACCCATAAACTTGATGCCTGGAAAACGCTGATTGTTGGCAACAAAAAGCATTTTTTTTGTGTTCCTTTTCAGGAATTTGTACTCCCAATTCCCCTTAAAATAAATGGCATTAGTAAGTACCAACCGAGTTCTATGGTTAATCAATTCTTTAGGAATCAAATTTTTAATTTTGTTGTTAGTTTTACTTTCTACCCATTTATTAATAATCAATCGAGATTGTTCTGGTTGTTTTTTAAAATCAAGATTCTCAAGCTTCGACTGATAATATTTTTGATTAAGACTTAAATAATCAGGTAGAAATAGTTGTGTTTTTTCTCCCCATAAAGCATTGGCAATTTTAAGTTCCAACCCTTTTGTATTGAGGTTTTTGAAATGATCTGACAACGTTTTGTAATCCTTATGCAAGTTATCGGGTGCAAAATGGAGTACTTGAGCCATTTCGGTAGCTGTAGTTTGCTTTGCGCCAGCGTAAGTCATTGCCAAAGCCGAAGAAATACTATAAGGAGAGACAAAAAGATTGCTCTGTTTTCCTTGAGTAAGTTGTTTATATAGCTCAATCGCAAACCGATTGTTGCCTTTTACTGTAATATTATTAGCTAAGTTCTGGGCTTTTAGTGGAACTGTCAGCCAAGTAATGAGCAAAAGTACAGCAAATGTTTTGGTGATTGATTTCATTATAGAATTGTCTTTTATAGGCTAAAATAAAGTAATGATGAACAGATTTATAAAGAATTAGCTGGTAGCTTTAGGGTTCTCGAGCTTACCAATGAATAGTATACTATTGGTTTTGTTGTCCTTAATAATAAACATGAAAGGATGGTCTGCTTTGAATATTACAGGTGGAGTAGGATGCTTCACAGAAGCCTTTTTGGCTCTCATAATTACTGCCGTGGCAGCTGCGGCTTCAGTTCCTTTTTCGTTTACTTCTACAAAAGCTTTATGTACTACTTCCGAAATCTTTAAATCTGATGTGCCCGTCATACCCGTAAAATCAGCCTGATTATTAAAAGCTGTTTTCATTCCCAATTGTTGCAATGTTTCCTTGAGTTTGGTGCTGACAGTCATTTTAAATTTAGGCAATGAGAGTTTCACTTTAGTATAACGCATTTGGTCAATCAATTTTTGATATGTGGCAGCGTCAAACTGCTTTTCCAATGCAGAAAGGCCATCTTTGCCTTTGGGTAATAAAATCATAAGGCTCATCTTATGATCCTTGTAAGGAATTTCTATTGCCTGCAACTGTTGATTTGCTGTATAACGGAATCTACGCTGCATACCCATAAACTTGATGCCTGGAAATCGCTGATTTTTGGCAATAAAAGGCATTCTTCTAGTTTGACTTTTCTTAAAGATATATTGCCAATCTCCTTTAAAATAAATTGCATTAGTAAGCACTAACCGAGTTCTTTGGTCAATCAATCCTTTAGGAATCAGATTTTTAATTTTGTTGTTAGTTTTACCTTCTACCCATTTATTAATAATAAGTCTTGATTGTTCTGGTTGTTTTTTAAAATCAAGATTCTCAAGTTTTGACTGATAATATTTTTGGTTAAGACTTAAGTAAGTGGGCAAGAATCGTTGCGTTTTTTCTCCCCACAAAGCATTGGCTATCTTGAGTTCTAAGCCTTTTCTATTAATATTTTTAAAATGATCTGCCAAAGTTTTGTAATCCTTATGCAAATTATCGGGTGCAAAATGGAGTACTTGAGCCATTTCGGTAGCTGTAGTTTTCTTCGCACCAGCGTAAGTCATTGCTAAAGCTGATGAAATGCTATAAGGAGAGACAAAAAGATTGGTCTGTTTTCCTTGAGTAAGTTGTTTATAAAGCTCAATCGCAAACTGATTGTTGCCTTTTACGGTGCTATTGTTGGCTGAGATTTGGGCTTGTGAAGCATTAACCCAAATGAAGAATAAAAGTGTAGTGAATATTTTAGTAAGTGATTCCATCTCAATAGGTTTCGTTTGTAAGTCTCTTTTAAGTCTTTTGAAAACAAGACAGGCCAAACGAAAAAAGAGAGTAGGAGAGGAGTTGATTATCTTATTTCTTGGTGATAGGACTCTCTAGTTTTCCTATGAATAATATACTTCCACTGTCTACATCTCTTATGACAAACAAAAAAGGATGATCTGCTTTAAATATTTTGGGAGTTTCGCCGCTCCGAGTGATAGAACCAGCAGTAGCCGCTGCAGCCTCAGTTCCTGTTTCGTTTACATCTATAAAAGCTTTGTGGATTACTTCAGATAAATCTCCTACTGGACTGTTGCTCATCTTGTTAAAATCAGCCTGTTGAAATATTGACTGTAGTCCCAGTTGCTTTAATGGTTTTTTAAGAGAAGTTCTAATGGTCATTTTAAAGCGAGGTAATGCCAATTTCACCTTGGCTGGTGTCATTTCATATTCCAAACCATTGATGGTTTCGGCATCAAACCAGCGAATAACCTCTGGCAGATGATTTTTGTCCTTGGGTAGCAAAATCAGCATGCTCATTTTATAGTTCTTATAAGGAATATCTATTATCTGCATTTGTTGAGTTTCGAAATAGTGAAACGTTTGCTCCAAATGCATAAATGGAATGTTTGGAAACTGCTGCTCACGAGCATAAAAAGTCATTTCCTTTGTTTCCTTTTTATTGAATTTATGCATCCATTCTGCTTTAAGATAAACAGCATTGGTGAGTACCAAACTAGTATTGCCATCAATAAATCCTTTCGGGAGTAAGTGTTTGATCTTATGATTAGTTTTATCCTCTACCCATTGATTAATGATCATTCTGGATTGTTCGGCTTGTTTTGCAAAGTCCAGGTTGGTAGCTTTAGCCTGATAATACTTATTCATCTTTTGAGTATAATCAGACAAAAGCTTGGTATTCTTAGCTACCCACAAGGCATTGGCTACCTTGAGTTTTACTCCCAATTTGTTCAATGCGTCAAAACTAGTAGTCAACTTTTTAAAATCTTGATGAACTGTCTTGGGGACAAAATGCAATACTTTTGTCATTTCCTCAGCGGTATTACCATCAGCTCCTGCATATACCATAGCCAATGCCGACGAAATACTATAAGGAGACATGAAAAAATTGGTAGACTTCTCTTTGGTAAGTTTTTTAAATAACTCGACCGCAAATTGATTGTTGCCTTTTACGGTATTGTTTTGGGCTTTGGTATGAGATGTAGACCAGCCAACTAGCCATAGTATTATCATAAAGTGTATAGTCAACCTCATAGTTGTAAGTGTTTATTTCCAATACAAAATACACAAAAGCGTGGAGTAATTAATCAGACCCTAATAATTGTTGTAATTTTTCAGAAATTGGATACACTTTTTCCTCAGGCACCTCAGGCAATACTGGATGATGATCACGTGCTACTGCGCCAATTTGATGAGCCAAATCAGTGACATCCTCAATGCCTAAAATCCATTCATTGACATATTTTAAAGATAACTCCTCGTTACGCATACCTACTTGAATAGCCGCTCTATCAAGTTTTTTACCTGTCAGGCTGCGCTCAGGATCCCATTGATGAATGACAGTAGCTGTTTCTAGCGCTTGCTGCCAAACCTCTTCGTTTTCATAGCGATTTGCATCAAATTGGGTAGGAACCGATTGTGCCAAAATATGTAACCAACCCTCATGAGAGAGTTTAATGCGAGCAATGGCATTCATCCTGTATTTGGTAGCGTATTGGGTTCGTTGCAAAACCCAGGCAAACGATGGCTTAATCCAGGTAAGACGATTGGTGTTAAAGCCTGCCCCAAAAGTGCCCTTAGCTACTGCATTGGCCACGGTTTTGGGTTTAAACGCTTGGTATATGTACAATCCTTCTTCGTCGTAAGCGGCGTAAATTTGTTTTTGCAAGGTTTTAAATATTTACACCCAACAAGTTTTAAAACCTGTTGGGTGTGTTAAGTACAATCTTTATTATTTTGAGTAATTTTCAACAAAAAAAGCTAGTGATAAGGCAGGCGATATCTTATTATCTAAAGGCTGTAGTAAGGTTAAACGAAAAGTCGAAACCAGTACCACCCGAGCGTAAGAGTAACGCAGTGAGGTTATTAGTACCTAGACCCAAACGATAGTATCCAATTTTGAACGATACAAATGAGCCTAGTCCAAAGCCAGAATAACCACCACTAGTAGCCGAAAAACCGAAATTCATTTGTTGTCCAAGGTTGTGACTATAAGCAGCAGTAAAACTTGGACGTGCAGTAGAAATTCCATATTCGCCAAAACCTTGGATGTAAGTCAAATAAAAATGGTGTTTGTCAAACTTACGTCCTTTTTTGTCTATGCGAGGCACCTTATACTCAGCTTGTAGCATCAAACGGGTAGGTAATGGGATAGAGAAGCGGTTAAAACTATTTTGAGGTTCGAAGTTATTCGTAAGACTATCAATAATACCGTTGGCTCCCTCAAAGTTGGCGTCTGAAAAATCCCCTGGAATGGTTACTCCGCTAAACTGTTCACTAGCGTTTAAGCTATAGTTTACTACATTTTTTCTAAAGCCCACAGCTCCTACATCTAGCAAAGAAAAAGTACCCACAAAACGATCTTGAATAGTTACAGTAGTCCCCAAGTCAATACCAAATCCGCTTCCTTGAGCCTGTAAAAACGTACTTGCCGAAGGATCAGTCAATTCTATAAAATTACCAGCAGTGTCTACTTGTAGTGGGGTACTAATATTTACTAGGTAATCGGCATTGATATTAATGTTTCCTCCTTGAGTAGGGTCTTGAGTCTGTACTGTAAACTTGGCTCGTTTAGAACGTATGGCTGCAATGCCTTGCAAGTACTTCAAACGTACACCCGCCCTTACTTTTACATCTAACCCTTGATAAACTGGCATTGCTGCGCCTAAGGCAAACTCTCTTAGCCAATAACCATTGGTTGCCAAATTACCCAAATCTACTTCTCTGCCTAAAAACTCAGGGCTACCATTACCCCGCCATACAAAAGCCGCCAATTCTTTAGGAATACGAGTACTAATGGCAGCTCGCTCTAATATATCAAAAGAAATGGTGACAATTTCATCCCTTTTAATGACTGGAATATCAGCCAAATCAGGGTTATTCATATCCATTACTTCGGTTTTTCTATTGATTTTGAACGAAAAGCCAAAAACCTGGGCTTGTAAACCTGCCCCAATAATGTTTTTCTTTTTAAACCTTCCAATAAACTCTTCGATGGTCAAACTGTCGATAGTATTACCTCCATCTATAAAGTATTTTTGAAAATCTTTGGCGTTTAAACGGTTGTTACCAGCCCAGGTGTACAAGTTAAATGTGGGCAATGGCATAGGTATTCCCGTGATATCAAAGTTAGTATAAGTATCACCTAATTTGGCAGGGTTTAAACGAGCTGCCTCGCGATGATAATGACTACCATAAAGTACTGCTGGATTGTTTTGAGCTAGACTTGTAAGTGTCAGACTTAGGCATAAGATTCCAGTAAATATTGAAAATTGTAATAATTGCCGCATCATAAAATTCGTTAAATGCAATATTTCTAATTTCTTTAAATGTAAGTTAGTTTCCCTTGATCTTTAATTTCAAATCAGCTACTAAATTGTATTTTAGTTTAGCGGTATTGTCAATTCTTCTATTTTGTACAGTAGGGCTAAATGTAGCAACTATCTGCAGTTTCTTCGCATTTTTTAAGCTATTTATGATGGTTTGAGAGTTGAGCGTTTCAGTAGCATTTTGGTTGGCTGTAAGATTGAGCGTAGGGTTAAAAATAGTACTGATAATATTGTCTGATGCATCCAACAAGTTAATGGCCATCAAGAAGTCAATAGGTACTTGGTTTTCCAAGCCCACAACCAGATTACCCGATACTTCGTCAGTGTTTTGATCTAATCCAGAGTCAAAATCTACAGTAGTTTCAAATGTATTGGTTGTACCAGCGACAAATTGTATGTAATCCACAGTAGGAGGATCAAACTGAAGTCTCAATTCAATTTGTGAGTTATCTGTAATGGTTACGGATGAAGTGGAAGCCAGCGTATTAAGGTTGGACAAGGATGCAATAAAAGTGTTTTTTATAACTGCGGTACTCTGCTCTATATTTACTGCAATACTTTCGCCAGGAGCTACTGTACGATCTATAGTTTGTTGTACAAATGGTGTTGTTTCACCAGAATTTGTAAGTGCTACCACTGCTCCAGAAGCCATTGTAACAGGCATATTGTTGCGTAGGTTAATAGTGATTCTTACGTTAGATACACCAATTTCATCTATGATGTCATTATTTGATATCTTAGTAGGGTTCAATACATAATTAAAAGCACCTAGTGCTGGCAAAGAAGGGACTGTACCACGCTGGGTACCAAATACATCACTGGCTGAAATTGTAAATACATCCGAAATATCCTGAATGTCAGGCTGTTGAAATACGCCTAATTCGCCATTGACTAATGGAGCTACAATACGAGGTTGCCAGTCTACATTTACATCATTATTGAACGTACAAGAAGCTAAAGTTAATAAAAAACCTATGCTCCATACAGCAGAATTTTTTTTACTAAAAATAAGAAATTTCACTGGGTAAAATAGTTTATTTGAGACCGATAAAACAAGTACAAGGTAAGGGGGGGCTTCCAAGAAATAATTTGATTATTGGACGTTCCCCTCAGGCATAAAACTATAAATATTTTGTTTCATAATGACAAAAGCCTCGCAAAAAAGCAGAGGCTTTTATTAAATATGATTTATGAATGATTTTATGCATTTCGAAAGCTAAACTTTGTTACGAAGAGTAACGTAAGCTTTAGCCCAGCAGTTGCATTTGTTCTTCGCTAATTTCGATGTTATGATAAACTTTTTGTACATCATCATCATCTTCTAGTTTATCAATCACTTTCATAGATTGTTGTAAGTCATCATCGCTCAATGACACCGAAGTAGTAGGTATACGTTCTAAGCCTGCATTTTCAGCCTCTATCTTCATCTCGTCAAGCTTTTTTTGCACATTACCAAAATCCTCCATTTCACAGGTTATAATAATGTAATCTTCACTAAACTCAACCTCCTCTGCTCCTCCGTCTGCTAATTCAAGCTCAAATTCATCTTCATCAATCCCCTCAGGGCGAGCTATTTGGAATATACCTTTGCGATTAAACAAAAATTCTACAGAACCATTAGTAGCAAGGTTACCTCCGTACTTATTAAAGGTACTACGTACACTTGATACCGTTCTATTTAAGTTGTCGGTGGTGCACTCTACAAATACAGCTACTCCATTAGGAGCATAACCCTCGTAGGTTACTTCTGTATATTCAGTACCGTCAGCACCAGTAGCTTTTTTGATCGCACGTTCTATATTATCCTTAGGCATATTTACTCCTTTGGCATTTTGGATTGCCAAACGTAAACGAGGGTTGGAATCTGGATCAGGGCTACCTATTTTTGCGGCTACTGTAATCTCTTTAATTAGTTTTGTAAAGATTTTTCCTCTTTTCTTATCCTGTGCACCTTTACGGTGTTTTATGTTTGCCCATTTACTATGTCCAGCCATAAATGATTGATATTTAATATTTTGAGAAATAATTATGAATCTTGTGGGTAAAGCATCGCCTACAAGCCACACCAAAAAATGAATGGATAACAAATTTAGTAAGATTTTTTGTTACTGCTAGAAGTCAGCGCCAATTGTATCGTAAAACTTTGCGAATTTTATCGTTTTCGAGGTCTATTAGCACTTTGCGGCTCCTCCTTGGGGTTATTAGAGGGGATCATTTCGCCTACACGCTCCCAGGCCCAATAGCCATAACGAATTACACCTTGGCTACTATCTAATATATTACCTTGGCGATCAAATGTCAAAGTGCTCGTTTTCAAATACATCCAGGAAGATTGATTGCGAGGTTTGAAAGGACCACGTAGCCAGGGATTACTTTTTTTGTACCATTTCAGGTAATTATACTCCTCAAGTTCACGGTTATAAATTACCTTCATATAATAAGGCATAGTAAGGATATATTGATTTACTTGTGGCCCTGGTTTTATAATTCTGGTTAAATCTATGGTGAAAAAAATACCATTGTTTTTACCAGGAGGTTGCTTTGAAAACAATACTTCAAATCCTTCTTTGGAGGTGGTTTTGTTAGCTAGTGATTTTAAAAAATGCTGTAATGATCCCCGATAAGCCCTTCTACGATTTCTGAGCCAACGACGATTTTGCTTGCGATTTTTAGGTATAAGCTCTAAAAACTGACATCTTCCTCTATAATGTACATCATTTTGGGCCAAATCAAATCTATTGAGCAAAAATAGCACTTTATATCCAAGTGCATAGTTCTCTATCTCTAAAGTATCAATGGAGTTTTTCTTAAGTGTAATTCCTTCGGGAGTTTCAATAAATTCGACTACCCAGGGATTCAAAATTTTACATTGAGAAGCATTAGAAGATGTACCTAAAAAATCATTTTTAAATTTATTAAATAGCTTTTTCCATCGTTTGTCACGATTGATAGAAATAGTGATAGGAGCTAGTCTTTCCACTTTGGGGATCATCCATACAATATATTTTCTTTTCACTTGTGGGTTGATTGCTAGGCTGGTTTTTTCATACCCAATATGGGTAAATTTTAATGCAAACTCTTTTTTAGATTTTAGATTCAACCTAAAAATGCCAGTACGATCGCTATTGCCTATGATGATAGAGTCAACATGGATGATATGTACTTTAGGAATAGGGTTGCTGGTAGATGCATCGAAAACCTGTATGATAATTCTGTCTTTATTTGAAGGTTTTGTGGTGGGGCGTTTAATGTTAGGTGTTTGTTGAAAATTATTTGTGAGGCTTTTTTCTTTTTTTAGGACGATTTGATTACCGATAAGAGCAAAGCGTACCTTAATGGGATCAAACAGTTGTTTTAAGGCATATTTTAACGGTTTATTATTGACTTGTAAGGTGATTTTCTTTTGAGTAGACAGCAAACTATTGCTGTAGGAAAATTTGAGTTGGTACTTTTGCTCAAGTTTTTTGAGAACAACTCCTAAAGATTGTTGTTTGTAACTAACAGTTATTGGCTTGTCAAGATTAATAGTTTGGGCAAAGCTATCCGAAAAGCTCCACAAGCATAATGTAAGCAAAGACAGCAATCTTACCATAATTCAAACTTAAAAGCCTATAATAATTGAATTGTTCATTCGAAAGCACAAACCCCGCATAGCGGGGTACATTGAAATATAATATGTTTTAAAAAAGGGTTATCTACAACCTTTTCCTTTTATAATATATCCATCCCCTAATTTTTCGTAAGAAGCATCCATACTAAATTGTATCACTTCTAATGCTTTTTTTAATGTAATATTATCAAAAGTACCTGTGAAACGACAATTTAAAAGAGCTGTGTTTTGAGGCTCAATTTTTACTTGATAATGTTGCTCCAGTTCTGGTAAAATATCTCTTAAACTGGTATTTTCATACGTCAAGCGACGTGTTTTCCAGGCAAGAAAGTTTTTATTGGTGTTTTTTTGTTTAGTAATGGTTTCCTTTTTCTGCTGATAAATTGCTTTATCACCAGGAACCAACACCACCTTTTTGGTGGAGACCTTCTCTAAAGATACTGCTATTTTACCTGTTACTACTGTTACTTCTACTCCATTAGCATTATCAGGTGCTTTTACATTAAAAGAAGTACCTAATACTTCAGTCTTGACATTGTTACTAAAAATTGAAAATGATTTACCACCTTGCTTAGTAACCTCAAAAAATGCTTCTCCCTTAAGGTTTACTACTCTATTTTCGAACTTTTTGTTGTATGTCAGTACACTGTTTTTATTAAGAGTTACTTTACTACCATCTGGTAAATCCACAACCTTAGAAACATTGGCTGTTTTAATTTCAACGGAAGAATTATTATTGAACAACACCCAATAACCCGCAACCAACAATAAGGCAATTACTGCTGCAATGCTCAAGCTATTAAAATAACGCTTAGGACTGCTCTTAATAGGTTTTACAGGAGTTTCTTTTACTGGTATTTCTGATGTCGGTGTCTCATCCGCAATCAATTGCTGAAACTTAGCCAACCCTGCTGCGGTATCTGGTTCATAGCTTTTTTGATATTCCTCAGTACTTTCCCACACTTGGGCCAATTCTTCAAAAATATTATAATTTTCACTGCTTTCGGCAAGCCATTGATCAAGCTGAGTATTTTCGATATCAGATATATTATTACTTAAGCGCTTAATAATCAACTCAGAAAAAGAATGTTCGTTGGAGCCATTATTTTCTAATTGAGCCAAAGTTTGCTGAAACCTGGCTAATCCAGCAGCTACATCAGGTGTATAACTATGCTGGTATTTTTCTGTTACTTTCCATATTTTCTGAATGTTTTGATGTAGATCAGAGCTTTCAGATAATTGACTCTTTGCTTTTTGATCATTAGACCGCTTTTGTTGTAGGTAACTGATAATAGTCTCTATTGCAGGGTCAGCATTATTTTCTTCATCTTCAGCTATAGCTTGTTGAAATCTAACCAATCCTGCTTTCGGATCAGGAGTATAGCTTTGCTGGTAATGTTGAGTAACATTCCAAACGCTCTCCAGATTGTCTTTAATTGCTAGGTTTTCGGAACCTTCTTGTAGCCATTGAGTCAATAACTTTTCTTCATTAGAAGAAAGTCTGCCTTGGCGTTGTTTAATAAGTAGTTCCAGATACTTTTCAAGTTCCATTATTATTAAGAAGATTTATAATGTGTGAGATGTAAAAAAGGCATCCCACCCCTATTTATTCTCTAATAGTTTGTAAATAATCTTGGGTTATTTTATTGAAGTAATTCTAACCAGGCGGCTCCCAAAGGTCCAAAAGAAAGAGCGCTTTTGATGTAAGGGGCTAATCGCTTTCGTAAATGTTTGAGCGCCTTACTCATTTGGTTTTCTACTGTTTTTGGAGAAATTCCCATTTCTTGTGCAATTTCTTTATAGCTCATTTCTTCATAACGACTCAAGATGAAGACTTCCCGACACTTTGGAGGCAATTCATTGATGGCACCATTTACCTGAGTCTCTAACTCCTGAAATTCTAAGTTTTGCACCGCAGTTTCTTTATGAGCGTGTTTTTTCATTTGCTGAGGAGTAGCATCGTCAATACTAGAAGTGTTGTATTTTTTTCTAAGATGACTAAGTGCCGCATTGATAGCCATTTTGTGTAAATAGGCTTTCAAAGAGATTTGTATATTGAGATCATTTCTCTTTTGCCAGATTTTAAGAAACACATCTTGTACAATATCCTCCGTGATAATGGTATTGTGTACAATACGGTTTACGGTTTTACAGAGTGAGGCATAGTAAGTATCAAATAAAACCTGCACTACTTTTTGGTTTCCCTGTTTAAGCCAGGTTAATAATTCGGCATCATCTATTGGCGAATTTGATTTTTGCATAAATAATAAATGGTCTAATCCTCTTGATTTACAGTTTTGTATAACTGTGTGATTATGGAGTCAGTTTAAAATACTTTGAGCATAATTCTAATAAAATTAACATAAAAACTCATTAGTTAAAATTTTTCTATGGCATAAAAAAACCATCAAGCAAGAAATGCTCAATGGTTACAAACTTTTACAAAAGTATATTAATCAGCCTTTTTACTTATACTGGGGTTGAACAGCAGGCTTTATAATAATACCTTTTTCATGTATCTCTTTGGCTTTAGCCTCAATTTCAGGGATTGAATTATACAATTGCTCGTAAGAATCAATTACAAAATATTCTTCCTGGTATTTGTGTTTTATATAATCAGTGTCCATTACATGTTGCACATCGTATGGGAAACGTTTAGGCTCATTGCTAAATAAAGAGTACTCACACTCACCACTTGATGACAAAATGCCTGCACCGTAGATACGTAAACCTTTCTCTTCCTTAATAAGTCCAAACTCTACAGTAAACCAGTAAATTCGAGCAATGGCTTCAATTACATTTTTATTGTCTATGTAGTCAGAAGCAATTCTACACAACTCCTCTAAAAACTTACAAAAAGCTTTATTGGTAAGTAAGGGAACATGGCCAAATACATCATGGAACATATCTGGTTCTTCCAGATAATCTAGTTCTTTCATTTTACGTAGCCACGTTGTAGCGCAGAAATTGCGATTTTGCATCAATTCAAAAAACTCTTTATCAGCAATTAAACCTGGAACAACATAAACTTTCCAGTTGGTTTCTGCTGTTAAGATTATGTTCATTTCTTCAAACTTTGGAATCTTTTCATTGAACTCAATGATTTTTAATCCGTCCAAATAGTCTTTCGAAGCCATTTCTGGCAAAATCTTCATCTGACGATGGTAGAGAAGTTCCCAAACTTTAAAATCTTCATCTGTGTAATTTGAATATATTTGCTCCATGTTGATTATATTTTTGCAATAAAAAAAACCTAGTCCATCAGGGAACCAGGCTTATTAATTATAGTATAATTTGATATGTTTCAAAATCATATAAGAACTGCCTTATCCCCCTAAATGAAAAAGAAGAATAATAGTATTTATTTGAGTAATTATATGTTGTAGATTTGCACCTCATACTAAAGCAAAAATAAGAGAAAATTCTGTAAGATGCCAGATTTATTAGATAATTCAAATAAACAGTGGTGATATAATGACCTTTACTGAATTTTCACCATTGATTATTTTGTGAGTTTCTATTTTAGAATTAATAAAACCAAATTATATTCTTTTATGTTTATTGATACGCACGCGCATATTTATGCCAGCCAGTTTAAGAAAGATCAGGCAGATGTTTTAAGAAGAGCTTTTGAGCAAAATGTAGAAAAGATTTATTTGCCTAACATAGATCATACTTCTATTGACGACATGATGGAAGTAGAAGCCAAATACCCAGACCATTGTTTTGCAATGATGGGCTTACACCCCTGTTCTGTTAATAAGGACTTTGAGAAAGAGTTATATCAAGTGGAAACCTGGCTTAACAAAAGAGAGTTTGTTGCCATAGGAGAAATTGGTACTGATTTGTATTGGGACAAAACGTTTTTCGACCAACAAGCAGAAGCTTTTAAGATTCAGGTAGAATGGGCCAAGAAATACAAACGACCAATTGTAATACATTGCCGAGATTCATTTCAGGAAACTATTGACTTACTAACTCCGTTAATGGATGCTAACCTTACAGGTATATTTCATTGTTTTACTGGAACAGTAGAAGATGCTAAAAAGGCTATTGAACTTGGTTTCTTGTTGGGTATTGGAGGTGTTTCTACTTTTAAAAACGGAGGATTAGATAAGGTATTACCAGAAATATCGCTGGATCATTTGGTTTTGGAAACCGACTGCCCCTATTTGGCACCAGTGCCATATCGTGGCAAAAGGAATGAATCATCTTACATCCCTTTAATAGCCAGTCGTTTGGCTGATATAAAAGGCATAGAAATTGAAGAAATAGAACAGAAAACCACTGAAAACGCTCAAAAATTATTTAAATTAGATAAGGTACAATCTTAAAAACAATTAGAAGTTTCTTTCGATTCTAGGATCGAACCTTACATGATTTTATGAATAATTGTTAATGAACTTTCTATAATTTACGAGATTACCCAAGTGAAAAGTCGAACTTAAAAAAACACAATTACTATCTGTTCAATAGTTTTATAGCGTTTTGGGATGAAACCATAAAAAAAGAGGCAAACAGCTTTTTTAGAAATATTTTATTAGGTGAGTAACTTCTTTTATACAGATATATAGTGTTTTTTTATGCAAAAAACCAGAATAGTATCTTACTTAGATGATGAACTTTAGAAGGTTATTTTAGAAAAATTACCAATAAACGTAGAATGTTATGAAATTGTTTTCGGTTTTGGCATAAATATTACTTAAGATTAAAACAAAGTTAAAAACTATTCTTTTTCTAGTTAAACTTGGGTAATTCTTACACAGTGTAATCTGAATAAAAAGTAAGAATTTGCACTTGTAAACAAAATAATCTAATTTGTGAACACGTTTGAAAGATAGTATTGTTAACTATTATCTATTTTTTGAATACTCCAAAAAAGGTATGAAACTAAACAAATGACTCTAGATTAACGTACCCATACCTTTCTATTCGTATTAAAACAATACACTTAAAAACAAGTACATCACAACTAACCAGTGCTTATTTATTAATAAACTGTTAAATTATCTATCCAAAGTTTCAAATCTCTTTTGGACTATGCCTAAGGATAAAAAACTAACCGCATTTTTTGCATGTCTTTTTACTCTGAGCTTTGTAGGCTCACAGGTGTTATTAGCCCAAACAGCTGATCAATATCTATCTAAGGGTAAAGCAAAAAGTGAAGCAGGTGCTTATGCACAGGCGATTCAAGATTTTACAAAGGCTATTAACTTAAATAGCCGTTCGGATGATGCTTATCATTATCGTGGTGAGGCATATTTTCGTATTCGAAGATATAAAAATGCCTTAGACGACTTTGATAAAGCTATTGCTTTAGACCCCAGACAATCATCTGCAAGTTATCACTTACGAGGTCTCGTTAAATACAATCTTAAACTTTACAAGCAAGCAGTCACTGACTTTGATGAAGCAATAAAAATTGCCTATAGTGATGAAACTTATTTTGTGGATAGAGCAAAGGCGTATTTGAAACTAAAGCGATACAAAAGAGCTTTGCGTGATTGTAACAGAGCTTTAAAAATTTCTAATACTTATGCTTATGCATTAAGTGTCAGAGGGCTCGTAAAGGCTGCACAAGGTAAACATCAAGATGCTTCAGGGGATTTAAAAGCGGCTATACAAAATGCTAAAAACGATCCCAAAGAATACATCTATCGTAATCATCTTGCTGACTTCTACAAGAATAGTCGCCAAACTGAAAGAGCGATTGAAGAATACAGCGCTGCAATTCATTTAAACCCACGCAATGTACATGGGCTTTATAACCGAGCTAAATTGAGACTAACCTTAGGTTATTATGAAAAAGCCTTAGAAGATGCCCATCGAACTATTCTGAATAACCGAAGATTCATCAAAGCATACGTTTTACGAGGAATAGCTAAGTACTATTCTGGTGTAAATCAGGAAGTGAATATGAAGAAAGATCTCGAGAAGTATTTGAGATTTGCCCGAAAGGCAGAAGATTATCATTTCCTTGCGTCGTTGGTGTATTCTCACATGGATAAAAACAAAACTATGTTGGTGAATGCAGAGAGTTGGGCGGCCAAAGCAGTTAAGATGGACAATAATTATGAGAATAATCTGCTTTATGCAAATATTCTATATAGCAATGATAAGCCTGTAAAGGCCCTATCTTATACTGAAAAAGCATTGACCTTTGCCAAAAATCTTAAAGTAAACGCTTCTTCTGCAAATACTTTGGCAATGAGAATTAACCGCAACCTGAAGGACATTAAGCCTCCTGTAATTCGCATTAGTAGTCCGGTTTTGGCTAATAATAATACACGTGGAGTAATTGTGGTTGCTGAAGACAAAAAAATCACCATTGCAGGTCAGGTAGTAGATGAAAGCGGAGTAGAAAGTGTTCTAATTAATGGAAACCCAGCCAGGGTAGACAATCTTGGAAACTTTGATGGGGTAACTGTATTGGAGAAAGCAGAAAACCTTGTACAAGTAAAAGCAACAGACAAACGAGGTAATATTTCTATTCAGAAACTGGTAATCAAAAGAAAAGTTAAGAAAACGACTCCTATCGCTAAAAAGAAAAGTAAGGAAAACTTGATTTTAGGCACTCACCGAGCATTGTTAATTGCTACTAATCAATACAATCACTGGGGAGACCTATTGAATCCTATTTTTGATGCCAAAGCTATTGCCAAAGATTTAAAAGAGATTTATGGGTTTGAAATAGATCTTTTAGAGAATCCAACTAAAGATGAAATCGTATTAAAGCTCAGAAGTTACGCTAAGAAGCAATATGCTAACAATGATGAGCTGTTTATATTCTTTGCAGGACATGGTCAGTTTGACGAAGTGTTTAAAGAAGGATATTTAGTAACCAAAGATTCAAAATTGAATGACGAGTCTAAGAGTAGCTACATTTCACACTCTAACCTTAGAACATACATCAATAATATCAACTGCAAACACATCTTCTTAATGATGGATGTTTGTTTTGGAGGAACCTTTGACCCATTGATAGCTTCTCGCGGTTTGAAAGAACACGAACTTACCAAGAGTAGAGCAGAATATGTGAATCGTAAGTTACGCTACAAAACACGCCGTTATTTAACATCTGGTGGCAAAGAATATGTGCCAGACGGACGCCCTGGAAGTCATTCACCATTTGCTAGAAGGTTTTTGACAGCATTACGTAGTGAGGGTGGTGAAAATGGTATATTGAGTATTTCGGAGATTTTAAAGTTTGTACAAACAGTGACTCCAAACCCTCGTTCTGGTGAGTTTGGTAGCAATGAACCTGGTAGCGAATTCTTATTTGTTGTGCGTTAAAAATTGAAATAATTCAATTCTTTTTAATATTTTAGAAAAAGGAATCAACTAACTGTTGAGTTGGTGATTCCTTTTTTAGTTCATACCAACTAATTTTCAAAAATAATAAAGTATCAAAAATGGCTAAAAAAATTACCTTTCTTCATTATTGTATAGCTCTTGTGCTGGTCTTGGGTACATTTAAGCCATCCTATGCACAATACCGAACAGGGTGTAAACTAGATAAAGAAAAATATGCAACAGTACCTCTGGCTGCTCCTTTAATGAGAGGGGACTACCGTAAGATGCCTCCCAAGGTTTCTTTGAGAAAATATGCTCCCATTCCTAAAAATCAAGGAGCTTATGGAACCTGTGTAGGGTGGTCTGCAGCCTATGCTGCCCGTACGGTATTATACGCCAAACAAAAGAATATGACCAACCCTTTGTTGGTAACTCAGAATGCTTTTTCTCCTTTCTTTTTATATGAAAGAGCTAAAACTACCCTTGATATTAATTGTCAAGAGGGGACTAGCTTGGTAACTGGCCTTAAGGTGATGAAAGATATAGGGGCGGTGAAGTTCAATGATTTCAGTGATAGATGTGGTAAAAGAGTTACTTCTGAGCATGTGACGAATGCCCGAGAGTTTCGCGTAAAGGACTTTCGTCGTTTGTTTGAATCTGAAACAGAACCATATAAGGTAAAATTGGTGAAAAAGAGTATCTCTCAAAAGAAACCAGTAATCATAGGAATGCAATGTTGTACAGAGTCTTTTTTGAATGCCCGTGGAAAAGAGGTTTGGATTAAAAATCCTAAAGAGGATTTGAATCCTGACGGAGGACATGCACTAACTGTTGTAGGGTATGATGATAACAAATATGGAGGAGCATTTGAACTGATGAATAGCTGGGGTACGCTTTGGGGAGATAATGGTTTTATTTGGGTAAAATATACTGATTTTCAGCGTTATTGCTTTGAAGCCTATGAAATGATTGTGCCACAGCCAAGACAAATTGCGTTGTCTGGTAAAGTGAAGTTCACTTTATCAGCAGGTTTTGATATGGAAGCTGAGTTTAAAAATGGTTATTATAGTGTAACCAAACCTTATTTTTCTGGCACCTTATTTAGAATCTATATTTCAAACAATGAGCCAGCGTATGTATATGCTTTTGCTTCTGATATGTCTCGTCGCAACTCAATGATTTTCCCTTATACAAAAGGAATAAGTGCTTATTTGGGATATAGTAGTAACAATGTAGCTATTCCAAATGAGGATTTATACATTAAAATGGATGATACCCAAGGAGTAGATTATTTTTGTGTACTTTATTCTGCTGAGAAATTAGATATTCAGGATATTATGAGGAAGGTAGAGCAGGAGCAAGGAGATTTTTATTCTAGAGTACAAAAAGTAATTGGTAATAAAGTGATCTCTCAGGATGAAATTAGATATACTCGCGATGGTAGCATTAGCTTTCAGGGTATTAGTAAGTATGGAAAGGTAGTACCAATAGTGGTAGCTATTCGCCACTTATAAAATCATTTATATACTAAGTGTAAAAAGGCCTCAGTAATACAAATTGCTGAGGCCTTTTTATTTATTTTGATAAGTTGTTAGAGCGAGCCACATTTGCTCCCCAAGTACTCCATCCAGTGAGTTGTTTGTTGCCAGTATTTACGGCAATCATTCGCCCATCAGTGGTAGTGGTATATATCCATCCATTAGCGATTACAGGTTGATAGCGAATATTGTGCTTTAGGTGATAAGTTTGAGTTGTTTTCCCACTTTTAGGATCAATGATCATCACATCACCAGTGAAAGTGGCGATGACTATTTTATTGTTGACCTGAATAGGAGGAGTTCCCATAAAACCACCTTTCTTACGCATATCACCTTTGAGCTTTAGCGACCAAATTTGCTTACCCGTTTTAGGGTTGTTGCAAACCAGTTCGTTGCCCATAGTAGCGTAACTTCTTCCTTTATAATACAAAACACGAGATCCTTGGAATGCTTGAAGTGAAGAAACATTGGATTGACCTATGTTTTCATAGGCTTTTTTCCAACCAGAGTTAGCAGGAGCACCAGCCGAAAATCCATTGCCAGAATCCATTAAGAGTGATTGAGTTTTGTAAGATGATTTGCTTTGTACTTTTTTATCTAAGTAAGGAGCCTCTTTTTTAGCGAAATTTTGTTTAAAGGTATGTTGCTTTTTTTGATGACTCATGAATGACAATGACTCGGCGGTTTTCTCACCTTTATTTTCTGCACGTTTAGTTACAAATAACCCTTGATGATGAATAACGGGTGCTGAGGTGGCTCTAACGGCCTTTGCAGAAAGAATTTTACCAGTTTTTTGATTGAACCTTAAGAGAGAACCAGTAAAAGTAGTGACAAACAGGTCATTGTTTCGGGCTACGGGGGCTGACATTACATCTCCATCAATCCATTTTTGCCATAATATTTTACCAGTTTTTAGATCAAAAGCGGCTAGTACATGGGAAGGTCGTATCTTTACATTTTTACCGAGTTTTACATTAGGTTTGTTAGAGGAGTGATTGAGTTTTGGAGAATATAAGTTTCCTTTGCTATAACTACCTCCATAGCGTGCTGGATAAGCAGTAAATACTTTGCCATTGGCAATGGTAGGCATAGACATCAATGGATCTCCTAACCAATAAGACCATAGATGCTCACCAGTATTGGCGTTGCACGCGAAAATGGTACAAGACTCAGTATTGAATACGATAATATCGCCTACAATGGCAGCTACTGAGGGGCCATCATCGTCTAATGTAATGCCCCAAATAAACTCTCCCGATTGAGCATCAAAAGCATAATATTGCTTGCTGCCAAAGCCACCGCTTACATACACTTTGCCTTTGTATACACTGGCAGTAGGTACATTGGTTGGACGTTTGAATTTAACCTCAAACCCATCCTTAGTATGTGTAAGATAATTTTTGGATAATTTGATAGGCTTGGCATGTCCTTGGCGAAACTTGGTAGGTGGTTTGGGTTTGCCTTTTCCATTGATGATTTGGAATTGATTCAATATGTCTTCTCCTTCAGGTTCCAGGAACACATTATTTGATGTGAGTTCTCTAGAGGTAGCATTACTTTTTTTAGTCACTAACTTTGCTTTCTCAGGTGTAGTTTTTAGGTCAGAAACAAAAACGAAACTCATTGATATCACCACTATCAATGATGCGAGGCTAAATATGGTTTTTTTCATAATTATATTTTTTGATAACAGATTAGGGTATTGATTTTATTATCAACTAGTTGATAATAAGACAAGCAAAAAAACTAAAAGGAGTAGGGAAGATTATTTAATTTTCTCCCATTGTTGATTCTTGCGTAAGTCTATTAACAAATTATATAAATGATTTAAACCACGCGTACTTTGGTAATTCGCGTCTTTAATTCTCTTTATTATTCCATTCTTAAAAGCAATGGTTAGTTCTGTAGCTGGTGCTGTCAGACCTTCTTTTTGATACTCATTTTCTAGCTTATTTACTTGTATATACTGCAGCAATCCCATCACTTCTTGAAATTTTTTCTTGTCAAGCTTGGCTTTAAAACGCCCCTTTCGCAAAACATCTTTGATGGCGTGATAAGTAGCGGTTCTATCCTTATTTATATTGATCTCAAAAATAGGACAGTACCCCAGGCAACTAATAGTTTTGAAGTTTAGCCACTCAATTTCCTGAGTAGTGGATGTGGATTGATATTCAATCACTTCTCCAAATTTATAAACCAGAGTATCACGACAGTTATCACTAACATTTGTTGGAGTTTGCTGAGAAATCATCTTCAGATCATCAAAGTGAAAGAACTCAATGAGATTGTTCGTGGATGTTTTGAGGGGATGAGCACAATTACAGCCTTCATCACTGATTAGTTTCAAAGTATAGTTGTTTTCTGGAAATCCCATTAAAACAGCAACATAGTTAGTTTGTTCCCAACGGCTATGGATGATCAAGTCATTATAACCATTACCATCTACATCGCTTTTGTACCAGGGTTTTATCTTCAACTTTTGAACAATTTTGCGGCAACCAGAATGCTCAAAATAAAGTGATTGATTCACAGTGAAGTACTTATGCCGTGGGTTTAAGCCATGTACAAAAGCTTCGATATCTTTTGCATTGTTAAGTTCATCTATTGCAGAGTGTGGCTTTGAAGAAGAACAGGCATTATAAAAAACGATAGTTAGTATTGATATACAAGTGCGAACAAGATATGTATAGGAATAAGCCATTGGTTTTTGGGAGTATATTGCAAACTCTGCTACAATATTGAAAATATACTATCTAATCATAAATAAGTATAATAAATACAGCAGCGAAATTTTATCTTAGATAAGTGATATTCTTCTAATAGTGTATAAACGATGAACCATATATACCATTTTTTTGCTGTTTTATTAATCCATGTTTGCCCAATTCTTAGTATTGCTCAAAATAACCAATTAGATCCTGTATATAAAGGGAATGATTTAGGACTTACTTATTCACCTCAAAAAACTATTTTGAAACTTTGGTCTCCCAAAGCAGATAAGGTGATTGTCAGGCTCTATGAGCAGGGTGTAGGAGGGAAGGCCTTATTAACAGAGGAAATGCAAAAAGGAGATAGTGGAGAATGGATTTGGAGTAGGCAAAAAAATCTTGCTGGAACATATTACACGTTTCAGGTTTATTTTGGCGGAAAACCATTGGATGAAACGCCAGGAGTATATGCAAAGGCAGTAGGAGCTAACGGCAAACGAGCAATGATTCTTGACTTAGATAGCACTGATCCTAAAGGATGGAGTAATGATAAGAGGCCTACACTTAAAAACTTTAATGATATCATTATTTATGAATTGCACATTCGTGATTTCACAATTCATCCAAGCTCAGGAGCTCGTAGCAAAGGAAAGTTTTTAGGGCTAGCTGAAACAAAGACTAAAGGGCCACAAGGTATTAAGACTGGCTTGGATCATATTAAGGAGCTTGGAGTAACCCACGTACACTTATTACCTGCCTTTGATTATCGTTCTATTGACGAAACGAAACTAAACAAAACTCCTTATCCTTACAATTGGGGTTACGACCCACTCAATTACAATGTACCAGAAGGTTCATATGCTACTAATCCATACAATGGAGCAATACGCATCAAAGAGTTTAAAAAAATGGTACAAGCCCTGCATCGCCAAGGTATAAGAGTGATACTGGATGTGGTGTATAACCATACTGGGCATACCCAAAAATCTTATTTCAATTTAGAATATCCTAAATATTACTACCGCCTCAACAAAGATGGAGCATTCTCTAACGCCTCAGCTTGCGGAAACGAGACTGCTTCTGAAAAATATATGATGCGTAAATATATCATTGAATCGGTGAAGTATTGGACGCAAGAATATCACTTAGATGGATTTCGTTTTGATTTGATGGGGATTCATGATATTGAAACCATGAACCTGGTTAGTAAAGAGTTGCACAAAATTGATCCAACAATTTTTGTATATGGAGAGGGATGGACGGCAGGAGGGAGCCCTTTACCATCTGCAAAACAAGCGCTTAAAAGGAATGCCTATAAACTGGATAACGTTGCAGTGTTTAGCGATGATATTCGGGACGGTATTAAGGGAAGTTGGAATAAACATCAAGACAAAGGCTTTGCCAGTGGTAAGCCTGGACTGGAAGAGAGTATAAAGTTTGGGATAGTGGCTGCTACTCGACATCCTGAGGTGAATTATCAAAAAGTAAATTATTCAAAAACCCCTTATTCAAAAGAACCATTTCAAACAATCAATTATGTGTCTTGTCATGACAATCATACATTGTGGGATAAGTTGGTGGAATCGGTGAAGAAAACTGAGCCTGAAGTTTCAGAAACAGCACTGATTAAAATGCATTTATTAGCCAATACGATTGTGCTTACCTCACAAGGAGTAGCTTTTTTACACGCTGGGGTAGATTTTCTTCGAACAAAAAAAGGTGTTGAGAATTCTTTCGAATCTCCAGATGCAATTAATCAAATAGATTGGAGGAGAAAGCAGAAATATTTAGCAGTTTTCAGGTTTTACCAAAAACTCATTCAGTTAAGGAAGCAACATCCCGCTTTTAGAATGACCAGCAATGATCAAATTCGGAAACATTTGAGATTTTTAAAGCCAGGAATTCCAAATGTAGTGGCTTATCAATTAAGCGGAAAAGCAAATGGAGATCACTGGAAAGATATTGTGGTAATCTTTAACGGAAATCGTACAGAACAGGTGCTAGATATACCATTAGCATCCAAGGGAAGCTGGAAAATAGCCTTACAAGGGCAAAACATTTATTTAAAAGGTATAAAAAGATCAGCAGATACCCAGGTTAAAATTCCTGGTAGTTCAGCAATGATATTGTTTAGGGAATAGTATATAACTATTTGAGCTGATGCGAGAGGTAAATATTGCTATTAGTTTTTGTAATTCAGTGAGTTATCGCCTTTGTTAAGTTACTGTTAACTACTGGCGAATTTTCAGAATATAACATTATTGAATAAACAAGGGTAGGTTGTCTTAGATAGATTCAATATGGTATAAGTTTTTGACAAAAAAGAGGTAGAATTATGGGAAAAAGCCAATTATTTTTGATATGAGTTATATTTTAAGGCAATATACAGTTGACACATTTCTTGAAATATTTAAACAAAACAAGAATGATAGCGCTACAACTTATTGGATAAGTACTATTTATTGTGAGGTTTGTTAAGACTATATTAAGATCAAAATCAACCCTTTTTTTAGGTTTATTGCTACAAAATTGTTCTCTGTCATCATTAGGAAAAGCACATAAGTAAGTAGGTAAAAGATTGATTAAATATCGGCTAATTTCCCTACAACATCATAATTTCATCAGGTATTATTTCAACTATCATAACAGATAAAAATGGAATTATGAAAACGTAACTACTAGATGTTTTATGACTAGATGATGAAAATATAAACAATGATATTTTATGTATTTAAATAGTATCTATAAGCTATATAAAAGGTTTAGTCAACATTGAGCTGCTTAGAGATAATGTTGTTTTTTGCATAAAATGTTATATAAAATATTAAAATTAGAATATTAAGTTCTGTATTTATTGACTAAACGCGTTTTCATATTTGTGCGATCTGCTAAGTTTTAATTAGATAATTCTAATAAAACTGATCATAAGTTTTTTCACCTTGTTGCTTGGTTTTATTCAATTAGGTAATGATATTATACAATTGAGGTGACACACTTAAAATAGTAGCAGTTTAATATTTGCACCAACTGTTTTTACTGAAATTTTAACTATTAACCTTATGAGTGAAGTTTACAATAATTTGTTAGTCAATGCTGAAAAGCCCTCAAGGCTATACAGTGTGGCTAAGCATTTGACAAAAAAATGCTACAAGCTTTTAGGTTTGGCTTTGGTATTTTGTCTGTTACAAGCTCAAGCCTTTGCCCAAACTCAGGTATCTGGAAAAGTAACTGATAACAATGGTGAACCATTGCCTGGTGCTACCATTTTAGAGAAGGGAACTAACAACGGTACTGCAACTGCTGCCGATGGTACTTATACAATTACTGTTCAATCGGGTGCTACCTTAGTAATTAGTTTTGTAGGGTATGCTGCACAGGAAATAGCAGTTGGTGCACAAACCACTATCAATGTTACACTAATTGATGACGCTTCTTTAAAGGAAGTAGTTGTGGTAGGATATGGTACCCAGAAAAAGTCGGATGTAACAGGAGTAGTAACTAAAATTGATACGGATAAATTCAACAAAGGGCCTATTGTTTCTCCCGATCAGTTGATCAATGGAAAAGTGGCAGGAGTACAGGTTCAGTCTAATTCAGGAGAACCTGGTGGACAAACCAAAGTGAGAATCCGTGGTGGTACATCGGTAAATGCTAGTAATGAGCCTTTGTATGTAATAGATGGAGTACCAGTAGATAATGCTGCTGTAAACCCTGGTGGTTTTCAGGATGGTCGTAACCCTTTGAACTTCTTGAATCCTAATGATATTGAGAGTTTTACAGTTTTAAAAGATGCTTCGGCCACTGCTATCTATGGTTCACGTGGTAACAACGGGGTAATCATTATTACTACCAAACGTGGAAAAGCAGGACAAGGAAAACTAAGCTATAACAACTGGTTCTCTTTTTCTACGATTGCCAAAAAAGTGGATGTTTTCAATGCTGATGAGTTTAGAGCGATTGTTCAAGCGCAAGCTCCTTCACGAGTAAGCGAACTAGGTACTGCCAATACTAACTGGCAGGACGAATTGTATCAAGTAGGTACTGGTCAATCCCACAACCTTGGTTTTTCGGGTGGTACCAAAACTTTGAGCTATCGTGCTTCTGTAGGTTATTTAAAGCAGGATGGTATTATCAAAGGTTCTAGTTCAGAGAGAGTAAGTTTATCTCTTAACTTGAATCAAAGAGCTTTAAACGATGATTTAAAAATTACTACTAGTATCAAAGCTTCTCAAACAAATGATGTATTTGTTCCTTTCGGAGTAATTGGTTCTTCTTTAGTATTTGATCCTACGCAGCCAATTACCAATTCTAGTGATACACAATATGCTGGATTTTTTGAGTATGCCAACGATTTGGCTAACAAAAACCCAGTAGCTGAATTGACCCTTACCGACGATAAAGGTAAAAATATTAGAAGTGTAGGTAATATTCAATTTGATTACAGCCTTCCTTTCGTAAAAGGATTATCCGCAAACTTGAACTTAGGATACGATATATTTACTGGAAGCAGAGCTCGTTTCTTGCCTAGTACTTTACGTTCACAATTCAACGATAATGGTGAAGTAAGAAGAGCCAACTTTACCAGAACTTCTGGTCTACTTGAGTTCTATTTGAAATATTCTAAAGAGCTTACCAGTATCAAAAGTAGATTTGATGTAACTGGTGGATATTCTTACCAGGATTTCAGAGCAGAGTTCCCAGAGTTTAGAGCTTTCAACTTGTCTAACAACTTGCTTGGGCCTAATAGTGCAGCACCTGCTACAATGACAGAAGCATTCATCACTGTAGAGCCTAACCGTTTAGTTTCTTTTTATGGAAGATTGAACTTCTCATATGCCGACAAAGTATTATTAACTGCTACTTTCCGTCGTGATGGTTCTTCAAGATTTAACCCTGATAATCAGTGGGGTACTTTCCCATCAGTTGCTTTGGCTTACCGCATTAGTGAAGAGGCATTCTTGAAAAACTCTTCTATAATTTCTGACCTTAAAATACGTGCTGGATACGGAATCACTGGTAACCAGGAAATTGGTAACTTCCAATTCTTACCAAGATTTACCCAAGGTTTGCCTTCTGCTTCTGCGCAATTTGGAAATGCCTTTATAAACACCTTGAGAGCTGATGCATTTGATCCAAACTTGAAGTGGGAAGAGCTTCGTTCATTTAACATTGGTTTAGACTTCGGTTTATTCGGAGGTAGAATCAATGGTTCTATTGAATATTACAACAAGACAACCACTGACCTACTATTTACTGTACCAGTAGCAGCGGGTGCCAACTTGTCTGACCGTGTATTGACTAACATTGGAGAGTTGGAGAGTAGTGGGGTTGAGTTTGCTTTGGACGCAACTGCTATTAATACCAAAGAATTCCGTTGGAATCTAAGCTATAATATTGCATTTAACCGCAATAAGCTTTTGAAATTTACTGCCTTTAATGATCCATCATTTATTGGTATTCTACAAGGTGGTATTGCTGGTGGGGTAGGTAACAATGTTCAAATCTTACAGATTGGCCAGCAATTGAATTCTTTCTTCTTGTTTAAGCATAAATTAGACGCTAATGGAAAACCATTGGTAGATGGAGTAGACCACAACGGTGACGGTACCATTGATATGGCAGATATGTATGAGGATATCAGTGGCCCAGATGGTAACCCAGATGGTATTGTAAACGACCTGGATAAAAGAGTTGTAGAAAACCCTGCTCCTGCGGTAATTATGGGACTTACCTCTAATATGTACTACAAGAACTTTGATTTCAGTTTTACCTTACGTGCAAACTTGGGTAACTATGTTTATAACAATGTACGATCAAATGGTGCATATTTTAACCGTGTAATTTTGGATGCAGCACCATCTAATATGCCAAGAGCCGTAAATGAAACCAACTTTACGACTCCTCAATACTTCTCAGATGTGTATTTAGAAAATGCGAGTTTCTTGAGATTAGACAACATCAGCATTGGTTACCGATTTGATGAGTTATTGAAGAATAAATTGAAGTTAAGAGCATTTGTAACTGCTCAAAATGTGTTCGTAATCACTGACTACACAGGATTAGACCCAGAAATTGCAAACCGAACTTCTGATGGTATCGATAATGATATTTTCCCACGTGCGAGAACGATCATCTTCGGTGTAAACATTGATTTCTAGGCATTTTTCAAGATAAATTGAGAAATTCTGGAACTTAGATGTTAAACAAAACTATTTATATATAGATTTTAACTATTCCAAGATAAGGCTTTTGAGTTTAGCTGTTTGTTCTCAAAAGCCTTCATCCAAAACTCATAAAATTCAAATGAAAAAATTATTAAAAATCACTACAATCTTACTCCTAACTATCATTGGAGTATCTTGTACTAACCTGGAGATTGATCCTGCCAGTGTAATTGCTGGGGATAAGGTCTTCAGTGATGAAAGCTCTTATCAGGCTTTTGTCGCAAAATTATATGCAGGCTTGGCAGTAACTGGTCAGCAAGGCCCTGCTGGAAGCCCTGATATCCAAAGTATTGACGAAGGTTTCTCTAACTACCTACGTCAGTATTGGGGAGCGCAGGAATTATCTACCGACGAGGCCGTAATTGGATGGGGAGATGCAGGTTTACCTGATTTCCATGAGCATTCCTGGACAGCAGCCAACAACTTCTTGACTGCGATGTATAATCGTGTATTCTTCCAGGTTTCGCAAGCCAATGAGTTTTTGCGTCAAACTACTGAAGGAAAACTAGGCGAGAGAAATGTAAGTACTGCTGTAAGAGCCCAAATCACTAACTACCGTGCTGAGGCTAGATTTTTACGTGCATTGAGCTACTGGCATGGATTAGATTTGTTTGGAAGCATTCCACTGTATGATGAGACCTTCTTGCCTGGTAGTCAAGCACCAACTCAAGCTACTCGTCAAGAAATCTTTAACTTCATTGAAAGTGAGATTCAAGCCATCGAAAATAACATGGTAGCGCCTGGTTCTCAAGAGTATGGAAGAGCAAGTCAAGCTGCAGCCTGGATGTTAATGGCTAAGTTGTATATGAATGCAGAAGTTTATACTGGCCAGGCTAGATATACCGATGCGATTACTTATTTGAACAAAATTATCAATAGTGGAGCGTATTCTTTGAAGCCTAACTTCCAGGAAAACTTCATGGCTGATAACAATACTTCTTCTGAAATCATTTTTGCGATTCCATTTGATGGTGTTAGAACCAGAACCTGGGGTGGTATGACTTTCTTAATCAATGCTTCTTTAGGTGGATCTATGAATACCAGAGACTTTGGTATGAATGGTGGCTGGTGGGGTACTCGTACTACCAGTGCTATTGTAGATTTGTTCCCAGATGCAACTGCTACTATTGACGAAAGAGCCATTTTCTTTACCACTGACAAGACTAAAGAAATTACCAATATTGGTGATTACAATTCTGGCTACTCTGCACCTAAGTTTATCAACAAAACTTCTGGAGGAGCAGATGGATCAGATGGTACGCACCCTGATACTGACTTCCCAATGTTCCGTTTGGCGGATGTGTACCTAATGTATGCTGAAAGCGTGCTAAGAGGTGGTACTGGTGGAGATGCTGGAACAGCATTGAACTACGTAAATCAATTGAGAGAGCGTGCTTATAACAACACTACTGGTAATATCACTTCTGCTCAATTAACTTTAAACTTTATCTTAGATGAAAGAGCTCGTGAGCTAATGTGGGAAGGTCACCGTCGTACCGATTTGATTCGTTACAATCAGTTTACTGAAAACGGAATCTGGCCTTGGAAAGGAAACGTAGCAGCTGGAAGAGTTACTGAAAAATTCAGAGACTTGTACCCAATTCCTTCTACTGAATTGATTTCTAATCCGAATTTGACGCAAAATACCGGATACTAATAAATGAAGTAAATTCATAACTAATAAAAAAGGATGGTCGTATTGACCATCCTTTTTTTATATAGTGAGTGATCGGTATTTTTCGCAACTTTTTACTT
The DNA here is from genome assembly GCA_001890965.1 of marine bacterium AO1-C. Classification (GTDB taxonomy): domain Bacteria; phylum Bacteroidota; class Bacteroidia; order Cytophagales; family Microscillaceae; genus Microscilla. The sequence continues at coordinate 637,932 of MLAY01000005.1, read as the reverse complement.
GCAATGCATTAAGCCTGCACCCTGCTTTTCTTCTTAATCTCTATACGATAAGTTTTTGGGGAACATTCATAAATATCTTTGAATGCTTTATTGAAATAAGAAATGCTGTTATAGCCACTCTCGTAAGCAATTTCACTAATGTTTTTGTCGGTTTTAATTAACAATTGCGAAGCATACCCAAGGCGGATTTCATTCAAAATACGAGAGAGGGTTTTGTGAGTGCGTTTTTTTAAGAAATGACAAAACGCTGAAGAACTCATATTCGCTATTTCTGCAATTTTGTTCAACTTGATATCGCTGCGAAAGTTTTGATAAATATAATTCATGACCTTTTCAATTCGCTCAAAATCAGTGGTCATATAATTAATATTTACCTCATCATTAATCAAAGGCTGGTAGTGTTTCCAGTTGGCTAACGTATCCAAAATTTTGAGCACCCCATTGAGGCGATCAATCCCTTGTTTTTTGCCAAGGTTGAGTAAATCAGGTTTTAAAATTTGGGTGATCTCACCTTTGAATTGAACACCCTGCTGGGAAAGTTGAACGAGCTTTTTGATTTCTTCTACCTCAGGAGTATTCCAAAATCCGTTGCCCAAAAAATCTTTTCTAAACTGGAGTACAACCGCTTTGGTGTTATGTTTTACATCTTCATCATAGCTAATCCAGGCATGAGGCACCTTTTCACCTAAAAACACCAAGTCATTGTCGGTAAAGGTAGCAATATGGTTGCCTACGTATCGTGTGCCTGATCCTTGAATAATCCAAGTGAGTTCTAGTTCTTCATGAAAATGAAAAGGGTAAGTGAACAAGGGTTGATCCAGGTACAATACCCTGAAAGAGTATCCTATGGGAGGTACTATTTTTTCATGTAGTGGATTCATTACTTAATTGATATTTTAAATTGTAGTGACCCTGAAAAAAATCAATATAGTGTGATTTTTTTCAAAATGGAGGTGGCTTTCCGCTAAAAAGCCAATTATTTTTGATATAAATACAAATATAGCATCTAATCTATAAGGCAGGGCAATCCCTGAGTGTTTACAGATGCAAAATGTTTGAAAACGAATAATAAAAGTATTGATTAAATACCTCTGGAAAAAATTACCGAGGTACTTTCTACATAAGTGTTGAGAGATAGGAGAGGGTAAATCCTGAGGTTTTACTTTACTTATAAGAAACTTTAGTCAACTAAAACGAAATATTCGGGAAAATTTAAGATTAGTTTAACTAAGAAAAATTCAATTAAATGATATGTCAGTAAACCCCTTTGAAATTATAGAAACTGTGGCGCAAACCTACGAATGGCTTGAGTTTGGAGACATTAAGCCCCGTGGGTGGATGTTGGAACAAATGAAGCATGATATGCAACATGGATTCCTGGGGAAGCTCGACAAATTGATTCCTGAATTGGTGGTTGAAGACGATATCTATGGGAAAAATAGATTGAGTAAGAGCGTAAAAAGTAAGAGCTTAGGCAATGATTCTGACGATAAAGAATGGGAAATTCAATACTTATGGTGGAATAGCGAAACCCAATCCAATTGGAGAGATGGATATGTTCGGACAGCTGTGCTAATAGAAGATGAAGCCTTTTTGCAAGAGGTAGCTCAATACGTAGAGCGTATGCTAAGCTACCAGGATGAAGATGGTTATATGGGGATTTATGGCCCAGACATGCGCTATAATTTTGAGACCGAAAATGGAGAATTGTGGGCGCAGGCTTCATTACTAAGAGGTTTGTTGGCATACTATGAAGCCACCCAAAAGCAAGCCATACTAGATGCTATTATACGAGCGGTGAAAGTAACAATGAATGCTTATCCTCCGCATCAATCGACCCCATTTGGAACCGATAAAGCCTTTGCTGGAGTGGGGCATGGCCTCATGTTTACCGATGTAGTAGACCGCCTCTACCAAATTACAGGTGACAAAACTTACCTGGAATATGGCCTTTGGTTATATGAAAATTATTCAGCAAACGACTTAAGTGAACAAGATATTCGCTATCAAAATGTAATAGACTCTACCTATAAATTAAAGGGACATGGAGTACACACTTATGAGCATATTCGTGCTTTAACCACTGCCTATTATGCTTCGGGCAATCCATTACTTAAGAAAGCTTTAGAAGATTATCTCGAAAAACTGCCCAACTACCTGACTCCAAGTGGCGGACCAGTAGGAGATGAATGGGTAGCCGAAAGGTTTGGTGATGCCACTGATACAGGTTATGAATATTGTTCATTGCAGGAATTGTTGGATTCATATACTCATTTGTTGCAAAAAACTGGTGACCTGCAGTGGGCCGATCGTATAGAGTGGATTCTATTTAATGCTGCTCAAGGTGCTCGCCATCCTGAAGAAAGCAGTATTGCCTATCTTAAAACTGATAACTCTTATTCTATGGTGGGCAAGTTTCGCCCTGATGATGAGTATGAAGAAGGAAAAGTTCCTCAGGTAAGGTACAAATATTCACCTACCCATCAAGACGCGGCGGTATGTTGCAATCCCAATGCTGGTAGAATTTACCCTTATTATGTAAAAAGCTTGTGGTTACGCAACGATAACGGATTCATTGCTACAATGTATGGAGCCTCAGTATTGACTACCGAAATCAATGGTACTCAACTTACCATTGAGCAACAAACCAATTACCCTTTTGAACTAGATATTCATTTTAAAATCTCAATAGATCAACCTGAAGCTTTCGAGTTAAGTTTTCGCCAACCCATATGGGCCAAAGACCAGGTAATGCCGCTGAAAGTAAAGGGAGCTGAAGTTTCTCGTGAAGGTAACTTATGGGTAGTAAATAAACTTTGGCAAGATGGTGATGAACTTACCCTAACCTTTGAGGCTGAGGTAAAGCTACATGAGGACGCTTGCCAGGATTATTATTTTACCTATGGCCCTCTTTTATACGCTTTACCCATTGAGGCCAAACGTGAAGTACATAAATCTCACCCAGTAGAAGGTTTTCACGATTTATACTATACAAGTGACCAAGACTATGATTTTTACTTAGACAAAGACAAAGCACGACACTTTCAATTACAGCAAAACGGAACAGATAACAAAACACCTTGGCGACATCCAGTCAATTGGCTCAAAGGAGAGCTATGGGATGCGCAAAAGCAACAAAGTCAAGAGGTAAACTTATGGCCATTAGGGAGCACGATCCTCAGACGGGCTACTTTTGGCACAAAGCCAACACAAGCATAGAAATTTATAAATGTCATTGGTAGGTACAGATCGCTGTGCCTGCATTTTTTTTAATAGATATTGTATGAAGAAATTTTTCTACTTATTCTTTTTCAGTTTTGTACTGAGCCTTAATGCATCAGTCAAAGCACAAAAGATACAACGCATCGAGCCTGCTTTTTGGTGGGCAGGTATGGTCAATCCTGAGTTACAACTGTTGGTACAAGGCAAAGACATTGCTGGGCTACAGGTGGCCTTGGAGAAAAAGGCTGGGATTGATTTGGTAAATGTGATGCGTTTGCAAAACCCCAATTATTTGGTGATTAACCTTCGCTTGGCAAAAGATGTAAAACCTCAAAAATTTGCCATTCGCTTCAACCAAAACAAGAAAACAGTTTATACCTACAACTACGAGCTAAAGCCACGAGAAAATGGTTCCGCAGCTCGTAAAGGGTTTGATCCATCGGATGTGTTATACCTCATTACCCCCGATAGATTTGCCAACGGAAATCCCAAAAACGACAACATCAAGGGCCTAAAAGAAAAGCAAGACCGCAAAAACAAAGGAGGGCGCCACGGAGGGGATATTAAAGGAATTGCTGATCACCTGCAATACATCAAAGATATGGGATTTACAGCCATATGGGTAAATCCAGTGTTGGAAAACGACATGAAAGATTATTCCTATCACGGGTATTCTACCACTGATTTTTACAAAGTAGATCCACGGTTTGGCAGCAACGAAGAATACCGTCAGTTGTGCAAAAAAGCCAAAGCAATGGGTATCAAAGTGATTATGGATATGATCGTAAACCACTGTGGATCAGAACACTGGTGGATGAAAGACTTACCAATGACCGATTGGGTAAACAATCAAAAAGGATTTTTAAACAAACAATACAAAGGCACATCTCACCGCAAAACAGTGGTTCAAGACCCTTACGTAGCACAGGTAGATGTAAAAGAGTTTACCGAAGGGTGGTTTGTACCCACGATGCCCGATATGAATCAGCGCAACCCAATTATGGCCAAATACCTTATCCAAAATAGTATTTGGTGGGTAGAATATGCCGACCTGTCAGGGATTAGAATGGATACTTACTCTTACAGCGATCGTCAGTTTATGAGCGATTGGACTTGCCAATTAATGGCTGAATATCCTCAATTGAATATAGTAGGAGAGGAGTGGTTCTACAACCCAGCAGTGGTAGCTTATTGGCAAAAAGGTAAGAAAAACCGAGACGGATATACTGCTTGTTTACCTAGTTTGATGGACTTCCCATTGCGAGAAGCAGTAACCAAAGGCCTCAACGAAAAAGAAGCATTTTTTGCAGGTTGGATCAAGACCTATGAGGCGCTGGCCAACGATTTCTTATATGCCGACCCATCCAATTTGGTCATCTTTCCTGACAATCATGACATGAGCCGTTTTTACACTCAAGTCAATGAAAACTATGAGCTATTTAAGCTAGGAATGGCTTATTATCTCACCATGCGAGGTATCCCACAAATTTATTATGGTACCGAAATTTTGATGAAAAACCCTGGTACTGAGGATCACGGAATTATCAGATCTGACTTTCCGGGAGGATGGCAAGGCGACAAAGTAAATGCTTTTACTGGAGCCGGCCTTACGGCCAAACAAAAGGAAGCCCAGGCATTCTGCAAGAAACTACTCAACTGGCGTAAAAACAATACTACAATTCATCAGGGAAAACTAAAGCACTTTACCCCTAAACAAGGAGCATATGTGTATTTCCGCTTTCATAAAGGCAAAAAGGTGATGGTAGTATTGAGCAAAAACGATAAAGAAATTCAACTAGACCTTAACCGATTCAAAGAAGTTTTGGGTAATGCTACTCAAGGAAAAGAAGTGATTTCTGGTAAGAGTGTCTCTCTGAAAGACAAACTTACAGTACCAGCTAAATCGCCTATGATCATTGAAATTGATTAAACCCAACAAAATTGAAAAGAGAGAACGATGAGGATTGAATGACACAATCACTCATCATTAACCATTGTGAAAGGCTCATAAAAAAGCCTAGACCATTTAAAAGAATTTATTGTGGCAAATATTAACCAAGATATGTCCTACAGCAGCCAAAAACTGGCAACTGAGGCGTTGAATATTACCGATGGGACAGGTTCCTACACGATTGTTGCGCTTACTAACGATATTGTCAAAATTAGTTATCAGGATGGGAACACCCCAGCCGATAAGCAATATGCTGCAATACTCAACGAACCTATCAACTGGCAGATTGAAGAAGATGATCAAGTAATAGTGGCCCAGACCAAAAGCCTGAAACTTGAAATACAGCGAACCCCTTTCTCTATTAAATTCTATGATTTAGAGGGCGGTTTTAAGTTAGAAGGTGGCGCGTTTAACCGTGATGCTACCACTTCTAAGTTCAAGTTTAAGCTGCAAGAGTCGGAAGGCATGTACGGTATGGGTTCTCGAGGAATGGAACTCAATCGTCGTGGACACGAATTACTATATTATAACTCTCACGAACCAGGCAATGGAATGGGGCATATGGTGATGAACTATTCTATCCCACACCTGATGTCTTCAGAGCAGTACATGCTCTTGTTCGACAATCCAGCGAAGGCCTTGGTAGACATTGGTAAAACTGACCAGGAAGCCTTAGAATACAAAAGCGAAGGCGGCAATATGGTGTATTATTTTATCAATGGTCGTTCGTTCCAGGAATTGATTCAAAATTTTACCGCCTTGGTAGGCAAACAACCTTTGCCACCTTTGTGGGCACTAGGATACATTCAGTCTCGCTTTGGCTACAAAACCCAGGAAGAAGCCACCCAAGAACTTGATAAGTTGTTAGAGGCTGGCTATCCAGTAGATGCTTTGGTGTTGGATTTATACTGGTTTTCGGATCACGAACGTCCAAAGTGTATGGGTAACCTGGACTTTAACCAAAAACACTGGCCCAAGCCTCAGGAAATGATCCAGTACTTTGCCAGCAAAGGAGTAAAGACGATTCCGATTACCGAACCTTTCTTTACGACCAACTCCGATCATTATGAGGATCTAATTGACAAAGATTTATTGGTCAAAGACAAAGATGGAAATGTGAGAACCATCCCCGAATTTTTCTGGGGAGAGGCAGGGCTATTAGACATCTTTAAGCCAGAAGCAAAGACCTGGATATGGAACCGCTATAAGTACATGAAACAATACGGTTTTGATGGCTGGTGGGTAGATTTGTGCGAGCCAGAAGTACATCCCGAAGATATGGTGCATGTAAATGGTACTGCCAACGAGGTGCATGGCGTATTTGGACACGAATGGGCCAAAATGCTGTACGAAGGTTATCAGGCTGAGTATCCCGATGAGCGGGTATTTCAATTATCCAGAGCTGGTTTTGCCGGATCACACCGTTTTGGTGTTGTACCTTGGTCAGGCGATGTACGTCGTAGCTGGGCAGGACTCAAAGCCCAACCTTTGATTATGCTAAGTGTTGGATTTTCGGGCATTGGCTATATGCATTCCGATACGGGTGGATTTATTTATGGTGAGAAAGATTCTGAGTTGTATACTCGCTGGATGCAATATTCGGTGTTTACTCCAGTAGTAAGACCTCACGCCAGCGACGAAATTTACCCTGAGCCTACTTTCTGGGAAGAAGAAGTCCAAAATAACATCAAGCCATTCATTCAATTACGTTATCAGTTGTTGCCTTACAATTATACCTTGGTTTGGGAAAATACAACCAGTGGAATGCCATTGGCGCGTGCTTTATTTACCCAATTCAAAGGAGTGCCCGATAACATTGAGGACCAATACATGTGGGGAGATGCCATTTTAGTAGCCCCAGTGTTAGACAAGGGCATAACCAATCGTAATGTGTACTTGCCCAAAGGCAACTGGTACGACCTCTGGAATAATGAATTTTTATCAGGCGACAGTACCATTAATGTGGCACTTACTCTGGACAAAATTCCAATATACATCAAAGCAGGTAGCCTGATACCTACGACTGATAGTGTACAATCTACTTGTTTTTATAGCACCGAGAGTCTGAAGTTGACCTACTATGTAGGAGATGAAGATACTCAGACACAGCTATATTTTGACGATGGCAAAACTCATAATGCTTACGAGCGAGGAATGTATGAGTTGCTCACAGTAGACGCCAAAGTAGCTGCTCAAAGTATTGATTTTACGACAAAAATCGAAGGAGGCGATTACGAAGATAAGCCTGCACAACGCACCTTCACTATGGAAGTGGTAGGGCTCCAAACGATTCCTCAAGAAGTAAAATCGGGAGATGTAACGTTGGCATTTGCCTGGAACGGGGAAAGCAAAACTTTGAGTTTTGAGACCGATTTAAAATCACCTCTTAAGATATTAAAATAAGCGTGTAAAAGTGAGTACTCTGTACTCCTTTGACAATGTGTGATTATAACCTTTCAATTTAATTTTTTTGAGAACGATGAAAATCCCCTACTTGATTAAGTAGGGGTATTTTTTTGTGTTAAAACGAAAATATATAAGGTGACTTTTCCTATTTCCAGGCATTAATCATGTGGAAAAGTTCAAACATTCAACACTCGTTTTTAAGCTATCAGTGTTGTATTTCGCGCTGATGATGATTGTCAGCCTGGTGTTAGAGCATCGGGCAAAGGTGACTCCTATACCTAATGATGAAGGGAGCGTACAACTTATTACGGCTTGTGACACTACCTACCCACAAAAAATAATGTATGCCATCAATGATACCGTTTTTGAAGTACAGAAACTAGATAACCCTCGGCTTAAGAAGGAGGGAAGCTTTATATTTTTGCGCGAAGCTTGTGGCGAAAGCGTAGGCACGACCTACTATGAGTTACGCAATGCAAATGATAGTCTATTGACCAGGCAAAAGTATCATTATGAAAAGCAACGACATCATTCCGAGCACTTCAAAGCCCAATGGTTATTATTCAGAGAAAAGGTCAAAATCTACGAATACGATACTTTACTAAACAAACGTACTTATCTGAGGGACCTAAATTGATGTTCTTAAATTTCGTATATTGTAAAAAAGCCCGCAAACTCTATGATCACCATTAATCAATATCCATTAGAATTAAAGTTTCCTAAAGACACTCAACTTACTGATGAGGAGTTTTTTTTGTTTTGCCAGGAAAATAAAGATTTAAAATTAGAAAGAACCAAAGACGGAAATATTGTAGTTATGACCCCTACCGGATCAGAAACAGGTAATAGAAATACAGAGATTATTACAGATTTAAATAATTGGAATCGCCAAACCAATTATGGGCGGGTATTTGATTCTTCAAGTGGATTTACTTTGCCCGATGGTTCTGTGCTATCACCCGATGCCTCTATCATTGCCCATCATCGCTGGGATAAACTCACTAAAGAGGAACGAAAAAAATTTGCGCCTATATGTCCAGAATTTGTAGTAGAGCTTAGGTCAGACACCGATCAAGTGAGTGTGCTGCAAACCAAAATGCAAAATTGGTTAGACAATGGCGTGAAGTTGGGCTGGTTAATTGACCCTGCCAACGAACAAGTACTTATTTATCAACCCGATGCAGAAGTAAAACTAGTAGAAGGTTTTGACAAAACACTAGTTGGTGAACCCGTTTTGTCAGGTTTTCGATTTGCATTAAAACTATTACAATAGGAGGTATGACTGTTTCCAGTCAATAGTCCATAGTTTTTAATGAGTTGGTTTATATGAGTAACCAACTAAAAACTACGGACCACCAACCAAAAACTAAATACTTAAAATTTCTACCATTCGTAACAACTCCTGATTAATAGGTTTTTTCTTATTAATAGCCTCTTCGAAAGGAGTATAAACCAAATGATTGTTTCGAATACCTGCCATCATACAAGCTTTGCCATCTAATAAACCTTCTACAGCCCCTATACCCGTGCGACTCGCCAATATACGGTCCAATGCAGTAGGCGAACCCCCTCTTTGAATATGTCCCAAAGTCGTAACCCGAATGTCCAAACCCTCAGTTGCTGCTTTTACTTCAGAGGCCAATTTGGTGGCATTGCCCATTACTTCGCCTTCAGCTACCAGTACAATGGCTGATGCCTTATGTTGTAATTTCCCTTTCTTCAAAGCATTGGTAATGTCTTCAGTAGTGTTGCTATTTTCAGGTGCTACAATCATCTCTGCACCTCCACCAATACCCGATTGCACCGCAATGTAGCCCGAATCACGCCCCATCACTTCTACAAAGAATACCCGATTGTGAGAATCAGCCGTATCTCTAATCTTGTCAATGGCTTCCAGCGCGGTATTTACCGCAGTATCGTATCCTATAGTATAGTCTGTACCATAAATGTCATTATCTATAGTACCTGGACAACCAATGATAGGAATCCCAAATTCTTCATAAAATATTTTGGCTGCAGTAAAGGTTCCATCCCCTCCAATGGCTACGAGACCATCTATATCAAAATGACGGAGTTGTTGATAAGCCTTCTTGCGTCCCTCATGGGTTCTAAATTCTTCACTTCGTGCCGATTTTAAAATAGTACCACCTTTTTGGATAGTGTTACTTACATTGTGAGACTCCATGCGCTGAATACGCCCTCGAATCATCCCTTCGTAGCCTCGCATGATGCCAAAAACTTCTAAATTGTGGTAGGTAGCAGCACGTACTACTGCCCTGATGCAAGCATTCATACCTGGTGCATCACCACCTGAGGTAAAAACAGCAATTCGTTTCATTGTTTGATAAATATTTGTGTATAGAAATAGGGTTTAGAGTATGTTTAGTTTAATCGATATCTTGTAGGTTGTTAATATTGATATAATACAATTTTGCTGTTGTCTGTAAAGCCAAATCAAGAACTTTTTGAATAAGCAGATGGTTTAGCAAATAGTCATTTTTATGATTGTTACCAACTTTTATTTAGAGAAATGACCAAAAAATAGCTAAATGATTTGGTTATAAAGGCTATAGGTTTGAATTAATCATTGTATTTGCCTTAAGATCAGAACAAAAAACGATAAAACTGTATTTGAATATAATGGGTATTTAATATGATTAATTTTCTTTCAAACTACAGTTGATCAATCAAACCATTCTCCTCTGTTGTACTCCAATATTGTATTACTCTAACACCAAATTTACTCTATTTTTTTTGTAAATACTTTTAGTATTCAATATAGAGTTATTCTATGCAATATAGAACCATAAATATCGCCTTAGTTTTTCTAAAATTGTAATCGTGAAATGAATAGTAGTGTACTGATTGATGAAAGTATTTAAATATTATATTATTTGGGGATTTTTTATGATGTTTTGGGTAAGATGTGCACCAAAAACATCCAATGAAAAATCAGTTGTTGAAATCTCATCTCCTTCGAATAATATAAAAATTGGCTTTTCACTAAAAGCAAACGGAACACCAGTTTATTGGATAAAGCATCAAGACAAAGCTATTATTGATACTTCGGTGTTAGGCTTTGAGTTGAAAGATCAAGAAGCACTACTTAATGGATTTAAGTTGCTGGGGCAAGATACTTCTAGTTTTTCAGAAACCTGGAAAATGCCTTGGGGCGAACAGCAAGAAGTATTGAACAGCTACCGCGAAATGGTAGTAAAACTGGAAGAAGCAGAAGGGGCCAAACGTAAACTGAATATTTACTTCCGGGCGTATGACGATGGCATAGGCTTTCGCTATGAGTTTCCAAAATCTGGAGACGGTACAGCCAAGCAGGAAGTAATGATTACTAAAGAAAACACCCAGTTTAAACTAACTGATAATCATACTTGTTGGTGGATTCCAGGAGATTGGGATAGCTACGAACACCTTTACAATACAACTAAGTTCTCTGAAATAGATGCATTGTCTAAACGTAAGGCGGCTAGTTTGATGCAAACCACCATTAAGGCCAATGCAGTAAATACCCCAGTAACAATGCGTACTGCGGAGGGGCTTCATTTGAGTTTTCACGAGGCCAACCTGACCGATTATGCAGGTATGACACTCGAGATTGATCCCAAAAACCTAAGCATGCAATCGGCTTTAGTAGGCTCTCAAAGGACAGGATATTTGGTAAAAAGAACCTTACCCTTTAAAACTCCTTGGCGTACCATTCAAATCAGCGAAAAAGCAGGAGATTTGATAGAGTCTAAATTGATTCTAAATCTCAACGAACCCAATAAACTGGGAGATGTGAGCTGGTTTAAACCCAAAAAATACGTAGGTATTTGGTGGGAAATGCACTTAGGTAAATCGTCTTGGGACAAAAAAAGTGGTAAACATGGCGCTACTACCGAAAACGCCAAATCATTTATAGATTTTGCAGCCAAAAATAACATCACAGGATTATTAGTAGAAGGATGGAACACTGGCTGGGAAGATTGGTTAGGCAAAGATCGAGAAGGTGTGTTTGATTTTGTGACCCCTTATCCTGATTATGACCTTAAAGAAGTAGTCCGTTATGGCAAGGAAAAAGGAGTAGAGGTGATTATGCACCACGAAACCTCAGCTGCACCACGAACCTACGAAAAGCAGTTAAAGCCTGCCTACAGTCTCATGAAAGATTTAGGAATCAAAGCCGTGAAGACTGGATATGTAGGCAAGATTTTACCAGAAGGAGAATATCATCACGGCCAATGGATGGTCAATCATTACCGAAAGGTACTGACCACCGCAGCTCAATACAATATTGCAATCAATGCGCACGAACCCATCAAGGCAACTGGGATTCGTAGAACATACCCTAACGCTATTGCCCGAGAGGGAGTAAGAGGACAGGAGTTTAATGCCTGGGCAAGCGATGGAGGGAACAAACCAGACCATACAACCATCATCCCGTTTACACGGGGGCTGGCTGGACCTATTGACTTTACACCTGGGGTATTCAATATCAAATTGGAACCCTATAAAGATAAAAACCAGGTGAGTACTACCCTGGCCAAACAATTAGCTTTATATGTAGTGATCTACAGTCCAGTACAAATGGCCTGTGACCTGGTAGAGCACTACGGAGAACATCCTGCTTTGCAGTTTATTAGAGATGTAGGTGTAGATTGGGAGCAAAGCAAAGTATTGGATGGAGCCATTGGCGATTATATCACAGTGGTGCGTAAAGAAAGAGGGACAGGCAAATGGTTTCTGGGCAGCATTACCGATGAAAAAGCCCGAACACTTAAGGCGTCTTTGAATTTCCTGGAGCAAAGGAAATCATATGTAGCAACTATTTATCGTGATGGCGAAAAGGCCGATTGGAAAGAAAACCCGACCGATTATGCCATTGAAAAATTTATTGTCAACAACCAAACAAGTATTGATTTGAAATTGGCTGCAGGTGGAGGCACTGCGATTAGTTTAATACCTGCGACCGACGAAGAAATAAAAAATATTAAGGCTTATCCCAGGGCTAAATAACCAGGATAAAGGCCAAAAAAGTTACAAAATCGTGTGTTTGTAATATTTTTAACCATAGTATATATTATAGTATCAGATAGCCGAAGCCCTGTGGGTTTTGGCTATTTTTTTATATTTAATGCACAGACCAATCATTCATTCTATGGCATTTGATATTAACCACACTAAAGCTACGATGGCCCCTAAAATTTTAACCCTTTACCAAAAAGTAGCCAAGGTACCTGATGGTATCATAAGACATCCTCACGAAATTACTTTAGACTATATTGAGGGTTTTCTTCAAAAGTCTATCAAACAAGGTTTGGCCTTGGTAGCTACACAAGAGGATCAAATAGTAGGAGAAATACATGCGTATACGCCTGATATTTACGCATTTCAACATATACTAACCGATCTTACCATTGTAGTAGACCCTCATCAACAAGGGCAAGGAATTGGGCGAAAATTATTTGAGGCATTTTTAGCCACTGTAAAGAAAGAATACACCCATATTTTACGCATTGAACTTTATGTGCGAGCACACAATCATCGTAATGTGAAGTTTTATGAAGGATTGGGCTTTCAAAATGAAGGCAAGCAAGTCAATAAAATATTTAAAACTCAGCATAGCTTTGAGACTCCATTGCACATGGCTTGGTTCAACCCAAACTACACTGGTAACTAAAAAGAAAAAACCACTTCTTACAATAAGAAGTGGTTTGTAAATCATTGATGACTATTTTATTATCAGTCTTCTTCTTCATCTGTGCTATCATCTACCTCTCCATATACCTCATACTTCTCCAGGTCATCCTCTACTACTTTTCGGTATAAAGTACTGTCATACTCATACAGATCTTGTTCATCTATGGCTACCTTGGCTGTTTCTTTAGGCAGATTGGGCACTACAGCTCCAGTAGGTGGTTTGGTTACCTCATAAGCAGTTTCGTTCCCTGCGTTTACTCTGGTGTAATACATGCCTTGGTAATAATAATAAGTGGCAGGTCCTACAACCACGGTATAATAGCCTATCGGCAAAGTTCTTATTCTTAGACCTCTTGGGGCGGCAACTACTACATAACGACCATCTAAGGGGCGGTAGAAAAGTCCACGATGATAATAAAATCTTCGAGTGCGGTAAGTCAATACTACATGGCCAGTAGGCAATACGGCCACTCTTCTGCGGGCAGGCCTCACTCTATACACTACACGAGATCTACGATAACGCCTGCGCACTATTCTTCTGGTTCTGCGACGATTTGTTCTGCGTACCACTCTTCTACGATCCTGTCTTCTTTCTTTTCTAAACTTACGCCTTACTCTGCGACGTTGGGCCTCTGCTTTTTCATACACCAAAGTCGTGGCTACAATCAATACAATGAGGAAAATAATTTTTTTCATATTTTATAGTAGTGTTGTTTGTCTTTGGTTCTTAGATTATTGAAAGTCGAAAAGGTTTAATACCGCTTGATTTTTTTATTGGATTATGCGAGGTTTTGTGTTTTAATATCTGATTATTAGTGAGTTAAGTACTTTGTTTTTGTAGTAATAAAATTATATAAAGATACTTTTTTCTAAATAATTTATTACAATTGTCCAAACTTGAAATTGACACCCAAGCCAATCCCCCAAATAGATACCGCATAATACTCAGCATAAGAACCACTCAAACCTATATAGATTTTATTGTTGGGATTGTTCAATACTGCGTATTTTACCTGAGCATTTACCTCCCAACGAGGAGAAATATTGTTATTACGATCGCTATTGGTTACTAAACGAAACTCAGAGCCTAGTTTCATTCTTGCAGGAAAAGCATCAAACCCAAAAGTAAACTCATTATGGGTAGCATTATTGCTTAGCGATTCTTGCTCAATATAAAGTCCCCAACCAAGTCTTAGGTCAAAACCAGGATCTAAAATGGGGTTAATTTGTATAAATTGTATTTCATGGGTTGGAAAATCTTGCCTCGAACCCAATACTTGTTCGGTAAGGTAGGTATAGCGGTATTCCAGCGACAAAACCCCGATTCTAAAACGGGCTCGTGGCCGATATAAATTCTGATTAGTAGGTACAAATGTAGCATCTCCCCCAATTTCAAAACTTAAAGGAATGTAAGTGCCACCACCTGCGTTACGTCTTGAAAACGATTGGCTCAATACTTCGGTAATAACAGACGAACAGACACTCGCACTAATATTACTACATACACTTCCTAAAAAATCGCCTGCACAGCCTGAACCTGCATCACCGCAACCACTCCCGCTACTGCCTCTACTACTTCGGTTGCTACTGCGATTATCGCCTGATCTCTTTTTGATTTCGCCAATTTTTTGGGCGTGAGTGAATGTCCCTAATCCCAAAAATAAAAGTGTTAAAAATGTAAGTAATGATCTTTTCATAACTATATGGTTTTTAATAGTTGGTTCATGTATTAGCATAACGCAAAAACATAGCTGGATGCTATGATTAAGTCAACACTTTAATCAACTTATCCTCCGATTTTATTGGAGATATTTCTTTTTCATAAGCGACTTCCAATGCATCATATACATTTTTCTTAATAATGTTAGAAAGATGCGTCAGCGGTAAATCATTGGCTTCGGTTCCAAATGGATCTTCAATTTCTTCTGAGATAATCTCTACACCTATCAAGGCATAAGAAATAAGCGCAGTTGCCGGAATTACGACATAAATGAAAGGAAAAGAATCGATGATACCAAAGGGCAAAGTGATGACATACACCGTAATAAAAGCCTTGATAAAACTACTGTGAGAAAAAGGAATAGGTGTATTTTTGATTCGCTCACAAGCTCCTAAAATGTCTATGAAATTTTGAATCTGTACCTTGAGGTTAATTTTATCAAACCCAGATATATAGTTTCGCTTAAAACTGGTTTGCATCCACTCCATCAATAAAGTAGCGATTTTATGAGGTACATGAGGAGCATCTTTCAGACACTGTAGGTAAGCGGCATCGTTATGTTCAAACTCATCATATTTGATATCGTCCCGCAAATGCCCTCTTAGAGCAATGGCAAAGTTAGATATTTGAGCCGCATAATACCTTCTGGTTTCTTTGTCATCATTGGGCAACAAAGTGTGTAGGTATGAAGCCAAAGTTCGGGAGTCATTCACCAAAGAACCCCACTTCATGCGCCCTTCCCACCATTTGTTATAGGCCGTGTTTAGTCTAAATACCAGGATCAACCCAAGGATCAATCCAAGTATAGAAAATATGAGAGGACTCTCTATGAGCTTTTCGTTAGGATAATATGCTTGTTTTGTAAATGTAACAACAGAAGCATAAACTGTTACTAACAACATACTGCGATAAAGTACCCTTGAATTATAAGAAGTATTTATCCCAAAGATTAGTTTAGTCAGCGTAGTCCACCATCGTTTAGTATCGTATACAATCATGTGTTTATAAAAAGTCTTTTAGTTAACTTATATTCTATTGCAAGATAAAAAACTGAGGAGTTGATCAAAAAATTAAAAGGATTCATCTTAAGCGTAGCCTAACAAGTGTCAAAACAAACACCTGCTGATAGTTTTTGATCAAGAGATGTTATACTAATCTTCCTTGATAATCTGTACAAGTTGCGTCAGCTTTTGTTTCGGCCTTACCCCGTTGTCGTTAAGAACTTGAGTAATGGAGCTGTCCCATAGGGAAACTGTTCACTGTTTGAGCCTTTAGGCGAGTTTGAACAGTTTAGGCGTAATGGATCAAGTTTAGACAAAACGGGGTACAGCCGCGGTCTTTTTTGGTTCGTTTTTTTGACTGAAGAAAAAAATGAACGGCTTAACTGAACACAGAACTTAAAGCTTAAAGTAGACCTAATTTTGTATAGCCTTTGACTATAGATTGGTATCATCTGTAACAGAGGGTATTTTTCAGTTGCATACCCATAAAAAAACACCGACTGAAACAATCGGTGTTCAAATATAATTTGGAAATGATTGCTATTAAGACTCTTGCAAGAAAGGATACTTATAATCCTTTGGAGGATTAAAGTTTTCCTTGATAGTGCGAGGCGATACCCAACGTAACAGGTTAATCATCGCACCTGCTTTATCATTGGTTCCCGAAGCTCTTGCGCCTCCAAAAGGCTGTTGACCTACTACTGCACCTGTGGGTTTATCATTAATATAGAAGTTCCCAGCAGCCTGATGTAGCTTTTTGGTAGCCAATTCAGCAGCATAACGATCATTAGAGAATACAGCTCCTGTCAAAGCATATGGTGAGGTTTGATCTACCAACTCAAGCGTCTCTTGGTACTTTTCTGGATCATATACATGGATTGTAAGTACTGGACCAAAAATCTCTTCGCACATCGTACGATACTTAGGATCTTCTGCCTTGAAAACAGTAGGCTCAATAAAGTACCCCTTGGTTTTATCGTGATTTCCACCCGCAATTAACTCTACACCAGCATCTTGTTTGGCTTGGTCGATGTATCCAGCGATTTTATCAAAAGCTTTTTCATCGATTACTGCATTTACAAAATTGCTAAAGTCTTCTACGCCACCCATTTTGATTTCCTTCAGGTCGGCTAGCATATATTCTTTTACTTCGTCCCAAAGGTTGGCAGGTACATAAGCACGTGAAGCTGCAGAACATTTCTGTCCCTGGTATTCAAATCCACCTCTTACCAATCCAGTAGCCAAAGCTTTAGCATCTGCCGATTTATGTGCAATCACAAAGTCTTTACCGCCAGTTTCCCCCACAATGCGAGGATAAGACTTATACATGGCAATGTTTTCACCGATAGTCTTCCACAAATGTTGGAATACTCCTGTGCTTCCAGTAAAGTGCAATCCGGCAAAATCAGGGTGTTTAAATACTACATCACCTGCTTCTGGGCCATCTACATAAATAAGGTTAATTACCCCGTCAGGCAAACCAGCTTCGCGGAATACTTCCATTACTACATTAGCTGCAAATACTTGAGTCTCGGCAGGTTTCCATACTGCGGTGTTACCCATCATAGCAGGTGCCGAAGGCAAGTTACCTGCAATGGCTGTAAAGTTAAAAGGAGTAATGGCAAAGATGAAACCTTCCAAAGGACGTTGCTCAGTACGGTTCCAGGTATTAGGGCTAAAAGGAACTACCGGCTGTTGTTGGTAGATTTCACTCATGTAGTATACATTGAAGCGCAAGAAATCGATCAGCTCACAAGCAGCATCAATCTCAGCTTGGAAAGCATTTTTAGATTGCCCAAGCATAGTAGCAGCATTGATTTTTGCACGGTAAGGTCCTGCAATCAAGTCAGCTGCACGTAAGAAAATAGCCGCTCTTTGTTCCCATTCGAGATTTCCCCAGGCTTCTTTAGCATCCAATGCTGCCTGAATAGCCTGCTCAACATGGCTACGATCGCCATAACTAAAATGACCCAAAGTGTGTTGGTGATCGTGAGGAGGAGCCAATCTTTTTTTAACATCCGTTCTTACCAACTCACTCCCAATGTACATGGGTATATCAGCTTCTTGAGAACGAAATTCAGCAATAGCCGCTTTAAGAGCCGCTTTTTCGGGAGAACCAGGGGCATATGCCAATACAGGTTCGTTTGTTGGCCGTGGTATACTGAAAAATCCTTTGGACATGTTTTATTTAAATAATTGTTGAAATAATACAAATACCAGGCATGTAGAATATCACTATCGATTTTAAATAAGAAAAAAAAGCAACTTATTTTACTCGTTTATAGTAGATATTATAAAATAATATTTGGTTTTTTAATAATTGAGCTTGAAATATGTTGATCAAACCCAATAAAATTGCTTAGCCAAACCTCTATAGTGAATTCAACAAGCCAAATTTTGAGATACGAAAATGATCTTATAAATTGTAAGGCGCAACCTTTATGTGAAAAAAAACATGCTTTTTTGGATCAAGGGGGGATTCATCAAATAGTCTTCTAATTTTTAGCCCATAATTTTGCTTGCAGCCAGGGAGTTTTTGCGGCAGTAGCCTAACTAAGAGCAACACAAGTGAAAAAAACGCTAAAAAAGGCGTGTTATTTTTTGGTCATCTCCTCAAGTCCCACGATTAAAAGGGTAATCTAAAATGTATGTAACCAAAACACTTTAAAGGTGGTAATAGTAATTATTTAAGCTTAGTAATAAAAAATAACCAAATCAAAGTATTCCGTGTTGGAATGCTTAAACGATTCACTGGTAAAACTAAAGATATAGATTATGGCAGCTAACGATTTTTTAGCAGAAACTCCGGAAAATTTTGAGCAAAAATGTTTGTGTGTATTGGTGTTGGACGTATCAGGTTCAATGATTGGTACACCTATTCAACAATTGAACGAAGGGCTGCAGCGATTTAAACATCAAGTGATGAACGATGAAATTGCTTCTCAGAGATTAGAAGTTTGTATTATTACCTTTTCTGGAAGAGTGGCTTGTATTCAAGAGCCATCGTTGATCCACAATTTTGATATGCCCACCCTCAAGGCAGGAGGTTCTACCGCATTGGTAGATGGCCTGCGCCGCGCAATTTTGAAAGTAACTACTCGTAAAAACTGGTACAAACAAACTGGACAACCTTATTACCGACCATTTGTAATTATGATTACCGATGGGGAGCCAGATGCTGATCAAGATGTGAGAGGAGTTTCACAAGACATTGATATTCGAGTGGATAATAAAGAATTCTTGTTTTTCCCCATAGGAGTACAAGATGCCAATATGGATGTATTGAGACAATTATCACATCGAAATACACCTCCAATGATGTTAAAAGGTCTGAACTTTACCGAATTCTTCCAATGGTTGAGTAATAGTGTAAGTGTTATTACCAAATCTAAAGAAGGAGACAACATCAACCTTCCCGATACATCAGGCTGGGGACAAATTGCTATTTAATGCACGTAAGTGCTTGTATAAAAGAAATTTCTCAGCTTCCGGAGTCTCACTTCGGAAGCTGATTTGTATCAGGCAATAAGCAGCAATATATTATCAAAAACTGCAACAAGAGTACTCTTCCTTAATAATCTATATGTTCAAATGTGTATTATGTTCGGCTCCTAAAAGTGGAGATGCCAGGTTTAGGCGCACATTCCTGCTCATTGGTTTTTTACTATTGTGTGGTCAGTTATCTGCTCAGAAGCTTTATGACTGCCACCTGAAAATTTCCTGGGAAGGCAAAGTAGAAGCGAAAGCAAAGGAGGAGCTAAGTATCATAGCTGAGAAATATTATTATGGTAAGCTTTTGGGATTGTTGGGTAAATATGATGGCGTATTGCTTCGCAAGCAGGGAAATACTTTCTCGTTTATAGCAAAGGAAGGTAGAGAGCTTCGTTTGGGCCTGAAGGCAACTTTATTGGCATCCCAAACCAAACAAGAAGTGTTTAAAATTAGAGCAGATGAACCTGTACACCAACAAAGAAAAATACGCCTTCAGAATAAAGCATTTCTAGTATTGGATTTTAAACTACAACCAATTGATGCGCAAGTAGCCAAGGCAAAGAACCACTTAAGGGTAACTAGCAAAGCTGCTAAAATTCAAGGAGTATCTGGTATATTAGTAGATGTAGTTTATAGATTGCCAACTGGTATAAGCAAGGGGATGGGGTACATAAGAGCCATGGATGGCAGAGTAACCAGTGGAAAACCTATTTGGTTGTATCAAGTATTCAAAGGGCAACATTTAGCGAATAACCTACTGGTAAAACTTAATGATACCACAAGATTTCAGCTATTTGTACCTTTTCATGAGCGCCCTTATTGGATATCTAATATTGGTTTTCAGCTTATACACGCTTCTGAGGGAAGATTGCTTGAGCATTTTTGGACATCGAGTTATACCAAACAAGAAAAGGATTACGATGTAACCACAAATTTATTTTTGCAATGTACTTCCCCAGATAAAGTGCAGTCTCAGGGAGTGCAGGTAGGTGTAAAAATCGACTTGCCAAAGTTTTATCCAAAAGACATGCGCAAAAATCAAATTACCTTGCATGTCTCGGGAGATGCGCATCCGGGAGGAGCCAACATTTGGCATTACCGAATGTTTTCGGTAGATGAACTCGCTCAAAAAAATGATCAGATTATTGTGCAAAAAAGCTTTATTCCTTATTCCTGGCTAGCTAAATTTGCCGATACAATTCATTTTAACCTGAAAACCAAAATGTTTTTGATGGCACATCGGGGAATTCAGTTTTATAATGGGTATCCTCGTCAACAATCACATTTGGTAGCTACAAAAAAGCAAGACCTGGAATTGATCTTGCCAGCATTGCGTCAGGTAAAAGTACGGCCAATGCTATTTAAAAGTAGACGAGCCTGGGGAAGCAAGGAAAAAACAGTAGCTCCGAGGCACCAAAAGGTACAGGTTTTGGTTCGGGTGAATACCTACGAACTATATCGCTCTAAAAGTTATAGTTATCGCAAAACAATCAGATTTAATAAAATCAACAAGGATGTGTTGCACTTAGCCTTGAATGACAAAATCACAATAGAGGTTAAAGACAACAGTTATCCATCACAAGTATTGTTTAAGACAGAAGTTGCCTGTACTGCTAATATTTTGAGCCAAAAGGTTTGGAAACTCAAAGACAAAAACGGTAATTACCTGAAAATAGCAGTGCAAAAAGTAACCACGGAAAAAGACAAACTATTACATTCGAATGACAAAAAACAAACAAAAATGCTGGGTGGTAGTCGGTGATTCAGTCATTGGATTGAATCACGTCAAGAATAATATCCCATGTCAAGACAGCCACAGCTACGAAGAATTAGACAATGGTTGGGGCATTGCCATTGTGGCCGATGGTGCCGGTTCGGCAGCATATTCTCATCAAGGGTCACAATTTGTGGTAAAACAAGGCTTGCCTTTATTTAAAAAAACCATTGAAGAAAATAAGTGGATCAAAGCTAAGAAATTACCAGAACAAGCCAAATGGCATACATTGGCCAAGGCCAACCTCAAAAAGCTAAAAGGCTTGCTCGAGAAACATGCCGAGGAAAATAAAATGGATCTGGGACAAATGGCTTCTACCGTGATGGTAGCTATTTTTTCTCCTTTGGGTATACTATGTACCCATATAGGAGATGGCAGGGGAGGTTTCAGTAACTTTGGCGGTGAATGGAAGCCCTTGTTTACCCCCTGGAAAGGTGAATATGCCAACGAAACCATCTTTTTGACCTCTGATATCTGGGGTGAAAAAGAAATAGACAATTTCATTGAAAGTAATGTAATCAACGAAGAGCCTTTTGCGTTTACGTTGATGTCAGATGGACTGGAAATGCACTCTTTTGAATGTAGCGTTTGGGACGAAAAAGCTGAAAAATACTACGATCCTAATCGGCCTTACCAAAAGTTTTTTCAACCGGTAGTCAATGGGTTGGTGCAAATGAAGCAAAACCACCTAACAGATGAAGAAATTAAAGGAAAGTGGAATAAATTCCTTCGAGAAGGCAACGAACGCATCAAAAACGAACCTGATGACAAAACAATGATTATTGGGGCGTATTTTCCGAATTAGCGAACAGCACAGATAATAAATATAACAAGAGCCTTGTTTCTGATGGGAAGCAAGGCTTTTTTGTGCTTAAGATTCTAATTGTTTTTATCGATTTTTCCTATATTTAAGTAGCTAATCCAGTTGTTAATTAAAATCATTCAATAGTTAGGCAGTATGAGTAATGATCAAAACCTTAACAAGGGAAATAATAAAGAAGAAACGAATCAAAATCATCAAGGAAGTGGCGACAACATTGGCAAAGACAAATTTGAAATACATAATACAACTCATCATCATCATTATCCGGATTCTCCCAAAACATCCAAAAAAAAGCTTATAATCTCTAAGAAAATCAAACCTTATGTTGTAGTAGCGATAGCACTAGCATTATTTTCTGTGAGTTTTGCTGCTTATAGAGTATTATTTTCTGCCTGTAAATCACAAGGTAAGCAACTTCAAGTGGATATTGCCCATTTTACTCCTAATAAAAGCCAAGGGTTTGCGATAAGATTGACAAAGGTTATCAACACAAAACTATCACCAAGCTATTCTCACCTTGTAAATACGGATATATATGATAAATACCTCTTACAAAACGCAAATGCAAAACAAAGAAAAATAGAAGTGGCAAAGGTGGTAAATAGATTTTGTGATTATAAAGGCATTGTTGTTTATGGGTTAAGGGATCAAGCAGGTAAAAGTCTGGATTGTTGGATAGATATCCAAAATTTAAAAAGATCTGCTGAACATCAGTTAAGCGAGCCTCCTTCTCCTATAAAATTTAATATTCCAGAACATGCTACTTATGTATCTGATTTTATTCTAGGTATTATCAAACTATACTTAGGTAAGAAAGACGCAGCATTAGAATCATTCAGGGTTTTTGCCACGGAAATAGAAAAGGAGAAAAGTAAAACTAGAAAAGGGAAAAAGTAAAATAAAAAACTTAAATGAAATCTTAGCTATATGCTACACCTATTTGGGTATTATTTTTCGTGAGAAGAATGATTGGAAAGAAGCTCGGCGTTATATAGAAAAAGCTAAAATTACATTTCAAAATGACTTTACGGTAAATAATTATGAAATACTAAAAGAAGAAATCTTTGAAGAGGAAATAACTGATTCGGCACAGAGTAGAAATGGGATAAATATTGAGGAAAATTCTACGAATGCAAAAAATGAATCGACGCTTGATGTTAAGGAGAAAAAGGCTGATACCACGTATTATTATAAAGCTAGAAAATTTATTGAGAATAATTTCTATAATGCCAGGACATTACTGACAGACGGATTAAATAGTAATGTGACTATTACTTTTAGTTGTAAACTTGATCCAGTACCCACAATAAAAAAGATAGAGAAAATACAAACTAAGCAAGAAATGTTTTTTGCTAGAGATTCTGTTGTAAAACGTTTAACTGAAGTTATAAGTACTTATAAACATTGGGAAAAAGTTAAAATTGGTCTAGGAAAAGATAATATGATATTTAAAATTAGTTTCAGTCCTCACCGCCTTTCAGAGCTAAACTTAGAGAAAATTAACCTGCGAAATATGAGCTTAGGAAAGACTATAATGTATAAGGTAGATTTAAGAAATGCTCATCTGGAAAAGTCTTTTTTTTCCAAATCTGAAATTACTTATACTAAACTAAGCAATGTTCTTTTTTCAGGGGCAAATCTACAAGAAGTAGATTTTGAGCATTCAGATTTAGAAAACGCAGATTTAAAAGGCGCAAATTTGCAGGGTGCTACTTTTAAAAACACAAGCCTAAAAAACGCAAATTTACAAGGAGCTATTATAGCTAATGCTACTTTTGATAATACAAATCTAGAGGGAGTAAGCTTCAGTAAAACGACTCCTTTCAGGATTACATTTAAAAATACCAAATTAAGAAAAGCTAACTTGAAAGGAGTAAACCTATCTCTTTCAGTATTGCGGGGTTTAGATTTGAGAGATGTAAATTTTAATTGGAGCACATTGTTTGGGGTAGATTTTCGAGGCTCGCTATTACCTAATATTAAGTTGTTAAGCGGAGCAGCCTTTGATAAACACACAAAAATTGAGGGTAGTTATGTGAAAAGCGCTTATTGGATAAAAAAGTTAGTAAAGCAGACTAACCATAATTTTTTAATTCAAAAATATCAACTCCATAAACTCTCATCAGAAGAAATAAAAGAAGCAGCAAAAACCAATAAATTTTTAAGGAATTGGGATTTGAATAAACCGCTTTATCAAGTTCGTTTGAAATAGTTTGATAGGAAATACAATCACTCAGCAAAGCTTTTTATTTCGATGTGATATTAACAAAGTATCTTCATTTCTAACCAAAAAACAAAACATATGTTTAGTAAATTCAAAATGGATCAAATCTCTAAAGAGCATTTACAAACCCTCAAAGGTGGTACTGGCAAAAAAACATCTAAGTCGAAAACTACATCAAGAGATAGTGGTGGCTACAATGTAGGTGATTTAGACACAGATAATGGGCTTAACGAAGATGATTGGTACAAAAAGTAGTATTAATTTGATTGCTAACATAAAACATATGTTCAGTAAAATCAAAATAGATCACATCTCTAAAGAACATTTACAAATCCTCAAAGGAGATCTGGTAAAAAACATCTAAGTCAAAAACTACATCAAGAGATAGCGGTGGATATAATGTAGGCGATTTAGATGTAGAAGAAAGCATTTGGAGAAAATAGCCACTAGGGTATTTTATAAAATAGAATTAACTGAATAGAGGCTGTCTCATAATACCTTTTAACCCAAATAATATTTTATATATAGTACCATACCTGACAGGTTTTCAAAACCTGTCAGGTATAAATCTTTATAAAATGATTTTTTCTTAAAGAAAATTTGATGAGGTTTTATTTATGAGACAGCCTCTATTTCTATTTACCCCTCCCAGCGAATTAGCCACCAAACCACCTCATTGACAAAATGCGGATGAAATAAGATTGGTAGCGGAAACACCAACGAAGCAACCACCCACCATGTGCCTGGCTTTCGTTTTTTGAATAATCGTTTCTCGACTTGCATCAAAAATCCGTGAATAGCAAAATAAAGCAGAGGAAGGCCAAAGCCCTTCATAACGGATAAACTAATAGCAATTTCGTGTAATAAACCAGATACCATAAAAGATAAAAAGGCAGCCCCGCGCGCACCTACTTTCCGGATGAGTGGCTTAAACATTGCAGTGGCAGTCATTTCCGAAAATGCCAGATTCCAGCGCTTTCCCCAAAACTCCGCAATACTTTTTGATTTGAACGGTTGCTTAAATACTGGATAATCAGCAATTCCTTGAGATTTTAATAAAAATGTGTTCAATGGCAATAATCCAAAGTGTAGAACAAGGCTGAGCGATACCAATGCACCAATGGAATAAAGCCAAAATGATAGCAAAGAAGTGGATACTATGATGGTGGTTGTAAAGTATCTCAAATATACTATAATGCCTATCCCCAAACTCAAATGAAGTATTGCACCTATGAATATTTTAAAGTCTAAATATTTGGGGGTGGAAGAAGTAAAGGTGGCTGGGTTCATGTTTACCGTAAAAAAATAATATCCAATCCAGCGATGCCAGGGCAACCTACCTTGAGGGTGAATATTCGCTACCACAATTTTCATAGCATGAAGTAGAGGGACAATCAGCCCTACCATACGAATGGCAGGAGCCGCTTTAATGAATAAAATGTGTGCCAGTATAACACTAAGCAGCGGAAAGCCCCAAACTATCCATTGTTGGACGTTACGTTTTACCAAAAAGTAGCCTGTAATTGATTGAAAAACGATATAAATTATCCACAAAATTACGGAGTGGAGGAGCTGATCCATAATTGATAGTTAATGTAAAATGCATAAGAATATACTATACTAAAGGCAATAAATAGCGCAACCAATATCCATTCGCCAGCCTTGTAGATCAACGTTTTGGGTAATTCACTCGCATCGAAATACAAAAATTGAATCGCCACTCTTGCAATCCAATATATAGCGATCAGGAAGGTGATGGCCAGGGCAAGTCCTGATCCTGATATGATCTCGGTTGCTAATAGCAAAGAGATGACCCCAAAATAAACATTGATAAACAATATGTACCCTGCGTAGGTCCAAAACATTTGTTTGATGAGTATAGGAGTATTGGCAAAAGCTGATTTCCAGTCTAGCATACGAGGAATCATAATCGAGCCAAGGCCGAGACCTATATGCGCCAATCCGGCAAGTTGTATAATGAGTTCAAGCTTCAAGGTATTCTGTTTCAAAAGGTGATATTTAAATAAACACCAAAAACATACACATTTGTTGGGTTGTATGACTAAAGTCTTGCCGTGAGTCTAACAGCCTGAGAGGAGGCAATGCTTATCAAAGTCAGGTTTATTATCATATATTCAAAATAAGCATAAATCTATTCCAGAATAGCATAACCAATCGTAAGTCAAGAGAAGTAGAAGCTATATTTTTGTTCCAGTGTTTTACCAAAAAATATAAAACTATGTTTGATAAATTTATCTCAACTCAAATTTCTGAAAACCAACAACAAAACATTAAAGGAGGGATAGCTACAGGCCCTTATAAAGCCTCACGAGATAATATCCAGGATGATGATAATACAGGTGGAGACACCGAAGATAGCCCAGTTGGAGCTTAAATAAGGATCTGAGTTGTTTTAGAAAACCTATTCACAAACAGTATCAATCCATTCAAAAGCAGTATAACCAAATATTCATTGCCTTAAAAAACACCTGTACTTTTGGGGCAACTAATAACCAAACTTTCAAAAACATGTTCGATAAGTTTAAAGCAAACCAAATTACCCGATCTCAACAAATACACATTACAGGAGGAGAAGTGAGCAATACAAAAGACTACAAAGGATGCAAGAAAAGAGAACGTGCACCGTCAAAAAGATATCTTATGTGTGTAGGCGAGGAGTGTTGTAAGTATGGTGAAGAGGAAATATTAGAGTAAATCATCATAGCTGGAAAATGGTTTCAAACGATGCTCGATTGTTGTAAAATGATCGGGCTTTTTTTATATCTATTAATCAAATTATACGAATCCTTTACGAAAATCCACACAAGTTGTGTCTGATTTGGTCTCGGCCTTAGCCAGTGACCGTTAAGAACTTGAGTAACGAAGCCGTCCCGCAGGGCAACTGATTACTGTTTGAGCCAAAGGCGAGTTTAATCAGTTGAGGCGAAGTGAAGCAAGTTTAGGTAACACTGGGTAAAGCCGCGGTCTTTTTTGGTTCGTTTTTTTGACTGAAGAAAAAAATGAACGACTTAACTGAATGCGAAACTCAGAGCTTAAAGTCTGCTTGATTTTGTGCGGATTTTTGGTGTTATTTTTTGCTTAAACTTTTAAGTAGTTTTCTGGCCTCTACATTACTTTGGTCCAGAGCTAAGGCCTTTTTGAGAGCTATTTTGGCTTTTGAAATGTGCTTTAGACGAGCCTCGCTTTTGCCCAACAAATAGTACAAATATGAAGAAGATTTGCCTTTGGATAAAACCTCTTGAGCCAAGGTTAGCGCTTTATTTGCTTGCTCAAGCCTTAGCAACATAGAAATCGCTTGTTCCCAGTTTTTTGTAGTAAAAGCCTTCGGTTTTATAAGTGACTTCAATACAGGTTGATTGCTCAAATAATAAAACGCTGGCAGATTTACCTTCCATTGCTTATTTTCTTGAATAGCTTTCAGTACCCATTGAGCCGCTTGTTCGTCATTGCCAAATAGGGAATGCACCAAAGCTATACGGCCATACATGCCATTCCAGCCTGCCAATTGTTTTTCTGCTTTGAGCAATTTACTGGTAGCTCGTGTCTTATTACCAGCTCTTAATGCATAAGTAGCCTGATTGAGCGTGATTCTTCCATAGTGATAATCTAACAGTCTTTGAAGCTCCTTGAATGGTGCTTTGGAATGGTCTACGCGCAAATCTATTTGATTGAACCAGCGATTTTTGCTACCCTTTACTACCAACGCGGCCGATTGTTTACCATGGACTTGTCCACCTGCATTTTGCCCCGCTACCAGACTTTCCAATAACCTTTGGGCTAGCGTGCCTTTGGCGTTTTTATAAGCAGTAGCCATTGTTTTCAATACCTTTTCATCCAGCTGATTGCCCATCACTACAAATCTATCACCCACCAAATGAGTTGAGACTCCATTCCAATATTTGAGCGCTTCGCCAGTAAAAGCAAAAGCGTTTCCGTTTTTGTCTAATCCCGACACCTGTCGATAGTGGGCATTTTTATCAGCTTTTTTGGTAAATAAAATGGCTTCTTTGATGCTTTTACCCTTTTGTAACTGATCAAATCCATTCGAGGCATAATCAGGTTCGGTTTCAGCAATTACCGAAAAAGCACCCACCCCAGGCTTAATATAAATGGTAGAATTGCCCACATAAATGTTATTAGTAGCCACTGCAATGCCCCATTCCTGGCGGTTTTCATCATAAGCTATAATTGAAAAGGTAGCATTGATGTTTTTATTGGTAAGTAAGCTCGGTAAGTTTTGGCCAAATAATAGGTGTGAGCTGTTGGTGAGAAAGATGAGCAAAAGCAGTAATAAATTTGTGTGGAGTTTTTTCATGAGATTTTAAAACAAGTCAACTTAATCTAGATGAGTTTTATGGAAAAAAATGGGCTAACTTATGCCAATCCTTTACAAAAAAACATACAAGCTGCGTCCGCTCTGGTCTCGGCCTTAGCCAGTGACCGTTAAGAACTTGAGTAGCGAAGCCGTCCCTAATGGCAACGGATTACTTGTTTGAGCGAAGCGAGTTTAATCCGTTGAGGCGTAGTGAAGCAAGTTTAGGTAACACTGGGTAAAGCCGCGGTCTTTTTTGGTTCGTTTTTTTGACTGAAGAAAAAAATGAACGGCTTAACTGAATGTGAAACTCAAAGCTTAAAAACCTTTTTGGTTTTGTATGGATTTTCGCTAAGGTTTAATTTTAAACCCAAAGTAATGATTTCAATATTGTTAAAAAGTTGCATGCTTTTGTGGTAAACTCTTAGAAAGTGAATTGGTAACAAGAATGAGCATTTTTTTATAAAAAAAGCCTCATTACCCTAAGGCAACGAGGCTTATATTGAAAGTAAAAACTAACTATTTTACAATAAATTTTTTGGTGATTTTATATTTCTCGCTGGCAATTTCTACGAAATAAATACCTGCTTCCAAATCCTTTACGGTTACTTGTTTAGTGCTGGCTTCAGTTTTGGTTTTTAGAATAGATGAACCTAAAATATTCACAATACTTACCCGATACACAATGTTTTCTGGCAATGAAATCAAGATATTACCCTGGCTAGGGTTGGGAAATACCTTGAAATCTGCATATACCTGATCCGAAACAGAAGTAGTGGCATAAGTACAACTTCCGTCGTTTACATCAGCATTGGCATTGTAGTTAGTAGCAAATGGGTCCAGGCAACCATATACTGGAGCTGCACAATCGGTACTGGCGGTAGACTCAGGGCAAGAGGCCGAGGGCCCCACTCGGAAAGTATGGTCTACATTGGTACCTTTAAAACACCTTGGGATGAAAGGGTAATTATCGGTAATTACGTAATAATAGGTGCCATTGGGATAGTCTGGGGTTATCCCATATCTTCCATTACAAGCATCCAGCGTACTATTGCTGTATTCATAATCTTCATAATAACTTCCATCATAGTTTCCATCAGGTGCGGTTACCCCATCTCCAGGTCTACTACCCGATTTTAACGAATAACCCGAAGATACGCTGATAATACCACTAGTGCTATCATTAGCTGTTTGATAAACATATTTGTAATAAATAGGAAATCCATCGGCTGCATACCCTACAATAGGAGAGTGTGTGGTGCCATCAATGTTTAAAGTAGTAGTAAAATAATTAGTAGGAACCGCGTGGTAATGATATTCACCAAATGGGTTGAGATGCCCACCATTGTCTGTTCCCATGTTTTTACCAATACTATTGGTAGTAGAAGTAGCTTCTACATGCCAATTGATATTGTTTTCTCCTGTATTGGGGTTTTGAAAAGTCTCCGCCGAGTTGGGGTCATACTTTACCCCATTGATTGATACCCCAAAAGTATAGGTTGAGGTACAGCCTTTCTGGGTTTCAGTGGCTTCATACAATGGCGTAAAAGAAGCTGCTGTATCAGGGTAAGCACACATTGCATACAAATAATTACCCGCTGTAACTGTAAACTGAGGCTGATTATAATTATCAGAATGATTGGGGTAGTTGTTGCTGATGCAATAGCGCACTGAGCCTAATGTGTCAATACAAACTGCATTGCTGGTTTCATTGGCATAGATCGTAGTACTATCACAGCTTAATGCTTGCGACTTGGCCAGGAAAGGCACCAGCGCCAGCATTGCCATGAGTATAAACTTTCTCATAGATCAAGTATAGTTTAAAGAGTGAAAAAAATTATTTTGAATAGGTAACTTGAATACGCCTGCGGCGATGGCTTAGAGAAAAGGTGCGGTTTTGTTGATGCAATAAAAAAAGTGATTTTACAATCGCATGGGAGTTGTACTTTAGTAGATAAGAACTATCTATCTGAATATTTTTAATAGGGTTGGCAAATGGTGCTTCGAAGGTATACACCATGGCGTGTTTTTGAAATTGCTGATCTACTTTTTGGTAAGCAATTTCTTGCCCATTGACCCAAATCTGAATGTTTTGTTGGATGTATTGAGTAGCACAATTAGTCATCATATGTTTAGGCGGGCATTTTCCTTCTTTTTGTAAGGCGAGCACAAGTAGCCTCTTGTTAAGTGTAGCAGTGATGACAAGCTTGTTGTTTTGATGTTTAAAGACCAGATTTCCCACTACTTCGTCGTGTACCGATATAGAAGAGCAAAAAGGACTTGCCTTACTCGAAGAAACCATAATTAAGATTGTAAAAATAACGCTCAATATTTTTAAAATTCGCATGAGGATGTGTCAATTGATTTTAGAGTATGTTTAAATTTTATTTTCAGATTTAAAAAGATGAGTTTTTTGTGCTGAGGAAGCACATTTTTAAGTGAATAGCCAAAGCTATTGACGCAAAAATTGCTGAACTCAGCGCGTAAGAATCGCATTTTTAGTTTAGATTATAACTTTTAAACATGCTCTTATAAAAGAGTACTGTACAAATTGGGTATGTTATTTTTTGTGATCTTCCTTAATAAGGCAAACAAGCTGTATTTGTAATTTATTGCAGTCAAGAAATTGTGTGCTCATCCATCAAACCTTTCCTTGTTAATATTTCGTTATTGGTATAGAAAAACAGACCATATTGTTTAAATTAAAGTGATAAAACTGCTGTAATAGCCTAAGAAACCAAACTACACTATGAACCACCCGCTGTTTACCAGTAATCAAACGCCCATTTATTTAGATGCTCAGCCTTTGGGGCAGGGAGGAGAAGGCAATGTATATGAAGTGCTCATTGAAAACCAATGGAGTTCTTTGGTAGCGAAAATCTATCATAGCCAAGAACTTGAAAAGGAGCAAAGAAACAAGCTAGAGGGCTTGCCTACCCGAGAAGCAAAGATCAAATATTTGGTAAACTATCAATCTTATTTACCATCAGATGCTCCAGTCATGTTCCCAGAGGAACTGCTCTACAACGAACAGGGACAATTTGTAGGATTTCTTATGCGTAAGGCAATGGGGGAGATAGACCTTTCGAGCCTGAGTACTTTAAATATATCACCTAATTTATCCCTTACATGGCATCAGTTGTATGATCGTACCCATGTACTGGGGATTGCTCGCCGAGCAAAGTTATGTCAAAAAATCGCTGAGGTATTCGAGCAAGTGCATCAAGGAGGTGAATTTGTACTGGTAGATATCAAGCCTGAAAATATACGAGTGGGTCTCAATGGTGAGGTGGCATTGATTGATATGGATTCTATGCAAATAATCCACAACGATGCAGTGCGTTTTCCTGCCGAAAAGCTAACCCCGGAATATTGCCCACCAGAATATCAACGGTTGAATTTTAAAAAAGACTTAATTCCTCAATCCTGGGATCATTTCGCCTTAGGAATCATTTTTTACAAAGTATTACTTGGTCTGCATCCCTACACTGGCAGTTGCCTACCTCCTTACGAAGGGTTGACTACCAATGCTCAAAAAATTGCCCAAGGTTTGTTTCCCAATGGTGCTCAGAAAGATAAGTTCTCTATTATTCCTCACCCACACGATGGTTTTAAGGCAATGCCAACAGACTTACAGCAATTATTTTTGCGTTGCTTTGAGCAAGGGCACCAACAACCCGAAGTCAGACCAAATGCCACTGAATGGAAAAATGCATTTGCCCAAATTCCAGAAGAAAATTACCTGGATCTGATACCACAAATTCCTTCAGTTCAAGTAGCCTCTATAGGCAATGGGGCTGGCTATCAGATTGATTCTTATACGCAAGCCATGGCAACTCAACAGGCAGCTCCACCCAAGAAAGAGTCTCGGGTAGCACTATTTGGCTTTTTGGCAGCAGCAATGCTTATTTTGACTTATCTGGGGGCTTTATTTAATAATATTGCAGGGGTAGATCCGGTAGCTGAAGCCGATTTTGCTTACTACAAACAACACGTGCCAGGAGATTTTGAATGGGCCGGAAATGTGGTCGAAGGAAGACGCCTGGTATTGAATTACAGTAAATATGGCTACCTAAATAGTAAAGGCGAAATTGTAGTTCCGTTACAGTTTGAGAATGCAGGAGATTTTAAAGAAGGGTATGCCTGGGTAAAACAAAAAGGTAAATACGGTTTTATCAACATTGATGGTAAAATGGTGATAACTCCTCAATTCGATGGTGCTGGCTTCTTTTTTAAAGGATTGGCTCAAGTACTCATAAAGACCAAGCGAGGAACAAAAGTATTTCTGATTGATCGGGATGGCAAAGCTGTTACTAATCGTTACGATTATATTGGTGATTTTTTTAAAGGTAGAGCCATTGTACGTGATGGCAAAAACCTGGGGTATATCAATCGTAGCGGCCAGGAAGTGATAGACTTAAAATACGATACTGCTCAAAATTTTGATGAGAACGGTGAAGCTTTAGTAGGCTTTGAAGAGAAAAAATATTATATTAATAGAAACGGACAATACACAAGAGACTTTACCAAAATTGTCAACCAAAATGAGCCGCACACAGATTATTAATGCTTGATAATCAGGTATAATACATCTTAATTTTAGGCAAAACTGTATTACACTCACTATCGTACACTATGACAAAACTTACAGTT
Organism: marine bacterium AO1-C; assembly: GCA_001890965.1. GTDB lineage: Bacteria > Bacteroidota > Bacteroidia > Cytophagales > Microscillaceae > Microscilla. Next base: position 604,639 of record MLAY01000005.1, on the reverse strand, counting down.
TACAATGCACATCGGGTTCCTGTACTGCTCGATGCTCAGCCTCTGGGGCAGGGAGGAGAAGGAGTGGTATATAAGGTCAAAAACCATCACCTCAAAGGAAACTATGTAGCAAAAATATACCATCCACAAGAGCAAACTCCACAGCGAGAAACTAAAGTAAAATATTTAATAGATCACAAGCCTGAATTTTCGCTATCTAATAGTGTTATTTTTCCTGAAGAACCATTATATAACGAAGATCAAAAGTTTATCGGTTTTTTGATGAAACAAACCGTGAATCAGGTAGATATCACGTCTTTGTGTAGTTTAAAACCTTCTGCTAAATTAGATAAAACGTGGCATTACAAATACCACCGTTATTCTAAGCTAGGCACCCATAGCCGTATAAGAGTGTGCTATAATATTGCCCGTGCTTTTCATCAATTGCATCAAACCCGACAATTTGTATTTGTAGATATCAAACCCGAGAACATCAAACTGACTTACGAGGGAGAAGTATCGCTCATTGACGTAGATTCTGTTCAGATTGCAGAAGCTAAAGATTTAAAGTTTGCGGCTCAAAAAGTAACTCACGAATACAGCCCTGCTGAAATTAACCAATTGAATTTCAAAAGTGAGCATGTACCAGAGTCCTGGGATCGGTTTTCACTGGCTGTAGTTTTTTATAAAATACTTTTTGGCCTACACCCTTATACTGGTAGTACTTTGCCTCCTTATGATCAATTGGTAACCAATGAGCAAAAAATTGCCAATGGGCTATTTGTGCACGGTCACAAAAAACAATCTTTCAAAGTAATACCAACTCCTCACCAAAACTTCTGGCTGATTCCTAAGCGCTTACAGGCTTTATTTATACAGGCTTTTGAAGATGGCCACACCAATCCATCATTGCGTCCGTCTATGCAAGAGTGGATGACTGTGTTGGATAGTGTGCCAGAGTTTGAACTAGAGCCAGTACATGCTACAGCCGACTGGCAACCAGCTTATAAAGCCACTGCCAATAACCATAGTCAAATAGGGGCCTCTGCCAAAACCCAAACCAGATGGCAACGATTGAGAGCAAGAGTGGTTGAAGACGTGATGGTATTTAGTATGGTTGGAGTGATGGCCTTATTTGGGATGGGCACCTTATGGGGCATTGCTAATGGGACTTTTGCATCTATAGGTAAGCATTCGGGGGCAGAGCATACGCTGCGTATTGGGGTTTTTCATGAAGGCCTCGCCTGGAAAGAAGTTTCCAAAAATCGGTTTATGTACATCAATCGTTGGAACCAAAGAGCATTTAGAGGTACTTTCGAGGAGGCCTATGATTTTTCTAACGGCTTGGCAAAAGTGAAAAAAAATGGCAAGTATGGAGCGATTAATCTCCAGGGGCATGCAATCATCCCATTTGCATATGATGAAATGCGAGGTAAAACAATTCCTGCGGGCAAAAAAGCCATACAGGTAAAAGCCCGTGGCAAGTTTGGATTGATCAATCATCAGGGGGAAGAAATAATTCCAATTGAGTATGACCATATGTGGTACAATGCTCATACTGGAGTCGTAGAGTTAGGAAAGAACGGACGATTTGGATTGTATGATCAAGAAGGAGTAGAGCTAGCCCCTCTAAAGTTTAAATCCAGAGCGCAAATGTTAAAAGAAACAAAGGAATTACTCAAGATATATTATTCAATCAAATAAAAAGCGTATATTTAAAAACTTAGTTGATATACTAAGTGTTTTCATTTGGTAATAAAATAAGTACACAAAAGAAAATCATGAGTCAGGAATTTGAGAAAACAGGTGGAATGAAACGCAAGATAAAATTCTCGCGTGAAGCAGATCATGAGGCCCCTAAAACTAGTCGAAAGGAAGATATTTTTAAAAGTGTAGTCGTTACCGCGTTTATTTTAGTGGCTTTAGTTATTATTTTCAAGCGGGTAAATATACCCAAAACCAAGCGAGCCAGCACCAATGAACGCAAACTTACTCCCGCAGAGCGAGAGCGTATTCGTAAATTTAACCGATATTCATCGGTAGGTTATTTTCATGAGGGGTATGCACGAGCCGAGAAAAATGGTAAGTACGGATTTGTAGACAAAGATGGAAATGAGATTATTCCACCTAAGTACGAATGGGTGGGACAATTCAAAGAAGGAGTTGTTAGAGTATTTACAAATGACAAGGCCGGTTACGTAGAAAAAGAAGGAAAAACTGTTATACCAGAAAAATATGACGATGCCTGGGAATTTAGTCAGGGATTGGCCAAAGTAATGGTGCTAAAAGAAATAGACGATAAAAAAATTGAGCGTTTTGGGTATGTAAATAAGCAAGGAATAGAAGTAGTACCTGCCATATACCAGGACGCACAAAGTTTTTATGAAGGATTAGCAGCAGTAAGACAAGATAAAAAATGGGGATATATCAACGCAAAAGGCCATGTATTGATTCCTTTTCAATACAAAGAAGCACAAAGCTTTTACGAAGGATTTGCATTGGTAAAAGGTGAAGAAGGTAAGCCATTTTTTATCAGCAAATCTGGGCAAAAATATGATGATTTTAGACCCTATGTCGATGGAGCAGCAGCAGTTATGAGAAAAGGTAAGTGGGGATTTATTGATAACTCTGGTAAACTAATCATTGATTTTAAATACGACGAAGTTCGTGACTTCAAGAAAGGTTATGTACAAGTTAGAATTGGCAAAAAGCGATTTTATATAAATAAAGAAGGAAAAAGACTAAAGGGGTAATAATGCTCCGATCATGAGTATTTCAAGCTTCCTTCTGTTACTATAACAACCAACCAATATGAAATTATACACCACTCAACAGAGTATCTTGCTTAACGAGCAACCTTTGGGCAGTGGGGCAGAAGGGAACGTTTACGAGATAGTGGCGCCTCAGGCTTTTAAAGGCTTAGTGGTAAAAGTATACCACAGCCATGAGCAATCCAAAGATCGAGAACCCAAGATTGTTCAATTAATAGAGGCAGAAAAGTCAGGAGTAATTCCTCCCGAAGTAATATTTCCCAAACAGTGTGTGTATGATTTAGAGGGATGTTTTGTAGGTTTTATAATGCCTAAAGTAGAGGCAACCTATCACTTAACTTCATTGTGTAGCCTAAGCTTGAATGCTAGCTTACCCCAGAAGTGGCACAATAAATACCACAGAAATGATTATAACTTATATTTCAGATTAAATATTTGCCGAAATCTGGCTCGCCTGGTAGCTCAAATTCATCAATCACAACACTATACATTTGCTGATCTTAAACCCGAAAACATTAAAGTTAATTGGCAAGGAGAAGTATTTATTCTAGATATTGACTCTATTCAAGTTACTGACAATGAACAGGCCCTGGTTTATCCAGCAGAAAAAATCACCCCTGAGTATGCCCCACCAGAAGCCAAACACTTCAATTTTAAGGAAAATAAAATATCCGAAAGCTGGGACGCCTTTTCTTTAGGAGTAATTTTTTACAAAATATTGCTTGGGTTACACCCATATACAGGTACCTGTTTACCTCCTTTCGAAGACTTGGTTCTAAACGAACAAAAGATACAAGCCAATTTACTTCCTATTGGAAAACAAGCCACCTATTTTGACATCATTCCTGAACCTCACCAGGCATTTGAACAATTGCCCCAGCGTATGCAATTGCTTTTAAAGGCTAGTTTTCAGGCTAAAGCATCACTACGCCCTACTGCGGCTTATTGGTACGAAGCCTTGGAGGCTCAGCTCAAGCAAATGAACGAGCCAAAGGTGAAAGAATATGCGATTGCTAAGGCTCCACCTGTAAGAGTAACAACACCAGACAAACAAACAAAAAGCTTACTGCCTAATAGTAGACAAGCCCAACGAGATGTAGCCAGGTTGGTCGCTGCCAATTTGAGTGCCTTTATATTCTTGTTGGCGTTGATTAAGTTTGTTTCATTAAGTGGTTTGTTTCAGGGTTCTATAGCTAAACCTCTCAACGAATCAGTACAAATGGATTGTTTCAAACCTGTGCCTGTAGATATGTTAGGGCGAATAGAGGTAAAGCGCCACGAGATCACAAATAAAGTGGGCTTGTTTGGGAGAAATGGAGAGATGTTGTTGCCTTACGATTATGAATGGATTGGAGGCCTGCAGGAAGGGCTAGCGAGTATTGTACTATATAATAAAACTGGTTATGTAAATGAACAAGGAAAGATCGTGATTCCGATGGTATATGATGAAGGATGGGCATTTTCGAATGGTTTTGCACGAGTAGGCATCAAAGAAAAAAGAGGAATGATTAACCATGCTGGAGAGTTACTAACTCCTCTGATGTATGACAATATTTGGAACTTTGACTTACCAACAAACGGCCTTGCTCGAATAGAAAAAGATGGCAAGTATGGTTTTATTGACCAAAAGGGGCAAGAAGTCATTCCTGTTCAGTTTGATTGGGTGGATGATTTTGCTGGAAGTGATTTCACGACTGCCAAAAAAGGTGGAAAAACTTATAAAATTAACCGAATGGGAAAAAATTTAGGTGAAATAAAGGTCACCCATTGCACGATTGGTTAAATTTCAAATCTTTTTTAAAAAAATGCTCCACTGCCTTTGTTATCATTTGTAGTATCATGCAAAAAGGAGAGGAGAAGGTTTCTTGAAGAAAAACTCATCATCTTTCGGTAGCAACCTTTTGGTTAAAAGTAAGGTTGTTAATAACTAAGAGATTAAGAGCTTGTTTAAATTTTCGTTTACAGTGGATTTTTCGAAGTATTTCAAAATTTGACAATATATAATCAAAAAAGGCTTGTAAAAGGCCTGATTGACGAACCGAGCTTTAGCGAGCTCTGCCTTTTCGGCTAATTTTAAACAAGCTCTAAAGAGTAACAACTGAATGCGTAGGCACGAGCTAACATGAATAATTACTACGACAAACTTGAGATAGATAAATCGGCCAGTCAGGAAAGTATAAAAAAAGCTTACCGAAAGTTATCAAAAAAATACCACCCTGATATGCACGTGGGGGGGAATCAACATGCAGAAGCAGTCTTCAAAGAAATCAAAGAGGCTTATGAGGTATTGTCAAACCCTACCAAAAAAGCCTATTATGATTATCAACTCGAATTGCTCAAACAACAAGCAAGTGCATATGCTTATCGAGAGCAAACATCCACTCCTTATCGTACTGCAAAAAATAATACCAATAACAAACGCTACAATAGTGCTCGTAACAAAAGAGCCAATGTAGGTATAGATAAATCCAAGAGAGGAGCTAGTGGGATACTTCCTGTGTTTTTAGTAGGTTTTGCCGTAATTGGCGGGCTTATTTACTGGCTTTATCTGACCAATGAGCAGATAAAACAACGAAAGGCTGCTTTGCCTGATTATAAAGTAAAAGAAGCAATGCGTAAGTACGACCACGTGATGAAATATGATTACGTAGATTATTTTAATGAGGGGCGTACCTGGGTTTTAAACAAAGGAAAGTATGGATTGATTGACCTAAAAGGGAATAAAATTACTGAAGCAGTGTACGACTGGGCTCAAAAATTCAACGATGGACTAGCCATAGTAAAGCGCAATGGTAAATACGGTTTTGTCAATAAAAGAGGAAAAGAAGTTACCGACATTGATTATGATTTTGTGGAAAACTTTGTAGAAGGGCGTGCTTTGGTGATGAAAAACTACCAATATAGCTTTATCGATAGGCAAGGAAAAGAGATTATACGCCTGGAATACGATCGAGTGAGTCAATATAAAGATGGCTTGGCGAGTTTTAGTATAGATGGTAAGTGGGGGTTTATCGATTTGGCAGGAAACGAAGTAATCAAAGCTACTTATGAAAAAGTGTACCCTTTTAGTAATGGACTGGCCGCAGCGAGAATATATGGATCTTATCTGTGGGGGTTTATCAACAAAAAAGGAGACGTAGTTATTCCATTTATTTACGACGATGTCAATAGCTTCGATTATCGAGGCATAGCCGATGTAGTATATAAAACACAATCACAAGCCATTAATCAGAAGGGCAAATGTATACAGGGATGTAATTAAGATTTCATTGTAACGATCGACTCCATACCGTAGATGCTCAACTACTAACGACCAACGAATAAAAGATGAAGGATTATTATAAAAGATTAGAGATCACATCTGATGCTACTCCTGAAGAAATAAAAAAAGCTTATCGTAATTTGTCAAAAAAATACCACCCAGACATGCACGGGGGCTCGCATTCATATGCAGAAGCCGTATTTAAAGAAATTCAGGAAGCCTATCAAACATTATCAGATGAAAATAAGCGTAGTTGGTACGATTATGAGTTGAATTTATATTATAACCCACCACCAAAACCCGTCTATACAGCACCCGAGGCCACTACTTATCATTATGGAGCGAGTCAAGCTCGACCTCAGGCAAACCAAAGCCCTTATCGTACCCAAAAAGTAGAGAAAATTAATATTTTTCGGCTTAAGGCATTTTGGATTATTTTCGGAGTAGGTGCCTTATGGCTCACTGTTATGTATGTTTATTACCTCAGAAACGAAGGTAAAGGAGGAGATGATGATTATGCCATCACCTGGAAACCTACTACCAGCCAGGAAAAAATTAGAAAATATAAATTGCTGGATAAGTATGATCGTGTGCAGCCCTTCGAAAGCGTAGTAACCTGGGCCTACAAAGACGGCTGGTATGAGTTGATAGACACTACTGGAAAAGTATTGTCGAAAAGGTATGAATGGGTTGGAGAGTTTAATTCAAAAGTGGCCGCAGTGAAGAAAAATGACAAGTATGGATATGTACATGCCAGTGGTAAGGAGCTTACGGCTCAGCAATATGATTTTGCTGAATCGGTAAACGATGGTATTGCCATTGTACAGGAAAAAAACACCTACTTTATCTTACACTTTGGGGTAAGTCCCAAAAAAATTAAGCTACCAGGTATAAGCGCAGTAGGCATATATGCCGAAGGGTTGTTGCCAGTACAAATGGCTGACAGCGAAAAGTGGGGTTTCATTGATGCCAATGGCGTAGGCAAGATTACCCCTGGTTATTGGGATGTAACCCAGTTTTCAGATGACCTGGCTGGGGTAAAAGATACTGTTTCCCACCTCTGGGGCTTTATCAACCCTCAGGGAAAACTCGTCATTCCTTGTGAATATGAGAAGGCTTCTATATTCGAAGATGGAAAATCTAAGGTTTCACGCAACAACAAGTCCTTTATTATCGATAAAAGTAATAGGTGTGTAGCCGATTGTAAGTGACAAGTAAATAACAAAATCAATCATACACCATTTTTTTATCAAGTGATCATTTATTTGTACATTGGAAACTGGTAGTTTACAATGACAAAAGTTAACCTGTAAAAGTATATGAATCAATTACCCCAAAGAGTTGTCAATAGTGAAGGACAAAAGATCGAACTCGACCCTAAGGCTTTAGGTAGCGGAGGAGAAGGAAGTGTACACAGCATTGTAGGTTCTTCAGACTACCACAATCACGTCGCCAAAATCTACCACGAAAAAGAACGTACCCTCAACCGATACAATAAAATCAATTATTTGATCGACCATCGCCCTGATCTAAAAGATGGTTATTCGGTGATTTTTCCAGAGGAACCCATATTCAGCGGATCAGTAGACCCCAACAACTTTGTAGGCTTTATCATGAAAAAGGCCAAAGGGGAGGTTGATCTAACCTCTTTATGCACCCTTAAGCCATCTATGAAACTGGATGCTCACTGGCATCATAAATTTGATAGAGTCAGTTCTGCTGGTATGTTTAATCGGGCACGCTTGTGCTATAATATTGCGGCAGCTTTTAGCCAAATTCACCGTACCAAGCATTTTGTTTTTGTAGATATCAAACCAGAAAACATTCGAATTACCAGCGATGGACAAGTTTCTATCATCGATTTGGATTCGGTACAAGTGGTAGAAGATGGAAAGCTACTATTTTCGGCCGAAAAACATACTGGAGAATATAGCCCGGGAGAGATGGGACAGTTGGATTTTAAAACCGATACCATCCCCGAAACCTGGGATCGTTTTTCGTTGGGAGTAATCTTTTATAAACTTATGTTTGGCTTACACCCCTTTACTGGAACCTGTCGTGAGCCTTATCATAACATGGTTTCCAATGAGCAAAAAATCGAAGCTGGGCTGTTTCCTCAAGGCATTCGGGTACAATACTTTGATGTAATTCCTGAGCCACATGTGCATTTTGATAATTTGCCCAAGCTTTTGCAGAGACTTTTCATTCGCTGTTTTGATGGTGGCCACTATAACCCAGTGCTGAGACCTTCTGCTTATGAGTGGTGTCAGGTATTATCGGCGGTTTCGCAGGATGAGTACATTCCTCGCACCTCTACTGCTGTTAAGAAAAAGGCTTATTAGGCAATTTAACCTATATATTCAGCTAAAAATATAAAGACCTTTGAAAGCTTACGTTTTCAAAGGTTTTCTCATATATAACTATTCCTGGAATTGCACCCATTGCTTGTATCAAGAACGACCGAATACCTTCTAAGCAAAATCATTTCAAAAGTGTGGTTGCTAACCTTATGAAAGAGATATAAACATTACTTTTTTTAAGTGTATTAAGACTTGTTACTTATCTAAATTATTTCCTTATCAAGTTCATTTAATTCCCTCATTTCAATAATTCTCTTACTGTGCCTAAAGCGTATAGCTAAACTGTAACTCATTGTTTATCAGTTGATTTGGTTTGTTTTTTTTGAGTTGTAATTTTGGAGTTTAAAAATAAATCGCTGAAGTTATTTGTACAATTGGCTCATTGAAGAGTACAAAAATTGGCTTATACAAAGATATAGTCTTTATATAAGAGTATTTGTACAAATGGCCTCCCTACAGTTTCCGGTTTTAGCTAAGATTCATAATTAAATATTCGGTGGTTTCAAAAAATAAGAAATCATCGACAGGGAAGCCTTTGCCCTTTGCTAAGCCTTTATTTAATCTAACTCTATTACACTTAACATTAAAAAAATGAAAGTTATTAATAACCCTTGGCATCATGCGAAATCGTGGTTGCCAACATCATTAACTCTTTGCTTTTTATTGACTTTACTTACCCAAATGGGCTTTTCCCAGAAGTATGACCCAGGTGCTGGAAAAACGCTTTTGCTCATAGGACAAACTTTTCAAAGTGAATATCAAAACTATGCACAAGGTGTAGGAACAAAACCTGCGGGTTCTTCGCATTATGGTTCTATATATCTGGGAGCCATCGAGCAAGGAGACGATGACCCCAATGCTGTTTTTTTGGATTGGGTGAGAAACTATCAAGCCAATCCATATGCATTGATTGCACTTAGTATCAAAGACAATACTGCGGCTGGAAATTATGGGCAAATGATTAGCCCCGATTGGGATCAGTTTAACCCCAACGCTGTACATGATGCTTTGGTAGCGATTAACAATGGAGAATGGGATGCCAGAATAGACCAGTTTGGAGACACCTTTGCCAGTCGTCCAGATGTAAAGTTTTTTGTGCGGATAGGCTACGAGGTTAGCTTGTTATTATTTGCTTATAAAGGAGAACAATATGTAAATGATTGGCTCAATCAGCAAGCTGATCAGGGGATTAATGTGTTTGAAAATCCCGATAACATAGCCAATCTCGATCGTCAAGCCTATATCAACGCTTATAACCGAATTGCTAATCGTATAAGGGCTAAAGCCAGTAATGTAGTATTTGTGTATCATCCAGTGCGTGGTTTGAACGATACTAAGTGGCTTTATCCAGGAGATGCCAATGTAGACTATGTGGGTTTTTCTATTTTTAACAACGACGTATGCCTCGAGGTAAACGGTACCTTTAATTGTGAAGGGCAATCTGTAGATCCTGAATTGCAAGCAAGTATGGATTTTGCCAAGGCGCATAACAAACCCATTATTATTGCCGAGGCAGCTGCTCAGGCACCTGCTACTGGTTCTGTTGCTGCTTTTAAAACATATTTAAATAAGTTACACCAGGTAATAGTGAATAATGATGTGCGTTTGTTGGCGTATATTAACTCCAATTGGCCTATTCATGGTTGGGATGCCAACTGGGGCGATTCCAGAGTAGAAGTAAACGCCGAAGTAAAAGAGCACTGGAAAAGTATCTATGTTGGTGGAAGATACATTCAAGGAGATGGCAGCTCTACTGGTGGAGGAGGAGAGGACGCACCTGCTACTCCCAGTAACTTACAGGCCTCTGCCAATTCTTCTAGTCAAATTGTACTTACCTGGAGCGATAATGCCAATAATGAAAGCGGGTTTTATATTGAACGAAATGCAGGAGTAGGTTTTGTTCAAATCGCTTCAGTAGGGGCCAATACAACCACTTTTAGCGACAATGATCTGAGCGCTGCGACTACCTATCAATATAGAGTGAGAGCACATAATGCCTCAGGAAATTCTGGTTATTCCAATCAAGCATCAGCCACTACCAATACAGGAGGAGGTTCGGGTGATTGTGCGGCAGATTGCCCCTCAGGTTATAACTATTACTTATGTGGCCAATGTTGGGTGAGCGAAGCACAAGCCAGATCGGCTGGTTGTACTGAGACCTGTGATGGGGGGAATAACACAACGCCTAATGTCCCCACTGGTTTAAGTGCATCTGTAGTATCTGCTTCTCAAATCAACTTAGCATGGAGCGACAATTCGGATAATGAACAAGGGTTTTATATAGAGCGAGCCACAAGCGCTGGAGGGTTTACTCAAGTTGCCTCAGTAGGAGCAGGAGTAACATTTTATAGCGATAATGGATTATCAGCAAGTACTACTTATCAATACCGTGTGAGAGCCTATAACGCTTCTGGTAATTCTGGTTATTCTAGTCAGGCATCGGCCACTACCAACACAGGAGGAGGCTCGGGTGATTGTGCGGCAGATTGCCCCTCAGGTTATAATTATTACTTATGTGGCCAATGTTGGGTAAGTGAAGCTCAGGCCAGGTCAGCTGGTTGTACTGAAACCTGTGATGGGGGAAATGATACAACACCTGCCGCACCTACTGGCTTAAGTGTTTCTGCAGTTTCTGATTTTCAAATTAATTTGACTTGGAACGATAACTCCGATAATGAGCAAGGGTTTTATATAGAGCGTGCTACGGGTTCTGGGGCATTCACTCAAATTGCATCAGTAGCATCAGGAGTCACTTCTTATAGCAATAGTGGATTGTTGGCCAGCACCACCTATCGTTATCGAGTGAGGGCTTATAATAGTGTTGGTAACTCTGATTATTCTAACGAAGCAAATGCGACAACCACTAATAATAATCCATCGCATTGTAACAATAATGTACAAGATGGAGATGAAACAGGGGTAGATTGTGGTGGTTCTTGTGTGCCTTGTAGCACTGGTGACAAAGTAGAAGGAAAACTAACTCCTAAAAATGGCAAAACTTTGCTGGTGATTGGGCAAGATTTAAAATCGGTGTTTGATTACACCCAATCAGGTTATTTTCAGGCACCAGGAGGAGTGACAACTTATTTGGCTTTTCATTCATTGCTAGATCCTAATAACCCTCAATATGGAGCGTTGGGCGAAAACCCTGGCGGAACTCCAACCAATGTAGACATAGATTGGGGAGCAGGGCCTTTGAATGCTCATAAAGCAGCTTTTGGTTATTCAGGGTCAGCATTGGTACTGGGAATCAACTTTGCAAATGGCAATCAATTCGAAACCTGGTTTCCAACAGGGGTGCAAGACATTGGGGCAGGCTTGAAATCCGCAGAGATCAAACGTTTGGCAGACTTTTGTAAGAGTGTAAGCAAGCCTGTTTACATCCGTTTGGGGTACGAGTTTGATGGGACCTGGAATAACTATGTATCTCCTCAGGCTTATGTAGCGGCATTCCGTGAAATTGTGAGAGGAGTAAGGGCAGAAGGGGCCAACAATGTAGCTTTTGTATGGCAATCCAGCGCTTATCCTCCATTAGGTTTTCCAGATTTAAATGCTTGGTATCCAGGTGATGAGTATGTAGATTGGTGCGGGTTTTCCTGGTTTTTAGCACCTAATTTTGGCGTTTCACCTACCAGTGCTCAACTAGCCGATGCCATGTTAGCATTTGCCCGTCAGCATAATAAACCAGTGATGATTGCCGAATCTTCGCCTCAGGGCTATGATCTGGAAGCAGGTACTCGTCGCAATATCAATAGTGGATTGGATGGCCCAGCCGGTGGCAATACACGGAGCAAAACTGGCATACAAATCTGGGATGAATGGTTCAAACCTTATTTTGACTACATTCATCAACATGATGACATTATTAGAGCGGTGGCTTATATCAATGCTGATTGGGATGCTCAGCCAAAGTGGCAATCGCCTTATCCTGAGGGGTATTGGGGGGATACTCGGGTAGAGACCAATGCCGTGATTAGAGACAGATGGTTGACTGAAGTCAACACTAGTTTTTGGTTACAGGGAAGTACCAACATCAGTGATGAGATTTTTACCAATGGAGGGCAAACTGCTCGCCAAACACAGTATTGGCTTTTAGATTCCCCCAATGTAGTATTATTGCCTAATCCTACAAACTCTCAAACTTTGGTAAAGATTAAAGGAGTAAGTGGAAACGCAAGTTATACTGTTTTAGGGGTTACAGGAGTAGAAGTCGCCCGAGGTAAAATGAGTACTGTAAAAAAGACATTGGATATAAAGGGTCTAAAGCCAGGTGTTTATTTTGTGAAAATCATCAATGGTGACCAACAAATTGTGAAGCGTTTGATCATTAAATAATGTCGAAAAATCCATAAGTTCATTGTTTTCACTGGAAACAAATGAGCTAAATTCATAGATTTAGTATTTTAATAATCCCATAAGAGAACTTTTCTTTTATGGGATTTTTTATGTTTACAAGGCCTTAAAATTGATCGAAGTTTATAAGCTGTTTAACGACAATTCACCTGAGTCTATCAAAAATACCGAACTATTGCGTATTTTCGCAGTAGACCTTTAGGATACAGGCAAAAAAATATCAAGTGTAAAGAAGATAAAAAATAAATGAAGTTATTGAAGAAACTGTTACTAATTCCATTGCTATGTGGTGCGTCTGTAGGGATTATTTACGGACAATCTTCCCGCAAGCTAAACGATACGACTGCTGCAAGTAGACTTTTGGAGACGGCGCAAGGCCTGATGCTCACCAGCAGATATGATAGTGCCAGCTTATATCTGGAGAAAGCCGCATTTAATTTTCGTAGTGCTGGCCAACTGCGCAGATCATTCCAGGTACAAAATCAATTCATAGAAAGTTTATGGAGAAGCTATCAACTGAGCCGAGCGCTGAAGCTAGGCAAAAAGTTGTTGAAAGATGCCATAAAAAATAAATTCACCTCGGTAGAAGCAGAAGCACTGATGAACCTGGGATACATCAGAACCGAAAACGGGGACTATGATTTAGCCATTACTCGATTTAAGGAAGCTATTATAAAAAATAAAGGAACCTTTAACAGGATTGCCGCCATGGCTACAATGGGTAAAGGTTTTGTTTATTTCTTAAAAGATCAATACAAACCAGCTTTGAAAGATTTCAAACTGGCAAAATTGATGGTGACCAAAGTATTTGGCGATGGGCACCCCATGGTAGCCCAGGCATATCTCTATTTAGGAATGTTTTATGCCAATCAAGGGAGTTATTCGCTGGCCCAGCAGAATTGCGATAAAGCTTTGAATATGGCGCAAGCGCTGTTTAATGAAGACCACGTGATTGTTGGTGATATTTATACCATCATTGCAAACATTTATCGCGACAAGCGGAGCTGGGAGAAATCGATGGAATATTATCTGCAGGCATTGCTTGTATATCGAAAAGTTGCCAAGAAAAATAACCCTAAGCCGGCTTATTGTTATCTGGGAATGGGAGATGTTTACAAACAACAAGATGATTTTGAGAAAGCCCGGGAAAACTATAACAAAGCACTTAATATCTTCCAATATAGTGTAGGTGATTACCACCCAGTAGTGGTAGAATGTTACTTGGGCTTGGCCAACCTGGCGTCCTTGAGAAATGACTATGGACTGGCACTGGATTATTACAACAAGGTACTAGACATTAACTACGATCTGCGAGGTGAATACAACAAGAGCTCTTCTAATGCCTACAATAACATTGCAGCCATTTATTATTATGGAAAAACTGAGTATGTAACCGCCCGTAGCAATTTCCAAAAAGCCTTGGATAGTGACCGTATCTTGTACGGAAGCAAACACCCCAACGTGGCCAATGCGCTGTATAATATTTCTCAAACTTTTAACGAACAGGGAAGGCGAGAAACGGCCTTGGAATACCTCCAAAAGGCATTGAATGCCAGTATTACCGATTTTGACGATGAAAACATCTACGTGAATCCTCACTTGAAAAACTACTATGTAGAAAATGATTTGTTTTACTTTTTAAAACTCAAAGCTACAATTCTTCAGGCAGGGTTTGAAAAAGACGGAAATGCCGATTTGAAGGGACTCAGAATTGCGTTAGATACATATTATCTATGTGATACTCTGGTAGAAAAAATTCGCCAATCTCACTCCTCTGAGAAAGATAAAATTACCTTGGGAAGAGACGCCGAAAAGTTATACAAAGCAGCTGTAAGCGCGAGTTACAATCTTTATAAGTTTACTGATAAATTTAACATTGATCAGTTAGGAAAGAACCTGGATATTGCAAAGACTAAGAAGTCATTTCTAAAAGATTTGTTTTATTTCTCTGAGAAAAATAAAAGTGCAGTGCTTTCTCAATCGTTGGTGCATTCCAAAGCAAAGGAGTTTGGAGGTATACCCGACTCCTTACTCGTTGAAGAAGATTCCCTTAGTAGAAAAATTGCTGAATATAAACTAGAAATCGCGGCAAAACCAGACAGTGCCACGGAGCTACTATACAGGGAGAAGTTGTTTAATGTGAATCGTGAATACGATAAATTGATCCAATATTTTGAGCGAAACTTTCCTAAGTATCACAAGTTGAAGTATGATGCAGGCATAGCATCAGTAGAAGAGGTTCGCCAATTACTCGATGATTCTACTGCCATTGTATCTTATTTCTCTACTCCCGAGAAGATATTTTCGGTCATTGTAACCAAAAAAGACTTGCTGGTTTTTTCTTCAAACAAAGAGTATCGGTTTGATAAGTTTATCATAGGGATGCGAAATGGTATTTTGTACAAACGCAAAAGTACCTATGCCAAATATGCTTACAAGTTGTATAGACAGTTATTTCCAGGAAAACTACCCAAGTATGTAAAACACCTGATCATTATCCCTGATGGCAACCTTTCTACCATTCCTTTTGAATCGCTTATTACAAGCAATGATTATAGTGGAAAGAGCTATAAGGAGCTACCTTATTTAATCAACAAGTACAAAGTAAGTTATGCCTTTTCGGCTAACCTTTTGTATCAGACATACTTACAGCATGAGCAAGAAAAGCTGCAAGACAAACCCAAGAGAGACTTTGTAGCGATGGCTCCTATATTTGATGATGAAAAGATTGCAGGAGTAAGTATAAGAACCAAGGCTACCCTCAAGTTGATGGACAATGCAGTCAATGATACTTCTACAGTTACTCGAGGAATGCTATTGACAGGTAATTATGTGACTCCACTGAAAGCAACCGAAGAAGAGGTAAAGGCGATCTTAAAGGAATTTGGTAAATATAATAAAGCGGGTGAAATTCATACCCACTTAAAAGCCAATGAGGAATTTGTAAAGAAAGGTGGACTGAGTGATGCTCGTTATATCCATATTGCCACGCACGGTTTTGTAAACGAAGATACTCCTGAGCTTTCAGGGCTGTTATTGGCACAAGATAGTACCATTTCCGAAGATGGGGTTTTGTATTCAGGTGAAATCTATAACCTCAAATTGAGAAGTGATCTGGTAACTCTATCCGCGTGTGAAACCGGATTAGGTAAAATATCTAAAGGAGAAGGGGTGATAGGTTTGTCACGAGCATTATTATATGCGGGTACCAAAAATATCATTGTATCCTTATGGAAAGTGGCTGACCAATCTACTTCATTACTAATGCAAGACTTTTATGAAGAATTGCTACAACATCCTAAGGAGAGTAAAGTAGATGCTTTATACAAGGCAAAAACTGATATGATTAAAAGCGACAAATATGCTGCGCCTTATTTCTGGGCCCCATTTGTTTTGATTGGTAAATAGATACTTACACAAAATACCCATTACAATTTAGCCATTGTGTGAAAACCACGGCCTGGATTGTAATGGGTTGTTTATCCCCCCGATCTTTTGTAGTTTTATATGGTTAACTATAATTTAAAAAAGATCATTCGCTAGTCGTTGCTCGGCTATAAATCTCTGCTACTTGATGGAATTGCTGGAAGAGGAAGAACCTTGGAAATACATGGAAATTGAACGGTTGACACCCAGTCAACTGGAAATATTACTTTCTGATGGATGGAGGCATTTTGGAACTTTTTTTTTCCGCGATAAGGTGAGTTGGAACAATGGCCGAATGTCCCCTGTGATTCCGCTTAGAGTTAATGTGCATACTTTTGAACCTAGCAAAAGCCAGCGTAAAATCTTACGCAAAAACACTGAAGCCAAAGTAGAAGTGGTATTTCGTGAAGCGACTATTACCGCCGAAAAAGAAGATATTTTTTATGCACATTGTAAAAGGTTTAAAGACAATGTACCTTCTTCTATTTTTGATTTTCTGGATCGCAACCCCGCCAAAGTACCCTGTGGCTGTACCAAAGAATGTGCACTATACATAGATGGAAAGCTTGTTGGCATTAGCTTTATTGATGTTACACCTACAGCTCTCTCGAGTATTTATGCGATGTTTTTACCTGAGTATTCAGCGTTAAGTCCTGGTTTGTATACTTTATTGATGGAAATAGAATATGCCCGTAAAATGGGAAAAAACTTTGTATATACAGGTTATTCTTTTGCCGAAAACTCTCACTATGATTACAAAAAGAAATTCAAAGGAACCGAGTTTTATAATTGGCAAGGCCTGTGGCGTCCTTTGGAGCAATTGCCTCAATGATCACAAATGGTAAAACTATTTCTGAAACCTCTTCAAACGTAAAAAATCAACCAATTCGTCTGTTTCAGTATTATCCATTGCCAAATTGGCCAACACTTCGCCAATAGCAGGTACAAACTTAAACCCATGACCACTAAACCCTGTAGCCACGACGACCCGTCGGTCGGTATTGGGGAGATAATCAATCATAAAATGTTCATCAGGAGCATAAGTATACAAACACTGCTTTATGGCCAAGAACTCGCCGTTAAGTGCAGGGAAATAAGTGTGTGAAAATTTTTGAAGATTTTCCTTCTCTTGGATAATGTAAGCCTCATCGGCTGCAAATGACAATTGGTCATTTGTGAGTACTTGCCCACGGGTATGATGAGCAATTTTAAATCCTGATACCTGAGCAGAATCTTCAGAAAGCCAAGGAGCTTTTACTTCTGGAAAACCATAATAAATCCCATCTACGCCTGGTATTTCAAATACCCAACAAGGCAAGGCGCTCAAATCGATTGGCTCCAAAGGCTGAATCCAAGCCAATAACTGTCGAGTGATTTGCAAAGGTTTTTCAAAGTTTGATAATAGCTGAGGAGCATAAGCACCTGCAGTAATGATGAGCTTCTCGGCAGTATAAGTAGCTTTGTTCGTCGTTACTTCTATTTGGGTTCCCTTAAGTTGCCAGTCTTGCACTATTTCGTTTTCATGTAAAATAGCCCCTGCTTTTTGGGCTTGTTGAGCAAAGCTGGCAATGGTTCTTTCAGGAGTTACATAACCTGCTTCAGGTTCCCAAACCACTTCGTATTCATTTGGAATGTTGAACCAGGGAAATTTAACCCTGCCTTCTTGCTGCACATATGCTTGGATAGGAATTTGGTGTTCTTTGGCCGAGGTTTTTACCCCATGAATAAAAGGGGCATTGGGTAATCCAAAATAGGCCAAACCTGTATTGTTGAAGAATGTCTGCCCAGTGATTTGTTCAAATTTTGCCCAATTTTCATAGGCTTTGCGTAACAACGGCACATAATCTGGGTGCTCGGCATATGCCTTGCGAATAATGCGACTTTGCCCTGCGTGAGAGCCGTTTTCATGGACAATAGAAAATTGCTCCAGTCCCAAAACTTTTACTCCTTGCTGAGCCAAATAATAAGTAGTAGCTGCTCCCATAGAGCCTATACCAATCACAATGGTTTGATAATGCATATGCTTAGTGATTTGAGTTCCCTGAAGAAAGATAACAAGAAGTGCATAAAAGATAGAATATCTTTAATAAATTAAATTCAAAAACTTAACATAATGAGTAGTTATTGATGCTGGCTCTCATCTAAATCAAACAATTGCCTAATAACACTCCGCCCAATTAAGATCTTGTGGCAATGACATATTGCTAAACTCTAAATGAATGACTCGGCGATGCTGGGAGCCACGATTTTTGGAAGATGCATGCCAAGTCAAAGGAGACATGATCAGTGCCCCTCCTTGTGGAATTTCACAAGTTACTTCTTCAAAGTTTTCTTTTAATTGATCAAGCTTTTGAGCAGCAGTAATGCCTGGTTGGTGAGAACCTGCCAATATTTTTAAGGCTCCGTTTTCTGTCGCACAATCTTCTAAATGTAGGCGTACCGTGACGATGTTTTGTAAATAATCGAGTGGAGGCTGTACGGACCAAAAAGAAGATTTTTGAATCCATTGGCGAAAATTATCAGAAGAAGGCAAGGACGAATATGAAGCAGGCTTTTCCTTTACATTAATGGTTAAATCCTGATGCCAGTTCACCACCCAATTTGACAGGGGAGGCTTGTCAAAAAATATAGCCTTGATACAACGTTGATTTTGTGCGGGGAAATGATTAGCCAAAAGCTCAGTTAAACGAGGGTTTTTCAGGATTTTTTGCAGAACGGGAATCTCGCCTAACAGATTATGAATGGCAAATAAATCATTGCTTGTCCTAAAGTTGGGGTTATCATGTGTAGCCTGTTCAATTTGTTGACCAATTTCCGTTGTTTCAGTAGGCGTTAAGATCTTTTCCTTGATGTAATATCCTTGTTGATTCATTGCGAATATTGGTGGTGAATACTTTAAAGCAACTTATATTTTTTTAGTATTTCCTTAAGATCTTCCTTGGCCCAACTATCATCTTCAAAGGTATGGTACTTTGCTAAAAGCGCTTTGTTGATATATGGTTCCCGAAAAGGGAGCAAAAAATCAAAAATGTGATCGTAATTATTAATTTTTCCTTCTTGCATATATCTCAAGGCAGCCTGTTTAATGGCTTCTTGGTGTTCTGCAAAATGATGATGGTGCAAATACTGAATAGCATCAAAGTTAAGTTCTTTAAAAGCCAAGTGGCGAATTCTAGGTAAATGCTCTTTGGAAAACTTTCTGTTTTCTAATACCCAACTTTTAATGAATTGCTCGACATTATCATGGTATAAAACCAAACTATCCATAACCCAAAGAGGGCGGTCATAAATGTTGGTTACATATTTTTTATTTTCTATCGGTGCTACTTTATAAAAATAGCGTGTGTATAGGTTGTGATAAACAAAATCACCCATGATGGTGCAACCTGAATGATACTTGGCATAAGCTTCTGTGTTAAGTGCTTGTTGGAATAGAGTATCCATTCTGGGGAAATCGTTATCCATTAGTGCCCAATAAGCATAACTCATTACTACCGGGCTATAATGTTGGGTAAACTTCAATAGTTCATCCTGAGTAGCCATTTCTTTGAGCAGCTCAAATCGTGCATATTGTAAGCTCGTGATGGCTCCCATATTGATGCCTTCACTATCTACTTTGTCGTACTGAGCGATTTGTTGTACTAAAATATCAATGACTTTTTCTCGAGGTAGGCCAAACTCTTCCTGGTATTGATCTTCTGGGAATTCGAGTGTGCAGCTAAAGGTAATGAGACCAATAAAGGCGAATAAAAGCATTTTTTTCATAGTAATAACATTTGATCACAAGTGAATATACAGATTAAATTAATGTCCTCCCAGTACCCGCACCACATTTCTCCACATGATTTGCTCAATAACAGAAGTTTTAATTCCTCTTTTTTGCATCTCCTCAGCAATTTTGACCATATATTCTAAACGATTGAGCGACTTTGGTGGGTGAATGAGGCCTTCAATGTCAGTACCAATGGCCACATGTGTACTACCTGCTATCTTGATCAAGTATTGAATATGATCTACTAATTTACTTAGGGTAGCTTCGGAAGCTTTTTGAGCAATGAGTGGTTGGTGCAAACAAACCCCAATCAAACCTCCCGAAGCCACAATGGCCTTGATTTGGACATTGGTAAGATTTCGCGAATTGGGACATACCTCATAAGCATTGGAATGACTTGCAATCAAAGGTACACGGCGTCGATTCAACGCTATCACTTGCGCAAATACCGTGTTGCGTAAATGTGATACATCCAACCAAATTTTTTTAGCAATTAAATACTCCACTAAAGCCTTTCCGCGAGGCGAAAGTACTGATTGATCGTTGATCATTTCCGGAGCACGATTTTGATAAGTAGTATCACTCGGGTTTACAATAAAGTGATTGTGAAACCAATGCCCCAAACCAATCATACGAACACCTGCTTGATGCAGCGAATCTATCCAGTGTAATTCTCCATTGAGCAAATGGGTGCCCTCCAGAGCAAACATCCAGCGAATTTTGCTACGATCTTTTGGGTGTTCATCAATGAATTGAAAATCGGCATACTTATGTTGGATATGGGTTTTAAACCTTTGCAAAAAAGCTACTACCTGTGCTATATGTACCGTATCGGGATGGCGCATACTAAAACGAGGAACGCCCATAGAGAATACCATGAGGCGTGTGTTTAATTGCCGAATGGCTTTAAGGTTTACAGGAGGATGTTTGGATTCTAAGCCTTGCAGGCGTTGTGTAGCAAACAGGCGATACAACGCACTATTGTGCAAATCAGCAAAGCCAGTAGTTTGCGATTGGGCTTTTAGAGCAAACAATAACAAAGAAACAAACAAGTAAATTTTAGCCATTGAAAACAAAAAAGCCAGCAGAGGTTCTCTCTACTGACTCATCGGGTAAATAAAACGATTATATCTATTTATCGGTCATTAAGTATTTTTGGTATACCGCTTCCAGAAACTGAGCATCTGGAATATAAAAACCAGTAGATTCTAAAACGATTTTATCACTGGCTTGAAGGTTTTTAGGCAAATTGAAGCTCACCTCTATAGATTCACCTTTTTTTAGTTTAAGGTATTGATCATCGTTTTGGTTCAATAACTCGCCCTGTTTGTTTGGTAAGTACACCTTGCCATTAATTCGTACTTGCAATTGGTCAAGGTGAGTAATTTCATCTTTTTCTTCTTGAATTTTGATACGCAATTGCCCATCTATAATTGTCTTTGGATCAATTATAAAAGAAGTAGTGGTTTTGTTGGCGCGACCTACTACATCTTTTAATACTTCGGTTTGTTTCTTGAAGCACTGGCCATTGTATATATACAACCATGGGCAGCTCAGGCAATTCCAATCCTTAAAATCTGACTTCTCGTAGTATGCCTTAAGGTTAAATTTTTTGCCCACGACAATCTCCTTCAGTATTACCCCGTCACTTTTATCGTTTCCAGCACTGGCCGCTGGGTTATAGACTACAACAGTATAGATTCCAGGAGCTAAACCCTTGAAGGTGCAGGGAGTGCTTTTATAATCATTGTTTTTTTTCTTTTTGTGCCATATAGACCACCAGCCATATGGATCTTTGCCAATTTCACTTTTCTCTATCAATGCTACTTGACATTTGGTGTAGGCATCTATTTTAAGCGTTTGAGCTTGTAGTTGCCCACAAGCAAGCAATAAAGTAAGTACAAAGGTTGCCCAAAAATTTCGTTTCATAATCAAAGTATTTAGTTCGGTAATTGATGTTCGTACCTCATAATACAAATAATCGTGAGATTGGGCAAACCTTGACTGGCTTAAAAAATACCTTTAATAAACTCTATGCGAGCGTAAGGCAGTAAGTCTTTAATGTAGGATCTATTTTTTAGAAGAGCCGAAGTATTTCCATAAATAGAAAATAATACCAAGTTTTTAAGTTTTTCAAACGATTTGGGCAGGGAAGTCAACTGGTTGTTATAAGCATAAATAGTTTTTAATTTTTGGAGTTTACTCATCTCTGCAGGCAAGGCTTTGATCTGGTTATTGGGAATATTGAGCAATTCCATATTTTGGGCTTTTTGAATCGCAGGCCTTAGCTGAGTGAGTTTATTGTTGGCAAAACTCGCCTGAAACAACAGTGGCAAACTCCAGAAAGTATCAGGGATGGCTTTTATTTGATTACCATCAAAAAACACCTCCTTAAGCGTAGATATTTGCATAATTACCGCAGGCACATTTATAAATTTATTTTGAGAGAGCATGAGTTTTTGTAAGTGCTTGAGCTGGGCGAGTTCTTTGGGTAAACTCTTTAACTGGTTACTGCTTATGACCAATACCTGAAGCTTGGGAAGTAGTATAATCTCAGGAGGAATTCGCTGGATTTTATTAAAAGACAACGACAAGTATTGTAAGTTTCGCAATTGAAAAACTTCGCGGGGAATGCTTGTTAAATTTTTGCTGTGAATTTTTAAACGGTATACTTCGTCAGGGGTTCGGAGGGCTTCTTTGAGAGAACGAAACACCTTGGTTTTTTTTAGATCTTTTGCATCCAGTAACTTTTGCGTTTGCCCAGTTTGATACGTTCCAATAATGAGTAATAATGGTAGTAAATATTTATGCATATTGTTTTACTTGTTTATACACTAATACTTCTGAAACCAGAATAGTGGAGTCATTTTGTTGATTTTTTGACCTAGTAGCGAATCTTGAACTTAATTTTACACCATTTCTCGCTCAATTGTGGGCTGTTGACGATCAAACTGTAGACTGCAAAAAAATGTGTTTATTAGCGAAAAAAAACTTAAAATTGCAGCCTCATTGATTGATTTTATACATTGGCGACACAAACTTTTACCCCTCAACATACTCCTACAGTGGCTATGATAGGCGCTGGAAGCTGGGCAACTGCCTTGGTCAAAATACTTACCGAAAGTCAGGTAAACGTGCATTGGTGGCTACGTAACCAACAAGCGCTTGCGCATATAGAAGCCTACCGACACAACCCAAACTACCTGAGCGATGTGGCCATTCACCCCGAAAAAGTAAAGTTGTTTAATGATATAAGAGAAGCGGTAAAAAAAGCAGACTATGTGATTGTGGCCATTCCAGCGGCTTTTGTGCAAGATGCACTTCGCCCTCTAAATGCCGAAGACTTGGCCAATAAAGTACTTGTGTCGGCTGTAAAAGGAGTAATTCCGGAAAAAAACTGGTTGATTACCGAATTGCTGGAGCAAGCTTATCAGGTACTGTCCGAAAATATGGCCGTGATTGCGGGGCCTTGCCACGCTGAAGAAGTAGCCTTGGAAAAACAATCCTATCTTACCATTGCTTCTGAAAACGCTACCCATGCAACAAACTTTGCCGAAATACTCTCTAACCGATATATCAAAGCTACTTCCAGCGATGATGTATTTGGGGTAGAATATGTAGCTGTTATGAAAAACATCATCTCTTTGGCTTGTGGCATTGCCCACGGACTCAACTACGGCGATAATTTTCAGGCGGTATTGGTAGCCAATGCTATGCAGGAAATCAAACGTTTTGTTGAGGCAGCCTACCCAAAACAGCGTGATTTGAATGCTTCGGCTTACCTGGGAGATTTGCTTGTAACTGCTTATTCTCAGTTTAGTCGTAACCGTACTTTTGGTAATATGATTGGCCGCGGCTATACCGTGAAATCAGCCCAGGTAGAAATGAATATGATTGCAGAGGGCTACTATGCTGTCAAAAGCATTTATGAAATCAACCAGCAATTCAATGTAGACATGCCCATTACTCGCGCGGTATACAAGATTCTTTACCAAAAAGCCAACCCTGCTCAGGAAATCGGAAAATTGAAATCTTTTTTACAATAGTTCACTGGGTTTTTTGTAAATTAGACCTATCATTTAAGATGATTACTAAGAATAAAATAGGTGATAAAAACAATACCTCAATGATGAAAATCTAGTCTACCTTAATCAATCAAATATTGATTGAACTTCACCTTTTTCTTCCACAAACAACACGGTATTTTATTGGTTTTCTACTCAGGAGCTTTGTTCGTTGAGCCAGAAACGGTTTATACTTTCCTAAACCAGCGATCTATTCAAGTAAGGTTTATTACAAAAACACTTTTAAAAATGAGAATTAAAAAACTATGCACTTTAGTAGTGTTCTTAATGGTTGGTTTTGCTGCTTTAGGGCAAAAAGAACAATTAAAAAATGCTCAAACTTATAGAGCTGAAGCAGATTCTCTGTATAAAAAAGCATCTAATGATAATTACAAGAAAGCAATTAATAAGTATGAACAAGCCAGTACTATTTTTCAGCAATTAGGAAAGTTTAAAGCTTATTTTAATTGTCAAATGAAAATAGGAACCTGTTTAGAAGGGTTAGCATCTTATGATAAAGCATTGGAATTATTAAAATCTTTGTTAAAAAAAACAGAAGCAGCAAAAGAGAATAGTGATCAATTTAAGCCTCATGTCTTATCAAGAATGGGGAAATTATACTATCGTAAAGGTAATATGAAGATGGCTCAGCAAAACCTTCAAAAAGCATTGGCAGTTCAGCTAAAAAACACAAAAATTTCTAAAGAATTATCTGATACTTATAATGATTTGGGTGTTGTAAGTGAAGCTATCAAAAGGCTAGATACTGCGTTGTATTATCACCAAAAGGCTCTGGAGCTACGAAAAAAGCTCTTTGGTGTAAAACACCCAAAAGTAGCTGAAACCTATAATAATTTTGCAAATGTTTATTTTAGTAAGGCTGATTATAAGAAAGTAACTTATTATGATAATGCAGCGTTGGCTATCAGGAAATCAAAATTTGGAGAAAAACATCCACAAGTTGCACTTTCTTACAATAATATTGGGGTTACTTATTACATAATGGGCGATTATGAAACAGCAATAAAATACTATAAAAAATCATTAGGAATCAGAAAAGAATTATTGGGAGATCAACATATAGATGTAGGACAATGTTATTATAACTTAGGTCATGTTTACAATCACTTGGAAGCTTTTTTCTTATCGATTGAGTTTTTTCAAAAGTATTTAAACATCTTAAAGAAAAATGTGGGAGAAAATCACAAGTATGTAGTAGATACTTATTCCTCTATAGGAGATGGTTATTATAACTTAAAAGATTTTCAAAGCGCAAGTAAATACTATGAAAAGGCTCAAAAATTAATAAAAAAGATAGGACTTGCGGGGAGTGAAGTAGAAGGAAGATTATTTTCTTATTATGGAGATTACTACATAGCTACAAAGAATTATAGAAAGGCGCTTATTTGCTGGGAAAAATCAATTGAAATAACGAAGAATATCTCATCTGATCCCAATGCAGTTGATTTAGGGGAAAACTTCATTGGTTTAGGTGAAACTTACAAGGGATTGCAAAAACCTGACTCAGCTATTAGGTACTTTCTTTCTGCTGCCTCAATTCTTGAAAAAGCCCTTACCCAAAAATCAAGTTATTATTCCAAAGCATGTTTCGAATTAGGAAAATTATATTGTGAAAAGAAAGATTTTCTAGTGGCTTTAAAATATCTGCAAAGATCATTAATAGATAAAACAAGAACTTTTAATGATACTACTAATATATATTCATTTCCTGAATTAAGAGACATTACCATCAATCCTGAAGTATTAAATATTATCCACTACAAGGCAAATTGCTTCTTTGAACTGTATAAAAGTTCCAAGGAAGTTAAGTATCTGAATTATTCAATCAAGAATTATGATTTAGGTTATTCGCTGATTAATAGAATGCAGATGGCTTTTTTGAAACCGAGCGATCAAATTAACTTTAAAAATGCGAATTATGCGCTACAAGAAGGGAGCTTTCAAGCTTTCTTGCAAAAGTATAAGCTGGAAGGTGATAAAAATAATCTGAAGTATTTGTTTAAATTTAGTGAACAATTTAAGGCGAGTGTGCTTAAAAACTCGATTGCTCAATCAAAGGCACTTAAATTTGCTGATTTGCCACCACAGTATTTGAGAGAAGAGAAGTATTTTAAAAAGGAAATTATTTACTGGGAAAACCAAATTATTTCAAACCCTAAAAAAATTAAGGAATACCAAGACTCTCTCTTCAAATACAACCGCGCCTACGAAACTTTGATTGCTAAACTGGAAAAAGATTATCCCAAATATGCTCAACTCAAGTATCAAAATAAAACAGTAAGCCTTGCTGAGGCACAGCAAAAACTGGATGGCCAAACCGCTTTGCTAGAATATGCTTTTGGCGAAAAACAGAGCTATTTGATGGTGATCACCAAGACAGGTGTAAATGTAGTACCCATTGTTGCCGATAAAAAGTTAAAACCTTTGATGAATGCTTATTATGAGGCTTTGGCCAACGAAGCCCGTGTCAAAACTTTTGCGAAAACGAGTTATGCATTGTATGAAGCTTTGCTAAAACCAGCAGAAAAGTACTTACAGGGCAAAAAACGTTTACTAGTGGTAGCCCCCTCTCTGGAAAGCATTCCTTTTGAGTCATTAATCTCTCAAAAGGCGCTAGCCAGTGCTATCAAAACCGATGACTATTCCCAATTAAATTACCTTATCAAGCAATACCAGGTCAGTTATCATTATTCGGCTACGCTTTGGCATCGGGGAGTACAATCTAAGCGAAAAGTTACCCCTCGTTTGCTGGCTTTGGCTCCTTTTAGCACAGGTAAAAGTGAAACAATCAGCACTCGTACTCGCAAATCGGCTGATCCCTTACCCGAAAGTGGAGTGGAAGTACGCAAGCTTTTCAATTTATTCAATGCAAAAAAGCTAGGGGCAGATGTTTATTTGGCCAAAAAAGCGACCAAGAAGCGCTTTGTGTCCCAAGCCAAGGATTATAGCATACTTCACATTGCTAGTCATAGCTCAGCGAGTACCAAATACGCCAACTTGGCTAAAATTCGCTTTGCTCCTGATAGTGATACCTCCAAGGTAGATGGCTTGCTTTATTCGGGAGAAGTATATAACCTAAGCTTAAATGCAGACTTGTTAGTCCTAAGTAGTTGCGAATCAGGAGTAGGTAAACTGGCGCAAGGCGAAGGAGTACTTTCGTTGGCCCATAGTTTCTTATATGCAGGGGCACGCAATATTGTGTTTTCGCTTTGGGATGTCAACGATGTCGAGACCCGCAAGTTGATGACTGCTTTTTATATCAATTTCCTCAACGGGCAAAACTATCGGGAAGCCCTGCAAAAAGCCCAGCAAAGCCGCATTAAGGCTGATAAATACCTGCCACCCAAGCACTGGGCTGGTTTTGTGATGATTGGAGAGTAAAATTATGTGCTATGCACAAGTAAGGTTTATTATAAAAAAACACTTTTAAAAATGAGAATTAAAAAACTATGCACTTTAGTAGTGTTCTTAATGGTTGGTTTTGCTGCTTTAGGACAGGAAAAAGCAGATACGGTTTTGGCGAAAGAGTACTATCAAAAGGCGAGGTTTATGTTTAGAAAAAGTGCTTATGATAGTACAATAATATTTCTTAGAAAAACATCAGAAATATACAAAAAATGTAAGCTTTGGCGTCAATATTTTGAAAGCGAGTTTTCTATTGCACGATGCTTTTATAGAAAACGTGTTCCGACAGAAACCTTTTCACAGCTACAAAAAATTATTAAAGAAAGTAGTCAATACTTATCTAAGGAGAACTTTTATAAGTCAGAATCCTATTCTATGTTAGGTGTTATTGCTACTAATGAAAAACGGTTCAAAGAGGCCATAGTTTACCTTAATAAATGCCTTGAAATAAATAAAAAATTGTTTGGTTATAAGCACTATATTGTAGCGTCATCATTAAATAATTTAGGACGATTTTATTATAGACAAGAGCGTTTTTATAAAGCGTTAACATTTTATAAAGAATCATTGAAAATAAAAATAGCAGTAAAAGATAAACCTCATTACATTGGCAATAGCTATAACAATATTGGACTAATATATCAGCAATTGGGAGAGTATGAAAATGCACTAGAGTTTTTTGGACAAGCTTATAAAATATTTCAACAACAACTAGATGCTAATAATCCTTGGATATTTAATCTTTATCGTAATATGGCTATGTGTTATGCAGAACTTAACAAGTTTGATAAAGCACTCTCAGAGTATAATAAATCATTAGAGATAGCCACAAAAGTTCATGGGGTTGGACATGAAAACATCGGCCAGTTATATATTGATATTGCTGACACTTATTTATTAATGCAGAAATTTACAAAAGCAATTGAGTATTATAATAAAGCTTTACCTATTTATAAAAATAAGAATAACAAGGACATTGTAACCGTATATAATGGTTTAGGCAGAGCCTATTTGGCCACAAAAGATAGTCAAAAAGCATTTTTTTACCTGATAAAGGCGCAAAAATATATGGTAATTAGAGGCAAAGAATATATTGTAAATCTAAATAGTTTAGGTGATTATTATCAAATGAATGGAATAATTGATTCTGCGCTGGTTTACTATAAGAAAGGAATTTCTCAAAATATTGTAGAAAAATCTAACAACAAAACATATCTGTATAATACCAAGGGTTTTACAAATGGTATTTTTAAACGAATAGAATTATTATTGGATACCTATGAAAAAAATAAAAAATCAGACTACTTAAATAAAACAATAAGAGAAGTTGATTATTATGATAAAGAACTGCAGAAAATAGTAGTAACTAAACAAACTGATCAATTTTTATTTTTAGCACAGTTAAAAAGGTTTTATGCTTTGGCAATTAGAGCGAATTGGCTTTTGTATCAAAAAAATAATAATTTAAAATCTCTAGATAAGTGTTTCTATTACTCAGAAAGGTATAAAGCTACCGTATTATTAAGTTCTCTTACAAAGTTTTATGCTCTTAAACTTGCTGATATTCCGCCTAAACTATTAGAGTATGAGGACGATCTTCGCAAAACGACTACTTACTGGAAAAACCAAATCATTTCCAATCCTAAAAAGGCTTCAGAGTATCAAGATTCTCTCTTCAAATACAACCGCGCCTATGAAGCTTTGATTGCCAAACTGGAAAAAGATTATCCCAAATATGCCCAACTCAAGTATCAGAATAAGACAGTGAACATTGCTGAGGTACAGCAAAAACTGGATGGCCAAACCGCTTTGCTGGAATATGCTTTTGGCGAAAAACAGAGCTATTTGATGGTGATCACCAAGACAGGCGTAAATGTGGTACCCATTGTTGCCGATAAAAAGTTAAAACCTTTGATGAATGCTTATTATGAGGCTTTGGCCAACGAAGCTCGTGTCAAAACTTTTGCGAAAACGAGTTATGCATTGTATGAAGCTTTGCTAAAACCAGCAGAAAAGTACTTACAGGGCAAAAAACGTTTACTAGTGGTAGCCCCCTCTCTGGAAAGCATTCCTTTTGAGTCATTAATCTCTCAAAAGGCGCCAGCCAATGCTATCAAAACCGATGACTATTCCCAATTAAACTACCTCATCAAGCAATACCAGGTCAGCTATCATTATTCAGCTACGCTTTGGCATCGGGGAGTACAATCTAAGCAAAAAGTTACCCCTCGTTTGCTGGCTTTGGCTCCTTTTAGCACGGGTAAAAGTGAAACAATTAGTACCCGTACTCGCAAATCTGCTGATCCCTTACCCGAAAGTGGAGTGGAAGTACGCAAGCTTTTCAATTTGTTCAATGCAAAAAAGCTAGGTGCAGATGTTTATTTGGCCAAAAAGGCCACCAAGAAGCGCTTTGTGTCCCAAGCCAAGGATTATAGCATACTTCACATTGCCAGTCATAGCTCAGCGAGTACCAAATACGCCGACTTGGCTAAAATTCGATTTGCTCCAGATAGTGATACCTCCAAGGTAGATGGCTTGCTTTATTCGGGAGAAGTATATAACCTAAGCTTAAATGCAGATTTGTTAGTCCTAAGTAGTTGCGAATCAGGGGTAGGCAAACTGGCGCAAGGCGAAGGAGTACTTTCGTTGGCTCGTAGTTTCTTATATGCAGGGGCACGCAATATTGTGTTTTCGCTTTGGGATGTCAACGATGTTGAGACCCGCAAGTTGATGACTGCTTTTTATACCAATTTCCTCAGCGGGCAAAATTATCGGGAAGCCCTACAAAAAGCCCAGCATAGTCGCATCAAGGCCGATAAATACCTGCCACCCAAGCACTGGGCTGGGTTTGTGATGATTGGAGAGTAAAATATTAAGTAGTTTTACTATCAAATTGCTAAATGGTTGTGCTATACTTTACGCAACCATTTAGCAATCATAAGTTTATCAAATTTTTTTATTTAAATTTTCACCCCTTGGCTTGCTACTTTAGTTTTGGTAAATGCCCAGTTTTTGAGTAATTTTAATGACATTTTCAAAATAAATAACTGTGTTTTAGTAAAGTTAGTCAAAGTTATACGAGGTGGTTTTTGTTTGTAGTAGTAGTGCTATTTCCAACAAAAAATTGTGAAGTAGAATAAAGAATAACCAAACTAAAACTAGTAGTTATTGCGAATATGTCACTCAAAAGATAAACGAAGTGAAAATTGCATGGCAGATTTCTTTTCTAAAAAGATTGAATTTTTGAAAGGGGTAGGACCCACCAAAGCCGAATTACTTAACAAAGAACTGGGCATTTTTACCTACAGCGACCTCATTTTACATTACCCATTCAAGCATGAAGACCGCACGAAGATTCATCGGATTGCCGAACTAAACGAAGGTATGTCCGCGGTACAATTGAGTGGACGCATTGTAAATACACAAGTAATAGGAGAGGGGCATAAAAAGAGGCTGGTGGCTTACTTTGGAGATGGTACTGGAGAAATGGAACTGATTTGGTTCAAGGGAGTATCCTGGATGCAAAAGCAAATCAACACCAATGCCACTTATTTGGTATTTGGCAAGCCCCAATTCTCCTTCCAAAAAATCAGTATTGCACACCCTGAAATAGAAATTTTCAATCCTTCTGAAAATCAATCAGGTTTTTTGCAGCCAGTATATAGCGTAACCGAAAAGCTGAAGAAAAAATACTTGCATAGCAAAGCTCTCAGCAAAATGCTACGCACGCTTTTGCCAATGGCTTACCAGCACATTGAAGAAAACCTCTCTGAGGCAATTTTGCAGCGATATCGTTTGATTTCCCGTCGCGATGCGGTCGTAAATATTCATTTTCCCAAAGATCAACAATGGCTCAAGCGGGCAACTACTCGGCTTAAGTTTGAGGAATTGTTTTTCATTCAGTTGAAGTTGCTTAAACAGCAAAAACATAAGAAATTGATTTATCAGGGGCAAAACTTCAAAGATACCGCCCTGATTACCGATTTTTATAACAATCATTTACCGTTTGAACTCACTGGGGCTCAAAAGCGGGTTTGCCGGGAAATTTATCGAGATATGGCCTCTGGGCGACAAATGAATCGCCTACTACAGGGAGATGTAGGAAGTGGTAAAACCATTGTGGCATTTATCTCTATGCTCAGTGCCATTGGTAATGGTGCCCAGACCTGTATGGTAGCACCTACCGAAATTTTGGCCGAGCAACACTACCAGGGGCTGAAAAAATTTGCTGATAAATTAGGGATTACCATCGATATCCTAACAGGATCTACCCGAACCAAAGATCGTAGAGTATTGCATGGGCGTTTGGAGAATGGCAATCTGAAAATTTTGGTAGGTACTCACGCGCTTTTTGAAGATAAAGTACAGTTCGACAACCTTGGGCTTTGCATCATTGACGAACAGCACCGCTTTGGAGTAGAGCAGCGAAGTAAATTGTGGAAGAAAAATAACAACAATTTGTATCCGCATATTTTGGTAATGACTGCTACCCCTATTCCTCGTACACTGGCTATGACCCTTTATGGAGATTTGGATGTATCGATAATAGATGAGTTACCTGCAGGAAGAAAACCCATTAAAACAGTACACCGCTACGAAGCCCAGCGCTTGCGGGTATTTGGTTTTTTGAAAGAACAAATAGAACTGGGACGACAAGTATACATTGTATATCCTTTGGTAGAGGAGTCGGAAACGCTGGAATATAAAAACGTGATGGATGGTTATGAGAGCATTCAGCGAGCTTTTCCCGACCATCATTTAAGCATTGTGCATGGGCAAATGAGTAGCGCAGATAAAGATTACGAGATGCAACGCTTCAAAAAAGGCGAAACGCAATTGATGGTGGCCACTACTGTGATTGAGGTAGGAGTGGATGTACCCAATGCTACCGTAATCGTGATCGAGAATGCTGAAAGATTTGGTTTATCTCAATTACACCAGTTACGAGGACGAGTGGGCCGGGGAGGAGAGCAATCGTATTGTATTTTGATGACCGAATACAAAATCAGCAAAGAAGGACGCACCCGAATAGATACCATGGTAAAAACCAACAATGGATTTGAAATTGCCGATGTAGACCTTAAGCTACGAGGACCAGGAAATATGATGGGTACCCAGCAAAGCGGTTTGATGAACCTGCAAATCGCCGATTTGGCCAAAGACAGCAAGATTTTGCAAGAAGCCCGCAAGATGGCCCAGGAAATCATTGAAGAAGATTCAGAACTTCAGAGCCTGGAAAACAACAAAATGAAAGATTTCTTAAATACTGATCAAAAAACTCAAACCCAGTGGAGCAGGATTAGTTAATAGTTGCGATACAATAATGATTCATGAACATCGATTAACGATTTTAGAAGGGGCCTCAGATAAGACTGATGCTTCAGAGTTTAAGATTAACTACACTAATCTTGAACCTCATTCTACAGTTCGTTAATCGATATTCAACATTTTAAATTTTATAAACCTTATTCAAGAGGCTTCAATCCCTGCAACATCGTCGGAATCAATTCTGAAACTGTGGGGTGAATGTGTACCGCATTGGAGATGAGGGTGTAAGGTTTTTCTGCATACATAACATCCAAAAGTGAGTGAATAAGTTCGTCTCCACCAACACCCAGAATAGTAGCACCCAGAATTTGTTCGGTATCAGCATCTACCAGTACCTTCATAAATCCTTGATCTTCTCCTTTTTCCCGAGCGCGCGAAACTTTGGTCATAGGACGATAACCTTTTAAGATTTTCCGTCCACTTTCTCTGGCTTGTTTTTCGGTTATTCCTACCCTGGCTAAAGGCGGATCTACATATAAACCATAACATAAAATGCGATCACTTACTTTGCGATTGCCACCTGCCAGGTTATCAGCTACAATTTCATAATCGTTGTAAGCTGTATGCGTGAATCCTCCCTTGCCATTACAATCACCTAAAGCCCAAATATGAGGCACACTCGTACGTAAATGATCATCTACCTTGATAAAGCCGCGTTCGTCCATTACTACCCCTGCTTTTTCTAACCCCAGTTTTTCGGTATTAGGAATACGCCCAATGGCAATCAATACGTGCGAACCTCGGATTTGAGGATCACCTTCTTTGCATTCTACATCAACCAATACATCGTCTCCATCCATCGTAGCTTGAATGCACTCTGCTTCTAACCTCAAGTCTATCCCTTCATTCTCAAGGATGTTCTGTATTTCTAGTGATACATCTTCATCTTCGCGAGACACCAGGCGAGAACCCATTTCTACAATAGTTACCTTGCTACCAAAACGACGATACATTTGCCCAAACTCTAATCCAATATAACTTCCCCCAATTACAATCAAATGTTCAGGAACTTCTTCCAAGTCCATGATCGTTCGATTAGTAAGGTATCGAGCTGTTTTTACGTGATCCAGTACTCTGGGATACCCACCTACATTGATAAAAATCTTGTCTGCTTCCAGCACTTCATCACCTACTTTGAGTGTATGAGCACTCTCAAACTGGGCATAAGCTTCATATACATCCAGATTAGGTGTGTTTTTCATCCAATTCTCTACCCCTTTGTTCGACTTATTTACTTGCTCATCTTTACGGGCCTTTACCCTTTTCATATCTATTTGGATGTTGTCAGAAATCATAACTCCAAAATCGGCACCTCTACGCGCCATATGAGCGGCTCGAGCACTGGCTACCAGGGTTTTAGTAGGCGTACAGCCATAGTTTACACAAGTACCGCCAAACTTATGCCCTTCTATAATGGCTACTTTTTCACCTTTGGCCGCCAAATGAGCAGACAAGGAGGGACCTGCCTGGCCCGCACCGATGATGATGGAATCGTATTTTTTCATGTAGGAAGTTTTGTTTAAAGATTGTTTCTGTATTTAGCTGTATCCCTAAACAAAATAAGGCGAGATTTAGTTTTTGTGTTTCGGAATTTAGAAAGATTTAAATTATCGTCTTAGAGCTAAAAAGAAGTATTTTGATTTTTATTGAAGTGTGTTCCCCAATAAACGAGGGCTAAAAGGCGGGATTTAAGAATTTGAGTAAATAGTTCTAAATCTCGATGCATCAAGACCAAGCAAATGCATATTAATTGGAGAGCAAATTACACGAGAAGTAATTGTGTTAGACATATAAAAAATGGACGATGTTGGTATTCAAACAATCGTCCATTTGTATGAATTTATCTACTTACAGGGTTTTCAACGGGAGCGCATAAAAGTGGATTACCGTTTCTATCAACATATTCCATTTTTCCATTATCATAAAGCTTTACCCAGTACACACCTTGGTGGATCCAGCTTTCATGAGTAAAAGGGTTGTACCCAAGCATGGTGCCTTCTTCTGTAAATACAGTGTAACCTCCTCCCAGAATGGCTTGTTTTTCTGATTTGTTGAGCACTTGTGATGTAAACTTATCAATTGACTTCATATCCATTAAAATTTTAGAATTGAATAATGTGCAAAACAATTAGAAGAAGCCTAAAAAAGATTGGACTTATTGTTCAATTTGTAAGACTTATTGATCAAATGAGCTTAAATATTCAATTATGAATTAGCCCTGCTTCATGCTGTTCTACATTTTTCACTGTTCACTTTTAGTTTTTCACTTGCAAAGCATATTTCACTTCAAAAAACCTTTCTCCTTCATATAAGCCCGTACGTTTTTGGTATACATGTAGATCGGAAAACTTAAATACTGATGCCCAAAACCAAAATCAATGGCGCGCTTGTCGGTATCTATCTCAAATTTCCAACGATAGCGACGATTGGTAAGGTAACAAAAGCCCACTCGAAACAATCCAATATTGCTGCAATGGCGATAAAACTGAATATGGGCCAACTCGTGGCCAATAATGCCCACTTGTTGGTTGAAAGTACGATTGAGCACATAAGGAGTACCTACACGCATCACAATTTTGTATTGACGCCCTTTACGAAACCGAAAAAAAATGTCTAATGGACCCAATGCGGGGCGGGCAGCAATGGGGAGTTGCACCTTTTTGCGGTAAATAAACTTGATACGGGCCCGGTACAAATCGGGATAATGAGAGAGTGCCAGTAGGGTTTGAAGTTCAAACTCTGCCGGGATTTTTTTGCGATACCCACACAATTTACGCAAACTATCAATCTTGGGTGCGTACTTTTCCCGGGTGTATACCTCATTAGGATAGCTTTCTGGAGAATATTGTGCGATGGCGTCGAGAGCGCATAAATTTAGGCATAGTAAGACCACTAAAAATGCATGGTGTGTGTTCATAGTAAAAATCAGGTTATTGGTTATTTTGGTAGTTTTACTTGGGTAAACCAAAAATACGTAGAGTAGTTTGGCTTTCCAACAAAAAAAAGTGCCTGACTTAAAAGCCAGACACGCGTTTAGTTTTTTTATAATAAACTATTAATCAGTGAAGCCGAGTCGACTTCAGTTACTAAGAGTTTACCCCTAGTTTTTCTTCTTGAATTTTCTTTAGAGTGGCACTAATTTGCTCATAAGGTTGGAACCCGCGAGATACTAGATATCCCTGCTCACCAATGATCACTACAACAGTTGGATAACCATTGACACCTAGTTGTTGAATCATTTGAAATTCAGCATAAGTACGTTGACGTGCTTCAGGGTTTTCATACACCTTTTGAAATTCCTCTCGATCTATGCTGTATTTATCGGCAAGCTCGAGGTAAGTGTCTGTTTCATTGAAGCTTTTTCCTTCAAGATACAAAGCATTTTGTAAGTCATGAGCCAACTCCACATCCTGGTTGGGTGCCATCGCCCGCAAAGTAGTAAAAGCAATCGATGGAGGCTCAGAGTTTACAATATAATCTCCTTTATCTAGCATATTGGTTTTAAAAGGTTCTCCAAAATGTACTCCTGTGGTTTTTTCTACATTTTCGGTGGCACCTTCTTGCAAAAACTTAAACTTTTCGGCAATAGTACCTACCCGATCACCCAGAACCATTCCACCAGTATATACCTTAAAGTCAAATGCTTCCTGAAATTCATCCTTGAGCTTTTTGATCACAGGGCTAAATCCATAACACCACCCACACAATGGATCAAAAATGTACATTACCTGCGGCTTTTCCATATCTCTTGTTTTTTGAGGTTTTAGTTTGGGTAATGAACAAAGCTGAAGGTAGAAAAGTTTATCTAAGAATTTTCAATTAAAGAAATAGATAAAGAATTGGTTAGGGCGTAGACCGTTCATAAGTAAATCGTCCGTTCTTACCAGAACCCCAAAAAGTAAACTTTACACTCAGGTAAATATCGTCTTGAATAAGATGTAGGACCAAATCTTTACCAGTGGCGCTCTGAGGTGAGCCTACCGCTGCCCGAAAAGGCTGAAAAGTAAGGTTAGCCGCGTCATTGATAGAACCCACTGCCCATTCGGTACCTACGGGACTGGAACCCTTGCTAAAGCTATTTTCTTGTCTGGCATTATAAATCTCGCCTCCGTTGTTTCCACGAGTAATCCAAACATTGTCGGTAAGTCGGTCCTGGTTGACCGCTTGCTGAGGATCGGCTCCCGCTGCTTTGGCAAAAGTAATGTTAGAACCAAGCCAAATAGTAGCATTGGTTAAATCGTTTATAGGAGTTGCGGGGTTGGCTGGAGTTGCAAGTAAATCTTCTCTGGATTCGCTGATGCAAGCAGTCATCAGCAATAAACTCAATACAAATAGGCTAAAGTTTTTCATTGAAAATAATCGTATTTTAAGTGCACTTTTATAGAATTCGTCTCGACTTTTTGAATGATTTACAGCTCATTATTAAAAATCGAGATGAGTTGATATTATAAAATAATGAAGCAGTATTCTGAAAAACAGCTCCAATATCTTTACACAGTGTAGAGTTATAATGGTTGTCTGTTAGACAAAAATTCCGATGATTTTGTTTGAAATAAGCTTGAAACTTTACCCTTAATAATTTAAGAAGCCCTCTTGATAGAGAGCCTTTAATGTTTCTTAGATAACCAATTAGTTTTGATATTTCATCATGAAAAACATGCCATCTTCCCTATCAAGCACTAGTTTTTCGTCAGTAAGTTTATCGATCTTCATTTTCATGACCACTTTTTCCTGATCATTCGATATAGTGATGATTTTGCCTTCCAGTTTCCAGTTACCGAATTTATTGAAGTTTCCAAACCCTAACATTTGTGCTCCAAATACACCGTTTTCGCGAAAACTTGTAATCATTTTAGTGCTATAAAATCCTTTATAGGGTTTCAGCGAACTATCGGTTTTGGCAGCAGCAAAGTAAGCATTCATAGCCGTGGTATCTATTGCCCAATCCTTTGCCAAAAGCGAAGAAAGGTCATCATTACTACCAGCAGAGTTTCCTGGATTTCCTTTTTGATCACAAGATGCCAGTGCCAGAAAAAGTACAGCACTAAGTAATAAAACATTCAAATATCTCATAGATTAATTTAGATTGTTTGAGGCCAAAATGGCGTTTTAAATAATGGATAGGGCCTTAGTTGATTTGATGAGTGATCACTTCAGTTGTTTTGTTTTTTTTTGATTTACGAGTAGTCAAGATCAAAAGAGCAGGAAGCAAAAATAAATCGGCCAATACTGCCATAAACAATGTAATGCTTACCAACAAACCTAAATAAAAGGTACCCAAAAAAGAAGACAAAGATAAGGTGAGAAAACCCCCACAAAGTACAAGACTTGTCAAGACAATGGCTTTTCCGGCAGATAGATAAGTGCTTTTAATGGCATACAACAGGCTTTTGCCTTTACGCAACTCAATACGCAACTTGCTTAAAAAATGAATGGTATCGTCTACTGCAATTCCAAAAGCAATAGTGAATACAATTGTAGTGGATAGCTTCATGCTTAATCCAGTAAAACCCATCACACCCGCGACTACCAGCAGGGGTAAAATATTGGTTATTAAGCTGATGAGTACAAATTTGAATGATTTATACAGAAAACCGATGATTAGTCCAATCACAATAAATGCAAACAACAGACTTTGCCACAAGTTATGAAACAGGTTATTATTGTTTTTGTCAACCAACACCACTGAACCCGTCACTTTATATTCAAGCCAGTTTTTGCTGGGGTGCTCAGTCATAAATTCCTTCATTTTTGCATCCATCACCTTAAACTTTTTACTCCCCACATCTTTCATAAGGCTGTGAATACGCCCCTCTGTAAGATTGCTTTGTAAAATGGCTTGCACCGAACCTAACTTGCGGTGCTTTTTCAACTCCTTGATAATCTTGTCAAAAGCTGCTTGATCTTTTGGCAAGCGATATTCACTTTGTGTATTGCCATTGAGCGTACGATGAGCGTTTTTTACCAAAGCCAAAGGAGACCAGATATGGGCCAAGCCGAAGTTCTTTTGGGCAAATGCTTCTATCTCCTCTAAGGATTTTAATACCTCAAAATCTAAAAGGGTTTTACTGGAGTCAGTTATTTGCAAAGCAATTTCAAATGGACGGGTTCCAGCAAAAGTCTTTTCAAAAAATTGAAAGTCTTGTTTGATATAACTACGTTCACTAAGGTCTTCCATCAGGTAAGAGTTTTCTTCTACTTTAAGTAGAAAAAAGACACTGAGCAGAGTGATACCCAAGCTTAAGCCAACAATAATTCTGGGATAGCGGAGCACCAAGCTAAACCAACTAAATAAGGTTTTGCGCCAAAAGCTATAGCTGCGGTAGTTGTGGGTGGCTTTAGGGCTTTTCATCAATACCAATACCGCAGGTAATAGGGTATAGGCAAAAATAAATGACAGGATTAGTCCAACTGTGCAATAAATTCCAAATTCAGCGATTGCTCTTACATTGGCAGTGGCCAACGACATAAACCCTACTCCAGTAGTAAGTGTAGTTAAAAAGGTAGCCAAGCCCACTTGCACATAAGCACATTTGAGGGCATCCATTTTGGTAGCACCTTTCCGCAATTCTTCTAAAAACTTAGAGAGCAAATGAATGACATTGGACAAACTAATGACCAGCAAAATAGTAGGCATGGCATTCAAGATCAAATCCATAGACTTACCTGTATCAGTCATAATACCTAAGGTACCTACAATAGATGCCCCTATAATTCCCACGGGTAGCAATACCCCCCATACCGAGCGAAAAGTGAGGATAAGTACAATCAAAATAAGCGCAAACGAAGAGCCGACAAACAGTACCACTTCCTTGCGAAGCAGGCTCACATAATAGGATTGACCAATAATACGTCCTGCCAGATGGTATTGATCGAAGGTGTTTGCTTGAAGCAAATGACTAATCTGTTGAGAAAGCTGCCGCTCTGCTTTGGGCGTCATCTTGCCTTGATGCCTGACCAAAATATTGACAGCCTTGCCATTGGGAGCAAAAAAGTGACTGGTGAGTTCTGGGTTTTTATAAATGCGAATAGAGTCGGCCTTGTAGTAGACTGGAGTTTTATAATGCAAATAGCGTCGCTTGATTGGTGCGCCCAGCAAAGGGTCTCGTTGGTAACTGAATACCGTAGTAGGTGAGGAGACTTTTTTTACGTTGGGGAGTTTTTTGAGTTGCTGAGTGACTTGATGGATATTTTTAAGAAAGCTTTGATCAAAAATACCGGCTTTTTGCTCAATGCCAATCAATACAAAATCATTGGCATTGCCATACTTTTGGCGGTGTTTCAAAAAAAAGTCGGCATCAGGATCATTGGTAGGATAAAAAGCTTCAAAATCATAATTGAATTGAATGCAAGCCGCTTTGTAGCCTAAATAACCACAAACCAATGCCAAGGCTATGAGCGTAAAGATGCTCAAGCGACGATAATTAATCAATGTTTTTTTCAAAACCCGGTACTT
Source organism: marine bacterium AO1-C (assembly GCA_001890965.1). Lineage (GTDB taxonomy): Bacteria > Bacteroidota > Bacteroidia > Cytophagales > Microscillaceae > Microscilla. The sequence continues at coordinate 564,442 of MLAY01000005.1, read as the reverse complement.
TATTAAAAGAGTGTTAGCTTAAAATATGAGGTATTCTTATATGCTCATTGAAAACCCGCGATGAGCTTATTGTAATCATAATATTCTAAACAAGCAAAGCCTGTAAGTAATTCAGTGTAATCCAATGTTTTATAGTTTTATCAAAACACCAGAAACTTATGATTGGAATATAGGCCAAACTTTAAAAGAAAAATGCTTTGTGGAACTATATGTTTTTGAAATATTGATTTTTATTCAAAACATGTAATTTTACTGCCTACTTTTATAAACTTTCAAACAAATATTTCCTCCACAAAATTATTAGAGCAATGTGCGGCATTACAGGCATCTATGCGTTCAACGAGGTAGGACGCTTTTTTAGTATCAATTTACAACAGGCAACCCTACAACTAAGCAAGCGAGGACCCGATTTTATCAATACATCGTTGTTTCACCGAGTCAACTTAGGGCATACTCGTTTATCGATTATTGATCCCAATCCTGAGTCGCATCAACCCATGACCGATTCTACTGAGCGGTATACGTTGGTTTTTAATGGTGAGATTTACAATTACCGTGAGATTCGCCAAAAGCTACAAAATCAAGGCGTAGAATTTACCACTGCCTCAGATACTGAAGTAGTACTCAAAGCTTATATTCATCAGGGAGTAGATTGTTTGACAAGTTTTGATGGCTTTTTTGCTTTGGCCATTTATGACAATGAAACCAGCACCATGTTGTTGGCCAGAGATCGCTTTGGTATCAAGCCATTGCTGGTATATCAGGATGAAGATAAACTGATTTTTGGTTCAGAAATGAAGGCCCTCATCCGCTTTGGGATTGAAAAAAGCCTGGATTATGTAAGCCTAAAGCACTTCTTGCAGTTAAACTACTTACCTCAGCCATTCTCTATGCTCGAAAAGGTGCGTAAATTACCAGCAGGGCACTATTTATTAATCAAAGGGCGAGAAGATCAGGAAGAGAAGGCGTTTTATGAAATCCCGTATCAAGGAACCGCCAGTAGTTTTTCAGGAACTTATCAAGATGCTCAAAAAACTTTTGCCCAAATCCTAGAAAAGTCGGTACAACAACGTCTGGTATCAGATGTACCATTGGGTTCTTTTCTAAGTGGAGGCATCGATTCGTCAGTAATTGCAAGTTTGGCGGCTCGACATACCGATAAATTGCACACCTTCTCGATTGGTTATAAGGATGAAGCCTTTTTTGATGAAACCAATTATGCTCGATTAGTAGCTGATAAAATTGGTACCGAACATACTGTTTTCTCGGTGTCTAATCAGGATATGCTTGATCATATCGATGAAATTCTGAATTATATAGATGAGCCATTTGCCGATTCTTCAGCCATTGCGGTGTATATACTAAGCAAACTTACCCGCAATCACGTAACAGTAGCTCTTTCGGGCGATGGAGCCGATGAATTGTTTTCGGGATATAACAAACACGCTGCTGAATATCGCCTGCGCCAAAACAACTGGCAAGTCAACTTGGTAAAGTCATTCGCACCGTTGTGGAAAAAACTACCTAAATCACGGAGCAGCACCATTGGCAACAAAGTTCGTCAGTTTCATCGGTTTGCTGAGGGTTCTAAGCTTTCGGTCAAAGATCGCTACTGGAGCTGGGCTACATTTGCTCAAGAGCAAGAGATAGATCGTCTATTTACCGAAAAATCACTGAGTAGACTTAATCAAGAAGTTTATTCCCAGCAAAAAGAGGGGTTACTGAGCCATTTACAAAACAATGGAGTCGTTGATTTTAATGAGTTGTTGCTTACCGATATGCAATTGGTATTGCCAGGTGATATGCTCACCAAAGTTGATTTGATGTCTATGGCGAATGGGCTTGAGGTAAGAGTACCATTTTTGTCACATGAAGTCGTAGATTTTGCTTTTAGCTTGCCCGCAGAATTTAAGATTGATGCAGGCTATCGCAAAAAAATCGTACAGGATACTTTCCGAGACATATTACCCAAAGAGCTTTACCAACGCCCCAAAAAGGGGTTTGAAGTACCCTTGCTTAAGTGGCTAAAATCCGACTTAAAAGAATTGATTACCAAAGATTTATTGTCAGACGAATTGATTGAGGAGCAAGGCATTTTTAAAGTAGAAGAAATCAGAAAACTCAAGCAAAAACTGTTTTCTTCCAATCCAGAAGATATGCACGCCCGTATTTGGGGGTTAGTTGTGTTTCAAAACTGGTGGAAAAAGTGGTTTGCTTAATATTTATTGTTGGTAATCAGCTGTTTGTTTTTTATGAGGGGAAATTACTCAAATTTTCCTTCCTAAGGTGTTTTCCTGTGGCAATCTTGTTTTGGTCGCAAAAAAGAGATTGCCACAGAAAACAGATCTGAATGCTTGAAAAAATCAAAATATCGTGTGTTTTTCTTCGCAAACTCGTAAAACATTAGCGAATGCATAGACTTTACTTTGTAATGAGTTAAGAGTGTTTTTCACTTAAAAACTGTTCATCCAACCATTCTATGATCAACTGTGCCACTTCCTGATGTTTGGTGTCCAGCATCATATCGTGGGCTACATCATCCATGATTTTAAGAGTAGCATTGTATTTTTTTGCTGTTTTTTGATTGTCTTTTACAGTAAAAATGTTGTCTCTGGCTGCACCCAGTACCATAAGCGGTATTTGTGTATGGTAATTGATCTTTACTTTAGGGAACAAAAATGCCAAAAATGCTTTGAAAGATTCCCCCACCATTTTAGCAGTATATTGAGCTACGAGTTCTTCTGGTACATCATCCGAGAAAAAGGCCCAACGGGTTCTACGAGTATTTTTAACCAACCCTTTGAGGTTGAAGCGTAGCAAATTGGGCAGCGCATAGCTTTTGGTGAACATGAGTTTGGTTGAGAACTGCAAGACACCATGAGGAGGAAGAGGAGCCATGAGCACCCCACCTGCACAAGATTGCTTTTCCAAAAACTTTTGCAGAATGAACCCTCCCATAGAATGGGCAATAATAATAGGAGGACGACCAATTTGCTCAACTACAGAAGTTAAGTCATCAATATAATCCTGCAAACTATAACTATTGATAGGAGCATTACTGGGCGAATTGCCATGCCCCCGAAGGCTCATTGCGTAGGTTTCATAGCCTTGCTGGGCGAAATAAGGCATAAAATGTTCTTGCCAGCACCAGGCCCCATGCCAGGCCCCGTGTAAAAACAAAATAGGGGGTGCCTCCGCTTTGGGTGTTTTTGGGGTTTCGTGCAAAAGTTCCAGGTTCATAAGCTTTGAATGATTAGTAGTAAATATTGAATTTATTTTTTCCGAAAGTCTGATCATAAGAGCTGGCATACTGCTCTACTATTTTGCGATGCATTACGATCATTTTTCGTTTTTCACTTTTTGTTTTTCACTCGAAAACGTTTCCATCCTCTCCATCCCTCCCAGGAAGAGTTCAGTAAAAAACTTACCCGCTTCTTGAAGAGAAAATGTCGTGTCTTGATTAAAAGATTGCACCATTATTTCCAAACCAGCCCCTACCATAGAAAAGCTAATCATTTGGTATTGCTGCGGGGTTAAGTAATCAAAGAAGGCACTGTTTTTTAAATCTTCTTCTAAGTCTTTATAAATAGAAACCATGGAATGACTAGAGAACAGGCTTTTGCGAAAAGCCGCTTGATTTTTTACAATCAAAGACAAAACCAGTGGTTCTGCCAGTACTTTTGCATAACCCATAAATGCTTCATATACAAAGTCGTGGGCGTTAGTTGCCTGGCGTCGTAAACTGTTAATGGCTTCATTTACTCGTTGGGCAAGCATTTCTACCAGCTTTTCCCAAATTTCATCTTTGCTTTTGTAGTAATTATAAAAGGTGCCTCGAGCCAGTCCACTTGCAGTTACAATATCTCCTATAGTGGTGGCTTCCAGTCCTTTATCGGCAAACAGGCGAATAGCTGCCTGAACAATAGCGGTGTCGTTTTGTTGTTTATTTTGTTCTCGTTTGGTCATTCTATCACTATTCGTAGATAAATTTTCAGAAATATAAGTTAAAAATATGACATTGGTGTCATTTTTTTTGTACATTTGAAAAGTGACACTAGTGTCATATTTGTTGAAGTTGATGTAAATTACAACCTATCGACCGAAAACAATGCACTAAAAACCCAATTATATTCCCTTGAAAAAATAAACAATGAACAACAAAAGAGTGTGTGTAATAGGAGCAGGGCCTTCAGGTATTACTGCTCTAAAAAATGTCTTAGACGAAGGCATAGATGCCGTATTGTATGATCGTAATCAAGAGGTGGGAGGTAACTGGATTTTCAATGAGCAGGAGAGCCACTCCAGTGTATTTGAAACGACTCACATTATTAGTTCCAAAACCCTTTCTCAATATGCAGATTTCACCTTTGACGATTTCGATCCTTCGGTAGCCGACTACCCTTCTCATGACGAACTCCGACGATACTTTCAGGCTTATGCTCGTAGGTTTGGGTTGTACGATCATATCGAGTTTGGCACTATGGTCAACCATTGTAATAGAATAGATGACCAAACCTGGGAAGTAACCATTGAACAACAAGGCAAAACTCGTACTGAGACGTTTACTGATTTAGTAGTTTGTAATGGGCACCATTGGCAACCCCGTTATCCGCAGTATCCAGGAGAGTTTACAGGAGAATTTTTACATTCTCATGTGTATAAGAAATCAGACCCTTTCCGAGATAAAAAGGTATTGGTAATAGGAGGGGGAAACTCGGCTTGTGACGTGGCTGTAGAAACCAGTAGAGTAAGCGAGCAAACTGCCATTAGTTGGCGAAGAGGATACCGTATCATCCCCAAGTTTGTAATGGGAGTGCCCACTGATGTATTTGGAGCCAGAACCTATTTTTTGCCCACTTGGTTGCGTACGCGTATGTCAGACATACTCATCAATGTCATGATTGGTTCCAACGAAAAGTATGGCTTGCCCAAGGCAGAAAGTAAATTTGGGGCTACTCACCCAACCATCAATAGCGAGTTACTATACAAAATACGTCACGGAAAAGTACAGCCTAAGGTAGATATTGAGCGCTTTGATGGCAAAATGGTTCATTTTAAAGATGGCACAAGCGAAGCATTTGATACCATTATTGCTTGTACCGGGTTTGTGCTGGTACACCCATTTTTTGACAAAGATTTTATCGATTATAGCGCAGGCCCAGTGCCACTATACTTAAAAATGTTCCACGAAAGCTATCGCAATCTTTATTTTGTGGGTATGTTTCAGCCTTTGGGTTGTATTTGGCCAGGTGCAGAGCTACAAAGTAAAATTATGGCTCGCGAAATTGCTGGAAAATGGGAACGTCCAAAGAACATTGCCAAACTGTGTGAACGTGAAGTAACCCACCCACACTACAAACAAGTCAATACCCCACGACATACCATTACTGTTGATTTTCATCGCTTTATGAAAGATTTGCGTAAGCATTTACCTAAAAACTATGTGCGTAAACAGCCAGTAAAATCTTCGATGGGAGAAACAGCAAACGTATAGAGTGGCTAAATTATAAGATAACGCATGATGAACCCTGAATAACAGATCTTTCAGGGTTCGCTATGCAATTTAAGATAAGTTCTCTAGTAAGTCACTGGAATTGACTACGGTAGCAAATTCATTATGTAAACTGGCCATGGTGGTCATGTGTAGGGTTTCTGCATCGTATTTTTCTCCATTGACTCCTACGCGGTCAAAAGTTGCAGTGGCATCATTTATCAAATAAGTGTTATAACCCAAATTACCCGCCATGCGTGTAGTGGTAGAGATACAATGGTTGGTAGTAAGCCCCACAATTACTACTGTATCAATGCCTTTAGCATCTAGTCTTTCTTTCAAGTCGGTTCCGATAAAAGCACTGTTCACATTTTTTACAATCAAAGGCTCATCCCCTTGAGGTTTAAACCCATCTTTAAGCTCAAAGCCAGGGTGGGAGGGGTGCAAGCGGGATTGAGGTTCAGTAGAGCTGTGCTGTATGTGAAAAATGGGCAGATTCAACGCCCGCCATTTGGCTAATATTTGCAGGGCTTTGTCTTCCGCATCAAGGTTGTTACGATTACCTCCCCAATAATCGGTCTCTTCAAAACCTTTTTGTACATCAACAATTAGTAAAGCTGGATTTGCTTCTTTTAAGTTCTTCATTTGGTTTTTAGTTTTAATGATTAAAGTTGTGACGACTCCATTGCGAAGGTGACAAATGTAGTGGATAAACTTTGTCTGCTGAAGGACATTTTACGGACAATTTGGGTCAAGTTGATAAACCCATATCCACACTTCATATACCAAAAGTGACCATTTGTAAATCGATCAAATTGTGGTAGAGCAAATTTGGGTATCTTGAGTATAATTGAAGAATCAAAAAACTAGATACTTATGAAAAATTACCCTACTTATTTATTGATGATTTGCTTGGTTTTATTGGGCCTACAGGTGCAGGCGCAATCTTATACCAAAAAAGTATTGGCAAAAACCCCTGAGCTAGAAGTGGGCAAAGTATATACTGGAAAAAACATAAGAGCCGCGAAAAAACTATTTCCCGATGGTGTTGCCATTGATGATGAAACAGTTTACCCCTTTGCTAAGCTAACAGGAAGACGTGTGGTGGTTATTTTTTATTTTAGAGTACAATCCAACGCAGACTTTATCCATGTGGATGCAACTGCTTTACGCAAGAAAAACCTACAACCCGAAAATGTGAATCGATATTTATATTCTCATGGAAAAATCGGCGATACAGATTACACTAGCACCTTTTCTATGAACAAGAAAAAAATAATCACCTTTAAACAAATTAAAAACGGGAAAGTTTCTACTCAGCGCTACCGGATTGAAGGCAAGCGGTTTTCTATTATTGTAGAGTAAAAATTATTAATTTTTGTCTAAAAAATATCAGAAAACAAATATTTGGAGTTTCATTTAAAAAAACGAAAGTCGGCAAAAGAATCTTTGCTGACTTTCGTTTTTTTATAACAATATTTCTACAGAATGAAAGTTTAAACTACAAATAGTGATTTTCACTTTTAGCGAAATTTCTCTAATTGGGAAGTTTTTGTATCATTTTTAGAGTTTTGTGCGTATCTTTGAGTAGTTATTTAGCTAATCCTCAACACCTTGTGAAAATAACACGATTTTTGGATATACTCGTATATTCAATTTGATACTATAATATATACTAAGGAAATATGAAATTTACATTTAAGCTACAAAAAAACACGGATGCGACGCAGTCTGTCGAGGTTTTGTCCGTAGATAAGCAGGGAATGCCCATTTGCTTGTCAGGTAATAGCAATCAAGCCATTTATTGTGGTCTATTAGACGCACAAGGAAGTGTTGGCGGCGAAGAGTAAAAATCATCATTTTAGAAATTAAACCCTCATTGTTTTGATTAACAGTGAGGGTTTGTTTTTTTAGAATCATGAACAAAAAAGTTTTTATTTGGACAGGATATTTTAGTGATTACACAGATTTTGAGCGATATATTGATGCACAAGATGTGTCTGATCTTTCAGAGTTTGACGAAGAAGAGGATGAAATTGCTATATCGGCGTTTGCAGAAGACATAGATTTGCCAATGTTTGAGGTAACATATCAAAAATATTGTAGAGTAGAAGGTGAGTCTGAGTTAGAAGAAAAACTTGTCCAACTTTTAGGAAACGCAAGTTATGTGGCCGAAGTAGCACAGAGACTGAAAGAAACTCAAAAGCCTCGTTTCAACATAATAATCTTGCTCGAAGGACATACCCATACTCGTTATTATAGAGGGGCCGCTCGCCCAGGGGCACCAATATATTTCTTAGGAGGATTTGAAGATACAAGTTTGGAAGAGAAATAGCCTTAAAACCAAGAAATAAAAAAAGACAGCCTATAAGACTGTCTTTTTCTTTTCCTAACCACAAAGCTTTTATAAATATATTATTGTAAAAATTCTATTATTTTAGTTCGTAATCCAATCTACATTTTACAAAGCTGGTGCCAGAATCCATATTAATTTCTAATGTATTGAATACCAGGAGTTTAAATGCGTAATGTGGTTAACTATATTTTCCAATAAGCACAAAAAAATGACGACATAACGTAGTATTTACGGCATATCGTCAAATGTGTATTTAAGCCTATATTTATCTTAAGAGGAGCTCTCTACTGCTTTTCTTTCCTTAAAGTTGTAAATTTTGAATTTACCCAATCCCCATTTTTGCAAACGATAAGTAATAGAGACACGAAGCACCCCTAAACCATATTTTACACTTCGTTTAAAATTGATACTACTAGCCTCTTTGAAGTATTTGGTAGGGCAGGTAACTTCTCCTATCTCAAACCCGGCATAAGTAATTTGTCCTAACATTTCATTGTCAAACACAAAATCATCGGAGTTGAGATGTAATGGGAGTTTTTCTAATACTTCACGGCTAAATGCACGATAGCCAGTATGGTATTCTGCCAGCTTTTGGCTAAGCATAATATTTTCAAAAAAAGTCAAAAAGCGGTTTGCAATATATTTATACAAAGGCATTCCCCCTCTTAGTGCTCCTTTACCCAAAATACGAGACCCTAACATGACATCAAATACACCACGAGCAATGGGGTAAACCATGGCCTCGATCAATAAAGGTGTGTATTGGTAATCAGGGTGTACCATTACTACTATATCGGCGCCAGCTTCTAGGGCAGTCGTATAGCAAGTTTTTTGATTACCCCCATATCCTTTGTTTTGTTCATGCTTGATAACCCTCTGGATACCAAGCCTTTTTGCTTCTTCAGTGGTATTGTCTGGTGAGTGGTCATCTACGAGTATTACCTCATCTACTATATCAAATGGAATCTCTTGATAAGTTTGCTCGAGAGTGGCTGCCGCATTGTATGCTGGCATCACAACAACAACTTTCTTTTGATCTATCACTACGACTTCACGTTTTTTTCAGCACAAAGAAAAAGAATTTCTCAAAAAAACACTGAAGTCATCGCGACTTTTCACTGGAAATAGGGTTTTATAAATCAGAATTCATCTCAACTCTTAGTTTTAAGAATAAAGCTGAGATTAAAGCCCCCATAGCTTTAGAACTGGGAAAAAATCTGATAAAGAGGGAGTAGGTTCGTCGTTATACCGTTGTTTTCGCAAATAAGTCCTGAGATTGTAACGATCCTGTAATTGATTGATAAAAGTGCGATGAGCATTTAAATCTTTTTCCCAAGCCAGGCGTTTTTGATTAAACTTTTCTTCAGATATTTCAGGAGTATCCCCACAATAATCCTCATATACGTTGAGCATGGGTTCAGGTGGGTTTTTCAACACCTTTAATTTTACCTCCAATTCCAGTATTTGCTTTCGTAAGGCTTCATTATAGGTTTTGAGTTGTTCAGCGTCAATGATTGAATGATTAGAACCTTGAGGTGCATAGAGTGCCTCCAAACGCAACAATTCAAAGAAGTCTTCGGACTGATAGGCCTCAGTCAACACCTGCATCAGTTTCGTTTTTTCTTGTTTTTTTTGAGGATCGCTTTCAGTATCTGGATGAAGGTACTTGGCCAGTTGTGCATATAAGACCCTACTTTGCTTTTTAGAGTCTGGAATAGGCAATTCCTGTGTGTTAAACGAGGCCGCTTTGGGCAATTTTTCACTCAATTCTTTAAAACTATTCCAATCTTCCAGGTCCAGATTATCGGCATCTACCCCAAATTTTTCCTTGACAAAATCTTGCACAAACAAATTGGCTTGTTGGTTGGCTTCTTGTTCAATAGCATCATAGGGAGTATCGGCATATTTATCGTGAATTGCCTTTAGATGTTTGCGACCCGCCTGACTAATCAAGGTAAATGATTCTTCCAGGATCATGGCTTTCATTTGACGTTTCTCATACATGCTGAAGTAAAACATATCACTGGCTTTATCGAGTAATTCTACATAAGCCTGGCGATAATCTACTACTTGTTCCTGCAGAGGGGTAATTTCTTCATCAATACGGACACGTGCTTGTTTTATCTGAGCTTCTACTTCATCAACTGCTGTTTTCAGCGTATTAATTTTCAGGATGTAATCGTTAAAAGTTGTCTGATCATTATTCAATGATGTTTTGGTCTCTATAATAGGGAGTTGTTCGTTCATAGCACTACTTGTTTTATGCATTCAAATTACATCCAATCTGACAAATCGTCCAAAGAATCAGAAGAGTTATTCATTTCATTTTGCTGTACAATGTATTCTCGGATGAATTTACGGAGATTATTATCATTTTGAATGAATTGATTGTTTCCCACAATTTCACGCAACTCCATTTCGGCTTTGAGTAGTCCCAATTGAAACTGATCTTTTAGGGTAACTGCCGAATTATTCATACTACTAAATATTTGATTAAGAGGAGGGGCCGGACGTGCGAGTAAATTGGCTTCCTGCTGTAAATCCATTACTTGATCTTTTAAAATTTGATTATAGTAGGCAAGCTGATCATTCGTAAGTTTTTCGATCTGATTACGTCCTTGCTTGTATTCAATTTGAAGTCTCAAGAGCTCAAAAAAATCCCCTTTCTTGTACGCTTCAGTGACTTGCTTCATAATCTCTGTTTTGCGTAGTTTTTCTGCCTCATCAGGTTCTTTGTCAGGGTGTAGTTCCTTTACCAACTCAGTATAAATCATGCGCGTGGTTTTACTCAGGTTTTGGGCTTCTTCTTTCAGTTTTTGCGCTTTTTCTTCTTTGCTGGTATCCTGAGTTTTTTTAGATTGATGTCGTTTTTTTCGCTTTTCTTGATAATCTTTTTCCCTTTCGGCTATTTTCTGTTCAATTTCTTCCTGTATTTTGGCCATATCCTCTGGATTATCCAAATCAGCCATTTCATCGATTTCTATATCAAACATATTTTCAAAAAAGGCCTTGGCAAAAGTCTGGTCTATTTCATCTCTTTCTTCTATTATTTGGGCATAAGATTGTTTGGCGTGACGGTCATGGATTTCGATTAATTCTTCAATACCAAATTCATCAATTAGATAAAACGCTTCTTCCTGAATGATTTCTTGAACGGCTAATTTTTCTATTAAACGAAGAAAAGTACCCTGATGAGCCTTATCCAGGGCTTTTATAAAAGCTGTTCGAGCTTCTATTGTCTTGTCTTCCAGCGGCAAAATTTCCTGATGAAACCTTTCATAATACACTTGATTGTGTGCACGAAGTGCATCTACTTTTTTCTTGAGGTTTTTAATTCGCTCAGTATGTTTATTAAACTGGTTTTGAAGCTCAGATAACTTTTGATCTTTTGTTGGCGAAATAATGGGAATGATCTCTTTTTTTTCAGACATAAACAGGAGGTTAGTAATAGGGTAAAATTATTGAATCCACGGCATATAGCCTTCAGTTAAAAACAGTAAATCTTTGTCTCGAATATTTATTTATACATCCAAAACGTGTTGTTTGTTCACAAAAGTGCTCAAAATCAGTGTTTTATAAAGATAATTTATTACCTTAAATCATCACTGATTTGAGTAAACACCTGGGGTATACAAGTGTCTGCTAAGTGTGAGTTGCTTACAAAATAAAAGAGTTTATGTCAGAATTTAATTTAACCGCCGAAGATTTGGCCTTGATCAACACTCGTAAAGGATTCAAGGAATTGTTGAAAGATAAAAATATCGATTGGAAAAAGGTCAAAGAGAAATTAGAATATGAAGAAGAGTTAAAGCTTTTACAAATAGAGTTGGTCAAACTGCAAAAATGGGTGCAAGAAGAGAAAAAACGAGTAGCCATTATTTTTGAAGGAAGAGATGCTGCTGGAAAGGGGGGAACCATCAAGCGTTTTATGCAGTTTTTGAGCCCCCGGGCAATGCGGGTAGTAGCCTTGCCCAAACCTTCAGATGTAGAAAAAGGACAGTGGTATTTTCAGCGCTATGTCAAGCATTTACCCAATCCTGGTGAATTGGTGTTTTTTGATCGTAGTTGGTACAATCGGGCAGTGGTAGAGCCTGTTATGGGGTTTTGCACCAAAGCTCAGTACAGACGGTTTATGCACCAGGTGCCAGAGTTTGAGCATATGCTCTATGAAGACAACCTTCAATTGATCAAGTTTTGGTTTGCTATTTCTAAAGAAGAACAAAAGAAACGATTCAAAGAACGTGAAACCAACCCTCTAAAACAGTGGAAGTTGAGTCCGGTAGACGAAAAAGCTCAAAATATGTGGGACAAATACACTGAATACAAGGAAGAAATGTTTAGTCAATCGCATACCTCATATAGCCCCTGGATTATCGTAGAAGCCAACAACAAACGCCGAGCTCGTTTAGAATCTATCCGTTTTATACTTTCGCAAATAGATTACCGAGGAAAAGATACCGCCACCGTTTCACTGCATCCCGATCCCAATATTGTGATGCGCTATCATCGAGCTACCAAGCATTCAGATTAAGCTAAAAGGCGTCCAAATATTCAAAAAAAATTACGATCCTTCAATTCCTGTGCGACATCTCCTATATTTGCGCCTTAAAATTGACAAGTATTACAATAAATTAAGAAAAGAAAGACGAGGCATGATACAGTGCAAACCAAAAGGTAAGGCTATAGTTTCATTGGGGTTATTTGCGGTGATTTGTTATGCGGCAAGTTTGTTTTTGGTATCACTAAACTCCAAAAATACCTTGGTATATGTGGGCATAGCAGCCCTTACGCTACTGGGGTTAATCATCAACATCCGTATGTTCTTGACTTACAAAGTGATCACCGTGGACAAAAAGAAACTCTTTGTCAAACAACCTTATATTTTCCGCACCAAAATATACGAAATGGCAAAACTCATATCGCTAAATGAGGAGAAGGTAAAAACCTTCAATGATGAATATAAGGAGTTGCACCTAAAGTTTGAAAATGGAAATCTGAAAATAAGTAAACAGGAGTATACCGATTATGAGCAGCTAAAATCTTACGTAGATAAAAATAAGCCTAAGCACAAAAAGAAAAAGAATAACTAGTGCTTGTAAGCATGTGGCCTAAGATAAATTACTCAAAAAGGTGTGATAAATAGGACGAAATTGAAGCTTTAGGCTGAAAAAAACTAGGAAATTGTAAAAAATACTACATAAACATCTTTTTACGAGAATTTGAAGAATTATATCCAACTTTCGAATTCTTTGATCAAATTGTCGGGTAAAGCTTGTGCACCTTCCCAATAAATTCTTACATAATTTTTTCCAAATTCTTCTGAACGGCTGGAGTAAATAATTTTCATTTCTTTAGGACATTCGCGGTTGAGTTGAGCAAATGTTTCGTAAGAAATTTCCCAGTATCCACCTTTGCAATTGCTACCCGAAGAGATGAAATTTTGGTTTTCTTCCAAATATGCCTTTAAGTTTCTAAGTGCCTTGATAAATATTTTATAAGAATTTTGTAATGCTTTACGAGTAAATGCCTCTTCGTTATTTAATAACACAATAATTTGATCATACTTAATTAACTGTTCGTTGTGCAAATAGTGGGTTGCTAAATCTTCAAATTTGATAATCATAGTTAAAAAATCAAGAGTTCTTATATATAATGCCGATGTATCGTGTTTGTAATTACTTCAATTTACAAAATAAGTTGGCAACCCCTCAGATGGGTAATGTAAGAATTATGGAATAATGCATATTCGAACCATAAAAAATAAAAATATACGCTTGAGTTGTATATTTGTAAGTGATAACACCCAACTCAAATAATAAAACTACTCAATGGAGGCAAAAGACACCATTCCCGACTTGCTAAAAGATAATCCAATTGAACTTGAAAAATGGCAAAAACTGGCCAATAGCCTGGACGGAAAACTACACCTGGGTAATACAATGCGTATTTTGTATGCCACAGATGCGTCGGCTTATCGCGAAATGCCACTGGCGGTAGCCATTCCTCACAACCAGCAGGACATTCAAAAGTTAATTGCTTTTGCCCACCAGGAAAAAATAGGCATTATTCCACGAGCTGCGGGTACTTCATTGGCTGGCCAGGTAGTAGGAGAGGGGATTGTGGTAGATATTTCTCAACACTTTACCAAAATACTGGAAATAAACCCCGAGGAGCAATGGGTAAGAGTACAGCCGGGAGTGATTCGCGACAATCTCAATCATTTTTTGAAGCCTCACGGATTGTTTTTTGGGCCGGAAACTTCTACTGCTAATCGAGCCATGATTGGAGGAATGGTAGGAAACAACTCTTGTGGTACCCATTCGGTGATTTATGGTAGCACCCGTGAGCATACCCTGGAAGTCAAGGGTTTTTTGGCAGATGGCTCTGAGGTAACGTTTAATACGCTGACAAATGATGCCTATGAGGAGCACCTGACACAAAATAATGAGAATACTTTTGAAGGTAAGGTTTATCAGGAAATTAATGAATTATTGAGCAATCCTGAGAATCAACAAGAGATTCGTCAAAATTTTCCCAAGAAAGCAATCCTCCGGCGGAATACGGGGTATGCTTTGGATATGTTGTTAGACCTGAAGCCTTACAATGCTCAGGGAAAAGACTTCAATTTTTGCCAATTGATTTGTGGTTCAGAGGGTACTTTGATGTTTATTACCGAGATTAAACTCAATGTAGTACCGTTGCCTCCCAAAGAAACTGGATTGGTGTGTGCCCATTTCGACAGCATTGATGATGCTTTAAAGGCCAACGTGATGGCGCTGCAATATGGGCCTTCAGCCAGCGAGTTGATGGATCATTATATACTGGAATGTACTAAAGCCAACAAAGAACATCGTCAAAATCGGTTTTTTGTACAAGGAGACCCACAAGCTATTTTAGTGGTAGAGTTTAACAAAGATACCCGAGAAGAAATACAAGCCATTGCGGCCCAAATGCAGGAAGCTATGCAGGCGCAAGGGTTAGGATACCATTTTCCGATTGTATATGGAGATGATACTCGCAAGGTGTGGAGTTTGCGAAAAGCAGGCTTAGGGTTACTTTCAAATATTGTAGGAGATGCCAAACCTGCCCCAGTGATAGAAGATACCGCAGTTACAGTAGAAGATTTACCAGCCTATATTCAGGAATTCAATGAGATTTTGACCCAAAATCAAATGTCGGCGGTGCATTATGCCCACGCGGGTTCGGGAGAGTTGCATCTGCGCCCTATTATCAATTTAAAAACTCCGCAAGGTCAGCAGGAGTTTCGCCTGATTGCTGAGGAGATAGCTACCCTGGTAAAAAAATATCAAGGATCGCTCAGTGGTGAGCACGGAGACGGACGCTTACGGGGAGAGTTTATTCCGCAAATGGTGGGTGAAAAGAGTTACGAATTGATGAAGCAGGTGAAAAAAATATTTGATCCTGATAATATTTTCAATCCTCATAAGATTGTAGAAACCCCACCTATGGATACCAGTCTGCGCTATGATGCAGGACAGGATACCCCAGAATTTGATACCGTATTTGATTTCTCAAATACGCAAGGGATTTTGCGTGGAGCCGAAATGTGCAATGGCTCAGGAGATTGTCGTAAAACCGAGATTACGGGAGGAACAATGTGTCCTAGCTATATGGCCACCCGCAACGAAAAAGATACCACCCGGGCCCGAGCCAATATTTTGAGAGAGTTCTTGACGCGATCTGACAAAGCCAACCGTTTTGACCACGAAGAGATAAAAGAGGTGATGGACTTATGTTTATCTTGTAAGGGGTGTAAATCAGAGTGCCCTTCTAATGTAGACATGGCCAAGATGAAGGCGGAGTTTTTACAACAATACTATGATGCCAACGGGGTGCCTATGCGCACTAAAATGATTGCCAACTTTACTCGCTTGAATCGCCTGGCGGCTAAAGTACCCTGGGCTTATAACTTTACCTTTGGTAATAAGCTGACAGGAAACTTGAGCAAGAAAATAGCGGGTTTTGCTCCTCAGCGAAGTATCCCAAAATTGCACAGTACTACCTTACGCAAATGGTACAAAAAACATTATAGATCGCTTGCTCCTCAACAGCCCAAGGGGAAGGTATACTTGTTTTGTGACGAGTTTACCGATTTCAACGATACTGATATTGGTATTCTTACCGTAAAATTATTGGCAAAACTGGGCTACGAAGTAGAGATGCCTGGCCACCAGGAAAGTGGCCGTACTTATTTGTCTAAGGGTTTATTGCGCAAAGCCAAAACCATTGCAGAGCAAAACATTCGTTTTTTCAAAGATTTAATTACCGAACAAACTCCTTTGGTGGGTATTGAGCCTTCAGCCATATTGACTTTTAGAGACGAATACCTGGACTTGAGCCGAGGGCAGTTGCAGAAAGATGCTCAAACGTTGGCAAAAAATGCCTTTACCATTGAAGAATTTTTGTCTAGAGAGATAGACGCTGGTAGAATTGAGGTGTCTGCTTTTACAGAGGAGAAAAAAATATTAAAATTACACGGGCATTGCCAGCAAAAAGCCCTCTCATCGCTTACACCTTCCAAAAAAATGCTTTCATTGCCCAAAAACTATGAAGTACACCTGATTCGTTCGGGGTGTTGTGGCATGGCAGGATCGTTTGGCTATGAAAAAGAGCATTATGAAGTATCTATGCAAATTGGAGAGTTGGTATTGTTTCCTACGGTGCGGCAGCAGCCCAAAGAAGTATTGATAGTAGCTGCTGGTACCAGTTGTCGTCATCAGATCAAAGATGGCACCCAACGCAAGGCCTTGCATCCAGTAGAGGTATGGTGGAATGCATTGAAAAAATAAGTTAGTCCAAAGGGGCACGTGTTGGTTAAATACCAAACAAGGGGCTAGAGTCATTTAAGTTTGCACCTTTGCTAAGTACTTTAAAACAAAAATAATTTAGTATTCCAAAAGCCCTCTCAAGTCTTTTGGTCTTAGTGCAGCGAGACCAAAGAGTGCATTGTATGGTCTCCCTATCGGTAAGACCATACAAGAGGTTATTTTTCAACTACTAAATATTTAAAAACCTTCGCAAGTCTTTGGTCTTGCCGTAGGGCAATGTCATTAAGTTAAGAACTGTTGCAGCCAAAATGAATATCGATCAACGAATATTGAATAATGAAGGAAACCAAACCTTGAATGGTTGGGGGTGTCGGCCTCATTCTTAAATCGTTGATCAGTGTTCGTTAATCAACATTCTTTTACTAATTTAATGACATTGTACCACAGGGAGTCCCAGATATTGTATAATCTTAGTAAAACGAGACTATACAAGAGGTGAAACATAGACAAACTTAGTTGATAGGACACGAAGAATAACGAATTTAATTATCAGAAATAAATCACTTAAAGTTTAAGAAAACGTGTATTCATGCTTACTGAAGAGTTAATACAGTTTTTGTCAGATGCTGGTTCGTACAGCGACTTTACTCATGAAGTAAGCGTGAAGCAGACCCACATTTCGGTGGTAGCCATGCTCGATGAAGTGGTATATAAATTTAAAAAACCAGTCAATTTTGGTTTTTTAGATTTCACCAATATTCACCAGCGCAGGTATTATCTTGAGGAAGAAATAAGGCTAAATCAGCGGCTTACTCAGGATGTATATTTACAGGTGATACCTTTGTACCAACTACCCGATGGCAAACTGAGTTTCGCTCTGCCTGAAGCTTATCAAATGCAGGCAGAAGATTATGTGATAGATTATGCCTTGAAAATGAAGCGACTCTCTCACGCCAATTTTTTAGATGAGCTCATCAAAAAGCCTACGTTTGATTGGCAAAAGCTGGGATTGGCCGCCAGTAAACTGGCCCGGTTTTACCAACGAATCCCAGTGCAAGATCATACCAGCAAATGGGGGACGCGGGAAAACATTCGGGTAAGCATCGATGAAAACTTTGAGCAAATTAAGCCTTTTATCAAAAACACCATTCAGCCACTGGAATTCAGGGTAATTAGAGCTTTTCAGAACTATTTTTTGGAAAACAATGCAGCCCTGTTTCAGGAACGTATCGATCAAGGCAAAATTCTGGAATGTCACGGCGATTTGAAAGCAGAGCATGTGCATATAGAAGATCAGGTAGTAAATATCTACGATTGTATTGAGTTCAATGAGCGTTTTCGATGCATAGACATCCTCAACGATATTGCTTTCCTGAGTATGGAACTGGACTTTAGACATAAATATAATTTGTCTAATTTTTTTGTAGAAGAAGTGACCAAGCAGGTAGAGAAAGGCGAGTTTATGGATTTGTTGGACTTTTATAAATCTTATCGGGCTTTTGTAAAAGGCAAAGTAGAAAGCCTTACCTCTGCATCGCCAGATGTACCTGCCAAAATCCGCCATAAATGCTCCGAAAAAGCACGGAAATACTTCAAGTTATCGCTCAAGTATGCACTGATAGGCTCCCAGGCCACTTTGGTAGTGGTGTATGGCGGTATTGCAACTGGTAAAACTACCCTCGCCCAAAAAATTGCTAAACATATGGGTATCCAGCATTTCAATTCGGATTTTATTCGAAAACAAATGGCTGGAATCCCGACTTATGAACGAACCAAGGAAGAAGACCTGCACCGGGTATATTCTAAAGAAATGACCGAAAAAGTATACGATGCGCTCTTCGAGAGAGGTATTGAATGTGCCTTTCAGGAAGGCACTGCTATACTGGATGCAACTTTTCGTGATCTTGCTAAGCTGGAGAAGTTACTGGAGCGAGTAAAAGAAGTACAACCTCTGCGCATTGTATTTATTGAAGCAGTAGCCCCTGATGAAGTAATCAAAGAACGCCTAAGAGCCCGGGAAGAAGAAGGGAATGTGTCGGATGCCCGAATTGAACACTTTGAGTTGCTAAAACAAACCCGCCATCAAATTGCCAGCCTCCTACCCAATCACCTTACCCTCAATACTGCCAGTAATCTACAAACCACCATGGTGCATTTGTTTGTGCAAATGTTTGAAGCGCGGTTGTTAGATTAGCCCAACCTACTTTTGATTATTTCTGGTATTTATGTAGTACTGGAAAAGTTAATAATTTGAAAAACAGCGAAAAATAGATCAGGAAAAGAGTAGTGCCATAAAAAGCCAATTACATGGCTTTGATAGTAAGGCGTTTACCTGATATCTGCAGCCAAGTTTTTAAGCTGAATTTGGTAGTATACTTAAAGTAAACATCAGGGTAAAACTATTGCGTTGTATATTCCGAAAGTGTAGATTTGAAATAGGTTAGCAATGACCGAAGTTAAGCCTGCACGGGTATTGCACCTTTCAACTTTTACCACAAACATCATCAAACAAATCCAGTAATGAACCCCAGTATTAGAGCCAATAAATATTTGCACGTTACTCAATGCAAAAAAGAATGTAGGTTAATCCTTGTAAAAAAAGCCTGCGTTTTAATAAACACAAGCTTGATGCTTTTAGGGTTATTCGTTTCTAAGTGTAATCATTGCATTTTGATAGCATTAGCCTTTTGAAGGAGGTTGTTGTTGATCAATCTTTGGTGGTGGATCATCACTGTTCCCACAACATCCCCCTTTAATGTGTAATAATTGGTAGCGTTGCAAAACCACTTTAGTAAAGTGATTAGCAATGGTTTTAGATACATGTTTCATTGAAGATTATATTAATGTTTATAAACATTTTATGAAAAAAATTATCCTTTTGGCTCTATGGTTTGGGTGGAGCAGCACCATACAAGCTCAACAAAACTACGAAAAAGCCTATAAAAAAGCCCGCACACTTACCAATACCCATCAAGATTCAGCGATGGTATGGGCAACCAAATGTCTTACTTTAGCCAAGACTAATGCCCAAAAATATAAAGCTCATTATCTACGTGGTTTTAACGCCAAAAAATTGTGTTTACACGGAGCCGCTTTATATGATTACAGGCAAGCCCGTCGGTTTGCACCCGATTCAGTATCTTATTTTAGAGTGACCAATAATTTGGCTGATACTTATCTCCAAACTGGAGATTATAAAACCGCAATTAGGCTAAATCAACAATGTATCAAGTTTCAGAAGCAAGCAAAAGAGTGGGTAAGATTGAGTTATGCCTATAATTTAAAGGGAGACATACTAAGGAAGGGTGAGGATATTAATGCTTTGAAGATTATGCTAAGGGTAATAAAACTTAGAAAAAAATATGCTCCTAAACAGTTAGGTTATGCTTATGAGCGAATGGCTAATGCTTTGGCGACTTTTTCGCGTTATGATTCAGCGATTGCTTACCAGCGTTTGGCTATAAAACATCATCCAATTAAATCCCCCGAGAATACAGCTTCTTTGCATATTCAATTAGCTAAATATTTGATTATGAGTGATAAAGCTGTTCAGGCATATCGGCATTTAGAAGCCGCCAAACCTTTGAAAAAGCCTCCAATGATGCAACTTTTTTGGAAACATACCTATGGTTTATACTTGGCCAAAATAGGAAAAATGACCGTGGCTCGACAAATATTTGATGAGTGCAATGACTTATTGCAAGGTTTAATAGACAATGCTCCTGATTGGGTGACCAAACGTACTGTGAGTGAATATGCTAAAGAATTGTACCAGAACATATTGGCTTTGAAACGTCTAAGACCTACCGAGCATCAATTATACGAAACTCGTCTCAGAGCAGTAAAGGCAAGCTACCATCAGGCCAATAGCGAACTGAAATTGAAAGATACGCTGTATCGACAAAAAATTGCCCAGAAAACAAATACAAACATTACCGCAAACCAGCAGAGTGTAGGATATGTATGGTGGTTGGTGAGTTTGATAGGAGTGATTGGTGGGATGTATTTATTCTGGCAACAAAAACGACTAAGAGTTGCTGGTGCTACTATGGCAATTGCCAATGCCCCAGAGGCAGCTACCTCAGTGAATGTGGTTGGGGAAGTTGGGCTGAAAAATAGTGGAAATGATGTTACCAGCGATGCTAAAAGCTTTGCCCCAGAACAATTAGAAGAAATAAGACAACTTTTGGCTGAAAACAACCTGATAAAGCTGATAGAGCAAAAGACTGGCCTCAGATTACCTCTGGAAACCAAGGAAATGATTCGGTTATATTATCAGGGTTTGAGTATGCAAAAAATTGCTCAAAAAATGGATTCGACCTTTGGTTCGGTACGTTATCGCTTTAGAAATATTGCCGAAAAAACAGGGCATGTAAGCTTCAAAGATTTTATAAATGACTACCGTAGCCAACAAAAGGAAATGATTCGCAACTCTGAACAAGAAAAATAAAAAAAGTTGATTTTTTTTTCGCCCATTTTTTCAGCCATTATTTTCGCCAAAAACAAATACTTGATTATAAGCGCATTATATAAAAATAACGCCCCACTTTTTCATCCCAAAAAAAGCCTCTAGTTGAGCCAAAAGCCCCAAAAAAGCCCCTTGCACCGTATATTTTAGCCTTTTACATTTGCTACTGTAATATCAAAACGCTTAAGGTAAAATATTTTTCCCGATGTGTGTCTATTGAACCAGACATATAGCCTAAGCAAACTAGTTAGCAGGTGGGTGACTCCAGCACTGCTAACTTTTCTTCAAAGTGTCAAAGACAAAAGTGTAATATATACCTTGCTAACTCCTCAGGAACATTTGGTAGTGTGAAAAGGAGTTGCGCAATTCCCAAAGGAAGTAGAGCTTCTTTACTTCCTTTGTTTTAGAGAGCAAACGAGAAATTATATATACATTTTCGGTGGGCTTAATTGGCCACTTACTCCTACACTCAAAGAAGAATGATGAATGAAAGTTGAAGTAATAGATGAAGGCTGATTGGCTCAATAGCAGGCTAAAGTTGAGCCGTAGGGTTAGTTAGGTGATGAAAGCAGGAATTTCCTGCTTTCTTTGTTTTACTGTTTCTTAGAAACAGACTTTTTACCCTAAAAAAGTGCTTTAAAACCAATGAATTATTCATTACAAATGACGTTTACTTTGGTTGAGCCATCTTTTTTCCTTGAATATCATATTTTATTCTTCCCATAAACTTCCCTTGAGAGTTATACTGATAAACAATGGTTGAAACACCTGCATTGTTGGTAGATTTATTACCTTGATTATCATAAAAAGTAATGCTTTTACGGTTCATATCAGCATAATACTCTATAATGCCATGAGCCCATTTTTTTAACGGTCGACCAAGCTGATCTAAGAAATAAACTCGGGCTGGCTTGCCGTATTTATTAAATTCCCGAAAGTTGATTCTGGCATAAACGGCATTGGGGCGGGCAAACAGTTTCCCTTGGGCATCGCGAAACTCTTCATCTACGAAATTGCCATTTTCATCAAATAAAAAATTGACGACTGCATACCCTTTGGCTCCATTCACTAGTTGCCCTTGTTGGTTGCGGTTTTGGCGATAAAGCGCTAAGCCCTCTTTGGTAAAGGCAAAGTAAGGTTGCTTAAAGCCATTTACATCAGGAATAGTATCACCTTTGAGGTTTAGTTGTATTTCTGATATAGCCCTGTTTTGTTGATCACGCACCATATGGACTTCGGCAATTCCTCTTACCTCTATTGGCTTATTTGAATGATTGAAAAATTGTTTTTTGCGCCAAAACCTTCGTTGATTAAGGCTAAATACCACTTTATACACTCCCTGATTATTGGCTATGGATTTTCCCTGGGTGTCTTTATAAGTTTCGGTAAAGTGATTTTTGAAATATGTTCTGACTATTTCGTGTGCACCAAAATTACTGTATATGCCTGGTTTGCCCTGATAATAAAACTTGACGCTTTGACACCGGTTTTGGGAATCAAACTTTACATAATAGCAATTAATGTATTTGGCCTCCTCAGCAGAAATCGGGATGCTTGGTTTTACCTGGCGATCGGTATGATCTATGTCCCATTTTATATAATAACCTGACTTGTTTTGCGCATAAAGGTTGCCTCCTAGTAATAGAAGAGCAATCCATAAGAATATTTTGTGATACATACTATAGTTGTTATTTCGTGATTGAAGTCGAGATGACTTCATTGTATAAAAGGTTTGGCTGATGGTTTTTCAATTGATCTTAAAGTGAAGTAACTGGTAAGAACCAGGCTTCTAAATTATTTAACTGAATGCATAGTTTGCCAAAGGCTCAATTCAGCTATTGGAGTTCTTAGGTTAAAATTGTCACACTACTTATTATCCTGTTATCAAGCTACTATTCAACACGATTTTGCGTATTTCCTTTTCAAAGTGGTAATTGATTGGAATATTATGATGGTATAAATTCTCCAAAACAATCACATCCAAACCCTTTTTAGGAACATAAAATTTGAGCGAAACAAAACCAAAACCAGTACCTCCATGTCCCAAATATTTAATAGGCTTGTCGCAAATATCAATGCCATATCCATAAAGCATTTGTTCGTCACTCAAAGCAGCAAATAGATCTGGTACATTGGAGTTGGTCATCGTTTTATAGTATTTAGCTTTGAGTATTTCGCCTTTATGCAGTTTAGTATCCCAAATGTGCAAATCTGTGACATTGGAGATGATTCCGCCAGTAGGAGTGAAATCTTTCCACGAGTTTTTTGTAAAACCAAGCTTGTCAAATTCAACCAATTTAAATATTTCGCCAGAACAGATATAACCATTAATTAAGCCTGCGTTTTTCTTGCCCATTTTGTAGCAATAGGTGTTTTTCATTCCTAATTCTTGAAATAAGCTGTTGGCAACTTGGGTATATTCTTTACCTGTGACCTGTTCGATTATCCTGCCTAGCAACCCATATGCTGGATTGCTATAGTGGAAATTTGTTCCAGGTTTGAAAAGCAATGGTTTGTCTAATGCGACGATACCTGCCGACATGTTTAATAATTGATGTACTGTGACAGTCTCTGCCCAAGAAATTTGTAAGTCTGGTAAGTATTGCTTGATTGGACTGTGGAGATCGATATTTCCTTTTTCTACTTCCTTCAAAATCAAGACACCAGTAATCTGTTTACTGTTGGATTGAATTCTGAAATTATCTTTTAGGCTGATAGGTATTTTTTCTTCAAAATTAGAATAACCATAAGCCTTTGAATAAATGGTTTTGCCATATTGGGTAATGGAAACCACCCCGTTGAATTGTCGTGGAACTACAGTTTGTATGAGACTATCTATCTTGGCAGCATAGTTATCTTCAACTCTTTTGGGATTATTGTCTTGATTATCATTACTACAACCTACGGCAAATAATGTGATGATTAAAAATAAGTGTTTAGGAATATGTTTCATTATAGATTTGATCTGTAAGAAGTCAAAGTCATATCGACTTTTAATTATGAATTATAAATAGCTCATTTTGCCCCCTAACTTTGAGATTTCTTTATCCCCGTAGCGCTGCTATGACTCAAAAAAAACGCTTCGTTAGCGAACAAAAGCAGCCATTTCTACCAACATTCTAAAAGTCGAGATAACTTCTAAACTTTACTTGATTATGTAGATTGGTGGGTGCAGCATTATGTTACCGCTTTACTGTGCTGAGTTCTGCCAACGGCTAAGAATAACAAAACCCAGCAACTGAAAGACAAAGCCCAAGCTCAACTTTAGTTAATTCAAGTAGCGGAGAATCAAGCTCCTGATAAGCGCTGCAAGAGTTATTTTGAACACCTTACTTAACCATCGTATAAGAAGTTTTGCTGACGATTTTCCAGCCTTCTTTGAACTTGAGCAAGGTGAAGTAATCGGTGAAAATGCGGGTTTTGGTGTAAATCCTGATTTTAGCGGCGGCTGCATTTCCCGTAATGTCAATAGACAATATTTTAGATTCCCGTTTGTTTTTTTTGCCTGATTTGAAGAACCCATAATAGGTGGGCATGTCTATTTCCCGGTATTTATCTTTGCTAATAAACTTGAGATAAGCATTGGGGTGCATCGCCTTCTTAAACTCCGAAATATCGCTTTCGGCCCCTCCTTTAAAATAATGTTGAATAGTAGCCTCAATGGCCTTTTTCTCTTGAGGGTCTTGTACATCCAGTGCACCATCCTGGCCAAAAGAAACTGATTGGATCAAAAAAAGACTGAAAAATACAATGGATAAGCGATAAAGCATTTTTGTACGCATGATTATATTGTTTTTAACTTTAATTGTTTATTTGGTGAGGTAAAAAGGTGCAGCTATTTGGTTTTCAGTCCCTTCATAATTTTTATCAGCCTTTTCATGTCCGCCATGGTGGCCATACTAATGCGACTCCATTCACTGCTATCTTTTCCTATGGCCTTGATTTTTCGCTTGGCTAGTTGACTATGAAAATCTTTAAAAGCTTTGCCCGTTTGTACATACAAAAAGTTGGTTTCACTGGGTACATAGGGGAGGTTCATACCATCGAGTTGTTGGCAAAAGTATCGCATTACTTGCTGGTTCTTCTTGATGGAAGATCGGATAAACTGCTCGTCTTCGAGTGAAGCAAGGGCTGCCGCCAATCCTAAAGTATTGATGAGTTGCCCAAATTGGCCATTGAGTTTATCAAGTCTTTCGGCAATGTCTTTTCGAGCCATAGCGTAGCCTATACGCATCCCAGCTAGGCCATACATTTTAGAGAAAGTACGGGTAATCAAGACATTTTCTTTTTGTTGTACCAGTTCTACCATTGTTTTGGTTTTGGCAGGATTGGCATATTCGATATAAGCTTCATCCACAAGAACAGTAGCCTTTTTGCCTACTTCCCGACAAAAACTTTTAAGTCTTTCTGCTTCTATTACAGTTCCGGTAGGATTGTTTGGGTTGCATACAAATACCAAACTGGTTTTGGCATCCATAGCCCTACGCATCGCCGATAGGTCCATTCTGTGGTTTTTATCCAATGCAATATATTTTACATTGGCTCCCATTTGATGGTCAGCATAGTTACCCACTACATTAAAAGTAGGCTTGGGAGTGATAATGGTCTCTTTGTTTCTACCATACATAATGGCAATAAGAGTGAGCACTTGGTAAGAGCCATGCCCTAATACTATATTTTCAGCCTTGAGGCCTTCTCGTTTGGCAATGGCTTCTTTGAGTGCCTTGGGGTTTACTGGGTGATAGTTTGCATAACGATTGGCGCGATAGAGCAACTGCTGCATGGCAGATTTTACCTTGGGAGAAGGACTGTAGGGGTTTTCATTCGAGAACAACCTTAAGAGTTCTTGTTCGGTAAATGGTTCTTGTGCAGGGTGGTCATAGGCAAAGGCTCCAGCGTTGGCAGCCATTACTAAACCGACCGAAGAAAGCGCAGTATTTTTTAACCATTTCCTGCGATTTGTCAGGGATGTGTTTTTCATAGGTTATTTGTTTTGGTGAATTACAATATTGCCCAAAACAAGCCCCTATGCAGCCTAAAACCTATCTGATTCATACATCAGATAGTCCGAATCAGGTATCCGAAAGATTTTGGTAGGTATAAATTACAGAATAGCATAAGCGATTTGTGACACAACACTTACAGCTTAGGTCATGTCTTTTTGCAACTTTAATTTGCGATAAGCCGATGGGGTAGTACCCGTGTTTTTTTTAAATGCAGTGTTAAACGCCGACAAAGAATGAAAGCCACTTTCGTAAGCAATACTGGCAATGGTTTGTTGGCGGTGAGTCGAACTATGCAACAACGCTTGTGCTTGTTGAATGCGATAAGCATTGATGAAATCGGAGAAATTTTGTTCCCGTTGTTCGTTAATCACCTGAGATAAGACTCTAGGGGCGATGTTTAACATTTGTGCCGCTTTGGAAAGCGTAAGGTTTGCATCCAGGTAGGGCTTTTCGGTTTCAAAAAGTTGAAGTACCTGCTGTAATAATTGAGACGATTGGGTGGGTTGTATTTTAGAACCCTGGTATTTTTTTACTTCAGGAGCTACCACAAAAATACTGTTTCGTTTGAGCGCCAGATAAATCATACCATATACTACAAAAGAATACAAAATGGCCCCTGTCATATATATGGGGATAATATGCACGAAATAAAGTGTGTAGGCCAACCAGATCAAAAATATACCTGCTATCAAGTTTCTCATCCAGATGATCTCATAACTGTTCTCAATAGTGGCACGAGAGCGGTACCAAACCAGAGATGATAAAATTAAATAGATGAAAAATTGTATTAAGATAAAAATATAAGGTTCAAAAGCGGTTTTGTTGGATACATAAGGAGCGGCTGTTATATAAATGAAAAAGGGGAGGAAGTGCAATAAATAAGACTTATGAAAACGAAAGTTTTTATAATCTGAAAAGGCTTTTATGTGTAAATATAGCGCTGGACCAATAGCAGTTTTGGCTCCCAGGCCTATATTTTTGACCACTTCTGGCAAATCGCTGGTAAAAACGAAGAGTATAGACTTACCAATACGAATTGCCAAGGCAAAAATAAGCACCGATAACAACAAGTTAGGGACTCTCTTCTCTCCTTTGATAGTTAATAGATATACCCCAAAAAAGAGACTTTCCAATACTCCCAGACTGCTTAATACCAATAAAAGTTCTCTATACTGCTCCATTTTGTAAAAATAATGACCTTGTGTTGCAAACAAAAAAGCTCCGCAAAATACTTAAAGCTTCGTATGGTAACTCTTTTACTTTTTACTAATTTAATAGTAAGTTTGTTAACTGCTTCTCGAATTAATTGAGGTAATATTTTTATTTGAGCAATTTCGCTACTTATGAATCTGGAAAAGAATTTTAAAGAAACGGCTGAAAAAAAAGCCTTTGATATAAAGCATCGCAATACTATCAACTTTAACATGGGGCGTTATCACACGTCGGTAGATAAAGGACTGCAACAATACGAAGATCATGACTTGGCGCGTAGTAGAGCTGCTTATATCAAAACGCAAGCTATTGAGAATCTTGATAAACACTTGCTCGAATTTGAAGAAAACTTTACTAAAAGAGGAGGGAAGATAATCTGGGCGGAGAATCAGTCGCAGGCTTTACACGCTATTGATAAGATATTTAAGGCACATGATGCCAAAATGGTGGTGAAGTCGAAGTCTATGACAACCGAAGAAATTCATTTGAATGAATACCTGGAAGATCATAAAGTAGAAGTAGTAGAAACTGATTTAGGTGAATACATTGTGCAATTGGCTGGGCAAAAGCCTTATCATATTGTGACTCCTGCTATGCACCTATCACGGCAGGATGTGTCTAAGATATTTCAGGAGAAGCTCAATACCCCACCTACCGATGATGCTACGGAATTGACCCTTACTGCACGAAAACTTTTGCGTGAAAAATATACTCAAGCCAAAATTGGAATTACGGGAGGGAATTTTTTGGTAGCCGATGTAGGAGGAGTAGCCATTACCGAAAACGAGGGCAATGCCCGATTATCGGTATCTTTTCCTAAGGTACACATTGCGATTGTAGGTATCGAGAAGGTAGTGCCCAAAATGGAAGACTTGGATTTGTTTTGGTCTTTGCTTTCTACCAGTGGTACCGGGCAAAGGTTAACCGTATACAACAGCATCATTTCGGGGCCCAAACAAGCCGATGAAACTGATGGGCCAGAAGAAATGTATGTGGTATTACTAGACAATGGCCGTACGAAGTTATTGGCTGATGCCGCCAAACGTCAGGGATTAAATTGTATTCGCTGTGGAGCCTGCCTCAATGCTTGCCCCGTGTATAAAAATATTGGTGGACACACCTACAATACTACCTATAGTGGACCCATTGGTTCTATTATTACGCCTCATTATGCTGGAATGGAGAAGTTTAAGCATTTGAGCTATGCCAGTTCTTTGTGTGGGGCTTGTGCTACGGTTTGTCCGGTAAGAATAGATATTCCCAAGCAATTATTACTGAATCGTAACCAAAGTGTTCAGGAAAAACTACCCACTCGCTCCGAACGAATTGGGTTTAAGCTGTGGAAACATGGGATGAAAAAACGTAAAAGGATGGATATGGTAGGCGCTGGAATGAAAAATATGGTATTCAAACGTTTTTTTAAGAAAACCTGGGGAAAACGGCGTGAAGATATCGTAGTGGCCGATAAGTCATTTGGCCAACTTTGGAAACAACAACAAAAAGCAGCCGCTAAAAAATCAAAAAAGACCAAATAGTACCCCTCTGCTTGCCAGACTCAATTGCCAAATCAAATATTTTGAGTGAATAATGATTTATAGAAAAGCAATTGAGAGTATATTTAAATTTTGTCTTCAGAGATAAAAATGATGAGTTTTTTGTGTGGTTGAGGGCTGTTTTTAAGATGGCAACAGCCAGTGGCTGTTGAGCCAGCTCAGGTGACGGTAAGCTATTGCTGCAAAAATAGGTTTCAACCACGCGGAAAAGGTGCTTTTTTAGCCTAGATTATAATTTTTAAACATACTCTGAGTCTGGCAGCAACCCTATCTTGAAGAATAGATCATTTTCATAATATTTTATTGCAAACAAATACAGGTAAGATCATATTTAATGTTAAGAAAATATGAACTGTTAATTACTGTGATATGAACATGAGGTAGAATACTCGAGAAGGTAGTATTTTTGTTCCCGAAAAACTGATGAATTGAATTCCTGATTATTTTGAGGGGAAAATTAACCTAACTAACCCAGGTTAATTGCAGCGCAAGGACTAATACTATACACACGTCATGTTATCATATTTTAGTACAATCAGGGCCAAGCTATTGGCATCATTCTTCTTCTTTTTGGTCATTATCCTTTTTATCTCGTTTGTGAATATTTGGTTTGACTGGAAGGAACAGAAAATTAATGCCCTTCTTGACCGCCTTTCTGAAATAAATAGTGATATCCAAAAATCTAATAAGCTTGAAAAAGGCTTTTTCGACTACGAAATTATCAATCCCCAATTTTATATTTCTGGTAAAAGCCGCTATCTAAACGATCGGACCAAAACAATTGAGCGAGTACAACTCAACCTGGACTCTTTAAAAAATAACCAACGTTTAGGCGCTGGTGATAAGGTAAATATGATGATTAGTAAGTTTGCCACTTACGAAGTAGTGTTTGCCAAAATGGTGAAAGAGTACAAAGAGCGCGGGTTTAAAGATTATGGCTTGGTGGGTAAGATGCGGGAATACATCCATTACATTGAGGAGCATAAAGACCAGCTTGATTTGGCCAAGGTGCTCATGGTAAGACGTCATGAGAAGGATTTTATCATTCGTCGGGATTTGCGTTATACCGAAAAAATGACGGATGCTATCAAAAACCTACGAAAGGATGTAGCCCAAAGAATTACAGAACCTCGTTTGAATGCAGAGCTACTCAAAACCGTAGATTATTACTACAACGCCTTTAAACAATTGGTGGCGTTGGATCAGCGGATTGGACTCAACGATAAGCAAGGACTAAGAGTCGAACTGTTTAAAGCGTCTGGTGCGTTGGAAGTAGCCATTTTGGACTTTAACCGTTATGTTCGTGCCCGTGCAGGAGATCTTAAAAAACAGAATCGAATTTTACTTTCTACAGTGATGATTTTGGGGATAGGATTAATGATCTTTTTGGCTTTCTTTTTAACACGTATTTTAAGCCGACCCATCCACAGACTTTCTACATCTATTCAAACCGTAGTAGAGAATGATTTTTCTCGTGAAGTAGCCTTTGAGAAAGTATTTACCAATGACGAAATAGGGCGACTTTCTAAAGACTTTAACTTCATGCTTACCAAGATGCAAAATAGCCTGGATAAGGTGAAAAAAAGCTCTGAGGAGATCAAACGTAAGCGAGATCTGTTGTTGACCAGTATCAACTATGCCCGCAAGATTCAAAGTGCTATTTTGCCTACCGAAGACGAAATCCGAGCATTCTTTCCCGAAAACTTTGTGATATACTCACCCATGCATGTGGTATCTGGTGACTTTTACTGGATCGGCAAGCGAAAGAAAAAGGTGTTTTTGGCAGTGGTAGACTGTACCGGACATGGGGTACCAGGCGGTTTTATGAGTATGATTGGCAATATTTTACTGAATGAAATTATTATTCAGCACAAGACTTTTGCCCCTGCCCAGGTATTGGAGCAACTGGATGAAGAGATTCACCATGCTTTACGTCAAAATCAAAACCTAAACAATGATGGAATGGATGTAAGCCTCATTATGGTAGAAAAAATTAAAAATGGGGTGGTAGAAGAAGAAGATGCAGACGCCCCAGTAGTAGATAGTTTAACCATATTAGAGGAGTTGGACAATGCAATGGCTACTGAACAAGAAGAAGTGCAATCTTTTAAAGTGACTTTTGCCGGAGCCAAAAACTCGTTGTTTTACTGCAAAGACAATGACTTGACCGAAATCAAAGGAACGCGTCGCTCTATTGGTGGGCGTCGTCCTTTGCATAAAGATAGTTTTACAGATCACGAAGTGACCCTTGACAAAGGTACCAATCTCTACTTTACCACTGATGGCTTACTGGACCAGCACAATCAAGCCCGAAAGAAGTTCTCCAAACGGCGTTTTATGCAAATTATTAAAGCCAACAAAGATCGCAACATGCTGGAGCAGCAAGAAGCTCTGCAAGGTGTAATGCTCGACTACATGGGGCAAGAACCTCAACGTGATGACATTACCGTGGTAGGAATTAAGTTATAATCCTTACAAAAATATTTAATCAAATGATCTGAGCCATTCCAAGTTTTTGGAGTGGCTTTTTATTAATAAACTTTTCAAACTGTACACATTTTATTTATTGACATTATTTGATCGCATATCTAAATATACAGGAGCGAAAATGACTGTTAATCAGTAAGTTTTGGGTATAAAATCTAGGCTATTTACCCTCAGCATCCGTTCATTTTTTTCAATAGTTATGGCAACAGTCGGTGACTGTTGAGCCAGCCTGTGGGACGGAACCAAAAAAAGCCACCGCTGTAGTTTATTGCTGCTAAAATTTACTTCATTACGCCGAAAATGCTCAAACATTCACTCGTGCCTCGTTCAGTGATCATTTTTTACGGCTTCATTACATAAACCGATGGCTACAGCTTTGCTGTGCCGAGCTCACCATAAGGTAATTTCTTCACGCCAATAAACTAAGGCGGAAAGAAAGACCTGGTTATTCAAGTAATTTTTTAAACAGGTGAAATTGACTTGAATATAAGATTCAGCGACGAAAAATTAGTGTGCAATTTTCAGTAAAATAATATTTAAAGTTTTGATAATCAATTGTCTGTAAAGCACTTCTTGAACATTACCGCCTTTCATTTCGCCTTATTTTGTGGACGTTAATAACTTGTAGGGTGGAGCGGTTAAAAAATGATCACTGACACCCTAGCTTGTGCAGTTGATTTTGTGCGAAGGGTGGAATGTTTGAGCATTTTCAGCGTAATGCTGCAAGTTTAGTCAGCACAAAATACCGCGACGGGTTTTTTGCTACTTTTTTACCTGGAGCAAAAAGTAGGAAGAGTAAAGCGGTAAGTGCTTGATTTTTAACACATAAAATGCTTTTACCAACTCTTTATCTTGGTATCTGCCTTTCAAAATTTGGGATGACTCATGTTTTTTGTGTTCAAAACATACACAAATGTTTGTTCTAAAAGTATACTTGCTTTGAGATAGTTAAGTGGTTTGTTATCAGTTGTTTTGTTGGGTGCTGTCTAGACTTTGTCTAGAAACTTTTTCCTCTAAAAATAGCATTTGTCTCGTAATCCCTACAAATAATTTAAACCACAACCTAATAATTATCCTTATGCAGGCAAACATCAGTCAATCCGAACAGGATAGTTCGACAGCAACCAATCATATCGCTACCAAAAAAACAACCAATCAAACCAAGTCAAAATCAATACCTTCAAGGCAGCGTTATATACCACCTATCAAGTCTAAGCAAGGCAATAAACCCCCCATTAAAGCTAAACAGAGTAACTTACCCCCAATCAAAACCAAACAAAGTGGTTTGCCACCTATTCAGGCCAAGGCAAAGAACGTAACCAAATCTCTTAAGAATACGGCAAAATCGGGTTCATCTACGAGCTTACCCGATCCTTTAAAAACCAATATGGAGCAATTGGGAGGAGTTGATTTATCAGATGTACAAGTATATCACAACTCTGAAAAGCCACTGCAACTAAAAGCAGAGGCATATGCTCAAGGCAACGAAATTCACTTGAGCAATGGTAAACACCTGGAGCATGAAGCCTGGCATGTTGTACAACAAAAACAGGGACGAGTAACGCCAACCATACAAGCCAATAACGGAGTACAAATCAACGCTGACCCAGCACTAGAGCAAGAGGCTGACGAAATGGGAAAAGTAGCTCAAAACATGGCGCTAAGTGGAGAGACTGTCCAAAGAAAAACGGCAGCAACGCATGCGGCTAACTCGAGCAAGGTTGTACAACGGATGATTAGGCAAAACCCTGGTGACCTTACGGAATGGGATGCTATTGAAGACTACGTCTATTTTACTACTATTAATAACCGAAAACAAACTTTTAAACAAGCGGTAGACAGGTACTATGGCAAACTAGACGATAGTGTGAAAGACTTTTTGCGAGTGATTGAAGAGAATATAAGCAAACAGGAAAATATGCAGTCCACATTAGATAATATCAACCATATTATTACCATAATCAATGAACACCAAACAACTAACCCAGAACACCCCAACAAAATATGGGAAAGCGATGAAACAAACCGGGCACTTGAACATGAATCTATAGGAACCATCAGTAGAACCACTGAGAGTGAAGAAAAAGCAAAAGAAATAAGGCAAAAAATTATAAATCGAGGAATATATGATTCAACCAATCGAAACAAATTTATGCTGGCAGTACTGGTATTGCCCAATGGAAAGTTAGTAGTGGGGGTGTCAGGCTCGATTAGGTATGATCGAAAAAATATTTTATCTAATGCACTTAAAGGTGATTATAATTTATTGAGAAATAAAATATATACTAAAAACGACATTCATTACGACGATGAGGCAACTTACAAAGTAGCTATCGCAGATAAAATGAACCCAGATAGCCATAGTGGAGTTACTGGTGTGACTAAAGAAAGTGATAAAATAATGAAGCATAAAGCAGGCTCCTACCCATCAAACTGTGCTGCCGCAGTTGTGCTGTCAGTAGCTTCCAGAATTTCGGTAGATAATTATCAAGGAAATAAACATCTAGGGTTAACAGAAGTATGGGTAACTGACAATGAGAATTCAAAAGTAAAGGTAAGCAACACCCATACTGATACCCACGAGCAATATGGTATGAAAGGAAAAGATAATCTTCATGAAGAGGACGTAGATGTACCTTCTTGTGTGGCTTGCCAAATGCAGCTGGAAGAAGTGGCTACAGAAGTAGTGAAACTAGAGCGAGAGGGCATATTAAACGATATTACACAAAAGATAGCACAACATCGAGCAGAAATAGAGCAGATCAATAGCGAAACTGACCAGATTGAACAGCAAATAAATCAATTAACTCAAACACATAATATTTCTCAGCAACAAACCCAAGATCAAATAAATTTGCTAGATGCTCAAATACAATCGTGTCAATTTAAAATTACTCAAGCAAGCATTTCTCGTGAAGATATCCAAGCAAAACAAGATGAGCTGTTAGCTAAAATTGAGGCTTCTGAGAATAAATTAGAGGAACTAAACGGGATCATAGATGGTATAAATGCAGTGATTAAACAAAAAGAGAAATCACGAGAAGATTTGAAGAAAAAGAAGGACCTGAATAAGAAAAGACAGCGCGAATTGAAAGAGCTTTTAGACGAGCAGGGGGATAAATTGAAAGATTCGCAGCAACAAATAAATCAAATGAATAATGCTTGTTGGAGCTATATTACTCAGGCAGATTATGGTAACGTGATGAATTGGGGAAGTGGTAGAACGGAAATTTATAAGACTTGGCATGATCAAAATAACCTGCTAAATGATACCCAATCTTCTATAACTCAATTCGAACAGGAACTGAATGACCTAAGTAGTACAATCCTTGGCGGGCAAAGTGTTAAAAGTATTGACAAAGAGATAGATGAACAACTCAACAAAAGACAAGGGTATACGAATAAAGGTCAAAAGATAACTAATGACTTGCCAAGTATGAGGCATAAGTCCGAAACAAATAAAATAGGAATAAGTAAGGAGTTAAGCCGTAGAGATAGTTTGGCAAAGAAGATTAACGAACATCAATTGAAAAAGAAAAAGCTTCAGGAAAAATTACAAGATGAAGAAAATCAACATAAAACCTTGTTAAAACAAAAAGATGATACGTCAAAATCACTGAAGGCGCTTATACCAGGAATAAATCAAAAAATAGAATCGCAACGAAAGTTATATAATAAATTAGATACAATTTTTAATACAAACTTTTAATATTCTCAAAGCTTGAGAGAATATCTAAAGTCTTATAAAAACAAAGCCCCAACTTTTACGGTCTGGGGCTTTTACTTATATAAAATCGCTGATTTTTAGATTCTTAAAACTTCGCGTTTTCTGCAATGGAAGGAGTGGAGTCGTATCATGAAGGTTGGCCAGTATGATAATAGAGAATCCTTTGGTAAGTGTTTTTATCAGTTAAAGTCCTTTTTGTCAGTGTTTTAGATAGTTGCAGTCTAGAATTTGTCTAGATTTCTTTTCCCCAGAAATAGCCCCTATAGCCCAACTTTTGATGCACTTTTTAAAACAACACAACCAATCACATACCTTATGCAAAAAAACATCAGTCAATCCAATGATAGTTATGTCGCCAATGCGCATATCCAAAAACCAACGATTCAGGCCAAGTCAAAAGTAATGCCTTCTCGACAAAGTAGTAAATCACCAATCCAGGCGAAACAACGCCCTATACAAGCCAAACAAGGCAAGCTACCTCCCATTCAGACCAGGCAAAGTCATTTACCACCTATTCAGGCCAAAAAAGGTTTTGTAAATGAATTGAAAAGCATGACAAAGAATGCTTCATCAGAAGAGGCAAAAACAGGCACGTCTACCAGTTTGCCTGACCCAATGAAAACCAATATGGAACAAATGGGAGGAGTAGATTTATCAGATGTGAAAGTTTTTCCCAATTCCGAAAAACCGGTTCAACTCAAGGCAGAAGCTTACGCTCAAGGCAATGAGATACACCTAAGCAATGGACAACACCTGGGGCATGAGGCCTGGCACGTAGTACAACAAAAACAAGGACGGGTAACGCCTACCATACAAGCCAACAATGGTGCACAGATCAATGCCGACCCCGCCCTGGAAAAAGAAGCGGATGATATGGGGGCTAAGGCTACTCAAATGAAGCCTGTAGGAAGTGACTCGACAAATCAGTCTCCAGCTCAGTTAAAAACTAATGTTGTGCAGCTCAAAGGAAAAAACATATCAGGAGATGTATTTGATGGTGATTTTTATGGACCTTATTCAGAAGAAATCGATTACATTATATATGAGTTGAGTGAGTATGAAAAAGCGGGTGATGACGATTTTTTTGAGCAACTGAGTTTGATAAATGCAATGAAAATGTTGGTAGATACTAAAATCAAATCGGGTGAGAATAAAGATATTAATCAACAAATGTATAATAAATTATTGGCGGAGGAAACCTTGGTTAAACAACAAATGGAGGAGAGTAAGGAAAAGCAACAGATGAATGATAAACAGGGGATGGATGCTACTAAGGAAGACAGCCTTGCTTCAAGTTTGATGGATAAAAAAATTACACAAAAACCTTCTGCCCCTAAGTTGAGTGCTGCTAAGAGTGAATCGCACGATAATGATAAACAAAGCAATAGTAAAACCGATACAAGTGCCAAGCCTATGATTGGTAACAATAATGGAAATCAAGTGATGGAGAAAGCAGTGAACGATAACCATCTCAATATTGAGAATGAGCCAAAAGTATCGGCCAGTGGTTACAAACAAGCTATAATGAATCATCGAGCAGATCGGGATTTCCTGAAAAAGTTCATCGAAGACGGACTCAAAAGTGGGAATAGAATGTTCCGGAATACTTGTGAGTGGATCAAAGAAGAAGGAGTGGAATTGTTTGCCATAACGCCTACCCACGATTCAGGCAAAAGGGGAGGGGGGCAATGCGCCTATTTTCCTGATGGTTATCATGGGGGTAGTATTAATAGTAGTGCAACTGCTTATAGTGAGGACATTGAAAATAACGAAAACGTAGGTTTTACGGATCATGGTACGTTAGCGTGGGCATTAAAAAACCAGATGTTTGTCCTGAATGCTTCGAGTGCAGATAAAGAAAAGCTCATGGCCACCCTGACCCACGAAGTACAACATCTGGCTGATAAACATGATTCGCCAGAGGATCCACAAATGAAGAACATCAATAAATTGAAAAGAGAAAAGATTGCACTTGATTCATTAATCTTAGATTCAGAGACAGAAAAAAGCAAATATCATCAAGCACTGGAAGATTACAAAAAAGTGAATAAAATATACGGGGTGGAGCTGTCAGAGGTACTTACAAGAAAACAATTTGACAAGGAGAATTCAACTTATAAGGAAGTATTGAAAGCCTATCAGGAAGCGACGACAAATGGCGAATCGGTGAACTTAATGGACCTCTGGAATGAGAAAGAAAACAATTTGCGTGGACAGAGTACCCTAATGAACAGACAACAGAAGGCACAGAAAGCACTAAAATCGTATAAGACTGAATTTAGAGCCTATAATTACGAATTGTATAGCCCACATACCGACGTGAAAAACCAGGTGTTATCAGAGTATGACGATCAAATTGGAGAATCCTATGAAGCAAACGAGTTACTGTATAATAGTGATTTAACCTTTCAGCAAGCGGTAGAAGCATACAAGAATCCAGATACCGAAGGGTTTAACAAGTATAATTCTATTCGAATCAACAGCTTCTTCCAGGCATTACAAAAGTGTAGCAAAGAACACAATGCAAATAATGAAGAATTCATCGCATTGGCTGGTACTATAGACAAAATGAAGCAAGAAGATGTAATGTATATCTTGACAGAAGGTGTGGCATTACGGAATATGGTTCGGGCTCGTTTGGGAGCCTTTGAGGCTAAACTTATTTTTGAGGCTTTGCAGCGAAAGACTAAATTTCGGGGAATCGTGCTGCGATAGGTAACAAGATGATTGTTACGTAAAAAATAAACCATTATAAAATATAAAACCCCAAGCTTTTTAGCCTGGGGTTTCTTGTATATATAGTTTACCGATTTTCTAGAATCGTGCGTTTCCTGGAGTACGAGGAAACGGTATTACATCGCGGATGTTGGCCATTCCGGTAACAAACAAGATAAAGCGCTCAAAGCCCAGCCCAAACCCACTGTGTGGTGCCGAACCAAAACGACGAATATCCAGGTACCAATCCAACTCCTCGTGAGGGATACCTACCTCAGTCATACGCTGCATCAAGCGCTCCAGGTTGTCTTCGCGTTGCGAACCACCAATGATCTCGCCAATGCCTGGTACTAAAATATCCATGGCGCGTACGGTCTCACGGCCTTTTTCTTCGCCTTCGTTTTGCTTCATATAGAAAGCCTTGATTTCGCGAGGATAATCGTACACAATTACGGGCTTTTTGAAGTGTTTCTCCACCAAATAGCGCTCGTGTTCCGATTGCATATCGATGCCCCATTCTACTGGAAACTTGAACTTCTTCTTTTTATGAGGTTTAGAGTTCAACAAGATGTTGATAGCCTCAGTATAAGAAACTCGGGCGAAGTCGTTGGCAATTACAAACTCCAGCTTCTCAATCAAGCCCATATCACTGCGCTCGTTGGTAGGTTTGCTGTTGTTTTCCTTGATAAAACGTTCGTCCAAAAATTTCAAGTCATCCTTGCAGTGCTCCAACACATAGCGAATGAGGTATTTTAAGAAATCCTCGGCTAAGTTATGGTTGTCTTCCTGCTCGTAGAATGCCATTTCCGGCTCAATCATCCAAAACTCTGCTAAGTGACGCGTTGTGTTAGAGTTTTCGGCTCGGAAAGTAGGGCCAAAAGTATAGATCAAACCTAAGCCCATCGCGCCTAGCTCGCCTTGCAACTGCCCCGATACCGATAAGTTGGTGGCTTGACCAAAGAAATCTTGTTTGAAATCAATTGCTCCCTGATCATCCAATGGAGGATTGCCCAATGGCAACGTAGTTACCTGAAACATTTCTCCAGCACCTTCGGCATCTGAACCAGTAATAATAGGTGTATGCAAATAATAGAAACCACGATCGTTGTAGTATTTATGAATAGCATAAGCTGCCGCATGACGAATGCGAAATACTGCACTAAAAGTATTGGTACGCATACGCAAGTGAGCGTTTTCGCGCAAAAACTCCATCGAGTGTTTCTTGGGCTGAATTGGGTAACCATTTGGATCGGCTGGTCCTAGTATTGTTACCTCAGTAGCTTGTACCTCACTGCTTTGCCCGGCTCCTTGCGAAGCCACCAAATTACCATTTACCTGAAGACAAGCGCCCACACTGATTTGATTCAAAACATTTTCGTTGGTATTTTCTTCATTTACTACTACTTGAATGTTTTGAATGGTAGAACCATCGTTGAGGTGTACAAAAAACACCCCTTTGCTGCCTCGTCGGTGACGCACCCAACCTCGTACCGTAACCTCTCGGTCATACTCGGTAGAAGCCAGCAACTGCTTAATGCTGCCCTGCTTGGTACCTGTTAGGACTTGCTCCATGTGTTTAAATGTTAAATTGGTTAATAAATAATAGGGCTATATCACTGATATACAAGTAAATGCCCATTGAGCCGACAAAGGTAATTATTTTTAGGAAGAAGCCTCAAGCTTTGGGGTAAAAGCTTTATAATGTGATAACATTGTGGGGATTTGGCCCTAAGTTCAAGCCCGTTTTTAGGGAAATTATTTTATTTCTTCATACTCAAACCTTCCAACACCTTCTTCATCGGCTCTATAAATCTTCCAGTAAAAAAGTTTGGCTATTTTTTTCCAGGGCGATTTTTCCCATTCGATGGTGACATATCTACTGGCTTGTTTGCCACGATTATGTACTCCAAAAACCCACTTTGTGGCTTTATCAAAGGTATTGGCTGAATTAAGATTTATAGCAAGACTATCAAATACTATGACATGCTTTTTATACTTAAATAAAGCAGCATCTATAAGTCTGGTGCCTTTAAATGGTAAATTTTTCAGTGTGTTTCTTTTTGTTACACTTTTGAAAGTATCGGTTTTACTGATGAAAAAAAGCTCAAACTGATTCAACATATCCTGTTTTTTTCCATCAATTTCAAATGTGATTTGAATAGTATTTTTTTGAGAATATCCACTAATACAAAAAATATTAACCACCAGTATAAATAGAATATTGATTCTCATGATTAAGGTTAGTTTTTCTTTTTTCCCAATGCCAGAAACTTATCAATAGGAAAAGTAGCCTGTATACCTTCTGAATTATAAATATAAACTGTGCCTCTACCTGGCCTTAAGTC
Organism: marine bacterium AO1-C; assembly: GCA_001890965.1. Classification (GTDB taxonomy): domain Bacteria; phylum Bacteroidota; class Bacteroidia; order Cytophagales; family Microscillaceae; genus Microscilla. The sequence continues at coordinate 524,293 of MLAY01000005.1, read as the reverse complement.
TCCTGGTTCACCTTTAATGGCGAGCACAAATCCATATTTAACAAGTCCAGATTTCTTAATACTCTTCAAATCAGCTGCACTTGGTGGAGGTAAGGGGATATCGTTCCCTAGTTTTTTTGCTGTATGTGTATGAAAAGTATACAGTAAAGTTTTCCCCCACCACAGCTTCTCATAACCTTTGGCTTCGTCTGAAATATCTAATGAGGCAAAAGCTTTTTTCTTCTTGTTTGCCTTTTTTCCAGGTTTTGCAGGAACGACTACTTCTCCATTCTTTCCAAGCCAAACTCTGCCACCTTCTTCATGAAAACCTCCCTCGTCATCATCACCCTTGAAAGGGTGCCCATCAGGTAATTTGTCATTGGCACTTTTGGTTCTTTGAACAGCAAGCCCCATTTCGTATATAGTATTCGCTTCCGGAAGTAAGATATTGTTTTTACTATTTACCAGAGCCCTTTTTGTTGGACGACCCTGCTGTGTATTCTTGATGATTATATTAAGCTCTTCTGGGTCTTTCACAATTAAGTGTCTTCCATTGTTTCCACCAAACTCATCTTCTCCTATCTTTTCTCCTTTGTCATTGTAGTAAATTGTAAAGGTGTCCGCAAGAGCAGACTTTGTTTCTTTTCCTGGATGATACGATTGTAAGTTTTCCAGATAGGAAACCTCTCTCTTCCTTTGCAATGTTTCAGGATAATGAAATGGCGATGTTAATTGACGAGGCTTTTCTTTTGGGGTGATTTGACGAGACTTATACCTGGCGGGCAAACTAATGGGTTGCCTACCTAATTCTTTTCGCTCTGTAGATAAAGCTTGAGTATTTTTGAAGAATTGGTTTTTTGAGCTTTTTTGTTGCTCTCGTAATAATCTGGTAGATATTGACATAGGAAAAGCTTGTTTGAGCTTATTTATAATTTAACGTTTTTTGCCTGTGAGGATTATCTTTTTATTAGAAAGCCGTCTTGACTTTTAGTAATGAACTACAAACAGCTCATTTTACTCCTTAACGTTGAGGTCTTTTATCTCTATAACACGCTGCTATAACTCAAAAAAACTTCGTTGTCGGACAAAAGCTGCTATTTATAACGACACTCAAAAAAGTAGAGACGACTTCTTGGTATAAAAAATCCTTGGTGGCCTTATCTAAACGATTTTGCTAAAGACTAACTTATTATTTGAAGTAAAAGCGAAAGTTTAATTTATTGAAGTTTATTAATTAAAAAAAATCATGAACAATCATCAAGTAATCAACCAATCGCCCATTTTTCAAAATCAAAACTTGTTTGAGGTAGATATTCCTTTGCAACAATTACTAAAGCAGCCTGATACAAATTGGGGGATTGACCAAATTGTAGATTATGGAGCATTGATGGGAGATGAAAGATGGATAAAAAAAGGATTTGATGCTAACAACTATTCCCCAAAGTTTCAAAGCCACGATGTCAAAGGGTTTCGGGTAGATGCTGTGGAGTTTCACCCAGCGTATCATGATTTAATGGAGTTGGCCATCCAGCATCAAGTACATGCTTTGCCCTGGACTTCGAGCCAAAAAGGAGCCCATCGGGTACGTATGGCTTTGTATTATTTGCATGCCCAAAACGAAGCCGGTACAGGTTGCCCGCTTACGATGACTTTTTCTTGTGTGCCTGCTTTACAAAGAAACTTGCCGCAAGCCAGAGAATGGATTGCTAAAATTACGAGCAGTCATTATGATGGACGCAATGTGCCATTTTTTGAGAAAAAAGGCTTAACCATTGGCATGGCCATGACCGAAAAACAAGGGGGAACCGATGTGCGGGCCAATACTACATTTGCCGAACCTCTGGACAAACGAGGCAATGGTGAATTATACAAGATTACTGGGCATAAATGGTTTTGTTCGGCGCCTATGTGTGATGCCTTTCTTACTTTGGCCCAAACCGAAACGGGCTTATCTTGCTTTCTTTTTCCACGATGGAAACCCGATGGTACCAAAAACCATTTTCGTATTCAACGCCTCAAAGATAAACTAGGGAATCAATCCAATGCTTCCAGCGAAATAGAATTTGATGGAGCCCATGCCTGGTTATTGGGCGAAGAAGGGAGAGGAGTTCCCACAATTATTGAAATGGTGGCGCTTACTCGCTATGATTGCATGATTGGCTCATCGGCATTGATGCGTAGAGGACTAACTGAAGTTTTGCACCATATCAGACACCGCCAGGTAATGGGCAAATTGCTGATAGACCAACCACTCATGCAAAATGTAGTGGCCGACCTTTGTTTGGAATCCACTGCTGCGCTTACACTTACCTATCGTACGGCGCTTTGTCTGGAAAACCAAGCAGATACAAAAGAACAACTATTGTTACGACTACTTACCCCCATTGGCAAATATTGGCTTACCAAAAGGGCCATTGCTTTTCTTGGTGAGGCTATGGAGTGTCTGGGAGGAAATGGTTATGTAGAAGATAGCATTTTACCACGATTATATCGAGAGGCTCCCGTCAATGCCATTTGGGAAGGCAGCGGTAATGTGCAGTGTTTAGACGTATTACGTGCGATACAAAAATCCCCTCAGGTATTAGAAGTGTTTATGGCTGAATTGGAATTGGCCACTTCAAATAATCAATATTTTGACGATTTTTTGGCCCATTTAAAACAAACATTGCAAGGTTTAGAGGTGTTTAACGCCCGTAAAATCACCGAAATGCTGGCTTTAGGTATGCAAGCCGCTCAATTGATTTTGCACGGAGATGCTAATATAGCTAAGGCGTTTTGTAAAACCCGTTTGCAAGGCAGTGGTATGCTTATGTTTGGTGGGCTAGACGATGCCAATTTGGCTAATGCGGTATTAGATGCATCATTTGTTAAACCTTTTGCCTAAACAAAATGTATAGCTCGATTAATTGATAAATGATAATGCCTCATTGGCTTTAGTTGTTGATGTTTATAAATCAATGATGCAGTGTTGATACTTGTCGGGCATTATTCACTAACTTTGTAACATGAATACAGGACAAAAGGATACTAATAAGACTAATAATGTAAAAGAAAGGCCTATTACCGATTGGTTACCGATTACCAAACAAGAGGTAGAAAAACGAGGTTGGGAGGAGTTGGATGTGATTTTGGTATCGGGCGATGCCTATGTAGACCACCCCGCATTTGGTCCAGCAGTTATTGGACGTATTCTGGAGAGTGCCGGATATCGGATAGCTATTATTGCTCAGCCTAATTGGCGAGATGATTTACGAGATTTTAAGAAGTTTGGTAAGCCTAAATTATTTTTTGGGGTAACCTCGGGCTGTATGGATTCGATGGTGAATCATTATACGGCTAATAAGCGAAAGCGTTCTACCGATGCTTACACTCCTGGAGGTGAGGCTGGTTTCCGTCCTGATTATGCAGCTTCGGTATATACCAAAATACTTAAGCAATTATACCCAGATGTACCAGTTTTGATCGGAGGTATTGAAGCATCACTACGGCGAGTAACTCATTATGATTATTGGAAACATGAGTTGTTTCCCAGTGTGCTGGAAATGAGCGGAGCCGATATGCTGGTGTATGGTATGGGAGAGCAATCGTTGCGAGAAATCTTGAAACTATCTGAAAAAGGAGTGCCATTTTCATCTATGCGAACTATTCCACAAACTGCTTTTATGGTAGGAGCTGAGGAAAAAATGCCTCGTAATAAGCAGTGGACAGATGTAGAAATTAGCTCACATGAAGATTGTTTGAAAGATAAATTGAAATATGCGGCCAACTTTAAGATTGTAGAACAAGAATCGAACAAGGCACAGGCCCGCCGTATTTTACAAAAAACCGGGAAGCGAACTTTGGTGATTAATCCGCCCTATCCACCAATGGACGAAAAAACGATTGATCATTCATTTGATTTGCCTTATACACGTTTGCCACACCCCAAGTATAAAAAACGAGGAACCATTCCGGCCTACGAGATGATCAAGTTCTCAATCAATATGCACCGAGGGTGTTTTGGTGGTTGTAGCTTTTGTACCATTTCGGCCCACCAGGGAAAATTTATTGCCTCACGTTCTAAGGAATCCATCCTGAAAGAAGTGGATGAGGTGACTAAAATGCCGGATTTCAAAGGGTATATCAGTGATTTGGGAGGGCCTTCGGCCAATATGTATAAAATGAAAGGCAAGGTACAGGAGATCTGTGACCGTTGTGTAGCACCTAGTTGTATTCACCCAGTGGTTTGTCATAATTTGGATACGAGTCACAAACCTTTGACTGAAATTTATAAAGAAGCTGGAGCTCATCCAGGAGTGAAAAAAGCATTTGTAAGCAGTGGGATTCGTTATGACTTATTGGTACCTGGCCACAATAAGGTAGGAGATGAGCAAGATATGGAGGAGTATATGGATAACCTGGTAGAAAACCACGTGGCAGGACGCTTGAAAGTGGCTCCTGAGCATACTTCTGACAATACTTTGCGCATTATGCGTAAACCTTCTTTTAAGTTTTTCCACGATTTTAAGCAACGTTTTGATCGCCTGAATAAAAAACATGGGAAAGATCAACCATTGATTCCTTACTTTATATCCAGCCACCCAGGCAGCGAAATGGAAGATATGGCCAACCTTGCCTGTGAAACCAAGGATATGGGCTTTCAACTGGAACAGGTACAGGGTTTTACGCCTACCCCTATGACAGTAGCCACCGTGATTTATTACGCAGGGGTTCATCCTTATACTTTGCAACCAGTATATACTGCCAAAAGCGAAAAGGAGAAGAAAAATCAACACCTGTTTTTCTTTTGGTATAAGTCAGAAAACCGTCGCCGTATTACAGATAAATTGACTCAACTGGGGCGCCCTGATATGATTAAAAAATTACTAAGTAGACCAAAAAAAGAGGCAGAAGGCAATAAAAGTCATAACCAAGGGCAATCTCATAAGGGGCCACGGAATAAAGGTGGGCAAAATAAGACCAACAAAAGAAAATCGAGTTTTGGTCGTCAAAACAAGAAAAAGAAAAAATTTTAAAAACTTTAAAGATATAGTGGGAACCCGTCATTCTTTTTTGACGGGTTTTTCTTTTCATCAGAAGGATGTAAACTGTCTTCCAAGAGTGATAATGGAGTATTATTCACAAGGAGGTAAAATAAAAACTTACCTCCTCTGCAATCTTTAATCGTGATTATTTGAAGTTGAATTTTGCGTGAACCCATTCAAAAGGGTTTACTGCATTGCCACCTTTGATCTCAAGTTGATCTTTTGTTGATAAACTAACTTTTGCAAATGAAACTTGCCACTTCTTAGATTTTTTCATTTTCTTAAATGTTTAATATTACGACTATTTATTGGTTGAATATAAATAAAAAAATCATTCGCCTTTTGAAGTAATGTAGGTATCTAAAAAATAAAAACACCCATGCCGCTAAGATATTTATTCAGTAGTCTATTGATTGTGCTGGTTTTATTGCCAGGTTGTCGTACTTTGATTTTAGGGAAGCGAGATAGCGCACCTCGTCAGTTGGTATATCAAGTACCACACAATTTCAAAGGAAAAGTAATTATCATAGGGGCAGGAGCTGCAGGATTAGCTGCAGCGGCATTGCTTCAGCAACATGGGGTAGATTTTCAAATTTTAGAAGCAAGTGATCGCTACGGAGGACGAGTGCACAAAAGTGCCAGTTTTGCCGACTTTCCCATAGATTTAGGCGCAGAGTGGATTCATCAAAAGACCAGTATTCTTAATCGTCTGGTAGCCGACGATAGCACCGACTGGACTGATGCTACTATTCCCTATCGTACATTGGATGCTTATTGGTGGGATGGCAAAGAATACGGAAAAGAATCTCGCCTTAGGACAAAAATTGCCTATTGGGCCTATCCTGAGTTCAAATTTAAAAATACTACCTGGTACGATTATCTGGATAAGTATTTTGCTGCCAAGGTGAAAGACAAAATTGTGTACAATGCTTTGGTTACCAGTATAGATTACTCCGGTGATGCGGTAAAAATAACTACTAAAGATGGCAAACAATACCAAGCCGATAAAGTGATACTTACCGTATCGATAGGTGTATTGCAAAGGAAATATATACAATTTAACCCTGCGATGCCGCCAGAAAAAATCAAAGCGATCCAATCCGTAGAGTTTTTACCAGGCTTTAAGCTTTTCATGAAGTTTTCGGACAAATTTTACCCTGATATGATCAGTTGTAGTACACCTAAAGGCGAAAAAGTCTATTATGATATGGCCTTTCAAAAAGAAGCAAAAGATAAAGTGTTAGGTTTATTGGCTATGGGGCCTTCAGCCGAAGCATACTACAAGTTAGGATCTGAGAAAAAAATTCTGGAAGCAGCAATTAAAGAGCTGGATGCCATGTTCAAGGGGAGCGCTTCTAAAGCGTTTACAGGCAAATATTTGCTGCAAGATTGGGGCAAAAATCCACTAGTCATGGGTACTTGGACCAATAACGAAGCGTCGGAAAATACTATGCAATGGCTTAATAAACCTTTGAAACAACAAGTGTATTTTGCGGGGGAAACCTACAATATTTACGAGCAACGATCTACTGTGCATGGAGCTATTGTGTCGGGATATACTGCAGTGTATAAATTGTTGGAACAATACCCGAAAGAATGATGGTAGTTTGCCTGCTATGAGTTGACAGAATTCTGTTATATTAGGCTATGCACTATTTATGGATTGTATTGGTTTGGGCAAGCTACTTTTTTCTGCATAGTTTTTTGGCCGATCTGAAGGTCAAAGCCTTTTTTTATCAGAGGTTTCCCAGTCTTAAGAAAACCTATCGTTTGTACTACAATGCTTTTGCCACGATTACTCTGGCAGGAGCTACTTATTTCCATCTTCAACAACCCCTTCATTTTGTTTTTGCGGCTACCTTATGGAGTAAAGCAATAGCCATTGGGATGATCTTGGTAGGAGGGTGGGTGTTGCGTCTGGCGTTTAAAAACTATGATACACAGGAATTTATGGGTTTTAAACAACAGCAAATGGCTCAAGAAGTACACACGCACCTTCAGATAAAAGGAATCAACGCTTGGGTGAGGCACCCTATTTATCTAAGCGCATGGTTGATTTTTCTTGGGGTATTTGTTTATCAACCCACCTTCGCTCACTTGGCTTTACTCGCTGTGGTGCTTATTTATATCTTCATTGGTATTTATCTGGAAGAGCAAAAATTACTAAAAGCATATGGACAAATTTATAAAGACTACAAAAAAAATGTAAAGATGCTGATTCCCAGAATTTTGTAGAGGTTTTGTACTCTGGTTATAAAATTTTTTACTTTTTTTCAACAAATAAACATAACTGTATCCTGCCTTTCACGTTATAACAGAAACCATTTTTAACTTTTCAAAATAACATTTACGATTTATGAGACTTAATACAAAACCTTTATTTTTTACTTTGGCACTGGTTTTTACAGGTTTATTTTTGGCACAATCTTCTGCTCAAGCGCAGAACTACCAAATGAAGCCTTGGAACTGGAAAAAATACCGCATTAAATGGAAAATGCCATCTAATTGGGTAGCTAAAGATAAAGGAGGTAGATCAGGTAAATTTACTGCCAGCGGTGGTGGTGCTTCTTTCCGACTTAAGCCATGGCGTGATGGTTCAGTAACTACTGCCAAGCAAGTAGCTCAGAGAGCTTATCGCGGTGCTACTAGTGTAACTGGTAAGCGTATCATTGACCAAAGATACATGACGAGCAAAGGCGGTTTGAAGAAGTATCTGATTTTGGCAGAAGGTTGGCAAAAAGGTAAAAAAGTGCGCATTGGTATTATGGGTTTCATTAATCCTAATTCCTCTGTAAACTTATATTGCCGCTTTTTGTGGTGGAAAAAAGACAATGCCAGAAATGGTGGAGTTACCTATAAAGTAGCCCAGAGTTTCTCTGCATTCTAGTCTAAACGAACTACTGATTTAAAGAAATTGAAGCCTTGTTCAACAATTTGGACAAGGCTTTTTGTTTTAAGGTAAATTTATGCCTGCAAGAAAACCAAGCCGTGGGTGTTGCCTTGCTGCATTTGCTGGGCAAAATCAGGATTATTGCTGAGCATTACCTGAGCAAACCTTCCAATGCCTTGAGCCTTTACCAAAGCTAAATCTTCTTTTCTGGAAGTGTTTTTAGCATCTATGATTTCCACAATACCATTATTAAGAGTAAAAATAAGGCTGTCTTCAGTTTGCTGAGAGGGGTTGTCTTTAAACAATTGCTGGTAGCTTTGAACAGCCGCGGAATAATCTTCCACAAATAGTATTATTTTTTGTGTACCTGTTACCCCATTGGCGTGTTGAAGCGCAGCTGCAGGGCGAGTAATTTTTGGATAATAATCGGTACGAAAAAACGGAAGTGCATCGTCTAAAGCAGTATACATTTTCCAGCTTACCGTTTGACCATCAGGACGCAAACGACTGGCTTCATAAGGAGGGGTGAGTGCAACGTTTTGGCTCTGCATTTTTGAGTAGTCCCCAGCCTCATGATCGGCTAATAGGCAAAAATCGGTCATGCCTTCGCGGTTGGGTGGGGGACCTCCGAGGTCTAGCGTACGCCCATAAAATCGGTAAGCCATCCCATATTTAGCGGTAGTTTGGTAATTTTTTAACAAGCCACTGGTATACATTTGCTTTAAAAGCTGTGTGCGTCCGCCTGTTTCCATCACCAATAGTTCTAAAAATGTCCCATCCTGAAAATGAATCAGGGCATTACGTGAAATACCTCCAGCATGAGCGCCTCCTGGGCTTACCGTAAATCCTAATTGAGTATAATCTTCTATAGCTTGGTCAAGATTATTGACCAAAATCACATTATGGTCTAAGTTCAAAGTGAGTTTTTTGTTATTTAGATTTAAAAAAGTATTGTCCAAAAATAGTATAATCAGCTTTAACTCAAAGCTCAACCAGATGTTTATTTTACTTATGGTCTCACTGGATGTAGTTTAAAGTCTCAGTCCTTGTTATTGAGTCTCAAAGCAAGGGTTGAGGCCTTTAACATTGAAAGGTGTACTAACTTAGCGTTGATTTGAAACTTCTCATCAGATTTACAAAGCCACTTACTAAGGCTATTTTCAAATCCTGAATTTTTTGTGCCAATCAATGAGTTAGGTTTATGCTAAATACAAAATACAATAAATACGTTTGTGCCATTGTCTTTTTAGTTGCTTTATACGGGTGTGCTAATTCTCCCATAATTGAGGAAGATCTCCCGTTTGAATTTAAAGTATTCAACGCTACCGATATGGAGCTACGGTTAGTAAACAAAGAAACTGGAGAAAAGATTGACCTCAAGAGTGGTGAGTTTACAGATGTTGAATCTACCCATACAATATATTCACATACGATTGAACCAGTAGCATCTACTACCAAAACGATTGAGAGAAAAGAAGAGCAATTTCAAGGTGGCGGAACTTACTACAAGATAGTGGCTTATAAAGATAAACTACGGTATGAAGTTTCTGGAACAGCCAGTACCGTTGATATTACTTATAGAGATTACAGTGGTAGTACTGTTCAATTTACAGATGTTTCGTTACCACATACTATTACATATGACTTTGTGACATCTGACTTTGCCTATATTTCGGCTCAAAATAATGGTGAATCAGGTACCGTAAGTGTGAAAGTTTATTACGAAGATCGGTTTAAGGATGGCGCTACTAGTGCAGGAGCGTTTGTAATTGCAACAGCGAGTGCTGGCTTAGATTAATTGTTTAAGTATAGAGTCTCTGGCTTGCGTACCAAAGACTCTAAGTATAATAGATTAGCGGGGAACTCTAATGTGTTGCCCTAAAAATAAAGCGTTGATAAACAGGCGATTGGTGCCGTACCAGGCGCCACGAAAGTTGGGGTTATCAGCAAACATCACCACGCGCCCACCACCTACTGGACTTACAATCAAAGAAGCGGAAGGTTTGAGAAATGTATCTAGATTTTTCTGGGTAATAAAACCATCGATATGGGGCTTTTCGGTATATTTTGCTACAGTCGAGAATTGATTTTTACTGGGGGCTAGCCATACCTCGCTATTTCGATATACGGGTAACTTACGACTACGATAACCAAAACCCAAGGGATGGGTAATATCAAGATCTACCTCAAAAATAGCACCTCCTACTTCTTCTCTACCCAATATTTCGGGAGCATCTACATAAGGCATTCGTTTTACATTAGGAGTTTTTTTAGCCTTTTTACCAGGTTTCTTGGTTGTTATGAGTGATTCTTTTACCAGCTTTCGCTGAATTACCCATTGTGAGGCATAACGACTGGTAATGAGGGTGTTACCGCGCGCTACCCAGTTTTTGATTTTATTGCGTTGGGCTTGACTCAGCTGATTATAACTGCCCGAAACCATTACCATGGTATTATAGCGGTCTAAATCTACCCGATTAAAGAGGCGTAATGGTGCTTTGGTAATGGGCATGTTTACTCGAGTATCCAATAGGTGCCAAACCTCACCCGATTCATAAGACGATACTCCATTGCCTACCCACATAATGGCTCGAGGTTTTTCTAGTGTTCTAAAATTTCGACTCCCTAAATCGATGCCTTGAACACTGAAACCAGAACCTGCTGCATAGGCTTGCACTTTGAATTTTTCAGTGGCTTCTTTGAGTATGTTGTATACCTCGGTAGGCGATAAGCGTTGCAAACTGATAGGGATTAACAAGCTTCCATATCCGAAGCGTTTATTTTGCCCATCTATTTTGGCAGTAAATGGTTTAAACGCGGCTTTGAGAATTACCCCTTTGTTTTGCAAATGGTACAAAACCGCGGGAGCAAAGTAATCATCCCATGGAATTAGATAAGCGTATTTGGAGCGATTTACCGAGGTAATAGCTGCTTGGTTGGTAGCCATTTGCACTTGTTTGCCTTTTTTAGGAGTAGTTCTTAATTCGGCATAGGGCAAGTTATAAAAGTTGACCAATGACCAAGCCGAGGCATCATAGTAAACACTGTCGTGGTATTCCCGATAAGTTTCAAATACCGATTGTACCATACGATACTGGAGTTGTTGGGTGGGAACCACATAAGCTTTACCAGCTTTGAAGTTTTTGCCATCTCTTGTCAAATTCTGATCTAATGTGTATACCTCAATTTTGTGTCTAAGCAATTTATCTACAAAGGCTCGAGTGCGGTTTTCGTCATATTCATCCCCAAAAACATAACCTTTGACATTACTCCTACTTGATTTACTCAAGGCAGTCTCAAAAAATTCTTGTAAATATTTATGTAACAATACTCGGTTGGTAACTGCTGCTTTTATAGTGGCCAAACTAGCAGTGTACTGGTTGCGAATTGTAAAGGCAAAAGTGATTTCCCCCGTGTTGGTTTCTTGCAAATGGCCTCGAGAACTGGCTTGCTCAAACAGCAAAGCCAAACCTCCCTGCAAATCGGGATAAGAAGAACCATAACCAGGATAGGTACCATCAAACACTTCTTTGGTAAAATAAAAGGTACCGATGCTATCTAAGTCGTTGGTGAATTGCTTGGCAAAAATGTCATTCAATTCGGTATAATTGCGCTTGGGCATGATAGGATCCTTTGAACCGTTGGCTTTCATAGGTTCAAAGAAAAAAGTGCTATTGGTACTCATTTCATGAAAATCGGTGACCACATTAGGGTACCACTGATGGTACCATTTGAGTTTCCCCTGACTTTCGGGGTGCACGGCCAAATACCAATCCCGGTTCAAATCAAACCAGTAGTGATTGGTTCGTCCACTTGGGTTGGGTTCATTATGCTCCATGTCATAGCGATCGCTCACTTTGGGATTTCCTCTACGGGTATTGGCCCAATGGGTATGACGATCGCGCCCGTCAGGGTTGATCGTGGGATCGATAAAAACAACTGCATTTTTGAGGTTATTTTGGTTTTCGGCACTATTGGAAGCTACCAATGTATAAGCAGTGAGCATACTGGCCTCCGCACCAGAAGGTTCGTTACCGTGTACATTATAGCCCAGGTTCACAAAGGTGGGCTTGTTATCAAAATTAGATACTTTCTTTTGTGGGTCGGCAATTTCCAGGTGGTCTTTTTGAATTTGGGTCAGGTTTTGAATATTGGTGGGATCGCTAATGGTCAAAATCACCAAGGGACGTAACTCATGAGAACGCCCATATTCGGTAATGGTAGCACGATCCGAGAGCTCGGCCAGCTTTCGAAAATAAGCCACGATCAAATCGTGACGAGTGTGGTATTCGCCAATAGGATAACCCAAAAACTTCTCGGGAGAAGGTATTTTAGGATCAAAAGGCCCTTTGCCCTTATAGAAATAATCCTGGCTAAAGCCTAAGGACACTACACAAAAAGTAAGAGGGATGAAAAGTAGTCGTAAAAGTTTGTTCATATGCAGGATATAGAGTTTTAAATAAACGAACTCGTCTCGACTTTTTGAATGTTGATGAAAACATGTCCTGTAAGGATCTTGCTTTTGCTCAGTGGTGAAGAGATTTTTTTGAGGCATAGCAGCGCTATAGTGATAACCGAGTCTACAGCTTTGCTGCGACGAGCTCTGCTTTAGCTAAAAAATCTCGAAATCAATGGGTAAAATGAGTGATTTGTAATGCATTATTAAAAGTTGAGATGAGTTCACAGGGTTAATAAATGAAAAGGTACGATAAAATGAGAAAAACCAGCAAATTTTGCTTTCAATTTTGAAACAGTTAGGATTTCATTAACTTAAAAAGTGATTGTTTAAACAAACCCCGAAACGCTGTATCCATGAGAATTGATCATCTTCTTGTCTTATGCTTGTTTTTTGTTGTCTTTGCGTCGAGCTGTGCCAATAAGCCAACAGAAACGAAAGAGGATACCACTACTAAAACCGATACTATCAAAAATGCGACTGCTTCCTCCAAAAAGAATACATCTGCTACTACCGATGAGGTAATCAATGCTGCCAAGACATTACTCAAAAATGTAAAAGGGTGCTATACACCTTCGTTTGTACCCATAAAGTTTTGTCTCAATGCTCAGGGTAAGTTTACAGTAAGTAGCGCCCAAAAATTTGTGTTTGCGTTAGGTTCCATTGATTTATCCAGTTCGGCTACTTTTACTGTACCTGATAACAAACTCATTGTGCAGATTAATATGCCCACCAAATCTTATTTTTATGAGATCAAACGAGACAATCAGCTCAAAATCAGTGTGAATGGAAAAGCTTTTCTGGCCATTGAGAATCATAGAATTGTAATTGATGCGGAAAACAATAAAGCCCTGGCCATTGTATTTGAGAATGCCGAAAAACCCACTACCGAAGCCAACGATGTATTCTTAAATCAGTTTTTGGGAATTAGTAAAGGGATGGGAGTAGGGCAAATAGTCAAAAAACTTGAGAAAGGATATGAGGTAAAGAGGGCCACTATTGACGATGATTTTGCGGCCTATGAATTTAGAAAACCAACAAGCAACAGTGATGGCGGCACTTCTGTGAAACAAGACTCTGCTAAAACGGGAGAAAAATCAGATACCTTAAGTAAAAGGCCTCCTTTGTTGCTAAGCATTGTATATCGGCGAAAATCCGGAGAAATTATTGCCATTTTGGCCAATAAAGAGCAGCAAGGTGCTCCCAATACCGATATATTTTCGTTGGCTAAATCACAAAATATTGTAGATTACAAGGTAAACTTGTTTCGCTCGGTGCGAGGAGATATCAAAGCATACTTATCTAATTACGAAGCCATTAACGAAACCAAAGAAAGCATTACCTTTATTGTCCCCTGCAATTATAGCTGTTTTCCAAAGCTTACCTTCATCACCCGCGAAGAAGACTTATACAGATGTTCGCGGGTATTGCTGTATTTTGAGAAGGTAGGAGGTGAGGTGAAGGAGTATTTGGGTAGATGCTGAATAGATAGCAGAACCAGACACTAATAATCATTAACCTTAAAATATCAAGCGTTAGGAACTCTTTTTAGAAAGTTCCATTTGGTAGGCGCCAGGTGTAGTATTCTTAATTTTTTTGAAAGCCTTATGAAAAGTACTTTTTGCGTGAAAGCCAGATTCGTAAGCTACCCCCAATAGCGTGTAATGCTGGTATTTGCTGTTTTGAGTTAAGGCGATAAAGTGTTCTATCCTGTAGGAGTTGACAAAATCATAAAAATTCATTTTAAACCCTTCATTGATCACCCTTGATAGTGTAGATTTATCTAAATTCATAAGAGTCGCCAAATCTTCCAATGATAACTTAGACTGCAGGTAAGGCTGTTCCTTATCCATCAATTGAGTGAGTTGATGTTTCCAAATCTTGAGCTCGTTTTCAGCCATTTGTTTTTTCTTGGGCAACACTTGTTTGAGCACTGCCTGAGATAATGACTGCTCTTCGGTAGAAGTGGACAAATGCTTGAAAATAAGCGGGTTGAATATTAAGAAATATCCCAAAGCACAGTTGCAAAGGGCAAGTACGGTGAGGGTAAGGTCATAGTTTAGAAATTCGTCCTGATAAGATGTGTTGGTGACAAACTTGAAAATAAGGCTACCCAAAAAAACAGATAAACATACTGTAATCAACAAAATGACTGTTTGTAGATAGCGGATGTAAATCTGAATCTCTTTGACTTTCTTTTTAAACCTTTGAATCAGCCAATAGCTCCTTGCGGTGTAGGCACCTGCGTGAACAAGAATGCCTACTGAACTAATGGCAAAGAACAGGTCGCTAGGCTCTTGACTAAAAAGGTAAAATACCAAAAATACAAAATAGCACAAAGCTGGTATAAAGTGGATTCTCCACTTTTTGAAAGGCAGAGGCGAAGGCGTGATCAGTTGGGTTACATACAAATAAAATACTGGTCCATAGGTTGAGAAAACTATGTTTAAAATGATACGAACAACGATTTTGGTAATGCCATAGGTAGGAATGACATGCTGCAATAAATTGAAGTTGATCATGAAAACAAATATGGATAGCCAGATATTGGCTGGACGATTTTGCTTGGGTAACGAATTGATAGCAATGATGGATAGGATTCCCTGGAATACGCCAAAGAGTATCAGGATTCTAAGTATATTCATAAAATGTTAATGCGACTTACTAGTTAGTTTATATAGAAATTGTTTTATGGATCATATTGGTTGAGCGTGTGTATTGATACATCAGTATCTTTAGTTTAAACCTTGCCTTCATATCCAAAAACAATTATCACGGTTGTTTTTGAAAATTACTTAGAAAACTCATTTTAAACAGGTATTACGCACGAGCAAATGTTTGATCACTAACTTTGGGTCGTGTATCACATTTTAACGTTGGCAACTATCACTCCCCAGCGTTAAAATATGATATACCAAAACAACTCATTGTAGTGGAGTATGTTTGAGTAAATTTTAATGTAGAGATGGTTTGTTCGAAAGTAACCCCTATGTAGTTATCGAGGGAACTTACTTGATAACTATATAGGGGTTTGTTTTTAGAGTGGTATTTTTAAGCACTCCTTCCACAATAGCCAAGGGTTACTTTCTATACATTGAATAGAGAGGCCAAATATCACTTTTGGGGTGTATACTTCTGACGCAGAGTACGGCCTGCAATGTTAAATTGATTGGTGTATTGTTGTGCTTTTTGGTTGAGTTCATTGATGATGGCATTGGCACGGTTCACCTCTTTTCTACTAGGCTTTTTGTTTTTCGTTACCTTTACCAATTCAGTGTATTCTTTCTTGGCAAATTTATTTCTAAACCTTACCAATTGCTCAGTGGCTTTTTTGTAAGACTTATCGCCGTAAAAATCTTTGATTCCCTTAAGTTTACCCAAAGCTTCCTTAGAGGCAGCCAATACTTTTTTACGGTTACGCTCCATTAGTGATGCTTTTCGGGCCTTCAAGGCATCCAGAAAACCAGCATTCGCTTTGGCCACTTTAAACTCAATCAGGTAAAGCTTACGAGTATAGCGGTTTACTTCTCCCATTTTGGCAATAGGGTCATCTTTGTCGTTCTTTTCTACAAGCTTGATTTTGTTTTGCTTGGCAAAGTAGCGGGAAGCATTGCTAAAGCGTTTGGAAGCTCGTTCCAATTTAGCCTCGGCGCGGTCTTGGGTTTTGTAATAACGTTCAAGGGCTACATAAGAACTTTTACTGGATTTTTGTAATTCACCTGCTTGTTTGAATTCTATAGTGTACACATTTTTCATTTCCTTGAGTACTGCAAGTGCTTCTTTACGAAAGCGGTCATTGCCTTTAAAAGCTCCCAATTCGCCTACTCGAACCACCGAAGCGTCGAGCTGCTTGATTACTGCTAATCGCTTACGCTCGATTACCCGATCGTTTTCACTGTGTACCGATTTAGATATGTATTCAATGCTTTTGGCGGTGACCTTGTTGTGTTCTCCTAAAATAGCATCCCAATATTCCCCGGCATGCGCAAACTCCTGGGCAAAAGATGGATGAAAACTCAAAGTTACAATGGTCAATAATAGCCATTTCCACGGGTGGGTGATAGATAAAAATCTCATGATCACTGATGTTTTGTTGAATAATTAAGATGAAAATCTAGAATAAATATGCACAATAAAGTCGATAAAAGAAAATTTACCTCGAGTACTCCTTAAGCTCCCAAAAGTTCCTATATCTTTGTGTGATAATTAAAAATATTAGAAGAGTCATTATAACGATTGATATATATGCAGCATTTTATTCCTAGAAAAATCTACAACGAAGAACACGAGCTATTTCGTCAATCATTGGTAGACTTTGTAGAGAAAGAAATTGTTCCTTATAATGCCCAATGGGAAAAAGACCACATGGTTTCTCGTGAATCGTGGCGCAAACTGGGAGAAAATGGATTTTTGGGGATGCAAGTACCAGAAGCCTATGGCGGACTAGGTATCGAGGATTTTAGGTATAACGCCATTTTTACGGAGGTAATTGCCCAATCGGGTTGTGCTGGGCCAGCAGTAGGTTATCCCTTGCACAACGACATTGTACTTCCTTATGTATTGCACTATGCTACTGAGGCTGCTAAGCAAAAATTTGTACCTAAAGCTGTTTCTGGGGAAAACATATTGGCAGTAGCCATGACTGAGCCAGGTGCTGGTAGCGATTTACAGCGAATTCGTACTACGGCTGAAGATAAAGGAGATCATTACCTGGTCAATGGATCAAAAACCTTTATTACCAATGGTTATTTGGCCGATTTGGTAGTGACTGCGGTAAAAACCGACCCTACACAAGGAGCTAAAGGAATTTCATTGCTGTTGATCGAGGCCGATGCTGAAGGTTTTAGCAAAGGAAAACCTTTTGACAAAGTAGGATTGCATGCGCAGGATACCTGCGAACTGTTTTTTGATAATGTAAAAGTACCTAAAGAAAACCTTCTGGGAGATGAAGGCAGAGGTTTTGGTTACTTAATGAACGAACTAGCGCAGGAGCGTTTGATCGTAGGTTTGGGAGCAATTGGAGCTGCTGAAAAAGCTTTGGAAACGACCATTCAATATACCAAAGAGCGTCAGGCATTTGGTAAGTCAGTATCTCAGTTCCAAAATACCAAGTATAAGTTGGCAGAGCTGGCCACTGAGGTTCAGATAGGGCGTGTATTTGCGGACTATTGCACCGAATTGCACGATGAAGGAAAGCTGGACGGAGCTACGGCTTCTATGGTAAAATATTGGTTGACTGACCTACAATGTAAAGTAGCCGATGAGTGTGTGCAGTTGCACGGAGGATATGGCTACATTTGGGATTATCAGATTGCGCGATCTTATGCTGATGCTCGGGTACAACGCATTTACGCAGGTACCAACGAAATTATGAAAGAGTTGATTTCTCGTAAGATATTAAGTTAGGACTTAATCGCTTTATATAATACAGCCCGGTAGTTTAACTATCGGGCTTTTTTTATGTACCTGTCACAAGTAGTAAGTGTTTAAATAAAAAGTTTTTAACAAATTAATAATTTTCTTACATACACGTTTTATAGGCGTAAATGCTGTTGGTCGAAAAATAACGGTATTTTGGTGTTGAAAGTATTCTTTTGGGCAAAACGAGGAATGAAATTTGTTATTTAAAGCTAAAAAAGTTACACTTGTGTAAGTGAACTTCCGTGATAGTGAAAAAGCGATTCCATAAAATATTATCCATTTTTTTAACCTTGGTAATCCTTCATGGTACCTTACCATTGGGAGCTTATGCTGTAGATAGGCATGACACCAGAGGATGGAGTATTGCTCAAACGGAAGAATTGAATTTTTGGCAAAAGCTTTTAAAAATTTTGGCCAAAACCAATGCCTCTGAAAAAGAAGAAGAAGAGAATAAGAAGGAAAAAGAAAAAGAGGGCGAAAAAGAAGGACACAAAGAGGGCCTTCATTTACGTAAGTTTTTACAGCATTTACAAAAGAAATTGGTTTGGCACCAAACCCACGAATTTCAAGTATCTTATTACGAATGGCTACACCATGCGTATTTGGATTCCAAGGCCAAGCGTTTTCATCATCTCTATATCTATTTTCACAAATTCAAAATCCCTACCCTTACAGCCTAATTACTTGTTGCTTTGTGTTACCACATAAAGCCTGGAATTACTGTGTAATAAAAGAGCGCATTTTCCAGAAAACAAATTACCTCTACTTTCCCTTTACTGAACAATTAGGCTAAATACACACCTCATGAAACATATGAATGAGATTCGATTGATGTCCAATCAGTCGGTAACTTCTCAACAATTTATCAAACACCAAGTGGTAATGGTTGCTTTGATTGGGTTATTCACCTCAATGCTTGTTTTCTATGGCCATGTTTTACTGGCATTGTTAATGGCAGGATTTGCCTTGGCGGTGATAGCAAATAAAGTTTGTCAAGGAAACGTTTGTGAAAGACACGCCATAAAATCGATTACCCGCTTAATGTCAGCGGCAAACCTACCTCCTGATTTGAAGGTAGAAGCTTGTCGCAAAAACCAACAAAAACGTTTGTTGATCACTTCATCTGCTTACCTGAAAAAACCTATGGTAGTATTAGATGTAAGTGAAGTGGAACAATTAAAGTTTAGTGCTTTGCAAAGAGATATCCGGCACTTACAAAAGCAAAATATAAAAGTATATGTAGTACTTGACCATCACCAGGAAGGTGGTGAACGGTTATATCAGAAGCTAACACCATTGGTAGGGGTTTATCATATTTTTGGAACCCTGGATCATTGCCTGGAGCACATCAGGGGGCAGTTGGTGCAAATCAATAAGGTTTGGGTAAAGCATTAAGCTTGACATAAGTGAGGATTATCTTGTTTGGAGATGACATTTATCATATGAATAGGCTAGTGAAAGAAATAGATTTGTATCAAAGATTTAGATATAAACTATAACACACTAAACGTTATGAAAAACATACTTGTCCCTGTAGATTTCTCTGAGCAATCACTCACTGCCTTTAAATTCGCAAAAAACATTGCAAAAAAGGCCGATGCCACAATTACTCTTTTAAACGTTATAGAACCTTATATGCCATTTTCGGAAGTGGGATATACGGTTACCGAACAAGATTATATTACCCACCTTAAGGAAACTGCCACGAGCCATTTGCAACGAATTGCTAATGAAGATGATGGAGTACAAGTAAATGCATTAGTACAAATTGGAAGTATTTTTAGATTGATTCGTCAGTATATCGATGAACAAGAGGTTGACCTGGTAGTAATGGGTACTCAAGGAGCCAGCGGCATGGAAGAAGTGTTGATAGGATCGAACACCGAAAAAATTGTAAGAACGTCTAGTTGCCCAGTATTGACCGTACGCAATACTCCAGAAGATTTTGAAGTAAAAGCATTGGTGTTTGCTACCAACTTGCGAGACGAGCAAATCAAAGTAGTAGAAGCACTCAAGAATTTCCAGGATTTTTTTGGCGCACATTTACATTTAGTATATGTAAATACTCCCAACGGTTTCTTGAGCTCTCACGAAATCAAAGAGCAAAGCGATGAGTTTATCAAAAAGGCTAAGTTAGACAACTACACCTTGCACGTAGAGTCTGATGTAAACGAAGAAATGGGAGTGATTCACGCGGCCCAAAGCCTTAATGCTGATATGATTGCTATGGGCACTCATCAACGTAAAGGGTTGGCGCATTGGTTTGCGGGCAGTATTGCCGAAGATGTAGTTAATCATGCCAACCGTCCAGTATTAACCTTGGGATTAAGAAATTAATCAATCAATATAGTTTAGTAAAAAGCCAAAGGGCAAGTCAGAGGTGGTTACGCACTTTTACTTGTCCTTTGTTATTTTAAACCATAGCAGTTTCAACATTTTTACCCTCCGCAAAATCAACTAACAATTGAGCCGTGTCTTGCAAAGCTTTATTCAAATGATCGTGCCCACCAAAGTTTAAAAATACCAGTAATACTTGTTGGGTCTGATCAGTGATCGCAGTACGGGTAGAATCACTGGTAGGGCTACCAAAAGCTCCTTGAGCATCACGAAATACGGGTAGGTGTTCAATGTTAATGTTGCCTCTCCCTATGGCTTCATAAGGTTCATTGGCTTGTCCTAAATCCAACAAAACATCTCCTTGTATTTTGTCCAAATCATACCCCCCAATAGAAAATCCAGAATCAATAGAACTGTAATTGATAATATCTACTACATTACTAATCTGGTACAAATCCTGTCCTTTTACAATCCGACGGTGCAAAGCTTCGGCTGATAACCGATAACGACTAGGTGCTTTGCCCAATGCTTTATAGGCTTCTCGGGATGATTGTATCGCCGGAATATCCTTGATTGCTTCCATCTGTAAATCTTTTTTAGAAATACTTAAGTCTTGTATTTTTTGCCAAAGGTTTTCATTCTTAGATTGCATCTTGATGAAGGCCTCCATACAACCTAGTTGTAACTCGGGACATTTGGTTTTTATGGTATTAGAAATTGTAATTGCTTTCATTTTTTTGATATTTGAGGTGTTAGACAACACTTCGGCCAGTAAGTGGTTTGACTTTAAAGAATAGCGCATCAATTTTATGGAAATTTTTTATAAAGCCGAAGAAAAATATTTCCCTTACATTTTATTGGCTCCTGCCTTAAACATTTTCGAGTTTTCAGGGATAGCAACTACTCATTTTCACGAATTGATGTATACCAATGTAAAGTCTTGGTTGCTAAGCCGTTATAAATTTATTCATCCCGATGCCAGAGTGGTATTTAGGATAGAAAAATATAACCAAGAAAATCTGGCTCAACTCATCCAGGTATTAGAAATTATCAAAAAAGCCAACCGAAATAAAGTAAACTGGTATCATTATCCAGATGCCTGGGAAGGGGGAGATGTACCAGAGGTGCTCAAAAAATTCCCTCCTGATTTTTTGAACATCAAAATTCCTGACCTGGGTTCAATGGAGGAAAAAATCAATGCTTTGATCAAAACCAATGAACAAAGTAATGAGGAATTGGCCATTCAATTGTTGTTAGGACAAAATCTACCCATTGAATCCTACATCTACAAGGTAATGATTAATAACAATTTTGAAACTGGCAAAAACATTTGTTTTGAACAAGGGTTCTTTAAAATTCTGGAGCACATTAGTGGCACCAATACTCTTAAGTTAGGTTATGCCAATATTACTCAAGTACCCACAACCATTGGGGAAGCCTGGAACCTTAAACACTTAGATTTGGCGGCAAACCCAATTGCTGCGCTACCCAGTGAAATTGGCCAGTTGGGACATTTAGAAATATTGGATTTGAGCTATACCAATTTAGAGCACCTGCCAGCTACTATCCAGCAATTGGTTAAACTAAAAGAGTTGTATCTGCAAGGTACTTTTATTGATTCATTGCAAGTTTTTACTCATCAACTACCTGATCTACAAGCCATATCATTGAGCTCAAAGCAAGTCGAACAACTAACTCTGAAAAACTTTGCTCAGCTAGATCATGTGCAGCGAGTGTATGTGGCACGCAAGGATTTTGAAAGCTTGCCTCAAAACTTGCGAGCTATACAAAAGCTGAGTTTTTTGCGGCCATTATACAAAGAAATCAATGAGAATGTACCCAAGGTATTATTAGATGCTTGTTCTGGAGTTTTTGAACTATCAGGACGATCATTGAGCGATGAGAGTCGGGTTTTTGGAGAATTGATCTTTGATTGGCTAGACCAATATGCGCTTTACCCCAATGAACAAACGATTTTTGTATGCCGCATAGAATATATTAGTGGGCATAATTTCAGTAAGCTATTACTGGATGTTTTTCATCGCTTGGCACCAATCAAAGGAGCACAAGTACATTGGTATTACGAAGAAGACGATGAAGATATGCAAGATGTAGGTGCTGAGTTTGCCGAAATGGTAAAAGTTCCTTTTGAATTGATTGCATATTAAATGTCTTATTCTCCAATGATCAATAAGCACAATGAAGGCTGATGAGCGGTAACCCAGTGTGGTATATTTACAGGAATTGGGTGCTCATCATATTGATCAAGTGCCACTGATTGGCCATTTTCTTCTTCATAGGTCACGTTGCCTTCGAGTACAATCAACTTTGCAGGCTGCTTGGTTTGGTGTTTGGGAAATACCATCCCAGCCTTGAAAGCCAAGGCCAATACTTTGAAGTGAGTGCCTTTTTGTAACACTGTAGTTACTACCTTATCTGATTGTGCTAACTTAGCAAGTAGTTCTTTCATTTTTTCCTAATTTAAATAGATGCTAACTTCTTAATGCTCTTGCCACGGCTATTTTTCTGAAAATTACCGTTGCTATATTGGCTGCCCGAGCTTTGGCAACCTCCGCCAGTTCCCCTTCAAACAATTCGTCTATAGTGCTTGTCCAGAGGCTTAACCAACGATTAAAATGCTCAAAGTTAATCCCTGGCTCAAAACGTTGGTCTACGGCTAAATGCTCTCGCATGGGGTTTCCTTTGTATTTTTTTACAAACAACAAATTCGTCTCCCAGAAATCAGTGAGTTTTTCAAGGTGTTCTTCCCAATCCTGAATGGTCTCGTTAAAGAAATGACCAATGACAGTATCAAGCCTTACCTTAGCATAAAATGACCTGACAAGCAGGCTAATTTCCTGACGAGATTTTATTTCAGTTTTATCCATTTGTTATTATTTAAGTGACTTTCCATAAGTTGAGTTGCCAAAAGCCCAATATAAACAATGATACAAGCTTAATTACTTCAGTGCTTATATAATAAAGATGGATACGAGAAGGAGCAATAGGCTTTTGCTGAATATGAGCCAAAGCCCTTGCATCCAATATAGGCAACAAGTAAAATGTTTGTACCGATACTATAACCAATACGATGGCTATGATAGCATTTATTCGTAAATTATGGTGATGATAAACCCAAAATACAATAAGAGCCAGGCTGAATACGACCTCTATTTTGTTAAGTGTATTGAATATAATACGTCCACAATAGAGAGCCCAATTCTTAGATCTACCAGAGGAGCCCTAAATTTGAGCGGAGCCTCCATAAAACTAATTCCTAGTATAAAGCCTACCCAAATAAAGGTAATCACCACCATATATTTACCGATGGCCATCATATCAAGTGAATGAGTATCAATATTAAATTAGCCAAAACACTTAATAAAAATATAGGTAAAACAGCTTTCATCGACATTTGAGATATATTGGAAACAATGGTGGCAAATGCCAATACCAGAGAAATACCCATTGATGTGCTGTTCATTTCTAATAGCAAGCCAGCTATTGGGGTAAGTACACACCCCTGAATAAGTAAGATGGCAGCCATGAGTATAAATCGGTTATATTCAGCTTCGGTAAGCATTTTTGAGTATTGACTTTTTATATATTCCATTTTGCATGATATTTAGAGTATGATATAATTAGTCTTTTAGCAAAGCATAAAGTGTTGTTTATAAGGCTATTATATTCCTTCAACACGACTATTTGCTATTGATACAAATGTACATCAGCTCTAGAGTAAGATCTTATGAGGCAAATCATAAAGCAGAAAAAAGTGATCAAATAAATTGCTTATCAAAATACCCAGAGAGTCCCAGAAAAATGTCTAATGAAAATGATAAAAGAAACCATTCTGGCAGAGTATCAAGTCGAGGAATGCCTGCTAAAAAAAGGAGAAATGCTGTTTATGGAAGGCGAAACACCACGGTATTATTACCAGGTAAAAAGTGGAGAAATAAAAATGCTGAATTACAACGAAGAAGGGAAGGAGTTTATCCAGGGAATTTTTTATGACCAGCAAAGCTTTGGTGAGCCGCCTTTGTTGGGAGATTTTCCCTATCCGGCTACTGCACAAGCATTGCGTGATTCCATTATATATCGTTTACCACTTACAAAGTTTACCGAATTGTTGAAAAACAATTTTGAAGTGCATTGGCAGCTTAGCGCTACTTTGGCTTCGCGCCTCCGCTATAAATCGATGATTATGCGAGAAATTTCAAGCCATTCACCCGAGCATCGCATCCTTACTTTGATAGATTATTTGAAGAAACATGCCTCATCGGCTGAACGATTTGAAGTGAAGTTAACTCGTCAACAAATTGCAGATTTAACCGGACTACGAGTAGAAACAGTGATTAGGGCGATCAAAAACCTAGAGGCTCAACAAGAGCTGGAAATCATTGATCGGAAAGTGTGGAGGTAAGTCTGCGATTACTAGCGTTAATTTAAACACAGCTTTGTTGATTCAAAACCTGGTTTCAGGTAGGTAAAGAGGGAATTGATATTAAAAATGCTCTCTTCGATTACTGGCGCTCATTTGCAATGAGTGCCCATTTATACGAGCATTTAAATACGGTTTTGTTGATTCAAAACTTATCTTCAGATAGGCGAAACAGTTTAGTATTTGACCTAAATGAATACTTCATTACAAAACCTTGATAACAAAAAACCACCTCGAGTATTCGAGGTGGTCTTGCTTATATAGATATTCTATCCCTTACTTTTTCTCGTCTAGGGCAGAAGGATTATTTCTTTAGAGTAGCTTTCAATGCATCTAAAGGTTGGATAAAGTTACCAGTCATTTTGGTTTGCTTGGTTTCAATACCCGTGTTTTTCAAAATGGCATAGGCCTGATCGGTAGTCAATTTTGGATTTACCGACTTCATTAAACCTAATAAACCTGCTACGTAAGGAGTAGCCATTGAAGTACCACTATAAGCGGCATACTTGTCACCAGGAACCGTAGATAAAATATCTACACCAGGAGCAGCAATACCACGCTTTAGATCAGATACCCAGTTAGAGAAACTAGCCTTGTCCATATCCTGACCAATCGCCGAAACAGTAATTACTCCGTCTACATTGGCAGGAGTTACTTTGGTAGCATTTTGAGATTCGTTACCAGCAGCAACTACTACAATAGCACCTGCACGGTTGGCATATTTGATGGCTTGCATATAAGCTCTTTGCTTGTTGTCGCGAGATGGGCCACCCAAAGACATAGAGATTACATCGGCACCATTGTCCGCGGCTTCAATGATTCCGTTTACAATCATTTTATCAGTACCCCAACCTTGGTCGGTCAACACTTTTACACTAGTTACTGTTACAAATTCATTGTTAGGAGTAAAAGAAGCAATTCCTTTGCTGTTGTTAGATACCGAAGCAGCAATACCAGCACAGTGTGTACCATGGCTCTGCTTGTCGCGATCATACTTAGATTTTACCGAAAGATATTTTCCTTTGATATCTTCGTGATTGGCATCTACACCCGTATCCAAAATAAAGATTTTCACCTTTTTCTTAGGCTTTACTTTGTTGTCTTTGATGTAGCGATACAAATCAGCTACTTTCATTTTCTCAAATCCCCAAAGCTTGTCTACATCTGGGTCGTTTACCAAGTAATCACCCTTTCCTTCTTTAGTGCTTACTGCTCTCTTTTCGATAGGGCTTAGTGAGTAAACTTCGTTGTACTCTACCGCATCTACTGCACCAGTAGCATTTAATTTAGCTACGATCTCACTTAACTTATCTAGTTGATCTTGAGGAACATCTACTGCATAGAAATCATCTAACTCAGTAAAATCTCTTTTCTTCAAATCTGGGAATGCTTTGGTGATTTTAAGTTTAAACTCTTTCAAAGTTTCCTTGATTTTAGAAAGTAGTGCTTCGTCTTTAATATCAAACAATAGCTCTGCATTGGCCGCTAGTTTGTTGTTTTTCTTACTTTTTTTGTTTACAGTAGCCTCAGTGCTGTTGAATTGTTTTTTTACATATTCTACTCCGTCGCCTGCCAAACCAGAATAAATCATATAACCCACTGAACCAACACCCACCGCGGTAAGGAAAAATGCTCGAGTGTGTTTCAGGTTGTTGGCAATCAAAAATACGGCAATGGCAACTCCTGCTTCAGGAGCCAACATGCTCAATAATTTTTGATACAACGAAAAGTCACTAAAATACATACTAACAGCGTACATCAGAGATGAACCCCAGAAAGTAAGGTTGGGCATGGCCCGGCTTTTTTTGCTGTAAACGCTATAAAACCACCATACTATAGATAGTAGAAAGGCTATATAGAAAATTGGATGCAATGACGCGATTGTTGTCATATCTTATGTAAGTTAAGTTGAGTAATTACTGCTGAGTGTAGTTTTGTGAAGTGACCACACACTAGTTATAAAGTTTGTATCGTGTTAACAACGAAACTTCAGCTCCTGAAGTTAGTATTGCCTCTAAATTTAACATTATTTAGAGGCAATACCTGAAAGCGTATTAGCTTTGTCCGTGCTTTTTCTTGAAATAAGCATAGGCTTCATTGATTTTACGTGATAAATCTTCGGCGTATTGACGCTTACTTTCATCCTGAAAACGGTCAGGGTGGTATTTTTTCATCGCTTTTTTATAAGCCTTTTTTATTTCTTCAAACGAAGCCCCAGGTTTAAGCTCAAGGGTTTGGTAGAACTTGCTCTCATCTACTCCTTTAAACGAGGATGAGTATTTGCCTCCACCACCACTGTTACCTCCGTTTTTATACTGGTTGTAGAAGTTTTGTCCTTGTTGCTTATATTTTTGGTACTCCTGATAAGCCTTATCATATTTATTCTCAGCCTTAGCAAACCAATCATCGTATTTACGTGAATAGGCTTCGAACTTATCGAAAGGATCATTGGATTTTGGTTCGTATTTATATTTATAAGGCTCGTATTCCTCCTTGTTGGGATTCGAATAATAATCTTTATACACTGCTTTAAATTTTACCCGCTGCTCCTCGTTCAGGTTGAGTTCATCCATAAACTCATCTAAGTCAATGTTGGGTTTTTTGTCGACATCGTATGAACCCAATAAATTTCTTAAAGCGTAGTCTGTTTTATCTGCAATGGTTTTAAATAATTCTAATAAAATCTGTGTGATCATATTTTTTATTTAGGTTATGTTGATTGGTTGGTACCTTTTGTATGTATTGACTTTCTAAACTTACGCTACAAAAGTCAAATAGTTCTTGGGTTGCCTACAGCCAAGATACACAAAAATCGTGAAATAAGGAAGGGGAGATCAAAAAGCGACAAAATGACAATTCATATAGCATGAATTGTAAAAAAAATGACAGATAATGAGGTGATTATCTGTCATTTTGCTATGTAATGAGGAATTGTTTTGCTTGTTGTGTTTTTGGTAAAATATTGTTTTGTATTTATTTTTTACTGAAGTATTGCCTAATAAATTGGATTTTATCCTTTTCATCAGTTTTAATGGGTACATCTGGCACAATACCCGTTTTATTATGCCCATTCTTGGGGATTTGCTTGTGTAGCGAACTGGTGGGAAAGCCAAAATATATGCGTTGATCGCCACTAGAAGCTAGCTTCAGGACAGTGACACTGGTATAATCAATGACCCCGGCTGTAGGACTCCCAAAGGTGGTAACTTTGGTGCTGGCCCCTTTGGAGTGTAGAATAAAAGATTCGGCGGCACTCATGCAGCCATTATCTGTAAGTATGGCTACCTGCTGGATTTTACTTCTTCTAGACGCTTTGTATTTGCGATCAGGATATTTGGGGCCATCTACAATAGAACCCATACTTTCGTTGATGCGCTTTACTACTGGTTTATAAATCTTATTTCTCTTGGCAAATCGCCCAAAATAGCTTTGAGTGGCTTTAGAAGCCAATACTAACCCTTGGCCTCCCTTGAGGGTTTGGTTAGCATACATTTCTAAAAACGTGAAATATACTGCGTTTCCACCCGTATTGCCGCGAATATCAAATATGAGATTTTTACTATTCAACAATAATTTTCGATTGGCTTTTACCAGCTGGACAAACTTCTTATAGTCTGCCGAAAATGACGGAATAGTAAATAATGTATTGTTCTCATCTAATTTTTGAATAGAAGGAAGCTTGGGGTTAACAATAGCGCTTTGAGCGTTCTTGAGTTTGGCCCATTTGATTCCACCCGAAAAACTCATGATGGTGCCTTCCTTGTAAATGCCTCCCCAAATATGGCGAGGAGTATATTTGTAAGTATTGTAGGTAGCTTTGATACGGTGCTGGTCTATTTGTAACTGAGCTAATGGTTCTCCAGTTTTAGAAGCATCTTTAGCATTCTTGAAGATATAGGCGTTATATTTTCCTTGCTCAGCAATCATTGCCAGTACAGATTGTCCATCGGTCCAATAGCCCACCAAAGGATGTGTGCCTGTCTGTTGCTGTATCATTGCTTGCAGCTGTTCGGTGGTTTTCTTTTGAGCCTGTATCTGCTTTTTGTGGGTGGCCGATTGTTGCTCAGTGTACTTAGGGTACTCAAATACAAACAAGTGTCCATCTTCAAAGTAGTCCAAAAAGTCATTGAGGAAAGCCATACATTGATTTGCGGGTACATCCTTTACCTTTTGGCGATAGGCTTTTACCCTTTCCTCGTAATCTTTGTCGGTTCCAGCGATTTGCATTTGTTTGAGCTGAAGGTAATTATCAGCTACATCCTTGACTACTTCCTCGAATACTGTGGAACAATCACATTTTTGAGCCTGTGCCTGTATACTCAAAGAAAAACACGCAACGAATAGAATAGATTGAATTTTCATGGTTTTATAAAGTTTGGTATTGTTAAGTAGACACACTTTTCGACGACTGAGCACATCGATTATTAATAAAACTTGAAATTATTGTGTTAAAAGGTGGGCTTTGATAGAAAGCCCCAGTCTAATAAACATAGCCAGGGCTTGTAATATTGGTGCTTTTTGAGGAATGAAACCTGAACTGTTTAATGCTGTTGTGATACAAAGTTGAGTACTACTTCCAGCTGTTGACGCCAGTTTTCAAAATTATGATCTCCTTCGTTATGCAGTACGGCAAGGGTATAGCCTTTTGACTGATACATTTGTTGCAAGGGCTCTAGGTAATTTTCTGCATCTAGCTTGCCAGTAGACAAGAAAATTCTCAGGTTTTGGTTAGACGAAAAAGTAATGTATTGCATCAGTTTTTTGCCAGGATAAGTAATAGGAGAAAGCAATGCATAGTTTTGAAACAGGTTTTTTGACTTTGCTGAAAAATAGGCAGCATTGAGCCCTCCAAACGATACCCCAACCAAACCGCGATTTTTTGCCTGAAAATGAACTCCCAGCTTATCTTCTATGGTTGGGATGAGCTCTTGGGCAAAGAAGTCAAGATAATTTTGATTACAA
Organism: marine bacterium AO1-C; assembly: GCA_001890965.1. GTDB lineage: Bacteria > Bacteroidota > Bacteroidia > Cytophagales > Microscillaceae > Microscilla. Next base: position 494,783 of record MLAY01000005.1, on the reverse strand, counting down.
AAGAAGTATTCTTCCCGCAAATCGTTCGCTGGATTATCAGGGTCTAGCGTGCTCACAAACACATAATATGCAGGAGGGATCTTGCCTTGAGTAGTGAGACGGTCTATTTCTTTCCAAAATCCTGCCTCTAACAATTTTTGACCATCGGTAAAGTACACAATGGAGGCATTGGTCTGCACCTTCCCTGCTTTGTAGGTATAAGCTTGTACCGTGCGCGATAAATTCTTACTTAAGATCAAAGAGGTATCCAACTGAGCGTGAGTCATTTCTATACAGAATACAAGCCCTAACAAAATAAGTAGCTTTCTCATAGTGAATGGCTTAACTAACTGGTGACAGCACTACAGCTTTAGATTGCTTCTTTTGGTATTTCTCTATAGCGGCTTTTTTGCGAGGATGTACCTGACCCGTTTCGGCGTATACCTTGAGTTCCTCTAGAGCCTCTTGTAAAATTTTGTCCATGTTTTTACGCATCAGTCCTTTCATTAGAAAGCCCATCAGGCCTTGTACTTGCATGCTTACCTGCATCGTGATGATAGTAGCATTGCCTCTTGCTTCATGAGTCCAGGTGTTTTTCGCATATTTTACAAACCCAGGTAGGCCGCGAGCTACTTGATAAGTAAACGCATAGTTTTCTTCGTCATAGGCAATGATCTTTTCACTGGTTTCTTTAAAGCCTTTATAACTAGGTACACAGGTTCTTTCGTCGCAAATGGCTCCTTCGGTACTTTGCCCCGATCCAGTAGAGTGATTTACGCCTGAAATCCAACGGTCTACTTTGTCAAAATTATGTGCAGTAATTTCCCAAAGTTGTTCTCTTGAAACATTCACTTGAATGCTTCTATTGATAGTAATTGCTTTTTGTTGTGACATGATTTATTCAATATTTGGGTGAGTAAAAGGGCTTGTGGATGTATAAAAAACCACAAGCCATTGATTGGGCTGAAGATGTGATAAAAAGGCTGTGTTTAGGCCGCTACAGTCGTTTTAACAATGTTGTCAATCATCTCGTGGATAGATTGATTCAAGAATCCCATAAACTGTTCCTCGGTCATTTGAGGATTTTGTACAAACTGCTCAAAGTTGCTTGTCCATACAATCATAGATTTTTGGTATCCCAAGTCCAGCACTTTAAAATTATTGACCATTCCCTGAGCAGGAACACCTTCTTTTACCCCATAGGTATAAGAGCGTTGGTCGTCGTCAAAGCCTAAGATACTCTCTTTGAAAACTCCTTGGCCGTCAGGAGCGTAGCAAACTCTTTCGCCGCCTACTCCGTGGTTTCCGTTCCATTCTACCCGCTCTACGGCAGAAGAAAACTTGTCAATATCATCCATTTGTCGTAGTACTTCCCAAACCTTGTCTGCCGAAGAATTTACGACCTTGCTTACCGTAATATTGGCGTTGGCATTAATTGTATTCATTGTGTTGGTTTTTTCTGATTTTGAAATTGATTATTTGGGTGAATAAGCTGATTAAGTTGTTTTCTTAGCCGCTTTGGTTACATTGGTAATCATTTCGGTGATCGCCTTATTTAAGAATCCCATAAACTGTTCTTTAGTCATTTGGGGATTTTTAAGAAACTGCTCAAAATTGCTCGTCCATACAATCATAGATTTGTTGTAACCCAAGTCTACCACCTTAAAGCTGTTCACCATGTTTTTGGCAGGTACTCCTTCTTTCACTGCGTAAGAGTAGGTGCGATTAGCATCGTCAAAACCAACGATTCCTTCTTTGTAATAGCCTTTGCCGTCGGGAGAATAACAAACGCGCTCACCACCCACCCCACGATTTCCTTTCCATTCTAATCGGGCGATAAAAGAAGAGTATTTTTGAATGTCATCCATCTTGCGAAGTACGCTCCATATCTTATCGGCTGAAACATCTATTACTTTGGTAATGGTTACATTGGCTTGAGCATTTTGAGCCTTTGCCTTGAAAGTGTAGGCGCTTGTGAAAAGTAGCACCAAAGCGAAAATTGATTGAATTGTTTTCATTTGTTTTTATTTAAAATTTGTGTGACTAATAAAATTTGAATTGTTGCTGTTTTGCTGTGTTCAACAATTGGATGCGGTAGGAGAGGGGGTGTTACAAAACAGGGAAAAGTTTTTTGAGAAAGGCATAAAAAAAACTCCTGAGTTTTTGATTTTCAGGAGTTTATGAATGAAAATAATTTTTTGTTATTTGAAGTAGCTCATCAAATCGTCATCCTTCAGAATTTGATCAATGAGGGTCGTTTTGTCGAAATCTTCTTTAGTAGGATGGTCACGGTATAGCTCCGTTATCTTACCTTCAATTTGATCCATTAGTCCCTCATAGCTTTCTTCGGCATAGGCTACAATCTTATGCTTGTATGAAATATTAAACACCATTTTTTTCTCATCCAATGCACCTGCTGCTTTCAAAGCCTTGGTTTTTTTGGGACAGCGACAAGGGTTGGCTTTATTGACCAAGCCACAGTTGTTATGCATATAGTTATGTAGATCTTTTCGTGCCCTGTGTAGCTTAATTCGAAAGTTTTGTGGACTCATCTCAAATATCTCAGCACCTATTTTATGATTGGTACCAAAAGTATCGCCTAAAATATAAATGAGCCTTTGTTCTCGGGTGAGGCACATCAACATACCCGACAAACAGCGAATTTGCATTTCGCGGGAAAGTTCAGCAAAGGCAATATGCTCTTCTTCGTTGAGTTCGGGCGTAGGGATAGAGGCTAGCCTGGAGGCATGTTCTTCAAATGAGCTTAAAGTATTTTCCATTTTGCGTCGTTTGGTTTGTAAAAACTCATTGACTACAATTCGGTAGAGCCAGGTACGAAACGAGCTTTTAAAGTTGAACTGGGAAAGCTTGGTAATAACCTTTAGCAAGGTTTCCTGAGTAAGGTCCATGGCATCGTTGGGGTCGTGCACCATTTTCCAGGCTACATTGTAAATAAAAGGTTGGTGCAAGTGGATGAGTTCATCCAGCGCTTTACGATCACCTTCAAGGGCTTTTTTTACCAGGGTTTGATTGGTTTCTTCTGAATATTTGGAGGACAGGGGATTTTTCATATGCATCACAATTTAAGGTTTTTTGCTTCATTATTAAGGGAAGTCTTTTGGGTTGGATGCAGAGGTAGGAAAGGTGTTACAAAATTGGGAGAATTATTTTTTGCGTTTTTTCTTTTTCAAGGATTTTAAATATTCTCTGCGTTTTTGGCGATATAGATTTATCTTTTCCTGAGGCCAGATCGCTACTGAGGCATAGCTACCATCTCCAATAGTGTAAGCTGGATAAGGAATGTGAGGGGTGAATGTCTTCCAAAGTAATTCATAATTGACTTTTTCTCTGATTTTTTGGATAAAATATTCAATTTTTTTGGCTTCAGCTACATCCTTCTGAATTGAAGGAGTCCAATAAGTTTTGAAGTAATAATTTTTAGAATCAGAAAACTCTATTTTATAAGTAATACCATCACACCCAAATCTCCATTTAGCAATCTCTGAATCACTAGGGATGGTTAATGCTTGGGTAGAATCAATGAGGTTTGTTACATGGGCAACTTGATTTGAAGAAACTTGATATTTCTTGAAAAAATGCCTGCTTGGGCCGTCAGCGTATTCTTCGACCCACATGATTAATGAACCTTTCAAAGTATTTTGTGGGTTTTTCCATATATCCAATATTTCGTTTCCTGTCCACAAGCGTAAATGAAACTGATGAGGAGAATCTTTTAGGTGACTCAACCCAAATTTTTTTGTTCTTTCCTGAAGTAAGCCGTACCAAAATGTTTCAGGGTTGTCTGAGCCTCTGGATTTGGGTAAATGAACTTTGCGGTTTTGAGCCAGACCTGTTTGTGATATACAACAGATTAAAAGTAAACTGATTAAGTAATTCATTTTAATTGAGAGATTTTAAAAATAAGGCCTTACTTCTGCTACACAGCTATTTTCAAAGGTTAGTATTTCTGCATTACGTCGTCGAATATAACGAGCTAATTGACGAAGTTTTTTGGGTAATTTAGCGCCCTTTTTGCGTAATTGACGAATTCCAACAGCTCCAAAAGTTTGTTGCTCTACATAAAAGCTTTGGAGTAAGGCTTTAAGGGTATCAACCTTTTCTTGAATTACCCATTCCTTAAGTTTTTTGGTAAAAAGGGTAGGAGAGTCAAAACCTGTTCGCAAAGTAAACCCTGTTTGTAAGGTTATTTCTTGCTGAAAATCATCAATGGTTTTATGGGACACATAGAAATTATTCCATTCCGAGATAAATTGCTGGATGGCTAAAGTGTCTATATGAGAAAAATGAACACTGCTATCTTTTATGAATTTTATTGATCTAAATATTACTTGGTTTTTATACGACAAAACATCAATTTGATACTTACTATACAAGTACACCCGAAAGTGACGATATTTTCTGTATAAACGGCGATTGTAGGGAAACTGTATGGCTTTAAAAGTATTCAAAGAATCTTTTAGTTGTTCAATGTCGACTGCCTGGGTTACTAATAACTTAATTTTTTTATATGCTTTATCAGGGGATTGAGTAAAAGCTTGTGAAACGAGCAGCAAGATAAAACCAACAATAAGTTTGACTCTCATAATTTTAGATAATTTGATCTCTTATTCAATACGCAGGCCCAAACTAAATTATTCCAATCGACGAAATGCGTGGATTTCACCTAAGGCTTCCAAGGCTTCATGTATATATTCTTGATGCAAAGAATCACCCCAACCCATTTTAGCAAGTTCTTCTATTGCTTCTTCGTGAGCTTTATCTTGAATATAATACAGATAATAAGTAAAATTTATCACTTCTTGAGGAACTCTTTCGTAGGCGTAGTCTATTGTATATAGGGCAAGGTCATAACTAGCCCAGGCATAAATGATAAATAATTGTAAGCCAAGTACTACCAACCAACCTATTCCTCCCATGTTTATATCTTCCAGAACAAAACCAGCTTCAAACTTGGCGACTAGAAAATCAAAAAAGCTCCAGTGTTGTGTGCCTTGTTCAGTGACTATCCATAAACATTGAAAATATTCACTAAAAATGACAATGCCTATTGTGGCACCAATGAGCATCATTCTCAAACGGGAATAGTTGGTATAATTACCCCATTGAATACCAAACTTGAAACAATAGCCTAGCCCAATGGCGATCAAAAATTCGTACAACAAGAGTATATAGAAAACCCTTTGGCCCAATGCAAAAATTGCTGCAAGTAAAATGCTCCCTAAAAATGTAACCAACAAGGGAATATAAACGGTAGGTTTTCGCAATTTGAGAGGAGCAGGCAGGCTTTCTGGCACCTTATAGTCCACCCAATTATCTCTTGCTTCAGCTTCTTTTACAAGTTCTTTCAGGCCTTCTTCGGTATATTCACTTAAGATGTCTTGTAATACAAACCAAAAATGATGTACTCGTTTGTAGTTTCGCCCATGGTCCCAGGCACCCTCGGTAAGTTTTGTGCTAATAACAGTGACCAGGCCTGTTTCATCAATTTCAGCAGTGATTTTTTCGGTGGCTTCTTTCTTTTTGTATGCCTTGGCCTCAATCAAAGGCGCGCTTTGGTATACGATGTCCCAACCCAAGGCTGTCATTGCTTTGGCAGCTAGTTCGATAAAAATTTCAGCATTCAAATCGGTTTGATACACCTGCGTATATTTTGGTTTCCTAAAGAACCCAAATCGCCCCTTACCTTTAAGGCTTTTTTCATAAGATTGATACTTTTCTTCCATAGTTTGATCAATTATGCATGCTCCAATTCTCTACTCAACTTATCAACAAAAAACTTCAAACGAATAAAGGTGCCAAGCATTGCAATGAGATAACCTCCAATGCTCATGGATAGTGAGAAAACAATATTTTGCCCTACCAAAATGGCTAGCACGCCAAAACACAAGAAAAGGATGGCAGTTCGCAGCATTGAGAATTTATAGATAATAGCATTGGCAAAAGGCTGTACCTCAAAGCTGCCAGCATTGATTGGTGCAAGTATATGGCTGCTACCTTGTCCGCTAAAAAGGCGGGTTTTAAAAGAAACCTGGTATTGATTTTTTTGAAAATTATGCACATCTAAACCCGCAAAACGGCCTTGAATGTGCTCCAAAATGAGGTCGGAGTGTCGAGAGGCAACTCTACTCGTAATTTTTGATTTGAGGGTAATTTGAAATGGAAACATCATGCTTAATTTAACCACTTAGTAATATGTAATACGAAATTTTTTTGCGGGAGATTCAATGAATTTAAGCCTTACATATCAGGTTTTTTACCCAGATTGTCGCTCAAAAGCATTGTTTTACTCTTTTAGTATGATGATTTGTTCTTCAGTCAATGTTTTTTTAATAATCGGTAATTGTGCATGCGCTTTACGAAAAGAAATAATCTTTTGGGCAAATAACTCCCACCAAGTTTTAAAAAAACTTGTTATTTCAAATATTTGATTGATATACCCCTGAAAATTCTGGACTTCTGAAGTAGAATAGGGAATTTTTGCATGAAAAGCAGTAGTCAAGTCTATAGAAAACTTTCTTGTCTTGATGTTAAAGCCATTTAGGTAGCCTTTTTCGGGCATTTGGAGCAACGATAATTGTAAGATTCGGCTCAGGGTGATTGAATCTATTTGTTGGGTCTGAACAAAAATAGGAATTATATCACTAGGTACAAACCGATAAAGTGAAGGTTCAATTTCTGTCTTCTTTTTGTCTCTTATCTCCCCAATTATTTTTCCATTGTTGTACTGAGATAGCTCTATAACTTTGTCGTCAATAACTACAAGCAGATGAACTTCCAAAGGTTTATAGGTGGCCATCATAGGCACAGAGGTAGGTCTACTTTGGCTGACTTGTCCATAGATAGATAAGCATATAAAGTGTAGGCAGATTATTGTAATCCATTTGATCATGAATGTCTTTTTATCGCTACTTACGGCTATAACAGTGAAAAAATGGAGAAGAGAAATCCAAAACCTTCAACAAAACCTTTAAAAAGTTAAAAAGTTGTTATATCAAAAAACCGTGGGGAGCGATTGCCTACTTTTGAGGTTGTATTGTATAATAGGTATGAGAGTAAACTCTCAAAGTATTAACTCAAAGTTATGAGAATGAAAAATAACTATCTAATGAATCTAAAGTTAGTGGCGTTGTTTTGCATGGGACTGCTTCTGGCAGGCTCTAACGACGCTTTAGCTCAAAAGAAAAAGAAAAACCGTAAGGGTAAAAAAGGTGCGAAAACTACTGCCAAAACTCCAGCCAAACGTCGGGCAAGGGCTAGAGGAGGGATCAAACCTTATGCGCAGGTAATTACAAAAGATGCTAAGTCTGATCCAGGACTATTTACTTACCATAAAGTAAAAACTAAGCATTATTTTGAAATTCCAAGCACATTATTGGACAAAGAAATGCTAATTGTAAGCCGTATTGCAGGTATTACTCAAGGGTTGACTTTTGGTGGTGCTGGAATGAAGTCTCGTCCTCAGCAAGTGGTACGTTGGCAAAAGAAAGACAACACAATTTTACTTCGTTCGGTATCTTTTAATAACATAGCCAACGAAGATGATCCCATCTATACTTCGGTAAAAAACAACAACTTTGAACCCATCATTATGTCGTTCAAGTTGGCAGCAATTAACAAAGAGAAAAAGAACTACGTAATCGAAGTCTCTAAATTGTTTACGACTGATGTACAAATGATTGGGCCTTTGAACGCAGGTCAAAGACGTCGTTTTGGTATTCGTCGTTTAGACCGTACCCGTTCTTTGATCAATCATGTACACAGTTACCCAAAAAACATCGAGATACGTCATATCTTGACTTACAACGGTACCAGGTTGCCTAGCAATGCCGTAACGGGTGCTTTGTCGTTGGAAATGAATCAGTCAATGATTTTGTTGCCTGAGAATCCAATGAAACCTCGTCATTTTGACCGTAGAGTAGGATATTTCTCAGTAAGACAAACCTTGTATGACAAAGACATTCACGAAGCCAAGCCTCGCCAGTTGATTACTCGCTGGAGATTGGAGCCTAAAGACCCTGAGGCTTTCAAAAGAGGAGAGTTGGTAGAACCAGTAAAGCCAATTGTATACTACATTGGGGCTGGTACACCAGTGAAATGGCGTAAGTATTTGAAAATGGGAGTTGAAGACTGGAACAAAGCCTTTGAAGTGGCTGGTTTCAAAAATGCCATCATTGCCAAAGATGCTCCTACTAAGGAACAAGATCCAGAGTTTAGCCCCGAAGATGTACGCTACTCTGTAATTCGCTACATTACTACCCCTATTCAAAATGCTCAAGGCCCTCACGTACACGACCCTCGTACGGGTGAAATCTTAGAAAGTGATATCATTTGGTACCACAACGTGATGAAGTTATTACGCAACTGGTATTTTGTACAAACGGCTGCGATCAACCCTGCTGCTCAAAAGCCTAAGTTTACCGATGAGGTAATGGGGCAATTGATTCGTTTTGTATCTGCCCACGAAGTAGGTCACACCTTAGGTTTGCCTCATAATATGGGTTCTAGCTCAGCTTATCCAGTAGATTCATTACGTTCTGCTACTTTTACCAAAAAAATGGGTACAGCACCTTCTATTATGGATTATGCCCGTTTCAACTATGTGGCTCAACCAGGCGATAAAGGCGTTTCGTTGATGCCAGGTATTGGTCTTTACGACAAGCACTCTATTCGTTGGGGATATCGCCCTATTTTGGACAAGAACGCAGAAGAGGAAAAAGCTATTTTGGACAAATGGATTACTGAGAAAGCGGGGAACAAAATATACCGTTTTGGTCGTCAAATGTTCAACCCACGTGATCCATCTTCACAAACTGAAGATTTAGGAGACGATGCAGTAAAAGCGAGTAACTATGGTATTGCTAACTTGAAGCGTATCATGAACAACCTCACCAAATGGTCTTACGAAAAGGGAGATGATTATGGAAATCTTTCTGAGTTGTATCGTAATATATTAGGTCAGTGGTCTCGTTATATGGGGCATGTATCATCCAACATTGGTGGTGTATACGAATATTACAAAACGGCTGACGAAAAGGGAGATATATATACTCACGTACCTAAAGCTCATCAGAAAAAAGCGATGAAGTTTTTAATTGACCAGGCTTTGAAAACACCCAAGTGGATGATTCGCAAAGATATTTTGGGTAAAATTGAAGCGGATGGTATGGTAAATCGTATTCGTTCGGCCCAAGGCAGAGTATTAAATCAGGTAATGGATTTCAGCCGTTTGGCTCGTTTGATTGAAAACGAAGCCTTGAACGGAAACAAAGCTTATAAAGTGATGGAGTTGTTTACCGATTTGCGTAATGGTATTTGGTCAGAAGCCAGAACCGGACAAAAGGTAGATACTTACCGTCGTAACTTGCAGCGTGCTTACATTGAGCAATTAGAGCGCTTGATGACTAAAGAGCAGCCTGTACCAAGAAACCGTCGTGTTTTAAGCTTCTCTGGTTTTAGCCGAATTGATGTAAGTCAATCAGACATTCGTCCAATTGCCCGAGGTGAGTTAAATCAAATCAAACGATTGGCAAAAAGAGCCGCTACCATTACCCCAGATACTATGAGCAAATATCACTATCAGGATATCTTGGCTCGTATCGATAAGATTTTGGATGTAAAACAACCATAAATAATGATCAATGAATGATTAATTTTCATTGATTAGAATTAAAAAACCACTCTCTGACACAAGATCAAAGAGTGGTTTTTCTTTTTTAATATAAAGAGTTGTGCATTAAAAACATTGGACTGAGGACCATTGACTGAATTATTTACTTCTCCTCGTCATACTTTCCAAAAAACATATTACCGCTACTGCTGTTGGCTCTCACCAGGGTTTTGTTGCCATTTCTCACAACATATTTTTTGCCGTAGCGATCATCCCCAATTTTTACACTCCCTGAACTGGATCTTAAATCGTAATCGAGTTTGTTGAGTTCGTTTTTGAGTTTCATTTTGATATAGCCCGATGAACTTTGCAACCTTGATTGATTCATCAGCAACACGCCTTCTCCGATAATGCTTCCAGAGTTGGCCTGGAGATCCATCCTGCCATGTACATTTTTTAAGCGAATAGAACCAGAATAATTACGAGCATAAACCTCACCTACATAATCGTATACCCGCAAAGTACCTTGATGACTGTTGAGCATTACTTTTCCTTTACCACCAATTACCCGGATGGTAGATTGATGACAGGAGGCTTCTATCTGAGCCCTGACATTGATCCAGCGTTGCGAACCTTGATGGTTTTTGGCTTGTATGTGGCCAGCTTTGGCATCAGTTAACCGAAAAGACCCTGAGTGGGAGTTAAAACTTACTTCCTGACTATTGAGGTTTTCTACCTTTATATAGCCCGAAAAGCTTCTGAACTGAGCAATTTTGGCATTGATGTATTGAGCTTTGATAGATCCGCTACGTGTTTCCAACTTTGCGTAATCTCCACTCAACCCAAATGCATAAATACTTCCGGAATTGTTGCGTACTCTGATGTTGGTTTGGGGAGGAACTTTAAACATAAGGCGGCTTTCACTGAAACCAGACCCTCTATGTCGGCCTTGTAGCCAAACCTTGAGCGTATTGCCGTACACCTGATGCTTAAATTGATAAGGAGAGTGATGATTTACTTTAGGCTTTTTTTCACTACTAATTTCACCGAAAAACTCCACACGGCCATTTTCACTAATGGCACCAATCTCTACTCGACAAAAGCCTGCGTTTACTTCAATTTGTTTGATGTTGGCGTAGCCAGTATCTATTCGGGCAATGATGTTTTGAGCAGAAACATTGAAACTAAATAGGAGCAGCAGTATACTTAAAAAATGAGTTACGGGTTTAATGATCATAATTTTTCTTTTCTATGGTATATGGGTTATATAATAGACTACCCATATACAAAAATGTTGCATCCTGAATATACAAAAAAACGGTAAATTACTCGAGGAGCAATTTACCGTTTTGGTGAATAAAAATGCTTAAATCTTTTGAATAAAAATTAATCTCTTCCTTCAAAAGACACATAGCGTTGGCTTCCTGAGCGACTGGTACCAGTAATCAAAATTCCATTACCATTTCTAAGCACCAATCTTTTACCTGAGCGTTCGCCACCCACTCGCAAGCCGCCAGAACCAGCTTTGAGGTCAAAATCCAGCTTTTTCAAGTCATTTTTCAGTTTCATTCTTATACCTCCCGAGCCACTCTGGAAATCTGAGTTTCCGGTGAGCAACACCCCATCACCTGAGATGCCTCCCGAACGAGTAGTAAGGCTAAGCATTCCTTGAATATTATTGAGACGAATACCTCCTGAACCTGCCTTGGCTTTTACATTGCCTTTTACATTGGCCACTCTAATGGTGCCCGAACCAGTTCTTACGTTTAAATTTCCTTTAATACCATCTATTTTGATCCCTCCTGAACCTGCTTGAGTAGCAAATTCACCGTTTACATTGGCCCAACGTTGGCTTCCTGAACTGGTGCGTGCTGTCACGGTTTTGCCACTAACATTTTCGATCTTTAGGCCTCCCGATCCGGTTTTAAATTCAACATCCTGGCCTCCAATATTCTCTCCTGACATGCTACCTGAGCCTGTTTTCATGTATACCTTAGGCGAATTGATATTTTCGGCTTTTACACTACCCGAGCCAGCCGACAAATGAGTAATAGAGCCATTGAGACCATAGCCACGTACACTGCCTGAGCCATTTTCTACTACCACATTTACTCCTCGAGGAATCTTAAACATCAAACGGCTACGGTTAATAATGTTAATGCCAATGCTAAAAGAAGACTTGCCCTCTAGCCAAACCTTAAGGGTATTGCCCTCCTTTTGGTGCATAAACTTATATTTTCCTACTCCTTGGTTCCCAGTAATTTCACCAAAAAACTCTACTTTGTCAGTATTGCTTACTGCTCCCACTTCTACTCGGCAAAAACGGGCTCTTACTTCCAGGTTTTTAATGCCTGTGTAGCTGGTGTCTACCTGAGCCATAATGTTTTGGGCTTGCGCAGAAAAACTATAGAAAGTCAAGAAGCAAAACACCAGTGTAATGGCCCACAGTAAGTATTTGATTTTATTCATAATTTTCGTGTTATATGGTACGACGATTTCCTTAAATATAAAAAAGCGAATATATGTATTTTTGAGGATTTATTTCCCTGTAAAAGATTCGTAACGTTGGCTTCCAGCATTGCTCACCCCTTTTACCATAATATTTTGGCCGTTTCTCAAGATTACTCTCTTGCGATAACGTTCTTCACCAATCCAAAGCTTAGCAGCGCTTGCTTTGAGGTCAAAGTTTAATTTTTTGATATCATTAGTAAACTTCATTCTAATTTTGCCTGCCGAAGTTCTAAAGGTAGAATTACGGGTCAATAATACTTGTTCTCCAATAATGGCCGCAGCACTGGTTTTGAGCTGAAGGCCTCCTTCTACATTTTTGAGACGAATACCACCCGCTGAAGTACGAATGCTCAAATCACCTTTTACGTTTACAGCTTTTACCATTCCCGAAGTAGCACGAGCACCTACTGCCGCGGTTACGTTTTGCAAGCGAATGCCTCCTGAGGTAGTCTTAGCAATGATTTTTTTGGCTTCAACATCTTGTAAGTTAATCATTCCTGAGGTAGTTCTTAAGCGATGTTCCATTCCCTTAAGCTTAGAAGCAAATATACCACCTGAGGTATTTTTTATGTCTAACTCTATCGTTGCAGGAACCTTAAAGTGTAAATAGCTTTTGGTAGCAAAGGTGGCCGAGTTTTCAGAAAGGTCATCTATCCACACACGTAGCGTCTTGCCGATTTTTTCGTGCATAATCTCAAAGCGGCTTTTACGATTCAAGCCGCGAATTTTGCCTTCCATTTTTACTTGCGAGCCATTATCAACGGTTTCTATTTTTACTCGACAAAACCGCCCATTTACTTCCAGACGATCAATATCGGCATAGGTAGTATCTACAAAAGGATATTTTTTGTCTTGTGCCTGGCTAGAGAAACTATAGCCAATCAACATAATCAAGGTAAGCAAACTACCCCACCACAAGTATTTAGTTTCTTTCATATAGTTTAGTTTTTAAAAGGGTATATGGTTAATTTTCTTGTGAGACACCACCAAGCGTGGCAAAGGTTGCACCATGGATTAATTTTTTTCACAAGAGAGTAGTTTTTTACAAATTAATGCTTGTTCAGATTTGTAATCTGAACTCTTTCTGTAGTGAATTTATAATTCACAAATCCACTTCTGGATTTATAATCAAGAAGAGCCAATTAATACTTCACACCTTTGTGGTACAATGTCATTGAGTTAGTAAAAGAATGTTGATTAACAGAACACTGATCAACGATTTAAGAATGAGGCTGAAGCCCCAAAATCCACCATTCAAAGTTTGGTTTCCTTCGTTATTCAATATTCGTTGATCGATATTCATTTTGGCTGCAACAGTTCTTAACTTAATGACATTGACCTTCGGTAAGACCCTGCTGTAGGGGTAAAAACTTGTTCCTTTATGCAAATCTAAAAGATTGGATAACCAAATAATTGTAAAAAGACGAACCTCTACAAGGCATTGGTGATGGCTGTAACAAAGCGATTGGTAGCCTCCGAATCACGGTCCAAAAACAATTCAGGTTCAATCAGCTCGAGCTCCATCAACAAAAAATTTCCTTCTACCACTACACCATCTACTCGGGCATATAGCAATTCCTCTCCATAAATATCTACAATCTTTTGTGCCTGATTTAGAACAAAAGTAGGAGGAGTTTCGGCCAACGCTTGACCACCAAATTCAGACTGCACCCTAAACTCGTGGTTTTTAGGAACCTTTCTCACCGAATGACTATACTTGCCTCCAAAAAACATCAAAGACCACTCTCCTTCTGTTTGGATTTGGGGTAAAAATGCTTGCACTAATACATCTGTTTCCTGTACAAGGTCTTCCAGTTTAGATTGATAATCACTGGCTTCTTTTTGGTCTAATTTGTAGGTTTTATAAGCGCTGGCCGATACGGCAGGTTTAATGATACCCTGTTGCCAGTTTTGTTGGCTGAGCATTTCGGTGATAGATACTGTACTGTTTTGTTTGACAAATACCGTAGGCACAATGGCGATACCTTGTGCTGCCAAATGTTCCAGATAAAACTTATGACTGTTTGCTTTCATAACCTCGACTGCGTTGCACACTTTTATTCCGAGATTTTGCAACTGGTCTAACCACTCAATAAAAGCCTCATATTTTTTGAAATAATCCCACACACTACGAATAATTACCAAATCGTATTGCTGCCAATCTATAGAGGTATCTGTCCAAATTACGGGTTGAGCAGCAAAACCTTTATTTTCTAATTCTTTTACAACAGCTTGTTCAGCAGGGATCAATTCGGGTATTCTTGCACAGGTAGCAATTGCTATTTTTTTCATGGCTTTATAGTTTTAGAGCTTATTTTGGTAGGAAAGGTAAGCACAAAAACGTAAACACTTATTTGTAAATTAGGGTTTATTAAAATGACTCTGAGTCATAATAATTAATTCAAACTCTTATACAAAACCATAGTTTATCAATGATGAAATTATCCAAGCGCTATTTTCTTGCTTTCCTTATCTTATTGAGTTTGTGGTCTTGCTCCAAAAGCAGCGACGAACCCACACCAGATACGAATACTGGAATTCCGGCCAATGCCCAATTGAGTGCTGTCACCGAAGCCACTGATAGTCAAGGTAACCAATACTCCGTAGGTTTTGATCAAGCCTCAGGCAACAACCAAAATCCTTTTGTTATCAAAAAGGACAGTCAGGGCAACCAAATTTGGAAAGTGACTCACGAAAATACTGGGGTAGATGGTCGAAGCGTATTATTGACAATAGATAGCAACGATAACCCCTGGGTAGTATTTACAGTAGATGGAGGTAGTAATGATGCTGGCTACATTACCAAAAAACAAGTAGATACCGACGCATTCTCGGGCGTATTTATGAATAGCTACGGAAGTGGAGGAGGCCCCAAGGCATCTGTCATTGCCTTGATTGATCCAGCCAATGGAAATATCAAAAAAGGCACTTTTATGGCAGCTCGCCTCACCAATGGAAACACCAACACCTTGAATATTACCCAAATAGGTTTTAATGATGGCAACGTAGCTTTTGAGATCTCATCTGCAGCATGGCCTCCAGGTACAGGTACCAGCTACGAGCGATTCCCCAACATTACCGATGCCGATCGGGTAGATGGTGCTTTCAAAATTTATTATGAAATCAAAACTGACCTGTCGGAAATTGTAGTGGCCAATTTGTTGAAGTAGAGGCCTAGACAAGTCTAATAATAGAGACTGACTTCCTCTATCCAAAAAAAATCATAACTTAGGTTTTCAAAGACCAGCCCTGTTTCAACTTTGGTAATTTTATTTGAAGAAACGCTTTATTCATTCTTGACACCCCATGAGCAAAAGAGATCTTACTACGGGTAGCATTCCCCAAAACCTTGTTCGATTATCCCTGCCTATGATGCTGGGCATCATTAGTATGGTAGCCTTTAACCTGATAGATACCTATTTTGTGGGTAAATTAGGAGAAAAAGAACTGGCAGCCCTTACTTTTACCTTTCCCATCATTTTGATCATTTTTAGTATCATACAAGGGCTGGGCATGGGAGCAACAGCGCTTATTGCTAAATCTATTGGACGAAACGACCGAAAGAAGGCGGCACGCGAAACCACCGACAGTATTATACTTACCTTATTGCTCACCGGGACTTTTGTAATTATTGGATTAATAACCATTGGCCAGGTACTTAAAATATTAGGAGCCGATGGAGAAACTGCAGCCATGGCCAAGGAATACCTCCAAATCTGGTTCATTGCTTTGTTTTTTGTGTCGGTACCTTTTGTAGGCAACAGCGCCATACGTGCCACGGGCGATACCCAAACCCCCACCTACATTATGCTATTTGCGGTAGTGGTTAACGCAGTACTTGATCCCATTCTTATTTTTGGTCATTTTGGGGTTCCGGCGATGGGCCTTAGAGGAGCCGCAATTGCTACTGCTATTTCCCGAGGGCTAACGATGGTCTTTTCATTTTATATCCTCATTAAACGAGACAAGCTCATCACCTTCGAGATACCCTCCAGAGAAGTAATTGTTGGATGCTGGAAAAGCATCTTGTACATCGCATTGCCCTCAGGATTGGCCAGGTTGGTGGTGCCCATTGCCACGGGAGTGATCACAGCAATGCTGGCTAGTTATGGCGAATTTGCCGTAGCTGCTTATGGAGTTGGTAGCCGCATTGAGTTTTTGGCCAATAGTGTCATATTTGCCCTGGCGGCGTGTATTGGCCCGTTTGTAGGCCAAAACCTGGGTAAAGGAAGACTAGATAGGGTGCGTGAATCGGTGAAATTGAGTAATAGGTTTGCGATTATATGGGGGTTGATCGCCTGGGGGCTTTTGGTATTAGGTGCTCGTTCTATTGCTTCTATATTCAACAGTCACGAAGAAGTAATCGCCACAGTACAACTCTTTTTATGGATTGTTCCTGCAGGGTTTGGCTTGCAAGGCATTCTCAGTATCATCAATAGCAACCTCAATACCATCAACAAGCCACTTCAGGCCTCAGTGATCATCGTGATACAAATGTTAGTGCTAGGTTTACCTGCAATTTACCTGGGCAAAGCATTGGACGGAATACGGGGAATTTTTATCGGAATAGCCTTTACCTATTCACTGGGAGGGATGTTGTCAATGATTGTTAATAAACGGATTATGGATCAGTTTAAAGGTTGAGGAGAAAATGGATGACTTGATTTTATATTTTTATAAAACTACTCGCTAAAACATAACACCCTATGCAGATTCTCGAAGAATATATCAAATCCAAAATAGACATTGATCAGGAGCTTCTGCCAGCAATTGTTTCCCTTTTTAGGGGAAAAAACTTTACCAGAGATCAAGAAGTCATTCGAGTAGGGCAGTATGTCAAAGACTACTACTTTATAGCCACTGGAGGGGTAAGAATTGTAGTGGAAACCGAAAGTAAAGAGATAACTTCTTGGATAATATTCGAGAACAATTTTTTTTCAGATTTAGAGTCGTTAAAAAATGAACAACCTGCAAAGGGTAAAATCCTGGCGCTTGATGATACCACAATTCTTACAATTCCTGCTAAAAAAATGTATGAGCTTTTTGATCAATACCCACAATGGCAAAAGTTTGGGCGATTGATTATCGAAGATGCTTTTCTTAATGTAGTAGATACGCTCATGACCTTTCAAGCCATGGATGCTGAGTCCAGGTATTTAAATCTATTGCGTAAATCAGATGCCGTTAACAAGATTCCTCTCAAACAATTAGCTTCTTATCTGGGAATTACCCCTACATCCCTAAGTAGAATCAGAAAAAATATACGGTAGAAGATACTTATTACACTGTAAACTAAATAAGCTGATGTTTTCAAAAGAACACTCAGGTCTTTGGTCTTAGTGCAGCGAGACCAAAGAAGGCATTGCTAGGTCTCCCTTCGGTAAGACCAAGCAAAATGTGGGTATTTGACAAATTTTGGTGTAGTCATAGAAACGTAAAAAAACTTAGTTTACAAAGTACTTAAATAAACACTTAATCTTCGTTCTTGCCAAATGGCAATTTATTATTCCTTTCCTCCTTACATCTTTGTATCAAATTAAAGAAGTCGGTACCGCTTCAATATACAAAGACAGGGTAAGTCTTCGCTCCAGCGCCAAGCGAGAAAAACTACGGTTCTTACCCTTTTATTCACTATAAATAAAATTCGTAAAAAAATGAAGCAAATCGTTATTTGCCTGGCATTGCTATGCCTTTATTTTAAAGCCCATGCACAAGTTCTTGGAGAAGTAAATGTGCTGGACAAGGATGTATTTTATGTTCATTATACTGCACCCAATGCAATTGAAGAGAACTTTAACTATCAGAAGGTGAGTGCCCGCTTAAACGCGCCCCCTATCAGGCTCAAAAGGCTTTCTCTATTTAATACCATTGGCTTTGATTATCATCAGTTTAGCTATGATATTCAAAACAGTGACTTACAATCGGTACAGAAGTTAGACGAGATCGAAACTTTTTTCAATATCAATTATAGCTTATTTGCCAGCTATAAACTTTCTAATAAATGGTCTTTGAATGCTTCGGTAACCCCTTTCTTGTTATCAAACCTAAAAGAAAGCTCCCAAACTGAAAATGTACGGGTAAACGGTAATTTCTTCATAGAGAGAACCTTTTTTAGAAAAAGAGGTGGCTACCTTCAAGTAGCGGTTGGGCTGGGGTATTTTACCATCAACGGAAGCGAGCAAATTGTACCTGTTACCAACATTCGTTCACGATTAAATAAGAAATGGTCATTTGTAGTTGGTTTTCCCAATACCTACGTCAAATACGACTTTAACCAAAAGCACAGCTTAAAATTATTAGCCGATTTCAATGATCTGGCAGGTTTTACCAGTTCCGACGCTTCTAGTATCAGAGTAAGAAACACCCAGGTTTACTCTGTCAACTTTACCACGCTTTCTCCCGCATTAGAGTATAATTTCTGGTTTACACCTGCTTGGGGTGCCATGCTTAGAGTAGGCGGAGTCCTGCTGGACAACTATGAAATCAGAGATCGGCACAATGAAAAGATTGTAGCATTAGAACCCGGGTTTACCCAACCAATGGTCACCTTTGGGATAAAATTTAACCCGCTTCGACAATTACAAAATGGCTTAAAACCTTTTTAAGAATCATGAATCCAAAAATATCAAGTTTTAATCAATCGGCCTTTTTGAAGGCTGCCATTCCATCTTACTTTGGGCCATTTATTATGTCAGGGCTTCCTGGTTACTTTTTAAATAACCCAGTGTTGATGAAAGCCAGCTATTCTACCATTGCTTTACCTTCGTTGATCGCCACCATTATAAGCTTTGTATTACTTTGGCAATTTCAGAAACAGCAAGTATTACTCATTAATCGGTTCTTATTAGCTTTCATGATGGGGATGGGTATGTCAGTATTGGCTTTATTTTATGTGCTGCTTTTTAATATGCAGGCCTACAAGTTTGACATCATACCCTCTGCGTTTATTGGGGGAGCAATCGTGGCCTTAACAAATCGTATTGGCAAAGTTGATAATCATTTGAAAAACATATAAAGACATGAAAACAATAGTAGTATTTGGATATACAGGCACGGTAGGGCAATATGTAATGAGTACCTTAAGCAACTATGATTGTGTAGTGAGAGGAGTAAGCCGTAATCCCAAGAACTGGTTGAATACAGGCAAGAATAACCAAAAAGTATCTTATGTGAGCGCAAATCTGCAAAACCCAGAAGAGGTAGAAAGTGCCTGTGCTTTTTCCGATTGTGTTTTCTTACTTACAGCAACCCATCCTAAACAAGTAGCATATGAAAAAAACGTAATTGATGCTGCGAAAAAGACTGGAGTAAAACGCATTGTGAAGTTATCGGCTCCTGACATCAAGCCTCATAATTTGGTAGAAGTATCTGCCTGGCATAGAGAAATTGAGCAATACCTGGAAAAATCAGGGATAGAGTTTTGCTGCCTTAGACCTTATGCCTTTATGCAAAACTGGGAAAGAAATACTTTTACGATCAGAAAGTTTGGGAAGTTTTTTGGATCAATGGACAAAGCACCCAGAAACTACATAGATGCGAGAGATGTAGCCGAAGTAGCCGCAAAATATTTGTTGAGTGCCGAAAGCTTGCCTTTTAAATATTTAACGCTTACTGGCCCAGAGGCTATTAATCACTACGATATGGCCCAGCGCTTATCTAAGGCTACTCAAAATAAGATCGCCTATATAAATGTGAGCCCAAATCAACAGCTAAATAATTTGGTGAAGAAAGCCAAAGTTCCTGAGTGGTTGGCAAAACATGTCATGGAATTGGATAATTTAGCCAAGCAAGTGCCCGAACCACGAGAACCAAATATAGAACGTATTTTAGGTAAAAAGCCCCGAATTATGAATGCCTACCTTCAGGAAGTCAGGGATAAGTTTCGGCGAGAACCTTTGTGGAAGTTTTGGTAAATAATTTTGGAAAGACTTCAAGTATCTTGACAAGATTGAGCCAAGTGACCTTATTTAATTTTTAAGTTATGAAGTCGAGATGATTTCTATAATAAAGCTTTTATCAGGCCTTTCCTCATAAAAGCTTTTGTTTATATACATAATCGTGAAAATATAGCCTTGATCTAGAAGGAAGTGAGTAAAATATATCGAAATTTACGCTCAAATTGACTTATAGATGATAGAAAAGATTACCCCAGCAGAAGCCCACAAATTAGCCATTGGTGCAGAAGAGTTTCCAGTAATGGTCAAAGAAGAAAACGAGCAAAGCGAATCCGCAGTTTGCCTGAAAAAGTTTCCTACTGGTTTTGTATTGGGGATCAGTTGTGATACCAAGGACTTGTTTGAACTTTATTTTTCCGAAAATTATGAATTGATAAAAAATAAATGCGATTTTCATATAGGCATTATGAAAACCAAGGGACATCCATTTGAATCTATTGAATAAAGCCAAAGACGTTTAAGATACATACATAACCCTCTCCCCATGAAGTTGATTATATTTGATATAGATGGCACCATTATCAATTCCGTAAAAACCGATGATGAATGTTTTATTCAAACCTTTGCAGAGCTTTATAACATTGATTTAGCAAAGGTAGACTGGAACGAGTTTACCCATGTAACCGACTGGGGCTTGACCAACGAAATCTTTGAAAAATGGCTGAACCGACTTCCTGCTCAAACTGAAATAAATAACATCAAAACCCATTTTTATAATTTACTCAAACAAAGGGTTGATGAATTTACCGAAATCGAACAAGCTTTGTCGTTTATTCAGCAATTAGCGGCAATGCCTGATGTAGAAGTTGGTTTTGCCACTGGTGGATGGAGAGAAACTGCGGTGCTAAAATGTAATGCAATAGGACTTCACTTAAACGACTTTATTTTTAAGTCATCCAATGATCATTTCAAGCGGAGCAAAATTATGGCATCTGTAGTTGAAGAAGGAAAACTAAAACATTCTGCATTTGAGACTATATTATACTTTGGCGATGGATTGTGGGATTTGAAAGCCACTCAGGAACTAGGTATTGATTTTATTGGAGTTGATGCTAAACGAAATCAAAAATTGCGCAAGGCTGGGGTGGAAAAGATCATCTCTAATTATGAAGGCCAAGATAAAATTTGGGAATGGATAAATAAAAGTAAACAGGCCTATGGTAGGCATTAAAAGGTTACAAATCAGTGATTTAGAACTTGCGAGGAAATTGATCCATCTATTTCAAACAGAAGAGGATATGGGGCCCCCAACCTATGCCTCCAAAGAAAGGTTACTGGAATTGCTTTCAGATTCGAGTTTCTATATGATTGCCGCCTTTCAAGATGGAACCTTGGTAGGTGGACTTACTGCTTATGTTTTGAGAATGTACAAAGACGACATTGCAAAAATTTTACTCTACGAAATCGAGGTTCAACAAGACTGGCGTCGTCAAGGCTTGGGAACCTTACTTATAAATCGTTTGAAGGAATATGCTCGGCAAGAAGGAGCCTCTAAAATCTTGATTCCAGTAACAAGCACCAACCAAAACGCCATCAATTTTTATAATTCACTTCAAAATAACATCACAACCGATGATATTCTGATAAGCGTATCAATAGCCTGAGTTTGATTGCTATAAATAAAGGAAATATAATACCGAAAATTTTGCGATTATGCACAAACAAGAGCAAATATATTATCAACAGATTCAAGACTTTCTTTTAAGCCGTAGGGTTACAGAGGTTTTTTATGAAGAGCTGGATTATCAAGATGGTCAAGGGCATTGGGAGGAATCAAATGAATGTCACTCGCTTGATTTGAACATAATATTACAATTGGATAATCAGGAATTGGTACAAATAAAGTGGGACAACGAATTTTATGCTTATGGATTAGGCCTTGAAAAAGTGAGCCAATTGAATCCTCGTGAAGGAATTAAGATTATCAATGCATCGAGTCATCAAAATTGGACGAGTTTGATCAATCAACGAATTGTTTCTATCCATATTTACTGGGATGAATGTAATAGCTCAGATACCAATTTTTTACCCACTGTTTGGGAAGTACAGTTTGAGCACCACCATAAAATATGGATTGCCACCGTTGAAATTTATGAGGGTAAAATGACATCCTTTTGGGCAAATCATTTAACCATATTTTTTTCAAGAGAAGAGGCCATAAAGTACCAGTTAATTCCTGCTGACAAGCATTTCGCATTGAAAGCTTAGTTGATTACATCAATAAGTCAAACCGACTATTAATAACCCTTGAAAACATAGGACGTATCAAAGAATGTGGTAATTGTGGATGGTTGTTTTTAGATACCAGCAAAGGCAACCAAAGAAAGTGGTGCAATATGAAAACTTGCGGAAATGAAATAAAAGCACGAAGACACTATCAAAAAATGAAAAAAACAGGAAAAAAATGAACATACAGATTAAAGAAACCCGAGACATATTGCTTGAGCAAATATTGGAATTGTACCGACTCAATGAATGGAGTTCAGCCAATAAACCCACTGAACTATTCCAGGGGCTCATGAACTCGCATGCTTTGGTATCGGCTTGGGAAGGTGAAAAATTGGTAGGTATTGGCAATGCCATTTCCGATGGCCACTTAGTAGTGTATTATCCACATATGTTGGTGCATCCCGAGTATCAAGGCAAAGGCATAGGGCAAATGATGATGGCCAAAATGCAGGAAAAATATGGCAACTTTCATATGCAGATGTTGACTGCGGATGGCAAAGCCATCGAGTTTTATGAAAAGGTAGGATTCGAGCGAGCTGGCGAAACGGAACCTATGTGGATTTATGCAGGCAACGAACACTAAAAAACAGGCATATGATTGCAAGAATTTGGCATGGAACTACCAAAGTTGAGCATTATGATGAATACACCAATTTTATGAAATCGATAGCCATACCTGATTATAAAAAAACAGAAGGCTTTATAAAATTGAGTTTCTTACGCAGAATTGAGGACGATGTGGCTCATTTCAACTTGATTACCTACTGGGAAAACCTGGCAGTGATAAAAAACTTTGCAGGAGACGACTATGAAAAGGCAAAGTATTATCCCCAAGACAAAGATTACCTATTGGAGTTTGAAGAAAAGGTGATGCATTATGAGGTATTTGCGGAGTGAGCAAATGCTTGTAGTTCCTTTTTACCGAAGTATCTTCAATCAAAAACTTCCAAAATTTGTGTTGGTCAATCAGGAATTTGTGTAGAGAGATTTGTATTTTAATAGGAATATTTGAACTGTCTTTAATCAACTCTTTAAACAAGAAATATGACCAATCAAATTGTAACCTTACACCTTGACAAAATACTCACTGACCACGCCCAGGATATGACCAACAAAGTAGTAGCCATTACAGGTACTACTAGTGGTACTGGGTTTGTATGTGCTCGAGAAGTAGCCAAAAAAGGCGCCACTGTATTGCTGCTTAATCGGGAAAGTACACGCTCTAAAGAGGCTCTTGAACAACTACAAGCCGAAGTGCCCAATGGAAAATTTGAAGCAGTGACCTGCGACTTGCAAAATTTTGAAAGTGTACGCAACGCTGCCGAATCCATCAAAGCCAAATACGATGTAATAGATGTGTTGGTAAACAATGCTGGAGTAATGGCCCTCAAAGACCAGGCAACTGGTGATGGTTATGACGTGCAAATGCAAACCAATGTGATTTCTCACTTCCTGATTACCAAAGAGTTATTTCCATTGCTTCAGAAAAGTACGCAGGCCCGCATCGTAAATCATACCTCTATGGCCCGACTAGGTGGTCCCTTGGCAAGCGATTATTTTGAGAAAAAAGGCGGCGATTTAGGCGGTGATGGTACCGAAGCCGACAACCTGAGTTTCCGTGGCCCACGTTGGGAGCGTTATCACCAAACCAAACTGGCCAATTGCGCCTTTACTTATGGACTCAAGCAGAGACTTGAGGCAGCCAATATTACTAATGTATTGCCCTTATTGGCACATCCAGGCTTGGCCAAAACCAAACTTCAGGTGACTACCGCCGCCGATGGAGGAATGGATGGCAATGCCGAATTTATGAACATGGCCCAATCGGCTGAAGATGGTGCCACTGGGATCATAAGAGCAACCATGGACCCCAACTCAAAATCTGGTGATTTTTATGGCCCTTCTGGTCAAGGGTGGAAAGGCTTCCCTGAATTATTAACTCCTGAAGAACTTTTACTAGATGAGTCAAACCTGCGAATCAACTGGGAAGGTTGTGAAAAAGCAGTGGGAGCGTTTACGATCTAAGTAAGTAATCGGACAAAATTATCTATATATTATTGTTGAGTGGCTAAATGGTTCCGTGATGCGTCGCACAACCATATAATAACAAAACCAAAACCATTTAAGCATATTTGGTACTTGCTTATTACTCTAAAAACGAAGCCTGATAATAATTTGTCAGGCTTTTCTTTTGGTGAAATTGTTGGATAATTTTTTTATTTCGATTTGTACAGAACGGTCTGTTTAAATATATTTGCCTTATGAACCACCGACACAATAAAGAAATAGTGATAGCAAAGGGGATGGAGCTCTTCTGGAATGAGGGGTTTCATAGTTTGGGAGTGGATAAAATCTGTCGAGAAACAGGTATGACCAAGGGGGCATTTTATAATGCCTTTAAAAGCAAGGAACAGTTTTTACTCACTACCTTAAAATCTTATGGTGATTTGATTGAATCCCATTTACAAACCCAATTAGCCAATGACACATTCAGCGCATTTGATAAGTTGGTAAACTTGTATAAAGACATGCTCGAGAGCCAGTTACAAAATGGTTTCAAGGGCTGCTTTGTCAATAATATGATGTCGGAAATGAGCACGCTGAATGAAAATGTATCAAAACTCTCTGATGAGCAATTCAAGCGATTCATCAAAGTGATTGAGCCAACTGTAAAGCAAGCCCAAAACGATGGCGATTTTGACGATAACTTATCCGCAAAACAGCTATCTGAGATTATTCATACAACGTTTTTTGGCTTTTTAACGAGATCAAAAAGCCTCAAATTATCTACCCATGAACCCATGGTTCTTTTTCTTAACACCTTAAAAATCAAATAACATGCAACAAATTAATGAAATCTGGGAAGTCTACAGAAGCTGCTGGAGCGAACAGGACGCTAATAAAAGAGTGAGTCAATTGAGTACGATTATGTCAAATGATTTTGAATACAAAGATCCCAATATCGAACTCATCGGATTTGAGCAATTATCTCACTATATGCAAGAGTTCCAAAACCAATTTATAGGAGCTTCATTTGAAATTACTGATTTTAATGTACATCATGATCGCATCATGGCAAATTGGAGTATGGTGGATTCAACCCAGAAAATAGTAGTGAATGGAGTTGACTTTGCGAGGTTTGAAGGCAACAAATTGAAACAAATTACCGGCTTTTTCAAAGAGAGTTGATTCAAAATGGACTTTAAAAAAGATTTACTCGACTCCTGGTACTTAAATACTAAAGTCACGCTTTATTTGCTCGAAAATATTGAGCCTGAATGGCTTTCCGTAAAGCTAGAAGGAAAAGGTAGAAGTATTGGTGAACAATTTATTCATATCAACAATATTCGCTCATTTTGGATTGGTAAAGTAGGTGAAAAAGAAGACCTGAAGATTGACAAAAAGTATGGAAAAGATAAAGAACAACTGCTAAAATCGCTTGACTTATCTGGAGCCAAAATGGCCAATACACTTGAAGCAATATTTGACGAGGAAAAAATTACGGGTTATAAACCTCATCCATTGGCATTTTACACCCAAATGATTGCCCATGAAGCCCATCATCGAGGGCAAATAATGATAACCATTACAAGAAATAATCTTCCTATTTCCAAATCGGTCAATTTTAGTCTATGGAGTTGGAACAATAAATAAAATATTATCTTTTTTCTAAAAATCATTGGTCATCCCGAATTTTTGGGGTGACTTTTTATTAATAAACTTCTAAACAAGATAAGGGTTAAAGTTTTGATATTCAATTCTTTGTAAGAAGTTCCTGAACATTACTATCTTTCATTTCGCCTTATTTTGTGGGCGTTAAGAACTTGCAGAGTGGAGCGATTAAAAAATGATCACTGACCCCCCAGCTTGTGCGACTGATTTTGTGCGAGAGGTGGAATGTTTGATTATTTTCAGCATAATGCCACAAGTTTAGCTGATACAAAATACCGCGACGGGGTTTTTGCTACTTTTTGACCGGGAGCAAAAAGTAGAAGAAACAAAAAAGTAAGCGCTTGTTTTTCAGTTGATTAAATGTTTATTTGCTAACTCTTCACCTTGGTATCTCCCTTTCAGGAATTATGGATGACTCATGTTTTTTTTGAATATATCTTCTTAAATTAATAGGGCAAATTTTGCAACCAATGAGCCATCTCTTGACTCTATTCATACAACAAAATTTTTAAAAATCTCCCAACTAAGCACAACACCTGATAGAGTCATTAGAGATCATGAAACAAACAAAAGAAAGTACCTTCTGGATAAGCTATTTGCGATCTTTCATTACAGTATTGGTGGTATGGCATCATGCCAACCTGGCATACACCACATTTGCCCGTTTCGATAAAGAGATTTACATCAATTCTACTCACCCTGTAGTAGATACCCAACGATGGCTTGGTTTGGACATCATCGTGAACTTCAATGATATTTATTTCATGTCCTTAATGTTTTTGATTGGTGGGCTATTTCTGATTAAAAGCATCCAGCGAAAAGGCCCAAAACAATTTATCAACGATAGATTCCGAAGGTTATTGATCCCTTTTATTACCCTGGCTACATTTTTTACTTTAATCGCTTACCTGCCTGCATATTATTTATCCAAAGGAACATTTTACTTGCCTGATTATATCATTGATTTTTTCACTACTCAAGGCTGGCCAGTAGGCCCTCCCTGGTTTATTTGGTTGTTGTTTGTCTTTAATTTATTGTTTGCGCTATCCTATAAAGGTTTAGCTGGTTTTTATAATAAGGTTGGCCAAAGATTGAATCAATGGAGAGAACACCCTATACAATTGATCATAGGACTCATAGTTTTAACTGCGCTTTGGTACATTCCATTGAGCTATCAACTAGGTGCTAGTGCCTGGACAGGTATTGGCCCATTTGACTTTCAATTGAATAGAATACTACTCTATTTAGGGTATTTTCTGATTGGAGTAATCATAGGTAGCATAGACTTCAACAATACCCTGTTTGCGGCAAAATCTAAGTTGGTAAAATACTGGAAACTATGGAGTGTCATAGCATTGATTGTTTTTGTTTTACTGATTTTGATTACCCCTTACCTCACAAGCCTGGTGATCCAAAAAAAGATAGATGCATTCTATGCCTGGATGATCTATTACTTCATTTATACGCTTTCTTGTTGTTTTACCAGTCTGGCAATGCTTACTGTTTTCAAAGCATTGGTAAAAACTACACACCCCATTTGGAATTCATTGACTGAGAATGCTTACATGATTTATTTGTGTCATTACCCATTCATTATTTGGACACAGTTTTTCCTTTTAGAATTTAAGATACATGCTATATTTAAATTTGGGATCACATTTATAGTGAGCTTGCTATTGAGCTGGTGGCTAAGTATACAGCTTCGGAAGATTAGCTATCTGAAGCGATATGTGTAAACAATCTAAAATCCCTTCGGTAAAGTCTTAATTTTGAAAGAATGAAAACTCAGATCATCTACCTTATTCTGTTAATATTCACGGTGTCTTGCAATACTACTACCAAAAAACAAACAACCACGCAGGATACTACCAACCAAGCCAAAACCGATACACTTGCTGTATACAGTGCCGAAGAAGTAAAGGCCGAAGCATTAAGAGCCTGGAAAGCCTATAAAAAATATGCCTGGGGGTATGATGTATTGTTGCCACTTTCGAAAAAAGGATACAATTGGTATCAGGAGTCATTGGGCATTTCGCCTTTTGATGCCTATAGTACACTGGCAGTGATGGGGTTGGCCGAAGAAGCCAAAGAAATAGAAAAATATGCTTTGTCTAAAGACTGGAACCAAGATGTATATGTGCAGGTTTTTGAAGTAAATATTCGGATTTTGGGCGGCTTACTGGCCATTTATGACCATTCTCAAAACCCCAAAATACTCGAAAAAGCCATAGATTTTGGCAATAGATTATTACCAGCTTTTAATTCCCCCACTGGTATTCCTTATCATTCGGTCAACCTCAAAACAGGTAAAACTTCAGGAGACAAAGGCAAAGGAAAAGGGGAGGTGGTCAATGTAGCTCAAGCTGCTACCTATTTATTTGAGTTTGGTATTTTAAGCTATTATGCCAAAGACCCCAAATATTATCAGGCCGCCAAAAAAGCTTCCAAAGCGGTTTTTGAGCGAAAATCAAAAATTGGCTTGCCAGGAGACTATATCAATGTAGAAACAGGCAAATGGACCAACAACTGGTCGTATTTGCAAGCAGGGATGGACTCCTACTATGAATATATGTTTAAAAGTAATTTCCTTTTTCCCGATCCCGAAATTCAAAAAATGTGGGCGTATAGCCTGGGTAAAATCAATGAATACTATGCAGAAGATTATCAAGGTAAAAGGTTTTATGCCTGTGTAAATATGCATACTGGCAAAATCGTAAAACGATCGATGTCGTTGTATGATGCGTTTTTTCCAGCAGTACAAGCCCTGCACGGGGATATTGAAAACGCCGAAAAAAACATGGCTACCTGGGACTGGCTCTGGAATAAGTATGAATTATTACCGACTCGTTATCTCTACGAAGCCGACTCGATAGAATATGCCAATTCAGAACTAAATCCCGAAATCATAGAATCGGCTTATTATCTTCATGAAATTACGGGCAAGCAAAAGTATTTACAAATGATTGATAAATACTGGCGAGATATGAAAAAGTGTTGCCGCAACGAAGTAGCCTTCCATGCAGTAGAAGATGTGCGCACCAAAAAAGCCAAGGATTATTTAGCTACCTATTTCTTTGCCGAAACCCTGAAGTATTTTTATTTGGCAGCAGTAAATAACAAAGTGTTTGATTTTAACGACTACGTTTTCAATACTGAAGCGCATCCCTTCAAAAGAAGTTATTTTGATAAGGAAAAGGCAAAAGAGTATTTGGGGATTGAGTAATCCTGAATTTGTGGAAACCTCAAAAATGAGCGCATGAAAATCAAAGAAAAAATAAAGAAACATCATCAAGATCAAAAATTTGCTCGCATTACTCGCAAAGTGGCTAAAGACTGGAAAGAAATAAGTCGTGGCTACATCGTAGGTTATTCAGATGATTTTGTGGTATTGCAGGAATCTGATGATTTTAAATTATTGGGTTTTAACGTTTTACCTGTTGACCATTTATTAGAGATTCGTTACAATCATTACGACAAGTATTATGATAAGATCATGGGTTGGGAGGAAGAAAAGGATAAAATTGGCCTTAAAACAAAAGTAAATCTGACTGATTGGAAGGCGGTTTTTAAGACTTTTCAAAAGAAAAAAATGAGTGTGATTGTAGAATGTGAGAATCCTAAAATCAATTCTTTTACTATAGGTCAGGTAAAGCGTATTACCGACAAACATGTGTATATCTTATACTTTGATGCAGCTGGTTTTTTAGATGAAAAACCTACTAAGCTAAAGTTTGAGAATATCACCAAGATAACGTTTGATGACAGGTATGTTGATATATTTAGTAAATACACTCGGAAACGTAAGAAGCGTAAAAAGAAAAAATAAAACACTAATAATCCTCTGATGAGCTTTGCCTAATATTAGACACCACAAGCATATAAATTTTATAAAAAATGGGACAAACCTTATCTGGAATTATCCTTGATCATTCGTTTAAAACTGTTAATAGCATTGAAAAACGTTTGGGATGCAAATTCAAGCTTATAAAAGAAAGTGATTATCGGGGCGAAAAATCTCAATGTAAAGTCTACTTTCTTAAAAATGGTATTTTAATGTTACTTCATGATGAGTTAGCTTCTGAGCCCTATGGTGTTTCCGAAGGGACTTGTATGAGTTTTATATTGTCAGATACCGCAGATGCATACAGTTATAACCTTTGTGAGGGCAGAAACCTAAAAAGGGCATTTAAATCCATGGCTGGTGAACGTTTTGAAGAATCAGGAGATGCCACACCTGTTGAAACTGAAGTTAAAGATGACTATTCCTTTATACTTGAATCAATAAAAAAAATTACCACTGAGGATTTATATGATATCATAAACATTTATCCTTATCAATCTTACCACATTGATCTTTTTCCAAATAAAGTTAACTTTCCTTCTGATGAATCTGTGATTCCTCCAAAAAAGGTAATAGAAGCCAGAAAAAATTACAAATCTATAGTGATACAGGCACCTAACCAGCTAGAGCGACCTGATGAGTTATTTGAACAGCTATCGAATGATGATTCTGACGTGGTGTTGAATGCACTGTCTGGTATACAAGCATCGGATATTAATACTCATACTTTGACCTATTTAATTGTGATATTTCGCTTTCATTGGGAAACCAAGGTGCGCAATGCTGCGAAAAAACTGGTAAAACAGTTTGCAAGTGACTCTCTTTGGGAGCAATTAAATGTTGTCTGGAATTCAAAAGATAGGAATATTCAAGGTTATCATGAGAAAAAAGAATATTATGAGCACGAACACATCCATGCTGGGGAGTATTTTTTGTTTGCATACTTAAATAGGCGTAATTTTTTTACACATCGACCTATGAAAGGAATGTACAATGTGTATTCGGCTATGACTGGTAATAAGGATGAAATCAAGAATGTATTTGAGTGTTATGGCAGTCATTTGTTAGAAATACCCGAAAAGGTGAAAACTCAAGAACACATTGGGGTAGCCAAAATCATGTTTGCTCCTAATCTCAATTTTGAGAATGCTATTGATCATTTGGCGCAGCTCCCAAACTTGCATAACTTATATTTATGGAAATGCGGATTAACCGAGGTTCCCAAAAATATCGGGATACTCTCTAAGCTTAAAAGTTTAGAACTTTATAAAAACTCACTGGAAAAACTCCCCGAAAACATTTACTTTCCAAATATGATTTACCTTGGAATATCTGATAATAAAATCAACCATCTAAATTTAGAGCAATTTCCTCAGTTAGACTTTCTACAGGTAGATCAACCCTATTCCATTAAGTTCGATAATGTCAAAAAGCCTTTTAAAGTTGGTTTTGGTAAACAAATTTACGAGGAGGTAACCCCATAAGGGCTGATGCTTTGTTTGCCGTAGAACTTAAGAATATATTCATTCAAATTACTTAGTATTCTAATACATGAACATAGTCGAGATACCAACACAAAGAACTACACTGCGATTAATTAGTATGGCTGATCTAGAAGCAATTCATGAGCTTCATTCTCTACCAGAAACCGATCAATACAATACCTTGGGCATTCCTCAAAATATTGAAGAAACTCAGGAAATAATAGAGCAATGGGTAGCAGAAAATCAGCAAAAAGATATTAAAAACTATACCTTTAAGATTGAGTTACTTCCTGAAAATCAGTTTATTGGATTGTTTGGGTTTAGACTGTGGAGCAAAAAACACAGCAGGGGAGAAGTGTGGTATAAAATACATTCGTCGTATTGGAAGCAAGGGTACGCTACTGAAGTATTGGCTGCAGTGATAGATTTCGGGTTTGACCAATTGAACTTGCACCGAATTCAGGCAGGGTGTGCGGTAGACAATATTGGCTCTATCAAAGTGCTTGAAAAGGTAGGAATGATAAGAGAAGGACGAGGAAGACAAATATTACCTTTGAAATCAGGCTGGTCCGATAATTTTGAATACTCTATACTAGAATCTGATAAACGTAAACAAAGTATTATTCAAAAACAGTAGGCACGAGACAATGGCAAATGAAATGGACCCAACCCAAGAGATAGACAAAAAAGCTATTGATGAAGTAACTACCGCTTTTTTTGGCATATTTTCAAATAAAAATGGTGCAAAGCCTGATTGGAACCTCATTGCGGAACTATGCATCACTGAGGCAATTATTATTAAAAAAACGCACCAACAACAAGAGGTGTATAACCTGGAAAGCTTCATCAGCCCAAGAAAGAAAATATTATCGGATGGTACCCTTCGGGATTTTGAAGAAAAAGAAATAGAAGAAGACACTAAAATTATAGGCAATATCGCGCAAAGAGCTACAAAGTATGTCAAAGAAGGATACTTGAATGGTGAATATTTTAAACAACAAGGAAATAAGTTTTTTCAGTATATAAAAACCGACAAAGGCTGGCAGATAAATGCTGTAGTTTGGGAAGACGAGTAGTGGGTAAACCTTATTTTGAACCTTCATTTTGGGATCATCCATTGCTATGGCTCAAAAGTAAAACGCTTTGATAACCTCCTCTGATTTAATACCTTAATCATTCATTATTATGGGATTTACTGCTACACAGTATATACGAATTTACCCCAAACATGGAAAAGTAAGTGCCTTGCCTTACGACGAAGTTTGTAAACACCTTGCCAGAACAGCCATGGAGTTGGATAAAGAATTGATATTTTACCTCAATGAACAAGAAAATTGTCTTGAATTGAAATTTAATTCCAGAAGAGCTACAGGAGACATCAATTTAAACTTAAGTGATTTTTTTATATGGCGTTTAAGGTCTGATAATGATGGAAGTAATGAGGTCGTGCAGTTAGAGAGCCATGGTATATCACAACTTAGGTTGCCTGCTGTGTATGCTTTCGACAAAATAATAATTGAAGGTGACAAAGATAAACTCACTTTATTTTTGGATACTGTGTGTAAAAAAACACCGAAGTACTGGGATACACTTCTTGAGGGGAGTTCAAGTGAACAAATCGAATTGGACATTTCGGGTACCTATCATACCTGGAATGAATACGAGCCAGGCAAGGAATATTCGAGAGTTCCTAAGCAAGTAAACTTGAGCGAATTTCATAAATTGAGGGGAACATATGCCTTCTTTAATTTGATTGAGACCACCGAAGAAAAACTGAACTTGACTAATGGCTTCCTTGAGGAAATCTATGAGGATTACGAATATGAAAGATTCTTTGATGGATTAAACGCTGTTTGCTTATCATATAAAGGTAGAATTGTAGAGAAAGTACGATGGGAAAGCTTTCAAACAGGAGACTTGGAAGGGCGTTGGAACCGAGCATCAGCCAATGGGTTTGATAACTTGGTAGTTAAAGATTTTAACGATTTTAAATCAAGATATCAAGCAAAATAGACGAATATCTATGATTGATACCTGGACACAAAACGTACAATATGGCCAAAACATACAAAATAAAAACCGAAAGACTCATAATTAGGTGCTATCACCCGGCAGATGCCCCTCTTTTACAAAAATCTGTGCAGGAAAACGTAGATCACCTATTGCCCTGGATGCCTTGGGTAAAACAAGAACCTGAAACGCTTGAAATTAAAATCAAAAGACTGAGAACTTTTCGTGGTCAATTTGATCTCGATCAGGATTATTTCTTTGGAATTTTTAATCACGAGGAAAACGTATTGGTTGGCTCCACTGGCATGCATACTAGAATAGGGGAGGGGGCTAGAGAAATTGGTTATTGGATTCATAAGGATTATATAAATCAAGGCTATGCCACTGAAACCGTAAAAGCACTTACCAAAATAGGGTTTGAGATTGAGGCTCTGGATAGAATAGAAATTCGTTGCGCACCTGAAAATACCAATAGCCGAAAAATACCCCCAAAAGTAGGTTACACCCACGAAGCAACACTCAAAAACCGAGACTTTGATAGTAAAGGCAAGCCCAGAGATGTCATGATTTGGACTTTGTTCAAAGAAGAGTACTTTCGCAACCCCCTGACATCGTTTTCTCTGGAAGCATACGATGTGGTAGATCAACTCATTAAATATTAAAACTTGGTACTGGATTATCGCCATATTGAGCTATTTGGCAAAAAGATATTTGAGAAGGTAGTAGTGACACCACCTTTCAAAAATCCCAACCCATTGCAAGACGAGGCCTGCCTGCTATATGTATTGGAAGGTGGCAATAATTCTTATTCAGAACAAGAACACCTCATCATCAATCAAGACGAAGCAGGATTGATGAAATGTGGCAATTTTTTGTATGATTGCATAGCCGATAAAGACACTGGAAACTGTGGCTTATTGGCGATACATTTTTATCCCGAAGTGCTCAAAAAAATTTATGAAAAAGACCTGCCTGT
The DNA here is from genome assembly GCA_001890965.1 of marine bacterium AO1-C. Lineage (GTDB taxonomy): Bacteria > Bacteroidota > Bacteroidia > Cytophagales > Microscillaceae > Microscilla. The sequence goes on along the minus strand of MLAY01000005.1, from coordinate 460,498 downwards.
TTTTCTTACTAAAGGTGAAAAACCCTCGTTTACCCATAATTCGGCCGTGGTAAAATCCAGTCAGCCACTGAAAAACTATATTGACAGCATAGCTTATTACCTGGATTCTCCTAAACTGTTTACCGAAGACTTAATCATTCTAAAGCTCAAAGAAATTATTTTGATTTTGTTGGAAACTAAAGGCTCTCCGCGAATCCTAGAGATCATTCACAACCTGTTTTCGCCAAAGTCTGTTGCCCTGCGAGAGGTTGTAGAATCTCATGTTTTTTCTCCCATTACCATTGCCGATTTGGCGCTTTTGAGTAATCAGAGCTTAGCCTCATTCAAACGCAAGTTTCGAGAAATTTATAACGATAGCCCCGCAAATTATATCCGAAACCGTCGCTTAGAGAAAGCTGCTCAAATGTTGTTGTCTACCAATGAACCAGTAAGCGGTATTGCATACGATTGTCAGTTCAATAATGTGGCTCATTTTTCTACCGCTTTTAAGGCCAAATATCACCAATCACCTGCCGAATACCGAAAGAGCCAATTGCAAAACTAATTGAGCTTTATACCAAACGGTATGTTTTGTTGGACTTGTAATTTTGTTTCTGAGATAATTCATCAAAACAAACGAAAATTATGTCCAATTTAGAAACCATTTTAAACCGTAACGAGCAGTTTTTCAAAAATTTCAAAGAAGGAGACTTGCCGATTCTTCCAAAGCTAAGAACAGTGATCATTACCTGTCTGGATGCTCGAGTAGATCCCGCTTTTATCTTCAATTTAGATTTGGGAGAATGTGTCGTAATACGCAATACTGGAGGAAGAATTACGCAAGATGTCGTTGATCAAATTGCTATATTGGCGGCTTTGGTAGCCGTGCAAGCCTCTCAAATGGCGGATGCTTCAGTAGCGTCTTTTGATATCATAGTTATGCATCATACTCAATGTGGTGTACAAAACTTTGCTCAGCTTAAGGTGCAGCAAATGATCAAAAGCCAATTAGGGCTAGATGTAGCTCCTCTCGCTATTACTGATCATGCTATAAGCCTTACCGAAGATGTACAACGCCTCAAAGATGCGCCAACCGTGCCCAAACACTTGGGAGTAACAGGATGCATATACGATGTGAAAACCGGAAAAGTAGAAGAAGTGATTAAAGCAGGTAAGTTGAGTGAGATTTTAGTATAAGCTAAAAAAAGGCTTCTTAGGTTTAATTAAGAAGCCTTTATATATAGGTATCAGAAATTAAATCAAACAAAAATCTTAGCACCTTGCACCAAGGCCAGGGCAATAAAAATTCCTCCAATGATACGGTTCATCCAATGGCTCAGAGAAGTAATACGACTCACAATCAGTAAACTCATTTTGCCATAAAGTAACAAGGCCACCAACTTGCCCAAAGATACCCCGAACAAGAATAATAAAATGAAATCCCACATCCCAAAACTCACCCAGGCCGAAGATTTAAGGGCGGCAATTACTGCTACCCAAAAAGGAAGAGCTTGCGGATTAAGCATGCCAATAATAGCCCCTCGCAAGAAAGGCGAAGTTTTGCGTTTTGTTTCTATATCGGCATCTTCGCGACCTTTACGCATAAAAAATAAGGCACCAATAGCAAAAAGCACCACAAATACCGAAAGCTGAACCCAAATGTTATGTTCCAGGTATTGGGTAATCCACATTCCAAAATTATAAGCAAACAAAGATTGGCCAATTTCTACAATAGCGGCGGCAATAGAAAAGCGTAGTCCTACTTTCATTCCGTCTTTGATAGTGGTATCTACCATAGATAAGTTGATAGGCCCAAAAGGCAAAGTGCCTAAAAAGCTGGCAATAAAACCCGCTAAAAAATGTATGATATAAGTCATTCCCTCTATTCTTCGTAAATAAGCTTTCTAGTGATTTTTTCAGTTTCAAAGCTAGTAATTAATTATTGATCATTCACCACTAATCATTGAACATTTATGAAACTTGAATTGAAACGAAAAAATTCCAATCATATTCTGTAATTTTGTAGAATTTCAAGATTAGACACATTGGGATAATGATTTTAATTGATCATTAACCATTGAACATTCATAATTAAAAGAAATGTCAACTTTTCAGGATTTTAAACTCAACAAACAAATACTTCAGTCAATAGAAGAGGCTGGTTATCAGGCTCCTACACCTATTCAGGAAAAAGCAATTCCTTTGGTGTTGGCTGGGCACGATGTGATGGGAGTAGCCCAAACGGGTACTGGTAAAACTGCAGCATTTGTGCTACCAATCCTGATGAAAATAAAATATGCACAAGGAGAACATCCTCGGGCTTTGATTTTGGCCCCGACTCGGGAATTGGCCCTGCAAATAGAAAAAGCAGTACAAACTTATGCTAAATATACCGATATTCGCCACACTTGTATTTATGGAGGATTAGGGCCTAAAACCCAGATCGAGACCATTGCCCAAGGCGTAGATATATTGATTGCTACTCCTGGCCGTTTATTAGATTTATACAGCCGTGAGGCACTGGTGCTCAAGGATATCAATACCCTGGTAATGGATGAGGCTGACAAAATGATGGATATGGGCTTTATGCCTCAAATCAATAGTATTTTGGAAGTAATTCCCGTCAAGCGACAAAACTTGTTGTTCTCAGCTACCATGCCCGAAAAAGTAGTCAAACTTTCTGAAGACTTTTTAGAATTCCCCGAAAGGGTAGAGGTAACCCCTCAAGCTACTACTGCCGAAACAGTGGATCAGTTAGTGTACGAAGTCCCCAATCTAAAGACCAAGATTAATCTGTTACAGCATTTTCTCCAAGATACAGAAACGTTTAGTCGAGTAATGATTTTTACGCGTACCCGCAAAAGTGCCGATTCGGTGTATAAATTTATTGCCCGAAAGTTTTCTGAGGAAGAAGTACGCGTGATTCACGCCAACAAAGGACAAAATACCCGCATCAACTCAATGAATGCTTTTAAGAGTGGAGAGATTCGTATTTTGGTAGGTACCGATGTGGTGGCTCGTGGGATTGATGTAACCTTGGTGAGCCATGTAATCAATTTTGATATTCCTTTGATTTACGAAGATTATGTACACCGAATTGGCCGTACTGGAAGGGCGCTACAAGCAGGGAAGGCCATTAGCTTTATTACCGAAGCCGATGTATATCATATGAAAAAGATTGAGAAAATCATTCGAATGCAGGTGCCCATAGCCAAAATTCCCGCTGGAGTTGATATTCCAGATACTCCTTTTGACGAAGCACAAGCCATTGCCCGGGAACTGGATCGTCAAAAACGAAAAGAAAATCCTGATTTTAAAGGGGCTTTTCACGAGAAAAAGGATAAAAGTAAGGGGCAAGGTTCAAAAAACAATTCCAAAAACAAGGGGAAAAACAACAGTTTTGGAAAAAAACTTACTTCGCGGAAAAAGAGGAAATAGTGTTAAAAAATCTGTTCTCAAAAAAGTGACCTTCATTCATCTAATAATTAGTGCGCTTTATCGAAATTATCAACCCATTTACCGATGTATTCTCCCCCTTTATCTAATTGTATTAGCCAAGCATCGGTCAATATGCTATATTTGTTACGTAAGAAATGATTGATATAATCTTTAGGGCTGGTTGATAAAGATTATTTGTTTATCAGTCTTTCTTTCCATAGCTGGTTGAAAGATCTTGGAGGGTTAAGCTGGCAACGCCGCTTCCTCCAGGTATCTTTTTTTTGCTTTAGAGGCCTGTCAAAAATTTCCCCCCGTATTTGCCATCAAAAAATCAAAGTCTACACGATTTATTACGAGCCTTTTTTACCCTACACTTACTGTTTCTTTGACATTCAATTCAAAAAATGTAAATTTGTAAGGTAAGAATTGATTGACTTGTCAATCATTCTTTCCATAGCTGGTTGAAGGATCTTGGGGGTAAGATCTAATCTTTTCCCCGAGTATCTTTTTTATTCCCACCTCTTTCTACTCTTTTCTTTCCCAATATCTTATTTAATCGATTGTGTTATCTCTCTTTTTGATATACATTGTTGCTTACATTTTACCCAAAAAACATTTTGCTTTTATGACATCCAAAAAAATACTAGTAACTGGAGGCAATCGTGGGATTGGCTTTGAAATTTGCCGCCAATTGGCTGAAATGGGTCATCAAGTGATTCTTACAGCCCGTACTCAAGACAAAGCTCGACAAGCCCAGGAAGAGTTAGCCCAATTAGGCTTTATTGTACAAGCCGAAGTGTTAGAAGTGGATAAACCAACTGGTTTTGCAGCATTTGCTCAAAAGCTTAGTGACCAATACCAACACCTGGACGTGCTTATCAACAATGCTGGGGTGTTACTCAAAGATAAGCTGGATTTTCAATTGGTAGATGAAGCAACTCTACAGCAAACTTTTCAAACCAATTTGATTGGCCCCATTTTATTAAGTCAGCAATTGATTCCTTTACTACAAAAAAGTCAAGCAGGACGTATTGTAAATGTATCTAGTTTTTTAGGAGCTTTGAGTCGTATGGGAGGAAACTATACCGCTTATAGAGTTTCTAAAGCAGCTTTGAATGCGTTCACTTTACACTTATCTATGGAATACCCTGACCTTATCATTACCTCTTGTCATCCAGGCCACGTGCAAACCGATATGGGAGGAACAACTGCTCCAAGAACGATTGATAAAGGCGCTGAAACTCCAGTATGGTTAGCAACTGCTTCTGATGTACTTACTGGGAAGTTTTATTTTGATAAAGAGGTCACGGATTGGTAATGAGCTAAAAGTGCCAACTTTTTGTCCATTTCATTTAAAGTTTCTGGTATATGTATACAAGAAACAGTGTTAAATTATATGAAAAGGATATTTATTGTTATTGGGATATTTCTTCTTTTAGGTTGTGAAAAGGAGAAAATAGTAGAAAAGCTGATTGAGAAAGAATATGCCTGGACTTTACATCCTAATCCTGACCTTAAGGCCAACCAGGCAATACTTTTGAATAGCTATGCTACGGAGGATTATTTTTTTGCGGTGGGTTATAATACCTTTACTTCAATGGTAAGTGATTCCTTGGTACATCCAGATGCATTTGGTAACAATAGTAATATGGTGACCTATGGTAGTCATAGAGGAGTATTAAGTGAAACGAAAATTCTTATTGACGATGATTTTTTTGCTTATCAGAGTGTTTATGGAGCTTTGGTGATTCACCCAAACTTAAACCCTATTACATCTGGAACCTGGACTTATCTTAGAATGGAAGATATTGATAGTACATTCAAGAGGTTCTATTATGTACCTTCAAGCCTTGGTAATGGCTTAGTAGTGAATGATAAAAAACAACTACTAGTACCTTATGTAGGTAAACAGGCAACTCCAACTCTCCTATTGTTAGATTTAAAACCAAATACAGATGATTTAAGGTTAGTTAGAATAGATACCTCAAGAACCCAAAAAATAACTATCCCAAGAGTATCTCATGCAATCCTTCCAGGCTCATTTCATTCAATAGGAAACAATTTTTACTTCAGTTTTTATCATACCTATCGATTAAATTCTAATGGAGAGATAAAGGTAGTATTAGATAATATTAGTATATCCGATTTTGTAAAGGATGGTGCAAATATCTATGGAATAGGTTATGGAAAATTGTACAAGTCGATTGACGATGGAATAAATTGGAGTGAGGTCCAGAATCTTCAAGCCTATGATTTTGAATTAATGGATTATTCAAAAGTAGGTGATAAAATAATTGCCTACTATAAATATGGGCAAATTTTCGAGCTGACCTTTGGTCCAACAGGAATTGAACAATCGCGAGAACTAGAAAATGATGGACTGCAGGGTAAGTACATTACTTCTGTTACCGAGTTTCAAGGAAAAGTGTATGTAACAACTTATTCAGGTTTATATTATCGAAATATAGACGATTTTTTCAAAGACAAGAAAAAGGATAAGTAAGTAGCTTAACTACCAGTAACTAGAGTTTATTCTGATTACTGGTAGTTTTTAAAAAAATGTTCAATCAAGTTTTATTACTACACAAAAAAATCAGGCGCTAAATCCGAACCTGGTACTACCGAATAATGTTCCAAATCGGTAATGCCTTCGGCAGCCAGTACTTCATCATCAATAAAGAAGTTGCCTGTACATTCCTTGTGGTTTTTGCTAAAAATATGATAAGCGGCGTCCGCCATAATTTCTGGCTTGCGCGATTTATTTACTAAAGTATCGCCTCCTAAAAGATTTTTAACCGCGGCAGTCGCAATTGCAGTGCGAGGCCACAGGCCATTAAAGGCAATCTTGTTTTTAAATTCGCCAGCCATACCAAGCACACACATGCTCATGCCAAATTTAGCCATTGTATAAGCCACATGAGGAGCAAACCATCGAGTTTCCATATTAAGCGGTGGAGATAGATTGAGTACGTGTGGGTTTTCGGCTTTTAACAAATGAGGAATACAGGCTTGAGATACCAAGTAAGTCCCACGGGTATTGACCTGGTGCATCAAATCAAAGCGCTTCATGGGAGTTTGTAAAGTACCTGTGAGCTGAATTGCACTAGCATTGTTTATGCAAATATCAATGCCCCCAAAGGTTTCAACTGCTTGATTTACAGCTGCTTTTACCGATTCCTCGTTGCGTACATCTACCACTACAGGCAACGCTTTTCCTCCTGCTTTTTCCATCTCCTCAGCAGCAGTAAAAATAGTTCCTTCAAGTTTTGGGTGAGGTTCTGCTGTTTTGGCTGCAATTACAATATTGGCTCCTTCGCGAGCAAGTCTTAATCCTATGGCTTTGCCAATACCACGACTGGCACCAGTAATAAATACCGTTTTATTTTGAAATGTCATGCTTCTAAATGTTGGTTTATAAACTCAGGAACTGTTACAAGCTCCTGATGGTAAATCTACTATAACCAACCAGCAATATTTCAAGTTGTTATTACATTTTTATGATTTTTACTCGATGGATGTTTGTCGAAGTGTGTAATTCAAGCCAATAAACCCCTTGGGCCAAGTCTTGAAGATTTACCCCAAAAGAACCATTGTTACGAGCCACAATGTTTAGATTTTGTTTTACCTGTTGACCTTGCAGGTTCCATGCATTTACTTTGTTAAGCGTTTCTCCGTCAATCAACTTTACAAAAGCCCATTCAGCCGTAGGGTTGGGAAAAACAGCGATTTTTGTCAACTGCTCTTTTTTAATATTAACAGCCTGAATAGGGGAGTAGTTACTTGTGCCGTCAAAATCTACCTGCTTTAAACGATAATAATTAATGCCATTTTGAGGCGTGTTATGAACATAACTATAGTTTTGAGGAGTAGTTGTAGTACCCTGACCTTTTACTTGACCAAGTGCTGTAAAATTCACCCCATCCATAGAATGCTCAATCGCAAAATAATCGTTATTTCTTTCCTGAATCGTTGTCCAGCGAAGCTGCACACGCTGATCTGTAGTTGCCTGAGCCGTAAATGCACCCAACTCGACAGGTAAAGGAGAAGTAGATTGAAGTGAAACCACAGTAAACTCATCGCCATTACTCAATGATACATTATCAAATGTGAGAATATTGGTTGTAGAGTTAAAACTACTGGCTACCACACCTGCCAATGCGTTTTCATCACTAAAGCTACCATCAGCATCACTATCTTTTACTAAGACAATATCATCAGCGTTGGTCACTAAGTTGGCACTCATATCTATATCCAGGCTTACGGTTCCCACATTGCCAGCGGCACCTACTTTCCAGGTACGTTTCAAGCGACTAAAAGCAACAGATGGTATATCCATTCCATCTACTTCGGTCATAGCCACGTTATTGTGACCCAAGATCAAAAAATCTCCATTATTCAGCGAAGATGGGTTACGCAAACGTATTACCCCAGGGCCTTGAGAATCCGCGTGATTGCTGGCAAAATCAGTTTGCCCAATGCCAATAACCTGCCCACTATGCGTACTAGAGAAAGTAAAATATTGATTAGTGATACCAATATCATATTTGGCCGATAAGTAATTTTCTATAATGCGGCGGCGAGCATCGTTCAAGCTTTGATTGTTGTAATAAATAATTTCAGCAATGTATCCGGTAAAATAGTCACCACTGCCAGGAGTTACATCATCGTGATAACGTGTACTGCCATTAACCCCTCCCAACACAGCACCGTTTTGCCCAAACAAACGCCCAATGCCATTGACCGATCCAATGTTCACCCCATTAATGAAACCTTCAATCTTATCATTGATATGGTCATAAAAAATTGTAACTATATAATCAGTATTGGCTGTAATAGACCCCTTGATAAATTTAGCAGTTGCTCCTGCTCCGTCGGCACCCCAAGGTGTAGTAAGCCCTGCATCATCATCTGCATTGTTCCAACCGTGGAAATAAAGTTCTCCATTGTCAATATAAAAGCTTAGCCCACGAGTACCTCCTCCTTGTTCAAAAATTGTTTGACGGGTGGTGACATCTGCTCCTGTACGCATAGCAATCACAATGATTTTACGCTCAAAGAAGTTAGGTGATGATGGCGAATTGATTTCTGAATCATCTGCGAAGGTCATAAAATCGTTGCCATCAAAGAACAACGCAGGTTTACCATTGATTACATTGGTTTGCAAAGTGGGGCGATTGGCTGCATTACCTTGTGTAGCAGGGTTGTTATTAGGAGACGTATCTGTAAACGTACCACTGTAGCTCGTGAGTTTATCTGCCTGCAACCAAAAAATATTGAATGCTTGTTCGCCTACTCCAGCAGCAGCTAAGAAACCAAAAGGATCATTTTCTTCAATAATATAGATGTGTTGATCATTTGAGGCATCAATCGTAGCATTCACTGGATTCTGCAAATTCATGATAATGTTTTCGTTGGGCTCTACCTCAGTATCATCTACTATAAATGCCACAATGGCCAATGAAGCAGTTGTTTCACCAGGTAAGAAAGTAACGGTGCCCGTAGTAGCCAATGAAAAATCTAATGAAGAAGTAGCGGTACTATTGACCAAATCCAAGTTGTATTCCAACGTTATTGTTTTAGCCGATGGTGTAGACAAATTTACATTGATCACAGGCAAAGCCAGACTTTCATCATTGGTCTGAGTACTTAGTTCAAATGAAGCAACAGGTGTAGGATCTATATCAGTGATGGTAATGGTATGCTCTATCGGAAGCTCAAGGTTTGTTCCTGCACTTGGGTTGAATAGTTCTAGTATTACAGTCTCATTATCTTCATCAGTGCCATCAGTTAGAATGGTAATGGGAATATCAACAAAGGCTACTCCATCTGCAAAATTAGCGGTTCCGTTGGTAAAGTTATAATCACTCCCGTTGGTAGCTGTACCTGCACCACCCGATACCCTCATTCGGTAGGCTACCGAAGCAGCTCCAGATGTTGAACCGGTACGTGAAATACGAATATTGACAGTGCCTGCATCTTCAGCCACAGAAGAAGTACTTATTGCAAAGTTAAACTTAGGAGGAGCATCATTGTCATAAATATTAAAAGTATGATTACTAATACTTCCAATAACTACCCCTGGAGTTACTGCTGAAGGTAGATTAAAAGAAACCGTTTCCGTAGATTCAGATAATCCATCATCGTTCATTGCAATGCTTAAATTATTCGTTTTCTGTCCAGCCGCAAAAGTAATAGTCCCTGAACTAGTTATATTATAATCTACCCCTCCGTTGATAGCAGTTCCACCAGTTACTTGATAATTAATGGTTACACTTGAAGCAGGTGTATAATTTAAGCGCACAATGACCCCATTGGCAGGAGTATTTGTCTCAAATTCATACGATTCCTGAGAAGCAAACTGAGCCGTAGGAATCACTTCTCCAATGGTTACGAACGTGCCTTTAGGTATTGTTAAACCAGTAGTTTGGTATAGGTCACCAGTAGTATTTACCAGTTCTATAATCTCCGTAGAAGAATTCTGATAGTTAGGAGTTACCCCTCCGCTTTTATCTAATAACAATACATATTTTGAATCTCCTGAAGCTAAAGCAGGGAGAGAGCTTACGTCTAAGGTAATATCTATTCCTCCTACATCATTGGTATGGTCAAATTGCCAACTCCTTTCCAAAATTCTAAAATTAACTCCTGCATCAGGAGCGCCAGCAGTAGTCCAGCTGGTAATAGGTTGATTATTATGCCCAGCAAATAAGTAGTCATCATTGGCCAGATTTGATGAATTGACTTTTATCTCAAAAATATTTTGTCCCTGGCTTGTTGTGTGTTCATTACCAGCAGATTGCCTACCTACCCCAATTACATCGTATCCATAACGAAGTTGATACTCATATCGATCATTACCTATAGGATTTGCAATATATTTGGCACCTAAATAGTTTTCTACAATAATTCTTTCGGCTTCATTCAAGACCCCTTCGTATTGAATCATTTCAGCGATATCTCCATTCAAGTAAGCAGGGGTACTGTCAGAATTGTTATTACTTAAAACCGTCTGACCGTTTACAGCTCCCATTCCAGGAGTATCAGGGTGTGTATACAACCTACCCAGCCCAGTAGTAGTGCCAAATTGTACTCCATTTAAAAAACCAGTAAGTCTTCCTGTATAAGTAGACGGATCGTTTGGATCTGGCCCAGGTGAAGTGGCATCAAATACGTGGGTGATAATATAAGGAGTATTTGCTGAAATGGCGGTTGAAATAAATTGATATTGCCAGGCATCATAAGGGCCATCAGAAGTTACCTGATTATAGCCTCCCATGATTAATTGACCATTTTCGATATAAATATTTAACCCTCTTACATTTCCGCCTTGCTCATAAATCATTTGACGGGTATTTACATTGCTCCCTGTACGAAATACAATATATGTAGTTCTTTGGTCATAGGGGCCATTTCCATTAATGTCGTTGGAAGTATTGAATAAGAGACGTTGATTTAAACCATTAAATTTTATGACAGGGCGATTGTTAATACCTTGCCCTGAAAGGGTTCGTAGAAGTGGACGTTGTCCTGATGAATTTTGAAAAGGACTATTGGCTATGGCCGATAAAGATTCGTCCTGCCAGGTTTGCACCAAAGTATTATCAGCAGGTATAGCACTACCATTGATAATACCATCTGCTTTTAGCCAAACCTTATTATTACTATTCCCTATTACTTCAGTACTGACACCTCCTGGGCCTTTTTGAGCCATGGCTGTAATACTCAAGCATAATATTAATGATCCTAAAATACCCTTCAATAGCTGTGACAAGTTGTTCATTACAAGCGTATTAAAACTAATTTAAATGTTCTTGGTAATTGTAAAAATGTGTAAAATCTTAGTTGCTGGTCAAAGATTTAATTCGGCTATTACTTGGTGTCAAAAACTATGAAAGAAACGTGGTGAAGCTTTATTTTGTCAGTAAATTTCGACAAAAGTACAATTTTTATAGGTAAATGTAGAGGCTTGTGGGTAGGTATTTTACCTATGTTTTGGTACTTATTAAACTGAATGTTTACCTTATTTGTTACAGTGTCAGGCAAAACATGGTTGCTTTACTGAGTTAAAATTTATATAACAAAAGGCAAGTTTGTATTTTTGCAAATATTATTACACAGCATTTCGTTGATTACTCGACTATACAACGAATAAACTTATAAAAACTTATATGTATTTAAAACGGTTATTTACAGTTATTTTACTATTTACTGTGCTTAGCTCTTACATAGGGGCTACTCATTATTATAATAGTGATATTTGGAAAATATTACTTAAGGTGAAATATTCATTTATAGGAGATAAGTACAAGCCCACGTTTGATAACCGACAAAAAGCACTTGATCGTAAGAAAATAACTATTACTGGATATATGTACCCTCTTGATGAAGCCAAGAACCAACAGTACTTTATGCTTTCTTATTACCCTATCAAAGTTTGTTTTTTCTGTGGAGGGGCAGGGCCTGAATCTATCATCGAGGTCAATACCAAGAAACCCATCAAATTAACAACTAAGAAAATTAAGCTTACAGGCACTTTAAGACTCAATCCTGACGACCCTGATCGAATGTTTTTTATTTTGCTGGATGCTAAGCAAGTTAACTAAACAAAATCTTACGAGAGGCCAATTCATCTTGTTTAAGCATTTGCTTGAGCTCTTCCAGAGACTCAAGCTTTGCATCTTCTCTTATTTTTGCAATCAGGTTAATTTGTAGCTGTTGGTCATAAATATCACGATCAAAGTCGAATAGATTTACTTCTATCCGAAGTTGTGGCGAGCCATCAAGGGTAGGGCGGTTACCAATGTATAACATTCCCTTGAGTACTTCTTCTCCCAAAATGGCTTCTACCGCATAAATGCCATGTGCAGGTATGAGCTTATAGCTTTCTTCAATGGTAATATTGGCTGTAGGAAAACCAATGGTACGTCCAATCTTGTCCCCATGAGCTACTTTTCCTTCCAGACTGTAAGCATAACCCAGATATTGATTAGCAATGCTTACGTTACCCGCTAACAAGGCCTTTCTTATTTTGGTAGAGCTAATGACCACATCGTCTATATCATGACGAGAGATTTCTTCTATGCTAAAGCCATAACTACTAGCGTGTTGCTTTAAATAATCAAATCCTCCTTCACGATTTTTTCCAAAACGATGATCATAACCAATAACAAGTTTATGAGTGCCTACGCCTTGTACGTACACTTGTTGGATAAATTCATCAGGGCTTAATTGCGAAAAATCTTTGGTAAAGGGCAGTATGACTAAATGATCAACCCCATGCTGTTCCAAGAGGCGAGCTTTTTCCTCAATAGTAGATAAAAGTTTTAGGTCAGTATTACCATTCGACAACACAATACGAGGATGAGGCCAAAAGGTAATCAATACTGTTTCACCTTGGCTTTGGTCACTAATTTCTTGAAGACGCGCCAAGATTTTTTGATGTCCTACATGTACTCCGTCAAAGGTTCCGCTGGTAACAATTGAATATCCTGTTGAATCAAATGAGGTGAGTCCTCGATGTATTTTCATAGAGAGAAGCGTGAGTTAATCTTATAACTGTGACAAATATACACAAGCAAATAACAAATTTTAACCCTGTTGATGGAATTCAAGAGGGGAGAAGAGCTTTATTCAAAGAGCTGATCGAAAAGAGATTTAAATTCCTCGATAGTGTATGCATCACTTACTTTAAAGTCTCCAATGTGAGTACGTCTCAAGTCAGTAAGATAAGCCCCTGCTTGCATAGCTTGTCCAAAATCCCGAGCCAAACTACGAATATATGTCCCCTTGGAACAAACTACTCTAAATAATACTTTGGGCAAATCTATTTGAACAATATCAAATTCATGAATAGTAATTTCTCTGGGTTCTACTTCTACTACTTGTCCTTTACGAGCGTGTTTATACAAGCGCTTGCCATCTACTTTTACTGCAGAAAACATTGGAGGGATTTGTTGGATAGTACCCATAAATTGAGGCACAGTATCTAATATAAGCTGTGAATCAATGTGTGTAATGTCAAAGGTTTGATCTACCTCTGTTTCAGCATCAAAAGAAGGGGTAGTTTGCCCGAGGGTGATTTCGCCAATGTATTCTTTTTGTTGGGCTTGATAAGACTCAATTGATTTGGTTTTTTTTCCAGTACATAAAATCAATAAACCAGAGGCCAAAGGATCAAGGGTTCCGGCATGGCCTACCTTTACCTTACTTTGTTCCTTTTTTTTGATAAGGTTACGTACTTTAGCTACCACATCGAATGATGTCCATTCCTTGGGTTTATCTAGTAATAATACTTCTCCCTCTTTGAAGTTAAAATCTTCAAGAATTGTTTTTTTCATGTAACGTGTAACGAAATTATTCTACAAAGTTACACCTTTAAGTCATAGCCCAAAGCAAGCATAATCAAAATAGTAGCTCCCACAATAATTCGGTAGTATCCAAATACCTTAAAGCCATACTTAGTCAAGAAGTTGATGAAGAATTTAATGGCTAACATTGCTACAAAAAAGGCTACCACATTTCCAATAAGAAGCGCATCTAAATTCTCTGTAATGGCTTTAGGTGCTTCTTTATAAGTTTTAAGGGTTTTGTAACCAGCTGCGGCCAACATGGTAGGAACGGCCAAAAAGAACGAAAATTCAGCTGCTTGTTTTCGGTTGAGTTTTTCAATCATACCTCCAATAATAGAGGCTGCTGATCGCGAAGTGCCAGGAATCATGGCGATACATTGAAAAAAACCAATTTTAAGAGCAGTAGGATACTTTATAGGAACATCTTGTGCTTCTCTGGGATCGTATTTAAACCAACGGTCTACAAAAATGAGAATGATACCACCTAAAACCAACATCACAGCAACTACTTCTACACTTTCGAGTAGTTGATCGATATAATCGTTTAAGAGTAAACCAATGACTGCGGCGGGTAAAAATGCCACGAATAATTTGAAGTAAAAATCCCAGGTTTGAAAAAAACGGCGCCAGTACAGCACTACTACCGATAGAATCGCTCCAAATTGGATAGATACTTCATAAGTTTTTACAAAGGTATTCTGGTTAATCCCCATAACAGAGGACGCAATAATCATATGCCCAGTAGATGAGATAGGCAAAAACTCAGTGATTCCCTCAATAATAGCTAAAATGAGGTTTTGTACTATAGTCATATATAGTAAAGCTTAAAAACGATAACGTTAGAATATGAAAATCAGGGATGACCGGAAAGGGCTAGCGTCTCTTTTTGCTAACAGGTTTTTCTTGTCTTATTTCTTCTTCAGACTGTACAGACTTCTGCGCTTTCTTTTTATAAAAAATAGCTACAAAAGGAACAAGAAAAGCAATAAACACGATGACAGGGCCAAGGGTGAGTCCCATAAAACCAAAGCCAAATTCTTCTTTGTCACTGGACATCACAATATATCCAATAATCAATAACGCAATCCCAGCTAACATAATCAGGTAGTTTTCGCGGGTAAATGGCATCTGATCTTTTTTCTCTCCCATAATAGTAATTCAAATATGTTTATGTGAATGTTACTGTGATTGCAAATCTACTAAAAGAAATGAATTATAGGCTGTTAAAAAAACTTAAATTAAAGGAAAAGGTGAGAGAACAAGCATAAAAAAACAGCAAGATATATAAATACCTTGCTGTTTTGGGCGTTTACAAGATTTAATAAAGTTTTTTATTCTACCCGAATGTTTTGTACTACGAATATTTTACAACTAAAAGATTCACTCCTCTCTCCTGTAACTGGGTTAGTGCTTACAGGACGTTGTGCCATAGGATTACCATTGGGTTCAATAACCTTAGTCTTAAGGTAGCCATCCAAGCGAACTTTTTTTCCAGCAAAAATCATCATTTTCTTACCTTTGACGTTTTTTGCGTGTCCTTGAAGTACAATTTCTTTATCGTTATCCAAACGTATTACGAAATAATCGGATTGATGAGCGCAGTAACTTTGAGTTGATTTAGTCCATTCTTTATGGATAAGTGTTCCTGAGAGTTGAGTTCTGGTATGTCGAGGTTGTTTCAATTTCTTTTGCGCAAAAGCAGAGGCCGAAAAGAATACTAATAGACTAGCTACTACAAAAAACTTGATAGAGATTGTTAATGATTTTGAGTTCATAATTTTTTTCAAATTTTGATGTCTAAGAAAGCTGATATAGCATACACGGAAATTATGAAACTCTGGTTGAGAAGTGGTTGAGAAAAAGGTAGGGAAATCCGAACTAACTAGTAGTGTTTATCAGAGTATTCAAAATTTTAATGAAAAATAATGATGGATTGCCAAATTCATTACAAGTGAAAATGCTTTAATATAATTTATCCAAGGGCATTTTGAGATATTTTTTGGTGGCTCTAAATGTGCTCCAGGTACCTATAGTTATCCCAATACCTACTAGTGCAAACAAAATAATAAGAACATGAGTAATGGAATAAAGACTAGCCAGTTCTTCAATCTGAGTATGTAAATACTTAAGAAAACCCCACAAAAATAAAGTAGCCAGCAAGCCACTTAAGCCTCCTTGTAAGGCAAATTGTCGAATAAAAGGTAAGCGAATAAAAGCATCAGTTGCCCCAACCAATTGCATGCTTCTAATCAAGAGACGTTGAGCAAAAAGTGATATTTTGATAATATGATCTATAAGCAGAAACACAGTAAAAATGACAAATGCTCCAAATGCTAGAAAAAACAAACCAATCTTGGTCAAATTTTGATTAATCTCCTGGATTAAATTTTCTACAATACTTACATCATACACCCCTTCAATGCCTTCTAATTGCTGTTTGATTTTTTGTATTTCGTTACTTTCATACCAGACAGGATCTATTTTTACCAGAAAGGCGTCATGTAGAGGATTGTCATCAAGCAGCTCTTGAAAATTCTCCTGTACCTGATTTTTTAAGCTTTCAGCAGCTTTTTCCTTAGAAACAAAAGCGATAGGTTTGTTTTTGGCGACAAAGTTACGTTTCTGAATGGCCTGTTTAATTTGTTGCTTTTGTGGTTCTGAGAGGTGGTGCTGTAAAAAGACCTGTACTTCTAAGTTTTCTTTGATCAATTTACCAAGTTGATTGGCCTGCAATACCAAAAGCCCACAAAGGCCCAATAGAAAAAGCGCAGTAGTAATGCTTATCAATACATTGATAGCTTGTAGGTATGTAGAGGAACGAAAACGTATATTAGGTTTGGGTGTCACTTGTTGTCTATTTTAAGAAGACAAAGAAAGTAAATATTGGGTAATCTGTGCAAATTGACCTTTAAATTGTTTCGTTTGGGCGATGAAAATACCTGACTTAATTGAAGTTTTATAAAGGCTATAAAAACGAAAGCCTCTATAAGGTGTTAGCTTACAGAGGCTTAATATTATTTATTGTATGTAAATGTGTGTTTGGTAATTAATTACCAAAGAATAGTTGTTTATGATTTTTTACTCTTTCAATGATTTTCGAATCAGTTACTTGCTTAGGAGTCACAGGTTCTACCTGATTTGGTTTAAGCTCATATACTTTACCTTCATAGTACAGATAAAGCTTAGTAACGCCATTGATTACCAGAGGGATTTGCAAGGCGCGTGACTCTTTGTTTTGCAAGAATAGCTTTCCGTTATAGTATTGATATACTATTTGTTTGCTCTGAGGTACTGCTGCTGGACTTCCTCCTGATTCATTAGATTTTGGTAAAACTTCTGTTGGGAGTTTTTCCTCACGTACTACCGGTTTCCTGGCTTGATCTTTTTCTATACGATCCAATAATGTATTTTGATAATCATTTTTGGAGGTCTTAAACTGAGAAATAGAACTAAGTTTTTTAATTTCTTCTTTGGGCTTGTGAATAGGTTTGGATGCAACCTTTGTATAAGAAGCAAAACTTAATTCACTACGATAGTTAGAGGGGGCTATGTTTTCTGCTATTAAATTACTTTTAGTGCTATATAATAAAGCAAATAAAGTAATGGTAGTAGCAATAATGCTTACTAACAAAGCACTTTCCAATAATGTAATTCTTGATAAAGAGTAAGAAACAGGTTCTACTTTGATATTATTCAGACGTTGTTTGAGTTGCGCCTTTCTTTGCTCTTGTAGGGAACCAATGGTTTCTTTCTGTAGTGCCAGTTCACTTTTTAAAATCGGATCTTGCTCAATCAATTCTTCAAAGGCAATTCGTTCACTCTCAGGAAGGTTGTTGAGGATGTAAGCTTCTATTTTGTCCGAGTAAAAATATTTGTTCATCATCTGTTAATCCAAAAAATCAGTAGCTTTATATTTTGATTTTATCAGCGCATCAAGCTCTTTTTTGCATTTATACTTTTTTGTTTTTGCCGTATCTGAATTGGCAAACCCCATTTTTTTAGCAATATCGTTCATAGACATACCATCAAAATAGTAGTACATCAATACCCTACGACAAGTATCACCTAAGCTATTAATACATTTTTGCACTATAGCTTCACGTTCTTGTTTGTCAAAAGTATTGTACTGTTTGCCATCTTTCATTTCGCTTGAGAGACGAGCTTTACGCTCTAACTCTTTACGCCAAAGATTTTGACAAATACTGTAAATAAAAGTGCTAATTTTAGAAGTTAAAACAAAATCGGGTTTCATGGCTTTTTGCCAGAATATAATTACCGATTCTTGATAGATATCTTTTGCTTCCTCCTCGGTTCCGTTATTGTTAAGAACCATCCGAGTCATCATCTTATAATTCTTCTTGTAAAGATAATCTAATGCACTTTCATCACCCTGTTTAATCCTCTTTATGATTTCACTATCTTTCATTATCTATAAGCAGCGCTTATGTTTAAATACTACACAAGAAAAAATGGTAACCTGAAATATTAAAAATATGATCAATAAATATTACACTGTGACATTACTGGTAAGATTTAATATTATCAGGTGTAATACAGAAAAGTAAATGTGTAAAATACCCTTCCATCAAAAATAAACGGTGAATTTTAATAAAATGTTACCAGGTTATGTATGGTATTTTCGATCAAAGTATACAAAAATAAGTTCACTTTTGAGAGAAAGCTTACATATCCGAAAAAAGTGTTTACAAAGTTATGCTATTTTATTCAAACTCAAGTTGGGCTTTTTCGGTAATTACCCAAATATTATTTTCCCTTTGTGCCTTACCTGGTTTTTTGGTTATTATTCGGTAAGCATTAAAAGGCCGGTTGAGATAATCATTGGCAGGAGCCAACATAGATGCTTCGTAGTTCAAGGCTAAATGATGATATTCGTTCCGACTAACGATCTGATAAAATGCTTCATCTGGGTTCTCCACATTTACTTCTAGCTTATAAATATTTTCTTTACTAGGCTCGGTTTTGAAATCAGTGTGAATAAATCCATTTTCGTCTTTAGAAAACTTAGCGTAATAAATTTGTATCTCAGGGCTATAATGATGAGTTTCTAAATGCTCGGTACGCTTTGCATATAGCTCCTGGGGAGAGATTTTGAACTGATTTCTAGTTTTGAGTACTTGAATTTCCTGATCTAAACCGTTGATTTCATTATTCAATTGTTGGATTTGGGGAAACACCGAGCGAAAATCATTCATAGGAGTCATCATATCCAATCGGTTATCCAGACGACTGTATTTTTCACGAAAAGCTTCTTCCAAATCAGCAATTTGTTGCTGCAATTCATTCATTTTTTGATAGAAGAAGTAAGCCAACCCTCCTAAGGCTAATATGGCTACGATTGATAAAACTGTACTCATGGTATCGTCTTCGGTTTGTTTTGGTGTACTTGTTTTAGGTTGATTATTTACTGTATTGGTACTATCTTCTTGTGAACTAGTAGGGGTAGAATCAGGACGTGATTGAGTATTGCCTGGACTTACCACACTGTTTTTAGCTTCTTCCAGGCTTATCATCAGTCGTTTCCGTTGACTTTCCCAAGAAGTATCTTTCCTTATTTTTTTTAATTCAGTATCAATATCTTTGATGAGTTTTTGGAGTCTTCTATCGAGTTTACCACGACCATAACTACGATAGCGCTTTCGTTTAAATAACTTGAAAAAACGAGTGGTTGCTTTGTATTCTTCTGGTATACTTGCTTCTATAGACTCCAGGCTGCTGCATTCAATACCATTACTGGCGTTGGCATGAGCATTGGCTTTTAGATAAAATTTAATTGCTTGGCAAACAATATCTAACTTTCCTTGATCAAACCTGTTTTCTTCTTCCTGAAGAGGCATGAGTTGTGCTTGTGTAGACACAGAAGGCAACCATATCAACACAACAAGTAAGCAAAATAACTTAGCATAGTTTTGTAAAAACGTGACCATTTTGAGTGTGATTAGAAATCAGTGAAATTTCGCAAAGTGTATGGCTCTACTTGGCAAAGATTTCATTTATAATTTCTCAATATAAATATATTGAGTTTGTGTTTTCAAATTCTAAGTTGAATAACCAGCTAATTTTGTGGTTGAAAGAAGATTTTCATCATTCTTGGCTTTCTGGACTTCCCTTCTGTTGTTTCTCGATCTCCTGTTTAGCTATGTGCAATTCTTCAGTATTTTGTTGAAGTTCGAGTTGTTGTTCTTTCAAAGTTGAGGTCATTTCCTGATAATCTTGTAGCATTCGCTCGTTTTTTTGATGGGTAACTACTACCGTAATAGTAGCAGCAATACTTTCACTTAAACGTTGCAAAAATTCTAGTTCATGGGGCAAAAATTCTCGGAAGGAGGCTAATTCTACCACTCCTTCAATTTCTTGATCATTTTTTAAGGGAAGCAATACTAATGTTTTGGGAGGAGTATTACCTAAACCAGATTCTACATACAAGTAGTTCTCAGGAATGGCCTCTAAATAGACCATTTCTTTTTCGTTGTATACACGACTAATTAAACCTTCATTTACTGAGACTTGACGCTCGGTAAACTTCATTCTATCATAAGCATAAGAAGCTCTGAGATTAAAAACAGGTACCTCAGAATGATTATCTAGAATGAAAATACCCCCTTGTACTATGTCTATATATTGTACTAATTGAGAAATCACTTTGTAACATAATTGATCTAAGTCATCGCTGTTTTGACGTAATATTTCGGCAAACTTGGCCAAACCATCTGTAATCCAGATTCTCAATTGTTCCTCATCGTATACTTTTTGTAAGCTTTGTCCCATATCACTTAGTGACTCTCCTAGTTCACTTCCGTCATTGAAAATCGTCAGATCTGAATCAAACTTACCCTCACCTACCTGATTGGCATAGTCTTTTACTATTTTTAAATTATGATTAAGGACATTCAGGTAGCGTATAGTTGCTCTAAACTCATCAGGCTTTTCCTCAAGTGGTTGTGGTAAATCTCCTTTGCTTAGGTTCGCGATTTGGGTTTTGATTGGTAATAATTTAGCAATGACAGCATTCATTATAAATGTTCCCAGGAAATAATGGAATAAGATGAGTACAACTAAAGAAACCAATAAAATAACATAGCGGTTACGGTTGCTACGGTTATAATTTTCTAATAAGTTTATTTCGCTATCTTTCTGTAAACCATTGAGTTTGGTTACTGCTTTGTCGAGTTCACGCAAGGCCAGAGGTAGATCTGCAATGATTAGTTGACGAATTACCGAGGGTACATCTTTTTGTTCATATACCAATTCAGCGCGTTTTTGTAATTGGCGAAGTTCCTCAAGACGTTGGGTAATATTTACATATGCCAAGCGGGCATTATCTTCCTCTGACGTTTCGTTAATATTGAAAAGAAGAGAATCTTTTTGAGCAGGAATAGTAACAAGCCAAAGTCGCCTGTTTTTGGTTCTGTAGGTAGTGTCCTTTAGAATCAGAAATTTATGTAAATTGATTTGGGTTTGTTTAGCGGTATTTAGAAGACTAATTCCCTGGCGTTGAATAGGCTGGGTGGTATTAACGATTTTCTTGTATTGTTTGCTATTATTAAACCATGTATAGTTAACAAGTAATACTACTGTAAGCATAATGAGCGTAAGTAGTACAAATACTATGGTGATGCGCCCTTGTATACTGCTAAAATCAAGACGAATAAAATACGATAAGCCTTTCCTTCTTTTTGCACCCATAAATCAAAATCCTAAATATTGAGAATTTAAATTCCTTACAAATTACTCTATAGCGATGATATTAAAAATTTAACATACAAAAAAATAAGTAGATAGCCAGGTTATCCGAATATCTACTCAAACAGTATGCAGATTTTAATTAATCTGAAATATTTTAGTCAAAATCGCTTTAAATATTTTGAAATACTTCCTTGAGATTTTTATAAAAATTGGGAGGGAGGTCTTGATGTAGTAGTTGAGGGTGTTCTTTCAGGATTCTTTGTTTTCCTATACGTAGGCTAAAGCGGAATAATTCGTTTTCAGGTAAGACAATATGAAGCCTTCTTACTCCAGATTTGATCATTTGTGGTAGCCAAATTGCGTAAAACCATTCGAGGGAGGGAAAGTGTATGGTAAACATATTTCGACGATCTACCACTAGCTGACAAATTTTAAGCTTTTGAGTAACAGGTACTAATTGGATCAATGTTTCTTTAAATTTCTTAAGGTTAATATCTGCATTTACCTGGCATATTAAAGCTTGTTTGCTCCCAACATAGAACACATTGACTTGTTGGGATTTCAAAATTGTTTGATAATCATGACCTTTACATTCTTCTTCTATAAGTTCTGATGTTAACATTGATTGATTCTTGCTGTTTCTTTTTATAATATTTCAAGATAACCATTGGTATATTTTGAAATGTTGTAATGCTTCGTATTCTTACTATATACTTACGTAGAATAAAGGCAAAATGTATTTATAAAAAGCATGAAGAAATTACTTGAGTGATGTAATTAATCATTCTTATAAAAAAAGCCGCTTGAATATATTTCAAACGGCTTCCTTATAAAGTTTGTCGGTAATTTATATCGCTGGAAAAACCTTTCCAGTGACTTCTCCAAAACCGATACGAGCAAAACCTTCTTTTTGGCAAAAACCTCTCATAATTACTGTATCGTTGTCTTGAATAAATTTTCTTTCGGTACCGTCAGGCATAGAAATAGGCTTACTACCGCGCCAGGTAAGCTCCAACATTGAACCATAGGCAGTTTCGTCTTTGCCACTGATGGTACCCGAAGCACACATATCACCCACATTGATATTACATCCATTTACAGTATGATGCGCAAGTTGCTGTGCCATATTCCAGTACATATACTTGAAGTTACTTTGGCAGACTAGTTTTTCTTCCTGATTTTCGGGTTGAATGGATACTTCCAATTGTATGTCAAAGTTCTTTTTGCCTTCAAATTGTAGATAAGGCAACACCTCTGGTTCTTGCTGAGGAGATGCCACACGATAGGGATCTAGCGCATCTAAAGTAACTATCCAGGGAGATATAGAAGAAGCAAAGCTTTTTCCTAAAAAAGGGCCTAATGGTACATATTCCCATTTTTGAATATCTCTGGCAGACCAATCGTTGAATAAAACCATCCCGAAAATATGCTCTTCTGCTTTTTTGGTGGTAATACTTTCTCCCATATTGGTTGACTGACCTACGATAAATGCCATCTCTAGTTCAAAGTCTAACAAACGACTGGGTTGATAGGTAGGCATAGCAGCATCATCGGCTTTGGTTTGTCCTTTGGGGCGATAAACAGGAGTACCAGAAACTACAATAGAAGAAGCCCTGCCATGGTAACCTATGGGTAGGTGTAGCCAGTTGGCAGGTAAGGCATTTTCTTTACCACGAAACATGGTACCTACATTGGTTGCATGTTCTATGCTTGAATAAAAATCAGTGTAATCTCCAACCTGCACTGGTAAGTGCATTTGTACCATTTGAAGAGGGTAGAGTACTTGACGTTTCGCGTCGCTGTTGTCACGAAGCTCTGGATTATCATCTCTAAGAAGTTCAGAAATACGATTACGGACTGCAGTCCAAACAGGCTTACCCAAGGCCATAAAGTCATTCAATACTTGTTTGTGAAATACAGTATTGTCGGCAAGCTCTAACTGATCAAAGAACCCCAACTCTGAGAGTACGCTTAAATCCACTACAAAATTACCAATAGCTACTCCAGCTCGGGGAGAAGCGTTATTTATAGAAAATATTCCAAATGGTAGATTCTGAATCGGAAAATCACTGTTTGCGGGCACCTCTACCCAGGATTTAAGATCAGGGTTGTTTGCTTCTATCATAAATGCTTTTAATTAACGTTTTGGTGTTTTCGTTTAGGTTAAAGAAATCGAGTAAAAATTACTTGTCAACACTTGCACCTTAATTTTAGAAATATGTTGCTTGACAGATGGAAACGTTTGCTTGCATATTCTAAAAAGTCGCGGTAAAGTTATGTTATAAAATGTTTTTTTAAAAAGGAAACTCGAGAAGCTTTGGGTTGTGGACAATAAGTTTCTACTTTGTTTACTGACTATCAATAAGTTTGTTAGTTAAATAAATATTTTGATGAAAATCTTGCTTGTTTTATTTTGCTTATGAGTTGCCCAAGCTAGTAGTTTAATGGTAACTTTGATAGTAAAACCTAACCCTGTGAAAAAAGATCTTACTCGTAAAATATCTAGAATTAAGGCGCTGTTTTTACGTAAAAAAATAGCTCAAGGCATAGAGGTTGTAGAACAGCTCTGCCGTGAGTATTTTGAGGTTCATGTAGGAGTGGCACAAACTTTTCAGTCTGCTTTTCAAGCCCACTGCTATGAACATACACTAGGGCGTATCAACGATTATGAGTTAGAAAAAGGGTCTTATGAAATTGCCTGGCAAGTACTTGATTTTGTAGAAAAGCTAGGGCAATACCAACATTCAAGCCCTTATCTAACACCTATCCCTCCTTTAGAAATTGATCAGGCTGTATTGAGAAAAAGAGATTTATTGCATATCAAGGCGCTACAAAAAAAAGGGATGCCAGTCATTTTTTTGCAAGGTAGTAGTGGTATGGGCAAAACCACTCTTTGCAAGTTGTATTTGTACACTTATATTGCCGAATATGCCTATGTAGCCTGGATAAGTAGTGGAGCTGGTTTGGTAGATGCATTGGTAGCGAGCTTTTTTGATGAGAACAATCAGCAACAGTATACCAAACAATATAAGTCGGCAAAGTTTGAGCGAATTGTTAAGTTTTTAGAACAATTGGATGGAAAAAAATTGCTGATAGTAGATGGATTAGATGCATATGATGCGTTTGACCTAACAATGTTTAAAACTTTACATGAAACAGCCAATTTTGATATTTTGGTAAGTACTACTAAGGCTTATACTGGGGATAAATTTCAAACTATAGATGTGGCATTTTTTGATGAAGAGCAATCTTCAGAATTATTTTTCAAGGAGCATTTGTCTGCCAAAGAAGACCAGTTTTTACCCAAATTATTGGGTTTAGTAGGGAATCAACCACTCATGTCAAGGCTTGTTGCTCGTATCCTGCGTCAGTATAAGCAATGGAACGTAGAAGTTTTGTATAAATTTATGCGTCATAGCCCATTGGCCAATACCAATTGGCAAATTGCTGCTCATCTTCTGGAAGAACGCTCCCAGGATGATAAAGCACTATTTACCCATGTGCTCACTTTATTGAATATTAGCGATTTGTCTGAGCAAGAAAAATGGGTTTTAATGCAATTTGTGCTTTTGCCTCCTTTTGAAATAGCGTGGACCGATTTAAAAATGGCCTTGAAATCTTTACCAGGGTTTAATAAAATATTGGCAGGTAGTCGCAGCGTACATAGTTTTTCTGAAGCACTTGAATCACTTACTAAAAAGGGATGGCTTAGTCGTGATAAAGCTACTTATAAGTTTCATGGAGTGTTGCAGGAAGCTACTCATTATTTCTTTCGTTTTGAAGTAGAGCAAAGGTGGGATATGCTAGCTCAAGTGGCGATGAATCTTCAAAAAAATTATTTTGAGCAAAAACGTTTTTCAGAAGCACATCAAATTGATAAATACCTAAAAATAGTTCTCATTCGGTATGAATAATCAAAATGATGTGCTAATAGTTGTATTTATGCCTGAAGTCTGATTTTTTCTGATTGGTTATTCATTTCAAGGATAGGGGTGTTCTCGGCCAACAATGCTCGGTATTCATCTAGTGTTGCTTTCTTTTGTTCCGGAGTTAATAAAGTAGATCTTCCCAGCATTTCTTCTGCTTCCTGAATGGTAACATCTAACATAAAAAAACTCATCGGTGTAAATGGATTGGTAGTGTACATTTTTGAATCAAATTATTAAATTAAGTGCCTTACATTTTTTATATTATGTCTACAAATAATTCAAAAAGGTGGCCAGTTTTATAATTGTCCAAATTTTATTTTATAAATGATTGATAACCAGTGTTTTATTTTTAGTTTTCTTGTTTATACCTACTTACGGAAAATAGATATTTGTTACGATATATCGTGCTGAATACGATAATACATAACTGATGGAACGTGATTTAGATCAAATAATTGTCTTAATGACATATCCTAATTGCTCAAACTCATGATTCTCATAACCAAACATATATTGAGGAAGAATCTTCTTGGCTTGATTTACTCTGAGTACAGTTTTTATCTGTTCTTCAATATCTCCCGAACTGGTAAGTAAGTAGCAGTTCATCCAATCATAGATAAGACTAGATTTGTTTCCTTTAGTTTGAATTTGATTTAAATGATGGATGGGTAGCAAAGGGTGGGAGGCCCCTTTGAGCTTGTTACGTAGTTGATCTTCATTGATAGGATTATCAATCATAATGATTACAAAATCACAATGAAGGGCCAAGGCTCTACCCACACTTTTAAGAATGCCTTCCCGGTTAAATTTACCCGTTTTACATTCTATATAAATAAGGTTTAGATTTCGGAGTACTACCAATACATCATAGTCACCAGCATAAGTATTAGTTTCGTTTCTTTTGATGTCTTGCACCTCTACCCCATAAGAATAAGCAAATGCGCTAAACTTTCGCACTACAAGTTCACCCATATACCATTCAAAAGTATAAGAAAATTTGTTGCGATCACGCTGGAAATCAGGATGCTGAATTAGTTTATTTACCGTGGGGTTTTGGGAAGCATCGCCATTGTTTTCTATGAGTTGAAGAAGCTCTTTACGCGCTTCGAAGTCATTGAATATGTCAAATAGATCTTCCTTATTAGGGTATTTTGCCTGATCAAGCTGTTTAATCAGCAAGTTATTGCCTTTATCTTCTTTTTTGATGGCAAACCCTCGGGCAGAAAGAATATCTTTTACAGAAAATAACTGATGCATGGTGAATGTTGGCGATGACTTCCTAAATAAAAAACTAGCCTTGAATATTGACCATATATCCTTTTTTAGGATCAATTTTTCCGCTAAGCATTTCCAGGTATAGCTTTTCCATCCCATCGTTACCCACAGGTGTTTCTATTTGAATGCTATCCTTTACATTGACAATAAATTGTTGCCAGGCTTTACCTACTCTTTGTTGGAAGCCTGCGGCACCCCAGGCTTTTTGACGCTGCTGGGCATAAGTGGGAGCAAAGAAAAATTCACCTTTTTGAGGAAGTGGTTTTTCGCCTTCTAAATGTTGCCAATCTACTAAACCTACCAAACAGTTATATTTCAATTGTAGCGCCAAGTGGGTTTGCAATGCATATTGGGTTTGATGATTGCCTGTAAAATCTACTATAGCATGAGGTTGATTGTTGTCTAATTGATTGATTTTGTCATAGGAAAGCACTTGATCATACCAGCCTAGTTGGTTTACAAAATCTTCATTACTACCAGATGTTAATCCAATGATATTTATGGCCAAGCTTTGATCTTTTTTGCGAGTAGACAATAAAAACGCAAGGGCTTGAGCTGTTTTACTAGAGGCGCTCGTGATTACGATGTTTTGAGTACCAAAATAGTCTTGTTCGTGAAATAAATCATCTATCAGGAAAGAAGTCGTAAACAACGGACGGAAGATGCTTTGTAACTCTTCTTGTTCGGGTGAATGCATTGCATCCTGGCCAACATTTGTGTAATAATTGTAGATAGGGGGTAAAGCTGCACGATGACTGATACCATCTACAAAACCAAATGGTTGTACTTTATCGGCTTGTACCAATAAGTGTGAAGCCATTGGAAAGTATCCATAGAAGCGCTCTCCTACTTTTACCTCAGGATGGTTAGATTCGATGACATCGGCAAAACCCCAGGCTGGAATAATGCCATGTCCTTCTTTGGTGGGAAAAAACTTCCAGTAACCTATTCTTTCCCCTACAATGGCATAAGTGATGTTATTGGATGTAAACGAGAACTTATCAATTTTAAATAAAACCTGATTGGTTTCTAAGGTTTCAGGAAGGTTCTTTTCAACAAAATGAGTTGATTGGAAATTGGCTAAATCTACTACAAATTCTTTTGCTTGCATGATAGGTTTCGTGTTATAATGTGTTGTTTATAATAAACTTCTAACACGAATATATTAATCATACAGGGTTTGGCATAACTTGCCGTTAGATTTTGCTGATTTTATTTTGAAAGGTATTAATTTTTATTCATTTGTTGTTTCAGGCAATGTTGGAGCCAGATGTACACCTACCACCAAGATATCGTCAGTTTGGGGTTCTGTTCCTTGCCATTTTGCCAAACGGTTTTCAAAAATTGTTTGCTGCTCAGTAATAGGTAATGTACAAACCTCCTGAATCATTTCCCGAAAGTGTTTCTTAAGAAACTTACGTCCAGTAGTTTCACCAAACTGATCCTGATAACCATCAGAAAATAAATAAAAAGTAGTAGGCTGATTAATATTCACTACATGATATTCAAAAGGAATAGGAGTCATAGCAGGACCTCCTATGTTGCGAGGAGTTCCTGGAAATACCTTGAATTGGCCATCCTGATATAAGTACAATGGGTTTTTAGCACCAGCATAGCACATTTTATTCGCTTCACGATCAATTACCACCAAGCTAATGTCCATGCCATCTTTATTATCGGTAGATTCTTGATTCAATGCTACCCTTATTCGCTTATGCAAACGGCTTAAGATCAAATGAGGCTCAGTAATTCCCTCAGTGATGACAATTTCATTGAGGTAAGTATTGGCCATTACCGACATAAAAGCCCCAGGTACACCATGCCCAGTACAATCCACTGCTGCCAATAAAATTTTTTCATTGTCAAACCCTGTCAGCACTTTTGTTTTTTGTTCAAAATCGCTGTATTCGGTATATACTGGTTTAGCTTCAGTAAAGGTGAACCAATAAAAATCTCCACTGACAATGTCACGAGGACGAAACAGTATAAAAGATTCGGGAAGGTAGCGTTTAATTTCAGATTCCTTAGGCAGCATTGCATCTTGAATGTACTTTGCATAATTGATGCTGGCCTGCATATTTTGATGTGCCCTTTGAACCTTATCTTTTTCTTCTGAAAGCTTGAGATTGGCTTCTTCGGTTTTGTTTTTGGCAATAATAAGTTGCTGCTCAACTTCTTTTATTTTAGTAATATCTTTGCTATTCGAAACTAGCCCTATGGGGTGAGAAGCATTATTGAACAACATTGAGATGGTTAAGTGTACATAGATCACTGTCTCATCTTTTCGTTGATGTACTACTTCACCACTCCAACCACCAAACTGTTTCAAAGAAGATACAATTTCTTTTGCTTTTTCGGATGCCTCAGTGGTGTTGAACGTCTCTATATTCTTGCCAATCAGCTCATTACGATCATAACAATACATTTTGGAGGCAGAGTCGTTGGCAAATAAAATCTTACCACCAATGTCTGAAAATATGATAGCATCCCAGTTATTCTCAATAATGTTGACATAAATACGGGAGCGTTCTTCTATATCTCGGTATTTATCATCTAAATGGCGAGTGGTTACAAAAAGTAATTTTTCTTCTTTTTGTAGTGATACATTCCACTCAAGATTTATCGTTCCTTCTTCTTTGTGCTGGAAACGATTCTTGTTGCTTTGCCCATTTTGAATAAACTGAACAAACCGCTTTTGTACAAGGGTAGCTTCTTGAGGGTGTATGAGTTGTAAGAAACTCTTTTGCTTGAGTTCTTCTGGATGAAAACCTAGTTTTTGATGAAATGCAGGATTACTGTGCAAAATCAATCCCTGAAGGTTAAGTATACAAAAACCATTGGTGTTTTTGTTGAAGAAGTTTTCAAAATTTATTTGTGCATCAGTAGTTTCCATTTCTTGTATTGTTTTCCTTGAAGGAAAGCTTGAATATAATTTAAATCATTACCTAACTAAAGCTTATACATCTTAGATAGTGATTTTTGTTAGTTCGTAAAATAAATATGCATTTAGCCCTGATATAGGCTTATAATTGAACAAAAACTGTACAATCTAGAGATAATAGAATCTTATTTAAAATGATTAAAATAGGTTGGTTAGGTGTGGTACTATAGGTTTTTATTAAAATTTTCGTGGAAAGCTTTCAAATATATTCGAACAATTATTAAAACTTGTAGAAAGTTATTATTTTTTCATTGAAAAGTTAAAAAAAAGAGCTTAATCTAATAATTAAAGTATCTGGTTTTAGCTTTTGTACTCAAAAGCTAGTTTTTAATTTACTTAAAATAAACTAAAAATATGAGTTTACAAGACGAACTAAATGCCCTGCGGTCAGAACTTGATAAGCAAGTACCACCAGAAGCCAACCAAATCATGGAAGATCTAATTCTGGATTTGAAGCAGATGGATTATGCAGCTAAAGGGCCTCAGACAGGAGACAATATTGAGGATTTTATCTTGCCAAATATTTATTTGAATAAGCAGGTAGGAGAGAAAATACAAGATTTTATTTTGAAGACACACCTTGGAGAAGAGGTGCAATTGAGTAAATTATTAACTAATGGGCCAGTAGTGATTAACTTTTACAGAGGAGGCTGGTGTCCTTATTGTGATGTAGAGTTAAATGCTTTGCAAAGAGCATTGTCAGAAATTGAGGCCAATAATGGACAACTGGTAGCTATTTCGGTAGAAGCACCCGATCAGGCCATTAATACACAAGCCACCAAAAAATTAGATTATCTGGTATTGAGCGATGTAGATTGTAAAGTGGCAGAGCAGTTCGGAATTTTATTTGACGTAACTCCAGGCTATGATGGCATGTTAAATAGCTTTGGTATAGACCTTAAACAGCACAACGATGCAGACAAGTCTCAATTGGTGATTCCAGCTACTTATGTGATCAATACCGACCTTACGGTAAGTTATGCCTTTTTAGATGAAGATTTTAGAAAAAGAGCAGATATTAACGAAATTATAGATACGCTAAAAAAACTTAAAAACTAGCTCTGAATGCCTAATATTTTATGGCTTACTCAACAGAGTAGGCCTTTTTTGTATAATAGGATTATTTAATTAATCTTTTTTAAAATTTTGCCTTTCCTTAATCGTATTTAAAAAAATTAACTTAACTCAAAAGTCATGAAAACTCTCTACACATTTCTGTTTATGATATGCCTCATTGGTTTAAGTTTCTCCTCAAAAGCACAAGATAGTGAAGACAAAATCTTGCAAAAAACCATCAGTGGAGGTAAAAAGGGCAAAAAACATAAAGTAACCTTCAAAAATGAATCGGCTAAAGATATGTATGTGGCAGTAGCTTACTATGATAAAAATCCTACCACCATGGGGGGGCGTTGTTTTTATACTGAAGGTTGGTTTATAGTAGAGAAGGGTAAGTCTATTTGGACGAATGTATCAGGGCGTAGATTTTATTACCATGCGCACCAAGTGGGTAATCAAGAGGTGTCTATTGGGAGTGAAAAAGAGTTTTATGCACATCCAGTGAAAAAATTTAATATAAAGAAGGCTGATAATAAGTATATGTATGGGAAGAACAAGGATTATAAGCTGTATAAATTCGATAAAATACCAGCCTCTAACCAAGTGACTCTCAAATAATTATATTTTGGTCAAGGTTTATGAACTCAAATGCACAATTCATAAATTGATATTGGCAATTCATCTAAAAAAGTAACACTTTTGTGCAGGGAGTTGTTAACTAAACTTTATATAACAATATTAAAAGTTGGTATAATAACTCCAACGTAATACAATTAAAAAACAGTAATTACCTATGTAGCACATTTACACTATGATGTTTAAATGACTACCAGGTTTATTAATTTAACCTCTAAATAAAAATTTTTGTTAAAAGTTTTACAACACCTATAAACTCTGCATTATGAAAAAAAGCATTTTGACATTGTGCTTCATTGGCTTATTCGCTTTTGTTACTTCCACTTCCCAAGCACAGATTCACTTTGGCGTTAACCTTTCAGGTGGATTTCCTTTGAATGAATTCCAAGTAGAAAACCCCAACACTGGGTTTGGAGTAAACTTGAATGCATTCTTTCCATTCGCTCCTAAAGTACCCGTTTACATTGGTTTTGACTTTGGTTTTCAAGGAATGGGGAGCCGTACAGTTCAAAAAACTGTGAATATTGACATTGCTGTTGGAACCAGTAACACCAGAATCCCTATCAATTTTGATATTGCTACCAGTAACAATATGATCAATGGTCATGCCGTATTGAAAGCCAAGTTGCCATTGCCCTTAGTACAGCCTTATGCGGAAGGCTTGATAGGATTCAAACACTTCTATACTCGTACATCGATTAAAGATGTAACCAGTCCGGTTAGTACAAACCTTGCAAACGCACTTAGAGAAGAATTTCAGCGTAATTCAGAAATTGCTGGACAAACTTTACAACAAAGTACCGCATTGAGTTATGGTTTTGGTGGTGGATTCCACATTATGTTTGGTGGTGGACAGTTTGGTATGACATTAGGTGCTCGCTATTTATTGGGAGGTCAGGCCAGTTACTACACTCGTGAAGATATTCAAGATTTTGATGTACAAGTTACTACTAACAATGGTACTAATAATAATGAGCAAGGAGCTACCTTAGGTAATAACAACCGAGGGCCTCGTACTTCTCGTACCGATATGATCTTGGCTCACTTAGGAATTGTGATTAGCTTGTAGTAAATAAGTTATTTCTATAATATAAAAACTCTCAGGGTGGTAAATTCTGAGAGTTTTTTATTGAGTAATTTTATAAGTGATGCTTGACTACATTACATATCTTTAAAATCCAGAAATTCCTGATAAGCGTTCTTCAGTTCTCGCAAAGCCAGTGCTTCATTTTGTTCGGTTGCTATTTCAACCCCTTTTTTATAAACCTCTTCTGCTTTGTCTTCCATTTCCAACTCCTCGTAAAGTTTACCAGCGTGATAATAGGTAGCTACATATTGAGGATGCTTAGTGAGTAATTGTTCAAAATAGCTCATGGCTTGCGAAGAATCTGTCTTCGTGTACTCCAATGCTAAAGCATATAAATTGAAAGGCTCGTTGGGCTCTTCCTCTAAAAAAGTAAGCAGTTGTTCAATCCGGGTTTGTGACATTTCATTATATGATTTCTTAAGGCAAAAACCAGCGTTTTTATGATACTTGCCTTGTAATTTTACAATTGAAACTGATATTAATCTTATTAAGTAAAAAAAAGGTATGCGTGCATACTAAAATTACGACGCAAGGAACTATATTATTCAAAGAATATTGTATAAATTCACACCAATTTAACAAGTAAATACAACGAACTCAAGCCGAGTTCTATCACTATAATGTATCAATGAGTTCTGCTATAAACTGTTTAAGATCAAACAAAAGTACTTAAACAAATATTTATAGTAGGAATCCCATTCCACATTTATAAAAATTAGATATACATGAAGATATTAGTTTGTATTACGCACGTTCCCGATACAACTTCTAAGATTGCTTTTACCAATGGTGACACTGAGCTTGACAAAGCAGGCCTTCAGTTTGTGATTGGCCCCTACGATGATTATGCTTTGGCTCGTGCCGTAGAAATCAAAGAACAACTAGGGGGTACTGTTACCGCGTTGAATGTAGGGCCCAAAGATACAGAACCCACCATTCGTAAAGCATTGGCTATTGGTGCTGATGATGCTATTCGTATCGATGCAGAACCTACTGACGCTTACTTTGTTGCTCAGCAAATTGCCGAAGTTGCTAAGGCTGAGAACTATGACCTAATTATGATGGGTAGAGAGTCAAGTGATTACAACGGAGGTCAGGTACACGGAATGGTAGGAGAGATGTTAGGTGTTCCTTCACTTTCTCCGGTAATGAAACTGGACATCGAAGACGGTGTAGCAAAAATGGCTCGTGAAATTGAAGGTGGTAAAGAATATTTAGAAGCTTCATTGCCATTGGTATTGGGTTGTCAGGAGCCAATTGCAGATTGGAAAATTCCAAATATGCGTGGAATTATGTCGGCACGTAAAAAGCCTTTAAAGGTAGTAACTCCTTCTAACGACGAAAAGTTGACTACTCCTGAGTCTTATGAGTTGCCTGCACCACGTACTGAGGTAAAATTGATCGATGCTGATAACACTGCTGAGTTAGTAGACTTGCTTAAAAACGAAGCAAAAGTTATATAAGGTGTCGAGTACCCTGTTCTTGAGCTAGTTTCTTTTGAATCTACACAAGAATATTCACTAGAAGCAAATAGCTTCCAGAACCCAATTAAATTTATTTAAAGAATTTACTACGTAATAAAAATATATGTCAGTATTAGTATTTGTAGAAATTGCAGATGGTGAATTGAGAGGTTCATCATTAGAAGCAGTAGGTTATGGTGCCGAAGTAGCTAAAATGATGGGTACCGAGGCCAGCGCATTGGTATTGGGAAATACTGTAGCGGCAGATCAATTGGCTAAAATTGGTAACTATGGTATCAACAAAGTATTGAACGTATCAGATGAGCGTTTAAACAATGGCGTGATCCAGGCATATGCTTCTGTATTGAACCAAGTAGCTGAGCAGCAAAATGCTTCTGTAATTGTATTGGCTAAGTCATCTTTGGGAGATGCGGTATCAGCACGAGTAGCAGCTCGTTTAAAAGCTGGTTTGGCATCTAACGTGATTGCTTTGCCTGATTTATCAGGTGGATTTAAAGTAAAGAGAAGCGTGTACACTGGTAAAGCATTCCAGCATACTACCATGACTTCTGACAAAAAGATTTTAGCTCTTAAAAAAGGAGCTTATGCACCAGTGCCAACCGCAGATGCAGCCGAAGTAGTAGATACATCAGTAACCATTGAAGATGCTGATTTTGGAGTGAAAATTACCAAAACTGATAAAGTAACTGGACAATTGTTATTGCCAGAGGCTGATCTAGTTGTTTCTGGTGGTCGTGGTTTGAAAGGGCCTGAAAACTGGGGCATGATCGAAGAGTTGGCTTCTGAGCTTGGTGCAGCTACTGGATGTTCTAAGCCTGTATCTGATATGGATTGGAGACCTCACCACGAGCACGTAGGACAAACCGGAGTAAAAGTGTCTCCAAGTTTGTACATTGCTGTAGGTATTTCAGGTGCTATCCAGCATTTGGCCGGAGTAAGTTCTTCTAAAACAATCGTAGTAATCAATAAAGACCCTGAAGCTCCATTCTTCAAGGCTGCTGACTACGGTATTGTAGGAGATGCATTTGATGTAGTGCCTAAATTGATCGATGCAGTAAAATCTGCCAAGTAATTTATAATAAGCCACTTAGGCTCTAAAAACCTCTTGATCTGATACGCCCTGTATTGAGAACAAGAGGTTTTCTTTTTGCACTTTTGATCCATGCCTATTAAATTTGATTAAGGTCAAATTTCTTGTATATTTGTTTAGGGTTGTGGTTATATTTTAAG
Organism: marine bacterium AO1-C; assembly: GCA_001890965.1. Taxonomy (GTDB): domain Bacteria; phylum Bacteroidota; class Bacteroidia; order Cytophagales; family Microscillaceae; genus Microscilla. Next base: position 425,390 of record MLAY01000005.1, on the reverse strand, counting down.
GGCATGTTTGTACAAATACTCCACATCCATCTCAAATTTTTATTTTAACTTCCTGAAAGTACAAGGGTATTCGTAAGTTTTTATACCTTTATGCCTAGATTATTAATATGCTGTATTATTCCACCTGCAACGAGCTATATTTTGTGTGCAATTTGCCTACAATACAACAAAGCATTAGGCACGCGCAAGGAATAATACAGAAGGAGTTTTTTAGATTTAATTTTAAAAGCCGTTTTCAAGCACAGTGAGTAAGATAAAACTTAAAATTCTTGGGCTATCATCTAGTCAATCACAATCCGGTTCATTTGCATTGGTCATGGGAGAAGTAAAAGGAAACAGACGACTTCCTATTATTATTGGTATGTTCGAAGCCCAGGCAATTGCCATTGAAATAGAAAAGATTGTCCCCAATCGGCCAATGACTCACGATTTGTTCAAATCGTTTGCTGAATCCTTTAACTTTTCGGTTTTGGAAATCATCATTTCTGATTTAAGAGAAGGGGTTTTTTATGCCAAAATTGTTTGCACTGATGGAACCCAGACTCTTGAAATAGATGCTCGTCCCTCTGATGCTATCGCTATTGGCCTTCGATTTAGTGTACCGATTTACACTTTTGAGAACATTATGTCCGAAGCTGGAATAGTGCTTTCTGAATCTGACGATATCGAAGATGATTCTATAATTCCAGACGAAGAGGAGAGTAGTGATTCTTCACCATTGGAGCAAATTAAGAAATATTCTTATGACAAGCTTCAGGAGATGCTAGACAGTGCGCTGGAAAATGAAGACTACGAAAAAGCTGCCCAAATTCGTGATGAGATGAACCGTAGAAACTAGAAATCTTTTTTCTTTATGATATAAACAACCTGTGATAACTTCACAGGTTTTTTTATGCTTGGATTTTCAATTGATTTAGAATTATATTTTATATATGACATATATTCAAAATTATAATTAGAATAAACTTGTTTTTTAGTAAAATATTTGGTGTGACTACAACAAAAGCGAGTAGATTTACGTTTATAAAATGACACCAAAACAATAAGTGATGAAAACTATACTATTAAATGTAAACCCGGACATAATGTCCTGGCCCTTCTGGCATTTTTTGGCCATATACGCCAGCCTAATCCTGGGAATGACCTTTGGACTAGTCTTCTGGAGCCGATATCTCAGAAAAGTGTATTACAAAAAAGCGCTAAGTCAAAAAATCAAAATTTCAAACCCTTTACAAGTAGCCTATCTTAAAAATGGCCTTAGAGGTTACATAAGAACCATCTTGTTTAAGCTTATTCGGCAAAATTACCTGGAAGTACCTCGCAAAGGATGGAAAGGTTATCGGATCAAAAGCAAAGCAGGACATCCCTCTATTAAACTGTTGAGCAAAGAAGAGCAAACTGTATATCATTATGCAGTAAGTCAGGGGAATTGGGAAAAAGTAATCAACTATAAAGAATTGCACGAGGACTTACGCCTGGTAGCAGAAGATGCTGATAGCCAGCTAACTAACTATAGTTTGCTCTATCCTCAAAGTATCATCAATCGCTTGAATCAAATCAGAGCTTTCTTTATGTTGATTGTCCTTTCATTGGGTGCTTATCGCTACTTTGGCGGCATCAAGCTAAAAGCACATTCCTGGAGCTTGCTGGCAGTGGGCTTAGTGGGTATGATGCTTATTCTTCATTTGGCTCGCTTGAACCGGGTAACCAAACAAGGGAGAATGTATTTGATGACGTTGAAGAAACGCTATGATAAACCCAAATCTTCTATAAACGATCAACACCAATTAGTAAAAGTGAGCTTGTTGAAAGATAATAAACAAGCAATGCAGGTGATCCAACGTTTATTGAAAGAGCAGGCCAAAAAAGATGAAGTGAGGGAAACACAGGTACGTCCAAAAATGAGGAGTAATTTGGGATTGGTGACTTCGTCAAATGCACGATTAGAAACATAATATTACATAGAGTATCCAAATGTGGTCGTATTACGTAATTTGCAGTAGAATTTTTATTTACTCACATTTATATGAAATCATTACACTATACCACAGGGATACTTCTATGCATGTTGTTTTTAACTGCTTGTAAAAAATCATCAGATGATGTAACTCCTGATACAGGCAGTCTGGAAGTAAATCTAGACAAGGCAAAAATTTTATCATTGGTAAACGCAGCGCGTACTCAGGCAACTACTTGTGGCAGCACAGTAAAAGACCCAGTAGCTGCTATAGAATGGAACGATGAGCTAGCCAAGGCAGCACTAGACCATAGCAATGATATGCAGGCACAAAACTATTTTAGCCATACTGGTCAAGATGGTTCTTCTTTTGGTCAAAGAGTGAGAGCAGCGGGATATACCGGATCACCCGTAGGGGAAAATATAGCGCTGGGTTATCGTGACGAAGAAGCAGTAATCCAGGGATGGCTAGAAAGTACAGGACATTGTAACAATATCATGAACGGAAATGCTAATCAGATTGGGATTGCTCGTTCGGCAGAAGGCAATTATTGGACAATGGTACTTGGTCGCAAGAAAGAAGAGTAGGATTGCTTTTTTCAGAAGAAAACTCAAAAGTTTTTCTTAATTTCAAAAGCCACAGTGTAACATTACACTGTGGCTTTTGGAGTTAACAAGCTATTCTGTTTATACATGAGAACCATTGCTACCACTGATTTATATTTCTTAGGAGACTTACATGGAAACTTTAGGGCCTTTCGCCAAATGGTCAAAAAACAACGACTAGAGAAGGCACATATTATTCAAGTGGGCGATTTTGGGGTAGGATACCAAACTTTTTTGAGTGATTTGAAGGCAATGGAAAAACTCAATGCGGTGTTGGAATCTGCGGGTATACATTTGTATGTGATGCGAGGGAACCACGATAATCCAACTTATTTCAAGGGGGCGGTTCCCAGACCTCTTGATCAAAGCTGTATTTCTTTTGTAGAAGATTATACCGTACTGGAGATAAATCAGTTGAGGATTTTGTTGGTAGGAGGGGCCATTTCTATTGATAGAAAAGTACAGCAAGAAGGAACACATTATTGGAAGGAAGAAGTATTGGATTATGATGAAGCAAAGTTGACTGCCTTGCGTAATATTGATCTTGTAGTTACTCATAGTGCACCTAATTTTGCACCACCTCATCATTTTGGGGAATTAGTCATGTCTTTTGCTCGTAATGATGCTACATTGGTGGATGATTTACACGAAGAACGGGCGCTCTTGAGCAAGATGTATGAATGTCTTAAGCGAGAACCTTCCAATAAATTAAGGTATTGGTTGTATGGGCACTTTCATAGCCCTAATCAAGCACGGTATGAAGATACCGAAATGGTATTGGTAGGGGTAAATGAACTGGTGAAATTTTGATCAAATACTTACCTTCATTTGAACCAAAATGCTAAATATTTTATTGAGATTTGTCTAACTATTTGATAAATAAAGAACTACATGAGTACTTATCAGAAGTTTACTGAAAGAATGCAGAAAATAGCAGACATTAGTCATGCATCTGCTTTGTTGCAATGGGATCAAGAGGTGTATATGCCTCCTAAAAGTGCAAGACGTAGAGCTCAACAGCTTTCTACCCTGGCAGGTATGGCCCACGAAATGTTTACCAATGATGAAACTGGTAAACTATTAGAAAGTTTAGCTGCTACCAACTTATCTGAAATTGAGAAGGCAAATGTATTGAATGCAAAGGATGAGTACGAGAAAAATAAAAAAGTGCCCACCGAGTTTGTCGAAAAAACCAGTGTTGCAGTCTCGAGGGCATTCCAATCCTGGGACAAAGCCAAGAAGGCCAAAGATTTCTCCATTTTTGCCCCAGATTTAGAAGCATTATTAGAGCTAAAGCTCCAGGAATGTGAATACTTAGGCTATGAAGATCATCCGTATAATGCTCAACTTGATATTTATGAAAAAAACATGACAGTTGCCAAGCTGGAAGTGATGTTTGGGCAAGTAAAAGAGCAATTGTTTCCGTTTATTGAAAAGATATACAAAGCCCCACAGGTAAGTGATGAACTGATGTTTCAGGATTATGACCGAGACAAGCAGTGGGCTTATGGCATAGAGTTTTTACAACAAATGGGCTATGATATGGATGCTGGGAGACAAGATGTATCCAGCCATCCCTTTACGACTAATTTCAGTGCTACTGATGTACGTGTAACTACGCGTATCAATGACCAGGACTTGAGCGAAATGTTATGGAGCACTATCCACGAAGGAGGGCACGCATTGTATGAGCAAGGGTTAAAAGACGATTATTATGGGCTGCCTACTGGAAGCTATCTTACTTTGGGGATTCATGAGTCGCAGTCGAGGTTGTGGGAAAACAATGTAGGGCGTTCCTTGAACTTTTGGCAAGGCAATTTTGGCCGTTTACAAGAAATCTTTCCTAAGCAGCTGAGCAAATATACTGCAGAGGATTTTTTTAAAGCAATGAATAAGGTGCAGCCTTCGCCTATTCGCACCAATGCCGACGAACTCACCTATCACTTCCATATTTTGATTCGCTACGAAATTGAGAAAGAGCTTTTTGAGCGTAAGCTACAGGTAAAAGATCTGAAAGAAAAGTGGAATGCAATGTACAAGAAATACTTGAACTGGGAAGTGAAGGATGATGCTGAGGGAGTGCTACAGGATATTCATTGGAGTCACGGAAGTTTTGGGTATTTTCCTACTTATTCTATTGGAAGTTTTTATGCGGCACAGTTTTATCATCAGGCAGTGCAGGATGTACATGGTTTAGAAACAGGTATCCAAGCCAAGGATTCATCTAAACTGCTTCAGTGGTTGCGAGAAAAAATACACCAACATGGCAAGCTGTATACCGCCGACGAATTGTGCAAGAGGGTAACAGGCGAGGTGCTCAACTTTGATTACTTTATGCAATATGCAGTGCAAAAATATGCAACAATTTATGCGTTGTAGAGATATATGATAATTGCCATAAAAAAGCCTTTCAAACCAGAGAGGCTTTTTTATACCTAAACCTAAAGTAGAGGCAATGATTTATGTTGTATCAGGAATATTCGAATTCTCTTAGAAATTACTACGAAGCTGGCTTAAGAAACATATAGAATGACTACTAAACTTTATTCTGCAAAATATCTCGATGCAATTGCCCTGGTAGTACTCGATGTACTGGAATATTGATGGCATACTTGTCACATAAATCTTTAATGGCAGCATCTATTTGCTCGTCAGAATAACGCGATGAAAAATGCCCTAAAATGAGTTGTTCAATGTTGATCTGACTGACCATTTCCATGACTTCTTCTAACTTGCTATGAGGGTGTCGCCTGTCGTCTTCGTTGGCAATTTCTCCTATAAAAGTAGCTTCATGGATAAGTATTTTCGAATGATTGAATCGCTCATAATCTTCTACTGGAGTATCACCCGAATAACTAATCACATTGGTGCGAATTTCGTCAGTGGTGGCATCTTCACCCTTTTCTTCTCTCATTTTTTTAATTTCCAGTCCACTTAGTTTGGTCAGCTCAGGTTTTAGCTTTCGCTTTACCTGAAAAACCTTATAACTCAAGCTCTTGGTAATTCCTTCGGCGGCTTTTACGTGACCATTATGTATAGCTTCTACTACAAAGTCATCTTTGATAGCAATGCGAGATGCCTCGGTAACTGGGTGCCATTGGGTACCTGAAATGTGCGGATCAAATCGAGCACAAAAATCGGCCAATGCCGGAAAAGTACCGCAATCTTTGGGATAGTGGATGTTTAGTTCTGGTCTCCCATTGAGTTGATTAAACTGCAGTAAACCTGTAAGGTGGTCACGGTCAGCGTGGGAAATAAAGATATGTTTGGCCTTTCTGGATTTTTGCATCAGGCTAGAAGTAATTCCTTCTCCGGCATCGAACAAAATGCCAAGCTCTTCGACAAAATACCAGGTAGCAAACAAAGCGGTAGAGTATCCAGTGATAGTAAGGTTCATAGTAAGTGTTTTGAAAATTGCAAGGTCGCAATCTTACAAAAACGTCTCTCTAAAAACAATTAGAAATAAAGAATTAGTACATAAAAATCTGCAACGGTCCACCATACAGTTTAATTACAAATTTGACTTTGGGTTTTGTTCAAACACATTTTCAAAAAAATATCTTTCTCCTTTTAAGGTTATTTAAATTTTCCTCTGTCTTCCCCCAAAACAACAACATATTTCACAATGCAAATACTAAAATCAACAAAAAAGAAATTGATCAATCGTTTTCCATTATACTTCTTATTAGGACTAATTCTGACATTCGCTTCTTGTAATGATAAAATTGGTGATCCTACCCCAACCTCCATTCCTAATCCCAATGCCACCAAAATATTACCCATTGGTGCTTCTCGGGTAGAAGGAGCAAGACCTACCTACGAAAGCTACCGTTATGAACTGTGGAAATTACTGGTGGACGGCAAAAAGAATGTAGATTTCATTGGTTCTATCACAGATGAAGCTTCTTACCCAGTGTATCAAAGCCTAAGTTTTGACAATAACCACGAAGGACGTGGAGGACTTACTTCAGGGGAGATTTTGTCCTCAATTTCTCATAGATTAGATGAAATCGTTACTGCCAATGGCATCCCTGAAATCGTGTTGTTTAGCTCCCCTGGAGGCAATGATGGTTTGCAGAATTTGTCTTATGATGATGCTGTAAAAAATGTGAACGATATCATTGATCTTTTGCAGGCCAAGAATCCCAACGTTACAATTATCATTGAGCAAATGGCTCCCCCCAGTTCCAACTCAACCGATGCACTCAAGAACTATCTCACGCGAATGAATACTGAGGTGGTGAATATTGCAGCAGCACAAACTACCAATGCATCTAAGGTGATTACGGTGGATATGAATACTGGCTTTACCGATGCCCTGTTGGCCGACCAGGTACACTATAATGAGGCAGGAGCTAAGTTTATCGCAGAGCGCTACTATGCTGCAATCAAAGACCTTGTAAAGCAAAACCAATAATTTAGTTTTTAGTAAACCGCTTTAGTTTTAATTAAACATATGGCAAAAACCTTGGATCTCTTGATCCAAGGTTTTTTTGAATGTTAATCAATAATCCCCATTTGCTTCAAAACATCTTTAGTAATCGTTTTCCGACAGCGTCCAAAACGCTTATTTTTCACGATTCGGGGCTTAATGAGGCGGGTAGCAAAAAAATATACTTCTTTGTTTTTGCCCTGGCCCTTGGTCACATAGCCAACCCACCAGCCAGTGTCTTTGCCACCGTCTCTGGTCCAGCCGGTTTTGGCACGAATCACATAATTTTTACCTTTTTCTACCACCATTATTTTCTTCAAAATCTTATAATTCCGTTTCGAAAAAGGCAGTGTTTCTTCATAAATAGCTTTGAGTACTTCTACCTGATTTTTAGGTGAAATGGCAAAAGATCCAAAGTTCCAGAAGTCGGCATCTTTTTGTGATAAATCTACGTTGCCATAATTGCATTTTTTGAGGTAGCGACGATACGTTTTTTTGCCGATCTTTTTGGCCATTTCTACATAAGCCCAACCAGCCGATTTCTGAAAAGCTTCTTTCATAGAGATGTCATGATAAATACTAGGACGATAGCCATATTTGACCGTATCGGTGCTTCCAGGCCACTTAACAACATGGTTTTCGTTTTTGGCTGTCTTAGTCTCTAGGGCTATGAGGGTATTTATAATTTTGAAAGTAGAAGCAGGAAGAGTGGCGTATTGTGCATCTTTTTTGTTGCTAAAAATCCACTTCTTTTGCTGGTAATCATAAAGGGTAATGCTCCCTGGAATGTTGCATTCTTTGAAAGGCTTCTGTAAGTCTACTTGTGCTTGCGCGATAAAGGGCAAACACCACATGATAAGTACGAGTTTTTTCATTAGTTTCTAGTGTTTTGTTATTTCGCCCTTAATATTAGCAAGCCGAAAAGGTAACCTAAACACTGAGAAAGAGTATAAAAAGTCGCGAATTAGAAATTCACGACTTTATTAACATAATGTATTATTATAATCCAAATTCATAATCAATATAAGTCTGTAAATCCTTGTCCCCACGACCCGATAAGTTAATCACTACCACTTCCTTAGGATCAAACTTTCTTTGTTCGAGTATTGCCAATGCGTGTGCAGTTTCTATGGCTGGAATAATGCCTTCAGTACGACACAATAGTTTTCCGGCTTTCATTGCATCGTCATCGGTTACACTCATAAATTCGGCTCTGCCACTGGCAAACAAATGTGCATGGGCGGGGCCAATACCTGGATAATCCAGTCCTGCCGAAATAGAGTAAGGCTCTACTACCTGCCCATCAGGAGTTTGCATCAACAGGGTTCTACTTCCATGTAATACCCCAGGTTTACCCAAATAAGTAGTAGCGGCCGATTCTCCAGAATCTACCCCTTTACCAGCAGCCTCTACCGCAATCAGGTTTACATTCTTAGCATCTAAATAATGATAAAAAGCCCCCATGGCATTACTACCACCACCCACACAGGCAATCACATGATGTGGATTCTCAGAACCAGTTTTTTCTTTCAACTGCGCTTTCATCTCTTCACTAATCACTGACTGAAAACGAGCGACCATATCGGGATAGGGGTGAGGCCCCACTACTGACCCAATAATGTAATGAGTATCTTCAGGATTATTAATCCAGTGGCGCATGGCTTCGTTGGTGGCATCTTTGAGGGTTTGACTTCCGCTAGTAGCTGGTACTACCGTAGCGCCCAACAAACGCATACGTTCTACATTTGGGCGTTGGCGTTCCATATCTATTTTGCCCATATATACGATGCATTCCACATTCATCAAGGCACATACCGTAGCGGTGGCTACCCCATGCTGTCCTGCACCTGTTTCAGCAATAATTTTCTCCTTACCGAGGCGTTTGGCTAATAAAATTTGCCCAATGGTATTGTTGATTTTATGAGCTCCAGTATGGTTCAAATCTTCGCGTTTGAGGTATATCTGGGTATTGTATCGCTCCGACATGCGCTTGGCAAAATAAAGAGGTGTAGGGCGGCCTACATAATCACGAAGCAATTGGTTGAATTCTTCCTGAAAGTCAGGAGAATGGATAATGTCTAAGTAGCGAGTCTTTAGCTCCTGAATATTAGGGTACAGAATTTCGGGAATATATGCTCCACCAAATTCTCCGTAGTACCCATGATTGTTTACCTGGTAGCTTTGGTCGTATGTAATGGTCTTTTCAATCATTTTAAATTTTCAATGCGGGGTAACAAAAATTTACGTCCCCAGAGTTAAATAAAGTTTATCAAAAGTGTTAGCGATAGACAGTTGACTATCGTCTATAGACTATGATATTAAGCGTTTTAATTCTTTGAGCTTTTCAACATCCTTCAATGCTGGAGAAATTTCAAACTTACTATTCACATCTATAGCGTGAACATTGAGCCGATGCGTAGTAATAAAGCTTTGTAAATCCTGAAGGTTTTCCAGACTAAGTCCTCCACTCATAAAAAGTGGTCGTTCGTTGTCGTATCCTTTCAGAATATCCCAATTGAACACTATACCGTTGCCCCCATAATCTTTTCCTTTGGTATCAAATAAAAAGAAGTCGCAGTAGGGTTTGTAAGGAGCCAAAGTGCCAAAATCAAAATCATCGGTCACTCTAAAAACCTTTACAAGCTGTAAACCAGGCAATAAACCTTTTAACTGTTGGCAAAACTCAGGGCTTTCGTCGCCATGAAGCTGAGCCAGGGCTAGTTGATACTTTTTAGCTTTGGCTACAATATATTCCAGACTATGGTTAACAAATACCCCTACTTTCTGAGGCTTTGCCCCCTGAAGGGGCGTGGGTAATTCAAAATCTTCACCTATGTAGCGTGCCGATTTCTCAAAAAATATCAATCCCAAATAATCTGGCTGTACGCTTAGTACCTCTTCAATATTTTGAGGTTCACGCATGCCACAAATTTTCAAATGCATTGTTACAAAATGGCTTCTGGGTTGAGTAATTGTTCAATTTGCTGAATCAACTGGGCGCAAGCTGCTCCAGGATCGGGCGTCTTCATAAAGGTTTCTCCGATCAAAAACCCTTTGTAACCTGCCTTATAAAGGGTAATAATATCTTCAGGTGTTTTGAGTCCACTCTCTGATATCTTTACAAAGTCAGATGGAATTTTATCGGCCAAATCGAGTGAGTTTTGAATGCTTACCTCAAAAGTTTTCAGGTTACGATTATTAACTCCTACAACCGATACGTAACGGTTCAAGTGACTATCCAATTCTTCCTGACTGTGTACCTCCATTAGCACATCTAGCCCTAGCTCTTGAGCGGCTTGAGCCAAATCTTTTAGTTGAGTAGGTTCCAGGCAAGCTGCGATCAAAAGCACCACATCGGCCCCAATGGCTTTAGCTTCTACAACCTGGTAAGGGTCAATGATGAATTCTTTGCGCAATACAGGAACTTCGGTATGCTGACGGAGCATAATCAAGTCATGATTAGAGCCTCCAAAAGCCACCATGTCGGTCAAAACAGATACCCCAGTTGCTCCCGCTTTTTGGTAGCCCATAGCCACTTGAGTAGGAGTTACGTTAGAGTTAATTTCTCCACGAGAAGGCGAACGACGCTTAAACTCTGCAATGATGGCAGGTGAGGTATTGTCTTGTATGCGTTTTTTGAGCGAAAGGGTTGGTCGCTTAAATAAAGGACTTGCCTCAAGCTCCCCAATAGGGGTATTACGCTTGGCACCTGCAACTTCTATTTTCTTTCGTTGAACTATTTCTTCTAGTTTATTCATTTTTTCAGTATTTAGTCCACAGTCCACGGTCGATAGTCCACCGTTTCAAAGTGAGCATATTAACTACTGTCGACTGTGGACTGTCGACTATGGACTAATTATATTTTTCACTTATGCTTGTACAGACTCCCCACTCAAGGCTAAGAACTTCTCAAAAGTAGCCAGTGCTTTACCTGATGCAAGGTTTTCTTTGGCCAGTGAAATAGCATCTTGAATGGCTATTTTAGGACGAGCGGTATGAATGGCCATCCCGGCATTGGCACATACAACTTCTTGTTGAGCCTGAGTGCCTTGGTTTTTCAATACATTTTCAAAAATTTTAGCCGATTCAGCCACGGTATTACCACCAAACAATTGTTCCGGACGATAAGTATTCAAGCCTAAGTCTTCAGGAGTAAACAATTGTTCGCGTTGGTTGGCGTAGGTTTTTACCCTTCCAGTAAGTGATACTTCATCGTAGCCATCCAGCGAGTGGACAATGCGGAAGTTTTTATCCAGTTTTTGGTACAAATAAGCGTACAAACGGGCCAATTCCAGACTAAATACGCCCACTAGTTGGTTTTTAGGAAAAGCTGGATTTACCATAGGACCCAACATGTTAAAAAACGTCTTGATTCCCAGATCTTTACGGATAGGTGCTACGTTTTTCATCGCAGGGTGAAACAAAGGTGCGTGCAGAAAACAAATGTGCGTTTCCTCGATTTGCTTACGCAATTTGTCTATATCGTTGGTAAATTTTACGCCAAAGTATTCCAATACAGTAGAAGACCCCGACACTGATGATACCCCGTGGTTTCCGTGCTTGGCTACGTGTACTCCGCTAGAAGCTGTTACAAACGATGCCAGCGTAGATACATTAAAAGTGTTCTTGCCATCTCCTCCCGTGCCACACAAATCGATGGGGCTAAATTCTTCTAAATGTACTGGCACGCACAAGTTAAGCATGGCTTCCCGAAAACCTTCCAGCTCTTCCACGCTAATGCTGCGCATAATGTATACGGTCAAAAAAGCCGCAATTTGCGAGTGATTGTATTTGCCTTGAGCAATATTTGTCAGTACCTCCCGAGCTTCTTCCTTGGTGAGGCGTTTATGTTCAAATAAATGGTTAAGTATCGCTTTCATCTTTTTTAATTATAAATTATTGAATGTTGAATTATGAATTAAAAGTGGGATGATTGGTCTGTTGAAAATCATTGATAATTCATAATTTATAATTAGACCAGTAGGGTCTCTCGTTTCTTCACCAAACTATAATTAGCTGGAGCTTCAGCGTTTAACCAGTTGGCCAAAATGCGAATTCCTTGCTCGGTTAGAATAGACTCAGGGTGAAATTGTAAACCTTTCACATCATAAGCCTCATGGCGAATAGACATCACATTACCCTCCAGGTCTTTACCCGTTACAATAAGTTCTTTAGGCAAGCTTTCTTCTTTGATTACCCAGGAATGATAATGCCCAATGGCAAACTCTTGAGGAAAACCTTCAAACAATGCTTCGTTGCTGTCCTGTACCAAATTCTTGGAGGCAATGCCGTGCAAAACTGTAGGTAGGTTCAATAACTCAGCGCCAAATGCTTCACCAATGGCCTGATGACCTAAACAAACTCCTAAAATGCTTTTGGTAGGGGCATACGCTTTGATCAAATCCAGCATAATACCCGCTTCTTCAGGAATACCTGGGCCGGGCGAAAGTAAAATTTTATCGTATTGCTCTACCGTTGTTAAATCTATTTTGTCGTTGCGATATACTTCTGGTTGATAGCCCAAGTCACGCACCATGTGCACCAAATTGTACACAAACGAATCATAATTATCTATTACTAGTATTTTCATTGCTCTTTAGTCCACAGTTGGTGGTCCATAGTCCATAGACTATAGTTTCCCGCTTATGGAGCGTTTAATATTTATCAAAAAACTATCGACTATGGACTGTGGACTGAATGCTATTTGCTGCTTCCACCGCCTTACGTAATGCTCTCAATTTATTATTTACTTCTTCTAGTTCTCCCTGAGGGCTGGATTTGGACACAATACCTCCACCTGCCTGATAATACAAGCGATTGTTTTTGCTCAGGAAAGAACGGATCATAATGGCTTGGTTCATATCGCCTCTAAAGTTGAGGAAACCAATGGCCCCACCGTAGAATCCTCGGTTTTGATTCTCGTATTGGTCAATTAGCTGGATGGCTTTATGCTTGGGTGCACCCGAAAGCGTACCAGCGGGAAAAGTATCAGCAAAAAGCTGAATTCCAGAGGCATTTTCTTGAATATCGGCCGTAACCTTAGACACTAAGTGAATGAGGTGGGAGTAATATTGAATTTCTTTGAATGACTCAACCTGAATGTTGCTACCATTGCGACTGAGATCGTTGCGGGCAAGGTCTACCAACATTACGTGTTCTGCATTTTCTTTTTCATCGGCAAAGAGCTTTTTGGCCAATTCGGCATCGGCTGCATCGTCTCCAGTACGTTTGATGGTACCTGCAATGGGGTGAATGGTGGCTTGTTGGTTGCTTACTACCAATTGGGCTTCGGGCGAGGATCCAAAGATTTTGAAACTGCCATAATCAAAATAAAACAGGTAAGGAGAAGGGTTGATAGAACGTAAGTGACGGTATACATTGAATTCGTCTCCCAAAAAGCTTTGCGAAAACTGGCGTGACAATACCACCTGAAACACATCGCCTCGCTGGCAGTGATGAATGCCTTTCTCGACCATGGCGCGATACTCTTCGTCGTTGATGTTGGAGGTTTCTTCGCCAATGATCTGGAAATTGTAAGAGGGGAAATTGTTGCTGCGGATGAGGTTGACTACTTCGTCTAGTTCGTCTTCGGGAGTGGGGGTAGGAGCGCCTTCAAAATAATGTTGGAAAATGTAAAGTTCGTTTTTGAAGTGGTTAATCGCGATGACGTATTGGTAGGTTTGGTAGAGAATGTCGGGGATTTGACGGGTGTCGTTTTGGAAGGTTTTAAAATCTACGTCTTCAAAGTATCGAATAGAGTCAAACGAGGTGTAGCCAAACATTCCGTTGTAGATAAAGTCAAACGGCAGCTTTTCGGACTCAAACTGGCTGGCAAAATCCTCAAAATGCCCGACTATGTTTTTGCTCGCTTGCCCGTTGTCCTGACTTTGCCCCCGAACTCCTACGTCTATGGCTTGTTGGGTAGTATCGGGGTACGACATCTTGATTTGCCCCGGTTGCACCTCAAAACGGGCAATGGGTTGAAAACAAATGTAAGAGAAACTGTTATCGGCTCCGTGGTAGTCTGAGCTTTCCAGTAGCAAGGCGTTGGCAAACTGATCGCGCAGTTTGAGATAGATGCTTACCGGAGTCAAGGTATCGGCTAGTAACTTCCGGTAACGTGTTTTCAAGGAGTACTTTTTCATTGATGTATAGTTATGCTTTTTATTTCCATTGTTACATTGCTCTATTGTTAAATTGTTGTGCAATGCATCGCGTAGCTATTTAACCATTAAACAATCAGCGTAGCGAAACAATTTAACTTAGCCCCAACAAAAAAAGGCTTCCTGCGAACAGAAAGCCTTTTTTTGAAATCCTTGGGATTATGTTATATTTTCAAGTTACACACCCATAGTAAAGCCATTCGCAGAAGAGAGGTCTCTTTTGCGCCACCACCAACATTGAGTATGTAAACTAACTTGATTCATATTTTGATGTAACTCTTTTGAGTTTTTCTTAATGATCGCAAACGTAACGAAGCATTTTGGAAAATGCAAACGTTTGACCAAAGAAAATTTGTTAGGGTTTTGTTAAGATGTTGATTTTGAGTATTTTATATTTATGTGATTTTGTTATTCTGAGTCCTAATGTTTTGTTAGATAAAACATATCAATAAAGATGACAACCTACTGATAAACAATAATACGAGTTTGTCATCCTGACGATAGGAAAGATCAGTGCGAATAACTGGATGTATTGGGCCTTAAGGCTATTCTTCCTGCGTCAGAATGACAAAAATATAACGTTGTCATCAGTGGCTTTACGAAGATTCCGTTACAAGTCTAACTAAAGCTGTTCTTTCTCACCTCCTCTTGTACAACCCTACTTCACACACTTATACACCACAAACTTTTTATTCTCAGCAACTACCTCAACCGATGGGAAGATCCGTTGTAAATGCACTTTATAGTTTAAATGGGTATTGCCAACAATCTGTAGGCTACCACCTTTTTTCAGGTAGCGAAAACATGCTTTGAAGAGGGCAAGAGGTACTTGAATGTTTATTTCATATTCAAAATGGAAGGGAGGATTGGTTACAATCAGATCAAAGGTGTTTTCATCAAAAATAGATAAATCGTTGTTCAGATGGTGGTGTACATTGTCTCCTTGGATGTTTAATTTGGCTGATGCTACCGCCAAGTGGGCATCATCCATAAGATGCATCTCGGCATTGGGCTGTTGTTTGAGTATTTCGTTGGCGATTACCCCATTACCAGCTCCTAAATCTAATACTTGCTGGTCGGTTTCTTTGATGGTGAGATGCTCTAAAAGAAATTGGGTGGCATAATCAATGCGTTCACTGGAAAATACTCCAGGATATTGTTTGTATGCCTGTCCGTTGTAGCTCAACGAAGTAATCATTTCTTTTTTAGTAGTTTCTTTCTTTTGCTTAAGTATCAGCAATCGGGCTTTTTTCAATGCTCGACTTTGTTCTACTACTTCAAAATATTCCTGAGCAATTTCTAATAAGCGAGGGCTAAAGTGCCGAGTCATAAATGCGCCAACCACTGTGACATCACTGGTCGAATTATGAGCAATTTGCTCAAGAAAAAGTTGAAACAAGCCTAAAGATTTGGGTATTTTCAACAAAGCAAAATCCAGTTGATTTTCAAAGGCCGAAAGTGGGTCAATGAATTTGACCAAAGGAATATTACTGGCAATTAAGTTAGCTTGAATAGCCTTTTCCTGACTTTTATGGGTTAAAACTAAGGTAGGGTTAAACGAGTGTAGGTGGCAAGCTAAAAAGCCAAATCGGTCATTATAAATGCCTATCTGAGCTGGTTGCGTATCTAACTCTTGGAATGTTTGTAAAAGATATTCGTCGGCTGCACTCCAGGGTCTCAAAGACTTATCTTCTGACAAATCGTATCTCTTAATATTGTATTCCTTCTTCTGACTATCCATATCAAACATTCCAGTTTTGTAATGATTTTTATTTTGTCACAAAGCTAGGGCGAGCAATAGTCAAATCAAAGCAGGTTGATTTTTCTTTCTTGTGAGTATGTAGATAGTAAGAAGTTTAGTATTGATTAATTCTTCCCCTTCTTGGGCTTAAAATCTTTTATATCGCCAGGCTTACGTCTGTCACGACGATTAGGGTTGCTATTTGAGCGATAATGTTCGGTTTTAACCATGTTAAATGTGCGATCTTTTGGATCGTATTGAAAGTATTTGGTGTAGCTTGAGGATTGGCAGTGAGCGTATAAAGTCGTTTCGGTACATACTACAAATTTATCACCCACCACTAAGCCTATCTGTTTCGATAGCAAGGAATTATATTCAAGTTTTTGGGTGTTTGGATTAAAAATGAAGCACTCAAACATCCCTGAGCGACAACCTCTATATTCCTTTCTCAGTTTTAAGTCCAAAAATCCGTCATGGTTAAAATCTGCCACAAAATCGTTTGGGTGAATGCGGGTAGGTTTTAAGTTTAAATCTTTGAGTTCCTGTAAGACCTCTTTGCCCTTTTTGAGCACAATACGCTTGATGTTGATTTTATAAGCACCATACTTATTGACATATTCTCCCTCAAAGATTACGTCCAGGTTATTCAACTTTGCCTTGATGGCAGTCTGGTGATTGATTTCCTCAAACTTTTGACTGTAAGCCTGCTGGCCAAAAGTGATCATCAAAGCAATTAACCCGAAAGTAAGAGAGAGACGTTTCATATTTATTCTGATTTGGGGTACTTAAAGTGTTATAGAGTGATGAGTACTATAACCATAGGACAGGCGAATTGTAAAAAGGGAGTAGAAACGTTATGAGCGATGTATTTTTTAGAACACAGATTGAACTGATATTCAGTGCTAATTTACTCAATCCGTGTTCTAAGACTTTATTATTATAGTTGAGCAATAGTTTACTCCAACAACAACAACTCAATACGTCGATTCTCCTTAGCTTGCCAGGGGGCCATTTCTTCTTTCCAGAGTGGCTTACTCTTACCATAGCCTTTGGTGGTAATGCGCTTAGATTCAATACCATTTTTTACAAAATACTGCTTAATGGCATTAGCTCGACGCTGGGAGAGCAACAAACAAGCTTGAGGCGTACCCACCAAATCGGTATGGCCATAAATGGCTAGTTCGGCTTTTTTATTCTTTTTCAAATACTTGATAAACGGCGCCAGGTTAGTTTTAAACTTGGTCTTGAGATCATGTTTGTTGTATTCAAAAAAGGCGACTGACTGAGGAGGTGCAATTGGACGTTTTTTCAAGTCATTGTTTTTGTACCAATAGGTATCTTCGTAATCGTATTTGTCTATTTCGTAGTTTTCGCCAATGTGAGTACTAGTGCTTACCGTTTGGGTTTTGCCCAAGCCGTTGTTGTATCGTAGTTCTATGTCGTGTTTGCCCTGAATATTTACTGGGCGATAGGTAATCTCATAAAAGTTGCGGAAGATTCGCGGTAATTCTTCATACACCTTTTTGATTTCATTTTCATCTTCAATAAAGTAGGTCTTGCCATCGGTTAATTTTGACAAAGCGTCCAGGGTTTTGTTATTGACTCCTTCCCCGAAAGCAATGGTGAATATACGGATATTGTTTTCACGAGCTTTGGCTACTACCTCGCTGGCACGAAAAGCACGTTCGCCAAAATAGCTCAAGGATGAATTTTCTTGTCCATCGGTAAAAAGCAACATCACCCGATTATTTTTTGATTTGTTCAAAGCAATCAAACCCTCATCAGCCCCAGCATATAAGGCAGTACCTCCACCATATCGTTTCAAGCCATCAAATTTTACACAATCAGCTCTGGTGCCTTGTTTGGTGAGGCGTAGCTCATTGGCCAGGCGATGGTCAAACTTTACTACAGATACCTTGTCGTCGGGATGTTTGGTTAAGATAAATCTGCGAGTAGCTGCTTCCAGCGCCTTGATATTACTACCCATAGAACCGCTATAATCCATCACCAATGAAATGTCGTAAGGCTTGGAGATCATTTCGTGTACCTCTTTTACCTGAAAGTTTTTGATGGCATAACGACGCCCATTTACAGTCTCTACCACACTGCGGAAAAACTTACGAGATTCCTTATAACTCACATAAGGAGGTGCCAGATTACTGATAAAATTACCGCTGGTATCGGTTACAAGCACATACAGCTTCACCTCATTAGGAAATTTAGAGCGATCGGTGGCAAAAATGTCGAAATCAATCTTTTGGCCTTTTTTCAAGGTGGTTTTCTTTGCTACATTTTTGATAAACTGGCGTTTGATCACTTTTACCTTAAACTCTTTCAGGAACATTTTCTCTCCATCATCGATCAAAAAACGATAAGTGGTAGTGCGTTTGGGTTTTACTGTCATTCGGCCCACCAATGGCAAGCTATCTCCGTTGAATACAACACTTTTCATTCCTTTGGCATCCCAGCGAATGGTAGATTGTCCGCCTAATTGAATTTCTTTTTTTCCTTTGAAGGTAACAGGAGCCACTGTCACCGTGATTTTCTTCAAATCGATTTTTCCATCGTTGCGAGCCACCATAATTCTATAGTCTGTGGTACGCTTAGGGCGGATAAAAGAGGTGCCTTCAGAGGGGAGGGTGTCATTCTGAAATATGATAAATTTTGCACGTTTGAATCGCCATTTCACTCGCACCTTTTCGCCCATACTAATCTTACGGGGCGCTCTGAAATACTCATCATACTTTACCTTTACTGTATGGGTGTCACGAGCGATCTCACCATAGCGATCTTTGGCTTCCAATATATATTGAGTGGTGCTATCTGGCTTGAGAGTGAGGCTTTCTATAGGTTTAAAAGTTTTACCAAGGCCTTTGATCTTCACTTCTACGGCATCTCGCACTCTCCAAAACAAATTAGCTTCTTCACCCTCGGCAATCTCGTCGTCCCCATCAAATTTTTCTACTACGGCAGAACGTTTCACCACTTTTACTCGAAATTCTTTAGCTACTTCGTGTTTTTTGTTGCGGGCAATCAATTTGTACACCGTAGTTTTAGCAGGCTTGATCTTGATTTTACCTTTGGCAGGTAAATTACTTTGTACGCCTTCAATTTCTACACTTTCGGCTTTAGGCACATTCCACGAAAGAGTGACTTCATCGCCGTAATTGACATAACGACGGCCTCGAAAGCGCTCCACGGTAGGAGGTGGGGTACAAGCCTGAATGATCAATAGAGTAATAAGAAATAGCCATGAATAATGAGTTTTCTTGGTGAACATTTTCAATTAGTGTTTCTAGTAAATATTGTATGATAATTATAAACGGATATGTCCAAACTAGTTTGTTTTAAATAGTCACATATAGATAAACAATGGTCAACTTATTTGTTTCATAGGTGAATCACTTTTTTAGATTAAAACATTGATATAACATATTCCAGAGCTTTATACTTAGAATACCCCAAAGAGTGGAGTTATTTTTTGAGAGGTTACCAGAATTACAGCGATTTTAGCCAGGTTACTGTTTTTTTATTTGCTTAATGCAAAGTTATAATGATGAGTAACTTTATCTTTTTCTAGTTTGGTATGATAAAACCGATGATTTCTATAATTAAATCATCAGTTTTTAGTGACATAGTATCAATATTTTGTTTCAAGGCGTATTGATCTCATATTTAAATCTATTATTTAACAAATTAAGTGACCAAATGAAAGTAATACAGCAAATGACATTGATTGTTACGATTTTTATATGGATGACAGGATGTAATAGCACCTATCGGGTGTTTCGAGTGACGCCTGCTGAAGGACAAAGTCAGGTTTGGCAACAAGGAGTACCTGTAGTTTCTGCAACCATAGAAGATGATTATCAAATATCAATAGGTTATGATAGAGTATATGCAAACAATATAATTTTTGATGTCACAGTAGTTAATCAGGGCGATGATACCTTAGCCTTTGATCCTGAAAAATTCTATTATAAAGGAGTTTTAAATAGTGGAGATACCTTGCCAAAGCCAGTAAAAGCGCTTAGTCCTCAACAACAAACCCAAAAAATAGACGACGCCATTACTAAGGAGAACAAGCGACACACAAATGAGCAGGGTTGCCAAGGGTGTATGGGATTATTAAATGTAACTAATGGAGTGTTAGGGGCATTTCAGAAAAAAGGAGAAACTGATGAGGAATATCGAGCACGACAACGTGAAATAGAACGAGACCGACGGGATTTAGAAGAACGAAGAATCAACGAAGCAGATCGACATGAACGTACCCTTGGAGGATTATCGGATAATAAACAATTCTGGCGAAGGGTAGCTTTGAACCGTGGAGATTTGTTTCCAGGAAATGCTCAGACTAAAGGGAAAATATTTTTACCTACCAGTGAGTTGATTCAGCAAATCAAAGTGTTTTATGACGGACATTTGATTGGTATTTTTGATCAAAGAGTACTTATCAAGCAAAATTGATTATCCATAGTTTTGTAATGAAGTACTTCTTTGGAAAAATAAGCAAATATTTCCTGTTTAATGGCTTAAAAATTGCTATTTTTATGAGCAATTCTAAAATTTTTAACAAAACTGCAAGAAAACTATGTGCGGCCGGTTCGGACTCATCAATGACCTGGAAGAGGTAGCGCAACAATTAGATGTTTTTCCTCCTGAACAAAATAATTTTGCGCCTAATTATAATACTTCTCCTGGAGACTATTCTCCTGTAATTACCAACCAACAACCTGATTTGCTGCAATTTTTTCAATTTGGACTTACTCCTCATTGGGCCAAAAAGCGTTTGTATTTGTTGAATGCCCGAGCTGAAGGAGATTTCAATAAAGACAATAATCCCACTTATCAAGGAGTGTTGGGGATTACTCAAAAACCTGCTTTTAAAAAGGCGATTCGTTCTCAAAGATGTTTGGTGCCTGCTAATTTTTTTATCGAAGGGCCTACCAAAGAAAAACTCAACAAACCTTATGTGGTATATTTGACTGATCGTAACAAAAAACCTTTTTGCTTTGCTGGATTGTGGGATACCTGGCACGATCGGGAAAAAAATGTACTGGTCAATTCTTTTACTATCATTACTACCACTCCCAATGCACTATTGGCGAAGATTCCGCACCACCGTTCGCCTGTGATTTTACCCAAGAATGCCGAAAAACAGTGGCTGAGTGATGCCCCTTTAAAAGAAATTCTTCCGTTGATTACATCTTACCCTGCACAATACATGCAAGCCTATCCGATTGATCCAGCCATTAAAAACCCTAAACTGAATAGTCGTTCTTTGTTGAAGAAAATAGACAATACCCTGTTAGAAGTAGAATAACTTTTAATTGGGTATTAGCAGCAAAAATTTGATATTAAATACCACATGATTGGTCAATCCTTATTTCATCAAACCTTTATTTTTAAGTTCGTTACTCAATGGGGTTACCCATTCGTGTTTAGAAATATTGAAAGCTTTTCTACCTTCTTGTTTGGGGTAAATTCTCAGAAAAAAAGACTTGGTACGCGTGTTTTTGGGTGAAAATATTTCCGTTTGGGCGATATCCTCAAGCAAAAATGTTCTAACTGATCCTTTAATTTTCAAGGGGTTCCTGATAATGATTGCTTGTTCGTTGATCTCGAAGCTATTGTTCATGGGTAAAATGATGGCATAAAGCCCTAAACCAAATGCAACAATCAAGAACGAACTTTGAAGCAGTCCATTGTTGAAAACTAATAATCCCATAAAAACGAGATAGGCTGCTACATAAATAACCCCCTGGATTTCCGGTGTTTTCAATACCATAAGCCTTAATAACTAAATTCATCTCTTTGTGGTGGTTTTGGGTTTTTGTATAGACCCAAATAGATACCATCCTCTCGTTCCTCTATTTTATGAGTTTCCAGAGGCGTTGTATTTTTACCACTTTTTTCTGCTCCAGTCTTCAAACAAAACCGATAATCATGCCAGGGACAAACTACTTCGCTAAAGTTATTTAAGCGTCCATTAGTGAGCGAGGCGCGCATATGGGTGCATTCGTCGTCTACTGCAAAGAATCCTTCCGAAGTATGAGCAATGCATACTTTTTGGGTACCAATACGCGCTCTTTTGGTTGTATTCAAGGGAACCTGTTTATTAGCGTCTTCTGTACTTGCAAATATTTTATACCACTTTAGTTCTTTTTTTGCCATAATATTATGTGTGATTTTAAGTATGTTGCAAAATTACAAATAAAATCAAATCAAGTTTTTATTTCGTACTTGGCTGTAAGCGTGTAACTTTGCACACATTTTGTTAAGGTACAAGACAGTCAAGGCAACAGTTTTAATTTCTACTACACTTTCCCCTTTTGTTAATGAAAAGGGCGCTGCTATGAAGGACTATTTAAGAAGCGTAAGGTTTATTTTCCTGTTTTTTGGGGTGCACATATTTGGGTTAATGCTTGCCATTGGGCAAAATAAGCCGTTGGAAAAATATGGTTTATCTCCTAAAAAAGCCATCTCTCAGTTTCAGTGTGATGTTTGGCAAAAACCTCAGGGACTTCCCCAAAACAGTATTTCCTCAATTACCCAAGGACACAATGGCTACATATGGTTGGCTACTTACGAAGGAGTGGCTCGTTTTGATGGCGTAGAGTTTAAAACTTTTAATACCAGTAATGTAAAAGCCCTGCGTACCAGTGGTGCTTTGGTAGTATACGAAGATCACGAGAAAAATCTTTGGTTAGGCACTAATAGTGGTGGACTTACCAAAATGAAAGATGGAAAGTTTACCACCTACACCCGAGCCAATGGCCTACCCAACGATGCTATTACCGCCTTGGTAGAAACCTCTGATAGCACTTTGTGGATTGGAACCCGACGTGGATTGGCCAAATTTAAAAATGGAAAATTCACCACCTACTTCCGACGCGATGGTTTACCCTCTGATCGTATTAACACTTTATATGTTACCCTTGATAATACCCTGTGGATAGGCACCAATCGAGGTGTTTGTAGCTACAGCAATAATACTTTTACTGATTACTCTAATAAGATTTTATTACTTAGTCGTAATGTAACCAGTTTGCTGGAAGACAAAAATCAGCAAATCTGGATTGGAACTCACTCTGACTTAGTGCGATGGAACCCTTCTACGGAGAAACAAGACGATTTTCATTTGAAAGAAGGGCTGACCGATAAATACATTACCTGCCTGCAGCAAGATCATTTTGGCACACTTTGGATTGGAACCCAAAGTGGTGGTTTAAATCGGCTGACCGAAGATGAATTGCTTTCTGATGCACCTCGTTTCGATCATTTTAAAGTAGAACAGGGGCTTTCAGCCAATAGTATTATGGCTCTTTTCGAAGATCGGGAAGGCAGCCTTTGGATCGGGTTGAATCGTGGAGGCTTGAATCGCTTGCGTGATGGCAAGTTTGATAATTACAGCGAAACGGAAGGCCTGACCGATAATGTGGCCAATTGTGTGTTTGAAGATAGTGCTGGTGGTATTTGGATTGGCACAGTGAGCGGCGGCGTGAGTTATTTTAAGGATCGTAAATTTAGAAACTTTACCAAGGCCAATGGATTGACGAACAATTATGTGCGCTCGATTTTGGAAGATGACGAGGGGCGTATTTGGCTTGGAACTTATGGAGGAGGGGTTAATGTACTTACCTTCAAGGATAAAGATAAAGAAGATTTTTCGTTTGAGGTAAAGCAATATTCTACAGTAGAAGGATTGGCGGGTAATGTGGTGCGAACTATGACGAAAGGCAAAGATGGGGTGATTTGGGTAGGAACCCGTACTGGGTTGAGCCGTTTCAAAAAAGGAAAATTCAAAAATTATTCTACACGAGAAGGACTATCCGAAAATTCAATTATTCCATTATTAGAGGATCGCAAGGGAAACTTATGGGCAGGAACCGATGGGGGAGGTTTGAATTGTGTAACACCTAATGGAGAAGTATACAGATATAGCACAAAAGAGGGCTTGATTAGTGACCTGATTTTTTCCTTATATGAAGATCGCGAAGGAGCCATTTGGGTAGGAACCAAAGGGGGACTAGCAAGGGTAAAAAATGGAAAGGTACAAAGTATTACAGTGCACGAAGGGTTGGCACTGGATGCAATTCATTCTATTACAGTAGACGATGGCCGGCGAATGTGGATGTCGTCAAGTAATGGGATTTTTTGGGTAAAAAAAGAGGAATTAGATCAGTTTTTTGCGGGCAAGCTTAAAAAGGTAAAGAGTGTCCTGTATCAGGAAGACGACGGAATGAAGAGCAGCGATTGTTCTACGTCGTCACAGCCTTCGGTTTGCCGCGACCGCAATGGTTTATTATGGTATCCTACTACTGCAGGTGTAGCCGTGATTAATCCTTATAATATTCGCACCAATAAGCTGATCCCGCCAGTAGTGATTAATAAAGTAGTAGCAAATAATCAAACATACGAAACGCACCAAATCCTTGATTTTAAGCCAGGTACCAGCAAGTTTGAGTTTCATTATGCGGGCTTGAGCTTATTGGCGCCTAACAAGGTGATGTTTAAAATCAAGTTGGAAGGATTTGAAGACAAATGGGTAAACGTAGGCAACAAACGTGAAGCCTATTATAACAACCTGGCACCAGGGAGCTATACTTTTAAGGTAAGGGCAACTAATAGTGATGGTCTTTGGAATGAAAAAGGTGCTGAGGTTTCTTTTTATGTTCAACCGTATTTTTACCAAACCAGTTGGTTTACCATTTTGATGGTACTGGCGGTTATTTCATTGGGAGTACTATTTTATTACTTACGAGTAATTCGTTTGCAAAAACGCAACGAAGAGTTGGAAGCCAGAATAGGAGAGCGTACCAAAGAGATTCAGCAAAAGGCAGACGAGTTGAGTACGCTTGATGATGTAGTGCGTACCATTAACCAGGAAGTAGAGCTGGAAAAGGTGCTACAAGTGCTGCTAGAGCAGGCTATGGAGTTTTTACCAGCGGCCGAAAAGGGGATGTTCCTGGATTATAGCAGTTTAAAAAAGAATTTTAAGGTATTGGCCATTGCTGGATATACCGAAGAAGAACTCTCTCAAAAGAGCTTGGGGTATGAACACGTGATTCAATATGTTACCAAAGGGCAACAGTTGGCAGATGGTTTTTATAAGTTGTACCCTTCTTCGCAAAATGGCACCTCGTTGATGCCTAACTACCAACCTAAGTCATCGTTGGCGATTGCGATTAATATTGGAGATCCCAAAACGATAGAAGGGGTGATGATTTTTGATAGTTATTCAAAGCCTTTGGAGGTAAATGCTGCGGATATTCAAAAACTGGATCGTTTTCAGGAACATGCGGTATCAGCTTTTTCGAAAGCCCAGTTTTTGAAAGAAATTGAACAAAAAACCAATCAGGTAGAAACCGCCTATAAAAAAACCTCCGCAAGTATTCGTTATGCTCGCCGTATCCAACAAGCCCTGTTGCCCGAGCAAGACAATATCACCAATTACTTTAAAGATGTATTTATCTTGTTTGAACCCAAGGATATCGTAAGTGGAGATTTCTTTTGGTTTTCGGAAACAGTGCCTGAGCCTTTGTATGCCATTGAGCAAACCGACGAAGGACTACAATCGGTATTTAAAGGTTTTGAAGATACCAAACATGTAATAGCTGCAGTAGATTGTACTGGGCACGGCGTACCAGGAGCTTTTATGACCTTGATTGGCAATGACTTACTCAACGCCATAGTCTTGGAAGATAAGATTACGAAACCTCGCCGAATATTGGATAAATTGGATCGAACCATTCGCAAATACCTCAAGCAAGAGGAGGGAGGTCGTTCCAACGAAGGGATGGACATGTCGCTACTGGTAATTGATGAAGAAAACAAGCGAGTAGAGTTTGCTGGAGCCAAAAACCCACTCTACTTTGTGAGAGATGGTGAAATTACGATTATCAAAGGTTCTAAATACCCGATTGGGGGAGGCCAGATCAAAAATAAAAAGTTTGATTCGCATCGAGTGCCTTATCAGGAAGGCGACGCGTTTTATATTTTCTCAGATGGGTTTCAGGATCAATTTGGTGGCCCTAAAAACATGAAATACCTCTCTAAACGATTCCGTCAGTTGTTGCTGGAAATAAGTCCCCTGCCAATGGCAGAGCAAAAAGCACGTCTTGAAAAAGAATTGGAAGAATGGAAGGGCGACAAGTCTCAAACTGATGACATTTTGATTATTGGCATGCGTTTTTAATGCATAACCCAAACCGTACCATCAAACATCAATCTTACAATTGGGGAGCAGTGACTTCACCTTTTCTATTTCTGAAAAAGGAAGTGGATTCCCCCTCAAGTATAAGTTTCTCAAATTTTGTAAATGTTTCAAGTTTTCAGGTAGTGCTGTAAAATTGTTGTTTCGTATACGCAACGTTTGTAGGCTTTGTAACTTATCAATGTTTTCTGGCAACTTGGATAGTTGGTTGTTGGTAAGGTGTAAATCTCGCAAATGTTGCAACTTACTCAAGCTTTCTGGCAATGCGGTTAGTTGATTGCTGTGTAAATATAATACCTGCAAATGCGATAAATTTCCTATGCTTTCTGGCAATGCGGTTAGTTGATTGTCATTGATAGCCAAGAAATTTAGTTGAGATAAATTTCCTATTTCTTGAGGCAATTGGGTAAGCCGATTTCTTTCTAAATACAACATTTGCAAGTGTTGCAAGTTTCCAAAACCCTTGGGCAGTTTAGTCAATGCGTTGTTAAACAAGTGTAGCTTTTTTAGGTTTTGTAGTTCCCCAAAGTTTTCTGGTAATTGAGTCAACTGATTATTATTCAGATGCAATATCTGTAGTTGAGATAAATTGCCTAACCCTTTAGGTAATATAGTAAGCTGATTGTCATACAAATAGAGTTCTTTCAACATTTGCAGATTGCCAATGCTATCAGGGAGGTGAGTGAGCGTATTTACATCCAGATGCAAGGATTCTAATTGTGTTAAGTCTCCCAAACTTGCTGGTAGAGAAGAAAGTGAATTGAGGCCTAAATGTAGTTTTTGTAGCTTCTTTAATTTCCCTAAGTCTTCTGGTAGATGGCTGAAATTATTCCCTCCCAGGTGTAAGCTTTGTAATGTGGGCAGGTTCCAAAAACTTTGAGGAAGCTGAGCGATTTGATTGTGACTGAGGTCAAGTGCTTGCACATTGGGTAAATTGCCCAAACTGTTTGGTAGGGTAGCTATTTTGCAGCGTGAAGCTTGTATTTTTTCCTGGTTTAAAATTACAATATGTTTGGCCTTTATTTGTTTTTTGAGGCGTTTGCTTACCAAGCATTGATATAACTCCAGGTAATCTTGTAAGATGTTGTCCAGGCTGATTTCTGGCATTCCTTGAGCCATTTTCAAGGCCAATTCTACATTGGTTTCATCGGAGGAACGTAATAACTGCAATAACTTATCTTGGTGGTTCATAAAAGCAAGGTTTTCGAAACCCAAGATAAATTATTCTTATAAGATTATCGTGCATTAGTTTTGGGAAGGCCAAAAGAATAAACAAAAAAAAGACGCTGCAAAACAGCGTCTTTTTCTTTTCCTAACCACAAAGCTTATTAAATATCTTTGATTATAATCATTCAAACCAGATACCAATTTCTAAATAGGTTGAAAAATAATTTATAACTACTTGATAATCAGTAGTAAATTTTTAATAAAAAATACTTTTAGTAGGAAGTGAGTCCAGTAGATAGACTGTTTTTTGTACGTTATATCGTAATTGTTACGATTATTCGTAACCGTAAATAAAGATGATAGACTAATGAGACTTTGATGTTCTTGGTACAGTTTAGTCTTTATGAATGCCTAAGTTTTTGAGCACATCTTTAGTTAGGTCAAATTGAGGTGGGGCGTATTTCAAGGCACTTTTATTAAGAATGATATCAAAGTTATGAGTTTTACAAACTTGGGCAGATGCGGTGGCTATTTTTCTTTTGATTCCTTTTATTATTTCATTTTTAATTCGTTGAAATTGTTTTCGGGCAAGTTCTGGCATTTCTCTAAGTTCCTTTTCAAGTTGATCATTTTTTTGGGATCGCCATTTTGCTGCATCTTCTCCTCGGATACACCCCCTCCATAAATCTTGCATTTCTTGGTATACTTGTCTCATTTTATTTATCCAAGATGTATAATGAGTCCTTTCAATCTCCTTGAGTTCTTTATATTGAGGCATTTGAATAATGATATGCTCTTGATCTATATAACCAATTCGGAAGGTGTTTTGGGCCTGTGATTGGGTAAATGGTATAAAGCTTAATAAAATGAATAGGAGGGAGTAATAGCGAAAGTTCATATGTTTTAAGTTTGATTGATATCAAGATACAAAAAAAAGAGACCCTGTAAAACAAGGTCTCTTTCTATTTCCTAACCACAAAGCTTATTAAATATCTTTGCTTATAATTATTCAAACCAGATACCAATTCTAAAGTAGGTTGAAAAATAATTTATAACTAACTGACAATCAGTAGTAAATTCTGCTAAAAAAATAATTTATAGCAGAGATTAGATTAAAAATAATTAGATTTTTGTACGATATATCGTATATAATACGACTGTTCGTTATAATTCTATTTGTCTTTTTTGATGAGATCATCAAAACAAAAAAATGAATCTGTACCTTAAACAAGAATTTTGCAATTGGGGAGTGATATCTTTATCTTCTCTATTTCTGAAGTTGGAAGTCGATTATTAGTTATATTCAATTCTTTCAAGCTTTCTAACTTTCCTAAACTCTCAGGTAATGTAGTAAGTTCATTGTCACACAAGTCTAGTTCTTTCAAACCTTTTAAAGCTCCTAAACTTTCAGGTAGTGCAGCAATCTGGTTAAATCTGGCCTGTAAATGTTCTAATTGAGATGCAAACCCTATGTTATCAGGCAAGGTGGTTAATTGATTATAAGAGATAGACAAATGCTGTAATTTTTTTAACCTACCTAAACCCGAAGGTAATGTGGTGAGCTGATTACAGTATAGAGATAAGTCCTTTAGGTTTTGCAAACTTCCTAAGTTTTCAGGCAATGTAGTCAATTGATTGTCTGCTAAGTTTAAATCCTCCAACTGTGGTAGGTTTCCTAGGTTTTCAGGCAATATTTTCAAGTGATTATTTCCTAGGTCTAATTCTTTTAATTGTTGTAATTTATCTAGATTTTCTGGCAAAGTAGTCAATCGATTATAACTGAGATGAACTCTCTTAAGGTTTTTTAAATCACAAAAATTGGCGGGTAAAGCAGAGATGCTATTATCGTCTAAGCTTAAAAGCTGTAATTTTTGTAAATTTCCTGAATTTATTGGTAGAAGAGTTAGCTGATTATAACGCAAATCTAAACTTTCTAGTTGAGTCAATTTTTCTAAACCTTTGGGCAAAGTTTTTAATTGATTTTCATATAAATAAAGACCTTGTAATTGTGTTAGTTTCCCTATGCTTTCGGGTAGAAAAGTGAGTTGATTGCTACCAAGATCTAGCTTCTGTAGATGGACGAGATTTTGTAAACGCTCTGGTAAATGAGTGAGCTGATTGCCAGAGAGCCTTAATACTTGCAATTGCTCTAGGTTTCCTGATTTTTCAGAGAGGGCGTTTAGTTGGTTATTCTGTAAATTTAATTCTTGTAATTGAGGCAAACTCCATAAGCGATCTGGTAGAGAGGTCAACCTGTTATCCGACAGATCCAACTTTCGTAGATGCTTCAGATTCCCTATTCCTTTGGGAAGCATAATCAAATGGCTTCTTTGAGCACTAATTTCTGGTTGATTTAAGGTTACTAGATGCTTGGCTTTGATATTTTTTTGTAAGCGAGGGCTCACCAAACATTGATACAGCTCGATGTAATCTTGTAAAATCTCCTTTAAATGAATTGCTGGATTTTTTTTTGCCATGGTGAGGGCTAGTTTTACATTAGCTTCGTTTGGCGAGCTTAGCAATTGCAAAAGTTTTTCTTGAGGGTTCATGAAGGTTAGAAATAAATTGATGACTATAATTAAAGGTAAAGCTTTTATGATAAATTTTTATTCTTCGCAAAGAAAGGGGAGGGAAGTAGCAGTTGAGAGGTCGTATAATAAAAAAGAGACCCTGTAAAACAAGGTCTCTTTCTATTTCCTAACCACAAAGCTTATTAAATATCTTTGACTATAATTATTCAAACCAGATACCAACTCTAAAACGAGCTGAAAAATAATTTGTAACTATCTGATAGTCAGTGCGAAATTTTTAATGAAAAATACTTTTGTTAGGAAATGAGTCTGGTAAATAGATTGATTTTTGTACGATATATCGTATGTTTGACGACTATTCGTCGGGCGAATTGTTATCTTTTGCCAATGCCTAATTCCTTTAAGACCAAATACGAAATGTTATGTTCTGGTTTGGCAAATCTGATTTTTTCTTTTTTTAGAATGAAAGTAAATTGATGAGCCTGGGATATTTTGTGAATAGCTTTTTCGATATTTTGATTGATAGGTGCGAGTAAAGCCCTCTCTTTATCAGTAATCAATTTTTGAGCATTTTTTTGCAGATGAGTTATATCCTTATAAAAACTATTTAATTGCTTTTCTACTTGTCTATTGTATTTGTCTGATGTACGTCGACCTACACAGCCAGTATTTGATAAATATTGATGTAAGGCTTTTTGTTTTTGTTGTAAAGAATCTTGTAACCTTTTAACATATTTCTTAAAATTTTTCTGTGCTAACTGATAAGCAGGTAAACTTTTCAATACATATTCTTTGTCAACATAACCGATTTTGATAGGGTGTTGGGCGTGTATTTTAGAAAAAGGGAGGTAAGTAAAGAGAATGAGGATGATAAGATAGTGATTCATACGCTTTAAGTTTGATTGATATGAAGATACAAAAAAAAGACGCTGCAAAACAGCGTCTTTTTCTTTTCCTAACCACAAAGCTTATTAAATATCTTTGATTATAATTATTCAAACCAAATACCAACTCTCAAATGAGTTGAGAAATAATTTGTAACTGTTTGATAGTCAAAGAGTAATTTTTGAAAAAAAATATTCTTATCAGAAAGTGAGGTTAAAGATAGAGTGTTATTTATACGATATATCGTATGAGTTATGGCTATTCGTAACGCTAAATTAAAACAAAAGGTATAAAATTGACTTTGAGGTTGAGTGAGGCGATAAAATCTTCTAAAGGCTCGGCAATGCTTAAAAACTCTCTGGCGTAATACCAGGTGATGTCGACTTGCCCACCATTATTTTCATACGTTTTGAGCGCTTCTAATAAAGTGGTCATTATTTCGATGGAGGGGGTATCAAGATAGGTAAGACAAAAACGAAAATGAAGAGGGCGTCCCACTTCTTGCATGTAAGCGTGTAACCATTCCATTACTGGACGATAAAATTCTATGGCGTTGTATGTAGACGATTCCCCTCTGATTTCACATTCCCCTTTGGTGGCATTTAAGGAAATGCTAGGTGTTAGAAAACCACCAGTGTTATAATCTATAAATAAGTCTTTCATTGGACGCCTGTTATTGAACCTATGATTGATAGCCGATATTGAGACAAAACAAGTGATGCTTATACAATAAGGTTATGATGCGCAATTTTAATACATGGTGACTAATAAAGGCAATAGAGAGAAATTCGTATTTTAGAAAATAGAAGGGAGCTTAGTTTTAGTTAACAAAAAAAGACGTTGCAACACAACGTCTTTTTCTTTTCCTAACCACAAAGCTTATTAAATATCTTTGACTATAGTTATTCAAACCAGATACCAATTTTAAAATAGGTGAATAACTTGTTTGCAACTTGCTGATAGTCAGTGATAAATTTTTTGAAAAAAAGTATTTTGCTAATATTTAGTCGAACTTATTACGTGATTTTTTTACGGTATATCGTATGTGTTGCGACTAATCGTAATGATATAGTGAGATGCATTCAAAATTTATATAATCTATTCTTTGCTTTCGATAATTTATGGACAATTCTTAAAACCAGCCTTTCCTTCCCACGTTCTTGATATTAAAACTTTCTTACGAATATGAGACATTTACTACCAGGTTTTTTGTGGCTAAGCGTTTTAATTGCGTTTTCCACAAATGCTTCCGCCCAAAAGTCACTCAAGAACTTCTCTGGAATTGTGGCCTTATATGACTTTAAGCAAGGCTTGAACAATACTATAAGAAAAAACGGTCACTCGGCCAAGTTGACAAAAAGTACTCGCTTAAAAAATCAAATGTTGTATGTAAATGGCAAATATGATGGTTATGATACCCATTTTTATTTGGATGAAGCATTGTCGGTCAACAAATCCTTTACATTTTCTTACAGTTTTAAACCCGATGAATTCAACCCTAAGTCATATGCGCGCAATTTGATCTGTTTTGGATACTTGAATCGTTGGCTTAATTTAAAGCGCTACAAAGCAGGGCATTTGGCGTTGGCACTAAATAACGGGAGGTTCTCTTACCAATTCAAAAACACCAAAATTGAAGCCAATAAATGGTATAATGTTACTTTTACCTATGAGGCTTCTCGCAATCACATAGAGGTGTACCTCAATGGGAAACGTTTGTATGAGGTGGACTTAGGTAAGTTCAAAATCAAGGGTGGGAGTGATTTTAGTTTTTGTGATTATGGTGGCGGCAATGTATTTAAAGGATATGCCCAAAAACTAGTATTCTTAAATCGGTTTATGCCTCGGACTGAGTTTCCAGCATTTTACAAAGCAGTGATCCGAGATATCCCTGAAGTCATGCCTCATGCGGTTACTGGTACGTCACATCATACCAAGGGCCAGTTTAGCTACGACATAGAGAAAGAGTGGAGTTATTTACCCAGTTGTGTAGAAGGTGACAAAGGCAAGCGAGTAGAAGTAGTTTGCCCAAATAGAAGACAACAAACCTTTCATATCAATTACAAAGAAAAGGAGAGACAATATGTGATTTTGCGCAACGGTTTTAGTTCTATTGGAGGGTATAAGTTTAGGAAGTTTGACGCTTGCCTGGATAAGTTGCTAGACATTGCCAAAACAGGTTGTAAATAGTAAAGCTTAAAAAGGACTATAAAAAAAAGACGCTGCAAAACAGCGTCTTTTTCTTTTCCTAACCACAAAGCTTATTAAATATCTTTGACTATAATTATTCAAACCAAATACCAACTCTCAAACAGATTGAAAAATAATTTGTATCTTGTTGATAGTCAGTGAGAAAAAAGTGGAAAAATTTTTATGACTGAAAAATTTGTCATCTAAACCAAGTGTTTTTTGTACGATATGTCGTACTGCTTACGATTATTCGTTAATATTATAACTATGAAAACAATCAATTCTGATCAATTAACCATTAGAACCGAGATCCAATCAGGAGATTTGGGCTACCTTACTTATTTGCATGGTAAATTATACGGGGCAGAGTATGGCTATAACCTGGTGTATGAAAAATATGTAGCACAAGGATTAGCCGAGTTGATGGAAGGCTATGATTCAAAGAAAGATCATATTTGGTTGATAGAAGATGAAGGGGAAATCATAGGAGCCATTGCCATTATGGGGCGTTCAGGCAAAGTAGCTCAGTTACGTTATTTTTTGTTGTTGTCTCAATATCGGGGATTGGGTTTGGGTAAAAAACTCATACAATTGGCCCTGGATTTTTGTGTAGAGGCTGGGTATCGCGCGGTTTATTTATGGACAGCTACAGAGCTGGAAGCCGCTGCGTATTTATATCAAAAATTTGGCTTTGTGAAAACGCAAGAAGTGACCACCCATAATTGGGGCAAAGAGGTAGTAGAGGCTTGCTATGACTTGATGCTGGAGTAATACCAATCTACTGTGATAATCCGTACAGGTTCACAGCTGGAAACGCCCTCGGCTAGAGCCGAGCGAGTAGCAGATATTGCAGGATCTTTGGTGCGTTTTTGCAGAAATAGGTGTACAGATTTTCTCAAAGGTTTGGTATAAACATGGAATTTGCATAGGACATAAAAAAAGAGACCTTGCAAAACAAGGTCTCTTTCTATTTCCTAACCACAAAGCTTATTAAATATCTTTGTCTATAATTGTTCAAATCAGATACCAATCTTAGACTTATCAATAAAATAATTTGTATCTTCTTGATAATCAGGAATAAAAAAATATACACTAATGGTTTTTCGAGAAAAAGTATTATTTGAGATGAGTGTTTTTTGTACGATATGTCGTATGTTTTACGGGTATTCGTCAGTCATTATAGCTTCTCAGGAATAGTACTATTGAAACTTAGCCGCCATCGCTCCTCATAAACTGAGCGATAAATGATGCTAAGCTTCATTCCATCTTTTTTCAACCGCTGGAGTAGGCGAACCAATTGATCGGCATCTTTTTGAGAGTTGTGAATGGCCAATAAAGGAAGCGTAGTACCTGCGGGCACCATCTGACCTTTATAGATATTAGAATGACTCATTCGTTTGATTTTTTTGAGAGAGTCAAGCATATTTTCACGCAGAAACACAGGCAAATCATAGGGGTATTTTTTGCCCTTGTATTCTATTTCTACCGACTCAATGAAGGCTGGGCCAATACCATCATTTTTCAAGACCAATTTGTAGTTGGGACCTCCTGTATTATAATTGCCCAAAGATAAATAAGGTAACACCGACAAGCGCTGTTGTTTTCTAATGATCGCAGTTTGATACAACGACACAAACAGCGTCATAAGACTGATGAGTATCGCAGAGGCACTTACTATTTTGTCGGAGTTCCAGGTTCGCGTAGGCATTTTACAATATAATTACAATAGAAGAAAGGCCAAATAAGCCTTTCTTAAATTATGGAAAATGCAAACTAATCTACACTTAAGGGTTCTAAAGCATTGTTAGAAAGTTTATTTAATTCCTGGGCGGTTTTTTCATCCAAATAAAAAATGATCATGGCTTGTCCATTATCCTTAAAATAAAAGCGTTTCCCGTCCCGTTCTATGTCTTCTATGATGTTAGACATTGCCATTGTATCTACCCAATCGTCATTTACCTCTACATTCATATGATATGGTTGCCCTTCACGAGTATATTTGAGCCACGCTTTTTGAGCGTTTAAGTTTACATAATCCGATACATCTTTTAGATAATTTTCATTACCCGATAAGCGACATAAGTTTTTGACAATCGTTACATAATCACCTGTTTGATAGATACATTCAGTATCAAAGTCCCAGGCATGATTGCTCACTCTACGCCCCCAGGGTTCACGTTCTACTTCCATGCCTAAAGTGAATAAGAGTAAATCGAAAGGTGTGTTCTCGAAAGCTTCGCGTTCAAACGAATACATTAAATCATCGATGCTTACATCAGGGTTGAGGTGCAGGCCGATGTCTGCTAATTTTTCGAGTTGTTGTTCTAAAATCATTAATGGTTTGTTAGTTGTTTTGTGAGGTGAAATTACACCATTTCCAATGGAACTTCCTCGCCCAATGCCAACCAATATTTATTATAAAATTTTTGTTTATTTTTCAGCGAAAAGTAAGCGATCTGATATCAGAAGCGTGACGAGTTCACACCCTAAACTTATTCTTTTTGTCTCTGAAACACTTTTCGTTGTTTATACAAAAATACCCTTAATTGCTGCCTTATTGAGGGGCGCCCTGCTGTAATCTTGATAAACTTTTCATCCGCTTCTCTAAAGGGTAACATAAATGTGGGATGTTTGACTTCCTCAATAGCCAAAGTTGGTAAATTAGCTATTGGGTTGTTGGGGTCTAAGGTAGTCCCTGCATTATCTCCAAAACCAATGTTCGAGATCAAGTTTTGATTAGGAGTAATCGATAAGCCTCCTTGGGCAAAAACGGTATACGTCCAGGGGTAGTCCCACTCATTAGTGCTTGTATTGGCATTTTCGTAAACTCTTTTGAGCCTTTTATGGTACCTTTTGTACATCACCTGCATAATGTTATATATTTGATTTTGAGCTTCAAATTTTTGGAAAGTACTCATTTGTAGGTCGTAATATTTCCAGGCTCTTCGCCAGGTAGCCCACCCCCAAATATTTACATGTCGAGAGAAAAAGTATGAACCATCTCCGTAAGTTTTACCATTGAGTAAGTTGCTTCCTGAAATATGCATTACACGACTATCTTCTGAATATTTCTCTAGCAACTGAGAGCAAAAGCTAAAGAATGTAAGGTGTGGTACACAATCATCTTCTAAAATAATACCCGACTCTTCATGTTCAAAAAACCAGTGAATAGCCTCACTAATCGCCACTTTAGCGGTTAAGTTCTTTTCACGAAACAATGTTTTTAATTCACAATCCCAGTCAACTAAATTTAAGACAGTTTCTCTTAACCTTGTACATTCTTCTCTTTCACCTAATATTTCGTTTCGAGGACCATCAGCCGCGATATATAACTTCCTGGGTTTTGCTTTCCGAATCTGTTTTATTACTGCGAGTGTGGTATCGAAACGTTTGAAAATTAAAAATAAGACGGGGGCTTGTGATGGATTATAATTCGTCATGTATATCGAGGTATACTTGTTTTTGGCTTGTTGTGAATAATTAAATCAGTGATGTACGAAAAACCCTTTTATGCAATAAATTAATATTTTTTAAACCTTTGCTGCATGTAAGAATCTCTGAAAAACGGAATCTTCTGGAGAAACAATTTTAGTTTAAAGTTTTTATGCAGATAACTATCCTTTTTATGCGTGATTCTTTTTAATTGATGGTTCCGCATATAGCTGTTAACCATGGCCTCAAATGGGTTTCCTCTAGGGTATCTTTTAGACGTGGAATGGGTTTCATTATATATTTGTTTCTTAAAATCATTGGTGCGCACCAGAAAACATTGATCGCTAAAACCATAACCGATAAAAAAGTCATCCAACTCTTCAAAAGATTCGCTTTTTACTTCTGCCGATTTGCCATTCCAAGTGGGATTTGCCACGAGAATATCGTTATTTTCTTGCAGTACTTTAACCCCTTGGTCAATCCAACTATTGTTATTTGTATATAGAAAAGCGTCACCTTTAAAATAAAGTAAGAACTCTGTTTGGCATAAGTATATCCCAGTTAATTCAGATGAAGACACATAATAGGCACCATTGAAAGAGCTTTTGGTCAATGCATAATGCTTAAGAACTTTCTCTATATGGTCATCTACAAAGTAGTACTTATCTATTACGCCTTGAGATATTTTTTCGTCTAATGCTTTCTTTACAGCTTCCCTGTCCTTTACATTATTTACAATTATTTCCTTTGACTCAAAATCCTTATTGCAGCGAGAAATGGCTTGTTCGAGGTAATCTTGAGCTAAAACTAATCTCCAGTCTCCTTCCCAAATATTTGTTTGAAATGTTAGCATTATTGAATGTGGTTCCTTGTTGTTTAAACCTTGTTTTTAAAAAAGTGATAGGTCCAGGCTATCCACTAACTATTCATAGCTGATAATTTTAAGATGATCAACTCAAGCATTGAATCTCCCAATATTATCCGTTTTTTGATAGAGTAAATAACCTGGTTCTGTATAACTTCTCTTAATGACAAGCACAGTGTAATAGACCCTAATAATTTTTATAATTAATTTAAACCCGCCAGGTGTTACATTACTTAGAAAGTTATTAATCGAGTTGTTCATTGAGCTTTTACAGAATAATAGGCTTGACTGAAACGACTATCTCCAACTGATAAAACAATGAGGCAACCAAGAAGTGATGATTGCTCGTTGTTTACGGTTTAAGTGGTTATTTCCTAAATGTAGTGTTCGCAACTGAGAAAGCTGGGATATTTCAGGTGGCAATGCTCTGAGTTTATTATTTGATAAAAACAGTTCCCGTAATTCAGTAAGCTGACCTATTTCGGAGGGTAATATTTTAAGTTGATTATCGGATAGAACCAATACTTGCATCGCAGAGCATTGACCTATTGTAGGAGGCAATCTTCGGAGTTGATTATTTGATAACACTAGCTTTTGTAGCTTGGAAAGTAAGGTTAATTCAAAGGGAAATGTGCTAAATTTATTATGTGCTAAATAGAGTTTTCTTAACTGAGAGAGTTGGGCTATTTCAGAAGGTAATATATCTAACTCTCGACAACTTAAATCGATTGCTGAATCATTGAGTTTCTGTAAATGTTCAGGCGAAAAAGTATCTACAGTTTCGTTAAAAATAAGCTCATATAGTTTTTGATAATCGTTTAGCAAAGCAGTGCTTTCAGGAGTAGGGCTGCCTTGATGTATTTCGAGCCCTAGTGCCGCCATCTCTGCTGAACCAAGCAAGCGGAGTAAGTTTTGGGTTTCAGATGATTTCATTAATAATAGTTTTTAAAAGAATGATCCTGGTATGTGAGGCTGTATTATTGAACCACGATAATATTCTGGGCCTTGGTTTGATTCATTTTCTCTTCCTCAATACAAATTGATTCTCCTTGTTATTGGGTTCGTTGAGATGGGTCTCTAATAATTCCGACTTGTTTAGAAAAATAGTGTGCTTGTAAAACATTCTATTGCTGATGGTTAATATTGGTTTAATAAGTTATCTTGATTTTTTAATGGCGTAATACAAGAAGCATTTAATAGGACAAGTTTTGTTTACTAACCCAGCTACCTTTCAACTTTATAGGGTGAAAAATACGCTCCTTTGGCTGATTAAATGTGACCATATTATCAATTTGACCTTATGACAACAGAATATAGAGTAACCCTAATAGAATGAGTAAATACTTATTTTTCAGGAACCTGTCTATATTAGTTTACCTATGGTTGGGTAGATTATGGGATAAAAACAGGGAATTCATTTCAAAGAGGGGATTGTGTGCAAATAAGTGAATGTATCATTAAGAAAGGCGTAGGCAGGGAGACCGTCTGGGTTTTTAGGATGTTGTTGAAAATGCGTGCTTGTAAGTTGTTTTATTGGAATATTTCCCTAAGCCCAGTTCTCTTAAAAACTTCCTGCATCTTAGTGGTTTTGTAGAGGTGACATTACGCCATTTTCAAAACCACTAAGATGCCCATACCAACTAATATTTATTATAAATAATGTATTTACTTCTCAGGGGAATACAGGGTTTAGTTGGACGGTTGCATAAACTCAATCAACTTTTTATAAAATTTCCCTTCTTGTAATACTCTTTCATTTCCTAGCAGAATTACTTGCTCACGGGCACGGGTGAGGGCTACATTGAGTTTTTTATCTACGGTTTGCTCGGCATTGAAGGCCTGTAGGTTTTTGAGTTGTTCGGGGTGGTTTACCGCCATTGAAATGATAATAATTTCTCGTTCACTTCCCTGATATCGTTCTACAGTATCTATACTTACATTAGCCTGCAGTTCTTCATCGAGCTGTCCATAGATTTCGGCAATCTGAGCTCGATAAGGAGTGATAATGCCTACTGTATCAGCCTTAAAATCCTGCTGGTACATTTCCCGAATTACATTGAGCAGATGAACCACTCGCTGCGCCTCAGTACGATTGATTTTGTTGTGAGGCTCTAGTGGCGAATCCCAAAACAATAAACGACTTTGGTTGAGCCAGGTAGTCAGTTTATCAGAAGCAACTCCAGCAGGGTGTTGCAAAGGCACTTTTTGGCGCTCAGTACCTATCTTTAGTTTTTTATAAAAATGATCATTGACAAACTGAGTAATATCTCCATGCATACGAAACTGGGTAGTGAGCATAGCATAGCAATCGTGCCAGTCACGGTTTTGGGCATTGGTCAAAAGACGCTCAAACATAGAAATACTTAAGTCGCGAATGCCCATTTCGTGCAAATCGGTTTGCTGAGTAAGGCATTTTTCGGCATCTTGAGTCACCACTGCTGGGAGCTGTTTTTCGTCTCCAATCAAGATAAAGCGTTTAAAACGAGGTAATATTCCGCATAAATGAGGCTCGAGCAGTTGAGAGGCTTCATCTACAATTACAGTGTCAAAAGTCTTGATTTTGAATAAGTTAAGGTTTTTATAAAAAGATGCTACCGTAGATACAAACACGCGGGTTTGGCTCAATACCTGATGTACCTCCTTAATTTTTTTATCCTTGGTAAGATTACTCAAACTATAAGGGCTACCTTCTTTGCCACTACCGAGACGAATCATTTGCCCTCCACAAATCGGCTCAATTTTTTTACAAATCTCGTCTACCGCCCGATTGGTAAAAGCCAGCAAAAAGATGTTTTCTTCGGTTTTATGAAAGATGTGTCCCACCATATTGGCCAGCATGGCTGAAGTTTTACCAGTACCAGGAGGGCCTTGCAACAAAAAGTAATCTTTGGCTGCTAAGGCTTGATTCAAGATTTGGTTTTGTTCTGCATTGAGTCGCTCAATATGAACGTTAGGCGAAGGACCAAATTCGGGTGGACGTTGACCCAGCAATAAATCCTTTTGGGCATCAGGAATGGAGAGATAATGGGCCAAAGAAGCAAGCAAATCACGGTTGCCACTCTCTAGCAAGTTAGGTTCTAAGGCCCAATGTACGTGTTTTTGTAAAAAATGGGAGTCAATGTGTTTGTTCCATACCTGAATGGTTACCTGATGGGTGTTTATGCTGGCAATATTGCATTTAAGGAGTTGATATTTGAGAGCAGTCAGCGAGCCGTTGGGATTAATGGGATAAAGTACCGCAATATCTCCCTTACGAAAGGTAGTAACACTGCTTTGGTTGGTTTGTCGATGAAACACCAGAGTAGAAGTAGCCAAATCGGATTGTTCAAAATCCAGCGTAAGTTGCTCGAGTAGAGCAAAATTGGCTTTTTTATCTTCGCGGGAGTTCTTCCAAAGGTTGGCAAACCCATTTTGAAAATCGTTTTGGGTTTGGCCTATTTTAGCCGCAATATTTTCCCGAATCACCAACCCAGCAAAGGCTATAAAGTATGCTTTGTCAATTTCGCGACTGCCTCGCCACATATCGTCAAAAGCCTTGGCATCGTCTACTACATAAAAAGGCAAGCCAGCTTGAGAGATTCTTTTGTGTAATTGATCAAATATGCGGGTATTCTCTTTGGCAATCATAAAGTCAAGAAACACCATTTGGTTTCTCAGCAAGAGTGCATCTTGTTGTTCAAAATTGAGCTTACCACAGTTACGCAAATACTCGCCATCTTCGGCTTGCGAATACAGGATAGCGCTAATACCCCGACGATTTTCAAAGGTATCGTCCAACAATAAATTATAACAAGCTACTTGCACCAAGTCGTTTGCCCAGGCTTTAGACCTTACGGGGGGCACACTCTTGGCACTTTTGAGTTCAATGATTTCTTTTAGGTTTTTACGATCCTGGTCCGCCTCGCTTTCGTCGTACTCTACCAGTACATCCAATCGCCCTTGTAGGCCAAAAATAGCTGATAGAAAAGTGGGTTCGGTAGTAAGTCGTTGGCTACGATACTTCTTGACAAATTGCTGCAAACGCTCAAACTGGGTTTTTAGATTATGGTAGATGAGCATCAACTTATCTTTGAGAAAAACTGCCTCCAGGAAGTTTTTGTGCAAAGCCCCCCGATAAGCTTCTTCGTAGGTAATGTGTTCGTTATCAATGATTTGATCGAGCATTTCATTGATTAGGTTTCCCATAAAAGTGGCTTCTGACCCAGTAAAAAAACGCAAATTGCCTAACAAATAATTGTAAGACGATTGTCGCCCATAGCGATCTACACAACGGGCAATGGCCGAAGCATCTACTAAATAGTCAGGCTCCAAGATTAAGTGAGAACTTTCGGTAGTGCGAAACTCAGTAAAAGGCGTTGATTCGTCTTCGGTATTGGGCTCCTGTTTGGCTAAATCAGTGATGTGGATGGTTTGGTAAGATTGGGCAAAACGACCAAACTGGCTAATGGGTTTATAGTTGGTATCAGTGACCTGAATGCGGGCCTTACCGTATTGTTCAGTTTCGCAAATGAGCACACAGCGCCCTTTACCATTAGACAGGGTTTCGTGGCCTTTGGTGCGCAATACCACAGCGCGTAACAGCGACAACTTCTCGGCAGGATCATTGGGCTGATAAAGGGAAGGAAGTTCAATCTCCTGATATAAGTTGAGTAGGAGAGAGGGGATAGTTTCTTGGGAAAAATGATACACCAAACTGGCCATCAGTTGAATACCCGCCAGTACTTGCCACGGAGCAGGAGCAAAATCGTCTTGGCGCTGAGTGCGACGACACAATATCCGCCAACTGTGGATTTCGGCTTCAAAGTCGCGATCCAGGTTATAGGCTTCACAGACAAAACTAATTTGGGCAAAATGACTATAGAATATTTGAGATTCTTTGGCGGTAATTTCTTTGATGAGGTTGTAAAACAGTGCATTCAGTTGTAGGGTGGCACCACGTAAATCCTGAAAATGTT
This sequence comes from marine bacterium AO1-C, assembly GCA_001890965.1. Taxonomy (GTDB): domain Bacteria; phylum Bacteroidota; class Bacteroidia; order Cytophagales; family Microscillaceae; genus Microscilla. The sequence goes on along the minus strand of MLAY01000005.1, from coordinate 383,247 downwards.
CTTCACTAATCTCTGTCTCTGATTCGTCGCCTGCTGTTGCCGCTATCTTCAGATCCACTGACTCTCCAATGACTTGCAGGCTGTTATAGAAAAAATTGGCTGCAATGGGAGAAACAATAAAATACATACGCCTCGTTTATTTTGTCTTGATTTTGGTGTCTTGAGGCTTTAAAGATAGGGAAAAATTGGGGAATGTATTTTGGTTAATTTTTAGTAATTGATAGCTTGTCTTCTCATACGCTATTGTTTTAACACTAGGCTGAACCATGGGACAAGATATTGCCATAAGAACTAGAGTGAAGATAAAATTAAATAACTCTCCTGAGAAGGAGGATTTCTTTCCCATCTTTCAGAGGGGATTTTGTTCATTTTGTGAAAATGCCAGAAATAACTCTACAGAGATAATAGATAGTCTCACAAAAGCACTCAATTTTAATCTTAACTTTTTATTAGAACCACAGTTTTTTGAAGATCCTGATGGTGAGTTACCTAATTTTGAGATTTGGGTTGATTTAAAACCTTTTTTGACAAAATTAAATGTTCTTATGTCAAGGTTTGGTGCTAATCCCAACTATGAGCAAGAAGTAATTTATGACCGTAAATCCTGGTGGAACTATTTTGGAGATGATTTTCAAAAAGATATAAAAACTTTGCGTGATTTTTTAGTAAAAGCAGAGACCCAAGGGATCAGTGAATTCACCTTTGAGGTCTTTTAATGAAGTATTTTCATTATATGATTCATTTTCTATTACAAAACCTACCATTCGTATAAAAAGCACTTTTACACAAACAAAAACAGGTACAATCTATTAATTTAGTAGAAAACAAGTGTCACCCTCAAACCCGTATTCTACTATGAAAAAAGTGCTTTTAATTGCTGCTGCCTGGATATTATTTAGTCTTACCGCCTTTGCTCAAACCGATCAAGCAGCTTCTCGCTTGCAACAACCCGTAGAGTCAGGGCTTACCCTTCAAACTGACCAATCTTCTTCACTGTTTTCACCTACTACCCTGGAGATTGGAAAGCCATTCCAAAAAAAGTTTTCAGCCGAAATCAATAGAATCGTAAGGTTGGAAGAAGCACTATTTTCACCCACCATCAATTTAGGAGATCGTAAATTGCAAATTTTACCAAACCCTGACTGGGACACCAGTATTCAATTTTCGTTTCGAATTTTCTCTTCTGATAAAAAGAAGAAAAAGTAGCGGGTTTAGCTAATTCGGATTTGTAATCCGATTACCTGTGATGAATTTATAATTCACTTATACAAAAGGTGAAATGGGATTAAAAAACAAAGTAAGTGAAGGTTATGTCTATTATCTCACTCTCACTGTGGTAGATTGGGTAGATGTATTTACTCGTCCACGCTACAAGCATATCATTGTAGAATCTTTGAAGTACTGTCAACAACATAAAGGTTTAGAACTTTATGCCTGGGTACTTATGAGCAATCATTTGCACTTGCTTGCAGCCTCTAACAAGGAAGGAATAACCGTTTCTGATATTTTGCGTGATTTTAAGAAATTTACTTCTAAAGCAATTGTAAAGAGCATTCAAGAACCTGGTGAAAGTAGACAAAGGTGGATGCTGTATCGGTTCGATTTTGCAGGTAAATATAACCCTAAGATTAAAGATTATAAATTTTGGCAAGATGGTAACGAGGCAAAAGAAATATTCTCCAATCGTTTTTTTGATGAAAAACTAGACTACATTCATAATAATCCTGTACGAGCTGAAATAGTAGAAAATCCAGAAGGTTATTTGTACAGCTCTGCCAAGAATTATGCAGGAGAGCTAGGATTATTAGATGTGATTCTGACTTAGGTCAGGATTTTAAATCCTGTACAGATGGCTTCCAGATTGCAAATCTGGAAGAGCAATTGCGTTATACTCTGCTAGTTCAGATTTGCAATCTGGACTTAATCTATATTGAATTTTTAATTCATATTAAGAAGCGTAGAAGCAAGATATTCAATCCTATAGAGAAAACTTCCAGATTATAAACCTGGAAGTGCATATCGTAACAAACCAAAGTTTCTACTCCCCACTTTTATCCAATTTTTTAAGCCCATAAATCGCCTCATAATTATAAGGATCTACTTTGAGCACTTTTTGGTAATGCTTGCGAATGGCATTGGTAGCTGTTTTGGGTGGTGAATAACGGGCAATAGCCAACCATATCGAAATAGATTTAGGATAAAGTTGATCGGCTAAATGGCAAGTAGTAAGCGCCGCCTTGGGTTGGTCATTGATAGAGAGAATGTAAGCCAATCGTAGCAATTCCCACTGATTTTTGAGTTGAGGTTTGAGCGTTTTGCCAATGCTCTTTAAGTTTTGTTGTACATAGGCATTTCCTTTTTGCTTAAATAGTCCCAGTAAATATTCGGATCCAGCGAAATAAGGAGTATAAGGCTTTTGTTGAATGATTTTTACTAAATCAGCTTCCAGCGATTGAACAGGTTCTTCGGTAATACGTCCTAATTCTTGTGTACCCTGAGAAACAATAAAAGTAGGTACATGGTGGATATTGAGTCCCTTATATTCCCCATCTGGGCTTTTGCGATCACGTTTAAGCGCAATCATCTCAATTTGTGAAGGAGCAATGCCTAGTTGAGCTGCTACTTTCAAAAAGCGGGGTACTTCTCGCTTACTATCTCCACACCAGGTACCCAGGAAGATTTTTATTTTAAGGTTTTTCAAATCTTTCTTGTCAAGCTTCAATTCTTGATTGTTTACTTCATAAGCTTTGTAGTTTTTGCTAAACCATTGATTGTAAGGTGTTTTTTTAAGCCCTTGTTGATTGATTTTGCCTACCAACATATGGGTAGTTTCTTCTTGGTTAATTTGAGCAAAAGTAGGCTGGCAGGTAAACAGAATCCCCAAGGCCCATAGCAATGAGAGAGAAGTAAAGGTTTTGAGTTGTTTCATAACTTTAATTGTTAGTGATATCGTGCAATGCACAAAAGAAGTAATAGAAGATAGGAGGGGGACTTAATGGATTGGTAACCTTTGTTAATGAGTTGTTAAACGCGAGATTATGGTTAAATAAGTGTGATTTACAATGACTTGATCGTCAAATAAATAGTGACTACAGTGGGTAAATTTTGCCGATATGTTTATCTTGGAAAAAACAACACACCACTGAGTTTTAAACATAGAATAGATGCCTCAATTATCATTGATAAGATATTTGCACTGGATCAAGTTTATCAGCCTTCTCTATGTTTTTACTTCCTGCCAAAATAACCCAACCAATGAAAGATTTGTCATTGCATTTTCGCAATGCACCAATGATGATGCTTTTCAGAAAAACATGTTGCGAGAAATGGAAAGGGAACTGGTGTTTTACCCAGAAGTAACCTTTTTGTTTGAAGATGCCCATAACAACCTCCAGGAGCAGATTAAAGATATTGATAATCTATTAAAAAAGCCCATTGATGCGTTGATTGTAGTGCCTTTGGAAGCACGAGGAATGACACCTGTGATTGAAAAAGCTTATGCCAAAGGTATTCCAGTAATTTTAGTAGACAGAACCGTAAACACCAATAAGTTTACGGCTTACATTGGGGTAGACAATCGCAACATAGGACGAAAAGCAGGGCACTACCTGGCCCAATTGCTTAACGGACAAGGACAAGTCTTAGAAATAAGTGGTCAGGTGGGCTCTTCGCCTTCACTAGAGCGCCATGCAGGGTTTCTAGAAGCCATCAGACAATATCCTGATATATTGGTAAGCAAGGAAATATATGGTAATTGGGAAACCGAAAAAGCCAAGGTAGCACTCGAGAAAGTTATAGAGAAGTATAAAGGGATAGATGCCATCTTTACCCAAAATGATTTGATGGCCCAAGGAGCCTATGAAGTCTGCAAAAAATATGGGCTTAATGATCAGATCAAAATTGTGAGTATAGATGCCCTACCAGGAGATTCAGGTGGTATTCAGATGGTATTGGACAAAAAGATAGAAGCCACTTTCTTGAATCCAACTGGAGGTGAAGAAGCGATTAGGATCACGATGAAGATCTTAAAGAAAGAGTCCTATGTAAAAATCAACCATTTGCCCACCTTAGGTATTGCTTACGAAGATGCACTGGTTTGGAAAAACCAAACCGACAAAGTAATCAATGAAGAGAAAATCATTGCTTTGAAAGAGCATCGCCTCGCCAAAGACCAAGCATTGTTTAAGTATTTTAGTTTATTAATTGTAGCCCTGGCAATCGTAACAATCTTGGTATTAGTAATTCTGTTTCAAAGTGCACGCAAAAGAAGACAGTTGCAATTGTATGCAGATAAGATTGCAAGCCATAGTGAAGTATTGGAAGACCACGCCACCGAGCTGGAGAATACCCAACGCCAACTCGAGCATCGCAATGAGGAATTACAAGCCCAAAAAGAAGACCTAAATCGTCACATGGAAGAAGTGCTTACTCTCCAGGAACACATGGAGCAAAAGCAAATACAAATAGAAAAAACCAATCAGGATTTAGAAAGCCAAAAAGTGACCTTAGAACAGCTCTATCAGGTGTTGAGACGTAAAAACACAGCAATTACCGATAGCTTAAGGTATGCGAAAGGCATTCAGCAAACGATTTTCCCCAGCGAAAGTGAACTGAAACGAGTTTTTCAGGAGCATTTTATCATCTATCAACCCAAAGACATTGTAAGCGGGGATTTTTACTGGATGTATCGCCAAAATCATAAGGCGTTTTTTGTAGTGGCAGACTGTACAGGGCACGGTGTACCAGGAGCATTTATGTCTATCATTGGGTATTCTTTGCTCAAAGAGATTATTGTGCTTAAAAAAATCCATCAACCCGATCATATCCTCAGTATTCTTCACAAAGAGGTGATTCACACTCTAAAGCAATTTGAAAATAACATGGATGATGGGATGGATATCGTAATTATAACGCTGGAAGCCATAAGAGGAGTAGGCAAAATAAATTTACAATTTAGCGGAGCCAGAAATGAACTCATGTATGTGAGCAATCAGGAAGTAATGGTTTTGAAAGGTGATCGACAAAGCATTGGAGGCTACTCAGTTGGCGGCAAACCAACATTTAAATTAAGACAAATGACACTAGATGGTGAAGATGGCATTATTTATCTATTTACTGATGGATTTGCAGATACGCCCAACCCCAAAAGGCGTTGTTTTGGTTCGCGCAGGCTCAAAACAATGATGGTAGATGTGGGACGCTTTCCGCTGGAACAGCAAAAAGAAAAGTTTTTGAATGCTTTGAAAACCCACGCGCAAGAAACCCCCAACAGAGATGATATAACCTTGCTTGGATTAAAACCCAATTTTGACTTATTGTTGGAAAAAACATCCTAAATAGAGCAGACCTTCAAAACAATCACTCATACTTATTTAAATACCTAATAAATGCCTCATTCGTCACTTTTCAAGCTTATTCTATTGGTTAATTGTTTGTGCATGCTTATAGGTATAACCTCTTGTAATACAAGAGAACAAAAGTTTGTCATTGCTTTTTCACAGTGTACCAATGAGGATGAATGGCGTCGAAATATGCGGCGAGAAATGGAAAGAGAGCTTATCTTTTATCCAGAAGTGACTTTCATATTTGAGAATGCCCACAATAATCTTGAAGAGCAAATTTCGGATATTGAAAAACTATTAGAAGGGACTATTGATTTATTGATTGTATCTCCGCTAGAGGCGCGTGCTTTGACCCCTGCAATTGAGAAAGCCTTTGATCAAGGCATTCCGGTATTGTTGGTAGATCGAAAAGTGAATTCCGACAAATTTACGGCCTACGTTGGAGGTGATAATCAGGCTATTGGCAGGCAAGCAGGGCATTATTTGGCCAAGCTACTCAACAAAAAAGGGCATATTCTTGAAGTGAGTGGTCTATTGGGATCATCCCCTTCATTAGAGCGTCATGCAGGTTTTATAGAAGCTACCAGCAAGTATCCCGATATAGTTGTGAGCAAAGAGATATATGGCGATTGGGATAAGGAACCAGCCAAACGGGCATTGGAAAAAGTGATTGAAAAGTATGAGAATATAGATGCTATTTTTGCGCATAACGATGTCATGGCCTTGGGTGCTTATGAAATATGCAAAAAACATGGATTGGCTGACAAAGTTAAAATAGTTGGGATAGATGCGCTGCCAGGAAAATCGGGAGGAATTCAGATGGTATTAGACCGAAAACTGGAAGCCACTTTTTTGTACCCAACTGGGGGGGAAGAAGCAATCAGAACTGCGATGAAAATCCTGAGAAAACAAGCCTTTCCGAAAATAGACTTTCTGCCTTCGTTGGGTATTAACTACGACGATGCACTGGTTTGGAAAAATCAAACAGATAAGATTCTAAATGAAGAAAAAGTAATAGCCCTAAAAGAGCACCGTTTGGCTAAGGATCAAGCACTTTTCAATTATTTCACCTTATTGGTCATCGCTTTGTTTGTAGTGATTGCCTTGATTTTGGTGGTTCTATTTCAAAACGCCCGCAAAAAGAGACAGTTACAACGATATGCCGATAAAGTAGCGGAACATAATAACGAGCTGGAAGAACATACCACCGAATTGGAAAATACCCAACACGAGCTTGAGCATCGGAACGAAGAGCTGGAAGCCCAGCAAGAAGAATTGAGCCGACATATGGAAGAGATTCTGACGCTTCAGGAGCACATGGAGCAAAAACAAGTGCAGATAGAAAAGACCAATCAGGACTTAGAACATCAAAAAATTACTTTAGAGGAACTCTATTCCAAGTTAAAAAGAAGAAATACAGCCATTACCGATAGTTTGCGCTATGCCAAGGGCATTCAACAGACGATTTTCCCTAATGAGAAGGAATTGAAACAAGTTTTTCAGGAACACTTGATCATTTATCAACCCAAGGCGATTGTGAGCGGAGATTTTTACTGGATGTATCAACAAAACCATCAAGCCTTTTTTGTAGTGGCAGATTGTACAGGGCATGGGGTGCCTGGTGCGTTCATGTCCATTATTGGGTATTCTTTACTGAAGGAAATTGTTGTACTCAAAAAGATTCGCCAACCCCATCATATCTTGAGTATGCTCCATAAAGAGGTCGTGAGAACCTTAAAACAGCTCGAAAGTAAAATAGATGATGGGATGGACATTGTAGTGATTACATTAGAAGCGCTCAAAGGAGTAGGCAAAATCAACCTGCAATTTAGTGGGGCTAAAAACGAACTCGTATATGTAAACAATCAGGAAATAGTGGTCTTAAAAGGCGATAGACAAAGCATTGGAGGTTATTCGGTCAATGGTAAACCAACGTTTAAGTTAAGGCAAATGACCTTAGAAGATGACCAAGGGGTAATTTACCTCTTTACCGATGGTTTTGCTGATACGCCAAATCGTAGAAGAAAAAGCTTCGGCTCCCGAAAACTAAAAACAATGATTGTTGATTCAGCCCGTTTACCGTTGACTCAGCAACAAAACGTATTTACTGAAGCTTTAGAAGCTCATGCGCAGGATACTCCTAAAAGAGATGACATTACCCTGATTGGGCTAAAACCGAGCTTTGATTTATTAATGGATCAGGGCGAATGAAATTAGATATAATTTAAAATAAGGTGTGAAACCGATGCTTAGACTTATTACAGTATGAATGGGAGTTTATGTATTCTTTGTGACACTGAAGGCAACCTTATTGGTTTGAAGATATAGGACAATTGACAATTATTAACCTTAGTGGTTTGTGCTTGGTTTATCGTCTTTCAATTAAGAAAACTAATGGCCAAATAGCCAATAAAAGCATAAGATATACACACCTTACCAACCTTTGAAAATCAATGGTGACCTTATTACAATATATTACTGGATTTACCTTTTTCCACGGGTTGGTGTTGTTTCTGGTGTTGACTTTTCGGCCACAAAACAAAAAAACACAGAATGATGTCAAGTTCATTGTGTTGGCATTTACTATCTACATTGGGGAATTTTTGTTGGTGATTACGGGTACTATTGTTCGGTTTCCGCAAATCATTTTAATGTCTTACCCTCTAATTTTTTGCATAGGTCCTTTATTTTTAATCTTTGCCCAAAAAGCCACCTATAGTTTTCAAAAAAAGACTTACCTCTGGTTTTTAATTCCAGTGCTCCTTTACTTATTATTTATTCCCTTTTATGCTTCAGATGCTACTTTTAAACTTTCCACCATAGGTAATACCAGCCTTTTAAAAGAACGTTTCCCATTACTTTATATACTATCAGGTAATGGCCTTCCTTTCAATGGATTTACCTTATGTTTCTTGGTATGGACTATTACCTATTTACGCGAGAAACTTGTGGAATCATCAGCTTCTCGCCAAATCATCAAGTTTTTAACCAGTCTGACTATTTTCTTGGGATTATGCACGATTGGGCAAGTGGTGTGGGTATTCAATCCTGTGCGTCCATTAGGGCTGGTTTTATTTTTTCAACCTTTTGCGTTTGCATTAGGTCTACATTTACTGGGTTATTGGCTTATTTTAACCCCAGGTCTTTCTCAACCGTTGCTCAAGGCAGCTACCAATAGTTATCTTAAGTCACCTTTGCCCCAAGAATATAAAAACAAATATGTAGTAGCGCTAAAACGATTGTTTGAAGAAGAAAAACCTTTTTTGAACAATGATTTTACACCAGAGGTATTGGCCCAATGTCTGGGGATTAGCAAACATTATTTGTCACAGATTTTGAGTCAGGAACTCCAAACCAGTTTTCCTACATTGGTAAATGCTGCTCGAATAAAAGAGGCTTGTGATCTACTCAAACAACAAGAAAATCCCATCATGCAGCAAATAGCAATTGAGGTGGGCTACAATAATAAGGTGAGTTTTTATCGGGCCTTCAAGAAATTTACTCAGCAAACCCCTTCCGATTATTTGGCCCAACATCGCCAAAATAAAGTCTCTTGAATGTATTTCAAGTAAAATCCGTGGGGATGTAACGCGTTACACCGAAATCAGATAGCTTTTCGGTGGGATAGGGGCATACCTTTGAGCCAACCAAAAAATCAATTCCATGAAAACAATTTCAACAACAAATGCCATCCAAATGATGGCTTGGCTCACAGTATTATTGTTGACCGTTGCAATGCCATCTATGGCCCAACGCAAGAAGCGTATTATGAAACAAGATACTTCTATCAATAATCTGGTACATCCGCCAGGATACCAGACAATGCCTATTCATCAAATCGGAAAAGTGCAAAAGTTTGGTGGCGGTCCTCAAGAGGTGATATTGATTGCGGGACTAGGGTTGGCCTCAGATAAGGTGTTTGCCCAATTCATTAAAGACAATTCAAGCAAGTATACGATGTATGCCATTACGCTGGCTGGTTATGGTGGTACCCAGGCTTACCCTATGCCTCCTGCTGGTACTAGTTATGCCGAACTTACCTGGCACAAGCATAGCCAAAAGGTAATTCTTGGCTTGATGAAGAAATACAACCTGAAAAAGCCCGTGATTATTACCAACTCTCAAACGCCAACTTTAATTGGGCTACGAATTGCCTTAGAACATCCTGAAAAGATAAAAGCCATCGTAGCCATAGGAGGGGAGCTGGTACGAAAACTGGCTCCACAAAAACTTACCCCAAAGCAGCGCCAAATGGGCATTGATGTACAAATGGCTCCTATGTGGTTCAAGACTGTGACTGGCGAAACCTGGGATTCTAACATGTGGGACGATTTGGTGTACTCGAGCAATGCCCAAAATGGAAAAAGACTATCAGACGAGATCAATGCAGTGCCAGTACCCAATTTACTTCGTTACATGATTGAACATTGGGCCTATGATGTTACAACGGAACTAGACAAACTCAAAGTTCCTGTATTGGCCATTGCGCCAGGTTTTAGTAAAGCCTTAGACGATTTGTATCCCGAGGCCAGCAAGCGATTTTACCGCACTGCTTATATCGATACATGGAAACCTGCAGGTGATAAAGTGAAAGTCGTGGTGGTAAAAAATGCCGGAGTTTTTGTGCATCAAGACCAACCTGCCAAAGTAAACCAATTGGTAGAGGAGTTTATAAAAAGGTAAATGAAGGTTACATTTTACGGTTACCCTGCTTAATGAGTGGGGTAATTTTATTTACTTTTCAATTTGCTCAATAAAGACCTGATGCGCTTATTTTTTCTTAATAAATAAACAACAAACAAGAGATTGAAGAACATGATTAAGCGATAATAAAAAAAGAAGTGTAAAAAGCGGTTTAACGTAAGTGGATGATTCAGCGGTACTTCTCCATACCATAAACCTCCATAATGATAGGTAAAAATAAACTTCAAACGATTACCTTCTTTGAGAAAAACTGCATTGGGAGGCTCTTGCCCAATATACGAATTTCTTGTTTGAGCCTTCAAGTCATACATTTGATACCGATTTTGATTTTCCCAGTGGTAATAGTTCCATGACCAAAGCGTTTGTGTTTTGATATCACAACTTGACGAAACATCTCCAATCTGAATACCATGTTCCCCAAGCATATAATATTTATTAGGACTCAACCAGCCAACATCTGTAGGTAAAGCAAGGAAAGATATATTGTAGGGAATTTTTTGGGATGCAAGTCTAGGTGAAGATTGGCGGAGGGTGAGTGAACATTTGGCAGAATCTTGCCGAATAGTTTGAGGAAAACCCTTTAAAATACTGGAGTCAGTACGGTTCCACTGCAAGCCAAAGTCTTTAGAGTACCAATAGCCAAATATGATTTCGGTGCCTACCCCCGAATATTGCGAATAATCGATATTTGTACCTTCTACAGCTACAATTTTTTGAGGTTGTTTTGGGTCTTGGTAAAAGCGTAAGATAACTGGTCGTTTTATCCCATTGCTTTTTACAATCCATTGTCCGTTTTCTTTTCTTAAAGGTACATTATTTTCAATTTTCCAGTGGGTAGGAAGCTGGTCTAATATTTCTGCATCTTCTTGTTGAATTTGTTGAATAGTATTAGGATTGGTGATTGGTTGAATATTGAGGGAATTGTCTGGGTTTCTTTTTATATATTCAAATACATCTTGTGTTTGCTTTCCAACGCTGCGACGAAGCCAAAAATTACCTTTTTTGTCCATACCACCTGTCATAACATTGTAATTGATCCATTGTCCTTGCCAGGTTTTCCCTTTGTCGAGAGACCACTCAAAAGAATTGCTCTGTATAGCCACCATATTTCCTTCAGTATCCCAATAAACATTAGGCACATATGGTTTTCCTCCGCCATATTTATACCCATCAATACCTATTAGTGTCCACGAATCTCCATTATTGGCTGAATAGTAACTTCCTGCTGGGCCTTTAGCAATTACTTGGTTGGTATTGCGCGGGTTAGGTAAAATAGATTGAATCCTGGCCCCCTTAAAACCATTATTTCTTTCAGAAAGTAATACCCTTTCCATAGGTACCGGGCCATAATAATAATTAGAATCGTCACTATAACTAAAAAAAGTAAGTAATAATAAGCCAAGTGCAATGAATACGGGGACAATTTTTTTGATCATTTTGTAATGTAAAAAACAATAATTGATGATAGAAATTTAAAGGCGTATGAACAAGTTAGGAAATATAAAAACTATAAGCCTTAGAGGTTCTTTAAGGGCTTATTAATTTTAATTATTTGAAATGGATAAGGGAGTAAAGGGGGATTGAGGTAGGTTGTACTAGTGAAATTTTGAAGTATTGCTACTATAATTTTTTAAATACGACATATCGTTTCAAAAGTTTAGCCATTTAGCAGCTTTTTTTGTGTGATTTTTTTATAAATCTTTCAAGGAGTATAGATGCAAAAGTATTACGAAGTTAAAAATGTGTCTTTAGAATAATATTCTGATTTAGTAGGCTAAAACCGCTACTTCTAATAAAGTTTATGTCCTTGAAATACAAAATATGGCCTTGAAAGCCTCTCCCCAAATGACCTTTGTTTTTGGTAAATAATTGATTAATAAGCTTATATAACTTGTTTTGCGGGTAAAGTACAAGGTTTTGTAGAATAAATCATAGTATGATGAAAAATACTCCTGAAAAACTCAAAAAAACTTGCAAACAGAATTTTATTTGGGGACAGCCTGTTACCTTTGTGACATCAAAAGAGATATAAATTCGTAAGAATATATATACATTGTGTAATATAATTGGGTGAATTGGTGTGTTAGCTTCTAGCGCACCAATTTTTTTTTGTACCTACCTCATTTTCTGTCGAAACGATAGTTTTATAAATCATAATTATTGTGTTATCTTTGTATCCCGTAAGCAAAAAAAAGAAGTTACCTTAATTTACGATATATGGCTTTCGCTAAACACATTTTTGTTACGGGAGGGGTGGCATCATCTCTTGGCAAAGGTATCATTGCCTCCTCATTGGCTAAACTACTACAAGCCCGCGGGTTTTCTGTTACCATTCAAAAATTTGATCCCTATATAAATATTGATCCAGGTACACTCAATCCTTATGAACATGGAGAGTGTTATGTAACCGACGATGGCGCTGAAACTGACCTTGATTTAGGCCATTATGAGCGTTTTTTAAACATTGCTACCACGCAAGCCAACAACATCACCACAGGAAGAATATACAATAACGTAATCCAAAAAGAGCGAGATGGTGCCTATTTGGGTAAAACAGTTCAGGTGATTCCACACATTACTGATGAAATCAAGCGTAATTTTCAACTACTGGCAACTACTGGTAAATATGACATCATCATTACCGAAATAGGAGGGTGTGTAGGAGATATTGAATCTCTACCATTTATTGAAGCAGTACGTCAGATTAAGTGGGATTTGGGAGAGAATAATGCCATTGTAGTACATCTTACCTTGGTACCTTTCCTAAAAGCAGCAGGTGAGCTAAAAACCAAACCTTCGCAACACTCGGTAAAAACCCTTTCAGAAGCTGGTATTCAGCCTGATATCATGGTGGCTCGTTGCGAGCATTCATTACCTGACGAAATTCGTCGAAAGTTGGCGTTGTTTTGTAATGTAGATTATGAATCTGTCATTGAGGCTATAGATACCGACACCATTTACGATGTTCCATTGCTGATGCAAGCCGAAAGACTAGACGAACGCGTATTGACCAAATTACGCTTATCTAGCCGTCGCAAGCCCAATATTGAAAAATGGAAAGACTTTTTATACAAAATCAAAAATTCTAAAGAAACTGTAGACATTGGCTTAATTGGTAAGTATGTAGAGCTACACGATGCCTATAAATCTATAGCAGAGTCTTTTGTACACGCAGGGGCTATTAACGAATGCAAAGTCAATATTCATTGGATTCAATCTGAAGAGTTAGAGAAAAAAGGCTACAATTTTGATAAACTCGGCGAACTGGATGCAATGTTAGTTGCCCCTGGTTTTGGGGATCGTGGCATCGAAGGTAAGATCAAGGCCGTAAAATATGCCCGTGAGAATAAGATACCATTCTTTGGCATTTGTTTAGGAATGCAGGTTGCAATGGTAGAGTTTGCCCGTAATGTATTGGGTATCAAAAAAGCCATCTCAAGCGAAGTAAAACCAGACAGCAAAGAAGCGGTGATTGACCTAATGGAAGATCAGAAAAATATCACAGCCAAAGGAGGTACTATGCGTTTGGGAGCTTATCCTTGTGCGCTACGTGAAGGCAGCAAAGTAGCAGATATTTATGACGCCGAAGAAATCAAGGAAAGACATCGACACCGTTATGAGTTCAACAATGTATACCTGGAGCGTTTCGAAGAAGCAGGTATGGTTGCTGCAGGGGTAAATCCTCAGTCAGAGTTGGTTGAAATTATGGAACTGAAAGGCCATCCTTGGTTTATAGGAACTCAATTTCACCCTGAATTGAAAAGTACAGTAGATAATCCTCATCCATTGTTTGTAAGCTTTGTGGCAGCGGCCATAGAAAATGCAAAACGAAAGAAGACTGGGAACCAAAATGTAGCGAAGGAATCTAAAAATGGTAAGAAAAAAGCAGTAAATAGCTCAGAAGTTTAGTAATTCGCAACAAGATTGAACTAATCAAAGAGGTTTGTGTTACACGAACCTCTTTTGTTTTGTTGAAAAAAAACATTTTTTATAGGGTTATTAGTGTAACATTTAGCAACTTTGCATGACTAATCCCTAAAAAAGAATAAAAGAAAAAGGGATATAAATCGCTTTCTAACAAATTGAAAGCGATTGATGTTTCGAAAAAGAGAGGATGAGACAGCGTAAACATTCCAATGGCTGTCGTGAGTAAAAAAGATAGATTTTAAGATATGGATAGAAATCAAGTAATTGGGCTGGGACTGATCTTCGTGATGTTGACAGTTTATTTCCAGTTTTTCAGCCCTGATCCAAAAAAGAAACCGAACAAAAAGAACGCTAAAGATACAGTTCAGGTTGCTAAGAAAAATGCCCAGAAGCAAGCTTCAACCAAAGCACAACCCAAAACTCCTGCCGATTATGGACAGTTTAAGAAAGCTGCTCAGGGAACTGCCAAAGAAGTTATCTTAGAAAACAAAAATATTCGGGTGTCTATCAACACCAAAGGTGGTATTGTTCAGAAAGTACAACTGAAAAACTACAAGACCTACGATAAAAAGCCTTTGTATTTGATGGACGGTAAGAATAGTAAAATTGACCTTACCTTTACTACCAAGGACAACAAGCAAATCAATTTGGCCGATTTGTATTTTACTACCAAAGCGGCTCCAAAAGTAGTAGTTAATAAAAAAGCTCAAACAGTAAGTTTTAAATTAGCGCTGGCTGATAATCAGTATATTGAACAAATCTATACCCTAAAACCTGATGGATTTGAACTAGGGTATGATTTAAAATTCACTGGACTTGATAACCTAATCAAGCAAAAGTCAAACTTAACACTTAACTGGCCTAATGATCTAAAACGCCTTGAGTTTGACTTGAAACAAAGCCGCGATAAAGCCAAAATCAACTATTACCTGTCCAAAGGTGATTATGATGATTTGTCAGCTATCAAATCTGAATTTCAGCAAAAAAGAATCAACGAGAAGTTATACTGGGCAACTTTCAACCAAAAGTTCTTTACTACTGGTATCATTGCCAAAAACAAGAACTTCTCAAATGCTATTTTTAGTACTGAAGTAAAAGATCCTAAAAGTACTACCATTGAAAAGCACGCCGAAATTAACCTTTTGGTAAATAGCCAGGATGTAGTAGCAGGTAAAGGGCAATTTACTTTTTACTTTGGGCCTAACCAATACTATGTATTGAGTGACGTAGATGTAGAAGGTTTTAGTGACAATGTATATTTAGGATATCCGGTTGTAAACTGGTTTGCAAAATATTTGGTAGTTCCCATCTTTGCTTTCCTGGAAGGCTTTATTGGTAA
Source organism: marine bacterium AO1-C (assembly GCA_001890965.1). Lineage (GTDB taxonomy): Bacteria > Bacteroidota > Bacteroidia > Cytophagales > Microscillaceae > Microscilla. Next base: position 367,935 of record MLAY01000005.1, on the reverse strand, counting down.
CTATGGATTGATCATCCTTACCCTAAGTTTAATTATCAAAGGGATGCTTTCTCCGTTGACCTATCGTTCTTATAAGTCGATGGCCAAAATGAAGGTAATCAATAAATACCTTCAGCCACGAATGGAGGCCTTTAAAGAAAAGTATCGTAAAGATAATGGCGGTAAAGAACCTGATATGCAGGCCACGAGTATGTATCAACAGGAGCTTTATCAAAAGATTGGACAAAGTCCTTTTGCCGCAGTACAAGGGTGTTTACCAATGTTGCTGCAAATGCCTATCTTGTTTGCAATGTTTATGTTCTTCCCAAGTTCTATTGAGCTTCGTCAGCAATCGTTCTTGTGGGCCAACGACCTTTCGGTATATGATGATCTCATTACCTTCTCTTTTAATCTTCCTTTCTTAGGTAATCACATCAGTTTATTCACCTTGTTGATGTCGGTTTCGCAAATTGGTATTACGCTTACCAGTAATCAAAACTCAAATACGATGAGTGGGCCTAACGGCAACATGATGAAGTATATGATGTATGCGATGCCGGTAATCTTCTTCTTTGTTTTGAACAGCTACCCTTCTGGTTTGAGTTTCTACTACCTGGTATCTAACTTAATTACCTTAGGACAGCAATTCATTATTAAGAAATACTTTGTAGACGAAGACAAAATCGAAGCAAAGATTCGCAAATTTGAAGAAGAGCAAAAATACAAAGACAAGGCTACTAAGAAGAAATCTGGTTTCCGTGCTCGTTTGGAAGACAAGTTGAAAGAAGCACAAGAAAGAGCCAAAGAAGTGCAAGAAGAGCGTGAAAAAGGTGGTGGAAGAAACGGTAAGCCAAATAATAGAAGAAATAGTAATATTAAAGATAAAGACAACGGTAAGAATGGCCAAACGGGAAATCGGAATAGCCGAAGGAGTCAGGCCAAAAACCGGAAATGATGACTAAGTTATTTTAGATATCAAGAAATAAGAGGAGGGTATATGCCCTCCTTTTTTGCTTTAGTAAATATGGATTTAATAAATAATATAGAATTGATCATAAACCCCTACCTTGACTGTGAGCAAATCATGCTGAATGGGGTGAAGCTGGGAGATACTGCCGATAAAATTGCGCTTAATGCTTATGAAAAACTTCATGTAAAATATTGGTTACAAAATGACCTGCCTTTTAGTTATCGTTTGTCAGAAGAAAAAACTCCTAGGGTGATCGAGTTTATGCTGAAGTCAAAGGCTTTGGAGCCGTTGGGAATCACACAAGAATCTGATATTCAAGGCGTTTTTGGCGAGGCCCAAGGGATGGAAAAGCGTATGGGTAGTCATTATTATTTTTATTCGAATAAACAAATGGTGGTGGGCTGGAACGCTCAGGATGATAAATTGTGGGGAATATATCTGGGAGACAATATTATTGAACAGACTACTTATCAGGCTAAAGATTTTTTGACTTTGTTTTTTGAATTCAAGGGGATGGTGCCCAAGCCTAGCGAATGGGGCCTGGAAAGCCTGACAGGAAATGAACCCCGTTATTATAGATTGATGCAGTTGCAGGCGTTGATGAGGGCTTTTGACCTTGGAGAAGATTTGTTTGGGGATTTTCAGAACCGTCTGTTTTTAGAAAAGAGGTCACACGACGATTTTGAAGACTTATTTGCTGATATTGAGCAGTATGCACTTGAAAATGAATTTGAAAGAAAGAAGTTAAGCGATTCTCCTGAACTCATTCGTAAGCAGACCTTTGTAGAAATGATTTTTCAAACTTATCTCAATTTCTCCTGGCAAGTACGCACCTTGTTGAGTTTTAATTCAGGGTGGCTGGAAACCGGATCTATTTCATCTCGTTATACCATTCACAAAACCCATGAGCTTTTAAAAAGTATCGATATCACCAAGCTGGAAGCCATCGACCATATTCTTTGTTCAATTATAGATCCTCAACAAAGAACCTATACAAAATCAGAACTGATCAGGAATTATGGTTTTCCAGATGTAGACTTAGACGATATTGACATGGAGTATTATTAGAAATTACTGTTTTACCGTAACTCCAATCATTACTCCGAAGTTACCTCCATCATCATAGCGTTTGAGTGCAGGCAAGTACATTTGAGAAATATGCCCATCTAAATATAGCGCGTTTTGGCACCCAAGACTCTTGAAAAAAGAGGCAAACTCATAGAAAGTAACTTCTTCATTAGAGATCGCAAACACTACCTCATGCTTGTTGATGATTCCCGCTCCGCTACGGATATTTCTATTAGGAGAGTTTTTGCCAAATTTTGGGTGTATTTCACCATTGAGCAATAGTAATGGGCCTGATTGAGTAGCATAACTTACCGATTGAGCGTTTTGGGGGTATTGGCTACTTTCTACAATACGTGCTTCATTATTACTAGTGACCATAAATACACCATTGGGTTTTAAAAAGAAATTACCTCTTTTCTGGCCAAGGTTTAGAGGACTTATTTGTTGCTGATTATCAATGTATAAACCCACGGGATGGTGATTGGCCTTGAACATGCCTGCATTAGTAGCAAAAATGAGCGTTTGTTGCTGGACTTTGAGGTGTTGCCAAAGGTTCTTTAGGCTTTTCAGGTACTTGTTTTGGCGGTTTTTCCAATACAGCTTGAGAGACACTTTTCTTAAATTACATTGGTAGGTATCAAACGAATGTTGTGCATACTTTACTCTTTTGGCCAAACCCAAAGCCGCTTGTTTTTTTTTATCCAAATAGTCAACAATAGATTCCTGATAATTGATGATGCTTTGTAAACGCTTATTTTCCTGGGCAATAATGCGATTTTGATAATAAAAGAATACACCAATGATGATAAGTCCTATACAAGAGAGGAGAAGCGGAATATATCGTTTTTTCATAAATTGTTATATCAATGAGATGTATTGTAAAAAAGAGTGATAACACTGTATTTGAAGTATTTTTATGAATCTCGGAATAAAAATTGATGACTATACGTAGCTTATTTTGAAAGATTTCTTATAATTTAGCCAAAATAATAGCTCCTCTATGTGGCAAAGAATTGTATGTGTTTTATTTATTACGTTGAGCGTTAATATTGGTCGTGGTCAAGCTCAGGTAAACAAGACATTTCAGGTAAACGATGACAAGCAAGATGTTTATTCTAATTTGAATCGTTACCTGCAGGTATTCGAAGACACTAGTAACGCTTTGACATTCAAAAAGATAGCCTCCGAAAGCTTTCAGAAAAACTTTGTACCACACGCACAGTATTCCAGGAAATTTCAATATAAATACACATACTGGGGAAAGATCACCCTACAAAACAACATTTCTTTTAAAGACGACTGGATTTTACATATAGGAGGGCGTAATAGTGAAGTAGAAGTTTTTATTCCTCAAAAGAATGGTCAATTGATGGTGCAAAAAACCGGGGTATTGGTTCCAGTATCACAAAAATCCATCAACGAAGCCATTATTTCACTAGCGGCTTTACATTTACCCTATCAGGTAGCGCAAACAGTTTACATAAAGATTACAGTAAAGGATCGCCGCACACCTAAGTTCGACCTTGAATTGTTTGACCTGCAAGGCTACAATGACACATTGCGTTGGGAGAGCTTATTTCAGGGATTGTTTCAGGGGGTATTCTGGATTATGATCTTGTATAATCTGGTGATTTACTTCACTACTAAAGATCGTACCTATGTTTTTTACTCTTCTTACATGTTTTTTATCTCGATGTACTTTTTGTACTTCCACGGTTTTCTAAGAGAGTATTTCATTCCCGAGCATCCTGTACTGGACAATTTTTTCTGGCTTATTTCGGTAAGTATGATGTCGGTGCTGTATTATGGATTTATGCGAGTTTTTTTGCATACCCGCGACATCATCCCCCGAGTAGATCCTTTGGTGCGCTTTTATATTGGGTTACGCCTGATCTTAATACCAATAGAGCTTATCTACTATGCCACTGTACCCAATTTTCCGCTGATGAATACCATTAGCCTGATCTCAGGAGGTGTTGATGCAGCGTTTTCTCTTTATTTGTTTGTGGTATTGTATCGTACTGGAAGTATTACGGCTCGTTATTTCATTTTGGGAGCACTTTCTTTGAACTTGGCAGTGATTGCTGGAGTGTTTATATACAGCTATTCTCGTTTTGTGTATTCTTTGGTATATCAAGGGGGAGCAGCTTTAGAAGTATTGCTATTTTCTTTGGGATTAGGTTATAAAATAAAGGCCGCTGAGCAGGAAAAGCGCAAAGCGCAATCGGATTTGATAGAACAGCTTCATCAAAACGAACGCCTTCAGAAGGAGCATACCCAAGAGCTTGAAAATAAGGTGTTGGAACGCACTGCCAAAGTACAACAGCAAAAAGAAGAAATTTTAACTCAGGCCGAAAATCTCAAAGAAGCAGTAGAACAACTCAATGTGAAAAATGTTGAGCTTGAACAAACCAATAAGCACATTACAGATAGTATCAATTATGCCCGACGCATTCAGCAAGCGTTGTTGTGTGATCCAGGCGAAGTCATTAGAAACTTCAAAGAGGCCTTTGTGTTTTTAGCTCCCAAGGATATTGTATCAGGAGATTTTTATTGGTTTAATGAGGATATATTTGCTCACAAAAACGAGCCTATTGGAATACAAACTACGGCTCCTCCTATTTACGACGAAGATGAAGATAACACCAAGCGTCTACATCCACGAGTAAAAGTATTGATTGCCGCAGATGGAACCGGACATGGGGTACCAGGGGCCTTTATGACAGTAATGGGGCAAAACCTGCTGGATGAGATTATCCTGAATCAGAAGATTACTGAGCCTTCGCAGATTCTGTATGAGCTGGACTACAGGCTTACCAAAACATTGCAAGGCACCAAAGCAGATCATCAAAAGCAAATCAATGATGGAATGGATGTGGCCATTTTGGCACTAGACGAAGTAGCGCGAAAGGTATATTTTTCTGGAGCTAAGAATCCATTTTGGTATGTGAGAAACGGGGAAATTCATCAAGTAAAAGGGTCTAAATTTCCTATTGGTAGTCGTCAATACCGCACCAGCAAAGTATTTGAAACTTTTACCATGGATATGCAGGAAGATGATCGCTATTATATTTTTACGGATGGTTTCCAAGATCAATTTGGAGGAACCAGTGGACGAAAGTATATGCGTAAATACTTCCGTAACTTCTTGCTTGAGGTCAGCAAAGAACCAATGTCTACCCAAAAGCGATTACTAGAAACCGAACTCCGCGACTGGCAAGGCGATAACCCACAAACCGACGATATTTTGATTATGGGGGTGAGGGTTTAAAAGAACTTGAAAACATTGAATCCACCAACATTTACTCCTCATAAATCGCTCTAATACCCTTTTAATATTTCTGTTCTATATTCTTAAGGAATCATCCTAGATCAGATATTCCTACTTTACATCAACAACTCTCAGTCAACGGAATTTGTAATTGCATAAGATCAGACATACTCATTTTTCAAATAAATAATTTTTAGCGAGTAGACTGACCTCTTTTCAGGTTTTTTCTTGTGTAGACAATATGCCACATTTACTATTTGTCAAGTATTTTGAGAGATAATCGGAACTCTGCCTAAATCATACCTGTTAGAATTTTAATAATTTACTTCTAGCATGTGCAGTTTTAATTACTACTTCAATACGATAGTAATCCATTGGTTGACTAAGCCCTGTAAGCGTGTATTACATTGTTGACTAAATGTTTATTTAATCATTACTTTTCCTTAAATAGCGATGCCTTATATGATTTTGAGGTAGTATGAGGATACAAGGCTTCTTTGGCAAGATTACCTGAGGATAGGTGAGGTAGATAAAATTACTTAGTTGGCAGAATATTAATTGTTTAGCAGTTCTAACAAAATCACTGAGTATGATTCCTGATGAAAGAGTAGCTTTCGAAGCCGTTTTAGACCAAGTATACAAGTTGCCCGATCATATAAAAGACGATCTTTGGCAACACGCCATTATTGATAAATATTCAAAGAAAACCCACATTCTGGAGCAAAACCAGATAGAACGCCACATTACTTTTTTGCATCAAGGATTAATTAGAGCCTATCAGTTGCAAGAAGACAAAGAAGTATCGCTGGATTTCCGATTTAGTGGAGATATTATGACTGCTTACACTTCATATATTTCACAAAGACCATCCCCTGTTGCTATTCAAGCCCTGGAAGATTGTATAATCTTAAAAATTCCCAAAACAAGTGTCGAGGCACTGTTTGATAAATACCACGAGTTTGAGCGGCTGGGTCGCTTAATGACAGAACACTTTTATCTAAGGCGAGTACAACGCGAAATCGAGATATTGAGCCACAGTGCCGAAGAACGTTACCAACATTTATTAAAACGAGAACCTAATCTGGTGGCCAAGATTCCAGTGAAGCATTTAGCGTCTTATTTGGGGATTCACAAACAAAGTCTTAGCAGAATACGATCCAAGGTGAGAATTTGATTATACTAATATTTGTGATGCAAAATAATATTCTGCGTGCGATAGTAATGCTATTCTTTGTTGTTGTATCGCTTGTTTTTGTTAAAAATTGGTAAAGCCTAAAAAAGGTAACAAATGTCATTTTTTTGAGATTTTACATGAGCTACTTTTGTCGCAGTCTATAAAACTTCAAAAACATGCATTACAATTTAAACACACGACTGCACAAAATCATACAATACAAACAACATTTAGCTACTATAATTTTATTATGCTTTATGTGCTTGAATTTAGCGCAAGGACAAATCATTACCGAAGAATTTGAAAAAGCTGGATTTCCGAATGGAACCTTTTTGAGAGGGGCAACTCAAAACCCATCGGTTGTTTGGCAGAATACCCGGGCTTTTGAATTGAAGGCTACCACCACGGGAAACACCCAGATCCTATTGGTTAACTCTGTGGCTGGGTTATCAGGAAACAGTGATTTGGGGGTTCTCTTTAGTGGTATTGGTAGTCTGGCAAGTACCTACACCTTACGTAATGCGGTAGGGATTGATAATTTTCGTTTTGATGCTCACGGATTAGAGATTGGTTTCAACTCGACCGCTAATAATACCTTGACCATTGAAGGATTGAGGGGAACTCAAGTAGTATCAGGAAAAATTACCAAGGCTATAGCTATAGGAAACAATGCCATTACTTTAGTACCTAGTGATTTTACCACTGCAGGGGGCTTTACCAATATCAACCAACTTCGGATTACTTTGGCCACGCCTTCTTCTGGCAATTTTTTCATGGATGCTTTTAAATATGAAGTATCTTGTGTGCCCTTTTCTCAATTAAATACCTTTCAAAATACCAATGCCAACAATCCAGTATCTATCAACTTGGGGAGTATAAGCGTAGATGCATCAGGTGCGGACGGCTATGTAGTAAAAATCAACAAGCAAAACAGTTTTACGAAACCTACTGATGGAGCAAGCTTACCCACTGCTGACTTAAGCTGGAATGATGCTGGAGAGCAAGTAGTGTATGCAGGTACAGCTACTACAATCAATCAAGTAATTACAAATCTGAGTGAGAGTACAACTTATTGGTTGGTAGTGTATGCTTACAACGATTGTGGAGTTATCAAAAAATTTGATCAGGAAGTAGAGAGCGCCAATGCAGTTTCACGAACTACCCCTGCCAAGGTTACTCCAAATTTGCAAATAAGCGATATTAATAAAACCTATGGTGATGCTGATTTTGATTTGAATGCTACTACCAACTCCACTGCCGCCATTAGTTATTCCATAACAAGCCAAAGTGTGGTCGGGGTTAGTACCATTATTACTGGAGGCAAAACGGTTAGACTAGGTTCAGTTGGGACAGTTACGGTTAAAGTATCGGTAGCCGAAAATGATAATTATAAAGCTGCTAGTAAAAATATTACTATTACGATTGCTCGCAGAACCCTGCAATTCACCAATTTTGACGCCATCCCTGATAAATCTATTTATGATGTCGACTTTGCCTTGGGTATTACTGCTTCAGGAGTAGGGCCTATTACTTATACCAGTTCCAATCCGGCAGTAGCTACTATTGACAATGGACTCATTAGTATTAAATCCATTGGCTCTACCGATATCACGGTTTCTTTTGCTGGCGATGCGAACAATTTTCCTCTGAGTGTTACCCGTACCTTTAGAGTAACAGCGGGAAATCCAGAAATTGATATCCAACGAAACGGTGTAAGTATCGCTTCGGGTTCGGTATTCGATTTTGGGAAACTGAAAAGCACAGATGGAATGGATGAACAAAGGAAGTTGTTTAGTGTGCGTAATAGTGGCAATGGTGATTTGGTGTTTTTGACCAAACCTATCATTGTGATTACGGGTACTCATGCAAGTGATTTTATAGCCGATGATCCTGATTTATCTACTATTACTCCCAATCGTTCAGATGAATTTTACATCCGTTTTAACCCCACTGGGCCAGGCGTAAGAACTGCTACGGTAACTATCAAAAACAATGATGCCGATGAAGGAGACTATACTTTTACTGTAAGAGGAGAAGGATCCCCCGAAATGAACATCAGACGAATGAGCTCGTCGGTGTCGGTAGTGTCTGGTAAAAGCCAACTTGGTATGGGCGAAATTGCCTTAGGAAATGCTTCATTTGAGTTGTTTTTTGAGATAGAAAATGAGGGTAGAAATGCTCCATTAACTTTAAACGGAACCCCTGTGATTGCCATTACAGGAGCAAACCCAGGTGATTTTGAAGTAGTAAAAATGCCAAATACCTCGATCGTCAGTGGTGGAAAGGAAACCTTTTCTCTTCGATTTAGACCTACCCTATTAGGTGAAAGAACTGCTATTATCAGCATTGCCAACAATGATTCAGATGAAAATCCCTATACGTTTACAGTAAAAGGTCTTGGGGTAGAACCTCCCGAAATCAATATCAAAGTAGGTAATCAAGACATTGTATCTGGTTCGGGTACGTATGATTTTGGTTCAGTAAGTGGGCCTACTGAAGTAACATTTACTATAGAAAATACTGGTAAAGGTAAATTATGGCTTGAAGGAACCCCGCGAGTAAAAGTAACGGGAGCCAACGCCAGCGATTTTGAATGGACTACCTGGGGTGGAAATTTAATATTTGCAGGAGAAACATCTACTTTTGGTATCAAGTTTACCCCGTCGGCTACAGGTACACGAACCGCAGAAATAAGCATTCAAACCAATGACCCTGACGAAAACCCTTACACTTTTACGGTGCGGGCCACGAGTTCTGTTGCTCCCGAAATTAGTGTGAAAGCCAATAATCAGGAACTGTTATCTGGCTCGGCTAATTTTGATTTTGGCTCAGTAAATCCTTCCTCAGAAGTAACCTTTACGGTTGAGAATACAGGTAGCTCACTGCTAAATTTGACTGGAAGTACATTGGTTGAAATAGATGGTACCCACGCCAGTGATTTTGTAGTGACTACAGAGCCAGCTAATTCAGTAAATGCAAATAGTAATACTACTTTTAAAATTAAATTTACTCCATCTGGCGATGGCACTCGTACGGCACAAGTAACGATTCGCAGCAATGACTCTGACGAGAACCTCTATACCTTCAATATTTTTGGAAGTAAAAGTAGTGTCACTGGTTTGCCTGCAAACCCGCAATTTGGTACACTCACATTAGGGCCTAACCCAGCCATTGAAGAAGTAAACTTGTTTTTTGCTGGGCGTTTGTCTATCGATTTATCTTATCAGTTGATAGATGAAAGGGGACATGTAATTCTAAAAGGACAAAAGCAGCTACAAAATGGTCGAGTAACCATTGATTTACGCAGGGTAGCAGAAGGTAGTTATTTATTAAAATTACAATTAGGGAGAGAAGTGCTTATAAGAAGAATCCAAAAGCACTAATAGCATAAAGATAGAATTGATTGCAAGCGTGTTTTAATAGTATAGTAGTTAGAAGAATGAGTAGGAGCTGGTTGTTGATAACCAGCTTTTACTTTTGTAATAGAGAGTAATGCATAAAAAAAAGACATCAAATAACCATTTGATGCCTTTTTGATTTTCGAATTCATCTTGACTTTTTAGGTCGAAACCATTCACTATTTTACTCCTTATCACTCTTATGCAAAAACTACAGCTTTAAAGAATACCTAGCTTCTGGTGTGGTCAAAAGCGGCGATGAAATCTACTTTTAAACTTTACATCTTAATTAAATCTATTGTGAACTAATAGTTACTTTGATAGTAGCACTCGTAGTGGGATAAGTAAAAGCATCATTGACGATTCTTATCAAGTTGCTGTTGTCCTGAGTGCCTGTATTGGCTCCCGTTTGACGAGGTGCTTGATTTAAGCCTGCGCCAGGATATTCATTCAATTCAGTTCCAGCATCCCACAAGCTCAATTGAGCTGTAACATCTCCACTAATAGCTGTTCCATTTTCAAATAAGGCAATGCCTGCATCACCAAAACTGTAGAATAAATCGTTGCTTTGTACAAACATAGTGGCTAGAGAGAGATAATCTCCTTCGGTAGCAGTAAAAGAAAATTCATACTTACCACCAGGAGTGATTACCCCAGGAGCAGAAGCCCCACTTGGAGTATTGAAGACACCACTTTGTGATACGCCTGCAACACTTGCCAAAGCTGCCCCCAAATTGGCTGGATCACCATCTTCGGCCAGAGCTTCAAGACCTACGCCATTATCTGTAGTATTGTTACTAAAAAATGGTTTAGTACTTGAATTATGAATAGCCCAGGTTCCAGGTGCCATAGGTGTTACAAAACCTGTATTATTATCTAAATATTGTTTTAAGGTAGCTGGATTGCCATCTTCAGCTATAGATTCCAACCCAAGTTGCTTATCAGCTGCATTGGCTTCAAACAGAGGAGCACTTGTGCTATGTATTACCCAAGCTCCTGGCGATAATGGCGTGGAAATACTGGCACTAGCCGATACGTTCTCGATGGTCACTGTAAATTCAGTTTGGTTAGTATTGGTAATACTTACTTTGATTACTTCATTGACTACTGGATAGGTAAACCCATCATTTACACTGGTAATGTTGCGAACAGTACCGTTTTCGGCAGTGCCCACATTGGCCCCTGATTGACGGGGTGCCTGATTATTGCCTGTACCTGGTTGTTCGTTTACCTCAGTACCAGCATCCCAAAGACTTACCTGAGCAGTTATATCTCCGGTAATAGGTTGTTTGCTATTGTCAAATAAAGCAATGCCATCGGCTCCTGGGGCATAAAATAAGTCGTTGGATTGTACAAACATTGTAGCAAATGAAAGTTTACTACCAGGGCCTGCCTGAAACGAAAACTCATAAGATTGACCAGGCATAATCACTCCTTCACTACTGGTACCTTTCGGAGTGTTAAAAATGCCACTCGTTGGAAATGTTTTGGCGGTAGTTACATTCTCTATAGTTACTGTGAAATTTTTGGAAGCTTTGGTTGGCTCGTCCTTTTGGCAACTTGTCAAAGCAATTGTGGCTACGAGCGCAAGTATGAATAACTTTTTCATGCGTTAAATCTTAGTACTTAAATTTGGACTTGTGTTTTGATATGCTACAAAGTTGGGCCTGAACTATCACGAAAGTGTCACGAAAAGTTAAAGGTTTTAAAATGTGATTATTGGGGGAGAGGTAGCATAAAAAAGCCTCGATTTATGCATAAAGCAACAACCGAGGCAGGTACGCAGATAAATCACTCACCTTAATGGTGAGCTGGCAATTGAAAGTAGAAAGTCGTATAACGGTTTATTTCACTTTTGACTTGGATGATAGATTGGTGCAGTTCCAAAATATTTTTAACAATAGCCAGGCCCAATCCAGTACCTTTATTTTTTCCATAATGTTTTTCGGCTTTGTAGTAACGGTCAAAAATATGAGGAAGGTCTTCTTGTGGTATGCCATTCCCTTCGTTGCTGATGCTTACTTCTATCTGAGCATCTTTTTCATTTACCTCTACAACGATCTCACTCCCAATAGGACTATGATTAATGGCATTGTCTACCAGGTTTTGAATCACTCGTTCTATCATTTGCATATCAGCAAATACCAAAGTTTCTTTATTGGAGCATTTGGCAGTAAACTGTAATTGTTTTTCTCGAATAGCCAAATCATACTTACTGCTTACGCCTTCTAGTAAGTGAGCAATCATAAATGGCTGTTTGTGCAGGGGAACTTGTCGAGCTTCCAGTTTGGTAAGTTCAAATAAATCAGCGACTAATTTTTTGAGATGCTCACTACTATCCAGGATAATCTTAAGGTATTTCTCTTGCTGTTCCTGACTCAGCGATCCTTGCTTCATTAAAATAGTTTCTACATATCCATAAATTACTGATAGAGGCGTACGTAAATCGTGCGAAATATTGGCAATGAGCTCTCTTCGCAACTTGTCTACTTGTTTTATCTCCTGAATGTTTTTGAGAATAGTATCAGCCATATGGTTAAAGGTATGGCTCAAGCTAGCTAGCTCTCCACTGGACTTTATTGGAATTCGGGCTTCCAGATTACCTTGCTCAAACTGACGAACGGTTTGAATAATTACTCTAAGGTTTCGTGTGAGTAACCATATAATGATTAAACCTAATACAAAAGCCGCTAACAAACTCCACATAAAAAAACGAGTGCCTAAGGTGAGTAAATAGCTGTTCCAAACTGTATCAGAAATGTTTTCGAATTGCTCGCTGGCCAGTACAATGTATACATACCCCTTTTTCTTACCCTGATGCATCACAGGCACTGCCGAAAATACGGTACTTTTCTTGGGGTTGCGAGGATCATCACCCAATACCAATTCGCCTTTTTGTTGTATAAACTGCTGAATAGGCTCAGTGGCTATGTATTTCAATTTTACCTTTCTATCAGGTACAACAAAGGATAAAATCTTGCCTTCATTGTCAAGCAAATAAACCTCAAGAGTGGGGTTTACTGCCATTGTAGAGCTGATAATTCTCCTTAAGGCTTTTTCTTTTACATTGCCTTGATCATCAAAAGGTTTTACCTCTCTTAACAAGGCCTTGGCCACATTGGCGTGCAGTCGTTGGGTGGTTTCGGCATAGTATCTTTGTGAAGTATAGGCCGTAATTACGACATAGGTGGTACCAATAAGTAAAACGAGTGCCAATAGAATGGCAGATAACCGCCAAAATAGTCCGTTATTGATTTTTTTGAGCTGTTTTATCATCGCTTTGTTACACTATCTCATCGTTGAATCGGTAGCCTACTCCCCAGGTAGTGAGAATGAATTGAGGTTTATTAGGGTCAGTTTCTACTTTGCCTCGTAAGCGGTTAATGTGTGCATTGACGGTATGATCGTACCCCGAAAACTCATATCCCCAAATAAGATTTAAAAGTTGTTCACGTGAATAGCTTTTACCTGGGTTGGCTGCCATCAATGCCAATAAGTCAAATTCTTTAGGAGTGAGTTCTATTCTTTTACCAGCTTTTACAACTTTACGTTTTTGCAGATCAACTTCCAGGTGGGCGAAGTTTAATAAAGTCTCTTTTTGTTGTAGTTTGTTGAGGCTTTCCTGGTGCATTTGGGTACGACGAAAAATAGCTTTTACCCGAGCTATCAGTTCTCGTACGCTAAAAGGTTTGGTGAGGTAATCATCAGCACCACATTCCAGCCCTAGAATTTTATCTATTTCTTCTGATTTGGCAGTGAGCATCATGATAGGAGTATGGATTTCTTTAGCTCTGATTTTTCTACATACTTCCAGACCATCCATAGAGGGCAACATCACATCCAAAAGGATAAGATCATATGTTTGACTGAGGGTTTTTTGATACCCTTCTAAGCCATCATAGGCAATATCGGTAGTACATTCTAAATCGAGCAGGTGAAGATTAAGCAAATCAGCAATATTTCGGTCATCCTCTACAATCAGAACCTGTTTCATGATGCTTGATAGTTAAAAATGATGAGTAAAGAGTACAAATAAAATAAGTAACTATCACAAAAATATCACAACAAGGTACTAGATGAATGTGTCAGGGATATACACCTTAGCTATCGAGTATCCTTCTTTACTTTTCTGATCAGTTTATTGAGTTTCTTTTTTTGCTTCTTTTCTTTACAAAGCTTTCGTTTTTGTTTGAGCGCTAAAACATGGGCTTTTTGTAATGCTTCACTGCTTTTGGTTTCTATTTGAGGTTTTACTCCTTTATGTTCAAAAGTATCGCGGGTAATATCGTTTTCATACTCACCATTGGCAATAAAGATATATAAGTTGTCATCGAGCGAATGGCGGAGACCAGTATTGGCTGTTCCCATCGTTACTTCTCCCACGATGGTAGCTCGATTGAGATGTTTAAGGTTATAAGCCACTTGTTCGGCGGCCGAGGCAGTATTTTTATCTACTAAGATATAAAGTGGGATTTTGGGTAGGCTTTTCCCTTTTAAATTTTCCTGGGTGAATACTTCTTGCTCAAAACCGCTCCGATAATAAATACGATGGGTAATGATTGATCCATTGCCAAAAAAATAACTGTCCAGCGTATTTACCATATTGAGGCTGCCTCCTGAGTTTTTTCTTAAATCCAGAATAAGTGCGTCGCAATTGGAAAGAAAATGCAACGCACTGGATAAAGTTTCTTCAGAATAACGCGGGTTGTAAAAATGATTCATATGCAAATAACCAATATTACCTTCCAGGATCTCTACTTTACGAAAACCATAATTCCTGCTTTTGGCTTTTTGCTCCAAGTAATTAGAATAGTCCAGGTGTTGATGTGAAGCAGCTTCTTTACGGTTAAAGCCCACCCATAGGTGTAAATCATTGCTGGCAGTTCTTAAGTAGCGATTAATGGTTTTGGCAAACTGTTTTGGGGACTCGATAGTCTTAAACTCGATAGTGGATTGTTGCCTTTTCAAATATTGCGTGATTTTTTTTGTTTTTTGCGGAAACACATACTTTGTCGTAATCAAATCACTTATTTTAGTAATCAAAGCTGTTTTCTGATTGGTAGTAAGTACAGTGTTTTGCCCAATGGTAATGCTATGGACAAATAGCAAAAAAACAATAAAGTATCCAGCGTGTTTTTTCATAGATCATAAAGTTCGTTGGGGCAACAACATCAATTGACCGAAGCATTTATTTTGTTCCCTCTTGCTTCAGTTGTTGCCTAAATTTACCAGGAGATACCCCACACATTTGTTTAAAAGCACGATTAAAGGCTGTTTCAGAAAAATAACCTACTTTTTCTCCAACTTGGGGCAAAGATAGATCAGTTTTTTTGAGCAAGTATCGCGCTTTGGTCATGCGCCAAAGCGTGATATACTTCATGGGTGTTTCTCCTACAGCGCTTTTAAAACGTTCGATGAATAGGGTGCGCGATACCCCCATACGATGCGCGAGTTTCTCGATATTCCACGAATTGGCCAATTCCTTATGGATGAGATTTACTGCTTCGTAAATCATTTTATCCTTAAACATATTAAGCTTCTCGCTGGCCTGGTGCAGATAATAATGGCGAATAATAGAAATAAACAAAATTTCGGCAAGTCGAATAATAACCGTTTCGAAACCTGGTTTTTGTAAAGTCATTTCTTCTAAAATAAGCTCAAACATTGAATAGATCAAGTCATATCGCCCATAATCTGCACTTTTGATGATAATGTAGGAAGGAAGTTCTTCAAAAATAGGGTGACTCAGCTCCCGATCCATTTCATAATGTCCACAAATCAACTGTGTACTTATTTCTTTACCAGGAAAGGGTTGTCCACCCTTCATAATCTCCTCAAGTGCTTCTGGGCCTGGCGTACAAATTGCCTCTGGAGTGGCTTTAATTTGATGAGGAGTACCTTGAGGTAAAATAGCAATGTCTCCTTTCTCTAGCGAATTTATTTCACCTCCTATTTCTAGTACACAATTGCCACTGGTGACCAAATGAAACTGAGAATAAGGACTATTGGGTTCATCCAGACCCCAAGAGCCACAAAACCCATGTTTAAAGTAAATGGCTGACTTAAGCCGAATGGTAGATAAAATATCTCCTAATAAACTTTCCATACACCAAGATACGATATATTTATCTATGAAGGTGATGAAATGTACTATCTGCTAATTTATTTGAATAATATGCTATTAAAAGTACAGAAATACTCTTGTATGTTTGCATCATCAAGTTGTTAAAACAAATACAATCAATACAAAAAAATTAAAGTCATGCGACAAATTAGCACATTATTATTCGCACTAGTTTTATTCTTTGGTGCACAAGCCAGCTTCAGTCAATCAGTATTAACCAACGCCGACAAAGTAGCGATCAGTGGTTACGATGTAGTAGCTTATCATAAGCAAAACAAGGCAGTAAAAGGGAATCAAAAATACCAAACTACCCACGAAGGCGCTAAATACTATTTCAGCAGCAAAGCTCACAAAAAAGCTTTTGTAAAGAACCCAACTGCTTACTTGCCACAATATGGTGGATACTGTGCTTTTGCTATTGCAGCCAAAAGTCAAAAAGTGCCTGTAAACCCTGAAACTTTTAAAGTGGTAAACGGAAAATTGTACTTGTTTTTTAATGGTATTTACCAAGGCAAAAAAATGAATACGAAGACATTTTGGGACAAAAGCGAAGGCTCAAACATTACTAAGGCAAACTCTAACTGGGAAAGCATCAAGAATAAATAAAGCTTAGAACACACACACATATTATTTAAATATTAAGTCCCTGTAATGAATTGCATTACAGGGATTTTTGGTTATCTATTAAATGAAAGATGAACCAAACATACTAGTTGGTAGGTTATAAATTTAAACAGCACCATACACAACTTTTACACCAATGAAAGCTTCCCTTTATCTACTGACTGCCACCATTTGCTGGGGGCTCAATTTTCACTTTGCCCAAATCATGCTACAGACCAGTAGCTCTATGGAAGCAGGTTTTTGGCGTTTTTTGTTTGGTGTGGCTACTCTGGCCTTATTTAGTTATAAAAAACTACCTCCAGTTGGCTTATGGCGTACCCATTTTAAAGGTTTATCATTGGTGGGTTTTGTTGGTATTTTTGGCTTCAATGTCTTCTTCTTTTGGGGAATGCTCACCACCTCACCGCTTAATGCAGCCCTAATCATGAGCCTAAATCCAGCGGTTACTTTGATATTTTCGAATATTTTCTTGAAAACCAAGCTTCAGGCCAAGCAAATTGTAGGAATTTTGGTGGCTTTTGTGGGGGTATTGTATCTATTAGTCAAAGGAGATTTTGCTGCTTTACAACATTTTTCATTTACCACCGGAGACCTTCTTATTTTTATCGCCAATGGAATATTTGCCCTGCAGCATATCTGGACCAAAAAATATACAGGAGGCATTACCATTCGCGATTTTACTTTACTGACCAATTTCATTTGTTTGCTATCTTTTTTGGTGCTTTTACCCTTTATCTCAATGCGTAGTATTAGCGCACATAATTGGCCGTTTTGGGTATCGGCTATTGGTATGGGGGCACTGGGCACCGCGGTGGCTTTTATGCTTTGGAACGATGGCCTCAAAATGATTGGACCAGGGCGAGCTGGCATTTTTATGAATGTAGTTCCTCTATCCACTGCCCTTACCGGAGTATGGTTAGGTAAACCTCTTCAGTTTTACCATCTGATAAGTGGGTTAATCATTATTTCGGGGCTGCTTATTATGCAATACCAGCGCCGAACTTATGCGCTGAAATGAATAATTACGTCAAACTTTTGAGGCCATTGAATTTTAGATATTCCCTTTTAGTATTGTGTACGTGGGTGTGCATAGCTTGTAATCCAACAGAAAACAAAGAAACCTCATCGCGGCTTCAAGAACCATTGTTTACTCAATCTCAGGTAGATAGTATTTGCCAAAACAAAATACGGGATCTTCAGGAAAAGCACCGAAAAGTAAGATTAAGGTATTGGGGAACAGTAAGGCAACTATTAGGAAAAGAATACTTTAAGTCAGAGAATAAGCCTCCCAACTATAAAGAAAGAAGCAAGGTGCAAATGTTTCGCGACTTAAATTTTGATCAAGGAGAATGGCGAATGGTGTTTTTTGCTGAGCCACATGTGTTACAGCCTTTTTTAAAATATGAAGCAACACTGACTAAAGAAGAAGCAAAACAAAAGATTCTAAATAGCC
Source organism: marine bacterium AO1-C (assembly GCA_001890965.1). Taxonomy (GTDB): domain Bacteria; phylum Bacteroidota; class Bacteroidia; order Cytophagales; family Microscillaceae; genus Microscilla. Next base: position 349,874 of record MLAY01000005.1, on the reverse strand, counting down.
CTTTGAAAGATTATTTTAAGGAAGAGTTAAAGACTAGAACTTATCCGTTTCTTGAATTGCGCGATAAATCAATTATGAAGCAAATGCAAAAAGACTTTGTTTTTGAGTATCAGCAAGGAATGATAGGCACGCCGCAATTTCGCCTGGATGTATTCCAAAATGGGAAGCTGAAATATAGTACTTCGGTGATTTTGGGTACAAAAGAAGCTTTTCAAGGAAGGGACGGGTATTGCAAGACACCAAGTAATGGCTTAATCACAGATTATCTGGCAAAATTTAAGGAAATAGATTACGATCCATTATATTTTTTAACGGGGGCTCCAACTTTTAGTAATTGACTTTTTACCAGTAATATTGGCTCCTCTCAAATTTTGGTTTTGTATCCACTAAGTTTATAGTTAGTTTTGGGTAAATATTTATTCATTACCTAAATTTTACCATAAAACTATAACGAAATGAAGAAAATTTTACTGCTTGCTGCTGTATTTACTCTTTATGCTTGCCCAATGACTTTTGCGCAAAACCCTGTAGAACCCGGAAATGCTCCTGGCAATTCAGGAAGTAGTACAGTCCAAAAAACACCACAAAAACCCAAAAAGAAGATTGTACTGGGGGTACCTACCCTGGCAGATATGCCTACCGAGTATATGGAAACGTATGCTGCCCGAAGCACTGGTAAGATGGGAGACAAGTACCGCATCGATCGAGATTTAGTGGGTTTGGTAACTTTCAAAAAATTACCCAAAACTGATTTTATGTTTGGTGATTTACGCTTCAACTTATTTAGCAGTGATCTGGAAATAAAGCTGAATGGCGTAAGGCGCTATATCAGAAGTGCAAAAGTAAAAGAGTTTGTCATTGTAGACGGTTTCAAAAGGATTCGCTTTATCAATACCGACTTTTATGAAGGAAAGATGAAGGACAAAAAAGGGTTCTTTGAAATTATAGAAGATGGTGATGTACAGCTTCTGAAAAAGGTCAGAATCATTCAACAAGCTGGCTCTTACAACATTGCAAAGAGTGTGGGAAATAAGGATGGGCGTATTTTTCAAAAAAATAAGTTTTATCTGGCCAAAGGTGAAAAGATTTACCCTGTAAAGGGAAAGAAACAAATCATAAAGCTTTTTGATAGTTTTGGCCTTGAGACTGAAAAAGTAATCAAAGAAAATAAGCTAAAAGTAAAGCGTATGAGCAACTTGGCTACTTTAGTAAAAATCTATAATGGCCAAGCCAAAAAATAGTACGTTACAATCCTGCTCTGGTCATACCTTGTTCAGAGCAGGGTTTTTATCAAAACTCGTAACAGGCATATAAAATTAATTAGATGACGCAAGTACCACACGTTTATCATATCATTCCTAAAGCAGATTGGGACGTAGCTCAACAAGAAGGAGTTTATACCCCAGTTTCGATACAAACTGAAGGATTTATTCACTGCTCAAACCTGCTTCAGGTATTAGGAAGCGCAAATCTCTTTTTTAAAGGACAAACCGATTTATTGTTGTTAAAAATAGAAGTGGCCAAGTTGCAAGAAAAGCTAGTGTATGAAAATACTACAGGGGGCACCGAGCTTTTTCCACATTTATATGGAAAACTCAATCTAGAGGCTGTAAATCACGTTTATACTTTAGATACCCACGAGGATGGTAGTTTTATGCTTCCTCAAGAGTTAAATCATTGATGATATAAAATATGCGGAAGATAATCCATATTGATATGGATGCTTTTTATGCGTCGGTCGAGCAACGCGACCACCCCGAGTATCGTGGCAAACCACTGGCTGTTGGTGGAAGCAGCGAACGGGGAGTAGTAGCTGCGGCCAGTTACGAAGCACGTAAGTTTGGCGTTTTCTCAGCGATGTCTTCCCGTTTGGCCTACCAAAAATGCCCTCACATTATCTTTGTGCGGGCTCGCTTTGATGTGTACCGTCAGGTATCTCGACAAATTCGCGAAATTTTTTATGAATATACCGACCTGGTGGAGCCTCTCTCGCTTGACGAAGCCTATTTGGATGTTACCGAAAATAAAATGGGGATGCCCTCAGCCACAATCATTGCCAAAGAGATCAAACAAAAGATTTGGGATACCACCCAACTCACTGCTTCGGCTGGGGTATCGGTCAATAAGTTTTTGGCGAAAGTGGCCTCTGATATGGATAAACCCAATGGCCTTACGTTGATTTCTCCCGAAGAAGCCCTTGATTTTATTGCCCAGTTACCTATCAAAAAGTTCCACGGCATAGGCAAAGTTACCGCTAAGAAAATGCAAAAACTGGGGATTTATACTGGAGGCGATTTGCGGCGATGGGACAAAGTAAAACTCATAAGGCACTTTGGTAAAGTAGGTTCTTACTATTACAATATTGCACAAGGTATAGACGAGCGTCGAGTCAATCCACACCGTATTCGCAAATCTATTAGTACCGAAAATACTTTTGACCACGATTTGGGCACAGTAGAAGAAATGGAAACAGAGCTTGAAAAGTTGGCCAAAGAATTATTGCAAAGAATTGAGAAAAACAAGGTTTTAGGACAAACGATTACCTTAAAGGTAAAATACAACAACTTTCAGCAAATTACCCGAAGCAAAACCTTGTCTTATGCCATCAATAATCTCCCTTTGATTACCCAATTATACAAAGAGTTGATTCGTACTTGTGATTTTTCTCAACACAAAGTGCGTTTGCTAGGCTTGGGAGTTTCTAACCTGGACCATAAACAACAGGATAGTGGCATACAACTACACCTTGAGTTTGGCTGATACGATATTTTGGAGTAAATAAAAAAAACACCTGACTGATTGCTTGAATCAGCTAGGTGCAAATATCTTTCAAGTAGTTTGTATTCTTAAGGAGTAGCAGGAGTGCTTCCGCCATCGATCCAACCCATATAGGCAGCTATTACATATATAATGTATAGGAAAATTAAAAACAGTCCAAAGGGACGACTAGCCTTAAATTTCTGAACAAATAAAAGGAGGACTACTACAATCAACGTAGTAAAAAGCAAAATAATAGAAGAGTTGATATTGGCACCACCCAAGCCATCTAAAGGCTCCCCTTTGGCGATAATGTAGATTAATACTGGAAGGCCCAGACTCATCAAAATATCAAAAATATTACTCCCAATCGCATTGGCAATGGCCATATCTCCTCGCCCTTGTTTGGCTACAATAGCCGATGAAATCATTTCTGGAATAGAACTACCACCAGCTAAAATGGTAAGAGCAATAATGGCTTTGTCAATACCTACTGCGGTGGCCAAAGATTCGGCCGCAATTACTAAGAAGTAAGAAGCCCCAGCAATAACAAGCAATGAAAGCACAAATACTGGAATAGTCCATTTGGGTTTTTCTTCCGGGTCGGGAATCAGGTTCATTAGAAACTCCACTGGGTACCCCAGGCTTTTCTGTAATATCTTAAACGGATTGCGAGCGGTTTCGCCTTCCATGTCTTTTTCTATGGCTTCGATAGGGCGTGGGGTATCAAATTGATGTTGGGCACCTTCAAACTGAATACGAGCACTCCCATTGGGTAGGTCAAAGCCAGAGCGGGATACTCTGGGAGCATCTTCGTTCACATATTTTGTCCACAAATACAAAATAAAAAGATAAAGGAAATAACTACTTACAAAGGCAATTCCTTCAATAAGAGTGAACTTATTATCGGCTACAAATAGAATAAGTAAACCAACCGAAAATGCGTAGAATATACTGTCGCGCATCACTGGGCGCCAGTTGAGGTATGATGTTTTTACAACTGCGGCAAATCCAATCACCACTAATATTTGAAAAATGGCCGATCCTACAATAGTACCTACTCCTGTGGCTGGGCTGGCGCCTTCAAGAAATAAGGCGAATAGTGCGGTAGAAATCTCGGGTGCGCTGGTACCAAGTGCTAATAAGGTAGCCCCAGCTACACTGGGAGGGAGGTTCATCCATTCGGCAATGTTATCCAGACTTTTAATAAAGTGTCGATCCACAATTTCCGTCATCACATAGAACGCAAGTAGGATAACAAGTAAAGCCAACCAAATAGACATTCTTCTTCAGGGTTTAATTAAATGAAATTTTATTTTTTTTAGGAGTAATATGCACTCTTTTGATCTTGTTAAGCAAATGTTAAACAAACGGCTTGCCAATATACGAAATTAAAGAAGCAATTTGAGTGCGATATGACGCCTTATTTTTCCGTGATCATAACCTTCGTTATTTCAAGATTACTATTATTCTGATAAAAACTATCGTTGTATAATAATATCTCGAAAGATACTTGAAAAAGTGATCACATTTATAGCAATTGTTATAGTATTTTTTGCCTGTAAATGTATAAGTTTTACCCTTAGTTTAAATGTAAAAGGCTATAGTAGGCATTAAAGTACTTTTTCTGATTACTATATTCTTAAGCATATTCCTATTGGATTGTACTAATGAAAAAACAAAAGAAGTTGATTTTCCAGTAGACCTTTTGTCCAAAAATAGCTTAGGTTTATTGAACAAGTTCGGAGTTTGGGTATCCTGTACCGAAAATCGCGCCATTTCTTTCATCAACAAAAAGTAGTTTTATGTGCCAATAGATGTATCTAAAAAGCACGAATAATTATAACACAACTGGTAAGCAATAGAAGTGTTTGGTTAAATAGATAAATAATGAAATTGACACACGAAGAAATATCGACCTTAAATGTAACTCCAATTACGAAGTTAGCATTACAGCTTTGGCCTGATAGCAATTTTGTAGCGCTTTTTGATGATTTCTCAGAAATGATTGGCAGTCCCAATCATCTGGTAATGCTGGTGAAGCTACAAGAGAAACCTGTAGGATTTGCTCATGTAGCGTTGAGAAATGAATATGTAGAGGGAGCTGAGCGATTTCCTGTGGCTTATCTGGAAGGAATTTATGTAACACCAGATCATCAACAAAAAGGCATTGGTGAGTATATGCTGGAACAAGCACAGATTTGGGCACAAGCCCAAGGGTGTACTCAATTGGCCTCTGATGTGGAGCTACCCAATACTGGGAGTCAGGCCTTTCACCAAAAAATGGGTTTTGTAGAAGCAAACCGAGTGGTTTGTTATATTAAAAATCTTACCTGAGGTATAAGTAGGTGGCCTTTTGCTAGAACTTAAATGTTTTTATTACATAGGTGACAAAAGGTTTTAAAAGCATGTATCCTTTGTGAGGGACATGTACGTAAATGAATATACAAAAGATTATTGATTTGATTGATCGCACAAGAAACTTAAAATACTATTTTCCATAGTTTCTTCAATTCACTGTCTAAGGAAAACTGTTTGGTTAGTAACCGGACAGTTTTTTTGCTTTAGAATAACGGAATTACTTCTTTTTAAGATGCTTGTTCGGGCTGTTGAGAGATTTCGTTGGTTTGAGGAGTACTGGATGCAACAGGTGCATCAGCCGTAAAAAAGCGGCGATGCAATATCACTACCATTATAATCCCAATAAATGCTGAAATATCGGCAATGTTAAAGATAGGAGCTGATACATTATGCCCACCAAACTTAGGTACCCAGTTGGGAAGCGCAATAGGGCCTACATCAATAAAGAGCATATCTATTACCTGCCCATGAAACCAGGGAGTAACTGCATCGTAGGTAGCCACATTCAAAAAAGCACCATAAAAAATACTGTCGATGAGATTGCCCATACCTCCTGCAAAAATTAGAATTAAGCTCCAGATCAATCCTTTGTGCGCATTACGTTGGATAAGCTTGTATAAATAGATTCCCACTCCGAGAATGATTACTAAACGGAAAAAAGTAAGCAAAAACTTGCCATAAGTAGCTCCGAATTCAAAGCCAAAGGCCATTCCTGGATTAAGTGTATAGTGCAGTTTGAAATTGCCAAGAAGAATTACTTCCTCACCTTGGTGGAGATTAAAATAAACGAATAATTTAAGTAATTGATCAAGTAAAACTATGCAGAGGGCATATATATAAAACCTGTGGGATCTCTTCATAACGCGCAATATAAAACTAAATCCTTAGTTTAACAACTTCTCTTTTTAAATGGGTATTTTGTTATATAGTATTTACAAAAACGGAATGCCTATTGTTTAGTTTAAAATTTAGCCAATAAGGTTAACTAAGAGGAGTACATTAATTTTTTTGCCTAAAGGATTTTAATACAAGCGTGGATAACTGGCGATTAAAAATGTTTGAAATTTTTATAAAAACTTGCTTTACCATACATTTGCATTTGCTGTTTTATCTCCAATGTTATATCCTGCAAGTTTACCCAGCTATCTAAACACCCAACATAAAGTTGTTTGCTTAACATGAATTACATCAAGGAACGAAAACCTTTAATAGACGTTATTTTCTTGCTCTTAATAGTTATAGGATCATTATTGATTTATTCACTATGGGACAAACCCCTATCGTTTAATGTAGAGGTTAAGCAAACCAAACTGAAAACTTTTCTGAATCTGGAGCCCAAAGAAGATGTAATTTACCAACCCATTACTCAGCGACTCAAAGATTATTTAGACAAAACTTTTAAAGAAGATTCGGCTCGTGCTCAAGCAAAAGCAGACTCTATAAGACTAGCAGCTATTGGAGGAAAGCCGGATGCTACCAACGTGGCTAAAAACCCGAAAGGAACTGGAAACCTGGCTTCTAATCTGAAATTTACCAAAAAACGAGGCATCCCATTGAATGTAATTATGCCCGCAGGAGTAAATAGTAAAACTCAACATATTTTATTGGCGGGAGATTCTATGGCAGGAGCAGCTGGACTGGAATATGGTTTCAGAAAATATGCAGCCTATAATGGACATCGCCTTTCGGTGGTATCTCAACCTAGTTCTTCTACCATTATCTGGAGTGCTCAAAAAAAACTAAAAGCAGCAATAGCTAAATATAAGCCCACCTTTATTATTATTTGTTTGGGAGCCAACGAATTGTTTATACGAGGCGCTGATAGTCGGAAAAAATATATACGTGACATCATCAAACAAGCAGGAGACATACCAGTCATTTGGGTAGGGCCTCCTAACTGGCGAAAAGATACTGGAATTAATGCTGCTATTAAATCAGTCATTGGTAATGATCGTTTTTTCTTGTCAGAAAGCATAAAAATGACCCGCCAATATGATGGTATCCACCCTGATATTAATGGAAGTGTTACCTGGACCGATACCCTGACGACTTGGATTATGTATGCTTGTAAACATAAGATTCGCCTTGTGAATCCAATAGCTGCAACCATAAAAGTTCCCAAGGTGACTAAAGATATTAAGAAAGAGAATACCGAAAAACAATCTAAAGATTCTACTAAAGCGAAAGCGGTTACGAGTTTACCAAAATGAAAAAGATTAAAATATACATGCGCGCTTGCTTCATTCTGAGTGTTATGGCAATAACCTTTGGAAGTTGTTCGGAGGATTTGCCCCGAGAAGAAACCGTTTACAAGCCCATAGATACAAGCTTACAAGCCTATATAGAAGCCAACAAGATAGACTCTTCTATGCTGATAGACAGCAGTGCCCAGCATGTGTTATTGATTGGGGACTCAATGGCCGATGGATTACGCTTTCCATTGGGGGATTTTTCTAAAAAGAATGGACATAAGTTTACCTCTTTTGCCAAAACGAGCTCTAGTATTATTGCCTGGCAGGGAGGGCGTCTGAAGTCATTGATCAAAGAAGTACAGCCTACTTATGTAATGATTTCGCTTGGTTCCAATGAACTATTTACGCGTAGGCTAGATGCTTATCGTAAGTTTGTAAAAAACATTGTAGATCAGGTAGGTGATATTAACTTTATTTGGATTGGGCCACCCAATTGGCGGGAAGACAATGGCCTCACTGAGGTGTTGACTGAAGGGGTAGGAGAGGGGCGATTTTTCCCTTCCAAGGATTTGACATTAAAAAGAGCAGGAGATGGTATTCATCCTCGCTGGAAAGAATACGAAACCTGGGCGGCGGCTATTTCTAATTGGATTATGACCCAAAGCCGCAAGAAAATCATGATGAAAGTACCTCCCAAAGAGGAAAAGCAAGCGGAGGCTAAGGCGAAAAAAAAAGCAAAACACGGAAGCGCATAATCGCATCGCCTAAAACATCGCAAGGGCCAGACACCAGTGCCCAGCATGTGTTATTGGTGGGGGATTCTATGGCAGAAGGCTTACGTTATGCATTTGCTTATTATTCAAAAAAGAACGGACATCAGTTTACTTATATAACCGAGAACAGCTCTAGTATTATTGGTTGGCAAGACGGTAAGTTGAAGTCATTGATTGAAAAAATAAAACCTACTTTTGTGATGATCTCGTTGGGAACCAATGAGTTATTCACCAAAAGGATCGAAGAGTATCATGGGTTTGTCAAAAATATTATAGGGCAAGTAGGTAAGCTGAATTTTGTCTGGATTGGGCCACCCAACTGGAAAAAAGACAATGGTCTTACCCAAGTATTGGAAGCCGAAGTAGGCAGTGATCGTTTTTTTCGGTCCTTGGATCTAGAACTCAAACGTGCTGCAGATGGAATTCACCCTCAATGGAAAGAATATGAAGTGTGGGCCGAATACATTGCCCAATGGCTGATGACCAAGAGCCGCAAAAAAATTATAATGAAAGTGCCTAGATTAGAGGTGCTTAAACAAAAGAAAAAAGACAGTTTAAGAGTTGGTAGTAGGGATTAAAAGCCTTACACAGATGCTTTAGATTGTACATTTGAGAGAGTAAGGAGTAGAAATTAGAACTTATTCAACACTGAAAAGAAGCGATAAAAAATACAGAGAAGAGAAATGCTGGATCACCCATTGTTGGAAAATATTGCTGATATATTTAAATATGATAAAAAACATCCGTTGCTTTTTAGTAGTGGTGAATTTTTAATATTGTTTACGGTTTTTTTGGCAATATATGCGGTTATTTATAAACAAAAGCTGGCCCGGGTAATATATGTGTTGGCATTTAGCTTATTCTTTTATTACAAATCCAGCGGGAATTATGTCTGGAACCTGGTGATTTTGACAGTTGTTGATTATTATGCGGCTCTGGTCTTGCATAAAGAAGAACGAAAATCCCGCAAAACACTTTGGTTGGTCTTGCTCATTATCTTCAATCTAAGTTTCCTGCTTTATTTCAAATACACCAACTTTATTCTGGAAAATCTGGCCTACCTAGCGCAACGAGACTTTCAGAAACTCGATATTTTCCTTCCTATTGGCGTGTCTTTTTACACGTTTCAAACCATTAGTTATTTGGTAGATGTGCACAAAGGAGACATCAAGCCGTGTAAAAACTTGCTAGACTTTGGGTTTTACCTAAGTTTCTTTCCTCAATTAGTAGCTGGACCAATTGTTCGAGCCAAAGACTTTTTGCCGCAAATCCATCAAAAGATTATGTTCCGTCAGGAACAAATGGGAGAGGGGCTGTTTATGATTCTGAAGGGTTTGGTCAAAAAAGCCATCATTGCCGACTATATGGCCCAATATGCCGACTTGATTTATTCGGCACCTGCCACTTACTCAGGTTTCGAAAACATGATGGCCATGTATGCTTATACCTTGCAGATTTATTGTGACTTTTCGGGTTATTCTGATATGGCTATTGGTTTGGCTTTGCTGATGGGCTTCCGCTTGCCAGAAAACTTCCGTAGCCCTTACAATTCGTTAAGCATCACTGAGTTTTGGCGACGTTGGCATATCTCACTTTCTACCTGGTTGCGCGATTATATCTACATCCCGATGGGGGGGAATCGCAAAGGGGAAGAAAAACAATGGCTATTCTTGATGCTCACAATGCTTATTGGTGGTTTTTGGCATGGAGCTTCCTGGAAGTTTGTGTTCTGGGGTGCTATGCACGGAGCGGGATTGTTTATTCACAAGATATTTAGTAAGTCAGTCAAAGAAATGGGACTGAACCGTCAAGTACTCAAGCCATTGGATTGGTTCCTAACCTTCCATTTTGTGGCCTTGCTTTGGATATTTTTCCGGGCCGAAAGCTTCAACGTAGCGGCTCAATCTATCACCAAAATGTTGTTCCATACCGATTGGGCGTATTTGGTGCCCTTTATGCAAACCCGTGGGCTTTTAGTGGCAATGATGGTATTTGGCTATTTTATTCATTTCATTTCTGAGAAAGATAAAGCGCGAACTGCCGAATATTTCTCGTCTTTGCCAGTATTGGTCAAGGCCGCCATCTTCATTTTAGTGATTCAATTGATCTTACAATTTCAAACCGAAAACGTACAGCCGTTCATTTATTTCCAATTTTGATGTAACCTTCTCGCTTTATCTTCGTTGCACTCCGTTGCTGTGATATTGTAAAGCATAGATTTAGAGGGTTTTGGGGTACAATACCGTAGATTATATGGTGTGTAATCTACTTTCTTATGTTTTATGCATATGCGGGGAAATACTGTGCAAAAGCTGATTTTTACTCTTGTGAGTAAGCCTTGTTGGCTTTCCTTGTGAAGTTTGAAATTCTTGCGTTAAACAAGCTTAGTTCTTACACCAACTCGATTTCCATTTTTACAAGTAACTCCCTAAAATTTGCATATTTGCTACAGGCCTTGTATGTTCGTGCGCTCAAATTATCTAAATACTAACTACTACTAAGAAAAGTCTTCAATCCGGCTGGATGCAACATTTAAACTCAAATGTTCATCCGGCTATGTAAGTAGGTTTGGTCTTGAAACCGCCAGGCTTACTGAAACCTTTCTTTACATTCGTAGTATCCAAAAAAACCCAAAGACTGTGTCATTGGGTTTTTTATTCCTGTCTCTTTTCTTCGAGTGATTTCTTTTCAATTGTTTTCTTGGTCAGGGATTATGTTTACATTCTCTAGAATAGCTCCTTGTTGTTTTGCGTAGTAATATTGGGATTGAGTAAGCGTACTAAAACTTAAGTTAGCTTCTGGTAAATAGGCTCCATATAAGTTGGTGATTTGTAGCTCAGTTGTTTGTAAGTTGGCTTTCGATAAATTAGCTTCAAAGAAATCTACTCCATATAGTATGGCGTTATTTAAATTAGCTTCTAATAATTTGACTCCTCTTAAGGAGGTTCCATATAAATTTACTTCTTGTAAGTTGCTATTTTGTAAATAGGCGTTATACAAAATAGCGCCCTGTAAGTTTGCTCCTCGTAAATCAGCCTCTCGTAAATCAGCTTTTTGCAAATCTGTTTTTCTCAAGTCTGCTCTCTGTAAGTTTACTTTTCTTAAATTTGCCCCTTGTAAAGCTTTTCCACTAAAGTCTATTCCTTGTAAATTACGTTTAAGTAGATTTGCTCTTATAAATAAGGAATTATGGGCAATAAAATTTTCGTTCTCTATCGAATCTTTTACCATCTCTTTATGGAAAATTTTAGCTTGAGCCATACCATTAAAATCAAAGTTTAAGGCAAATTCTATATTTTGACTATATCTAATTATTAGAAAGTACTCTAAAATTGACTTATGGGAAAACTTGTAATATCCTTCTGCGTTACGATTTAAAAGTGATTTATTGGTCATTTCCATATTGGATAGTTTAACCTTATATTTTTGTGCAAAAGGTTCTAACGCATTACGAAAAATGACATATTCTCCTTCTTGTGGGTTATTATATAGATGAGCAGCCAATTCTGTTGAAAATTTGTATAAATTTCTTGTAAATGTTTCTCTATCTTTTGGTAGAATTCGCCTCGCTTCTCTCTCAACCCATTTCTTCACCATCTCCTCATATATCTGAAAACTATATTCATATTCTTTGCCTATAAGATCATCAAGATAAGCCAGAAGCATTGGGCGAACCATTAAACTGGGGGCTTTTTCAACTATACTATTTGCCTCACCCTTTTGATTTTTTTTCCAAAAAAATAGTTTATTATTGAATTTTTTCTTGATATAGTTTTCAATATCTTCATTATTGAAGGGAGAAATATACTTGTGTCTGATTTTTTGAAAACTAGTATCGGTTCTAATGTTTGTTTCAAGTGGAATATCCATCTTGGACGGAAAAAACTGAGTGCGAGAGGTGATAAGAACTTTAAAGAAGTTTTCGGTTAATTCTACAATTTCTTCAAGTCTTTTTATGTAATTTTTAACGGCTTCTTGATCCTCATCGAAAGCATCTAATAATAGTATTGTATCTGGGGCTTTACCTAACTGGGTTATTTTTTCTATCTCTGGCCAGGATTTTTTTGAGCCTATGCGATATAGTCTCATCTCTTTATTCCTTTTTTTTGAATTCCATATTTTAAATAAATTGATCAAAAAAGTGCTTTTCCCTGTTCCAGAATCACCAAGAATAAGAAAATATTTAAAGTCATTCTCCCTATTTAGTTTATCAGTGAATACATTTTTTATTAAATGAGGGATCAGTAGTTGAGAAGAGGTTATGAGTGAAGAATTTGCTGGTTCATCCTGCTCAGAAGGTGGTTTCTCTTGCCATCTTGTGGGAATAAAGTATTTAGTTGCTCTTTGAATCTCTGAAGAAGAATAATAATCTGGAATGGAAGGAGGGCGAAGAGGGGTATTGTCTATTTCAATATTATTAGTAACTGTTTGATAACTATTGTCTACATAGTCTCTTTGAGCGTTACGTTGTTCATGAATTTTATCTCTTCCAATATTGCCTCCTTCACTACTGTGTTGTTGATCTTTTTCAGCCATAGATAGATTGCCTCTGATGCGTCAGGATGCCCTGAGTTGATGGAAAATAAGTAGAGTCTAATATAAGGAAATTTTCACAAGAATCCGGGAGTTGGCGAAAGCTTATATTTTGCTATATCAAAGGTCAAACACTACCCTAATAAGTAATCAGACACAATTAGTTATATCTTATGGTTAAATGGCTAAATTGTTCCGCAACGCGTCGCGCAGCCATTTAACAATATAACCATTCAACCATATTTAATTATGTCTAGGTACTTATTATACCTTATTTCCTTATTTTGATTGCTTCCCTTATAGTTCCTGCTTCTGCTTGAGTTCGGCGATATTTGTATACATTGTGTTGTTTGTCTAAAAAGAATTCATAGATAGTTTCAGGTCTTAAACCAATTGCTAAAAATTTGTGAGTAGCTATTGGCAGAAGGTAGGGGTTATTCCGTCTGTTAGTCTTGATTTGTAGCTTGCCATCTTTATATAGGATAGTCTCGCTTCCTTTCTTGAATTGATATTTGCCTACATATTTTTTTAACTGTTTTTCTGCAATATTTACTTTTTTAAACAAGGGTAAATCATATAGAATTTTTCTTACAGGTATGATCGGGAATTTGGTTTGAGGAGTGACATTATTTTGTAATAGAATCACCGTTTTATCATCTTGTAAATGCCTGCCAAAATAGTTTAGATACCCTCCCCAACGCCCGGTATGATAGACTAGCTTGCCATAGACCTTATTATGTAGGTCTACATTCCAACCAAAACCATAATTAGTTTGTCGCCCATTGTGGGTTTTATAAGAATTAAAAATAAGGGCTTTGTCTTGAGCAGAAATTAGTTGATTGGTATATAAAGCCCTATCCCATTTCAGCATATCTCTGGCAGTTGAACTTACCCTACCTGTGACTCCATCAAGGTAAACCATCATAAACTTTTTCCCTCTTTGATCTGGTAATATTTTTTTCTTTAGTTTTTGAGAATAAATATAACCCTTGCTATGATTGCCTACTTTTTGGGGGGCATACCTACTATGATAAATAAGCGTATTGTGCATTTTTAAAGGCTTAAAGATGTTTTGCTGCAAAAATTCACTTAATTTTTGTTGAGCTACACGTTCTACAATAATTGCCAGAAATACATACCCAGTATTGCAGTAAAGCCACCTTTCGTTAGGTTTAAACAAAGTAGCAGGTTTATGTTTGACAAATGTTTTAATTACGTCATCGTTAGTAGCAAATTTGGTTTTGTCCCAATGCAACTCCATTTGCTCTAAATAAGAGCGTAGCCCACTGGTATGCGTTAACAAATGCCTGATTGTGATTCCTTTATAAAAATGTAGTTCGGGAATGTATTTAGACATTAAATCATCATAGGAGAGTTTACCTTGCTTTTTTAATAGCACAATTGCCATGGCTGTGAATTGCTTAGAAATAGACGCAAGCATAAACTTTGACTGACTATTTAATTTTTCTTTAGTAGCTTCATTGGCGAGTCCATAGCTGGCCTCAAAAATGATTTTACCCTTTTCCGCAACTAACACATTCCCATTAAAGGATTTTTTCTTGTGTAAATCTGAGAATAGTTGTTGAAACCTGAGCACCCTGTTTTGGCTATATGCCAAAGTTGTCAAGGCTAAAAGACTGATGATTATCCAGAGTTTTTTCATGTCAGTTATATTTAATTGGTATAAATGCATTGAAGTGTATTTTCTATAGGAGATTTGTATTTTGTTGTATAATACAACTTGTGTATTACCTCTGCTTTATAACTTTTCTCAGAAACAGAGATGTAGGAAGAATTATAAAGCGAAAGAGTGCTTAATAAATATTGAAATGTGGCCTAAATACTATTTGAAGTTTGTTTTAATAATAGGGACTCATCTCGACTTTTTGAATGTTGATGAAAATTACTGCTTTTGCTCAGTGTTGAAGAGATCTTTTAGAGGCATAGCAGCGCTACGGTGATAAAAAATCTCGAAATCAATGGGCAAAATGAGTGATTTGTAGTTCATTATTAAAAGTCGAGATGAGTTCTAGGGCTAAACCTTTTGGTTTTTTAAAAGCAATCGGAGGTTTAGGAGGAATTAATACATAATCTGCGTTAGCATGAGCTAGAGGAGTTTTTCGTGCTGCCCTGTTTAGTTGTTGAATTAACCCCTGCGATATACCTTTTTCTAATCGAATATTTAAGCGATTCAACCCAATTTGTTTTTTTGACCAATCTGCCAAAACAAGATTGAGTGTTTGGGCAAACCTTTTTGGTGTAGTAGCTATTTTGTTGATTAAAATTTGTTGCTGACTTACCTCAATGTTCAGTGTTTGATGAGTGATTGCGGAGGTTGTAATCTTTGATTGGTTCCAGGCTTTTTTATTAAATAAATACAAGCAAACAAACAGCATAACAACTAAACCCAATACTCTCACAACTATTCTTTTCTTTGAGGTTTTTTCAGATATCATAAGTATTCTTTTTTTAGCCGAGGAATAACTGATGTTGCTGGTGAGTCGGTGGGGTAATTTGCTACCAGAATAATATAGCAAAACTTCTTGATAATCAGTTAAGTGTGCAACTTGTTTGATGGCTTGTTGATCTGCAAGAAATTCGTGATTAAGTTTAATAGCTTCTTTGATCCAATAAATAATGGGATTCCACCAAAAGAATATCTGCAGAAGCTCCACAAATAAAAGATCAAGCGAATGCTTTTGGTCAATATGGGCTTGTTCATGCAGCAAAACCTCTTTAGCAATATGGCCTTGCTCAAAATCATGTTTAGGCAAAAAGATATATTGTAAGAAAGAGTAAGGGGCGGTTTGGGTAGAAATGAGCACTTTAGTATGGTTATGGGCTTGTTCTTTCTCGTGATACAAGATTGATTTCTTTAAATTGACAAGGCCCATAATAAATCGTACTCCAAAGATGATGACCCCTAGCAAATACACGCTCGTAAGCCAGTAATTACCAAAGATCGACGAACTTGTTTTTATTTGGGTAGGCAATTCTTTGAAAATATGAGGGATGTTGTTGTCTAATAAAATACCTTGACTAGATTGGGCTGCTCCTGAAAATGTAACGAGTGGAATTATGATTGAAAATACAATGCTTCCCATTAGATAATACCTCTTGATATGAGGAATTTTTATCTGCTCTAATGCTAACTTATAAAATCCCAATAAAACGAGTAAACAAGCGATTGACTTTATAATATATATAACCATACTTCTGCTTTATTTTTAACAGTTAATGCTCTCATAATTTTGTATAGTTAAGATTCGTTAAACATTTTTTGTAAAACTTCTCTCTGATATTGCTTCATTGAATATTTGTTGCTCTACAAATGTAGAGTAAAAATTTCTATTCTACAAGTGTAGAGCATTTGTTTAAGAAAACGACGTTATTTTATTTAGAGAAAATAAACATAGACACTTGTTTCTCATATGCCCCAAGAAACCGAACAAAACTTTTTAAAGCTCCTGCGCTCTCCTGAGCAAGCCAATGTGGCGGTTGCACTGGAAATAGCCCAAGGGAGTTCAGACTTTCAATCACATTTAACACCGTATGCTATCCTATGTGATTGGGCTTTTGGTAAGGCTCCCACGGCTGACCAAATCACGAAATTAAATCAAGAAAAGCTCTCCCTGGAAGATTATGAACTGACCTATATACCTCCCGAAATAGGTGTACTGAATCATCTAATAGAACTAGATTTGAATATCAATCTTTTGACAACCTTACCTCCAGAAATCGGGCAGCTTACCCAGCTTAAGAAGTTGATTTTGAGTAATAATGGGCTTCAGAACCTACCTGCAGAGATCAGACATTTCACAGCATTAGAAGAACTAAACCTGGGAGGGAACCAGCTGAAGAAACTACCACAAGAAATTCGTTACCTCAAAAAGCTGCATTGGCTCAATCTCTTCGCCAACAGACTAAAAACTTTGCCCAAAGAGATTGGTGAATTAGAAAGCCTTGGGTTGATCTCGTTTGGCAACAATCGTATTCGTAAGCTGCCTAAGAGTTTTGGCCAACTCAAAGCATTAACTTATTTATCAGATGAGGGAAGTCAATTGGTAAAACTCCCTGATGAAATATGTCAGCTCCAAAACTTAGGAGTATTGCATTTAATCTCACCCCGTGGGCGATTAAAGAAACTACCTCGGGAAATTGGAAATCTGCAAAAGCTTAAGGCTTTATTATTGAAAGGGCAACCCATAAAGCCCAAGGAAAAAGAGCGACTCGTGGGCTGTTTGCCAAATTGTGAGATTGAGTTTGAATAAACTTACTTCAGTTGCTTCAATGCCTCACCTACTTCTTTTACGGGAAGTTTGCAAACTTTGTCTTTACATACATAAATCATTGTTTTGCCTTTTTGCAGCTTGTTTTTGAGCAATGGTAAGCTACCTTCTTTGCGACCACCCATGAGCAGTGTGTTAGGCAAGTATTTCTTGTCCCATTGCTTACGAAGCTTATCTGCTTTTTTGCCCACAATAGCCACTTCGTAAGGTGGTTGTACCTGGTATAGCATCAGCGAAGCCCAGTTAGCGTAGTAATGTCCATATTTGATCACATCCTTTTGTACATTGTGTAGCATTTGCTTGGATTTTTGTAGGTAATTCTGATTGTAGAAATAATGCCCTAGCTTAAACAAGTTATTGGCCATCACCGAATTAGAACCAGGAATAACATTGTCTGAAATATCCATTTTGCGAGCAATTAGAGGAGCATCTAGTTTGGAAGTGTAAAAAAACATGCCTGATTGAGCATCATAAAAATGCGCCAAAGTATAATCTGTAAAAGCTTTAGCTTTGAGTAACCATTTTTCTTCCAAAGTAGCCTGGTAAAGTTCAATCAAAGCATCTATCAGCAAAGCGTAATCATCCAGAAAAGCATTGATACTGGCTTTGCCTTCATTCGCCTTTTTTCTTTTGCCTTGCGAAGATTGTGTGAGTTTATAGTTACGGTACAATTGATTGCCCTTAGACATATCATTCAGCAAGAACTCCACATTTTTCAAGGCCAGTCTTAAGAATTTTTTATCATCAAAAGCCCGATAAGCTTGCACCAAGCCTTTGAGTGCGAGTGCATTCCAGGCCATTAACATTTTGTTATCCAGGCCAGGACGAATGCGTTGGCTACGAGCCACCAGCAGTTTCTTACGCATCGCTTTTAGTTTTTCTTGAAAAACAAATGGTAGTATATGGTGCTTTTTGGCAAACTTTACTGGTTCTTCCTCTAAAACCTTGGTGTATAAGATATTTTTTTTATGCTCCCAGTTCCCGTTGGGTTTTATTTCAAAATACTCATTAAATACCGCAGCATCTTTACCCAATACCGAATCAATTTCTGCCTTGGCCCACACATAATATTTACCTTCTTCTCCTTCACTATCAGCATCCAGCGAGGAATAAAACCCACCTACTGGACTTGTAAGCTCTTGGGTGATAAAGTCAAACGTTTCATAAACTATCCTTTTGTATTTCTTATTGGGAGCGAGTTGATAAGCTTGAGCATACAGCCCCAGCAATTGACCATTGTCATACAACATTTTCTCAAAATGAGGCACTTTCCATTGAGGATCGGTAGAATAACGGGCAAAACCTCCTCCCAAATGATCATAAATACCACCTGCTGCCATATTATCTAATGTGGTAGTAATGGCTTTGCGTACTTTTTTATCTTTAGTAAGATGATAGTAACGTAACAGGAAATCGTAATTGACAGGTGATGGAAATTTCATTTGCCCTTTGCGTCCTCCACGAGCAAAGTCTATGGTGTTCATCCATGTGTCAACCAGGGTTTTGAGGTGTTGCTGGTTATAAGCCAACGCATCGCTTTGGCCAGCTATTTTTTCCAAATCCTCCACTGCCTTCGTTAAGCGCGATGCATATTCCTGCATTTTGTTAGGCTCCTTTTTGTAGACAGCATGAATTTTCTCCAATAAATTCACCCAGTTCTTTTTAGGAAAATAAGTCCCAGCAAAAATCGGCTTGCCATCAGGCATTGTGATCACGTTTAAGGGCCAACCACAACCTCTTTCATTGAGTAATTGACAAGCACTCATGTACACTTTATCAATATCTGGACGCTCTTCCCGATCTATTTTAATAGACACAAAGTGCTGATTCATGAGCTTGGCTACCTGCTGATCTTCAAACGATTCTTTCTCCATGACATGACACCAGTGGCAAGCTGCATAGCCAATACTAATTATAATCATTTTCTTTTCTTTTTTTGCTTTTTCCAGGGCTTCCTGACTCCAGGGATACCAATCGACAGGATTGTGGGCATGCTGCAGTAAGTAGGGGCTACTTTCGTTGATCAAACGGTTGGTATGAGCGTATTTTTTAGAAGTTTTGGGGCGGTCGGTGTGTTGAGATTGACAGGCGAATGTCACTAAACAAAATACCAGCATCGATAAATAGTAGCGCATAAGAAAAAAGAAAATTTTTGCACAAAAAAAGCCACTTTCACCAAAAGAACCTTGTGAAAGCGGCTTTAGTTTAAATCTTACAAAAATCCCTATTGCTTATTAAAGGAGAGTTTTAGTTCTATAGTAGCAGTAATTGGAATAGGCAAGGGTAAACCTGGTATATTACTCAGGGTTTGTTCAAAAGAAGTTCTAAGAACAACTCTTGTGTCGGTCAATTCATCAATATCAAATGTTTCTGGGAGTACAGTACTAGAAAAATCTATACCTCCAATAACTCCTACATTATAATTGAAGCCACTCAGTTTTATTTGCGTATCATTACTTTCTAGCGTCCATTGACCATTAACTGTTTCACTACCCACTGTACTACTAAAAGTACCATCATTGTTAATGGTAATCGAAACTGAATCTATCCCAACAGGTTCATTAATACCCAAAGGGCTAAAGTCTAAACCAGCAGCAGTTACGTTGGGAACAGCTGTATCACCTTTCCATACGCCAATTAAACGATCTCGAACTGGAGTTACTTCATCTTTCTTTTTACAACTGGCAAATCCAATGGTTATTAGGGCTACTAAAACCAATATTTTATTGAAATACTTCATAGCTTACTTTTAAGTTTAGCAAATTAATCAATTAAATTTTCTCCTGAGCCATACCATAGCAATATGCTCTCAGTAATAGTCTCATATACCTGATAGGCTGAGGGGTTATTTTTAAGGTATTTTAAGTGGTCTTGAATCACTCTGGTGTCATTACGTACAGCTGGTCCGGTTTGTGTCTTGTGAGGAGCATTTTTCATCGCTTTTTCTACGGTCTCTTGAATGAGCGGTTTCAGTAAGTCAAACGATAAACCTTCCTTTTGTAAAATATGATCTGATTGGGCAAACAAATGATTGGTGAAATTGCAGGCTATTACCGCTGCTACGTGTAAAATTTTTCTTTGATAACTATTAACTGAGTGAATGCTGTTACTCAATTGACCAGCTAAATCAAACAGAAAAGTTTCTGTACTCGAATTAAGCGCTTCGATGCAAAAAGGAATACTGGAAAAGTCTACCAATTTTTGCTTACTAAATGTTTGCAATGGGTAAAACACTCCAAAGTCATTATTGCCTGGTAAGTGTTCGAATATTTGCAGGGGAGTGTTGCCTGAAGTGTGCGCAATAACTGTATGATTGGGAAGTTGTAATTGTTTCACTATAGTGGCAATGGCATCATCTTTTATGGCAATGAGTGCTAAATCTGCTCCCACATCTCTGAAATCGGTTTGATCAGTAGCCAATGCATTGTTTAATTGTTGGGCAAGCAACTGAGCATTTTCGAGTTGACGACTATATACTATACTGATATGATGGCCTGCTTTTTCCAGCGCAGGTGCCAGATGCCAGGCCACATTTCCGGCGCCAATCATCAAAATATTCATATGGTAGAGCAATGGTTTGTAGGCACAAAGGTATAAAAAAAGGGTTACCGATAAAGCATCAGTAACCCTCAAAGGTTTTATAGTGTAAAGAGCGCTTATTGAGAAATAATCACACTCTTATACAACGATGGATTCAACAACGGAACAGTTGCGCCATAAGTTGTATTGATTGCTTTGATAACTTCATTAGCTACAATAGCATTTCCAGCTGGAGTAATGTGGATACCATCTAAGCTGAAAAGTCCACCAGTAATGTAGGATGTGGTGTAAGTTAAACCACCTACTGTATCAGTGTAACCAGTAGAAGCTGCGGTAGCTAACAGGGTATTCATATCTACAAAGGCCAGACTACGTGCAGTAGCTTCGGCTTGTAAAGCAGCGTTGAAAGCTGTAATAGCAGTATTGGCAGCAGTTACTTCGTCTTTGTCCAACACGTGTTGAGTTTCGATTGGGTTTGCTGCACTTAGACCATAAGGACCTACCATGGTTCCTGCTGTGGTTTGACCCAACAAACCATATTGGGTTTGAGAACCTAATAAGAATAAATCTTCAGCTGTAGCTTCACGTGCTCCACTTGCGGTTGTAATCCAAATAGGTGTACCAGCAGGTGCTCCCCCTGCTTGTAAAGCAGCTTGCAAGCTAGCTAAAGTAACAGTGGTAAAGAAAGCCGCTGAAGTTACATTTCCTATGTTTACGATTACTCCTTTGGCACTACCCATTTTGTCTAACAAAGACTTAAGGTTTGCTGTGAATAGAGCAGTAGGCGTAATTGGGGTAACCCCTCCTGAAGATGCATAACCTAAGGCATCGTTGTTTCCTAACCAAAAGGTAAAGAACGTAGTACCAGTAGCATTGGCCTCTACAAAAGCCTCATAGGTACTCAAAGCATCCGCTGTTCCCAATAATCTTTCAAAATATTGATTGAAACCAGCAGCATTATTAAAACCATAACCAGCGGTAGTAGTAGTGGCTAAAGCCAATCCTGGAATACCAAAGTTATTGAGAGATCCTGTATACTTAGCCAACAAAGGTGTTTTTCCATCTGCTCCGAGACCTATTACTCCCAAACTAGTAGTTTCAGTGACAATAGTTGGGCTTGGATTGGTAGAAGACGGTAAAGCAGTCATCTTTAAGAAACCAGAGCCGTTTTCCTGCCCAGTACCAAATAATGGCTGAGTAAAAGTTCCACCACCTACTTGAGCAAACTGCTGTGATAATAGGTTTGGATAAGAAACCGCCATTCCAGCATTGTACAAACCACCATCAGTAAAACCGGCAGTTAGTGAATTACCAATTGAGATATATTTGGTAAAATCAGCCGTACCTCCAGTCGCAGCTGTGGGTAGGGTGGGGGTTGGAGATGGGTCTACTTGTTTACAGGCGGTAAATCCGACAAAAAGCAGACTAATGAGTAATAAAATGATAGGGTTCTTTTTCATAACTATCATTGTTTAATATATATCTTAAAGTTTTTGAATCTTGTTTTGAAAAATAGGAGAGGGAGTGTCCTCTCCTGAAAATAACTTGATTAGTTCAAGAATTGATCAAAGGTCAATGAGATGTAGTACATAGAGCCAATGAATGGACCACCAAAGTTGGTGCGGTATTCATTGTTACCCAAGTTGGTACCACCAATCTTCACGATAGATTTCAAAGACTTGATTTTGTAGCTTAATTGAGCATCTATTACACCAAAGCTTGGAATGTATCCGTGACCAAAAGAAGATCTCCACAAGAAACGATCTTGCCAACGGTAGTTGATAGAGAAACCTAAGTTTTTCAAAGCACCAGATTCACCTACGCTACGGTTACTTAAGCTAATTTTGAAGCGGTCATTAGGTGTATTGAAAGGAATTTGCTGCTCATCGTTAGGATCAATATCTGCGGTGAAAGTTGCGTTGTTGTAGCTACCATTTAAGATATAGCCTTTGTATAAACGGTAACTAACCCCAATACCTAAACCTTGAGAGTTTACAGGAACCTTAGCATTGATGTATGGACGGAAAGCCGTACCAGCAGCCCAGGAACCAGTTGGTGCTGTACCTGCGTTGGCAGCAAATACAGTTTGCTGAATAATGAAGTTGTTGTATTGGTTAAAGTAACCATTAATATCTACCAATAGTTTACCGTTCATCCAAGCTCCTTTATAGCCAATTTCAAAAGCGGTTAATTGCTCAGGCTGTACGAAGTCAATGTTTACAGCGTTACCTTGGCTATCTAAGGCTCCGCCATTGAAAATACCATAAGGCTCTCCATTGGCACGAGTACTTCCTAATAAAATACCTGAAGTACTTGGGAAGAAGATAAACTGTGCTTGAGTATCTGGGTTACGGAAACCAGTCTGGAACGATGCACGGAAGTTGTGCTCACGATCTTTGCCAGCAGAATAAACCAAAGATGCACGAGGAGTTACCTGACCATCAAAGTTTTGGTTTTTGTCATAACGAATAGAAGCAGTAGCTTTTAAGCGATCAAACTTCTTAGAAATCTGAGTATAGAAACCATATTCATCAATTTCGATACGCTCATAAGTACCGTTACCGCGGTTTTCGTTAAATACAGTACCATCTGAGAATAGGTCATAACGACGGAAGTTGGCACCTACCTGGATTTCAGCAAAATCAATTAAGTGGCCAAAATTATAGTTAAACTCAGTGTGGTATAGACGAGAATTGTCAATAAAGCCAGCTCCACCTCTTTGGAATAATCCTTCTCTTACCGTTCTCAACTGGTTTTCGGCCACGTTAGTACCTGCACCAGGTTGTACTGCTGCATAAGCTGCTGCTTGAGCTGCTGCCTTATCTGCATCAGTGATTGGTTGTCCAGTCAATAGTTTAGGTAATAATGCTCCTGCATAAGTACCTATATAAGTAGGAGCCAATGCTTGGGTAGTTAAAAGACCCAAAGCTGTCATATTGTAAGAATCTCCATCGTCGGTTTCAGACATGTAAGCTCTTACGAAGAAGTTTGGATTCTTAAGTTCTGCTTTATAGTAGGTTTGAGAGAAGTTTCTCAATGCGTAACGCTCACCTCCCTGGTATACCGAAGAACCTTGTCCACGACGGAACTGGAAGCTAGCTTCTAGTTTTTCAGTAATACGATAGTGTAATGCGGCACTTACTTTGACACTGCTGGCATCAAACGATTCCAACATATCTTCTTCTTTGTAACCCAGGCGAGTCAAAGGTACAACCCCTAAAGTTTGTAGACCATTAGCAATTAAGTCTTGGGCTAAAGTTTGGCTATTGTTAAATAAGCTCAAATCTACTGCACCACTTGCCAGAATACCACTAGCTACTGTTTTGGCAAATGCTGCACTAGCAAAAGGAGCTACAATAGGTACCTCATCACCATAACGGTTCAATGCATCAAAGTTTGGATCTCCTACGGTAGGAAAACTTCCGTCATTTACGTTGAAAACATCGGTACGGAAGGTAGTGTAATCATTGGCTCTCCAGTCTTGTGCCTGAGACCAGGAAACATTTACCTTGAAAGCGAGTTTGTTCTTGAATAATGCCTTAGCATAACGAACTGAACCACTATACATTGGTTGAGTACCATAAGCTTGTGACTCAGCACCAGGAACACTGCTAGAAGTATTAGACACTGCTACCCCACCCTTGATTTGGGCACTCAATCCCTGATATTCAAAAGGACTCTTACTATTCATCATCAAGATACCGTTGAAAGCGTTGGGTCCGTAAAGAGCAGAAGCTGCACCAGGAACCAATTCCATGCTTTCCATATCCAGTTCCGAAATACCTACTACGTTTCCAGAAGGGAAATTTAATAAAGGAGCGGCATTGTCCATTCCATCCATCAACTGTACCATACGTACGTTGGCAATAGAGGCGAAACCACGCGTGTTGATAGAGGCAAAGTTCATACTACCTCGGTTTACGTGTACTCCTTTTAAGTTGGCCAAACCATCATAAAAATCAGGAGATGCTTCACTCTTAATAGCCAGGATATCCATTTTTTCAATGGTTACCGGAGATTCCATAATTTTCTCCTCTACCCTTGAGGCTGATACCACAACCTCCCCAATTAAACTATTACTTTCCTTAAGTGATATTTCAAGGTTACTATTGCTACCTGATACATCAACAAGTTGAGTAGAATATCCAATGTAGGATACCTGAAGTTTGAACGGAGGCGTTTGGTTGGTTGTCATATTGAACTTTCCGTTTACATCGGTCACTGCACCTGTTACAGTACCTTGTATGACTACGTTTACCCCAGCAAGGCCTTCACCAGTCTTGGCGTCTTTTACAACCCCAGACAAGTTCACTTGCGCTTGGGCGTAGGCAGTGGTCAACAGGCAAACAAAGAGATAAAACAGAAGTTTGCGTAGATGTTGCATCATAACCTAAGAATTTAATTTGTTTTTGTGTATAAATTGTAAAATTTTGTACTATTACTAAATTCAAATATAGCATATTAAGGCATTTGGTCAAAAGATTATATAATTTATGTGAATAGTGAAATTTGTGTTTTTTTTAAGGTTTTTATAACAAAAAACAGATCAGTTGTCAATGGTTAACGCTTAAACAATAGAATAGTTATTTAATGAATAAAATATAAAAAACTGACTGGCAGTTAGTTGCACACTACATAAAATATTTTAATCGGATATTGTCTCCAAAAGGAATACTTGGATTAAAAAAAGCGAATTTTCGCTAAAATTTTTATAAAAAAATAATTGGTGCCAGCAGCTATATTGCATTTTAGTCGTAAATCATACATAAGTGACTAACACTGACTAATGTATAAATTCGGTTTTTGACTGAGCTTTTTCTAATTTCACGACAGTTTAAAATAATGAACCCTGCCATTATAATTAATTAAGAGCTGTTGGAATGAATCGCTTTTTTGTACTTTGCGGACTTTTTTTGTTGATATCTTTATCACTTTGTGCGCAAACACCCTTTCAAAGAATTAAATTCTCGAGTATTACTTCTGACCGAGGACTTTCTCAAAATAAAGTCAATTGTGTAATTCAGGATAGAAGAGGACGGCTTTGGTTTGGTACTGCCAATGGCCTTGACTGGTATGATGGTTATCAGTTTAAAACTTATCGCAATGAATTGGGTAATCAAAATAGCTTAGGCAATAATTATATTATAGCACTTTACGAAGATCGTAAAGGTTATATTTGGATTGGCACTTTTGGAGGAGGAGTAAATAGATTCAACCCAGATACAGAAGAATTTGTAAGGTATCGTTCTGATAAAAATGATCCTCATAGCCTGGGAGGAAACGAAGTGGGGGCGTTTTATGAAGATAAAGAGGGTAAAATATGGATGAGTTGTCATACTGGTCATTTTAGTTTTTTAGATCCCAAAAGTGGAAAGTTTAAGCGATATGACCGAACAAAAACAGCCTTTGTGGCTCCTGAAGTAACCCCATACAAGAAACACCTAAGACATGTTTATTCTTTTATAAATGATGGGGAGCGAGGATTTTGGTTGGGTACTGCCAATGGGTTGGGTTATTTTGATAGACAGCAAAAAAAGTATACAAAGTTTTTTCCGCTTGGGAAGGAACAAAAAGGCCATTATTTCAGAAATGCCATTTATAGCATATTTAGAGATAGAGTAAACCCATTTATCTTATGGTTGGGTACCTATCATCAAGGTTTGATCAAGTTTGATACCCAGACGAACACGATTGTCAAACAATGGAAAGCCAATCCAAATGATAGTACCGCCCTGAAAACTAACTCAGTATGGAGTTTTTATCAAGATCGTAACAATATTTATTGGGTAGGTACCTACAATGGCTTTTACAAGTTTAATCCTGATACCAATCAGTTTTCACTGTTTGCTCCTGGTAATAGTAGCATCTCCTGTAATAACATTCAACGTATTTTTGAAGACCAATCAGGCAATATCTGGCTTTGTAGTTATGATAGAGGCATTAGCTCTTTTAACCCTTACATTAGTAACTTTGTGAGCTATAGTTTGCCTGATAAAAATATACAACAAGTCTCTTCATTTTGCGAAGACAAACAGGGCAACATTTGGTTTGGTGCATTGGGAGGGACTACTGGTCTGGGCAAGCTAGATCGCACAACAGGGCAAATAGTTACTTTGGCTACAAAAGCCAATAGTTTACAAAATATTGGCTCTTTTGATGTAAATACACTATTGACTGATGTAGACGGAAGTATTTGGTTGGGTACTTTTGGCAAGGGGTTGTATCATTATGATCCTACTACAGAGCATTTTACAAACTATGATTCCCAAAACAGGCCTAATAGCCGCTTTAATTCCTCCAAGATTGGGGTTATTTATAAGGATCCTGATACACCAGATGTGTTATGGGTAGGTTCCAGAGGAGATGGATTGTGGAAGTTTGACAAAAAGCAAAAACTTTACACTGAAAAGTACAGGTTTAAGCAATCCACCATTATTGTGGTGGTTAAAGATTATAAAGGGTACTTGTGGGTGGCTACTCGAAAAGGACTCAACCGATTTGATCCGCAATCAGGGAGTTTTGTCACTTATGAACACTCAGATCAAAACATCAATAGCATTAGCGATGATTATATAACGGCTCTGCATATTGATCCAAGCAATATATTATGGGTAGGAACCCGCAACGGTTTAAATAGACTTGACTTGACCCAGGTTTACAAAGATCGGGTAAGTTTTCAACATTTTACCACCAATGAAGGACTCCCTGATAATATTATTCATAAAATTATAGAAGATTCACAGGGGTTCTTATGGCTAAGTACCAGCAAAGGGCTAAGTCGTTTTGATAAGAAAGATTTTTTCAAAAACTATGACCAGCAAGATGGCTTGCAAAGCAATCAGTTTGCAACCAATAGCGGGTTACTTACTACCGACGGGGCCATCATAATGGGGGGAGAAAGTGGATTTAACTTGTTTTATCCTACCAAATTCAAAACAAAAAGTTATGACTCCCCTGTGCTGTTTACTGATTTTCAGATAGCGAATGTATCGATTAAAGCAACAAAGAATAAAGAACTCACCAAAGCTATTTGGGCCACCGATACCATTAGATTGTCTCACAATGACAAAATAATTTCCTTTGCTTTTGCTTCTTTAAATTATGTTTCTCCTAATAAAAACACTTATGCTATTTTTATGGAGGGATTTGATGCTGACTGGCGATATATTGGTAATAAACATACAGAAACGTATACGAACATGCCAGCAGGCAATTATACTTTTCGGGTAAAATCGGCCAATAAAGACGGGATATGGGGATACGCAGAAGCAAAAATTGTAATTGTGATAACACCTGCCTGGTGGGAAACCTGGTGGTTTAAATCTGGAGTTGTATTTATTATATTGACCTTACTAACAGTAGTGGCACTTTACATCAAGAAAAGTAAAAAGCCTTTCAAACAGCAAGTGGTAGAAATATCCAAGCAAGCTCCAGTAAAGCAACAAATAAACGAAGCTGCAAGTAGCGATCAGCAAAGTGAACCAACAAACTTGCGGATTCTTAGAAATCAGGCAGAAATAGATGAGCTCAAGCAAAAACTCCATCAAGTAGTAGTAAAACAAAAACTGTATAAAGAGGAAGACATCTCGTTGGCCAGTGTGGCCCAAAAAATGGGAACAACCGAGCGAAAACTTTCTGAATTATTTAGTAAAGAGCTTGCAACCAATTTTTATGAGTATATCAACACTTGTAAAATTGATGCTTTTAAGCAAAGTGTCGAGAGAGGAGATGCCGAACATCTCACCTTACTTGCAATTGCTTACGAGTCAGGGTTCCATTCAAAAGCCACTTTTAATCGAATTTTTAAAAAACATACTGGACTCACTCCCAGTGAATTCAAAAAGCAAATAGAAAACAAAAACTGATGATTTTTAAACAGGCTTGCACCTTCCCTGCTCACTAAAAATCTTCTGGTAACATTTTCAATACCACAATTTCTAAAAAAATAGGGGTATGGTTTTATAGCTGCAATTTATTTGCTTTCTAAAAGTTTATGTGTTGATAATCAGTTGTTTAGCGTGAGTTGAAACGACTCTTTACGCGTCATGAGTCGTTGAAAAATGTCTTAAAGCCCGCAATGAGTCGTTTTTGAGCAACCTTTAAAATTCCTTTGCACCACTAATTCTTAACTAGCCTTTTGGCCTTGAAAGAAACACTAATCAAAAAACTAAAATGATTGTTTGTGCAAGCAATCAATAAAACACATAGCTAACATTATGAATATCATGAATATGACTGCTCACATTATCTTATCTCCTGTGGTATATTTTGGGTTATTTGAACCTGATAGAAATCACCACCTTTAGCAAAGACCTTCAAATAATTTCTTGTAAATCCTGAGTAACGTTTGATTTGAAGACATAATCAAAGGGAATGAATTATTGTGCCTTGTAGAAAGGTATTTGGAATGATTTATCGAGAATATACTCTCTTATTGCGACACAACATCTGGAAACACAACTCATCAATAACTTAAATAAATTATCATTATGAAACTCAGAAGAAAACTAATCTTAGTCGTCTTGGGAGACCATTGTAGGGAATAAAAATCTAAGACGACCTCTCTACACTTAATTTTTAAACTAAACCATTTTAATAAACACTAAACGATTTAAACATTATGAAAATTTTATTAACGATTGTCGCGGTAATAACACTTATTATTGCTCTTGGAGCCAGTGTCGTAACTTTTGCCCGAGTGAAGAAAGGAGCAAGGGAAATGGACAAATTTGAAACCATGTTAAAACAGTCTGAGAGTAATAAAACCTTGTACAAAACGCTTAAAGCAGAACAGGATAAAAGAGGAATTGCGTCAGCGGGTACTTACCGCACCATAGGATACGTGAGTCTTATTCTTGCCATTGGTTTTTTAGCTTTTTTGGTGGTAACATTTCTTAAAAATGACAAGCTAAGACTGATAGTAGCTGGAAGTGTCTTGGCATTAAATCTTATCTTAGTGATGATGTCGCCAGGAGGGGATTATAGTGAATCTAAGTATAATTCGACACCTAGTACCAGAAAAATAGCCTTGATTACTTTGGGGATTGGAGTGGTAGGTATAGTCACTGGTTTGGGCCGAAATAAAGTAGGTCAAAAAACGCAAAAAGAAGTAGCAGCTTAATCAACCTTTTGAAATGAGTAATTGGTTAATTGCCAGTCACTTATGTTTTGAATATTCCAAATCTGACAGGTTTCAAAAACCTGTCAGATTAAAAAAACACCTAACCAATGATGAAAAAGCTTTCGCTGGTTTTTCTTAGAGCTTAAGTACGTTACAGGCCGATACGATTTTATAAAGTAAACCACAGAAACAATACATAAGAAAATGAAAGCTGTTTACCTATTTTTATTAAGTTGGCTATTTACATTATTGCCTTTTCCATCGTTTTCACAATCGGCTATATTTCCAGGATTTAATAGAAGAACGCTTACTCATGATAGTCAAATAGTTCCTTACCACCTTTTTACCCCCCAGCAAACTACTGGAAACCAGCGTTATCCACTGATTGTGGCGTTGCATGGAGTAGAAATGCTCGCCTCAGCAGAAAACCAATGGATGAATAATAATACTGTACTTAAAAATTATGCTTTGGGATGGACAAGTCCTATAGTACAAAATGAGTATCCAGCTTATGTAGTAGCACCTCATGTACACAATGGTTTAAGTGCTCATTATGGAAACTGGAATACGACCCAATCACTAAGTTTATTGAACCAACTCCTTGACTACTTGCTAGAGAATGAATCTATTGACCCTAACCGAATTTACCTTACTGGACACTCAATGGGAGGGATTGGTACGCTGCGTATGCCTTTGCTTTTGACAAACCGTTTTGCGGCTTACATACCCCTAAGTAGTGCAATTAGTGCAAACAATGTAACAGAAATTGAGCAAGGAATACACAATTATGCTTATACCGCCATTTGGAGTTTTCATCAAGGACAAGACACTGGAAATAGCAATATGAGGTTGGTTTATAATCATTTCAAAAATGCCAGTTACGCACCACACTATACCCACAATTTTGGGAATGAAGCAATCAATTTATCAGCATCACAAATTACATCGCTCATTCGGCGGCACCAAAGATACTTCTATACAGAATACAGCTATAGCTGTGTACAAGGCGCCTCTTGCCATACAAGTGTAATGGATTCAGCAGTAGTGGAACCTTTGCTTCATCAATGGCTATTTCGCCAATATAAGATAGATCCAGAAGCAATTATGATTACTGCGGTAGATACTGAACATGACCATAGAATTACCTGGCAGGCCAAAAATCCACAAGACTCCATAGAAATTTGGTTTAAACCTGACACTACCTCTGATTGGACAAAGGTACACCAGACAACCACTATAGAAGGCAATTCTTTTGATTTGGCTACAAAAGTAGGCCAGGAACAAATATCGCCCCTGTCGAAAGTGATGTTAGTAGTACTTAATTCAGACAAATTTGCGTATGGATTGGCCCAGTCAAGCGTAGAGAATGTACCTACAGCTTTGACTAATGAAATAACTGAGGCTTATTTTCGGGTATACCCAAATCCTTCCCAGGCAATAATTAATCTGGATGCTCCCATAAATCTTGCTGTAACAAGGCCAAAATATCAGATAATATCAATGGTAGGTAAAGTAGTGACAGAAGGCATACTAAAAACAAATCGCTTGAGCTTACAAGATTTGCCTAAAGGAGTATACTTACTCAAAATTCAGGTTGGTGAGCAATTACTGGTAAAAAAGATAATGAAGCACAACTGAAGAGTTAAAAGATGAACTACATAATATTAGATTTAGAAGCTACCTGCTGGGAAGATAAAAGCACTAGGATGCAAAACGAAATCATTGAAATAGGAGCAGTTAAGCTCGACGAGCAGGGACATCAAATAGATGAGTTTTGTGAATTTATTAAGCCCAAGTTAAACCAGCAACTATCAGAATTTTGTAAAAAACTTACCACCATAACCCAGACCGACATTGATCGTGCCGATACTTATGATGTGGTAGTGGAAGCATTCAAAGATTGGATAGATATCGACGAACCCTACCTTTTGTGTAGTTGGGGGGTTTATGATAAAAAACAGTTTGAGAAGGACTGTAATCTGTACGGACTCGACACCGACTGGTTGTATTACCACATAAGCCTCAAGCATCAATATGCAGATATCAAAGGGTTAGAAAGACCAATCGGGATGGGAGGAGCCCTGCGGAAAGAAGGATTAAAGCTTGAAGGTACCCATCATAGGGGAATTGATGATGCGCGAAATATTGCCAAAATATTCAAAGCCAATTTAACAGAATGGGAGGTATAAAAAGGGGATCAAGGGCTGAAGTTGCAATTCAGACAGCAGCGCAAACTAGATAGTTGTTACTAAACGGCAGTTTGAGTCTTTCGGGTTAAAGGTGGCGTATGATTTTGAAAAATATGAAATAGTGGACTTGATAAAAGCAAAAATGGAAGCTTAAATTTGAGGGAGTTATATTTTAAATTTAGTTAACATAAAATATAGTTATAAATGAATCGCTATACAACACGCATCAAGCAGGGAAAGAAAGCTTACTTGCAACAATTGACTACTATTGGCTGGTTTGAGTTGTCGCAAAACGAACAAGCTGCCATTGAAGAACACTTGAATAAATTAGAGAAGGCAGAACACTTCATGTATGTTTTGTCGCATATAAACTTTGACGCTGAGGGATTTGAAGATGCCGAAGATTATAAACGGCTGATGAGTGAATTGCTCAGTTTTACTGCTTGCAAGCACTTAAAGGTTGAGGTCACGCAAGACGATTTGTTGGTAAAGGTAAACATTGAGGGGCAAGGTAAATACGCATTTGAAATAGACCTGGAAGCAGCATTTGGTTGGTTTGACGATGACCTGATAGATTTCCTAAATACCCAGGTTTTTCCTGGAGAAGCACTACAAGAACGTTTGTTTGCTATTCCTCCTTGTGACCAAAGTATCGATCTTACTTTTATTCCAGCAACATTATATGCTCAGGCATTAAAAGTCGGAGTCTTGACCGACGATTTAGAATATTTTATGTGAAAATATGCCTTAAGGCATTAAGGGATCACTCAAAATGCGAATACTATCTGGCGAACGATCTTTAAAACCTAACAAATTAATTTATGGAAAAATTACAACAAGTTACCCAACTAAAAACTAAAATCTTAGCCGAATTAAACTCAGCTCGGAACAATTATGAGAGTGCCGAATTATTTGTGACCTGTACAAGATCAGGAGGCGAAGTAAAACATGTAAGTATAGAAGGTATAACTATCAAAGAAAATCAACCTGAGGAAATAGATTTCCCAGAAGAACATGATGCATATACAACTATATTTAGTGAAATAGCCACCCTCAATCTCTTAAATGTAAAAGCGATGGGGGATGTCATAGAGATTTTTGGCGATGTAGCAGCACCAGAGTTTGGTATTACCCAGAGAGAAGAATTTAAAAACCCTTTAACTTACCTATATCAACGTATGAACCCTCATCTGGAAGATGGGTACGAATACATTAATACATTTCATGTAAACGAAAAAGGAAAAAGTGGACTAGGGCTTTTTTACAAATATGATAAGGGGGTAAAATCAGATGAACGGGTAAAAGGCATTGATGTATTTGATCAATCAGACTTGTTGTATCCTGAGGTTCTAAAATACCTTGTCGGTACATTTGAACCTGGACAAAAAACGAAAGTTATTGCCCGAAAAGACCAACCTATTGAGGTACGAGTATGTACCCCAGCAGAAATTATTGAAGACATTTACGCTTTTTATAATTATTTAGATGCGTATGACGAAATCAACTTTGAGTTGGCTTTTCACCCTTCTGAAAACTCTTGGGCAATAGTAGATATTCAGGATTGGGGCGAAATTCGTAGAGGAACAAAAACAGAAGAACTAAGCCGTTACCCGGTAGATGATTATGAGCAATTATACCTACTATCGAATAAATCTATCAAAAAAATGAAAATCCATATGGCATCTGGCAATATGAAGGTATATGCTGATCAAGCTTTTCCCGCTTTAGGAATTGAACAAATAGTGCCTCAGAACTATTCCATTGCCAATGATGATCTTGCCACTATTTGTAAGTTCATTGAATCTGGAAACGAAGAAAAAATAGCCGCCGCTTTAAAAGTTATACCTGAAAATGAAACTACCAAAACCCGAGTCGAAAAACGGTATCTAAACTTTGTAAGAGCATACCTCGAAAACGAGCAAGCAACGTTGCAAGACATACGCCCAGAGATGTTTTCAGAAAAAACTCGTAACATATGTTTAGATCACCGACCTGATATTGATAAAGATTATATCAACTTTGGCTATAAGTACGAAGCTGAGAGTAAATTGCTTATTGACTTTGTAGGAGCCATGGTAAAAAACTATGTGGACATTGATCAATACATTCAAGAACATGACGAACTCTATGAAGAGAACATGCACGAACGTGCACATGAAGCATTGTATAAACGGTGGTCACAACAGCTAAAAAGAGGCATTGCTGAGGAGATTAAACTTTATCCGGAAGGTTGGTATAGCCAATCATACAAAAAGCTTTTAAAAATAGGACTAAGAAAAATACTTACCGACAAGTCGAGTTTTTTTGATAAAGAAAGAATGCCCCTGTTAAGAGAATATATGTTTTATCTAAGTGTAGCAGTAGGCGAATATCAGCTTCATATAGATGCATACAATTCTTATATGCATGACCTCACCGAAGTATTTTGGATGTTTTATATCACTCCCCAGATTACCTGGTTTCAAACCACTCCTGCTTACCCTCCCATTCGCTATAAAAAGCGGGCAAAAGTAGAAGTACGCATCGACAATGACCCCTGGCAAGAGCTAGAAGCAGATCAGATAAAAAGTCGTTGAGCATAAGACTACTAGATAGGTTTCGGTTGTGGAGACACAACTCGAGACCAACCTGTGTCTCTGGAGCTCGCAAAAAAGTCTCTTAAAACACCCTGGTAGGACTTATTACGCGTAATGAGACCTTTTTATGAATACGAAATATTGGAAGATATCCATTAATCGCCAGCTTTTCTTTTGGGCTTAATTGCAGGCACCATTAAGGTATACTAGTGTGTTTTTCAAGAGGGTGTAACTCAAGCTTAGAAAGAGTCCAAGCGAATATTATTTGTTTTTAGTCTCATTACTGGTAGTGAGACGTTTAGGGGGATTACGTCTCCTAGTTTTGCTGCTCAATTTAAAAATGTAGGCTATTCCTACTTGAATTATTACAGGGAATACCTACTTGTATTTATTATAAAAAACACTAACATGAAAAAACTATTAATGTTTGTTACCATGTCTGTATTGTTATGGGCATGTGGAGGGGGAGGTACAACCACTACCACTACTGACGAAACTGCTACTAAAGATAGTAGTGCCCCACCAGTAAAAAAAGAAGACAAAAATGCCTACTCTCCAGAAAAAGCGGATAAGCTAATAAAAGAGATGAAAGCCTGTGAGAAAACGGTGTGTGATGCAACATTGGCTCTAACTGAACTTGGTCCAAAAGTAGGCCCAAAACTAGAAGAAATAGCAGCAAATGCTACCTTGTCAAAAGAAGAAAGAAGAAAAGCTTTTTTTGTACTTGATGAAATAGGTGCTTTTGAGGGCGGCCAGAAATTGTTGGAAGCAGCCAAAAAAGGCGCAGAAGACGAAATGCGGAGGAGGTTGTTTAAGACAGCAGTAAGAACCGAAAACGAAGCCGTAATCACTGATTTGTTGGATTATTATATCTCGGATGAAGTCCTGAAAAACAAAGATAAGTACCTTCACTTGGATATTGCATCTGCTTTTTCAGGAGCCAGCTCCAGACCAAAAATAGGCTCTAAAGTAATGGCTTGGGTAAAAAAGAATTATTCTACCAAAAATGAGTCTTACTATACAAGTTTGATAGGGAGAAGCGCCACCAAAGAGGATGTGAGTTTTCTGGCCAAGTCATTGGAGAATTCAAAAAACTTAAAAGCAAAGTTTAATTTGGCAGCGACGTTGGTAGAGTTAGGAGAAAAGAAATATATCCAGGTATTGATTGATGGAATGAGTACTGGTGACCAATACAGTAAAGACAGTGCCGCTCGAAATTTTGCTAAGGTAGTAGAGGATTGTCCAGCTGACCAAAAGACAAAAGTGATAGCGCTTATCAAAAAAATAAAGGCGGCTAACGTTCTGGCACCGTTAGGTATAAAGGGGCGAGTTTTTGATGAGGCGTTAAAAAAACTTGAGAAGTAATCGTATTCTTTTCAACGAGAGTTATCCTTAATATTAAGGGTAACTCTTTTGTTTATATAAGTATCATAACAAAAGGATTTAAACAAATATATTTTAGTATTGCATCGCGCAACATACTATTCTGAGTGAAGTCAATCAGTTCACTACCTTTACTTCAATTATCACCTAGATTAAAAACGCGCTTTTTGCGCTTCGATATCCTGTTAGTAGCGCTCAGTAATTCAGGCAGAAGAGAGCTGAGTTTTTGCCTATAACAAGGCAATTATTGCGAACCTATTACTTACAAAGACAAAACCTATGAACAAAACACTTCTTGATTATTGGGCTAATCGTATGCCTAAAGAAATATTTCAGGGACACTTTAGTGCGATTAACAGTGTGCAACCCACCACTGGTTTAACCCATCAGGTAAAGCTCCATGACAACCTTATTGGGGGAATGGTTCTGAAGGGTCACTTGCTGATTACTGCCTCAGAAGATGGTAAAATCTTATGTTATGATACCCAGCAACAGAAAATACTTTCAGACAATACCATAGAGCTAGACTATGCCATCAACCACTTGGCATTATCACCCGATGAACAATACTTAGCTGCGGCAACTGATGGAAGATATGTGGCCATTATCAATACTGAGCGTTGGACGGAAGATGCTAGGTTTCGCCAAGAGGATTACATTTCCAAAGCTGTTTTTTATAATGATAATCAGGTTATTTCGGTGTCCAAAGATAGTACTATTAAGGTATGGTCGTTGGACACAGGGCGGGAGGTAACTACTTTGACTGAACATGAGCAATGGGTTTACGCCCTGGCTGTGCATCCTACGCAACCTTTATTACTTTCGGCCGCAGTAGATTATGGATTGTATCTATGGGATTTGGATCAACAGCAGCTCAAGAAAAAAATAGTAGAACCTTCATTTATTGCCTTTATGGGCGACCTCACCTTAGGGTCAAACGATAGCGAAATAGGTAATAAAGAAGCAATTGATTGTATACTGTGGTTAAACAATGGACGGGTATGTACTTGTGCTCAGGAAATAGTAGTATGGGACGAAGAAACCTGGGAAATTGTCTGGCAAAGCCCTGCCTTACCAACCGAAATTCGTTCGGCGGTTTATTGGGAAGAAAAGGATTTGTTGATTACGGTGTCGTCCTCTATTGATGGTTGGGATATTAACACTGGAAAACAGGTGTTTTCTGAGGGTGGTATTAACAACACCCCAATGTATAGTAGCTTTTTAAAAGAGGGCATATTATATACAGGGAATGAGTCAGGGGAGGTGTGTATTTGGGAATTAACGAGTTTTATTAATAAAAGGACTAAAATAGCTCACAAAGATAGTATCTGGAATTACAAGTGGGTGTATGATCAACAATTATTACTTACAGGAAGCTTTGACCATACAGCTATTCTGTGGACTAAAGACGGAATGCCTTTAAAATGTTTTGATGGATTTGCAGATGGAGTGCACGTGAGTGATGTGAACCCGCACGATAAATCATTGGTGGCACTATGTAGTAGGGGGCAATTAGCCGTGGTAGATGTACAAGCTCAAGAGGTGATACATAAGATATCAATTGATAAACCAGATATTGACCTAAAACATTGTTGTTGGGTAAATTCGGAAGAATTGATTGTGTATGATTTATCGTACCGTCCACGTTTGGTAAATTTAAATACCAAAGAAATAAAAGTTTTGGATCTAAAGTATACGTTTAACGGGCACTTTGAAGCGGGAGAAGGTCAAGTATTTTTTGTTACCTATCCAGGACGTCCATTAGACATGACAAATAAGGAGGATGCTTCAATTTTATTTGACATAGGAGCAGAACCAAGAAAGAAAATAGACCGCATATATTCACCACTGGTATTGTTTGACCTTAAAAGTAAAAAAATAGTCAAAGAATTGTGGGAAAAGCCTAAACTTCCCCGAATAGACAAAGTGTACCCTCAGCGTTTGATAAGTCTCACCAACGACGAATTACTCATTGTTTATTATGGCTATGGTTTAGTAAAGTGGGATTTGACTCATCATAAAGCCAAAGTCTTGATTCAAACCAATGATATGGAATACGCTTTTGGCCCTTTTCGCCACGATGGGGCTTGGCATTATATAGAGTATACCAGTGATCAGGCTCATTCTTTTGTGCCAGAAAAGAGAAAAAAAGAAACCTGGACCTTTCCTCACGCTAATAAAAAAAGGATTTGTAGAGCACCCAATGGTGATATTTACTATCAGGCAGAACAAATGCTCTATGGATATGACCTAAGCAGTAAAGAACTCTTTTTTAAGGCTCCTCTTGGCCAGGAAGAAATCAATACCATAGAAATAATTGACCAACGCCTGGTGATAAAACTTAAAAGTGGAAAGTTAGCCCTTTTTGACCTTTTGCCATTGACTCATAAAAATGACTTGAGACTGTCTTCTAAGGCAAAAAAGCCCAATAAGGTAGCTAAACCGCCTAAAAAAACTGTAAAAGTAGAAGTGGATAAGAATGCTGTACAGACCAAAATAGAATCGTGGGATGCAAAACAAATAAGAGAGGCCTTGGCTTTGCTAAAAAACGACCCAGTACTGGCCAAAGAGGTACAAAAGAAATATGAGAAGGTTTACACGATTTTGGGAGGTAAAACTATTAACTCTTTGGCCAACTTTGCCAATAAATGGGAAAAGCTGAGCCAACCTAAAAAAATAGAGCTCCTGAAACATTGGCCTACCGAGGTAGAGTTTCCGACCAGCGTTTTGAACTTAAATGGACGGAAGCAGGTAAATGCCTGGCGAGAATCGAATTACTCCAAACAGGTAAACGGTTTTCCTGCCAATCTTGCCCAAATTAAAGGCATCAAAGAAGTACACCTACGCCATCAACAACTAACTGAACTGCCTGATTTTGTATTAAAGTACGAGGCACTAGAGGTGTTAGATTTAGAAGACAATGACTTAGATATATTGCCCGAGGAATTGTTACAATTGAAACACTTACGAGTGCTTAATACCAACTTGAATTATGGTTTAGCTACGGTGCCAGACTTAAGTAAATTTAAGCAATTAGAAGAATTGTATATCGAGTACACCAAGTTGGATTCATTGCCTGAGGCATTTTTCAAATTACCAAACATTCGAGTGTTGTACACCCAAAACAGTACTTTGGACAAAGATACATCTATCATTAGGCAAATGATGCAAGCTTTTCCCCAAGCTGAAATTACCAGTCGTTCCCTAGAGGCTGTTGCTTTAGAAGACAGTACTGATGAGGATGAATATAAAGGATGTGAAAAAATTACCATTGATGATTATAATCTCAATAAACTGCCTGTACACCTCTTCAAAGCAGACAAAGTAAAAGAGTTGATCATTGATTGTCGACATGTAAAAGAAATTCCTGATGAACTGGAAAATCTGCAAACACTGGAAGTTTTGCACCTAAAGATAAGCGACCTAAAGTCGCTTCCTTTGCCAGTAACCACGCTTAAAAATTTAAAAGAATTGCATTTGGATTGTTGGAGGTTGGAAGAATTCCCTGCTGAGATAGCCCATTTATCATCACTGAGAAAGCTAGTCAACAAAGGTCATGGAGTTAAAAATATTTCGAGCCATATTTTTGCCCTTCAAAACCTTACCCACTTAGAAATTCATAATATCCATACACTGCATTTGCCGCAAGAAATTGGGCAGTTGACTCACCTTAAAACCCTGATCCTGGAAAGTTGCCGTTATGTTACAGTTGATGCTGCTATTCAAAAGCTTAAGAATTTAGAGATACTGGAGATGAGGAGTATGGAAACATTACAAAACCCTGAAGTGCTTTACCATTTACCTAAATCTATTAAGAGACTAGACCTGAAACGATTTTCCAGCACCACTACTTATCCAGTTTATCTAGAGAAGCTTTTAAGCCATTTGCCCCAACTCCAAAAAGTATATTTAGATAACGTAACCATCCTTCATGACAATCACCACATTCCAGAAAATCATCCCTTGATCACGCTCTACATTGCAGGTACGATCAACTCGATTCCTGATAGTTTTAGCCATTTAACCAAATTGCAACACCTCTACCTGCTCGATTCGCAACTTCAAGAATTAAACGAGGCTTTATATGCGTGCACCGAGCTACACTATTGCTGTATTCGCGAGTATCAGTTTGATACTGTTCCAGTCGGCATAGGCCGGTTAAAAAAGCTAAAATACTTAGGTTTAACCTATGGCAATATCAAGGAACTACCAGACGATGTGTTTGAACTTAGTAATTTAGAGCAATTGTATCTAGGGGAATCTACCCTGTATCGCAATCAATCTTATAAAGCCAAGATAAAACGTAAAATCAAAGGCTTGAAAGTTTATAAAAACGAACCTTACATAGGCATACACTAACGAAATGGGGAAATTCAACCAGCTTACCTCTAGTAATCAAAAATCTTGATAATTAATTATGAGGAAAACACTTAGTTTATTCATTACTATTCTATCGTTTCATAGCTTATTAGCGCAATCTGAAGTAAAGAGATTACCCAAGCATAAACTCACTCAAGATTATACTGTTTTCATGAATGGTGCATTGAGTTCTTGTAAAATGTTGCAAAAAATTAATCCTAAAGACATTAAAAATTTAGAAATAATTACCTATAAATTTACAGACCCTCACCATGTGTACATCTCTGATTTAGCCAAAAATGGTTTATTGAAAGTCAAGTTAAAAAACACATTCAAAACTATTAGCCAATCACAACTCAACAAGAAGTTTGACTTACCCGAAAATAACGAAGTCTATTTTGATGGATATTTGATATACAACAAAGATGATAAGATATGCAAAGACGCTATTGTTGAAATTGAGCTAGTGAACCCCAATGCTGTTAATTTACTATCGCATAGTGTTATCAACATTCATACAATGGACAAACAAGAAAGGCATCTTCCAGTGATAAAAGGATGTTCTATGCGTAAGGTCAAATAGACTAAATGGCTTATTTAACAAGAATTACTGCTTAAAATGAATATTGGTGAAACATCATCTAATAAATCTAAGCACGACCTGGAAAATTAAGTTTATGTAAAATGGATAAATTGTGGCATCTTTGTTCAATAGATGAGTATCATTCCACGGAAGTATAAAACAGAGTACATTGATGATTAAAATTGACGGTAAACAAGCTGCCCTTGACATTCAACAAGAAATAGCCCAGGAAGTAGCCCAGATAAAAGCCAATGGAGGCCGAGCACCTCACCTGGCTGCAGTATTGGTAGGCAACGATGGCGCGAGTGAAACCTATGTAGGGCATAAAGTAAAAGCGTGTGAAAGAGTAGGATTTGAATCTACTTTGTTGCGTTACGAGGACACAATTACTGAAGCAGAGTTATTGAAAGTAGTAGAAGACTTGAATCAAAATCCTGAAATTGATGGCTTTATTGTGCAATTTCCAGTACCCAAACACATTAGCGAAACCAAAGTAGTAGAGCATATTGCTCCCGCCAAAGATGTAGATGGCTTGCATCCTGTAAATATTGGTAGAGTAGCCAAAAACCTCCCTGCTTACATTTCGGCCACCCCTATGGGAATCCTTACCCTATTGGAGCGTTACAAAATTGAGACCTCAGGTAAACATTGTGTGGTGCTGGGTAGAAGCCAGTTGGTAGGGCGCCCTTTGAGTATTTTACTTTCTCAAAAATCAAATGTAGGTAACTGTACTGTTACGGTTTGTCATAGCCGTACGCCTAATGTAGAGCAATTTACCCAACAGGCCGATATACTGGTAGCTGCTATGGGGATACCTGAATTTGTAAAAGCCAATATGGTCAAAGAAGGTGCAGTAGTGATTGATGTAGGAACAACTCGAGTACCTGATGCTACCAAAAAGAAAGGTTTTCGTTTGGCAGGCGATGTTAAATTTGATGAAGTTGCTGAAAAATGCAGCTACATCACACCAGTACCTGGTGGAGTAGGACCCATGACGGTAACTTCGCTGCTACAAAACACCTTATTAGCGGCTCAAAATAAAATATACAGCTAATACAATAGTTGACGAGTAAAATGAATTTTGAAGGTTTTATGGTGGTTATCATAAAACCTTTTACTTTTATAGAGCTTTGGTTATACGATTCAAGGCCCCAAGTCGTAAGAACATAGAGGTTGTGTCTTTTAGATAAGACCAAGGCTTACAATGAATCATCAATCATTCATAATTGATAATTATAAAACCAATCATAGATGAAGTATCAAAATCAATTTTGGCTGTTTTTTTTATTACTAATAGCAGGCTTGCTATTGACTGCTCAGCCTACTCAAGCACAATACTCCACCAAAAACAAAAAAGCAATCAAGTATTACCAAAAGGCCCGGGAATATTTGAGAAAAAGAAGGTATGATGAAGGAATAGCGTATTTAGAAAAAGCAGTAAAAAAAGATAATAAGTTTCTGGAAGCACATTATCAATTGGCATCTCTTTATACTCGAATTTTTTTTAATGAGCCTGGCGCTGGTAAAAAAGTAATCGGACACTATCAACAAATACTGATGGCTGATCCTTCCAATAAGCGATATATACATTTGAATGTAGTATTGGGAGAACAGTATTTGAAAGACGGTAAGTATAACAAAGCAAGAAATTCTGCCCGCAGATATCTGGATGCCCGCATTAACTCTCCTAAGGTCAATTTCAGAGCCGAACGCATTATCAAAACCTGTGATTATGCAATCAATGGAATGAAAAACCCTTTACCATTCAAGCCTACCCAGTTGCCAAAACCTTTAAACACACTGTATTTTCAATACTTTCCAGTGCTTACTGCCGACCAAAATACAATGATTTTTACGGGAGTTAAAAATCCTCCTTCTCGTCGTGTAGCACCCGATGAAAGTATGTTTATAAGTTATAAAAAGAATGGACAGTGGTCAACCCCCGCATCTATTGCCGAAAATATCAATACTGCCGATAATGAAGGTACCTGTAGCATTTCGGCTGATGGTAAAGTACTGGTATATACTGTCTGTGACAATCGCCGAGGCCGAGTAAGTAGGGGAGTGATTGGCGGTTGTGATCTGTTTATTTCAGTAAAAGTAGGAGATAAGTGGAGTGAACCCAAAAACCTGGGGCCTAATGTAAATTCACGTTCATGGGAGTCTCAGCCTTCACTTTCAGCTGATGGCAACACTTTATATTTTGCTTCACGTAGGGGAGGAGGCAAAGGTGGTCTGGATATTTGGATGAGTAAAAGAGGGGCTGATGGAAAATGGATGCCTGCCAAAAACCTGGGCGAAAGAGTCAATACACCAGGAGATGAAGTATCTCCTTTTATTCACGTAAATGGACGCACCCTTTATTTTAGTTCAGATGGTCACCAGGGATATGGTGGCAAAGACTTATTTTCGGTTGATTTATTTTCATTAACTAAGGAAAAGGCAAAAAACCTGGGATATCCAGTAAATGACCATCGTGATCAAGTAGGATTATTTATTACTACTGATGGTAAAAAAGGGTTTTATACGCAGGAAGAAATGGTGAATGGCCGAATTGCTACCAGTTTATTGGCGTCATTTGATATGCCTGAAGAAATTAAACCCAAAATCACCAGTAATTATGTACGAGGGTATGTATATGATATGAAAACCAAGCAAAAGCTTGAAGCTGCTATTGAGTTGGTAGATGTAAATACTCGTCAGTTACAAACTTCGGTAAAATCTGATGCTAAGAATGGCTCTTACCTGATTGTATTGAACAACGGAGCCGAATATGCACTGGAAGTTAAAAGACAAGGCTATGCTTTTAAAAGTATGACCTTTAATTATGCCAAGGGTAAAGATGAAAAGCCGTTGGAAATAAATATTGGATTAGAACCTATTGGTGCTGGGGTGGTCTTTACCATTAACAATGTGTTTTTTGAATACAATAAATATGCATTGCTGGACAAGTCAAAAGTAGAACTGGATAATCTGGTGAAATTTCTGAAAGAAAACCCTGAAATTAACGGAGAGGTTTCCGGGCATACCGA
The DNA here is from genome assembly GCA_001890965.1 of marine bacterium AO1-C. Taxonomy (GTDB): domain Bacteria; phylum Bacteroidota; class Bacteroidia; order Cytophagales; family Microscillaceae; genus Microscilla. The sequence continues at coordinate 306,186 of MLAY01000005.1, read as the reverse complement.
CAACATCGGAGATAAAGCTCGAAATAAAGAACTATCACTACAAAGAGCACACTCGGTACGAGATTATTTAGTAGAACATGGCATTGATGCATCACGCCTGGTGTACAAAGGTTATGGCGATACCAAACCTGCAGCAAGTAATGATACTGAAGAGGGCAGAGCCAAAAACCGACGTATGGAATTTAAGATTTTGAAGTTGAACAAAAAATAATTTGGAGTTACTCTTAAAATAAAGAATAGGTCAATTGTTTTGTTGAAAAACAATTGACTATTTTCTAGAGTTTTGTAAAAAGTAAGTAAAAATTATAATTATTCTTGCATAAAACACCTTCGGGTGCGTTATTGCATTGATAAATGACGGACTGGTTAAAAACTGACTGATAGTTCAGTTTCCAAACTTGTTCAAAACATTCATAAAACCCAGAAACGATATGAAATCCAAAAACAACATGAAACGGAGCATAACATTTCTAGCAGCGGCTCTTTTATTTATGAGCACCCAGGCGTTTTCTCAAGATGTAGTGGGTATCTGGAAAACTATAGATGATGAAACGGGTAAAGCTCGTTCTCACGTAAAAATTTGGAAAAATAGCAAAGGCGTAGTGTTTGGTCGCATCGTAAAGATTCTTGATCCTACGAAGCAAAACGCCAAATGTGACAAATGCCCTGAAAAAAGACAAGGTCTTTTTGGTAAAAAGGGAGATCCTATGATTAATATGGTTATGATGGCTGGCTTGACCAAAGATGATGATCAATATAGTGGTGGTAAGATATTTGACCCTAACAAGGGGAAATCTTACAAGTGCTACATAGAGCTAAAAGGTGCTGATAAGCTAAAAGTAAGAGGATACATTGGAAGCCGTTACTTAGGCCGTACACAATACTGGTACCGAGTGAAGTAACTTTATCCAAACTATATATATTCCAAAGTGACCAACTACAAGTTTTATATACTTGTAGTTGGTCATTTTTTGTTCGAATAAGGTTGTTTTTGGGCTTACTTTCTAACCCATTTTTCACTTTCTTTCATTTTTAGGGGCAAATTTTTAATTTGACTGCAGAATTCAAGCAAACCCCTTAATTTATGCAAAAGCTTTACGTTTACTTTTCACTGATTATCACATTAATTTTTCTGGGTAGCTGTGGAGGCAGCAAAAACAACAATAACCAAGAAGACAGTACCCAAACTGCTCAGGCCAACACAAGCAATAACAACAAATCAAAACAACCCAAAGTTGACCCCCGCACTTACAACGATTTGGCTCGTTATATTGCAGGTCTCAAGGGCGAACCTGGCAGTAAATACGCGCAGTACGAATCAGACAAAGCCTGGCAAACTTATGCTCAATATACTAATGCACTTTGGAAGAAGATCGCAGACGAAAAACTGCCGTTGATGATTGATTGGCAAAAACAAGAGCTTAGAAAACCCAATAAGAAAGGCGGAACACTGTTTTACCCATTTAGTGGGCCAGATTTTTTACATGCCTCAGCATTTTTTCCAAAAGCTGAGCAAACCGTGATGATGGGACTAGAGCCTATTGGTTCATTGCCCAATGTAGATGAAATTGCCAAGAATAAGCCTCAAAATTATTTAAACAACCTGATTGCGTCGTTGAATAGTGTGCTGAATTTTAGTTTTTTCAAAACCAAAGAAATGCAATATACCTTCAGTGGTCATGCCGACAAGCGTTTGAATGGCACTTTGCCAGTGATATTGTTTTTTATGGCCCGAACCAATCACAAGGTATTGGGATATGAAAAAGTAGCACTTACCAAAAACGGAAGTGTAGTGAGTGCCAGCGAAATTAAAGTAAGCAATCCTGATCAGGATACTACTTATTATGGCACCAAATTGATGTATCAGGCAAAAGGCGACGATACCAAGCGAGAACTGTATTACTTCAGTACCAATCTGGCCGATAGAGAATATGATGGTATGCCTGGTTTGTTACAGCGCGAAGATTTACTCAACTACATCAATAATTTAAGCATCAATGCTACTTTTTTAAAGTCAGCCTCCTATCTTCTATACAAACCTTATTTTAGCATTTTACGACGAACCATTCTGAAAAAAACTACCTATCTTTTGCAAGACGATTCGGGAATTCCTTCTAAGTATCTCATAGAAGACAATAAGTGGCGAATTACTTTTTATGGTACTTATGCTGGCCCCATTGCTTTATTTGCTAATTATTTTCAGCCTGAACTAAAGTCTGCCTTCGAGCCTCTAAGTGGTGAAAAAGTAAAACCATTGCCTTTTGGTATTGGGTATCAGTTTAAAGAGGGAACCTCTAACTTGATGCTTGCTCGAGAGAAATCTTTGTTTGAGTAAATGCATTTGATATTGCCACTTGCTTTGTGCGATTGCTAACCTTTCTAAATGAGCGAATTATGATAAAAAAAATACTAGTAATCTGCCTACTTTGGGTAACCTCTATAGGTGCATCATTAGGCCAACAGGTTTCTGCCGATAGTTTAGTAGCTGATTCGGTAACCAAAGTAGTAGAGGATTCGCTCATACAAAGAAAAAGAGCCAGGGCCGATTCTATAAAACAGCAAATGCAAGCTGAAATAGATTCACTCAAGCAAGTGGCTGATTCTTTAAACAAAGCAAGTATAGAATCAGGTAACAAACAGGAAAGAGAACAGCTTCAGGCCAAGTCAGATTCTTTAAAAGCCATTGCCGATACACTTACTCGACAAGCCGATCTGAACTATCTTAAGGCCAATGCCCGCCCAGTGGTTTTAGAAGGCGACACCTTGTTTTATACTTATGCCAATTTGGGCCCTTATTCCTCCGAAGATCGAGCCTCTAATATTGAGGGACGCTTGATGGAATTGGTAAAAATGTTTACCTATAAATCTGATTCACTACGAGTTTTTCAGCGTGAGCAAGTGTGGAACATTGCCTATAAAAACCGCATCTTGATCAGTATTTTGCCCAAAGAGGCCCAGGTACAAGACATGAGTGGTAGTGTGTTGGCCCAAAAATACCTGAATACCCTAAGACCCAAAATTCTATCGGCTCGTAAAAAACACACCGTGCGTACCTGGTTGACCGAAATTGGCTGGGTGGTTTTGATCTTAGTGTTTGTATATGTGCTCTATCGCTTGCTCAATATTTTATTTAAGTTTGTGCTCAAGAAGCTATATGCCAATCGTGAACGTTTGTTTAAGGGCATCAAAGTAAGAAGCTATGAACTACTGGCCCCTCATCGACAGTTATTGTTGGCTTTTTTCGTGGTTAAAACCGTTCGCCTCATCACGTTGTTGATGGTTCTTTACCTTACTTTGCCGCTGATATTTAGCATTTTCCCTGCCACCAAAGGCATTGCCGATACTTTGTTAAGTTATATTCTCAATCCTTTACAAAGAGCCTTCAATAGCATTGTCAATTATATTCCTCACTTGTTCGAAATTGCCATTATTGTTATCTGCACCCGTTATTTCCTCAAACTACTGCATTATTTTTCCAATGAAATTACCGAAGGCAAGCTCGTGATCAATGGTTTTTATGCTGATTGGGCAGCACCTACTTTCAACATCGTGCGCACTGTGGTATATGGGTTTATGTTTGTACTCATTTTCCCACATTTACCAGGTTCCGACTCGGCCGCTTTCCGAGGGGTATCAGTGTTTTTTGGAGTCTTGTTTTCGCTGGGTTCTTCTTCTGCCATTTCCAACATTGTTGCAGGTTTAGTTATTACTTATATGCGCCCCTTTCAATTGAATGATCGGGTAAAAATTGGTGAAGTTGTGGGGGATGTGATTGAGAAAAACCTGCTCGTAACACGTATTTTGACTATTAAGAACGAAGAAATCACCATTCCCAATTCAAGTATTTTGGGTGGACACACGATCAACTTTACCTCTTCCAAACAATACCTTATTCACTCTACGGTTACGATTGGCTACGATGTGCCCTGGCGGCAAGTGCACGAAATATTGATTGATGCTGCAGACGACACCCAGTATATTTTGCAAGATCCTAAGCCTTTTATTTTACAAACCAGTTTAGACGATTTTTATGTGAGTTACGAGGTAAATGCTTATATCAGTGATACTACCAAAATACCTGAGGCCTATTCTGAAATGCACCAACACATTCAAGATAAATTCAACGAAGCAGGAGTAGAAATTTTATCCCCTCATTACCGAGCGGTGCGCGATGGAGGCCAACAAACCAATCCTCCCGAATATTTGCCCAAAGATTATCAATCACCACCCATTAAGATTAAAAAAGTGGATTAGAGAAGAGCCATATCATTAGGTTTTAACAAAGACATGAAAAAAAGAATAAGTGTATTACTCCTGATAGGAATCCTGAGTGTGGGACAAGCAACTCAGGCACAACCCAATCTTATAGAAAGCCTCATGAAAGCCAACCCAGCTTGGTTTGGCAAAGTGCTAAGAAACCCAGCTCGCTATGAGGTGCAAATTCTGTATACCCAAATTAACCGTGATAAAAATAATAAGCCCATTTACAAGGATTTTACTTATCGAGTAAACCCACAGGCCTACTTTAATCCAGCCAGTGCCGTCAAGTTGCCTTTGTCGTTGTTGGCCTTAGAGAAAATGCATCAGGCGAATTTGTTGGGAGTGGATAAATATACCCGCATGGGTACCCAGGCCACTTATAAATGCCAGAAAAACGTAGCAGGCAACAAACCCAACGATCCTCAATATCCCTGTTTGGCTCGCTATGTAGAACGCATGATGTTGGTCAGCGATAACGATGCTTATAGTCGGGTGTTTGAATACTTGGGCTCCCAATATATGCAACAACGACTGGCCCAACGAGGCTATCCAAACATGCGCATCCTGCGCCGCTTTGATGATGAGTGTGATAGTGTGACCAACCGCCATACCAATGCAGTGGTGTTTTATAATAACCAACTAGAGCCCATTCATTACCAACCTGCTCGTTATGATCCTTTTCCTTTTCGTTTTCCTCTGGGAAAGGTAAAGCAGGGGCGAGGCTATTTAAAAAAAGGACGATTGGTGCGTCGCCCATTAGATGTTACTTATAGCAACTATTTATCATTGAGCGATTTACATCAGATCATGAAGTCGGTTATGTTTCCTGAGGCCGTACCTGCTCCTTATCGGTTTGACCTATCCTGGCAAGATTATCGGTTTTTGCAAAAAGCCTTGGGTAGTTACCCACGTGAAGGGGTAATGACTAGCTACAAGCCCCAAAAAAAGTACGATACCTGGAAAAAATACCTGTTTTATGGGCGAAAAAATATACGCCCTTATCCACACATTCGCATATTTAATATAGTAGGTTGGTGGGCAGGTTATTTAGTAGATTCAGCATATATTGTAGATTATAAGAATGGAGTGGAGTTTTTCCTATCCGCCCTGATTTATACCAACAAAAATCAAGTATTGGACTACAAGTTTGAGTACCTGACCGATGGGTTTCCCTTTTTGGGCCGACTGGGGCAAACAATCTATCGCTACGAACGTCGCCGAAAAAAGCCTCGACTACCCAACCTGAGCCAGTTTAAATATTGGAAGTAAGTAAGAGCCAAAAAATGAGATTAATTATTGCAAACCTAAACTGATATAAAAACCTTGTTCTTTATTTCCTGATCATTTTTTTCCTGGAGCATCTGCCCCAGTGTTCAGTGATATCTTGACACTTCTTTTTTTCGGATTGGTCATTATGATTCGTTTCAATGTGATGTTATCCCTTATCTTTGGGATTAATTTAGGGCTTCACTATGCTTCTGCTTTCGCTAGTGATTACTTCTTTATTTATATTTGAGCGTATTACTTTACTAATTGCTATTTTTGAAATAAATGAACTGCCCAATAAGAACAACAAAAATACAAAGAAAACAACCGAATAAATTTGAATTAACTGTGTGGTATGGATCAATCGAAGGACATTAAGAAAAAATTTTTTAGTATCTCAGAAGTGGCCAAAATGCTGGGAGTAAACGCTTCCTTGATTAGATTTTGGGAGTCAGAATTTGATATCTTACAACCCGAAAAGAATAAAAAAGGTGAACGCCGTTTTTCTCAGAAAGATATTGAAGATTTAAAGCTGATTTATTATCTGGTAAAAACCAAAGGACATACCTTGGAAGGTGCCAAAGAGAGCATTCGCCAAAAGGCGGACGTAGCTGAAATTCGCCAAAAAATGAAGGCATTGGAAAGCCTCAAAGAGATCAAAGGCTTTTTAGAGCATTTGAGAGATAACCTGACTGAGTAGAGATTCATATGATTCCAAAAGTACCTGAAATAGAAAACCGCATATATACTATCGCAGAAGTTGCGCAATTGATGCAAGTGAGTGATTACCTGGTGCGTTTTTGGCTGCTTGAGTGCAATATCAAAGTGCAGGATACAGGTTTCAAAACCTTCAATCAAGCCGAAGTTACTTATCTGATGCAAATCAACACTTTTTCTCAGCAAGAAGGGGTTACTTTTGCCAAAGCCAAAAGTGTGATAGACAAAGAAGTAGCGCAAGTTAAGGCAAAGCTCGAGAACGTAGAAAAGCTTAAGGAACTCAAACAGTTTTTTGTATTGCTTCGCGATAGCTTATAATAACTAATGAAAACCTATTTTATATACTGTTTTCTAGCCCTATTTATCTGGGAGATTCCTACGGTAAAAGATACCAGTCGGTACGAAGCCCAGGCCGAAACAGGTAGAGTTTATAGAGACAATAACTCTCTACAAATTGAAAAGCACGCCCTAAAAAAGAGACAAAAGACAAATACTAGCCAAACATACTTCCGACCTGCCGATGATGGTGACTCTGGTATTGCTGCAACATTCACAATAGCCCTTACCTGGGTTGCATTGGGTTGGTGGGCATTGGTTGGAACACCTACTTTAGGTACATTATTAGTTTTAAATTTTATAGGCGTCTTATTGGCCTTCTTATTTTTGTCTGGCTCTATCAAGCCTCCTCGTATCAGATATGCGCGAAACGCCATAGGAGCTATAGTAGCTGGTGTGGCAAATGCTGCTGCACAAGCAGCCACTGGTTGTGCGTTGGTGGCCGTTGCTGTTTTATCCCTTCTGGTATTAATACTTAGCTCTATCATCATTTTATCAAACGGCTGGGTATTATTGATTGTACTTGGAGGAGTGGCTTTCGTGGGAGCTATCATTGCCTTCTTAAACAACTAAACTCCCTACAAAACATTTTGAACGATATTGCCTGCCTTTTGCAAGATATGTCCAAGGGTTTTACGACTAACAGCCTTTCTTTTGCATAATGTGTATTTAGAATGTTCTGCTAGTTATCTAAAAGCCCATGAAAACCTTATTACTTGTTTTATACATATGGTCTCCTTTAAACCATGCACCAACTCCTGTTGATACTTCTCGTCAAGAGGCGCAAGCTGAAACTGGAAACAAACTTCTTGGTGCAAGGAAGACAAAAACAACTTCTTCAAAGATTAGCCAAAGCGTTGAGAGAAAATGGAAGGAAAAAGCCAACAAGAAGAAAACTGTTTTTCATCCTCAAAGAAAGCGGAGTAGTAGAAGCAAGGATTTTGGTTTAACAATAACAGGCTTAATCTTTACATTATTTTTTTTCGGAATCGCTTTTTTATTACGCCTTAATGTAATGCCCTTCTTAATTTTAGGTATTAATCTATTGCTTCACTTGATTATTGCCATTGTATTGACCATTGATACAAAGAGAACAATAAAAAAGGGAGAGAATGATATACAGGTAAATTCTTCAGAGCTGTGGTTTGATTGGGGAATGATGCTCATAGGGTTATCGTTATTTCTGATCATCACCTCTATTTTTATATTTGTTAATAGCACATTGGCCTTTAATATCTTTGGTAGTTTGGCGTTGGGATATACAATTATAACTTTCTTTGGGACACTATTTGGATAAGCGAGATAAACAAAAGCGAATCACAAAAATGTTAGGTATATGAATTCTCAAGGAAAATCCTCTACTAAATAAAGTTTAGGAGCTTAAGTTTTCTTAATTTTGTCCGCACAACAAAAACTCATTAGTTATGAATCAGACCCTCACAGATACTGATATTAAAAGATCGACCAAACAAGATTTGTTTGAGTCACCTGATTTTTATGGTATTGACGATTTATTAACCGAAGAACATATATTAATTCGCAATAGTGTACGCGACTTTGTAAAGAAAGAAGTTTCTCCCATCATAGAAGACTGCGCAGAACGCAATATTTTTCCAGAATATTTAGTACCCGAGTTTGGTAAATTAGGTTTGTTTGGTCCTACCATTCCTACCGAATACAACCCCAACGGGGGCTTAGACTACATCGCTTATGGCTTGATGATGCAAGAAATCGAGCGTGGCGATTCAGGTATGCGTTCTACGGTATCGGTACAAGGGTCTTTGGTGATGTTCCCTATCTATAAATTTGGTTCTGAGGAGCAAAAACGCAAATTTTTACCAAAATTGGCTTCTGGCGAATACCTAGGTTGTTTTGGACTTACTGAGCCAAATCACGGTTCTAACCCAGGAGGAATGGAAACTCGCTTGGAAGACAAAGGAGACTATTATCTTTTGAACGGCGCCAAAATGTGGATCACCAACTCTCCAAAAGCCGATGTAGCGGTAGTATGGGCCAAAAACGACGAAGGTCGTATCCAGGGAGTGATTGTAGAGCGTGGAATGGAAGGCTTCACTACCCCAACTATCCATAACAAATGGTCGCTTCGTGCCAGCGTAACTGGAGAATTGGTATTCAATGACGTAAAGATTCCAAAAGAAAACGTATTGCCTAATGTAAGCGGCTTGCGTGGGCCTTTGAACTGCTTAGACTCAGCTCGTTATGGTATTTCATGGGGAGCCATTGGAGTAGCCATGGACTGTTACGATACGGCGCGTCGTTATGCCTTAGAGCGTAAGCAATTTGGTCGTCCGATTGGAGGTTTCCAGTTAATCCAGAAAAAATTAGCTGAAATGCTGACCGAAATTACCAAGGCACAATTGGTAAGTTGGAGATTGGGTGTTTTGAAAAACGAGGGTAAAGCCACTACTGCTCAGATTTCATTGGCCAAGCGTAACAACATCGAGATCGCGATGAATATTGCCCGTGAGGCCCGTCAAACTTTGGGTGGAATGGGGATTACTCAGGAATATTCTATCATGCGTCACATGATGAACCTTGAGTCAGTGGTAACCTACGAAGGTACCCACGATATTCACTTGTTGATTCTAGGTCACGACATTACTGGTATTCAAGCTTTTAGATAATTCAATGCCATTATTTTATAAAAAATAATGAAGCCACCTCTATTTGGGGTGGCTTTTTTGATGGTATTATTTTACTCGGTATTGTAACCAGTCAATATTTGACAAAGGTATTTCAATGATTTTCTTCTTTTTGGAACGAAGAGGTTGAAAGGTAAATAGCTGAGAAGCTTTTGTGGCTTTGACTGTGACCAAATCGCCACTCTGACACGCTGGCATCATTTGCTCTTTGATTTTAACCCTATTACCATTTTGTTCCGTAAATGTTTCGCTCTTAATAGACTTACCTGTCACATTGGTTAATATATAGCGATTGTTATGTATCCTCAGAGAACTCCCACCATAAATGCTCCGAGGTTTTGAGTTCTGGTGAGTGATCTCGATTTCTTTGATTAAAAGTTTTCTTGAAGCGCCAGAAAGTAAATAGAAAGCAAGAGACAATTCATTGAGATTGACCAAAACTTCTGATGAACAATCTCTTCTGCATTTGGTACTATCCTTGGCGTGCAGTAGTTGTATACGTGGAGCAGGCAATTGCATTGCCTGAAATTTGATCTGATCAATTTTTCTCCCTTTGTAATACACAGCCAATACCTGGGCTTTGGATTGTGAAGGTACCACGTAAATTTTGCGCACTCCCTGATAAATCTTTACTTGGCTAGTATCCCCCTTAAACTGTACTTTGATTGGTCTTCCTCTGGCATCGTGATAGACGGGTATTTCGTTGGGATAATTTATAAAAAAGCGACGAAATAAATTTTTGTTTGGTGCTTTTACCTCATAAGTATAAGAGTGCTTGAGGTTTTTCATGCTACCCATAGCCATATAAGTTACTTCGAGTATAACAGCGTGTTTACCCACTTTCGAGGTGGTTGGATAAAACTCAAACTGGGTTTTAGGTTGCCGAGAGTTTAGTTTGTATACTTGTTTGCCATTCACTAGCGCTCGTATAATGTAGTGCCCTTTGGTAGGAGATAACGAGGCATAAAGCACCATTTTTTCTCCTACAAGGGTATATTTTCTGGTATCAGGGTTATTTACTTTGATAGTAGTAGTTTGACCAATAGCAAGGTATACACTGAGGTAAATCAGGCAAAAAGAGAATAGCTTCATGAATTTTTGAGATGGTTATTTGCCTAATTATACGTCTCAATGCCTGTCCGATGGAGAAAATACTACACCATTTGCTTACCCTAATGCTTATTTCCTTTAAGAAATAGAATCACTCGTCATCATTTTAGACTCATCTATCATCTTATAGGATATACTCGTCCTTTTTCTCTTTTCCTTAATTTTAAGTACTCTACCTTGTAGCTAAGAAATGACAACCTCATTTATAGGTTCTAATTACTAAAACTATTTCAATATCTAGCTACAAATATGATCTACCCTATGAATACCATTAACCAAACTGTAGACACATCTCAAAAAATATTATCGGCATTGCACAATAGTCCTTTGGCAAATGACCTCAATGTCAATTTTATAAATGAGTGGCATCAACAGGTACATTTGCCGAGTTTTAGCCAGGCGCAAAGCTTTGAAATATGGAGTACTCATAATGGTGAGCGGCTAACTATGCATCAGATGGGCAACGCTAAAACGCTTCTAAAAAAACACGCCTCCTACTATAAGGATAACCTGCAGGTTGATAAGCATATCTTACAAAGACTTGAGAAAATACAGCTGAATTGCCAATCCAACAAAATAGGTTCCTGGATAGAACTCAATACCTTAGGAGTAAATGCTGGATGGTATTTACCCGGTCAAGTTTCATTTGATCGCTTATATCAATTATTAGAGAAAGACGATCTTAGTCAAAAAATATTGACCCGTTGGGCCAATTTGTTTGTAGATGCTACTTGTCTTGGGTATGGAGAGTCTTTGTTAGATGACACCATCCAACAAATAGATTTAATGATAGACCCTACTCAAAATATTAACAACCAGTTGCGTAAAGCATTGTATTTAGCCGATTTATTCAATGTACCCGATTTTCCTTTTTTATTGCCCAAAGTTTTACAGACATATAATGCTCGACAACTAGTAATTTCATTATGGTTGAGAGAAAAAAAGGCACTTAAGTTTGGACTACGATTTTTATATCCTTCAATTAAACTTATAGAAGCTTTTTGTATGATTGCTCGGTTTAGTAAATTAGATGAAGATCATCTAGCCCAGCTACACAGCCTATCTAATCAAGTAAAATGGGTTGAGATTCAAAATACTACAAAAGGTTTGGTAGTCGAGTTGAGCTATCAGGTTTAGTCTTTTGTAAACTAAGTTTGTTTACGTTTCTATGACTACACCAAATTTTTCAAATACCCACATTTTGCTTGGTCTTACCGAAGGGAGACCAAGCCTTGAGAGAGTTTTTAGATACTAAATTATTTTTGTTCCAGCACATACTTACTTATCTGAATGAATATACAAAAAAGGGTTTATTCAGTAGAACAAAGTTTACATCATTTGCCCACCTTGATATCGTCCTCCTTTGGGAAAGATGTTGGCATCACTACCAAATTCACCAAAAGAAACCCCTTCAGGATAAGCCACCTTGATTTTGTGCTCGGCAAAAGTGTGCATTACGGCTTTAGTTACCTTGAAGTTGGTGCTCCAAAAGTCATTTTTATGTGTTTTGATAAACACCTTTACTTGCATAGTATGAGAGCCAAATTCAGTAATCCATACAAAAGGATCTTCTTCTTGAATAACTTCCGGGATGGCATATGCTGCATCCTTAAGAATCTGAATCACCTTATCTATATCTTCGTGAAAAGGCACATGAAGATCCATTTCAATACTACGCACTTTATCCGCCGATAAATTATGAATCGGACTAGTCATAAGTACATTATTGGGAATAGTTACCTCGGTTTGGTCAAAATTTTTGAGTACGGTATAAAAAATCTGAATTTCTTTGACAATGGCCCGAAAACCCTTGATTTTTACCTCATCACCCACCTTAAAGGGACGAAAAAACATAATCAATATCCCCGCAGCAAAATTGCTTAAATTTCCTTGTAATGAAAGACCAATGGCAAATCCCATAGCAGCAATAATTCCCACCAACGAAGTAGTTTGAATGCCCACAATCCCTGCAGCACTGGTCAGTAATAGAATCTTTAACCCAATACCTACCAAAGAATTAAGAAAGGTTTTAACCTCGGCATTGATAGCGCCTGATTTGTTTAGCGCCTTCATCAATAGTTTTTGGGCTTGTTTGGTAAGCCACCATCCTACAACCAATAAGATAGTAGCCAACAATAATTTGGGGAGGTAAGCTAAAGCTAATTGAACGATTTGATTAATGTACGCATTTATCTGATCCATACGAGTTGAATTTTGTTGGTAACAAGAGGTGAAACACCTTGATATACAGCGTGATTGCCTCAGGTTAGAGGCGCTGAACCTTCATAAATCCAAGACTTTACAAAAATCAGGCAGGTATTGAGTGCTTGTTCAGGATTTATTAAGATATGGGGCGTTTTGGTAAATGTTCTGGTGTGGTTCTACACCATTGATCACAATGCTCAGCTTAAACAAAAGCTCATTCAATTGATTTTATTGGTATAATTCATAACAATGTTTGATCGTGTTTAGAGATGATATTCGAGCAGAGGATAGTGTTTTAACACTTCCTTAACAAGATAATGATACTAGGTGGGAATAAATCTTAAATAGTGGTGGTCTAAACACCGAGTCTACACTACAAATAGGACTATAAAATAGACTTGTAAGAAAAAATTAATCATATATTCAATGAAAAATTATTTTACTCAATTTATCCTGATATTTCTCCTTACAGCTGTGTATCAGGCACAAGCCCAATCGGGAGTAGAAGTACGAGGGAAAGTACAAGAAAAAGGCAAAACCGAGGCCTTGCCTGGAGCTACCGTAATACTGGCCAAACCTAAGGCCACTACTGGTAAGGGAGAAGTAACCAATAACCAGGGAGGTTTTGTGTTTAAGAATGTAAAGCCCGGAAACTATGTTTTAAGAATTTCATTTATTGGTTATAAAACCTTTGCCCAAAACATTACAGTGGGCACTCAACCTATCAATGTAGGTACCCTATTGCTTCAGGTAGATTCCAAACGACTCAAAGAAATTCAAGTGACGGGCAAAGTTCCCCCCGTTGAAATAAAAGGAGACTCGGCTCAGTTTAATGCTTTGGCCTACAAAACCAATCCAGATGCAAATGCGCAAGATTTGGTGAAAAAATTACCAGGAGTAAGTGTGGAAAATGGACAGGTAAAAGTAGGAGGCGAAAATGTACAGCAAGTATTGGTAGATGGTAAACCGTTTTTTGGCAATGATCCACGTGCTGCTATGCAAAACCTTCCCGCCGAAATTATTTCTAAAATCCAAGTATTTGACCAACAAAGCGAACAATCTCGCTTCACTGGCTTTGATGATGGCAACACTACCAAAACGATCAACTTTGTGACCAAGGTAAATATGCGCAAAGGTTCTTTTGGGAGATTATATGCAGGCGGAGGCCAGGATAAAAGTCAGAACGGCCGCTACGAAGCAGGAGCAAACTACAATTTGTTCCGAGATGATACCCGAATTACGCTTATTGGGCAGTCTAACAATATCAACCAGCAAAACTTTGCTTCTGAAGATTTAGTAGGAGTAGCCAGTGCTGGAGGAGGCCGTAGAGGCCGTCGTCGTGGCCGTAGAGGAGGAGGAGTAAACGACTTTTTGGTAAACCAACAAGATGGTATTGTACAAACTCACGCCTTTGGAACCAATTACGTAGACAATTTATTCAATAAGAAACTGGATATCTCGGCCAATTACTTCTTTAATAGAGGCGATAACCTGGCCCAGCAATTAACCAACGAAGAATATTTATTGGGACGTACCGAAGGTCAGCTGTACGACGAAAACAGCACCTCAAACAGCATTAATATGAACCATCGTTTGAATGCACGTGTACGATACAATTTTAGCCGTCGTACTTCGCTTGTTTGGTCTCCAAGATTTTCTTTCCAGCAAAACAATGGAAGTAGCCTCGATTTTGGAAGAACTACCCAAAATGGTTTAGAATTCAATAGTTTCAACAACGATTTCCGCTCTGACCTCACTGGTTTACAATTGACCAACTTCTTATTAGTACGTCACCGTTTTGCGGCCCGAGGAAGAACACTTTCTCTTAGAGTACGCAATACTTATAACCAAAATCAGGGAGAAAGTTTTCTGGATTCAGATATCATAGAGAACGGGATAGACGATGCTAGCCTCAATCAGTTTTCAGATCTGTTGGTAAACACCCAAAACATTCAGGTAAATGCTACCTACACCGAGCCAGTATCTTTCCGTAGTATGATGATGTTTACCTATGGTATACAAACTGAGTTTGGTAATTCTGATAAGAGAACTTTTGACTTTTCAGAAGTTGATCAGGAGTACAACCAATTGAATAATACGCTTTCAAACGCTAACGATAACAACTACTTTGCGCATCAAGCTACTGTAGGTTTTATGACTCGCCCTAAGCGTAGACGTATTATGATTAGAGTTACTTATCAAAATGCGGAGCTAACCAGCCGTCAGACCTTACCTGGTGATTTTGAGATTAGAAAGAACTTTGTCAATATTTTGCCAATGGCGATGTATTCTCATCGTTTTAGTAAAAGCAAAAATCTGCGAATATTTTATCGTACCAACACCACTGCTCCCACAGTAGAGCAACTACAAAACGTAATTGACAACAGTAACCCAATCCAATTACAAGTAGGAAACCCTGACTTGCAGCAAAGTGTGAATCACCGTTTTGTAGCTCGCTATCGATCTACCAATGTAGAGACGTCAAGTATTTTCTTTGCAGTAGTTACTGGACAACACACACAAAACTTTATTGGGCAGAGTACGCAAGTATTCCAACAAGATACTGTAATTGCAAACTATGCCGTAGCCGCAGGTTCTCAATTAACCCAAACAGTCAACCTGGATGGGTACTACCAAGCGCGTACCTTTTTGACTTATGGCTTCCCTTTGAATTTTGCTAAGAGTAACCTTAATCTTTCGCCTAATGCATTATACACTCGTACTCCAGGCTTGGTAAACCAAATAGAAAATATCTCAGATAATTTCACTACTGGTTTTAATGTCACTTTGAGCAGTAACATTAGCGAAAATGTAGATTTTACCCTGGCTTCTCGCTCTTCTTACAATTGGGTGATCAATAGCCAAAACTCTGCGGCTAACAATGAGTTTTTTAATCAAAACACAAGCTTAAATTTAAACCTGATTTTCTTGAAAGGCTTCGTATTCCGTTCGGATATTAACCACCAGTTTTACAATGGTTTGGCAGATGGTTTCAATCAAGACTTTTGGTTGTGGTCATTGAGCATCGGTAAAAAATTCTTACGTAAAAAACAGGCTGAGATTAGAGTGACGGTATTTGATGTATTAGGGCAAAACAACAGCCTACAGCGTACCGTAACTGATGCTTCTATTCAGAGTATTCAGACCAATGTATTACAACAATATGTAATGGCTACTTTTAGTTACAAGTTCAAAAACTTTGCGGGTAAAGTGCCTGTACGTGAGCGAAAACGCCGAAGACCTTTCTAAAAAAGTTTATAAGTGTACAATAGCCTTTTTTCAATAATTCTCAAATAAATATAGAAAGACGCCTCAATTTTTGAGGCGTTTTTTTGTGGGCGATAAACTACCTTTCTAGATTATTTGTTGAATAGAAAAGCTAACATTTCAATAACTCAAGTTTTGACCAAATAAGTGTATTTTGAGCCAATTACACGAGTTTATTGAATCAATCTAGATAGACCTTTTAAACCCAAAAAACAATGCAACACAACTCCAAACTATTAAAACTCTTTACCTTTATTATTGCGGTTGCCAGTATGATGGCTTTTACCGTAATAAGCGTGCAAAATAAACAGGCTAAAACCACCGATTTGGCTTGCTGTCATATAGATGGCGAAGATAACCCGTATGCCGCCATTGAAGAATTTGCCGACCTCACTTATGACGATGAATTTATAGGTAGCCACGAGTTACCTACTACTGTGAGTAATCATACATATGCTGGAAAAGTAATAGAATATGCTACTCCCGATGGCAAAAAAGCGAAGGCGTATGTTAATATGGCCAATCGCAAAAGCAACAATTACTTATTTGTGATTCACGAATGGTGGGGGCTTAACGACAACGTAAAAAAAGAAGCCGATCAACTATTTAAAGATCTTAAAAAGATGAAGGTAAATGTAGTAGCACTAGACTTATATGATGGCAAAGTAGCCACTACACGCGAAAACGCAGGCAAATACATGCGAGGTACCAAACCTAAGCGAGCTGCTGCGATTATTAATGGTGCTATCAAAATGGCCAATGAGAAATCCAAAGAAGCAGGTAAAGGAAAAGCCAAAATTGGAACCATTGGTTGGTGTTTTGGTGGAGGTTGGTCTTTACAATCTTCCATTTTGGCAGGTGACCAAGGCATTGGCTGTGTAATGTATTACGGAATGCCCGAAAAAGACGAAAGCCGCTTAAAAATGCTAAAAGCTGATGTGTTGGGAATCTTTGCTAAAAAAGATCGCTGGATTAACCCTAAAGTAGTGGGACAGTTTGAGCAAAGAATGAAGAATGTAGGCAAAAAGGTAAAAGTGCATCAATACGATGCGGATCACGCTTTTGCAAACCCTAGTAGCCCTCGTTATGCTGAAAAAGCCGCCAAAGATGCCTATGCCAAGACAATGAAGTTTTTTAAGAAGAGATTTTAATAATAAGTCTGACAGGTTTCCAAAAACCTGTCAGACTTATTGTTTTTTGTTACAAAGCTTTTTATTTCATACTAATCGGCTTAATATATTTTTCTTTCAAAGCTTTTTGATACCTGGCTACTCTTTCTTTAGAAGGCTTTTTGCCAGAATCCACTACTGCCCAATTAATCTCTGGGCGTAATGCCTTCGTTTTTTTGTCTTGTTTGATCCCAACAAACCCGGCAAACAGCTCCATCATATAAAGTGTGCCACGATCATCTAAGAGCAAATCAGCTTTTGAAAGCCCTTTGGGCAGTTCAGCTAGGCTCTCTATTTTAGCTGATAATCTTTTACGTTTATTGATGTATGGGAAAAACTCAATTACCCAACCTGTTATTTGAACTTCTCTTGTGCAACCAATGATGGTTTGTTTCTTATATATTTTTTTCCAAAACTCTTTGTTGATCTTTCCTTTGCTAGTGTGCACAAATTCTTGTAAAATCGGTTCTAGTTTCTCTACCCACCAGTTTAGTTTGTATTTTTTTAGTTCTCTGGTCTTATCCAAAATTTGTTGCCAATCTTTGGTAGCCCCTTCAAGGGTGATTTCAGGGATACCACAAGATACACGTGCTGCGTATTCAAAATACTTACTCATTGTCTCCATAAGCGTGATCTCAAAAGCTGCTTGTTCAATGGTGGTAGTAGTGGTAAATTTTTGACTTGCCAGGCTAGTGGCATTTTTTCCAGTATAGGTTTTAATCTGGTTAACAAATTGGGGGAAAATACTTTCCCAATCATTTTCAGAAGAACCTTTTACAAAATTGTTCCCATCTATCTCTACAATAAGCGTTTTTTTACCTTCAAACTTAACAAACTTGTCGCGTAATTCCTGCGAATTAGCAAGGACATGCTCAGAGAAGCCTTGCATAATCATTAACCAAATCATGTCTGGTGAAATTACCAGAGGCCGATGTTGACCATAAGCTGCTTGTACTGCAAAGACAAAAGGGTGAGCACCTGCTTTTACAAGTGTATGGTTTTTTTCGCCAAAATCTTCAAGTTGTCTTTTTGTGTTGGTGCTATTGGTCATCGAGGCTACTACCGATTTATAACTTTGTTCTTTTAAAGGCTTTTCTGCCAGCTTTATATTACAAACCTTGAATTTTGTTTGACAAAAGGCATTAAAGGAGATGGTTAATGTCAAAAAAGTAATGACAATATGTTGATAGTTCATAGTTTTTGAATTGTTGGTGATTTATTGAGGGTTATTTTGTAGGAGACAGCGAGAAACGAAAAAGGGGGTAGGAGAGAGGAGGGGTTATACTGGTTTATTTAACTTGCTATCAAACACCTATACAATAAAAAACCGAAAGCAGTTTGTGATCTACTTTCGATTTCTCTTGAATCAATGTTTATAGATAAGGCGCTTAGGAGTGCTATAAAGGTTTTAAAATCAGTAATTTAATGATAGTATTTTGGGTGTCTTTTTCTTTCACAGTTTTATCTTCTCACTCAATTACTTGCTTTCTTCCTCATTGTAAAAAAACTGATAAAAATTCATTTGTCGTTCCTGATCAAAGCCTTTCACTACATAATCTCTATTACCATGAATGTATACACTGAAGTTTTTATCTAACTTGAGTACACTGCGGAAAAACTTCTTAGAGTCTTTTACTGCATTAGATGAAATCTCAAATTCCTCAAATTTTACATCTGTATTGCCTTCTTCCTTCAGTTGCTCTTGGTATTGATGTTTGTATTCTCGAAATGCCTCTACGACCTCTGGTTTTTGCATCACCTCCTGTTCAAACTCCTCCTCGACAAAAACTTCCTTATCCTTAAAATACTCCACCGATTTATTAAGCAAAGCAATTTGGTCGGGCTTTTCTACCTCATTTTCGTCGTTAAACACCTCCTGTACAAAGTCTTTACACATATTGAGGTAGTTTTGCGTATGGTAAAAGTTGTTTTCGTAGGCTTTGAGCCTTAAAAAATCATCACGCCAGTAGTGGGCCTGATTGCTCTTGTTCAAGTTGTCTATGATGCATACCTTATAACCGTGCTCTTTTTCGGTATTAAAAATCAAACAACCTTTATCCAATTTATTGATATTGATACCATCGGCATAATCAATATTAAAATTGTTGTTTTGTTGATATACTCGTAGATAGGTATCCTTATTTTCAGACTTAAAAAGCCCTACTGCATCGGCCAACTCGTCTTCAATGATGATATCGGTAAAATAAGCCACATAAAACTCACCACCTTTGATTTTATTATGAGTAGAAGCTTCATACAAGTGTTTGGCTATGTTAACTGACTGGTCATAAAATTGGTCTGGGTTTTCGAAAACTTGGTCTACATAATGATACACCTCGTTCAGGTTGACATCACTATCATGCGTAAATTGATAAAACGCATCACTTTTAAAGGAAGATAAAAAATATTTGAGTAATAAATCTCTTATAAGGTCATCGTCCAGACTCATCAATCCATTCGAAAACTGTGAACCTTCCTCTTTTGATTTATTTCCTACATTGTGTACTACAATGCGTTCTAAGCTAACCCCGTCGAAATTAAACATTCAATAACCAATTTAGTGTCAGAAAAAATAAGGTGTACATCCTGAAAAATGTACACCTTGTGTTATTTAAGCATCACGAATTTACAAAAAAAATTATAGTAAGACTTGATTTACCAAAAATTATATAAGCCTTATCAGAAAGCAAAAAATGAATGCCTTTGTGTGATGTTTAGTAAGTATTTAGGTTCAACTATTTTAAAAATAAAAAAGGCCCGTTTCCAAACTCAGGAAACAGGCCTCTTTAAAATTAAATGTCTTCACAGGAAGTATCAAGAGCTTACTACGACTTTCTTTCGTTCCTTGTACTTTCCATTTTTACTAATCACTATGTAATAAATACCTGTTCTCCAGGATTTGGTCTCTACTACAAACTCGTTGCTTGCAGTCTTAAATCTTCCAATCACTCTCCCTACCGGGTTGTGAATACGTATTTGATAAACAGCCTGCGCCTCGTCAAATTTTACTTTGACTTGATCACCTCGGTGAACAAAAATGGTTTCAGCGTTATTAAATGAAGTTAAGGTGTTTTTAAAATAAGTGTTGTAGTTCGATACATTTTTACTTTGATGTGCTTGTAAGCTGTTTGAAATTATAATGGCCAAAAATGAAAAAAAGCCCCACTTTATTATTTTTTTCATACTTTTTACTACTCTAAATAGGGTAGGAAAGTTTCTATGATTTATACCCTCGGAATACACACGTAATTTTTTAGTAAAAAAGCACATTTTCTTCATCCACGCAAGTCTGCTTTTTCGTAGTCATGTAAGCAAAGTCCTGCTAAATGTACATTTACTATGAAAACTTATCTTCGAAACGAATTTATTACCATCCAGTATACTACCGAGCAAAAAATTATCCAATTAACCTGGACAGGTTTTGTAGACAGTGATCTGTTGCGTAATGGGTTAGACAAAGCCATAGAGTTGGCGCGTCGCTATCAGCTACAGTTTTGGGTAATGGATCAGCGTCTTAGAAGAGTATTAAGACCGTCAGATGCGGAATGGATTATTACTGATTGGTTTCCTCGTTTTCAAGAAATAGACCCCAAAAGTAAAGTGGCTATTTTGTTGCCAGAAGATACTTTTGGGGAATACAATACCAGAAAAAACCTCCAAGAGATAGAAAAGAGATACGCTAAAGTAATGCCCTATCAGTATTTTCATACCCTTAAACAGGCCCAGTATTGGTTTGAAAAGTCATAAATTGAACTTATAGCTTGGCTATTACCCCCATCAACTCTGCATTGATTGCCTTCATTTGACTAATCATTTCTACACTAGATAATTCGTGCTGATCCAGCATTTGGAGATTGGATGCTACCAAAGCTACTTCATCATTTAAGGATGGTAAATCTTCGGTTACCTTTTGCAATTCAACTAACACTTCCTGAGTTTTTCCTGCCACTAATTCATCCTTTAGGCGACGTTTGAGGGCTTCATTTGCTTGGTTTTTTAAGCTAAAATTACTGGTTTCACGAGCAATAATTTTGGCTGGAATGGCTGGTTTATCATCAACTTTGATCCAGGCACGATTGGCAACTTTTTGAGAAAGAATCGCAATTCCGAATCTTTCAGTGGCTTGCTCATCATGTAATAATTTCTCGATTTTTGACAAAATTTTCATTTCATCATCAGTTAACCCTGCTTCTTCCAGTTCGGTGAGTGCTTCCCCAGTCAACATGTCTTCCATGTTTACCTCTACCTGCTTGGCTACAGGTACTTCATCTGAAAGGCGAGACATTACTGGCTTTTCCCGTGGTTGATATTGCTCTTCGGAACCTTCTTCGTATTTTTTGAAAAGCTGATCGGCTAGCTTTTTTTGATCTAATAATCCCATGTAAAGGTGGTTTGATTGGTTAGTAAAACAAAAAAAAGTGTTGATCTCCCAAGATACGTATTTCTTGAGATACCAACACTTTATACTTATTTTTTAATTATTAGTTTAGTTCTGCTTTACCTTTAATTCTTCTTTGTACACTGGGTATTTCTCAAGGTTTACAAAACGATATACATATTCTGCCAGCGTAAAAGCCCCAATCACAGTAAAAATATGCCACATCCAGTGAATACCCATAGGCATTACCTCGGCTATTGCATCCAGATAATCAAACTGACGACAAACCAAGGCGGCAATAAAAAGCAGTATGCTAATAATGAGCAACTTAGCATTTGCAAATTGAGTCTTCCTTAATATGAGTATCATTGGCAAAAACATAAACGTACCTCGTATAAAATAAGAGAGATTAATGCGCAATGGCCCTTTTACAAAAGCCCAAACAGGCATTGATAAAGTAAACATAAGAAGCAGCGCTACTATCGCATAAGACCACTTACCCAAGGCTTTGGCCCAAAAGTATACCGTAAGCCCAATAGTGATCACAACAATGGGCATAAAATCCATAATTAATAGCCAGCGAGAAGCTCGAAATGCATGAAACAAGGTGCTACCCAAACCACCCAATACCATAAATGGCAGGCAAAAGGTAATAAACGGATAATCTTTGTACTTGCCTCGAAGCTTTAGCCCCCAATACAGTGGAGGTAATAAAAAAAACAAAGACGAATAAGCATTCCAGGGTTCGACCACTAAACGATTTAAATGCTCCATGGTAGTTTCTGTGTACACTGGGCCACCATCTACCAGTCTTTCCTTAATAACTTTTTGTAAGGAATCAGGGATCATAATCAATCAAGTTCTGAGTTATATATAAAATTCGTACGCGTAAACTAATTCGTTAAATCTAACATATAACCCGAGGCTTTCAAAAAATGTTATAAAATCAATCTGACGAATATTAGTTCAAAGAAGACATACTTTGCATAAACCGCAATGCTTTATCGATCTGCGTATACATAACCGTGTCATCCTGAATAAAAGGAATTTTCTCCCGGAACTGATCAATTAAATCCTCTAAGAAAGGGGAGGAGCGCATAGGGCGGCGAAACTCGATTCCCTGTATCGCGGTAAGCAACTCAATCGCCAGTACTCGTTCTACGTTTTCTACCACTTTCCAGGCCTTGGTAGCTGCATTGGCCCCCATGCTTACGTGATCTTCCTGACCATTAGAAGATACAATAGAGTCTATCGAGGCTGGAGTACACAATTGCTTGTTTTGACTTACAATAGAGGCTGCGGTATATTGAGGAATCATAAAGCCAGAGTTTAACCCTTGATTAGCAATCAAAAAGGGCGGGAGGTCACGTTTACCTGACATCAAAGTGTAGGTACGTCTTTCAGAGATGTTGGCGAGTTCGGCCAAAGCAATACTCAAGAAATCCAGCGCAAGGGCTAATGGTTGCCCATGAAAATTACCTCCCGAAAGTATTTTATCTTGATCAGGAAAAATATTAGGATTGTCAGTCACCGAATTGATTTCTCGCAAAAAAGCCTCACGACTGTAATGCAAAGCGTCGTAAGTAGCCCCATGTACTTGAGGTACACATCTAAAAGAGTAAGGGTCTTGGATATAGGGTTTCCACTGCTGAGCAATTTCGCTACCCTCTAATAGTTTTCTTATGTTTTTGGCTACCTGAATTTGTCCAGGATGGGGGCGAGCCTCGTGAATCAAAGGATCATATGGAGCCAACAAACAATCAAATGCATCAAAAGACAATGCGGTGATTACCTCTGATACTTTCAGAATTTGTTCTATTCTGAGTAAACCAGCCATTCCATATGCACTCATAAATTGAGTTCCATTTAGTAAAGCCAAACCTTCTTTAGACTGCAATTCAATAGGCTGCCAGTCAAAGTGAGCCAATATTTCACTGGCGGGTTGTACCTTTCCTTGAAAACGGACTTCCCCCAAACCTAGTAAAGGCAGTGCTAAGTGCGCCAGTGGTGCCAAATCACCTGAAGCACCTAACGAACCCAATTGGTAAACTACTGGATATACACCTTCATTATAAAAATCTATCAGCCTTTGTACGGTCGTAAGTGCTACCCCAGAATGCCCATAAGCCAATGATTGAATTTTGAGGAAAAGCATTAGTTGGACAATTTCACTGGGGACTTCATCACCCATACCACAGGCGTGTGATTGTACCAAGTTGGATTGTAGCTTAGCCAGGTCTTTTTTATCGATTTCCTGATCACACAAAGACCCAAACCCAGTATTGATTCCATAAATGGGGGTATCTTCACGAGCAAGCTTTTCATCAAGGTAGGTACGGCAATGCACAATACGCTGTTGAGCATCTTCCGAAAGCGCTAACTTCTGTTGCAACGCCTCCTGTACTCGAGCCAGCGTTAATTGCTCACTCGAGATATAATGTGTGCTTTTATCCATCTTTATCGTGTGTTTGTGTTTTTACTTCAATTTCAATTGTTGAGCGGTGTAAAAAATTGAGCAAAAATAATATAAATCTGGAATTGGCATAGAAACAACTGCTTTTAAAAAAGTAATAGAGGGATAATCAGGTTTGTAGAAACTGTTGCTGGTATTCTTTAGGAGTAATATGTTCTAGTTTTTTGAAATAGGCATAAAAAGTAGACTTTGATTTGAATCCTGCTTGTTTGGCCATTCCCTCGATGCTTAATTGTTGCCCAACACCTGATTGTAAAAGTGCTTTAAACTCTTCAACACGCCATTTGTTGATAAAATCGTAATAACGAACTCCGGTTTGGGCATAAATGATTTTAGATAAAGCTTTGCTTTTTACCCCTAACTCTTCTGATAAATGCCCAAGCATTAAATCTGACTTCATATATATTTTCTTGGCTTTCAATAAGTTTTCCAGTTGAACATAAATGGCCTTCTGCTCCGTCGTAAGTGCTGTTGCTACAACATTTTGTTCTTCTTGTTTGTGTATAAGTGGAACAGATTGCTCATCGGATTTTTCAAATAAAAATGAGGGTCTTAAAGCATTTAAACCTATCCAACAAACGGTAATCAAAGTAAAGAATGATGATAATTCAGGGATGATTAAGGAAAACCTGTTTTCTGGAATAAATAAATTAGCTACATCTTCCAACAGCCATACGGAATTGAATACCAAAAGGATCATTACCAATCTTTCCAGCCATAGCCTTATTTGTTGAGACAAATCTTGACGATGCACCTGTAGGTACTTTAATGAAAGCATTAATAGGGCAATGGCAAATCCATAGGACAAAATACCTGTAATAAAACCATAGATTTCAAAAGCTTCAATAGTTGACTGTTTGGTTGGTAAGGGAGTTACTAACCAATATACTTTATACAGACTATCTAACAGCCAGGGAATAAGTAGTGCTAATTTGGCGAAAGTAAACTTAAAGGAGTTTTGATTGATAGAAGTGATATAAAAGTATAGTAAAGGAATATAAAGAAAGGCATTGCCAAAGCTTAAAAGTGGGCTATAGGCATAATGTGATTCTAACAAGACAATGGCTATCTCATAAGAAAATACAAGTAAAAAAGCACCTAATAAAAGGAAGCTTAGTTGTTTTTTGAAAGTGAAAAAATGAATGCTTAAAAAAAAGCTCAGGAAAGAAGAGAGAAGCTCGATGGAGCTGAAAAATGAAGCCATAAAATAACCCTGTTTATTTTTAATACTTTAAGCATACGACAAAACACATTTTCGAAACCCTTAAGAAAAAAACAGAAGCTGATAAGTGCTTTTTCTTGCTAAAATAGTAAAGAAAACGTTCGACTAACGGCATCCGAACCTTTAAAGAGAGCCTCAGAGCCACTTTTTTAATGATTGAAGCGTAATTCGTACAAAATCAATTATTAAAGTAAGTATGAAAAAAGAAGTCATATGGATTCTAGGTTTAATAAGTCTGCTAACAGCCTGCAATAAAAAATCGATTACTACTATTCATCAAAAAACGATTGATCCAATAGCAACCAGTTTGGGAATCGAAAAAGTACCTGTTTCGGCAAACAAACGCTATAGAAAGTATTTTGATCACTACACAAAAGTGCTTGCTCCAAATGGAAAACCTATTAAAATTTTTGCCCAAGACCAGATTACTAATGAGCAAATAATCCGAGTTCGGAATGTACTAAAACATTATCTCACCGATTTGCCAGGTTCTCAGTATGGTGCTGACAAATCAGCAATTGCCAACAAAATGGCTGAAAATAAGGCGGTTTTGCTACTCTTAAACGGACGTGATGATGGAAAAAATCCAGCTGCAAATTTAAGAGGACAACCATTGTTTGAAGAAGAAATTCAAGTAGAAGGACATCCCTGGTATGTCAACCAAGAGTATCGTGGTCATAGAGATGCTACATACGAAGAAATATTACATTTAGTACACGATACAGGCATAGGAGTAGATGGAAGGAATTCGATGTCAGGAGCAGCACCTGATTTTCAGAAAGAAATTCGAGCTGCTCAGAAAAACGCACTTCAAAACAAACTTTGGGGAATGGGCACACGTGCTCAGCCTTGGATTCAAGAACTTTCACAGGAAAATAGCTTGTCACAAGAATACCTTGCTGCTTTAATTGACGCTTATTATGGTCTTTGGGGAGCCTGGAAACAAGATCAACTGCATAGTATGTGGGGGATTTATGTGGCCAAAGATCGAAAGGCAATTGCTAAAAAAGATGCGCTGGGTCAAAATATCCTTAATAATAAATTCTTCCATCCTTACCTGACGTATAATGCCCGAATAGATGCAGGATTTCAAGGTACTTTTTCATTAAAGTTCGATGCTGCCATCCCTTATACCCACCATTCCCAGTATCTCAAAGACATTACTTTATTAGGAAAAAACAACACCAAGGTGAGAGTCAATGAACTAGACAATGACATCACTGGAAATGCAGGAATTAACACAGTCATTTTTAGTGGAATAAGTAAAGACTATGTCATTAAAAATGTAAATGGGATCACCAAAATAATAGATAAAGTATTGGATCGTGATGGAGTAAATACTTTGAAAAAAGTAGAGAAAATAAAATTTAAGAATAAAGAAATCGACTTATAAATTCTAGATAAACAATGAAAATAACATCAGTTTTAACCCTGGTAATTTTAATCAGTTTTGTAGCTTGTAAAAAGAAAAACAGCCCCACACCAGCAGTTACGATTAATGCTGGCAACGACCCCAATTTTAAAATAGTAGCCAACAACGATGGCATATTAAGTAGCTTACCCAAGAAGGTAGTCGTGTTTGACATACCCATTTATGCGGCAAGTGGAGTAGAAGATACTAAACTTTTACATGCGGCTAATATCATGGCTCAATACCTTGATAATAACGAAGATGGTCAAGTAGATAATCCAACGGTGGTAGAAACCATGAAGACGAACAAGGCCTTTTTGTTTATGTGGAAAACCGAGGCAGATATGCTTTCATCTCCACCAGCGGGCTATACTGGGCAAGATTTAGGGAATGACGAAACCGTTCCTGCCTGGCATACCAATGGGCACACTGGACGGTTTGATGCTGCCTTAGAAGAAGTTTTACACATCATTACCCATGCAGGTTATTCTAAAGCCTATCCACAAGCTTTTGGCGAACAAACAGGGAGTAGCATTGCCAATGCTATGGACAAAGCCCGAGGTGGTCAATTTGCTTCTATACCTGCGAGTTATCCAGCAGGAGCTTGGTATACTTACGATGATGCTACCTGTAATTATAGTTGTATGGTGACCGAATATTATTATTGGGCCCTCACCTCTATTTTGGAAGCACAAGCCAACCGTTTATCAGAAATTCAGCAAGAATGGACGCTGAATACCAAAGCAAAAATGCAAGCCCAGGATATAGCAGGCTATCAGCTTTTGACAGATACTCAATATAGTTTCCCTACTAAACTTCCTGATGGCACTTACAAAAGATGATAAAAACTATGCAAACATTCTCCTTATGGATGATAGGCATGATGACAGTTTTCCTGTTGTCATGCAACCCAAAAGCTACAGGTACACGAACAGTGAATGAAGGTAATGATCCCAATTTTAAAATTACCGCCAACAATGACCGAATATTAAAGCGTTTGCCCAAAAAAGTAGAAGTGTTTGGTGTTCCGATTTATGCTGCTTCTAAGGTAAAAGATGAGAGGCTTTTGCATGCGGCTAATATTATGGCCCAATACCTTGACAACGACGAAGATGGGCAAGTAGATAACCCAAAGGTATTAGCAGCAATGAAGTCTAAAAAAGCTTTTTTGATTATGTGGAAGACCGAAGCTGATTTTCCAACCATTCCACCTTTAGGGCGAATAGGTCAGGATCTTGGCAATGATGAAACCATTCCAGCATGGCATACCAATGGACAGACAGGGAGATTTGATGCTGCCCTAGAAGAAGTCTTGCATTTGATTACGCATGCTGGTTATGCCAAAGCTTATCCCAAAGTATTTGGAGAACGTTCAGATAGTGAAATTGCCAAGGCAATGGACATCGCAAGAGGAGGACATTTCAACAGAGTACCTACCCAATACCCCAAAGATGCCTGGTATACCTATGACGATAAAACCTGTAAATACAAGTGCATGGTTACGGAGTATCATTACTGGGCTTTAACCTCCATTTTGGGAGCACAAGCCAAACGCTTAGACGAAATTGGTCACGAATGGAGGCTGAATACTCGAGCTAAGGTGAAAGCCAGAGATGCTAAAATTTATGCGCTTCTGACTGATCCTCAATATAAATTCCCTCGGAAACTACCCGATGGTACCTATAAAAGATAAATTGACAATATTAACTTTCTCATAATGAATATATTATCTAAGGCAATTGCTTATGGTTTGCTAATAATTATGTTTGTTGCTTGTAGCAAAAAGGACAATCCTACGCCCACGACATCCAATGCACCTCAAAAAATATTTCAAGAATTTTGGGAGATTTATGATCGTTATTACCCACTCATGCATCGCAAAGGGATTAACTGGCAAGATGTATACAACACTTATAATGCTCAAATCAATGATAATACAACCGATGCCGAGTTGTTTAGCTATTTTAGCACCATTATGTCTACCATTATCAAAGATGGTCACAGTAATTTAGATTACAATAATCAATCAGCGGGCTTTCAACCAGAAGAAAATGCGAATATTCAACAAATGTTGCAAAACAATACCGACAAGCAAGTAAGTTTTGTAGCAAGCAGTGCCAACAATCCTTACATTTCTTATGGTAGTCTTGTTTCAGACGCAACCATTGGCTACATCAAGTCTAAACAGTTCGAACCTGTCAACGAAAGCGATCAAGAGTTTAATAATTTCAAAAAGATTGTAGATGAAGCCTTATTGGCATTAAAAGACAAAACAGGAATCATAATAGATATAAGAACCAATGGAGGAGGACAAGGCCCTTATGCTTTTTATTTGGCAGGGCGCTTTTTTGTTAATAATTCAGAAACTATTCGGAAGGCAAGGTATAAAACCAAAATAGGCAGTACAGAGGCTTCATTGAGTAGCTTTGTGGAAACAGCTAGCCAAAACTTTGAAGGCTATGATGATGCCAGAGCAGAAGGAGGAAGAGTAGGAGCTACTTTTGCCGATGAAAACACTGTGACTAAATCAGGTACATTTCAGTTTACTAAAAAAGTAGCCTTACTTACAGCCAATGGCACTGCAAGTGCAGCAGAGTTGTTTACTATTGCAATGAAAACCCAAACCCAAGTAAAAACCATTGGTGACAAAACCTTCGGGATTTTTGCGGGAAGCGATATTTTTACTTTGCGTAATGGTAGTGGTAAATGGAAAACCAGAGTATCGGTACATGATGTAGAGGTAAAGTACAAAGGTGTATTTCAATCTTTTGAAGGCATTGGTATTCCTCCTGATCAAAGTATTTTACCCACAGCAACCGAGGTGAATGCCGGAAAAGATACCCATATAGAAGCGGCAGTACAATACATTAAGTTATAACTTTTTAGGTGCAATTTTGACGATTAAGCAAAATTGCACCTAAAACTTGAGTGAAATAGAGATTTAAACCAATCTCCCCGCCAAAAACACCATCAACTCAATCGTACTAATAATTTTTGGTCGTTTTTTGTCGCCCACATTTGCAAAAGTCATTAGATAACGCATTTCACTCCCTTGCATACGGATAGAAGTTCCTAGAAACATATCATCCTTAAAATCATAGAGTTTTTGTTTAATTTCTTTGTCTTGTAAAAAGCGTTGGGTCTGATCAGGAAATTCAGTTCTAATGATGTAGTAATCATCTACCTGGCTATCCATCAATTCCACATCAGTTTTTTGTTTACCAATCTTAAGTTTACGGCGAATAATAAAGTTAAATGGTTGTTGAGGAACTGTGAGCAATACCTCCATTTCATTAGCCTCAGAAGCAGGACTGGGTTCGACTTTAATTTGTATTGGAAATCCTCCTAACTCTCCTGTCAAAATGGGCAATTGCCAAAAGCTCTTGCGTTTTTCTGCGTGTAATCTGAAATGCTCCGACAACAGCTGCATTTGCTTGTGGTTATTGCGGGTAGCTGCTCGGGCAAACCAAAAAATAAAACCAAAAGTTGCCAGAATAAGCGTACTTACAGTGATAATTAAAGGAATTGTATCCATTTTGAGGCTGTGTTTGGTAGGCTTCTAATTTATATTTTTTTAGTGATCTCTAAAAAAAATATACCTTTATGATCTAAACCAAATAACGAAATCCATGATAAATTATATCTACGCTAAATTTACAAAAAGCTTATGGCTTTGTTTGTTGAGTCTTATGCTGGCAATTACTACCCAGGCACAAGACAAACCCATCGTGATCAAAGAAGTAAACCTGATTGATGTTATCAAAGGTAAAGTGGTCAAAAAAGCCACCGTGATAATAGAAGGAACTAAGATTAAAGAAGTGTATACCCGAAAGCCTAAAATTCCTGCCGATGCCAAAATAATAGAAGGTCAGGGTAAATGGCTTATGCCGGGGATGGTAGATGGTCATATTCATTTTTTCCAATCTGGTGGTTTATACACCCGTCCCGACGCCATCGATTTACGCAAACACTGGAGCTACGAAAAAGAGCAAGCTGAGATCAAAAAAAGATTACCTGATCTTATGAAAAGATATCTACGTTGTGGGGTAACTACTATTATAGATGTGGGTGGGCCTATGACAAACTATGATATTAAAAAACAATACAGTCAAGAAGCAATGGTGCCCAATATATTGGTTACAGGACCGTTGATATCTACCTATCAGCCTGAAGCTTTCAAAATTAAAGACGCACCCATTATCAAAGTCAATACACCTGAAGAAGCTCGTGCTTTAGTGCAAAAACAACTGCCTTACAAACCTGATTTTATCAAGATCTGGTACATTGCCCGTAACCCTGAAATGGCCGAGAAAAATCTACCAATCATCAAAGCCACTATTGACGAAGCCCACAAGAACAATTTAAAAGTAACAGTACATGCTACCCAGTTAAACACTGCCATGCTGGCCGTAAAAGCAGGTACTGATATTTTGGTGCATAGCGTAGATGATAAAGTTGTAAGTAAAGAGTTTGTACGATTACTCAAGAAAAACAAAGTTACTTATATTCCTACCTTAATTGTTTCGGCCAATTATCTTAAAACTTTTACTACTTCTCTAGATCATCACTCTCAGGATATAGAGTTTGCCAACCCTTTCTTTTACAATACTTTAAGCGATCTTAAACGTTTGCCAAATGATTTACTAAGTACCCGAATACAAGCAATACGCAAAAGTGGTTTAACAGCTCCTATGAAAAAATACCTGCAACGTAAAGATTCTATCATGGCAATGAATCTAAAAACAGTGCATAAAGCAGGGGTAAATGTAGTAGTAGGTACCGATGCTGGCAATATTGGAACTATGCATGCTTCTTCTTATTTACAAGAATTAGAAGCTATGCAACGAGCAGGACTTACCAACCTTGAGGTACTCAAAACCGCTACAATCAACGCAGCAAGAGGCTTTAACCGAGACAACAACTATGGCTCAGTAAGCAAAGGAAAGGTAGCAGATTTACTATTACTAGATGCCAATCCTTTGGAAAAACTAGCCAACTTGAACCAGTTGCACAGCATTTTTCGCAATGGTAAAATGTTCAAATCAAACGAAATATTACAAGAGACTCCCGAACAAGTAGTGCAACGTCAGGTAAATGCCTACAATGCCAGAGATATCGAGGGCTTTTTAGCAACTTACAGCAAAGATGTTGAGATTTACAATTACCCCAACAAACTAAGTATGAAAGGAAGAGAGCGAATGAGAAAGGTGTATGGCCCTATGTTTAAAAGAGCAAAGCATTTACATTGCAAGATTGTAAACCGTATTCGTTTGGGCAACAAAGTAGTAGATAGAGAAAGTGTAATTTTTAACCCCAAACAAAAACCTGGACGTGTAATCGCAGTGTATACCGTTAAGGATGGATTAATCAGTAAAGTAACCTTTATAAGAGGAAATTAAAAGTTGAGACGACTTCATATATAAAAAAACTCCCCAATAACTGATTTGTTGGGGAGTTTTTCATTTATCTAAATTGAGAAACACTGAGTAAATGAATCCTTTTCATTATTCAATGTTCAACATTCGCAATTTACTTTTAGCATCTTATCCTTGTGCCACGTGTTGTCTAATATACACATCTTGTTGTGGGAATGGAATTTCAATTCCTTGAGCATCCAGAGTAAGTTTTGCCTTTTCGGTAATGCCAAAATACACATCCCAGTATTGTTCAGGCTTAGCCCAGGGGCGCACTGCCAGGTTTACCGAATTATCTCCTAGTTCTAGCACAGTTACTGCAGGTGCAGGCTCTTTCAACACCAACTCATCTTGTTTCATCATGGCTTCTAAAGCATCTTTAGCTTGCTTAATATCTGCCCCATAAGCAATGCCCACAACCAAATCTACTCTAATGTTTCCTTGCTCAGTATAGTTGGTAATAATGCCATTGGTTACTGCCGAATTAGGTAATATAATGGTCTTACCTTCTGGACTAATAACAATCGTATTGAAAATGAGAATTTTACTTACTTCCCCAAATTGGCCTTGAGCTTCAATCAAATCCCCCACTTTAAAGGGCTTAAATATTAGAATCAGTACTCCGCCAGCAAAGTTTGATAAACTACCTTGTAACGCCAAACCTACAGCCAAACCTGCTGCACCTAGAATGGCCACAAAAGAGGTGGTTTCGATGCCTACCATAGAGGCTACGCTGATCAATAAAATAGCATTGAGCGCTACTGCAATTAAGCTTTTTAAGAAGGGCTGAAGCGACTCGTCCATACTACTCTTTTGCATAGCCTTAGCAAACAGCTTTACCATTTTCTTGATAATCCATCGGCCTATAAGCAAGGTAGCAACTGCTAGTAAAATCTTGGGAGCATAAGTAGCTGCCTGTTCAGTGACAATCCTTTTGATTCTGTCAATAGTGTCGATTTGTACAAATAACATGGGTTTAAATAGTTAGAGATGAGAAGATTAGTTTCAATTTGAAAATAACAAAAACCCTTTCACTTAAGAAAATCTTTTTCGGGAAAAAATCATCAAGTCAAAAGTGTCAAAAAGAGTGTTTTGAGAGATTTTTTAGGCCCTTGAAAACATTTTTTGAAAATATTCCGTACATTTGAATATGGATATGATATTAAAATGATATCACATTAAATTCTAACTGATATAACAATGGAAAATAAAGAGAAAATCTACAACCCAATCCCAGGATTCATGATGTTACTTGTTGTACTAGCAGTTATCGGCGGGAGTGTCGCTGCTGCCACTGTTGGAGACATTCGTTGGATGATAATTGTTGGTGGAATAATAACTGTACTAATTCTCCCTGGTTTTTTTGTGGTCAATCCTAATGGTTCGAAGGTGTTGGTGTTTTTTGGTGACTACCGAGGAACAGTGAAGCGTAACGGTTTTTTTTGGGTAAATCCGTTATATAGTAAGCAATCTATTTCGTTACGAGCCCGCAACTTTGACAGTGAGCGAGTAAAGGTAAATGACAAAATAGGGAACCCAATTATGATTAGTGTCATATTGGTATGGCGAGTTAAAAACACCTACCAGGCAGCTTTTGAAGTAGATCGTTATGGAGAGTTTGTGAGGGTACAAAGCGATGCCGCAGTGCGTAAGATGGCAGGGATGTATCCATACGATAATTTTGAAGATCAATTAAGTGAAGTAACTTTGAGGTCTGGTGTAGCTGAGGTAAACAAAGCTTTGGAAGAAGAATTGAGTAATCGGTTGAGTATTGCCGGGATCGAGGTAATAGAAGCTCGTATTGGTTATTTGGCCTATGCTACCGAAATAGCCAGTGCTATGCTACGTCGTCAACAGGCTACCGCAATTGTAGCAGCGCGTCAGAAAATTGTAGAAGGTGCAGTAGGGATGGTAGAGATGGCATTGGAAGAGCTTTCTAAAAAAGATATTATCCATCTGGATGAAGAGAAAAAAGCTGCTATGGTAAGCAACCTGATGGTAGTATTATGTTCAGAAAAAGATACGAGCCCTGTAATAAATACTGGAACTTTGAACCAATAACCAACCTAACTTTTGTATATAATTGCCCTGGGTTACAGGATTCAGGGCATAACGCTTGATCAACTTTTAACCTATGACTAAGATTATTATCTAATTAGGCATAAAACGACCCAAGTTATGGCCAAGAAAAAAGCATTCGCTTTGAGAATTAGCGAAGAAATGATGAATTCAGTGGAAAAATGGGCTGCCGATGAGTTTAGGAGTACCAATGGACAATTGGAATGGATTATTCATCAGGCGCTGAAAAAATCTGGAAGATTGAAACCGCTTAATAATCAGGGAGATACAGAAGAAAATGCAGGTGATAAAACTGAAGAATAGAAAAAAAATGATATTTTTTTACGCTAACTATTGCAGATAAGAAAAACGTACGTATCTTTGCACTCGCAATTCGCGGATATGGCGGAATTGGTAGACGCACTAGACTTAGGATCTAGCGCCGCAAGGCGTGGGGGTTCGACTCCCTCTATCCGCACTTAATTTTCATTAAAACCCCCAATAGGCACCCTATTGGGGGTTTTAGTATTCTAAAATTATAGTTCATCACCTCAAATCGTCATTGGTCCATTGGATATTGTATTAGACAAAAAAGACGCTACCAACGCCTCCCTGAAAGTCACGGTGAGCGAAGCAGACTACAAGCAACAGTTTAACAGCAAGCTCAAGGAATACAGTAAAAAAGTACAGCTGAAAGGTTTCCGACCTGGAAAAGTGCCTACTGGCTTAGTTAAAAAAATGTACGGAAAGAGCATCTTAGTTGAAGAAGTTCTGAACGTGTTGAACGACTCAATCAATACATATATCAACGAAAATAAACTTCCTCTTGTAGGACAGCCACTACCCGTTGAAGAAGATGAAAATCGCATTGATTGGGACAATCAAAAAGATTTTGAATTTAGTTATCGTTTAGGCCTTGCAGGTGAATACGAGTACGATTTAAGCAAAGTATCGCTTACTCAGTACGAAATCAAACTGGAAGACAAGGACATAGACGAAGTAATTGATAATATTCGCAAGCAACAAGGTGGATCTACCAATCCTGACGAAGTAGCTGCTGGTGACTTGGTATTTGGTAAATTAGAGCAAGTCTTAACCAAAAAGGCCAAAGAAGAAGGAGAGACTGGTTTTGAGAAAGATGTATTGATCGATACTCAAAAAGTAGTAGAAGCTGAGGTAGAGAAAATGGTTGGCTTGACAAAAGAGAAGCACATAGACTTTACAATCCGCAAGTTTTTCAAAGATGGCGCTGAGGCTATCAAGGAAATTACAGGTCTTTCATTAGAAGAGGCTAAAGCTTTGAAGGGTAAATATAGATTCACAGTTGAGAACATTACTCGTAACGGAGAGGCTGAGCTAAATCAAGAATTATTTGACAAAGTATTTGGGCCTGATGTAGTATCAAGCGAAGAAGAGTTCTTGAACAAAGTAAAAGAATCTATTGCAGAGAACTTACAAAAAGATACGGAGTTCTTCTTAAATAAATCGGTACGTGATAGAGTATTGGAAAGCACGTCAATTGAATTGCCTGATGAATTTTTAAAAGATTGGTTGCTACAAAGCAATGAAGGTAAAATGACTAAAGATCAGGTAGAAGAGCAATACGATGATTACGCAAATGAGCGTCGTTGGTCATTAATCGTAGGACGTATCGCTGAGGAGAATGAGTTTGAAGTTACCGAAGAAGAATTGATAGAACAGTCTAAGAACTTTGTTCGCTCTCAATTGGGAGGTGCTATGGGCATGTCTCCACAAATTGAAGAAATGGTAGATTCTTTGGCTGAACGTTATTTAAACGAAGATAATGGCCGTATGGGGGATCAATTCAGAAGCCAGGCAATGTACGATAAAGTACTAGCATTTGTTAAAGACAAGGCCAAGGTTGAGACCAAAGAAGTAACTAAAGACGAGTTTGAAAAAATCGTGACAGAATAGAGCGATTTTCTTATAAAATATGACAAAAAGTCCTTTTTTGAACAAAGGACTTTTTTTTGTTACTTAGCTTCCAAACAAAATCAATCGACACAATGGAGAGTATCTATAAAAATACTTTTTACAGTGGGATTAATCAAGATGAGTTTAGGAAGTACGCGGTGCAACACCGTGGTTTGAGTGGGTCTATGGTAGATAGTTACCTAAGACAATACCAGACGCCTACCAGCATGACTCCCTATATCATCGAAGAGCGTCCCATGAACTTTCGTCCTATCGACGTATTTTCACGCCTAATTTCTGATCGAATTATCTTCCTCGGATCTGCCATAGATGATAATATTGCAAATATAATCACTGCTCAATTATTGTTCTTGGAATCAGTAGATGCTAAAAAAGACATTTTGCTTTATATCAATAGCCCGGGAGGTTCAGTATATGCTGGCTTAGGGATTTATGATACAATGCAATATGTTGGCCCTGACATTGCCACAATTTGTACAGGCATGGCTGCTTCTTTTGGAGCGGTATTATTGGCTGGTGGTACTGCTGGTAAAAGATCAGCACTTGAGCATGCT
This sequence comes from marine bacterium AO1-C, assembly GCA_001890965.1. GTDB lineage: Bacteria > Bacteroidota > Bacteroidia > Cytophagales > Microscillaceae > Microscilla. The sequence goes on along the minus strand of MLAY01000005.1, from coordinate 269,727 downwards.
CGAGTAATGATTCATCAACCTCATGGAGGAGCACAAGGACAAGCTTCTGATATTGAGATTACTGCCAAGCAATACATTATTCTTAAGCGAGAGCTAAACGAGATCATTGCCAAACATTGTGGTAAAACCGCAGATCAGGTAGAAGCTGATGGAGATCGTGATTTTTGGATGAAAGCAGATGCTGCAAAAGAATACGGTGTAATTGACGAAGTTTTGGTGCGTAAGCCAAATGCTGAGTAACACCTTGTTGCTAAGAAAATATTTAAAGACATTTGTATGCTTTGAATCTGTAAATCAGAGCAATACAACAACCTTTTAATGAAAAACCCAACAATGTTAAACAAAGACGAATTTAGAAAATATGCGGTGAAAGGTCAGGGGTTAAATGGCCTTGCTGTTGATCAATACCTGAACCATGTAGAGGGCATTGCGCGTACGCAGGTAAACAATATGACACGCACTGTGATCGAAGAAAGACCTACCAACTTTCGTGAAATTGATGTTTTTTCCCGTTTAATTATGGATCGTATTATCTTCTTGGGAATGGGTATCGATGATGTAGTAGCGAATGTTGTAACTGCTCAGTTATTGTTTTTAGAGTCAGTAGATTCTAAAAAAGACATCTTGGTATACGTCAATAGTCCTGGGGGATCAGTATATGCAGGTCTTGGTATTTATGATACGATGCAGTATGTAAATCCAGATGTGGTAACGATCTGTACTGGGTTGGCAGCCTCTATGGGCGCTGTATTGTTGGCTGGAGGAGCTGCTAAAAAACGTTCTGCTTTGGAGCACTCTCGTATCATGATTCACCAACCATTGGGAGGAGCACAAGGGCAGGCTTCTGATATTGAAATTACTGCCAAGCAAATCTTGATTCTAAAACAAGAGCTTTACGAGATTTTGTCTAAGCATTCAGGAAAAGCCATCGAGGATATTGAGAAACATGCCGATCGTGATTACTGGATGAAAGCAGATGCTGCAAAAGAATACGGATTGATTGATGAAGTATTGGTAAGAACTACCAATAACTAATCAAGCTTTTTGATATTTATGAGGCCTGAGGAGCTTTGCTCTTCAGGTTTTTTTGCCTGAGGGAATTTCTTATCCTTTTTAACGGTTAATTAAATGCAAATATCAATCTCTTTTTAATACAATCGGTATTGGCTTTAGCTTGATTAGTTGTAAAGAGAATGCTTGAAAAGTTCAAAAAAAAACTGTAATATTGCTGCCTTTCAATGTTAAGCACTAATTGGATTGAACCTTTCTAATTTTTTAATGCTTATATTTGCATAAGAACAGTTAATTGCTGTTCACTTTATATAAACTTACAACTTTCTTGTAGAATTTAATATATGGAACAAGTTTGTTCTTTTTGTGGAAAACGAAAACACGAAGTTTCTCTCCTTGTATCTGGAATAGACGCACACATTTGTGATAATTGCATAAGAGAAGCTTATCAAATTTGGTTGGAAGAATCTGGTATCCAGAAAGATAATACGCCACCCAAATTTCATTTGATTAAACCACGTCAGATGAAAGAATTTTTGGATCAGTTTGTAGTAGGACAAGACGAGGCGAAGAAAGTGATGACAGTAGCGGTATATAACCACTACAAGCGACTGATGCAAAAGCAACAAGCTGAAAACGACGATGTGGTCATTGAGAAATCAAACATCATTATGGTGGGTCAAACTGGTACAGGTAAAACCTATCTTGCAAAAACTCTTGCAAAGATTTTACAAGTACCATTCTGTATAGCCGATGCCACTGTATTGACAGAAGCTGGCTATGTTGGAGAAGACATTGAAAATGTACTAACTCGATTATTGCAGGCTGCAGATTACAATGTAGAAGCTGCCGAAAGAGGAATTGTGTACATAGATGAAATAGATAAAATTGCTCGCAAATCTGATAACCCCTCTATTACCCGCGATGTGAGTGGTGAAGGAGTACAGCAAGGATTACTTAAGATGTTAGAAGGTTCGGAAGTGAACGTGCCACCCCAAGGAGGACGTAAACATCCTGAACAAAAACTCATCACAATCAATACCGAAAATATACTATTTGTTTGTGGTGGTGCTTTTGATGGCATCGATCGTATGATTGCCAGCAGGTTGCGCACTCGTCCTATTGGTTTTGCTGGTGAGGATGATCAAGATGAGATCGATCGTGACAATTTGTTACAATATGTTTCATCTCAAGACTTGAAAACATTCGGTTTAATTCCAGAATTAATTGGACGTTTGCCAGTAGTAACCTACTTACCACCACTTACACACGGAACCATTCGCAAGATTTTGACCGAGCCAAAGAATGCCCTTGTGAAGCAATACCAAAAGCTATTTGCAATGGAAAACATTGAGCTAACCTTTACAAGTGATGCGTTAGATTATATTGTAGACAAAGCAATGGATAGTAAGCTAGGTGCCAGAGGTTTACGCTCAATTTGTGAAGCAATTATGACAGATGCAATGTTTGACTTTACTTCCGATTCTGATGCTACAGAGTTGATCATTGACGAAACATACGCACGAGAAAAATTTGAAAAATCGAAATTAAGCCGATTAAAAGCAGCTTAATGATTTAACTGATACATTAATTAGATTAAAAACGGCCGAATTGGAGTTCCTAGTTCGGCCGTTTTTTTTATGCAAAATGAGACAAAAGCATAAGTTTGCAAGTAGTGACTGCAAATACATAAAAAAATGCCTTACCGAATTGCCTTTGATCTTGATGATACACTCTTAAGTCCTATAAATGAGTTCCCCTATGAGGTCTTTCCTCCACCTCGTTTGATAAAACTACTAGGTTTTGAACCATTGAGAATTGCTACAAAAAACTTGTTTAAAAATCTCAAAGCAAATGAGATTGAAGTTTGGATTTATACCTCTTCATTTCGCAATAAATTCTATATCAAGCAACTATTCTGGCTGTATGGTATCAGGTTAGATGGTATCATCAATGGAGCTATTCATAAACAACGTCTTAAAAATATGCAGGATAAGCCGTCTAAGTTTCCTCCTGCTTTTGGCATAGATTTATTAGTAGACAATTCGGAAGGGGTAAAGATGGAAGGTCAAAAGTATCGTTTCAACGTCATTCACATCAAGCCACAAGACCAATTGTGGAATCAGAAGGTAATAAATAGGGTCATGAAGGAGCTGATGTGATTTTGAGAAATATACAGCAAAAACTGCTTTTTTTAGTATTAAACTTGTTTTTGGTATTATTTTTTCATTAATAATGTTGGATTTTAACATCTGCAAAATGAAAGGCCAAAGCCTACCACCACTGATTAATAATTTGAATTACTGAAATAATTGATGCTATACACTCATACAAGGGATTAATAGTAGAAGGCATATGAGAAACATTTTACCAGTATTATTTTTTTTAGGGTTAATTGCGATACAAACCAGATTGAGTGCCCAACAATATAACTTTCGTGGGTATTCTCTTGAGGAAGGTTTACCTCAATCGCAGGTATATGCTATTGTGCAAGATAGCAGAGGGAGCCTGTGGCAAGCGACTCAAGGAGGAGGAATCTCTAGGTTTAATGGGGAGAAGTTTGATGTGTTTACCATACGAGAGGGATTGGTAGATAATCAGGCAAATTACCTATTTGAAGATAGTAAGAAAAATTTGTGGATTGCTACCTACCGGGGAATCAGTAAGTTTGATGGTTCTAAATTTACCAATTACGGAGAGAAAGATGGTTTTTCTAACGTAAACTTTGCTCGCATATACGAAGACGCCAAAGGAACTATATGGGTTTATACTCAAGAAGGTTATAAAAATGCGAAGATATTTTACCTAAAAAACGGAAAGTTCGTCAACTTCAAAAAAGAAACCCCTCAACTAGATGAACAAGAAATTTTCACTTTTTATCAAACCAAAGATAAAAACTTTCTGATTTCTACTCGACAAGATTTATGGCGCTATGATGGTAAAAGCCTTACTGCACTACCATTCAACGACGCTGAATTCCTTAAAGATAATATCATTCATCAAATCACTGAGGATCAAACTGGCAATTTGTTTATTGCCAGTAATATGCAAGAAACATTTTTACGAAAATATTCTAATGGAGAAGTGAGTGATCTTGCATTGCCTGAATCCTTCAAGAAAGCCCCAATAGCCCAACTATATACAGATAGTAAAAATAATATTTGGGCAGCCACTACTGGTGCTGGAGTTTTGAAATACAATGGACGACATATACAACCTTTTTCTACCAAAAACGGATTGTCAGTAAATCGCATATTTTGTGTATATGAAGATACCGAAGGAAATATTTGGATTGGTACCGATGGCGAAGGTTTGGTTCGCTATACAGGAGACCGATTTATTTATTTGAATGCTCAGGATGGACTTGTTTCTGAAAATATTCGCCCAATTTATGAGTCTTCTGATGGTAGTATTTGGTTTGGAATGGTTGGAGCCGGGGTTGCCAAGTTAGACTCCTCGGGAGTATCTACCTACATGACAGATATTGGAACCACACTGGGTAGCATAAGAGGAATCATTGAGGTTTCTAAAGGGCGTATGCTGTTTTCTTCAGATGCGGGACTTTATTATTTGGTGGGTAAAAGTAAAAGGCATGCAAACAAAGATTTTGGGTTACCCGAAAACCAACGTACGACCAATGTTGTCAAAATAGGGGATGAGCTGTGGTTTGCCTTGCATGGTGTAAAGCTCATTTGTTATAATATGGTAACAAAGGAAATCAAAGAGTTTACCAAACGACAAGGACTCATCGATGCTGGGATTCATTACATTGGTAAAGACTCTAAAGATAATATTTGGATTTGCAGTAACTCAGGTATTACAAAATATGACAGGGCTACCAAAAGTCTGGTAAATTATACTACAAAAGATGGCTTGCCAGATAAGTGGATGCTACACATGGCCGAAGATAAAAAAGGGAGGTTGTGGTTTGCTACATTTGGAGGAGGTGTAGTATGTTATGACGGAAAGAAGTTCAAAACAATTACCACGAAGGATGGAATTGGCACTGACATCATATACTCTATTCAGGTTGATAATAGCGACTATGTCTGGTTAGGAACCCAAAATGGAGTAGAAAAGCTTTCTTTTGATGATAAGGGAAAAGTAAAAGAAGTAAAGAGTTATGGAAAAGTAGAAGGTTTTGTGGGGATTGAAAACAATGGCCAGGCAGGATATAAAGATAGTAAAGGTAATTTGTGGTTTGGTACCATTAAAGGATTAATCAAATACAACCCCAAAGCTGATTTGTCTAATAGTACTCCGCCAAAAATCAATATTACTAATTTACGTTTGTTCTTTAAGCCTGTGAGCTGGGGAAGTGACCAATACAAGGACTATCATCAGGGAACCAGTAACTGGTTCGAACTGCCTCAAACATTGAAATTACCACACAATATCAATCATATATCATTTGATTTTGAAGCATTGAGTTTTGGGGCGCCAGAGAAAGTATTGTATCGCTGGAAACTGGAGGGCGCTGATGAAGTATGGTCGCCAGCAATTCGTAAACCTGAAGCAATTTATGCCAACTTGCCTCCTGGTAAGTATACGTTAAAAGTGCGGGCAGCCAATAGTGATGGAGTTTGGACTAAAACAGGGCTAAAATACTCTTTTGAAATTAAAACGCCTTTCTGGGAGATGTGGTGGTTTAGAATTACAGTATTATTGGTGTTGGCAGCGATTATCATCATTGCAGTTAGAATGCGAATCAAAGGAATTGAGGCTCAGAAAGAAAAGCTTCAATTCATGGTAGATAAAAAGACACAGGAAGTAAGAAAACAAAACGAAGAAATATTAGAGAAAAGCCGTTTGTTGAAGACTCAAAAAGATGAGTTATTGGTACAAACCGAAGAACTTCGACAGCAGCAGGAAGAAAATATTGCTCAACGAGAATTTATTGAGCAAAAGAATGTAGAGCTTAATCGCCAGAATGAGCAAATTTTATCTAGTATCCATTCGGCACAAACGATCCAACAAGCCATTTTACCTTTCCCTGAAAGGCTGGAAAAAGTATTAGGAGATTACTTTGTGTTGTACAAACCCAAAGATATTGTTTCTGGGGACTTTTATTGGTTATACCATTTCGACAATGTTACCTTTATTTCAGTCATTGATTGTACTGGCCACGGAGTACAAGGTGCATTTATGAGTATGATTGGCTATAGTTTACTTAATGAGATTGTAATTGATAAGAAGATTCATGAGCCTTCAAAAATCCTTGAAAGGTTGCATAAACTTACTCGAGTGGCCCTTAAGCAAGATCGTACGAATAACCGTGAAGGTATGGAAATGGTGATGTGTAGGCTAGAGAAGGTAGAAGATGAAAAAACAAAGGTAACTTTTGCTGGAGCAAAAAGACCGTTCCATTATGTACAAAATGGTCGTTTTTGGGAATTAAAAGGTGATCGGGAATCCATTGGTGGAGGAAGACACGAACCAGAAGTGAAAACCTTTACTGACCAAACGGTTACATTACCCAAGGGCACCAGATGCTATTTGAGCTCAGATGGTTTGATAGATAACCCAACGCCTCGTCGTACTAAGTTTGGAAGGAATCATTTCATCGCCTTTTTGGTAGAGAATGCATATATGAGTATGGAAGCCCAAAAGCAGGCCTGGGAAGAAGAAATTGCCTTTTCACAGCGTGATGCCGAACAGCGTGACGATATAACTGTGATGGGATTTAAAGTTTAAATTTTGAAGTTTAATTGTTAATGTGAATGGGTATACCTTGATGAGGTATGTCCATTTTTTTTGTGAAAGTTGTAAGAAAGCTACAAGGCTTGCGACAAATGATTTGTAATATATTTAATAAACCTATCGCAGATCACGAATGAAAACAGTGCAAAATAGTGTACCACTTTGGGTAGTTTTAGGATTAACGGCTAGTTATGCTTTGTCAAAGATGCCTATTGATCCAGAAATGATGTCTTTTGTACAGGGTGTGGGAGCTGGTTGTGCAGTTGGATTTGGTATAAAGTACCTGTTTAATAGATAAATACAGCATAAATATTATTTTTAGATGTGCCATCTTTCTTAGTTGAAGGATGGTTTTTTTATTTTTTTTGAAAAAAAAGTAAACCTTGGGCAACCTTTTTAAACATCTCTAGGTCTTGGGGTTTTTAAGAGCTCTGAATACGTTTTTTAAGTTTTAAACTACACAAAACCAGAGAAAAAATGATTAACAGAAATTTTCGGTTTTTAGCCCTACTCGTTGTCTTAGGTTTATTGAGCTTTTTTACAGGCTGTAACCTTGTAGACAAAGATGTCAACCCAACCGAGCAAAGGGAGAACCCAGTAATTGCGACAAACGACAAAGTACAAGTGCAACCAGGTGGGGGAGTAGTTATTGATTTATTCAAGAATGATCAAATTACTACATCTTCAAATGTTACATTGTTGAAAGACTATCTTAAAAAAGGAACCGCAGAGTTTATTAAACAAGGAGTAGTGTTGTATACTCCTAAAGATTCATCAGGAATAGACACTTTGGCATATACTATATGCCCTCCTGGTCAGCCTTGTGATACAGGTGCAGTACAAATCTCAATTGGGCCTAATATTTCGGATACAGCTCAAGGTGCAATGCCTGATTTTGTTTGCACTACACCAGGTCAGCCTGTGGGAATAGATGTATTGAAGAATGATAAATTTAGTGATAGTACAGGTACAGATTCCAGTAGTAGGGTTGTAGATATTATCCAAAGCCCCAGCAATGGAACGACCAAAATAGACAATGGATATTATATAACCTATACACCTAATCAAGATTTTCAAGGTACAGATCGGTTTATATATGGGGTTAGGAATGCCAATGCTAACAATTACTTAGGATATGGAGTAGTAACTATAACCGTGAAAGATAGTAGCAGTAACGGTTGTACAATTAAAGCTGTATCTGATAATTATGCCCTGAATATAGATTCTATTGCAACAGGAGGACAGCATTTTTATTTTGATGTATTGGCTAATGACTCTTTATGCTCACCAAATACTCAATATGAAGTAGTAGGAGCCTATGCGAATCTATCACCTTCATTTGTTAATGGAAAATTGAAAGTATTCCTAAATCGCCCAACCACTACCAACGACTCTATCGCAATAGTTTATAAATTAATCCGAGGTAATGAAACCTCACAAGCTACTGTATCTATTGGATTTAATGGAGATGCTTCAACTTGTCAGGTATTGGCAAATGATGATAATTACACCGTATCAGGAGATTCGTTGAGCACTGCAACAGGCACTGGACAGTATGTATATTTTAATGTATTACAAAACGATGAGCTGTGTAACGAGAGCCTTGATTTGATCATCACTAATACAGGAGGTTTAAATGAAGCTCCAATTTTTGAGAATAATCAGCTCAAAGTGAAACTCTACCCAACAGACGGAAATGTGACAGTTAAATATGGTCTCAAGAAAAATGGCGTAATTCTAAACGAAGCCAATGTAAATATTAGTGTTTTGCGATGCCAAATTGAAGCTATTTCTGACTCAGTAAATGTGGCTTTAGCCAATGTAGCATCAGGTGGAGAGTTTATGACAATTGATGTATTGGCCAATGATCAATTGTGTAATTATGATTTGAGTGCGCTCACCCTGTCGATTGCATCCCAGACTACCAATGCGTATTTTGATAATGGAAAATTGAAGGTTTTTGTAGATAAGGTAGCACAAACTCTAGAGTTGATATATGTTGTTAAAGTAACAGCAACAGGAGAAGAGACAAGAATACCAGTAGTCATTAAAGTAGAATGACAACACCAAATACAACAAGTAAGTATTATTATTTATAACCAAGCCCTAATCCATATACCTCATGACCCAATTTGGGTTATGGGGTTATATGCTTTATCTAAGGCAAAAAAATGTTGACAATAACCTCTAAGGTTTAAAAAAGAACGCCACGACCATTAAGTTTTCAATGACAGATCAAGAATTGGTAGAAGGTTGTAAGGCTAAAGACCCGATTGCTCAAAAGTTATTATTTCAGAAGTATTCTCGGAAACTGATGGGTATTTGCAGACGTTATACCCAAAATAAAGAGGATGCCGAAGATGTATTTCAGGAGGCTTTTGTACGGGTATTTAAAGCTTTAGCAACTGTTGAGAAAATAGCTTCTTTGGAAGTATGGATCAAAAAAATTGTGATCCATGCAGCCATTAACTATTTTCATCGACATAAAAAGCATTATGGCCATTACAACCAAGAGTTTTTACTCCAACCAACCGCAGGTGACGAACTTATTTTGAGCAAACTAAGTAACGAGGAATTATTAAATTTGGTTCAAGGGCTTCCGGATGGTTATCGAATGGTGTTTAATTTATTTGTAATAGAGGGGTATGCCCATAAAGAAATTGCCAAGCTGCTGAAAATATCAGAGAGCACATCGAAGACTCAATTGCTCAAAGCCAAAAAGATGTTAAAGAAAAGGTTTAAAAAATTAGAAAGCATACGTTAATGGAAGAACCATTGGACGACCATTTATTTGAAGATTACCTGAAGGGAAGGTTACAAAACTATGAAGAAGAACCTGCTGCGGATGCCTGGGATAACATATTCGAGGCAATCAATCAGGAAGATGGTATTCCTATGCGTAAGAAGTCTTGGTTCGGTAACAAATGGTGGATGCTAGCTGCATTGCTACTTTGGATGGTTCCAGGTGTGATTCAGGATAATATGCAAAAGCCCTTATCTGGAAAGGTAGAACGGGCCGGAGTAGGGCAGGTACAAGTAAATGTAGATGATTCACATTCTTCTGAGGGGGTGATTTTGACTGAGAATAAATCTGAGGAAAAAACTAATGAGAACAAATCCAGGTTACCATTAGTTGACAAAAGGTATAAAAAATATACAAATAATAAAACTACTCGCTCTAATGGTGTGAGTGATGAATCTAATACGCGAAGAATGTTGTCTAAAAGCCGCCTGGCGTTGCAACAACCCACAAATATTACGAACCCAATGCCGAAAGATAATTCTCCGATAAGAAATAAACGAAGGAAAACAAAAGTAAATAAAAGTACTCCTAAACCTTCGATTCAAAAAACTATAATCAACAAAGTTATTTATAAAAATAGCCCTAAAGCAGATGCTCGTAAAACTCATAAGGTCGTTTCTCGCATTAACAATGCTAGTTTAGGATATATGGATTATAGTTTCACCAGCACCAAGTTTGTACCAGTAAAAGAAACCGTGCTAGAGCCCAAAAAAGCAAAAAATCTATACATAAAATTATTTGTTTCACCCACCTATAATTATCGCCGCTTATTGACCAACAAAGAAGATAATGTCATTATTCAAGAAATAGAGAAGAACGGTTTTTTTTCAGGGAGTAATCTAGGCTACAGTGCTGGTCTTATGTTAGAGTCTCAATTGAGTAAAAGGTGGAGCTTGCAATGGGGAGTAACCTTTACTCAATTAAATGACAGGGTTAATTATCGCTATAGAAGTGTGCTACCAGATAGCGTTACAGTAGATTTTATCAGTGCCAATGAGGTTAAGATATCCCCCGTATTTAATACCGAAACCAGTCGTTTTCAGTACCAATATCAGGACCTTGGGGTACAATTAGGAGTGAACTATACCTTATTTGCCAGATCCTGGAAACATCAATTGTATCTTGGTGTTGCGGCAAATCAGGCTACCAAAACAATTTCAAAAACAGACGAAACAACAATAACCGAAAATACTTCAAGGTTCCAGTCATTACTTAACGTAGGGTATGAAGCCCGTTTCCAACTAAATCATCGTTTAAGTTTTTATTTAAAGCCGACTTTAAATTACTATCTCAATTCGATCAATCAAGCCAATGAGGCTTACCAGGTAAAACCATTCTTTACCGCTCTGCGATTGGGTTTGGTGTGGCGTTTACGTTAGAAAGATTTTTTTGCTTGCTTTCCACTTGTCGGAGGTTTTTCCTAAGGCAGGTGGTTTTTTTATGGGCCAAAATTAGTAGGGTTGTCTTATTTAAGAATGACGCAAATACCTTAAGCTTGAGTTTAGCACAATAAGAGACAAATATTGGTACACTTTTCGCCAAGTTGATCATATTTATAGACTATATCAAATCTTATAAGTATGTGCAGGCCTTTGGTAAAAAAAATCATTTTATGCTTTAGCTTTCAGTTCATTATATTGGGCGTATTTGCGCAAAACGCACAAAAAACAGACTTAACAAGCTGGATAGGAACCTGGAAAGGTTCATTGAATATCAACAATGCAGACGGGAAAACTCTGAAAGTCCCTATGACTTTGGACATCAAAGCAACTGATTCTACCAACCGGTATAGTTGGACAATTATATATGGAGAAGGTAAAAGTATGCAGATTCGCCCTTATGAGTTGTTAGACAAAGGCAATGGACAACTGGTGATTGATGAAAAAAACTCTATTGTGTTGGATGCATACTTATTGGGCAATACGCTTGTGACTCGTTTTGAGGTAAAGGGAAGTTTATTAATGATTACCTACCAACTTTTGGAAGCACAAAATCAAATCATCTTTCGGGTTTATTCAGGAAAACATAAGCCCCTAAATACTACAGGTGGAGACAAAAAAGTACCTGTTGTGAAAACCTACCCATTAGGAGTGATGCAAGAGGCTTATTTGAAAAAAAATACCTGATTCGAGAAAATTTCCATATCAAAAAAGTAGTCCAGTCGTTATTACTATTAGAACTCGTCTCGACTTTTTGAATGTTGATGAAAATTATTGCTTTTGCTCAGTGATCAAGAGATTTTTTTGAGGCATAGCAGCGCTACGGTGATAAAAAATCTCGAAATCAATGGGTAAAATGAGTGATTTGTAATGCATTATTAAAAGTCGAGATGAGTTCTTAGTTCAATGCCTGGAAATCTACCCGATTTCTTTATTTTTCACCACACAACTCAATAAATTACTGATCTATCATGGGGTATAAATTTGAAATTATTATAGAAGAAAAAGAAAATCATTATGAAGCTTACTCTCCTAAAGTTCCTGAGTGTAGAGCACAAGGCGAGAGCTATGAGGTAGCTTTGCAAAAAACACATGAAGCATTACAGGCTTATGTGGGTCGTTTGAGTAATGATGATCTATACAAACTTACAAATGCTCCTCAGTAGCACTAGAATATTTTAATGAGTATGCTTCCTGGTAGCATACTCATATTTTTTTACTTTGCTTCAAAAATCCGCCGAAAATCCCCATTTTTGCATAAAATTTAAACCCTCCTCAAATTGATAAACTAATGGAAGCAGAGAAGAACCCCCGTGATGAAAATCCAAAAAATGTACCTCCAAAAGGCAATGAATCAGACGAAGGACAGTCAGAAATAGAATTGTTGGACGATTCTTTATTTGAGCATTATCGTATTATCGTGGACAAAGGACAAGTACCAGTAAGAATTGATAAGTTCTTGATGGATCGAGTGCCTAACATTACCCGAAATAAGACCCAAAATGCCATTAAGGGAGGATTTGTAAAAGTTAACGATAAGGACATCAAACCCAATTATAAGGTAAAACCTTCTGATGTGATTGTAATCTCTTTACCTGAACCTCCTCGTGAGTCTGAAGTTGTGCCCGAAGATATTCCAATTGATATTGTATATGAAGATGACGATCTATTGGTAGTACATAAAGCCGCGGGCATGGTAGTACACCCTGCTTACAACAACTGGACAGGAACTTTGGTGAATGCCTTGGCTTATCATTTTCAAAACTTACCCGAAAACAGAGATGGGCGCCCTGGATTGGTGCATAGAATAGACAAAGACACTTCTGGATTACTAGTAGTAGCTAAGTCAGAGTTAGCATTGAATCATTTAGCCAAACAGTTTTTCGACCACACGATTGAGCGAACCTATTATGCTTTAGTTTGGGGGGAACCCAAGGAAGCAGAGGGAACCATCAATGTGAATTTAGGTAGAAGCCTGAAAGACCGAAGAATCACTGCGGCTTTTCCTGATGGAGATTTTGGCCGACACGCTGTTACCCATTATAAGGTTTTAAAAACTATGCGGTATGTGTCATTGGTGCAATGTAACCTTGAAACTGGACGTACCCACCAGATACGTGCTCATATGAAGTATTTAGGGCATCCATTGTTTAGTGATACTACTTATGGAGGCGATAAAATATTAAAGGGGACGGTTTTTTCTAAATATAGAGCTTTTGTGAACAATTGTTTCAAAGTAATGCCACGTCAGGCTTTACATGCCAAATCACTGGGTTTTATTCATCCTACCACTCAAAAGTTTGTACAGTTTGAATCAGAGCTTCCCGAGGATTTTCAACAAGTTTTAGAAAAGTGGGAGCACTACGTGCAATACAATTAATCTCAGATAAGGTTTCTTGGGAAAAGGTTGCGAGGGTTTTTGAGACAGAAAGAATTTTTGTATTTTAATTTCTGATTATCATTATATTTATCCAATGATCCTATTCGAGGATTTTAAACTTTCTTGATAGTACTCATCCTATGCGTGGTGAGTTTTAAAGAATGCTCTTTATAAAACTTTGTATATAAGATGAAATCGATTAAAGAAATACGCGTAGAGCTTGTAGAAGCCATGGTGAGTCAATATGTACAATCTATTGGACTTACGACTGAACAAACTTATGACAATGAAAAACGAGTTTGGCATTGGAAACATGGGTCAGCTAATATTGAGGTTTTTATTCAATCGGTAGAAGTGGGAAAGGATAAAACCAGGGAGTATTTGCGTATTTTTTCCTTTTTGGCTGAAGTTCCACAGTTAAGTACTACTGCTCGGGAGCAATTTATGAATAATCTACTCGAGATGAATGATGTAAACCTCGGAGTAAAACTTACCATTGCAAAAGATACCAATAAAATCTATGCAACTTACGAGCGTGACATCCGAGGGATGGATTATCAGGAATTGGCTACTTGTGTGGCAGATTTGGAATGGTGGGCCGACAAGCTGGATGACGAATTAAAAAGTTATAATAATTAACTAATAAACCTCTATATGAAATATTTTACTGTATTTATACTATTTAATTTTTTCATATCATTCACTAGCATTGCACAGCATAAGCCCAATCGTGAGAGTAAAGCTGTTTTTGAAGTTTTAGATGCCGAAACACATCAAAAATTGGCAGATATCCAGGTACACTCTCTTACCCACTTAAATCGGGAAGATGCTACTAAGACTGATGCTAATGGTCAAATTACACTACACGTCATAGAGCAAGACACCTTGAGTTTTGTAGGAGCACTTCATTACCCAGTACATATTGTAATTCACAAAGAAGATAATTTTGATTGGACACATCCCATTCAAGTATATCTTACACCACTGATCCATCACTCTCATAAAGAAGAAATTCATGGATTTGAACCTAGCCATACTGCTATGAGTAGTCTGGATTATCACTTTACACATCATCAATTTGACAATAAAGTGTTGAAAATTCAGGTGTTGGAGCATCAAAGTGCGGCGGGCAAACGGGCTAAATGGTTGCAAACTACTCGAGATAAATATAATAAAGGATTTAATATTGTAGATATAAAGTTTACCAAGCGTAAAAGGTAGGTGATTGTTTATAAACTACTAGAAATAAAAAAGCCTTGCTGAGTTATCAGCAAGGCTTTTTTATTTTCTATTAATGAGCAACTAGTCATGAACTTTTGCTTTTTCTTCTACAATCTCTTCTTCTTTCTTTTGCGGAAACATAAGTGAGGCACCTATGCTAGTTCCTAAGATCAATAGAATTACAATGAGAGAGTAGTAATTTTTGAAACCAATAGAGATGAGCCATTCATGGATAAGCATTTTCCCGCCAATAAAGATTAACAGAAATGCCAAACCTACTTTAAGGTAGTGGAACATATGCATGATGTTCGACAAGAAAAAGAACATAGACCTTAAGCCTAGAATGGCAAATATATTAGAGAAGAAAACAATGTAAGGATCTTTGGTAACGCCAAAAACCGCGGGGACAGAGTCAACTGCGAAAATAAGATCTGTAAATTCAATGATGAGCAATACGACAAATAATGGGGTAATTTGTATGCGTCCGTACTTTCTAATGAAGAAACGATCGCCAACGTACCTGGGAAATACTGAGAAATATCGGGATGCAAGTCTTACAATTGGATGTTTATCTGTTTCCATTGCTTCATCATCATCACCATCAAAGAACATCTTAGCACCAGAAAACAACAAAAACCCTCCAAATATGTAAAATATCCATTTACCAATTACTTCATTTTGGATGAGTGCTGAGCCCAAAAATATGAACAAAAAGCGCATAACAATGGCCCCCAAAATTCCCCAAAATAACACTTTTTTGTAATAACTCTCATTGACCTTAAAAGAAACAAATATGAGAATAATCACAAAAATGTTATCTACAGAAAGAGAATACTCTAATAAATACCCAGTGATATATTCTAAGGCAATTGTATGTCGATAGTTTTCAAGGCTTTGTTGATAACTGCTTGGGTCTATCTTAATCGAGCCCTGGTGAGAGGAATACTTGGCAACGACTGCTTTTAATTCTTCAAAACTGGTAATTCCGTGAATAATATGCCCGTAATTCCTAATGATCAGGTAAAAGATAACGGCTACAGTTACCCAGGTAAAACTCCAGATAGCAGCCTCACGGAAAGAAACAACGTGGGATTTTTTGCTAAATACACCTAAGTCAAGCAAGAGCATGCCCAAGATGAAAACAATAAACCCAACAAAAAATAATATTTCGTTTGAAATCATGTAAACTCAAAAGTGATTTACCGAATTTGCCAAATACAATCCACGCAGTGTAGCTTCGAAAATGATTTAGATACTGTACACTTACTTACTCAAAACTCTTGTACAAAACCTTGCCAGACTTGCAGGTAAATCATTTAATGGATATTTTTTTAAGCTACTTAACCAATAAAGTAACTCAATTAAATTTGTATTAGGTTAAAACTATTTGCCTGTATTAAATATGCATTCAATTTTTACACCAAATAAAAAAAATGATGAAAGTGACTGATTATTAAGTACTGTCAATCACAATATTAATAAAAAAAATAAAGAACCTTATTTTGAGGCAGATGTTTAATCATCTATTTGAAATGCAATGCTGGATATAGATCAAATGTAAGGATTAGAAAGCAGAGATTTTTAATTTCACATACAATTTTGTGTAGAAATATGTAAATGAGATTAAAACCACGAAGTTATAACGATCATTTATGCAATTAGTGTTATTTGTAACCATTAAAAAGCAGGTATTCTACCACCTTACTTATTTGAACATTTACAAAGTTGCCAGGTATTCGGTGAATATAGTGATATAAAAAGGCCATGTTTAAAAGTATATTTAGACACAAAAGTGTATGAAATGCTGTTCAAAGTGTCAAAAGCTGTGTTTTTTTGAAAAAACATTACTTTTTTTCTATCCTTCATTAAACCTTCCGTAAACCAAACTATCTAAGAAGCAAAGTTTGAAAGAAAACCCATCACATTAACAAAATTAAACTTTCTAGATAATTATATGAAACAGTCAAAATCATTATTCGCTAAATTATTAGTAGTAACTTTGATTGCTGGCACCACGCTATGGAGTTGTAAACAAAATGAAACTGATCCTGCCGCAACTGAAGCCCAAGTGCAAACCGATAGTAATATCGAGACTTCTGCTGAAGTGGATGAAGTCACAGATCAAGTTCAGGCTGATATAGATGAACTAAATAAAAGCCTCGGGGATAAAATAGAAGCCGTTCGTACTGCTGAAACAATTACTTTTAAAAAATGCGCTACAGTAACAGTTACCAGAGACGCTACAACAAGTACCCGTACTGTGGTGATTGATTATGGCAACGGTTGTGTTGATTCTACTGCAGCTCAAAACGGAGTAACAATTACCAGAACAGGAAAAATCACGATTGTATACACAGGTAAATGGAGAGAGCAAAACACGGTGAAAACTATGACACTGGAAAACTTTGCCTTATCTCTTACCAAAGATGGTAATACATTTACTCGAACTGTAAATGGTACTCGTATTGTAACCAACCAAAGCACCATTACTTTTGATCTTATCAATGGACTAGGAGGAACACCTAAGTATCGCATTCAAAACGACTTAACAATTACCCTTCCTCAATTAGACGCTGACCGTCCTGCCCGAGAAGTAACCTATAAAAGTGACAAAATAAAAACCTGGACCGAAGGTTTTGGTAGCTTAAACCCATTTGATGATGTGTTTACAGTAACAGGAGAATTTAGTGGGGTAAATCGGAGAGGAGTAGCTTATACGGCGCTTATTGAAGAAGCCGTTACTCACAAAACGGAATGCTGGAAAAGCCTGATATTTATGCCTGCATCGGGTAAAATAAAATACACCACCTCTAATGCAGTAGCTACCGTAGATTATGGTGATGGTACTTGTGATCGTAAGGTAACTGTTACAGTAAATGGAAATACTTACGAATTTGAGCGAAAATAATAGCAGAATAAATTAGATAAAAATTATAAAATTGATCCCTTCTGGAAACAGAGGGGATTTTTTTTTGCCTGAGTATCATTAAATTGATTTTACTAAGATAAATTATCATATTGTGGAGAATTAATAAGATTAAATAATCACTTTTTTACATTAGAGCGTCTTTGGTTAGGCAATTCAACAACATAAAATTTCAGAAGGCATAAGAAGTGGTTTTTGTGGTGTAAATAATATTCAACTTAATTGGTACACATGAAACAGGTTAAGCTTTACTTAGGAATTCTTTCTTTATTGATTATTGGGAATACCGTCCAGGCCCAAAAAAAAGCTACTGTCGATTCAGTAGCGAAATTATATAAGCGTTTTTTTGCCATGGAGGCCGCTGCCGAAACCCGCCAGAAAAAACTAAATGATTCATTAAATACGCTTAATAAAACTTATAAAAACCTCGAGCGGTTGATTAAAAAAGATCGTAGCACTTTTGCCCGAGTATCCAAGACCATCCGAAAGTTGACTAAAAAAGATTTATTAGATGCCAAAAATCGCTACGAAACCAGCCGAACCAGTATTCAAAATACAGCAGACTTTATGGAAGCCTTCAACAATGGCTTGAATGGAGTAGAGGCTTCATTAACTTTTACAGATTACTTTAATGCCATTTCTGAATTGAACAACCCAACCAATAGTGAATTGGGGTTTTCGCTTGAACAAGAAATGGTAAGAGTACTCAATAAAAATATCAATTTAGGACGGCGAAAAAAGCCTAAATTTTTGAGGATAATTTCAGGAATCATCAAAAACCCTATTACTCAGGCGGTTACTTCTATAGTACCTGGGGTGAATTCTATTCAGTCAGTCTTGAATTTTGTAAATGGAGTGGCAATGGGGGAAAAAGATATCAGTGTGGGCAATATCACGGGAGTACAAAATGGCGTGATTAGTTATGTAAAACACTACGAAAACCTTAACAGGGCCAGTGTTAACCTAAATCGTAGCATTAACAGCCTCAAGGTAAGAGCAGAAGGACTTGGTCGGTTGAGCAACGATTTTGTAAAAGATATGGTAGTGCCTTTGCACAATGTAAAAAAGACTGATTTGGAAAAAGCCTCTCTCAATCAAGTACTAAATAAGTATTATACTTACCGTATTGTGAGCGAACGCATCAAATCTATAGAAGGTAAAAATAAAAGTAGTCGTAGTGGTTTAAACTATGATAAGCTGGTAAGCGACCCTCAGTTGGGCTACTCTTTGCTAAATCGTCAAAAGGTTGAGTTTATGGCCGAAGAATTGGAAAAGATTTCCATTGAATATATGGCAGCTTTAGATGATCATCATAAAAACATTGTAAAAATCTTGAAAGGGGCAGTGAAACTAAATGGTGATCCTGCCAAGATTGATAAAAAAATTCAAAACCTGAATAAGCAATTCGAAAGAGTAAAATCTACTTACAAAAAAAATGTAAACATTGATGCTGTAAAAGCTAGGGCAGACCGTATTCCTGCCTATTAATAATGGTTTCCCAGATGGGATTTCTAAACAAAGTTGAGTATATTAATATTAAATAAATACGATATGTGTACTTTTCAATGTATATGGGCCGATTGAGAAAATTTGGCACAGCATTGAGAAATTTCTTTCAAAATAAATCTCTTATTTTACAGGAAGATACAAAGAAGGGAGTCGTTTTTTGTTTGCCTCTACTCCCTTTTTCATTTAAGACTGTCTTATGGGTACAATGCCAAGGTTTAATTCTAATTAAAACATTATGTCGGTAAGTAAAAACAAAGGCAAGGGTTTGTCGGATGAAGAGTATTGGCAGAAATGCTGCCAAGGCGACGAAAAAGCCTTTTTTTACATTCATGAACGTTATCGGGTGCAGCTTTTCGGTATTGCATATGCAATGACCAAAAAAGAAGATGTAGCCCAGGATATTTTGCAGGATGTGTTTATAAAGCTACACCAGAAGAGCAAAGAAAACTATCAGGTACAAAGTATCAAGGGTTTATTGATAGACATGACCAAAAAACTGAGTTTAAATGCTATCAGTAAATCTAAACGTGAACAAGAAGTTTTTGCTGAATACAAGCAGGGACAATCCAATGTGGGTGTGAATGATGGAACTTATAACCTGAAGAAAAAAGAATTCTTTGGTAGAATCAAGAAAATACTAAGCCCCACACAATTACGTATATTAAACCAGAAGCAATTGGGTTATTCTCAAAAAGAGATGGCCGATAAAAACAACAGCAAAGTAACCACTGTAAAAACACACCTAAGAGACGCTAAGAAAAATATCAAGGATATTAAAAAAGAAATTTTTTAACACTGTGAAACCATGAAAGAGACTGAAGGCAACGAACATATAGATTTTTTTAGTCAAGATACTATACTAGATTATATTGATGGGAGGCTATCTACGCAAGACAATGCATTGTTTGAACAACAAATGCAAGAAGATGAAATGCTACAGCTTGCGGTAGAAGGAATCAAAGGGTTTTACACTGAAGAGCAAAAAGATCGCCCTTATTTGGAAACTTTGATGACTCAAAGTGAAGAGAACCTTAAACAGGCATTGGTAGAGGTAGAAAATGCTCCAAAAGTAGTAGCATTGAATGCTCGTCGTAATAGAAAGATTATCGGAATCTCGATAGCTGCTTGTGTGGCTTTACTGATGGTATTTAGCCTGCCAGGCTTGTTAGACAACGGCAAAGCGACCCCATCCAAAGAAGAAATTGCCGTAACTACTACTAATCCAGAAAAAACTACACAAAAGACTCCTGAACCTAAGGTGGCAGATGCCAAGGAACAAGGAGAAAATGCAGCGCAGACAGGGCCAAAAAGGGACGAAGTAACTACTTCAGGAAATCCTGATATGTTGAACCGGACAGATGCTATTGCATTTGAGGAGAAAAAAATAGGCAAAACTGGGCCAGAAAATAAAAATACTGATGGAGGAGTAGTAACCGAAACGGAGACTTTAGAATTAGAAGAAGATATGCCCCCTCCTGTTAATCAGGGATTTATACCACTACCCAAAAAGGCAGATGAGCAAACAAAGGATGCAAGTCATAGCATGTCTAAGAAACCAGGGAATATTAATGAAAAGAAAGCTAACTTAGAGTCAGAAAAAGCTTTGGGTGATTTTTCTGCCAAGAAGAAAGCCGAAAAAAGTATTTCCCAACGATCTAAAAAGAGTGCTAAGGGGCGACCAAGACGAAGAACTGCTCGCAAAGAAAGTGTGAATGTACCTCCCCCTAATTCAACTTATCTATCTGCTGACAAAAAGAAGGGTACAAGTGCAACTTATAGGGCACCAGGGAAATTACACTTGTGGGTGTATACTGATCAGCAAAATATGGAGTATTTTCGGGTACAAAGCCTGGGACGTGAAATTGCAGATAATACTGGACTAGAGTTGGTTTTAACCAAAGCCAATACGCAGGTGTTTTTGAACCAAAAATGGAAAAGACACATAAAAAAGCAAAAACTTGGTGCAAATGATGTGGTTTGGGTCTATTATTTAGGTAAAAACATTCCCACAACTACAATCAATAAATATAATAAACAAAGTGCGGGTAATCGAGTAGCTTCTCAATTAAACAGCTCGGTGAATGATCTAAGCCGACGCCTCGAGAGAAGTAAGGTAGCGCTAAAAATTGTGACAGTAGATAATGGAAACCAGAGTCAACCTGCATTGGATGATTTCACTGGTGGACAAACTAATAACAGTAATACAACTCCTTACACCCAACAAGGCATTACTCAAGTAGGTAAAAGTTTACCCAAAAAGAATGAAGTGTACAAGAAATTGTTTTTAGGGAGTTCAGGAATTATTACCATTCTAAACAGTGAGCCTGGACGTAATGTGTATCAGGGAATATTCACTGATAATTTGGTACAAAGCCTTCAAAGTGCTTATTGGAGCAATGACCCAAATGTAGACTGGGGCAAAATTTTGAATAAAACAACCACCTTGACTCAACGAAGAAGCCAAAAGTTGGGTAAGCCTCAGGAAATACAACAAAGAAAAATGAAAGTGAAAAAAAGTTATTAAAACAGATAAGTAATATTTTTAGAAAATGCCAGGGTTACAAAAACGCTGGCATTTTCTTTTCTATATAATAAATAAAATTATTTGATTGGAATCAGGTATCTTAAAATTTCTAAACCAATCCTATTTTAAATAAACATACTTATGGAAAATATGCAAGATGAAGACTGGGCAGAGGCTTACAAAAACCTCCCTTACATCGACGACGTGAAAGAATACTCTCAAGAAGATGAGGCCTTGTTTAAAGAGATTAAGGAGGTATTAAAAAAGTATGGTGTATTAGACAAATTTGGGATAACGTTATTGCATACCCATTTTCCCGTAAAAAAGGGAGAAGTTATGGTAGAGCATTATAACCCAGAAGATAAGAGTCAGCTTACCAAACCTCACCCAGTAGCTGATATTGATAAACTAGGCCTTGTGCCTATTTCCTGGCGCTTTATGGATGATGAAAATAGTAGTGAAAAAGCGTAAAAGGCAAAACACCAGCGCTAAGGCAGTAATATCGAACTTAATGCTGGTGTACTTTTTTAGCATCTATTTAGTCTATGTATAGCCAATTGCTTTTAGTATATTCTTTTAGCCAAGGTGCATCTACTATCTCTATAGTGGGTGATTTTTCATCCTCAATTGTCAAAATTACCATTACACCATCATCTAAGACTTCCTTTCTTTTGTATTCTAGCTCTGCTACTTTTACCGATTGAGTAACTTTATTGTGATCTAATACACAGGAGTAAGGTTTGCCAGTATGCCCATAAAAATGAAAAGCAGGACGTAATTCATCCAATATGGGGCGAAGCTCCTTCAGGCCATATCCTGGATCGGTCATGTCTACAGGTACATCATGTGAAATAAGTACTTCAATAGTAGGTCGTTCTCTAATTGTTTGTCTGATAGCCTGTCGTTCATAAACCTGAATAAATGGAGGGTGGTCACGGTTTTTCCGATCTCCAATTCTCCCTATACCAACAAAGCTAATCGTTCCACTTTGGGTTTCAATGCATTGAATGTGTCCAGATTTACACACAAATACTCGCTGGTAACAATCTACTGGAAAAAGTGAGTTATCAGGGTAAATTGTCTCGAGTTGATCTAAAAACTCATGATCTTCATGATTTCCTCTTACACAAACCATGTCACAATTGAGTTTTTCTAATACTTCTTCAGCTTTTGGATGAGGGGTTACAAAAAAATCGTGAAAGCCCAATTCACTGCGGTCACGATTCGCATGTCTTATTGTCGCTCGGTCTAAATGATCCAATTCTGGAAAAATGCCCACATCCCCACATTGCAAAATTAAATCAACCTGATTGCCTGTTTCTCGTTGGTATCTCTCTACCAACTTAAATGCAAGCAATAAACGCCCATGCAAATCTGCAAAAATGGCAACTTTCATGTTTTATTTATTTCGTTTGATGAATAAGTAAGCTAGTTTGTTAGAAGTGCAACTTCATGCCTTCGTGAGAGGCTACAAAACCCAAATTTTCATAAAATCGGACAGCTTCTGGGCGTTTTTTATCCGTAGTAAGCTGCAATACATGGGCACCTCGTTCCTGAGCTCTTTGAATAGCCCAACGAAACATAGTTTCTCCCAATCCTTTGTTTCGTTGATCTTTTCTAATTCGTACTGCTTCAATTTGTGCTCGCACCCCACCTTGGTATGTCAAATAAGGTATAAAAGATAATTGCAAAGTTCCAATTACCTCATTTTGGTATTCCAATACTATGAGTTCATGCTGAGGATCTAGGTCAATTTGATCAAATGCTTCATAATAGCTTGAAGGTAGAGGTTGAATGTAGTTTTCTCTTATTTTGCCTAGCTTATCATCGGCTAGCATAGCCACAATCATATCTACATCTTCTCGTTGGGCAGGTCTAAAAGTAATATCTTTTGAATCGATCATAAAATGTAATAATTTTAAAATCATTTAGGAGCAAATCCTAGTATTAGGAAATAGAAGTTAGTTCAGTTTTTGAAAATGATCTATAAAATTGTAAAAACTTCACAGAGATTGATCATTCCACAAATAAAATATAAATACAATGGATAAAGAAAAACAATCGGGATATACCCTGTTAGGTATTGGAGGTGCAGCGATGTTGTTTGGGATTACATTCACGGGTTTTTTTCCTGTGATTGGCGGAGCGGTAGTGGCCTTTTTAGGAATTAGAAAATTGATTAGACCCAATCGTTCATTACCAGCTGCTCACCATCAAGGACAAGTACCTACTTTTAAAATGGACGATAGTATGATTCTACGATTAGCTAAACGAAAAGGAGGGAAATTGACCGTAGCTGAATTGTCCAGACAAACCTCACTTACTCCAGAACAGGCCAAGGAAAGGCTGGAAAAGTTTCACTTAAAAGGTAAGACTGAACTGCATGTCACCGATGATGGGGTCATTGTTTATGAATTTATCGAGGAGTAGCATTTGTGGTAAGAAGGCTAAAATGTGTTACTAAATAATGATCGTTTATTTTAGAAACTTATCTATGACTGTTAAACTCCAAATCAAGCCAAAAACAATTCTAAAAATATTTGATTCAGTATTAGCAAGTAAGCCGGGAGCAGATGTTTATGTAACGAAACATCGTACAGTGGTTTTGCTTAAAATGAGCTAAAAAGCAGTGCTGAGATAAATAATTATATTTAGGCTGTCTCATTCTGAATTAACCTTGCGTAGAGACTAAGTAAATAGGACAAAAAAAAGATGATGGGCTATTTTTAGGGCAATTATGTATAAAAATACCCGCCTTTTGTCATAAAAAGTCGTAATAACAGTTAGAAACTAACAAAACCCTTTTTGATACAAGCACATTAGCAATTTAACCGAACAAACATTATGAAAAAAATTGTAGCATTGGTCGTTTTTGTCGGAATTATTTCCGGCTTTGTTACCCCAACTTACGATGGCTACCGTACCATAAGAAATACCGTATTTAACCCTGGGGAACACGTAGAATACATTGCCCATTATGGACCAATCAATGCTGGAGTCGCAGCGGTTGATGTAAGCAAGAAATTGTACTATTTGAACGGTCGCCTTTGTTATAGAGTAGACATTACCGGGAAGACTATTGGAGCCTTTGATTTGGTTAATCGTGTTCGAGATACCTGGCGTTCTTATATTGATACTTCGGCTTTTATGAGTCATCGTTTTTATCGTCACCTGGAAGAAACCGACTATCGCCGCGATGAGATTACGCACATAGAACCTGCAAAAAATGTAGCCACCATGCGTTATGAGCAATGGAAGGAGAAAAAAGATGGTTCGAAGTCGAATATGGATAAAGGAAAGAAGGTGGTAGTAGTACCTCGTAATGTACAAGACATGATCAGCGGTTATTATTACCTAAGAATGCTTGATTTTGACTCTATGAAACCTGACCAGGTAATCACTATTCCTGGGATGTTAGAAGATAAAACCTACGACCTTAAAATTCGCTACAAAGGAAAGAGTGTCGCCAAAACCAAATTTGGTAAAATCTATGCCCACAAGTTAGTACCTATTATGCCCCAAAATGGTATGTTCTCAGGCGAAAACTCTATTCGTTTTTGGGTGTCAGATGATGGGAACAGAATTCCGATAAGGATTGAAGCTGATATGGTCATAGGTAAAGTAGTAGTAGAAGTAAAGAACTTCCGCAACCTAAGACACAAGTTTAACTTCAAAAAGAAAAAGTAGTAGTTAAATACTGAAAAGACTAAATTTCCCTCACAGAATCATATTTTCTGTGAGGGTTTTTTTGTCGCTCAATCCGATCTTTTCGTATGTTTGTTTGAACCAACCATTCAAAAAATGCAAGGACTTAAATACACCGTAGATATAGTGATGTGTATTGATGCTACTGGTAGTATGCAACCCATCATCGATAAAGTAAAAGACAACGCTCTTAAGTTTTATGAAGACTTAAATCAGGTAATGGAAGAGAAAGGAAAGGCCATCGATACTTTACGGGTGAGAATTATTGCTTTTAGAGATTATTATTACGATGGAGATGAATCTATGATTACGTCTGATTTTTTTGAGTTACCGGATCAAAAAGCACAATTTAAAAACTTTGTTGATCAAATTACAGCCGATGGAGGTGGAGATGAGCCAGAAACTGGGTTAGAAGCAGTGGCGTTAGCAATTAAATCTCCCTGGAATAAAACTGGAGACAAAAAAAGACAAATTGTAGTAGTATGGACTGATGCCAGCGCACATCCACTTGAAAAAGAAGCCAGTGCCAAGCCAAGCAATTATCCTGAAGATATGCCAGGTAACTTTGACGACCTCACCGACTTATGGGATGGACAATTTATGAATAGAGCTGCCAAACGACTCATCGTATATGCTCCAGATGCTTATGCCTGGACCGATATTGCCAATCATTGGGAAAACACCATTCAGTATCCTTCCAAGGCAGGTGAAGGCTTAAACGAAGTTGATTATCAAACCATTTTAGATGCTATAGCAAGTAGTGTTTAAACGATGATTAATACAGAAAAATCTGTAAAATGAGCCTATTCGAGATGCTTTTCCAGAAAAAAAATATTTTTTTTACTGTGAACGGTCACATTATTCACAATTTTTGCATGTAAGAAAGAGCCCAAAAACTGAGATTTAAATATTACGAGCTATGAGGGCGTTTTAACGCCTAATTACCTTTTTAAATCCTTTTTTTATGGTAAATTTGTACATTACAAAACTAACCAAACATACTCATACTAATAATCAAGTATGTAAATGTAACAAAACTTAGTTGCCAATAGATCGAATTATATCATGTCTGATAAAACCATTGCCCAACCCAGCAATTCTCTCGACGCAGTCGAAAGACGCAATCCATTTCCAGGTCTGCGATCTTTTAAGTACGAAGAAAGTCATTTGTACTTTGGAAGAGATAACCAAATAGAAATTGTACTCAACAAGCTTGTTCAGCACCGTTTTGTAGCAGTTGTAGGTACCTCAGGAATTGGTAAATCTTCCTTCCTTTATTGTGGATTGTTTCCTACCCTTTTTGGAGATTACCAAACCGAGTATAGTAACAAATGGGAGATTTTTACATTCCGCCCTGGAGAATCCCCAATTAAAAACCTAGCCCAATCAATTACCAACGAAGCCGTTAAAAATAATCCTGATTTAGATCCAGAGATGACTTTTAATGTGGAGTACTCTACATTGACTAGTAGCTCTATGGGATTAGTTGACGCTTTCCGAGGAAAATTTGATAAATACCAAAAGAACTACCTCATTTTTGTCGATCAATTTGAGGAACTTTTCCGGTTTAAAGACATAGATACCAACACTACCGAAGAAACCCTGGCTTTTATTAAGTTATTATTGACAGCTACTGAACAAAGTGAAGTGCCTGTATATGTAGCACTTACGATGCGTTCAGATTTTATTGGCGACTGCTCTCAATACCCTAATTTGACTAACTCAATTAACAAGAGCCAGTTTTTGATCCCTCAAATGACCCGAAATGAAAAGAAAGCGGCAGTTGAGGGGCCTGTAAGGGTAATGGGTGCCGACATAGATGAGCGTTTGGTGCAACAAATTCTAAATGATGTAGGTGACAATGCCGATCAATTGCCAATTATGCAGCACGCATTGATGCGTACCTGGGACTACTGGGAGCAAAGTGCGATTCATAATGAGCCAATTAGTGGAGGGCACTACGAGGCCATTGGAGGAATGAAAACTGCGTTGGAAGTACACGCAAATGAGGCCTTTAATGAACTTGATGATGAACAGAAAAAGATTTGTGAGCGAATTTTTAAGACCATTACTGTCAAAGGAGATGATGGCCGAAGGATTCGTCGCCCGACTAAATTGAGCGAAATAGCTGCCATTGCTGAAAAACCTATTGAAGATTGTATTGCCGTAATTGATAATTTCCGCAGAGCAGACCGTACGTTGTTGATGCCTCCACAGGAAGTACCATTGACTGAAGATAGTGTGATTGATATTTCTCACGAAAGTTTAATGCGTATTTGGGGAATGCTCATTTTCTGGGTAGATGAAGAGGCAGACTTCGTAAAAGAATACATTGCTTGGGCAATAGCTGCCGAAAACCACCAATCTGGTCAAGGAGGTTTATTACGTGGTGCCGATTTGCAGTTGGCCATTGCTAAGCGAGATGAGAAAAAGCCGAACTTGGCTTGGGGGGTACGTTATCATCCAGCATATGAGCGAACCATGTCTTTTCTTGATTTTAGTAGAGAGTCAGAAGAGCAGGAACGACGAAATAAAGAGCGACTGAAAAAACGTAACAGGAAAATCTTCCAGGCAATCTTTGCTTTTATTTGTGTGATTATGGTTGGTGCCTTGATTGCTTCTTACATTGCTTATGAAGCTCAACAAGAGGCAGGTAAACAAGCAAAAATTGCTGCGGATAAAGCAGTAGAAGCCGACAAGCAAGCGAAAAATGCCGCCAAACAGGCTACAATTGCAGCAGAAAAAGAAAAAGAAGCAAGAGGTGAACAGAAAAAGGCAATAGCTGCGGCAAAACGTGCGGATAGACAAGCAGAAATTGCGGCACAAAGAGCAAACGAAGCCAGACTCGCTTCTGAAGAAGCCAGACGAAACCTTAAAGTGGCAGAGGAGCAAACTGAGAAAGCATTATACCAGAAAAAGGTAGCGGATACTGCGACTCGAGAAGCCAAAGAAAACTTGAAAGCAGCCAAGAAAGCTCGAAGAGCGGCTGATAACTTACGTAGGTTGTCTATTGCTCGTGCTATGGGATTACGTTCTAAGCAAATTACCAATAAAACGGAGCAAGCATTGGTGGCACAAACTGCTTATAATATTTTTACAGACGCCAAAGCTGACCGAAAAGCAGAAGATCCAGCCATTTATGATGGTTTATATTATGCTATTAAGCAACTATCATCACCTACTTATAACCAATTTATTGGACATACAGCCTCTCTTAGATCATTAGTGCCAGCTTATAATAACTTTATCTATTCTGCAGGTAGTGATGGAACGGTAAGAAGTTGTAATGTAGATGATGCTAACTTGGAAAAGGATGGCGTGAAAATCACCTCATTGCTTCCTCAGCCAGAGAGTGTAATTAAATCTATGTCTATTGACCCTGCGGAGAATGTACTGGCAATAGCAGGTAACTCACCATACATTAAATTATACCAGGTAAGCAAAGGGAAATTGGCTTTTAAAGACAGAATTCCTACCAGAAAAAGCGAGATCGTAAAAGTATATATGGCGCTTGATAATGAGTTGTTTGCGTTGAGTGGGGATGGAGATGGTAAAATTAACTACTGGTCAAAAAGAGGTAAAAAATGGACAAGTGAAGCCTTACCAGTAAAAGGTGAAGCTGATTTGATGACGGCTTATCACCAAAAAGTGGTTTGGAAAGAAAAAAATAGCAATGAACTTAATTTCTACGATCGTAGAAATGGGAAAAGTATCCCTCTAAATGTAACAATGAAGCAAGCTGGAGACGCATTTGTTTCATTAGAATTTAGTAAAGATGGGCTATGGCTGGCAGCAGGTACCGAAAAAGGTTTCTTGTATCTTTGGAGCGTACCACGATCTGGTACTCCTAGAAGTTTAGGAACTCAAGATATATTGCCAAAACACCTGGCACGTATCAACAACATTGCTTTTGGAACCAGAATAGTAGGCAACCAAAGCGTGCCAATGATGGCTACTGGTAGCTGGGATCGTAATGTACGTATTTATGAACTAAACAATTTAAATAAACCTCCTTTTGTATTGACTGATCACAATGACTGGGTTTGGACAATCTGTTTTAGTGGAGATGGATCTAAACTATTGGCTGGTTGTAAAGACAATGTAATCAGGGTATGGCCTACTACGGTAGACTCTATGAAAGATAAAATTGCCAATACGAAAGCCATTACCAGAAACATGACGACGCAGGAATGGAAACGTCACGTATCGGATAAGGATGAGTATCAAAAAACTTTTGATAACTTGCCTGCCGCCAATAAATAAGGAGTATAGAGAATAACTAACCGCCGAAAATGATGAATCTCATGCGACATAAAATTTATGTATTGTTTTGGGTTTGCCTGTTTTCATTCAGTGCTTATTCACAAGATCGTAGGTCTTATTGTGAAACAAAACTAAAAGAAGCCTCCAGGGCGTATGAAGAAGGAAAGATCAATGATGTAAGAAACCTTTTGATTGACGAAGACTGTTTAAAAGAACTTGACAAAGTCAAAAGGGCAGAAGCTTATCACTTGCTTGCGCTAAGTGGTCTCTACACCGATAATAGAGACATGTCATATAAAAATATGGAGCAGTTTATTCGGCTCAGTATTTCTCCAAAGTTTGCGTTAAATCGTGGAAAAGGAGATGGAGCCGAAGCACCAGAATTTGTAGAGCTTTACGATAAGTTCAATGTTAAGCCAGTATATTTATATGGACTGAAATTGGGTGTGACTTATAGCTTAGTAAACCCAACTAAGATATTCAGTGTAGATAATAATACAGAAGCTGGAACATACACCCCTCGTATTGGATTTTTGATAGGAGGAATGTTTGACTTACCTATTACTGAGAACTTACATGCAGGAGCTGAAGCTTATTATGCTACTCGAGGGTTTGTGCATACTGATTCTATACTTGGTTTTGCCAAAACAGAATTTACCGAAAGGCAGGCTATAGTTGAAATTCCGCTTTATGCCCGTTATATTTTTGGAACCCTTAAAAGTAATTTCCGACCTTTTGTGTCAGCGGGAATATTTGGAAATTTCTTGTTATCGGCAAATGGAGAAGTAATCCGAAATGATAGAGTAGGCTCAGGTGCTACTGAGACTAGAAGAGAAGTGGAAAGGCTTGTGGTAGATATGGGTGAGCAACGCAGAAAAATAGGCTATGGTGCAATACTGGGTACTGGATTTATGCTCACAACTGCGGCTGGATTTTTTACTGTTGATGTTCGTTACAATTTAGGACTCTCTAATTTGGTCAATAAAGCCAATAGGGGAAGCAACAGCATCTTGGTGAATCGTTACGGATACATAGATGATAATATGCTCATGAGCCCTATTAGTTTCTCCGTAGGTTTTTATTTGCCTAAATACAATCCTCGCTTAAAGAAACAGTATCGTAAAAGCACATCTGTTCAAAGAAGTAGTAGTAAAAAGAGAAAAAAGAAAAGTAGAAGAAAGAAACGAGGGCGTAAGTAATCGCAATTTGATTTCTTCGTGATTAAAGGCTTCAGTTTGTTGATTATCAATAGATTGAAGCCTTTTTTATGAGCTAGGAGAGAGGCAATAAATTAGCGTAAGACTATATATAATAGGTAAATACTAATCTGGTAATAAATTGAATATTACCAAGACGCCCTTTTATGAAAAGCAAAATAGAGTACAGTATATGAAGATTTGTCTTCTGGAGTTAAAGAAAGGATTAGAAAAGTGATAGCCATTATAAAATGGAACAATGAGCATTGTAGCGGTTAAACCTATCGGGTTTTCAATAGTATCGTGAAGGAATTTTTTAATCCAAAGTAATGATTTTGCCGAGTGACCTAATGAAAGATATTTTATGTGAAAAAACCAAAAAGTGATGACTTCCGTAAAATAATCCAGTTGTTTTGAGGTTATGGGTGAAGGCAAGATTATCAAATGACAATCACCTGTGCAATAATTGCCAAAGGGTTCATTATTTTGCTTTGAAAGTGGTATATTTACCGCCGAATTATAAACCGCATAATTGGTGCAATACTTGCGGAGAAAAGACGAACTCATACTAACCCTTATACCATTTATTCTTAACATCAAACACTACAAAACATTTAACTAAATACACAGCTTATGAACTCATCCAATGCACTGCTCTTAACCCTACTCACTTGCTTCTTTGCTTTTGTTTGTAATGCCCAGACAGCTATTGAAGGAGATTATTATAGCTCTGAGATAGGATTGAAAAAGGTCTCAATTAAGCAAAAAAAAGGTGGATATATTTCCGTGACTGGGTTTTTGGCCAAAGGAAACAAAAAAATATCCCACACCTACAAACCAGTAGGTAATTCTAAAAAAATATTTGAAAAGAAATTATCATACAATCGCTATTCTCGCCTTGATTTTTCTTCTAAAGATTTCATTACCGATTTATCTCTTAATGGTGATAGAAAAGTATTGCGAGTTCAGGTATTAGCGCGTAAATGGAAGTATATAAGAAAAAATTTAAAGAAAGAACAACGCAAAGTGGGGCATATCCTCCCTTTGAATCCCACAAGTAACTTTCATCAAAAAAATAATAGTAAAATTGTTTTCTTTTCAGAGAAACCAGTCATTGGTAAAGAAGATTTGTCTAAGGTAAAGACTTCTTTCAAAGCGGGAGATGTTATTTGGGCAGTGGCCTATTTACCAGTATCTTTAAGTAAATATAATTTGTATATCTCGGGACAAAATGAATTGAAGTTTGCTATAGGTACTACAGAAGATGCAAACAGCCTGGAGATGAGTAATTGGGGTGGTTTTGTTCAGCATTCTTTGCCTATTTCAGTTCAGGAAAGAGCAAAAAACTATGTAGTTTTTCAGGTATATCCAGCGAGTTTAAGAGCAGAAATGAATTTGAAGGCAGCAATGAGCATTACAAATGCTGTACAGTCCTTAGAACCTACTGATCATTTAGTAAAAGTAAGATTTGAGTACCTGGGTAGACGTTCTAACAAAGTAACAGGAACTTTTACTTTAGATTGTTCTGAAGGAATGGATAAGGCCAAACAAACGGCTAAAGCATTCAAACAAGCTTATTTGGAGAGCAAGGAGCTTCCAAAAGCTATGATGACAAACGCCTCACTTGAGCAAAAAGCTTTAGAAGCAATTCAGCGTTTTGGTAAGGCGGCTGGTTGGGATACTAAATTCGTAAAAGCCATTATTACTTCTCCTACCTGGCAAACCGTAACCGATCCAGCTACGGGAGCTATTAAAGGCCGAATGGTAGAAGCTGCTTGTATAGCCAAGTGGGCTAATGGAGATTGTGGCTATCAATACTTTACCTTTATTCAAGAGCACCAGGGAGGAGGCAAGTATGCAGAAGGTATACGTAGGTATAGTACAGGGTATAGAAGTGCTATTGATTGTAAAAATGTGAAGTAATACGTGGTTTTATTACAAAAAATTAAATTGATAGAAAATGATAGATCTTAGTTCTAGTGGTACAACTAGTAAATTGAAGCTTACTAGTTTTTATTATAAGGGTACAAGTTTTTCCGAAGGGGAAGAATTTGAAGCCATGATTAACCCTAGTAACATTTCCAATAAAGTAGGAATTCAATATAACCCCTTGCAAGTACCTGGTTCTATCAAACCTCACTTGCAATTTGTATCTATAGACAATGAAACCTATGATTTTAACCTGATTCTTGATGGTACAGGGTTGATTGATCCAGATGCGGACTCTGTAGAAGATCAATTGGAAAAATTCCGCAAGATTACTTACGGATACAATAGCTCAGAACACGAAGCCACTTATGTCAAAATTAGCTGGGGGAATATAAACGCTCCTTGTCGCTTAACAAGCCTAACTGTAAAATATACTTTGTTTGATTCAGAAGGAAAGGCGCTTCGAGCGGAGCTTACTTGTTCTTTTAAGGAAACGACGCTTACAGATGAAGAAGAGAAGATAATGAACAAAAACTCGCCCGACATGACCCACGTGAAAGTGGTAAAAGCAGGGTATGGGTTGCGTCATATGTGTTATGAAATATACGGAGATAACAAACTAGATGTGGCCATTGCGAGGTTCAATGGATTTACCTCTCGCTATGTACCATTAGGAACCGAAGTGATATTGCCTCCTCTTAAAACTTTATAAATATTGTATGCAGGAAAGAGAAACCAATAAGTCCCTTGTCCACTTTCAGTTGACTTTAGATGAAGCCAACTTGATATTTAAGGCCTTGGGGCAAATGCCTTTTTCGGAGGTATATGAATTGATCGGAAAACTGAACGAACAAGCAAATCAGCAATTGCAGTCACCCAATAAATAAACAACTAGAAGAAATCAGAGCTAACCATTAGTTTTATGGCAGAACAAACTTTTATAACCGACGAGTTATTAGAAAGCAAAGCGTTTAACAGCGAAGCGCTGTACGAAGAAGGGTTAGAGATTATCCAGCAACTAACGGGTAACTTCTGGACCGACTACAACACCCATGATCCAGGGGTTACAATTTTAGAATATCTTTGTGATGCCATTGTAGAGCTCAACAGCCGAGCCGATGCCGCTATTGAAGACCACCTCTACAACAAATCCAACGATAAGAAGATCTTTTATGATTCCAGCGAAATACTTTCCTGCAATGCGCTGACCATGAGCGATTATCGTAAGCTGATTTTGGATGAGCTGCCTGAAGTAAAAAATATTTGGTTTTTTCCTACCGATCCTCTAGAGAACTCACTCAATGGTTTATACAAAGTATATGTAGATATTCATGATGAGTTGGAAACTGAAGAGGTGACTCAAAAAATTATCAATGGTATCAAAGATGTTTTTTGCTCTAACCGTAATATTTGCGAAGACATCGACGAAATCGTAATTGTAGATACCCTACCCATCCAAATAAAAGCCGATATTGAGATTAAGCGTATGGATGAGGTAGAGCGTATTTTGGCTCAAATCCTTTTTAATCTTAATGAGTATTTCAACCCTACGGTGAGCTTTCATTCGCTCAAAGAAATGATTGAAAAGGGATATAAGCTGGATGAAATCTATAATGGGCCACTATTGAAGCACGGTTTTATTCGTGAAGAAGAGTTGATCCCGAAAACTGAACGCATTTTGATTTCGGAAGTGATTAAAATCATCATGCAGATTGAGGGGGTAGCCAGTGTAAAAGACTTGTATTTGTTGGTAGACAACAAAGTACACGATAACCAAATTGTGGTAGGTAAAAAGTTGATTCCAGTATTAGAATTTGATACAGGTTTACCACAAGGAGGGAATCAGATTAGCTTTTATAAAGGGGATGTAGTATATAACTCGCTGGATTTGATCCTGACCAAGCGTAAATACAATGAGTTGGAGTCGGCCCACAAACGGGTATATCGTTTGAACGAAGAAAAGGTAGAAGTACCTACTGGACGGCCACTACATATAGAGTCTTACCATTCTTTACAAAACTTATTTCCGCAAGTATATGGTATTGGAGAACACGGAGTGCCCAGTGGTGGGGGTGAATTGCGTAAAGCCCAGGCCAAGCAGCTGAAAGGATTCTTATTGTTGTTCGAACAATTACTGACCAATCACTTGGCACAACTGTCCCACGTTAAGGATTTATTTTCTACTACCAATGGTATCCAGCAGACTTATTTTCAGCAAGACCTGAATGCAGTACCCGATGTGGCACCTTTGTATCGTGAAACCGACGGTGAGTTTATTGCCAATGGGGTAGAGGGAGAGGTGAAGATTCCTGTAAATTACCAACAAGGGCTTTCGAAATTGGTAGCCTCCCAGGATAACTTCATTGACCGACGTAACCGAATTTTGGATTTTCTGCTGGCGATCCACGGAGAAGACTATATGCGTTATGCCACTTCTCAAAAGAACTATTATTTCCGTTCTAAAGATTATCAGCGTTACCTGATTAAAAACAAGAGCCGTTTCTTTGAGCATTTGGTAAAAATGAACCAACACCGCTCACGTGCTTATGATTATCGTAAAGAGGTAGTAGGCACCGAAAACGTACCTGGTCTAGAAACTAAAATCAATATTTTATTAGGTTTTGGCTTTACGCCAGACTCGGCTCACCAGGAGTTACCCAAGAAACATCCTTTGCTTAAGCCTTTTGACGATCAGGAGTTTATGTTGTTGGATAAGACAGCACCTAATCGTATGAAAAGGCAATGGGCCAACGAAACGGATATCGCACAGGCTAGCCTGAACGAAGGGATTATTGAAGAAGAGTTTGACTATATAGATACCGAAGATCTGACCTTGCACCTGAAAGAGGAGGCAGATGGTTATCGCCACCAGTTACTGGAAAAAGCAGTATTTATGCGCGCCAAATTGGTTGATAGTGAATTTTTGATTCACGGGTTGAGCCTTAAAAATTATCAAATAGGAGTGCATCCGATCGATAATGAGAAACACTGTGTGATTTTTAAATCGCCTAAACAGGAACAATCATTATTGATTGCTCAATACGACAATGAAGAAGACGCTACCAATGCTATTTCGGTGATTGTAGATTATTTGCGTGACCTGAATATTCGTAGTGAAGGTTTTTATTTATTTGAGCATATTTTGTTGCGTCCTGATGTTTCGGATCAGAAGTTTGGCATTTATTTGTTAGACGAAAACGGCGAAAACTTCTTACGTTCCGATAGTCGTTATACTTTCCAGGATCGTTTGGCCAAGGTAGAAGAGTTGAAACCGCCAACAAAGGAGCAAGAAGGCAAGACTGGCCACTTGAGTATTTATGAAAACTACTCAGTAGAACGTAGAGAAGATGGAGACTTTGAGATTCGTTTCCACACTGCGGACGAAAGCATGCACTTTGTGAGTTTAAAAGCTTATGAGTCGGTACAAGAGATTCATGAAAAAATGGAACGAGTATATAAGTTCCTGGCAAACAAGGAAGATATTCGTCCTTTTGAAGAAAAGATTGCTTTCTATATCCAAAACTCTGACGAGGACAGTTTAGTACCTGAAAGTTTCTTTGTATATCAAACTACGCTACTATTGCCAAGCTGGACAGCACGTTTCAACGATTTAGAGTTCCGTTCTATTTTCCGAGATACAGTAAATGAGTGCAAGCCTGCAAATGTGAAAACTGATTTGCGTTGGCTCAATATCCAACAAATGCAACAGTTTGAACAGCTGTATTACAAGTGGGTAGATGGTCGCAGAAAAGAGGATAACAAACCAGAAAATGATGTGCTAAATAATGAGATGACGCAGTTGTTATTGGAGCTTAAGTCACAAGAATAAAATGTGTTTTTTTATAAAATATTTAACCCCTGTTAGGTCTTATGACTTGACAGGGGTTTTATTTTAGAGCATTTCTTAAGCTTAGTTGCCCGCTGGAGGCTTAGTTTTTTGATTGGCCAAAAACTAAGGAAAAAGCCAGAACAGCATATGCTACCGCACAAAATCCAGTGCTCCCTCTATACTTTTCACCTACTCTGAGGGCAAAGCCACGAACTTGCTGTCATTTATGATAGAATAAACTCTTTTATTTCACTTTTGAGGAGTAACTCTTGCTCTAAAGCTTTACGATTTTGGTTGATAATTTGTCTTAATCTCTTTAAGTTTTCTTCTGTAATTAATTGAGGGTCAAAGTTTTCTCTTTGTAAAGCGTATCTTTTTTTACTGCCATAATGTATCAGTTTTTCTATTTTTGGAGGAACAAAAAAATTAGCTTTTTCACCTAAATGCTTTTTAAATTCATTCATATAAATTCCAATACCTGAAGGATCGAAATCACCAAAATGTATATAGGGATTGGCAATTGATTGTAGCCATTGAATCAAGTGTTTATTTTGGTTTTGTGGATAACGACATACAAAGAGGGGAGTGATATTTGAAAAAAGGTAAGCTTGATTTTCTAGTTTACGAAAGTTTTCAGCATTCTCTAAACCTACAATAGTGACTGAAGCATCTGGTACAAAATCTTCGTAATCGAAAATAAAGGTAAAAGTACCTTCGGTGGGATTAAGGGTCATAGATTGACCTTTGAAATTAGCTAATATGGGAGTGTAGCAATTAACTAAAAAACCTTGGAATACTTTTGTATTACCACGTTTAGAATCTCCACTTACATAGGCAAAGTCTGCTCTGGTGGCGTTCTCTTTATCTTCGAGAACAGTAATATATTCTTTGAGACTAGGTATATTGTATTGATTCTGAAGGTGTATTATTAAACTTTCAGGATTATCTAATATTACTTTTTTACTATCTATAATAATGATTTCTTCTGTCTTTAATTCAGTGAAGATGGCATTTTTACATTTACTTTTAGGTAATGTCTTTTGTTCTAATAATAATGACAGCTTTTTTGCCAAACTTAGGGATATATCCATTGGATTTAAACTTTATTAGTTGCTGAAATACTACTCAGCAATCTTTTCACTGTTGTTACATTGTACTTGTCTTTGGAGAGTTTGTACACGTGGCGGTAGTCAGTGGGGTTGCTGCTGGTAGGCGATCCATTGATGAGCAGAATGTTTCGGGCGTTGGCAAACTTTAAAATACCTTCAATATTGCTGGGGTGGAGACGACCAATCTCATCCATCATACAATGGAGCTTGAAATCATCAAAATTGCGAGAAGCCGACTCTTTAAATACGTTCAATAACATAATATTAATCATTGCCTTGACCAACACATCAGTTCCTTCAGAACCCACGTTACTCAGTTTTTGAGTCCATCCCGTATCGTTATCGTTTTCTATGATTTTAAATTCCAGGTCAAACGAATCCGATAGCTTAAGCTCATTTCCTCCCTTGTAACTATCCATTTCTTTTACGAGACGTTGCAGCAGTTTTACAGTACGTTCGTGGTTTTTCTGGCTACCTTTTTCGGCAAAAAGATTGATATCCCCCAGCTCAATCAAGTGCTCCTCAAAAAACTTCTTGATCTCCAGGAGCAGTATCATTACCCGATTAGAGCTTTCTACCAATCGAAGTTCTACGTGTTTAATCGCTTGTACAAAGTTACGTGAGGCAAAATCCTTATTGATTTTTTGTACGATTTGACTAATCTTACCTTCCTTGGCTTTTAGTTCGGAGGTTTCGCGGGCAATCTGCCGGATAATGTCTATAAAACGTTGATTGACTCGAGTATAAAATTCGGTGATCTTATCCTCAGCAATAAACTCTTTCAAGCCCTCAGCAAATAACAGATAATCTGTTTCCCGATTAAAATTGGTCTTGAAGTGGAAAATATTCTTTTCTTTAAAGTTGCTGGTAAACGCATTCACCGATGCTTTGAGTTCGTTTAGGGCTTTGTTACTAGTAAAAACCTTTTGTCGGATCACATCCATCAAAGCTTTGGCTCTTTCAGTAGTTTGATCTTGCTTGGTGTAAGCATCCATATCAACCGCTACTATTTCAAACCAAGGCGTTTGTTTAAAACTCTCAAACTCCACTACATCTTCTTGTAGTGCTTGGTTTTGCTGATCCAAATCAGCCAATATTTGGGTTACCTCAGTGATTTTTTCTTCGGTAGCAGATCGTTTTTGCCCATAACTGCTTTGCTCCAAGGTGAGTTGTTGTTGCCAGTTCGCCTTATCTTCTTTAAACTCTTCGATTTTATCTATAAAATCCCGTTTATCTTTTTGATACTCAAATACTAGCTTGGTGTGTGTTTTTATAAAATCTAATTCTTGTTGTAAACTGCCAAGTTGGGCTTCAATTTCGTTGATCCTATCTGTATTTACGCCTTCTTTTTGAAGCTCGTCTGTCTGTTGTTGTTTGAGTTGCTGTATTCTTTGTTCAGCTTGCGCAGCTTGTTTTTTTACTTCTTCCTGCAGCTCCACAATTTGCAGTTCTTTGGCTTTTACCCGTTCGGCAATTTGACCTTCGTGCTCTTGTTTTTTACGGTTGATTTCTTTTTGTATACCTTGTTTGAGTGCTTGATAAGTGTTTTGGGCTTCACTCAGATCCACTTCATGAAGCTCTATGTTTGCTTCTATTTCGTCTAAAGCCTTTTTCTTTTCAACATTTGCTTTTTCCTGTAATTCTTCAAGATTTATTTTCAACTCATCCAGTTTGAGCTGTAATTGCTCAATCTGGTATTCGCTTTCTTTGATTTGATTCTGCGCGTAATTTATTTCAGTTTGGTATTTTTTCTTTAGGTTTGCCTGATCTTTTTCCAGTTGGGTTTCGGCATTGTGTAGCTTTCGTTTTAGCGATTTTACTTGTGCTTGTAATTGCTCCAAATCTGCCTCATAATCCTGTACTGTTTTTACATTTTTGTTGACTTGACTAAGATCTAAGTCCACACCATAAAAACTAAGCATTTGTGCGTTTGAACTTAGTTGGGGGTGCAGATTTTTTGCAAATAAGATATTCTCTTCATCGATTACTTTCCCGATATGTTTGGGCCAATCAGGCACATGTTGGCTCAACCAACCATACAGTGAATCTTTACTGTCAGCAATTTTTGCTTCAATTTGCTCAATTTGCTCCAGTACTGCCTTCTGCTCTTTTTCTATGGAGTCTCTTTTTACCTGATATTTATGTTCCAGCGTATCTTTTTCCAAGGTCCATTTTTGCTGTACATAACCAATGTTTTCTTGCGCGTTTTTAATGACTTGTTTGGTACTGGTTTTATTTTGCTGTAGCTCTTGTTGTTGCTGCTTCAGTTGTGTAATTTCCTGCTCATAAAACCTTTCATAGGTAGTAGCTGCTTTTTTACGCTGAAGCTCGGTGATTTTTGCCTCTTTAACCTGAATTGTTTCCAGTGCTTGGCTCACTGCGGTTTCGTGCCTAGTTCTGATACTTTCGCGAATTTCTTCAAAGCGCGTTTGTACGTCTTCTTTCCATTGAAAAAAAGCCTCGTTTATACTATTTTTTTGCTCATTCTGATCATTTTTAAATTTCTCCAGCGCGTTGGTTGCCTGATTGATTAAAGCTTGGTATTTGTGCTCTATTTGGGTAAAGCGAGCTGTAAGTAACTGTTTTTCTTCGCCTAGTATATGTTGTTGATCCTCCAGCGTAGTTTGTTTGTTTACCCGCTGGATGATGTCTTCAATGCCCTGTTTCTCATAAGCCTGCTTTTTATGCTGGGCTTTTTTCAGGTCACTATCCAGTACATTAAGTTTTCGCTGAATGCGTTCCTTTTTTTCTTCAAAAGACTTACGTTGGCGGGTTTGGCGAGTGATCAGGTTATCTTTTTTCTCAGTATTTTTTTGAATCTCTTTGGTCAGCTTAGGCTCTTGCTGCTCGAGGTGCTGCATTACCCAGCCCAATTGTTTGCTTACACTGGTTTTTTCGGTTTCGAGGGCCTTATAGTGTAGCACCAGCTTTAAAATCTGGTCAGCCTGTTTTTTTACAATTAATTCCCCCTTAGAGTTGGTACGTTGCCATACATTTACATCGTGTAGCTCGGTTTCAAAATCTCGTAAATGACTATGAGCATAGGTTTCCAGATCAATTTTGATCTCGTCCTCATCCAAAGACTTAATAATAGTCTCTTTGATAAATTCAGCATCGAGCTTAGAATTCAAAAATACATTTTGGATGGTACGTGGGATACTATGATACTGTTTACTCTCCAGAATAGAGTACTTGCGGAAGAGCTGGTCTAAACCTCGATTGTTTCCATAGATAATATCCCGATATTCCTGATAGTTGTTGACAATATTAGAATAATTGACCCGTCGCCCCAGTGTGTTTCTGATCTGTCCTTGTTCTAATACGCCACCCTGATCGTCAATCAATAGGTTACGATCAAAAGCTGTATCAAAAAAACGAAACGAAGCTCGCCCCTGGTTGCGAAATGCCAACACAAAAAACTCGAAATCCCCTTTTTTCACCTCATACACAATGTAAGAGTTGGCCTTAGGGAAATAGTAATCATCAAAGCTTTTTTTGCCCTGAGGAGTAGCTTTGGGAATACCCAGGTTATTTTTATCGGCATTGTAAAAAAACAAAATAGCTCTCAGCAAAGTACTTTTGCCCACCCCTTGGGTACCAATAAAATGCACATTTCCGTCCAGCTTTACTTCGGCATATTTAATGGAAGCACTGTTGATAAATATAATTCTATTCAGGAATCTCATCTTCTATCTCTTCTGCAATATCAATTCTTAAAATCAGTTCTTCGAGGTATCTAAACGATGTCAACACTTTATAATTTTTCAATACCTCATCCTGTAGTTCTATAAAGTTTTGGCTACGTAGTTGTTCTACCAAACGATTGATAACATCGCTATAGCTGGTTTTTTTGGTTTCGCCTGCCTGATTTTTACGCCCAAAGGTTTTTTGTAAGCTATCGAGCTTATTTTTTAAATCAGTATCGGTTTTGAGCTTTACGTTGATGTCGGCAGGGGTAAACCTAAATCCTACCCCAAATGCACTATCAAAGGTTTTGAAAAAGTCTACTATGTCAATCCACTTATAGGCTGACTCCAGTTTTTTCTCAAGGGTGGCTTTGGAGACGTCTCTGCTAAAGTAAAAATAATCATCGCCTCGTTCGAGTTGAAAATTGATACCTCCAAAGTAATCATGTAATGCTTCAAAGTTTTCTTCCTCATCTATAATGGCGTACAACTTCTGAATCAGAGGATCAGAACTATTGGCGCTTATAAAGTGGCCTTTGCTTAATATTTCAAAAATTTCAGCTGTATATTTTGTGATTTGTCGAATCATATTGACTAGACTTACTTTTTAGATTCAAAAAACTATTTGGGATAAACCAAGGCATATTCTACCTGGTCTAAACTGGTGCGATATTCATCGGTTACGTTTAATTCGGCTTCGTATTGAGATACAATCTGGCAATAAAGCGCAACCCGTTCGTTAAAACTCACCTCCTGGATAAAACCATAATGCAGCACAAAGGTGAATAAGTCATGACTACCTGCTACAAAATTATTTTTGACTTCCTCGAGATTGATAAAAGTATCTTCCTCTACTTGATCTTCGAGGTATTCCAATGATATCTTGTCTGCCAGGCGATGACGAAACTTTTGTTCGTTTTTTAATTGCTGAGCAATCTTCTGAATGCTTTCAAATGCCTCTTGATCACTATTGAGCAAATCCATAGAAAGCTTTAATTGATAGGCAGGACGATTTTCAAACATCACCGCATTTTCGCTTACCAGTACCTTTTTGATATTGGTGCTTGACTCAATAATGAATTGATCTTTGAGATATTTGATTTTTCTCAATTTCTCCAAGAAACCACTTTGTTGCTTAATCTGGTTGAGGTAATCAATGATTTGTTTTTCAATTTCAATCAGGTTGTGGATACATTCACGCAAAATGAGTTTTAACTGAGTGATAATGCGAAGAAACTCCTCGTCCAGATCAGATTTGAAAAAGGTAGGTTCCTCTTGTTCAATCAAGCGTTGGGTTTCTTGAATAAGCCGGGTAATGTCTACCCTTTTGCCATCAAGATTTTCTAGTTTGGTTTTTTTGTTTCGGTAGTTAGGTTCGTTTTTAAAGGTAGTATCAATATTACGGCGTAGATCAACTACATTTCTTACTGTAATAAGGCCAATCTTCTTAAACGTATTTTTGATGACCCGTAAGTAACTGTATGCTCGATTAGAGTTTTCTTCTTGTAGATAGTATACAATGTTTTCCCGAATACTCTTGATATTTTCATTGATGTAGGAAATATTGATTTCCTCATTTACTCCCAGAATTTGTTCAAAAAAATCTAAAAACTGGGCGTCTATTTCCAGAAAACCATCATTTTGAGTGATTACGGAGTGGCTAAGTAAATGCTGAAGTCGCCC
Source organism: marine bacterium AO1-C (assembly GCA_001890965.1). Taxonomy (GTDB): domain Bacteria; phylum Bacteroidota; class Bacteroidia; order Cytophagales; family Microscillaceae; genus Microscilla. The sequence goes on along the minus strand of MLAY01000005.1, from coordinate 226,814 downwards.
TTCATCGAATTTTACCAAAGCCAACGCCATATCATATTTAAATGACAAGGTTTTTCTTTTGGTAAACATTTCGGTGAGAAGTTCACTTTCGCGATCCAGTGTACGCAACAATTCCTTAATATTGGAAAATGTATTCATTAGATACTACAAGAAAGAAGGCCCTGATAAATGTGATCTGTAGTTTATTTTAAACTAACAGGCGTGAGTTTTTAATAAATGATAAACTTACAGTAACTAAAAAGTTAATAGCTTGCGAAATAATGAAGTTTTTGGGGATTTTGCCAGTAATGTGAGGAGGTTTTTAATGAGCGTGTCATTTTTCAATAAAAAAAGGATGAAAACTATTGTAATCACCCTTTAGAATAAGCTAGAAATTAGCTCTATTTTCTCTGAATAATGTCGAGAATAAAATTTAAGACATACAATACATAGTAAAAATAATAGTACGCAAAGGAGTTGAACACTATTTTGTTACGAAATAAGCAGTATTGTAAAATAGACTAATTCCTCAATATTTATTGAAATGCTTTTCTTGTGGGGTTAGGGTAGATCGCTTTAAGATTATAGAGTTTAAGACAAGAAACGCCTTAACTGATTTCTTGTATCAAGATATTAAAAGGCAGATTGCTGAAATCTTCCTGATAATCTTCGCCTGCCTCTATCATGTCCATATCGTTTGAGTTAGCAAACCAATTCACATTTAAAGCCGCATTACTGTGCTGATAAAAATCTTCCAAAATTTTTAGAATCTCGAAAAACCTTCGCGAAGTACTTGTATTGTAGTATGTCATGCGGAAGCTAAAAGTGATGGGACGATTGTTTTGGGCAAGATAATTATTAAGCCACTCTAATATTGGCTCAAAAAATTGTAGGGTATACTCACTGTAGGATTCGCCCGCAATTTCAAATTGGTTTGAATCTACATCAAATGAAACGTAGGGGGTATACTTATCTTCCTGGATAATTAAATTTTTCATGATTGCCTAATGTATTTTTTTAGTAAATGATAGCAGAGTGTGTTATTTAAATACACACAAAGTATACATCGATATTACACAAATCAAACCAGATTTCGACAAACAATTTAAAAACCTCGATAGAAGTTAGCATATGGTCAATAAGCCGATTGGAGCCTTGTTTAGAAGTTTTATGAAGAAAAAAGGAAGATTTGTGATTAAAATCAGTTTTTGTGTGCTTAGTGTAAATCTACTAAAAAAAAGTCTTTTTTACTATTAATCTTACACAAAAGGCGTGGGTAAAACCGAATTATTTCAGTAGATGTAATGTTTGGGAGGAAATACATTCTCTTTTAGAGATATTCGACCGTATATTCGTTAAAATACCATACAAAGACAAACACCAAAAAACAATCCCTATGATTACCAATTTAATAGCAATAATCTTTATTGTCATTGCGATTTTGATGGCAATTCCCAAGTTAGTCATGTCTTCACAGCAAAAACTGAAGACTTCGCAAGACAAAATTAAAAATATCAAAAATCCTTTTCCACTCAAAAAGCCCCGAGGTTAGGGCATGCGAGGTATAATCAAAAGAAAGGTAACAAAAAGTTAGAGGTAATAAAGAAATTGGATTACGAGTTTTACTTCTAACTTTTTGTATTTAGTTATTAAATATAGCATCAGCATTAATGATGACTCCAATTATTCTCTTCGCTACTGTTGGGCGATAGCCCCAATACATCTCCCTTGGTGTTTACTCCTAGTCCTTGTACAGTGCGATTGGCATACGCAAAATAGCTCACCACCTGATTAATTTCCAGAATCTCGTCATCTTTCCAGCCTGCATCCCGCATATTTTGAATAGTTTCTTCCTTGATTTCTTCAGGGTATTGGGTTAGTTCCCGGGCATACTCAAAAGCCATCAATTGCTTGTGATCATATACTTTGTCGAGACTATTATTGGTAATGGCATCCCATATAGCTTGCGATTTTTGGTCATCATTCAGTAAACGTTTCATCCCCGAAAAATGATGTTGTACGCAATACTCACAACGATTCAAATGACTTACAAAAACGCCAAGGTTCTCTAAAAACCACTTGGGTAAAGTATTATCACGATGGTGCAATACGTTTTTATAGAGTACCATGTGACCTTCTAAGGTATGAGGTCGTAAGCTGTGTATTTGTAGTATGTTATCTATGTTGTTTTGAGGACCTTTTACACGATCGTACAAAGATTTTAACTTACCGACAGCTTCTTCATAAGAAATAATCTTGATCCAACTCATAGTTTTGTTGATAAATACAGTGAAATAGTAGAGGGTTAAAATCAATAAAGCATGGCTGTAAAGGAGTAAATTATATGATTTTTTTACATGCCCTTAGCCACACAAATATTGTATAATTCTTTGATTTCGAGGGTGTTTTTTTTCTTTTTCTTATGATAGAAGGTGTAAAATCAGCAATAAGCGGTGAAAAAAAGAGAAATTCTTGCATCAGAATCTGTTAAGCACAATGATGTCGGAAGGTCTAAAAACAAAAAAATGATTAAGTTAGGCGACATACTAAGGCTGTAAGCGTTGAATTAGACTATTTAATTTCGTGACTATGAAAAAATTATACTTGACAATGATTGTAAGCCTAATGGGCTTGGTTGAATTATCTGCGCAGGAAAATATTTTTTTCAGAGACGATTTTGATAACAACCAAAATGACTGGCTTATTCAAGATACCAACGAGGCTACTACCCAAATAGTAGATGGGGTATATCGAATCAATCATAAAAATCGGAAGGGAGGGAGGGTTTTTCATAAAGACATTTATATCAACCCTAAGCAAGACTTTTATATAGAAGTAAAGTTTACCCAAGTAAAAGGTACTCGGAAGCATGGTGCTGGACTGATGTGGGGAATGGCCGATGTGGGAAATATGTATAGCTTTATCGTGACCCATGATGGTTATTATCGTATATCAATGTTCAAGAAGCGTAAATACTATAATATCAAAAAATGGGCACCCTCTAAATACATTCGTTCTATGGGCAAACCCAATGTGTTGGCTATAGAAAAAAAGCGCTTTGTATTGAATTTTTATATCAATGGGTACAAAGTTCAGGAAATAGAATATCCACCATTGTTTGGTACCAAAGTGGGCTTGGATGTAAACTACAACATGCTATTAGAGGTAGACTACCTGCTTATCAAGCACCCACCTGTCAAAATTAACCTGCTTAAACAAGCTTTGGATGCTTCTACTAAAGAGAATCTGGGAGCCAGTGTAAATTCTCCCCATGCCGAGGTAGCGCCAGTAATTTCGCCAGATGGCAAAACGCTTTACATAGTAAGAGATAAACATCCCGAAAACATAGTACCTAATCAGAAAAACGATATTTGGCATACCCAACTTTTAAGCAACAACACCTGGAGTAAGATTGTAAATGCAGGAAGACCCTTAAATAATGAAGGACATAATCAGGTGATTTCAGTATTGCCTGATGGTAACACCTTATTGCTTAACGGAACTTATGGAGGAGGGCAAGGTGCACGTCGGGGATTATATTTGACTCATCGCTCCGCCAAAGGTTGGCAAAAGCCGCAGCCAGTAGTGATTAAAAATTATTATAACAATGCTGCTTTTGTGTCGGAATGTATTTCGGCAGATGCCAAAACCTTGATTTTAAGCGTAGAACGAAGCGATACCCAGGGAGGACGAGATTTGTATGTATCGTTTATGCAAGCCGATAGTAGCTGGAGTGAGCCTTTGAATCTGGGAATGCAGGTGAATACTTTTGCGGATGACATTACGCCTTTTTTGGCAGCAGATAATGTAACCTTGTATTATTCTACCAAGGGTGAACCAGGTTATGGTGATAATGATATTTTTGTGACCCGCCGTTTAGATGATACCTGGACCAATTGGAGTTCCCCACTTAATTTGGGGCCTGCCATTAATACTGCCGATTGGGATGCTTACTACACCATTCCGGCCTCGGGAGAATATGCCTACTTTGTATCTTATAAGAATACCTTGGGTAAAAGCGATATTTTTCGGATAAAATTACCTGATGCTGCCAAGCCTAATCCTGTAGTGTTGGTATATGGCAAAGTAATTAACCAAAAAACGGGTAAACCCCTTGGAACTACCATTGTATACGATGATTTAAAGTCTCATAAACAAGTGGGAATTGCTCGGTCCAATCCTAAAGATGGCTCTTATAAGATTGTTTTACCTTACCATAAACTGTATGGGTTTCACGCCGAGAAGGCGGGGTATTATCCCATTAGCAAGAGTCTCAACTTACTCAAAACCAACAAGTATCAAGAGATTAAGCGAGACTTGTTTTTGGTACCCTTAGAAAGAGGACAAGCCATTCGTTTGAACAACTTATTTTTTGACTACAACCAGGATACCCTGAAAAGATCCTCCTTTCCTGAGCTTAAGCGTTTGGTGAAAATATTACAGGAAAATCCACAAATGGTAGTAGAAATATCAGGCCATACCGATAGCGAAGGAGAGGCCGTTAAAAATATGCAACTATCTGAAGCCAGAGCCAATGCAGTGGTAAATTATTTAATTACCCAACGTGTTGCTGCTCAACGTTTGGTAGCTAAGGGTTATGGCGAAACCAAACCTTTAGCCTCTAATGCATCTGAACAAGGCCGATCCCGAAATCGCAGGGTAGAGTTTCGTATTATTCAAAAATAGCCCACCTTTTGTCTTAATGAACTCAAATTTTGGGTTTATAAACTCAAATCTACATTTGGTGAATTATCCCAATAAATAGTAAGGTGAAAACTGTAATTTAGAGGAAAAATTACGCTTCAAAACTATTCACCTTATGGAAACTACATTCAAATCGTTGATTTATTTGGTTATATTTTGCGGATTGATTGGTACAGCCAATGCCCAAATGAAAACCTTCTATGATGATTTTAAGGACAACAAAGAAAAATGGTATGTAAAAGAGGGAAAATCAGCTTCTTATTCGCTCAAAGATGGGCATTATTTTATCGCTAGTAGAAAGGAAAAGGATTTTACCCGGGAGGGAATTAAGCTTTCTGTAAATCCTCGCAAAAACTTTTTGATCGAGACTTCTCTGACAGAATTGAGCGGAACCAAGAAAAATGGCTCTGGTTTATATTGGGGATCTCGTAACAGTAAAAACTATTATCGTTTTGTAATTGCTTCAAATGGCTTTTTTTCTGTGGATCGTTTTAAAAACGGGAAATTTCAAGCGATTTCTAAATGGACCAAAAGCGAGGCTGTGAAAAAGGGCTTTGGACAGGCCAATAAATTAACCATTCGTAAAACTGATAGTGGGGTTAAATTTTTGGTAAATGATCAATCAGTGTATACAATTTCATCCCAAGATTTTACTTACAAGTATCCCTTTTTTGGCAAGTTTGCTGGTATGATTACTTATAATACCAAGGAGGTTAAGTTTGATTATTTTAAGTATACCAGAGCAAGTCCAGATATTAACTTGATTAAGAACGCGAAGCAAGGGCTTAAAAAAGAAGCCTTAGGTGATGGAGTAAATTCGGAGTATAATGATATTTTACCCGTAGTAACTCCCGACTCAAAAACACTTTATTTTGTGAGAAAACGCCACCCAGGCAATGTAAAAGTAGGCAAGCAAGATATTTGGTATTCGCAGCGACAAGCTGATGGAAGCTGGGGAAAAGCTAAAAACATGGGGAAACCAGTCAATTCTAGTTTTCATAATGGGGCAGTAGCCGCTTCGGCAGATGGTAATACTTTGATAGTATCGGCGGTATACAAACCAGATGGGTCTTTTAAGAAAAGTGGTGTATCAATTACGCATCGTACCAATAACGGATGGGAATTGCCTAAAGAAATCAAGATTAAAAACTTTTATAATAAAAATGGCTATGTGGGGCGTTGTATGTCAGCCGATCGCAGAAAAATGATTTTTGCAGTAGAACGCGATGATTCCTACGGTGATTTAGACTTATATATCAGCTTTTTGCAAAGAGATAACACCTGGAGCGAACCCAAAAATATGGGAGTGAATCTCAATACTTTTGGTACCGAAAATGAGCCTTTCCTGGCAGCCGATAACAAAACATTGTATTTTTCTTCGGATGGTTTACCAGGTTATGGTAGTTCAGATATTTTTGTGACTCGCAGATTGGACGACACCTGGACAAAATGGAGCAAGCCTGAAAACCTTGGACGTGAAGTAAACTCAAACAGGTCTGAAAATAGCTACAAAATTACTGCAGAAGGAGATTATGCTTATATGGTATCTTATACTGACAAGCAGAAAAAGTTTGATATTTATCGAATCAAGCTGCACGAATCAGCCAAGCCTGAGCCAGTAGTAATGGTATATGGTAAGGTGTTGAACCGCAAGACTGGGCGCCCACTTTCTGCTCGTATTTTATACAATGATTTGAACACTGGTAAACTAGCAGGTATTGCCCGATCTAATCCAAGAGATGGCTCTTATAAAATTATTTTGCCTTACAGCAAGGCTTATGACTTTTTGGCTACTCGTCGAGGGTTTTATTCAGTAGGAAATCACTTAGATTTGAAGGCATCCAGTAGTTTTAAAGCCATCAAACGCAATCTATACCTGGCACCCATTCAGGTAGGAGCCAAAATTCGCCTAAACAACTTGTTTTTTGATACAGGGAAGTCCACTCTTAAATCTATCTCTTATGGTGAGCTTAACCGTTTGATCCGAAGCATGAAGCGCTACCCTAAAATGACGATAGAGATTGCTGGACATACTGATAGCCAGGGAAATCCAGGTAAAAACATGACCTTATCGAAAGCAAGGGCTAATGCAGTGTTAAGTTACTTAAGCTCTAAAGGAATACCCACAAGTCGCTTGAAGGCTAAGGGATATGGACAAACTAAGCCTGTGGCTAATAATAGTAGTGCGCTTGGACGTGCTCGTAACCGTCGGGTAGAATTTACAATCTTGGCAAAATAAGTGGAAATAAAACAATATCAGACTTACACAGTGACTGGGTTTTCAGTCACTGTTTTTTTATGTCAATTTGAGCATTTAGCGACGGAGAGGGACGTTTTCCAAGTTGGGAAGAGATAACGAAAATGTGGTTCCGTGACCCACTTCGGAAGTAACATATACCCGACCCTTGATTTTTTCAATGGCTTGTTTGGTAATATAAAGTCCCAATCCAGAACCATAAGAGTTTTCGGTGGCTCGGAAGAACATCTCAAAGATTTGTTGTAGAAATTTTTCCTCAATACCCAGGCCATTATCTTCAAAAACAATATTAACCCCTTTGGTGGTGAATCGGATGTCTATTTTGAGGTAAGGGTTATCTACTCGGTAGTTTTGATATTTGATGGCATTGGATACCATGTTTTGAAAAATAATGCCCAGACGGGATTCATTACTGTGAAACGGATGTGCTTGGTTTTGAATGTTATAAGTAATATTTACCCGATCGGCATCTTTCATGAACTTATGATTTTCAATAGTATCGGCAATAAGCTCTTCAAAGTTGATTGGTTCAATAGTCATTTCTAAACGACTATTACGCGATAAGTTGGTAAGATCGGCAATGAAACTATCCAGCTTTTTGGCACTTTTCTCCATCATATCCAGATAGTTGGCTCTTTCTTGTTCATTGGGTTCGATACGTGTAAGCGATACCAATCCCAAAATAGAGCGAAGAGGTGCACGCAAGTCATGTGATGCACGATAAACAAAACTGTCTAACTCGCTATTGGCTCGTTTGAGGTCGTTTTCGTCTTCTTTTTTTCGGGTAATATTTTTTAGAAAGGCGGTGGCTCCTTTAATGATTCCTCTGGAATTGACAATTGGGTTGGCAGAGAGTTCAAAATAAACAGTAGTATGGAGCAGTTCAAGCGAAAACTCTTCCGTAATCCGTTCTCCTTTCAAAACCTTTTCAAAAATTTCTTTCCAACGTGGGCGAAATTTTTCAGGTAATTTTTCTATAAAATCATCTCCTGGGTGAATCTCTTGCTCTAGATAAGTCTTACTAATTTCCTGTAAAGAAGTATTCACCGTGGTAACCTGTAATTGAGTATCTATCGACCAAATACCATCATTGGTATTCTCAATTAAGGCTTCAAGTTTGGCCCTACTTTCCAGAATTTTCATTTCAGACAACTTGCGATCGGTAATGTCTGTCGCAGCAAAGCAAACCTGGTTTACTAAGCCCTGAGGGTCAAATATAGGAATGTAGCTATAAGAATATACATACCGCACATTGGCTGCTTCGAATCGAGCTTCATCCACAACTGTTACTCCCCCGAGCACCTTTTCCCAGTCTCGCTTGACCATCTTTCGCATATAGTCAGGCAAGACCTTTAGCCAATTATTTTGAGCATCAAGGTGCCCTCCCCACAAACGGTTGAGTTCGTCTAGTGCTTTTTTGTTATAAGTCTGAACCCAGCCTTCTGCATTCAGTAATACAAAAATCTGATCGGCGTTATCAAAAATTACCTGAAGGTTCTTCTGAGAAGTTTCGAGAGCTTTTTCGGTTTCTTTTTGATCGGTAATGTCACGATTGATAGAGAGAATACCTACTTTTTGTTCGTCTTCATCTTTTAGATGGAGCACTGTAGACTTGCTAATACCCAATGAACCATCTTTTTTAATGAAATTTACTTCTCCCATCCACTTGCCTTGTTGGTTCAAGGCTTCAAGAATATTTTCTCGTTTGGTTTTTAAGTCGTGACTTCTAAAAATAGATTCGGCATTTTTTTGAGAGATTTCGTTGCGTGCATACCCAAACATATGACGAGCCGCGGGATTCCATTCCTGAATATTACCTTCATAATCTGTGATTACGAGTGCATCGTTGAGGTTCTCAAAAGTAAGTGCCTGCTTTTGTAAGCGTTGTTGGGCTGCATCTCTTTCAATGGCTAGAGCAGTAAGGCTCACGCTGGTTTTTACCACATCCCGTTCAAGATCAGAAGGAGAATGGGAGCGTAAGCAGTTGATCATCAAGATACTTTGGAGTTGTTGGTTGGTTGAGAACACTGGGATTAACCAACTGGATTTCCAGGCGTTCTCTTTCGCTACCTGCTTAAATTTTTCAGTAATATCGGCAGTAGAAATGTCTTCTACGATAATTTCTTCACCTCGTAGTAGACGTTGGCCATTGTTGCTTTGTAAATTAAAAGATTCTAAAGTAGCAACTTGAGCACTTGATAAATTGGGAGCAACCAATACCTGGAGATTATTTGAAATATTTTGATCGTCTAGTGAAAGAATGACACAAGAGGTTTGATCGATCAATTGTTGAATGTTTTTGCAAATGTCGCTCAGTATTTCGTTGATTGGCGTACTCTTGGCAATTTTTTCTAAAATATGGCTTTGGGTGCGAATTAATTTTTCACTCAGTTTTTGCTGAGTGACATCTCTTTGTAGTATAAATATTCCTAAAATATGGCCTTCAGGAGTTAAGAAGCAAGACACGTTACCATCTACCCAAAGGTGGGAGCCATCGGGGCGTTGTTCGTGGGCTTCAATGGGAAGCTTCTTGAGAATGAATAATTGCTTGATTGTTTTTTTGATAAACTCTCGATTGTGTGGAAACAAATCTGCCAGAGACATGGTAAAAAAAGTTTCCTCGTCTAATCGATATTGGTCAAGCATGACTTGGTTTACCTTGGTAATTTTAAGATGCTGAATGGCATATTCTACTGCGGCATCTTTATCAGGGTGATTGTCCCAGTCGAGGGGCTCGTCAAACATGCGAAAGGCCGCGCCTTCTAGTGCATTGGCAAAAAAACGTTCAAATTTCTCATTGCTTTTACGAAGAGCTGCTTCATTATTTCGAAGCACTTTTTCCATTTTGGCCCGGTTCAATACCGTTTCAATAGTGACTTCTATTTCACGTTGCTGAAAAGGTTTGAGAATATAACCGTGGGGAGTAGAGGCGGTAGCTCGCTTAAAAGTCTGCTTGTCTGCCTGAGCCGTAAGATATACAATAGGAATAGGGTTTTCAGCCAGTATGAGATTAGCCGTCTCGATACCGTCCAGGTCACCTTCAATCAATATATCCATTAATATGAGGTCTGGTTGGTATTCTCGAGCACTTTCTATAGCAGCCTGACCAGTAATTACGGAGTCTACAATTTCATAGCCGAGTTTCTGAAGGCGCACTTCCAGGTCTTTGGCAACGATTCGTTGATCTTCTACGATAAGTATTTTATGTAATGACATACGGCTTGTTGGCTTTGAGTCTTATTTGGATGTTCATGCTACGCAAGCCCCAATTAAGAACTGCAAAATTGTTGCAAACAATGTTTGGGTTTTGTTGTAAATAATGTTCTGTTTGTAAAAGCGACTATGCCTAAAATTTGATTGATTCGTTTAAATATTTTGATCACAATTTAAGTGCCTTATTAGTAAAAAGCGTTATCAAATTTACTAATATCTATACAACCTAAAAATTACCAGCGTGGAAATTACCCGAGCTAGCAAAAAAATGAACAAAATTTAAGCATATCCTAGTGTTTTATACACTATATAGCCAACTACTTCATGCATAAGTATATACCACTTATTAAAGGCTACTTCTGCAGGTATAAGAGAAAAAGGTAGTAATAGGCCTTTGTCTTGGGTGTAAAAATCGACGCTAAAGGGGGTAGTTTGAATGCCCGCTTTTTGAAAACAACCCATCGCTCGCCTGATATGAAAGGCTGAGGTAATCAATAAATAGGACTGACGAGGGAATTGTTTTTCAAGGATTGTTTTTGAGAATAAGGCATTTTCACGCGTGTTACGAGCCTTGGTTTCTATGACAATATCCTCGGCAGGTACTTTGGCATCTATCAAAAACTTTTTTAACCAATATGATTCAGCTCTTTCTAGTCTTTGTTTAGGATCAAAGCTTCCTCCCGTGATCAAAATCTTTTTTATTTTCCCCATTCTGTACAATAAGAGGGCTTGGGTGATACGGTCAGCCCCTCTGGCAAAATATACTCGATCCTGGGGCTTTTTTGCTGAATTGGTGATCCCGGTAAGCACAATTCCTACATCGTATGTTTGATGAATAGAGGTGAGTGGAGTGGGTGGTTTTTCCCAAGCCAATAATAGTTGATTGATGATTAATGGATTAGAAAAGAACCATAACAAAAACACTCCCATACGCAGTAGCCTTCTTTTTCGCTGTGACTTTTTGGTAAATAAAGCCCATAGAAGTATAGCCATCACCCAGGTAATGGGCATTAGAAAATAGTATAGTGTTTTAGAGAGAAAAAAAAACATGGATTGTATGTGTAATTTTATGAGTTGTAGTATGATGTCATAGTTGCAAAATTAAAGTTTTAAAATAAGAAGCCGCTTGAGTTCTATTCAATATTTTTGTTATGTGTTCCCTCAATTCTTCGGAGCAAGCTCTTGCACCTGCTTTGCAGCTATTTTTTTGCACATAACTACAGGCTATCTTTAGCTGAAAATAGCAAAATTAGCACGCAAAATGAGTGATTTGTAGTTCATTATTAAAAGTCGAGACGAGTTCCATATCATTGATAATGCGTTTCCCGCAAGTTGCTGAAAATTTCTAACAAATAGAGAAACTCTTCATGTGCAAAGCTTGTTACCCTTGGGCGTTCTTGGTAGTCGTTTTGGGTTTTGATATTTATTTTCACACTTTACTTGCCTCGAAAAACTGCCTTTTTTGTTGGATAAAATGTTATTGTTATAGATTCTAATGAGGAAAGATTTATTATCAAAACAGGCTTATATAATTCCTGTATTAGCCATCGTAAATATAATACTAGGTTTATTTGTTTCTGGATACGATGTTGTTTCTCAAAGAATAAGTGAATTAGCTCTGGAAACTCCCTTTATTGCATATACTCACAGAGTTACGGATATAATCATTGGAATTTCTATGTGTATTTTTGCATTGCAGACATTCAGAGTTGCAAAAGGTTATTTTTCATTCTTAACCATTTTTGCCTTTGGATTGACTTGGGTTTTTGCGGGAATATTCATACTAACAAGTCCGCTACATGATGTATATGGCTTAACCACCGTTTTAATAATCATACCATTGATTTTTGTGATTGAATATAGAGATGTGTTGAAGCCTAACTATTTCCAGACATATTCGATTATAACCTCACTTATACATATCATGTTTTTTTGGTTTTTTAATTATGGCTTTTTTCCAAAAGATAGTGTGGGTGTCACCCAACGTGTTTGGGTATTTATAACATTAATCTGGTTTGGAATTGCTGCTAAAAATGTGATGATGACAAAAAAATGATCATACAACAATGCATATAGTGCGTAGCGCCTTTCTACACGTAACTATCACACCTAATAAATAAACATTATTGAGGTAATTTATCTACTGTTGAGTTTTGTCTGGGTTTTCCTCTTGTATTTCATAATCCAACTTTTACTACAATAAGGTTTTCGCCTAAGTACACACTTTACCTTAAAACATTCCAAAACTAACCTCTGATAGATCTAAGTTGGGGTTTTCTCATGAACCCAAATTAGTAAAAACAGTGAAGAGTTTTGCGATAAAAGTTTTGTGTTATTTAAATAATCACTACTTTTGCATCCCGAAATTTTTATCCAAAGTAAAATCACCTACAACCAACAAAAATTACGCATACAATCCACCCTTGGCGTAATTATCAAAACCAATCAATATTTGGTTGTTGAGCAAGGTTACAGTTTGAAACATTAAAAAAAACTAAAAGTAACCATACAAAGTCCAATTGACACTTCGTAAATCACAAATAATTTAAAATATTTTCATAACTAAAGATTGATATTAAAATTTTATTTCGTTTTTTTGGGAAAAATTTTAATAAAATTCTAATTGATATTAATTATGGCAAAAGCTATAAAGATTGATAACACGGATAGAAAAATTCTTAAAATCTTACAGGAAAATGCCAAGATAACTAACGCGCAATTATCAAAGGACATTGGGCTTTCACCTGCACCTACTTTAGAAAGGGTAAAAAAATTGGAAAACATGGGGCTTATCAAAAGCTATCATGCTACTCTAGATACTCATAAAGTTGGTTTAGGGGTGACTACTTTTGTGCAGGTATTTATCTCCAGCCATAAAAAAACCTACATTGACGCTTTTGTAGAAAAAATTCAAAAAATTGACAATGTGATCGAATGCCATCATGTAACAGGTTCTTGCGACTTTTTGCTGAAGGTAATTGCGGCCGATATTTCTTCTTATCAGAAATTGATGTTGGAAGAGATTAGTGAGATTGAGGAGATCAGCAATATGCAATCTATGGTGATTTTGTCCACCTTTAAAGACAAGAAAATCTTACCTATTCCCTAGTTTGGAATATCAAAAGAAATTATTCACAACTGCAAATTTTTAATAATGAGACGATGTGGGGTTAGCCTGCATCGTTTTTTTAGTTTGTAGGTTACTTTTCGCATATTTGTATATACAATACAAAAAATCATGAAGATATTTTTTATCATCGGACTTGTTGGATGTATAGGCCTTGGCCAGGCACAAGCTCAAGCTTTTTACATAAGCAAAGATTTTGAGAAACCAGGAGTGACCGAATATATCAAAATCATGTGGGCGGAGCATGTTTCTTATTGGACAAGTACCAATAAAAAAGAGGTTTCTCTGACTAATCATCATAAAGGGATAGCCGAAGATGTATCGGATGGTTATCTGTATGCAGTGAGCTTTCCCAATAGTAAAAAGGTATATAGACTCCACCAGGTAACGCAAGGCAAAGAACAATTGATTTGTACCCATCCCGATGGTAAGGTGCAGATTTTTGAGCCCTTGCCAATATTATATTATAGTAAAAACTTCGAGAAACAAGGAATAACTGAATACCTTAATTATGATCAAAAAAGTGATACATATTGGTATTATACTAATAAAAACCGCAATAGAAAGATCAAGTTGATTGTAGTGAATAAGGAGCAAGGTTCTTATAAATTCCCAGGGGGTAAATCCATTTATAGATTAAGTATAGCAGGAGCTTGCGGTGGGCAGTTACGTTGTATTCACCCCAACGGGCGCACACAATATTTTAAATTTTACGAGTGGACAGATTAGAATACGTTTATGAAAGACGATCGCATCAAAGTATATTTTGACACTGAGTTTATCGCCAAACCTTATCATTTGGAGTTGATTTCTATTGGTATGGTGCGCGAAGATGGAGAGATGTATTATGCGATTTCTTCGGAGTTTGACCCCAAACAGGCCAAGCCTTGGGTACAACAAAATGTGCTTGCTCATCTCGAACCCGAAATAACCCCAAAAAGCTTACAACAAATTCAGGAAGAAATTCTCATGTTTTTGGCCCGACGAACTCCAGAGTTTTGGGCCTACTACGCTAGCTTCGACTGGGTCCTTTTCTCGTGGCTGATGGAGGATTTTAATGCCATGCCAGCTCATTTCCCAAAATACTGTATGGATTTACGTCAAGAAATTGCTCGCTTGCGTTTTCCCAAGTCCCAAGTGCCACCCAACAAAAATAAGCACAATGCGTTGGACGATGCGCTTTGGAATAAGGAGTTGCATACGCGGTTACGAAAATTTGAAGAGGAAAAATTGAATGGGTAGCATAGATTTGTGTTATGAGTGTTGATTGATACACAAATCCTGGTTAATACCAAACCTTTGAGAAAACCCGTACACCTAAAACGGGCCAGAGGCCCTATGATAATTGCCCCTTGCCCCGAGGCAAGCGACGAATACGTTCTCGTTCGGCTCTAGCCGAGTGAGTGATATTAGGAGGCTTCCAGCCGTAAACTTGTACGGATGATTGTAGTGGATTAGTATTAGATATTTTGCATAGAGGGTAAAATATACCTTTGTGTGATTTTAAATGCTTTTTCAAATGTTGGGTAGAGCCTATAGCCATTTGATGCTATATGCTAAAAGTTTGATCTTTCTTTTTTGCCGAATATTTTAATTCAAATGGAGCAGTCGATAGAAGAGGGCGTGACGCAATTTTTATCCTTGTATAGTCTAATCTGTAGGTACGTAAGCATCTTTTGATGGTCGTAACTCCTTTTTCTTCATCTACTACTTCACTAAAAATATTGAGTGCATAGCTTTGGGGAAAGTTGGTCATTTCACCCATATCAAACCCATCTATGTGCCCAAGCCCTCGCCAACCTAGCTCATTGTCTAAATATTCCATTACCTTTTCCTTCAGCCAATGATCTCTCTTATTTCCTTTGAGGCTTTTCATAGGAAATTGAACCACCAAATACGTTTTTCTACTTGCAGGAAAAGTACCATAGCCCTTAGGTTCAAATTTGTTTATGAAATGCTTGATAAATTGTTTTTCCGAGCCAAATTTACCAAGCATATCAAATTCTTCAGTAGTGCCTTCTTTTCCAACTTTTCCAGTATGGATTACCGCAAGTGCTTCTGACTTAACCCAATATTCTGCGTACAACAAGTTTCCTTGATCATCTTCTTTATAGAGCTTTTTCATGGGCGTGATTAGTGGCAATAATGTGAATAGGAGTGATATAAATAAAGGGTGCCTGTATGTATTGCACCCTATGATCTTTTAGGCTACATTTCGGACAAACTTTTATCTAAATGTAACGCAACAGCTTCTTGGTTTTCGCGAGCTGCAAACTTGTTTCCAATGGTTTTTGCCTCTTCATAATATGCTTTTTCCAAAGTTGCTTTGTCATATTCAGCTGTATGCTGAAAGAAACCTAACCAGTCTGGAAATTGTACATTGATTTTCCCATCAGGCGTATTTTTTAAAATACCAAGCATCATCACTGCTATGCGGTAGCGTAAAAAGTCCTCTGATTGTTGTTTAGGATAATGAGCTGTGATCAGTTTCCAGGCTTCAGTATTATCTGTTTTGCTGAGGTAATAAGCAAACTCTAAAGTATGCTTAAAATCGCTTTCCCGGAATCCTTTTTGGGTCAGGTTTTTCATCCCTTCTTCAAAAAATGATTTGGCTTCTTCCAGTCTATTCTGTTTGGTAAGTGCAGTTGTAAAACGAGCCAATGTGCGTATAGGAATACGATTACAATTGAGTTTTCCATTCAAGATATCTTGAGCCTCTGCTTTAGCTTTGTCGATATTTTCAAAATTTATCAAATACCCAATAGTAGTATCTAACTCACAAGCTGGGCAATCGCTCATTTCATCATTACCCTCTTGATTTCTCAAGGCTTGATATTCCTTGGCTTTTTCCTGAATGCCAAAATAGTTATGAAATCTAAAGTAGCTTTCGTACAAAGGTCTCAAGGAGTAGTGGTTACGTTGAAAACGCATAGAAAAGTCAGCTATAATTGCGTCTCTTTGCTCTACCGAAACATTAGGATCGGTAATGACATTGTCTAAGACCCATTTATACTGCCAAAGAAAACTTGTTTCATCTACTACCGAACTATCTTGCTCATAGGCTCCAATAATCCAACTCAGTGCTTCTAATGATAATTGACTTTGAGGTGTATCCAATTCCTCTTCCATTAGTTCCAAACGAAGGTTGATGGCCCATTCTATATCTTGGTGAGTATCAGCCAGGCCAATCGCTTGTTGTAGTAGTTTAATTTTATCAGCTGGGTTGTCGAGTAAGTCTTTTTTAATGATTAGTTTTTGAATTTGTAAACCGTACATAATCAAATAGTTTATGAAGTATGATTTGTGATATCTATCAATGATAAGTTAAGTATTTCTATATCTCCTTTGCCCACTGGAAATTGTCCCATAAACAAGGCTTGTACATAGAGCAGTTTTACCAATGCAGGAAAGGAATCCTTTTGGTAAGAATCAAGAAGCTGATGCACCATAGGATTGTTCAGGTTAAAACATAAACTAGGCTTGCTGGCATTGTCAGAAGTTTTCAGAAAAGAGGCAAAAGGGTTTTTCTGATCACCCGCTAGTTTATGTGTCTGGTGGTTTTTGATGCTTTCTTCATCGCAAACCAAGAGTACAGGCGTATCGGAAGGAAGAAATTTTTTCAGCGATATGTCACAAAAATAAGGTTGCATTACTTGGGTAGTTTTATCAATAAACCCTTGATAACCTTCCATTTCTTCTGGAGTAGCGCTTTCAAAATCTTTCAATACATCAAAAGGCGATATACGTTGGATGTTTAGCTTGGGGTATTTTTTGATAATATTTTGCACAAGTGCTTCCTCAAAGCTATAGGCGGCATTTATGATAAATATATCTTTCGAATTGGCAATACGCCTTATTTGCTTAAAATCTTCTAAGGAAGATGTAAAGTAAATTTGTGCGATATTTTGTTTGATCCAGCGTATATCCTTGCGGCCTTTGTTGGTTTCAAATACCAAATAATCAAGAAATAACTCTAGTAAGGTATCATCTTCATTGGCCAACATTTTAATAGATTGATAGTGGGCATTTAGGATTTTACTAAACAATGAAGGATTTGCCTCGGAAGTAGTCTTGAGGTAATGCTTAAATGTTTCCGCCAACAATTCTTTGCAAATTTTGTATGAAGCGTCTTCAACCAAACTTTCACGAGAAGCCGTTGGGGTCAATTGATCAATATTGAGAATAGTATAAATAAAGAACCCCCACTTTGGCAGTAAGTTTTCTACCTTGTCGGAAAGCAACATCCTTTTTACAAATACTTTGCTCTCATTGCTAGAGTTGAGGTGGAGTTTTTTGGAAGATATAAAACCTGTGCCTTTTACTCCCAATTCCTGAATATCGATAGGAAAAGCATCCAAAAAATCTTGCTGAAAATGTTCTTTACCATACGCCAATAAAGCTTGGGTAGAAGCATTGTCGCTTAACCAAACTGGAGTAGCTGGATTAATGTGGAGCTGTTGTTTGGGCGTTTGAAAATAAACAGGAAAGGGGAGTGCCTCGCCATAGTAGCCGAGCAGCTCCTGAATAGTCTCTTCCTGAAAATAATAGCCCATTCCTGACTTGGCCGTAAGTATTACCGAAGTACCTATGGGTAAAGTTTCTGTGGCTTCTTCTAATGAATAAGTACCATCAGATTGCGCGGTCCAAATATAGCCTTTATCATCTGCTTGAGATTTGGTTTTTACTATGATTTGTTCACTTACTACAAAGCCCGAGAGTAAACCAATCCCAAAACGCCCAATAAAATCATTCTCGAAATGATGCCCCCTTTTAGAGCTTTGACCAATGACGGCCAGAAAACGATGAATTTCTTCCTTAGTAAGGCCAATACCATTGTCAGTTACTACGATTTGCGAAGCACCTTCCTCAAGTAGTTGCACCTGAATATGCCCCTCAAAGTGTTCTTCATATAGCCGTTTGGCTTGAATAGCATCTATAGCGTTTTGTAATAATTCTCTAATAAAAATCTTGGGGGTAGTGTAAATATGGTCGGATAATAAATCTATAATCCCTCCCAAATTTACCTTAAACGTCATGTTTCCCATACGAATACTGTGTTATTTATACTTTGTTGGTAGACCGAACAATACGTGATGCCTCTTTATGGCCTTGTTCGGCTGCTTTGATATACCACTGTAGTGCCAACTCGTCGCTTTCTTCTACACCATTACCTACTAAATACGCATTGCCTAGTTCAAACTGAGCTTGAGCATGCGTTTCTTCAGCTGCTTGGCTAAGATACTGAATACCCAAATCTATGTTTTTGTGAGTACCCTTACCATTCAGATAAAGTTGAGACAATTGATACTTTGCCTTGGTATCTTGGGTGGCAATTTTGCTAAACTGTTCAAAAGCGATGGCTTCGTTTTTGGCCGTGCCTTCTCCATTAAGGTAACATAACCCTAAATAATAAGTGGCCGATACTGACCCTGAAGCAGCTCCCTTGGTAAATGCTTCAAATGCTTTGGTATCGTTTTCTGCTACTCCAATACCAAATCTATAACAAATACCAATTCCATCGTCATAATAATCTTTTTCAGCGGCCTTAGCATAATAAGCAAAGGCATTTTCCTGGTTACTACCTGGGGTTTCTTCCCAAAGTTCTATTTTGCCTAAAAACAAATAAGCATATTCGTGTCCATTTTCTCCAGCTACTTTTAGGTACTTTTGAGCCTCTTCAGCGCTAGGCGGAGTGCCAAAGCCCTGGTAATAATAAACACCCAAGCGAAATATAGCAAATGGGATGTTGGCTTGCTCTACTGCTTGTTTCATGTGGTAAAAGGCTTGAGCTGGATCGTTGCCCTCTTCTTCATAATAAAGTGCCAAATCAACTGCGGCATCCCATATATTATCTTGTATGTTTTGCGCGTACATTTCTAACGCTTTAGCTACATTTTTTTCTGTCCCTTCACCGTAGAAAGTAGCTTTGGCTACTTCATATTCAGCCAGTTTGTATCCAAGATTGGCTGCTTTGCTAAAAGCTGCAAAAGATTTGTCAAACTCAGGGTTTTGCCCATTATGTATGCCATCCCTGTAGTACAACCCTGCCTGATAACAAGCATAAGCATAGTTAGCTTCACAGGCACTCAAGTACATTTCCAGCGCTTTTGCATAATCCTGTGCTACACCAAATCCTGTTTCATAACATAGGGCTAATTCGGTTTTTGAGAAACTGGAATCAAACCATTCCAAGCCTTGCTGAATGTATTGCAGGGCTTTTTCAGGATTTGCGGTAGTTCCTAAGCCCATACGATAATAATGGCCTGCCATTTCAATGGCCTCAACTTCTCGTAGTTCAGCTCCTACCTCATACCAGTGCAATGCCTGCCCATACTGTGGCTCAAAGTTATTGGCTTCATTAAAAAGACCATTTTGATATTCCTTGGCTAAAGAAACCGCCGCAGGGCCATAACCTTTTTTTACAGCTTCCTCCAGATACTGATGTCCTTTGTTTACATCTTTATGAGGTACTACCTGACCATTAAAATACAGGTAGGCTAAATGGACGTAACTCTCATAGTTTTGTTCAGCAATGTTTTCTAAAATGTGTAACCCTCGTTGTTTTTGGGCAGTATCAAAAGAGTCTTGATACAATAACACTTTAGCTAGTTCGAGTTTGGCGTAGGCATCATTATAAGTAGCCGCATGACTTAAGTGTTCAAAGCCTTTTTGCAAATTGGGCTCAGGCGCATTGTAACAATAGTAATACCCCAACATTAATTCAGCATAAGAAGCGCCTTTTTTAGTGGCACTTTCCAGATAAGCCAACCCTTGAGCTGGATTAGGGGTAATATTAGGCCCTCCATATAAAAGTAGCCTTCCTAAAGTATACTCTGGATAACCAGACTGATTGTATTGTATGGCTTTTTGAAGACATTGAACCGCTAACTCGCCCTCATTTTTGGTTAGAGCCAATTCACCTTTGAGCGTTTCTATTAAACCCGCATATTGGCTTTGTTCATAGCCCTGAATCGATTGAACAATGTTTTCTGCCAATGAATAGTTTTGTTCTCGGAAAAAGAATGACCCTTTAAGGGCGTTGCCTTGTACCGAATCGACTAAAATAACCCGATCGGCCAAATCATAGGCCTTGTCTTTGTCTTGTGCAATGCCTTGCCCATAAAAATACTGATAAGCCAGTACCATCATTCCCAAGGCATTGTCTCGCTCTACAGCTTGAGTGCTCAACTGTACAGCAGTGGTATGGTCATGCAAATCAAAACGGGCATCCCGATGTACATGAGCGGCAATGCCTAAAAACTGTGCATCTTCATCGAAGAACAATGCCAATGCAGCGGTGATTTTAGGAAAAACTACACGATAGGTTTCCTCATCTAATATTTGTAAGGCTGCATCTTCTCTGGCAGCTTCAAAAAGAAGACGTAAGGTAGGTTTTACCAAGGTTCTATAATTAGCCTCAGATGCATGCTGACAAACGTTGCCCATCAATGCATGCCAGGCATTTACATCCCTGTTTTCAATTTGAGTGTGGTGCTGTTCTATTGTTTGCGCAGAAAATTGTTGCACATTTTCCGAATAGTAGGTAATCATCATTTGATATTTAGTTTTATGTTTTTGATTAAGAAGCCATCTCGACTTCTGGTACTAGGCTTTATTGATTGGTATTAATGCTCACGAGAGAGCAAAGTAGATGATCAAATATGGTATAACTGATTTCTCAAATACTGATTTGATCTTTTTAGGGGTAAATTTTACTTCATTGTTTGATTAAAATTGCCTGAAAATAACTACGAGTTTAAAGACTTCTAAAGTCAAAATTAGTAATAATAAAACAACTATAAAATAGCCAATCTATATTCGTATTCAGTGAATGTATATTCGTGGTGGGTGGGGGGGAAGGGTTCTGATAAATAGAGGGTGAGTAGCAAAACTAGACTTGATGCTGACAGGGAGCATTTTAGGATGTACCAGCTTATAACCGATCATGAAAACTTCTCTAATGCTGACCCATTCTGATACCACCACGCAAACTTATTCAGTATTTGTGAAAGTAAGTGGTACTAGATCAGGTTCGATTTCATCACTTCCACTTTCTTCATTACCTAAGCCCCCTCTTACTTTCATAATCTCCACATTCTCTAAAATGGTAACGTCTGTAATTTGCCTAACAAACTCAATCTTGTTATTCACTTTCATTGTCATTTTAGTTAGGCAGGTTAAAGTGGGGGTGATATACGGAATAATTAAAACTCTCAGCTTTTCTATCCCTAATACTAAGGATTCCTTTCTCCTTAAAATCAAGGATAAAACCCTGGTAAGAACTTGCGAACTTTGCGCTCTTAAAATATCAATGCTGGCTAGATTTTAAAAACTTGTTAGAAATGGACAATCATTAAGAAAATCCACAAAATAAAGGAGAAGGTTCTCCTAAAAGTTGAGGTGAAAAACGCGAAAACAATGGCTGATCTTTGTAACAGTTCAATAAATGTTTAACAAACAAAACTCAATTATTTTATGAAATTCGATATTGTTTTTCAAAAGCCATTTTTTCCCGTGTATGATGTTGCATTCCGTTTTCCTGGTGATGAAGGAGAAGAAGGTGGTACAGTAGAGCCTGGTGATGACAAGCCAGTACCAGACAAAGATGACAGCCCTGGTGGAAATAACTAAGGCATAGTGAACAAACGATTATGTCGAGCAATGAGTTCGCGAGGGCTCATTGCTACTTTTTAATCATTAAATTATTAAACATTGAAACAAACGGTTTTATTTTCACAGAAAAAAAACGAGATTGGGAGGGATAAATCCTTTTGTGAACCCTTTAACAGTACATCCTTTATGAAATATCTATTACTCATAGTGTTGATGAGTGGTTGCTTTTTCAATAATAAAAGCCTGGCCCAAAGTAAAAAACAACGCTTGGTTGATAGTTTACAAACTATTATCCAAAACACCTCTCCCGATACCCTCCAAGTACGTGCTTGCAACGAACTGGCCTGGATTTACCGTAACCGCAATTATAAAAAATCTTACGCTTATGCAAGCAAAGCTGAAAAGTTGGCAAATCAACTCAAAGATGAGAAAGGGTTAGCCACAGCTTATAATCGCTTGGGTTTGCTGCATAAAAATAAAGGAGAATATGATAAAGCATTAGGGTTATATAAAAAAGCATTAGAGATAGAAGAAAAAAATAATCATTTGTATGGTATTTCGCGTGCCAAAAACCAAATTGGTGGAATATATATATTTATTAAAAGATATAAGCAAGCGATTTCATTCTTTGAGGAAAGTATAGACATACTGAAGCGCATAGGAATGACTGAAAAAATTGCTATCAAAGAATTCAATATTGCAATTTGTTATCAACGTTTAGGGAATGCCAAAAAATCAATTGAGCATTATTTGAAAGCACTTGAAATTTATGAAACAAGTAAAAACACTAATCAAATAGGGAGATGTTACCTGGGTTTAGGAATCCTTTATTTTAAAGTGAAAAACTTTAAAGATGCAAACACTTATTATTTGAAGGCAATTAAAATTTTTGAAAGAAAAAAGAATAAAACTTCATTGGCCAAAGCATACCATCAAATTGGAGTATTACATGCCAGATTAAGAGATTTTACAAATGCTCAGAAGTATTATCAACTAAGTCTTTCCATTAGAAAAGAGCTAGGTACTAAACAAGGGATACAAATTTTAATGAACGATTTGAGTCTCACTTATTTAAAGCAAAAGCAAAACCGAAAAGCCAAAGAGCTTCTAGACCAAAGTTATGCGATGAGTCTTGAAAAAAAAGATTCATTTGCACTTGCCTTAGTACATACCAACTTAGGGATATATCACAAACAAATGAAAAATTATCCATCGGCAATAGACTATCTCAAAAAAGGCTTAGACTATTTTGAAAAGACGAAAGAAAAGAATCATAGAGAGAAAGTCTTGGAATACTTGAGTTATACTTACGCTCAAATGGGGCAATATGATCAATCTTTTGCATATTTTAATCGCTATAATTGGGCTAGAGACTCTCTCGAAACTAACTTCCGTCAAGCAATGCAAATCAAAGACGAATACGAAGCTGAAAAGAAAAAACGAGAACTGGCCGAAAAAGACAAGAAAATCA
The DNA here is from genome assembly GCA_001890965.1 of marine bacterium AO1-C. GTDB lineage: Bacteria > Bacteroidota > Bacteroidia > Cytophagales > Microscillaceae > Microscilla. The sequence goes on along the minus strand of MLAY01000005.1, from coordinate 203,450 downwards.
AAGAAGCTGAGTTGGCGCGGCTTAAAGAATACTCTTTTCGCCAACGCCTGATGAATTACTTTTTTGGTATTGGTTTTTTGTTGTCACTCATTATTGTATTTGCTTTTATCCGAAACCAACAAGAACGCAGAAAAGTACGAAAGAAGCAAGGCGAGATAGAGCATCTGCTTAAAGAACAAGAATCCATTGCGCTAAATAACATGCTGGAGGGCGAAGAAAAAGAACGCAACCGCATTGGACAAGATTTGCACGATCGTTTGGGAAGCATATTATCGGTAGTGAAGCTGAAGTTTGAGGCTTTGAACCAAACTTCTCAAATATTAGAAAACGAAAGTGAGCTTCAGTATCAACAGGCTATGCAATTGCTCGATGATGCTTGCGATGCGGTACGAAAAGTTTCACACAATATTTCGTCCAAGACTCTAAAACGCTTTGGCCTCGTAGCGGCACTGAAAGACCTAACCGGACATTTAGAGACCGATTCGCTCAAAACCAATTTGATTAGCCAAGGCTTTGAGGATAAAGAGTTGCCTGACAAATACAAAGTGCAAATTTATCGAATGATTCAGGAATTGGTAGGGAATGTACTCAAGCACGCCAAGGCCACGGAATTGGCCATTCAGTTGTTTTGGCGCAAAGACCAGCTCAATATCAGTTTAGAAGACAACGGGCAAGGATTTGACACAGAACAACCCAAAGATGAAGGCCTGGGGCTAGAGGGAGTGAAGTTTAGGGTGAAAAATCTCAATGGGGAGTTTACCTTGGATTCGCAACCTGGGCAAGGAACGTCCATATTGATTGATATTCCAGTACAGGATTTACCCCTTGATAAAGAAAGGGGTTCAATAGCTATGTAACAAAAATTTTAAACCAAATATCCTTAACTATGACACAAGTAATAAAAGTAGCCATTGCTGACGATCATCAAATGATGCGGGATGGCCTGGAGGCTTTAATAAAAACTACTCAAGATATAGAAGTAGTGGGTTCAGCTCGTGATGGCCAAGTCTTGTTGAATTTGCTAAAAAATACTCCAGTAGACATTGCACTGTTAGACATAGAAATGCCGACAATGGATGGTTTAATTACCACTCGTGTTATTAAAGACCATTTTCCTCAAATAAAAATATTGATTTTGACTATGTATAACAACGAGGCCTACATCAAAGAAGTGATGGAGGCGGGGGCTTCAGGTTATATTTTGAAAAATAAAGGGAGTAATGAGTTGATTCAAGCCATTCGGGCGGTGTATACTGGTAAAGAATACTTAGGTGACGCAGTAAAAGATACTTTGGTGCAGAGTAGTTTGGGCAAGAAAACTACTTCAGTGCTTAACAAGCTTACCAATCGGGAAAAGGATGTACTTCGCTTGATTGGCCAAGGAATGACCACCAAAGAAATGTCTAAGCAACTGGGTATCAAGGATTCTACGATTGAAACCCATCGTATGAATCTCAAAGACAAGTTGGGAGTAAGAGACTCCAAGCAATTGATGATTTATGCTCGAGACAATGGGTATGTAGATTAGGGTAACTCATAATTATTTGTTGTTAATATATAAGGTTGAGCGTAAATGTTCAGCCTTTTTTGTTTGATGTGTAAAATAGCGTAAATATTTGTCCTATTTATTGAGGAGTTTTTTCTTTTATCTCTCCTCACTTTTAAGGATAAAAATTATGCTCAAAAAGGTGAAATTGCAATATAAATTCATTGGAAATCTTATCAAGATTTCTTTCACCCAATTTGTATTGCTTTATGAACAGTCCAGTTATTTTTCTCGTATTTGCGAACCCGCAAAAAAGTACATCTTTGATCCCTATTGTTTGGCCAAAACAAAAAACTAATCTAAGTCCTCTGCCCCAAAGGTATTCGTCGTACTCATTGCATTGAGCATTCATAAGATAGTAAAACAATCATTACGAACTAAAAGCCCCTTAAAGTTATGGAAAATCCAGAACCAAAAGACCAAAACGAGCAAAGCCAAGAACCCAAGGAGAATCAAGCAAAGAAAAATGAAGCAAAAGATGGTCAAGATAAGCAAGTAGAGGACTTACCAAAAGAACAAGCAGCAAAACCAGAAAATCCTTCTGACGAAAAAAAGCATAGAATAAGATTGGGTAAACTGCGAAAGACGGAAGAAACGGCAGAAAAAACGGAACCTGAAGAGGAGAAAAGTGCCAAGGCGTCAAATCATCATCCCAAAGTTAAGAATATTGATCAGCGTGATATCAAGAATTCTGGCGGCAATTATTTTGAACATTTGCAGGGTGAGGTACACCTTAATTATAACTCGAGTGAAAAAACATTCAAAGATCCCACCGACGTTCTCTCTTCTAAGCCCTCGGGGTTGCCGATATTCGAGAATTTGACTCTGTTGGGTGATCTTGATTTTGCGAGAGAAGAACGAGTAGTGGTTTTGAGTTGTCAGGATCACAATTTGATTCTTTCCGCAGTGTACGATTGGTTGGAAAATGCGGATCAGGAGGGCGTTTATGAAAAACGGATGCTGTACTTCTCGCCAGAAAACCTAAAAAGAAAAGACTTGTACCTTGATTTGTTAGCCAGTGAAAAAATTGGCAAGAACGAACAGGTCATATGTGTAGTGGATGTAAAATCTCAAACCTTTTTGGAATCCTTGTTTGTAGACAATTGGGGGACGACTCGTATCCAGGATAAATTGCGACAAAAAGATACCATTGTATTGTGCCTGGTATCGTCTAAGCTTATCAAAAACTTTGACTTGCAACTCACCAAACAACCATTAGAGTTTCCTCATATTGAATTGCCCTTTCTAAACAGTTTATTGGTGCATTATTGGTCAGGGGAAAATATATCTTACATCAAAGAGCAGCTCGAGAAACAGCGGCAAAAAAAATTATGGGGGAATCCAGATTCTGAACAGGATTTTTATGCAAAACTTGGCCCTTTTTTTTCTTCGGGCGATACCTCGCTAATGCAGGCCATAGAAAAGCGGAATGATGTTCAAACCTATCAAAAAGACAAGATTACTGGAGTAGAACGCTTATTGGGGGAGGCCAATCAAATAGAGAAGATTGTACTTTTTGTGGCCACTTTCTTTCCGGGTTTACGCCCTTCAGATTTAAAGCTCTTGGTCAATCTTTTAGTAGGGGAGCAAAAAGAGATCAGCCTAGAGAAGGTAACCATGACCGATAAGGATGGCAATGAAAGAATGATAGAAAAAAAGAAGGAAGTGTTGTTGAGTGAAATTTGGTCAAAAAAAGCGGACAAAATCATTGAGCGAAGTCGTTTGATGGCTGTGAAGGAGGCCAATGGCGCAAAAATCATGGCGTTTGACGACCCTGCTTTGGGGGATGCTTTCAAAGATTATTTTGAAAAAAGGTTATCCGTTTTTTGCATTGATCAATACGAGATGATTCTCAATTCCGGGATTTTATTCAATCGTTCCATCAGCGAAGTCATTCTCAAAAACGCCATCCAACTATTTGCCGATATGGCCACCAGTGAACCAGAAGCACTTGGTACCCGGCTATTGTTCAATATTACCCAGTCGATTTTTGGGACGGAAATAGACCTCAGTGATATTGATGATCTGAATGAAGAAGTAGTGGGCCATATCAGTGCCTTACTTGCCGAAAAAGCTTGGATGTTTAGTCGTTTGACCAACTTACTTCGAGAAATGCTCCTCTATCCTCATTTGAAAGAGGTGATTGAAGGTTATTTGGAGCTACTTGCTGGGCGAAATCTGCATGATATTTTGTTTGTGATTATTGGTGACCTAAGGCTTTCGCCAAATTTTAATGATTTAGAATGGGTGCATAAGTTCCTGATGCGTAATAATGACGAACTCATTCAACAAACCTTCCAATACCTGCAAAAGCACCTTTTGAAGCATCCTACCCAGCTACACAAAACTTTTGAAGTGATTAAAGCGGAGTGGCCTCCTCAAGAGTTGTCATTTGAAGGTTATACCATCAAACATTGCTACGCAATTTTCTTTTTTTTGAGGTTAGCAGAATCGTCCGTTGATCAATTATCAGGAGATCATTACGGTGCGTGGCCTCCCAAGTACCTACTTTTTAATGATTTGGGGGAAGACGAAAAAAACGTGCGTGCCAGGCTGGAACTGATGCTATCTATGTTATTGAATCCTCAACTGGATTACCAAATATATGCGCTCTTCAATGATATAAACGATGAGGATGGTTTACCCGATGAAAGTAAAGCGAAGGATGGCTTAATTGTTCTCCAGGCTTATTTAATCGAGGCTTGGTTTGCCCTGCTCAATGGAATCGAAGGCGAGGACCTGGAAGGTACCCAAAAAAGAACCATAGAAATTTATCTGGAAGTGCTGTACAACAATACTACCCCAGAAATGCGGCAACAATTACAAAATAGATGGGAAGTGTACACGGAAATGTACCAAGATATTACCCAATATTTCCCAAACCTAACCAAAGACCGATTCAGGTTTTTTAGAAAACGACAAAAAACAGTGAATAAACTGATTAGATCCTTTCGAGCTATTATTAAAAAATCTAGAAACAGAAAAATATGAGAAAGTCCAACAAAAAATTTGAAGTGAGATCCAGAACTGCCTCCCCTTCCTCTGCTAATCAATCCAAGTTTTTTCAGATCAGAAGCAGTTATGACCTAAGTAGGGTCATAAAAACGGTAGCCTCGGGTACCAAGCCCAAAGATGCCACTGAACAGGTATTGCGGGTAGACAAATCGACAAAAAAGGTCAAAAAAAGGCATCAGACACTCATGGGGGCTAAGCACTTGGTTTACCAGTGGGTATCTACCAAAAACACCGCCAAGGGAGACAAAGTAACTCATATTATTGAGAATTTTTCCAGCCGGGAAAATCTAAAAATAGAGGTCCGTTACGAAGCCAGCTGTACTGCCGACAATGTCGCAAAAGTAGCCACTTCGTTGGCGGGTAACAGTAATCCGGGTGAGGTCTTGCACGAATTTATTGATGGAGTGATTACAAACTATGTACAAGCCAAAAGAGAGGCCGGAATCGAGGTCATTCGTAACTTTTTTGAGTTGAAGCAGGAGTTTCAAGAGGAAATCAGGCGTAAAGTGGAAACGGGGATAGGGCTGACTTTTGGCTTATTGATAGACGTAGCTAATATCAATGATGCCGACCATCTCGAGATAAAATCGGCCTCATTTGCGGTCAAAGTAAGTGATTATCACGAAGACATTCCGCTGAGTTTTGACATTGGGTTAGAGATAGATGACCACAACAAGATACAAGTGTATACCAGCCAGGTTACGAAAATAGAAGGTTTTGTCAAAAAAGAAATCAAAGGGCTATTACTCAAAGAAGTCAATCTAAATCAATTATGCTTTGCATTAGACGACGAAGTGGTACCCAAGGTAGTAAACAGGCTGAATACTAGATTGGAAAAATACGGACGCAAGGTGGCCTATCTCAAGCTTGATGCTAAAGTAAAGGTAGAGGTTCCGAAAAATGAACAAGTGGTTACCCATCAAGTAAACTGTAAATTGCGTGGGTATCCTCATCCGGTTGTGATTGAGAACCGGGTGAGGTTGACCCTGGAAGATGTAAGCAAATTTAATCGGGCGGGTATCTCTAACCTGGAAAGATGGATGAAGCAATGTCTGGAGGAGGTGATTGCCTTGGTCTTTTTTGATCGGACTTATGTAAATATTTTACTGGATCTCAAAGAAGATGAAGCTGAAGTAAAACATAAGATCAATGATCGAGCTTCGGCCATTGGCTTCAGTGTAGATCATATTTTTGTAAGACCCAACCTTAAAGAGTTGGAGCTCACCGAAGGTTTTCAGATCAAGTTTGATGAATACTACCACACCAAGGACCACCGGGTGGCGGTAAGCCTACAGACGATTCTGGAAGCCAATGTAGAAAACTTGCGGGACATCAAGGACTATCTGAACCCTAACGTTGATTTCAAGGAAAAGATCAAAAAAACGGTGCGGGGAGAAATAGAGCGTTACCTGCACACCATTGACCCCGAGCGGGCCTATATGCAGTTTTTTCAAGGGGCAAATGGCGAACAGAGCGTAGAAGAGGTAATTCGACAAAAGGTGCAGGCCAGTCTTACCCGGTTTCATCTTTCTAATATTTACCTGACCCTCAAACCCCTCGAGACCGAGATCACCAGCCGTTTTACGGCGCTACAAAAAGGATTCCACTCATTTTATGTAGAATTCTTACCTATTCGGGATGAAGGCGAAGGAGACAAAGTAAGGTTCAAGACAAAGTTTAAGGTATTGGGAATTCACCCCGATGGTTGGCATACCTTTCAGGCCAATGGTCACGAAGTAGAGGAAGAGATTGGCTATTTGGTCGATTTTCTGAGAGATGACCTCAAAGAACGCCTGGAAACCATCTCCAATTTTGTATTGAGATACAACGAATACAAAGGGTTACAAGAAATCAAGAAAGTAGCCCAAATGTCTTTGCAAGAAGTGGTACGGGTATTTGGTTTGGTGATAGAGATTGTAGGTTTCCGCCGAGAAACCACCACTGCTGAGCAACAAGCCATTGAAACTACCGAGGACTACCATTTGGTACAAGGGGAGATTGCCCGGGAAAGACAGAAAAAAGACCTGCTCATTGCCAACAATCATGAGCTTGAAACTTACGAAAAGCTGCTGAAGCAAAAAGAACGTTTGATTGAACAAGATTATCAGGAAGATGACGACGAATTGAAAGTAGTGAGAGCCCGCCTCCAGGAAATTGAACAAAAATCTAGCTTGCACTTGATGAAAAAACGCAAAAAAAGCAGCAAAACCAAGAAAAATGCCGCGCGCAAAAAATTTAACATCACCAATGAGTTCAATGTGTTGCCCCCCGAAGAGCAGCAAAATAACCCCGAAATAGAATAAGACATGGCTACTTACATTATTGCAATTATTGTAATCCTGGGCGTTATTGGCTGGATTGCGGATACCTTTGAATCTCCTCAAAAAATCAATCACCCTCGCCCTCCAGCGCCACTACCCCCAACGCCACCTACTCCAGGGAAAATAAAAGGAAAAACGACGGTGAGCTCGTGGCCTCGGCAATGCCCCAGGTGTAAATCAAAGGGGATTAAACATTTTACCAGGAACGATCAAGGGATCATTCAGTGCAAAGTGTGCGACTATGAATTTTAAATCTACTCAACAATGATGTTATGAAGAAATTTATCATTAAAAATATTACAAATTCGGAAGACAACCCATTCGACCGCCAGGAACGGATTGAATGGTGGAGCCAGGAAAAGCTCAAAAAAGCTAAAGTAATGGTGGTGGGGGCAGGAGCCATTGGCAACGAAACCCTCAAAAACCTGGCTTTGCTGGGCATCGGCAACATCTTTATTGTAGATTTTGATACTGTTTCTACTTCCAATTTGAGCCGTACCGTACTTTTTCGCAAAAGTGATAAAGGAAAAAAGAAAGCTGAAGTAGCCGCCCAACGCACCCGAGAAATGTCTTTGCTGGACGATGTTAACGTAGACTGGTTGCACGGTGACATTGTGTGGGATCTGGGCAGTGGAGTATACCAGGACATGGACATTGTGTTGGGATGTTTGGATAACATCGAAACCCGCTTTCACGTCAATCGGCAATGTTGGCAGGTAAATACTCCCTGGATCGATGCGGGTATTTTGGAGCTGGGCGTACGGGTGAACTTCTTTCAGCCTCCCCAACCGCCTTGCTACCAATGTACCCAGGGTGCCGCCCAACTACAAGCGGTTCGGAAGCGCTATTCGTGTGATAATTTCAAAAAAGAACTGTTGAACGAGGGTAAAATGCCCACCGTGCAAGTGGCCTCGGCCCTGGTGTCGTCGCTTCAGGTACAAGAAGCCGTGAAGTATTTGTGTGGGCAAGAAGTCATGGCGGGCCAGCAAGTCTATTATCAGGGCAAACTGAATGATTTTGATTTGATGACGGCGGCGGTCAAATCAGAATGCCGAACCGCCCAGGAGTGCTGTTACATAGGGATTTATCCTCAAGTGAAAGCTTTGCCTGCCTCAAGTGAAATGACCTTGTTGGATTTTTTGCATCTGGTATCTCAAGAACACTATGCAGGGGCTGGAGCCAAGCTCTCGCTCAAAGGGGAACAACGTTTTTTTGTAGAATCGGTCAATTGCAAAAATTGCCAAAAAAACATCCCTTTGATGCGCCCCTCGTTTCGTATCTACGAGCAGGAAACCTATTGCCAAAACCCTGAAGACTGTCCTGATTTTGCTCACAAGAAGACACTCAAAAAAGAGGCAAACCAAGACAAACTGCCCCCCAGGGTGATTTATGAAGAGTTTAGTTTGCAAGATACCCCTCCTCATTTATTAAGATTGACTTTGCAAGAATTGGGCATACCCGAGTATCACATTGTATCCATCAAGGATGGGCAGGGAGATTATCAGTATTACGCTCTAAGCAATGACCAACCTAAGGTACTTCCAAACCTATCCTATTCTGAAACCAACATGAATAAAAAATAAAATTTCTTTCACCCATTTAAACGTTTTTTCTTATGGCAGATATCAACGTAAGCATTATTAACCCTACCGATGGTAAACGAATGACGGTAGACTTAGATGATACCATTACCGCTCAGGAAATTATTGTTGAACTGATCAATGATGGCTTTATCAATGCTTCTGATGAGGGGTACAAATTAGGCATTAAGGGAGGGGCTATGATTGGGGCCGACCAAAGTTTGGCCAGTGCCCAAGTGCCCAATGGTACCACTTTAAGAGTTGTCCCCTCTACCAATGCAGGGGCGATGGTTTAATCACTAAAAAGTAAATATTATGGCAAACCCCGAACAAATAAGAAATCTGAGATTACAAAATGCTTACAAAGAAATGGTCAACTTGCAAGCCCAGGGAAACATCATTTCCTGGCGAATACTGCAAGGAAGAGTTCCTTTGGTAGAAGTCTACGAACTTACCGTAAGGGTGAGGTCCATTATAAGTACGGCCCCACGTTACCGCGATCAACATGTGATCAAGATTACCATGCCAGGAGATTATCCTACCAGCCCTCCTATAGTGCAGATGATCAGCAGCCCTCAACCTTTTCATCCCAATTGGTACGAGAATGGAACGTGGTGTTTTGGCCGTTGGGATATGGCGGAAAGCTTAGGAAGCTACGTTTGTCGAATGATCCAAACCTTGCAATTTGATGAAGACATCACTAATGCTGATGATCCGGCTAATCGGGAAGCAGGTGCGTGGTACAAACGCTACGAAAACTCGGGCCTGTTCCCCTGTGATCATCAAACCCTGCCCGATCCAACCAAGGAAAAAAAGAAAAAATTCGACATCAGGAGATGACATTGCTTTCCAACAACTAAATCCTATCGGGGTGGAGGCCTGGCTTGATCAATAAAAACCAATATTTAGGAATGATGCCGCATCAACTTCACTCCCTTTCAAATTTCCCTTACACTTAAAAATCATCAACATGGCTGATAATACCATCAATCGCGAAAAAAGAATTCAACAAGACCTCAAAGCTGTCAAGGAATTGGCAAAAAAATATCATCGTTGGTTGGCTATTGAGAAAATTCAAGATACCCACATATCTCTAAGGATGATACTCAACTTACGTACCCTAATCAGAGTCAATGCCAAGAGTATAACTCCTGAGTTTAATGATCCAGAACAGGAATCGTTGATTTTCAAGATAGAGTTATCCAGTGAATATCCTGAAACCGCTCCAAAGTGTTATTGTGAGGATACAGATTCGCCTATTCCTTTTCACCCTCATCTGGAACAAGTATATAAGCCTGCTTTTTTTTCAAGAGGAGTGAGGAGAGGTTTCTGGCGAGTTGATGAGGACTTCTCTTCTATGGGATTGGCTGATTTCATTGTACGATTAATGAAGTCATTGACTTTTCAGGAGGGATTTATAAGTGATAATGAAGATGCCATTATGGATAAGGACGCTTACCAATGGTATCAATATCAAAAAGAAAAAAACACGGATGAAATTCCGACTGACCCAACATTTGCTGAGTTTTTTTCCAAGTCCAAAACAACCACAGAGCAAGCAGAAGTAGAAGCAATGTCCCAAGAAAAAGAAGCACCTGCCTTGCAAGTACCGCGAGAGTCTAATAGAACTCCTCGCAAGAAAAAATTTGCCATCAAGTCTCGGCAAGATACCGTGCAATTCATTCAAAAACCTGAAGAAACATTCGAGGGATTAATAGAAGATGAATCGAATTCAAAAGTTGTACGTCATCCTTATAGAATATACCTGGCCCCAAAGGCGGTGAATCAGATCACCAAACACATTGGGTGGGGGGAGAACCGGGTTCAATACAATCGGGTAGAGCAAGGAGGTATTCTGTTGGGAAAAATCTACCAAGACAAGGCCACTGGTACCACTTATGGGGTAGCGCATCAAGCCATTGCTGGACATTCGGCCCGAGGCAATGCAGTGGCGCTGGAAATGACCCACGAAACCTGGAAGATGATGATTGATGAAGCCGACAAATTGCTGGAGAATAACTCGGGACTAGGGGATTATATCATTGGATGGTACCATACCCATCCCAACACGCTAGATGTGTTTATGTCGGGTACCGATCGCAATACCCAACGTTTGTTTTTCAATCAGGACTGGCATTTTGCCATTGTATTGAATCCTCACCGAGAAATATGGAAAGCTTTTCAGGGAGCAGAAGCCACCGAATGCATGGGTTATACCTTAAAAACTGAGGTAGCTCATGGAGATGATCTGGTAAAAGAACATAGGAAAGATCCAGCATGCGCGCAAAAGCAAGATTCAACGAAGGATTCCGAAGAATTGCCCCCTGCGCCTGAAGAATCCAAGCGCAAGAGAGGTAAGAAAAAAAAAAGTAACTTCAAATCAACTGTTTCACCCTCTAGTCCTATTGATCCAAAATATTTGGTCTTGCTCCTGTTTATTCTATTTCTGGTAGTGGTGGGTTTTATTGGCATCCTCAATTATAATTCAGATTCTACTAAAACAGGTAAAAATAAGGTAGAAAAGCAGGAGGGTAATTCGGGGGTAACATCAGAATAATAAAATTTCCTCCCTCATGTTAATTCCTACAACTATGAACTACTATCGACATTTTATTAACAAAACGCACCAGCAGTTCTCACAAGAACAAAGGGTAGATCCAATCTCCAAAGAAAAAATCACTGCTGGTAGCCATGTTGTGATTTGTGCGGGTTGTAAATCTGCATTTTTGGAAGATACCTGGAGAGGGATTCTGGAAGGTAGGCACTGTGACCAAAGCCATACCCTAGATACTTTGAATGGAGTAAAGGGTACTTGGGTAAATCAAGCTGTTACCCCGATTGCAACCCATGCAAACTCGGTTAAATCTACCAAGCAAATAAAAACGACTCCCCAAACGATTGATCCACCTGCTCCGCCCCGGCATCGATCAAATGCCACGGTGAAGGTACTGGCTTTGATTATCTTGGTATTGGCGGGTTCGCTGGGCTACAAGCAATTTATATACAAGGAGAAAAGAAATGTTCCCAGGGTTGACTGGGCCGAAGAAGATCAATTAAAAGCAAGAGTCAGAGAAATTCTGACTGCCTCTGAAGTATCCAGTAATGGGGATCAGGTTCCGCAACGAGCAATACTTACTCAATTTTATACCGATGAAATTCATCTGATTGGTCCTACCAAAGATGAATATTTGGCCAGAAATAAATTGATGAATCGGGTGTTTGATTATCTCGAAACCATTGCCTGGGATAATCATGTGATTGATGAAAATAGTTGGCGGATAGAAAAAGAAGGCGAAGACTTTCGGGTTACGTTTAGAGGTACTTATCAAGCTTCTTTTAAGAAACAACAGCGGGTGCAAACCATTGATTTCCAAAGAACTTATCGGTTCAATCACTTCCAGCAAATCTATTATCAAAGAGATGCCTACACCTTTAAATAATTAAATAAGACAATGCATTATTACACCCACTTGATCAAAGCAGATACCCACGGAAATTTTTTGCAAGAGCAAAGGCAAGATCCCATTACCAAGGAATTGATTAGGAGCAATGATATGGTCGTGTTGTGTGCTGGATGTAAGTCAGCATTTTTAGAAAGTACCTGGAAAGGCTACCTGAAGGGAAACCATTGCGATCAAACGAGTACTTTGGAAATGTTGAACGGAGTAAAAGGTTATTGGGTATCAGAAGAGGTAGAAAACGCATCACCACCAAAGACCAAAAATGAATCGAAAGGCATATTGAAAATAAATAAGACCAAAAAACAACTACCCAAGCCATCATCCCAGGTTCAGTCTACTGCCAAAACAGCTCCCAAGCCTGCCTATGATACCCCCAGGGCATCGCGAAAGTATTTGTTATTGATAGCAGTTACTTTGATAGTTGCTTTGGTATTGTTTAAGAAAAACTTAATTGATTCATTCATCAGCCAAGCAACTACTACTGAAACCCCTGGTTTACCCCACAAGCAATTGAAAAATATTGCCAGGGAAGTGATGCAAATTTGCGAAAAAAAGACCCTCAATTATTTTCCCGATAAACAGGTTTTGGAAAGCTATTATGAAGAATTTATCACAATGAAAGAAAATGGTCAGCGCAAAAGCCGGAGAGCTATGGAGTTTATTGAGCAACGTATTTTTGGTTATCTTCAGCAAGTTACCTGGGACTATCATGTGATAGACGAGGAAAGTTGGCACGTCCAGCCAATAGGGCAAGGCTATCAATTGTCTTTTGAGTTTGATTACACAGCAAGACGCAAAAACGACGTGGTAGTAAAAGCGCGAGGGCAGCGGACCTACAAATTAAATAAGGACCTAAAAATTTATGATCGTGAAGATCAAGTAATCAAGGCCAACGTATGGCAGGCCATCAAGGTGAAAAATATCACCGCTTCCAGTAGTCAGGGAGGTCATCTGCCATACCAGGTAAATGACCAAAATCTCCATACTTGGTGGAGTCCACAAACCTCCCAAGGCTACGAATGGCTTAGAGTGGATTTCTATAAGCCAGTGTATATCGAGGCATTGACTATTCTGGGAGGACAACATGCGTCCTCTCATAATCCAACCACATATTTTGGGAACAATCGTATTGAAGAAGCACTTTTGACTTATTCGAATGGTACTACTGCCTCTATTCATTTGAAGGACGTGGATAATGTACAGGTAAGATTTTTACCTACTATGCTGACTTCCTACATAGTACTCAAAGTCCAAAAGGTATATGATGGCAAACAAGGTAGAAAACTGAGTATTGCCCACTTAAAATTTTTGAAAAAAATCAAATAACTTAAAAATAAGCGCATGAATCAACTAAATAATAAAATCAAAGGCCTCATTAGTAAAAATCAATTGGAGAAAGCTTTTGGGCTTCTCGAACAGCATACCTCCCAAGACCTAAATAAAGCCGTTTTTATCCAAAAATCATTGTATCTGGATATCAAGGCCCAGTGGCAAAAGAATGATATATCTTTGGAACAGTATGCGGAAGGGAAAAACAAGGTGGTATTGACTTTGTTAGAACTTGCCGATCAAGTAACAGAACCCGAACCAACTAAGCCCGAGCCGACTAAGGATACTGCTGAGAAGACTGAAAAATCACAACGTGGCGATGGACGAAACATCCAAATAGAAGGTAATGGCACGTTCGTTGAAAAATTCAAAGGGACTTGGAATCAATACAATGATTAGAGATTATCAAATATGCAAAGATAAGAGTTTATAATTGATGAATCATAGCCAATATACTGGTTTTAAGTTCGTTGATTTGCTCCTGGTACCGAACTGCATTGATAATTCCCATTAGACGTTGATGCTCAAGGTCTTGGTAAATTGATTGCTGAAGAATCACCCAATTCAGCAATTTCGGGTCTGAGGCATTTTTTTGAACCCTGGTACTTAATAGTTCCAGGGTTTTTTCCAGGTTATTTTTGACCAAAAATAGTAGATACTGTTTCTCCTGATCTGCCGCCAATTGAGCTTGCTGGTGATGATCTACAATGTTTTGAATATCCCTTCGGGCTTTTGCCAAGGCATCATTAGGTGCATTGCTTGCTAGTGTAGATTTGGGGGCAACTGCGGTAAGGCTATAGGCCAAATTGCTAGGGTCTTTATAATATAGTTTCCAGGGGACATCATCAGCCGAACCGTTAGACAATTCTTCATTTGATTCGCTCCAGCGTAAGATTAGGCTCCTTGAGGATTGAGATTTGGCATGAGCAAGATTATAAGCACTTTCATAAGCTTGTTTAAGCTGGTCTCCCTGGGCTAGATTTTCATAAAAATGGATTGCAAATGAAGATGCCAGACGATCAGGTATGCTATTGGTGGTAGCAATGACCGCCCCCAACCCTAAGTCAAAGAGTGTTTGTACGTGTGCTCTGGTAGTGCAACCATTGAGAAACACCAATTTCAAGGATTCCTTGTTTCTTTGGACTAGCTCCTTGGCCAATGGAGCAAAAAAAGAGGGCACATCTTGAAACTCCAACTTTTGACTATTGGCATGTCCCCCAAAGTGAAAGATAGAAATCTGATTTTGCCAAGTAATTAAAAACCTAAAATAAGCGTTTAAATCAGTACTGGTTCTTACCAAATGGGCTTGAATAATCCCTTCAGCGCATAGCCTACTGAATACATCCTGAATGCCATTCTGCTCCAAGATAAGATTTCCTAAATCATCTTTAGGGTTGGCAAAGGCGGTAAAAATGACAGGCAACTTTTTCTGGTGCTTCATAACCCTAAAATTAGCTGGTTTTTTCTATCCATTTCTCCTCAATTTTGAGGATGCTTCTCTCCTTACAATCAATGATTTATTTTATACTAAATGAGGCTAACTTTAGAATACACAAGCTAACCTCATCAATAGTGACAGGGTGCCTGTTGGGCGTGGTCAGCTTTGTTTGAGTTTTATTTTTCAACAAAACAAATACGCACATGAAGTTACCATCCATTTTTTTGCTACTTGTTATTTCCTTATCGTTGACTAGTTGCTACAGTGACGGTCCTAAAGTATATGGTGTCAAATCAGTGAGTACCATTGGAAAGCAAAAGATTCGAGATTTTGGGATCAAATACGTCTCAAAAAAAACCTTCAGTATTATGGCGGCCGATTTCAGTGAAAGCAAAGAAGGATACTTTGCGCTGAACGTTAGAAGAGAGGGAGGCCAGATAAAATTTGATCAACTGAAGCCCCACCTTGTAAATGCCTGGGAATTGAAACCAGCCTATTCGCTTTGGCAAAGTTGGGGTTGGATTTTGGTCGTTATTTTAATGATTGTAGGGGCTTGCCTGGGAGTGTTCTTCAGTTTTGACTAATGACTGGTCAGGTTATTTGATCAAGCATTGCTGAACGGTCAAAGAAAAAGTGTAGCTAAGTAAGCTACACTTTTAATTCAAATAAGTTAGGATCACTAGTTCAAGCTTTGTGTAATTTTACTTCCAGAGTAATGGTACACCAATCATCTGGCCGAAGGATTTGTTCATCGGCCTCTTCGCTGAATCTTACTTCGTCTCGGATAACATCGGGTTGCGAAAAGAAGTGATCTTGTAACTTTTGGGTACTTACAATCAATTGCAAGTAAGAGGTCACTTGGTCTCGATCTCGAGGGTTGAAGCTTTTGTGATCTATTAATTTAAATAACCCACTATTGGCCTCAACAGGTTCGTTGTAATAAACCTGGATGCCGTAAAAAGGCGAAAAGTACAATAAGGTAAAAAATACAGGATAAGACAAAGGGTTTTGGGCGACTACTTCATAAGGAGTGGCCCACATTTTTTGAGGTTCTCGAGTGTGATTAGGTATACATTTGAACCTTCCTTTTTGGCGGGTGGTATTGACGTTGATTTTCTGAGAAGTATCTTTTCCTTGGATAGTCAAGTCGAAGATATGAGCGGGCAAGTGAGTTTGGTTATTCAGGTTATTCAGAAACATATGCCAGCGTCCGATCTGATCTAATTTATTGACAAATCTCCCAACCAGGTTTTCCTTGAAAAGCTCCTCCTCATTTTTTAACAAATACCATTTATTACGCTCAAACTTCGCCTTGTAATCATGGGGAAGCGTTGCATCCAAGGCAAAATTGATGGCCCCATTCTTGGCTTGTTGCTTGGTCAGTCGGCTTTCTGCCCAACTATTGCCCTCAAAGTTAACTTTGAGAGCAGTATTGGGAATGCTCAGCAAAATACCCCAGTACTCTTTTTGAGGTTTTAATTTACCCTTTTTTAACTTCAAACCACTACTGAGCATACCTACCGAAGTGGCTGCTGCATAGGCGATTGGTTTTTTGTTCAATTGAGGGTTATCATAAATGGCAAAATGAATAGGCTGATTGCTTTGAGGAAGGCCCTGTGATGCCCCCATCTGAATTTTCCATTCTTTGGAATAAGTGTCATACTTCACCTCAAAGGGTATAGCTTGGGACTTTGTGGCCTGAGCGGCTAAAAATGAACGATGGGTATTAAAGTAATCAGCTTCTTTGAAATTGGGGGTTTGAGGTGTCCTAAATTGATGTCGGGCAACATGGGTTTTGACTTGTTCAAATAGATGGGCGTAACTTATGCCTGGATTACTTTGCAACACTTTTTGTAAATAGTAACTAAAAATGCCTCGTTTTTGACCATCAATCAGGCATTCTTTGGAAGTTTCGTTTTTCTGGCATCCCGAAAGTGCAATATGGCAGCCTTCAGGCACTGTAGCAAGGCGATGCTTTTGGTAATACCCTTGCAAATATTGATTTCTAGTGGTAGAAGAGCGATTGAAAGTAGATCGATCTGCTACTTGACGAGTAAAGGAGGATACTGCAAGTGAAGTGCCAGGTCTTTCCTCTCCCTCACGGGTGATAGAACCCGAATGACAACAATCAAATACAGTGACCACTTCGGCACCCTTTTGAGCGGCCAAATCAATCAAAACAGCCAGCTCTTTATCGGCCAAGTCTTGTCCCCACATTTGTCCATTGGCCACCGCTCGGCTATCGTGGCATACCAAGGTCTCATCTTTCTGTTCGGGTGAAAGCTTGTAAAACATTGGATCAGTATTTTGTCGGGAACCGTGTCCACTAAACCAAAACAACAATGTGGTATTTTCGTCGGCATGGGCAATCAAATGAGTTTGGAAATACTCTACTACATTCTGATAAGTGGCTTGGGCATTCGTGAGCTTGATAATACGAGGTTTGAGAGACTTGTAATATTTTTTGAGCAACGTTTCCACTGCTTCAATATCATTTACACAACCTTCCAGGTCTCCTACCCGAAAGCTATCCTCATGGTATTCGTCTACTGCTACCAGTAATACATATAACTTTTGTTGGGGCATAATTTTCTCGAATTTTTGAATGAATAAAAAATGGGCCTTGAATGGCTTGCTTCAAAATTCGCTCGTTTTTTCCAGGTTTTGGTACTAGTTTTTAAGGAGAAGCAAGTAGTTATTTTTAAGGATAAATCACTGATCACCAACCCATAATTTTGTCAAAGTTTTAAAAATCAAACGGATGAAATTATGAGTAACCTCAATACCAAAAGCAAAATTCACGTGCGTATGCGCAATTTTGTGGATTGGATTGCCCCTGATCCGGATAAACGGGATGCAGTAGAACAACATCGTAAAGGAGTAAAGGAAAAAGTAAGTGCCAAGGCCGAAGAGGATAGGTTGATTATTAAGTCCATGCCTAAGGCTGGGTCGTTTGCCAAGAAAACTGGCCTACGCCGATACAAGCGAGGTGATGCTGAGCAAGAAGGGCAAGACATTGATCAACCCTTTGTAGTAGAGCCAACCGACAGTGAAGGAAATAAGGTCGAAGGAAGTAAGTTGTTAGATAAGTTTGACAACTATGTAGGGAGTGCTTATCCAGATAGCGAAAAAGAACGCACCAAACGCTCCATTAAACTCAAGTTTTCCAGTGCCATCTACTTCGATATTGTCCCTATGCTGGCTACTAAAAACGACGAAGAACAAGTCATTATCCAAAGCAATGGCGACGAAGTAACCTCCTCAGTACAGAAACACAATAGTTTTACTCGTGATCGTACCGATGACAGCAATCAGGTAAAAGGCCGGGTGAAGTTCAACGAATGTGTACGCATTCTGAAGTGGTGGAATTCTCACCATACTTCTCAATCGGCAGTGTTTAGCCTTACCGACAACACCAAAAAAGAAGTGCCCAGTTTCGTGATCAACCTATTGGCCGCCAAGGCTTATGATGAAATAGACGTATGTGAAACCTATCCCGAAACCTTGTTTAAATGGTTTGGAAAGTTAGCCAGTTTGGTGCGGAATTCCAGGCCGATATTTTTCAATGATTACACTAAAAACCTCAAGGAAAAAGACCTGGATGATACGATTTTGTGGTCAGTAATTGATCCGGTTACCTCAGATAATGTAGTGACCAGAAAATGGGATGGTGCCGAAATTGACGAATTGGCTCAATGGCTGGAAGAAAGCAGAGATGCAATGGCTCGCGCCATTCGCTATGATGGTGATGGAGAAGATGCTAAAAGTTTGGAATGGCTAGTAAAGATTTTTGGGAATTCATTTAAAAACCATTGTGATTAAGACGAGTAAACTATGAGCACTTATACAAATACATACTCTCAATCAAATACATATACAGAGGCTCGCGCCAGATATATTATGGGAAAGGTATATGAAGACACTTTAGGAATGTGGAACGCAGGGCTGATTACCAGGGCTCTTTGTGATGGATGGCGAGACGATTTGCTATACCTTCTTGATCAACAAGTTTTGATAAAGTTTGAATTTCAATTCAAGAAACCGAATTTGGCTGAAAAAGTAGGGCTTCGGTATACGGTAGTAAGTGACGGCAGTATTTATAGTGATGATCACTCAGGAGGTCATGATTTTTTTGGCCTGCCAAGTGGTACCAACGCGAGCCTGGTAGTAACACTAAACTCTGAAGCATCTAGTTATGAGGAAGCCAATAAAGAATTGGAAAGACGAGGATGGGGTAATAATGGCAAAAGTCTAACAGGTAATGCTACCTCTCATGGCACTTACTCCAAAGGTGGTTATGGTACAAACATAGAAAATTTTGGATTATAATGACAAATAACATATTAGCACTTAGAGAAACCAAACACCCAAATGATGAGGCCAAGCAGGTTTATCAGTCATTGATTGGGTTAGAAACTCAAAAACAACAGTTGCTCAGTAATTTGATGCTGGTGCTTCAGCCTGATTTGCTCAACAATTGGAAGAAAAAACATCATAAAGGAAATCTGCCATTTTTAGATGAGTATGTACCCATCCGACCATTGGTGATACTTTCGGGTGAGGTAGGTTGTGGAAAAACGGCTCTGGCTAACTCCATTGGCTCAACTTTATCTGAAGCGATCAAAACCCGCATTATTGCTTTAGAAACGCCTTCAAACATTCGGGGAAGTGGAATGGTTGGTGAAATTTCTAATCGTATCACTGCTGCTTTTGAGCAGGCCAAAAACAAAATTAATCGTGGTAAATGTCCTGGCATCTTAATCATTGATGAAGCAGACGATTTAGGGACTAGTAGAGCACAAAATCAAGCTCATCATGAAGATCGGGCGGGCTTGAATGTATTGATCAAACAAATAGACTTACTTGCGCGCGAAAAAATACCTTTGGCCGTCATTATGATTACCAATCGTTTGAATGTGCTCGATCCAGCTTTACAACGCAGGGTAGGCTTACAATTAACCTTTGAACGTCCTGGTAATGAAGTAGTCCTGAAAAAAGTATTCCAGGCCATTCTAGAAGGTACTGATTATCAGGAAAGAGACTTGAAAGCGTTGGCCCAAATTGCTTTGAATGCCCAGCCTTTTTTTAGTTACTCAGACCTTATTCAACGAGTAGCAGGTCAAGCTGTACTACAAAGTATTGTGCACAATCAGCCTTTTAATATTACGACACTCAAAAAGGTACTACAACAGACTCAGCCAAGCCCATTATTAGAAAATACTACGCTTACTTAACAATCAGGAGGCTCTAAACCCCCTGTTCTAAAACTTTTGAAATCGTGAAAAAAAAGAGATTGATCATTACTCACATTACTCACCTGGAAATACACAAGGACGAATTACCATTGGATGGGTTAGGAACTAAAGAACAAAGAGTATGGATAGAAGTACGACCATTTTTGCAAGAAGAGAATGTAGATTTCGGCCAACAAGATTTTGATTGGAACGAAGCCAAACGTAGACAACAAAAAATATTTGATCAGGAAATTAAACCACATTTGAAAGATAATCCCGAAATTGTGTACTTCTCGGGCCAAGTACCGATTCCTTTGACATTACACTTAGGGAGTCTTTTAAATGATCAACAACGCTTAGTCAAAGCATATACACGGCATCGTGATACTAAAGAGTGGTATTTTGATACGCCACTCAAAAAAAAGAAAGATGCCAAAATTAAATTCCCCCAATTACCTGATGTAGGCAGTTCCGACACAGGAGGGGTGATTATTCGCTTATCTGTTTCCTTACCTATTTACCCACAAGATACGCGAGGAGTAGTTAAAAACTGCTTAGGCGAATTTGATTTAACGGTTCAAGACCCTTATCACGATATACTGTCTAGTGAAGCATCTCGCGTTGAATTTACCAATGCCTTTTTCAAATTACTTAGTAAACTGAGTAAATTATACGAAAACGCTCAATTTCACGTATTTGCCGCGATGCCTACTGGTTTAACTTTTTTGATCGGCTCAAGAAGAAACCCTAATATGTGGCCTGCCATTCAAACCTATCAGTACAAACACAGTGCAAGGCCTAAGTACAAACCTGCCATTTTATTAACAGATGCCTATGCTGCCCAAACAAATAATGATTTGCCCAAAAAAGTGTTGGTGATTACCGCAGATAAACAACAAGACTTGCACGTAACACCCGAAGCCAAGGAAATTCAAGTGCTTTTGATGGAAAGAGCCAAGTTACGCGATTGTTATAAGGTAACCTTTGAACCAGAAGCTACTATGGAAGACTTGATTGCAAAACTACGACAAATTCAACCCCATATTGTACATATTGCCAGTCATGGTAATAGACTAGGACCTCATCTATACGAAGGTGTTAGAGGAGGAAATGTATCAGGTACTCCTTACGACAGTACAGCGGAAATAGAAAAAGCCTGGGTACGCCTTTTTAATAAATATTCTATGGTAGAATGTGTCATTTTGAACGCTTGCTACAGTAGTGAGCTGGCCCAAAAGATTGCTGAAAAAATACGCTATGTCATTGGTTTCGATCACGGAGTAGCAGATATAAATGCTCTTCGTTTTTCTCATAGTTTTTATCGATCTCTAGGAGATGATTACAATATCAAGAAGGCGTTTCAGGATGGGAATGTGGGTATTGGATTACCAGGAGGAAACGCCACTGGTTGTAAACTCTACATTCAGGGCAAAGAATGGTTAGGCGAGTAATTTTTCAATAAACTTTTAGGTGGTTGATACCTTCAATGTATACCTTCACGTTCTAAACAAAAAAATCAGCTGCAATGAAGATAACCACAACCACCATACTACTATTATTGATTGTATATGCAACTCAAGCCCAAAGCCTCCTCAAAACCACTCAAAATACCAGTGTATACGAACTGGAAGTAAAACCTCAAACAGCCTATTCACTCAAGTTTAAAAAAGCTTTCCAAAGCATTAGTATTGAATATGGTAAGACACAATCGCTAAAAGAGGCAGAAGTGAGGGGAGGAGAGGAGCAATTTTCGTTACATAAAAATACCCATGTAAAACTTGAAAATCAGCAATTTAGCCAATTATTAGTGTTGGATAGAGCTGTGAATGGTTTTCAACTTGCGTCGGGACAGTTGAGTGGGAAAATACAAATTCACCTATACCATTTGGGCAATATTCGAGCAATTCAGCAAAGAGTAAATGCTTATCGAGCCAAATTTCGCACTACCCAAACTTGTGAGAAACCCGCTTCGGTACCACAATCAGTATGGCGAGTAGGTTTGACTCCAGAGCCCATCCCTGACCCAGTAGTAACTGACGTCAAGCATTTGATTATTCATCATTCCGTCTCATCTAATTCGGCCACTGACCAGGTAGCCATTTTGCGAGGCATTTATTTATACCATCGAGCCACTTTAGGTTGGAACGACATTGCCTATAATTATCTCATTGCGCCAGATGGTACCCTCTATGAAGGGCGTGATCCTCAAGGTAAAGAAACCGAAGGCGACAACATACGAGGAGGGCATTTTTGTACTGGCCGACAAGATGGTACGATGGGGGTATGCCTGTTGGGTACCTTTGTAGACTATGAGCCACCAGTACCGATGCTCAAAACTCTTATTAATATTCTTACCTGGAAAGTCAAAAAAGATGGAATGAACCCTTATGAAACCTTTCCTCATCCATTTAGTGCACCTATTGTCGCTAATTTGCCTGTAATCGCTGGCCATTTAGATGGTTGTAGCACATTGTGCCCTGGAGCAAGAGTCTATGAAAAAATTGTGGCCATACGGGACAAAGTTTCGGCGGATGTGCAGGTGTGTGCTGGCAAAATGGATCATTGTGCGGCTTTACGAATTACTGGGGATGTTTATACCGCAGTTTATCAACTAGAGAGCGATTATGAAACTGCTTTGGCAAATTGTAAGAGTAATGGAGCAGGAGACTGTGCTTTGTTTTGTTCTGGTACGTCCTTTTTGGATCAAATTACGACTTTAAAGAACCAAATAGCTGTGATTGAGCAAGCCTGTCAAAACGATACGCAAAATTGTATACAGCCCTGTAATAGTCAAGCCTTGTTAGGCTTACTTACTCAACTGGAACAACGTATTAATAGTGAAGTACAGTTTTGGCTTAATAGTACCAGTGAAGTGAGACTGGAAGTTATCCAACTGGAAAATGAAGTAAATCAAGCATTAACGAACTGTAATACAAGTTTAGACGGATGTCAGGTATTCTATCCTGCCAATACTTTTGCTCTTTCCATTATGGCACTAAAGGCGAAAGTTGATAGTTTACAAGCTATTTGCCAGTCAGATGCTAATGCAAGTACTGTCAATGCTGATCTTTTGAAAAACAAGCTCATTAGCCTCGAAGCCAAGGTTCAACAGCGGGTAGATGAATTGTCCCAGCAAAATAACTTGTTGATATATCCTAATCCAGTGGGTAATGGGGTGCTACAAATCAGGAGTTTGGCCATCACACAAGTCAAAAAGATTCGCTTAAAAAACATTTTGGGTAAAGGTTTCCCTGTTCGGCAAATTATACGTACTTCTAATCCTTTTGTATGGCAAATACTGCTGCCGTCGTTGCCAAGTGGATGGTATTTGTTAGAGGTAGAGATGAATGGAAAGTGGGAGCGAAGACGATTACTTTTGAGATAATTTAAATTGTTCAATTGTTATAAGATGCATCACGTAACCATATAACAATTGAACAATAAGCGAAGTGAAATAATTAAAAACCTATATAAGGCTCTAGCTTCTCGAGGGTTTCTTGGTCCAGGATTTTTATTTTACCTAAATCGGCCATAGAAGTATATTTTCCGTGGTGTTCACGATAGTTGACAATGACTTTGGCAAGCTTATAACGAATGTAGGGATGGGTTTTGAGCTGATCGTAAGTGGCAGTATTTACGTTGATTTTTTTGATGCTCCCAGCCTTGATAGAGGCATATTTCAACAGTTCTTCAATTACCTCTGGTTTTAAGCCATATACATCTTTTAGCTGAGTGGTGTTGACAAAACCTCCCAGACTTTCTCTGTATTTTACAATACGTACCGAAAGCTTTTCGCCAATGCCACTGATTTGCTTGAGTTGGGCAGTATCAGCTTCATTAAGATCAAAAGGAGTAATCACCCGTTTTTTGAACGTTTTACCACTTTCATATGGATTAGCCGAAGCATATTTGCGTTCTCTTTTCTCGGGTAACTGAATATAACTTACCAACTGATCATAAGCCTCATCGGGAAAACCATAAATTTTCTTTAGATCGCTTTTTTGATGAAACCTACCACCTTTAGATACATAATTGTGAATGCGTTTGGCCAGGCGAGATGAGAATCCCAATTTTTGCCACTCTTCTACGGTGGCTACATTTGGATCAAAGTCAAATGTTTCTTTTGCTTGAAATGCAGGTTCCTTGGTGAATTTTTTCTTTGGGGGATATTTCTTGTTGGGTGCTCTTTTGGCTTCGTACTCTTTCTTGAGTACATCTTTTTTGGAGGTAAGTTCTGCGGTTTGCTTCTCTATCAAAGCTTCAAGACTATCCAGTGTGCTCTGGTCCAGGTTTTCTACTTGCTTGTTGCCAAATAACTTACCCGCCACTAGGGGGTAAACCAGTACACCGCTGACAGAAATAATCATAATTGCTACAATAATGATAAATCCGTTGGTTTCTTTTTTTGAAAAACCGAAGTAATTACGAATCCAAAATTTTATCCGCTTCATTTTAATTAAGAATGGTGCCTTTTTAATTCTAATAAAGCAATATAAAAAAAATGCGCGACAAAACGGTGATTGTCGCGCATATCTTTCATTTATGATACTTCCTCTTCCAGATTGGATTTTGGAGGAGTTCTCAAAACCTTACGAAAAAAATAAGCCATGGTAAGCGTCACAGTAGCCTGTACGGCTATCATCATAATTAATGCAGGAGTGCTCATGTAATCTAGTTTTTAAGTTTAGTAATATACCTCAATCAATGTGTAATATAAATTAATTGTACCTGTTCCTAAATAAGGTTTTTTCGATAGTCATTCTATCGAAAAAACCTGAGTATATCATTTAAACCCCTCTGTCTGGGTTTTTGCTTCTTACAACAGTAGCTCGGTATACCAGATATCCAATGAAGACAAACACTAGTACCAGGATTATACGTCCAATGGTGATATAGAAAATTTGGTTGGTAAAACTACCCGTAGCCAATGTATCTTTAAACTTCACCTTGTCACCCTTTTTCACCGTTACTTTAGCGCTTTTGCCTCCATATTGAGCCACATTTATAGTATTAACAACCGTTAGGGAGTCAAAAGTTTCCGCAGTCTTTTGATTAGTATGAGGTTTTACTTTACCGTTTTTGTCTCGGTAGTATTTTTTTATCTGACCTAGAGAGATTACACTACCTTTTACATCACCCACAGTGCTTTCGCCCTCAGTTGGGTTTTCAAACTTATCTGCAAAGAAAGATCGGTTGGCTACAATACCTTTGTTGGTGATTTGACCAATTACACTACCATTATCTAGTTCCCACTTTCCGCTAAACGCTTTAGCCCAATCACCTCCTTTAGGTGTTACGAGTGCACCTAAAAATACTACCAGCAAAAGGAAGGGGGTCACCCATTTGATAATGTATTTGAAAATATAAGGAATCTTAATGTCAGAACCTTCATTAATTTCAGCCCAGCCTTTGGTCATACCAAACACCCAAGCAAATAATATAACTTCTGCCAATGCAAATACCACCAGTGCAATGGTTCCTGCCCAATAATCATACTCTCCAAAAACTCCCTGACTGTAGAACATTACCGAAGGTAAACCTACAACAAGCGTAACCGCTCCAAAACTCCAGGCTGCTTTATTACGAGAGAAATTAAATTCATCTTGCATGAAGCCCATCCAGGGGGTACCCATTGCCAGCGAAGACGTAATACCCGCAAAGAATAATAAACCAAACCACATAACCCCTGAAAGGATACTCAATACTGCACCCCATTGCTCAAACAGATAAGGCATTGTTTGGAAAGCCATAGAGAATCCAGCGTTTTGCTGAGCCCATTCTAGTCCTAAATAACCTACTGCAATAGGGATAACTACTGAAGCTCCCAATACAATTTCTACAAAACCATTCATCCATCCTGCTGACATTGCGTTCAAAGCAATATCGTCTTTAGAGCGTACATAAGAGGCGTAACACTGAATGGTTCCCATTCCTACTGAAAGCGTAAAGAAGATTTGTCCAGCCGCGGCCATCCATACTTTAAAGTCCCAAATACCACTGGCAGTTGGAGTCCACAGGAAGTCTAAAGCTAGTGCTGAGTTACAGTCGGTACATCCTTCAGGAGCACCAGAGCTTCCTAAGGTTAGCCCGCGAATTGCTAAGAAAGCACCAAAAATGATCAACATCGGCATTCCGAATTTGGCTACTTTTTCAACTCCGCCACTCAAGCCGCGTGATAGGATGTATATATTTAAGGAAAGGGTAATTACATAAATGATAAGTGCTGGCACTGGAATACCCATAAAAGAATCGGTGTATTCGGTAAAGGCTGTGGCAACACCATTTTGATCTACTCCTGCAAATGCTCTGGTAATAGACTTCCAAACGTAAGTCAAAGTCCAGGATTCAATGTACGTATAGTAAGCCGCTACTGCTATGTTGGTAAAGATTCCGAAAACACCAAAGTACTTCCAGAATTTACGACGGCCCATATTGTCCAAGATAAATGGAGTAGAGTGATTGCCCTGGCGCCCACCAAATCTACCCACTGACCATTCTACCCAGAGAAGAGGGATTCCCATCAAAACAAAACACACCAAGTAAGGTATAATAAATGCACCACCGCCATTTTGAACTGCTTGCACCGGAAAACGAAGAAAGTTTCCTAACCCTACGGCATTCCCCGCCATCGCCAATACGAGCCCTACTCGAGAGCCCCAGGCTTCTTTATTTGTACTCATTTATCAAATAGTTGGATTTATTACTGAATCAATGAAAGGCTAAACTACAGCATATTTTTGAGTTGTGCAATAAGATGAGAATGAAAATTGGCTTAATACGATTTTTTTGGAGAATTGTTTGGTTTTTTTGAAAAGATTAAAGATTGTAAAATATAATTTACTGCAAAATTTTTTAGATCTAATCTAGACTCAAGTTCCTGGATGTTTGGATGAGCCTTTATAATTTGCAAAGAGTGCTTAGAAAATACCTGTTAAGCCACAATTAAAAAACAAATCTTTTATCTTCTATTGTCGTCATTTGCGAGCATGCTCAAGTAGCTTTCGTAGCGATCAGGGGCAATGTAGCCTTGTTCTACTGCCGCTATTACAGCACATTGGGGTTCGTTTACGTGGATGCAGTTGTTGAACTTGCATTCGCCCAATAAAGCCCGCATTTCGGGGAAATAATGTCCTAGTTCTTGTTTTTCAATATTGAGCAAGCCCAATTCGCGAATACCTGGCGTATCGATGATAAAACTATCAGGAAAAATTTCGTGCATTTCGGCAAAGGTAGTGGTATGGACTCCCTTGTGCGAAAAATCAGATATTTCGGAAGTGCGAATGTTTAATTCTGGAGATACCGCATTTACCAAAGTAGACTTACCCACGCCTGAATGCCCCGAAAGCAAAGATTTTTTGTTGTGTAGCAGGTTTTTAAACTCCTCAATACCCACATTTTCAGTAGCAGAAGTCAAAAAGCATTCATACCCCAAAGGTTCATACACTGCTTTTAGATAATCAAACTCTTCCAATAACCCCTCGTCTAGCAAATCTACTTTGTTGAAAATGAGCTTGGTAGGAATGCGAAACGATTCGGCACTTACTAAAAAACGATCTATAAATCCGAGCGAAGTTTTGGGATAAGCCAAAGTCACGATCAAAATAGCCTGATCGAGATTAGCGGCAATGATATGGCCGTGCCCTGTTTTATGAACCGATTGGCGAATGATGTAGTTTTCCCGATCCTGAATTTTAGTGATCACCCCAGTATCTTCTCCGGCGTCTTCCATTTCGTATACTACCCAGTCACCTACGGCTAAGGGGTTACTTACTTTTAATCCTTTGATTTTGAATTTACCTCGGAGACGGCATTTGGTGATTTCTCCAGCTTCAGATCGTACATCATACCACGATCCAGTAGATCGCATTACAAGTCCATTGGGCATAAGTTAATTTTGAGGTTTATAAATTTTATCTTCGAAATATTGATAAATCTTATCAGAACTTCCGAGGTTTTCTAATACGTAATCGGTACACACTTTGGCCGCTTTGGCGCGTTTTTCTTCATTAAAGTATAAATCATTCATAACAGCTTCGAGTTCTTCCCGATCTTTTACTGAAAAAGCCCCTCCTCGCTCTACTAAATCTATAGCTTCCTGAAACTTATCGTATTCTTTACCAAACAGCACGGGAGTGTCAAACACCGCAGGCTCTAAGGTATTGTGAAGTCCTTCGCCAAAGCCTCCGCCTATATAGGCAAAATCGGCATATTGATACAACCAGGCCAGCATTCCTACATTATCCAAAATTAAAACATCACTTTCCTGCAATTGTTTCAAGTGGTTTGGATCAGTCAAATCCATTGTTTTACCCTCACTATAGCGGATGCTTTTTTTCTTCAGCACATTCTGTAAACGTTCAATTTCGTTGTCATTAATTTCGTGAGGGGCAATGATGGTTTTAAGGGGCGTACCAAAGTCATTTAAAAAGGGAACAATAATGGCCAAATCGCGCCACCAGCTACTACCAATTACAAACGTGAGTTGGCCATTGATAAACTGCTCGATGATAGGAAACTTCTCTAGTTTATCGGCAATGGCTTTTACCCGGTCGAAGCGAGTATCGCCTGCAATGCTTACATTTTTTACTTTGATATTGGTCAGAAGGTCAACCGAGATCTGATTTTGTACAAAAATATGGGTGTAGTTGCGAATCACCTTGCGGAAAAAGTTCCCATAAGACTTGAAGAAAAATTGTTGCTCCCGGAAAATAGCTGAGAATAAAACCATTGGAATGTTGGCCTTTTGGGTTTCATTCAAGAAATGATACCAAAACTCATATTTTACAAAGAATACCGCCTGGGGACGTACAATTTTCAGAAAACGCTGGGCATTGCGTTTGGTATCTAGTGGCAGGTAAAAGATATAATCGGCTTGGTCATAATCTTTGCGTACCTCATAGCCAGAAGGGGAGAAGAAGGTCAACAGAATTTTAAATTCGGGATGATTGGCCTTGAGATGCTCTATTACTGGGCGGCCTTGTTCAAATTCACCCAACGAAGAAGTATGGAACCAAATAACTGGGGCTTGATTGCCTTCCAGGGCTTTTCGCAATCGGATAAATTGTTTCTTCCGACCCTCACGCCAAAGCTTGGCCTTGGGGTTAAAAAATGCAGCAATCCCAATGGCAAAACCATACAATCGAATTCCTATGTTGTAGAGAAAAAGCATATTTTCACGAGTCCACAGTCGACGGCTATCAGTCCACTGCCTTTTGGTTTATGAACGCGCAAATATGCAATTTAAGTTTGGGGTTTCAAAAGGGAAGCGATAAGTGTGAGATATTAGGAATCGGATTTAGATAAAACCCGACTCCTGATAGTAATTTTCTTAAACGGCCACTTCTGATTTCCAGTTAGCCAAACAAACCTCTCCATTGATCTCGAAGTTTTGCAAGGCATCTAATTCACGGATTACATTAGGAATGCTTCGGGCCAAAGTAAAGAAGTTGTGTGCTTCGTAAAAAATAACTCCTTCTTTGTTGATGATAATGGTCGTACGTAAAGCAATAGGAGCTCCCACAAAAGTAGCGTTACCTTCTTCGTCGAAGTCGGCATAACCAGCCAAAGCGCCAAAGTTGGCTGAAATAGTTTTGGCAGTGTCGGCAACTACTGGAAATGTGATGCCCTCAATGCCATTTTTATCACGAGGAGTGTTGATCCAGGCCTGGTGTACTTCTTCAGTGTCAGTAGATACGCCAATGGCTACTGCATTGCGTTTTTCAAAAGCAGGTAAGCTTTCCTGAATCGCCCACATTTCGGTAGGACAAATTCCTGAGAAATCTTTTGGGTAGAAGAACAATACTACGTATTTATCACCAATGTATTGGTCAAGCGAAAAATCTTGAACAATTTTTCCGTCGACTACTGCTGGAGCAGTAAATGAAGTGGCTTTTTTGAGTAATAATGACATAATTTTGAGATAGTTTATTTGGGCAAACAAGATTTCTCTTTACCCATATATGTTTATGTAACTTGATTCGCTATTAATGTAAAGTAAACAAGAAAAGGAGAGAAAAGTTAGCGAGTGTCTATGTTTTTGTAACTTGAGCGATTATCATTAAAAAACTATGAATTTATATATAACCAACGCAGTCGTAGAAGATATCGAAACCTTAAACCGGATTAGTTTGGCCTCTAAAAAGCATTGGGGGTATCCACAAGACTGGATTGATCACTGGCGAGAAGATTTGAAGGTAACACCCACCCATTTTGAGGAGCATAAGGTGATCAAAGCAGTATTGGAAAACGACAAAAATACCATTGTTGGGTTTTGTATTGTAGGAGAAACCGAGCAAGAATACGAGGTGCTTCATCTGTGGGTAGATCCACCTTATATTGGCAAAGGACACGGTAAAACATTGCTCAACAAGGCCTTAGAAATGGCGATGATTACACCTAAGGATATTTTGGTAGAGGCTGATCCAAACGCGGAGGCTTTTTATAAGGTGATGGGTTTTGTTACTTTCGATGAGGTCAAGAGCATTTACCCTGAAGGGAGGGTATTACCCTTGATGCGAAAAACAGTGGATAGTTAACATGAATCAATCAGACCTTATACAACAAATCAAAGAAGCCTTTGCGGAAGTGCCCAAACCTTACAATCACTTTGGGATTTATACCGCGAGAGCCCATGACGAATACGAAGAGCCTACCGAAGAAGAACAGGCCCAGGATCGGATGCTGGATCGCTATGATTTGACTCCGTTGCAAATGCACGAATGTTATACGGCACTTTCTTTTTTAGAGCCAGCAGGTTTTCATTATTACTTGCCTGCTTTTATGATTTTGGCTTTGCAACAAAATGAAATCAAAGAGAAGGCTTTGAAAGATTCTATAGTGTTTGAGTCTACCGATTTTGCGCTGAACCCTACCCAAAACCTTGACTTGAAAGATTATCAGGAAAAACGATTTCGCAGGCTCACCCAAAGCCAAATAGATGCCATATTAGCCTACTTGCAACAACGCCAACAAATGCACTCCTGGAATCATAAATTTTATGAAAAAGTGATTCACTATTGGGCAAATAGGAGGGGAGCTGACTTGCTTACATAGCTGCCATAATTAAGTCTAACAATACAGGAATTTCATTTAAGTTGGTATCGTCAGTAGAAGGCTCGGCAATGTGTACAATGACTAGGTCTTGTTGAGGAAAAACAAACACATGTTGTCCCCCATGCCCATTGGCATAAAAACCATTGTGTTTGGTATCGATCCACCAGTGATAACCAAATTTCCCGTCAAATCCATCTTCAAGCGGTTGGGTAGACTGAACAATCCAACCAGTAGGCAAAAGTTGTTGGTTGTTCCAAGAACCATTTTGCAGACAAAACTGTCCAAATTTTAGCACATCTCTGGGCAAAAGATACAAATCAAAAGCGGCATTTACTCGTCCATCCTGGTGTTTTACCCAATGATAATTGCTGATATTAAGCGGTTTAAAGAGTTTTTCCCTGACATAGTTTTCGTAGGTAGTGCCTGATGCTTTGCTAATGACTCCTCCGATAATATTTGCACTTCCGTTGTTATAGGCGTGGGTAATTCCTGGAGCGTGGGTGAGGTTTACCCCCAAACAACTAGAAACAGAGTTGCCAGGTAATACTACCGAAATAGCATAAATAGGATCTTCTAATCCAGTAGACATTCTCAGGCAATGTTCCAGCGTTATGTTTCTTTTTTCTTTGTGGTTGTCAAAGTTTTCGGGAATATAGCTGTATACCGTACGATGCAGGTTAGCATCTAAAATTCCATCCTGAATGGCAATTCCGGTAACAATAGAGGTGAGGCTTTTAGTGACTGATTTGATGTTTTGGAGTTGATCCCGGTCTTTGGTTTCCTTGTTGTAGGCTTCTAAAATTAGTTTACCATTTTTGGCGATTAATAACCCCTTGGAATTCACCAGATATTGCCCAGAAAAAAAATAATCAATGGCTTTTTGCAGCAACAATGAATTCACATTCTCAGCTTTAGGCGTGCTAATCTGCCAGCCATCATTCAAGTCTGCTGGAGTAGTATTGGGAGCAATCTTGATAGGCTCATTTTGGATACAAGCAGTCAATAATCCAATAAAAATAAGAGGTGTAATAAGGCGATACATTATTTTCTAAAGTTAATTTTTAAACCTGCTAAAATGAAGTGTTTAAGACTATGAATAGGTAAAGGGTTTTGATAACGAAACCAAGCCCAACGATACCCTAACTGCACATCAGTTTTACTTGTGATTTTCTTACTAAAGGTGATTTGTCCGTTGAATGCCTGGAAGCTATTGAGGGTAGCCAAGGCCAGGTTTTGGTGAAAGTAAGGTTTGTTATAATCTTCTTTGAAAGTATACAATACTACCTCTTGAGGGCGAGAAAATAAGCCAACTATAGGGATAGAAATAGTGCCTTGCATTTGTAAGGTCTTACTAAAGCTGTATTGTAAACGATTAGACCAATTAAGGCTGTATTGGGTAAACCAAAACGGATATTCATAATTAAGGGAGTACAAATCATATTCGTACCTTGCCTGGATAGCTGGCCCTGTTTGCCAAAAATGTTTGGCCGACAAAAGATAACCAACCTCAGTGTTTAGCCCTATCTGAAGCATTTCGTTGTTGAATTTGTTACGAGCATTGATAATGCCTGTAGCAGTAATATTGGCAAAAAGGATGCTTTTATTGGCAAAAGTATGATGGTAAGCCAGGTCTAAACCAAATTCATATCCCTTGTAGACCACAGGATGAATTAGCTTTTCCTGATGCTGGGCATATGCATTGAGCAAAGCAAAACGAAGCTCTTGAGCTTGTATAGTATGTCTATTACCCAATGTGATGATAGCAACTACTACCAATAACTGTTTCAATTGATGATGCATTATGAAGTGGAGTTTTTGACACATGTAGATTACTTTTGATGCACATAATCTTTGAACAAAAACGTGTTTTTGAAATCTGTAGTCTATTTACAGGCTATACAAGCGCACAACATTGCAAGAGAAAAACAAAAATAAAATTGTAGCAATATGCCTTGGTGTGTTATAGGGTAGTAGCTTGTTTATCAGGGATTTGTGTAGTAGCTGTATACCTGTTTGGTAGCGTTATAAATAAATGATAGTATCTTTTTTTAGCTCTTTCAATATTTCTTGAGGGTTGTCCATTTCTTGATGAAATATCATATCTATCAATGTTCCTTCAGGTTTACTATATCTCTTCTGAAGTGCGACCGCATTACGATCTAAAATGGCATCATTGATAGTGTTATTGAGCATTTCCTGAATCAATTCAAGGACTTTCTTGTCGTCAATGGTTTGCCAATTTTCTATTGGGTTTACAGATAAATCAATAATCTCATAATCTATCACGGGGTGCTCTTCATCCAGAGCGGCCCATACCAGGGTTTCAATTTTGTTCTTTTCTCGTAGAGTGAATTGCGCATCAGTAATTACTTTCAGATGATCAGATGGCATTTCTTCTCCATACTCTTGATAAATTGACGTAAGACTGTCATCAACCCTTTCAAGGAGTTTTTGAATATTTTCAAACAAATGATTCAATAAATATTGCTGAAAATCAGTGATTTGTTCATTTTCTGTTACATAAAAGAACACTTCTATTGTTTGATTATTAAACCAGGAAGAAGCGATTTCTCCACGCCAAAAATGTTTTGTTGTATCATTTTCGTTAGCAATATAAATCCTGATGACTTTTCCTATGGAAGATTGATAGTAATTTATGTAACTGTCTGAATGAAAGTACTTTAAATTTTGAATGTTCACTATATTTTCAAGCTTTGATAAGAATCGAAAATAAGTAAATTCAAGAGAAATTGGATAATTAAGCTAAACAAAAAACCTCACAACTACCAGTCATGAGGTTTTTGCAAAATATATCATAGCTAATTATACCGTTTGCAAATACAACTCTTCGAGTTCTTGTGCCGATAAACTCGAGGTATCTACTTGCGATACCAAGTTACCTGCATTCAATATTCCAATGCGATGAGCTATTTCTTTAGCCCGAAATATATCGTGGGTGGCCATCAGAATAGAAGTATCCTGAGCGGCTAGTTCTGTTAAAATCTTAGAGAATTCATTGGCTGCTTTAGGGTCCAATCCACTGGTGGGTTCATCCAACAGCAATGCTTTGGCCTTTTTGGCTAAAGCAATGGCAATTCCTACCTTTTGGCGCATACCTTTAGAGTATCCCTTGGTTTCTTTTTGGTGGGCATTATTTTGTAATCCGGCTTTTTCTAAAAACTGAATCAGCTCCTCTTTTGAGTATTTAAAACCTGCCAAAGAAGAAAAGAACTTAAGGTTTTGCAGCCCAGTGAGGTTAGGGTACAACATGACCGTTTCGGGGATATAGGCAAGGAGCTTTTTGGACAAAACTGGCGAAGTAGCTGCTGACTCACCATTGATCAAGGCTTTACCACTGGTGGGTTTAATAAATCCCAAAAAGCAATTGATCGTAGTAGTTTTGCCTGCGCCATTTTGGCCAAGCAACGCAAATATTTCACCCTTGGCAATAGTCAAGTTCAATTGGTTGAGGGCAGTATGATTACCATATGTTTTTGTAAGATCGATGGCTTCGAGCATGTCTTTAATATTTTCTGGAAAGTTATAAATGATAAAACTTGCGATGATTAAGTCGGGCGGCCCCCAGGCAAATACCAATGCCTACCAATAGCGGCAACAAAGAAATAAACCAATTAACCTGGATGGGTTGTTGGTATCTGGCCAGGGTATGGGTGTCCCATTTTTCAGTATTGGATGCTACTTCATCGAAAATTTTAGGATAAAAATAGAGCCGTTTCTCTTCATGAAACTTTTCCAACGCCTGCATAAAGTTTAATTGATTCTGCAAGTCAGCATTTGCTAAGTTGTTCAACACCAGTTGAGTATGAGCACTGGGGAAAAGCAGTGAAAGGTTATTGCTTAGCCTGATACGGTGCTTCATTTTTTGTTGTAGCTCCTGCGATTGTTTGGCTGCTTCATCGTCGCCCATTTGCTGCATGGCAAAATACCAAAACCAACTAAACCGAGCTCCTTCGGGGTGCTTGTATTGGGCAAATTGCGGATAACGCTTTACAAATTTTTGAATAGTAGGTGCCTTGTCTTTATCCCATTTGTTATGGTAGCCATCCCTGCTTTTTATCACCGTTTCAAAAGCTTCAGGTACAGGATAAGTCATAGAAATAATCCCGCTAATGGTAGCAGGAGCTACTACATTGAGCAATACCCAAACGGTGAGCAAAGCCAGGGCATTTTTGCTGGAGCCAAGGTGCAGCGAAATCACCCACCAGGCAATGGCAAACCAAAAGCTTACATAGGCTATAGCCATTAGACAAAATGCGGTGTACTTCTCGTTGAATGGAATAGCGAGGTAAAACTTGGCAACAACCAGCAGCAAGGCCAATACCGCCAAAACGCTACCATACCTAATCAATAACTTGGTGCGAATCATTCCTTTGATATTACCCGACTGACTCAATGCCAATGCCCAGGTACCTCCTTCTTTTTCTTCAGAAATAATATTGTAACAAAGCGCAATAATGATGAGCGGAATAAAATAGATAAGCACAAAGCTAAAGTCAAGATTACCAATGAGCTGATACACTGGATTGGCTAGTTTGGTATTGTACTTTTGTTCTTCCAGATTACGAATGTTTACGCGTTGGATGGAGGGCGAAATATCTCGCTGACCAATGGCTAAACTGGCCAAGGGAGATACCTGATTAACCAAGCCAAACTTTTGATAATAAAGCAACAAGCCAATGTCTTTGGGATGGTGCTTTACATTTCGCTGGATGTTATCTTTTTGTAGTTGAACAGCGCGACGTTCATTGGCCTGAGTTTCTTTGATAAATAATTTGCCAAAATACAAACTCAAAAGACCCGCAAACAATATGGACAACAATCCTATCCAGGATTCTTTGGCTTTAAAGAAATTGATGATTAATAATTTATTCATGGCAGATTAATGTATCAGATTACTTTCAGGTTTTTTGAATAATTGACAAACAAGGCCAGCACCAGCATCCAAACTAATAAAGCCGCCAGCGCAAAATACTCCTGACTCAAACTTTGGGAAAAACTCAAGAAGCGATAATTAAAATCCGGAAACTTAGACCAGTACGATTTGTCCAGAATATCAGGCTTGCCTTGAATGCGTTTGCCACGCACATTGCTAATTAACTTAATCTGTAGATTATTCATTGTTTGCGCCAGTTTATAGCGATAAGCTTCAGACTGGGCACGAAAATCATCATAAGTAGTATAATCGGAACCCGCCAAAGCCATAGAAACTTGTTTGACTGCCACCATTGGGTTGATAAGGGCAGTAAGGCGAAACACGTTGTTTTGCTGTTGGTAGATTTGAAGCAGCTTATCGTAGTGTTTATTATAAGCCTGAGAGCTCAATTTTTCTCCTTCTTTCATCACAAAACCTGAGTAATTGAAAGGCAACTCATCAGTAGATTTTACTTTATAGAGTGCCAATACTGAGTCTTTCAGGTGCTGATAATGCGGGTCGTCTGGGTTATGACTATCTCCCAGTTTTAGCAACTCTTCTTCTACCTGTGTACCAAACACAATTTTAGAGGGTGCGGGATACTGTGATTGACCATATACCGTGGCTACTTTGGGAAGTATGAGGTTAAAAAACAACCAAATGCCCAACAAAGTAATGAGTGCACTTCGAGAAGATCTGCTACGAGCCGAAATATAAACTGCCAAAGTTGCGATCAATAAGAAGTATAGACTATAAATCAATATCAAGAGCCCAAACCTACTAAGAAACTGCGTGGTGAAAATAGATGGGTCGTGAAATAGCACCAGCAAAAAGGAAAATAAGATGGCAGGTACAAAAATCATCATTGCTAAAGCATACAAGCCTAGAGTATTGCCCCACAGTAATTGTTTCCAGCTAATGCCTTGGGTAAAGATAATCTTCAGGGTGCCATTTTCCCGATCTTGAGATACCAGATTGAATCCCCAAAAAAAGATCAGCAATGGTGCTAAAATCTGTAAAATCATGGCTGCCGAAAGGTACCCAAAGCGAAGCAGGCCACTGGAATAACTAGCTTCTGAAGAGTTGATGCTGTTTTGCTGGTGGGCTTCCAGAAAAACCACATTGCCTAAAAAGTTATTGATGCCAGGATCAAAAAAACTAAGTGGATGCTTTTCTCTAAAAACCAAATAACCATAATGGGCCATTCGGTGCGGATGTTTGTCTGGGTTGTTTTCCCAACGCTGACGTACATCTTTGCTGTATTTTTCTACCTGATGGTGGTCATGACTGCGTACTTCAAACTCGGCATAAAGTGCCGCAAACAACAAGAGGTTAAAAATGGCAATAAGATAAATTGTGCTCTTGTTTTTGAGTTTGGTAGTCAATACCTGACGTGCAAATGTTTTTATGTGATTGGAGAACATATGGATTAAAAAATGAATAAAAGTCGGTGTCCTCTCTACTAGTGCTCATTTATAATGAGCGTCTAACTTTTACGAGCGTTTGTAACGCGAATCAAGCTTACAGGTATCAATCCTAAATACTTGAATTACAAATGTGTACCAGAACGAGAACACCAACTTTTAAAAGATAATTACTTAAAATCTGTAAGTAGCCGTGAGCATATAATTGCGAGGTGCTCCAGGGAATAAACGTTGATAGTTTTGAGCTCCCAACCAGTAAGTGTCATTGGCTAAGTTTCTCATATTCAGCGCCAATTGCAAATTACCTTTGGCAGGAGCATAATAAATAGCCGCATCGAAAATAGTAAAGGCTGGTACCTCAAAATCACGGGTAAACCAAGGAATTCTATTGCCTTGGTGTTGAGCGCCAAACCCAATACCAATGCCTTTTAGAGCCGAAGAACTAGGGAAATTGTAACGAGTCCATAAGTTTCCACTATTAAAAGGAGTATTTTCTTTGCGTTTGCCAATCAAACTTTCGTCATCACTTTCCTGAATGCTGGCATCGATGTAGCTATACGATACATTGATTTGCCAATCTGGGGTGATAAATCCGGCAATGTCTATTTCAAATCCACGACTTCTGTCGACCCCTCGCTGAGTCAATAAATCGGGATTGTTAGGGTCGTTGGCACTAATCAATAAATTTTTCTGATTGATTTCATAAATAGCAGTGTTTACAATGATGCTATTGTTGAACAAACTGGCCTTGATTCCAAATTCTTTCAAGTCGCTTATCAATGGATCAAACTGAGCGGCTGATTGGTCTGCCCAGAAAAAGCTACCCGTGTTGGGCATCAATGTCACAGTGTTGGACTGTGGCTGATAACCCTCAAGATACACCACATAAGCATTGATGTTTTTGAGTACTTCATAGGTTACTCCTACTCTAGGTATGATCGCGGTATTGGTAAAAGAAGCTGCTCTATCAGTATTATGGTTGGTAATGTCCTCAAACCACTCACTTCTTAAACTCAATAATACCGATAGTTTTCCAATTTTGATAAAATCCTGCACATAAGCTGCGTGGGTAGTAGTAAGCGCAGTGGGGATCGCAAACCTGGAATTAAGATTATAGTCGCTTATGTTGCGAATGGTAGCCGAAGGATTGCTCAAGTCAAAATGGTTTACATTGGGACGAGGCATCAAAGTACCATTGATCTCTATGGTTTGATAATTGGCTGCATTGGCAGGATCGAAACTTCGGCTAACCGTACCGTCGTTTAGCAAGAAACCACGTGCTGAGTTTTGTCCTCCACCTGGTAGTTTTTGCCAGCTGTGTAAGTCATAACCTGCCACCAACTGATGTTTGGTAGGCCCTAGCTCAAAATCAAAGTTGAAATAAGCATTGAAGTTGTCAATATTCCAAAATTGCTGTCTTTGGACAAAGCGCATGCTTACCAGGCTGGGAATCAGAACCCCTGTAATATCGGGGGCAAAAGCACCTGTAGTGCGGTGTTCTTGCAAGTCTTCGGTCCAGGTCTGTTTCATATATTGCATGTTAAATTTAATCTTGTCCGTAAACTTATGCGATAACGATCCCATAATCATCAATTCTTTAGACTGGAAAAAATCGCCTGGTGCGCCCAAATTTCGGCTAATAGGAGTACTGTTCAAGTCGGTAACACCAGCTACAGCCCCAAAAATAGGCTGTCCCCGATCGAGGTTTCCTTCCATGTTATTATAAATGATTTCCAGATTTACCGCAGTTTGGTCGTTGGGTATGTAACTAATCGAAGGTGAAATCAAGAGAGATTTATTATTCACCAAATCTCGGTATGACTTTGCTTCTTGTACGGCCGCATTCAAGCGATAGAGTAAGGTTTTACTTTCGTTCAGAGGACCAGTAAAATCAAGTGTTCCACGAATGGTACTGAAGCTCCCTGCCGCCATACTGATTTCTTTTCGATCTACAGGCAGAGGCTTTTTAGTCACCATATTGATACTACCTCCCGGATCAACACTTGATAAGGTCACCGAAGCAGGCCCTTTCAACACCTCTACTCGTTCTATGTTAGTGGTGAGTGGTTGCAAGAAATAAAACTGACGGGTACGTAAGCCGTTGATAATCTGCCCTTCTTCGTTTTGGCTGATACCACGAATGGTGAATTGATTATAAAAACTGGAAGGAATCACCCCACTGGCTACTTTTACCGCATCACCTACGTGAAAAGCCTGTTGGTCAGAAATAAGCTCTTTGGTTATAGAAGAGATTGCCTGAGGCAGTTCTTTGTTTTGAATGGGCAGTTTAGTAGCCGAAAACGAATAATCACTGTTATAGCTCTTTTTGACCCTACCTACTACTTCTACACCTTGTAGTACTACAGTGTCTTGTTTTAGTGTAACAGTTAGTGGAGCATTGGCATTGGCAAGATTAACCTCTTGAGTGAGGTAACCAATAAAACTAATTTTAATAGTCCCCGATTTACTGTCAATATTTTCGAAAGAAAAATTTCCATTATTGTCGGAAGCTATCACCAGGTTTTTGCCGCTATTGCTATACACAATAGTAGCACCTACTATAGGTGCATTGGATTCGTCGATAACCCTGCCCTTGATGGTGCTTTGACCGTAGCTGGATATTGTAAAAAACGTTGCAAGCAATAATAAAATAGTAAATTTTGTAGCCTTCATGTTAGTAAATGAAATAATATGATTCATACAATTATGCCGCAAGTTATGGTATAAAAAATCACTAATGCAATATTGTTGCAAAAGTTTTTGTGTTGCATTAAATGTAGGATACTACTTCGCTGATGATTTCATGAAGTACGAAACTGACAGGGAAAAATCAGAAGTTTTTATGAAGACTAGTACATTTTTGAATGCCACTTTCAGCCCCATTAGATTCTATTGCTGCAAAATAAACGCAAATATGTCTTCAGTAATATTTGCTCCTTCACTCACTGACTAACAGTAATTCTCAAACGCTTTTATTAGTAATATTTCAAGATTCTGCTATTCCGTTTTATGCTGATATGACCAGAATTAGAAGGGTATAGGCTTTATTATGAAATTGTGAATATTTTAATTTTTAATTGTCTTTTTAAAAATAATAGTACAATATTGTATTGAAATAGAAAGTTTTATTACACAATTATTCAATATTTAACCACTTAACATAAAATTATAACATGAAACGTTATAGTACATTAAGTTTACTGACCCCTTTATTACTACTATTAAGTTTATGTATTTTTTCTTGTACCAAAGAAAAAGATCCTCCTGTTCCAAAACGTATTGTAGATCTGCCTGTAGCAGTAAAGTCGAGCGTATCTCTGCCCGCAAGTGCAGAACAAGGCGCAATGTTACATGCACATACATGGCGTTTTAGGGATATAGAAGCAGCTATGGCTGATATTGCCGCCGCCGGGTTTAACTCGGTACAGGTTTCACCTGTGAACAAAACCAAAAGAGCTACTCCCTGGTGGATACTTTATCAACCTTGCGACCTAAATATTGGCAATATGGTACTGGGTACCGAGGCTGAGTTTAGAAGCATGTGTGCAGTGGCTGAGCAAAATGGAGTTAAAATCATTGTAGATGTGGTACTCAACCACGTAGCCAACAACGACACCCCCAGCGCCTGGGCCAATGAACTGGACCCTGCTTTGAAAAATCGTTCTTTCTATCACTGGCAAGGTGGTATTAACAGCTACCAAAATCGTTGGGAGCTAACTCAAGGCGATTTATTGGGTTTACCAGATTGGAACACCCAAAGCAGCGTTGTGCAACAGTTACACATTGATTTTCTCAACAAGTGTATTGCGGCTGGTGCCGACGGTTTTCGCTTTGATGCTGCCAAGCATATGGAAACCAGCGGGGGAGAAGACCAAGGCTGGAGAGGCAACTATTGGGAAAATGTTTTGGGAAGCCTTAACAACCGCAACAACTTATACATTTTTGGAGAGGTTTTGCCAGACATTGCCGACAACGACCAGCAGTATATTCAGTATTATGACATTACTGCTCACGGTTATGGCGGAGTGTTAAGAGATGCCGTTTGGAATAACAATGTGACTAATATTGCGAGAATCCCTCACGGAAGCAGTACTTTAGATCCTAATCGCTCGCTGGTATATGTAGAAAATCATGATGACTATCACGATGGATCTTCCACTAATTTATCGCCCTGGCAAAGAAAAATGGGTTATGCCATAGCAGCAGCCCGAGCAGGGGTGACTCCTCGTTTGCTTGACAGACCTGGTAACGAAGATGTTTGGAGAGATGCCGATGTGGCCAAAATCAATCATTTTCATAATGCAATGGTGGGGCAAAATGAATACTTGCGTTTCCCAAGACAACAAACTTTGGTAGTGGACAGAGGTACTATCGGAACCGCCATTATCAATTTGGGAGATAGCTTCAGTATCAATACGGCCACCAATCTCCAGGATGGTTCTTATGGAAGCTTTACCGTATCGGGAGGAACACTTACCGGACAAGTACCTGGTGGATCAGTTGTTACGCTATATAATGGAACTGGTTCTGGCGGTGGCGGAAATGGTGGAGGAAACGGCGGCGGTGGAAGCGGTGGAGGAGGAGGGAGCGGAAATCCCACTACCACAGTATATGTGCATTATGATGCCGGTTGGGGAAATTCGCTTTTCATTAGAGGAGATACGAGTCCTTTGAATTGGGGAGCTGGTATTCAACTCACCAATGTAGACGCAAATACCTGGGTATGGACTACCAACGATATTCCACAGGGACAAAAATTTGAGTGTAAAGTATTAATCAATGACCAGCAATGGGCTACCAATAGTAATTGGTGGGTTTATGGAGGACAAACGATTGATATATACCCGAATTTTTAGTTCAGTAAAGAATTGAAAACTTCTATTGCTTGGATGGTCTCATTAAAGAGAGGCCATCCAATACTTATACACTAAGGCCAAAGATTTTGAAGTAAAAATAATATTGATTAACGGACACTGATCAACGATTTTAGAAGAGGGACAGACACCTGGGAGGAGTCAATCAAAGTTTTTCCTTTGTTATTAAGGATTAACTTACGTTGAGCTTGGGCTTACGCCCTGCGGTTTGTTTATTGCTATTCGATATTCATTTTTATAATAGAAATTCTTCACTAAATGGCATTGCTTCATCAGATAACATTCAGGGAATGTTGATCTTGCTACACTAAGACCATACAAGAAGTGGTCAAGATGATTTCGTTAATAAAAGCAACAAAAAAGCCTCATTCCTAAACAGAAATGAGGCGGGTTTTTAACTTATAAAGCTTTTATTCTAATCAATACTCCATAGTGATTTTATTATAAACTGCTGACTTCCAGATATTATGCTCGAATCAGCGATGGACTATGGACTGAATACTGTGGGCTATGGTCTTATTACAAGCCATATTGTTGTTTCATCATGGCTACAAAGGCATCTTCGCCCATGTTTTTGCGATTGGTGATCCATTCTTCCGCATCGGCTCCTGCTTGATAACGAAGCTTGTCGCTGCTGTCGTTGGCAGCTTCAAAGATTACCTCGGCTACTAAAGAGGCAGGTGACACCTGACCAGATTCGGTGGCAGCCTGAAATCCTTGCATTACTGCACCTACTACTCCCTGGTATTCGGGCATTTGGTCATTGGTTTGGAAGTCAAACGAACGCCCAGCGAAATCGGTTGCGATAAAGCCTGGCTCTACGATTTTTACCTTTACCCCAATAGCGCCTGCTTCAAAGCTTAACGCTTCAGAAATGCCTTCCACTGCGAATTTGGTCCCGTGGTATAACGAACCCAATGGGAAGGTCATTTTACCACCCACCGAAGAAATGTTAATGATAACTCCTGCTTTGTTTTGACGAAAGTGCGCCAAAATAGCTCTAGATACATCCAATAAACCAATGACATTGGTATTGAATTGACGTACAATATTTTCACGAGGGAAAGCTTCCAGTGGCCCGTAAGCACCATATCCAGCATTGTTTACCAACGCATCAATTTTTCCAAATTTCTCTATACCTGCCTGAATGGCCGCATCGATAGAATCAAGATCCAGTACATCCAAACGAGTGACCAATACATTGTCTAGTTGGGTCAATTCCTGCTCATTTTCAGGCTTTCGCATCGTAGCGATTACATTCCAGCCTTTTGATTGAAAGTGTTGTGCAGTTGCTTTTCCGATACCACTGCTTGCTCCTGTAATTAATATTGTTTGGCTCATAATGACTTGTGTTTTATAATGTAAATATTTTGTTTTCTGAATGATTACATTACAAATGTCTGATCTTTTGTCTGGAAGCTTTAACACAAATCAGGGAGATAAAAACACATTTTAAGGAAAAGCAAAAAACTTCTACTGGATATAATGAGAAAAGTCATATGACTTGTAAGCAAAACCGATATATTTGTGGCTTCATTTAAAGGTTAATTCATTGAAAAAGATCATTTCCATATTACTCATCTTTCTGGTGCTTTTGCAACCCATGAGCAAGCTATGGATTGTAATGTCTTTTAAAATTAACCAGGATTTTATAGCTAAAGTATTGTGTATCAATCGTGATAAGCCAAAGTTAGCTTGTGCTGGGAAGTGTCATTTGACCCAAAAGCTCAAAGAAGCAGAGGAAAATGAACAAGATCAGATTCCTCCATCAGTACAAGAAAAGACGGAGGTTTTTTTGTGTAACGCCCAGCGACTGATGGTTAATCGCCTTTTGATTGATACTCACCACGAGGCTGATAGTGATTATGTGGATTTTGTACCCACAGGAGTTATCAGCGACGTTTTCCACCCCCCACAATTATCATAATGTTTTCTGGCTTTTACGGCAAATAGTACTCCCTTTCTTTACTTAGAAAGTCAGGAGAGGTATGGACTTTTGTTAATTATTTAATTTTTATAAAGCATTGATTCACAGGTTTTTGAAAAAGAAAGATATCAAAACCTGAGAGGCATTGCTATGCCTTATCTTAAAAACAAAGAAAATGAAAACACTCAATATAATTATATTCAGTACATTATTCGTATTACTTTTTACTGCTTGTAAAAAAGATGAAGTAGCGCCTGCAAATGAAGTGGGTGAAATGGTGCTTGAGTTTGATAATGTGGTAGGAGATACCGATCTACAGCTAAGCGATAAAGGTTCAACGAACTATCCCTATACTACAAGTAGTGGGCAAACATTTAACCTCACCACAATGGGGTATTATGTGAGCAAAATAAAGTTGATTGCCGAAGATGGAACCATCCACGAGGATGAGATGAACGTAAGTGCCAATGCGAACGAA
Organism: marine bacterium AO1-C; assembly: GCA_001890965.1. GTDB lineage: Bacteria > Bacteroidota > Bacteroidia > Cytophagales > Microscillaceae > Microscilla. The sequence continues at coordinate 158,838 of MLAY01000005.1, read as the reverse complement.
GTAAAGGGGTATTATCAGGTGTTGGAAAGCAATACTTCCTCTCAGTTTATCACCTTGAAAAACATTCCTGCTGGTAAATACAGCAAAGTGAGTTTCACCATTGGTATCGATGAAGAGGGGGTTCAGGAAGGTGCAGCTGGTGGAATACTTGATCCTGCTGAAGGCGCTTGGTTTTGGAATTGGAACGCTGGCTACATTGGTTTTGTGATGGAAGGTGCTTCACCTAATTCTAACCAAAAAGAAGTAGTAGGTGATGGTTGGAAAATCTTTGAGAAATCATTTGCCCTACACGTAGGTGGCTGGAAAGATGTACAACCTGCTGCTGGTGAAACCCAAAAGTTTGTGAATAATGTAAAAACCATTACCCTTACTTTAGATTCACCAGTCACTGTTTCTGAAAAACTAAAGCCAGAGGCCCATATTGTAGTAGACGCGCTCAAGTTACTGGATAATACCAACATCGATTTCAGTACTACTTATGCAATTCACGCCCCAATCTTGGGTAAACCATTTGCAGAACAATTACCAAGCGCTTTTGTAGTACACCATGTACATCAATAAAATCATGCGCAAAAACTGGAACGCACGTCTGGCCTGGGGCTGGGCGTGTGTTTTGATGGTATTGGCGAGTTGTAAAGCACCACAAGAAAACCCCGACAATACTTATGCATTTGTAAAGCCAGCCAACTTCCCGGAACCCACTTACACATTTGATAATAATCCGGTGACCAAGGAAGGCTTTTTATTGGGACGAAGGTTGTTTTTTGATCCTTTGCTTTCCAGAGATGGGAGCGTGTCTTGCAACAATTGCCACATTCAGTCTACGGCATTTGCCGATTCTCAACAACACCCTTTGAGTATTGGGGTAGATAATCGGGTAGGAATTCGAAACTCGCCTTCGTTGGCTAATATGGCTTTTATGCCTGAGTTTTTTTGGGATGGAGGCGTTACGCATTTAGATTTTGTGCCCATCAATGCTATAGAAGCCTCTTTTGAGATGGACGAAACGCTGGCCAATGTAGTAGCCAAGCTCAATGCTGATCCTACTTACCCAACTTTGTTCAAAGAAGCTTTTGGAGTAGAAAAAGTAACATCTCCTTATATGTTGCAGGCACTTTCTCAATTTATGGTAATGATGGTTTCGGCCAACTCAAAGTATGATAAATACAAAAGAGGAGAAGGGCAAACTTTGACTTCAGATGAGTTAGAAGGACTGCAGTTGTTTCAAGCTAAATGTGGAAGCTGTCATTCAGGAGAATTGTTTACTGACTTTAGCTATCGCAATAATGGTATCAGTACTACTTTTTCGGATGAAGGGCGGGCTCGTATTTCGGAGTTTGCAGGAGATATTGGCAAGTTTAGAGTACCAAGCCTGCGTAATGTAGCGCTCACGGCACCCTATATGCACAACGCCAGGTTTCGCACCTTAGCTGATGTACTTCAGCACTATGCTGAAGGGGTAAAGCCATCGGCTACTTTGGATGCTTCTCTACAAAAAGATGGAAAACTAGGGATTGCGATGACACAGGATGAACAACAAAAGATCATTGCCTTTTTGCGCACCCTTACCGATCAGGATTTTCGTTCAGACACACGCTTTCAAAACGCTGACTAATTTATGAAAAGAATTATTTTAATACTGCTTGTCATGAGCTGGGGACTTCAAAGTCAGGCTTGCGATATTTGTGGATGCCGTTTGGGTGGGGTGTATTTTGGTATATTGCCCATGTACAATACCCACTTCTTTGGGTTGAGGTATAGTCAGGCAAGTTTCAATGCTGCCATTGACTATAGGAACAATCAATACTTTGAGGATGAGTTTTCGGAAGATACGTATCGTCGCATCGATATTATGGGTAGATATAGTATTTCTAAACGACTCCAGGTTAACTTTATCGTTCCCTACCTAATGAATGACATGAATGGTTCTCATCAAAGTGTACAAAGTGCTGGAGTGGGTGACCCTATGGTATTGTTGTATTATAACCTATTTAATACAGGAGACAAAGGCAGCTCTCTTTGGCAACATTCGTTATCGGTAGGTGGTGGAGTAAAGCTGCCATTAGGAGAGTATCAAAAACAAGATGCTGGTCAGATCATCAATCGTAACTTTCAGATTGGTTCAGGTAGCTTAGATTATTTGCTCTCTATGAACTATACGCTACGTTACCAAAAATTTGGGATCAATGCGGAGGCCTCTTATAAACTAAACTCAAAAAATAGTGAAGGCTATCGTTTTGGTAATCAGTCCAATGCAAGCACTTATTTGTTTTACTGGATTACTACCCCACAAGTAGCCATCTTGCCTTTGGCTGGCGTCTATTACGAGCAAGCCGAAAAACACTTGGATGGTAAAATAGAGCAGTTCAATACTGGGGGTTCGGCGATGTTTGGTACAGTAGGAGTGCAGTTGTTTCGTAAAAACCTAAATCTGAACGTTTTGTATCAGGTACCTTGGATGCAAAACTTCAATACAGAAAGTACAGTAAGTATTTCGGCAAACAATAGATTTACGGTTGGCCTTATGTACAACTTTTCTTTCAAGAAGAAAAAGCAAAAACCAAAGGATAAGATTAAAAAACAACGTTGGCAATAAGCATTGGAAAAACGGGGAGTCATTTCCCCGTTTTTATTATCAAAGGACAGTTTTAATTCAGTTGACGATATTCTTGTGGAGTCATACCAGTCTTGTTTTTAAACAAGCGACTAAAATAATGAGGATAATTGAATCCCAAATTGAAAGCAATACCACTGATGGAATCTTCTGAACGAAGCAACAAATTCTTGGCTTTACTAATTAAAAAATCATTGATATGGTCTTTGGCAGTGCGCCCGGTTTCTTTCTTGAGCAAATCACTCAAATAATAAGGAGACAGTGCTACATTATCGGCCAAATAATCTAGCGAAGGTGGCCCTGATTCTACCAATTGTTCTTGTTTGTAATAATTTTTAAGTAAGGATTCTACCCTGGATACAATGTCTTGATGCTGTGCTGCTCGAGTGTGAAACTGACGTTCATAATAACGCAAGCAATAATTTAAAAGTAACTCAATATTGGAAGCCAATACCTGCTGGCTATGCCCATCAATTCTTTCCTTGATTTCGGCCTGAATAAGCCCTACACAATTGGTGATAATTTGTTGTTCCTGATCCGAAAGATGCAAAGCCTCATGCACATCATAGCCAAAAAAGGAATATTGATCGATGCGGTCCCCCAAAGGAGTATTTCTGATCAAGTCGGGGTGGAAATAAAGCATCCATCCGTTGATCTCGTTCAAGGCTTGAGGCTTTCTTACTGAATATACCTGGTCGGGACCGGTAAAAATGAGTACACCTTCGTGGAAATCATAGTGATTGCGTCCATAGTCTAAGCCACAACTACCATCCTTTAAAGCAATACAGTATAAATCAGAAATAACTTTGACACCTACCATCTCTTCACCATAGGCCATTTTTGCGGTGTCAATGATGGTAATCAATGGATGAGTAGGCTTCTCGAAACCCAGGTAGTCATGTAATTGACTAACCGATTTTTGATGGATAACCCGCTCTTTTGACTTTTTTTCTTCCATAGGTATTCAATTTGGGTGAGGTACAAATTTCTGAAAAACCTGAAGTTTGGTTGAACACAAATTGTGTACAGGCTAACACAAATTAAGGAAAATAGCTGGTTGAATGAAGCAAGTACCGATTAGAAGTTGAAATTATCAGGATCAGGGCCCAATCGTAACCCTTGATCTAATTGACGAATGAGGCTCATATCTTGTGCAGATAACTCAAAGTCAAAAATATCGGCATTGTGACCTATCCGAATTGGATTGACCGATTTTGGGATAACAATAACACCCAATTGGTACAACCAACGAAGGGTCACTTGTACGGGAGATTTTCCATATTTGGCTCCAATGATTTGGAGCTCGGGAACCTGCATTACCTGTCCTTGCATAATAGGGCGCCAGGCTTCTAATCTAATGTGATTTTTTTGTGCAAAGTCCAGTAAGTCAGCTTGTTGCAAATAGGGGTGCATTTCTATCTGATTGACCATAGGGCGGATGTTGGCGTCTGCAAGTAAATCTTCTAAATGATGCACCTGAAAATTGCTTACCCCAATGGCACGTACCCGACCATCACGGTATAATTGTTCCAAAGCGCGCCAGGTATCTTTATATTTATCCTTTACTGGCCAATGAATCAGGTACAAATCCAAATAGTTGGTTTGTAGGCGTTCAAGGCTTTGCTCAAAAGCATGCAGTGTTTGTTCGTAGCCTTGCTCATTGTTCCACAATTTAGTTGTCAAAAACAGTTCTTCTCTAGGTATCGAGGCATTTTGCAGGCCTTGACCCACACCCGATTCATTACGATAAACACTGGCGGTATCTATCATACGATAGCCTTGCACTATAGCCGATTGCACCGCTTGTGCTACTTCGTTACCATCTTGAGCTTTGAGCACTCCTAAGCCAAAAGCAGGCATTTGAATACCATTACTAAGGGGAATTGTTGGGTGAATTTGGGTGATATTATTCATAGTAGTTATTGTTTATTGTATGAATTTGAAATGATTTTAATGATTAAAGTTCTTTTTCAATTTTTCGATAGCCGGGAAAATCAAATACTGTAACCCAAAGACCATCAATCCTGAAAGCAACAGGGTGCGGATATAAATTGGTACATTCATCAACCACACATTCAAGGCATATATCAAAAGGGGAATCAACAGATATACAATTACCCAGGTAAATAGTACATTTTTTAGCTTACTCATATTTTTATGTTTTAGTACACGATATTCAAGTATTCATTGAATAGTTGTGTATGATTTATATTGCAAATATATGAGCTAAATCAGGCGACTCCTTACACTTTTTATGGGGCTTATGATACTTTTTATAGATTGTAATTTTTTGAGATAAGAAATGGAAGTTATTGGTGAGATTTTCGAAAATCTAGTGGAGTATGGTGGGTGCCACGCTTAAAAAAACGATTGAAATAAGATACATTATTAAAACCCAAACGAAAGGCTATTTCAGCTATTTGCAGAGAGGTATGCATCAAATAACTTTTGGCCTCGAGCAGGGTTTTGTCTTGAATGTACGAGGAGGCGGTTTGTCCGGTAAGATTTTTAATGACAGTGTTTAAATAGCTGGAATTGAGGTTTACTCGCTCAGCAATAAGACTCACCGAAGCCTGGGCCTTATGTTCCCCATTGGCCAGATCCACAAAATATTGATCTACTTCCTGGCGAAAGCGATTGTAGATACTGGTGTTTTGCTGGGCTTTTGGGGGTAGGTTGGCAATTTTTTGCGTGTAAATTCTCTTGATTTGAATCAAATACTGAAAAAGTAAATGGCGCAGCATTTGTTCCTTATCTTCGGCATGCTGATTTACCTCTATAAGCATTTGTTCAAGGGTAGTCTTCAGCAGAGCTGCTTCCGTATCGGTTAATTGGATAATGGCCAGGCCTTCAAAATTGAAAAAAGGAAAGGTTTGATCCAAGGCCTGTGATTGGGCATCTTCATAGGCAAATTGTTGGTCAAAACTTACCAAATAGCCATAAATCTTTTGAGAAATAGACCAGCTCTCGAGCTTGCCAGGATAAGAAAAATAAAGGCTGTTTTTGCTGGAAGAAAAAACCTGATCGGGTAAATTCCAATGCACCCCTTGAGTACTCACAAATACCACCCGATAAAAGTTACAGCGAAACAGGGGCATTTCTATGCGCTTGCTGTCGGGCTGGTCTTCAATGCGCATCATAGCAAAATCGTCGCCTTGAGGTTGTCCAATCCTCAATTGATCATAAAAACGGCTAATGGTCGTAAGGTGGGGAATGTGGGCTTCCTGAGTCATAGTTTAATGAGAATAGGTCTGACTTTGCTGAGTAGACTTTTTTAAAATAAGAATCAATGCAGGGAAAACATAAAGAACCTATGTTTTGTTATTTTGATCGATTCTATGATTCAAGTAATCTTTTACAAACCTATTGATAAAACCATGCAAACAGTTACGCATACTCTTCACGTCAAGGCATCATCTGCCACGGTCTTTACAAAATTTGTCAATGAGCTAAATGAGTGGTGGCCCAAAGCATATACCTGGTCGCAAGATACATTGGCGGAGATTCGCATCGATGCCCAAAAAGACGGACTATGCACCGAGATTGGCCCTTATGGTTTTCGTTGCGATTGGGGGAGGGTTACTGAGATTACTCCTTATGAAAGCTTAGGCCTAAAATGGCAAATTAGTCCTAAACGCGAACCAATCCCTGACCCTACAAAAGCCAGTGATATAAGGATGAGTTTTGAGCAAGAAGGAGAGGTGACCAAGATAAGCCTTGAGCATTATAACTTTGAGCTTCACGGAGAAGAAGGAGACAATTATTGTCAAATGATGGCTTCTGAGTATGGCTGGCCTTACATCTTTAACTGTTTTAAGACCTATTGTGAAAGTTAGCAGGAGATAATTCCTGCAAAAAACAGAGATATGTTCATTAATCTTTTAAATGCGCTTTTAATATATTGATGGGTAGGGTGCCCAATTTTGTTTTGAAAGATTTGATTTGATCAATGATCCTCGCATCGCTAAAATTTACAAACCAGTTTACCATAACAAACCCTTTGCTCTGGGTGTAAAAATCCCGGAATAATGTCAGGACATGAATCAGTGAATCATAAGAAGATGAAGGGTAGTGACAACACTTAATATTGAGTGAGATAGGGCTGGTATTTTTTGTTAAATATTTCTCTAGCCAAGAATTTAAAGATTGACCCATTTCGCTGGTTTGTGTACTGTAAAAATCCCCGTCAATCTCAAAAACGTTGGTTTCGGTATTGAACCATATATGCGGTTTTTCATTTTGACTTTTTATAATCAGACTTTTCATAAATTTTCCCTCTTACTAAAAGTGTATAGTATTATTTGGACTACTATGCAAAAGAGCGAAACGTTTCTAAAAATCGATGAGTGTACCACAATCATCGATAAAAGTAAGAAGGAAGTATAGACTTGCCGTGATTGATTAAAGGCCAAAAAAGAGCCCTTATTCCGTCTTGAAATAAGGGCTCTTATCAATATATTTCGTAATAATAACGCTATGCTTTAAAAGCGTATTTCTGACAAATCAGCTTTAAAAGCATAGGTAATCTATTGATTGGCTAGATTGCTTCCTCGATGGCTGCCTTCAATTGTTCAGGTTCATCTGCATGAAAGGCCAACACCTCAAATTGCCGCTTGATGCCGTATAACCCACTCAACTTGTGAGGTTCTTTCAAAGTCAGAATCATATTGTGGCTTTCCAGTTCGCCCAAAGGAGAGAGCTTTCTAGTCGTTCCCTTGAATTCAAGCTTTTCTTTAGAAACTTCCACCTGTGCTATTTTATCCATAGGAATTTGAGCTTCGCTCAAGATACCATATCGTAAGACAAGTGATTGGTTGTTTACCTCAAATGGACGTTTAGAAAGTGAACGGGCAAAGGCAAAAAATTGTAAGGCAGTATAAGCACTCAGTCCAAATATTACCCAGGCTACTATGGGGTTCCAGCGAGATACAATTAAGTGAACAGCAAAGGTTTCTATTAAAATCAAGAAAATAAAAATACCCAATAACAAGGCTGTACCACTCTTGCGATGGTGGGTAAATTCGTTTGCTGCGATTTTGCGTTTTTTCCAATGCAAAAATCCATAATAAACCACCGATACCTCTGTTGCCAATGGCATGGCTAGTTTTTGGGGGAGTATTTCGGCACAAGTATTTTTCAACGTAGTGAAAAAGTCAGGATTGGCCCCCTTGAGGCTTTTGTATTTGCGAATTGCCTGTACCACCTTAAAAACCACGATAGAAAGCACTGTGAGTTCTACTACAGGCAAAGCCCAGGTTTTGAATAAGTCCAGATAGGTTTGACTGCTTTTGGGTAAAACTAAGGTACCAATGACCAGCCCCAACACCATCATCGATATCACCGTGATTTTAGGCACTTTGGTTTTGCGGATAAGCAAGAAATAAATAACTGGAATTGTAAGCACCAAATCGGCAGTAATGGCCATATTCAAGGTGTCTTTTCCAGCCAACGATACATTCTTGATTAGCAAAATTACACTACCAAAGAGCAATACAGGAATACCTAAAAGCAATAAATTACGATTAATGGCAAAGGTTCTAGACATATCTCACAACATTTTGGTTTTTAACTCATCTTTTATCTTACTAGTCGTAAAACTCAAGGCATTCTTACACCAAAGACTTAGTTTTTTAAGTTGATGGTAATAAAGCTTCTGGAAATCAAATAATTCGAAATCGAGGTGTAAGGATAAAAGGTAGTAAATGAAATTTGACCATTCTCAAAGGATACTTTTTTGATGCCTCGCTCGGTCAGCACGAGTTTAGATTTTGCTCCCAGTTCAAAAACCTTGGACTTTCTGACTACCTTACCTGTGTTATGCCCCACAATCAGATTATTTACAAAAATTTTCTTCATAGAGCCAAGCGATAGCCCCATGTCCTGAAGCTGACCTTTGATATCTGTTTTGGTGATTTGAGCTTGGGTCGAGATGGTGAAAGAGGCTAATAAAATAATAGTTGCTATAAAGGTTTTCATTGTACGTTTGTTTTGATAAGTTGTAAATAGCAATCTAGGTAAATTCTCGACCTAAGCAAAATTTAATCAGTTGGTTCAGGAGCGATTACCCCAATACCGATACGGGTTTTTTATGTTCATCTATGGCCACAAAGGTAAATTCCCCACTAATGGCCTTTTCTCGGGTATCGGCATACATTTGTTCTATATAAATATCTACCTGTACTGTCAGGCTGGTATTGCCTACCTTGCCCACTGTTCCAATGAGTTCTATAATGGTTCCGGCAGGAATAGGCTGGGTAAAATCAATTCGGTTGCTACTTACTGTAACCATTCGTTTGCGACTAAAGCGAGTCGCGGCAATAAAGGCAACTTCGTCCATCAGGCTCAGTGCAGTTCCTCCAAATAAAGTATCGTAATGATTGGTAGTATTCGGAAATACTGCTTTGAAAACGTGGGTTCTGGATTGCTCGATGCGTTCTTCTACTGTCATAAATCTTCGTTGTTTTGAGTTTTGCTGGCTTGCTGAAGGGCCCGCATGCAATTGGCACACAAGCAGTCGTCGTACAATTTGGCAATATAGGCCCTTTCTTCGGGCGTAAGTGTCACCGTAGTACATTGGCAGAGATTAATAGAGCCCACCTTGCATTCAAACAAGGTTTGGCAACGTGGGCAATGTTTGTCTTCGTGTTTGGGCATTGGTGACATCCATTAAGTTAAAAATTCGTTATAAAGCTTCGACTTTGTTGAGCGGGGAGAGCAATCAAATGATAAAGGAGTACTGCCAGATTTAGCATAAATATTATACTATAACTTGCTGATAAATAGACAATAGTGTTGCAGTGAATTACACAAAGAAACCTATAATATATTACCAGAAAAAAGGAAGTACACCAGACCTGACTGAGAGCATGCTTAAATATACTCATTTGCTTCAAACCGCGAAAGCAAAGCCATAGCGGACAAAGGCAGGTCTCCTGACTTGTAACAGCTTTTGTCGGCCTTCCCATTGCTTTTTTTGGAACAGTGACACGACTGATACTTGGGTGTATCAGGACAAAAACCTGGAGAGTATAGACTCTAAAGTTACTTACAGTTGCGCGACAGCTCTGGATTTGCACCAGATTCCCTTTTTATGCACCGTTAAGTACAACCTTTTTCCGTTTGATGAAATTAATTATATGCCATAAATGTACAACTTTTTCTTTGGGGGCAAAGGTGGGGCAAGAATTTTTTGCGCTATTTGTTTCGACGCTATATTTACAAAGGCAAAATCAGACAGGTATTACTGTATGGAAAACATTCCCATTAGAAGTCTTACTAATAAAGAACCTGAGCTTGTGGGTAGCTTCAGCATTAGAAGCACTGACGAATTGCTGACGGAGCAGGCAGTAGTACAAGAACTCCATCGGCATGATTTCTTCTTTTTGCTGACCTTAGAAAAAGCTAAAGGAAGCCATGAGATAGATTTTATACCTTATGAGGTATGCGATCATTCGTTGTATTTTATGCGACCTGGCCAGGTACACCAAAATACTTTGCAAGCAAGTGGTGGCGGGTACTTGATGCAATTTACCCAAGACTTTTATGTGCCCAGTGACAAACTATCCCAGCAACGTTTGCGGCAAGCAAGCTACCAGAATTTTTATAAATTAGAAAAAGCACCTTTTCAGCGAATTTTCGGTCAATTAACCCATATTTTCCAGGAATATAGCCACCAACAAGCAGGATATCTGGAAGTGATTAAATCAGCATTGAATATTTTATTTATTGAACTGGTAAGGCAAAATCAGCCCACTACTAAAGATTCCGCCAATGCTTATCAACAAGAAAAGTTGGAAGAGCTACAGGAACTACTGACTGACCATATCACCCAGCACAAACAAGTGGGATATTATGCTGAGCAATTGCATCTCTCTGCTTATCAACTCAATGCCATTACCAAAACCACCTTGGGAAAAACTTGCTCCGAATTGATCAATGAGCAAATCATTCTTGAAGCTAAGCGATACCTGTTGGCTACCTCCAATCAGGTCAACCAAATTGCCTGGCACTTGGGTTACGAAGACCCTTCGTACTTTATTCGTTTCTTTAAAAAACACATGGGTGCTTCGCCAGAGGCATTTCGAAAGAATTTTAAATAAGTCCTGCCAAACTACTGTTTTGTCCTATCACACGCATAAGACTGGCTACTACTTTTGCGAGTAAATCATTCATTACTCAACAACAAGTATGACAGCAAAAGCCAAGTGGATTGCAGCCATCAAAATCTGGATTGTAATCTACCCTTCTATCACCTCGTTTCTTTACCTGTTCGGAAAACCATTGTCTGCGATTCCACGATACCAAAGAACCCTTGTATTGACTGTTTTGCTAGTACCATGGATGATGTTTGCAGGAATGCCATTGCTGGAATGGTTTGGTTTATAAAGACTTTTAAAACACGCAACAAATAACCATGACCTCACTTACAAGACGGGAATTTATCAAACAAACCGGGGTTGCTTCGACTACACTGGTAGCCCCTTTTTATTTAACAAATTTGTCATCCAATAAAAAAATGGAGAAGAATAACACGCATTTTGATGTAATCATCGTAGGAGGGAGTTACTCAGGGCTTGCCGCTGGTATGGCACTGGGCAGGGCTCTTCGAAAAGTACTAATTATTGATAGTGGAAAGCCTTGTAATCGGCAAACTCCACACTCGCATAATTTTATTACCCAAGACGGCAAAACTCCACAAGCCATTGCCGAATTGGCCAAACTACAGGTACAGCAATACCCTACGGTTAGTTTCTTTGAGGGATTGGCCATTCAGGGTGCTAAAACCAAAGACGGCTTTGAAATTCAGACCAAGTCGGGCAAAATTTTTCAGGCAAAACAACTAATCTTTGCTTCTGGTATCAAGGACATATTCCCTGATATTGAGGGATTTGCCCAATGCTGGGGTATCTCGATTTTACATTGCCCTTATTGTCATGGCTATGAGGTGCGCAACAAACCTACAGGTATTTTAGGCAACGGTGAATTGGGTTTTGAATTCGCTCGGTTTATTACCAACTGGACCAAAGATGTGACGCTTTATACCAATGGCCCATCTACACTTACTGCTGACCAAACCACCAAACTCAAAAATCTCAATATCAAAATTGAGGAAGCCCACATTAAAAGATTTATCCACGAAAAGGGACATTTAAAGCATATCCAATTTAAGGGCAGAGACACTACTGCGATAAGTGTCATATATGCGAAGGTTCCTTTTGTACAACATTGTGGCATTCCTGAAACACTTGGCTGTGTGCTAAACGAAGATGGATTTCTTCAGGTAGATCCAAAACAGCAAACTTCGGTAGAGGGGGTGTATGCCTGTGGTGATAATACAACCCGGATGCGTACCGTGGCCAATGCAGTATCTATGGGCACCACTGCAGGTATGATGTCAAATAAGGCATTTGTACTTAGCAATTTTTAAAACATCTCTAAACTTTAACGATTTCTAATGAAGATAATTATTGTGGGTGCCTCTGGTACGATGGGACAATACCTCGCAAAAGCTTTTGAACAAGCACATGAGGTAATAAAAGTAGGGCGTAGAAGGGGCGATCTGAACGTAGATATTACTTCCACAGAATCTATCGAAAGTATGTTCAAACAGGTAGGCTCATTTGATGCTCTCATATCTACTGCGGGTCCTTCGTTTGTTGGGCCTTGGAAAAACCTTGGCTTGAGAGAGTTTAGAACTGGAATAGAAGGTAAGCTATTGGGGCAAATTAACCTGGTACTTATTGGGCAGCATTATATTAACCCCAAGGGTTCTTTTACCTTGATTTCGGGAGGTTTGACTTATGAGCCTCAACTAAACTTTGCGAATGCTTCTACGGCTAATGGCGGGGTAGAGGCTTTTGTGAGAGCAGCTGCTATAGAACTTGAAAATGAGGTTAGAATTAATGCAGTAAGCCCTACTGTGATAGAAAACTCTCCTCAGTATTTCTCTTTCTTTCCAGGGGAAATACCAGTGACTATGTCACGACTCGAACAAGGCTTTCGCAAAAGTGTTTTCGGAGCCAATACTGGTCAGGTAATTAGCATTCGGGAATAATCATCAATATTTAAATAAACACAAACAATGGAAACAAACTGGGACACGCAATACAAAAACATGTGGGACGAGCGCTATCAAAAGCAAGGATTTGCTTACGGCAAAGCTCCCAATGTATTCTTTAAAGAATGGCTTTCAAAATTTAACCCTGGTAGCCTATTGATGCCTGCTGATGGGGAGGGTAGAAATGGAGTGTTTGCTGCCGAATTGGGCTGGCAGGTTACTGCTTTTGACCTCAGCAAAGAAGGTAAAACCAAAGCTTTGCAACTGGCTGCTGAGCAAGGGGTGAAGTTAGACTATCTGGTAGGCGATTTTGCTGAACTTGAGTTTGCCCCCGCTTCTTTTGATGCCATTGGGCTAATCTATGCCCATTTTGCCCCCGAAAAAAAGGCCGCTTTTCATCAACGCCTGAGCGAATGTTTGAAGCCGGGAGGCATCATTATTTTAGAAGCTTTTGGTAAAAATCACCTCGAGTACCGCCAGCAAAACCCCAAAGTAGGAGGGCCTGGCATTGCCGAAATGCTGTACTCCGAGGAAGAAATACGGGCGGACTTTAAAGATTATGAAATGATAAAGTTAACCGAAGAGGAAGTAACACTCAACGAAGGGCGACACCATAATGGCAAAGGCTCAGTTGTGAGATTTGTGGGTAGAAAGCCAGTGAACTAGTAAAAAATAACTGACTCGTTGGTCTGTTTTATGAAGGCCAACGAGTGCTATTGTATGGTAGAGGACTAATTATTTAGTCCATGCGATCTCGTTGTTCGGCAAATTTTTGATATTTTTCACCAAATTCAAGTTCCAGGCCTAGACGTATTAAGCCAGGAAATGCAAACCAATAGCCCAGCGCAAGTTTATGCTCAAGGTCTATAATCGTATTATCCTGACGATACCATTCAATATGTTGTTCATCAGGTGGTTCTCTGTCAATCTCTAGAATTGTTTCTTTATGTTTGATCATCAATGCTTCAAAATCAATTTTATGTTTGATACCAAAAGTATTGAGTTCATATAGTTCTTCCTCATAAGATGCTGTTACGTAGTCATTCAATGCCGGGAATAAACTTTTCATTACTTGATAAACATTGGCTGGAGTTAATTTTTCTTTCATAATGAATTTCGTCTTTTTATTAGATTTCCTCTTCTTCAAAACTCCCCAGCACACATCACCTTTCCATAATTTTTGGCAATCATTTCTTTATCGAGCAGGTTAGCAAAGTTCAGGAAATATGGCCTCGAATTCTTTTCCCATACCGAGGTAGAAAACCTATGAAGTAAAGTATTTTAGAGGAAGTTCTTGGAATGATGCCTGTTTTCAAAAAACTATCCCTGGTCTAAACTTTTTATTTACGGATTTTTTTAAAACCCAGAACTAATACAATCAGCCCTGCTAATATAAGTGCAATAAATAAAGCAATCCGTTGGATTTTCTTAGAAATAGTCTCCTTTAATAAATAACTTTCAAATTCAGTAAGTGTGGCCTCATTTTTCTCTGAGGAGTATTTTCCGTACACTTTCTTTTGGCGCATATCTACTTTTAGATAATCGGTATCACACTCGAAAAAATGATAATCCAGGTATGTTATTTGATCGTTTTGCCGCTCTTCAGAAAAATAAGGAGCAATCAAGTAATGCTCTCCAATCTTAAAATTGCTAACTATAGATCGGCAGCTTGCTCCATTACCTCCCCAAAGCTTGATTGTTTTTCGTTTTTCTTGTCCTTTATATTTTTTGATAATTTCTACAGTAATCAGGTTTACTCTTTTTTTGCCAAGCTTATAGGAATAATTATCATGAGATATCACTTTGACAAGTGCTACAAAATCACGTCGTACCGATGTGGCACTAAAAGAACAATCGTTTTTGCAATAGCAACTACAGGCCTCAATTGATTGAATAGAAAGACAGGTGACACATACGAATAATAGTAGACGTTTTTTGAAATTAAGATTCATAGAAGTGGTATTTACATGATAAATACTACAAATAGTTAGATCAAACCAGTTTTTCCAAACTAAAATAACATATAAAGCAGGATGCCTTAGTGAAAGCCGTCTTTTCTTTTACGTTGGTTTGTTCACTTTTGGGAGGTATACGTAACTTACTCACAAAGAAGTACTTGATTTTATGTTTTTTTACAAAAAAGAGCCTTTATCAAACTGCAAATATTCAAACGCATTAGTACTTTGCTCAAAACCCCTCATCCGCTCTTCAAAAAGGTCTTTGTTAAAGCCCTGCAATTTGGCTGGGCTCTCTTTCATAGCATTCATTGCTTTTGAATAATGGATATCATTCAAACGGTCACGTTGAGCGTAGATGGCAGGTAAGAAATTTTCAAATACGCCTACCTCTATAGTATTGTGGGTGTGCCAGGCGTCTAAAAAATCAGGGCCAAATTTTCCAGAAAGCTTTTTATTGATGGCCTTGGCTATCAGGTTTTTCTTGTAAGTTCCTACAACGATTTCATAATGATAATGCACCCCTTTGATGGTATCGCCTTCGTAGATGTCTTTGAAAGAAATACGTAAAACCATCATTAATCCTAAAAAAGGAATCTTTTTACCCATGGCCCATCCATCTTTGTCGTGATAAAATATTTCTAAGGCATCATCTACAGGGTATTTTAGGCCATATTTTTTGGTGTACATAGCTTCTTGGATATGGATTTTAGCTCCCTGGGCTGAAGTGTTGTTGGGGCCTAGCTTACCCGAAAGTCGAGCGCTGACATGGTCGTAAGGATGCCATAAAAAATAGGCAGGAACTTTTTGACCTTCATATCCTGGAATATCGTCCAAAGTAACCTGCATACTGGGGAAGTGCTGAAACCACCAGTAAATCATTTCGATGGTAACACTTCTTAGCATTGAGTGCTCTAACACCACACAATTTTGTCCACTTTGATTTTTTATCTGGCCAAAATAGGTAGAAGAAGTAGGCTTGAGTTCCCAGCCATAATCTCTTTCTTTAGGTAATGTGAGTTTGCTCATAGGGGTAATATTTTGTGTTGAATTGTTTACACACAATATTAGTTGCAAAGCTCTAGAAAAAGATTGATGTGGGTTAAGACTTGTAACGACGTGCTAAAAAACGACTGAGGGCTTCGGGGGTAATACCCAAAAAGTTGGCAATGTATTTAGAAGGGGTATCGCGGATAATTTTGGGGTAGTTGGTTTCCAAAAACTGGTATTTTGCTTCAGTATCGGAGATGGTTTTAATAGAAATAAAGTGCTTGGCTTCTACCATATTTTCCAGCAATTTTTTGCGAAGAAAAATCCCAAAAGTAGAAGAGTGCAAGTAATATTGATAAAACAAATGGTAAGGAATAGATAGGCTGGTAACTGGAGTAATAGCCATTATATTATCAGAAGCCAGCGTTTGCTGGATAACACTTACCAAATTGCTGCAAAGATTTGCGGGCCGAAAAAAACGGGAAATGACAGTTTTGTCGGGTTGAGTAAATTCTGAAGCCAAAATTCCCTCTTCTACAAGCAATACTTCCTTACAAACCTCGGTTTGACTAAATACGATGTCTCTTTTTGCAAAAGTTTTGAGGGTAAATTGCGCCGAAAGCTGCATCAGCTCTTCCTCTGGAACCGATGCTTCGTAGCCTTGCAGGTGCTTTTTGAGAAGTTGGGCAATTTGGGTGATCATGGAGGGAATTTTGGGTTATTCTAACCAATAATTTACAGGCTTAAAATTAGCCAAATCTACTGAGTGCAAGTATGAATCAAATACATCTCTTACGATCGCTTGTGTAAGATTATCTGCCCAGGCAATAATGTCATTACCATACATAGATAACACTTGCTCGTTTTGATCAAAAATTAGAAATCGGTGCCCATGAATAGGAAAAATGAAAGGAGCTTTGCCAGATTTGATTTCGTCGCGAGATATTTTGTTTTCCTGTAATATCCAATTAATATAATCATCAATTAACTCCAGATCATCAGGGTAAGAATAAAATTGAGGCGAAAACGTTGGCTCAGTATTATTTAAATCTCCAAAAAAGTTGATGCCTGGCTTATTCAAACCATTCATGGTGCGATAAAAGTTTCTCAATGATGAAGGAAACTCAAACCCTACTTCTTTTTCAAAAAGAAACAACTCCATTTCGTTTAAACCGACTTTCCATTCTGATTCTTTTTGAATTTGATAGCCGTAAACTTCTTGATAATTTATTTGTTTCCAATAGGCTTCACTAAAATCCTTAATTTTTTCTAAAGTATTAATAGATGTGTCTAATGTATGAATGTCACCTAATTCCATATGTTCTTTGAGTTAAATTCATAAGCTTTTAAACATAACTATATTCCAGCTTTCATCCCAAATCAAAAATGTTAATTTTGCCTCGGTTTAAGAGCGCAAAGAGGTCACAAAACCAACGATTGTTGTTTCACGCCTCAAACCTTGTATACATATGGAACAGTTTATCATTCAGGAGCTTACAGAAGCCCAATCGGTATTAGAGAAATTTATTAGTCAATCAGAAAATATTCAAAAAATTGCCCAGGCTGCCCAAATAATGGCTGAAGCCATGAAAGCAGGAGGGAAGGTAATGTCTTGTGGTAATGGAGGTTCGCATTGTGATGCCATGCACTTTGCCGAGGAGCTTTCGGGACGTTATCGCGAAAACCGCCAGGCACTGGCTGCGTTAGCCATTTCCGATCCAAGCCACATCAGTTGTGTATCCAACGACTACGGCTATGAGTTTGTATTTTCTCGTTTTGTAGAAGGTTTGGGTCGCACCGAAGATGTATTGCTGGGCATAAGCACCAGTGGCAATTCAGGCAACGTGATCAAAGCCGTAGAAGCGGCTAAAGCCAAGGGCATGAAAGTGGTTATCTTAACCGGGAAAGATGGAGGAAAGTTAGCCGGGATGGCCGATGTAGAGATCATTGTTCCCCACTTTGGCTACGCCGATCGCATTCAGGAAATTCACATCAAAATCATCCACATCCTCATTGGTTTGATTGAGCAACAAATGTTGTAATTGATTGAAAAATGAATATTGAATATCAATCAACAAACTGCAGGGCGTAAGCCCAAGCTCAACGTAGGTTAATTTCGAATGATGAAGGAAATAAAACTTTCAGTAGTTGATTGATTCTATTATTAAAGCGTCAGCTGAGAACTGGCGCTCATTTCCATCTTATTGATTTTTTGGGTTAGTATAGGCTTTGAAAAATAGCTTATTTTAGGGTTGCGCTCGGTTGGTGAGAATACACAATCTAGGCGAGGACGATGCTTTTGAGGACAAAACTCTCCTTCTGAAATTGTTGCTCTTTATTCGTTAATCATAGAAGTCGTCTCGACTTTTTGGATGTTGTTAAAAATAGCTGCTTTTGTTCGATAACGAAGAGATTTTTTTGAGTCATAGCAGCGCTACGGGGATAAAAAATCTCAAAGTTAGGGGGCAAAATGAGCTGTTTGTAGTTCATTATTAAAAGTCGAGATGACTTCATAATTCAAAAACCTGGATATCTATTTTCCTTAACTTAATGATAGTGTATTGGTGTACTGAAGATAGAGCATAATACAACGGTACAATTAAAGAGAGTACGCTTATTTCAGCGCACACTCCATATATACTACACCTTCCAATGGATTATAACCATAAGGGGCTATTTCATAAAAGCCAAAAGCTTTGTAAAGCCCTTGTGCTTTGCTTTGTTCGGGTGCTGAGTCCAGACGTATAAAAGTATAGTCCAGCTCTTTTGCTTTATCAATCGCTAGTTCCAATAGCTGTTTGCCTATTTTGAGACCTCGATATTGAGGGTGTACATAAAATCGTTTGAGTTCGGCAATTTGATCATCTATCTTTCTTATGGCCACACAACCCACTGCTTCTTGGCGATCATAACAAAGAATAAGTGCACTTTCGGGAGAAGCATATTGCTGCTTAATGTTTTTGAGCTCTTTCTCAAAGTTTTGGAACGCTAAATCAAAACTGAGGGCTTCAGCATAAGCTCTAAACAACTTTTTGCCCTCATCAAAGTCACTCTTCTTATAGGCAATAGAGAATTTAATGGCTGGTTTTTGAGAAGCTTTTGTATCCACTATTCCCTTTTCTAATAATTGCTTAGCCTCTTGTAACAGCTGATTCAATTTTTGCTTTTCATTTTCATTGAGGTGTGTGGTCAAGCTCTCGATCTGCAGATTAGAATGGTGGTCTATTTCGGCCAACTCTTGCAGTCCTTTTGCCGACAATGAAAGTAAGAACAGCCTTTTGTCCTGGCTAGACTGTTGTTTTATAATAATCCCTTGTTTTACCAATTTATTGACAGTTCGGCTTAAGTAACCTTCGTCAAGCTGCAATTTTTCTTTGATCTCTCGAGCCGATATCCCATGACTATAGTTGATTTCGTAAATGATTCTGGCCTCAGTAAAGGAATAATCACTTGCCAGAATGTGTTTATTGGCCAATCCAAGAATAGCAGTATAAAATCTATTAAACTCTCTAATACGTTGCGTTAAATTGTTCATTTGATCAATTAGATAAAAATACTTGACAAAAGCAAGTATTTTTACAGCAACTGACTTGCAATACACTTTGTCATAAATGTGTTACAATAAAAAAGCCATTCGGTGTACACCAAATGGCTTCTTTGTTGAATATTTTGATATCAATTTAAGCGGACTGCTTATATTTCACATTTAGGGGCAATGATTTGAAGTCGTTCTGAAATTCTTCGCCTTCTTCATAAATGTCCATGTCCATGGGGCGAGCGTACCAATTTACTTCTACAGGTATTTCATTATTGTATTTATCGAGCATCTCGAGTATTTGGAAAAATACCGATGAAGAGCTCGTATTGAAATATACCAGATAAAAATTAAAAGTGAGTGGTTCCTGATTATTCTTTAAAAACCTACGAAGCCACTCCAATACTGGCTCGTAGAAATAGTTTGCGTCGTCACTGTATGATTCGCCTTTGATCTCAAATTTGTTTTGTTCAATATCAAACGAAATTAATGGGGTGTCGTTTGACTGTTCGATTAATAAGGATTTCATAGTTGCTTAATAGTAAAATAATATCAGTTCTACTGTAAAGATAGTTGTATTGTGATTATTGGTCAAATAAGTATCGATAAGTGGTTCTAAACCATCGATAAATGAGTTCTTTCTTCGCTCAAACGTAATAAAATGGCTTTAGGTTGACAGAAAGTAAATAATTTGAAAGTTTACCCATAGTAAATCAAATCAATTTTACTATTTCTGCTTTTTAGGTTTTGATGTTTTTTTGGTAGGGTTGGTATCAACCACCTCAAACTGTACCCGACGATTCCGAAGCTGTCCGTATGCGTCATCGTTGGAGGCTACTGGCTTTTGAGAGCCAAAGCCGATAGTTTCCAAACGGCTGGCATCAATACCGTGATCCAACAAGTAGTCTTTTACAGTTTCGGCTCTGTTTTCTGAAAGCGTTTGGTTATCGGCTTCCGATTGAGTGATTTTACAAGTGTGTCCCTGGATCACCAGATTAATTTCAGGGTATTTATTCAATACACTTACGACCTGGTTCAAATAGGCTTTATTAGAGTTGAGTAATTCATTTTTATTATACTGAAAGTACACCGCACCTTTCAAGATTTCCAAGTGCTTTTCTTTCTCTTTAGCTTTTTTCTCAGTGATTTGAGGAGGAGTTACTTCCTGACCTTCTACCTTTTTCTTCTTCTTGTCACGTTTCTTTTTTCGGCGAGGCTTTCTCTCACGTTTCTGGAATACATTTTTAGTAAACGATTTCCCAATTTTGATTCCAAGCTTTATCTCAAAAGAACTCAATTGAGGTGCATTTTTGGAGGCGGCAAACCCATAAGCCAAAGCAACCATATAATGTGGTTGATCTAACTCTACCGATACATTGGCCATTCCGTTGGAGTTGTACCAAAGCCCCATTCCTATTTGAGTGTTGGCTTTTTCTTCGGTACCATTGTTTAAACGATACCAACCTAAAGCACCAGCATTGATTTGTCGGGCAAAGCCCACTTGCTCTACCCAACGTACGGTAGGCATTATTTTGATGGTTTGGTTGTCATATACTGTATAACCACCTGTAACTACCAAATTAATGGGCAAACGATCTTGTTGATCTTGACCAAAAGCTGTATTGGGTTGGTTTAGGTTTTGTCCCGATACCCCTAAAAAATACTTTAAACTTGAAGTAGAGTCGTTGTCGGTACCATACCAATACAAACCTGCGCTGGCAGTGGGGTAACTCACAGGCTCTACGATGATTGATTCATTGTTGTCTATAGTGCTCAAAAACTGCCCATCTATCCATTGACTTCCAGTAGTAAGCTTAGTAGGATTGAGGTTTTGCCATAAATATCCACCTTGTACCCCCATACTCAAAAAACTGGTTTTGCCCAGTTGTTGATTATAAGCAAAGCCCGCCTGTAGACCAGTGGTTTGCAATAAACCACCACCTCCTGAACGATCATTGATGATAGAAAAACCAGTACCACCAAAACGACCTTTATTTTTTGATTTAATAGGATACATCACCGAAACCATAGGTGTTTCGAAAGCCGCATTAGAAGATACAAATCCGCTCCCCAAGCTTAGTTGACGATAACTCAACATGGCAAAAGGTTGATTGTAGCTTCCCAACATGGCTGGGTTGGTTTGCATGGGTGATAAGTGATATTGAGAATAAGTAGAAATTTGGGCTTGGGCTGGTAAAAAAGCCACCATAAGTATGATGGCTATGATCAGTTTTCGCAATAACTCCTTTGGGGTATCCATTTCAATATTTGTATTTTTTATAGATAGGCTCTGGTTTAGCCTATGATGGTATAAGCAGGGTTTGTCGTTTTTTCCGTTCTCAGTTAGGTTCATAACGGGGAACGAAGGAAATAGTTACACCCAAAAAATAGTGTTTTTTTTAGATGTAACCTTATGGAAAGGAGTCACGTATAAGCGAGTTTTGCGGTTTTTTGGGTTACAAAATGGTATAAGAAATTCTAGGGAAATGGACTAACTCCTGAAAGATATTATAGTGGTAAATACCTATTCTGTGAGTTTTGAGGCTGTAACAAGCTTTTTCTTTTCATGACAAATCAGATAATTTTTTTTCCATGAGGCATACGCAGTATTGTATAAAGCATAATGCGAATTGATTTTTTGTTGTAGATGAATGATTATGACAAAATGTTAAAATTGTATCAGGTTAGTTGATTGATGCCAAATTTAGGAAATAGGTTAGCCGAGGTTATAAGTTGAAAATATTATGAAAGTAAAACATTTCTTGTGGATTTTACCCTCATTACTATTCGTATCTGCAATAGTGTATTTGTTAGAACAGCGTATAGTTTATAAGAGAGATGACTTAAAAATTATTTATGGTTTTTTGTCCAGAAAACCAATCATTGAAAATGATAAGCTGATCATTCATTTATCTACTGATGTTGGTAATCGCAAATTTTTTACAGATCGAGCTGGTTTTAGAGTACTACAAAAAGAAAAAATCAAAAAAGAACTTTCTAAAGGTGACTTTGTAAAAGTTGGTATCAGTAAAGCTTTAATTCGTAATCATAAGAATAACATCTTATTATGCCTGAGTAGTGATAGGTCAACCTACATATCTTTACAGGACTATAATCAGGAACGAAGGAATACCTTCCGAGTCATCTTCTATTTTCTGGGAGGGATCGTGATTATATACCTGCTTACCAAATTGATCAAGCAATAACTATGATCAAATGCGTATTAATTTTGAACGAGTATTTTTAGTACTTTGGAACACAAATGATTTAGTATTCCAAAAGCCCCCCCAAGTCTTTAGTCTTAGTGCAGCGAGACCAAAGAGCACAGGTGGTTACACCCAAAAAATAGTGTTTTTTTAGATGTAACCTTATGGAAAGGAGTCACGTATGATCGGGTTTTCCGAATTTTTGGGTTGCGAAATGGTGTAAGAAATTTTGAATATTAGATGAAATTTTAAAAGATTTCATCCTGACGTTTCCACATTCTATTTGTTTTAAATGCTTTCCAAGGCTTCAACACGCATTTGAATAAGCCACTTACCTTTAGGAAATAATCAGGGTATTCGGGAGAAAAAGAGTTTTGAGCAATACCTGAATAAGAAATCGAACCACTGATTATTTCCTGAGCTTTGTAGTTTTTTTTAGGAAGAACTAATGATTGATGCAAGGTTTTAAAATCATAACCAAGAGGAGTATCAGTATAAAACCGAGCAAATAAACTAAACTTATTTTGAGCTATCTTAAGGGTTAGCGTATGGACTTCCATCGCACCATAACTGATATTCATAAAAATAGTGTCTTGTTTGATTTTACAACGACAACTTTGAAACCTGGAATTACTTCTATAGATCGTAGAATCTTTGTATTTCAAAACTGGTGTGTAGTCAGAGCCTTCCAAGGTTTTTACCACATTCAAATATTTTCTTACTGTCGGAAAAGGTAGCGAATCTACCACCTTAAGAGTAGGGTCTATTGCTAGTGTATAATTCAGTTTTTGTTTTTTGAATGTAATCAGTTTTGGCCGAGTATTTTTAGTGCCACAACCATATATAATCATTAAGAAAGGTATTATAATGTAGATTTGGACTTTCGCGATATATTATTTTTCTAATAAAACACTTTGGTTATGGTTGATTATACAATGCGAATGTAATGTAGTGGATTGTTTTTGTTGAAACCTTCTCTGGAGGGTATTTAGCACTATTTGCAGAACCAGTATTAATTTAAGCCTATGTTTTTATTATTTTATTATTATTGATAAAAATGGCTTTTAAAATAAACCTAGGTTTATTGATTTTTGTGCTTTTTTTATATTTTTGCCCTTGAATTTTAACCCACTTACAGTAAAATCACAAAAAAATACTCTATGGCCGTTTTAAGATTTCAAGCCGTTGAAAAAGCTCAGGAGCGTCCTACCGTTTCGGTAAATCCTCCCTCCAATAAAGTTTCAGATTATTATGGAGTAAATGTTTTCAACGAGAAAACCATGAAGGCTACCATCAGTGCCGACATGTACAAAAAATTAACGGAAACTATTCGCAAAAACCAACGCATTAGCGATGATGTGGCCGATGCAGTAGCTGCCGCCATGAAATCGTGGGCAATTGCGCAAGGGGTAACTCACTACACCCACTGGTTCCAACCTTTGACCGGAGCAACTGCTGAAAAACATGATGCCTTTTTTGATTTATCTGGAGACGCTGGTTTGTTTGGAAACAGCGAAGTAATAGAAAAATTCAAAGGAAGTGCCCTTGCTCAACAAGAGCCTGATGCTTCTTCTTTTCCAAGTGGTGGTTTGAGAACTACTTTTGAGGCCCGTGGATACACTGCCTGGGATCCTCATTCTCCAGCCTATATTATGGAAAGTAACTCTAGCCGTACCTTGTGTATTCCTACCATTTTTGTTTCTTACACTGGTGAGGCCCTAGATTACAAAGCTCCTTTGTTGAAGTCGCTCGACTTGGTAAACAAAGCAGCCACCAACGTATGTGAGTTGTTTGATCGTGAAGTAAAAGAAGTAAAGGCTACGCTTGGGGTCGAGCAAGAGTATTTCTTGATCGACCGTGCCTTGTTCAATTCTCGCCCTGATTTGGTAATGGCTGGTCGCACTGTATTTGGTCACCAACCTGCCAAAGGTCAGCAGTTAGACGATCACTATTTTGGTTCTATTCCTTCCAGAGTAAGAGCCTATATGGCCGACTTTGAGTTGGAAGCGACTAAATTAGGTATTCCAGTGCGTACACGTCACAATGAGGTAGCACCAGCTCAGTTTGAGTGTGCACCTACCTTCGAAGAAGCCAACCTGGCCGTAGACCACAACCTATTGTTGATGGATGTGATGCGTAAAGTGGCCACTCGTCATAAATTCAAAGTGTTGTTCCACGAAAAACCTTTCGCAAATTTGAATGGTAGTGGTAAGCACAACAACTGGGCTTTGATGACTGATACTGGGGTAAACTTATTAGCGCCTAGCAGCAAGCCTAAAGAAAACCTTCAGTTCTTAACTTTCTTTATCAATACCATTAAAGCAGTACACGACAATGCACCATTGTTGAGAGCCAGTATTGCTTCAGCGGGTAATGATTTCCGTTTGGGAGCCAACGAAGCACCTCCTGCAATTATGTCGGTATTTATTGGTAGCCAATTGGCTTCAGTATTAGACGAATTGGAGCACAATGCTGAGGTGGTTGTAGAAAAAGGAGAGAACTTATATATGAAACTGGGTATCGACAAAATTCCACCAGTTTTGTTAGACAACACCGACCGTAACCGTACTTCTCCATTTGCTTTTACCGGAAACAAATTTGAATTCCGTGCGGTAGGTTCATCGGCCAACTGTTCGTCACCAATGACTATTTTGAACACTATCGTGGCTGATCAATTGGTGAAGTTCCGTGAAGAAGTAGATGCCGAAATGGAAAAGGTTGCCAAAAAAGAAATGGCTATCATCAACATTTTGAGAAAATACATTAAAGAATCTAAAAATGTGATTTTTGGTGGTGACGGTTATTCTGATGACTGGGTAGCTGAGGCTGAAAAGAGAGGATTACCTAATGTAAAATCTACGCCTCGCTCTTTGAAGGCTTACATTGATAAAGATACCATTGCAATGTTTGAGAAGCACAACATCATGAGCGGGCGCGAAACAGAGGCTCGTTATGAGATGTTCCTCGAAAACTATGTGATGAAAGTGCAAATTGAGTCACGTATGATGGGTGATTTGGCCTTGAATCATGTGATTCCAACTGCAGTAAAATACCAGAATACTTTGATTCACAACATCAAAGGTTTGAAAGACCTAGGTATTGAAACCGAAAGTACCGAAACCATTACCAAAACCATCAAGCAGATTTCTCATCACATGAGTGAGATTCAGAAAGGGGTAGAGGCAATGACTGAGGCACGCAAGGAGGCCAACGCCAAAGAAATCGAAGAATGTGCTTTGATCTACGATGACAAAGTGAAGAGTTTCTTTGACACCATTCGTTACCACGTAGACAAGCTAGAGTTGATCGTAGACGACGAAGATTGGCCATTGACCAAATACCGTGAGTTATTAATGATTCGCTAAATTTTTGTTGAAATATAGATCAAAAAAGCTACTCATTTGGGTAGCTTTTTTTGTGAATAATTGGTTTTGGAGTTTGAGTTTGTTATAGTGGGCACGAGCTGGAAACTCGCGCCAGCCTGGGCAAAAAAGTTTACTAGAATGAATTTCTAAAAGCTTTAAATAAATTATGAACTCTCAGTTTTCTTTATTTGATACGCTTATTCTATTAGGCATCATTCAAGGAATTATTATTAGCTTTTTACTATTAATCACGAAAAGAAATACACAAAGTAATCGATTTCTTGCCTTAGGGCTGTTGTCGTTTTGTTTGCTTTCAACCAAGCCACTTTTACATACTCAGTTGCTATGGGAAACCCACTATTTTAGATATTTCCCCAATGCCCTCGAGTTGGCAGTAGCACCTTTGTTGTTTTTTTATGTCAAGGCATTATTTACCCCAAAGTTCCAGTTTAAAAGAAAATATTGGCTACACTTTTTGCCCTTATTCATTTCGCAAGCCTATGCCTTTATAGTATACTTTGTAACTCTGCAAGCCAGAGATATTTCAACAAAAAAAACTATAGCCAACCACTTATTTTTTGATGAAGTAAAACAACTTGACGAATATATCCTTTTACTGGCCACCCTTCTATACCTCTATCAGGGCTTCGGATTAATAAAAGACTATAAACACTGGTTAAACAATACAACATCCGATACTAAATTACCTGATTTTAAGTGGATGAGGCATTTGTTTATTCTATTTAGCTTTACAGGATTGATTATACTCATAGGTCGGGTGTTCGCATTTATTAATCTATTCAATGCTATTTGGTTTGTAGAATATTTCTGGCGGTTTGTTAACTTGTATACCGCTTTTCTGATTTATTATTTAGGACTCAAAGGATATTTTCAGCCAAACTATGTTTTTCCCGAGAAGCCAAATCGGGTAAAAACAAGCGTTTTAGATGTGGATCAGGATTATATTGAAAACTACCAAAAAATTGAGCGATCTATGGTGGAAGACAAGCTTTTTCTTGAGACCCAAATTAGTCTTCAAAAGCTTGCCCAGCACTTAAGTTTACCCCAAAGAGAGATTTCCAATATTATTAACCATCACTTTAAAACCAATTTTAGAGATTTTATAAATCATTACCGGATTGAAGAGGTAAAAGTAAAACTTAAAGAGCCAAGTAATAGCAATAAGTCTATTTTTGGAATTGCCTCAGAATGTGGATTTAATTCCGAAACCAGCTTTTATCGTTTGTTTAAAAAACACGTGGGTGTGACACCTAAAAAGTTTTTAGATCAATCAACTACCCACTAGAACCTCTCAGATTTTACTTTCAAAACCTGTTTTGGTAGTAATAGCAGTTCACCTTAGTGCTGTGCAAGGCAGCGTTTCTCATACATTTGCTTCCCATAAAATTAATTTTTCAAGCACATATTTTATTTAACATTAACCAAGATGAGAAACCTATTATTTGCATTATTAGCCTTGCCATTGGTCATGAGTTGTAGCCCTCGGGCAGCCCAATTTAAAGGCAGCGCATTTGAAAAACACACCAGCCTGGCCAAAACAGGATTTACCAAGGAAAAGCTAGATTCTCTCAACAACTTTATTAAAAAAAATCTAACTACCACATCAATGGTGGTGCTGAAAGATGGGAAGATTTTGTTTGAATACGGCGATGTTACCGACATTAGCTTTATTGCCTCATGCAGAAAAAGTATCTTGAGTATGCTGTATGGCAAATATGTCGAAAATGGAATAATTGACCTCAATGAAACTATTGGAGAAATAGGGATTGATGAAGACAAGGGGCTAACCGATGCAGAAAAAAAAGCCACCGTACACGATATTATAAATTCACGTTCGGGAGTTTTTCTAAAACCCGTGAATGCGGGCTATGATAAGAAGAATATTCTAAAAAGAGGGGCAGTGAAGCCCGGAGAATACTTTGTGTACAACAATTGGGACTACAATGTGGCAGGTTCTGTTTTTGAAATGAAAACAGGCAAAAACATCTACAAAGAGATGGAAGAACAGTTGGCCATTCCACTTGGATTTCAGAATTGGAACATCAAAAATCAAAAAAAGAAATACAAAAAAAGTAAGTCAAGGCATCCTGCCTACCATATGTATCTTTCAGCACTTGATATGGCCAAGATTGGACAGCTAATGCTTAACCGAGGGAAATGGAATGGGAAACAATTGATATCAGAAAAGTGGATAGACCAGATGTTAACAGCAGTTACCCCAGTAGACACAGTGAATAAACGATATGGCCGAAACAAAAAAAGCCCTTTTCAATTTGCTTATGGCAATATGTGGTGGCTAGTTGATAACATTAAACAACACCCAGACTTTGAAGGTACCTATCATGCCTCTGGGTGGGGTGGACAATATATAACAATCATCCCTAAGTTAAATATGGTAATAGCGCATAAACACAAGGTGCCTAAGCTGGTATTGTGGGGGTTAAAAAGAGGAAATGACGTTCCATACTGGCAGTATTGGCAGTTGCTCTATGACTTTTTCAGAACTGATGCAAACAATGCCAGTACTAAACAGAAGAGGAAATAACTGATCTGAGTCTACGCATCCACAGGCTTATTTTTTAAGTTTATTGTGGCTATTGACTAAATGCCACGACTCATTGATGATTTGCTAAGTTTTTGTTGAAATATAGATTAAAAAAGCTACTCATTTGGGTAGCTTTTTTTGCCATTTGGCTGGCTATTTTCATTCTTCCGAAGGTTGATGTTTAAACTTTTTAATAATAACCAGTCTGAAGACTATCTTTTATTGGATAATTTTCATTAAACCTTTGGCTCAATGAAAACAACTATGGGTGTATTCTTAATCTTAAATAAAAGGTTTGATAATCAGGTACTTGTGCTATTGCCAACTTTTTGTCTTTGATTAGCTTCTTCTCTGTCAAATTTAAAATCCACCACTAAAAAGCTTCTCCAATAAAGATATATAAGCCAGTAGTTTCTGCATTAACAGCATAATCTATTCTAGTATAAATATCTTTTTTCTTGAATAATAAAAATCTTAGTCCTACTCCTGCTGACCAAATTAAATCATTAAGTCTGAGGTCAACTGGACGATCTGCTACTGTTGCCACAGAGCCAAATACAGTGAATCCAATGCGTTTACTAAAACCTAAAGGCAAGGGTAAAAACCTTAATTCTGCTTGTGCGGCTACTTGATTTTTATCCCTGTAACGTCCCGTATAATAGCCCCGCATCATGCTTTCGCCACCCATAAGTGCAAGTTGATTAAAAGGTACATCACCACTATTAAATTGCCCAAGAAGTTGTGCAGCAAATACATTATTTTTACCAATAGGGCGATAAATTCTAGAATCTAACGAGACAGAATTAAACCCAAATGTACTGATAGCCGAATTGTAATGTAAAAAAGCAATTTCAGAAAAAAAGCCATCTCGTACATTTAAGACATTATGGCGATTGTCATATACCAAGCCTAGTCCAAATCCAATATTAGTAGAGCCTTCATGACCTAGAGGTAGTTCGGACAGTGTCCTGCCTTCATTCTCGACAAAATCTAAATTGGAAAGTTGCTGAAAATCTATTTCTAATCCTAAAAATACATTTTTGTGTAACTTTCGTAATATGCGCTCTTTGACTAATATTTGATTAGCATCTACTCGTGCAATATGCTCTTTGGGGGTATCTAGACCAATGCCGTAATAAAGTAAAGGAAAACTTTGTAGACGAATTCTACCCAGGAAAAACCAATTATCCTTATGACTATATAAGGCATGATCAAACCAAAATCCATATTGGTTTTCTAGTGTAAAAAAAGTAAAAGCATTCACTTCACTTAGCCGATTTGTAGTATCCCGCTTTGCATAGTAGATCAATAATGAATTAAGGCCTATTTCCAGACTAGTTTCGGGAGCATAACCCAGGATTGGATAAGTGATAAACTGAGGTTTAGAAACATCAGCAGTATCATTAACAAGACTATTAATGTAGCGTTTTAAAAAGTTTTGGCTATTTGCTGTTTGAGTTCCTAAGAAAACTAAACAACAAGTGATACCTAATAAATTGATGCAGTATTTTTTCATGAATATTATGGTGATTACTTATCTAAATTTGGTAATACTAACCTCTTAAAGCATGATTTGGTTCTGTTTTCAGTTGTTTTACTCAATGTAATATAGGTAATCCCGAATTTCGCTGGTAAAAAAATAGCTAAAACTGACTTCATGATAGTCGAGTTTTTTTCATCCATCCCCATATTGTTCGAAGTCATGTCTTGAAAGACTTTGAACTTTTTAATAACCCCAATAGCCTCCAAACTGGTTTACGCTACTAGCTGATTATGTCGCCAACCAAAAAGCCAAAGGCTACCAATCTAGAGACTGTTTTTTGAGGGATAGTTTCCAGTAAGCCTTCGGAACATTGAAAACAACCATGTTTCAAGTCCATTAATCCGAGCTAACTTACTTAATTTGTTCCTATTTATGCGAAAGTATATCCTCTAATTGTCGCTGATAACCTATCAATTCATCAGGATGGTATTTTGCCGCTAGTTTTATTGCTTTTTTTGCCATTTTCTTCGCTACTTTTTTGCGCCTATCTCTTTGATAAGCCTCTGCAAGCATTTTATGCAGATTGGCTGAGTTTGGATAATAGTCAATACTCAATTCCAATAAATCGATGGCTTGAGCATTGGTGTA
Organism: marine bacterium AO1-C; assembly: GCA_001890965.1. Lineage (GTDB taxonomy): Bacteria > Bacteroidota > Bacteroidia > Cytophagales > Microscillaceae > Microscilla. The sequence continues at coordinate 128,419 of MLAY01000005.1, read as the reverse complement.
CTTGTGTTTCCAACGGGCAAAGTTATAGGCCACCCCACTCAAACAGTTACCATAATTATGACTATCTTCTACAGGATAAATCTTGAATCCATATTTCCTGGATAAACCAGCATAAAATTGTTTGATATAGGCCACTGGATGCTTAAAGTCTGACACGGTGGGAAAGTCCCATTCCTGGTCAGGATATATAAGTTGAAAACCTCGCCTTATGCCTACAATGGCCATGGCATAATGCTCTTCGTTCTTTAACAAATCTACCTGATAATTTACCTTGGTAACCAGCTTTTTATCGAGTTTAACGATGGCTTTGTCGTAGTTTACCTGGCTATACCGCATATCTCCATCGCCAGTACCCATATAGATGCTTACTGCGGGGTAGTTGGGTTGGGTAATGGTTTGAATAAACTTATCTACCATTGTTACTCCTTTGACAGGATGCCATTCCCAATGTGTAGACAAAGCGATATAACCCTTGAATAAATAAGGTGCTGACCAAAAAGCCTCAAACAACAATCCATTGGTAGGCGACAAGCCAATAATGGTTCGGTGGGCATTGGCCCTATAGCGTTGCTCGATATAAGGGATTAACTCGTTTTTTAGAAACTTGAGGTAAGTCTTAGGTTTGCCTCCATGGGTTGGAAAGGCCATCTCATTGCGTTTTTTGTGGCTTCCATTGGCGAGGCCTACAATAATGCTTTGGGGCATCTTGCTGCGGTCTTGCAATAGTTTGATGGTAGAGGCAGTGGTTTCGAACAAATATTCGGCTTCCAGCACCAATACTACCGGATAATTGTGTACGCGTTCCTCATATTTGGGAGGCAACGAAATGTACAACTCTTTTTCTTCACCCAGGATTTTAGAGTAAAACTTAAATTTTTGCCCTACGACTATAGACTCTTGCCTGTTAGTATTTAATGGTGGTTTATCTAAGCTAGTTTGTTGCGCCTGCGTGCAAGAAATCTGGCATAACATCAGCAAAAAAAGCATTACAAAAACCGCTGTATTTAGATATAGGCTATTTTTTAAACTCATATTCGATCACTTTTAATAGTTGCTTAAATTCTGCTTCGGTATAGCCTACCAATACCTGTTTGATTTTCCCATCCTTGCCGATGACATAAGTTCGTGGAATCATTTTTTCGGCATATTTTCTAAAAACATGTTGTTGAGGATCATAAGCAACTGGAAGGGTGAGTTGTCGTTGACGGATAAATTTTTCCACAGTAGACTTTTGTTGTCCTCGTGCTACGGCTATTATCTGAAAATCATTTCTTTTCCTGTATTTTAGAAAGACATCTTTTTCCAGCTTGGGTAATTCTTTGATGCACCAGCGGCAAACTGTGGAGAAAAAGTTTACCAACACCACTTTGCCTTTATGGGCATCCAAAGAAAAAGACTTACCTGAGATTGTGTTGATCGTAAAATGAGGAGCTATATCTCCTGAGCGGGCATTTTGAGCATTGAGGTTGCTTATCCAGAGCAGACTAAGCAAACCTGTCATCAGCAATAATTGGTTCCTTTTCATTGTTTAGCTATTTGTTTGGAGGCAAATAACCGTGTTGAGCATATAGCATTTGAAAAAAATAGAGGAAGGAGAGTTTAGCGTAGTAGAAGACCTCTCTGCCATCGAGCAATGCAAAAAGCATCGTTTAATCGTTATTTATATACAGTTAATCCAGGTTGGGCGATTAATGGCAAAAGCAGTTGATATTTCTCTATTTTTGTAATCAATGGCAGCATACAAACTATCAATAAAAAATAAGGTAGTGCAACACATCGCTTTTTGGGTGGTGTTGTTTCTGGTGTATATCTTGGGCTATGGGGGAGGAGACGCTTACCAATGGAAATATATTAGAAACAGTGTAATCAAGTTTCCATTTTACATCATAGCGGCTTATACGCTTAATTATTGGCAAGTCCCTCGTTTTTTGAATAAAGAAAAAAGGGGCACTTTTGTGATTACAGTGATCCTCACTGCCTATTGGTTATACTTTATGTTTAAGTATTTTCATTACGTGCAATATGGTTATGCCCTGCACTTGTTTGATGTGCCAGGTTTTTTTGTGAAAACGTTGATGTTTTATCCACCCGCCCTCTTGATGTTTGCCTACCAAACCCAGCAAAAACAACAACAGGAAAAGGCGCACTTAATGTTGATACAACAGGAAAAACTGGAAACCGAGCTTAAGTATCTCAAAGCCCAACTCAACCCCCATTTTTTGTTCAACACCCTCAATAACCTTTATTCTTTTGTGGTCAATCAATCACCCAAGGCGGCCGATATGGTGTTGCAGCTATCAGAAATATTGGATTATGCCTTATACCGTAGTCAGGCAAAGCTGGTATCTATTACCGAAGAAATGAAATGCATTCAAAACTACATTGCTTTGGAAAAGATTCGTTATGGAGAACGGTTGTGCGTAATATTGGAAGAACCTACGCAGTATCTTGATCAAAAAGTGGCCCCTCTATTATTATTGTCTATAGTTGAAAATGCTTTTAAACATGGGGTAAATGGGAGTGTATCTAAGCCTGAAGTAAGAGTTTCGCTGGAGCAAAGCGAAAACGTGCTTATTTTTAAGGCCTGGAATGCCAAAAATGCTCACTTCACGGGAGCTTTGGACGATGTGTATAAAGAGGGCATTGGGTTAAGTAATATCAAGCGACAACTCAACCTTATTTACCCACAAAAACACCAACTGACTATAGAAACAACTGACACTTATTTTCAATTACACCTTATCATAACTACTGTATAACTATGCCTGTAAAATGCTTGTTGGTAGATGACGAATCACCCGCTATAGATTTATTGAAAAAACATATCAGCGCTTTGCCTGACCTGGAAGTAAAAGGCGCGTGTTATAGTGTAATGGAAGCAGCTGAAATCCTCAAGCAACAGTCCATAGATTTAATATTTCTGGATATTCAAATGCCAGTGCTTACCGGGTTGGACTTTTTGAAATCGGTAAAAAACCTGCCAAAGGTAATCCTCACGACTGCTTATCGCGAATATGCCCTGGATGGTTATGATCTTGATATCGTAGATTATTTGCTAAAGCCCATTTCTTTTGAGCGGTTTTTTAAGGCAGTAGAGCGTTATTATGAGCGAACTGCGTCGCAACCGCCACAGGCAATAGAACGAGAACAAGCCCCTAAATCTTCGCATATTTATGTGAATGTCAATAAGAAGAATCATAAGATAGTTTTTGATAGTATTTTGTATATCGAGAGCCTTAAAGATTATGTGCGTATTCATACTACCGATAAAACCCTGGTGGTAAAAAGCAACATTGGCGCTATAGCTACCCAGCTTCCTTCCGACCAGTTTTTGAGGGTACATCGCTCATTTATTGTAGCCATAGACAAAGTGACCGCATACACCGCATTAGATGTCGAGATAGGATCGATAGAAATTCCCATTGGGCAAACTTACAGAGACGTAATCCAGAAGTTAGCAGATTCTTAAGCCCTGAGAGGTTTTAAGAAGGAAAACATTCGTTTGGTGAATTTTTAAGGAGTAGAGGATTAGAAAACCTTATTGAAAATAAAAAGAGACAAACAATCAGGAAAATCTTCATCATCTGTCTCTTATAAATCATTAGTTATGTCTTTCTATATACTTAGGTATATTAAATTAAGCAGGTTCCAACCTATGTACATTGCGTAGCTCTACCTTGATATTTTTAATTTTGGCTTCTTGCTCAAACTCTTCCAGTAATTCTGAAATATCGCTATCAATATATTGAGCACGAGTACCATCTATTACTACACGAGTATTTTCTTCAATGCTTTCCAACGCATCCAATAAAAGTGGTTTGTTCAGAAAAGATGCATCCTTATTGAAACGAACTACGGTGTATTCTCCATCTTTGGTTACCGAGATAGAAGAATGGAAATTGGAACGAATCACAAAGAATAAGCCAATTACAATCCCAATCATCACCCCAATGAGTAAGTCGGTGAGCAAAATAGCAATGATCGTAATAAGGAAAGGGGCGAATTGTTCCCAGCCTTTGCGGTAAATTACCTTGAATACAGCAGGTTTGGCCAATTTATAACCAATCATTAATAATATAGCGGCCAAACTTGCCAAAGGAACCAGGTTAAGATAACGAGCAATAAACAATACAGAAACCAATAAGAAGATACCGTGAAAAACAGCTACCATTTTGGTTTTTCCTCCCATATTTACACTAGCCGAGCTACGTACAATTACCGAAGTAATAGGCAATCCCCCAATCAATCCTGAAACCATGTTTCCAACCCCTTGGGCAATCAATTCTCGGTTAAGAGGGGATTTTCTTTTTTGTGGATCGAGTTTGTCTACTGCTTCTACAGTAAGCAATGCTTGTACACTGGCAATAAGCCCAATGGTAAGGGCGGTAAGTAATACTTTGCCATTGGTGAGAAACGACAAGAATTTATTGGGATCAAATAGCGTAAGTCCGCCGCTGATGTCTCCTACAGGAAGACTGATACGATGAGATGCGTTTAGTTTTAAATTGGGCAATACGTTTTTCAAAAACAATTCATTCATGGCTACTCCTAAAAGAACCACAATTAAAGCACTGGGTATCCAGCGGAATTTTTTAAGCGGGCTATAATCCCAACCAATCATCAATGCCAATGAAACCATTGTGATAATACAGGCCCCCCATTCTATATGTTCGGTAGCATGCAAAATAGCCGTAAATGTATTTTCGTGTTGTTTGGTTTCGTTAAATTTCAGTGAAAAAAGCTTTACATCATAACCAATGGCGTGAGGCATTTCTTTGAGGATCAGAATAATACCAATAGCCGCCAGCATACCTTTAATCACCGAAGATGGAATATAGTAGGCAACAAAGCCAGCCCGAAATACCCCTAAAAGTATTTGAATGATTCCACCTAGAAAAACAGCTACTAAAAATCCCTCAAAAGAGCCAATGGAAGTAACCCCAGCAACTACTACGGTAATAAGCCCCGCGGCGGGACCACTTACACTTAGTTGGGCTCGGCTTATCAACGGAACCACAAGTCCTCCGACGATTCCTGAAATAATACCGGCAAAAACTGGGAAACTAAGACCTGCTGTTTTAGGTTGAGAACCAATGGCAATCCCCAAACACAGAGGAATTGCTACTAAGAAAACTACGAGCCCTGCGGGTAAATCATACTGTAAATTTCCTAAATAGTTTTCCTTGTGTAAGACGTGCTTGTGTTTTTTTGACATGTGACTTTAATAAATTTTATGTTCTAAGCTTCGTTTCCTTTTGGAATAATCATTTGCTTGAGCAATACAACCCAAACAAAACCTCGCAGTAATCGAGAAAATAACATGTAAGGAAACATTCTAATTTCATGGGCGCTTGATCGGTGCCGAAAAACGCCTTCTTTAATTTGTTAGCCAAGATTTGCACCACATTGAATCATCATTGAGGTAAGAACTGGTTGGTGAGCCTGCATTGCAGCTCCAGGTATCCTAAGTTCATCAATTGAGTTTTATGAGTGATTGTGAGAGTGACAAATCTTATGTATAGTAAAGCAAAAGATAGTAAAATTAATACATTATGAAAGTCATAATGTAAGTAAAAAATAGTAAAACCATTATAAATATGGGTGATAGTTTACAAATTACAAAAAAATACAATGCTTTGTTGCTAAAGTATTGGGAGGCTTCTCTATGGTAAAGTGGAATTTTGGCCAAAAAATATTCTGAAGTTTTGTTGGTTTTCCTTTACAGAATTGTGGGTTTCAAAAGCTATGAAAATAGGAGGGAGGCATAGTATTCTTGTTTCCTGTTTTTATCTTTGATTTACAAATCAAAGGCACAGGATTATAAAGAAAATAAATCCACATTTATGACATTCTTGAAAAACAACTTATTAGTAGTCACCCTTGGCTTGTTTTGGTTAGGCGCCTGTCAACCCAAAAGCGAGCCTGTAGTAGATCCAGCAACAGAAACTTCCAGTGAGGTGCACATTGCCCTGGGTAATCCCAGCAACGCCCAAACTGATATTAATTCACCTACCAATTATTTGATTGCAAAAGATGAGTTTGTACTATCTTATAACCGAGATCGTGGACAGGCCAATTGGGTAAGCTGGCATTTAGACAATACCTGGCGAGGCAGTGCTGAGCGTCAGGACGATTTTCGCCCCGATGTGGATGTTCCTCAGGAATGGTATAGGGTTACCCAAAATGACTACCGTAGCTCAGGTTTTGATCGGGGGCACTTATGTCCCTCGGCTGATCGCACCCATAGTACCTTGGTTAATTCATCCACATTTGTGATGACAAACATGATACCTCAGGCTCCTGCAAACAATCGTGAAACCTGGCGTTTTTTGGAAGAGTATTGCCGTGATTTAGTAGATGCTGGTAATGAATTATACATCATGGCAGGTGGCTATGGTCAAGGTGGTACAGGTAGCAACGGAGGAGTAACCAATGATATAGCCAATGGCAACGTGGTGGTGCCTGCTCATACCTGGAAAGTAATTTTGATATTGCCTAATGGATCGGACGATATAGCAAGGATAACTGCCGATACTCGGGTGATTGCGGTAGATATGCCCAATGCTCAATCTATTGCGAACGATTGGGGGCAATATCGTGTGTCAGTAGATGCATTAGAGCAGGTTACTGGTTTAGATTTCTTTTCCAAAGTAAGCACCAATATCCAGGCAGCGCTGGAAGCAAAAGTAGATGATGGCCCCACGCGTTAGAGCATATGTGAAAAGTTATAAAATTATCTTGCTTTTATACCAAGAAGTCATATCGAGTTTTAGGATGTCGGTAGAAATGGCTGCTTTTGTTCGATAGCAAAGAGATTTTTTTGAGTCATAGCAGCGCTACGAGGATAAAAAATCTCGAGGTTATAGGGCAAAATGAGTTGTTTATAATTCATTATTAAAAGTCGAGACGACTTCCAATTTTAAAATCCCATAGCAGTCATCTTTGACTGCTTTTTTGTGATAAATATTACTTAAGTGACTTTGTCAAGTGAAATTAAAAATAAGGTTATTTGATAAATGTTAAGTAATTGTTAATTGAATGTTTCTTTAATATTATGCTATTTGTGTTAAGATATAACTTGCACATATCTAACCATTTGTTTGCCAGCGACCTATTTAGTTTGCCCGTTTATCCTTAATTAATTAAAAGTTAATTTTTTCCAAGTTATCATCCTACCCGATCTTACTACTTTTGCGAACATATATAAAGTGTTTCCTAGTCTAACCTTTAAATTTTTATGTTTTACTTTACAAAACGATTACACTTATTAACCCTAGTGTTGCTATGCAGCTTAAGCGTGGCGACTTTTGGGCAGACTTCGGTTTTTATCAACGAAGTTCACTACGACAACTCAGGCACTGATACTGGAGAATCTATTGAAATCGCTGGACCTGCTGGTACCGACCTTACCGGGTGGTCTATAGTATTGTACAATGGTTCAAGTAGCAGTTTGAGCACTTACAACACACAAAGCCTTGCTGGAACCATTCCTAACACCACCAACGGTTTTGGTTTTGTAAGCGTTGCTTATCCTTCCAATGGTATTCAGAATGGAAGTCCTGACGGAATAGCCTTGGTAAACAATAGCGGACAAGTAATTCAATTCTTGAGTTATGAGGGTTCATTTACTGCGGCTAACGGGCCTGCAAGTGGATTGACCAGTACTGATATTGGCGTATCTGAAAGTAGCAGCACTGCTGTTGGATTTTCTCTTCAACTTACTGGAACGGGTACTACTTACGAAGAATTTACCTGGACAAGCCCTGCTGCCAATACTTTTGGAAACGCAAACAACGACCAAAACTTTGGTACACCTGCCGTAAACTTATTAATCAATGAGTTTGTAGCCAACCATACAAGTTCAGATACCAACGAATTTATTGAGCTTTTAGGAAGTGCTAACACTGATTTTAGCGCTTATACCTTACTTGTTATCGAGGGAGACGGTACAGGTGCAGGTACAATTGATCGTGTGCTTACTGTAGGCACTACCGATGCCAATGGTTACTGGACTACTGGATTGTTGAACAACCAGATCGAAAATGGAACTAACACCTTCTTATTAGTAGAAAACTTTACTGGAGCATTAGGAAATGATTTAGATACTGATAACGACGGTACTTTGGATAGTACTCCCTGGGACAAAGTGATTGACGGTGTTGCAGTAAACGATGGAGGTACTTCTGACCAAACTTATTCAGAGGTAACTTTAGCTCGTGGATACGATGGCGTTACTTTCACAGTAGGTGGTGCTTCTCGTATTCCTAATGGAACCAATACTGGTAGCACCAGCGATTGGGTAAGAAATGATTTTGATGGCACTGGTTTGCCTGCTTTCCCTGCGGCTACTGCCGACGAAGGTGAAGCGATCAACACACCTGGTGTTGAAAACAAAACGCAAGGTACTGTTTCTCAGCCAGTAAATGTGGTAATCAATGAAGTAGATGCTGATAACCCAAGTACTGATGCCAACGAATTTATTGAATTGTATGATGGTGGAGTAGGAAACACTTCATTGAACGGATTAGTAATCGTACTTTTCAATGGTAGCAACGACCTAAGCTACAATACCATTGACTTGACCGGATTTAGCACCAACGCACAAGGATACTTTGTAATTGGTAGTGCTTCGGTACCCAATGTTGACTTGATCGCATTTACTACCAATGGTCTTCAAAACGGAGCAGATGCGGTAGCTTTATATCAAGCCGCTGCCAGCGATTTCCCTAGTGGATCTGCTGTAACTACCGATAACCTGGTAGATGCTTTGGTATATGATACCAACGATAGCGACGATGCTGGTTTATTGGCATTATTGAATGCTGGTCAGGGACAAATAAACGAAGCGCAGAGTGGAGATGCTACGACAGTTTCTATCCAACGTTTGCCTAACGGACAAGGTGGTGCTTTGAATACTGATACTTATTCAGTAGCTGAGCCTACCCCTGGTGCCGAAAATGGTGGTGTAGTAAATCCTCCAAACCCAACCAAAATCACAATTGCTGAGGCTCGTGCTTCTGCTCAAGGAACTCAAGTGACTATTGAAGGAGTGTTAACTGCTTCGGGCGAATTTGGTGGTCCTGCTTTCATTCAGGATAATACTGGTGGTATTGCTGTTTTTGATACTGATGTACACGCTGCTGGTTTCCAAATTGGTGACCAATTGATCATCACTGCTACATTGACTGCTTTCAATGATCAACTTCAGTTGGGTAGCATCGAGCCTGCAAACATTACCAAAGTAGATACACCTACCATTACTATTACCCCTCAGGTAATTACGCTTGCTCAATTGGCTCAGTTTGAAGGTCAGTTGGTGAAAGTTGTAGATGTAAGCTTCCCAAGACCAGGCGATCTTTTGTTTGGAAACTCAAACTACGCCGTAACCGACGCCAGTGGTACTGGTCAAGTAAGAATTGATGTAGATGTTGCTTCTTTGATTACCAAGACTCAACCTCAAACTTGTGAAGTAACTGGAGTAATTGGTAGCTTCCGTGGCACCCCTCAATTATTGCCTCGTTTTTCTGCTGATTTGCCTTGTGCTACTGATTTTGTACCAGGCAATGGTGGTACAGGTACTGACTCTACTTTAGAAGTAGTAACCTGGAACATTGAGTGGTTTGGTAATGCAGGTAACGGGCCTTCTGACGAAAACTTGCAAAAAGAAAGAGCAAAAGCAATTATCCAGCAATTGAACGCAGATGTATATGCATTCCAGGAAATCGCTGACGAAAATTTGATGCAAACTTTGGCCAACGAGTTGACTGACTATGAATTGGTTATTCAGTTGAATGCGGTTTCTCGTCCTCCAAACGTACCTGGTGAGTCTCAAAAAGTAGCTTTCTTGTACAAGAAATCAACTGTAAGTGTAGTAGAAACCCGTACTTTGTTGGAAAACATTCACCCATTATACAATGGTGGAGATGCCAGTCAATTGGTAGGTTACCCAGATTCAGATCCTACGCGTTTCTACGCAAGTGGTCGTTTGCCATTTATGATGATAGCTGATGTAACCATTCAGGGAGCTACTGAGCGCTTCCATTTTGTAAACATCCACGCTCGTGCCAATAGCAGCAACGATCCTCAGGGACGTTACGCTATGCGTAAATACGATGTAGAGAAATTGAAAGAATTGTTAGATTCTGCTTATGCTCAGGCTAACATTGTATTGGCAGGAGATTACAACGATGACGTAGACGAAACTGTTGCCAACATTTCTAGCACTGTATCTAGCTATGAGCAGTATGCCAACGATAACGCACCTACTCCTGGCGACGATCAGTACTACCAAATCTTGACCAAGCCATTGAGCTTACAAGGTTTCCGTTCTTTCGTATTTAGCGATAATATGATTGACCACATTTCGGTATCTGATGAGTTGATTGATAACTACGTAGCCAATACCGAAACTGTACACTACGAAGTTTATTCGGCTACTTATGCCAATACTGTTTCTGATCATTTACCAGTATCAGTGGTTTTAAAGTTAAATAAAGTATTGCCATTAACCGTAGCTACTAACTGTAGTGATAATCCTGCACAAACTCGCAACTGGGTGATTAACAACCCTAATACGGTAGCAGTTGAAGTAAACTGGACATTGGCTGGTCAGTCTGGGGTATTGACAGCACAACCTGGTAACAACCCACTTACTACGCAGGCAGATTCTGTAAATGTATTGACTTTGACCTGGAACAACGAACAAGGACGTGCAGTAAGCGTTTCGGCGAATGCCAGCGAAGCTGCTTGTGTAAGTGTAGTAAGCTATACTTTGATAGATGCATTACGTAACCGTGCCATTGGTGAAATCAAAGATGGTGATGTAGTCAACTTGTACGACTTACCTTCACGTATTTTGACAATTGAAGCCAATATGTCGGATGGTACTGTAAATAGTGTGAAGTTTGAGATGGATTTCTGTGGAAAGACCTTGAAGCGTATTGAAAACCACGCACCTTATACTTTATTTGGTGACTTCTGGGGTAGATATTTCGGACACTTCTTATTCCCAGGTAAATACACTTTGAAAGCAACTCCTTTCACTGAGAAATGGGCTAAGGGCTTCCAGGGTGAGAGCAACGAAATCAGCTTTGAGATCATCAAGCACAGAGAGTTGAAATTAGAGATTCGTAAATTGTTCCCGAACCCAACCCGTGGTTTGGTATTTATGAAAGTTGCTTCTCCATTGCCTGCCAAATTGATGATTTACAATCAAAAAGGTAAATTGGTACGTAGCAAAGACGTAGAAGGTGAAAAAACACTTTATTTCAACTTGCGTGGATGTGGACGTGGCTTGTTTACTGTGAAGTTGGTAGACCAGGATGGCGAACAAGTACACCGTCGTTTGTATGTGCGCTAAGCGGATTTGAATAAATAAACCAATATATATTATATCTAGAAAGGCTGCTCCAATACTTGGAGTAGCCTTTTTTATTGAACTTGATTTAATGCTCTGATTTTTAGGTAGTTATATTCTTGATTGATTTATCCAACCCTTTGCAATATATGTCCAAGTAAGTGCAGGGGCTTTTTGTTTGCTTTGCAATGTTAGGTTGTCAATTACTACGTCGGTAATGGCAAGCTGACTTAATATCTTATACTAAAACAAAACGTCATGAAAAGATTATTTCTACTATCAGTGCTTGTATTAAGTGCTTGGACAACAAATCAGGCAGCGGCTCAGGTTGTAACCACTGTTGGTACTATGGAAAGTAGCCTGGTGTACAATAACGTTGTACCCGATTATACCTACATCGACAAGGTAAATGTGTCGATTCGTGCCTGGGACGCTAATACTATTTTATTTTTTAGAGCCAGGTATTTCCAAATTAGGGTTTATCGGGTTGAGGATGCTCCCTGTCCTTCTACAAGTGGCGCAGTGTTGATTGGTTCATTATCATTCAATGAAATCGTACGGATAAATCAGACTTTTACTGTAGACGTGCTAGATCAGTTGGCAGCATGCCCAAATAGTAATGACCCTTGCCCAGTAGTTCCCTACAATATTTTTGTAGAGTTGGTACCTTTAACCCAACCTGGGCAGCCTCGTCATGTGATTAGTGGTATACAGAATAACTGCATTCCAGTAGTATTGCCAACAGCTACTGAAGGCATTACTTCTCCTACTGAAGGAGCTAATATTTTTACAGGAGGTACTTTCGACTTACGTTGGAATCCTTCTTTCTTTGGCAATACAAGTACTGTTCAAATTCAGGTTTTTTCTAATGGAACGCTTCGTTTTTCGGGGAATGTACCCAATAATGGTCGTTATAATAGCTACCAGGGCCCCGATGGAGCCATGCAAGTAATTGTGACAGGAGGAGGCCAAACTGATACTGTCAATTTTGACTTTACAAGAGACTAAAGCAGGCTTATTAAAAATGATTAGAGAAAAGCTGAATCTTACCAGATTCGGCTTTTTGTTTAGGTGCAATATTCTGATTAACAGTTGATTAATCGCTTTGAACGATATGCCCAATTATTTGCAATATATGTCCAAGTAAGGCTCGAGGCTTTTTTGCTTTCTTTGCGGCGTCAACCATGAAATATCGCGATAGTTTCAGTGAGTGATAACTTAATTTATTAAAACTTCAAAACATAAAAGTGATGAAAAAAGCTGTATTTGTATTATCCATGCTAGTATTGGGTACCTGGGCAACTAATCAGGCCGTGGCTCAAAATTTAATATCGACAGGAATCCTTCAGCATCAAATCGAACCAGAGTATACCAATGTGAATCCTGGTTTTGTATTTCTTGACAAAGTAAAAGTAGATCTTCGAGTAACCGATATTTCTGCGCCTTATATACCAGTTCAGAGATGGTGTGAAGTACGGATATACTACAACGAAAGTACTACATGTCCTTCGTCTCCATCCAGAGGCGTATTGATTGGTAAAGGATCGTTTATGCCACGTTTTCGTAGGACTGAGAACCATACGCTTACCATCGATGTAGATAACTATTTGGTGTCTTGCCCTACCAGTGCTTGTCCAGTGGTACCATTCAATATTTCGGCAGAAGTAGTAGCCTTGACTCCAATCAATCCTCCTGGTTATCGCCATCGGGTGGTAGGGCAAACTCAAGTATGCAAACAATTGGTTGCTGCATCTACTACGGAAGGCATTACGTCTCCTACCGAAGGTGCTGATATCTTTACTGGAGGTACTTTCGACTTACGCTGGAATCCTTCTTTCTTTAATAATGTGTCTACGGTTCAACTCCAGGTTTTTTCTAATGGAACGCTTCGTTTTTCGGGAAATGTACCCAACAATGGACAGTATAGTAACTACCAGGGACCTGATGGATCGATGCAAGTAATTGTTACAGGCGGTGGCCAAACCGATACCGTCAACTTTGAGTTTACCCAAGATTAAAAGCGCATATCAAAAACAGTCATTATATAAGCCGAGCCTTTAGGGGTTCGGCTTTTTATTTGTAGTGCAATGTGTTGATTTACAGCTGCTTAATAATCTTGAACGATATACCCAATTATTTGCTGAATATGCCCAAGTTGGTTTCGCTGCTTTTTGCTCCCTTTGTGCCAGTGATTATCTTATTTTAAAACTATAAAACATAATGAAAAAAGTAGTATTATCATTCGCAGTGTTATTTTTGAGTACTTGGTTCACAAATCAGGCATTGGGTCAGGACCTTATCACCAGAGTAAGTGCATTTGAAACCAGTTTGGTACGCAATAATGTGGTTCCTGGTTATTCATACATCGATAAGGTAGAAGTGAAATTTTTGGGTGGGCAGAGTACACCTTTAGTTCCTCAAAACAAGGCGTATGACGTTCGAGTTTACCGTAACGAAAACCTCTCTTGTACTTCTGGCGGGGTGCTTATTGGAAGTTACTCGTTTTCCACTTTTAGTCGGCTTATTAGAGCATCTTTTACCATAGATGTATTGGATCAGCTAGAGTCTTGCCCCAATAGCAATGACCCTTGTCCGGTAGTCCCATTCAATATTTTTGTAGAACTTGTGCCTTTAACCCAACCAGGAGGCCCCATACACATGGTAAGCGGTGTTAACACAAATTGTTTTCCGATTGTGCCTACCACCGCTACTGAGGGGATTACTTCGCCCGCCGAAGGAGCCAACATCTTTACTGGAGACACTTTTAATTTGACTTGGAATCCTTCTTTCTTCGGTAATGTATCTACGGTTCAAATTCAGGTATTTTCTAACGGAACGCTTCGTTTTTCGGGAAATGTGCCCAATAACGGAATATACAATAGTTACCAGGGACCTGATGGCGCTATAGAAATAATTATTACGGGCGGAGGCCAAACCGATACTGTCAGTTTTGACTTTACCAGAGACTAATATTATTTACCAATACACCAATAAAATAAGCCGAACTTCTAGAGGTTCGGCTTTTTGTTTCGAGTACCCAAGGGTAAATAATCAAGGGTTAATTTTAAACATCTTTCAAACCAATTTTATGATTACCTTTGCTTTAGAAGTCGCGACGACTTCTGTTATAAATCATTGAAGAACCTATGAAAAAATATACACTTTTGATGCTGTTGGTGGTAGTAAATACCACCTTTGTGGCAGCCCAGACCAAATATCAACAAAGATGCATTGCGTTTTATAATGTAGAAAACTTGTTTGATACAGTAGATGATCCTGAGAAAAGAGATGAAGAGTTTTTGCCCAGTGGCAGAAAGCAATGGGACGCAGATCGTTATGCCAAAAAGCTAGACAAACTTTCTTTGGTTTTGTCTAAACTAGGAGACGAGCCTCCTGCAATTATAGGCTTATGCGAAGTAGAGAACAAACAAGTGGTAGAAGATTTGGTGAAAACTAAACACCTCAAAAAATATAATTACAAAATCGTACATTATCCTTCACCTGATCGCCGAGGAATAGACGTTGCTTTGATTTATCGCCCTGAGTATTTTAAGGTAACTTCCAGTAAGAGTTATCGCTTGGTAGATAAAAACCAGCCCGATTTTATTACCAGAGATCAGTTGTTGGTAACCGGAGAACTTGACAACGACAGAATGCATTTTGTGGTGAATCACTGGCCTTCGCGTTATGGTGGACAAAAAAAGAGTGCTCCTCGCCGAATGGCAGCAGCCAAACTAACCCGTAGCATTGCCGATTCCCTCCTGAATGCCAATAGAAATGCCAGGTTGATTATTATGGGGGACTTGAACGATAACCCTACTGATCCTAGTCTTACCAAAGGATTGAAAGCATTTGACAAACGCCCCAAAGGTAAAAACTTGTATAATGCGATGGCTCCACTCTACAACAAAGGAATTGGGTCGCTATGTTACCGCGATAAATGGTTTTTGTTTGACCAAATTATCGTAAGCAAAGCCTTGGTCAAAGGGAGTAAATCTCAGTATCGTTATTTATCTAAATCGGCAAAAGTATTTGCCCCTGACATGCTCAAGCAAAAAGAAGGGCGTTATAAAGGCTACCCTGACCGTACTTATGCTGGCCGAAGATATTTAGGAGGTTTTAGCGATCACTTTCCAGTGTTTATTTATGTAAGGAAGAAGAGGAAATAACGAAAAAGAATTAAATTGAGGTTTTATAAAACAAAATCAACAATGAAAAAGACCAACATAAAACAAACATCTACAATACTAACTAAAGGCCAATTAAGGAATATCAAAGGAGGAGAATTGACTGATGAAAGTGGGGCTGAACTTAAAAAGAAAGTAACTATCAAAAGAGATTAATGATGATAATATCTCCTCTTTTTGAGTTATTTAAATCTTTAAAAGAGGAGTATTTTATTGGTAACATAATCATATGAACACCCTCCATCTTCATCTCTCTAATCCCATTACTCTGGAAGCGGTAAAACAACTTGAGACCGATATTTTGAACGCCTCCGCAGCTACATATGATTTTTTGATTATTGATACGGGAGCGCACGATTTTGAAACGATTCAAGTGCTTAAGGCCCTACGCCAAACCTTGGAAACCTTAGAAGACAGCTTACTCCAATACCAAAAAATTGCCTTGATTTACCCCGCCAAATATGATCAAATGAGTGAATTCCCTGATAAACTACAATATTTTCATACCCAACAAGAGGCCGAGGCATGGTTTATGGAATGAATACATAAAATTTATTTTTCTTTTAGAAGTGGTTTGGGTTTTAGCCGTAGAAATTGTTTTGACTTACAAGAATCAGAATAAAAATATTGAATAGAATTCAAACAGCTTCTGTAGAAATTCTTTAATTTTCGTTTCTAAACCGACTACAGATTTTTATGCATGAAGTTTTAAATCAAAACTTGTTTTTCGTAGAAGAACACATAGGATTGCTCAAAGCGGCCAACAATTATGACGTGTACAATCCACGTACTCAGGAAATGATCATTATTTGTCGGGAAGAGAATTTGAGCCTGGGAACCAAGTTTACTCGTTTTAGCTTTTTTAAAAATAATTCAGGCTTTGACATCATTGTACGTACCCAAGATGGTGACAAACTATTGAGAGTGAAACGCAAAGGCGGGGTGAAATCCCAACAAATCCCCATTGAAGTACTAGACGAGAACGATCAGTTGGTCGGTAAAATACAGCCCAAAACAACCCCCAAAGGTGATTTTGAGGTGTTTGACTCAGAAGGAACTTTACAATATACCCTCAATAAAACTGGAGATACTGAATTTACCTTTGCCAAAGATGACCAAAACCTGGCAAGCATTAGTAAAAAATGGGCTGGAGCCAGCAAAGAACTACTCACCACTGCTGACAATTATTTGCTACAAATTATGGTAACAGTGCCCGAAAACGATCCCCTTCGTCAAGTGATTTTTGCTTCGGTATTGGCCATTGATATGGTGTTGTATGAGTAATTTTCTCCCCAAAACCCTCCACCTAAACATTTTCTTTAGTAATTTACTAATTACAAGAAAAAATTGACTAAAAAAGTGAATACCTCAAACCACCATCAAGATGTTATTATTGTAGGCGCAGGACTTTCGGGAATTTGTGCGGCTTATTATCTTCAAAAAGAATGTCCCAACCATAGCTTTACCATTCTCGAGATGAGAGGAGCCATGGGCGGTACCTGGGATCTGTTTCGCTATCCAGGAGTACGTTCCGATTCGGATATGTATACGTTGGGCTATGCTTTTCGTCCCTGGCAAGATGCCAAAGCCGTAACCGATGGAGCTACTATTTTGCAATACATTCGCGATACGGCCAAAGATGAAAACATAGAGCAGAAAATCCAGTATCACCATAAGGTGCAAGCCGCTGCTTGGTCTTCAGAACAAGCCGAATGGACAGTAGAAGTGGCCAATACCCAAACCGAAGAAACACTGACCTATACCTGCAATTTCTTGTTTATGTGTAGTGGGTATTACAACTATGACCAAGGCTATACTCCTGACTTTCCTGGCCTCAACGATTATAAAGGTACCCTTATTCATCCTCAGCACTGGCCCGAAGATCTCGACTATACTGGTAAACGGGTGTTGGTGATTGGGAGCGGGGCTACTGCGGTTACGCTGGTGCCTGCTATGACCGATAAAGCCGAAGAGGTAACCATGCTACAGCGTTCGCCCTCCTATGTGGTATCTAAGCCAGCCAAGGATAAATTTGCCAATTTTTTGAAAAAAACGCTGCCTAGCAAAATGGCCCATCGCTTTGTAAGGCGTCGCAATATTTTGATGGAAACCTTTTTTTATCAGTTGGCACGTCGCAAGCCCAATTTTGCCAAAAAGATGCTGATCAAAAACCTGCAAAAAGAGTTGGGCAAAGACTTTGACGTAGAAACGCATTTTACCCCCACCTACAACCCCTGGGATCAGCGAGTATGCTTGGTACCTGACAGCGATTTATTTGTGGCTCTCAAAAATGGCAAAGCGCGGGTAATTACCGATCACATCCATTCATTTACCGAAAAAGGGGTGCAACTACAATCAGGCGTAGAGCTATCAGCCGACATTATTGTCACTGCTACTGGGCTAGAGGTGAAGTTCATTAGTGATATGAAAATTACCATGAATGGTAAAGCTGTAGATCCTACCCAAAAATATGTGTATAAAGGGCTGATGTTGAGCGATATCCCCAATTTTATACAAGTGATAGGCTATACCAATATTTCCTGGACGCTAAAGGCTGGTCTGGCCTGTGAGTATGTATGCCGCTTGCTGAATTATATGGATAAAAAAGGTTTCAATACCTGTACGCCTCGGGCTACTCAGCATTCTATCCATACCGACGAACCATTGATTAATTTATCTGCTGGGTATTTTACCCGTGCTCGGAACAAACTGCCCAAACAAGGCAAGCATGATCCCTGGAAACTGCATCAAAACTACATTCGTGACCTTTTCAAGCTCCGTTTTGGTAAGTTAAAAGATGGAGTAATGGAGTATAAATAGGGAATGTTGAAGGGATAAAAATCAAGTTTGTATGAAGATGTTATATTGTTGGCGTTGCAAGATGGAAGTGCCCATGTTGGATGATGATGAATTTGCTAAGGCCTATAAAATTTATGGAGAAGTTTTTACAAGTGTTAGGAGAAAGGGGCTTCCAAAAGGAGCAACATCTTTGAAAGATGCGTTTAAGCCATTTTTAGATTACTATAATAATCTGACTGGCTGGGATGAAACAAATCCTAATGCCATCTTACATCATCATATTTCTATTTATGGCCCACCTTGCGAAAACTGCGGAAAACCTTACCGTACGCCAGAAGCTTCTTTTTGTGCTGCTTGTGGCCACAAAAGTAAACCATAAAAAAAGCGAAGCCACCACAGCTTCGCCTACTTTTTAAACCTAAACTAATATCTCCTTTTTCTTTGGGAGATAAAGTATTCGCAAGATAGACATTTTTTCCGATATTTCAGTGTTATCGAAAAAACCTGATATTTATTAAACATCAGGTTTCCATCCATCTAACTTATGTTTACGAACTTCTACGTTCCATCTGCTGGTATGACTTTTTGTAAAATGCGATTGTTATAAAAAATCATAAAAAAGTATCATGTATCTGCCTAAGTTGTTGATTTACTGTTTAATAAAGATAAACCTACTTGATAATTACCCAGGCAGGTCGGCCGTCATACGTGCGATGATAAGTCAAACGGGTTTGAATACTACCATCAGGGCGCATCAAATAAATTTCTCCATCGTCTCCATCACGGCCCGATTCAAAGGCAATCCATTGACCATCGGGCGATAGGGTAGGGTGGGCACTTCCTCTTTTAGGGTGGTTGGTCAATTGTTTGAGTCCAGTACCATCCAGGTTGATATGCCAAAGCTCATACGTTGTTTTATTTCGGATTTTGATGTTTATCACAAAAGATTGGTGATCTTTGAGCCAAACAACTCCCGAAAACATATAGCCGCGTTGAGTGATCGTGGTTATTTGCTGAGTTTGAGTATCATATACTCGCAAATAAAGGTTGTAATAATCCTTTCCACTCAAAAAAGCCAGTTTTTTACTATCTCGTGACCAAAAAGTAATCACAATTGTAGCTGGGTGGTTTTTTTGTTGATTTTGGGTGATTTGACGATGTTTTTTGCTTTGTGTATCATACACAAATACTTCCCGAAATCCATTGACTTTCTTTACATAAGCCTTGTAGTGGTTATCGGCACTGGTAGTTTCTTCTATAGCATCTTGGGCTACAAATTGGCGCTGGTAAGGAGTAACTTGCCTGGTTTTTAAATTTACCTTGTATAAGTTTTGAGAAGCGCCACTTTCACTTCTGGCCCGTCGAAATATCACGTGTTGGCCATCATTCGCACTTCTTGGGAAACTATTGCTATCATCGGTATCAGTGAGCCTTTGCTGCTGAGTGCCATCGGGTTTCATCATAAAAACATCCGCAGAGCCTCCTCTGTAAGAGGTAAACGTCAGCCGATAATTAGCTGGAATAATGGGAGTTAAGGATTTGCCTGACTTTGCAATATGCCAGGGTGAGTACCAATCAGGATGTTGGTCTTTTGCGGTTGATTGGGTCAGTTGCTTTTCAGCGCGAGTGGTCAAGTCATAGGTGTACAGATCGTAATTATTGCCCCGAATAGAGGTATACACTAGTTTTTTGGAGTTGCCGTTCCAGCGTGCCAAAAAATCGGATTGCTTACTATCTTTAAGCTTTTTGAGGTTGGTACCATCGGCTTTTATTCTGAATAGCTTATCTACCTCATTTTCGTGAGCGTGAAACAACACATAGTATCCATCCTTAGACCAAGCTGGATTGCCCACTTCGGTATTGAATTGGGTAAGTTGCTTTTTACCAGAGCCATCTGCATTCATACGGTACAACTCGTACACTCCACTCTCAACACTTACGTATACCAATTTACTGCCATCAGGCGACCAGTCGGCACGCCCACAAAATGGGCCACTATTGGTCAACCGCTTACGATTGGTGCCATCAATATTCATGACGTATAGCTGATAGCTCCCACTTTCTTTGCTGTTAAAGGCAATTTTTGTCCCATCAGGAGAAATCACTGGATTGAGTTCATTGTAAATGTTATTGCTTAGATTGCGTTTTTGGCTTCCATCCCGATTCATCAAATAAATTTGATGCCGCCCGCCTCTTTTGGAACAATACACCATCTTTTTACCATTGGGTGACCACTTAGGCCAGATATCGTTACCCGAAAATTGTGTTAACTGTAGACAGTCGCTCCCATCAGGTCGCATGGAAAAAATATCGAAGTTACCATTTCGGTTCGAGCTAAAAACAATTCGTTCCTCATTTAATGGCGTGAAAGATTTAGATTGATCTTCCTGTGCTATGCAGGAAAATTGTAATAAGTAGAGGGTAAAAAATAGAAGGTTTTTCATGACAAATGTGTTTTTGAACAAAACACGTCACAAAAAAATAAAAAGGCGGTTTAGAGCGCCTACAACAACTTTCAATAGATCATTTGAAAGAAAAAACTATGAAGTTTCGCCTTTTTTCAGTGATTGTATATAGCTTTTGGGGGTAACTCCAGTAAATTTCTTAAAAATTCGATAAAAAGACGTTTCTGAATTAAATCCCGATTCTTTAGCAATGCCTAAAAGCGAAATACGTTGAATATCGTCTGACGCCAACCGCGCTTTTACATGGTTTACCCGCCATTCGTTTACAAAATCATGGAATGAAACGCCAAGCCCTTGATTTAGTATCATAGATAAGGTCTGTACATTAATACCAAGCAAATCACTTACCTCTTTGGCCCTTAGGGTATTATGAAGATATAGTTGCTGAGTTTGCATCAAATGCTCTAGTTTTTGACCATAATCTACCAGTTGTTGCGGATTCATTGAGGGTTTTGTCGTCTTTTCCTGCATTTGGGATACTTCAGCCACAATGGTTTGTCCTGCCCTAAAATAAGTTGAAAAACCGATGTAATAACTCAGAAAAGCAATCAACAAGAAGTAGGGGTAGAAATAGATGAACTTCATTTGGTATTGCATAATGAAAACATCGACGAGCGTAAGCAACAACCAAAGCAAAGAAAAAACCGCCAAAATCAGCAAAAACCGTTTGAGCCATTGATAAGTCTCCAGATTAGGATCAGCATGGGTTTCTTTGGCACGTTTACCATAAGCTTGAATCAATTGGGCCGCCGCCCACAAATACCCTACAAAGCTTAAGGTAGCCACTACCTCCATTGTAGGCTCTATATAACGCCAATGCACCGCGCCATAAAACCATTGGCGATATTTTAAAGGTTGCAAATACACAATCCATAAATACACAAATTGAAATAAACCTGGTAACAAGTGTGACCACTTACGCAAAGTAAGTCTACGGTTTGGTTGGTTGGTTTTTTGACAGAAAAGCCAGATCAAGGGACCATACCAAAGGTTGAGGTATAAGGGGGCCAGCAGCGCGTATCGTTGTCCAAATACTTTATAAAGATCGGAGGTAAGAATAATGATGCGAATGTTGTACAAAGCCAAACAAATAATCCAGGCTGCCAGTAGTTGTGAGGCTAGTTTACGCGGTTTTTTGAGGAGCAACAAACAGGCTACAATTAAGCCTTGTAGTACCCCCAGCAACAACAAGATATTAAGGCCTGTTTTAAGGTTGATTTCAAGGCTCATGGTTTACATACAGGGTAATAGAATATATCTATTCTACCTCAATTTCTAAAGCCACTTTTACGGTATTGCTCAATACAAAACTTCGCCCACCTACGCCAAAATCCAATCGGTTGAGATCAAACTGGGCTTTGAAGACTTGATTTTCAAAACTAAAAGGGATTTTCAGAGATTTGGTTTTGCCTTTGATCGTAATATCAAATTTACCTGTAAAGCTACCTGAGGACTGTTCAGTGATGTGAGTTGACTTCATCGTAATGGTGGGAAACTTTGCAGCACGAAAATAGTCGGGCATTCGCAAGTGAAAGTCACGCATGGCGTTGGCCGTATCGATGCTGTTGGCCGTTACAGAACCCTCCAGGCTACTTTCTGCGAGGTTATCAGGATCAAACTGAACGTTACCCTCAAAACCCTGCAAAGTTCCAGATACAGGAATTCCGGCATTTTTGATTTTAAAACGAATACTGGCAGTTTTTACTTCCCAGGTTTTTATAGTATTGGTCTTGCTTTTTTGCGTCATAACAATCATTAACAAATCTGCAGGCATAACTATTTCCTGAAGATAGATGTTTGCCAGAAAGCTTAAAAGAAGGTTGAAGGAGTGAAGAAATAGTACAGGGATTATTTAGTTTCTACTGAATTTCAGGTTGATTGGTATGATCTCAAAGTATTCCTGAAAATCATCCATGTAGCCTCGCATGTCTTCGTCGTCTTGTCGGGCAAACCAATTGATCTCGGTCCATATTTTACTGCTTTTGTAGTAATCTTCCAGTATTTTTATAATGGTAATAAAGCGCTTTAGAGTACCCGTGTTGAAATAGTTCATGCGAAAGTTGAGCTCGATGGGCTGTTTATTGTGCTGCAGGTATTGTTGTAGCCAAACAAGCACTGGCTCAAAGAAGCTAATGGTATCATCACTATAAGAAACTCCCGAAATTTCAAAAATATTGGTTTTGGTATCAAAATGTACGCGAGGAGAATACTCGCTTTGCTCGATAAATAAACTATTCATTGCCTTTAGATTAGGGATAAAGTTAATAGACCTGATGACTCGTATTTTACCCAATGTTGAGGGTAGGATGCATACCAGGTTTCCTCAATATCAGTTATTCGGGCGCTAAATTGCGTTTTTTTTCGGGATTTTTAAAGCTGGTCACCAATTTTGATAACTCATTGAACAAAAATGAGTAGCTCGAATAGTGCGAAAACTGTATGCTAAATGAAGTTTTTTAAATATTTTGAAAAATAATTCTACTTGAGGCCTGCGAATCATTAGATTTTAAGTTAGCTTTGCAATTCAAAGATTTTTTATTTTCTCTGAGATTAAAACCTCAGAAAGCATTTTTATTATTAATGAATACAGGAACAGTAAAATTTTTTAATGAGTCTAAAGGTTTTGGATTCATTATCGACGACCAATCCCAAACTGAGTATTTCACCCACGTAACCGGATTGATTGATGATGTCCGCGAAGGCGATGCCGTTGAGTTTGAACTACAAGAAGGTAGAAAAGGTTTAAATGCAGTAAATGTAAAAGTCGTAAGATAATTACATGCATTGAAGCTTATTTACATTTTGTAATAAGGAAATGAACCTTGTTCTTGTAAAGAGCAAGGTTTTACTTTTTAAGCCCTTATTGATTTAGGTAACTACCTGAAACAATAAGGGCTTTGTAGTAGAGTGATGTGAGCTATAATTAAATCACTCCTTTAGTACTGGGTATTTCATTACCAGTAACTTGTTTTGCCATTTTGATAGAGCGGGCAAAGGCTTTAAAGATAGCTTCAATCATATGGTGCTCATTTTTCCCTTCACAACGAATGTGTACATTGCACTGAGCGTGGTCACTAAACGATTTGAAAAAATGCTCAAACATTTCGGTAGGCATGCCGCCTACTTTTTCTCGTTTAAACTCCGTTTGCCAAACCAGCCAGTTACGTCCCGAAAAATCAAGTGCTACCTGTGCCAGGGTTTCATCCATCACCAAGTTAAAGAAGCCATAGCGTTCAATCCCTCTTTTGTTGCCTAAAGCCTCACGAAATGCTTGTCCCAAAGCAATAGCGGTATCTTCTATGGTATGGTGTGCATCTATGTGCAAATCCCCTTTTACTTTAATGGCCAGATCGAGTTTGCCATGGTGGGCGAGTTGGTCCAGCATATGGTCAAAAAAACCTACACCAGTATCCATTGCCTTTTGACCAGTACCATCCAAATTCAAATCAATGAGAATATCGGTTTCTTTGGTAGTACGTTGCACTTGGCTGGTGCGACCTTGCTGTTGTTCATAGTCTAGCAAAAAAGCCAGTATTTTATCCCAATCAGTAGTAGTAAGTGCTACTGGTAAATTATGCGCTGCGGTTTCCTCTTTCAGTAAAATGCCTTGACTTCCCAGGTTTTGGGCCAATTGCATATCACTCAAGCGGTCGCCCAATACAAAAGAATTGGCTAAATCGTATTCAGGGTTATCAAGATAATGCGTCATGAGGCCAGTACGAGGCTTGCGTGTAGGGGCATTTTCGTGCTCAAAGGTACGGTCAATCAAGATTTCATCAAATGTGATTCCTTCCTGCTCCAGAGTCTTCAGCATCTTGTTATGTGCTGGCCAAAAGGTTTCTTCAGGAAAACTGTCGGTGCCCAATCCATCCTGATTAGTAACCATCACCAATTCATAGTTGAGCTGTTGGGTAATTTGGTACAAATTGCGGATGACCTTGGGGTACATTTCTAGTTTCTCTAGAGAATCTACTTGATAATCTGTGGGAGGCTCAATAATGATGGTGCCATCCCGATCTATAAAGAGTACACGTTTTTTCATAGGTTAGTCTGTAGTCATCAGTTTTAAACTGATATATTTTTAGAGTTTAAAATAGAGATAAAGTTATTTTATAATAAATATTTAAAACTACCTCAAATCTTTGGTCTTATCGTTAGGGCAATATCATTAAGTGAGTAAAAGAATGTTGATTAACGGACACTGATCAACGATTTAAGAATGAGGCTGACGCCCCCAAATCAACCATTCAAAGTTTGGTTTTCTTCGTTATTCAATATTCGTTGATCGATATTCATTTTGGCTGCAATCGTTCTTAACTTAATGACATTGACCGTTAGGGAGACCAAAAAAGGCAGTTTTAGAGTTTAGAATCGATATAAAGCTGCAAATCAGATACTTATCGTAATTGATAATTTATCATTTAAACAGCAAATTTCTTCATCAAATCAATCAAACGCTGATTTTCTGTCTCGGTACCCACCGAAATCCGCAAACAACCTGCACATAGGGGTTGGGTAGATCTATTGCGTACAATTACCTGATGCTTTACCAAATAGTCATACAGTTGTTGAGGATCATTAGTCTTAAACAAGATAAAGTTGGTTTCCGAAGGGTAAAGCTTTTCAACAAAGTCAAACTGAGGTAATTGCGCATAAAGCCAAGCTCTTTGCTTGTGAATTTCTTCCACAAATGCATTTTTCTGAGCAATATGTTGCAATGCCTTAAGGCCCAACTCCTGGGTAAGCCCATTGATATTGTAAGGAGGTTTTACCTTGTTAAGCAAACCAATGATTTCGGGAGAGGCAAACGCCATTCCCAGACGAAGGTTGGCCAATCCCCAGGCTTTAGAAAATGTTTGTAAAATCACCAAATTGGGGTAGCGATCCAACAAACCCACCATAGATGGGAATACCGCAAAATCTATATAAGCCTCATCTATTATTACAATGCCTTTATATTCAGTCAAGATTTTTTCAAAAGCTTCTTGTGGAGCAATGGCATTGCCTGTAGGGTTATTGGGATTACACAAAAAGATCATTTTATAATCTTCCTGTTGAGTAGCCACCAGTATTTTTTCAGCGGGTAAGCTAAAATCCTCGTTGAGTAAAATCTTATCTACACCTACATGGTTGATATCGGCGCTTACCTGGTACATACCATAAGTAGGAGGAGTAATGAGGATTTTATCTTGACCTGGCGTACAAAAAACCCGAAATAGTAAATCTACAGCCTCGTCGCTGCCATTGCCCAAAAAAATTCGCTCTTCTGCTACCTGTTTTACCTTACTCAAGGTTTGTTTTAGCTGACGTTGATAAGGGTCAGGATAACGATTGTTGGGGGCATTGCCTACCGAACCCAACGGATTTTCGTTGGCATCCAAAAAAGTCAGCGCGTGGGTTTCATCTTCCTCTATGACAAACTCATCCCTGGCCGAAGAATAAGGCTTAAGCGCCCAAATATTGGGACGTACCAGTTGTTCTAAGTTAAATGTTTTCATCAGTCCATAGTCGACAGCCTGCTGTCTATCGTTTTTGTTCATTAGATATTTTAATAGTTCATCAACTAAGTAAAACGGAAAAAATAAAGTAGTCCAAGTTTGGTGTAATATCTTGTGGCTATACTTCTCCAAGAGATGAGTCAAATGGATTAGGTTATTTTTGTAGTTTTACTAATCAATCATTCAACCTTATTTCTCAAAGCGAATACTTACTGCTCGTTGGTGAGCCGTAAGCAACTCAGCAGAAGCCATCGTTTCTACGGTTTGGGCGATGTTTTGCAAACCAGCCCTGGTCAGGTGTTGGAAAGTGATTTTCTTATAAAAGCTATCCAGCGATACCCCACTAAATGCCTGAGCAAAGCCATTGGTAGGCAAGGTGTGATTGGTGCCTGAGGCATAATCACCTGCTGATTCTGGGGCAAAATTTCCTAAAAATACCGATCCTGCATTGGTGATTTGTTCGCCTACCTGCTCAAAGTTCTTCGTGGCAATAATCAAGTGCTCGGGAGCGTAATCGTTGCTAAAAGCTACGGCTTGAGCCAATTCGCTAAAGACTACTACTTTGCTGTTTTCGAGGGCTTTTTCGGCAATTTCTCGGCGTGGTAAACTAGCCACTTGGCGTTGTACTTCAGCTTGCACTTGTTCGGCTACTTGTTGACTGGTAGCAATGAGTACTACCTGACTATCTACTCCGTGTTCGGCCTGAGAAAGCAAATCAGCCGCTACATAAGCAGGCACACAAGTTTCATCCGCAATTACTGCCAATTCGGAAGGACCAGCGGGCATATCTATGGCAGTACCTCGTTTAGCCAATAGCGTTTTGGCTGTGGTAACGTATTGATTTCCAGGGCCGAATATTTTATAGGTTTGCGGGATACTTTCTGTACCATATCCCATAGCTGCAATGGCTTGAGCACCGCCTACTTTATAGATTTGCTCAATGCCTACTATTTTGGCAGCATATAATATGGCAGGGTGGATGCTACCTTCCTTGTTAGGAGGAGAGCAAAGTACAATTTCTTTACAACCTGCAATTTTAGCGGGTGCACCCAACATCAATACCGTAGAAAAAAGTGGCGCAGTACCTCCTGGTATATATAAGCCTACTTTCTCTATAGCCACACTTTTGCGCCAGCAAGTTACTCCATCTACAGTTTCTACCTTTTTCAGGGGTTCTTTTTGGGCTTCGTGAAAAGTGCGAATGTTTTGGTAAGCCTGTTGGATGGCTTGTTTGAGCGAATCTTCCAACATTTGCTCAGCAGCATCTACTTCAGCAGCACTTACCGCCAACTGATCTATTTTACTTTGGTCAAATTTTTCATTGAAATAATACAGTGCCTGGTCGCCTTCCTGGGCTACTTTGTCCAAAATGGCCTGTACCTGTGTTTCAATGACGTCAGCTTCAATAACGGCCCGTTTGCCAATGTTTTTCCATTCGCTTTGGGGCGGATTTATAATAATGTTTTTCATGTCGTTTTAGTCTATTGTTCACAGTCGACAGTCCACCGTCGACTGTCGACCGAGGATTTTTTTATACAATCATTTTCTCAATAGGAACAATCAAAATGCCGCCAGCACCTTTTTCCTGCAGTTGGTCGATAATGTTCCAAAAATCATCTTCATCGATCACCGAATGTACCGAACTCCAGCCTTCTTTAGCTAAAGGTAAAATCGTTGGGCTTTTCATTCCCGGGATGATTCCTACAATATCATCTAATTTATCATTAGGGGCATTTAAAAGAATATATTTGGTGTTTTTAGCCTTTTTATAAGCCTTGATACGAAACATGAGTTTGTCAAGCAAGGCCTGTTTCTCAGCACTAAGCCCTTGGTTGGCTACCAAAACCGCTTGTGACTTCAGGATGGTTTCTACTTCTTTTAGTCCATTGCTCAACAAAGTACTCCCGGTACTTACAATGTCGCATACCGCATCGGCCAACCCAATGCTGGGAGCAATCTCTACTGAGCCACTAATCAAGTGTACATCTACATTGATATTTTTTTCGGCAAAGAAAGTTTTAAGAGTGTGTGGGTAAGAAGTAGCTACTCTTTTGCCCTCAAAATAACTCAGGCCTTCGTATTCCAGTTCTCGTTTTACGGCTAGTGAAACCCGACACTTCGAGAAACCTAAATAATCTATTACATTGATGGCTTTGTTTTTCTCAATGTGTACATTTTCGCCAATAATGCCAATGTCTACTATGCCATCTTCTACATAAGCAGGTATGTCAGAAACTCTTAAAAACAAGATTTCGGCAGGGAAATTTCGGGCTTCGGCCTTCAAACGACTACCATAAGCACTGAAGCGAATACCACATTCTTTGAGTAAGGCTACCGAATCTTCGTACAATCTTCCGGATTTTTGAATCGCAATTTTGATTTTTGTCTCCATGAGAGCAATATTGGTTATGAGTTTTGAATGATAGTTTCTAAAATGAATAATATCCTGACTTTGGCAACCCTAAAGTGCATAGGCTAACCTTAAACACAAAGGACTGAACGCTTCATTACAAAGTGTTGATGCGTGGTCAGAAAACAATAAGAAAAAATTAGATGGAATTGTTTAGTTTACCTGATGGAGTAGGAGAGGGTAAACTAAAAAAAATTAATGGCAATGATGATGCGCCAAATGATGAGAATGGTGATGGGTAGAGGCAGTGGTTGCAGGGGTATTGAACTGAGTAGGCATAGTGTTGAACACTATGGGTGTTTCCTGTATTGTTGGGCAGGAAAGTGGGAGATATGTTTGATTTATAAAATTCATTACAAATATATTTTGTAAATGATGAGTTTATTTGCGGCAAATATAAAATAAAAGGAATGGGAATTCCTAATGGTATATAATAAATATAATAATGCCTTAATATAAGCCAACACTTTGGATAGTCAAATGATAAGCCACAGATAAAGGCCATTTCAATAGGAAGAAATGGCCTTTGAGGTAATAGAGGACGCCTGTTAATGAAGATTATCTTCGGTAAATTTTCACCCTCAAACTAATATATTCTCCTAGTTTCTGTATAAGGAATTTGGCTACAGCTACTTTGAATGAGGTAATTCCTGCTTTGCGCCCACTAATAAGCGCTTTGGCAAGGCTCCCAATAGAAGCTGTTTTGAAGAGGCCTTTTATTTCTTGCCGAATACGATTATAATTAAGTCGCTCACTGTATACAGTTACGAAAAACGAAATTTCCATTTTTAACCAGCGTCTTCTTGAAATACTAAAATAGCGGTAAGGAACATCGATTTGGTAAGTTCTACCATCAACCTGTACAATTTGAAGGGCATTGGCCTCCAAGTGAGCAAAAGCAGCGGATGAAGTAGCTTCAGTTAGTTGGCCACTTGCTTTGGCTTGGGTTTGAAAGCAACAGAGACAAAATATAAAAGCTAAAGTTGTGAGGGCTTTGGACCCTGAAAAAGATGAAAATAATCCAGAAAAAAGGTTTAAAGTGTTCATATGAGTATTATTTTAATTGAAAGATTTACACTTATTGCTACGCCTTGTTTTCGGTAAAAGCCTTTGAGATGGGTGAATACTAAAATATCGAGGGTCAATATGAAGAAGTGCAGGGTGGATACCAGAAATGATAATTTGAATAGTAAGTACTCTAAAATCGAAGGATAGATTTGCCTAAGGGTAAAGTATGGTAGGTAGGAAAACTGACCGGAACTAATCAGCTATTCCTACTGTTTTGCCCAAAATAAAAGTTCCATCTAATCTACTTATTGATGAAAAAATTACTACCCTTTTGCTTATTGACTTTATCATTGTTTGCCGTTTTCCCCAGTTTGGCTCAAGTGCAAAACCCCGATAAACTGGACAAACGCTGGAAAACCGATACGACCATCCACAACGTACCTCTGGAAGAATTCAAAGCTTTGTTGCCTCGTGATGGCATTCCTCCCATTGATCGCCCCAGGTTTTTTGACCAAAAACAAGCTTTACAAAATTACTTTGAACACGAACCTGTAATTGCCCTGGAGGTGGATGGCATAGCCAAAGCTTATCCGTTAAATGTACTTACTTATCACGAGATTGTGAATGATAAAATAGGAGAGGTGCCTGTAACGGCTACTTATTGTCCATTATGTAACGCAGCTATTATTTTTGATCGGCGCTTGACTTATAAGGGTAAAAAATATGTGCTGGATTTTGGGGTTTCGGGTATGTTGCGCAAAAGTGATATGGTGATGTGGGATCGCCAAACCCAAACCTGGTGGCAACAAATTGTGGGCGAAGCTGTGGTAGGAAAGTTGGCTGGTGCCAAGCTAACCCAACTAGATGCCCAGATTATTTCACTAAAAGAATTTTTTAAGACTTACCCCAAAGGCCTGGTGCTATCGACCGATACTGGATTTGAGAAAATGAAAAAACGCTATGGCAAAAACTACTACAAGGGGTATGATTCCAGCGTGCAGCCTCGCTTGTTTAAAGGTAAAGTGGATAGCCGCTTGCCTGCAATGGAACGGGTAATTGACATTTATTTTCAGGGTAAATACAAAATCTATCCCTTAAAAATTATTCAAAAACGGGGGGTGATTAATGACAAATTTAAGCGTAAAAACCTGGTGATTTTCCACCAATATGGTACCCGCTCTATTTTGGACAAACAAGACATACGCGCATCGAAAAATATAGGCACTACCACAGTGTTTGATGCTAAAGTAAATGGAAAAGTACTTGCTTTCAAGAAGACGAAAAAGGGTTTTGTAGATGAGCAAACTGGTTCAACCTGGGACATTACCGGGCGGTGTATTGCGGGGAAACATCAAGGCAAAAAACTACGCAGAGTGCGTTATGGCAACCATTTTGCCTTTGCCTGGTTTGCTTTTCATCCCAATGATAGTGAGCTGTACAAGGAGTAAAATAATACCCAGGGTTGTCAAAAACAACGACAACCTTGGGTACTGAAAATTATTTGAAAAACTCAATTACAACTTGATAGGCGTTTGGACACCTTTTATCTTGGTAGCTAATTTGTTTCGTGTTCTGGCATCAATTCCAGCCATTTTTACCAACTCATTAATGTCATTATCATTTCGTCGGACTTCTGCTATCATATATTTGGCAGATTTGCTACCATCATCACTCAAGTATTCAGATACATCAAACGTTTTACCCGTTTTTACCCCAGTCAAGTGACGAGAATCAACCCATTCAGGGTTTTTGCTTTCATCGTATGCCGCTTCTCTTACGTATGCACCCTCTTGCTCAAACCAATCCTCATCTACTGTATTACCATAAGCTCCTCCACCATGTTCATTTCCCCACCTCAAACGCTTAATTTCGTCAGCAGCAGCTACTTGGAAACTCCGTCTGGCTTGTCTTTCTACTTGTGTTTCCAATTCTTGCACGGCAGCATCACCACCTCTTCCTCGGTAAACCTCTGCATAAATGGCTTTCGCTTTAGTAGATAGTTGCGTGATAAAGTTATCGTTGCGATGCATGCAGTACCAGAGTACTTGCTTTGCATCGTCTTTTAATGCGGTGCGTACCAAGTCTCCAGCTCCTGTTTTAAATAATACCCCTTGAGCATCTTTCTCACCACCAGTAGCATCGTTTATTTCGGAGTGTAGAAACACGGTAAATAAAGAAGCCAGACTGAATTTAGCTTCATTGGTAAATTGATTGGCAACATGATTAGTATTCCAGGCAGTGAGCATTTGACCCGCGACACTTTGGGCTGCTACCCGTGAGCTTATAAATACTTCTTTAGCCAGCCTACTTTTATCACCACTGAACAAATTGGCTGTATCTCGCTCCTTGTGTGCATCAGCGGGTACTCTACCAATATTTTCAAAAGGAATTTCCAGGTTTACCTGGGTTTGAAGATCTCCAGCCGCATTTCTCCTAAATTTCACATTTTCATGATCATCTATTACGTTCCCCACATCTATGTGATCATTCAGTGTCTCTATTAATTCAGGTAATTTACCCGAAGGCTTACTGTCTAAGGCTTTCATGATGTTATCGAGTTGCTTTTGTTGATCTTTGCCTTTGTGGGTTTCAGAGAAGGGCGGGTGTCCAGAGGCCCACTCAATAATGGCTGATTTTCCCTGGTGTTGATCTGTTACGAAAACTCCGTCTGTGCCACCTTCAGTGAGTTCTTCTAAGCCTCGGTCTTCGTCCCATTCCCTATCGGCACGACTAATGGTAATGTTTCTTAATTCTACTTCTACCCCCACATTGGCTTGGTCTCTAATTTGTTGCCTTTTTGTGGTTCTTTGGATGGGTTGTTGGCTCGAGAGACCTACTGAGCTTTGTTTCATTTGAACAGCTTCCGCTTTGGCTTGCACAGGAGTGTTCATAATTTTATCGGCGGCAGCTTCACGGGTGGTATCTATGTTGTGACCTTGAATGGTAGTGTCGCCTTTTGGGGTTCCATTGAGCGTGTTGTCAATGGCATGCCCAAATTCATGCTTACGATTTGCTTCGGTGAACTGTCCAGGGCCATAATGAATGTCTTTCCCCTGAATGGTGGCAGAAGCACCTACTGAAGCTGGAAAAGAAGAGTCTTTATGCTCCTTGTATCCTGATAAATCTACTTTGTACTGAGCACTCATTCTTTCTTTTAGATCGTTACCCCCTTCACCATTGCGTTGTATAGTACTTGTTTGCCCATTTCTTTGAATTGGCGCCTGCTTGGCTTGTATAGGTTTTTGTTTGGCTTGTACTGGTTTTTGTTTTGCCTGTACTGGTATTTGCTTGGCTTGAATCGCTGGTTTTTGTCCTGATTTTGAACCAGATTGTTTTTTCTGTACAATCCCTTGCGATTCAGAAGAATTATTTGTCTCCTGATCGCTCCCTCTTTGGATTTGATGCATATACTGAAACGTTGTTAGTTATCTTAATTATTTGTCAAGGAGATAAAGGATGGGGACTAGGGATTTGTACTAGATTGGGTAGAGGAAAAATCTTGAAAAACACTTTTTTCTATGTTAAGTACTACTAATTATGGATTTGTTTATATTAATCAAGCTAATCTTCTTTAAGAATTGATATAAAGTTGGTGGATCAGGCATTGCGTAGAAAGTGCACACAGAAAATGAAACAAAAAACCATCAGCTTTAAGTATCTGATGGTTTTTGTCTTTCATAAAATTTTGGTGATTAATTTGCATTATTGTTGGCAAGTTGGATCTCGTTGAGGGTCTGAAAGTGGTTATCGCTCACATTGACTATATTGATAGGGGCGTGGGCTGCTCCATTTCCATAAGTAGCATGTCCAGCAGGAGTGATGTTACCATTGCCATCCTGAGTCCACCAGTTAATGCGTACCCGATGTCCCAAATTGGTGGTAATGTTATTTACAATGTCATTGTTGTTTTCCAGGAAGTTGTTATGATTGATACCTATGCCTCTTCTCAAAATTTGGGCACCAGCCTCTGAATAATGTACCCCTAAAGCTTCTGCAATAGCGTGAATGAGGCAGTTGTTGCCATGGCCCGATACATCGGTCACTCTAAAACGTCGATTACCATAACCTACCCGATCGCCATTGCCAAACCAACGCTTGTAGCCACTGCCTTTTTTAACATTTTTTGGGGCATTGATTTTTACAGATTTTTCTGCTTTTCTAGCTTTCTGATCATCAATATGCTGGTTTAGCGTAGTGAAAAACTCTCGAGCCACTCCTTGGTTTTTGAGGTCGCTATCTACTTGTTTGTTGGCGTTTTCGTATACCTGGCGGCTAATAGCTTTGAGGGTTTCTAGTTCATCGGCACTTACTTTTACGGTTGCTCCTTTACCTATTTCTCCTTTCTTTCTATCCAAAAAGGTCTTATATTCGTTGGCTTGTTCCTGGGTAATGGCATCATCGCTTTGGGCTTTTTGATCAAGGGTGGCTTTTACCTGGTCTAGCTTAGTTTTCATATCTTCAGCTTTTTCGTGCCCCTTTTCGTCGTTGTCAAACACGGTATCACGCCCCTCAGATGCATCCCTTATAAGCTTGTAGAGCGCATGACCACCTCCCGCGGTTTTGGCATCATTCAGTGCTTTTAGCTGAAGCTGAATTTCTCCCATAAATCCAGTACTAAGTCTTACATTAAGTTTCATATCACGGTAACCCGTATCAGATTGGCGTCCAATGTCGTTTTTCTGTTGGGCAATTTTAAAATCTCCAATCAATATCTTGGCCCCGTCGGCTAAGTCTTGCGCAGTTTTAAAGGTAAAAGTTCCCCTTACTACATCAATTACCCGGTTAGGGTCATAATTGTACTTCAGATCGGTTTTTTGTTTGATTCTGTCTCGCCCTTTAAGCCCCGCCACTTGATAATCGCCTGCCAGCTTGGTTTGAATTTTTTTAGAAGCAGCTTCCATCTTGTCACTAAACTCTTTGAGACTGGCATCGGCTCTTTGAAGCATGCTATCTATAGATTCATCGATCATTTGGTTTCTGACCAAAGTATTCACTCTTCCTCGTTGTTCGGTGTTCAACAAAGAAATATCCCCTTGTTCTATTCCACCATTTTGGATGTTATTGGATTCGTCTCGCCTGTTCAAAGATTGTGATCTTTTAATGCTTTGATCTACTCTCTTGCTTCGTACTGCAAGGCTTCTACCTTCTTGCATCGCAGTGGGCGTCAAGATGTTCACCGCATCATCTACGCTAATAGCCTCCATATTGGCTATGTTATGGGTGTGTTGGTGCTTTACGAGCAAACCCCAATATTTTTCTAAATCTTTGTCTACTGTAAGGTTTGCCTTGGGGTTCTTTTTATTCAGTGCCTCAAAAACCTTAGGCATGTCACCAATTCTGCTCAAGGTTTGTAAGGGCTGATTTCCATCGCCTGAGTGCGCAGCTTTTTGCTGAATGGTTTGTTCTCCTTCGCCTACCTTGGCTTGTACTGGCGTATTCATGATTTTATCAGCTGCGGCTTCTCGTGTAGTATCTATGTTTTTTCCATTGATTACTTTGTCACCTTTTGGGGTGCCATTTTTGGCGTTGTCGATGGCATGACCAAACTCATGTTTACGATTTTCTTCGGTAAATTTTCCTGGCCCATAGTGAATGTTTTTGCCTTGAATGGTGGCATCGGCTCCTACTGTACCCGGAAAAGATGAATTGGGATGCTCCTTGTATTCCGATAGGTCTACTTTGTACTGGGCACTCATTCTTTGCTTCAAATCATCCCCTTGTGGGCTATTTCGTTGTACCACCCCCTTGGAACTATTTCGCTGAATAGGGCTTTGCTTTGCCTGAATTGGTTTGTGCTTTGCTTGTATGGGGAGTTGTTTAGCTTGAATCGTTTGTTGCTTGGCCTGAATGGCTGGTTTTTGTCCTTGTTTCGATCCTACATTATCTTTCTTTTGTACTGCTTCTTGCGATTGGGCTGATGGATTTATTTCTTGGTCGTTTCCTTTTTGAGTGAATGAAAGCATACTCGAGTATTTTATGGTTGTATTAAATGCTTTAAGAATGTTTTGCAACCAGAGGAGCCTGTATGCAGGTATTTGTAATTTACAGCATTGTTAGAAGTGTGTTAGACGGGCTTATTTTATAAGTTGAGAGATGCAGGGCCTTGCTAAAATGAATGCATAAAGTGGGTGTGAAAATGACAGGTAAGCAGGATACAACTGAAGTAAAAATGCCCGGTAAATATTTACCGGGCATTATGTAGACATTTATTGGA
This sequence comes from marine bacterium AO1-C, assembly GCA_001890965.1. Lineage (GTDB taxonomy): Bacteria > Bacteroidota > Bacteroidia > Cytophagales > Microscillaceae > Microscilla. Next base: position 92,482 of record MLAY01000005.1, on the reverse strand, counting down.
TGATACCAATGCTTTTGTAAAGTCTCGAGACTCTAGAGGCATTGATGGCTAAAACTAGTTTTAATCAAAATTCAAAATCGCATACAAGGTTTTAATCAGTTCTTGTGGAAAAATCATGTTTGAGATCATAAGACAAGATAGATAAATAACTACGATTTTTGGGCAATCAGCCATTGCCCAGCCACTAAGTCTCCTATTTTATTATTGAGTGTTTTAAGGGTTTGAAGTGGCATATTGTTGCAAGATACAGCAATTTGGGTCAACGCTTGTTCTTTCTCCAGGGTAGCCTCTTGTGTGGTGATTCTACGCATGTAGTAACCAGGCATTTTCATTTTTTTTGGTAATGGTACTTGGCTCAAACTAAAGTTGCCCATAAGAGGAGCAATGAGAGGAACAGGCAAGAGATTTTTTTTGAGGAGGGTTTCTACCACAAATTGAGGTTTTCGGCTAAGTAAAATATTACCAATGGGAGCACCACCCTGGTTGGTCATCAAATCAGCGATTCCCTGCTCTACATTATCAGATGATAACCCTGATGAAACATTGTGTTCGAACAATTTACCTTTCAAAAAGGGGTACTGAGTCAGTATTTGTTGGTGCCCAAGGGTCATCATATCATCGATGTTTACGTTTTGATGATTCGTAGAAACATCCTTCATAAAGTCTTCAAATCCTGGTTGGTTGGTAATGAAATTACCCAATGGATTTGTGTTATTTTGTGAAGTCAAGCTACCTGTATGAGCAATATCCAATGCATCCAAAACGGCGCCTAATACCTGTGGATCTCTGTTGAAGATTTGTTGCCAATCTTGTTCATTGGCAATGTCGCGTAAAGTGTTGAGGTTTTGAGAAGCAAGATGACGAGCAAGTGCATCAGATTGGTCTCCTATAATTTTATCTGTTACTATGCTTGGGTTTTGACCCAATAGTGTAGCTTTATTGACATTACTGGCCTGTACCAAAGCTTCCAGATGCGCGAGGTTACTGTGTTGTTTGGGTAATACCTCCAGGTGCCCAGCTACCGAGTCGTGGCCAAAACGTTGTGCCAGACCTTGTTCCTCTCTTAACAAGTTTTCGGTAATATCACCTGTTTGGATGGTTTCCTGTTCTTCTTTGTTGTCATATTCTTGATGCAGCGAGGACTCTACATGGCCGCCATACCCAGTACCATTTGTTAAATGATACGCATGGATGAGCTCGTGTCCGAGTGTAATGTATTCAGGAGAGGCTATTTCCTGGAAGTTAGTTCCATACATGGTAAAGTCACTATCGGTATAATTCGGAGGCATAAACACCACCGTATCGGCTTTATCGGTCGTGAGAAGATTGGCAATACCCCAACGAGTACCAGAGGGGCCTGACTCTTCGTCTCTTGCCTGCCATTCGGGGCCTGTCAATGGATCTTTGCCTGGAACTATGCGGGTGGTTTTGGGAGCATTGATGAGCTGTTTTACCAGTTGTTGCCCCAGAGGTTTGGTAATCAATGCCGCAATTGCCCGTACCATAGCATTGGCAAAACCTTCGTGTGATTGTTGGTTATAATCCTGCTCTGAAATGATCAATTTTCCTGCGCGCTTATTTTCAGATAACCCAAACAGTGCTACTTTAAAAAACTGGTAGTCTTCCTGATCTTTGTAAATTGTTTCAGATACATCATCATATACCTGGCCTTCGGTGGTACTGTCCAGCATTGCATCAGGCGAAGGTCCAACTTCTTTTTGGCCCAGGTTGTCTATCAGCTCCCAGGTATCGGCTCCTCTTTTCCAACCTGCTGCCTGAATAGGTGTTTGTCCTGAGTTACTGTTTCCTTGACTATTGCTGATAAAACCTTTTGCCTGAATAGGCTCATTACTTTGGGCTTTGGCGCCAATATCATCTGCTTCTTTTTCTAGTTTAGGGTCATCATTTATATTCACAGCACCATTGTTGGCCTGTACGGTGGGCTCTACGCGCCCTTGCTGCTGTTGAGCTACGTGGGTAAGTTCATGGCCAAGGTGCTGTTCTTTTCCTGGAGCTAAATGGACCTCTTTTCCTTGAGCAGTGGCCTCTGCTTTTAATTGAGCAGGTTTGTTGGAATTGTAATGTACCTTGGCATCGCTTACATCGGTACCCATCAGGGCGCTTACATTGGCCTTTATTTGTGCTTCGCTTGTATTCTCATTGCCACCTTTACTTTTAGTATTTCTTTGAACAGGGCTTTGCTTTGCCTGAACTGGTTTCTGTTTGGCTTGTATGGGGCGTTGTTTAGCTTGAATCGTTTGTTGCTTGGCCTGAATGGCTGGTTTTTGTCCTTGTTTCGATCCTGCATTATCTTTCTTTTGTACTGCTTCTTGCGATTGGGCTGATGGATTTATTTCTTGGTCGTTTCCTTTTTGAGTGAATGAAAGCATATATCTAAGTGTATGGTTGTGTTAGTGATGTTAATTATCTTTTACAACCAGGATAGCAATAATGCGAGCATCTGTACTTAAGTGTGTTGTTAGCCTTTTGTTAGTTGAGATTTTATTTATTGGTATAATTATATGTTGAATTGTTATAGTTATATTTAATACTAGCGATTAAAATGACCAAAAAAGCATAGACTGGTCAATGGATACTCATTATAGGTTTAACCAATAAGTAAGTTTGAACACTATTGCTCTTAGTTTAGGTTGACGCACTTGTAGTAGTACAAAGTCGCCGTTTTGATTTTGATCATCAGCAAAGTAGTTATCGGTGTATACCAAAAACAGGTCAGACACGGGCTTGAAACGCCACTGCAAACGAGAGTTGATATTGAGGTTGTTGATCTGGCCATTGTATTGCACAAAAGTGGTCCAGAAAAGATTTTTGGTAAAAGTGAGGTCGATTCGAGTGCCCACCAACGACAAATCGGCACTTTGGTAGGGTTGGGGCAATTGAATATGATTGTAGTTAAAATTGAGACTTACAAATCCCCAAGGCTGAAAACGGTAGGTGAGTTCCCCACCCAACTGATAGCGTTCCCCGTTGAAATATTCACCTATTTGGCTACTCAGGTTAAAGAAAAATCGTTTTCGGGCATCACTTCTAAAGCTGGCAACGAGCTGGTTGTTTAGGTAATTGGTACCTGTTTCCAATGGTAACCCGCCTGTGCCGCTGGGGTCAAAGGGAAAGCGAAGTTGTATAAAACTGCGCCGAGCACTGAAGTTCAGCAGAGCCGTATTACGAAAGGCAATGCGATAATTAAGCGAGGTGTTCCAGTCGAGAAGCGCCAAGGCTGGATTGGCCACTACGTCGCCACTTATGCCAGGGCCATGGCGTTGGATAAGCCCTCCAGTAGGGTAGCGATTGTACCAAATCTGAGGGGTGGCTTGTACAATATCTCGCCTGCGCACAAAACCTACCGCAGGATTGTAATGATTACCAATGTTTTGGGCGGTAACATCTACTACCCAGCGTCGGGTGTTGTAAATAATATAACCTCCAGCCGCAAAGCTTGAGTCCAGGCCTAAATCATCGAAAGAACGATGGTAAAAAAACTTGCTGTTCCATACATTGTTTTTGGTGGCCAGGTTTACATCGAGGCCAATCATTCGGTTAAACTGGTTGGGGCTTACATCGAAACTACCCGCAATAGAATCCTGAAAAGCTTGTTTATTGACCAAGATCAGGCTTACAAACGACCGCTGAGCAATGCGTTGCTGGAGGGCTGTAACGGTATAATTGGTCGAGGGCAAATTGACCGAAGCATCTTCGCCAGCTTGCATAGAAAGTACCCCAATTCTTAAGCCTGGGTTCAACTTCCCGCTTAGGCGAGCCCCAAAATAAATCGGATTTTGGAGGTTTTGCCCAGTGCTCGCATCTCTTACTACGCCAATTCTGCGAGAGAAAAAGGGACGGGTTCCTGCCAGACCAAAATTGGCAAAGAGATCCGCATTTTCTTGAAAAAACTGCCTTTTTTCGGGAAAAAATATCTCAAAACGATCCAAGTTGGTGACTTGCTGATCTACTTCTACCTGAGAGAAATCAGGATTTACAGTAAGATCTAAATTGAGCGCAGTACTAAGTCCTATTTTGGCATCCAGTCCTGCGTTTACATTGTTATCGTTCGCCAAATTAGGCTCAAAATTTTTGGTACTACCTGCCGCTACATAAGGAATCACTACCATGTTGGCGCCTTTGTTACGAGGTGCCTGGTCCCATTGTAGTTTTTTGGAAAAAGCAAGGTTGATAATCAACTGGTTTTGAGGAATGGGTGCCCAGGTAGATTGTTCGGCATATTCACTATCGAAGCGGTAAAAATTGACCAACCATTGGTCATTATCAGCTTTGAAACGAACGCTGCTGAAAGGAATGGCCATTTCGGCAATCCAATAATCAGGATAAATTTTGGTAGCCGAATACCACTTGCTATCCCAACTGATGGAAAAGGTATCGAAACGAATGACGGCTCCGCCATTGGCAATAAGGCCTTCGCGCTGTACTCCAAATGGGTTGACCCCAAACATGAAAGCATTGTTACGATCGGCATAAGTATCCAATACCACAGTAAATACGTCGTTGGCTTCTCCCCTAAAGTCGCGACGAAGCGAGGGAGTTACGTATTTTCGGGGACCAAGATTATGCATTTTGGCAAGTACATAAATGTATTTATCGTCGTATACCAGCCGTACTTCGGTTTGAGCTTTGGCGGCAATAGAATCGCTGGGAAAATATTGATGAAACTGATCGGTAACGGCAGCCTTGGCCCAGGCAGTTTCATCCATTACTCCATCTACTTTTATAGGAGAGGTAGTCTTTGCAATAGATAAATCCTGGGCTTGAAGTGGGTGGCCAAATAGTACAATGAATGCTCCCCAGATCAGCATAAGTAAGAATAATTTCATATATTTAATTGGTTTTGGTTGGTTTGCGAGAGGCAATTTGTCGGAATTTAGAGGCAAGCGCTTAGCAAATCGGCAGTAAGAGTTATTAAAAAAGGAGTTTCGTTATGAATCAGTGGCAGGGTAATTCACAAATAGATCGCTTGGGCAGTCAATGGACTCAGGTACAGGAGTTGTATCAGGTAAAAGGAGCGTTGGAAGGTTTCAAAGGAATTCGAAAACAACACCAGGTAAATGAGTTTACGGTGTATAACTCTACCCTACAGGTAAAAGGTGATGTATTACTGGAAAAAAGTATTAACACAAACTGGCTACAGTTTCATTTTCAGCTGAAGGGTATTTCTAAAACTACCAAATTCGAAAGTCGACAATCTTTTATAGCCCTTCCACAATGTTTTTATCTCAAATATGTGCCTGCCGATTATTGTCAGCTACAGTTTAAAGAAAATACCGATTACGAGAGTTTTGGTTTTCGCATGACTCCCGAAGATTTTTTAGACTCGTTTCTACCCAATTTCGAAGAACTTAACCAATTGACCCAAGCCATTGAGCAACAACAAGCTTACTCATTATCGGGTAAAGGAATTCCGTTGACTCAAACCTTACGAGAGATTATCTTACAAATGAAAAACTGTGGATATACTGGTCAGTTACGAGCTTTGTTTATGGAGAGCAAAATGACGGACCTAGTGTTTGCCATGGTACAACAAGTTCAGGCACAACATGCCTTTGCCAACCCTACCATTGATTCCAAAGCCAAGGTCAAAAGTGCATACGAGTTTATGCGGCATCATTTAGACGACAAGTTGTCGATCAAGCGCATTGCCCGCGAAGTGGGACTGAATGAGTTTGCCCTCAAAAAAGGCTTCAAAGAGGTATTTGGCACGAGTGTAATCCAGTGTTTGATAGATTTGAGATTAGACAAAGCTTACGAACAAATGCTTTCGACCCACAAATCCATCAGCACCATTGCCTACGAAACAGGCTATTCGGCAGTGGGCAATTTTTCCAATGCTTTTTATAAAAAATTTGGCTTTCGTCCGAGTGTGTTGCGGAATGGGGGAGAAGCGTTTGGAGTGTAGTAGTTAAACACACAAAACCTCATTAACTGTGCTAGTTCTACTCAATATATTTGTTATAAATCTTTTGTACCTGCTTTTTAGCTATTTTTTCATACATAGCTACATACTATGCGCAAAAACAATGGACTTTAATCAAGCGCAAAGTAACCAGTAACAATTTCTACGACTAAAAGACAAACCTTTTTCTGAATTTCAATGAATATAGCCCCTCTTATAGACTATTTTAACAATATACTTCCACTAAATGATGCAGAATGCGCCATTTTAGAAGAAGTTTTCAAACAACGTAGAATCAAACGCCGACAATTTATTCTCCATGAAGGAGATATTTGCCAGGAAGCTACTTTTGTAGTAACAGGTTGCTTTAAAATGTATTATATAGATGACAACGGCAAAGAACACAATATTCAGTTTGCCATAGAAAATAATTGGATTGGTGATATTGGTAGTTTTCATGCTGGAGAACCTACTAAATTTTATGTAGAAGCTCTTGAAAATTCACTCATTCTGCAAATCAATAAACCCAACTTATATAGATTGTATGACGACTATCCAAAGTTTAACCGAAGGTTTCGAGTAATGAAAGAACACTTTATAGTCCACCTACAACGAAGGCTTTTACAAAATATAAGCACTACTGCCGAAGGGCGTTACCTTGATTTTCTAAAGCGATCTCCCCATTATTTCAATCGTATTTCCAATGTTCAGATTGCTTCTTATCTGGGGGTAACCCCAGAATTTTTGAGTACCATTCGCAAAAAAATTGCGAACCAGTCTTAGAATAAAAAGTTTTTCAGTTTCTATTTGCATCATTTCATAGCGATGAAACCACGCTGTAAGAAAGTTTTTCGCAAGAATCTTAAGATAGTTTAAGATTCTTTCTTAAAAAAACTTATAGGTAATCCTGTGTCCTTTTCAAGAGCTTTGTATCAAATAATTCTAATCAATAAACCAAAAGAATTACGAGATGAACAAAGTAGCTAGAATAAAAGAATTTACAGGACCCAAAGGTATCAGTTTGGTAGAAGAAGAAATTCCTTCACCTAAAGCAGGCGAAGTATTGGTAAAAATGAAAGCAGCTGGACTGAATAGGGTAGAAAATATGATTTCGTATGGGCAATTCCCGTTTTTACCTGAACTACCTGGCAAAATTGGCTTTGAAGGAGCTGGAATCATTGAAAGACTTGGTGATAATATAGAAGACTTTCAGATAGGCGATGAAGTATCTATAACGCCCAATATGGCATTTAATGCTTATGGGGTAATTGCTAATTATGCAGTGGTTCCAGGTAAAGCTTTGATCAAAAAGCCTTCGAGTTTGAGCTGGATAGAAGCTGCTGCACTATGGATGGGTTATGGTACTGCTTATGCAGGTATTGTGAATGCAGGGGGCTTAAAACAGGGGGCAAACCAAACCGTGGTAATTTCGGCAGCCAGCTCTTCAGTAGGCCTTCCAGCCATTCAGATTGCCAAAGCACATGGGGCAAAAGTAATTGCTACTAGTCGTACACTGGCAAAAGAAGCGGCCTTAAAAGATGTAGGTGCCGACTTTGTGGTAGCTACCAATGATGAACAATGGACAGAGAGGGTATTAGAAGCTACCTCAGGTAAAGGATTTGATATTGCCTTTGATCCAATTACTGGCCCATTTACCTCTCAACTTGCTGAAGTAGCCGGTTTTGGAGCTACCATTGTCTCCTATGGTACCATGTCAAAGAGTGATACTGCTCTTCCCCTATTTCCTATGTTGTTTAAAGCACTCAAACTGACTGGAATTGACAGTGGTCACCATTTATTGGGCAATCCAGCCGCACTAGATATAGCCAAAGATCATATTGTGAGAAACCTGGAAAATAGTACTTACCATTTAAAAATCGATTCTACTTTTTCTTTGGAACAGGTGGTTGAGGCCTACCAACGTATGGAAAGCGGTCAGCAGATTGGTAAAATCGTTATTGAGATTGCCTAACGTTCTTGATAAATAAGACCATTAAAAATTGAGAACATGGAAAAATGGCTAAAAATAGTAGTTTTTAGTGAAGTGCTGGTTACTGTTGTGGTGCTACTGTTTGGGTTCAATTCTAAAACACCCAATCCCATTCCTTGCGTCAATTTGGGCACGAATGGCGTCCAGTTTTTAAAATCGTTGGTTGGTAAATGGCAAGGTACTGCGATAAGTACTCCATTAGGTCAAATGCCTTATGATCTTGAGTTTAAATCACTGGCTAAAAATGTGGTAAAAGGCGAATCAAATACCAACGGACAGGTCATACATACCTGGATATTTCGGCTCTCCTCAGACAATACACTTTCGTTAGACTTTCATTCTACTTTTGGAAACAGTTGGGCACAAGGTCTATGTGTTACCAAGGTTGACCCCGTTAAAGGTTTGCTATTTTCTGACGGAAAGCCAGTGGCTTTAAAAGTTTGGGTAAAATCTACCAGTGATGCATCTCACAATATCTGGCAAGCGGAAATTTTGTTGCGAGATATGCCACACGTGGATATTACTGCCCAACGATTAAAACTAAAGTAACCTACACCTTGGTACTATACTACCCCCAGAAAACCCTTACACTAACTAAAGATTCTCTCTTAAAAAATCTTATAAATGAAAAAGGGACTACTTCTGGAAATTCGTATCAAACAAAATTTAAAAACAATGAAACAGATCATCATATTCTTTTTTGCATTATTAATTTTAACTGCTTGTAATTCGGACAGCGATCCGACTCCAAGCGCCACTCAGGGCACGGTTCAGGAACAGACTCTATTGCAGAGTCTGATCAAAAGTTACGAAACAGCCTTGAACACTTCAGATGTACAACTTGCGGTCAATTCATTTACCGACGATGGTGTATTAATGCAACCAGGTGTTCCTACTTTTACGGGTTCGGCTAGTCTTGTAGGGGCCTACGAATTTGCCTATGCTCAATTTAATTTCAACATCACTTTGACTATATCAGAAATCGTAGTAGATGGGGATCTAGCTTATGTAATTACCTCTTCTAGTGGTACCTCTACCGACCTGGGCACTAATGAAACAATTGCCGTGGCAAACCGAGAATTGTTTGTATGTAAAAAGGTAGATGGCGTTTGGAAAATCGCTCGATACATGTTTAACCAACCGCAGTAAACACCAAGGTAGCACTAAACAAACAAGGGTTAATGGTTTGATTGTTACAGGGCTTTTTTGTGAGGTTTGGGTGTATTACAAACCAACTAAAAAGAGCGCTGTACAGCTAAACCATTGCTTTTTCAAAAAATTTGGCTTTAGGCCAAGTGTATTGCGGAATGGGGGAGTAGTGTTTGAGGATTCTTAAATCCAATAAAATAAAAAACCTGTTACTTAAAACGAAAGTAACAGGGGAAACTTTATGGTACTAGGTATATTGCTTACTTTAGATTATCTACGACGGTGCCAACTACCTGAGCCAAGTGCGCCTAATTGTTCGCTAAAGTGTCGTCCTTTTCTGTCTCCTGCTTCTGTTTGAGCATCCACCAGATCTTTAGCCCCTTGATAAATTATCCTGCTAATTTCGTCAGCGAACCCTTTGCGTTCGTCCGTAACGTCGCCTTTTGTGATTGCTACATCGCGATCTATTTTATCCCTCATTTCCATGATAAATGCTATATGCTCTTGGTAATGAACTGCGTCTACGGCTTCTAGTTGATCGACAATTGTCTGTAGTTGCCTTAAGGATTTTCCTTTGTTCTCTGGCTCTGGTTTATAAGTAGTATCAGCAGGTACTCTGGGGTCATTTAGTCGGCTAATGTTATAAAGTTCTTCTCCTCCTTGTTCGTATTTAGCCTGTGTCATGGCATTTAAGTGTAATTGTACTTCAGCAATATGGCCACCCTCTAGCCTCACAAGCATTTTAAAGTCCTGATAAGTTACTTTGCTATCTCCCAGGTTTCCATAGGTTTTTATGACATGAAACATGCTACTGAGCATCGATTGGGCATGAATCAGGTCTTTTATGCTATTAAAAACAATAGAACCTCTTACGATATCAAGCGCTCCATCAGGATATTGATTGTATTTATCCTTTGCTCTTTTATATTTTTTACGAGTAGCCGCATAAGCGTGGGCGTGAATTCCAGCTCTAACAAGTTTTTGCTCTACATCATTCATTTTAGTTGTAAAACCAGGTAAAGCCAACTCTCCACTGGCTACAATCCTTTTGAGAAAATGGTCAGAGCTCTCATCGTTTTGTTGTTGGTGAGATTGTAGGGTATAACCTCTGGCATTTGAGCGGGTAACAAAGGTGTTTGCTGCGGGAAGCTCTGAATCATATCCTTCCATACCTATTACCTCCTCAAAATAGGCCAATTTATCAGGGTGCAGCATCAAGTGCTTAATACGTTCGTCGTCCATCCCCAGGTCTCGCAAGGTGCTAAGTGCAGTATCGGTACTTACCGCTCGGCCTCGAGTACTTCCCATTTGAAAGTAAGTAGATAAATAAGGAGTTACAAGATTTATGGCATCCTCGAAACCTAAATCACTTACATGGTGAAAATTATGGGTATTATCTCTTATGACGCGGCTTATTAGCTCTTTCCAAATTTGATCTTCGTCTACTGGTAACGTTGTTCTTATTCTTCTTTCTATACGCGTAATGAGTTCAGGCATGTCTGTTTTTCGAAGCATTTGTATCGGTGCATTGCTTGAGGTACTACTAGCCTGAGTAGATTGGCTGGTAGTTTCTCCCTCGGCTTTCATTTGCAGAGGTGCATTCATAATCTTATCCGCAGCGGCTTCACGGGTAGTATCTACACTGTGTCCACCTACGTTCATATCTCCTTTTGGGGTACCATTTTTAGTATTGTCTATGGCGTGTCCTAGTTCGTGTTTGCGGTTTTGGAGGGTAAATTGTCCTGGTGCGTAGTGGATATTTTTGCCTTGAATAGTGGCCTGGGCACCTACTTGGCCAGGAAACGAAGAGTCTTTGTGTTCGGTGTACCCAGACAAGTCTACACCATACTGGTTGCCCATCACACTTTTCAGGTCATTGCTTTTATTTTGGTTACGTTGTATCGGGCTTTGTTTGGCTTGCACTGGTCCTTTCCTTCCCGCTTTAGTCTGAATGGGAGGTTTGGGGCCAAACATCGTATTTATTTGTCCATTTGATTGAGTTTGAGGGCTCTTGGCTTGCACTGTAGGTTTTACCTGTTGTTGTGCATTTTGCTCGCTTTGATTTTCAGCCGAAGCAGATTTTTGCATTATTTTAATTCCTTTTATTGAGTGAAAAATAGTCCGTTAAACTTGTTGATGTACTTGCTTAACTAAATATGTTGTAGGCAGCACGCAGGTTTTGAAAAAAGGGTTGCCTGGCTAAAAGAAAAAATAATGAAATTATTTACCTGTTTCGCTAAATTGTTTTTTAATAATTTGATTATCAGTTGGATAGAGTTTGTGCTTTTTTGAATATTTGGCTTTCGTCCGAGTGTGTTGCGGAATGGGGGAGGGTTTGAGGGGTGAAAATCACTATGTTCTTGATATTACAAGTGAGGGAGTTTATGGTTTTAGCCCGGAGACTGTTATCATAGAATAATCGCAAAGTAATGCGATCAGACCTTTTTATTCCTTTGGGGGGAAATTTGTGTTTCTTCCAACATAAGGGGCAAAGCTATCATTGAGAGCCAAGTTTTCATTAAGATGCCGTTTGATATTTGAGCGAGCTATAGGGTACCATTAGATTTCCAAATGCGGAAATAATAGTAGACACTAGACCAGGGAGGATAGCTTTCTCCTAGGTTTTGTCATTGTACACCACTACGTAATAGATAGAAAATGGCATTTAAAACTTCACGTAAATCATATTTGCGTTTACGTTCGGTTGGTAAATATTTTTTTATAAATTCCCATTGTGGGTCAGTGAAGACTTCAAATGAAGTTTGCATAATTTAGTAGTTTTGGTAGACCACTATTTTAGCAAACTGACCCGCTTTTTTCAAATAGAGAGAATTTTAAACATACGCTTACAAAAAAACACCCAAAGCATCATACTTCGGGTGTTGGTTTACAATGATTAACCATATAAACATATGCCCTAATCGGCGGTAGATTATGGACTTAATGCTTCTAAAACTACCAAACATTGTTTGATAATAAATGTTGGTACAGCCGAAAAAAACCAACAGCCAAGAAAGAAAGGCTAAAGGCTGTAAGGTACGCTAAACTATTGTTATACTAAACTCGGCGTAATACCTGAAAGTGTCTTTGACCAACATTTAAAATATGTATGATTTGTCTACCATGTCCAAGGTCTTGTCCATAAGGAGCACTTCCGGCGGGTATGATCGTATTGTTAGGACCTAATGTCCACCAGTGAATGGTAGCCTGCATCCCAAAGTTACGAACGATCTGATTGACATTCTCAGCCGTGTTTTCCAAAAAGTCCCCGGTGGTATCTCCCAATCCATGCTCTCTTAAAGTTCTGGCTTGCCCATAAGTAATTCTTTGTCTCAGTGCAGTTGCAATAGAGTAAATCAAACAATTATTGTCATATCCTGGTACATCAATTACTTCAAAAGCCTCATTTCTGGGACCAATTACAACTGATGAAGGTCTGACCCAATGACCAAATCTTATCGTTTTATCTCTATCGCGCGCTTCCTCGATATCCATGGCGTAATCACCTAACTCCTTCTCTCTTGCTGCCCTGAGTTCGGCATTTTTTGCCGTTGTCTCTCTAATTTCTTGATTCATCTCTGTGAAGAAACCTTGTACATCCTGATCTTCCTCTAGTTTTTCGTTAATTTCTACGTTGGCATCATGGTATACAATTTGGCTAATTTCATCAAGCAACTCCGCATATCCTGGGATTTTTCCCATGACAGGTATGCTAAAACGATCCGCATGTGCTTTTGCTTCATCCAATACGTGATAATACTCAGCCATTTTTCTTCTAATCTTAGCACTTCCTGGCGCTTTTGCAGCAATGGTTTGTTTCACTACATCAAGCCCTGCTTTCATTTCATCTGCTTGTTCTTGGGCAGTTTTACCTCTGATTACCCTTCCATCCTCAGTCACTGTATCTTCTTTATCTCTATAGGTAATTTCTTTATCTGCTCTCGCCAGTTCATAGATTTCGTGTCCGCCTTCTCTTTCTTTAGTCTGGTTCAATCGTGATAACTGTAGCTGAAGTTCTGCCATCATACCACCAGATTCTCTGCTGAGCCTAATATTTAGTTTAGTATCACGATATTTTGATGTACCACCAGTACCTATCTCATTCTTTACTTGTACCACATTGAGTGTCCGTCTCAGGTGTTCATATCCTGCCCTCAAATCTTGTAACGTGTCAAATACAATGGTTCCTCTTACCGCATCAATCACTTTATCAGGGTTGTTTTTATATTTTCCGACTACTTTCTCCAATGACCGCTCTATACCCTTTACCGGAGCAGTTTTTACTTCCCCTACATGTCTAAAAGCTAAAGCGGCTCCTGTTACTAGCTGGTCAAACTCTACCTTGGCCACCTTGGCAAACTCTAATACATCTGCTAGAGGTTGTCTAAGTAATGCTGCTCTTTGTTCTGGGTTAAGACCCGCGAGCTGTTCTGGGGAAGGAAATGGCAATAATTCTTCATCTCTACCATTGAGAGGTTTTCCACTAGCATCTACTTTTCTTTGGTCTTTTATTGATGCCAACTCTCTATCAAGTTCTTCAGCTCGTTCTCTTCTGGTTTGGTTTTTAGCCTCCAACAAATCTTTCATGATTCTATAGGCAGTCCTTTCATCTAGGTCTCCTATATCGTGTAAGTCTCCTGATTCTGCCACATGACGAAGGATTGCCTTTTGAATTGTGTTAGGTTTAACTCTTCTTGAGCCCTCTGGAAACTTTTCTCGAAGAATTGCTTCCAATTCACCTAGCCTTCGATGAGTAATTCTTTGAATAGACCCACCAGTACTAAAAGTAGGCTGAACCATTTCACCTTGACTGCCCTTAGCTTTTTTTTGCAGAGGTGTATTCATAATTTTATCCGCGGCAGCCTCTCGAGTGGTGTCTATGTTTTGGCCCTGTATGGTCATATCACCTTTAGGGGTACCATTTAAGGTATTGTCAATGGCGTGTCCAAACTCGTGTTTTCGGTTCTGGAGAGTAAACTGCCCTGGGGCATAATGAATGTCTTTACCCTGAATGGTGGCCAAAGCGCCCACTGTACCTGGAAACGAAGAGTCTTTGTGTTCGGTATAACCTGACAAATCTACTCCGTACTGGTTGCCCATGGTAGTTTTCAAATCATCCGTTTGATTACGTTGTACCGTATTTTGCGTGGTTTTGGTATTACGCTGTATCGGCTTTTGTTTGGCCTGAATAGGCCCTTTTCGCCCCGCCTTGGTCTGAATAGGAGGCTTGGGGCCAAACATGGTGTTTACCTGCCCCGTTTGTGAACTTTGTTGGCCTTTAGCTTGCACCGTAGCCTTGGCCTGCTGCTGTGCATTTTGCTCGTTTTGATTTTCAGTAGAGATGGATTGTTGCATTATTTTAATTCCTTTTTTTGAGTGAAAAATAGTCCGCTAAACTTGTTAGTGTACTTACTTAACTTAGAGTGTTTGAGGCAGCACGCAGGTTTTGAAAAAAGGGTTGCCTGGCTAAAAGAAAAAATAATGAAATTATTTACCTGTTTCGCGGAATAGTTTTTTAATGATTTGGTTATCAGCTGGATAGAGTTTGTGCTTTTTTGAATATTTGACCTTAATTAAACCTATTACTTCGATAGAGAGGGAAAATGATTGTAAAATCTAATGAAATAAAGCCAACCTCTATATCATTTGAGGTTGGCTTGTTATTTAGATATTTAATTACTTTTGATTTATTAAAAAGTCAAGACAATTTCATATTCTTAGACGTTATTATATCCTTGTACCATTCTATTAACATTGGGTTTTTGTTGCAATTCCTTGTCAATTTCTTTGGCTGCATTCTGATATACCAGGCGACTAATGGCTTTAATAGTATCAAGATCTCGACCCTCAAGCTGAATGGCATCTCCTGCTGTTACTCTATCCATTAGATTTCTTATAAAATCTATGTAATTCGTCTTCCTTGCCCGAGGTATATTCTTTGATTCTAAGGTTGCTAGTACAGGAGTTAATTTTCGGATGGCTTTGCCAGGATCTTCCGGTTGATAGGCTTTTTCTTCATCTCCAGCTCTGATAAAACGATACAATCCATGACCACCAGCCTGTTGTTTAGCCTCTACCATACTATGAAGGTGTAGTTGCAATTCGGCAATATGTCCATTGTCCAACATTACATTCACTTTCATATCTTGATATCCACTAGCATTTTCTGGACCACTTTGACCTATGGTACCTTTAGAGCGTACTACGCGAAATATACTAGGAATGATATGTTTTCGGGCGTGTATAAGGTGTCCTACATTTGAAAATATAATAGAACCACGTAAAGCATCGAGTACCTTGCCAGGGTTATGCTCATATTTTTCCTCTGTTTTTTCCCAAGCCCTGGCCCAGCCCTTGAGCGGAGCAAATTCTATTTCTGATTGTCTGACCTGATGATGAAGATCTCCTAACTTTTGGTCAAACTCTTGTTTACTTAAGGCTGCCTGAGCCATAATTCGTTGAAGAAGGTGATCTCTTTCTTCACCTTGGAAAGGAGTGATTGTTTGTTGCACATGAGCATTTCTTCTTCTTCGGTTTACGTTTACAGGACTATGTTCATGTAGGTATATTTGTTCCGAGTAGGCTGCCATTTCTCTTGGGTTCTGTTGGATACGAGTAATATCTTGAGCACTAAAGCCAAGGCTTCTGAGATGTGCTGTGGTAGTGAGAGTGGTAGCGGCTCTACCTCGTAATTCTGGAGTTACAAGGTGGGTGGATAGAAAAGGAACCATAAATTCTATAGCATCACCTAAATCCATCATAGACAGGTCTTGCCCTTCATTAGCTGCATATCTTTCTAGATCTGCCCATAACACATCTTCGGTAATTTCTAAGTCTGTATAAATTGCTTTTAGACGTTCTAAAATTGCGCTGGCGTCACGTTCTTGAGTTACTCGCTGTATAGGGGCATTATTGCTTGAGGTACTACTGGCTGGTGTAGTTAGCATAGTGCTTTCCGCCTCACTTGCCTTCATCTGCAAAGGAGCAGTCATCATGGCATCGGCCTTTGCCTCATCAGAGACATTAATCGCTTGTCCGTTTACCATTTTTTCGGCAGCGGGTGGAGTGCCACGCTGGGTATTGATAATGTCGTGGGCTACCTCATGCTTGATATTAGCCTCTGTGTCTTTACCCGGGGCAAAGTGAATATTTTTGCCTTGAATGGTAGCATCGGCACCTACCGTACCTGGGAAAGAAGAGTTATGGGTAAACTGCAGCTGAGAGGTATCAGTGTTGTATTGCTGCCCCATGGCTTGGGCAATTTGACTGGCTTGACTGGTAGCTCCTTTGTTGCGTTGTAATGGCTTTTGTTTCGCCTGAATGGGGCCTTTCCTGCCAGCCTTGGTTTGTATAGGAGGCTTGGGGCCAAACATTGTATTTACAAGCTCGGTTTGCTGCCCTTGTTGGGCTTTGGCTTGTACTGTAGGTTGGGATTGTTGTTGAGCATCTTGCTCATTTTGGTTGTCTGTGGAAATAGATTTTTGCATTGCCAATAGTTTTGTGATTAACTTGACTAAAATGTAGCATGCAAAACTTGTGAGTGTACTTTTTTAAATGTTGTGTGGGGGCAACACGCAGACTTAAGAAAAAGGGTTGCCTGAAGAAAAGAGAATAGCGAGGTTATTTATTCTTAAGAGCGTTTTTGAGAAGAATAAATAGAGGGAAAGAGTTATAGCAATGTGATAGAAAAGTAGGAGAGTGAAACGTTGTGGAAATAAAAAATGCAAGCCCAATAAGTTTTTAGACTTGCATTGATTGTATAAATAATACGTACAAAACTACCTAATGGGAGTTTGTAAGGATCTTATTTTCTTGTGTAATTTATTTCTTTGCTGTTGACTAATACCAGTCATTTTTACCAATTTGTTAATTTCGTTGTCGTTTCTTCTAACCTCGGCAATCAGATACTTCTCTGAACGGGTATTGTCATTACTTGAGTGCGTAGATGTACCAAAAGTTTTTCCAGTTTTTACCCCACTAAGGTAGCGTGTGTCAGCCCATTTATATTTTCGAGTATCATCCACTTCATCTTCTCGCATATAAGTATTGTCCTGCTCATACCAATCTTCATCTACTGTATCGGTATATCCTCCATTCGTATGTTCATCTTCCCAACGAATATCCTTTTCTACATCATGGGGACCCACCTTAAAGCTGGCTTCTGCTTGTGCTCTTACCCTACTTTCTAAGCTTTGTATGGCACGTTTTCCTCCTCGACCTTTATATACTTCCTTATAAACACTTCTAGCTTTGTCTACCAATGCATCAATAAAATTGTCGTTACGATGAATACAATACCATAATACAACTTTACCATCAGCATTTAACGCCAGACGGGTTAGGTCACCTGCTCCAGTTTTAAATAGAACTCCCTGGGCATCTTTTCCTCCGCCAGTGGCGCCATTTACTTCCGCATGTAAAAATAGGGTCAATAATGAGGCGATACTATTTTTTGCGGTATTACCGTATTGATGTACATTGTTGCCATTCCAGGTGATGAGCATTTGGCTGGCCAATCTGCGTGCTGCTTTTCTGGATTTTACAAATACATCTCGGGCATTTTTACTAGCACTTCCTGTAAATAAATTGGCTACATCTTTTGATTTTTGATTACCACCAGGAATCCTACCAATGTTCTCAAATGGTATTTCTACATTTACCTGAGTTTGAGTTTCACTGGCATTGTTTCTTTTATATTTTACATCGGTATGAGCATTTTTTACGTTACCAATATCTAAATGAGGTTGAAGAGCAGCAACCAATTCGGTGAGTTTTCCAGTCGTTTTGCTGTTTACAATTTCTACAATTTTATCTACCTGGTCTTGTTGATCTTTTCCTTTATTGGTTTGAGAAAAAGGTGGGTGTCCTGAAGCCCACTCAATAATGGCAGATTTGCCTTGGTGTTGGTCTGTTACAAATTGCCCATCAACTCCCCCAGTAGTAAGAAATTCTAATCCCGCTTTTTTATTCCATTTTCTGTCGGTTCGAGTTACGGTGATATTCCTTAATTCCACTTCTACCCCCACGTTGGCTTTGTCTCTGATTTGTCTATCTTGTGTAGTAATTCTTTGAATAGGCAACAAACTGGAAAGCCCCCCCTGTGAAGACTTCATTTGTACTGGGTCTACAGTTTTTTGTACAGGAGTATTTTCAATTTTTTCGGCGGCTTTTTCTCTGGTGGTATCTATGTTTTTGCCATTGATTACCTTGTCACCTTTGGGAGTGCCATTTTTGGCATTGTCAATGGCATGGCCAAACTCATGTTTACGATTTTGTTCGGTAAACTTTCCTGGGCCATAGTGGATGTTATTACCTTGAATGGTGGCATCGGCTCCTACCGATGCTGGAAAAGACGAATTGGGGTGTTCTTTGTATCCTGAGAGATCCACTTTGTATTGGGAGCTCATTCTTTCTTTTAGGTCATCCCCTCCATTACGTTGCACCACACCTTTCGATTCATTTCGTTGAATAGGTGTTTGCTTGGCTTGCACTGGCTTTTGCTTGGCCTGTATGGGGGTTTGTTTGGCTTGAATAGCTGATTTTTGACCCTGTTTGCTGCTTGTCTTAGATCCGGATTGTTCTTTACGTTGAGTTACTCCGGTATCCTGCGAATTATTTTGTAGTTCGTTGGTCTGCTGAATGGGCATCTGGTACTAAAGTTATAATTTTAAAAAAATATACAATAGAGTGAAGTATATGTGTGTGCAAACTTAAAGATTAATATGCGGTTAATTTTCTTTAAAATCAAGTTTGTTAGATTAATTAATGATCACGATTAGATAACGCAGGAAGCAGTAAAAATTATTAATGGGGAGGGAATTATTGGTGATCGAATAATAAAGCCCAATCAAAATGACTGGGCTTGGTTTATTTTAGAAAATCCAGACTAAAATGGTGTTTGGATATCCTTGATTTTTTCCTGAATTTCTTTCAGTTTTTCAGGTTTTACTTTGGGCCTGTGTTTACCTACCAGTTTATTGAGGTCGTTGTCGTTACGACGTATTTCGGCCAAAATATACGCTATCTCTACACCTTTGATGTGTTTGCCATTGTAAGAATGGTGGGTCAGACCAAAGTCTTTTCCTGTACTTACCCCTGATGCTTCGAGGTTAGATTCTCCATCCTTCACCATACTAAATGGATTAGATAACCCTTTTCTGTCTTTTGGTGCTACAGTATCTATCTTGTATTTGTCGAACTCTACATAGTCAGAGTCTATTTGATCTCCATATCCACCTTGTTGTTTTTCGTCGCCCCAGCGGGTATTAGATAGAAATCCTCTTTCAAGTTCTTCTAGTATTTTTCTTCGTTTTTTGCCCTTTTTGCCTCCTCGCTCATTCTTATAAGCCAGGTATAAATCATTTAATTCTTGCTGACTCACGGCCTTAAAAGCCAAAATAGCTTCGCGTTTTATGCTAGTGTATATATCCTCTTCTTGCGTAGAGCTACTTCCTTTTTGATAGACAAGTTTGTATATATCAGAGCCTTTATAGGCCAGTTCTTCGTAAAAGTCTACGCCTGAGTTTTCGTTCATCGCATGCCAAAGTACTTTTTTCTGTTTGCTGTCTAAACCAGTACGTACCAAGTCGCCAGCTCCAGTTTTGAACAATACCCCTTGTGGATCTTTACCCCCACCTAATCCATTAAAAATGGCGGTATGTAAAAATACAGTTAGGGTAGAGTTGAGATTCCACATTTGACTAATTTTGTAGGTATCAAGTGGGTTTTTCTTGTTCCAAAGTTCAAGCATTTGTTTAGAGAGTGCATTGGCCAATTCCCTACTCTTAATAAATACCTCTTTGGGTTTTTTACTTTTAGAACCCGAAAACATATTGGCAGAATCGTGTTTTTCTTGCTCCTTGTTTGTGGGTATTTTTCCAATGTTGGTAAATGGAACCTCCATATTCACCTGGGTCTGGGTGACATAGTTAGCAAAGTTCTCGAAAGTAACTGCCTTATATTTTTGGTTGATATCTCCAATATCCATGATAGGCTTCGCAAGCTTTACTAACTGATCCAGTGTACCAGTGCCATTGGATTCCAGTACCTGATTAAGCTTGTTTAGTTTTTCCTGAAAAGAAACCCCTTGGTTACTGTCCTTGAATTTGGGGTGGTCGGTATTCCACTCAATCACTGCCTGATTTCCAGCTTGTTGATCAGTTACCCAAGAACCATCCTTTCCTCCACTGGTTAACTCTACAGGTTCTCCATCGTCATCCCAATCTTTGTTATCATTTCTGGTCAAGATGATATTACGCATTTCAACCTCTACCCCCAGGTTAGATTCGTCGCGGAAATGTGGGATGAGTTCATCTTTTTCTTGCTGAATTTCTTTTTGGGTGCGAATCTTTTTCTCCTTTTGTAAACGCTTTTTACGTTGCTTTTCTTCCTGCTTCTTTTCTTTGAGTAACTGTCTTTTTTCTTTTTTGGTAAAATATCTCTCGATAGACCCCGCTTCTACAAAGCCTATTTTTATACTGTCATCTTTACGATATTTGACACGGATGTACAAGCCTGATTCATCTGTGTAGTTTTTGTCGTACTCTACAATAGTGCCTGCTTCCAGGGTGTCTTTAATACCATCTTTTACGGTTACCTGAGTGGGGCGTTTGCTAATGATATACATTCCACCCCCCTGTACATCTTTGTAGTTAGATTTGTGCACGTATAGCGTATCCACTGCTTTTCCCATTTCATATTTGAGCTGCAGAGGTTGATCAGTGCCCGATGAGAAGCTACCAGAAGCGGTTTTCATTTGTACTGGGTCCGCTTTGGCCTGTAAAGGGGCATTCATGATTTTATCGGCAGCGGCTTCCCGGGTGGTATCTATGTTTTTGCCATTGATTACCTTGTCGCCTTTGGGCGTGCCGTTGAGCGTATTGTCAATAGCGTGTCCCAGTTCGTGTTTACGGTTTTGCTCGGTAAATTTTCCAGGCCCATAGTGAATGTTATTGCCTTGGATAGTGGCTTCTGCGCCTACCGAAGCTGGAAAAGACGAGTTGGGATGCTCTTTGTATCCAGAGAGGTCTACTTTGTATTGAGAACTCATTCTTTCTTTTAGGTCATCACCTCCATTGCGTTGTACTACGCCTTTTGATTCATTCCTTTGGATGGGGGCTTGCTTGGCTTGTACAGGCTTTTGTTTGGCCTGTATGGGGATTTGTTTGGCTTGAATGGCCGGTTTTTGCCCTTGTTTGGTGGCTTTGTCTCCCGCTTGCTCCTTGCGTTGGGTAATTCCGTTATTCTGAGTGTCTTGCTGCACTTCGTTCGTGTGGTGTGTAGGCATCTTATTACTTAAAATATAGTAATCCTTAAAGTGAAATAATACCAGCGAAGGAAAGAGTAAGAAACGTGTATTGTAAACAAAAGGTTAAGATGTGGTTAATTGTTTTTAAAATCAAGTTTGTGAGGTTAATTAACAGATGGGAGAGGTGCCAATTGAATAGAAGAGCTGGTGACCAATAACAAGCAGAAAAGAAAAAACAGGCTCCTTATGACCATGATAAAACAGCCTGTTTGTAAAAGTAAGGTGATTTTATGTCATAGGGGTTTGGATGCCTTGAATAAGTTGTTTGAGTTCGTCTCGTTTTTGGTCGGAGATACCTCTTTTCTTTACCAATTTGTTGATGTCGTTGTCATTACGACGAATCTCAGCTAGTACAAAATCAACTGATTCAGAAATATGTCTACCTTTGAAGTTGTGAGAGGTAGGCTCGAAATATTTACCCGTAGCTACTCCCGTTAATTCATTGGTTCGTTCAAACTCGTCATTATTTCTGTTCTTAACCAGAGATCTGGTGTTTACTTCATCGCCATATGTTTTCTGTTTGTATTCATTTCCCCATCGGGCCAGCTTTTTGTACATTACCAGTCTGTGGTAGTTCTGCCGTTCATTGCCTTCACTATATTTTGGAATGGTTGATTTTTTGTGGGTTAAAAAAGCCTTAAAGGCTTGATTTTGTACACGTAGTGCTATTTTATCAGCCATTGTATTTCCCCCGCGTCCCTTGTGTACCTGCGTGTATATTTTTTTCCCGGCTTCGGCTAATAATGCGGTATAGTCGGTTTTTGATTGATGCATAACAACCCAAAGAGTCTTCTTTTGGCCGTAGTTAAGAGATGTACGTACTAAATCACCTGCCCCGTTTTTAAACAATACTCCACGAGGATCTTTACCTCCTCCCATGCCATTATGAATGGCTGAATGAAGAAATATGGTGAAAATTGAGGTGATTTCTTCTACGTCCTTTTTGTCTACTGAGTAGCCATGTTCAGATTCTTTCCAATCCTTCATCACTTGCAAGATGATGTTATTTGCAGCCAATCTGGATTGTATAAATACTTCTTTGGCAAATTTACTGTTATTACCCGAAAACATCTTGGCCGAATCCATGGCTTGTTCCTGAGCGTTTTCAGGTATTCTACCAATGTTTAAGAGTGGAACTTCCATGTTTACTTGAGTATTGGTTTGGTGGGCTGAGTTAAAGCTATAGGTTATATCTTTATATTTGCTCCTGATGTCTCCAATATCCATAACTCCCGAGGCCAGGTTTGCCAGTTCTTCTAGAGTGCCTGTACTGTTACTGTCGAGTAATTGATAGAAATCCTCAAGCTTTTGTTGAAACTCAGCGCCATAGTCACTGCCTCCAAAACTTGGGTGTACGGTATTCCATTCAATTACGGCATCATTACCCGAATGTTGATCAGTTACCCAGTTGCCATCGTACCCTCCTTTACTAAGTCTTATAACTTGTCCGTCTTCATCCCAGGTTTTGTCGGCTCTGGTGAGCGTAATATTTCGCATTTCTACTTCTACCCCTACATTCGCTTTGCGTCCAATATGCTCTGGATAACTTTCTTTTTCGTGTTCATATTCTCTTTCTTCGGCTTCCAGTCGTAGCATTTCTTGTTCTTCTAACCTTCTTTGCTCTTCTTCCCAGGCTTTTTGGCGAGCTTTAGCATTCAACACTTTTTGGCGGGCTTGTTCTTCTTTTTCTTTTTTGGTATAGTGCCTCGTGATGTATGCCATTTCTACAAAGCCAATTTTCAATGTTTTTCCCGACCAAAACTGCACCCTTACATACTTTCCGGTTTTATCTTTATAATCAGGGTCATACTTAATGGTTTGCCCTGGCTTCAGGGTAGCCTTGGTGCCATCTTCTACCGTTACCTTAGTGGGACGCTCACTAAAAAGGTATACTCCTTTGTTATTTTCTACCTTTTTGTAGTCTGATTTATGAACACCGACTAGCTCAGTACCTTTGATTTTACCATTGAGGTACTTCAGCTGCATGGGTTGCGCCTGACTTTGACTAGTATTGATAGACGAAGAACCGGAGATAGGCTTCGTCTGCACTGGATGCTGCATGTTGTGGGCTTTGGCGCCAATATCGTCTGCTTCTTTTTCCAGCTTGGGGTCGTTGTTGATACCCACTCCATTATTGGCTTGAATGGTGGGTTGCACCCTGCCTTGTTTTTGTTGGGCCACGTGGGTGAGTTCGTGCCCCAGGTGTTGTTCTTTGCCAGGAGCCAAATGTACCTGATTGCCCTGAGCGGTAGCTTCTGCTTTAAGCTGCATGGGTTTGCTAGAGTTGTACGTAACCTGAGCATCGGTTACGTCGGTACCCGTGAGGGCGCTCACATTGGCTTTTACTTGTGCTTCGTTGACATTACCGCTAGGGCCTCCACTGCCTGTATTACGTTGAATAGGCCTTTGTTTGGCTTGAATGGGACGCTGCTTTGCCTGAATAGGTCGTTGTTTGGCCTGAATGGTGGGCTTACTGCTTTGTTTGGTAGATTTAGCCCCAGAATTTGCCTTTTTCTGAACGGTGGCTTGAGACGTATTTGCCTGATTGGTCTCCTGATCGATTCCGTTTTGAACTTTTGATTGCATAAATAATGATTCATTGTGGTTATGGTACTCTTTGTGGTGAAGTAGGGCTTGATGATGCCTTACTTTTGCAGGATGGTATTTTGAGAGGATGTTTGTAATAACTTAAAAAAGGGAGAGAAGGGCTAAAAAAGTATCTAGACAAAGTCTAGACAAAATCGACGAATGACCAAAAAATGATACTAATTTTTAGTTAAACTGAAGTGACGCAAATTTTGAGTTTCGCTTTGATTACCATGGTTAAATGGTTGTACGGCTATATTGTTCCGTGATGTGTAACGCAACCATTTAGCCATCTAACCATTAAAACCAATAGACTTGGAACAATATCAGTTAGTTAAGATAACGTTATGCAGCCTTTTGCATTTCTGAGAATTAACGGATACATATATTAAGCTTTGTGGTTAGGGTAGTTGTCTGTCGAATTCAGGGTGTTAAAAAAGCTGATTGATAGGATGAGGTATGAGGAATGATTACTATTTGTTTTATGTTTATGTACATTAAAGTACGGCAAAAAGCCGCAGAGTAGCGAAAAATGACAATGGACAAGGAATGGACAGCTTGTAAAATATATCAAGTCGCTGAGTTTGCTCAACTTGTGTGTTGAGATTGAGCGTATCTGTTGCTGACTAAAAGGATTACAAAAAGCTGTAAGCGATTATTAATAATGCCTCAATAAGTTGTTCAACAAGGCCGCAGTGGGCTGGTGCCTGGGGTTGTGGGACAATATTTTCTCCAATAGCGCCTTACAAGTTTCTATGTTGCCTATGGCCTGATAACATAAGGCTTGTTGGTATTGTATCTCCTCGTTGGGTTCCTGAATTTGTTCTGACCATTGAAAAAAAATGAGGGCCTCGGCAGGAAGTTGGATTGCCTGCAGCAAAGAGCCTATTTCGGCTGCAAGGTCATAATGCTCCCCCATAGGATAATAGTTTCGCCAAACTTTTTGAACAGCCTTGAGTACCTCTTGTCGGGTTTGATCATTGAAGGTATCCGTCAGTTCATAAAAACGGGGTAATAATTGTCTAAACAGTTTCACGTCATAGTGAGCCAAACGCAAATAAGCAAACATTGAGCGGATAGACATGGCAGGAATTGCTTGCTCAACGTGCTTTTTGATGCTAAAGAAGTCATCAGTGCCAAAGTCTTCAACGTGGGTTTGGTAACTGAGTAAGGTTTCATGGCAATTTTCAGGCTTGTTTACATAGAGAAAAGCTCCTATCGTAATACCTGGCGATGCTTGACCAGGCAACAGGGCTTTACCACCTTTGAGATGACAATGTTCTTTGAGGGCGTGGTAGTTGGCTGTGAGCGAAAAACATCCCCCATGTAGCGCCATATAGGGTTCAGGCCGGTTTTGCCATTTTTCTAGTTGGTGAGCGGCCTTGTCGGCTGTAACCAGCATGAGGCCTTTGAGCGATAAGGCTTTAATACTCATCAAGCAATTGATACCAATATGAGGAAATAATAGATGGCTATTGACCATTTGTTGCTGATATTGGCGAAACAACTGTCGTAAGGAAGGCTGCTCAAAAGGTGGCTCTTCTATGGCTTCATATTCATATCGTACTTCTGTTTGCTTCATGTCCTTGCTGGGAGGGCCTTCCAGGTTTACCAGGGTTTGGTATGCTTGCCCTTCATCCATATAAAAAAGTTCTTGAGGAATGGCATCAAAGAAATAATTGGCAATGGCAATGACGGGCTGAGACACGCTTTTTGGGGTCAATGTTTTTTGACGCTTTTGTAAATAAATGGTGGTGTCTTTTTCTGCATCGAAGAGCGCATAGTCCAGTAATCCGCTTTCAAAAAAAGGCTTCAAACGTGGATGTATTTCCCAAAAGTCGAGATTTGCTTGTACAAAGTCGGTCATAACATACACAAAAGGTGGGATTTGATCTGTGGCTGCTTCTGCCAATTGTACAAGAGCCAACAAAAGGTGGTAGGTAAGGCGTCCCGAACCAGTACCTAGTTCTACAATATACACAGGTTCGTTGGGCATATGTGGGGCATGGTGGTCACGCAAAAAGCCTAAAATGATATTTGCATATACTTTGGCAGTGTAGGGGTTGTTGGTCACGTAGTGAGGCACTTCACCTGTACTCCAGGCCTTTATACCATTATTTTTAAAATATTGACGTTGTAACTGCCATAATGGTGATTGAGCAAAAGGAACAAATTGAGATTGAATATTTTCTTGATTACCTATATATGCATTCATGTGAATCTTAGAGTTTAAAACTTGTGGTAAATAATGTATAATTTTCGGTAGTTCAGACCTTGCAATGTTGCTCACAAATCTGCTGAGTTGATGGCCTATCTGGTAGCAATTGTTGTAGGGTATAATAATTACTTCAAAAACGCATAGAATGGATAAAAACCAGGATGGACAACCAATGGACAGTTAAGAAAGTAAAGTGTTGTGGCGGCTTGTTTTATATAAATTCTTAGATAAGTGATGTTTTGCAGGCTAATTATGTAGATAGAGCACCTGTAAGTTTTTAGCAGAAAAGGAGCAAGGGCAATGAAAAACCCAATACCATGGGATATTGGGCTCGAAAAATGAGTTTAGAAAAGATCATCAACATCACTCATCTTGTGACTATATGCTAAGAAAATCTCCAAATTTGTCGTCAGGTGTTCTTTTGACTTTTGGGAGATGGCTAATCATTCCAATCATCAAATAGTTCATCAAACGGATTATCAGACGATTGGTTAGGCGATGGATCGACCCAATCAGAAGCAAATGGGTTAGTGCTGTGTGGCTTAAATGCTTTATTAGCATTGTTGTTGGCAGCGATGTTTTTCTTTTTGGTCTTTTTCGGCTGTTTCTTCTTTTTACTTTTGTTATTCTTTTTGGGACCCGATAGACTAAAAGAAGCTATAGATGGAGAATTAATGGTCTTGTTTTTTTGCTGCGAATTATTGACCTGAGGTTTTGGTTCTTTCATGCTGGCAGGCATATCATTATAAAGATTATTCTTACTACCATCATCATCGATTACTTCCCCAAATTTTTCAGCAAATTTCTCAGCATTTTCTGGAAGGTCTCTGAAAATATTGCTCCCTTTTACTTTTACTCCTGCATTTTTTAGATGTTTTAATACGCCGTCTACGTGAAAATCACCCATGAGAACAATCATAGGGAGCTTTAGATTTGCCTTGATTTGATTAGCAAAGAAATAATCCCTAACATCGTTTACGTCCTGACCCACGGTCTTGAAGTTGCTATCAGTTGCAGCTCCTTGATTTTTGTGTAAGTTGGTATCTTTCATGGCTTGCCACATTTTTCCACCACCTAAATGGTCAGTCCTGTTTTGGGCATCAATTTTCATATTCCCTTTAAGTGCATTGAAGGATTCTGCGACCAGGTTGAGAATCGCATTTTTGTCGGCCCCTTGATTAATCAGGGTTTGCAAATTGCGTACTTGAGAAACCGACGTTAATGTGTTCAAAACACTGGCAGTTTCGTCTTCAATTGATCCCTGCTTTTGATACTCATCTCCTACCTTCGTTATGATAAACATGGCCTGTAACAATTGATGATCGAGCTTGCCTTTGCCAGAACCCTTTTCCTTTTTTACCATAGATTTTTCATATAGTAAATTAGAAGGGTTAATACCACGCTCAAGCGCGGCTTTAGGACTCCCATTATGCCATTCTCCCAAGATGAAAAGTTCCTTAGGTAGTTTGACGGTTCTATTCCCAATAACACCTCTATCTTTCAAGGCATCATTACCATCAATATATTTTTTTACTTCCTGCCAGTTTTTAAAGTCATAGGTTCCCTCTTCTTCCAGCAAGCGCTTTAATTGAACTTTGTAAGGATCTTTTCCATAAGAATCGAAGGCTTCAAAAGTACCTTCTGACGATCTATCGTAGTATTTGCTGCCTACTCTTAGCTTTGCCTGAACCACCTCAGCGCTTTTGCCTTGAACTATAGACGAAGCAGCTTCAGAAGTTGCTTGTTGCTGAGAGTCAGAAGAAGCTTTCATTTGCAATGGGGCATTCATGATTTTATCGGCAGCGGCTTCGCGAGAGGTATCTATATGATGACCTTGTACAGTAATATCGCCTTTGGGCGTACCATTGAGGGTGTTATCTATGGCATGCCCCAACTCATGTTTACGATTTTGTTCGGTAAATTGCCCTGGAGCATAGTGAATGTCTTTGCCCTGAATAGTGGCTTGTGCACCTATTGTATCAGGGAAAGAAGAGTTTTGGTGTTCTTTGAAACCCGAAAGATCTACTCCGTATTGGGCGCTCATAGTCGTTTTGAGATCGTTTCCGCCAGTGCTTCGTTGTATAGGTTTTTGTTTGGCTTGTATGGTTTTTTGTTTCGCCTGAATAGGCCTTTGTTTGGCCTGAATGGGTTTATGCTTGGCCTGGATGGCCGGCTTTTGTCCTTCGTTACTTCCTGGTTTCTCTTTCTTCTGGATAAGATTGTTGGGTTGCTGAGCGTTTTGCTCAGCGCTCTTGTGACTATGTGTGTGCATAATTATACTTTTGGAGTTTTGTCTTATTTGTGCGTTGCAATGCCTTTTGCCAAAAACAAGTATTGAGGAGTAGGGTAATAACTTAGAAAGGCACCAGGATCGCTAAAAACCAGGATGGACAACCAATGGACACCCAGAAAATGAGTGTGTTTTTATTGTTAAATTTATGTGAATTATTAGATAAGTTATATTTAGTGAATCGTTAATCTCGTGGGCCAGTACCTGTGGAGGCGAAGTAGTTTCTGTGCGATAGCTGAGGTTATACCAAACTTTTGAGAAAATCTGTACACCTATTTTTCGCAGAATCTAATAAAAGGAATGGGAAGTCATAAAAGAGTATAGCATACACCTGGATAGGGTGTATGCCATACAGTAATATTATTAATACAAATCTTCTCTGAAGACGTACTTCAATGTTGCAAATTCAAAAATGACATGATTCACCAGAAAAAGTTTACGCGTTTCGTCTTGACCTACCTTACTGTCTGCTTTTTTTACATAATCAACCTTACCAATAATATGGACAGTGTCTCCAGCTTTTGCAATAATGTCACCACCACCCTTATAAGCAAATGGAGAACCTATGCCCATAATAGGTTTTTTTGCTTTTACTTTTAAGTTCAATTTTTGGATGTTGGGGATGTCGTTGGGCAACTCGGCTACATCGTCATCCTGTTCAGCTTCATTTATTTTGGCCTTGTCATTTTTTACCTCAACTTTATTTAGCGCTTTTATCTTACCTGAGCCAAGTTTGGGTATGTTGTCCAAATAGGCAGAGTGTACAAAAGCGGTGGTCATTTTGTCGCCTTGTTTGTGTTGAATGGCATAAAACTCTCCAGAATGACCAATCACATTTACCTTTTGCTTGGCAAGTACTTTGGAAAGCTTTATTGAGCCAGCATTGGGCTTGCGATATACGGGTGCATGATTATTTACAAGCGCCACATTATTATAAGGGGTTATTCTCATATGCTCTTTGCCTCCTTCCAGGGTCACATTATTTTGAGGAGCAGCCAATGGTTTATCATTCTCTGGCTTGGGTTTATTGTCAGCAGTCATCAAGTCCAGTAACGCTTCTTTGGTAGTTACCCCTGCAATGATACCATTTATCTCAACTTCATCTCCAGGTTTAAATTTGTTGTTTTCTATATGATGGTTTTTTAGGTAATTGATGGCAATGTCTTTATTCACTCCTTTGTGCAACAGGGCCAATGCTACTTTGAGAGCAGCATTTCCATAAGTTGTGTTGAGTAATTCAGATTTTACCATACTCAGGTTAAAATTAGAAGGGTTGGTGAGGTAGGCCAGGTTCACCGTATCAAGCTTAATGCTATTCATCAAATCAGCAATCATAGAGGTTACTCCTACATTGATATGGCCCTGATAAAACCTCAAGGCTACATAGGGGTTACCTATCCAAATATTCGTGGCTTTTAGTTTATTGGCAATAAATTTTAAGTTATTTGCATTGATACCTAAGTGCCCATTTACA
The DNA here is from genome assembly GCA_001890965.1 of marine bacterium AO1-C. GTDB lineage: Bacteria > Bacteroidota > Bacteroidia > Cytophagales > Microscillaceae > Microscilla. The sequence continues at coordinate 62,545 of MLAY01000005.1, read as the reverse complement.
AATAGAAGTGCAGAAGCTATATCAGCCGCAGATGAGCCTGTGTTGTCAAATCTTAAGTGCAGGAGTTGATATGCTAATTGCCTTAAACTATTGATGCGATAAAAATTATATTTAGTGTCAGTCTCTTTTAAGAAACTCATAAGTGCATAAATGATTGATTTTCCCCAATGAGTTGCATCTGTTTTTACAGCTACTCTTTCTATGGTGTCAACCACTTTTTTCAGGTCATCATTCGTGTCTATTTGAGTCCAGGCATAGGCCAGGGCCATAATCGCTCCTTGTGGCTCGGCTCCATGTTCCAGATACTCAAGTTTATCTTTGGTTACTAGTAAAGGATCAAGTTTACTCTCAAGCGTGAGCTTGTTTTCGTTGTCGAATAACTTCAATGCTTGATGCGCGGCTATCGAACCAACTACTTCTACATCGTTAGCTTTACTCTCTTGAGCGAGTTGTTCTACATGCTGGACCAGGTTTTTATTTTTAGCAACCCAATCTTTCATCTTGAATAATACAGTGCTTAAATTATAATCTGCCCCTATTAGATCTTTGAAAATTTCTGAATTTCTCAGGTATGTGAGCGAATTCTCATCTGCTATGCTTTTATCATTTGTTGGATTGGGCAAATAACTGTGCCAATGCTTAAGAGTGATCTCGGTGGCATTGGTGAGGCAGGCGTTAAATAAGATTCGAGCATATTTGTCCTTATTATTACCTAGGTTGACATTCATATTTTTCAATACTTCTTTGAACAAATCTTCGCTGGCCTTTTTATTATTTTTAAAATCAATCATGTCTCCTTGTTGCCTTTCCTTGATAGATTTATTGTCTTTGTATTGGTTAGTGCCTGGTATTTTATCGTTTTCTTCAATATCACCTGCCAATTCTATTGAGTTGGCCGAACCATGGCCAGCAAACATCACTTGATCTATCTTACCATTACGTCCATATTTCTTGGCAATCTGAGAGATAAGCCCACTAAATGCGCCTAAATTCGTTTTGCCCTCTATCATAAGTGTAAGCAAGGCTCTGTTCTTGATCAGTTGGGTAAGGTATGCATCATTCGTGAAAGCTCCGTCGTGATCAATCGAGGAGTGTAAAATGAGGGTTAGCGGCTTATCTTTACCTTGGTATTCATAGTTTTTTTCCAGTTGGATGAGTGCATCATACTCAAAACGATGAAAGTTTCTTATTCTATTTTTCAAACCTTTTTGTTCAAACCTTAGGGGGGTAATTCCTTTGTCTACCGATAGATTTTTGAAACCTTTAAAATCTTCTCTGGACTGGAAAAAGGGTGGGAGCTTGGCATATTTGCGATAATCGTGTAGATTTTTGATATCCTTTGCCTTGAATTTTTTGAAATTATCATTATCCAATTTGTTATGAATCATCCAAACAGGTAAAGCTTGTTGAATCAACTGTAAGCGATTACCCACATCAAGGGCATCTTCCAAATTGTTTACAGTTTCTAATCTAAAAGGATATTGAGTACTGGCTACTCTCACATATTCCTGAAGCGGTTCTATGATTTCCTTTTCAGGGTTGGCATAGGTTACTAGTTTTCTGAGCAAGTTTTTAGCCTTAAAATTACCACAAGTAGCAGCCACTGCTGGATTGTTTAACAATTCCATCATACGACCTAAAGTACTACGTTGTGAGTCAGCGAGCTCGATGGTATGCCAGTCAGCTTTTGTTTGAAGCGATTGGTAGAGCTGTTGGATGGTTTGCTCACCGATTTGGCTATAATTGTCATACTGCTTATCCATCAAATCGCCATCTAAATCGGCTATAATACCTCCGGGATCCAATGTGTCGTCAAGCAGGTTTTTTGCTGGGGGGAGGCCTTGATTGATAGGCGTATTGAGCAAATTGGGTGAACTGTTGCCCAGCTCTATGTCTTGTTTTGATTCCTGCCGCTTACCTTTTTGCGAGGCAAATTTTGAAAACAACATAATTTGCTGGGCCAATTCTTCGTCAGTTATGTAATCCTGAGGCAGGTTTTGGTCAGGGGTGAGAGAGCCTCCTTTGGGTTTTGTGTTTTTAATTTTTTTAAGATACTCCTGATCTTTACCACTTTGGTAAAAATCGTCCAGGATTACCTTTTCGTCTCCATGGTCGTATTTCTTGCTGTTGCGTAATGATTCAGTTTGAAGAAAATATTTGAGTAATGCTATGTCTTCCTGGTCATATCCATCGAGATTCCAATTGCTTGGTTTATTCTTGATGGACTTATTTACCTGAGGAATATTTAATGGAGGAGTAGGGATGTTGTCGAGTTTGATATCTTCTTTTACTTCGTTTACAGTTGCATTCTTTTTTTTGCTCTTCTTCTTTTTAGATGTTATTGCATCTAGCATTTCATTTGTATCAGGAACCTTGGGGTTGTTAAATATCAAATATTCCTGCAAAATATCAAATGAAACGTTTGGCATCAAAGTTTCCATTTGAGTAAATAAATCCATCAATTGCTCATATTGTGCTTGTTGTGGATTAGTGATTTTGCCAGGTTTGATAGATGGGTGCCTGGTTGGTATTGGGGCTTTATTATTTTTTTTGAAAACGGGTTTATTCTTCTTCTTGATAACCTTTTTCTGCTTCGCTTTATAGTTTCCAGGTTTGTTATTTGTTTGTTGATTGTTTTGTTTTTGTGATCCGCTTTGATCATTTGATTGATTTTGCATTCCTTGTGGCATACTAATACAGTGTTTTTTCGGATAAATAAATGTTTTTACTAAAAGTGGTTGGGATATGATTGTTACCTAGCCAATTATTCTGGTACCTGGTTACTCGCTAAAGATGCTTGATGCTTTAACTTTTTGAGAAAATGAAGTGCGATTCTTTGGGTAGGGTTATGCACTAACACTTGCTCCAGAATGCTTTGGCAAACATCTGGTTTGTCTAAGGCCCAGTGACATAGCGCCTGATAAACTTGGGTGATTTCTTTTGGCCCAAAAATCTTCTCTGACCATTTGAAAAAAGTAAGGGCTTCATCATGGAGATCGATTTCATGAAGTAATATCCCTATTTCGGCGGCTAAGTCTTCATCTTCGCCAATGGGGTAATAATTGCGCCAAACCCGCTGAATGGTCCGAACTACCTCTTGTTGTGTGGCGACATCTGCCTGAGAAGCAAGTGCTCGAAATTGAGGCAAAAACTGTCGGAACAACCGTGGGTCGTAGTGAGCCAAACGCAAATAAGCAAATAGCGAGCGCAAAGAAAGTGACTCAATGTCCTGCTCTATGTGCTTTTTGATGCTAAAAAAATCATCAACGCCAAATTCGTTTACATGGCGTTGATAACTAAGCAAAGTTTCACGATAACGTTCGGGATTTTTCACATACAAAAAAGCACCTACTGTAATACCAAGAGAAGATTGCTTGGGTAAGAGCGCCTGGCCACCCAATATGCCACAGTGAGCTTTGAGGGCGTGATAGTTGACAGTAAGCGAAAAACACCCGCTGTGTTTGGCAAACTGAGGTTCAGGCCTGTTTTGCCATTTTTCTAGCGCATGCACTGCTTTGTCGGCAGTGATCAAAAACAAACCTTTGAGCGATAAAGCCTTAAGGTTGAGTAAACAATTCAACCCAATATGTGGAAACAGTAAATAACTGTTTTCCATTTGACTTTTATACTGGCGAAATAGCTGCTGTAGGGACGGTTGCTCAAAAGGAATTTCATCTAACCCATGGTATTCAAACTGAATGCTTAGACTCGCGAGTGCTTCATTGCTGGTAGGGGGAGTTTCAGGATTATAACCCCCCAGTTTTGTCCAACCTTGGTAAGCTTGCCCCTCATCTATGTAAAAAAGCTGTTGTGGGATAGCATCAAAAAAGTAATTGGCAATGGTTATTATTGGTTGAGACAAATCTCCTGGTGCTATCGTTTGTTGACGTTTTTGTAAATAAAGGCTGGTATCTTTTTCTGCGTCAAATAGGGCATAGTCCAGCAACCCGCTTTCAAAAAAAGACTTTAAGCGTGGGTGTGTTTCCCAAAAGTCGAGTGTATCCTGTACAAAATCGGTCATCACATATACAAATTTGGGAATATGATCAGCCACCGTTTCGGCCAGCTGGGCGAGTGCCAACAATAAGCGATAAGAAAAACGTCCCGATCCAGTGCCCAGTTCTACAATGTATATTGGGGCGTTGGGTTGTTGAGGAGTATAATTGTCACGCAAGAAGCCTAAAATAAGCTGAGCATATGCTTTAGCTGTGTAGGGGTTGCTTGTAACATAATGCGGTACTTCGCCTGTGCTCCAGGCTTTTACATTGGTTCGTTCAAAATAGGCGCGCTGAAGTTGCCATAATGGCGATTGAGCAAAAGGAACAAATTGAGATTGACTGTTTTCTTGATTGCCGATAGATGCATTCATGTGAATCTTAAAGTTAAAAACTTGTGGTAAATGTGTATAATTCTCGGTAGTTCAGACCTTACAATGTTGCTTGCCAAACTGCTGGGTTGATGGCCTATCTGACAAGCAATTGTTGTAGGGTATACTAATTACTTCAAAAGCGCAGGGAATGGATAAAAAACGGGATGGACAACCAATGGACAACCAGGAAAGTAGAGTTTTATTTCGGCTAATTTTATATAAATTATTAGATAAGTAATGTTTTGTGCGCTAATTATAGGGATAGAGCACTTGTAGGTCTTTGGTAGAAAAGAGGTAAGAGGAGCGAAAGACAAGAGTTCTTAATTTACAGTTAGAGAGGCACATCTTATGTAGACGAACTGTCAAAAGAGATAGCCTTACCTTTCCAAGATGATTATAAATCCAAAAGAGTTGTTAAAGCCCTGATCTGTTTTTGCAAATTGCGAATTTCACTCTATTTTGGTTTTCTATAGTTAAGAATAAATTATCTTTAATAAATACTAAAATTTATGCGGAAAAACTATACTAACCCCTTGATGATCAGATTGCTACCAACTACACTCATGAGTTTGCTCATGTTGCTGTCAGCAGTAGGAGTTTCCATAGGGCAGGAGTTTCCAAGTAGTGAGCTCCTCAAGGCTTCGGTAAAACGTAAGCAGGAAATGCGAAAAACCTCTTACCTGAAAGAATATCCCATTCGCAACATTGGTCCTATGGTGATGGGAGGCCGGGTGATAGACATTCAGGGAAGTACCAAAAACTCCAAGTTATATTATGTGGCTTATGCTTCTGGTGGCGTTTTCAAAACCACCAATAACGGTATGAGCTTTAAGCCTATTTTTGACCATCAAGCCCGCCTTACCATTGGCGATATTGCTCTGGCACCTTCCAACGAAAATATTCTTTGGGTAGGTACTGGAGAAAACAACAGTAGTCGTTCTAGTTACTCAGGTTATGGCGTGTATAAGTCTACTGATGGAGGAAAAACCTGGCAGCATATGGGCTTGGAAAATACCCAACACATTGGCCGAATTGTGGTGCACCCTACCAACCCCAATATTGTTTGGGTAGCTGCTTTGGGGGCTTTGTACAGCAAAAATAAAGACCGTGGAGTTTATAAAACCACCGATGGAGGTAAGACCTGGAAGAAAACTCTTTATGTAAACGATGAGAGCGGTATTATTGATCTGACCATTCACCCTACGAACCCCAAGCTATTGTATGCGGCTTCTTGGGAAAAAGACCGTAAAGCCTGGAATTTTAAAGAAAATGGCCCTGGATCAGGTGTGTTTATGTCAGAAGATGGTGGCGATACCTGGAAAAAGGCGACTAAAGGCTTGCCCGAAGCCAAGTACATGGGCCGAGTTGGTTTAGATGTATGCCTTACCAAACCCAATGTAATGTACCTGGTGGTAGACAATCAGGAAGAGGTAAAAACCAAGCGTAAAGGCCCTCAGCCAAAAATTACTTTTGCTGCATTACGCAAAATGTCGGCAGCCGATTTTCAGAAAATCAACAACAAAGACCTCAACAAGTTTTTACGTAGCAAGCGTTATCCTCGTAAATACAACGCTAAAGTGGTAAAAGCCGAAGTGAAAAGTGGCAAATATGCCCCTAAGGCCTTAGCGGAGTATTTCAACAATGCCAATGATGCCTTATTCAATACTTCCATCAAAGGAATAGAAGTATATCGCTCCAATGACGCTGGCAAAAGCTGGAAAAAAGTAAACGCTTACAAAATGGGTCGGGTATTTAACACCTACGGTTATTATTTTGGACAAATCAGGGTAGACCCTAACAATCCTGACGTAGTATATACCTTTGGTGTGCCTTGCCTAAAGTCTACTGATGGAGGAAAAACCTGGAAGCAAATTGCCCGCAATGCTCACAGCGACCACCAGGCCATGTGGATTGATCCTAAAGATTCAGAGCGGGTTTTATTAGGCAACGATGGTGGTTTGTATGAAAGCTTTGATGCAGGAGCTACTTTCCGTCACTTAAACAATCTTCCCGTAGGGCAATTCTATACTGTAAATGTTGATATGGAAAAACCTTACAACGTGTATGGTGGTTTGCAGGACAATGGGGTATTTATGGGCTCGTCTCGCCCCAATGGCCAGCGTTGGCAAAGATTATACGGAGGAGACGGTATGTTTGTAGCTGCTGATCCGAGAGATATTAATACCGTATATGCGGGATTGCAATTTGGTAACTATGCACGCATTGATCGCCGATCTAAAAATCGCTGGGGGAGTCGTATTACACCCAATCACAACATTGGCGAAAAGCCTTTGCGTTTCAACTGGCGTACGCCTTTGGTTATGAGTAAGTACAATCCAGATATTTTGTACATGGGTGCTCAAAAGGTGTATAAAAGCGTAGACCAGGGACGCAACTGGGAGGCTATCAGTGGCGATTTGACCAACAACAAACCGAGCAAAAACGTACCTTTCTCTACGATTTCCTGCCTTGAGCAATCACCCAAAAGTTTCAACACCATTTATGTAGGTACCGATGATGGCAACGTACAAGTAACCCGCAATGGCGGCGGAAGCTGGGAGCTGATTAACAGTGGATTGCCCAACGATTTGTGGGTAAGCAGTCTTTTCCCTTCTCCTCACGACGAAGCCACGGTATTTTTGGCGTTGAATGGCTACCGCAACGATAACTTCAAGGCTTATATGTACAAAAGCACCAACTATGGTAAAAGCTGGACTAAGATCAATGGTGATTTGCCCGACGAAGCAGTCAATCGTTTGATTCAAGATCCAGTAAATCCAGATTTGCTTTATGCTGGAACAGACCAAGGAGCTTATATAAGCTTAAATGGTGGCAAAAACTGGCACTTGATTGTGAACGACTACCCCAATGTGGCTACTTATGACTTGATTGTGCACCCTCGCGACAACGAATTGGTATTGGCTACCCACGGACGTAGTGTGTTCGTAATGGATGTGAAGCCTTTGCAAAAGCTGAAAGGAAAAAACAATGCAAGCGTTTTGGCGATGGAGCCTCGTTCGGTACGTTATTCTTCGGGTTGGGGCAAGCAATTTGTAAAATATCGCAAGGCCTTTACTCCCAAAGTAGACTTGATGTATTATGTGGGTAAAAGTGGCAACGTAAAAATTGAGGTAAAAGACAAAAAGAGTGGGGCGGTTATTCGCAAGATGAGCGGCCAATCGGCGCCTGGTTTTTACAACCACGCCTGGGACCTCAAAACTGACAAAGGAGCCTACGTGAAAAAAGGTAAATACCTCATCAAGTTCACCAATGGCAGCTCTGTTTCAGAGGTGGATTTTAAAGTGAAATAATTTCCTGATCTTTTACACTCGCTCTTGTAAAAGCTTCTCCCTTGAATCAGTGGAGACTGAGAAGGATTCAACAAACCAAGCGCACGCGTATTCGCGTGTGCTTTTTTGCTTTAGATTATCATTCTTTTTGTTATATCGAGGCAAGAGGGATCACATCAATAACAGTAATATGAGTTTGTCATCCTGACGATAGGAAGGATCGGTTCGAGTAGCTGGATGTACTGGGCTTGAAGGCTATTCTTCCTTCGTCACAGAATGACAACAACATAATGTTGGATATGCAAGAAGGATTACAATAATAGCCAGTACTTGCTATTATTGTAAGATAACAAGCCTATACTACGAAAAATACTTATTTAACCAGCTTTTAGTAGCTTTTGTCTTAGGATGATTTTCTCCTAATAAATTGTAAAAAGTTTCATAGGCTTTTTGAAATAAGACTTGAGCTTCTGTGTTCATTTCTAAGTTAAGATATGTTGAAGCTAAAAAGTATTGACGAATTGCAGTGTTAGGATGACTTTCTTCAAAATTTTTGATGTCATCTTCTAAGGCTTTTTCTAATAAATCTTTGGCTTTTTCGTATGCTCCCAAGTCCTGATAAACTGTCGCTAAATTAGATTGACAAATAGTAATTGCTGGGTGACTTTCTTCAAAATTTTTTAGCGCAATTGTTAACGCTTTTTCTAATAAATCTTTGGCTTTTTCTAATTGCCCTAGATTTTTATATACTATTCCTAAATTACCTAGAGTGCCTCCTATTTCTGGATGATCTTCATCAAAATTTTTTAAATCACTTTCAAAGGTTTTTTCTAATAGTTCTTTAGCTTTTTCGTAATTTCCTAGATAACTATATGCCAGTCCTACATGACCTTGATAATTAGCGACTAAGATGTCAAATGCCTTGGTGTTCGCTTCATTATTATCGCTCTGTTTTAATTTCCAGGCTTGAGTAAAATCAAAAGCAATTTTATGGCGGATAAGCGCATCCTGGTAATTTCCTTGTTGTTTGTAAACCCATCCCAAATTAAAGTATAATGCTGCAATTGTCTTCATCTCATCAAAAGATGTGGGTTGATGGCCTTGCGCATTATCTGCACCAAACACCTTCGTCAATTCCTCCCCATATCCCACCCATCCAAATTTGCCTACAATGTCTTGAGTAGTAGTGTCAATATGAATAAACTTATTGAACCCATTCATTAAATCTTTACAATCTGCAAAGGATGGACTGAGTTCTACCAATACCAGAGATTTAATGACAGGATGGAGTTGAAAAACGGCCTTTTTCTCGGGGCGGGTAATAAGCCAACCCTTATCAGCCAATGATTTCATGAAGCTTTTATAATCCTTTTTTTTCGGTACATTTTCCGCTTCAGAGGTCAACCATTCAATTAAAACCTTCCCATCCATTTCTACCATTGGGGGCAACACTGCAAACTGCTTGAGCATCCATTGCTCGTTTTTGTCGAGGGTGCCCAGGTCAAAGCAAGCCTTTAGGTGGCTGTACATACCAATTACTTCAGCTTTGACTTCCTCGCTGAGTTTCTCTTTATAATTCTGTTGGTGGGCAGTCCATATTTGCTCCTTAAGGCTTTCATCAGTGAGTTCGGTATTACGCACTTTTTGGAGCATTTGCTCAAGGGTGAGTTCCCAACTTTCCTGCAGCGTTTTGGCCATGAGTTCTACTGTCAGGGTGTGGTAGTCTACTTCCTCGAGCAGTGCTTGAAGGTTTTGAGGTTCATTGACTCCTTCAGGATAATGTCTTAGAAATAACTGGGTGGCGCTTTCGGGAGATAGTTTGTCAATGCGTACCGTTTCCATATTGGGTAGGGTGCGACGAGAGGTAATGAGTACTTTCCAATAAGGATCTCCAAGAGGGAGCAAGCTTCGATGGGCTTCTATTTCTTCTATATTATCAGCATTGTCTATAACCAGTAGTTTGTGACCTTCCAATTCTCGCAAAGTACTAAAAACAAGTTTGAGTAAATCTTCAGGTGTTCTTCCAGTGCGTACAATGCCTAAACTCTCAGGCAAGGCACTGTTGAGAATCATTTCGGTAAAACTTTTTCCAGTAAAGGTAAGCCAGGTAATGTGGGCAAAACTATCCCGATGAGTTACCAAATACAACTTAGCCAAGGTACTTTTGCCAATGCCTCCCAGGCCATTCACAACAATGGCTTTGTAGGAGGTATTCAAAGTATCAGTCAACTCCTGTAGTTTTTCTTCTCGGCCAATGACATCATTGGGGGCTAGCGAAGGAATATGGGCTGTTAAGTGTTTGGGGATGGAGTCACCACCAGAATTGGAGGGGGCATGATAGTTCCCTTTTACATTGAATATGTTTTCCCCTCGTTGGTGAGTGGTGTTCTTGTTGTTGCCTACATTATCGCCTGAGTCTGAGTGTTGCTGATCTGTTGCCATAGATGCGTAAGGTTATGGATACTTGCCAAAATGATACAAAATTTAGGAAAAAACTGCCAAAACTCAAAGGGAGTAAAAAGGTAACCTACTGTTTTGGAGAGAGCCTAAAATGAATCGAGTTGATGTTAGAAATGAAATGATTTTAAGGATGAATTGTACAAACAGATGTTTACAATTTGCTGACGTATTTTTTTTCAAAAAAAAATATAAAAAAAGTATCCATGTAACCCCCTTTGCATTGGTATATAGAGAAAAGTATTATCAAACTTTATAATAAACATTTTAATGAGAAAGATTAACTGCGCAAAACGAATAAGTATTGATTTAAACTTGATTTTTTTACTGTTGTTATGCGGCGCATTGCCCGTATTTTCCCAAGTAAAAATGGTAAAGGATATTAATAAAACCTCTGGCAACGGAAATCCAAATAGCTTTTTTACCCTTGATAATCGTCTGTTTTTTGTGGCAGATGATCATTTGCAAAAAAGAGAATTGTGGGCAACTGATGGAACCACAGCTGGGACACAATTCTTTAAAGACGTAGGATTTCTGAATACGAGTAGCCGAGCCCATGCATTTACCAAAGTAGGTGATAAAGTATTTTTTGTAGCGGATAATGAATTGTTTGTAACTGATGGTACCAGTGAAGGAACCACGCTTGTCAAAAAAGTAAATTCTTCTGTTTTTAGTTCTAACCCAAAATATTTGATAGAAATGGGAGGAAAGCTCTATTTCGGTGCCACTGATAATCAAAATGGTGGTTTGTGGGTATCTGATGGAACCGAAGAAGGCACTAAGCTGGTAAAACAAATGGGAATTGGAATCAACAAGCTACCTAACCAAATAGTAAAATTAGGGGATAAAATCTATTTTGTTGGCTTTGATCCATCAAATGGGCTTGGAGTTGAGTTGTGGGAATCAGACGGCACCGAGGCGGGTACCAAAGTAGTTAAAGACATTTCTCCTGGTTCTTCCTGGACTGCAATTTATGACTTGGAGGTAGTAAATGGTAAGATGTATTTCAGTTCAAGGGATGAAGTTTGGGAATCAGACGGTACTGAGGCAGGTACTCGGATGATCATAGATTTGAATGATATCTCAGTTGGACTTAACGGAAATAGCTTAAGTAACTTTACCATTCTGGGGTCTAAAATGCTGTTTTCCGGGTCTGAGAAATTATGGGTATCTGATCTTACAACCGCAGGAACCATCAAACTAAAAGAATATAAAAGCTTTTTGCCACGAAAGATTGACACGATTGTGGTATTAGGCGATAAAGCCTTTTTTTCTATTAATGACGTTATTAGTGGGAAAGAATTATGGATAACAGATGGCACCATAGCAGGTACGAAAATGCTCAAGGACATCAACCCAGGTGATCTTGCTTCCAACCCTTCTCAATTATTTATATTTAACAATAAACTATATTTTACCGCTACCAATACTTCCAATGGTACTGAATTGTGGCAATCAGATGGTACCGAAGCTGGTACTGTCATAGTAAAAGACATTTACAGTGGATCTGCCAGTAGTTCCCCTGCTGAATTTTATATCTGGAACAACAAAATATACTTTCAGGCCAGAGATGCACAATATGGTGTAGAGCTTTGGGAAAGTGATGGTACTGAGAGTGGTACACGTTTATTAAAAGATGTTTATGAAAAAACAATTGGAAGCTATTCGGGAACGTCTTTCATTTATAATAATCAATTACTTTTTGTGGCCAATGATGGTACTGGGGGGGATCTTTGGACCACTGATGGTAACGAGATAAATACAACCAAAGTAACAGATCTCGGAAGTAAGCAGGAGAGCTGGACAGATGTACCATTTGAGTTTAACGGAAAGCTGTATTTTGCAGCAAGTGATACTATTCATGGCAAAGAACTTTGGGTGAGCGATGGTACCAATGCGGGAACAAAATTGTTCAAAGACTTAAATCCAGGCAATGAAAATGGCTCACCAAGAGACTTTTTTGTATTCAAGGGGAGACTATACTTTTGGGGTATGGAGTCTGGTGTATTGAAGATTTGGTCAACTGATGGCACTGATGCTGGAACTACTTCGATAGGAGCCTTTGAGCGTCTTACATTCAGTGGTATTGATACCAAATTTACTGTTTTAGGCGATAAATTTTACTTTGCGGCTTCTGATCGAAATAATGGGTTGGGGAGGGAGCTATGGGTAAGTGATGGCACCGAGGCTGGAACTCAACTCGTAAAAGATTTATCTCGCTCTTCTGTGGGTAACCCAACTAATATTACGGTAGTCAACAATAAGCTTTGTTTTTATGCATATTCAGATAATTCACCATTAAATTCCCAGGATTTATGGGTAAGTGACGGTACCGAAGCAGGTACGCAAGTGCTGGTACTACTGAATAAGTTTGTGAGTAGTGGTCGCACTTCTGATGGCAAGGCTTTCATAGAATTAAATGGGAAGTGGTTGTTTTGGGCAAATAATTATTTGTGGGAAACGGACGGTACTTCAAATGGTACAAAACAAATAAAAAAGGTAGACGGAAGCACTGTTACTGGTATGTATTCTTGGCAAGGAAAGGTATATTTTGGTATGTATAATAATGTTTGGGTAACTGATGGAACCGAAGCAGGTACAAAGCCCTTAGTCGATGGGGTGTATTTGCGTTGGGCTGGGGAATTTATTGAATATGATAGTAAGCTGTATTTTAGTGCTGAAAGAATAGAGCAAGGACAAGAGTTATGGTATACTGATGGTACCTCAGCTGGCACTCAATTAGCCGTGGATATATTTCCAGGTTTTGCACCCAGTAGTCCCAGAGGACTTAGAGTTTGGGATAATAAGCTTTTCTTCGCTGCCAATAGTGGCAACGGGAGCGAGTTACATGTGTATCAACCATTGGCGCAGCTCACTGGCGTATTGAGTTTTTCTCCAAAATATGGTAAACCAGGAGATGAAGTAACCATTACTGGGATTAGCTTTGATGCTATAGCCAGCAATAATGTCGTGCGTTTCAACCAAATCAATGCTACCGTGGTGACAGCTACCAACAATGAGCTTAAAGTAATTGTACCTGAGTTTGCTTCTACTGGAAAAATAACTGTGCAAACCAGTCAACGAATTGCCACTAGTGCCGATGATTTTCTTATCAGTCTTACAAGTTTGCCACAAGAATTACAAGAAGCCACCCTTACAGTTTATCCCAATCCCACAACCCATACTTTAAGATTAAAACTAGAAGGCAAGGCCACTAATCAAATAAGCCTTACTGCTTATAACCTGTTGGGAGCACCAGTGCTACAAACTACCCAAACGCTGCAAAATGGTGAAGTAAGCATAGATGTATCTAACTTACCAGCTGGCAAATACATCCTCAAAATACAAGTAGGGAATGAAGTGATTAGCCGAAGTATTTTAAAGAAATAAGCAAATCATATGATTAGAAATACAATAAAGCCTCTGGTAGTCAGGGGCTTTGTTATTATCCACAAGACCAATAATAAATGACTCTGGAGAAATCTAGCGCTTGTAAATCTATTGGATCGATAAAAAAGTGAGCCACGCCTGCGTCTCCCCAGGAGATATGGTCGTCTGAAGAAATCTGCAAAAGTTGTTGGTATTGAGTCAATTGTGAAGACACAGCGTCATGCATTGCCCGAGCATCCTCTTGTACAGAGTTGGCATACCCACCTACTTTGTGTTGGATAAATTCTTCACCATTTTTGGTGTAGTATTCCATAGACAAGCGGTGGTTTTCCTGATAATCTACGCTTTCCTCCTGTAAATTTGTAAAATAATATTCTCCAAATACATTTTTGCAATCTATCCCGTGCAGCGGTACATATCCGATTCTTTTCTCAAATTGTAATGTATAGGTTCCTGGTACAAAATCATACTCCGAAGAAGCGGTAGTAGGTATATCGGCAAAAAACCGAGGCTGATCGTGGGTTTCAAAAGTAGGATGATAGATCACCCGATAATCTTCTTGAGTGACAGGAAACGTTTCTTCATATTCATACTCCATTCCCATCATTTCGTCATCCGTGGCATAAAACTGCAACAATCCCTTGGTTGGGAACCCGACTAAAGCAGGCATTTCTTCAAAATTGATCTGAGCCAAGAGTGGCATCATCTCTCCACGAGAGTTGCAAGGGTATTCAAAGTCGGCTGGCAAATAAGGATAGCCTCCAAACTTACTTTGAGTAAGGGTAAGCGCTTCGTCACGACTTGGGGTGGCCGTAATGTTGATATAATCCAGTTGAGTAGCTTCAAGCTGAGGGCGAAATGGTTCGAATAATTGAGGAAGGTACAGCATTTATGCAAATTTAAAAATGGTATGGTTCAAGGTAACTTCAATAGAATAATTTTCAAAAACCTTACAAGTTTTTTGTTGTTATATCTTATTTTTAAAATTTATTTAGTTGATAATGAGGTGGTTGTGATTTTTTTGCTACAAAAAAAATAAAAAATGAGTACAAATATTACTTAGGTACCTTACTATGATCAAACAAGCTTGTTCAAATTAATCACACTCTTTTAACCCTAATATTAAACAACCACTACAATGAAACGATTATTCTTGACTTCAACATTCATGCTTTGCAGCCTTCTATTTGTACAAGCACAAACTGGTAATACAACCCAAGGTTCAGGCGCTGGTAACCAGATTACCACAGGTGATTATAATTCCTTCTTTGGCTATCTGGCAGGTTATAAGACCACTACGGGTTCTAACAACCTATTTGTAGGCAAGGCCGCAGGTTATAAAAATACCTCTGGAAATGCTAATGTAATTATTGGAAGAAATGCGGGTTATAATAACCTCACCGGAAATAGTAATCTGTTTTTGGGTCAAAGCTCAGGACATTCAAATACTTCTGGTTCTAATAATGTATTTATTGGAGTAGATGCTGGATTTTATGAGACAGGCTCTAATAGATTATACATTGCCAACGGACGGAGTAATCCATTAATTTATGGAGAATTTGATAACAAAATTCTAAAAATTAATGGAACAATGGCCATAGGTACCGACAACTACAATGATGCTACTTATAAACTCTATGTAGCCGATGGCATTCGTACCGAAGCGGTTCAAATAGATGCCGAAACCAACTGGCCAGACTATGTTTTTGCCCGCAATTATCAACTCAACTCCCTTCACGAAGTAGAAGCTTTCATCAAGCAAAACAGCCACTTACCCAACGTGCCTTCAGCCAAAGAAGTGAACGAAAAAGGTATAAACGTGGTAGAAATGGATGCGACTCTCTTACGCAAAATCGAAGAGCTTACCTTGTATACCATTCAGCAAAATAAGCAGATAAAAACCCTCCAAAAAAGACTCAATCAACTTGAGCAACAAATGAAATCCAAAAAATAATCGAGGAATTATTTATTAACTAACTAACCCATTTTTGGTAGTCCATCAGCTACCTATCAGGCTTACTATGTCTTGATGGTTGGTTACACCCATCAGGCATAGACTGGTCAAACTAGATTGATTACTACACTTATTTTCTAAATAAATTAAACTAACAACCAAAATGAAACGATTATTTTTGACGTCAATTTTCGCTCTTATCACTTTCGTATTTGCGCAAGCGCAAAGTGGCAATGTAACACTCGGTCCTAGTGCCGGTAGAAAAATTACCACGGGTAATTACAACACTATCATTGGAAGAAATACTGGCTTTAAACACTTGTCGGGAAACAGTAACTTGTTTTTGGGACAAAGTGCTGGCTACAGCAACACCACTGGTTCTAATAATGTATTCCTTGGGGTAGATGCTGGCTTTTATGAAACAGGTTCTAATAAACTCTATATTAATGCTGGACGTTCTAACCCCTTGATTTATGGTGAGTTTGACAACAAAATTGTAAAGATAAATGGAACCTTGGCAGTAGGTACTAACAACTACAATGGCTCAGGTTATAAACTCTATGTAGCCGATGGTATCCGTACCGAAGCAGTGCAGATAGATGCTGAAACCAACTGGCCAGACTATGTTTTTGCCAACGATTATCAATTAAGCCCTTTGAGCGAGGTGGAGGCTTTTATCCAAAAAAACAAGCACTTGCCCAATGTACCTTCCGCCAAAGAAGTCAACGAAAAAGGCATTAATGTAGTAGAAATGGATGCTACTTTGTTGCGCAAAATTGAGGAATTGACTCTACACACCATTAGCCAACAAAAACACATCAAAAAGCAGCAAAAACATATCAACGATTTGCAAAAAGAAGTCAATGAATTGAAAGCGTTGATCAAAGCTCATATCAAGAAATAACCCCAATCATCTAAATTTTTACCCTTTAAAATCCACAAATAATGAAAAAGATATTTTTGACATCATTTTTTGCACTTATCACTTTTGTATTTGCTCAAGCTCAAACAGGTAATACTACGCTTGGTTCTCAGGCTGGGGTTCGTATCTCTACGGGAGATTATAATACCATGGTAGGGTATGGTGCAGGTAACCGAACTACTACAGGTTCTAACAACCTTTTTCTTGGTAAAGAAGCTGGAGTATTCAACACCTCTGGTAACGCAAATGTATTTATTGGTAGAAATACTGGAATAAAAAATACCTCAGGGAGCAGTAATATGTATATGGGCCAGAGTGCAGGTTATAGCAATCAAACGGGTTCCAATAATATTTGTATTGGAGTAAATGCAGGCTTTTACGAAACTGGTTCTAATAAACTATACATTGCCAATTCTCGAAACAACCCTTTGATTTATGGAGAGTTTGACAATAAAATCCTGAAGATCAATGGTACGATGGCTATTGGTACCGATAATTATAACGGCTCTGGTTATGGCTTATATGTAGCCGATGGCATTCGTACCGAAGCGGTGCAGATAGATGCTGAAACCAACTGGCCTGATTATGTTTTTGCCAATGATTACAAGCTAAACCCTTTGAATGAAGTAGAAGCTTTTATCCAGAAAAACAGTCACTTACCTAATGTGCCTTCGGCCAAAGAAGTCAATGACAAAGGCATCAATGTGGTAGAAATGGATGCGACTTTGTTGCGCAAGATTGAAGAGTTGACTTTGTATACCATTGGTCAGCAAAAGCATATTGATAAACTAACTAAGCATAACCAAGATCAAAAAGACCGTATTGATCATTTGCAAAAAGAAGTCAATGAATTGAAAGCGTTGATCAAAGCCCATATCAAGAAATAACCCCAATCATCTAAATTTTTCACTCTATTTCACGGATGGTCATTACTTTTTTGACCAAAGAAGAACAAACAATGAAAAAATTATTTTATACCTTCTTAATCGCTATTTGCCCTATAACCTGGGTAAACGCCCAAAGCAACAATACCTTCACAGGGACCAATGCGGGCAAAAATATTACCACAGGAAGTGGCAACACCCTTACGGGTAAAGATGCAGGTAAAGATTTGACTACCGCCAATTACAATACTATTACAGGTTGGCAAGCGGGTTATTACGGTACTACTGGAGGCTATAATGTGTTTTCAGGAGTACAGGCTGGCTTTCGTAATACTACAGGATCTGGTAATGTATTTCTAGGAGTACAAGCTGGTGATGATAATATTTCTGGAGCTGGAAATGCTTACATGGGGCGTTCGGCTGGAAGTGGCAATACTACTGGTAGCTATAATGTAGGAATAGGATATCAGGCTGGTTTTAATAATTCTACTGGTAGTAGAAATGTATTTATAGGGATTAACGCTGGAAACAATAATACTGGATCGTATAATGTGTTTTTAGGAAACAATGCTGGCTCCAACGAAACTGGTAGCAATAGATTATATATTGATAACTCTAACACTTCATCTCCATTGATTTATGGGGAATTTGATAATAATTTACTACAGGTAAATGGAAGCTTAAATGTTACCAGCGATTTAGGTGTGACTGGTAATTTTACTAGTTTTTCCTTTTTGTCAGCTACTAACCCCGTAGGTATTACCCAAAATCAAGTAGGAGGGGCTTCTACGATGGAGTTGACTACTCAAGATGGGAGTGATAATCAAGCTACCCGCTTATTGTTAAGAGGTGATACTGATGCGGCTGATATGGAGTTTTATCATGGGGCACGCGGTTCAGAGACTTTGAGTATGAAGATAGAAGGAACCAACGGAGTAGTAGCGATTGGTACAACCAATTATGATGCGTCGAGTGCCGATCCTACTTATAAGCTATACGTAGCCAGTGGTATTCGTACTGAAGCGGTGCAGATAGATGCTGAAACCAACTGGCCTGATTATGTTTTTGCCAATGATTACAAGCTAAACCCTTTGAATGAAGTAGAAGCTTTTATCCAGAAAAACAGCCACTTACCTAATGTGCCTTCGGCCAAAGAAGTCAATGAAAAAGGCATCAACGTGGTGGAAATGGATGCTACTTTGTTGCGCAAGATCGAAGAACTGACTTTGTATACCATCCAGCAGAACAAACAGATCAAGTCATTGAACCAGGCCAACCAAGCATTGTTACAAAGACTTGAAAAACTGGAAAAACTCGTTGAGAAGCAATCTAAGAAATAACCTTTTTACTTATCCAAAACAACTTTAAAAATCATCAAGAAATTATGAAAAGACAATCAATCATTTTTAGCATTCTTGCCTTGGCATTATTAAGCACTGCTGGCATAGCTCAGGATTTAAAAAATAACGAATTACATACAGGTACTACTTTTCGCCTAAAAAGTAAACAAAGTTCCAAGGCAGTTTATCAGGCTTCCAAAGCCATTACCTTGACTACTGGTTTTAAGGTAGAAAAAGGTCAAACTTTTAAGGCTACATTAGCCGATGCCGAAACTGTACACAAAACTTTGGAGAGTCACTTGACCATTACTGGAAACGCCCAACAACATGTGCTTAAGGTGGCTTTGAAAAATCAGGTTTCTCCACAAGCTGCTCAAGTATATTTGTACAACGATCATGGCGGTTTGATTTCTAACCAATCAATGACCAATCAGGGGACAACGTTTTCTATGAATGGTCAAAAACCAGGCATTTATATCGTACGATATGTGCAAGGTGATCAGGTAGTTACCAGGAAGATATACTTCAAATAGCTATCATTTTAGTTTTTCGCCCAATTGTTCAACCCCTGGTTCTACTTGTTAGAATCAGGGGTTATTTAGTTAATAATCAATTACAACAAGATGTTGAAAAAGTACTATTTCAAAAGCAGCAAATGCAGCTACGCAATTTTATTTCTCAAAAAGCACCTTTAAAAGTTTTTCCCCTGTAGGTTTTTATTATTTTTGCATATAAATAACACATTACAACTATTGCATTGCTAACATACAACCATTAAATCATGATATCTTCATTACTCACTACCCCATTCCCAAAACCTTGGGACTCACCTCATTACCTAACTTCCTTATTTAGAGATACTCACCTTAATGTTTAAATAAATTTTTCTGGGTTTTCTGTTTTTACACTTTTGTGAAACTGGATTTTGATTGAGTAATACAACCTTTTACCGCCTAATACTCAAAAAAGCCGCTTTACTGATGATGTATTGTTTGAAACAGGGATGCCTACAAAAGCAATCAGGAGTTGACTTGTACTGAAATTAGATTAACACCAGTATATAGATTAATTTTTTATGAGAACACATCAGCGCTACTACAAGACTATCTTCTTAACCTGGATGGTCTGGGTTACCTATTCTTCCTGGTCGTTTGCCCAGGTCAATTTAGTCAAAGACATCAATACTATCCCGGCAGCTTCAAGCCCTACTGCCTTGGTGGCAATTGATAACCAAGTTTTTTTTACTGCTTATCAAAGCGGTTATGGCAAAGAACTTTGGGTAAGCGACGGTACCGAAGCAGGTACACGTATGATCAAAGATATTCATTCGGGAAGCGATCATAGCTCTATCACCAGAACGATCGTTTTCAAAGGCCAGTTATATTTTAGTGCCAACGACGGCATACATGGCCAAGAACTTTGGGTAAGCGATGGTACCGAAGCAGGTACCAAAATGGTCAAAGATATCCGTTCTGGAAGCAGCGGCAGTAGTATTAACTATCCAGTAATTATGAATGATCGTTTGTATTTTTATGCCAATACGAGCGACGGAACCGAACTCTGGACAAGTGATGGTACCGAAGCGGGTACTCAGAAAGTGGCCAACATTCGTAGGAGCTGGGGGGCAAACAGAACCCTGGTAGTAGCCAACAATCAATTGTTTTTTGCCGAGATGAATGACTCCCATGGGCGCGAAATCTGGGTAAGCGATGGTACTACAACGGGCACCAAAATGATTAAAGACATCAATCCAGGAACAAATAGCAGTCATGCAAGTGGGCTTGTGGCTTGGAATGGGCGCGTGTATTTTAGCGCAGATGATGGAACGAATGGTACCGAGCTTTGGGTAAGTGATGGTACTGAAGCAGGTACCAAAATGATTAAAGACATCAATGCTGGTAGTCGATCAGGTTCCCCTACTTCACTGGTTGTGTATCAGAACAAACTATTTTTTGCAGCTAATAATTTTGATGATGGTAGACAACTTTGGGTAAGTGATGGTACCGAGGCTGGTACGCAAATGTTCAAAAAACTAAGAGATTATGGAAGTTCTCCTACCTCGCTTACTGTTTTTAACAATCAACTGTTTTTTAGCGCCAATAGTACTCAAGGAATCGAACTTTGGATAAGTGATGGTACCATAGCTGGTACCCAGTTATTCAAAGACATTGAACCTGGTACAGGCGATAGTAACCCCCAACAATTCAAGGTTTGTAACAACCAATTATATTTTATTGCAAATGATGCTATCAATGGTAAAGAGCTCTGGGTAAGCGATGGTACCACTACGGGGACTCGTTTGGTTAAAGATATATACACAGGCAGTACCGATAGTGACATTGCCGAATTTACCATAGCAGACAATCAATTATTTTTTACCGCCAATGATGGCTCCCATAATCAGGAACTTTGGGTAAGTGATGGTACCGAAGCAGGTACGCAAATGGTGAAAGACATCCAGACTGGAACCAATGGAAGCCAAGCCAGAAACTTTGTGTTGTTTAATAATAAATACTACTTCTCGGCCAACGATGGGGTACATGGGCAAGAGTTATGGGTGAGCGATGGTACCAACGCTGGCACTCATTTAGTCAAAGACATGGTCACAGGCGAAAGCGGAAGTTTTCCTCAAGAATTGATCGTGTTTAATAATAAGTTGTACTTTCAAGGACGCACTAGTCAATATAATGTAGAATTATGGGTAAGTGATGGCACCGAAGCAGGTACTCATTTATTCAAAGAACTCAATCTTGGCAACACCAGTGGTAGCTATCCTTTCAACCTAAAAGTAATCAATAATCAATTGTTTTTTTGGGCACATGATGGTACCAATGGCTATGTGCTATGGGTGAGTGATGGTACTGAGGCTGGCACCAGAGTACTAAAAAATGGACTGGCTCCTGATCGGAATTTTCTTGTAGAAATTCCAAAATTTGTAGAGGTAAAAAGCAAGGCATTTTTTAGTGCCAACGATGGACTCAATGGGGCCGAATTGTGGGTGAGTGATGGTACCGATGCAGGTACCCAACTTGTAAAGGATATCTACCGAGGTGGTGGCGGCAGCAGTATTGAGAGCCT
Source organism: marine bacterium AO1-C (assembly GCA_001890965.1). Lineage (GTDB taxonomy): Bacteria > Bacteroidota > Bacteroidia > Cytophagales > Microscillaceae > Microscilla. Next base: position 40,861 of record MLAY01000005.1, on the reverse strand, counting down.
GACCGTAGTAGGAGAACAATTGTTTTTTATGGCCAATGATGGACTCAATGGGGCTGAATTGTGGGTGAGTGATGGTACCGATGCAGGTACCCATATGGTAAAAGACATTACAGGTTCCAACGAAAGTAGTTATCCTTATTTTTTGAAAGCCCATCAGGGAAAACTATATTTTTCGGCTTTTGATGAGACTCACGGCTATGAGTTTTGGGTAAGCGATGGTACCGAAGCAGGTACTCATATGGTCAAAGATATCAAGCCAGGTACCGAATCAGGAGCTCCAGGTACATTATATACCCTAGGAGACAAATTATACTTTTCGGCCTTTGATGAAACGCAAGGGGATGAACTCTGGGTAAGCGATGGTACCGAAGCAGGTACCCACTTGTTGAAGGATATTTGGGAAGGGAGTAATAGCAGTACCCCTGCGGAGTTTTTTGTGTACTATAACCAACTATATTTTCAGGCCAATGATGGAGCGCATGGCAAAGAACTATGGGTAAGCGATGGAACTGCGGCTGGTACAGCAAGAGCTGCGGATATTGTAAGTGGGGCTGGAGGAAGTGCACCCAATAACTTACTGTTTTTAAATAATCAAATTTTATTATTAGCCGATAAGGGTGTAGGAGAAGAGTTGTACTTGTATCAACCTTCTAACCTTACGACTCCATCGCCACAAATTATTAGAGATGATGCTTTGGTGTATCCCAATCCGTCTCCAGGGCTATTTTATTTACAGTTGAATAACACAAATCAGGAAACGGCGCAAGTGGCTTTGTATACAGTCAATGGTGTGCAACTGTATAAATCAACCCATACCATAAACAACAACCAACTAACCATGAACCTGGCGCATTTGGCTACAGGTAAATACTTGTTGAAAGTTGAGGTAGCAGGAAGAGTGATTACCCGAAAACTTTTGAAGAGATAAGTTGATTGGTAGGTTTTGCAGCGTTTGATTATTGTCCAGAACCTACTTTCATAGCAATCATTAAATACACTGTAAACTAAATAAGCTGATGTTTTCAAAAGAGAAGGCATTGCTCGGTCTCCCTTCGGTAAGACCGAGCAAAATGTGGGTATTTGAAAAATTTTGGTGTAGTCATAGAAACGTAAAAAACTTAGTTTACAAAGTATTAAATATTCAGTGTTACTATAAATTATTATTGAAATTTTCATTTTTAAATTACTCATGAAGCAATTTCATTATTTTTTACAACAGGCAATACTTCTATCCATCCTCCTGTTTTGGGGGGCATCAAACCTTCAGGCACAAGACATTCACCGGGAGGGTGACCAAGAGGAAAGATTGAGATTTGAGCAAAGAATGTTGGTAAATCCTCAAACAGGTACTATACCCAATAACATCAGGGAAAAAGAACTGATGTTTGTGTTATCGAATCCTTCTCTCACCAAATCAACGAAAAATAAACTAAGAACAACAGGAACAGAGAGCACTACCTGGAATCGCCGTGGCCCTTTTAATGTGGGTGGAAGAACCAGAGCACTAGCCATTGACCGTACCAACGAAAGCATAATTTTGGCTGGTGGAGTGTCAGGCGGTATGTGGCGATCGACCGATGGTGGAGCTTCATGGACACAAACTACTGGAGCTTCACAAATCCATAGTGTGACTGATGTATACCAGGACCCCAACAATACCAATGTATGGTATTATGTAACTGGTGAAGTGAGAGGAAACTCTGCCAGTGGAGGTGGAGCTCCTTTTCGTGGAGATGGTGTTTTTAAATCAACCGATGGTGGGGTTACCTGGGTGAGCCTTGCAAGTACTACAGCCGATCCTACGGTTTTTTCTGGGAGCTTTCAGTATAGTTCAAGAGTAAGAGTAGACCCTACCAATAGTGATGTATACATCGCCGCATATGATGGGATTTATCGCTCTACCAATGGAACCGATTTTTCCAAAGTGTTAGATGGCGCTACTGCTCAATATACCGACCTCGAGATCAGCGCTACGGGGGTGATTTATGCAACTATAGCCAGCAATAGTACTGCTAGTAAGGGAGTATTTAAGTCAACCGATGGAACAAACTGGAATGATATTACACCTGCTTTAGCTACTGGCTATCAGCGTATTAATATAGATGTTGCTCCTTCAAACGAGAACATTATTTATGTATTTGCCAATACGCCTAATGCCGGAACCAACGACCATCAGGTGTTTTATTCCAATGATGCAGGAACCAGCTGGACAGACCGTACCAGCAACTTACCTGCCTTTGGTGGATCAGTAGGAAACTTGTCACAAGGTTCTTACAATCAATTCATCAAAATTAGACCCGATAATCCAAATATAGTATTTATTGGCAGCACCAACCTTTACCGAACCACCAATGGATTTGCCACTACTACTACCAATGCCTGGATAGGGGGGTACTCGCCTGCCAATAACGTCTCACGTTACGAAAACCACCATCCTGATAATCACGCGCTGGTATTTTATCCATCCAACCCTGCAAAGATGCTTTCTGGACATGATGGAGGAGTGAGCCGTACCAACAATAACCTGGCGAATACTGTAGGTACTTTTCCCGTAACCTGGGAAGATCTGAATAAGGGGTATTATACCACACAAGTATATGGCCTGGCCATCGATCCAGTGACTTCAGGAGATCAACGTCTGATGGCGGGTTTCCAAGACAATGGTAAATGGACTGCAACCACTACTTCGGGCACTGCTGCCTGGGGAGAAGAGCCTGCAGGAGGTGATGGTTGTTACGTAGCCATTGTAGCTGGGGAAGATACTCGGTACACCAGTACTCAGCGTGGTAAAATTTTACGTTTCAAAGGGTCAGTCATTGGTACATATACCGATGCCGATGGTATACAGCCTGCTGCTGCTACCGGGCAATTATTCGTCAATCCATTTATTCTGGATAAAAGCGATCAAAATATTATGTACTACCCTTCAGGTTCGGTGATGTGGAGAAATACAAACCTTGCAGGAATCAATAGTGGGTATACCTTCAATGGGACTTCTACCGGGTGGACTTCTTTGACTGGAACTTCTACGGGAGGAAGTAGTATTACTGCATTGGATGTCTCTAAAAGCAATGCAGCCCATGTACTATACTATGGTACTTCTGATGGCAAAATATTTCGTTTAGACAATGCCCACACATCTACTGCCAGTGCAACCGATATTTATACTGGCAAAGGGTTACCAGCCAATGCTTATGTAAGCAGTATTGCGGTTGACCCAAGTAATTCTTTGAATGTAATTGTGGTTTTTTCTAATTATGGAGTCCAAAGCCTTTTCTATTCTACCGATGCTGGAGCCAACTGGACACACATTGGAGGTAACCTGGAAGAAAACCCAGATGGAAGCGGTAATGGGCCTTCGGTACGTTGGGCAGAAATTCACCGCGACAAAAACGGAAATCCAGTGTATTTAATAGGTACCAGTACAGGATTGTATGCTACCCAAAATTTAAATGGTAATACTACCGTTTGGAATCAGGAAGGCCCCAATACAATTGGTAATGTACCAGTAATGATGATCCAGGGACGTAGCTCCGACAACCTGGTGGCTATTGGAACCCACGGGGTGGGCTTATTTAGTGCCACAGTAGAAGGTGCTGCTCCTATATGCAATTCCCCTACAAGCTTAACGGCCTCTAATATTACAGTATCTACTGCTACACTGAACTGGGGGGCAACAGCTGGAGTGAATAGCTATGATGTACGATACACAGTGAGAGGTTCTGCATCTTGGGTTGAAGTTAACGGGCTGACTAATGCAACCACCAATATTACGGGATTGACGAGTGGTACAACTTATGAATTCCAGGTAAGGATAAACTGTGCTGCAGGTACTGGTAATTATTCTACTTCGGGATCTTTTACTACTACAGAAGCTTGTGTCATGGCATTTCCTTACAACGAAAGCTTTGAGAGTGGCTTGGGTAAATGGAAGCAAAGTAGTAGTGATGGGATTGACTGGAACATGAACTCAGGCTCTACGCCTTCTAGCAATACTGGCCCAAGCCAGGCCGCAGATGGTACCTCATATCTATACACTGAGGCTACCAACAATTTTTCTGAGACAGCCATTCTTACAAGCCCTTGCTTTGATTTAACCAGTTTGACTAACCCCAGCATTACATTTAATTATCATATGTATGGAAGCAATATGGGAACGCTTACGCTGGAAGCAAGTAAAGACAATGGTGCTACCTGGTCTTCGCTTTGGACCAAAAGCGGGGATCAAGGCGATAACTGGTTTATTCAATCGGTCATTATGACTAATGTTAAAGGAAGTAATGTGCTGCTACGTTTTGTTGGAAAAACAGGCACCAGCTTCAGGAGTGATATGGCCATAGATAACATCACGATTGATGAAGGAAAAGCTTTGAGTATAAGCGACTTTAATCCAAAAACAGCGAGTGAAGGAACCGAAGTGACCATTACTGGTGAAGGCTTTAGTACGACAACCGCGAATAATAAAGTAAACTTTAATGGAACTTTGGCTACGATTACTTCTGCCACTGCCACTGAATTGAAAGTAACTGTTCCTACCGGGGCTACGACTGGTAAAATTTCGGTAGAAGTGAATGGACAGCTGGTGAATAGTACTGAAGATTTTGTGGTTATTCAGTTGCCTACTATTACGAGTTTTGCTCCTCAAACTGGTTCTATAGGTACTGAGGTAACGATTACTGGAAGCAATTTTGACGGAAACTCAAACAATAATACTGTGAAGTTTAACGGAACTTTGGCCACGATTACTTCGGCCACTACCACTGAATTGATAGTAACCGTGCCTGAGGGAGCTACGACTGGAAAAATCACAGTAGAAGTACAAGGAAATGTAGGAACCAGTACGCAGGATTTTACAGTAGTTTCAAGCGTCACTGGATTGCCAAACGATCCTAAGAATGGATTACTCACTCTTTTCCCTAACCCAGTAAAGGACGTATTGCAACTAAAACTAGAGGGTAAAGTTGCTAACAAAGTAGAGGTAACTATATACAATATGCTGGGTAATCAAGTATTGCATAGTAACCAAAAGCTTCAGAATGGTGAAATGAATTTAAATTTGGAGCATTTGCCTTCGGGTCAATATATTCTCAAGATCAAAACAGGTGAAGAAATACTGAGCCGAAAAATTTTGAAAAAATAGAACAGTCAATATTGATTACAGCCTTTAGCGATTGTCTTTTGGGACTTGGCTAAAGGCTGTTTCTTTATCACTCACCAAATGCTTTATTTATAAGTGGCTTTTAGTTTTTGTTTTAGTCCACAGTCGACGATCCAATGCTGTTTCCTTAAAAAATATTCAAAGTAATTATCCTGGTTTTTAAAAAAAAGAAAATATGCATATCAGATAGGTCAATTTTCCATAAAGGGAATAATAATTATACACTGATAATCAGCTGTTTATTGTTCCTTCTCCCTACTTTTTGCTACAGCTCAAAAAGTAGGCAAAAACGCCGTCGCTGTATTTTGTGTTGGCTAAACTTACTACGTTGCGCCTAAAATGCTCAAACATTCCACCTTCCCGCGAAATCAGCCGAAGGCGAAACAATGGAACAATAGAAACCAAAACCTGCGTAACTTGAGTTATTAAATAGTTTTTGCTAATAGCCTCAAACCAAAAGCTCATTACTCACCACCAACTTTATCTATCAAAATATTGCATTTTAAAGCCTTGCTGGGTTACATTCGCTACAGTTTCAAACCAAACTTGTGGCTGATAACCAAAACATGAAGCTAGAACTCATCCATCTGATTGAAATCGTAGTGTGTGTACAGAGTTACTTATTTGCACTCTTCCTGTTCACCCACTCCAAAGGCAAAAAAATTAGCAACCTGATTTTAGGCTTGTTTCTGTTTTTTATTGGTAGTCAAATGTTGAGTGTAGTGTTAGCCTCAAGTGGAGCATTGCCAGGTATAGAGCAGTTCAATGGTTCTTATGGCTACATATATGGCGTTCTGTTTTATTTATACACCCGCTCACTTATTTACAAAGCTTTTCACTTTAAGCCTTCTGATGGGCTACATTTTGTGCCTTTTGTGCTCATTACTATTATCCCTCTTTTGAGGATAGACATTCGCCATATTACCATTATTGGGTTATACCTAAGTATTTTAATCTATTTGATACTTTCTTTTCGGGAGATCGCTTATTATCATCGAGTGGTAAAAAGCACCAGGTCTAACTACGATAAAATAAACCTCTCCTGGCTGCGATTGGCCATTACTATTTTTTCGGTGACTCTTACGGTAGACATTGTCCAGTTTTTGGCCAATAAATACGGTGCCCCTCAGTGGTTTTCGGTAACAGTAAGCTACACCGTGTTTTTGGGCTTGCTCACCTTTGTAGTAGCCATGGTGTACAAAGGCCTTAAACATCCTTCGCTTTTTATGGGCATTAGCGAAGAAGATACTCTACAAAAAGCGCAAGAACCAAAAGAATTGTTGGCTTCGGAGGATAACAAAGCCAGTTTGCAAAAACTTGAGGAATATATGCAAGTTCATCAGCCTCACCTGCAGCCCGAACTTACCCTGAATACTTTGGCTGAAGCGCTCGAAATGTCACCCCGCTATTTGTCTCAAATTATTAATTATCATTTGGGGCAAAACTTCTCGGACTTCGTGAATACGTATCGCATAGAAGCTGCCAAGCAACGTCTCCAAAATCCCAAAGACGACAAAGAAACCATTCTGGAAGTGTTGTACGAAGTGGGTTTCAACTCCAAGTCTTCGTTCAACGCCATTTTCAAGAAGAAAACAGGGATGACTCCCTCCGAATTCAAGGAAAAAACTATAAATAGCTGATAACCAGTAAGTACAAATTTCAGTACTTAAATCTGCACGTCACAAATCCGTCCAAGATTATGTTTTCCGACGACTTCCTGCTCTTAAAACTCTAGGTTTGTTGCAAGCATTACATACTAATTCATTTCAAAAATTATTACAGGTGCGTCAGCATTTGTTTCGTTTTTTCGCTGCAGAAAAAATGAACGGATTAATGAAACCCAATATCTGATGCTAAATCTGAACTTGAATAAGGCGTTGTAGTGAATTGATTCAATGTTACTTTAAAACCATATAACCAAATGAAACTCATCAAACAATTATCGATTGTAGGAATGTTGCTATTATTGACCTGTATTGCCCAGGCTCAGAACTTTACCATCCAGGGTACCATAGAGCACCCTCAACCTACCAAAGCCGTATTGCTCAAAGTATTTGATGCCCAAACAATGCAATACAAATGGCAGCAAAATATAGATGTAGCCAAAAATGGGAGCTTTCAGGTAACTTTACCTTTTACTGAAATGAACTTATACCAACTAAATGTATATGGTAAAAAAGGGAGAATTGCAGTTGAGCAACCAGAAAAAATTCAAGTAGCAGTCAAAGGGAAAGAAAAGCTACAAATGAAGATCACTGGTTCTACTGGGAACCAAAATATGCGTGCTTTTCACAAGTATCTCAACCAACTACAAGGTAAGCATTTTGGTGGGCTTAAGGAAAGAGCGATGAAGGCCGTAAAAGAAAACAATACCAAAGAAATGGCCGCGCTGGAAGTGATCAAAAATGAAAAAATGAAAGGGTTTGAAGCCGATCTTAAGCAATTTATTGAAGGCTTGGGTGTTTCGGCCGCCGCCTATTATGCCATTGGCTTTATGGATTTGAATATACACCTCGATTTTTTCAAAAAAGTAGGAGAGAGGTTCAAACAAAAATACCCGAAACATAACCTGACTCGTGCTTTGTGGAAGGATATCAAGGGGGCTGAAAGAACAGCCATTGGTGCAGTAGCGCCCAACTTTACCTTGATAGATGTTAATGGGCAAAAGCAAAGCCTGACAGCTTACCGAGGCAAATATGTAGTGGTTGAGTTTTGGGCTAGCTGGTGTTTGGGTTGTCGTATAGAATACCCCAAACTCAAGAAAATTTATGCCACCTACAAATCACAGGGTTTAGAAATTTTAGGTGTGTCCGACGATCGCCAAACCAAGCAGTGGAAGGCTGCCGTAACGCGTGACCAACTCCCTTGGCCCAACCTCTGGATAGGCCAAAACAAAGTGCGTAAAGATTACAACATCAGCAATTTGCCCTTTAATCTATTGCTGGATAAACAAGGCCGCATCATCGCCAAGAAACTCACGCCAGAGCAGCTGGAAGTGAAGCTTAAAGAGTTAATGAAGAATGGAAGATAAGACAGTTTTTTATTGTCAAATGGTTGTATTGCTTGGCGAAACAACCATTTAACTTTTTGTAATCTAGTGCTTCAGTACCACATTAGCTACGCAGAGCTCGTCACAACAAAGCTGTAGACTCGGTTCTGCACGACTTTCGCTCACTGGCTTTACATCCAAAATTTTATCCTGTAAGGAACTACGAGCTATGGTTATGCGCGTTTTTAGAAGTTTGTTAGCGAACAAAAATCATCACAAATTATAGTGTATTTATTTAGAGACTGAAGCACTAGGGGCAAGAATTTGCCCTAACTATTTAATGCTGAGTATAACCCTGTTTTTTCAAAAACTGCTTTTTAAATTTTCTTGTTTTTACCCTACCTTCCCGAGAAGCACCATTCAAAAAGTGACCTGCTTTTGGTAAAGACATATAAATGAATTCATTACTAGTAGCTTTTATTTTGTCCTTAAACTTCTGAAATTCACTAAAATCGACCATGTCATCCTGCTCTCCGTTCCAAACCTGAAAAACAAAACCCCTGACCATTGACAGCCAGGGGTTTATATCATAATTCATCATTAAAAATCAATGATCCTTACATAATCTGTGTCAAAATTGTAGGATCTTGAATTTCTTGTTCTTTGGCTAAGAGCAAAATCTTAGACATGATTTCGGCAGTTTTGGGGTCCTCATCCAAAAATGGTAAAAACATACGACCACGATGCTGAGAATGCACAGGTAAGATAGACAAAGCCACTCCTGGCATCTTATGAGCAATGGCACTACCCAAATGCACCGAGTATTCGTTTTTATCACCTTTGATTAGAGCGTGTTTGCCTTTGAGCTCCACGTTATCGAGTTTAAACAAACGCACGGTTTCTCGTACAATGGCTGTTCGAAGCTCGATGGTAGATTGACTCGCCTCTGGGTCAACATCACCTACATGGGCTACACTCACCACCAAATCTATATCGCGCATTACCTCTGAGAAAATACGCGGATCGAGTTGGTCAAAAGGTACATTTTTCCAGGTTTTACGACTGGTAAATTCTACTGTTTCCAAAGTAGGGCTTTCTACATCGGCTGGGGTAAACCAATCGGCCATGGCAAACATACGCGCGATGAATCCTTCTTTATGAAAAGTTTTTTGCAAGCCTTCCTCGTAGTTCACTGTCCACCCACGGGTTTTGAGCAAAGCCACCGTTTTTTGAGGTTGTACCTGGTGCCCCGCATAACGGCGAGAAACTGCTTTTTCTCCCAGTTCATCTTCGGTAGGCACGTACAACTCCCGGAAAACCTGCTTGAAAGGTTGCTGTATTTGTTGCTCGAAACAATATTGCTGATAAGCGCCCCATTCTTTGCTGGCGTACAAATCGGTACAATGTGCTACTTGTAGTTTGTCGCCAGGAGTAGCAGAAACTCCTGCTGGACTCACTAAGGCACCTGCTTGCCAAAACCCCAACGCATCGCCTGACTTGAGTACTAATTTTTGCAACATGGGCGCTACTACTGGATGATCCATCAAAATAGTCACCTCATTCAATGAAAACTCATCTCCGTTCACCATTGCGTCTTCCAGGCTTTTTCGAGTACGCTTGTATTGGTTTTGCAGGGTTTTGTTAAAATCTTTGAGCGCCAAAATAGACTTCTCTTTTTTCAGCTTGGCAGGAACCGCTTTCAAGGCCTTTTCACCTCGTTTGATTTCCAGACTCGATTTCCCGTTTTCGTCTACAACCAACTGAATACTCACATCGTCAAAAGTAAGTGATTCGGCATTGTTGAGGATCGTTTGGGCTTCTTCGGTTTCCATGGCCCAGGTAAGGCGAATAGGATCGCTAAACCCAGCAGTACGAGCCAGATTCTCCATGGCAATACGCACTGCCAACCCTTCGCTGGCTTGTCGTTGGGAGCCAAATTGCTTGCTTTCTTTTTTGAATTTTTGCAAATATTGGTACCGCTTAAGCAAATCAGTATCTCGATTCTTTTTACTCAAAGGTACCAGGCCAAAAACTCGCAAATAATCCTGGTTACGTTTCTCAGTTACCCGTTTTTTCACCTCCGTAATTTTGGTATTACCCAAAATAACATCGGCATACAACATAGCCCGTTTGTGACCATTCCCTTCCGAAATGTATTTGGCCGAATCGTACATCATTTTCCAACGATCCTTACCCAAATCTTTATACACCTCTTTGAACCAGTCAATGTCTACTGCGCCATCACTGAAGTCATTCATAGGTACCTTAGAGTATTTACCAATCTCAGTTTCGGTTTCTGAGCTATGGTCGGCATTGGTATGGGCATGTAGCCACCACGCCGCCGATTCCATTCCTTTCCAACCCAGATGTTTGGTTACTAAGGGCAACCACTGTGGAGCATAAGTAGCGGCTTCTACCAGTCGCTTCTCCTTGATTTTATGGGCTTTAAGCAAAGCGTCAAAATCTTTTTGAGTTTCTTCTGGGTTGAGGTGGCATCGCTTGAGCAAAGTACTCAGGATTTCTTTTTTGTTGTATTCGTGGCGGCCCCAACTGTAGATATATCCTCTATGTAGATTATCTTTGCCCAAACTTACCAGAATGTCTACAAAGTTTTGAATACCAAAAACCTGTTCAAGGCTTTGGGCCAGCTTGGTTACCACCGTGGAAGAATCTCCCCTGCGAAGCTCTATTTCCAGAATACGATCACGCACAGGATTGATCATTTCCTTCAAGAAGGGGTATTCTTTGCGAATGTCGTAATCTTCTTTACGGGCAATTTTTCGAGTCAGGGTCTGGAGAGCATCTTGATTCATGATGCGGTGCATCAATTCATCTTTGTTGATCAATTTTAGATGATAGGCACGAGTAAATATTTCCAAGCCAGACAAATATTGATTGCTGTCAGGATAATCCTTTGGCAAAGTATCGTTTCTCCAGCGCTCGAGTTGCCAAAATGCCTGAAACTGGGCATCATTCATCTGATGAGTAAGCGCACTGTAAGCTCCATACACTGAAGATATTTTGACTACTTCCCGCCAGGTATAATGATTGGTACTCCAGGAAGTTTTTTCTTTCAACAAAAAGTTAAGCTCATCGGGGTGAATGTTACAAAACATTGTTTGGCAAAATCCTTCCAGAAAATCTACCAATTGGCTAAAGGGAAACATCAACGGAAGTATTTGCAGTATTTCTTTCAAAGGATTGTACCAGTAGCTGTCGCCTACCTTGGGTATCTTGCCTACAAATACAATGGCATCCAGTGTTTTGATGGTTTTAGCAAAAGCCTTGTTGAAAGTACTTTCCTCTTTTTCGTCCTCGTCATCCTCTATGTCTTCCTGAATTTGAGCATTCAAGTTGATGAGGTAAATATCTAATGGGGTTAATTGATGATCCTCCACCCATTTTTTCCAAACTTCTGCCAAGGGATAGTTATAAAACTGTTCTTCGTCAGTCATATTTTTTATATCCCTCTTGAGCATAGTAAAGTTATTCCCCAAAAGTGCAGTAGCTTGACTACCATTCCATTGCTCATAGGTATATTCGTGTTCTTTATTGGCCAAATAAAGCTTTTTCAGGGCCTTTAAAGCTTTCTGGATTTTGTCGGCAGATTGGCTGAGACCAAATGGATTATCTTTGGTACGTTCGATATAAATCCCTTGGGTAGGCAATTGAGGTTCAACCAAAGCTGTTTTGTTTTGAGGATCAAACAAGCCATATCCGTTATCAGCACTGTACTCCAGGGTGGCAGATTCCTCACTGATGAGCGTATTTAAAATAACCTCTTCTTTAGGGGTAATTTTAGGGTTTTGGCTAAATTCTTCAGCTTGGGTAGTTACCCATTCACCTTCACTTGGCAGATTTTTAAGGTTTACTAACATATCTAATCCTGCGAGGCGTTGTTCCTGATTTCTGGCTTTCAATAAATTACCTACCGAAGATCTTACTACCTCCGCTTTTTGTTTGAGGATAATGCCAATCACACTTTTGCGTACATCAGCCGATTTTCGTTTGAGCATTTCTTCAAATACTCCCATTTCATCAATACTGATTTCGCTATTTTGCAAGACCCTTATGGCAGCGTATCTTATATACTCACCTCTATCTTTGAGTAAAGTGAAGGCAAAATCGCGCTGATATGGAGTAGGTGGATTACGTTTTTTGGATTCGTCATAGTTCCAGCCATAATAATCAGGAAGGATTTTCTGGGTAATGGTTTCCCGATGGTGAATGGCTAAATCCTTAAAATAAGGTCGGATTCTGTCTATTTCAGCGGTTTTTTCATAATCCAGCAAATCGATCATCAAACCAAAAATATCGTTTTTGTCGATGCTAAAGTTAAGCCACGAAAATACCTTACCATTGAATACCTTCGCTTCTTTGGGCACTGCCTCCAGGCGAGTTTCCAAAAAGTTGAATAGGTCTGACTTTTCGTTGGCATCTAAAAGACTAGCCGCATTATGATTTTGAAGCAGTATGTGGGCCGAAGCCATTACCAATAAGTTGTCGTGACGGATAAACTGAGCACCATATTGTTTGTTGAGGTGATCTAGTTCCATTTGGCCAACAAAGTACAGTGCCAGGGCCGATTTCTCTATTTGGTTTTTGGCAAATATTTTTTCCAATAAGGGTACACATTCCATTACGTCAAATACTCCCTGCGCCCAAAGTGCCATATATACCTCTGCATTGTCTTTGCTTTCTACAGCTTTACTTATTTTATCGGGGTTGTTAAGGTATTCCTGAGCCAATCCCAAGAAGCGCTTTACGGTCGTCTCTCGTTCGCTTTGCCAGCCAAATCCTGCCCATACATCTATGGCGCGCACTACCGAAGAAAAACGCCCTAACTTGTGTTCAATGATGACATCTATGAGGGTTTTCATGGCTCCCAATGACGTTTCATCCAGGCACTCAAGAATGGTTTGTCGCAGACCTTCTTGTCGTTGGGCCGAAAGTAAAAGCTTAATCACTGCTTCCCAGGCATCTTCCCGATCACTCAATAACATGGCCTTGATAGCCCCACGACTTACTTTGGCTGTTTCGTGGCGATTGTAAACAATATCAAAAAGCAATTCGCCAATGGTTGTATCTTGTTGATTGAGCGCGGCAGCCCACAAATACATAAAAGGGTTGTTGTAATAACCTACATGGTTACTATGCAACAAATATTCTTGCAACGAAAAGTCATATTTATCTTCGTTGACCAAATTTATTACAAAATTGGCCTGAAGTTCTAAATGAATATCGGTAGCTTGGGGCGCTCTAAACGACCGGCGAGACCAACCTGTTTGGTACATCAGCGAAGGAAACATTTTGAGAGCTTCTTGTACAAAAGGTGCCAGGTCCTCTCCAAATAAATAGGTAATCAAAGCTTCGTGACGTGTCCAAATATCCCCCGAAGCATTGAATTCTGATAGCTTTTTGAACCGCTTACTATTACGACCCAAATGTTCGTAATAATTAAAATAAGGATTGGTTTCATTGGGATCATAGTTTTCCCGTAGGGCTGGAAAACAGTTGATAAGAATAAGCCCCAATTCAGCGTCTTTTTTGCTTAATTTTTTTTGGTTGAGTGTTTTTGAGGTGGTATTGCCATTATAAATGTCCACCATTTCCTGATGTTGTTGCTTAACTTTGTCTTTAATTTCTTTTTCTTTCAGCAGTTTTTGAATATCCATTGCTTGATTAGTTAAAATGATTGATGAGTCCACCGTCAAAGGACGCCAGTCCACTGATGATGGTATAATGTGATTTTTCTACCTGATATGGTTAGGTGAGTTACCGAGTAGTTTAAAGCATCTGTTGACTATCCACTAAAAACTTCTCCCCGCCAAAAAAGTAAGCCTTACGAAAGTAAAAACTGTGTTTTCGTCTATAGTAATGAGCTGACTTAAGTCTTCTATCTGGTCATCGTTTACAAATACCGCGATGAGTCCATCTTCGAAAGCCAATAGCACTGTTTCTATAGCTTTTTCAAGTTGGGCTTTCTCTTCGTTATAGATTGCCCCAAACTTTACTTTACCTGTAGAGACTTCTTCAGAAATGGCATCTTCCTTTAAGAAAGTAAATAGTGATTTTTCTTGCCGACGTTGGTTAAACTCAGTGACTTGTTGGGTAACAATTTGATTAAGAATGGTTTGTAGGGCATAAGATTCCTGATAGTTGCCCTCAATCTCAATGGTTTTGCGGTCAATAAATGGACGTTTCTTGCCCAATCGCTTGACCGAAAAATATATCTTCATAGTAGTAAGTGAGGTAATTGTGATTAAGTGTTATTCGATTTCAGGATCAAAAGTGAATAAAAAGTTTTAGACCACAAACTGAAGGGTGAAGAGGGATTTAAATTATTTTTTTTATTAAATATTCAAGGGGTGATGCGATTATCTTGATGGATGTAACAAGGTTTTATTACATAATCAGCGGTTGATGATAGTGTAATTTAGCCATTTAATCATATTTAATTTTTATCAACATCTCCCTTTAATCCAAGAACCATCTACTCTAATTTCTGGCACGTTCACCCTCATTTGAAGCGTACTCATCCTTTTTCTGTTTTTCTTAATTTTAAATAACCTAACTTACCTGTAAAGAATTATGATGTATCTAGAAGAAAATTTAAATTTTTAATAGAATGACGAGATTGAATTATTCTTTGAAAATAAATTAAAACGTTGCAAAAGTACGTGGAATAAAATGCAATAATGAGTATCCAGGGAGGGGGATTAATCACACAGGGCGCAGATAAAACAACTCGACAAAAAAAATACAAAAGACGATAACAATAATTAGAAATAAATGGCCAATTCTGAAGATATTCATGATAGCACTACCTATGCATATTACACTGAAGACTGTAAGTAATTTGACCAATGAAAAAACTTTTAATCCCAATTCTATTTGTAGGCATATCCTTCTATGGAAACGCTCAATTACCTCAAAATACAAAGAATAGTTTACAAAATATTTTAGATCAGTTTTTGAAGGAAGACACTATTCCGGGTGGAATCATGACCATACATAGCAGGGCTGATGGGTGGACCTGGAAAGGACAGGCTGGAATAGCTAACGTAAACACACGCCAGCCTGCCAACACTGCTTTTAGTTATAGAATTGGCAGTGTTTCTAAAAACTTCATGGCAACCACTATCATGCATTTGGTTGATAGAAATGTATTATCATTGAACGACACAATTGGCAAGTGGTTACCTACCTCTTTAACAAATCGGATTGCAAATAGTCAAAACATCACAATAAAGCATCTTCTGAACCATACTTCAGGCATTTATTCTTATACAGATGATACATCATTTTTAACCACATTACTTACCAATGCTACAGCATATTTTACGCCTGATTCACTCATAAATATCGCATTAAGTTATCCACCTGATTTTACCCCTGGCACAAACTGGAAGTATAACAATACGGGCTATGTTTTACTAGCAAAAATTGTCGAAGCATCTGCTGGAGTTTCATATCATCAGTATGCAACAGATAACATTTTGACACCAACCGGACTGAGCCATACTTATTTTCCAGGCACAAACCTAATTCCCGAAAATCATATGAGGTGCTATGCGAATTATGACAATGATGCTACTTTAGAAGACTACACAGACATCACTACTTCCTGGGCATATGGTTCAGGCGAAATAGTATCGACGCTCGATGACCAAATTGCGTATTTCAATGCTTTGATAGATGGAAAGATCATTAGTGCGGCTTCCTACAATGAAACAATCACCCCCTTTACCCCAGAATCTTATACTTATGGGCTAGGTACCTACATTATTGACAATAATTTAGCCGGGCACAGTGGTTTGTATTTTAGTACTACTGGCCTTTGGCATTTTCAAGATCTGGATATGGTGGTTGCTTATCAGTTCAATCTATTTGATGTGGATGTATACAATAAGGTTTTAGTGAAAGTTCACGAACTTTTTTCTCTTACCACCTCAACCTTTGAAGTCAGCCCCCCTCCATTAATCAATATTTACCCTAACCCTACAAGCGATTTGATCATGATTAATTGTGAGGGGTTTAACACGCAGAACCTGAAGGTTTCAATTTATACTCAGCGAGGACAGTTAATTTATTCGGCTAAGCTTAATACAAAAAAACTGGACATTGAGTATTTACCAAGCGGCGTCTATTTTGTAAGAATTGAAGGTGGGAAGCAATCTGTAACACGAAAAATTGTAAAAACTACTTACAATAAAAGATAAACAGCCATTACTAGTATACTGGAACAAAAGTTTTTGCTGTTTTATTTCCAGTTGTTAGTGGGTTGTGAAAACACCATCGTTGTCAGACTAAGGAGCTGTTTCAAATTTGCAACCCTGAACTAAACTGTTCTGAATTTACAATTCAGATACTCAGGGATGAAAAACCAAGTCTCTGGCGATTTCAACTTTAGTTCATCTGAAATAGCAACTCGTGTTTAGTAAAATGACAAGTAATTAAAAAATTAAACTAAATGGGATGGTATACTTGGGGGCCGGGAGGCTTCACATATAAATATGGCAACGTACATGCGCTGGCCAGAGCCTGCAGATTGGGAGAATGCACCATTTGTCCAAGAATATTTTCTGTACTGTCTAATGGAGAATACTTTGACGAACCCGACTTCTTGTCTGATATTCAAGCAGCGATTGAAAAGCTCAATTTGCCCTGGTCTCATGTTGATTTTATTCAAGAAGGACTAAAAGCAGATCCTGATCAAGATTTAATAGACTATGTTACGATTGTCAAAGACATCGTGAGTCCTTATATCCAATCCATTGAAAGCTATATAAACCAACTAAATCGTTTCGATGAGCCAGTAAAAATTATAGAAATTATAGTGAGAATAGATTTTAATTGGACCCTTGATAAAAAAGACTGGCCTGCTTTTATAGATTGGTTGAGTATTCCAATGACTGAACCTTTGTCCGTAGAAAAAATAAGCAAGGGAGCGATTGAGGACACTTATTATCTGTCATACTCCTTGCCAGTTGAATTGGGTGATGCAATGAAAAAACTAGATGATACTCGTCATCTTGGTTTAAATGCATTAGGAACCGCAATATTGATTGACGAGGAGGTGTTTCTTGGCCAACCATACGACAGCAACCAGTCGCGCATAGTACTTGAAGGTGAACGATTTAGGATTGTTGTTGAATAATGAAAATTTAGATGAATTCTTTACCTGAAATTAAATGAAAATAGAAGAGTTAATAGAAAAATCAGTGTTCCAATCTGACCCCTATTATAATGGCGTTTTTACCCAATTCTTAATTCCGCATAAATATAGCCCATTGCCAGAAAAAGACATTTGTGGTTGTTGGTTACTTATCTTTAAAACCGAGAACCTTATGAGAACCTGGGTAGAGATATATGAAACCTTTCAACAATTTATTTTGAGTCACTCGGGTATGACAAAGGTGGTCAAATTTGAGCCTTTTCATGAATTAGACCAAAGCAGCATTATTTTTAACCGAGGTTTCAATGAAGCCTATACGACTTATTCTTATGCCAGTTTTTTAGAACGCGGTGATTGCCGACCCAATGAATGGATCATTAGGGATATTTCTCTTTTAAACAAAGCATTGGGAGAACTTGAAAAACCAAACCTTCAATCGCAAAAACAAGAACAAATAATAAGCAGATTGATTGATAAGTCATTTATTGAACCAAATACACAACTGAAATGGACCGATGGGGTACCTTGGACATTGTATTTGCCTCCGATCTCTTTAGAAGAAATAGAACAATGGGATTAAATGATACGATTGCTTTAATTGTTTTATACAATGGGTGGATGTAACGAATAAAAATAAATTCTATAATAAAATGAGAATTTGTCTCAATTACTTAGCTTTAAACGATAAGCAAAGCATAATAAAATAAGAAATGTTGAAAGTTGATCCACAAGTGAAAGCGCTTTTAGACCAATGGGCGCAAGAACCCAAGTTAGATGTCTCTACGCTTACTCCACAAACAGTAAGAGCGGGAGACAAAGCAGTACAAAAGTTACAAGAACCTTGGGCAGAAATGCATAGTGTAAAAGAAATCACTGCCTCTACTGAGGAAGGAGAAGTATTAATTAAGGTGTATTACCCAAAAAGCTATGTGCCTGAAAATGAGCATCCGGTTTTCATATATTTTCACGGTGGAGGGTTTGTAATAGATGGTGAAAGCTATGAATCACCCATCAGGCAAATTGCCCATTTATCCAATACCATTATTTGTGCCGTAGAGTATAGCCTGGCTCCTGAAAATAAATATCCCAAGGCTGTAAACGAGGCCATTGCAAGTGTAAAGTGGATTATAGATCATTTACCAACATTGAATGGTAACAAAGAAAAAGTAGCCCTTGGAGGGGATAGCTCGGGAGGAAATCTAGCGGCTGTGGTAGCGCTTGAAAATCAAAAAGTTCACATTCATCCTTTCAAGTGTTTGATTTTGATTTATCCCATGTTGGATGCTACCTGTAGTCAACCTTCTATTGCCGAATTTGCAAACGGTTATGGTTTTACCAAAGAGAAAATCCATTGGTACCTTAACCAATATTTACCCGAAAATGCCGACAGAACCGATCCATCTATTTCGCCTCTATTTGCGCAAAACTTCAATGGTTTTCCTTATACTTTCGTGGCTTCCGCAGAATGCGATCCGATTAGGGACGAGGGAGAGGTGTTTGCAGAAAAACTAAAAGAGGCTGATGTGCAGGTCCAGCTAAAAAGATATCCAGGAATGATTCACGGCTTTTTTCAAATGGCAGGAATGCTTAATCAAGGAAAAAGACTAATTGAGGATGTTGTGGACGAACTCACAAGACAATTAAGTTAGGAATTCAATGCAATTTGGTTTTAGGGTTTGACGCATAACATTACTCAAATGGAAGAAATCGATAAAATAGCCTTTATAAAAACCAGAAATGGACAAATCCTGAGTACTAGGTCTAAAGGGAAGACCAAGTTTTATATTCCTGGAGGCAAAAGGGAACCAGGAGAAACCGATGAAGCAACCCTTGTAAGAGAAATAGCAGAAGAATTAGACGTGAAAATTAAAAATGATACCATTGAATATGTAGGCACTTTTAAAGCCCAATCGGATGGAGCAAAGGAAGGAGTGCTAGTCAAAATGACCTGTTATAAAGCAGATTATGAAGGTGTTTTAAAGCCTACTAGTGAAATTGCAGAAATAAAGTGGCTCAACTATAAGGACTTGGATATTATCTCTGAAGTAGATAAAAAAATATTTAAGTTTCTGAAAGAAAATGGCGTATTGAGCTAAATGTCATAGCTGAAGTATCGAAAAACCTTTAGTAAGCCCAGGTAAAATTCAATGATGGAAAATAAAACTCCTGAAATAAAACGAATATCTGTTTTAGATGTGCTTCCAATTAGACAAAAAGTGATGTGGCCAGCTAAACCGATTGAATATGTGAAACTACCAAATGATGATGTCGGCGAACACTTTGGGTTATTTTTAGGTGATAGACTTATTTCGATTGTATCTTTATTTATAAAAAATGGGGAAGCACAGTTTAGAAAATTTGCCACATTAGAGGAGTTCCAGGACTTGGGATATGGCACACTTTTGCTAAAGAAAGTAATGGCTATAGCGCAAACTTATGGAGTGCGCAGCATATGGTGTAATGCCCGAGTTGAAAAGGCAGGTTTTTATAAAAAGTTTGGCTTGAGTACAACAGATAAGCGATTTCACAAAGGTGGAGTTGAATATGTAATCATGGAAAAACGGTTAATCATTAAAAATCAATAATTAAATTACGCTTCTCACTACAAACACTCGATGCCACTTTTTAAGAGTAAAGTTGTCATTGATCTAGCAACCCACCATACAAACCAATATGAACCATCATGTAAAAATAGAAAATTCATTACCCGACGTAGAGCTGTCAAAGTTTGTGAAAGAGTTTGTATATTTGACCATCGATAGCTCCGAAAAGCAGTCAATAGTGGCCATTGACGATGGCTGTTATGATTTTATGTTTTACAAAGAGAAAAAAGCAAACCTGTTTTTTGGGAAAGCCAATTCTGCAAAAATAAATCATCAAATATTTACCGTTCATCAGGCCAGTCCACCCCTTAAATATAACTTTGGAAAGCGACTGTCTTTTTTTACAATAAAAGTGCAGCCCTGGGCCAATTCGTACTTTTTTCCAAATCATTTCAAAAACCCAATTGTCCCGCTTAGCCTCATTTATGGGAATAAAATAGATAAAATTCAGGAGCTACTTTTTGAATGTGCTACTTTCAAAGAAAAGGTGCAGCTTGCCAAACGCTTTATTCGTGAAATATTGCCCAAAACAAACGAGCATTTGGAGTTGATAAAGCGGGTTTGTCAGGATATTTATCGAAAACATGGAATGGTGACTGTTCAGGAGCTGGCAGATAAATACCGCCTAAACCGACAGTTTCTAAACAAAATATTTTATCAATTGGTCAATTACACCATCAAGAGGTTTATCATCATTGTGCGTATTATGAACCTGGCCAAGTTCAAAATTAATCACGCCCACCTTTCCCTCACTGAAGTAGCCCTTGAATTTGGCTACTATGATCAGGCCCATTTTAATTATGATTTCAAAAGAATTAGTGGTGTAACACCTACTTTTTTCTTCAAAAATCTACCTCCGTTTTTTATAAGGCATAAAAAAAACTGAGGTAGTCTACCATTTTTACAATTTTACCTAATGAATGCTTTATAAGTTTGTATCCCAACATTATACAACTCATTATGACAAAGATTCATTGGTTTATACTATTAACCGTTACTTCGTTTTTATTTCAAAACTGTGTAAGTACTAAGCGTTTCTCAAATACGACCCTTGTTAAATCCACCAAACACAAGCATCAAAAATATACTGGACAATGCTGGAGTTTTGCGTCTACCTCCTTATTAGAAGCAGAAGCCATTCGGCTAGGGTATAATATGCCTGAACTTTCATCATTCTTTTTTGTGTATCATAACTATTTAGACAACGCAAGAGATTATTTGAAAAATAAGGGAAAGTCGCGCCTAAATAGAGGTGATTTGACTTTTTCGGTATTGGAAGTTTTCCAAAAACATGGGGCTATGCCCGAAGCGATCTATAGTGGCAAGCTAAAGAATGTAGTGTCTAAAAGGCAAATGCTTGGCAGAATGAAAGCTGAAAATGAAATGAATGCTTTGATTAAAACCAAGCTGGATTCTTTGATCAAAGCCGGGGCAGAAGTTGAGGTGTCTTTGAAGGTGGTAGAAGAGATATTGAATCGTGAAATTGGAATGCCTCCCAAAACCTTTGAATATCAAAAAAGTCGCACCTCATCTTTGGAATTTGCCAAAAAATATGCCCGACTAGATGCTAAGAACTATGTAGAACTTACTTCTTATGCACATCATCCTTTTCACAAAAAAGTAATGTTAGAAATCCCGGCAAACTGGAGGTTTAAGACTTATTTGAATCTCCCGATTGAAGATTTTATGCGCACCATTGACAGTGCCATTCATAATGGCTTTACGCTAGCTTGGGATGGATGTATTCGCAACAGTGGAGGCTTCAGAGACAATGGCTATGTAAAAGTAAAAGGCGAATACGAAGAGGAGAAAGTGATTAAGCAAAAGCATAGACAAAGCGCTTATGAACGCAAAACCACCACCGATGATCATAACATGCATTTGGTAGGTATTACCTATGATCGCGACGGACAAAAGTTTTATATATTAAAAAATACCTGGGGTACAAACCGAGGCCTGGGTGGATCTTGGTATCTGTCTGAAAACTATTTTAGGCTAAGAACAGTCTCTGTCACCATACATAAAGACGCCATTCGAACCAAGGTGAACAAATAAAACTCGCACTTCCAGCTTTATAATCTGGAAGTAGCCTGTAAGGGATTATGAGTCCTGTTGAGTACTCTGCTAGCCTTAGTTTAGCGCAGCGACAACTAAGGCTTTAAAGTCAACTTGTTGTGTAGTCATTGCACCTAAGCTAGTTTAAGTTTTAGCGAAGTAGTAACTTAAACCCAATGATTATGAACAGTTTTGAACTGTTCTTGCGAAGGCAAAATCTCATCATGTTATTTAGGAGCAAGGAAAGTTGCAAACTTTCCAAAATCAAAAGACTCAAGTTTATGCTACGCTAAACTTGCGCCAGAGTGGGTAAAAATCCTGTGAATCCTTAAATCTTGGCCATCCTGATACTGACAATGAAAAAGGTAATTCAATCCAAAGTACCCATTTTTCACGCAGATTTTTCGGCAAACTCAAAATGACAAGAGTGGGTAAAAATCTCGTGAATCCTCAAATCCTGGCCATCCTGATACTGACAATGAAAAAGGCAATTCAACCCAAAGTACCCATTTTTACGCAGATTTTTCGGCAAGCTCAAAATGACAAGTGTGGGTAAAAATCCTGTGAATCCTCAAATTCTGACTATCCTGATACTGACAATGAGACGGCAATTCAATCCAAAGTACTCATTTTTCACGCAGGTTTTTCGGCAAGCTCAAAATGACAAGAGTGGGTAAAAATCCTGTGAATCCTTAAATCCTGGCCATCATGATACTGACAATGAAAAAGGCAATTCAATCCAAAGTACTCATTTTTCACGCAGATTTTTCGGCAAGCTCAAAATGACAAGAGTGGGTGAAAATCCTGGCCATCCTCAAATCTTGGCCATCCTGATACTGACAATGAAAAAGGCAATTCAATCCAAAGTACCCATTTTTCACGCAGATTTTTCGGCAAGCTCAAAATGACAAGGGTGGGTGAAAATCCTGTAAATCCTCAAATCCTGGCCATCATGATACTGACAATGAAAAGGCAATTATTCTAAGCTAGTTTAAGTTTTAGCGAAGTGGTAACTTAAACCCAACGATTATGAACAGTTTTGAACTGTTCTTGCGTAGGTAAAATCTCATCATGTCATTTAGGTTTGATTTTTAGGAGCAAGGAAAGTTGCAAACTTTCCAAAATCAAAAGACACAAGTTATGCTACGCTAAACTTACGCCAGGTAGGGTCAATTTGACTACTAAAACCCTGATAAAAACAAAACCCTCAACTCCGAAGAGCCGAGGGTTTTTATATATTTTAACAAGGCGAAATTAATCATTGATCATTTACCATCAACCATTAATTTACGATCCGCAAGACAAACATTCATCGTCGTCCAGCGAACAAGCTTGTCCATTAGCATTGTATTCATCCGACATATTAATACCAGAAGAAGGAGAAGCAATACTACCATTCTGGGCAGAAACTGAGGCGGTAGCGGCCACTGGTTCAGACTGCCCGTTAAGCTTTCCCGCGCTTTTCTCTTGGTATTGTTCTTCTTGATATTTCTTCTCTACTGTAAACTTAATTGCATCGGCTGCAGCCTTGGTACGCAAGTAATAAGTTCCAGTTTTGAGTCCTTTCTTCCAGGCGTAGAAGTGCATCGAAGTCAATTTACCAAAAGTTGGGTTCTCCATGTGGATGTTCAAGCTTTGACTTTGGCAAATAAATGCGCCACGATCGGCTGACATATCTACCAGGTTCTTTTGCTTAATCTCCCAAACCGTTTTGTAAATGTCTTTCAGGTTTTGAGGAATCTCTGGGATGCTTTGTACCGAGCCATTGGCTGCCTTGATACGGTTTTCCATGTCTTTGTTCCACAAACCAAGCTCTACTAAGTCGTTCAATAAGTGCTTGTTTACTACTACAAACTCTCCCGAAAGCACTCTACGAGTGTAAATGTTGGAAGTATAAGGCTCAAAGCACTCATTGTTACCTAAAATCTGAGAAGTAGAAGCAGTAGGCATAGGAGCTAGCAACAAAGAGTTACGTACTCCGTTTTTCTTGATGCTCTTGCGTAAACCATCCCAATCCCAACGGTTTGACTGGGGCTTAACATCCCACATATCAAACTGGAAAATACCCTCTGAAATTGGTGAACCTTTATAGCTTTCGTAAGCACCGTGTTCTTTGGCTTCCTCCATAGAGGCAGATAATGCAGCAAAGTAAATCGTCTCAAAAATATCTTTGTTCAAGCCTTTGGCTTCTTCAGACTCAAACGGCATGCGCAACATCATAAAAGTATCGGCCAAACCTTGTACCCCAATACCAATCGGGCGATGACGAAGGTTAGAAGTTTCGGCTTCTTTTACTGGGTAATAGTTGATGTCGATGATTTTGTTCAAGTTACGAGTGACTACTTGCGTAACTTCAAATAACTTTTGGTGGTCAAATTTACCATCAATGACAAACTTAGGCAGGGCAATAGAGGCTAAGTTACACACGGCCACTTCGTCTTTGCTGGTATATTCAAGAATTTCGGTACAAAGGTTACTACTCTTAATCGTTCCCAGGTTTTTCTGGTTAGATTTTTTGTTGGCAGCATCTTTATACAACATATAAGGTGTTCCGGTTTCGATCTGAGACTCTAGAATTTTAAACCATAGGTCTTGTGCTTTGATCACCTTGCGAGCACGCCCTTCAAGCTCATATTTTTCGTATAATTCTTCAAATTCTTCTCCGTAAACATCTTGCAGGCCAGGAGCTTCATTGGGGCAAAACAACGACCAGGTATCGTCGTTTTCTACTCGTTTCATAAACAAGTCAGACAACCACATCGCATAGAACAAATCTCTTGCTCTTAACTCTTCCTTACCGTGGTTCTTTTTAAGATCCAAAAACTCAAATATATCAGAATGCCAAGGCTCCAAATATACCGCAAAAGCACCTTTACGTTTTCCACCACCTTGGTCTACATAACGAGCAGTATCATTGAATACCTTCAACATCGGAATAATTCCATTAGAAGTTCCATTGGTACCCTTGATATAAGAACCAGTAGCGCGAATATTATGAATAGAAAGGCCAATTCCTCCCGCTGATTGCGAAATTTTGGCACATTGTTTCAACGTATCATAAATCCCTTCAATGCTATCGTCTTGCATCGTAAGCAAGAAACAACTACTCAACTGAGGCTTAGGAGTTCCTGCATTGAAAAGGGTAGGAGTAGCGTGGGTAAACCACTTGCCCGATAACAATTCATAGGTTTCCAGTACCTTCTCTACATCTTCACCGTGAATACCTACCGATACCCGCATCAACATATGCTGAGGACGCTCGGTTACCTGGCCATCCATTTTGAGCAAATAAGAACGCTCCAAGGTTTTAAAGCCAAAGTAGTCGTAGTTGTAGTCACGATCATAAATGATAGAAGAGTCCAGAACAGCGGCGTTTTTTTGAATCGCTTCGAAGGTTTCGTCTGAGATCAACCCTGCCTTTTCTCCTGTTTTTGGATCAATGTATTCATAAAGATCTTTCATCGTCTTTGAGAAAGACTTAGAAGTAGTTTTATGAAGGTTAGAGATGGCTATGCGAGCTGCCAAAATCGCATAATCGGGGTGTTGTACGGCCATCGTCGCGGCTGTTTCTGCAGCCAGGTTGTCCAACTCTACAGTAGTCACTCCGTCATAAATTCCGGTGATTACTTTTTTGGCAACCTCTACTGGCGCTACGTAGTCACGAGCCAGGCTGTACGACAATTTCTCAATACGGGCAGTAATTTTATCAAATCTTACAGACTCACGTCTGCCGTCGCGTTTAATTACTTGCATATGTTCGCCTCTTTAAGGTATATCTATGGTTTAAAAATCTTTTATAAGTTACAACTAAATTGCTAAAATTACAAGCGAAAATACACTCTTGCCAAAGTAACTTTAGCAGAACTGATTGAAAACTAGACAGTTCTCAATGTGAAAATTTCGTTAAAAAAACGTGAACTTTACATCAGTTATTCTTGGTAAAAACTCTTCCCTCAAGAATATTATTTGGTGTTAATAGGGGAGTCATTACTAACCCATTGGTAATAAGTTAGTTAATGGATAAATCATTTTTGTGTAAGCGCAACTAGTTGATTTTAAGGTATATATGAGTGTTGTTATTATGCTTTCTTTGTCAATACTTTGGTGCCTTCATTTGAATATTGTACACAAATGCTCCCCAACTTTGCAAATATGAAGGTAATGTTTTGTAAGTATTGAGAGTCTTGGTTTCGCAAATTTAAATTTACATTAGGAGGAAAACCCGAAGGTCAAAAACTACTCCAGAAAATGAAGTAAGCCGACAAAGGGGAAAGTTTCCGATTTTTTTGTGAAACGAATTTAAACTTACAAAAAACACCTAGATCGAAGCAACTTTTCGAAAGGGTTTTCGACGGCTGGAAATTCCGTAAAAGCGGTAAAATAATCGGATTTTTTTGATGTTTTAACCTGAAAATGCCTGATAACCAAAGCATCAGTTTTGTCGAAAGTTGGCCTGAAAAAAAATGAAAAAAATTACTGATTTTTATCGAAAATAAGAGGGGAAATACTGAAAATGATGTCAATCGGTTTTTTTGAACATTCGAAATTTTTTTTGACCAATTACGCCAAAATCCGTTTTTCGAAATTATTACTTTAAATGTTTTTTTGTGAAACTAAAAAAGCCTACTTTAGAAAGTTTAACTAAATCAAAATTACGTCATAAAAGCGAAAAACGCTTGCTTTCATCTTCCTGAAAATCTTCATTTACAAATGATCAAATATGAGAAATTTACAGTATAAAATGATAAACTTTGGGCTGCCCAATCTTCTTCGGGTGTTTACAGGTTCCCAATTATTGATGAGTTTTGGCTTGTGTATCCTCATTCATTTACCCATTCAAGCGTTTCAAAATACCTCTCCCGCTTTGCCCTATCGTTCGGCTACCCTCAAACAACCCCCCAAAGCCTTGCCCAAAGGCAAAAAGATTCAGGGTAAAATAGAAATTATGTACCCGCAGTTTTATGGAGGCTCAAAAGCAGCCACCGATTTAAATGGGCAATTGATGGCACTTTTTACTACCAAGGCTGAAGAAATGATCCAGAATATGGAGAATACGAAAAAGGCTCAGGGTATGCACTTTCTTTCGGGAGATTTTAAAGTCCATTTCAATCGCTACAACTTTATAGCCTTTGAGATGCACTTGTATACCCAACATCCCAATAAGGAAATGCTAGATGAAAAGGTGTATCATTTCAGCTATAATGTATCGCAGGCCAAAAAGCCCTCTTTTCAAGAAGTATTTGAGGTGTCCGATACCAAGGCTTGGCAAAACAAACTCAAGGCAATGGTAGGGCTTGCTCCTGAAACTAAGATAGAGGTAGAAGTAGATGATTTTTACGTAATGCCCCAAAGCATTGTGCTGGACTTGCGTTATGGCGAAGAAACCAAAACCGTGAAAGGAACTTACAAGGACTTGAAGATTTGGTACTATCTACAGCCTCAGACCGCTTATAAATTTTTAAACGGAGGAGTGCCAGGTCAATCAACTGCTAAACAAGCCACCTATACCAATATTACTACTCCCAAAAAGACGGTTACTAGCAACACCATTTCTGGAAATACTTCTAAGGAAAAAATAACTGCAGTAAAGAAAACACCTGAAGTAAAAGATACCGCGAATGCTAAAGAACCAGAACCCAAAGTGACTCCAGTGTCTGTAGCTCGTCGTAAATCACACGTGGTTCGTCCCAAACAAACCCTTTCTATTATCTGTCGCAAATACAAAATTAGCCGTGAAGATTTTCGCCGCTGGAATGGTATTGAGCCAAAAAGTAACAAAGTATTGGCGAACCAATTGTACTATGTAGAGCCTCCCATTATACGCGAAAAATACCTGGCACAGGAGCAAGATGGAATCTTAAGCATTTGCAAAAAGTTTGATATTCATCTGTCAGAGTTTCTACGTTGGAACAATCTCGAGAAAGGAGAGGAGCTATTAATTGAGCAACCTTATTATGTAAGTCCGCCATTGCAAAAAGCTTTGGTAATAGAGGAACCCCAGGTAAAGAAGCCTGAAGAGGAAGAGCCCAAAATAGAGCAGCCTATTGTGCAGTATAAAAAAAGAAGATTTGTCAAGGTGCGTCGAGGGAATACAATTGGTGGGATTTGCCTCAAATACAAAATCAAAGCGACTGATTTTCGCCGTTGGAATGGACTAAGTCCCCGTTCTAAAATTTATCAAGGAAGGCGATATTGGGTGAGTGCTCCTGTAGATCGCCCCGCGTTTAGAGCAAAGGGAGAGGAAGATATAACTACATTGTGCAAAAATTTTCAGATTCATATTTCTGAATTTTTGCGCTGGAATCACCTGGCCAAGGATGATCAATTATTAGTAGGAAAAGCTTACTGGGTAAGCCCGCCCAAAGATCGAGTGTTGCCAGCAGACGAGCCCAAGACATTTACTCCCAAAGAGGTAAAAAAGCCAACAACCGAAGTCAAAACGGCAGATAAACCCAAAGAAAACAAGCCCAAAGAAAGTAAGCCTAAGATAGATAAACCCAAAAGGAGGTTTGTTAAAGTGCGCCGGGGAGATACCATCAGTGAAATTTGCTTGAAATACAAAATCTCAAAAGCTGATTTTCGTCGTTGGAACAAACTCACCCGTCGTTCTAAGATTTACGCGGGTAAACGCTATTGGATTAGTGGTCCAATAGAGTAAGGATCGCAAGAGTTGAAGCTTTGTATGGTCTTACCAAAGCGAGATCATACAAAGCCTTGATTGATTCTTAGGACTTAACCTTCCAAAAACTCAATCACTTCTACTACCTCCAGTTCTTTAGCTAGCTCCAAAGCAGTGGTGCCTGCGGGAATTGATTTTTTCTTGATCTTTTTTGCTTTAAGTGTTCCCAGATTACGATCAATGCCGCTATTCAGCAATACGTCTATTACCTCCAAAAATTCGCCTCTAAAACCATCTTTTTTTATTCCTGCAATGATGGCGATGTGTAAGCCCGAAAGTCCATGTTTATCTACAGCATTGATGTCTGCATCATAATCCATCAAATTATGAATAGCACTTATGCTACCTTTTTTGCAGGCGTACAATAGGGGGGTATATTGATTGGATTTTTTTCGGGGATCAATTGAAGCCCCAGCTTCTATCAACATACCCAGAAATGTTTCCAAGCCAAAAGCAGCACATTGAAAAATAACCGAATTGCCATCTTTGCCCACAATATCCAAATCTGGCTTTCGATCCAGAATCATCTGCATCAACTCGATGGTCTCTTCGTTTTCTTCAGGATATCCCCATACATTGGCCACCAACTGAAAGGGGGCATTTTGTCCCTCACTATCCAAAGCATTTACATCAGCGCCAGCTTCTAACAACAATTCGGCTTCTTCTACATGAGGTACACAAAGGGTTAATTGCAGTGGACTTTTGCCCCAATTAGTGCCTGAGGAATGGTGTACATTGATATTCACTCCGTGTTTGAGCAGTATTTTGAGAATTGCTGTACCCGATTTATTCCAACCTACCGCGTTCAAAACAATACTTTTATAAATTGGATTGGCAAGGTCTAAACCCTTCGCAAGCATTGCTTCTAGTATAATGGGACTTTCGTATAAGCAAGCCGACGAAACCAATACCCGACGCGCAAATACAGAATTGAAATCTACCCCAAACCGAATCAAAACATCCAGCATCCACACCAAGTCGTTTTGAATAAATGTCCAAAAGAAATCTTCCCAGAGAATCATTCCATTGTAATCGTGGTAACGACATCCTCCTGAAATCACCCAATCTTCAATATCACCCGAAAACGGAATCATTTGTTTGAGCACTTTTGTCGCATAATCATCCGCAATTTCTTGTAAATAATCCAAGGTCTCTTGTTTTGCCTCATGGTTTAATTGGCCAAAAGCATCAGGACTAATAGCATTTGCTATGGATGGTTTAAGTTGGGCA
This sequence comes from marine bacterium AO1-C, assembly GCA_001890965.1. Lineage (GTDB taxonomy): Bacteria > Bacteroidota > Bacteroidia > Cytophagales > Microscillaceae > Microscilla. The sequence continues at coordinate 10,969 of MLAY01000005.1, read as the reverse complement.
TCTTGCAACGTTTTTTGGGTAATTTCGACATATTCGCCATTCATCAAATCACTGACCTGAGGAAGCTTTTCGTTCTTTAAAAGAGTGTACAGCAAATAAATAATAAAAAAACGCTGCACCTCCCAAGGTAGCTTTTCTAGTTTTTTGTAACCACTGAGGAGTTTAAGCGCCAAGGTTTTGGCCTCGTGAGGGTTCATGCCAAAAGCCATAGAGAGGTCTTCTTTATTGATGACGATGTCCTCAAGGTTTAAGTAAGTATCCAAATCCTTCAGGACTTTGTAGAATAAGTAGGCAGAGAGTTGTTGAGTTTGAATATTTTTCATCGGAGTTAGGTGATTATTTTTATTGTATTGGTAGTTGTAAAAATATACATATTCCTACTTAATTTTAAACATTTTCTCTCTTGATTAAATAGCGACAATTTGAATGAGGTTAAAAAAATAAAAGCCTACTTCGCTGATGAAATAGGCTTTGGATTTTTCTGGATGGTGGTTATTATGGTTTGGAAGCCTTGATCACAAAGGGCAAAGTATTTTGTTTCGTTTTGTATTCTTTGAGTAAGATTTTTTGTAATGTTTCGCTATTGCGCATCAGCATAAATAATGCTCCCTGAGCTCTTAATAAGCGATCTTTTTTATCAACGCCTAAATTAAGATCATAGAGTTTCTGGGCATTTTTTATAACCTCAGCCCTTAGCCCACTCTTAGGATTGGCAAAGTTTCTCAAAATAGTAGAGAAACAAAAAGCCTCTAATTGGGGACTACGTTTGGTTTCAGTAGCGCGAATACCATTTAATCCGCCACATACTTTGAGAGCATATTTGTCTTGAGCATTGATTTTACGAATGTTAAAATACTTCACGGCAATATTCATCAGGTCATTGGTACCAATGGTATCTGGCAGTTGGGTAGGTTTTGCTAAAGCCTGTGAAGCAAATGTTTCCATTATCTGTGTGAAGCCTTTATCTTTTTGCAAAGCTTGAATGAATAGTTTCTGGCGTTCTTCCGGGGTAGCGGCTTGTTTGAGGGTTGACTGTTTCAGACTTGAGAAGTTTGTAAGCAAATAATATAAATACTGCTGGTTAGTATTTACCCATTTGGCCAAAAAGTGGCTTTTGGGAAGTTCATTGACACGTTTTTGGTAATAAGTACGGCCCTTGTATTGCTGTTGCTCTATGCTAAATATTTGGGTATACGATTCCTTTATTTGCTGTTTGGTTTGAGTATATCCCACTGATATCCAGCTAATAACCAGCGTTAATATGCCTATTTTTTTCATATACTTTTTGGGGTTTTAGACTACATTTGCGGGCAATATATGAATAAAAACTAAGAAAATAGTTTTAAAACTAAAAATATAGGTTTTGTGCTTTTTTGCTACAAATATTACTTTTAGAATAATATTTGTAAATATTCGTTGTTATTATCCAAACATTTGGTAAACTTGGAAGTTATCAATAAGAATTAATTGGAATAGAAGATAGAAGTCGAGACGACTTCATAGATATAACACGTATGTTTGACGAAGTATATAAAATATTTAGTGGCAACGAAGAAGTAAAACGCCCCGCAAAAGTATTATTTTGGTCAGAAATAGGTCGTGCCTCCGTAGGATTAGGCGCCTACTTTATGTCGCTGCCTATGCTGCAGCTCATGCCACAAGGCGATAATCACCCCGTATTGGTTATTCCTGGTTTTATGTCTACCGATCGCACCACTTCCCCTCTACGTTTTTACCTCAAAAGCCGCAACTATGTACCATATCGCTGGCAACTTGGACGTAATCTGGCAAATTTTTATGAAATAGAAGAAAAAGTATATGAACGCTTATTGGAATTAAAATCTAAACATGGGCGTAAAGTAAGTATTGTAGGTTGGAGCCTGGGTGGGGTATATGCCCGTGAGATTGCCCGTCGTCATCCCGATGCAGTACGACAAGTAATTACTCTAGGTTCTCCTTTTGGGGGCATTACTGGTGATAACAACATCGAGTGGTTATACGAATTGGCTACTGGGCGAAAAGTAACGGAGGTAGATCACATTCCAAAAGATGTGCTCGAGTCTATCCCTAAGCCAACACCAGTACCTACTACCGCTATTTATTCTAAAAGCGATGGAGTAGTGGCCTGGCAACATTGTATGGAGAAAGAGGAGGGACCTATTACCGAAAATGTAGAAGTATTTGGTAGCCATATTGGGCTAGGGCACAACCCCGCAGTATTGGCTTGTATTGCTGAGCGCCTCAGCCAACCTGAAGAAAAATGGAAGCGTTTCAATCAAACCACTTTTGGTAAGCTATTTTACTCGAAATATTTTTAAAGTAAAAATAAAACATACTCAAGTAAAAAAGCCCATAAATCAACCATCATTGATTTATGGGCTTTTCTGTTTTATTGTATATCAGTTATTGTTGCCTTCTCATCAAAACCAGTTGATCCACTGCTCTTACAAGCATCAGCAAGAAGAGCGGAATAAGCGAGAAGTGAAATTTTTGAGGGAAGAACGTCCACGAAGCTAGTAAGAGAATGTTGACTAGTAGCATCATCCTAAAAGTAAGCTTAATGCCTCTATTGGCCCACACCCCAAACGCCAAAAAGAAATACAAAGGGTTGGCCCACAATACATTCAAATTTACCTGTGTAGCATCGTGATTGGTTCCTACCCACATAAACAACAAAAAGACACCTGCCAAACCAATAAAGAACAAAAAGAAGCCATCCAAAATACGTTTTAAACGATTGCTTTTGAACAAAAACGTAGTAAGGAGTACCACACCAAACAATGCCCAAAAGACATAAAAAGGCTGGTTCCATCCAGGATTAGTGTGCTTAATTTTGGCGGTTCCTGGCACCAATGCCCGTGCCTTACCCAACAAAAGTTCTCCGCTTTGCTTTTTCCATTGACTCATATTGTAATACAAATAGTCAGGCAAAAACATTTCATTGAAGGCATCAGCTTTTTTGTCTACAGGTACACCCAGCAACAAATCAATACCCAAGTCTACCCAAGGTTGGTCGGCAATGTACACATCCAGCATTTGTCGGAAAGTACTGTCAGGTGTTTCTTCTTTGGGAACAATTGGGTTGAATTCTTTCTTTAAAATATCACGTATTTGTGAAGCACAATTGTTGTAGAAGAAGTCATACAAATAGTATCGCTTGTTGGGGTCAATGAAATTGTCTTCCAAAACATCCAAAAATTGTTTCTTTTCAGCAGGAGTTAAGTTGATCTCTTGCTCTAGTACCTGCCTCTTTTCATTCTGAAACTCTCTTAAAAAATAAACAGTAGGATACCTCGCCACCATATACTTGAGCATTCCGCGGGCAAATTTTAGATAAAAATTGGGGGTATTGAAATTAAAAATCCCATAGTTATACACCATGTCTTTGTTGATTTCAGGGTCTACCACCCGAATAGAGGTATGGCCAAAAGCCGAATACAAAGCATTTCCTGGCGAACAGGTAAGCAAAGTAATACGCGCCTTAGAAGAATAATTGAGGCGTGTGGTGTCGAGTCGTTGACCATAGACAATGGACGCACACAAACAAAAAAGGAATGAAAAAGCGAGGGTTCTAATCTGATCCACAAGTAATAAATTATTGGATGTCAAAATATTGAATGGTTTGTCTAACAAAACAAATCTCACAGACAGACCACTCGCAAATATAAAAGTACATGGGCAGGAAAAAAATTAGCCTATGGGGAAAGTCGGTGTTTTGTATGATTACAGTAAATAATTTGATCTTATCTCATTTTTAGGTTTACTTTTTGCAGTGTGGTGAAGCATAATTGAGAGTATCATAAAGTTTGAGGGAAACTGATTATTTTAAAAACTAACGTAACAATGTATTACCCATGACAGGTGTCTCAAACCTGCTAACAATTATTTGAAACAAAGCATACGCAAAAAATTTAAAGCCTTATACAATGTCAAAAGCATTTTCGGTAAGAGGTAAATTAGTAAATATAGAAGAAGAAAAGATTTACCCGGTACAGATTCAGATTTTAGAGAATAAAATAATAGCCATAGAAAAATTAGAAACTCAAGACGAGCTGCCTTACTTATTGCCTGGATTTGTAGATGCCCACGTACATATTGAGAGTTCAATGCTGACCCCAGCCGAGTTTGCCCGTATGGCGGTAGTACACGGTACTGTAGCTACTGTATCCGATCCACACGAAATCGCCAACGTAATGGGGGTAGAAGGAGTAGAGTATATGATTGAAAACGGTCAGCGAGTTCCCTTTAAGTTTTATTTTGGAGCACCTTCCTGTGTACCTGCTACCACGTTCGAAACCGCTGGAGCAGAAGTTACTGCAGAGCAAATAGATGAATTGTTACAAAAACCTGAAGTAAAATACCTGGCCGAAATGATGAACTGGCCTGGGGTATTGTACAATGATGAAGAGGTTTTTAAGAAAATAGAAATTGCCAAGAAACACAACAAACCTATAGATGGCCACGCCCCTGGACTCAAAGGAGAGCAAGCCAAGCAATACATTGCTGCTGGCATAAGCACCGATCATGAGTGTTTTACCAAAGAAGAAGCCTTGGACAAACTTCGTGAGGGAATGAAAGTAATCATTCGTGAAGGGAGCGCTGCCAAAAACTTTGAAGCGTTGGTAGACCTAATCCATAACTATTGTAATAAGATGATGTTTTGCTCTGATGACAAACATCCCGATAGTTTGGTAGAAGGGCACATCAACGACTTAGTAAAGCGTGCCATTAGCCGAGGAATTGATTTATTCAAGGTGTTGCGAGTAGCTTGTGTGAACCCAGTAGAGCATTATAATCTGGAAGTAGGACAGCTTAAAGAGGGAGATGCCGCAGATTTTATCGTGGTAAAAGATCTCGAAGATTTCAAAGTGCTCAAAACGTATGTAAATGGGGAGTTGGTAGCCGAAGAAGGAAAAAGCAACATTGAGCATTTGCAAAGTGAGATCATCAACAATTTTGATACTTCTATCAAAACTACTGAGCAATTTGTAGTAAAAGCTGAAGAAGGGCAGTCTACCATTGCAGTAATAGAAGTGATTGATGGAGAGCTCATTACCAAAAGATTAGAAGTACCTGCCAATATAGAAGATGGCAAGGTATTGACTGATACTGAGAATGATATTCTGAAAATTACGGTAGTCAATCGTTACAAAGATGCTGAACCAGCAGTAGCCTTTATCAAAAACTTTGGACTCACCAGTGGAGCCATTGCTTCATCGGTTGGGCACGATTCACACAATATCATTGCCGTAGGAGTAGACGATGAATCTATCTGTGAGGCAGTCAATATGCTAATCAAGTCTAAAGGAGGGTTAGCGGCTGTGCGAGGTGTGGAAACTGCCGTATTGCCATTGCCTATTGCAGGACTAATGACTGGAGAAGACGGTTATGAAGTGGCTCAACAATACATCAAAATAGACAAAATGGCGAAGAAAATGGGTAGTAAATTGATCTCACCCTTTATGTCATTGTCGTTTATGGCTTTACTCGTAATTCCTGAGATCAAACTCAGCGATTTGGGTCTATTTGATGGGCAAAGGTTCGAATTCATTGATTTATTTGTATCAGAGGGAGCTTCTACCGAAGAAGAAAAAGAAGAAAGTGCTGCTGTGGAGGCTGAGCAAACCGAAGTAGTAGCCGAAACTTCTGATGAAACTGAAACAGTGGACGAAGAAAAACAGGATAGCTAATAAATTAACTCCTAAAAATACAAAAGAAACGCTTTTAGTTTGAGCCTGTAATGGTTTGAATTGGAAGCGTTTTTTAGGTTTATAGGGGTAATGGCTATATTTGCGCTCAATTAAGTATTTTCCAATAAGTCGAGACGACTTCCAATAATAAGTGATATGAAAACAAGCCTAAAACCCTACATTATTTCTGCCTTATACCTATTATTTGCTCTCTTTATTGATCAAAGCTTTGCCCAGAAAAAACGTTTGATGGTACAACAAGGGCATTCATCTTTTGTAGAAACCATTGCTTTTTCTCCCGATGATTCAAAAATTTTTACTGGCTCAGTAGATGCTTCCTTTAAAATTTGGGATACCAAAACTGGAAAGCTTATTCAGGTAGTGAGATTAGATAATCCAACAGATTATATTAGCGGTAAGGCCTTTTTCTTAAAGAATGGCAAACAAGTGCTTTTCCGGCCACTGAATAACATACAGTTATGGGATTTAGAAAAACAAGAACGAATATGGTTGAATAAAAATATTCCTTCTGATGCTGAATTATTCAATGTTTCAAACAAAGGTGATAAGATATTACTGGTAGATAAGCTTAATCCTCTAAGCAAGTCAATTGTGTTGGATATTAATACTCAAAAAAAATTAATAGATGTATCTTTTGGTTTAGTAGCCGACTATAAGGCAAATGAAAAAGGCAGTGTACAAATGGCTAAAACACAGGATGCTGTTTTTTCACCTGATGGAAAGGCTCTAATGTCAGGTTTGGATAATGGTGAAGTTATTTGGTTAGATATACCAGAAAAGCGAGTCTTTGCGCAACTTACAAAAGACTCAGTCAGTATTCAAAAAGTAGGTGTATCTGCTGATGGACTTAGTTTTTTTGCGCTGAATAGTAACAATTTGATGAATGTTTGGGATGTGTATAATCAAAAATTACTCAATAGTTTTCAATTGCCCAAAGAGGATACAATTATAGCTTTTTGGCCCAATCAACTGTCATTTGTAGTAAGTAATGCCAATCAGCTAATACTGAAAGACTTGAATACTGGACAACTAATTCAAAAGTTTATATTAAGTGATAAGAAAAGGTATCACTACGATCCAGTAATCTCCAGCAATAAGGCCACACTTTTGAGTTTAGATAACTTTATGTTTATGGCCTGGAGCGTAAAAACAGGCAAATTATTATATAAAATAGAATCCTCAATTACAACCTCAATTCCTTATCGATACTCGCCAGATAGTACGCATATTACCCAGGTTACTTTGGCTAGCAAAGATTATTCATTGAATAAACAAAAGTTGATAGCAACCAAGGGTAAAAGACAGGGTGACCCTAACATCTACCTTAAAGATGCGAAAACTCAAGAGCTCAAAGCCACTATTTATTCTGGATTTTCGAATGAGAAGGCGTGGATTATTACTACACCAAAAGGAAAGTATGATGCCAATGAGGAAGGTTTGCAATACCTGCACTACGTAAAGGGTAGGGATAAAATACTACCTCTCCCAAAAAGAGACCGCAATAGAGTGAAAGGATTATTGAAGAAAATCTTGAAGTAATTTCATAAAAGATTATGAATGAAACGCTTTGAATTTGAGCAATTAATGGCTTGAATTCAAAGTGTTTTTGGTTTTATAGGGGAGAGCGTTAAAATTAGACTCAATTAAGTATTTATTTTTTATTCAAAATACTAACTCAAAAAGAGCTATTTTATTTTCAATAAAAATTGCCTGCTAAAAATGAGAATACTGGTATTTCATTATTCTCTTCTATAAAATTTATATTAAGATGAAAGTTATCAACCTTAAACACGCCCTACTATGCCTTTTAATGGCCTTATGCGGATATGTGGCCAATGCCCAAACGTATGGTAATGAATGGATTAAATACAACCAGCAATACTACAAAATCCCAGTTACCCAAAAGGGAATATACAAGCTTAGTTATGCCGATCTGATCAACGCCGGAGTTCCGCTCGCTTCTGTTAAGCCCAAACAGTTGCAGATTTTTCATCGTGGCCAAGAGCAAGCCATTTTGGTGAATAGTACCAGTACCGAAATTTTCTCTAATACCGATGAGGTGCTTTTTTATGGGGAAGGTAATGATGGTACTCAGGATGTTTTGATGTACAAAGACCCTTCTTTTTTGGTAAATAAATACTACAACTTGTACTCCGATACTACAGCTTATTTCTTGACCTGGACCCTGGATGGCACTTTGGGTAAAAGAATGACGGTGACCAATGAAGCGAACACAGGGGGATTAACCACAGAAGCCTATCATTGGAAAGAAGAATTACAGGTATTTAATAACACATACGCTTTGGGTAGGCGACTTCCAAACGCTCCCACATTAGATATTTATATAAGTGAGTTTGACATAGCTGAGGGTTGGGTTGGATCTGCAATTTCAGGTAATTCACAAGATATTATTTTTAATGTAGCAGGGATTAATAGCAGCAGTGGTGTCAAACCCCGATTAGAAATCAGGTATATTGGTAATTCCTCTACTAAGGTGAACAAAACCCGGATTTCAGTGGGAAATTCTACGGGGAGTTTAAGGCTACTGGAAGAAGTCCAGACACTGTTTCGAATGAACCACACATTTACCAAAGAAATAGAACTGAGTGATATTTCAGGAACGGGTCAAGTAGTGGTGAGGGTAGAAGAAACTTCGGGGAGTGTTTCCCTTGCCTACGTAAGACTGGTTTACCCTCAGAATGTGGACATGCAATCCCAAACAAGCAATGATTTTACGCTGAAAACCAACCCCGGAAATAAATCTTATATAGAAATGAGTAATCCTGCGGTGAGTACGCAGATTTTTGATATTACCGACAAAAATAATGTAGGTAAGATAGAAACGGGGACAAATGCAGGAAGACTTACCGCAATTGTCAATGGAACAAGTGTAGAACGAACATTACATGCGTCTAGTAGTGCTATATTTAAGAGCGTGATTGGGATAAGTAGGGTAAGTTTTAGAAATATTGATGCTTCTAAGCATAATTTTTTGATTGTCACCCATCCCTTGTTAAGACAAGCTTCTGGTGGAATAAGTGACCCGGTACAAGCTTATGCCGAGTACCGAGCAACTACTCAAGGGGGCAGTTATGACACCCTTACCATCAATATCCAGCAATTGTATGATCAGTTCAATTATGGGGAGTATAGCCCACTGGCAATTAGAAACTTTGCCCGTTATATGTTTAATAATGGCAATCCTCGTTTTTTGTTTTTGATAGGCAGAGGATACTCTATTGCAAATACCAATGGACGGATCAATTCTGCTGTACGAGGGCAAGATTTGATTCCTCCTTTTGGTTATCCACCATCAGATGTGTTGCTTACCACCAATATCATTGCAACTGATTCCAAAATACCCGCCATCCCCACTGGAAGATTGAGTGTCAATAAATCTTCTGATGTGGTGAATTATCTAAATAAGGTCAAGGAATATGAAGAACTAGGAGGGGAGGCCATATGGAAAAAGAACTTTGTACACCTAAGTGGTGGGAATACTGAAAAAGAACAAAAGGAATTGAGAAGTTACGTAGATGGCCTTGCCCAATTGGCCTCTGGTGGATTAATTACGCCTGTATTTACTACGGTTTCTAAGAATACTTCGCAGACAATCGAGGTAATCAATATTTCTAAATTAGTCAATCAGGGTGTTGGTGTAATTACATTTTTTGGGCATTCAGCTATTGGTGTTACAGATTTGGAAGTGGGTTTTGTGTCAGATGATATAGAAGGATATCGTAACAAGGGTAAATACCCTATGATTATTGCCAATGGTTGTCAATTGGCAGATATATTCAATGGAGATAGGAGTGGAGCTACTGGAAATGCGCGGTCGCTTTCGGAAGATTGGGTGAATGCCGCAGATCGTGGCTCGATAGGCTTTTTGGCGCACACATTTATTGGATTTACAGTACCTCTAAGAGTGTATTCTTTACGTTTTTATAGTTTAGCCTTCAACAACCCAAACTTTGTGGGAAGACCAGTGGGAGAGATTATTAGAGAGGTTATAAGATTGCAACCCGACAAAAATGATTTAGCACTTGTGACTGTAGACCAGCAAATGTTGCTACAAGGCGATCCTGCTATAAAATTAGGGCGGGGTAATAAACCAGATTATTTTACATCCAATGATTTTGTTTCGCTGAAATCGTTTGATGGTAATCCAATTACAGCCGTTTCTGATTCTTTTCAAGTAAATACCATCGTGGCTAATGTGGGGATCAAAGATGCCCAAACGTTTAGGGTATCAGTGGAGCGTACTTTTGCCGATGGTTCTACGGCATTATATACAAGTACCCAGGAGTACAATCCCATCAATATTCAAGATACCATTTCTTTTACCGTAAGGCGTGATCCTGCTAAAAACGGAAGTGGCTTGAACAAAATTAAAGTACATATAGATTATCTCAATGCCATTGATGAAGTGAGTGAAACAAATAACATTGCCGAAACGGAAGTGCTATTTCAAAGCCAGGGTGCGATTCCTCTAAGCCCATTAGATTTTAGTATTGCCAATCTAGCTCCAATTGATTTTACGGCATTTTCGGGATCGCTGACCAATGAAAATCGGCAATTTGTGTGTGAAATAGATACCTTAAGTACTTTTAACAGCCCAGGTAAGAAAACCATTTTTATTGAACCCAATACGCTATTAAACTGGACCTCCACACTATTTCCAGGAGATACTGGGGTAGATAGCACTGTCTATTATTGGCGGATTAATTATGCAGATCAAATTGGGAATCCAACCCCTACCTCTCTATGGATAGATCGTTCGTTTACTTACATTAAGGATAGTCCAGAGGGCTGGTCACAAAGTGAATTTCCTCAATTTGAGAAGGATATCATTTCAGGGGATTTAGAGATAGATAATACAAACAAAAAGTGGAAGTTTAAAACAGTTGATACTCGGGTATTGGTAAACACTGCAGGCAATACCGCCTCTGACCCTCTCACTCAGGTATTGTACAATGGCATCCCACTCATTAGTGCGAGTGATTGTGCTGGTGATCAAGTGATTGTGATGGCTTTCAAACAAGGTACTTTTCAGCCATACTTGCTCTTCGCTCCAAGCCCTAGTAATTTGACATGTGGGCGAAACAGTAGTACTACGGCAGGTGGCCTTTCGGCCAATGTATACGATAATAGTATGGTGACAAATTTGAAAAACTATCTGGATGCTGTTCCGAATGGTGATTATGTGCTATTGATTAGTAGAGGAAATGTGGCTTTTAGCAGTTGGGATGCTTCCATTA
>MLAY01000027.1 GCA_001890965.1 marine bacterium AO1-C | reverse complement strand
CAAATTATCAAGCATTTATTCTTCAATTATTACCCGATAAATGTCATATCAACAGGAACAGAAAAAATGGGGCACTATGATATCTATTTAAAAATATAATACAGTCCTAAGTTGACAGCATTGCGCGTCCTCGCGCGTATTTCCAATAAGATACCTGCCAGAACGACGTGCATCAGCAAAGGGTAAAATCTATCAATTATTTTTGATTTTAAAAACACTATAAAATGAACACAAAACGAAGCAAACAGAAAAAAACGGTGAAAAAGTTAAGCTCACAAGAACTTAAAACAATTGTAGGTGGACCAGTATTAAAAGTCAGGTCTCCTAAAAACTAACACCCCCTACTAGTGCGTGCAATGTCGTTTAGTCAAGGAAAATATGGGTTATCTCTTACTCGCGTAGCACACCACTCTAGCTCTCCTTTTCTAAGGAGAGAACTTCTTTGACTCGACAATAATTACCCCGAAAGCTTCACTTAACTACATTGAGTGCGCGTCCTCGTGCATACTTCCAATAAGGTACCTGCAGAGGGTAAAACCTATCAATTATTCTTGATTTTAAAAACACCATAAAATGAACACAAAACGAAGTAAACAGCAAAAAACGATAGTTAAGACCAAAGAGAAGTTAAGCCCACAAGAACTTAAAACAATTGTGGGAGGGCCAGTATTAAGAGTATTCGGGCCTAAAAAGTAATACGCACAGACGTGCGTGTATCAATAAAGTAGTTTTTGTAAGCGCTGGTTCAACATTCAAATTTCAAACAATGAAAAAACAAAAAAATAGTCAACCCAAAGAAAAGTTGACCAAAGAAACACTTAAAACAATTGTAGGTGGACCTGTAATAAGAGTCCTCTCTCCTAAAAATTAATAATGCTTTGTTAGTTAACAGGAATTCGCATATTTCATTGCGATAAGGCACACCTAGGGACGACAGGTATCAGCAAAGCATGATACTTTTTATTATTTACTTTAAATTTTAATCATTTACACAATGAAAAAAAATACCAAAAAGCAGCAAAAACCCGCTACCAGAAACAAGGAAAAACTTAATCCTGAAACCCTCAAAACAGTGGTAGGTGGACCTGCTCTTAGAATCAAAGGGGGATGAGTTAGTATTTTTTATTATTCACTTTTAAAATTTTACACAATGAAAGTAACCAAGAACAAATCGCCGAAAACTCCTAAAAAAAAGCTCACTACTCAAGAATTAAAAACCGTAGTAGGTGGACCACAAATTCGTCTTAAACCTTAATTGATTATTTTATGCAAAAGCAACCCAATAAACAGGCAAAATCTATTATTCAAAATAAAGAAAAATTAAGCCTGAAAGAATTAAAAACCGTGGTAGGCGGACCGAAAATACAAATCAAAAGTGGAGGATAATCCTTTCTTTGTTATTATCAATATTCATTAACCCAATTAATAATGAAAAAACAACCAAATAAGCAGGTAATTACTGTTACTCAAAATAAAGAAAAGTTAAGCTCACAAGCGCTGAAAACAATTATGGGTGGACCATTAATCCGAACCAGTTCTGAAAGGCCTAAATAGTAGATACATTGAGTGTTACTAATACCCAAGTTTTTTTATTTAAGAGTTTGGTTACTCCACCAAACTCTTAAATAAATAATAAAACACAGGCAAATCTTCCACCACCGCAGAGGCCTCTCCCTTCATTCCTTTGATTATTTTTTTCTCCAATCCATTGTAATCCGTAATTTTCATACTCACCAAATACGTCCCCTTCACGGTAGGGCTGGCACTTACTTGCTTTATTGAACCTTTGAGGGTTCCATAATACAGGTAAGGAAAACTCTCAAATTTGAGCACCACCTTTTGCCCTTTGTTTAAGCTACCTATTTGGGTAGAATTAGCCTTACTCACAACCACGTACGATTGCTTGCCAGCATCTATTTTCCAGATCATTTCCCCAGCAGGTACCAGCGCCTCGGCAAAACTCACCAAACTTATTTTACCTCGTACTGGGCTTTTGATAATCAGGCGATTGTTGCGAATATCAAAGTCTCCAAAATTGAGTCTTAATCCCGCTTCTATGTCTTTTTGGCGTTTGTGCAACAACGCTTCTTCATCTTTGCGAGTCAGCGAATCCAGCTGTCGTTTTTGCTCTAGTTCCAGAATGGTGCGTTTTTGTCGAGCCAGTTGTTCATCTATCAAGATCAGTTCCGATTGGTAGCGTTGGCGAGCTGTTAGGATTTCGTATTGTCGCTCTTTCAAGGTATTTTGGGTAATTTCCAGGTCTCTATCTGCTATTACCTTGTTATTACGTAGCGATTGATTCCGCTGTAAGTTTTTGGCCGCCAGGGCTTGTCGTTCTCCTAAAACTTTACGTTCGGCCGCAAATCGTTGAGCGCGGCGTTGTCGGCGTTGCTCCAGCAACAATTGCTCGTTGTAAGCATTTTGAATGGCTTTGTTTAAATGCGCCATGTTTTTTTGATACAACGTAAGTGCGGAACCCATAAGCCGAGCACGTGCCGATTTTACAGCTTGCATTTGCGCCAAATAGTTGGTAATCTTTTCTGAAGAAATCGCCATAAGTGGTGTTCCTGCCTTTACCTCCTCCCCTACTTCTACCAGTCTTTGTTCAATAAAAACCTTATCAGGATACTGCCCTATTTTCTCCTGTAATCCCCCAGTTAGCTCAAACTGCATATGAATTTCCCGAGGAATGGTAATTACAAAACCCAACACCAGAATGATCACAAAAAGCCCCACTCCATAATACAGCAAAAAGCTGGTCTTACGGGCCTTATCTACGGTAAAAGGCTCATCATATTCAAAATAGATATCCTCATATTGATGCGACTTTAGGTCGTTTTGCGGAATATTTTTTGGGTCACTCATTTGGTAGCTCTTTGATTGTTTTTTGTGAGGAGGGTTAAAAATTCAAATACGTATTGGTAAAATCATAATACACTCCCTTGCTCTCCATGAGCTGGTCGTGGTTACCAGTTTCGGCTACTTGTCCCTGGTCTATTACAATAATTAAATCTGAAGATTTGAGGGTATGGATGCGGTGCGCAATCGATATCACAGTTTTGCCCGCAAACTTGGTTTGGATATTTTCCATAATCTTCTTTTCGGTAGCAATATCCAGTGCACTACTGGCTTCGTCTAATATGATAATATCGGGGTTGGCCACAAACAATCGGGCAAAGGCCACCTTTAGCTGCTGTCCACCCGAGAGCTTCACCCCATTTTCGCCAATTTTCAAGTTGTAGCCCAAGTATTGAGTCTTTACAAAATCATGTAAATCGGCCATTTTTGCCGCTTCAATAATTTCTTCGGTGGTGGCTTTGGGGTTTCCATACAAGATATTTTCGCGGATGGTACCATCAAACAAAAACACATCTTGGGGAATGATACCCACTTTTTTCCTAAACTCCAGCATCGATACATGCGCTATAGGGGTTTCTCCAATGGTAATGTTTCCAGTATAATGATCATAAAGTCTGGCCAGTACCTTTATTAAAGTAGATTTGCCCGAACCATTGCGCCCCACAATACCTACCTGACTCCCAAAAGGAATATCCAGGTTTACACCTTTCAAAATCCATTGATCACTTTGACTCTTGTATTTAAAAAACACATCCTTGAAATGAATAGAAGGCTGTGCAGGCATTGGTTTTACGGCTTTTTCGTGGGTTTCAGCTTCTTGCAGTAGCACATCGTTTACCTTGTTAAACGATACTGTAAGCTCGGTAAATATAAATCCCAGATTGGTAACATTGCGCAAGCTATTGATGAGAATGGTATAAATGGTAATAAAGGCAATGTATTGTCCCAATGACAACTGGTTGGCAAAGGTAAAATAAGCTCCCAGCCAATAAATAGTAGCCTGACTTATAAAAAATACCCCACTCAGCAAGGTAGAAAGTTTTATATAAGCATTTTCGGTTTCCAATACCTTGTTCAGGTTTTTGGTGTATTGGTTTTTCCACTGCCAAAACTTTACCTTTTCGATTCCCAAGAGCCTTACCGATTGCATACCCAACAGGGTGTCTAAAAACTGCCCCATGGTTTTTACATTTTCGCTAAAAATCTGGCTCTCGAGGTTCTTAAGACGAGGAAAAAACACAAATGCGAGAGTAGTATATAGCACTATAAACCCCAGCGTAACCAATCCCAAATACACATTATACACAAACAAAATACACAGATAAGCCAACACAAAAGCAGTGTCTATCAAGGCCTCCAGAATGCCAGGATTCATCGCTTTGCGAATCTTCATGTTCTCCTGAAAACGATTGATAAAGTCTTCTCGTTTGTGACGATCAAAGTAAGATTGTTTCAGGCGGATGAAATGTTCGAAAAAAGCACTAAAAAACGATCGCTCAAACACTACCTTAAACTGAGCCAGCAATATATTACGGCTATATGATAATATAATCTGCGTGGTAAACACCAAAAACATCCCAATCAAGATGGCATATAGTAGCTTAAAATTATCGTTGGCCAATACGTGGTCTATAATGCCCTGAGTAAAAAATGGCAATGCCAGTCCCAAACTTTGCAATAGTAAAGTAGCTAATACGACCCTGATTAGAAACTTTTTTGAGCTGAGTAAAGTCTTGACATAAAACTCCTTGATTAGCTTTTTTTGCGCCTGTTTTAGGCGCTTAACTTCCTCGGTATGCTTATTTTTTTTAAATAAATCGGCCGTAGGTTCCAATACCAGCACAATGCCATTCCATTTGGCTTCAAACTCTTCTCGCGAAAGTTTGTACTTGCCTATAGCAGGATCGGCCACCCATACATGGGTAGGACTGGTTTTGTATATTACTACAAAATGGTTTCCATCATAATGTGCAATACAGGGCAATGCCACCTCTGTAAAACTGCTGTATTCCATTCTGTAGCCTGAAGCCTCGAAGCCAAAATCTTCGGCCAGGGTGCTTAAGGTAAATAAATCAGTTCCTGCCTGATTTACTTCAGCTTTATCACTTAAAAAATTGCGGATATCTGAATAACCATAATATTTAAAAATAATGGCGAGGCAGGTAGTCCCGCATTCCATCATACCCGCTTGTTTGATGAAGGGAAAATTGAGTCTATGTTTTTTCAATTAAAATATATGTCTGGGCGTAGTTTCTGTAAAATTTAATACTGATGATCAATACTGTTTAATAGACGAGTAATTTCTGAATATCCCCCTTAAAAATTGGGCACAAAATCACGGTGTTTGAAATTGGATTTCTCCCAAATGGTATGTTCGTTTTCAAAAACCTTGATTTGCAAAAGGGTTAGTACCTGTAAAGCTTCTACCACAGTAGTATTAGAAAAATAAGTAGCCAAATAAGACTGATCTTCTTGTCCTTTGAGTATATCTCTAAGGTTTGCTTGTTGTATGGGGGTAGTTACAGCCCGCATTTGCTGTTCGTACAAGGCAAAGCGAGTGCTGAACTCTTTATTAAAATATTCGAAAAACCGCTTTACCTGTGGCTTTGCTTCGGGGTCTTTGGGCATTTTGGTATTGGGGTCTACCCCTTTGCCAATATATTTTATCAAGTCCGATTTCAGCCGATCAATAAACTGAATGTATCGGTTGGTATGATTCATTACTTTCTCGAGGCGGGCAAAAGTCTTTGGGTCGTTTCCTTGCTTTTGAAAACTGCTCATATACCACTTACGCTCTCGGTACCACCATTGGTTTTGCTGTTCCAGGCTTTTCAGAATCCTAAATTCTCGCACTGGTTTTAGTACCGATACCGTTGACTCTTCGCAACTAAACAAACTTATTAAAACCAACACCATTCCATACAAAATACTTTTTTGCCTCATATACTCACATACTTATCTCATTGAAGTAACAGGCCTTTCACAGTAATTATATTTAGTAATATTAGAGCAAATTCAGGTTGGTCTTTCTGCTTTTAACGCCCACAAACTAAGGCAGTGGCGTTTTTGGTTACTTTTTGAGCTGTAGCAAAAAGTAACGGCTCAAGAAAAACTAGCTTTTGACTTTTTTAACCTGAATACATTTACCATTATATTTTTAAATGTGTGACCTGCGAAAGGTCAGTGAAGTAAATATAACAACTTTCAAGAAGTTGCCTATCCATTCCACAAACTATCTACTAGTATAATTGCTCTTGCTGTATTAGCACTTGTAGGCGTCTTATATTAGGAGCAATTCTATTGCTTAAACCCAGTTGAACAAAGTTTTGACAAATTTGAGTAAAAGCCTCCCCATTGGCAATCAACAACCAATCGTCTAACTGTTTTACTAATTGATCTTTATGCTGTTTGGTATATAAAATCACTGTTTCCAGACATGATTTGGTAGGACGATGAGAAAACAGCTTGCCGTTTAAAAACTCCCCTTTGTGGTTTTCATCTACTGACAAAAAAGGAATTGGCTCAGTGGGATTTACAATAAAATTGGTGTTGTTGGTATCACTGCTTTCCACAATTTGACGAAAAAACAAAATATTGATGTAATGCCGCAGCCAATCAGGATAATGTGCCCAATCATTCTTTTTGAGCCAACGTACCATCTGTAATACAGGAATATTTTCTTTGTCAATCTTGGTGATTCCGTTGTGTTGTACCGTTGGATAATGTTTTACCCCTGGGCCAAAATCCCGCATAATCAAGAAGTATTCAGGTGTAGGATTATCCAGCAACGCAATGTGGGTTCCAATTTTAGTCAATCCAAACAAAGGTTTCAACTCATCTACCCAGCATTGATAGAGGATATTATTCTGAAGTTTTTTAAAACCTCCTTTTACAAATACATTGGTTTGCATGCCACTATACTCCAACACGGCATAGAAGGTGGGCGTCTTCTTAGTCACATTCATTCGTACCCTATTTTTTAGCAATTGGGCTACTGTTCCAAGACTTTGAGTAGGCGTAGCATAGGTGCCATCAGGTAAGAAAGAACCATCAAATTTTAGCATTTCCAGAGGGTTTGATTTTTAAGCAAAAGCGGAAACATTTTCTCAATGATTTGGGTAGATTTGGCCATTCGATAACCATATTTTCGCTCAATTGCCAAGTAAAACTTTCGGGCTTTCATCAAGTAAGGATCTTCTCCCTGTATGCCTTCTTTTGTATTGTTAATCACCGCTCCCACATCAAAAAAATGGCTCATTCGAGAATGTTGCTTTTGCCCCGACATCAGCTTTTCAGCAAACCTCCTGTATCTCCCGTGCGATTTAGCCACTTCTTCTAAAGACCACCCTTGAGTATTGATGCCCTCTTTTTGTCCTTGCTGGTGCAATACCCCATAATTATTGTCTTTGGAGGTATTTCCCTTTCCCCGATCGGTGTGTTTATCCAAGGCGTAGTCTGGCACTGTAAACTTTCTTCGCTCAGTGATGTCTTCTGCATCATTGCAAAATACAGCTTTTTGCTCAGGCGAAATCGGGCCCAAATCATCCACCGAAGGCAGTGTGAGATCATAGTGCTTGTGTTGGGCAAGTACCATTACCGCCATCATCAGGTTTAAGCGAGGCGTACCAATATCTTTGATAGATAGTATATATAAAGTCTCGACAATGGCATACAAACCAGGATCGCTCTTAGCCATATGCAGCATCAAAAACCAACTATACATACTCGCATTAGCGCCTAGTTTTTTAGATGTTTGGGTAAGTTTCTTATTGATAAAGCTGGCCAATAACCCTCGGTTATCGTCACACTGCCAGTACATATTAAGGAAGTTCGCAAAAAACAATGCATTTAAGACTTGTTCGTTTTGGATCGCTCTTACCAATTGCTTTGTAGCAGAGGCAACATCCACTGTACTAACATCGCTACCCGAGAATAAATCATAATGAAATTGTTGGTCAATAATTGCCGCTAAATGCTCGGGAATGGCAGTATTTGGTATCTCCTCAGGAGGCTCGGTAAAGGAACTCACATAAAGCAATGCATTATTAACTACCCTATTTTTATGTGCAGCTACCAGTAGTTTAATCGCCTGAATGGTGACCAAATGCTTTTCCTCTGTTTCTTGCCAGTCGGCATACAATTGCAAAAGTGGTATACACAAACCAGGCTCTCCAATACTAATATCTTCGGTAGCAATTGTGAAAATTCTATTATACAATGCTTTGCCGTATCCGCTGTTTTCTAATTCGCCTCCCCAAAACAATGCGGGTAGAAGGTTGCCTCGTCTTATCTCTTTTTGAAACGCTGAAGTAACCTCATCAAATTTATATAGGTTTTTTGTGTGGAATTTGCTCACCATCTGAATAAAGAAAAGGTTTAATAACTGGTTCGTTGACTTACCAGGTTGGCATTATACCATACGTCATTGCGAATTTGCTGTAGCATCACCAAACTTTGCATCAAAGTGGTTCCTTCAAAATATCTGGGGTATAAGCTACCCTCCCAGGTTTTCAGATCTGGCAATGGCACATCTTTGCCTATTTCTTTGAGTAAAGCTACATACTGAATCAATGACTTTTCGATAGGTGGAATCTTAGCCTTGAGAGTCTTTGCTGTGATTTTAATTTCGTTGGGGCGTTTAGGAAACTTGGTATTGGGTTGGGTGCCATCGCCCGCTTTTGTGACCAGTTCTTTTTCTAGTAATTGGATATCAGCCATCAGCTGAATGACCCATTTTTTGATGCGTTGATTGTTTCGACTTATCAAAGAATCGGGATGAGTATCTTTCAGGATTACTTTGGTAAAGTATTCAAAATCTTTTAGTTGCTTGATAGTGGCTTCTTGCAATACCTGGTATACCTCTATTTCCCGTGGATTGGTGGTTTGATCAGAATCGCACCCAAAAAAAATGAAAATCATCAATAATAACCCGAAAAGCTTCATATAAGTCTTTGATTTTGAACAGCTTTTTACAAATTTGTTAAAAATATAGTACAAACTGACGCCAAGATCAAAAAAGATTATATTTGCGACTATACAAAATCACGATTCATAGCGTTCATAGAGGTACATTTACCCCATCACCTATACCAGTGGTGGTACTATTGTACAAAACAAACCCTTGACTTTCAGATTATTACATTTGTAATTCATCATCAAAATTACTCATGCGTTCAAAACATTTGATACAGTTTGGTGCGGGCATAGCCGCAATTATCATTTTAAACCTGATAGCAGCCCGATTTTTTTTCCGCATTGACCTTACCGAAGAAAAGCGTTATACGATTGCCGATGCAACTAAGAAATTTCTCAAAAATCTTCCCGATGAAGTTTCCATCAATATTTACCTGGCAGGCGACCTTCCACCCGATTATAAACGTCTTCAGACCTCAGTTCGTGAAACGCTGGAAGAGTTTAAGGTATATGCTGGTTCTAAGCTCAAGTACCGATTTATTGATCCATTTGCCTTTTCGGATGGTAAAAAACAAAAGGCCTTTTTAGACACGCTCAAAGCTAAAGGGGTAAGGCCTACTACGGTATTGGCCAATCAGAAAGACGCACGTACAGTAAAAGCGGTATATCCGGGAGCGGTGATCTATTACAAACAGTATGAAATGGGGACGATTTTACTCAAAAACATTTACCAAAATCGTAACCGTAATGCCATTGCAGAGCAACAAATGATCAATCAATCCATTGAAAACGTGGAGTTTAATCTTGTTACAGCTATCCAAAGCATTATGAGTCCTCGCCAAAAACGCATTGGTTTTTTGTATGGTCACGGAGAGTTGGTGCCTTTGCGCGTATTTGATGTACAGGCTGCATTGCGCCGAAAAAACTATGAGGTATACAATGTAAACCTACCCGCTAGTGAGATCATCGATTCTACCTTAGATGCCATCGTGATTGCTAAACCAGATAGTACTTTTTCGCGAGTAGATAAGTATAAGATTGACCAATACATTATGAATGGAGGGCGCGCCTTGTTTTTTGTAGATGCGGTAGGGGTTCATATGGACAGTGTCATGCGTGGTACTGGCTCATTTACCTTTCCTTACAAACACAACCTTACCGATTTGTTATTTCGCTATGGCGTGCGCCTCAATAGCAACCTGGTGATGGATTTGCAAAGCAGTTCGTTACCTATGAATATTGGTCAAACGGGTAACCAACCCAATTATAAGCCAGTTCGCTGGACTTATCAGCCTTATGTCAATAACTTTGGTAAGCATTTGGTCACCAAAAACATAGGCATGGTAGAGCTCAAAATGGCCAGCACTATTGATACTGTAAAAGCAGCAGGTATCAAAAAAACTCCTTTATTGCTTACTTCTACCTATACACGGGTAAGGCCTACTCCTGCCTTTGTGGTATACAATGAGGCCCAACGAAAACCTGACCCGAGCAAGTATGCTCAAAAATCATTGCCAGTGGCTTATATGTTAGAGGGAACGTTTTCCTCGATGTTTGCTGGGCAGCCCATCCCTACCAGATACCCTTACCGAGACAAACACAAGCAGTACAAAAAGAGTAAAAGT
The DNA here is from genome assembly GCA_001890965.1 of marine bacterium AO1-C. Classification (GTDB taxonomy): domain Bacteria; phylum Bacteroidota; class Bacteroidia; order Cytophagales; family Microscillaceae; genus Microscilla. The sequence goes on along the minus strand of MLAY01000027.1, from coordinate 63,579 downwards.
AAACCTACTCAGATTTTCGTATGTGCCGATGGTGATTTTATTCGTAATGGCGCTCGCCCCGATCGTAAGCTCAAGCAAATAGTACCTACCCAATTGGGTGTGGGCTATATAGGACAACGAGAAGTATTTTTTGAGAACCGTGATTTTGTGATCAATGTGCTGGAATATATGACCAATAACGGAGGGCTTATAGAAGCCAAGAATCGCGAGATCACCTTACGTCCCTTAGACAAAATCCGCATTGCCGAAGATGGTAGCAAGTGGCAATGGTTCAATATGCTGGTTCCCCCATTTTTAATTTTATTGCTTGGATTGGCTTGGTTTACGCTTCGTAAAAGGCGTTTTGCCCGCAAAGGCTAAACTTTAGTTAGTGAAAAGGTGTTCGAGTAAGTGGATGTGCAAAAGAGGTGTAAGTTTGTTAATAATTTGCAAGGATGCACTTTTTATAATCCAAAAATCGTTTTAGTAACGTATTTTTAATAATCAGAAACTAAACTAAGTTCTAAGAATAAAGTAAATCAAGAAATAATAAAAGTGTTGAACCAAAGCAAACTATGCTGGTAGAATACTTTCTAAACTACGTTCATTATGAAAAAAATCACTAAACACGCACTTCTATTGACAATGGCTATGTTTGCCGCAGTGCAGTTTTCGGTAGCCAAAGACGGACAAGGAATTCAGTTTTTTAAAGGAACCTGGGAAGAGGCTTTGAAAGAAGCCAAGAAAACCAATAAATTATTATTTGTAGATGCTTTTGCTACCTGGTGCGGCCCTTGTAAAATGATGGCCAAAAACGTATTTGTGCAAAAAGAGGTAGGCGATTTTTACAACAAAAACTTTATCCCTGTAAAAATTGACGTTGACTCTAAAACGGGTCGTCCGATAGCTACCAAATATCAGGTAAAAGCAATGCCTACTTACTTGTTTGTAGCAGGTAATGGAAAGTTGGTATATCGTAAGTTAGGCTATATGCAACCAAAAGCATTTATCTCAGTAGGTAAAAGCGCGTTGAAGTTTCCTCAAATGGTGAAGCAATATGAAAAGGGAGATCGTAGCAAAAAATTCTTGAACGAATACTTGGCAAGTGTAGACGATGCTGACCCTAAGGTTGCGAATAAGTATTTGGCAAGTCTTTCTGAAAAGGAGATGTTGTACGATGAAAATAATTTCAAAATTATGAGCAACTACGTGCGCAGCCCTGATTCTAAAGCTTTTCAATTCTTTTTGTCGCACACCAAAGAATACAAACAAGAGTATGGCAATCAGGCATTGAACCTTGCAGTGGGTATTTTAGATAACTTGTACGCCAAGGCATTTACTCCTGGTAAAAAAGATGCTCAGTCATTACAGAAATTGTTCAATATCTTAATGAAGCTTGACCCTGTAATGCCTAAGAAAAAAGCTGATGAAATTATCAAGAGCTTACAAAAGAAATTTGATGACGTGAAGTAAAACACACGGTCACTTTATATAAAAAGAAAGCGCGTAATGGAGATTACGCGCTTTTTTTATATCTAGACTAGAAATTTCTATTTTAATAAATGCTGTTTAGAGCGGTTTCGCCATCCAGCATCATATTTACTGCTGGCAAAATAAATTTTTAAGTCCGCATCATATTTCGAGCCTACAAAAAATATCTTCTTTTTGGCGTCGTATTTACTTTTGGTAAAAAACCACAAGCCATCTTTACTGGCGTCGTATTTACTTTTTACCTTAAACACTACCAAATCAGCATCATATTTACTTTTTACTTCAAATACTTTTACATCAGCATCGTACTTGCTGGATGTTGAGAATACTGTTTGTGCAGTAGCTCCCAATGCCGAAATAAATAACATATAAACGGTTGTTAATAATAATTTTTTCATTGTCATATCTTTTTATTCAATAATTCCTGTTTGCGTGTATAACGAAAAAAAGTTTTAGAAAGGTAATTTTTCATCCTGTAACTTCATGTTTCCGCCATAAAACAGTTGATAATGCAGTTAGAAATTCAAATATTTCAATATTAGATACAATAAGTCAGACTAAAAGTAACCTGCAAGACTTCAATAAATCAGCATAATTGATATATTTGTTTTAACTATCAAACAACTTTTACAATTATGCTCAATACCGCCATCCTTGACATTGTCATTGCCCTTTCCTTTACTTATTTTATCTTATCCATGATGGTGTCTTCCATCAACGAAGCGGTCTCAAATGCACGAAACTATCGGGGCAACTTGTTGCGAAATACCCTCCTTAATCTATTCTACGAAAAAGGCAGTACCACCAATGCCAAAAAGCCTGAAGCAACTACAAAAGCCCAAAAAACGGCTAAGGGGGAAGTGAAAACCGAGCCTGAAACTGAAAATGCCTGGAAAGATTGTCTCAATGAGATATTGGATAGCCCTTTTATTGATTCTGTCCGAAAAAAAGCCAACCAGTTTCCTTCTTACATCCCTCCCGAAAACTTTAGTTTGGCTACCCTTGAGTTTCTAAAAGAGCAAGTAAAAAACAATGATGGCAAATACGATGACAACAACCTACTGCAAGAGCTAAAAACCAAGCTTGAGAATAACGAAATAAAACTGATCAAGGGAAAGTTTAAAACCAAGTTGCTTACCTTAATCGATAAATCTCAAAACAACCTTGATCACTTCAAAATCGAGATTGAGTCCTTTTATAACAAATCTACTGAGCAATTGGGAAGTTGGTACAAGCGAAAAATCAAGTTGATTTTATTTGGATATGGGGCCATTTTGGCGTTGGTTTTCAATGTAGATACTTTCCATATGGGTAAAGTTCTTTGGCAAAAACCTTCAGAGGCCACAGCTTTTATAGAACAAATAGAAAACTACAAAGCCAAGAAAAAAGATACCACGATGACTGCTGCTGACAGTACACTTCAGCAGATAGCCAATAATACTATCAAAGACATTCAAGACAACTATGGCACCCTGAAGCCCTTGCCAATTGGTTGGAACGCTAAGGAAGTAGCTCCTTTTGCCCGAATCTTAGGGGTAAAAAACAAAGCTGAAAAAGCCACCAATAAGTTTCAAACTACTACCAGAGATGCTTTTTTTGATATTTTTTCAAAACTACTGGGCTGGTTTGTTACCGCGGCTGCAGTTTCGTTAGGCGCTCCATTCTGGTACGATGTATTCAACAAAGTACTCAACATCCGCAAGTCAATTGCTCCAATTCCGCCACCACCTGCCAGCACTCCTCAGCCTACAGCACCCACCGCCAATCCACCTGCTGCTCCTCAACCCCAGGCAGAAAAACCTGAAGAAGAAAATAAAGGAAGTAGTTCAGAATAAGAGTAATAAATGGGCACAAACAATGTAGCATCGCCTGTACCCCAAGCGGTGCTATATTATTGATATTCTGGGTGTTTTTGAATAAAACTTTTCAAATTACCCATTGCCGTCTTGCGTATTTTATTGTGCATCATTGGCGTCCAACCCAAAATAAATCCCATAGGCCCAAATGCCATTTTAGCCCAACGATACAAATTAAAGCTATCGTCATGTTGAATGATTTTGCCTTCTTCGTTGAACTTAAATTTAGCGTCTATGATATTGTGTACTGATCGGCCAGTAGCTGAAAACAAGTATTTGGGTTCCCAGTGGCAACTCCCGGTTTGGTCATTGGCCTGAACATCCGAAAACGTAAGCGTAAATTCTTTGGCACGTGTGCACAACATATGCCACATGGCACGTGTCTCTTTTCCATTTAAATTTTTGAAAGCCGAATCGTTAAACGTAACCTCGTCAGCATAACAATCATTCATAGTAGCATAATCGAGCTTGTTAAATGCTTCATAAAAACGGGTGATTGTTTCGGTATTGGTAGATGCCATAGTACAGGGTTTAATGGTTAGCAAACAATTGTTGATGTGTTATCAAGAGGCTAAACAACAAAAAATGAGGCGAATTTTATACAAAATCGTTTAAAATCAAGAAAATAATCAACAACCAGGCAATCAGGATACCTACCACTGTTGTGATAACTTGCTTTCCCTTTTTTTGTGCTTTTTTAATATCATCTGCATTTTTCTGATAAGCCTGCTCCTCTTTTAAATCCTGGCGAAGCTTCTCCTGATTGCGCTTAAAAGCCTCTTGAAAATTCTTCTTTTGGTTACGCTGCTCTTCTATTTTTTCTTGTTGGTATTGCTGGTGAATCTCCTTTTGTTTTTTCAAAAAAGCATTGCGAAACATATCAAACTTTTCTCCGTGCTCTTGAGGTGTACGAGAAGTAAATCCGTTTTTCTGGGGGCGGTTTTTGTGATTGTGGGGACGAATATTACGACGATCACGTGTTACATGCCGCATTTTTTCGGCATATAAGTAAATAAACTGTTGGTCATAAATGGCCTTTTCTTGTCCGTCGCTCAATACTCGATAAGCCTCTTGTACTTCTCTAAACTTATCGGCCGAGTAGTAGGGGTTGCGCAAGTTTTTATCAGGATGAAACTTCTTAGCCATCGCATAGTAGGCATTCTTGATTTCTTCCTCACCTGCACTAGAGGGGATGTTTAAAATTTGGTAATAATTTTTCATAAAATTGATTCGAGACAGCAATCAAACACGCCTGAAATTGCCCAGCGATAACCCAATATAACTAAAAGTTGGGTAAGATTTCCGGTAAAACCCCGGCAAGCTTTGTTTTTTTTAAAGGCAAGAAGTCTTACCTATGTTGGTTTTAGCTAATTTTGTGCTAGAAAATCACGCTTGTATGCTATATCAAAAACAACTAAATCAATTACTTACCTCTACTAATGAGCAATCGCTTACCCTGGGACTTGAGATTTTAAAGGGGTTAGATGAATCGGCATATCAACACTTTTTGGAGGACTATAAAGACTTATATCAATTTTTCTTTCATTCAGAGGATACCTCACCAGCACTTAGTCCCCACCAATTGATTCAGCTCAACAGCCCTGAAATTATTACCAAAAACTCACACAAAAAAAGCGGTGAATTACCTGAGTGTATTCAACGTTTAAATCATTTGACTAAACTGCAGCTCGAGAACTTTCGTTCATTGGCTTTGCCTAAGACCTTAACAACACTAGAGCAGCTGGATACACTCATCATCAAACATGCTTCGCTTGCTCGTACTGAGGTTCCATTGCTTCATCATTTAAAAACGCTTGTTTTAGTATCCAACGAGTTGTTTGAATTTCCTGAAGAAGTTACGCTACTTAAGAATCTGGAAGCTCTACAGATTGGTTTTAATGATTTGGTCACGCTTTCGCCCAACATCAACTGCCTTCAAAACCTTACCTTTCTTCAACTTTGGAAAACCGAGTTGATTGAATTACCTACCGAAATCGTTTTTTTGGATAAGCTACAGGTACTCAGACTAGGTAATAATCAGTTAAATGTACTTCCAGAGGAATTTCATTTTTTACAGAAACTAGAAAAGCTTGACTTGAGCAAAAACCGCTTACAAAAGCTCCCTGATCAATTCTTTCACTTGCCTCGTTTAACCTACCTCAATCTTAGTGAAAACCAATTGAGTATGCTTCCTCCTAAAATTGACCAGGCAAAGAGCCTCACTCATCTTAACTTAGGTGAAAATCAGTTGACAATGCTTCCTCGTGAGATTGGGCAATTACGCCATTTAAAATCATTAAAAGTATGGAGAAATAACTTAAATGCTGTTCCTGGAGAATTGTTTCAAATTCAAACTTTGGAAGAGCTTGATTTGAGTGAAAACCACTTGTCTTTTCTCTATGATAACATTGCCTTGCTAGAAAACCTGCAAGACCTCGATCTCAGTGGAAATCAATTCATGACCCTACCTGCCAGCATTGGAGCGCTGAAAAAGCTATCAGATTTAGATGCCAGCGAAAATCAGCTCACGATGCTTCCTGATGAGATTGGGCAACTTCAACAATTAGAAGCCCTCTATCTCCATGAAAATGAACTAACCCAACTCCCTGACGCAATTGCCCAGTTGATTCAACTAAAAAACCTTGTGCTGGAACGAAACCCTTTATGGGAGTTAACGCCAATTATTGGGCAATTACAATCCCTAGAAAGCTTAAATTTAGATGATTGCCAACTTACGAGGTTACCTTCTCAAATCGGACAACTCACCCAACTCAAGGAGCTATACCTCAATAACAATCATTTAACCAACTTGCCTCTTGAAATTGGGCAACTCCAACGGTTGCAAAGGCTAGAACTCACTGGAAACTCGTTTAGTGAAACTACTCAACAAGAAATAGAACAATTACTCCCCAACTGTGAAGCGCTTTACTTTTGATCTAACAAATATCTAATGGCCAAATTGTAGCCCTTGAGACCAAGACCAGTAATGACTCCCACACAATTGCGTGCCGAATAGCTATGTTGGCGAAATTCTTCCCGGGCGTGAATGTTAGAAATGTGCACTTCTACCACAGGTGTGGTAATCGCAGCAATGGCATCGGCCATAGCTATCGAAGTATGAGTATAAGCTGCGCCGTTTAGCACAATTCCATCAAAAGAATAGCCCACTGCCTGAATCTGATCTACGATATCTCCTTCATGATTAGATTGGTAATAAGTGAGGGTGGCGTCGTTGGCAAATTGTTCTTGTAAAACCTTGAAATAGTCTTCAAAGCTTTGACTGCCATAAATGTCTACTTCTCGCTTTCCCAGCAAGTTTAGGTTTGGTCCGTTAATAATGGCTATTTTCATATTTTGTGGTTTTGTCACTCCAAGTAGTAAACTTGATAATTTCTTACTTCATTTCATTCAGAAGGACGAAAGAAAGAAGTTGTTTATATAATGTTGTCATCGGTAGCTGGCAAAAAAACTGTTCATATAAATACAAACAGGCAATATTACCAGCCTTGAAATGACGTTTAAATTTTTAAAAGTATCTGGCTAACCAGGAGTTTTGAGCCTCAGTCTGCCACTTCTCGCGAAGCTCTCCCATATTGGCTACCAGGTTATTAAATACCTGAGTATCAGACTTAATTACTCCGTCGGCTACTTGTTGCTTAAGCTTACTAACAGGAGCAGTTTTTACTGTTTCACCTTCCAAATACGCCACCTCGGTTCGTACAAACAAGTTGAGTTTGTAGTGTTTCTCAAGCTCTTGTACAAAATGTACCGATGCATCGATAGAACACCCACTCGCCTGGTGATGGTTTTCGTCTACCGATATCACGACAAAACGATCTGGAAATACCTTAGCTGAGGCTTTTAAGTCTTTAGAGTGAGCTGTCCATTGGCTCACAAAATGTTGCAGATGTTGCTCCATCTCGGCACTTTCGGCTTCGGTAAATGTACGGTTGGCCTGATACACCCAAACCCGGGCGTGGGCAGGCATTTCGTCAAATGGTATATACATATTTGTTGAGTTTCTATTTGATTTATATTATAAAGAATAATCTAACCCCATTGTTGGTATTTAAGCAAAGCGACACCAACGAACAATAGTTTGAAAGTTGGGATTATAATCTTTGGTTTTACTAAGACAAGTAACAAGTATTTTTTGAAAAAAGAAACAAGGTGAATACTGCTTTGGTTCGTATCATTTTGAATCACAGCCTTATCTGGTATTTTTATCCCAGATCTTCCATCACGTCTACTACTTCTCCCTTTACAATCGTGAAAATTCGTTTCTCTACATCTATATGCTCAAATATAGCCTGAGTACGTTCCGGGCGAGCATCGGTAATAAAAATTTGCCCAAAAGTCTGGTCAGCCACCATTTGCATAAGTTTACCCATGCGTTTGTCGTCCAGTTTATCAAAAATATCATCTAACAAAAGAATGGGTTTAAGGAAAGTGTAGTTTTTGATCATCTCAAAGTGGCTCAATTTGAGCGCAATCATATAAGATTTTTGCTGCCCTTGGGACCCATATTTTCGCAGCAAGTGCTCATCAATCAAAAAATCATAATCATCTTTATGAATCCCTTTAGTGGTGCGTTGTAGGCGTAAATCATCCTGGAGCGCCTGACAAAAATCATCGGCATAGGTGTCAGTCAAAAAGTGAGACTGGTACTTCAATTCCGTACGTTCCTTATTATCGGTAAGCTCTCGATAATGCGTCTGGAAAATAGGGCTAAACTCCTTGATAAAAGCTTGCCGTTTGTCACAAATCTCTCTTCCCAGTTGCAACATCTTGTGGTTGTAAGCCTCTATCAAGTTGCGATCAACCGAATGACGCTCCGCAAATTGTTTAAGAGCCACATTTCGCTGCTTTAAATAATGCGTATATTCAATCAAATTGGTTAAATATACTTTGTCTAGCTGTGAGATAATGCTATCAAAGAATTTACGACGCAGTTCGCTGCCCTCCGTAATGGTTTCAGTATCGTTGGGAGCAATAAGTACTACTGGAAAACGCCCAATATGATCACTGATTTTATCGTATACCTTTTGGTTCACTTTAAATACTTTGGCCTGGCCCTTTTTATAGCCGCAGGTCACTTCATAATCCAAATCTTTGGCCTGAAACACTCCTTTCACCATAAAAAAATCTTGTCCATGCTGCACATGCTGGTTGTTGCCACCTCCAAAAGCTCCTTTGCTCATGGATAGGTAATGAATGGCATCCAATAGGTTGGTTTTGCCGCTGCCATTGTCACCCACAATGCAATTGACCGAAGGAGAAAAGTCCAGGTCGAGCATTTCATAATTTTTAAAATTGAGCAAATTGATTTTTTCGAGAAACATGCGATAATTATAAATTATTAAATCTTACTGATGGATTGATGTCATATAGTTTGTAGCAAACCAGCCTACTTTAACTGTTTAATGACTCGATTGTTAGATGGTTTCGTGATCCATTGCAGAACAATATAAGCCAAAACAAGATTGATAGTTCACATATCTTTATGATTCATTGAAAGACATTGATCAAAAGCTTCTATATATCTCGTTTTTTATTTCAATATAAAGTAATTAATTTTTTTATTACTTTCGCAAACAGTCACTGAATCCAAAACCGGATTCTTGAAATAACAACAAAACACAACAATCATCCGAGCACAATAAAACTAAGAATTTTATGGCAACTACTGAAAAAAAGAAAGCCACAGCCAAAAAAGGGGCTAAGAACAAATTTGACAAAGAAACCTACATGTATTGGTACCGCAGTATGCAGTTGATCCGTAAGTTTGAGACAAAATGTGGGCAAGTGTATGGTCGTCAAAAAATCAAAGGCTTTTTGCACCTGTATATTGGACAGGAAGCTTGTGCTTCGGGAGCAGTAAGCGCACTGCAAGAAGGAGACAAATACATCACTGCTTATCGTGACCACGGCCATCCGCTGGCACTAGGAAGTGATCCCAATGCTGTAATGGCCGAACTGTTTGGCAAAGCTACTGGTATCTCTAAAGGTAAAGGTGGTTCTATGCACTTGTTCGACAAAGAGAAGAATTTTATGGGAGGCCACGGAATCGTAGGGGGACAAATTCCTTTGGGTGCAGGTGTTGCCTTTGCCGAAAAATACAACAAGACCAACAACTTGTGTATTTGCTACATGGGTGATGGTGCTGTTCGTCAAGGTGCCTTTCACGAAGCGTTGAATATGGCTATGAGCTGGAAGCTGCCTGTAATTTTTGTTATAGAGAACAATGGATACGCAATGGGTACTTCGGTACAACGTACTTCTAACGTAACAGAACTTTATCAATTGGGCGAAAGCTACGATATTCCTTCTGAACCAGTAGACGCTATGAAGGTAGAAAACGTACACCTGGCAGTAGAAAAAGCTGCAGAACGTGCGCGTGCTGGTGAAGGTCCTACCTTATTAGAATTCCGCACTTATCGTTTCAAGGGACACTCTATGTCTGACCCTGCCAAATATCGAACTAAAGAAGAGGAAAACGAATACAAAAAGCAAGATCCTATTGAGCAGGTGCGTGACAGTATTTTGAAAGGAAAAATTGCGACTGAGGATGATTTGAAAGCCATTGATGCCGAAATCAAACAAATCGTAGAAGAGTCCATTAAGTTTGCGGAGGAATCACCATTTCCTGACGCCTCAGAAGCATTCAAAGATGTATATGTGCAAACCGACTATCCTTATATTATGGATTAAGATCGTTGGTTCACAACACTTTAAGCAAATACATTAGTAGCAATAAACCACCTACTGAAGCAGTAAGCGGAGCCGTAAATTTCAAAAATTTAATGGTCTGTTTTGTCAAACTAGTACTTTCTTCTTTGACAGTGGTGAGCCACCCCATGGCTCGTAGTTGCAAATCAAATGATAGCAAGCCCGCCTTTTGGCGGGTTTTTGTTTTTATCTGGTTATCACTTCGTACATTTTGCACTACGTTTTGGGCAATTGTTTTAAGATCTCGCCTAAAAATATCCCGATTAATTTCAGCTTCATTTACCCACTTTTGCACCACCTGTAGCTCGTATACTACATATTCATCCAGGAGTTCTTTGAACTGATTTTGGTGGCTTACTTCAATTATTGGTGTATCCAGGTTAAGGATTTCGTATTTTTTATGAAATACAATTTCCTGTTCCAATTCCTCAAGAAACATTGCATGTTGGAAAAACATAGGAGAAGGTATATCACCTATAAACGCCTGAATAAGTTGTATATCTTTACTAAATAGTTGGTAGAGTTGAATGAGTTTATATTCTAGTACTTTTTGAAGAGTTTGGGCCAGTTCAGCCAGGTCGCGGGTTTTGAATATATTAGCAAACCACCAACTACTTTCTGCTTTAATTTTACTGGTTTTTTGAATCAGGGTTTGACAATACTCCAGCCAGTCTCGAGCATCTAATTTCGCTTCCCAACGAGGTTTTAAATCATAATGAGGTTCTAAGTCTAACAACAAGAGCTGAAACTGCTGAACAACCGTCAGGTTTCGGGGAGCAGCATAACGATCATAATTCACCTGATTTGTCACCCCCAATGTTTTGAGGTAGGTATCAGGGTTTATGGAATAGTTTTGAAACCGAGCACCTAAGTATTCACGAATCTTTAGAGATTGAAACTCTTTCATTACTTTGCTTTAATGCTTTGTGCTTCTTTTATCAGTTTGTATTGAACATTACTTTCATCTACATGTTCATAATTACCCTGGCCTTTTTCTACCAGCTTTTGTAAGCTATCAAATTTGTTTTTGTTTCCAAAGCTAAATACCGACAAGTGCACTCCTTTTTCGGCACGCTTCCTCACCAGTTTATAAATATAATCGCTCATAGGAAACTCTCCGTCCGTCGCCAAAATGATCCGATTATTGCCATTATCTTTATAGTTTTTGGTAATCCATTTATAGGCCAGTTTAAAACCTTTTTTTACGTCTGTCTTTCCTTTGGCCCTTAGTTTATCAATCACCTCTTTAATCAAGTCGGGTTTGTTGGCAGAAGTGGGTTTTAAAGCCACTGAAGCATCACCAGCATAAATCACAATAGATACCTCATCTTCTGGTCTCATAATATCTACCAATTTTTTGAAGGCAGTTTTGAGTAGAGGAAGTTTGTTTTTAGAAGCCATAGAACCCGATACATCCAACAACAACATGAGGTTGTTTGGAGCAAATCCCTTCATACTGGTCATATTTACCCCATTGCTATCTTTAGTGGTCGTGATTACCTTAGGAGGATCAATTTCTGTCACTGAAGAGGAATTACAATCACAAGGCTTTTTGTCACCTTTGACTACACTCTTTCTACGTTTGCGTCTTTTCTTTCCAGGTAATTTTTTGCTTTGCGCTTCTCGAACCATTTTGTAAGCAGCATTTCCTTCCGAAATAACCTCATAGTTTCCCTGACCCATTTTTACTACTTTACGCAACTTATTATAAGATCGAAGCTGGTCGGCAAAGCTAAACACCGACATAGAGATATCTTGTTGTGCTTTTTCGCTAATCAAATTAAAGGTGCTTGGTTTGATGGTAAACTCTCCATCGGTTACCAAAATGACTCTGTTATTTCCTTGATTGATATAATTCTCCTGAAGTATATCATATGCCATCCGAATACCTGCCTCTCCGTTTGTACTTCCTCTGGATTTGAGCGTATCTATAGCTCGCAAAATCTTATCCTGATATTTGGCCGAAGTAGGTCTTAGCATGATCCTGGCTCGAGATTCAAACACCACCACTGACACATGATCTTCAGGTCGCATAATTTTCACAAGATACTTCATGGCTCGCTTGAGCATCGGGAGTTCGTCTTTCATAGAACCCGATACATCCAGCAAAAGCATTAAGTTGTTATGCGCATACCCCTTCATACTGGTCATGTCTACTTCATCATTTGCATCACCACAATCACAAGGGATATACCCTACCTTGCCAAAAGTCAATATTTGGGGATATTGCATTTTCATCAATTGCTGATGCTTACCCTGTGATATGGCCATTTCGTTATAACTATCCACCAGGTAGTTGTAGTTATATGCAAGGTTTTTAATCGTATAAGAGGATACTCGATATTTGCCTTCGGCATTGGTAATGGATTTTACCGCTCTCACAAAAGTATTGATCCGACGGCGCGCCTTCCATTCTCTTCTCTTTTGTCTTGAGTAGGGTACTTTTTTAGTATAATCAAAAGCTTCTACCAAGGGAGTTGCGGTGGATTTGTCCAACAAATCTTTTGATTCTTTACGCATAAATTTGTTGGCAGCCTCCATTACTGGCAAACCCAACTCGAGTGCCTTAGCAATAGCTTTCTCAGAATCTGAATTGGGTGAATACTTATTCGTATTAGGATAGGATGCTTTAATTTTGAGAATATCACCGTACAACTGGTTTCGTTTGGCATCAAATACCTTATATAAGTACTGGTATCTTGCCAATATTTGCTTAGAGCGAGCAAATTGATCCTGTTTGTAGCTTTTCTTTCTTAGGTAGGCATTTAACTGATGCCCCAGGCTAGCAATTTCTTCTAATATATTTTGAATATTCCCCAACTGAGCATTCAATACAGTTTGATAGGCTTTGGGCAATTGCTTGCTTTTTTGCTCAGCCATAAAAAACAAAGATCGGGGATAATAATAATTACGGGTAAAATAAAAGGGGTAGTATATCTTTCTCCTACGACCTGTGGGGATATTGACTGTATCTTGTTTGTAGGCTTCTACTCGCTGCATGCGGCGATTGTACGCTTTGATAGAACTTAGTAATGAGTTATTACGATCAATTGCCTCATTCATACAATAGATATAATTATTAAGCGCAGCCAGGGTAGTTGGGCTAATTGGGCGGGATTGCTTAACAACAGATAAGGCAGGAGTGGGTTTGTCAGTGAAAGTTTTTACTACTACCACAGGGTTTTTATTATATCTGGAGATCACCTTTTTGAGGATAAACCCAGGGGAAACTCGGCTATGCTTGATAAAATATATTCGCTTTGCTTTACAGGCTTTTACAAAATTATTAAAATCTTTTACCAACATATTGTAAGCATAGTTGGTATTGCTTCGGTAGATATATACCGTATTTTTCATTAAACTTTTATCCCAGGATTTTCTTCTCGCACTCAAAAGTCTTTTGGCACTTCTTTTAAAGCTTTCATAATACCTCCATAGCGAAAAATCATCGGCCTTTCTTTCCAACTCAGGCAATGCCGTTACCGATTCACTGAGCTTTTGTACATTGGCTGCTAATTGTTGCTCAGTAGGATTTATATACCTCCCATCATTCAGGTTAATAAAATATTTTTTTTGAAAATCGTCTTCTACTTTTAGAATTCGGCGCATATTCGCCACCAACCCACTATATGCTTTACTACTTCCCAGGCTAGTTCTTGCTCGGTTAGCCACGCTCTGTTTCAATTTTTCATTGGCAGTTTGTAACTGTTGAAATAATTGTTGTATGCGTTTAATTGTATTATCCGAAAACTTAAAATTATCAGTGAGATAAGTCTTGCGGGTGCAGTAGTTTTTAAGGTTAATACTCTGCTGTTCAATCTTATCAAATACGTTTTTCATTGTCACCACTTGGGTGTTCAAGCTCGCAATGTGTCCTTTCTGTGCTTTTTCGTATTGATAGTCAATGCCGTATATGTTACACCTTGGCGGGTATATTCTTGAGAGCCTGGATTTGTAACGTTTATAACGATTTGCTTTTTTCTGATAAGTAGCCAAGCATCGAATCATAGACTTGGCTTGACTGGCCACTTTGTCGCTAAAATTCAGGTATCCATTAAGATTGATCTGTAAAGTACTTTTGGTCTGACCAGTTGCACTAAATGCAAGCACGCAGCAAAAAGAAAGGCTTATAAAGAATGGTTTCATAGTGTAAGAGTTAGGTGTTAGGTATTGTTAATAACACATCAACTATTGTCAAAGGTTATCTTGAAAACACAGTTGCTGCATCGCTGGATATTTATTCACGTGCTTTGGGTAGTATTATTGTCTGGCAACTATCAATTATCTTCTTCGGCGGAAACGAGGTCTTTTGGCGGTCTTGTTAATAATTACTTCAAAACGAAAACCTGCCATTACATAAATGTCGTTGAACCCTCCTTCCCCTCTTTTATCGCGTCTTTCGCCATAACCAGTAAGCACTGTATAAGTATTACCATCGCTTCCAACGACATTGATCGCGGGATTAAAATTTGGCTCTCGAGTACTACCCGAAACCGCGGCCTGAGTTTCTAATCCTCTGGTAGACATGGTGCGAGCCAAATCGCTTTGCAAGTCTCCCATGTCAGGGTACAGCCCACTGACATCGTCTAAATGATCAAAAAAGGTATAACGAAGTGCTATTTCAAAAGAGATAGAGGAAAAATTGGTAATGTTCCAACGAGCTCCTACCCCACCAATAATGGCAGGTTGGATCAAGGAGTAAGGCTTCGCATATCCTTCTTTTCCTGATTGTTGTCCTTCGGTACCCAATGGTTGCAAGTCTATCCAGGTATTTCCTTGCTCTACTGGGGTTTTGGCTTGTGGGTTGTGGTTAAACACCGCTGCTCCAGCCAATATATAGGGCGTAAACCTGCGTCGTTCAAGAAAGCTTCCTTTACTGGCAAAAATATCATATACACCAATGACCGCAAACTCAAGGATATTATTTCGGAAATGTAGGTTACGTGCGTAACGAAATTTATGACGAGGATGGGTAGGATCTGCCGATTCAAAATCATCTCCCCGAATTTGTCCATACGAAAGATCAGCTCGCAAATGAAAATGATCACTAAATTTACGTGATATGCTCAATGTAATAGCAGGACGGGTAAGACCAAGCTCAGTTGATACATAGTTGTTGGTAGGGTTTAAATCACCAAAATAATGCATAGAACTGAGTTGTATACCTGCTGAAGTATAACTTTCCGTAAAGCGAGGGAAAATTCTTTGTCCAAAACCTTTTATAGAAAAGGTCAGCAACCACACCAAACAAATCCAACCTGAAATATTTTTATAAAACATACCCAAACTAATTCTAATCCTTACTTTTCTTAATTTACCTTATAACGATAACGAGTATTTCAAAACGTATGCTACCCTTCTATTTTTCGTCTGGGTTTGTATTCCACAAGCTCAGACAATGTAAACACTAAATGCTCAGTTATTTGATGGCCTCGGTCAGCTTGTGAGGACACAAGTTGAGGCTTTGATGATACTTCTGAAAAATCGGGTAGACTATTCAAACACTAAAAGCCATGTAACATCTTTCAAAAAAACGTCCAAAAAGCTAAAGCCTATATCTTTTAATTGAAAAACTTACGTGAAATTTACGTTGAAAAAAGAAAATTAGCAGAAAAAAAGGGGATTTTTTGTAGGAAGATAATCTATAAATATAACAAATACCCTATTTGATGGCATAAAGGTATGGGTGCAAAACCTAACGTAAGATATGTTAGGTTATTAGACATTTTCGGTTTTTAAAGTACAAACCGAAAATGTCTGATAGATAAAATACAGCCTCTTACACTGGCACTTGTTTTCCAAAGATGAGACTGCCCACCGGGTTTAGTTGAGTTCTTGCATCAATTTCATGTTCACTGTTAGTACTGGTTTTTCAGAATGATTAACCACTCCTTCGGCAATACTGCCCAACAAGAAATGCCATAACCCTCTTCGTTGATGGGTAGGGATCACAATCATGTCTACGTCTAAATCGTTGCCAGCATGGATAATCCCAATTTCTTCTGTATGATCAGAATATTCATGAAAAGTATAATTCTGAATTCCTGACTTTCTCAAAAACTCTTCTTTTCTTTTCTCTATTTCTTTGCTTGACAAGAAGTCGTTGGGTGTATTTACAAACAATAAGTGGATATGATTGCCCCAAAGTTCCTGTAACTGTTGCAAACGATTCAGTGGAATCAGCTGTTCATCAGAAAGGTTTGTAGCAAATAGTACCGATCCCGTTTTAAAGTCCTCTACCTTGTCCGGAATAGTAAGCACGGGACAAGTAAGGTGGCGCACCATCTTTTCGGTATTGGTACCCACCAAAAATTCTTCTAACCCTTTGGAACCCGCTGTACCAGATACAATCAATCTTATATCGTTTTCTTTAGTAGCATATGCTTTTACTGCTCTCAAAAAACTACCGATTTCTACTACTGCTTCAACTTTTACCCCATCGTTTTGGGCACTATTTGCCACATTGTCTAAGTTGACTCTGGTAGCCTCTACCATTCGGTTAAAATACTCTTCCTGCGAAGTATCTACTCTAAATTCAGGATGAGTACCAGACTGGGCCATGATTGGCTCAATCACGTGGAACAGGATAATTTTTGACTGTGTTTTTTGGGCCAGTGAATGGGCCACGTGGAGCGCGTTTTGCGCCTGTTCAGAAAAATCAAAGGGCACAAGAATATTCATGGGGTTCTATGATTAAAGTTTGGGTTTGGTAAATAATTAATCTCTTACCAAAGAAAAATAAAATTACCGTTGGATTATATGACATTTATCAGCCAAAGTGTTATTTTTTTACAACCCTTAAGTTATTTCCAGAAAAATCAGCGTTTGGGCAACCAATGTTATTGAAATTCATTTTGTGTATAAATTATTTAGTAATGATATTCAAAAATTATCACTCCTTATTGCTTACTGCTATCATTGCAGGTATTATGCTATCAGGGACTCCGATCTCTGGTTTTGCTCAAAAAGCCAAACCTGTATATGAAATCGCAGTACGCATGGTAAAAAAGGGCAAGAAGATAGATTTTGTAGACCAACGCTCCAAGTTTATAAAGTTGTTGAAAAAACAAGAAGGAGTAAGCAACAATCGCGAATTCCAGTCATTTTATGCCTTACCCCAACCCGATAAGCGTGAAGTATTCATTGGCCTGACTCGGTATAACAGCTTAGAAACAGTAGGTAATGTGAGCAGAAAGGTAATGCCCAGGTTTATGCAATTTGCCCAAACAATGGATTTGAAAGCCTATGTTTTTGTAATGTTGATAGCGGGTAAAAAATTTAAGCTTAATAAGCTTGCTGCCAAAAAGGGGCAAGTACTCGAAGTAGCCATTCGCAGGGTAAAAAAAGGCCAAAATAAAGCATTTCAGGAAACTCGTAAAGCCTTTGTGAACTATTTAAGCAAGCAAAAAGGTGTACTAGGCAGTTGGGAATTTGCGGTGGTAGGTGGCAAAGATCGGGAACGGCTTACCGTAGGAATGTCGGTATACAAAAACAAGGAGGTGTTTATGAAAATAGTCAAACAGGTGCAATCTAATCCCTTGGCAGGTAAATACTTTTCTACATTTGATCCAGTGGCGCTACAATATGCCGTAAGCACTACCAATGATTAAAAGTATTTCTCCCTAATTTTATTATTTAAATGCCCGCAATAGTGGTAGCGGGCATTTTGTGTATCTAATGATTACTGGTTAAAATTAACCACTTGTTTGAGGTCAGGATGCAAGCTTTTGGCAACGGGACAATTCAAAGCAACATCTTTCATTTTGCTCCATTGTTCGTCGGTCATTTGCAAGCTTTCAGGAAACTGAAAATCAATATGAACCTCAGCCACCCGACGAGGGTTACTGGCCATTACCTTGGTAGTATTTACTTTGGTATCTTTTAGGTCAATAGATTCGCGTCGTGCCCAAATACCCATTACAGTAAGCATACAGGCTCCTAATGAAGTAGCTACCAAATCGGTAGGAGAAAAGGTTTCCCCTTTGCCGTGGTTGTCAGTGGGAGCATCAGTAATTAGCTCATTTCCTGATTTTACATGGGTCGATGAAGTTCTCAATTCACCTGTATATACAGTGTTTGCTGTTGTCATATTATCATTAAAAATTTGAAACGAAAAGGCTTTATTTATAGTTATTGCTAATAAAACACAAAAGATTTTTTTTTACTAACAAAAAATGGTAGTTTTAATTAAGTGTGCTTATCAGAAAATACTACCATTCCTATTTCTGATTACGTAATTTTCCAGATTCCAATGACATTGAAAAAATATATATTAATTGTAGGAGTTACTCTATTATCGTTGGGAAGCTTACAAGCCCAGTTGCTTTCTCAGGATGAAATTTACACCCGAGAATTTATCTATGGGGTCAATTTTAACACTAACGGGGGATTAATTGGGGGACTAATGTTTAAGTTCTCTTCTTTGCGCAATACTGTCAAAATGCGTCAATACTCTACTTTTGGTGTCGAGATTGTAAACATTAAACATAATAAAGAAAGTAGGGTAAATAGTTTTACTGGAAACTCTTACATTTTCAATAAAGTCAATTACTTGTACACTATTCGCCCTACCTATGGTCGGGATTTTATCCTATTCCGTAAAGCTCCTGAAGAAGGCGTACAGGTTTCGGCTGTATTTGCAGTAGGGGCATCTATCGGAATCGTCAAACCCTATCACGTATTGTATCAGGATGCCCAAGATCAAAGCATTTCATCCGTAGCTTTTGACCCTGATGTTCATCAACCTTCCCAAATTATTGGTGCTGGAAACTTTTTAGAAGGCTTTCAGGATGCTCGTATTGTCCCTGGGTTAAATGCCAAATTTGGTTTTAGTTTCGACTTTGGAGCATTCAAAAATAGTGTGACAGGTTTTGAAGCAGGTTTCCAGTATGAAGCCTATGCTCAAAAAATAGAATTGATGAGAAACCCCTCTACTTTCGCCGAAATTAACAATCGCCAATTCTTCTCATCAGTATACTTGACTGTATTCTTTGGTACCAGAAAATAGTCATTGATTGCTAAGAAATTTACGTTAATATTACACTAAAAGAATCAATTTGGATAAAGCCCAGGTTGGTTCTTTTTTGTTTTGCAATAAAACACCAAACAATGGACATAGAAATTATAGAAACTGAGGATGGATCTCACACCTTATTCAGCAAAACTTTCAATGAAATTTATCATTCACGCAGAGGTGCCATTGAAGAATCTATGCACGTATTTATAGATGCTGGCCTCAAGCATGTGCTTTCTACCAAAAACACAGCAAATATTTTAGAAGTGGGCTTAGGCACTGGTCTCAATGCTTTGCTTACTGCTCTTGAAGTTCAATCCAATCCCGATCAATCAATCAAATATTTTGGCGTAGAACCTCTCCCTGTGCCCACTGAGATTACCCAACAGTTAAACTATGAGCAGTTAGTAAGTCAAGAAGAAGTAGCTACACTCTACGAAAAGATTCACGAGAATCCCTGGAACAGTTGGGAGCCAATTACACCCAATTTTCACTTGTATAAAGCGCACACCACTATACAAAAAGCTTTTATAGATACGCCTTCCGAAGCATTACCAAAGTTTGATTTGGTGTATTTCGACGCATTTGCCCCATCTAAACACCCAGAAATCTGGAATTTAGAAGTATTACAACAAATTAGACAACAACTATCGTCGGATGCTGTCTTAGTAACTTATTGTGCCAAAGGGCAATTCAAGCGGGACTTAAAAGCGGCTGGCTTTTCCTTAGAATCATTACCGGGGCCACATTTTAAAAGAGAAATGACAAGGGGGAGGGTTATTTAGTCCATAGTCCAATACTGTTTCCTTAAGGGTCTGAGTGTGTGTCGTTACTCCACGAAAAACTCCCTTAATCCCTCCAAAGGAGGGAAACGATACTCGCCATATAGATTCGAATAGTGTTAAGGAAATAGCATTGGACTATCGCTTGTGGACTCTTATAGAGAGAACTTCGCTGATACTTTTACGCCAAAGTTTCTAGCTCCAGGAACGTCCAAATAGGTGATACGATGGATAAAATGTACCCGCAAAAACTTTAGAATATTTTCTATGCCATAAGCCACTTCTACATAGGGCACATCACCCAAGGAGCCTACTCCCTCGATCAAAGTACCATCTGGTGCTGTTGTAGGAATAATAGAGGCATTTTCAGGCCTAAGGCTACCTACTAGCATATTTACCTCTGCAAAACTTCTCCATTTTAACCTACGGAACAAGGGAATACGATTAAAAATAAGTCCTTCAAAGGTATGCTCATAACGGAACGATGCGTACTGATCGCTGGTAAACTCGAGATAGTTCATCAGGTTAAAACCATAGTTATTAAAGAAAATGGTTTGGTTACCCAAATGACGAAACAACAATGGATAAGGTAATTGTGAAGGAATATACCCGGCCGAAAACTGATATGCACCATTTCCAAAAGTACCAAAACGGAAATTTTGAGCGATATCGAAGGTGAATTTATGATAGCTAAAGTCACTATTGATAAACTCTGGAATACCCAAACGATAGCGGAAAGTAAATACTGGATATTTGGTGCCCAGGCTAATACGACGTGTACTGGTTTGAATAAAGCGCTCTCTTCTGGCCCAGCGGATTTCAGTCATCAATTCGGTATTGGTAAATTCGGTTCTTACTGGGGAATCGTTGCGCTCTGGTTGAGTGCGATAGGCAAAATGGGTTTCTATGCCAGGTAACTCCTCAAACGTATGGTTGCGTAAACGAACCTTAAAGTTCAAGCCTTTGAATAACTCACTCGACAGGGTCACTTTATTATCACGCTGTAGATACAAATTGGTAGACTTGATATTAAAAAACCGAACAGAAGCCAAATACAGGTTAGGCAAACGGTCGTCATCGGTGGGGATAGCAGCTTGTTCTATATCCTGTGTGCGGCTAATACTAAAGGTAGTCCACGGCTTACGCGAAATGATGTAATCCATTCCCGCACCATATTTAAAATTTTTGTCCCAGGCTCCGTATGCCAGGTATCCATTAAAACCTATTTTACGACTAAACTTACCATTAGTACGGAAGCCTAATCTAAACCGATGACCTTCGTAGTTGTTGAACGCATAAGCGAATAAATAATTTCCCACATCTACCGGCCCCAGCCCTTTATACCCTGTACCGAGTACTGAGATAATTTCTACCCAGGTTTTTACTACTGGCAACTCCTTGATGTTGTTGATCATAGAGTAGGTCTTCTTCTCTTCGGCAGTGAGTGAATCGTGGCGGTTTTGCACCCAGAAATTATCATCATGCATTTTGTAATCTTCTGCCACCAGAATCTCATCTGCATAAAACTTCTGGGAATGGGTAGTTTTGGTATCCAGTTTTTGGTTGGAGACATAAAACTTGGCAATCAACCCCGCAGTATTGTTGGTGAGTTCGGCAATGTCAATCAATACCCTGGTTTTACCAGGCAACCAGGCTCCGCTTTCGGTAGGCTCCAGGGTCTGTTGAATTTTAATTTTTTCCAGGAAGTTGATGTTGGCCTTCTTATCTACTCGTACATCTATCTGTTTCAGCGCATAAGAAGCTTTATCAATCCATATGGTTCCCTCAAAGGTCAAGTCGCGCTCGTTTTTAGGAACAATGTCTATTTTATAGCAATAGTGATTGCCTAGTTGTACACTATCCATCAAAAAGTAGCGATAATGCAATCGCCAGCCATCAGCCAAAGGAGACACAAAGTCTTTTTGGGCAATTTTCATCCAGTTTTTGTAGAAATTGTATTCTTGAAAACTGGCTCCAATTAATTGAGATACAATTGTACCGTCTTCGATTCCCACTCCAGTAATCTTACTCTTCAGTACATGCTCTTTGGTTTTCTTGGGGTTTCGACGATAGTAATATTTAGAGATGGTTTCTGATAAGAAGATAGGAATCAAAGGTTTGCCATCTTCGCCATTGAGCTTACCGATAGTGTCTATGGCTGCCAATACTTTTTTTACAGCCCTACGCTTGGCCATACTCTCAGACACGTTATCGATATCAAACTCTACCTTGGTATAGCTTTCGTATTCGTATTGCTTGAGGCGACGTTTATCATTGATTTTCTTATTCTTCATCACCTTTCGCATAATCGCCCAGGAAGGGTTTTCTTTAGCCACAAACACTACCTCATTCAATTTGGCATTTTCGGGCTTAAGTTGAAAGTTAATGATTTGTTCTTTTTTGGTCTTATCCACGACCTTGTTTTGAGCGATATATCCAATGTAGGAAACGACCAGTGTATCGTACAATTTGGAAGTTTTAATGGTAAAATATCCATCAAAATCAGTATTAATACCAATCTGGGTGCCTTTAAAAAAGACATTGGCAAAAGGAACAGGTTCGGCTGTTTCCTGATCTTTTACTCTCCCTTTAATGGTGTATTGGGCAAGTAGGTCTGTTGATAGCACCAGCATCAACAAACAAAAGAGATAAAATGGTTTCTTCACTGGTATGGTTCCAATTTTTATTCAAAAATGCTTTGGGGTTTTTATTGCCTGCTTCTGATGTGTTCAAAGTCAGCGTTATATTCTAGAATATGTTAAGAATACAAGTTCGTAAGATAATTTCCCCCAAGATAGACAAAACTTGTTTATAGTCTTTAGTAAAAATACATGAATTATAGACTCCACAACTCTTTGCTACACCTATCCATGTAAGTCTTCACGAAGAATTGCACTACTTTGTCTCATCATCATATTCCTATTATGCCTTTATTATCAGACACCTATTTTTCAATAAAGGTTGCGTAACTAACTATTTTTATGGGTTACCACAAATGCACAACAGTATAAAGGACAGTTAGGTTTTCAACCCCTTGTTTATTCTACAAAAAACAACACAAATACTATGAACACTTTTGAACAATCAAACACTCCCGCTTTTTATTTTTTGGCCTGGGCTTCGTTTGCTGTAGCTTCAGTTAGTATGCTCATTGGCATTGCCTTTTTGCCCACCATGGTCTGGATCAAAGGCTTCCTGGCGTTGGGTTATCTTTTTACAGTAACTACTTGTTTTACGCTGGCCAAGACTATTCGAGATAAACATGAAGAGCAGCGATTGATTAATCGGGTGAAAGATGCTAAAACTGAAAAGATTTTGGCAGATTATGAGAAAGGAGTGGCTTAATTGATTCCAGTCATTTCAAAATATGCTGAAATGGCTGTTTTTATAAAAATTGTGCATTTCTTAATCAAAAGACTACTTTTTTTGATCATTTCGTCAAATGATTAACAAAATTTACTTTTAACAATTTATCCAAAAAAAATTCGCTTGCCTGAGACACTTTCGTTATTTCTCACGTATCGTCTAAATATTCTTTAGAATATTCTGTGATCAACCCTTCTTGTATTGGGCCGCTAACGTTTGATTATTAACATTTTCCGATTGGAAAATAACATATTCGTCTGCTATCTTCGTTGTTTCTGAGCGAGCAAAAAAAGACTATTTTACTATAATATACATTTATGTCGGGGTAATATTTAGCCTTAAGAGACATAAATAACATACATACAATTAATATAATATATACTATGGTTCTAAACGATACGCACGTAAAATGGCAGGAAGAAGCTCCTCTGGGCATCGTGAGTCCAGATGGAAACCAGGTAAAATTAGATGATCATCACGGTTATACACAGGTATTAGATGTAATCTATTACAATAGTAACACACAACAAGTAGCTTGTGTATGCCTCGAGGGTCTATATTATTATCAAATAGGAGAAGAATGGCTATCTTATGATGAAGTTCCGTTCCCATCCTTTAATCGTTACCCTTTCGACTTTGCCGGAAATCACGTACAAGATGTTATTAAACAAACCCAGGTATAAACCTGAAGTACACGCATTGTTTGCATAATATTTATTAAGAGGGGTAGGTTTGCTATCCCTCTTAAATCCCCTTCTCTTGTTCTCCTATTATCTTTTTATAACTTCTCTTTGTTATTTTTCTTTCAGAAAGCAAAAATGAACAAGTCATTGTAATTTGGTTTGTAGAAATTTGTCGCTATACAACTCAAACCTCATAACTTATGAATGATTCATTGGATATGCAGCAGGATTATCAATCGCGCATTCAAAAAGTGTTGACATATATTCGTACGCATTTATCGGAACCTATGGATATCAATCAGTTAGCTGCAATTGGCAACTTCTCTGCTTTTCATTTCCATCGCATCATCCGTGCTTATCTTAACGAACCCCTAGGAGCTTATATCAAACGTATCCGGCTCGAAACTGCTGCTCAGCTATTGATGTATAGTCAGGTGCCCATCAATGAAATAAGTCATCGAATAGGATATGAAGTGCCTTCTTCGTTTACCAATGCATTCAAGAAGCGTTTTAGTTTGAGTCCACAGGAATTTCGAAACCAACAACAACAAACCATGCAAAACACTCCTCCACGTACTGAACCAGTCAATATTCATTTTAATCTGTCACCTGAAATTATACAGTTACCCAAGAAGCACGTCTTAGCTCACAGAGTATTGGGCAAGTACGAATCTGCTACCATTGCCCAAGCCTGGCAAAAACTCATGGCCTATGTATTCCAGCATCAGTTGTTTTATCCTGAAATGGAAATGCTGGGTATCTCATACGATCACCCTGAAATTTCGGGAGAAGCGTTGTATCATTATGAAGCTTGTGTAACCTTAACTACTCCAATGAAGTCTGATGGAGAATTTACCGCAAAAACTCTCCAGGCTGGAAAATATGCCACTTTTACTTATCAGGGAAGTTATGATCAACTAGACTTGATTTATAATATCATTCTCAAAGATTGGCTGCTCAATAGCACTTATGAATTACGTGAAGCACCTTTATTTGATCAATACCTCAACAATCCTGGCAATGCGGCACCTGAAGAATTATTAACAAAGATTTTTATCCCCATTAAAACCGCTACGCATGCAATTTGATAAAGACTTAGCTTCCCCTCATCACGCCTTATTTCTCGAGGTCAGAGATTATTTATTATCGTTTGAAGGAATGCAAGAAACCAAGAAAACCCGCATTACAACTTATGCCCATTCCACAGGTAATATTTGTCATTTGCGCACGATGCCCAATGGAGTAGATCTTGGTTTTTTGAAAGGCAGCAAAATGGATGATGAATTACAACTGCTCACAGGTAATGGAAAGGCCATTCGAGTGCTTTCGCTTAAATCTATGAACAAAGCAACTTTGCAATATTATATCACTCAAGCTATTGAACTAAACACCAACAAATGATGATTATTGAAAACTTTCCAGCATTAATCGGCAAACACTGCGAGACTACTGCTACCGGTAGCTTATTGAATCAAATAGGAATTGAGCTTTCAGAACCGATGCTTTTTGGCCTGGGAGAAGGGTTAGGTTTTATTTTCTGGAATATGAAAGCAATGGACTTTCCTTTTATTGGAGGTAGGGTAAAGACGGATGCTCTCACCGAAAATATATGCCGTAATCTGCATTTGCAATTGGAGGTAAAAGAAACAGCTTCGGCTAAAAAAGCCTGGCAAAACGTAGCTCAATACATTGATCAGGGTAAAGCAGTGGGCTTAAAACTGGACTGTTACCATTTGGAATACTTTACCAATAAGATTCATTTTGCTGGGCATTATGTGGCTATGTATGGCTATGATGAGCAAAAAGCTTATTTGATAGATTCTAACCGAAATCGTCTGCCATTGACCACCTCACTTGAAAGTTTGGCCTTGGCTCGCAGCGAAAAGGGGCCTATGGCTTCCAAAAACTTAAGCTATACAATTAATCGTGGAACTCAAGCTTATGACTTAAAGCAGGCCGTAAAAACTGCCATAGTAAATAATGCGCAAGCCCACCTCAATCCTCCTATTCAAAATATGGGATACAAGGGCATTCTAAAAACGGCCGCCGAAATCAAAAAGTGGTTTAAAAGAAGTAGTAACATTACGCACGAATTTACTACCACGGCTATGATTATGGAAAAAGCAGGAACTGGTGGAGCTTTGTTTCGGAATATATATCGAGATTTTCTGGGAGAGGCTTATGACTTATTACAAATAGATGAGATAAAAGCAGCACAACAAAGCTTTCAGAGCATTGCACAACATTGGACAGCTATTGCCCACTTGTTGGAACAGGCAGGGAGTAATGAAGATGAAACTTGTATTCAGGAAGCTGCTGAGCTACTAACACAAGTATCGGAGAAAGAGCAGATGACGATGGATCGGTTGTTACAGGCGCTTTTGTAAAAAAGTAACCCTGACCAGGTTCGTGATACTAGTCAGGGCTTATTTCATTTATTTTGCTTTCGCATTACTTTACTTCTACTTTATCAAAGGTAGTGAAGAGTTTTTCGGGTACTTGGTCTGCTACCTGTATTCCTGAAAGCTTGTACTTTCCTCGATCTCCCGAAAGCATCAAGTTTCCATGTTTTTCATAATTGATCCAAGGTGTGGTAATACGGGCAGAGTCCATAGCCGCTTTGGGGAAGTAGGCCCACTTTTCTACCAGATTCGTTTCCTGATTTACATATACTTCGTATTTGTTTTCAGGAGTATCGCCTACTGCATTGAAGGTCAAGGTAAGCACATCAGCTTTTTTGCCATTTTGTACGGTATCTTCACGAGTGTATTTAAGGGTAACGCCTGAATCCTTCAACTTGAAAGGCATACACAACCAATACATATCGTTGATCCAAATGCTTTTACCTCGCTTAAGGTATTTTTGCAGCGAATCGGGTTGGGTAACCTCTACACTGTCCTTCATTACTTTTCCTTTAAGCGCTTCGCCGTCTTTGCTGTATACATTGAGCAACACATTGAATTTACCATTATTATAATCAATGCGTACATCACCCGTTTGTTTATCCCAGTATAACTGACGACGTCCAAAGAAATTCCAGGTGATTAAGCGGGTTTCGTCCCAGGCTTTGCGTCCTCCCATGGCTTTCATCACTGCATCGGCAATCTCAATTGCTTTTTTATCTGAGTTTTGCGCATCAAAACCCTCAGCCGCTGGATTTACCTCAACATCTGTTTGCTTCTCCGTTGCAGTTGAGTCTTGAGTTTGTTCAGTATTACCCGCCTGATTGGTACCACCACAGCTCCAAACCAATACGGCCAGTATTGGTAATAGCATGAGTAATTGTTTTTTCATTTTTTTAGCTTTTATGTTTTCAACTTCATTGGTATAACCCAAGAAGCCCTCTAAGGTTCGTTGAATATTACCTTCTGTTGCGGCAAATTAGCAAAATTTGACAAAGCCCTCTCTTACCCATTTGTTAATTTAGTTTTATCAACCTTGGTTTTCTTAACCCACTCAATTAAACGATAAGCAATCATGAATAAATCACTCAAATTTTTAAAATACCCGCTCATTTTAGGAGTATTTACTGCTTGCTGCCTGCTAAGTTCTAGTCAATTTACCTCAATAGAAGAATTACCCAAATTCCAAAGCAGGCAAAGTCTCTTACCTAACGAATCGTTAAAAGGACGCAGCATGGATGCCAAAGCGATAGATTTGGACAAAGACGGAGACCTGGATTTGGTGATTGCCAACGAGCATCGTCCCAATATTATCTTAATCAATGATGGCAAGGGTAATATGACAAATGACAGCAAAAACCGCCTTCCTTCGGCCCCACATGACTCTGAAGATATTGCGTTGGGTGATTTTGACAAAGACGGAGATATAGATATTGTATTTGTGAGCGAAGACGATAAAGTGAATGAATATTATTGGAACAATGGCAAAGGATTCTTTGTACAAGCCAAATTTTCGTTGCCTGTCACAGGTAAGTCTAATGCAGTGATTACTACCGACCTGGACAATGATGGAGACCTGGATTTGATCATTGGAAACGACGGGCAAAACTTTGCGCTGCTTAATGATGGTAAAGGCAAATTTATAGATGCAACTGCCAAAATTTTACCCAAAGGTAACCAAACCACTCAAGATTTAGAATTGGGCGATGTAGATGGAGATGGAGACCTGGACTTGATTGTGGGCAATGAAGATGATAACCAATTATTGATCAATAATGGCAAAGGGGTTTTTAAAGATGAAACAGCTAAAAGACTCCCCTTACAAGCAGGTAAAGAAGAAACTCGTGAAGCTGATTTTGGCGATGTAGATGGAGACGGGGATCTGGACTTAATTTTTTCCAATGTGAATTTTCGCCAGGTGAAGGATCATCAAAACAGGTTGTTGATTAATGATGGGAAGGGATTTTTTAAAGACGAAACAATGGCTCGCTTGCCCAAAGAAAAATTACATTCAATAGATGCGGATTTGGTAGACATTGATGGTGATCGCGACTTAGATTTATTGATAGGCAACACCTTTGAGCAAAGAGGTTTTCAAATTATGTTGAATAACGGCAAAGGCGTATTTGAGGATAAAACCCAGGAAATTTTAAAGCCATTTGCGGTAGATGTAATTGATGTGGAGGTCGCTGATTTTAACGGAGATCAACTACCCGACCTTTATTTGTGTAACTTCCGAGGTAATGACAAACTTTTTTTACATACGAAATAACTCCTTGATTGATAAACTCTTATGAAGCAACTCCGAATATTTCTCATGCTCATGCCTTTGCTACTAAGCCAGTGTGTGCAAGCTCAAGAACTAAAACGTCGTCCTTTTTTTGGGGCCAGAATGCTTGATGTGACCCCAACACAAAAAAAGGAACTTCAATTACCTAATTCCAAAGGAGTATTTCTTGACCGGGTTTTGCCCAACTCTAGTGCGGCTGAGGCTCAGTTCAAAGCTGGAGATGTACTGGTCGCTTTGAATAACCAACCTATTACTGGTGTACAACAATTGGTGCCTTTGATTAAGACTTTTCAAACGGGCGATAAAATCAAGCTGACCTATTATCGAAAAGGCAAAAAGAAAACCCAATCGCTGGTTTTCAAAGGGTTTCCTTATAAGCAAAGTGATCGCTACGAGATTGTGTATAGTTCGGTAAAGGCCAAAAAGAATCATTTGCGAACCATTATTACCAAACCTAAGGGCAAAGGTAAGTTTCCTGCAGTAGTCATCATTCAAGGAGTAGGATGCATCAATTTAGATCATCCCGCAGTAGATTTTTATCATGTATTGGCCGACTCGCTTACCAGCAAAGGTATGGTGGTGATGCAAATTGAGAAAACCGGGCAAGGCGATAGCAAAGGTACTCCTTGTCGCGAGTGTAGCTTTGAGGAAGAAGTAGAAGGGTACAAGAAGGGGTTGTTAGCCCTCAAAAAACTGCCTTATGTAGATGCTGACCAGACTTTTTTGTTTGGCTTTAGCATGGGAGGCGTTATTGCTCCTATCATTGCCAGCGAGATTCCGGTAAAAGGTATTATTGCTTATGGCACAGTGGGTCGTAATTGGGCTGAATATTCTATGGAAAATTCTCGTCGTCAAGCCGAAATGGCAGGTACAGAATATGACCAAATTGCCAAAAATATGCGACGCAAAGCCAAAGCCTTGCATTATATGATGCTGGAACAAATGCCTAAAAAGGAGCTTTTAAAGAAGTATCCAAAATTAGCAAGAAATGTAAACTTTTATCCTCAGAGTTATCGCTATTTTCAAAAAGTGGGAAGTCTGAACCTGGCTAAATACTGGATCAAAGCTGGCGTGCACACACTGGTAATCCACGGAAAAGCCGACTTTGTAAGCTTTGCTAAAGATCACCAACTCATTGCCGATATAGTAAACCGAGAGTCTCCTGGCAAAGCAACTCATTTGGAGCTGGATAATAGCGACCATTGGCTTTATAAACTGGGCACTATGCAGGAAAGCATGAAAAATATTAGGGCTTCCAACCGTGTCGGGAAAAACTATGCGTTGTATACCATTGCTTCTCGCTGGATGCTGGATGTTTTGGGTAAGAAAGCGCTGGGAGCAAAAGATTAGCCAGGTGTTTTTAAAAACCTGAGGATATATTACTGACTTTAAATCTATAGAATAATATGACAAAACTCGTAAAAATGGCCGCAGTAGCGGTAATAGTAGCTACCTCTTTTGGGAAGACTGCCCAAGCACAAGCAAACAAAGAAAAAGATGCAGTGGTTGCAGTAATCAAGCAAATGTTTGATGGTATGCGCAAGGGAGATGCAAATATGGTCGCAGGTGTTTTCTACGAAAATGCGGTAATGCAAACCACTTTTACTCATAGACAAACCAAAAAATCAGTCATCCGCAATGGTAGTGTAGACAACTTTGTAACGTCTATTAAAAAGAAAAAGCCAACCGATACTTACGATGAACGCATTAGTGAGTATGTGGTGAAAATAGATGATAATTTGGCGAATGTATGGACGCCCTATAAATTTTATCTAAACGATAAATTTTCGCATTGTGGGGTCAATAATTTTCAGCTATTTAAAACTGACAAAGGCTGGAAAGTTATCTCGATTGTAGATACACGTCGTCGCAATGGTTGTGAATAAAATCTCGCATCCCAAAATAAATTAGATATTGCACCTGTCAGTTTTCAATAATTGACAGGTGTTTTTGTTACCATCCAAATCATATACTAATGAAAAACACTTTACTTATATCCTGTGTAATAATTATTTTTGGTGCCTCCTCCCCTACTCTTGGTCAGCGCAAAATCAGCTCTACCAAACAGCTACTCAAGGCTATGAAAAAGCGCTACCAAGGCAAATGGTTCAATGAGTTTACCTTTGTACAAAAAACCATCCGCTATACCCGTGAGGGCCAACCTCGCGATACGGCGTTATGGTATGAAGCAGTGCGCTATCCCAATAATTTTAGAATAGATTATGGTCACCCCAGTAAAGGAAACGCAGTGCTTTTTCAAGCTGATACAGCTTATCGTTTTCAGAAGGGCAAGTTAACCGGGACTCGTTTCAACCCACAATACTTTTTATTACTCAAAGGAGGCCTTTATCGCCGTAAGTTAAAAGAATGCCTGAAAATTCTGAAGAAAGGTGGGTATGACATAGAAAGCTTCCATACCAACACGTATCAAGGGCGTCCTGTATATGTGATTGGTGCGCTTAAAGGTGATCTAAAAAAGCCTCAATTTTGGATAGATCAACAACACTTTTATGTGATACGACGTACCCAAAAAATTAACCCAGCCAGACAAGGGCCTGACAAAGGCAAAGAGAGAATATTGGATGTACAATACCAAAACCACAAAGCTACTGGTGGAGGTTGGGTAGAACAAATTGTGAGGTTTGAAGTAAATGGAAGGTTGGTGCAAATAGAAGAATATACTGACATAGATACTTCACCCAAAATTCCTAAAAACTTCTTTAACCCCGACCATTTTGGTAAGTCCCATTGGTATAAATAAGATTTATATTTTCATGTGTTAAGCAGTCAAGATGATTTTGGCTGCTTTTTTTGTAGATCACCAACAAATGTTTAACAACCAACTCAAATTCAATCCAAAAAGTTAAACAAAAATATATTTTTTTTGTATCTTTAGTATACCCCCAGCAAACCTTCAATTCATTTTGACTATTTTATATATCTCTTGGCAGATAACTTTAACAACGAACTATAAACAACTATGAAAACTGTGGTAGTAACTGGAGCCAACTCTGGGCTTGGTTTGTATGCTTCCAAACATTTATTACAGAAAGGATTTACCGTAGTACTGGCCTGTCGCAATTTGCAAAAAGCCAGTCAGGCAAAAAAATGGCTTCAAAAAAAGACTAAAAAATCCCCAATAACCGAAAATCAAATCCAAATCGCACAACTTGATTTAGCTTCATTCAACAGCATTCGCAAGTTTTGTAAGGCATTGCCTACCAACAACTTATATGGTATTATTTGTAATGCAGGGCTTACTTATTCTACGCCTACTCGATTTACCCAAGATGGCGTAGAAGAAACATTTGGAGTAAACCATCTGGGACATTTTTTAATGGTCAACTTATTACTCAGCCAGGCGCAAAACCTACAACGCATTGCAATTGTCTCTTCGGATGCTCACAATCCTGAAACTCAACAACACTTTCCTCCACCCAATTTTGAGAAAGTCGAGGATCTGGCTTACCCCAAGGATGACTATATCACAAATTGGGAAAAAGAAGGCTCTCAACGTTATGCAAATTCTAAGTTTTGTAATGTTTTGTTTGCTTACCAGCTGGAGCAAGAGCTTAAAAAAACGCATCGTGAACATATTTTAGTCAATGCCTACAACCCAGGATTTATTCCAGGTACTGGCTTAGGACGAAATACTTCTCCTATCACTCATTTTATGTGGTTTCATGTGCTACCTTTATTCAGTAGATTTTCCAAAGCCATTCGCACTGCCGATGAATCAGGACAATCACTGGCCAGGTTGATCTCGGATGTACAGGTAAGCGGTAAATACTTTGACGGTGCTCAGGAGAAACCTTCTTCCAAGGCAAGTTATGATCTGGTACGTGCCCAGCGATTATGGTGGCGAAGCGAAGAATTGGCCCACTTAAAAATTAATGAACAAATAGAATGATTAATTACTCAATCAGGGAAGAAAATCAGGAAGACTATCCTCAGATATATCAGTTAAATGCGTTAGCTTTTGGTCAGAAAAACGAAAGTAAATTGGTGGAAAAACTTCGCCAAACGGCACATTATATTCCTGAATTGTCGTTGGTAGCTACTATAGAAGAAAAGGTGATTGGGTTTATCTTATTTACCCATATACAAATTATTGAAAATAAACTCTCGTACCCCTCTCTAGCGCTGGCTCCTATGGCTGTACATCCTGATTTTCAGAAAGAAGGTATTGGTAGTCAATTGGTAAAAGCGGGTCTTGACAAAGCCCAAAAGTTAGGACACCCCTCTGTCATTGTATTGGGGCATCCTCAATATTATCCTCGTTTTGGCTTTGTATCTGCGGCTCGTTGGAACATTCGTTGTCCGTTTGAAGTACCTCAGGAAGTATTTATGGCTTTGGAGCTCAATCCTGGCAGTTTAGATGATACCAGTGGCATAGTACGATATGCAGATGCTTTTGCTGAGGTTTGAGTTACGCTATATCGTTTTCTTCAGCCTGGTCTGGTTCACTATGAAACTGCTCCTTGCCAGACACCTCTGCAATGTTTTCAATTTGGCGGGCGTGAAATAATGGATACAATACAATTACATTGGGAACCGCATAAAATGCATAACTCAAGGCTATTTCCCGATTGAGTAACAATACATAACCTACGATAAAAGCAAGCGCTCCCAAAACCCACCATTTGGCGTTGGCTCGTTCTACAAACCATACAGTGAATGCCACCGAAATGATTATCTCACCAAAGAATAAATAGGCGGCGTCTTTGTTGTTTATATCACTCACAAACAGTAATAAAACCCTTGAACAGGCCACCAAAATCATAAAGGTTTTGATATCCTTATTGGTATGCTCTTGAGATTGCTTAAAAAGTGATAACCTCTCCATAGAGGTGTTTTTACTACTTGATAAATGCACAAACCACCCTATAATACCAATAATTGGAATATG
The DNA here is from genome assembly GCA_001890965.1 of marine bacterium AO1-C. Lineage (GTDB taxonomy): Bacteria > Bacteroidota > Bacteroidia > Cytophagales > Microscillaceae > Microscilla. The sequence continues at coordinate 30,079 of MLAY01000027.1, read as the reverse complement.
CCAAAAGAAATATGCCCACCCTGGTTTGCGGTTTGTTTGTAGGGAATATTCTACCAAGAAATTGCGAAACATGAGCGATACAAAATATAAAGTAGCTAATAAACTCACCTCCACCAACACATATTCCAGGCGAAGTAAAAACTTGTTGGGTGCTCCTGGAAATTTGATCAACAAACCAAAAGCCAGTACCGTAATCCAGCCATTGAGCAATAAATAAATGGTAGTGGCCATTCTTTTAGAATAGGTATTGGTTACATCTATCCACTTGGCTTCAAAAAACGATTGTTGCTGATTTTTTTCCAGGATTTTATACAAATAGCTAAAACCCAAAAACATGAAAGGAAGATTGGCCAATAGATAAATCAAGGAATCTACATAAACCCAAGTACCCCCATATCCATACATATAGTGTCCAGTGACTCTCACTGCTCTTTCTAACCATTGATATAAGCTTGCGTGTTGGCTTGCAGTCAGTGACTGAATGCTCAAGTGTACAGCTCCCGCCACAAGCATCCAAATGGCTCTTTTGTCTTTAAACACCAAGTAACCAAATACTCCAAAAGGAAGTAATGTTTCCGCAAAGCGCTTGATCAGGAAAAGCTGCTGAGATTTTACAAATAGGCTGATGGGTACAATAATAAAAAGCAAGGCTACTCCAAGGCTGATCATTGCTTCTTTTCTTTTATTAGATACTTCGGCAATGGCCCACCATAAGCTCGCTACCATGATGATTTGCGATAATGTAAAAAAGCGCATATTGGCTTCCTGGCTCAACGATTTAGTAAATAATTGCGCATAGATAATTGCCAGCAAAAATTGCCCAACAGTAATCAGTACAATGAATGCAAAGGCACGACGAAATTTAGGGTCAGTTAACATGGGGACGTGAGTTGTTAGGTTTTATCATTTATTTTCAGGAAGTAAAATAAACAAAAAAGGCAACAATCAACTTTCACAACCATTAATTATTTTTTAATCACCATTTTAAACCCCACTCCGTGAATATTCTCAATTTTAATCGCAGGATCGGCTTTGAGGTACTTGCGTAGGCGTGTAATAAATACATCGAGGCTACGGCCAAAAAAGTAGTCATCATCGCCCCATATTTTGGTCAGAATTTCTTCCCGTTTTAAAATCTTATCTTGGTTAAGGCAGAAAAATCTCAATAGCTCCGCTTCTCGTTGGGTGAGGCGTCGAGCTTTTTCTTGCTGAAGTTGTAAATGCAAATCGTCAAAATCGAATTGATATTGCCCCACGACAAACTTAGATTGGCGCGTGTCTGACAGTGCAAAGCGGCTACGTTTAAGAAAAACTTCAATCTTTAGCACTACTTCTTCCATACTAAAAGGCTTAGTGAGGTAATCGTCTGCACCTAATTTCAAGCCTGCAATTTTATCTTCTTGCAACGACTTGGCCGTCAGGAAGATAATGGGTACTTGTTGGTTCACTTGCCGTATTTGTTCTGCCAGCGTAAAGCCATCCATGACAGGCAACATCACATCCAGCAAACATAGATCAAACTCCTGGTTTTGAAACACCTGCAAAGCTTCTTGCCCATTTTCACAGTGAGTTACTGCGTAGTTTCTAAGCTCGAGGCTATCTTTGGTCACCATCGCCAAACTGGCGTCATCTTCTACAAATAATATTTTTGCTTTCATAAGCCTCAAAATTTGAATCGTGTATTTCAAAAATGTTGAATACGCTCTCTATGAGAAACAGGTACCTCGAAATTTCGTTGTTCATTCATTAAGCTACTTACTTAAAGGAACAAAAATCTCAAAACAACTCCCTTTGCCTTCTTCACTCTTGAGAGAGAGTTTCCAGCGATGTGCTTTCACAATTTTTTTGACGTAATCTAACCCCAAACCAAACCCTTTTACATTGTGAATGTTGCCTGTAGGAACCCTGAAAAACTTATCAAATATCTTTTTATGGTATTCTTTCTTAATACCCAATCCTTGATCTTGCACCGATAGCACCAAAAAATCGTTTTTCCTACTTTGGTTTTGAGTACTCACCACAAGCTCAGGTGCATCGGGCGAATATTTAATAGCATTGTCAAGTAAATTATATAAAATATTGGTCAAATGCTCTTTGTCAGCCCTAATTATCACCTGCTGGGCTTGTAGTTGAGCATTCAGCGTTCCTCCAAGCTGTTTTACTTTTAAGTCAAAGCTCGTAAGTACTTCTTGAATCAACTCATGAGCATCTAAAGGCTCTAAATTTAACTTGAGCTTTTCCCGATCCATTCGTGCCGATTGCAAGACTTTTTCTATATGGCTTTGTAGTCGGGTGTTTTCATTCTTTATAATCTGGGTGTAGTTCAATACGCGATCGTGCTTTTCTAATACTTGAGGATTGGTCAATAAATCGGCAGTAACCGCAATGGTAGAAATGGGCGTTTTTAGCTCGTGGGTCATATTGTTAATAAAATCCCGCTGTACTTCTGACAGCCGTTTTTGTCTCAAAATCACGAATAAAGTGTAGCTAAAAAAAACGGTGACGATGAGTAAAATGAAAGATGAAAAAATCCAAATATCCATCTGGCTTGCCAGGTAGGTGGTTTTATTAGGAAACCGAATACCAAAATAATACACGTATTGATCATACTTGGGCAACTTGGCGCGTAGTGTAGGGGTTGCTTTAATTTTTGAGCTCACGTAGTTTCCATACACCATTTTATCGGTAGAGCAATCATAAATACCATATTCATATTCGGTAGATAGCTCCCGTTTGGCGAAGGCCTCTTTAAGCAAGTGTTCCAACACATTGGCATCGATGATATCGTTTACATTGACCACAAAATAATCAGAAGACAACTGCTTAATAGATACTGGCTTTACGGTGTGTTGATTGATTACGGCAATTTTTTGGGCTACTTCTCGCAGTGCTACATGAATCGTTTGGTGGAATTGTTTTTCTTTCATGTCAAACGCCCGCCTTACCCAATAAACCTGGGTAACCATAATGCCTACTATGGAGAAAGTAGCCAGCGCAATGATCATACGTATGGTGCTGCGCGTCATATTTTGAATGCTTAATTTGAGCTAACAATGAATTTACCTCCTTTCTATTCCCTTCGTTACTCTATTAACGAGTCATTAACAATTATTAGCAAGGTTTAACAATATGCTTGTTTTCTTACATGGATATTACCACTAATCGGGGAAAAATAACAGCTTATCGAAGTTTTTTATCGTTGTATTATACGCTCCGTTAGTATTTATAGACACCAAGTAAACCTACGGGTATGAAAAATAGTAAAAACCACTACCAAAATATTTTCCTAATTGATGATGACCGATTATTTATCGTAAAGTATCACAAAATCTTTACAAACCTGGTTCAATATGTCAATATTGAGTTTAGCATGAGTGCTGCCACTGCTTTAGTCAAATTAGAAGATTTGCACACAAAAAGCAGGTTCCCAGAATTAATTACCCTAGACTGGAACTTACGTATGGGAGGTGGAGAGCTCTTTTTAGAAAAATTTGAGCAGCAATTTGCTCATTTATACCCCAATACCAAAGTATTGGTTATTTCGGGTATGGCACGTGAAATCGCCGCAGCCAAACAAGCCGATTATCCTTTTGTGATAGATGTATTACCCAAACCAGTATCTATGAAGGAGCTGTCACAAATATTATGATATTATATATTCACTTGGGAGATTAATACTTAATACTAATAGAAAAACCTGTTTGATACTACTTCAAACAGGTTTTGTTTTTTTTAATATAAAAAAAGCTATCTACCCAAATACACCATCAGGATAGAAATATCGGCAGGCGACACTCCACTAATGCGGGAAGCTTGCCCGATGGTTTCGGGTCGAATCGTTTTAAGCTTTTCTTTCCCTTCAGCCGATACAGCTTTTAATTGGTCATAATCAAATGCTGTAGGAATTTTAAAGCCCTCGAGTTCGTGTAGCTTTTGCGCCATTTTTTCTTCCTTCTCGATATAAGAAGCATACTTGGTCAAAATCTCTACTTGCTCTACCACTTCGTGGTCAAAATCTTTCAAGAAAGTGTCAATGCCACCTTCCAATGCCCGTAGTTTTTCAAAATTGACCTCAGGGCGTTTTACCAGATTCATCAATGCCGACTTCTCTTTGATAGGGGCAGTACCCAACGTCTGCAAATGGTCATTGATCTCGGTAGGCTTATACTTTATCTTGGCCAGTTCGGCTGACAATTGCTTAATCTGCTCCTTTTTGTCTCTTACCCTTTGCATACGCTCTTCGGTAGCCAAACCTAGCTTGTAAGACTTTTCGGTCAAACGCAAGTCTGCATTGTCCTGACGTAACAAAATACGGTACTCAGCCCGAGAGGTAAACATTCGGTATGGTTCATCGGTCCCTTTGTTGATCAAGTCATCAATCAATACCCCAATGTAAGCATCCGAACGATTCAAAATAAACGGATTTTCTTCTTTCACCTTTAAGTGGGCATTGATGCCAGCCATCAACCCCTGACAAGCAGCTTCTTCGTACCCGGTAGTTCCATTGATTTGTCCAGCAAAGAACAGCCCATCTACTATTTTGGTCTCCAGCGTCATTTTGAGCTGGGTAGGCGGAAAATAATCATACTCGATGGCATATCCAGGACGAAACATTTTGGCATTTTCAAAGCCAGGAATCAATCGTAAAGCTTTGTATTGCACATCTTCGGGCAAGGAAGTAGAAAAACCATTCACGTATACTTCTACTGTATCCCAACCTTCGGGTTCTACAAATATTTGGTGACGATCGCGTTCGGCAAATCGGTTAATTTTGTCTTCTATCGAAGGGCAATAGCGTGGCCCCAATCCTTTGATACGCCCTGCAAACATGGGCGACTTTTCAAAGCCAGTTTCCAGCACTTCGTGTACTTTTGTATTGGTATAGGTAATATGACAGCTTCGTTGTTGCTTCAGCTTTGGAGTATCGGCGTACGAAAACTTACCAGGGTTTACATCACCTGCTTGCTCTTCCATTACCTCATAATTGATGCTTCGTCCGTCTACCCGAGGAGGCGTTCCAGTCTTCATTCGCCCTGCTTCAAAGCCTAAATCTACCAATTGCTTGGTAATCCCTTTAGAAGCTCGTTCTCCTGCTCGTCCTCCACCAAATTGTTTTTCACCAATATGAATCAAGCCATTCATAAAGGTACCACTGGTCAAAATCACCGAGTTGGCTGGGATTTCTAAGCCCATAGACGTGGTTACTCCTACTGCGCGATTATCCTTCACGACAATACCTGTAACCATTTCTTGCCAGAAATCTACATTAGGGTTTTGCTCCAAAGTCAGGCGCCATTCTTCGGCAAAACGCATACGATCGCTTTGGCATCGGGGACTCCACATCGCCGCCCCTTTAGAACGGTTGAGCATACGAAACTGAATCATAGTTTTATCAGTCACAATGCCACTCATTCCTCCCAATGCATCTATCTCTCGTACAATCTGGCCTTTGGCTACTCCTCCCATTGCTGGATTACAAGACATTTGCGCAATCTTGTTCATATCCATGGTTACCAACAAAACCTTAGAGCCGAGGTTGGCAGCAGCAGATGCAGCTTCACATCCGGCATGACCACCTCCCACTACTATCACATCATACTTTGGAAACATTTCTACAATGATTAATTATGGATTATGAATGTTCCTGATAAAGTACAAATACTTATCTCTGGAATCACTCAAAAAGTATCACTTCTAAAAATTTTACAAATATAACAAAAAGTGAGGTATAAAGTTCAGTAAGGCGTTGAATGGGCTTGAAGAGGGGAATTGCTCTGCTCTGGGGGAATAATATCGGCTAACGAACACTGATCTATGAAAGGTTTTATTGGGATACCAATGTTCGTTAGGTCATCACCTGGGTTCTTTCGTCAAATCTTGCTTATTACCATTAAGTCTGCACTACATGGGTAGAAACTCCAGCATAGCCTCCAAACTCAGGCTTGCCCACAATGTATACTTCGGCTTCGGCAAATCCTACTCGGTATACTTTGATTTCTTCCAGGTTACGCTTCAGCGTATCTACCAAATTTTGGAAGCGTCGGGCAGTTCTAACCTCATCAGTATCATACCAGCTTTCTTCGGCCACGGCATTTTTAAAAAATGTTTCTAATGTTAGCTCTTTTACTCTGGCATCTTCCATTTCATGGGCCAGCTCTATTACTTTTTCGGGCGATAATTCCCCTTTATGATCCCAATAAAAAGATTCAAAGGGATAATCAGACTCGCTCATAAATAACAGGCCATCACAAGCCCGATCCAACGACCTCAACAAATTATCGTATTCTGCTGCCATATAACATCTTGTTAAAATAATACAGTTGCACTTTACAAAAAGTTATCCAATTTCAAAACAATTCTAACCTGTTTCTGAATGATTCAGATCATTTCTTATCATCGGCTTTTTTCTTAGCTACTACCATCAAAGAACCTCCAAATGGCAACGAAATTCCACGTTTAATCAACCATACATCCAGTTGGGTCACCCCCCAGAATATTGCATTAATGAATTGAGGTAGCTTGAGTTCACCAAGTTCTAATTTATGCGCTTGTTCTTTATCTATCGTATTATTTTTTTTTCGCTTGAACAATCGAGATAGGTACATTAATGGAAATAGGGTAAAAATAAAGCTACCCATATATTTCACCTCAAATCCTGCCTTTTCAAGTTTTTGTTTGAGGTCTTTGCGATGGTAACGACGTTTATGAAAGGCCAGGTCATCGGTAATACTCCACATCCATTGATATTGAGGCACATTTATTACAAAAGCCCCGTTGGGTTTAAGACTCTTATATACTTGGGCAATTACCTGTTCATCGTCAGTAATATGCTCCAGTACATCAAAAGCCCCTACAGCATCAAAGACCTGATTAAAAGGCATGTGCGTAGCATCTAACTGAACAAAATCAATTTTGGGCAATCGCGTTTGGGCAAATTTAATTCCTGACAAATGAATCTCTGAGCCTTGAAGCGTATAGTCAGGAAATTTATCCTCTAAGGCCTTCAATACATATCCAGTACCACAACCTATTTCGTGTACTTGAGCGTTTGGCACTACATATTTTTTGAATAAATGCAGAATTGCTTGATTTCGGGTCTTGAACCAAAAATTTTGAGCTTCGGCTTTGTATAAGAAGTCAAAAAAATCTGCTGGAAAGCCTTCATTTTCCCAAGCCAAATGAGGTGCATAACAAGGTATACCATCTATCAATTCATACTTGTCTCGTTTATCCATGATTTGTCTGCCTCAGGTTAAAAAACGCCTGTACATTCTCTATTACCTCTCTCTGATCGGTTTCATTAAGTTCATAATAAAACGGAAGCCTCACCAAGCAATCAGCAAAACGGTCACAATTGGGCAATACACGCCCATCGTGTTGTGAAGTGTAATAAGGTGAATGATGTAAAGAAAGGTAATGAAACACCGCCCAAATGCCTTTTTGCTTTAAAAACTCAATTAACCCATTACGTTCTTCAATAGTGTGACAAACCAGATAAAACATATGGGCATTGTTGGTAGCAAAATCGGGGATAGTGGACAAACGAACCAAACCTGCCTCCTGGAGTGGTTGGAATGCTTCATGATAAATTTGCCAAATTTCTTTACGACGGGCTTGTATGTTATCTAAGTTTTCTAGCTGGGCATATAAAAACGCCGCAATAATATCGGAAGGTAAAAATGACGAACCAATATCTACCCATCCATATTTGTCTACCTCTCCCCTAAAAAACGCAGAACGATTGGTGCCTTTTTCTCTAATGATTTCGGCACGCTCCATTAATCGCTCATCATTGATGGTAAGCATGCCGCCTTCTCCTGCAATTACATTCTTGGTTTCGTGAAACGAAAATGCTCCCAAATGCCCCAGGCTTCCCAATGGTTTGTCTTGATAAAAGCTATCTATAGCATGGGCACAATCTTCTACAATCAATAAGTTGTGCTTGTTGGCCAACGCCAGCAAAGGTTCCATGTCGCAAGCCACTCCTGCATAATGCACCACCACAATGGCCTTAGTCTTGGGATTAATCAAGGAAGCGACACTCTCTATATCAATGTTGGGAACATGGGGTTGACTATCGGCAAATACAATACGCGCTCCACGCAATACAAAGGCATTTACCGTACTCACAAATGTATAAGCAGGGGCAATCACTTCGTCTCCTGGTTGAGTATCTAATAGGATCGCCGCCATTTCCAGCGCATCGGTGCAAGATGTAGTCAATAAGCATTTGCCAAAGCCATATCTTTCTTCAAAAAACTGATGGCACTTTTGAGTAAATACTCCATCTCCTGATATTTTACCTGAAGCTACTGCATCCCGAATGTAATCAGTCTCTTTTCCCGTCAAAAAAGGTTTATTGAAAGGTATTCTCATGGCAAATGATCTAAGGAAGGATTGGTGGTAAAACGTACCCGAAACTGCTTTAAATTATATGATTGACCTTGTTGATTTTTCATTTTTTTAATCTTCAAGAGACCTTCTCCACATACCACTACTGGTTGATGCTCACGCAAAAATATCACTTTACCTATTTGAGCAGCTCTATCAAAAACGGCTACATCTTCTATTGCTTCTGCTTCTTCAATCTTCACTAACTCTTGACCATTAATATATGTCTTGGCTCCTGCATAAGGATGCCCCACTGCATCTACAAAACGTTGAATATACTTACTGTCACGCTGCCAATTGATAAAGTAATCTTGAGCATCACGCCAAACGCTATAAGTAGCCTTCGTATCATCTTGCGGGATAGCTACTGGTAGTTTACCTTGTGCTATTTGTTGGCATATTTTCACCACCAATTCTTGATAAAGTGGTGCGACCTTTTCAATGGCTTGACGAATAGTCATAGGATATTGTATCTCAAGTTTGGTTTGGTCAATAATATCTCCACTATCATAATTTTCATTGGCCCAAAGAGCAGTAACTCCTATGGCTGAATCACCATTGATCAAAGCCGACACCAAAGGGTTGAATCCCCGATAACGAGGTAATAAGGAATCATGTAAGGTAATGAGGCGGGATTGAGTGGTATCAATCATCCATCGCCAGGAGATAGCGATGGCATAAGGAGAGGTTGGCCTAGGTGCATTTTTTCTATCAAAAAAAGGGATTTGATATGAGGCACAAAGAGCTTTGGTTTGCTCATAATAATCATCTTGTAGCCCTTGATCACGCGCTGCCACTACGAGGCTTACCAATGGTTTATAATGTTGTAATACGTGTTTTAAGGTGCTCCACCCTTTGTAGGTCATGACAAAAAATGAGATTTGTCTCTCCATGGTTTAGTCCTGAGTTTTTTGAGAAACAATATATATCGGGCGGTTTTTAACCCCTTCGAAAGTTTTGCCAATATATAAACCCACTACTCCCAAAATGGCAATCATAAGTCCTGAAAGTAGCCAAATAGATACGATAAGACTGGTATATCCAGGTACTTGCATAACACCACGATAATATAATATTATGTTATATATGGCAAATCCCAATGCACTAAGAGCGATGAGTAACCCCATTCGAATAGTCAAACGCAGCGGTTTATCAGAGTAAGCCAGTATAATATCTATGGCCAAATCCATCATTCTTTTAAAGTTATAAGTCGTTTTGCCCTCTTGCCTGGCGGCATGCTGTACATCTAGCTTGGTTTGGCGAAAGCCCACCCACTGCACCATGATAGGAAAATATCGTACACTTTCCCGCATTTGCACTACAGCATTAATCACCTTATGATGGTATATACCAAAATTGGCTACTCCTGCGTCATATTTGGTTCCTGTAAGGTAGGCCAACAGGCGATAAAACAACCAGGAGAAAGTCTTTTTCAAAAAAGTATCCTTGCGTTGGTGACGGCGAGCCAACACTATATCGTAACCTTCTTGTGCTTTGTAGTACAAGGGCACTATTTCCTCAGGGCGATCTTGTAAATCACAATCCATCACTACGATCCATTCTCCTTGTGCACCATCCAGGCCTGCCGTGATCGCGGGGTGTTGTCCATAATTACGGCTTAGTTTAATGCCTTTTACTCTTTGGTCTTGTTTGGCCTCTTGTTGAATAGCTTGCCAGGAATTGTCTCGACTACCATCTTCCACCAGGATAATTTCAAAGCGTTCGGTAATTTTTCGTAGTGCTTCTTTGGTACGTTCTACAAGTGCCTCTACCAATGGCTCGGCCTGATATACTGGACTTACTACTGACACCAAAGGGGTTTGTTTCTCCATAATTTTAATGATGGCATTTCCTCAACCAATTTATTTTTAACATTATTTAACTAAAATCACTTTAAAAATATACGTACTGGTTATCTTAGAAATACTTTACCATTTAAAAATTCATTAATTTTGTTTTAGAATACTTTTAATAAGAAACACTAAACATAGTCGTAAATATTATGAACAACACCATAAAAACCATTTTATTAAGCTTTGTATCTGCCATGGTAGGTGGTTACAGTTTTTACCTCATTAGTAAATCTTCCACCCCTGAAAATAATAGCAATGATGGTGATCGTGTGATCAAGGAACGGGTAACTGCGGATACCAAGATGGTCAACAATAAATCCATTGTAGAGCTCAATGGTGATTTTAAAAAAGCTTCTGAGTTGGCTACTCGTAGTGTGGTATACATCAAGACTGTATCGGATGCAAAATACAACTCTTACGATATGTTTGACTTCTTCTTTGGGGGTCGTGGTGGTCGTGGGCGTAAGCAACTGGCTTCAGGATCAGGAGTAATATTTACCGACAATGGCTATATCGTTACCAACAATCACGTAATCGAGGATGCTGAAACCATAGAAGTAATTCACGAAAAAAAATCTTATAAAGCCAAGGTAATTGGGACTGACCCTTCATCAGATATTGCGGTGCTAAAAATTGAGGCCAAAGGTTTGCCAAGCATTACCCGAGGTACTTCCAAAAAACTTTCGGTAGGCGAATGGGTATTGGCCATTGGTAATCCATTTAATCTTACTTCTACCGTAACTGCTGGTATTGTAAGTGCCAAAGGTCGCGACATTGATTTATTGGGAGGGCAGTTTCCATTAGAATCTTTTATCCAAACCGATGCCGCCATTAACCCTGGAAACAGTGGAGGGGCTTTGGTAAACATTAAAGGCCAATTGGTGGGCATCAATACTGCTATTTTATCTCGTACGGGTTCTTATGCTGGTTATGGGTTTGCAGTACCAGTAGACATCGTAGCCAAGGTATTCAATGATTTGGTACAATATGGAGAGGTTCAAAAAGCCTTTACCGGAATTAAAGTAAGCGATTTGAGCACTAAATTAGCTCAGCGCTTTGACATCAAGGCCAATTCGTTTAATGGGGCCGTAATTACCAACATTGAAGACGGAAGCGAAGCCGCCAAAGGAGGTTTAAGACCTGGGGATGTGATCTTGCAGATAAACAATGATAAAATAGAAGGCAAAAGCGGCTTTATGGAAGAAATGAGTTATTACCGCCCAGGTGATAAACTAAAAGTGACTTACCGTCGAGGCTCTCAAACCAAAACAGTTCAGCTTAAGCTAAGAAACCGAGAAGGAACTACTGGAGTATTGAAAAGACAAATTTTCTACTCTAAAAAACTAGGCGTAGAAATGGAGAAAATTTCTAAAGCTGAGCGTCAGAAACTACGCATAGAAAATGGTGGGGTAAAAATTGTAAAAGTAAGACGGGGCTTGTTTAGCCGTTTGCGTATGCGCGAAGGCTTTGTGATTACCCACATCAATCGTCAGCCAGTAACCAAACCCAAGGATGTAGAGGACTTATTGCTGGATTTGCAAGGGAAAGTGTACATTCAGGGAGTAAGCAAAGATGGTACTCGCGGATATTATCAGTTTTATTTCTAAGAAAGAAACTCAATATTGATATCATAAGAAGGCAATGTTTATTTAGACATTGCCTTTTATTATTTATATCTGGAAATTGTTTCAACTTTTCAATTACTTACAATAACACCATCTTACTCCCTGACTTTGCTATTTTTTATCGTAACTCACTCCATACAGGCTAGCTCAACATTCATCAGAAAAAATCTGTTTTTTTCTGGTAATCTATCAATTTCATTCTTAGTTAATTGCTTTGGGTTTGGCGACCTTCGGTGACTCACTTTTTTGAGCCCCAAAAAGTAAGCAAAAAAGGCTGAAAAGCATATGCAACCGCACAAAAGCCAATGCCCCCTCCTTCCATGCTGTCCACCTGCCCGCAAGCGAAGCAATGCTGTTTTAACCCAAAAACAAATTCTGCTCCTACCAGATTTTGTCATTGCAAAAAATGATTATCTTAGAAAACAAACGCAAAACTTTTCATTCACATTTTAAAAGCTAAGGCGAGTTCCCAATAAAAATGCTCAAAATTGCGTATAGTAAATCACTGTGTTGTAATTTTGAGTTTTACAATTACTGCTAATGTTATGATGCAATTATTAAAAACTACCTTGGGTCGCCTACGAGTGGTAGGTTTTCTCGAGGGGTGGTCATTTTTGATATTATTGGGCATAGCTATGCCTCTCAAATATATTTGGAAAATCCCCGAAGGCGTACAGGTAGTGGGGCTACTCCACGGAGTATTGTTTGTAGCTTATGGAATGTTGGTGATTCAGGTAAAAATTGAACACTCGTGGCCGTTCAAAAAGATGGCTCTGGCTTTGGTGGCTTCCATTTTACCCTTTGGGCCTTTTGTGGCAGATAGAAAGTTGTTTCGTGAAGAAACTCAGTCCACTGATGACAGTCGCCCTACGACTGTTGACTCCATTTAAAACTAAAATTATGAGCCGAAATAAGAAAAATAAAAAAGATGAAAACGATTGGAAAGATCGCCTGGGAATGGTGTATTCTACCAATCCAGATTTTGAATACGACTATGACGAGGAAGCTGAAGCCGAAACTCTCCCTCCTAACCAGCAGGATTTGCGGGTGATGCTTGATCGTAAGAATCGCAAAGGAAAAGCGGCTACATTGGTCACTGGGTTTGTGGGTACCGAAGAGGACTTAAAAGACTTGGGTAAAATGCTTAAAACCAAATGTGGTGTGGGTGGTAGTGCCAAAGAAGGAGAGATCATCATTCAGGGTGATGTACGTGACAAGGTACTCGAATTGCTCAAAAACGCTGGATACAAAGCCAAAAAATCGGGAGGATAACATGGGCATCCAGCAAATCACTTTCGGAGGTAATGCATTGACTTATCAGGTTTCGGGCAGTGGTTCACAAACTTTGGTATTTATCCATGGTGGCGGGCTGGATCATCAAATGTGGGAGGCCCAGGCCCAATACTTTAATAAGCATTATCGAGTTGTTTCATATGATTTGCGGGGCCATGGACAATCTACCCACAAGAACAATGAAGGATTGGACATGGACGATTTATTGGCCATCTTGCATACTATAGGAGTAGAAAACTTTACTCTGATAGGTTGCTCTCTGGGAAGCATCATTGCGTTAGATTTGGCTCTAGCTTACCCGCAAAAAGTCAACAAATTGGCATTGGTTTCGCCTGGCTTGGTAGGTTTTCAGGAACGTAACCACGAATACCTGGAGGTATTGGCCGAATATATTGGCTATATAGAAAAGCAAAATACCCAACAGGCCAAAATGATCCTGAAGAAGCTTACGTTTTATGGCCCACATCGCTGGCAGGTAAACAACCTAGTGACTGATTTTTATGTAGAGCAGTGTCTTTCTCAGTTTCTTGAGAGTGGTCAGTTTGCCCGCATTCCTCAGCTCAAAGAATTTGAACCCCTCAAACGCATTTCATCTATACAATGTCCCTTGTTGCTGGTATATGGCAAGCTCGACTATGGCTATATTCACGAAAACGTAGAAAAAATAGAGATGCTTGTTCCTCAGGCCGAAACTATCGAACTTGATCAGGTAGCTCACTTACCCAATATGGAGCAACCCGAGGAGTTTAATAGTGTATTGGCTGCTTTTATTGCTTAACTACACCATACCCCAACAAAAAAGCCACCTAAAAAATCAGGTAGCCCGTGCTTAAAATAGTAGTTTGTGAAAGTGAAATTTTGTTGTCCTTTATACTTTTAGGACGCATTCATAAAACGGGTAGGAGAACTAATATCTATTTCTTTAAAATAAAGTTGTGATACATATCCCGCATAACTCTGCAAAGTAAGCAAAGGTCTGATGACTGCCGATTCATCAATTTGGATGTGGAAAATTTGTTCACAACGTAAGATCAACCAAATCAAATCTGACTCATCTAATCCTAAATCTTTCTCGATTTTGGTATTGGCATGAAGTACTCTTTCCTGAATCATACGCTCAGAAATAATTTGCTTGACTTGGTCAAAAATCAGTTTGGTCAACTGAAGCTTTCGGATGATTTTTTCAATCACCATTCTCTCAGATGCATATACCGAAAGGGTGATTTCGTTGGCAAAACGTGTAATAACTGGCTCTGAAGAGTTTTTTAACATTTCTCTTTCCAGTATACTCATTAGCCTTTGTTGAGCCGAAGAAGTAATCTCCTGCCACTCAGGCAATGAAGTTAATAGATTGGCTAAATACCATTGGTGATGTTGGGTCGCTGCCATGATTTTGTAAAGTTAATTTCCAAATGAATGTCCTTTAAATCGTTGAATACACATATGTAATTTTAAATGTACATCTAATAAAACTTACATTGTTTACTTACTGACAAGTGTAACGGGTAAAAACCTTAAATATTTTTTAACAATATTCTAAAATTTCTACGCGAACATCTCAGAAATAGTTTGAATTTGGATTAATTTTTTTTGTGTTTTACCAAGAGGACTGCCTACCCACCTGGCTTAGTAAATACAATACTGGGACGAATCATGAAATTATTTCGTATTGACATGAATAGCCTTTATTGTAAACTAAACAAACATTAAAATCTTATTTTTTTATCCAATGTGCCAAATTATAAATAATTATTCAAAAAAAAATTATTTTTTTATAATTTGTAATTTTACAAGAAAACAACTTTCTACTAACCAAGCATAAGCAAGTAAGTTTTTTTATACCAAATACTTAAATAGTACAATTTAAAACTCACACATAAATCGCTAAATCAGGGATTGAAAACGGTTTTCAGTCTTGAAAATGCAACTTGGATTTATAAAGTATTCCCTCAATATTTTTTGTTATTTATAGTATTCTAAAAAGCCTCTCCAATTCCCAAATAGATACCACTAGAGCCATCGGAACCTCTGCCATAATCTAAGCGCAGATTGACTCGATCCTTGGGCAGAATACTAAATCGCAACCCTACGCCATAAGAGCCCTTCAAGTCTGTACTATTAAAATTCATTACTTTGTTGTGTACATCGCCTAAGCCACCAAAGACCGCCATACCAAACTTTCGCCATACAGGAAAACGATACTCGGCCTGCATGGCTAAATGGTGTTTTTCGCGATAACGCCCCCGAACGTAACCTCGCATAATTGTTGGCCCGCCCAAAGCCGACAATTGACTATAAGGAGGATCACCAATCACAAAGCTGGCAAACCCTTGGATAGCTAAAGTGTGTGGCAAATCGCTAAAAGGTTGGAAATACTTCCGAATATCTAATTGTAGTGAAGTGAATTCATACTCGCCTATAGCTCCTTTATTAAACCTATAGCCAGACATCTCTGCATAAAGCCCTTTTTGTGGGTTTAAAATATTTTCTCGATTGTCGTATAAGATAGCCGCCCCTAAACCTGAAACCACTGAACCATCATATCCCGCCACTTGGCTAGTTTCTAACAATCCTCCCGACTCTCGCTCAAGGCTGGTGAAATGCACATATTGGTATTGCAAGCCAAAAAACAAGTTCTTATCCAAACGTCGGAACACCCTGGTTGCCATACTTATCGTTTGATTTGTTGAATTTTCCTTATTCGATTCAGGTAAGTCGTTGCCTATACCATAATAGACTGCGTTTCCAATGTTGTAAATCAAGCGCCCTTGAAACAAATAGCGATCGTTTCCAGAAAACACCCGATAAAATGTTCCAAAAGCGATTTGCCCAGTAAAAGATAAAGAAGCAAAAGGCATCACGTTAGACAAACGACTCTTTTGATAATCTTTACCAGTCTTAAAATTTAATACACCTAAAGTAGCCACTGTAAAACCAGTTTCGGGAGATACGCCTACTACGGGTACTATGGCAAAACTACGCTGGGATGAATCTTTGGGAGTCTTTTTTACTTTTTTGGATTGGGCTATGGTTTGTCTGGTAATACCTGCCAACAACAAACAAGCAACTAATCGAGCAATAAGTATAATGTTCATGTAAGGGGGTTATTTAGGCGGTGAGGCGATCGTATGTAGATTAAGAAAACCCCTCCGAATGCCGAAGGGGCTTTGCTCCTCATCTAAAACACTTCGTCCCTCATGATGATAATTAATCAAACTAAACTACTATCTGGTACTCAATACCAAACTCTCTTCTTCTTTTGCAGTGGTGGTTTCATTGAAATCTTCTGTGGACTCACTTGACTTACTTCGTTTAAATTTGGCCAATACTAAATCCACCATATAGTATACTACTGGTACCAATACCAGCGTAAAAATCATAGAGCTTGTTAAACCTCCCATCAAAGCCCAGGCAAGGCCATTCTTCCACTCAGCTCCTGCACCTTTGGCCAAGGCAATCGGCAACAAACCAATCACCATCGCAATGGTTGTCATCAAGATAGGGCGTAGTCGCATTTTACCCGCCATTACCAGTGCATCGTAAGTTTTCTTTCCTTCTTCTTTCAACTGATTGGTAAAGTCTACCAGTAGAATCGCATTCTTAGCCACCAGGCCAATTAGCATGATGATTCCCAGAATAGAGAAAATATTCAGTGAGCTTTGGGTCAATGCCAAGGCCAATAAGGCTCCTATCAATGCCACAGGAATAGAGAACAATACTACAAATGGGTAAATGTATGAGTCATACAACGCCACCATAATAAGGTATACCAATATGATAGAGGCCATCAAAGCCAAACCTAAACTACCAAAAGCATCTGCCTGGTTTTTCATATTGCCATCATAAGCAATGTCTATATCAGCTGGCAAATTCAAACTTGCGATCGTCTTCTTGATATCATTTCCTACTTCTCCTTCCGAACGCCCTATCACCTTGGCACTCAAGGTAATTGCCGGAATTCTTTCTGCTCTCTTCAATTCGGTAGCTCCAGTAGAAGTTATTACCTGGGCAAACTGCTTTAATTCAATGCTTTTGCCTTGTTTGTTTACAAAATTGAGCTGCAATACATCTTCTATGCTTCGGCGGTTAAATGCATCCATCATTACATTGATGTCATATTCGTATTCGCCATCTTTGAACTTGCTGTCCTGATTACCATTGAAAGCATTTTGTAAGGTAGCACCTACTACCTCTAGCGAAAGCCCCAATTCTGCCATTCTCGCCTTATCTATCTGTACCTTTAGCTCAGGGCTACCTTCTTCGTAAGACAATTTAGAATCGGTAATTCCAGGAATTTTTGCTACGTTTTCCTCAATTTGCTGGGCTTTTT
Source organism: marine bacterium AO1-C (assembly GCA_001890965.1). GTDB lineage: Bacteria > Bacteroidota > Bacteroidia > Cytophagales > Microscillaceae > Microscilla. Next base: position 12,587 of record MLAY01000027.1, on the reverse strand, counting down.
TGAGCAACAAATCAGTCTTGGTGCTGCTAATGATCACTTGAATAGGCGCATCATTGCTTCCTCCAGTAATACTTACTTCACTGGCAGTTACCTTTACTCCTGGAATACGTTCGGTCAATTCTCGCTTAATTTGGTTGGCATACAAGTTGGCCGAAATATCTCGCTTAGATTGGTCTACCATTTTCACGTTTACTTCGGTTTGGTAGGTAGTACTACGGCTCCCTGCTCTTCCACTGGCATAACCCACGGTGGTAAATAAACTGGTGATTTCGGGCTTTTGAGCAAGGTAGGTTTCTACCTTTTGGGTAGTGCGGTTGTTTTGCTCTAGTGTAGCATCTTTTGGGTATTCCAACACTACAATGAACTCTCCTTTATCCCCTGCACTTACGAACTCTGATCCAATGTATCCTTTGGTAACCAATAAGAAAGAACTAAAGAAACACACGCCAATCACGACTAAAGTAATGGCTTTATTTTTCAATGACCATCGCAATACGTTGGCATAAAAGTTTGCCAAGCCATCTATTTGCTTTTCTATCCATAGAATAATGCGGTGGGTAAATTTCTTTTTATCTAAATGCGTAATCTTGCTAAAACGCGAAGCCAAAAGCGGAGTCAAGGTAAAAGAAACAAACAAGCTTAATAAAGTAGATACCACTACTACCAGCGAAAACTGACGCAACAAGTCGGCTACAAGGCCATCTACCAGTGCAATTGGTAAGAACACCACTACGTCTACCAAAGTAATAGACAAGGCCGTAAAACCAATCTCGTTTCTACCTTCTAGCGCCGCTATTCTACGTTTTTTACCCATTTCCATATGGCGGTAAATGTTTTCCAGTACTACAATGGAGTCATCTACCAGAATACCTACTACTAACGAGAGAGCAAGTAAAGTCATCAAATTGAGCGTAAACCCAAGTATAGACATCGCAATAAAGGTAGAAATCAACGAGGCTGGAATGGCCAACATTACAATAAAGGCGTTACGGATACTGTGTAAGAAAACCAACATCACGATGGCTACCAAAATAATGGCATAGAACAAATCGTGCATTACTGCATCAGCAGCTTCCATTGTAAAAATGGTGGTATCCTGGGCTACGTCAAACTTTAATTGATTAGCTGCAAACGTCTTTTCTAAATCGCCCAATGCCTTCATTGCACTTTCTTTTACTTCTACTGCGTTGGCATCCGATTGCTTTTGGATGATCAAACCAATGGAAGTACTACCATTTACCCGATACATCGTCTCCGCTTCTTTTTGAGTATCTTGTACCTCAGCCACATCTTTTACCTTGATGGGCGATCCATTGCGATCTACGGTAATAGTCAACTCTTTTATATCAGATAGTTTTTGAAACTTACCCGCCAGACGAATCAGGTTTTGGCTGTTGCTTTGTTTTACCTTACCAGTCGGAAAATCAAGGTTTGCATTGGCTATGGCTTGATTTACCTGTAAAATAGACAGGTTGTAAAATTTAAGCTTTTCCTGCTTGATATTGATTTTGATTTCCCGCTCTTCTCCTCCAAATATATTTACCTGGCCTACACCTTCTATTTTTGACAAAGCAGGCACAATTCGTTGCTTTACCACATCATACAAGGCCGTACCATCCATTTGGGCTTTTACTCCCAGGTTCAGAATGGGCGCTTCATCAAAAGCGATTTTAGAGATGACCGGGTCTTTTGCATCTTCTGGCAAGTTGTTTTTAGTAGCGTTGATCAATCGCTGGGCATCTTGCGTACTTTGATCGGTATTGGTGCCTTGCTTGAAAGTAACCACGATGCTTGAGAAGCTTTCTAAAGAAGTAGATTTGATACTCTCAATGGCTTCCAGTGATGAAATGGCATCTTCTATTTTTTTGGTAACCGAGGTTTCTACTTCTCCTGGAGCTGCTCCTGGATATATAGTAGAAATTGTGATTACTGGCGGCGAAAATTTCGGTAACAACTCGTAGTTGAGTGATTGATAGCTAACGATTCCACCCAAACCCAGAATGGTGAAGATAACCACAATGAGCGAGGGGCGTTTGATGGCGATTTCAGTAATTGACATATTTTAAGTTTTTAAAAGAGTCCACCGTCCACTGTCGACAGTCCACCGTTTTCTGGATTTGGACTGACAACTGTTAACCGTTGACTTATAATGTTTTAAGATTTATCTACTTGCTATAAACTGTCGTCTGTTGACTGTTGACAGTGGACTAATGGCTATCAGTTATTTTTTAAGCACACTAACCTTGGTACCATTCTGCAAATTGATTTGCCCTGAAGTAATCACCCGATCGGCCGTAGTGAGGCCTTTGGTTACCTGTACCATATTTTGGTGCGTAATTCCAGTTTCGATGGTGATGAGTTTGGCCTTGTTATCGGCGGTAGCCACGTATACTTTCGCATCTTGTAAGCTTCCTACAATGGCCTTGCGAGGAATCATGAGCACCTCAGCGGCTTTATCAAACTTAAAATTGGCAGTTCCCTGCATACCTGCCCGAATCAAGGCTTTATTATCATTGTTGTTGATGTCAATTTCTACATCGTATTTTTTAGAGGCATCTGCTTTTACGGCAATGGTGCTAATGCGTCCCTGGTGTACCTTGTCTGGATAAACATTGGCTTTTACAGCTACTGTTTGTCCTTTGGTTACTTGTACTGCTTCGCTTTCGGCAAGCTTTACCACCATTTTTAATTGTTGGATGTCGGTAATTTCTACCAGGGGGGTTCCAGGAGAGATAAAACTTCCTTTTTCAATCATTTTTTGAGTAACTACCCCAGCAATAGGCGCTTTAATGGCCATTTTATTGATTTTGGCTTGAATCTTTTCAATTTGTATTTCAGACTGACGAAACTGAAGACGGGTTTGCTCTAATTGCTGAGCCGTAATACCCTCACCTGCTTTCAAGGCAGTAAACCGCTCTAAATCCCGCTTGGCCTGGCTGTAATTTACCTTGGCCAATTTCAAATCTCGTTGCAAGTCTTGGTCATCTAGTTTTACCAGTAGTTGCCCTTCATACACTTGCTGCCCCTTCTCTACTAATACCTGTAGAGCCTTACCTTGCACATCGGCATTGAATCGCATTTCGCGGGTAGGATTAAAGGTTCCTGATATTTCAAAATCTTTTCCCAGTTTTACAGCCTTCACTTTACTAATCACTACTGGAATGCTCTTGGCAGTAATTTGAGAAAGTTTGGCTTCTTCTTCCATTTTGTTTTTGTTATTGGCCAGGGTTACACCAATTCCGGCGGTGATTCCTCCTAAGATCAATACAATCACGACTACTTTGATTACCTTTTTCATGCGTATTTTAATTTTTTTTGATGAGTATATAGAGGGCTATGAGGGTTATAATGAGTTTGTCGAACCTATTCATGGCCAGGGGTTTTCTAATGATGAATGATTATTTTAATGGTAAATGATCAATGGTGAGCGGTTAATTTTTATTGCTTTATTGTTCTTTTCTATTGTTTCATTGCTCTATTGTTAAATGGCTTCGCAATGCATCGTAAAACTACGATTTATTAGCCATTGACTGTGGACTAATTCCCGCTTCGCACCAACTTTTCATTTTACACTGTTAGCTTTTCACTTAAAGAATGTCTCTAATCTTTCCATTGGCTTTTACAAATTCCAACTCGGCTACTTTGAGCTCTACCAAAGCTTTGAGATAACCATTTTGGGCAGTTTTGAGCGAGTTTTCGGTATTGAGTAAATCGGTTAGATTGGTAATCCCTTGTTTGTACTGATTCTCGATACTGTCGTACACTTCTTTGGCCAGGTCTACATTTGTTTTTTGCTTTTGCAAAATGTCTTGCTGCTTTTGAAGCTTAACCAGTGAGTTTTGGTATTGGGTAGCCATCATTGCCTTGGTATCTTTGATGCGTAGGTTTGTTTGTGCCATCGCAATCTTCTTTTGCTGTAAGCGATTGCTTTTGCTAAATCCATCAAACAAAGGAATATTTAAGCGTAAGCCTAATACTGCCGTTTCGTTCCAATTGGCTTTTGATCCACTAAAAGCCAATTCGTTGGTTTGGTTCATCTGCGAGTAGCGCAAAAAACCAGTCAGGGTAGGCAAATAACCCGCTTTTACTTGTTTGATATCTTCCTGATTGAGTTCTTGTTGTTTGTACAAAAGCTGAATCTCAGTACGTTTGTCAAATGAAGGGGTATAATCTGATAAAATGCTGGTGGAAGTATTTTCTTCTACCTCTATAGTCTCATTTTCAGGAGTACCTGTATAATATTTCAGCATATTGATTTGCTGAGCATAAGTAGCATCTACCTGATCCAGATCGGTGCTTAGGTTCACCTTGTTTACCTTCAATCGGGTAATATCTACCTTTTTGGCTACCCCGTTTTTGTATTGTAGTTCGGTGGTCTTGATAAGGGTATTAATCTGGGACATATTGTCCAGCAATATTTGCTTTTGCTTGATCAATACCTGAATCCCGTAATACAAGCTTGCCACATTGTACAATACTTCTTCTTCGGATTGGCGAATTTGTAAATCGCTCAATGCCCTTGCTTTTTTGGCCGCCTTTACCCCTGCCACAAACGATTGACTAAATAGCAATTGTTGTAACTCTACGCCCGCCGTGGTATTGTAGCGAGTACCAAACTGCACTGGTACCAAAGCACCAGGCTGTCCCGCAAGTTCACCAGGTAAAAACTGGGTTGGCAGAATCATGTTATTGTCAAAAGAACCAAAAGCAGAGATTTGCGGAAGCCCCTGACTAATGACCTCTTTTACCTGATAATCGGTAGACTTACGCCCCAGCTTCTGGGCCTGTACCTCACGGCTATTTTCAAGTGCTTTCTGTAGGCTGGCTTTGAGCGAAAGCTTCTGGTTGGCTTGTGCCTGTGCCTGATAAGCAACACCTACGAGCAACAGCAAGCTCCATAAGTATTTGTAGGTGATTTGTATTTTCGTTTGCATTTTCATCTGTATTTCTGCTTGGGGGAGCGTTTAAAAATGTATCTTAGATTATTCGCTATTTGCTTTTTCTGACGCAAAGGTGAGGGGTGAGTTTTGTTCTTTAAAGTATATTCAATCAGGTGGCTTATAAACTCAGTAAAAGGGTAAAGGCCACCGTTAAACGGAAAAAGTACACGTTTACTGAGTAGGATGGTCGTTTACTGAGAAAACTTGTTGGTTTACTGAAAAAGCTTTTAGTTAGGGTAAGAAATGGTGAACTTCGAAGACATAAGGTATCAGTGCGAGTAGTTTAATGAGCCTGGCTATGCATCGAGTTTATAGGAAGCTTCATTAAATAATGTAGAGGGAAATCATTCGCCAATTGAACAACAGACTTTAATGGATTTTATCAGAAAATATAGAGCTACTATTTCACATTTTGGATTTTGGGCAGGTTACTACCTCATCCTTACATTATTGGTTTTCAATAATGAAGAAGATGCGTATCACCCTTTGAGGGTAGGCCTGGCCACCATCTCACATGCTTCTATTACTTATATCAATCTCTGGTGGCTTATGCCCAAATTTTATTTTCGCCGTCGCTACTTTATTTATACACTATTAGTAGTTGCCATTGGTTGGATTTGGGTAGAAGGACATCATCGCGTAGATAGTTTCATTCCTAAACACCCTGATTTTGATTATACCCGCCAGCAGTTCGAGAAAGCAGTACATGGCACCTATCTTTTGCTGATAATAGCGTTGAGTGCAGGACATCGTTTGCTCCAGATTAGCCGCGAGCAAGAAGAAGAAGTGGAATTGCTTAAACAAAGAAAGCTCAAACGTGCTCAGGAGGCTAGTATTTTGAAAAGCGAAAACCTGGAAACTGAACTAAAATTCCTCAAGTCGCAAATCAACCCTCATTTTCTATTCAATGCCTTGAATAATATTTATACTTTGGCTTATATCAAAGCTACTGAGGCCCCTGACATGATTCTGAAGCTATCGGATATGTTGCGTTATATTTTGTATGATTGTACTACAGAAGAGGTTCCCATTGCTAAAGAAATCAATTATTTGAAAAATTATATAGAACTCCAGCAACTCAAAGCTGATGACATTGATATTCAGGTGACGATTGATGAATTTGCCCCACAAGTAAAGATTGCTCCGATGCTGTTGATTCCATTTATAGAAAATAGTTTTAAACATAGCAAAATAGAAGATACTCAAGAAGGGTGGATTAGAATAGCTCTATTGCATCAGGATCAACAAATTTGCTTCAAGGTAAGCAATAGCAAACCGCCTCAAAACTTTACCAAAGACAAAGTAGGTGGTATAGGCTTACAAAATGTAAAACGTCGTCTGGAATTGCTCTACCCTCACAGATACAATCTGGAAATTGTAGAGGAGGCCGATAGTTTTAAAGCCACTTTGTTATTAAGTGAAAATCTGACCGTAACCCCTTCTATCGAAGCATTGCCAAAGAATTAAGAATGGACTTTATACAAAAAAACAGAACCGTTGTTTCTCATCTTGGATTTTGGCTAGGCTACTATCTACTAATGGTGTTGGCATTGCTCTCTTATGAAAAATCCATTGGTACTCTTCAGTTCTTGAGAATACTTTTGTTTGTGAATGTACAGGTAATATTAGCCTATGCTAATATGTATTTTTTTGTACCTATCTTCTTTTTTCGTCGTCGCTACTTATTGTATGTAGTTTTGATCGTATCGTTTGGCATTTTATTATCAGAAGCACACATTTATATTATAGACAACTTTTTGCCTAGTATAAAACCCGAAAGGATCCCCCGACAAGAAATAAGAAATGCTATTCGCGGTATTTTTCTATTATTGGTGACAGCCCTTAGTACTGCGCATCGTGTATTGAAAGTAAGCCAAGACAATGAACGAGAGGTAAACCTGCTCAAACGCCAACAACTCGAGCAAGAACAGGAAGCCAGTGCGCTCAAAAGCGAAAACCTGGAAACAGAGCTAAAATTTCTCAAGTCACAGATTAACCCTCATTTTTTATTCAACGCCCTGAATAATATTTATACCTTAACCTATATAGAGGACGATGAGGCCCCAGACATGATTCTGAAACTATCGGACATGTTGCGCTATATTTTGTATGATTGTACCTCACGAGAAGTGCCCATCGAAAAAGAAATCAATTATCTGGAAAACTATGTGGAATTGCAGCGGCTTAAAATGGATGATTTAACTCTTCAGATGGAGATTGGCACATTTGATCCCCAAGTAAGCATTGCTCCTATGCTTTTCATACCATTTATAGAAAACAGTTTCAAACACAGCAAAATAGAAGACACTAAAAACGGATGGATCAAGCTAAAATTATGGGCTGAAGAAGATCAAATTCATTTTCACCTTTCTAATAGCAAACCACAAAAGAAGTTTACCAAGGACAAAGTAGGTGGTATAGGTCTACAAAATGTAAAAAGGCGTTTGGAGCTTCTGTATGCAGAAAAACATACACTTACAATTCAAGATACTCCCCAAAGTTTTGAAGTAGACCTCAGCCTTCATATCCATTAATTCACTTCGTAACCGCACGGTCTCTGCTTTTTTTAACAAGGTGTAATAAATCGCAGCTTTTTGAATATTTTTCTTCTGCTGGTTGTATTACATTTGTATCAAACTATGATCTTATCCTACTCACAACACCATCCTACCACATCTTTTTAATCAATAGTATTGACTTCAACCTGATAGGCCTTCCGTTGCTATTATTTAAAACATTTAAAACATTTAAAACATTTAAAAAACATAAGACAAATACATCATGGAAAAGAAGGTGTTTGAAAACAAATTCATTCAGTTTGTTTTTGACGAGGAGAAACGGTTAATGAAATATACTTGGGGGAATACAATAGGCTTGTTTGAATCTGATTTCAAAGAAATTATGGGAACCCAAACTGAGTACTTGCTACGTTTTAAACCTCAGTTTTTGCTAATTGACAATACCAATTTTAGTTTTCCGATTGACCCTGAACTACAGGAATGGGTAAACGAACAATGCCTGGCTCAATGGAGAACTGCCAGCCCACAAAAAATTGCACTTACCAGTACCAAGGAAATCATTGCCCAACTTTCGCTCGAGCAAATCTGGGAAGAACCTATTGGGCGTTTGTTCAATGTGCAGTTTTTCGACAATGTAGAAGAAGTACAATGGTGGTTAAGAGATTAAGTGTAATTTTGCACCTATGAACGGACAAAACAGAAGCAACATCCAAATTGGCCAAAAAGTAGCTGTTGTAAAAAAACAAGACCAGCCAACTGGCAAACTCACCGAGGGAGTGGTACAACGCATTTTAACCAAATCGGCTCAACATCCTCATGGCATAAAAGTAATGCTGGAAACAGGAGAAGTAGGACGGGTAAAAGAGATTTTATCTTAGCTCTTGCTTGTCCTTTATTTGGCTACAAACCGCCGCTGATATTCATGAGGCAGGGTTCCGGTAATTTTATGGAACAAATTCCTAAATGAATTTACGTCTACGTACCCTAAAGTGTAAGCCAGTTCTTGTATCGTGATAGGCTTTTCTTCTAAATATTCTTTAGCCTTTTCTATCAATACTCGCTGTTGGTAGGTACGCAAAGATTCTCCTGTGGCATTTTTAAATCTACGATTCAGGCTTCGGCGACTGATATGGTATTTGTGGGCCAGTTCATCAAAATTAACTGCCTCCTCTTGATGGTGTTCCAAATATTCCTGTATCTGTAATATCAGTTCGTCTGCGTGATTTTTCTGGTTTGAGAAAATGTAAAAAGGTTTTTGTGATTCACGTGGATAATCTATTTGCAAACCTTTGGCAATACGCATAATGGTGGACTTGTCATAATATTTCAACAACCAATAAATCAATACATTCAATGATGACAAAGCTCCCCCACTTGTCATCAACCCTTCTTGATCAGTAATAATCTTTTCCTTGCGCCAAATTACTGCTGGGTATCGTTTCTGCAAATCAGGAATTGCCGACACATGAGACGAAGCCTCTTTGGCATTTAGCAACCCAGTAGCTGCTAATATGTAGGCTCCAGTACATAAAGAAATCACTTCACTTCCCTGCCGATATTGGTGTATGACCCACTCAATGAGGGCTTTATTTTCATCAAGAATAGCCTGATTATCACTAAATACAATAGGAGAAATAATGATTAGATCGGTTTGTTTTACTTCACGAATTGTCGTATCTGGAGTTACCTTAAAAGCACCCATTTGTACAGGTTGCTTGTTTTTACCCCCCACTATTTGGTAAGTCAGCGCACAACCTGACCTTTGGGCAATGTCTAAAATGGTGATGGTAGAAGACAGAGAAATGGAGTGGTTTCCAAAAGGTAATAAAATGCTGATATTCTTCATAGAGGTATTATTATAGTTGGCCAAAACACCTTACTACATTGGCTAATTTGCCACACTTAATCTACACATTTCCCCCTACATTTGCAATAACGAATCATATAACTGTGACTCAAGCACGATTGATCACTTACAATTTTTAAACACGCTAAACCATTTAAATATCATGAAAAACCATCGTTTTATGTATCTGAGCATTATGCTTTGTGTGTCCTTTACATTGAGTATTCAAGCACAACCTAATCATCAAGTGACCTGGAATAAGGAGGCTAAGTCGCCTACCTTGAATGCCTCAGAAAAAGCCTTGTTGCTCAACTTTCTGGCGGAAAGTAATGCTGCGCTGTTGCAAACCATTCAGACCACCAGTAAGGCATTGTGGAATAAAAAACCATCGACTCAGGAATGGTCTATGGGGCAATGTCTCAATCACTTACTAACAGCGGAGCAATTGCTGCTTCAGAAGGTAAAAAAGATTTTGCAAACACCTGCCAATAATAAGCAAGACTTACGCACTAAAGATGCGTGGCTCATTAGTAAGGTAGCCGATCGGGGTGTAAAGGTAAAAACACCTCTAAACGACGCTCCTCCACCTATGAGTCAGTCGGCAGGTATAGATATGCTCAAAAAATCAAGAAAGGCTCTCAAGGCATTTCTGGCAGATGATACTCTGCCTTTGCGCAACCATTTTGGCAAATCGCCTTATGGCCCAGCCGATGCCTACCAAATCTTGTTGGTATTGGCTACACATAGTCATCGTCACCACCAACAAATGCTGGAAGTGTTGCGGACACTCCAAAAGAATAAATAAGGATGATTTAAGTATTTTTTATCTAATGGGTAAAATAGTGTGGTTCGCTTGGGCTGCACTATTTTTTGCTAAAGTTTGTCGGAATTTTATTATTACAAACCATTGTGGCTTAAGCACGCATTCATATGCACTGCAAATAATTACTAAGCTACAATTTTACCCATTATTATTTTTTTCAATATTATGCCCTTTTATCTAAACTTTTTACAATTTATTCCAGTTAAAGTATAAAAATGATTGAAAACAACTCAATCACCTTCTAATAAACCTTACCACTCCCAATGCTTGTTTGAGCGATTATTTATCCAATTTGCTCATCATATCTAGCCAATTTACGCTACCACCAAGCTGCTAAGATTCATTTTTTCTATTGCTTACAATCACTAGAATAAAAATATCTTGTCTAACAAGTCAGGCAATACTTGTTTCGCTAAGATCAGAACAGACACCATATTAATAACCAATATATCACGTAATTATGACCCCAAGAACCGAATTGTACCGATCTAAGTATGCGTCACACCATTATGATCAGCAACTAAATGCCCTTTTTTCTGACTGGTTTCCTGAAACCTCTGGGATGGATGATGATGATTTTGAATTTGAAATGAAAAAATGGCTGGAAGTTTCACAACAATGTAAACCTGCTATAGTGTATACACGCTGTGTAAACTTTGATTATCCCATAAACCCTGAGCAACAAACCTGGATGGCTCAATTACTCAATCGATGTTGGGTAGATTTAGGCGTAAAGCAATACCTCCACGTGGTTCCCGAAGCATATGTTACCAAATTATCGGCTTGTCAGATGTTTCAGGAATTTCTTGACATGAAACTAGAAAATCAATTTGATATTCATCACTTTCCAAACGAATCAGAAGCCATTGAATGGCTAGAAGCTTCAAAAACCTGTTCAGCCAAACGTGAGCCCTCGCTTGGTTGTGCGCAAAAAGCAAAAGCCGTCAACAGTGCATCGCTAAATACCCTGTAAGTTAGGCCTTGCTAGTGGTCAATGTCATTAAGTTAAGAACCACCATTAGCAAAAAAGAATATTGAACATCGATTAACGAATGTTGAATAATGAAGGGAAAACTTTGAAATATTAGCTTTATCCTTGATTAGAGAGCATTAGCCTTCTAAAACCGAACGTTGTGCACTCACCGTAGGTAATCTTAATCAGCGTTCATTAATCAATATTCTTCCTTTAACTTAATGACATTGCCCTAACGATAAAATCAAAGGTTTGAGAGATTAGCCTTGGAAATATAGCCTGTGTTTAGCGCTTGTTCTGATTAATAAAATCACAAATTTTGTTTAGTGCTTCTTTGGCTTCTCGCATCACGGGCATTAGGGGCCAAATATGAATCATACGGGTTTCATCTATTACCTCTATAGGCACTCCTGCTTTTTTCATTTCATAAGCTGCTACTTTGGCATCTGGGTATAAAATATCGCGCCCAGCAATAAACATCAGTGTTTTAGGAAATTTTTCAAAACTCCCATTGATAGGCGACATCATAGGATCAGCCAAATCTACTCCACCCGAAGACATATTGGCGGTAGACAGCACCCCTACCTTACTCAATAAAGGATCTCGCTTATCCAGTAAATCAATGGCTTCGTTGGTAAAAGTAACATCTACTGCGGGGGTAATGGGAATCAATGCTTTGGGTGGTTGTTCTCCGTTTTTGATGAGGCGCTGGGTCAAAGTCAAGATGAGGTTCCCTCCTGCCGAATCGCCCATCAACAATATTTGGGAAGGCTCATGGGTTTTGCGGGCTTCAGCATACACCGCATCTATGTTTTGGCCTATTTGAGTAATCTTATGCTCTGGTGCCTTGGGATAATTGATGAGCCAAAACTTTACCCCAGTTTTCTTCACCATATACTGCATACTGTCCCAATGATGTTGGCCAGGGCCACCAATCATAGCTCCTCCATGAACAAATAATACTACTTGATCAGAAGTCGAGTCTTTGGGGGCTACTTCAGTCACTTTAGTTTCAGCGATTTGGAAATCACGCACCTGAAAAGCTTTTCTGAGTTTCTTGGGAGCTTCAAACACATCGTCTTTCCTGAATTTTTCATACCACATAGGATCGTGGCTAAACATTTTTTTGTAGCCTTTTAGGCGAATAAACAAAACAGTGAGATGAAATAGTATGGCTTTCATGGGGTGTTTATTGGGTTTTGGGCTAAGTTAGAAAAGTGACAGGATAATATGCGAATATTCAATTATTATTTCAGAAATGGCAAGAAGCTAGCACATGCGTACTCACGTGTATTGTTCTGGAAAAACTCAGTATTAACCATTTAATGATACTTCGACAAACAAGCCGAAGCTAGCGCACGCGTCCTCGCGCAATGCTGTCAACTTAACAATTAGTATCAACTTTTAGGTATAACTATCTTGATTATTTGTTATATTTAATCGTTTTGCAGTCTTCGGATGATGAAAAATACTCAGCATTAATATT
>MLAY01000026.1 GCA_001890965.1 marine bacterium AO1-C | reverse complement strand
TGGCGAATGGTTTATATCTTTACAGGGTTATTATGAAAGTGAATGGACAGGCCATTGAGCAGCGAAAAACGAGTGCTGATAAGGCTTTTAAAAATGGTTTTGGAAAGCTTTATATACTAAGGTAGATATTTTAGTATAATCTTTGAGTAAATAGAAAACATTTCGTTGGTAATATTTGCGAATAATTTGCAAAGTACTCACACCTAAAATGTGATGATTACCTACATTGGATTAGCTTTCCAAAAAGTTAGAAATTATCTTTATTGACCTTAGTTTAAAATAACCTAATAAAGAAAGCCATATGTCACACAAAAGCCAAGTTGAGAAAATGATTCAGGAATATGTTGAATCAGTTGGTTTGACCAAAGAGGGTACTTACAATAGTGAAACCGATTCCTGGAATTGGAAAAGAGGATCTGCCTCTATTGAGGTATTCATTGCAGATGGTGGGAATAGCCGAGAGTATTTGTGCATTTATTCTCCATTAATGAAAGTGCCTGCAAAGGAAGAATTTACCTTTTATCGTCATTTGTTAGAGCTTAATTATTCAAAATTAGGGCTAAAGTTGGCTACTCGGCCAAACAGCGAGTTTGTTTATGCAGTGTCTGAAAGAGATATTAGAGGAATGGATTTTAATGAATTAGATACTTGTATTAAAGATTTAGAATGGTGGGCAGATAAACTAGATGACGAATTACAGGAGCAATTCCCTCATTGATTTATCCTCAACTCAAAACTCTTGAAAATAATATAAAATGATATGAGCATTAAGGTTTCTAATGCTCATATTTATTTTTTAAAGCCAATCTTTAGTTCTCTCTTGCCAAAATACTCTGCTTTACACAATTCTTTTAGAGCTTCCAGATTTGGAGAGACATCATTGAGAATATTTTCTAAGGTGTATTTCCGAACAATATTATCTATTTGTCCACCTGTAAGTACAAAGTTTTGAGCCAATATCTGCGCTTCTTTTGGTGACAAATCCCCTAATTTTGATCTCCAGATCAACTGGCGAGTTTTGGTATCTGGTTTATTAAACTTAACCTTATAAAGAAAACGTCTTTCAAAGGCACTATCCAAGTTCATATTCATATTAGAAGTAGCAATCAATATTCCTTCGAAGTCTTCTAGTTCCTGGAGTAATATATTTTGCATACTATTATTCATTTGATCTACACTAGATGATACTTCATAACGCTTGCTTATCAACGCATCCGATTCATTAAAGAATAGGATAGGGCATTTATCGTAATAGTCTTTGGCTTGTTTGTATGTTTTAAATACTTGTTTGATTCTTTTTTCAGATTCTCCCACATATTTATCACGAATAGAAGCAATATCTACCAAAAGTAAAGGTCTTTTAGTGAGTTTGGCGAGATTATAGGCAATTTGAGTTTTACCAGTTCCAGGATCACCATATAGCAAAAAAGTAAGCCCAGAGGTGTACCCCATGTTTTCAAATTTCTGGATTGTTTTTTTGAAGTTATTTTCTTCCAGAAGATTGTAGAAAAGTTCAATTTGTTGTTGTTCTTCTTCATTAAAAAACAAATCAACTGGCTTAATCTTATCAGGAGCAATAAAAATACAATGTTTTGGGTTGAATGGTTTGCTTTTCTCGAGTGCTCCCAAATCTTCTGCAAATAAAATATCGATGGCTTTGTCTGTCAAAGCAAGTTCTTTGCCTCCATAAAAGCTATCATCTACAAAGCATACTAGTTCTTGTTCTATTAATTGTGACTGACCCGAAAACAAATTCTTTTTTGCCCTGATTTTACTGCCCATTGAATCATATACGTAATAAATGTATCGTTCTATATCGGCTTCGTTTGAATCATTGGCAAATGCATGGCAAAGATGTACCAGCAATAGTGTATCATCTTCATAAAAATTAAAGTCAAGAATACTCTTTACCAAGGCGAAGTTTTTTGACTCTCTTTTGAGGAGATCTAGTGTTTCGGTAAATAACTCTTCTGTTGGGACATTATTTTTCTCCCGTTCACAAATCATTTCATTGATACGCTCAATTACCTCATATACATCCTCAAAATGATCGTTTTTAGGAATAGGTTTATTGAGTGAGATGGCATTAAAAATATAGTTGGAAACATGAAAACGAGTAGCGATTACTTTCATGTCATATCCCGTATTTTTGATCAATAAACGTTTACTCACCAAGCTTTCCAGCACAGGAGATAGGCTTACAATAAGAAACGGATTACAAGAAAGATACTGAGTAAGACTGTCTAAATCGGTATCTTTACCACTAATACTCATGGCAAACATTACAGAAAACAACCAGGCTTCATCGTCATTGCAATGAAGAAAATCCTTTACAATGGTGATTTCTTCGTGTAGTGCGTTGAGGTTTTTGTGCTTATTTTGATCAGTTAATTCAGAGTCTTTAAAGGTCAAAGAAATTTTCTCAATGCTCTTAAGGACTAAATTGGGGCCTATATTTTGGATATTTTTCATGAAAATTTGTTAAAGTATACTTGCTTTTGAAGTATATTATGCCATCTCTACAAATAACGGTAATCTTTGATTGATTGTTAAATAATCGAAGCAGTGAAATTATGAGAAAAGTTACAATGTGTAAAAATACTGAAAAAGAAAGGGGATTAAGCCATAAATGAGGCTATTTAACTAAAGAGGGGGGAATAGCTGAGCTGATAAAAATCTTGTAACCACTGAGGGGTTTTATACAAGTCATAGAATTCCAAAGATATTCTATGACTTGCACACTTTTTATTTAGGTAAGCATACCACCATCTACTTGTAATACTTGACCTGTAATGTAATTTGACATATCAGAACCTAAAAATACAGCACAATCAGCTACATCAGAAGCTGCTCCACCTCTTTTTAAAGGAATACCTTGTTTCCATTCTTCTACCACTTTTTCGTCCAACTCACCTGTCATCTCGGTTTCAATAAAACCAGGTGCAATTGCATTAGATCGTACATTTCTGGAACCTAACTCAAGGGCAACTGATTTGGTAAATCCAATAATTCCGGCTTTGGATGCAGCGTAATTCGATTGACCAGCATTTCCTCTAATACCCACTACCGAAGTAATATTAATAATAGAGCCAGCTCTTTGTTTCATCATTTGACGCATACTAGCTTTGGTCAAATTAAAAACAGATTTAAGGTTTACCTGTATTACTCGATCCCATTGTTCTTCCGACATACGCATAAGCAACCCATCTTTTGTAATGCCAGCGTTATTGATTAAGATATCAAGTGCACCAAAATCTTCGATTACTTGCTTTACCAAATCTACTGCGGCTTCGTGATTAGATGCATCTGAACGGTAGCCTTTTACTTTTGTACCAGTTTGTTGTAGCTCTTGCTCAAGTGCCTGGCCTTTTTCTACACTAGATAAATAAGTAAAGGCCACTTGTGCGCCTTGTTCTGCATATTTTTGAGCAATGGCTTTTCCAATCCCTTTAGATGCCCCTGTTATTAGCGCTACTTTTCCTTCCAGTAATTTCATTACACAATATTTGATGATATAAAATGAATTCCTTGACAATTAAAAAAACCTTATGACTTGTAATAAATCATAAGGTCTATATTAACAGGGTGTAAAAAACGAAAATTCTTTACATAAAAACAAAATTATCTAGATTATGCCGCACTAGGCTGCATTTGCATACTACCTAATTCTTTCAATGTTTTTAGATGAGACATGATAGCACTGCGAAAAGTTGGCTTGTCGTTATATGGCAAGTTAAATTGTTCAGCAGTATTTTTCACGATCTCTGAAATAGCTTTGTAGTGTACGTGGCAAATATGAGGAAACAAATGGTGCTCTATTTGAAAGTTTAATCCTCCTATATACCAGGATAGTAGTTTGTTGTTACGAGCAAAGTCAGAGGTTGTACGTAGTTGGTGTACTGCCCATGAGTTTTCGAGGTTGCCGCCATCTTCAGGAATGTGGTGATGCTCAGTACCTTCTACTACGTGTGCCATCTGAAAAATCACACTCAAGATAAAACCAGTAGTGAAGTGAGCAGTACAAAAACCAATAACAAGCTGCCACCAGGCAATATCTAAAAGTAACATAGGTAATACCAAAGCTACAAATAGGTACGTAATCTTGGTAGAAAAAAGAATGGCTACTTCTTTGAATTGATTAGTGCTTTTTTTCTTAAACTGAGAGTTTTTGTTCGTATAGCGGAAGACTTTCACGAAGTCTTTAAACAACATAGAGAATGTCATGAAGCTATACAGCAAAAAAGCGTAGATATGCTGATAGCGATGTATTTTCTTTAGCTTGGCGTAAGGAGACAGGCGTATAATGAATTTCGTCTCAACATCTTCATCCATGTCATGGACATTGGTATAGGTATGATGTAAGACATTATGTTGAATTTTCCAGGTAAATACACTAGCACCTAATAAGTACATAGAGCTTCCCAAAAGCTTGTTGACAAATTTATGAGGTGAAGTAGCCCCATGATTTGCATCATGCATAATGCACATTCCAATTCCAGCCTTTCCCACTCCCACAAGGAAAGCAAAAAATAGCATCATCCAAGCAGAAAAATAACCGGACAGAATCAGCACGAATGGAACAACATATAATGCCAACATTGCTGCGGTTTTGATAGCAAAGTGATGATTGGCATATTTTGAAACTTGATTTTCTTTGAAGTAGTTATCTACGTTTTTACGCAGTGTAGCAAAAAAATCTTCTTTCCTGTTGGGAGAGAAGCGTAGACTAACTGTCTGTGGAGCATTTCTATGACTCATAACTAAAAAAAGAAATTAAAAATTTTATAAATGTTCGATACATTTCATGACTCAATTTGGGATCGCGATAAAAGACTACTTGGGAAACTTTATAGTACTATGGGGAATTGTTAAATTAAGACTGATTTTAAATAATAATTTAGAAATAAACTTACACCTAAATTTCAATAAAATTGTATATAAAATACTTTACACCAATATCTTAATACTGGCAAGCAGTATATAATTTTTTCAATAATAGAGCATAAAGGTTACCTATCCAATATTTTATTTGAAAATATCCCTATGAAAAAACAAAAATAACGATAAAGCCTTGATAGCTAGTATTTTATTTTTTCACAACTTTACCTGTACCAGTGCCCTGCACTGTAATTTGCTGCGGTTCGTTATAGTACAATACATTGCCAGTGTTTTCTGGGTTAAAAGTTACATCCAAGGTGTTGATAGGAAAAACATGAATTGTATTGATGTTTTCATGTAACACACGCAAATCTTGTACTCTAAATGATTGAGCGAGTATTTCTCCTTGTCCGTTAGTATGTAAAAAAGCAGCATTACTAGAACCCGATAAACGTATATAAGAAGTACTGGATGTAAACATGTTCACATTGTTTCCTTTTAAAGCCAATGTCATGTCACCAGAGTTTTTACATAAAATATTAATATCGTTTACCTCAATAGTGTCCAATGTTTTTACCTCATTAAACCCAAAATGCTCAAGATTTTGAATGAATTGGGCTCCAACTGTTATTTTAATCTCAGTTTTGAAACTCCTGGCCCAATTACAAGTATTTTCATTGGTGATCTTTAATATTGTTCCTTCTACTTCAGTTTTCACCGATTTGATTAGGTTACTACCTGCTTCTACAGTTACAATTTTACTAGAGTCATTTCTAAGCAATAACTCCACATTATCATTCACCATAATAGTAGTGAAATCTGCTACTTGTCTATCTTCTCTTACAATATTACCCGTACGCTTGAAACATTCTATAGGATTACAAGCAGGTTGAACTAGAACGAGCAGTATGGATGGAATAATGGCAATGTAGAAAAGTATTTTTTTCATTGTACTCAGATTTTTCTGGTAAATGGGTTATTAAGTTATTTTTTTGCATTGAAGTAATACCCTATGGTATATTCGATTGCCTCGGCTACTCCAAGGTGTGTCCTGAAAGTGTATTGAGCAAATAGATTTTTGCTGATATAATACTTTACACCAAAACGTTGATAAATAGGTTGATCTACAATTCCACCTTCGGGTGTTTGGGTAAAGGGGCGATAGATATAAAAACCTAATTGAGTAACAAGAGCAACTCTTCCTGAAATTAACTCATGGCCTATCAGTAAGCCAGCTCTTCTAAAATCAGGTACTGGTAATTGAGCTCGGGAGTAAATACGATTTGCATACTTCTCTAACGCGGTGTTGTGAGAATATTCTAGCCCTGCATTTACAATGCTTTTGCGGCTGAGACGTTTGTTCACAGTAGCTATAAATCCAACCAAGTGATTTTTTCGAGGCTGATTGGCATCTAACTCGATAATACTGCCTGAAGCAGAGAAATGAAAACTCCAGTTCTTTTTGAATGGCCTTAGTGTATCTTTATATACTACTTTTTCAGAATGGGGAGTATAAGTGACCCCTAGATTGACTGAAGGAATATTGATACCTGCATTAGGTAAACTATAGGCTGCATTAGAATAATGACTAAGGTGTAAACCAGTGTTTAACTTTATACGAGGAGAGATACGGTAACTGTATTCTAAGCCTGCATACATTACGTTATTGAGTAGACTACTGAACATAACGTTTTTGGGATTAGAATGTATTGTCCAAGGGTTAGGTGTATAAACGACTCCTGGACCTAACTTAAACTCCAGGCGAGTTCGTTTGGTTTTTTTCCAGGTCCATTTCATATGAGGAACAATCGCGTATGCTCTTCCTAAAACAGGGTTACGGAAATCATAATAGAAAAAAGAAAGCCCTATTTTAGGATATCTGTAAGCTTTTTCCCAACCATATTTACCAGTGGTAAGCCAGTAAGCAGATAATTCAAATCCAGCAGGGTGAGAAGTAGTAAGATGACCTACAAAATCCTGGTGATTGATAATGTACCCATAATGAGTCGAAAAATTAAACTCCTTGGGTACAAAACGAGAGCTGCTTGAGGTGGTATTAGATTGTGCTGCAAGATTTAAGTGCAAGCAGGTACCCAACCAAAGAATTGAAATAAGTAAGTTCTTCATTATAATTTGGTGAATTCGGCTAAAAAGGCCTTATTTTTTTAGAGTTTCAATACCTTTATAATATGCAACATGTTAGAATAAACATACAAAGATATTTGTTTCTGTTTTTTTGTGTTTTAACAAATGCTTTTCAGCTGAATGCGCAAGATACAAAAGCTATGAGTTATTTCGAAAAAGCAACGGAGGCTTATCAACGTAGAAATTTAGATTTAACAAAATCATATTTGGATAGTGCAATTAATCTTGACAATAAGTACGCAAAAGCATATGCTCGTCGTGGGCTATTAGCTTATGAGCTTTCGAATATGAAGCACGCTTTGAAAGACTATACTCAAGCTATATTACTTGTAAAGAAAGATCGTAAACAAAAAGCATTTTTGGCCAAGCTTTATTATCGTAGAGGAGCCGCTTATTATCAACTGTTAGATTATAAACATGCCATAAGAGACTTTGATAAAACGATCAAAGTAGCACCGAATTATACTCAGGCATACGTAGCCAGGGGAGCTATCAAAGAAGACAAAGAAGATTTCAAAGGGGCTTTAAAAGATTACACAAAAGCAATAGAAACTGATTCTAAATATGCTATGGCTTACTACAATAGAGGATTGGTATATTATAACATAGGCAAAGAAACCAAAGCTTTAAAAGACTTGGAACAAGCATTGAACTTGAATGAAAAATATGTTGATGCTTACATTGCTCGCGCATTTGCTTTTCAGGAAGGAGAAAACTACCCCCAAGCACTTAAAGATTATAGTAATGCTTTGAAATATAATCCCTACAGTGCCGAAGCCTTGCTAAATCGTGGCATTGTATACCAAAAGTTAGGACAAAAAGACAAGGCTTGCAACGACTGGCGTCAATCTATAAAAGTTGGGGGAGTAGAAGCTCAAAAATACATTGACAAATTTTGTAAAGAATAACTACTAAATTCTTTCCAGAACGACCTCTATCATTTTATCAATAGTTTTTTGAGGATTAGGTGAAAACTGATGAGAGATTCGACTAGCAATAATAGCATTAATAGAAAGTATTTTATGTCCTAATAAATGTGCCATCGCATAATATCCTGCTGTTTCCATTTCAAAGTTAGTAAGTTTAAAACCTTTGTGTTCAAAATTTACCAAGGTAGGGATGTACTCTTCATTTTTGGGTGCTAACCTCAACTTTCTTCCTTGAGGTGCATAAAAGCCAGGACAAGTAATGGTATTGCCTGGTATCATATCATGGGCAAATTGCTTTTTCAATTCTGGGTCTGCAGCCACAGCATAAGGTGTAAAAGGCAGCTGAAGATCATGACGCAAATTCTTTACGATAGATAGTTCGATAGGGGACTGAGGAAGATCATAAAAACACATCAATGTATCCAAACCAATAGCATAATTTGACACCAATAAGCTATCTAACGGAATGTCTGGCTGTAAAGCACCAGAAGTACCTAAACGAATAATAGATAATGCACGAGTTTTGGCTTTGGGTGTTCGGGTCTCAAGATCAATATTTACTAAGGCATCCAATTCAGTCAGCAGAATTTCAATATTATCTGTACCCATTCCTGATGATATTACGGTTACTCTTTTCCCGTTTAGTTGGCCTGTATGGGTAATAAACTCCCTTTTTTGCATACGGAACTCTACCTTGTCAAAATGACGAGAAACCTGCTCAACCCGATTAGGATCGCCTACGGTGAGTATAATATCTCCAATTTGCTCTGGTAACAAATACAAGTGGTAAATACTGCCATTAGGGTTGAGAATGAGTTCAGAAGAGGGAATAGGTTCCATGCAATTAAATATAGGTTTAGATGATGTATTGTAATTTACAAAAACGAAGTTGCCAATTAGGCAAATAAAATTAAAAATAGTCTACATTTGATCGTAAAATTTGTGTTCAGTCTCATAGTTTGTGAAAACTTTCATTACTTTTAAAAACTAAAAAAGTACTTTAATCAGGTACAACGTTCCAGAACTAATCAATTATAACCTATGTTCAAACTATATTTTTTGGATAAGTTAAGATCATTGTGGAAACAGGTATATGCTAAATTAGACATATTACACGATTCGGCACCGTTGGCAACCGTGCGAGATATTGACGCCAATATTGAAATCAAAGGCTACAATATCTGGATTTTGGTTTGTTCAGCGTTGCTTGCATCTATTGGTTTAGATACCAACTCTACTGCGGTGATCATTGGTGCGATGCTTATATCTCCATTGATGTCTCCTATTTTGGGAGTAGGTCTGGGTTTTGGGATCAACAACCGCCAAATGCTGGAACGTTCTGTACGCAACCTTGCCATCGCCACCTTTGCTAGCTTGTTAGCTAGTTGGGTTTATTTTAAACTCACCCCATTAGGGGAAATTACTCCTGAAATCTCAGGACGTACTGAGCCTACCGTATTAGATGTATTAGTTGCGTTTTTTGGAGGAGTTGCTGGTATAGTATCAGGTTCTCGTAAAGAAAAAACCAATGCAATACCAGGGGTTGCTATTGCTACTGCTTTGATGCCACCTCTTTGTTCGGCGGGTTATGGATTGGCCAAAATGGAATGGTCGGTATTTTTAGGGGCTTTTTATCTGTTTTTTATAAATGCCGTTTTTATTAGCCTTTCTACCTATCTGATTGTTCGTTATCTGAAGTTTAATGAAATTATAAAGGCTGAGAGAAAAGCAAGGGTGAAAGTATTGACCGAAAAAGCCGAAACTAAAAAAGGTCTCACCATTGACGAACAAGCTGAACTTACTCAGGTGAAGTTGGAGCAAGCCCAAGAGTTGAAAGAACATCAAAAAAGAATATTTGCTAAACTAATTCCATCTTTTTTGGTAGTGGTGGTACTCCCCAGCTTTTATTTTTTAGTGAGCTTTATTCAGGAACAACGTACTAAAAATAGAATTGAGGAGGTGGTGAATGAGCAACTTAAGAGAAAGTCTGGCTTTGATATCATTAGATCTGAGGTAATAGAAAAAAGCGATAAAAAAGAAATCAAAGTTTATATCTCTGCTAAAAAAGATATTACTCCAGATGAAAAAAGAAACCTGAATAGCGAACTAAACAAAAATGGTTTAGGTGATTATACTTTAAATATATCGCGAATCAATATTACAAAAGATGAAATTGATGAACTGAACTCTAAAATTGTAGATAATTTCTTTGATCTAAAAAATAACTTTACCACTCTCGAAACCAAATTTGACTCTTTACAATTGGCACAGCTACGAATACAACAACGAAGAACCAATCAAAACTTTGTAGTTGACCTGGCAGGAGAACTAAATATATTTTATCCTTTGGTTGATAGTGTGGTTATTAGCCCATTACCAGAGTTTTTGTTTATTAATAATCAGAAAAATCCCACAAATATAGCTCAACGCAATCTAGTTGAGTTTAAGAATTTGAGACATTTCAGGCTACAATGGAAAGATGTATTTCCTACGATTACGCGATTAGATTCTGCGCAAGCTGCCAGAGCAATGCTGCAAGATACAGTAAATAGACAGCCGAGTTATCGTTTAGCCTGGAATGAGTTTTTTCCAAAAATCACTCATATCAAACCAAAAACACAGACTGGTGACACAGTGAAGACTGATCAGACTAAAAAAGGGCAGACCAATACCACTACCGAAACTTCTGATGCTCAGCCACAGCGGAGTTTAACTCAAGTCACAATTTTCTGGAACGCTCCCGAAGACGGACAAGAAGTTAAGCGTAGTAAGGCGGATGAAAAGGTGATTTTCCAATATTTTATGAAAAACCTGCGTTTAGATACCTTGAAAAGTGAGTTGGTCATCAAACACTACGTCAATGAAAATCCATTTGATAAAGACAAATCAAAGGAGCGATCTGAGAAGTCCAATTAAAATATGAGAGAGAGTACGACAGTAAAAAAGGCTAAATATAAAGGAAGTTGGTTGAATGAAAGTAATACAGATTGATACTGCGACTCCCAATCCACCAGAACAATCCATATTAATTATTTACACTGGGGGAACATTGGGGATGGTATATAGTAGTAACCAGGGAGGACTTGTACCATTTGATTTTGAGCAGATTTTGGATAAAATACCCGAATTGCGCCATTTTGCGATGCAACTGACGCTTTATTCATTGGAACCTTTGATTGATTCTTCCGATATTACCCCAAATCATTGGATACAAATTGCCAATATTATTAAAGAAAATTATCAAAACTACGACGGGTTCGTGGTTTTGCATGGAACAGATACGATGGCCTTCAGTGCTTCTGCATTGAGTTTTTTGTTAGAAGGTTTGAACAAGCCAGTAATTTTTACTGGAGCTCAATTACCCATAGGAGCTGTGCGAAGCGATGCTCGAACCAACCTATTAACTTCTATTGAAATTGCTGCTGCTAAAAGGAAAGGTATCCCTTTGGTTCCTGAGGTGGCCATTTGTTTTCACGATTTACTACTAAGAGGTAACCGAGCCAAAAAACTGGAAAGTGCTCATTTTGATGCTTTTCATTCTGAAAACTATCCCTCCTTAGCAACTATTGGTACCCACATAGAATACAATCACAAAGCTATACTAACACATACTGCTACTGCAAAGCTACAGGTACATCCTGTAATGGAATCAGATGTGGCTATTTTGAAAATGTTTCCAGGAGTTTCAAAGTCGGCTGTAGAGAGTATTACACAGATTGAAAACTTGAAAGGACTGGTGATTGAGACCTATGGTTCGGGTAATGCACCTACCCAATCGTGGTTTGTTGATTTACTAAAACAAGCCATCAATAGGGGTATTTTCATTTTGAACATATCTCAATGTATTGGGGGCCAAGTAATGCAAGGAAGATATGCTACCAGTGCTCAATTATTGGACATCGGTGTATTGGGTGGAAGTGACCTAACTCTAGAGGCAGGCATCACAAAAATGATGTACTTATTGGGTAAAAAACTACCCGCTAAAGAGTTTAAAAAAGGGCTTATAGAGCCTATTTGTGGGGAACTTACAACCATATAAAAAGATGAAAACAAAGCTTGTATAATTAAAAGTAATATTTAACTTTGCGTCGTACAGTACATTATTCTTTATTTTCAGAAAATGTGTATTTTACAAAAAGAGAGGTGACCGAGCGGTCGAAGGTGCTCGCCTGGAAAGCGGGTATGCCCCAAAAGGGCATCGAGGGTTCGAATCCCTTCCTCTCTGCAGTTTTATCTTCAAACTACATCTTATATAGAACCCAAAATACAAAACTTTTAAAATTAGAACTTGTAAAAATTAGACTATGAAAAAGTTATTCGCTTTATTGATGGTTGTGGGAGCCTTGATGTTCGGGCTGTCTTTTTCTGCTATGTCTCAGGACTCTACGAAAACAGACAATGATACAACTCAAACTGCTAATGATTCTACTACCAAAGCAGATACAAAACCTGAAGTAAAGACTGATCCTCTTCCTGATGAAGAGAAAAAGGTTACTGAGGAAGATCGTCCTTTCCATCAGGTAGTTAAAACTTACTTCATCCAAGGTGGATGGGAATTCATGAGTTTGGTATTAATCTGTTTGATTCTTGGATTAGCCCTTGCTCTTGAAAAAGTAATTAGCTTAGGTTTGGCTACCACTAATACAAAGAAGTTGCTTAAAAAGGTAGAAGACGCCTTGAACAGTGGTGGTGTTGAAAAAGCTAAAGAAGAAACACGTAATACTCGTGGACCTGTAGCGTCTATTTTTACACAGGGTCTAATGCGTGCAGGTGAAGGTATTGACATGGTTGAGAAATCAGTAATCTCTTATGGATCTGTTGAGATGGGTAAATTAGAGAAAGGAGTTAGCTGGATTTCATTATTTATTGCAATTGCTCCTATGCTTGGTTTTATGGGTACTGTAATTGGTATGATTCAGGCATTTGATAAAATTGAAGCACTTGGTGAAGTATCTCCTCAACAAATTGCTGGTGATATCAAGGTAGCACTTTTGACTACTGTATCTGGTTTGATCGTTGCGATTATCCTACAATTATTCTACAACTACATTGTAAGTAAAGTAGACTCAATCGTAAACCAAATGGAAGAAGCAACTATATCATTGATTGATGTGTTGGTTCAGCACAAAGTAAGAAGTGAGCAATAATAACTGTCAAACTTTAAAGACAAATTTGTAATGAACGCAACATTTTCAAAAATATTATCATATAGCATTATTGGCGTTGTGATCATATTCACTGTCATCGGTCTTTTCTCGGGTATGCCGAGCACAGATGCAGAAGAGTTTGAGCCAAATATGCTGTTCTACGTACTGTATGGATTAGGAGCTCTTGCAATTGCAGGGGTTGTGTTTGGTTTTGTTTTGAATGCAATTACCAATCCTAAATCATTGATTGTTCCAGTTGGTTCTGCACTTGGTTTGGTTGTTTTATGGTGGATTACCAAAATAACAGCAAGCAACGAAACTTATACTAAACCTCTACCAGAAATTGGGGCTAGCTTATCTCAATCTATTGGAGGTGTTTTAACAATGACCTATGTTTTAATGTTCATGGCCTTTTTGGCTATCATAGTAGCTTGGGCTATTAAAGCATTTCGTTAGTAGTTTAGTTTTAACAAAAAAAGTAAAGATATGGCAAAACGATCAGTACCAGAAGTAAGCGCTGGAGCAATGGCCGACATCTCTTTTTTGTTGTTGATTTTTTTCCTGGTAACTACCCAGATTCCTAATGAAAAAGGTCTACCTATCATCTTACCTCCAAAGAAAGATGAGAACACTATACAGCAAATTGAGCTAAACGATAGAAACGTACTTACGATTCTGGTAAACTCGCAAAACCAACTATTGGTTGAGCGTGAGCCTTTAAGAATAGAAGACTTGAAGGAAAAAGCGATGGAATTTATCGATAATCGTGGCAGAGACAAGCATTTGTCTGACAGTCCCAAAGATGCGGTAGTCTCCATTAAAACCGACCGGGGTACCAACTATAAGCGCTATATACAAGTAATGAATGCGATACAAGCAGCATATAATACTTTGCGTGCAAGGCACATGGGTATTACATCTGTAGAATATTTAGGGTATGACGAGAAAAAGGCAAGCCCTAGTATGAAGCAAAAGTATACTGCTGCTAAGAAAGAGTATCCATTGAATATATCAGAAGCAGAACAAACATCAGTAGGAGGATAACTTATGTCAAAATTTGGAAAAAAGGAAAAAGAACAACCCGCAATTTCCACGGCATCTCTTCCTGATATCGTTTTGATGTTGTTGTTCTTCTTTATGGTAACTTCTGTAATGCGTGAGAATAATATCAATGTGGAGCAAAGGCTACCACAAGCTACACAACTTACAAAGTTAGAAGATGCACAATTGGTGAGCTACATGTATGTAGGACGTCCTAAAGACTTCCGTAAATATGGTAGACAGCCATTGGTACAAATTAATGATGTTTTTATTATTGCTCCTACAAAGAACCAATTTCAGAGACAGATCATTAATTTTATCGAGTCAGAACGTTCTAAACTTAAAGAATATCAACGTAACAAAATTACAGTATCTCTCAAAGTAGATAGTAGAGCTAAGATGGGTATTGTAAGTGATATTAAGTTGGGACTACGAGAAGCAGATGCACGAAAAATTAATTATGCAGCTGTTCAAGGTTCTGGTAGATAAGGAAAGCGTAAAAACGTACTTACATAAATAAAAACCTTCCTTTGGGAAGGTTTTTTCATTTTTAGCCTAATTGTTCCATTGTATTTAAACTTTAACCCTGAAATGGTTGAGATGGAAAAAGCATTAGATGAGCTTAGGGCTCAAATTG
The DNA here is from genome assembly GCA_001890965.1 of marine bacterium AO1-C. Classification (GTDB taxonomy): domain Bacteria; phylum Bacteroidota; class Bacteroidia; order Cytophagales; family Microscillaceae; genus Microscilla. The sequence continues at coordinate 71,533 of MLAY01000026.1, read as the reverse complement.
ATGCAGTCGATAATCAAATCCTGTCATTGCTCAATGAGCGAATGAACGTAGTTAAAAAAGTAGGCGAATTAAAAAACAGCAATAATGCGATTATATATCGCCCCGAACGTGAAAAGTCAATTATTGATCGTTTGGATACAGCAAATCAAGGGTTGTTGACAAGAGGTATGATAGAAGCTGTTTTTTTAGAGATTTTTGCGGCAAGTAGAAATTTTGAGTTGCCTGAGCGTGTGGCTTATTTAGGTCCACAAGGAAGCTTTACTCACCAGGCAGCCGAAAATCGTTTTGGGGTCATGAGTGAGTACATCCCCTTAAGTACAATCCAGGCTGTGTTTGAAAGCGTAGATACTGAACGTGTACGTTTTGGAGTCGTTCCTATTGAGAACAATCGTCAGGGATTTGTCGGAGAAACAGTGGATTTGTTTTATGACTTAGACGTAAAAATTGTCGCTGAAATCGTATTACCTATTCATCATACCTTTGCAAGCCGCTGTGATCAGCTGAAAGATATTAAATATATCTACTCGAAAGATGTTGCTTTCAAACAATGTAAAAACTTTTTGAGGGAATATTTCGGAAAAGACAAAGCAGAATTAGTTCCAGTAGATTCAACTTCTAAAGCAGCTCAAATGGCTATGGAAGTAGATAACAGTGCAGCGATTTGCTCTGACGTTGCAGCTAAAATTTATCAGGCTCCAATATTATTTCACAATATAGAAGACTCATCTGATAACCAAACCAGGTTTTTGATTATTAGTAAAAACTTTGTCAATAAACGAAGTGGGGGGGATAAATCTACTTTGATTTTAAAATTACCGGATGTGGTAGGTAGTTTAGCTGTTTTCTTGCAAGATTTCAGGGATCATGGGGTAAACCTAATAAAAATTGAGAATCGCCCTGAAAGAACCGATAGTAACTTCAAAGCTTGGTTTTACCTTGATTTGGACGGGCACATTGAGGATGAAAATGTAAAGGAAGTAATTGCTAAACACCAGGACAAGATAAAATGGCTGGGAAGTTATGTAAAACTAATTTAGTTATTGATATTAAATGAAGAACATATATGTTAAAAATCAAGGACTTCTTAAATCACAGAAGTCCTTTTTTATTTAAGCTCGTAAGTTCTGTTCCAGCCAAGCGATGGCATTCGTTTCATTGCCAAACATTTGATGATCAATTTTTTCTTTTTTGTCTATTGCTTTAGTCTGCTTATCGATGTTTTGAACCGCAAACTTGGTAAACACATCACGAGATACAATTACAGCAATGTGTAATGTGTCCTCTCCTGAGAATCTAGCCATTTGAGGAATAATATTCTTACCAATGTATTGTTGGTCTTCAAGGCTGATAACCCCCATTTTGCTAGTGTCTACCAAATGTTGGTTAGGTTGCTTCTCTTTAAAAAAATCCAGCATTTTATAATGGTAATCCCGGAACTGCTTCGAGGAGCAATTCTTTTTAAATCTCATAAAAGTATAATGTTTATGATTATCATAGCCGATACTCACAAACGCATCATCATAGTATGTCATTATCTGATAAAAATAGGGGTGGAGTGATTTTTTACTAAAATAACGCGCTTTAGAGGCATTTGTTTAAACAAGCAAGGTGTATAGAGGGTATAATTCGATAAAACTATTTAATTAGTTTTGAAACTAAAAAAATAGTTTTATATTTGTTTATATAAGATGTAGTTAGGGACAATCAAGAAACAAAACTGTATTTTTTAACTATACTATACTTCGGTTTTGTGATACAAAACTTCAGGTTAATGTTACTGAGTTGTTTTAAGGTTGTTCCTTTTTTGAAGATAAACCGATAAACACTATGGCCAAACGAACCCCTATGGAGGTAAATGCCGGCTCTATGGCTGACATTTCCTTCTTATTACTCATTTTCTTTTTAGTAACTACCCAAATCCCCAACGAAAAAGGATTACCGATTTTATTACCTCCTAAAAGAACTGGTGAAATAGATCCAGTGAAACTCAAGGATCGGAATGTACTTACTGTAATAGTCAACTCAAAAAACCAATTGTTAGTAGAAAGAGAACCACTGCGAATAAGTGACTTGCAGCAAACTACGATTGATTTTTTAGAGAATGAAGGACGTGATCCAGAATCTTCTGATAGCCCACAAAAAGCAGTAGTATCGATCAAAACTGATCGAGGTACCTCTTATGATACTTACCTAAAAGTAATGGACAAAGTGCAGGCAGCTTATAATACATTACGAGCGAAGCATATGGACATACCTTTGGCTGCTTATCTGGCATTTGATAAGAAAAAAGCTAGCAAGACAATGAAAGACAAATACGAAGCAGCTAAAAAAGCATATCCACTCCGTATTTCAGAAGCCGAACAATCTACAGTAGAAAAGTGATTGGTACAACTTTGAAGTTAAAAGCGTATGTTAGGTAAGTTTAAATCACAGAAAGAAAACGAAGTACCCGTTATTTCTACGGCTTCGTTACCCGATATTGTATTAATGCTATTGTTCTTTTTTATGGTAACTGCTGTGATGCGGGAAACTAATTTATTGGTAGAGCAACATTTGCCAAATGCTACTCAATTGACCAAGTTACAGGATCCGAGTGTGGTGAGTCATATCTATATTGGTAAGCCCAAGGATGCTCAGAGGTTTGGAAGTACAGAGTTGATTCAAATGAATGATGTTTTTGTAACGCCTGCCCAAGTTCCTCAGTTGATTACTCAAGAAAACCAAGATGTAACCCGAATGACAGTATCATTAAAAGTTGACCGTCGATCGAAAATGGGCCTGGTAAGTGATGTAAAACTAAAGTTACGGGAGGCCAATGCTCGCAAAATCAATTACTCGGCAATTGGTGGAAATTAAAATCAGGCATCAGGGTTTTCAAATCCTGATGCTATTTTATACGACTCTTTCTGGGACAGTATATACATTAAATTGTCCACCTCTAAGAAAGCCTACCAGAGTCATCTGATAAGCAGAGGCTAATTGAACGGCTAAACTAGAAGGTGCACCTACTGCTGCAATCAGTGGTATTTGGGCATTAATGGCTTTTTGCACCAACTCAAAGCTAAGGCGTCCACTGACCAATACCATCAATTTTTGCATAATTTCGGGAGACTTGATATGACTACCAATAAGTTTGTCCATAGCGTTATGTCGCCCTACGTCCTCTCTTACAGTGACGAGTTGTCCTTGGGTATCAAACAATGCCGCTGCGTGAATTCCTCCTGTATGTTGAAATATAGATTGGGCTTCCCGAAGCTTATCGGGTAGGGTGGTGAGTAATTGTGAAGTTACTTTTAGCCGATTAGTAGGTAATACTGGACAGCCAGAGATCTCAAGTGCCTCTATGGATGTTTTGCCACAAACCCCACAACTTGAGTTGGTGTAAAAATGCCTTTCCAGTCGTTGTAAATCTACTTTTACATGAGGACGAAGTGTTACTTTAACCACATTTCCTCTTTCTTCGGGTTTTTTGATGCTTTCACAATAGCGAATCCGAATCACTTCTTGCATAGAATTAATAATACCTTCACCAAATAAAAACCCCAATGCTAGTTCGAAATCGTTTCCAGGAGTACGCATTGTAATAGCCACTGTTTTTTGTACAATCTCTTCATTGTCAATAAAGTTTAACTGTATTTCCAGTGGTTCTTCTACAGCTAACAAATCAGGATTAGAGGTAAATGTACCTGCCTGAAATTTAGTGATGTTAGAAGGGAATACGGAAGGCTTGGGTTGCATCATAACGACAAGGTTTGACTAAAAATAGAATAGTTTTGTGGTAAGGATAGTTCAACTGGTGCTTCAAAAATTCCAAACAAAGTGGAGCCAGAGCCAGTCATGCTCGCATAAATAGCGCCTTGCTCATATAACTGATTTTTGAGTTGAGCAATAGAAGGATACTTGGCAAATATCTGAGGCTCAAAATCGTTTTTCAGCAGATTTTTCCACTCATTGGTTTCTTTTTGAAAAATTTCCTGAATGCTCATAGTAGAATGCTTGAGAGCAATGCCCGCATATGCTTCGCCAGTAGAAACATGAGTAGCTGGATATACCAATACCAAAAACTTAGCCTTCAGGTTGATATCAATATCGGCGAATTGATCTCCTTTTCCAAAACAATATTTAGGAGTGTTTTCTATAAAAAAAGCACAATCACTGCCCAATTGACGGGCATAATTTTGCATAGCATCAGTATCTAAATTCAAATTGAATAATTGATTCAAGTTTTTGATAGTAAATGCTGCATCTGCAGAGCCTCCCCCTAATCCAGCACCTATGGGGATAACTTTATGGAGGTGAATATGCACTGGAGATAAATCAAAATCTTCTCTAAGTAAATGATAAGCTCGCAGGCATAAGTTGTCCTTACCATCTTCTGGGATTGAAAGACCAGAAGATTGGAACTTGAGAGTATTGGAAGGTAAAATTTCTAAAATATCTTGCCAGTCCACTGGATAAAAGCAAGACTCTAAGTTATGAAATCCGTCAGGGCGTTTCTCTATAATGTTTAGCCCCAGGTTAATTTTTGCGTTCGGGAAACTTATCATATCAATCAAACAAATAGAAGATTCATCAAAGCAAATAAAAGCGATGCAGGTAAACAAGCATAATTTAATAAATCATTGTGTTGAAGTAGATTGGTTTATTTGGTGATTAAACACCATTTGTGATAATATCGATAAGCTGAGCTTTATGTCAGGTTTTGTTATGGAAATGATCAAAAATATCGAATAAAAAAAGAGGTGCAATCAACACCTCTTGCCTAAAATTATATAAAGAACTTAAACTATTGTTCAAACTTTTTGAATACTCCAATGGCATTATGACCTCCAAAGCCAAAAGTATTACTCATTGCAATATTGATCTCTTTGGCTTTTGCTGTGTTTGGAGTAAGTCTCAATTTAGGTTCAATTCTCTCATCTCTATCCGAAAGGTTGATGGTAGGAGGGATGAGGCTGTTTTTAATACTTAAAATACTGGCTACTGCTTCAATGGCACCGGCCGCCCCTAGTAAATGACCAGTCATAGATTTGGTAGCACTTACATCTACAGTATCTAAATGATCCTTGAATAACTCAGCAATTGCTTTCATTTCGCCTACGTCTCCTACAGGGGTAGAAGTAGCATGAGCGTTGATATAGTCTACATCTCCTAGTGTGATACCAGCGTCTTTCATGGCTCGATTAATAGCCAATTGGGCACCCAATCCTTCAGGGTGAGTTGCTGTGATATGATAAGCATCCGCTGCGGTTCCTCCACCGATTACCTCTGCATAAATTGGAGCATTACGGGCTAAAGCGTGTTCTAAATCTTCTAAAACTAGAGCGGCTGCACCTTCTCCCAAAACAAATCCATCGCGGTTGGAATCAAATGGGCGAGAAGCAGCTGTTGGATCATCATTACGGCTCGATAATGCCTTCATCGCTCCAAAACCTCCAATGGCAGTTTCGTGAATAGAAGCTTCCGAACCCCCAGCAATGATCATGTTGGCTTGGCCCAAACGGATAAAGTTTAAAGCATCAATCACGGCATTAGTACTTGAAGCACAAGCCGAAACCGGGCAGTAGTTTACACCTCTAAATCCATATTTAATAGAAATCATTCCTGCTGCTATATCAGCAATCATCTTGGGAACCAAAAATGGATTAAATTTAGGCTGAAAATCTCTTTTAGCAAATTCGATGATTTCACCTTGGAGCGTCTTTAATCCTCCAATACCAGAAGACCAAATAACCCCTACCTCGTCCTTATTTATTTTATCAAGATCAACTTGAGCATTTTTCAAGGCTTCCTCAGAGCTTACCATAGCATATTGGGTAAACAAATCCATCTTGCGGGCTTCTTTACGATCAAAATGGTTGAGAGGGTCAAAACCCTTTACTTCACAGGCAAATTGAGTTTTGAAATTAGTAGCATCAAAATGAGTAATTTTATTGGCACCACTTTTTCCGCTCTTCAATCCTTCCCAATATTCCTCCAGATTGTTACCGATTGGGGTTAATGCGCCCATACCAGTCACCACCACTCTTCTTAATTGTACTGTTTTACTAAATATATTCATAACCAATTATTTGTAAAAAACCAAAGGGTTTAATTTCAATGCAAATTAATGATTTATGTCAATAGTTTGTAGTAAATGTTCAATGTGCTGCAACGCATTTAAGATATAAATATCTTTTTTTCGCGTTTTAGCCAGCATAATACTACCCTCGATCAAAGATATGAAGAGGTTCGCATAATAAATGGCATCTACTTCTTTTTTAAACTCTTCTTGTGCAATGCCTAGTTGAATGATTTCAGAGAGCCTGTCCTCCCAGTTTAGTAATAATTTTCGGACTTTTTGGTTAAGTTTTTCGTGAGTATCATCAGAATCAATTGCACAATTGAGTACTGGACAACCCCCATAGTCAAGTATCTTTTTATAGTGTTTTCGGTGAAAATCACAATAAAACGCAAATTTAGCCTTAGCTGACGATTCTCTGGCTATACCTTTCCATAATTCCCCAAATAGCATTTGTACATTATGATCAAATGCTGCCATGGCTATTTCTTCTTTGTCACGAAAGTTGTGCCCATAAATACTACCTTTGGTTACACCGGCTTCCTGAGCAATATCTTGCATAGAAGTACCTGCGTATCCTCTACGATTGAATAGTTGAGCTGATTTTTCTATGATTAGCTTTTTTGTCTTTTCTGCTTTTTTCATAGACTTGCCTCACAATTAAACTAAAACCAAAACACAAAAATATACCGATTGGTTTAAAAACTGAAAAAAATCACTTTGTTTTAACAAAAGAATATGAAACAACAAATGTAAATGCTTGATAGTCAATGCTTTATTGAATAGAATGTTTTAGGTGTTTTTAATAAATCAGGTCTTTTGTGAATATTTTATAACTAATTGAGTAGAAATTACTTCTAACTTTATTAAAAACAAAGCACATATTATATGTTGAGTTTTTGGGAACAGCAATCATTTATAAATTACGATTACCTTATTGTAGGCAGTGGCATTGTGGGATTATCTACCGCAGCCTGCATAAAAGAGAATAACCCTCAGGCTTCTGTATTAGTATTAGAGCGTGGAATTTTTCCCACTGGAGCCAGTACCAAAAATGCCGGATTTGGTTGTTTTGGTAGTGTAACTGAGCTTTTGAGCGATATAGATACTATGGGAGAGGAGGAAGTGGTTCAGTTAGTTACACGTCGTTGGGAAGGACTCCATAAACTAGAAAAAAGACTAGGTGCGGATGCTATTGGGCGAAAAAACTTCGGTGGAACCGAGCTATTATTAAATGATGAAAAGTACACAACACTCAATCAACGAGCTTTATCGAATATAGATACTATCAATGAGCTTTTGAGGCCTATATTTGAGAAAAAAGTTTTTGAGCAGCTACCTACCCAAAAAATTGCCGAATTAGGGTTTGATACCAATCAGATTGCTCATTTGATATTTACCCCTTTTGAGTTTCAGATTCATACAGGTGACATGATGCAGGCTTTGTTAGATTATACGACCAGGCTTGGGGTAAAAGTGATGAATGGTTGCGAAGTGCAAACTATAGAAGATGGCCAAAATCAAGTAATGGTAAGTGCTAAGGGACACGTATCAGAATCAGAAGTAGTGTTTAAAGCTAAAAAAGTAGCCGTTTGCACCAACGGTTTTACCCGTAAACTGTTACCTGATTTGGATATTCAACCAGGCAGAGGAATTGTAGTAGTAACTGAACCCATTGCTGGTTTACCCTTCAAAGGAACCTATCATTTTGATGAAGGATATTATTATTTCCGAAACTTTGGAGAGCGTGTAATCTTTGGAGGAGGAAGAAATCTGGACAAAACAGCTGAAACGACAACTGAATTTGGATTAAATGAGCTAATTACTCAGGATTTAACCAAAAAACTTAGTGATTTAATTCTTCCTCATCAAACATTTAAAATTGCACACACCTGGGCCGGAATTATGGCTTTTGGTAATCAGGGAAAAACTCCTATTTTACAGCCTGCTTCCAATAATGTAATAGTAGGCACCAGATTAAATGGAATGGGAGTGGCACTGGGATCTACCTTAGGAGAAGAAATTGCTCAAATGTTAATGTAACACTTTGGCTAGTAAGGTGTTAAGAGGTTTTTTAGGGGATTTTTTTTGAAAAAATCCTTATATTACTGAATAAAGTAGTAGTTTTGCATTAGCTAAGATTTTGGCTTATTTACAAAAAGCACAGATGAAGTTCTTTGAATGAACACCTGATGATAAATTCTTGTTGTTCTAGAAAGAAATGATTCAATAATAAAAGTAAATTCAAATACTATGACAGTTATATTAGCTATTGGTGTAATGATTTTATTTGCAGTATTGATGAGCATAGGATTGCTTATCAGAGGTAAAGAAATCAAAGGTACCTGTGCTTCTCAAAACCCACTATTGTTGAAAAATGGCGTTGAATGCGGTGTATGTGGCAAGCCAGTGGGAAGCTGTGAAACAGATGCCAAAGATGATCAAAAATTGGCAGCTATATAATAGAGTAATAATGGAGTGTATTTACTCGCAATATGGTAGATACCTCCTTTTTTTATAAATATAACAAAGCCTGTTGTGATACGAGCTGGAGGTGTTTTTGATAAAGTTCAACCAACTAACGAATCCCTCCATTATCTTTTTTAATTCAAATTCTGGTAAATGACACTTATCAAATCAATCTCAGGTATTAGAGGTACTCTTGGAGGTAAACCTGGAGATACGTTAAGCCCATTGGATGTGGTCAAGTTTGCGGCAGCTTATGGTACCTGGCTCAAAGATAATACTGACAAGCATAAAGTAGTAATCGGACGTGATGCCCGCCCATCCGGAGAAATGATTACCAAGCTGGCAGCTTCAACTTTGCAAGCACTTGGGATAGATATCGTTGACCTTGAACTATCTACTACACCTACAGTAGAAATGGCTGTGGTAATGGAAGAAGCTGGTGGAGGTATTGTTATTACGGCAAGTCATAACCCAATTCAATGGAATGCGCTTAAGTTGTTGAATCATAAAGGAGAATTTATTTCTGCGGCGGACGGCGAAAAGATTCTGGAAATTGCTGATCAAGAAGACTTTGAGTTTGTAGAAACCAAAAAGATTGGTGAATATTCAGTTGACCGAGGTTATATTCAAAAGCACATTGAAGCGATTCTGGAACTACCTCTAGTAGATAAAGAGGCCATTGCTGCAAAGAATTTTAGAATTACCTTAGATTGTGTAAATTCTACTGGAGGTATTGCTGTACCAATGTTGTTGCACACCTTAGGGGTAAAAGAAATCAACGCAATGTATTGCGAACCCAATGGTCAGTTTCCACACAACCCTGAACCTATTCCAGAAAATTTAAGAGATATTTCGCGCGAACTTGAAAATGGCGGTTATGACTTGGGTATTGTAGTAGACCCTGACGTAGACCGTTTGGCTCTAATTTGTGAAGATGGAGCTATGTTTGGCGAAGAGTTTACACTGGTAGCTGTAGCAGATTATATTTTACAAAATACTCCAGGAGCCACCGTATCTAACCTTTCTTCTACCAAGGCATTGAAAGAATTGACCGAAAAAGCAGAGCAAACTTATGCTTCATCTGCGGTAGGAGAGGTAAATGTGGTGACCAAGATGAAGGAAATCAATGCAGTGATTGGCGGAGAAGGCAATGGGGGCATTATTTATCCTGAATTGCACTACGGCCGGGACGCTTTGGTTGGTATTGCCTTGTTTTTGACTTATTTGGCTAAAAGTGATATGCCAATGACTCGTCTAAGAGGCAAGTACCCTAAGTATCAGATTTCTAAGAATAAGATTTCATTGACTCCCGAGATTGACACTGATGCGATCCTGAAGGATATTCAGGAAAAGTATAAAGCGCATAATGTAATCACGATTGATGGAGTAAAGATTGAATTTGAAGATTCGTGGGTACACCTACGTAAATCGAATACCGAACCTATTATTCGTATTTATGCAGAGGCTGAGACAATGTCTACTGCAGATAACCTGGCGAATAAAATCATTGACGACATTCGTGAAATTGTAACAGCCAAGAGTGATTCTTAGGACTGAAACAATATAGATATTAGTATAATGAGAACCCAGCCTGATTAGGCTGGGTTTTTTGCTAGAGTAAATCATATGAGCAACTGGAGAATATTTATCGTAGCCTTTGGTTTGGTCGTTTTTTGTCGGTGTAAGCCTGAAAAAACAATTGAAGATAAACTAATGGATTGCATAGAAGCCACCTACCAGCAAAAAAGTGTGAATTTAAGGGCAAAACTTGATTCTCTTGAAAGGTTTTTAATCCAGCAAAAAGTACTGAAAAGCGCTTCTGGGCAGGGCTACTTTGATTTTGTTGATCAAATAGAAGCATATGGAGAAGTTCCTCATAAATACGATTATGATGTGATGTATGATTATTTTAAGAAGGCTAGTTTAGATCAAATAGAGCTCAGTAGCAATGAATATAGTTTAGCTTGTAGTAAAAAACTCCTGCAAACTGATTATGAGAACTTAACCAATTCTAAACTTTTTCGCTTACAATCGGCCATAGAGGAAAGAGAAAAAACATCATTGTATGGTATAACATCAGCTACTATCGCATCTGAAATGAAGTATATTATAAAACAAGAAGGCTTTGAGCACTTTCTCTACAAATCGTTGGTATTGCGTATAATAGCTAAAGAAATGAGTTTACCACAAAAAGCCCTACCTATTGTGCTTCCGCCACAAAAAAGCGATACGGTATATGTTGGTTTTAAAAAGGTACAAATATTAATGAATTCTGAAAATGAGATTTATTGGGAACAAGAGAAAATCAACTTACCTAAACTAGAGAGCAAACTTAAAGGTTTTATTGCATCTAAGCTCAATACTCATTGTCTGGATTTAAAAACACATCGAGGAACAAGCTACAAAGCATATATAAGTTTGCATAATGAGATTCAGAGAATATATAATGTTGTGCGAAATGAAAAGGCTATAGAAAAGTATGGGAAACCTCTGAGAGAACTACCCTTGCCTAACCAGGAAAAGATTAAAAAACTTTATCCTGTAAGAATCCAAGAAAGCAAAAATTGATTTATGGAATGTGTTTTTACCTCCCATTTCCCAAAATTCTCCAAAAAATATCTGTAATTTTGCTACTTCAGGTAATTGAAAACTTAAAATGTTTCAACAAAACAACACACGTATATTCTAGGATAAAATAAGATTTTGTGATATGAGTATGAGCGTATATTTTGATAATGCTGCAACTACACCATTAGCGCCCGAAGTGTTGGACGCTATGTTGCCCTACATGAAAGAACATTTTGGAAATCCATCTTCTATTCACACTCACGGAAGAAAAACCAAATCAGCCTTAGAAAAGGCACGAAAAAAAGTAGCAGAACTACTAAATACATCGCCTTCAGAAATATTTTTCACCTCAGGAGGAACTGAGGCTGACAATTTTGCCATTACTCGTAGCGTAGATACTTTTGGATTGACACACGCTATTACTTCTCCGCTGGAGCATCATGCAGTATTGCATACACTGGAACATTTAGAAAAAGCAGGTAAAATAAAATTGAGCAAACTCAATATAGATGACAAAGGGAACCTGGATTATGACCATTTACAGGAGTTATTAAAGAATAACCCTCGCTCTTTGGTGTCTATCATGCACGGTAACAACGAGATAGGAAATCTATCGGACATGGAGCGTATTGGCGAAATCTGCAAAGAGCATGATGCATTGTATCATTCAGATACAGTACAAACCATGGGGCATTATGTACACGATTTGCAAAAGTTAAATGTGGATTTTTTAGTAGGTTCTGCGCACAAATTCCACGGGCCAAAAGGTATTGGGTTTTTATATGTAAATGCAAGCTCTAAAATTCAGCCAATGATTCATGGAGGAGCTCAAGAAAGAAATATGCGTGGAGGTACCGAAAACTTGTATGGTATCATAGGTCTGGCTACTGCGCTTGAATTGGCATACCAAGAAATGGCAGAGCATCGCACTGCCATTGAGCAGCTAAAATCTCGAATGATTGAGCAATTGAAGCAAAAAATAGTAGGAGTAGATTTCAATGGTGAAAGCGCCAATTTAGATAAGAGTTTATATACAGTGCTCAACGTTTGCTTACCTTCTCACGAAGGAGGCGATATGTTGGTGTTTAACTTGGATATTAATCAAATTTCGGCATCTGCAGGAAGTGCCTGTTCCAGTGGTTCCGATGTAGGGTCACACGTATTGCGGGCGCTCAATCGTCCAAAGGATCGAGGAGCAGTACGCTTTTCTTTTAGCCGTTACAATACTGCCGAAGAAGTAGACTACGTAGTAGAAAAATTAGCAGAAATGTATTCTACAAATCCAGTAGTTCAGTAGCAAACTTATAAAAACTTACGAATAGGCTTTATCAATCAAAAGATAAAGCCTTTTTTTGTATAAAGATACAAACCTGATGATTCTATGAATTCAAAACACCTGTTTTTTTTCGTAATTCTTAGCTTGTTTTTGGCAAGTTGTGGTACCAAAAAAAGTATTCCCGAGGGCATGGTTCCTAAAGAAAAAATGGTGAATATTCTACTGGATATACATGTGATGGAATCTAAAATAGAATCAGTACGATTTGGCTCTCGTGATTCTATGCAGGTAGCCTACCTAAATGCGCAGAAAGCCATTCTTCAAAAACATAAAGTAGACAGTGCTACTTATTATAAAAGCTATGACTACTACTTTAAAGAAATGCTTCATATGAAAGACATTTACGAACAAGTAGCAGCCAAAGCTAAAGCATTGATGGATGAGCACAATACTAAAGATTCCCTGGCAAAGCAACAACCCGCTAAAAAAGGAATTGCTAAACCTAAGGTACCTGTACAGGTAAAGCTACAGCCTGTAAAGAAAAAAAATAAAGAAGAGGAATAGCCTTACTATTAATGACCCAATAGATAAGATTTAAAGCCTTCAAAATCAGTACTAAGTGTAATCGCTTTTGAAGGTTGATCAATGGCTTGCTGAAGCCTTGTAGGAATATCTACAGACTGACCAATGGCTTTTTCTACTACATCTACAAACTTTGCTGGATGTGCCGTAGATAAAAACACTCCAATGGTATCTTCAGACTGACTAGTCAAAAATTCTTCAGTGGCTCTAAAACCAATGGCGCTATGAGGATCAAGTGTATAGTCTGTTTTTTGAAAAACCTGCTGTATTGTTTCCACCGTTTCCTTATCTGAATAATATTTCCCCCATATTTTATCCTTAAAACTCTGGTAATCTTCTCCCAACCATTCTATGATGCGGACAAAATTACTTGGGTTTCCTACATCCATCGCATTGGACAAGGTTGCAAAAGATGGATGTGGGGCAAAACTACCATTGGCCAAAAAAGTAGGAAAAACATTGTTTCGGTTGGTAGCAGCCACAAAACCAGCAATGGGCAATCCCATTTGTTGAGCCAATAATCCCCCACATAGGTTGCCTAAATTGCCACTGGGTACTGTAAACACTAACTTTTTTTGCAAATGCTTAAGGCGACTATAAGCATAAAAATAGTAAAATGACTGGGGCAATAAACGGCTAATATTGATTGAGTTAGCAGAAGAAAGCGCTTTGGCTTGTTGTAGATCTTGATCCAAAAAAGCTTGCTTTACTAGCTTTTGACAATCGTCAAAAGTACCTTCAATGGCTACTGCGGTTACATTCTCGCCTAGAGTAGTAAATTGCTTTTCCTGAATAGGGCTTACTTTACCTTTAGGGTACAATACTACCACTTGTATGCCAGGTACTTTATAGAATCCTTGGGCCACAGCTCCTCCTGTATCTCCCGAGGTGGCTACCAAAATATGAATAGGATTTGTCTGACTCTGGGGAGATTTCGCCAACCAATAACCCATCATTTGTGCCATAAATCGGGCGCCAAAGTCCTTAAAAGCCAATGTAGGCCCGTGAAACAATTCCTGTACAAAGATGCGATCAGTAAGCTTTACTACTGGGGCATCGAAGTTTACCGCAGTTTCTATGCAGGTTTTTAAATCTTCTCGTGAGATTTCATCACCAATAAGTGCATCGCTTACCTCAAGTGCTATTTCTGTGAGCGATAAATTTTCTATATTATCAAAAAAGCGCTGGGGAAGTTTAGGGATATTACCAGGTACATACAAGCCATTGTCAGGAGGTAAGCCCTGAAACAGGGCTTGTTGAAAGCTTACTTCCTCGCTTTGTTTTTTAGTACTATATAATTGCATGATTCTGTTCTAATGATTAGTTAGCCAATTACAATCGGCCCGTTTTGGTTTACAGGTGACACATAAGTATTACTCTCGATGCCTAATTTTAAGAAAGCTGCTTGTTGCACTTCCGCCACTTTATGGGCAGTATCTTCATCCTGAGATAATGAAAAGAGCGAGGGGCCAGAGCCTGAAATTGCACAGCCAAGTGCACCAGTCTCCAATGCAGCTGCTTTTACATCCTGAAACCCTGGAATAAGCAGTGAACGTACTGGCTCAATGATTACATCTTGTAACGAACGTCCAATAAGAGCATAGTCAGATTTCAGTAACCCTGTAACCAAACCAGCCACATTACCCCATTGAGTAATGGCATCTGTTAGTGGTACTTTCTTTTGAAGAATTTGCCGGGCATCTTTGGTGGCTACTTCTATTTGAGGATAGATCACGGTAGCTATCAACTCCTTAGGAGTTTCGATTGGTATAATGTCCAGAGGATCATAACTTCTAATCAATACAAATCCGCCCAATAAGGCAGGAGCTACATTGTCGGCATGAGCAGTACCACAAGCCAAGCGTTCGCCTTCCATTGCAAAAGGAACCAAATCTTCAGTGGCAAAAGGTCTACCCAATAATTCGTTCATGGCAAAGGCGCCTGCTGCGGCACTAGCCGCACTGGACCCCAAGCCACTGCCCATAGGCATTTTCTTGTGGAGCCAAATCTTGACTCCACCAGTATAGGCCACTTGTGTGATTAATTGTTGAATGGCTACTCCTGCTGTATTGGCTTCAGCAGTACGAGGCAACCTGCCTTCATCTCCCGTAATCTCTACGATCTGGATACCAGGACGATCGGTCATTTCTACAATGAGTTCATCACCTGGGTTATCTACCGCAAACCCCAATACATCGAATCCGCAAGCTACATTGGCTACAGTAGCTGGGGCAAATACTTTTATTTTTTTACCCATGGTCTAGCTATTTTGAGGAGATTTTAGGTTAAACTTAGAACTGCTTTGTCCAAGAAAACGACGTACACTAATCACCTCGGCAAATACACCAGCGGCAGTTACATCTGCACCTGCACCTGGACCACGAATTACCAAGGGTTGATTCTTGTAACGCTCAGTTGTAAAAGCGATCATGTTATCGCTGCCCCTCAATGTATAAAAAGGATGACTTTGATCCACTGCTTCCAATTTTACTTTAGCCTCTCCATTATCAAGTTGAGCGATAAAGCAAAGTTTTTTACCTGCTTGCTGGGCTTCCTTAATTTTTTGTTGAAAAACATCATTAGACTGTTCCAGAGCTATAAAGAATTCGTCTACCGAATTGGCCGATAAGCAACTTTCAGGGAGAATATTCTCTACCTGTACTTGATCAGGCTCAAGTGGCCAGCCTACCTCTCGGGCTAAAATGAGAATTTTGCGGGCGACATCCATTCCATTCAAGTCATCGCGTGGATCAGGTTCAGTGAATCCCTTGGCTTTGGCTTCTTTTACAACTTCGCTAAAAGGTGTGCTACCATCAAAAGTATTGAAGATATATGACAGTGTACCCGACAATACACCTTCTATTTTATGGATTTTATCGCCACTATTTTGTAAATCCTTCAGGGTATTAATTACAGGCAAACCAGCCCCTACATTGGTTTCATACAAAAACTTAACTCCATGAATGAGTGCTGCTTGTTTGAGACGCTGGTATTGAGCAAAACTACCCGAGTTGGCAATCTTGTTAGGAGTGGCAATAGAAATACTAGCATTGAGAATATCTTCATAGTAATCGATGGCAATATTACTGGCGGTACAATCCACAAAAATGCTATTAGGCAAGTTTAGCGCCTTCATATGGGTGATGAATTGACTCACATCCGAAGTTTCTCCTTCAGCTAACAAAGTGTCCTTATCTTGATTGATATCCAAACCATCTTCATCAAAGCGCATTTTTTTAGAATTGGCCAATGCTACCAGATTGATATTGACGCGTTGTTCCTGAAGCAAATACTCTTTTTGTTGACGCAGCTGTTGTAGCAAAGTATTACCTATGAGTCCAGCTCCTAACAAGAATACATGGATGGTTTGAGTACCTGACAAAAAGAATGCTTCATGTAATGCATTGAGTGCTTTTGATAAATCTTTATGATTGATTACAGTAGATACGTTCAATTCTGACGATCCCTGAGCTACGGCTACTACATTGATTCCGTTATTGCCCAAAGCCATATACAGGTTTCCCGCAATACCTGGCATTTGCCGCATGCGTTCCCCTATGATGGCCACAATTGACAAGTCGCTTTCAATGAGTACTTTATCAATTTTTTTAGATTGAATCTCAAAAGCAAAAGCAGCTTCTATTACTTCTTTGGCTTCGCGAGCATCCTCGGGTGCTATTGCAAAACAAATAGAGTGTTCAGAAGAGGCTTGCGAGATTAATATCACGTTGATTTGGTGTTGAGCCAGTGCACCAAACAAGCGAGAAGAAACTCCTGGAACCCCTACCATACCACTACCACTTACTCGCAAAAGGGCAACACGCTCAATGGAAGAAATTCCTTTTACTGGAAAACCTTCTGCTGAGGTTGTTTGACCTATTAAAGTGCCTTCAAAAGTAGGATTGAAAGTATTTTTGATACGCAAAGGAATATTATGTGAAATTGCGGGCTGTAAGGTAGGAGGGTAGATAATCTTAGCTCCAAAGTGTGAAAGTTCCATGGCCTCTTCATAAGACAATTGAGTCAAAGAGAAAGCTTTCTTTACTACCCTGGGGTCAGCAGTCATCATCCCGTCTACGTCTGTCCAAATTTCTATTTCTTGCGCATGCAAGGCTGCCCCAATAATTGCAGCAGTATAATCGGAACCACCTCGTCCTAGAGTAGTTGTTTCTCCATCAGGGGTAGCAGCAATGAAACCAGTAATGACAGGTACAGACTCTAGTTCTGAAAGCGCTGTTCTTACTTTAAGGTTAGTGGCTTCAAAATCTACCTTGGCTTTGTTGTATTGATCATTGGTTACGATCAATTCACGGGCATCGGTTTGCTGTGCCTGAATGCCTGAAATTTGCAGGTATTCGGCTAAAATGAGCGAAGACATACGTTCGCCAAAACTCAGTAAAGTATCTAATGTACGAGGGGAGCATTCTTTAAGTAATGCAATGCCTTGCAACAATTCTGCGATCTCG
This sequence comes from marine bacterium AO1-C, assembly GCA_001890965.1. GTDB lineage: Bacteria > Bacteroidota > Bacteroidia > Cytophagales > Microscillaceae > Microscilla. Next base: position 54,111 of record MLAY01000026.1, on the reverse strand, counting down.
TTGAATAATACTTTGATACCCGATAGCAATTTGCTTTGTACTGCTACCGGAATCAATGTTCGGATGACATCGTAATGATGGTTTTCTGTTTGGGTGAGCAATGTTTCATAAGTGGTATCATTGGTTCGGGCTTTTTGTCCCATGTCTACCAATGTGTTGGTGGTACCTTTAAGGGCCGAAACCACTATGGCGATTTTTTGTCCTTGTTGCTGATATTGGGCAACAATGTCTTTGACTTGTTGGATGCTTTCTGCGCTACCCACGGATGTCCCTCCGAACTTTAAAATTTTCATTGCATTTTATGGATAATTGTATTGAAATTAGTTTTGATGATAAGGCCTAAAAATGAGAAAAAAAATGGGGAGCACAAAGGAGTGCTACTAAAGATCAATATTGTATATTTTTTATAGGCAAAGTTTAAAGAAATAATGTGATTTTATTGGGACAAAGTTGGGATATGACTTTACTCAAAAAAATCCTGAACAATTTTATATATCACCTGCTCCTGGAGTTTGTGTGGGTTGATTGAAAAGAATACTTTACTTGCACCTCCCAGAGGGTTATGAATTTCAAAGAATGCTTCTAGTTTATCTACCAGAAGGCATATTTTATTTGAAGAAGATTGAGAAAAATTCTCAAGAGAGTGTTTTGCTGCAATATCCCTGATTTCGGCCTGATACTTTGTGCGAATTTGAGCAAGTATTTGACGTTCTCTTTTGGGAGTAAGTAATCTGTATAATGGACTTTTTAATTTAATGTTGAGGCGAGTAACTTTTTTACTGAGTTCAGCCCAATGTTGTTGTTCCTTTTTTTCTTCGGCAATGTTTTTATGAATTAATTGAATTAACTGATATATTTCTTCTAGTTGCTTCAAGTCATTTAGGAATAGGAGAGTGTATGAGAAACGGGTATAGAATAATCGCTTTACTTCTGGCAAGGACAGTTGAGAGCAATCTTCTAGAATTTGTAGTACCAATGCTGGAGAAAAGGATGTGTTCATTTAAGAAATAAGTTTTATTGAGAGAAGAAGTCACCTCCAAGCGTATTCTCTATTTTCTGTTGGTAATACTTTTCTATGGCCTCAAGAAACACACTTTCCTGATTTTTGAAATCAAACAGGTGAGCAAAAATATTGGCAAGCCCCAATTTAGTACTTTTTAATTTTCCCCTGATAAGAGTTGGTTCCAGGTGTTGCCTGATATAGGAAACTGATTCGTTTAAATCTTGAAGCCTTGATTTTAATTTTTTCTTCTTTGAAAAATAAAAAGGGAACCAGTAAATAGGGTGCTTGAGTTTGCGTGTGAGTACTTCAATTTCTTCTGAAATCTTCCGAAGTCTAACTTCTTGTGCTACTTCAGTTTTGAGCACACATACATTGCGATCAATGCAACCAAACTCAAACTGATTGTTGAGAAACAATCGCATATAATCAAAGTTTGTATGTAAGAGTTTTTCTACCGCTTCGATATCAAGCGTGTAGAAATCTTCTGTGATTTTCAAGGCCAATCTTTGGCAATATGTAATATCTTCATTCACCTAACTACCTAAACTCCTTGTACCTGCTTAGTTTGAGCTATAAGTTGGTTGTATTTTTTCCAAAAATGCTCTTCACTCAAATCATCATAAGTATTCCAAAGTTTTTGCCCTTTTTGAGCAATGCGTTCTATAGCAGCGATGGCTTTATCAGATAACTTTTGGGCGTTTAACAGGTGAAGTACATGATCTTTTACAAGGTGTACCAAATGTTTAAGTTGTTTGAGTTTTTTTTGGAACTGTGGCAGCTTATTAAGATTATTTTTGAGCTGTTGGCATAATGTAGGATATTGAACATCAGCATCTAACCGTGCAGATATCATTTGTACAGCTTGCTGATTTGCCTCAGTGAGGTGGGTAATTTGTTGCTCTATAGAAGCTAATTCCCTTTCCAACTTACGAATATTTTGTAGATGACTAGTCTGAGGGTTTTGCCAAATCAATACTTGTTGGTGCTTGATGTTTTGCAACCAGGAACTAATCCGCTGGCAATGTTTATTGAGTTCTATTACCTTATAGTTTACCGTAGCTAGAGAGTCATCAGGATTAACCTGGATTGCTTGTTCTTGAACCGTTGGGCGATTTTTGATAATAATGAGGACAGAAATTGCCAGAATCCCTGCAGTATATAATTCCACAAAATGGTTCACCCAATAGGTGTTGGTAAATGCGATGGTAGCCACCGAATAAGATACAAACAACGCGGCAATAAAATAGATGCAATTGTCCTTGACTTTGGCTCGTCGATCCAAAAGGTTGTAAAAGATCAGGAAATAAGTGGTAAGGGCTGCTACGATGATAATCATTGTGTATAGTATTAAATTTTCAACTTTAATATATAAAAAAAAGGGGGAAATGACTAGAAAGGTAATCCCCCTTAACGAGTTTTGATCTAAAAATTATTGAGTTTATATGATCAATAAACTTAACTGGCGTGTTGAATCATCGCCTGTTGTTTTGGCTTCATCTGATTTATGAAACCTTCATATTTATCCCAAAAATCATCAGTATTTAGCAAATCATAAGCTACCCAAATAGAGAGTGCTTTTCCATTGGTTTGAGAGGCTTCTTGATAGTTCTGTCCAACCCTCGAAATTTGATCCTTAAGTTGCTCTAATTCTTGCACTTGTTGAGTAACCTGTTGTTTTAGAGCTTTTACCTGTGCTTGCAATTGCTCTAATGTTTGACTCAAGGTTTCTTGATTGCCAAATAACCAAAACACTGCTTCAAATGGATTTTGGAGCACGTTTTTTAACTTTTGCCAAGGAGTGGTTATTTGTTGTTCCAATGTTTTCTTCATTTGCTGATACTGCTCCTGAAGCTTATGAAATTGTACCTGCTTTTGAGTCAACAACTCTATCTTGAACTGGTGTACTTCTCCCAAATCTTTTTGTATAGCGTCATTGGCCTGCTTTCTAGATATTTCATTGGCTTCAGTCAACGATTGATTAAAGCGAGTTACCAGTTTACCAATTGTTCTTAAAGCACGTCGTAAAATCAAGCGATTCAATCTTGAAATGCCTCGAAACGTCTCAACGGTTGCCCAGAGTTGATTGCTTTGCTGGTGATAACTCTCAATTTCATTAAAAAATGGATCTAATTGTTGCATCCATATGTGACTTTCAACAAATACATCTACCCAGGTATTTTGAGTAGCAGCATTATTTTTCAGTTGATGATTATAGCTTTTATGTTGCTTTTTAAAACGGTCAAATGACTTCTTAACCAAGCGTTTTAATAACTGGACATCTTTTAATTGGACAACTGGACTTTGAGAGTGTATTGTATGCTTAACCACTGGTTGAGCCTTGACCTGACGTGGAAAATTGTGAGGAGAAGGTGGCCTGAATGCTCTCAAAAGATTTAAAACCCAAGAATATAAAATACTTAATGGCTGCTTTATGTAACGATATGGTTGAGTAATTTTTCGTAAAATATTATCTCGAATATCTGCCACATCGTCTAGGTTAGCCTGAATAGTATCATCTGATATGAAATATTGAATAACGTGACCAAGTATGCAGGCAAGCACCACAACCCACATAGCAAGTGGCATCGCTATAAAATTAAGCGTACTCGATATGGTGTGAGCAGGGGAGCTTGTCACAAAATTCATAATAATTACCTGGGCAGTTAAGTTGAGAATCCAGAAGAGTGGAGAAAAATTCTCGTAATCGTCCTTCAGTGCATCATAGAGGCCAATGCATGTCAGTAGAATACCAACTATAATGATGATAGAGAGCGCCATAATTTTATAAGTTTGATCGTAGTTTATTCTTTACTTAAATATACGATATTTAGCCTGAAAAGATTCACTAAAAGAGCCTGTTTTAGTCGCATAAACACTTATGAGCCAGCTTTTTGAATAGCGGCAGTGCGTGTGTTTTTTATTTGGGTAATAACATATTCATAATAGCCCCAAAAAGCCTCCTCATTTTGCTCGTTGTAAGAAGCCCAGAGCGCCAGGTCACCTGTTTTATCCTTATATAGTTTTTGATATTCAAGCCATTGCTCATCTACTTGGGTACCTTGTGCTCGCAGCGTTTGTTTCTCTTTTTGTAGCCTTTGTTTTAGTTGCAGGGCTTTTGTTTGCAAATCCTGCAGCTTGCCAAGTACCAGGGAGTTTTTTTGTAATTGCAGATAAGCGGCCAAATTATCTAAATCTACGGGTTTTTTCGTATTCAAGCCTTGATCTTTTCCAAGGTGTTGCCTGGATGTCTGTAGCTGAATTTTTACTTTATTGTAGGCCTTTTGTGTAGCAATTACCTGCTTTTTCTGCTCAGTAAATGCTTTTGTTTTTTGTTCATAGGCATCCCACTGACATTGCTGATTCAAAGTGTCTTTCTTTTGTTGTGTTTGATCGAGCCAATCTGTTAAGTCTTGCTCGAGACTTTTGAACGAATGCAAAGTATTCTTAAGAATTACCTCGGTTTGATCAAACTCAGGATGATACTTAGGTGAAAAGCGAATGATTTGCTCTAATTCAACCTGATACTGAACCTGTACCTTATCACAATAACCAACATGTACTAATAAATGCTTAATATCTTGGGTATGGGTCTTGTAATAAGTGGCCAAAGCTTGTCGGTTGCCTTGTGACAACTTGGAAGGTGCGAGCTTTTTCAAACGTTGATATTCACGTTTCAAAGAAGTGGCTATCTTTTTTAAATCCTCTGCTTTCTCCATTAACGAGCGAGCTTGGGTAAGATACTCATCAGACGTTATTGCCTGGTTGGAGGAATCAGGCTTTACCGATTGAGAGGAAGTCTTATAAGTTTTTGCTATGGCATCCCAAATGTGTAAAATGGCGGCCACTACCAATATATTGGGAAGAGGCATAAGCACCATAACTACGACATAGTAAGGGTTGATTATTCCCAAAAATGCTAACAAAGAAATAAGTATAATACCTGTAATGTAGAAGGGAATGTATATATACAGGGTAGAAGGCTGATTGTTGTTATTTTCAACGATCAATACCAAGGTACAAACCACAAAAAATATTAAGAGAATACCCATTGTTTTATTCGTCTGATCAATTTAAACTCACCTCGGTTTTGTATTGTTAAAAGTCGAGGTGAGTTCTTTATTTAATTTTATTTAAAGTAAGAGCCTTTTCCAAAAAGACAGGGCAAAGGGACGTTTTTCAAACCTTTATAGAACATAAATTCAAGGAATGGCTTGTTAGCCCGCTAACTGAATAGTAACAATACGTTCTTGCTTCTTTTCGGTAAGTATTTGCTCGTATTGATTCCAAAAAGCCTCTTCGTTCTGTTGAGCGTATAATCTCCACAGAGATGCTTCTTGAGAAAAATGCGTCAAACTTCGGCTAATGGTTTGAGGCCGATGATGTAATATGCGTTGCTTTGTGATAGGAGCCTGTTTTACTTTCGCCACCGCCTTTTTACGGGAACTGGTAGTAGATTTCAGCGCACTTCCAATTTTGATAATAACAAACGCAGTAATTGCACTTGGCACAGGAAGCAATACCATATAAGTAAAATAATATGAGCTCATGATGCCTAAAGAGGTAAACATGGCCGCAACGATAAGTCCAGTAATATAAAGCGCTATGTAAAAAGCACTGGAAGGAGTGGGGCCTTTGCGATATTCGTACACTAAAGTCGACGTCACAAAGACGAAAAAGAGGATAAGAGTTATCATGATGGTATAAGTTTGATCTACTAAGTTTTCTTAAATATACGAGACTTTGTCTAAAAAAGGTGCATTGAAGCCTCTGAGGCGGTAAAAGTCTACTGATTGGTAGAAGAAAAATTAAAAAATGAATGACTAGACTAACTAGCCATTTGAATAGTGAAGTTGCGGAGGTATTTCATCTTAGCAATCATTTGCTCATAGTTATTCCAAAATACCTCATCTTCTGGCGTACTATAAGAAGCCCAAACAGACGTTTTAACTGTGTTTTTGTTAAATTCTGATATTATTTCTTGATATGTTTTCTTAAGCTGTTGTTTTTCAAGTGTTTCTATCTTTTGATGTATTTGAATAATCGTGCCTTCTATGCTTCTTCTGGTCTTTTGTAACACTTGTAAAATATTATCTAGTGCAATGGCCGAATCGTCATGTAGCATATTGTTAGAAGAATGCTTGATAAGCTGATAAAAATCACTTTTGTATTGATCATAGCTTTTTCCGTGGTGATCTACTTCGGTTTTTAATGCATATAATTTATCCAGGTATATATCATAGACAAACATTTGATTTTGGCTATTAGATTCTTCTATTGGGTGCTCTAACCTATTATATTTCTCTTGTGAACATTCTAAAACCTTTTGTAGGTCATTGATTTTATGAGGCAGTAAAGGGTCTACAATTACCTGCTCCTGAGGAACATTAGCTACAAAGGAAGATGCTTTTTTCTGCGAGACTCTTTTAGGAATGTTAATATGTTTGAGAATCTCCCAGATGGGCAAAATGATGATGTCATAAATCAAGCGAAGTACCACAAACAGGTAAAGTGCTGCAAATAAAGTTAAGAGAACTAGAACGAGGTATGACATAATTTTATTTGTTTGATCACTTGCTTAAATATACGAGACTTTGCCTTAAAAAGGTACATTGAAGCCTCTGAAGCAACAAAAGCCCGCCATTGGCGAGCTTTTGGTTTCTTTATGATTTTTCTGAAATTAGTAAGAAATAGGCACTCTTACGCGAGTTTTACCCCATCCCATTACCAAGGCAGAAGCTTTACCATCTTTTGCGGCAATACGGATAGAAAAGTTTTCAAGGTTGTTGTTAGCATTGCTTTTTACAGAACCTTCTACTTTAGCTACGTCTTTGCTTTCATCGTGCTGATACGCACCCCAGGTACCCAACTTAGAGTTCAAAATCACAGTCCATTTGTCTTTTCCTGGAATGGTATACAAACTGTAAGTTCCAGCTTTTACTTGCTTGCCACCAAATGTTACATCGCGAGTAAACATGATTTCGGTGGTTTCGTTGGCACCAGTACGCCATTTTTTACCGAAAGGAGCCAATTTACTTCCTTCACCAAATACAGCACGGCCATTCAAAGCAGGACGGCTATAAATCACGCGTATTTGTTTTGCACCACGGCGAGGGAAATAAGCCATGTCTAGAGGGCTTTTGTCTAGCTTACTCATTTTTTTCTGAGCAGTTGCTAAATCAGTAATGAAAAGTACCGCTACCAGACTAAATACAGATAGAATGTTTTTTAACTTCATGGGTTTTAAAGTTACTCTAGTTTAAAAATTGTTCTCAGAAGTTGCATAAGCACCTTCTAAACAAAAGTAAATACTTCCTTACGAAAGATGTACCTACATTTTTTATTTAACAGATTTTTTACGTTTGTTTAGCCTATGCCTAACAAAAAAGGAGCGATGCTAAAACATGGCTCCTTTTTAAAAAAATGGGTGAGAAAACTAATGGATTTTGAATGACACAAATCTAGTACAATGAAATTGGTGCTGTTTCACAAATGTTATGTGTTCAAATAACCCTAACATCTACTAAAATTCCTGTGTGGAATCAGCATTCCTTCATGATCTGATATTCGTTAATCAACCTTCAAAATTCTTTTTTACGTATGCCTTAAGCTTCTACTCCTTTGCCCAAGCCTAAATTATCTTTGATCATATTATTAAAGTCTTCTACCTTCATACTTTGACGGCCAGCCCAAAATTGTTTGGCATCTTCGCCGGCAATGTATCTCAATTGATTACTTTCGCTGGTAGCTGCTTCATAAATTACCTCAGCAATTTGCTCACCAGTAGAATAATCTTGTTGTCTTTCAGGATTCATGAAGGCAGCAAATACCTTTTGTAGGGTTTCACTGTAAGCGTTTTGCTCATTAGGTTCCATAGTCATTACTAAAGAGCGGCCAGCAAAATCGGTACGTACGCCACCTGGCTCTACCAAGCGTACTTTGATGCCAAATGGTTCCACCTCATAACCTAGTGACTCAGTAAAACCTTCTAAAGCCCATTTGGTACCGTGGTACAAAGAGTTGAAAGGGAGGGTAATCAAACCACCAATAGAAGTGATATTGATAAACATTCCTGACTTTTGCTCTCTAAAATAAGGCAATGCTTCACGGGTTACACGCATTACACCAAATAGGTTGGTATCGTATTGACGAGCAATTTGCTCTTCAGTAGCAGTCTCAAAAGGACCAGCCAAACCATATCCGGCATTGTTTACGATTACATCCAGTCCTCCAAAGTCATTGATAGTACTTTGAATGGCATTTTTAACTGATTCGTTACTGGTTACATCCAGGGCATAAAGCTTTACATTTTCTAATTGGCCTAATTCGGTCTCGTTTTCGGGGCGACGCATAGTAGCGGCTACTTGCCAGCCATTTTGTTGAAAATGTTTTACAGCTGCTTTACCAATTCCTGAAGATGTTCCGGTGATCAATACTGTTTTCATATGATATTGTTTTTTAGTGTGGATTTGAAAGTGAATATTTATTCATTTTAAGTTCAAAAAAATTTAAGCTTTTAATGCATCCCAGTTCATTTGAAAGGCAGTTTCAATGATATCCTGTGATAACACCAGCTTTTGTTCTATGTGGGTATACGACAATTGCCGAATAAACCCATAGGTGATAGCCATCAATAGCGCATTGTCAATTGGCTTAATTACCAGTTCTTTTTTTCCTCTTTCCAGCAATTCCAAAAAAGGTAGCATTTGACTAGAAGCCATTTGCCGGGTTTCTACCGTGATATAGGGAGAGTGGTAGTATTGCTCCATAAACACCGACTCTTTAAAATGAGTGATTTTACTTTGCAATGAGTTGATCCATAGCTTTTTAAAGCAAACTTTGAACGGATCTTTCAAATCTACCCCCTGGAATAAATCCTGAGTACTTTGTTGTTTCAGGTGCAAATACAGCTGATTAATCAACTCTTCTTTGTTTTTGAAGTATATATATACCGTTCCGGTGGCTAAATTGGCTTTTTTGGCAATTTTGGCCACGGTTATTCCGGCAATCCCTACTTCCTGAGTTAATTGAAGTGTAGCCTGATAAATCACTTCTATTTTGCGCTCATCTTTAACTCTCACGATGCAATTATAGTGAACATTTATTCATTATGCAAGTAAAGTGAATAAATATTCATAATAAAAGCAAAAATGATATAAAAACAGGTAAAAAAATCTAAGAAGGGGATTGGTATAAAGAAAAAACCCAAACAATACTTATGGCATTATTTGGGTTTTGTATTTTATAAGATTGACAATCCTCCAAAGCTTGTGAGTTAGCAGCAGCACACGATATACTGTTGCCAGGGAAAAATACCAGAGTGATTTCTTCCTGTGGGGTCAGCACGGCTTACTCTCACCAGGCATTGATATACCCACAAGCCTGAGTCTTGCTAAAATAACCTGCATAGATCAATACAAATCTTTGCATACGTCTACTAATTTATACTTGGTGGCATATACTAAAGAAGTATGCCACAGTGGAGTTTTTTCAGGCGATTTTTTACAACTTTTTTTATAATGTGCTGATTTTGAGGAATATAAATTTATGTTTTTTTCTTCTTGGGGATTTAATTGGTTGGTAAAACCATTAGAATGAGGGACCAGTCTGGCAGGATATGGTTGTAAGGAGTAAGGACACAAAAAAAGGAACCCGTGATTTGACGAGTTCCCCTTTGATTTATTGATAAGTTATAATTAAGCGGCAATTCTAAAAACGGTTTGTTCCTGGCCGTTGTCCAGTGCTTGAGTCAAACTAGGTGTAAGGTCATCTACCATACGGTCCATTACCTCATCAAAATCAATTTCTTTTACTTCAATGATAGCTACTACTTTGCCCGACTCTTCTTTTTTCTCGGCTTCGTCATCGATCACCGAACCCATAGCGTAATACATATCTTCCCACTCGGTAGGCATAAACCTTAAGTTTTGATTGCCGCTTTGATCAACGAATTCGATGATTTTACTGCGGTCTTTAGCGAAGATTCTGATCTCGTACTTCATAACTTTGATTGTTTGTATCCTGATTTTTAGGTAAAAATTTGCCTTATACGCACCAGGCGCTAAAACGTTGTAAAATTACAGGAAAATATATAACTATTGTGTGTTGTTGTAATATTATTTGAGTATACGTAGTTTTTAGTTTCTAATCGAAAATGTTGCCTGATTGTTCAGAAACTAAATTTTTTTATAGAAAACGTAGCTAAATCAGAAAGGTTATATTGGGATATTAATATTTTGTTATAAAATTGATTTTATTGTATTTAACTAATTTTGTTTTGTAATAAAGAAATAAATAGAGGTAAGTTTTTGGAGCAAACACACAAATTTTAACAAATCGATTGGATTCATAAATTACGTATTTTAGAAAAATAACCACAGAGCCAGAAAGTAAGGCAAGTGTTAGGCTTCTTGTCAAAGTTTCTTAACTTTGGTATTGAAGCTAGATTTAGATTTAAAATTATTGTCATAAAATCTATCCTCCCCAACTGATAACCAATTGTAGAGGAGTAGATGGTTAAGCCTGAGTGTTTCGCTTCATAGTGTAAGACTTAACTAACAACTGAAGCAGTGCCTGTTATAAAAGCCTAGTGCAGGGGTTCGATTCCCCTCGCCCCAGCAATTAATCTCGTTACTATCCTGGGGCGTAGCTCAGTGGCAGAGCAAAGGTCTCTGGTAAATGTAATAGGTATAGCGGAAAGTATGTTATTCTCGCAATCGCGAGTTGCTTTGTTGCGGAGTGGCTAAACGCAACGGTCTGAGAAACCGTCTCTTTATAGATTCGCAGGTTCGAATCCTGCCAAAGCTTCGCCTCCACACATAGGCTAGGTGTGGAGGCATTTTTTTTATAGCACCACTACAAAACTGGCGAACACATCATTTAGCAACCTTTTTGAGGAAATAATCTCATCTTTTGAAACAACCTACTCGCTCAAACGTTTTTCTTTACTATTTATACACCTGTTCGTACAAGAACAACACTAACTAAACATAACTACCAGTATAAATTGGCAATGGCTGGATAAATACATCGAATACATGCGGATTATAACCACTATTACCCTGCTAATAGGAATACTTTTATGGCACGAGTCGGGTATTCAGGCGCAAAGCTTATTGAATGTAACACATTACACTACCGATAATGGCCTTCCTCATAATATCACTTACAATCTTATTCAAGATCAAAAAGGCTACATTTGGATTGGAACCGATGATGGCTTGGTACGCTACGATGGCAGGCAATTTAAGACTTACAGGAGTAGCCAAGGATTGCTCAGTAACTATGTGATTGACCTGGCTGAAGCCGCAGATGGCACGCTATGGATAGGTACCTGGAAAGGAGGAGTGAATTACCTGAAAAATGATTCTATCTATACTCCAAAGTTAGAAAATCCATTATTTAGGGTAGGGTATATTACTATCCGAGGGAAGAAATTGATCCTCTCGGATAAAAAATACATCACCTATACCTATACCAAATCGGCCAATCGCTGGAAATCTACCCAGGCTTCTGGAAAAAAAGTCTTTGTGTTTACCCAAGATTCTACGTTGGTGTATGGTAATAAAAAAATGAAACGGTTGAAGTATGTATTGTATTCTCAAACTTATTTGACCCAAGGAGGAAAGGCTTTATATTTTGGTGCATTTTCTGGAATTTGGGAGCATAAAAATGACACTCACTTTACGCCTTTCTATCCAAATATTGTTCAAAATGATACCATCTATCACATGTCAGAGCCTTCCAAAGGAGTGTATTGCCTAGGGGCACAAGGCAAGATCATTATCATAGATCAACAAGGTAACGCCAAGACAATTAGCGAGGGATTACCTCCAGAAAAAATATACAGCATTGAAGCTACAAGTACTGGTAAGTTGTATTTTTTGACTAACGAAGTCGATTTAAAATCCAGAGGACTTTATAGCTACGATCCAGTGACAGGGGAGCTAATAGATCTCAAAAAGAGATTGGGATTAAAGGTGTTACCAGTGGATTTAAAAGTGGATCAAGAAGATAACTTATGGATTACGACCAATGGAGATGGCGTGTATTGCATGTCCTGGTCACCTTTTCGGAATTACAATCAATCCAATGGGCTTTCTAATGTATTTGTAAAAAACTTTACCGAGGACAAAGCTGGGAATTTATATGTAGGAACCATCAATGGTTTATTTCTTTATAAAAACAGACGGTTTTTTCGCCAACAGATATTTGCAGGCAATGAGTCTTACGAGGTGCATCAATTATTAAATGACCAACAGGACCAGGCACTTGTCAATTTCACATTAGAAACCAAGAAAAAAGGGGGGAATTACCTTGCTAAGATTGCTCAAAAAGGGGGGGCACGCCAGATTTATAGCGATACCTTATCTACTCAGGGGTATTTGGATAGCCAGCAACGGTTTTGGTTTTGGCATGACCATCAAATAACAGTCAACGATTATAAAAATATTGACAAGCAACGAAAATGGGCTTTTTATAAATTAAAAGAACAACAAATTATCCAACAAGTATTTGAATATAAGGGCAAACACTGGGCAGCTACCAATAAGGGGTTGTTTGTATTGGATAGTGCCATTCACTGGAAGCAAGATAGTGAGAGTATACCAATGTCTGTGAAAGACTCCTTGACAACAGCCCATGGCTTGATGAGTAATCTGATTAATGTAGTATTGCCAGAAAAACAGGGAGGGTTATGGATTGGAACTAAAGAGGGGTTAAGTTTTTATAAAGATGGCATATTTAAGAACTACAGTACCAGAGATGGCCTTATTTCAAACAATTGCACCCAATTATTAATAGACCATAATGGCCTACTATGGATAGGTACCTCAAAGGGGCTTTCCTGCTTTGACGGCCAGCGATTTCGTAATTACAATCACCGTACAGGGCTGATCGCTTCAGATATCAATAGCTTGTTTTTGGATCGTAAAAAACAACTTTGGATTGGCACCAGCCGGGGAATTTCAGTACTAGACGTAAATCAACTACCACCCGATGTAACGCCGCCTTCGGTTCTTTGGGCCAAGCTCGAACTCGATAAAAACCCATGTGCTTTGCCTGATAACCTAAAGGTTTCTTATCGAACTTGTTTGAGGATTTTTTTTGATGTACCTACTTATGCCTACGCCGAAGGGGTCAAGTATCAATATCGTGTGAATGGGATGGCTTGGCAAAATACTCAACAACGTTTTGTGGAGTTTAACCGCATCCCGCCTGGAGGATATACTTTTGAAGTAAGGGCTAAAAAATTTAACAGTTCGTGGTCTACTCCTCAAGAACTTACTTTCAGAATTACCCCGCCTTTTTGGATGACCTGGTGGGCCATTGCTTTGTATCTGGTTACTTTAGGTGGGGTTTTTTATGCCGCGCTTAGATGGCGTTCGCGTAAGCTAGAGAAAGAAAAAGCTAAACTGGAGATATTGGTAAACAAACGTACCCAGGAACTCCAGCAGCAAAAAGAAGAAATTGTTTCTCAGGCCGAAAAACTACTCGAAATGGATCGCCTTAAGTCCCATTTTTTTTCCAATGTATCTCATGAGTTTAGAACTCCTTTGGCGCTTATTCTGGGGCCAGCCGAGAAGTTACACAACAGTATCAAAGAGCCAGAAGCACAGACTTATTTCCGTTCGGTTATTACCAATGCACAGCGCTTGTTACGATTGATCAACCAATTGTTGGATTTCTCGAAGCTAGAGAATGGTAAAATGACGCTGCAGTACCGCACAGGAAACCTTAATCTATTTTTACAGCACATTGTGCAATCTTTTGAGCCGATGGCACAGCAAAAAAACATTGCGTTGAAGCTAGAGTTACCCGTGCAAGAAGTCTTAAGCAGTTATGATCATGATAAGCTAGAAAAGGTCTGTTTTAATTTATTGTCAAACGCCTTTAAGTTTACCCCAGCGGGAGGAACTGTTACTGTCACATTGCAAATGTTGGAAGATAAACGCATTGAGGTAGCAATTAAGGATACCGGAATTGGAATTCCTGAAAAAGCATTACCACACATCTTTGATCGGTTTTATCAAGTAGATGGTTCGTCTACCCGTAGTCATGCTGGAACTGGTATTGGGCTTGCATTGGTAAAAGAACTGGTAGAATTACACGAAGGCCAAATAAAAGCCAGTAGTGTGCCTAATGAAGGAACTACTTTCTTTGTTCGCCTACCTTGGACAGAACCTAAAGAAAGCATTGGCTTAGTAGAAGATAGTGTATCTGGACAAACGCACGAGCCACCAGTTGTTTCATTAGACGCTTCGCCTATAGTGCCAGAAGCTAGTGTTCGTGAACAGAATACCGTATTAGTGGTGGAAGACAATGAAGAATTGCGTAAATTTCTTTGTGCGGAATTAATGCCAACCTATCATGTGGTAGAAGCTGCTCACGGGGCTGAAGGTATTGACCAAGCGACCAAGGTTGTTCCAGACTTGATTGTAAGTGATGTAATGATGCCCCAAATCGATGGTTTAGAAATGGTAAGTACGCTGAAACAAAATCCCTTAACGAGCCACATCCCTATTATCTTGCTTACTGCCAAGGCTTCTTTTGAGAGCAAAATAGCTGGACTGGAAATCGGAAGTGATGATTATCTCACCAAACCATTTAGCCCCAAAGAGCTATTACTCAGGGTGAAAAATCGCCTCGATCAACGTAACAAGTTAAGAGAACTTCTCAAACAACAGCTTACTCAAGCACAAGTGGCCATAGAGCCTGCAGCGATTGTGACCAACTCTATGGACGAAGTGTTTTTACAAAAAGCCTTGGCTGTAGTAGAAGAACAAATGAGCAATCCTACATTTGATGTAACCACTTTTTGTCAGGAAATGGGGATGAGCCGCTCCAATTTGCATAAAAAACTCAAAGCATTGACTGATTTATCAACCACAGAGTTTATTCGCCAAATAAAGCTTAAAAGAGCGGCAGCCTTGATTAAACAAAATAGTGGACGTATAGACGAAATTGCCTTCATGGCTGGTTTTAATGATATATCTTATTTTAACCGATGCTTTAAAAAACAGTATGGAGTTACCCCCAAAGAATATCGTTAGATTAGCTAAAAAGGTTGAGAAAATGCTTCTGCTCTCAACCTTTTGTTATACTACTCCCAAACCAATGCTTTTCTTAAACTTGTTTTGCGCAAGCTACGACGTGGCAGGGCAAGCGCAAGCCGAACAAAGACTAACATGATAATGATAGATGAGAAGGAGCCTGAGAAGGATATTTTATAGTCGAGAGGAGTTTCGAACATAAGGTTTCCTAAAAAACTGGTAATCACGACTCCCAACGGAAATGATAATAAAGCGCCAATAACAATACTTATACTACCCAAGAGCAAGTTTTCCACCCATAACATTTTGAATAAATGTTTTACAGATGCCCCAATGGCACGCATGACTCCCATTTCGCGAGTACGCTCTACTATATTCAGATTGATTGTGAGCACCAAACTAAGACCGCCTACAGCCAGTGCCAGGATAGCCCCAGCCAATACCATAAATGTCAAGATGTTCAGGTGCGCTTTTACCATCCCTAGTTCTGCTTTTTTGACCGAAGCTCTTACTACTTCGATACCAGCTGCTTGCCAACGCTGCTCTATTTGCTGACTTAATTTTGATAAATCGGAAGCTTGATGGTGGGTACCTGGAGCATTGCTATGCAAATGCTGTATCCATTTCCAAAAACCACCAGAGTTTTCTTTTGGAGGATTTTTTACGGCTATAAAGGCTTGATTAACCAGGCTTTGCTTGCCAAATAGTTGGCTGTAGGTGGCTTCTGAAATATACATGGTCTCGCTGTTAAACTCCTTGACCAATCCTGTAATCACGAAGTCTGTAACTTGTCCATTGAGCATTAATTTAACTTTACGTCCTACCCGCAAATGAGGAAAAAGCAATTGTAACCTGCCGTTGATGACTAATTGGTTAGACGTTTGATTATTTAGCCAATTACCCTCTACTATTTGTAGTTGTAAGGTAGAGTCTTTGGCTTTAGGAACCATCAGGCGAATGGAATTACTCATAGTTTGGTCGTCAAGCTGTATTTTAGCTCGGGTGGTTTTCCAATAGGTGATTTTTTTGATGTGCTCAACGTTTTGCAGAGGTTGAGTAAGCGTATCGCGGTTATGCCATTCGCCTAGTCGGTAAGTAAGATCGTAGTTTTTTGAGGCAGCTGAGCTATCAATCAAATAATGGAGTGATTGCCGTACATTGAGCGAGACCATATACAAGGCAAAGCCCAAGGCGAGAGTAGCTATTGTAAGTATTGGACGCCACTTTTGCCTAAAAGTATTGCGTAAAGCTAGTCGCGTAATGGATGACAAACGCAGCCATTGATCAACAAAAAGAGGCGTTTTCATAGCTTGATTATTTAGTCCATAATGATGGATAGCTTGTCTTACGCTCAAGCGAGTACCTTTGATAATGGGTATGGTAGCCACCAGCAAAGGAAATAGTAGCCCTATCCCTATTAGCACCAAATAAACCCAATAAGGGGTGGTTTGGGTAAAAATATTGAAGTTAAGCTGTGTGGCAGTAAATTGACTAAATGATTTGCCAGCAGCAGTACTGAGTGGTATAGCAAAAACCAACGCGATGACTGCTAAAATGAACACTACCAGGTAGTAAAGCCGCATGACCTGATATTTGGAGGCTCCAATGGCCTTCATTACACCTATTTGTCGTATTTGTTGACCCACCAAAAACGATACAATATTGGCCACCAATACACTGCTGAGGACAAAAGCCAACAAGCCAATACCTCCTATCAGTAGAAGTAATGCATTAACCTGCCATTGATGAGGGTGCTCATTAGGCTCAGGAATATAGGTTTGGATCATGGTTTTACCATTTTGAGCAAGAAAATTATTTAGCTCAGCAGCAACCTGGCGAATATGCGTTTTATTGTCAGTGTTTTGAGCCACCCTTATTTGCAACACATTGAGGCGAGGCTGTTTGGTATTGGTAAGTTGGGCATAGGTAGCAGTAGATATATAGCCATATACCAGGTGTTCCATACGGGCAGGTGCCTGCCCAGGATCATGTACCTTTCCTACAATGGCTAAGGTTTGTCGTTTGTCCCCTTTGAGACGTATACTTATATGCCTTTTTTGTTTTTCTCTGAGAAAACGATCTGAATCACGCTCGATCAGCATTTCACCCAAGCCAGGTAGGTGCCCACTTTGTAGCTTAAAAGTGGCAACACGCATTTGCGTAAAGTCATTGACCACAAAAAGTAGCAATGGAATCCATTTGTTGGGCCTTACTTGCACGCGTCCAGCCACGGTTTTGCGTAGTTCTGCTACTTCTATGGAAGGTTGTTGTGTTATTTTTTGTACCAGTTTAGGGGATAAGCTTTCCTTGGTGACCAGGGTAGCGCTTGCTGGGTTGGTATTTAGAAAATTGGCATTTAAATCGGATTTTAAGATAGCAAAGGCGGTAATAACAGTGCCTAATCCGGCTACGCCGAGTACAATGGCAAATATGACAATAAATGAACGTGATTTGTACAACCACAAATCGTTCAAAGCTTTTTTGAATTGAATCATTGATACAGTTATTGAGCGTAGATAAAGAGGTTATCTGGTGGTATATTTAGCTTTGGGTTACTGGAATGGAAGCCGAAACGATTTCCCCATCTTCTATGGTAATGATTTGGTCGAAGTTTAAGCCCGATACATCGTCATGGGTAACCATCAATACAGTTTTGCCCTGCTTGACTAAGTCGTTAAAGATATTGCGTATCTTTTTACTGGTTTCGGAATCTAAATTTCCAGTGGGTTCATCGGCTACAATGAGTTCAGGGTCATTGGCAAGTGCTCTGGCGATGGCTACTCGTTGCTGTTCTCCTCCCGAAAGAGCTGAAGGAAATTTATGGGCATGGGGTTGCATAGCTACCTGCTTGAGCAAGGTTTGAGCACGAGTTTTACGTTGTTGTCGGGGGATTACATTCAAAAAATCCATAGGAAGCATGATATTTTCTATCACCGTGAGCGTAGGGAGCAACTGAAAGAATTGAAATACAATGCCCACATTTTTGCCTCGCCATTTAGCAGCTTCCGATTCATTGAATTGATTGATATAGGTGCCTCCGATTAATACATTGCCCGAGGTGGGTTGATCTATGGCGGTCAACATATTGAGCAAGGTAGATTTACCACTTCCAGATTTACCCACAATGCCAATAAATTGCCCTTGGGCGATTTGCAAACTAACACCTTTGAGCACCTCAACGGTGTGGGTGGGAGTATGAAATGCTTTACGAACGTTTTGTACCTCTATAAATGTCTGTTTTTCCATTTTTTGTAATGATTTAGATTTAATCATAAAAAAGAACCAAATGAGCCAGGGTTGATTGGTACAAACTTATTGGGAAACAGAAGAAGAAAAGGGGCAATGGGTAGCTTGGGACTACAAGTTGTGGTGCCAAAGGGTAAGTTAGGACTTGGGAACGTCCTGGTAATGCTCTATTGTGCGTATTATTTATTGTGAATAGACGATTGGTATTCCGAAGGGGTGCTACCTGTGATATTTTTGAAAATCCTGTTAAAAGATGATTTAGATGAGAAACCTGCTTCGTAAGCAAGGGTGAGTATGGTGTAATGTTGGTGTTGAGGACTGGCCAACAATTGTTTTACTTCCTCTACCCGGTAAGTATTTACAAAAGTGTAAAAGTTTTCATTGGTATTTACATTGATTAGATGAGACAATTGGTTACGGTTCAGCTTGAGCTGTCGGGCCAGTTCGGTAAGCGAGAGGTCGGTATTAAGGTAAGGCTTATGCTTATCCATATACTCCTGGACTCGAGCAAATAGCTCTTTTTCGGAAGGGGTGTTGGTTACTGGCGGAGGTGCTGCCGTAGTTTTGGTAGTAGGAGAGGTTTTAACAGAGAGAGGGGTAGGAGGTTGGTAGGGAACAAAAAACACGTCTCTTTGAAAAAGTCCACGATAGCCTATTAAAAACGCCGAAAAGGTATAAAGAAGGCCTACAGCGTAGTTAAAATATGGCAGTTTAGTCAAATGAATTTGGGCAAAGGTTGTAAACAATACGAAGGCATAGAATAACACAAAAATAAGCATAAATACTTTAACCCATTGCAGGTCTACCGCTTCGGTATTTGATAGCTCACTGGCTACCTGTTGACTATGTGAACGAACCAAACGTTGGATTCTGACCAGGTAAAACGAAAACTGAACAATGATAAAGCACCAGGCAATAAAGGTAAATAAGGTAGTGTTATGAAATATGATATGATCAGGATTGAAATCATTACGATGTATGATAAAAGGCAAGGTGAATAAAGCAAAAACCACAAAAGGTAAAAAATGTAGCAATCCTTTACCCCAGGATAGCGCACCTTTGCCTGCAATACTATTGACATACATCCAAACCAAAGGAGCCACCAGCATTACAAAAGGCTCTTTGATTTCGAGCGGTGTGCGTATAACATTGCGTAGATGAGGCCCAGCAAATGAAGCATGGGCTATAGCAACGGCAAAAACTATGAGCAAACTCGCCAGAATTCGGTTTGCAGGGTTGTTTTTCTTCTTATACAGCACCAAAAAAGCCAGAAAAAAACCTTGTACTAATCCAGCATCAATCAACAACTTGGCTATTTCAGTAAATACCATGCAGATTCTTCAGTTTAATAGGTGGCTTCAAAGTACTACAATAGACATAATCTCGCAAGTTAATCTCACCGATCACCATATTTATACACGACAAAAAGCTTTTTGGGGGATTAAAAATACGGAACGTTTGACAAGTAATCATTGAATGAACACAAATGATACTTTGGGTATTTTATTGTAAAAACTGCCTTTGTCATTTGATTCGCTCCTACCTTTCCAAAAAAAAGCAGATAACTACAAAAGAATAAAATTTTAAATGACAAAATTGATATTCAAATATCCCAAATAAAGGGGCAAACATCCCAAAAAAAGCAGCTATTTAGGATTCAAGAGGGTTTACTTCGTATTTCGTTATGTTCATCAACGTACAGGTGCAACCTTTGACAGGTAACAATAGACGTTATATAAAAAGCTGTACAAGCTTACATTTTGGCAATAATTTATACGCCTGTTAAACCAAGAAAAAATAACCATATACAACCATACAATAACAAAAACCATGAAAAATTATACAACAACGCCTAGCCAATGGAGGTGTACCTTATACCTCGCCCACAAACGTCCGAAAACACTGTATAAGATAAGGCTTTAAGGTCTATCTGTGTATTTATTGCAGTAGTTAATGGTGGGTTAAAACTTTCTCAACCATTATTTCCTGCCTGTTCTGCCCGTTGGAAGTTCTCTGATCACCAACTTAAACAAGCGAATTCATTAATGTTTGCTTTTATCGCTCGTCCTACCATTAGTATAGTAATAGGACTATAATTGAAATTACTGATTACAGATTTTTAAAAGATTGGGGATAGCTGCGACCCAGAGGGGGAAGCTATTACCTGCGAGCAATGCGTCTAAAAGCGTATTTGGCTCACGATCTATTATTATATATGGAATATTTTAATTTATTAATTGAAGTATCCAATGCCTCCGTTTTACTGTTTGCGGGCCTTTATTACCTCACCAGTAAGAAGAATAAAAACATTGGTTTAAACCTACTAGGGGTATTCCTGTTTATGCTGGGGCTACATTATGCTTTGTTAATTATGACGAAGCTATTGTATAATTGGCTTACTCGGTTACTAGAAGATATTAAAGTTTTTACATTTTTATTGCATGCATATATCCCGCTTTTGTACTTGATTACTTACCATTATCGGTTTAATCGAGACAAAATAGATCGGAATAAGCTATGGCTATTTTTAATCTTACTGCTACCAACATCGCGATTAGTATTAGAGCATTTGTTTGTCATTGATTTAAAATTAGCCAGTGATGCTACCAGTTTTGGAGGATGCTTTCTGATGACGATATACAATCTGGTAGAGCTTAGAAAGGCAAGGTTGCCTAAGTTTGACCAAAAACTGATAGTACACATCAACTTGTCATTCTTGCTAATGATCTTGGTGTGGGTGTTGGTAATCCTTAACCGCTTGCTGATAAATCAAGGTGAAAACTATGTCATTATGATTTTTCTATTTGCACAGTTGTACCTCGTGTATGGCCTGGTATATCATAATTTACATAATCCATCAGCGGTTTTTAAAAAGCAATACCTGAGCGAAAAAGGACTGGTAGCACTTCAGGAAATTACTGAAGAGAGCCAAGAGACTCCATTGGCAGAACAGCCTAAAGAAGTCACGCAGGATTTTAATACGAATCAGGAGCAAGATGAAGATATTCATAAAATCGTAGTGCCCTCGCAAACCCAAAAAGATTGGATTAAGCTTGACTTACAGCATTTGCTGTTTTTGAAGTCCAGTGATAATTATGTAGCGGTACATTACCTGGATAGTGCGAATGTCATCAAAAAAAAATTGATACGAAATACCTTGAAAAACCTCGAGCAACAAGCTTTGCACCCAGCTTTGGTAAGGTGTCATCAATCATACATTATCAACCTCGAGCAAGTGACCGAAGTGGTCAAGAAAAAAGGGGCTACTTTTTTCTTGATTCATAGCGTAGAGGATTTGATTCCTATAGCCAAAACAAGGCAAAAAGAAGTGCTCTCGAAGATGGAAACGCTTTTGTCTTGATAACCCTAATCAAGGGTAAGTTATCCCAAACCAGTTTTCTGGGATGACTTTTTGAAAAATAACTCCTTGATTAGCAGAAGTTAATGCGCTGTGTAAGCTTACCTGATTGCGTGCTTTAAATACACTTAATCAGGCACCAACACACAATATGCCACATAACTTCACTCTTAAATACAGAATATTTAAAAATGAGTTAATAAATCGAAAAGCAGTTTGCCGTTTGGCAAACTGTTTTTTTTTGATACCTATTATATGTTTTATTAAAGCAAAACCTAACCAAAAAGTAAGGTTTCACGATTGTTGGAAGGCTGTTGAGCGAATTGCCAGGATTGGACAACCAAGTTGCTACAACGGGCAAATAAATTTTCAAACTGTACCTGTATCGCCAAGTCGTTGCTATTAATGAGTTTGATGGAGTCGAGTTTTAGGCTTTGTAAACGAGGAATAAAATCCATTCTTAGGAAATACACCAAATCATCTGGGATGCGATAGGCAAAGTTGCGAAAATCGAATATTACATGCTTGGCTTGGTAAGCTTTCTGTAAATCAAGGACTTCGTTGAAGTGAGGCAATAAATGAAGTGCATTTTTGTAACCAGTATAAAACCATTGCTGTACAAGAGTTTGCTGGGTTTCCTGGAGTTCATAACGTACATACCGATTGTTGAATTCAGATATCATGGGCTTTTGTTTAAGGTTTGTGGTGATTAGTTGTTACAATATCAAACAAAATCTTTAGATTAATGTTCGTCAACCCTGTTATCTTTTTATCAAGATTTATTGCAAAGGAGATATGGATAATGAAATAAACCCGATTGGATAGCTCCAAACCGGGTTATGATGGGCTTTTTTAAGTATCAGGGGTCAAAATTGAACATGTTTACGAGCTTCAAACTGAGCCGGAATATCTTCTGCAGCTTCTCCCAAATTTTGGCGTAAATCAATTTCTATGCCTCGAGCAATGGTTGAGATGGGGACATCGTTTGCTGTTCCTTCAAAAGGATTTTCTCCTGTGCGGCCAATCCGTTCCATCGTATGAAATACCCAAGCTACAACTACATAAAATGGGATAGAAAACCAGGCAAAATACTTACTAAGAATTGGAAATCCAGTCTTGAGTTCCTGGCCGATTTCGGTAAACTGAGGAACCAGCGCCATAGGAAGCAACAAGACAAACACCCACATAAAGAAGTGGTTCAAAGTAGCAAAATGACGAGGGTAAGGAAAGTTTTTAATACGTTCGCTTTTGCCTTGTAGGGTAAATAATTCTTCCAGTAGACCTTCTAATTGCAGAAAAGAGAATTCCCAAATATGCCCTTTGTCTTTCAAATGACGCAAGTGGTGCGATTGGCGATATAGCATGGCAGTTTGTTTGTTGTTTTTGCTCATTACATATTGCAAATCTTCTTCTTGGAGATAAGGACGCAGATCTTCTTCCAAATCCCCTTCTTGTTCGGGGGGAAGCAAATCCCACTCTATATTAGTGCGTTCGCTCAAAGCTATTTCCCAGGGTTTGGGAGCTCGCATTGAATAGCGTAGGGCGGTCATCCAGGCAATGTGGCGATGCACCAGGATTTTCATTTCGTTTTTAAGCGCTTGGGCACTCAATGGTATAGAAGCATTTTCGTTGTCTATCAGGTCTTGCACATACATACCAAAGGTTCGCGAGGTATTTACAATCCCTCCCCATATTTTACGTGCTTCCCAAATACGCCCATAAGCCGAATTATTCTGAAAACCAATTACAAAAGCCACCGCGGTACCAATCAAGGCAAGTGGTGTCCAGGGGATTTTGAGCCAAGTCAGTTCGAGGAAAAAATAAGCGGCATTCCACACGACAATAATGCCTATAAACTGATAGGTACTGAAGCGTGTCCACAAGGCCATGGCTTTGGCCGAGTATATTTTTTTAGTATACATTCAATAAGTGATTAATGGTAAGTGGTTAATAACCAATTTAAAAATAAGGCAGAAGTTTGGGAGTTGCAACTGTTGGGTTTTGGAGAAGGTAGTCACCCTAGACTAGATACAGCCTAAGCTACCAACGTTTTCCTAATACTAAAAAAAGCGAAAAACGGTGTCTACCTTGCCAGTCTATGTTTTTCGCCAAAGGAAGTTGATAACCATAAGTGAGGTTGAGTGGAATTTTTATAAATCTGCGAAAAAAAGTATACCCTAACCCTACCTCAGGGGTAATTGTCCAAGGGGCATTTCTTTTTGGAAAATAATTTAGGTTGAGGCTGGTAATCAATAAACGAGAAAGTCTCCCGATGCTCAATTTGGGAGAAATTTCTTCAGCATTGACTTCTACTCCAGCTGCTATACTAAATAAGTATCTTATAGTGAGTGGCATATTAGAGTATTGAGCAAACCTTACGCCCACCAAGGCTTCTCCCCATTGACTTTCATTCATCCGATTGATACCTAGTATATACCTCATGTTTGTTACAGTATTCCATCCATCAGACCATTCACCCCTATCTTTCATTTTCACCAAAAGGATCGTTTTTGTACCATCAATTTTTATGGATTGGGTTTCAAATCCTACATACAAAAAAGTTAATACCGCACCTGTGGGCACATTAATAGAGAAATTACCATCATCATCGGTAGTGGTACTTTGAGTGGGGTTGGAATCCTGGACGATGATTTGTACTCCGAGAAGTGGTTCTTTATTTTGGTCGATTACCTTACCTGTGATGTTAATGTTTTGGGCGATGCCAGTCAATGAACTCATTAAAAATAAGAACATTAACAAAGTTTGCTTGAGTCTTTTCATCTTAAATAGTGTTTTGCTTTTATTAGGTTTGTTGGGTCTGGCTTTGACGCTTGAAATGCCACCCTGCACCTATAATGTTCCTAATAAAAGCACAATGATGACCAAGATAATTGTAATATTCATAATGCAGGGGTGTAAATTTATATAGGGTACCACACAAACCAGGAGATTCGGAGTGAGCCTTTTCTATCTAATCCAAATATTCCTTAACTTTACTCTACAGAGATAGACTTAGTTTTACATTTATTGTCATTCGGGTAGCAGATGCCTTGTTAAAGCGTCCCGCTGCCTCGTTAGCTATAGATTTTCGCTCTGTAGTGTAAGATTCAATTACTTTTTGCACCCGTCAACGGTTTGTAAACACCCAGTGCAGGGGTTCGATTCCCCTCTCTCTGACTAGTTTTATTTGTTTGTATCAGAGAGTAGCTCAGTGGCAGAGCAAGGGTAGCAGATAAGAACAAATGGTATGATGGACAAGGAGTAACACTAGCGATGGAGTTCGTCTCCAAAGCTAACCAACCATTATAGCTCAGTTGGTAGAGCAATTGACTGCTAATCAGTAGGACGCGGGTTCGATTCCCGCTCTTGGTACGGCGGCCGTAAGGTTAGAGCGGCCGCCATTTTTATTGTATAGAATTACTTTTTTAGTATTTATAAACTCGTGAGTATACAGCTATTTTGGTGACAAGGTAGATAATAATTGAGCTACTGTTTTTTTGAGCCGATGTACCGATTCTTGGCTTTTAAAAATTTGACTTTCTACAATGGCGTTTTCAAATAAAGAGTATACCGTAAAAGCCAAATCTTCCTCAAAATCAATCAACTGTTGTTGAAAAAATAGCAACAAATATTTCTTGTGCTTTTGAATCTGACGGAGTATTTGGCTTTGCTCAGTAGGAATTTCAGAAACCAGGTTAATAAAAGAACAGCCACGGTAATTATTGACTTCATTGTCCTGAACTAATAGATCAAAAGTAGCCAATACTTTATCTTCCTTGTCCACAATAAACTGATTGTGCGCATTACACCAATCTATGTGTCGTTTTTCGAGATAAGCCACACACAAATCTTCCTTGGTTTTAAAGTGGTAGTACAAACTCGCCTTGGCCACCTTAGCTTCTTCAATAATTTGATTTATCCCAGTGCTGCCATAACCTTGCTTGTGAAACAAGTCGGTGGCTACCGCGACGATACGTTCTTTTACCCCTAGTTTTTCTAACATTTTCTAAATAGCTTTCATAAACGAACGAATTTTATCGATGATTTCGTTCCCATCTTCTTCCAAAGCAAAGTGCCCGGTATCAAAGATATTATAATCTATATTTTTTATGTCTTTTTTGAAGGCTTCAGCCCCGCTTTCAGGGAAAAAGGCGTCATTTTTCCCCCAGACTACCAATACAGGCGGTTGGTGATCTCTAAAATACTGCTGCCATTCGGGATACAACTTTATGTTGTTTTGGTAGTCGTAAAACAAATCCAGGTGCATTTGATGAGCGTAAGGGCGCGACATCCGCAAAAAGTCTAAATTCCAGCAATCTGGGTTTACGTTTTCTGGGTTTCTGGTGCCATGGGTGTACTGCCACTTAAGCCCTTCCAGCGAAAAAGAAGGCAATAAGGCTCCTTCGGTTTCTTCATTTCGGTTGGCCCACAATACCCGCAAACCAGCCCAACCATCACCAAGGCCTTCTTCATAAGCATTGCCGTTTTGGGTAATGATAGCGGTGATTTTTTCGGGATATTTACTTGCGATTCTTAGCCCTATAGGCGCTCCATAATCTTGAATCATGATGGCAAACTTTTCCAATCCCAATTGATTCAAAAATGCTTCTACATGAAGTGCGAGGTTGTCAAAGGTATAGGCATAGTCTGAGGGGGCAGGAAAGTCGCTTTCCCCAAACCCTGGATAATCAGGAGCTATCAGGTGAAACTCATCTGATAGCTGATCCAATACTTTACGGTATTGATGCGAAGAAGAAGGAAATCCATGTAAAAGCACTATGGTTGGATTGCTGGGAGTGCCTGCTTCGCGATAGGCTATTTGAAGTCCATTGACTGTGGTTGTTTTAAACTGGGTTGCTTGTTCCATTTGTATTTTGTTTTAATAAATTTAAATATTCAGACAAGTCTGTCTATAAATTGTTTGAAAAAATATTACTTGTCAGGTTATCAACTGCTTAGTAAATCTATATTCAAGCTTTTGTTTAACGATTAGACTTGTTTAAGATGTTTTCTGATTGTTATGATGCAAATATACAGATTGAATTTTAATTCAGACAAGTCTGTCTAAAAATTAGCAAATCTTTAGCAATTATTAAACTCAACGCATAGTCGTTTTATGCTACATCTAGAAGGTGACAGGCTCAACACCTGCTTATGTTACAGTGGCTATAAGGTTAAAGGAACTTCCATTTTTTTTAAATACCTTGACTTTACGAGAAGGGGTAAATATTCAACAGAATGGGATTTGCGGAAGTAGGAGGTTTGGTAAAAGGGTGGTTTCTCAAACTCGATGTGATTTTCACGAAACCCATAAAACCTTAGTGAAATCAAAACGTGAAAAATTGACTAATTCATTATACCAATAAGTGATAATAGGTTTGTTGAGAATGTAGAGGATGATCTTGGTAAAGGTTAATAAAAACCATATACCAAAATCGCCTCTGTTCTTTATAGTGAGTAATATTCCTGCTGTTTGCGAACCTAATGTTTAAGTTCTATGCTTTTAATCAAAGGTTAGGCTACTACCCCAAAGCTCAACAGGAAGTCGTATAAGTCACACGACGAATCAAACGCCATCTTTTTGCGTAAACGATAATACCGCATGTGTACACTCTTCTCAGAAATGGCCAACAAACGAGCAATTTCTACGGTCTCAAGGTTTAACTTGAGCAAGGCACACAATCGCAGATCGCTTTTGTTTAATTCGGGAAAACGTGCCAGTAAGTTAGTGTAAAACTGTGGGTGTAACTGATCAAAAATGTATAGAAAACTTTCCCAATCTTCGTCCATATTCAGGCTAAAGTTTATCAGACTATCCAATTTTTGATAATGTCTTTTAGCACTTCTAAAATCACTTTGTTGCAAAATTACTTGTACTACTTGTCGGATCTCTTGTAAGGTTTGATTATTACGCACTTTATGCAATGAATAAGAGGCCAGTTGCTGGTTTTGAGTAATAATTTTCTCTTCCAATGTTTCAATGGTCTTGGTTTGTTGGTCTTGGGTAGTGAGCCAGCGATTGTGCAGGGCTTCTTGGTCTTGCCTAAGGGCTTTTTGGGCCAAAGAACGTAAATGATTTTGCTGGGACTGATGGTAAACTAAAAATGCGCCTACCGCGATGCATAAAAGCCCTATCAATGGCAATACGAGGTTTAGAATGTTGTGCATGATGTTAGTTGGTCATTAAATGAATGTTCTCAAAGCCAATTAATGACAATTTTGTGACCTTTCTACAAAAATGCTTGAGACATCGGATGGACATCCTCCAATAATTTTTTTCAGGTCAAAAAAACTAATTAATTGACCTTTTTGCAGGTTCAAAATTTGCGTAGTTGGGAACATAACAGTAGTTAAAATTATGTTCAAGGTTGAATGAATCAGGGGCTATTCTCGTCTTACTTTTTTCTACAGGTAAAAAAGTAACAAAAACCCCGCGGCTGTAATTTGTGTCGGCTAAATCTGTTTCGTTTCGCCTAAACTTTTCAAGCTCGCCTTCGGCTCAAACAGGTGAAAAGTTCTTCACGGCTACTCTTCACAGATTCTTAACGCCCACAAATTAAGGCCGAAACTAGGCTGACGCAACCAAAACCTTCTCTTGTGTTTTACTCATCATATCCAAAAATAAGCACTGCGAAAGGTTACTAATTAAATCCACCTTGAGGAATGGTGAAGAAATAAGAAGTTTATTAGGCAAATTGGCGTACTGCATCTAACAACACACTTGAGGCAAGTACCCCCATTTTTTTCTTGATTCGGTAATGTTGTTTTACTACACTAGGTGCCGAAATGTGTAAAATCTGAGCAATTTCTTTGTTAGAAAGCCCAATCTTGAGATAAGCACAATGCCGCAAATCTATGAGGGTAAGCTTAGGGAAACGTTGTTGGAGTCGGTCGAAAAACCGAGGATGTACCTGTTCAAAATGGAGCTTAAAAGTTTCCCATTCATTTTGGGTGTTCAAATTGCGTTCGATCCGTTTTTCCAGATGAACCAATTGCTTTTGCATCTTGCCCTGGGCTTCGGTGGTCATATTGTGCACGTCGCGACGCAAGGCATCGAGTAGTTGGTTTTTTTGCGAAATCTCCAGCATTTTGGCACTCAATTCCCGATTTTTTTGCTCCTCTATAGTTTGTCGTTGTTGTTCAATTGTTTGCATGGCCTGGTACATGCGCAAAGCAGCATCGGCTCGGGCGTATAGCTCTACCGGATTAAGGGGTTTGGTAATGTAGTCATTGGCTCCAGCATCAAATGCCTGTTGCAGGTTTTTAGGGGTGGTGTTTACGCCAGTAATGACAATAATAGGAATTTGAGCCAATACAGATTGTTGCCGAATACGACGAATCAAGGCCAAGCCATCCATTTGGGGCATATCCCAGTCGGTGATAATCAAATCTGGGGTAACCTCTCCAAGTACCTCCAGCGCTGCCTTGCCATGAGCGGCGGTCATAGGAGTGTATTGCGTCTTTTTTTGTAACATCAATTGTAGCAGGTATTGTAAGTTTGCTGGGTCATCGTCTACCAGCAATACCTTAAAAGGAGCATTTATCATAAGGCTTGGGGGATGTTGCATACGAATGCGTGTATGCAACAAACTCTAAGCCGATTTTACAATACTCTGGCCGATTCAGCGATCTTTACTAGTGTAGGTTTCCTAAATCAAATGATTATGTATGTCTCTATGTTGAGAGAAAGAGAGCGTGTATAACCCAAGTGGGGCAAGGCATCACTTGAGTTAACAAAATCTACTTTGGAAACACTCAGTACGTCATCATTACAGTTTCCAGGTTTTACCAAAACCTTTTGAAAATATATCCCTAGAGTCATTACCCTTTTTGACCGTATAAGTTTTATCAGACACGTTGGTAACCTCCCATCCCTTTTGTTCATTGTTGTTTGCATCAATTAGCGTTATCTGGTTACCTTTTTCTAGAACTGGGGGTTTTGGGGGTTTGAAAAATATATCGGCATTGGCTGCCAGGTTTGCAGCCGTTTTATTTATATCTTCAATTACTTTGACTTGTGCTTTTTCTTCTTCTGTCATAGGGGCTTTAGTTTGGGATGATGACTCAGATGCTTTTCTAAACATGTTTATTGCTTCATTATATAATTCGTTCGCTGCAGCGGAGTATCCGTTCGAGGTTTTTAGTTTATTCTTAATGTAGGACTCACTTTTACCACTCTTTAATAAAAGGGCTTCCATCCATTGTCCCTTAGTGAATATTTCCACTCCGTTGTGAGGTTTTTCCTTTTTAGCGATTTCTAAGATATCCTCTATATGTACTTGACCAACGAACCATATCGTGGCCTCTTTTATTACGCTTTTTTTCCCAATTTTCCACATATGCTCTGATCGTTTCCTGGCAAGCTTCTTACTGGATTCTATCTTCCCCAATGGTTTTTTTATACTATCATAGTGTTTTTTCCATTGCTTTGCCATTGCCTTAGGATTGATGTTTTCCGTATTTTCAACCTGCTCCACCCAACCAATGAATTTTTTTCGGAAAAGTTCTACTTGGGACACTTGTTCCTCTGTAATAGTTTTATACGTCCGGGCCTGTTTGAGGAGTTTAGAGAGTTCTATTGAGTAACTACTCAACAAACCTATACCCTCTGATGTTTTGTAAAGGTTGGGGTCTGCCGCAAGAGAGGCAAAATGTTTGAAAGTCAGCATAGGATCATCTCCCATCTCTTTATTACCAGTCTCTGTTTCTCTATAATACTCATGTTCTCTAAATACCTTTGTTTTCCCAAACTTTCTAATCGCACTGTTGGCATGCTTGTGGTGTTCCCCTACAATCAATAACTTCTTTTCTTTGATGGCATTTAGCACTCTTTCTAATTGATTCAATCCCCAAAAATCCCGATAAGTCACGGGATTTCCTCCTACCATTGCATATAAGTTTAATTGCTTGCTGTTAAAACGGATAGGATCCGGGCGATTCCAACGAGCAGTAGACGCATCGTAGTAGCGATGACCATAATAATTTAGCTGGGTGCTATCCAGCTCTTGTCCACTGTAGCCCAGCACTTGAAAACTACCCGTCAATGTCTCTATAATACCTCCATAAGGGTAGTAACTTTCATAACCAATGATTTGCCCTTGCTCGTCTAACTCACAAGAGGCACTACCTATGTGGTTAGACAATGAAAAAGAGAGGGTCGTTTGGTCGGTTAGTTTGTCTTTATTAATGGATCCTAATCGATGATCCCCCGCCTTAATTCGCGTGGTAGTCCATTCTTGTTTGGCAGAGTCTCCTGTCACGGTTTCCCCATCGTAGCTCATATCCTGCCCAATATAGTTGGCTCTTGACTCTACACCTCCTACATAAGCGACCGTTTTTAGCTCCACCAATTTACCTCCTTGGGTTTCGTGGATTTCGGTCACTTTACGGCTACGTACCCCTGGCGAGAGGTAGGCATAATACTCAGTAATGGTGTGGTCACCGTCGGTGCGTACCGTTTTACACAATTGTCCATCCGCATTGTACACCATTTCGTCCAGTGCGTCGTTTTGCAGCTGGTTGCCAGCCTCATCGTAGGAGTATTGAGTTTGGCGGTTGTTATTTGCCTGCACTGGCTGGTACTGAGTACGGTTTCGTTGCCCATCATGGTGCTGTAAAGCCAACAGATTGGTGCCCGCATCATATATATAATTTTGAGTATAGGTATTCATGATTGAAAGTTTTGAGTTTTTAGACCTGACAGTTTTTTTGCCCCGCCTTGCGGGATTGTAAACTGTCAGGTAGGGTGTTCAGAATTTTAAAAAAGTACATATTCAACTACCTTTTCTAAAATACAAAAAGTATTCTTGGAAATTTAGGGATTCCTCCTTTGAAGGAGGTGCCGTTTACGGCGGAGGATGTTAACTAATTTCTAACCAATTGATTACGAGCTATTAAACATCCTCCTTAGTCCTCCTTCAAAGGAGGATTTCTCGGTCTAACTACTCGAGCTTTTGTTTTTTCAATGGTAATGATCAGCTTTCATATTTTGACGATCAAAAATAAAAATACGGGGAAGAAATTCATCAACTCTGAACAACCTACCTGTCAGGTCTGGATTATTTAGTCCCTTGTAAAACGACCAAGCTAGGTAGCTACTACGTCCGCCCGAGTCAACCGATACAAACCGTCGTATTTGTAGGCCACTTCATGGTTAAATGCATGTAACATACTGTCTTTATCCGGGCCTTGATATACGCTTAATGGCAAAGCGGCTACATTACCCGCCGGGTCAAAAGTATACACCAGGTTTTGGCGAGTATCCCCCGTT
This sequence comes from marine bacterium AO1-C, assembly GCA_001890965.1. Taxonomy (GTDB): domain Bacteria; phylum Bacteroidota; class Bacteroidia; order Cytophagales; family Microscillaceae; genus Microscilla. The sequence goes on along the minus strand of MLAY01000026.1, from coordinate 22,186 downwards.
TTATGGTAAATCACCTCATGTTCATCCACCCGATTTACATCTGCATCGCTATGCGAGGCATAGATTTGCACCAGGCCATAGTTTTTGGGATCATAAGTGTAGTGGCAATGAGTAACCAATGCTTGCGCCGCATTTTTCGTTTTTACCGAAAGCTTTTGCTTACGGGCATTGTATACCACTTCATCCATAAAGTCAATGCCATTGACCTTCATTTGGGCCACCCCTCCCGATAAATGAAATTGAGGTAGGTGTATGTTTTGGGCAACATCTATCAGGCGTTGTATTTCACCAGTGGCATCGAATACTGCCGTGTTTTCATAAACATCGGTTTGTAATACTTGGGCTAAATTTGCCGAAAGCGCCACGTTTTGCAGCACTTGGGCGGGTTCCAACACCAGGTCGCTCAAGTCTACACAAGGTTTGGGAACGGCATACCCAAAATCAGGAATAAATGCTTTGGTAAGTCTGAGGGAGTTGCCCAAAGATTGCCCCAAAATATTGAAACCACGCGAAGTCGCACTCCAGCCTCCTTGGGTAAAGGTTTGCACGGCCTGCCCCCTAAAGTTAAACTTCTGAGCATCGGCAATGCTTTCGCCATAAGCAATACGGGAAGTAGTAGCCGACCAAGAGGCAGTGGCACGTAGGTGTTGTTTTACCGCAGTGGGGCGATGCAAAGCATCATATACTACTTCAGTTTCTATATTACGGGCATCACGATTCCACAAATGCCTTCCCAATACATCCGACAAGGCCCAACTTGGTCCGGCATCGGCATAATCAGATTTTACGGCGGCTCCCAAGGCCCCAGCATAGGTAGTGATCAGGTTATACACCTTTTCATTTGTTTTAAAGTCGTTGGCCGCAGTAAAGCGTGGGTCGGCAATTTTGGTAGCCCTACCATACACATCGTAATACGAACTGGTTTCAAACTTTTCTCCTTTGGCCCAGCCCAGCATCATCACCAAATTGAGCAGTGGGTTGTCATCACTGTCTTCAATTACTGGGTAATCTAACGCAGCTATGTCAAAAGTATACCTGGGAGAACTTGGGTTGGATGCTCTGGACATAAAAAAACCAAGACTGGTTAACTTATCGAGTAGCTCCCAATATTCTTCCTTTCGCCAGGGAACTGCCCCCATTCCCAGCATTTGCTCAAACTTAGCCTTAAAGGCATTGGTGACGCTCTCTTGGGTTCCACTCATTTGATCATTTGTTTGGTGCATCGCCCAAAGTACCGCCAAGATTGAGGGAGCAAACAAAGAAAATTTACGGTCTAACCCATCGGTCAATTTTTTGATTTCGTTTTGGGCTAAAACTGGGTACTTTTTAGTCTGTTGAGCCGTTGTTGGAGTGATATTTTGCTCATCCCCCAAAGCTTTTTCTTCCAAATACTCAAGACTTATAAGTTTTTCTAAATAATTCAAGGAAGTACTAATGCCAGTTCCGTCCAGCACCGTGTATGGCTTTAGAATAAACGTGCTATAAATGTAATTTCCCATTTGGCGGGAACGCAAAGTAAGCCCTCGGTTGTCATGCACGGTATTGGTAGGGGTAAATGCCAGTCGCAGAGTTTGTTGCAAGGCTTCTTTGATAGAGGTGGCTATGCTCTTTTCATCGTCATTGCCGTTACTGATTTTTGCCAGCTTATCGTCGGTATAATCAAAGAAATACTTCATCGGATCGTGCTGCGATTGTGGGTTGGCAGTACCATCCAAGAACTGCTGATTGACTTCATAATAAGGGGAAAGTAGCAGGCTGTCGTTGGCATCCCATATGGTATTATCCCAGGCTGTCCACTCGTGTGCCATCAAATACCCCTTGGGGGTAATGGAATGAGTAACCCTTCCCAAGGCATCGTAATAATTGATAGGACTCGTACCCAGGGTTTTCAGTAACTCACTCTCCACAAAGGCGGGAGTATCTATATAATAAGGATCGTAAGCAAGCACTACTTCTCCTTTATTGTTGTATGCTACGTGGCCTTGGGTAAGCCAACGGGTAGGTACCGCGTTTCCGGTATTGGTAGTCACCTGATTATTGGCAAAAATAAAGCATTCTTGCCCTGGTTCGGCTTTGATCTTACGCTGAAGCGATCTACCCAGTCCGTCGCTGTATTGCAAGTGTTGCTCGATGCGCTGATTCAGGGCTTGTTGGTATAAATCGTACACCGCTTGTTGGGTAGCACCAAAGTTGGTAAAAACATTGCCCAAGGTGATAGCCGTAGTCTGCAGTTGGGCCACAAATGAATTGACATCTGTGCTGTTTTCCAGGGCGGTACGCATGGCTGAAGTAAATATACCATAAGTACTTTGTTCGTTATTATTGCTTATTTCCTCATGCAAATAAGGCGGATTAGTAGCATAGGCGGTGGCCAACCAAGTATCTACATTTTGATGATGTACTTCATCATTGGTTTGCAAGGCAATCAACTGATCACGATTTACTCTGGCATACGAGGTATCAGGGTAGTCTTTTATAGCAGTAGTGAGCACATGGACAGGCGTTCTTTCAACGACCGCTTTGCGTAATAACAAATCATGGATTTCCTGCTGCTGGGCGTAGGAAAGCGTATCCAATGAAGTTTGCTGTCGCTTGTGGGGCAATATAGATATTTTTTCCCATTGTTGCTTAGTATCAGAGGCATTGTAAGTAATTACTTGCATGCCTATACTATCTTCATAATGAGCATCCTGAATGGCCAGTCCACCATCTAGTTTATTACGAAAGATGAGGCTGTCTCCCAATTCCTCTATAGACCATTTGGTACCATTCCAATGAAGGTTGGCTGAGGACGTATGCCAAATCCAAGCTCCCGACCCAGCCCCTTGGGTATAGGCCAAGAATTTCCCCGAACCTGATACTATATGAAAGTAACCTTCTTCGTCAGAAGGGATCAACTCAAATTCTTGTTCCTGATGGTGTATATCAATAGTACTTTGGTTGACTCCTTGCTGGGTATCCATGAGGTTACCAGTAGCTCTATTACGTAAATAAAACCTAGACGAAGCTTCCGAATCATTCGCAGAAAGGGTATCCAATGGATCAGACATAAGCTTTTGAAACGAAACCGACCTTTTTTTCCACCTTTGTTTGGAATCTGAGGCATTGTAGGTAAACACTCTCAAGCCTATACTATCTTCATAAGAAATTTCTTGAATGGCCAGACCTTCGTCCAACTTGTTTCGGAAAATGACCTCTTCTCCTACATCTTCTATCCGCCATTTGGTACTTTCCAATTGCGTTGATGTGACGGTCCAAATCCAGGCTCCTGAACTAGCTCCTTCGGTATAGCCCAAATATTTTCCAGTGCCCGATAAAATATGCACATAGCCCACTTCATCGGAAGGTACAAACTCAAATATTTGGTGTGAGCTGCCAGCATCAATGGCACTTTGGTTGGCTCCCCGTTGGGTATCCATCAGGTTACCAGTAGCGACGTTACTGAGGTAGTACTGCTCCTGTGGATGCTTGAATGCATCACTCACCCGACTCGAGATCGCTTCTTTCTCTCCTATAAAACCCTGCATTTGCATTGCTTGATACCAATTGGTCAAGGCCATGTTTTGAGATTCATCCAATACTGCCGCCTTCAGTTCGTCAAGCGAAACCTGCCCCATCCAACTAAACGGCTGATAGTAGGTGTGTTTAGCCGCCATTTGCAAGTGGCTCATAGGAGCCTCAATCACTGCCTGAACATTGGCAGGGGACGTGGTAGTGTAGGTCTTATTGGCAGTATCTGATACATACAATTCTCCAAAACCTTCTCTCGTTTCTTCATACACATTGCTTTCTTCGTTCCAGCGCATAGTAGTGCCATAATGGGAAGAAGCGATTACCCGCCCCAGGGCATCAAATACCACTTCTGAGGCATTGTCGTTCAAGTCCAAGGTTCGGAAAGGTTGCATCAACTGATAATCTACGGCTCTTTTGGGCGTATTATCAGCATAAGTTGCAGTAAGTTCGGCTACCTTAGACGTATTCCCCAAGGCATCGGTCTGCGCTATAGTCAGGAGGTTGTAACGATCGTAGATGGTGGTAATAGTGCTCCCTTTGGGATCAGTATATTCTTGGAGAGTGTAAAACTGTTGAGCATCATTGTAGGTGTAACTACCAGATCGGGTGGCCCAAAAGTCCTGACTTTGGGCGTTGGCATTTCCTGTACTGGTCAGGGTCTTTCTCTGATAGTGCCCTTTATCGGGGAGCGACATCAAGCTGCTAAGCTCAGACGAAGTAAAAAACTGATCATCCTGTACCAATATATTTTCCAAGGCCGTGAGATCAAAGGCCGACTCTGCGGTGCCATCGCCTCCTTTAGGTAATAAAAACCCGCGGTACCCTGGGCGACTGAGGTCATTCTTTTTAGAGAGAAAGGCAGATGGGGCTGGATCAGCCACGTTGTCGTTGGGCTGTACATAGTAATACTCTTGGCTGCTCCAGTGCATCAGTTCCACCTCAAGGTTGGCCGCAGCAAAAGTAACACTATTTCCAGCACTATCGATGGTGACAAATTGAATGAAATTTTTGATGGTGTCGTAATCATAGATCGCTCCCTGATAACCATCAAAGGCATTGTTTGGGGTTATAGCCGTACCAATGGAGCCTAGTGCGGCCGAGTTTTTTATAAAATAAGCATAGCTACGGGTGGGTACTCCCAATAGGTAAAACTGCTCATTGCCATAACTTGCCCCTAAATCGCTGGCTGGGTCTGCAAAGTTTTCTATTTTATGAAGGGTAGTGAATGCTCTCAAGGTGCGTTGTTCGTTGTTTACTTCAACATGAGCATCCTGGTAATCCTGACGACGAGGATACTGTAGGGTACAACTTTGCAATACATGGCCATAATTATCAAATTTGATAGCCGCAGTGTAGCCTACCATTGGATCGTGCAGATTACGTTCATAGTGATAGCCCAGGTTTTCGCGAGGTAGCACCTGAAACGAAGCATAATTGAGCAGGGGCAATGGTTGAGACGCTTCCATGAGCGGTTGCACCAACAATACAGTTTCATTGCTCAGGCTGGAGGTGTACAGTTCCCAGGAAGTGCTATCAGGGTTTTGGGCATAGGCTTCTTGGTTCAAACCATACAATTCGGAACGAATGGGAGCCCCCGCCAGATGTAAATGCGCTTGGCGGGTAAGTTCATCCGTGACAGTTTCGGTCCCAAATTCGGCATTGTAGGTGGGTAGATATTGGGCCTGGAGGTCTTTTTTAGCGCTATTCGCAGGTAGATTGCCTCCTTGACTCCCCGCCATAAAATATTCCAATTGTTGGTATAAACTGGTAATGTCGCCCTGGCGAGGATTGCCACTATGGTACCATACACAACTTTTCGAAGGAGGCGAGTTTTCGGGTAAGTTGCTGTCATTGTAGCTGGAAATAACATCGGTATGCTCCACATAGCCATAGCCCCGAAAAGTTTTTTCTATGCCATCGTAATAGCTGTGACGGTAACGATAAGTTTCGGTAAGTTTAGATTGACTCACTTCGTCGTCTACGATGACTTCATGGATAGACCATACTGGAAAAGGGGCTCGGGTAAACCACTCAATTTGTTGCTGTTTGTCTTCCAGATAAAAATGCACCGAGCTTCGATAAGAGGTAGTAGTTACTGCTCCCTGGTTATTGTTGTAGCGAGCTAGTAAGTAGGGTTTTACGCCTCCGTTAAAATCGTATACCCACTGTCGAGCTTCGAGCCCCATTTGCTGAAAAATCATACAGGTAAGCCCATTGCCAAATACATCGGTGAAGTACAACTGCGTATGTAAGTCATCGTAGGTTTGTTCGTCAGGGTAAGCAATGAATATTTCTGAACCCAGACGGTTACCGCATTGATTAGGATAAATCGCAATGCCATTACTTTTAGCCAGAATCAAATCAGCTGTACCGGTGCCATCTAAATCGGCAAAATGAATGCGACTTGTTTTAAATTCCCCCTCCGCAAATGTAGGGAAGTTGTCTATTTCAATGGCTTCTCCAAACTGCCCATAGCCCAGGTTAGGATAGTACTTGAGCTTCTCCCTGTCAAGGTGTACCAAATGTTGTTTCCCATCTCCAGCAATATTTATAAAATCAAAAAACACCTCCTCTGAAGATTGCAGCGAAGAAGGAAGGGGAGTATTTTGCTGTTCCTGGCCCGGTTCGAACCCCACAGGTCCATTGTTTTTATAATAACGAAGTTGACCATTACTCATCGGAATGACACAATCGACAATATGATTGCCAGTGACATCTACCCAAAAGCGTTGGGGTCTGCTCAGTTCAGTTGGCGTAAGCGGAATAGGAGTAAATTCGCCCCAGGCACCTTTAGGCTGCCCTGTATCAGCGTCGTTTTCGTTTTGTAGGGCTTCATAATATCCCAGTTGTCCAGCGTAATTGGTGACATAATCCAGCCTTCCATTGCCGTTTATGTCCATCAACTGATGATGATTATTTTTGTTCAGCATTCCCAACGGCAATCGTACTGGGTTGTCGGCTCGTTTGTAGTATACCGGGTCACCTCCTCCTAGCTTGCCATCGATGGCATCCCAGTCGGTTTGGTAATAAAAAGCCTCTTGCCCATTGCTGGTTACCCAACCAGTGATGCCCTCTCCGTACAGATCGGCTGTAAAAAAGTTGCCCCCAAAGCCAGTAAGGTCGGGGAGTGATTGATCGTTGCCAGAGGTGTTTTTGACCAGCATTTCACGATAAGGGCGCTTCTCAGGGGCAAAATGATGATACGTCATTTCAAGTGGAGGCAAATAGTTGACATCGTAACGACTGCCATTCCAATAATACCCCGCTTCCTGAGCCGCTACCAATAAAGTACGCACCGGCGATTCGTTATAAATATAGGCCGTGGCGCTATGTAACAAAGGCGTAGCAGTGTCAAACTCCTCGGGAAAGCGATGAAATGTCAACACTCGACGACACAAGCGATGGGTGCGGATCTCAAAACCACAAGCATAGTCAGAGTGAGCATCCTGGCGTTTGGTCCAGGTGGTAATGCCTTGGGTAGCGTCATGGGGTTGATAAATATCCTGCCTGGTAAGGTCCCTCAAATCGTATTGTCCGTAGTCCCAAACTGTCTCAAAAAACCAATCCGGTTCTGCCAAAGCATCGTTCAGGGCTTTGCCTAACACCCAGGAAGCAGGTAAAGGGGTAGCATGTCCCGAACAAATCCGGTCGAGGTAAATTTTGTTGAGATGAGCGTGGTTTTTTTCAGGAGCTACGTGATCATTCACCCCTACTTTGTTTTCTTGAGCATACTTGGTAAGGGTACAATGTCCCAAAGCATCTAAGTGCTCCTCCGCAAGCCAGGAACATACTCGCTCGGGGTTGAGCGTGCCATTCGAGTCGCGGTCGCTTACTTTAGCTACATCGTTTACTCCAAACAACGAAAGGGAGTTGTCGGCACTTATGACCACCCAAAACGAGGAAGGTAAGGTAGTTGATTTTCCGGATAAGCGTTTCCAGTAATAAATGAGCGCGTGATCGTTTTCTTTTTGCGGAAGGTATGGGCGTACCTCATAATCATTGTTGCCCTTAGTTTCGTGCACAATAGGACGTTTCCAATATTGTTGATCAACCGCTTCATCCTGTAGGGAGCCATATTTAATTACTCGTTTTCCCTGCTCAAGCAAAGGTACCAGCATTTGCCCTGCAAGCTCAAAAGTATCAAGGTCATCATCATACGTAGGGGTGTTTCTATGGGTACTCCGGGAGATCCCCTTTCCACTAGCCACCCCAAAGCCAAAACCATGTTCGCCATTACCTGCACTGGTGTGGTATTCCAGACCACCCAAAGAAATGCCGCCCGAACCAGTAAATCCAGCCACTTTAAACTGTCCACCGTAGCCGCTGAGCGATCCTTCGGGGCTGGGTAAACTAGGTTTGAGGGTAGGGCCTGATTGATTTGATGTTTTCATTAGATTAATATTTTTGAGGTTTTGGAAGCAAATGAGTTGTTGAAGTGTTTTTGAGGTATTCGCCAAAGTTGCTGGTGCTCATTTGTAATGAGTACCCTTTTTACGAGCATTTTTAATGCGATCTGTGAAAATAGACAACTTCACTATTGTTTCGGTTACCCTAAAACCGCGTTGCAAACGCTTCTAGAAAAAGGTACGCATGCATATGCGCACCAGCAGCGTATGCTGATATTATTTTGATTGATTGTTTTGCTCCAAACCGTAAGAACCATTTTTTTATAAAAAGTAGTTAGACCTGACAGGTTTTAAAACCTGTCAGGTCTGAGGGTTACTCCCGAACAGTGTAATGCATCGTGATGATGATATCATTTACATTCACCGTATCCAGATCCTTTAAAGTAAGTGCCCAGGCAGAGTCTACCCCGGTGCCCTCAAAAGGCAGATAACCTCCTCCTCCTGAGCCACTGTGTACTCCAGATTCGCCCATTGCCATAGAGAGTGCTATTTTTTTACACGGAGCCGCGACCGTTCGTTGGCTCGTTTCACTACGGTTACGTTCGGTGTACAATAGATTACTGGTTTGTTCCAACGTACCATGCAACATTTTGTAGGGCCCTAATAAGGAAGGTACTGATACGGTAACCAGTTTGATTTGACGGCAATAATGTCCTGAATAATATTTGTCAAAATCGTGGGTATCTATTTTGTCTTGGGGATTATAATGACTTGATTTTTCTCCAAAACCAAACGAAATTACCCCTCGTTGGCTTACCAGATATTCGTGAAAGCTTGACTTTTGGGTTTCGCCATATGTGCCATCTTCATTGCGGAACCTTTTGGCCAGAGAAAACACCTCTGTAATCTCCATGCGGCGTTTGTCTTCTTCCAAATGCCGCTGCTCAAGGCGTTGCAATGACAACAACAAAGGCTCAGCGGCCAATAAGCCATTGTGGTTAGCATCCCAGCTATTGGTCACTACCATGCCACTCAAAGCCCCTGGGGTAAGCCCTTTTTCGTATTCCAGGGCACTCTGAGTTTTCAGGGCCTGGTCTACTGCCATACCGTAAGCCTGTTTGTACAAGCTGGTCAATTTACCCTGCATCCAGCGATAGAGTGCCTCGTTGGTAAACTTACCCTGATATTTGCCAGCTTGTTTGCCTTGGTAAAAGCGAATCATTTCATCGTGTTGGTCAATGTAGGTTTGGTTCAATTGCTGATCCATTTTGGCAATCCTTACATGCCGCGAAACGCTTTCGTAATGCAGTGTCAGTTGCTTGAGTTGGATGTCTAATTGCTCATTTTGGTGTTCCCATTCCTGGTCACGCATGAGGTGAGTAGCTACCTCTCGCAAAGAACTCCCCACAAACTGACTGGCAAAGGCGGTAGAACCTAGAGCAGTTCCTAAACTATTGGCCACATCTTGGGGCTTAAAACCTCCATTAGAGAACCCAAAGATGGTGGGTATTCCACTAAGCGGCGCGGCTACCAAATGACTGATAGCGGCGGCTGTTTGTAAACCTGCGGCTAAGGCATTGGCCACCAAACTGGCATTTTCCAACGCAAAAGAAGCAAAGGCTTGCCGTACCTTTACAGTACTATTAAGGGTTACTTTTCTCCCGTTGTCGTTTTCGCTGTAATCTTCCAGCGTTTGCTTTGCTTGACTTTCTATCCTTGAAATACCATCGGCTAGTAAAGCAGCGCCTGCTAAGCCTCCAGACATTCCTCCCAGCAAACCCGCAAATATACCGGCATCAGCTTCCCAGGCACCTATATAACTTTGGCGAAGCCCATTGACAAACGCTTTGGATAATAAGGTCGCCTCGATTTGTTTTTCCAGCGAATCCCGATCGTTTTCGGCTACTTTTACCTGTTGCGCTTTGATCTCCTTCATTTGTTGAAGAATCACCCCTTGATGTCCCAACGATAGATTAGCTAATCGCTCATTGTCATGCTCACGGATGGCCGTCAGCAGTTGGTCGCCAAAACGTGCCACCAATTGGGTAAACTCTCGCGCCAGCCCCAGTTGGGTGTAAAACCTATGGTGAGGGGCTTGAGTAATTCCTCCGTTAGCCAGTGCTTGCGATAGTTGTCCGTTGGCTTTGGCTCTTATCAGGTTTGCTGGGCTAATGGATGGCTGGAACAGCGGCAGGTGCAAGGGGTTGCCGTTGATATCCAGGTGATGGCGTAAGTTAAAGAAACGACTTTTCAGGGTTTGCCATACTTGATCAATTTGATGATTGGACGCAATGCCAAAATACAACGCCGACACATGGCTGTATGCCGAACTGTGCAAAGTCTCACGATGACTTATGGTCGGTAATTGTGCCTGGGTAAAGGCAATTTCCCTGGCCTGGAGTCCTTCCCATAGTTTCCCTTCATGATGTAGCTTATGCAGAGGCTTGTTCCCCAAAGTCACCTCTTCGCCATGTTGAAAAGTGTTTTCATTACTGTTCAGCGAATCCAGCCCCAGTAATTCATACGCTTCTTCGTAAAACATATAGGCCTCGGTCAGGCTCTCGCGAGTCAGTTGTCGGTAAAGTGAATCCCCCCAATCTATGAGGTTTTGTACGTACTGCTTTACGACCATTTCCTGATAGGCCTTAGGGTGTAGGTCAGCAATAGCTGCAGGATCAAATGGGTCTTCGTAGTACACCTGAGTGGCGGTGTCTTGATTGCCAAAAGCTTTGCTAATGTCTTTGGGACTAGAAGAATCATTGAATAATACGTCTGACAAACTCGTATTGTAACGCGCCCAAAGTCGAATATACTGCCAGTAAATGTCGTTGGGTTGGTCAGGAGATAAATGGGCTTTGAATTTACTCCCTTCTTTGAGTCGCTCAGTAGTAAGTGACGGATTAAACACTTTGCGTAACCACTTTTGGGCTTGAGCATATTCTCCCTGTTGGTTGTAGAGTTTAGCGGCTAACAAGGGCATCCACATAAAAATTTCGTTGTAGTAAATACCATTGGCACTGTTAAAGTCTATGTGATCGTCTGCTGGACGTAGCGCGACCGGATACTTCAGGTGATCGGAGTCCTCATGAATAAAATCGTGATCAAAGTGACCGGAGTGCTCGAATTGCCTTTCTACATTGACAAAATTTTGAGCGGGCAAATTAAGCGACTGTCCCCAGGTATTGGCCACATGAGCAGTCAGGCGAATCATTTGATATTCGCTCTCGTTATTGGTATTGGTTTGCTCTCCTACTTTTATTTCCAGGTACCATTCCCCTTTATTACTTTTCTTTTTGCCTTTTAGTACCCTAAAATCCAGGTTATCGTAGGCTTTGCTGCTTTGCGCTCTTACCACCAAATTGTCAAAACTCAGTCCTTTATTATGTGCTGCATCGTCAGGATCAGCCAAATGAGGTAGTCCCCTGCTCGAGGTATTCATATCGAAGCGGTGGAATGCTGATACATGGCTGGATAAAATATATGCCGACTTATTGTCTCCACCATTAAATTGGTACTTCTGGTAATAATGGTTGTTCAACGAAAGGCCATGTCTTCTGGCATATTCGTCTGCTGGATAACGTAAATAGATTCTATCTAGTCGATTATTTTTAAATCGATACAGTACCGGACCGTGGTGCAAATGTATAGTACCACCAGTAGGGCTCAATTGATACGCCAAATGATACCAAACTCCAGGTTCTAATTGCTCTTTAAATTTCCACCAGGCATCATATTTTCCATCTACCTGAAAATAGAGGTCCCCTTGCTCGGTAAGTTCCCAGCGACCATTGGTAATACTTCCATTCATGGTGAACTGGGCCAATATGGTTTTGTTGGCATTGCCGAAGTCAAAACTATCGATCCTAAACCAAAAAGAAATAAAGATTTCTTTGTTCTCAACAAGGGTGTTACCTGACACCAACCCTAAATGGGCCAATGCGGCTTTTTTCAGATAAAAGGAGCCTTCACCAACGCGACTATACGGTCCTCCGTGATGTGAAGCCTGTTCATCTGGTGCTTTAAATCTGAGGGTTTGGTCACTGTCATCTTGAACAAAGGCCGTATTTCCAGGAAAAGCATTGGTGTAGGCACTCGAGTTTTGATTATTTCCTTCATTGCCCCACACCAGTATTTGGTTTTCTCGTAAAGTATCTGCTTCATGGGTTACACTCAAATCGGCATGTACATACCAGGGGTGGTGTATTTCCCCTGCATTTTTGAGAAAGTCGGGGTCTGCGTGCAGGTACACGGCAAACTTATCGCCTTGATAAGTGGGTTTTACCCCAAATTCAAAAATAGCGTTGGGCTTGGTAAACGCTTGAACGAAATCATCCAGCGCAATTCTTTCATCATTGGTCGTTTTTTTATGTCTACAAATGATGCTACCGATTTCGGTGGGTGACTCAAACCTACCCGATAAGTTAAGGGTGGTGTATTTGATACTGGTTTTGAAACCTGAATACGTATTCGAGCCTATTTTGACATCCTGGTAAGACGAAAATTCCAGAAAAAATATAAAAATCCGCCCAAACTCATAGCATACTGTAGGGTGGGCACCTGCCCCCAAGGCGTCAATGGGTTGCCAGGCATCCATCGACACAAAATCGTACCCTCCCTGACCATTATTTTTGAGGTGTACAATGCCCAAATAACTTTTGGTAGTATCGCTGCGAGATTTACTCAGTAGATACACTCTAGGCGGATGCACATCGCCTCCTTCAGCAAATCGGGCTTCTATAATCTCCATTTGTTGCAAGTGTACCCAATCATTGAGATAAGCTTTGTAAGCTTGCTCTATGGTATCTTCGTTTATTTTGGCCGCATTGATGTCTCCCACAAATTTTTTGTACAGACCCGAAGCCCCTGATAAGAGTTGAGGGTCGAGATAGTTTTCCGGATACAGGTATACCTTACGGTTGGCTTCCCAGGTTCGATAGTGCTTGCTCCATTCCCAGATTAGCTCAGCTTCATGACTGGTTATTTTCAGGTCTTCTTCCAGGCCTTGCAGGGTTCTGTTGATCAGGGTCTGATAAGCCGATATGGCAAATTTTACTGGAGAAGTACTTACCTGACTACTAACAGCTACATCGGTCAATAGGTGTTCAGAGAGTTGGTTGGTGTTGCTAATGTGCTGCAACTCAGGTATAAGACGACAATAATGGAGTATTTCAGTTACTTGGTGGTCGCGTATTTGTTCCTCAGCGTTTGCCAGTAATACTGCATCAGATGCATCGTTTAGCTCAGGGGTTTTGGCTTTTATTGCTAAGAGCATTTCCGAAAGAGTAGACTGCGCTTCTGCAACTTTTTGTGCCTCTAGCCCGGTGCTTTCGCAAAACTCTTTCAGCGAAAACAATTCTCTGATGGCATCAATCGCTCTTCTCATCGGTGGTTGAGGGTAGTAAGCGTCATTGTGCCAATACAAATGTGCGCGAGTGTAGCTAACCTGTCGCCTAATAACTGCATCAAATACATTTCTTGTCCAGCCCAAACCTCCTAAAGCGTACAACCGATCTTCCCAGCCAATGCTTTGAGACTTGAGAAGATTCATCATATGCCCTTGTTTATCCCCTGAATATTGCTTGATAATGTCATTGAACCATATCAAGCGGATTTGTATATAAGGCGTAATATAAAAATTATTGGGGTGTTCGATAGCCCTTGTATTATCTTGAGTTCCGGTGGTGTTTCTAAGAGGAGTATACTGCTCTAGAATATGAGTAATTTGTTGGGGAGACAAATCGAGTACTCTAATCAAGGTAGCCAGGCGTTTGAATGCCTGTAGGTAGTACTGCACATCATCGCTGCTATACCTTCCCATAGGGTGCAATACCTCATAAACCTGCACATTTTTCCATAAGTTAGTAGAGGTAGCAAAGAAACGCTTCTCGATAAGGCTACCAAAGTCTACCAATGGTTTTGCCTGTTCTTTGGTGATGCCCATTTGGGTACCCAAATACACCACCACTTGTTCATTGAGCCTTTGGTAAGTTTCCTCAAATGGCGTCATTAAGTTTTTATCCAAATCGTTTACCCCATAATGTGCTGCCTCTCCTGGAAACAAATCAGAGATTTGGATGCCATATAAGTTAGAGAGCTTTTTACTATCCAGCAAATCGGTACCGTCTACGCCATTCGATATAGACTCATAAAATACTTGCCGCATTCTGACTTTACGTAAAAAACGGTCGTTTTGAGGGGTATCTCCTGCCTGAAACTGAGCCTCTGCCTGTAGGCGTACTTCATCAATAAAACCTGCTTCATTGAGCGTAGTACCCATTTTATTTTCCAGGGCCTTTTTTATCCATTTTTCTAGTTCAATCAGTACCAGTTTGTTTAGAAAAGTACCGTATGGACGATCGCTTGAGCTAAAAGCAGTATTGGTAAAAATAGTAGGGCTGTGTACTTGAAAAAAACCAGGTTCGATAGCGCCATTGACCGTTTCGTCGGTATTGTCACTTTCATTCCCAATCACATTCACTCCTAGTGAATCAGTTTGCATGGTTTTAAGCGTAGCGTATACTTTCTTAAGCAAGTCTTGGGTGTCTGCTTGCTCAATCGCTTCCATTTTTTTGATGTAATCGGGCTTTTCTTGGGTTTTATCATTTAAAACCTGATGGATGTGACAAGCCAAAAACTCTCCTTCCAATGGAGTAAGGGCCGCATTGAAAGAGGAAATGTTCAGTACTTTACCTTCATGAGTCTGCAAAATGCCATTGATAGCACTTGTAAGCCTACTTCTGGCCTGGCTATGAAAGGCAGCGTAATGTTGGTCAATGGTACTTTGAGCATTGGGGTTTGCCACTACTTCCTGAGTGGTAGCGTCAATCAGTCCTGCATCTTTTAAGTATCCATACAATGGGGCTAGCAATGCTTTGTCAGGAGCGGTCAAATTTACCTGTCGAGCAAAACTGGTGTAAAAACTATCTTGATCACTCACGTCATAGAATTGCGCTACTTCTACGTCTATCGCTTCAGGCTGAGCAAGTCCTGTCATTAAAACCGCATCACTTAAGGCGATACCTTTGCTTTTGAGAAGATCTAAGTACTCTATAAAGGAGGCAAAAGATTCTTTCTGAACAGGGACATCATTGGTATTTACTAAAAAAGGGAAAGGCCCCCAATCGCGCACATAAAATACACAAGCTTGTACCGACAAACGTAACATGTCATTAAAACTTGTCCCATACATTTTGGCCATTAAACGTGTGCGATAAAATCCGCTAAGTCGGCCTCGATGAGTAGTCTTGAGGTACATCTTTGCAGGTATTTGGAGGTCTTCCCGCCACGAATGGTTTAGGGCAAAAGCGTGTTTAAAAAACAAGCCAAAATCAATACTACCCACAGCTAGTCCTAGACAGGTTTCTAAGGTAGGGTACTCAAGGGCATTGGCAATACTTTGATCTCTGGTATCTTCAGTATGAATTACCCATTCGTTAGGCAATTTGCCAAAGAAATAGTCCAACATGTTGGTTTTTACTAGAGTACCATCGTTAGCTACCAAAGTATAATCCTGCCCATAAGGCTTGATGTGGCCAAATATAAGGGCGGCATCGTTAAAACCAATATTGTGCTTTTTCATAAGTGCCTGCACAAGGCTCAACCGGGCAAATTGGCGTCCTGCATCTGAGACCAATGTATTGTTTTCGATTAACGTATCGCTCACTTCGGTACTTTGTTTATCTGTGGGTTGGTTTCTGAACAAAGGCATGGAAATAAACCATAAACCTTGAGCGTAGTCAATGTTGCCGCGTTGACTAAACAAAACCATGCGCCACAGTCGGTCTATAAACTCATAATGGGCATCATTGAGGTATTCTGTTCCTGATGATACCAATTGTCCGTTGATATCTACATGGTTTTTGATTAGTTGAAACTTATCTGCTTCCCAATCTATTCCCAGGTAATAGCGATTGGCTCCCTGATAATTTTGCTCGTCATAAGAAAGATGATTGTTGGTATAAAGAAAAGGCAATACATTTCCTCGTTCTTCTGCAGTAGTGCCTCCATATACCGCCTCCTCGAGGGTGGTTTTGTGGAGTTTAGCTTGTTGCATAAAAAGCGATGGGGTAACGTCAGCAAGCGAGGTAATGGCGTGAGCATCCATTCCCAGACGATCCAGTACTACTTCTACTGGAGTTTTATTAACTATAGCAGCATAGCTGGTAGACGACTTGAGCAATACATGGTAATATTCGGTAGGATGGCAATAATTAAAATGGGCGTGATGTAAAGAAAGCCTATCTGCCTGATTGTACCAAGTGGCCAAATCGGTCCCCAATAAACCCAAAGCAGTGCGTTTTTTCAAACGGTCGGTGTCTATTTCTCCAAAAGCAGGATAACGTTCATTTGGAAACTTGGCTTGCTTGAAACTACCAAGCACTCCTTGTACTAGTTTGAGCGTAGTGGTTTCGGTGTTGGTAGCAGCTTTAGTAAGTGGCGTATTGATTAGATCAGGGCGACGGGTGTTGATGTCATAGGGTGAGTCATCGCTCTTGTTGAGTATAAATTTTTTGGCGAGATCGTCGAGTTCTACCAGGTAGGCCGCAGGGGAAGTAATGCTTTCGTCGTGATCCACTTTGACGTGGTTTTCGGGGCCAAAAAGCAATTGGTAACTGGCGGGTAAATGGGCGGTATCTCCCAAATTGTTTGCCCGTGAATCGCGTCCTCCTGCCGTCACTTTTTTATGGGTATTGAAATACTCATACATCAACAAGCTACGGATTTGAGCGGCACTGTCGTAGAAATCGCCTGCCAAAGCTTTCTTCTCATCGTCTGTTCCGCCGATAAAACCTGCGTAATGGGCATTTACAAACGATTGTTTAGCACCACCAGCAATATCTAGTGCTGAAATAAGCGCTGGGTTTTGCTCGATCCAGTTAAACACCAGGGAGTAGAAGTTGCCTGGGGTGTTATAGGCCGCTGTCAGGTTTGCAAAGTTTTTATTGGCGACAATATTAGCTATTCTGCGTTGAACATCGAAAATAACATTCAAAGCTTCATTGAAGAAATAAGGCGTAGCATTGGGGGTTATAAAACGGTATTCCCTCTGAAAAACATCGTCTACATTGGTATCTTCATTGATAGCAATGTGTTTGTTGCTATGGACGTTTTCAATGTACCAATGATCGCTGTCGAAATGGTTCGTAAAAGGTCTGGTATCGCCTACTGCCTGAAGATTGTACAGGTTACCAATACCATTCTTTGCACTAGTAGAAAGAATAGGTGTAGGAGGGCTCAGGGCGTTGGTAAAACCATTGATCCCTATGGCCAGCCTGCTGCTTTTTGACTGTATAGAACACCCACCCGATTGATATATAATTTGCCATTTCTGAGTGTCAGTGTTGGCAAAACTATCTGCCAGCTCTATTTCCGTACCTTCTCCACCTGCCTCTGTCAGTACCTTGCCAGTGAGCATAATCCTATAATACTCAATATCATTGATAGTTTCTTCAAGAAAAAACTCAAAATTCGATTCGGGAGAGGGGGGCACACCTGATGACGCTCCAATTTGCACTACTTTAGATGACTGGGTACCACTCCCTCTAAATAATTTATAGCCAAGATAGTTGTCCGCTAATTGGTAGACACCTCCGTTTTCAATATTAAAAGGCCGTCTCAACGCGAGTTTCCATTGCTGGTTAATATTTGTGCTTTCTGAGGTCTGAATGAGCTTGTCGCCAGTCTCATCAAGGGCCAATACATAATTGCCTGCCTTTGATTTGATGATAAAAGTTTTCTCATGAGTAAGGATAAACTGCCATTTGTGATAGTCGTTATCGGCATCGTATACCTGTTGCTCAATATTGCCTTCAAATATTGTGAGTACATTTTTATTGGCAAAGTTGGTTATTTTATAGTAGGTTATTCCTTCTACCGTTTCTACTGCAGTCAAGGAAAAATCTTGTATGCTTGAATCACTAGAAGGCTCCAATGAAACCAAGTTGCCTGAACCCGCCTCGATTGATTGATGATTGGCCGCATTGAGTAAATTAAAAGGTACATGTTCGTGAGGAGTACGGGCTAAGACTCTCCATTGTTGATGAGCGCCAGGGGGTGTTGTCAGATTATCTATTCTCACATTGGCGTCTTCCTCCAGGCTTGCTCCTTCTATTGACAATACCAGGTTGTTGTTTGTTCTGGATTGAAACATAAATCCCTTCCCGGGAACAGGCACCATTTTCCATAAGCTATCATTACTGTTGTTTTCCAGGGTTATCTGTCCGTTGGCATCTGGCTTGGCTACCCGAGAGTTGTCTTTAGAGTCAACTAACCGAAAAAACTGGCTATCATAACCGACTGGTTTCAATGTTAGCTTTCTCGAGTACCATGCATTTCGCAATTTTTGATAGCCGTTTGATAGGGCGGTAGGCTGTATGGCAAGTGGTGGTGACTTGGTAGTATCTACCTTGAACATTTCAGGTGTATTGGCAACAGTAGTTTTTATGGAATTTAAGCCAGAAAATATATTGGTTTCCCGGGCTACTGTCACAAATGCATTCAGTACTTCGGATGGGTTGTTTAATGAGTTCATGATTGAAATTTCTTAGATGATTTTTGTGAAAATTTGATGAATGCTGCACCTTCGCAAGCGGCTAAAACAATGGCGTAAGAATACCTGGGAGGAGGTTTGTTATCCGCATTGTATTTACTCTTTCTGAAGTACCTTAGCCTGATGTTTTTTCTAAGTTTCATTGTATGGTTGATAATTTTTAGGTTTGTCTTCACAGCACCAAAGTAGCTTAGCAACCCTTATTTTAGCATTGCTACTCAAAGCAAGCCAGTGGGTTTGTTTACATTTTGCCTGAATGCGCACGAAGAAGTGTGTAATTTTTTTGATGAGGCCAAATTGGAGGTTTGATGAATATTTGCCAAGGTTGGTACTACTACCTTTCTGCTACCAGTATGCTACAATAATGCTACTCAGTGTTGTAAGGTGCTGAAAAGTAGATTGTTATATCGAAAGTGTTTGGTTCGCGAAAATAGGCAAGGAAGTAAAGAGGTGTGGTGATGGAGGCTTGAAATAAGAAAGCGCTTGATCACTGCTTATTGGCTTTTATCACCCCATTGGGTATCTTTGTAATGTTCAAAATATCAATATTACACTCAATCGTCATGCGCCATTCTTTTTTTTACCTGCTTTCCCTGATTTGTTTGTGTTGCTCAAGCCTTGAGAGCTTCGCCCAAAAATATCAACCTAAGATTGATTCCCTCCAAAAGGTATTATCCAAAGAGCTAAGCCAGCAAGAAAGAGCCAAGACTTACGGCACCTTGGGTGCTTTTTACCAAAAACAAAAAAAAGCTTCCCTAGCACTGGGTGCTTACCAAGAAGCGCTGAAGCATGTGGATACTTTGAAAGCTTCCACCGAACTCGCCAACCTCTACAAAAGCATTGGGGATGTTTATTATGGGGAAACGCACTATCAAAAAACACTCAACTATTACTTTAAATCCTTAGCGGTTAAGCAAAAATTGGGTAATCAGGGACAGGTAGGCATTCTATTTTTTAACATTGGCATTGTCTATCGTGATGCGAACAACTACCCCAAAGCGGTGGAGTATTACCAGAAAGCCTTAGAAATTTTTCTGCATGATAAAAAAACTTACAAATACTGCATCAATGTATACCAAAACCTGGGCATTGTGCATCGAAATGTGGGTAATTTTGACAAGGCGATTGCCCAACACCAAAAGGTAGTAGAGGTAAGTAAAAAACTAAAATTGAAGGCTTGGATAGCCCACGGGCAAACTGGTTTAGGTAATGCTTATTTTCAACAAGGAAAATACCAACAAGCCCTAGAGTATTACCAACAAGCATTGAAATATTACCGTACTGCCAAAAATAAGGTGAACCTGGCCACTTGTGAGGCAAACATTGTCAATATTTATTTGCGGCAAGGTAACCCCAAGGCGGAAGCGTATATGCTCCGAAGCTTAAAAATATTTAAGCAATACAAACTCAGAGGACACGAAGCCAAGGTATACAACGATTTTGGGAAGTCTTACCGGATTAAAGGACAGTATGACAAAGCATTGTTTTACCACCAAAAAAACCTCAAGATTAGAAAGCAACTCAAGTATAAAAAAGGAATAGCGGTTACGCTAAGGCTCATGGGAGCAATTTACCAGCTACAGGGAAAATACAAGCAAGCCAGGGAGTATTTTCGGGAGGGCCTGACCATTAGCAAAAAAATAGGAGATAGCACCGAACAGGCGATTATTTTACAGCGTATAGGTCGTTGGCATTTAGGAAAAGGGAATTATGTAGAAGCATTACAGTACTACCAAAAAGCGTTGAATATCAACGAAAAAATGAATCGCATAGAAGGTATTTACAGCATTTATCAAGCCTTGAGTGTACTTTATGATACCCAAGGCGTTTTTACTAAAGCACTTTCTTTTGTCAAGAAAGGGGTAGAGATCAATACAAATCATCAACGACCTCTGGGAACAGCCCTCAATAATTTAGCTCATGGATATTATCGCATGGGAAATTATGAGCAAGCACTGAAATATTATCAAGAAGCATTGGATCAAGAAATAGTTACCCAAAGACAAAACAATTTGGCGTTTATTTACTACGGCTTAGGTATTACACATATGGCGCAAGGGCAATATCTGGAAGCTCAAACTCATTTGCTCCAGGCCTTGAAAATTAGGCAAATGCTGGGAGAGCAAGAAAATCAAGCACTCACTGAAGTGGCTTTGGGAGAACTTAAGTATCATCAGCATCAATACAAAGAAGCTTTGAAATACCTGCTTTCTGCCGTGGAGATTGCCCAGCGATTAAACCTACCTGCCAGCCTGAAAGAAGGTAGTCGCTATTTGGCTCAGGTGTATGCCGCACTGGGTAATTACAAAGAAGCTTATCAAAATCATACCCTTTATAAAACATTGGCCGATAGCCTGGTTAACCAAACGAACACTCGCAAAATTGCTCAGCTTGAGACCCAATATATCTATCAGCAAAAGCAAGATTCTTTGAAAGTGATTCAGGCTAAAAAGGAAGGGGCATTACAGGCTGAAATTCAAACCCAAAAAGCCAATCAACGTACCATACTTATTGGCGCAGGACTTTTAGGCATTGTGCTTATTATATTAGGCTTGTTTTATCGCAGTAAGCAACGTAGTAATCGTCTGTTGACCAGTGCCAATACGCAACTGATTTCATTGGATAGGTTTAAACAGCAAATGATGGGAATGATTGTCCACGACCTTAAAAACCCTTTGAATGCGATTATTGGTTTGTCAGAAGACCAACAAAATCCTCAGTTTACCCCCATCAATCGTTCGGGCAAACGTATGCAACACCTGGTACTCAACATACTGGATGTACAAAGAATGGAGGATCAAAAAATGCCGCTTAAAAAAGAAATCGTAGCGGTTGATGACCTTATTCAAGGAGCAATGAGTCAGGTCAGTTTTGTAGTGCAGGAAAAGAACCAACAAATCAACCTAGCAAACTTGCCAAGTACCGCGTCATTGGAAGGGGACGCTGGGGTGCTTACCCGGGTATTGGTAAACTTGCTCATCAATGCTACCCAACATACCACCCAAAATCAAGCAATTCAGGTGGCAACCAAGATTGAAAACGAGCACTGTAAAATTTCAGTGATTGACGAAGGAGTGGGCATTGCGCCGGAGTTTTTGGATACACTATTTGACCAATACCAACAAGCTACCCCCAAGCAGTTTGGCTGGACACAGTCTACTGGATTAGGCTTGACTTTTTGCAAATTGGCGGTAGAAGCTCATCAGGGAGAAATAGGAGTGGAATCGACATTGGGTAAGGGCAGTACTTTTTGGTTTACTTTACCACTGGCAAAAACGACCACCACTACTCCCTCAGTAACTAATATCCCCAAAAAATTGGAAGAGACAAGTAATAATCTTTCCTTTCACTTTACCGAGGCAGAATTAAAGGTTTTACAGCCTTTGGCTATCAAAATTAGTCAATATCAAATTTACCAAACTGGTGACATTGTTCCTTTGCTGGATGCTTTGACCGAAACCAATAGTGAAGCAATCAGAAGCTGGCAATTGGCAATGAGGGACGCAATTTTTGCCTATAACAAGGCTACCTTTGAGGAATTATTAGAACTGGCTTCTACCCATTCTTCTACTATTTAAGCCCAAAAGTGAGTTGATAAGTTAAGAAAAGTTATTTTTCGTAGGCTAGCTCGTTTGAAAAACCTCTCAGTTTATTAAGTAGTCATTTACTATAAAATTATAAAAAGCTTTGTAAATTACAATTTCACAATTGTATACCTTCTATGCGCTATTTATCCGCCTTTGACTCCTCAGTAGAATATGAACTAATGTCTATATTT
>MLAY01000025.1 GCA_001890965.1 marine bacterium AO1-C | reverse complement strand
CGAGTTAAGTTAAAAACTTAACCATATCTGGTGATATAAATTAGGAAACTTATGCCAGAGGGGTTTGTGAGCTTGCTTGCGATTTCGTTTTTTCAAAACGAGTTAAGTTAAAAACTTAACCATATCTGGTGATATAAATTAGGAAACTTATGCCAGAGGGGTTTGTGAGCTTGCTTGCGATTTCGTTTTTTCAAAACGAGTTAAGTTAAAAACTTAACCATATCTAATGGCATAAGTTAGGAAACTTATGCCAGAGAAGGACATCAGCATTCTTCTAATTCATTTTATATTTTGCGATGTATTCTGATGGGCTCAAACCTTCTTTCTTTTTGAATAACCTTGAAAAATATTGAGGGTATTCGAAGCCCAGTTCATGGGCTACTTGAGAAATACTCTTATTGGGTTTCAATAAAATATTCTTGGCTTCATCAATCAGGTAAAACTGCAAGTGTTCGGTAGTGGTTTTACCTGTTTCTTTTTTAAGGGTATCGCTAAGATAGCGTTGCGATACCAACATCTTATCTGCGATGAGTTCTATGCTTGGAATGCCTTTTTCTTGCAGCTGTCCCGATTCAAAATATGTTTCCAACTGTTGGTTAAACTGCTCCAACAAATCGTTTGATAGCTCTTTTCGGTTTAAAAACTGCCTTTGGTAAAAACGATCCGCATATTTTAAAAGAGTGCTTAATTGAGAGATGATGATGTCTTTACTAAACTCATCCTGGTTGTTGTGATATTCTATTTCTATATTCTCCACGATCGCTTCCATTTGCCTTTCTTCCTTTGGCGAAAGGTGCAAGGCTTCATTTGCAGTATAAGAAAAGAACCCATATTTCTTAATTTGTTGCGCTAACTCAGTCCCTTTGATAAAATCTTCATGAAAGTTGATCGAAAAGCCTTTTTGCTCAAAAACTGCGCTTCTATCCCATTGTAAAACTTGCCGTGGAGCTATAAAAAACATGGCCCCGTTTGTAAAATCATATTTTGTTCGTCCATAGTTTAAGTTTCCCGTGATGATCTTTTTCAGGCTAATGCTATAGCAAGCATTTGTAATCGGCGGAGAACTCTCTTTTGGGCAGGGAAGAAAACCTTCTTCTGTTGCAAACAAGACACTAAACATCGGATGTTCAGGGGAAGGTAGTTGCATATAATCGAAATAAGCTGATAGTGTTTTAAAGTGCTTCATTTTAGTTTTTTAGGTTTTTTTCTGCTACTACTAATTGTTTATGATAAGCTTCAAGCCTGGCGTGGGCTTGAGTATCTACCAGTAAAACAACTGCCATCAACGCAATGGTTGTGATACTGATGGCTCGCCAAATAGGTTTGTCAATAAATACAATGAGCAATGCCGCAATGATAATGATCAAGGGAATGACTTTGAAAACAGCGGTTTGATACTCTGCCATTGACTTTTTGGTTCGAACTATTTCTGATTTTACAAAGGCTGGAGCGTCACGCTTATAAGTGGTAGCAAAGTTTGTAATTCTTGGTTTATTGAGAAAAAATAATCCAACCCCTAACACCAAAAGTAAAACACCTGCTACCAATGTCGGGAATACGAATGCTTTAGCGAGGTCGGTTTTTCCTAATTGCCAAAATCCTATGGTGGCCGATACAAACATAATCCCGAAGAAGATGAAAAATGTGGACGAAAAAACCTCGTCTTTTGCCCATTCAGTAGAGGTTTTTAATATATCCATATTTTTAGATTTAAAAATCCCACTTAAAATTAGTTGCCTTTTCTGATATTTCCCACAACCTCTCTGCAACGGCTTTGTCCTTTGCATGTGGTTCTAATTTATGTGCTCCAACAGGACCCACCCAATTATTTCTACCTGTAGGTCCATAAAAACCGCTCTGGTCTAAGTCTTTTTCAGTAGCACACATCAATTGAGGATAAGCACCTTTTTCGGCTGGTTGGGTCAATGGAGATAATTTCATAAGACCAAAAATAATCCTCATCATCAAACTACCACTTGTAGCAATGAGTGATGTTCTTGATGAACCTGGGTGACAAGCATATGCTTTCACATCGGTTTTTCCAGCTTTTTTTAATCTATCTTGTAATTCATAAATAGACATAATCTGTGCTAATTTACTTTGACTATAAGCACTATTAGGAGTATAATCTTTGTTCCAGTTCATATCGTCAAACTTGATGGTTTTAAGCCCCATATCATAACCCATACTGCCTACCGTCACAATCCGTCCTTTAGATTTTGCAATCAACGGAAATAGTGTACCTTGCAGTATAAAATGGCTATAGTGGTTCACACCAAGTTGACTTTCAAAGCCATCAATAGTAAGTTTTCGAGTGGGCACTTGGGCAATAGCAGCATTACAAATCAATGCATCTATGCGTGATACTTTTTCAAGTACTTCTGCTGCTGCTTTTCTTACAGAATTCTGTTCTGCCAAATCCATTTGGATATTCAATACATCAATATTATTCCCAAGCTCTTGCTTTAAAGCATTGATGGTATCTTCTGATTTTTTGAGGTTGCGATTCAGCATCACAACTTTTGCACTTTTTGATAATAGGATTCGTGCAGCCTCAAATCCTGTTCCACTCGTAGTTCCTGTAATAACATAGGTTTTACCATTTAAACTTCCTAATCTTTCGGGAGTCCACCCTTTTTTACCAAATTCTTTCGCGTTCATATTGAATTGTTTTTTAGTTATTGAAAAGAACATTACAAAGGTAGGGGTAGAGCTGCCTGAACGCCTTATACAAAATTTCGTATGTTGTATAATTTTTGGTTGGTGGCAATAACCAGGGGTAGATGAGTTGATAAAAGAATTGAGGTATCTTGAGATGAATGAAATGATCTATTCAGAAAAGATTGCCATTTCAGGTAACAAACTTTGGGGCTAGTGGGAAGTATACGTTGTTTGCACCTTATTGTAATGAACGGTTTGTGTATGGTATGGTAGAGTCTATGTATTATACTAATCCACAATAAAAACTCGTACAATATCAAGTTGACTTTAAACTTCAGGTCCCGTGTTTGGCTAAGCCGTTCATTTTTTCTTCAGCAGGATAATATCCAGTGGATATTAGGCCAGCCAATAGGGATGGAACGAACCAAAAATGCCGCGGCTGTAGTCCGTTTTGCCTAAATTTATTTCATCTCGCCTCTGGCTCAAACAATGATCATTTGCCCTTCGGGATGGCTTTATTACATAAATTATTAACGGCAACGGACTAAGGCCGAAACAAAAGCTGACGCAACTTGTACGGATTATGTCTGTGGATTGGTATTATACATCCTATTATGTGCTGATATTACATTCTTCAATTTGTTCATGTTGTCAATACGTGGCACTTTATCAATGGCTTGATATAGGTTGGTTGGGTCAAATAATATCGTTTTTATTCCTGCGGCTAATCCAGCTTCAATTCCTTTCAGGCTATCTTCTATTACTAAACATTCATCAGGATGAAACCCCATCTTTTGTGTTGCATAAAGAAATACGTCTGGGTCAGGTTTCCACGAGTTTATCTCATAAGAACTAAATACGTTATTGTCGAAATATTGCTTCAAATCTGTTATTTCAAGCGCTTTATTAATTTTCTGTACTGGACCACTTGAAGCCACACATACAGGAAGCGTATTTAGAGCTAAAAACTCGGTTACTCCTTTACACGGATTTAATTCTTTTTCAAAAAGTTCATCCACTAATTTGCGATACGCTGACACAAAATCATCTTTTAACAAGATGCCATGCGTTTCTTCTATAGACTTTAAAATGTGAGCCAATTTCCCGCCCCGATATTTCTCCATCATTGCATAAGCAGAAGTCTCTATCCCGTAATCTCTTAATTTAATTTCAAGTCCGAGATTACAGAGAAATTCACTGTCAACCAATGTTCCGTCACAATCAAATATTAAGCATTTAATCATTTTGTTCGATTTATACACATGAAGTGCGTTTTGTCACACCAAACTTGTAGCGGTGTCTGCTTAGAATATATCAAATGTCTCTAAGCATCCCAAGGCTAGGTGTTTTTTACAGTCATTGCTTTGTTGCACTTAAAAATAACTAAAAAAGCCACCTCAAAAACTCGAGGTGGCTCATTATATAGGCAAAATAACCCTAGGTTACATTATTTGATAAGCGTCTAATTACCCTTTTTTAGTGTTGCCTGCTGTACCATTTTGACCAGTCGTACCCGAAATGCTATTGTCGATGGGCATTCCATCAATGACAAAAAGGGGAGAATTATTTCCGGTTACTGAACCTGTGCCTCCTATAATTACTTGCTGCTCGGTTTTAGTCAACTGATCTGTTTCAAAATTTTTAAATACTTTCATTACTATACTATTTGTTGTTGTTGATAATTGAAACCGCAAAGGAAGTCAATATATACCCAAATGAGTTGGGTATATTGGAGAAAATAAGGCATATGTAAGATAGAGGCTGAAAATTTCGCTATTTGATACACTGTTTCAGCATCTTATAATCCACCCAAAAGTGTGTTGAAATAGAGGTAAAACTTACATAAATAAAACGGTTTCACTGCTTTATTTATAAGGAAGCATACGCGATTGTATAATTGCTCTGAATGGTTCTATTCAAATTTAAAGGTTAAGTTAATTAACTTTATTAAATTTTAATGTTACCTTTGTGTTAACAATTCTTTAAGTTAATATAAATATATAATGTATACTTATGAGTATATTTTTAAAAACCCCAGCGAATCATACAAGCAATTTATCTAAAAAATACCTCGATAATGAACGAGGCGCATTTCTTTATTTTAGGCACATGGCCATTCCTATGCAACGAAGATTTGCCCAGCTCTATGAACACAAAGGAATACCAAGAGTGTTTTTGCACGGCAATCCGCATATCGAAAATTATACGATTAATGATGAAGGAGCAGCAATGATAGACTTCGATAGGTCTCGCCTGGGTATTTATGCCTGGGATGTTGTCCGCTTTTTAGCCTCTATATCGCTCAAAAGAGACAAGCAAGAAGAGAACTTTTTGTCAGACTTTGTGTTGGAATATTTTCTGGAAGGCTATTTACGTGGTTTTAGAGCACCTCAGCTTCCTTATAAGCCCATATCTACCAAAGTAAATCGGGCAAAGTTTACCGTGTGGCACAATAGCACCGAGGAATACCTACAGGCAAATATCAAATGGGCAAAACGCATGCGAAACAATCCGCTCAATATCGATAATGAAGATATCCAGGCATTGTTGAAAGGCTTTCTCAAAAGTAGAGATGAGCTTGAGCTATTGCGCACCCATCAGATAACCGAAGCAGGGCAAGCCACTGGAACCTTTGGAAACCAACGCGTTTTGATTGTACTCTCTCCTCGCGACAAAGGCAACAGTATTTTCCTCGATATCAAAACCGTATACCAAGACCCCGACAATAAGTGGTACTATAATCCATTTAAACATCACGGCATTCGGATGATAGAAGCCTCGAAGCTATACGCTCCTGGCATAGAACAACGCCTGGGATACACTACTTATCAGTCAAAACAATACTGGGGGCGGGAAATACCTCCCAAAAATGCTAAAGTAAAAGCGAACCTGAACACCTCCGAACAAGTAGACATTGTGTATTCGGTAGGTACCCAACTAGGACGTGCTCACCGCAAATCGTTGCAAGGTGATGTAAAACCTCTCATGCTGGAAAATCATTTACTTAGCGAATACCAAACTCTGACCACGGTAGCACATCAAATGAATAAAGAGCTGATTCAGGCGTATCAACAATACACCCAGGAACTAAGCCGTATAAAAGCAGGATGAACACGGGGGCATTTGTTGTACTACTATTTACCGCAGTGGTGGCATCCATTGTAAGTGCGGTATTTGGTTTGGCGGGCGGTGCTATATTGTTTACGGTACTTACCTGGGTTGTCAGTATCAAAGAAGCAATCCCCATCCATAGCGGTGTACAGCTCATAGGGAATACCTCTAGAGTGTTTGTGTACATCAAAGCCATACGTTGGGACATTGTAGCCAGGTTTGCCATTTTATTGATACCAGGAGCTTATCTGGGAGGGCTGTTTTTTGGTGTTTTGCCCCCCTTATTGCTGGAGTTTTTGGTAGGTGCTTTTATTATGTCTACGGTATTATTGCCAAGGCAAAAAAATAAATCTGTCAATCCCAATATCTTCATCGGGCTAGGCTTTATATCCAGCTTTTTAGGGATGATTGTAGCCGTTACGGGACCTTTCATTGCTTCTTTTTTTATGTTTAACAACGTAACCAAAGAAGCACTTGTGGGTACCAAGTCGGTATGTCAGGCACTTACCCAATGCAGCAAAATTTTGGTGTTTTCCAGTGTCATGAATTTTGATTTTTATCAGTATACCCAAGTATTGATTTTGTTGGGTAGTATGGCGATTATTGGCACATTTATCGGGAAGAAAATTATTGGTAAAATATCGGATAAAAATTATCACCAACTCAATAACTTATTATTGGGCACCATTGCCCTGAGTATGATGCTAAAGGCTGTTTTTACTTTCTTATTCTAAGGCTGTTTTTTACGATGTGGCAAGTAATGAAGATGATTATTCCGAATCTAATTCTGCCAGTTGGTCTCTGACCCATTTCTGATACTTTACTGCTTTGTGGGTAAACCAAGTATTACGTAAGGTTAAATCATTGTCTATAATTGCCTTAAAGTTGCGAAATGGCTGGCGGTCTGCAATTGATTCCTCGTATGTAGGTGAGACACTTGTGTTACAAAGTCCTCCATGATTCTAAAGGAAACATAAGAGGGCATTGGTTCTAACTTGATAAAGCGTTCCCAAATAGTATCAATTTCTTCTAAACCGGCCTCCCAGAGATCTCCCATAAAATCGGGATGATCAGGATCAATCATCATTTTGGCTTCCATTGTTTGGGGATTGAGAAAGCAAACTAACCCCATGTCCTGGTTTTCGGCGATGTCTTTGATTTTTTCTGCTGGTAGTTTCACGTTGTTATATTTGTTGGTGGTTATAGAAAGTTAGCCATAATGTAGGAAAAGACAAGTGCTTTGGTTGGCCGTGGGGCAATGGAACCTTTTCCAATTTAATATAATGATGGTATAGAAGTAAATCTGGTTAAGCTCCACGTTTTGTAATTATTTGGTTGCTTGTGAGGGGAAAAAGGGTGGAGGAACGCCTTCAAATTTCGCTTACTCAGGGTCTAAGCCAGTTTGTGTCACATAAGCTGATATAATACTTTACAAAGTTTTCTCTCCTGTTATTATTGGAACTAAATCTTGCATATACATGTCCAACCACCTATCTAAGCTGTTATTAAAAGCTTCCTGTAAGAGTGATATATTATGATTTAAATATAAACTTAATTATAAATCTATCCTTATGTTGATCCACTTTAAATAGAAAGGGTCTTTAACATATTTCTTTACCGAATCCTTAAAAAATTGGCGATTAGATATTTGCTCATTAAATAACATTGAGCTTAAAACCAAAAAATGATTAACTCTAAACTTTTTCCTTTTATGATTAAATAAATAGAGTGAGAGACTTTGATCTAATTCTTTTAATCTTTTAAATTCATTAAAAAGTTCTGCAATAGAGATGACATCAGGTATACCAGAGTTTAGTTGATTTGCTATTTCTTTTTCTGCAATTGCTTTATCCCAAATCCAAATTCTTGGTAGAGTTGCAGTAATTTGCCTTCTGAGAAAAGCCGTTTTTTCCCATTTTCGTCTAAATTTTTCAATAAAATCCCATAGTTTTTGAGGATGGCTGTATTTAGCTTTAAGCCATAATTGACAATAAAAGTCTAAATCCGTAGTTAAAGGAATTAGTGTGCTTTCAAAATCTTCTATAAACTTTTTACCAGAGTCGTTGTCAGGTACTTCCCATAAAGTCACTAGATTACATAATGCAAACAATGTTACATCATCATATCTGTTTGGAGATTTAGCTATATCTAATAATATTTCTTTGTTTTTTTCGCTGTATCCTCTTTCTTCCAAGTAGTAAATAATATGAGTTCTTAAGCCTGGTTCTTCATTAAATAACCCTTTGACTAATGCTTTAGGAATATCAGCCTGATATTTTGTGAATTGAGTAATGTAACGTTTAGTGATTTTTCTCCAGCTTTTGGAACGCTTCTTTTGATTACAGTGATTTTTGAACTTATTTTTTACTCTTTTAAATTCAGAGGAAGATAACTCTCCCTCTCCTATTTTTTCTTGAATCTTAGTTAAGTATAAATGTTGCTCAATTTCAAACTCAAATTTAGCCGTTTTTTTGTCATAAATATTTGTTTTAGATAGGTTAAGAGATAAACCAATTGATTTTAGTACGTCCGATAAATCGTTAAATAAATTAAATCCAGCTTCTTTTGTATTAACTCCAAAATTTATATCATCCATCCAACGAACGAATGAATCTCCTGTCTTCTTCTTGAGAATCGAATCTATATCAAATAAAAATAAGTGTGCGAGTAACCGTATTCCTTCAAGATTTACCATTGGTAAGCCAAAATCTTTTCTTTCAATGTAATCAGGTCTCCATTTTATTTGATGTATTATCTCAAATAATAAGTCAACAAAAGCACGGTCATTATCATCTAAAGCAGAAAGCACTTGCTGTTTCAATAATTTTAGATCGATACTATCAAAATAGGTAGATAAATCTGTCACACATATAAACTCAAATGTATCTTGATATTCGTATATTTTTTTCTGAAATTTTCGCCAACCTATAGCAAGATCAAATGATTGGGCGCCATCAAATTCATGTGGTTGCTTACGAGGTGTGCGATCTCTTGAATAAAATGCTTTTTTAGAGGGTTGTAACTTTAATACTTTTTTATGGATAGAATCTGATATAATTTGTAAAACTAATGCATCACTGGGTGATGGAATTACAACATGTCTACAGACTCCCATTTTTTTCTCTAACTTATATATAATTGGTTGTTTAGGCCTATAAACTCCTGTCAATATCTCATCACAAATAATTTTAGACTTTGTGGATATTAAATAATTGAAATCATAATAATCAAACAAATCTAATATATCTACATTTCGTAGCTGTAGCCTTACTTTATTTCGCCAAACATCTTTAAGGTTTTCAATATTAAAACTTTGTTTTAATGCTATTTCTCGTGATTCAAATTTTGGTGTGGTGTTCATACTAAGTTGCGGACGTTTTTTCGTAAAAATATAACGTAATGTGGTTTTTTCCTAAGCGGAGATCTGATAGATGCAACTGCTATCATTTTTCATACAAGAAAATCTTATAATTATTGGTGAAAGAATAGCAATAGACTTCTGTTAAGCTGAAAAAAGAATATTTGGGAATTCCCTGCTAATATTTATATTTACTCACAATCAACTTATAAAGTAATATTATTTGATATGGCATTCTTCAAATCACAAAGATTAGAAACAAGAAAGGAAGGGTTAGGTAAATTAACTAAAATAAATGAAGATAAAGACAAGGTTTTCATCGTTCATTATAGCTGCGAAAGCTTTAAAAATGAAAATGATAGAACTCCCAGAATTGTTTCAATCTGCCTTCGAAACTTGGGACGTAAACAAATTCATACTTACTCAATACATTTAAAAGCTCAAATTTTCAAAAAAGATATTAAAAACCTCTCAGAAGAAGACTATGATATATGTGAAAGAGGAATGTTAGATGATTACTATGAGTTTTTAAAAAATAAAACTAAATATAAATTTGTTCATTGGCGAATGTTTAATAGTAGCTTTGGGTTTGAGGCTATTGATAACAGATATGAGATACTTGGAGGGGAACCTGTAAAAATTGATGATGAAAATAAATTTGACTTGAATGATATATTACAACAAGTTTATACCAAAAATTATGTAGACAAAAGGGGAGCAGCTAAAGGAAAAATGCAAATCATTGCAGAAATAAATGATCTAAAAAAGGAAAATTTTTTATCAGGAAAGGCTGAAGCACAGTATTTTGTTGATAAAAGGTGGATGGAGCTACATCAATCTACAGAAGCCAAAGTCAAGCTATTTCATGATATTATTGAATGCCTGAATGATAAATCATTAAAGGTTACAGCAAAATGGTATAAAATCTATGGACTATCTTTCAACAGTATCTCTGAAATATTAAAAAATAATGCATTTCTTAGAGTAATTTGGTGGATTATTGTATTGTTTCTAGGTTTTTTTCTGAGAGATTTTTTTAATTATATTAAGAAGCTATAGAAACGACTTCGCTATTGCTTATATCCTCACAAGCAATTTCGGTATTCAACCCTTTTAATGCTTCAAAAACCAAAATCGTCTTGACCAGTTTCATAAAACTTAGCTGATGAATAATAATACTAGGTAGGCTCCCTGTTTTATGATGTTATCAATTTGATTACTTATGAAGATACAGGCAATGGTGATTCTTTGTTGGTATTTAAGCAAAGCACTACCAACAAAAAATCACTTCCCAATACAAAACTTGCTAAAAATAAAGTCCAGCAAGTCATTATTAGAGATTTGGCCCGTGATTTCACCTAAGTGATAAATGGCAGTGCGGATATCGCTGGCTACCATTTCAGTAGAAAGACCGAGGTCTAGAGTTTGTTGTACCTGGGCTAGCGCTTTGAGGGTATCTTGTAGTGCTTCGTAATGGCGAAGGTTGGTCACCACCACTTGATTTTCTGAGAGCTTATCAGCCTGTACTGCTTCCAATAGAATTTGCTGAAGGCGGTCTAAATATTTACGTTCTTTGGCCGAAATGGCGCAGCCTAATGTTCCTTCGGGCAAAAACAAGTCAAATCGGGCAAACTCATCTACCTTATTAGCGACTACTACCAAGGTAGTTTCTGGAAAATCTTTTTGAAACTTCTCTATTTGGGCATTGCGCTCTTCTGGCTTTTCCTGTACTGCATCGTACAAATAAATCAAGATACGTGCTTCTTTCATTTTGGCGTAAGCCCGCTCAATCCCAATGCTTTCTACCTCATCGGTTGTTTCGCGCAGCCCTGCCGTATCTATAAAGCGAAAACGAATCCCTTCAATCACCACCTCATCCTCTATGGAGTCGCGGGTAGTCCCCGGGATGGCCGACACTATAGCTTTTTCTTCTTGCAGCAAGGCATTCAACAAAGTGGATTTTCCTGCATTGGGTTTCCCCACAATAGCTACTGGTACCCCGTTTTTGATGGCATTTCCCAAAGCAAACGATTGGGCCATATCAGTCACCGCTTGTTTGAGGTTATTGAGCTGGCGCTGCATTTCATCGCGGTTGGCAAACTCTACATCCTCTTCCGAAAAGTCGAGCTCTAGCTCTAGCAATGCTGCCAGTTTGGTAAACTCCTCGCGTAACTGAGTGATTTTTTTAGAAAAACCACCCCGCATTTGACGCATTGCCACCTGGTGAGCCGCTTGTGAATCCGAAGCAATCAAATCGGCAATAGCTTCTGCTTGGGCCAAATCCATTCGCCCGTTGAGGTAAGCTCGTTGAGTAAATTCACCAGCTTTGGCCAATCTTGCCCCACTGGCCAACAACAACTGCATAATTTGCTGAATGATATAATTAGACCCATGACAAGAAATCTCCACCACGTCTTCTTTGGTAAACGAATTAGGAGCTTTGAATAAAGTCAACACCACCTCATCTACAATTTGGTTTTCTTCATTGCGAATGGTGCCAAAGTGCACGGTGTGGGAGGGAAGCTGAGTTAAATCTTTGCCGTAAAACACTTTATTACAAACAGACAAGGCTTCTTTGCCAGAAACTCTAATCACGCCCAAAGCGCCAATGCCAGTGGGTGTTGAGAGGGCTACAATGGTGTCTTCTTTTTGGGTAAATTGTTCGGGGTTCATCTATTAGTCCACAGTCCATAGACGGATAGTCCATAGTTGTTTTCGTTGCTTAACAGCAAGCCGCCAAATCGTATAAAAACAACTTTAATCTATCATCCATAGACATTTCTTTTAATGTCAAATGATATTTTGAGCAAAAGTAGGCAATTTTTTGGTTTATGAGGCAAAAAGGTTGTCCAGCTTAAGTAGGCCAATGTTTAGAGCGAATAGATTATTTTTTGGGAGTGGGTTGACCTCTTTTCAATTTTTTTCTTGTGTAGATAGTATACAGCCTTTGAGGCTTAATTTTTATGTACATAAACTATCAAAGCAATGAAGATCAATCAAATCGCGTGGAGTGCAGTATTTTGTATTTGTTGGACACTATTGGGTTGTGCCAAACAAAACGAACAAAAGACTACAAATACCACGGAAAATACTTCTGAAACATCCAAGGCAAGTGCTACTCAAGATTCCCCTGCTAAAAAGACAACGAAACCTGCCTCAAAAGATAAGCCCAACCTGTTTCTGGAGTTTACCATTACTGGAGGAGAATTGGACGGGCAAACTTTCAAAGCTGGATTGAAATACAGTGCCAGCGATCAAACTACTTACGAAAAAGGCCAACCAACCAGCCTGGAGTTTTCTCGAGCAGTAGTAGAAGGCACCAAGTTAGAGATAGATTTTGAATGTAGCTGGAACGGAGAAATTACAAAAGGAAGCCGCACCATGGTACAACCTGGAGGAAAGCTCGTAATTCGTAATGTAGGCAAAGATCCAAAATACAAATTTGAAAGGTTGTATATCAATTTCAAAGCATTGACTATGGAGCTCACCGAGGTAGGAGACTGGATGCCACGTGCCAGCAATAAAAAACTCATTTATGCAGGCCAAGGCAAAGTTACTGCGGCCACTGCCGAGGCTTTTACTTCTCGTTTCGCCAAACGCCCTGCAAGCGTAAGCACTGTTGCATTCAAATATCGAGCTCGAGCCATTCAATACTGATGTTTAATTATCAACTAGCCCCACGTATAAAAACCTTGTCTGAGTAGAATACTCTGCGTTGCTTTGCTCGCGGGTGGAGGTCAGCATTGCGAGGGGACTGGCCTTGCGGGTGAGCTTATGCTGTCCAAATTTTTTTCCTTAGTTTTTTTGCTAAAAAAAGTAAGCTGCCAGAGGCAACCGATTCAAAATCAGGAAATTTAATTAAGTATTGTTGTCCCCAATAAAGGTTTTTAGAGTATGTTTAAATTTTGTCTTCGAGGGTAAAAATGATGGTTTTTTTGTGCTGATGAAGCACATTTTTAAAGGAATAGCTTTGGCTATTGCTGCAAAAATTGCTGAAATCAGTGCATAAAAGACGCTTTTTTAGTCCAGATTATAATTTTTAAACATACTCTTAAGTGTTTGACCTAAAAAAGTGACTTTCCTAACTCAACAGGATAGTCACTTTTCACTTGCTAATCAACTATTTACCTGTGCCAGTACTATCTTTAAAAACGTGCTTGGCATAGTTCAACCCCAAGGCATCATACCTAAGCCTGAAGTGGCGTAATCGTGATTTGAAATCAGACCAGTTTTTCACCTTTTTGGAGCACCACAACGCCTCAGATAAGGCCGTTAGCCTAGGCAGTAGCATATATTCCGCTTTTTTCTCAGAATCTATATATTCCGTCCACAAATTTGCCTGCCCTCCCAGAATGTATTTTTGCTTACTTTTTTCTAGTTCCGGAGGTACGGGGCTAAATCCATAAACTTTCTCAACAGGAAGATAACCACCAATCGCCACGGGTTCATTCTTTGTGTCTTTGGACTGATAATGATCAAAATAACAATGTGAATTAGGTGCCATAATTACCTGATGATTGGCCTTGGCCGCAGCGATGCCTCCTGCATTACCCCGCCAGGACATTACGGTAGCATTGGGCGCCAATCCTCCTTCCAAAATTTCATCCCAGCCAATAATGCTTTTCCCTTTACTATTTACAAACTTTTCTATGCGCTTGATAAAATAACTTTGTAACTCGTGTTCATTGCTCAAACCAAGTTCTTTCATCTTTTTTTGACAGTCAGGAGACTTCTTCCAATACCCCTTAGGGCATTCATCCCCGCCAATGTGTATATATTTTGAGGGAAACAAAGCCATTACTTCTTCGAGTACATTTTCCAAAAAAGTAAAAGTTTCTTCTTTTCCAGCACAATACACATCATCGTATACTCCCCATGATTCCTGTACTATTTTGGGTTGATTGTTTGCCTGGGCTTTTTTTGATCCTTCCGACATC
Organism: marine bacterium AO1-C; assembly: GCA_001890965.1. Lineage (GTDB taxonomy): Bacteria > Bacteroidota > Bacteroidia > Cytophagales > Microscillaceae > Microscilla. The sequence continues at coordinate 90,018 of MLAY01000025.1, read as the reverse complement.
ATATCATTAGGAACTTTGCTACGTTCATCCGGAAAACAACTCAAGAAGGGATAAGCCGCAATCGCTGCACTACTATGGCCAGGCAATTCTATTTCTGGAATAACTGTGATATGATTTTTGGCAGCATACGCAATGATTTCCTTGACTTGTTCCTGGGTGTAAAAGCCTCCATATTTCTTATTATCATTACTTTTCCCTGGGTAATGCCCTACAATGGTACCATTTCTCCAGGCCGCCGTTGTCGTAAGTTTAGGGTACTTCTTAATTTCGATACGCCAGCCTTGGTCTTCGGTTAAATGCCAATGAAAAGTATTCATTTTATGCAAAGCCAGCATATCTATATACTGCTTAATAAAGTCTACCGAAAAAAAGTGTCGGGCCACATCCAGGTGCATGCCTCGGTAGGCATATTGGGGAGTATCCTTGATAAGGGTAGCAGGAATAGTTAATTCTTTCATGTCATTTGAAGCCTCAGCTTTTGCAGGTAACAATTGACGCAGTGATTGTATGCCATAAAATACCCCTTTGGGAGTTTTACCACTCACTACTATTTTATCATATTCGACAGATAAAACATAGGCTTCATCTTGCGCAAGCGAGGTGTCTATGGTCAAATGAATGTCTCCGTTGGAGTGTAGAGCTATATTTTCACCACTGGCAGTACTTAGCAGTTTTGCAAGATAGGTAGCCTCGTTATGCAAACTCTTTGCTGCTTTGATGGCCGTAGCTCCATCTATTTTAAAGCGCCCTTTCAGCACCTGAATTGAGCCAGGCTTGGGTATGATTTGATAATCCGTTGCTTGATTGACATATTCTTTCAGCCGATTATTACAGGAAGTAATAAACAGCGCAAAAACCATAAGGCATAGTAAGTTTCTACTCATCGTGATCTTCTGATTAACTCATGTTATGAATATAAAAGTCCAGTAAGTTGATGAAATCTACTATGCTTCGCAAACTCTGGTTTACGATTAAAGTGAAAAACATAGCAGGTAAAGGATATGGGATACAAGATCTATTAGCTAAAAAGCCGTTTCATAAATTTTATTACTCACCACCATACGTGCTTGCTTGGCACAACGCTTGATTATTTTTTTGAGACTAAAAAACAATATTCTGCAAGCAGTATAATTGTCACAATCATCAGAATCATTACCAAAATTGTTGCGGCCTACCCGTTCTTTGCAACTTTCGCTAAAAACCCATCTGTCTAGCGTAATCCCGTCTTTTTCCAGTGAAATATTTACCGTAATTTCTACCTTATCAAGTGTAACTGTTTGCAAAGGACAACCACCACTACCGCCTTTGTGTACTTGACTACTGGTTTGATCCACAATAATATTATTGATCACCAGACGATAAGGAGTGTTGATAAAGCCTCTATCTTCTACCTTTACCCGATTTCTCTTGAGGTATTTGGTAAGCTTTTGCTTAAACACATCCGTTACATTGCCCAGATTCCAGCCATCAAGATAATTTCCCTGATCTACCCTGGAGAAATGCCCTGGTTTGCTAATTGAGAGTTTTACTTCAGAAGGCAATTTTACCCCTTGTCGGCAGCTACCCAAAGCCACCAAAAGCAAGCCTGATAAAACAAGTAATTTGATTTTCATCATTGATAAGGTTTAAAGTTTGATAACTACCTGTGCCAAATTAAATATGGTTAAATTGTTTCATTGTTACGTGACGCATTGCGAAACCTTTAGTCCTGAGTATAGCATAAGGGACTAGCCATACAACAATAGAGCAATAGCTTATCGATAATTCTGGCTTACTACTTATTATTTGTTAAGTAACACTAAAAACCCGTTTCCTTAATCTTTCGGCTAACCTGTACCCGTAACTTCTTGATAACTCGTTTTGTCATTGGATTGACCCTAAAGTTTAGTAAGCGACGAGCACAAAAGCTAGGACAAGCGTCCTCGTCTCCAAACAGCGCATTTAAGAAACCATTACATTCTTTGGCGTTCTCGGTGCATCCCTCGATAATATGCCATTCATCTATTTTTACACCTTCCTTATAGAGCGTAAGGCCAAACGTAAGGCATACTTGCTCAACCCAAACTTTTTGAGGATTAACACAACGCTCATCTCTCACGGTGGTTTCTATCTTGTTTTGGGTCAACTTAATTGTATCTACTACCAATCTATAAGGAGTATTTGTGTATCCACCATCTATCACCTTTATGCGATTTCTCCTCAACTTTTTGGGAAGCCGCCTTTGAAAATCCGACATGATAGAAGTGCCCCTAATTCCGTTGATATAGCTCCCTCCACCCATTACATAGGTTACTCGCGAGCGGTCCAACGACATGACCACCTCTGACGGGAGCTTTACCCCAAGCTGACAACTGTTCAAGACAAGCAGTAAAATGCCTGAAAAAAAGAGTAATTTTAATTTCATTGTTTTCATTGTTCAATCACATTACAAATTTCGTTTCATTCGCCTTACGATCTTGGGGTAAACCCTTTTGGCACAGGATTTTACCAATTCGAGTACATCCACCGTGCCTGGGTCGGCTTCATAATCTGGGCACTCATCAGTACTGGAGCTACTATAAGAAGAAGAGGGGCTTACTTTATTGACTCCTTCCTTGTCTTTGGCGCATAAATCCCAAGACTTGATTTTTACGCCATTTTTGTAGAGCGTAACTTCCAGATCCATCCGCACCTTTTGCACTCGAGTAACAGAAATACCACAGGTATCCCAACTGGTGTGTGATCCACGGCTTTGTTTGAGCCGGAATTGGTTAATTTCTAGTCTAAAAGGAGTGTTGGAAAAGCTCCCGCGTTGTACATTTACGAGGCTGTGTTGGAGTTCATTTTTTAGCGTAGAACCAAAAACGTCCGAGATTTCTTGTTGGGTTATATTATTGAGATAGCTCCCATTGCCTTTGAGCACAAAAACAGCATTTTCATTAAAATATAAATCTGTAGCAACAGGTAGGCGAGGTGGGGAACAACTGGCAATAACCATCAGGCTAAAGCATAGGAGTCCCATTGACAAAAGAACTTGTTTTTGTTTCATAATTTGATCAGAAAAATTAGGTAAATCTTTAGAAGTGGGGCCCCGCTTTTTGTACTATCATTACGTAGCTTAAGGGGGAAAATGTCTCAACTGAACTTTCACTATTCGAGAAAATTATCAGGAGATGCTTTTTTTCCTCCTCCTTTTCTTAATTTTATTTGTCTTCCAGTTAATAATCTTAATATTACCCTTTTTGAACTAAGGATTTAGTAGTATAGAATATGAAATACCAAAAGTGAACTTCGAACATCAGGTTCTTAATCTATATTTAGCACACTTTAGAATATAATTCTCAATTCTGCGTTCGATATTCGTTATTCAGCATTCAATAAATCAACACCTTTGTAAATCACATTGGTTTTCATCGATCAACTACCAATTCCCAATAAAATAACCTTATGGTAAGAAACTTACACACCCGAGGCTTGTGGTACACAGTGTTACTGGCAGGTCTGCTTTCGGTTTCAGGGTTTGCCCAAAATACCTCGAGCGGAAAGATAAGCGACAAAACGAAATATGATGCTTTATGGAAGAAAGTAGATTCTTTGGACAAAAAACGCTTACCCAAGGATGCTTATAAAGCAATGAATGAAATTTATGCCTTGGCCAAAAAAGACAACAATGCTGGGCAACTGGTCAAATGCACCATTTATAAACTACGCTACATTGGGCAGGTAGAAGAAAACTCACTCGTAAAGGCACTGGACGATTTGCGCAAAGAAGCCAATCAGGCCAAGTATCCTACCAAACCATTGTTGCACAGTATGCTGGCCCAAATTTATTGGCAGTTTTACCAGGTCAATCGTTATCGTTTTCTAAAGCGATCGGCTACTGTCAATTTCAAACAGGATGATATCAATACCTGGGATCTGAACAAAGTAGTGCAAGAAACCATTCGCAATTACAAGCTTTCGCTGGCCAACCCAGAAAAACTACAGACTACTAAAATTGACATCTACGACGAAGTACTCAACAAGGGCCGCCGCAAGCAACGTGATTATCGTCCTACCCTGTATGACTTCCTGGCTCATCGTGCGATCAATTTTTTCCAAAGTACCGAACCCGCCATTACTCGCCCTGCCTACCAATTTACCCTCAATAAGAGCGATTACCTACAAGACGTAGAAAAGTTTGCCAACCTAAAAATTACGACCAAAGATACCTTGTCTTACAAGTTTTACATGATTACCATTTTGCAAGACTTGATCAAGTTTCACCTCAAAGACAACAACTACGCAGCATTGGTAGATGTAGACCTTAAGCGCCTTGATTTTGCTTACCGTCATCTTACTGCCAATGATAAAGATAAATTGTATTTGGAGGCTTTGCGCAAACTCGAGAAAAAAAGCATCAAGTTACCAGTATCGTCTCGGGCCACTTATGCCATTGCTAAAGTAATTTACGACCAGGGCCAAAAATACCGCCCATTGCAATCAGATCAACATAAATGGAAAAAGAAAGAGGCTTTACAAATTGCTCAGACAGGCATTGATCGTTTCCCAAAATCCGATGGAGCTATTCAGTGTTCAAATTTGCAAAAAACCATTCGTAGCAAAAGCTTGCAGGTAACCATCGAAGAAACCAACCTTTCAGGAGAGCCATTTCGGGCATTGATCAATTATCGCAACATCACCAAAGTTCACTGGAGGTTTTTCAAAACCAGTATGAAAGAGTTGAACAAGGTTGGGCGAAAGTACTCTTCTGATGAAATCATTAAGCACTTTCTGAAGAAAAAGCCAGTAGCTACTACTTCTTCCACCTTGTCCGATGATGGGGATTTTCAGACCCACAGTGTAGAAGAAAAACTGCCCAAGCTTACTTATGGTTTTTATGTAGCCATTGCCAGTAATCGGGAAGATTTCGTGCTGGATAAAAATGGCATGGCTTATACCTATTTTACTGTTTCCGACATTGCCTGGATGCACCGCCGAAATACTGACAATGGCACTACCGAGTTTTATACTGTAGACCGTAAATCAGGAGCACCACTTGCTGGCATTAAAGCCCAGGTATGGCTTAGCAAGTATAACTATCGCTTGAGCCGTTATGTCAAAATAGATGGTGGAACTTTTTACAGCAATCAACAAGGCTACATCAAGGTTCCATACAGTCAAAAAAGTCGAGAGCGAAATTTTTATGTGGAATTCACCAAGGGCAACGACCGCATTTACACCCTTTCACCCCGTAATTTTTACAATGCCTATGGCAACCTATACCGTTACAAAGCCAGAAAGCCAAGAACCCGTACCCGGGTATTTTTCTTTTTGGATAGAAAGATCTATCGCCCTGGCCAAACCATTTATTTTAAAGGGATTGTGCTCAATACTGATGGTGAAACTCACGAGTTATTGACCAATGACAAAAGTGAAGTAAGCCTGTATGATGTCAATCGTCAAAAACAAGCTTCTATTCAAGTAACCACCAACGAATATGGTACCTTTAGCGGTACTTTTACTGCCCCCAACAATGGATTGAATGGACAAATGCGCCTCACGAGTAGTTTGGGAAGGTATTACACCAATTCGGTCACGTTTTCGGTAGAAGACTACAAACGACCCAAGTTTGAAGTAAAATTTAAACCTATCAAAGGAAGCTTTCGCCTCAATGAAACCATTGTAGCCAAAGCAAAGGCCAAGGCCTACTCAGGAGCTAACATTGATGGTGCTCAGGTAAAATATAGAGTGGTTCGACGAGCAAGATTCCCTTATTGGTTTTACTATTATTATGGGTATTACCCAAGCTCTCCTCAAATGGAAATCACCAATGGAATAGCCAAAACCGATGAAAATGGAGAAGTAGAAATCAAGTTCAAAGCCATTCCTGATTTGAGCGTAGATCGCAAGTCAGACCCAATCTTTACTTATACCATTTATGCCGATGTAACCGACCTCAATGGCGAAACTCGTAGTGGCAACCAATCGGTAGGGGTAGGCTATCGAGCTTTGGAGATTAATGTAAGCGTAGGGAGTCAGGTAAATCAATCGAAAGAAGCCAAATGGAGATTAACTACGGCTAACCTTAGTGGTACCTTTGAACCAGCCCAGGGTACTATTACTATTCATCGTTTAAAAACTCCCAAAAGAACCTATCGCGCACGTCGCTGGGGACGCCCTGATCGCTTTTTGTATACTGCCCAGGAGTGGCAAAAACTGTTTCCTGCCGATTTGTATGCAGATGAAAACAATCGCTATCGTTGGGAAAAGGGAAAAGAGGTATACAGTGGAGCTTTTGACACCAAAAATGACAAGAAACTGGCAATAGATGCCATCAAAAACTGGAAAACGGGTTTTTATGTACTGGAGATGAAAGCCAAAGATAAATTTGGCGAAGAAGTAAAAACTGTGAAGTACTTTGAAGTTTTCAACCAAAAAAATAAAAGCCTTGCAACCAATACCCTCAATTACTTCAATGCCTTGAAAGGAAGTGCCGAGCCAGGTGAAAAAGCCCAACTACTGGTAGGAACGGCTTTACCCAAGGTAAAGGTATTGTATGAGTTGGAGCACAAAGGCAAAATTCTCAAAAGTGAATGGTTGACGCTTAAGAAGCAACAACGTTTACTGGAAATACCCATTACTGAAGCTTATCGTGGAAATGTCTCTGTCAACTATGTTTTTGTGTATAACAACCGCTTTTATAATCGAGCTCAAGTCATAGATGTACCCTGGACCAACAAAGCGCTGGACATTAGCTTTGAGACTTTCCGCAATAAGCTCAACCCTGGCACAAAAGAGGAATGGCGCTTAAAGATTACAGGTAAAAAAGGTGAGCAAGTAGCGGCTGAGATGGTAGCCACCCTATATGATGCTTCACTGGATGTTTTCCGTGGCAATGCCTTCAACTTTGGTATATATCAAAACTACTACACCCGATTGCGTTGGCAAAGCGATAATGGATTCAACACTTCAGTGTTTAGAAACTACATTCGTTATTGGAACCCTAGCCATCGTTCGGTGTACCAGCGTTATGACCAGCTAAATTGGTTTGGCTTCTATTTCAATAATTACTATTACCGCTATTTCCGCAATGGTAGAGGACGACTTGCTTACGACGACTACGAGAGCGAAAAAGTGTTGGAGGAAGTAGTAGTGGCGGGCAGCACTGCTAAAGAAACCAAAACCAGCCGTAGGGCACGCAAAAAAGTAAAAAGAGATTTGGCCAAGGATCAGGCATTAGTTAAAAAGCCTGCCAATGATGATCTAAAGCAACAAGCACAAAAAAATGGGCCAACTTCTGCCACGGGTAAAGGGGGCAAAAAACAAGATTTGGGAGGTGTAAAAGCCAGAACAAATTTTAACGAGACAGCCTTCTTTTATCCAAAATTACAAACCAACGAAAAGGGCGAAGTAATTGTGAAATTTACCATTCCTGAAGCTTTGACTAAGTGGAAAATGCTCGGGTTTGCCCACACAAAGGACCTTAAATATGGTTTTGTAGGTAACAATCTGGTAACTCAGAAAGAATTGATGGTGGTGCCCAATGCCCCTCGTTTTTTCCGTGAAAACGATCAAATGACTTTTAGTAGCAAGATCACCAACATTACCGAAAAGGATTTAGAAGGAAGTGCCCAACTTCTCTTGTTTGATGCAATTACTAACAAACCTATTGATCGCTTAATGGGGAATAAAAAAGCTCAACAATCCTTTAAATTGGTAGGAGGGCGTAGCACCGTATTGAGCTGGAATATCAATATTCCCGAAGGAGTACAGGCCATTACTTATCGGGTAGTAGCCAAAGCTGGTAAGTTTGCCGATGGCGAAGAAATGACTTTACCAGTGTTGAGCAATCGCATGTTGGTAACTGAAACAATGCCTTTGCCAGTAAGAGGAGGGCAAACCAAACAGTTTAGTTTTGCGAAGCTGCAAGCCAGTGCCAAATCCGAAACATTACGTCATCATAAAGTGACTCTTGAGTTTACTTCTAATCCAGCCTGGTACGCGATTCAGTCATTACCTTATCTGATGGAGTTTCCATACGAATGTGCAGAGCAAACCTTTAGTCGTTTTTATGCCAATAGTATTGCTTCGCACGTGGCCAACTCTAGCCCCAACATCAAAAAGGTATTTGATAGTTGGAAAAACATCACACCTGATGCCCTACTTTCTAACTTAGAGAAAAACCAAGAGCTGAAATCATTGATCTTGCAGGAAACCCCTTGGGTGTTGAATTCAAAGAGTGAAAGTGAGCGCAAGCGTAGAGTAGGGGTGTTGTTTGACCTCAATCGTATGAGTAATGAATTACAAAGAGCGTTGAACAAACTCATTAAAAAACAAGTGAGTAACGGTGCCTGGCCTTGGTTTGATGGTGGCCCTGAAAACCGTTACATCACCCAGCATATTGTTACTGGAATGGGGCATTTGGATCATTTAGGAGTCAAGAACGTGAAAAATGATCGTCGTGCCTGGGACATGACCCGCAAGGCTCTTGGCTTCCTGGATCGCAAAATCAATGATGATTATCGTGAGTTGTTAAGATTGGCCAAAAAAGGACTCATCAAGATGGAAGATGATCATTTGGGGTATCTACAAATTCATTATTTATATGCCCGTAGCTATTTCAAAGATGTCAAGATACCAAGTCGTACCCAAAAAGCATTTGATTATTTCAAAGGGCAAGCCCAAAAGTACTGGCTTAATAAAAACAAATATATGTGGGGAATGTTGGCCTTAGGCCTTCACCGTTATGAGGACAAAACCACTCCGCAAAATATCGTGAAGTCGTTGCATCAATATGCCCTTAAATCAGAAGAAATGGGGATGTATTGGAGAGAAACTGGTGGGTACTATTGGTATCAAGCCCCTATCGAAAAGCAAGCCTTGATGATAGAAGTATTTGACGAAGTGGCCAAAGACCAAAAAGCGGTAGATGATTTGCGTACATTCTTGCTCAAATCTAAGCAGACTCAAGATTGGAAAACAACCAAGGCTACAGCCGAGGCTTGCTATGCTTTACTATTGAAGGGTACCAACTGGCTAGGCGAAACCAAAATGGCTGAGATTACGATGGGTGGCCAGAAGATAAACCCATACAGTGAAAGTAGTCTCAGCAAAGTAGAGGCAGGAACCGGATATTTTAAAATGAGTTGGAACGGAGAAAAAGTTACTCCAGAAATGGGAAGTGTCACTGTGAAAAACCCAAATCCAATGGTAGCCTGGGGTTCAGTATATTGGCAATATTTTGAGCAATTAGATAAAATTACTCCTGCTAAAACACCTTTACAGCTCAAGAAGCAACTCTTTTTACAAAAAAATACGGAAGCTGGGCCAGTGATTACCCCGATTAATAAAAAGACCAAACTTCAGGTAGGGGATTTGATCAAAGTAAGAATAGAGTTAAGGGTAGATCGTTTGATGGAATACGTACATATGAAAGATATGCGTGCTTCGGGGCTAGAACCCCTAAATACGATTTCTCGCTACAAGTGGCAAGATGGCTTGGGTTATTATGAAAGTACCCGAGATGCTGCCACCCACTTTTTCTTTGATGCTTTGCCCAAAGGTGTTTATGTATTTGAGTATCCATTGCGAGTAACCCACTCAGGTGACTTTTCTAATGGAATTACTACGATTCAATGTATGTATGCACCTGAGTTTGCGAGCCATTCTGAAGGAGTAAGAGTGAAAATTGCGAAGAAATAAAGTAACCTATTTTGCTTCTTTGTGGGTGGTGCTATCCACAAATTTGAATTGTCTAAAAATAACAAACGACTCTATCGTAGATGGGGGCGTTTGTTATTTTCTATAATGCACAAACTAGCTTTTGCCAAATCTTTCCCTAGATTTGTACATTACAACAATCGTTATTTGTGACATGATCACTTTTATCCAAACTGGTGGCACCATCGATAAAGATTATCCCAAAACTCAAAAAGGATATGCTTTTGAAATCGCCCAACCTGCAGTGATTCGTATTCTCGAGAAACTCAATCCATCTTTTGATTATGAAGTGATTGAATTACTTAAGAAAGATAGTCTGGAAATTACGGCAGATGATCGTAAACTATTGGTAGATACGTGCCGTCAACAAACCAACAAAATGATTGTGATTACCCATGGTACCGATACCTTGCTCGAAACGGCTAAAGACCTAATGGTGGTCAAGGACAAGACAATTGTATTGACTGGAGCGATGCGCCCTGAGCGTTTTACCAACTCAGACGCACCTATCAATGTAGGGCTGGCTATTGGAAGTGTACAAACATTGTCTCCTGGAGTATATGTAACCATGCATGGGCGTACATTGCCTGTCCAACAAATGACACGTAACCCAGAAACTGGGCAATTTATTCAACAAGATTAAATATTTGCACCATGATCCTGAAAATTTTAATGTATGTAATGGCTGTTTTATATGTTGCAGCAGGCATTAACCATTTTGTAAAGCCTAAGTTCTACCTAAAAATTATGCCTCCTTATATTCCAGCGCATAAGCTTATGGTAGATTTAAGTGGCGTGGCTGAAATACTGTTGGGTATTGGGCTAATTTTCCCACAAACCCGTAGCTGGGCAGCCATTGGATTGATTGCTTTATTGATTGCGATTTTACCTGCCAATATTTATATGCTTACTGAGCGGATCGCCAAGCGTCGTTTCAAAAGAATTCCGGTAGCATTCTTATGGTTTCGCCTGCCGTTACAAGGCTTGTTAATTTATTGGGCCTATCTATATATTTAATCTTTAGGCCAAACCACCCGTAGTTTTGGCCACTTTTCTAACCATTGTTTGGACTCGATTCGTTGCTGAAATACTGGTAGTTTTTGCTCAAAGAAAGGAGTAGGCCTAAGTATCAAATCTTCTACATCTTGAAAACCCCATGGAGCAATAAATTCCAAATGTTGTTTTGAAGCAACCCTTACCCCGATGGCGGTAGCAGTTTCTACCCAATTACTCAGGGCATCTTCCAATGAGGTATAAGGCGTGTGCCCTGATTTGACGTGCATTCGAGCCTGGTTTTTTACTGACCAGGGAATATTGGGTAACAATTCCACTAACTCATTTTCGAGTATCATATCCTGTGTTTTTTCTGAAGCCGCCGGGTGAAAATATACCACATCTACATCTGATAAAGGAGTAGGAGAGGAGAAAGCATGGGCATAATCCCAATACATATTTCTTAAAAAACCGGCTGCTATGAAAAAACTACCAAAGCCCTTTTGTGTTATCTCTAATTGTTTTAAAGCAGCTAGTATGGCTTGTTTTTGAGGATCTTGATTAATGCAATCAGTGAGGGTACATTCTATAATAGAAGCCTGATGAGGTGGTATAAACATGACAATAATTACAAAAATATTGATCAAAATTTTATTAAAGACTTAACTTTTAAACCTTTTTTTAGAAAATACGTTATTACCAATTATCGAATTCTTCTAAAATCAACTGCCTGCTAAATCCAAGAATAACTTAACCACTATAATATATTATATCGCTAAAAAATAACACAAAATACCAGTATGAATACATATCAGGATTCAGTAAAGCACCTGTTAAACATTGAAGTTGGCATTAAAACGCTTGAAAATGTAAAGGTTACCTTATACAATATGTTTGGACAGGCAGTATTAAGCACCATTACTAATATTTCTAATGGTAAAGTAACACTCAAAGTAGCCACCTTATCGCACGGCACCTACCAGGCGCATATTCAAACAGCCGACCGTTTAGTAGTAAAGCGCGTAGTTAAACAATAAACGCTTCAATCCTGATCTAATAAATCCTTATTGTACCTTGTTTGGGTATACAAATCTGGGTGCATAAAAGGTATTAACGCCAATACCACTGTTTGTATATAGTATTCTTTTCGGTCGATTAAGCCGTTGGTAAGTATACCTACTGACCCACTACTTTTTTTAGAATCTTTTTTTCGAAACACCATATCGTCTGCCGCCCCTAATTCATACCCCTGTTTTACTAAAGTACTTACTTTTTGTGGCAACATAAAAGAAGCTGTTTTTGCTACTCCCTGTTGTTGATTGCCCAATATTACCACCCAGGCAAACACCTCCATATGACCTTGTACCTCCTCTATACCACCTTCTATTCCTATCCAATAATCTGCTTCAGGTTTTAATTGTTGTGCCCCAACTGCTCGATTAAAAGCACCTTGGTAAGTTTCTTGTGAACTCATAGGCTGATCACTTACTCCAGAAGCCACATTGATGCCTTCAAAATTAAATTTGGTATTAGGAAATACTTGTTGCATACCTTCTTTGCTGGCATTTACTTTTACGGGATTTTGAGAGGCAATAATTACTTGTTTCATTGATTAAAGTATATTTATTGTAGATGATGTCAGTTTTTAAAATCTAAAACAATTCGCTTGAACGACGGTTTTGCTTGTCGAGCTATAATATTGACTAATTTAAGAACCATAAATTTTTAGGAATAAATTGCACATTGTTTGCTTCATTTTGATAAACTGGCTTTGTACGAGATTACAAAAAAAATGATGCAAAAAAACAACATTATATTACGACTTTCATAAAATATTTTTTATGATTGTTAATATTTTAGCGCCTATAAAAATAGAATCTTCTTCAACTACTTAGGTTGAACATAACAAAAAGGGATATTTAATACTGAAAATTACAAGTAAATTTATATTGAGAGGAAAAAACGTAGAAGTTTGTATTTAAATTCAATAAGTTGCCTGATCATAACTAAGCATTCCTTCAAATAGCTAGTTATTTATGCAATCGAATATTTAAAACATTTTTAAGCAATCAGACTGATAAGCTGATAAATTTACTTTCCAAAATTTTCACATGGAGATGAACAATGTTACTTATTACTTTTCGATAGATACGGGCGGTACCTTTACTGATTGTATTGCGCGCGATTCAGATGGGAACGAATACCGTCGGAAAGTATTGAGTAATAGCACATTGAGGGGAAATATTATCAAAAAGATTGATTCCAGAACTTATAAAATCAGAGAAACCTGGAACCTTCAAAAAGACATTATCAAGGGCTATGAATTTCGCCTGCTTCAGCATTCCCACGAACCCATTTTTATTGAACAATTTGACCTCAACAAAGAAGTCATTGTGCTTTCTCGTCCACTGGATATAGAAGTGGTCAATCGTAGCTTTGAGATCACAGCCAACGAAGAGGCGCCCATTCTTGCCGTCCGTTTGATTACTCAAACTCCATTGAGCGAACCCCTTCCTACGATTCATATGAAATTGGGGTCTACCAAAGGAACCAATGCTTTGTTGGAAAATAAAGGAGCAAAAATAGCATTTTTTGTAACCAAGGGGTTTAAAGATTTACTAAAAATCGGTACCCAACAACGCCCCGATATCTTTGCAATGAATGTAGAAAAACCCGAGCCTCTACATTATAAAGTAATAGAAATAGAAGAGCGTTTAGATGCCAACGGTCAGGTTTTACAATCACTCACATTGCCTGATGCTAAGGTATTAGAAGACCTCAAATCTGAAGGAATCCAGACTGCTGCGGTAGCTTTGATGAATTCCTATCAAAACCCAGCACACGAACAAGAAGTAAAACATTTTTTGATACAAAATGGCTTTACCGATGTATCTGTTTCTACCGAATTATCTTCGCTCATAAAATTTTTACCAAGAGCTGAAACTACCGTCGTCAATGCATATTTATCGCCGGTAATTAACAATTATTTGGGTAACATCACCAATACATTACAAATTACCCAAAACAATGCTGAGACTTCTACACCAACTCAGGAAGGTTCTTATTTAAAAGTAATGACCAGTGCCGGAAGTTTGGTACAGGCACATAATTTCCAACCTAAAGATAGTCTGTTAAGTGGTCCTGCGGGAGGAGTAGTAGGAGCTTCTGCTATAGGGAAACAATCTGGTCACAATAGACTCATTACTTTTGACATGGGTGGAACCAGCACCGATGTTGCCCGTTACGACAACGAATTTGATTATAGATTTGATCTCAAAATAGGGGATGCTTATATATTTAGTCCTGCACTTGCTATAGAATCTGTAGCGGCAGGAGGAGGGTCTTTGTGCTATTTTGATGGATTTAAACTGTGTGTAGGACCCGAAAGTGCTGGAGCTTTTCCTGGGCCGGCCTGTTATGGTGCAGGTGGTAAACTAACCATTACCGACGTACATTTACTTTTAGGTCGTCTGGATGCCCGACAATTTGGTATTCCTGTTTTTCAGGAAGAGGCTGAAAAGCAGCTAAACCTATTGATTGATGAAATAGAGGGGCAAACCAAGGAAAGTCGCAACGACGAAGATATTCTGACTGGATTTTTGCGCATTGCCAATGAGATTATGGCAGGTGCCATCAAGAAAATATCAGTCGCTAAAGGTTATGACCCAAGCGAATATAGTTTGGTGGCTTTTGGAGGAGCAGGAGGTTTGCATGTATGTGGTATTGCCGATTTATTGAACATCCAAACGATTCTTGTGCCGCAAGATGCTGGATTATTAAGTGCCTATGGTATAGGAGCCGCATTGCTGGAAAGGTTTGCAGAAAACCAGTTATTAAAACCAGTCAAAAGTTATTTTGGTGATGGTGAAGAAGTACTACAGCAATTATTTGATGAATTGGCCCAAGAGGCAGTTACCCAAGTAAAGGACGAAGGAATTCCACAGGAAGACATTGTAGTACGTCAGCGTTTGGCTTATTTGAGGTTCAAAGGACAAGATGCGAGTTTAGATATTCCATTGCCTGGCGAGAAAATTGACCTGGAGGATGTGGTAGAGCAATTTCGCCAAAAATATGAAGGAATTTATGGTCACTGGGTGCAAAACCGAGAGATCGAAATAGAATCTATCCGAGTGATTGCTTCTGTAAAAGCAGGAGTATCAAAAGAATCTCTGATAGAGGCTACACCATATACACCTACTCCTTCACATTTTATTAAGTCTTATGTAGAAGAAAAGTGGCGAAAAAGCCCTGTTTATATTCGTGAAAATCTTAAGCCAGGAGCAGTGATAGATGGATTTGCTTTAGTATTGGATCGCCACAGTACTACAGTAATAGAGGAAGATTGGCAGTTTACCATAGATACCCACGGTACTGGATTTATCACCAAAAAGAAAAAAGAAAAGCGACCAGGAGGCTACTTCCGTATGTCGGAGTATATGAGCGAAGAGATTGAGTTAGAGCTATTTACCAATCGCTTTATGTCTATTGCTGAAAACATGGGCGCCATGTTGCAGCGTACTTCGCTTTCGGTCAATGTAAAAGAGCGTCTCGATTTCTCTTGTGCGTTGTTAGATGCCAAAGGTGAGCTAGTGGCTAATGCACCTCATATTCCAGTGCATTTAGGGAGTTTGGGGGTATGTGTACGCAGTGTGCTCGAGTCGGGAGTGATTTTACAAGAAGGAGATACGATCATTACCAATCATCCAAAGTATGGTGGTTCTCATTTGCCTGATGTTACCCTAATTACGCCTGTATATTCAGAGTATCGCCGTTTGATCGGGTATGTAGTAAACCGAGCCCACCACTCCGAAATTGGTGGAATCAGACCCGCTTCGATGCCACCTGACGCTAAAAACCTTTCAGAAGAAGGGGTAATTATTGATCCTTTCTATTTGGTAAAAGGCGGAAAAGTTAACTGGAAAAGTATTCGGGAGATTTTAGAAAACGCGCCATATCCAACCCGTTCCATTGAAGAAAATATGGCGGATCTGAATGCGGCCCTGGCAGCGAATCGTAGTGGAGAAAAAGCACTCAAAAAGTTGGTGAAAACCCATGGGTTTGACAAGGTTCAATTGTACATGAACATGCTCAAACTCAATGCATTCAATAATATGGGGGAAACCCTCAACAAGATTCCTAATGGTACTTATACTGCCGAAGAGTTTTTAGATGATGGTACGCCGTTGAAAGTAAGTGTACAGGTAAAAAATTCTAGTTGTACCATAGACTTTGCGGGTTCGGGAGGAGTGCATTCGGGTAATCTCAATGCCAACCCTGCCATTGTAAATAGCGTGGTAATTTATGTACTACGCCTGCTACTGGATAAAAATATGCCATTGAATGATGGTATCTTGACTCCAATTAGGATCAATATTCCCGAAGGAACGATCTTAAATCCTTATTTCCCTGATGATACCACCCAATGCCCAGCCGTAGTAGGAGGTAATGTAGAAACAAGCCAGCGCTTGACTGATACTTTGCTCAAGGCTTTTGGGGTAATGGCCTGTAGCCAGGGTACAATGAATAATGTATTGTTTGGCAATGATAATTTTGGTTATTATGAAACGATATGTGGAGGCTGTGGAGCAGGAGAAGCTTTTCATGGCACCTCAGCAGTACACCATCACATGACCAATACCCGTATTACTGATCCTGAGATATTTGAACATCGTTATCCGGTACGTTTAGATCGCTTTGAAATTCGCCAAAACTCTGGTGGCCAAGGAAAGTTTAATGGGGGAGATGGTATTATCCGGGAGATTACTTTCTTGGAGCCGGTATCATTATCAGTGCTTACCCAACATCGCAAAGAAGCACCTTATGGTTTGAAGGGTGGAATGCCTGGACAAATTGGAGAGCAGTATATTTTGCGTGGCGGAGTAATTGGAGAACCGACTGATGATTGCAAAAAAATACCCCTAAAAGGTATTGATGGGATGACCGTTGATGCAGGCGATAAGTTGGTAATCAAAACTCCAGGAGGAGGCGGCTTTGGAAATAAAGAAAGTTGATAAAACCGAAATTAAGGATTAACTATATTTGCTTGGGGTAACGCCAAATAATTTTTTAAAGCAACGATTAAAATAAGACACATCATTGAAGCCTACCTCATAGGCTATTTCCTGCATTGAACCGCTTTTTTGTTTAATCAAAGAAGCCGCGTGTTTTAATCTGACATTTCTAATAAACTCGGTAATTGACATTCCGGTCAAAGCCTTTATTTTTCTAAATAGACTGGATTTACTCAAGCCAATTTCGCTTGAGAAAAAAGCTACATCTAAATCAGGACTGCTGATGTGGGTTTCTACTAGATTGATGGCTTGCTCAAGAAATTTTTTATCCAGAGAAGATACCTTTATTTTAGGAGGTTCTGGGTTGACTTCTACTTTGGTAAATTCTTGATTAAATGCTGCCCACAATTGCTTTCTTCGCTCGAGCATATTGCTTATCCTCAATCTTAACTCTTCGGGGCTGAAGGGTTTGGTAATGTAATCGTCACTTCCCATCTTTAGCCCGAGTATTTTATTTTCTGGTGAAGCCTTGGCAGTTAACAAAATAATAGGAATATGATGGGTAGTAGTATGTTCTCTGAGAGTTTTCAAGAGTTCAAGCCCATCTGTTTTAGGCATCATGATATCACTAATGATAAAATCTGGGATATGTTCAAGTGCTAGCGTAATCCCTTCTGAGCCATCCGATGCCTCAATGATATTATAACTTTCCTCTAATTCGGCTATGATAAACTTTCTGAGATCATGATTGTCTTCCACTACCAAAATGGTATTTTCCTTAGAGCTATCACCAACTACCTCATTTAAATCATTTTGTATATAGGTATTGCCTGATACTACAGGTAATACTTCATGGCTTAAAGTGGGTGAGGTTTCTTGAGAAATCTTTGACATGATTGGTGGTAGATGGACAGTAAATGTAGAACCTTGACCAACTTTACTTTGTACCTCAATGCTACCTTGGTGCAATTCAGTCAATTCTTTGGCAAGTGCTAAACCAATACCTGTACCTTCTTGTTCCCTGGTTTGAGACCCATCTACCTGATAAAACCTGTCAAAAACAAGCGACAATGCTTTTTCAGGAATACCAATGCCAGTATCTGCAATAGAAATAGAGATAGCTTCTTGATTTTGAGATAGTTTTACCGAAACAGTACCACCAGCTGGAGTGAATTTTATGGCGTTGGAAAGCAGGTTAAAAAATACCTTATCAAGCTTGTTTTGGTCAAATTCATAGAGGAGTTCATCGGAGCAACCTAGTAGCTCAAGCGCAATGTTTTTTTGTTTAGCCAAAAGCTCAAAAGAGTTTACCAGGCTTTGGAGAAATGTATTGAGTTTGCCAACCATAGGTTGCAAGGTCATTTTTCCATCTTCAATTTTTGCAAAATCTAATAATTCGTTGATTAAACGTGAGAGGCGTTTGGCATTGGCTAAAATGGTATTCACATTGTTTTTCCAAGACTTGCTTTTAGGGTCGCTAAGTTTTTCCGCAGGGCCAATAATCAGCGTAAGTGGGGTTCTGAGTTCATGGGAAACATTGGATAAAAACCGAGACTTAACTTGATCCATTTCTTTTAGTTGCTCTGCCTGACGAACCAATTCTTCTTTTTGTTGTTGCAACTCATTGGTTCTGTTGGCCACTAATTTCTCAAGCTTTCGATTTTCTTTTGTCAATTTGTTTGATCGCCATTTGAGGATTGCAAAAAAGGATGATAGAACTGCCAAAACTATGAGTGTTCTAAACCATAAGGTTTGCCAAAAAGGTGGGCGAATTCTAAAAGAATAGCGTAGGGGTTTACCCCAACTACCATTAAAATCTTGAGTTCTCATTAGTAAAGTGTAATTGCCTGGGTTGAGACCACGGAGGCTTACTTCACCTTTATCGTTTGGTATAGACCAGTTTTTATCAACTTCTGCTATTTTGTGCTGATATTTACTGGCTTGAAGATCAAAGCCTACCTTTGAAAATGAGAAAACCAGATGGTTTTGATCATGTGGTAAGCTTAAATTGTAAGGAATACCATGGCGAATGCTATCGGTATATTGTGACCATTTTGTTTCTTCCCAAAACAAACTTACACTCTCAAGCTGTAATTTAGGGTAAAACGAGGCTTTATGTTCTGCCTTTGGGTCATATCTTGCGACCCCACCAGCGCCTCCAAACCAAAAGTTATTTTGCTTGTCTAAATAAAAAGAACCTTGTGCACCTCTAAACTTATTGATAACCTTAAGAGTGGGCTTGCCACTTTTATAAAAGTTTTCCAGGCTTATTTTAATAAAGCCAAAAGAGCCAATAGCCCAAAGTGACTGATCTGGCTTGTGGACGATTAGACCAAAAGTAGAATTATCAGATAATAATTCGTTGTGTTTCAGGGTACTAAATTTTTGATGGTCATAAAAAATGATTCCTCCTCCTATGCTACCTAACCAAAGATTTCCTTTATAGTCTTCGGTAATACAGGTAATGTCTTGGCTATTAAGCCCCTGCTCTTTAGTATAATGTGTCCAAGTGTCTTTTTCTTTCTTGAATAAGCCTTCGCTCGTAGCAAACCACACTCGTTGCTTTGAATCTATCAATATATCCCATACCGTTTTTTCTCTTAGTTTGGCAATAGGAGTAAATTTGTTGCGATCGTAATAAGTAGCTCCAAAACTATGGGCCAATAACAAATGTCCCTGGGCGTTTTCTTTTATGTCGAGTATTTGTCCAGATTGGAGGCCATCTTTACGGGTATATACTTTTAGTTTTTCTTGATGATAATAAACCAGCCCTCGTGCAGTTCCTATCCACATTCCCCTTTTTTTATCTTTATATAGGCTTTGAACAACGTTGATAGGTAGTCCATCTTTTTGACTGAGTATTTGACTTACTTGGTTGTTTTTAAGTTGGTATACTCCTCCATTGCGAGTGCCTATCCACATATGACCACTTGAATCTTCTGCCACTGCAAAAACATTGGGATGTTTAAGGCCATATTTGTTGTTCCAAACAGTTAACTGAGAGCCACCATATTTGATTAATGCCCCTCTGGAAATCATCCATAAAGTATGTTCTTTATCTTCATAAATATAGCTAACAACGTTATTGGTAAGCCCTTGTTTTTTTGCAAAGTGCTTGAATTTTCCTGTTTTTAAATCCAAACGAATGAGTCCTTTGTCAGAGCCAATCCACAACTGATTTCGGTGACCTAGTGTAAGATGAGTTAGAGTATTTACTAAAGGAAAGAGGGTAGATAAGTCATAACTAACAAAGTCTTTCCCATCATATTTGATGATGGTGGGGGCCTTATTATTTGATGCAAACCAGGTGTTTCCTAAGTGATCACTTTGAGCATAAAAAGATCCACCAAACTCCTTTAATTTGTCGAGGTGTTTATAAGGTAAGAAACCTTGAGAAGTAAATAAGAATACTTTTGTGCGATGATAGAAGAATAACTGACCTTTGGAGTTTTCCCATAAAAAGTCAAGCGGGTGAGTCTGAAAGGGATAGAGTTTGAAAGTGTTTTTTTGCCATACATGTACACCAATATCACTCATTACCCACATCTGCTGTCGTTGGTCTCGATATATTTTTTTGATTTTATCACTCCCTAACCCGTTGTTCTTGTTATAGAAAACAATGGTGTCAGGCTTCACAATTGCCAGACCATTGTCGTTTGAGCTAGTCCAAATATTGCCCTCAGCGTCTTGCTCCACATCATTAATATTATTACTGTGAAACCCATTCGTAGTAGTATATCTTTTAATATGAGTACCATTATACCTAATTAAGCCTTTAAAAGAGCTGGCCCATAGGTATCCTCGTTTTCCACGGATGACTTTGTTTAGAGCCGTTAAAGGAAACTCTTTTTCGAAAATATAGTGTTGTGATGCTAAATAATGGTTAAAGATCAAGCATAGTATGAATGGACCAAATACTTTTTTCATAGAAGCAGACTAAGATTTAGTGCAATAATAATATTTTTTAGGAAGCTTGGGTAGCTTTGTTCCTTGAACGATACCAAAAATATGAACAGCAAACAGTTTTTGAGACACTCATTCGTTATGTTTACAAATACATTCTAATTTGACCTTATGAAATCAAAAGCTACCTCAATAAAACTATTACTATTCTTATTGTGCCTTTCTTTAACCAAAGCGGCCATTGCTCAAAACGTTCAGTTTATCGAAGCAGATGCTTCTGGCTTGGACTATTTTGGGCGTATTAATTATTCCAACCCAAAAATGCCAGAGTTTTATTGGCCAGGCACCTCAGTTGAATTACGGTTTAGAGGCAGTAGCTTTGTGAATGTATTGCTGGAAGACGAAAAAGGTAAAAATTACTTTAATATAATCTTGAATGGTAATAGCAATAAGCCTACTGTATTGCATTGCAAAAAGGGGAAAGGGAAGTATCAAGTATTAAAGGGATTAGACCCCAGGCAAACTTATCGGGTGACTATTTTTAAACGTACTGAAACCGACGAAGGACATACTAAATTTGCTGGAGTTGAATTGAGTCAAGGAGCTCAGGTGATGTTAGTCAAACGAAAAAGAAGACCAAGAATAGAGTTTTATGGGAATTCTATTACTGTAGGGATGGGCAATGAAGATTTGAGCGGACGAAAAAATACCAATCCAGCTTTTAAAAACAACTACTTGTCTTATGCAGCTATTACCGCCCGTGAACTACGCCTGGAGTATCGCTGTATTGCCAAAAGTGGCATTGGTGTCATGGTAAGTTGGTATGATATGATTATGCCTGAGATGTATCATCGCCTACATCCCGAAAAAGCAGATAGTCGCCATGACTTTACCGATTGGACACCTGATATTGTGGTAGTAAATCTTTTTCAAAACGATAGTTGGCTGGTAAATATGCCAGGTGATCCGAATCATAAAAAACGTTTTGCTAAAGGCAAGCCTCAGCCTCAGCAGATTGTTCAAGCCTACGTCAATTTTATCAGAAGTTTGCGGAAAGTATATCCTAAAGCCCATATAGTATGTACCTTAGGCTCTATGAATGCTGTTCAATATGGTAAACCCTGGAAAGGCTACATTGCGCAAGCAGTTACCCAAATGAAGCAACAGCATCGAGATCAGAAGTTGCACACTGTATTTTTTGCATATAATAATCGTCGTTTTGGCCATCCAGTAGTGGCTGATCATCGCAAAATGGCCAATCAATTGAAAAAATACATTCAAGAAAAAATCCTAAAGCGCTAGCCTTTGTGAATATACTGGGCAATTTAGGAACATAAGGAAATGATGATATATAGGTGTATTGGCCACGGCTAATACACCTTTTTTATTAGGATGGCTATATAGTTTTGTGTAATACAAGTTTACCAAAACCTGATAGCGTGTACAAAAGCATCCAAACATATTATACAAACGAAATATTTTCGACTACCAAAATTCCTGATATTACCAATTATCTTAGTTTTTGGGCGATAATAGCTGAATAAGCAAGGTTAATCCTTGTTTCAAATGTGATGTGTCTTTATATACCCGACTCATGAGCAAGTTACCCTCCATAAGGTTGAGGGCAAAAGATGCATGTTGTTTTGCTATATTATCAGACCAGCCCTTATTGATTAAAAAAGCCTCAATAATAGTTTGCCAATGCGTGTAAACCCCTTCACAAGCCAAGCGTATTTCGTTGTCCAAAGAGGCACTTTCAGAAGCTACAGTAGCGATTGGACAAGCTTTTTTAAAATCAGATTGTTCCAATTGATCTGCAAAGAAACCAAATACCGCAGTAAGTGCTACTTTTAAGTCATTTTCAGGATGAAGCATGGTTTGTAAAGCTTCTTCTACCTGTTGGCCCGCGAGGGTGAGTGCTTCTATTATGAGTTGATTTTTGCCTTGAGGAAAATAGTAATAAAGAGAGCCTTTAGGAGCACTACTTCTACTAAGTACTTCATTTAGTCCAGTGCCAAAAAAACCTTTTTCTCCCATAAGGTCTATAGTTGCGTCGAGCAATGCTTGTTTTGCCTGCTTTTTTGCCATATACATTAAGATATTTTGTCTACTAATTTATATAACTTATCCATGTTGGTCAAGGGTGCTCCATGGCCAAATGTAATAAGCTTGGGCTTAAGCTGTGCAATTTTGAGTATTGACTTTCGGTTAAGTGCTGGTTGAGGGGTGAAAACTTTGGGTGGTTCTGCCAAATAAGCCAAAGTAGTGGCATAGTTCATATTGCGTAACACATCGCCTAAGATTAAAACCCTGTCCCTTTCTCGCCAATAAGCCACATGACCAGGGGAATGCCCAGGAACCTCTAGTACTGTAAAACCTCCTACTTCATCACCTTCTTTGAGCTGCTTGTCTACTGCATGGGCAGGCCCTCTAAAACGTTTATCTACAAAATTACTGATACTGTTTTTGGGGATCAATTCATCATAATTGCCAGTTTCCATGGCTTGAGCATCGGCACCACCTACCCATAAAGGTACTTTGTAAGCTTCACAAACTTGTTTGCTGGACCCTTGATGGTCAGGGTGAGCATGGGTGAGGGCATGGGCTGATATCTTCTTGTTTTTCAGCGCTTTGACAATTTTTTTGAAAGACTGTCTCGAGCCAGCATCAATTAGCACATCTTTGATTAAATAAGCATTGATGGACTGACGAGGCATGAGGCTGATTTGGTAAACTTCTGGAGCTATTTCTCTAATCATTGTGTTTGAGTTTATATAGACCGATTGTTATAATTTATTCAAATATATAGACCAATCACTATAATTCAAAATGCAAATCATAAATCCTAGAGTTTTATAAGGTAAAGAAAGTCATTTATAACCCGTTCTCAGGCTTTAAAATGTTGCTTAAAGATTCAAAATGCTCTTGTCGTTTTTTATGCGCAATCAAATAGAAATTGAATACAGGAGCATTTTTAGGAGTCCAAAGGTGTTTAACCTTGCCTTGTTCGATAAAACTTTGAGCGTTATGTTGGAGGGCAATGGCAACGCCAGGTATTTTGGCGAGTTCTTCAAGCATCAGGTATTCATTGGGAATGGTAAAATTGGTAAGAATTCGAGGCCGCCTTTTTTCAAAGCAATGCAACCAGAACAGCTTGACGTAGCGATTGGTAGGGATGTGAGATAACCAGGTTTGATTCTCCATCCACTTTTCTATACCAGCTATATTGTTTTCTTGAATAAAAGCTGCCAAATCATCTGTGGGTACATCAGGATGGGCTACCAGAGTAAGAGGTGTGCTTAATAAGGTGTGGGCTATAGTATCGAAAGTGTTGAAAGTTTTGTCAATGATGGCATAATCTAGTTTTCTTTCATTCACCAGTTCAAAAAGCAGGTCGCTGGATTCTTCAAACCTAAAAGAAATATGCTGGCCAATTTGAGCGAGCTTTCCAGAAAATAGACTTTGATAAATATGAGGACTTAGCCCTAGAGTAAACATTTGTGCCTCTTTTGCGACTCTTTTGCTGTAAAATGCCTCTACTGCATCAAGCTTATCCAGCGCATCTATGATTAGGTTATTCAAAAACTTGGCATTTTCGGTGGGTTCTACTCCTTTAGATTTTCTTGTAAAAAGCTTGTGACCAATAGTAGCTTCCAACATGCCAATTTGATTGCTTACTGCTGGTTGACTTATAAAAAGCTCTTCTGCAGCTCGTGAGTAGTTTTTGTGTTTATAGACTGCTTTAAAAGTGCGATACCATTCTAGACTTACCATGTGAGAGATATAAATATTTTGATAACAAAGTTAAAATGTTCTATTTCATTTCATATCATATTCCCCATAGTTTTGCAGCAGGTTCTTTAAATAATTCAAAACACAACAATTATATAAAATGAAAAAAATAGCACTAATAACTGGAGCAAATCGTGGAATTGGTTTGGAAGCAAGTCGCCAATTGGCCCAAAAAGGTATTAAAGTCATCATGGCTAGTCGTAACCAAAATCGAGGAACACAAGCATACCAACAATTATTGGGAGAAGGATTGGATGTAGATTTAGTAAAACTGGATATGAATGATCCAGCAGATTTTGACAAGGTTTATAATCACATCAATGAGAATTATGGTAAGTTGGATATATTGGTAAACAATGCGGGTATTATTCATCAGGAAGAGAATTTTGGAGAAAATAACGCAGACAAAATTTCGTCAACAGCACTTAAGGAAACCTTTGAGGTGAATTTTTTCAGCATTATCAACCTTACGCAAAAGCTTTTACCTTTGATCAAAAAGAGTGAGCAAGGACGTATCACCAACGTTTCGAGCATATTGGGATCTTCTACTGTACACAGCGATGATACCTCTGGATGGTATGGAGTGAAACCTTTTGCCTATAATGCTTCTAAGGCAGCGTTGAACTCATTCACCGTGCACTTGGCTGCCACGTTAAAAGATACCAACATCAAAGTAAATTCTGCGCATCCTGGTTGGGTAAAAACTGATTTAGGAACCGATGCGGCGCCTATGGAAGTACAACAAGGAGCCCAAACCTTGGTGGAGTTGTCATTAGACGAGGCAACCGATTTTTCTGGAAAGTTTATCCACTTGGGGGAAGAAATACCTTGGTAAATTAAAGCAACATATCAATCATAAACTAAAAGCGATGTTTCGATTAGGAAGGGTCGCTTTTTCTTTCTTCGTTCCCACAAAATTTTGCAAATCATTCTGATCTCCGTAATTTGCTATAGTATGATTAAAAACATATTACACACATAATTTTTCACGTATGAGTAAAAAATACTATAACATCCTCTTAGCACTCTCTTGCATTCTGTTCTTAATAAACCAACCCGTGCAGGCTCAAAAGAAGCTTCGACAAACCATTGATAGAATGGCCAACGAAATAGAAGCAAAAGTTATCAAATGGCGTCATCATATCCATCAAAATCCAGAATTGTCGAACCGGGAGTTTAAAACGGCCGAAATGGTAGCAAACCATCTGAAAAGTTTGGGGATGGAAGTGAAAACCAAAATTGCTCACACTGGAGTAGTAGGGATTCTCAAAGGAGGTAAACCTGGGCCAGTAGTAGGTTTGCGTGCCGATATGGATGCTTTACCTGTTACCGAGCGGGTAGATTTACCATTTGCCTCTAAGGTAAGAGCCAAATACAATAACAAAGAAACTGGTGTGATGCATGCTTGTGGGCATGATACCCACGTAGCAATTTTGATGGGAGTAGCCGAGGTGCTAAGTAAAGTAAAAAAAGACTTACGGGGAACAGTAAAATTTGTATTCCAACCTGCAGAAGAAGGAGCGCCTCCTGGTGAAGATGGTGGGGCCAGAATGATGGTGGCTGAAGGAGTATTGAAGAACCCTAAGGTAGATGTTATGTTTGGTTTGCATATTGGTTCAGCTATTGAAGTAGGTACCGTTTGTTATCGTCCTCGTGGGCTTATGGCTGCCTCCGATCGTTTTGTAATCAAAGTAAAAGGAAAACAAACCCACGGTTCTACTCCCTGGACAGGGGTTGATCCTATCACAGTTTCGGCTCAGATTATAGGAGGGCTTCAAACAATTATTAGCCGCCAGACCCAATTGACCAAGGAAGCAGCGGTAATTTCAGTAGGTATGATTCGTGGAGGCATTAGAAGTAACATCATTCCAGAAGAATGTGAGATGATTGGGACAATTCGTACGCTGGATACCAAAATGCAGGACTTGATTCACAAGAAGATAAGACTTACTGCTACAAAGATTGCTGAAAGTGCAGGAGCCACTGCTGAGGTTAACATCCAAAAACACACTCCAGTAACTTATAATAACCCAAGGCTAACCGCGATGATGTTGCCTACTTTGCAACGAGTAGCAGGCAGAGGTAAGGTACGAGAGGTAGATGCAGTTACGGGAGCCGAAGATTTTTCTTTTTATGCATTACAAGTGCCTTCACTTTTCTTCTTTTTGGGAGGTATGACCCCTGGCCAGGACCCTAAAACTGCGGCACCTCACCACACGCCCGATTTTAGAATCAATGATAAAGGGATGAAGCTAGGAATCAAGATGTTATCTAATTTGACGGTAGATTATATGATGAAGAAGTGAGGTAAATGATATTACACAAATACCCTGTATGCTTTTGAGTATACAGGGTATTTGTGTATAAAATTAGAATAGTTCTTGGCTATTTTTTGGGAAGAAGCTTAATAGAGTTTCCTCTTATTTTAGCTTTATATTTTTCTCCTTGCTTAAATGATTCAAAGCGAGCTTGTTCGAAGTTTTTGGTAAATACCATATTTTCAGGCCCAGTAAACTTGACGGTAAAAATGCCGCTTTTTTGGCCAGTACGAACCTCTTTTTTGCTTTTATATTGATCACCAGTAGCCCAAATTGGTTTTTGATCATCCCCATCTTTTTTGAGAGAGGTAAATGGTACCCACCGTTGAATTTTGTAATACACTTTAGTGTCATAAATAGGTTCCTTCCGATAAACAGGCCGACGAGCAGGTGTAGTTCTTCTGACATCGTCATATACATCCTCATTTACATAGTAAGTTTCATAAATTGTTTTGTTTTCATACGTATCACGATATTCATACACTGGTTCATTTCGGTAAGTTTTTTTAGCAGCACCTGTGCCTGTTTTTTTCATTCCTTTAAACACTCGTTTGGTGCCTACCTTTACCCGCTTTTTACCCGCTTTTACCCTTCTTGTGCCAGCTGCTCGCTGCTTGGCTACTCTACGCGTACCTGTTTTAACACGTACATAGTAAGATGAATCATACCTTTCGTAGTGGTCGAGTATACTTCGGTAATCACGAATCTCTTTTTGTCGACTTAAAACATTTGCTGTTTGAGGAACACTACCTTGCCAGTCATTTTCTTCTACCCATTTATATTCTTCGAGTTTAGTGGTAGTCTCCCAATGAAAACCTGTTACAGTTACTTCTTGAGGCGACGGTGAGAGCCAGCTGACTACTCGCCTTCCTATAAATATTACCAGCGCTACAAGTAGCAGGAGTACCAAACATCCTAAAATTGTACTGCCAGTAGAGCTTTCTGCTTTTTTATCTGAGTTTTCTTTCTCAGATGTATTTCCTGCTTTCATCTCATCCCTTACCTTCTTCCACTTCTCAGGATGATATTTGTCATGTAACTCATCATAGTCTGCCTGTTCTTGCAAAGTATTGTGTTCGCCTCCTTGGCGAGGGTCTTTACAAACATGGCATTCTAACCAATCTGCTTGATTCAATTCTCCGCAACTTTCACAGCGCCAGTTGGCTGCTTGTGTTACAATGGCCAATTCATCTGGATTAGTAATTAAATAAGACTTTCCTTCAATGTATTCTTCAGGTGTACCATAGTCTTTGGCATCACCACAATTAGGGCAAGAAAGCTGGGTGCCTTTGATGTCTTTTTCTCCACAGGAATTACAATTCCAAAATAACATCCAATACTCTTCGTGATCTGCACTCATAACCGTTTATGTTCAGGTAATTTATAGGGTGTAAATGTATCTGTACTGAAAATAAAATTAATGTTTTTGAATCTACAATTTTGATGAACAGCCATTTAACAACGTGTTCAAAACAATGAGAGTACTTATACCAATCCACAGACATAATCCGTACAAGTTGCGTCAGCTTTTGTTTCGGCCTTAGTCCGTTGCCGTTAATAATTTATGTAATAAAGCCATCCCGAAGGGCAAATGATCATTGTTTGAGCCAGCGGCGAGTTTGAGCATTTGAGGCGAAATGAAATAAATTTAGGCAAAACGGACTACAGCCGCGGCATTTTTGGTTCGTTTTTTTGCTGAAGAAAAAATGAACGGCTTAGCCAAACACGGGACATGAAGTTTAAAGTCAACTTGATATTGTATGGGTTTTTATTGTGGATTAGTATTACTCAAAACTTATCAAAATGTTTAGCCTTTGGTAGCGCTTTGTGTATCTAATCTGTTTTAAGTCAGGTAGTTATTGTTAACATACCTCAAAGTAAGGGACGGTTGCCTATGTTGATTAAATATTTAATTGAAATAATTGACCCACCTGGCAGGTATACGAATGAAACCGCCAAGCACTAATAGTTTTCGTTTAACTATGTCATTTTATCGTTTAAGGTAGGTTGATAGTAAACAATTGACAACGATAATACTATTTTAGTAATGACTCTTTTCCACAAAAAAAGCGAGGACATAATCCTCGCTTCATAAAATTTTTGTTATGAGTTGAACCCAACTAGTTAAACAAAGAAGAAAGTTGCATTGCAACGTTCATATCTCCGTCAAGCTGCATTTTGCCACCCATAAAAGCTTCCATTGGATTAAGATCACCACTGAGCATTGATTCAAAATCACTAAGCTCCATATTGATAGTACAGGCCGCTTCTTTATCTTCGTTGCTAAGAGCATCGCCGTCTAAGTGGATTACTCCTTCGTTGAAAACGAACTTGATAGAAGAATCAAAACTAGCACCGCCAGCAACCATTTCCTGCACTTTTTGAGTAGTAGCCTCTAAGCTCATAATTATAATTTGTTTAAAGTTTATAGTTTCTTTATTTGAAAGTGGGGTCAATTTAGCCATTTTTTACATAATCTAAAAGCTTTCCGAAATTGGGTGAGGTGGTTGATTTTTACATAAATAAATGATTATTCTGCAAACCCGAATACAGGCGATAATTTTAAAAATAAATTATACTGCTTTGTTTTTTTATAAGAATTAAATTTTGGAAAATATTTTGCACAGCATATTTTCCAAAATTTAATTTTAAACCTTTCAAACTTTTTGTCTACGAAAAGCCTCCTTCTAATATTAAGGGATTATTACAAAATTACTATGTAAGAATTGTAGAACTTTTTGGGCATTATTTTAAACTTTTTGCGAATACAAGATAATCTTTGTTTTTAAATGTTATTGCAAGTGATTCATTTATAGGTGTTTATGTTTTTAGTTGTCTGTGTTTTTTTTGCAAAAATAATATTTAGACCACTTTTAAAAGCGTAATAAAAAACCAGCAAATCATTTGATTTGTGCAAAAAAGCCTTAGATTTGCCCCATCGGTTAATTATTTGTTAATAGCCGTTTTTTATAAAAGAATCTTCTGCTTCTATGAAGTAGTTGTCTTAAAACATCCATTTAAACTTACAAATTGCATGAAAAAAAAATTACTCTTATTGTTCATGTTTTTTTGTCTAACCACAACCCTTGTCCTGGCTCAAGATAGAGCTATTACGGGTAAGGTAGTAGACAAAGATGGGCAGCCAATACCAGGCGCCACTGTTATTGTAAAAGGTACCACTACTGGTGCTTCTACCAAAGCTGATGGAACGTTTTCATTGAATGTTCCCAGCAATGCTACGCTAATCATTAGCTTTATTGGAATGGCAACCCAGGAAATTATAGTGGGTTCTCAAAGCCAAATTAATGTAACCATGAAGGATGAAAATTCTTTGCTGGATGAAATTGTAGTAACCGGTTTGGCTTCTAACGTAAAACGCTCAAACCTGGCAAACGCAGTATCAAGTATCTCGGCCAAAGAACTGGTTGGGATTACTTCACCTCCAACATTTGATGGTGCCTTGTACGGTAAGCTTACTGGAGCCAACATTGTAAAAACTTCTGGTGCACCAGGGGGAGGAATTGCGATTCGTTTGCGAGGTATCTCTTCTATTGTAGGTCAAAACCAACCACTGTTTATTGTAGATGGAGTGTACCTGGATAATAGTGAGATTCCAAGTGGGATTCGCTTTGCATCGGGTGCTAACGCTGGAAACGAGGAACAATCTTCTAACCGTATTGCCGACTTGTCTTCTTTTGACATCGAAAGAGTAGAAGTATTAAAGGGGGCTTCTGCTGCAGCGATTTATGGATCACGAGCAAATGCTGGGGTAGTGATTATCACTACTAAAAAAGGAAACGCAGGTAAAACCAGGTTTAACTTTGAGCAACTGGTAGGTACTGCTCGTGCAATCAAGCTATTAGGCCAAAGAAACTATGACACTGAAGACAAAGTAAGAGCGTTTTTTAGTGATCCTAATGGGGCAGCAGCTGATGCTGAGGTAGCCAAGTGGAATACCGCTCGTAATAATGGAGGATTGTTTGACTATGAGAAAGAATCTTATGGTAATATCGGTGGTATCTTCCAGACCAATCTAAGTGCCAGCGGAGGTAATAACCGCACCACGTTTTATACCAGTGCTTCTATTCGAAACGAAGAAGGAATCATTCGTGGAACAGGTTACCGTCGTAGAACCTTCCGAATGAACATAACCCATAAACTTTCTAAGTACTTAAAAATTACCACTGGTTCTTATTTTGTGAACTCGGTTGCTGATCGTAGTTTTACCGGAAACGAAAATGAAGGTGGATTGAGCTATGGTTATAACCTGGCATTTACCCGCCCTTGGAACAATTTATTCCCTAACGAAAGAGGAGAGTATCCTGATAACCCTACTGCTTCAGGTAACCCATTATTTGTACGTGATGCCATGTACAACAAAGAAGAAGTATTCCGTACCATCCAAAGCTTAAACTTGGAGTTCAATCTTTTGCAGCGTGACAATATGTTGCTTCAATTTAATCTTGGTGGTGGGGTAGATGTTTTCAAACACGGTACGTTTACTTTTGTATCGCCTGAGCACCAGGCTCAACGAGGAATCACTAATGGTTTCTTAAGTGAAGGCGCCAACACTGTAACTAACGGAAACTATCAGGGTGCTTTTGTATTTAACTTAAATCTAGGTACTACTGACCTCACTTCTCAGTTAGGTTTCACCAATATTTACATCAATCGTGATTTCTTGCTTTCTCGTGGTACTCAACTAAAGCCTAATCAGTTTAACATTCAGCAAGCTGGAGCGCAGGCGGTTGATCAAACCTTGGGACAAGAGCAAGACTTTGGTTACTTTTTCCAACAAGAGGCCAACTTTAATAACCGTGTAATCTTGACCGCAGGGGTACGTTTAGATAAATCAACCCTGAATGGAGATCCTAATAAATTATATGCTTTCCCAAAAGCTTCGGTAGCAGTAAATGTAGCCAACTTTGATTTTTGGACATTTAAAGAAACTGTAAATCAGGTAAAAGTAAGAGCAGCCTTTGGGCAAACAGGTAGTAGCCCTGGATTTGGTTCTTTATTTACTGGATTTAATAACGTAAATATTGGTGGTTTGAGTGGAACTACCATCAGTGGTATAAGAGGTAACCGTAACCTTGAACCAGAAATTGCTACTGAGGTAGAAGCAGGTATTGACCTTGGTTTCTTTGGAAACCGTTTCTTCTTTGAAGCCACTTATTATTCTCGTACTGTAAGAAATCTGTTAATCCAACGTGCGTTACCTTCTTCTTCTGGTTTTGCATCTGAAATCAGCGATGCTGCAGATTTAGTAAACCGTGGAGTAGAGCTTACTTTGGGTGGTGATCCTTTCACTGGTAAAAACTTTTCCTGGACTACTCAGCTTAGATACTGGTTTAACCGTTCTGAGATTACTCGTTTGGATGTTCCAGCATTTGCCCCTGCAGGTACTGCTTTTGGTCTTGGTTTGGGTACCTTCTACATTGAGCAAGGTCAATCAGTTACACAGTTTAAAGGAACTGATGCTGATGGAAACATTGTAACCATTGGAGATGCTTTGCCTGATTTCCAATTATCTTGGAACAACACCATGCGCATTATGGAAAACTTTGAGTTGTCTTTCTTGTGGCACTACAGCAAAGGTGGCGATAACCTGAACTTGAGTTTGTTCTTGACCGATTTGGGACGTACTAGCTTTGACTATGACACTCCAGAAGGAGAAGCTCGTCGTACTTCAAGTGGATCAGCACGCTATTTAGAAGATGCATCTTATTTACGTTTAAGAGAAGTTGCATTATTTTATAATCTACCAAAAGATTGGGTGAAAAACTTCTCTAGAGGTAGCATACAAAACATAAGATTGGGTGTATCGGCTCAGAACTGGATTACTATTACCGATTACAAATGGTACGATCCTGAGGTATCTACCAAAGGTGGAGGCGGTTTATCTTCTGGGGTAGATGTAGCTCCTTTCCCAAGCTCTAAGCGTGTGTTTTTCCACTTATCAGCCACTTTCTAAACCGACTCAAATATGAAATTTATCAATAGATTAATACTTTTTTTGGTGGGAGCATCGCTGATTACTGCCTGTAGTTTTGATGCTCAAGTAGACCCTAACCGCCCAAGTGTAGGGGGAGTTTCTTCTAATGCTACTCCTGCTCAGCTAGATGCATTGGTAACAGGAGCACTAGGCGATTTAAGATCTGGATTACAGGTTTATCGTACTTCTGTGGGAAGTATTGCTCGTGAATTGTATTTATTTGATGCTGACCCGCGAAATACTGAGGACTTATTGGGTAAAAACGGGACTCAATTAGATAACAATACATTCTATCTAACAGGGTGGTATACACCTTATTACCGCGTAGTGAAGAACTGTAATATTTTGATAGATGCGATCAATAATACGACGTTGGTAACTGACGCAGCCAAAAAAGGATACAGCGGTTTTGCCAAAACAATGAAAGCCCACGTTTTTATTCAAATCTTGAATATGTTGGACGATAACGGGATTCGTATTGATGTATCAAATCCTGATCAATTAGGTGCTTTTGTAGATAAAGCGACTGCCCTAACGAATATCAGAACATTGTTGGATGAAGGTTCAACTGACTTAGATGCGGCTGGAACAGCATTTTCTTTTACTTTAAATAGCGGTTGGACTGGGTTTGATACGCCTGCTACCTTCAAGCAATTTAACCGAGGATTGGCTGCAAAAGTAGCTTTGTATCAGCAAAGCTGGGCCGATGTATTAACCTTATTGGGGCAGTCTTTCCTAAGCGAAACAGGGAGCCTAAATGCGGGGCCTCAGCACGTATTTTCTACGGCTGCGGGTGATGTCCTGAATCCTTTGTTTTTTGGAAGCGCACCTGATAACATTTATGCCCACCCATCATTCAATACCGATGCTGAGGCAGGTGATACAAGAGTAAGTAGTAAGACCACGGCTCAATCAAATACCAGAGATGGTTTAACGGCTACTCATCGTCAGAATATTTTTACAACAGGTACAGACCCTGTTTCTATTATTCGTAACGAAGAGTTAGTTTTAATGAAAGCTGAGGCAAATATTCAACAAGGTAATTCGGCAGAAGCGGTAAGACTTCTTGATATTGTAAGAACCGCTGCTGGATTGGCAGGTTATACTGGAGCTACTGACCAGACTTCTTTGATCAATCAGTTGTTGACCGAAAGACGTTTTTCTTTGTGGCTAGAAGGAGTTCGTATGGTAGATATGCGTCGTTATGGACGTTTAGATGCTACCAATTTGCCAATTGACCGAACTGGGGATATTATACATACCAAATTCCCGATTCCTTTGAACGATAATCAATAGTTTGATTATATAAAATCAAGCTTTAATATATGGAGCGAGGTAGTACATCACTACCTCGCTTTTTTATTGATGAAATTTACTCAAGAGACAAACGTTTTAAAATTTTAGCTGTATTATTGATCCTGTTTTAAAAATCTCCCGATACAATTATGAAGAAAACAATCATCATTTTTCCGTTGGTTTTGATCATGGCCAGTTTGGTTTTATTGGCTTGCCAATCTTCTGGTCAGAAAGCCGAAAACGAATCTAAAACTGATGTAATCAAAGATTCATTGGATTTTAAGATTGGTCAAATGATTATGGCAGGTTTTCGGGGAACGGTTTTGAAACCAAGTAATCACATTTATCGAGATATTACTCAGCACCACATTGGAGGGGTAATTTTATACAGCCGTGATTTACTACAGGGAGCCAGTAAACCGCGAAATATCCAATCTAAACCCCAGTTGAAAAAACTTATCAGCGATTTAAAGAAGCTATCTAAAGTACCTTTGCTGGTAGCAGTAGACGAGGAAGGAGGGAAGGTAAGTCGTTTGAGCGCCAAGTTTGGATTTACCAGTACCCAAAGACCTCAGGAAATAGGAGAAATTAATCAATTACCTGCCACCGAAAAATGGGCCAGCCACATCGCAGGCAAAGTAAAAGAAATGGGATTCAATGTGAACTTTGCCCCAGTAGTAGACCTGAATGTAAATCCCAAAGCACCCATCATAGGCCGATTGGGGCGTAGCTTTTCGGGAGATGTAGAAACGCTGGTAAATCACGCCTATAAATTTGCCGAAGTACATCAAAAACAAGGCATTATTTGCGCCATCAAGCATTTTCCTGGGCACGGAAGCGCAGTGGCCGATTCGCATTTGGGATTTACCGATGTAACCGATACCTGGAACTCTATTGAATTAGCTCCCTTTAAGCGAATGATTGAGAAAGGTTTTCAAGGAATGGTAATGACCGCCCACGTATTCAACAAAAAACTGGACGATAAATACCCTGCTACCATGTCTAAAAAGATTATGAATGATTATTTGCGGAAAAAGTGGGGCTGGCAAGGAATCATCATTTCTGACGACATGCAAATGAATGCCATTGCCAAAAATTATGGTCTGGAAGAAGCTCTCGAAAAATCCATCAATGCTGGAGTAGATATTATTCTTTTCTCTAACAATGGGCGTGACTCTTACAACCAACAAACCGTTCCTCAAGTCATTGCTATCATCAAAAAACTTATCAAAGATGGAAAGATTTCCCGCCAACGCATTGATGAATCATATGCGCGAATTATGAAAATGAAGGAACAATTGAATGAAAAGTAACGCTCTTTTGAGTGCAAAACTGTTGTTGGAATATTGATGACCATAAACCAAAAAAATGAATAGAAACCTGAATTTAGTTTGCCTGAGTATATTAACCAGCCTCATGTTTTGGGGGTGTACACCAGACAAGAAACCCATAAAGTTGGCTACCTATACCTACGCTACCAACAATAGAATAGCAAACATGAAGTTGCTCGCGCAAACTTTAGAAAAGCGTCTGAAACGGAGCGTAGAAACGAAAAGTTATCCTGATGTTGAGTCCTTTATAGGAGGGATAAAGTCAAATGAAGTAGACATTGCCTTGATAAATACTCTAGGGTATTTAATTCTCGCGGCTGATAATCAGCATATGTTGCCTACCGCAAACCTGCATGTAAACAAAGATGCTGTGGACAATTATAAAACAGTGTTTTTGACCAATAATGATAGCATTCGCGAATATTCGGCCATACCCAGCAAGGCAGGTAAACTCACCATGATGTTTGTGAAAACAGGATCTACCTCTGGCAACCTTATTCCCAGACTTTTTTTAAGTGCGATCAATATTGCTTCCCCGGAATCTCAATTCAAAGAAGTAAAATACGGAGGTAATCATACCTCGACTCTTGAGAAACTCATCAACGGAGAGGCTGATTTATGTGCTTTGGGAAGCAATGAATATTATAAACAAATTCAGGCAGATTCAACTCTTAAGAAGAAGGTGAAACTCCTATGGGTTTCAGACGAAATTCCCTTAGGACCTGTATTGGTCAACAAAAGAATGACTTTAGAAGATAGAAAACTGATTACGGACATATTGTTGAATTTGCATAAGGAAAATACACCAGCTTTTGAAGCCATAAAATCAGGTTGGTCTGAAGCAAAACAAGCCGATAAATTTCAAGTCATTTCAGATAAGTATTATGATTCATTTAGAGAGGTGAATGGCAACAAAACTCGCTTGAACGATATTCTGAAAATGTTTGAAAAATAAAACTTAACTCAAATGCATGAGATTTTCGTGGAATTTATTGAGTTATGAGAGCCAGTTTTGACACATTGTCAATCAAGTGATTATATTCTTTATTTTTTTGATCACTCTTAGAGTATGTTTAAACTTTGTCTTCGGAGTTAAAAAAGATGAGTTTTTTGTGCTGAGAAAGCACATTTTTAAGGGAATAGCTAAAGCTATTGCTGCAAAAATTGCTGAACTCAGTGCACAAGAATCGCTTTTTTAGCCTAGATTATAATTTTTAAACATGCTCTTAATCATTTCTGGGCTTCCAATACCTCACTGAACAACTCACTTCTTTCGATAAAACCAGGCATTTAACAGCTATGTATTGTCATTGTATAGCCGCTGGCCAGTGCTGTATTGCCTCTGTATAGTCCTCAAAATGGTAATTAAAGGTTGTTTTCGATTGTTTTGGGCTAAATTCTAATTTTAACCTTTACAAAACATGTTAAAGAATCTTTTTTTTGTAGCCCTAATGGCTACTTGCGCTTTGATCGCTAGCACCAGCAATGCTCATCAGTTATTGCAAAACAATGAAGTAGAGCAAATAAACAACCGTTCTCGAGCAGGTTGTGATAACGTCAGCCGATACAGTAACGTCAGAGTCGATTGCACCTCTGGCAGCATTACTGTAAAAGCTTATTTAAACGGTACTCATGTAAATACTGTATCTCTAAGTGCTGGCCAGTTTTATAATTTCTTACGAAGTAGCTCTAGCCAGTTATTGAAATTGGAAATTTGCTGGAGTGCAAGTGGAGGTTACTACACCTGGCAGGATATCTAAAAAGGTGATTAAATTAAAGCAAGCCTGCCTAAGTCTACACTTAGGTAGGCTTACTTTTTTGAGACTAAGCCGAATTCCCATAACGTCATTTATACGTGCTTTATCCTCATATATATACTGGTTGTTGATTAGCCTTTGGCAGAGCTTGAACTTCGTTCTGCAGTTATTAGCTGATTAGAAAATATCGAGTGTACTTTTTTGTCATATTGAGCCTGCCGAAACATCTGGTTATTTTCAACATTCGGTTACCCAGAACTTGATCTCTCGGTTGTGCTCAGGATGACTTTAGGCTATGAGGTAGTGCGTCATCTGCGTTGGTGTGTCTTGGATAACAAAAAGTTACTTCTCGGAAAGACAACGGAAATTTTGTTTTTTGACTAGTACCTTGTTTTTATGGACTATAAAAGAGTCATTGTTTGCCGTTAAGCAGGTGATTGGTAACATTCTTCACCTTGGTAAAACAAAACCTCAGCAATAAAGATCTTCTAAAATCATTTGTTTTTCATTGTGACCTCAACGGAGTGTTTTTTTAATAATACTACCATTTCCTCTATTTGATATTGGTGAAGTTTAATAGTGCACCGTTCGTTGGTTATAGCCGATTTTGTATAGACATCAATTTGCACGTTGCTCAGTGATTTTTTAGGCGTTACTTTTATAGAGAGATAGTCTATGTCAAGGAGTTTGATCTGAGAATTGAGCATGCCAGTAGGAGTTTTGAAGTAAAGAAAGTCATCATCTATGGCTATTTTAACTTCCCTGGTAAGCTCTACCATAAAGAATGAAAACACAAGCACTCCACCAGTAATAGTGATAAAGATGGTGCCGATGATGATCCACGCACTTGCTCTTGAGTAAAAAGCTTTCATAAAGAGGTAGACCAAAAAGGCCAGCAACGATAAGAATGTAGCACAAATCGCAGCAGTCTTGATTTTGTTATAGGCAGGAGAGGTAAAAGAATAAATCTCTGGAGCTTCTTCGGATGACTTATCTTTTGTCTGAATGTTTGAGTTAATGGTATTCTTTTTCATTATCTCATTTCGCCATCATTACTCCAAAAATCTCCTCCGCAATCAATGCGTAGTATTCATCACCAAAGTGGACTTCATCGGGAAATACTTTGTCTAAATCCAGCTTATCTTTTTGGATACGTTCCAGTAAAGTTTTGTGAAGATTAACAAATCCACAATTGTGCTTTTGGGCTAGGTTTTTCAACACAGGCAAATAAGTAATGGCTTTTTCGTTGTATGGGGTAGTAAAAGGAGTAAAACCCAAGACAATCACCTCTATATTTTGAGCCTTGAGTTGGGTAATGATGCGTTCCATTTGTTGTTGGAAAAAGGTAGTAGTCCAGCCCGCATAAGCATCGTTGATGCCAAACATTAATGTTACAAAATCAGGTTTTTTGACCAATACCAATTGATCCAGGTTTTTAGCACCCTGATCGCTTCGCCAGCCGTTGTGTCCTTCTTTCACTACTTTTAGCCCTGCATTAGGATACTTCTTTTTGAGTAATCGCTCTAATACATAAGGGTAGGGGTTGGCCACAGTGCCAAAGCTTCCTACTTTGTAGCCATTGGTAATGCTGTTGCCAAAACAAACTACTTTGAGAGAATCACCTTTTTGCAAAGCAGTGAGTAGTTTATCTATAGGGCCACGCAAATGATCCAGACATACCGTTTTTACCCCTTTAATGGTGAGCGTGTCACCTTCGTTTTCACAGGTTTTTTGAGTTGTTGTGGAGCTGTTTTGAGGCTGTTCGTTGGTATTCATCGTATCCGAAGTTAAAGTTTTTGATACAGCTTGAGTGACTGTATCTTCTGTTTTAGGAATGTTTTGAGTAGTATCAGTTTGATTCGTTTGCTCCGATTGACCACCACAGGACCAAAGCAACAAGCTTAAATAAAACAAAGAAAGAAAATGCTTGGTGATACTCAATTTATATTTCTTGATATATAACAATAAAACCATCTGGCAATTTTGATTAATCCAATGTTCCTAAATTTATCCAACCTTCGGGAGCGTGCCCCTTGCTATTCAATCTGGCCACCTGATCGGCACGACGCAAAATATCTGGAATACGGTATTCGCTGACCGTATTGAGTGCTACTTCCTTAGCTGTAAGCAGGGTAATCAAGTGCCCAGGACTTACATACTCTGGTTTAATACCAGCTTGAGTGCGAAGGGCATAACCTACCGTTTTTCCACCATTTTCGACAGATAGCACACTGCCTTGAGCTTCACCCACTACACCCGAAAAACGCAACAAACTTTTTTTGGCAACCCCCATTGTAGGTAGTCTGGTTTTTACCCCCAGCCAACAGGCAATACCAAAGGTGCGAGGGTGGGCAATGCCGTGGCCATCTACTACTAATAAATCTGGATTGGGTATACCATCATCTTGCAACAAATGATTGACCAAAGCCAACAAAGGTGGCCCTTCGCGAAAACAGAAAAAACCAGGTACATAAGGGGCTGTTACTTTGGCTACCCCACTATATGTTTGAATGGCTTCTCCTTTATAATATTGAAAATCTCCCGCAATATAGGCCAGATCTCCTTCGTACTGAATGTCCAGGCCTAATACCACATCACCTTCTTGAGGCTGGTATCCTTCTCCCTCTTCAGGAATGATTACTTGACTAACCAGGCGATTTTGTTCTTGTGCCCACAAAACTTCTATCTCATCCATGTTCTAAGCTAAACATTTTGGGTAAAACCCTTTAGATCTTTCATCAAATTTTTCTTTTCTTACGTTTATACCAAGAACTCAGTTAAAACATGAAGTCATCTTGATTTATAATTCATCATTAAAAGTCGAGACGACTTCCTCACTTACGCATTATGAAAAAAC
The DNA here is from genome assembly GCA_001890965.1 of marine bacterium AO1-C. Classification (GTDB taxonomy): domain Bacteria; phylum Bacteroidota; class Bacteroidia; order Cytophagales; family Microscillaceae; genus Microscilla. Next base: position 50,084 of record MLAY01000025.1, on the reverse strand, counting down.
AAATTATTGGACTTTTAGCTTTTGGCTTTTTATTGATAAGCCTGCAAACACAAGCACAACAAGTTTTTAAAGGAAAAATTACTTATAAAACAACCTTTACCGGAGACGAGAAATTGGTCAACCAAGCCAAGGCATTTATGCCAGCACTGGAAGAAATCATTACTGATGGTAAAAACTTCAGAGTGTTAGATGAAGGTGGCTTTGCTACTAAAGAAATATTTTTTGAAGCAGGAAATGAGTATTACTATCTGATTAGTGCCAAAGACGAGACCATTACCAAGGAAAAATTCCGTAAACGTAGAAAAAGCCTCAACCCGCCCAATTTTAAAAAAACCGATGAGGTAAAACAAGTGGCAGGACTCACCGCACGCAAATATGAGGTGTGGAGCAAAGATAAAAAACGTGCGGATGTTTGGGTGAATGATGAGTACCGTTGGAATTTAGAAAATCATCCTTACAGATTCAGCAAAACCTTGATGTTGGATGCCAGTACTTCAGATTTAGACAACAAAGTATTGCTGGGACTCAACTACCCTCATCCCAGTGGCAACGCTAATATTATTGTCTGGGCTACAGAAATTACCACCAATATTTCCAAAGATGCGTTTAAACTACCCGATTTTCAAATGGTAGACCGCTTTAAAGAAATTAAGAAGCCTGATATTAAAAAAGACGGCGGAAAATAATTATGGTTGATTCAAAGTATTAAATAACAAAAGCCATCATTTGGGAAGATCAAATGATGGCTTTCAAATAGGTGGCAAATATTCATTTACTTCTGTTCAGTAAATTGTCCTTTGTTGAGTACTTCTACTCTTGCCTTGTTTTTTTGTACATCCTTGTGGTAAAACCAGGCATCCCGCATTTGCTTTTTAGAAAACAATACTAACTGATCTCCTTTATGTTTAGATCCATCTTGAGTGGAGTTTCCATAACTTAGCAGCACTTTAGCCCTTACTTTTTTGCCAAATTCAATCACACCTACCCAAGAATCACCACCACCTACATAACTCACTCCATTCCTATCAGTATCGCCTGGCCAGGCTACTCTAAATACCCCAATTCCACCAGTGGCTCCATTGGCAGGTAAGTTATACTTTCCGTATTTCAGGCGATAGGTTTTTCCCCAAGCTACATCGAGCGCGCCAAATTTCTTCTTAACATACTGGGCTACAGCATTGAGCACTTTTACTGCCGATTCAGGATTGGCCAAACCATCGGGAGTAGATCGGGGATTTTTAGGGTCCCAGGGCTTGGTGTACATTTTACTGCGCCAATAACCCATTTTAGAAGCCCAGGCATAAAACAAATAAGCCCCTTTGCTATCCACATTCATTTCTCTGTCCCAGTTTTGCAATACCTTTTTGGCTTCTTTGCTCAATTCATTTTTACCGTATTTATCAATGGCTGCATATAAATCATCCAAAATACGATCAGCCATTTCAGATCGGGTATCCAGTTTGTATTTTAGTAGTTCATCAAAAGTAATTGACTTGTCTTCGTCAAGCATGCGTACCGAGCGTTGCGGACGAAAGGTCATTCTTATGGGAGCCATATAAGGAGGGAAATCTTTGGGATCCAACAAGCGAGGAAAAGTAGATGACCAGGGAGGATCATTGGCATTTTGCAACCAACCTTGTGCGGGGTTTTTAATTTTGGGCAAATCTTTATAAGGGTGTACTTTAGTCCAAAGCGTTTTGCTGGTATTACCTGGTACAATTCGGTTCCAAAATTTCCAGCCTCCTTCAGCCCTTACGGGAACTTGTCCATTAAACAAGTAAAAGATATTACCTACTTTGTCGGCATACATTACATTCCAAAAGGGTATTTGCCCCATTTTCAAAGCCTTTTCAAATTGCTTGAAGTTTTTAGCAGTAGCCATTTTCCACCATTGTAGGCCCAAATTAGGTGTATTTCGTCCCACTAAGCGTACCGCCAAAGCCTTGGTTTTTCCTTGCTTTACTACTGGCCCGTGGGCAGAGGTATAAATATCTATAGTTTGGCTTTTTACCTGCCCATCTTTGCCTTTTACCTTGATCGTAGCTTGGCTTTTGTCAAATTGTTTTACTACTCCGTCCATCACGTAGCCACCATCTTTGAGCTCTAGCTCATAAGTATCGGCATTGTCAATGGTATTGTCGGTATGGCTCCAGCCCAAATATTCATTAAACCCAATGGCTATTCCGGGTAGCCCTACCAAATTTACCCCATAAATGTTGTGTTGAGGAGTAATGGCGTGCATTTCGTGAAACAAAAATTCTCCAAACCAAGGCAAATGAGGGTTTTGCACCAGCATAGCGTTTTTACTAGCCGATCGGGAGGGAGCTACCGCATAAGTATTAGAACCCTTGTCTTTCCATTGTTGTACACGTCCCAGTTCTTCACCCCCTACAAAACGAGTAAATACTACATAAATCATGTGTAGGTTGATATCTTCTGGGGTAATGGGCAATACGACCTTGTTTTTCTTCTTGATCTGATCAGGAAACTTTTCTGCATATTGGTTCATCCCTTTTACAAAAGCCGTAAAAAGTTTCTTTTGAGTTTTGTTTTGTTTGGCCCACCAATCCTTGGCTAGTTTGGGAAACTGCATCGTATGTACCAGCATATCATTGCTTAGGTAACGCTTTCCCCAGTATTCGGCGGCTCTACCACGTGATTTGGCAAATAAGTCTAAAATAAGATTGGCGTGGTCATGCATATGAGTCCAGCCCATCGCCATAAATAAGTCTTCGTTGTTTTTAGCATAAATATGAGGTACCCCCCAGGTATCCCACACAATACGTGTTTCTTTGATTTTGGGCTTAGCACTTTGCGCGTGTAGACCCCAAGGCACTAAAGCCAACAGGAGTATTAGGTATACTTTGTGTATTTTCATAGAAAGATGATTTTTAAACTTACTTAATTTGGGTTATGAAACAGGCTTAGTCAATAGTTGATCCATTCTGGTAATTGGTTTATTTTCAATTACTTATGATGAGTTTTTCTGAAAAGTGTTTTTTGTAAATGTCCAGAAATGATCAAACCTTGTGTCAAAATGGACATTGATTGACATTTGTTTTCAATCTACAAAGTAAAGTCTAACATATAGCAGATTAGCGATTTTTTTATACGAAACTTGGCTTTTTGGCAATTTTTCATTACCTTTGCTAAGCAATTGAGCAAGAAAGGATTGTAAAAGCACAATCCATCATAATATTGAAAATATTTGTTAGCATCTCCTACGATGTTTCGTCGTAACTGCAGTAACGCTCTCCGACCATCACCATATGGTAATGTCATTCAGCGTGTTCTAGTCTACTAGTGTACCTAGTAGAATTGAGAATAGCTGAACGGGCAAAGCCCTATTCGGTCATTTCTACTAGGTACACTAGTAGACCCCACACGCCTACAGTGATTTCCAATGATCCCAGGCAAGAAGTAACAAATACAAATCATTTTTCTTAGTTTTTAGAAGTGTAGATTGTTTTCAAAGTGAGTTAGCATTTTTTGCGATGTTTCGTCGCAGTTGTAGTCAAGCTTTCCAAACATCACTATACGGCAATGTCATTCAGCGTATTTTAGCGGTAGGTAGTGCAACCGCGACATCTTTTTAGCTGAATGGGCAAAGCCCTACCTAGATGTCGCGGTTGCACTACCTACCGCCCCATACGCCTACAGTGATTACCGCTAGTCGCGAGTGAGTAGTAATAATTTTTGAGAACAAATTTTTACACAAATCTGTGTTTTAGATTGAGTTAGCATCTTTTGTGATGTTTCGTCGCAATTGCAGTCAAGCTTTCCAAACATCACTAGATGGCAATGTCATTCAGCGTATTCTATCCACCGCGGGGATCCGTCAATTCTCGAATTAGCTGAATGGGTAAAACCCTATTTAAAGATTTGACGGATCCCCGCGGTGGACCCATACGCCTACAGTGATTATCACTAGTCGTGAGTGAGTAGTAATAAGATTTAAAACATTGATTAATAAGATATTAGAAATTGCAGGTTGAGTTAGCATATAGCCGAAGCTAATGCTTATGAGCATAAATTATAGATTCGGACTTTGCGATGTTTCGTCGTAATTATAGTCAAGCTTGCCAATCATCACTATAATGATAAGATTCAATTCCTTAGTAAAAGTGAGAAGGAAATAATTTATGTTTTTGAATCTGATTTTTTGCCTTGAGGTTTTGTTATTTTTCTCAAGCGTAAGCCTCCCCGCCAAACCGGGGTTTACAAATTACGCTCTCCAAAAATGCCTCGCCTCAAAACAAAATCTCTAGTTCAAAATTCAAAACTTATTTTTATAGTCCAGGGTAAGTAGTAACCAACCTCACAAAAGATATAATAGCGTAAAAATAAATTTAAGTTGAGTTAGCAGTATATGCGATGTTTCGTCGCAGTAGTAGTCAAGCTTACTTTACGTCATTAGATGGCAATGTCATTCAGCGTATTCTATCACTAGGGGGTATGCAAATACCCTAGAATAAGCTGAATGGGCAAAGCCCTTTTTAAAGGGTATTTGCATACCCCCTAGTGACCCATACGCCTACAGTGATTGTCACTAATCAAGGTGAGTAGTAACGAAAACTTAAAAAATAAGTATTAAAAAAGTCAAATTAGCAGCATATGTGATGTTTCGTCACAGTAGTAGTCAAGCCAACCAAACATCACTATATGACAATGTCATTCAGCGTATTCTAGCGTCATAACGTTCCAGAAACAGCGTTAAACGCTGAATAAGCAAAGCTCTTTTAACTACGGTTTCTGGAACGTTATGACGCCGCCATCCGCCTACAGTGATTGACGATAGTAACAAGTAAGAAGTAATTTGGCTTTTTAAGTAATAATTGATTGATGAAGAATATTCAAAGATATGACAATGTTAAGCAACACTTTATTAGAAAATTTTCCTCCAAATAATGATAAGGATGTTTTTGATATTATTCAATTCATCAAAAAATCTCCTTTAGCCAAAGACTATTGGCGTGTCTTAAAAAGCTTATACAAAAAAACAGAAACCTACTTTTTAAACCTTACTCAAGAGGAAGTTTATTCAGTAGATAAAAATCAACTGTTGATGCTTACGCACTTGATTTTTAAACTAGATCAAGCAGATATTAAGCATAACACGAGTCAGTTTCCTACTCAAGCTACCTTGCGTTATATGAAGCGTAGAGCAAGGCGTTGCTTACGGATGTTGGCAAAGGTTCATCCTCAGTTTTACTTTGAAATCGTTGCTAAACTCATCACTTTTCAATCTGGTAAGGTATCTTTGAATAAAAACAATCAATGGGTGATGATGGATGTGCTTTATGGCAATTCCCGACGGGCGCATCAGAAATCTCATGGCCAGGGGGGATACCATTTTGATCCCAATGCATATCATTTACATCATCAAGAGGAGGGACAACCCCAGATTTGGGATACTCAGCTTAACTTTGTACAAGAGCTTCTCATGAAAGATCTCCCCTGGGAAATCTATGAGTTTGCTATTAAAGTTTTAGATCGCCATCAAGCAAACCCAACCCAATTGAGCGAAGAAGTACTTGAGAAGTTTTTAAATGCGCCTTCTAATCGACTCAAACGAGTAGCAACTCAGCTTATTTATCAAACCTTTTTATTCCAAGGTGTAAAACCTGCGCTATTTGCGGGAATGTGGTTTTATAGCAATGCTTTGATTCGTAAAAAAATAGAAGAAGTAGATGCCAATCGCCCAAAAAGAGATGCTGATTGGTACAAAGAATACGGAAAGCAACTTTACAAATTTAGCTTTAACGAATTACGTAAAGGCAACAACTCTAGACGAGTGATACAAGCCCTTGAGCAAGTACAACAAAAGTATAACAAAGAAATACAGCCAGATAGTATTTTACCTATTGCTCCTGCTTTGTTTCAATCCAAGCACACCGCTTTACACGAACTGGCACTATGGGGTGCCGATTTTGCGCAACAAAACGACGCATTACAATGGCTCCTGGCATTAGGGAATAATTCTACTGCAAGCGTATACGACCGGTTAGCCAAAAAGCTAATGGGTAAATTCAAGAAGAAATACCTGTATACAAGCGATATAGAATCTTACATATTCAATGAGTCAAAATTCACAAATGATTTTGGCTGGCGTTTGTCCAAGCATGTGTCTATTTGGAGCATGTATAGTATCTGGCAAAAGCTAGGAAGTTACCAAAGCAATCGTCGCATGAAGCGAATCTATTTTATCAATACCATTACTTCTGCAGCGGGTGCCAATGCATTTATTGAATATTACACCCAAAACCAATACAGCCTGAGTTACATCCAAAACTATGCACTGGATGATATCATGAAGGAGGGTATGCGTAAAATTCAGGATTTTGTCATCAATGATTTAATCAAATCTTTCAAAGATAACCCCTTAAATCAGCTACAGCGTATCTCTAATCTGACCGAAAGTCTTCGTGATCAAGTGATAGATGCGGCTATGAGTAGCTTCAAGAATAAGAAATTATTCGAGACTTATTGGGTAGTGAATACCGGGCTTTGGACTGCCGATGAAAATACTTGGTCTAGAGGGATTTTTATACAAGTTTTGGCGTTGGCTCATTTAACCGATCGCTCCATAGAAAACATTGTAAATCAGATGTTTGAGCGTCGTTATCCTTTGATAAATGACATTACTAATTTCTTTGCAGGATTGCCTGGCAAGGATAGACGCAGAAAATACTTTCTTCAACAATTGGGTGCCAGCTTAAGCGGCAACGTTCAAATTGCGGCTCAGATTCCAGCTGATTTGTTGGGAGAAGTCATGCAAAGTATGGATTTCGAAACTTTGCTTCGCCTTACTGCTACCGCCGACGAAGAAGCCTGGAAAAACCTAAGCAAATCAGTTTATCAACAATTATTAGATAAACAAAATGAGGCAGGTTTCTGGAAAAATATACTGGAACGAGTACTGGAGTCCGAAAATGAGGTGTTGAGTAGTCGTTTGATTGATGACCAGGAATTTTTCAAATTATTCCAGGAACAAACCGATGCTACTGTTATTGAAATCACCCATCCAGTATTTGAAAAAGTATTGTTAGGTTGGGTCAAAAACCACGAGTTAGTATTTACCATGGGTTCTGCTCATTTGGGGACTTTATGTTTTCATAAGCTACCAACACTGCGTCAGTGGGGGCTTGCTAAAGCGAAAGCGTTGGGAATCAGCCTTAACTTTGGTTTGCAAATGTTAGAGTCAGGTATTCCTGATACAATGCAAACTTCAAAAGATTATTTTAATGGATTGCCAACAGGTTCAGACCAGGAGTCCGAAGCAGCGCTTGCCCTATGTGATAGCCCAAGCAAAGAGGTAAGAGCGTTTGGTATGGAGTTTTTGGGGCAACGCAAAGAAAAGTTCAAAGATCACCCCCAGGTATTGGCGTTTTTGTCTGAACATGCCGATGCTTATGTACAAGCTTTTGTGTCGCAAGAGATTAGCCTACAACAATTGAATCAACCTTTTGTAGAGCGATTTGACAAAGAAGTGTTGCGAATGAAAAATCGTAGCCGCAAAGCTAAGGAACACACCAAAAAACGAGTAGAGGAAACTTTACAAATGGATGCAGAAGTGCTCAAAGAAGTAGCGCGTTCGGGTGGAAGAACCGATGCAGAGTGGGCAGTGTTGCAATTGACCAAAAAAGCACTGGCTGGTGAAGAAATAGAAGGATTTAGTCTGGACTAGAAAACCAGATAACCAAAATATATTGATCCTCAAAACACGCGATGTTTTGGGGATTTTTTATATCATTTGCTTCTAGGGTAAAAAATTACTCCCAATTGATAAGTTGATAGCGTATACCAGTAAATAACAGCCCTAAGCTGGTTGACTTTCCATATTTTCGAAAAAAAATTTAAACCCACTAAATCATGGAGACAAATCAATCTACTAAACATTTTTCTCATACAGTACCTTTTTTACCAGTTAGAGACCTGCATGAAACCATTGCCTACTATCGTGATGTGTTAGGCTTTAGCAAAGAATGGTTTTGGGGTGATCCTGCCACAGATGCAGGGATTAGTCGTGATGAAATGAGCCTCTTATTTGGTAGAGACAATGGAATGCTGGAACATATGCAGGGCTTCGAGATTATGTTTTTTGTAAAAGGTATAGATGCTATTTATGAAGAGCAAAAACAAAAGGGTGTAAAGATTATTGACGAAATAGAAGACAAGCCCTGGGGGACTCGCGAATATACCATTGAAGAAATCAATGGCTTTCATTTACGCATGGCAGAAGGCATTTCATAACCTTGCACTACTTATTTATTGTAAATTTTGCCCTGAAGCTTCTCAGGGTATTTTTTTGTCTGAACTAATTGCATACCTTGCCGCCCGAAAATTTGCACTGCAAGAAATTTAAATTAAAGTCAGCTAACGGCGCTGAGACGACTTCAAAATTAAAAGTAATATGCAACAGACTACCCAACATATTATGATGGTTCGCCCAGTGAGCTTTGGGTATAACCCTCAAACTGCCGAAAACAATGCTTTTCAAAAGCAAATGCCACAAGATACTCAGGTACTGGCAAAAGCACAGGCTGAGTTTGATGGTATGGTGAACATGCTGCAAGCAGCAGGTGTAGATGTATTGGTATTTAATGATACCCCACAACCTCCCAAGCCTTCTGCTGTTTTTCCAAATAACTGGGTGTCCTTTCACGAAGAAGGGATTGTTATTTTGTATCCCATGTATGCCCCCAATCGTCGGGAAGAACGCCAGGAAGAAATCTTGATTGGTATTGAGAAGAAGTTTTCTAAACAAATTTTGTTAGACTTTTCGCCTTATGAGACTATGGGCAAATACCTGGAGAGTACCGGAAGCATGATCATTGATCGGCCCAACAAGTTGATTTATGCCTGTAGGGCGGAGCGTACCCATGAACAAATATTGCAAATTGTTGCAGAAAAGTTAGAGTATCAATACCTGTTATTTGATGCCAGAGACGAAAACCAGCAGTTGATTTATCATACCAATGTGATGATGTGTATGGGGATTGATTTTGCGGTGATTTGTCTGGAAGCCATTACCAATGCACAAGAAAGACAGCAAGTAGTAGAGGCATTGCAAAAAACAGGAAAGCAGATTGTTGAGATTTCACAAGATCAGGTAAAGCAGTTTGCCGGGAATATGCTGGAAGTGACAAATGCTAAAGGTGAGCGCCTTTTGGTAATGTCAGAAAGAGCTTTTAAATCCTTGACTCCCGAACAAGTGAACACATTAGAAAAATCGGTACGTATTGTAGCTCCTCCGTTATACACCATCGAGGATTATGAAGGAGGGAGTGCACGTTGTATGATGGCCGAAATCTTTTTGCCCTTAAAGGAAGAGGTTGCAGGTTAGGCCTTTGCAACTCTATCTAAAGATAGTTTTGTTGAGGCTGTCTCATATTTTAACCCAAATAATATTTTATATATGTACCATACCTGACGGGTAGGCTGTTCAGAATTAAAAAAAGCTCTCCACGTTTTTAGAGCTATTCAATGCTTTAAAAATTGACAGAGATTCAGGTTATTACATAATATAACCATTTAAATTCTGTAATAAAAATAGGTGTTGTGAAATACCAATAAAAGCCCCTCTTAATCTCCCCAAAGGGAGAAACAGTCGCGGATAAACTGCTGCAAGTAACATTCCTCCCCTTTGGGGAGGTTAGGAGGGGCTTAGTTGGAGCATTGACAACTTTAATAAAAACATGGGAAAGAAATTAACTAATTCTGAACACCATACCTAACAGATTTTCAAAACCTGTCAGGTATAAATCGTTTTTTCTTAAAGAAAATTTGGTGAGGTTTTATTTATGAGACAACCTCAATATCCTCCTTTTTAAATCCTACCTCAAAAAAATATCTTTTCACTTAAGGGTAAAGCCTTACAGCCTTGTCTGTCTGGCAAAGCATTAGAGTATATAATGAATTCTAAATAAAGTAAAGAAGAAGTTTTATTCTTAAGTGCTTGATTAACAGTAGTATAGACTTGTGTTGGTTTTTGTAGACAATAATCGAGTCCGAGATGAGTTTATATTCTGAAGTAATTTAAAAAAAGTACAAATTCAATGATTCCGCTTTTATGAATGAAAATAGAATAACTATTGTCAATTTTATCTATTTTCACTAGTTTTGAGCGGGATTTACACCAAATATTACATCTACTCGCATACCCGTATGTTTATTTTATCAAGGCAATCAAAAGGCTTTTTAGTCTTTTTTACAATCTTTTATTGTTTTGTTATTAAAGATTGTTTGGCAAATAATAAAAAGTACAACGCTTTATTACACAAAACTGATACTACACAACAGGAAAGTGAAATATCACCAAAAAACACAAATTTAGGCCCGTTTTTCAAAAAGCAACGTAAGGATGGATTCATTGTGCTTCCATTAGTATACTATAGCCCCGATACTCGCTGGGCTGCTGGTGGTATGTTTGCTTATCATTTCAAATTTGTTACCCCTGGTAAAAAAGACGAACAGAGCCGTTTGTCTTACATCCAACTCACTTCTGATTATACCCAAAACAAGCAAGTAGACTTGTGGGGGCAGTGGCGTATTTTTATGAACGACAATCGCTACATTTGGATAGGAGAGGCCCGTTACAGAAATTACCCTGACCGTTTTTATGGACTAGGCAATACCACAACAGAAGCCAGCGAAGAAAGGTATAGTTTTGATTTGCTCCGTTTTCAGTCGAGAGTGTCACGTCAATTGGTGAAAAATGTATACCTGGGAGTAGATTATCAGTTAAGTAGATACTATAACCTTTCGATTGAGGAGGGAAAAACATTGGCCAATAGCGAAATTACTGGAACACGTGGAGGAATCAACTCTGGCTTAGGGTTGGTATTTATGATAGATACCCGCGACAATGTGGTGAGTGCTTCTAAGGGTATTTTTCTGGAAACTTCGGGATTTGTATACAACGGAGCTATTGGGAGCAACTTTAACTATAGCAATTATAACCTTACTTTCAATAAATATTTTGCCTTGGGGCGCCGTATGGTACTGGCTACCAACACCGTAATGAACCTCAATACAGGTGACACGCCTTTTTTAGAAATGGCTAGGGCCGGTGGTAATAGTATTTTGAGAGGGTATGCGCAATACCGTTTCCGAGATAATAATTTCATTGCTTCCCAGATTGAGTATCGTTATATGATTTGGCGCAAGTTTGGATTTGTGGCTTTTGCTGGCTTGGGAGATGTGTTTGAAAGCACCGACGATATAGAATCTAGTCAATTAAAGTATTCTGTGGGTGGCGGCGTGAGAGTAGCACTGGATACTAAAGAAAAGATCAACCTTCGGGTAGATTATGGAGTGGGGCGTGGAAATACTGGAGTGTATGTATCAGTGACTGAAGCATTTTAGATAACAAGATAAATAATGAACCATCAAAAAAGCCGATGAGCGATCATCGGCTTTTTTGATTTTATATATGGTGAAGTGTTTTTTAATACCAAATACGCATCAAATACCACTTACTTTTATACTTTACCAAATGATATTTGATATTCATAATACTACCACTATTACTAATGGTAATGTTACCTTCGGCTTGCTCAAAACCTTTTTCTTTTTTGAGACTTGGACGACCGTGACGAATAAACCTGATTTTTGAAAAATCAGCACTATTTATTTTAGATTCGTCATGCAGTCTTTTTACTTGTTTTTTAATAGCATTATTGATTGTCTTTTCTAATTCTTTGTAAGTATAATGTTTCCAGGGTTCTTTGTCACGCTCTGGCATTTGCTTCATTACCTCCTCCAAAATGGCACGATCGGGGGTAAGCTTATCCAAAATCTTAAAATCTTTATTCTTTAAGACCTTGAAAATATCTTTAGAAATTTTCTTGAATACATCCTCAGTTGGTTTGGTGTCATGATTGGCTTGCAGCGCAAAACTGCACAAAAACAGAAAAAATACGGGAAGAGTAGTTCTATACAAGTGTTTCATTCTTTTAATGTTTTTGGTATTAATAATACAAAAACGCAAATTCTATGCAATTCGTGTATAATCGCCTGAAAGTTAAGGATTTTATTTGACACCCCCTTCTGTAAAAACAAAAAACACCTCACCTTAAAGGCCAGATGTTTTTGGAGCTTATTGCAGTAGATAATTAGATACTTGTTTAATTCTTTTTTAAATTGCTAATGGCTTTTTCCAATCGGGCTTTTTGATTTTCGGGTGCGCGTTTAAGCGCATTTTCAAAACTTTTAACAGCATTTTCTTTTTCACCAAAATAGCGAAATACAATTCCTTGTGCCTGATAGGCAGTCCAACTATTGAAGCGTTTCACGATATAGGCAAAATGATCATTTCTTTCTTTATTGGTTACTTCTTGCCCCAGGTTGTACCCATACTGAATCAAATCCTGTTCAGTAGCTATTTTAAAAGCTTTTTCTTTGAATTGTTTACTGTCTTTGGCCTTGTCGGTTTTTTGTAAAAGCTGTGATTTTACCAGCAGATTTTGGAAGGTTTGCTTGATACCAATAGAACGATCGGCCCACTGAATGGCCTCTTCTAAGTTGCAATTGTTATTATTACAAAAGCGAGCGGCCAAGTAAGGCCCTTGCCAATAATATCCAGACAAACCCCTCATTTCGTTACGAAGGTTTTCTACTACTACTTGTTTCACATCTACGACTACTTTGAAGCTTATCTGAGTAGTTGCCCACCTCATAGTAACCACAGTGCTGTTTTTGGCTACTTCTGAAAATGCATAAGTCAACCATTCCTGAGAAGTGCCTTGAGCTGGTTTTACCTCTACACGTAACGCGTCTTCTTCTTTTTTGTAATAATAGCTCCCCCAGGAACGGTGGTTTTTAGAAAAAACAAGCACCCATTTTTCTTTATTGGGAATCATATGCAAGCCATATTTACCAGCTGCCAAAGGCTTACCTTCTACCTTTACCGCATGGGTAAATTCAATCACGGTATTTTCGTTGGCCCCAGCTCGCCATAACTTGCCTAGTGGTGCTATATTGCGCTGGTGCAGTTTACGGCCTCGAATGGCAGGACGATGGTAACGAATGGTAATGTCGGTAATCCCGATGGTTTGCCCTACGATGGCGCGTTGGCTCTGGCGAGGAAGTTCTACTACTGGGATGCTTTGTGCTTGTAAAAAATGGGTAACAGTGACTAGACTTGCTACCCACATCATTGTGAGTAAGTGGTTTTTCATGAGTATCATGGTTTGATTTTCAAATACTCCTCAAAAGTAGAAGATAGGCTTATGCGATACGTGGAAATAAATTTATGTAGACCTATTTTTGAGTACACTTATTTAAGTATACTTGTTTAATGTGTTGATTATCAGTAGTCTACATTATTGAGCCATTAATGAGTCCAGGTAGGCTTTGGGAGAGGTATTTTTGAGGCGTTTGAAGGCTTTATGGAAAGTACTCTTAGCATTGAAACCTACTTCATAGGCTAAAGCCAATAGAGTGTAATGTTGAAATGCTTCGTTTTGACTTAATTCTACAAAATGATCAATCCGATAGGTATTGATGTAATCGTGAAAATTCAATGCAAAACCTTCGTGAATGATCCGCGATACCAGCAGTTTATCCAACTCCATTAACTCCGCCAAGTCAGCCAAAGTAAGTTTGGGGTTAAGATAAGGCTGCTCGGTTTGCATTACTTGGGTCAATTGGTTTTTCCAATGGGTTAAATCGGCTTCATTGAGTTCTTTCTTAGCAGGTACTGGTTTAGGAGAAAACAACGTTTTAGGAGCTACTTCTTCTACTGCAACTTTAAAAATTTCGGGCGTAAACATGGCAAAATACCCCAGCGTGTAGGTAATAAAAGCTAAAATTAGCCAGGCAATATTATAATTGAAGAATTCAAGTCGGTATTGAGGAAGCTCGAATACAAATAGTATGGTAGCATATAGGGCCATTAAAGAACAAAGCCCTACCAAAGCAATGATGGTTTGTAAATAGCGGGTATATAATTCTTTTGTAGTGTTTTTTTTCCTAAAATTTCGAATCAATTGGTAGCCTTTGATAAGGTAGTAGCCACTATGGGCAATGGCCAAAAAGGCGGTAGCTACATAAATAAATATCCAAAAATCTTTGGCAAAATACATAGGAGGAATGGCACATAAGTATACCAAAGCTGGAATTAAATGCACACGCCATTTTTTGAAAGGAGGATGAGCAGTTGTTAGTAAAACTTGTACATATAAATAAAATATAGGGCCATACAAGAAGATCACAATATCTTGAACGATCCCCATAACTACCTGTACGATTCCTGCTGTTTTGGTGATGCGCCAAATGAGTGTAAATGAAATCAAAAGAATAAAAACCGACAACACTCGATTGGCTGTCTTGTTTCGTTGAGGCAAACGATTGATGGCTACAGTGAGTAATACGCCCTGTATAGCACCAAACAATATAAAAGCCGCAAATAAATCTATTGATCCCATAAATCTTTAGTAATTTAAATCAGTACGAAGATAATCATTTGAAAATACCCATTATGCAGGAAAAATATGATACCATTGGCGAAAATTATAACCTTACCCGCCAAGCTGATCCTTACTTAACCGAGCGTATGCATCATTGGCTAGCCCCGGAAAAGGGACACCTTTACCTCGATATTGGCTGTGGTACAGGTAGTTATACTATTGCATTGGCCCAACAAGGCATTCAATTTATTGGCGTAGAGCCCTCGGAACGAATGCTGGACGAAGCTCGCCAAAAATCTTCTGTTGTTGAATGGAAACAAGGCAAAGCAGAGGCCATCCCGTTAGCAGATGAAGCCGTAAATGGGGTGCTAACTAGTATGACCTTACATCATTGGCAAAATTTAGAAGCTGGCTTTAAAGAATTGTATAGAGTGCTCAAGCCTCAAGGTAAAGTCGTGATTTTTACTTCTACTCCCTCTCAAATGAGGGGCTATTGGCTCAATCATTTTTTTCCAACAATGCTGAAGGATTCTATAGTTCAAATGCCTGCCTATGATTTGGTAGAAAGCTGTTTACAAAAAGCCCAATTTGAGATTATAACCACCGAAAAGTATTTTATACAGCCCGACTTGCAAGACCTTTTTCTGTATTCTGGTAAACATAATCCTGAGTTATATCTAAAACTACAAGTAAGAGCAGGTATTTCGTCTTTTGCTTCATTGGCCAATGCAAAGGAGGTAAAACAAGGTTTAGAGGCTCTGCTACAAGCGATCCAAACGGGCAGTATTGAACGAACCAAACAAGACTATCAAAACGATTTGGGAGATTATCTATTCATAGTCGCCCAAAAACTCTAAAATTTAAATCGCTGATTATTAATAGATTATCTTTACAATCTTTATAAAATCATATCGGGTAGTTTTTTAATTACATAAAATTAGTATTTTTATACTAAATTTTGATTCACTAGAAAATATTCATCAAAAGATATATGGATACCTCTATACAAACCGATTTAGAAACGTTTCGCACCGAAACCAGGGCTTGGTTGGAAGAAAATTGCCCCACAAGCTTGCGCAAGCCCATCAAAAGTGCCGAAGATTATTTTTGGGGAGGAAGAAATCCTCACTATAACAGTGATGACCAAAAACTTTGGTTTGAGCGTATGCGTGACCGAGGCTGGACTGCACCTACCTGGCCTACCCAATATGGTGGGGGAGGTCTGAGTACTCAAGAAAACAAAGTCTTGTTGGAAGAAATGGCCAAGCTACAATGCCCTACACCGTTATTTAGTTTTGGTCTTTCGATGCTAGGACCTGCCTTGCTGAAGTTTGGAAACGAAGAACAAAAAGCCCAATACCTTACCGAAATCACCCACGGAAAAGTATGGTGGTGTCAGGGATATAGTGAGCCAGGTGCAGGAAGTGATTTGGCAGGATTGCAAACCCGCGCTGAAGATCAAGGAGACCACTTTTTGGTAAATGGACAAAAGGTATGGACTTCGTATGCCGATAAATCTGATATGATTTTTTGCCTGGTACGTACCAACCCAGATGCTAAAAAACACACGGGCATTAGCTTTATGCTAATTGATATGAAAAGCGAAGGAGTAAGCACACGTCCTATCAAATTGATTAGTGGAAAATCGGTATTCTGTGAAACCTTCTTTGATAATGTAAAGGTACCCAAAGAAAACTTAGTAGGAGAACTCAATGCTGGCTGGAGCATTGCCAAGTATTTGCTGACCCATGAGCGCTCTATGATTGGAGGAATTGGGGATGTAAGAAACGAAAAACCTCTTTTCCAAAGAGCAGTAGAAGCACTTGGCCTGGAAAACGGAAGACTATCTGATCCAGTGCTTAGAACTGACATTGCCCGCTGGATGATTGATCAGGAAGGTCTTATGTGGACTATAGAACGAACCACTGATGAATCTAAAGCTGGACAACCCATTGGTGCAAAATCGTCCTTTTTTAAATACTACTATACTGAGCAAAACAAGCTAAAGTATGAACTCTTAATGGCTTTAGAGGGAATGGATGCCCTTGCCTGGGGAGAAGAATACAACGATGGTAAGTTGGCCCGGGATTTTTGCCGTACCAAAGGAAACTCTATCGAGGGTGGTACTTCCGAAATTCAGCTAAATATTATTAGTAAGCGTATTTTGGGATTACCTGGATAAACTATTCAAAGCTTAATTTAACAATCTAAAAAATGACTTTAGTTATCAATGAAGAGCAGCAAATGCTCAAAACCTCGGCAGCAGAATTTCTCAAAGAAAAAGCACCAGTGGCTGCCCTGCGCAAATTAAGAGACGAAAACGATCCACAGGGATACGATAAAAATTTATGGAAAGAAATGGCCGAAATGGGCTGGGCCTCACTCATTGTGCCTGAACAATATGGTGGTTTAGACTTTGGCTACGTGGGCTTTGGCCAGTTGCTGGAAGAAATGGGGCGTACCCTTACTGCTTCGCCTATGGTATCTACGGTGTTGGTAAGTACCCACGCTATTTTGTTGGCAGGAACCGATGCCCAGAAGGAAGCTTTATTACCTGCAATTGGGAGTGGCGAATTGGTGATGACATTGGCCTTGGAAGAAGGCAAACAACATAAACCTACGAAAACGGCTTTATCAGCAGTGAAGTCAGGAGATGCTTATACCCTTGATGGTAAAAAAGTGTTTGTATTGGATGGACAGGTAGCTGATAAACTTATTGTAGTGGCCCGTACTTCGGACAATCCTGGAGATGAAAATGGATTGACCATGTTTTTGGTAGATGCCAAAGCTGAAGGTATTTCCATCAGCCAAACTCCTATGATGGACAGCCGCAATGCTGCTACTATTACTTTTGAGAATGTACAAGCTACCGAAATGTTAGGTGAGCTTGATCAGGCTTTTCCTGTGCTAAACAAAGTACTGGATATTGCTTGTATCGGACTATCGGCCGAGATGCTGGGTTCTATTCAGGAAGCTTTTGAGCGTACCGTAAATTATTTGAGAGAACGCAAGCAATTTGAGGTACCCATTGGCTCTTTTCAAGGCTTACAACACCGAGCGGCATTGATGTATGGTGAAATAGAAATTTGTAAGTCTATTGTGATCAAGTCCTTACAAGCCATTGATCGGGATCGCAAAGATTTATCAAGAGTAGCCAGTATGTGTAAGGCCAAGATTGGAGAAACAATTAAGTTGGTGACCAACGAAGGAGTTCAAATG
Organism: marine bacterium AO1-C; assembly: GCA_001890965.1. Lineage (GTDB taxonomy): Bacteria > Bacteroidota > Bacteroidia > Cytophagales > Microscillaceae > Microscilla. The sequence continues at coordinate 32,454 of MLAY01000025.1, read as the reverse complement.
TTTGGAGGAATCGGAATGACTGATGATGAGGAGATTGGTTTTTTCTTGAAGCGTGCCCGAGTAGCCCAGCAAACTTTTGGCGATTACAACTATCACCTGGATCGTTATTCGCGAATCTTAGGGTTCTAATATAAATGATCAATGGTTAGTGGTACATGATTTAACCGCTGACCATTGATTACTTACCATTCACAAAACATGAACAAAACTACCCCTGTATTGATTATTGGTGCTGGGCCCGCTGGATTGGCAGTAGCCGGACGCCTAAGCAAACTAAATATTCCATTTGAGATTGTAGAGCGCACCGATAAAATTGCCTGGTCTTGGCATAACCATTACGATCGCCTAAGCTTGCATACCGTAAAGCAGTTTTCGGCCCTACCTCATCTTCCTTTTCCTGAAGATTATCCCTTATATGTGCCTCGCCTCGATTTAGTAAAGTACTACGAAAATTACGCGGAACACTTCAACATCAGACCCCATTTCAATACAGAAGTAACCAGCATTACCAAAAATACCCAAGGAGAGTGGGTAGTGTCTACCGAAGATGGACCAACTTTTCAAGCTCAACAAGTGGTGGTTGCTACAGGAGTAAATCGAGTGCCATACCAACCCAAATGGAGAGGAGAAGAAGATTTTAAAGGCACTATTACCCATAGCCGCCATTATAAGAATCCTGCGCCTTTCAAAGGGGGCAAAGTTCTAATCATAGGTATGGGAAATACTGGGGCAGAGCTTGCGCTAGATTTGAGTGAGCACGACGTAAAAACCTGGATTTCGGTACGTAGCCCGCTTAATGTGGTACCACGAGATGTAAACGGGCGTCCAGTGCAGGTAACCAGTAAAAAGCTGGCAAAAATTCCGTTTGGTATTGGAGATTGGTTAGGGTCAATGATTCGTAAATTCATTATTGGCGACTTGAGCAAATATGGCATTCCAATGTCTAAAATGCATCCCGCCAAACAACTGCGCGAAACTGGTAAGACTCCTGTGATTGATTTAGGAACTGTAGCCCATATCAAGGCAGGTAAGATCAAAATATTACCCGATATCGATGGCTTTTATGAAGAGGGAGTAACTACTAAAGATGGTAAAAATCACCCCTTTGATCATGTAATTGTATGTACAGGTTATCGAGCCAAAGTTGAAGATTTTATCGAGAACGCCACCCCTCTACTAGACAAATACCAAGTACCTAAAGCACCTGTCATCGAAGATGCTCAGTATCAGGGTATGTACTTTGTTGGGTTTGACAACTACAAGCTAGGAGGTATTCTGGGTACCATTTATAACGACTCTGAAGTGGTAGCAGGTAGGATTAAGGACACAATTAAGGTAGAAGCATAAAATTGGTTAGGGCTTTTTCTTTTTCCTGTGACGATGCCTAAGAGAAACGCCGTAGTTTTTCTTAGTTTGAGTGAAACGGAAACTAAGAAGTAATAAGAAGAAGCAGTTTATAACTGGCATTGCGAAGCAAGCTTTTCTGGGTTAGTATTTTGACCGATCATACAAGGAGCATCTGTGACTAAGTCAGGTAAGTTGCAGACATAGTTCTTTTTAGTTTGAGTGAAACGGAAACTAAGGAGTAATAAAAAGAAGTCAGTTTGTAACTGGCATTGCGAAGCAAGGATTTATGAGTTAATATTTTAATATGTCATATAAGGAGCTTCTGTGACTAAGTCAGGTAAGTTGCAAACTTACCCTTTCATTACTTTTTCCTTAGTTTTAAACTAAGGAGAACGATTATAGGAGTAATAATGAAATAGTAGCCTGTGAATGGTATCGTGCAGCAAACTTAAACTGTATATCTCAATGGACAAGCCTTACCAAATCAGTAACCCTGATGGAATCTATTTTATTACATTTGCAGTAGTAGAGTGGGTAGATGTGTTTACTCGTCAAAGATATTCTGAGATTGTGTTAGAAAGTTTAAGGTATTGCCAGCGAAAGAAAGGCCTCATTGTTTATGCTTGGTGTATTATGAGTAATCATTTGCATTTGATATTATCAGCTAAACCAGATTTCAGTTTATCAGATATTTTGAGAGACTTCAAAAAGTTTACTGCCAAGGCAATTATCCAATCTATACAGCAAGAGCCAGAAAGTAGAAGAAATTGGATGTTATGGATTTTTAAAAGTGTAGGAGCAAAGAACTCGCGTAATAAAAAGTATCAATTTTGGCAGCAACATAATCAACCAGAAGAACTCATTTCTAATTATTTTACGGAACAGAAGCTTAACTATTTACATCAAAATCCAGTGACTGCAGGTATTGTGAGTAAAGCTGAAGACTATATTTATAGTAGTGCACGAAATTATGCAGGAGAACTTGGTTTATTAGACATACAGTTTTTGGAATGACTTCGATAGTTTGACTAAGTCCGGTAAGTTGCAGACATAGTTTTTCTTAGTTTGAGTGAAACGGAAACTAAGAAGTAATAAGAAGAAGCCAGTTTGTAACTGGCATTGCGAAGCAAGGATTAATGAGTTAATATTTTAATATGTCATAATAAGGAGCTTCTGTGACTAAGTCAGGTAAGTTGCAAACTTACCCTTTCATTACTTTTTCCTTAGTTTTAAACTAAGGAGAACGAGGGGTAGCTGACAGGATTAAGGACACAATTAAGGTAGAAGCATAAAATCAGTTAGGGCTTTTTCTTTTTCCTGTTGACGATGCCTAAGAGAAACGCCGTAGTTCTTCTTAGTTTGAGTGAAACGGAAACTAAGAAGTAATAAGAAGAAGCCAGTTTGTAACTGGCATTGCGAAGCAAGTATTTATGAGTTAATATTTTGATCTGGTAAAGTTACCTAAATGTGATTATTAATTCTTATCAGGGGTTTTACTGTCAATCTCTGATAAGTCCTATTATACTCCTTCAATAAAAAACATTATTTTTCTTGCATATCACTTACAAATGCTTTTCTTTGCTTTCAGATATGAGAATTTTACAACTCTGCTTGGTAAGAATAGGTTTAAATTTTAGAGCAGAACACTAGCTATGGGGGTCTAGTCAAATTAGGCATTATCTAGGCAACATCAGCAGTATCTCCTTTCTCAGGCAAATCACAGGAGGTATGTTTTCCCCCACCTTATTACACGCAAATATCAGGGACATCATCATTTTTTTGAAAAACAGGCAATTTATTCGATGGAATAAGTGCGTCTGATTGAAAGCTGCTTAAAATTCAAGCGGTTTTTAATGAGTTATTGGCAAGATCTAAGGTAAGGCACAAGGTGGTCTTGGTTCAATACTCCAACCCTAAAACTATGGCGATTTTGAAGCCAACTTTTAGAGGAATGGAACTACTATGTCTCAGTCGCAAAAATGATAAAGGATGTCTCAAAAGCAAATAACAGAACCTTAGCTTAACCCAATAAATAATTATTAAAGTTTACACAATGAATTATATTAACACTTATTTAAAATCTGGTAAATTAACACTTACCATTGCATTTGCTTTTTTGTGGGCATTCAGTGTAAATGCTCAAGATGAACTACCCCGTCATTACAAAAAATATGAAATGTCGCTTAAGGCCAATGGTGCCCAAAGGGGAGCCAAACCTGTGTCGTACATTATTACTGAGGAAGGTGCTACCTGGTTACGCTTGTTTTTTGGCAATATCAACCTGGGTAATAGCAGTTCAGTAACCATCACTTCTAACTTAGATGGTTCTACCCAAACTTTGGATGCATCTGCTATCAAAGTCTGGAATGCTGCCAGTGCTTATTTCAACGGAAACAGTGTAACTGTAACCTTGAATGCTTCTTCTCGCGATAGAGAAGTAGGGCTGGACGTAGTAGAGTTAGGAGTTGGAGAACTTACTCCCAGCACTCGTTCTCAGTGCGGATCAGTAGATAACCGTACCTCTTCTAATGATGCGGCTATTGGCCGTATTGTACCTATTGGTTGTACTGGATGGATCATTACCAACGGTAAGCTGGTAACTGCGGGACACTGTACCGGAAGCCGTGCGCAGGTCTTGGAATTCAACGTGCCTCAATCTAACCCAGATCGTAGCATTGTACACCCACCAGTAAGAGATCAGTATCCAATTGGTAGTTTCGTGACCCCTTACGTAAGAGGGCGGCCCGAAACTGACTGGGCAGTTGGTTCGGCTGGCGCCAATAGCCAAACTGGTTTAACTCCAATTCAGGCGCAAGGTAAATCTTTCAACGTAGTACAAAGCACTCCTGGAAGCAGCATTAGAATCACTGGATATGGAGTAGATACTGGTAGCGATAACCAAACACAACAAACTCACACTGGACCTACTGCTTCGGTAACCAATACTTTTGTAAGATACCAAACTGATACTGAAGGTGGTAACTCTGGTAGCCCAATCATTGATGCGGCTACTGGTAATGCCGTAGGGGTACATGCTTATGGCGGATGTAGTACCAATGGATCTGGAAGCAACTATGGAGCACGTGCTACCATTTCGGCTTTCTGGGATGCTTTAGATTTGGGCGGAACTCCTCCTCCTCCTGGTTGTGCTACTTTAGATTTCAATGATTTTACCATCAATTCATTCTCTAATCAGGATGCTGCTGGTAACTTTTCTATTGGTAATGGAGGAAGCTCACTTACTTTGCAAAACAATACCTGGAAATACATCCCATTCAACTACAATGTGACTTCTAACACCGTAATTGAATTCCAGTTTAGCAGTACTTCACAAGGAGAGATTCACGGAATAGGTTTTGAGAACAACAACTCATTGACTTCTTCTCGTTATTTCCGAGTATATGGTACTCAAAACTATGGGGTTGGCAACTACGACAACTACAGCAGTGGTACCAAAACTTATGTAATTCCTGTAGGAAACTTCTATACCGGAAGCGCTGATAGATTGGTATTTATCAACGATAAAGATGCAGGAAGCAGTGGAAATAACTCTACTTTTAGCAATGTAAAAATCTACGAAGGTTCTTGTAACTCTTCTTCATCGGCTAATTTGCGTCAAACGCACGTTGCTGAGGCTATGATTTTGGGTGATGAGCCAGAAAGCATATTAAACAATGTAAAAGTAGGTTCTAACTTGAACAATGGTGAAGTAATCGTAAACATGGGTGTAGGAAATATCGCAGCCAAGGCTACTATTTATAACATCATGGGACAGCCTAAAGGCACTTTGACTTTGAAGTCTGGTCTTAACAAAGTAGCTACTGACAAGTTACACTTGCCTACTGGTGTTTACTTAATCAAGATTGAAAGTAATGGAGAGTCTACTACTCATAGAGTGGTGATTCGATAATATCTTTTAAAAACTTACATAGTTCTATTAGGCCTGCTTACTTTGATAGTTGGATAACCGAAGGGCTATATACTATTTAGGCGGTTATTTGGCAATTAGGGTAATTTAGCCCAGGCCTAATGACTATGTAAAAAAAATACTTATCCAAATCATATCGCATTGGGTTGAGTAAGGGTGTCCTGGAGTAATTTCCGGGACTTTTTTATTTTAACTGACTCAACATCTTTAAACTATACAAATGGGATAACAAAACGATGGGTACTACGATGGCAGGCAACAAGGCATAAGGAAAACGAAGTACGGCCATATTGGGCTGCTTCAACCCAAATTGCTGAATAGGCAAAGGAATAGAAAGAATGGCAATAATCACGATTGTGCTCAGAAAGAGAATACCCAAAACATTCCAAACTAGGAAAAACTGTCGTTGAAACTGTTTTTTAGTACTTAAGGTATAGGCAAGTAATATAAGCGCAGTAATACCCACCAAAATGTCATAATTCCATCCACTAAAAGTCATCACAACTGGAACCTGCCCCATCGTAAATAACGAATAGAGTACGAGTTCTACGGGCAAACGCAAGCCATGTATGGCCAGCAAGTAAGGGATTTTGGCAGGAGTAATGCTGATTTTTCGGTAGAAATAAATTACATATAAGGTAACTGGAATAAGCACCAAGATGATTCTGGGAGGAAATACATCCAGTTTTTGATAAAAGCCTACATAAGATAATATACTTACTATTGCTCCCCAAATGAGGAAAAAGATCAATACTAACCTGGATCGATCAGTAGCCAAATAAAAGAGCAATACTGATGCAATGGTAATGAATATAAAAGCAATGGATGTTAGCATATGGCAAAATGTTTAGTGTTTTTAGGGAGGATGCAGGAAATAGGCTCCCTTATCTCTTGAACTACAACAAATGTGGTAGAAAACATCGAGAAAAATCTTGCCCTATGACAAGAAAACCATACTGGTGCGCAGTGACTTTCTTAAACGTTTTCGGCGATTTCTTTCCTAATCCTACTCAAAGAAGTATCGGTAATGCCCAAATAAGTAGCAATGTGTTTGAGCGATACATTCTGTACAATCTGAGGTTTATCAATCAGTAGTTGAAGGTAGCGCTCTTTGGCAGTAAGCGTGATCATTGAGACGCTATGCTTCTTTAGCTGAAAGTAACTGCTCACCAAACGTGAACGGCAGGCATCTCTAAACGATCCTACGGTGCTAAACATATGCTGAAAGTCGTTAAACTCGATTTGCCACCCTTCGCAATCGGTGAGTGACTGGATATAGTCCAAGGCAGGAGTTTTTTGGATAAAAGAATACCAATCTATCAAGATATCGCCTGCGTTGTAAAAGTTGGTGGTAATGTCGTTGCCGTGGGCATCAATGGCATAAGAGCGGGCAAAACCACTTTGAATAAAATAATAGTATTGAGCTACTTTGCCTTCTTCTTGAAAGAAATCGTGTTTTTTGAGGTTTACTCGCTTGAAATTAGAGATAATAAGGTCGGACTTTTCTTTGGAGAATTCGGTGTCACTAAAGATATGTTTTAGAAAATGCATGGAGACAATGGTTTTGCTTTTGATAGTTGCTCTAATTTAATTCCTGAAACCAAACCCACAAAAGTTCCCCGTGATTTTTGCTTGATTTTACCCTGAGCTATTCAATCCATAAACTTTCAATAAAATCTTGTTGCTCAAATAAATAACACAACAATACCTCTTTGTGCTTTTGATCTCGTTGCTGGCGAGTGATTTTCCGGTCGGTGAATTCTGTACCCAAGTAATAAAATTTGTCATTGATTAATAGACAAGTCTTGAGATACAGCAAGATTTCCGATTCTTCTATTAATTCAAAATCTACCCCATCCAAACGATAAGTCCATAAGGTTTGATAGTTATAATCTATGTAGCCTTCGCCTACTCCCAACCGATGCTTGCGTTGGATAGGTAAATAGTAACTAATGAATGAGAGCGCTTGCCATCGTTGAAAGCCTTGTCCTTGCAATAGCTGATAAGCCAACGTTAGATTAGGTGTTTGGCCAGCCTGGACTAATTGCTTGATTTTTAGGTGATTGTTTTGAGAGAGTAAAGGGAAATGGTTTTTCATAGAGTGATAAATATTTATGGAAGAAGTCATCTCGATTTTTTTGAGTCGTAGCAGTGCTAAGGGGATAAAAAAATATCAAAGTTAGCGGGCAAAGCGAGCCGTTTATAGTTCATTATTAAAAGTCGAGACGACTTCGATTAATAAACGAGCGTTTCAAGCAGTTTGCTTCCTGTTTCTCTTTTTTGTTAAGCATTGAAACTTTCCACACAGAGGTTCGTACGTATCATGATTTTTTAATTTGTAAAGTAATTTCAATTATTAAATCTAAAACGATGCAAAAAGAATTTGCTGAAAGTGCTACAAAAATTTTGAGCCAAGACGCTTCAGTGATTGGCTTGGCAGTAGGAGGGTCCTGGCTTTCGAATGAAATAGACGAATACTCCGATCTGGACTTGATTTTGGTTACAAAGCAAAAAGTGTCAGATACCCCATCACAAATGTTGGCGTATGCCCAACGACTTGGTAATTTTCTGAATGGATTTACGGGAGAACACGTTGGTGAACCAAGAGTATTGATTTGCTTATACGATGACCCATTACTGCACGTAGATATTAAGTTTGTAACCTTAGAAGAGTTTCATCACAGAGTAGAAAACCCTCATATTTTATTGGATCGTGAAGGTCAACTTCAGCAAATACTCGATAGTACCAAGGCTCATTTTCCACTGCCAGATTACCAATGGCTTGAAGATCGTTTTTGGACTTGGGTACATTATACCTTACTCAAAATTGGCCGAGGAGAATACATGGAGGCTCTGGACTTTTTTGGCTATTTGCGTATGGTCGTTTTTGGGCCATTGCTGCATCTCAAAAACAAACACTTGCCTCGTGGAGTCCGCAAAGTCGAAATGATGTTGCCTCAAGCAGATTTTCAACAAATAAAATCTACCATCCCAAATTACGAACGAACCTCTTTGCTAGAGACTTTACACAACAGTATCGAACTGTATCGTAGCTTGCGAAAAGCGCTTTACCCAGTAGAAATCATACTAAGAACAGATACTGAAGCACAAGTGATGAAGTATTTTGAGAAGGTGAATAAGAATCGATAAAATTATGATTGCTCAATTAATTACCAATCTATGTTTAATTTTTTAGCAATTTACCTTTCTTTTTTGCGCAAACATTCCCAAAAAGTTTTAGTTTTGCAACTAAACAAGGCTTATGCTTTAACTACAATACCCAAGCATTAAAACCCTGTAAATCTAATTACCACTTATAAATTGCGATTTGTCGCTTATTGTTGTAAAATATGAAGATCAAAGACGTATCCCGTTTTCGTGATTGGTATAAAAACGAGTATAAATTAAGAAAAAATGACCAGGCCATTAACCCCAATTTTATTGGCTATCGCCACGAAAATACCCTGGGCTTTATAGATTTAGTACATGGGGCAGTACCCGATATTGCCAATTTTTTGAGTACACCGCTCAAAATTGCTCAGGATGACCAGGCTATTTATGAGTTTATCCAAAATGCTGCGGATGCTCAGTCGTCTTTGTTCAATATCTTTTATGATGAAAACTACTTTGTAGCCATCAACAATGGTAAACCTTTCTCTCGGGATGACCTTACCTCTTTGCTCAACATTGCCGCTTCTACCAAAAAGAGCTGCGAAAAAATCGGTCGCTTTGGAATCGGGTTCAAGCTTGCCTACCGTTTATTAGGTAAAACCACTGGAGCCGAAGAAATGATGCGCGACAATAAAGGGCCAGTGGTGTTTAGCTGGTCTAAAACCGAGCATGTAGAGTCTTTGTTAAAGCTAGATGAAAACTCCCTTAAAAAAGGCTTTGAGACTGGAGATTGGAATGCAGAAGATGCTCCTTGGTTATTTAAAATCTTACTGACTTGTTTTCCGGTACAGCCAGAGGATGATTCTACCGTAGATTTGCAAAATAACAAGGGCGTGTTGTTTCCACAGTCGGAACTTTTGGAATATGTATCGTTTCTGAAAAAGTACGAACACAAGCTAAATCTTAAAGACCTAAGCCAAGGTTCACTATTCTTTATAAAACTGGGTGCTGGTAAATACGATAAGCTCCTGCAAAACGAAGCTGGGTTTAAAAAAGGGGTAGAGATTTCGCTCAACTTCTTAAAAAAGCTTCGTGAGGTAAAAATCGGCGATCACATTGAGATCAATCAACCCGTAGATCTGTCTAAATCACACGTACAGGTTACAATCCCCAAAACCGACAAGGCTTATCATAAAATATTTGATCTTGATGATAAAAAACTAGCCGAAGCCGACGAGTTCGACTGGTGTGACCTAAAGGTATACTTTGGTTATTTACCTTATCGGGAGTCAGAAGCAATACTTAAAAAAGCACCCAGCTTTTATAAGTATTTCCCAATGAAAACAGAGGTAAATAACTTCAACTTTATCTTACATTCCAACTACTTCGATACGGCCACCGATCGCCAGCGAATGGAAAACTACAACGATGCTAACATCCGTTTGTTTGAGGCTTTCAGTGAGCGATTGAAGCAGCATTTTGACAAAATAATTCCAAGTGATTTTGCCACTTATGCCGATATCTTCCCTAATATTTTGCTCAGTGACGAGCCTACTACTGAACGTACAAGCTGGTTGAATGCGATTTTGTACCAACCATTGTTTCAGTACATCAAAGAGCACATTCCTACCAAAGAATCGCACGCCATTAGTCGTAATAAGGTATTGCTTAAGGATACCAATTTGCCTTTCCATCCTCGCCAATTTGGGGTAGACAAGGAGTGGTTCTTTTGGGACGAAGCTGAAGACCCAAGAGTGATAGAAGTGGCCATTGAAAAACTGGGACTTACTGCCTGGAATTTTGTAGACTTATTTCAGCAAGGGAGCTTGCCTGCTTTGAATCAGTTGGTGGCAAATGCCAGCGCCGAAGAGTATCAATTGATCCACGATGAAATCGTCCAAATAGACGAAGAAACCTGGACAGCGAACGGAGAATTTTTATTGAACAAATTCCTCAATATTCAATACTACAAGTTCTCTAACGATCGCCATTATTCCATCAATGCAGTAGCCAATAGCGGCAACTTTATTTTGTTGCCACAAGAGCTAGAGCCTATTCGCGAGATTTTGGTAAAACTAGGTTTTATGGTTTCGGAGCGCACTTTTGTGCCTGAAGCTTCGGTGGTAGAAGATTTTATTCAGGCGCGTATTCCTTATTTGGCCGACAAAACCCAGTTTTTTGACATCATCAATGCCAAAACCCAGAACAATACCCTTGAACCCAAAGAAAAACGTTTACTCTTTGCTACACTGCTAAACATAGAAGGAATAGAGGTGCCTCAATGGCAACAATTCCAGCTTTTTTGCAACAACGAAGGTCGCATTATGCCTTTGGGCGAGATGCTTTCGGCCAGTAAAGAAATCAAGGAAGAATGGCTCACTCCTTATAAAATTAATCAGGAAGAATATGCGCCTGATTTAGAGGAGTTCTTGACGAGTGTGTCTGAAGTATATGCTACCCGAATCTATCCTGATTGGGAAAATATTGTACAACACCCAGAAGTAATTCAGGACGGGGCAGGCTTTTATGCCAGTGTACAAAAGTATTATGAAGCTGATAGCACTGGAGCTTATACGTTAGCCGACGAAAAATGTATTTACACCATGCAAGGCTTCCAATCAGCTGATTTTGTGTTTTTTAATGCAGCTTTGCGCGATATTGGTGAAATGGAATATTCAAGTTTGCAAATGGCAATCAGCAAACTTACCAACTTATTAATGCCTGATTATCAGGTACTATCTTATTTAGGCAATGCCCCTTTTGACATTGCCAGTCAAGCTTTGCCAGACCAAATTCAGCCTACCTTTTTAGAGCGCGACGAGGCCGATCATCTGTTGAAATACCTCAATCTGAGCGAAGAACAATTTGCCAAGTTTAGGGAGCAAAAGCTGTTTGTCTTTAGCAATGATGAGATGTATTCGCTGGACGAAGTGATGGCTACCGAAAACGCCTTGTTTGTTTTTGATAAACTACAAGACCACCGCCAGGCGTTACTGGATTTTGATTTCATCTTATCTGAAATCAACTTGAGTGAATATCCACACCTGGAAGAAAGCCTACAAAGCTATTTGCCTTATTTAGAAAATGCTCAACTGTTGTTTGATGGCTTTATTCAGGCCAAGATGGAGAATGATGAGCTCAAGGCCAGCCAAAAGCATAAATTGTTTGGTTTGGTAAAAAGCTTAGAAGCCATTGAATTGGCTCATTTAGAGCTATTTAGCAACCAACAAGGGCAAATTCAACCTCTGAATAGTCTATTGGCCTCTTCGCTAGAAGTGGGGGTTTGGCTTCAGCCTTTCAAGATCAAAAAAGAAGACTACGATGAAGTGCTGGATGAATACTTGCTGCAAGACCCAGCCGATATTTATACCCAATTAATTACCCCTCATTGGCAAATCATTAGTGAGCAAGTAATAGCGGATGATTTTCCGGTGGAGCGTTTTTATGAGCAATTGCAAGGGTATTTTGCGCAAGCTAAAGAAAAGTTAGGCAATGCCGTGGCTTCTCTTGAGCTGCAACAATTGCCTTACATTTATACTAAAGAAGGTTTCAAAACCCGTGATGAGGTTTTTTATCACCCTCAAATGCGGGAAGTTCAAAACTACGAATACCTGGCTGAATTGGTACATAAACTGACCAGTTTGCAGGTGCCTGATCAAAAGGTGCTGACGGCGCTTGAACCATTGACAGCGCTGGAAATTGCCCAATCCAATGATATTGGAGAGTATTTGATAGAAAGCAGTCAGACTTACTCCGAAGAAGAACTCAAAAGTTGGCTGGAGTTAATGATTTTGGCCGAATACCCGTTTTTTGAGCAAGCTTACCTAGAACCTCGTTTCGATAGTTTCCTGATCACTCCGCACGAAAATGCTTTGTATCAGTTTCACACCGAAGATGAAGTAATTGATGAGTTGATTGCTTATAAAGCATCTTTCAAGAAATTACCTACGCCTTTTTACCGCCCAGAACTGGCCGATTGTGGTCTAATGCTAGATGGATTACCAATGTATAAGGAAATCCTTCGCTTGAATGGTTTTTCAGCAACTTTATTGCCTTATGTACATCAAGGTGATTTAGAGATTAAAGCCGATTATCTGGAGCAAATGGAGGTGTTGGAACTACAACAAATTCCTGGAGGACAATACGACGACCAATCGTTTGAGTATCGTTGTTTACATTTGGCTTTTGAGCTATATCAATCCGAAGAGGTTGATTTTGACATAGAAACATTCAGAGAGAAGGTTCGCATTGATGGCCAATATCAAATTCGAGAAGTAGCCCTCAAAGATGAATTGTACGAAGGGCTGAAACTTTCGGAAGTATTGCCTGAAGCAGCTCAGGGACAAGACATTGCGGCCCAAATTACGTCTCAATTGATGGAGTTCCCAGATATTGATTTTATCAGTCAGGTTGTTTTCCGTCCTGAGGCTCGTGACAAAGCCGAAATCTTTGAAGCCATTCGTGACCAGGAAGAGCAACTGATCTTAAATGGAGCTCAGTTGGCATTTATGATTTTGTACAAACAGGAGGGAGGTGACTTCTTGTTCCACGATTTCAACATTGTGGCCAGTGACGAGCGACGTTATCCTGCCCAATATTTTTATTATACTCATCCGCATAGTTTTGTGCGTACCGATGCTACTTTACAGTCTCAGTACCAAAGTGTGACCAAGTATTTGGGCATAGATGAGCTAAATCCAGGGTATACCATCAACCCAAGTTTTGTAATTGGGCGTTCGCCTTATTTTGAAGATGGAGAATTGATTTGCCCTTCGCTTAAAGAAGAACTGGCAGAAGAAGAACAGCGAGATTTTGTGGAGTTTTTATTTGGGCAGTGGAGCAAAAACGAAACGGCGCGCAATGCCATTGGTCAAACAGTTTGGTCTGAGATTAACGATACGCCTATTGAGCAAGTATTAGGCTTTGTGCCTAACCTATTAGTGCTACAAGATGCTGAAAACATTCCAGGCTACTTACAGAACTGGCTGAAAGCAAACGAAGCCACTCAAGAAACAAAGACCGAATTCTTAAAAGACTTAGGGGTAAATACAGGAGATTCACCTGCGGTACGTTTGCGCAACTTTTTGACCAACGGAGGTACCTGGGATTTGGAAGAAAGCCCAATGAGCGATTTTGAGGCTGTGTTGTTGATTGGAGCACTGGAATATATGCAAAAACAGCAAACAGTGTTTGCCGATGAAGCCCGTTTGCAAGTATTGCACGATATGTATCATCAACTAGATTATGATACTTATCTGGGACAAGTACCTATGATTTACGTGCATAGTTTCAAAGATCAATACACCCATTATATTTTATTGCCCAAAGCCGAAAACGATTTCTACTTTAACGAAAATACCTTAAACCATCTGGAAGGACAGGACATTACCTTGCTGCAAATCTTTACGATTTTGCAAAAACAAGGCAAGCCCTTGATGCCAATGGAAGTATACCCTAAAAAATGGGGGAAAAAGAGCGCAGAACGCATTCATTTGTCTAGCCCTAAACTAGACGTGGACAAGCTCATGAAGCGAGCCAACGAATGGGATGCCAAGTACTACCAAAACTGGCGAAATGCGACAGAGGTAGATCACCGAGTATTTTTCTATGGCGATACGTTGCCTTACAGCTTGTTTTTTCAGGAAGAAGCCCTATATACCGAAGAACGGGAAGAAGGTTCTATTACCGATGATGAACACCGTTTGTTTATTAGCCAAAAGAACAACCAGGCTGTAGATGAGCTAGTGAAGACGTTTTTGCCTTCAAGCGAATATGTAGGCTTTTTGGAAGCCAAAGCACAAAGCTCAGGCACTCCGGTGACTCCCGTAAATGTACAGGTAAGTGTCGAAGAACCTGAGAAAAACATCCCACCTCAAGGGATTTCCTCTAAACTGGCCCAGTTTATCATTGACAAAGGACTTACTGATGAGGATATCACTGCTTTAGAGGAGTTTTTGTCGAAGCGGAAGAAGTAAAAGAATAAAACTGATATATTATTGGGAAGCCAGGCAGAGATATTATCTGTCTGGCTTTTTATTGTTTAAAGGACGTAATACTTTGAGTTACGAATATTCGCTTATTATACGATATGTCGTATATTAGGCGCCTTTTTCTTCCATTTAATTTGATAAAATAACGAAAATTTTGATTTTTATTAATCTGATAACCAGTGTTTTATAAGATGTTTTTTAATCTAAAAACTTATTGGTATCTGATTTGAATAATTATAATCAAAGATATTTAATAAGCTTTGTGGTTAGGAATAAAAAGAGACCTTGTTTTACAGGGTCTCTTTTTTTTGTGGGCTTTTCAAAATGATGATTGGGCAAATGAGAAGAATTATACTAATCCACAATAAAAAACCATACAATATCAAGTTGACTTTAAACTTCATGTCCTGTGTTTGGTTAAGCCGTTCATTTTTTCTTCAGCAAAAAAACGAACCAAAAATGCCGCGGCTGTAGTCCGTTTTGCCTAAATTTATTTCATTTCGCCTCAAATGCTCAAACTCGCCTCTGGCTCAAACAATGATCATTTACCCTTCGGGATGGCTTTATTACATAAATTATTAATGGCAACAGACTAAGGCCGAAACAAAAGCTGACGCAACTTGTACGGATTATGTCTGTGGATTGGTATTATACCAAACCTTTGAGAAAACCTGTACACTTAAAACGAGCCAAAGGCCCTATGGTAGTTGCCCCTTGCCTTGAGGCAAGCGACGAATATGTTCTCGCTCGGCTCTAGTCGAGTGAGTGATATTGGGAGACTTTCAGCCGTAAACTTGTATGAATTATTGTAGTGGATTAGTATTAAACAATGATTACCTACTAGAATGCCAGCAAATGACTTAATGGCTAATGTTTATTACGATTAATCGTAAATGATACGATATTTCGTATAAAAACCACCTTGTTGTTTTCAAGTTTATCCTCTTTTAGTAAAATTTTTGAATTTTATTTATCTGATCATCAGTAGTTTGTGAAATGATTTCAAGAAATGGAATTTGTTGGTATCCGATTTGAATAATTATAATCAAAGATATTTAATAAGCTTTGTGGTTAGGAATAAAAAGAGACCTTGTTTTGCAGGGTCTCTTTTTCATTTTCAGGGGTATGGGTTTGGGCTGTTTAATCTCTCAATTCCTTTTTTACTTTATTGATTGCTTCTCGTCGGTTTTTCACCTCCAAAATCTTGTAAATATTATTGATGTGCGTTTTCACCGTGCTTATGGCAATAAATAATTCATCAGCAATTTGCTGATTGGTTTTCCCTTCTGTAATCAACTGTATTACCTCTCTTTCTCTTACCGATAACAATTCAAAGATTTTTTGTTGTTGAGCTTCTTCTTGCTTGAGAGTATTCAAAATTGCCTCACGTTGTTTTTGCAGCTCAAATACAAACCATAACCTTATAGACACAAAACCCAGCCCCGTGAGAAAAATAGCTATATAAGGAGCCGATTGCCAAAACCAACGAGTTTTTTGACCAAAAGAAAAACCAATGGAGGTAAATACCAGGAAGATACTCACGCCCAATAAAATTTGTTGTTTAAGAGGTGCTTTCATAAAGTAATACTATTGAGTGGGTGCTTTGGCAGATACCAAAAAACGACTCAACAATATAGCGGCGATTAGCCAAAAGCAAAGCGATACCAGCAAGTCTTTTTGCCAAAATGTAGCGTGTGCTTGTGCTGAGGCCTGATTGATATAAAATGCAAAAGGTACGCTGGCATACAAAGCACTCAAACCAAATAATTCGTTTTTGCTGAATCGTTGCCTGAAAATCAACGCTGCGATAAGTGCGCCTACACTCAATAAACGAATGATCCAACTTCCAGAGGTTTCTACCAGAAACGTGGTGCTTGCTGAACTGGTGCTAAATTTAAAACTTAAAGCAGATAACGCAGTAAAAATGCAAAAGCCTACTGCCCATTTGGTTGCAATATTATTTTTCATTGTTCTAAAGTTTTTATTCAAAATTACGCTGTATATGATCAATGAGGCTATTTCTGTGGGGTGGAGAAAAGGTGGAAATATGAAATTTAGTTCAAAAAATAATGTTTATAACTATCACCTAGCGCTGATTGGTGGTTATAAAATAAAAAAACGCTTAGTACTTACGATAATTCGTTAAATATGCGATATTTCGTAACAAAATAATTGTTTGAATCCCGCTTTTGTTTTCTTAGGATAGAATTTTTTAATTTTATTTATCTGATAATCAGTGATTTGTAAAATGATTTCAAGAGGTGGAATTTATTGGTATCTGATTTGAATTACTATAGTCAAAGATATTTAATAAGCTTTGTGGTTAGGAATAGAAAGAGACTTTGTTTTGCAGGGTCTCTTTTTCATTTTTAGAGAATGTACCTTCACCTCAAACAGCTCAAGTTTTATTTGATTCATTACTTTCCCGCCATTTTCATTTCCAAAACCCGAAGAACAGTTTAGCCAAATTATTTTTGTTTATACAATCGAACAAAACCACATTTCTCATTTAAAATAAGTATTCATTCAAAAATATAAAAGTATACAGCTACCTGCTAAATGTTTCATTTATAGGTGTGTAAGTATATCTAACTATCAACAAAAAAAGTAAACATCCTAAAAATTCGAAGCGCTGAATATTTACCAAAAGTGCTTTATCTAGACCTAAATTTTTCCTCTCGATGTACCCAAAATGTGTCCTTCGATACGCTGGCATTGAATAATTTTTTTTCCTACTTGCGCCCAAATAGATGGCTCACCAGTAACAATTGGGGAGACACATCATCTATCATAATTAAGAACAATATCGGCTGCAACATTTTTTATTAAACCTGAAAAGTAAGCGCAAAACGCCTGAGTTCAACCACACTTATTACTTAAACCTTTAATTAACTACAAACATGAGAAAAGTTGTTATAACCTGCATAGGCCTGCTATGCTGTGCTTTGTTATCAAAGTCTTTTGGGCAAATAATAGAAGCCCGTCGTCTTGCGGCGAATACTTTATGGGCCAACTATGGACAAGATCCAGCCAACCCATCCAAAATGCCTAATGCGATTCCACGAAATGCTGGAGCAAGCGTAGATACCAAAACCATTGCGCCTAATGTGGCGGCTTTGGAAACGGCATTGACTGATTTAGTGAATAATAATGGAGGAGTTATTTTATTTAACAACACCATTCCAGCCACTATTACCCTTAATAATTCTATTAACCTAAGGCCTCCGTATCCTAGTCGGGAATTAGAACGGACTGTGGTAATTCAAGGGAAAAACATCACCTTTAACGGGGCCAATAAATCCAGTATTTTTGTATTGAGAGGAAAAGTAAGGTTGATTATTCAAGATGCAGTCTTTAGCAATGCCAATTTCAAAGGTCAATCTCAACAAAACCTCAAAAACATTTTTCGTACAGGCGGAGGGGCCATTGAAGTATCTCAAGGAGGGCCAAGGCCAGCTTCCTTACGGGTAAGAAATTGCCAGTTTTTAAATAATAGCGTGGAACACTTTCGGGGCATTGGTGAAAACCAAAATGGAGCGGCAATTCGCTTGAATACAGGTACTACTGGGGAAGTATTTGGATGTACTTTCAAAAATAACCGAGCGGTAAGCGGAGGAGCCATCGGAGCAACTTCTATCAATAAGTTGACGGTTATTAACAGTATTTTTGATGGTAACTTATCGAATGGTTATGAATCTACTGTGGGGTATATGAATGTGGTAGAGGGGGCCGCAGCCATTAGAGTAGACAGAACTCTGCTACCAGTAGAGATTTATGGTTCTAAGTTTGAAAACAATGCTGCCAATGTAAAAGTATCGGTAATAGAAGTATTCATTCGCCCTATTCCCGAAAACTCTCAAAATTACCCCAAAGGCGATGCATTGATTATCGATGATTGTGTTTTTAGAAAAAATTTCTACAACAATTACGCAGGAGTAAGCAACTTTAAGCGAGTGTTTTTTGCTGGATGTATCGTGTTTCATTCAGGAGGGGCTAAAGGTAGTTTCCAGGGAGCTAAAATGAAATTGACTAACTCAGTATTTGATGATAATGAGGTAGGACAGGCCAATATCCGAATGATCAACGATTTTGAGATTTCTAACTGTATATTTGCCAATACCAACTACACTTCTTATGTAGATGCTCCTCAACAAGGCGCTTTGTTCTTACAAAAGGTATTTAAAAGTGGAAGCATTAGCAATTGTACTTTTTATAATAATGAACCCAGAGCAGGAGCTCGCGCCAGTGATATCATGTTTTGGGCAGGCGATGTTCCTGATAAAGTGAGCCTGAACAGATCTATTTTTTATCGCACCAATACCAATACCTCTATTACCCAGGTACACCGTCTATTGAAAGGAGGCAATAATAACCAATTTATTCCTGGAGTAACAATGGGGAACGTTGCCAAAGTAGCGGTAGGAGTGTCTAACACTTCTAATCCTAACATACAACCTAAAAACATTACAAATATGTGTTTGGGGACCAACTCATTGGTACAAGGTATGGGTGGATTGCCTGACTGTGATGGAAATACTAATCCTCCCAATCCTGGAAATGGACAGGTGTTGGCCAATGGTACTTATTATTTTACTTCTGCAAGCAACAATCAGCGCATGATGGATAATCGCTCAGAAGACAACGTACGAATGACAGATCCTGCGAATGCAGACAATCAAAAATGGATTGCCAACCACTTGGGCAATGATATATACACTTTCAAAAACATAGGTTCTAACCGATTCTTAGAAGTACCTTTTGCCAGATGTGCGAGTAGCAATAGCCAAAATGTGAGTACCTGGACAAGTGCCAGCCAAAGTCACATGCGTTGGAAAGTAATCAAACAAGGCAATCAATATGAATTAAGACCTATACATTGTCAGAGCAAGTCTCTGGATCGTAATTTTGGTACCAGTACAGTCAATTCTAATGTACACGTTTACAATACCGTAGGTAATACCAATCAGCGTTGGAAAGTGATATCAACAAGCAATGCCAGAATTACAAGTAATGAAATACAAGTTTTTGATAGCAAAGAAATCGTAGGTTACCCTAATCCAATGCATCATCAATTGAATCTTAAAGGTGTACAGGCAGGAGATGAAGTAATAGTACGTGATCAATTAGGCCAGGTAGTATTTCATACTATTTTACAGGCTAGTCAAGACTCATTGGATTTACATAATCTAAAAAATGGCCTTTATTTTATTTCTGTTTCAGGAAAGAGAGTTCAAAGAATAATAAAAAAGTAATAGAAAAACGTTACTACGATAATTCGTTTAATGTGCGAAATATCGTATAAAACAGGAGCTTATTGATACGAGTTTTTTGATAGATTTATGAAAAATAATAATTTTATTGATTTGATAATCAGTGAGTTAAAAAATAGTTTTTAATCCAAATACTTATTGGTATCTGATTTGAATTACTATAGTCAAAGATATTTAATAAGCTTTGTGGTTAGGAATAAAAAGAGACCTTGTTTTGCAGGGTCTCTTTTTCGTTATATCAAAAAAGACAAGTGTAGTTTACCTCATTCTATTCCAACACTTTGATTTTCCCTTCGATACTTTCTTTTCTTTTTCAACCTACTAAAAGCGTCTTTGATATAGAAAAAAGACGGGTTCAAATAAAAATACCTTTCCAAGAGTAGATAATTCTGTATAATGGCCATTGAAGCCGAGATGACTTCATTTATAAACAGCGAAATTATTATCTCCAAAAAAAGGGACCTACGTCTCGATAGACTTTGAAAATATGCGGAAAATCAGATTAATCATTGTGGGGCTATTGTATTTACAGGCAATAACATTTGTGCAGGCACAAGAAATATTAACTGAACTAATCAAAGAAAACCACTATAACATTCAACCTACTAAGGAGTCATTTTCAGGGAAGGGATGGGAAAAAGTGCTTCAGGCAGCCCAAAAGCATAAGTATTTTTTGATTGGTGAAGATCACGGATTTGCTGAGGTACCCAAACTTACAGCGGCCTTAGCCAAACAGGTAAATTATCAGGTATTTGTGTCCGAAATAGATAGTGTGACTGCTTCTTTGATGCAGGAATTGGCGCAGAAAAGTGCTGCAGATATTCAACAATTTCATCAGCAAAACCCCTCAGCATTATCGTTTTATAGTGCAGTTGAGGAATTTGAATTGGCGAAGCTTCTGGCTAAACAAGGTGCAGCATTTTGGGGGTTAGATCAAGTTTCGCTGTTTTCTACTGGATTGGTACTTAGACAATTAGCCAAAAAGGCCTCTGGCAAAAAAGTAAAAAGCCTTGCATTACAGCTGAGTGAAAAATCGGACAATTTGTTCAGAGAATCCGCCAAAACTGGGAAATATGACAACATATTTATCTTTTCCACGCCCAAATCTACCTTAGATCAATTAGAGAAGGCTTGTGTCAACGAAAATGCCCAGGCAAAAGCATTATTGCGTGAGCTGCTAATAACCTGGAAAATTTATAACAAGGCTGGTCATAAAAGAAGGATTGCGCATATGAAGCAAAAATTGCTCAATTACTATTTTGCACAACGCTCCAAAGCGCAAAAGGGCTCTAAGGTATTGTTTAAGTTTGGAGCCAATCACGTAGCCAAAGGCAAAAGCTTATTGAGTAGTTACGACATTGGTAATTTGTTGGCAAATTTGGCGCACGCTGAAAACGAACAAACTTATCATTTGATGATCGTAGGAAAGACTGGAGTTGCGAATTCTTTTTTGCCTACCAAAGGCATGAATCAGACTAGATTTGATATTGCCAACAAAAAGAACCCGTTGAATGGATTAACACCCTTTTATGGGCAATTAAAACAAGAAGGGTGGGCGTTTTTTGACCTGAAACCTATTCGGAAAAAACTTAATAAAAAAAGAGTTTTTGTAAAAAGTAAAATTCTGGAAAGAGTGATTCAGGGATACGACGGATTGATTATTATCCCTGAAGTACAGGCTTCTCATTTGTTGCCAAAACGCTAATCAATGAGTAACTAGTTAGCAAATAAGGGGGCTGCCCCATTATATTTTTTTACTGAATATTATTTTAACTTTATTGATGAGGAAAAGGTAAACATCCCCCTAACCTCCTTTAAAGGGGGATTTACTCCTGGTTTTGTAAAACTTAAAATCTTTCTAGAATAATATTTGGTAGTTGATTATTTGTGAGACAGCCTTTTTACGCATCCAATACCTTCAGCAATTCTTTCAATTCTTTTACTTTTTCGTCTTCGTTGAGGCGCTCAAAGGCCACTACCAGGTTGCGCATCACACGTTGGATAATCTCTAGGTGAGAGCAGGGGTGATAAAAACGATCCGTAGGAGGGAGGTTGAGTTGGGCAATATAGTTATCTATTTCAGGTTTAGAAAAGACCAATCCGCGATTGAAAGCATTGATATAAAACTGGGTTTCGTCAGTTTTATAAGTAAGCACAAAAATATTGGGCAAGTTGATGCCATAGATAGGCATTTTGAGCTTATGAGCTACCATCATATACACGATGCACAACGAAATCGGGTTACCCTTCCGTGATTCCAATACTACATTGATCATAGAATTGCTGGGAGAATGAAAGTTTTGAGTATTGGAGCTAAATCCTAGCTTGGTGAACAAAATATTGTTCAGGTTTTTGATTTTATCGTAAGGGCTGGCATAGGTGCGATGGCTCAGCCATACCTCATAATAAATCTTGTCAACTTCTTTTTTTATTTTTCGCAAATCCAGGTCAGGATATTGGTAACAAGCCACCAGCCAAATGCCCTTCATAAGGTCTTCTTGCTCATTTTCTTTCCATTCTTTCAGCTTTTCCTTGAGAGACTCCAACTGTAGGGTGTGAATCAAATCTTCAATACGACGTTGTACTAAAGGGTTAAAATTGCCCTCCCAGGCAGTTTCTAAAAACGGAATGAGCATATCACCCATAGAAATGATTTTCTCCTCGATATGTCGTATTACCTCGTGGTCTTCGTCATCCAGCAAAGAAACCATCGCTTTTATTTCGTTCAAATTCATAGTAGTATTATTGGGCCCTCTCTTATTAATAAAAAGTGCGTGTCATTTGTTAGGAAATGAGGCGGGGTCGTAAATGTGGCAGATGCCTAAAAATCAAATATAAGCATTTTGGGCGGGAAACTTAAGCGAATGCAAGCTTGATTGTGGAAAGGGGGAATGGTTAAATGGCCAAAACATTGAAACCATTTAACCACTAAATAAAACAATTATCGGCTAGGCTATGATCTTTTGCATAAAGGTCGGAATGGCAAAACAAGCGTGATAAGTTTCCTCATTGAAATACTGTAAATCACCTTCCATTTGTTGTAAATCGTCCTTACGGTATTGCTGACGGTCAAAGCTGGCTTCTTTGGTAGCAAAGGCAAATGACCAGGTACCGCTTGGGTAAAACGGTATGTGTGACAGATACATCTGTACCTTGGGAAAAGCTCCTTTCATATTGGCAAATAACTTTTGCTGAATATTGGCAAAGTAGAATGGGCTTTCGGCTTGGGCTACCATAATACCCTGATTTCGCAACGAACGAAATACTTCCTGATAAAACTTCACCGTAATTAGGTTTTCGGCAATGCCTACTGGGTCGGTAGAGTCAATTAAGATTACGTCAAAGGCATTTTCATTATTGCGAATGTAAGCCATACCATCCTCAATGCGTAAATCCAACCGAGGGTTGTCCAACTCAGAAGCGATCTCTGGAAAGTATTTGCGAGAAACATTGATGACTTCCTCGTCTATTTCTACCATTACACATTCTTTTACCGCAGGGTGGCGTAATACTTCTCGGGCCGTACCTCCATCACCTCCACCAATAATGAGTACTCGCTCAGGATTTGGATGTGCAAATAAAGGCACGTGAGCAATCATTTCGTGATAAGCAAACTCGTTGGCATCGGTCAGCATAATGCAGTTGTCCAACACCATCATTTTGCCAAAAGTATCGGTTTGGTAGATTTCTACTTTTTGAAAATCGCTTTGTTTCTCGTACAGTTTCTCAGTAACGCGAATAGAAGTACGCGCGCCAATCTGGATAATGTGATCGTCTTGATCTTCGTTGTACCAGGTAATATTTTGAGTCATAAATATGAATGAGAAAGAGTGTTTTTACTTTACTTTTGCCGCTTTTGATTCTTCGTCTGGGCGATTAAACATATCCTGCATTTGCCCTCGCTTCATCTCAATGGTAGAAGTGTTTTGAGGTTTTAGATGCGTTTTCAGGTAGTCAAAAGCCAATAAATTATCAATGGTTTCGCCACAGGTAAAAATATCAATGGCAGCATAACCATACTCAGGCCAGGTATGGATCGTAAAGTGTGACTCTGCAATAACAATGACCCCACTTACTCCATAAGGGTTAAACGTGTGAAAGTGACTGCCCACAATAGTGGCTCCACTGGCCTCTGCTGCTTCGTTCATTACTTTCTCAATCAAGGTGTTGTTTTTTATGACCTCCTCTGGGCAACCATAAAACTCCACCAATATATGTTGTCCTAATGCTTTCAATTCGATAATTAATTTTACAAACCAAACTTGTAACTCAATAACTGATAAATCAGCTTTGCTGCAAAAAAATCAGAAGCCTTGCTTTGTTCATTGGGGCAAAGTTCCACCACATCAAACCCCACAATATTTGTGTGTTGATGTACTAATTTTAGCAAATCCAATACCTCGTAGTACTCTAAGCCACCTGGTTCGGGAGTACCCGTAGAAGGTAATATAGAAGGATCAAAGCCATCCAAGTCAATAGTGATATACACGTTTTCAGTGAGCTGATCTACAACCTCTTGTTGCCAGTGATGATTATTTCTTCGTTGGCGGCAAATGTCATGGGCATAAAAAATACGTCCTTCTTCGACAAAAGGTAACTCTGAGCTATCCATACTGCGAATTCCTACTTGTACGATCTGTGCTACTTCTCGGGCTCTGGCCATTACACAAGCGTGGTTATTGGGCGAACCCATGTAAGAGGGTCTCAAATCGGTATGAGCATCGATTTGCAATATGGTGAGGTTTTCAAACTTTTGAGCAAAGGCTTGAATAGCTCCGATGCTTACCGAATGTTCTCCACCTATGGGCACTACAAATTTGCCTTTTTCCAGGTATTGAGTCGTGGCTTGTTTTACGGCTTTTACCATTGCTTCAGGACTTGACTTTTCAGCCACCGCTGGAGCAGTATAGATCCCTTGTTTGTAGACTTCACTTTGAGTTTCTATATCATAAAACTCTAAATTGTAAGAAGCATCCAAAATGGCTTGGGGGCCTTTATCGGCCCCTTTTATCCAAGTACTGGTTTCGTCGTAAGGTATGGGCAAAATCACTACCTGAGCGTTTTCGAGGGCGGTATATTGCTCCTCGAAATCGCCAAATTTCGTGTTTTCTGACTGCATACGACTTAACCAATGACTGGGTAGATGTAATCGGTAAAACACAAGGATACCAGTGCGGTACCGTGTTTCTTTTTAGGTACAAAAGTTTTGGTAATGGTGTAAGTGTCACGGAGATCGTAATCTTCTTCAAACCCATTGACATATAGCTCTTCGAGGCTGTCGTTAAGGTTTTTTAGAAGACGCTCTTCTCCGTAGCTACCGTCGTGTTCACATACCAATCCCCCGTATTTTTGATTGTTTTTTTTATTGTACAACCAACCAAAAATAATTCCGGCATTGGCTTGTTCGCCTTTTTCTACATGACTTACTGCCATGATAGATTCCATCACGGAACCGTGGATGATTTGATGTCGTTCGGGTTTGGGTATTTCGGTAGCAATTCCAGGCAGAATAGAGGAGTAAGTCATAATATTGGCCATTTCGATGCCTGCGTCTCGTAAGGCCAGATGATAGGAACCGGCGTGTATAGTAATGTCGCTTTCGCCTGCGCCGTTAGTGATAAAGTAGCTTCTTGGAATACGATTTCCAATAATGATCCCGGTTGGGTTATTTGCACCTGCTTGTCCCACAGATTGCAAATCACTAAAATTCACTATATTCATCTTTACGTCATAAAAATTAGATTTGATTAAACCATTTGATAATAAAACTATAGGGGGATACTTTGTTTAAGACAAGTAAGCCTAGCCTTATTACCTTTAGATGACAAAGAGTCATTACTCGAAAAAAAGTGAGCAAAAGTACAGGATATTTTTTTTTAGCAAAGCCTTGATGTATTATTTTTTTGAAAAATAAATTTTTCACTGTAATTTATTTACTGTCAGTGAGTTAGATTACATTTATTTACGAGGAAAGGCTAATAAAGAAGAGCAAGGGCATTTGCCCTCACTCGTAGGAAGTGTAGTTTAATTTTGAGTAAAATGATTATTAAATAATAGACTTTCTTGGATGGCTGTACACAGTTTTTTCAATTCTTCTGGTTGGATAATGTAGGGGGGCATGATATAGATGAGGTTGCGAAACGGACGAATCCATACCTGATGCTCTTTTACAAAAAACTTTTGAATTTCACCTACATGTATGTTTTGATGGCATTCTACTACGCCAATGGCACCAAGCACCCGCACATCTTTTACCTGAGGAGCCTCTAGAAGAGGTGTTAGGTTTTGCTTGAGTTGAGATTCTATGTTCAGTACTTTGGTTTGCCAGTTGGTAGTTTCGAGCAACTCAAGGCTGGCCAGTGCCACACTACATGCCAATGGATTGGCCATAAAAGTAGGCCCATGCATAAATACTCCTGCTTCACCTTCCGAAATGGTAACAGCAACCTTTTCGGTGGCTAGAGTCGTGGCCATGGTCATTGTTCCGCCTGTCAATGCTTTACCCAAGCACATAATGTCAGGCTGAATTTGGGTATGTTCAGTGGCAAATAGTTTTCCAGTGCGACCAAAACCAGTAGCGATTTCATCAAAAATCAAGAGCACTTCATATTCGTTACATAAAGCACTCAGGCGGTTTAAAAATTCAGGAGCGTACATTCGCATTCCCCCAGTACCTTGTACTACAGGCTCTAGAATAAAAGCCGCAGTTTCGTGATGATGTTGCTCAAAAGCTTTCCTGAGGTTTTCCTCGTCTTGTGGGTGCAGGGATTCCCCAAAGCTGGAAACGGGCTGGTCTATGAAAATTTGCTGGGGTAAAAATTGGCTAAAAATATGGTGCATTCCCCCTACAGGATCGCATACCGACATGGCGCCAAAGGTATCGCCGTGGTAGCCTTTTCTGACGGTCATCAGTCGTGATTTTTGAGGCTTGCCCAACGAGTGCCAATACTGTAAGGCCATTTTGATGGCAACTTCTACTGATACGGACCCACTATCACATAAAAATACTTTTTCCAGTTGGCTAGGAGTGATTTCTACCAGTTTTTGGCAGAGGCGAATGGCTGGTTCATGGGTAATGCCTCCAAACATAACGTGAGACATTTGGCGAATTTGGCGCTCGATGGCTTCATTCAGGGTAGGATGATTGTAACCGTGAATGGCACACCACCAGGAACTCATGCCATCTATGAGGTTTTGCCCGTTGTCGAGTTGAATGTGTACTCCCTTGGCCGATTTTACCGGGTAGGTGGGCAAAGGCTTGGTCATAGAAGTATATGGATGCCAAATATGTTTTTGGTCAAATGCTAAATCTGTGTCTTGTAACATATGTTTCTGAGAAAATAATAATCACCCTATCTCTATTACAAGAGATGAGGATGAACGATGAAACAAAGCCACAAATTTAATAGAGGATCAATTGGAGTAATTATATTCTTCAGAGTTTTTTAAAGAATCATTTTCCCGAAGTTCCAATACCTTTTGCTCGAGTTGAGTAGGTACTTCATTGATGTCTTTGGTTTTAAAGTAGAGTGGTTGAGGGCTAAAACAAACTACAAATACTAATAAAGTAAACCAACCTAAAATTTTACGAGGCAAATTGAGTGGTTGATCTTCCTGAGCAGGAGGGTGATAAATGCCTAATACCCGCCCTAATAAAAACGCAAATACTAACCAGCCTAAAAAGCCTTTGATTTCGGGGAAAAAGAAGGAGAATAGAAACTGGGCCGTGAATATAGATAAAGCAGCTAATAAAATGTTTTTGGGGCCATCCAGTGCTTTAGAAAATATGACGTATAAGAATAAAAGATACAAAGGCGCATGCCAAAGTAAATCGTTGATGGGGAGGTAGGGGGTAACCAATCCCAGCCCTGCAAAAAAAACAAAGGCCACAAAAAGCACAAAAGCTGCATCGCGATGACGTTTGTAACCAATAAGGGCGTACAAAATATGTCCTCCATCGAGTTGCCCAATGGGTAAAAGATTCAACGCAGTAAAAAACAACCCAAAAAAGCCAGCCATGATCCAAGGATAATGAATCATATTGTAGTGACTAGGCACTAAAGCTGGATCGGCCAAGGTATTTTCAAGAAAAATGAATAGCAAGTTGTTGCCCAATACCAGGTACTCGGTGTTTTCGGTGGTTGCAGTGGTGGGCTGCTGAGCCATAATAGAATATAAATATTCGGGGGGAGGCAAATGGGTAAAGGCATAAATTAAGACGCCCAAGGCTACTACAAAGCCAGCCAAGGGGCCCGCAACACCAATATCAAAAAATAACTTGCGAGAGCGAAGGTTTTCTTTAATGCGTATAAAGGCTCCCATAGTACCAATGGTAAAAGAAAACCCCAGCCAAAGCGGGATATAAAAAGGAAGGCTTACTTTGACCTTGTGCCAACGGGCGGTAAAATAATGCCCAAATTCGTGTACGGTAAGAAAACCCAAAAAAGGAAGCGAAAAAGCAAGGCCTCGCAAAAACTTTTCCTTGGTAACCCAGCTCCAGGCCTCTTTGTCTACAAAAATTAATCGGCCATGGGTCCATTCGGTGCCTGCCAGAGTGGTGGTAATAATGGTTACCAAAAACAACAACAAGTGAATGCTGTAAGACTTTACTTTTTTGCGCATTGAATAAAATTAGCAAATCAACTCGGAAAATCAAATATTGGCTTGGTTGGTTCTAGAGCTGATTTAAGGTAATTAGACTAGAATTTCATTGAAGAATTGTACCGAGCCGTTCAGATTGGGTACTACGTGAAGTCCTTGTAATCCTACACTATTGGCTGCCTGTATGTTTTCTACATTGTCGTCTATAAACAAGGTTTCAGCAGGATTTAGTTCGTTTTCGTCAATAATCTGCTGGTAAATCTCAGGCCAGGGCTTACGCTTGTTCATCAGGTGCGAGTAATAGGCTTTCTCTACCAAATCGTCATAGGTAGTTACCCCGTGAGCTTTGTGCAAAATGTTGTTGGCTTCTTCGATGTGAATTGCATTGGTATTGCTCAGTACAAAGGTTCGGTGGGTATTCCGCAAATTATTGATTAACTCAATGCGGTTGGCAGGTACGTCCATTAGGAGCGCATTCCAGGCTTCGCTAATTTGAGCGTCGTTGGCATCCAGGTGGAAAGTATCCCGAAGGTGCTGACAGAAGGTGGCGTCGTTGATGCTCCCAATCTCATAATCTATAAAAAACTGGGCTTTGTAGGTGCCTTTTTGAATCAAGTCTTCGTTTTGAGCTTTAAATTCAGGTTTGGCTAACTTCTGGAAAGCAGCTACAGTGAGTTGCCAGTCAATATTGATGACTACACCACCCAGGTCAAAAATAATGTTTTTGATTTGATGGCGAGAAACTTGATATTCGGTAAAATTTTTCAACTTTTTTAATGTTTTCTTTGTGAAATTGCTCACAAAGATGTAAAATTGCACCCTCATTTAGCAACTATCAACTATTAATTTTTTGATAACTAAATGTAAGGACCTATAGCTCAGTTGGTTAGAGCACCTGACTCATAATCAGGTGGTCCCTGGTTCGAGCCCAGGTGGGTCCACAAAATCACAAATCGCCGTTAGAAGTAGATTCTAGCGGCTTTTTTGTTTTTAGTTTCCTCCCTTCTTTTCACTTACCAATTGCCAGGTGTAAATCACAGTATAAAAAAGTGTCTTTTTAAACTAGTAAAATCATTGAGATATTACCACGGCAGCGATTTTACTTACCTGGGTAGATCAGCTTTTTTGAGAGCTCGAAAACTTGATGATTATACATATTTCCTGCACTTAACTCATAAAATATGTAGCTTTACAAGACTTATCATTCATAAAAGAGGGAAATTTAATAAATTGTGTAGCCACCATGATTGAAGAATCCAAAGAAGGCATTACCCAACGTTTTCTGGAAGCCGAAGAATACATTGAAAAGCAATACAAGATTAAAAAACAAAGCGCCTTTGCCGA
This sequence comes from marine bacterium AO1-C, assembly GCA_001890965.1. Taxonomy (GTDB): domain Bacteria; phylum Bacteroidota; class Bacteroidia; order Cytophagales; family Microscillaceae; genus Microscilla. Next base: position 2,863 of record MLAY01000025.1, on the reverse strand, counting down.
TACCATTGGGGCTTCTAACCAGCACATTTCTAACCTCAAAGCGGGCCGTTCTCAGGTAAACGCCTGGATGATTGCGGCGATGATTAAAACCTATCAGGAGATCAACCCAGATTATATTCTCAATGGGGATGGCCGTTTGCTGCGCCCTGCTTACCACGAAAAGAAGACGATGGAGGTGATGGAAAAATTCAATGAAACCCTGCAAGCCGAAGTTACTTTTTTGAAAAAAGAGGTGGAGTATTTGAGGACGTTGATTCCTAATACATAGATCTGAATTTTCACTAGGATAAAATAATCACTGTAAAGTAGTATTGCTTTCAAATTAGTTACTTTCCCCTTCAAACTTGCACCAAGCTTGAAACGTTACAATTTTATCCTTAATTGGCTGATCCTCATTATGTACTAACTCAAAAATACCTTTTATAAACAACTCTTGCTTTTCCTCGTTCCAGTTACCCAATTTTAAGTCAAAGCCCTCGAATAAATATCCACTACCTTTTAGCCACAAACTATGTCGTTGATTAACATCATTATCATCATACTCTTCATTTGCTATGCTATCTGGGGTAATTTGGGTTCTTGAGTCAAAAGTTTGAACATCTTGCAGAGAAACGCTGCTATTATTCTCGAAACCTATAAAAAAGTTCCAATAAACTGTTTCGGAGCTGTTGTCTACTATATAATTAAATCTAGCGTTAATTACTCTAAACGAGAATGTATCTGCATTTATTCTACCATCTGCAAGCATGTCTTCCTGGTTTATCGCTAGTGAATAATTATGAAACATAGAATTGACCTCGTTCTTATCAATGAACTCAATTGGCAGATTTATAAAATGTTCATGATAGTCATCCCCTAAATCTAGTTGATCATCGTTTTCATAGTACCAAACTATTGATAACTCAGTGCACTCTTGCAGTTTGTCTATTTTACTAAAAATATCAAAGTAGAACCCCCAACTTCTACTATCTAAATACTCAATATCAAAATAAAACGTGGATTTAGGCAAGGCTACTTTTCTATATTCTTCCAGATAATCGATGATGGGTTGATAGAAATCAAAAAAAAACTGATCATCATTTATAATTGAACGGCCTGAAATTTTGAATTCCCCCTGTGAAGCATCAAAGAAGACATATGGAGTATCTTTTGTTTTTTCTTGTTCTAAACTTTTCTCAATCATAACTTATTGATTTCAGGGAAAAGATATCATCTTAATTTAAACTGACAATTAAATCCTTAGTTGTAGAAAAACTCTCTCTAGGAGTATAATATTCAAAGTTTCACAACTATCAAAACTAAGCGTCCTATTGATACTAACTTTATTACATAGTCAAAAGGTCCACCAACTTTACATATTTTACTCTTTCATGTTTTCTTCGACTTATAACAAAATATTAGCAAAGCTTATAGATCAGTGTTCATAATATCCCAATTAGAATGAGTATAGTGCTTATAGTTGGTATAAGCAAGTGCTTCAAAAGGTTTTAGTTTAAAGAGTATGGACATATCTCCATCAAGAACCTTGGTTTTCATCATATACAACTCTTTTAGATTCTTTAATTTAGCAAGAAACTTAATGTCTGCAATATCAGGGCAGCTATCCATCCTGAGTGTTTCCAACTTATAGAAATTTTGAGTTTGTGATAATTCCTGAATTCTTTTACATCTGTCAAGCACCAAACTTTTTAAGTTTTTCAAGCTTTGGAAAGCTTCTTAGGGTAAGATGTTCTAATTGGGTTAAGTTTTCTAACCCTGAAAATGTATTAATATTAGATTGATTAATCTCAAGACTATTTAAATTGTATAATTTTGATAGCTGACTAAAATCTTTGTTCTTATAATGCCCTACCAAGAGTTGGCAAAACTATCTTATTAATTAAGTTCATCTAGATTTCTATGCTAATGATTATTAAACATATTTCTTATTTTCTTTGCTTCATTATTTTTCATCTGGATTTAGTTCAGTGATTAAATCCTTAGCCAAAGAAAAACCTTCCAAAAGTATAACATTCAAGGTTTCATAACTATCGAAAAATGGTTTACCACGTAAATTAATTTCACCATCAACATGCCTCATCACCTTACCAAATGGCCCTCCTGGGCTTAATAGCTTATTGTCTTGATAAACTGCTAATATAAATTCCACAACTCCATGCTTTATAGAAATATTCAATTGAACTACATAAGAACCCCGGGCCAGCTTAACACAAAAAAAACTCTCATTTGAATCCTATTTTCCTTCATAACCTAGTACTTTGATCAAGTCCAGTACCTTATCAATGTTGTATTCATCAAGTTTGCTAACAACTTCTTGATGTTTTTTGATTAATCTTGCATATTTTACTGCAAAATTAATTTTTTGGAGTGCCTTTAAAAGAATTTCATCCATATCTTGGTAAAAAGGGATTCTTTTGAGCATTAAAAAAAATAGCATCTCTTGTAACAATATGACCGCCAATTATAATTATTTAAAATACGGAATTTGTAAAATATAATTTCTTATTTTCGGTAAAATAAAATATTTATGTAAAGCTTTGTGATTGCACTTTCATTAAAAATTGAAAGTTTTGAATAAACTCACCTTGTCTTTTGCTCTAAATAGGTATTCCCATAGCCAAATAAATAGAATATTTTGTTTTAGCTAATCAGAAAAAGTTTTATTAGAATAAAATTTGGCGGTCATATTGTTGTAAGCAATGAGGTAATTATTTGTTAGATTGTGTTTGTCAAATTTAAGTAGTCAGTGATACCAAAAATATAATTATCTATTTAAAATGCTATTTGGAAGTTGATGTGAAATTCTTTGCCGAGATTTTGAAGTATTTGTCGGACTTTTTTCTTGAATTGTTCAGGTGAAATC
>MLAY01000024.1 GCA_001890965.1 marine bacterium AO1-C | reverse complement strand
TCACCAGATATGGTTAAGTTTTTAACTTAACTCGTTTTGAAAAAACGAAATCGCAAGCAAGCTCGCAAACCTCTCTGGCATAAGTTTCCTAACTTATGTCACCAGATATGGTTAAGTTTTTAACTTAACTCGTGTTTGAAAAACGAAATCGCAAGCAAGTTCAATACCTTTCTCTGGCATAAGTTTCCCAAATTATGTCATTAGATATGGTTAAGTTTTTAACTTAACTCGGTTTTGAAAAACGAAATTGCAAGCAAGTTCACAAACTTTTCACCCCAGATCATATGGCTTCAAAATACACAATTAACAATCCAGAGGGCATATATTTTATCACCTTTGCCACCGTAGAATGGGTAGATGTCTTTAGTAGAGCTATTTACAAAGACATTGTCATTGAAAGCCTCCGGTATTGCCAAGACAAAAAAGGGTTAATTTTGCACGCTTATGTGATTATGAGTAATCATGTACATCTAATTGCTTCTGCAAAAAATGGATATCATCTATCTGATATCCTTCGCGACATGAAAAAGTATACCTCAAAGCAAATTCTTAAAACAATTCAAGCATCTACCATTGAAAGTAGAAAACGCTGGATGATTTGGTTGTTCAAAACCCATGGAGAAGAGAATAGTAATAATGTTTCTTTCCAATTTTGGCAACAAGATAATCACCCCATTGAATTGTCTACCAACCAGATGCAAGAACAGAGATTAGAATACATTCACCAAAATCCAGTAAAGGCTGGCATTGTATATCAATCAAGACATTATGTATACAGTAGTGCAGCAAGTTATGCTGGGGAAGTAGGGCTTTTAGAATTGGTATTTTTAGAATAGTATCACTTGTTTTCGTTTATCTTAGACAAACCCTAAAACAAGTAATAAGGTAGATGTAATATCATTTCTCAAAAATGAGACAAGTTAAAAACTTGTCGTGATCTTGTGGTTTAAGTTCAGAAACTTAAAACCAGAAAAGAAAATTTTTAGAATAGCATCACCTGTTTTCGTTTATCTTAGACAAACCCTAAAACAAGTAATAAGGTAGGTATAATGTCATTTCTCAAAAATGAGACAAGTTAAAAACTTGTCGTAATCTTGCGGTTTAAGTTTAGAAACTTAAATCCAGAAAAGGGCACTTTTAGAATAGCCTCACCTGTTTTCGTTTATCTTAGACAAATCCTAAAACAAGTAATAAGGTAGGTGTAATGTCATTTTTCAAAAATGAGACAAGTTAAAAGCTTATCGTGATCTTTAAGTGTAGAAACTTAAAACCAGAAAATAGGCTCCCCTAAATAAATCAACCCGTTGGCGTTAGAGAAACAATCAGAAACATCGTCCGAAACTAACACCAACGGGTTGGTTATTCTATATACTTACAAACTAAGAGTAGCCAGAGATTATGCCTGTACCAGTAAATCGCAGGTATAATACTCGATCCAGTCGAGCATGCCTTCGTGGCTAATGACTACTGGATAAGCTTCTGACCCCATGTAGTGTTTGCCCGAGCCAATTTTTTCCATGGGTACTCCTACCTCACGAAATAGACTGTAGATTCTCTTATCAGCTTCTGCCAAAAATATGGCTCCAGGGTTTCGGGTAATATGTCTAAAAGAGTGAAACAACAACTCAAGAAACAAACTGCGAGAGGAACACCCAGCGGCTTTGGCTCTTTGCTTATTTACGGCCAAACGGCCACAATGCCAAATACGATTAGGTGTAATATTGAATGCTTCGCTCAGTTGTTTTACATCAACGCCATACTCCACTTCCGCAGGTAACAATACCAGATCGGTTTTGCGGGTGGCTTTCATGGTACCCACTATTTCGTTGCGGGAATTCATAAAACCAAAATAAACGGAGTGGGGAAAATACGTTTGGTCTTCGTGATGCATGGTTGTCAGATCATCTAGAGTAAGTTCCCAGGGTTGTTCATCAGTAAAGCTGTTGCGATAAACATCAAAAACGAATTGGGTATACTGTGAGAGTTCTGACCAACCTATTTTGTACAAATTTAATGCACGATAATCTTTCAAGAATGTTCTCTCCAGAGTACACTCCTGAATTCTTGGGCTTGAAGGTATGCCTGCCATAGTCAACGAATTGCCTTGTTCTGTTAGAAAATTAATATGCCTTGATTGAAGAAAGCCTTGTAGCATTTCTTGTTTTATACACAAAGTATGGTGATGGATTGGGATTTATTTTCCCATTTTCTTACATTCTAATTCTAGCAATAAACCTGATTGTATTATATGCAGAAATATGATATTTACCTACTTTGTTCCTGTTCCTGATTACCGCTTTAACTGTTTGTTTAATAAATTGTTTTCAAAAATTAACATTTTTAACATAAAAAACACTCAAGTAAGTTTTTTAGCACTTAAACACAAACATTAGAGCAAATCCTTCAGGAGTAGTCAGTTAGTTTGTAGAGTACAAATGTTTATTAATCACCCAACTAACTGATTAGGTGTTTATTAAAGGGAAGTTTTCGGTATGGATATTTTTAATAAATTGGCGACTAGGCTTCCACATTTCCTCTGGGCTAATGTGTATAGAAAGTATCCTAATTATTTAAGCTAAGCATTATGGAAGATTACATATCAATAGATCTTAAAGGCTTTGACAAACACGGTGAGCCCACAATTCGAATGATGAATGATGGAGTTTTGTACCTGGTCATTCAGTTTGTGCCACCTACCTGGATGACCTCTCAACGAGAAATAAACGAGTTCTATGATTATTTTAACTATGAATTGCATATCGCTACGGGATTAACGGATATTTTATGGGAAGACAAGGAGTTTTTTAGGATTGAGAATCCCAATAGTGATACAGTGAGCAGGTTGCGTCATTTTATTGAAAATTACAAGAAAAACAGAACTGATTTTGAGATATTGATCAACACCAAAAAAATAGAAAAAACCATTTACTTTGGGCACAACTGGGACCTTTGGGAAGAAATCTGTCATCTATTGGGTGGTTATGATGATCTTGTATCGGATGGAACCCAAAAAACGCGTTATGTATATATCGAGCCTGAAAACTACAAACAATTTGTACGTGAGTTGATCCACGAAACATTTGTACCACAAGTCATTGAAGATTTTTTGCTCAATGATGCAACTCACCTGGAATACTTGGGCGAAGATGAGTCAGAAAATTAACAAGCTCCTTGTTGAAATAAGCAAAATGCTACGAACAGCATCCCAATGTAGCGGGCAGTTAGATTATAATAGAGAACAGGTAGAAAAATGGACGAATTAATCTCACACATCAAAAGTTTAATTTCCATCTCAGATCATCAGTTAGAGGTAGTATTGGATAAATTGGTGGAGAAACGTTTTTCAAAAAAAGAGCATTTGCTTTATGTAGATCATTACGCCCATGAGGTATTTTTTACTTTGCGTGGATGTATAAGAACTTACGTGTCTGACTTTAACGGTGTAGAACACAACCTTTCATTTGCCCTGGAAAATTGGTGGTTTGGAGACTTGCAAAGTTTTCTGAACAAAACCCTGGCTATTCATAATATTCAAGCCCTTGAAGACACCTTGGTGTTGGCGATCAATCAAGAAAAGTGGCATACTCTCACGCAGGAAGTACCTGAGTTTGTCAACTACTTGAATATTTTGTTTCGCAACGCTATGTTTTCTCTGCAAAACAGGGTGGTACAAAGCCTCTCCCTAACCGCCGAAGAACGCTACAGTATTTTCTTAAAAGAGTATCCTAATTTATCGCAACGCATCTCCCAAAAACACATCGCAAGTTACCTGGGCATTACACCCGAATTTTTGAGCATGATCCGCAGCAAGAAGAAAAGGTGATTTCTTAAACTACTTTAATTTTTTCCCGGAATTGGTTGCTGACCTTTGTATTAAGAAAACAAAGCACGGGAAATATGAAGACCCAAAGAACCATTCAAATACTATTGCTCGTTCCAATTGTCGCTATTATTTCCTCTGCAGTATTTTTTAATAGTAAAAAAGACAACAATATGGATACTCAAATAACCCTGGATAGCATCCCAACCAGAGACGGAGGTCGCCCCGAAACTACAAATACCAATCCCCATACGCAGTTGACCCAACAGCCTAAGGATCTTTCATACATTCAAAGCTTGATGGATTGGGCTTTTACTCTGAGTCACATCGAACGGCAACCCAGTGCGATTTCTGTTCCTGGGGCCATTGCCATGTGTATGGAAGATGGACACACTTGTGATAGCTGCAATGCCTTTATGGTCGGGACTGAGTTTGCCCACTTTCACCCTCACCCTGACTATAGTATGCACTTGGGCTTGCCCCAAAAAGACGCGGAAGTTATTATAGAAAAAGGTTGGGGCGAATGGCATCCGCTCATCAAGAGAGGCTTTCTCCCTCCCAACATTATTATGATGTATGCCCCCAGAAATCAAGAAGAGTTAGATGTTGCAAAACTGATTTTGGGTCGTTCGTATGCTTTTGCCAAAGGAAAAACAGCATAAGAATTAAATAGAGTTCAAGGGTTGTGCAATGCATCGTGCAACCATTTGACTCTATAATTATTCAACCAAGGTGTATAAAAAATTGTGTTCGATTAATGAGTAATGTGAATTAATCGCAGTTTTTAAAAGATGAAGCCACAATATTAAACCAAGATAACAATGCCAATGGTGCAGTGCTCAGGGTCATATCTATAGTCCTCGCCCCCTTTCTTTTAAATAAACTTCCCCCACATAAATAACCAATGATTATAGATCAATAGTCCATAGCTGACTCGAGTAACTGTTCACTTCATTAATAACTGAAAATCAAAAACTTACTCCAAGTCCGTTTACTTATTTTCTTTTTTAAACTCATTATCAGTAATCAACTTTGGCTAAAATCACGGTGGAGTATTGATATAGCGAAAAGTATACATTTATAAATATATCAATAGTATTTAGTACAATTAAGGGCTAAAGTCTCATTATAAGATTTTGAGACCTGTGATAGTAGACTCAAATCCTGATTTGAGTCTTTTATGAACTTACCCCATCATACTTTTGCCACATACCGTCTAGAAATAGTTCAAACTTATTTCACTTAAGAATTACTAATTGACTATACACAAATCATATAAAGATTAAAGACACAGTCCTGAGTGTCTCTAAAATGTTCAGGAACATAAATAAACACTTTAAAATTAACCTTTATGTCTTTACAAAACTTTGCTAAACACAAAATTAATAAGGAATCAATGTCAAAAATTACTGGTGGTGGAACAGGTACAGTAGTTTGTGGAAATGGAGATTCACTTACTGCAAATGCAGAATCAGTAGACTCAGTAGCTCGAGGTGGTGCACGCTTTTGCCGAGATAGAGGAGGTATAGCTTTTGCTTCGTATACAGAAGATGCTATTCAATAGTAGTAGCACTACAAAAAGATAAAATAGGAGCTTGATGTTAATTCAAGCTCCTATTTTTTTAATACATTCTTCTTTCTAATTGTAGCATTTAGCAACCAATATACAATACATTCAAATTACTCATTCAGGCGAATCTATTGATTCACATAAATATTCAATCTGCAGCCCCTGCCTCTTTACTTATCCCTGCCTTAGTTTTCATTTCTCTCAACCTTGCTCAAGCACAAAAATGATTAATTAGCCAATCGCCCTCTCCCGTTTGATCATCAATAATGACCATTCCTCCCGAAAAAAACACCACTGGTTCATCAAGCCAGCATGCCTTTTTTCTAGTCTCTACTTTTGGGTCAATCAATGTTATCACGGCTCCGTCAATATGAGTTTTTAATGGGTAATTGAGTCGTGATAACTTCTATCAAAATAAACTATTTAACAATTATGAAAAAGACACTTAGTTGTTTGTCAATCTGGCTTATTGTATGCACCCTCAGTACGCAGGCATTTGCCCAAAAATCAGGAAAGTTTTATGCATTTACCACCAAAGGAACCAACAAAAAAGCCAAGGTGGTATACAATTCCAGTCGAGATCGCTTTGAGATAAGACTTAAAGGTATGAGAAGCTTTACTTACGACTTTAAACGAGAAACTGAAGTAACCAACTACAAAGGCAGCGAAAAACTCCCCTTCAAAGCTTATTATGGATCGGGCGATATGTTTTATTACCCCGATGGTTCTATTTTGATTTGTAGTGCTCAAGGCAACAAAAGGGTCAATTGTGATAAAATCGCATTTGTAGAAAAAGATCAGACGAAAAAAGCCGGGGTGGTGTTTTTGTCGCAAGACAAAGGCAAAGTAGAAGCCATGAACAAAGAAAAGATCACCAAAATGGTGGTAGAAGCCCTACAAAGCACCTGCAAAATACGTCGTGCTATTGACTTAAAAGACATTGCCAAAATGGAATTGCCCAAAGAAGGGATGAAAAACGCGAAGTTGTTGGCCAAATCGATGGATGCTACCAAGGCGTTTCTAAAAAGAAGACATTGGAAAGAGGTAGTAGTAGGCGGTTATCTTTTCTCAAAAGAGTGGAAAGTGATTCGTAACAAAAACACGGGTATTATTTTAGGTCGTCGCTTTTATATGGTAGGTCTTATGAAAAAAGGCGCTCAGTGCAAGTTTGGGTATTTTACCATCCGACAAAACTTTAATGGTAGCACGTTTAATGAGCCATTTTGTGAGGCACACTCTCGCATATATGAGGTTACTTGTGATAAGATGCAGAAGAAGATGGGTAAGTAGTTCTAGATATCAAATAGTAAATATTGATTAAGGAATACAGAAAGTGCAAACAACATTTCACACAACAAGTCACGATATTCACTTGTGAGTAATACAAACCTGACATGAGTCATCCCTAATTTCTGGGGTGACTTTTTAGTTAATCCCTTTTAAAAAAGTAATATTTAAAACACCTCTTCAACATTACTGCCTTTTATTTCGCCTTATTTTGTAGGCGTTAAGAACTTGCAAAGTGGAGCGGTTAAAAAATGATCACTGACACCCCAGCTTGTGCGGCTGATTTTATGCGAGGGAAGGTAAACCTACTCAATCGCACAGAGATATTCCTGTTAAAAGATTTTGGATAATAACACTTTTGACTTGATGAAACACATTACCCTAGATTGCCACAGAATTTCGGACTTTAATATAAGGCTGTTCAAAAAAATATTTTAACAAAAAACAGAAAGCGTTTTTCGTTAAGAAAAACCAATTAGAGTCCCCCTTTGAAGGGGGCTAGGGGGATGTAATCGAGTAAAATGCGCTCTAAATGATCATTTGGACTTAGAAAACATCCTCCGCCGCAAGCGGCACCTCCTTCCAAGGAGGATTCTGCTGCATTTGAAGTGATTTTTTACTTCAAAAAAGTAATTCTATAATTTCTCTGAACACTACTAACTTTAAGGTATTAAATTTTCCAAAATACTACCGAAATTCTTCGCAAACGCCTCCCGCTCTTAAGTTGTGATTTCTATTGGATTATTTTTGGCAATAAAACAAGTAGTACTAGAGATAAGTCACATAACTTATTTGCTATCAACCACTTACCAAAGCTTCACTTTCTCGAGCAAAATCTCCAGCTTGCGACGTGAAATGGGCACTTTGCTACCATCCTGAAAAATGAGCAAATCATCGTCTTTTCTATCGTAGCGCAGCAAATAATTGAGATTTACTAAATGCGATTTATGACATCTAAAAAACTGCTCAGCAGGCAATAGTTTTTCGTAATCCTTCAAAGATTTACTTACCAAAATGGGCTTTTGATCTTTGATGTAAAAATAGGTATAGTTTCTATCGGCTTCCAGGCGGATAATGTCTTTGACAGGGGTTACCTGAAAACCATACTTGTCTCTCAACAAAATCTTTTGATCAGTTTGGCCATTTGCCAGATTTTGGAACAGCGTTTCCATCTTAAACTCCAAAGCATTCTCTGAGGTACCTTGCTGGGCCTTTTCTACAGCCTCTACCAATTCCTGGGCATCTATGGGCTTTAGCAAATAATCTAATGCACTGAATTTGATCGCCTTAAGCGCATATTTTTCGTGGGCAGTAGTAAAAATCACCTTGAAATCTATCGTAGAAAGTTGATGTAAAAGGTCAAAGCCAGTACCAGTGGGCATTTCTACATCTAAAAAAACCAACTCAGGTGAGGCCTGCTCTATCAGTGCTTTTCCTTCCTGAATATTTGCAGCCTTGCCTGTCAGGGTAAGTTGAGGACAATACGCCTGGAGCAATTCTTCCAAAGACTCCTGAGCGTGTTCATTATCATCAATTATAAGTGTTTTCATAAGTTATGGATTTATAAAGGCTGGTAAGGCATGCGAAACAATACCCGAGTACCCTCCGCTGAACTTTTGACCTCAAAATATATATTCTTTTTCAAACTTTTCTGATATAAGGCTATACGTTCTTTGGTTATTTGAGTCGCCAACGAACGATGGGTCGCTTGTTCGCCTTCTTTTTGGGCTTTCCCCTGCGTCAAACCAATGCCATTGTCGCAAATTTCTAACAAAATAAGCTCCCCATCAAGCACAAAATCAATGGATATCTTTCCTCCTGAGGGCATTTGATGAATCCCGTGCTCTACTGCATTTTCGATAAACGGCTGGGCAAACATTGGAGGAATGGCCACTTCCTCAGGGTCTAAATTTTCGTCTACCGTAATAGTATATTCAAAGCTCCCTTTATGCTTCAGGTTTTGCAAGGTAAGGTATCCTTCCAGCATTTCTATCTCCTGCTCCAGGCTAATGTACTCATTGCGGGAGTTTTCCAGTACGGCCCGCATCAGTTTAGAAAATCGAGTCAGGTAATGGCTGGCATTACGGGCATCGTTTTTCAACATATAACGTTGGATTGCGCTCATGGCATTGAAAATAAAATGAGGGTTCATCTGTAATTTTAGTGATTCCAATGCCGCTTTACCCAATGCCTTTTCCAAATTGTTTTTCCGTTGAATTTCTCTAATGCGAAAGAAAAACAACGCAATAATCAATGTTAACCCTAGCAGAGTCATCAACGCAATAAACCACCATTTTTCCCATATAGGATAATCAATCTCTACATCCAATGTCGCCGTTTCCAGACTTTCAATACCATCTTCATTGACACATTTTACCTGAAACTGATACTTTCCGGAAGGCAACGCCGCATAACGAGCCACATTGCTGGTGCTATTGCTATAAATCCATTGAGGGTCCAGCCCTACCATTCGATACTTGTATCGAAACTTACCGCTGCTTCTGAGCGCTATGCCTGTAAATTTGATTACGAGGCTGTTTTCGTCATAAGCCAGTTCATATTTGGCCTTGAGTTTTTGAGGTTTATCTTTTAGCGAAAATCCAGTAATATAAATGAATGGTGGGGTGTAATTCGTAGTATTAAAGTCTTTGCCTATTACAGATAAACCATTGGTAGTAGCCAGGTATATTTTATCTTTTTGCACAATCAAGTCCCGGATTTCGTTGCTTGGCAGGCCATCTTCCTGATTAAACACCCGAGACGTTTTACTCTCTAGATTATATACCTGTAGCCCCTTATTGGTCCCTATGTACAACTCATCCCCTTCCTTAAATACCCGTTGGCAATAGTTGCTTATAAGTCCCGTACTCTGATCCAGGTGCAAATAAATTTTCTTGTTTTTGATAGCAAAAATCCCTTTTTGGGCAGTGGCTACCCAAACTGTACCATCGGCACTCTGGCTCATGTGCAAAGCAATGATAGATTGTTTATCAGGCGTTTTAAATTTATAAGCTCGGGCATTTTCATAAAAATATAAATCGTCGGCGTAACCCACCCAAAAACGATCCTGAGTAGCCTCGGTACACACCGAACGACTTCTTTTCTCTCGTAGCAAAACACCATCATTTACCTTAGGGAATGCCTCTAGGTAATTTTGGGGCACTGTCTGTTGCTTATCGGTAGCCGACATATAAGCGCCTTGTCCAGTCGCAATCAACAAATATTTACCTTGATACAAGCTCATTGCTTTTGGGGTAAATCCAGTATATAAGAGCCCTGCTTTTTGCCTCGTATCAGTATCAAAGACATATAGGTATCCATTTTCCACATATAATTTATGTATGTTCTTAACAAAAAACAGACACTCCACATCTCCATTAGGCAGAGGGTACTTTTGGGTGATTTGTTGTTGCTGAGTGTCAAAGTAATACAGCTGATCGCCATTGGTGCCCAGGTATAAGTTACCCAAATCATCTTGGGCCAAACCATGCACTTGCTCGAAATCTAACTTTGAGTTTTGTTCATTGAAATGTAAAATATCCAGGTTAGACATTTTGAATAGCCCATGGCCAATGGTCGCAAACCAGTAATTGCCTTCCCGATCTTGGATAATTCTTCCTACAAACTTCTTCTTGAAAAAAGTAACCCCATTGGCCAATGGTTTAAAATCTGCTGAATAGACTTTGGTGCCAGCGGTGGTACATATCCATATATTTTTTTGACGATCTATATTCGTTATAGCCGTCAAAGAATTTGATCCTTGCCTGGTATAATCCTTAAAAACCTCCGTCCAATTCTTTTTCTTGATATCATAGCTGTAAAAATGCCTTCCAGCTGAGGTATTAAAAATAGCTTTTTGCCCTGAAATGGTTACCCGAAAGAAGTCTAGCGGGGTTTTCACGCGTTGCTTAATTTTTAACTGAGGCGAAATTTGATAAAAAATATTGTTAAATAATATCCAGACATTTCCTTTACCATCCTGGGCAAAATTTCGGCAAAATGAAGGAGACGTTAAAGAGAGGGAATTCCAAACAGTTGCATTGTTTTTTTTCAAATATATCCGCTTGTTTTTAGTACCTAACCAAAGGTGGTCTTGAGCATCTATAAAAAAAGCAACAATGCCATCTTGCTTTCTAATCTGTGAAGGTAAAGTTACTTCACCTGTCTTGGTATAAGTAGCATAAAATAGTTGGCTATTGAAGTTATTGAAATAAATACGTCCTTTGGAATCTTCTCGCAGATTTGTAAAAGAATTACCCTTCGATAAGGGCGTATCTAGCGTGGTAAAACGCACCCCATCGTAGTAGCAAATGCCTGCATTGGTGGCCAGCCAAATGTACCCTTTCTTGTCTTCGTGTATATCGTAGATCGTCATACTTGGCAACCCATCCCGATTGGTAATTTGCTGGAAATAAGGTGATTGGGCCTGACCAACATGCGTTAATAAAACAAATGCCAAATAGAGGGCAATGTATGTGTAATACCTCAAATGTGTTTATTGGTTTTCGTCTGTTATAACAGGCAAAATTATAAAATTTGCGAAACAAACGAAGCAAAATCCGATAGGTACCAATATTCATTGGCTATTTATAAGCCTTGAGAGAATGCACAAAAAGAATATTTAATCAAAATCGGGCAGGTTATCAGTGGAGGTTCCGATATTCTGCGAGGCTCATTTGAGTCTTCTTTTTAAAAAACTTGCTAAAATTTTGAGGCTGATTAAAGCCCAAACTATAAGCAATTTCACTCACTGAATTATCAAGGTTTAACAATAAGTTTTTTGATTTTTCTATCAAATAAGAACATATGTCTACCAAAAAAAACAACAGTGCTGTCTCATAAATCTATCTTCACAGAAAAATGCTTTTTGAAGAGTTTTATACCTGACAGATGGTTTAAACCTATCAGGTATATACTTCTATGTAAAACAATATTTATCAGAAAATCATCATTGAGATAACTCCTTAGTTTCCAAAAGACATTGTGAATTAAGCTTTAGCCAACAATTCCTCACTCACTTTCCATAGCTTTTCGGCAGATTCATCGTCGCAAGCGTGAGCATTGACTCCAGTATAGCGGGCCAGTGGGCTGGCTGGATCGGTAGGTGCAGCAATATTGCAGTCTTCACAATACACTCCTGGCTTGCCTTTGAGCAATTCGGACGTAGCAGCCCATAAAGTAGTAGAGCATCCTTGTTCAGGGGTTTTAAAACCTTGTTTGGCCAATTCTGACGGATTTCCGTCGGCATCTAACCAACCCAAAGCAATCATTTCTTCCTGAGGTAAATCGCGCTGAAGTGGGGTAAAAATTCCCCCAGGGTGCACCGCAAATGCCAATCCTCCTGTATCTTTCAATCGACGGGAAAGCGCATTGGCAAACAAGGCATTGGCCGTTTTGGACTGTCCATAGGCTACCCATTTGTCGTAATTGTTATTACTAAACTGCATGTCGTCCCATAAGATATCGCTGATTTTGTGAGCGGTAGAGGCCAACGCAACGACTCTTACATCGGGGGTTTTGGTGAGCAAGGGCATCAACTTGGTCGTCAAGGCAAAATGCCCCATATGGTTGATTCCAAATTGATACTCCCAGTTGGGGCCTACTCTTCTTTCGGGAGAAGCCATTACCCCAGCATTGTTGATCAATAAATCAAGCTTATCTAACTCTCCCAACATTTTATTGGCAAATTTAGACACCGATCCAAGATCGGCAAGATCCATTTCTTCAGTATGGATGTCTCCTTCTATCCCAGCCAGGTTATCTTTTGCTTTTTGCACCGAACGTACTGGCACGATTACCTTTACACCTTTGGCAGCAAGGGCTTTAGTGGTTTCTAACCCAATGCCGCTATATCCACCCGTAACGATGGCTACTTTTCCATTTAAATTAATATCAGCAAGAACTTCTTGCCCGGTACTTTTCCCGTGAAATCCAGAGTCCACAGGGACTTGATCTGATTGCGCCATATTTTTTGATTGAGTATTAATTAAAAAGATATTTCATAGAAATAAACCCTATGATCTTGCAAAACTATTACATTCAATTTGCACAATATTCGCTGATTTAAAAACCTCGACTATTAAAATATTTTTATTTATACCTGACTTGTCATCTTCAATGAATAGGCTTGATAGAATAACTGCTATATTAATCCAACTACAATCTAAACAACTGGTAACTGCAACTGAAATCGCTGAACGGTTCGATATCAGTAAACGTACAGTGTATCGCGATATCAAAAGCTTACAAGTAGCTGGGGTACCTATTGGCGTAGAAGATGGCAAAGGGTATTTTATTGTAGAAGGGTACCGTTTACCACCCATACAATTTACCGAAGAAGAAGCCAATGCTTTTATGACCGCAGAAAAAATACTGAGTTATCATACCGAAGACTCATTGCGTAAACATTATGAAAGTGGCTTAATGAAAATAAAATCAGTCTTAAAAAAAAGTCAAAAAGACCAAGTCAATTACCTGAATAGTCGCACTGCTTATCAAGACCCCTGGGCACCCAAAAGTGTATACCTCCCTCAAATACAACATTGTATTACCAGCCATTTAGTGCTGGACTTAAGCTACCATTCGCGTTACAAGAATGAGGTTACACAACGTCAGGTGCATCCTTACGCTTTGTATTTTACAGGAGTGGTATGGACATTTATAGGGCATTGTCAGCTCAGAAATGGGTTACGCGAGTTTAGAACTGATAAGATCAAGCACTTAGCAATCACCAATCACTCTTTTGAGCCTGACTCTACATTCGACATAGGCCAGTATCTGACAGAAAGAGCAAAGCGAAAGTTTTAATCACTCATTTTTTTCAGAAAAAAGAGCACACCCTTGCCAAAGGGTTGTCACCCACCCTATTCATTTTTGCTCTTGTTAAAATATCTCATAACAAAGCAGCTTAAATGACTGCGCAAACCTTATTACAAATGTTAGAAAAAACAATCCAACTGTCTACACGCAAAGCTCAAGTCAATTATTATGAATATGGAACTGGAGACAAAACGCTTCTTTTTATCCCAGGATGGTGCATTAATAAAACTTATTGGGAGAAGCAATGTGCTTTTTTTGCTCAAAAGAACTACCGAGTTATAGCCATAGACTTACCAGGGTTTGGAGCTTCCACTGCTTCCCGGGAAAACTGGAGTATTCAAGCCTATGCCCAAGATGTGGAGGCTTTTATAGAAGTACTACAATTAGAAGAAGTTATTTTAGTAGCACATTCTATGGCAGGTGATGTCATGCTACAGGTAGCATCCAGTGCAAATGTATCTATCAAAGGACTGATAGGCATAGACAATTTTAAGTTTGTAGACGTGGTATTTACCCCAGAACAGCAACAAGAAATGGCAACCTACCTGGATGGATTTATAGCTGATTTTAAAAACACGAGCCAGGCATATGCAGATCGTTTCTTATTTCATCCTGAAACCCCTATTGAGGTAAGAGAACAGGTGAAACAGGATTTTGCCAATGCTCAACCCAACGTTGCGCTTAGTGCTCTTACCAGCATGTGGCAATTTGCTGCTCAGGTTAATGAAAAATTAGAAAGTTTACCCCAAAAACTCTACTTACTCAATAACGATTTACCGCCTACCAATGAACAAGGCTTGATGAAGCATTGTAAGTCTGATTGCGAAGTAACTTATTTATCAGCCACAGGGCACTATCCAATGCTTGAGAAACCCAATGAGTTTAACATGAAGCTAGAGGAATTACTTGAAAAAATTCACTAGTCTCGATCTTAGTTTTTATAAAGATATACGTTGTTAAGTGATTCATAATGATCCCACTTAACAACGTAACAACTCACCTTACGCTTCTCGCTGTTTTAACAACAATTTGGCAAAGTGTACATCGTGTTTATTCCATTCGTCGGGATGTTGAATGATGTCTTGCAATTCATTATTGTCGAACTGGAGAATATAATGTTCATCAGGTATTTCAGTGATTTTCTCGACATCTTGCTGGAGTAAGTCATGGGCTTTGTCAAAGTCGTCAGTGTGTACTGTCAAAGCCAATTCGTTTTGCAACGATTCTCCTGGCTTGATCAATATAGAGCCTTCGTGCTCTGGATTTGTACGGATGACATCATAGTTGCGATCAAACCTGTAACGAATACTATTTTCTTCAAAAAAGGCTACAAACGCCTCTGCATCTCCTTTGCTATGAAAGGTTTGAAAAATTTTGAAATCGGTTTTCTTCATACATGTTTTAGTTAGTAACATGTATGATACGTGAAACCCAGAAAAAGTGGTTAATAAATATTTTGACAAGCCTTCAGGATTTAAATATGATAAAGGCTTGTCAGTTCATTTAGTACAATCACACTTGTGTCCTTTTGTAAGAAGTTCCTTATTTTTTTGGACCTCTTACCTGCTTCTGATAATCGTCCAATGCCTGTAAATACAATTCGTTGAACTTACTCCCCGAAAAAGGATTTTGACTGGTTACCAAGTTTCGGTCTCGTACTGCATAGTTTTTACCCGGCCCTCTTCGTTTGTATTTTAAACCCAACCTTTTGAGCTGACGAGCGATTTTTCGGTTTTTGGGTCTCCCTTTCATTACAAATGTTTCGATGTAAAACTCTTCAAAAGGCGTGACTGAATTGACCTCATAACCTATAAAAGGATTGTCCGTTTGGGGAATAGTAGTAATCAAACTAGGCGCATGACAAATCAATCCAATTGTTTTCTGGCTTTTGGCAAATCCCTGCAATAATACGGGTATATTTTTATCATAAATCAAGTCCACCATCAAGCCCTGCCCTCCTGGAATTACCAGCCCCAAATACTCTTGCTGTTTGGCAATGGCTTGTTTTAAGGTCATTGGGTTCATAAAACGGGAGTCATTCTTCCAAAAATCAATGGCTTCTTGTCTCAGGGTGGTATTTTCTTTCCAATATTTATCCTTCAAACTTTCCTGATCAATCGTTGCCTTTTTTCCATAAGGAGTTGCAAACTCTACCATATACCCTTTATCCACAATGGCTTTGTATGCTAAATAAAACTCATTGAGAAATACTCCAGTTTGACGTTTCTTTTTTCCTTTTTTAAGCAAAAGGGTATCTGCTTCACTCATGACAAATAGTATTTTACCCTGCTGAGCAAAACCTATTTGAACAAAAAAACTCACCAACAGCGTAATAATTAATCTCTTCTTGAACTGCATAATTAAAATGTTTTAAGAATATGCCTGGGCATACTCAAAGCTGAAATAATACAGAAAGAGCTCTTCTACTTTTGATTCTAAAGGCCTGTTTTTCAATGAATCACACTACAAATTTGAGGACTTTTCAAGAGGATTGCATTAACACATGTTAAGGAATTCGGGGAGTTGTTTTTCTTATAGCTGATTTTGTGAACTTAAGCCTTCACAACTTGCTTTATTGGCGAAAGTTATGAAGGCTGAGTATTCAACCAGTTATCCTAAGTTGGTCAACACTTTTTCAATGACCACCTCTCGGGAGTTTTTTACTTTTTCGACAAAATCGGGAGGTACTGCCAGGCCGTCGTGGTGTTTGGCCGACCAAGCCATGACTTCTACCAGCACTGGCACTAAATCTTTGCCCTTTTGAGTAAGCGAATATTCCTTTTTGGTTTTGAGTTTTTCATATACTTTAGACTCAATCACTCCTATTCCTTCTAGTCGTTTTAGCCTGTCAGACAGAATATTAGTGGCAATTCCTTCCTTAGAATTCAAGAAATCTTTGTAAAACTTTTTGCCTTCAAACATAAGATCTCGGATGATGAGAAAAGTCCATTTATCGCCAAAAAAATCCAAGGCATAACTCACCGGACAATCTGACCTTTGGGTAATTTCTTTCATTTTCTTATTATTTTACTTGTTTTTTGCAAGTTAATAAAATTAATGAAACTTGATGTGTTTATTACTTACCTTACGTCTTTGGGGAAGAACAACCGATGCTAAATCGAGGTGAAAAATCACAATAGCAGGTAACTATTTCAAAATTAACTCCTTAATTGCCAACAGCTTACTTGGTATTTAACTTAGATTATCATCACAAAACAAAAAAGTCATCCCAAATTCTCAGGATGACTCAAGATATATAATCAAGGTAAGCTTTGTTTAGGCAAATACTTCAGCATTTTTTTCAATAATGCCTCGCAAGTGATATTTCAAATGACGGGCATAATAAGGCTTTTCTAGTTTTCGCCCATTCACAAATATAGTTGGGGTGGCGTCAATGCCTAGTTGGTCTACCCACACCGAGTAAGGCAATAAATCTGAATGCTCTATCATTTCGTCGATGGGATATAGTTTCTTAAACTTTTCGTAGTCACGTAATGCATACCAATCGTTAAGCGCATTGGCCATTTGTGGAGTGCCTTTTAAGCTCAATAAGTGGCGAATAACCAAGTTCTTTTCGTTGTCTTGATGTCTAAAATCAGGGATAAATCGGATGTTCAAAACTACTTCTTCGCCATAATATTTAAGGAGCTCATCAAATTCTTTATGGGTCTCGGCACAAGGAGGACAAAACGGATTGCTTACCATTACGATTTCATTAGGAGCTTCGGCATTACCCAAGCGTAAGTCTAAATCTAATGGTGTGATATCCTGTACAGGTTGACGCTCCAAAAAAGCATCAAAAACCTCAAAATTTCTGATAAGTTCTAAAGTAGAACGATGCTCATCTTCAACTTCCGAATCAATAAACTGATGACGAATATTGAGCCAAATGGCCAAAGGCAAAGTGAACCCTAACACAATAGGCAGAACAATCTGAACACTCAAACTGATTTGGGTAACTTCTGATAAAGATGAAGCCAATAGCCCAAAAGTAGTCAACAAAATCCCCTGTACTACCAAACACAACACGCACCACTTCTTGACCACAAAGGCCTGGTAATAAATAGAGAATACTGGATATACCAGCACTGTCGCACTCAGCACCGCCAGTAAAACCATCCCTTGAGCAATAGATCCTGTCAATGCCAGAACAAGCATAGTCAATGCAAAACCACTGAAATACAATAAACCTATTTCGGCCCAGCTCAACCAACCCAGAAATTTGCTTTGGGCCGAGTTGGTCACGTCTTCACAACTGGTGGCTTTATTGATATTACATATTTGATTGATCACTTGGTTTCCTTTGCCCATTTCGTTTAATAGCAAAATAAGACTTACTCCGAGTCCTAAAGCAATGACTAAAAACAGCGCACTATACCACCAACTTGCAAATAAAAACAAGGCACAAGCAAAAACACCTCCCAGTAATCCTGTGCCTAAGAATTTGTTTAGTTGTCTTTGACGCACATTTTTTTGATTATCCTTATGTTGTGGTTCTCTTGAGTTTTCGTCAGGGCTGAGCAACAATACTACCCCACTCCACTTTTGGTGAAACTCGTCTGCTGAGACTTCCACCATTCCTTGCTCAATATCATAATAGGTTGCTTTTTCTGAATTGTACTGATGCAAAACTACCAGACTATTGTCTCCTTCTGCCGCCTGTACAATGGCAGGCAAATCTACTTCTGGCAATTGGTGAGGCTCTATCTGAACAGCCAAATTGGGCACATGATACAAATCAAATAATTCCGCAAAACTTTTCAGATTACCCGTATCAGGTGATGAAAATAAATATTTTTTGAGAAATGGAATCGTATAAGGAATCTGGAGATGATCCAACAGGTGGGCGATCAGGTGGGTTTGGTTTTTACTTGTTTTCATATAAATCTATCTAAGGTAATAATTTAGCGTACTGAAAATGCTTCGGCGGTTTGCTTGCCGAAGCATTGTAATACTGTCTTGAGTTATTAAGCCATTAAAAACTCATTCTTTTTTCCGTTACAGCTTTTCTTATCACTGGTACCATCAGTGTTGTTACACTCGCATCCGTCGTTGTCAACTGCGGTACAAAGGCTACCACTACAGCTTACGGTTTTACCTCCACCACAATCTGCACTGGCACTTCCTCCACCTTTGATAGCACTCATTTGATACTTAGACAATACGTTATTTTGAGTTAGTTCTAAATTGTTGAATTTTGACTTAAACATTTTCTTATAAGATTAAATTTTGTAATATAATTTGATTAAAAACTAGCCAATAATGGCAAACTTCTTCCCTTTACAAGACTTTGTATTTGGGGAATTACAGGGCGCTGATAAAAGCTTCCTTTTTATCGTCCTTATCGCCACAATTCTTAACATCAGAAGAATAGTTAGCTTTTGTACAAGAACAACCGTTACCATCTTTAGCCATACAAGTTCTGCCAGTGCAAGTAACTGACTTTCCGTTACCGCAATCAGCAGTAGCACTTGCTCCTCCCTTGATGGCACTCATTTGACTCCTAGTTAATTGATTACTAGCAGTCAAATTCAAGGTGTTGAATTTTGACTTCCACATATTTTTTTAATCTGTTTTGTAAGAGTTATTTACAGCCACAAAACAAGAAAAAAGAACTAGAAAGAGCTTGGACATATCTTGCAAGTGCTAGGACATACTGATCAAAAAACACCTTAAAAGGGTATTAAACGGGCTTTTCACTTGAATTAATGAAAATATCTAAGTCATTCAGACGCTTGGTGATGAAACTTTTATCTTTCTAAGAAATGGCATTCTATAGGGAATAAATACCTTCTTATAAAGAGGTATTATTATAAACTTCGCGTCATTAATTCACATAAAGCTTCGGTAAAACTCTTTTCGCTCCTAACCAATTATCGAGTTATGCTCAGAGAGCTACCGAAGCTTTGCTATAACATCATACAATATAATGTTAGCGTATGGCTATGAATGGAGATTTTTTACAACTCTTCTTATCATTTGTACCATCAGAATTTGTACACTCACATCCTGAACCATCAGTTGCGGTACATACTCCTCCACTACAACTTACAGTAACACCATTACTACAATCTGCACTGGCACTTCCTCCACCTTTGATATGACGCATTTGGCTTTTAGATAGGGTGTTTTCAGACTTCAATTGTAGGTTGTTGAATTTTGACTTCCACATACTTTTATCGAGTTTAAGTAAATTATTAAGTATTAAAACGAAAAGGGTAAAACAATGAAATACTAGCGTACTGCACCTCTACAAACCTTTGTATCTGAGCTATAGTCATCTTTTATACAAGAGCAGCCCAATCCATCTACAGAACCACAAGTTCTGCCACTACAGCTTACAGTTACTCCGCCACTACAGCTCGCGGTGACACTAGCCCCCCCTCTAACGTTACGCATTTGCTCTCTCGACAAAGAATTCTCAGATGTCAATGCCAGGTTATTAAATTTTGATTTCCACATTTTGAATTATGTTTAAATGATTAACTACCGCAAATTAAGGGGCAAGTCCTTAAAAAAGGCTTGGGTATATTGGGCAAAAAACTGGGCAGATCAACCAAAAGCAATGAAAAGGAGCTTAGAATAGCCATTTATAAGCATACCATTGAGCAGTAGTCAAACAGGTATTTTAGGAAATGAGGCGAGAACTAAGAAAAGTATCAGCGCTTCTAAAGGTGGGTAAAAAACAGAAAAAGCACGCGTAGGTCAGCATTAAACGAAAAGTTATCGCAACCAGTAAAAGGTGCGATAACTCCATAAAATTGGTATGTTAAACCCAATTAATTCTCTGTGATGCTGTTCGTAGCAGATACGCAAGATTTGGTATCGGCACTAAAGTCATCTTTGATGCATGAACAACCTACTCCATCTTTGGAAGCACACGTTGAACCACTACAACTTACAGATTTGCCGCCACCACAATCAGCTGTAGCGCCCGCTAGAAAGCTACGCCCACCAGTAATTGCTCTTTGAGCATCTTGTGATAAAATATTGTTCTGTAATAAATTGAGTTTTTTAAATTTTGACTTCATAAAATTGGATGTTTTGGGTTTGTTTTAATTACCTGAAATCACGTTTGTAGCCTGGCTGCAAAGCTTCACATCAAGTCCTCCACTTGGTGCATCACAAGAGCACCCAGAGTCATTTACACCGATGCAATTGTCACCACTGCAGGTCACCGATTTACCACCACCACAATCCGCAGTAGCGCTTCCTCCTCCCTTGACATGGCGCATCTGTTGCTTTGACAAGGTGTTTTGGGCAGTTAATCCCAGGTTATTGAATTTTGATTTCCACATATCGTTTAATCTGTTGTATAAAAATTATGAAGGTTAGAAAGGGTTTGGCAGGCATACAATGTCTCGCTGGCTATTGTTTAGCATTTTACCGAAGCACTGATATTTTATGCCTTCCCTAGATTATGCCATCGTAATTGATGCGTTTTTCTTCTTAGTGCAAGATTTTTCATCTGGTGTTCCACTTGAGGTACTACACTTACAACCGTCATTATCAAGAGAAAAACAATCGTGACCACTACAACTTACAGATTTGCCACCACCACAATCGGCAGTAACAGTACCACCACCTTTGATATGGCGCATTTGATTTTTTGACAAAGTATTTTGAGGCGTCAATGCCAGGTTATTGAATTTTGACTTCCACATATTTTTAATATGTTTTATAAGGGTTAATAAATGTTACAAATTATGCAGGTGTAATGCCTGCCACAGGTTTTTTGCTTAAACAAGTTTTAGTATCTGAGGTCTCGTCAGCCTTCATGCATGAGCAGCCTTGTCCATCGATAGAAGTACAAGCGAAACCACTACAACTCACAGATTTGCCGCCACCACAATCGGCAGTAGCACTACCACCACCTTTGATATGGCGCATTTGATTTTTTGACAAAGTGTTTTGAGATGTCAATGCCAGGTTATTGAACTTTGATTTCCACATATTTCTAATGTGTTTTATAAGGGTTAATAAATGTTACAAATTATGCAGGTGTAATGCTTGCCACAGGTTTTTTACCTGTACAGGATTTCGTATCAAATTCATTGGTAGAGCCAGCCTTACGACATCTGCAACCTGTGCCATCTTTAGCATCACAAGAAACACCACTACAGGACACAGATTTGCCACCGCCACAATCGGCAGTAGCACTACCACCACCTTTGATATGACGCATTTGATTTTTTGACAAAGTGTTCTGAGGCGTCAATGCCAAGTTGTCAAATTTTGATTTCCACATATTTCCAGTCTGTTTTATGAGGATTAATAAATGTTACAAACTATGCAGGTGTAATGCTTGCCACAGGTTTTTTACCTGTACAGGATTTCGTATCAAAGTCGGGACTAGTAGGAGTCTTGTGACAGGAGCAACCTTTTCCATCCTTAGAAGTACAATCGAAACCACTACAGGTCAAAGACTTGCCTCCACCACAATCCACAGTAACACTAGCACCACCTTTGATATAGCGCATCTGGTTTTTAGACAAAGTGTTCTGAGGTGTCAATGCCAGGTTATTGAATTTTGACTTCCACATATTTCTAATCTATTTTATAAGGGTTAATAAATGTTACAAACTATGCAGGCGTAATGCTTGCCACAGGTTTTTTATCTGTACAGGATTTAGTATTAAAGTCAGCACTAGTGGGAGTCTTGTGACAGGAGCAACCATATCCATCCCGAGAAGAACAATCGAAGCCACTACATGTCACAGATTTGCCTCCACCACAATCCGCAGTAGCACTACCACCACCTTTGATATGGCGCATTTGGTTTTTTGACAAAGTGTTCTGAGGTGTCAATGCCAGATTATTGAACTTTGATTTCCACATATTTTTAATCCGTTTTATAAGAGTTAACAAATGTTACAAACTATGCAGGCGTAATACTCGCCACAGGTTTTTTGCTTTTACAAGATTTAGTATCTGAGGTATAGTCAGCTTTAACACATGAGCAACCTTTTCCGTCAATAGAGCTACAGGTAGTACCACTACAGGTCACCGATTTACCGCCACCACAATCTGCGGTAGTACTACCACCACCCTTGATATGGCGCATTTGATTCTTAGACAAAGTGTTCTGAGACGTCAATGCCAGATTATTGAACTTTGATTTCCACATATTTTTAATCTGTTTTTTAAATTTTTTAAAGTGCTGCAAAGCAATAGAAATAGTGGTCAATAAGCTTGGACTTATCTTGCAATCGCTGGGATATATCGATCAAAAAAATTGAAGAAAAAGAGGGGATCATGAGCACTTTGCCATACTTCCTTGGACATATCGCGCAAGTGTTTGGACATATCGATCAAAAGCATCTCAGAAGAGGGTAATCATCACTAAAGTATTGACAGATTCGACAAAATGTACCAGATATTCTTTGATATGGATAAATAGTTTTTCGATACTCTCCTTAGCTTTGTAGTATCGAGTATAGAAGCATCTATTCACTTTAAAATATTGCCAAGGTATATCTGGGTGAGTTCTGGCGAATACCAAAAGCTTTATTAAAACAAGTAACCAATGGAAAATAAACACTACAATACCAGACAAGGCTGGATTACAGTGATCATTCTTATGCTTGCGTACACCTTGTCGTTTCTTGACCGAAACATCCTTACTTTTTTGGTAGCACCCATGAAAAGAGACCTCGACTTGAGCGATACTCAGGTAAGCCTCCTACTAGGGGCAAGCTTTGGATTGTTTTATTCTCTGATGGGCGTTCCATTGGGGCGGGTTGCCGATGTTTTTAGTCGGAAAAAAATCATCGCAATTGGGCTTACGCTTTGGTCTGTTATGACCGCCCTGTGCGGCTTAACCAAAAGCTACGCTCAGTTGTTTCTTGCCAGAATGGGGGTGGGTGTAGGCGAAGCAGCATTAACCCCTGCTACTTATTCGCTACTGAGTGATTATTTTCCGAGAGAAAAGTTAGCCACCGCTATTTCGGTGTATTCATTGGGTATTTATCTTGGTTCTGCTTTAGCCGCTTTGGCAGGTGGGTATGCAATGAGCGTTTTGGCTGAAGTAGCTTACGTAGAGATACCCTTAGTGGGAGAAATATACGCCTGGCAATTTGTGTTGATCATTGTAGGGTTGCCTGGTATTCTGGTAGCCTCGCTGGTATTGACTATCAAAGAACCCAAACGCAAGGGTAACAATACCGAAGAAACCATCCCTTTATCGGTAGTATGGGGTTATCTCAAACAAAATGGACGAGTATTTTTCTTGATTTGCGGTGGATTTGCATTTTACTATCTGGCAGTTTATGCCATTAGTAGTTGGCTCCCAACTTTTCTTATGCGTATTCAGGGCTTACCTCCCAAAACAGTGGCGTTTGCCGCAGCTATCGGGTTTGGGTTATTTCCAGCAATCGGGGTTATTACGGGAGGAGTCATTGCCGATTGGTGGACTCAAAAAGGAGTAGCCAATGCCAAGGTAAAGCTGATCTTTTGGGCTACCCTCCTACTCATTCCCACATGTGTTCTTTATCCTTTGATGCCATCTGGCACTACTGCACTTATTGCTCTCATTCCTCTATGCCTTATTTTGAGTACTCCAGTAGCAGCAGCGGCAGCTGTGGTTCAGGAAATTATGCCCAATCGTATGCGCGGAGTTGCATCTTCGATCCTTATTTTAACCAACAATTTATTGGGCCTAACCATTGGCCCTACCAGCGTGGCACTTATCAACGACTACGTATTCGAAGATGAAATGGCTCTGGGATGGTCTTTATTAATTGTATCGTTTATTTCTCTTTCGGTTGCTACTGTATTTTTCTACATTACTCTTAGGCAGAAAGGTCAAGTCAACTTAGATAATTAAAACTCAATAATGGCTACCTTTTATATAAGAAAAACTAATTATAGAAAAGCATGTTAGTGTTAATCACCTCTGCTATTGCGCTAGGCTTATTTTTTGTCGCATTGCTGGCTGCCAAAAAAAGTAAAGAAAAAACAGATTATCTGCTTATTGGTTGGCTATTGGTTCTAACCTTTCAGCTTGCAGCCTATTATGCAGAGATTAGTCATTTCAAATACAGCTACTTACTCACAGAGTTTTATGGAAAGAAATTATTGATTATTGCAGTGCTTTGCCTGATTATATGACGTTGGAGCAAGCAAATCAACTCAATACCTATGCTGCCGATGCGGAAGGTTTAATTGAAGGGATCACACCTTTTGATGCCGTGAAATTTATCAAAAAATATGGTATCAAAAACAAATGGCCTATTACCTCTATTTTTTTTAATCATCACTATTCTCAAGGGGCAAGCTTTAACCACGAATTGGCAAAGACTGAATTTTCAAGCCAACTATCCAAAGTCACCAAACCTACTCTACTGATTTTTGGCAAGTACGATTTTATTTGTCCACCAACATTGGGGGAAGACATCTACAATCAGGTAAATACGGTGCACAAAAAGCTGGTAATCTCTAACATTAGTGGGCATTCGGTGATGTTTCAAGATGAGTCAATGTTTTGCGAAGAAGTGAGCGCTTTTATTGAAACTTATCAATGATTCTAATGAACCCTTGTTGCCACATTGTTCAAATACTTAAAGTGGTAAAAAGGGTGTCTCATAAGTCAAATACTGCCTAATACCAATCTACTGTGATAATACATACAGGTTCACAGCTGGAAGCTCTCTGATATTGCTCACTCGGCTAGAGCCGAGCGAGTGTAATATTCGCTGCTTGCCTCGGGCGAGTAGCAAATATTGCAGGGCCTCTGGCCCGTTTTTGCAGAAAAATAGATGTACAGATTTTCTCAAAGATTTGGTATAATATTCTTAAAGAATAATCACCTCAGTACCTGGAAAAATTACCCGAAGGCTTAACAAAATGAAGGCGTTCTATGAAAACAACAGAACGCCTCCTTTCACTTTATATCAGTGCTTTAAAAAAGTCCCTTATCTTACCAGAATCTTCTTAATTTCTACTTTGTTGCCTTTTTGAATCCTCATATGGTAAACACCCGTTTTGAGGCGACTCAAATCCAGCCTACGCTCTTGCCCACGAAAGGTTGTACTAAATACCTTTTGCTGTTGTAGGTTGTAAACCGTGATATTGGTTGTCTCATTAACGTTTCTTAGCTGGCCATTGGTCTTCACTGTAAGTTCCGTTTGTTGAGCTTGCTTATCCAGAAAGTTTACCGAATTGCCCATGTTTACCGGGTTAGGAAATATGGTAAAATCGGGCGCAACTTCCCCAAACGCAGGGCCGATACCACCGCCGCCGCCACCTAAACCAAAGCAGCTTTTAAACTCTACATATACCACAGTCCAGCTAGAAAATGTGCCACAAGTATTGGTGCCACGTATCTCGAATCTATAAATACCTTCAGGGAAAAACAAATCAGGAAGATACCCACTATTACCCGTAAGAAAAGCCGAAGAAGTATACAATATCTGCCCAGAAGAATTCTTGATTCGGTATTGGTGATGTTGCACTGTACCAGAAGCTGTAAAGGTGTATTTATTGCCAGTACGCGCTGAACATAGGAAAGAAGAAACGCCTGTGGCACCATTCTCCCATTGAATAAAAGGACTGATTGAAAATGTAGGCGGTACGATGGTTTTTTGTACAGTAACACCATTACTCATTACGGCTCTTACCCAAGTGCCTCCCAATGAGTAGAAGTTTATTCTTACGGTTACACTTTGGTTATTACTGCTGATAATTTGGACATTAGAAGACCGCTGCCAAGTCGTGGTTACTCCCGGATTGGTGGTATTCAAAGTATAGGTTGTATTGGTATTTACACAAGGACTGGTGTTTCCTTGAAGCGACCAGGTATTGGTAATAATCCAATCCCTTACTGACGACACACGGGAATAAAAAGAGGGGGCATTAGCTCCACCTAAACAACGAATGGTGTGCCAACTTGTAATCCCTACTAAAACATCAGGCTGTCCTGGTTGCTTAAAGACTAAAGGCCCTCCTTCATCTCCATGGCAAACTCCCTGGCGATTATTATTACTCACTCCTCCAGTAGCAATCATCCGAGAGGTAATTGGAGGATGTCCAGGAAAAGAAGTGTTTAGTTGAGTATCTGCAGTTGTATTACTAATAATAGGCACATCTACCGCTTGAAGTGTATTAGATCCAGCCGCAACGTCTGGTACTGTCCATCCCCAGCCCGAAGCCCTCACTGTATTCCCGATGGCTTCGGCACTGTTACCTGCCGCCCTGATCAGCTCGATTGGTTGTACAAAGTTGTTAAAAGTAAACCTCCCACTAATTTCAATCAGTGCATAATCATAATCAAAACTTCCATCCCTACTAGGATGACGGATGATCCTTACTACATTAAACTGTTGGCGATTAGTCCCTTGTCCATTTCGCAAGTTTGTTCCTGCAACTATTGTCAAGTCACTTGCTGAATCCCACCATACACCATGTGCCGAAGTAAGCACAAACCGATCATTGATGATGACCCCTCCACAACGGTGAACACCATTACTCTGAATGTTTACCTGATAAGGTATTTCAGTAATAGCTACTTGAGAACCTCCAGTAATGTGTAGGTCATTGTTTTTCTTTTTTTTCTGTGCCTGAGTACTTAAGCTCAATGCTAGTAAACAAAGCACGAGTGTGCATAATTGCTTCATTGTTTTGTGATAAATTATTGGGTTACAAAAAACTTTTAATTCACACAAAACTAGGGCAAACATCCTCGAGAAAAGTTTCTTTGAACTTAGGTAGACTTCTTTAGAGGTCTCTATTAAATAGAGACCTGTAAGGCACTTATAGTCAGCACCTTATATCGCTAAATATCAGAGAGATTCAAAAAAAATCATCCTGCAATTAATTTTTTTGGTGAATTGAGAAATCAAAAGGTGTTTTTTTAACCCAGCAGGTAAACCAGTGGCCATCTTGTAGGTTGGTTACTTCTAAACTCTTTTAAAGACTTTAGCCCTGATAGGTAGGGGGGCAGAATTGTTTCAGGGTTTCAAAAATCAAAGTAGGAAGTCGCCTCACCTTTTAGGCTTAATTGATAGAATAGTATACCTATTTGAAGTTTATGCCAAAAATGAAAGTTAGTAACTACCAACAAAGCTCCTTTTCCGTCTTTCGGTCTCGCCCCACATTAACTGATAGGTTTCAAAAATCTATCAGGGCTGGAAAACAGTGTTTGATAAAAAAGCATCAAATGTTTCAACCTTAAGATCATAAGGCGTCCTATTAGTTCAAATAGAACGCCTTGTTTCGCATTATTTAGGTTAGTAGTTTAGAATAGCAGGTTATCTTACCAAAATCTTCTTTATTTCTACTTTGTTGCCTTTTTGAATTCGCATATGGTAAACCCCCGTTTTGAGACTGCTCAAATCTAGTTTACGTGCTTGCCCACGAAAACTCGTGCTAAATACCTTTTGCTGCTGCATGTTATAGACCGTGATATTGGTAGCCTCAGCGGTTGTTTGTAGCAAAACATTGTTCTTAACTGTAAGCTTCGTTGGTTGGGTTTGCTTATCTATAAAATTAACCGAATTGCCCATGTTTACCGGGTTAGGAAATATAGCAAAATCGGGTGCAACTCCCCCAAATGCGGGGCCAATACCACCGCCGCCGCCACCCAAGCCAAAGCAGCTCTTAAACTCTACATATACCAAGGTCCAACCAGGTGCCGTACCACAAGCATTGGTACCACGTATCTCGAATTTATAAATGCCTTCGGGAAAAAATATATCGGGTAAATAACCACTGGTACCCGTCAAAAAAGCAGAGGAGGTATACAATACTTGCCCAGAAAAGTTACTAATTCTAAATTGATGACGTTGAATAGCACCTGATACGGTAAAGTTGTACTTGTTACCAGTACGGGCTGAACACAAGTAAGAAGAAGCGCCCACCGCCCCATTGGTCCATTGGATATTAGCATTGATTACGGGAGTTCTTTGCGCTCGTAAATTTCGCTGTATGGTGTTTCCAGTACTCAAAGTCGCTCTTATCCAAGTATTGCCTAAAGAGCTCACCCTGATGGTAGCGTTTTGATTATTGCTACTCACAAGTTGTACCCCAGAAGATACCTGCCAACTAGTGACAGTTACACCATCGATTGAGTTCAAACGATATATGGTGTTTGTATTAAAGCAAGGAGCACTGCTCCCATCTATCGATGCAGAGTTAGCACCAATCCAATTTATGCCCGTCGATACCCGCGCATATATAGAAGGAGAATTAGACCCTCCATTACAGCCAGCTATAACCCAGCTTGAAATTCCAATTTGTATATCAGGTTGCCCAGGTTGCTTAAATACTAAAGGTCCTCCACTATCTCCTATACAGATTCCTTGACGAGTAAAACTTACTGCATCGGTGGCAATCATCCGAGAAGTAATAGGCGGATGAAATGGAATTACATTAAGTAATTGGGTGCTTGCGGTAGCATTACTGATTATAGGTACATCTACTGCCCTTAATTCATTAGAACCATTAGAACTGTTGGGAGCACTCCATCCCCAACCTGAAGCCCTCGCAGTATTACCTATTGTTTCTGCACTACCCAAACCGTTGCTGAGTCGAATTGGCTGTACATAATTATTAAACCTAAATCGGCCATTAATTTCAATCACCGCATAATCATAATCAAAATTCTGGCTAATATGATCATAACTAGAGTGAGGAAGCATTCTGGCAACCGTAAACTGTTGGCGGCTAAGCCCTGGCGAATTTTGTAAGGTCATGCCCGCGTTAACTGTTAATTCTGCCATAGAAACTCCTGCTATGCAATGTGCTGCAGTGAGCACATACCGATCGTTGATAATGCTTCCTCCGCAGATATGAGAACCATTCACCTGTAAACTCACTTGATAAGGAACAGCTGTAATAGCGATTTCCGAACCTCCTGTGATGTGTAGGTCATCGTTTTTCTTTTTTCTCTGTGCCTGTGTACTAAAGCTCAATGCCAGTAAACAAAGCACGAGTGTGCATAATTTTTTCATTGTCTTGTGATAAATAATTGGTTGTTTATAAATATTTGATTACCACAAAACTAGAGGACGTTTCGAAAAAAAACGTTTCTTTAAATTTAGAGAGACTCTTTTGGTAGTCTCTAATTAAGGTAGACTTTTATACACCTCACAATCAAGCATTTAATTTTTATTATTTTAGGTAAGCCTTTTTTTAAATACCCCATGATTAATATTTTCAGTGTTTAGAGAGACAAATTAGAGGTGCTGTACTTTGAATTTGGGTTCAAATATGGAGAAATATTCTTTTGTGATATGGTAACGAACTATCTCTATTCACGTTCTTTTCGTATAGAAAAAATGGTTATAAACCCTGTTTCCAAATCACTTAAAATATTAAGTACTATTGTCGCAAGAAATTGAACAACACTCACCCAATTATTTTTTATACTTATTCATTGGTTTGCTCATTCCCGTTTGGGTACTCAACATCATGGTTGATCTAACAGCAGGTCAAATAAGTTTATTATTCGTAGCGCTATTTAAAACTGCCTTAATGGTAGTACTCTTAATCTACTCGGCCAAAAGCATTAAGCGGGTAAAGTTTGAAGGAGATCAGATCATTCTTCAGTATTTATTTACTGGTAAAAACATCCGTATACCATATACAGACGTAGAAGGGTTAGTCTATAATTTCACCTACGAAAACAGGTACCGTTATAAATGGAAAGACATTCAATTAAAAACCCAAACGGGGAAGGTCTATAATTTTAGAAAAACCTTCTTTCTCAATTTTCAGAGTTTAGAAAAGAGCTTAACAAGCCAGTTTACCATCCTGAAATCATCCAGCAATACTCCTCTGACTGCTAATGAGTTACACGATTTTTCGCGAGAAAACAACTATTTTGACGTAAGCAAAAACCGACAAGATATTTGGGTGTCTGCATTGATGTTTTTGTTACTGGGTAGTCTGGCAGCATTTCTTATTATTAAGCTTCGGTTTGATATCCACCATAGAGAATCGCAAGCAACGCTTTTGGCCTTGATAAGTGCTGTGTTTTTCCTTTATCGGCTTATGCAAAATCTTGTTTTATTTAAGCGTAAGAAGTTGTAAGGTTTAGCAAGCCGAGCTGTTTATGCACAATATCTTGCTACGTAGGCTGAAAGTTTATAATCATAATACAGGGAAACCACCAACTTTGATGCTTCTAGCTGGGTATCTTTTTTCTGCCAATACTCGTATCGGGTAACAGATTTCAATTCTTTAAATTCTAACTATACATACCATTGTCGC
Source organism: marine bacterium AO1-C (assembly GCA_001890965.1). Classification (GTDB taxonomy): domain Bacteria; phylum Bacteroidota; class Bacteroidia; order Cytophagales; family Microscillaceae; genus Microscilla. The sequence continues at coordinate 117,442 of MLAY01000024.1, read as the reverse complement.
AAAAACTGGAAAAATACCAACCCAATCGCATCCTACTACTATTTGTCTTTTTAATCCTCCCATCGTTGGGGTATCGAATAATTGAAGAAGTCAGCGAATCACTTACTAATTTGATATTTTTATCAGTAGAAATCGTTCTATTTATACTTTTGATGATTTATATGATTAGAAGCCTCAAATCAGTTCAATTTGGTGATGATCGTATCACTTTCAAATACATTCTGACAGGTAAAAGAGTCGCAATACTGTATTCAGACATCAAAGGGTTGATGTATCATTTTAATCATGAGGAAGATTATCGATACAAATGGAAAAAGATTGAGTTAAAAACCTACAAAGGGAAATCTTATGATTTTAGGAAAACCTTTTTTCTAAACTTTCTAAGCTTGGAAAAAGAACTGGTGAGTCGGTTCAGCATTCTGGAAAAAACCAGTCAAGAACCCTTAATCTCTTCATTCAATATTGAATACATACATCAAGAAAACAGATCTTTTGATCTATCTAAGGCTAAAGAAGATTTTTGGTTTTCTTTGCTCGCAGGCCTTTTCTTTGTTGGGCTTGGCGGCTTAACATTTTTTAATAGATCATTCGATATCAATTTGGAAGGGGCTCGTATCGATTATGGAGCTGTGGTGATGGGGTCATTTTTATTGTATAGAGCTACGCATAACGCAGTTTTTCTGAAGCAACGCAAAAAATGGAAGCCAGAAGAGTCTGTACCCAAAAACTAAAGGCACAGTACTCAACTGCGCCTTCATTATCTTTTGTTTAAAGTACTAAAGCCGCCTCAGGCGCTTCAATATCCATAAAATCAGGCTGTTCGTGTACAATGTCTTGCCACATAGGCTGAAAGCTAAAATAACCCGCCAATGGAAAACCTACCTCATAATCTCGAGTGCGTGAGGCTACTTCGTGGCCAATTTTAATCAATTCGTTTCCAGTGGCTTCGGCCAACAATTGCGATTGGCAAGTACGCTCCATAGTTACAAACCAAAAAATACATTCCTCTATGCTATGGCCTACAGTCAACAAGCCATGGTTTTGTAAAATCACTGCTTTTTTATCGCTTAAGGCTTTGCCTATACGTTCGCCCTCGCTTAGCTCCCCTACTACTCCAGTGTAGTCATCAAACAAACCATGGTCTTCATAAAAAATACAAGAATCCTGGGTAAGTGGGTCTAACAATCGGCCTACTGCCGACCAGGTTTTACCATAAACAGAATGAGAGTGAGCCGCAGCAATTACATCAGGGCGGGCTTTATGAATGGCCGAGTGAATGGCAAAAGCGGCTTTGTTCAATGCCTGGTGTTTTCCAGCTACAATTTCACCTTGTTCGTTTACCAAAATTAAATCCGACATTTTGATACGGCGAAAGGAAACCCCAAAAGGATTTACCCAGAAACAATCGGTATGTTCAGGATCGCGGCAAGTGATGTGACCTGCCACACCTTCGGCAAAGCCAAACTTACCAAATAGTCTAAAAGCTCCTGCTAAGGTGCGCTTGAGATAATGTCTTTTTTGCTCAATGCTATCGAACTTGGGGTAGGAAATCATTTTCTCGATTCCAGGAGGATTTAATACAGCCATTTTACTTCGGTTTTTATGTGATTAACTAATAAAAATGTCTTTCTAAATAATTTGTTTGTGCGTAACGCTTCACTTTAACCACCCTGCCCTTCTAATTTAAGCAATTCTATAATCTGAAAATACTCTTCTCGTCCTTTTTCGGTCAAATAAGGTAATAACATAGACCAGGTCATCTCCACCATATTAGCTGGTTTAGTCATAGGATTGGGCACCGTTAAAATCTTCTCTTGAGTAGTCCAAAAAGCCCCTGCCATCCATACGTTTAGCACAAAATAGTCATAATTGATACCATTGGCTTCGGGCAGTACTCGTCCAGTGGCAATGTAGTAGTCAAATAGTTTTCGTCCTTGCTGCAATCGTCTCAAATTGGAAGCCTCATACATTTTGGCTACCTCAGGATAGTTACGGGTAATAAATACCATGTCGTCCAGAAAGAAGCTATACTTTTGCTGAAACTGTTGAAACTTCTGCATGCTTTGTCGGAAGTCATTTAAAGTGATATAGCCTTCAAAATCCAGGTAATCCAATGTCTCAGTATGCATTCTTTCATAAATCGTCTGCATCAGGTTCGCCTTGGTTTTATAATGATAGGTCAAATTGCCCGGGCTAATTTTCAAGGCCGCAGCAATTTGGTTGGGCGATACATTAGCAATGCCTCGTTCATTAAACAACTCAATGGCTTTTAGTACTATTTTCTCTTTTAATTTCATTATATCACTTAGATTTAGTTCAAATATACTAAAGTTAATTTTAAATTTAGTACTTTAATACTAAATTTGAATAATATAAGATCCCTAAAAAATTTAGTCACACATTTTTACATGGAAAAAAACTACCTCAAAACTCCTCTTGAACTTCCTTGTGGAGCTGTACTGAAAAATCGCCTGGTGAAGTCTGCCATGACCGAAAGAATAAGCAACCACAAATTAGAACCTACCGAAAAGCATCACCACTTATACCAACAGTGGGCAACTACTGGGGCGGGATTGCTCATTACCGGGAATGTAATCGTAGATAAAACCCATCTGGAATCGGCCGGGAATATATATGTAGGGGATGAAAGTATCTTGCCCAAAATGACGAAATGGGCCAACGCAGCCAAAACTGATGACAACCACGTGTGGGTACAAATCTCTCACGCGGGACGCCAAACCAATAAGTTTTGCACTACTCGCCCCAAGGCCCCCTCTGAAGTGAAGCTGCGCCAACTAGGGCTTTTTGGCAAACCTAAAGCAATGACTGAAGAAGATATTCAGGCAGTGATTAATGGTTTTGTAAAAGCGGCAAAAATTTGCAAAGAAGCAGGCTTTACAGGGGTTCAAATTCACTCGGCCCATGGGTATTTGCTGAGTCAATTTCTTTCTCCTCATACCAACCTGAGAACCGACCAATGGGGCGGAACTTTAGAAAACCGCAGCCGTTTGTTGATGACCATCATCCAAGGGATTCGCGAAGTAGTTGGCCCAAATTTCCCTATTGGGGTAAAACTCAACTCTTCGGACTTTCAACGAGGAGGATTTACCGAAGAAGAATCGCTGGAAGTAATCCAGATGTTGAACGGCAAAATTGATTTATTGGAAATTTCAGGAGGGACTTATGAAAAACTGGTCTTTTTTGAAATGAACGAAGATCAGGCTCAAGTTAAGGAAAGCACTCGCCAACGAGAAGCTTATTTTTTAGAATTTTCACAAAAAGTGCGTGCCGTCAGTCAACTCCCACTACTAATTACCGGTGGTTTTCGTTCATTTGAATTTTGCAATCAAGCCCTGGCCAACAACGAACTGGATTTGATAGGTATGGCCCGTCCATTTATCACCAATCTAGACGAAATTGCGGATTTTTTGGACAACAAAGTCACCAAACTGGAGAACCTGGTCTTGCGTACTGGAATCAAATCATTTGATACCGCCGCCGAAGGTGGCTTCTATGCCCGCCAGATCATTCGCTTGGCCAAGGGCAAAAAAGTTCGCCTTAAAATGGGTGCCTTATGGTCTTCCAATTTTTTGATTTACCACGAGTTTACCAAGGCAATGAAAAATCGCTGGGGATAAAACAGGTATACAAAAGTGTATATATTTTTTACCGCCAAGTCACCGTTCGAGACCTTGTATTTTTCTTGAAATGGTCGGGCGTATGCGCTACAACAGACTTTCTTAGTTCATTGATAAGTCGCTCTTTGGTAAAATGCTTATGCACCACAATGCTTACCTCACGTACTGGTTGAGGATCACTAAAATGCACCGTATTAGGAGCATCCTGATTACGATCAAATGAGAGTTCGGGAATAAGGGTATAGCCCGATACCTTCCGTACCATTTTTTTTAACGTCTCGATGCTCCCTCCTTCCATAATCAGGTTTCGATGGTGTTCAGAAACATCAAACTGGCAAATGTTCAGGGTTTGATTACGGAAACAATGTCCCTGTCGTAAAATCCACAACCCTTTGGGTTTCAATTGGTCTACTGCAATTGAATCGCGCTGGAGTAGCTCGTTGTTTTCATCAGTAAAGATTAAAAATGGCTCATAAAACAATGGCACTTCCCGAATATTGGGTTCCTGTAAAGGAGTCGCCAAAATGCCAATATCCAATTGTTTGTTTTCTAACTGTTCTATGATTTCTTCACTTTGAAGCTCTTCTATTACCAAAGTCGTATCAGGGTATTTGTCGATAAAATCGGCAATAAATAAAGGCAATAGATTAGGAGCCAGCGTTGGAATAATTCCAAGCTTAAATTCCCCATCCATTTGATTATGATCATCATTTATGATGTCCTTGAGTTCGTCTACTTCTTTTAAAATACGCCGAGCCTTCATAATAAAAATCTCCCCTATAGGGGTAGGTACCAACGGCTGACTGCTTCGGTCGAACAGCACTGCTGAAATTTGATCTTCCAGTTTTTTGACTTGAAGCGTGAGCGTAGACTGAGCCACATGACAACTCTCTGAGGCCTTCACAAAATGGCGATAAGTATCAAGCGCCACCACGTATTTTAATTGTTGTAGAGTCATATTTATTTTATCAATAATACATCTTAAATTATCAATTTGATAAATAACTAGAGTTCGTGGATATTTGTTTCATCAAAAAATAAACTAAGCATGAAAAAAATCACATTCTCTATTTTAGCCCTGGCCACAAGCTTAACATTTGCAATGGCTCAAAAAATGACGACCAACTTTGGAGCCCCGGTTGGTGACAACCAAAATTCAAAAACAGTGGGCCAATATGGCCCTGTATTATTAGAAGATATTCACTTAATTGAAAAATTAGCCGCCTTTGATCGCGAACGAATTCCTGAACGAGTAGTGCATGCTCGAGGTGCAGGTGCTTTTGGCTACTTTGTGGCCAGCAAAGATATGTCTCAATTTACAATGGCTGCTCCTTTTCAGAAATCAGGCAAAAAAACCGAAGTCGCCGTGCGATTCTCGACCGTGATTCATAGCAAGGGTTCACCCGAAACTGCTCGTGACCCTCGAGGCTTTGCTGTAAAGTTTTACACAGAACAAGGAAATTACGACATTGTAGGCAACAACTTACCTGTTTTTTTTATTAGAGATGCCATCAAGTTTCCCGATATGGTGCACTCCTTGAAGCCTTCTCCGGTAACCAACAAACAAGACCCTAATCGCTTTTTTGATTTCTTTTCGCACATCCCGGAAGCTACTCACATGTTGACTCGAGTATATAGCGATTATGGCACTCCACTAGGCTACCAATATATGAATGGCAGTAGTGTACATGGTTTTAAGTGGGTCAATGCCAAAGGCGAGGTCATTTATGTAAAATACCATTGGGAATCTAAACAAGGGGAGAAAAACCTGAATTATAAAACTATTCCTATGGTACAGGGGAAAGATTTTCAACACGCCACTGTATCGCTATACAAAGATATTATGGAAGGCAAACACCCCCAGTGGGATTTGTACGTGCAAATGATCAAGGTAAAAGATATGCACAGTTTTGATTTTTGGCCATTGGATGCTACCAAAGACTGGCCTGTTGACAAAATCAAGCGAATCAAAATTGGCACGATGACTCTCAATCGCAATGCGGTGAACTACTTTCAGGAAGTAGAATCTATTGCTTTTTCTCCTGGTTCATTGATTCCAGGGGTAGAGCCTTCAGAAGACAAACTTTTACAGGGTAGATTATTCTCTTATTTTGACACCCACCGCCATCGTCTGGGGCCAAACTATCTCCAGATTAAAGTAAATAAGCCAAAAAATAAAGTCGTGAACTATAACGCGGATAGTTATGCAAGCGCGGGCAATTCAAGATTTGCCAATGCCAATGTAAACTACCAACCCAGCACCAAAACGGCTACTAAGGAAGTGAAGGCTTACCGATATGCCAAAACTCCAGTAAAGGGGGTGACAATCACTCAGCAAAAAATTGCAAAAACCAACGACTTTGCTCAGGCAGGCAACTTTTATAACTCGCTCACCAAGGAAGGAAAAGAGCATTTGATTAAAAACCTGGTAGGTGATCTTGGACAAGTAACCAACAAGCAAATTCAAAAAACGATGATTACTTATTTCTATCGGGCAGACCGCGATTTTGGAATGAGGGTAGCCAAAGCGCTTGGTTTCTCGATGCAAGACTTCAGATAAGGATAAGTAGCAACAGAGAGTTTGGCATACTCGCTCAAAGTATGCCGCTCTTTCTAAAATTTACCCGAAACCCAATCAAAAATACAACCTAAATAACAATGAAATCTTCCTTATTTATAGCGTTCCTGTTGGCATCAATCACCACTTTGGCACAACCACTTACTGATATTCACCAAGCCAGTCGAACGGGTAATTTGACGCTGGTACAACAGCTCATAGCCAAAGATTCATCCTTGGCAAATGCCCAAGATAGTCGTTCTTTCACGCCATTGATTTTGGCAGTATACAACAACCAGGAAGCAGTAGTAAAGTACCTGCTAAAAGCAAATGCACAAGTAGACGCGCAAGATCGCTCTGGAAATACGGCTTTGATGGGCGCTATTTTCAAAGGATACGCTCATCAGGTAAAGCTTTTGGTAGAGGCTGGTGCCAATGTCAACCTCAAAAATTACAACTCTGCCACAGCACTCACCTTTGCCGCCACTTTTGGCGGAGCGGCCATTGCCAAGTTATTGCTCGAGGCAGGAGCCAATGTAAACACCAGGGATAGTAGAGGCAAAACTCCACTAGACCACGCGGTTATGCAAGACAATCAGGCATTGATTGCACTCTTGAAAAAACATGCGCAAATAAGAAAATAACACTAAACAATATAAAATGGATACTGGTAACAATAACAACGGAAAATGCCCTGTCATGCACGGTGGCAACACCTCTACAGGAACCTCTAATAAAGATTGGTGGCCTAATTCGCTCAACCTGGATATTTTGCATCAGCACGATAGCAAAACCAATCCTTTTGATGAAGACTTCAACTATCGCGAAGAGTTAAAAACACTGGATGTAGAAGCCTTAAAAAAAGATATGCACGCCTTGATGACGGATAGTCAGGAATGGTGGCCTGCTGATTGGGGGCACTATGGTGGCCTAATGGTACGTATGGCATGGCACGCTGCGGGAACCTATCGCATATCCGATGGCCGTGGTGGTGGCAACACAGGCAACCAACGTTTTGCGCCGCTAAATTCGTGGCCAGATAATGTAAGCCTTGACAAAGCCCGTCGTTTGCTTTGGCCTCTCAAGAAAAAATACGGCAATAAGATTAGCTGGGCAGATCTCATCATTTTGGCAGGAACCATCGCTTACGAAAACGTAGGGCTCAAAACTTTTGGGTTTTCTTTTGGCCGACCTGACATCTGGCACCCAGAAAAGGACGTATACTGGGGCGCAGAAAAGGAATGGTTGGCTCCAAGTGACGAGCGCTATAAAAATGTAGAAGAAGCATCTACGATGGAAAACCCTCTGGCGGCGGTTCAAATGGGGTTGATTTATGTAAATCCTGAAGGAGTGAATGGCAAGCCTGATCCAATGAAAACTGCAGCCCAGGTAAGAGAAACATTTGCCCGAATGGCGATGGATGATGAAGAAACAGTGGCTTTGACTGCGGGTGGACATACTATAGGTAAAAGCCACGGAAACGGAGATGCTACCGTGTTGGGCCCTGAACCAGAAGCAGCGGCGGTAGAAGACCAAGGCTTTGGTTGGACCAATCCTCAACAAACAGGCAAAGGTCGTTTTACGGTATCCAGTGGTCTCGAGGGTGCCTGGACAAGCGAGCCTACTAAGTGGGACAATGGCTTTTTCGAAATGTTGTTTAACCACGAATGGGAGCTAAAGAAGAGTCCAGCAGGTGCCTGGCAATGGGAACCAGTAGATATCAAAGAAGAAGACAAGCCAGTAGACGTAGAAGACCCATCTATTCGCCAAAACCCCATCATGACCGATGCTGATATGGCAATGAAGGTAGATCCTATTTATAGAGAAATCTCACTCAAGTTTAAGAATGATCCTGCGTATTTCTCAGAAACTTTTGCCCGCGCCTGGTTTAAACTTACGCACCGAGACGTGGGCCCCAAAGCCAGGTATTTTGGCCCTGATGCACCTCAAGAGGATTTAATCTGGCAAGACCCTGTGCCCAAAGGCACCACAGATTATGATATAGAAGCAGTAAAATCAGCCATTGCTTCTACCGATCTTTCCATTGCAGAGATGGTAGCTACGGCCTGGGATAGTGCCCGTACTTTTAGAGGATCTGATTTCAGAGGCGGAGCCAATGGCGCGCGTATTCGTTTGGCTCCTCAAAAAGACTGGGAAGGTAATGAACCCGCAAGGTTGCAAAGGGTATTGAGAATACTAGCCCCTATTGCCCAACAATTTGGAATAAGTATCGCCGATACGATCGTGCTGGCCGGTAACTTAGGAGTAGAACAAGCAGCAAAAGCCGCAGGGTTTGCTCTTGCTGTACCGTTTTCTCCAGGGCGAGGCGATGCCACCGACGAAATGACCGATGCGGACTCATTTGCGGCGCTTGAACCATTGGCTGATGGATTTAGAAATTGGGCAAAAGAAAAGTATATCGTTAGTCCTGAGGAGATGTTGCTAGACCAGGCTCAATTATTGGGTTTGACTGCTCCTGAAATGACCATACTAGTGGGTGGTATGCGTGTAATGAGTACAAATCATAGTGGTACCAAACATGGCGTATTTACTGATAACGAAGGAGCTTTAACAACTGATTTCTTTGTAAACCTTACCGATATGGGCAACGTTTGGAAACCAGCCGCTAACGATGTATATGAAATCCGTGATCGTAAAACAGGAACCTTAAAATGGACTGCCACCCGCACTGATCTGGTGTTTGGCTCTAATTCGGTGCTTCGCTCTTATGTGGAGGTGTATGCACAGGATGATAATAAAGAAAAGTTTGTTCGTGACTTTATCAAAACCTGGACAAAGGTAATGAATGCTGATAGATTTGATCTAGATTGATTCAATCTCTAAGCCGACTATGCACCATTGTTTTCCAAAGCTACCTCTGTAGTTAGGGGTAGCTTTTTTCCAGGTAATTACTCTATCCCCATTTTAAAATGGCGATTCTTCTTAAGAGCTTGTTTAAAATTAGCCGATTATATATTGGCAAATTTATCAGCAATAGCGCTGCTATTCTTTCAAAATTCTTCGAAAAATATACTGTAAACAAGCTCTAATACAAACTCTAGCCATCGGGGAATTTGACTTTCTTATAATACAGAACTCGTAAAATATTATGTACAACATATCTAAACCTAAAGCAATTATACAGGGTAAATGCCCTAGGTGTCGTGAAGGGGACGTTTTTGAGCATTCACTGCTCAAAGTAAAAAAATTCAATGTGATGCATAAACATTGCCCAAAATGTGGCTTACGCTATGAACGTGAACCAGGGTTTTTCTTTGGCGCCATGTATATAAGTTATGCTTTTTCGGTGGCTCTTTTCATTGCTTGTGGCCTGGCTACTTATGTGATAGGCAATAATCCTGAAGCCTGGGTTTATGTAGCAGTAGTTTTAGTTGCAGTTTTTTTAACCTTTCCTATATCTTACCGCTACTCAAGAATACTGATGATTCATTTGTTTTCGGGTGTAAAGTACAAGTCAAAGTCAGTAAGTAATGTGCCATCTGGCAATGGTTAAAAATGTTAGAAAGCATGTTCAGTTCAAACACAAGGTAATGTACTTACCTGGCCTTCAGACTCACTGAAACAAGTCCAAAGCTAGAATACCTAAACTGACTATGCCGTATTGTTCTCTAAAGCTACTTTTTTAGTTAGGGGTAGTTTTTTTGTGTATAATCAATCATATTTTTCTACCTTCAACTCCTTAATTTTAGAATAACAAAACACCAGATACAATGAAGATATATCACAATACCCGATGTGGAAAGAGCCGCGATAGCTATAACTTATTGAAAGAAAGAGGGCTGGATTTTGAAACAATCGAGTATTTGAAAACACCTCTTAACAAAGAAGAATTGACAGATTTGTTGAAAAAACTAAACATGCCTGCCAAGGATTTGATTAGAAAGGGGGAAGCCGACTATAAAAACAACTTCAAAGGTAAAGAGCTTAGCGAGGAGGAATGGATAGATGCCATGGTACAATATCCAAAGCTAATAGAGCGTCCTATTGTAGTAAAAGGCGATAAAGCGGTAGTAGGCCGACCAATTGATAAGGTAATTGCATTGTTGGATGAGTAATATCCATAAACCTCTACCACAACTTGTTGATGGAAAACACGAAAGATTACATACAATCGCTGATTGATTACTTCAATGGTTATTTATCACTTACCAAGGATGAAATTGCTTTTGTAAGTAAGGTTTTTATACCACGAAGGATCAAGCGGAGACAGTTTATTCTTCAGGAGGGAGACGTGTGCAAGCTTAATACTTTTGTGGTAGAGGGATGTTTTAAGATGTATTTGGTAGACGAAAACGCTAAAGAGCATAACCTGCAGTTTGCTATTGAAAACTGGTGGGTTGGAGACATTGGAAGTTTCCATAATGAAACACCTAGCAAATTGTATATCGAGGCACTTGAACACTCCATTATTCTTCAAGTCAAAAAAGAAGATCAATTACGTTTATTTGTAGAGTATCCTAAATTCAATCGTATATTTCGAGTATTTACCGAAAATGCCTTGGTAGCTGCCCAGCGAAGAATCCTACAAAACATTAGTTCTACCGCCGAAGAACGATACCTGGATTTTATGCAAAGCTACCCTTCCTTGATTAATCGTATTTCCAACGTTCAAATTGCTTCTTATCTAGGAGTAACTCCTGAATTTTTAAGCATTGTTCGCAAACGCTTATCCAAGTCTTAATCTACCTTAAGGTTTTTTCTTAAACTAGGTTATAGGTACGCCTGACAAGGGTTTATGACCTTTGTATCAAACAAAATTCAATCAAATGAAACGAGTTTTGATACCCATTGTGTTCTTGACTTTACTCATTGCTTGTAGTAAAAAAGACGCTCAATCTATTCAAGGTTTAACCTCAAAAAAAACTGTCATGCAAAAAGAAGAAAAGCAAAAAATCGAAGCTTTATTAAGCACTTACAAAAAATCGCTCAACACCTCCGATGCAGCCTTGGCGCAAAGTCTCTACACCAAAGAGGGTATCTTTATGCCTACTGAGGCACCCTCTGCTATCGGCTCCGAAAATATCCTAAAATCTTATCAGTTTATTTTCTCACAAATTCAGCTCAATATTGAATTTTTCATCGATGAAATCACCGTTGAGAATAACTTGGCCTATGCAGTTACCAGTTCCAAAGGCACAACCCTTATTCACGCTACCCAGGCCACTGTACCAGAGGCCAACCGTGAGCTTTTTGTATTTGAAAAAGTAGCGGGTAACTGGAAAATTGCCCGATATATGTTCAACAAAACAGAACCTCAAAAATAAGCAGGCAACACCACCCAATAGAAATGAACCTATTGGGTCGTCTTTAAATTTAATTTAACCCCATATTTTACGAAAATACATCTATTATCAATCAATCAACTCATACAATGAAAGCAGCCATTACAACCAAAGCAGGAGCACCAGAAGTTATTATAGTACAGGAAGTGCCCAAGCCTGAAGTTAAGCCAGGCTGGGTGCTCATCAAGGTAAAAGCATTTGGCTTAAACCGATCCGAACTTTTTACCAGAAGAGGAGACTCGCCAGGGGTACAATTCCCTAGAATTCAAGGCATTGAATGTGTAGGTATCATAGAACATGACCCTAGCAATACTTATCGCCAAGGCCAACAAGTAGCCGCCATTATGGGTGACATGGGAAGAATGTTTGATGGTGGATATGCCGAATATTCCTTAGTACCCCTCGAAATCGTATTTCCTTTTCATAGCACATTACCCTGGGATACTTTAGGAGCCATTCCAGAGATGTTTCAAACTGTCTCAGGCTCATTAAATCAAGCATTGGAAATCCAAAGCGGTGAAACCTTACTTATCAGAGGTGGCACTTCATCTATCGGAATGTTGGCCTGCCAATTGGCAAAAGCCAAGGGTCTAACAGTTGTCTCAACTACGCGAAATCCAGCAAAAACACAATCGTTGATAGATAATGGAGCTGACCACGTTATTATTGACAACGGTAGTATCAAGGATCAATTAAGGGTGATTTTCCCTGAAGGGGTAAACAAAGTGCTAGAACTAATTGGCACCCGAACCTTGAAAGATTCTTTACAATGCATCTCACTCAAGGGGACAGTTTGTATGACAGGTATTTTGGGCAACGAGTGGACAATGAATGAATTTACCCCAATGGGTGATATTCCATCACTTGGAAGGTTGACAGTATACATGGGTGAATCTAAGAACTTGTCGAAAGAATTATTGCAAGAATTTATCGATGAGATAGAAAAAGGCACCATCCAGTTGAATATTGATATCGTTTTTACGCTTGAAGAGGTTCCTAAGGCTCATCAATATATGGAAGACAACAAAGCCAAAGGAAAAGTAGTGGTGAAGATTTAAGCCCTTTCAGGACTTATGAATAAAATGCTGAAAAAACTTACTGGTTTGCCCCTATCATAGGATTGTTATTTTTTATAAAGTACATTTTCACCTACTAAACGGGTATACAAGATGAGTACAGCACAAAAAGCTCCAAGCACTGTCATATTTGAAAACCAATATCTTTCTGTCACCTTTCATTTTGAAAAATCAGGCTCTAAATCAAAAAAGATATAAAGTAAATGCTCAAAAGGAAGGGCATGCATCACCATTAGCAAAAGCAATATCTTGTATAATCAAACAAAAAGAGTCACCCTGGAGATTCTCCAAAGTGACTCTAAGTAACAATTTATGGTAGCATAGCTTGGCTATGGAAGATATCTCCAAAAGTCTTTTTTAGAAGTATAACTGCTATTAGGGGTTTCGTCACGAGGCCCTAACCCCATCCCGATATAAGCACCATTACTCGTAACAAAAGCACTGGCCCATATTCTTTTTACTCCTTCAAAATCGTTTACCTATGTCCAGGAATCAGTTGTTGGATTATATGCCCACATATCTTTTTGATAAACCCCATTTACATACTCAGTACCTATGTATCCTTTGCCATTCATTGCAAAACCAATCGCACTGCCTCTACCACCTCCTCCAAAATCGGTTTTCTGAGTCCAGCGATCAGTAGTAGCATCAGATTCCCATAAGTTCTTTTTCTCTCCTTTGCCAGTGCCTACGTAAGCTTTATCACCAATTACAAAACTCACCGCCTGTTGTCTTTCTATAGCAGGGTAAGAGTTGTTTCCCAAAGGAGATACACGCGTCCATTGGTCGATGGTTGGGTTATAGGCCCAAAAATCTGCCGAATTACTGCCAGACTCTACTTGCCCAGTACCTACGTAGCCTAAATCCCCAATGCTAAAACCTACTGCCAAATACCTGGCTTCTCCCGGAAAATCTACCTTTTTAGTCCATTGGTCAGTAGTTGGGTCATATTCCCAGAGGTCTTTGTACCAGGCAACGTCAATCAAACGCCCAGCACAGATATATCCTTTCCCATTGACACTAAAACCTGAAGCAAAGTTGCGTTTTCCTCCAGGAAAATTTGCCTTTTGTGTCCATCAGCACCATACTGGGGCTCACCTCCCACAAATGCCATCTGCTTTGCAGGGTACTCTACCGTAAAATCAGTCTCGCTTTGTGCTTTGAGGTCTTTACTTGCCACCTCTACTACTATTTTGCCCGTGGTGGCAAACTATTACAAGCCATAATGGCAAACAGTATGCATAGACTAATGTAAAAAAACTGGTGTTTCACATTAATAACTTTTAATTATGTTAAGTTAAATTACAACCTTTCTGAAACAGACTGTAACTGTGTGTTAGGTAGAATGCTATTTATACTGTAAAGCTAATTACAAGGATGATTTGATAGGATAGTAAATGGTGATTGTACTCGGAAAACAGGTGAACGTAAGCCAAACAAGGGTGAATGGAAATTATACTTTAAAACCCACTTCAAAGCCAGTCCCTTTTCCAGCTAAATTTGTCAACGAACCGCCCAATTGTCGGGTAAGCCCTTGTACCAATCTTAAGCCCAATGTGGTCACCTTATCTAATGCAAAACCTGGTGGTAAACCTATACCATTGTCGCTTATCATTAGTTTACACCAATCCTCCTGACGAATAATCTTTATGTCTATACATCCTGGTTTATTATCTGGAAAAGCATATTTGATACTATTCGTAACTAGCTCCGTTATAATCAACCCACAAGGCACCAAATGATCCATTGTCAATACAACCGCATCAACTTCTGAATAAATGGTAACCTGGCGCTCAGCCAGATCAAAACTATTCTGAAGATGCTCAACGAGTTCGTCCAGATAAGCTTTGAAATCCATAGAAGCCAAATCTTCGGACTGATACAGCCTTTCGTGAATAATTGCCATTGTATGGATTTTATGTTGACTTTGTTGCAACACTTCTCTGGGGTCTTGATACTGTCCAAACTCTGCCTGTAGGTTTAATAAACTCGACACAATCTGCAGATTGTTTTTTACCCGATGATGCACCTCTTTCAACAATATTTCTTTCTCATCAAGCGTACGGGCGATCTTCTGATTCTTTTCCAATAACAGGCGATTATGCTTTTGTTTGTTGCGGTATTGCCCAATCAACAACAGAAAAAAACCAACCAACACTCCCACTATAATCAATAACATCTGCCGAAAAGCCCGGTCCCTTTCGGCTTCTAACGTCTTTAGTCTGTTGGACTGGGTCAATAGTTCTACCTGCTTTTGTCTTTGATCAAGCTCATATTGAGCCCTGATCTTCTCAATTTGTTGATTCTTCTGTAGGTTAAATAATGAATCCTTGATGACATTAAATTTCAACAAGTACGCATAAGCCTTTTGGGGTTGTTTGTGTTCCGCATAATGTTCATGCAATGAGCGATAAATATTCTTTAGCGTAGGGGTTTCTTTATATTCCAGGGCGATTTCCAGCGCTTTTTGATAATACTCCTCAGATAGTCTGACTTTTCTTAGGGCATTGTATACTTGCGCTATAGACAGGTATTTCAAAGCGATTCCTTCCTGAAAACGGTACTTTTCTTGTAACCTCAGCCCCCTGATATTATATACCAGGGCAGAATCAAACAAACTTTGGTTTTCATACACTTCTGCAATATTGCCCAGCGTAGCAATTACCTGTCGGTAGTCTTTGACCTCTCTCGATAGTGCCAGTGATTCTTGTAAAGTAGCGATGGCCTTTTTGTAGTGTTTTTTGCGCAGGTATATTTCGCTAATGTTGGCCGACACCCGGGAAATTAAACGTAAATCCTTGATTTCCCTGCTCAGCTGTAGTCCCTTTTGATATTCTGCCAAGGCCTTGTCTATGTTGTCAAAACGCATATGCATAATGGCAATATTGTTATACATCCCAATCATGTGTTTTTTGTCCTGGGCAGCCTCATATATTTTTAAAGCTTTCAGAAAAAAACGCATGCATTGTTCATAATTACCCTGCTTGGCATAGGTTACCCCTATGTTTTGGTAGGCTTTAGCCATACCAATGGTGTAATCAAGTTCTTGTGCCACCTTGAGCGCTTTTTTGTAATAAACAATGGCCTCTTCAAACTTTCCCTGATTATCGTAAATCACTCCTTTGTTTAGAAAAAAGAAACCGAGGGCTTTTTTTTGAGAAGGCTTTTGTGCCAGCTCTATCCCCTTGTTTACCCAATTGAGCGATTTGGCAAGGTCATTATCAATGTGTTTTTTGATAAGTGCTTGATAGGCCTCTATTTTTTGGTCGCTCGAGAGCTTTTGCAAACTATCGGGTGCTGCCGTTTGACTTTGGGCCATCAAAGGGCAAAACAGGCACATGAGCATCAATATTCTATATAACATATGCATGCCAATCTATGATTAGAGTATGTTCAACCGGGCAATCAGCTGAGCCTTGTGTGATTTGCTAATAGGGATGGGACGATCCGCAATATAGGCCGTGTTTTCCTCTATTTTTTCTACCCGATTCAGCGCAATAATGTAAGAGCGATGTACCCGCAAAAATTGTCTGGTGGGCAGTTTTAACTCTATATCCTTTAAGAAAAGGTTGGCCACTACCTTTTTATCATTTGTCACAATCAATACATAATTGTCCATCGCCTCTACCCACAAAATGTCTTCAATTTTGACTGCCGTAAACTGCGACTTGTCTTTGACAAATAACGTTTCGGTAAGCGATGTTTCTATGGTGGCCACGGGTTGCTCTACTTTTGCAAATGTTTCCTTTTTTTGAAGCGCCAGCTTCAGCGTAAAGTTGAGATCTTGATCTTTGAAAGGTTTTAGCAAATAACCAAAGGGTTGGGATTGAAGGGCCTCTTCAAAAGTTTTTTCGTCACCATAAGCTGTCAGAAATACAATTGGGATTTGATATTGGGTATACACCTCCCGTGCGGTATCTATACCACTCTTTTTGCCTGATAAATGAATGTCCATCAGAACAATATCAGGAGCTGATTCTTTAATGCATTGTAGTGCTTGATCATAGTTATGGGCAATGCCTGACACTGTATAACCCATTTTTTGTAAGCGTACCTGTATATCTAGTGCAATAGAAAATTCATCTTCTACCACCAATACTTTTGCCTGAAACATGAAATTATATGGTTTTTAATACTTAAAAATCATTTCGGCTTCTTGAATGTGGTTGAAAACTTGCTCGCTACGAACTCTGGTTGTAATTCATAGCAAAAACCGAAATAACTTCTCAAAACTGATTTTGCCTTAAAATTAAGCTAAAGTTAAGATTATCAAGGCATTTACTTCATAAATCAATAGTTAATTATTTGTTAGTAAGGGTAACTGGGTAGAAACCAAGAAAAAACTCAGTGATTCATAGGCAAAAATTTAGTTTGCGTCATATTGCTAACACAAAATAACAAAGCTAATATTTTTAGCAAAAATTGTATGATTCCTCGAAAAGATTGGTTATCATTGTTGAGGATTTTTGTTGAACTCACAACTGCAAAAACCTACTAAAAGTTAAACAATATTATCACAACAAAACCTACAATATCATGGCGTCTATTGATCCATATCTCCATTTTGAGAAGGACTGCGAAAAGGCCTTCAATTTTTACAAATCAGTATTTGGCGGTGAATTTTCTTCCTTCAACCGTTTCAGCGAGATGCCCTCTCACCCAGAGTATAATGTGCCCGAAGCAGAAAAAGAGAGAGTCATGCACGTTACCCTACCCATTGGCAAAGATTCATTTCTTCGAGGGAGCGATACTTCGTCTGCATTTACACCCGACATGATGCCTCCTGGCAACAACTTCTCGGTTTCGGTCAATGTAGAATCGCAAGAAGAGGCCGATCGTATTTTTCAGGGATTATCGGCAGGGGGACAAGTAACTATGCCCATAGGCAAGACTTTTTGGAATTCTTATTTTGGCGCTTGTAACGACCAATTTGGTGTGCAATGGATGGTAAGCTATGACCTCAATCAATAATTCTTAATCATACAAACCCATGGAAAACAATCAATATCCCGTAGTACACTTCGAAATTGGCTGCCCCAATACCGAAGAAGCCTCCGACTTTTATAAAAAAACCTTTAATTGGGATTTTACTAAGGCTCAGCATTCGTCTCATATCAATACCCAAAGCAAAGAGGGTATTCAGGGGCATATGACTACTCTAGGGCACGAACCTCACAATTATATCAATATCTACATTGCAGTAGATGATATAGAAGCCACCCTGGCCTCTATTGAAGCCAACGGAGGACAAAAACACATTGGGCCACTTCCTCTACCCGATGGACATCAGTTTGCCTGGTTCAAAGATGTAGCCGGCAACATGCTAGGGCTCATTACCAAAAACCCAATTACGACTTAATCACCTTCTCAGTTTTGATAATGACAGGGCGGCTACCAAAAGCCGCCTTTTTTGTTTGCTTTACTTAAAGCACAAACGTAGGTTTTACAACCGAATACCAACCACCAAAATATCATCCCGTTGCTCCGTATCCTGCATGTGCGCATCAAGCGTTGTGGCCAGCAATGCTTGCTTTTGCTCCACCGATGGCAAAAGACTCACCTCCTGTAATAAAGCGCGTAACCTCTTTTTAGAAAAAGACTTTCTTTTCACGTCGTTTTGATCTTGATAACCATCTGTGCCCAAAAATATATGAGATTCAGAGGTGACCGAAATTGTTTGGTTGGTAAAATGGTCTGGTCTTCTTTTGATACCCCCAATCGATATTCTATCGGCTTTGTGTTCCGTGATTTCGTTGTTGCTATCTACCACAAAAAGTGAGTTTTTAGCCCCAGCATACAAAACATTTGGTGTGTCTCCCTTCGTGATTTTCAGAAGAATAATATCCATCCCAGTGTTATTCTTGGTTTCTCGTTGTCGCAAGGTAAGTATCACTTCTTTATCCAACTCTTGCAACACTTCAGCTGGTGTTTCGAGTTTTCTCACGTTGATCAATCGCTCGAGCAAGCTTTTACCCAGCATTGTCATAAATGCCCCAGGTACCCCATGCCCTGTACAATCTGCCACCGCAATCCATATGGTATCATCCGATTTGTTCAACCAGTAAAAATCACCACTGACAATATCGCGTGGCTTGAAAAAAGTAAAATATTCACTAAAACTATCCTCAAACAATTGCTCAGAAGGTAAAAGTGCTTGCTGTATATTGAGGGCGGCTTTGATACTCTGATTGATGAGCATATTTTTTTTAGTCAGCTCCTTGTTACGTTCCTCAATATAGTCACGTTGGGCTTCCAGTTCTTCTTGCGACTGTCGTAGCTCTTCGTTCTGAGTCGTAATTTCATCTTTTTGGAAAGCAATTTCTTCTTTCTGAAAAGTCAAATGCTCATTGGCCTCACGTAAATCAGTCGTACGTTTATCAACTATTTGCTCTAGTTTTCTTTGAGTAGCTTTGAGGTTTCTGGTACGCAAAACGGCAAATCCATATACTAGTAATGCCCCTGCCAAACCATATAAAATATATGCCCACCAGGTTTGCCACCAGGGAAACTTTACCCGAAAAGCAAAACCTACTTCTTTGCTCCAAATATGATTTCTTGCTTTGGCCCTTACTTTAAAAACATAGCGGCCTGGTGGAATATTTCTATAATCAACCTTTCCTTCCTTGGTAAAAGACGACCATTTTTTATCAAGTCCTTCTAAAATATAGCGATAGACAATATCGCCTTGTTCACCGTATTTTAACCCACTATAGTGAAACGTGAGGTGGTTTTGGTTGTATGGCAGAGTTAGTTTTTTAGGAAGCGACGAAGGCATCATTCCTTCTACTCCATCCCATTTTATACCAGCTCGAGATAGCCAAGAGGTATCAGGAGGAAATTGGTTGGCTAAAAGCGTATCACTTTTTATTGTATACAGTGTATCTGCTACCTTCTGAAAGCTCGACAATTTTTGCCAGCTCACTTTTTTTTGCGAAATATCTACTGCCGTAATGAATACCTTAGGTGCGATAGTATCAGCTGCCGAAGGTTTAAAAGCAGTGATTCCCTGACCAATACTTGCCCATAACTTTCCTTTTGCATCAAAAAACATAGGATTTCCAAGTCCTCTAAAATCTATAAACTTGAGTCCATGATTTTTGGTCCAGGTTTTAATAGAATAACCTCCATTTTTTTTAGGTTTAAGACGCGTAAGCCCTCGCTCAGTTCCTACCCATATTTGATTGAGGCTATCCACAGCCAATTGAGTAACACTGTTATCTGCTAAGCCATTTTCGGTAGTATAATGAGTGAATTGCCCATTCTCTAAACAATTAAGCCCCCCTACAGTACCAATCCACAACCTATCTTTCTCTTCTAAGAAACAATGCACAAAATTGCTAGACAAGCCATTCTCTTTGGTATAATGCTTAAACTGATTATTTTCCAGGCAAGCCATCCCCCCAATCGTACCGATCCAAAGTTTATTTTTTCCCTGTAAAATGGCCGAAATCGCATTGCTTATCAATCCATTGTCTTTAACGTATTGATTAAATTGTCCATTTTCCAAATAATTAAGCCCTCCTCCATAGGTTCCAAACCAAAGCTTATCTCCTTTAGGAGCAAAAAAGCCCGCTACGTTGATAGATAACCCATTCTGGTTAGTGTAATAGCTAAACTGATTGTCTTCCAGCACATTTATTCCCTTATTGGTGCTCGCCCAAAGCTTCCCTTCTCTCTTGACAAGACTCCATACCGAGTTGTTGGAGAGTCCATTCTGAGTAGTATAATGGGTAAATTCGTTATCTTTTAAGTAAGCAAGTCCTCCCCCTAAAGTACCTATCCAAATCTTATCATTATCTGGCAAGAGGCTCAGTATGTAATCGCTGGGTAATCCATTGTCTTTGGTGTAATGGACAAACTCCCCTTTTTTAAGAAAGCTAACGCCTCCTCCTTTAGTCCCCACCCAAAGCCTTTTTCCTTCTTTTAATAGGCTTACGACATAATTGCTCGATAGCCCGTTATTTGCATTAAAATAAGTAAAGCGATTGTCTTCAAGTAAACTGACCCCGCCAGTTCTAGTCCCAACCCAGAGTTTTCCCTGGTCTACCAAAATACTGCGCACGTCATTCCCCGACAAACCATTTTCAGTATTATAGTGGGTAAATTTTCCATTTTCAAGAAGATTTAAACCACCTCCTTGTGTACCCACCCACAATTTATTACCATCCAAGGCAAGACTTCGTATTGAATTTCTTGATAACCCATTTTGGGTAGTATAATGGGTAAAACGATTATTTTCAAAAAGGTTAAGCCCTCCTACAGTACCTATCCAGAGCTTGCCTCTATCTACCAAAAGACTTCTAATCGTATGGTCAGACAATCCACTTTCTTTATTGTAGTAAGTAAACTTTCCATTCTTGAGCAAATGAAGGCCAGTATAAGTACCTATCCAAAGTTTATCTCCATCTACTGCCAGGCTAAAAACGTCATTGTCCAAAAGTCCATTCTCTTTACCATAGTGGGTAAATGTACCATTCTCGAGCAGGTTTAGTCCAGTTACAGTACCTATCCAAAGCTTGTCTCCATCTACTGCCAAACTTTTAATATTATTTCCTGATAAGCCCTGTTTAGTTGTATACACCTTGACTTGATTACCTTCAATAAGTGCCAATCCGTTTCCTGTGCCAACCCATATACGGCCGTGGGTATCTTTAGCAAAACAAGAAGCTTCAGCACCTGGCAATCCTTCATCCTGATTCACATACAAAATCCCATGCAAATCTTTATCTTTCATGATTGGTTGCCCAAAAGGAACAACAGTAGGTGCCCCTGCAATTATTACTTTACCTTTAGCAGGTAAAACTTTTGGTGCTCCTGCCAGACGAGATTTAGGCAATGCCAGTGGAGTTTTCTTGTCACGCAAAACCAACTTTCGCTTTTTGTTATCCCATATGTATTCTGCAAAAGGAAGGCTATCAGCCACAGTGTAGGATTTGAAACCAGCATCTACTTTGTTCAATTGTCCACTCACAGGCGCAACCTGGGGCTTTTTAAGAGGTATGATTTTATCCCTCAAAGTTAGCTTTCCACTTTTCCATACATATTGTACCTTGGATAAGCTATCGGGGATAGGGTGTATAGTAGGGGTAGCTTTGACCACTTTAGGAGGTGAATATTCGTCTTGATCACTGGGAAAATCAACTTTTTTAGATTTTGTACAAGCCACGATCAAAAACAATAGTAAAAACTGAATGTATAGCCGCATAATTTTTTTAATAAATACAAATAAATATCACTGAATAGATAGCTGGAAAGACGGACTTTGTTCAGTTTTGTGAAAGGTTGGTATTGTTTAAGAGTATTATAATGCCAAGTGGTTTTGGCCAGATAGTATGGGTACCCAGGGCAAAGTAATTGCCAGGTGTGGTAAATTCAATTGTGGATTAGATTTCTACAAGCGATTGTTACCTACTTTGGTACGCACATATGCCAGCATTGGTTGGAGATGCACTAAGATAAATTTAGAACAACATTTTCATTAAGTTGTTTGAAGTTTTTTTTGCAACAAAGTTTAATTACACTTTTATTGATAAAGAAGTCGTCTCGATTTTTAGGATGTTGATAAAAATGACTGCTTTTGCTCAATAGCAAAGAGATTTTTTTGAGCCATAGCAGCACTACGGAGATAAAAAATCTCGAAGTTACTGGGTAAAATGAGTCGTTTATAATTCATTATTAAAAGTCGAGACAACTTCAAACTTTATTTGAGGTATATCCCTCTGTTATTTAATCACTATAATTTTACCTTTGCCGCAAACAGTCACTTAGCCAGCAAAAATTGTAGCAGACCATAAGTTTATGGAAGAAAAATTTCAGAAAACACACAATTACCCAAAACTAATTTTAGCAAAAGTAATTTCAATCACACATTTATTAAATCAATGCCATTTTTAAAACCTATCTTAAGATGTCGCTTACTCCCAAAAAACTATTTCTGATTGATAGCTTAGGAGCACTACTCACCGCTTTGATGACTGGGGTCGTGCTTACTACACTCGAGGCCCACATTGGTATGCCCGTCAAGACATTGTATTATCTCGCGATGATTGCCTGTATTTTTGCTGTTTATTCGCTTTGGAACCATCTGAAAATGAAGCCAAACTGGCCATTTTTTATGAAGATCATTGCCATTGCCAATCTAACCTATTGCAGCGCCACCTTTGCATTGGCTATTTATCATCGGGAAACAGTCACGCTTTTAGGATTTATCTATTTTGCGTTGGAAGTAGCCGTGGTGGTGGCACTGGCAACCATTGAGCTAAAAACGGCGCGTATCAAAAATAATCATTCAAACACCCCTGCTAAATAACAACTATATGGATTTGAAAGTAACCCACATCGACACTGCCTGTTGCCTGATTGAAATTGAAGGATTTAAAATATTGACTGACCCAGTACTCGACGAGGCTGGTAAGTTTTATCACCATGGCTATGGGGCCGTCTCTAAAAAGGTAAACAATCCTCAATTAGATCAAGTGTCTTTAGAAAACGTAGACTTGGTTTTGTTGAGTCACCCACAACACAAAGATAACTTCGATACCAAAGGCAGGGCTTTCGCCAAATCGGTTCCGTTGATATTATCTACTCCCAGCATTGAAAAAAGCTACAAAAATGGCAAAGGATTAAAGCCTTGGGAATCGCATGAATTTACGCTACCCGATCAATCTACTGTGTTAAAAATTACCGCTACTCCTGCACAACATCATCCAGGCTGGCTACCTGAGTTTATTTCAGGAAAAGTTATTGGTTTTTATCTTACCCTTAGTAGCTCACCAGAAACTCTTTATATCAGTGGTGACACGGTCTTCTTCAAAGGTATCAAGGAAATTGCTCAAAAATGTGCGCCTATTACTTATGCTTTGATTCATGTAGGCAGTGCCGAATTTCGCTACCTTACAGGATTGGGAAAGTTTACCATGGATGGCAAAGGTTTTATAGATACAGTTGCCACCATCAATCCCCAAATCGCCATTCCCATTCATAATAATGGCTGGACTCATTTTAAAGAAAATGATGAGGGTGTACGCAAGGTATTGGCTAAAACCAATGCTGAGCTTGCTCAAAAGGTTCGCTTTCTGGAACGTGGACAACCCACCGAATTAAAAACACTTTAAATAAAACTAACCGACAATGTTTACTCCAAATCCTTTGTAGGCTTTGTTGGTCGCGACACTTCAGGAGGGCTTTTAGGTATTATCTCATCATTTTTCCAATCAGAAAATGGTTTGTGACGGATCAATGAGCCTTTTTCGACCATGTAGGAAGTAAAGTCGGGGTAAAAGTGAGAAAGATTGAATCTACGATATACATCCCTTAGGCTAATAGATGTTCCGTCCTCAAAATGAATGTGCAAATGAGATATGGTCCCTCCAGTAGTCAGCATCCGATCAGGGGTGTTTTTTGAAACCTCATCCAGTACTTTCGTATCTTTGGATCGTACCGCTTTGAAATACTCCGCAAGAGTCACCACTCCGTTCACCTGAGCCGTGCCAATAAAATTAGTTATTCTCTCTATATTATCTTTCGATTTTATAAGGGTCACTTCGGTAACCGTTTCGTGTGGACCTAGCGAAGGGTTGGTGTGTTCCAGCGTAATAGATTTAATTTTCATAGATTGTTTTGCTTTTGTTATGTCGATCTATATTCTAATATTGCAAATCCTCAAAGCGTTTCCCTGAGGAACCGTATCAGACTCAGAAGTGATTCTTCCAAGGTAACCAAATGCTATCAAAATCAGTAAAATATAATAAGATCAAACTTGAAAATATGAAAAAACATCCAACTACTTTAGAACAAGAAGCAAAAACCCTTTGGGCTACTTTTGACGAACAAAACGTTGAAAAATTTTGGAAAAAGTATGACAACCTACTGGATCAACACAAGCAAAAACCACAAGAGGTAAAAATTAGCTCGACAACTCCTGTCACTCCTACCCTTCCTCAGATAAACCCCAAAACAGTTTTTCACCCTGATGCTTTGTACATTTTTGGCAAGCTGTGTGTCGTTTCTTTTCCATTACTAATTGTAGTGGCTGGGCTCCATGAATCAATCGATTCGTTTTCGGTTAGTCAAATCACCGCAATTTTGTTATTAAGTGCTATAGGGTGGGTAATTTTTGCGTTTTTCTCGGCAGCAAATGTATGTTCTTTTGAGCTCACTAAAGATCATCTGGTCATTAGAAACGCTTTATTTTTTGTCAATAAAAAAGTGCTTTGGCGTCGCATAGAATCCATTCATATTCAGCAAACCAACGACCCCGAAGGCAAAACATCTCATGAGTTGGTAGTCACTGATCTGATTGGTTTTAAGCAAAGGTTTGCCTATACGCTTTCTGCGAAAAATCACCAGCAATTATATCAAGTACTGAGCAAAAAGGTCTCCCGTATTGATGCTGGAAACTATAAGGGATATTTGGCGTAGAGCTAATAAAAAACAATAGTCCACAGGTGTGAGAGAGGGGAAAGTAAAAAGTAAAGTTGAAAACAAACAAAGAATGAACACGTAGAAATATTGCAAGCTTTTGTAAAAGCATAGGAAGCTTGATAATTTATTGAGCATATTCTGGAAATACATGACCACACCTGAAAAAAAAGCGCAGAAACTTTGGGCAAATTTTACCCCTAACAAGCAAAATAGCTTTTGGAAAAAGTATGAAGCACTCCAGGAAGAAAGCATCTCTTTGCAACACCACTCCTCTAAAGCTTCTGCTGATCATTATTTGAAGGCGACAAAATCTACCGATAAACAAGTTTTCCATCCACCTCTTCTTGTTTTCGCATATCTAATACCCATTTCAATCGCAGCTATTGTGTTTGTTGTCAAGTTTTCATCTCTGTTGGCAGGGGGCTTTATATTTGCGATACTTATTCTCCGTTTTGTTGGTTCATTTCCTGCTTTTAGATCTTTTGAGGTAACTCAATCACATTTAATTATTAAAGACACATACACTTTTAGTAAAAAAACCATTCTGCTCGAGCAGATCAAATGCATTGGAACAAATAAGGACGTTTCGAGTTTTTTACGACCCGACCCAAGTACCCATTGTCTGTTTATCACTTTAAACGACGATTCTCTACAATTTTATCCTTATAAACTGTCTTACAAGAAGCATCAAGCATTTTTTCAGGAATTTATCCAAAGAGGAATTCAAGTGGATAAAGGGGAGTATACTGGGTACTCTTTTTAAGCTTTATTTTCTTATATTGGTAAAAGAACCAAACACCTGGAAAAACTTATGACGACTGAAGAAATTATGGCCTCGCTCGAGGAAATGGGCAACGACCAAACCAAAAAAACTTTGATGAATCATGGAGCTCAAGAACCCATGTTTGGCGTGAAAGTTCAAGACCTTAAAAAAGTCCTCAAAAAGACGAAAAAGAACCACGAACTCTCGCTAGAGTTATACGCCACCGGGAACTCTGACGCCATGTATTTGGCGGGCCTTATGGCCGATGAAAAGCAAATTACTAAAGAACAATTACAAGACTGGGTAGAGAAAGCATATTGGTATTTTTTGTATGAATATACCGTGCCCTGGATAGCGGCTGATACTGAGTTTGGTTTTGAACTTGGCCTCGAATGGATCAAATCTGATAAAGAAAACATTGCCGCAGCTGGCTGGTCTACTCTGGCTGGATATGCTGGAGTAAACCCTGACGAAAAGCTGGATACTGACATTTACACGCAATTGCTGGATCAAGTTGGGGAAGAGATTCATGACGCCCAAAATCGGGTACGTTATACAATGAATGGTTTTGTCATTGCTATTGGCACCTATATTCCTGCCCTTACCGACAAAGCTCAGGAAGTAGCCGCCAAAATAGGTAAAGTAAAGGTAAATATGGGAGGCACTGCCTGTAAGGTACCTTTGGCTACCGAATACATTACCAAAGTAATAGACAAAGGTCGAGTAGGCAAAAAACGCAAAACAGCTCGTTGTTAACAATGCGCAATGATGCCTGGTAAATGATCAATACCTGATATCCCTCCTTTCACATCGTTGGTCTTACCGAAGGGCAATGTCATTAAGTTAAGAACTATTGCAGCCAAGATGAATATCGGATATCGATCAACGAATATTGAATAATGAAGGAAACCACACTTTGAATGGTGGATTTTAGAGCATCATCTTTATTCTTAAATCTTGGATCAGTGTTCGTTAATCAACATTCTTTTACTCACTTAATGACATTGTAACGAAGGGAGACCAACGATATCACCTTCTCTACTTATCCTCTCTCTCAAATTATCTTTTTGGACTAGAAGTGCCGAATTAGTTATATTGCCAAACGGCTCTCGATACACAAGCCCTATTAACCATTGATCATTTACCATTAATCACTCAAAAATGTCTGACCAAACTCCTCGTAAAGACCTTACTGAATTTTTAGATCGACAAGCATACCTTCAGGACGAAAACCGGGAAGAAGCAGTGCAAAAACGACACGCCAAAGGCCAACGTACTGCCCGAGAAAATATTGATGATTTATGCGATGACGGTACTTTTCATGAAGTGGCCTCTTTGATTGTAGCTGGACAGCGAGGACGGCGTACTCAACAAGAATTGATTGAGAAAACACCTGCCGATGGACTGATTGCCGGGTTTGGGCGCATCAATGGAGATTTGTTTGAAGAAAAAAAGGCCAAGTGTGCGATTTTATCTTATGACGAAATGGTACTCGCTGGAACCCAGGGAGCTTATAACCACAAAAAAACAGACCGGGTAATGGCTATGGTTGAGAAAGCACATTGTCCAGTAATTTTCTTTGTAGAGGGCGGAGGTGGACGCCCTGGTGACGTAGATTTTGATCAAATCACGGTAGGAGGTCTCGACTTAATGACTTGGGTAGCCTATGCCCGATTGAGTGGTAAAGTACCTCGCATAGCCGTAGTGTCACGTTATTGCTTTGCTGGCAATGCCGCCATTGCGGGGGCCGCAGATGTGATCATAGCCACCGAAAATGTATCGCTCGGGATGGGTGGGCCAGCCATGATCGAGGGTGGTGGTTTGGGTACTTATCATCCTAAAGAAATTGGAAGTGCCCAGATACAAACTCAAAATGGCGTAATCGACATTTTGGTAAAAGACGAAGCTGCTGCCGTAAAAGCCACTCAAAAATACTTGTCTTACTTTCAGGGGCAAACCAAAGACTGGACTTGTGTCGAGCAATCTATTTTGCACAAACTCATCCCCGAAGATCGTCGCTTTGGGTATGATGTACTCAAGATTATTCACGCGCTGGCCGATGAAGATAGTGTACTGGAGTTACGTCCAACTTTTGCCCGCAATATGATCACGGCTTTGGTACGCATCGAGGGCCGACCGATGGGTCTGATTGCCAATAGCAATCGTCATTTGGGAGGGGCAATAGATAGTGATGCGTCGGACAAAGCGGCTCGTTTTATGCAATTGTGCGATGCTTTTGGCATTCCGCTACTTTCGCTGTGCGACACTCCTGGATTTATGGTAGGTCCAACCCATGAGCAAACTGGTTTGGTGCGTCACACCGCGCGTATGTTTACTGTAGGAGCCAACTTGACAGTCCCCCTTATTACGGTAGTATTACGCAAAGCTTATGGTTTGGGGGCTATGGCCATGGCAGGTGGTAGCCTTCATCAATCGTTTATGACTTTGAGCTGGCCTACGGGTGAATTTGGTGCCATGGGGCTGGAAGGCGCCGTAAAGCTTGGGTTTAAAAAAGAGCTGGAAAAAGCGAAAGATGCTACCGCTCAAGCCGCTTTGTATGAGAAACTTGTGGCGGCTGCCTACCAAAAAGGCAAAGCCATCCAGGCCGCGTCGGCCCTGGAGTTCGACGAGGTAATCAATCCAACACATACTCGCCAGTGGGTGATTAACGCGCTAGATACCATCGATCCCACTAGTTATGAGAAAGGTTCGGGTAGGTATGTAGATAATTGGTAGTGTTTAATGGTTAATGATGAGTGGTAAGTGATGAATTTTTGCTCTAGGAAGATTTAAAATTTCAAGCATAAATATAAGCAATAGACATATAGATAATTGGCAATCAGCTTGCAACTCTTACAACAAAATGCTGTCTTGTATTGACATTAATTATGTCAAACTAATAATCACCAAATGAAGGTTAACGCAATTATCTTTTTCATCATTTTATGTTCGGTTCATTGCTTTGCACAGGCCCCAAAAACATCTGATATTGTCATAGGAAAAAAGCTACAGATCAAATCTGTTCACTTAAAGGCCAAAAGAGAGGTTTTAATTTATTTGCCTCCCTCCTATGGAGCCAATAACTACACCAAATACCCAGTGCTTTACCTCCTGGATGGGCGAAAGTTTTTTCATTCTTTCACAGGAGCAATCGCTCAATTAAGTAGTGATGCCAGTCCTCAAATACCCGAAATGATTGTAGTGGGTATTACTAGCCAAGATCGTATCCGCGACTCTTCTCCTACAAACTCTTTGATTGGTTATAATGGAAAAAAAGACCAAGCCCTGAAGATTTCTGGTGGCGCTGATAATTTTCTAAAGTTTATTAAAAACGAACTGATTCCATTGATTGACAAAAAGTACCGTACCAATACTTATCGTACTTTTACAGGCTATTCTTTTACCGGGCTTCCAGTATTGCATGCTTTGTTTACCATGCCTCAAACTTTTAGCTCATACCTTATCATAGATTTTAGCGCCTGGTGGGATCAGGAAGTGATGCTAAAGAATGCCCGTAGTTTTCTCAAAAAATATAAAGACCGCAACAAAGATGTATTTATTGCAACCAATGACCGTGTCGATAATGTAGTATATCCAGAGAAATACAATGCTACCTGGCGATTTATTCAGGCATTTGAACAAAACAGGCCTGCTACGATTGGCTTAGGATTTAAAAAGTATCCGTATAAAACTGAAAACCATCACTCTATGCCCTTGAGGGCTTTTATGGAAGGGCTCAAATATATTTTTAGGGGGTACATGATCAATTATGATGAAATGTATTCTTCTCCTCAAAAAATAGCGACTCGTTTTGAGGCATTGTCCCACAGATTGGGCTATAAAATTTGCTTGCCCGAAGGGCTACTGCGTTTTTTTGGTTACCAATTTTTATACGCTCATCCAGATTTGGAGAAAGCCACTTTTTATTTCAAACATGCCAGTCAAAATTACCCTCAGTCTGATAGGGTCTGGGTTGGATTGGCCAAAGTTTATCAGGCTAAAAATGACAAAGGCAACGCAACTAAATGCTACCAAAAAGCCCTTACGCTAAACCCTAAAAACAAAGAGGCTCAAAAACAGCTAAAAGCACTAAAATAGCAACAAAGCGTAGCCTGATATTGATAGAAAATCCTATAAACCATCCTGTAACTTCATTGTCATAGGATGGTTTGTAATCTAAGGATTCAAAAATAGTATAAGCATATTCTAAAAGCGCATAACCAATACCCAGTGCCCAGTGCTTTTTGATGTAGGTTTGTCATGATAAAATTTCAATCATACTTTCCTAAAAATGCATATGTCTTACTTATTGGCAAATTATAAAGCAACTCGTTTTTTACTTCTTCTTAGCATCTTATTTATCAATACTTTTGTACAAGCTCAAAATTTTCAATGGGCCAGACAAGTTGGAGGCACAGGCCAACAAAGAATCCAGGAAACCGTGATTGATGTTGATGGCAATCTCTATTGTATTGGAGTGTTTCAAGGTACAGTAGACTTTGATCCTGGTATAAATACTTTTAACCTTACAAGCAAAGGAGGTAATGACATATTTGTAACCAAGCTTAACAATGATGGTAATTTTGTTTGGGCTTATCAATTGGGAAGTACGGGCAACGATTGGGGGTCTTCAATAGCCTTGGATGCTAATAATCATGTTCTTATTGCAGGACTCTTTAATGGAACTATGGATTTTGACCCCAGTAGCAATATAGCCAATTTAAGTAGTGGAAACATGTTTATCGCCAAATATGACAGCGATAGAAATTACTTATGGGCCAAGGGGATTAGTGCACGCAGCTCTATAAAAATGGATACCGACAAAGATGGAAACCTGTATGTTATAGGCTCCCTGCAAGGCACCGCAGATTTAGATCCTAGTACCAATGTTGCAAATGTTACTGCTTCTGGAATAAACGATATTTATGTAGCAAAATATAACAAAGATGGCTTGTTTCAATGGGTAAATAATATTGGGGGGAATGATTGGACTTTACCTAAAAAAATTACCGTAGACGATGATGGCAATCTATATATTGTTGGGGAGTTTATGGGAACAGTCGACCTTGATATGGGCACAGGCACTTCCAATAGAACAAGTAAAGGTAATCTGGATGCTTTTATAGCAAAATACAATACCAATGGGGTTTTCCAATGGGGTGACGTGATTGGGGGCAGCAACATAGATAGTAGCGTGGACGTAGCTGTAGCAGACGATGGGCAGGTCTATTTTGTTGGTGATTTTAGGCGTATCGAAGCTGACGACAATAACAATGTGAACCTGACCTCTATAGGAGGAACTGACATATTTCTGGTGAGCTACAATAAAGACGGGGTGCCTCAATGGACCAAAACTATTGGGGGAGGTCGCAACGAAAATGTAAACGCGGTTACGGTCAATCAATATGGAGATGTGGCCATTGGTGGCCAACTAATTTCCGGCTCCAGCATAGCATTTGATACAGGCTCGGGTACGCATACCATTCAGGCAACCAATACTGGCTGGGATGTTTTCATGGCTAAATTTGATAAACAGGGAGTTTATAAATGGGCGAAAAACTTTTCGGCCACAGCTTCATTTAATCAACCCAACGATATCAGCTTTGATAATAATGATAATTTATTTTTAGTAGGTTACTTCTCTGAAAGTATCAATTTTTCACCTGGCAATGCTGTGGGTCAATTTACCAGTATAGATAATGATGATGCTTTTATCGTTAAGCATTGCCAAATTCCCGAAAATCCTGGTACTATTACAGGTACTTCACAAGTTTGCCCCAATCAATTTGGACTGGTTTATTCTATATCACCCATCAAAGGGGCTACTGGCTATGAGTGGACACTACCCAACGGAGTGAGCATTTTTTCAGGTCATAATACCAACAGTATTTTGACTAATTTCGCAAATGCCAAGAGCGGTAAAATAACTGTCAAAGGGGTGAATAGTTGTGGAGAAAGTCTGGTGGCAGCAGAGTTTTCTATCACAGTAACCACTCCTCAAATCTCTATTGCTGCTGATAAAAATAATGTGTGCGCTGGGGAAGCTATTACTTTTACGGCCACCCCCACCTTTGGAGGCACCAACCCTATATACCAGTGGCGTATCAATGGACAAAACGTATTGTTAGCCGATCAAGCTACGTTCACCCATTCAAACCTGAAAAACGGTGATAAAGTAAGCCTACAAATGGTCTCGTCACTTGGCTGTTTTGCTGCAACTACAGTTGTCTCGGAAGAAACTAGTGTAATAATTAATGACCAACTGACCCCCTCAGTGGCTATTATAAGCGATAAAAATAATATATGTATTGGTGAAACCATTACTTTTATGGCCAACCCTACCTTTGGAGGCACTAGCCCAATTTATCAATGGCGCATCAATGGAGTCGATGTCTCGTCTGCTAATCAAGCTACCTTTACTCGTTCCAATTTTCAAGCTGGTGACAAAGTAAGTCTAAGAATGATTTCATCACTTAGTTGTTTAACAACTCCTTCGGTTATGTCAGAAGATTTTACTGTAAATGTCAATGCCCAGGTTACCCCTTCGGTCACTATTACTCCCAATAAAAATAGTATATGCACTGGAGAGAGTATTACCTTTACCGCCAATCCTACCTTTGGGGGAACCAATCCTACATATCAATGGCGCATCAATGGGCAAGATGTGCCTTCTGCTAATAGAGCCGTATTTACCCGTTCAAACCTACAAAATGGTGATAGAGTAAGTTTACAAATGATCTCATCATTTGGTTGTGCAAGCATCTCTTCGGTTATTTCGCCTACATTTACTATGATAGTTAATGCCAAAGTCACTCCTTTTGTGGCAATTACTGCTGACGCCAACAATACTTGCGAAACTAATACTATAACTTTCACTGCCACTTCAGCTAATGGTGGTACTAACCCCATCTATCAATGGCAAATCAACGGAGTTAATATTGTAGGGGCTAATGGTGCCACTTTTAGCAAGCATCTATTCAAAAATCAAGACAAGGTAAGGGTCATTCTCACCTCTTCAGCCACCTGTGTTACAACCTCTACCACTATTTCTAATGAGATTACGATGAATATTGAACGCGCAGCCACTCCTACCATACGTATTAGTGGGCCGCCTGTCGTTTGCAAAGACACTCCTGCTACTTTTACTACCATCACTACCAATGTCGGGGTTCAACCTAGCTATCAATGGGTACTCAATGATCAAAACATAGCAGGTGCTACTAATGCTACTTTTACAACCTCTTCGCTTAAAGATGGCGACATTTTACGTGTAATTGTCAAAGCTTCTGGATCTTGTGTTCAAAATGATCCGATTTCTTCTGTAAATTATCCAGTATCAGTCAACGAATTAGTTACTCCATCAGTAAGCATTACTGCCAGTGATACCATCATTACTCCACTTACAACAGTTGTCTTTACTGCCAAAGTCGAAAACGCAGGTTTTATCCCAACTTTTCAATGGAAGGTTAACGACGTTGAGGTTGCAAATAATGATTTTGGCACCTTTACCCCTCTTCCATCTACTTTAAAAAATGGTGATAAAGTAAAACTCATCGTTACTACCTCAGAAATATGTGTAACTAATAATCAGGCAATTTCTAATGAAATCACAATTACGGTTACTAACAATCCCACTGCGTTACCTGACCAACTCAAAAACGCAAGGGTAATCATTTATCCAAACCCTAGCAAAGATGTGGTAAGAATTAAAATAGATGGGAAGACAACTAAAAATGTATTAGTCAATATTTATGATGCCCAAGGAACAGAGGTAAAAACCAGTAAGGGAGTATTTGCAAATAACATTTATCAACTGGATATCAGCGCTCTACCACGAGGCAAATATTTCTTAAAGATGTTGATAGGAGATGAACTTATTGTAAAAGAAGTGATGAGGGAATAATCATTATTAAAATGAACACTTGCGGTTAGTCTGGCAAGTGTTCATTTTTTAAAACTTGAAGAATTAGCAGCTTCAATTACTTACTGACCTTTCGCAGGTCAAAAATTTGTTTATTTGAAACACCTCATAGTGAGCGTAATCACCTTAAAAAATCAAAAAACTAGTATTCTTTCATCCGTTCCTTTTTGCTACAGCTCAAAAAGGAACCAAAACCGCAGGGCGAAGCCCAAGCTCTGCCTTTTCGGCTAAACGCCGCCGCTGTAGTTTGTTAGGGCTAAATCTGTTCCACTGCGTCTAAATTGCTCAAACTCACTTCGTTCAAACAGTGAGCAATTTCCCTGCGGGACGACTTCGTTGCTCAAATTCTTAACGCCCACAAACGTAAGGCGGAAAATCAAGACCATAAATTCCAGCTTGTATTTTCTCTGATATATTCAATGACTGCGAAAGGCCAGTTACTTAATCACTCGATTCACAAACTGTTTCTTCATAAAAATACGCCTCACTACTTTTCCTCTCGCATTTTTGATCCGCCATAAGTGTTTGGTGAAAGTATTTTGGGTATAGGTCTCTCCTTGATTGATGGTAAAGTAATAGCGTTCTCGCCCCTTCTGATCTACCCAATATCCCATTAATTTCCCTGGGGTACGATTGGCAATTTTTAGGGTGGCTTTGGTTGTACTAGAGAACGATCTATTCCGTCTTATCATTTTACCTCCACCATTTCCTCTTTGGTTGCGACCAATACTTA
Organism: marine bacterium AO1-C; assembly: GCA_001890965.1. Lineage (GTDB taxonomy): Bacteria > Bacteroidota > Bacteroidia > Cytophagales > Microscillaceae > Microscilla. The sequence goes on along the minus strand of MLAY01000024.1, from coordinate 83,028 downwards.
TCAGTTGGAACCACTTTTTCATAAAAATTTTGCGTACTACCCGTCCTTGAGCATTTTTGATTATCCATAGGTTTTTGGTAGCAGTAGGTTGCTTGTGAGACTTACCCGGTGCCAGATTGAAATAAAATTGCTCTCGTCCTTTGTAATCTACCCAATACCCCTTGAGCATGCCCTTGGTGCGATTTCTGATCTCTAGAGTCGCTATGGCATTGCTTCGGTAAGAACGCGTAGGGGATAATTTACTCCTACCTTTGCCAGTCTTACTGCCTGAATTTCCTCCGCTACTACTACCTCCTGACCTACCATTGGTCGTCTCACGCGAGAAGTTTTGTACCCAATAGTGTCTCCATTTGTTTCTAAGACCAGTTTTAGAATAATAACCTACTCCCAGGCTCTTGGCACCTACACTTAAAATATTTTTTTTATGCCCAGGGCTATTCATCCACTGACGCATAGTGCCTGCAGGCGTGCTTCCCCCTGCCGCTATATTTTCGGCACTGCCTGAGCCAAACTTACGAATACGGGCAAAAGTAGCGCAAACTTGCTTTCCGCCTTTGTCAAACGAGGCATGGTTAAAATAGTCGTCATGTGCCATATCGGCCGCATGATAACGCGCCGCTCGTGCCATTTTCTCGTTCCAGGTAAGGGATCTTAACCCTCGCTTTTTACGCTCAATATTCACTAAGCGAAGTATTTCTTTTTCAAAAGCCGCGTTTACAGCAGGTACTCGTTCGCTCCCACTGGCACACCCCCGAAATGGTTGAGCTTGTGTCAGGTTCGTAATCAAAAATGCGAGGAAAACACTTGTTGTCCAGGTTTTGAGTAATTGTTGTTTCATTGATTTAGCAAATAAGAAGTTTTCTGGTGGTAAAATAACCATTTGGCAAGAAGAAAGAATTTGAAAGATAACTCCAAAATATACCGATTATTGTCTGGATTTGCTACCATTCGTAAACTTGAATTGGCACCTGGTTGATTCAAAACTACCGTTGGTGAATTATTGCCCAAAAGAAGTAAATAAAAGCACTACATTTAGCCATTGAAAACGCTCTAAATCAAGTACTATTTTCTATGACATATCGCATCCCAAAACTACTATGGGCAATGGCAAGTTTGCTTATTGGTCTTTTAAATGCCTGTAATTCTGTTCCAGTTAATACCAATACTCGATTTGGTGATGATGCCAATGCCCAATTTTGGGAGAGCATTGCTGGCAAACCCCAAACCTTTGACCTTGACCCAACCAAAGATAACTACTTACAAGGAAAGGATGGCACATTCATTTTTATTGAAAAAAACACTTTGGTAAATGCTCAAGGTAACATTCCAGCCAATGCAAAAATAGAACTGGTAGAAGCGTTAACTCCTGCAAATATGATTAAAAATGGGCTCACTTCTACCACCAGTGACGGGCGTTTATTAGAAACCGACGGAATGATTTATCTAAATGCTAAAGATGGTCAAGGGCAACCGCTTCAAATCAAAAAAGGAAGTAAAATTTGGATAGATGCTCCTTCCTTGAATAATGTAGAAGGAATCCAGGCTTTTCAAGGCGAATTTTCCAAAAACAAACAACTACAATGGAAAAACCCTACTCCTACTGATAAATACCTTACTTCGCTTCCTTTGAAAAAGCTTCATTTTTACCCTAATCCACCTAAGAACAAGACGAAAATAGTATATGATCGTCGCGATTCGGTGATCTATGCAAATTATTGTGGCATTTCTAAAAAATTAGTAGACACATTAATCCAGGAAAAATTCAACAAAACGTTGATTGCCACCCTTGAGTTTGAAACCCGGATGCGATACATCCATAAATCTTGTAACGAGGAAGTTTTAAACTTGTACTTGCAAAATATGGAGAAAAACATGTGGGAAATAGATAGCTTAGCTTTTGAACTGCTTCAAAAGGAAAACAACTCGGTAGCAAGTGCTTTTAAAATACTGATGCAACAACGCAAAACCAAGGTAAAAAATGGGCGCAAACTGGATAAAGCTTATCTTGAAAGCATTCAGAAGTTTGGTAGAAAACAACGCATTACCCAGCTTACCCGCAATACATTTGCTACCACTTCTTTAGGTTGGATTAACTATGATCGCTTTTTACATAATCCGAATGCCAAAGAGCAACCACTTACCGTAATTCCACAAAATATTGATAAGGCAAAAGTTCTGAAAATAACCATGATGTTTTTGGAAGCGCAATCCTTAGCAAGTCTTATCAGGAATGAAAAAGGTAATTTTGACTTGATTAGTTATAGAAATACTCACTGGAAGCTTCCCAAAGGCCTAAAAGTAGCCTTGATAGCTATTGGTAAAGATGATGAGACGGCTTATTTGGGTATCAAAGAAATCAAAATAGGAGATCATGAAAACGAAAACATCTCCATGAAAAAAGTAACAGCACAACAGCTGGCCAAACAAATAGATGCTTACAACAAGCCTCGTAGTCCAAAACTGCAACAAATTTCTGGCTCAAAAAACTGTTGTAGATATGAACCCGGTCTTAAAGTTATTGCAAACTGACAGATGATTCTTGCATCGCCATTTTTACCAAGTGTTCAAACTCATACATATGCTGATGAAAATGGCGAATGCAGGTGTCTTTGATTCTATTGGGATGGGGCAAGTGATAACGGTCTAATTCTAAGAAACAGTGCTGTTGACTTTGGGTGTAATAGTAGATTCCTTCTACATCCCAGAAATAACGAATTTGCAAATTGTATATCTTAAAGTCTACAAAAGGGTCATCCATTTTGCCTGAACTTCCCAAATGGCCTCGTAAAGTGATGAGTTCTACAAATAAAATTCTGAGGGCCTGGGCTATGTCTACTTTTACAACATTGACCAATAACTGAAACGCTATTTCAATATTGGCTTGTTGTTGACTATAAATCAGTGAGCGAATCTTGGTGATATGCTCGGGGTTGGTTTTTGGGTGCATGGGTATCTAATTTATTCTGTGGTTAAGATTTTTCTAACTGCTTTTCCAGCAAATAAACGTATTGATAAAGGTTTTTACAGAAATGTTTACAGCAATGATCTAACCATTCTTTGGGTACTATATCCTCAGAAATATCCACTACTGTTCCTGTATACGGCTTTTTTTCATCACATGCGTAGCGATAAACTAATCTATATCGCCAGCTCCTGTCTACAAAATAGGTGATACGTACCCCCAACAAATTTAGTTCAAATAAAATGTCTCCTTCGCGATGGATCACTTCATCGTAAGAAAAATCAGCAAGCTTGCTCAATAACGCATATCTAGCGTCTAAATAAACTTGCTGGCTTTCCCAAACCCAAGAAATCGTGGTTTTTAGTGCTTTCGCAACAGACATTCTTTCCGTCCCAAGTAGTAGGCTAAAACCTACAGCTATATTTGTCTGATCACTGGAAGTTAATAATTGTTTGATGTGGTCATTAATCATTAACTGGGTTCAAACTTAAGCTTTTTGTCTTTTAAGCCTTTCATTGCCTGTGTCATACCATCCAAAGTCAATGGATACATACGATTTTTCATGATTTCTTTGATTTGTTCAATAGATGGAGTGTATTCCCAATATTTATGGTCGGTAGGGTTCAACCAAACAAAATGAGGGTAGTTTTCTATCAGACGCTCCAGCCATACCTGGCCTGATTCTTCGTTATAATGCTCTACACTACCGTATTGAGCCGTTACTTCGTAAGGGCCCATAGTAGCATCGCCCACTAAAATAACTTTATAGTCTTTGTTGTATTTATTGAAGATTTCGTAGGTAGGTACACGCTCTTCATGACGACGCTTGTTGTCTTTCCAAACGTATTCGTACAAGCAGTTATGGAAATAATAAAACTCCAGATGCTTGAACTCATACTTGGCTGCGGAGAAGAATTTTTCACACAAATGAATGTAACTATCCATTGATCCGCCAATATCAAACAGGATCAACACCTTTACATTGTTCTTCTTAATGGGCACCATTTCTATATCCAGCCACCCGCCGTTTTTAGAGGTTTTCTGAATGGTTGTATCTATGTCCAATTCATCCTGAATACCTTGTCGAGTCAAAATTCGCAAACGACGCAAGGCCATTTTCATATTTCGGGTATTCAACTCTACATTATCATCCAGGTTTTTATATTCGCGTTTGTCCCACACTTTGGCAGCACTCCCGTTACGACTTGCTTTTTGTCCAATACGCACTCCCTCAGGGTTGTAGCCTTGTGCTCCAAAGGGAGAAGTGCCCATCGTGCCAATCCACTTATTCCCGCCCTGGTGGCGTTCTTGTTGCTCTTCCATCAATTGGCGAAAACGCTCCATCAAAGCTTCAATGCCTCCCATGGCCTCTATCATTGCTTTTTCCTCCTCGGTAAAATTTCGCGCAGCCAAACTGTCTAACCATTCTTTGGGAATTTCGACCAACTCTTCGATAGACTGGTTTTGTACCCCCTGCATAAATAACCCAAATAATTGATCAAACTTATCAAGGTTTTTTTCATGCTTTACCAGGATAGAGCGGCTTAAAGCATAAAAATCATCTACGTTATAATCAATTACTCGTTTTTTGAGGGCTTCCATTAAAGTCAAATGTTCGCGAAGACTTACAGGTAAACCATTGTTTCTCAGGAGGTAAAAAAAGTTGATGAGCATTTATGTGAATTGTTAATGATGAACGATTGATGGTCAATGGTCAATACTCCAAAAATAGTTGAGACCCCACAATACAGCCAACAGACCATTGTTTATACATTTAAATATACACATAACCAATTGGAAAGAAAAATAGTTGGCAGACTAATGACCAATGGTCAGTAATAGAACAACTCATTGTTTCAACTTGTCTATTGGCAAATCCAGAAACTCATGACACAAGTCCTTGTCTCTGCAATAGTAAGCCTTGGTGGGCTTGCCCTGATCGTCTACACTGATAAATTGCCACGCATTGGAGGCCGGAATAGGCAAACTACACACGGAACATTCTTCCCAACCGGTATTTTCATTATTTACGCGACTCATCCAAAATGGCTTTGGCAATGATTAAATCTTCGGGGGTAGTGATTTTGATATTTTCAAAAGCTCCATTTACCAGGTTAATAGTGTTTCCGGCTCTTTCAAACACTGTTGCATCATCGGTAAGGTCTGGAGTTTCTTCTATCTCATAAGCGGTCTTGATCGCATTTAGTTGAAAAGTTTGAGGAGTCTGCATTAAGCGAAACTGGTCACGATTCAATGCCTTGGTTTGGCCATCTTCTTGTACTGTTCGAATGGAATCTTTGAGCGGAATAGCCGCAATACCACTTCCACTTTTGGAGGCTTCCATATAGCTCAATGCAATGGTTCTCACTGGTACCAAGGGCCTTACCCCATCATGAATGGCCACGGTGCTTTGCATTTCGGAGGCAGTACCTTCAGGGTCGGGAGTGATCGCATCCAGGCCTTTTTTTACCGATTGAAAGCGAGTCTTCCCTCCTTCTACCACTTGATAATCGTAGTCAAAATTGTATTTGCTTACCAAATGCTGCCAATAATCAATTTCTCTTTTGGGCAACACCACAATAATTTTGGTCAATGGCGAATACAAATAAAACCGAGCAATGGTGTGCATCAAAATGGGCTTATCATTGATTTTCAAAAACTGCTTGGGGGTATCATTGTTCATACGGGTTCCGCTTCCACCCGCTACTATAATGGCATATTTTGTCATAACTAAACCGTCCTAAAATTTACGAAGATAGATTTGGCTTGCTGAACACAAAAATTGGGCAGGAAAATGCATTTTTTTCGATTATTGCAGTAATTTAGTTGATGGTCGACAGTCCACAGTCGGCCATTGAAAGTCGTTCATACACAATCAAATGTGCCTGGAGGACCATCAAGCGTGTACTATCAACTATTTGTCCGTCGACAGTGGACAGTCGGCAGTAGATTAAAAAATTATGAAAGCAGCCATCAATGCCGCCAGTGGCGGTTTAGGCGGAGCCATTGCCCAGGCTACCGCACAACTTTTGGGTAAAGAAAATGTAATTGCAGTAGCCCGTACTCCTGAAAAAGCCGCCCACTTGGGTCTGGAAACCCGAGCGGGTGATTATAATGATAAAGCCCAGTTGATAGAAGCTTACCAAGGGGCTGAGGTGGTATTGCTGGTATCGAGCAATGCGGCTCCTGATGAGCGAGTAGCCCAACATAAAAATGTCATTGAAGCTGCCATAGAAGCAGGTGCTAAACGCCTGGTATTTACCAGTATTGCGGGAGGCATTAGAGGGGGTACTTTTAGCCCTATTGTACAAACGATGCAAGAAACTGAAACCTTGCTGGAAAACAGTGATATAGACTGGACTATTGGTCGCAATGGGCTATACATTGAACCTGATTTTGAATCGGTCAATCATTATATCCAAGAAGGCAAAATCTCGAACAGCGCAGGAGAAACCAAATGTGCCTATACTTCGCGTGAAGAACTTGGCCAGGCATACGCCCAAATGATTGCCAACGAAGGGCACCGCAGCAAAATCTATAACCTTACTGGCCCTGCCATTACTCAACAAGAACTTACCAATATCATCAATGATACCTTTGGAGTAAACCTTACTTACGAAGCTATGACTGTAGAGGCTTATGAGCAAGATAGAATCGAGGAGTTAGGAGAGTATTTGGGCAAAATTATTTCCGGGATTTATGAGGCGATTCATAAAGGGGATTTTGATGTAGATTCTGATTTTGAATCAGTTGTAGGGCGCCCACACGAGACCGTGAAAGCCTTCTTTGCAAAGCATAAATCCTAACACTTTTTGCATCTATTTTTTGGCAAACAGGGATTATTCTCTACCTTTGCGTTCCTATCAAAACAAACCCAAGCTCACGTGGTGGAATTGGTAGACACGCTATCTTGAGGGGGTAGTGCCTATTACTGGCGTGGGGGTTCGAATCCCCCCGTGAGCACACTCAAAAATTGACAACCCTTTGTAAATCTGAGATTTGCAAGGGGTTTTGTTTTTCGAGTTGTCAGCATCACTATCAGTTTTCACTTTTAAGTGTCGCCTTTCTAATCAAAATTAATTTCGCTAGTGAGGCCATTGTTTGGCTCTGTTGATATTGATCGTAAAGGGGATAACCATTATTCCAATAAATCTCTAAAATAATCGCTCTATCCTGGTAAGTTATGCTACGATAAAGATAGTGCGGACTCACCACACTTTTACCAGTATAATAAGTCTAAGACCAACTGAGTAATAAAAGGAAACGTAAATAGGGTTTATTGTTTTATAAGCTTCTATCTAATGGATATACCTGTAATAATTCCATAATTAGTTATTTCAAGCGTTGAAAATGCAGTTGAATCTGGTAATCCATTAAGTTTCTTCCAACTATTTCCATTATTTATTGAATGATATATACCTATCCATTGTGCCGAAAAAATATTTGACCCAATATGCTTTAATTCATTGGTATAATAATTTGTAGGGTAGGTTATTCCATTTTGAGCATTTTCCCACGATTCACCATCATTCTTGGTTTTTAACAATTGTTGCCCTATTGTCATTGCATAGATGTATTCCCCATCATTGCTTATGTCATGAAGTGCATCACCACTATAAATACTTTTCCAGTTCGACACATCATCGTTGCTAACAAGCACCCCATGCTGAGTTGCAGCATAAACTTTATCATTCAATATAGTGAAGCCAAGGATTTGCATCTTACCAAAATGATGAGACCAGGTATTTCCCATATCGTTAGATTCAAAAATGCCTGAATCTGTTCCCGCATATAATTGTCCTTTTGCTTTAATAAATGCTCTAATTGGAGAGTGCTTGATGTTTATTTTTGCCTGCATCCAATGACGCCCACCATCATTGGACACTAATACCCCTTGATGTAAAGTACCTATCACTAATTTATTTTTTTCAATTTCTATACAATTGATATCTAAGTTTTTTAGTGTGTCTGGACCTAATTGTTGCCAATTAATTTGACCGTCGGTGTATACAAAAATGCCATGGTGGTCGGTGGTGACATAAAGTTTGCTATTATCTTGCTTTATTCCGCTGAGTGTTGCGTTTGCTGGAATTCCTTGAGCAAATGAAGACCAAGTAACCCCAAGGTCTGTAGAACGATACATAACTGCTGGTGTTTCCACAGAGTTATTCGCTTGCGTAGTAACCGTCGAGGTTTGTATTAATTTGCCAGTTGAAAGCTGATTTTGGTTTTGTTTTTTGTTTTTCAGTTGGCACCCGTAAAGTAAAACAGCGGTGGTCCAAATCAATATATAATAAATCTTTCTATAAGTAGTCATTGTACATTTCTTAACTATTGACAGTGTTCAAATGTACAATATTGACTCACTTTGCTTGAATGGATTATGTAAAACTGTGTAAAATTATGTTAAAACCATTTTGAGGGTTCAAACAAGAACAAAAAGTTCAGCTGTGGTCTTATCTCGAATTAAAAGACACTAAGCCCATTACTACTGTTCAATAGACTAACATTTGCAAAAAATACAGAGGAACTTTGATCAATAGGTGGTTTTATAAACTCGAAATTTTTCTCGCAAAACATAAAATTTAAGAAGATTAGGAGTTTAGCTTTAAACAGGGAGGAACATTACCCATACAACCACCTGTAACACGATTCACTTATAGAAAAACATTGGAATTGTTGAAATCTTGAAGGTTTATAAAGAGAGGTCTTGATAAATGTATGGCAACAAGATTCTTCTTGTACTAAAGCAATAAAAAGCAGTATTCAATTTTAGTTTGTTATATCATCGTAAATACTTTGAGCCCAATAAACCAGCATTTGCAAAAACTGCAACAAAAGGAGTTTTTAGAAATAGGTGATTTTCTCAAACTCACAGTCTATTACCAAAATAAGAGGTTTAACCTCCTAAACAGTTTAGTAGATTAGTCCGAAAAAACGTATATTCTTTGCCCGCGACTACTACTCCTTAGTCGTTTTTATGAAAAGTAGTTTTACTAAAGCTACTTCAGTACTTTACTACAAGACCTTGGGGAACAAAAAAATTTGCTTTATAGTATAGAGAGTACTTATTTTAGATTTAAACGATTAGTTGGCATCTGCTTTATAAATTACACAAATTTGAGAATTATTTATTTTTCGTTCATCATTATTTGCCTTGTTTGGAGGGTGAATAAGGGCTATGCACAAAACTTTTCCCACATCAAGCATTATACTACTGATGATGGCTTGCCGCATAATGTAGGCTATCACCTGATGCAAGACAGTAAAGGTTTTTTGTGGATTTGCACCGATGATGGCTTGGCGCGTTTTGACGGCAAGCGTTTTAAGGTATATCGTAGTAAAGATGGTTTGTTGAGCAATTATCCTATTGATGTAACCGAAGACAAAGAGGGAACAATTTGGGTAGGAAGTTGGAAAGGAGGCGTAAATTCTATTAAAGGCGACTCCGTGGATACTCCTGTAATTGACTATCCTCTTTTTAGAGTTTCAAATATTGACATTCAAGGGGATAAAATGATCCTTTCTAATGGCAAACACCAATTACTTATTTATCAAAAAAAAGGAAAAGGGTGGGAGTTTCTTAATCCCAAATCTAAAGATGGATTGTATATAAACAAAGATTCGTCTATTATTTATGACACCCATAACGAAGCTTCCAGAATGAAGTATGCTTCAAGCTCTTCTCATTTTGAAACCTACTTGAATATTGATCGAGAAATGCTTGTGTTCAAGGCATTAGGTGGGGTATGGCAATACCAAGATGATGCTACATTTACTCCTTTCTTTCCTGATATAATAAAAAAAGACACAATTTATCACATTTCACAAGATACTCAGCAAAGGTATTGGTTGGGTGGTTTTGGTAAAATAATAAGAATCGACAAAAACGGACAAACCCAAACCTGGACAAAGGGGTTGCCCTTTAGAGATATTTACAGCATCCAATACGGCATTGACGATAAAGTATATTTTTTGACTGGTGATAAAGACCTAAATCAACGGGGGTTGTATTGTTATAACCTCGTAAATGGGCACTTGGAAAATATATTAAGCAAATACAATATCAGGGCGCTCCCTAGTGATATAGAAGTAGATCGAGAAGGCAACTTATGGGTAACCACCAATGGTGATGGCTTGTACTGTATTACTTACTCACCCTTTCGCAATTACAACGAACAACAAGGGTTAACCAATAGCTTTGTCCAACACATCGTTCAAGATAAGTACAAAAATATTTATATAGGAACTATTAACGGACTATATAAACTCAAAAAAGACTCCATTAAGCGCTTATACTTACTACCAAAGAAAAGCATTGTTGAAATACGAAGCCTTTATCTAAGCCCCACAGGTAATATTCTAACACTGATAGATGTTACAAATCTATCTAATAGGTACTTTTTTGAAATTGATAATAAGCAAGTAAAACAAATTCGTGCCTGGCCAGAAAAAAAGCATTTTCTGGACCATCAAAACCAGCAATGGTTTTTTGTTGATAATCGTTTGAGTATTGCATCATTCAGAAATATGAGTCAGAAGTCAGCCTGGCGTGATTATTTTTTTGCGAAAGGTTTTTTGATTCAGCAAATATTGGAGCATCAGGGTAAGTATTGGATGGCCACCAATCAAGGTTTATATGCTTTTAAGGAAAATAGACAAAAGACAAAACCCACGATTGAGTTTCTGGACTCGCTCAAAGTCGCAGATGGCTTAGCCAGTGATTTTATAAATACAGTAGCCAAAGGGGCAAATGGCGAACTGTGGATTGGTACCAAAGAAGGCCTTTGTCTTTATCAAAATGGTAAAATACAGCAATGGAGTGCGAAAGATGACCTTGTTTCTAATAATTGCACCAGTATTTTGGTAGATCATAATGGCTATGTATGGATAGGCACTCCCAAAGGTTTATCTTATTTTGACAGACAAAGGTTCATTAATTACAATCATAAAACTGGTTTGGCATCTCCCACTGTTAACTGCTTGTTTTTGGATGACCGTAAACGACTTTGGATTGGTACCAGCAAGGGAATATCGATGTTAGATATCAGTCAAAAACTGACACACGTTGCCCCTCCTCGATTGTATATAGATCGGTTACTTGTCAATAGAAAACCAGTAAATGTTTCCTCAGCGTTGGTACTTAAATACAATCAAAGGCTGGATGTGTATTTTCAGGCTTTAAGTTTTGTGCATCCTGAGGGAATACGTTATGAATACCGTCTCAATGGGGAACCTTGGCAAGAAACGCCCATCAACTTTGTGAGTTACAATCGGTTTCCAACTGGGGATCACGTTCTTGAGATTCGTGCTAAAAAATACAATAGCAATTGGTCAGTTGTCAAAAGTATTCGTTTTGAAGTAACTCCTCCATTTTGGTTTACCTGGTGGGCGCTTGTCTTGTACACTATAATCTTAGGTGGATTGTTGTATGGGGTGGCTAAGTGGCGTTCCCGAAAACTTGAAAAGGATAAACTAAGACTGGAAAAACTGGTGGCCAAACGAACCTATGAACTAGAGCAACAAAAAGAAGAAATAGCTTCGCAGGCTGAACAACTCAAAGAAATGGATCAGGTAAAATCACGTTTTTTTGCCAATATTTCCCACGAGTTCAAAACACCCCTCACTTTGATCATTGGCCCAGCCGAAAAGCTACTGGTAGCGACCAAACAAATGAAAAAAATCAAAACTTACTCTCAGTATATATTAGCCAACGCCCACCGACTGATGAAACTGATCAATCAATTGATGGATGTGTCTAAAATAGACAGTGGCAAAATGTCTTTACAGCCTACTACTGGTAATTTGACTACTTTTCTTCGTCAGATATTAAACTCTTTTGAGTTATTGGCCCAACAAAAAAACATTCAGCTTGAGCTACAAACCAAGCAAGCAGCTATTGTATGTGACTTTGATGAAGATAAAATAGAAAAAATATTTTTTAACCTATTATCCAATGCGTTGAAGTTCACCCCAGATGAAGGTAAAGTAACCCTGACTTTAACGCAAGTTGATGCCCAGGTAAGTATTACGGTTTCGGATACTGGCGCAGGTATTCCCACACATCAACAGCCTTTTATCTTTGATCGCTTTTACCAGGTAGACGACTCTGGCACCAGAGCCTACGAAGGCACTGGTATTGGGTTGGCGTTGGTCAAAGAACTGGTCATGCTGCATGAAGGCACCATTGAGGTAGAGAGCCTGCCTGCTCAAGGAACATCATTTACGGTAAAGTTGCCTTTGACCCAAAAAGAATCGCACGCTTCTATCACTGATTCAGCTCTGCCTTCGCTACCTCAAGTGCCCGCATCAGGCATAGCAACTCAAGACTTGCCTGAACAAATGGCAGATACCACAAAAAACACCTTATTGGTGGTAGAAGACAATCCTGAGCTGAGGGAGTTTATTGTAAGCGAGCTCAGTTCTATCTACCATGTGTTATCAGCCAAAAACGGGGCAGAAGGCATTGATTTGGCGCTCAAAAATGTGCCAGATTTGATTGTGAGCGATGTCATGATGCCTAAGGTAGACGGTTTTGAGCTGGTAAAAACACTGCGGCAAAACCAAGTCACCAGTCATATCCCTATCATCATTCTGTCGGCCAAAAGCTCGTTTGAGAGTAAAATTACCGGGCTGGAAATTGGCGGGGACGATTACTTAACCAAGCCATTTAGTGCCAAAGAATTATTGTTGAGGGTGAGAAATATGCTGGATCGTCGAGACCGACTTAGAGAAGTACTCACGCAAAGTATTTCGATACCAGCGATAGCCACCAAACCCAAGAAAAGAGGTATTTCATCTAAAGAGGATACTTTTCTGGAAAAGGCCGTCGAAATTGTCGAACAAAACCTTAGAAACCCGGCATTTGATGTGGCTTTCTTTTGTCAGGAAATAGGCATGAGCCATTCCAGTTTGTTTAGAAAGCTCAAGGCACTCACCAACATGACGATTATGGAGTTTGTGCGTACGATTAAACTTAAAAAAGCAGCGGAACTACTTCAGCAAACCGAGGACAAAGTAGAAGATGTGGCCTTTCAAGCGGGTTTCAATGACATATCTTATTTCAACAAGTGTTTTAAAAAGCAGTTTGGGGTTACTCCTTCTGAGTACCAATAGCATATAAATAGTCAATGTACCCTATGGTTGATTCGGCGATCGTGAATCCAAAGAGTTTTCTCAAATTTGCAAAAACCAAAACCCAGCTCAAATGATGAACTGGGTTTAGTTTGGTACTCGATGGTCACAAGCGAGAACGTGGGGACTACTAATTATTATCATCTATGATTATCAGCGGTGGGAGGCCTTTTCTGGCTGGGAATTCACTACGGTGTTGAAAAATACGTACAGTCCTTCCACGGTGATCACGTATATTAGATTTATAGTATGATCCTGCTGCAAAACCTCCACCAGCAGCAATATTAATAGCCCAATTTAATACACCTGCAACTTTCGCTACTTGTAAGATACCTTTAGTACCTAATCCTACTAATAAGCCAGTATACCAAGATGACCCCTGTTGCAATGGCGTTCCGTTTATATTACTATTTGGATTTCTTGTCCACTCATCAAACCAGTCATGTGCATGGCTTGCAAGTGCATATTCTGAATTATTCTTCATCTGAGATAACCTAAGCTGTCTACTAGTAGTATGCGATACTTTCTTTCCTAGAGGTCTTCTTCTTTCAATTGCCTGAGGATCACTTCCTGGAATAGAAATATCCCCCTCTAATTCTGATGAGAAAGTCTGTTCAGTAGTTGTCTTCGTTTCAGTAATTGTTGGTTTACTCATTATTGTACCACCCATATGCCCTTTTATACTCTTTCCCCTCTTTACTTTATAATTTAAGGAAACAGTAGTCGTATTAGTGGTTACAGTTACTTCTGATTTATCATCATTGTAAGAGGAATATGTGCTCGATTTTGTTAATGTAATTGTATGCGAACCATCTTCGTTGTAAGCATAGGATACATGTGTGCGGCTATTTACATTAGTATGCCTTGGATCTTTTGCACTTTCTCCTCTTACCTCAATAAACTTGATAGGATTATTAGACGCATAGACATAAGGAGATTGCATGTTAAACTCTTCCGACTTGGGATCAATCCCATGAAAACGCCCCAATTGCGCATCATGCCCCCTAGCTTCAAAAGCAATCCAATTCAACCCAAACTCTTCCTGTTTTTCTTTGCCGTTGTACTGAAACAAATGCTCAGGTTGTCCTTGTTTCTCAATTCCGGCCAGGTTCATCCCAAATGGATAATAGTGGTTTTCTTGCACAATGAGTTGAGGAGTAAAAGTCACCTGCAAATCATCAAACCACACATTGACCGCTTCGGTCTCGTTGGCAGTATAGATTTGTAAGGTGCCGTTTTCAGGTACATCAAAGTCAAAATGAAGCTGCTCCCAGCCATCCTGGGCCGACATATTTACAAAGAATCTTCCGCTTTTGGCGGGTACTCCCTCTTCATTGTAAAACACATAGCGCAAGTAAGCCACGGGTAAGTTTGGCGCTTGATTGGCTTGTCCATTGGGTGAAAAACTCACCCCCAATTGTAACAGGTTAGGGTTGTTAATACCAGTTTCTCCGTTTTGGTTATAGATGTTAGCTAAGTTGGTTACAAATACTTGAATAGGAGAAGCCCATCCCTTTCTGGGAGTTCCGTGAATAAAAGTATGTACTTCGGCCGATACCTGATCGCCTTTGGTTACTTTGAGGGTTTTCCAGGGACCCAACAATTGGGTTTCTTTGCCTAGTTTGGCGGCATGTCCTCCTCCAAAAGGTTTGCTGGCTCTCACTCCAGGTTCATAAGCAAAGCCTTGCTGCAAATCTACCTGACGATCCTCCAGGGTGGCTTGAGTGGTACTGGCGGTGCCTTCCCGGAAAGCCACTCTTAAATTACCCAAGTGATCTTTGTAATGGTATTCGTACACAAAGTCTGGGTTGTCACCCAATTGCCCAGAAGCTAATATGCGCCCTTCGGCAGTATGCAAAAACTGCAACTCATCGTTTTCATAAACGAAACCTCCCAAATAATCAGTAGTTGTTAGTGTTCCGGCATCATCCACCGTTTTTTGTAGTTTAATCCCTGCTGCGTCATACAGGTAGCGAATGCTACGGTTACCCGTAAAGGCAATTTCGGTTGGCAAATTCAAATGGTTGTAGACAATACTCTCGATGTTTTTGTTCTTGTCCTGAGTCAGGTTGCCATTGTCATCGTAGAAGTATTCTTGCCCATGCGTAGCATATTTGTGCCCATCTCTAAAATCTTTGGCAATGCCTGTGACTGTGGTCGGATTAGTGGCATCATCTACCCCCAACAACTGATTCCCTTGATAGGTGTAGGCCAATTGGTCAATCAGCCCAAAGGTTTTTTGCAAATCGGTGGTTTGTTTTTGCAAGCCGTAACGGTGCAAGGTCAAAATGTTTCCATTCAAGTCATAAGTAATGTTTTGCACATCAAAATTAGGCTTGGCCGAGCCAGTAGTACTCACATCTTTATCCGAATAATCAGCCGCCGTCAAGCGATTGAGTCCATCGTAACTATAATCATACTGGCGTTGAATGCCGTCCAGACTACTTTTCCACGCCATTTGGGCAATGTTGCCATTCAGGTAAGCATTGGCTCCTCCTTGCGCGTATTTTAGCTCAAAGCCGAAAATATCGCCATCCGTACTTTGAGTGCTTAGGATGGCATCGTTCAAATGGGTTATCCAGCCCCGAATATTGTAGCTATAGTTCAGAGTTTGTAATGGTTGGAGTGATCCATCTGTTTTTTTTCCTAGCTTTTTGCTCAACATCTGTCCTAATTCGTTATAGGTCAATTCGCTGAGTTTTTCTACGGTAGGCGTAGCTTTGGCAGTAGCCAAATCTTTGTAGGTAAAACTTGCCGAGGCTACCACCTCCTGATAGGTAGCTTTTACTCGGGTAGTGTGGTCATATTCGCTCCATTGATACACGTGGTAAGTACGATTGGGGCTTGCCACACTGTGTTTCGCCACAATTTGCAACACCCGTCCATCAAACGCATATTGCATGGTATTCACGTCTTGGCCTCCCTGGTGGTTATCGCCAACAGTTTGTACTACCCGTCCTCGGGCGTCGTAATAAATCACCGTCGTCAAATAAGTGGCTGTACCTGCCTGAGCATTGAGCACTTTCACCTTGCTGGCCGTAACCTGGCCTACTACATCATGGGTAAGTGGGTAAGTAGCCAAGGCCTGGTAAGTGGTCTGATAATCATATGCAGTGTTGCCGTTTTTCCAGGCATAATTATCATAATAAGTCACCGAATGAACATCTAACCCATTAGTTGGAAAACTTTGATTGGTGTAATAATGATGAGCTGTTTGGCCAAGATCAAATTGTTCAAAGGCTTTATAACCAGTTTGGCCAAAATTCGCCTCTAAGTTGGCTTGTAAAGTAGCTCGGCTACTCGCATTGGTGTACAAGCCAGTGATCACTGGGCGATCCAAAGCATCGTACTTAGTAAAAGCCCACTCGTTGCGAGTGCGTTGTTTCGCATCCTGAGCCAGTACCAAGCGATCACGTTGGTCATAAACCATTTCGGTTTTTCCGGCTCCAGGAATGTGCTTCTCAATCATTCGCCCTCGAGCATCATACCTGTATTGAAACCAAAGTTTTTGCAATTGGATAATAATGGTACTATTCAGACCCCAATTGGCTTGCTTTAGTAGTTTGGTAGCTTCGGGTGGTAGCACAAAACCCATTCTGCCAAAATCATCATATACATAGTAAGTCTCTGCCCAGGTAGTGGCATCTACTTTGGCTCTTTTTAAGACTACTTGGTCTAGCTTATTTTTATACTCTTCAACTATTTTACCATCTTCATCGGTTATCCGAGTCAAGATCAACTCTCCCGGAGCGTAGTATTCGTTATTTTGATTCCCCACAAGGGTCTCCAGCAAAGTAGTAGTCCCTTGGATTTGCACGCTCAAGCGACGGATTTGGTTTGCGGAATTCACTTCGTAGTCATTGGCAATTCCTTTGCTGGCTCCTACCCAGCTTTCCCCTTGAGCATATTGCTGCTTCATTCTATTCAAAGGAGAAGCTTCGTATTGGGCCAAGGTATAAGGATGGACACTGTGAGCCACTCCTTGTGCCGTATTATAAAAATTGGCTTGCTTGGCGAGCACGTTGGTTCGGTAACTCCCTGGTGCGTTGCCATCAGTATAAGGTAAATGCTTTATTCTTGGCCGCCCTAAGTGATCGTAGGAAATGGGTTGTACAATATCCCGTTGCATTGGAGAAGCCTGCACTTCTAAAGATTGTAGAGGCTTGCCCATGCCATCCAAAAATTGAACTCTCTTGAGCTTTTCGCCCGCCACTACTGATAAGCTACTTAATTGAGTAACCTGATTGACTGGTACCCGAAAAGTTTCTTCTACAATCAGGTTCTTTTTGGTATGCTCTACCGGAATACCTACTCGGTAAGGAGCCGAAACTCCACTTACGCCATTGATGGTTACCTGTACGGTATAAATGCCTGGATCAGTAAGAACATAATTCCAGGCATTGGCTCCTGGAATAGCGGTGCCCTCTTTTTGCCATTGCACCGTAGCTCCTGAGTATTTGTCCGCATTGATTACTTTCAAAGCCTTGGCATTTTCTTCTACGATGCGCGGAAGGTCATACACTTTGATCGTGGTAACAGATTGATTAGTAGCATTGTCCTGAGGAATAAAAGTAATGGCATCGTCCTGAGCCACGTACCAATGCAATCCCTCATTGGTGGTATACATTACTTTACCGCTTAGTACGTGTTTCCATTCAAACAAGCAACTTCCCTGGCATTCTACTGGAATGAATACTTCTCCCGGGCCAAAACGAGCCACCAAAGCAGGAGGAGTGGCACTCACTGGATTGGGCAACACCTGAACGGTATGGGCTACTGGAGCACTTTGGCAACTGGTGCCTGACTGGGCAGTATAAGTCCGAATGACCACATTTTCGCTCACGCCCGGATTGGCGTTGCTAAAAGTATAATTCCAGCTGTTTCCCTGGTGACTGTTCCCCTGGCTGTCTTCCCAACGTATCCCATTGCCTCCTGTGCCAGGCGTAGCAGTTAAGGTGAGCGTACTTCCCGCCTGCGCCATAATGGGAATAGTGGTGCTCAATACTGGGATAGGCAACTGAGCCAATACATTGATGGCTACCAGTTCCCGGGCACTTTCGGTGCTGGGTGAGCCATTGTAAGAGGTGACATACAAATAATGTGAACCTACGCTATTGGCATTGTAATTATAAGTGAGTCCGGTGGCCAAAGGCGTGCCACCGCTTATACTATTGTACCACCGCAAGGTAGTAGCCCCTGTTCCAGGGGTTACCTGATTGATGGTAACCACTCCTACCTCACATACCTCGATAGGTCCCACCGAATTGACCTGAGGAGCAGGCAACGGTTGATTGCTCGTGATGGTGGCCGTAACGGGTGCCCGAAATTCTGATTCACATAGGCCATTACTGGCCGCTACATAAAATGTCGTGGTTTGGGTTACATATACCTGGTAGGTAGCCCCTCTTTGTCCGGTACCACCCGTAGGCTTGGTATACCAGTACAAACGATCTCCATTGGTGCCAGTGAGCGAAGCATTCAAGGTTACCCAACCTGGCCCGCTTCGGGAGGCATCCGTGGTTTGAGAAGGTGCCTGTACCGGGCAACCAAAGCCAAAGCCGAAACCAAATTGGGCCTGGGTTGCTTGAACGCTTCCTAATATACCTACTAAAATGAGGTAAAAAGCTATAAAATTTTTCATCAGTGTATTTGTTACTTATTTTATTGTTAGTGAGAGCGTCTCGACTTTATTTTAATGCAGTTACTATACTACTAGACATTTTTCATTTGTGGAGACAGAAACAAAGGCAGTCGAACCGTTGGCCTAATGCTGGTTCCTTAACACTCTTCAAGTCTTTTTTCGAGTCGAAGAAGTCTCCTCCTGAGAGCAGGAGCCGACAACATTCGGGGAATGTTGGGCGAGCTTGCGGGATGGTGGTTTGCTACGCGAGTCCAGAAAAAACCTTAAGGAAATAGTATTGGCCGTATCCTCACGGCCAACTTTAGCTAAAATATCTAGTAGTATGTGCAGTTACCTATTTGCAAAAACCCAAACCCAGTCCAAATGATAGACTGGGTTTGGTCTGTTATTCAATGACCACAAGCGAGGACGCTTTCGCCAGCGGAAAAATTCTATCTTTTCATTTGGTCTTCCTTTGTTGGCCAAGGGTGGTAGGTTACTTTTATAATGTTCCCTTTTTTAAACTTTAGTGTAACTCGCATCCGCTTATATGTGTCAGTAAAACCATGCATAGAGTGATAATAATAAGTATGCTGATTAGTAGCATGCAGCAGAAACGAAGCGGTATGGACCTTGTCATCCTTTGTAGGCCGATAATAGTATGGAAATGATGAAGCCCCAAAGCGATAATAACCTCCTGTCATCTCCTTTTCAGCATTCATACCAACAAAAAAGTTGCCTGTGTGTGCCGTAAGTTCATAAGCTAATACTGTATGTTTGTCGATTGCTTCATTACCGGTTCCAAATTTTTCGATATCCCCAATATCAAGTGTCCGAATATTCTCTCCACTACCATCATCTTTAGCTTCAAATCCTCGAATCAGGGTATTTTCACTGTTGTTTACTACTTTTATTTGATGATCCTCTCCGTCTGTTATTGCATTGAAAAACGCTGTATAAATTCCTTGCTGCTTTTTTGTAAGTTTAGCAAATTGTTTCTCATTTAGCTTCATGATCCCTACCTTACCTGATTTAAGAAGTACTACTAACTTTTGGCCAATCCCTTCATTGGCATTATTAACCAATGTCTGCTGATGGGTTCGTTCTCCTACCAATGTCAATGATCTTCCGTCTGGATCAATGGCTCTCAAAGGCATATTGGCTACATACACATAAGGAGAGGTATCATAATACTTTTCTGCCAAAGGATCAACCCCAAACCATCTTCCTACTACTGCATCATAATTCCTCGCGCCATAATCTATCCAGTTCAATCCAAAATCTCCTTGCTTTTCTTTGCCATTATACTGGAACAAATGCTCTGGTCTTCCCTGCTTCTCAATGCCCGCCAGGTTCATCCCAAATGGATAATAGTGGTTTTCTTGCACAATGAGTTGAGGGGTAAAAGTTACCTTCAAATCATCAAACCACACAT
The DNA here is from genome assembly GCA_001890965.1 of marine bacterium AO1-C. Lineage (GTDB taxonomy): Bacteria > Bacteroidota > Bacteroidia > Cytophagales > Microscillaceae > Microscilla. The sequence continues at coordinate 62,877 of MLAY01000024.1, read as the reverse complement.
TGACTGTTTCGGTCTCGTTGGCAGTGTAGATTTGTAAGGTGCCGTTTTCGGGTACCTCAAAGTCAAAATGAAGTCGCTCCCAGCCATCCTGGGCCGACATACTTACAAAAAATCTCCCACTTTTGGCAGGTACCCCCTCTTCATTATAAAACACGTACCGCAAATAGGCTACAGGTAAGTTTGGCGATTGATTGTTTTGCCCATTGGGTGAAAAACTCACGCCTAACTGTAACAGGTTAGGGTTGTTAATATTAGTTTCCCCGTTTTGGTTATAGACATTGGCCAGATTCGCCACAAATACCTGAATAGGAGAAGCCCATCCCTTTCTGGGAGTTCCGTGAATAAAAGTATATACTTCGGCCGATACCTGGTCGCCTTTGGTTACTCGCAGGGTTTTCCAGGGACCCAGTAATTGGGTTTCTTTGCCTAGTTTGGCGGCATGTCCTCCTCCAAAAGGTTTGCTGGCCCGTACTCCGGGTTCATAAGCAAAGCCTTGCTGCAAATCTACCTGACGATCTTCCATAGTAGCTTGAGTAGTGCTGGTGGTTCCTTCCCGGAAAGCCACTCTTAAATTCCCCAAGTGATCTTTGTAATGGTATTCATATACAAAGTCTGGGTTGTCACCCAAGTGCCCAGGGGCTAATATGCGTCCTTCGGCAGTATGCAAAAACTGCAATTCATCATTTTCATAAATAAAGTTCCCCAAATAGTCAGTAGTCGTCAGTGTTCCAGCATCATCCACCGTTTTTTGCAGTTTAATCCCTGCCGCATCGTACACATAGCGAATGCTACGGTTACCCGTAAAGGCAATTTCGGTCGGTAGATTCAAATGATTGTAGACAATACTCTCGATGTTTTTGTTCTTGTCCTGGGTCAGGTTGCCATTGTCATCGTAGAAGTATTCTTGCCCTTGGGTGGCATATTTGTGCCCATCTCTAAAATCTTTGGCAATGCCGGTGACTGTGGTAGCATTGGTGGCATCATCTACTCCCAACAACTGATTCCCCTGGTAACTATAGGCCAGTTGGTCAATCATCCCAAAGGTTTTTTGCAAATCGGTGGTTTGTTTTTGCAAGCCGTAACGATGCAAGGTCAAAATATTGCCGTTCAAATCATAGGTAATGTTTTGCACATCAAAATTAGGCTTGGCCAAGCCAGTAGTACTCACATCTTTGTCCGAATAATCCGCGGCCGTCAAGCGATTGAGTCCATCGTAGCTATAATCATACTGGCGCTGGATGCCGTCCAGACTACTTTTCCACGCCATTTGGGCAATATTGCCATTGAGGTAAGCATTGGCTCCTCCCTGGGCGTATTTTAGCTCAAAGCCGAAAATGTCATTGTCCGTGCTTTGGGTACTCAAAGTAGCATCGTTCAAATGGGTCATCCAGCCTCGGATGTTATAGCGATAGTTCAGGGTTTGCAAAGGAGCATTCTGAGGTCCTCCTAATCCACCTGTATTTGTAGTAATCTCTCCCAGCTTTTTGCTGAATACTTGCCCTAGTTCATTATAGACCACTTCGCTGAGTTTTTCTACGGTAGGCGTAGCTTTGGCAGTAACCAAATCTTTATAAGTAAAACTTGCCGAGGCTACTACTTCCTGATAGGTAGCTTTTACTCGGGTAGTATGGTCATATTCGCTCCATTGATACACGTGGTAAGTACGATTGGGGCTTGCCACACTGTGTTTCGTCACAATTTGCAACACCTGTCCATCAAAGGCGTATTGCGTCGTGTTCACGTCTTGGCCTCCCTGGTAATTGTCACCAATGGTTTGTATTACCCGCCCTCGAGCATCGTAGTAGCTCACCGTCATCAAATAAGTGGCTGTACTTGCCTGAGCATTGAGCACTTTCACCTTGCTGGCCGTAACCTGGCCTACTACATCTTGGGTAAGTGGGTCAGTGGCCAAGGCTTGGTAAGTGGTCTGATAATCATATGCAGTGCTGCCGTTTTTCCAGGCATAATTATCGTAATAAGTCACCGAATGAGTATCTAACCCATTAGTTGGGAAACTTTGATTGGTATAATAGTGACTAGTTGTTTGACTCAGGTCAAATTGTTCAAAGGCTTTATAACCCGTTTGATCAAAATTTGCCTCCAAATTGGCTTGTAAAGTAGCTCGGCTACTTGCATTGGTATACAAGCCTGTGATCACTGGGCGATCCAAAGCATCATACTTACTAAAAGCCCACTCGTTGCGGGTACGTTGTTTCGCATCCTGAGCCAGTACCAAGCGATCACGTTGGTCATAAACCATTTCGGTTTTTCCAGCTCCAGGAATGTGCTTCTCAATCATTCGTCCACGAGCATCATACTTGTATTGGAACCATACGCGCGTCAGTTTGGTCAAGGTAGTGGCATCAAGACTCCAATTATTTTGCTTGAGTAGTTTGGTGGCCTCAGGAGGTAGTACAAAGCCTACTCTACCAAAATCATCGTGTACAATATAGGTTTCGGCCCAGGTAGTGGCATCTACTTTGGCTCTTTTTAAGACTACTTGGTCCAACTTATTTTTATACTCTTCAACTATTTTACCATCTTCATCGGTTATCCGAGTCAAGATCAACTCTCCTGGGGCGTAGTATTCATTCCCTGAATTTCCTGCATGGGTTTCCAAACTGGGTGTAGTACCAGGATTGTTTACCCCTAACTGCCGGATTTGGCTGGCTGGATTCACTTCGTGGTGAGTAACTACGCCCTTGCCTGCACCTACCCAGTTTTCCCCTTGAGCATATTCATGTGTCACTCTGTTCAAAGGAGAAGCTTCGGATTGAGTCAAGGTATAAGGATGGGCACTGTGGGCTACTCCTTGCGCTGTATTATAAAAACTGGCTTGCTTGGTGAGCACATTGGTTTGGTAGCTCCCTGGTGCATTTCCATCGGTATAAGGCAAGTGCTTCATTTTTGAGCGTCCTAAATGATCGTAGGAAATGGGTTGCACAATATCCCGTTGCAAGGGAGAGGCCTGCACTTCTAAAGATTGTAGAGGCTTGCCCATGCCATCCAAGAATTGTATTTTCTTGAGTTTTTCGCCCGCCACTACCGACAAAGCGTCCAATTGGGTGACCTGATTGACGGGTACCCGAAAAGTTTCTTCTACAATCAGGTTCTTTTTGGCATGCTCTACCGGAATACCTACCCGGTAGGGTGCTGAAACCCCACTTACCCCATTCATAGTTACCTGCACCGTATAAATACCAGGGCCAGTAGGAGCATAATTCCAGGCAGTGGCTCCTGGAATAGCAGTACCTTCTTTTTGCCATTGTACGCTGGCCCCAGAATATTCATTGACATTAAGTACCTTCAGCAATGTCGCGTTTGCTTCTCCAATACGAGGAAGATCATATACTTTGATCGTGGTAACAGATTGATTAGTGGCATTGCCCTGAGGGATAAAAGTAATTGCATCATCCTGGGCCACATACCAATGTAATCCCTCATTGGTGGTATACATTACTTTGCCACTGGATACATGTTTCCATTGAAACAAACAACTTCCCTGGCACCCTACTGGAATGAATACTTCTCCTGGGCCAAAACGAGCCACTAAAGCAGGAGGAGTGGCACTCACTGGATTGGGCAACACCTGAACGGTATGTACTACTGGGCTGCTCTGGCAACTGGTACCTGATTGGGTAGTATAAGCCCGAATGACCACATTTTCGCTCACGCCTGGATTGGTGTTGTTAAAAGTGTAATCCCAACTGTTTCCCTGGTGGCTGTTTCCCTGGCTGTCTTCCCATCGTACTCCGTTGCCTCCTGCGCCAGGCGTAGCAGTTAAGGTGAGTGTACTTCCGGCCTGCGCCGTAATGGGAATAGTGGTGCTCAATACTGGGATAGGCAAGCCCTGTACATCAATTTGAATGGTCGCTTTGGGGCTTTCACAACCTGTGTTAGGATTATAGATACTTACCTGATAACTAGTGTTCTGGCCAAGCACCGGAGTGGTATAACTCGCTTGTTCTAATGGTGCATTGTTACCTATGTACCAGCGATAAGTTTCGCTACTGCTGGCCCCTGTAGGGCTCAATGTTAAACTTTGCCCACAATTGATCGTATGCTGTCGGGTAATCGTGGGCGTAGGTAATTGAGCCAATACATTGATGGCTACCAACTCCCGGGCACTTTCGGTGCTGGGTGAGCCATTATAAGAGGTGACATATAAATAATGTGAACCTACGCTATTGGCATTGTAATTATAAGTGAGTCCGGTGGCCAAAGGCGTGCCACCGCTTATGCTGTTGTACCACCGCAAGGTAGTAGCCCCTGTTCCAGGCGTTACCTGATTGATGGTAACCACTCCTACCTCACATACCTCGATGGGTCCCGCTGAATTGACCTGAGGAGCAGGCAACGGTTGATTGCTCGTGATGGTAGCCGTTACGGGTGCCCGAAATTCTGATTCACATAGGCCATTACTGGCTGCTACATAAAATGTCGTGGTTTGGGTTACATATACCTGGTAGGTAGACCCTCTTTGTCCGATACCGCCCGTAGGCTTGGTATACCAGTACAAACGATCTCCATTGGTGCCAGTGAGTGAAGCACTCAAGGTTACCCAGCCTGGCCCGCTTCGGGAGGCATCCGTGGTCTGAGAAGGTGCTTGTACTGGACAACCAAAGCCAAAACCAAATTGGGCCTGGGTTGCCTGAACGCTTCCCAATATGCTCAATAAAACGAGGCAAAAAGCTATAAAATTTTTCATCAGTGTATTTGTTACTTATTTTATTGTTAGTCTTTTAAATATTGATAATCCCAATGCTTTAAATAATTCCCCTGATAGTCTTTCAGGTACTGTAGTCGCCCTAAGTCATCGTATTGGTAATATTGGCTACGACTGTTGAGATCATTGGTCGAGTGGAGCCTGCCATCGGGTAAGTAGCTATAAGTGCTCATTTGAGCAGCAGCAGGATGAATTCTCACTTCATCGATGTGCCCACTTAAGTCAAGGTTATAATTGCCGCCACTATGGGTAAAGCTTTGTTTTTGCAAAGTCCATTGTCCACCATTTTTTTGCCAGTAGCTTAACTGGTACTTATTGGCAGGCAAAGGCACAGTTGTGGTAAAACTTCCGCTGAAAGCCTGACTTCCAGTTTTGGCATCACCAGTGTTTCCCTGACTTTCTTCAAAACCTTGGTAATATATAGTGTTCGAGGCGGCATTATCGGCTTTGGCTTGTAGGTATATACCTTCCTGACCCCATAAGAGGCTTACTGGAGATTGGTCTTCCAAGAAATAACTTCCCAAACGTTCCTGTGGCGTATATTCCAGGAAAGTCATCTTTTTTTGATAATATAAATCAGGATTAGCCAGGAAGCTAGTAGCAGTTATAGGGGAACTCGTCTCAACCTTCCATTCACTATGAGGTAGCAGTAAATTAGTATGATACATTGCAAACTGCGTTTTTTGACCAGCAATAAGCCATTTACTTTGCCCTCTTTGCAAAAAGGTGCGTTGTTCTATGGGTATGTGCAACATGTGCTTATCCAACAACTGAACTTTCATCAATGCATAAACGGACGAATTAGGTAAATCCTGGGCAAATAACGTTTGCTGCTCATAAATATCCCCTTTGCTATCAGTCTTGATAGTGCGATTTTGTAAGGTGGGGTAGTCGGCATTGTCATAAAAAAACTGCTGGGTATTTTCCAGATAAGCTACAGCTTTGTCATCATACTGTTGGGTGGTGGTCTTTTTTAATCGGGCATACCCTATAAAATCTTCGTTCCCATATTTAAAAAAGAGTTGATTATTACCTACTACATGTCCTCCCTGAGTAGACAATGGGTAACTTCGGTAGGCCATTTTATAACCCACTGGAGCCTCTTGGTACACCTTTTCATACTCGTTTTGTGATTTTAACACCAACTGATTATCCGCATTGTAAACTTCTTTGCGCAATAATAGACCTGATTGCCAGGAGGCATTCCCTACCTTGGGAAAAGGAAAATACAAAGGTGATCCTCCTTTGGCTTCTGGCTGGGCTTGAGGGGCATAAGGCAAATAAGTATACCAGGTATAGCCATTTTCACCTTTAAACCCTTCGCTCACTTTCACGGCCTGATAATACACAATGGCTGGAGGAACGCCAGAAAAAGCACTTTGGTTATTAAGCACCACCTGTCGATAACACTCTGAATTAGTGGGAATGTCGCCAGCACCAGCTTGACAAAAAGGAGCTAGGCCACCACTTGCTTGCACATAAGCGTGTACGGGTTGGTTCAATAAAGTGCCACTCGATATATGTGGGTTGGCCTTCTCCTGATATTGGTAATTCATCACCTTTGGCAAAGCATTGGCAGTAGCATATTCGCGTATTTGAAAAATACGAATCCCTCCGCCTATCTTTTTATCGGTAGTAGGCACGGGTACTTCTATGGTGGCAATGGCTTCTACCAAAGGACTGGTATCATTTTGATCGATTGTTACTTTTACGGTATATAAGCCTGATGGCAAGTTTACCCAAGCGGTACCGTGGTCTTGTAGAGTAAACTTTCGTATTTGACCAATGGTACCTGTACCCGAAACTACAACGCTGGTTTGACTTCCATTCAACCCTAAATCTCCCGTAAGTTGAGCATCGAGCTTAACAGGTATAGATACTCCTTGCGGTGATACTACTCTAAAAGTAGTTTCTTTTTCCCAAACGCCTGACGTAGCTGCCTCGTCTCGATGAATGGACAATACGGTGCTATGCAATTTGATTTGATAGTTGCCAAATTTCTTTTGATACTGCTGTTGTAAAGTTACAGGAGTAGCATAAGCCAATTGGCCAGTCCCTTCAACGAATGACTGTTTTTGTTCATATTGATTGGATTCATACTCCAGAACACGATACCCCCCCGTAGGGTAGGTGATTTTACGAAGGCTTCCCGCTTTTACCCAGGCAGGATCTACTTCAAACGAAGCATTACCTACTTTTTTACTAATAAATTTATTTGGGTCTGCCGGATCTGGAACCAGCAAGGTCATTTTGGGCAAACCAGTGCTTGGCACGCCATTACAAAAGCCCCACCAATCGCGCCCGCCCATTACCCTGGAATAGTTGTTAGGGAAAGGGTGATACTCAAAGGTATAAGGGGGTATGCTGGTGTTATTCAACCCTTTTTGTTGTACACTGGTCAAATACATTCGTTTATTTTCCTCATTACCAGTGCCTTCATAGGTGTGAGTCAAGCTCCAGGCATATAACAATTGATTGGACTGGCGATTGTAATGCTCAATCGCTGACAGTGCATAGTCCCCTGCCAGATCCTGTCTTTCCTGAGAAGCAGTGATGAACCTTACCTCTTCCTTGACTGATTGAATGCTCACCAATCGTTTGGCATTATAAGTAATCTGGCTGGTGCTGGTTTGAATGCTGTTGATATCAATACCCAAATTTTTCTCCCAATAACTGGTTTGAGTATTGTACATGCGTTGTTCAGTTTGCATATCCACATAGGTAAAGAGGATCGCATCGGTACGATTGGCATTCTCTATTTTACTTAGGTACCAGCTGGAATTGTATTGGTACATGGTGAGGTTACTGAGTTGTTTTCGAGGAGCCTGAGTAACTACGGCCTGATCAAAGGTATAGCGTATACCTTGGGGAGTTGTATATATAAACCCGGTAAATTGTCCCTGGGCATTCTCTTGCAGCTCCACTTTACCATCTTGATGACTGATAAAACGAGGTTTTTTGTTGTAATCAAGGACAAATTGAGCACCTCCTCCCGGAAACTGAATGCTGAAAAGGTCTGGTTCGCTGTCATAATCTCCCGATGCCAAGTTACGTGCTATAGCATTATCACCTGCCATGGGTACATATTCATAATCTCGGGCAAACTCACCAATGGTTTTGGTCTGATCCCACGGGCTTGGCGCAAACCAGCCATTGTTTGAGTGGTCATCGGGTAAGCCTCTTATCTGGCGGTTGACCACTCCATGAGCTTGCAAGCTCCACCCCAAGCCTGTCCAGGAGGCTACATCGCCTACTCTAATGCCAGACGCATGGTAACTTAAGCTTACTGGCACAGATAATTCACGTCCACGAATGGCAGTCAATGGAATGCTTATTTGGGCAGAACCACTACTTTGGCTTACGGGTATGTCTACATATTTGCCTAATGCAGCTGGTTCGGGCGCTGGTGGTACCACATCCAGGCGGTCTTGAGCTTGTAGCATAAGCACCGGACCACTTATCAAGGCAAGTAAATGCCAGCATCGATAAAGAAACTTTCGGTATTGGATTAACATAGTATTCATCATTATTTACACTTAATTAATTTGTATTTTACTTACTTTTATTACTCGCGAGTTAAAACCTCAAACCCCGCACTTTGGTAGTGATGAGGCGGTTTTGCAACAGGTTACGCTCACCTATGGGGAGTTTGTCTAACTGCATTTTAAAACTTTGCAGATTTTTGAGTTGCCCTAGGCTTGTGGGTAGCTTGAGCAAAGAACCATTGTTCCATAAATTCAGCTTTTCCAGGCTTTCCAAATTGCCCAAACTCTCAGGCAACGCGGTAAGCTTGTTGTAAGCCAAATTCAGGTTTTTGAGTTTTTTAAGCCCTCCAATGCTTTTGGGTAAATTTTGTAAGGCATTGCCCCAAGTATCGAGGTTTGCCAGGTTTTTTAAATTTCCCAGGCTTTTGGGAAGTTGTTCCAATTGATTCTTGCGTAACTGTAAATTTTTAAGCGCTTTCAAATCGCCTAAATTTTCTGGCAGTTTTTTCAAAACATTGGCTTGTAAGTCCAGTTTTTCCAAGTTTTTGAGGTGACCTATGCTTTGAGGCAACTCAGCCAGTTGATTATTTCCCAAGTACAAGGTTTTGAGTTGATTGAGTTTTCCTATCGGCTCAGGCAGTTGTTGTAAAGCATTGCTTCTGAGGTTCAAAGTTTTGAGGTTCTCTAAACCCGCAAAGTCTTTGGGTAAAGCGTTGAGTTGGTTATAAGAGAGATTCAGTTTTTGTAAAGATTTTAGCTTGTTCAGCCCTATTGGCAAGCTTTGCAACCGATTGCGATATAAATCTAATTCCCTAAGTGAAGTTAGATCGTTTACTTCCTGAGGCAACGATTCCAGTCGGTTCATTTTCAGGTTGAGTACTTCCAAATTGCGTAGTTTGCTTACTTCGGCAGGAACCGTTGTCAGCAGATTATTTTGAAGATGGAGCTCTTTGAGTGAGGTTAGATCACCTATTTCCCGAGGCAAATGCCTGATTGAATTATTATTGAGTTTCAAAACTTCCAGGTTCTTGAATTTCTTCAGATCTTGAACGGGCACTTCCTGCACGCCATGCAGTTCCAGGCGGTAGACTTGGTTCGGGGTTTGAAGCGCCTCCTTAAGGTTGGTAAACCAGCGGTTTTTCTTGCGAAGCAATTGCCACTCAGTCTTTAAGGCAGGCGAAGCATCAAAGGTCTTTAACTTAGTTAGGTTTCCGAATGTGGGTGGAAGCTTTTGTATCGGATTGGCCCTAACATCTAAGTGTTTGAGTTGAGTAAGGTCGGCCAATGCTTCAGGAAGTTGGCTGATTTGATTATGGGCAAGCTTAAGGGTATGCAAGCTTTTGAGCTTTTGAATAAAATCAGGTAGCTCAGTAAGCTTATTATGACTTACATCTAAAATTTGCAAATGTGGCAATGCCGTAAGTTCGTCGGAGAGTGTTTCGAGTTGATTATGACTTAATCGTAATTCCTGCAAACGGGTAAATACATGGATATTGCGGGAAATTTGCCCTAGCTTTTGGTTGGACAAATCAAGGCGATATACCTGCGCTGGGTTTTTCATTGCCCGATGCCAGGATTTATAGACCTTTTTCACACCTAACTCCTTGGCATTTAGCAAGTTACGAGACTGCTGAGCAAATAAGGTAATAGGTAACCACCCTAAAGTTAGGGCAATAAAAATCTGTTTCATTGTTTATCAATGTTTAAAATAACTGGTATTGCGAAAGCACCAGTAGTATGATTCTCTGAAAAAATTATAGTGAAAACCCAAAGCGAAAGCGCCAGGGACTTGGGTAAGGACTAATGCCTTTGCGATAGTTAAAATCTCGCATGAGTGCTATATTGACCTCGAGAAGACGCAGCAGTCGTAGCCGAATACCAGCTCCCAAAAGAGGAGAAAATTGCCATATCCTATTTTGGGCAATTTCGGTTTGCCCAGTAATCGTATTTGGAACATTGAGGCCTTCTAATTCTCCTGAGACAAAAAACCAGTTAAGCGGTTGGTATTGGCCAAAAACTCGTCCGCCGTATACCTGGGTTATCGAATCTGTCTTTTTGAAAAGACTATAACGGTAATTTACTCCCAAACCTAGCCGTATTTTGCGTTGAGGATTATAAGTAACACTAGGGCTGGCATCTATCAATAAAGGATCTCCAAGCAAGACCGATACATTCCCCCCAAAGCGCCAAGGCTTAACTCTATTATGAGGGTTTTGCCCTGAATTGCCACCAGTTACTGTAGGAGGTGGTACTTGGGCATACCCTGCCACAAGGCTCACCAAATAACAAGTAAGCCATAAAGGATGCCTTAGAAGGGAAGTATCTCTTTTAAGTATTGATAAGGCATAAGTTACTTTTTGGATAATTTTTTTCATTTCTCAAGTTAAGATCAAGTGATTTCCTTGAAGGCTAAATAGAAAGGAATGCTGCAAAGTAAAAGGAAAAGAAAAAAAATCACTTGGGCATATCTGTCAAGAGGTTGGGCATATCTGTCAACCTTTTATAACACTGACTATCAACACCTTACAACTTAAAATGAATAATATTTTAAAATATTAGCCTGTAGTTTTGCCTCATTTCTCATAAAAAGAATAGAGCGAAATACACATTTTTGCTTTTTTAAATAAACCTTTATCCTGAGTTTAGAAAAAGAGGGGTAATTCGGGTTATAATTGGAGGCATTTAGAATACAACTATAGCAAAATGTGGGTAGGACAGGATTTAAAATATTCCATCAGTTTAAGAACTAACGGAATATAAAAAAGCGGTAGCAATTAGACAGGAGCAGGACATATCCAACTCCAGTGAGCACAACAAAAACCAGACGGCCCTTGTAAATCTGAGATTTGCAAAGAGTTTTATTTTTCGGAAGAACAAGAAAAGGGAACACTTTTACCTCCGAAGGCCTTGTTGCCATCATTTTTATAGAACCTTTGTGAATGAAAGTGCCTGGTAGGTGAGCAAAGCTCATGATAAAAGGCTTAAGGATGAATCATTTGTAAGAGGTAGCATAGAATTTATTACTAAACTTTTGTATCACTTTTTGTTACTTCAATCCACTCATCAAAACCACTACCGCACAAGTACTGGCCAGGTAAGGATCATCTTCTTTGTTGCGGGCACCATGGGGGTTGGAAAAGCTACCATTCTTTTGCTGATTCTGGAGTAAAAATGTGGTCATTTTAGCTGGCCAATCGCCTTGATGTTGTAGAGCATAATAAGCCTCAGCTCGCACCATTAAATGATAATAAATCATCACTGTATCCCATTGTTCATTGTCATCCGCAGGAATGCCATCAGGGCGATCCAAAGAACTGTATTTGAGCAACCACTTTTTCGCTGCGGTTACCTCTTCGCTTGTTAATGGCCTACCCGAAGCAATCAGGCTTAGTACTCCGTCGCAAGTAGCAGTAGCATAGCTGCGAAAATAAGCGTGGTATTTATCAGTGGCTGGTGCTTGCTTGGCTTTGTTGGTGGCCAGTATAATGGGGGAATAATAAAAGCCTCCATCGTAAAAAGTAGCTTTTTGAGTGGTTGTGTCAATATTGGGTTGGGGGCGTTTATCGGCAGGATGGCGCTGTACAATGTGTAAAAAGCGTTGGGCAGCTTGATACAGCTTTGCATCTTTATAACCTGTTTCACGCAAGGCCTGAAGCACTCTTCGGGTATTCGACAAATCCAGGTGCCCTACATATCCTTTAAGTAAATTGGTTTCTCCAAAGCCCCAGGCACCATAGCCCAAATGCTCAGGTACAATTCCTCGGGCTTCCACAAACTGTTGATTGACCAAATATTGCTGCATTTTTTTGATCATAGACCCATCTTTTGTACGATCGCCATATTTATACAATACTCGCAAGGCGTAGGCTGTCGCATAATTGGGATATTCTACAATGTCTGGGTCTTTAACTCCCAAAATTCCTTGTTTGGTGAGGTTGGCTCTGATAAACTGTAGACCTTTTTGTACTTTGTCCTCAGGCTTTTGATAAATGCTATCAGGAACCTCGAGTAATGCATGTAAAATGAACGGTGTGTAGGCTTGCCCTCCCCGTAAAATACCGTGATACTCACTATGCCAGCCTCCATCGGTATGTTGTTTATTCCATAAATAATCGCAGGTAGTACGCAAGAGGCTTTCTGCCTTGGTAAAAGTCTTTTCTTGTTGGGTTTGGCAAGCCATCAGAAAAACCAGACTGCATAAAAGGTATATTTTTTTCATCAAATAAGAAGTTAGGTTTGATTGGTTAAGATAATTAGAGGAAACCTGAAGCCAATAAAAAACCCAAAGAAATCGTTTTCTCTGGGTTTGTATATGAGTGCTCGTATGCTTAATCCTTCTTGCGTTCTTTTACCAACATGTCTTTGTCTTTTTCTACAGTAAGGGTTAAAACTACCGCAGCCGTACAAAATACCGGGCTGGTAATACAGTGATGTCCACTCCAGCTTCCATTAGGGTTTTGAATTTTTTCTAATCTCTCCAGCATCTTCGTTTGCCATTTATCAAACTTCTCTCCCCCATTAATCACCATCGACTCGCTGGTCATCATATAGCTCAAAAACTCTTCCCCTCCATTGTTGCCAAAACCTGCCAATACTTGTTTGTTCTGTAGGCGTTTGTAAGTAGCTTCGTTTTGTTCATAAGCTTGTGATAGCTTCCTGGCATCATCTTCACTGTCCATCACCTTGCTTAGGTTATCAGCATTTATTTTAGCATCTTTATTCAGCTTTCCTTTGCGAATAGCAGCTTTAATAATCTTCTCCGCTTTTTTAGCCTCTTTAGCCGTCGCACGCTGATTACTGGAAATTGAGTATAAGGCCACTCCCGCATCACCTGCGCTATAGGTAGGCGTAGCCATCATTCCTTTTCTACCAAAAGTACTCACAGGGCCACCCTTGCTCTTTCCTTTGCTGCCGATTTTCTTTTGATAATCTCTGGAACGTTCCAAAGCTTTTTTATCTACTTTTAATCCAGCATCATAAGCCATTTCCAGGGTGTTGTTGGCCATAGCAGATTGTAACACTGGAGCCCATCCCCCACCACGAATGCTGCCATCCTTGGCTAAAGAACCTTGAATTTTCACTAAACACTTACCCAAGCTCTTGTCTACTCTTTTGGCCAATTTTCCTCTAGTATGAGGCTTAATACGCATCAAAAACTGCGCACACAAAGAAGCGTCAATGTTTCGTCCTAGTTTTACCTGTGGCTGAGTTCCAGTAATGTTGGTGATTTTTGGGCCTTCTTCTGGATATTCTTCTATTAGTTGGAGCAAGTACATCAAGGCTTTTTTAAGGTTTCCGCTGTGTTTGCCTCTTTTGAGGGTATTGCCTGCCCGAAGCAATGCCATCGCCGCAAAAGCAGTAGTTCCTGGATCAACCTTTACTGCTTTAGGGTCACGGATGTGTTGTCGGTTGTTGCTGCCTGCTCCCCAACCCCCGTTTTCAAACTGAGATTCGGCCAGCCAATCAATCCCTTTCAGGATAAAAGAGGCCGTTCCTGCGTAAGTCCCCAATCCATTTTTATCGGGTGCTTCGGAGGTAGTGTAGGCTACTTTTTTAAAAATTTGTGCTTGTTTTTTTTGTGGGAGATTGTTTTCAGTGGTATTGGCAGGTCGATACCAGTAGGCGATCAGGCAAATGCATATCAGCGTTGCCACGATCATTAGATTTCGTGTCTTCATAGGTTTTTATTGTTTTTGATTAGGCCTACCTAGTATTTTGAACTAAAACATTAGGTAAGCTTATTTATAGAGTGCTTTCTACGAAGACAGGTAAAAACCTAAAAAGGAGTAGTAATCGCTAAAAAATCGATTTTTCCTCCTCCTTTTTTCAGTTTGGTTTGTCTAGCAAGTAAAACCACCAAAAACCGATTCACACCATGAACACAAAAACATTCTCACTTATTGTTGCCCTATTTTTTGCAGGCACTGTTGCTTTTGCCCAAGGAAAAAAACTCACGGATGAGCAATACAAACAGATGATGAACTTTGAACTAAATGGAAAAACCTGGGTATACCACCAAGAGTTTGATCAGAACGGAAAAACTCCCAAACACCGCTCTTTTTTCGATGATCAGAAAATGGTACTAAAACTCAAAGGCAAACCTTTAAAGGCTCTATTGATTACTGAAGAGGAAAGGAAAACGTTGAAGCAAGAACGCCGTTTAGCCCCTCCTACCCATTGGTTAAGATACGATATATTGAGCTGTGGTTTCTTATCTCGCAAAGGCATTATACACAAGGCAAATGCAAATACTCTGGTGTTGGACTATAACTCTTATGGTAAGAATTATCAGGTCATCTTTAAAGCCAAAAATTAAACCTGGAAGTCATCTCGACTTTTAATAATGAATTATAAACAACTCATTTTTATCAACATCCTAAAAGTCGAGGCGACTTCCTATTGTGTAGTTAAAAAAGCCCAAACCTTGATCTATAAGGCTTGGGCTTTTTTATTATTATACTAATCCACTACAATAATCTGTACAAGTATACAGCTGGAAGCCTCCTAATATCATTCACTCGGCTAGAGCCGAGCGAGAAATATTCGTCGCTTGCCTTGAGGCGAGCGGCAATTATCATAGGGCCTCTGGCCCGTTTTGGGTGTACGGGTTTTCTCAAAGGTTTGGCATTACTCCATCACTGGGCGCATAAAAGAACGTTCATAACTCACAATACATTTGGTTTGAATGGCATACTCATAGGCTTCTTGGCAAGCAGGGTCTTGCATACTATCGATCCGGTACTTTTCATAAGCGGCCAAGGATTCAAAACTAAACAAAGCCACTGCAATGTTATTGGTTCCTTCGTGTGGTAGAAAATACCCCAGGTGTTGCCCGCCAAATTTATTCACCAAAGGGATCCATTTTTTGGCATAAACCTCAAACTCTTGTACCTTATAGGGGTCTATTACATAACGTAAATAACAGGTAATCATACACTAACGATTTATTTTGATAGAAATTGATACTATTAGTTTTAGAAGTCGTATCGACTTTTAACAATGCATCTTTTTGATCTCCACAGACAAAATTTAAACATACCCTAATCACTGAAAAATGCCCCAAACGTTTGCAACCTTTTTCGAGAAATATTGTGTACTATCCAAAGAAGCTCAATCAAGCCTAAATACCATTGCTACTCCTTTGCAACTTCCTAAAAATGAAATCATTCTGAGGCAAGGGCAAATTTGTCGTCATATATACTGGGTTATTCAAGGGGCAGCTCGCATGTATTATTACCACGACGGCAAAGAGGTAACAAACGAATTCTTTTTCGATCGGGATGTAATTGCTGATATGCAGAGCTTATACGCAAAAAAACAGAGTTATTTCAACATCCAATTGTTAGAAGATTGTCAATTGCTGGCTATTAAATATTCAGATTTAGAAAAATTATATACCCAGTATCACACCATCGAAAGTGCTGGCCGTTTCATTGCCATAGAATGTTTTCTGGAAGAAAGCGAGCGTAATCGTTCCTTCCAAATGTATACCGCCAAAGAAAGGTATATGCGTCTCTTAACCCAATACCCAAACATATTGAATCGGGTTAGTCTGGGACATATAGCCTCATACATTGGGGTCAGTCAAATACAACTCAGCCGAATTAGGGCTCAGTTGGTACCCTAGGTTCAGTAAATACACCCTCACGCTTTTTAACATATGTAAAAAGAAATCTATGCGCTCTCAGAGAATTTTGTGCAAAATATTTTCAAACGTGTGATGAATCATCACCTCAAAAAAGTTTAAAATGCACAAAAAATTAATCAACCCTGAAGAACTCTATGATGGTTCTGCCAATGGGATGTCTCAAGCAGTACAGGAAATCCAATCAAACTTGCTATTTATCTCAGGGCAGGTGGCCTGGGATAAGAATTTTCAGGTAACTGCTACTACCATGGAGGAGCAACTCAAACAAGCCCTGACGAACCTAGATCGAGTACTTGCAGCTTCCAATGCTTCAGTAGAAAACCTTGTGCACGTAAAAATTTACGTCCGAGGCGAAGTAGCAGACCATATGGAAGCATTACAACCAGTTATTTTTCAATATTTGGGTACCTCTAGACCTTCGCTTACAGGTATTGGAGTAGCTTCTTTGGCATCTCCCGAAACACTGGTAGAAGTAGAAGCCATCGCCAGTGTTTATTCGTAAGTTCTAACACTCATACGAGTTGTATTGCCACAACTCGTATGATTTCCCCATCAAACTTTACTACTCTGCATACAACAAATACCTGCTTCGCAATGCTTTGTAATCATTCAAGTCTTTTTGCCAGGATTTCACAATAGCCGCTTCAGTCCAACCATTGCTTATTTTTTGTTGTAAGGTATAATTACCCACCAAGGTATTAAAATAACCATTAAAAAACGGCTTTTTGCTTGCTGCATATGCTTGATATTTTTTATGATATTCAATCAAATATTTCAACGAAAATCCTTTGATCAATGCTTGATTTGCCTGAGGCCTAAAGTCGATCCCATAACATTGCTTGTTTTGATACTTGGGGTACTTCGACATTCCTACAATGCTTTTGGGTTTGAATTTAAACTTGCCAAACTTTTTATTAGGAAAACCAATCATCTGAAAAGGCGAATAAGTGCCTCGTCCTACACTTATTTGGGTACCCTCAAACAAACACAAACTAGGATAAAGCTTAATGGATAAGTCAGTGGGTAAATTTGGGGAAGGTTTTACAGGTAACACATAAGGCGTTTGGTGGGTATAATTTTTCACTCTTATTACCGACAAATCGCAACGTTTTTTGTTCTTAAGCCACCCCTCATTGTTGATCATTAACGCTAACTCTCCTACTGTGAGTCCATGCACAATCGGGATGGGGTGCATTCCTACAAAAGATTTCAGTCGCTTGTCTAGCATTGGGCCTGCTACATAATGTCCATTAGGATTGGGGCGGTCCAGGATAAGGACCTGTTTATTATTTTCGGCACAAGCTTCCATCACCAAATGCATTGTACTGATGTAGGTATAAAACCGAGTGCCCACGTCCTGAATGTCAAAAATCACCAAGTCGACATTGGCTAATTGTTGGGGTGAAGGCTTTTTGTTTTTGCCATAGAGAGAGATAATTGGCAGGTTAGTTTTGGTATCGCGAGAGTTTTTCACGTGTTCTCCCGCATCGGCTTTGCCTCTAAAACCATGCTCAGGAGCAAATACCTTTTGGATAGGTACTTTTAAGGCCATTAAGCTATCTACCAAGTGGGTTTTCCCAATGGTAGATGTTTGATTCACGACCATTGCAACTTTTTTTGTCTGAATAAGAGGTAAATAAGCCGAAATTTGAGCTGCTCCTACCATCATTTGCTTCGAATCTGCTTTGGATTGAGCAAGCGTAGTTCCTTTACTGCCAAGCAACAAAAACAGGATAAAAACACTTGGAAAACAGCTGCTTATGGTTGATGAATACTGGATAGCAACAATTTCCTTAACTTTCAAATAGGTTTTATACATGGATTTCAAATATTCAGTTAATTTTGCTTGTTGATTAACTCAAGCGTTTTGGTATCGTAAAGTCATTTTGACTTTTAATATCATGTGCCCAAGATTAGCAATAAGATTTTGAAAAAAAATAACGATCGCAGTTTTTTTAAAAGCCTTTCTTACAATAGTTGGCTCTATAATTTTGTCTCTAGTCGCTTATCCAATAGCAAAAATCTGGCGTTCTCGAGCATCATTACCCGCATTGCCATTGCCAGTATTAGCATTGGTTTGGCTATTATCATTGTGGCATTTGGTATATTAGAAGGATTTCGTAACACCATTCATGACAAGATTTTTAGCTTTGTAGGGCATATTCAGGTCACTCAGTTTAACAGTGGCAATTCTTACGAAGAAAAACCTATCAGCACCAATACTCCCCTCTACAAAGACTATAAGCAAATACTGCCCAATGTAGAAACTGTCCAGGCCTTTAGTATTAAACCGGGGATTTTTAAAACTGCCGACGAAGTGATGGGCGTTTTACTCAAGGGAGTTGATAAAGATTATGACCTGAGCAAGTTTAGCAATAACATGATTGAAGGACGTTTTATAAATTTTTCGCGCAAACGTTTTTCCAAAGAACTGGTCATTAGTAAAAAAATTGCCAACAAGCTGCACCTTAAAGTCAACGATAGTGTATTTGTATATTTTGTACAAGATCCTCCTCGTATTCAAAAACTAGCCATTGTAGGTATTTATGAATCGGGCATGGAAGAGTTTGACGAAAAGTTTGTCATCAGTGACCTTCGGCTTACCCAATACCTCAACCAATGGGGCGATACGCTGGTAGGAGGTTATGAAATATTCATCAAAGATTTTAATCAACTGGATACGGTTCAAAAAGAGGTGTATGAACGCATGGAGTTTGACATGCAAATGCAAACAACTCCTCGCAAATACGAAGAAATATTCGACTGGTTGATTTTGCTGGATACCAATGTCGCCATCTTTCTTTGGCTAATCTTGATTGTGGCTTGCTTTAATATGATTTCTATTTTTCTGATCATGATTATGGAGCGGGTCAATATGATTGGTATACTAAAAGCCATTGGGGCCTCTAATTTTCAGATAAAAAGTATCTTTCTGGTGCGAGGTATTCGCCTGGTACTCAGAGGAATGATCATTGGCAATTTAGTAGGGTTAGGCGTGTGTGCACTCCAGTATTATTTCAAAATAATCCCGCTTGATCCAGAAAATTATTATATGAATACAGTACCCATAGATTGGAACTGGCCCGTCATTATTAATCTAAATCTAATTATCTTCTTTTTAATCTTGTTTATCCTACTTATCCCAGCAACTTTTATCGGTAGCATTCGCCCGATTAAGGCTATTCGCTTTGACTAAAGTTCTTATATTATTTACCTTCTAAAATGATGGTTGAGCATTTTTTTTATTCTTCTTACCTCACGAAAAATCCTGTGAGTTTTTTGGTTGACTTAACTTTTTATCCAAAGCATTGGCTCACAATGATTTTAAAAACCACAGGAATTTGAAAAGAAAACGCCCACATAATTTCTTTAAAAACTTGACCTATGATAGTTGGCTTTATAGCTTTATCTCAAGTCGTTTGTCTCACAATAAGAATCGCGCATTCTCAAGTATTATTACCCGTATCGCCATTGCCAGTATTAGTATTGGGTTGGCTATTATCATTGTGGCATTTGGAGTATTAGAGGGCTTTCGTAATGCCATTCATGACAAAGTTTTTAGCTTTGTAGGTCACATTCAGGTTACTCAGTTCAACAATGGTAGTTCATATGAAGAAAAACCCATCAGTATCAATAGTAATTTATACAACAATTATAAGCAGATACTTCCCAATGTAGAGACTATCCAGGCTTTTAGCATTAAACCGGGGATTTTTAAAACTGCTGACGAAGTGATGGGTGTTTTGCTTAAGGGAGTTAATAAAGATTATGACCTAAGCAAGTTTAGTGATAATATGATCAAAGGGCGTTTTGTAAACTTTTCACGCAAACGTTTTTCCAAAGAACTGGTCATTAGTAAGAAAATTGCCAACAAGCTGCACCTTGAAGTCAACGATAGTGTGTTTGTGTATTTTGTACAAGACCCTCCCCGCATTCAGAAGTTAGCCATTGTAGGTATTTATGAATCAGGTATGGATGAGTTTGATGAAAAGTTTGTCATCAGCGATCTCAGGCTGACTCAATACCTCAACCAATGGGCCGATACGCTAGTAGGCGGATATGAAATATTCATCAAAGATTTTAACCAATTAGACACCGTTCAAAAAGAGGTATTTGAACAACTAGACTACAACATGCACCAAGAATCTACCCGAACCAAATACCAAGAGTTTTTTGACTGGTTAAGCTTAGTAGATACCAACGTAGAAATTTTTCTTTGGCTAATTTTAATTGTGGCTTGCTTTAATATGATTTCCATTTTTCTGATTATGGTTATGGAAAGAGTAAATATGATTGGCATATTGAAAGCCATTGGAGCTTCTAATTTTCAAATCAAAAGCATATTTTTAGTTCGTGGTATTCGCCTGGTACTCAGAGGAATGATCATTGGCAATTTGGTAGGTTTAGGCATTTGCGCGCTCCAGTACTATTTCAAAATAATCCCACTTGACCCAGAAAACTATTACATGAATACGGTACCCATTGACTGGAACTGGCCCACTATTGTCAAGCTAAATTTGATTATCTTCTTTTTAATTTTATTTATCTTACTTATTCCAGCAACTTTTATCGGTAGGATTCGTCCAATTAAGGCTATTCGCTTTGATTAAAATTATTTAAAGCTAAGTACCTGGACATAATTAAATATGGTTAAATAGTTTTATTGTTATATGGCTGTGCGACGCATCGCGGAACCATTTAGCCATATAGCCATTCAACAATAATATATAGATAATTTTGTCCGACTACTTACTTATTACATTATTCTAGCAGTTACAATTAGGCATGGCATTAAAGAACAAGTATTTTGAACTATCACCCAAGCAACAGAAGCGTTTTCAGGTGAAACTTGGGCTTTATAGTGTAGTAATCATTGCCTGTATTAGTTTCGTACTCTCTTTAATTGCTTCCTACCTGTTGTTAATGATTCCGTTAATCATCACGCTCACAATTTCATTAATAGCCCCCTTCTTTGATGTGCCCTCATTGGTAGCCCAAAAACGATTAAACTATTATTCCTTGTTCTTATTGGGCGAAAAAGAAAGGCAAGGAACTATCAAAATACACGCAGGGACCTTGTTCGACTACTATTTTGTATTTGATAAAGCTATAGGCAGTGAAGAAAGAAGGAAACTTATCCTGCTGGAATATTTAAAAGGAATGATGAACATCATTCAGCAAGAAAAAGCTGAAATCTCAATAGAGGGAACCAGCTATATCATTAATGAAAGAACAGCTAAAAAAATTGGGTTAAAGAAAGTACAAACAAATGGTGTTCAAAAGTTAATACTTGCTTTCAATTATGTAAATTTGATGGTTTCTTTATTTTTTGTTAAAAAAGGAGTTTACTTCCCAGATTTGAGTAGAGTAAGTACTTTCCGAGGCCAGATTATAGATATTAAAAAAAATGAACAATACATTAAGCGATTAATTTTGAAAATAGAAAATTTTACTACGACTAAATAAGGTAGTAAAATTGCGCAAAACGTCGTTTAATAATTATAGGACAACAAATATTTTATTTTAAATAGTATTCAGCCATTAAATATTAAAACAACCCCTGATGAAAAAACATTTACAAACCTCTGTGATGGTTGGTCTTTGGCTATTAAGTGTTATAGTATTTACACCTTTGGCGCAAGCCCAAACAATTACCAACCTTGGAGAGCCAATCAATACCAAACGTTTTGTAGAATATGCCCCCGCGGTGAGTAATGATGGAAAAACAATGATTTTTCAGTCAAACAACAACGAGGGCAAGCATTGGCGATTATACCAAAGTAATTTATCAGAAAGTGGGCAATGGTCAAATCCCAGTGCCATCAATAGCATCAACAATTTTCAGGGAGGTGCACACTATGTAGCAGGGCCAAGCCTTAGTAAAAATGCTGACACCTTGTATTTCTGTGCTTCGTATGATAGTGAAGGCAAAAACCGGGATATTTATTATGCAGTAAAAAGCAGTGATAGCTGGGGAGAACCTATTAGTATTGGTAGTCCTATCAATAGTGATGCTTATGACGGATTTCCTTCTATTTCGGCCGATGGGCAAAGCTTGTATTTTATGCGCCCAGATACCACTGGAGAGATTAAAAACCTTAAGGCGAAGAAAAAAGATCCTCGCAAAAACAAAGATCCCCGCCACATCAAAATAGGCGATGATGGAAAAGTTACTCAATACAAAGGCATATGTTATACCCTATACGTAAGTCGAAAAGATGCTTCTGGAAAATGGCAAAAACCAGAGGTACTACCCAACGTTATCAACAATGGCTGCGAGAAATGTCCTCGAATCATGCCTGACAATGCAACTTTGATATTTTCGTCGGTAAGAAAAGGTGGCAAAGGTGATTTTGATTTATATGTGTCTACGGTAGATGTCAAAGGAAACTGGACAGAACCCCGCGCACTGGATTTTGCCAACACCAAAGACAAAGACCAGTTTGCCAATATCCCGCTGTCTAATGAGGTAATGTACTACAACTCTAAAGGAAGACGTAATGATGATATTTTTAAGGTGTCTCCTCTACCCGATTATTTGCGCTTGCAAAAATACACCCGCCTCGAAGGACGTATCATAGATTCACTCACTAAGCAGCCACTCGAAGCCGAGATTAGTGTATTGGTAGAAGATAGTACCAACCAAAATACCAAAATCAGAGCGTTGGCTTCCTCACCTGCCAGTGATGGTAAGTTCAAAACCAAACTGCGTCGGGGCTACAAATATGCGTTGGAAATTAAGGCACAAAACTACCTACCCTATATCAGAAAGGTAGATTTTAGTGATCATACCAAAGATGACACTTTACACGTACTAGACACCCACATTGCACTCCCTCCGGCTCATTTGGATCATAACATTCGCTTGATGATTATCAACGAAGACACCAAACAACCCGTAGAAGCTCACGTAAAAGTGGTGAATATTACCAAAAACCGTATCGTAACGCTTAATACAGTAGCCACGGGTGGAAAATACACTTCACAAGTAGAGTCTCAATCAGAATATACTTTAGAAATTACCGCTTTGGGTTACGACTTTTTCCAGGGCAACATTGATACCCGCAAACTGAATCGTGGGCAAGACTATGAAGCCACTATTTCGCTAAAATCAAATGCTAACAAATTGATCCTGAACATTGTAGACAGTGAAACCAAGAAAAAGCTCAATGCCTTGGTAAAATACACGAACTTAAATAACAACAGCTCTGATGCCAAGCCAGTAACTGGGGGGATTGTTAACCTATTTTTGAACCGGGACAGCAAATATACTTTCGAGGCTACTGCCAAGGGGTATTTCTTTAAATCGTTTGAGATAGAAACCGATACCTTAAAGGCTGGACAAACGATTGAACTCACTGTAGAGCTGGATGTATTGAAAATGAATGCCAAAATTGTTTTAAACGATATCAACTTTGCTTCTGGCTCAGCCAAACTCAGCGAAGATTCTTATGTAGAATTGGGCAAGGTGCTTAAGCTGATGGAGAACAATAAAGAAGTAAAACTTGAAATATCAGCTCATACCGATAATATTGGCGTTTATTCTCGCAATATGAGACTTTCTCGCCAACGTGCTCAATCGGTATACAGCTATTTGATAAAATCAGGGGTTGACAAAAAGCGATTAATCTCTAAGGGATATGGTTCCTTGAAACCACTGGTACCTAACAACTCTAAAGAAAATCGTGCGAAAAACCGTCGTGTAGAGTTTAAAGTAATTGGTACAGACAGAAAGTAGATCTCTATATTTTTAATAATAAAATAGTTTATTGGGTAACTTTACTCGGTAAACTATTTTTTTTGATACCCAATGAAAAGCAAAGTACTTGAATATTTCTTACAATTGGTCATTGTAGTAGTAGGGGTGTTTTTGGGCATGTTAGTAACCAACTGGAGCAATGCTCGACAACAAAACAAAAATCAAAGGCTGGTACTACAAAGTATTCTCAAAGAGATGAAGATAAACCAAGCCAAGGTAAAGAAAGCGATAAAATATCATAGTAAGATTTTTAAAGCTTTTGATAAGGTGCGTGCTAAAAAGGATTACAATGATCCTCAATATAAATTTAATGGAAAGAACCTGCGCGAGTTCTTTCCTGGATGGACTGGGGTAAATATGCCTAATCTCGACAATGACATGTACGAAATGGCCAAATACAGCAATACAATGCCCAGCATGCCTTATAAAATACAAGAAAGCTTGTCGAGAGTATATCAGTTTCAGGCTTTACATAATCAACTGACTGACAAAATTGTGGCTCGTTTTTTCCAATTCAACGAAACAACTTTACTTAAAGAAGGTATTGGTGTAATTTGGGTAATGCGTGAAGGCGGCTTTGCTGGTGAACTCAATTCTATTAAAAAATATAAAAAAGCAATATCATTGATTGAGGAAGAACTAAAACGATAATTAATTTGCAACCCTTCTACTTTACCACTTGTCATTCCAACAAAACCAATAACCCATATTGATTGTAAAAACCCAACTTATGAAAAAATTTGTATACACATTTGTCGCTTTGTTGCTTTTGAGCATCACGACTACCTTCGCCCAAAGCAGCGAGAACCGTAATTTCGGTAATTTTTCCAAACTAGATGTAAGCGGTGTAGCCAATATTATCCTGAAGCCAGGTAATAGCAATGCTGCCAATATCAAAGTATCAGGAAACATATCCTTAGACGAGCTCAAAACAGAGGTAAGAGGTCGCACCTTATACATATCTCTCAAAAAAAGGCATCGTGGCTATCGCAATATTGATGTAGACATAGAACTAACTTATAAGCAGTTAGAGGCCCTTGATTTGAGTGGTGCAGTAAGTATTCGCAATGAAGCACCTATCAAAGCCAACCGTTTTTATTTAGAATCCAGTGGTGCCGGAAGCCTGAAGCTTGCTTTTGATGTAAAAACTCTGGAATGTGAGTTTTCGGGTGCCTCAAGCGTAAAGCTGAGAGGTTCAGCTGATAAACTAGACCTTGACTTAAGCGGAGCAGGTTCGGTAAATGCCTATGACTTAGTAGCCAATATAGTAAAAAGTGAAACCAGTGGAGCAGGAAGCATTCGGGTAAATGCCCAAAAAGAAATTTATGCTTCAGTAAGTGGAGTAGGCAGTATTCGCTACAAGGGTAACCCTGGAGTAGTGAGAACCAACAAAAGTGGCTTTGGTACCATAAGAAAAGCAAACTAAAATTGATAATGATCAATGGTGAGTGGTAAATGATTTAATAATTGTCAAAAGTTAGTCATTTACCGTTGACCATTCACCACTAAAAAGCATTCTTCTAAATTTCATATTAACGACTACGCCGGAATTTTCTGGTGTAGTCGTTTTTGTTTTCATCGGTTATTTACAAATTTAACCAATAGCTCAACTTCAGCACCAAGGCTCGGGTTTTAGGTAAAAAGCTATTCGCAAAATAGTTGTCAGTATATACAATAAACAGGTCGGACATGGGCTGATAACGCCACTGAAAACGACTATTGATATTCAGGTTATCAGCTTGAGTGTTGTATTGCAAAAAGGTCGTCCAAAACATATTATTAGAGAAGTTAATCTCAATTACTGGGCTAATCAGGGTTAAACTCGTAGCACCAAAGTCATCGGGTAACTCTACATCGTTTTGAGTAATATTAACTCCAAAATTTCCCCAAGGCTGCTTTCTTAATCTCACCCCTCCTCCATAGGATAAGCGTCTACCATTATAAAAACTTCCATAACGTACAAACAAACTCACGGAGAGCATCTTGCGATTGTCAGACTCAAAATTGAGGCTTCCTGAACCAAACGTATAGCCTTTGGCTGGTAAAAATTCATCACCTCCAATCAAATCCAACTTAAACGGTAAAACTACATCGGTCATAAAAGCACCAAAACGAATACTGCTACGATTCTTAAAGTTAAACTCATACTGGAAGCTCGTTCGTTGCTCTCCAAAACCTCTCCCCAAATTATAAAACATTTCGTGGCGCCAACGTGGCCCATGAGAGTTCAAAACTCCACTTTTGGGGTAGAAGGTATAATTGGTAAAATACAACACCCGTTGATAACCAATTCTTACCGTAGTATCTCGCTCTACATCGTAATTATTGAGGCGAGGAATAAACCCAAGTTCAGCCACATAATTGGTCTGAATGACATCGGTAGCCACCAAGGCTGCCAAATTTCGGGTTCGGTAAAACAAAAACGCTCCATAGTTTCCATTGTCCTGTTTTTGGTCAGGACTAAACGATTGAAACCCTCGAACAGCCCCTCGCCAGCGTCCATTTTGAGACAAATACTTAAACTCCATCCCTGCTACCCGATTGTAATCATCGGTGAGCATATCGGTACCATTAAAAGCTTGTCGGTTTACAAAAATGGCGTCTATACTTGAGCGTTTGAGTACTCGGTGTTGTACTGCGGCCACAAAATTGTTTTGTCCCAGACTATCTACTTCCCCCTCAGGTCGAGTTTGTACATCCATTACCCCAATACGCAAGGCATTGGTAAGGTTCCCCGAAAGCCTGACCCCAAATAGAATAGGAACTGGCGAACCGTCTTTTAGCCCCACCCTTCGTGAGAAAAAAGGTCGAGCCTGTCGGGAACCCATCCGTCCAAACAAATCGCTATTTTCGAGGAAAAAATTACGCCTTTCGGGAAAGAACAAGCTAAAACGACTCAGGTTGGTCACTTGTTGGTCTACATCTACTTGCGAAAAATCGGGGTTAAAAGTAAGGTCCAGGTTCAGCGTAGAAGTTACCGCAATTTTAGCATCCGCTCCAGCATTTCCAGAAGTATTAATAGAACCATCTCCTTCTTCAAAATCTTGATTAGCGTTTCCCGTAATATAAGGGATGAGTACGATGTTTCCTTTTACTTTTTTAGGGGGCGTATCCCATTTTAAGCTCCCAGTAAAACCCAAATCAGTAGGTTCAAATTGTAAGGGAACTTTGGCCCACACCGAATACACATTGCGTTGCATATCGTTGCGGATAATATTTACCCCCCATTTGCTAATATCTTCACTGTAACGCAACGATTTGAAGGGAATCGCCATTTCGGCTACCCAACGATCTTCATAAATTTGTACCCTTGAGTACCACTTGGCATCCCACTCAAAAGCAGTTTGGTTTACTACTGTCAACCCTTCCATTTGGGCTCCCCCTGCATTTACCCCAAACAAAAAACCATTGTTGTGCTGATTCATTGGGTCGAACAAAATAGCCACTCCATCGCTACTCCAGTGCCCTACGTCACGTTTCAAGGTTTGAATAATAGGCTTTTTGTCAATGTAGCATACAGCACTTACATACAAGAAATTGTCGTCATACAATAAACGAACTTCAGTTTTGGCATCGGCCAAACCTACATCCGTGGGCCATTTTCGATTAAAATTTCGCGCTACGGTGGTTTGTTGCCACACTGCCTCGTCTATTTTCCCGTCTATTTTTACCTTGCCTGAAGTTTTTGAAATGCCTACCTGAAATGTTTCCTGATTGTCCTTGGGATCGGCCCATACTGTCGACGCAAAAATCAACAATAGTCCCATCCCGGCTTGGAGGGCTTTATAAATCATAAATATGAGGGTTTATTGCCTTATGTTAAGTACTCTAGATTCCAATTGTATATATTTTAGAGAACTTTAAAATAAACCAATAAGATTAATCTCTGGCGTTAAAAATATGTTAAGGGGGCTTTTTTTAGATAAATAACAAAGTATACAGGATAAACAACTCGGCGTTTATCCTGTAATATATAGCCTCATTCTATCACCGTGACATGGTGTGCTTCAGCGACGGTAGGAGGTTCAAGTCGGTACAAAAACTTCTCAATCACTGATTCCTTGATCACCACTTCCCGTTGTCGGTTTTGTCGCAATACTACTGACAGCGGCTTAGGCAAATATACAATGGTCACCTTTGCCCGATACTGGGTAAACAGGTCAATCAGTTTTTTGCGAATTTGTCTATTTACATTGGTAGCGTTCCACACAAAAGATTGCTGCTTGCGCAAATAACTTTTGGCTTGCTCCTGTGCAGCCTGAATGACTTTGCCTTGGTTGCCATTAAACGAAATATTCAAGTCGTCACGAATATTATCCAGCGACACCACTGGCCAGTCAGGTACATTTTCAGCAATCCAGGTATCTTTGCCAGTACCTGGCAAGCCACACATCAAATATACCTCAGCCTGGGTATCGTCAAAAATAGGGGCATCAGGATACACTTCCTTTTTTTGAAAATACAAAAAACGAGTATGAGGGCTGGCAAAATTACGTGCCCCCCCATAGCATTGCTGTTCTTTGCAAAACTCGGCAAAATAAGCCACTCGTTCTAGTTTATCCTCCAAGGTTTTGGTAATTCGGCCTCGCATATCGGCCTCCGCTACCCAGCTCAACCACTCTGTATTGACCGATAAACTAGCCTGTATTACCGCTTTTCCTGGATTAGACTTGCTCCAAAACCAAATAGGTAGCCCATGATAGCGTACCAATTGACATATTTGTTCCTTTACATAATCTGGCCAGGATAAATTAATCAATTGTTGCCGAGTCCGATGAGCACCCTTTACGGCGTGCTTGGGTGAAGTAATTCTTACCTGATCACTGCCTTCTATTTTTTCTATGACTGTACATTCTGGTTTAGAAATGTCATGCATCAGGCAGGCAGTAAATAAAATGGTGCGAGTAAGCGCATCAGCTTGTTTCCAGCCTTCTAACTGAAACATCTCTTCTACGACCATTTTGGTATGAATGCCCACATTACCCTCCGCATGATACTCAGGGTCTTGCGGACATTCATACAATGCCTGTAGCCAGTCAAAATGTTCTACCAATAAATCCCAATTGTAAGGAATTTTCAATGATAAGATATCTTCTGTTTTAAATTGTTTCATCGTATTATTAATTCACTGCTTACAGTCACTAGTCTGCAGTTTTCATTTAAGTTTAACCATCGTTTTTTTGTTTTTTCTGAGCTTGCTGAACCCACTCGTGCTCGAGAGGCGCTCGTTTCCAATTCCGAGTCCAGTGTTCGTCGGTTTGCACATGATTGGCCCTTACCCACTTAAACACCTTCTCCCCAAAATCTTCTGAATGAAAAGCCTCGGCAGGCCTTACCACAACACCTTCTTTGGGTACATCTTGTTCAATCTCCAGGCTTTCCAGTTCACTGGATTCCTGCATCAATTGATCAATCAAGGTTTCTAATTCTTGCTCGGAATTCACAATGCCCTCAAATAACACTGGTGCCAATGGTAAATTCATCAACTCTGTCCATAAAATCACTTGCTCCCAGGGCAACCAAAGCGCTTCCTGACGAATGCCAAATACATAAAAATATTGTTGTAATCCAGTGTAGTTAATTGAGTGAGTAGCAAATAAACTCTCTCCAAAAACCTCTAAGTCATCTAACTGGAAATGGAGTTGATTCCAATAATCCCATAGATAGCTCGCCCAGGGATTTTGAGTGGGCGCAGCATGCGATCGAGCAAATACACCCAATTGATTCAGGCAAGTATTCTCACCATCCAGTTTCTCGGTAATTACAATTGGAGTTCCGATCACCTCGTCTATCGTAGCCGCAATTTTATCATCACTGCTTGCTCCAGGCGACCAAGGCAAGTGATAGGTTCGCGGATATTTTTTTGAGTCCATGATTATCAAATTTGATAAAACGCTACTTCCAGCTTTGCTTCTGGCAATGCATCATAAATGCGATAAGCTATACTATGATACATAGCATATACCAGCACAAATCGTTTGCAATTGTCCAATACAAACAATAGAAATAGCTTTAATAAATAAGTATTAAGAAAAAAGAATTAATAAGGCATTGGATGAGCAAATAACATTGCTAACCAATGATTTAGAAAGGCGATATGTGATATGAGGTATTACAAGACCGTAAGTGTTGTGAAAATAACTCAACTTAATGAGTTACTTCAGATTTTAAATCATATACAGGAAGTATTACGGTAAAACAGCTCCCAATGTTTTTTCTACTCTGAACTTTTATTTCTCCCCCCAACAATTCCACTATTCTTTTAGAGATAGCTAATCCTAGTCCATTCCCCTGAAAACGACGTTCTATGCCGCTACTTTCTTGTTTAAAAGGCTCAAAAATTTCATCCAGGTAGTGTTCATCGATACCTATGCCAGTATCTACTACTTCAATTGTTAAATGGTTGTTTTCATCTTTTATTCTCAAAGTTACCCCTCCTTTTTCGGTAAACTTGATCGCATTACCCAGCAAATTATTCAATACCTGCTCTAATAGGCTGGGATCTACATAGGTCTCAATGTTAGCCAGTTCAAATTCAATATTGAGGTAAATACTTCTATTAAGTGCCAACACTTCCAGTGATTGTACCAAGCTCTTCACCAGCCTTGTAATGTCTACTTTCTCGATGGAAACGTCCAGACGATTGGCTTCAATTCGTGATAAATCTAAGATTCCATTGATGGTATTCAATAAGCGATTTCCGCTCTGGCGAATCAAACTGGCATAATGCTGCATAGATTCATTGTCTGATTCCATTTCTATCAATTGTACAATACCTAAAATACCATTCAAAGGTGTTCGTATTTCGTGACTCATATTGGCCAAAAAGTTAGACTTAAGCGTGTTGGCCTCTTCAGCTCTTTCTTTAGCTACAATGAGTTGTTGTTCGGCACTTTTTCTTTCGGTAATATCAAAACGGATAAATAAATACTTGTAAGGATCATGGCCTTCATCTTTGTACAAAAACGGCACAATGGTTACATCTACCCAATAATAAGATCCATCCTTGGCCTTGTTGTGTATTTCACCTCTCCATAGTTGCCCTTTACGAACAGTTCGCCACATTTCCTGAAAAAAACTCCGCGGATGATATCCAGAATTGATAATACTCAATTTTTGCCCAATAAGCTCTGATTCCTCAAATTTGGATACTCTACAAAAGGCTTCATTGGCATGCGTAATATAACCCTCGCGATCGGTAATAGTAATCAACGCAGCCTGATCAATTGCAAACTGTTGATGCTGGAGTTCATTGATTAGTTGAGAAAGGTACTTTTCGTGGGCCTTGTATTCTGTAATATCGGTATGAATGCTCAAATACTTTTTCTTATGGGCAGTAGTATCGTACATGACTCTGACTGACAAACGATCCCAAAAATCAATGCCATCTTTACGAGTACTTAGCAGCTCTTCTTCCAACAACACATTTTCTTTCATGCTTTGCGTTATCTTTTGTACAGAAGTCAGACTTGTATCTTTGCCTTGTAAAACTTCCACCATGGCCTTTCCTTTTACTTCTACCAGCTGATACCCTGTCACCTTGGAAAAACTATCATTTACCCACTCTATTTTTCCAAACTCATCGGTAATGATGATAAAATCATTGATGTGTTTCACCACAAACGATAAACGATCATGGGTAATATTCTTTTGAAATTGTTCGGTGATATCTTCAAAACGCAAAATGAGGTTGGGCTGATGGAAACGATCTTTTACCAAAGAAGCGTTGACCTCCATCACTTTTTCAGATTGATCGGCTTGCTTCCAAAAAAGTATATCATTAAAGTCTTTTTGAACCTGAAACGCATACTTAATAAAAGTAAATAAATGCCTCCACTCTCTTGTAGTACTATTCCATAACTTATTCAAGTTTTTGTTTATCAGTGCATTGCGGTCTTTTTGCATCCAGCGACAGCAAGTGTCATTTGCCAATAAAATGTTGAGATCCGCATCTACAATTAGAATCCCTGTATGAGCAGATTGCAAGTAGGAACTACCTACTAAATAAGCCAACTCCTGGGTATGGCTCTTGTGAGGCAACGGTAACGTTATTGGAGTAGAGTCGTTTTCGGTGATTTGGGCGAGGTAGGGTTTTAAATCAACTCCAGAAGCTTTAGAAAGTTTTTCAATTAAATCATTAATATCCACATTCATGTTGGCAAGCTTTGTTCAATACTATAACTACCCAAACAACCCATTCATTGTTTGGGTAGTGTGCAGTAATAGGTGATTAACTAAAGTATCTGAAATCGTGACCGTTTGGTAATTGAATCAAAAATTCATACATCAAGTTAATTACCTGCTCTACATCTTCCTTAGAAACCGTTTCAACGGTGGTATGCATATATTTCAAAGGCAAAGAAATAAGCGCTGAGGCTACACCCGCATTAGAATATGCAAAGGCATCAGTATCAGTACCAGTACTGCGTGAAGAAGCCATTCGTTGAAAAGGGATTTCATTTTTTTCTGCCACGTCAATGATCATATCCAATACATTGAACTGAACCGCAGGAGCATAACTCAATACTGGTCCTCCACCTGCACGAATATCTCCTTCTTTCACTTTTTTATACAATGGAGATTGGGTATCGTGGCATACATCCGTCACAATGGCTAAATCAGGCTTAATTCTGTGCGCCATCATTTCTGCTCCTCTCAAGCCTATTTCTTCCTGTACACTATTGGTAATATATAGACCAAACT
The DNA here is from genome assembly GCA_001890965.1 of marine bacterium AO1-C. Taxonomy (GTDB): domain Bacteria; phylum Bacteroidota; class Bacteroidia; order Cytophagales; family Microscillaceae; genus Microscilla. The sequence continues at coordinate 30,556 of MLAY01000024.1, read as the reverse complement.
CAGGTTTTTTACCATTTTCATGCAGTTTGCGCGCTACTTCGGCAATCATGTAGCCACCGATACGATTGTCCAAAGCACGTCCTACATAATAACGATTGTTCAATTCCATTAATTCATCCTCGAAGGTAACTACCGACCCCACGTGAATGCCCAGTTCAAGTACTTCATCTTTGCTGGCACACCCGCAGTCAAGTACCAGATTCTTGATTTCAGCCTTAGGCTCCGTTTTTTCCCCAATACGGGTATGAATAGCTGGCCATCCAAAAACGCCTTTTACAACTCCATTCTTAGTATGAATATTTACTCGCATCGAAGGAGCAATTACAGGATCAGAACCTCCATTACGGATCACATAGATGTATCCATCCTCAGTAATATAATTTACATACCAGGATATTTCGTCGGCGTGGGCTTCAATCACTACTTTGTAAGGAGCATCAGGATTAATCACCCCTGCTACCGACCCATAAGTATCTACAATGTAATCGTCAACATATGGTTTTATGTATTCTAACCAGATTTTTTGTCCAGAACTCTCAAAACCGGTGGGAGAAGCATTATTCAAATATTTTTCTAAAAACTCTCGATTTGTCATTCAGTTAAAAGTTTGAATTTTGGTTTAACTAGTTTAACAAAGATATAGAATTTCGCAAGACTGCCATTTAAAACCGTCAAAACCCTTAGTTTCTCTATTAAATGGCCTTGGGATGCTTAAAAATCACTGTAAGGCTTTGTGTATATTACTTTTTGACATTTTTTTGTCCAAATCGTTAGAAAAATCAAGTATATATGTAAAATAAGTTACTTTTTCTATTAACAATTCATTAAGAGTTGTTAGAGAATCTTTAACATCGATAATTCATACAAATTGGAGAATTTATCGTTAATTTTGTAATACATTTTCGAAATTTAGGAACAAATAAACATCACTTGTTTCTTTATCGACAAACCCAAATACATATGAAAAAGTTATTGTCACTAGGACTATCATTTGTTTTTGCATTGGCTGCAACCGTGGCTTTTGCCCAGCCCCAAATCCAATTCCAGAAAACCAAGCACGAATTTGGAACTATTAAAGAAGATGGCGGACTTGCTCAGGTAACGTTCTCGTTTAAAAATGTGGGAAATCAACCGCTTAAACTTACCAAAGTACAAGCTTCTTGTGGTTGTACTACTCCATCTTGGAGCAAAGACCCTATCCAACCTGGCCAAACAGGTGTGGTAAAGGCGGCTTACAACCCTATGAATCGCCCAGGAAAATTTTCTAAAACTGTCACTGTAACCAGTAACAGCAAGCAACCCATTACTATTTTACAAATTGCGGGAAATGTAACACCTCGCAAAAAAGGGCCTAAAGACTGGTACCCAATTGCTTTGGGTAACGTACGTTTCAAAACCAACTCAGTATGGTTTGGTGACATGATGCACGACAGCAAGCAAAACGTAAAAACTACCATTCTTTACAATGAAAGTAACGCTCCTATCACTTTGAATTTGGCAGCAACTAAATTGCCTAAATATGCTACTGTAAAAGCTGATAAAACGGTGATTCAACCTAAGGAAACCGCGACACTTACTTTTACCTATGATGCCAGTGCAAGAAAAGATTGGGATTATGTATACGATAGCTTTATGTTAATGACCAACGACCCCAAAAATCCTCAAAAAAGAATGAGTATGGGTGGGTATATTAAAGAGCACTTCAATCCTGCAGATAAAATCAACCCTCCAGTAGCCAAGTTTGATAAAATCACTCATAACTTCGGAAATGTAAAGCAACAATCACGCGTATCTACTACCTTCAAAATCACTAATCATGGTAAAAAGATGTTGCATATCCGTAAATCAAAAGCTTCTTGTGGTTGTACTGCTACTCGTCCAAAGAAGATGCAACTAAAGCCCGGAGAATCTACTACTATTGATGTTACTTATTCTAGTGGTACTTCAAAAGGAAGCATTAACAAAAGTGTAACTGTGATCACCAATGACCCAGTAAAACCTAAAACCGTGTTGAGCATTAGAGCTAATGTACAACCTGGCCAAGCAGGTCCTAAAAAATAAACAGAAGTTTTAAGACTTGTATTTAAAAGCAAAAAGCCTTCTTCGGATAACCGAAGAAGGCTTTTTGCTTTTGTAGTTTATTTGTTTTTCTACTATAACTTATTCAACAACTCTTTCGCTTTTTTCTTGTAAAAACCATCACCAGCAACGAGCTTTTGAAGTTGTTTTTTACAACTGTCAATGTCTTTATTTGCCAAATAGGCCAGTGCCAGGTACCATCCTGTTTGATCCTGATAGCTATTCAAAGTTTGCGTTTGCAGCTTTTGAAACTGGGCTATTGCTATGTTAGGCTCGCCTTTGGCCAAATGAGCCATGGCTAAATAAAACTGTACTCCCTCTTTTTTGTCATTGGGCACTGTAATATTTTGGAGCTTCTGAATGGTAGTGTTATAATCTCCTCGCTCATAAGCTTCCATTGCCTGTTCAAGAGGTTTTTGCGTAGCATTCCCACGAACTATAGGAGCCACCATATTAGGATAAGCTGCAAAATAGCGTTTATACAGCTCTTCTGGCGGTGTTTGCTGATTGTTGAGTAGCATAACTGTGGGTACCAATATTGCTAAAATAACCGCAGCAATGCCCGCCATTTTTCTATAAGATATGCTCCGCACCTTTGCCTTAGGTTTGGGCGTTTTTTTTTGTGATGTTTCAGTTTCAGCAAATAAGTCGGCTGGTAAGGCATCAGCTTCTGCCACTGCCTTTAACTCATTCTTAAGCTCATCACGACCAAACACCTGCATGGCAATCATAAAGTCCTGCATTTCAGCATACTGCTTTGCCAATTCAGTGTCTTTTGTCAACCTTAGTTCAAACTCAGCTTTCTCCTTAGCTGTTAAGTTTCCCTCAACATATTTTTCTATCAATATTTGATTTACATTATCCATGGTATCTTGTCATCTTAAGTCTTCTTTCAAGCCCTTTTTTTCCAAATTTGTTCGTAACCTTTTCATACAACGATTTTTCTGCACCTTTACCACATTTTCAGATTTGTAGTCCAGTTGCTCTACAATTTTTTTAATTGACAGACGATCGTAGTAATAAAGCTTCAAAATCGTTTGGCAAGGTTCCCCCAATGATTCTATAGCCGATAAAATATTTGTTTGCTGTTCAGTTAATGCTATTTTTTCATACACCAACAAGGCTTCATCAATCACTTCTCTTACATTATCTAAATCGGCCGTTTTGTTACTCTTTTTCTTGGCTGAACTCAATAAAATATTCTTTCCAATGGCGAATAAATACGTTTTAATCGAGCAATTTAATTGATTTACCCTACCCTTCATTACATTTTCGTAAAAGGCTATGGTAGTATCTTGATAAGCATCTTCTGCCTCCTGTTGTGTACAATGGAAGCTCTTAAGTGCCCATTTAATAAAATCTACCCGATACTGCTTGTATAATTTCACCAATGCATCACGTTTCCCTCCTCTTATATCTGCTATAATTTTGTCTTGCATGATGTAAACATCTATATAAATTGTAAAAGATAGGTTAGCTTTAGGTTGTATTGAATTTTTAAAAAAATTCCCTTTTTAGGTTTATTTAAGATACAATCTGTATTATGATTGAATTGTTTTTCGATTTTAATCTGAAATATTACATTTTTATTGCATAACCAATCATAAATTAACAATAAATAACAATAGTCGATAAGATATCCCTCGCTCAAAATCAATGCAATATTACATAAGTACTTTATAGTACACAAAATTTATTTGTAGGTGATGTTAACCTTTCTTCCCCGCGGTTTATGAAGTTAATGAAAGCTTTCACTTTTTTTTGATTCACAAACATTCACCTAATCAAATAAACGAATTATGCGTCACCCAAAATATATTCTAGTTCTCACCCTAATTTTTTCAATGGGTTTGTTGGTAAGCACACCATCACAGGCACAGTTTGGTGGTTTAAAGAAGGGACTCAAAAACAAATTAAAACGTAAGAAAAAGAAAAAAACAAGCACTCGAACCTCAAGTCGTTCCAGTTCAAGAAGTAGTAGAGGTTCTTCGGCTACAATGCCCAAAGGCATGACTGCTGAACTGGCCAAAGAGTACAAAGCTTTTTATAAGGCAAAGTATGAGTTATCTGCCAATAATTGGTACCACCCAACCAACGCTAGTAGCAAATTTATGGCGGAGAAGTTACCAATGCTAAAAAAGCTCAACTACCCAGCCCTCAAGAAAAGAATGGATGAAGACCGTAAAAAGTTTCCAAAAATGTTTAACAAATATGGCTATGGGAATTCAGCTTCTTCTGCCCCCACTCCTGACTTATACTGGGCCAATCACTATGTTACAAAAATTGTTGCTTGGGAGAAACAAGTAGCCAATGAAGAAAAACACATGCCAGGAGCTGTACAACACTGGATCACACAATGCGAGAATACCAAAGGGCCTAATAAAATTCAATATGCGCAAGACGCTATTGCATTGGCTGATGCTTTGTTGACTATTAAGCCTCAAAACGAGCTATTAAAAGAATACAAGCAAGAAGCCCAAAAAACTCTAGACAAATCACTTACAAACTTCCGAGAGTATATTACCAGTGATTTTCACAAAACGCACCTAAAACAAGTAGTGATCTTTAGTAAAGGGCCTAAAAATATGGGCAAAAACTCTATGGGTAAGCCTAAATTTGATGTGGATGAATCATCTATTATCAATACTATTATCCCTGGTAAGCCAGCGCATGTTATTGGATTTTTTGCAGCTACCAACAAACAAGGTGGTGGTGTACCTTCATTTGTATTTAATATGACTAAGGTAGGAGAGAAATACAATAAACACGCAAAAAATACCCAAACGATGTATTTCCGAGCCAAAGACAGAGGCAAACTAAAAGATCAGGCTTTCTATATTTTTAACTTGTTTCCAGATACGAAAATCCAATACAAAAGCCATATCGAGTATATTCCTCATCTAAACTTTACGAAGTATTTGTTACGTCAGGTACCAGGTAAATACAACATAGAAATTACTTGGGGAAGAAACAACCCAATGGCTAAAGGCACTTTTACGTTGGATTTATCTATAGAAAACCGCAAAAAACTCAAAGAATACTATAACCAATTGATGGCTACCAAAATTGCAGCGGTAACCATGCCAGGCTCAGGTAACTGTGTAGACCAAGCCCACAAAGTGGTAAACAAAGATCACCTGAATAAGTATGGTAAGCGACTAAAATTGGTATTCCACGGACCTGGTGGAAAAATCATGAAGCCTTGGCCAAACAATCACCAGGTAGAATGGTACACTGCACAAGGATATGGTGCCTTTGAAAAAGATGGAAAAGTGGAGATCATTCACCTTGAGTTCCGAAGAGCTCCAACTGCTACTCGCTGGAAATGGCACTCAATTGGCAAAACAGGCGGACACTTAAACATGCAAACTACCAATGGAGGTATTAAGCCTGAGATGCTCAACTTTGGTTATGAAATGAAAAAAGCAAATGTGAATAAATGTGCTCCCTGGTTGTAAAACTGCTATAATATTTCCCAGTTTTATGGGGTAAATTTAACTTCTAAAATCATAAACTGTTGTGGGAGAAACACCTGCAACAGTTTTTTTGTTTTACAAATAATATTTTGCTAAACAGAAGTTAATTTTATATTTGTTCTCTAGATTTTCTGTAAATTGCGCCTCGGCACTATCACTCTAAAAAACATCAAATCAGAGAGTAAAGCAACATTGAGCATCTTGCATGGATAATAAAAAACTTCACAAGTTACTTAAAAGAGCACCAAGAGAATTTATTACACACAAATCAATTAGTGAAGTAATTGAAAAAACGGTTTATAAATTTGTAAGCAAGGGGGGGATTTATGGACAAACTACCGAAGATATCATAAGCGAAGTCACCTTAATCATTCTGGAAAAAAAGCTTGATTACATTGTGAAAAACTACAATCCTAAGTTTAGTACTGTTAAAGGATACCTCAGTAAAGTAGTTTTCAACCTATGTATAGAGCTGTTGCGCAAGCAACAAAATAAACCTGTATTCAAAAACAGCCTGGATGATATTCAAGAGGTGTCTCTTGAACAGGACTACGGAAGTGTTAATCCTGAAGCAAGCTTTATTGCCCAGGAAATCATCGATTCAGAACTAGATCGGTTGAGGAATTACCTTAGAATCTTTGCTAAATACAAAGCCAAATTTGTATTACTTCTTAAGTTATTTTGTCGCATACCACTAAAAGCTGAGGATTTTCAACATTATGCTGCAAACTTAACACCTGATGAATGGGCTTTTTACTACGAGACTTTTAGTAATGATTACTCCTCTTATTCTGATAAGGAAGTTTATCAATTAATTTCTCCTTTGGTAAATAAAGTAGAAAATAAGAAGAACTCTCCTGATGCCCTAAGGAAATGGATCAATGCCAAGGTTTTGACGCTGAAAGAGTCGATGAGTCAAAACACTCAGTATCAATACGATACAGAATCTTTTAAAAATTTAATACGATTATTGTAAAAAAATGTCCACCAAATGGGCAAATACAAGTATATATAAGTACACGGGATAATTTTTTAACAACAGTAATAAAGAATAATTATTTATTAGAAATAATACTATTGAGATGTATCCAATTTGGGTAAATTTCATTGAATACCACTACATTTTTTTTTTTTAAATAAACTGTTAATACAACATAAAAAAGCATTAACCATAAAGTTAATTTATATTTTTACTAATAAGGGTAGCAAAATTTTAAATAATGTGGCAAAATGAATGAAAACAATATGATGTTCAAACAATCAGTTTTTTTTGATGAAAACCATGAGCTGAATGATACGGGGATATTATTATATGTAGACGCCTTAAGACTCAAAAGAGAAAACGAACTACCAGATATTTTGGTAGAACATGTGGCCAACTCCGAAAATGATTTAAAAAGGATTTACGAATATTATGAGTTTGTAAAAGATGATGACATTAGTGAGTTAACTCCTCACCCTTTCTTTGATAAATCTTCTCAGTCTAATACTCCCATAAAAGCCCTTGGAAATGGGCAAATATTAAAAATTGCAGCAGCAATTCTCCTTCTTTTGGGAGTAGCTTATATCGTAAGCATAATGAGTGGGGACAACCCAGATACTCCCAGTGGTATCTCGAACAAAGCAATGGATGCAGATAAATTTCCTCTACCTCCCATTACTACTGAAACAGTAGAGGATAGTGGTATTGCAGTCAACAACAATAACCAGGAACAGAAAAAAGTTGTTCCACAAAAAAAACTTCCTGCTTTTGAAGAGGTTTTTTCACAAACCGAACTACAAGCAATGCATATGCCTTACATTGATAGATTGATCGAACGTAGTGGCAACAATCGTTCAGAGAGCTTGCAAGTTTTGTATCCTTTGGTTGATACCGAAATCCTGGACCAAAAACTGTCTTTTCGTTGGAAAAACCCCATCCAAGATTCTCTTTATCTTGAAGTTTTTACCAAAGACACCGAAGCAACCGATCGCAAAATATATAAAATAGCTCCTAAGGACAGTATCTTCGTTTTATCATCACTATTAAAACCTTTCTTGTATTATTGGGAATTGAAGAAAAAGCAAGACAGTGGTCGTAAAACACTGGTTTCCAGAGGGCGTTTCCTTATACAGAAAAGAAAGCGAAGGAAAAAGTAACGCTTAAATTAAAGATTTTATTTACAGCCATACAGTAAAACTGTATGGCTTTTTTACGTCTAACACTTAGAGGTTTAGCAAGTTAAAAAGTGTTAAATCTATTAAAAAAAGTAGTAATTACTCGTATTTTGTAAAGAAGTACAACAATACATATCTATGAAAAATCGTAAGAAGCTAAACTATATCATCTTTTTAATGAGTGTAGCGCTTATTGGTCTTATAGGCCTGCAGATTTACTGGGTCAATATTTCCTTGAAAGTAAAAAAAGAGCGTTTTAATCAAGATGTGCATGCGGCTTTAGAAAATATTGTAAAAAAATTAGAAAAAAGAGAAGCAGCTTTTGTAGTAAAAAACAAGTTTTTTGACAGATCTACTCAAAAAACCAAAGGCCTTAATTATATATTCTCTGAAAGATCTAAGAAACGAGAACTGTATAAAGGTGCGACTACCGCTCCCCACCCGTCTGATGATACTGCCTATTTTTTTGATTTATCACGCTCTGTAAAAAAAATAGACCCACGCGACATATCGAGTGTTGGTGTTCGGAAAAATGAAAAAGGAGAATCTACCATTTATATCTCTACCCAAAAAAGATTAAGTACAAGAGACATTAAAAAATATGTATTAGGGCAGAAAATAAATGTAGCTCGCGATACTGGTACCATGATCAATATCAAATCGCAAATGGTATCTTTAGTAGTAGATGAACTCATAGATCGTCCTAAAACCTTGCAAGAACGTATTACCCGAGATTTGTTGGATTCTTTGTTAAACATTGAATTAATTTCTCGCGGAATAGACATTCCCTACGAATTCAATGTGGTTGGCTTTAAAGATAACCAAGCAAACTATGCTTTCAGAACAAAGTTAAGTGAGCAAACCGAAAACCTCCCTCATGTACTGGCGAAGGCAAACTATGCGACGATGCTTTTCCCCAATGATATTCGCCCCCAAAACAATCAATTGTTACTCAACTTTCCCAATGAGCAGTCTTTTATGCTCAAGAAGATGTGGAGTGTACTTGCATCTGCTTTCTTGTTTATTGGCATCATTATTTTCTGTTTCATTTTTGCCGTAAATACAATTCTTAAGCAAAAAAAGATGTCGGATATGACCAAAGATTTTATTAACAATATGACCCACGAGTTTAAAACTCCTATTGCTACCGTTTCTTTGGCTTGTCAGGCAATGCAAGACCCTGACATTCAGCGTTTACCCAAGCAAATGAACCGTTATATGGGAATGATTCAGGAAGAAAATAATCGTTTGGGGCAGCAGGTAGAAAAAGTACTACAAATTGCTCGCTTAGATAGAGAAGATTTCAAACTGAACATTACCGATGTAGATGTACACCAAAGTATCAAAAAGGCTATACGGAATATTCAAATACAAGTGGAAAAACGAGGGGGAATACTCAATACCAACTTACAGGCAACAACTGCCCATATACAAGCCGACGAAATGCACTTGACTAATATGATCATCAATTTATTGGATAACGCTAACAAATATTCTCCTGAGTCTCCTGAAATTACTATACAAACCCAAAGTAATGATCGGGGTGTAAGAGTAATGATTAGCGATAAAGGTCAGGGTATATCAAAAGAAATGATCAATAAAGTATTTGATAAGTTTTATCGGGTACCCACCGGAAACGTACACAATGTAAAAGGTTTTGGTCTGGGTTTGAGTTATGTAAAAACAATGGTAGATGCTCACCAAGGAGAAATACAGGTAAAAAGCGAACCTTCTAAGGGAAGTACTTTTACCCTATTTTTTCCATACCTGGCTCAGAGTGCTTAGTTATTAGCACTCACCTGATTATTACTTAAAATTTTGAATATGAAAAAGTTACCCCTAAAAAACTCAACCAATCACCAACAGTTTCACGTATTGTAATTATCCATCAAAGATACTTCCAGGCAATTTTGGCAATAATCCCAGTTAAAAGCTTGTTTAAAATTCATCCTTTAGGTCTTTTACGCGATTTTTTGCTCAAACATTGTTAAATCAATCATGAATAGCACTGCTATTTACTCAAAATTTAACGCGTTTGAACTCAAATCTCATCGTAAAATCCTCTGAATACGAAAACTTAAATAAGCTCTAAAAACAATACCATGAAAGACGAAATCAAGATTTTATTAGTTGAGGATGATAATAATCTGGGTCAACTACTTCAGGAATACCTACAAATCAAAGGATACCCGACTACCCTAAGACGGGATGGTGAAGCGGGTTTAGATACTTACCAAACTCAAACCTTTCAGTTGTGCATTTTAGATGTTATGCTTCCTAAAATGGATGGTTTTTCGCTGGCTGAAAAAATAAGAGAACAGGATAAAACAGTACCGATTATTTTTCTGACAGCCAAGTCAATGAAAGAGGACGCTATTAAAGGTTTTAAAGTAGGAGCAGACGATTATATCCATAAACCATTTAGTATGGAAGAGTTGCTCCTCAGAATTGAAGCTATTATGCGTAGAGTGGGGCAAAACGAAACTATATCTGAACAACAGTACTTCGAAGTGGGTTCTTTTAGCTTTGATTATGGAACTCAAAAGCTTCAGCGGAATGGTGAAAGTAAAAAGCTCACTTCTAAAGAAGCCGATCTTTTGAAAATGTTGTGTGAGCATAAAAATCAAACCCTGGAACGTTCCAAGGCACTCAAAAAAATCTGGCTGGATGATAACTACTTCAATGCCCGCAGCATGGATGTATACATCACCAAACTCCGTAAATACCTTAAATCAGACGAAAACATTCAAATTGTAAATGTACATGGGCAAGGCTTTAAACTCATAGAGCTCAACTAGTCCATATTAAGAATAAGCGTTTTGTTACAGTATAACATTAGTAACAAAACGCTTATTGGTTTTATAACATTACACTTACAACATTTTTAGACGAAACGTCCAAAAATACAGCAAAGCCACCCATCCTGCCAGGATTAAGAAAGTCCATATAAAATAAGAAAACTTCCGATTTTTATGGCGTAAGACATACATCAATACCACAATTGAAAAAACTCCACCTGCTAACTCGAAAGTATGCAAACGCTTTTCACTCACTCTTTTTTGCTTTCTTTTGGCTAATCCCTTATCCTGACGAAATACAAAAGCCGCCAATATATTTATAAATATCAAGTAATAAATCAATAGCATTATTCAGAAGGTTTAAAGTCAAGAAATTGTTTGACGGTTTTCAAAAACATAAGTTAATATTTTCTGTTCCGCCTGGTCACAAGCTTTGCCTCTTCGTTCCATCATTCTATCAGCGGCTTCAAAAGCTTTGGCTAAATCATAGGTACCAAACCCATGTCCCCAGGCAAAAGAAGGGATAAATTTAGGCGGGAACCCCGCACCAAAAACGTTGGCGTTGATGCCCACTACAGTACCAGTATTGAACATGGTATTGATCCCTGCTTTGGAGTGATCGCCCATCATAACCCCACAAAACTGCTGACCAGAATCGGTAAAATCATTTTTATGATAATTCCACACCTTGATATTGGCATAGTTGTTCTTCAGATTAGAGCAGTTGGTATCGGCACCAAAGTTACACCATTCGCCCACTACCGAGTTGCCCAAAAAGCCATCATGACCTTTGTTACTATATCCAAAAAACACCGAATTGCTAATCTCCCCTCCTACCTTACAATAAGGCCCTATGGTAGTGTCACCTCGCATCTTACCTCCTGGGTTTACTACTGCATGTTCACCCAGGGCAAAATTTCCTTGTACAATACTTCCTTCGCTTATTTGAGAGTCTTTACCTAAATAAATCACTCCTTTTTCAGCATTCAATACACAAGCTTTTAAGGATACGCCTTCTTCTAAAAATACATTTTCTGGATTGTAAACTATCGTATGGGGGTCATTGATAGGTGCAGAAGTTCGCCCAGCAGTAATTAGATCAAAATCGGCTTTAATTTGTGCTCCATTAGATTTGAAAATATCCCACAAATGATTGATACGGGTAACTTCTCCCTGATAGGGGATTATTTTTGTAGGCTTGGGCAATCCATCTTCACCAATGACTGACTCATCCATATAAAAAGCCAGGGGTGTTTCTGAATTATCATCCAATATTTCACCCGGCTTCAATTGCTTTATGGCCGCGATTAATGCTTTATCAGGACATACACTACTATCAATTTGCATATAACTAGTAATGTCAGCTTCTGGGCTTATATTTGGGAACTTAGCCTGAAAGTGTTCTTCAACCAACAAGTAATCAGGTTTGTTTCCTAACAAATGTTCCCATTTCTCAATAATAGTAAGGATGCCCACCCGAATGTATGCCACAGGCCTTACCAATGTAAAAGGTTTCAATTGGTTGGCAACTGTGGGATTATCAACTAAAATATAATGCATGATTCATATTCGTTTACCAGAAGTGCGAATATGATAAAATTCGGAGGGTATATCATAAAAAAAGTCTCTTAAATAATTTTAAGAGACTCTTTGATAATGTTTTATAAGCAGTATCAATCGCTTAGCTTTTCTTTTTAAATCTACGGTTAAATTTCTCAACACGACCCGCAGTATCCAAGAACATCTTCTTACCAGTATAAAATGGGTGAGATTCAGATGTTACCTCAAGCTTTACCAATGGATAGGTTTGCCCATCCATATCAATTGTATCTTTTGTTTGTATGGTAGAGCGTGTAATGAATTTGAATTCATTAGACGTATCCATAAAAACCACCTCTCTATATTCAGGATGAATATCTTTTCTCATTGCGCTACAAATATTTTAATAAAATTAAATGCTTCTCTAAAAGGCTTGCAAATTTAGTTATTTTTGACAAAAGAATAAAAATTCCTGCCAAAAGTTTTCAGGTTTACAAAATACTGAAGGTTCCTTTGTTGTAATTGTACACCAAAGTAGCCATTAATTTACTTTCTACTCCCATTACTCCTTTATATATTTTAATAGTAGTGCCCTTTTGGGGAATATTTACTTTTATCTTTACCAAATCCTTGGGAAAGTTTCCTGCTCCCGCTGGTTTTATTGGGGCTTTGAACCTCGCTTCCAGTATTTGCCAATCAAGTGCTTGCTTTTGTACTTCTTGAAGATCTGCATTAAATATTTTAAAGTCCTGCAAATCTCCCCAACAACCCATACCACTACACGAAAAAGAAAATACTCCTATTAGATCTTTGCCATCGCGACTACGCCACAAAGCCATCGTGATCGTTTTGCTTGCTGGCAGCCCAGGCACAGGTGCCGATACACTCAAATAACCATTGGCTATGTCTTGTTTCTCGATTTTAAAATTCTTGTGTATGCCTAATTTTACTTTGAGGGCATTGTAATAATCCAGAATCGTCTTGGTAGGTTTTGCGTTTGAGGTTTGTGTACTCACCACAAATATTCCCATAACTAATAACCCACAAATTAATGGCCGTTTCATCATTACTTTCCTAATCATTTATGTGTTATTCAACAGTTACTTTGATCTTATGGGTGGCTTTTACCTGACTTCTAAATATATCCTTGATAGTGAGTACGGTGTTGCCTCGCTTTAAAGCCTCAAATATAAAAGTTTTGGTTCCCTTATCCCCTCCCGACATTTCAGCCTTTCGAGCGTCTTTGTAAGCAAAGTGGGTGTCTATTAACTTAAATATTCTATAACTGGCCGAAGATACCCGAGTTGCAAAACCCACCGAACCATGGACAGTTGTTTGATAATACGCTTTTTGGCCAACCTTGAGTTTTACAGCTCCTGCTAATGGAGACAATGCTATCATTCCTTTAGTAGGTTTAAATCTTTTGTTTTGGGAATAAGTACAGTTTGCCAAACCCAATAATAAAGTAATAAAAATCAATTGTTTCATATTGTTCCTTGATGTTGAATCAGAAGTTATTTCATCTTTTAAGTATTTATGATAAATCTAAAAATAATAATTGGTCTTTTCCTGTCGTAATTTATGAAAGACAGGCCATTATAAATGAAACTGTTTTTTGGATTTATAAGCTGTGAAACCAGTTTATGCAAAAGTGATCTATTTATTACTTGCGTAATTAAAATTTTTTGTGATTCTGTTATTTAATAATCAACTTATTATAAATTGCTTATCAAAAGTGAATATCACAGACAGTAAGCTAGAATAATAGTTATTATACTCAGGCATAGAATTGAATCACAAAGTTTATCGTACATTAATCATATGGAAAATTTATTTATAGAGGCGGGTGATTATTCTCCTAAAGTGGATTTTAATACATCAACCAACGTTTTCGAAATCGTTGGTGATTCATTTGGAGAAGATACCTTTACCTTTTTTGAGCCTATTATCAAATGGCTTGAAGCGTACCTAAAAAAAAACACGCGCCCTCTGGAATTAAGCATTGAGATGAATTATCTTAATTCCAGTTCTTTTAAAAGGTTCAATGAGTTGTTGAGCCTTCTGGAAAATTACCATACAAACACTCAAACTCCAGTAAAAGTCATTTGGGTAGCCAATCCCGATGACGACGATGTGGTAGATTATGGTGAAGATATTAAAGATTATTTTGACGAACTACCAATTCATATAGAATTGAAAGCCAGTTCATAAAACGATAAGATACCCAAGCCCAACTTTATAAGTTGGGCTTTTTTTTTGATAATAGTCCATTGGCCGAAATCCAGTTGCCCCTTCTACAACGTATACCATTTATTATTGTAACACAAACATCCAAATCATTTTAAACGAGTTTGCTAAACTTTCCGATCAGGAATAAACAGGGCAAACTCTTCAGGCATTATTTTCAGATAAAAGCCATGAATGCTTCTTTTAATTACAATTTCATTAAAATCAATGAAATTGGCGATGAAACTATTCAGAGGAAAGCCGTCACTCTGGCAAATATTACATTCATCAGTCTCGTTTTATTAATAATTTCGGCGATTATATTTTATTATACAACCTATAATGTTGCAGGGCATGCTTGTTTGGGGAGCATTGCTAGTTTGGTTTTAGTAGGATTTATCTTTCGTTATAACCATTCAATAAACCTGGCTACAAATCTATACACACTTACCGCTTTTACACTATTCTCTATTATTTTAATCACTAGTGGAGGTATTCACTCCTCGTGGTTATACTGGTTTACTACCGTACCCATCTCTGCTTATTACCTTACTGTCAACCATCAAATGAAGCATGGTATTTTCTGGACATTTGCCTGTCTTATTATCTACTTTATTGCTTATTACCTCGATGCTCAAGGCATTCAGGTAGAGACTCATTATCCAAAAAAATGGGCCTCTACCATTAAATTTTTATTCGCTCTGGCATTCTTTGTATATGTGGTGTCTATCATTCTAATCAATGATCTACAACCCCGCTTCAAACTCACTCAGGTGCTGTCCCAAAAGCCCTCTCTGGGAGAAACAAAGTATAAAGACAAAGCACGCTTATTCGAACTTGAAAGAGAAAATAGAGCCACTAAGACACATCAACAAATGATCTGGATAGCCATTATTGTCTTACCATTTTTTCCAGATTATTTCTTTGCTCCCGCTATATGGCAGCAGTTGTTTACCCTACGGATGGTCGTCATTGCTTACTTTTTATTATTGATTTTTGCTCAGCGCAAACTCCGTATTCGCAGTATTTTTGTGGCTTATGCCAGCATCATTCCTTTATCGGTATTTTTGTCTTATGCTTCTGCGTCTGTACCTACCCAAAATCTATTTATCTATAATCTAAACTACTCTGCACTCTTTATTGTGGCAGCGCTATATGTACTCATGCACTGGGGGCATTTTGTGGCTATTATTTTCATATCTGGGTTGTTGTATAGTGTGTTTTTTATTGTTATACAAGACATCAACTTCTTTGTGGTGGTAGAAAAGGGAGCCTTGCTTTTGTTTACGGTAGCACTAGCTAGCATAGGGCTAGCCTGGTATCGTTTTACTACTTTCAAAAAAGAGTTTTTTCTTCGCTATGCTTTGGGTGAATCCAATGAAAAACTGAGCAAACAAAACGTTGCTCTTGAAACCCAGCAACAGCAAATATTGCAACAAAAGGAAAAACTAGAAGAAAAAAATACCCATATCACGGCAAGTATCAGTTATGCGCAACGCATTCAGCAAGCTATATTGCCACCCATCAAAGATATTCAGGCAGCACTTCCTGATTCGTTTATACTATTTAGGCCCAGAGATATTGTGAGCGGAGACTTTTACTGGTTCAAAGAAATAGATGATAAGATTTTTATTTCAGCAGTGGATTGTACTGGTCATGGGGTGCCAGGAGCATTTATGAGTATGATAGGAAATGAACTACTGCACAAAATAGTCACTGACTTTGGGATTACCGAAGTAGATCAAATTCTTGGCAAGCTCAACGAAAGTGTAAGAAAGGCGCTCCAGCAAGATGAAACCAACAATCGGGATGGCATGGATATGACAATGGTGGGTATTCACAAACAAACATCAGCCATAGAATTTGCCGGGGCTAAAAACCCAATCTACTATGTGCAAAACGGTGAAATGCATCAGATAAAAGGAGATAAAACACCTATAGGTGGAATGAAAATTAAACGCCAGGATACCTACACCAAACACCTGATTGATGTCTCTCAGCCTACGACTTTTTATCTTTTTTCTGATGGCTTTCAAGATCAGTTTGGTGGGCCAAACAATAAGCGATTTATGACTAAACAATTTCGGGAATTACTACTCTCAATTCATTCCCAACCTATGGACACGCAAAAACAATTATTAGAACAAGCACTGGAAGATTGGATGCAGGAGGAAGAGCAATTGGATGATATTTTGGTGATCGGGGTAAGATGTTCCTAAAAAGAGCCTTTGCTATCCAAAAGGCTCTTTATATGTTATTTAGCTACATCTACCCAATTATCGGTAGAATATTTAGAAATTTGTACCTTCCCGCAACGTGAGCAGACTCTTTTCAAACTATCGCCTTTCCATTCATGCCCAAAAATACGACAGCGAATGGGCGTTTTTGGCTTTTGTTCTCGCGCTTCCATATTCAAAATCCATTTTTGTTTAGCTTGACAAATTAAGAGGTTTTTTTAGAAAGCTAAAACGCTATCTCGGTTTTATTCTTAGTCAAGTATTAAAATAGTATTTTATCAAGCCCAAATTATATTGTAGCGCTGTATCTCTACCCAAGGTCACACTCATCCCAACCAAAACCTGGTTTCTTCGTAGGTTATCAGATAATCAGAATTTGAGAATTTTCAAGGTATAAACTCTCCCCGTTGAGCGTATCTAACAGGTATAAAAATTATGAGAAATCACTCCTTTTTATGGCTTTGTCTGGCCATTTTATTTTTCGGAAGCTGCAAAAAACAAGAAGTAAATGCACAGCAAAATACAGGTACTGGTGCCGATTTAGTGTTTATAAACGGCAATATATACACTCATTCCACTGCCGAAGCAGTAGTAGTGCGCAATGGCAAAATTGAATTTATTGGCACCAATGCGGATGCGCAAAAATATATAGGAAGCAATACCCAAACCATTGATTTACAGGGTAGATCGCTGCTTCCTGGGTTTATTGACAATCATGTACACGCTGGCGAAGGTGGAGAAGTATCTTGCCTGCCAAGCGATGCACTGAATATTGAACAACAAAAATCCACTTTGAAAAAATGCGCTGAAGGAGTAGCAGAAGGTCAATGGGTGATTGGCTATGGTATGTTTCTGGATCAGGTATTGGGTACTGGTACTACGCTGAACAAGCCCATCAAAAGTTTGGATGAAATTTTCCCCAAGCATCCAGTTATTATTATGGAGCAAACCTCTCACTCGATGTTTGTAAACACGCTGGCACTGAACAAAGCAGGCATTGACAAAAACACCCCTGATCCACAAGGAGGTAAATTGATGAAGGATGAAAACGGAGAGTTAAACGGGGTATTGATTGACAACGCTGGTGATTTGGTGATGGAAATCGCGGTAAACAGCTTGACCAACAAGGCTTCCATTTTTGTAGAGGGGGTAAAATTTGGCCTCCAGGAATTGAAAAAGAATGGCATTACTACCATTGGAGACGGGCGAACTTATTGGCGCAGAGGTATGCTGGATGCTTGGAAAACAGTGGCCAATGATGGACTCTTAACTGCTAGAGTGTCGATTCGCCCCTGGATTTACCCTACAGTAGATAAAACCCAACAGCTCACTTTCCTCAAGGGTGCTTTTCAAAATGATATCAACCAGTTGCTGATCGTCAATCAGGTGAAAATGTACATTGATGGCGTTCCAGAAAATGGTACTGCACGATTGATCCAACCCTATGCTCAAACTTATTTTCAGGATTCGCCTTATGGTATCAATTATATCTCGCAAACCAATATGGCGAGTTGGTTGAGTGATTTGTACAACATTGGTTATGGTGCCCATGTGCATGCCTTGGGAGACAAGGGAATCAGAGAAGTACTGGACGCAGTACAGGTAGTACGCAATCAAGGCTCCCAACTTAAATACCACATTACCCATGTGGCCATGTTAGACAAGGTCGATTTGCCTCGTTTTGCCCAACTAAGCGTAGATGCTGATATTCAGGTAGGCAATACTCCTCTGACCCAACAAGAACGAGCCAA
Organism: marine bacterium AO1-C; assembly: GCA_001890965.1. Classification (GTDB taxonomy): domain Bacteria; phylum Bacteroidota; class Bacteroidia; order Cytophagales; family Microscillaceae; genus Microscilla. The sequence continues at coordinate 12,293 of MLAY01000024.1, read as the reverse complement.
TGATTTTGTTCCTTTTATTGGGGCTACTCGAGCCAGTGAGTTACTGTATAGTCCTGTGAAAGCTCTAAAAGCTTCAGGTGCCAATGTAACCCTAAGTAGTGACTGGACAGTATACCCCCTTTCTCCTCTCAATGGTATTTCGGTAAGTGTGCAGGAAGGTTCACTCACTATTCAAGAAGCTATAGATGCTTATACAATCAATCCTGCCAAAGCCTTGGGATTGGATAGCATTACGGGCTCGATTACGGTAGGCAAATCGGCCGATTTTGTGGTGTTGGAAAAAGACCTTACCAAGATTTCGGCCAGTGAAATAAAAACCACTAGAGTAATGATGACGATGTTGCAAGGCAAAATAGTATATGAGGTACAATAAGCTCTCAGTGACCTCATTCAACAAATATTAAGTATCGAACAATGAATTTCGGAGCTAAAAAAGGCAGGAAGAATGAACCAGTTTAGAAAAAACTATTACAAAAGTGCTTAACCCAGTGTAATGTTTGGACTTCTCGATAGTCATAGGACTGAGATATTAAATACACTTAAATCCATGTAATCTATGAGAAGTTTCTTTATACTATTTTTAAGCTGTTTTTTGACTTCTTCTGGCCTTTATGCTCAGGAAACTCAAATGCCTCGATTTGAATGGCCCGATCATCAGGTGTCAGCTATTTTTAAGGATTTTTTGAAGGCTTATAACAGTAATAATCAAAAAAAAATTAGTGCATACGTTCAAAAGTACCATACCCGTCCAGTAAGAATGGCTCGCCGGATGCAGCAACTCTTTACCCAATATGGTGCGTTGCTCCCCTATCAGATGACTGTGCAAAGAAAGGATAGACTTGGGCTTTGGTTTTTGGGAAAAGACACCAAAAACTGGGTAGAAATCACTTTATTCATGAATAAAAAAGGGGATAAAATCAGAGGTACGGGGATGATGCGCGGAATGCGCCCTAAAGGATTGTTGCCACCTTACAAGGCAATGGCTCCCAGCAAAATGAAAGCACATTTGGAGGCCTATCTTCAAAACCTAAGCAAGCAGGATCATTTTTCTGGGGCAGTATTGGTGGCCAAAGACGATCAGGTGTTGTTTGAGGGGGCTTATGGTGATCGTAATAAAAAGAAGGGGTTGAAAAACAACCTAAATACTGCTTTTTGTTTAGCCTCTACTACTAAAACCTTCACGGCGGTAGCCATTGCTCAATTGGCCGAAAAAGGCAAGCTCAAGTTTACCGATTTCATTAGTAAATACATTCCCGAGTATCCTAAAGATATTGCCCAGCAAGTAACTATTCATCATTTGCTTACCCATACTTCGGGGATAGAACTCGATGATTATAAACCATTTAACCAGGCGGTTCAAAAAGCACGCAGTGTGGAAGAGTTGCTCAAGGCACAGCTAAAATATATGGATCATATGAACGAGAATCGTCGCAAAAATTTCAAAGTGTTGAATAAGCACGATTATTCTAATGAAAACTTTAGTTTATTGGGGGTGATTATAGAGCGAGTAAGTGGTATGTCGTATGCTCAATACCTGGAGAAAAACATTTTTAAGCCTGCAGGAATGAATCGCTCTTTTGCAGATTATACCAAACTGGCTCAAGATCACAATCAGGCCATGGGTTATACTTTTTATGACAATGATCGTGAATTTAACCCTGAAAAAAGACAGGAAAATACAGCTTTTAATGATGTAATTGCTTCTCCTGCTGGCGGGGTATACAGCTCGGTGCGAGACCTTTATAAATACTTTAGAGCGATCAATACTGGGAAACTAATTTCTCCTAAGATGCGCGCTGTATTGTTTAATAAACAAACCAAGGTGTTTGACTTCAAAGCCATAGAAGCATATGAAAGCTATGGGTATGGTTTTCATATTCAGCAAGCGGGAAAACTTAAAAATATAGGGCACTCGGGTAGAAAAATGGGCGTGGGTTCTCGCTTCGAGTATTTTCCTGCACAAGATATGTATGTGATTGTGTTGAGCAATTATGGCTTTCCGGCCCATAATCCTGCCAGCCATATTCGGGACTTGATAGAGCCTAATGATTAATTTTAAAAATTTGTTCGCTAAAGTTTGCCAGTTAAATATGCGCTCCTTACATTTGCAATCCTCTAACACTTGGGGGATTAGCTCAGTTGGCTAGAGCGTTTGACTGGCAGTCAAAAGGCCGGCGGTTCGAATCCGCCATTCTCCACAAGTTGTTTTTAAAACCCTGTAAATGAAAGATTTACGGGGTTTTCTATTTTATAATCCCTTTCAACTTTTCTTTTCTCTCCTCCTCACTCATTGCTTTGAGTATATCTAATAAGACTTTTATATCATAAAAAGCTACTAATTAGAGAAATTTGTTGCAAACCTGTTTTATTATTGTAGTAGGTTTAAAAAGTCATTTGCATAGAGTCGATGATACTTTAAATTTTGAAATAAACTTTTTGAACTATTCCAGTAACGAAAAAAGACCGTTTGCTAGTACTTTAATTTAAAGGGTTAAGACTCATATAATGCCTTGGCATGTTTTAATAGAGAATTATACCCAGTAATATCTAATTGCAATCCATAATCTTCATCATCAGGATCATTTTCATGAGTTAAAAAAATACCATATGCCATCTTCTCTATAGCGTTTTTACTATCCCACTCTTGATGTTGGTCATTCAAATACCACCTTCTACCTAACCAAAATTCATTATTTGTCAATTCCTTAGCTTCAACCCCATTCAAATATCCCATACCGGCCTCATCTTTTCCATAAATTGCAACTAATTTTGATACTATTTGACTTACCTTTGAAACATTTAAACTACTTTTATCACTATTCTTTAAAAAGATTTTTTTACTGCTCACGTCTCCATTTTTATTGTAAAAAATTCTCATTGTTGCCTTATCAAAGAAATCAAATTCCTTGTTATCTAACATTAAATCATAATCTGTATAATGCACTGAATCTGTCTCAATAATATTCACCTTCAAGTTATCATCTGGAATATAATCATAGTCATTTTTTAACACACTAAGTAAATTACCTTTTATGACTTCTTTGTAAGATTTGGTGTGTATCTTAAATATCAAGATATTATGACCATTTGTGTAAGATAGTATAAAATTAACCGTATCAAACATCCACATTGTAAAGCAAGTATTCATATTCTTCAGTTTCCCCTTAACTAAACTTTTTACATCTTCCTCATTAGCAAAATATACTTGGTTTTCGTCATCATAATATCCTAAGCCTAATAGATTTATTAATCTTCTTGAAATTGATAAAATTTCATCAACTTTTTTTGACTTAAAAGAGAAATTGAACTCTCTTTCTCCATTGTCATATTTTGTAACAAGTAGATTATTGAAGTTTTCAAAATTAAAGCCTATTGCAACCAGAGTTTCTATAATTTTTTTTCCTTCTGAATCAGTTGCGTGATTTATGTTTTCCTTAACCTTAAAATCCTTAATTGATAACCTTAAATTATTTAATATATAATCGTTGTCTTTATTATATTGGATAGCTTGACATAATGTTTTAAAGGAAGTATATCTACCATCATTTAAAACTAAATCCTCTAACATAGAGGTTGACTCCCAAGGTACTTGTTTACCACTTAATTTTTTTATCAATCTATTACGAACCTTTTGCAAAACTTGTATAATTGTCATGTTAGGGGCTAGCATTTCTTCTGCCAATACTTCAGAGTAAGAACTATTCTTTCCTATTCCATCTTCAGCTACTTTATTAGGTGCGGTTGAATATGCTATCAATGAACCATATGGGGCACTCATATAAGTCAAGCCTTGCATTGAAGGAGAACGGCTCCAGCTTTTTGTAAACGGGTTATTTCTACAAGCATCTAAAACCATAATGTTTGTTTTACTCTGAGCATTTTCCATCTTTCTTAAGATTCGCTGGGCATTAATACAATCATATTCAACTTCATTTTCATTCTTAGGATCTGCATCAATTGGTAAAAGATAGTTTTCTCCATTTACTTGTATTCCATGTCCAGCAAAGAAAAAAAAGCCTAAATCATAATCATCTAACTCTTGACCAAAAATATTAAGAGCGATGAGGAATTTCTTTCTTGTTACATCTTTTACAGCCTTTGTCTTAAAGCCAAGTTTTTTTAATACCTCTGCTATTAAATCAACATCATTTCTGGGATTTTTAAGTTTACCCGCAACTTGATAATTAGAATTACCAATCAGCAACGCTAGTCTTTTTTCATTCATCTTTTCAGGATAATATTACTAATAACTTTTTAACAGATTTGTAAAGTAAATTTACAATTTTTTTTTATTCACAAAATTATGATGGCAGCTCAATATCTATCTTTCACAGAAAGGCTCATCCTCCTTTCTTTAGAGCCTAAAAGTTCTCCTTATTCAATATTATATCGACAGATAAAAAATACAGCGCTATAAAGGCGTTTTAATACGAATACACCTCGTGACTAGCAAACGTAAAGAGTTAAAAATCATTAATCTCTGACTATTAAAAGATTGTCATTCAAATTTAATCACAGAAATTAGAGTGTAAAAAAGAAACTGTACAGATATCAAAACAGGGTTTTACCGAATAAAACATTCCTCATAGATTATTTTTAAAACCTTTAAAATCAACAACTTACAGGATTTTTCTTTTCGAGATGAATAGAGCAGATATTGAGGTTGTCTCTCATAATAATTTTTCGATAAGTATTTATTCGCTACCTTTTAATTTAGATTCCAAGAACTTACAAAGTTGGGGAGACTCATGGCTAATATCAATTTGAATATAGGCATACCACCCTGTACCGTATACTGTGTACTCTTTCAGACCAGGTAAAGCGTATTCTTCATAATCAAATGTAAGTGGCCCTTTCTCATTCCCTTGCTCCTTATAAACCCATTGTTCTTTTAACTCTTCTTTGCCATCAGAATCACCCAATCTTTCTGCTTCACTGCAAATTCGCTTGACTATCCATTCTAAATCATCACCTGTCAGTTTCAAAACGAGTTCCCAGTTTGCCAGCTCATAAGAATCAATCAATTGGTTGATTTTAATTACTTCATCTTGGTTCATTGTCTTATATTTTTTGGCTACGTCCAAATAAAACTTTTTTTGATTCTTTGTCAATTTACCGTTGCCAACATTTCCGACTCTAAGAGTTATGGAAATGCCACCCCTAAAGGTTGCCACAAGGTTTCGGATTTAAGTAATGATTTTGCTTCTAAATTCAGGCGAGACCTTTCGCAAACAACAACCCATCTGCGTATTTGTGAGGAAAGAACGTTGAAGTTTCGGAAGTATTTAGTACTTCGTCTACGTTTTTGACGTGGCAGTCTGCGATCATAATTGATTATCCAGCACAAGAAAAGAGTTGAAAAATGTAACCAGGACAGTCAAAACGCCTTTATTTCACCTCCTCTCCTCTCATCCCACTTTTTATTATTAAATTGAAATACCAACACAAAAACCTATGATCAAAAATATGTCACGCAAATATCATTTTTCTCTGGTCTTATTTTTTGCCCTACTTTATTCAAGTGACTCGCTCACGGCTCAATCAGTAAAAGGATATCAATTGTATCAACTGAGTGGGTACCAGGTATATGTACAAAAAGAAGCTTTGACTGCAGACGCCAAAACTACTCGGCAAGCCATTGAACTATTGAAAAATAAGCTGGAGGAGGTAAATAGCCTCTATATGCAGGCCAGGCCCAAGAAGTATTTGAAAAGGGTGAAGTTTTTTATGGATTTAAACAATGACCCCAACAAGGCAGCGCAGTATCATGTGAGCCGTCAGTGGGTGGTACAGCACGGTTTGCCACCCGAAATGGCCAAAGCTATCCACATTACCAATATTCACAATTTTATCAACTGGACACAGCTCAATCAGCCTTATATGATACTTCACGAAATGGCGCATGCTTATCATGATGTGGGGCTTTCTTACCAAAACATCCTCGTAAAGCAGGCTTACCGCAGGGCCGTAAAAAAAGGCATTTATGAGAATGTTTGGTACAATAGCGGCAGTGGCTCCAACATCACTAAAAAACGGGCTTATGCCTTAAACAATGTGCAGGAATACTTTGCCGAGATTACCGAGGCTTTTTTTGGCAAAAATGATTATTACCCTTTCAATAGAAACGACCTGAAAACCCACGACCCTAAAGGCTATGCACTCATGCGGTTTATGTGGCAAGGAGATAAAAAGCCTGAAGAACTCATCCCGAAAAACAAGCAAACCAATACTCAATTAAAATCTACCAACAGCAATATTGCTTCTCGTATTCACATCATCAACCAACGCCAAGAGGTTATTTATGGCTATTGGATTGATTATCAGGGGCAAGAGAAGTATTATTTTATGATCAATCCTGGGCAACGCCTGACCCAAAACACCTATGTAAACCACGTATGGCGCATTAAAAATGAGGCCCAAAAGAAACTCAAAGAATTTACTTCTAACCATCCCGAGCAAACGATTGAAATCAAATGATTACTTTTGTGGTTTAATACCTTAGAGAACAAGCCTTCGCAAAAATGATCATAGATATCAGGAAAATGTTTGTTACTCAATTTTAATTCATTATCGAAAAGTAAATCCATGTTTACACCCAAAATTCGTTTTGTTCTTATTGCCCTTGCTACGGTGGCTTTGGTCATTTCACTTACTTCGCAAAACATCCCCAGTGCTATCTTGTATGGTGTGGTATCAGTAGCGCTTTTTGCTGGATACTACCGCAATGGCACGGTGTGGTTGGCATATCAGCAATTGCGCAGGCAAAATTATGACAAGGCCATTGCCTATTTGAACCAAACCAAATACCCTGGTCGTTTGGCCAAATCCCAAAAAGGTTATTATCATTTTATCAAAGGGTTTGCGGCTATTGAGGAAGAGCAATTTGAGCAAGCCAAAGATGAATTTCAGCAGGCTTTAGAGGCAGGACTTCGCACTCAAAACGAAGAAGCCATTACTTATTTACAGCTTACTGATATTAGTCTTATTTTTGATGATAAAGCCCAGGCTCAGCAATATTTGGATAAGATTCAAACGCTGAAATACAAGCCTAGTTTGGAAGAAGCGCTTGTGCAGGTAAAAGAAAAGATGGAAACTATTTAGATCTTTATGTCTGATCAACATATTACAGAAAGTATTCTCAAAGATATTGAGCAGAACCAATTATGTGTGGCTTATATAAACACTGATGGGTATAATCCCCGATTTGGTTACTCAATTGGTTTATTCAAACAATTCCACCATCCCGAAATACTCTTAATTGGCTTAGATAGTGACTCTACTGAAGCTATCATCAATAATGCTAAAAATCAGATCGTTGAGGGTACTCGCTTTATTGAAGGAGTTAACTATCCTGATTTTCTGATAGACTTACCAGTTCAATTTATAGAAGTGCAGCCCGCTCACTTTCCAGATTATATGGGGTATGCCAGTTGGTACAATGATTATCAGGACTTCCCTGTTTTGCAAATGATTTGGCCTGATAAAGACGGTAACTTTCCCTGGGATGAAGGTTTCAATGAAAAATTCAAGTTTGAACAGCCCTTACTGGATCGTAATGTGGATTTTAAATTTTTGGAAGAAAGAAATCTGGGTGTATATACCACGAAAGAAGTTTTGGAAGGAGCTCCAGTTTTATATGTTTATCATGACGAAGAAGGTGATTGGCAATTTCATCATAGATCAGAGGTAGGTAATGAGGATGGAGTACTTGTAAGCTTAGAAAGTTTAGTAAAGCGAGATTCAAGCCTCAATCAAGTTTATCATCTCAATTATGGCGATCAAGCAATGAGAGCATCGATGAATAATGATTGGCAAGTGTTAAAAGCTGAATAAGTTGCCTATATCATTTGAGCGTTTACTTATGTCTTGGTTCTAACATTCTTCTTAAGCTAATCGTTTTACTAGTACATACCAATATTCAACGCTAATGAAAATTCCTCGGATTACTGGAACAATTGACCGTCGCATTTTAATTAACTATCAAATTGATCCTGAAGTACTGGAAGCTTACTTGCCTAAACCCTTCAAACCCAAGTTGGTAAAAGGCAAAGGCATTGCGGGTATTTGTTTGATTCGTTTGAAGGAGATTCGCCCTAAAGGATTTCCTAAAATGATAGGCATTGGGTCTGAAAACGGGGCGCATCGTATTGCAGTAGAATGGGAAGAAAATGGCGAACTAAAAGAAGGTGTGTACATTCCTCGACGCGATACTTCTTCACGATTGAATTCACTGGCGGGTGGACGTGTGTTCCCTGGAGTTCACCATCACGCCAAATTTACCATAGATGAAGGCAAAGGTCGCTATCAGGTGGCTTTCAAAAGCGAGGACGATACGTCTTTGTCTATCACCGCCACTGAAACCGAAGACTGGAACGCTGAAAGCGTGTTTGATGACTTGAGTTGTGTATCCGATTTTTTTGAAAATGGCTCAGTGGGTTACTCACCCGAAAACCAAGCAGGAAGCTACGATGGGCTCGAACTGCGAGCGTTCAACTGGAAGGTCTCACTTCTCAATGTAGAAAATGTGCATTCAAGCTTTTTCGAAGATACTCAAGTATTCCCTGAAGGTTCGGTAAAGTTTGACAATGCCCTACTGATGAAAGACATTCAACACGAGTGGATTGGGCTAAAACGCATCAAAGAAAAGGCTTAAGCCTAATAATTGTCCATTTCAAACTACCCAATAGCATCGTTGAATGGCTTAATTGCCGATAAAAATCAACGATGCAATTCAAAACTATTTTTCTGGAGTATAAATGGCGCTTTTCCCTCACACTTTTGCTCATCTTAAGTGAAGCGGGATTATCTATTATGTTTCCGCTTTTTATCGGGAAAGCAGTGGATGACGCCATCCATCAATCTTACCAGGGAGCCATCCAGTTAGGCATTTTGGGGCTATTGGCACTGATGATTGGAATGGGCAGGCGTGTGTATGACTCTCGCTTGTATGCCCGAATATTTGAGCGGCTTGGGGTAGATATGACAGCCAAAACGCAAAACAGTAACGATTCTGTAAAAACGGCTCGCCTCCATATGTTGGGGGAGATTGTAGAGTTTTTTGAAAATACGCTTCCTGAACTGATCAATCAAATCATTGCCCTGGTAGGGATTATTTTCATTTTAGCGCTCCTGAATATTCAGATTTTTGCTGGCGGAATTATCACCTTTTTTTTAGTCTTTGTGATATATGTGCTGAATGGCCCTAAAACTACCCGATTCAATAGTGCTTATAATGACGAACTGGAAAAACAAGTAGAAGTAGTTGCGCTTAACAATACCCCTAAACTGTCTCACCACCTTCGGCAGCTCATGCGCTGGAATATCAAACTATCGGATTTAGAAGCCCTCAATTTTTCTTTATCCTGGCTGGTGCTTATTGCGTTTTTGGTGGTTTCTATTGTATTAGCAGTGCAAAGCGGTGTTACCCAATATGGAGCACTTTTCGCCTTGGTTATGTATGTTTTTCAACTCATCGAAAACATTGTCATGCTGCCATTGTATTACCAACATTGGTTAAGGCTTGCCGAAATCACGCAAAGACTCGAGAAGGTAGAAGTGGATGCTCACTAAAAAAAATGGTGCCTCTTGTCATACAAAGCAACCACCTTGCAGACTAAGCAATAAACCATACTCTATTACTTATGAAATCTAGAGCCTTGCTTGTCTTCCTAATTGTTGTCTGCTCTTTGGCCAAAGGGCTATCCCAAGCTCCTAAATTTGACAATACATCTGCACAAAAAATAGATGCATTGGTCAAGCCTTTGGATAGCAAAAAGCTATTCAGTGGGGTTATTTTAATTGCTCAGGATAGTAAGGTTGTTTACCAAAAAAGCTTTGGGTTTGCCAATTGGGAGCATCAAATTCCTAATACTACCAACACAAAATTTGGCATAGGTTCGCTCACTAAAGTGCTCACTGGTATTGTGGTAGAACAACTCATAAAAGAGAAAAAATTAAACCTTGATGACCTCATTGAGAAATACATTGTAGGTTTTCCCAAAAGCAAGAAAGAACGTGCTCCAACTATTAAGCATCTTTACAATCATCGGGCAGGCATTGCCCATCGGGTAACCACCCCTCAGGAAGAAACCCGTTTTTTGAGCACCACAGACATTGTAAACAAAATAAAGGCGCAAGGCTTACTATTTAAGCCTGGTTCGCGAAGACTGTATAGCAGTGCTGGCTATACAGTTTTGGCTCGGATAATTGAAATAATAGAACAAAAACCATTTGCCAAAGTATTGCAAGAACGTGTTTTTAAGCCTGCTAAAATGACCAATGCTTCGGACACTCCTCAGCGTCCGCTTTTGCCCAATAGGGCCTCTGGATATTTTTTGGGTACTCATCTAAACCAATTGAGTGTGGTAAATGCTCCACTAAAAGATCTCAGTTTTTTGGTGGGTGCTGGGTCAGTATTTGCCACCGCTGAGGATCTTTTTCATCTTCTGGAAGCACTAAAGCAGAGTAGTTTAAACACTCCTATTTGGAAAAATACCCAAAAGCGAAATCCTCAACAATGGCAAGGCTGGACAGGGCGCACCAATGGTTATGAAGCATATATGGATGTATTGCCTGCCAAAGGATATAGCTTGATCATACTTACCAATTTAAGGTCGGTAGCTACGTGGCAAGTCCGTAAACAAATACGGCTTTTGCTAAATCAGCAAGCGATGACTCAAGTGTTGCTGCCACCGCCAGTAAAATCCTCTTCTATAGACCACGAAAAAATTATTGGCCAATACAAAAACAATCGTGGAGCCATCATTCGGATTAATAACCAAAATGGCAAACTTTTTCGTCAGGAAAGTGAATTCTATCCCATAGACAACCAAACTTATTATATACCCATCAGTGGAACTAAAATGAAGTTTCGGTTTAATAAAAAAGGAAAAGCCGATGCCATTATTCAAATAAGAAGCAATGGGGAGGTTGTACTGCCACGAGTAAATTAAGGTGTTTGCGTGAAAGAATAGCCTTATAAAGCTTTTGGTTAATTGCCCCACAAGTTTTTTCATGATAATTTAGCCTCTCAAAGTCAGATTGTAAACTATCGAGAACCTTATGAACTACACCAAAGAACAGACGGCTAGTTTGAAAGAACAAACTTTTGCCTACCTCGAGGTAGAAGAGAAAGATCACTTGTTAACCATTACCCTCAATCGCCCTCAGGCTCGCAATGCAATGAGTCCTACGATGATTCGAGAGTATGCCTATGCCATGAGTTATGCCCATCATCATGCCCACATTTGGGCGGTAGTATTTGCGGCGAATGGCAAAATTTGGTGTGCAGGAGCCGACCTTAAGGCCATGCGTGGCAAAGAAGAAGCCAATGATAGCAGCATTCCTATGCCAAAAACTCCTATCGTAATGGCTGAATTATTTACTAAAATTCATAAACCAGTCATTGCAAAAGTACATGCTCCAGTATATGCGGGTGGCTTTCTATTGATTGGCGGTTGTACTTATGTGGTAGCCACCGAAAACGCTACTTTTACTTTGCCAGAGGTAAAACGAGGACTGTTTCCTTTTCAGGTAATGGCCAGTTTGATGAAAATTATGCCTGCCCGACAAGTCATAGATTTTTGTATTCGTGCCAAAAGCATGAGCGCTGCTGAAGCTCAGCAGGCTGGCTTGGTTACTCACCTGGTAGCAGCAGACGGGTTAGATGAGGCCATCGAGAATCTTACTCAAGAAATTTTTGCCAACTCTCCTTCTGCTATTCGCTTGGGTCTGAAGGCTTTTGACGAAATGCGCAGTATTTCTGAAAGTGAGCAACAGGCTTACTTGGCCAAGGTACTTGCCGAAACCATTCAAACCAAAGATGCCCAGGAAGGCTTAAAAGCATTTGCTGAAAAACGTCCACCACAGTGGACTGGTGAATAATTGGCTTATATGTTTTAACCGTACACTTTTTTGTATTGTATAGTACTTGTATTTGAGGGAAGTTGTACAGTATAGAAATAACTACTAATCTGTTGGGTTATTAGTTAAAACTTAGTTCTGTGTAATCCAACAGCCGTTCATTTTTTTCTTCAGCTAAAAAAACGAACCAAAAAAAGCCGCCGCTGTAGTTTGATCGCTAAAATTTACTGCATTGCACCTAAACAGCTCAAACGCTCCCTCGTAACCTCAGTCGGTGATCTGTTTTTAACGGTTTCATTGCGCAAATTTCTTAACGCTAACAAACTTATATCTTTACATCATCTTAAAATAACACAAAAATCTATATATTATAAAAAGCCTAAATGGTAGATGGGGCATCATAGTTCTGACATACTAACAAACATGTACTA
>MLAY01000004.1 GCA_001890965.1 marine bacterium AO1-C | reverse complement strand
CCAATCTTGTGAATATTAATGCTGAGTATTTTTCATCATCCGAAGACTGCAAAACGATTAAATATAACAAATAATCAAGATAGTTATACCTAAAAGTTGATACTAATTGTTAAGTTGACAGCATTGCGCGAGGACGCGCGCACTAGCAGGATAAATTTAAAAAGTGAATTTTGGGCATCATCCACCTGGATCAATTGAAAGATCAGGCCCACCAGTAATGGCTTTCAAATCTTCTTCGGTCAATTCTTCCATTGTGTAAAGGTTTAAAAGTGAGAAACATAAAGAATTAGCCTCCTTGTTGAAGCTTAATTTTCGGTCCACCTACAATTGTTTTCAACTTTTGTGAACTTAATTTTTCTTTGGTTTGAGTAGCAGGTTTTTGCTGCTTATTTGGTTGTTTTTTCATTGTGTAAAAATTTAAATGAATTATTAAGATTAGAGGCCTGGGTCAATGTCTATTTCAGGTCCTCCGATAATGGTTTTTAATTCATCTTTGCTCAATTCTTCCATTGGATATAGATTTAAAAGTAAATTCATCCTGGGGGATCAACTTGAATATCAGGCCCACCAATGATGGTTTTCAAATCTTCTTCGGTCAATTCTTCCATTGTGTAAAATTTAAAGCGTGTAAAAAATACTGAGTTTATCCTCCATTAGAATTAAATCCTGGTCCACCTGGGTCTACATCTAGATCAGGTCCACCAGTAATGGTTTTTAACTCTTCTTCGGTCAATTCTTCCATGATGTAAAGTTTTAAAAGTGAATAATTAGAGTAGTGAATTAGCTAACTGCCCCATTTAGCTTTGATCTCCTGTTGTCCTCCTGATCCACCCACAATCATTTTTAGTTGTTTTTTGTTGAGTTTTTCTTTGTTTCGAATAGCAGTAGTTGTCTGCTTGTTTGGTTGTTTTTTCATAAGAAAATCAAGTTTTAAAGATGAATATTAATTATTGACACTGAGTTCAGGGCCACCAGTAATGGTTTTTAATTCTTCTTCGGTCAATTCTTCCATGATGTTAAAGTTTAAGTATTTAAAAATAAGAAGTGATTACTCAGCCTCCTTTGATTTCTAGTTCAGGCCCACCAACGATGGTTTTCAAGTCTTCTTCGGTTAACTCTTCCATTCTGTGAAATTTTAAAAGTGAATAATAATTTAGGCACCAGGGTCAATTTCTAGCTCTGGCCCACCAATGATGGTTTTCAAATCTTCTTCGGTTAACTCTTCCATTCTGTGAAATTTTAAAAGTGAAAAAAATTAGAGACCTGGGTCAATATCAATCTCAGGCCCACCAACGATGGTTTTCAATTCTTCCTCGGTCAATTCTTCCATGATGTAATAGTTTAAAAATGAAATAATAAAATTATCCTGGAGGGTCAATTTGTAAATCAGGTCCTCCAACGATGGTTTTTAACTCATCTTCGTTTAACTCTTCCATTGGGTAAAGTTTTAAAAGTGAATAATAATTTAGGCACCAGGATCAATTTCTATTTCTGGCCCACCAATGATGGTTTTTAATTCTTCTTCGGTCAATTCTTCCATTGTGTAAAATTTAAGAGTAGAACGTAAATTTTAAGATTAGCCAAGAGGATCAATTTCTATATCAGGCCCACCAATAATGGTTTTCAAGTCTTCTTCGGTCAATTCTTCCATAATGTATAGATTTAAAAGTGAAATAATAAAATTACCCAGCAGGGTCAATTTCTATATCAGGCCCACCCGTAATGGTTTTGAGTTCTTCTTCGGTTAATTCTTCCATTGTGTAAAGTTTTAAAGTGAATACATAGAATTGGAGAATCTAACTGCCTCCTTTAACCTCTATTTCTGGCCCATCTGTAATAGTTTTTAATTCTTCTTCGGTCAATTCTTCCATTGTGTAAAGTTTTAAAGTGAATACATAGAATTAGAGGGTCTAACTGCCTCCTTTAACCTCTATTTCTGGCCCACCCACGATGGTTTTCAATTCTTCTTCGGTCAATTCTTCCATTGGGTAAAATTTTAAAGTGAAAAGTAAAATAACTAACCTCTTTCAAGTGATTAGTTCTAAAAGAAAGCTGGTAGCTAAATATTATTCAAGATCTGGGTCGTCTTCTGTCAATGCTTTTTTTTGACCTCCTAAAATCATTTGAGGGTTTTGTATTTCGTACTCTTTGAATTTTTCTAGCATAATGATTTTAAATGTTTATAATAAACTAAAAGTAATTCTTGAATAACTACCAACAAGTGTTATCATCCACCAGGATCAATTGAAAGCTCAGGCCCACCCGTAATAGTTTTTAGTTCTTCTTCGGTCAATTCTTCCATTGTGTAAAATTTTAAAAGTTAAAAAATGAATATTGAGATCAGCCTCCACCAGGATCAATCGTGATTTCTGGGCCTCCAACGACGGTTTTTAACTCCTCTTCGGTTAATTCTTCCATTGGATTAATGTTTAAAAACGTGAAAAAATAAAAGTGAAAAACTTATCCTCCACTAACAACTTGAATCTCAGGTCCACCTGTGATAGTTTTCAAATCTTCTTCGGTCAATTCTTCCATTGAATTAATGTTTAAAAGTGATAAATTCTTGCATAGTTTAGAGTTCTTGAAAGACTGATAGCTAGTAAGGCTTTACTTATCAGTACACTATAATGAGTTTAATCCTCATCATCAATTTCTAATTCTGGCCCACCAATGATGGTCTTTAGTTCTTCTTCGGTTAATTCTTCCATTGGGTATAGATTATTTAAAAGTTGAATAATAAAAAATAATGATGCTTTGCTGATGTAAGCTATCCTCGCGTGTGATTTACAGCGGTGAAATATGCGCGAGGATGCTCGCACTAACAGGATATGATTAGATTGTAATAAATAATAAAAGTAGGGCAACAGAACATCAGTTAATCCTGAATTTCTATTTCTGGCCCTCCAGTAATGGTTTTTAGTTCTTCTTCGGTCAATTCTTCCATTGGATATAGATTTAAAAGTGGATAATAAAAAGTAACAATACTTTGCTAGTGCTTACTTGTGTCTTATGACAATGAAATACGCACAGGAACATGCACCCTAACTGGTAACTTTAGGAGATCTGACTTTTATCAGTGGCCCTCCTACAACTGTTTTTAAATCTTGCAGACTTAACTTTTCTTTGGTTTGAGTAGCAGGCTTTTGCTGCTTATTGAGTTGTTTTTTCATAATAGGAAATTTAGAAACATGGGAAATAATTTTGAGCATCATCCACCAGGATCAATGGCTAATTCTGGCCCACCTGTAATGGTTTTTAGTTCTTCTTCGGTCAGTTCTTCCATTGGGTTAAATTTTAAAAGTGAAAAATAAAATGAATAACCTCTTTCGGGTGATTAGTTTTAAAAGGAGGCTGATAACTAAATGTTATTCAAGGTCTGGGTCGTCTTCTGTCATTGATTTTTTTTCACCTCCTAAAATCATTTGAGGATTTTGTATTTCGTAATCTTTAAATTTTTCTAGCATAATGACTTCTTTTTTAAACTAAAAATAACTCTTGCTTAACTCCCTTGCAGGCGCACGTTGTCCTTGCGTGTGCCTGATGGCAAGTAAAATACGCGCGAGGACTAAAAGTAATTCTTGATTGACTGCCAACAAGTGCTATCAACCACCAGGATCAATATCAAGCTCAGGCCCACCAATAATGGTTTTCAATTCTTCTTCGGTTAACTCTTCCATTGTGTAAGGATTTAAGAATGAAATAATAAAATTATCCTCCTGTGACCACCTGAATCTCAGGCCCACCTGTGATAGTTTTCAAATCTTCTTCGGTCAATTCTTCCATTATGTAAAGGTTTAAAAGTGTGAAAAAATAAGAGATCATAGTTTGAGCTCTTTTGGAGGTTATCCGCCAGGTTGCAGTACCTTTAGTTTGGGCCCACCTACAATCGTTTTTAATACTTGTTTATTTAATTTCTCTTTAGTCGAAACCACAAGTTTCTCTGACTTATCTAGAGTAGCTTTCATATAGAAATGATTTAAAGAAGTGAATAAATCTACCTGATGGGAGGCTAATGAGGAGATTAAATGCAGCCTCCGAAATATTACAAAAACAAATAAACACTAAAACAAACAAAAAAGAGTCTCTATTAATTTAGATGGACTAAGTAAACTGTTAAGTGGTTAATATACAGTTGTTTATGGGGCTTGTTTTTTCTTGATTTAAGCGAGAGAGACTGCTTGTAAAGATGAAATGATCTTAAAAAACGAGAAATGGAATTTATAAAATCACCAAAATGAAGGCACAAATAGACAAGCTTTTGCTAGCCATAAATTTGAGGAAAGGGGAGATATTTAGAAAGTTTAATCACTTATTAAATGTATGAGTCTTGATACTTACTTTCCTGATAGAAATATTATTTTTTAGGATTAACCTCTCCTCAAGTCTTTAGTCTTACTGATAGGGAGGCAAAAAAATACATTGTATGGTCTCACTTCGTTAAGACCATACAAGATGTGATACATCAAGAGGCGTAGTTTATAGGGTACTTACTTTCCTGATGAAATATTATTTTTTAGGAGGTTTAGGGTTGATCGTCAATTTTGGCCCACCCACTACGGTTTTCAATTCCTGAGTGGTTAACCTTTGCTTGTCAGTTTGTTGTTTTCTCTTAATTTTTTTCATTGTTAAAGAATTTAAAGGTGAGTAATAGAAGGTGCTTGATGAAGAATTATTTTTTAGGATTTGTAGGATTGATCTTCAGTTTCGGCCCGCCTACTATAGTTTTCAATTCCTGAGTGGTTAATTTTTTTTTAGTGTTGTTCTGTTTGTTGCTCTTGTTTGTTTTCATTGTTAAAGAATTTAAAGTGAATAATTGGGACTCCTGAAAATGTGTACATATAGAGGTATTTATCCTTTAATGTTTTCTCGGTCTATTGCTTAGCAATGGCCCACCCACCACAGTTTTCAATTCTTGAGTAGTTAATTTTTCTTTAGTGTTGTTCTGTTTGTTGCTCTTAGTTGTTTTCATTGTTATAAAATTTAGAGGTGAACAATCAAGGTTTAAAGAGGGGAATCAACTAGTTCTTTTTGTGTTTGGGGTTTACTTTTATCTTCGGCCCACCTACCACAGTTTTCAATTCTTGGGCGGTTAACTTTTCTTTAGTATTTTGCTGCTTACTGTTCTTAGTTATTTTCATTGTTATAAAATTTAGAGGTGAATAATCGGAGAGGCTTAAAGAAGAACTACTTTTTAGGTTTTATAGGGTTTATTTTCAATTTTGGCCCACCTACTACGGTTTTCAGTTCTTGGGTGGTTAATCTTTGCTTGTTAGCTTGTTGCTTTTTTTTAATCTTTTTCATTGTTAAAGAATTTAAAGATGAATAATTGTGTATGCCTGAAAATGTGTACATATAGAGGTATTTGTCTTTTAAAGTTTCCTTGGCCTGTTCTTTATTAATGGCCCACCCACCACAGTTTTCAATTCTTGGGTAGTTAATTTTTCTTTATTGTTTTGCTGCTTGTTGCTCTTGTTTGTTTTCATTGTTAAAGAATTTAAAGTGAATAATTATGTATGCCTGAAAATGTGTACATATAGAGGTATCTATCCTTTAGTTTTCCTTGGCCTGTTCTTTAGATATGGCCCACCTACTACGGTTTTCAGTTCTTGAGCAGTTAATTTTTCTTTATTGTTTTGCTGTTTGTTGTTCTTGGTTACTTTCATTGTGATGGAATTTAGAAGTGAATAAGATATTGAGAATCTATTGCGTTTAATTTTTTGATCTAACCTTAATGAAAGGCCCACCCACCACAGTTTTCAGTTCTTGGGCGGTTAATTTTTCTCTAGTGTTGTTCTGTTTGTTGCTCTTAGTTGTTTTCATTGTTATAAAATTTAGAGGTAAATAAATAATGAAGGTGTTTGGGATGTTATGATAAACCTTCTGATTTTTTACTTTACAAAACAAGCCAAATAACGTGATGATGGCTTGGGCAAATTCTGAAAAAACTTGGGCGTATCGGTCAAATGGTGCTTTTGACTAGAGAAAAGAGCATAAAGGGGGGCTGAGGAGAGCAAACCCTGTGAAGCTTAAACAATTACTGCCGAGATGAGTTCTTTAAAAAAAATACCCAACTGCCAGAAGCAATTGGGTATTCTGAAAGACTAATTATAAACACACTCCGTTAGTGAGTTTCTTTTGAATTACGATAAATTATTGTACTTCTTATTTTTTAGTAGCCTCTTAGGAGGCTATTTTGTTTTTTCAGCTTTTGGAGTTGCAGCAGGCACTTCGCAACATTCCAAACTGGTATGGTCGTGATGTTTTACCAGTTTAGGACTTAAATAAGGAATGCCTAGATTCAAGCCTCTCACAATCAAGAGTACTGCTAGAGTAATACTAAATACAGGAACAAGCTTGTACATACGAGTTTTGAACTGTGGCTTGATAAAATTACCTGCTAAAGCCACTGTAAGCATTACCGGGAAGGTACCCACTCCAAAAATCGCCATGTAAGCCACTGCTTGCCAAACGTCTCCAGTAGCTATAGCCCCCGCCATTGCCAAATACACCAGACCACAAGGTAGAAACCCATTCAAAAGTCCAATGAGCACATAGGCTTTGGCCGTTTTTTGTTTGAACAAATGCGCCAATCGTTGCTTAATCTGAAATACCAGCTTTTGCACAGGTTTGAGCACATCCAGTTTGCGAGTAAAGGCGTGAGGCAATATAAAAAACAACAATATGAGTACCCCTATGCCTACCGAAAGCCATTGTTGAGCACCCGAAAGCACCACACCTCGCCCTAGTAGTCCTACAACAATTCCCAAAAAACTATAAGTCACAATGCGTCCCAGGTTGTACAATACCCGACTTTTGATCAATTGCATATTAGATCTTTTGCTCACTGGCAAGGCAAAGGCAATAGGCCCACACATGCCCACGCAGTGAAAGCTTCCCAGAAGACCTAAAATAAATGCGGTATATAATAACATTTTTATAATGCTTAGTGATCAGTAGTAAAAGATGTACTTTGTTTATACAGCGTATTTACCACGAACCATTGATCATTTATTATTGAAATTAAGATTGAATCTCTACCTGGCCGTTTTTGCCTATAACAATGCGTTTCTCCACATAGTATTTCTTTTGAGCATCTTGCCAGTCTATTTTTAAGCGCCAAAAGCCCTTGTCCATCTTACGATCTTTAAGGGGGATCAATTGCACCCCATCTTGCCCTGCTTCTACAGGTATTTTAAAATCTTTGCGGGCATCAGCTGGACGGAAAAACGTGATTTTCCCTTTGGTAACATTCTTTGGAAATTTTACCCGAAACATTTGATATTCAGCCACATATTCTAAATCAAAGCTTTCCTTCAAGTCTTGCACATTCCGCAGCTTATTGATTTCGTTTTGGTACTCTATTTCTTGTTTGTAATAATCTTTGGCTACCAAATGGATGTCGTCTTGCTGCATGGCTTTTACTACCAAAAACATGATGAAAGACACAAACACGACAATCACCCCAGTAATTTTATATCTCCAGCTCATAATAAATTCTTTTTAATGGTTTAATAATTAGTCTTTTTTTAATGGTTAATTTTTATTGCTTTATTGTTCCATTGCTCTATTGTTTCGCCTTCGGCTGATTGTTAGTTCCTTCGGCTACGCTCAGGACAGCGTGTTTCGCAATGCATCGCACTATGTACTATTGACCGTTGACAGTAGGCTAATCCCGCTTCGCGCCATTTTTCACTTTTCACTTTTAGTTTTTCACTCAAGACCCTGGCCCAAGAAATACCGTTCGAATGGTTTCTACTTTTTTGCCTTTAGACCATATCTCGATATTGATTTTGGTCTTAATTTCTGGTACTTCCTTGGGAGGCATTTCCAATACAAAGACTCCCTCAGCGTTCCCGCCTTTCTTTACCTTGAGTTCGTTTCCAGCAAAGTGGATGATTCCCTTGCTATGGGCAATTTTGTAAGTAAAAGAAGCTTCTTCAGTGCTTTTATTGATTATGCGGGTATTATACACATTCGTAACATTACCGTTGGGCAGCACATTGTAAAGCGTACCAGGTGCTCTTAAGATGGTGACCTCAAATTGCCCACGTTCTACCAGCAAAAAGGCTTGTACTACAACCAAAATCAACAATACGGCGGTATAAGCCATTACCCGAGGGTTTCGTAACTTCCAGTTGGTTTTGTTGGTAATGTTGTTGTGCGATGCATAACGAATAAGCCCTCGTGGTTTATCTATTTTGTCCATCACTGTATCACAGGCATCAATACAAGCCGTACAACTCACACATTCCATCTGGTTTCCATTGCGGATATCTATCCCAGTAGGGCATACCTGCACACAAAGTTTACAATCTACACAATCCCCTTGCGGTGTTTCGAGGTCTTCCATCGTAAGCGCTCGTGTAGCCGATGTTCCTCCATTGAGGTTTTTGGCTGTTTTCTTTTTCTTGAGTTTACCTCTTGGTTCACCTCTTTCAAAATCGTATGATACAGCTACTGAATCTTTGGTAAGCAATACACTTTGCAAGCGTCCGTAAGGACATACCGCAATACAGGCTTGCTCTCTAAACTTGGCAAATACCCCGTAAAAAATTCCAGTAAAAGCCATCAAACCAATAAATCCTGCCAGGTTCTCATTAGGAGGTTGCGTCACAATTTTGAAAGTATTCGCAAGACCAATCATGTAGGCCATCACAGTATGGGCGATTAGTGATGAAATAGCAATGAAAATGGTGTGTTTGGCCGTTTTACGTAATATTTTGTCGGTATCCCAGGGGCGTTTTTTGAGCTTACGTTGTTGGTTAGCATCACCCTCTATCCAGTATTCTATACGCCGGAAAACCATTTCCATAAAAACCGTTTGAGGGCAGGCCCAGCCACACCAAACGCGCCCGTATGCCACCGTAAATAATATAATGAATACAAAAAATGTGATGGTAGCCAATACAAACAGGTGAAAGTCGGCAGGTAAGAATAACCGACCAAAAAGCACAAACTTCCGCTCAAATATGTTGAACAAAAAGAGTGGATTATCGCCTACCTTGATAAATGGGGTGCCAAATAATAAGGTGAGTAATATGACCGACACCACCTTACGTCGATTATAGAAACGGCCTTTGGGTTTTTTGGGGTGAATCCAAATCCGTTTACCTTTTTCGTCTACCGTAGCAATCGTGTCACGGTATTCTTCGGTATCTCTTATAATTTCTTCTAAGGTATCCATGTGTTTATTTATTAGTCTTTGTCTTTGTGAGTAACAAGGTATCAGGGAGTAATTGGTGGCGAATAAGTTAGAAGAGTATTATACTGCTCTTGTATACGCCCCCTTGTTCCCAAACCCTTGATCCTTTATGTGTTCTTTACTCTTTATTAGTCTTAGTCTAGTGCTTCTATCATTGCCTCTGAAACCAAACGGTATACTTTCAGCCAGGCATTTTCCATAGCAGGTGTCCATTGATCGAACTTTTCAAACGTAGTAGCCAACATCGTGATGAAGGCTTGACCAAATGCATCGAAATACTCGGGTTTTACCTGGTAGTTCAAGTGGCGCTTGGCCAAAAAATGTACTTCCTGTTGAATGTTATCCAGTTTATTTAGTTTGGTCACAATCAGCGTGATGGAAGACATCAGTTTTTGATTTTGCGTTTTGAGATCGGTTTTAAACAAATCTCTTACTTCAGGGCTGAGGCCAAATAATGTTTTATAAAAAATATTACCAGCCTCGTCGCGGTGCAGCAGTACATTTGCCCACGAGTTTCGAACCAGTTCTATTTCCTGAGAATTCATTGAGTGTTTTTTTAATAGGAGCAAGGAGGTGGGAATGAGAAGCAAGAATTGGGGCAGTGCAATGCCTCCATACTTGATCCTCATTCCTTTTCCTTGTTCCCAATCTATTTCTTCGCTTCTAGTTTCTTTCCTTGAGGTGCCTTTCCATTTGGAGGATTGGTGCCCTGTAGGGTAAGAATATAACTTGCTACATTTTGCATTTCCTCGGGTTTCAATTTTTTCTCCCAGGGTTGCATACCATTTTTGGCACCGTACTTCACCGTTTTAAATACTCCTTTGATGTCTCCACCATACAACCAGTATGCATCGGTAAGATTAGGGCCAATACCACCTTCACCTTTGCCACCGTGACAAGTTGCACAGTTCTTTGTGAAGATGTCTTTACCACCACTAATGGCGGCAGCATCATCCTTTACAAATTTCACATTGCTTTCGTCAATGTTATTGGCTTGAGTTTTCTTGTATTCCTCTACTTGTTTGGCGGCTACTGCCATTTCTATTTCAAACTCTTCCTCTTGCAAAGGGAAAGTACCTGTAATGTGGAAAACGATGATATACACTACCGCAAAAGCAATTGTTCCGTAAAACATAGCCTTCCACCAAGGGGGCAAGTGGTTGTCCAGTTCCTGAATGCCATCATACTCGTGATCCAGCATAATGTCGGCTTCGCGCTCGATGGGCACTGAGAAGTTTTGTTTTTGAAACCACTTTTTCCACATACCAGTGAGCACTCCTTCGGGCTCCAGGCCTTTTTCACGCTGCTCTTTTAGCAAAATGATATTGAGCAACGAGATTACGTACCCAGCCACTACCAGTACCAATACCGAAGCAATCACGATCATGGTAATGAGCGTCACCATCAGGAAATCCGCTTTTGGCAAGCCAAGTATAAGCTCACCTTTGGCAGTGTTGTTTTGAGCCCAAAGCGGCGTCGTAACTAAGAAAGCAATGATCAATGCCAGCCACTTTCCTTTTTTGAATTTTATTTGTTTCAGTTTTTTCATCACTGTTTATTTTCAGAGAGTTGAGGTTTTTTTCTGATGAGCGCTGAGGTTTTGTTCAGGCTGCGATTGAGTGTCCAGGTCAAGCGGCAAGTGACGCATATCACTCACGTGTTTTTTATCCAGTCGGGTGAGCCATATAATCAGGATCACAAAAAAACTGAAGAATATGATGAGCGAGATCACCGGAAAAATGCCTATGTTCTGAACCTGTTCGAAATAATGTTTAAACATCTTTTCAATTGTTAATGGTGAATTGTTGATGGTCAGTAGTGAATGATTAGTGATCAATAGTTTCTGTAAACATTTACCACCAACCATTAATTATTTATCACTACTTACTTGCGTCAGCCTGCTCTTTTTTAACCTTAATATCAGTTCCTAAGCGTTGCAGGTAAGCAATCAAGGCTACGATTTCGCGATCAGTTTGCGTCTTGATCTTATCTTTGGCTAGCCTTGCGACAATTTCAGCAGCTTGTTTTTCCATATCAGCGCCAGCTTTTTCTTCATAACCTTCTGGATATGGTACTCCCAGCGTACGCATCGCAGCAATTTTCTTTTTGATGCCTTCCTTGTCATAGCTTTGCTTTAATAACCAAGGGTAAGGCGGCATAATAGACTTAGGCGAAGTCAAGCGAGGATCTAGCATGTGGTTGTAGTGCCAGCTATCACCATACTTACCTCCCAGACGGTGCAAGTCTGGTCCGGTACGCTTAGAACCCCACAAGAATGGGTGATCATACACAAACTCACCTGCCTTAGAATATTGTCCTCCCTCAGGATCGTATCGTTCAACCTCAGAGCGGAAAGGACGAATCATTTGCGAGTGACAACCTACACAACCCTCACGGATGTATAAGTCACGTCCCTCGAGTTCTAATGGTGTATAAGGCTTCACTGCGGCAATGGTAGGTACATTAGACTTAATCAAGAAAGTAGGTACGAGCTCAATCAAACCTCCAATTAAAATAGCTACCGTAGTCAAAACAGTAAACAATACGGGCTTTCGCTCCAGTACTCGGTGCCATGCGCCTTTGTGCATACCCAATGGTTTCTTGTCACGAGCAGGAGCCTCAGCGTCTTCATTGGCCAAAAAGCTACCTTGTGCAGCGGTTTTCCAAAGGTTATAAGCCATAATGAAAGTACCGGTCAGGTAAAGCAATCCACCCAAGGCTCTAATGGCATACATTGGAACGATTTGTAAAGTAGTATCCAGGAAGTTTCGGTAAGTCAATAATCCATCTGGCTCAAATTGTTTCCACATCAAGCTTTGCGTGAAACCAGCCCAGTACATAGGCAATACATAGAAGATGATCCCCAATGTACCAATCCAGAAGTGAACATTTGCTAATCTTTTTGAGAACAACTTGGTTTGCCAGATACGTGGTACAATCCAATAAAGCATACCGAAGATCAAGAATCCATTCCAGCCCAAACCACCTACGTGCACGTGAGCAATGATCCAGTCAGTAAAGTGAGCAATGGCATTTACGTTTTTCAATGAAAGCATCGGGCCTTCAAAAGTGGCCATACCATAAGCTGTAACCGCTACCACCATAAATTTCAGGATAGGATCTTCTCGTACACGATCCCAGGCACCACGTAGGGTCAAGAGACCATTTAACATCCCACCCCAGGAAGGCGCGATTAGCATGATGGAAAATACGACCCCTAAACTTTGCGCCCAACCCGGAAGGGATGTATACAATAAATGGTGAGGACCTGCCCAAATATAAATGAAGATAAGTGCCCAGAAGTGAATAATGGACAGTTTATAGGAGTATACTGGACGGTTGGCTGCTTTGGGAAGGAAGTAATACATGATTCCCAAAAATGGCGTGGTCAAGAAGAAGGCCACCGCGTTGTGTCCGTACCACCACTGTACAAGTGCGTCTTGCACTCCTGCATACAGATAATAACTTTTAGTAAAACTGATCGGAAGCTCAAATGAGTTGACTACGTGCAATACCGCTACCGTAATAAAAGTAGCAATGTAGAACCAAATGGCTACGTACATGTGTCGCTCACGTCGCTTCAGGATGGTTCCAATCATATTGATTCCAAACACCACCCAAATCAAAGTAATGGCAATATCAATTGGCCATTCCAACTCAGCATATTCGTGGCTGGTGGTGATCCCTAATGGTAGGGTAATCGCAGCTGCAACAATGATAAGCTGCCATCCCCAAAAATGCACTTTGCTCAAAGCATCACTAAACATGCGAGTTTTGAGCAAGCGTTGCATCGAGTAGTATACCCCCGCAAACATCGCATTACCCACAAAGGCAAAGATGATAGCGTTGGTATGCAAAGGTCGGATACGCCCAAAGGTAGTGTAGGGAATTCCGAAGTTCAATTGAGGAGCGAAAAGCTGCACAGCTACCAGTAGCCCCACGGTCATCCCCACAATGGCAAAAACCACCGTTGCAATGATGAACAGCTTCACGATCCGGTTATCGTACTGAAATTTTTCTACTTGCATGATTTCGATAAAGTATAAGTTTAAGGGTATTCTTTTCGTATTATGCTTCAAAATTAGTGAGCACCCTTCGGGCAACAAATGACAATCTACAGGGCAAAAACTGACAATTGTCAGTTTTCGAGATGACTCTTGGGAAAGTGAAATATGAATAGTGAAAAATAGTAGGAGGAAGTTGTATTGAAGGTTGTTTGGGGTGGATTAGGAGATTTTGCTATTCTGAACTCAGTGAACGAATTTCATATGCTGGTGCGCATATGAATGCGTTCCATTTTTAGGAGCAATTGTATTGCGGTTATGGAGTAACAGAAGTTACCCAGTGAATCATAGTTTTGTATAACTCTGGGGCTGTATTGCAAACGCTTATAAAAATTAAATACTCATCAAGCACCAAACAGAATTAATGATTACCTCACCCACAACCCCAAAATTCCGATCTTTTCCTCATTACAAAACCACCCCTTTAGGCCTTTTTAAGTTACAGTAAACAAAACAAGAAGGCATTGCGAAACTCGTTTTTATTGAGCAACTTTAATTGATTTAAAAACTAACTCGAGAAACTCGCAAAATCACCTAAACTTTCAATTTATATGAAGCGACTATTTACTCTTTTGTTACTAAGTATATTCACCAGCGCAGCGATTACTACACAGGCACAAGGCTTTGAATATGGCCTGGGCCTTAAAATAGATGAAGCAAAATACAACCAGGTAAAACTGGCCCATGTTTCCCGAGGCGATTTCAAGGCATTGCCTCGTAAGGTATCTTTAAAGAAATATTGTCCTACTCCAGGTAGCCAGGGCAAAACCGGGACTTGTGTGGCCTGGGCTTCTACCTATGGAGCACGTACCATCATTTATGCGATGGAAAACAACATTACCAGCAAACAGAAAATCGACCAAATTGCCTTTTCTCCGTCTTTTATCTATAACCAAATCAAAGAAAAAGGAGACAACAATTGTAAGTCTGGAACCTACTTATACGATGCCATGAAGTTGCTCAAAACTGAAGGCACGGTACCTCTCAAAGAATTTGCCTTTGATTGTAGCCTCAAACCCAGCACCAAAGAAATCAACAAGGCTGGAAAGTATAAGATTAAAGATTATCACCGCTTGTTTTTTAGCGATGCCAAAAACAAAGTAGAAATGGTGAAAAAGAGCCTGGCTGCGGGTAATCCAGTGATTGTTGCAGTGAAAATAGGTTTTACTTTTAGTTATGCTAAATATGTATACAAAGACGCAGCTCCTGCCGATGCCAGTAGGGGAGGCCATGCCATGGTAGTAGTAGGCTACGACGACGACAAGCAAGCCTTTGAGATTATGAATAGCTGGGGGACCAAGTGGGGAAATAAAGGATTTATCGATTATCACTATGAATCTTTCCAAAAATATTGTGCCCAGGCTTACGAAATGATTCCTTCGAGCCCTGTACTACTTTCGGATGACATGATAGGTAAAGCCATTCCTAAAGCCAAGATTTCGGGTACAGTGCAATTCAAACAATATTTAGAAGATTCAGAAGTGTTTCAGGATATGCGAGTGGCCAAGGTAGGGAATGTATATCAAATGGTAGACTCCTATACCAATGGCGATAACTTCCAAATTACGATTACCAACAATCAACGCATTCATGTATATGCGTTTAACTTTGATGGTACCAAAAAATGCTTCAAGCTTTTTCCATTTAGCGGCGATGTGCTGGAGGCCTACCACAAACAATCACGCGGAACCAAGATTAGTTCTATCAAGAACCACAAGCGTTCCAAAACAATTATTCCGCACGAAGACCACGTAATTTCATTGGACGATACCAAAGGGATGGACTACTTCTGTATCTTATTTTCGCGAAAATCATTGAGCTTGGCGCGTATCATGATAGACATCGAAAAGGCTCCAGGGACTTTTGAGCAGCGATTACAAAAGGCACTAGGTTCACAAATGGCCAAGCCTAATGAGGTAAAAATGGATCAATCACTGATGAATTTCAAAGCTAATACCAAAGGAGTGATTGTACCACTAGTAGTACGGATGCGCCATAGATAAGGCTAAGTGAGTATGATGGTCAATGGTTAGTGGTGAGAGATGGAGTGAAGAAATGATTGGCAATGTCCTTTTCTAAATTCACAACTGATGATTTGTTTTCGATGAAAAATGTAATCTTCATTCGATAAATCGTTTCGCATTAACCATTAACCATTAACCATTAACCATTAACCATCCTTTATTTTTCCTTTTTTAATAATTTGAAAGAACCAAACAAGGCGTTGGCTTTTGCCTGATCCAGGGTTTTGTTGTACTTAATAATAATAAAACGATAAGTGTGATGTTTGGTAATGAGTACTCGATATTGGTATAACTGATTACGTGCATTACGCAGGCGAATTTCTTGAATAGGTAAATTGAGCATTTGGGTACCCATTGTATTTTCTACCCTTATTTCCTCTTGTAGGCTTACTTCTCGCTTTATCTTGGTCAATTCTTTGGTAACCAAGTGCTTGGCTAACTTCAGGTCATTATTTTGCTTGGTTTTGTTAAACTCTATCTGATAAATTATCCCTTCCGATTCTGCCTCAATCACAAATTTATCTCGTCGTTCTTTTATCGTAGGTTTAGCTGGTAGTTTAACCTTAAAATTACCCTGTTTGAATTTGTATTTGCGCCATTTTTCCTGATAAACATCTGGTGTAACAAAGCTCAAAAGCACGAATAATCCGCTGAGAGAAAGTAAAGTAATCAATGTTTTCATAGTGGACTTGGTTCTGGTGATTATTTATCATACTAACGTAAAAACTACCTCAAAGCGCGACAGATTTATACCAAACAAGGCCATTGGTATAAAAAGTGAAAGTTTTGTACAACATATAACTAGTTTTGTAGTTGTTTATCATGAGGCCAAGGCTACATAGGGGTAATCCCTTGAATAACAATCATTTTATAAAACAAACAATGGCTGAAAATGCGCTATACTATTGCTAAATTTTCATGAAATCACTTTTGCCAAAGTTTGTTAAATATGTAGATTGATTGATTAGCCAGTGAATTTTCTATAAATTTGCGAGGCTTTTTTCAAAAAAGCTACCTCACTGTGACGCTAGAAATCAATGAGTTTTTTCAATAAAATTGTTTTTTGGCGTTATTACACAGAAAAACTAAAATTTAAACAATTAATTTTTTTGGAGTTATGATTCGTAGATTACTACCAGTATTTTTATTACTTGTTACTTTTACTTTCGCTGCACAAGCACAAAAGAAAACCCCAGAGCAAAAAGCAACTAAAAAAGCAGCGAACATTACTAAGTTTGTTAATTCAAAAATTACTGCTGGAGCTAAGGTTACCGCAGCACAAACCGCTAAAGTTAAAGAAGCTTACTTAACTTTCTACAACGATCAAAAAGCGTTGAGAACCAGAAGAAAAGAGTTTAGAACAAAATTGAAAGCTTTTAAAGTGAAAGCTTCTAAGCCAGTAAGCAAAGAAGAAAAGGTGAAGCTACAAGCAGAGCAAAAAGAACTAGGAGCAGAGAAAAAAGCAATGAGCAAAGAGCGTAAAGAAATGGTTACTCGTCGTGAAGAGGCTATCATTGGTGCTTTAAATACTGTTCAGCAAGGTCACTTCAAAGCAATGAGAGCAGAGCAAGCTGCTAAGAGAAAAGCTAAGAAGAGCCAAAAATAAGTAAATACTGACTTAATAACTGGCAACAGTTTAACAATACAATCCTGCTTTAAGTGATAAAGCAGGATTTTTATTTTCGAACAATTTCTACTACCCAATCCACTGGTTCTGGTGAAAATACATGCACCAATTCTTTACTCTTCTCGATAGAAGGTAAAAAGTCCATCCCTACAATTACTCCCTCAGTTACCCAATAAATGTCTAAATCCATAAAGGTGTTTTTGTTCCAAAAAGAATGGTAATCCAGAAAAGGAAATACGAATAACATACCATCTGCCTCAGGCAATTCTCGATAGTGCATCAGACCTTGCTCCCAAGCCTCAGGGTTATCGGCCAGCAGCAAGCGATGAGGTGTGTCGTTGATGGTTAATTCAATGATCTTTTGCTCTGATGATTGTTCCATAGCTCGAATTAACAACCAATTCTTTGATTTCTCTGCTTTGTTGGGGAAGATTTGCTATCTTTTACAAATCTTACTATCAAAAACATCCGAGTCTATGAAAGAAGATTTTCTCCATTTTTTATGGTTGTTTCAATACTTCGATAAAGCCAATTTGTTGACTACCCAGGGAGAGCCATTGAGCATAATCCAGGTAGGTACTCCCAATACCTCTTCTGGAGCC
Source organism: marine bacterium AO1-C (assembly GCA_001890965.1). Lineage (GTDB taxonomy): Bacteria > Bacteroidota > Bacteroidia > Cytophagales > Microscillaceae > Microscilla. The sequence goes on along the minus strand of MLAY01000004.1, from coordinate 1,477,716 downwards.
GACTTTAGCCTAAGCAAACTCAACATCGGAGGAGTGGATTGGGCAGGAGATGTAGAAATCCACCTCAAGTCTTCAGACTGGAATGCCCACCAACACCAACACGATTTGGCATACAATAATGTAATCTTGCATGTCGTTTGGGAAAACGATGTTCCTGTATTGCGAGCCGATGGTACTCCCATGCCTACTCTTGAACTTAAAGAAAGAACCAATTTAAAATGGTTACACCAGTACCAAATACTGCTTAATAATAAAGAGGTAATTCCTTGTGCCAATCAATTTGCTGGTGTGAGTACTATCCAAAAGCTCTCTATGCTGGACAGAGCATTGATTAAAAGGCTGGAGAATAAGGCTTTTTTGTTGCGTACCTTGTTGATAAAGAACCAACAAGATTGGGAAGAAACCACTTATCAGGTATTGGCTAAAAATTTCGGGTTTAAAGTAAACAGTGAGCCCTTTTTGCGGTTAAGCCAAGGTTTACCTCTGAAAGTATTGTTGAAACATAGAGATGACGTACGACAGTTGGAAGCATTGCTCCTGGGACAAGCGGGATTGCTTTGGGGAAAACCACAGGCTACCCAAGAAAGTAGCTTAAGTGAGGATGTGTATCTTGACCATTTGCAAAAAGAATATCGCTTTCTGAGCCATAAGTATCGTCTGGAAGATGCTCAACTATCATATGATCAATGGAAGTTTATGCGGTTACGCCCAGCTAACTTTCCTACAGTACGATTGGCCCAGTTTGCCGCTTTAATTCATCAATACCAAAGCTTGTTTTCATTGTTCTTTAACCACGATTATAAAAGCTTGACCAAAAAACTGAAAATCAATCAATCAGACTATTGGCAAACACATTATATAGCTGGAAAGGCTACTGAAAAAGTACCAGGATTGGGTAAAAGCAGTATAGAAAATATAATTATCAATACTGTGGTGCCTCTACTGGTATTGTATGCGAAAGAAAAAGGCCAGGAAGAGTACCTGGGACGGGCCACTGGTTTTCTGGAAAACATCAAGGCAGAAGACAATCGTATTCTGAGAACCTGGGAAGGTTTGGGCCTGAAGGTAAAAAACGCCTTTGATTCTCAGGCACTGATAGAACTATATAATAATTATTGCGTGCCCAAAAAGTGCCTAAATTGCTCCATTGGGGTCTCACTCATTAAAAAAGCAGACGCTTAATGGGTAAGGTTGGGTAAAAAACTGAATTTCGTTTTTGGTTTTGACTGAAATCAAATAAACTTGTACATCCTTGTAATGTGCCATGATGCGTATTTCACAAAGTGCGAACTATCTTTTGTAATATGAATACCACACTTAACGACCCAAAACAATCAATCAAAAATCACGTGCATAAATTATTTTTCCTGATGATCTTTACCTTTTCAGGTGCTTGTAATTCAGGGGATAATCTTTTTGATATCAAGACGATAGAGAACCGTTACAACATTGCAGTGGCTCGTACTATGGAGCGCGAGGATAACCATTCTCCAGCATTGGCGCGCTTATATATTGATAGAGAAAAAGGGGAACTGGTCGCCGTAACTGACCACCTCAAAGAGCGCGGGATTACACAATTGTCTAATCATTTAAAAATCTTGAAAGATAAACCCGAATTGATGGGTTTAAACCTGAAGGATCTGAAATTAGGACAACCTATCAAGAAACAAATCAATGGGCATAATGCCTTGCAAACGGAAGTATTTGCTACAATGAAGCTAGACGATACCTGGCAAAAGGTTTGGGGAATATTGGTGTACATTGAAGGCAAAACCCACATTTATCAGATTACAGCCTGGCTCATCAACGACGATCCGGGAGAAGATGATACCCGTTTGCATCAAACAATTAATTCTTTTGAAGAAGTGAGAGCAGAAGAGTATTAATAGGGTTCAATTGATGATTGTTCTATGATTAAATTGCTTTGCGATGCATTACCATTTAACCATAGAACAACTTAGCCGTCTGTTATCGATACATCACTGCTTTTATAGCATCTAATGAACGTTTTACGTTAGGCAATACCGCTTCAATTAAAGTAGGTGCGTAGGGGAGGGGCACATCCATACTATTGATTCGGTGAATAGGCGCATCCAGGTAATCAAACGCGTGCTTTTGTACGTGATAAGTAATCTCAGAAGAAATAGCTGCCAATGGCCAGGCTTCTTCTACGATTACCAAACGATTGGTTTTTTGTACTGAAGCTACTACTGAAGCATAATCTATAGGGCGAACTGTACGTAAATCAATTACCTCTACTGAAATATTATCTTTAGCAGCTTCTTCGGCAGCTTGGAGGGCTACTTTCAACATTTTACCAAAGGTAACCAACGTAACATCTGATCCGTGTTTTTTGATATCGGCTACCCCCAATGGAATCACGTATTCTTCTTCGGGTACCTCGCCTTTATCGCCATACATTACTTCCGACTCCATAAAAATTACTGGATCTTCGTCACGGATAGAGGTTTTTAATAAACCTTTGGCATCGTATGGATTAGAAGGAACTACTACCTTCAAGCCTGCGCAGTTGGCATACCAACTTTCAAAGTTTTGAGAGTGCTGTGAACTCAACATACCAGCGTTACCCGTGGGGCCACGAAAAACGATTGGTACTGAATATTGCCCACCCGACATAGACATCATCTTTGCGGCAGAGTTAATGACCTGATCAATGGCAACCAGTGAAAAGTTGAAGGTCATAAATTCAATGATAGGGCGGAGACCATTCATCGCTGCACCAACGCCAATGCCTGCAAATCCTAATTCGGCAATTGGAGTATCAATTACTCGTTCGCTACCAAATTTATCAAGCATTCCCTGGCTTACTTTGTAGGCTCCATTATATTCGGCGACTTCTTCACCCATTAAAAAAACCCGCTCATCCCGATCCATTTCCTCGGTCAAGGCTTCGCGTAAAGCTTCTCTGAACTGTATTTGTCTCATTATCGATTGTGCAATTGTGATATGTTGTTTTGGGTAAATCTAGCAATTACTTTATAATTCGCCAAAAAACTGTATTCCTAATCAAACTCGATCAATATGATCCCAAAGTTTCGTTCAATAGAGGCAAGAGGCATATTGATAAAGTTCAATTTTTACTTTTGTAAATCACTTTTTAGGTAGACTGTTCTATTCTATAATGCCTGTAACGGCTTTACCATTGCTGGTTACGAGATAGGGGCCTACTCTTTTGTTGAGGTGGCTTTTATGTACAAAAAGATAATATACAAGGTAGCCTTTTTGGTATTTTTCCTGGTAGTCAAAACGCATAGTTTTGGTTTGAGTTGGTGTTTTTTTACTGTCTAAATAATCTTTGCCTTTAAAACTAAAACTGCCAACTTGTATTTCGCCTTCTAGTCGCATTCTCTCTACAAATTTTGTGACATCTCCTGGTACATACATAACGTCAAAAATATATTCGGTATCCGCCATAGAGCTAAAAGGAAGTAATGATTGGGCTACTGTGACAGACATAGTAAAGGTTACTTCGTTACCAGTACGTTTCAAAGGGTGAGGAGTCACCGTGAATTCTTGCTGTTTGATAGCCTTTGCTATCCTCCCATACATAGGATTACTACAAGAAGTAATGGCTATCAAGGCAAATAGTAATAACCAATATTTGGCGTTTTGTTTCATTGTTAAATCACTTTTAGATTAATAGTTACATAACCTATCTGACTGCTTCACCAAAGGCCAGACTTTGGTGAAATTTGAAAAACTCGGCATCTTGCCAGGCTTGCCCTCGCAAATCACTATCTAAACGAATGGCTTTTTCTAAATTACTGTATATATGTTTAGAGTTATTGGTGCGAGCTGCTACTATAGCCAATGCGTAATAACTCAATGCATCTTTGGGATTGAGCTTCACTGCAGCTTCAAACGATTGTTGCGCTTTAGTATAATCAAGGCCTTCTAACAAATAGGCCAGCCCTGTGTTAAAATAATTGGGTACAGTAGTGGCGGCATTTTCTAATACTTGATAGGTTGTCTGGTAATGCCCATCATGACGTGTACGTGCCATTTGCATGAGCTTATACCCCTTGATACCTTCCAGCAAACTAATAAAAGGTTGATTACGACCTCCTCCAATTTTAATGGCTTTATCAAAATACTCTAAGGCTTTTTGCTGGTCTTTTTTCATCAAATATACCATTCCCAGGTTATAATAAATCTCCCCTGATTCTTTTTGACGCAATGCTTTTTGCAAAGAAATGAGCGCCTTATCAATGTATTTGTTTTCTTTGGTGAGCAAAGCCAGATCGAGATAAGCTGCCCCCAGATTGTTATGCAAACGCCAGGTACCATAAGTTTTCACTGCCTGCTCTAGCCATAGTACTCGAGTAGCATAACTAGGAGTGGTCGTTACCATAAATAAATATTCATCTTCAGAGAGTGCATTGGCAGCACCTTCTCCTTTACCAATTTTACTAAGTAGGTTTTCCAGATAAGCTCGGGTGCGGATTACATTGGGAGTAGCAACGCTCATTTTGGCGTACCGCATCTTGGGATAGATTTGCTCGGTAATTTTTGAGTAATAAGCCAATGTCTGGAGCTTTTTTTCTTTTTCGGTAAAAGCACCTGCCCCGTCAATAATGGCTACTACTTCGCTTTTTTGATCTTGTGTCAAGAGGCTTTTTTGCACCCAAAACTTAAATTCTGGCCAGGTAGATTCCAGTATTTTATGATCTAGTGTTTGCTCAAATTGGATTTGTCTCTGCCCATATTTGAACAAGTTAAGAGTCTTTTGGATTCTTTGAGTCAAAGCCACTAATCTATGAGCTGGTAAGTTTTGATTGATACTTATCCTTCCCTCAGGAGAATGAGCACTACTACTTTTTACCCGCCATTGCGGAATGAGTAATGGATCAGCTAATTGAGCTGCCATGTTTTTGAAAGCATCTTGTATGAGACGCAAAGTTTGTTGGTTATGATCCTGATGCGCTACTATTTGAGCACTGCCTTGATTAAAAAAAATATTATATTCTTTTACCAATGGATCATCAGGTGTCCAGTGAGTGTTTGCATAGGCAAATGGACTTTGTCCAGTGGCATTAGATACTCCATCAAGTGGGTTTCTAATCAAGCGACTAGTCGTAGCAATTCCTTTGACAGGATACCCCATATTGTGAATACGACGGGGGGCAAAAGTTCTTGTTTCTTGTGCTGTAGCTAGCGTTCCATACACTACTAAGTAACCTTTCTTGTATTGATTTTTATATTGAAAGGCCATTTTTTTGGTAATTATGGGGGCTTGCTTCGCGTTTTCATACAAACCACCATCAAATTCCACAGTACCTATATGAGTACCTTTTTCTGGTGATTGTTCTGCAGGCCACTCTTTATCTTCTTCGGTTACATAAGCTACATCTAAGGTGTATTTCACCCCTTTTTTCATCATTTTGACTGGCATCTGAGCTGAAAAAGTAAAGGTTACGCGATCACCATGGACTTCCAGCGGAGTAGGAGTAATGGTCAATTGTTGTTGTTCAATGATGTTGTGACTTCTGAAAGCTTTATGGGCACAGCTACTGGCCAAAGCCGTGATCACTAGATATAGTATGAGCTTGGGTATATGTATTTTCATAGGTCGATCGTATTGTTGGTGTTCTTTATTTTATACGAGACTGACCCTTGAAAAATGGAATTCTATTAGAAATAAAAAAGAAGCCTACTCAAACTAGAGCAGGCTTTTCGCTTTGATGATCTAAACCTCAAAAATGTTACTTAATCGCATCTCTGAACGATGCATTGGTTTTGAACTTAAAGAATTCAGCATCTTTCAATGCTTTAGCTTTTAATGAACTCTTAAGATCAATAGCTTTCTTCAGGTTAGCTGCCAATTCGCTGGCATTGCCCTGACGAGCTGCTGTTATTGCTAACCCATAGTGAGCCATAGCATCTTTTGCATTCAATTGAATCGTGGCATTGAATCCTGCTTTGGCTTGCTCATAATCACTACCCTCTAACAAATAAGCCAATCCTTGATTGAATCTATTAGGAGTTGTATTTGTAGCATTGGCTAATAACTCATAAGCTTCTTTGTATTTGCCATCATCGCGAGCTGTGGCTTTTTTGATGGCATAGTAAGCTTTTACCCCATTTAATAATCCAGTAAGCGCTGGGTTGCTGCCAGCACCCATGTCAATGGCTTTTTGAAAGTTTTCCTGTGCTTTGGTGGCATTGCCTTTCATGAGGTAGAGCATCCCGAGGTTGTAGTAGGTTTCCCCCGACTCTTTTTTGCTTTTGGCATTTTCCAAAGTAACTAAGGCTTTCTCTAAATAAACATTATCCTTAGTCAAGAGTGCCACATCCAAATAAGCCGCCCCCAAATTATTGTTAATCAACCAAGTGTTGTACTTAGTTGCTGCTTTCTCGAGCCATTTTACGCGGTTTGTATAATTAGGATTCTGGCTTACTACGTACAAATATTCTTGTTCGGTCAATTTACCAGCCTCCATTGTACCTTTAGTGATTTTGTTTAATATATTTTCTAAATCTTCTTTAGACTTATTTTGGCCAGGAACTGTGATTTTCATGTTGGCGTAACGCATTTTTGGATAAATTTCATCCATCATGGTTTGGTAATAAGCCAACCCTTGTAGCTTTTTCTCTTTTTCTACAAAACCATCATTTCCGTCCACAATAGCCACTACTTCATTCTTTTGATCTTCATCTAAAGAACTTCCCTGAATTAAAGACTTAAACTCTGGCCAGGTAGCTTCTAGTGTTTTTTTGTCATAATCAAATGTAAATTGCTTGATCTTTTTGCCATAATCAAACGCAAGCATCATTTCGGTCATCTTACGGTTCAAAGCACTGGCGCGTTGAGTGACCAGTTCTTGGTTCACCGTAGTTCGCCCCTCAGGAGAGTGCGCACTCACTCCATTTGCTTTGAATTCTGGAACCTTTGAAGGATCTACGAACTGCGAAGCAATGGCTTTGAATAATTCATTGGCCAACTTTAAGGTTTGGCCGTTTTCACCAATTGCGGACTTTACCTGAGCACTCCCTTGTTCAAAATTGATGTTATAAGATTTAGTCTTTTTCTCGGCAGGCTTCCAGCCATGTGGAGCATAACTAAAAGGACTCACACCATTGGCGTTAGAAATACCATCGATCGGGCTTTTCACCAAACGACTGGTAGTAGCTACGCCAATGTTTGGGTTTCCCGCACTTACAATCTGGATAGGTCCAAATTGCTTGCTTTTAGACCCTTTGCTGGCAGTACCATAGATAATCAAGTAACCTTGCTCGTGCTTATCTTCAAAGGCAAAATTCATTTTTTTACTGATTTTGGGCTCTTCCTTGGCATCAGCGTATTGATTTCCATCAAATTCTATGGTTCCAACTGTAGTTTCCTCTTTGGGATATTGGCCATTTACAAACTTGTTTACATCACCAGCTACATAAGCTGTTTTAATCGCATATTTGGTTTTCTTTTTCATCATCCTTACCGGAAGCTTAGCCGATAAGGTAAAGCTCACATTGTCTCCGTGAAGCTCCAATGGATTGGGTTCTACGGTGAGTTGTTGTTTCTGAGCTTGTTTGATCATATCCGTAATCGGATTACAGCTCGTGGCTAATACAGTGATTAGCAGAGCCATCATTGGTAAATGTTTTTTCATTGAAAACATAATTTAAAATATTTAGTGTTTGACATTGTATCCAACAGAGGCATTATCCATAAAGTCTGATCGCTTTGAAAGCGGACAATTACCTGTTATCTGTGGTATTTGGATATGTTATACAGGAAGGCGGGGAAAAAAATGGAGATTTTTAAGTGAAAAGCTAAAAGTGTAGAATGAAAAATGGGCGCGAAGCGGTGTTGAGTGAAAAGTGAAAAACTAAAAATGAAAAATAACGCAAAGTGATAATAAACACATCGCGGAACAATGGAGCAATGTAACAATAAGCGAAGCGAAACAATAAATCAGTAAACATTAACCACTCACCATTATTAGGTGATGTATCGCGAAACAATAGAAAAGAACAATAAAGCGATAAAAATTAACCCTTCACAATTGAATAAAATGGGCATAAAAAAACCTGCTCTGAAAAGAGCAGGTTCTATATATAAAATCTTAAATAAGATTACTTGATAGCATCAGTAAATGAAGCTTTAGTTTTGTACTTGAAGAACTCAGCATCTTTCAACGCCTTAGCTTTCAAATCACTCTTCAATTCAACTGCTTTTTTCAAGTTTTGAGTCAAGTCGCCTTCGCTTCCAGTACGAGCAGCAACAACTGCTAACGCATAGTAAGTAGTAGCGTCTTTTTCGTTCAACTTAGCAGCAGCATTGAAAGCAGCTTTAGCTTGCTCATAGTCGTTAGCCTCTAACAAGTAAGCCAAACCTTTGTTGAAGTAGTTAGGTACAGTGTTAGCTGCACTTCCTAACAATTCGTAAGCTTCTTTGTATTTTCCATCGTCACGAGCAGTAGCTTCTTTGATAGCATAGTAACCTTTGATACCGTTCAAAAGACCAGTCATTGCAGGGTTGTCACCAGCACCGATTTCGATTGCTTTCTTGAAAGCTTCCTCAGCCTTAGCGTTGTCACCTTTCATCAAGTAACCCATACCCATGTTGTAATAGATCTCACCAGATTCTTTCTTACCTTTTGCTTTTTCCAAAGCAGTCATTGCTTTGTCAATGTAAGAGTTATCCTTAGTCAAAAGAGCCATATCTAAGTAAGCAGCACCCAAGTTGTTGTTTACTCTCCAAGTGTCATACTTAGTAACTGCTTTCTCCAACCATTTTACACGGTTAGCGAAATTAGGGTTGTTAGCAGCCATGTACAAGTATTCTTCTTCAGTCAACTTGTCAGCTTCCATTTCACCCTTAGCAATTTTGTCTAACATGTTTTCCATGTCCTCTTTAGACTTAGTCTTACCAGGAACAGTGATATCCATTTTAGCGTAACGCATTTTTGGATAAATTTCGTCCATCATAGTATTGTAGTAAGCAAGACCTTGTAATTTCTTCTCTTTTTCTACAAAACCACCTTCTCCGTCAACGATTCCAACAACTTCGTTCTTTTGATCATCATTCAAAGAACTTCCTTGGATCAAAGACTTGAATTCAGGCCAAGTAGCTTCCAAAGTTTTGTTATCAAACTCAAAGTTGAACTTAGAGATTTTCTTACCGTATTCAAAAGCCTTCATCATCGCCTTCATTTGGTTACCCAAAGAAGAAGAACGCTGACCAGGAAGGTTTTGGTTGATAGCTACACGACCCTCAGGAGAGTGAGAGCTAGAACCACCAGCTTTGAATTCTGGTACATTGTCGATGTTAGCAAATTGATCAGCCATTGCTTTGAAAGCAGCCTTAGCTAAATCAATTGTGTTTTGGTTATCACCAGTAGTAGCAGTGATACGAGAGCTTCCTTGCTCAAAGTTGATGTTGTAAGAAGTAGTTTTATCTTCTTCTTTTTTCCAGCTATCTTTTGCGTAAGCAAATGGGCTCTGACCATTGGCGTTAGAAATACCATCTACAGGATTCTTAACCAAACGGCTAGTAGTAGCTACCCCAACTGCAGGGTTACCAGCACTAATTACGTTGATAGGACCAAATCTTTTGCTTTTAGAACCTTTTGCAACTACACCATACACAATCACAAATCCCATTTCGTGCTTATCTTCGTAGGCGAAGTTCATTTTCTTACTGATTTTTGGCTCTTCAGTAGCATCAGCATATTTGTCACCATCAAATTCAATAGAACCAGCTTTGGTTTCACCACCTGGAGCTTTGCCACTAACAAACTTAGTAACATCACCAGATGCATAAGCTACCTCTAAGGTATATTTAGTACCTTTTTTCATCATTTTTACTGGTAACTTAGCTGATAAGGTAAATCCCACGTTGCTTCCGTGCAATTCAAGAGGGTTAGGCTCTACCGTGAGTTGTTGTTTTTCCGCCAACTTGATCATTTCCGCAACTGGATCACTACATCCTGTTACAAATGCCATCGCAAACAGAAACGCAAGTCCAAGTAAGCTTTTCTTCATTTGACTCATGATTTAAAATTTTAGGTTTTTTTAACTTTTAAAGTAGTTTATTGCTGATGCAATTTTAATACTTATTTTTTGTAAAATAAAAAAAAAAAACGCTATTTTGTACAGTTCCCAGTTGACTTTGTGGGTTATGATACAGCGAATTCAATCATTTTTTGAGAAACAAGCATTCGGGGTTTGTGCCTTCCTTGGTGAAAAGATGGGGATCGCTAAATCAAGCATCCGACTATTTTTTATATACTCCTCTTTCTTAACTTTCGGCTCACCCATTATTATTTACCTGTCTATTGCTTTTGTGATGAATATGCGCAAACATTTCCGCAAAAGTAAGCATCCATCCGTGTGGGATTTCTAATTACCTTCTCAGGGAAATACCAAAAATATCTGCATTAAACTACTTTAGTAATTAAGATAATTTGTGGTTTCAAAGGTTTATTAAAATCGTAAATCTTTGAAAGTCTTTTTCTTTTTTAAAAAGTAAGCAAAAACTAAACTTTGTCCAAACATTTGGGGGTGTAATGCAAAATTTTTAACGTTCTGTCTTTTTTTTCTCCAAAAGCTTACACTTCTATAAAATTGCCAATAAGCTCTGGTAATGGCAAAAGCGTCTTTGCGTTGACCCACCAAAAGAAATCGCCACCAGGCAATACCATCTAGCCAAAATCGCCACCATAGCGTAGGCCAAACTTTGTGAGCTGGTAGGTTTTTATACAACAAAACCAGGTTATTGCGGAAATTGAGAAAGGTTTTGCGAGGGTTAGATTTGTGTAGAGTACCTCCTCCTACATGATATACTTCACTACTGCCTACATAGTAGATTTGATAACCAGCGTTTTTGAATCGCCAACATAAATCTATTTCTTCCATGTGGGCAAAAAAATCATTGTCCAGACCTTCCATTTGCCAGTAGAGCGAAGCACGCACAAACATACAAGCTCCGGTGGCCCAAAAAATCTCCTGAGTATCATTGTATTGACCCTCGTCGGTTTCTGTATCGTCAAAGATACGTCCTCGGCAAAAAGGATAGCCCAAACGATCTATAAACCCTCCTGCTGCTCCTGCATATTCAAAATGGGTTTTTTGATGATAGGCCTTGATTTTAGGCTGGCAAGCTGCCACTTGAGGATGGGCATCCATAAATTTAACCAATGGATCAAGCCATTGAGGTGTAACCTCTACATCAGAATTGAGCAACACATAATACTCTGCTTCGACTTCTTTTAGGGCGATATTGTATCCTTGACTAAAGCCTGTATTGGTAGGCATCTTAATCAAGCGAACGGTAGGGTAGTGCTGCTCTAAGAAGGCAATAGAATCATCAGTAGAGGCATTGTCGGCTACAATTACTGTATGAGGAGCACTGTGTTGTAATACCGTAGGTAAAAATGTCTCAAGGAAGCTCTTTCCGTTATAATTAAGAATAACAACGGCTACTTTGTCCATAAATTTTGAGGGCTTGCAAATGGGTAGTATAAACCTCCATAGTCACCTTTATTAAGATCACAGGGTAAACAGTGGAGGTATGGAGTGAAAAATGGATAGTATATCTTTATACCATATTGTTGAGGTCAAAGCCTGGAATGTTGGGCATCATGCCTTGAGTAGCTTCCGACATTTTTTCTTTGGCTAATACATCGGCATCTTCCATAGCTTTGTTAATGGCAGCTACAATCAAATCCTGCATCATTTCCTGGTCTTCGGGCTTTACCAAATCAGCGTCTACTTCAATCGAGATTACTTGTCTCTTGCCATTCACGGTAGCTTTTACCATGCCGGCCCCTGACTCGGCTGTTACTTTTATTTGGGCAAGGTTATCTTGAACCTCTTTCATCTTATCCTGCATCTCCTTCACTTTGCCCATCAAATTATTCAAATCAAACATAATTTCTGCGATTTATCTTTTTACAAAAATAGCCAAAAAGAATTGTTTTCATAACAAGCCAGAGTTTTTATCTCCTTGATAATGACGTTTTTAACATGTACACAAGCCTGAAAAAATCAACGAATGAGTGTGAATGTTCCTTTGGTCTTAAACTCGTTTCCTTGAGTGTCTACCAATTCTATAGTATAAACATATACATCTGAGGTGGCTTCCTTTCCATTGAAATTACCATCCCAACCTTGAGTAATCTCTTTGCTTTGGAATACTACCTTACCTAAGCGATTGTAGATAACCATGTTGTATGATTGAACAAAAATAGCTCTGGGTTCAAAAGTATCATTAAGGCCATCTCCATTAGGAGTAAACGCATTGGGAACGAAGATTCTGAACTTTCGCTCGACCTCTAATATATTAGAATAACTTACTAATCCGGCAGCACTGTTGATGTTGGTTTTGATGCGATAACGTAGCACTTGTCGTTGCAGGTCTTGATCTGTATCAGTATACACGGTATCGGTAGTGAGCGGAATAGTTTGGTATACAGTACCATCTGCTTCTAGCTTTTCTAATTCGTAATTCTCAAAACTATTTTCTGCATTAAGATAACGCGTCCAACCCAATACGGTTTGAGTAGCAGTTTCTTGTTGCTTAGTAAGCAGCACTGGGCTGGTAATCAGTGATTTATTAGAACTGTTGCCACACTGATTGGTGTAAAATATTTCATAAAAGTATTGCTGATTGTCTACATCCAGGTTTACATCTACTGCCTCTAGTTCACTGGTTGTAAGACGCAATGTATTATCGGTACGAGTCACGAGATATTCGGTGATTTTTGGAAAGGTTTCAATCGTCCAAAATACCCTGATGCGATTGTCATTGTCTACGGTAGAGTTGAAAACGGTAATAGTAGGCGGTATGTCTTGCGAAAAAGCAATGGCACAATCGGTATTAGAGGTAGATGTATTCGTGGTGGTGGTACCAATGGTCGCTTGAATACTATAGCAATACTGTTCGGTACAAGTAACAGAAGTATCGGTATAAGCTGCAGTGTTTATATCATTAATTGTAGTCAAGGGAACTTCGTTGCGATAGAGAATATATTGCTGAAAATTGGAACCAGAATAGGGAGTCCATTGCACCACATTTTGATTGTTTTGTGCTTCCGAGGTCAAACGCATATTGCATAAAGTATCTGAATTGACACTATTGCCACATAAATCTTTGGTAATGATGGTATAACAATAGGTAAGACCTGCGGTGTTTAAGCTTTGAATATTTTCGGTAATTACATCACCCGTAGCATTGGTAATGGTTTTGATGGTCGTAAAACTAGTTTCATTACTGGCTTTTTGGGCAATTTCGTATTGAAAGTTTGAATTGGTTGTAAAAGCAATCTGTACTGAGCCATTGGTAGCATCACTGTTAATGGTATTGAGCGACTGTATCTGAGCACCAATAATATTAGAAATAGGATCTACAATGATTGCATTACTTCCTCCACAGCTTCCTGGATTGTAGTTTCCTGTAACGGTGATAGTAACTGGAGCAAAATTATATCTATGAGGAAAAATATTGGTAGTACCACGGTTGACAGTGTCTACCAGGCCATCGCCCCAGTTGATGACGTATTGTTCGTAGTTTTGGTCGGGTATTGATAGAAAAACCTCATTGGCACTACATAGTTTTACATCAAATACTGGCTGAGGAGAGGGGAGTACTTCAATAAAATTGACCCGCTCAAGGGCATCTGCCTGGGCATCTCCAGCATTTTGAGCAAATTGAGTAACGGTATATAATCCAGGAGTAGTATATGTATGTGTAGAGTCTGTGGTTTGGGCTGTACCATCTCCGTAGTTGTAAAAAATAGTAGCAGCTCCTGAGCAATCGGTGAGTTGTACTGTAAAAGGAGCACAACCACGGGTTATATTGTTTTTTGCTTCAAAACAAGCGGTAGCGGTTTGGGCCTGGGCTTGACTTGAAAAAAATATGGCTAGCAGACAAACACAAAAAAAATTACGAATGTTGTTAAGGGTAGATGTATGAAGATTAGAGCTATGCATGTTTAACACCTTGTAAACTAATGACTAATACTAGAAAGCAGTGAAGTTAAGACTTATAACGATTAAGAATCACCTATAATGATCTTGCAAGATAGTGTAATTATTTGTTAATCTATTCGGTATTTCTGCTTCAATAAACGTTTGAATAAAGCGTAATTATACATGTAACTATGGATTTATCGTATTTCTGGTAAAAACTGAATCAATATGAGTTTTATACATAAACCAAGCCTGTATTTAAAACCAATATTTTGCTTGTTTGTACTGGTAAGCATCACGCAGGTAGGGAGTGCACAAAAGATTGTAAAACCCCCTAAAAAACTAAGTCCTATCACGATGACCACCTTCAAAAACGAGCGAAACTACCTGAAAGTTACCTATGGACAACCATCCAAAAGGGGGCGTAAGATTTTTGGGTCGTTGATCCCCTTTGGGAAAATCTGGCGTACAGGGGCCAACGAAGCCACCGAAATTACTTTGGTAAATGATGTGAAGATTCTGAAGAAACGATTCAAGGCGGGCACTTATACAATTTTTACAATTCCAGGAGAGAAAACCTGGACTATTATATTTAATCGGGAATTGGGACAATGGGGGGCATTTGATTACCCTAAATACAAAGACCGGGACGAGTTACGCTATGAGGCCAAGGTGTTGGCTACCGAAGAGGTATATGAGTCTTTCACGATTTATTTTCAAGAACGCAAAAAGGGCGTAAACCTCATCATGGTTTGGAGTAATACTATGATATTGGTTCCGCTTGACTTTGTGTAATATTCATACAACGATTATTGTTCTGAGATATTTAGTGGGACAATTTTCCTGATAAGATCCGTTTGAGACTTGTTCAGGTTTTGATATTTTTTGCTAAATATTTTACGGGCATATCTATCCCTTATTTGATTATAAGCAGCGTGTACTTGATCCAGAACTAGCACATAAGTTTTATAAGGAGTGCCTTTTTGGGTACGCATTGAAATGATGCCTTCAATCACCTGATGTCCCTTTGCCAAACCCGCTTTTGCTTTGTACTCACTTTGGGTTTGTAGTAGAAATTTCGCCACCATAGCAGTTAATTGATTTACCTTCACTGGCTCTCTTTGGGCCAAAACATCTCCTTTTTTGTTGATCAAAATACTAAATACATTGTGCTCATTTAGGTTGGGTTTACTGTGAGGAGGGAGGATAGGTAAATTATCTACAGTATTGCTTGTAGATAATGTTTTATGTTTTACCATACTAGCAATTAAACTAAGGGTCAGGGTTTTGTAGAAGGGATGCTCAAAATCTTTGGAAGTAAGTATATTGAGTGAATTTGTAAGCAACAGACTGGGATGCACATCCTGGATAGTATCTATTGTCTCAGAAAAACTACGATTGATTTGGTAAAACTTAGAACTAATAGCCTCTAAAGAATCTTTAGGTGCAAAGGCAGAGTCACGGCAACGAATGCCATTAGGAATGTATTTGAGTGAGTCTAAAGCTTTGTTAAACCCTGGAGCTGCTTTTAAGATAAAATCCTCTGATTTACTTAATTGTTGAAGTAATGCCTGGTAGCTTTTGGCAGACGAGTTTTTTAAGACTTGATACCGCACAAAAATGCCTTCTATTTGCTGAATGATTTGTTTTACCTTAATATCGTGTTTGGTGTGTGTGTGATAAAAGCAATCCAACATTTTTTGTTCTACTACATAAGGGTCTTGAGCAGTAGAGCAACTGCTCAAGAAGCAAAGAAACAAGCCTACAATCCAAAGGTTCTTCATCGTTTTGTATTCAGCACCTTATTTAATGGTAATAGAAACCTTGTTTTTGGTTGTAGCATTATTGCCTGCATACAATACTATTTCACCAGGTTCAAGGGCGTATTTTCCTGCATTGTCATAATACATAAAATCTTCATAAGCCAAGGTAAACTGCACTGTTTGGCTTTGGCCTGCGACTAACTTGATTTTCTTGAATCGCTTAAGTTCACGAACGGGACGAGTGATTCTACCCACCTTGTCGTGGGCGTAGAGTTGCACTACTTCGGTAGTATTTCGGTCGCCTTTGTTGGTGATTTCTACAGTTACTTGAATGCTTTTGCCTTTACCAAGTTCATTGTCTGATGCTTGAACCTTCCCATATACTACTTTGCTATAAGATAGCCCATAACCAAATGGGAAAAGAGGGGTGTATCCCAAATCTAAATAATGTGATTCGTTGCCCAAGCTACTTTGCCATGCACCTACTGGAATATCATCTATGTTCACAAACTTTTTAGGGTTGGCAGGTCTGCCAGTATTTTTATGGTTATAAAAGTAGGGCAGCTGACCTGCCGCTTTAGGCCAGCTTACTGGTAGACGGCCACTGGGTTCTGCCTCGCCAAAGAGCATTTCCTTTAAGGCAGGACCACCCATAGTACCAGGATGCCACATCATAAGTACTGCCTGCATATCCTTAAGATAATTTGTAATGTTAATGGGTCTGCCTGCCATAATTACCAACACTATTGGTTTATTGAGCGTTGCTAATTCGGTCAACAATTGTTCTTGAGCTCCAGGCAATTTGATGTTGGCGCGAGAGTGGGCTTCGCCTGAAAGTATGGCTTCTTCGCCTCCTACAAAAACGATAACATCTACTTTGCGGGCAGCATCCAGTACTTGTTTAAAGTTGCTTGAGCTTTTATCTCGGCTAAACGAAAGCCCTTCTACAAAAGAGGCCTGTGTGAGTGCTTCTTTTGGGGTTACTGATGGATCACCTTCTCCGTCAAATGTCCAGGTGCCTAATTGTTCGCGGCCTTTATTTGCCAGAGGGCCTGTGAGCAATATTTTAGTATCAGGTTTTAATGGCAATACATTGTTATTTTTTAAAAGTACAGTACTTTCTATGGCTGCGTCTTTGGCTTTTTGGAGATTATCTTTTGCGTAAAATTTTCCAGGGTGATTGGCAGGAATAAAGGGCTGCTCAAAGAGATTCAGGCGAAATTTGATGCGTAAAATATTACGTACGTAAAAATCTAGTTGTGCTTCAGGTACGAGTCCATCTTTGATTAATACTTCCAGAAACTTTTCATAGGCCTGAGAAGTCATTTCCATGTCCATACCTGCTTTGGCTGCCAGTTCGGCTGCGTGTTTTTGATCTTGGGCAAATCCATGGGCAATCATCTCAATGACTGAGTTCCAGTCTGACACAACAAATCCATCAAATTTAAACTTTTCACGAAGTACTTTGGTCAATAGCTTTTTGTTACCCGATGCGGGCACCCCATTTACTTCGTTGAACGAAGTCATAAAAGTGGCTACCCTATTTTTTACTGCTTGCTCAAAAGGAGGTAAGTATAAATTATGAAGTTGTTCGTCGCTAATAATAGCTGTGTTGTAGTCTCGCCCTCCAATGGCTGCTCCATAACCAATAAAATGCTTGGCACAAGCCGCTATACGGGTAGGATCGGAGAGTTTGTCGCCTTGGAACCCTTTAACATAAGCCGCTGCCATCGCCTGAGCGAGATAAGGATCTTCACCTGGCGATTCGGCAATGCGCCCCCAACGACTATCCTGACAAATATCCAGCATAGGGGCAAATGTCCACCGAATGCCTACCGAACTGGCTTCTAGGGCTGCTATTTTACTACCTTCTTCTACGATGGCTGGGTTCCAACTGGCAGCTTGCCCCAATGGGATAGGGAAGATCGTCTTGAAACCATGAATAACATCTCGGGCAAAGATAAGTGGAATTCCGTGTTTACTTTCTTTCACCGCTATTTCTTGCAATTTACGGATATGGGCGGTGTCCATCACGTTTAGAAAAGCGCCTATTTCTCCGTTTCGTACCTTATCTAATAGTTCTTCTGGCAAAGAGCCTTTGACCCTACTACTCGTGCCTCTCAAGTTCAACTGCCCTATTTTCTCTTGAATGCTCATTTTGCTCAAAAGTGCCTCTATGCGCGCTTCAATTTTTTTATCAGTAGGGCTTGTTTTTAGGCGATCCGTTTGAGTTGTTTTGTCAGTGTTTTTCTGGGAGGCATCTTTAGTTTGAGAAGGGGAACAAGCATTGAAAAATGCACAAATAATGAATAGAATAATGAGTTCAGCTTTTGAAGTTTGCTGAGGAATGGGTTTGTAGTTAAGCTTCATATTGAGCAGTAATGGGTTAATTATGGGTTTTTTGGAGTTTTGGTGCTCAATATAGTGGTATTTTTGCGTAAAAACCGTCAATCCAAGATCAAAAAATCTTGTGACCAACGGTTTTTTCTTGCCGATGTGGTATAAGGGTGTTTTGGAAGATTAAAATTGCGACTTAATAACTCCCCTGATATTTTCTAATCACCCACTCTATAGTAGCTAAGGCCATCAATACAAAGAAAATCCATTTGAGGTGAATCATTTCCTGAATTTCTTCACTGCTGTGGAGTTTATTGGGGCGACGCGTATCAAGCACTGCTTTTTTGAGAGCCGCAGTTTGGTTCATTGTAAAAAACTTTCCTGCCGTTTTTTGAGAAAGCTGACGAAGCAAGTTGTGGTCAGCAGTATTGTTCAAAGCTTCCAGTTGCAAGCTTTTGATAGTGAACTCTCCAGCCGATACTTCATTTTTGTTTTTGATGGTCGCAGTTGCGCTGTATTTATACACTCCTTTGCCTAAGCCACTAATTTCAAAGCGAGAGCTTCCTTCGGTAGGGGTAAACGAGTAAGTAGTAGCTTTACCTTCTTCGTTGGTAATGGATAGATTTACTTTTACGTCATAAATACGCTCGTACAACTCATTATACATTTCGGTTTCGAATACTACTTTCTCAAAATCATAAAACTCATTGTTGATAGGATACACGCGTAAACGACGTTTGTCTTCTTTGGTAGATAGGTATTGTACTACTTTGCTTACCAGCTCATCTATCACTTCGTGTTTTTCGTTGAGTGCATATTCTTCCTGACGCCATTCCCACATACCTTCACCTGCTAAAATAGCCGACTTGATCCCATTCAATTCATTGATGACCAACAAAGGCTTTTGGGTTTCGATGCTTCCTACGCGTTGGTACAAAATAACCTGTGCGCTGTTGCTGGCAGCGTAGTTACCAAAAGGTACCGATGCAGGGGGGAGTTTTTTGAAAACTGATACCTTTTCCTGCTCAAAATTGAAGGTGTTAAATTTATCGTTGAAAATAGGTGTTACTGCATCTACTTGTCTGCCACGACGAATTACTCTAAGTCCGGCATTTAGGCTATTGAAAGCACGTAAATCACTTTGAGCCCCTAATACATAAAAAATCGGAGTTTTTTGTTTACGAAAGCGTGCTAACAAGTCGCGTCCATTGCGGTAAATATTGGGTACTTGGTGGGCGATTACCAAGTCATATTTTTCATTTTTTAGCTTGGTGATGCCTGGGATGTGCAGGTCAAAACTATAATTCTCATTTTTGGTAATGGCACTTTTCAACGCCTTGATATCGGGGTGGGGGGTAGGAGCAATGACCAATATCTTTTCTTTGCCATCAATCACTTCAATGTATACGTCGCGAGCATTGTTGTCTTTGGTAAATTCGTTCTCTAAAGCATCTACATACACCATATACCGTTGCATTCCTTTGTACTTGGCTTCCGCCAAAAAAGTAACCTGCTGTAGCTCACCATCTTCTTTAAAAGTAATGCTTTTGCGTTCTATTACTTGTCCATTTTGGCTCAGGTATACATTCACACTACGACCAGGATAACCCACATTTTCTACTTCGGCTACTACTGGAAACTTATTGCCTAAGTAAGCCACTTTATTGGCCAATACAGCTGATAGTTTAATATCACGTTGTTTGGTGGTATCGCCTACTCCCACGGTATAGATGGGGAAACCATATTCCTGAAATACGGGAGAAATACCTTGGTTATAAATTCCATCGGATACCAGTACTACTTTGTCCAGATTGCGGTTTTCGTAGTTGTTTTTGATCCCACTCAGAATGGCACTCAGGTTTGAGCTGGCATAATTCAATGGAATCGTTACCAGGTTTTTAGCCAAATCAGTAGCATCCAGATTTTGTACATCAATGTTTACCTGGTCTTTCTTTAAGTCATTGCCCAGGTTTTCAAGTTCTTTGTAGAGTTGGCGAATCTTGCTGGTATCGTTGGTGCTTGCAATAGATTGGGAGTTGTCAATGGCAAAAACTACAGTAGGCTTTTCTATGGTGTTAGACACTTGTCGCAAATAGGGATTGAGCAACAACAGCAAACATAAGATAGTAACCAGAGTAAAACGGAGGGCTGCTAAGGAGCGATTGACAGTTTTAGACCATTCGGCTTTTTTGGAGTAGAGTAGTAAGGCGTAGGCCAATCCGATAGCAATACATACTAAAATGAGCCAGGGAGAGGCTTGAGTGATCAATTTTAATTTTTCCATACTTTAAGTTGGTAGTCAATAGTCCATAGTTGGTAGCACTATCAGCCTTTTGATCTTTGGCTATTAGCTGAGCTTTTGCTCCCATTTTTCACTTTTCACTTTTAGTTTTTCACTCTTTGTGCTGTGGACTAAATGCGTTGGTTATACTTATGATATTCAGTGCGTTAACTGTGCGAATGCTCCAAGATAAAAACAATTGGGTGATTTTGCACATTGTAGCTTCTAAAATTACTCGAATTACGAAAAAAGCGGTGTTAGTGATTTGTTAAAGGCTCAGAAACCTGGTATATATTTAGGAAGCCTGCTTATGCTTAAAACCTGAGGGAGAGATGCCTACCTGTTTTTTAAAGAAATTGCTAAAGTGTAAGGGTTCCTCAAAACCAAGACGATAAGCCACTTCTTTTACGCTCAATTCGGTATGCATCAACAAACGTTTGGCTTCCAGCACCAGGCGATCCTGAATAAATTCTTTGGCGGTTTTTCCAGTGAGGTTCTTTACGGTAAAACTTAGGTGTTTGGGCGAAATAGGGATGGCCTCGGCATAAGTACCCACTTTATGCCATTGTTGATAGTTGGTTTCTACCAAATCTTTAAAATCTCGCAATAGACACACTCCACTATTTTCTTCGTCTAATTGTCTGGTATCCAGCGTGCAACTGTTGTTACAATAAATTAAGAATAACTGTAATAAAGCTCCCAAAGCCCTGATGCGATATTGAAATTCTAATGGCATACAATCCTCCATTTGTTCCATAATATGCATCAAGCGATCACAGGTAGCTTTATCGATATGTAGGGGAGGGGTTTCACCAAATTGTTTGAACAAATTGATATTGGTAAGAAAGCTTTCAGGGATATTATTTTCTATCAAAAAATCCCGGGCAAAGGTAATCACCCAACCACTGGGCTTGGCATTTACGGCTACTTGATGTATTTGCCCTGGTGCTACAAAATGCACTTGATAAGGCTCAAATTTATAAGAGTGGTAATCGATCACATGCCGACCTTTTGCCTGCTCTACCAGCAAAATCGTATAATAATCGTGGCGGTGAGGTTCATCAGATGTGCCACCTGCATTTTGATAAATAACCTCCATTCGCTGGAGGTTAAAATTAATGTGGGGTTTACGTGGTTGCATGCCCAAATTTAAAAAGTGCCTATCCAAATTTGATAACCAAATGCCCAAAGAAATGTTTAAAAGTAAGAGGGTAAACCACTCCTAAACTTAAACAGATTACAAAGGCATTATTAGTATTATATTCTAACAATCGTGATTGCCTGATTAGTTCTAATATAAATGAAACGCATTGATGAACTTTACCTATAAATCATTCCCCAATCAAGTATATTTTGGTGCTGGTCAAATCCAGAAACTACCTAGCATTCTCAAAAACTATTTGCACAATCCTACTGATAAAGTACTTGTACTTGCCGAGGCCAGAGTGCAGGCTCACGTAGAGAGGCTGGAAACATCATTGGGCAAAGAAGTGGTGCATCATTTTGATAAAATTATTCAGCATGTGCCACAAACCCTGGTAGAGGAGGGTTTGAAAGTAACCAATAAGCTACAGCCAAAAGTAATGTTGTCTATTGGTGGAGGTTCTGCGGTAGGTCTGGCCAAGGCATTGGCGCTTAAAAATCATTTACCCATTATTGCTGTACCCACTACATTTGCGGGGTCGGAGCAAACCAACATTTGGGGGATTAGCAATGAAGAGGGCAAAACTACTGGACGTGATGATGTGGTATTGCCTCAGGTAGTAGTATACGATCCTGAACTTACCCAAACAATGCCTCAACGCCTTGCGGTGATGAGTGCCATGAATGCGATGGCTCATTTGATGGAGGCAGTGTATTCACCTACAGGTAATCCCATTACTCGCAATCAAGCCCTGCTGGGCATGCAACAGCTCAAAAAAGGACTAGAAAACATTGCTCAACAAAAAGCCTTTACCACTGAGGCCAACGAACAAATATTATTGGGTGCTTATTTGGCAGGTCGGGCTTTGTGTGAGGTTACAATGGCCTTGCATCATAAAGCAGCCCATGTATTGGGAGGTTCTTTTGGGATGCAACATGCCGAGGTACACACCGTATTACAAACATATGTACTGGCATACCAGTGGCCTCACTTGTCTACTGAGATTCAGCAAGATTTTAAGTTAACGTTGGGTAACAACCCTCCCTTGGCTTTAAAAATGCTGGCCGAAAATGCGGGAGCACCCACTACTCTGGAGGAAATAGGTTTTGATCAAGCGGATATTGGCAAAGCAGTACGCATAATGTTGGCAAATCCTTATCCTAATCCTGCACCTTTGGTAGAGTCTCAATTGTTAGTCATGCTAGAAAGAGCTTTTGAAGGAAGAGTGTAAATCGGGTATGTTATGAACGTTATATTCAATATAGAATCAACTCCTGCTAAATCATGAAAGTCTTTAAAAATCAGATTGTTTTCCGCCCGAGTTATTGGCACAAGCTATTAGGAAACTTTGGGTTTATGGCCATTACTCTTTTTCTGGCCTTTATATATTTTGAGAATCTGCAGCGGGCTAGCATTGTAATTATCATACTGGCCAACTTGTTTGTGGGAGGGAGTGTCATTGGTTTTTTTGTATTGTTACCCAGTATTGTTCGCCGTTTGGAGTTTCACCCTTCGGGCATTAAAGTATATCAGTTAGTAGGGTTCAAAAAATACGAATGGTCTACCCTGAAAAGCATTCATACTTACCAAAATGAGCAAAAGAGAATTTTTCTGGAGTTTTGGTTTCAGGAGCAACAGTTCAAACTTTCTCCTGAAAATTTAGGGGCGCATAGTAATCACAATTTGCTCGAGAGCCGAAAGATTATTCGAAGCCTGTTGAAGACGCTTATCAAGAAAGAATGGATTAGCGATAGAGTGGTAAACGATCGTTTGGATTGGGTGCCTGCTGAAAAAAAGCCCCAACCCCAACCTAAATTTAAAATTGCCGAAATCGTGGGAGAGGTAAATGTAACCAAGCACGAAGTGATCAACAGAAATGGTAGAGAAGAAGTTGTTTCGGCTACCCGTTACAGTTCGCCAATTACTAAACTAGTGATAGAAGAAGGATACAGCGATTTGGGCCGCAAAGTGACTTCTTATGGGGTATTTTTCTCCGAAAAGCTTACAGGTTCTACTTATTACTATGATTTTGGGGTAGAAAAATATGATGAAGTAAGAAAAGAAGTGATTTTTTACAATGTGTGTGATCATAAAGATAAAATGCGCCTCGATTTGCCGACGTTGCGCCTGGAAAAAATACGTTAAACGATTCTATTTCTATATTTGAAACTATACAAGAAGCATCAGACACACACTGATGCTTCTTGGCTTTTATACTGCTTAGTTTTGCGCTACTTTCAAAAGATGCTCCATCTGCAAACTATCCTTGATGAGTGATTGCTGAATGGGTGCTACTTTCTCGTTATAGTCTACCGTGCCATAATCAATACCTGATACCACTCGCACTGGTCTTGAGCCTTTTGGAGTTTCTATTACTTTGGTGATATCGTCGGCTACCAATTGTGGATTAAGTGCTTCTTTTGAATCAAAAAAGCCTTCGAAGTTTTTAAGCATGGCCATAGGCACTTCTTGATGGTCACCATATTGAGTCAATACTGTAGCATCGTTTTCTTTAGGCCCACTGTACAGCAATCCTGTTCCAAATGGCCCAGGTTCGTTGATGGAAACCTCAATACCAAATGGCGCCAACTCATAACTCAACGATTGAGAATAGGCCTCTAATGCGTGTTTACTGGCGCAGTAAATCCCAAAATAAGGAAATGCAAGTCGTCCAGCAAGTGATGATACATTGATGATTAAACCATTTTTTACTGCTCTCATATGTGGCAAAACTGCTTTGGTGGTGCGCAATACGCCAAAGAAATTTACCTCAAATTGTTGTTGGGCTTGCTCTAAGGAATATGCTTCAGAAATACCCACATACATCACGCCTGCATTATTTACTAAGGTGTCGATCTTACCATCTTTTGCAATTACTTGATCTACTGCTTTTTTGATGGAGTCATCATTGGTTACATCCAACTCTACTATTTCAATATCGAGGTTTTCTTCAGATGCAATATTGAGAAGCTCCTGTTTCTTTGAAGCATTCTTTCCTTCTACATTTCGCATAGAAGCCCATACTTTGTAGCCTTTTCTGGCCAGGGTAAGGGTAGTAAGGTATCCAAACCCATTACTACTTCCTGTAATTAGTACATTTGATTTTGTTGTTGACATGTTTGTGTCTGTTTAGAAATTAATATTAGACTGGTCGTCTATTGATTGTGTAAAAAATTAGAAATAGAACCAAGGCGCTATTTCTTGATTGTTATTCAACTTTATTGATTTAATATTAGACTAGTCGTCTATTAATGATGCAAAAAAAAATTACAAAATCTTATTTAAGGTATAATTTACAAATAGGGTATAGGGTTGTTCAGATCCGGCAGCTTTCATTCTAATCAATGCGCCTTCCCAACTACTTAAGATATAGTCTGCCAGTTCTTCGGCCTCTTGGTCCTTGGTAAATTCACCGAGTTTTTGCCCTTCAGTAATACATTGGGCGATGATTGTTCGCCAACTCAAGAACTTGGCTTCAAAAGTTCCTCGTAACGCTTGATTTTGTCCCGCCATTTCGTTGGTAAGGTCTCCCAATAAACAACCTACCTCAAAATTATCTTTTCTATAGTCCTTTACTCTTTGATCAAAAAAATCTTGGAGTCTTGTTCTTGGGCTTTTGGACTGATCAAGCAAGGCTTTCTCCATATTTTCAGCACTTGTTTTGGTGTAATAGTCTACCACCTTGATGGCAAAATCTTCTTTGCTCTCAAAGTAATAGTAAAATGAGCCTTTGGGAATATTTACAGTTTTCAAGAGTTCTTGCAATCCCAACTGATGAAAGTTCTTCTTACTCAAAAGCTTTATGCCTGCCTCTAGTATTTTCTTGATATTATCTTCTTTCATAATTTTATATTAGACCAGTCGTCTATTGCAAATGTAGCAATTTCAAGATTGTGTGCAAAGCTTTTATTTATTTTCTTAAAAATCTCAGCTCATAAGTGTTTTCGTATTTTATTTAGTAATTAGTCTTTAAAAACAGCTGTTTTGTTCAACCCAGTGAATTTTTCGAGGATTTTTCTGTACTTTTAGCATTAGATTATCATATACACAATCGTTTTACAGAAAATGACTACATATACTAAGTTTACTGATTTTTTACTGATTCTATTACTGGGACTACTTACTTACACCACTCAGGCCCAAAACGCTGACCGCAAATATCAAAGCCATACCTGGAGCAAAAATTTGCTCACCGTGCAAACCAATGAAGGGAAGTTGACCCTTAAGGCTTACAATGATTATGTGATTAAGGTAGCTTTTGAGAAATCAGACTCTCAAAATCCAGATACTTCACATGCGGTAGTATTACAACCCCAAAGAGTACTTACCAATCTTCGAGAAACATCCAATAAGCTAATCATGAGTACTGAGGTGCTAAGAGCTGAAGTGATTAAATCTCCTTTGCAAGTGATTTTTTACAATGGAGATAAAAAACTCACCAGCGAAGCTGCTGGATATTTTGAGAAAAAAGATAGCCTGAAACTAAGAGGCTTTGCTTTTAATCTGGACAATTCGGAAAGCCTGTATGGTACGGGCGAACGGGCTTTGCCGCTCAATCGCCGTGGATACCGCCTGGAGCTGTACAACAAAGCACATTACGGTTACAGCGACAAATCAGTATTGATGGGGTATAACATTCCACTGGTACTTTCTTCAAAAAAATATGCTATTTATTTCGATAATGCACCCAAGGGCTTCATCGATTTGGGTAAAACAAATCCTAGCCAACTCACTTTTGAGAGCATTGGGGGCAATATGACCTATTATTTTATTGCTGCCGAAAACCTATCACGGGTAATAGAAGAATATACGCTATTAACGGGACGTCAACCTTTACCCCCTCGCTGGGTGTTTGGCAATATTGCGACTCGCTATGGCTACCGCAACGAAGCCGAAGTGCGCAAAGTAGTAAAGGAGTATCAAAAACAAGATTTTCCTCTGGATGCAGTCATATTAGACCATTATTGGTATGGCGAAGGGGAGATTAAGAAATCGGTGGCAATGGGTGACCTGGATTGGTACAAACCCAACTGGCCCAATGGAGCAGGCTTGGTAAAAGACCTCAAAAAGCAAAACATTCAAACCGTACTCATTACCCAGCCATTTGTCCTGACCAATTCCAAAAACTTTGACTACACCTCCAAAAATGGCTTATTGGCTAAAGACACCCAAGGCAAAACTTATGTAATTCCTGAATTTTATTTTGGCCAAACGGGTATTCTGGATATTTTTCAGCCTGCTACCCAGCAATGGTTTTGGAGCAAATACAAAAAACACATCAAGACTGGAGTAAATGGTTGGTGGGGCGACTTGGGTGAACCCGAAATGCATCCTTCAGGCATTCGTCATACTCGAGGCAAAGCCGATGATTTACACAATGTATATGGGCACTATTGGGCCAAAATGTTAGCGGAGAATTATAAAAAAGAATATCCACAAGTACGCCCGTTGATTTTGATGCGGGCTGGGTTTGCTGGGTCACAACGTTTTGGATTGATCCCCTGGTCAGGAGATGTGAGTCGTTCCTGGGGTGGGCTTCGTTCTCAAATTCCATTGGCATTGAATATGAGCTTGGCAGGATTAGCTTATATGCATTCCGATTTAGGAGGTTTTGCTGGAGGCAAACTAAGTCCTGAGCTGTATACTCGTTGGTTACAATATGGCGTGTTTCAACCAGTATATCGTCCACACTCGCAAGAGCAAGTGCCCTCAGAGCCTATATATTATGCCGACAGCACTCAGCAAATCGTGCGTAAATTTATCAAGTTGCGTTATCAAATGCTGCCCTATAACTACACCCTGGCCTATCAGAATGCGCTCAGAGGGACTCCTTTGATGAGACCTTTGTTTTTTGTAGAACCCGATAATGCCCAATTGTATCAAACCAACGAGAGTTATCTTTGGGGAGATGCATTTTTGGTGGCACCAGTATTACAAGAAGGACAAAAAACAGTGAAGGTATATTTCCCGAAAGGCTATACTTGGTTTGACTTCTGGAGTGATAAAAGCTACACTGGTGGTACTACTGCAACTATTGATGTAACATTAGATAAAATCCCAGTATTTGTGCGAGGTGGTGCCTTTGTACCAATGATTCGCCCTATAAACAATACCAGCGCTTATACTTCTAAGAATTTGATCTTACACTATTATTTTGACAAAACCCTCGAAAAAGAGCAAGAGGGTTTGATGTATGAAGATGATGGTAAAAATGCCCAAGCTTTGAAAAACAAGCAGTACCAACTGCTAGAGTTTGAAGCCGAGCAGGAAGGTGATTTGTTTGAGATGGAATTTGAGCGTAATCGTACTACTTATACGGGAGCTCCCGGGCAACGCAATGTTACCTTGATTATTCACAATAAAAAGTTTAGCACTGTAGCCAAGGCCAGTAAGGTGGGTAAAAAAGAAGTGCAATTGAAGTACAATGCTGCCAAAAATCAAACAACGATTACCTTCCCCTGGAAAAAGCGTAAGGTAGAATTGTGGCTGAAGTAAGCTTTTCTGAAACTATATTATTTGCATTACAGTAAAAGTGGTAAGTTCAAGACAAAGTGGTTTGGACTTACCACTTTATGTTTGAACTCCTCTGCTTTTTCTGTAAATTTATATTCTCCTAATCAAAATTATTACATCAATGAGCATACATCTCTTCAGGGCGACCCTATGGTTGCTCTTACTCATCCCAGGTTTCACTCAGGCCCAAAATAACCTACAACTACTAACCAAACCCTGGAAGATTATCAAGGCAAGTCACCCAGGTAATGAGGCCCAATTATACACCGCTACTCAGGCTCAAAAAGATGCCTATTACCGACAGGTAAAGCAAATGACTAAAGGAGCTTATTTGACGATTCGCCCCAACAATACTTATACTTTTTTCTTTAATCAGCGATCCGAAAGCGGGACTTGGCGCTTGATCGGAGGAAGTGTATTGGCCACGTCAAGTCCTAATGGGCAAGCCCAGGCCGTGATTCAACAATTGACATCGCAAAAGCTGGTAATCTTACTACAAGATGGAACCATTCTTAGCTGTGCTCCCAAAGGCTGGCAAAAAGCGAAGCGAGATGTGGGAAATCCTGGTCAGGTAAAACAACTTGTAGCCAGAACGTGGAAAGCAGTAGCCATAAGAAATGGAGCAATGGAAGCTAAGCTCATGAGTGCCACTGCCCAACAAAAAAGTACATATTATCAGCGGCTGCAACAAATGATGAATAATTCCAGGTTTGAACTTAGAACTGATGGTACCTATTTTTTGCGCCTGGCAGCTCAACAAGAAGAAGGTACCTGGAGTATGGTAGGCAAAACCATTTTAGTAACCCAAAGTAATCAGGGTAAAGCTGATCGCTCTATTATCACTAAAATTAGTACTACCGAAATGGAGTTGATGACCAGTGATGGTTCTAAGATGAGCTTGATACCCATAGATGGTGGTTCTATTGTGAACAATAATAATACACCCATAACTCCCAAACCTCCTAAGGTAAAACCTAAAACAACGACTCAGGATAAAACACCTCCAAGCATTACTGTGACAACCCCCAGGGTAGTGACCAGAGGTTTTGAAATCGTACACGCTGATAAAACCATTACCGTAAAAGGAATTGCAAGTGATGCCAGTGGTATTTTTGAAGTAAAGGTAAATGGAGTAGAAGCCAGCATTCAGGCCAATGGGGCATTTAGTGCTACCATCAAGTTAGCCGTAGGCAAAAACAGCATTCAGGTAGAAGCCACTGATACTAAAAACAATACGGCCAAAGTAGATTTTGTAATTGAACGCAAGGCGACTACTACTGCCAAAAAGAAGGTAGAGTTGGTAGACGATGACTTTGATTTTGACATTAAAAAACTGGCCAAAACAGGTAAATATTATGCCTTGTTTATAGCCGTAGAGCAATATGCCGATCCGGCCATCAACGATTTGGATAAACCAGTAAAAGATGCACAAAAGCTGTTAGGAGCATTGTTGTCACATTATACTTTTAGCCAATCCAATATTACTTTTTTGAAAAACCCCAAGCGTGAAGATATCATTGCTTCGTTGGATAAACTGCAACAAACAATTACTAACAAGGATAATTTACTCATTTTTTATGCAGGGCATGGGCACTGGAATTCCAACACCAATACAGGATATTGGTTACCCTCTGATGCTAAAAAGACCAATACTGCTAATTGGTTTCGCAATAGCACCCTAAAGGACTACATTGCGGGTATTCCTTCCAAGCACACTCTATTAATTGCTGATGCTTGTTTTAGTGGAGGAATTTTCAAAACCCGGAATGCTTTCTCTGATGCTTCTCAGGCCATTAATAAATTGTATGAATTGCCTAGCCGTAAGGCAATGACTAGTGGTAACCTACAAACGGTACCCGATAGAAGTGTATTTTTAGAATACCTCATCAAACGTTTAACCAGTAATGGCAAAAAATACATTTCTTCTGAGCAACTATTTAGTAGCTTCCGTACTGCGGTGATGAATAATAGCAAAAACACGCCTCGCTATGGTGACATCCAAAACGCAGGCGACGAAGGAGGGGATTTTATTTTTATTCGTAAGAAACAATAGTATCGGGGTAAATTTTGAATGATGATTAGTGAGTATCGAGGAAAGGTTTTATTAAATGATATCTGATAAAACTAGTTCAATAATAATCATTTGATCATTAGAATAAATCATCAGTTAAATACTTCAACATTTACAATTCGTTAATCGATATTCAGGATTTGGCCTATAACAATAAAGGTGACTTCTATTACAGAAGCCACCTTTAC
The DNA here is from genome assembly GCA_001890965.1 of marine bacterium AO1-C. Taxonomy (GTDB): domain Bacteria; phylum Bacteroidota; class Bacteroidia; order Cytophagales; family Microscillaceae; genus Microscilla. The sequence continues at coordinate 1,447,487 of MLAY01000004.1, read as the reverse complement.
TATTGATGTATGATAACTAAAAGAAATTATCTTACAGCGATAGGATCAGCGTTTCCATCAGGATCACCAATTACTCTACCGTTAGTTCTTAGGCTAGTGCTACCTCTCAACAACATCAAACCAGCTACGTGAGGAGCAGCCATAGAAGTACCACTGATACGGTTGAATCCACCACCGAACCAAGTAGACCAAACATCTACTCCAGGTGCACAGTAATCTACTCCGCTACCAAAGTTAGAGAAAGAAGCAAAACGATCATTAACATCCATAGCAGATACGCTTACTACGTTACGGTAGTTCAAACGACCAGGAGAAGTAGTGCTTACGTTACGACGGCTATTACCAGCAGCAATAGATACCAATACACCTTTGTCAGCCAATCTTCTTACTGCATTGTCAATAGCAGTGGTTGGAGGGAAACCAAAGCTCATGTTAGCTACCTGACCAGCAGAAGCGTTAGCAGTTACATAGTCAATACCACGGATAGTGATAGAAGCAGAACCACCACCTCTACTGTTGAATACTTTAACACCTACTACGGTAGCGTCATAAGCTACACCAAATAAACCAGCATTGTTGGTTCTTTTAGCAGCAATAGTTCCAGCACAGTGTGTACCGTGTCCGTTATCATCATCGCCATTAGCAGCACCAGCGATAAATGAACGAGAAAGACTACGATTAACGTTCAAGTCACCGTGATCCAAATCAACACCAGTATCAATAACCCAGGCAAGTTTACCAGCTCCATTACCACTTCCTACGCGAGCAATTCCATAAGTAGTGAACTCACGAAGATTAGAAGTAGAAGATCCAGCTTCAAAATCAAGCGTGATTTTAGTATCAGGCTCAACAGTAGCAATTCTTGGATCAGCTTTCAATGCCTGTACTTCTTTGTCGCTAAGATTAGCAGCAAAACCTTCGATAGCAGTGTTGTAAGTTTGAGTAATACGATCTGGGCTTACACCATATTTTCCTACAAAGTTTTTGGTGTATTCTAATACTGTGTTAGAGCGTTGATCGTAGTCTTGAGAACGGAAATTGATACGATTATTACTTGTGTTATAAGTAATAATGTAAGCACCAGGAATTATTTCCTGACCTTTGCTCAAGTTTACGTCAGCTTCAGGGGTTGGATTATCCTCTTGCTTTTGGTTGTTACAAGCCGCCAAAAAAGCAAAGGCAACTAACGTTAGGAATACATTTTTTAATTTAAACATAATTTTAAGTAAATAGATAAGTGTAATAAAATAAGGGTTGTTGTGAAACGTTGTGTACACTTGTTTCATCAGCAATTATGTTGTTTATGTATTATTGTTGCAAGAACAACGAGTATACAAAAAGTAAACAATGCTTTGTTAACCTTATGTAACCAGTAAACATGCGGAGAAAAACAGTAAACAGGGGAGTTGTAAATTACTGATAATGAATTGAATATTTTAGGTATAAAGTGACTACCCTCTATTACAGGTGCTAGAGGATAGTTACTTTTTTAGGAGATATTTAGAGAGGAATACATTATTGCTGAGGCTTATTTTTCGGCAAATTAGTGAAGCTTTGCATAAAAACTGTCAATGTTTGTTGCTCTTTTGGAGTTAAATTTAGCTCACGATGTTTTTTGAGAATGCTTGAAATATTTCGTTGATGGTTTTTAGAGTTAGAAGGCAAATCAAGCTTAGGAAAATGGCAGGCTTTACAGTTGCTTGGCATTCCTGTGGAAAGGGCATCATTTGGTTGAGGTTGAGTAGAAATCTGATATGCAGACAGGTGGTCATTAGGTGTAGGAGCTTCTTCCAAATGGTTACAAGATGCCAGACAAACAAGAGTTACGATTACTAAAATTGGCTTGAAATTAAACATAATTGAAAGGTTATTTATGTAAGAATAAAGTTTGAACTCGTCTCAACTTTTTGAATGATTTGCAGCACATTATTAAAAATCGGGATGAGTGCTTTGATAAAAATAATTCTGAGAAGTCTCAGGACTTCTTTGTTTGATTTTTCAACGATTTAGAATTATGGCAAAAAAAACGTAAAAGGAATAAGGTGGGCTTAGACATATCAGGCAAATAATTGGGTGTATCAATCAAATCACCTATAAAATTCAAACCTTGTTTTGCGCCAATGACAAAAGTGATAAATGCAGTGTTGTCAAAGCTGAAATGAATAACCTAAACATAAAAAACTACTTTGAATCCTGTTTGTCTCAAAGTAGTTTTTGTATTTATAAAGGGAAGTATAATAGATGAGAGATTAATCTTGGGGAGTTCCAATGGTTTCTTAGGACTTTTAGTGCAAACTGGGCATATAACAAAACAAGAAAGGTGACCTCTGCTATAGAAGCCACCTTTATTATTTTGATAACTAAAATTGATTATCTTACTGCAATAGGGTCAGGACGTCCGTCAGGATCATTTCTTACTGTACCATTGGTTCTAAGACTAGTGCTTCCTCTTAGTAACAATAAACCAGCTACGTGAGGAGCAGCCATAGAAGTACCACTGATTTGGTTGAATCGATTTCCAGGCCAAGTAGACCAAATATTTACTCCTGGTGAGCAGTAATCTACTACACTACCGTAGTTAGAGAAAGAAGCGAAACGATCGTTGCTATCCATAGCAGACACAGTTACCACATTAGGGTGATTTACGCGAGCAGGAGAAGTGTTACCAGCATTGGTTCTGCTGTTACCTGCGGCCAATGAAACCAAGATACCACGATCACCTAATCTACGAACAGCATTGTCTAAAGAGCTAGAAGCTCCTCCACCTAAACTCATATTAGCTACATCACCACGTCTCGCTGCTGAAGCTACATAGTCAACTCCGCTTACAATACCAGAGATAGAACCGCTACCACTGTTATTCAATACCTTTACAGCAACTACAGTTGCATCGTAAGCTACACCGTATAAACCAGCATTGTTGCTTCTTTTAGCAGCAATCGTTCCAGCTACGTGGGTACCGTGTCCATTTACGTCATTAGCACTACCACCTACAAAAGAGCGACTTCTTGAAGTATTTACATTCAAGTCTGCGTGATCTAGATCGATACCAGTGTCAAGTACCCAGGCAGTTCTACCAGCACCACTAGCACTTCCTACACGAGCAACTCCATAAGTAGTATACTCACGAGCAAAAGTACCTATCTTACTTACTTCGTAGTCAAGAGTTAAAATACGGTCTTGCTCAATATGGGCAATGTTTGGATCTTTTTTCAAAGCTTCTAATTGCTTAGATGATAGCTTAGCGGTAAATCCTTGCAAGGCAGTGTTATAAGTACGAGTAACATTTTGAGGATTAATACCGTACTGCTGTACCAAATTGTGCGTGTAATTCAAGACAGTTTGAGCACGTTGATCATAGTTCTCTGAACGGAAAGCAATACGAGCATTGTCTGTATTGTAAGTAATAATGTACTGACCTTGAATTAATGACTCACCCTTGGTCAGATTTGTTTCTACATCTGTTGAGGGAGGGGTTACTTGTTCTTGTTTGTTACATGCTGCTAAGAAAGCGAAAGCCATCAGCGTTAGAAAAATTCTTTTTACTGTAAACATAATTTAAATAATATAAGTGTAATTGATAATTGGGTTTAGGTGAAACAGATTGTGCACATATGTTTCACAAGTAATTATGTTGCTTTTGTATATTTGTTGCAAAAGCAACAGGTATACAAAAAGTAAACAAAATTTCACTTGTTGTACGATACAAGTAAACAAGCGCAAAGAAATAGTAAACAATGGCGAAATAAGTGATTGGTAATGAGAAAACTAGTATAGATAGGAAGTGACTACCCCCGTAACACCATGTATGGGAATAGTCACCTTTATTTGTGAAATATTAACACAAAAAATAGTCAAGTACAAAACTTTTTGGTTTAAAAGTAGTTACGTCGACATTTTGTAAGTATTATTTTGTTTAATTCCTCTTATTTTAAAAGCGATTATTGAAGTTTATCTTTCGATAAATCAGTTAAACTTTGCATAAAAACCACCAAAGCTTTTTGCTCTTTTGGAGTTAAATTTAGCGGATCAGACGGCAAAGTTTGCAAGGGTTGATCAATACCAATGCCTGCACCACCACCCCTGTTATAGAAATCGATTACTGCTTCCAGATTTTTATATGCACCATTGTGCATATAAGGAGCTGTTTTGGCCACGTTTCTTACCGTAGGGGTTTTAAAGAAAAACCTGCGTTCGGCAGTTTTAAACATATGATAACGCCCCAAATCAGGATCAATCTTGGCATTGGCGGTATCTGGTTTTTCGGGAGTGCCCAGCATTTCCAATTCAGATTCTTTAAAATTGGGAGGAACCGTACCATTGAAAGTAGGAGGGAAGTGGCAGGTAGCACATTTGGCTTTCCCCATAAACAAGTTAAAACCTTGTTTTTCTTCGGCGGTCAGTGTATTCTCCTGTCTATTGATATTTCGGTCAAATTTAGAATTAAACGGAGTTAAACTGCGAATGTAACTGGCAATGGCATGAAGTATATTCATTTCATTCGCTTCCTTTCTATACAATTCTTCAAACTGTCTTTTATAGGTAGGTTTTTGATTAATAAACTGAGCAACGGTTTTCAAATCGGTATGAAACTCTGTTTTATTCTTTACCACTGCCACTATTTGATCCTCAAGACTACCTGCACGCCCATCATAGAAGAACTTTTTCTGCAAAGCAGCATAGAGCATGGTGGGGCTATTACGAGTTTGCCCTTTTGACTTTGCCAAGCCATCGGTAAAAGCCAGATTTTCCTGATGACAAGTAGCACAACTCATTTGGTTGTTAACCGAAAGGCGTTTGTCATTGAATAAAAGTTTTCCAAGAGCAACCCGACGTTTGCTGCTGGCACCGAGTTTAGCATCTGAGAAATAAGCCATATTAAATGTATGATTGGAAAACAAAGAGCTGGCATCATTGCGAATGGCCAGTTCGAAAGGGAATTCCACTTGCCAATCTGCCACCGTTTGTTTCCATAAATCTAACTGTGGGTGGGTATGTTGCTGAATAAAAGCATAGCGATCAAACGCATTGAAATCTCCCTGTAAAGCCTGCATACTTTGAGTGATTACCTTATTCCATTGGGCAAATAATTTCTTGTCTTTGAAAGTAGGTTCAAATATTTTGAGATAATCATGAAGTCTTTGGTAAATCAGTTTACTTTCCTGAAGCGAGTTCTCCAATACAGGAGAATCAAATCCAGTAATACCAGTAAGTGCTACTCGTGCGATAGCATCACGTAACAGCCACAAGAAATGATAGCGTTTATAGTTTTTAAATAAGAGATTTTTTTGAATCATCTTGAGGCGCTGCTTGGTCAAAAGCGCATTCTTTTGTACAGCAGTTACGTCAATGTCATTGGCAAAGATTTGCTCTTCCAATACCTGAAAACCTGCGGGTTTTTTGATTTTTATATCGGTAGGGTCTTCCTCCTCTACTTTGAGGATATTGGGTTGATTCAAAAACTTATAGTTTTCTATGTCAGTAAAGCTGAGCACAGGTTCTGTATATTTAAAAGAGCGACGAGCCAAGCGATAATATCGTTGTAAGTCAGCTTTATCAGTAGCTTGCTGTAGGCTATCCAAATAACTAATGCATTGGGACAAATCTTGATCATAAATGGCTTTTAACTGATCAAAAACCTCCGTTTTTTGAGAAGAACGATCGTTTTGAGTGGTTTTACAGCTAATAAATATTCCCCCAAACATAGAGAGAAGAGCAAAGCAAAGGAGGGCGAATCTGAATGACAGTTTCATGATAATAAGTGGGTAAAATCTGAGTGGTTTAAAAAGGAAGAGCAAGCTCCCAACAAGCTTGCTCTTTTATTAGGACTTCAGGGCGCAACTAGCGTTGCAAACCTTGAATTACATACATTTGACTACCTTCGGTGCGGTTTGTCAAATCAGGATTTGCTTTAGGGTCAGTAAACTTGTCATTATTCCATCCGTGATTTTGAGTGATCAGGATGAAAGTCTCAGGCTTACCAATGATATCAGAAATATCAATCATTCCAGTGATCTCCCAGATACGATCAGCAGTTCCTATGCCATTGGCAGCAGCAGTTGTTTGGTCACACTCCAATACCATCTTTAGCTCACCTGTATTTAAGTTATATTGGTACAAACGAGCGTAGTGAGTTTTGTCCTGAGTATCAGGGTATCCATTAGGATCTTCCTGAATATAAGCGTAGTTCTGAGTTACCAAGATGTTGTCAGGGCTATGGAACGCCTTGGCTACACCCGTAAGGTTGTCACCATCCAATACACAAGTAATTTTACCAGCACCAGTTGGATCGTTGTCATTCAATACTACTTTGTAAATACGCCCATACAAAGTTCCTTTACCTACCAATCCATCTTTCTTTCTTCCAGTAACAGCAAAATAAACTTCACGTTGGTTAGCTGCCGAACCTCTTCTCCAGTCGATGTCTTCCAAACGAGAGAATCCCATCACACCTTTAGTTTTAGCCTCTGCATCCAATAAGTCAATGTTGGTTTCAGTCAATTCTACAAACTCCATATCGTAAGTTTGCCCTTCTTTCATGTCCATTTCAAAGTTGATACCTGAAGTGGTCACTTTCAATCCATACAATTTACCACCAGTCAAGTCACCACGGCTACCCACGTACATACCCAACTGACCAGAAGGAGTAGTGTTATCAGAGTGATCATCACCAATAAATACTACAGTTTTGTCAGCGTAAGCATCTTTTCCGATGGCTACCGCATTTTCAGTAGACCACTGACCCATAGCAGGCAACATTGTAGGAGTAGAAGCAGTAGAAGCATCTTTCAAAGGTTCAGTTACAAAAACCCCCTTAGAAGAACCTCCCCATTCGCCACCAGACAAATATAAAGGTCCAAACCCGTGCTCTTCAGGAGTAATCAAAGAACCAGAACACTGAGCAGTGTTTGCGGTAGCAGTTGCGTTTAGAATGTACTCACCTTTGGTAGGTTTAAAAGTTTCATCTAAAGTAATACGAGCGATAGAATAATCAGCCTCAATGTTGTTGATCAAGGTATAAGTACCATCAGTGTTTTTCAACAAACCAGCACCATCGGCCATAGAGCCATACACAAAGTCAGGCGAACCTGCGAGTTGATCCTCTGATGATAGTAAAGGAAAAATTTGAACATTGGAGAATTCAGACGACAATTTCAAATAAGAAGCAGTCGTAGAGTGATTAGCCAAAACCACCTTAGAGGTTGGTTCTTCGTCTTTCTTGCAAGCCAACAAACCTATAGCAAGCACAGTAATTAGTAAGAACAGCTTGATAAATTTCATAGTAATAATGTATAATAGATTATTTGTATTAATGTGTTGATTTATGGCCGCAAACGTAGGGTTTTAGTATTACCTGAAGTGATGATTTATTTTAATGCTAGGTTAATTGAATGGGTAAAATTGAGCACTGTTTGGGTAATAAATTGATAGAGAAATAATCTACAGCAAGCGTTTTTAACAAGGGATTTTTAAAAGTTTTTACTAATACAAAGGAGCTTATCTGCCGTTAATTTTATAAAAATTGCGAAAGGTGAGTTTAAGCGAGGTTTGTTTTGGTTAGGTAGCTTAATTAACACTGTCAAGTGATGGAAAAAATGTTAACAAACATTTCTTATTTGCTAAAATTTGATAGGTAAACTTAATAAAGGTGGGTTCCGTATTAATTGGTTATTGTTTAATCACAATTGAATTCTGGAAGGTATTTATTGAACAAAAATACCTTCCAATATATCAGGTTCAAGTATTTTAGATCATTCCTTCTTCTTTGCCTCTTCCCAAAACACATCCATTTCGGCCAAAGTCATATCTGCCAGTTTTTTGCCTTTTTTCTGGGCTTGCTCTTCCAAATAAGTAAAACGTTGGATAAATTTTTTATTGGTGCGTTCCAAGGCGGCCTCAGGCTCAATATCAATGAAGCGGGCATAGTTGATCAAGGCAAACAAAATATCTCCAAACTCTTTTTCAGCCTTGGCGTGATCAATGCTTTTATTGGCTTCTACATTAAACTCTTCTTTAAACTCCTGTAACTCTTCTTCTACTTTTTCCCACACCTGACTTTTATCTTCCCAGTCGAAACCCACTCCGCGAACCTTTTCCTGAATACGAAATGCCTTCACCATCGCAGGCAAAGACTTAGGCACGCCAGCCAGCACCGAACGATTACCTTCTTTGAGTTTTAATTGCTCCCAATTACGTTTAATGTCTTCTTCTGACTCGACTTTTACATCACCATAAATGTGTGGGTGACGTTTAATCAGTTTCTCACATACTCCATTGAGCACATCAGCAATGTCAAAATCTTGAGTTTCAGAGCCAATCTTAGAGTAAAACACCATATGCAACATCAAGTCACCCAACTCTTTTTTTACTTCTTGTAAATCGTTTTCAAGAATGGCATCCGATAATTCATAAGTTTCTTCAATGGTAAGATAACGCAGACTTTCCATAGTCTGCTTACGATCCCAGGGGCATTGTTCCCTAAGCTCATCCATAATCGTCAACAATCGGTCAAAAGCCTTGAGTTGTTCTGCACGAGTATTCATAGTATTTAAGTGAAAAGCTTTTAAAATTTAAAATGTAAAGTTTTTTAGTTTGTAGTCAGGAGTTTTTAGTTCGTAGCGCTTATTAGCCATTGGCTGCTAGCTTATAGTTGCTCTTGTTTTTAGTCTATAGCATTCGCCCCATTACCCATAGTTTTGCGATGCATTGCAGAACCACTTAATTATAAATCCCGATTTTCATCGAGGCAATAGAGCCATAGAACAATGCAACAATCGGCGAAGCGAAACAATAGAACAATGGAGATCTTGAACATCAATCATTAAAATAATCATTCCCCTTTGTAAGAAGCATTGTTAAAAATTTGTCGATTATCAGTGTCTGCCATTACTTCCTGGAAAGTCTTTTTAGGAAACTTCTTCATGTACTTTCGTACAATTTGCCAACCAACCCACCAACCAATACGGCCAGGACATTCTTTACCTACACCAATCTCAGCTGTATAAGGTCTTTCACCAGTATATGCTTTCTTTTTATAGGGTGTATTCACAAATAACACTTGTTTTTCTAAGAAGTGTCCCCAAATCACCTTTTTATTATCAGAATCAGTAACATTAGCCAGCTGGCGGGCAGTATATCCGGTAACAAGTGAATCGGGAGCACAAGGCATCATTGTTTTTACAAATTGCCAGGTTTTGCCATATGTCACCATTTCAGCTACTAAAGATCGGTCTTTAGGATCTATTTTATTATAAGGTACAGAAATGAACTGCATAATACTAGGCACTATATATTCAGGAGCATATCTTTTTAGTATATAGCCAGGTTGGCGGGGGCGATAGTTTTTAAATTTAGCCTTGTTACCAATAAAATAATCCAAGCTCAAAAAGATCACATCTTCAGATACATACAAGTCACGGCCAAAAAAGCTGCCTACCCCAGTCATGGCTACTTGAATCTTAGGAACCTTAAACGAAGGGTAATAATATTTTACATGTTTGAATGCATTGGTTAGCTCTTGTTTGAGCTGACTGTAGTCTCCAAATACTTCTTTTACAAAACTATATAGCGTATCCATGTGAGGTACCTGGGCAAATTTCACCAATACACTTGCTACCGTATCTTCAGGCATTTTTGAAACCTGAGCAAATCTTTGAGCAAAGAATGGATTCTTTTTTAATAAATCTTTGGCTTGAGTAGGGGTTTTCAACGCGAGTAGGGCAGGGGTAAGGTCTTCTATCGTAACATTTACTTCTACTTTAGAGAGGTCAAGTTTGTCACAAGCTGCATCCCCAGAAGAGGTACAACTACTAATACTTGCCGTTAATAAACAAATGGCCAAAATACCCAGCCAGTTTTTCCACTGACTTTGCTGATACAAGTTCATAACTTTCAAATATTTAATTAATGTTGGTTTTAATACGATATTGTAAAATAAAAAATTCCAAACTCGGTTCCTGTAAGTTAGAATAATCAATTCGCTTACAGAAACGCTGAATTTGGAATTAAAAGTATTTTATTTTTATCGTTGTTGAAGTTCCAGTTCTTCGCCCAAACGATTATGGAATTTGAAGCTGGTCAGCGGAAGTGCTGAATCCTTAATCAAATTGACCCATTTTCCGTATTTAAGTAGCCACTTTACTCTTTTTGATCTTAATCCACCTTTGGTAAAGTAAGCGTGTAAATAAGGGTGTAATACAATCGTAATCTTTTTCTCGTTTTGTTTGGTCAATACGTACTCCAGATTACCTTCTATTACATCAGAGACCAAAATCGAAGCCTCGATTTTTCCGGTACCCCCACAAGACGGGCAAGTCTCGCGAGTTGTAATGTTCATCTCAGGTCGAACCCTTTGTCGGGTTATTTGCATGAGCCCAAACTTGGTCAATGGCAGCACCGTCGATTTAGAACGGTCTTGCTTCAATTGCTCCTTCATAAAATCATAGACTTTGCGTTTGTTTTCCACTTTTTTCATGTCTATGAAATCTATGATTACAATTCCACCCATATCTCTTAGGCGAAGTTGTCGGGCAATCTCTTTGGCTGCCTCCAGGTTTACATTCAACGCTGTATTTTCCTGATCTTGCTCTACGTTAGATTTATTACCACTGTTGACATCTATTACGTGTAGAGCTTCTGTGTGTTCAATAATCAAATAGCCTCCTTTTGGTAAGCTAACTGATTTCCCAAAAAGTAACTTTAACTGTTTCTCTATATGAAACTGCTCAAAAATTTTCGATTTGCCTGAATGGAGCTTTACAATTTTCTCCTTATCAGGGGCAATTTGGCGAATATAGGATTTGATTTCACCATGAATCGTTTTGTCGTCAGTTACGATACTGTCAAAATTTTCATTCAACATATCGCGTAGAATAGACGACGCCCGACTCATTTCTCCTATCACCTTATCTTTGGGTTTGGCTTCCCTTAAGGTTTTCATGCCAGCAACCCATTTTTCGACTAAACTTTCGAGATCTTTATAGAGCTCAGCTACATCCTTCCCTTCGGCAATTGTTCGAACAATAATTCCAAAATTGGCAGGTTTGATGGATGACATGAGGCGCTGTAAACGTTGACGCTCCTCTTTGTCAGTGATTTTCTTGGAAATATTTACTGAATTTGAAAAAGGTACTAATACCAAATATCTACCTGCAAGTGACAATTCACAAGATAATCGTGGACCTTTGGTGGAAATAGGTTCCTTGATTACCTGTACTAAAACCTGGTTGTTACGACTAAAAATACTGGAAATCTTGCCGAGTTTATTTATTTCAGGTTTTAGCTTAAAATCTTGAAGTTTATACTGTACATTTTTTTTTGCAAGTACATCTTTGGTAAATGCATTGAGGGAACTAAATTTTGGTCCAAGGTCTAGGTAATGCAAAAATGCATCTTTTTCGTAGCCAACATCTATAAATGCGGCATTAAGGCCCTGAACCACCTTTTTCACTGTTCCAAGATAAATATCACCTACCGTAAAATTATTATCCTTTTGCTCAATATGGTATTCAACTACCCTTTTGTTTTTGAGAAGGACGATTCGTTCACCTTTTTGAGTAGAATTGATAATTAATTCGTTACTCAAAGTTTGTAAGATTTTAGTTTAGGAAAAAACATGTCCATAGAGTGTGTTTCGAGTACCCTATGGACTTATCAAATAGAAATATATCTAAATTATTTTCAAGACTACTTCTTCTTGTGTCTGTTTTTTCTTAGACGCTTTTTACGCTTATGAGTAGCGATTTTGTGACGTTTTCTTTTTTTACCACAAGGCATATCTCTCTCCTTTTAAAATGAAACAATTATTTTAATTTTTTGATGTAATCAGTGGCACCGGTAACTTTCGCCGAATCACTGCTCACCTGTTTTATTTTTTTGAAAATTTCAAGAGCTTTGAGTTTTTTGCCTGTTTCAGCATAGGCCATTCCCAAATAATACTGGGCATTTTCGTTTTTTGGATTCACTGATAACAGTTTCTCAAAACGTTCAATAGCTTTGTCAAACTTCCTCACTTGCATTGAGCGCTCGCCTAGAGTAAATAATGCCAATTCGTTATTGGGGTCTTTTTGAACCACCTGCAATAACATTTGTACCCCTTGCATAGGGTTTTGAGTATTAGGTACGGTCAAATAAGTTTGTGCCAATTGCACTTGTGCATCCAGAAAATTTTCTTTTTCTTGAAGTACCTTTTCAAAATACCCTCGAGCTGTTTTGGTAAGCTTTTCTACCTTAGCTCGCTTAATGGCAAATCGTGCTGCAAATAAATAGGCGTTTCCAGCATTCATCCAGGTTTCTGTACCTGGTTTCCACTCCGAAATTTGAGCGGTATAATACGCTGCACTATCAAATTGATTCGCGATTTTGAACAAATTCGCTATTGAATCGGCAAAGATAACCTTTTTTTCTTTATTTGTACTACTGCCTATGGCATTTTTCCACCCAGCAATTTGAGCAAGTTGTTGTTTTGAAAGTGAAGGTTGGTTGTGGTCATCTTCCCCGTTAGCTGCTGGGTTTTTATTTTCTTGTCCTTTTTTGGACGGGTTCGTAGACTGGGTTGACTGTTTTTTTCCTTTTACAATAGCTTTGGGCAACAAATACATTCCCACAATTAAAAATGAAGCCAAAGCAATAATCACTACCTGTGATCGCAGCATATTACTAACTATTTCTTACCGTTTTCGCTTAATTTGTCTTTCAGCTTTTTGCTGTTTTTGATACGTTCAATGAACACCTTTGAAGGTTTAAAACTTGGAACAAAATGCTCAGGAATTTCCATAGCCTTGTTTTGGGAAATATTACGAGCAATCTTCTTCGCGCGCTTTTTATTGATAAAGCTACCGAAGCCTCTAACGTAAATATTGTCTCCATTTTCCATGGAGTTTTGTATTACTTTAAAAAAAGCCTCTACAGTGATTTGAACTTTCTCTTTGTCAATCCCTGTCTTGTCGGCTATTTCTGAAATTACCTCCGCTTTTGTCACTTGACTAATATTTAAGTTATACAATAAATTTTATAATAAACTAAAAACCATAGGTTTACGTATTTGCAAATCTAATTTTTGAATTCCTAATAAAAAAGAATTTCGTTAAAAATAATTGATTCTTTGGTAGTTAGCTTTTTTTGGAGAAAATTTGAATGGTTTACTCAAAAGAAATGCTTTTTTTATCAAATGTTAATATTTGAATCAACTACCCTAAAATTCATAAACCTTTGAAAGCTAAAAGTGTTTAAAGTAACGATCATATTTTAAAAGATCATTTTTACTCAAAAATCACTTGTAACTTCTTGAATTAGATGGACAAACACCTATTTGCCGATAATATTCTCAATTGGTATGCCAAAAATAAAAGAGACCTGCCCTGGCGCCATACCAATAACCCTTACTTAATTTGGCTTTCGGAGGTAATCCTACAACAAACGCGTGTAAAACAAGGTTTGCCCTACTACGAAAAATTTGTAGAAACCTACCCCACAGTGAAAGATTTAGCAGAAGCTGATGAACAAAGTGTGTTGCGTTTATGGCAGGGGTTGGGCTATTATTCCAGGGCACGAAATTTACATGCTGCAGCTAAGTTTGTGCATGAGGAATTAGAAGGTAAATTTCCAGAAGACTATCAGGAGTTGCTGAAGATGAAGGGTGTAGGCAAGTATACCGCTTCGGCTATTGCTTCTTTTGCTTATAATGAGAAAGTAGCCGTGGTAGATGGCAATGTGTTTCGAGTATTGGCCAGAGTATTTGGGATTGCAACAGATATTGCCAGTCATAAAGGCGCTAAAGAGTTTGAGGTATTGGCCAATTCATTATTGCCCGATCAGCAAGCAGATGAATACAATCAGGGAATTATGGAGTTTGGTGCACTGCAATGCACTCCTCAAAAACCTAATTGTATGTATTGCCCTATGCAGAGCGGTTGTGTGGCTTTTCAGCAAGGAAAGCAAAAAGAGCTACCAGTAAAAATTAAGAAGTTAAAAATCAAAAACCGTTACTTTCATTATTTGATTTTTGAGTATCAAAAAAATGGTGAAGTGTTTTTAGGAATGAAGGAGCGTACTGCTAAAGATATTTGGAGTGGATTGTACGATTTTTGGTTAGAAGAAAAGCCTGCATTGCAAACTACGGAAGCACTTCTAGGTGAAAATGGTTGGGACGATAAGTTGACTAGTAAGTGGGTAATTGGCAAACAATCAGTAGCTTATAAGCATATTTTGACTCATCAACGTATTCAGGCTACGTTTCATCATATAGAGATTCCTGCTGAGCAAGCAGGCACTGAGTTTTTTAGTGATTTGCATTTTTTTAAGCCAGATGAAATAGTGGATTTACCCAAACCTGTTTTAATTGATAACTATTTGAATAAAAACTTTTTTTGAGTATTTTTATAAATCTATATGTAATTTTGTGCCACAAATTAAAAGTTAATAAATGGCGAGTTATAATAAGATTATATTGATTGGTCACCTTGGTGATGATCCAGCAGTACGTGATTACGAAGGCAGAAAAGTAGCCAATTTTTCTTTGGCAGTGAATGCTTATACCCGACCAGGAGAAGAACCAAAAACCGATTGGTTTAGAATCTCTTTTTGGGGGAACAATGCCGAAGTAGTAGAAAAATACCTCAAAAAAGGAAAGCAAGTGTATGTAGAAGGCCGCCTTTCTACCCGTACTTATACCGATAATACTGGTCAAACTCGTTTTTCGTTAGATGTACAAGGACAAAACATGACAATGTTGGGTTCTCGCGAAGAAGGTGGTATGAACCAAGGACAAGGCGGAAGCTATGCACCTCCTCAAAACAATGCAAAAAGAGAAACTACGGAGACTTCGTTTAGTGCAGACGAACCAGACGACCTACCTTTTTAATTCATATTAATTTGCTGCTGACTTGGACTCTGAAACCGAAAGTTTGTTTTTCGTAAACATATTGCTGGATTTAGCGAGTGCTAACTTGATATTCTATATTACTTTTTTTGTAATACTGGCAATCCTTTTACTTTTATCGGGCTTGATTTCAGGGTCTGAGATTGGCTTATTTTCATTGTCTTCCGATGATCTGGATCATTGCAAAGACAGTGAAAACAAATCTGAACAACTGATTGTCCAGCTTTTGCGAAGACCCCAAAGATTGCTGGCTACCATTCTTATTTTCAATAACCTCATCAATGTAGCCTTTGTAACGATTTCTACTTATCTGACCTGGGTCATTGTGGGAACCCGCAACCCTGGTGGGGTAGTGGTTTTTCAGCTCACCGTATTGGTCACTGTAAATATTTTGTTTTTCGGCGAGCTATTACCCAAGGTATATGCCAATAACCGAAACCTGTTTTTTGTAAAGCGTACGGCTCGCTTAATTTTCTGGGCCATGCGATTGTTTAAACCACTTTCGTTTGTGTTGATGAAGATGAGCAATGTGGTAGAAAAGAGAATCAAAAAACGAGGGTATCAAGTAGATATCAAAGGATTAGAGGACGTGATTGATCGTACAGATACCTCTGTCAAACAAAGAGAAATTTTGAAGGGGATTGTCAACTTTGGAACGATTACCGCCAAACAAGTGATGACATCCCGACTGGCCGTAACTGCTATAGATTTTGATACTAATTTCCACGATTTATTAGAAAAAATACAGGAGTGTGGCTATTCACGTATCCCGATTTATGCCGATACCATAGACCACATCAAGGGGATTTTGTATGTAAAGGATTTACTCCCTTTCATAAACGCCAACGAATCTTTTAAATGGACTAAGCTACTACGGAAAACTTACTTTATTCCTCCTAATAAGAAAATTGATAAACTTCTACGTGATTTTCAGGAAAGACGAGTACATATGGCCATTGTGGTAGATGAATATGGCGGCACTGCTGGTTTGGTGACTATGGAGGACGTAATTGAGGAAATTGTAGGGGAGGTGAATGACGAATTTGATGGAGATAAAGAAAAGCTGTATACTAAAATTGATGAAGATACGTACTTGTTTGAGAGCAAAATATCACTTCATGATTTTTGTAAAATTATGGAGATTGATAATGATTTCTTTGACGAGGTAAAGGGAGAGAGTGAGTCATTGGGAGGGTTGTTGTTAGAGCGTTTTGCCCGCTTGCCCAAACTCAACGAAAATATTGTATATGATAAATTTGAGTTTACGGTGGTATCGATGGGATTGCGGAAAATAAAAATTGTAAAAGTTGAAATTCACGAAGAGGATGCGAAAAATTGATATGAAAATGAACAAGTTATATGGGTTAATGGGTATGTTGGCCATTTTTTTATCGGCTTGTGGTGGTGGTAGTAGTGAATATAGCCCTAAGCCCAAAGGATATAATCGGATAGATTTGCCAGAAGCCAAATATGTAAAATTAGCAGAAAAAGCTCCTTATACATTTGAAGTATCAACTTATGCCAAAGTACGACCTGATTCTTCCAAAATAGCCGAACCTTACTGGTTTCATGTAATTTACCCAAGCTTTAATGCGGAAGTACAACTCACTTACAAACAGGTACCCAATAATAAAACGTTTGATGAGTTTATCGAGGATTCACACATTTTGTTGAATAAACATATGGAGAGGGCGTATGAGATCAAGGATTTTGTGATCAAAACTCCTTCTAAAAAAACAGCAGCTGTTTTTGAGCTTACTGGAGACGTGCCTAGTCAGTTTCAGTTTTATATTTCAGATTCTACCAGGCATTTCCTAAGAGGCGCGTTGTATTTTAAAACCGCTACCAAGAACGATTCACTTAAACCAGTGATTGAATTTATCAAAAAAGATATCCTACATATGCTCAATACTTGTGAGTGGGTAGAAACAGAATGATTGATTTTTAATGATCAATGATCAGTGATTAGGGGTGAATTATAAATTATGAATTGATCAATTATGTTTTTAGCAGTGAATGGCCAACTTTTCTATTGTTAGTTCCTTCGGCTACGCTCAGGACAACGTGTTACAGGATGCATCTCAAAACTATGCTAGGGACTAATTTACGCCTCGCGCTAACTTTTCATTTTTCACTGTTAGCTTTTCACTTAATACCGTTTCGCACTAATTTTTCACTTTTCATTTTTAGCTTTTCACTTAATAAACTATTTTGAGCCTCCGAAATATCTTGGATTGCCTGAAGCAATAAAAGGATATTTTTTTTGCTTCATAAACTACTAATCTTAAGCAAACATGGTAAACATTAAAGTAGAAGTAGACAGCTACGAAAACGCTGAAAACTTGATCAAAACACTCAAGCAAATGGCTTTTGTAACATCAGTAGAAATGGAAGACGAAGATGATAAAAATCTTAAGCCTATGTCAGCTACTGATTTTTACAAACGCATTAATGCGGCTAATCTGGCACAAAAAGAAAATAGATTATTTACTCAACAACAGGTAAAAACGGAGGTGGCATCATGGTAACAGCGAAAAAAGTGGTATGGGCCGAATCTGCCAAAAAAGATTTATTTAACGTATACACTCGCCTTGCTGGTAAATCGGTAGCAAGGGCTAAAGACACGATTAATGGAATTTTGGCGGCTACTGAGGTACTAAATACTAATTATCCTCAAGGTACCCCAGAACAATTACTAAGAGCGGAAACAGATCCTTATAAATTTATCACGGTAGGCTTTTATAAAATTGTATACAGTATTGTAGAAGAAACAGTGGTGATAGAAACTTTATATCACGTACGCCAAGATCCAGTGGTAGGTTAAAATCATTCTGAATCTAAAAAAAATATATTTTTTGTTCAAAATCGACCAATACAAATAGGGGGGAGGCGCGAATGTCTCCCTCTTTTTTATTATAAAGAAGTGCTCGTGACATTACAATCAATCAGTAGAATCATTCAACAAAGGTTTGTTTATGGGATCATTGAGTTGGTTTAAAATATTGATGCTATTTGGAGGCTTGCAAGGTAGTTTACTTATTGTGGCTATCAATCGCCTTCCTAAACGCAATAAGACTGCTAATCGAATACTATCAGTTTTCCTAATACTTATTGTATTCAATTTATTGTGGCAAATCAAGCAAGTTGGTCAGGAAGTTAATTTGATAGGAGTAATACAAGACGTTTTGTTCTTCTTGTATGGCCCCTTTTTCTACTTTTATATTCGATCTTTGTTGACAACCACCCCCATCAATTATAGAAAATGGCTGTTTCACTTGTTGCCCTCTCTGGTATATATAGTATTGCTGTTTTTTATGCTTAAAGCTCCAAGGTATTGGTATTTTTCCTGGATGTTGACTGCTACCCTGGCATTGGCTCATAGTACATTATATTTAATTAAGAGTTACCAACTCATTGCAAACTATCGCAAGAAAACCTTCAATGTATACGCCCACATCAAGTACCTACAAACCATTACAATACTTATGGGCATATGTCTATTGGCAGGACTGTATGCCGTAATCTTGTTTACTTTTAACATACCTTATCATCTCAACTTTTTTAATTATCATATAAGTGGCTTAATGGCTTCTTTTATGATTTATACATTGGGTTATTTTGCTGTGCTCTCTCCAGAAGTGTTTAAGCTACCCGTTACAGAAGTAATACCTCCGACCATTCCTTTGATGACCAAAACATCATCTCCATCTTCCAAAGAATACTTTATAGGAGAAGCACTGCAAACCTGGAAAACTAAACTAGAGAATATAATGGCTGCTGAAAAGCCTTTTCTGAACCCAAAACTTACTTTGGAAGAACTTGCAGAAACATTGGGAACTGATAAGCTGATGACTTCAAGAATTATCTATGAAGGTTTTCAGTTACGGTTTTATGACTTTGTAAATACTTATCGCATAGAGCATTTTGTGCAATTAAGCCAAGATGAACAATACCAACACTATTCTACATTGGGTTTGGCATATGAGGCAGGTTTCAATGCGAAGAGTACCTTTCATAAGGCATTTAAAAAAATAAAAAATATGCCTCCAACTGCTTATTTGAAATTGATAGACAAGCGTTAAAAAAGCTTAAATCGTCGAATTTTAGCGCTTTAAAGTTAGTCGGTAGTTAGGCTTTTTACGTTAAATAAGAGCCACATAACACCTATCAACTAAACAAATAGAGTTGCCATATATACTGTTATTGTGATCAAACAATATAGAATGAGCTAATTTACTGTAAAGTGCAAATACAAATTCTTATTAAAACTATACTAACTAACAACATATGAATTCATTGAACTGGTTTGAAATCTTGATGCTGTTTGGAGCATTACAAGGTGTATTACTTATTGTAGCCATCAATCGTTTCTCGAAACGTCAAAAAGCGGCTAATCAAATATTTACAGCTTTCTTGATATCTATTGTCTTCAATTCTTCCTGGGAAATATGGAGATCATCGGGCGAAATGATCGTGATGGATGGGATTAGAAATGCGATATTTTTCTTATACGGGCCATTTTATTATTGCTGTGTTCAGTCATTGCTTACAACCCAACTCATAGATAAAAAGAAATGGCTGATACATACAGTCCCTTCACTGATATATTCGGGGTTGCTGTTTTTTATGATTCAGAACCCAGGGCTTTGGCGTGCTTCTCAGGTTTTAACAGTGGTACTGGTATTGGTTCATGGTATATTGTACTTATGGAAGAGTTATCAACTGGTGGTCAATTACCGAAAGAAAACATTAAATACTTATCCTCATCTTAAATACCTGCAAACGATTACGATGTTGGCTGGACTCTTTTTGCTGGCATCATTAGTAGCATTATTGATTGTTGATACAGCTTATTTTGTGGTATTATTTAATCGCTATCTCACTGGTCTTATTGGTTCTTTTGTGATTTATTCTCTGGCATATTTTGCGGTGCTATTTCCTGAGGTCTTTAAGCTGCCTATAGAAAAAGCAGAGACTAAAGACGACACCCCAGCCCCAACACCAGAAGTGATACAAGTGCCTTCTAAACCACGTTTTAAGGGCGATGAGTTACAAATTTGGAAAACCAAACTGGAAGAAGTGATGAATTCTTCTAAACTATATTTGAATCCAACCCTGGCGTTGAATGACATTGCCAATGAAATGAAAATCGATAAGTTATTAGTTTCTCGGGTGATCAATGAAGGTTATCAGTTAAATTTCTATGATTTTGTCAATACTTATCGTGTTGAACATTTCATCCAATTGAGCCAGGATAAACAATACCAGCATTATACTACACTGGCCTTGGCATACGAAGCAGGATTCAACGCAAAGAGCACTTTTCATAAGGTGTTTAAAAAGATCAAAAATACCACTCCCACGGCCTATTTGAAGTTAATTAATGAAAAACCTTTTGGGGCAAGTGCTTGATTATTAGGGGTATTAAAATATTAGCCCTGCAAAAATATCTATTAATTAGTCTCTCTAAATTTAGAGAGACGTTTTTGTATGACACTCCTGCTACATTTGTTTTATAAACGATTCAGGCATTGAGAATATCCTAAGTTTCTTTGATATTTTCCTGATATGATCAGGACAAAGTTGAAAGAGAAAGACAGGTGATTTTTCGAGGTTTTGAGTCAATGGTTTCATTAAAATTAAACCTCAATGAAAAACATACAAAAATTTGTAAGTGCAAAGCTTAATGAGCAAGAACTACAACAACTAAAAGGAGGGGCTCGTCGCAGAGTTCGTAGAGTAGGGGTAGCCCTTCGTAGAAGAAGATCATCTGGTTGAGCATAGTTGATATGCGCGGTAACTATGTTAACTTAAATAGACAATTAATATCCTATCAAAATAGAAAATCGGCGTATGTGATCAAATAACAAAGGGTGGTTATGAAGCACATAACCACCCTTTATTTTTAGACATCTATTGTTTTTTAATGATTGTGTCCATCACCCTTCGAGTGCCCTTGAGGCATTTTAGGCATTGGTTGATTTTTAGGAATAGAACCCTTCTTGACATCGGTAAGCTCTACGTCAAACATAAGAATAGAATTCGCTTTAATCACTTTACCCCTGCTTTGTGGGCCATAAGCCAACTTGGAAGGAGCAATCAATGTAGCTTTACCTCCTTTTTTCAACAGAGCAAGTCCTTCATCCCAGGCTTTGATTACCCGACCTACCCCAATCATAAAGGTAAATGGACCATAGGGTCTACCTTCCTGGAATGTATTTTCTTTACGAGCAATTTCTTCTACACTGGTATCAAACAAATTACCATTCAGTAAGCGACCCACATAGTTGGTAGATACTGAATCATACTGTTGAGGCATAGGGCCGTCCCCTTCTTTGGTAATAATATAGCACAACCCACTTTTGGTAAATTTAGCTTTACCAGTCAGGTTATTATCCTTTACATATTTACGGATTGTGATAGAATCTTCCTTATTTACCTTTATTTGTACTTGTGCTAAGCTATCCTGACGTTTACGAGCCAAACTGTCTCGTAGCTTTTGCATGGCTTGCAACGCTTTTTTAGCTTCAGCAGCAGGTTTTACTCTTATAACTTTCACATAGTGCTTCATGTAAGTTCCTTGGGGGAACATCGCACTTGGGCGTATTCTACGATTGGCTACAAGTGAATCTACCGGAACAGCAAACATGATACTATCTCCTTCAGCACACATGGCCAGAATTTCATTAGGATCTCCCTGAAAGCGAGGAGGTTGATAAATGTAATGCTCTAGCGGTTTATTTTGGAAGCGGGCATCTACTAAGGAATCTTTGTGATTCTTTACAATCATCTTAAAGTCAATCGCTTTATCGAAACGAAAAGCTTTAGCGGTGTCCTCATTATGACTGATAAACTTATATAGGATACCTGTTTTGGTCATCTTGGCGTCACGGAAGTCTGCTGGGATTTCCGTAGTAGTACTACTACCTTTTTCTCCACAACTTGCCATCATCATCATCCCTATCAAGGCAAGCAGGGAAACGAACGTATAATTTTTAGTCATTGTATTTTTGGTATTTAATAAGTGTCACTACCGTTCGTAGGTTTGAGCGTAAGCTTTAAAATCAAAGAGAAGGCTACGAACAAATAATATAAATTTGGAGAGCGAATTTAGGAGAAAAAAAGCAGTATCGAACAGAAGTCGTCAAGAAAAAGCAGTTATATTGAGTTAAAATTGCCCTGTAACCAATTTTTAACATTTTGCGTTATTATTTTTAGACCTAATACTTACAACAACATTTTATGAATAACATTCCCCCCACTGGTAGTAATAACCAAACCATGCGTTTTTTTGTAGGACTGATTATGCTAATAGCCGGAGGCTATATGTTCCTCAATGCCGTGCATGTAAATTATAGTTTTTACCATATTTACCATATTCCAGGTGTCGGACGTTTTGCTTCAGGCTATGTATTATTTCCGTTCATGTTTGGCGTTGGAATGATCTTTTACAATTCCCGCAATATTATTGGATGGTTATTGCTTATTGGCTCAGTCGTGATGTTGATTGCTGGAGTCATTAGTAGTGTACAATTGAGACTCCAACATATGACAATGTTCCAATTGATGACCATTTTGGTGCTCATGATTGGAGGACTTGGGTTGTTTTTGAGCAGCCTGCGTAGTTTTAGAAGAGGAAACTAACCATCAAAAGGTAAGACCTTAAAAAAATACAGACTCAACGTTATTAGGACTATGCATTGAGTCAAGCCGCCTGATTTTTGGGCGGCTTTTTTATTCGAGTAATTGAGGGATATCATACCCTGGCATTTGATCCATAGCAATTACCAATTTACCATATTTAAAAGCCTCAGGATAGCTCTTATTATCACCCAATGCCTCATAAAAGCCAATAGAAAAAGCCCTGGCAGTACTATCTTCAATGGCATCATTCATCCCGATCACATAAGGAATATGTTTTTTAATGACTTTGGCTTGTTCTTCTGAATAGCAAGCATTCAATATAACACATTGGATATTTTCTTTCTCAATCT
Organism: marine bacterium AO1-C; assembly: GCA_001890965.1. Taxonomy (GTDB): domain Bacteria; phylum Bacteroidota; class Bacteroidia; order Cytophagales; family Microscillaceae; genus Microscilla. The sequence continues at coordinate 1,424,615 of MLAY01000004.1, read as the reverse complement.
CAAACAATACATCCAGCGCAAAAGTAGACAAGACGATGGGTTCGTCTGATTCGTCCAGTACAATGATGCCATCTTCACCCGCCCCATGCCCTGAAAAATGAACAATTTCTGGTTGATAATCGCGTAAACTCTCCCTAATAATTTTGTTGGTAACTCCGCGCTTATTCCGAAAATCGAATCTGTCCCGAAAGTTGGCTCTTTTGAGGCTTTGTTCTATTTCGTTTACCTCTTTATCGAAGTTTAGCAATGCATCAGGATCAGGATTGGCGCATAAAAAAAGAATTTGAGTTTTACCTTGGGGGGAATCACTCGTGGATGATGTCTCAGGGGTGTCAGTAGTTGAATTGTTGTTAGATGCGGCGTTAATCGCAGCCAACTCTTGGGTATAATCAACACTCAATACCGCAGCAGAAATTTCATCAGAGATGTTCTCTAACAAGTTTTGCATTTGCTCAACCAGAGGCCCTCTTTTAGAATCTTTGTTGTCGCCTGTAGCATTGTTATAAGCCGTAAAGTTTGACGAAATCTTAATGGAGTGTTTTTTATAATAGGTAGGCTTAGAAATTTCTAATAGCTTCTCCATTGCTTGTTGAAGGTGCCCTTGAGTAAGAAGTGATTCTATGTATTCTATAACATTCATCCGATCGTCTTTTAAAAGTTTGATAGTGTTGAAAACAATTTAGTGAATTTAACAATAAGACAATCTTGGAAGGAACCAAAATCGTAATTTTTTAAGAACTTTTGTCGTACTGGCCATGTTATCGAACCATTATATAATAAACCTATATTTCCAGTGAAAAGATTACTATTAAAAACAACAACCTGCTTGATCGTTTATAGTTTTTTGAGCATTCCAGCCATTGCTCAAAACAAATTTAGAGTAAGTGGCTATATCAAAGATGCCAATACGGGAGAAGACTTATTAGGGGCTACTATACAAATTGCCGGAACTACCAAAGGAGTCGTGAGTAATGCAGATGGTTACTATACCTTTGAATTGGCAGAAGGGCCAGTAAAATTGGTGTTTTCGTATGTAGGGTATATTACCCAAACGCGTGAGATTACCATTACACAAAACTTAGTGCTCAATGTAAACCTCAAACCTCGGGAAAAGCAACTTGAAGAAATTGTAATCAAGGCCTACGGACTCAAGGAAAAGCTGAATACCACCCAAATGGGGGTGGAGAAGCTAACTGCCCAGGAACTCAAAACCATTCCAGTTATTTTTGGGGAGTTAGATATTATCAAAGCCTTGCAACTGAAGCCAGGAGTTTCGTCAGGAGGCGAAGCTTCTTCGGGTTTGTTTGTGCGAGGTGGAGGGCCCGACCAAAACCTGGTACTGTTAGATGATGCCCAAATTTACAATGCTTCCCACTTATTTGGTTTTTTTAGTGTATTCAATCCTGATGCGGTAAAAGCCGTAGATTTGTACAAAGGCGATTTTCCTGCACAATTTGGTGGGAGGCTATCATCGGTACTGGATGTGAAAATGCGGGATGGCAATCGCAAAAAGTTTTCGGGAAAAGGAGGGATTGGACTTATTTCTTCTCGCCTGACTTTGGAAACACCTCTACAAAAAGATAAATCTTCTTTGTTGATATCAGGGCGTAGAACATATTTTGACATTTTTACCCGCCAGATTAACCAAGCCAATGAAGGCAATCCTGATTTTAATCCTATTCCTGATTATTTCTTTTATGACCTCAATGCCAAGGTAAACTATGAATTGGGCGAAAAAGACCGCTTGTTTTTGAGTGGGTATTTGGGGCGTGATATTTTTGCTTTCAAGGACGATTCGTTCAATTTCAATTTTAGATGGGGAAACACCGCGGCAGTATTGCGCTGGAATCATATTTTCAACTCCAATTTCTTTGTCAATACCAGCGTGTCTTATTCAGCTTACCAATACGAAGTGACCAACAACTTTGATATTTTTAATTTTAGCCTGGGGGCCAATATCAAAGACTACAACGCCAAGGTCGATTTCGACTATTTGCCTAACAACAAGCACAGCATCAAGTTTGGTGCGAGTTATACCTACCACGACTTTACGGTGGGGCGCTTGCAAGCTGGTAGTAGCGATGGTACCATAGATTTTGGCAATGAAACCCGCCTCGGGGGTAACGAAGCCGCTGTTTTTATTACCGATGATTATACCATCAATGATCGTTGGCGCGTCAATGCAGGCATTCGTTTGTCAGGGTTTGAGAGCAACGGACGTACTTACGGAGGCATAGAGCCTCGTTTTTCGGTACGCTACAAGGTAAATCCCAACGTATCGATCAAGGCCAGTGCTGCGCGTATGTTTCAGTATGTGCATTTGGTGTCTAATTCTGGTGCCTCATTACCTACTGATATTTGGTACCCTTCTACTCGAATCGTAAACCCTCAACGCTCTGACCAGGTAGCATTGGGAGGTAGTATTTTGTTGTTTGGTGGTAAGTTTTTGTTGAGCAATGAACTGTACTACAAAGACATGAAAAACCAACTGGACCTGAAAGATGGTGCCCAGATTTTTGCCAATCCTCAGCTTGAGCAAGAGTTTGTATTTGGGCAGGGGTGGAGCTACGGTAACGAAATATATTTAGAGAAAAAAGACGGACGCACTACTGGCTGGATTGGGTATACTTTATCCTGGACATTTCGCAAGTTTGGTCCTAGTAATGGCAATTTGGCCATCAATGGAGGAGAGCCATTTTTCCCTCGATACGACCGTCGCCACGATATTTCAGCGGTGATTAGTCATAAGTTAAGCCCTCGCCTTACGATTACCGCGGCTTGGGTGTATTATACGGGCAATGCTATTTCGTTGCCTCCTGGAAGATTTATCATTCAGGATATTACGGGGAACCAACCCAGTGTAGTGCCTCGTTTTCAAAAACGAAACGACCTAAGAATGCCTAGTTATCATCGTCTTGATTTGGGCATTGTTTGGAAGTTCTTCCCACGTTGGGGCGAATCAGACCTTACCTTTAGTATCTACAATGTCTACAATCGCTTAAATGCCTATTTTATCTTCTTCGAAGAACTCAAAGATCCCAACACCGACCTTACTCTAGGTTTTCAGGCGCGACAAGTGTCGCTGTTTCCGATTATCCCTTCTATTACTTACAACTTTAAATTCTAGAGCCGATGAAAAAATCAACCCGATCATTGATATATTTTGCCGGGGTCATCATCACCTCGATATTTACCCTGGCTGCTTGCAATAATTTACAAAAAGACATTACCATTGATCTGCCAGACTACGAAGGCGAAATCGTGGTAGAATGTTACTTAGAACACGGGAAACCTTACCGTTTGATTTTGACTGAAAGTGTAGACTATTTTGGGGCAGTAGATTTACCACCTATTCCCCAGGCCAAGGTTGTTATTACCCATAATGGTACCAGCGAAGAGCTTACCTTTCAGCCTGGATTTGACTCTACCACTCAGAAGTTTTTCAATTATGTGGGAACGACCATTGTGGATTCGGCAGATAAAAACGAATACTTGCTGAGAATAGAAGATGAGGCCAGCAATCGCTTGATCACAGGAGTGACTAAGTTTCTAACTGCTCCCGTGCTAGATACCATTGAAGCCACATTTAGGGATACCGATACCTCAGCTTTTTTACTAACCAAATTTCAGGATGTAGACCCCAATGATCCTAATTTTTATCGGATCATTATCAATAAGGACAGTCTCACTGGGCCTACCACTACTGAGTTTTCTTTTGAAGGACGCTTTAAAACTGGCAATCAGATTACGATTGGTACTGGGTACGATTTTAAGGATGAAGACACGGTGTTTGTATCGGTGTTTCATATAGACCGTCCGTATTACGATTTTCTGGAAACAGTAGAAGATGCCCGTCAGGGGAATGGAAATCCGTTTGCTCAGCCCACGGTAGTAAAATCAACAGTAGAAGGAGGCTTGGGGGTGTTTACTACTTTATCGTTTGTGCGGCAAATGTATGTGGTGCGAAAAGAAGATTAATAAAACATTACAACTAATAATACTCCACAGTGATTTTAGTCAAAATTGATTGCTGGTTATCAGTCGCTTATGGGACGAAAAATTATTTAACTACGTGTTTAAGCGTAAAACCGAAACCCTTTTAAAAATGAAGTGGGTAAATGGTTTTGATATAAACAACTGGTTTACAATGATTAATCACACGCTCGAATCGGCGGTGGACTATGGACTGAATGCTGTTTCCTTAAGGATGTTTTAATACTTGCGTAGCAGACCACCTTAGTCCTCCTGCTCTCAGGAGGAGACTTCTTCGACACGACAAGGAACTCGAAGAGTTATTAAGGAAACAGCATTGGACTATGGACCGAATGCCGTGAGCTATTGAACTAACATACTAACCAAAATACAAGACATAAACGGTGAATGCATTTAAGATCACTGGTTTGGTGCTGTGGATAGCAGCACTGAGCCTTACTGCCTGCGATAGTTTTCAGAAAACTATTGACGTAGATTTGCCCGATTACGAAAGCGAAACGGTAGTAGAATGCTACCTGCGTCCTGGTAAAGCAATTACTGTATTGGTGACGCAAAGTTCGGCTTATTTTGGAGGAATAGGCATCCCTCTGAAACCAGATGCTGAAGTAACCATTAATAGCTATAGTAGGGAACGCTCTTTTTCCTCGCGACTCTATTATCGTTCCGATGCACCCTTTATTCCTGGGGAGTATTTTAATTATCAATCTGATGAAAGCGTATATCATTCTGATAGAGCACGCTATACCCTTACTGTAAAAGACAAAAAGACTGGAAAAGTCATTACTGGGACTACTGAATACCTGCCTGCGCCATACATTGAGGCTATAGAACCCCGCTTTCGTGAGAGTGATACTACCGCATTTTTGTTGACCAAATTTCAGGATATAGATCCTGATAAACGTAATTATTACCGCATTTTGGTCAAGAAAAAACTGGAAGATGGTAAAGATAAACTCGTGAATGATATAAAGTTTGAGGGAAACCTTAAAACAGGAAATGAAATTGCGATTGGTTCTAGTTATGATTTCAAAGACGGTGACCAGGCCACAGTAACCCTATACCATTTGAGCAAACCTTATTATGATTTTCTGCGCACTATGGATGCAGCTCAACAAGGAAATGTAAATCCATTTGCCCAACCCACCACGGTAAAATCAACGGTAGAAGGAGGGCTGGGGGTATTCACCTTTTTGGCCTTTGACGAGCGAAAATTTGATGTCAAGTTTAAGAAATAATACGCCACATTTTTGTTGGTAATTGCCTGGAAATGTTTGCCCTAAAGTCTTGGTTTAGACGTATATACTAAAAAAATTAAGTGATGGGTACATTAAAAATATTTGGTATTACTTTACTGGTTTCGGTATTAGGGCTAGTAGCCTGTGATAGTTTTCAGAAAACCATAGACGTAGACTTGCCAACTTACGAAAGTGAAATGGTAGTAGAATGTTATTTGCGGCATAATGAGCCTGTGCGTTTATTACTTTCCCGAAGTGTACCTTATTTTGGTGAGGTCACTTTACCTCAAGTACCTGATGCTAACGTAACCATCACTTTACGTAGAGGTGTTTTTTTATCTACTTGGGGATTGAATTTTACGGTACCAACTTCTTTACAACCAGGAGAGTTTTTTTATAACTATCAAGGAACTGATCGTTATGATTCTACCCATCGGAATGGTGTGTATGAACTTCGCATAGAAGATCGTGAAACTGGAGAGGTATTAACTGGGAAAACTCAATACATTCCTGCCCCTAAAATAACTGCCATCGAGGCTCGTTTTCGGGAAAGTGATACCACCGCTTTTTTGTTGACCAAGTTTCCAGACAATGACCCCAACGAACGTAACTATTATCGTTTGGTGGTGATTAAAAGATTATCGAAGGGTGCCCAAAAAATCGTGAATGACATCACCTTTGAGGGGCGTTTTAAAACAGGGAATGAAATTTCCATTGGTTCCAATTATGATTTCAGAGATAGAGATACTGCCGAAGTGCGGCTGTACCACCTGAGCCGAGAATATTTTGATTTTTTACGCACTGTAGACGATGCCCGCCAAGGCAACCTCAACCCCTTTGCCCAACCTACGGTAGTGCAGTCCAACGTACAAGGTGGCTTGGGTATATTTACAGTGCTTGCTTATGACGAACAAGTGTTTGTGGTGAAGTATGAGAAGTAGTGTTTTCCTATGGTTTACCCTGTTCTGGCTTGGCCAGTTGTATTGAGAAAGAAAGTCTAAATTATAAACCTACCATTCATTCCATACCCAGTAGTTATTGCTTCGCTAAACTAAGCGGAATGCAGCGTTGAGCGATTTTCGTTATCTTTGAATTAAAAACAACTCCATGAGCGATCAATCCATCAAATTCTATTCAGTAGCTGAGGCCTACGGTGAATTTTCTAATTTTGCGCCTTACCCCATCAAGCTTAAGGGTAAAACCTGGCCTACCAGTGAGCATTATTTTCAAGCCCAGAAATTTGCAGGTACTTCGCACGAAGACAAAATTCGCAAAGCAGCCAGCCCCATGAAAGCCGCTGAATTGGGGCGTACCCGTAAGGTGCGTATTCGAGCCAATTGGGATCATATGAAAGACAATATTATGCTGGAAGCAGTACACGCCAAGTTTGCCCAACATGCCGATCTGCAAGAATTATTGCTGGATACAGGAGACGCGAAAATTATAGAGCACACCGAAAACGATGACTATTGGGGCGATGGGGGAGATGGCAGTGGTAAAAATCGTTTGGGCAAAATCTTGATGAAGGTGCGGGAAGAATTGAGAAAAGGTTGAGTACAATTTTAGATTAAATAAATACCATTACTTCTTGGGTTTGGGCCTGCAAAGTTTATTTTTGATAGAAATTCGAAAAACTTAACACCCAAAAATATGTTTGTAGGTCATTATGCTGCTGCCTTTGCCCTCAAAGGGAAAGAAAAAAAGGCCTCCCTCGGAATGCTATTCATTGCTGCTCAATTTGTAGATATATTGTTCTTCCCTTTTGTAGTTATTGGGATTGAGCGCCTCAAGTTTGTCCCCGGATTCACTGCGGTCAATAATTTCAACTTAGAGTACTATCCCTTTACCCATGGTTTGTTGGGTTCGCTGTTTTGGGCAGGACTGTTTTATGTAGGGTATCGTTTTGTATTGGTAAAAAACAAACCTCAGAAAGCCAGCATTGCCTTAGTAATGGCTTTAGGAGTATTGTCACATTGGTTTACTGACTTAATCGTGCATACTCCAGATTTGCCATTGGTGAGTGGTGCCCCAAAATTTGGTTTTGGTTTATGGAAAAGCAAAGCCCTTACCTTTGCAGCCGAAGCCATTTTACTAGTGTTGTCTTTATGGTATTACTTGCGGCAAACTCAAGCCAAATCTGCCTTGGGTAGGTATGCTGCCATTGCTTTTATCGGGTTTTTATTGCTCATCAATTACCTCAACATGTTTGTATTGCCGGCCAACGACGAAATCAATGCATTGACCATCTCGGCCTTATTCTTTTATTTCTTATTTGCTCTCATTGCTCATTTTGTAGAAAGATCCAGGGCTTGATCTTGTTAATAAAAACTTAAATATTACTGTTGGTACCTAAAAAAATACAAATAGTAGAGCGAGTTGAAAGATCATGAATTAACTTTAGGACTCAAAGAATACAACCTTGATAAACTTTCCGAGATATGAAATATACACATCGCATACTCGTGATTTTACTGGTATTGGCTGCACATTTTAGCCATGCCCAAATCACCTACCCAACCACCAAAAAAGTTGACCATGTAGATACTTACTTTGGTACCAAAGTACCCGACCCTTATCGCTGGATGGAGGCTTCTGACAAGCCAGCCGTGAAACAATGGGTCAAAGCCCAAAACAAAATCACTTTTGGTTACTTGAACAAGATCAAGTTTCGCGACAGACTCAAAAAACGTATTGCCCAATTGTGGGACTACAAAAAAGTAGGTTCACCTTTCAAAGAAGGCAACTATTATTACTTTTATCAAAATGATGGGCTGCAAAACCAATATGTGCTATACCGAAAGAAGTCATTGGCGAGCAAAAACGCGGAAGTGTTTTTAAACCCCAATAAGTTTTCTAAGGATGGTACCGTATCTATGGCTGGTATGAGTTTTACCAAAGACGGTAAATTGGTGGCTTATTTGACTTCTACCGGCGGGGCCGATTTTCGGGACATTTATGTAATGGATACTGAAACTAAAAAGCTTTTAAAGGATAAAATCTCTTTTGCCAAGTTTACTGGAGTTTCTTGGAAAGGCAAAGAAGGCTTCTATTACAGTACCTATGGCTTGCCCAAAAAAGGGGAAGACTACTTGACCAAAAAGACCAAGAAACATATGGTGTATTTCCATAAATTGGGTACCCCCCAAAGCTCAGATCAATTGGTATTTGGTGGCGATAAAATGCCCAGACGATATGTAGGAGGTTATGTAACCAACGATGGCACTACCCTAATCATCTCAGCAGCACAGAGTACTTCTGGTGGCGAGTTGTACATGAAAGACCTCACCAAGCCCAATAGTAAGATTATTCCTATTGTAACTGATTTCAAAAAAGATCATTACTTGGTAGCTAAAGAGAAAAACAAGTTATACTTCTATACCAATCTCGATGCATCCAATGGCAGAGTAGTAGTAGCCGATATAAGCAAACCAACCCCTAAAAACTGGAAAGATGTAATTCCTGAAACGAAGAATGTATTATCTATTGGTTCGGCAGGAGGTTATTTGTTTGCCAGCTACTTGATAGACGTAAAGACCCAGGTAATGCAATACACGATGGATGGTAAGTTGGTACGTAAGGTAAAACTGCCAGGTATTGGTACTGCCCGTGGTTTTGGTGGCAAGCGCAAAGCCAAGGAATTATATTATTCGTTTACTTCTTTCAATTACCCAAGTTCTTCTTTCCGTTATGATATTGCCACAGGTAAGTCTACGCTCTACCTTAAGCCCAATATTGACTTCAATCCTGAGGATTATGTAACCAAGCAAGTATTTTACAAAAGTAAAGATGGTACCAAAGTGCCTATGTTTATTGTACACAAAAAGGGGGTAAAACTGAACGGTAAAAACCCTACTTACTTGTACGGATACGGTGGTTTTAATGTAAGCTTGCGACCCAGCTTTAGTGTAGCTCGTTTGGCTTGGTTAGAGCTTGGTGGAATATATGCACAGCCTAACTTGCGTGGAGGAGGAGAATACGGAGCCAAATGGCATAAAGCGGGTACTAAAATGAAAAAGCAAAATGTATTTGACGATTTCATTGCCGCAGGTGAGTACTTGATCAAAGAAAAATATACTTCTTCGGACTTCTTAGCAGTTGCGGGTGGTTCTAATGGAGGACTATTAGTAGGGGCTACGATGACTCAGCGTCCTAAACTCATGAAAGTAGCCTTACCTGCAGTAGGTGTATTGGATATGCTACGTTATCACAAGTTTACTTCTGGGGCAGGTTGGGCCTACGATTATGGTACTGCCGACGATTCCAAAGAAATGTTCAATTACCTGAAAGGATATTCTCCTTTGCATAACCTGAAGAAAGGGGTAACCTATCCTGCTACTATGGTTACTACTGCCGACCATGATGACCGGGTAGTACCAGCCCATTCGTTTAAGTTTGCGGCTACCTTGCAAGAAATGCATCGTGGTAAAAATCCCGTATTGATTCGTATAGAAAGCGATGCTGGTCACGGAAGTGGAACACCTACATCTAAACGTATTGAGCAATATGCTGATATCTACTCTTTTGTATTTTATAATATGGGCATCAACCCTTACAATGTGAATAAATCAGAGAAGTAAGGCATTATATTTTTCTATAAAAAAGGCAATTCTGCGTGAGTGGGGTTGCCTTTTTTGCTGAAGCATTCCTATGACGACTTATAAAAAATTAACAAAATATTGGTAGGTAAAATCGCACAAAAACCATCAAGAATAAATCGTTGACTTATATAAAAGGTTAAATAATGAAATCTGTCTGATACTGAACCAATTTTAAACAAAGAAGTCATCTCGACTTTTAATAATGAACTACAAACAGCTCATTTTGCCCCCTAATTTTGAGATTTTTTATCCTCGTAGCGCTGCTATGACTCAAAAAAATCTCTTCATTATCGAACAAAAGCAGCTATTTCTAACAACATCCAAAAAGTCGAGACGACTTCAAATTCCTATATTAAGTTTTTGCAAATGTTAAAATTTAACATGCTTACCATTGGTTTTTTTCATTATTTTTGATAGAAATACCACCAGTCAAGAAGACCACAAGCTAACTAATTTCATGGATAAGGTTTTACTTACACAAGAGAGGGAAAAACAGCATCAAGGCGCACAACATTCTCAACAAAATACCAGTACTCATAAAACATCTCAATTACGCACCCGACAGGGATTGGGCACCAATACCAGTTCCTCTGGTAATGCACCCATTCAGGCCAAATACGGAAACATACCGTCTAAGAATCGCCCAGTAGTAAGGCATGGAGGACATGACCGCACTACTGTAAGCCGAGGCCAAAGCGACCCCGATGGCACCATACAACGCAAAGAAGGACCTGATGATCCACCTTGGTACGAAAGAGCCTGGAATGCCACTACTGGCGCAGTAAGTGATGCTGCTGGCTATGTAAGCGACAAAGCCAGTGATGCCGCAGGTTATGTGAGTGAAAAGGCAGGTCAAGCCGCTGACTACGCCAATGAAAAACTAGAGCAAGGCTCTATTTATTTGCTCAATAAAGTTTTACCAGTAAGCATGGGGGTATCACTACAGTTAGATGGTGGTATTACCTGGGGAATTCCTTTGTACACGGGAGGCTCGGCTACGTGCTATATCACACGTACCAGTAATAGTAATGTTCATTTGAAAGTACGCAAACAAGGTACCTTGGCTTTTGATACAGGAGTAGGAGCTTCGTTTATGGTAGGAGGTGCCAGCAAAGGCGGACGACCTGGCGCTGGAGTTGGTGGAGAAGCCGGGGCTAACTTTCAGGCAGGAGTACAAGGAACCCAAATCGAAGAATACAACATTCCAGTAGCCAAGTTTTTAACATTTATGGGAAGTGCAGCACTTTCTAACTTGTTGGATAGCAATATGCTCACGGCCCCTATCAACCGTATGATGACCCAGTACGGCGACCAATACCGTTATCGTCAGAAGTTTGACTTTGGAGTATTTGCCCAGGGAGATGCCGAAGCAGGGATAGGCGTACGCCGAAGAAGTGAAGATGCAACGACTAATAGTGGAGCCAGCACTTGGGATCGTGAAAAAGAACGTAATTTCCAGGGAACCCGTCCTAGCTTGTTAAAAGGTGATCCAATGGCCTTGCTCAACTTTTTAGGAGTGTTTGGTAGTGCTAAGCTACGTGGACAAGCCAATATGGGCTTGGATCAGCGACGTAGTGGTAAAAAAACAGTAACCTCTATTTTCATGGAGGGAGAAATCAGTTCAATGATTAGCCTGCCTATTCCAATGCTGAACCAACTGTTGCAAATGCTACCAAGTGGGATAGGAGTAGGGGCTGAACTAGAGTTTACCCAAGAGCCTGACAAAGAACCAGTAATTCGCCTGAAAGTATATCAAAAATCAGGAGAAGACGAGGTATATGCAGGGAGTGCCAGTAAGCAATCTTTCAACATCAACCTATCAAGTATGATGTCGTTTGATCAATTGCTCAATAGTCTTAAGAGTGGCAATGTGGCAGCTGTGGTAGCAGGAGCTGATTTAACCAAAGGTTTTGAAAAAGTATCATTCTTTCACCGTATGTTGTTGACGGGTGGGAACACCAGAGCCTTGCGATCATTTTTGAGAAAACAACAAGGTACTCGTTCGTTATTATCAGACAAAACCAAGAGCATGGCTAAAAATGCCGGGGTTGGATACGATATTTACCTCGATTTGGGCGCGCAAATGCCAGGACCTGATTTTATGAAAGTAGTGAAACGTGTATTGAATGTGGGGCAACGTGCCATTGATGCTACCAAAGATGCACAAGGTATTGCCCAAACTTACAAAGCTTTACAAGACTTCTTTACAGGCAACGATTTTTCTTCTGACCTGGAAGGCGCAATAGATGATATTATGGAAGGAGTCTATATAGATACGGCAGTGCTAAGGTTTTCTGGTTCAGTAGGTGCAGGAATTAGTGGCAAGCTATCAGCAGGGGCCAAAGTAAGAGGAGATTTGAGTGGGCAAGGCGGAATTCACAGCCAAATAGATTATGTAGAAACTCTTGGGCAGGGAGGACGTATCACACTTAAAGATTTGGTAGAGTCATTCCCTCGAGTAATGAATGATCCATTGACTTATTTCCCTGGCAATCCATTGATTCGAGCCATTTATGGAGAATGATTTTAAGTGAAAAGTTGTTAGTCCATAGTTTATTAAGTGAAAAACTAAAAATGAAAAGTGAAAAATGGCGCGAAGCGGTGATTAGTTCACAGTCCATAGTATTCAGTCCATTGTCCATAGTTTTGCGGCGCATCGCGAAACACGCTGTCCTGAGCGTAGCTGAAGGAACTAACAATCAGCCGAAGGCGGAACAATAGAAAAGAAAAACATAATTGATCAATTCATAATTCACCCTTGATCATTAATATAACGGCTTAACGTATACAAAAAAAGCTCACGACCCGAAGATCGTGAGCTTTTAAGTTTTTATAAGACGAGTAAACAGTGGACTGTTTAAGCCATTACTTCTTTTACTTTTTCAGCGGCATCTTTTAGCAAAATAGCCGAGGTTACCTTCAAACCAGATTCGTCAATGATTTTGGCACCTTCTTCAGCATTGGTTCCCTGCAAACGAACAATGATAGGTACAGGAATATTGCCAATGTTTTTGTAAGCTTCTACCACTCCTTTGGCTACACGGTCGCAACGTACGATACCACCAAAGATGTTGATCAAGATGGCTTTTACGTTAGGATCTTTCAAGATGATACGGAAACCAGCTTCTACCGTTTTAGGATTTGCTCCACCTCCTACATCTAAGAAGTTAGCAGGCTCACCACCCGATAGTTTAATGATATCCATGGTAGCCATAGCTAATCCAGCACCATTTACCATACATCCTACGTTACCGTCTAGTTTTACGTAGTTCAAGTCAGATTCTTTAGCTTCTACCTCAAATGGATCTTCCTCGGTGATGTCTCTCATTTCGGCCAAATCAGCGTGACGATACAAGGCGTTGTCATCCAAGCCAAGCTTACAGTCAGCGGCCAAAATACGACCATCTGAAGTTTTCAACATAGGGTTGATCTCTACCAAAGCTGCATCGCTTTCTACATAGGCTTGATACAAAGCATAGATGAATTTTACTGCACCTTTGAAAGCTTTTCCTGAAAGACCTAAACCAAAAGCAACTTTACGAGCCTGGAATCCTTGTAATCCTACGCTAGGATCAATCCATTCTTTTACAATTTTTTCAGGAGTTTTCTCTGCTACTTCCTCAATATCCATTCCTCCCTCGGTACTGGCCATAATTACCAATTTGCTGGTATTACGATCCAACAAAATACTCATGTAATACTCCTTAGGCTCTTCTTCACCAGGGTAGTATACATTTTCTTCTACCAATAATTTGTGTACTTTTTTACCTTCAGGGCCAGTTTGGTGAGTTACCAACTGCATTCCCAAAATATTGTCGGCGTGTTCTAAGGCCTGCTCAAGGTTGTCGGCCAATTTTACTCCACCACCTTTACCACGTCCACCAGCATGAATTTGAGCTTTCACCACTACTTTTTCTGAACCACTCTCAGATTGAACTTGTTTGATGATATCTTTAGCCTGGCTTAGGTTCTCAATGATGTGTCCCACCGGAGTAGCTACGCCATATTTACGCAAAATGCTTTTGCCTTGGTATTCGTGAATGTTCATTGATATAAAAGTTTTCACCCTGCAATCAAGTAAGTTGACACAGGGATTGGTACAAAGTCGATAGTTTCTTTTTCTGATTATTAAAAAACCAGTGGAGAGATGATATCTCACCCAATTTGGGTTCAATCTACTATGTTTTTGAGCAAATACAAAATGTATATTTAAGAATCCAGCCTTTCTGCTCATCGACCTATTTTAATAGGTAATTTGCAGGGTAAAAATATAAGATTTAGTATTGGGCAAATTGAAATAATCTATCCCTCTTACCTGACCATTGAATCCCAGATAAAAAGTCTCAGGATCAAATCCTGAGTAACGACTCCAAATCCAAAGATTGCGTGCTGTAAGCGACAGACGAATACTATGGAGTTTAGTCTTCAGGCGAAAACATTTGCCTTTAAAGGCATAGCTAAGCGTTAGTTCACGTAATCTGGTCCAGGAGGCGCTCTCTACAAAGGATTCATCTACCTGAGATAGGCCATCACGATACCAGGTTTCATCTAGCAGTACATCGTTTTGACCAAAGTTGGCAATTCGACCCCTGACCACATAAGAGCCATCCGCTTGTGGAGTGTATTGACCAGCTACAGTAGTGCCACCATACACAGGCAAATTGGCTTGAGCGGGGGTTAAAGTAATCGTATGATCAGTATCTACATGGGTACCCAAACGATACATTTCGAGTTTAGTGCCATTCCAGATTTGCCCACCATAACTGCCTTCAAATAATATACTCAACTGAAAGTTTTTGTAGCGAATGGTACTACCCCCGGCAAGTTTGAATTGCGGATTAGGGTCTCCAATCATTTGGAACTGGGAATCGATTTGTGGAAAACCATTACTGGATAATAATAAATTCCCTGCATCATCTCTTTGCCATTTTCTGCCATATAATACCCCGAGAGGTTGACCGACTGCTGCTCGCGATACACCATCCAATACAATCTGATCCCTTCCTCCTAAGTCGGTTATTTGATTCAGGTTGCGTGAATAACGAGCATTCATTTCCCAGTTAAAATGTTTGGTCTTGAAAACTGTAAGGTTGAGTTCTGCTTCCAATCCTTTGTTGGTGAGCTCTCCCGCATTTTTTAATTGGTTGATACCGCTTAAACTTTCCCGAATAATAGCGTTTGTGGTTTGGTTTTGATAAATGGTGACCCCTACATACAATCGTTGTTTAAACAGTCGGGTTTCGAATCCTGCTTCTACTTCATGAACGATCTCAGGTCTTAGGTCTTGATCAAAGGTAAGGTTTGATACATTGAATAAGCGGTTGGCCAGGTAGCTTGGTAGGTTAGTGCCGGTTTTGCCCCAGGCGACTCTCAGTCTTATATAATCAATAAAGGAAGGGAATCTCTCATTGATTACTGATTCATTGAAGTGTAAGGTAAGGTTGGCACTTGGGTAATGAGTAGTTTGCAAATGAGAATCATATTCCAAACGGTTGGTAATTCCCAGAAATAAGAACTTTTTATAGATAAATTTTGCCATAAAATACCCTCCCAGGTTTTGGTTCTGAATGCTAAACTTATCTTGAAGGAGCATTAAAATGCTATAATCGGAGGTTCGTTTGGCTATGGATTGGTTAAACTGTAGACCTGCTACCCATTGCATATACAAGCCTGTGCGACTCAACAAAAGACGTTTTCTTTGTAAATATAATTGGGCAAACCATTGTCCTTGATTGAGATGATCTTGAACAGAGCCTCCCAAACGATTATTTGTAGAGGAAGGTACATATGATTGAAGCCTGTTTTCCTGGTAGGCGTCATAGCCTACAGTCAAGTGTAATTTTTGTTGATGGAGGTCTTCCAAAACCGCATCAAACTTTCCGATAAAGCGATGAAGATGATTGTGACTTGGGGTATTTTGCATAGCCCATAGAGGTGTGTCAAAATCATTGGTTGCTTGTTGACCTAAGGGATTAACCATGGAGCGTTGACGACGAGGAAATCTAGCCCCAGTAGGATCTACATAAGTACCTTCATAATCATTGATATCAATGTCTGGTGCAGCGAGCAAGGCATATTGCATAAGCCGATTACTAACTTGAACTGCTTGACCATAAGTATGGTGTAATGCCAAATGAGTAGATAGGTTTCTCATCTTAGGAAAAGGTCTTAATTTGATCCACCTAATGTGCAAATCAGTATTGATGCGGCGATAGTCACTATTGTTTTGCAAAATGCCCTGTTGTTGAGTATCTTCCAGATGAAGCTCTAGCCCTACTCTTTTTATGATTTTGGTAATTCTCAGGGAATTGATGACGGTAGTACTTTCCTGGATAATAGCCTGATATGGATCATAAATTTCCTGGGCATTTTTTCCACCCAAAGCAATGGCATAGTATCGTTTGCCGCTATTGCTTTCAAAATATCCTCTATAGTTAGGATCGTTGACATCAGTAATAAAGGAATCTGTTCCACCTGTACGAGCAGCAATTCTATCTCCCCAACTTTCTCGACTATATTGACTAGAAATGCCTAATTGTCCTTGCCCGTAGGTTTTTTGTAAGGGAATTTTTTTGCTCACAACATCAAGGGCGAAAGAAGATTTAAAACTTACCTGAATAGGACTACTATGTAGGCCATAGTTCCAGGGCCAAATCTCGGGAGTGGTTAGGTATATGATGCCATTGGTACCAAAACTACCCCAACGAGTAGCCCCAGCAAGTCCTCTAATAATTTCTACCTTTCTTACCTGGAGTGCTGATAAATCATGGAGGCGGCTTTGGTGTGGAGTTACATTAAACGGTGTTGCTACTAAACTGGCATTGATAGGCATTCCATCCAATACTACCAGTGGCTGGTTGTTTCCCTGAATGCTATGAGGGCCTCTCAGACGAATCCAGGCACCTGCTCCTGGTATGGCAGGTTTGCTCATTATTTCTAAGCCCACAGCTTTTCCCTGGAGGGCATCTGAGATAAAAACCTCTCTATGATTAAGACCATTATTCTGTAAGCCTTTGGATGTAAGTATTCCTGACGAAGTATTTATGCCATAAACTGCCGAGGCAGCATATCCTCTAAAATCAGTTTGATCTTCATATATATGTCTGTATCTCCAAGAGTGATATTGATGATAGCCAGGATAAGCCTTTTCCATCAAGCCTAATTTACTATAAGGAGTTTGCATATAAGACATGGGTAAATCAGATGATAGTGGACTGGTTTGCAATAAGACTACAAAACCCAAATCACTTCTGGATTTTATCTTTACTTCCTTGGTAACAAACCCGACAAACGTAAATACCAATACATCGCCTTGCTGGGCTTTGATAGAAAACTTTCCCTCAGCATCGGTAACAACTCCACGAGAAGTTCCTTTGACAACAACAGTAGCAAATGGCAGGCTTTCTAATAAACTGGCTTGCTTGACCGACAAATTTTCTAATAAAGTAGAAAAACAGGGAGGATCATTTTCGCTATCGTGGCCACTTTTTACTATTCCCGTAACTGTGATGTTTTGAGAATGGACTATAAAGGGTGCTATCAAGAAGCAAAAAATTGAGGTAAGTAATAGTTTGATCATATCACACAAAGGTTTAAGTTGTAAAATCAAATATTTCCAAGTATCATTGAGGTCGAAAAAGATAAAAAACTGATTATGTACAAGCACGAAGTAAAAATGAGGGTACGCTATGCCGAAACTGACCAAATGGGCTATGTGTATTATGGTAATTATGCCACTTATTTTGAGGTAGCTCGGGTAGAAGCCCTTCGCAGTTTGGGGTTTCGTTATCGCAATCTTGAGGAACAAGGAATTCTTATGCCGGTTCGCGAATTGAACACTCGTTTTATTCAGCCTGCCAAATACGATGATTTGCTCACCATCAAAGTAAGCATTCGAGAAATGCCGGATGTTAAAATCATCTTCGATTATGAG
Source organism: marine bacterium AO1-C (assembly GCA_001890965.1). Taxonomy (GTDB): domain Bacteria; phylum Bacteroidota; class Bacteroidia; order Cytophagales; family Microscillaceae; genus Microscilla. The sequence goes on along the minus strand of MLAY01000004.1, from coordinate 1,406,856 downwards.
GTTTACAACGAAGAAGGAGCCAAACTTTCTACTGGCAATACTACTTTGGTATTTGTAAATGATAAGACGAACAAACTGGTGCGTTGCCCCCGTCCATTGGCCATTTTGTTAGAAAATTATTATTGATAATCAATGATTATTGTAAAACACAAAAGCACCCCACAAGCCAGCTTTGACAAACGCTATCCAGAATATAAAGTGATAGACATTACCTCTAAAGCTGAAGAGCCGTTTGTCAAGCTGAGTCCCTTTTATCCTGTGGGAGGCATCCCTATTCCTTTGTCCGAAGGACATTATTCGGAATCGGTAGAAGGGCTGTGGCAAGGTCTCAAAGTGTTTGAAAGCGAGGGAGTTGACCCTAAAAAGTTTGAAGTAACTACAATGAAAGGCCTAAAGCGCACTGTGCGCAAGTTTGGGTTAGTCAAAGGACACCAGGCTGGGGTAGAGGGTGACGCCTTGTTGCCTTATATCGAGGCTCGAAAGCAAATTTACCTACCTGCGTACAAATGGGTATTGGAAAATAAGGTAGCCGATGTATTACAATTGATCAAAGCCGAAGCAGCCATACAACCCATTATTTTGCTGGATTACGAAACCAATGGAGAAGTAGAAGACCCCTCTAAGCCTTTATCTCACGCCTGGTTGGTAAAATATTATTTGGAAGGAAAGTATCCGAGTTAAGTGAAAAGCTAAAAGTGAAAAATGAAAAGTTGGCGCGAAGCGGGATTAGCCTACTGTCAACGGTCAATAGTACATAGTTGGTAGTTCATAGTTTTGCGATGCATTGCGAAACACATTGTCCTGAGCGTAGCCGAAGGCGAAACAATGGAACAATAGAAAAGAACAATAAAGCAATAAAAATTAACCGCTCACCATTGATCATTTACCATTATTAAGAACAATCAGCCGAAGGCGAAACAATAGGACAATAAAAAAGAAGCTAATCCCGCACTTTAGTATAAGGATATTTCATTCGGATGTGATCATTGAAATATTCACCCAGCGAAGACGAAGCAATCAATTCCTGATAAATTTCTTGTTCTATTTGATGGTATTCATAAATCCCCCCATTGCAAAATACCAACTCCATGGTTTCGGTGTGAGGGTTGTATGCCGTAGAGGTAATCATCGTAGATTCGCTATGAATGCGCTTAAATCTTGCCATTTTGTATAGGTTTTTCTCTGGTTTTCTTAATACAAAAATACAAAAAAATTAGCACAAAATCTTTGAATACACATCAGGGACTCCCTAACCCACAAAATTTGTCTTATTCCAAAATAGTATAAACGTATTCAAAAACAGCATAAGCAAAATCCGAAAGTTGCATTTCACGCCTCTATCTTTGGAACATATCAATTGTCCAAAGAACTTTTAATTATTTAACATTATGCAACCCATTATCCAAAAGGCAATTGCAAATTTATTATTACAAAAAGCACAGGCCTTACTTAACCAACCGCATAGTCATTACCTTGGCTTACGATTGACAGCAAAGTTTCCGGAAGATTGCCGAAACGGAGACATCGAGACGCTGGCCAGTATGACTGACTTGAACACTTCTACACTCCGACGTTTTATGTCCTACAATGGTCGTTTAAATTATCAGAATCAACAGAAGATTTTGAAGTTTTTAGGATACCAAAATTGGGATATATTATTGATAGATGCCGTGGAGGCAATCAGGGGTGAATCGCAAAAAAAGGTAGCATAACCCTTGTGTAAAATTACTTATCAAAAGAATTGACATTTGTTTTTGATGGGTTTTGAGTATATTGGCATGATAACACCTGATGAGAAAATAGCCATTGAAACCCATCATTATACATGTACCTTGGATGCGCCCGGCAGGAATGGCGCTTTTTCCTTTTATCTTGATTAGAGAGCGTCGTTTTGAGTACGATCCAGTACTTATCAATCACGAACTTATCCATTTTCGTCAGCAGCTCGAAATGCTAATCATACCCTTTTACCTCTTATACATCATCAATTACTTGTTTAACCTGGCAAAATACCGCGACCATTATACTGCCTACCTCAAGATGTATTATGAGCGAGAAGCATATGCCAACGAACGAGACATGGAGTATCTTAAGAAGCGAAGGTTTTGGGCCTTTTTTCGCTATTTGAGAGATTGAAAGTTGTTTTTATTCCTATCCTGTTTTACCTATCATCTTGTATTTTTAATCTCGATAAGCTTTTCATAAGGTGGGTTGCCTCGCCAAAAGGTTTTGTATGCTTAATTTTGAATAAGACGATTAAAAAATAACCTATTCAAAAACAACTTATGAAACCACCCTATATTACTTGCAATTGTGAGAATGTCCACATCTCACATGCTTTGCTATTCATTAATGTTCAACGTATTCTTTTTCATTGTTTAGTAAGCCCCAATAAGCATATATTATCTGCTTTTCCCTTTGGTTAAGTCAGTTTTTTCAGAACCAAATTTTAAAACCTTTCTAATCAAATATTAAACACTGTGAAAAAGACCATACAATACGCTATTACCCAATTATTGCTCAACCAAGCCCAAGAGGTAATTGCAAAGCCTCATAGTCATTATGCAGGCTTACATCTACAAGCGCAAACACCTACTGAGTGTCGCAATCAAGACTATCAGGCATTGGCTACTATGACCGATATTAGCATCTCTACCATCAAGCGATTTTTAAGATTGGATTGTCAATTAAACTATCAAAACCAAGAAAAACTATTGCATTTTTTAGGGTTTACCGATTGGGATACGCTGGTAATGGAAGCATTGCAACAACGTATGAAAATACTACTGTAAAAATAAGTGAAAATGCTAGCCACTTTCTGGCCACAATTAACGCCAAAAACCAGCGTACTTGCATCCACTAACTAAACAGAAACTTTGTTATATGGCCATAAATAAAGTGCACAAGCGGAAACCGAAAAGCTTGATACAATAGAGTAGGTACGTACAATTTAATTATGAAACACAATGAAAAAAATTAAAGACCTAACAAACGCTACCTGGAAGAACCATCAGATCGAGAAAGTTCAATCACTGGGTAACATTAAAGGTGGTAGAGATATTTTTGATACCTACACCACTACTTACCGCAGACGCCCAAATGGAGTACTAGAACGTGATTCTAATCCAGATAACTGGGTAGGGCCGACTGATCCTGACACAGGTTTGTAGGAGCTACCATAAACTAGAGAGAGCAAGTGGGCTTTGAAAGCTACTTGCTCCTCTATTAAAGTAAGGCAATACTACCTGACTTACTAATTGAAACAGTTCTATACTTGACTCCAGGTACTTATTGAAAAGGTGTTGTCTGGGGCAGGTTTTGGAAGATTAGATACGTTTGCTATCTAATCTTTTTGTTTGATCTTGTTTACTATGAACACGCACGCCTATGATTGTGATTCTTACCACTGAAGATGACCACAGTACTTGTGAGGTCATCGATTGGCTCATTGCTTACAACAAACCTTATATAAGAGTCAATGAAAATGATCTGATTGATGTGCATTGGGTATCAGGTGCTGATCAAGGTTTTGATTTCGTCTTGAAATTCTCAGATCAAGTGATTCGCTTAAGTGAAATCAAGAGTTTTTGGTTTCGTAGAGGGTGGCTGCATATTGGTCCAATGCCTCTGACTTCAACATCGGGGTTTAGCCCTGAACTTAACCGCCAGATTTTGCGCCATTTGCAAAAAGAACAAATCGAACTGCAAGATTTTTTGGGACATTTATTGGCTACCAAGCACGCATTGGGGCACCCAGTGCAAGATCAGGTCAATAAAATGATCAACCTTTGGCAAGCCCAATCAGTGGGCATCAAGATACCTTCTTTTACCATTACCCAACAGGCACAACAAGTCCAGAACGCATTGCAAACCCAACCACTAATTACGAAAGGCATTCAAGGAGTGGCCAATTTTGAAGCCGATGGCGAAATGTATGGCAATTACACCGAATCGGTAGATCAAACTGCTATAGACCAATGGGGACGCACTTTTTTTCCTTCGCTGTTTCAAGAGAAGCTGGATAAAATGTATGAATTGCGCATTTTTTATCTAAAAGGTAAGTTTTACCCAATGGCCATTTTTTCTCAAAACGATCCACAAACATCGGTAGATTTTCGACGATACAACGAAAAATGCCCCAATCGAGTAGTGCCTTATTTATTGCCTCAATCGTTGGAACAACGCCTGGAAAAATTGATGCAAATGATACCGCTGAGTACTGGCTCAATAGACATGGTATATACCAAAGCAAACGAGTATGTGTTTTTGGAGGTGAATCCTATTGGCCAGTTTGGGATGGTAAGCCATCCTTGCAATTATCAACTAGAACAAGCCATTGCCCAATTTTTATCCGAACCCTTTCTTTATGAAAACCAATAAAACCTTACAACAGATTAAAAGCCTGAAGCAATTGCCATTTAATTATCAATACCTTGAGGTGTTCTTTTCTGCCAATGATGCTTCACAAACAAAAGAAAAAAATCATAGCCCAGTCATTCGGGTAGAGGCTTATCATACTACCAATTTTCAGGTAGTAGCCCATCACAAACCGATTTCTAAAATTGCGAATATCGATCCATTGGCCAATCACTTATCCTCATGAACAAAAGATTCTTTGTTTTATACGCTTGTTGTATTCCAGTAAAAGGATTCACCCGTAGTTTAGTGTGTGATGTGCAACGTGGTAGTTTTAAATTGATACCCAACGAATTGGAACAGATTTTAACTAAACAACATCCTTGCGATGTAGAAGCCATTAAGGCTCACCATGCTGCTGGTGACCACGAAACATTAGACGAATATTTTGAGTTTTTGACTACCCACGAATATGGTTTTTGGACCGATCACCCTGAGCGATTTCCTGCACTTGATTTAACCTACCAAACAGCCAGTAGTATTACCAACGCGATTATAGATGTAGACCAAGATTCCCATCATGATTATGAACTTATCTTTGATCAGTTAGAGTTTTTAGGGTGTAAAGACCTACAAATCAGGTGTTATGCGGAAGTAGCAACAAAGGAATTAGAACAGATGCTCCGCAAACTGGCATCGCGTCGAATCAAATCTGTGGAGTTGTTATTGAAATACTCAAATTTATATGTGGAGCAGTATTACCAACTTCCACTTCAGTTTGGGCGCTTAGTGTCATTGGTGTTGCACACTAGTCCCAAAAACCGAGTGATTCAGTCTGCTCAGGAGGGACATTGCCAAATCATAGAATTACAACAAGCAATCAGTGATGAAACCCATTGTGGTCAAATTTCACCGCTTTATTTTTCATTGAATCTACCTACATTTATAGAGGCCAAGAATCACAACTCTTGCCTGAATCGCAAAATCTCTATAGACAAAGCTGGAAACATTAAAAATTGCCCTTCAATGACAAAAAGTTTTGGACATGTGCATGAGCAATCGCTGTTAGACATAGTACAAAAAGAGGATTTCAAGAAGTTGTGGAATATCAGCAAAGACGAGGTAGAAATCTGTCAGGATTGTGAGTTTAGATACATTTGCACCGATTGTCGCGGATATACCAAAAAGGGGAGTGGGAGTAGTTATGGAAAACCTCAGAAATGTACTTATGATCCTTATAAAGGGGAGTGGGAATGAAAAATAATGGTGAGTGCTTAGTAGTTGGTTAAATCACTCACCATTAAGTCATTTATTCTGGTTGTAACTCAAACGTAATAATTTGTCCACCAAGATGCATGTCAAAAACGAGCTTACTGGCGCTCATTTCCTTGATATCCATTTTGTTACCAAGTTTTAAGTCATCCGAATTAATCGTGAGTGTTTTTTTATCCTCGCTTAAGCGATAAGTACCAGTGGCATCTTTCCCAAACAAATTCACCGCGCATTTATTGCCACTTTTGAACTCAAAGGTTGCTTGTTTTAGAATCTCGACGATTACTTTGCTGGTATTACCTTCTTTGAGTAGGCCAGCTGGAACCAACTGTGATAGTTTAGAAGAACCCATAAGCATGGGTGCTAGTTTTATTAAGCCTTTCACATTAGGGATTTTGACATCGGCTACCTTCCATTTTTGTTGGATGGGGTTAGTGTTACAAGAAGTCAACAAGAAGATCATCCCACATACTAATGCCAGATATGATTTTTTCATAAGTTTTTGGAGAATGTTGAAGTCATAAAAGTAGAGATAATTTTATCACGATTCAACGCTTTCCATAGAAATTTAGGGCTGTCTCACCGAGGTCTGTTGTGAAGATCTTTTGGTGGCTGGTTTGGCCGTAGCCCACCTTCTGAGGCAAAAAAACTGCAGATTGTGCTTGTTTCCGGTAGAGGCTGTAAATCCCCAAATTGCCTGAGTCTTGCCTTGAAATACATCTTTGATAAGGTCGCGGGTACCTTGGTGAACAATGACATTATCGAGGTAAACTGTCACCTTTTTGATTTGAGGTTCCCAACGAAAACGAAAGTTATGTAAAGAACCATCTTCAAGGTTAAACTTGGGATCTTTGTTGTTGTAATATACTGTGTGGTAATTGGTTCCATTTTCCAGATAAGCCACATGGTCACAAGCAGGGTCGTTTTGGCGATAGTTTTGGTAAGTATCAAACTCTACTGCAATAGAAGGAGCAATATAGTTACCCCCATAATAACCTCGATTCCAGCGACCATAACCCATACATTCGCCCCAGGTACCGATAGCTCTAAACTCTCGCACATCGTTATGAATCACAAATGTGATTCCGTCGGCGCCCAACTCGTTTTTGTCACCCAGAAAAATATCAAACTCAATTTCAAAGTATTCCGACAGGTCAAGCTTGGTTTTGCAATAGGCAATGCCCCGTTGGTAAGGTTTGTCGGCAGTCAGCATAATACAGCCATTGTCCATTCGGACGGCATTTTCAATGGTGTGAAATTCCTGTGCCCAGGCACTGATGCTAAGTAATACAACGAGACAAAATGTATTGAAGATGTTATGGGACATGGGTATATGGTTTGAAATAAAGATCTAGGTAGACGAAGCAATGTACTTATACTAAAAATACCCAAATAAAGGAGCATTTCAAAAATAAAAATTGGCTTAACGTTCGATTAACAAAGAAAATAACGCAAGTGTTTGTGGACTGCTTTATTCATTTGGGAATCAGTAAAAACAAAACCGGAGTAGAGAGAGTGAAAGAGTTGACTTGCAAGGGAATAGCGTGGTGCATTTTATTATTTAAAGAAAAATAACGTTAATTTAGCAAGATCATCTTTTAAGATTTTAGAAGAACATTGTTGTTATCTAAATAAAACATAAAGTAAATGCAGGCATCCCGGACAATTATATCTTGCATGGCGTGTATACTATTGTCTCCTTATTTGTGGTCACAAGTTATATACAAGTCTGCACCCAAGGTTGATAAAAGAGTGGTAGATAAACTAACCACCCTTAAGTATCAATACGAAGTAGCCCAAGATGGCACTATCAAATTTATTTATCCTGTTTCCAAAAACAATCGCTCTCAAACCCTTTACATTCGTTCGGTTACCGACTGGTACGATCAAATGGAAATACGGGAAATTTATTCGGTTATTTATAAATCTGATAAGAGACCGCCAGAATATATGCTGGCCAAAGTGCTCTTTGACAATAGCCGTAAAAAACTAGGCGCCTGGGAGCTGATTTATGAAGATGCGCAATATCATATCTTGTTTAATGCTAAAGTAAAAGCATCGGAGTCGCCCCAAAATCTCAAGTCTATCATAGAGATTGTTGGGTCCGCAGCAGATGATATGGAAAAAGAACTATTCATTGCTGATAATTGGTAATACAGCGACTTAATTAATGCTTTGGCTATCAGGCTTCAAGCTTTTTACAGACAAATCTGTCCTCAAAAAGATACTCTTCCGCAATTATTTGGAACATGTATTGCCTACATGTTTTAATAAATGTAACCAATACTACTTATGGAAGAGCCGCAAAACTTTGGGGATTATTATCAGGCGTTACCAAAGATTAAAAAATTACTGGAAAGCAGCGACGAAAGTAACCTGGAATTAGTTTTTCAGTTGTTGCAAGGCGCAGAAATGTCCAATAAGCTGCTGACCCACATTTTTGCGTTATCGTTGTTTCACGGTGATCGGGTTATTCGTGAGAAAGCAAAAAAACTATACAAACAGCTTGCCCCAGCAGAATTTTACAAGGCTACCGAACCCGAGTGGCGTTATTTGTACAGCCACGTAGACGAAGAAGAAATCTCAGATTTTTTAGACATTATATCCGAAAAGGCCCCCATAGACAAAGTCGAGATGGGCAATACGGTACTTCAGCTTTTGGGCAAGGGTATTCGCTTCTGTTTAGAAAATAAAACCGCACCCGCCGAAGATATTTTAGAGCCTTATTATCGGGGCAATCAACTATTCCTTAAGCACTTTAATCTGACACGCCTCCCTAAGGAAATTTGTGCTCTAAAGGGACTCGAAGTACTCAATTTGAGCGATAACCAACTGAGTAATCTCCCTAAAGAAATTACCGAGCTTACCGAGTTGGAAGAAGTGAACTTGCGCAATAATCAATTGAGCGAGTTGCCCCTCGAACTCATAGAACTCAAAAGCTTAAAAGAACTGTGGCTGGGAACCAATCAGCTTGTGTCGCTTCCTGAAGATATTGGCCAGCTTTTGGGCCTGCAAAATCTCTATTTATATGACAATCAGTTGAAACAATTACCAACTGAAATAGGCCAACTGGTAAGTTTACGTAATTTGTATTTGGACAACAATGAGTTGTTGACTTTGCCCGAAGAAATTGGAAACTTATTGAATTTGAGAGAGTTGGTGCTTTCGTACAACCAATTGATTACGCTGCCCATCGGTATTGGTGAGTTAACCCAATTAGAAGTATTGTACTTGCAAAACAATCAACTCAAGCGCTTGCCCGAAGAAATTGGGAACCTACAAAACCTGGAGGATTTATACATTGATAACAACCAAATCACCCAGTTACCCGAAGAAATAGGCCAATTAACCCAATTGAAGTATTTATATGCCCAGAATAACCAGTTTTCTTCCGATGAGCAAGAGAAAATCAAAAGCCTTTTGCCCGATGCCGAAATCTATTTCTAGAAGTTTTCTCAATTTTTAATAAAACAGGTTATATTGGACATAAGTACCACCTTGCTACTCAAAGCACCATGAGCGAGAAACATAAAAAGCCTGAATGGTTAACCGATATTCAGAACAGAAGCTGGGAACCCGAATTATTTATTTCTGGTGGGGTAATCTTTACCCTTTTTCAAATCACTGGAGTGATCCAACGACAAAGCTTTTTGTTACTGCAAAAAACTGGCTATATAGAGCCAGTCATTATTGCCAATTTTCTGGTAGCTGCCCTCAACGCCCTCATTTTTGGTTTTGGATTACATTTGGCCTTGCGCGGCTTTTGGGTAGCATCGGTTTGTTTGAGTTATGTTTTTCCAAAAGGCATTCAAACCGAAAAAGTAGAGCACTATGCTCCGCCGTTTAAACGTAGGGTAAATCGCTTGATTGATACTTCAGTAGATTTGGTAGTGTGGATGGAGTCGGCCAGTAGCATTATGTTTTTCTTGTCATTCCTGTTTTTCTCGCTCATTATCAGTGTATTGGCCACCCTTATTGTGATCACTCCCAACTCTAGTTTGCTAGAACTGGGACCTACTATTTATGCCATTATCCGCATAACCTCTTACATTTTGCTTTTCCTGGGTTTTATTTATGCAATAGATTTCCTGACGATGGGTTTTATCAAAAGGCAGAAAAAAATTGCCAAATTGTATTATCCAGTGTATTGGTTATTTTCTATCCTTACCTTGTCTTTTCTCTACCGCAGTGCTTATTATACATTGGTTACCAATATTAAGCGAAAGTGGTTATTAGCCACAGGCATTGCTGCCTATATGGTGGTGGCCCTGGCCATTACACAATTGTCTTTTGGAGGAGGGAGTATAATGCCTGCCCTGTCATTCAACAGTTTAGATACCAAAGCTTATTTGGGACTTGAAGTGGATCGCCTGAAGTTTGATACGCGTCAATACGACAATACCCGCAAGGATGGCGATATGGTGCAACACGTATCTATCCAATCGGATATTGTACAGGAAAAATACCTGAAGTTGTTCATTGTACATCAAAAAATCATAGAGCGATTGATGGATATGGACTGTGCCGAAAAAGCTAAAAGCATTGTAAAGTCGGTAGAACAACGAAAAATGCTGAATTGTTACCGAGATTTTTATGAGGTATATATAGATGATGCACTCATGAATAAAATCAAATGGCGATATTATAACCACCCCAAAACCAATGAAGAAGGTATTCTGGCGCTTATTCCAATTGATCAACTATCGCCTACCGAGCATATTGTAGAAGTAAAACTCAATGTAGCTACCAAAGAGGCATTGGCCGAACTCAAACGTTTTGGGATGAAAGACGACGTATATGCTTACATTCCATTTTGGAAAGACAGTAAGTAATGTTTAATGATCAATGGTTAGGGGGGAATTATAAATTGATCAATTATGTTTTTCTTTTCTATTGTTCCATTGTTTCGCCTTCGGCTGATTGTTAGTTCCTTCGGCTACGCTCAGGACAGCGTGTTTCGCGATGTGCCGCAAAACTATGGACTGTGGACTAATCTCCGCTTTACGCCATTTTTCACTTTTCACTTTTAGTTTTTCATTTAATAAGCTGTGGACTATCGACTAAAAAACTACAAACTAAAAAAATGACTATCTCCAAATCAACCTTACTACATCTGCGATTTCCCTTTTCCTTCTTTTTAATGCCTGTTTTCTGTTTTGCCGCTGGGGTGGCTTTTACTGGAGACTGGTGGAGACTTGTATTGGTTTTCGTGATTTTGCATTTGATGGTATATCCAGCCAGTAATGGCTACAATTCTTATTACGACAAAGACGAAGATAGTATTGGAGGGCTTGAAAAACCACCTCCAGTAAGTAAAGAACTTTTGTATACTGCTTTAATAATAGATGGTATCGCCTTGGTACTAAGTGTATTAGTAAGTATTGAATTTGCCGTAGGAATTTTGTTGTATGGCTTGGTATCCAAAGCCTACAGCAACGATGCCATCCGCCTCAAGAAAATGCCTATTTTAGGTTGGATTACAGTAGGGGTATTTCAAGGGGCTTTTACCTTTTTGATGGTATACCAGGGTGTAGCTCAAGTGAGCCTGGAACAATTATTAGAAGGCAAGGTATTGTATGGTGCAATATTAAGTACGGTGCTGTTGTTAGGATCTTATCCCATGACCCAAATTTATCAGCACGAAGAAGATGCCCGCCGGGGCGATATGACCATTAGCCGAATGTTAGGAATTAAAGGTACATTTTTGTTTACCGGGGCTGCTTTTGGGCTCGCCACAGGGGGCTATGTATGGTACTTTACCCAATATTTTTCTTTGAATTTAGCGATGGTATTTGTGACTACTTTATTTCCAGTAGTGTTGTTTTTTGGCTGGTGGTTTCTGAAAGTGCTCAAAGATGCCCAACAAGCCAACTTTAAATATACGATGCGCCTGAATCTGCTTTCCGCCATTTTTATGAACTTATTTTTTATTGGATTGGCCATTTGGTTGCAAATCAAGTAGGTTTTTAAATAGCTTTTGGGGAATCTGTCAAAACCCATTATCTTGATTGCGTAAATAGTCTAAATACAGTCAATAACGGCAATTTTTAGTATTATTCCATACAACAAATTAGACTGACCCATTCGAAATTTATTATTCAAAATCTGCATAACTAATCACCCATGACTCGAATTGTAGACCTCTCCAAAACCGTAGAGTTTAAAAAAGAAGACCCTTGGTTTATGCGTATCAAAATCAAGCATAAACCCCATCGTAAGGCTTTTGTGCTTATTCGTTATTTTTTAAAATTACCTAAAAAGCTTTTTCCTAAAGATTTTGTAGGCTGGGCCGACGATGCCATCAAAAAAATGGGGGTGCATTCTTCTACCCATATAGATGCTCCCTGGCATTATAGCCCTACCGTGGCTGGACAACCCGCCAAAACCATTGATCAAGTGCCCTTGGATTGGTGCTATGGCGACGGGGTAGTGATTGATATGAGTGAAAAACCTGATTTTGAAGAAATTACAGTAGAAGATATTCAAACTGATTTACAAAAAAACAACATTACCCTCAAGCCTGGCAATATTGTTTTGATTCGTACCGACCGGGATAAATACAAGGGAGCCGAATTTGTAGATCGTGGTACCGGAATGAGCAAGGCGGCCACTGAGTGGTTGATTGATCAGGGAATCAAAGTGATGGGAATAGATCAATGGGGCTGGGATTTACCCCTGCGCTATTTGGTCAAAGAAGCCAAACGTACCGATAATCCTGATTTGTTTTGGCAGGCACATTTGGTTGGGCAAGAAAAAGAGTATTGCCATATGGAGCAATTGACCAATCTTTCAGCTTTGCCACCCAGTGGATTCAAAGTCGCCGTTTTCCCGCTTAAAATCAAAGGAGCATCGGCATCTCCAGCAAGAGTAGTGGCAATTTTTGAGGATTGATCAACTTTATGTGGGAATGAATAGTTTATGAAGTGTGTTTAAAGAGATGATTGGCAAAAGCCAACGACAAAACCATATAACAATTAGTGCATGTCTACTATATTACAAGTTGATAGTTTGAGTAAATCGTATCGTAGTGGGGCCAAAAACCTGACCGTATTACGTAATGTGAGTTTTAATTTAGAAGCAGGTGATACCTTTTCTATTGTAGGGCCCTCGGGAAGCGGCAAAACCACGCTACTAGGGCTTTGCGCTGGGTTAGATCGGGCCAGTGCAGGTAGTGTTATTTTAAATGGAGTAGCACTAGACCATTTGAGCGAAGATGAACGCGCAGCAGTACGCAACCAACACGTAGGCTTTATATTTCAAAACTTTCAACTGATTCCTACCCTTACTGCACTCGAAAATGTGATGGTACCTTTGGAGCTAAGAAAGGAAAAAAATGTAAAAAAACGGGCTTTAGAATTATTGGAAAAAGTAGGCTTGGGCGAACGGCATCACCATTACCCTACCCAATTATCGGGGGGAGAGCAGCAACGTGTATCTTTGGCAAGAGCATTTTCTAACAGTCCCAAAATTCTTTTTGCCGATGAACCCACCGGAAATCTGGACGAAGAAACCAGCCTCAAGGTAGAAAAACTCCTGTTTGACCTTAACAAAGAAGCTGGTACAACTTTGGTACTGGTAACTCACGACCTGGAACTTGCTCAAAAAACCCAACGAGTGATTCAACTCAAAGGGGGAGAAGTAGTAAACGATCAAGTTACACAAAACTAGCTTTTATTGTTTCGCAATGCATAGCAATGTAACAATACGCGAAGCGAAACAATAGAGCAATTCAATAATAGAACAATGTTTTCTCGAATATTTTTCCTGCAAGAACGAATTGGTTACCAAAATCGTCCCTTCAAGATTATCAAGTTGAAAACCATGCGCGATTTGCGAGACGAAAACGGTCACCTCTTGCCTGATGAACAACGGTTGACTCGCTGGGGAAATTTTTTGAGAAAGACCTCTATAGACGAACTCCCTCAAATTATCAATATCCTAAAGGGTGAAATGCGCCTGGTAGGCCCACGGCCACTATTGCCCGAGTATTTACCTCTCTATAGTGAGCGTCAGCTCAAACGCCATGATGTAAAGCCGGGCATTACGGGGTGGGCCCAAATCAACGGGCGAGATTCTTTAAGTTGGCAGGAAAAGTTTGAGCTAGACATATGGTATGTTGAAAACCGCTCTTTTTGGCTGGATATTAGGATTGTATGGCTCACCTTTTTGAAAATATTTCGCAAAAGTGATGGAGATGTTTTGCCCGAAAAATTCAATGGTTCCAACTAGTGATGCATATTTGCATATAAAAGTTAAGCCTGAATGATGCCAACATGAAGAAGCAAAAAGCCAAACGTATCTACCTTTCTCCCCCTCATCTAAGCCCGCTTGAGCTGGAACATGTTCAAGAAGCAATACAGCAAAACTGGGTAGCTCCTGTAGGCCCTCAATTGCAGGCTTTTGAAAAATCATTGAGCGATTATTTGCATCAAAATCCGGTAGTAGCCCTCAACTCGGGTACTTCAGCCCTACATTTGGCCCTCAAGCTATTAGGTGTTGGAGTCGGAGATGAGGTCATCTGCCCTACGTTTACTTTTGTGGCCACGGTCAATCCGGTTTTATACCAACAAGCCACCCCAATTTTTGTAGATAGTGAACCCAATACCTGGAACATTTGCCCAATACAGTTAGAAAAAGCGATTCAGCATCGGATCAAAGTTGCAAAGAAGCCCAAAGCCATCATCGTAGTTCATTTATATGGACAACCCGCCCAAATGCAAGAAATACAAGCCGTTGCTCAAAAGTATGAGATTCCAATCATAGAAGATGCCGCAGAAGCACTGGGAAGCAGCTATCAAGGCCAGAAGGCAGGCACACTAGGCGATTTAGGCGTGATTTCTTTTAATGGAAACAAAATAATTACGACTTCGGCAGGAGGGGCATTGGTGACTAAAACTGTACAACAAGCCCAAAAGGCTTTATTTTGGGCTACCCAAGCCAAAGAAGATGCGCCACATTATGAACACCAAGAGTTAGGTCATAATTATCGGTTGAGTAATGTATTGGCGGCTATTGGGGTGGGGCAAATGACCCAACTCGAAGCACGCGTAGCACGTCGTCGTGAGATATTTGAGTTTTATCAAGCACATTTACCTGCCAACAAAGTCGGTTTCCAGCCAGAAATCAAAGGTACATGTTCTAACCGTTGGCTGAGTTGCGTGGTTTTGAATCCGACCAGGACCAAAGCTACTCCCGAAGATATTAGATTAAGGCTGGAAGCCGAAAACATTGAATCACGCCCCTTGTGGAAACCCATGCATTTACAACCGCTTTTTAAAGAGGCACCCTATTATGGAGGGCAAATAGCAGAAGACTTGTTTAATCAAGGGTTATGCCTGCCTTCTGGTTCCTCTTTGACCGAAGACGATTTAGCGCGTATTGTTTTGATAGTCAATGAGGTATTAAAGTAAAACCTTATGCTGTCCTTAAATTCTTTGTATAAGCTTATTTAGATCCTCTTGAGGAATTAGCTTCATTTTTTTTCTAAGGCGATAACGAGCAGTTTCTAAACCTTTAGTAGACAAGTTTAAAATTTGTTGGGCTTGTTTGTTAGAAAGGTTCATTCTGATATAAGCGCAAATTTTTAGATCATTGGAGGTAAGCACAGGGTAGGTTTGTTGTAGCCTAATAAAAAAATCGGGATGTACTTCGTCAAAATGCAGCTTGAATACTTCCCATTGATTATCCAATGTCATTTCGCTTTGAATTTCCTTAATGCAATCTTTAGCCAAGGCATTTTTAAGTGCTAGAGGTTCTAGTTTTTGAGCGATGCTGATCAACAGTTCGTTTTTATGAGCCACTTGCAAGGCAATACTCGATAACTGTCGGTTTTTGGCATCTATCAATGATTGCATCATGTTTTTTTCTTGCCTACGTAGGGCTGCTATACACAAGGCCGATTGAGCACGAGCCAACAGTTCCAAACGACTAAAGGGTTTTCGGATATAGTCAGTCGCTCCCAAACTCAAGGCTTTCTCCAAATGATAATCTTCGATTTGTTCACCAGTAGCCATAATAATAGGGATGTTGCAGGTTTCGGTGATTGTTTTTAAATATTTCATTACCTCTATGCCCGAAAACCCCGGCATTTCCCAATCCATAATAATCAAATCAGGCAGCTCTTTGATGGCTATTTGGCAGGCAATATCACCATTGCGGGCACTAAGCAATTCGTAAGGCTCTTGGGTATCAGTAAAATATTTAGAGATGGTTTTGATAATGCTGGGATTATCATCAACTATCAGTATCTTTTGTTTGATGGTTTGAGGTGAGGCCTGGGTATTCATATAGTTGTGGAGGTTTGCTGAATAATGGTTGTTATTTTTTGAGGTATAGGTGGTCAAGCGAACAAAATAATAATTTTTTATTACTGCCAAAACACTAAGTTAGTCCTGTATGCTGTCAAATGTTGGATTTAGGATGTATAATTCTAAAACTGAACTTGAACATTTTCATTATACTATCAGACATTTTACAAGGCAATGGGACCATTAGTTGCCTTATAGTGATAAGAAAGCAACCCGTGCCCCCCTAATCATTGTATTATATTCACTACTACATTGATATTTAATATAGAAACTGCCATAGAACTGGCACTGTACGCGCATTATAATGCGGTTTTACTGATCCAAAACTTGGATTCAATCAAGTGGGTGGTTAATTCGCATTCAAACGCACATCAATCTACGGAACTCATTTTGACTTTAAATCAGGAATTGTAAATCATTCATTTGAATTCACTGACTTCAAAATTCTTCATCACTATAGCGCTATTTTACTAATCACAACATTTACACATTAGTCAAAGCCTGAAAATACAGGCCAAATATCTAAAAGCCATGAACTTATTATACAAGTTTTGTACGATCTTATTATTGACCACCAGTTATGCCTTCGCTCAAAATATCCGCACCATCGACTCTTTGCAAAAAGTGTTGAAAACCTCTATTAAAGCCCAGGAAAAAGTAAACACCTATAACCGTTTGGCAGCAGAATATAGCGGTACAGATTCTGCCAAAGTAGCACATTATACTTCGTTGGTATTCCGTTTGGCGCAAGACATTGACTACTCTAAGGGGGCAGCCAAGGCTTGGTTTCACCTGGGGTGGATAAATTTAATGAAGGGCTACACAACAGAAGCTGGGGAGCATTTTAAGAAATCTTTGCAAATCTCGCAAAAAGCACGCGATAACGATGGACTAGGTACCGCTTATAATGGGTTGGCTTTGGTTCATTATTACAAAAGTCAATGGGACAAAGCTTTGCATTATCATCAACAAGCACTGAAGATAAGAACCCAAATTGACGACAAAGAAGGAATGGCGGCCAGCACTCATAATATGGCACTGGTCTATAAACGCTGGGGAAAGTATGAGAAAGCCCTAGAGTTTTTTCAGCAATCGCTGGAGTTAGAAATAGCCATGGCCAATCAAAAAGGGATTGCCGAAACATACAATAGTATAGGAAACATCCAAATAAACAGGGGCAACTACTCCGAAGCATTAGCACTTTATCATAAATCCCTCAAAATAGCCCTGAAGATTCAGCACCAGGATGGACTGATTACTGGTTATGCTAATATTGCACTTGTTTATGATGAGCAAGGAGACTACCAAAAGGCCTTGAAGTTTTTTGAGCGCGCATTGGTGATCGCCAAAAAGATTGATAATAAAAGAAAACTTGCCATTTTATACAGTAACCTGGGGAGGATTTATAGACGTCAGGGAGACTACCCCACCGCTTTGAAATATTTCTATCAATCGCTTAAAATAGAGCAAAAAAGTGGCAATCAATTAAGAGTAACTAAAGCCACCCAGAGGATTAGCTCTATTTATGGATTACAAGGTGATTACCAAAAGGCACTAAAGCTTTACCAACAGGTACTCAAAGATTTCATCCGACTCAAATATCAAAAGGGAGTTACAGAAGGTTATGCCAGTATAGGCGCCATTTATTTACAGTTAGAAAATTATCAGGAAGCAGAGGATTACTACCAAAAAGCGCTGGACGTTTCTCAAAAGATGGTCCTTAAATGGGGGATCACACGAAGCTACCTGGGACTGGGCAAGGCAGCTTTGCAGCAAAAACAATATTCAAAAGCGGGGTCTTTTTTTGAAAAAGCTTTGACCATAAGAAAAACCTTGGGGCAAAAAGCTTTATCAGCCGAGGCAGAGGTAAATTTGGGAATTGCTTACTTTTGGTTAAAAGACTATCCTCAAGCACTAAAATCACTCAAAAAAGGAATAGCAACCGCTTCCAAGACTGGAGTACCAGCCAATGTAAGGGATGGAGCCGAATATTTATCAAAAGTTTATGAGGTGATGGGCCAACCCCAAAAAGCCCTGGAAAACTATATATTGTTTAAGCAAATGGCAGATAGCCTGTTGAACAAAAGAAATATTCAAAAAATTACCCGCCTGGAAACCCAATATACTGCCCAAAAACGCGAAGACTCGCTCAAGCAAGTACAGGCTCAAAAAGAACAGGCGATGCAAGCCGATATTCGCCAACGGAAAACCACCCAACGAGCTACATATATGGGGTTAGGTTTGAGTGGGTTGCTGCTATTAGTTTTGTTTTTGTTTTATCGGGTGCAGCAAAGGAGTAATTATAAGCTTGGCCAGGTAAATGCAGCGCTAGAGCAGGCATTGCAGGAACTCAAAGCGTTGGGTAGCTTTAAGGAGCGCCTGATAGGTATGGTTGCCCATGATCTCAAGAATCCACTCCAGGCTATTATGGGACTTTCGGCCGATCAGCCCAACCACTCTTATCTTTCGGCCATTTACCAGGCCGCCCAACGTATGCATTTGCTCATCCTGAATATGCTGGATACCCAAAAATACACCCAAACTATGGTATCACTCAATACCTCTAGCCAGTCTTTGCACCAATTAGGCAGCAATGCCCTGGAGCAAGTAAAGTGGTTTGCCCAAGCCAAAAATATCGAACTGGTACAAGTAGCACCCCAAGACGTACACTTGTCGCTCGATGGCCAACTCATATCACGGGTACTGATGAATCTACTACATAATGCGGTAAAGTTTACCCCAGAAAACAGCCGCATTACCCTCAAGTACGAAGTGCTGGCCGCTACCCAAGAGGTAAAAGTACTGGTGATTGACGAGGGCGTGGGGGTAAAGCCCGTGCAGCAACAAGCCATTTTTGAGCCTTATCATCAGGTAAATGCCCATCAAGGGTCTACTGGTTTGGGGTTGGCTTTTTGTAAAATGGTGATCGATGCCCACCAAGGCCGCATTGGGGTGGATTCTGCGGTAGGGCAGGGCAGTACTTTTTGGTTTACCCTGCCTATGGCCAACGAAGCATTGGTTGAGGTACTGCCAACGAGCCAATCTTCATATACCCAAACGTTAGATATTGTGTTAAGCCCAGCAGACAAAGCCTATTTGATGCCTTACCTCAACCAAATCAAGGAATATGAGTTTTATCACCTCACCAAAATAAAAGAGATTTTAGACCAAATAGACGTGGCCCAGCATCCCCAGTTAGCCCTTTGGAAAGAAGCCCTCCGAGAGGCCATCATTACCTCTGATCAGCAACAATACGAGGCTTTGATAGCTGTTTAGGTATTCCTCAAGGGTTCATTACATCGAGTATCCTTCTTTTGATGAATTGATGGTTGAGAAATAAAGAGTCATCTTCCGTTGGCTTTTGGCTAGTCTATTCACTTGGTTACGCAAAATCACCCAAGGAGCTGATCATCTTTTTTTAGTTGATTGTTTCTTTATAAATTCTGTGGTTTACCTTTAGGTAAATTCTCTGGGTTACGTCGTTGCCGTGGAGCATCTTCTGTAGTTGAAGGTCGGAAAACGCACTTTCTTTCATCATAAATATACCCATATTCCTGAGCTAACCCTAATACTTGCTTACCCCCTCTTGTTCCAAATATAGCATCTACTTCCTTTGCATAGAATCCTGTCTTTTGCTTAACAGAATCACTTACCAGACGTACAATAGCACCATTTGCAAACGCTGCCCTGAGAAAAGAAAGGTTATCTTCTGACCAAATTGCTTGATCTCCAAGCTTCAGTCCCTCTCGAATACCTGCGTCAAGCATTGATAAGTCGTCATTCCTTTTCAACATTTCCCCATCCAAATTTGGTGTAAGACCAACTTTGCTAAAGGCTCTAGCCCTTTCTATTTTAGTATCATCTTCATTAAGGCTTGCTTCAATATTCTGAGTAGACATTTGCCTCCACCCTTTAAGGAAAATTGCTTTAATTTCGCGAAAACGATTACTATAATTATGAGCCGTATCACCAAGATCTATATACATATTAATTCTTTTTTGTACAGCCTGACTAATAAAGCGATTGACTTTTCGGAAATAGTGAGGTAAACTCAAAGCTTTAATTGGAGCTGTATCATCTGTGAAAAACCCTCCTCCTCCTCGTACATGTCCAACCAAACCGTCAGGAAGTCCTGAAACTTGTCCTACCCGATCGTTGACATTTCCTCCCAGGAGCAATCGTACGCCCAGAGAGTTAGGATTGTTCCAGTCTGGTGCAAATTTGCCCAGTATTACAACTGGTTGATTATCATCTGAAACTTCTATAGGTGCATCAAATCCATCGGCGAATAGCCCTCCATATAAGAAATAAACAGTGCCATTCTTTTTGTAAGCAATATGCCTTATCTCTTCATTCCCAACAACTCCAACTTTGGCAAAATAATCAGTAACATCACCAGTCCCTGCTCGTTCATGTACATCAATTTCCCTATTATTTTCCAGAAGATTAACTATCCTTCTAATTTTTCTATCGTGGCGTTCATCGTATTTACGTTGCACTGGCCCACCAGAAGATAGCCCTCCTTGCTGTACTACATCGCTTGTATGTTGGTTCTCTTTCCTTTGTAGAGGTTGGGCTGCCATATTATCTACCACTTGCTCTCGGGTCGTATCCACATTTTGCCCATTCACGGTTTTGTCGCCTTTGGGCGTGCCATTTTTGGCATTGTCTATGGCGTGGGCCACTTCGTGTTTCATATTGGCTTCGGTGTCTTTGCCTGGGGCAAAGTCAATCTTGTTACCCTGAATAGTAGCCTCAGCATTAACCGTATCTGGAAAAGACGAATTATGGGTGGCTTTTAGTTGGGTAGTATCTACCCCATGTTGTTGCCCCATAGTAGTGGCTATTTCCTGAAACTTGGCCGAGCCTTGAGGCTGTCCCTTTTTTGTTTGTCCAATGGTAGTACGCTGCACGGGCCGTTGTTTGGCTTGAACTGGCTTTTGTTTGGCCTGAATCGGTTTGTGCCTGGCTTGGATGAGGCGTTGTTTGGCCTGAATCGGCCTATGCTTGGCTTGGGTAGAGTGTTGTTTGGCCTGAACTGGTTTGTGCTGTGCGTTAGAAGTATTGCTTTGTTCTTGGTTTTGTTGCTGATGCATGAGCTTTAAGAAATTAATATTGACATCAAGAGAGGCAGTGGTTCCTAACAGATAAATAATGTTTAGGTAAAACTAGTATCTCATTGTATTGTCAATATTACAGGGTTTAAGCCTGCGTTGACTATATTACTCCCCCTTCAAAATCACTTCATACCCCCTTCAAAGTTACTTCCTGCCTCTTCAAAGCCCCTTTATCCTAAAAAGTGAGGCTTAGTTTAGGCGCAACACGATAAATTTAGCTCATAGAAACCAAGGTGAAGTTGTACAGAAAAATGGAGTACTTAATTGAGAGAAGATGCTTATTTAGAAAGAACAAAATCACCTGATACAAGACTCGTTACTTCTATTGAGCATCTTGCAATGACTTCGAGCAATAGGCGGGTGATTAACCTGAGAAAAGACCGTAGAAGGTGAGATAGATAAAAAATAAAAACCTGAATAACATTGTCATTCAGGTTAGTCACAATTATAGTTACAATTCCAAAATATAAATTAAAATTGTTTCAAGTACGTAATCTTGCCAATCACCTGCTGGGCTTGCAGCCTTGGGTCGATTCCTTGATTACGTGTGTCGTTAAACACCAAATAGATAAATGACAATGGTTGAAACTCCCAGGAAAAGCGAACGTTCCAGTTAGCAAATTCTGACAAAGAATTATATTGATAAAAGGCGTTGAGCTGCACCCTGGCATTGAGTGCCAGTCTCAGTTCAGGTGCTATTAAGTGCGCTTCTTTGTCTTCTCGGTTTTCGCCCAGTTCTTGAGCATTGTTGTATTGATAATTGACCGAAAAATAGGTGTGAGGAATAGGGGCAGTTGTAAGCCTTATCTGGTAGTTATCAAGTTTCCCATCAAAAAAGTTACCCGTTTCGTAACGGAGACGGAAAGAGATCTTTTTGGATACATCTGAAGTATACGTGAGGCGATAACGGATGTAGTCATATTCGCCAGGGGTAATATTAACCGCAAGAGGGCTGAAGGTATTCAATAAGTTCTGGCGCGTAGGTTCTATTTCCCCTACCAGCCTGCCTCCATCCTGAAATAAAATCCATATTGGGAAAAGCGTTACAGAACTTTCTAAAAAACGACGATCTTCATTGCGATGAATCACTGTGGCAAAAATACCTGGTTCGTAAGAACGAATAAACTTGGGTTTCCAACTGGGACGTAGAATAGCATATCCACCTCCGCTGTTGGCCATATAATTTCTCCGACGAATAAAGCCCATCGTAGACTCATAGTTCTTTTCGATAAACTGATAATCGTAATAAAGATACCACTGGTTGCTACGATAGCGTAAGCTGGAATACCCTGCCCAACCATGGCTGTTTTGGTTTTTGGTTTCTGAACCAGTTACATAAAATTGCCACGACAAAGGACGGCTAAAACGAAAGAACCCATCAATCGTTCCCGTAAAGTTGTGGCGATCTTCTATACCACGATCATCAATAGCCTCATCATAACGACCTGTGATCATTCCTCCGAGGCGATTTTGCTTTCCAAAGTTTTGAACGTATCGTAACACACCAAAATTGGCAGCAGGACTATTGCCTAACCCACGTTGCCGTACCATGAGCATACCCATACTACGTTTGGTGCTACGATGAGTCAATCGCAGTCCTGCATCTATTGGGATAGGGTTGCCATTATTATCTAAACCAATGGTTCGGCTAAAAAACGGTTGTACGTGATCGTTGCTTCCTGCGGCAAACAAACTGGCATTTTCCAGAAAAAATTGTCGCCTTTCAGGCAAAAACACCGAGAAACGGGTAAGGTTAACTACCTGGCGATCTACATCGGCCTGGGCAAAATCAGTATTGACGGTAAAGTCTAAAACAGTACTAGGATTAATGGCCCATTTAACTTCCCCACCCATTTTGGTAAACAGATTGTCTTGATCAAACAAAGCCGTAGAATCTCCAGTGCGGTTGGCAGAGGCAAAGGCGTAGGGTTGGATGCGCACATTGGTAGAAGGGGGAGGGGGCTTAATACCTTTCAGAATACCCGCATAACTCATGCGGTAAGGATTAAAGGCTCTGGGATAGGGAGCCCAGCTTGATATTTCGTTTACACGGCGGGCCCGCCGCACAAAGTTTATTCCCCACTCTTGATTATCGCCTTTTGGGTAACGAATGGTAGCCCAGGGAATACGCATTTCGGCTATCCAACCTTGGTCAGTACGAGTGGTGCGTACTTTCCAAAAACCATCCCAGTCGTTGTCAAATATGTTACTGTCAAACACTTGCATGTCGCGTCGGGCACCATAAGGATTGGTCTGAAAGGAAATACTATTTCTCTCATCCCTGAAAGCGTCAATCACTACTCCAAACAAATCCCCGCTGCTCCACGAAAAATCTCTTTGTAGGTTGGGCACACGTATGCCTTTCTTGCCTAAACTATCTTGACAAAAAGCCCCCACGTAGAGGTATTTTTTATTGTACAAAATCTTGATTTTAGTAACAAATCGAGAAGGAGTTCCTTGCAAAGGTTCTACCTGAGTGAACTTCTGATAAGTTTTGGCTTGCTGCCAGGCAGGCTCATCTAACTTGCCATCTATGCTCAAGTTCGTTGTAATTTCAGTAGCTTCTATCACAAGTTTATCCTTTTTAGTAGGAGGCTCAAAAATTTTCTGGGCCTGAGCAATCGACATTGCCGTCAATAGCAATACGAATGCTAAACTAATAATTCTCATGGTTATAAAGTTTCAATCAAAGAAACCTCGCCTGTATTTAGAAGAGAGGAGTATATGGTTATATATGCAACATTGTTGCAATTTAATAAAAGGAAGTGTTTTGTGCAACAATGTTGCATTTGATGCTTGTTAAAGATGAGTTAAACGCGAAAAGTATTTTATAGGCTGTCTCGAAACAAAAAAGGTCTTGGACGACCCAAAACCTCTTTGCACAAATCTTAAAAATTATGAGAATTTTACAAGATGTTATATTACACAGTTCAAAGGTAGAAAAATTTTCTGTAAATGCAATTATGTTGCAAGAGAATTTTTGTTGCATTATAATAACTGTTGCATCAATCAGTTGCGTTTAACCTTCTGTGACTCATAACGAGGGATTTTGCTGATTTCCTGAACCTTAATTTTTTTATCTTTAAAGATTCTTGGATAGTAAAAATCTCTCAGTTTAGCGTGAAATGCTTCCGCCTTTTGCAGATATTGTTGCTGTGCTTCTTGCCCGGTTTGCGCTACTTGATTTAGTTTTTCCTGAGCCAAAACTGCAGGAGTAATCCAAAGCCATTGCTTGCCCAGCGTCTTACGTTTTTGCAATTGCTGCTCAAATTTCTGGTTGATTTTACGGGCTTCTTCATCCATTAATAAATAGCCAGCATAAAACCACTTGTTAAAACTCAACGTATCTCCGTCGTTGTATTGAGGGTATTTAGGGTAAAAGTCCTTGAAAATCCAGCTTTTAGGATTCCCCCATTGATTAGCAAAGCGAGTTCTAATCATATTGGTCATCTCATTTTTGGCAGGAGGCGGTGCCTGTATATTGATAAAAATATTGAGTAGGGCTGGAAACACAAGGGTCAACATTAAGTAAGCACCCAACCCCGCAATGGCATTAAAAGCAGAGCTTTTTCGCAAGGCGATTACTCCGTACATCATGGCAAACCAAAACAAGGTATAGACACTAATAACCCCCATCCACTGAATGATTTTACCCAGATTGGCAGTAACAGATATGCCGTTGAGAAGCACTCCCAGAAAGGTGAGCAACAATCCCAGGCCAAGGATTACCAATAATCTAAAAGAAACTTTTATCCACATGACCCGGGATACTTTCAATGGTTGAGAAGCCAACAAAGGAAGCGTACCCTGTTCTTTTTCTGCTGAATAGATATCATAAGTAAGCAGGATAATAACCAGAGGAAATAAATAAATGAATACAAAGGCTAAGTCGAAGTTGCCTGTAAATAGTTTGAGTGGATTTTTGATCTCAGTAGTATTCATTTGTTTATGAAAAGCTGTAGCATCGAGTCGTACATAATAAGGCTGTAAATCACGTTGCCCCAGCGACAAGCTGGCCATCGGAGAGGGGGGATTGATGGCGTAAGCTTTCACAAAACGATTCAGTTGAGCGGGGTTTTGAGCCCGTTGGAATGCGTTTTTGTTTACCTTAAAAGAGGTATCGGCTTTCATTCTACGTAAAATGGTATCCAGCCTTACCTTTTCTTGTGTTTTAAGATAACCAATATGATTGGCCTGTTTTTTTATTTCGGCCTTGCCATAATAAATGCTATATAAGCCACTTAAGACCAAGAGCAAAAAGATAAGCACCATTGTACGGTTGGCGATCAGGCTTTTCCACTCAAATTTATAAATCAGTAATAGTTTTTTCATGAGAATGTGGAGTTATACAATGGAGATAGAAGAACTACGATACAATATCAAAGCAAAGCCACCAACAAGCCATACCAATAGGGCTGCTAATCCCCAAAGGTTTTGCTGCATGACTTCATTGAGTGAGGCCATTTTGTATTGAAAAGGAGGGAGCTTTTCCCAAAAGCTACGTCCTACGTTATAATCTTTGTAGGCAATGCCAGGCTTATGATTTACCATCATATCATTGTTGGCCATTTTCACCATTTTGCGGCGATAATTTTCGGCCTCAGTGGCAAATTTTACATGATGATGATAATCGGTGCCAGCCAGCCCCATAGACACTTGCCGAATGGCCAACAAAGGATTGATGAGCCCGGCAATTTCGGAAACTCGGTTTTGAGCCTTAAATACTTGCTGCACTTTCTTAAATTCCCGATCATATACTTTATCGGTGTATTCTTCGCCTACTTGCATAGCCAACCCGCTAAAATTGATAGGTAATTTGGAAATAGAATCTACCCCGTATTTTTGGAGGGTCTTCTTTTTCAAAGCCGCAAAGCGTTTGTCCGATGGGTTGTGTCCATCAATACCTGCTTCTACTTTTTGCTTAATAGTGTCATCAAACTCGTATTTGGCGGGAGCAGCGTATAAATTATCCGCAATATTAGCGGTAGCTTTGGGCATTAGAATACAGAAGAAAATCCAAACCCCTAGCAATTGAACCAATGCCATTCTGGAGGTTTTACTAAAAGCAGAAACCAATACCGATAGCACAATAAATACCATAAAATATGCCCAGTAAGCTCCTAAAAGCGTAAAAAACTTTCCAGTCAATTGGGTTTGTAAAGCCGTATGTGATTGGCGAAACAGCAGAGTGCTGGCGATCAGAAAAGCGGGCAAAAAGAGTAGTATGGTGATAAAACTATAGCTGCTTATTTTATATAATAAAATTTTTCGGGTAGAGACTCCCTGGCTAATCATCATTTTTAAAGTACCCCCTTCTCGCTCTCGAGTAACCGAAGCAAACACTAAAAAAATAATGAGTAATGGCATCAACATTTGTAATACAAAAGCAATGGTCATCTCCCCAAAACGAATCAAACTGGTAGAATCCTGTGCCTGGCTATACAAAATGTCATTTTGCTTGTGCGCTTCCATATATACCACCATTCCTGTAAAGGAATCTAACCCGAAATCCATAAAGCTTAAGGTAGGCTTGGGCTTAAAAGCGATATGTCCATAATGCGCTGCCGAGTGTGGATGTTTGTTCTTTTGACCTACCCATTCCTGGCGTACTTGCTGTTGAGCCTGTTGACGCATTTCTTGTAATTGATGGAATCCTCGATAACCCACAAGTGTGGCTGTAATCAATAAAATAAGTACTAGCCCACCCATTACCTGAAACCGGGCATCTCGTAGCGTTTCTTTGAGTTCTTTGATAAAAAAATATTTAAACATGGTTGCGTGTGTTTGGTTAGGATTAATTCATGTGTTGTAGATACAGCTTTTCTAAATCAGAATGGTCTATTTCCTGAGTAGTAAGTTGCTCTACCAGTTGCCCTTCTTTCATAATGCCAATGTGGGTTCCTGTTTCTTTGGCTCTAAATAAATCGTGAGTGGCCATTAGGGTAGCTACTTGCTGCTCTTTGAGTTTTTGGAGCAATGCTGCAAACTCATTACTGGCTTTGGGGTCGAGCCCCGAGGTGGGTTCATCCAATAGCAACACCTCTGCATCTTTGGCCAATGCAATGGCGATCCCTACTTTTTGACGCATTCCTTTAGAGTATTTGCTTACCCGTTTTTTGTGGGCATCTTTCTGGAGGCCTGCTTCTGTTAAAAAATTCACCAAAGCATCTTTGCCAAATGATTTACCTGCCAATCCAGAAAAGTATTCTAGATTTTCCAGCCCATTGAGGTTTGGATAAAGCATCAGGTTTTCTGGAATGTAGGCCAAATGCTTCTTGGTTTCTAACGGATTGGCTACTACATCAATTCCCTTGATAGAAATCTCTCCCTGAGTGGGAGTAATAAAGTTGAGAAATAGATTAATGGTGGTAGTTTTTCCTGCACCATTGGCACCCAACAGGCAAAAGATATCACCAGGCTGAATCGCAAGATTGAGCTGATCTACTGCTACCTTGTTGCCGTAGGTTTTGGTCAGGTTTTTTGCTTCTAACATAGTTGTATGGTTTTAAAAAGGCCTGTTCCACTGCAAAAATGCATGTTGAAACAGGCCGGGTTTATACTTATAGAATGAATGCTTTTACTGAGGTAGCGACAATTGTGTTAAACCTGTCATTTGATTATTTGCACCGCGTCTTTCAAAATATAAATCAAATGATCTGGGTCGCTATGGTTTAGTTTTAAACGTCCTTTGAAAGTGATTTTTCGGGAATGGAAGGTGCTACGTTTTCTTTTAAGATGAACTTCCATTACACTCTCAGGACCCGCTGCTCCACAGAAATAACAGCTTTTGAAGGGCAGTGCCGATATTACTACAAATTCTCCTTTACCAGCATACATTTCAGTAGGAATCAGGTGCCCTTCGATGGTAATGGTTTTGCCATCTAATGCCAAAGCAGCCTTGCTGAATTTTGGGTAAAACATTTTAGTTTTGTATTGCTTATTGTATTTCTCTACCCATTTTATTTTCATGAGGGTAAGCCAAATACCATCTTCAGCTACCGAAAGTTCAGACATTTTTTGGTCAGTAATCAAGGCGATATTTGCCCCAATAACAATACAGGCGCCTAAGACGAGGAGTACTTTTTTCATAGGCTTATAGAAGTTTTTTTGGAGAGGAGACATAAACAAAGATACACAGTTAAATTTATTTATGCAATATCGTTGCAAATGTATTAGTGATGCAGATCAGCGGGAGGTATTAAAAAACCTGAGTCTGTACGGAAACCCAGGTCCTGCTTATGATAATGCAAAATGAATAGTGTATTTATACAAAGGTATAAAAAATAACATTATATGCAACTGTATTGCATTAGCAGTATTGTTGCTAGTTTATCGATGTTGCATTATCTAAAATATAGAATAATCGTTCAGGAATTTTGGTATTGAGCGTCAGCTTGCCTTTGATTTTGATTCTCTTACTACTCAACTGTATCCCTTTAGGGCTGTTGACTTCTACTATAGACTCAGGCCCAGCTCCTCCACAAAAGAAACATTGCTGAATAGGGTAGAAAGACAGCATAAAAAACGTTTGTTTTTTGTCTTGGGTCAATGGATACATATAACCTGATAACTCAATTTCTTTGTTATGAAATTGCCAGTGTTTGGCTTGAAACTTTGGATAATACCCATAAGCTCCTTTATGATCATATTTGATATCAAAAAAAGCTTTCCAAGCCTTTGAAGAAGGCTTTCGCCGAAATGCCTTCCAAAGCGTATCTTCCTTGGCGGCAGTATCTGATGGGGTTATCGGGCAAACACTATCTTTAGGTGTTTCGTTTTGAGCTTGTGGTAAATTGGCCATTGCCTCGTTTTCAATACTACTTAGACTATCTTTTTCTTCAATTGATGTAGAAGAGGCCTTGGACTGAAAAAAACGGGGGAGTGCCCCAATTAAGAATATGCAGGCAAATGCAACTGGTAGACTGAACAACCAGTTTTTGAGTTTTAGATTCTGTCGCATTACTTAATATTTTGCTTAAACCACTGTATAATTTGTTGATTTCTCTGTGGGAAATATCTCACAGGTAATGAGTGGCTTTTTTTGTCGTAAATAATGAGTTGATATCGTTTTTTATACTTTTGGAGTTGTGTTGCCAGGTCCAGTGTAGATGATACATTTACAAAACCATCCTGGCGTGAATGAAGCAATAACAAAGGAACATTGATTTTATCTGCCCAATAAACTGCTGACCTGTCTTGCAAATATTTGGCCTTGTTTTGTTTAAAGTGAGGTAAGATATTTTTTAGCCCTTTGTAATTCAAATAACGACCCGTGGTATCATCATTCCAACCTTCTAAAAATTCAGGGCGCTCACGTGTACTCTGCACCAAATTAGCTGGGCCTGCAATTACAGCTGCAGCATTTACCGAATATTTATTGCGTTTGAGCAACTGATAAGTCATTTGTCCTCCACGAGAAAGCCCTAACATGAAATAATTGTTAAGATCACAATAAGGTAGTGCTTGCGAGATATTCATGAGGACTTCTATATCGTTTAAATCTATTCCTCCCAATTGGTCATACAAGCCAAATTTGCCTGTAAAGCGCGTGTTCGAGACTAACACCACAAACCCCTGTTTTACAAAGTCATAAAAGTCAGGCAGCCATTCCTCAGTGATTTTACTGTAATTCCCTGTGCCTCCTCTATTGTATACAATCACTGGGTGTTTGGCCTTAGTTATCTTGGGCTTTACCAGAAATCCTTCTACCTGAGCGGTATCCGATTTGTATAAAATACGAAAAGATTCTACCTGCTCATCCTGACGAAATGCTTCGTAGTAAGTAGAGTCATAATACCAACGGGGCAGTCCCCTGAGTTGAGTATAACTGGTTTTGATCTTTATCTTTTGCCAGGAGATTATTCTGGCATCTTGAGGTTGTCCCGAAACAATCGGAGCTAACCCTAGTAAAATGAGGCCCAGGATTAGCTTGAGTACTTTCTTCATGAGATTGCAAAATTTACCACTGAGGAAATGGATCAGGAAAACGAGCACCATCCCACATTGCTGCTACTTCGTCATCGGTACACAGGCATTCGGTAAGTTCTTGTATGATACCAGCCTCGTCCATATCCTGTCCGATGAAAACCATTTCATTAAGGCGATCCCCAAAAGTATCATGCCATTTATCTTGCAGGTAGTTCATGTTTTCGGCATAACCAGGATATTTCAATCGCTCTTCCAAAGGCACACTGGCCCACCAGGCACCAGCTTTTTCGGCTCTTAGTGAGGCACCAGCTTGTGACCAGTTCAAGGCATCTTCGGTGCGCGAAGCAATCCAAAATAATCCTTTGCTGCGAATAATGTTGGGAGAGAAATCTTTGGTGAGATATTGCCAAAACCTTTCAGGATGAAAAGGACGGTTACTACGAAATACAAACGAACCTATGCCATATTCTTCAGTTTCAGGAGTATGTTCTTGTTCCAGTTCTTTGATCCATCCAGCAGACTGCGAAGTTTGCTCAAAGTCAAACAGTTTCGTATCAAGAATCTGGTCAAGCTCAACTTTACTAAAAGAGCTTTCTATGATACGTGCCTCAGGATTGAACTTATGAATTACCGCTTTTAAAGAACCCAATTGCTCTTCACTCACCAAGTCAGTCTTATTAAGAATGATCACATTGGCAAACTCAAGCTGATCAGTCAAAAGGTTCACAATGGTACGATTGTCCATTGGGTCGTCATTCATTTCCCGATCCAGGATTGTATCACGAGAGCTAAAATCTTTGGCAAAATTGTAGGCGTCCACCACTGTTACCAGTGTATCAAGCCTACTTACTTCCGAAAGATTTACTTTAAGCTCAGGACTATCGAAGAAAAAGCTTTGAGCTACAGGTAATGGTTCCGATATGCCCGTACTTTCTATCAATAAATAATCAAAACGATCTTCCTTGGCTAGTTTTCCTACTTCTTCTATCAGGTCTTCACGTAAAGTACAGCAAATGCAGCCATTACTCATTTCTATGAGTTTTTCTTCGGTACGAGAAAGAGTATTACCTTCTTTTACCAAACGAGCGTCTACGTTTACTTCACTCATATCGTTTACAATTACAGCTACACGTAATCCTGCTTTATTGTGCAAAACGTGATTGAGTAATGTAGTTTTTCCGGCTCCCAAAAAGCCACTTAAAACTGTAACAGGAAGTTTTTTCATATCTATAAATATCTTTTACATTGGTTAGAAACTAGTGATGGATTTTCACCGAAGAATAGCTTTATAACACATTTTCTGTATCTAGTCGGAGTAACAATCGACACTCATTATTTTCGAGTGGAGGACTGCGATGCATAAGTGCATTGGTAGCGAGGTGGTCATGTAGAGCTCCCTTCAAGATACCTACATCATAAGCCTTGATACTGAACACTTTTGATAAGTCCTTGATCCGCGCTGCATTCGTGTTTGCTTCAGCCGTGATTGGCCGAATATTGTTGTTGTCTACCCATTGAGTACCAGCACCCCAATAAGTACATAATAGTCTCAGTTCGTTGGCATCGGTATGAAAGAGACGACACATAGAGTTGTCAATCTTAGCAAAGTAAACTTTGATATCCCTCTGCTGAACAAGCTGCGAAAACTGCCAGGCCAATTGATATACGTCTTCTATCAAAGCTTGATAACCATGCACATTGAGGTTGTAAAATTGTTGCAGGTATTTTTTAAATGTTGATTTAATGCGATGAAGTGGAAACGTTCCCTGAATGGTAGGTACTTCAGGTTCTTTTTGTAATAACAAAAGGAAATCCTGAAGATCAGACGAAATAGTACGTTCTAGGATGACCAAGTTGCGATGAGGGTTTTGGATTTCGGCCATAGACTCCCATTCTTTAGTATATAGGAAGTGGTTTTTGGTAAGGTTTTGAGTAATCATTGAACAAAATTATATGCAACAGTGTTGCAAAAATAACAATATTGCATAAAATTAGAAATTCACTCACTAAATAATTTAAAATGATACAAGAGAAGCTCAACGGATTAGATGCGGATGAAATTGGAGATTTGCATGTGGCTACTTCTTATGACACTCCTTTGCGAGAAGACGCTTTTTTATTGGATGATGCAACCAAGATGAAGTTGATAGAGGAGTACTTTGGGAAAATTATGCATACGCTGGGGTTAGACTTGAATGATGATAGCCTAAAAGGTACACCACATCGGGTAGCTAAAATGTATGTAAAAGAGATTTTCAGTGGTTTAAACCCTGCCAATAAGCCAAAGGTAAAGGTGTTTGACAACAAGTACCAATATGGTGAAATGTTGATAGAAAAAAATATCACGCTTTACTCATCTTGTGAACATCATTTTCTGCCCATTATTGGGAAGGCGCACGTGGGATATATTGCCAACGATAAAGTGATTGGCCTTTCTAAGATCAATCGTATTGTAGATTATTTTGCGCGCCGCCCCCAAGTGCAAGAACGACTCTCTCGCCAAATTTTTGAAGAAATGAAAAAAGACCTGGGTACCGAGGATGTAGCAGTAGTGATAGAAAGCAAGCATTTATGTGTATCCTCCAGAGGGGTTCAAGATACCGATAGTAGCACTATCACAGCTGAATATGGAGGCAAGTTTAAGGATAATGAAGTACGAAAAGAGTTTTTGGCCTATATCAATCAGGATTATTTGAAGGAATAATGCTTGTGAATAGAGGGATAATACATGATTCTTGATATTTTCTTGAAAGTATAAAAAGAACAGTTTGTTCACTTTTTGAAAATACTGTTATAGGGCTGTGAATTAAAATAATGTATTTGTAATTGATTGGTTTTTAGATTTTTATATGGTTATTGTGACTATTGGTCAAATAATGGATTTTGGAAGTTAGTTTACTTTTTTAGGGGATAAAAACTACTTAAGCTTACTTTTTGTATACCTTTTGTATTTGCAATATATATGTATAAGCAATAATGTTGCTAGTGAAATAGCTATTTCAAATACGATCCAATTATCATATTACACTAACTATTATTACTTATGTTAAAAATCAAATATCTAATCATTACCCTCGTTACAGTTACTTTTTTTACAGCCTGTAACAAACAAAAAGAAGTAAGCCCTCAAGACATTGGCGAAATTAAGGTAGATCCCTCTTCATTGAAAGTAGGAGATGCCATTCCTGGAATGTACATCGTTACCTTGAAAAGTCAGACTACTCGCTTGAACCTTGCAAACAAAGATTTCGCAGCCAGAAAAGCAACCGTAAAAAGTTATAGTGCGGCGTTTTTGAAGCAAGAGCTAAATGTTTCTGAGGAAAATATTTACAAAGCTTATGGAACTGCTTTGCAGGGATTTACTGCCAAGCTTTCTGAAAAGCAAGCTGAAAGCCTAAAAAATGACCCAAGAGTAGCATCAGTTGAGCCTGATCGCATCTTATCTATCAACTACAAGGTGAAAAAGAGCAATGCTATGATGTTTGCTCAGAGTGTTCCCTGGGGCATTAGCCGTGTAGGTAGTGGTAGTGGTGCTGGTAAAACTGCCTGGGTAATTGATACTGGAGTAGATTTAGACCACCCAGATTTGAATGTAGATGTAAACCGTAGCGTATCATTTGCTGGTATTTACTTCTGGATCTGGAGAATTGGCGACGATACAAATCCTGATGATGGTAACGGTCACGGAACGCACGTTGCTGGAACCATCGCAGCTAAAAACAATGGTGATGGCGTAGTTGGAGTAGCTTATGATGCTACTGTAGTTGGTGTAAAAGTATTAGGTTCAAACGGAAGCGGTTCTACTTCTGACATCATTGATGGTGTAGACTATGTAGCTGCCAATGCATCGGCTGGCGATGTAGCCAACATGAGCTTAGGTGGAGGTACTTCTACTGCTTTAGACAATGCGGTGAAAAATTTAGGAAACCAAGGAGTATTGGTCGCTTTGGCTGCTGGTAACGAAAGCCAAAATGCTAATAATGTATCTCCTGCCCGTACCAACCACGCCAATGTGGTAACTGTATCGGCTATGGATATCAACGACAACTTTGCTTCTTTCTCTAACTACGGAAGCCCAGTAGATTATTGTGCTCCTGGAGTGAGCGTAAACTCTACCTGGAGAGGTGGCGGATACCGTAGCATTAGTGGTACTTCTATGGCAAGCCCACACGTAGCTGGTTTGTTATTGTTAAAAGGTAGCACTAATCTTTCTACTAACGGAACCGTAAATGGTGACCCTGACGGAAACGCTGATCCAATTGCAGTAAAGTAATGATTTGATAATACAACTATCAAAAAAGTTAAACAAAAAGGGCGTACTCGTAAAAGAGTGCGCTTTTTTGGGTTTTATCTTGAAAAATTGCGAAGAATACTGAATCTTGCAATACATTTTAAAATCTTAAAAATTATCAGATATGAAAATGAAATATTTTAATCTAATGTTAACCCTTGTTTTTAGTGTGGTATTATTTTCTTGTGGAGGAGGAAACCCTGCTGAGACTGAGGAGCATAAGGCGATGGTGACTGACCATGAAACAATGGAAAAAGAGCATGCCGATATGGAAAAAGGCCACGCTGACATGGAGAAGTTGCATACTGACATGGTAGAAGACCATAAAAAAATGGCTGGCGAAAATCCTGATTCTGCACATGCTGCAATGGAAACCAAGCACCAGGGAATGATCGATGCGCATAAAAAATTGATTGATGCACATAAAGAGTTATTGACTAAGCATGCTGAGTTGGTAAAAAATCATGCTTCTGGCAAAGTAGACAAAGCTACTATGGAAAAGGAGCACAATCAGATGAAAGCAGACCACGAAACTGCCAAGAAAGATCATGACAAAATGACTACCGACCACGATCAAATGAAAAAAGATCACGAGACAATGAAGACTGAGCACGCTAAAAAGTCTGAAGAAGGTGGTGACAAAAAAGAAGGCGAAACTGAAAAAACTGAAGGAAAGTAATCAATAACTTTACTTAAGTTTTGAACTTCAAATATTTAAAATCGCCCATTGAGCTTTATA
The DNA here is from genome assembly GCA_001890965.1 of marine bacterium AO1-C. Lineage (GTDB taxonomy): Bacteria > Bacteroidota > Bacteroidia > Cytophagales > Microscillaceae > Microscilla. The sequence continues at coordinate 1,371,846 of MLAY01000004.1, read as the reverse complement.
GTTCATTGGGCGATTTTTATTGCATTACTTTGATGATTGTACTTTAATACCTGTCATATTACTCAGCTTGGCCTGAATGCCCCATCCGCCAAAGTTTTCCGAAACGGCAATCCAAACCTCGTTTTTACCTTTTTTTAGTGGCAAATATACTGTGTCAAAATACCCAATGGTTCCCAGGTAGCGGTAGTCTCGGCTACGAAACCTATTGCTCCCCGAATACATCAATTGATCGTTGCAATACACGTATACTCGGTCACTATAGCCAAGGTCTAGCTTTTTGATTTGGACCTGGTCAGACTCTATCACTACTTTGGCAAAAGCAGTATTGAGTTTTTGCTTGGCATTGATCTTATTGACCCGAGCCAGGTTGGCAATCCCGGTAAATTCGGTAGATAGGCTTTTCCACTGTAGGGAAGATTTCATACTGGCTGATAAACGATATTGATTTTCGAGCGACGATTCAGGAAATATACTGGATACCTGCCATTGAGTAATGGTACCTTTGGCCAACGACTTACGCTCCAGTACTTTGCCTTTTAAAGTGGGTTGAGCAAGTTTTTGATAGCTAAAATTGGCAAAATAAGCCCCTTGCAAACTGGACGAAAACGCTACACCACCGCTTTTGGGCGAATGCTTGAGCTCATATGCTCGAAACAATGGCTGGGTCATATCATCTATGTAAAATTCAGCTTCATTGTCTGCAAAAATGATCTTTACGTGCATCCATTGGTCAAACTTGTATTGGTAAGCTTTGGAGTGCCCCTTGCCGTAATATATTTGCCAACCCGCCAATCCATTGACTATAGGTGTATACTGGTTGGCATCTGGATTCCCCGATTGGTGAGGGCGTAAGTAAAATTCTTCGGAATTGATGAGGTCTGGTTGTAGGCGAAAATGAACCCCACTAAATTGCCGCTTTTGCGAAAAGGCAATATCAAACTCAATGATGCCATTCTTAAGGTCTACATTTTTTGCTGTGGCACTGCCATTCTTTAAGTATATGCTTGGCTTACCGAGGTAAGTAGTAAGTTTAGATTCTTTGGCTTTTATAATCCAATGAGAGGCTTGCATTGGAACCGTTACTTTTTGCGCTTGTGAGGTGTACCCAATCAAAAGAAAGAGATACCATAAAATATTTGTTTTCATGGGATTTTATAGGTTTATTTTAAAAACAACCGCAAAGTATTTTCTTTGAAAAAAAATACCCATACAACCCGATTCAAGCTTGTTCAAAGCTGTTCAAATGTAAAAATGTGGCCATGGAAGCAAATAATAACAAAGAATACTTGAAGGAACTCAAGAAAGCCATTGAGCAAAAGAGTGGTTGGGGAGATAGTGGTCAATGGACTACCCAAGATTTTCAGGCGCTCAATGAAGCCATTCTGGAAGCTACCAAAATCAATATCAGTGTAACTACCCTTAAGCGAGTGTTGGGTAAAGTACAATACAACGCTCAGCCTCGAGTTTCTACCTTGGATGCTTTGAGCCAATTTTTAGGGTATGAAGGGTGGCGGTCGTTTAAACGAACTATATCTGCCAATGATCAGGCTACCAATACTTCAGAGAAAAGCCATCGACATAGTGTCTTCCGATTCTCTTATAAAATGCTACTTGGAATAGTCTTGATACTGGGAGGCATTGGAGCAATCATCGCGTTGATGAACCAGCCTAAAGAAAAAATGAACACATCTGAACAACCCCAAACCAATGCCCGACTCATTACAAACGCAACTCATTTTAGTGTTAAAAAAATAAGTAAAGGCTTACCTAATACCGTAGTATTCGATTTTGGGGTAGAAGAGTCCAAAGCTCAAAAAGTGCAAATCCAGCAATCCTGGGATCCTTCCAAACGGATAAGTGTGCAACCAGGGCAACAGCAAGCTACTTGTATGTATTATTATCCGGGATTTTATCAGGCCAAGTTGGTGGTAGATGATCAAATTCTGAAAGAACGAGACCTCTTTATCGAAAGTAATGGCTGGGTAGCAGCTTTAGACGGCCCCAATGGTAAACCAGAGTATATTCTGGCCAATGATCTAGTAAAGCAAAATAGTTTACGGGTATCCGAAAGCGTCCAGCAAAAGATTACCCAATATAAACAGCCACGTACTTTAAATTATTGCTATTTTCAAGATTTTGGACAGTTGTCCGGGAGCGATTTTGTTTTTGAAACGGGCTTTCGTCATACCTTGCGTAGTGGTAAGCTCATTTGTCAAAAAGTAAAAGTAAGCATTGTGGGTTCCAAAGGAGCTGTGATTCTGCCTTTTGCCATTCCTGGCTGTGTAGGAGCGCTTGCTTTGTATCTTAACGGAGAGCAATTCAAGGGAAAAGCCAATGATTTGTCGGGTTTTGGATGTGATTTTACAAAAATGCAGCATTTGAAGGTGGTAAACCAACGAGACCTCATGCGTATATATTTGAATGACCAAGAGATTTGGTCGCAGCGCTTGAAATATAGTTTAGGCAACATTGTAGGGGTTCGTTATCGCTTTGTAGGGAGTGGAGCAGTAGATTATGTACGGTATTATCGGGCAAATGGGGAAGTGGCTTTCAAAGAAGAATTTTAAAAAGTAAATGAATAGGCCTTAAAAATAAAAAAGTGAATTGGAGCAAAGCGTCCAATCCACTTTGGATTACGAACTATGATGTAACTGAAAGTTTAACTGGAAAGTCATACTATCTATGACTTAAGCAGGTATATCAGTTAAACTAATATTTATAAACTCACAAACTATTTCCATTCTGTCGTGAGTAAGAGTCTTTGGCTTGTTGTAAAGCATTGTGGGAGCTTTTTAATTTGTGCAGGCAAACTACATCAGGGTGATGAAAGTTGCTCCCATCTCTTACTTAATATCTTGTTACAAATTAAAGGTATAATAGGTAATATTCCTAATTTGGTTAATTCGATTAACTAAATTGCTTAGATGTATCTCCTAACTATATAGTAATTTGACCTACATTTTATTCAGTAGAATTATTAAATATTACAAATGTAAAAATTAGCCATTGTAAATTATAAAAGCATATGTTTACAAAATACCTTGGAATATGTAAAATTGAGGACTAGTAAAAAAAATAGGTGTAAGTAATAGGGTTTTTTTGTAATAATATAGGTAAAATACCTAGTGTAAATTTTCTCTACTCTGATTGTTAGATGGTTATGTTGCTTAAAGATATTGAGAGAGGAATAATAAAGATAGTAAAGCTATCAAGTTTTTTTCAAAAAAACGTAAGTTGTAGAGGGAAAAAAGAAATAAAATGCACTTTTTATCAATATTGTATTGAAGTAATAAAATAAAAAAATAATCCGTTTTTATTCATTATTTTTCAAAGATGCATTTAATCCTACAAAAGTATTACATCATAGTAGATTCTAGAAATAAAAAAACGAGACCTCGTGAGAAGCCTCGTTTTTTATGAAGAATTAGCGGGTTTATTGTCTCATTTTGATAGAGCAACCTACTGCACGACTGTAATTTTTAGAAGGATTCTTACCTTTTAAAATGTCAGCCATTGCTTTCTCTACATATTTGTCAGAAATTTTGCTCTCATCACGTGCGCTATCGTCAATCGCTCCTACATATATCACTTTGTATTTGTTTCCTTGCTTTTTAAGGATGTAGGTATGAGGAGTTTTGGTGGCTTGGTAGTCACGAGCCGTGTTTGAGGTGTTATCTACTAAATAAGGAAAAGTAAAGCCTTTTTCCTTGGCACGCGTAACCATCGCTTCATAGCCATCGGTAGGGTACTTCATTGGATCGTTTGGATTTACCGCAATTACTGGGTAACCTAATTTTTTATATTTCTTATCCAAAGCTACGATACGATCTTCGTAAGCCTTAGAATAAGGACAGTGATTACAAGTAAAGATTAAAATGAAGCCTTTAGCTTTTTTGAAACTAGCCAAAGAAACCATTTTACCGCCATTAGTTGCGTCCTTCATTTTAGGTAAGTCATTCATTACTTTACCTAGCATACCTTCTTGGGCTTGAGTGCTTAGGGTTAGGCAAACCATAAAGGCGAATGAAAGCAATATTGATAACTTTTTCATAAGATGTATTACTTGGTTTGTTTTACAATTGATTCTACTTTTTTATTAAGATCGGCCTCGGTCAAATCACCCATGTGAAACTCTCGTTTTTTGGTTTTGCCATCGATGAACAAAGTAACCGGAATGGCACCATCCCAATCTTTGTCTACTTTAGGCACCCATTTGTCTACTTTAGCACCAGTGAGCAAATAAACCTGAGACTGTATTTTCTTCTTTTTAATAAAAATCTTTACTTTTTGTTCGGCATCTTCTACCGCCAATAAGATAACTTTCACATTTTTATCGGCATATTTTTTTTGAAGTCGCTCAAAATAAGGAAGTTCCTTGATGCAGGGGCGGCACCAGGTAGCCCAAAAATTTACAACATAAATTTTGTCATCTTTGGGTTCCATGATTTTTTCTAAATCAGCTAGTTTTATTGTTTTGAAGTTCTGTGCCTGGGTAGCAAAACTACCGATGAGCAATGCCAGAACAAATAAAATTTTCTTCATAAAGAATAATGATTTTTTGATATTGAGTCACTTCAAATATAACTGTAAAACGCGTTTTTGCTTGTTAAATTGGTGTTAAAGCACTTTTGGAAAAAGAAACACTGGAATGAACACATGGCTTTGGATTGGGATTGTACAAGCTGTTTTTTTGTCGTTGTTGCTGATAAGCAAAAAAGACAAAAAGCAGCCCGACTATATATTACTAAGTTGGTTGCTCATCATAGGAGTGCACATGGCTTATTATGAGCTAGCCCTGCAACAATATTGGCGTCATAGATGGATACCAGGAGTGATTGGGCACGCCCTGGCCATGTGTTATGGTCCATTGCTGTATTTGTATACCCTGAGCTTGATTCGTCCTCGCAAGGTCAAGGCCATCACTTTTGTTTTGCACTTTTTGCCCTATGTACTCTATGTAACCCTATGGATTGGGTTTAAGGCCTGGTTTCCAGCCTGGAATCTGTACATTTCTTCGGGGCTTATGGCAATTTCGGTGGCTCATACGCCAGATTTTATACGAAGTATTACTTATTTGATAGCGATTTCGGCGGCGGGTTATGCCTTATATAACCTGAAAATATTGCGAGCGTATCAACAAGATATTCCACAAACATTTTCTTACCACGAAAAAATCAACTTAAACTGGCTACGCTATTGTGCGTTGTCTTTTTTCTTGATTTTTATATGCATATTCTTGATTCTCACATTGTTGCCTTCCGATGCTACCTCATCATCAGTCAAAATAAGCGGGGTGAGTGTCGTGATGTTGTTATGGGTATTTGCATTGGGGTACTTTGGCTTTAAGCAAACCCACATATTTTCAAGCATTCCAGTGGCAAAACCAGCCAATTCACCAAACCCGACAGTGGAAAAGGTATCCACTATAACTACCCGTTATCAGAAGTCGGGCCTGAAAGCCGAAACTTCTCAACAATATACTCAAGCTGCGCAGCAGTTGATGCAAGAGAAAAAACTGTACTTAAACGAGGAATTGACATTGCACCAGTTGGCGGCTCAACTCGATGTTCCAGCTTACCATTTATCACAGGCATTGAACGAACAACTCCAGAAAAACTTTTTTGATTTTGTGAATGAATATCGAGTAGAAGAAGTAAAAGAAAAAGTAGCCGATCCAACTTTTCAAAAATATACCTTGCTGGCTATTGCATATGAAAGTGGTTTTCGCTCCAAGTCTTCATTTAATCGAGTTTTCAAACGCTTTACAGGAATGACTCCTTCGGAATATAAGAAAAATAGGGAATAGTAATGCTTTGATTATTAGGGTTTTACCTTAAAGTGAGCCTATGCCTATAGGATGAGACGATGATTCATTGAGTGATGCTTAAACTTACGCTTAGTTTTTTGTATCACGATTCAATAAATCATATGCGTTCATCTAATTATTTGCTAAAAATTGCCCGATATGCTGGTTGGGTAATCGTAATTTTTTTGTGTATTCTGGGAGCTTTAGCAGCCATCAATCAGATACCACCCAATCCAAAGTCTTACAGTCCCGAATTTGCCAAACATCCAATTACAACACTCATGCATGTAGTGCCTGGACTGCTTTTTATGGTATTAGGGCCTATTCAGTTTATGCCCAAAATAAGACGAAAGTTTCCAAAATTTCATCGCTTATCAGGATACATATTTGCCTTGTCTTGTGTGCCCATTGGTATTTCAGCAATTGTTATCACCAATTGGTTTCCTACGGGTGGGGTGGGAGAGCAAATCAGCATGACATTTTTTGCGCTGGTATTTTTGTATTATGCTTATCGTGGGGTGCAGCATATTCGTCAACGACAAATCCTCCAACACCAGGCCTGTATGATACGGGTATTTGCCATAGGCCTGGCAGTAGCCGTGTTTCGAGTAGTAATGGCGGTTACCTACCTAGGACTTGATCTCAATGCCCTACAATACCTTGATCTTAAACTTACAGGAAGTTTTGTAGCTACGTGGTTGGTTGCCGAATGGTGGATCAGGCGTACTGTGCTTCCCAACGCAAAGAATAATATGGAGCCATTAAAGAATTATGAATTGCTCAATGATGAATTATAAATTTTCTATTGTTGCCCTGTTTTACAGGATTAGTAATTTGGAATAGGAGAGGAGCATGGGACTAAAGCTATACTAACTGCCAACGCCCAATTACAAACACTAGTTTCTCTTGTTTGCAAATATGCGCAAAATGAATTGTTCTGTTTATGGTTGCCTGGTTAGTTCCTTCGGCTTTGCTTAAGACAGCTTGTTGTGCGATGTATTACGCAACAATAGAACAATCAGCCGAAGGCGAAACAATTAACCATTTTCCATTAATCATTCATAATTAACCTTAAATCGCCAAATGTTTTTTATCCTCGAAATAGCGTTCAGCCATAATGAATATTTTGAGGTAATAGGTCAGGTCGCGAGGTAGAAAATCTTTCAAATGATAAGTAGTCGCATTGCCGTGGCGGTCTAGTCCCGCTGCGGTTTTGCTTGCTCCCGAGAATAGTTGGAGACCTTCGCGAATGGGTATTTGAACAATGTCGGCTACTTCTTCTTCCTGAATTTGGTATTGGTTTAATGGACGATTGTCTTCCAGAAAATAAGTATAACAAAATTCCCGGTTAATAGCGGTTTGTTCATATTGGCCGGGTATAATGTTGGCTTCCTGTAAAATACCCAAAAATATAAGGTCTTGAAAGTCTACCTCAAAGCCGAGTTCTTCTTCAATTTCGCGAGCTGCATCCTGATCAGTTTCTCCAGCGGCATAATGCCCCGCAGCCGAAATATCTAATACCAGCGGATTGTACTCTTTTTGAGCACTACGCTGCTGAAATACTACATAATGATCATCATCTTTGCTTTCTGGTGGATGATTGGCGCCTCGCCTAAGCACCCAACAATGAATGGTTTTGTGCCATAAACCTTTTTCATGCACTGCTTGTCGGGTATCGGTGCCCAAATACTGCATGTTATCATCAAAATAGTCGAGGTTTTCCATAATTCAAGAGATAAAATATCAGGTAGTTGTGTTGCGAGGGCAATTTAAAAAAGCTTATGATTGTCCAAATGAATAAGATTGAATAATTTTGACTTTTGTGGATTAGGCGTAAGTTTTTATTGACGGTTTTATGGATAAACAATCAATGCCAACTTGCGACTTTTAACTTTGAGTGGGATATGGATTTAAATACATTGACAGCTATTTCGCCCATCGATGGGCGATATCGTAATAAAGTAAGCGACTTGGCCAATTATTTTTCGGAGTATGGGTTGATTCGTTATCGGGTATTGGTTGAGATTGAGTATTTCATTGCTTTGTGCGAAATACCCTTGCCTCAATTGAAAGAGGTAGATGCGGCCATTTTTCCTGAGCTACGCAAAATCTATGAAGCTTTTACCATAGAACACGCAGCGCAAATCAAAGAGATAGAAAAAACCACCAACCATGACATCAAAGCGGTAGAATATTTTATCAAACAACGTTTTGATGAGCTAGGCTTACAGGATGTAAAAGAATTTGTCCATTTCGGACTTACTTCGCAGGATATCAACAACACTTCTATTCCTTTACTTTTCAAAGAGGCCATCGAGCATTCTATTTTGCCATTGTGGAACGAGTTGAGAGATCGTTTGGAAGAATTGGCCAATAGTTGGACTGAAGTGCCTATGTTGGCGCGAACCCACGGACAACCTGCTTCGCCTACTCGCTTAGGCAAAGAGCTGATGGTGTTTGTGGATCGTTTGGATCAGCAATTGAAACTATTACAAAGTTTAAAACACGCCGCCAAGTTTGGAGGAGCTACTGGAAACTTTAATGCGCACAAAGTGGCTTATCCAGAAGTACAGTGGGTGTCTTTTGCCAACATTTTTGTGGATTCTCTGGGCTTGCAACGTAGTCAAATAACGACTCAGATTGAGCATTACGATCATTTGGCCGCTTGGTTGGACAACTTCAAGCGATTAAACACCATATTGCTTGACCTGGATCGCGATGTATGGCAGTATATCTCGATGAATTATTTCACCCAAAAAATAAAAGCAGGAGAGGTAGGTTCTTCGGCTATGCCGCATAAAGTAAACCCGATTGATTTTGAAAACTCGGAAGGAAATTTAGGAATTGCCAATGCAATTTTTACTCATTTATCTGAAAAACTCCCAATATCTCGTTTGCAACGTGACTTGACTGATTCTACCGTATTGAGGAATCTGGGTACCCCAGTAGGTCATACCTTGATCGCGATTAAGGCTACCTTGAAAGGGTTGGGTAAACTACAATTGAATCAGGCAGCTATTAATGCCGACTTGGAGGCCAACTGGGCCGTAGTAGCGGAAGCTATTCAAACGATTTTGCGCCGAGAGGGTTATCCCAAGCCTTACGAAGCTTTAAAGGCTTTGACCCGTACCAACGAAAAAATTACCTCGGAATCTATCAAAGTTTTTGTAGAGCAATTGGATGTGTCAGAAGCAATAAAATCAGAATTGCGAGAAGTAAGTCCATTTAGTTATACAGGAGTTTAGATAGTGAAAAGCTAAAAACGAAAAGTGAATGCCCGACGAGATGTTGGGCATTTTTATTTTTGATTGCCTCTAAAAACAAAAAACCGCTGCCAACTGGGAAGAGTCAGTGGCGAGCGGTTTGGGAATTTGAGTTGTGCGACTCAAAAGATCAATAGAAATACTAGTTATATTGCTCTAACAAATACTTAATCAAATCGGTAGTAGTTAAGATACCAGCCAAGCCATTGTTGTCTACTACTGGCAAGGCATGAAATTCTTTTTGTCCCAGAATTTCAGCGGCTTCCCGGATGGTAGTTTCAGTGTTAATGGTTACCAAATCTTCTACCATTACCTGCTCTATGGTCAATACACTATAAAGGGTAGTAGTGACATTGTCGCTTCCTTTGCCATAGTTGTCTACAAAGTTTACTCGCATCAAGTCAGTGTAGCTCACCATACCGATAATTTGCTGATTGTCTACTACTGGCAAGTGACGAATCTTGCGATCCTCCATCACCTTTTGAGCATCAATCAAAGAATCCTCCAATGTAATAGTTACTGGATTATCGGTCATGATCTTGGTCACTAGTTCTCTCTTTTTCATATCTATAGTGATTTATATTTTTAGTTGCTATTGGTTTGTTTGATGGTAGCAAGTAGCAAACTTTTTTAGGAAAATTATATGATATAAATCAGTCGAGAAGTTGATTTGAGTCAGGCTAGCCAAAACAGGTACATGTGGCAAGAAATTAGCGGATATTTATACTAATATTTACTTTAAAAAAACTTATGATGAAAACCATTAAAAAACTAATCCGATTGAGCCTAATAGGCTTATTTTTCTTTGCTATGGCATCTTGCGAAAGTGGAGGCATCGAGGCTGATGCCAAAAGAGCTGCGAATTATCGCTGCAAAATGGTGAAAGCAAATGAAAAAATAGGAACCACCATTAGTAAGAAGAGAAGAAGAAAGTACCGCAAAGAAGCAAGCACCAGTATGAAACGAATGAACAACATTCGCAAAAAATACCTTGATGGTGACCAGGCTAAGAAATTTGATTCACTATTTGTGAAATTTAAAGAAGAGTGTGGTGGATAATCACCAGGCATAAAATACAGCAAAGCCCTCTGGAAATATGTTTTCAGGGGGCTTTTTAGCTAAGTCCGAAATATCGTTGTGTTAAGAAGGTTTGCAAATTTTTGTTACTCGCGTAGCATACCACTCTAGCGCTCCTTTACTTATCCCAAATACTTTCATACAAAGTTTTTCCTTCAATGGGGAGAAAATCCAGTGCAGGAAATTCATATCGGGCAGGGAGCGTTTTTTTATATTCCTGAAAAGGCGTTTTAGCAAAATCTATCGCCATAAACTCAAGGATTTTTGCTCCTAGTTTTTCATCTCGTAAAAACAATTGCCATTTGTTGCCATGGGTGCCACGAGTGGTTTGTAGCAAATGCCCGTTTTTGAGATATTTCATCAAAAAGTGCGCATTACTCAAAGGCGTGTTTCTGTCCATTTCACCGTGAATCATCAATACTGGAACTTCTGTGATTGTATGGGTGCGGAAGTCATCATTTACTATCGGGGAAGTGGTTACTTCACGAGTACTTTTATATTCGGCATTGATATCTCCTAGCCAACGTACCGCAGGGCGATTATTCAAGGTTTTTTCACGTTTGGCACTAATTCCCAGACTATTATCCATTTGAATGGGCATAATTTCCTCAGAGTCGTGGCCCACTCTGCCTCGTAGTGCAGCGTAAGCCAATACCCGATAATCTCCATTGTATAGTTCAGTAATATACTTAGGCCAGGATTCCAGTCTTTTGCGTCGTCCTCGTGAAAATCGGTGAAACAAGGTATGCTGAAAGTCATGCACTCCAATGATTACTGTTTGGCTTTTTTTGCCAGGAATGTTAAGTGTTACTTTTACTGGGGCTTTTTCTAAACGTTTTACAATTTCTTTCAGCGCATTTAGTAAGCCTACTTTAGGCAGTTGAGCCTTGATTTTTGGGTTGTTTTCGGCTTCTTTGGCTACTCTTGCAAGCACTTCCCATACTCCTTGCGGGTCATCGTAGGCGTGATCAAGTGGTTCTACTGCCGATAATAGCATTCGATCTACCTGCTTGGGGTACCGCTTATGATAAGCCAGAGCCGTTTGCGAACCAAAACTATTGCCCACCAAGGCTATTTTGCCATAGCCATAATATTTGCGGACATCTTCAATATCTTCAGTGAGATTGATAATATCGTAACCTGCAGGATCTAGCCCTTGTTTTTTATAATGAGCCAGCCTCTTCTTGAGCGCTTTGGCTTGGCGTTGCCCGACTTTGACTGGATCTAAAGGTTTGTCTTGACTACCTACCAAATAGCGATATTTAAACTGAAACATAGGCAATCCTGGGGAACGACTTGCCCCTCTTTGACTCATTAAAATCACATCTCTTTTTTTGTTGAGTTGCTTAATTTCAAAGGCCAAAGCCTTGGAGTGGTTGCTTCGGGTAAAGTACCTGTAAAACTCCTCTGGGTACGCTGCTTCTCCCGGCCCACCTCTTAGGTAAAATATGGGTGGCAGATTACTGGGCTGTTGAGCTTTGAGTCGCATAAAATGCACCCCAATTTTACGACTTGTGGGGTTCAGGCGATTTTCGGGTAGCATCATCAAGTTATCACTACCCTCGAGGCCTAGTCCATAACCCAGATAAAGAGGGTTAGACAATAAAGTTGGTTTGGCAACATACTGGGGGGGCTGGGCCATTATTACCTGGCCAATGATGAGCGAATACAGCAAAAGAAATATTTTGATTTTCATAGTTATTTGTTGTTTTTCCTCAAAGAAACAGCATCTGAAAATCTTTCTCTTGTATAATTGGGACATGGGGTTAAATTGTTCTATGGTTGCATTGCTCTGCTCCGCTGATTGTTTCGCCACGCATCGCGGAACAATAGAACAATAAGCCGAAGGCGAAACAATGTAGCCATTGAACCGCTACTTAAGATTCCAGAATAGCGTATTATCCACAATATTTAACTGATCGAAAAGCTCACTTGGGGTAAGACCACTGCGGTGTTTGAACTGATGATTGAAATCGGCCTGGTCGTAATAGGCGCTATTGTAAGCTACGCTGGTAAGGTGCGCTTTGCCTTGTTGTTGCAACTCAATCAAGGCCCGTCTAAATTTTACAATGGCCTGATACTCTTCTACTGAATAAATCAAATGTTTTTGGAACAATCGCAGCAATGTTCTGCGACTCACCCCTAGAGACTCTGCCAATTCATTGACTTTGATGGGCTGTTCGCTGGTAATAATTTTCTCAGCAGCAGCAAGTAGACGTTCATCAGGAAAGGCCTGGAATTGACTTACAAAAAAATTATCCAAAATATCTCTTTTTTGCTCAATGGTGGGAGCGGCAAACAGGGCGGGCAAAATCGCATCGTATATGCCATCGAAGTGAGTAAACACGGAGTAAATGCTATGCACTAGTTCTGACAATGGACAACGAATAAAGTGATTGATTCCGGTGGGGTAAAACACAATGGCTACTTTGTCAAACTTCCCTCGAAGCTTTACTTCCTGATATCCCTTGATTTTCACTACCATTCGGGCATTGAATCCAGTATTGGGTGCGTGATGATACGTCCAAAAATTATCGTGTAGCTTTACTTGGGTATCCTGGTAAATGTTAATGGTAGAGGTGATATTTTGGTAGAAATAAACCGTCTTTTCAAAGGCAGGATCAGTGGAGCGATGCATATAGTAGCCCTTGATGTACTTCTGCAAAAACTCATTTTGTGGGCGAACAAATTTGACGGTACCAATATCCATTATGTTATTTTAAAAGTTTTCCTTTTGTAGCTTCCCTATCATTAAAACAAAGTAAATTGGGTGTATATTTTAACTCACAGCAAATTTTATGAAAAAGAAAGCCTCCTTGTTCGCCCTTATTTTGTTTACCTGTTTTTTGAGTAATCCTTCCCTTGTTGCCCAGCAAACCAAGCTACCCGATTTTGTCGCCAATAAACTCGATGCCTACATCCAAAAGGGAATGAAAGATTGGCATATCCCAGGTTTGGCAGTCGCCATTGTAAAAGACGACAAAGTTGTGTTTATGAAGGGGTACGGAGTTAAAGAACTAGGTACCCAGGAAAAAGTGGATGAAAATACCCTGTTTATGATTGGGTCTAATACCAAAGCTTTTACCGCGAGTTTGCTTACAATGCTGCACGTAGAAAACAAAATGAAGCTCTACGACAAGGTACAAAAATGGATGCCAGAATTCAAGTTGAAAGATCCATTGGCTACGAGAGAATTACTTGTGGAAGATTTGCTTTGTCATCGGATTGGCTTTGCTACATTTCAGGGAGATTTTACTTACTGGGGATCAAACCTAAGCCGAGCTGAGGTGATTCAAAAGATGGGCTTGATTACTCCCCGTTTTAGTTTCAGAAGAAGATGGGGATATTGTAATGCGGCCTTTGTATTGGCAGGAGAACTAGTACCTAAGGTGATTAATAAAAGCTGGGAGGATGCAATGAAAGAAAAAATCCTGAACCCGTTAAAAATGAATCGTACTTTGATGTTGTGTACCGAATTGGAAAAAGCCAGCAACAAAGCCTTGCCTTATTCCTGGATCGATGATAAACTACAATTGCTCCCTGTTCCACAAATAGATAATCTGGGGCCAGCGGGTAGTATGAGCTCTAGTGTAAAAGATATGGTTACCTGGCTAAGAGCGTTGATCAACGGTGGCAAGGTAGATGGCAAACAAGTAATACCTAGTCGGGTCATGTATACCATTCGCCGTCCTTATAGCGTGTTGGGGGTGAACATGCGCAATAAGGTCAAGACTCACTTTTATCTATATGGTTTAGGTTTGGGGATCAACGACCGAGATGGTAAGCTGTTTTTTTCGCACACAGGTGGGGTAGATGGGTATTTGTCTTCGGTAATGTTTGTGCCCGAAGAAAGGCTCGGGATTGTAGTTTTGACCAATCAAGATCAGCAAAATTTCTTTGAAAATCTGACGGACGAAATCAGAGATTCTTTTTTGGGTTTGCGTTTTCAGGATTTTAGTAGCAAGGGCTTGAAACGATTTCAAAGAAACCAGGCCAAAATAAAAGCAAAGCGCAAAAAGTGGAATGAAAGGATTGCTCAGAACAATAAAACTGCCTTACCTCTGAAGGCCTTTACGGGCACCTACCAAAATGGAGTGTATGGTACTATTAACATCAAAAAAAGAAAGGGGAAGTTGCAAATTCATTTTTCTAATCACCCAAAAATGATTGGACACCTGGATTATATGGGCAACAATGAGTTTAGGTGTACCTTCTCTAATCCTACAATGGGAGTAGAAAAAACAGTATTTAAAATAAAGGAGGACAAAGTAATAGGTTTGACCTTGCGCGTGGCCGACTTTATAGAGTTTACCCCTTACAAGTTTGTGAAACAATAATAATAAAGGTTGTATAGCTGTGCATAAACGAACAGTGTTGTTGTATAAATGAACACTTTTTGAAAATATTTTCTTTGTAGATTGTTGATAACCAGTGCTTTGTATTCAAGGTACTGGTTTTGTTTTTACTGGATTATCTGTTGAATGTAGTAGTTCTTACTAAATGTTTTATAACCATGTTCGTAAATTATATCAAAGTTACCCTTCGGCACTTATGGCGAAACAAGACCTATACACTAATTAATATCTTGGGTTTGAGCATTGGGATGACCTGTGCTATTTTGCTGTATTTGTATGTGCAAGATGAAAGAAGCTACGATAGCTATCATCGGGATAAATCCCAGATTTATCGAGTGGAGAGTGACATGAAATTTGGTGATAAAACCTACAAACTCAATATTTTACCAGCCATATTGGCCCCTACCTTAGAACAAGAGTATGCAGATGTAGTACAGAGTGCCATCATCCGTGATATAGATCAAGCAGTAGTGCGTGTGGGTAAACAACGATTTTATCAAGGCCGAACTCACTATGCCGATCCATCTATTTTTAAAATGCTTACTTTTAAAGCCATTGCTGGCAATACCGATCGGGTATTAATCAAGCCAAATACGGCAGTTGTGGATAGAGATTTGGCTTCTAAACTATTCCGTTCACCTCAGCAAGCTTTGGGGCAAGTATTTTATTTAAACGATAGTATTCCTTATACCATTGAAGCAGTCATAGAGAATGTGCCAGGCAATAGCCACTTTAAGCCTCAAATGCTTGCTTCTATGAGTACTTGTCGTAAAGCAGAGCAGGAGGAATTCAACAGCTGGGTTAACTTTGGGTTTACTTGCTTTGTCAAGCTGAAAAAGGGCGCCTCTCCTCAAAAAACAGAAGCCTTTCTAAAAACGATATATCATCAACATATTGAAAAAAAATTAAGCGAGGGCAATGCCCTCAAAATGCATTTGCAGCCCCTTGAAGACATACATTTATATTCGAAACTAGAAGGTGATTATGCCGATACCGGAGATGCTCAAGTGGTATATATTTTTGCGGTAATTGCAGTATTAATTTTATTGATCGCCAGTGCCAACTATATGAATCTTGCCACTGCCAAATCGCTGGAGCGGGCCAAAGAAGTAGGGGTTCGCAAAGTGGTAGGTGCTTATCGCGGACAGCTCATTTATCAGTTTTTAGTAGAGGCACTCATACTGGGTTTAGTAGCTTTTATTTTAAGCCTCAGTTTAGTGGAACTGGTGCTGCCCCAGTTTAATCATTTGACCAGTAAGACCTTAGCCATTAAGTACATAGAGGAACCACAAGTGCTGTTTTTCTTGTTAGGAGTTGCAATGCTCACTGGGCTATTTAGTGGAGGGTATCCTGCTTTGGTAATGTCTCAGTTTCAGCCATCCAAAGTGCTCAAAGGCAAATTTACCCATTCAAAGCGTGGCCGGGTTTTGCGTAAAGGATTGGTGGTTTTCCAATTTAGTATTTCCATTATTATGATCACTGGTACTGGGGTGGTATACAACCAAATGCAGTTTATAAATAAGCGAAGTTTGGGGTATGATAAAGACCTAATGTACAATTTTGCCTTTGTAGATAGTGAGAATAGCAAAAAGTTTTCGGTGTTGCGTCAGCAACTATTGCGTAATCCAGACATCAAAGCCGTGACAGGGTCGATGTTTGGAATGGATGATGGGTACAGCCTGTCAAACATGCTGATTGAGCAACGAGATGGGACTTCAAAAAATACTTCGGTGGCCTATTTTTTTGTAGCAGATGGTTATTTTACTGACTTGGGCATGAAAATCAAACAAGGGCGGGCTTTCGATGCCAGCAACCGGGGAGATTATGCCAATGCCATTATTGTAAACGAAGCTTTTGTACGTAAGCAAGGCTGGAAAAACCCTATAGGCAAACAAATAGGATATGAATTGAACGCCAAAGGTCAAGCTGTGAAAAAGGGACAAATAGTAGGGGTAGTGGCCGATTTTCATATGGAGTCACTCTATCGCCCAATTGAGCCATTAATGATGCGATTTGCTCCTGGAAACAAAGGGAATATTCGCAGCGTATTTGTGAAACTTCGTCCTGGAAGCATCAAAAAATCTCTGGCTTATATTCAGCAAGCCTGGGACAAACTACAACCTCAGACTCCCTTTAAGGGACAGTTTCTGGATCAAAGGGCCGCAAGTGCCTATGAGAGTGATCGTCAAAGAGGACAAGTATTCTTGAGTTTTGCTATGATTGCCATTTTCATTGCTTGTTTAGGCTTGTTTGGTTTGGCCTCGTTTACGGCTCGTCAAAGAACCAAAGAAATAGGTATTCGCAAAGTATTAGGAGCTTCTGTGGGGCATATTTTAAAATTACTGTCGGTTGGTTTTGTGCGTTTGGTGCTTATTTCCAGCGTAATAGCTTTTCCATTGGCCTATTATTTTATGAATCAATGGCTACAAAACTTCGCTTATCGTACTTCTATGCCTTGGGGAGTATTTATAGCGGCTGGGGTAGCTACCTTGCTCATTGCTTTGTTTACAGTAAGTGCACAGTCGTGGCGTACTGCCAGAGTAAACCCAGTACAAGTGCTAAAAGACGAATAAATCATTCATCAAACCTGTGCACAAACGTACAGTTGCGTGTGCCAATTATGAACAACTTTTAGCGTAGATATTTAAGAAATGTGTTGTAAACCAGTGCCTTAGCTAGGAGGCACTGGTTTTGTGTTTTCGAGGCATATTAAATATGACCAAACATCCATAAAAGCAATGTTAAAAAATTATATCAAAATATCGTTTAGGAATCTACGACGCAATCGTCTCTCATCAGTGATCAATATTTTAGGGTTGGCGATTGGTTTGGCTTGTGCTTTATTATTGTATTTATACATTCAGGATGAATACAGTTATGACAACTACCATCAGGATCAAGATCAAATTTTTCGCCTTGAATCAAGTGATCGTGGTAAAACGAGTGTGCATTTTCCTGCTTTTGTAGGGTCTCTGCTTCAAAATAACTATACGCAGGTAGCCACTACTGCTCGCTTGGGGTATTTTTGGGGAGCAGTAAGTTTGACGGTAGGTAAAAAAACAATTGATGAAAAAAAGTTATGGTATGCCGATGCATCTTTGTTTGATATTTTACATCACAAACCTTTGGTGGGTAACCTGAAGAAAGCTTTGACCCAACCAAACACAATTGTGCTTACTCGTACGCTCTCAAATAAGCTTTTTGGTACACCTAAAATAGCGTTGGGAAAGGCAGTAAAACTTTTCAACGAGTCTTATCAAGTGACTGCTGTGATTGAAGATACACCCGAAAACGGTCATTTAGAGGCTACCGCATTTGTATCTATGTCAAGCCTTAAAAAAACAAGCCCTAGCTCGCTTAGTAACAAAAACAACTACATTTTTCCTACCTATGTCAAGTTGAAAAAAGGTGCCTCTCCAAAAAGCATTGAACAAACTTTAGTGTCATTGTTTGAGAGTAATATGGATAAAAACTATAATCTCAATAAGACGATCCAGCTACAAATGCATCTGGTACCAGTAAAAGATATTCATCTTTTTTCTAAAGCAAAAGCAGGTTCAGATTATGCCCGAAGGGGAGATCTTAGTTTGGTGTATATTTTTATTTCTATTGCAGCTCTGATCGTATTAATTGCCTGTATCAACTATATGAATCTGGCTACTGCCCGTGCTACCGAGCGTGCCAAAGAAGTGGGCATTCGCAAGGTGGTAGGTTCGCATCGTAGCCATTTAATCCAACAGTTTTTTATAGAGTCATTCCTGATGGCTTCGCTAGCCATGCTGATTTGCTTGAGCTTGGTAGAAATATTTCTTCCTGCATTTAATCAATTAGCAAAAAAATCGCTGGCAATTGCTTATTACAATCCCATAACGTTGGGGAGCTTTGCCGTAGGAATCATTATCGTGAGCTTACTTAGCGGGGTTTATCCTGCTTTAGTGCTTTCGGCTTTCAAACCTTATTTGGTATTAAAAGGTAAATTCAGTCGTTCGCGACAAGGCCACAGTCTCCGTAAGGCATTGGTAGTATTTCAATTTAGTATATCATTGGTGATGATCATTTGCACAGCCCTGGTATATCGACAAATGCAATATGTACGTCAAAAATCATTGGGTTTTGATAAGGAGCAAATGTATGTAGTATCGTTATGGGGGCTAAAAGAAGGAGTACAACATAAAACATTACGGTCAGAGTTTTTGAATCATACAGGTGTACAGAGAGTAGCTTTTACGTCTGAGGGTATGCAAGGGATGAATAGTGTGATGAACCTGATGATAGAACAACCAGATGGCAGTAAAAAAGAAGTAAAAGCACTGAATAGCCGTATCACCTCCAATTTTATACCTGGGATGGGCATTCGGTTGTTGAAAGGACGTAATTTTGGCGAAACTTACGAAAAGTCAGCCATTGTAAATGAAACATTGGTAAAAGTGCAAGGGTGGAAAGAGCCTCTGGGTAAGGTCATAAACGGGAAGCGGGTGATAGGAGTAGTGCAGGATTTTCATAATGAATCGCTCCATAAGGCAGTGCCTCCAATGGTACTTTTTCAGAATGAAGACAACAATAGTAAAAATGCGTTACCCTATGTGTTTTTGAAGCTACAGCCCAAAAATATGCAACGGACAATAGCACACATCAAAAGTGTTTGGGCGCGAAATAGCTCCTGGGGCAAATTTGATGGCCTGTTTATCGATCAGTATTTTGCCAAATACTATCGAGCCGATCAGCGCCAGGGGAAAGTATTCTTGATTTTTTCCCTTCTTACCATCTTCATAGCTTGCCTTGGGTTATTTGGTTTGGCCACTTTCAATGCGTGGCAACGGAGCAAAGAGGTCGGCATCCGTAAAGTATTGGGAGCTTCCATTCCTCAAATTCTTAAGTTACTTTCCAGTGGTTTTGCCCGCTTAATGTTAATTGCCAGTGTCATTGCTTTTCCTTTGGCCTACTTTCTCATGCGCCAATGGTTACAAAACTTTGCTTATAAGACGGGCATTCATTGGAGTATTTTTGTGGCGGCGGCTGTTGCGCTCTTATTGATCACCTTATTGGTGGTAGGCCTGCAATCTATGCGAGTAGCACGTATAAACCCAGTGCAAGTGCTGAAAGATGAATAAACTGCTCACTAAACTTGTGCACAAACGTACAGTTGCTTGTGCCAATTATGAACAGATTCTAAAGTAGATATTTAAGACATGTGTTGTAAACCAGTGCTTTAGCTATAAGGCACTGGTTTTGTCTTTGGTTAAATGCCAAGAAAACCACACAACCCATATTTCCATGTTTAAAAATTACCTGAAAATTTCAATACGTAATCTGCTCCGTAATAAAATATATTCATTGATCAATATATTGGGACTGGCAGTAGGAATTACCTGCTTCATCTTACTGTATTTGTACACCTCCCGAGAGTTGAGTTACGACCAATACCAAACTCACAAAGACGAGGTTTATAGAATTGTGGGGGATATGAGTTTTGGAGATTGGAAGCAGAAGGTATCCAGCTTCTCAAGTCAACTGGGTAATAAACTCCACGATGATTTGCCAGAAGTAACTCACGCCGCCATTATTAATCAAGAAAAATCTGCTATCAAATTAGGCCAAAAAGAGATTAAGAAACCTCGGTTGTTTTATGCCAATCAAGACTTATTTCAAGTATTGGATTTTAAGGCCATCGCTGGAAATCTAGATCAATCGCTTACCAAACCCAAAACAATTGTTTTGACGCGTAGCCTGGCTCAAAAATTTTTCAATGCGCCACGCAAGGCTTTGGGTAAGGTGCTTATGGTGCACGATAGTGTACCATTTATGGTAACAGCTGTGATAGAGGATGTCCCTGCCAATAGCCATTTTAAACCAGGAGCGCTGATATCTGCAAGCACCATCGAGAAAGCAAATCCGAAATTCTTTAAAGACTGGACAGCCTGGACTTTTACTACTTATCTCAGAATAAAACCAGAGGCTTCTATCAATGAAATTGCCGCTTATGCTAAAAACCTGCACGAAGAAAAAGTGAAATCGGTCAAAATTGATTTCACACTGGAGTCTTTAACTGACATTTATTTAAGCTCTACCTTAAAAAATGGCTATGCCGATACTGGAGATGCCCATATGGTGTACACTTTATTGGTAGTGGGTTTATTGATTTTACTGATTGCTTCTATCAACTACATGAATTTGGCCACCGCCCGATCGGTAGAACGTGCCAAAGAGGTAGGGATTCGCAAAGTGGTGGGTTCTACCCGACGACAGTTGATCGCTCAGTTTCTCGTGGAATCCGTTTTTATTTGCCTGTTTGCTTTTGTCATTAGTCTCAGTTTGGTAGAGTTGCTATTACCCAAATTCAATCAACTCACGGGAGGTTCTTATCAAGTAGGATACAACACCACCCCTTTGGTAGTGATCTCACTTTTGGGAGTTGTACTATTAGTAGGCTTACTGAGCGGTAGCTTTCCTGCATTGGTATTGTCCCGATTTAGCCCTCATTTAGTGCTCAAAGGCAAGTTTAGCCACTCTCAAAAAGGAAATAGATTTCGCAAAGCCCTGGTAGTAGTTCAGTTTAGCATCTCTCTGGTTATGATTGTGAGTACCCTGGTCGTGAGAGAGCAAATGCATTATGCCCGTTCTAAGAGTTTAGGATTTGACCAGGAGCAACTGCTAACCGTTCCAGTATATGCCAGGCAAAAAGTGTTAAAACAACAACTATTGTTGAATCCTAATATTAGCCAGGTAGCGTTTGGCATGCCACTGAATGCATTTGGGGGAACCGAATTCAAAATAGAGCAGGAAAATGGAGAAGTGCGGCCTATGAAGGCAAATATCAAAGAAATAAGTAATGACTGGTTACAAACCCTGAAAGTTAAAAAAATAGCAGGTAGATATTTTAGGCCTGGATTGACGGCTGGTTTTGATAAGTCGGTGATAGTAAATGAGGCTTTTGTAAAAAAAATGAGTTGGAAGAATCCAATCGGAAAGAAAATTATTCACCTTAATGCTCAAAAGAAAAATGTCACTGCAAGAGTAGTAGGGGTGGTACAAGACTTTCACAGCGAAGCTTTGTACAAAGAAATAAGCCCGATGATTTTTACCCAAAACGCTGATGACTATTGGGCGCACCAACAGACATACATTCGAATAAAGCCTAAAAATCTACAAAAAACATTGGCTTTTATCCAGCAAACCTATCAGACATTGTATCCCAAGCAAGAATACCAGGGCAAATTTGTTGATCAGCAATTTGCAGAGGCCTACCGAGCCGATCAAAAACGGGCGGAAGTATTTGCTTTGTTTTCAGGCATTGCCATTTTTATCGCCTGTATTGGATTATTTGGCCTGGCTTCGTTCACGGTGAGTCAACGCAGCAAAGAAATAGGTATTCGTAAAGTGCTGGGAGCCTCTATTACCCAAATCTTATCCTTGCTTTCTGGTGGTTTTGTCCGCCTTATAGTCCTTTCAGGTTTTATTGCATTTCCTATTGCTTACTATTTGATGAGCCAATGGCTTCAAAATTTTGCCTATCGAACCACCATTCACTGGAGCTTATTTGTTTTGGCTGGAGGTGTCACCTTACTCATTACCTTATTGATGGTGAGCGTGCAATCGTTACGCACTGCCCAGGTCAATCCAGTGAAGGTGCTGAAAGACGAATAAATCTATACAACTTTTAACTTCCTATACCCATGAATAAAACAATTACTTATTTAATCATTATTTCTATAGCAGTGGGTCAGGCTGCTATGGGGCAATCTACTGACAAAGACTTGTTATCACGTATTGCGAAAAAACTGAACGAAGTAAAGAGCCTGGAATGTACTTATGCTTTTGAACAGAAAGTAGAAAATAAGCCAAGTTCTAATTGGCAGGCTACTGGAAAAATGGCTTATGATTTCTCGAAGATGAATGAATTGGGAGCCAATGTTTATATCAGCCGAAAAAGCAAGCGTGGATTCACAAAATTCTTTATGCAAGATACGCTGTATGACATCCGGTCAAAGACTGCCACATTGATTAAAACAGCGATGAGGAATATGAACAAGCGTATACGCAAAATGTGGCTTTTTGGAAACTTAGCACTTTTTTCTTCGCCTTATGAAATGAGAGAAGTATTGCCCGCCATTGCTAAAAATCCTGCCACCAAAATATTGCAGGTAAGCAACACAACGATTCAGGGGCAAGAAGCGATTCAAATCCAACTCGAGCTACAAGGGGTAAGAATTGGAGGTGAAGGAAAACTGATTGAAGTAAAAACACCTAAAAACCGATACGACCTCACCGTGAGGAAAAAAGACCTACTCCCTTTACAATGGAAAGTGCTCTTTGAAGGCGGCATGAACGTTACCTCATATGCCAACTTGAGTACTACATTTGCCGAGAATTATTGGAAACTCTCTAAGCTACAAAGTGAATATTTGGTGTTGTCGGGCAAAGAATATCGTGCAAGAGAACGGGTAAAGCTAAGCGAGTGGGAGGGACAACAAATGGTTTCCTGGGAGCTGCCATCGCTTAAAGGAAAGACCCAAACCAATCGTTCATTGAAGCAAAAGCTTACCTTGTATGAATTTTTCTTTTTGGGCTGCATCGGTTCTATCAAAGCCAAGCCACATATAGATGAGCTCAAGAGCAAATTTGGTGATAAACTTCAGGTGTTGAATATAGAAACCCAAGATGCTTCTAAAAAAGAAGTACAGGCGTTTGTGAATAAGTTTAAATTGAGTTCGCCCACTTTTTATAATGGAAAGAAACTGGCGAGTAAGCTAGGTATTAAGGGGTGTCCTACATTTATATTGGTAGACGAAAAAGGAACCATTGTGTATACTTCTTTTGGAGAAGTAGGAAAACTGAAAAAACAAATAGCCGCAAGGTTGGAGTAGTATTGAAAATATAAAAAATGATGAGCTATGAACTATAATTATGAACCAAAAACTGAAGCCTTACAATGTTCAAAAATTATCTTAAAATCACCCTCCGCAATTTATGGAGAAATAAACTGTATGCCGTAATCAATGTCTTAGGATTGGCCGTAGGGCTTATTTGTGCGGTATTGCTGTATTTGTATATTCAAGACGAATTAAGTTTTGACCAGTATCATCAAAATGCTGAGAATATATACCGCATTGAGTCTGATTTACAGTATGCCGATAAATCCCTCAATCTTGCCGTAGTACCAGGGTTATTAGCCCCCGAGCTGCAGAAAAAAAATGCAGGAGTGATGCAAACGGCCCGGATTAGTGATTTAGAGCCTAAAATCCTGAAAATAAACAAGCAAAAGTTTCATCAAAAAGGCTTGTTCTATGCCGACCCTTCTATTTTTAATGTGTTGGCATTTAAGCCAGTGGCAGGCAATTTATCCAAGGCGTTAGTGGCTCCCTACAGTATTGTGCTGACCAAAACCCTGGCAGCCAAAATTTTTGCATCACCCAAAGCAGCTTTAGGCAAAACCATTATTTTGGATGATGATGTGCGCTATACCATTAAAGGAGTAATAGAGGATGCTCCCACAAATAGTCACTTCCAGCCACAGGCCCTTATCTCTATCAGTACTTATAAAAAAACAAGTAAGTATTTCGAAAAATGGAATAGCTCCAATACTGTGGTTTATGTGAAGCTGAAGCCGAAGGTTGATCCCAAAACAGTAGAAACCAGCCTGGAGGCCATTTATCGCCAATACATGTATAATAAGAAATACAACGCTAAACGCGCCATGTATTTGCGACCTGTTACTGACATTCATTTGTATTCTAAAGTTGACGAAGATTATGCGATTACAGGTAATATTCAGGTAGTCCATATTTTTATAGCCATTGCCGTCTTGATTTTACTGATTGCATGTGCTAACTATATGAATTTGGCTACGGCGCGCTCGGTTGAGAGGGCTAAAGAGGTAGGTATTAGAAAAGTAGTAGGGTCGCATCGAGGACAGTTGATTCAGCAGTTTCTAACAGAAGCAGTTTTATTGAGCTTTTTGGCTTTTTTACTGAGTTTAAGCTTGTTAGAGTTCATTTTACCTGGTTTTAATCGGTTGACTGGCAAAGAGTTGGCCATGCATTATACGAGCCAACCTCAACGAATCATAGGTTTATTGCTGATTACGATATTTACTGGTCTGATTAGTGGAAGCTTTCCCGCGTTTATGTTATCCCGTTTTAAGCCTTATCAAGTGCTAAAAGGTAAGTTTAGCCATTCCAAAAGAGGCAATAGGGTACGCAAAGGTTTGGTAGTTTTTCAGTTTTGTATCTCAATGATCATGATTGTAGGCACTCTCACCGTATATCGCCAGATGCAATATGTGAAAAGTAAAAGCCATGGTTTTGATAAAGAGCAAGTGTTATCGTTGAGCATTATGGAAGATTATGCTCTGGAGAAATTCCCTGTATTGCAGCAAAAACTATTACAATCCCCTGGAATAGTCGCGGTAAGCGGCACTTCTAGTAGCATTGCTGATAACTCATTCAATGAAAGCGGAATGACCATCGAGCAAGCCAATGGTGAACAACAACGGTATGCTGTTCAGCACTACTTTGTCGACCAAAACTATCTCAAGGCAATGGGAATGAACTTGACCAAAGGGAGAAACTTTAGCCCAACCAGAGCTTCCGATTACGAAAAAGCTATGATTGTCAATGAGGCCATGGTAAAGAAGCTGGGGTGGAAAAAGCCTATAGGTAAAAGAATCAATTATGGGCCAGGTAAAAAGCGTCAAGCCAAAGTAATAGGAGTAGTAAAGGATTTTCATTTAGAATCCTTATACAAGCCTATTGCACCCATTGCTTTGCGTTTTATCCCCGCTGATCATAGCGAGACCTACTATGCCCACCTTAAAATACGCCCCGAGAATTTGTCACAAACATTGACCTATGTTAAAAAAGCCTGGCAAGAAGTGTATCCCAACTATCCCTATAATGGAGAGTTTTTAGACCAACGTTTTGCTCAAGCCTATCAGGCCGATCAAAAACGGGGGCAGACCTTTTTGGTGTTTTCAATCCTGGCGGTACTGATTGCTTGTCTGGGCTTGTTTGGGTTGGCCTCATTTACTGCACGTCAAAGGGTAAAAGAAATCGGCATTCGTAAAGTATTAGGAGCATCTATTCCTCAAATCCTGGCTTTGCTTTCCAGTGGCTTTGTGCGTTTGGTGGCTATTTCCAGTGTGATTGCTTTTCCGATGGCATATTATCTTATGAACCAATGGCTCCAAAACTTTGCCTATCGTACAGGCATTCACTGGAGTGTATTTGTATTGGCGGGTGTAGCTACTTTGCTGGTCACTTTATTGACCATCAGTGTGCAATCGTTGCGGGTAGCCCGAGTAAACCCAGTACAGGTTTTAAAAGATGAATAACCAACAGAAAGGCTTGTGCGATAACGTACAGTAGCTTGTTGCAATTGTGAACATTTTTTCAAATTGTTACTTAATAAAATGTTGTTAACCAGTGTCTTAAGTCTGAGGCACTGGTTTTGTTTTTAAGTAGCTTACATAACCAAACCATATATTCATGCTCAATAATTATCTGAAAATAGCCCTCCGAAACTTACTTCGAAACAAGGTATATTCGCTGATTAATATACTGGGTTTGGCGGTAGGGCTCACCTGTGCCATTTTGTTGTTTTTGTACATTCAGGACGAACTAAATTATGACAATTACCACAAGGATGCAGCGCAAGTGTTTCGCCTGGAGCAAAAGGTGCGTAAAGCTGATCAGGAAGAAACTTCGGTATACTTCAAGGCTGACTTGATCCCAAACCTGAAACGGGCATTGCCTGAAATAGAGCAAGCAACTCGGTTATTGTATTCCACCTCTTCGTTGCGAGCAGGCAAAAGAGAGAAAATTTTTTCACGTGATGTGTATTATGCAGATCCTTCCATATTTCAAATTTTAACTTATCAACCCATCGTTGGCGATTTGCAAACGGCATTTGCCCAGCCCAACAGTATTGTGCTGACCCGTGAATTAGCCAATCGCTTGTATAATACGCCAAAGCTAGCCTTGGGCCAACCTCTGAGCTTGAATGATGACTTTACACTAACCGTTACCGCAGTGATAGAAGACGTGCCTGTCAATAGTCATTTGCGTCCTAAAGCACTTGTTGACCTAAGTGTGTTTGCCAAAGCCAGCCCTGAGGCATTCAAGAATTATCCAATGTTCTCTACTTATGTAAAACTGGCCAAAAATGCTTCGCCCAATGCATTGGTAAAAAAGATGCCTGCGGTATTCAAGAAATATAACAAAGGCCCTTGGTTCAAAGGAGCCACAGTAGATTTTCAGTTATCAGCCATTCACCACATATACCTCAATACTCCATTGAAAAGAGATCATGGGAGTCACGGTGACCGAAAGCTAGTGTATATTTTTATGGCAGTAGCCTTACTCATCGTGCTGGTTGCTTGTATCAATTATATGAATTTGGCTACAGCCAGGTCTATTGAAAGAGCTAAGGAAGTTGGGATTAGAAAAGTAGTAGGCTCTCATCGGAGTCAGCTCATTAAGCAGTTTATTGTAGAAGCCATTAGTTTAAGTTTGCTGGCATTGGTCATTAGCATTTGTTTGGTAGAGCTAATGCTACCTTTCTTCAACCAATTGAGCGACAAACAGCTAACAATTAATTATATCAGCCAGCCTTTAGTAATTCCAGCATTAGTAGGTCTGGCAATATTCATTGGTTTACTCAGTGGTAGCTATCCCGCTTTGGTGTTGTCTGCATTCAAACCTGTATTGGTACTCAAAGGCAAGTTTTCGCGTTCACGCAAAGGTGCAAATACCCGTCGTTCGCTAGTGGTATTTCAGTTTAGCGTGTCTATTATTATGGTTATTTGTACGTGGGCAGTGTATCAGCAAATGCAGTATATAAGGCAGAAAAAACTTGGTTTTAATCAAGAACAACTCTATAAAGTTACTTTTCATGATCCCAGGGATGGCAAAAAGTACAACACCATCAAGCAACAGTTATTGCAGTTTCCTGGAATCACAAAAGTGACCAATACTAGCTTGAGAATGGAAGAATGGTATGGCGATGAAATGTCATCTACCGAAGAAGTAACCCTTGAGAATGGTAACCGAACGAAATCAGAAGTGAGCTACTATTTGGTCACCCCTGATTTCTTTGAGACAATGGGAGTACCTATTGTAAAGGGTAGAAACCTGGATACAAAACGAGCCTCCGACTATACAAAGTCAATCATTGTAAATGAGGCATTTGTGCGAAAATATCGCTGGAAAAACCCCATTGGAAAACAGGTAGGCAATGCCAGAGTCGTAGGAGTAATGAAGGATTTTCATACCAAATCGTTGTATCAAACCATTCAGCCTTTTGTGATGAGTCTGGGAGAAAAAAGCTTAGAAGAATACAACATCAAGAAATATTTCTTTATGCGATTGCATCCCAAAAATATTGACCAATCCATTGCGCATATCGAAAAAATATGGACTGCATATAATTTAAAAACTCAGTTTAACGGCCAGTTTTTAGACCAGCAGTTTGCCAAGGCTTACGAAGCTGACCAGCGTCGTGGCCAAATCTTCTTGATTTTTTCGTTACTTACAATCTTTATTGCCGAATTGGGTTTATTTGGCCTGGCTTCTTTCAACGCTTTACAACGAACCAAAGAAATAGGCATTCGCAAAGTATTGGGAGCTTCTATTCAACAAATTTTATTGTTGCTTTCCCGTGACTTTGTTCGTTTAGTGCTCATTTCCAGTATTATAGCTTTCCCGATTGCTTACTACTTTATGGATCAGTGGCTCCAGGGGTTTGCTTATCGTACACCTATTCATTGGAGTACGTTTGTATTGGCAGGCTTAGTGACTTTATTGATTGCCTTGCTCACTGTAAGCTTTCAGTCGGTACGCACGGCTCGGGTAAACCCAGTAGAAGTGCTCAAAAATGAGTAATGTTTGAGGGTGCCAATCGTCCTCTGAGTATATCAACAATGAATGAACTAATAGCTTACTAAACCCTCGTGAACATGCTTAAAAATTATTTGAAAATCACTTTACGAAACTTATGGAGAAGCAAAGCATTCTCTGCTCTGAACATACTAGGTTTATCTATTGGTATGACCTGTGCATTTTTGTTGTACTTGTATGTGCAGGACGAGCTAAGTTTTGATCAGCATCATGCACACAAAGATCAGGTGTATCGCTTAGAATATACGCAATCCAAAGCAGATCAAGAGATTCGTTCAGTGGTATCGTCAGGGCCTATTGCTAAGCTATTGAAAGACCAGTTTCCACAAGTAGAACAAACCGCGCGCATTAAACCAACCTCAGGTATTTACTTCACGAAGGATAATCAAGAGCGATTTTACCCTCAAAAAATATTCTATGCCGACCCATCTATTTTTGAAGTATTGAGCTTCAAGCCTATTGCTGGAAACTTAACTATCGCGCTTACAACATCTAACGCATTAGTGCTCACTCGTAGCTTGGCTACCCAGTTTTTTCGCTCCCCAAAAAGAGCTATTGGTAAAACACTACAATCTGGAGGAAGCCAGTCTTATACCGTAACTGCGGTGATAGAAGATACGCCTTACAGTAGCCATTTTCGTCCTTCCTTGCTCATTTCTATGAGTACGTTGCGTAAAAAAATCCCTGCTGCATTCAAATCATTTTTTGCCCGAAACTTCCCCACATTTGTCAAACTAAGTAAGTCGGCCAATCCATCTGAAGTAACTACCTTATTCAACCAAGAATACACGCGGCAATTAACTGCTGCTCGCAAAGGGAAAAGTGGTAACATAGAAACCATTAACCTACAATCCATTGCTGACATTCGTCTGAGTCCCGCAATTCCGGGAGATTATGCCATCCATACTGATGCCCAGGTCATTTATATTTTTATCATTGTAGCGATACTCATTATCCTGATAGCTTGCATCAACTATATTAGTTTATCTACCGCAAGAGCAGTAGAGAGAGCCAAAGAAGTAGGTGTGCGCAAAGTAGCTGGAGCATATCGTGGCCAACTAATTGGTCAATTTCTGTTAGAGTCGCTCTTGATAAGCTTTATGGCGTTGGGGGTGAGTCTGGTATTAGTAGAAGTAGTTTTGCCAGGGTTTAACCAATTGGCCGATAAGCATTTAGTGTTTGATGTGATCCATAATATCTATTTAGGATTAAGCTTGGTAGGAGCAACAGTATTACTTGGGGTACTCAGTGGCATTTATCCTGCTTTTGTACTATCTGCCTTTCAACCTTATAAAGTACTCAAAGGCCAATTTAGTCATTCATTGCAAGGCAATCGTTTTCGTAAAGTACTGGTAGTGATTCAGTTTAGCATTTCTATTGTGATGATTGTAAGCACAATGGTGATTTTTCGCCAAATGCAATACATCCGCTCCAAAAACCTGGGTTTTAACCAAGAGCAACTGTATAGGTTGTCCTTCTTTGAGATAGAAGGACCCAAAAAGTATCAAGTGCTCAGAGAACAACTCCAGCAAAATACAAATGTATTAGGGGTAACCAATACCTCGCAAGGAATGGACGGCTCTTATTATAGCGATGACTTAAAAATAGAACTAGAGAACGGAAGTTTTACCGAGTTTCCTATCAAACAGTTTTTTATTAGCCCCGATTATTTTAAAGTAATGGGGATTCCACTTACTGCTGGTCGCAATTTGGATCAACGACGAGCCTCAGATATAAAAAAAGGAATCATTGTTAATCAAGCCTTTCAGCGAAAGTTTGGCTGGAAAAAGCCTATCGGTAAAAAGGTAGGGGAGTATACAGTAGTGGGTGTATCGGGAGACTTTCACACCAAGTCGTTGTATGAATCTATCGAACCTTTAGCCTTTCGGTTAATGTCAAAAGAAATGGATTACAATGCGATGCCTCATTTTTTTGTAAGACTTAAAGCACAAAATGCAAAATCAACCTTGGCTCATTTCAAATCGGTTTGGACCAAATACAGCCCCCAAACCCAGTTTTCGGGTAAATTTGTCAATCAATACTTTGCTTCTTTTTACAAAGCAGACCAACGCCGGGGCCAGATCTTTTGGGTATTTTCTTTACTAGCCATTTTTATTGCCTGTTTGGGATTGTTTGGTTTGGCTACTTTCACAACTCGTCAGCGCCGCAAAGAAATGGGGATTCGCAAAGTATTAGGAGCTTCCATTACTCAGTTGCTTACCTTGCTGTTTAGTGGCTTTGCCCGCCTTATCTTGATCTCTAGCCTGATTGCCTTCCCATTGGCTTATTATTTTATGCGGGAATGGCTCCAAAACTTTGCCTATCGTACTTCCATCCATTGGAGTTTGTTTATTTTGGCAGGTATAGCTACTATGTGCATTACTTTACTTACGGTAAGTATTCAATCAGTACGCACAGCTCGAATAAACCCAGTAGAGGTGTTGAAGGATGAGTAGTTTTAAGTGAAAAACTAAAAGCGAAAAGTGAAAAATGAGCGCAAAGCGATACTGTACTGGCGCTCATTTTCAATGCGGGGCAGGAGCTTTGGTAACATTGATATCAATACGCAATCCCTAAAACTTTACACTAGCGCTCATTTTCAATGAGTGTCAATTTTTACAAGCGTTTTCAACGCGAGGTAGGCGCCAATGTAACGCTGATATAGATACGTAATCCTTAAAACTTTACACTGGCGCTCATTTTTTAATGAGTGTCAATTTTTGCAATCGTTTTCAACGCGGGGTAGGAGCCTCGACAACTCTGATATAGATATGCGCCAGAAAGAGGTAAAAAGTCTCATTGGAAGCAATGAGACTTTTTTTAATGTTTTTTATGCTTAATTTGTTATTTCTTTAACCCGAAGGATGAATTTTAAACATGCTCCTTTACAGTGGTGCTCATTTCAATGAATGTCAATTTTTACAAGCGTTTTTAATGTGGGTATAGGCAACTTTGATTTTTAGCATTTGTGAACACGCATTTGAATATAAACAGGGGTAAATCTCTTATGTGAAATCTTAATTTTTGCCTTAAATTCTGCATAAAACATTAAACCACGATCTTATGACTGAATACGCCTACAACGGAAATATTAAAATACACACCTCCAAAAAAGTATATAAATTAGAGAATGCACCCATATCGGTTAAGATAGGAAGCTTTTTGAAGATGGCGCTTTTTGGGTGGCTAATAGGCCTTATTCCAGTTGGTATTTATCATGGGCTTGATTATTATTTTGATTTTGAAGCAGGTTGGTTGTGGTATGCCCAGTTTGTAGTTATTGCGCTCTTTTTATGGGTAGGTATTGACGGTTTGTTCAAAAACAAAGTAACCAGATGTCCCTATTGTGAAAGAGATATGGGTAGGAGCACAAATAGTGATCTTACCAATCGTGATAAACAAAAGGTACAATGTGAGCGGTGTTACGAATTGCTCATAATTGACAATGGTTCCATGCGAGCCTTTACCAAAGAAGATACAAAACCTGATCAACGATTTGAAGCCCCCGTTTTTGAAAACAGCATTTGGCCACCAGAATGTATTGCTTGTGGCGATCCAATAACCCACCGTGAAGAATTAAAAGCTGAGCGATTCAATGGAGAGCTTTTGGTACTGGGTCTAGCGTCTACCAGTTCAGGCTCTATTTCCAATATTCCATATTGTGACAAACATCGCAAAGTAGTTTCCCTAAAAATCAAAGCTGACGGTAAATTATGGGTGTCTTTCCCTGATTTTGAGATGTTTAAGCGATTCCTTACCATTAATACTGTGAGAAAAATTCTCGTGTTTAAGCAGTAAGTAGATGCAGACCTTACACTGGCGCTCATTTTCAATGAGTGTCAATTTTTGCAAGCGTTTTCAACGCGGGGTAAGAGCTTAGGTAACGCTGATATCAATACGCAAACCTTAAAACTTTACACTGGCGCTCATTTTCAATGAGTGTCAATTTTTACGAGCGTTAGCAACACAAACTTAGGCAGCTTGGATGCTTGGAATTGTTCTGTCCTTGTTAATGATTAGGAGTTTCTCTATAATTTTTGATAACCATTTGCTCTTCAAAGTAAGTACGCAATACCAAGCGCATCATATATAACACCTTTGAATGAGGTACATGGCGATGGATTGGGTTATGGTTCGCCTCCAGAATAATCAAGTTATCAGGATCATCAATGGGGCCTTTGGCAAATACATCTAGCCCAAAAAGTCTTAAGTTCAAGGTTTTGCCCACTTGCTCAAGCCAGCTTCTGGTAGCTTCTGAAGTAGTTTCCGAGTAAGCTTGTTTGGTTCCTCCTTGTCGGGCAATAGGAGTAGGGGTAAGCTGTAACTCAATTCCTTTTCCTAATACTGACTGAACACTCATATTATAAGCTTGTAATTGGTTTTGTAGATAGACGCTGTGCAAATCCAGAGGCTCAAAAGCTTCATTCATGGACTGAGCACGAGCGGTAGCTTGTTCGTTAAAAGCCGTTACTAACGTCTCCACAGTTTGAGTACCATCCCCTGTTATTTTAGGAATCTCTTTGCGGCAACTATACTGAAACTCACCATCTATCATCACCAGGCGGTATTCTGGCAAATCAATGGGTTTTTCTACCCGTAACAAACGATCAGTAGGCTGTATAGCTGTTATTTGATCCAGCAGTTCTTCCGAAGAATACACCTTAGTAGCCAGTTTTGACAAAGAGCCAGCATTGGGTTTGGTAAAAACCGGATAGGTAAGGGTTTGGGCGTAAGCCAGGGCATCTTCGGGAAGTTGTCCCTGGGTAGCCTGAGGGTGCTGAAAGGTAAAAAAACATTGTCCTTCAACTGTTGTAAATCCAGCCTTGTTGAGTAATAACAATGTGCGGGTTTTATCGTTGGCTACCGAGCATTGAGTATTGATAGGTGCAAAACCAAAGCTAGACCCAATCCCCATTTGAAAAGTATGTACACCATCAGATATTTGAATAAAATAAGGATCGAATATTTCTACTTGATAATTATCGAGCTGACAGGCTTCTACGGCTGCTGCTACCAGGCGATGAAGAGGTATCTCCATATTTTGAAATGAGTTATGCATAAGTTGGCTGTAAATGTAGGAGATTTTTAGAAGAAACAACGCTTATTCTGTGCTGGGTTTTAGCACAAGAAACACACTTTTTTTAGGAGTTATGTTTTTGATTATCAGGATTCTATAAAATTATTTTTACCTGGTCATTTTTTGATCGCGTTTTTTCAGTTTTTTTTACTTAGTTGAGCCCAATTAACCAAAACATTAACCCAAAACAATTATCCTTATGAAAAAGCTATTGACCATTCAAGGTGTAAAAAAATTGAACAAGAAAGAGTTGAGCGCAATTCAAGGTGGGTTAGCTTGTAGATGGCCTGACAACTATTGTCCAGGCAATACAGTTTGCCAAACTTCTGGGCCATTTGAAGGATTGTGCCGTTAATACTAAGCAAAATTTAGTATAAGATTAACCCTGCTGTTTCCCTAAGTATTTTAGGAGAAATAGTGGGGTTTTTATATTTCGAAATGCTGGTGTTATAAGGGTATTTTGTTGTATGTCAGGTAATTATATAACCATATAATATATGGTCATTTTTTGACAACACTTTTTCAGTTTTTTTTGCTTAGTTGAGTCCAATTAACCAAGTATTAACACAAAACAATTATTCTTATGAAAAAGTTATTGGCCGTAAAAGGTGTAACAAAATTGAACAAAAAAGAGATGAGTGCGATTCAAGGTGGATTGGCGTGTCATCCTGATTGGGCTCCATGTCCTGGAACACACTTAAAGTGCGTAAACTTTTTTTGTGAGCTAAAGTAATCTTGCACAAAACAACAAAAAACAGCCCCTCTGTTCAATTGAACAAAGGGGCTTTATATTTCTATCTGGTAGCTAAATTAGCCTACCAAATTTTGCTTTACAAAGTCCTGAATATCAAGCATTCCTACAGGCTTGTTGTTATCAGTTACAATGATATTGTCGATTTGCTTTTCTTTAAACAAAGCCACTGCATCAAACAAACGAGCATCTTTAGTAATCGTAATTGGACTGGCATTGCTGATACAATCAGCCATTTTGTTTTCCAAAAACTCCTTACCTTTTTCTTTCAAGTTGCGACGCAAATCTCCATCAGTAAAGATGCCTTTCAAGTCACCACTACCATCTACAATTGTTACCGCACCCAAACCAGATTCAGTCATTTGGCTCAATGCATCAAAAATGGTATCTTCTAGTTTTACCGTAGGGTTAAACTCACGCATCACATCCTTCACGTTTTCAGTCATCAAACGCGTGTGTTCTACGAATTGGTTGGTACCTACTGTAGTGAAGTTATTGCTTGTCAAAGTCTTCATTACTTTCCAGGGAGCCGTAATGGTATGTACCCCAGAAACAATCGCCGTACGTACATGCTCAGCGTGGCGTACCGAAGAAAACATTATTTTGGTATCATAACCGTAGTAATTAACAGTGTCTACACAGTTTTGGATCAATGCCAAAGCATCGTGTCCTTGATCTTGCAAACGACCTACCAATGGGCAAACATAAGTAGCACCTGCCTGCATAGCCATATACGCTTGGTTCAAAGTATATACCAGGTGGATGTTCACCATCATATCTTTGTCGCGTAGCATTTTACAAGCCTTTACACCTACGTTTGATACCGGGATTTTAAACACAGTTTTGTCTTTGTCCAATCCCAAAGCAAGTAGTCTTTCGGCCTCTGCCAAAATCTCTTCTGCTGTATCACCCAAAGCTTCTACCTGAAGAATAGGCACCATTCCTGAAAGTTTTACGATGGCCGCATCGATATCGGTAATACCGTGACGGTGCATAAAAGTAGGAGTGGTAGTAAGACCTGTTAAAAAGCCCAGATCAAAAGCTTCTTCTATTTCTTTAAAATCTACTGAGTCTAAATATAGTTCCATGTGTATCTGTAAGGTATATCTTTAATTTTCAAATTTTTATTTGTTGACCGATAGACAATAGTCGGCAGTCCATAATTTTTTATCTATCAAAAAAAAGCGATGGACTAGCCTTCTACTTTATTCATTGCATACTTCTTATTCACTGCATGAATTTCCAGCAGAGGCTTCATAAACTCTTCCAAATCGAATACGCATAATTGACTGGCAGCGTCACACAAAGCTGTATCTGGGGTTGGATGTGTTTCAATAAATACACCATCTACTCCAGCTGCTACTCCAGCACGAGAAAGCGTAGGTAAGAACTCACGAGCACCTCCTTTAGAATCGGCACTAGGAATGCCATATTTTCTGATAGAGTGAGTAACATCAAATACTACTGGATATCCCATTTGATTGAAGTGGTAAAAACTACGTGGGTCTACCACCAAATCATTGTAACCAAAAGTATAACCACGCTCAGTCAATACAATATTGTCGTTGCCAACAGATTGTATTTTTTTGATTGGGTGCTTCATGTTTTCTGGTGCCAAAAACTGCCCGTGTTTTAGGTTTACAACCTTTCCGGTTTTAGCAGCTTCTACTACCAGCGAAGTTTGCATACATAAGTAAGCAGGGATTTGTAGTATATCTAATACCTCGGCCGCTGCAGCAGCTTCGTGTGGGTGGTGGATGTCTGAAAGTACCGAGAATCCAAATTCGTTTTTAATCTTTTGTAATATTTTCAACCCCTCGTCTAAACCAGGTCCGTGGTAATAATCTACCGAACTACGGTTGTCTTTGGTGTAAGAAGACTTAAATATGATGGGTACACCCAGATTTTCAGATACTTTTTTGAGATGTTCGGCGGTACGCATCATCAAATCTTCTGCTTCGATGACACAAGGACCGGAAATAAGAAAAAGTTGGTCACTACCTAAGGTAATATCACCAACCTGAAAAGTTTTTTTGGTCATGTTTTTAGAAAGTCTAAGAGGTGAAAATACATCTTATAACCTGCGCCAAAGTTAAAGAATCTTTTTAAAACTTTGTCCGAAAAGCATTGATTTTAGGCAATACAGGTTTGTTTGATGAGTAAATATGCTCCACTCGGTCTACTCCTTTTGGTATATGCTTCCAAACCAAATAGGAATTGTGATGCAAACGATGAAATTGTTACTATTGGGATGGGTAATCTGGGGATTATCTGCTTGTAAAACTACGCCAAATGTTTTTCAGCAAAAATTACAGGCCATCAGTCAAACCCTTACCCAACCTCGACCTGCATTATTGAAGCACAATGAGAAAATTATAACAGCTATTAAAGCAGATGTACGCAAGCAAGGAAACTCTCGGGAAGGACTAGAACGGATCAAAAGATGCAACATATTACACACACGCACTTTAGTCCTGATAGATACCCTTCAGCTATTCAAAGGCAAGCTTAATAATCAGACTCCTGCTGCTACTACCCCCGTACGGCAGTTGCTATGGCATAATGAAGAAGGGCGAAAACTGGCCATTAAAGTCAATAAATACATCACCTGGCTAGGCTACGAATTTAAAGATTTGAGATTGCCCAAATTTGAATTGATTACTACACGACATTTTGCTGTCAAAGAGGAACAACAGCACCCCGATAAGTTTGCTCAGTTACATTTTGCTTATGGTTCAGTTGCCACTGTAAGGGCTTTGCTTACCTTTTGGCAAAATACTTTGCTGGAATATGAGCGCGAAATATTGAAAAAATTAGGGAGTGGTGATCTCTGTGCTAGTATGTGTTGCTATGGTTGTGGTGGTGTAGAAGCAAGGGTTAGTACCCAATCAGATATTATAAGATTAGGCGAAGTCTATGAGGCTAAAATGTTTGTGTCTACTAATGCCAGTAGGGCCAACCCTCGTGCTACTTACAATGGTAGCCCAATTATGGTAAAGGATGGCCGAGGTGAAGTTCGGGTAAAGGTTAAGCCTATTCCTGATTCCATCAAGGCTGATAAAGTCACCCGTTTCTGGAAGGGGAGCATTACTTTTAAAACCAAAGGTAGAGATACCACCCTAAGTTTGCGAGTTCCTTATACAGTATTACGAAAATCAGTGTACGACCCTTCACTTCAAAAAAACAAAAAATGAAAACAAAATTAGTGATCATCGTTAGTATCATCCTTTTCTTCTCGGCTTGTCAACAACGCCAACGGGCTGAATTACATGCCTTATATGTGGCCAATAAAGCATTAGAGAGACAAATTGATGCGTTGAGCGGTCAGCAACAACAATTTTTACATGATTGCAATATGATCATTCGTACCAGCTTGGACCGAGTAGCCAAAAGGGCTGAGTTGAAACTTTGGAAGCATCTAATCATAGAAACGGACCTGCAACTAAGAGTCATTGAAAAGATCAAAATCCAGTGTTTAAAAAGAGTAGGAATGAATAATAATCACTTTGCAACCCTATTTGTAGAAAAAGGGAAAAAACAAGCCAACCTGAGTCCTTGGATGAAGGATATTCAAAAAGTAAAGGCCTATGCCGATTCGTTGTATCAGGCAAATACTCAAATTATTAAAGTTTCTCCTAATCAAGGTATCTTACAAAACTTGTCCGATAAGCGACTGCCTTGGACGCTTTTGTATAGTGAATTGAATCAGTGGAAATTGGCCTTGATAAGAGCTACTCAGAAAGTACTAGAGTCTCATACCCAATATTTAGACATAGCTACCTACAAGCTCAATTCCTTGGGTATATTCCTCGACGTAATGCCTGAATCGCATACAGTATTGGAAGACCAGGAGTATGTGGCTACAATGATGCTTTCGGATCTGAGAATGAGTAAAGCGCGACCTCGTATGAAAGTAAATGGGCAGAGCATACCTGTGTATGAAGGACAAGGAATGGTTCGACTACGCCCTACAAAACCTGGCTTACACGAGTGGACTGGTGCTATGACTTTTAAAAGTAAAGGTCGTGACACTACCTTTACCGTCAAGAAAAAATACTGGGTGCTGCCTCGCTAGAAATCCTCCTAAAAAACTATTTGTTAGATACGATATTTCGATTAATGTACGATATTTCGTTTTGTTTTGATGCTTGTTATAAATTGGTGGAAAATCTTGTTAAATTTTTTACAGCTGATAATCAGTGATTTGTAAATTATTTTTGCGCTTTTTGAAAGTTGGTACGCAAATTGGCTAATAGTTAATCAAAGTTCAAAAGGTTATTTGAAGAATATACAAATAGTTATAAAACCGAGAACGGCAATTAGTATATAGAAAATCACGGTTTTATAAAATCAAATTCATATAATACAATAATATTTTAAGCTTTGTGGTTAGGTAATAAAAGCAGGAAGCAA
Source organism: marine bacterium AO1-C (assembly GCA_001890965.1). Taxonomy (GTDB): domain Bacteria; phylum Bacteroidota; class Bacteroidia; order Cytophagales; family Microscillaceae; genus Microscilla. The sequence continues at coordinate 1,333,212 of MLAY01000004.1, read as the reverse complement.
AAAAGTTTCCTGCCTTTTTCAGGCAAAGCAGAAGGTTTTAGCAACCTTGGAAACAAAAAAGACTTTAAGTTTGTTACTATAACAACTAAAAATATAAGAGGTACATACCCTCTCAAAAGATTATGTTTTGTGGTTAGTTAGGTTTAGAAAAGGTAAGTGAATTTAATTTCACTTAACCTTTCTTTTTTTTGTACCTACCCCAAAATTTCACCTCTCATTTATCTCATCAATTATTCTCCCTTTGTTGCGGTTTTCATAAAATAACTGGATTTTTAGAGCAGTATTAAAATGTAGACTTTAAAACTGCACATAATGAAAAACTACTACTTGCTTTTATTTTTATTGATTTACCAAATGAGTTTTGCTCAAAACAATCGTGCTAAACTGACCACCAAGTTTGAGAAAACCCGCGGTACCGAAACCGTGACTTACGAAGAAGGCATTGCTTATTTACAAATGCTGGCCAAAACATTTAAGACCATTCAATTACAAGAAGTGGGCACCACCGATATTGGTAAACCACTCCATTTGGCTATTTTTTCGTTGTCTCAGGATTTTGACCCCAAGTCTGTAAAAGCCAAAAAACAAAATGTTTTTATGATCAATAATGCGATTCATCCTGGCGAACCCGATGGAGTAGATGCCAGTTTGATGTTGTTTCGCAATATGGCTACTGATAAAAAACTACAGGCAATTTTGAAAAATACCGTTGTGATTATGATTCCCTTTTTTAATGTGGGAGGTACCATGAACCGTAATAGTTATAGCAGAGCCAATCAAAACGGGCCAAAAGCTTATGGTTTTCGGGGCAATTCTCGTAATCTGAATCTGAACCGGGATTTTATAAAACTAGATGCTAAAAATACTCATACCTTTGTAGATATATTTCAAAGCTGGAATCCAGATGTTTATATAGAAAACCATGTAAGCAACGGGGCCGATTATCAACATGTGCTTACCTATTTGGCCACTCAAGCTGATAAACTGGGATATGAATTAGGTGATTATCTGAGAAACAAAATGATCCCTGATTTGAAGCGAAAGATGAAGCAAAAGAAATGGGACATTATCCCTTATGTAAATGTATATGGCAATCGTACTCCCAACGACAATGGCATTCCGCAGTTTTTTGATTCCCCACGCTATTCAAGTGGATATACTACTTTGTTTCATAGTTTAGGGTTTATCAACGAAACCCATATGCTAAAGCCTTTCAAGCAAAGGGTAGAAGCTACGTATGACTTTATGCTAAGCATGCTTGATCATATGAACCGAAACGGACTTCAGATCCGAACAATGCGGGAAGTAACTGCAAATAAACTATCCCAGCTGGAACAGCACACAATTGGTTGGAAGATGGACCGAACCCAGTTTGATGAAATCACTTTTAAGGGGTATACACCCAAAATGATTGACAGCAAAGTGACGGGTAAAAAGCGATTGTTTTATGACCGTAGCCAGCCCGTAACCAAAAAAATCAAATATTATAATGTGTTTAAGCCTAGCCTGACCGTGAAAAGCCCTGAGGCTTATATTATTTCAAAGGCCTGGTACAATGTGATAGATTTGCTGAAAAAGAATGGGGTGAAAGTAAAGCAATTGACTCAGGATAAAACCATTGAGGTAGATGCCTATTATATTACTGATTATAAGAGTTATACGCGCCCTTTTGAAGGACATTATGTGCATTATGCTACCAAAGTAAAGACAGCACAACAAAAGATTAAATTTTATAAAGGCGATTATGTCGTGTATACAAGACAGCCCGCCATACGGTATATTATAGAAACACTTGAACCTCAGGCTACTGACTCATTTTTTAGTTGGAATTTCTTCGATACCATTCTGCAGCAAAAAGAGGGTTTTTCAAGCTATGTATTTGAAGACATCGCCGAAAAGCTATTGAAAGAAAATCCAGATTTGCGAAAACGTTTTGAAACCAAAAAACAACAAGATGCCAAGTTTCGGGAAAGTGCTCGTCAGCAACTGACCTTTATTTACCAAAACTCCCCTTACTACGAAAAAGAGCATATGCGTTATCCAGTGTTTCGCTATGTGAAAAATCAAAGCCTGCCAGTAAAATAAAGTTATATTAAAACACCTTACTGGGAATTCATTGACTCAGTAAGGTGTTTTATCCTCGAAGCTGAGATGACGAATGACATTTAAGCGGCAAATCTTGCGATTAAAAGAAGAATACGCCCCCTCTACCGATATATTAAAAAATGGTGACTATATTTGACGTTCAATTAGATAGTAATAAAGCTGAAAATGAGAAAAATGTCATCTTTAAGCCTGAAAAGCAGACTACATTGACCAATATTTTTTCTCTAATTTTAATATTCATCCCCTTTGTAAGAAATCAGCTAACAAATTCAGGTTATTCTCGTTATAAAGGCATATTTTTGGCTCGAGAAAAATCAATAATTAAAAAACGAACTATTATCACCCATAAAACAATCAGGAGCAAATAAATCTCGACAGTTGGTCGAGAGAAAACATTATCAAAATAAACACGCTATCAAATATAATTTTTTGCTCATTGATACTTACTAGACACGAATAACCCATGGATAGTCTTCGTCCTCTACTTAACAAACACATAGAATCTTTGCGGGAGCAACTCAAGGTGGAATTACCACTCAATGAGCGGATCAATGTGTTGAATGAGTTGAGCCGAAAGCTACGCAACCGAGACAACAAACTCGCCTACCAATACGCGTTAGAAGCACTGGAACTTGCCCAAAATACTGCCAATAAGAAAATCATTGCAATTGCCAAAACCAATGTGGCTTTTGGTAAATACTATCAGGATGCAGCCATAGAAGAAGCTTTCTTGCTGTGTAACGAAGCCATCCCAGTATTTGAAGCTCTCAACTATTACAATGGTTTGGGAGAAGTATTTGGTATTCAAGGGGTGATCTATTGGAACACTGGAGAATATGAAATGGGTTTTAGTTCGCTAATGAAAGCTCTCAAGTTTAGTGAGCAAGCCGACGATTTGAACTGGCTCTCCTGGATCAATTATTTGATTGGTGGGTTTTATCACGATCTTAAGGATTATCAAAACTCGTTGCGTTATCATCAAAGAGCCCTAAAGTTGTTCAAAAAGAACGATGACATACCAGGGCATATTACGACGATTATTGGTATTGGAGATATTTATAAGGTACTAGGACAATACGATTTAGCCTTGGCCATTCACCAGGAAGCCTTGGTAATGGCTACCCAACACAATCTGGTGATGATGAAGGGGCAAGCCATGCACGAAATCGGCATGGTATATTTGGCTACTGAAGATTACGAAAAAGCGATTGATTATTTGAATTATGGGTTGGCTTTTCGGCGAAAAATCAACAACCAACGTGACGAGATCACAGGGTTGATTTATTTGTCTATTGCCCATATGGAGCTGGAGCAGCTTGACAAAGCCGAACAAATGCTATTACAAGGTGAGCAACTGGCTTTACTCAATAGTGCCAAGCCCAAACTCATTACGATTTATGATACGCTGGCCAAGCTCTATAAAAAAATGAAAGACCCCTGGAAGGCGATCAAGTTTTATGAGCAACACCAGGATCTGAAGGCGGAGGTAATGGGAGAAGAAAAATCTACCCAATTAAAGAATGTAAACTCTATCAATAGCATAGAAAAAGCCCAGCAAGAAGCTGAAATTCATAAACTCAAGAATGTAGAGCTCAAAAAGGCTTACCAGAAGATTGAGCAACAAACTCAGAGTATTATAGATAGTATTCATTATGCCAAGCAAATTCAGAATTCTATTTTAAAGCCAATTGAGTTTATTGAGCAGCATTTCAATGATTCGTTTTTGTTTTTTGAACCTAAAGACATTGTAAGTGGGGATTTTTATTGGTATGCCGAAATAGATACATCGCTGGACGAGGCACCTGCCAAGCCCACCATTGCTACTTCGCTGGGGATAAAGTCGCGACAAGCGCCTAAAATGACCAAAATTTTGGCGGCAGTAGATTGTACTGGACACGGAGTGCCTGGAGCTTTTATGGTAATGTTGGGGAATAGTATTTTAAACGAAATTATCCATACCCAGCGAATACTAAAGCCTGCCGAAATTTTGACTCAGCTAGACAAAAAGGTGATCAATGCATTGCGCCAAACCGAGGAAGAGGAAACCAATAATGATGGAATGGACCTGGCAATGATTACGATAGATGAGTCTACCGGAGTACTTACGTTTGCTGGGGCGCGTAATCCGTTGTTTATGGTGCGTAATGGCGAATTGAGTCATATCAAAGGAGCGATTTACCCAATAGGTGGTACCCAATACCACACTTCCAAGGCTTTTGTAGAGCACGAAATCCAGACCCAACCTGGCGATATTTACTATATCTTTTCTGATGGTTTCCAGGATCAGTTTGGAGGGAAAAAAGCCCGTAAATATTTAGCCAAACGTTTTCGTAAGTTCATTGAGAGCATTGCCCATTTGCCTATGCCTGAGCAAAAAGCAGCCATTGGCAAAGAACTGAAGGAATGGCAAGGCTATAACGAACAAACCGACGATGTGCTTGTTATAGGTATAAAGGTATAATCAACCCGCCTCGTTTATGGATAAGTATTTTATAACCTTCGCGTTTATATTGTTAACGTCTATTCCCGCCTGGACCAACCCCCCTTTGCACAAAAACCCTCAAGACTTGTATTGGTATGGTGTAGCCGTATTGCTAGGCATGGGCAGCATGTTTGGCCTTGTCATTACTTTAGCGAGTTTGTATACCAACAAGGTTTGGCTCAACAAACTAGCGGTAGTTTTAGGAGGCTGGATTAATATCTTGTTAGGACTTGGCGGAGTAGCAGTATACATTCAGCATCCTGAAGTAGGTTGGGTGGCATTTTTGCCCATGGCTACTGCGGTTATTGGTAGTCTCATGTTGCTCTCAAAGCAAAGGGCTGCTGCCAAAGCTGAGTGATTTTATAAGTGAAAACTTAAAAGTGAAAAATGGTGCGAAGCGGTATTAAGTGAAAAGCTAAAAGTGTAAAGTGAAAAATGGCGCGAAGCGGAAATTAGGCAACAGTCCATAGTTTTGCGACGCATCGCGAAACACGCTGTCCTGAGCGTAGCCGAAGGAACTAACAATCAGCCAAAGGCAAAACAATGAAGCAATAAAAATTAACCGCTAACCACTGATCATTTACCGTTAAATTAATAATTCATCCATTCATAATTTATAATTACAAATCACATCTCCTCAAGCTGTCTGGCCAATTTTTTCTGTAATAAACGTGCTTCTTTCAAGATGATTTTTACCCTTTCTTTAGGACTTAAGCCCACTTTGAGCCTCAAGTCGGTTTGATTGCTCTGGTTCCATACTAATAACTTACCTCGCTCGAAATATACTTTGACCTCACGGTAAGGGTGGTTTTTGACGTCATTTTGCTTTTCGTGAAAATAAATCAACTTGCCTTCAGGATTAAACAAAAACTCTTGTTGATAATCTACATTTTCTTTTTCACGACGCACCAAGGCAAGCTGTAGCAGGGGAGAAGAAGGGGTGACCAGTGCATAATAAAACTTTTCGGAGTAATGATAATAACCCGAATGATTGAGATTGTGGCGTTTGAGATTGATGGTGAAATGATTGGATAACCATTTTTTTTGGCTAATGCTGATGCGTGCCTGACGATAGACTTCGTCGATGGCCTGTACTTTGGCGGCATTGCTTTGTGCCCATAATTGGGTAGTACTTACGAATAGTATAAACAGCAAAATCCAGCTTGAGCGTTGGTATTTCCATATTAATAACCCCATCATGTGTGCTTGGTGTTGTAGTGTGTAGTCTAAGTGTTGGCCTTTGAAAATCAAAAATCAGGCAAAGCCTGTCATCTCATTATTATTTAACATTGGAGTGGTTGCACACGAAAAACCTTGAAAAAATGAAACAAAATTGTTAAATTTGCGTCTTATTTCTTCCTGAGGTACTATACCTCTACAAGTTCTTTTTTTATTGGGGCCGACTGGAATTGACAGCTTGTGCATAGTAAGCGTAAGCACGTCGGGAGGTGAGTGCTACTCCTGAAATTAATGCTCTCACAACTATAATTGGCGAAAGAAATTACGCCCTAGCTGCCTAATTTAGAATTAGATAGCTTAGTGTCTCGCAAACCTTACCTTTCTGCAAGGTTTGCACCCGAGGCATCACAAAGCAGAAATAGTCAGCATAGAGGCATGATGTGTTGGCGAAACTAAGTGTCTAAGGTAGAGTATTGGTTCGTAGCGCACCTATCTCTGCTCGAAAATCCAAGCGTGATCTAAACGTGTAGAAAGCTCTTGCTTTCCTTGTCTGGACGAGGGTTCAAATCCCTCCGGCTCCACTATTTTAAAATACGAAACCCTTTGTAGGTCAATGACTTGCAAAGGGTTTTGTTTTAATAGGTTGAAATGAATTTTGAGTTGCAAAGTTTTCTGATAGTTGAGCGAAATATTGCATTCAATCAAATCTGTTAATACCCCTTTACCACTGATTCTTCATTCATAAAGAACAAACGCACCAAATTTCGCAAAGCCTCGCGATCGTACTGAAACTTAGAGCGGCGATTCATCCATTGGATAAGCTCTACTACGCGGGCACTCAACCATTTACGCACCGCATCCGCTGATTTGTTTTTACCCTCAGCCTCATTGATCAAAGCATTGATATGTTGGTACAACAAGTAATCATCTAGTTGGGCGTAGTTTTTTCCAAATGTTTCCAGGGCCTGGGCCAGCACTTGAGGAGACACCTTAGGCAAGAAATTGCGAATGTCTTGCGCCTTAATCGTAGAGCGACTGTAGAGTTTCAACAACAAGACAAATTTTGCCTGATGGCGCTTATTTTTAGCCAAATACAGGCTCAATTTTTTTAACTCATCGTTGAGCAATTCGGGTCTTATGTTACTTACCAAACGATCAGGTGGGGCGGTAGTCAAATCGTTGTTAAAATTTTGTCGCTTTTGTGCCAACTTAATCAAGTCCAGCGCATAGTTGTACACTACTTTGGCAAAGTAAGGTTTAAAGTTGCCATGCTCAGAGGAATATTTTTTTTGGATATAACTTATCTTTTCTAATATATGTGTAGTTATTTCCTGTACTACCTCACTGTCTGATTCTTGTTTGAACCCCCCTGTTTGGCGGAACTTTCGCACCACTTTGAGGATAATTTCTTGATACTCTTTAGAACATACCAGCTCAAACGGATTAGCTTGTAACATTTGTAATGCAATATCATTTTTTCTAATAGGTGATCTCATAGATATAGTGTTTTATGCCTGTTGTATTTGAATTTTATAGAGCTACGATTTAGGCTTTTTTTCAGCTTGATTTGATGATTAGTTTTTGACCTGATGACTCACGATGAAAAGTCACTAAGCCCGTATAAATTGATATGACAATGTTACGACGAAAAACCCTCGAGAGGCAACGTTTATACGTTTATTGGGTGTTAATCGGTGTTATTTTACTTGTTTTTGTTATATTTAAAATTAAAATAGTTATAAAGTGAGGCTTTTAACCCCAAAAAGGCTTAAACAGGAAAATGCCAAAAAAGTAGAAAAATGAGTGAATAAATGGGGCGTAAAAAGACTTTAGAAACAGTGATTTTTCTGGTTTTATCAGCCCTCTGATTTTTGATAGCTAAAAGATGTTCATGGAGTTAAGAAAATTTCTCTGAGCGAGGCGGCTTTACGGCTCTTGGCGAGGCTTGCCTTACCCAATTTGTTGAAGTATCTTTGAGTAGCGATCATTCAGACAGACACCCAAACAACAAAGCCAAAACTCATTCATCATGCACTTCAAAAAATGCTTCCTGCTTATCATCTTATGGAGTTTACTGACTTACCCCACCCACGCCCAATACCAAGCTGAAAAAGACAGTCTTTTAAAAGTGCTTCCAACTTTGCCAGAGGATACGAATAAGGTAAATGTTTTGAATAGGTTGAGTGTCATATGCCTAACAGGTGAGACTAGGATGGCATTAAAATATGGTGATAGAGCAACTAACCTAGCTAAAGACATTAGATTTGAATACGGAGTAACTAGAAGCCTTGTGATTCTGGGAAGGGCTTATAGAATATTGGGAAATTATGCACAAGCAATTGAGAAACAAAGAGAATCACAAAAGATTTGTAAGAGTATTGGAGATAACTTGAGTTTAGCTAAGAGTTTTCAAGAACTAGGTATTATTTACAGGAAGCAGGGAGAATTAAGTCTTTCTATGAAAAATCTGTTAGAAGCATTAAAAATTCATAAGTATCTTAAAAATAAAAAGGGAGAAGCTAATGTGGCTGCTAGTCTATCTATATTATATGTAAGACAGAGAAATTACGATAATGCAATAGGATACAGTAAACTTGCATTAAAATTACATAAAGAATTAAAATTGCAAAACTCAATTGCAATAGATTTTAATAACTTAGGGAACCTGTATTATTACAAGGATTCACTTAATAAATCTTTATATTACTATAATCAGTATAAAGTTTTAAAAGAGAAGTTGGGAGATAAACGGAGTATTGCTATTGCCTTATGTAATATTGGATTTGTCTATGCTAAGAAGAAACAGCATTCACTAAATATTGATTACCAAAAAAAGGCCTTAAAAATTTTTCAAGATTTAAATTTAGAAAATCGTCAAATTTACCCTTTACAAAGTTTAGGAGAGTCTTACGCAGATTTGGGCGATTTTAAAAGAGCAGTTCAATTTGGTGAGAACTCTTTAAGGATTGCGGAAAAGATTGGTGCTAAACTTAAAAAAACTGAAACTTTACTATCATTATCGAACATTAAACAAAAGGCAAATGATTATAAACAAGCTTTGAGATATTACCGACAATATAAATTACTAAGTGATTCTATATTCAACGATAAAAAATCCAGGCAAATTGTAGAAATCGAAACCAAGTACGAAACCGAAAAAAAAGAACAGGAAAATAAGACTTTAAAACTTGAAGCCAAACAGCGTAATAACCTGATGCTCGCAGGAGCGATAGGAGGGGGGCTATTATTTGCTTTGGCTATTGTATTATACAGAGGGAATCGTCGTAAGCAAAAGACCAACCAAGTGCTCCGTTTGCAAAAAGAGGAAATAGAAGCTAAAAATGTAGCCATCGCCCAACAATCCGAAAAACTCAAAGCTACCAATGACGAACTCACCAGAGCCAACACCCTCATCAAAAAGGAAAGGGACGAAAAAGTGAAAATCTACCTGCAGGAAGCCACTGAGGCCACCAGCAAACTGCAGCAAATTCAGGAAACATTGACCCAAAGAGGGCCTGATATCACCCAAAAACTGCTCGCCAACGAGATTAATACCGCAGGAGAGCTATCGCTCATTCAAGAAAAGGTGCGCAATGAATTTCCCGAGTTTACCCAAGAGATAGACAAGGCCCTGGCCGACAAAAAGATCACCAAGGCCATTTGGCAGGTGGGGTATTGTCTCAAGTTTGGCCGTTCTCCCGCCGAAACTGCCAAAATACTTCCTTTGAGTAACCGTACCGTATCGGTGTATGGCACCAAGCTACGTAAACTAGGTGTATTGGAGGCGGTGGGGAAGTGAGTGACGTAACTTAGTATAAACTGTTTTGCTAAGCTAAACACTTCTGGAATTAAGATGTATGTTGTTCGAAATGTTCCCTGTCCTCCCGAACTCAGTGAGGGTGTGGTAAGGGTTCACGAAACTTGATGTTTTTTTACTTCATCCTCATTTCATACCAACGATAACGCTATTTCAGCATCAAAATATTAGGACTTAGCCTAACACACTCCCACTATTTGAATCACACCTATGATAACATTCATCCTGTTGCATTTTACCACAAATTCTATCAAATGAATGAAAACAGCTGCCTGACACAAACTGTTTGAAAGGCATCATAATTACCATAAATGAAATTATTGGGTAAATTTACATTTATTGGATAAGATCGACCTATACTATATATATACTATCGTAGCTCATTAGAATACTTATGAAGTATTACATTACACTTTGTTTTTGCCTGCTTGTAGGGAATTTATATGCACTTGATCCTGTAAAACTGACTAAAAACACCAAAGAAGTACTGGTTTCGTCTGACTATATGCAAATTCTGGATGATAGTACTGGAATGCTGAACATTGACAGTATCACTTCGGTGGCTTATGAAAAGCGCTTTTTTTATCATAGTAAGGATGTAGTGCCCCGTATTAGAGATAAAAGAACTACCTATTGGCTAAAAATAAAGATAGAAGGTGCAAAATCCTCCAATAAGTCATGGGTATTGGAGGTGCTAGACCTGCACATCAACCATATACAAGTATATGTAAAAGTAGGCGACAGAATCATTGATTTGGGAAAGTCAGGCTACTATCATGCTTTCAGGAACAGATCGCTCCCCCATAAAAACTTTGTATACCAGCTTCCCGATGAAGACGACCTTGTGTATTACCTGCGAGTCAAATCTGATGGCTTCAATCCTTTTCTTTTCAAGCTTCGCAGCAATGATTTTTTTATTGGCTATTCGCTCAGTGAGTATTACATTTTAGGGGTATATTATGGAATTATGCTCATTATGGCCATCTACAACATGATGTTGTACATGTACATTCGAGACAAAATGTACCTATACTATGTTACCTACGTATTGAGCTGTGTCTTGATTTCATTTTCGGAAGATGGCCTGGGTTTTCAGTTTTTATGGAGTGGCTATCCTGAGTTTAATATTTTTATTGAAAATTTTACGAATTGCCTGTTTTTGATCTTTTTTACGGTTTATGCCAAAACCTTTCTAAACTTCCAAACCTACCTTCCCAAGTTAGACAAGAGCCTCAATTACCTACTTGTCATTATTTCTATCGTGTTTATTGTGAGTTCTTTTTCGGTATTGCCGTTTTATACTTCCAATATGCACATCTATATTATCTTGTTGCCTTTTATGATCATTTATGTAGGGGCAGTCAAGATTTATTTAAATAAAGAGAAGGCGTTTACCCGCTTTTTTTTGCTGGGGTATTCATTTACCATGATCGGGATTATGTTTGTTGTAGTAAGAGTCAATGGGTTGGTCATTGATAAGATTCTATACGTGTATAGTTTAAACATTGGTTTACTCATAGAAGTAGTGTTTTTCTCACTGGCGTTGGCCTACAGACTTAGGGTCATCAAAAATGAAAAAGAACTGGCTCAGGCTAAGGTGATTAACCAACTTCAGGAAAACGAGAAAATCATTACCCAAAAGGTGATAGAAAGAACCGAAGAAATTGCCCGCCAAAAAAATATTATCGAGAGTAAAAACGCTGAGCTTACCGAAGCCAATCACACTTTGCAGGAGCAATCGGAAGAGATAAGAAGAATGAATGAATTGCTGGATAGCGAAAATCAAGAGCTTAAGGGGAGTGTAAAAGAGCTTACTAAGGCTCGGGTGCTGATGAAAGATGTGGATTTTTCGGAGTTTAGTGAGATTTTTCCAGATGATGATTCGTGTTATGCCTACTTAGCCAAGCTCAAGTGGCCTGATAAACGCTTTACCTGCATCAAATGTGGCAACGACAAATATGCGGTGGGGCAAGGGCATTACGCCCGCCGATGTAGCAAGTGCGGGTACAATGAATCCTGTACAGTAAACACCATCTTTCACCGAAGCCATATTCCTATCCAGAAAGCCTTCTTTATGGTGTTTTTGGTATATGCCAATAACGAGAACATTACCTCAGCCGAACTCTCTAAGATTCTTTCCTTAAGGCAAAGTACCTGCTGGAAGTTTAGTAAGAAAATCTTAGAAAAAATCAAAAATATCAAAGCTACATCTGAGCCAGATCATACCGATGGATGGACGCGGGTAATTGTAGATTCTCTCCCCCGAAAACCTGGCACTTAACCCCTGGTTGTACTATTAAAATATAATCTTTTCACATGGCTTGTTAGTAGTGAACTTTAGACTGAAAAAATTCAATAAATCCGCACTTTTGTTGACATGTTCTAAAAAAACATTCCAAAAGTGCATTTTTTTTATGTGCAAACCCATTTACCCCATTTCTCTTAAAAATCCCCTTTAACAGCGTACAAGTATTGTTTTTTAAGATAATGCGTATTGTTTTTAAAGTGCAAAGCCAAAATTTAAAGGGTTATTTATCAATGATTTAGCTTTGCTTTTTTGTTTGCAAATACAAAAACAATTGTCCAACTTAGATATAAGCTAACTGTACAGAGCGGTCAGATTCAGTGTTAGGATTTAATAAATTTAAATAATTGGAACCTCACTGTAAATGATGTCAAATTACTTTTTAAACCTTTATGTGATATGGTTAAAAATCTAAACAAAGTTAAAACTATCGAATTAGAATAATACAATTTAAGTAAGCCCAAAACATTATGGTAATGAGTATTACACACGATTTTAAACTTAAAGCAAACCCTATTGCTTTACCCACCCGATGGATTCAGTTAATCTTATTGGGAGTATTTTTATTTCTAAGCCCTCAAATGTTTGCCCAGTCGCAGACGATTAGTGGGAAGGTTACCTCTGAAGATGGAGAAGGTATTCCAGGGGTAAGTGTTTATGTAAAAGGAAAGACCAGTATTGGTACTGTAACTGCTGCTACTGGAGAGTTTCAGGTAGTAGGTGTTCCCCAAAACTCGATATTGGTGATTTCATCTATTGGCTATATTGCGCAAGAAATCAACGTAGGCAGCCAAACCACCATCTCTGTTACCCTTAAAGAAGATAGCAAAAGCCTGGAACAGGTAATTGTAGTAGGGTATGGAACCCAAAAACGGAGCGAAATCACTGGCTCGGTATCTACCATTGACGCCAAGGAGATTACAAGCACACCAGTGTTGCGAGTAGAGCAGGCCTTGCAGGGAAGAGCCGCAGGTGTTCAAATTGCTCAAAATTCAGGTGCTCCTGGTAGTGGACTTAACGTGCGCATCCGAGGGATTGGTACGGTTAATAACAGTGACCCACTTTATGTAGTGGATGGAATGCCAGTAGAAGGAATGGATTTTTTGAATCCAAACGACATCGAGACGATTAGTGTCTTGAAAGATGCAGCTTCAGCGGCAATTTATGGTTCCAGAGCTGCCAATGGAGTAGTATTGATTACCACCAAAAAAGGTAAAAACAACCAAAAGTTGACTTTGAACTATGATATGTTCTATGGTGTACAAAGCCCTATTCGAAAGCTGGATTTGTTGAATGCTTCAGAGTACGCTACGCTTTCTAATGTGATGCGTTCGGCTGATCCTAGCCTGACTCCTTTTCCTGAATTTGCGAATCCAGCTTCACTGGGTGAGGGAACTGACTGGCAAGAAGCCATTTTTGAGAGAAATGCCCCTATTCAAAACCACCAGGTGTCGCTTACTGGAGGAACTGCCAAATCGGTATACAGCCTGAGCGGTAATTACTTTCAACAAGATGGAATCATAGGAGGAGACAAGAGCCGCTTTAAGCGAATGAGTTTCCGATTCAACTCTAATCACCAATTGAACAAAAGAGTAAGTGTTGGGAACACCTTGAACTTGATCCATTTTGACAAAAGAAATCTGGCCGAAAACGATGAGTTTAACTCTCCTTTGATGCGAGCCATCAATATGGATCCAGTTACTCCAGTGAGAACCGTCAATGGAACCTTTGCGGCTTCGCCTTATGCCCAAACCGATATCAAAAATCCTGTGAATCAAATTGCACTGGCCAGCGATATCTGGGCTTCGGATCGTATTTTAGGAAGCCTTTTTGGTCAATACGAAATTATTGATGGACTTAAGTTGAGAGCAAGCCTTGGCTTGGATATGACCTATGGTACCAGTGATAAATTCTTCCCTAGTTTTGACTTAGGCATGCCACACGAAAGAGTAGATGTAAACTCAGTAAACAAATCTATTAACCTGTGGTACAACTGGATTGTAGAAAGTAACTTAACTTATAACAAAACCTTCGGAAAGCACTCCATCAACCTGGTAGGCGGAATGAGCGCCCAGGAGTTTAATTTCAGAAATCTGGGTGGGGTAAGAAACAATTTGGCTACCAATGATCCAGCCAACGCTTTTTTGAATGCTTCGCAAGATGGTGAAAACCAAACTGCTACTGGTGAGGCCAGCGAATCGGCTTTGTTTTCTTACTATGGACGAGCAAACTATACCTTTGCCAACAAATATTTGTTTACTGCTACGGTACGAGCCGATGGTTCTTCACGATTTGGTCCTAATAACCGTTACGCGGTATTCCCTTCGTTCTCATTGGGTTGGGTGTTGTCCGAAGAAGGTTTTATGAAAAGCCTCAACTTCTTGAACTTCTTAAAACTAAGAGTAAGTTGGGGACAAAACGGAAACCAACAAATATCTAACTATGGCTTTACTTCGGCTATTGCCAATGGGCTCAACTATACCTTGGGAGGCACCGAAATCTTGAGCAATGGTGCTGCTCCAGTAGTGGCTAGTAACCCTGACTTGAAATGGGAAACCAGTACTCAGACCGATATTGGTTTAGATATGGGCTTTATGCAAGACCGCATCATGTTTAGCGTAGATTACTACCAAAAAAATACCCAGGATATGTTAGTAGTAGTGCCTATTCCACTTCACGTAGGAGCAGGAGCCCCATTTGTAAACGCTGGTTCAGTAGAAAATACAGGGGTAGAATTGATGTTGGAGTACAGAAAGAAAGAGGGTGATTTTAAATACAACATTGGAGTCAATATGGCTTTTATCAACAATACCGTGACAGGATTGGGTAATGGTAATACGCCTATCTCGAGTGGAGAGTATGGTACTGGGGGGGGATTGATCACCCGTACCGAAGTAGGACGCCCAATTGCTTCATTCTATGGTTGGGTAACTGATGGTATTTTCCAGACTCAATCTGAAATTGATGCTCACGCTTTCCAAAATGCAGGCACGGCTCCTGGCGATATTAAATTCAAAGACATGAACGGAGATGGGGTAATCAACGACGACGATAGAACCTTTATCGGAAACCCAACGCCTGACTTTACCTACGGTATTACAATGGGCGCAAGCTACAAAAACTTTGATTTGAGCATGTTCTGGCAAGGCGTACAAGGCAACGATGTATTCAATGCTGTGATTCGCTACGACTTTAGTACTACCAACCGCTTGGCTACTCGCCTGGGGTATTGGAATGGACAGGGTTCTACGAATACCGAGCCTCGACTTACCGCGAGTGATCCTAACCAAAACGCGAGAATTTCTGACAGATTTGTGGAAGATGGTTCTTATTTACGTCTAAAAAACATCCAGATTGGTTATACATTGCCTGCACCTATATTGAGTAAAATCAAGGTAAGTAAACTAAGAGTATACATTGCAGCGCAAAACTTATTCACCATTACTGGATACAAAGGGCTTGATCCTGAAATTGGCGCAGGAGCTGATGGCGTATTGGATTTAGGTATCGACCGAGGTTTCTACCCACAAGCAAGAATGTTCTTGACAGGTGTTAGTATTACATTCTAAATATGTGTCGAGTTACTTCCAACCCTTAATTAAAACAGAAATCACAATGAAAATTATCAATAAATATATTACAATTTGTGTGCTGGCCGTGGGAATGCTCACCCTTAATGCCTGTGCCGATAAATTTTTGGATCGCCAACCACTGGATCAAGTGGTAGAATCTACTTTTTATAAAACCGAATCGGACGCAATAGCCGCAGTAAATGCTACTTATGACCCTTTGCAATGGTATTTAGTGTATGGTCGTGGAGACTGGCATTTTAGATGGTTGTTTGGTGAAATCGTAGCTGACAACGCCGATAAAGGTGGCTCAGGTGATAACGATCAACCTCCTTTTCTTCAATTGGCCACTTTTACAGCCAATGCCAACAATGGAAATATAGAAGGTGAATGGGCTACTAAATATACAGGGATTTATAGAGCCAACCTGGTATTAGAAAAAGTACCAGCCATTGAAATGAATGCTGATTTGAAAGCCAGGCTTTTAGCGGAAGCGAAGTTTTTGAGAGGTTATTATTACTACGAGTTGGTGATTAAGTTTGGAGGAGTGCCTTTGATTACGGGGCCACTCAAAACCAATGAATACAACCTTACCAGAAACACCAAAGAAGAATGTTGGGCACAAATCGAGAAAGACTTGACCGAGGCTGCCAGTGTGTTGCCCGAAAGAGGTCAATATGCCAGTGCCGATTTGGGGAGAGCTACCAAAGGAGCTGCGAATGGTTATTTGTTAAAGGCACTTGTTTTCCAGAAAAAGTGGGCAGAGGCTGAAGCAGTAGCCAATACCATCATCAACTCAGGTCAATATAGTTTAGCTTCTGACTATACCAGCATCTTTACTCAAGCAGGCGAAAACGGCCCTGGTTCTGTATTTGAAATTCAATACCGATCTGGTACTAATGGCGATTGGGGCGCTCCCTGGTTAGGCGAAGGAAACGTGAGCAATGTATTTACCCGTAGCCGTGGGCCATTCAATGGTTGGGGTTTTATAATTCCTACCCAAAACCTGGTTGATGAGTTTGAAACTGGTGACCCACGCTTGGCAGCCACAGTGGTACAAGCAGGTGATGTGGTAGGCGACTGGGGGGTATATGATCCTACCAAATTGGACCCTCCTTATCAATATGCGGCTCGTAAGTTTTTTATTGATATGGCCGAAGTACCTACTGGGGAAAACGAACACCTAAACGGCCCTGGAAATGATAGAATTTTACGATATGCTGATATTCTATTAATGCATGCTGAAGCTGCTTATCATAACGGAAACGAAGGCGCAGCACGCATGTCGGTAAACATGGTAAGAGCCAGAGCCAGAGGTGGAAACAGCGCAATTTTACCAGATGTAACCGCTACCGGACCAAACCTATTGAATGCCATTTACCACGAAAGAAGAGTTGAGTTGGCCTTGGAAGGACATCGTTTCTTTGACCTAATTCGCTGGGGAACAGTGGGCAACGTGATGAGAAGCACCGGGGTAAACTTTGTAGATGGAGTACATGAGTTATTTCCTATTCCTCAGTCTCAGATTGATGTAACCAATGGTACTCTGGTACAAAATCCTGGATATTAGTTTTGATTAAATTTTGACAGTATAAATATCAACGTACCAGCATTATACCTTACAAACTTGAACTATGGGATCACACATCCCATAGTTTCTTTTAACACAAACAATCTTAACTTTTAACCATAAATACCATCATTGTGAAAGTCATAAAACTCTGGTTAGTATTGTTGTTTGGACTAAGCTTGAGCGTAGGAATTACCCAGGCTCAAAATGCTTCTGTATCAGGCAATAACGAATTATCTATAGATGAAAAAGTAGAAAGGCTTTTGGATAAAATGACGCTCAAAGAAAAGGTAGGACAGCTTTCTTTGAATGTGGGTGATGTGATCAACACTGGCCCCACAGTAAATACCAAGCCTTCCAACAAATTTGATGACCTGATCCGTCAGGGAAGAGTTACCGGAATTTTTAATACCCATGGCACTGCCTACTTAAGAAGATTGCAAAAAATAGCAGTAGAAGATTCTCGTCTAAAAATTCCATTGTTATTTGGAGCAGATGTAATCCACGGTTTTAGAACGGTATTGCCGATTCCATTGGCCGAAGCCGCTAGCTGGGATATGAAAGCAGTAGAGCGTTCTTCCCAAATTGCAGCTACTGAGGCTACCGCAGCAGGAATTAATTTCAATTTTGCGCCAATGGTAGATATTACTCGTGACCCTCGCTGGGGCAGAATTGCCGAAGGTGCTGGCGAAGATCCTTATTTAGGTTCTTTGGTAGCAGCAGCCAGAGTACGAGGTTTTCAGGGAGATGATCTTACCGCTCCTAACACCTTGGCAGCTTGTGTAAAACATTTTGCGGCTTATGGTGCACCCCACGGAGGACGCGAATACAATACTGTGGATATGTCGGAGCGTATGTTGCGAGAGATTTACCTTCCTCCTTACAAGGCAGCAGTAGATGCTGGAGTAGCGACTATGATGACCTCTTTTAATGAATTGAATGGTATACCTGCAACTGGCAACGACTTTTTGCTGAATCAAATCCTGAGAAAAGAATGGGGTTTTCAAGGAATGGTGGTATCCGATTGGCAATCTATTCTGGAGATGAAGGTACACGGTGTAGGCGGGTCAGACAAAGCGGTGACCAAAATGGCGATTGAAGCAGGAACTGATATGGATATGGAGGCCAATCTTTATCGTGATGTATTGCCTGGGCTTGTCAAAAATGGCAAAGTAAACACCGAAGTATTGGACAAGTCGGTACGAAGAGTTTTGAAACTCAAGCACAAGTTGGGCCTCTTTGAAGACCCTTATAAATACACCAATGCCGAACGAGAAAAAAAGGATGTAATGTCTAAAGAGCACTTAGTGGGAGCGTTGGATATTGCCAAAAGGTGTATTGTACTTTTAAAGAATCAAAATAAGCTTTTACCCCTCAAAAAAGATATTAAAAGTTTGGCTCTTATTGGACCTCTTGCCAAAAATAAGCAGGAATTGAATGGGACCTGGTCGTTTTTTGCCCGCTCCAACGAGCCAGTATCTATGCTGGAAGGCATTCAGAAGAAAGTAAGCAAACAGACCAAAATATATGTGGCCGAGGGTTGTGATTTTTATTCAGATTCCAAAGCCAAGTTTGCTGAGGCTATCAACATAGCCAAAAAAGCAGAAGTAGTAGTGATGACTTTGGGAGAAAGTGCAGTAATGAACGGTGAAGCGGCTTCTCGTACCAATATTGGCTTGCCAGGTGTACAGCTAGAGTTATTAAAAGCTATTCACGCTACGGGCAAACCCATTGTTTTGCTATTGACCAACGGAAGAGCCATGTGCTTAAGCTGGGAAGACAAAAACATCCCGGCCATTTTGGAAACCTGGACGTTGGGTACCCAAACTGGAAATGCGATTGCCGAGGTGTTGTTTGGCGACTACAATCCCTCTGGAAAATTGCCAGTGACGTTTCCTCGTAATGTAGGCCAAATTCCGATTTATTATAATTACAAGCATACTGGGCGATTGTACAAAGGAGATTATAAAGAGCACAAAAGCCGAAGAATATACCTTTCTAAATACCGTGATGTACCAAATACCCCTTTGTATCCTTTTGGATATGGATTGAGCTATACCACCTTTAAGTATGGGAAAGTAATGTTGGACAAGAAGCAAATGAAAATAAACGAAACGCTCAATCTTTCTATCCAAGTAAAAAACACTGGGAAACGTGCTGGAGAAGAAGTTGTGCAACTGTATATCAGAGACTTAATAGGAAGCGTAACTCGTCCGGTAAAGGAATTGAAGGGTTTTAAGAAAATTATGCTGAAGCCAGGAGAAAGCAAAAAAGTGCAGTTTCAACTTACCAAAAAAGACTTCTCATTCTATCGTAAAGATATGTCGTTTGGTGCGGAAGCGGGGCAGTTCAAAATTTTTGTAGGAACCAACTCAGCAGACTTGAAAGAGGCCACTTTTGAGTTGATTGATTAAAAAGCATAAAAACGAGGGAAGCATTGCTAAATGGTTGGGTGGTCGTGTTAATTCAAGCAAAAAGACCATTCAACCATTGACTAACCACAATACACGTTTACTATGCTCAGAAATATATTTTATGCTTTGTGCCTTGGGGTAGTTGTGTCCTGTAATTCTTCAGATGGCATTACCCAAGGCGCAATCACTACCATTCCAGACAAAGCCTGGGAATTGGTGTGGTCTGATGAGTTTGACTATACAGGTTTGCCTGATGCCGAAAGGTGGAGCTACGACGTAGGAGGCAGTGGTTGGGGCAATCAGGAGCTACAGTACTATACTGAGAAAAGAACAAACAATGCTCGGGTAGCAAATGGTCATTTGATCATTGAGGCCATCAAAGAAGATTTTGGTGGAATGAAATATACCTCAGCTCGCCTGGTATCGAAAACCAAGGGTGATTGGCTTTATGGCAAAGTAGAGGTAAAAGCAAAGTTACCTGCTGGCCGAGGTACCTGGCCTGCTATATGGATGTTGCCTACTGATTGGCAATATGGTGGTTGGCCCGATAGCGGAGAAATTGACATCATGGAGCACGTAGGTTACGAAGAAGGAGTAGTGCATGGCACTGTGCACACCAAAGCCTACCATCATTCTATCAATACCCAAAAAGGAGCTTCTATTAGGATAAACGATGCTACTTCTGAGTTTCACGTGTACTCGATGGAATGGACCCAAAACGAAATCAAAACTTTTGTAGATGGAGAAGCCTATTTCACCTTCCGAAACGAAGGTGGTGGTTTTGCTGTCTGGCCTTTTGACAAACGCTTTCATTTGCTGCTCAACATTGCAGTAGGAGGCAGTTGGGGAGGAGCCCAGGGAGTAGACGATAGTATCTTTCCTCAAAAAATGGAAATTGATTATATAAGAGTATATCAACTAAAATAAACTGATGAAAAACATTTACCACAAAACAATCAAAGCCGCAGGACTTTGTCTAATTTCTGTGATATTATATAGCTGTAATACCCAGAGTAAGCGTGAACAATTTGTAGCTGTGCAGGCGAAAGAAGTGCCCACTGTAGATGGATTAGACAAAGATGCCTGTTGGCAGCAAGCAAAATGGTATCCCATTGACCAACTTTGGCTGGGTAAGCCACTCACAAAAGGTGATTTTGAAGGACGATATAAAGTGGTTTGGTCAGATAAGGACAACAAGCTATATATGTTGGTAGAGGTCAAAGATGATGTTTTGATGGATGTACACAAAGATCCGTTGGCTTTTTACTGGGACGACGATTGCCTGGAGGTTTTTCTGGATGAAGACAATTCAGGGGGCAACCACCAGTATAGCCACAATGCCTTTGCTTATCATATAGCCACTGATTATAAGGTGGTAGATATCAACCCTAACAAAGACGAAACTTTTTACAACGATCACGTGGAGGTGAAAAGAAGCCAACAGGGCGATACTTATGTGTGGGAACTGGCGATTACGGTGTATAACGATCGCTACAA
Organism: marine bacterium AO1-C; assembly: GCA_001890965.1. GTDB lineage: Bacteria > Bacteroidota > Bacteroidia > Cytophagales > Microscillaceae > Microscilla. The sequence goes on along the minus strand of MLAY01000004.1, from coordinate 1,312,273 downwards.
AGATGGAGCAGCTGATAATCCAAAGGTTTCCCTTAAGAAAGGTAAAAAACTAGGCTTTGCGGTAGCTTATTGCGACAACGATCGCAGTAAAGAACGAGAGAACTTTATTGGATCAGTAGAGATAAAAGGAAAAGATAAAAACCGTGGCTGGATCGATGCCGGAGTTTTTGGAGAGCTAGAGTTGAAGTAATACTTGTAAGTACCTGTGCAAAATTAAATACGGTTAAATGGTTTTATTGTTATATGGCCTTTTTTAATAAAATAACTGGGCATCGCGGAACCATATAGCCATTCAGCAATAGGGTATAGGTAATTTTGACTTACTACTTAAACCAAATTATACTACACAACTGATTAAAAGACATGAACGAGCGGAAGTATCAATTTAGACTCATCTATATAAGTATTGTAGCAGCCTTGGGAGGTTTTTTATTTGGCTATGATACTGGGGTGATTAATGGCACCCAATTTTATTTTAGTAAATATTTTGAACTCAACCCCGCCGCTAAAGGCTGGGTAGTGGGTAGTGCCCTATTGGGCTGCTTTGTAGGCGCATTGATTGCAGGCTATGTGAGCAAAAAGTATGGTAGAAAGTTTTCACTCATCATTTCTGCCATTTTGTTTACCATATCGGCCTGGGGGTCAGGTTTGCCCAGTTTTTTGCCTGAGTCGGTGTCATTATTAGTCGTATTTAGAATCATTGGAGGATTAGGTATAGGCGTAGCCTCAATGAATGCCCCCACTTATATTGCCGAACTATCACCTGCCAATAAACGAGGCCAAATGGTGACGTTTTATCAAATGGCCATTGTAATGGGCTTCTTTCTGGTATTCATTGCCACCTATTTTATTGGAGCAGGTAATAGCCCTGAGCATAACACCAATTATGGTTGGCGAGTGATGTTTTGGTCGGAGCTGGTTCCTTGTTTGTTGTTTTTAGTGCTCTTATTTTTTGTACCCAAAAGCCCCCGTTGGCTGTGCCTCCAGGGCAGGTACGACGAGGCCCAAAAAGTACTGGAAGGGGTACAGAGTCCTGAGGTGGCAAAGGTGGAACTCGAAAACATCAAAGAATCTATTCATGAAGACAAAGGGCTGAAGCTCAATCAGGCGCTGAAGGGTGTTTTTTTACCGATTATCTTAATTGGGGTAGTGTTTTCGGTACTCCAGCAATTTACTGGCATCAATGCGGTGTTGTATTATGGAGCCGATATTTTTGAAAAAGCACTGGGTTTTGGCCAAGAAGATGTACTGGCTCAGCAAATTATGCTGGCTGCTGTCAATGTAATTTTTACGGTTCTGGCGATGTTTACTGTAGATCGCTGGGGTAGAAAACCATTAGTGATTGTGGGTTCGCTTGGAATGTTGGTAGGCTTTACATTGCTAGCCATTTCCTTGCAAATGCAGCAAACAGGTATTGTTTCACTCATTGGTATTCTGATGTTCATTGGTTCGTTTGCCATGTCTATGGGGCCCATTGTATGGGTGGTGCTTTCAGAAATGTTTCCAGGATCTATTCGGGCATTGGGCATGTCGTTGGCCGTGGCTTTTCAATGGGCAGCCAATTATTTAGTGTCGCAAAGTTTCCCAGTCGTAATGGAAAGTGATACTAATTTACAAGGCATGTGGCACGGGTCGTTGCCTTACTACATTTTCATAGCTTTTATTCTGGTGATTATAGGTTTTACCCTCAAGTACATTCCCGAAACCAAAGGCAAGTCTTTGGAAAGCATAGAGAGCTTGTGGAAAGTGAAGTTTAGTAAATCATAAAAGTGCTTATCAGCGTATTTGAGGCGTTTTAAAAATAGTATAATCTACACCTGACAGGTTTTCAAAATCTGTCAGGTGTAAACATTACCCATCTTTTTCCCTTTCTATATTCATCAAATACTCAATAAGATTGGCCTCGGTAGGTAAGTCTAGCTTTTTTCTAAGGCGATAACGGTTAATTTCTACCCCACGAAGCGAGATACCCATCAAAGGAGCAATTTCTTTACTGCTCAAATTCATACGCAAGTAAGCACAAAGACGAAGATAATGAGGGTTGAGTGTAGGGAATTTCTTTTTCAGAATATTTAAAAAATCTCCGTGCACACCGTTGAAGTGCCGGAAAAAGTTGTCCCATTCATCATCCAATTTTTGCTCTTCGGCCAAAGCCTTGAGTAATTGCTTAAGCTCCCCATTATTATCCCCGATTTTAGTGTTTTTCTGGAGCTGCTTGAGCTCTTTTTGCAGCTTTAATACCAATTCTTTTTTCTGTACCAGGTGCATGGTGGCACTGGCCAGTTCCGCGTTTTTATGTTTTATTTCGGCATCCAGCTTTTCATTACGCAAATGGATGATTTCTTTTTCAGATTCTGCTTGTTCAAGCTGATGTTGATAGGCGAGTTGTCTTTGTTCTTCTTCAAATTTTTTACGATCAGCGAGCCGTTTGGCTTCTTGCTTTTTCCTTTGTCTTCTGGCCTGATATTTCGATACAGCAAACAACAAACCTACAAACAGAAGCCCATAGCATATATAAGCCCAAATGGTTTGATACCAGGGAGGAGTGATAGAAAAAGTAAATTGATAGATAGCAGATTCGTGCGAAGGGCTTTTTCTGGCTTTTACCTTAAATGTATAAGTGCCTGCTGGTAAGTTGGTATATTCCTTTGTAGGGTTGCTGTCCCAATTGCTCCAGTCCCTGTCAAACCCCTCCAGATAGTGGCTGTACTCTATACCTGCCGTTTGGCCGTACAAATAAGCCGCATAAGAAAAAAGAAGCGAATTGAGCTTATAGGGAATCTTTATCTTTGCTCGGTTAGTGTCGCTGCTAAACACATAGCCACCAAAAAGCACACTATCCACCACGCCCGATGTTTTTACCTGCGAAACATACGCCGAAAAGGGCTTGATGTTTTCTAGGTACTGTTCATAGTTAATGTGATAAAAACCTGGTTCTCCTCCCACCAAAATGTTACGATTGTCATAGGGGAAAATATTTTCAAATCCACTAACGATTTTATTTTTTAGCTCTGGAATATAATGTATGACTGGTTTTATCGCGCTAAAATCTACCACACCCAGCATTTTCTTCTGTACAAACCAAATATTACCCTTGGCATCCTCTTTCATATAGCGAATAGGTCTGTCATCCAGAATTTCTGCATAGGCTTTAGATTTTAAAATGGTGTCTTTAGCGGCCACATATTCATAAATGCCTTGGGGAGTAGCAAAAACAATCTTTCCTTTTATCTTAAATACATGATTGTCCAGATCAGAAGGCAACCCGTTTTTTTGTGAAAACAGCTTGATCTTTTTATTGGCGGTAGATTTATCGGGTGGACTAATTCTATATACCCCCCGGTAAGGGTGCGACACCCATATGCCATTTTCATCAATCTCTATATAACGACTGGATTCTTTAAAGTTTTTTAAAGAACCTATATTCGTGAAACTTTCATTATTCATTTCCAGAAAATGAATCCCTAAATAATTACCCGCAATTACCTTAAGTGGTGAGGTTTGTTGGATAGGACGACTAGCCCAATAACCAGTAGACTGTGTAACGGGATTTGCTTGCTGGTTTTTAATCGCAAATAAACCATCATCCCTTCCTGCCAACAGTTGATTATTGATGGTAGACAAGTTCCAGGTCAATCCTTCCATGATGGTTTCGGGTTCTTGGGCAATGGCACTCAGATTGGCAGCAGATTGCACCGGAAGCCGCATAAGGCCAGTAGAAAGAGCAAAATACAAATCATTGTTCAATACCTTTGCATCATAACCTACGCCATTATTAAATACTGGCGGGTTGATCAATTGAATGGCGTGATTGTAAGTAAAAAAAGCTACCCCGTTATCTAATCCTGCCCATACATTATTGTGGGTATCCTTGAAAAGGCAACGCACCGTATTATTGGGCATCCCATTTTTAGAAGCAATATTTTCGAGTACAAGCCCTTGTGGCGATATTCGGTATATACCATTGAAATAAGTACCCACCAAAAATGCTTTGTCATCTAGCACAGATAAAGAGGTGAAGTGCTGATTGGGATTGATTTTGGTAGATTTTAGCTTAAAGGGGGTGAGTTTATTTTGCTTCAGTAAATACAGGCCATTATTAATCGTGCTGACTAGACTAATACCTTTTTGGTAATTGATAATATCCGTAATGATAAAATTGGGTGGCAACGAATCCTTTGCAATAAATGGTTGCCATTGGTTATTTTGATGAATGAGCAACCCCGACTGCTTGTCATGGGCTAGTATTTGTCCTTGGTGCTTGTGTAAAGATAACCACGTAGACTTTGCCTGATATACTGTGAATTTTCCACCACTGAGTTTAAAAATCTTGGCATTTGTTCTGAAAAAAACGTCTTTGTTGTTCACTTCAAGTTGCCATACATCTGTAAAGTGTTGGTCTGGCGCAGGCAATGAACCCTTTAAAGAAGTAAACTGAAGCCTACCTACTTTATCAGGCGCAAAATACCCCAGCTCATCTTGAGCCCCCACATATAGTTTCCCTTCCGACCCAAAGCGCATCGAGCGTAATATGGTTTTGTTGGGTACTGGATACAGCTTCCAATTGGTTCCACTATAAACCAAAAGCCCTTCATTATTGGCAATGTATATACGGTTATTAGCATCTTGAGTGATTGCCCAGTTTTGAGTCCCCGCTTCGTACTTGTTCCGAGTAAAACTTGTCACCTCAATTTGGCTAATCAACCCTTGTGAAACTCCCACCAAACTGTATAAAAATACCCCTAAAAAAAACAGGAGAGTTTTTCCTGAAAAAAGGCGGTTTAGACCAAAATATCTCAATTGATGTAGTGTTGATGTGTCCATACTAAGCGTAAACGTACATTTTTTTGAGCTTGTAGTAGTAGTGATGTAGTCGTTTTTTTGAAGTATAAGCAATGGTTTAGCAATTTTGTTTACAACTTTTTTAATAAAGATTGTGATTTTCTTAATAGGAGTGATAATCCCTCTTCAAAAAGTATAACTCTCCTGTTAAACATAGAATTCATCTTTATTCTCAATCTTGTTTTGATACAGGTAAGCGCATAAGCACAAGGAACTCACATAATAGAGTCTTGCTTCACTTGTATATCAGCCTAAATAATTGTCCAATTATAAAATGTACTATCGTGAAAAAAATTACTACACTCCTAATCTTCCTCTTTATGAGCTTTCTGGGTGCAACCGCACAACAGCAAAGCGTTGCTGTCAAGCAGACAGCCGATGGATTCAGGCTGGAAGTCGGTAACAAACCTTTTTTTATCAATGGTATGAACTGGGACTATTTTCCTGTCGGTACCAATTTTAATTATAGTTTGTGGAAACAGCCCGATGACCTTGTAAGGGCGGCCCTTGACTATGAAATGCCTTTGTTGAAAAATATGGGCGTAAATACTGTCCGTATGTACACGGGCGTTCCTGCCAAATGGATAAGATACATTTATGAAAAGTATGGTATTTATACCATGCTCAACCACGCATTTGGCCGATATGGCCTTACGCTGGGGGGAAAGTGGTTTCCCAACACCGATTACTCCAATCCATTGGTAAAGGACTTATTAGTGAAAGAAACCACGGCTATGGTGCGTGAGTATCAAAATACCCCAGGGATATTGTTGTTTTTGTTGGGGAATGAGAACAACTACGGATTGTTTTGGAGAGGAGCCGAAACCGAGGCCATTCCTATTAAAGATCGCAAGTCCACCAAAGATGCTTATCATATGTACAAGCTCTTCAATGAGGGCGTGAAAGCAATGAAAGCTGTTAGTACCAAGCATCCAATAGCCATTTGTAACGGAGACTTACTTTTTCTTGACATCATAGCGCAAGAATGTAAAGACATTGACATACTTGGTATCAATGTTTATCGTGGCGCTACTTTCACCGATTTGTATGATCGTGTAAAAAAAGAATTTAATAAACCTGTAGTACTTACCGAGTTTGGTACCGATGCCTACAACGCCATTGCCAACAAAGAAGATCAAGAGTATCAGGCTAAAATATTGGTAAGCAACTGGAAGCACATTTATTCCAATGCTTCAGGTATGGGCAAAAACGGAAACTCATTGGGTGGTTTTACTTTCCAATTTAGCGATGGCTGGTGGAAAACCGGACAAACCGTAAACCTTGACGAACACGATGTAACTGCTTCCTGGCCAAACGGTGGATACACCAATGACTTTAAAGAGGGGGAGAATAATATGAACGAAGAGTGGTTTGGGATTTGTGCCAAAGGACGCACCAACGAAAGAGGAACTTATGAACTATACCCAAGGGCAGCTTATTATGCACTCAAAGAGGTACACACCTTTAATCCTTATAGAGGTAATGGCCCACAAAATCTTGGATTGTTAGACAACATTTCAGTGGCCGATGCAGCCTTGAGAGCCAGAGGAGACAAAGCAGCGTTGGAAGCCAAGGACAAGGGTAAATTATACCTGAGTGATTTACAGGCAAACTTTAGCACTTTCTACACAGGTGGTAGCTTGATTACTACGCCAGAGGCAGCCAATCCAAATAGTACCACTTTTCCTTCAAATCAGGGATTTGACCATATGCAGTCTTTTAATGTGGGAGTTACGGCACGTCCTGCGCCTAATATGAAAGCCAACGTACAATTCAACGTATTGGGTAATGTAGCCTTAAACCCCATTGATGAAGTCTTTTATGAAAATAGAGGCCGACCAATCACGGTAAATACGACCAACAATGGCCCACAACAAATCAACGCGGGTAATAGAGTACAACTGTATCGGGCAAGCTATACCTGGGATGCCAAAGATTTTAAATTGACTGGGTTCTACCGTACGGGACATTACCACTGGGGATACGAAGGCGATTTCTTTGGACTTTACCCCGAAGCCAACTACGGCCCAAACATAGACATATACAACGGTAATGCACCTTTCGGCTTTGAAATAGAAGGCAAGAAAGTAATCAAAGGATTGAAAGTAGCCTTTGGCCCTGAACTTTGGTGGGGAGCCAACCCAGCGGTTTTGGTAAAATATAGCCGCAAGGTAGCCAAGTTTGACATTACAGGTATATTCCACGAAGACATCACTCAACGAAACAACCTACAGAGTTCGTTTGCGGTACCTGTGCCTAAAACAAGAAGAGCCTCTTTGACCATTTCCAGAAAGTTTGAGCGATTTACTTTCAACATTGGTGGACTATGGGGCGGACAACCACTTAATGGAAGAAATTTCCAACTTATGAGAAACAACGAGGTGTTTCAGGATCAAATCAGAAGCACCGATAACTTTGGTGGTAAGATAAAATTGACCTATGCCATCGGGCCAATACAATGGTATGGACTGGCTTCTTATATGGGGCTGGTAGCTAACGGAGGAGTAGACCAAACCCAAACCATTACCGGGTGGAAATTGAGAGACATCGGTAGTGGCAATATGTACAATGTATTGAGTGGTTTTGCGGTAAATGTAGGCAAGCTTCAGATTGCTCCTAACTTTTTATACCAAAAACCATTGGAAGGCCCCATCCCGGCTACAATGGCAGCCCCAGTTCGTTCACGCAACATCTTAGACGATCCTTTCTCAGTAAGAGGCAATCGTGAAACAATGGCGGGTGAATTATTACTTACCTGGGACCCAACACCTGCTACCTGGATGTATGCCTGGGATAGCGACCGTACCGAAGATGCAAAATTTGCGATGAGTGCTGGTTTTGTGTATCGTCACTTACCTACAGTGCAAGATGCCGCCATTGGTATTTTAGGAAATGGTAGAACCACCTTTGTTTTTCCTGGTTCGGTACCCGCTCAAGACTTGTGGGAGATTAATACAAGAATTGTATCTAAGCTAAGTCCTCAGCTTGGGTTTATTGCCAATCTATATGGAGGTAACGGACAAGCCAATGGAGACAACACCCGCACAATTGAGCGCTATGGAATTGATTTACGCACGATTTACAAAAGAACCCGCTTAATCACCATTGCCAGGTTCAATGACTGGGGACCTTTTGACTATCACCGTGACTTTAACCTTACTTTCCCGGTACAGCTAATCGCTGACCTTTCGGTAGAAATAGGCAAGCCTGACTGGTTTATCCTACCTGGTACCCGATTAGGCGTAAGAGCTACTTATCGTACCCTTGATCAGTACTCCAACCGATACTCACCTATACAAACAATCAATGCTGCGGGTGAATTTGTACCAGATCCTACTGCCATTGGTTTTCCAAACGGTAACGAATGGGAGCTTCGAACTTACATTCAGATAAACATCAACAATTAGGTAGCACAAACCACTAATAAAAAAAGTACAAAAAAATCTTTTTATAATTATGAAAAGTAAACAATCAATAAACAAAATAAAATTCGCTCTTTTGAGCTTGCTCCTTATGCTGGGTTTTGTAGGCTGCCAAGAGAGAAAATTAGAAGACTTGCAACCTCTTTCTTTTCCCAATACTGCAGAGGTTTTTATAGATGACTTTACGGGTGATTTAAATTATGCCGCTTTTGGAGGTTCAGATGTAACTGCCTTTCAGGTAGATAAAGAAGTAACCTACAATGGATCTACCCAATCTATGCGATTTGCGGTACCAGACTCGGATAGCCCTAGTGGTGCTTTTGCCGGAGGAGTATTTTTTAGTGGAAGCGGAAGAAACTTATCAGGTTATAACGCACTCACGTTTTTCATAAAAGCCACCCAATCAGCCACCATTGGCGAACTGGGTTTTGGCAACGATTTAGGCGAAAATAAATACGTGACTACATTGGCTGGCTTATCGGTAAATACCAACTGGCAAAAAGTAATCATCCCAATTCCTGATCCTTCTAAACTCACTGGAGAAAAAGGCTTACTGTATTATGCCGCAGGCCCAATAGATAACAAGGGTTTTACTTTTTGGATTGATGAAGTAAAATATGAGAACCTGGGCGATCTGGGGAATGTAACTGGGGTAATTTTAGGCGGACAAGATCAGGTAAATGATAAAGCCGAAACTGGAGATAAAATTACGATTACTGGTTTTCAGGCAACAGCCACTTTGCCTACTGGGGTGAGTAGAACGGTGAACGCTTCGCAAAACTATTTCACATTTAGTTCGTCTGATGCCAGCGTGGCGGGAGTAGACGAAAAAGGTGTAGTATCGATTGTAAATGCAGGTACGGCTACTATTACTGCCAATATCGGCGACAAGACAGCCACTGGTTCTATCCAAATTACCTCTATTGGTGCACCTGTAGCACCTACTGCCAAAGCTACTGTGCCTGCTACCCGAGATGCCATTGATGTGGTTTCGCTGTATAGTAATGCGTATACCAATCAGACTATAGGTACCTGGAATACCCGTTGGCAATTCTCTACTGCCGAAGAATCTTTTATTCAGGTAGAAGGTGATGATGTGATACGCTACCGTAGCTTGAACTTTGTAGGGATTGAATTTGCAAATCCTACGGTGAATATATCTGCAATGAGCACCATGCATATAGACATTTGGACTCCAGACCCTATTGTAGCAGGCAGCGAGTTTAAAATAAAGTTAATTGACTTTGGGGCCAATGGAGTATTTGGAGGAGACGATGATAAAGAGCATGAAGTAACTATTAGTAGTGCTTCGCTATCGTCTGAAAACTGGGTCAGATTAGATATTAAACTCACCGACTTTACCAATCTTACCACTAGAGCAAACCTGGCGCAAATGGTATTTTCTGGTACACTGCCTAATATGTATGTAGACAATATCTATTTCTATCGGGAGCCAGTCACTCCGCCCAATGGTGCAACAGCTCCTACCAACGATGCGGGTGATGTGATCTCTGTTTTTAGTGATACTTACACCGATGTTGCGGGTACTGACTATAACCCGAACTGGGGCCAGAACACCGTAGCTACCCAAACTTCTATTGGAGGAAATAACACGCTACATTATGCCAATTTCAACTATCAAGGCATCCAGTTAGGAAGCAGCCAGGATGTATCGGCTTATCGCTCTCTACACCTCGACTACTACACTACCAATGCCACTACCTTAAATGTGTTCCTGATAAGTTCTGGCCCAGTTGAAAAATCTTATAGCCTTACGGTGCCTACTTCTGGCTGGAACAGTGTAGACATTCCATTGACAGAATTTACCGGAACAGGAGTGAGCCTGACTGACATCGTCCAAATGAAGTTTGATGGAGGCACTGGGGGTGATATTTATCTGGATAATATTTATTTCTGGAAGCTTCCCGTTGTGCCTACTACGGCTGCACCAACTCCTACGTTTGCCGCAGCAGATGTACTCTCTGTTTTTAGTGATGCATACACCGATATTGCTGGTACTGATTTTAACCCTAATTGGGGACAAAATACAGCGGTAACCCAAACACCTATTGCTGGAAACAATACCTTACATTATGCCAATTTCAACTATCAGGGAACCCAGTTTGCCAGTGCACAAGATGTATCAGGTTATAACTACTTACACCTTGATTTTTACTCAGGAGATGCTACCAAGCTAAGGGTGTTTATTATAAGTCCTCCTAACGAAAAACCTTATAGCCTGACCGTGCCTACTGTGGCTGGTTGGAATAGTGTGGACATTCCTCTGACAGCATTCCCATCTCCAGTAGACCTTACTCAGATACTTCAAATGAAGTTTGACAATGAAGGAGCCGCAGGTGGTGCAAACATCTACCTGGATAACATTTTCTTCAGAAAGTAACTCAATAAATTAGTTTGGCCTAGTGACGTGTTCAAAACAGTCAATGATTGCGAATGCGTCACTTTATAATCACAACCTTTCTCATGAATATTCTTAAAATCAAACATATATTATTTGCCATCATCGCACTTTGTGGTACCGCCATGATGAGTGGCTGCGATGTAGACGCAGTGCAAACTGTACCCAATAGAGACTATGAGCTTGTATGGAGCGATGAATTTGAAGGTACTGCTGGTGCATCACCCGATGCCTCAAAATGGACTTATGACCTGGGCACTGGTACCAATGGCTGGGGCAATGGCGAATTCCAGTCTTACACCCAAGATCCTACCAATGTGGCTTTAGATGGTAACGGCAACCTGGCTATTACAGCCATTCGCAATACAGGCCCAAGTTATACCTCAGCAAGGGTAAAAACCCAGGGATTGTTTGAGCAACAATATGGTCGTATTGAAGCCAGAATAAAAACCCCTACCGGGCCAGGTATATGGCCTGCATTCTGGATGCTGGGTAGTAATATAGATCAGGTAGGCTGGCCACAGTGTGGCGAGATTGATATCATGGAGCAAAAAGGCCAACAGTCAGCCATTACCTATGGTAGTGTGCATGGCCCTGGCTATTCTGCCGGAGATGCCATTACCAAACCTTATTCAATTGCCGACAGTCGCTTTGATTCCGATTTTTTCATTTATGCCATAGAGTGGGGAGCAGACTATATCGACTTTTTTGTGAATGGTTTTCTGTACAAAAGAGTAACGCCTTCTGATGTTACTGGGGAATGGGTATACAACCAACCATTTTTCCTGATATTCAATGTAGCCGTAGGTGGAACCTTTGTGGGCTTTCCTGTCACTGGTACTCCTTTTCCACAATCTATGCTTATAGATTATGTAAGGGTGTATAAGCAGAAATAGTCTTGCAACACAAACAGACCTGACAGGTTGCTGAAGCCTGTTGGGTAGGGTGTTCAGGGTTTAAAAAGTTCCCCGCATTTTTGAAGCCTTTCAATGTTTCACGAATGAAAGTTGGTAACTACTAACAAAAGCCTCTCTAACTCTCCCCCAGGGGGAGAAACAGTCGCGGACAAACTGCTGCGAGTAACGTTCCTCCCTTTTGAGGAGGCTAGGAGGAGTTTAGTTGGAGTACTGACGACTTCAATAACAACACGGGAAGAAATCACTAATTCTGAACACCCAATTTGTCAGGTTTGCATAACCGATTTTCAAATAACACTGATCTTTAAAAGCTTCTCCCTGGTAGGTGTGGTTCTCTTAAACACTGCTACAGGGATAAAATAACTCGCTAAAATGGGGAGACGACTTCGTATGGCTTCCTTCTAAAGATTTCTTGTTTCTTATTTAAAAAAAGCAAAAAATAACACAGCAATGGATACATTACAAAGCATTGTGATGAATGGAGAGATTTTTTATAAAATCCCTGACGCCCACTTGATGCGTCCATTTTTTATGAGTATTGTGAGCGACTCTAACCACTGGTTGTTTGTCTCGAGCAATGGTGGGATAAGCGCAGGAAGAAAAAATCCTGAACTGTCCTTATTTCCCTATTATACTGATGATAAAATAACCGATACGGCTGAGGTTACTGGAAGCAAAACTATCCTTCGGGTTCAAAAAAATGGGAAAAAGGTGTTGTGGGAGCCTTTTTCTATTCGCAGTGAAGGAAGTTTTGAGATTACCAGAAATCTTTATCAGAATAGGTTTGGCAACAAAGTCATTTTTGAAGAAATCAATCATGACATTGGGCTAGGCTTTCAATACGAATGGAATACCAGCAATCTTTATGGTTTTGTAAAGCAATCAAAACTGGTAAACCTTTCTGACGAAACGCTGGAAATAGCTTTTGTAGATGGTTTGCAGAACCTGATGCCTTACGGGGTACCAAGTGATTTGCAAACCAGAACAAGTAATCTGGCCGATGCCTACAAGCGCTCTGAGTTGGTGCCCGAAACGGGATTGGCCTTGTTTGCTTTGAGTGCCATTATTGTAGATAAGGCAGAACCAAGCGAAGCGTTGAAAACGAACATTGCCTGGAGTCTGGGTTTGCAAAATCCAGTTTATTTGCTTTCCTCTTTGCAACTTCAACAATTTAGAAAGGGAAATAACATTGCTCAGGAAGCGGATATAAAAGGAGAAAAAGGTGCCTATTTTGTAGCGAGCAACTGCACATTGGAAGCGGGTAAAGACGCACATTGGATGATTGTAGCCAATGTAAACCAAACCCAATCGGCGGTGGTAGCGCTCAACGAACAGATCAAAAATGATGAGCAATTTGCCGATAAGGTGCTTCAAAACATAGAAGAAGGTACTGCCCGTTTGACTGAACTAAACGCCAGTGCAGATGCTTTGCAATATACGGCTGATGATCTCAAAGATGCTCGACACTTCTCCAATGTGTTGTTTAACATAATGCGAGGGGGGATTTTTGATGATAATTATCAAATAGAAAAGCAAGACTTTGAAGTCTACCTGAAAAAAGCCAATAAAAGCGTTTTTGAAGCTGCTCAAAACTCTCTTAGTCAACTGCCTGAGGCTTTTTCGGCTTTTGAGCTAAAAAATATCGCTCAACAATCGGCCAATCCTGATTTTATACGATTGGCTATCGAATACCTGCCTTTGAAATTTAGCCGACGACATGGTGATCCAAGCCGCCCCTGGAACCAATTTTCTATCAATACCAATAATGAAATTGATGGTTCGAAAATTTTGGATTATCAGGGCAACTGGCGCGACATATTTCAAAACTGGGAAGCGTTGGTGCATTCTTACCCTGGCTTTATCGAGGGGATGATTTATCGGTTTTTGAATGCCTCTACTTTTGATGGTTACAATCCTTATCGGGTGACTAAAGACGGCTTTGATTGGGAGACTATTGAACCTGACAATCCTTGGTCATACATTGGGTACTGGGGCGATCACCAAATTATTTATTTACTTAAGTTTTTAGAGTTTGCTGAGCAGCAAAAGTCTGGTACAATTAAGAATCTTTTGAGCAAAAATGATTTTGTATATGCCAATGTACCTTACGAGATCAAACCTTACTCAGATATTGTAAAAAATCCTAAGGACACGATTGTATTTGCGGATGACAATGAAGCCCAAATACAAAAGCGGATTAAAGCAATTGGAGCAGATGGTGCCTTGCTTGTAAACAAAGCCAATGAAATACATCGGGTAAATTTTGCCGAAAAAATTCTGGCCACCTTGCTGAGCAAGTTATCCAATTTTATCCCCGAAGGTGGTATTTGGATGAACACCCAAAGACCTGAGTGGAACGATGCCAACAATGCGTTGGTAGGCAATGGAGTTTCGATGGTTACCTTGTATTACCTCCGAAGATTCCTGAAGTTTTTCCAGGCGATTTTGCAAAACGCAGAAGCTCAGGAAATAGAGGTTTCATCGGAGCTACAGACGCTTTTTGAGCAAATGTCGGCCATTTTTGCCAAGTATGTTTCGGTGCTTGCCATATCGCTAAACGATGCCACAAGAAAGAAAATCACTGATGAGCTAGGCAATGCAGCGAGCCTGTATCGAAACCAAGTTTATCAGCGAGGTTTTAGTGGGCAGAAGCAAGCCATTTCTACCGAGGACTTATCGGGGTTTATTACAACTGCTCTTGAGTTTTTGGAGCACTCTATCAATGCCAACAAGCGCGAAGATCATTTGTATCATGCCTACAACCTCATGAGCTATGAGGAAAACGGGATTAAAGTTACGCATTTGAGCGAAATGCTGGAGGGGCAGGTAGCGGTTTTGAGTGCGGGTTATCTTTCTGCCAAGGAGAGTTTACAAGTGCTGGATGCGTTACGCAGCAGTGCCCTGTACCGACCAGACCAAAACAGTTATATTTTATACCCCAATAAAAATCTGCCAGGCTTTTTACAGCGAAATAATATTCCCAAAGACTTATTTGAGCAATCAGCGCTATTGACAAATTTATTAGCGCATGGAAATCCTGCGATTGCCGAAAAAGACGTAAAAGGAAATTATCATTTCAATGGAAGCTTCAAAAATGCCAATGATTTAAGTGAGGCATTGGGTGAGTTGGATGCGCAATATCAATCCCTGGTAAACGATGACAAAGCGTTGGTACTCAGTGTTTTCGAAGAGGTTTTCAACCACAAAGAGTTTACTGGGAGATCGGGTACTTTTTATGGCTACGAGGGCTTGGGTTCTATTTATTGGCATATGGTTTCTAAGCTGTTGTTGGCAGTGAAAGAAACTTGTTTGCAAGCCATTGCCCAAGAAGCAGATAAAGAAACCATCCAGCAACTTGTCACCCATTATTACCAAATCAACGATGGTATTGGGGTGCACAAATCGCCCGAATTGTATGGAGCTTTTCCTATCACGCCTTATTCTCATACCCCATCCGACAAAGGTGCCCAACAACCTGGTATGACGGGGCAAGTAAAGGAAGACATTTTGAGTCGCTTTGGCGAACTGGGCGTGTTTGCCAAAGATGGTAAGCTTCATTTCCAACCTCAAATATTGCGAAAAGAGGAATTCTTATCAGAAGAAAAAACGGTTGATTTTTTTGATGTAAATGGCAAAAAACAGGAAATCAAAATTCCTAAAAATGCCTTGTTGTTCACGAAATGCAAAGTACCAGTGATTTATGAAATAGCCGATGAAGAAGGCATTGAAGTGTTTAATGGACAACTCACCCCAAAAGAATACAAACAGTCATTTTTGAACGAAGAAGACTCCGCCAATATGTTTAAGCGGAATGGAAAAATAAGCTTGATAAAAGTGAAAGTAAATGATGAGAAATTGATTTGATAGTCCATACACTCGTTGGCTTGAAACCCTTAAGGAAACAGCATTGAACCATCGACTATTGGACCTAAAAAGCGAAATCATGAAAAGTTTATCAGAAATATTAGCACTCCTTTTAGTCATCATTACCACGCAATCTTGTAGTACCATGAACCAAACAAGAAGAAACATAACCGCTGCACAACTATTAGGAAACCCCGATTATCCTGCCATATCTTATGGAGGGTACCGTACCCAAAGTCGCAGAGTACAGCCTACAGTTACACAACTCAAAGAGGATATGAAAATCCTCTGGGCAATGGGGATACGGCTCATTAGAACTTACAACGTCCATTTGGCACAAGTCAATAATATTTTGAAAGCCATAGACGAGCTAGATCGTGAGATTCCAAAGTTTGAAATGTATGTGATGCTGGGGGCGTGGATTGATTGTAAAAATGCCTGGACTGGGTTTGAACCCAACCACAATGAGGAAAGCGAAAGAAATGCTACTGAAATAGCAAGAGCAGTGGAGTTGGCCAAAAAATACCCAGGTATTATAAAAATCATTGCTGTAGGAAACGAAGCCATGGTCAAATGGGCCACTGCCTATTATGTACAGCCTGATATCATTCTCAAGTGGGTAAACCACCTTCAGGATTTAAAGCAAAAAGGAGAGTTGTCCAAAGATTTATGGATCACAAGCTCCGATAATTTTGCTTCCTGGGGTGGTGGAGGCGCAGAGTACCACGTGCCAGCCCTGAAAGAACTCATCAAAGCGGTGGATTACATTTCTATGCATACTTACCCTATGCACGACACTCACTACAACCCGGTTTTTTGGGGAATAAACGACGAAGAAGCCAAGCAATCAAAAGAGAAGCAGATTGAAGCTGCTATGGAACGCTCTTTACAATATGCCAAAAACCAATACGAGGCGGTGAAAAAGTATGTGAAAAGTGTTGGGGTCTCAAAGCCAATTCACATTGGAGAAACTGGCTGGTCAACGTTTTCCAACGAGTTGTACGGTAGTACCGACTCAAAAGCCACCGATGAGTACAAGTCTGGAGTTTTCTTCCAAAAAATGAGGAACTGGACTAGCAAAAACGGCATTGCTTGCTTCTACTTCGAGGCCTTTGACGAAAGCTGGAAAGACTCCTCCAATCCGGGCGGTTCTGAAAATCACTTTGGCCTTTTTACCATCGATGGAAAAGCCAAATGGGCGGTTTGGGATTTGGTAGATAAAGGGGCTTTTAAAGGCTTAACGCGAGATGGCCATGTGATCCAAAAAACCTATGGTGGCGATTTTAAAAAACTTTTGAATGAAGTAGAAACGCCTCCCCAAAAGGCATTAGAAAAAATAGGAGACTAACAATGAAAACACACCTACACCCAATTTTACACAATAAACGAAAATTAAACCTTGCATTTTTTGCAGTATTAAGCCTACTGATGATGAATTGCCAATCGCAAAAGAATAGTGAAAAAGAAAGCGAGAATGCTGAGGGTACCGAGAAAGTATCAGAGAAGCTGGTAGTAGAAATATACGAGACCTCGGCCAAAGGCAATAAGCTCAGTAAGCTTGCTGAAGAAAAAAGCGTTTCAGATAGTGCGATTACAATCAAGCTAAAACCGACGGAGAAATTTCAAAAAATTACTGGTTTTGGCGGTGCTTTTACCGAGAGTTCGGCCTACTTGCTCAACAAGCTGAGCAAAGCAAATCGTGACAAAATCCTGAAAGCTTATTTTAGCGAAGAAGGAGCCAACTACTCGCTTACCCGAACCCATATCAATTCCTGCGATTTTTCTTTGAGCAATTATTCTTATGCACCTACTGCAGATACAGAGCTGAAAGACTTTAGCATCAAGGAAGATATGGAAGATTTGATTCCGATGATCAAAGATGCCCAAAAAATCTCTAAGGATGGGTTCAAGATCATTGCCTCGCCCTGGACCGCACCTCCCTGGATGAAAGATAACAACAAATGGGTAGGAGGGAAGCTATTGCCCAAATACCGCGAAACCTGGGCTTTGTTTTTTTCAAAATACCTTACCGAATACAAAAAGCAAGGGATTGAAATGTGGGGCATTACCGTAGAAAACGAACCTCATGGCAATGGCAACAACTGGGAGAGTATGCTATATACTCCTAAAGAAATGACTGATTTTGTGCAGGACTTTTTGGGGCCAAAGCTGGAAAAAGACGGCTACGGGTCTATTAAAATATTAGGATATGACCAAAACCGAGCAGGCTTGCAAGAATGGGTAGACGAGATGTTTCGTGATGAGAAATCCTCCAAATACTTTCACGGCACGGCCATTCATTGGTACGAAAGTACTTATGATTATTTCCCAAAAGCCCTGCAATATGCCCACAAAAAAGCACCTGATAAATATCTGATTCAAACCGAAGCTTGTGTAGATGCCGAGGTACCCAAATGGAAAGACGATGCCTGGTATTGGCGCAAGGAGGCCACCGACTGGGGCTGGGATTGGGCCAGTAAAGAAGAAAAGTACTTGCACCCAAAGTATGTGCCCACCTATCGTTATGCCCGCGATATTATTGGCTGTCTCAACAACCACGTAGACGGCTGGATAGACTGGAATATGGTATTGGACAAACAAGGCGGGCCTAACTGGTTTAAGAACTGGTGTGTGGCGCCAATCATTGTAGATCCCAAAAGCGATGAAGTGTATTTGACGCCTTTGTACTATGTAATGGCACACTTTAGCAAATTTATTCGTCCCAATGCGGTACGCATAGGTTTTGACAATCCTGACGAAAAACTGATGGTGACTGCGGCTCAAAATCCTGATGGTTCTATTGCAGTGGTGGTGTTGAATCAAGAATCGGAAGCCAAAAATCTCAGTATTCAACTGGGGGAAAAACAAGTGAACTTGCGCATAGATGCCCAAGCCATGCAAACCTTAATGATACATAACCAATCTCACTCACCTAACAAACAATAAAATGGAAACAACTACAAGTAGCAAAGTTCCCTTTGGACAAAAAGTAGCATTCGGAGTAGGCATGTTAGCCAACCAAATGTTCCCTGCCGTACTCGCAATATTTATGGTTGTACTCGTGCAAGATCTTGGCTTTCCTGGTTGGATGTGGGGAGTTATCTACTTCTTTCCGCGGATTTTTGATTCTATTACCGACCCCATTATGGGTTTTATCTCTGACAATACAAAATCTAAGTGGGGGCGACGGAGACAGTATGTTTTCCTGGGGGCAGTGGTCATGGGGGTGGCCTTTATTATCATGTGGCAGCTTTACAAGGGAAGCGGTATTAACTACAACTTTACTTATTTTTTACTTTGGTCTTTTGTGTTTTATCTGGGGCTCACGATTTTTAGTGTGCCTTATGTAGCCATGGGTTACGAAATGAGTAATGATTTTCACGAACGTACCAACATAATGGCCATTGCCCAATGGATAGGACAATGGGCCTGGGTAGTGGCACCTTGGTTTTGGGTAGTGATGTACGACAAAGACTGGTTTCCAACTGCTGAGGTGGCCACTCGGCAATTAGCCATATGGGTGGGGGTTATTTGTATGTTATTTGCCATGGTGCCAGCCATTTTTATCAAGAGCAAATCTACACTCAACGAAGAATATTCTCCTTTAACTATCAAAAACATCGGTGGTAGCCTCAAAGAAATTGCTATGGGCTTTGTCGATGCTTTCAAGTCAGTTCCTTTCCGAAGATTATGTGTGGCCACCTTTTTTGTTTTCAATGCCTTTAATACCATTGCCGCTTTCTCTTTCTTTATTGTGGTGTATTACTTATTCAATGGAAGCGCCGAAGCAGCAGGCATTTGGCCCACGTTGTTTGGTAGTCTAGGGGCTTTGGTTACTACTTTTGCCGTGATTCCAGTGGTGGCATTTATGTCAAAAAAGATGGGTAAGAAAAACGCCTTTCTTTTATCTCAGGGAATCTCGATTATTGGCTATGTCATGCTCTGGTTTTTGTTCATTCCAGGCAAACCCTACATGTTTATTTTTGCTTTGCCTTTCTTCTCCTTTGGCATTGGGAGCCTGTTTACCCTGATGATGTCTATGACCTCAGATGTAATTGACCTGGATGAACTAAAAACTGGTAAACGAAGAGAAGGGGTTTTTGGCGCGATTTACTGGTGGATGGTTAAGTTTGGGTTTGCCATTGCTGGGGGACTGAGCGGGGTAATTCTTAGTTATGTGGGGTTTAATGCCGATGCAGGCGCTCAATCTGAAGCTACCCTGATTGGGCTGAGAGCCTTTTATTCGGGAGTACCAATAGGGGGAACCTTGATTGCCATGTTGGTGATGTGGAACTACAGTGTAGATGAAGCAAGAGCCCTGGAGATTCGCGCTGAATTGGATGAACGAAAAACAAAACCAACCCCTACCGGATCGTCTTACTACCAACACGGAAAGTTGGATTTACTCACCAGTGAAGAATTTGCCATCGATGGGTCGGCAAATCTGGATTTTGCCTATAAAAACGAAGAAGAACTTCAGACGCTTTTTGCTGATTCATTGAATAGTCAAATACATGGCTTATGCTTTAGTCCTTACCTGGAAGGACAAACCATTGGAGATACTTTAAGTGAATCGCAGATTCGCCAACGCATGGATATCATAAAGCCCTATACCAAATGGGTACGTTCTTTCTCTTGTACCCAAGGCAATGAGTTGATCCCAAAAATAGCCCATCAAAATGGATTGAAAACTCTGGTAGGAGCTTGGATAGGCAACGATAAAGCCGCCAACGAACGCGAAATTAAGGCTTTGATTAAATTGGCCGAGGCTGGACAAGTCGATATGATAGCAGTGGGTAATGAGGTCTTGCTCAGAGGAGATTTATCCAAAAGCGAATTGATTGCTTATATCAATCGGGTAAAAAAAGCCATTCCTGACATTCCGGTAGGATGCGTAGATACCTACTATCAATTTGCCGAACACCCTGAACTGGTAGATGCTTGTGATGTGATTTTGGCCAACTGTTATCCTTTTTGGGAGGGTTACAGCATTGGAGAAGCTTCTACTTATTTGCAAAAGATGTATGCTTTTACCGAATCAGTGGCCAAAGGCAAAAAGGTGATCGTAACCGAAAGTGGCTGGCCGAGTCAGGGCGATCGGGTGCATCAGGCCATGCCTTCCAAAACCAATGTGATGAAGTATTTCATAGATATGAACAACTGGAGCAAAAAGAGCGAGATTGAAGTGTTTTACTTCTCTTCGTTTGATGAGTCCTGGAAAGTACACCAGGAAGGAGATATTGGTCAGCGTTGGGGTATTTGGGATAAATATGAAAAGTTAAAGTATACAGACGAAAAAACCTTAATTAGTTAAAAATATGTCATTTAGAAATGCAAAAGTGATGAACCTGACTGGGGTTCATCACAACGATATGAGCGAGAAGGAATTGGTGGATTTATATAATGAAACCCTTCAGGCAGGTATGCATGGCCTGTGTTTTAGCCCTTATGTAGAAGGACAAAAACCAGGAGATCAATTAACCGAAGCTCAAATCCAGCGTCGGATGCAAGTCATAAAGCCTCATACCCAATGGGTGCGCTCTTTTTCGTGTACCGATGGCAATGAGCTGATTGCTAGAGTAGCCAAAGCGCACGGGCTGAAAACCTTGGTAGGCGCCTGGTTGGGCGATGATCCTGAGATAAACCAGCGAGAGATCGAAGGGCTGATTCGAATTGCCAAAGAAGGAATTGTAGACATTGCCGCGGTAGGCAATGAGGTGATGTATCGAGGCGACTTGACCGAAGAAGAGTTGTTGAAGTTTATCTATCAGGTAAAAGAGGCCCTGCCTGCCAACATCCCAGTGGGCTATGTAGATGCTTATTATGAGTTTGCCCAACGTCCCAGGATTACCAAAGCCTGCGATGTTATTCTGTCCAATTGCTACCCTTTTTGGGAGGGTTGTCATTGCGATTATTCGCTTCCTTATATGAAAGATATGTACCATCAGGCGGTGCGGGCTGGTCAGGGTAAAAAAGTAATCATTACCGAAACGGGTTGGCCCAGCAAAGGGAGCAATCTGCACGGTGCCGAGCCTTCTGAGGCCAATTTTATGAAGTACTTCATCAATACCCAGCAATGGTCAAAAGAAGAAGGTATTGAGATCTTTTATTTTTCTTCCTTTGACGAATCCTGGAAAGTAGGCGATGAAGGTGATGTGGGAGCCTATTGGGGGCTTTGGGAAAAAGATGAACGCCCCAAGTTTGTCCCCGCTTCGGTAGTGGTTTAGTAACGTTTTCAAAATAAGTATCGAGTTTTAATGAAATTACTCAAAGTTAGACGAGGCGCTTTTTGCGCTCGTAGCACTGCTACGAGCAATAAAAGGAATGAAGTATAACAAAGAGGAATAAATCTAAATCGGACAGTTATTGCGAACACGTTACTTAACTACCCCTTGTTTATTTGAACGTTTTTGTTGACAATATGCACCTGTTGGGTGAGGCAGCAATGCTAATACCTGATGGGTGTTTTTGGTTTAAGTAATCCAGGTGATGCCAGATACAGACTTTTACAAAAAATAATAACATTTCAAGGCCAACCATTTTTGCGAACGTTGCTTGGATGTTTTTTATGTTTTATGCTTATTGTTATCACACGCAGCACTTTATGTTTAAGGTTTGGTTACTATAGTGTAAATAGTGTGAGCACATTTTTATAATTCCCACCTTTTTAAAACCCTTGCTAAGAATACATCATAACATTTTCTTATGGAAACATACAGCTTAATACAAAATCAAGAGGAAGTTGATCACCTCTTTCAGGTGTTCTTCGATTATGTGAGGTTATTGGTAGATATCCCTGTAAGTGATCAAGCGTATTGCCGACAGCTTTTTAAACCTGTGTATGCTCCAAAAAACACCTTGCTGGAAACTGAGGGAACTGTGCACAAGCATCATAATTTCATTGTTTCTGGGTTTGTTCGGAATTATTACCTTGACGATGAACAAAGAGAAATTACCATAGATATCAATGATGGCCCAAGATTCTTTACTTCTTACAACCATTTTATTCACCAAACTATTTCTAACGAAAACCTACATTGCATAACTGATTGTCAGTTGCTTAGAATTAGTAGAGAAGACGTAAACAAGGCAAAAGATTTAGGGATTACATCGCAAGAGTATAGCGAGAAAATACTTCAGTATTATTTAGAATCAAAAAAGCAAAGAGTGATCGATTTAACCACTTTGACAGCAAAGGAGCGATATCTTAAATTAATGCGCCGCCAGCCAATGATCATCAAAAATGTACCACTAATCTACATTGCATCATATTTAGGCATAAACCCTGGAAGTTTAAGCAGAATTCGTCAAGAGCTTTAATAGGGTGATTTCTTCACAAATATGAAGCCCGATTTTGTTGGATGATTCTACTCTTTTGCAAATCCTTAGAGGCAGGTTTAAGATAGCAAAGCCCATAAAAGTGAGTGAAAAGTTTTGTAAAAACAATCTACTGTGATAATCCGTACAGGTTCACAGCTAGAAGCTTCCTGATATTGCTCACTCGGCTAGAGCCGAGCGAGTGCATATTTACTGCTTGTCTCGGGCGAGTAGCAAATGTTGCAGGGCCTCTGTCCCGTTTTTGCGGAAAAATAAATTTACGGAGTCTCTCAAATTCCCTATGATCTATTTTTTTACTCCTTTAATTGTTTCCAATGACTCAGGTTTTGTTTAAAATTGATAGCTTCTTTGAACATGTTCTTCATGCTAGTTACTTTATTGACATTCCACTTTCCTATGGGTTGGTTAAATGATTTTGCTCCACTAAACATCCCAGTCATATCCGTTACTTTGCTAGTGTTCCACTGACCAATAGGTTGGTTGAAAGACTTAGTATTGGCGAACATATAACTCATATTAGTTACTTTACCAGTATTCCATTGACCAATAGGTTGGTTAAATGCTTCTGTCCTGGCCAACATCCCACTCATATCCGTTACGTGCTGGGTGTCCCATCCGCCAATGGGCTGATTAAATGATTTGGCCCCACTTAACACCCCGTTCATGTTGGTTACCTTGCTGGTATTCCAATCTCCAATAGGTTGATTAAATGATCTTGCCTCACTAAACATATGAAGCATATTGATAACATTACTAGTGTTCCACTTTCCAATTGGTTGGTTGAATAACTTTGCACTATTGAACATCTCACTCATATTTGTCACGTTCTGGGTGTTCCATCTGCCAATAGGTTGATTGAAAGCTGATGCTCCATAGAACATCCCACTCATATTAGTGACCTGATGGGTGTCCCATTTTCCAATGGGTTGGTCGAATAGATTTACCCAATAAAACATATAACTCATATCCGTCACATTCTGGGTGTTCCATCTGCCAATAGGTTGATTGAACGAGAGTGCCCAATAGAACATCTCTTTCATACTGGTCACTTTGCCAGTGTTCCACTGTCCAATAGGTTGGTTAAAGGACTCTGCTTCAAAGAACATCCTACTCATATCCGTCACCTGATGAGTATTCCATTTTCCAATAGGTTGATCGAAGGCTTTTGCTTGCCAGAACATTCCGCTCATATTAGTGACATTATGAGTGTCCCATCCCCCTATAGGTTGGTTGAAGGCTTCTGCTTGCCAGAACATTCCATTCATATTAGTGATATTCTGGGTATTCCATCCTCCAATAGGTTGATTAAACGAAGTCGCATTCGAAAACATCCCTCCCATATCCGTGACCTGATGGGTATCCCATGCTCCAATAGGTTGGTTAAACGAGGTTGCATAAGCAAACATACTAGACATATCCGTTACTTGGCTGGTGTTCCAATGACCAATTTTGCTGTTAAATTTGCTGCAAAAGGCAAACATAAACTCTAGAGATGCTACCTGACTGAGATTAGGTGCATCGGCAGCTACACAAACCATATTTTTACAGCCAAAAAAAGCTTTTTTCATAGAGGTCCAGGCAATGTCGCCCCATTGTTCTATAGTGATAAGTTTGAGTTTATCGCCTCTATTATCAAATTGGATTTGTTGTAAATTACCACTAATACTGATTTTATAAATACCAGGTTTGGGGAAACCAATGGTAGTAGTATCTTTCCCTTGTGCTCTTCCCTTACTAGTAGGATCATCTACCGCTTGCCATACAATAGTATAAGAACCTTTCCCAGGAATGGCAATTTGGTTATCCTTAGACATACCAGGATTATCGGTTTTCCAAGTAGTTACGAATTGGGCCTGAAGGCTACCACTAAATATCATCATCAGTCCTACTATCAAGACATGATATCGTAGGTATTTTAATATTTGATCATTCATAAAGCAAAGGAAAGCAAAAAGTTTGGAGTAAATAGGGTGATTTCTTCACAAATGTGAAGCCTCATTTTTTATGACTTTCTGTACATTGAAGGCTTTAAATAAATGAAACAAAATGATAAAAAAATTATTCAAACCTTCCGAAAAGTATGAGGGTGTTTTGCCTATTCAGATCTATGTAATGAAACTCTTCTTCTTGCTCATGTTTCTATTTGCTGCCAAAGATGCCTGGATAGAGCTCTTTACTCACCAAAAAAAATGGGACCCTGAAATTGCCATTGCCTGGTGTGCCATGGCAGCCTATACAACATTATCGGGTTTAGGGATATTTCGCACACTGAAAATGCTGCCTATTATGTTGTTTATGTACTTTTACAAAGGCCTGTGGCTTTGTTTTGTTGCTTACCCTCTTTGGAAAACCAAGCAACTTTCAGGTACGGCAGAAGAAGAGTGGGCTCAAATTTTTATCTTGATTGTCATCCCAATTATTTTTACACCTTGGAAATATGTGTTTAAAACCTATGTTCTTGGGAGAAGCAACCAGGTTACTTGATAGGGTTTGCCCAAAAACAAGTATTTCCATTCGGCACTTTCTTTTTGAGACTAACCCTACTATCAAGATGCTGAACTTTTATTCATAGTTTGGAATGTTTAACCCCAGCACTATATCTCGCTTGATGCTGAGCAGCCCATTTTCTTTTTGGAGGTGCGAAACGCCAGAACCACCTCGATTTTTAAATTTATCCCTTTGTTTTTGAGTCAATAAGGGGTCATTATCGAATACGTAGTTGTCAATGTAATATTCTTTTTTGCCAGGTTCTTTAACGATGATATGCACGTGGGCTGGTTCACTTCGGTTTGGATAAGCTACAGGCTGGAAAGTATAAAAAGTATATTGACCAGCTTGGTTGGTTTTTATCCAGCCACGAATAAACCCATGCCTTTTGGCCAATCCCTTTTCATCGCCTTTTTTTTCATAGATTCCCTTCCGGTTGGTATGGTATATATACAAAATCACGTTGGGGGCAGGAGTGGTACCATCTTTTTGAAACACTACCCCAGTAATCTTTAATTGGGGCTGGTTTTTTGTGAAGTCAGGCAGGGTATCAACATATGTCAAAGACTTGTCTTTATATTCGTAGATGGCTTCGCAACCATCACACTTTCCTCCCAAATTTGATGTCTGGGAAGTCTGTTTTTTATGTTGTCCCTGGCAGCTTGATAACGCCAATAAATGAGCAAAAATCACAATCATGCTTAAAAATGTATTTCTCATATTCAAAAACTTTTTTTTCAAATAAAGTGGCTTTCTGGTAATTGGGGCGGAGAAATGTGGTAAGCGGATGGATTTTTGGTTTATCCTGAGTGCTTGTTTAGGTGAAAAATAGCTTTTTGAAAGAGGTACTATAATTTCTACTTAATCTTACGATATCACCATTGCTCATCTGTACATCGTAATCTCCGTTTTTCCGAGATTTACAAGAGGTCACCTGCTTGATATTGATGATCGATGTTTTATGAATTTGGATAAATATGCTGGGGTCTACTTTTGCCAGCAAAGCCCTCAGCGAGCTATTGTAAATATGGGTTTTGGAAGGGGTAATAATAGAGATATAAGGGGTTTTAGAAAGCACATACAAAATGTGTTCGGTGTGAATCAACTCTGTATGCCCATGATTGGTAACAGACAAGGAGGTAATGTATTCTTTAGAAGGCGGGGCCTGGATATCTTGCCGACGATTGATGTGCAAAAATCCATTGGTTAGATAAATAACACAACTCAAAATTAGACTTTCGGGCAAAGCATACGAAAACGAACTGGCAAAACTATAGGCTTGACTAAAAAAGGCTTTGGAAAACAAAAATACAATGGAAGTAAACGACAATAAATGAAGGGCATAGCAAAGAAACGCCGAAAGAAACAGAAATCCAATATGGTGTCGCTTGACTTTTTTGAGTTGGTGGGCCTGTAGGGCAGTATAAGGAATGTATAAAACCCACAAAACATTGAATAAAATAGACTCGGAGAAATAGAAACTATAACCTTTTAGATAAGCATGAAGCAGGTCTTTTGTTAGGCCCAGGAAAATAATAACTCCCAAAGCAATCGTGAAAATTTGATGCTTTTTGAGATGAATAACAGGCAACTTTAAAGGTGATTTGTGGGAAGTCATCGCTTATCAGGTATTTATGAAATGTATAAAGTTAAAGAAACAGTCATGTAATTGCTTTATACGATTAAAAGTTATTTATCAGTGTACTTCGCTTTTTGCATTTAAGTAGTTCTGATTATTTTGGATGCTTTCTCACCTGGTTTGTCGTATTGAGCGCAGCGAAAAACCGCAGAACGAAGTTCAAGCTCAAAATGACATTAAAGGCAAATCCTGATTTTATTGGGTGATTCTACTTTTTTGCAAATCATTAGAATCAGAAGATGAGATAACTTCTAAAAAAACTGGGGATAACAAAGTGAACGAGATAGTTCTCAACTATGTAGACGTATTTGAATCGTTGGTTGGAACCAGAATACACTAAATAGGTAAAATTAAAAGCTAATCAAATCTAAATGATACACATAACACAACTAATTTATATAAAAGAAGGGAAGGAAGACGTATTTCATGAATTTGAAGAAATCGCAATTCCAATTATACTAAAATATAATGGGCGACTTACAATACGAATTCGACCAAAAGATGACTCTATCATAGAAAATAATATTGATGTTCCTTATGAGATTCATTTAGTTGAATTTGATACACAAGAGGATTTCGATAATTTTAAAATGGACGAGGAACGAAAAAAGTTTCTCCATTTGAAAGAACAGTCAATTGAATCTACCATTTTGATTCAAGGAGTTCGCTTAAATTAACAGAAGTTCGGTAACCAATAAGGTGTATAAATCATAGTGGTTCTACTATAATTGAGTAGGAGGGATGATTGAATGCAAAAAACCTTCCCATTATTCTATGGAAAGGTTTGGTATGTTTTAGTTGATGATGTCTTTAATAAAATGCCAAGCTACTTATTACAGCCAATTTCGTATTGGGCACCTGTGGCATAACGCGACAAACCATTAGAAAACTTGCCCCCTACATAAGGCTGATAAAAATCAAAATACTGATAAGTACACTTGCCACTGGAGTGTTTAGCGGTAGCGGCTCCTTCTACGATGCGTCCTTGGATGATACCTGTTTTACGATGACGAATAATCACCCATCCGTCGCTGGTAATGACTACCTTGTTGAATTTTTCGTCCCAATGCGATTTTTTACCATATAGCTGAATCGCATCCAATGCCTGAGCAGCAAGGGTAGCGCTATGCAATCGGCCTTTGGCAGGTAGAGAAACCATTGATACATCGCTTTTCTCTATCTTTTTCGACATGGCACTTAGTTTTTTTGCACCTTCACTGGTTGCTTCAAAAATAAATTTACCATAAACCAATGGTGCACCTTTAGCCCTAAAATTTAGCTTGATAATTACTTCGTGCTTGCCAGGGTCAAGGGTAGCAAGTTCGCGGGTCATAATCTGGCGGCTCAAATTATCCTTATAAGGAATGAACTTGTTCATATTGGGCACCAGCTCAAACTTAAGAAAATCACGATCTTGCTCTGAGGTGGTAATGCTCTTTACGTGCAACTGGTATCCATTCCAGAACTTTTCTCCATTTACATAAATATCATAGGTGAGGTAAGTATAAGCTTTTTCCGAACCTTCTACCTGTTGTAATGCTCTTACATTTTTGTCTAAAAATATATTGGCAATAATGGGTTCGCCAGCTTTAAACACTTTTTGGGCTTTTGGAGCATTCTTTCGGTCATTTCTGGTGAGTGCTTTGTTCAGCCAAATAATATCGTAGGCACTTTTAATTTTTGAGTTTTCATTCCATTCTGCTTCAAGCTTATCTTTCATCTTTTTTAGCCTGGCCAATCCTTCTTTGGTGCAGTCAAGGGTAAAACTTGTAATCCGTTTTTTGCTAAGCCCCGATCTGTCGCCACCAAGCACAGCGGTAATCTTATGTTTGCCAGTACTTAGTTTCGAAAACTCCTTCAACATGTGCAACCTGAATGGGTTCTTATTGTAAGCATAATTTTTCATGTCTGGAATAAGCTCAAACTGCAAATACCGAGGATCGTTGTTTGTGGTTATCTGTGGGTACACCACTTGTTTTTCAAACAAATCTTTTTTAGGGACAAAATACCGATATTGGTTATTACCAGAGAAAAACAAGGGGATGCCATCGACAAACACCTGTATCCTGACTTTCATGTTTTTTGCTGCTTCTCTACGCTCAAAAAATATAGTACCTACGATGGGATCACCCAAAGTAAAGTTTTTTTGAGATTTGGGAGCAGCATCCTTATTGTACACATCTATTTTGTTGGAAGTCCAAATCATTGGTAGTGCATTCTTTTCTGCTTGCTCAAGCCTTGCCAGGTTTTGTTTGGCGCCTTTCTTCGCTCTTTTTTTCGCTGCTTTCTCTTGTCTCTTTCTTTGTAATTTTTTCAAAAGTTTTAGCTGGGCATGGGCATTGTTTCCCACCGAAGTCGCAAGTAGTAGTGCTATGAGGATGTAAAATGGTTTTAGCTTTTTCATAGAAATTTAAGTTGTTTGATTTTCGTGTTTCTTTGGTATTAAGAAATACACCATTAACTCTATGCTTCTTTCAAACATTGCAGGTCAAACTAGCCTACCTGATGCCTGAAGTTAATGTCCTAAAAGAAGAGCCGTATATGAAGCAAGGTTTGTATTTCTGTTGTTTGATGTGGCAAAGGAATAAAAGCTTTGAGAAACTGGGCAGGACATATGTTTCAAAAACAGGGATATATGTGTAACCTGGGAATAGTCGCTGTAAATCAGGAGTTTATAAACGTTTTGTTGACACGTGTTGAACCGTGTGTGGGATGTTTCAAGGGTGGTAAAGTCGGTTGGATGTACGTTTATTAATAGCACAAATACTTAGATAAAGTAGTGGGAGCTTAGGTTATGATTTTTAAAACCTATAGTAACTAAGAGCTATCACTAAACGGTGTTTCGCTAACAATAGTTGATCACATATAGATGGAAAAACAGGTGATCCAAAGTGTATTGGGCAAGTCGTTTTTTTATTGCTCAAGTGCATATTCAGCTTCTGGTGCAGTAAAACCTAAGATTTGAACACAACGAACGTATATTCTGATACGCAAGAGTCTTAGTTCTTATTGAATTTTGTAAAACAGTTTACAAATTAAAAATTGAAAACATGAAAGTTACACTTACAGGCTCATTAGGACGCATTGGGAGGCCATTGACTCAAGAATTAATTGAAAAAGGGTACACTGTTACCGTCATTAGCAGTAGCTCGACAAGAAGCCAAGAAATAGAAGCATTGGGTGCTATTCCTGCCATTGGTCGTTTACAAGATGTCGACTTCCTGGCATCAACCTTTCAAGGGGCTGATGTGGTATACACGATGGTACCACCTGCGAACTACTTTGACCAACACCTTGATTTATTGGGATACTTCAAAAAACTGGGACACACATTTGCGCAAGCGATACAACAAGCCCAAATTAAACACGTGGTTAACCTAAGCAGCATTGGAGCACATCTGGCGAATGGGAATGGAATTTTAGAAGGACTTTATCATGTAGAACAAATACTGAATAATCTTCCCGAAGAAGTTGGCATCACCCATATGAGACCAACCGAAATTTATTATAACTTATTTCAGTTTGTTGATTTGATCAAGCATCAGGGGATTATTGGAAGTAATTTAGGAGAAAATGACTTCAATGCCTGGGTATCGCCGGCAGATATAGCTTCGGCTACGGCCGAAGAAATAATGAAAGTATCAAGAGAAAGAAAAGCACGATATATAACAAGTGAAGAATTGACTTATAAGGAGGTGGCCAGCATTTTGGGTTCAGCCATTGGAAAACCAGATTTGAAATGGGTGATGATTACAGATGAACAGTTGCTTGAAGGGCTAAAAACGGTAGGCATGCAACCAACAATTGCCGAGGGAATGATGGCCATGTATGCAGCTATTCGTAGTGGACTATTGTATGAAGATTATCACTTGCATAAACCGACCGTATTTGGAAAAGTAAAAATGAAAGACTTTGCCACTGAGTTTGCCGAGGTTTACCATCAGAAATAAGCGTAATTATGCAGCCTTATAGAATAAAAACCATTGCACAGTATCATAAGCTTAGGGGGTTGCCAGGGCCTGTGCATCCCCTCATCAGTGTTTTTCGGGTGGAGGAGATTACAAAAATACGAGATAATGAGCCAGCACATCTTATCCAGGATTTTTATTCGATTGCATTGAAAAAAGATGTGAATACAACTTTGCAATATGGACAACAAACGTATCATTTCGATGAAGGTAAGTTGTTTTTTATTGCACCCAATCAAGTTTATTCTATTCAGGCCCAAAAAAAACTAACACATTCGGGGTGGGTGTTGCTCATGCACCCCTATTTCTTTTGGAATACGCCCTTGACAAAGAATATACACCAATATGAGTACTTTGGGTATGCTGTAAACGAAGCGCTTGATTTGTCAGAAAAGGAAGAAGAAACCATTGTGGGTATTTTGCAAAATATTGAAGAAGAGTATCGTTCCAATATCGATAAGTTCAGCAAACCTGTGATCGTTTCTCAGATTGAGTTATTACTCAATTATGCCGATAGGTTTTACCATCGTCAATTTCTTACAAGAGAAAGAGAACATCATCAAATTTTGGTGCGATTAGAAAAAATACTCACAGACTACTTCAGTGACGATAACTTAGTGAATATTGGTTTGCCATCGGTGATAGATATATCCAGCGCATTAAATGTGTCCCCTAACTATTTAAGTGGTTTACTCAAGGTATTGACGGGGCAAAGTACCCAGCAGCACATCCACAATAAACTGATTGAAAAGGCAAAAGAAAAGCTGTCCACGAGCGAATTATCAGTGAGTGAAATCGCTTACGAACTGGGTTTTGAGTATTCACAGTCATTCAGTAAATTATTTAAATCAAAAACTGGCTTTACACCCTCAGCATTTAGACAATCTTTCAATTGATTATACCAGTGCTATGCACCAGCAAAGCATAATCAATTGGAAGGTTTTATCGGCGCTAGTTGGCGCTTGAAACATTTGCTCTTGATAATTCTAATAAAGGCAAAACTATCCTGATAAATCCTATATAAACAGTGCTTTTGAGCACCTGATTTTTTTTCTTATCTCTCCCCTCTTTTTTCCAAGATAAATAGATTTTCCAATCTTTTCCTTTTTTGAACACTTGCTTCAAAACCTTAGTAACTCTCTTATTATGAGTTGTATATGCTTGTTTGTAGGTTTTATTTGGCGTTAGTTTTTCTGCTGGTATGTAGGCCATTGCCAGAAGTTTATCCCACCTTCATCAAACAATTAAATTATCTAACTGACAAAATAATGATGAACAAAAAACAAACAATCACAAGTCATCTGACCAATGGCAGTTTGGCTTAATCGCTTTACCTGCTATGCATTCAGGCAAACATTTATACAACCTATAATATCAATCAATCATGCAAGAAAAAATCAATCAGGAAGCAGACACTTTGCAATCCCAAAAAACACAGCAAACCACTCAGGTAAAACCACAGAAATCATCAGTTTATCAGAGTAAAGAAGGGCAAAAACCACCCATCCAAACCAAACAGGGTATGCAAGAGCCTTACAAAAGTCCACAAGGAAGAAAACCACCCATTCAGGCCAAACAACGCCCCATACAGCGTACCAAATCAGGCAACTCAAAATCATCTGAAATAGCGAGTCTCATGGGGCAGCAATACGGGGTAGATACTTCCAGCCTGCAGTTTAATCATAACTCCTCGTTTCCAGGTAAGGTAGGTGCCGATGCTACCATTCAGGGCAACAAAATTGATTTTGCTCCTGGCAAAGACTCTGAGGCAAACATCAAACATGAAGTAGGACATGCCATAGACAATGCGAAAAACGGTACCCCAAAGGGTGATCAAGTGGTAAATGGACATTCGGTAAATACTACCCGCGAAGCTGCTGCCGACAAAATGATGAATGCACCACTGCAACGCAAAACTACTGCTAGTGTACCAAAGGTATCTATCGCTTCAACCCAGAACCAACCAGTGCAGATGATTGCTAGGGGTGAGATGGGAGAGCTTATTAAGGAAATACAGAATAAGGTTCCACATTTTGAGATAGAAGAAGATGTACTGTGGACCCAAGTAACAACACTTAAAAAATACACTAGCAAATCAAAAACTACAATTGCCAAAGAGTTGATTCAATATGCAAGAGCAAACACAATGAATCACAACCAAAGACGTAATCTGGTCAACGAAGCTATTATTCGGGCTCAAAATCTA
Organism: marine bacterium AO1-C; assembly: GCA_001890965.1. GTDB lineage: Bacteria > Bacteroidota > Bacteroidia > Cytophagales > Microscillaceae > Microscilla. The sequence goes on along the minus strand of MLAY01000004.1, from coordinate 1,279,171 downwards.
AACGCCAGCGATATTTATGGAAATTTAGCGAATGGTCTAGGTAATAATGAAAGTGCGCTTTCTTATTGGGAGAGAAGTAGCCCTTTGAGCAATGATGCTGAGCAAAAAATTAATGATATGATTGATCACACATTGGTATTGGCAGAAAGTGCCCGGGAAGATTTCAACGCAAAACTCAAGAAGGTAGATACATTACTTAGTGATGAGGACAAAAAAACACAAGACTTTGAGATTCATGAAGCTCCTGTAAAGAAGAAAGATAGAATTTTAGACAAAACCCTTAATAAATATGACAAAGATCCTACAAGAGTAGTAGATATTGTGAGGGGGAGCATTGTGTTTAAAGACCTTGAAGCTTTGATGAGTGCTGAAATTAGGATAAGAAAACATGAAATATTTCAAATTGTGAGAACGAAAAATGCCATAAGAGATGTAAGTAAGGATAAAAAGAAAGACAGAGAAAAAGACGCTGGTTATATGGATCTAAAACTAAACGTGAGATTGGCTAATGGAATGGTAGGAGAACTACAGCTTCAGGTGAAATCTTTGAACGAGGCAAAATCAGAAGAAGGGGGGCACTCACTCTACCGCATTATCCGAGATTCTGACGAAGAAAAAACAACCTGCTACCATCCTCAGAAAGATGCTGTGAAAATCCAGAAAATAGCAAGTGGATTCGAAAAAATCAGAGCAACTCTAAACAACAAAGCCAATGATAACGAGCATCCTCTTACTACAGATATGGCACAAACCTATAGACGCTTGTTGAATGATATTGAAATTGATCTTAGGGATGGAACCCCTATTACAATAACCAAAGACTCTGGCCGAGCGAAAATGCTTAAAACCATTAGTCGCCTGGTATATGAAAAAGCAGCTGAAGACATCAAAGGACAGATTAATGATAAAAATTCAGATGTTGGCGACTATTTCAGAACATTGGATCAAAATATAGCCGAGAAAGACGCAAAAATCAAAGAAAAAAATGCCCTTGAAGAAACAAATTTAGGCGTTCCACAAACACAGGATTGGTTTAGAAGCAAATTTGGTGTAACCCTGCAAAAAGACTTGTTACTTGGTATTGACTCTTTGCTGGAAGGTATTGCCACTCGTTTGGCGATTCCTAAGGATGATATATCTGATTGGAAAAAAAATGTACGAGGAGTACTAAGCGATTGCTACTATAAAAATGAAAAAGGGCATCCTCTTAAACAAAAGAAATTAGCGAAAATTGTCACGTACTTTAACAACCATTTTGGGATTTCTATACAGTTTATCACAGAAAACCAGGTTACTTTTAAATACACAGTTCACAAGGCTTTGGTAGATGGCAGTCCTGCTTGCTTTATTTTGTCTACTGAAGATAATAGATACTTACTAGCAGAGAAGAAAGTACAATAGTCTTTGTTATATTTTAATAATTATCGCAGCATTGCTTTCAAACAATGCTGCTTTTTGTATTTATAAAATCATTAAGTTGATCTTTTGTGATAATTTTTGTCGAGTTGAAGAAGTTGCTTCCTCAGCAAAGGAGCGTTAGAGCAGCGTGCCATGTGAATAATAAACAACCTGTATTTTCTTTAAAAAAAGTAAAACAACCATATAAGAAAGCGCACTATTTAGATAAAATTTCAGCGCATTGGAATAAAATATTTTTTTTAGTCTGGGCCTCTTACTTCTTTTGAGCAAAAACAAACAATGATAAACGCTCAAAAATATTGCTTATACACACTGGTGTTATGTATAACCACGGCTTATTCCTTATTTGCCCAATCTACCCAATATCCTTTAAAAGAAGATGTGTCTACCATCGATGGCATCATGAAGGCTACCTACGAAGCGGTATCGGGAGAGGCGGGAGCCAAAAGGCAATGGCAGAGAGACCTGTCTTTGCATCATCCCAAAGCTGTGTATGCTTTTCCTGATATGCGACAAGGCAAACCTGTTTGGGTGACAATGACTTTGGCAGAGTTTCATGAAAAAACAGATCATATGGTAGCTACTACTGCTTTTTATGAAAGCGAGGTAAAACGAGAAGTACGGATATTCGGTAAAATTGCGCAGGTTTGGAGCACTTATGAAACACGGCTTGCTAAAAACGGCCCGATAAAAAGGCGAGGCATTAATAGTGTGCAACTGTTTTATGATCAGGGACGATGGTGGATTATTTCCTGGACTTTTGATCGGGAAACCAATACCAACCCTATTCCCAAAACGTTTGATCGTAATTAATCTATGTTTAAGAGGTTGAAGGATATGAAATCGTGAGGGATCGTCAACTGAAAACTTGTGCCAATGAGGGAATATTGTAACTTGTATTACTACCATTCCCCACAGCAAAAATGAGACAACTCACCCTCTTATTCATTCTAAGCCTCGTGTTGCAGCTAAGCTATGCCCAAACTACCTCTCAAGCCAAGTTGGCCAAATTTGAGCCACCCCAGGGCAAGTGCCTCTTCTTTATAGGGCAGGATTTGGGAGCTATTGGTGGGCTTGCAGACTATACAAATGGCTATTGTGACTTTTTTGCGACTCCAGCGGGCGTAACGATTTATACCAACTTATCCCCTGGTAATCAGTCTTATGGATATTTCAACAAAGGGCTGGATGGCCTCAGAACTAAAGCCAATTGGGGAGCAGGAGATTGTTGGGCGCAAAAATATATAGAGGATACCACCTTTGCCCATAGTATGCTGGCTATAGGGCTGTCTATGGTAAATCACGAGAAAAAAGTAGCTAAAGGAACCCACGATGATCTTATTAAAGCGCTAGGTGCTTGGATTAAGTCTACCAAACGCCCCGTTTTTTTGAGGGTTGGCTATGAGTTTGATGGTTGGGACTGGAACCATTACAAAAGGAAATATTACCTGAAAGCCTGGAAACGCATTCATTCCATTTTTGCCAGTATGCAAATCACCAATGTGGCCTTTGTGTGGCAATCCAAAGGAACTGGATCAAACCAAAAGGTGCTGGAAGATTGGTACCCAGGAGACGATATCGTAGATTGGTGTGCCTATTCTTATTTTGGTAATCCCGACTTGGAAATGATCAAGTTTGCCCGCAAACATCATAAACCTGTTTTTATAGCCGAAGCTACCCCTGTTTTGCAAACGGATAATGTATATTTCGACGCTGACCTAAAAAAAGAAGTCGTAGCTAAAAGGGCTTGGCAAGATTGGTTTGAGCCGTTTATTCGAACCCTCAACAAACACCAGGACGTCGTTAAAGCGTTTAGCTACATTAATGTAAACTGGTCTGTACAACCCATGTGGGTGACCAATCCTACCTTTCAGAAAGTAGATTCCAGAATCGAAGTAAGCCAATACATCTCCAAAAGATGGAAAAAGGAAATGGCCAAACCAAGGTATCTGAAGCCATCGGCAGATTTATGGAGGTTGTTAGGAGGGGATTGAAGGCAGCGTAAGAAATAACCAATGATTCTTTCGCTATTACTGATTCAACATATGAATTATCAATAACTCTTAAGAGTAAATCCAAAACTCAAAAATTGATCTTCCTGCTTTTGGCCAGCGATCACGATGCTCTCAAACGTATGAAGATAGTTGACTTTAAAATTTAAAAATTTTGAAAGGGGAAGTTCTAAACCTACGTCTGCCTGCCAACGATAATTATTGCTTTGCTGAAGCGAAGGTTGAATATAACTCTCGTGAGTAAGAATTAACTTTTTTCCGAATAATTGATACTTGCCATTTATCCAAAGTGTGCCTCGAAAGGTATTTATAGATGGGTTGCCATCATATACCGAAAGGTTAAAGTCATCATTCACAAAATCGGTTTGTTCATACTCGCTGGTAAGCGATAGCTTGAGCCAGTTGCTTTGCTTATTTAGAATTTGAAAAGTCACCCCCGCTCCCAGCAGTGAACGCACGTCTATTTGCCGTCTAAAATTGGTGCTTACAAACCCCAGTAGCAATGGATATACTTTTTTCTCAGGATTGAAATATAAAAAGTTGAGACTCAAAATATCCTCATCTGCTTTTTGTTTCCCAAATTCTTGATATACATAAGAGTTTTGGGTTTTGAACACCCACTTCTTGAGCGTTTTGAAACTCAAGCCTGCTTTTGCTCTAAAAATCAAAGTTTCCACGTTGCCTCCCTGCCAAAAACCAGTCAAAGCAAGGCGCGCCTTAAAGTTGAGCGTATCGCTTTCGTTGATTTGGGCAACCAGTAAAGTGGGAGATAAAAAGAAGGTTAAAAACAAGAAACAACACAAAACCTTTTTCATACTATTTCGCTTCGGAATTATTGGTTTATGAGAAGTTTACAAAAGCTGTACAAATGATCAACCCAATATATAAACACTTGAGCTTTATACTAAAGTAATTATCTGTGAAAGTGGATGGTTTTGTGATCAGGGTAATAGGAGAGAGTGTATAAGCTTTTATATAAAAAAAGCCCCCTCTCCAGGCCTGGAGAGAAGGGCCAATTCAATTATAATTGAAGCAATTGGTTAACTAAATTTCTAATCAGTACTTATGCACTAAAAAATCCACCTCTTGTATGGTCTTACCGACAGGGAGACCATACAATGCACTCTTTGGTCTCGCTGCACTAAGACCAAAGACTTGAGGGAGTTTTTAGAAGACTAGATTACTTTTGCTCCACGATAATCAGTACTTATGCACTAAAAAATTGGAAACACTCTTTCGGTAATAGAGGCTGGACCCGACAAAATTCGATTAGAGCCATCTTTGATCGTTACAGTGACTGTATAGTTACCAAAATGACTATACTCGTGGGTAACCGCCGAAGTAGTTGTCAAACCAGTAGAACCATCGCCAAAAGTCCAGTGATAAAATTTATTTCCGTGACATCCCTCACCACCTTTGGCGGTAAAGTTTCTGATTCTGAGATTGCTGGTACGTGCAGAGGTAATGTGCAAAGGAATAATGCCTGAGCCATCGTTTTTAGCCAATACTGTGACCGAGCCGCTACCAAAGGTAGCCCCAATGGGGTGCTCCTCATACACCTGTACTGTATAAGTTTTGCGGGTACAAGGGTACTGATGAATGACGTTTGGATCGTTGGTAGTAACTGTAGTACCATCGCCAAATACCCATCGGAAGCGAGTATGGCTAATTCCGGTAGTTTGAGTTACTCTAAAGGATACCAAGTAGTCATCAGTCAGAAAAGCAGTGACAGTAATCGGCCTAAGTTTGCTTTTAACTGCTGTTTTAGCTTGAGTAGTTGGTTGTGCAGCAGTGGTTGGCTTTACGTTTTCCTGTTGACAAGAAAACAGGCTAGCCACCAAAGCGCTGGTAATTAATAAAGATGTTAGTTTCATTGGTTAAACTAGGTTTTAAAAGTTAAGTGTTTATAAGTTAGGACCGGTCACTATGAAAGGCAATTTAGAAGATTTTTTGAGTTGAAAGAAGGCCGAAAAATAATTAGCAAGAATTGATAAGTTTTTGAGTGTAACTATTTGGTTTTCAATGTTTAATGTCTTGTTTTTGTTTTGTGCTACACTTTGGTTTAAGCCCACATCATATTGAGTTATATTTGTTGATTTCGAAAGTGTTTTTTAGGCAAATAAGAGAGGTTTAATTAAACAAAATGGGTTAGTTTTTTATCCTGAACATTTAAAGTGTTTTAGAAGAAGAGTATCTAAGAAATCCTACTTTAAACTTTTGTTAACTTCAGTCTTCTTTGCTAAAATTATTAGCAAAAATATTGAAATATTATTATATTTGTTCTTCAGGTTTAAGTAATGAGGGAGATCCATTCACAATAAAATTTACTGACAAAAGGTCAAATAGTAGGGAGTAACACCTAAAAGTATGTTTAAATTTTGTCTTCGGAGATAAAAATGATGAGTGATTGGTGATAATGCAGTACTTTTTTGAGTGAATAGCCAAAGCTATTAATGAAAAAAATGCTAAAGTTAACATCTATCAATCGCTTTTTTAACCCAGATTATAACTTTTAAACATACGCTAAAAAAACATCACACCTTTTGTATTCTCTTGTACAGTATATACAGATTAGGCAATTTAAACGAGCAATGATGAATGCTTAATCTTTTGGTACAATTGGGAGGATACAAAAGGTGTTTTTTTGTCTATGCTTTTAACAAGTTTTCAAGATTCAAAATGATTTAATAATTACTCATAAAGAGCGTAGAGTAGAGGTGGGTGCTGCTCTCTAAATCGTCGCCTGATGGTACAACCCTAACAAACTACAAAGCCATTGATGAAAATTCTTGCAATCCTTCATTTGATAGCGGGGATCGTGAATAGCCTTGTGTCTATTTTTAAAAATGCACAGGCATCCCGAAATCAAGAAAAACCAGCCAACCCAAGAATTGTCAAAAGGAAAAAGGGCTAATGAAGTGAATCAATCAGCCCAGACAGTTTTCAACCGTGATGTTTTGGTACGGGTAACTTGTATATAAACTCACCCGGTTTTTGAGTCTCTTGCTTCAGCCTAAACGGCCATTTAGGTTGGATCGGAGACTTTTTGAATTTGGTAAATATACAACAAATAATCGCAAAAGGCCCCCTCTGATCAACTCAAAACCAGCCATTGGTTAAAAATAACCTGCTTTCGCCAGTGAAGTTGACTTTCTTAAGGTGCTAAATCATAAAAGCAAAAGATTTCATTTCACAAACCAAGTGTTTGTAGATGTTTCCTCATGAATTTTATCTCTCTTTTTTTGTTTACTTGAACTTTGAAAAATATATAAGTAAGTGTTTGATAGTGAGTATCTTGGCGTGTTTTCTGTGTTTTTGTTGACAGCTTGTTCACTTTTCTCAAACAAAGCTTTCCCGTATTATTTCTGAAGTATACTATCCACGCCTACACCTCATTGCTACAAAATGTTTCTGCTTACTTTTTGTATACCTCGCTTTTTGGCAACAATGCCTAAAAAATCCAACATTACGGCCAACACATTCATTCGCACATCAGATAAAATATCATTTTCATTTCTACTCAGGCCTATCAATTCAATAGTAAGCATTTAGTAAGTACTTGACGGTATGCGCTCTAAGAGAGAGGAGGGCAAACTATAGCTGAATTCCAAAATAGAAACGATCCAATTTCATATTACACAATGAAGTCGCCTTGCTCTTTTGCGTGAAGGTAAAAACCTTAATTTGTGTGTCAACAAAGTTGTTTTTGTAAGCAATGGCGAGCAAAAATAACCACTTTAACGCATAAAATGCTGGTTTTACGATTTACAAAAAAGTTGAGGTGGCTTCGCAACTTAACAATTAAAATTATGACTAAACCGCAATTATTAAAAGCAGGCCTGTTGTGCGTATGCCTGCTCGGTTGGGTATTTACTACCAAAGCTCAAAACGCTCATAACCATTCTTCTCACAAGAATGCTACCTCCAAAAGATTTTATGCCACCGCCAATGCCAGCGATGTTTTAGCCCTCAAAAAAGAGTGGCCCAACGATGTCACCATTATTGCCACCAAGTATGGTGTGAGTGCTATTCAGCTTACCGAAAGGGCAGGCCATGAGCTACATCATAAGGTATTGGTGCATGGCCCAGGTTATGTTTTTCGTAGTAGCAAGGCCAATGCATTAGCTGCTTTAGAGAGTCCACCAGCAATTGCTCGTCAGCGTACTCGAGCTTTTACCTATACCATAGATCAAGACGCTAAGGTATTGCAAAGCCTGGGAATGGTCAATAACCTCAACATTGAGAGTACCATTCTGGATTTAGTGAGTTATGGTACCCGCTACCACACTACCAGTGCTGCCAGTCAGTCGGCCATAGATCTCAAAGCCAAATGGGAAGCAATGGCGGCAGGAAGGAGCGATATTTCAATACGTTTGGTCAATCATACCAGTTCCAATATGCCCTCAGTAGTGCTAACTATTCAGGGAGCCGAACTACCCGACGAGTTTGTCATTATTGGTGGCCACCTGGATAGTACCAACCCTCGCAATAACAATGATGCCCCAGGTGCTGATGATGATGCTTCAGGCATTGCTACCATTACCGAAGCAGCCCGAGTACTCATAGACATGAACTTTAAGCCCAAGCGAACTTTAGAGTTTATGGCTTATGCCGCAGAAGAGGTGGGACTAAGAGGGTCTAACGAAATTGCCCAGGATTATAAGAATAGAAATGTAAATGTGGTAAGCTATGTACAGTTTGACATGACCAATTACAATGGGTCTACCAACGATGTATACATTGTAAACGATACCTACACTGCCAACACTCTCAATACGTTTTTGACTCAGTTGATGGATCACTACAATGCTTCGGGGGTGCACAAACTCACCTATGGTACCACCAAATGTAACTATGGTTGCTCTGACCACTACAGTTGGGCCCAAAAAGGATACGATGTGGCGTTTCCACTGGAAGCCAGTTTTCAAGGTTCAAACCCCAACATCCATACATCCAACGATACTTACCAAAACCTGCCTACTGCCAATTCGGTACATGCCACCAAATTTGTAAAATTGGCTCTCGAGTTTTTGATCGAAGTGGGCAAATCCAGTAATGTAGGAAATAATTGTACTACTCCTTCAAACCTAAGCAGTAGTGCCATAGGCAATACCGTAGCTACTTTATCCTGGACAGGTTCGAGTAGCACCAACAGCTACAATGTGCGTTATCGTGAGCAAGGAACAAGTAACTGGACTACTACCAGTGCCAGCACTACATCTGTTGTACTCAATGGTTTGCAATCGGGGACTACGTATGAATTTCAGGTACAGGGAGTTTGCTCAGGAGGCAATTCAAACTATACTGCTTCGGCTACTTTTGCTACTACCGGAACTCCTACTTGTAATGGTATTATTAGTTTTCCGTATACCGAAAGTTTTGAGTCGGGTATAGGTGTATGGACTCAAGGCACAGGAGATGACTTGAATTGGACCAGAGATAACAATGGCACTCCATCCAATAATACTGGCCCCTCGAGTGCTGCCGATGGAAGCTATTATATGTATATAGAAGCGTCTAATCCTAACTATCCAAGTAAAACGGCGGATTTGGTGAGCCCTTGTGTAGATATTTCGAGCTTATCTCAACCCCAGTTGAGCTTTAGCTACCATATGTATGGGGCAAGTATGGGTACTCTTAAAGTACAGTTAAGCACCAATGGCAGCCAATGGACTGATTTGTGGACCCAAAGCGGAAATCAAGGAAACACCTGGAATACAGCCAGTATAGACTTACCTACTACTTCTAGTGTTATTACTTTACGCTTTCGCGGAACCACTGGTAATAATTATACCAGCGATATTACGATTGATCAATTGCGTATTGGAGAAAAAGTGATAGCCCCTTTGAATTATTGTGCCTCTAAAGGCAACACAGTCACCGACGAATGGATCAGTCGAGTGCGATTAGGAAGCATTGACAATAGCTCTGGTAGCTCAAGTAGCGGTTATGCTGATTTTACTAGTCAAACAACCAACCTTGCCAAAGGAGCCAGCAACACCATTATTATTAACCCTGCCTGGGCTTCCCAAACTTATTCTGAAGGTTATGCAGTGTGGATAGATTATAACCAAAATGGGGACTTTACGGACAACGGAGAACTGGTATTTTCACAAACTGCTACTTCTGCCAGTCAGGTAAGCGGTTCGTTTACGATTCCGGCAAGTGCTGCCAATGGCAATACAAGAATGCGGGTATCCATGAAATATAATGGACTGCCTACTTCCTGTGAAACTTTCTCTTATGGAGAAGTAGAAGACTACACCGTAAACATAGGGGGGAGTAGTTCAAGAACAACCGATTTGGCTACGTTTGTCAAAGATGTAAACCTTCTTAAGCAGTCAAAAGGGATTTCTTCCCGACTTGTGCCTAACCCTACGTCGGGTTTTACAACTATAGAAGTAGGCCAGGAAAAATGTGAAGTGAAGGTATTTACTCCTCAAGGGCAGGAGGTTCGTCAAGTTTCTTACAAACAAAAGGGGCAACAGGTAGTATTGGATGTGTCAAAACTACGATTTGGGTTTTATATCATCACCCTGAAAAGCAAAAATGGGGTAAAGGTAGAGAGGTTATGGAAAAAGTAATGCGTTTGATATTTTGATACGTAGGCTTTATAAGGATACCCGTACAGGAGATACACACTTGTACGGGTATTGAAAGTTATTTCTGGATTTTTGCCAATGCTGGAATGATATACTTAGGGATGATTTCCTGACTATATTTTTTCCAGATAAAATATTGTGAGTAGTTACCTGCATTGAATGTTACTACCAAATTAAGCTTTGGTATCCCAATAATTAGCTGCCCACCGTTGCCTGAGGCCGCAAAAGTGTCATACTTCTCTCCATTTACCTCGTAGTGGGTTATCCACCAGTTGTAGCCATAGTTTTTGTACTTTTCTCCATTCATAGTACTATGACCTTTGGTAGCAGCTTGTACCCATTTTTTAGAAATAATACGTTTGCCTTTCCAGGTGCCTTCATTTACAAATAGTTGTCCAAACTTAGCCAAGTCCCGAGGACGCATATAAATGCCCCCTCCCAAGTAGCCATTGCCTACTGGAGTCATATTCATTACATAACGGTTGATACCCAATGGCTCAAACAAGTTTTCGTGCAAAAACTGGTAAGTAGGTTTTCGTGAAACATTGCTCACGATTTGGCCCAATACATTTACCCCTCCACTACAATACACTGCTTTTTCGCCAGGTTCGCGCACCATAGGTAAATCCAAGGTATATTTTACCCAGTCAGGTTGTTTGGTTTGATATTGCATTCGGTCTTCATTACCGGGTGATTTATAGGTGTTATCGTTACAGGCCAGACCAGTGGCCATTGTCATCAGGTCGCGAATACGCAGGCGTTTTTTACGGGCATCCAGGTTTTTAATTTGCCCTTGAAATTGTGGAAATAAATCAACTACCTTTTGGTCTACGCTATTCAATAGGTTGCGATCCATGGCCAAACCTATCATAGTAGATGCCAGGCTTTTACCCGAAGAACGAGTATCATGCAAATGATCACGATGATGACCATAAAAATATTCTTCCAATACCAATTGGTTGTTATGTGTAATAAGCAAACTATGGAGAGAAGGGTATTTTTTAGTCAATATTGCCTCCATCAATTCCTTAATCTTGCCCATATCGGCACCCGACTTGGCCAAAGAAGTGGTTTGCCATCCGTCATTGGTTTGCTTAGGTATGGTGTAAGTATAGGTTTTTTGACCAACACGTGGCGTCATGCGTATATCTTTTTCCGGGTCTACTTTGCGAAATGTCCTTCCTTCCATTCCAAGGTCGTCAAAAGGCATATCTAATGTTTTACCATCTTCCGATATTACCCCTTGATTCATAGGGCGCTTAGGAAAACGACGGCCATACAAGGTGAGTTTACGTCCTTTTTGCTCTACCCGACTAATGCGTACATATGCCCCCATATTACGCTCATAATTATAAATGTACCCCTTGAGCTTACCTGTTTCCTTATCAGTACTAATTACCAAATGTACAGTAAGTTGATGGAATTGTACTTCACGGGTGCCTTTCCAGCCATTGGCCGTTTTGGTGAGTTTTACTGGCGAGGCATACTGATATTGTCGCCAAAAGCCCTTTATAAATTGCTGGTTTTCAGCAAACTCTCCATCAAAGCGCGCTTTTTTGCTTTTCCAATCAATCACAAACTTACCTTCCTTATATGCTATCGGAATATCGGTTTTACCCAAGGTAGCTTTCCATTGATTACCTTGTTTGTAAATGTGAAGGTCTTCTACCAATTTCCGATCTGCTTTCAAGACCAATTTCCACACGCCTTCTGCACTGGGAGTGTTGGCTTCCTGGGCTTTGCATTGAACTGCTACCAAGCAAAAAATGAATAATAAACGAATAAATTTCATAAAGTTATACGGTTGATGAAAAAGCTCAAGAGTTAGGTTTGTTAGCATACAAGAGAATAGCCAACCACCACATAAAACTAATGACACACATTGTAAGCAAAGTCGGCAATAAACCGCTTTGTTGCTGTATGGTGGCTTTTATCCCCCAGCCTGCCCAAAATAAAGCAGCACATCCCGATACCCAAAGTTGAATCTTTTTCAAGGTTTTAAAATTTCAGTACTTGAAGTAAGTCAGATAAATTCACCTTTTATAAGAATACATGACCAATGGCTATATAACTACAGAAATGGCTATGAGCGAGGAGTGTGGCTAGTGGTATTTAAATGAAACAAAAATGCCTGGCAGATTCTATTTATCCGTCAGGCATCCATTGATTCATATAAGTTGATATTATTTCTTCATCTTTAAAATGGCTGGAATGATGTAATTAGGCATCAGTTCATCTCGATATTTTCTCCATATCCGGTACCTCCTGTAATTACCTGCATTGAAAGCAACCACCAGCTCTAGCGATGGAACCACAAAAATTAGTTGACCACCATTGCCAGAGGCATAAAACGATTCATAAGTTTTATTGCCCACTTTGAAACGATGAATCCACCAATTGTATCCGTAGTTTTTGTAAGGATGGTTGTACATAGTGCTATGTCCTTTTCCAGTAGCTTGTACCCAGGATTTCGACAATAAGCGCTTTCCGTTCCAGGTACCTTCGTTGAGATATACCTGCCCAAATTTTGCCAAATCCCGCGGGCGAAAGAACATGCCTCCTCCTTGGTAGCCGTGCCCCTTTGGTGTCAAATAAAAGGTAAAACGTTCAATGCCTAAAGGCTCAAATAAGTGTTCATGGATAAATTCATAATTAGGTTTACCCGATACATTGCCTACAATTTGCCCTAATAAATTTACCCCAGCAGAGCAGTAGAAAGCTTTTTCACCAGGTTCATTTACCATGGGCAGGTCTAAGGTGTATTTGGCCCAATCATCAGGCTCACGATCATCATAAAATACATTTTCGTTTCCAAGAGACTCGTTACGGTCATCGTTGCATTCCAGTCCAGGAGACATCGTCATTAGATCTCTTATACGCAGACGTTTCTTGCGTTCATCCATATTTTTAATTTGCCCCTTATATTGTGGAAACAAATCAACCACCTTTTGGTCTACACTGGTCAATAGGTTACGATCCATTGCTAAACCTATCATGGCTGAGGCAAAACTTTTTCCAGCCGAACGAGTATCATGCAATTGTTCGCGATGGTAGCCATAAAAATATTCTTCCAAAACTAATTTACTTTGGTGGGTAATCAATACACTATGCAATGAGGGGTACTTCTTGGTTAAGATGGCTTCCATCATTTCCTTGATTTTGCCCATATCTGCTCCTAAGCTCATCAGAGAAGCCGTTTGCCAACCATCTTTTATTTGTTCGGGTTGGCGGTAGCGATAAGTTTTTTGACCAACTCGAGGTTGCATTCTTACCTCTTTGGCTGGATCTACTTTACGAAAAGCCTTCCCATGCAAACCATAATAATGAATAGGCATAGCCAAGATTTTTCCATCTTGTGAAAGTGTTCCGTTCCAATTAGGAAGACCATCCAGAGAGATGAATACCTTACGTCCTTTTTGCTCCGTTTTAAGGATTCGTAAAAATGTTCCCTGGTTGCGTTCATGGTTGTAAATATGACTTTTGAGCTTGCCAGTTGTTTGATCCTTACGAATGATTAAAAATAAGGTGAGTTGCTGAAAATGCACTTCTCGATTACCTTCCCATCCTTGGGCTGTTTTAGTGAGTTTTACTGGCGAGGCATAACGATATTGCCGCCAAAAGCCCTTGATTGTTTGTTGGTTGTCAGCAAATGTTCCTTCAAACTTTGCCCCTTCCTTTTTCCAATCAATTACAAACTTTCCTTGCTTTTGTTGCAAAGGAAGCGGTGTTTTGCCCAAAAGAGCTTTCCATTCATTTCCTTGTTTATAAATCCGCAAAGGCTTTATTAATTCCCGATTTTCTTTTAGCACAATCTTCCAAACTCCTTCTATACTGGGGGCTTTTGCATTTTGAGCTTGGCAATGACTACACAATACCCACAATGCCAGCGATAAATACAGTGGCTTCATATGATTACATGGTTTAAATTTTACTTCAAATTAGGCCAGTAGCTAATCCTTTTATAAAAATACATGACCAACCGCTATATAACTACAGGAATGGCTCTGAATAAGCGATGAAATGGGATGGATTTTGTCTAAATTGAGGCAATGATTTTTACAAAAAAAGTATTGTTGCTGTTATTAGCATCAGTGGTATTGGTAGGGCTTACTATTTGGTCGGTAACTACCAAGCCCGATGTGTATGCTTTCGAGTTATTGTATGGCAGCAATATTTGTTATGCTAAAAACCTAAAAGAACATTCCTTTCAGCCAGAGCAGTGGCATGATAATTTTTACATTGGGTGTCATCATGGGTATTTTGAGCTGGAAGGAGTCATAGACTTGCCTCACAATGTAGACCTTAATCAATGGGGAGTATTAATCGCCATACAAGCCAGCTATAGAGTATACTGGGATGGTGTATTGGTGGGTAAAAACGGACGAGTTGGGAGTAATAAGAAGAGTGAAGTCCCAGGGAAAATCAATAATCAGTTTATACTTCCTGAACGTCTTCTAAGCCCAGGAAGGCATAAAGTTAAACTAGAACTCTCTAATTTTCATCGCTCTCGTTTCAATACTTTCCGTTTAATCATTGCTGCACCTTACCAACAATTGATCCAGCGTCCTTTGCTCTTTACTGCGGGTATGTATGTGTTGGCGGGCTGCTTTATCACCATTGCTATTTATTATTTAATACTTTTCATTGTAGCCTATCGCCAAGCTTCAGTGTTGATTTTCAGCGCTTTAAGCTTAATGTTTTGCTTTTTAACGTTGTTTAAGCACAGTCGTCCGGTATTTATGTACGACTATCCCTGGCACCAAACCCGGTTGATTATTTTAGAAACACTAGGCTACTTGATTTGCTACCTGATTGTCTTGTTTTTCCTGTTCAGGTTTCGTTTTCCCAAAAAAATCATCACCCTGATAGTTTTCTCAGTTGTATTATATTGGATAGATATTCAAGATTTTTATCCAGAAGATGTATACTTCTTATACATAGCCACCCTATTTACTTCATTGTTGGTGATTATATGGGCCATGGCACAAGGTCAAAAAGGTAGCCTGGAGTCTTTTATCGGTTTGTTACCCTGTTTTTTGAGCCTCAACTATTATGATTTTACGCTTTACCTTGGTTTTTTTGGACTAGTATTGATCATGCTAATTTCACTAGGGGTACAATTCAAAACGCACAAAAAAGCCGAACAAGAAGCCTTACTACGTTCGGGAAGGTTGGAAATAGAACTCCTCAAAAAACAATTGCATCCTCATTTTTTGATGAACACCCTGACCTCAATCATCGGTTGGATAGAAGCCGAACCTCCCACCAGTGTAAAGTTGATTGAGGCTTTGGCCAAAGAGTTGGATATTTTACTAGAAATTTCCGCTCAAAAACTCATCACTATTCAGCAAGAAATAGATCTTTGCCAATCACATATTGGGGTGATGCAATATCGCAAAGCTGGACAGTATGTGCTAGAAGTAAACCTGGAGGCCGACAATGCACTTATACCACCCGCTGTATTTCATACTTTGTTAGAAAATGGTATTTCGCATCACCTGCCCGAAGCTGGAAACGTCACTTTTTTACTTACCCAAACTGTAGATAAAGCTAAAGAGGTGTATATGTTTGAATCGAGGTATACGAAAAGTATAGGAACTAAGCGCGAAGCATCTGACAAAGAAGGTACTGGGCATCGTTATATCAAAGCCCGACTTGAAGAAAGCTTTTCACAAGGTTGGAGTTTTACCTCTCAAAGCACCCCAAAAGGTTGGAGAGATGTGATTGAAATTAAAAGGTAGTAATTTATGAAAATAATGATAGTAGAAGATGAGTTTCCCATTGCTCAACTGATACAAAAATATGTGCGAGAAATTTTGGGTACAAAAATTACCCAATTGGTAGCGTTTTCCAGTCTTGACCAGGCTCAGGAGCATCTTAAGGTGCACGCTGTAGATGTATTGCTGTTAGACCTGAATCTCAATGGCAAAAATGGATTTGAAATACTTCAAACCTTAATGGCCGAATCATTTCATACCATTATTATTTCTGCCTATCGCGATCGGGCATTGGAGGCTTTTGAATATGGAGTAGTAGATTTTGTGCCCAAACCATTCAATAAAGAAAGGTTGGAAAAAGCCCTGGAACGTTTACAAACCGATACCCGAACCGAAACCAAGTTCCTGGCAATCAAGCATCAGGGAAGAATTCAACTCATTCCTATTGAAGATATCACATATGCGCAAGGAGCAGGTAACTACTCTGAAGTATATTTAAAAGATGGCCGTAAAGTACTGCACGACAAAGCATTAGATAAGCTGTTAAAGCTATTGCCTACCGAATTTGAGCGGATTCATAAGTCTTATTTGGTAAAAATGAGCGAAATGCAAACTGTACAAATCCATCAGGGAAGTAAATATGAAATGGTGCTAAAAAATGGTGTAGTGTTACCTATTGGCCGCACCCGATACAAAGAGTTGAAAGAACGCTGGATTTAACAAACACGAAATTACCTCCTTTTGCATTTCCCCCCGTCACTTATGTATATTTGTGAAAGATATTGAATCTGGTATCAAACAATTCAATATTAAACAAGCTTATATTTCTTTATCATTCACTATACAAAAAGCACCTCTGTTTCTGTGACCATCACCGAAACTAAATAGTAACTATATGAAGATCAGGGATTTTGTTGCTCATTATGCCAAAGATAGCCTCGCGCAAACTCTAGCCCAGTATGTAGCCAGCGATAAACCTACCCGAATACAAGTCAAAGGCTTGGTAGGTAGCTTAGATGCTGTAATAGCCAGTGCCACCTATAAAGCACATACCGATGCTAAAACCCGCATCAACCACATATTTATACTAAATGATCGGGACGAAGCCCTTTATTTTTATAATGATGTACAAAATTTACTGGGTAAGAAAAATATTTGGTTTTTTCCTTCTTCATACAAACGTCCTTATAAGTTTATGGAGGTGGAGAATGCCAATGTACTCGAGCGGGCTGAAGTGTTGAACCGGATCAATCAGCGCGTAAGTAATCCACAAGTAGTAAGTGTAGATGCAGCCAAAGCCGAGGAAGATAATCCCTCAAACGAAGAGGGTTTTATGATTGTAACTTACCCCAGCGCATTGGTAGAAAAAGTAATCAACAAAAGATCTTTACTGGAAAATACTTTTACCGCTACAGTGGGTGAGCAAGTAGATATTGAGTTTTTGGCCGAAATCCTGCACACCTATGATTTTGACAAAACTGATTTTGTTTATGAAGCAGGCCAGTTTTCTATTAGAGGAGGTATTGTAGATATCTTTTCTTATTCCAACGATTACCCTTATCGTCTCGAGTTTTTTGACGATGAACTGGAAAGCATCCGTTTGTTTGATCCCGAAAATCAATTATCTATTGAGCAGGTAGACCAAATAGCCATTATACCTAATGTACAAACCAAGCTTGTACAAGAAGTAAGGGAGTCATTTCTCAATTTTGTGCCTGGCAACACCAACATATGGCTCAAAGATTATGAAGCAGCCCTTACCGTTATTCGTAAAAGCTTTACCAAAGTAGCCAATAACTTTAAAGAAATACTGGAAAAAAGTGGCAATACCCAAATTGTCAACGATCCTGATGTATTGTTTGAAACCCAGGCTTCTTTTGAAGAAAAGCTTCTTGATTTTACCACGGTAGAATTTGGCAAACGCTTTCATTTTAAGACTGAAAATAAACTGGAGCAAGATGCAAAGCCTCAACCTTCTTTCAATAAAGACTTTGCATTACTAATAGATGATCTAAAAGAAAAACAAACCCAAGGATACGCCAATTATATCGCTGCCGATTCCTTGCGTCAGGTAGAACGACTCAATGTTATTTTTGATGAGTTAGACCCATCTGTTAAGTTTGATGCGTTGGGTGTTTCTTTAAGAGAAGGTTTTGTAGATCATATCAATCGCTTTGTTTGTTACACTGATCATCAGATTTTTGAGCGATTTCACCGTTACCGAGCAGGCAAACGCCATTCTAAGAAAAAAGCCTTGACGATGAAGGCTTTAAAAATGCTCAACCCAGGCGACTATGTAACTCACGTAGACTATGGAGTAGGACGTTTTGCCGGACTTGAAAAGGTGGAAGCTAATGGCAAGATTCAAGAAGCAGTACGTTTAGTCTATCGTGATGACGATTTATTATATGTGAGTATTCACTCTTTACATAAAATCAGTAAGTATTCAGGAAAAGACTCAGCACCTCCCAAAGTGCATAAACTAGGCTCTCCTGAATGGGAAACTAAAAAGAAACGGGTTAAAAAACGAGTACTTGATATTGCCGAAGACTTAATAGAGTTATACGCTACGCGTAAGTCGGCCCCAGGTTTTGCTTTTAGCCAAGATAGTTTTTTACAAGCCGAACTAGAATCTTCATTTATTTATGAAGACACGCCTGACCAAGCCAAGGCTACCGCCGATGTTAAGGCAGATATGGAGCTTACCAGCCCTATGGATCGCCTAATTTGTGGCGATGTAGGTTTTGGGAAAACTGAAGTGGCTATTCGGGCTGCCTTCAAAGCGGTAGCTGATAACAAACAAGTAGCCGTACTAGTACCTACTACCATTTTGGCCCTTCAGCACTTCAAGACTTTTCAAAATCGCTTAGAGAAATTCCCTTGTAATATTGAATACATCAACCGCTTTAAGACCACAAAACAAATCAAGGAAACGCTTAAAGATGTAAACGAGGGCAAAGTTGATATTCTTATTGGTACTCACCGGATTGTGGGCAAGGATGTCAAGTTCAAAAATTTAGGATTATTGATCATAGATGAAGAACAAAAGTTTGGTGTAAAGACCAAAGAAAAACTCAAGGAAATGCGGGTGAATGTAGATGTATTGACATTGACCGCAACTCCCATTCCTCGAACACTCCATTTTTCTTTGATGGGAGCTCGCGATTTATCTATTATTCAAACTCCACCGCTCAATCGTCAACCTGTAACCACCGAACAACATACTTTTAACGATGAAGTGATCCGAGATGCGATTAGTTTTGAATTGCGTCGGGGAGGTCAAGTATTTTTTGTCCATAATCGAGTAAAAGATATTATTTCTATTGCTAACAATATTCTTAAGTTGGTGCCTGATGCACATATTGGGGTAGCTCATGGCCAGATGGAAGGGCCTAAGCTCGAAAAAGTTATGCTTAAGTTTATAGAAGGCGAATATGATGTGCTCATTTCTACTAATATTATCGAGGCTGGATTGGATGTACCCAATGCCAATACAATCATAATTAATATGGCACATATGTTTGGACTGGCTGATCTACACCAAATGAGAGGAAGGGTAGGACGCTCCAACCGTAAGGCTTATTGTTATTTATTAGCTCCTGCATCTTCTTTATTAACGGTAGAATCTCGTCGTCGCCTGACTGCTCTTGAAGAATTTTCAGAGTTAGGAGATGGATTTAAAATTGCCATGCGTGACCTGGATATACGAGGTGCCGGAAATCTGTTGGGAGCTGAACAAAGCGGTTTTATTAGTGATTTGGGGTTTGAAATGTATCATAAAGTACTAGATGATGCCATTCAGGAATTAAAAGAAACAAAGTTTAAAGAGCTATTTGCCAGTGAACTTTCCGTAAGGGATTTGAAGACTGATTGCGTCATAGAAACAGACTTAGCGATTCTTATTCCAGAAGATTATGTTACAAGTATTTCTGAGCGATTAAGTTTATATACTACTCTAGACAATATTAAGAGTAGTGAAGAACTGGAAGACTTCAGCAAGTCTATCCGTGATCGGTTTGGCAATACACCAACTGAAGTCAATGATCTAATAGAAACTGTGAAACTTCGCTGGGAAGCGGAACGTTTGGGAATGGAAAAATTAACCCTGAAAAATGATACCATGAAGGGTTATTTCAATTCTGAAAACGATGATTACTTTAAATCAGAGACTTTTGGAAAGATAATTCAATACTTGCAGCAGAATCCGCAAAAAACCCGTTTGAAAGATCACAAACAGAAACCAATTATTATATTTGCTGAAGTAATTTCAATTCAGCAGGCAATCTCTATACTATCCTCCATAAAATAACGTTCAAAAGGGTAGTAAAAAACCAGAGATACAAAACTTTCGCCAAGGGATATACGTTGAATTTGGCATAATAAGTGTACTTTTGTATTTAACTCTTCAAATTTTCCATCATTTAAAATTAAGTTTAAACAGGTTATGAATAAAACAACACAGCTCTTTAAGCAATTATGTGTATTTGCAATTTGCTCTACGATGCTGAGTTCCTGCTTCCTGTTCAATCGTGAACCCAAGGGTTTACAAAACAGTAAAAATGTCTCTAAAAAGGGGCAGCGAAGTATGGTAACAGGTGTGAAGTATAACGTAGAGGCAGGTGAAAAAGGCTCAGAGTATAGCTTTAAAGTAGCAGAATACGAAGGCCAACCTGATGCACCCAACATGGTATTTATTGAAGGAGGTCGTTTTGTATTAGGTTCTTCTGAAGAGGATATCATGTACACGCATGATAATGTAGAAAGAACAGCGAGTATTCAATCTTTCTTCATGGACCAAACCGAAATTGCCAATATCCACTGGTTGGAATATATGGCTTACTACGAAAATCCAGACAATTCTTCTCGTCTTCCTGATGGATTTACTGATCTAGAAACTTATCGTAAGCAGGTACTTTTGCCTGATACTACAGTATGGGCAAGTGAATTAGCTTATAATGATTCTTATGTAGCAAACTACTTGCGTTATCCTGGTTTCCGTTTCTTCCCTGTTGTAGGGGTTTCTTGGGTACAAGCTAAAGATTTTTGTCGTTGGCGTACTTTGGTTGTAAACGAAAACTTGGCAGTAGAAGCAGAAAAATCTGGTAAGATTGAGTCAATTCCTGATTTTGCCAATGGCGAAAAACTTCCGCTGGAATCTGGGGTAGTTGTACCTGATTTCCGTTTACCTACCGAAGCTGAATGGGAATATGCTGCTAAGGCCTTGATTGGTACCCAGTATAATGATGAAAACCAGTCCAATGGACGTGTTTATCCTTGGGATGGTCACTCAGTAAGAAATCCATATGATAGTAAACAATACCCAATGGGTTATATGTTGGCTAACTTTAAGCGTGGTCGTGGTGACTATGCAGGTATTGCCGGTAAATTGAACGATGGTGCTTTGATTACCGAATATATATTTGCTTATCCTCCTAACGATTACGGTTTGTATAATATGGCTGGAAATGTAAGTGAGTGGGTAGAAGATGTATACCGTCCAAATGCTTATCGTGATGTAGATGATTTGAACCCAGTTCGTCGTCAACGTTTAGATAGTACCAAATTAAAGCCAGATACTGCACAAAGTGTATATGGTGATGATAAAAAGCCTTACAATCCTGCAATATCTCAGGGTAGCTCATCTCCAAACTCTTTGAATTCATTGATCAATGATGATGCTCGTGTATACAAAGGTGCTTCTTGGAAAGATGTAGCTTACTGGTGTGCTCCTGGTACACGTCGTTTCTTAGATAAAAATAAACGTACTGCTGCTATTGGTTTCCGTTGTGCAATGATTATGGCAGGTGAAAGAGAAGGAGAATCAAGAAGAAAAAATAAATAAGCCTAAACAACTTATTTGATTATAAATGGAGGTTGTCTTAAACAGATGACCTCTTTTTTTGTGGCTTTTGCAAACAAAAATGGCCTTCATTTTTCAATGAAGGCCATTTTTGATAAACTAGACTATGATTTTAAGCCACTTCTACTGCAGCTTTATTATTCATTAGTTCTTCAATTTCTTCAGCCTCAATTGGAATGTTTTTCATAAGATCATCCTGACCATTAGGAGTAACCACAATATCATTTTCCAAACGAAGACCGATGCTTTCCTCTCTGATATAAATACCAGGCTCTACGGTAAACACCATCCCTGCTTCTATTTTGTTATCCCAATTACCTACATCGTGTACATCTAGACCTAAGTGATGAGAAGTACCATGCATGAAATATTTTTTATAAGCTGGCCACTCTGGGTTTTGATTATTTACTTCTGTCATAGTAATTAAGCCCAAATCTACCAGCTCTTTAGTCATTATTTCTCCTACCTCTTTGTGATAGTCATCAATGAGCACACCTGGTTTTAAGAGCGATTTAGCTGCTTTTAAGGTTCTTAATACAGCATTATAGACTGCTTTTTGCCGACTGGTAAATTTTCCACTGACTGGAATAGTTCGGGTCATGTCAGCATTATAATTACCGTATTCTGCCCCTACATCCATCAACAATAAATCTCCCTCTTTGCAAGGTTGGTCGTTGTCAATATAGTGCAGAACGCAACTGTTGAAACCAGAAGCAATGATAGGTGTATAAGCAAATCCACGAGATCCGCGACGAATAAACTCACGAGCATATTCGGCTTCAATTTCATACTCCATAATGCCAGGACGAACTGCCTTGAGAATGGTTCGGAAACCTTCTTCGGTAATATCACAAGCAGTTTGGATTTGGTTGACTTCAGCACTGGATTTTACAGCTCTAAGATCATGCATCAACGGGGTTATGCGTTGATAATTATGCAAGGGGTAATATTCCCGACACCATTTAATAAAACGAGAATCACGGGTTTCTACCTCTACCAAAGCACGAGTGTGTTCATTACTATTAAGATACACGTGTTCGCACTTGCCCATCAATATGTGAAAGATTTTCTTGAAGCTATCCAGCCAATAAATCGTAGAAATTCCAGTTCTTTCCTGAGCCTCTTCTTTGGTGAGTTTATGTCCTTCCCAAATAGCAATTTCTTCGTTGGTTTCTCTTAAAAATAAGACTTCTCTATGTTTTTCTTGAGGGCAATCTGGAAATAACAAAAGGATAGATTCTTCCTGATCAATGCCAGTAAGGTAAAATATATCATTGTTTTGACGGAAAGGCATGGTGCCATCAGCGTTGGTGGGCATCAGATCATTGGCGTTTAAAACCACTATGGAATTGGGCTTGAGTTTCTTAGCCAGGTTTTGTCGATTTTGGGTATATATTTCTTTTTGTATTGGTGTGTATCTCATAAGAATTTGTTAAATTTTAGCGCACATGTAAGCACAATTGAGCATAGATTGTTATTGAGTAAAGTAATAGGTGTTATTTTATATAAAAAATCTACTTATTACTTAGGCAGAATGATACAAATGAAAACAAAAATGAAAAAAAATATTGTAAATTTCATAATACTATCTTTACTAATATTAAGCAATGCGTGCTTACTAAATGCTCAGGAAATCGAACTGAATGCCGTTAATGATAAAAAAAATGAAATAAGTAATGGTAAAAATAAGTATTGGGTAGTTTTTAGAGACAAAGGCTGGTTTGACCCAAATAAACAATATGTTTCTGATCAAACCATTGCTAACCGGGTGCTCTTGGGATTACCTCGCTTTCAAATGAGTGATGTACCAGTAAATGCTTTATATATCAGAAAACTACAGGCACAAAACATCGAGTTACAACACCAATCACGTTGGTTAAATGCAGTGACGGCCAATATTTCAGAGGAGCAATACCAATGGTTGTCTTCACAATCTTTTGTAAAAGAAATAACCCCCATAAGTACGAAATTGGTCATAGCTTCCAACGGTACTTTTCCTACTCAAAAACAATTTGCAAATGCCCTTCAACAAATGAATGCAAAATCATTACTAAAGGATGGTTTAACTGCTAAGGGAATTAAAATAGGTATTGTAGATGTAGGTTTTGACGGAGCCAATGAGCTGGGAGCCTTGAGGCATGTATTCAAAAAAAAGCAGTTTAAAGAAGGGCGAGATTTTGTGAATCCCAAAAGTAAAAGAATTTTTCGACGACATACCAGTGATGATTACCACGGTACCCAAGTATGGAAAGCGGTAGCAGGAAAAGTAGGGCAAAAACGGTTTGGAATGGCTACTGAGGCAGAGTTCTACTTGGCCCGAACCGATCACGGCGTAAAAGAAGCGCGTACCGAAGAGGATAATTGGATTGCGGCTGTAGAATGGATGGATAGTGTAGGAGTAAGGATTGTAAACACATCTTTGGGGTACTCTACTGGTTTTACAGATAGTCGCGAAGATTACAAACCTAAAGAAATGGACGGGAAAACCAGCAAAATAAGCCGAGCAGTAGACATCGCTGTTAAACAAAAAGGCTTGGTAATTATTGTAGCAGCTGGAAACGAAGGGGATATTAGAAGTTGGAGAATTGTTTCTACTCCTGGGGATGCGCGAGAAGCCATTTCGGTAGGTGCTACCAATTTAAAAATGCGTACCAAGGCCAGCTATAGTAGCATTGGGCCTGATTTTTTACCTTATCTTAAACCCAATGTCTCTTGTTTTTCGTCCAACGGGACTTCATTTTCTGCACCCGTTATTTCTGGACTGGCAGCTTGTTTATTACAAAAGAAACCTTCTTTGAAAAACACGGAGCTACGCGATATTATTGAAAAATCGGCTCATTTGTACCCATATGGTAATAATTTTATTGGGTATGGTATTCCTCAGGCGGATGTAGCGCTTAAAATGATTGAAGATAATACCTGGCAGCCTAAAAGAACGGCAACTTACAGCCCAAAATCTAATACTTGGGTGCTAAGGGGAGTAAAAGTAAAAAAGGTAGTAGCTTTTCATAAGCGAGGTAAATTTTGGGTATACAAACAAGCAAGACTTAAGGTGCGTGATGGAGATTTGGTTTTAAAACGCCCCAAAAATTCCGTGACGCACACTACCTTGGATTTAGGCGATAAAGTGATAGAAGTACATTGGAAATAACAAATACTGAAGAAAAATCATTAAATAAGCTATTAGGCCTGATTAAATCGGGGCAATTAGAGAACATTGAACTGGCACTAGCGATTGGAAAAAGCTATCCTGAATTTCAAGAAAAATTAGAAGCCTATCGGAAGTTTTATTGGGTGGTTTTTGGAGAAAAGATCACCCAATTAACTGCAGATCATTTATACAGATTGACTAACCAAAAAGAGGTGAATATTTCTGATACAGGGTTAGCTCACTTGCCAGATGAAATAGCCATTCTCACCAACATGGGAAAACTAACAGTGGCTAATAATCAACTTATAACCCTTCCCAACAACATTGGCACACTGAGCGAACTGGTTAGGCTTGATTTTACTAATAATCAGATCAGAAGCCTTCCCGATTCTATTATTCAATTACCATTGATGACCCTTATTTTAAATGAAAATCAGTTGAAAACCTTGCCTGAAAAATTTGGCAATTTTGACGAGCTTATGTGGTTGAGTGTTAGCCATAATAAGTTAGTGAGTCTGCCCGAAGATATTGGTAGACTAGAAAACTTGACGAAGCTTAAGTTGAATAGCAATCAACTGAAACAATTGCCGGGATCTATTGGGAAGTTACAAGAATTATCGCTTTTGCAAATTAGTGATAATCAATTGAATGTGTTACCTGATAGTTTTGGATCGCTTGGGAGGCTTAAGGAATTTTTTTTAGAAAAGAATCAGTTTACCGAGATTCCTCCTCAGCTTCATGACCTAAAAAACATTAGGACAATTTCTTTATCACAAAATCCCATAGAACACATATCTCCTGATATATTTTATCACCCTACGCTTACTTATGCTATATTTAATAGGTGTGGATTAAAAAAAATTGACTTTAGCTCACATAAAAATGCCTCAAACATTACCCATCTCTACTTAATGAACAATGAGCTAGAAAGTATTCCAGCGTCTATTCAGTCTCTTACCAAATTACGATTTTTGAAGTTGCGAGGTAATCCCTTGGATAAAAGCCAAGTCGATCAATTACGTCAATGGTTGCCCAACTGTCGGATAACTTGAGTTATAGGGCTCATGCATTCATTCTTGTTAGAATAAGATTGTAACGGAAATCTTGTATATTGAACCGAATATAAATTTTGTCTTAAACGATATGTCAAAGTTCAAGATTGGAGATAAGATACAACACCTCTCAGGAGGGCCAGTGATGGTTGTAAAAGAATATGAACAAGCACTGTTAAGTGAGCAGTTGACTCGCGGAACAGGAGCCAATGCTTATGTGATAGGAGAGTGGTATGATGAAGGTGAAAAGAAGTTTGTCAATCAACGTTTTCACGAAGATACTCTACAGAAAATAGACTAGCATATATAAGAAAATGTTCAATTGCTTTATTCCTATCAGTAAAAGTTATTCTAAAAGCAATTGAACAATCTATGTGTTATTAATTAGATTAAAAATCCTCCATCTGAAGTAAATACGCCACCAGTAGAATAAGAAGAGGCATCTGCGGCTAAAAATAAAGTAAGTCGGGCAATGTCTTCTGGCGCTCCAATGCGAGAAATAGGTAGGTTTTTCATAAAATGCTCACCCACTTTTTCATTTTTCCAAAGCGCCTCACTGAATTTGGTTTTGATTAACCCTGGGCAAATTACATTCGCACGAACATTGTGTCTTCCCCATTCTTTGGCCATTACTTTGGTAAGCATAATCAAAGCTGCTTTGCTTACACTGTAGATGCCCAAACCTGGCTCTGGTCGTAAGCCACCAATACTACTCATATTGATAATAGAACCTCCACCAGCAGCTTTCATAGAAGGTAAAGCAAGTTTAGTCAGTTCAAAACAACCCTTTACATTTACATCCATAATTTTATCAAATGCCCCCTCGTCACAGTTTTCAACTGAACCAAAAACAGGGTTGGTAGCAGCATTATTCACGATAATATCTATTTTTCCGTAGTGCTCAACAGTTTTGTCTACCAAAGTTTTGATGCTATCCATCTTACCCATATGGGCTTCTATGCCAATCGCATCTCCACCCGCTTGACGAATACTTTCGGCTACTTCATCTACCGCAGCTTGTTTACGGCTACTTACTACCACTTTGGCCCCGTGAGCAGCAAATAGGCGTACAATAGACTCTCCAATGCCTTTGCTGGCACCTGTTACAATAG
This sequence comes from marine bacterium AO1-C, assembly GCA_001890965.1. Classification (GTDB taxonomy): domain Bacteria; phylum Bacteroidota; class Bacteroidia; order Cytophagales; family Microscillaceae; genus Microscilla. The sequence continues at coordinate 1,252,246 of MLAY01000004.1, read as the reverse complement.
CTACTTTATCATTGAGGTTTAATTCTTCTTTCATATCTAGATAGTTTTTATGAGTATGCTTTAAAATTAGTATAAAAATACTAAATAATAAAAAATGAAGATAAGATATGAAGTTATAAGGACTACATTAAATCATCGTCTCCCCGACAACCATAACAAAAACCAGTAAGTTTGTGAATTAAAAAATTAGGTAGGAGCTCACCACAACCCGGGCATCGGTCAAACTGATTGTATGGTTGAGCTTTGGGTTGAATTTGGTGGTAAAGCCAATCTTCATAATTCAAAGGTAAAGTCTGGACACTATTAATAAATTCTACCTGTAAAGCATCCATATGCTCACGAATGATAAAATCGTTATTTGATCCAACAGGTAGGCTCATAAGTAATTGCCATTTTGTATGAACAATAAAAAAAGCCCCTCAATAATGAGGAGCCTTAAGTTAAGATTAATTCAGCTATTACTACCGATTAATAAGTACTTTTTTACTGGCAATTAATTTACCCTGTGTATCTCTCATTTGTACTATATATACCCCTGAGGCAAGTTGAGAAACATCCATAACAATGCGACCACTTTCATCCTTTTTTGAAGAAGTATTGACCTTTATTCCGTGAATAGAAATTAAAGTAGCATTGAATGCTTGTTGGGTATTTATATTATGGGTAACAGTTAATGTCTCACTGGCAGGGTTTGGATAAGTATTGATTTGAACTTGATTACCTGCTGCCAGAGTATTACTAATAGAATTAGTAATTACATTTACATTACTTGATTTACCATTGATAAAGCCTTTAAGATCTGTAAAATCAGATGCGTTTAGATTATTGGTATTTACTTCGATGTAATACACAGCCTCACTACTATTGATTCCTTGCATAGTATATGAGGTAAGTAAAAATTTCTGATTTTGATAATCATTCCAAGCCATATTAAGTTTAGCTTCTTCCCCATTAAGGGTTCTTATAGCATCATTTATTTGAATATTAGCTGAATTATAATTAAAACTAAAATCAATGGCGTGTACAGTTTTATTAAATGAATACTTCACGGGTATTTTGTAAGTATTTGCATCAATCTTTTGGGCATTGAGCAAATCAATGCTAATTTCTCCTTGAGCAGTTGTACGGAGGTTAGCATTTGCACCAGTAGTCCAACTACCATCTACATCACCTAACATAATACCATAATAAACATTATTGGATAACACATCACAAGCGCTGCCTACCTGAAGTGGCTGACAATTATCCAAATTTGGTACATCATCTCTCCAGAAACCTCCATTATTGCTTCCACCAACATATACTGGGTAATTGGGGGCTATCTGAAAATCAGAGTTTGATAAAGTGGCTTGATTTACAAATCGCCAATCATATGAAATATTCACTGGATTTTGAGGTACAGGATTAGTAAGGTTACTGGCATAATCATAATTCCAAACCTGAGGATATTCCTGGATTTGCATGATGGTACGTTTTTGAATCAAGGTAATATCACTTGCAGCTACTACATCGTTCATATTTACGTCTGCTGCCAACATCTGATAAGCATTGGGGCTCCAGGGGTTGGCTCCATCTTGGGTAGCAAAAGTAGTGATCAAACCTGCATAGTAGCAGTCCATACCATTGATTACCGACATAATATCTGCCCCACTGACATTAGTAGCTGGATTGTTATAATCACCTTCAATATCTCGGGTTATTTTTAGCTTAGTACCGTTAGTATTGGTAAACAAGAAATACCCTTGCGTATCAGGGTTAATGATTTGTGCCGATGGATTAGTACAGTTATCATCTACCCCCTGAATATTAGTAACCAAGTGATTGCCTGGATTATTGACGTCGTAAGCCAAAGGCTGCACACCATTGCTTTGGTTCCAGTAAATTAGTCTTGCTTTAGTTAAGCCAGCGCCATCTGTAATGGTCAATTTACCAGGATCAGCACATTCTTCTACTTCAGTCAGGGCATAAGTTTCTCTTACTTGACAAGCATTTAAGGTGACCTCTTGAGGGCTAACCCCCGCTTTTAAACGGAAACGGATGCAAATCACTTGACCCTGACCAGTGAAATAAGTACCAGCTGGAGCACTACTATTGTAATAGATAGAGGCATATACCTGCCCAGGATTACCTTGGTGATTTAAATAGAACTGTCCATGATTACCACTACTTTGCACTACTGAACCTAACTCAGCTTGTCCAGTAGGCTCCATAATAGTTGGATCATAAGACAAGCAATAATCCATACCAATAATACCTCCTGGCACATTGTTTTTAGCTTCTAGCCAAACACAGAATTCTTCTCCTCCACAAATCACACTGGATTCACTTAATTTGTAATTACAGGGAGTTGTAACAATAACTTCGTCTTCTACAGAACAGGTACCTTGTGCATCAAAACAAATAACTACTTTATAAGTGCCTGCTTCATTTACTGTAAGTGTACTACTGGTTGCGCCAGGGATTAATACGCCGTCTTTATACCACTTATAAATAATTACAGCAGGCGGAGTGGGAATTGGAATCGTTGCATCTAAGGTTTGAGTAGTGCCAGGGTTTAGTTGTATATCAGGGCCCAAGCCAGTAAATACAGGGGTGCCAGAGAATAAAAAGTTCCAGCCTGTGTTGTTTCCAGCATCTGTTCCAAAGTACACATTGAAAGTAGCACCTCCTTGTGCTCTAATATCCCTTAAAGAGAGGAATGGCGCTTCCACAGTTCCACTACTTTTAGAGACAATAGCTTGTTGTCCCTGAGTGATAGCTTCCAGAGAAATATTCACACAATTACCTCCTATGGTTGTAATATTATTCGAGATGGTTTGAATACTACCACTTTCTAATTTTACGACCATCGTGGCATTAGGCTCTGGGTCAAGTATCAAATCTCCAATAGTGTGATTTCCGAAAATGAACCCGTTTTTGTGAAAAGTAACCGTACCAATATTATGGTTGTTGCCATACAAGTAGTTTGTAGAATTACCAGCAAAAATCACTGAATTAATAGTGAGGTTATCTGATTGTTGAATAAATGCTCTACCAACTTGGTTAAAGTTAAGGTTATGATAAGAAAGCCCAGTACCTCCCACAAAATAACCATCTTGTGCATAGAACCGAATTTCAGACCCAGAAGCACTTAAGTTTAGATTGGTAGGGGTGATACGCCATTCAGCCACAGTAATCGTGGAGTTTTCTATATTTAATTGTCTTGACGAATTATAAAGTGATGAAAATATGCGTACGTCAAGGGTATTTCCCTGAAGGTTAAGCGTTCCTTGTTTGAGCCTCAAATAGCTAAATGCTTGTGCGATTGTTAGGTTGCTGGCTAGATTCCAGGTTCCGTCTCCATCAATGTTTACACCAGTGTTTAATATTTGGTTTCCAGGGATTGTGATAGTATTTACTGAAGCAGGAGCATTGGTCTTAAAGGTCATCACTCCTAAGAAATTGTTAGTCATCACAGTTTCATCTGCAAGACTGAGAGATCCGTATATTTGTAAAGGAGTGGTGCCAGTCCAGGTTGGGTTATTGGTGACAGTACTAGTCCAAGTCATGTCTTTACAGGTATGCACTGGTCTATCCATGTTCACGGTACTTGGGCCTGTACCATTAAACGATTGGTTATCGAAAATTACATCATCGTTGGGAGTTGGTATACATTCACCACCAGCTCCCCCTGAGGTAAGCGACCAGTTGGCTTGATCTCCCCAATTACCACTACCACCTGCTACATTACCACCTACCCAATATAAGGTGCGAGGAGTACTTAATGACAAACTCCACCCAGTTGAAGGTGTAGCTCCCAAATCTAAACCATTATTTACTGTAAAGTCTGTCCCAGGAGTAGTAGTGTTTTCAGCGTTGACATTCGTAATATGCAAATAAGCTACATTGGCGCTCCCAATACTGAGAAGAGGTGTACCACCTGTGAGGAAGTCTTGCATAATAATGGGTTGACTACAATTACCCACTGCGGTAAGCTGGTCTATTGTTTGGGTTTGTCCTCTTTGAAAATTATATACTTGCCCTGCATCAAGTGTCACATTACCATACAAACTGTTGCCTTGAAAGTTACCAGAAGATTGATCAGTAAAAGTCAAATTATTTACTTTAGATGGGGCAACACTGGCTACTGTGATATTCCTATTCCTTACTATAATGCTTTCTACATTTCCTGAGTTATAAAAGCTCGCAAATTTATCAGCCCCAGATAAATACTCAATGTGATGATAGTTTTGCAAGCCTCCATCAAATAGAGGACCATAGACTGAACCTGCAAGAATTCCTTGCATATAAACAGTAGAAGTACCCGCATCTATATCTAAGTCATAAGGAGCCCCCTGAGCGACATCCTGTACTTTAAATTGATAGTAAATATTCACATTTGAATTCCTAAGATAGAGTTTACGAGGGCCTTTGGTATCAGCAGTATAAGAGAAGAAAAATCCACAGGTAAAATCTTGGTTGTTGAAATCCAGTGTGCCAGATTGAAGGTAAAAAGAATAATAACTGGATACCCCATTAAAAGTACTAAATGCATCATTGAGGGTATAGGTGCCAGTTGAATTAAAGAGTACGTCACTTAGGAATGTTTTTCCATTAGAGGTGATTGTATGATTGCCGCTTCCACGAAAATAAGTGTAACAGGCAAAATTTTGATTCATGGCATTATCCCACTCCAAAGAACCATAAATGTAGAAATTATTAGAAGTGGTAGAGTTATGGGTATTTGTACTTGAAAAAGTAGGAGTAGCAGTATTTAATTGCCAAGTCATATCTCGACAATAGATAGCGCGAATGTCTACATCCACAGTTTGGCTACCGCCCACAAACGATCCGTCTACAAAAAACACATTATCGTTGGGGCCTGGGATACAAGTAGTAGTAGCACCAGTTGTAGACCCAATACGCCAGTTATTAGAGTTAGACCATTTGTTATCAGTGGCAGTAGTAGTACCACCTACCCAATAAAAATCTTGAGTGGCAGAAGGGTTAAAAGTCCAACTATAGTCACTGGTGCTACCAGGATTACCAAGACTATAAGAATCATTGAGCGTTAATGCATTGCCAGAACTATTGGCTACATTGTTTACCCTGATATTACTTACCGAAAATGTCGTTCCCTGAAAGTTGATGCTTCCTCCAACATTTGTACTCCATAAGATAGGTTTGTCACAAGTTCCATTGGCATTAAGACTTTGATTGATATTAATTTGAACGTTGTTACTGATTAAAAAAGCAGCACTGTTGTTTACTGTCAAGTCATTAAAAGTAATACCATTGGTCTTAAATGTAGTATTGCCGTTGAGTATGGCCTCATTGATAGTAAATTGATTCTCTAGGATAACTGTATTAGTACTAGCATCTCCAAACTCTACTTTGTTGTATGTAACCCCTGTTCCTCCCCTCATGAGTATCTCAGTACCCGAAAGCTTTATCAGGGAGTTGGTATCATCATTCAACGTAAAGTTACTCACTGACCAGGCACCTGACCAATTAGGAGCAGTGGCTAAAATAGTAGCACCTGCCATGTTTAGCACTTTAGCATCATTGCCATTGGTAATTAAACCTCTGGTATCTAGAGTATGCCCTGTGGTAATCTCTAAAGTACCTTTAGTAAAAGTGATGCGACCCAATTGGGTGTCTTCATTGATTTGATACTTTCCCTCTGCGTTCACTTGAAAAGAAACAAATGGGTGATTTTTTCCTCCCAAGGAGAGCGTGTAAGTATTGGCTGCACCTACTCCTGTAAGTATAAAAGGAGTTTGACTCCATATGTCAGTATTGGGAATATCTACCTGATTTGATAACCTAAGATTTCCTGCTACTGTAAGACTGTTGCCACTCATCTGTAAAGTGACCGTATTGGTAGTAACTGTGGTCATATCCAGTGAAGCACAAATGGCATCTCCTGAGAATGTTACGGTTTGATCAGTAGTAAATTTAGTATTATCGAATATGACCTGATCATCCACAGCAGGAATAACAACGGGTATTCCTCCGTTCACTTCCCAGTTTTGTAGTGTTGCCCAGTTATTATCAGCCCCATTACCTGTCCAGTAATAAGTGTCTTGTGCCTGTAAAGTAAAGGCACTAAAGGTGAGAAGTAATACACATAAGGTATTCCTCCAGAATTGGATTGAATAAAAATTTTTCATGTAAAGATTGATTTGATTAAAAGTTTGATCAAAACAAGTTTGACCTTTGTTATTATATACAAGATATGGAGACCTCGACGGACAATTATTTACAGTTTTTTACTGGCTTTACAGAGGTTAATGAATGATCAGGAAGGGGGAGGAGAAAGGGAATACAAAAAAACCTGTTTCCAGTGCTGAAAACAGGTTTTTATATGAATTAAAAAGTTTTTTCTAGAACGAAAACCCAGCGGTGATTACTGCACTTGTAAAACTATTTTTTGTGGTAGTGGTTGGGTGTTCTCCGCTAGATAAAGTGTAAGGTACATACGCAGAATCGAAACGAGTATTCACTACTGCGATATCTATGCTGATGCCTGGTGGAAGTCTTAGTCCAAAGCCACCAGTAAAGTGCAAAATGCTACGATTGATATCATCTACATTATTATAAGGATCATCAAAGTAAGCAGCACCAGCTCTTACTCGCAACAAACGATTGATTTTATATTCTCCTCCAACTTTCAGGTTGAGGGTTGTTTTATAAATATTTTGGATAGTTTTATTGTCCCCATTAAAGGTAAAACTACTGTTGCCTCCACTCAGACGAGTAGAGTTAAAGGCATTCAATTCTACGTCTCCCGAAATAAATCCTTTTTTACCAAAGAAAAAGGCAATCCCTGCATTGAGTTTATAAGGCGTTGTAAGGCTGTAATTAAAAGTGCCAGGAACAGTTTCAAGGCTTTCGTTATTCAAAACAACCCCTTGGTAGGAGAAATTGTCAAAGTTAGCGGTTAGGCTCGTCTTGAAGTTTTCGGTTAATGCATAGAATGTAGGAGTAGTGGCCGAAACCCCAATTCTGATAAAATCTACTGGGCGGTACATCAAACCTAGGGTAAAATTAATTCCTGTTCCTTTTACCTCTAATTCGTCTGTGAGTGTAAAATCTAACAAACTAGGAATACTGTTTCTATCATATTGTACCGTTTCTTTGAATTCTTTTTTTTGCCTAAAATTCAAAGTTTTGATGCCCATAGCCAATCCAAAGTAAAACTTATCGTCAAAATTACCCCCATAAGCAAAGTTCCACTGGTATTGGGCACCACGGGTATTTACTATCTCTTGTTGACGCATATCGCCCAGCAATTGATCGTTACTATCTCTTGCCAAAGTATAGTATTCGCCAGGAGCATTGGCATATTCATCAATCAAAAAAGTATTGAAAGCCAGTTCTTGCAGGGTAAAAATACTATCCAGAGATACAAACAAGTCATCACGGTTGATGCCTAAAGCCGATTCTGCTAAGTAATCACCCAAAGAATTGCGTGTATTTATTCCTTCGTAGCTAAATTGATTTTGGAAATTATTGGTTCGCTGAAAAGTAATTGCAAAACTTCCCCCCCGCCATTTATCAGGTAAAATATCGTCTTTGAGTTTGGTTAATACCAACCCAAACCCATTGACATTTACATTGAGCTTAGAGTCTAGAGTATTATTGCCCAAAAAAGTAGTGTTGGTATTGGCTGACCCAAATCCAGGACTTAGCGAAAACTGAGAACGACGAAATAACCCTAAACCTGCAGGGTTACCAGTACCTGCACTTACATCGCCTCCAATGGCGGTTTGCACACCTCCCATGGCTTGTACTCTGGCCGAGCCAAACAACGATTGACTGCGAGAGAAACGTATCGCTTCATTATAATATCCCAGGGCATCGGGGTCAATTTGTTGGGCAAAAGCTATATTCTGAATGCTTGTCATACAACAAACAAAAGCGGCTATTTGTAGGTATATTTTAAATGTTTTTTGTCTCATATTTTTTCTTGTTGGTTAATGGTTCACTTACTTTATCCCACTTTTTGAGTCTATGATAGTTGAGTTTAGGCAATAAAAAATGTGCGAACAATACCACGATTATCCTCACATTTTTTACAAATCTATAAAGAACATCAAATTCGCTTACCGTTCTTTAACTATATCTAAAAATACTATTATACTATATATCTTATTTTGAGTTTATTTTTTTCTTCTTGAACCTCCACTACGTTTTGGAGAACTACTTTTGGTAGAGCGGTTAACCGTACGTGTACGCGTTCTTGGTTTTGAATAGCTTGGGCGACTAGTACTACGCTTGTAAGTAGAGCGAGAGCGAGTATTAGAGCGGTTGTTAAAGCTACGACTGCGACTACGAGGTCTTGAATAGCTATTATTACGTCTTGATCTTGTTCTGGTTTGTACTCGAGTACGACGAGGGCGAGTAGTGGTATTTGAACGATTGACTTGACGTCCACTACTATTAGTTTTAACACGTTTCCCTGAATTATTGGTCGTTCTCTTGTATCTTCTACCAGCAGTAGCAGATCTTTTGTTTACGTCAGTACCATTGGTTATTGCTCTTGCTGCTCTACGTTTAGTATTTGTTCGGCTATTGTTGGTAATAATGGTGCTTCCACGACGTCCTGAACCACTTCGGCGAGGATTGCGATTGATGATTCTAGGTCTGGTCTCGATTCTGGTAGTACCAGTGTAAATGGTATTGGCACGAGATGGACCTGGGCACCAGGCATTGTTACGAGAATACCCTCCATACCACCAAACATTGCGATAGAACCAATAATCGTTTCGGTAATAAGGGTTATACCAACGATAACGATTGGCCCAACGACGATAGCGCCAGTTGTTACCCCAACCCCAGGTCGAACCAAATCTTAGGTTAGAAGTAGAGGCGTAAGGATTGAAAAATGGACTACCTGGATCAAGGTTAGGATCATAAAAAACTCCGTTATTGGTATTTCCCCAGGTATCAAAATTATCTCTTGGTACTTGTACTCGGCTATTGTTTGCTCGAGTTTCAGTATAATACTCATTTCCAGAGTAAGTAATACCGTTTTGAGTAATGGTAGAGTTACCGTTACCATTTCTGTAATTTTCTATATACTCAGGATTTACATCCGTTTGGTCGTTTTTATTTACGCCATAGGTTGGATTTACCTCAAGACCATTGCCATTACTGTTGTTATTATTAACAGTAGTAGTGGTTTTTGTCACTGTGGGAGTGTTTTTAACCGCTGTTTCTTTAGCTATTTTGGCTTGTTCACGATCTTTTCGGGAAAAATATACGTCATCATCGTCATAACTGGCATTTTGTAATCCAGTGGTCGAGGCACAACCCCAGGCACCAGCCATTACCAGTAATGCGAGTAAATATTTGGAAAGCGATTGAATGTTTTTCTTCATAGTTAAAAAATAAATATAAGTGGTTTTTAGAAAGTGAGATATAAGTGCGTTAAAGACTTGTACAAATTTACTATTACTTACCTACAAATACCTGCTATAGTTAGTGAATTTATACTAAAAGAAAGGCTTTTTATACTAAAACGACCCATCTTGGCCTATAAAATTGGGACTTTTGTATAAAATCCTGATTAAAATAAATACGAAATGACTAATTTTTTAGTTCATTGTCAGTTGCTCTTTAACAATTCTCCTCAAAGAATAGTTTAAAAACTTGGCCTTCAGGCATTTGATTTCCTCTCTAAAAATAGCAACTTTGCACCTCTTTAAAGTAGCGCTTTCTAAGTACCTTGGTATGGTAGATATGCTACTAGTTTTTTATAACATTATAAACAAATTACAAACAGTATGAGCAAGGGACTCACCAAACGCAGCGAAGATTACTCAGCCTGGTATAACGAGCTGGTAAAAAAAGCAGATTTGGCCGAAAACTCAGACGTGCGAGGGTGTATGGTTATTAAGCCCTACGGTTTTGCCATCTGGGAAAAAATGCAAGCCGAAATTGATCGAATGTTCAAAGCTACCGGACATAGCAATGCTTACTTCCCCTTGTTTATACCGAAATCTTACTTGAGTAGAGAAGCCGATCACGTAGAGGGATTTGCCAAAGAGTGTGCAGTAGTGACTCACTATCGCTTGAAAAATGCCGAAGATGGCAGTGGAGTAGTGGTTGATCCAAATGCCAAGTTAGAAGAAGAGCTGATTGTACGCCCTACTTCAGAAACCGTGATCTGGAGCACCTACAAAAAATGGATTCAGTCGTACCGCGATTTGCCTATTTTGTTGAATCAATGGGCCAATGTAGTACGTTGGGAAATGCGCACCCGTATATTTTTGCGTACGGCAGAGTTTTTATGGCAAGAAGGCCATACTGCCCACGCTACTGAAGAAGAGGCTGTAGCCGAAACGGTACAAATGATGAATGTATACGCCGACTTTGCTGAAAACTATATGGCTGTACCAGTTATCAAAGGTACCAAAACCGAAAGCGAGCGTTTTGCCGGAGCAGTAGATACCTATTGTATTGAGGCTTTGATGCAAGACGGAAAGGCACTACAAGCAGGAACCTCTCACTTTTTGGGACAAAACTTTGCCAAGGCTTTTGATGTAAAGTATTTGAGCAAAGAAAACAAAGAAGAGTTGGTATGGGGAACTTCCTGGGGGGTAAGTACGCGTTTGATGGGAGCCTTGATTATGGCTCACTCTGATGATAACGGGTTGGTATTACCTCCAAAGTTAGCACCTATTCAGGTAGTGATTGTGCCTATTTACAAAGGGGATGATCAATTGGCTGCGGTTACTGCCAAAGCCAATGAAATCAAAGCAGCTCTGGAAGCCATTGGCATTAGTGTTAAATATGACAATCGTGATACTTACAAGCCTGGTTTCAAGTTTGCCGATTGGGAACTGAAAGGAGTTCCAGTTCGCTTGGGGCTAGGAGCCAGAGACTTAGAGAACGGAACTGTTGAAATGGCACGTCGTGATATAGTTGATCCTAATGACCGTAAGGCAGGTAAAAAAGTAATTAACCTGACCGATGTGGTAACTGAGGTAAAAGCTACACTAGACGATATGCAAGCGAAAATTTACCAAAAAGCGCTTGACTTCCGTACCCAAAAAACAACTACGGTAGAGACCTATGAGGAGTTCAAGCAAGTATTGGACGACAAAGGTGGCTTTGTGTTGGCGCATTGGGACGGAACTGCCGAGACTGAGGAGAAGATCAAGAACGAAACCAAAGCAACCATTCGTTGTATACCTTTGGGTGTAGAAGCCGAAGCTGGAAAATGCATTTATTCAGGTGAACCTTCTACTCAGCGAGTGATTTTTGCGAGAGCTTACTAGTTCTTAGAAGATCGTGAGTAGTTTTTAGCTACTATATTGATATAGGGCCTGTTGCTTTTTGCGGCAGGCTTTTTTTATATTTAGTAATTGGTAAATGTTTGGTAATCAGCTGAAACTATGGACTATTAACTAATTACTATTGACTTTAAAAAAAACTTTGAACCTTTTGCTCTGCAAGTGAGTTATAGTATTGTAACAAATAAAGTTACATATAAAGCAACAACAAATACTAAACTTTCTGGTTGCTTGAAATATAGAAAATGCTATAACAAAAATGCCTTTAAAAGGCTTAAACTCGTAGAAAAATGAACTCAAACACCTTGAATGCCGAAAACGTGAAACAACAAATAATAACTCCAACCCATTTAGAGAAAGGACAGAAGTATGCTGAGTATCGCGAAATGATTGATCAGTTATTGGACGAGAACAAAACTACGGGTGATAATCATAGTGAGTCAATGATTCACTACACCAAAATGAATGTACAGCGTATGAAGCGCCTCGACAAAACTGTAAAGTTGACAGAGGAAACTCTGGAAAATGTTGCTCAAATCGAGCGCCCACAAACCTGGGTAGTGATTACTGAAGGATGGTGTGGTGATGCAGCCCAGATTGTGCCTGTGTTAGAAAAGATCGCTAATTCGTCAGATAAAATAGATTTAAAACTTATCCTAAGAGATGAGAATCCAGAAGTAATGGATGCTTACCTAACGGATGGCGCCCGTTCTATTCCAAAGCTTGTGGCATTGGATAGCGAAACTCTGGAAGAAATTGGCACCTGGGGGCCACGCCCTACTCCTGCCCACGATATGGTACTGGAGTACAAAGAGACCAAGGAATCCACTGGGGAAAGTTATTTGGAATTTGCGACTCGCTTGCACAAGTGGTATGCAAAAGACAAAACCCAAACTACCCAGCAAGAGCTAAATGATACATTGAAAAACTGGTACTAATACAACAAAAGGTCATACTAATGAGGGAAGATTAATGAGTGCATAGAACCCCGGGGGAGCCTGGGGTTTTTCTTTTTACAGCAAATGATATTTAGAGCCAATCTTACAATTTCTTCATTTCTCCTATCTTTTCCCTAAATTTGCCGAAACATTCAAGGCAAAATATTCTACAAACGAAGGCGTTTTAAGCTTACCCGTGGTTACTCAACTTGAAATTGTACCATCAAGTGGTATAGATGTGGGTAAGATATTTAAACATACTAACGGACTCAACTCATGAAAACTCAATTATATTGGTCTTTATTGGTGCTCACCTTGCTGGGTGCTTGTGTATCTTCTAAAAAATACAAAACCCTGGAGGCCAAATATCAATCTTTGGAAGATTCTACCAATACCCAGATTAGGGTATTAGAAGCAAATAATAGTATTCTCCAAAAAGAAATAGATACCCTACGCTTTCAAAGAGCAATGCTCGAACAAAAAAATGCGACTCTCAACCTTACCAATGAAAAGAGCGTGGCGATGATCAATAAATTGATGAGTGACTATACCAGTCTGGAAAAAGAGCACATCACCTTACTAAAAAACAGTGCACAAGAAGCTACTGTGAAAAAACAATTATTAGTCGAGAATCAGGAAAAACTCTCTACCTCTAGTCAGTTATTGAGAAAGTATCGTCAACAGATTTTTAAACTTCAAAACCAATTGTCTTCACAAGAAGATGCCCTGAAGCAACAATATGGCAAGTCTAATACTGGAGAGGATAACCCGTTGGATTTACGTAGTAGAATTGTAGCTAAGATTCCTCCGCAAGACCGCAAATACCTGGATATAGAAGTAGACAAAGGCAAAGTATATATTGAGATTATAGATTCGGTATTGTTTGAAAGTGACAACAAACTCACCAAAAAAGGAGAAGCCTTATTGGCTAATCTGAGAACCATTCTCAAAGAATACAATCTACAGGTAAATGGCAATGAAGGGCAAGCTGAAAATGGTAACCAAAGCCGTAAAATGAGTGAGGTAAATCGCGTGTTACAAACTTCCCGCGTGAAGCGGTTGAAAGATGAACAGTCAACTTCTACGATTAGTACGCATAAAAATCAGATGACTCCCTTGTCATTGAAAAACCGCAAGAAAATGAACAAAAATCCCAACAGCAAAACCTTGATTGTGGTTTCAGAGCAAGAAAAGTAAAACTATGTAGTCTTGCTTTTTTGTTCCTAATAAGGGTTAAAAAATCTTATCTATTCCCAAACGCATAACAATTACTGGACTCGTCTTGCCTTTTAATAAATAATAAAAGGTAAGACGAGTGTTTTGTTTAAAGCTCACCAAAGCTTAGAACTGTCTATATTTTGCGTGGTTAGTGACATCTCTAAATAATCGTGTTATATGCCTTTAGAGTTACTATTGCTATAATTACTAAAGCCTAATAATTTGAGCTGTACATATTTTGTCTATGTGCGATTTTTTTCGGCTTCTCCATAGAGTTGTATTTTGCGTGAAAATTCGCCTGTACTTCTTGAATGATTTATAATGAAAATAATACAACTCTTTTTGATTACTTTTCTGAGTGCACAATTTTGTTATGCACAAGGGCACTTTGCGGTTCCAGATGTAAATGGTATACATTATGGCCCAGGTGCTAACCAATATTTAGATATACACTTGGCTGAGTCTAATACGCCTACTCCAGTTTATTTTGATGCACACGCTAGTGGAGGAAACACCAATATGCCTAGATCTATAGTGGAAGCATTAAAAGCCGAAGGTATTTCAGTAGTTGCCTGGGAATCAATTCAAAGAATAGGCCTTCCCAGCCTGACGCAACAAGGCTGGGATGATGCAGAATTGATGTTTGCCTGGGTAAAAGCAAATGCACAGACCTATAACTTCGACACCACCAGGTTTATCATTGGAGGCTCTTCGCGAGGTACTGTGTTAAGTTGGAAATACGGCCACCGACCTGATCCTAACATCAAGGGATTGTATATGTACAACGCACTTCCTAATCGGGTTTGGAAAGATCCCGACTGGTGGTTACCCACTGAAGAAATAAAAGTTTCATCTCCACGTATCTTTTATGTGTATCAACGAGAGCCTGGATCTTCTGAGCATCCGACTGATCCTGATGGACATGATCCTATCAATGGTATGAAAATCATGGACCTGTACACTGCACTGGGGATTGGTGATCGAGATACACTAGTACATAGCATTGGAGCAAGTGGTAACTCTGATAGATATCAATTTTTAGTTGAATTTACCCGATCTGTACTCTACGAACTACCCACCAAAGCTTCCCAAGCCCTCACTTTTGAGGCCTTGGTTGATAAAGATTATGGAGATAGTAACTTTAACCTGTCTGCTATAGGAGGAGCCTCAGGTAATCCAGTAACGTTTGTTTCTTCCAATACTTCAGTAGCCACTATTTCTGGGAACACTGTAACCATTGTACGAGCAGGTACAGTAAACATTACGGCTTCACAAGCGGGAAATGATATTTATAATGCCTCCCCAGATATAGTTCAGCCACTTACTATACATAAAAAAACGCTTGTGGTAACAGCAAATGATCAAAATAGAGCATTTGGTGATTCAAACCCTACATTTTCCTTGACTTATGAGGGTTTTGTCAATGGAGATAATGAAGTTGTGTTAGACAATCCCCCTATAGCTACCACTAACGCTATCATTAGTAGCATTCCTGAAGCTTATTCTATTATTGCATCAGGAGGGCAGGATGATAATTATAGTTTTAACTATGTCAACGGGACTTTGACGATTGTAAAGGCAGCTCAAGTGATTAATTTAAACCCACTTCCGATGAAAACCACCATAGACCCGTCTTTTGATTTGGAGGCCGTCACTAATGCTAATCTTGCCATCAGTTACCGTAGTTCCAATCCTGCTGTGGGCACCATTTCAGGAAACACCGTAACTATTGTCGGAGCAGGGACGACCAATATTACTGCTTCTCAACCAGGTGATGGTAATTACAATCCAGCAAATGAGGTGGTTCAAACACTAAAGATTATAAAGGCAGATCAAGTGATTGCTTTTGAGCCACTTCCAGCGAAAAGCACCGAAGACCCTTCTTTTGATCTAGAGGCCGTCGCTAGTTCCAATCTTACCATCATTTATACTAGTTCTAATACCGATGTTGCGACTATTTCAGGAAATACTGTAACCCTTGTCGGAGCTGGGACAACTAATATTACTGCTTCTCAGCCAGGGGATGATAATTACAATCCAGCAAGTAATGTAATGCACATATTAACTATCAATGAAGTAGGAGTAGTAAAAGGTATATCACTTCGACTATACCCTAACCCTATCAGTAAGATATTAACTATAGAGGGCTTATCTGGGGTGGTTCGTTATGTCTTGGTAAATATCCAAAGCAAAGAATTACTTTCTGGGCAAGGACAAGATACGTTTCAATTGGATGTATCGACTTTACCAATAGGAGTTTATACTTTGAGACTGGAAAATGACGGAAGAACAATTGTTAGAAAAGTGTTCAAAAAATAAAGCCAGATACACTAATCTGGCTCCATATCAATGCTTTTTATGTATAAAGAAAAGGCTTAAAAAGTCACTCTTACTTGTGGTAGCCAATGGCGAATCTGATTTATTTCGTCATTGGTTAAAGCCAACCCTTCCAAAGACAACTCCTGCAGGTTTTCAAGGCTGGTAAAGCTTTGAGGCAACTTCTTGAGTTGGCTATTTCCTTTTAAATCCAATACTTCAAGCTGGGCCAGATCAAAAATGCCTGATGGAATTTTGGAAACTTGAGTATATGCCAAGTTGAGTTTTTTAAGTTGAGTAAACTGGCCAAAATCAATCGGAATATTGGTTAAATTCACCCCACTCAAATCGAGACTATCTGTCTCAAAGAAATAATCTTTTTCTACCCCAGTTGCAAAACACAGAAGCAGGTGCTTACGGAGCATTTGAGCTACCTCATCGCTATAATTTCCTCTTAAACCAATACTTAATTGAAAAGCCAACTGGATGTTTTTTTCATCTCCAGTCAGTAATAATTGCTTGATATCATCACTTATCGAGTTAATGTTATTTTTCATGTTTTTATCGTTTGAATACACTTATATTTACGAAAGCCGAAACTGCCATGTTGCTACGCCAACCCTAGAGAATTTATTTATTTTTTTTCAATAAAGTGCGTCTTTTTTAAAGCCTCTCCGTCTTGTGGTAAAATTTGTTAAGAAAATCCTGAATTAAGACATATGAACAATAATCAATTACCCATAGCCATTATTGGAGGAGGCCCAGTAGGATTGGCTGCTGCAGCTCATTTGGTAAACCAAAACCAGCCCTTCGTACTCTTTGAATCAGGGCCACGGGTAGGGCACAATTTGCTATCCTGGGCGCACGTGAGAGTTTTTTCTCCTTGGAAATACAACTTGGACAAAGTAGCCAGCGAATTATTACAACAACAAGGCTGGCAAGCACCCGATGAGGATGGGCTACCTACTGGTGCATCGTTGGTACAAGATTACCTGGAGCCGTTGAGTAACTTATCTCAGCTGAAGCCCCACATTGTGCTAAATGCCAAAGTAATGCAAATCAATCGCAAAGGATTGGATAAGGTAAAAACAAAAGGAAGAGACGTTCAACCTTTTGTAATTCAAGTACAACAGGGTGAAGCGCTTCAAACTTATGAAGCCAAGGCCGTGATTGATGCTTCGGGTACTTGGCAAAACCCGAATCCGCTAGGTACTGGGGGTACTTCAGCCATAGGAGAACAAGCACATGCAGATCATATCTTTTATGGCATTCCTGATGTATTGGGCAAAGACAAAACACGCTATGCCAACAAGAGTACTTTGGTAGTAGGAGGGGGGCACTCAGCGATTAACTCTATATTGGATTTGCGAAAGCTGGTAAGCGATCATCCAGATACCGAAATCCACTGGGTATTGCGTAAGGAGAACCTGAAAACCGTATTTGGAGGGAAAGAAAAAGACAGTTTGGCGGCTCGGGGAGCATTGGGCAAACGCATAGAAAAACTGGTACAAACTGGTAAGGTAAAGGTGTATACTCCTTTCCAGATTACGGAAGTACATACGCAGGCAAATGGCCGTTTACAGATTGTTGGCCAACAAAAGGATGCACTTAAGGCTCTGGAAAACATTGACCAAATTATTTGTAACACGGGAGCCCGCCCTGATTTTTCATTTTTGCGAGAAATACGCTACAATACCGACTCAGCCCTGGAATCAGTACCTGCTTTGGCTCCGTTAATCGATCCCAATGTACATAGTTGTGGTACGGTGCGCCCTCACGGAGAGGCAGAGCTTCGCCAGCCCGAAAAAGATTTTTATGTAGTCGGTTCTAAAAGTTATGGCAGAGCACCTACATTTTTGATGGCTACTGGCTACGAGCAAGTACGCTCTATTGTGGCAGCTTTGGTAGGCGACTGGGATGCTGCTCAACAAGTACAACTCAATTTGCCCGAAACTGGCGTTTGTAGCACCAATTTAGCCCAAAAAGCTAGTGAGGAAGTCTTAGAAGGAGTAGCAGTGCAAGGTGGTTGCTGTTAATTAAATATACATTGTACAGATTTTTATAATGAATAAATCTGATGCCACTCGCACCACCATACTGGTTTCGCTGGTATTGGCTTTGGCCAGTCTGGGTGATGCCTTGATTTACCCGGTATTATCTGCTGATTACCAGGCCTTTGGTGTACCCTTATTTTGGGTAGGTATCTTGCTGTCAGTCAATAGATTTGTACGATTGATAGCCAATCGTTTGGTAGCCTATGCGATTGAAATAATGGGAGTACGTAGTTCTAGTATCTGGGCGGCAATCATAGCTTCCTTTACTACTGTTTTATATGGATTGAGCCATCAACTCATTGTATTGTTGGTAGCTCGCCTGGGTTGGGGAATGGCGTATGCCACTTTGCGAATCAATACCATCCATAAAGCACTTGAGGGAAAAAAGAAGGGTTTACTTTTGGGAGTAAGTGGCGCTTTGTATGAAGTAGGCCCTTTGTTGGCGTTGGGTATTGGGCCAGTATTTATCAGAGTCGTTGGAATACCCTGGACATTTGTAGGCATGGGTTTCCTTTCTTTGGTTGCAGTCTATCTTGCCTGGCTATTACCCCAGAGCGAAGGAGAACCAAACGAAGCAAAAATTGCCCGATTAAATTGGCCCAATCGCATAGAGCAATTGGTTTTTTGGATAGCAACAGTAGTAGAAGGAGGATTGGTAGTAATGATGGCTACTTTGTTTTTACAAACTGGGGTAAACCCCACACAGTTGATTGCCTTGACTGCTTTTTATCTGATTGTCAGGAGGTTGAGTGGTTTGTTGTTTTCCCCATTGGTGGGTTGGTTAGCAGATACTTTTGGGTTGAAGCTTGTTTTTTTAGTAATACTAAGCGGACTCATGATTGGGCTGGGATTCATTACTTTGGGCATTATAGAAGCTGGAGTGGTGGTTTGTTTTGTAACCGCCCGCATGTTTGCTATCTTATCACCAGCGATGGCCATTCAAGTGGCCCCTGAGGTAGAAAGGTTGCATTTATTGGCCTCACTGACTACTTGGCGCGATTTGGGAGCCGCAGTTGGGGCGTTATTGGGTTTGGTTACATTAAAAATGTTGGGTACCACAATTTTGTTTGGAGCAGCGACATTTATTATCTTAATATACACTTTGTGGATTTTTAAAAATGAGCATTGAACATCTATATCGGCAGTTTTATCATCAGTTGTTTCTATTTATCCTAAAAAAGGTGGGCGAAGAAGCAGATGCCAAGGATTTGGTGCAAGACACCTTTGTGAAAATATGGCATAAAATGGATACCCTGAAAGACGAGCAAAAACTAGTGCCCTGGATTTACCAAATTACCCGTAATGTCATAGTAGATCATTTCCGTAAACGACAATATCTTCAGGAGGATGTAGTAGATGCCCAAGAGGATGAAGAACAGGCTTTGGAAAGGTTGGCGGGATGCTTGAACCAATACATTGACCGTTTGCCAGAAGATGAGCGAGAAATTTTTATTGCGGCTGAATTAAAGAATATGCGTCAAAAAGACCTGGCTGAACAGTACCAAATGCCCTACTCAAGTTTGCGCTCAAAAGTACAGCGTAGCCGAAAAAAAATTAAACAAATGATGCTCGATTGCTGCAATTTTCAGTTCGATACCAGAGGTCGGGTAATGGGGTACACCCGTAAAAACTGTGATGATAATTGTTCCTAAAAAAGCTCGAAAAATACCTTAGAGTATGTTTAAATTTTGTCTTCGGAATTAAAAATGATGAGTTTTTTGTGCTGATGAAGCACGTTTTTAAAGGAATAGCCAAAGCTATTGCTGCAAAAATTGCTAAAATCAGTGCGTAAAAATCGCTTTTTTAACCCAGATTATAATTTTTAAACATACTCTTAAAAAAACGCATCTTTTTTTCAATGTTCCGTCTATTGGGTGAAGTTAATTTTTTTTACCAAAACCTTTGAACATTATGAAAAATAGAGTTTTAGAAACACTACAACCTACTTCATTACAATATGCACAAGCCACCGAAGATGCTTGTTGTGCCCAACCTGCCGACGGTTCGGCTTGCTGCAACAAAGAGGTAGACACCAACGACTGCTGTGTGCAACCTACCGATGCCAGTAGTTGTTGTTAAACACCGATTTTCAAACCTCGTTTTACAAGAAAGCGAGGTTTTTTTATGCCCTTTTGTTTTCTGTTTTTGCACATCTTACATTTGTTGCCTCAAAAGAAAACCTCTACTCAGATCAATGGCAAAAAGGCAACTTTTCGTTTTTTTATTTATCATCATCAGTGCTTTAGGTGTATTGACTCAATGCAACCAAGAATCGGCAAACCCTCCCAACAACATTGCTCCTATATTTCGGCAGGCAATGGCCAAAAAACAATTGACTAACGACGCGTTTGATTTTGTATCGATGCGTTCTGCAGACAGCCTCATCAATCATTATTTAGATACTTTTCAGCTTAAGGGTGCCTCAATGGCTATTGTCAAGGATGGTAAGCTAATATATGCTAAAGGTTATGGATATGCCGATTTAGAGGATAGTGTGAAAGTACATCCAGGCCATAAATTTCGCATTGCCAGCGTATCGAAGCTGATCACTGCTGTGGCCATTATGAAGCTAATAGACGAAAAAAAATTAAACCTTACTGATACGGTTTTTGGCAAAGCAGGCATTCTAAACGACAGCTTATACCTCAAAGCACGAGACAAGCGCATGTATGATATTACCGTGAAACAACTGCTAAACCATACTGGAGGTTGGTGTCGTAAATGCAATGGTGATCCGATGTTTCGCCCGCTGGAAGTAGCCAAAAAACTAGGCGTCAAATCACCCATTAGTCTGGACGATGTTACCAAATATGTATTTGCCCGCAAACTATGGCATAAGCCAGGAACCGAATTTGGCTATTCAAACTATGGGTATGCTATTTTAGGAGAAATAGTAGAGAAAGTCTCAGGAAAACCTTACGAAACCTATGTACAAGAGCTGCTTAAGCCATTAGGAATCAACGGTATACAGTTAGCAAAAAGCTTTGTAGAGCAGCGTGCCCCATTAGAAGTAAAGTATTATGATGCCAAAACAGTAGCTAAAGTACGCTCGGCATATGATCCAAGTAAAAAGGTACCTCGTACTTATGGAGGCAACAACCTGGATGCACTGGCTGGAGCAGGGGCTTGGATTGCTTCCCCCTTAGATTTGCTTCGATTGACCAATGCCATTGATGGAAGAAAAACAGTACCTGATATTTTGAGCGAGAAAGCTGTGCTCCAAATGATTACTCCTGAAGGAGACGATATTAGAAAGGTGTTGGGCTGGAGAGGATGTCGTTCGCATGAATGCTGGCGCTCAGGGAGTTTTGGTGGAACAGATGCCATTGTAGTGGCTTCAAAAAGCGGAATTAGCTGGGCTTTTGTAGTCAATAGTAGTGTAGAAAGTGGCGCTGCCGTAGGAAAAATATATCGTTTGATGAATCGTATTCTTCGGTCACATCAGAAAAACCTGCCAGATATTAATTACTGGGGACTACAACCTTTCACCAAATGATTTTTGCTCAAGTCTGAGAGTAGGTACGATTTTAGATTTGGTAAATTTGAACAGGGAAAGCGACCTCAAAGAGTTAGGATTTATCAAAAAAGCATTATATTTCTTCGAGCTTTCCAGGAGATAAAAAATAATCGATGCTTATGGCAAAGAAAGGTGAGAAAAAAAAGGCGGCAAAAGCCCCTAAAGCCAGAAAAATAACAATTCGCAGACGTATTATTATCAGTTTTGCAGTTTTAGGAGCAATCCTTATTGCATTTACTTTTGTGACATTGAATGAATTGGGCAAGATTTCTCGAATCAATACTTACATCAATAGTACCATCAACCCTACCAAAGTACATCTTCAGTCCCTGAACGAAATGGTAAACCGTAGCTCGATTTACTTGCAGGTGTACATGGTGTTTGAAAATAATAACCAAAAGGTAGAAGGTGATTACAAACAAAAGCGTGCTTTGGTATGGAGCGAGGATATCAAAAACTTATACGATACTTTGCGCTTGTACGAGAAGCAATGGCAGAACATGGATATGAAGCTAAAGTATCTGAATCTGCAAACCAGCCTCAAAAAACTGGAAAACAGCCAATTATTGGTGGAAGACGTAATTGCCAAAAAAAGCGACGATATTTATAATCTCGAGAATCTTGAAAACCTGGAAAACATTCAAAACGAAGATTTATCGTCTCCTCAAACCAATAGCCGAGAAGATGCCTTCAGTAAGAGAGTGCTGCCGCTCATTAATCAAGTTCATAACGAAATTATTGAGCTGCAAGGAATCCAAAATCAGGAACTGGTCCAAAGGCGTGCTGAAATCAATCGCTTATGGAATGTATTCTGGTGGCTGTTTGTATTGTTAGGAGTAGTGCTATTCCTCATTACATTGTACCTCATTAGAGATTTATCTGGAAAAATTCTCCGAAACATTCATCAAATCCGAAACTATGCCCATACCCTTCGGTTGGGTAACTTTCCTATGTTTGCTACCAAAATCGATGATGAAACCAGTGAGATAGAAGATGAGCTAAAAATCATTGCTCAGCATTTACGAAGAACGCGTGATTTTTCACTAGAGATTGCTCAGGGCCACCTGGAAAGTAAGCTGGATGTATATGAAGAACGAAGCGAACTTGGAGAGGCCTTTCTCCAAATGCACGAAGGATTAAGCGAGATTGCCAAACTCGACGAAGAACGTAGGTGGGTAAACGAAGGTCTTACTAAATTCAACAGTATTTTACGAGAAAGCAAGGCCATTAGAACTTTGTCAGACAATATAGTAACCAACCTTGTAAGATACCTGGATGCCAACCAAGGGGCAATATTTGTATTAAACGAACAAGACTTTGAGATACCACAAATGGAGCTGGTATCGGTATATGCCTACGATCGCAAAAGATTTATGGAACGCAACATTCGCCCTGGTCAAGGTTTGGCAGGGCAAAGTTGGCAAGAAAAAGATGCCATTTATCTTCAGGAAGTACCTGGTAACTATACCCTCATCAATTCTGGTTTAGGAAGCTCAGAACCTCGAAGCATTTTGGTGATTCCTATGATTGTGAACGAAGATCATGTGATAGGTGTGATTGAACTGGCTTCGTTCAAGGCATTTAAAAATTACGAAATTGAATTTGTAAAGAAGCTCGCCGAAAACATTGGAGCCAATATTATGACGCTTCAAAACAATGACGAGTCTCAACAACTCTTGAATGAAGCTCAAAAAACTGCTGATAAACTCAAGAAACAAGAAGAAGAAAGTGCCTTGAGTATGCAGGAGCTGGTGTCTACTCAGGAAGAAATGAGAAAAAACCAACTGGAGTTGGTAGGTCAAATGACGGCAATCGATACTACATTGGCTACTGCCGAATTTGATATGCAGGGAACCATCCTGAATGCCAATGACCAGTTTTTGAGCATGTTTGACTATACACTATACGAAATTAGAGAAAAACACCACTCTATTTTTGTAGACCCAACCGAAGTAGATAAATCCCGCTATAAAAAGTTTTGGCTAGAATTACAGGAAGGTTTGCCCCAAACCGATGAATTTAAACGAATTACCAAGGATGGGCGAGAAATTTGGCTCAATGCTTCTTACACACCCGTAAAAAATGACAGTGGAGTGCCTTATAAGGTGATCGAGTTGGCCATTGATATTACTGAGCAGAAGCAGCTGAGTATGGACTTTAAAGGGGAAATAGAGGCCATTAACAAGACCAATGCAGTAATTGAATTTGACGTAGAAGGATACATATTAGATGCCAACAGTATATTTTTACAGGTCATGGGGTATCGCCTCAATGAGATCAAAGGCAAGCACCATTCGGTACTGGTAGATTCCAAAGACCCCGCAGCCGTACAATATCTCCAGGATTGGAAAAAGTTATCCCGAGGAAAGAGTCTTTCGGGCGAGTTTCAATATGTGAATAAGGCAGGAGAAAAAGTATGGATTCGTAGCAGTTATAATCCTATTTTGGATCTAAATGGACAGCCTTACAAAATTTTGAATTTTGCCCAGGACATCAACGATGTAAAGAAATACGAATCTGAGCTAAAACGTAATACGGCAATTCTCCAAAAGCAAAAAACCGAGCTGGAGCAAAATCAGCTGGCTTTGACTGGCCAGATGACTGCTATCAACACTGCCCTGGCTACGGCAGAGTTTGATATGGATGGGAATATCCTGGAGGTGAATAATATTTATCTAGATGCGCTTAAGTACAATATTTATGAATTAAAAGAGCAAAAAGATACCATTCTATTAGAAGACCAAGACACTACCAAAGTCAATTACAAGAAATTTTGGAGTGAACTCCGCATGGGGATTCCTCAAATTGGAGAGTTTAAACGAGTAGCCAAAGACGGAAGTGGCGTATGGCTCAATGCTACCTTTACTCCAGTAAAGGACATCACAGGGGTGCCTTACAAGGTTATTCAGTTAGGAACTGTGGTTACCCAACAAAAAGTGCTCAATATGGATTATGAAGGGCAAATGTCGGCCATCTATAAATCTAATATGGTGGTAGAGTTTGACATGAAAGGCTATATCTTAAATGCCAATCAGCTTTTCCTGGATCTGATGCAGTACGATTTAGAGGAGCTGGTGAATAAAAATCACAACGTATTTGTAGACGACTTCACCAAAATCTCGGAGGACTATAAAACCTTATGGGATCGGTTGTTTAATGGTGAATATGTAAGTGGTCGCTTTAAACGGATTAAAAATGATGGAACTGAGGTATGGTTTAGAGGAACTTATAATCCAATTTTTGACCTTAATGGTGAACCCTACAAAATTGTAAAGTTTGCTCAGGATATCACAGATGTGAAATATTTTGAAGTGAAAGCCCGCCAAAATACCCGTTGGCTCAAAAAACGCTCAGAGGAATTGGTGAAAGCCAATGAGTCAATTGAAGAGATTCGTAAATCAGACCAAGCCAAAATGGAGGCTAAAGAGCAGGAAATTACGCGCTTAAAAGCTAAAATTGAAGAATTATCACAGAGCAATGGATAATCCTAAGCTTTTTTAGTAGCTTTGCGCCCTCATTCTGACTCACTCTACTGTTAATTAGTGCCAAAATTAAATTAATAGCATTGTTAATTGAGTCCTTATTACTAACTTTGCAATTCAAAAAATAGAAACGTGTTGAGTAATGGCAGGAAATAAAAGACCCAATAGAAAATCAAAACCTTCTAAAGGTAAAAAAAATCCCCAAGCAACTGCAACAGGAGGCGGAGATACAACTACACAGTTATTTGAAAATCTTGAAGACGCACAAACCCTACAAGAGCGTATATTAGGTACTGAGACGTTTATCAAAAGAAACCGTCGCCTGATTATGATTGCCCTTGGTTTGGTAGTCGTATTTGTGGCCGGATATGCCATCATGACTTCTATCAATAGCAGTAAAGAAAGCGAAGCTCAAGAAGAATTGTTGTTTACTCAAAGATATTTTGAAGTAGATTCTCTTAATAGAGTATTGAACGGATACGGAACCATTCCTGGAGCAAATGCCATCGCTTCTGATTATTCTGGTACAAAAGCTGGAAAATTAGCTAAGTTTTATGCTGGGGTAGTTTACCTAAAACAAGGTAAATTTCAGGAAGCTATAAACAAGCTGAAAGATTTTAAAACTTCTGATTGGTTGATTCAGTCACGTGCAAATGTTTTGATAGGCGATGCTTATCAAGAATTGAAGCAGTATGATCAAGCTGTTCTTTACTACAAGAAAGCCATTGATCACAAGCCTAATAAGTTTTTTACCCCTCCATATTTAATGAAACTAGCTTTGGTATATGAGCTACAAAAAAATGTAGATGCAGCCATAGCTACTTACGATCGTTTATTAGCCGACTATCCTAGTGCTTCGGATGCTAATAACGCAAAGAAATATAAGGGTAAACTTTTAGCTGAAAAGAATCAGAAGTAGTAGCAAAATTGATTACCATAGAGAGGGTTGAAAAGTAGAGCTATCTACTTCTCAACCCTTTTTTTATGCGGTATATATTCTAAACTATAAAAATTAATATTTGTCGTTATGGCATCATCTCTTAAAAACCTGAGCGAATACTCTCAAAAGAACTTAACAGACATTAGTCAGAAACGATTTGCCATTGTAGTGGCAGAGTGGAACGAAGAAGTAACAGGGGCTTTGCTCAATGGAGCAGTAGAAACACTACAAAAAGAAGGAGCCTTAGAAAAAAACATTGAGGTGAAAACAGTACCTGGCAGTTATGAGTTGAGTTTGGGAGCACAATGGATGGCTCAAGACCCTAAAATAGATGCAGTGATTTGTATTGGGTGTATTATTCAAGGCGAAACCCGTCACTTTGATTTTATTGCCCAAGCAGTGGCGCAAGGTATTACCGATGTATCGCTCAAATACAATAAACCGGTAATCTTTGGAGTGCTCACGCCCGATACCCAGCAACAAGCATTAGACAGAGCTGGAGGTAAACATGGCAACAAGGGAGATGAAGCAGCAATTACTGCCATCAAGATGTTAGGTTTTTAGAGCAGTAGACCTGACTCATCATTGAAACTTTTTGATGATCCAATACCAGTAATATTAAATTTCTTCAAACTGAAAAACTAAAATTACGCAACAATGAAAGTGCTAAAGTTTGGCGGCACCTCGGTAGGAAAACCCGAGCGCATGCATCATATAGCCCAGTTGATAAACAATGCTGAAAAAAAAGTAGTCGTACTATCAGCTTTGTCAGGTACCACTAATAGTTTGGTAACCATTGCCAGCCACCTGGCACATTCCCGCAAGAAAGAAGCAATGACCGAAATTGAAAAGCTACGTGCCCATTACGAAGCTTTTATCAAGGAATTGTATAAAAAGGATGAAACCTACATGAAGGGCGTGCAGATTATTGCGGCTCACTTTGGGTTTATAGAAACCCTTATAGAGATGGAAGGAGAAGGGTTTACCTTAAAAAAAGAGCGTGAACTATTGGCACAAGGTGAATTACTGTCTACCAAGTTGTTTCACAATTATTTGGTAGAAGTAGAGGTACCAGCAGTGTTGATCTCTGCACTTAACTTTATGCGGATAGATGAGTTTCATGAGCCACGTTTGGGAGTAATAGAACAAAAGCTGAAAGAAGAGCTTGCCCAACATCCCGATAGTGTGATATTTATTACGCAGGGGTATATTTGTAAAAACGCCAACAACGAAGTTGACAACCTTAAACGTGGAGGAAGCGACTTTACTGCATCTTTGATAGGATCTGCCTCACAAGCCAGTGAGATTCAAATCTGGACCGATATAGACGGTATGCACAACAACGATCCACGCATTGTAGACAAAACATATCCTATTGCGGAGTTGTCGTTTGAAGAAGCTGCGGAGTTGGCTTATTTTGGAGCGAAAATTTTGCATCCAGCGACGATTCATCCTGCTCGTAAATTCAATATCCCAGTAAGGCTGAAGAATACCATGCAGCCCGAAGCCGAGGGTACCATTATCCGGGAGATACCAGACGAACAAGAACAGGTAAAGGCAGTGGCAGCTAAAGACAATATTGTCGCCATTAAAATTAAATCAAGCCGAATGCTATTGGCTTTTGGCTTTTTACGCAAGATATTCGAAGTCTTTGAGCAATACAAAACCCCGATAGATATGATTACTACTTCGGAGGTAGCGGTCTCACTCACTATAGACGACGATACTTTTTTACACGAAATCACTGAGGAGATTAAGAAAATTGCTACGATAGAAGTAGAAGAAAACCAGACGATTGTGTGTGTGGTGGGTTATTTTCCTTATAGCCAGAGTGGGTTGGCAGTAGATTTATTCGAGGCTGTTAAAGGAATTCCTATCCGAATGATTTCTTATGGAGCCAGTTTACATAATATCTCATTATTGATCGATACCAAAGACAAAGAACGCTTCTTAAATGCCTTAAACGAAGGATTATTTTTGAAATCGTAAGTCATAAAAATGTGGGGATGTCAGCCTTGATGTCCCCATTTTTGTTTACACAAGTTTAATCCAATACCAAATTAACCAGTTCTCTAAATCGTACCCCATTATGGGTATATAAGGTATCTTCTATTTCTTTTTTCCATAGTTGTAAATTTTGGCTGTCCTCAGTGTTGAGCGGCTTCAGCGCATTTACAATGTTGCTGGTTTCAAAAATATCAAATTCCATAATCTGTTGAGCAATGGGTTGTAACGTACCTAACTCTTTTGGTGTAAAGCTAAGTACTTCTGGGGCCGCGTTATCTTGAATGGTTGCAATTGTTGGCTCAGACACTACCTGTTCTTGTTTAGAAAGTGGTAGGGTAAACCAAAACGTAGCGCCTTGACCAGGCGTAGACTGTACCCCAATTTGGCCTTGGTGTGCTTCTATAGCTAATTTACAAAAAGTGAGCCCTAGTCCAGTAGAGCGAAGCACCCCCGTTTTCTTTTGACTTACCTGGTAAAATTTGTCAAATATTCCTTCTAGATGTTCAGCGGCAATACCTACCCCAGTATCTTTTACCATAATCTTACAAAAGCGATTGTTCACAACTTCGCACTGAATATGAATGGGATTGTTTTGAGGGGTAAATTTGGACGCATTGGTGAGCAAATTTATAAGTACCCTGTTTATAATTTCTTGATCAACTTTTACTTGCAAACTGTCTGGTATTTGGGTAGTAATGGTCTGTTTTTTTTCTTGAGTAATAAATTGAGACTGTTGTACTGCATCTTGTAGAAGATCATTGAGTGATGTATTATTTTTACGTAGTGGCAATGTGCTTTCTTCTAGCTTTTGTACATCCAAAATATTCATAATCAGGGTTTGCATGCGTTTACCCGAATGATTGATAGCATTAAAAAAATGAGGGTCATCTTGTTTTTCAGAAAGGCCAATAATAGAGTTGAGCGGGTTTTTAAGGTCGTGCACAATCATCCCCATCATTTGTTGCTTAAAATTATCCAGGCTAAGCAACTGATCATTGGTAAGCGTAAGCAGGCGGTTACTACGTCGTTTGCTCACATAAAATAATACCAGCGTTACAATAAGTAAAACTGATAAACCCAATCCTAAACCTAAAGCTTGCTGCGCTGTTTTTTGCTGGCGAATGTTGGCCGACAAAAGAGCTTTTTCTTTGCTTTGCGCTAGTTTTAGAGAATCTTTCTCTCGATTAAATTGATATGCTACCTCTAGACGAGTGAATTTTTTGATCGCTTTTTCATTACTTAGACTATCAGCCATTTGCTTAAACAATTGATGACTTTGGTAAGCAAGGCGATAATTCCCCAATGCCTCATAAGTTTGAGCCAAAAGCTGATATCCGATTTTAGCACGTTCTTGAGCATGGTTCTTTTTAGCTAACCCCAAGCCTTTGTTTAAATATAGAATAGCCTTTTTATATTGCTTTTGCTCAAAATATATACGCCCCAGGTAAATATTAACAGCTGCTTGTGAATCTATGTTTTCTGCTTCGCCTTTTTGGGCTTTTTTGAGCCTGATTAACGCTTCATCGTATTTTTTTTGTGCCACAAGAACTTCTCCTATGGCAAAATGGCAAGAAGCCAAACCAGACTTGTTTTGTAAAACTTCCATCACTTCCAAAGCACTAAAAAAATATTTCAATGCCTTAGAGTAGTTTTTTAACTGGTAGTATACATACCCAATATTTACTTGGTTGAGAGCTACACCATACTTACGACCCATCTGTAAGTTTACTTTTAGAGCCTTTTCGTAGTATTCAAGGGTCTTGGGGTAGTTTTGTTGATAGTAATAAACTATTCCTAAGGTATTATAAGCGGCTTTTAGTTGCCTGGGGTTTGCGGTTTTTTCTCGGATTTTCAACGATTTAAGCCCATAATCCAATGCTTGAGGGTAAGCTCCCCTACGAATAAGGGCATTAGTCATATTTAGATATATATTACTTCTCAATTCATCGTCTGGTTGATTTTTGTAAACTTCTAACGCTTGGTTGAAATAGCTGATTGCTTGGGGGTAGTTGCCTTGCTTGAGGTGATTTTTCCCCAAGGTAAAGTAAATCTGAGTACGCCTTTGGATACTTTTAGTGGCTTTTAAGGTTTGCAAAGATTTTTGGAGATGTTGTTCTGCCTCTTTGTGATAGCGATTCGTTTGATACAGTCTACCTAAGTAAAAGTAGGTGTCCGATGTTCCCTCTAAATAATCGCTTTGTTTTCCTAAGTGGAGCGCCTTATTAGCATAATAAAGAATCTTTGATGAATCTTTCTTTGTGAGATAAGCTTTAATTAATGCATTATACGTATTTACTTTTTCCTGATTGGTTGTATTGGTTTTCAATACCTTTTGCAAAGAATCCACCTTTGTTTGAGCCTTAGTTGGGCAGATTATGAGAAAATGAACCAAAAGTAAAACAACAACACTATGTTGGCTCACCCATAGTCTTTTAGTCAGCTTATGGAATGCTTGCTTCATTGTTTTTCAGTATGGTGGTTAGGTAAAACTTGTTGAATGCTAAATTACTAGTTTTACTTCTAAAACTTTCTGAATAAAGTATCTTCCTTAATCTAAAACTAAGTTAACCAGTTCTCCAAATCGCACCTCGTTATAAGTGTACAAGGTATCTTCTATTTCTTTTTTCCACAGTTGTAAATTTTGACTACCTTCAGTATTGAGCGGTTTCAGCGCGTTTACAATGTTGCTGGTTTCAAAAATATCAAATTCCACAATCTGTTGAGCAATGGGTTGTAACGTACCTAATTCTTTTGGAGTAAAGCTGAGTACTTCTGGAGTTGTGTTGTCTTGAATGGTTGCAATTGTTGGTTCAGACACTACCTGATCTTGTTTAGAAAGTGGGAGGGTAAACCAAAACGTAGAGCCTTGACCAGGAGTAGACTGTACCCCAATTTGGCCGTGGTGTGCTTCTACAGCTAATTTACAAAAAGTGAGGCCTAGTCCAGTAGAGCGAAGCACCCCCGTTTTCTTTTGATTCACCTGGTAAAATTTGTCAAATATTCCTTCTATATGTTCAGCGGCAATACCTACCCCAGTATCTTTTACCATAATCTTACAAAAACTATTGTTCACAACTTCACACTGAATATGGATGGGATTGTTTTGAGGAGTAAATTTGGACGCATTGGTGAGCAAATTTATAAATACCCTGTTTACCAGTTCGTGATCAACTTTTACCTGCAGATTGCCTGGTATTTGGGTAGTAATAGTTTGCTTTTTTTCTTGAGTAATAAACTGGGCTTGTTGTACTGCATCTAGTAGAAGCTCATTGAGAGACGTCTGATTTTTACGCAGTGGTAATGTGCTTTCTTCTAGTTTTTGTACATCCAAAATATTCATAATCAAGGTTTGCATGCGTTTACCCGAATGATTGATGGCATTAAAAAACTGAGGGTTATTTTGCTTTTCAGACAGTCCAATAATGGAGTTGAGCGGATTTTTAAGATCGTGCACAATCATCCCCATCATTTGTTGCTTAAAATTATCCAGACTGAGTAACTGATCATTGGTAAGCGTAAGTAGACGGTTACTACGTCGCTTGCTAAAATAAAATAAGGCCAAAGTAATGATAAGCAAAGCCGATAATCCTAACCCTAATCCAAGGGCACGTTGTGCTGTTTTTTGTTGGCGAATATTGGCCGCTAATACTGCTTTTTCTTTGTTTTGAACCAATTGTAGGGAGTCCTGCTTTTTTTCATAAGTATAACTGGTTTCCAGGCGAGCAACTTTCTTGATATTTTCAGCATTGAGCAAGCTATCACTGAGTTGGGTAAAACGGAACTGGTTTTCATAAGCCACTTTATAATTACCAAGTGCAGCATGGGCCTCAGCTAATAAGCGAGCAGCGAACTTAAGGCCTTGCTTATATCCTGCTTTTTGGGCCAGAGATTTTCCAGTATTCAAAAACTCAAGTGATTTGCTGTATTGTTTTAATAGAATATAAGTATGTCCAAGGTTATTATAGGTATTGGCTAGCTGCAGCTTATCATCAATTTCTTTTTTGAGTGTGAGCGATTTATACAAATAGTCCAGTGCCTTCTTGTACTCCTTTTGGCTTTGGTATATCTTACCTATGTTATTGAGCACATTTGCAACCCCTCCTTTTTCTTTGGTTTTTGTGTATAACTCGAGCGCCTGTTCGTGATATGTTAAAGCTTGTTCATAGTTTTTTAGGGTATGTTGCACATTGCCTATATTCACCAATGCATAGGCCATCCCTCGTTGATTATCAATACTCTTTTGCAGATCAAGTGCTTTTTTATAATACTCCAGAGCCTTGGTATAATCTTTCAAGTCGTGTTCATAAATAACCCCTGTTTTATCATAATCTTGGGCCAAACCACGCTTATTTTTAACTTTTTGACTAAGTTTTATGGCTTGTTGGTAGGATTCCAATGCTTTTACATAGTTTCCCAGAGTTCTGTATATTCCTCCCAAGTTGCTGGTAGTGCTCGCTAGCATTGACCAGGCTTTGTGTTTTTTCTCAATTTTGATTGCTTTTTGATAATAATCAATTGCTTTTGGATAATCACCCAATATATCATACACATTCCCAATATTGTGGTAAGTTGGAGCCAGAGAGATTTCTTTGCGATTGGGGTGTTTTACATTAAGTGATTTCTTATAATACTCAAGGGCTTTCTTGGTTTCCCCCATAATCTCATATACAATACCTTGGTTATCATATGCCCTGATGATTCCGTCTTTAAAATCTATCTTTTGACTAAGCTTGAGGGATTTTTGATAATAATCCAGCGCAGTTGGAAAATTATTGGAATAATCATAAGCCACTCCCAAGTTGTTATAAGCGTTTGCCACTCGTTTATAATCTTTAATTTTCTGACTGAGGGTAAGTGCTTTTTTATAATTCTCAATGGCTTTCTTATAGTTATCTCGTCGCCTAAAGTAGAGCCCCTGATCATTATGAAAATCAATAATTCCTCGCTGATATCCAATACGTTGAGATAGTTTCAAGGCCTTATTGAGGTAGGTATTGAATTTTACTGAGTCGTTTCTATGTACATCTCCCAAGTCCAGATATACCTTGGCTTTTACAGTATCGGCAATATCGGATTGCAATAACTTGTTGAGCGAATCTACTTTTTGTTGTTGTCCGTAGGCGAATTGGCTGATAACAAGCGCCCACAATAGGGTTAGGCTAAGGGTTTTGAATTGTGGCATGGTTTAAAATTCGTAAATAAAGCTGTTGGGAATGATTCAGGATGAAGTAATCAAATCCCTTAACTAGGTTTAAAAAAAATAAATATCAATGCTTTGTGATGCTTTTACAAAGGAACGAATTTTCTAGACAAAATATAGACGTTTTTTTGTAAAGGATTGACCAATAAGTGTTTACGTATTTCGTTTATGTCCTTTTATACTCGATAAACCTTCCAAAACAGCTTACTTTACTTGCCAAAACCCCGTTATTTGAGTGATTTTAAAATTAAAGTTATTTTTTTATGATGAACAACCGCAAATTTTCTTGGTTCACTAAACTTTCACTCGTAGCAATTTTGAGTTTTGTTGCTGTTCTAAATAGTCAGGCACAAGAAACAGTAATTACCGAATCAAATTTTCAGGTAACTATACCCGCAGGATGGACTAGTTCTTCTAATGAAGAAAATGTAATTACCCTTTCTAAAGATCAGGGAGCCGTTTCTTTGATGGTAATGGAAGTACCTGCATCAGAAATCACACCTGCAAATTTGAAACAACAGCTAGGTGCTATGTACAACGGCATTGTACTAAAATCACCCAACTCAACCAACGTTAATGGTTTGGCTGGATTGTTTGTAGAAGGTAATATTAAAGGTGACGTGCCCATGTCTGTACTGGCATTAACTGTGAAAAAAGGTGCTAAAGGTTTAGTAGTAGTAGGCATCACTGCGACTGTCAACGAGAATACTTACGGAAACGAAGTTGGACAAATATTAAAATCTGTAACCAAGCTTTAACTAATAATTTGAATATATACGTCGAGATGAATTGACAGCTTACAATTCCCTTTGGATTATTGAACACTATACTTTGGAACCTCTGGTAGAAAACGCTACTAGAGGTTTTTTTATGCTATTAGCTGTATATATCCAATGAGTTTTTTATCTGAGTCAATGCTTAGTTTCTTTTTGATACGATAATGATGAGTAAGTACACTATTGGGCGAAATATTGAAAATATGGGCGATTTCCTTGGTAGAAAGTCCGATTTTGAGGTAAGCACAATGCTTCAGGTCGTTTTGGGTAAGCGCTGGACAGGCACCAAGTAGGTTTTTAAAAAAATGTGGGTGCACATTATCAAAATGCACTTTGAATACTTCCCAGGAGTTTTGCACATTTAAGTTACTTTGAATCGCTCGTTCTATCCGATGAACTTCTTTCTTGGTGGTTCCCTTTAGTTTGGGCAGCACTGCATTAATCTTATCACGAATTTCAATCAGGAATTCTCTTTTCTGAATAAGCTCTACAGTCTTACTACTAAGCTCTCTATGCTTTTGTGCCGCAATATCCTGCTTCTGCTGTTCAATAGTGCGCATATAGCGGTATATTTTCAAGGTAGCAGCTGTGCGTGCATATAATTCTACATAGTTGAGTGGCTTGCGCAAAAAGTCATCAGCTCCTACCTCAAGTGCTTCCTGTAGGTTTTCTGGAGTAGTATTAATTCCAGTGATTATAATAATAGGTAAGTGAGCCGTTGCAGGATTTTTTTTGACCCTCCTAATGAGTTCTAAACCGTTGACATGAGGCATATCCCAGTCAGTAATAATAAGCTCTGGTATTTTTTTTCCCAATACCTGTAAGGCCAATGCCCCATTGGTAGCACTCATCACCTGATACTTTTCAGGACTTTGCTGGAGGTAATAATTAATGGTTTGTAAACTTTGTTTATCGTCATCGACAACAAGTAATGTATTCTCTTCCATAGTTTAGCGTAGTGGCTAGTTTTAGTCCCCATGCAAGCGTAATTTTTATGCCAATTTTGAATTTCTGGTGAGTTTTAACAAGAGAGGTGTTCAATATTTGATAGGTACGCCAGAGATTAGGCTACACCCAATAGCGCATAGTATTTATCCTCATTACAAGCGTACATTGCCTGAGTGATCTCTTTGAGCCAACGTTGTAGGTTTTCTCGATCTTGGGCATCTATTTGGCCAATCAAACGACGAAGTGCACTTACCTCATATACATCTAATTGTTGGAAATCAGACATGTAAGGTGCTAAAATAGCCTTATCTTCAGAAGTCAATTGAAAATCAAACGATTTAAAAGGTTTAGGAGCTCGTTTGGTAATTTTGGTTTGACCATATACATTTTGGCGCGCTACCCGATCATAAGTTTCTTCAGCAGTTTGAATAGATTTAAGAGGCACGGTAAACCAAAACTCGGCGCCTTGCCCAGGTAATGAACGAACACCAATGGTTCCTCCATGAGCCTCCACGGCAAGTTTACAAAAAGTAAGACCCAGTCCAGATGCTCGAGCTACTCCTGACTGGCGGGCTTCTACCTGACCAAATTTATCGAAGATCATTTCTTGCTTATCCTCAGGAATCCCTATCCCGTTATCTTTTACCCAAATTTTAATAAAACGCTGCTTTTGTAGGGTAGCCTCAATGCTTATGTTACCGCCTTCTGGAGTGTATTTGATGGCATTGGTCAACAAGTTGGTCAACACTCGTTGGATAACTTCTTCATCTATGTCTACCCAATAAGTAGCCGTGCATCCATTCTGAATGTGCAAATCTTTGGCTTCAATCAGGTAACTCACCTGATTGAGCGCTTGATGAGCCAGAGTTCTGAGGTTTACACCTGCTTGTTTCAGGTTGATTTGTGCCGTTTCTAGTTTTTGAATGTCCAAAATATTGGTTACTAAATCCAGCATTTGTTTACCAGCTTCTTTGATCGTGACTTGCTCAGTAAGGTTAATGATGGCATTGAGCGGGTTTTTGAGGTCATGAACCACCATTCCAGCCATCGCCTCTTTAAATTCATTGAGAGACTGAAGCTCTTCGTTGGCTTCTTGTAAAGATGCCGTCCGGTTAGCCACAATTCGCTCTAGGTTTTTGTTGGTATAATCAAGCTCTTCGGTAAGTTTTTCGGTTTGCCTAAAGGCTTTTGAAAAACGCGAAGACAATAAAAATGCTTGAGAAAATATGAATAGAAACAGACCTAGCCCAGCAAAATAGCCCGTATTTACCAAATAATTGGTATATAAAATGTCGTTGAGAATAGAAGCAAATAAGATTAACCAACCAGCCAAAAATGCAACGGCACTTTCTCGTTTTTTTATGGTGGCCAATACCAACACTACAAGTGAATAAGCCCCAGCTAGTAGAGTAAGTAATTGAAAAATAACTACCGTATGGGTGAATACAATAATGGGGGTAAAAATGGTGATTAGAGTGAGAACCAATGCAAATACCTGGAAAACCCGCACGGGTACACGATGCATATCTTTTGGGAAGATAGAATGAATAAAAGCCGCAAAGAATAACCCTCCAATGAAGAATGTGATATATTCCAGACGAATAACCAACCCTGGGTGCAAATCTACTATGTAGTTGATCATATAATCGCCTGTGGTGATAATACGAATGCCTACAAACAAACAGAATAAACTGAAATAGAGGGCAGATTTTTCCCGACGACGAATAAGGTAAAGCCCCAGGTGATACAAAGCCATAATGAGAATGCTTCCCATCAAAAACAAATCTACCATGGTAGTCTTGAGCCAGGCAGAGTGAATGGCTTGAGTAGTTCCAAGGGTGAGTGGTCGCCAGATACCTCCTTTGCGATGATGAAAGTTTGAAACTTGCATTACCAGGTCAAGGGAACTGGCCCCAGAAGGAATATCTAAAATCAAGGGGCGATACTCAGGATCATTTTCTTTTTTATTGGTACCTATCTTACCTACCGAACATAACTTTTTGCCATTAATGTATAAGTCGTAAGCCATGCTCACTGTTGGAACTTTGAGGGCAAGTGTTGGAGTTTGGGAAGGCAATGCTATTTGAAGGCGATAAGTTGCATAGCCTCGAGGTTTGGTGGTAATGGATGATATCTGGTGATCGGCCCATATTTGCGGTAGGGTAGCAAAATGCGTTTTTGGATGGCTGTTTTGTTTAAAGTCTTGAGGAGACAGATATTTTTGCCAATAAAATTCCCATTCCCCTTCCAATAAAATTTGTGGGTTTTGCTCAAAATTCCAGTTTTTGAGAGACAAAATTCCTTGATTGGCGGTAGGTATATTAATATCTTTCTTACGGGCTTTACAACTACCCAGTATAATTAACAGGCCAAGTGCAACAAAAATATGTGGCAACTTTTGTTTCATTCAGATTCCAAGCAATATTAGTTTTTTCCATTTGTTTCAGCACCCCTATTACCTAAAAACAGAGATTTAGTAAGCTGGTAGCTTATCAATGAGTCATTGAATTTACGGATATATCTTGTTATTTCCAGCAGAAAACCATCGTTTCATACAACAATGGGGTAAAAAGGTTAGGAGAGTGGGTGTTTTGGTGAGATTTTGTATTATAAATATACGGTAAAAAGTTGATTTGGGTTACCAAAAAGCACTTTAGTAACCCAAAATTGTGATTATTTGCCTCCGCCTTTGCTAGGTTCGGTGCTATTACCGTTCTCCTTTTTTCCAAAGTATTTAAGTCCTTCCCAAAATACCAAACGGAACCCTTTGTTCATCTTAGCCATCAACATTCGCACCCCTCCATACTCGAATATATACACATCATTAGGGGTATTGTCAGCAATTTGCTTGAGGTCTTTAAACTGACTAAAAGTACTACTATTTTCCCCAAATAGTCTGCTGCGTAATTTCTCAGGAATAGGAATGAGTCGGTCGCCATGCTTATCAATGATGGTTTGGAGAGCATCTGCATTAAAACTAAAATCAGAACCCATGTTGCCTTCTTTCATTCCCTTGATAATAATTTCAGCCATGGTTTTTCCTGTTATTTCCTTAGTAGGCCCATTGGTAACTACTCCCTGATAGAGATAAGGCTTGAGCTTATCATATTCTTTCTTTGAAGCATATTTGTGAATCTTCTTTAATAAATCAATGGGAGTTTTAGCTTTGTCCTGAGCCAAAACCAGCGAAGTACTCAAGAGTGAGATTAATAGAATGTAGGTGATTTTTTTCATAATTGTAAGTAAGTGTTATTGTAGAAACGCATTAAGCGTGGGAAACGTTTACTACTTTTTGATAGAACTCCTCACTTAATTTCAAAATATCATCCTTACGAGCGAGTTGAGTGATCCATTCTTCGGGAATACTCTCGTATCCATAATAAAGCCCTGCCAAGGCACCAGTCATAGCCCCAATCGTATCTGCATCTTCACCTAGATTTACTGCTTTGAGCACCGTATCGCTATAGTTGCTACCATTGAGCAAACACCAAAAACAAGCCTCCAGCGAGTGTACTATATATGCAGTAGATTGAATCGTTCCTTCGGGGAGTGCCGCAATGTTTTCATGCAAAATACGATGATAATGACGAGCCTCACCCTCCAGGTTCTCTTCCTCTTCTATAAGTTCATTAATGGTTTGAGTCATCGCATCATAGGCTTTTTGAGGAGTGATATGGCCTCCTCGCATGAGCCAAACTCCCATTTCGGAGAAAATAAAAGCCCCTAGTATGGATCGGAGATGACGATTGGTAAGTGATGATAGCTGAGCGATTTCGGTAAAACGTTGGCTTACAGGTAGAGTACGATGAAAAAGCCCTAAAGGAAGGGTATAATTGAGGGCGCCATTGCCATTATCCATCTCATCGTTTCCTCCTGCTTCAGTCAGGCCAGTCCCTTTTTTTATGCGCTCAATAGATTGGGCCACTACTACACCCACATCGAACACTTCTCCTCTGGCAGTCCAATAATCCTGATATAGGAATTGGGTAAATTTGTTGGCAATATCTTGTAACTGGAAACCATGTAGCAGGCTTTCGGCTACGCAAAAGGTAAGCGAACCATCTACCGACCAGGTACCTGCTGGTGTTTCATAAGTACCACCACTACGCATACCAGTCACAGGGTTTTCAGCGAGTTTTTTTCGACTATAAAATTCTACTGGAATGCCAAGAGCATCGCCCACAGCCAGTCCCATAAAAAGGCCTTTGATACGATCTAAGCTGATATTTGAAACCATATAATTTGAATCTGATCTTGTGCAAATCAAGGTAGGTATTTTAGTTTAAAATAAAAAAGTGTCAACTAGCCAACATCCTTTGCATAAACACAAAGGCTAGTTGTTTAGGTGAATACTCTTGGCTACCTTCTAAAAACCTGATCATCTTTTGATGTGTATTTTTGGGTGAAATATTACACGGTTCTATTGCCTTTTAATTATAAGAAAGAATACAATGAAATCTTTGTACTTTTTATGAATGACATTTGATATATTTTCACTGCCTGTTTAGGGAAATAGTTAGAAGTGTAGAGAAAAATGAGGAATAAATAGAAAGGTAGAAACTGGAAGTATTTAAGGGAATTATGGATTTCGAGGAGATGAGGAATTGGAAAATAAATGAGTATCTTTTACTCACTGCTTATAGCAAAAATAATGCCTTTATTGGTTTTGAGGTGAGATTTAGTGAATTTATAGAGAAGTTTTTAGTAATTAAAAAACTTCTTGCTTAATAATGATAAATGAGTCTTGAAAAAACAGATGCCTGCCTTATCATGGGAAAAAATACCAGCCAAAAATAAATTGTGTATGAGTAATATCCCCTAAGCTAAGTTTATTAAAAAAAATAGTATAAAATTTATATAAAAAAATAAAACCCTCTACTACCTTTTTAGCGTACACCTGTCTAAAAGCTGAACACTAGCCAAAAAAACTTACAATCAGATTAACTAAGTTAAATCAATCAATTAAAGCAATTAGACTATGATAACTTTTATCTTAACTTTGGTGACTGCATTAGGCATTACACCAAATCATTCAGGCGCTACAAATGAGGCAAAAATTAACCAAAATTACCTTTATCAACATTGGGTAATGAGTGCAAAGGAAGCAAAGAAAGGGATTGTTGAGTATTGTCCTTTTCAGGTGGCGGATCAAAAAAATATTGCTGCTCGTGTAAAATACTCGGGAATTGTATTCGAAAAGAGTGGACAATTGTTGAAATATCGCTGGAGAAAGTCAAGTGTGAATAGAGGCCCATCATACGATAAGTATAAGTGGAGCTGGAAGAAATCACAAGAAAAGGCGATTCTAAATATTGCGAGTAAAATTGGTAAAGGCCAAAATTACGAAGTAATAGAATTGAGCAAGAACAAACTAAAAATCCGATTGATTGGCCGACGCTAATGCAGGATTTGGATTACGAATAAATGAAAGAGAAGCATTTGCTTCTCTTTTTTTTGCTTCAGCAGCAAACAATTATATAAAAACTTACGATTAAGCATCTTTGATGGCTTGCAGAAAAGCAGGGTTTTGCCAGTAGTTTTTAAAATCAATATCCTCGGGAGCCTCTTCCCGAAACCTTTCGCGTAATTGGATGGCTCTTTTTAAATGTTCCAGCATCTCGTCCTTTTTGTGTTGTCGGGCATAAGTACACGCTTTGTTATACCACAGTACCCCATCATATTTATCTCTTTTAAGGCCTTGATCGTAAGCCAGCAATGCCTGATCATAATCTTTCATAAAAAAAAGCGCCAACCCCTGACTAAAATAATACACTCGATCCTGGCTACCTGCCGGAATCTGTTGCAGAATATGTACTGCCTCAAGGGCTGTTTTGTGTACTTCATCTTCCCACCCCAGATTTTGTAGAGCCAAAGCCTTATTTACCCTGGAGAGTGCTTTGTCAGTATCCAACTTAGCAAACTCAAAGTATTTGTCATAACACTCCAGAGCTGCTTTAGGACGTTTGCTTTCCTGCAATACCCTTCCTTTGTCGTTCCAGGCATTGGCATAGGTAGGATCTAAATCCAATACTTTGTTGAGTACTTCCAGCGAATGATCATAGTTGCGACCTTGGTTGATGTCATCAATGACCTCCATATAGTATTGTGCGGCAAATATCTTTGGAAAGAACTTCTCTAGCTTTTGTAGTGCCTCTTCAGAAAGTGGGGTATCACGATAGCTCAATGATTGTAATTGAGTAAGACAGGCAATTTCGTCGGGAATATCGCTGAAGTTATTGCCCTCAAGGTAGAGATATTTTATTTCTGGAAAATGCCCAATTTCTTTGGGTAGCTCATTCAAACTCATATAATCGAGGTCGAGCATGTCATGATCTACAAACTGTCCAAGGATTTTCTCAGGAGGTGCCGTGCGATTTTCCAGGCAATATTTAATTCCTTTTTGGAGATAACGAATGGCCATATTTGCCAAAACAGTTCCGTTTAATTCTTCATGCTGAGCCATTTTGGTCAAAAACTTGGTCATTTTTGCTTCGTTGTAGTATTCGCCATACACATTCCATTTATATTTAGTGAAAGTATATAAGTCTTTAGAAGCTAGTGACTTATAATAGCGTTTTGCGGCTCGTTTTAGTGCATCATCTTCGCTGTAAAAAATAGATAAAGCATACAAATGAGAGGTAAGTTCGGGGGTAGGGCCACCTCCTTTGATGAGCTGAAAGGCCAGCTCGATATTAGATTGTTCGCCGCTTTCTAATAAGGTTTTGATCTTTTCTATTGCGTCCTGATTTCCTTTAAGGTAGTGGTTATGGCTCATCCTATGGCATTTATTTATGATATAACTACACAAAGTTAACGTTTGATTTTATTCGTTACGATGAACCAGTGCCAAAAAATCTTCATCTTCCCAATATGCTTCAAAATCTTTTTCCTCGATGGCCAATGCTTTATTTTTTTCTAATAATTGAATGGCTTTTTCGAGGCATTGCAGCATGGCTGTTTTATCGTGTGTTTTGGTATATAAACAGGCCTTGTTAAACCAGGCAGCTTCGTCTTGAGGGGTGAGTTGGAGTACCAGATCGTAGGCTTCATGAGCTGCAGGATATTCTTTCAGCAGATTGAGTGCATAAGCTTTCTGAAAATGTAGATGAGCAATTTTTTCGGTGGAAGAATGATTATCTACCATCTGCAAACCCGCTAGTGCTACTTCTAACGATTGTTGGTATTCCTGCAAATCAGTCAAGGCATCTGACTTGTGGATATAAGAAGATAAATCATGAGGGGCTATTTCCATTGCTTGATCATAGTATTGAAGCCCTTCGCGTGTTTTACCTGCTTTTGCCAAATAAGTTGCCATATCATGGAGGTATTCTGTATTGTCTGGGGTGAGCTGATAAGCTTTTTGAGAGTATTCGAAGGCTTGTGCGTATTGTTTTTGGTCGTTGGCATCATAAGCCAAATCGTTGTAATGATCTGCCATTGCTTTGGGGACCCATTGCTCCAGTTGTTGGATGCTGTGTGTGCTTAGTGGGGTATTTTCAAAATTGATAAACTTCAGGCGAGTCATTTGGGCAATTGTGTTGGGCAAATCACTAAACGAGTTATTTTTAAAAGATAATTCGGTGGCTTGGGGAAAAAGACCTACTTCTGGGGGAAGAC
Organism: marine bacterium AO1-C; assembly: GCA_001890965.1. Taxonomy (GTDB): domain Bacteria; phylum Bacteroidota; class Bacteroidia; order Cytophagales; family Microscillaceae; genus Microscilla. The sequence goes on along the minus strand of MLAY01000004.1, from coordinate 1,209,951 downwards.
TTGTTAGCCCGAAATGGTCAAAACAAAGCATCTCGTAATCGTACATAGCATCTAAAATCGCTTTGTTAGGCATGAGCTGGTTTTTGAGACAATAGGCAAAACCTTCCTCACGCATAATCATCATTAAATGAGTCAGGGTAGGAGTATCCAGCTCAGGTACTTGTTCGGTGGCTGTCAAGAAAGCACTGGCCACTACCTCTTTTTCATTGTCCATAGCACTCAAAATCTCCTCTTTTTGTTTAAGGGCATTCAAACGAGCCTTTGGAAGGTTAGCTTCTAATAGTGTAGAAGCTTTATAGTAAACCTCAAATTCATATTGAAAAATGATTAAAGCATATACATGGGTAATAAGGGGCGCAGGAAATCCTCCTTGGCTAATAAATTCCAGAGCCAACAAAATGTTGGCAGTTTCATTACTCTCAATCAGTTTTTTGATTTTTTCAATGGCCTCAGGATCATTATGCAAATATTGAGAATGGTTCATCAGAATGGTGTCGTATTAGAGTTGCGATGATCGGGACGAGTAATCGTTAAAAAATCAGGGTCTTGCCAATAGGCTGCGAAATCTTTGTCTTCTACTGCCTGAGAGAGAAACTTCTTTTCCCAATCATGTTTCAAACATTCTTTTAATAAAGAAAAAGCTTCGTTTTTATTTTTTTGCAGGGCATAAGCACAAGCTTTATTGTATAGCGCCATATCGTTGTGGGGGTAAATACCCAAGGCAACATCATAAGCGTCATGAGCCTGCTGATATTCTCCTAATTCAGAATGGATGACTCCTTTGAGGGTATAAATATCTCCTTCTTCGTGGCGAGGAATAGTAGGGTCTTTTTCGTAAAGCGACAGTGCAAACAAAGTGATTTTCATTGCTTGGTTGTAATCCTTCTGGAAAAACTTTATTTGAGCTTTGCTGGCATGAGCAATTACATATTTCGGGTCCATGACTACACATTGCTCAAAAATGACATAAGCTTCCTCATATCGCTTGAGATGGGCCAATGTATTTCCTTTTTGGTTCCAATACTCTATTTGTGAATCGTCCAGAGTGAGGGCTTTTTCAGTATGCTGTAGAGCCATTTCGTAAGCTTTATCATCCAGTGCTTCATCGCCCAGATCGGCATAGTATTCACCCATGAGTTTGGGGAACATTTTTTCCAGCTTCTCAATGACTAAAGGACTTACTTCATCAGCATCAAAATCCAGGTTTTCCAACAAGGTGAGGTTGGCCAATGAGTCAGGCAAGTCAGTCAAGCGATTGCCTACCAAAATCAACTCTTTGGTTTGGGTAAATTGTCCAATTTCTTCTGGAAGTTCCTCCAAACGAAAAGCCTCAAACGAAAGCTCCCCATCCTCAAATATTTCTTGTAATATTTCGTAGTAAGGTGCGGTTTGTTTGTTCAGACAATAAGCGCCTCCCCAACCAGTATATTTTAGTACCAGATTGGCCAATACAGGCGTCTCAATGGGTTCTAGTGCTTCGGTTTTGGTTAAGTAATTACTGGTGGAGGCTTCATCCAGCCCCACTCTTTCGTCGGCTACATATACCCAATCTATGGGTATCAAGCAACATTCTTCCCAAAGATCAGGCGCCTGTTTTTCCAAAACATTTTGAGCTTCATAAGCTAGGTCAGCCCGATTATAAAATAGATAAACAGCAAATAAGTAAGTAAATAAGTTGATTGGTAAGCCTCCGTTTTCTACAAGCTGCAAAGCTAAAGCAATGCTGGTTTCTTCGCCGCTGGCTATTAATTGCTGAATATTGGCTACTGCCTTGGGGTCATTATGTAAATAATTGGTTTGGGTCATAAAATTTACTCTTTAATCAACGCGATAAAATCAGCATCTTGCCAATAAGCAGCAAAATCTTCATCCGAGGCGGCTTGCCCTTTAAAATAAGTATCCAACTCAATGGTATCTTTTAGGAATCTAAGCAGTTTGCTTTTCTCTTTTTTTCGCGAAAAAGTGCAAGCAATGTTATACATTCCAGTGGCAGGTTCTAGCCCTGCTTCTATCCCTTGTTCGAAATGTGCAATGGCCTGGTCGAAATCTTTATTACATAAGTAGTTGATTCCCTGTGTATTTAAATAATGCGGATTGCCTGGGTTCAGTGCCAACGATTTTGCCAAAAGCTTAATAGCTTGCTTAAAATCTTTTTCGTCAAATGCCTCATAGCCCAACTGCACATAGTAATCTGCCATGGCTTTTGGAAAAAACTTTTCCAACTTCAGCAGAGCTTCTTGACTTAGGGGAGTTCCTTCCAGTTCGATAGATTGCAAGTTGGTTAAATTAGCCAGACTGTCGGGTATATTGGTAAACTTGTTATGGCTAAGAACCAAACGCTCGGTATCTACAAATAACCCCACCTCGGTGGGTAATGTTTCCAAATCGTAACTATTGAATGATAAATTGTGGGCATGGGGAGCATAAATTTGTTGCAAAATAGCATAATTATCATTCGTTTGATGTTTGAGGCAAAAAGCACCTGCTCTGCCAGCAAATTGTAACATCAGATTGGCTAGAGCATGAGTATCAATCACTTCCCAGGAAAAAGTATTCTCCAAACGCTCGGTAATCTCACATTCTTTGAACTCCAGCAAGGGCTCATACAAGCGGTTCTTAAACCAAAAACGTTCAAATTCAGTGGTTAGATGATCTTCTATCAGTTCTTTGGCTTGTTCTTGTATTTCTTCAAAGTCATAAAAGCTCCAAATGGCCAATAGATGGGTAAAGAGTGCAGGTGGTTGTCCTCCATTTTCATACAGGGTTAGCGCCAACTTGATATTTTCTTCTTCGCCACTTGTGATGAGGGTTTTGAGTTTATTGATGGCTTCCTCGTCGGTCAATAAGTAGTCGTGATTATTCATGATGGTCAGGGTTATGATTAATTAACGCTAAAAAATCGGCATCCTGCCAATAAACCTTAAAATCAGGGTCTTCGGGTGCATCTTGCCTAAATTTAGAATCTAAATCGATGGCTTTTGACAAACTGGAAAGCATTTCAGTTTTATTTGCCTGGCGTGCATAGGCACAAGCTTTATTGAACCAGGCACCTCCAAAAGCGGGGTTTAATTGTATGCATTGGTTGTAAGCTTCATGACATTCATCGTAGCGACCGAGGTGAAAAAGCGCTTGTCCTTTGCGGAAATACAGCGTGGGTTTCCAACTGTGAGATACATTGACATGCTGTGCATACACTTTTAAACCAAGGTTAGCCGCTATCAGAGATTCCTCTTCCCTTCCCAGTAAATGTAGCATGTGGGCTTTGTTGGAGTAAGAAAGGGTATCTTGAGGGTTGAGTGTGAGGGCCTGGTCAAAGAAACGAATAGCTTCTTCTCTTTTTTTCAGACGTCCTAAAATCACTCCCTGCGTGTTCCAGTAATCCGCTTGACTACTATCCAGGTCAATTGCCTTAAGCATATGCTTAGAGGCCAGACTATAATCTTTTTCCTGAAAAGCATTTCGACCCGAACTTGCATAATGATTGGCCATAGCTGCTGGAAAGAAAGTTTCTAATTTTTGAATAGAAATATCGCTTAGAGGAGTATCTGTAAAATGAATACGCTCTAAGGTAACCAATGCCTGTAGTTCGTCAGGAATCTCAGTAAATTGATTACCACTAATGCCTAAGTATTTGATACCAGTAATTGCACCAACTTCCGGAGGTAATTTCGTTAACCCAAAGTCATTGAGAAGCAATGATTCACCACGATAGAGTTGTTGTAAAACCGTGAGGGTAGGGGCAGTGTGGTACTTGAGGCAATAAGCACCTCCCACAGCACCGAATTTGAGTATAAGGTTGGCAAGGGTGGGCGTATCAAAGTGAGTGATGTTTTGAGTAGCTTCTAGGAAATCGCCAATGGTATTTTCGCCCGAAGTCAGAGGATCATTGAATATCCATTGGTGTTGGGTAAATTCTAATAAGTCGGCAGGAGCATTTTGTTCAAATAATTCAGTGGCGGTATCCGCAATGTGGTAATTGCTATAGGTAATGCCAATGGCATACAAATGAGTGAGCAATTCAGCAGGAATGCCACCCGTATCTAAGAGTTGCAAGGCCAACAAAAGATTTTCGTCTACTTCACTTTCCAGCAGCTTTTTTATTTTTTCAATATAGGCCTTTGTTTCCTCGCCTTGGTTCTTTAAATATTGTTCGTTCGTCATCACTTGCCAAGTTAGGTTCAGTGATAAATATAACGAAAAACGAGGGCTTTTGGGTGAGATAATTTATTGAATTACTTCCTTAATTTTTGCCCACAGCTCGTCCTGAAAGTTAGTAGGCACCAACGATTCGTCGGGGTTGTCTCCCATGCGGATTACTACCATATTTTGACTGGGAATAATGTTGATCAATTGGCCGTTTTTGCCAATGGCACAAATCATTTCGGCAGGTGCATTGGGGGAAATACTGCCAGGAAAGACGGCTTGTAAGGTGGGGAGCATAAAAGAAGATTGACCATTGAGCCACCACAGATAACCATACGATTTGTTTATGTCTTGCGAAGGGGTAATCATTGCATTGTAGTAGCTTTCGTCTGCCAAAATAGTTTCGTCATCCCACTTGCCTTTATTTAATATCAATAAGCCAAAACGAGCCATCGACCGAGGAGTACTAAAATAGACATTATTGAATCCCAGTTTTTGCCAAAATCCATTCATTCCAATCTTGTCGCGCAAGCGAGTATTGAAATAATTACTAAAAGTCATTCCACTCGCTCCCTCAATTACTCCGTCTAGCCTGGTATAAGGAGCATTGTGGTAAGCCCAGCGAGTACTTGGGTTGGCCAAATAAGTAAGACAAGATGGGTCGGTACAATCACGATTGGTTCCAGCGTCGTTGAGACCAGCAGTCATTGTCAGTTGGTTTTTAACAGTGATTTGATCTTCCTGAGCAGCAGACAAGCTTGTCCAGCCTGTGCCTAAATACTTACTGCTCTTGTCGTTAATATTGAGCAAATTTTCTTCCTGAGCCTTGCCTACCACAAATGCAGTAAGGGTTTTACCCGCGGAGGCCCAGTACCAATTGCTGATTGCAGAAAAAGTTTGATTATTCAGATTTTGGCCAAAGTATTTTTCAATGACGATTTTTCCGTTTTTCAGTAAAATAAAGGCTTTAGTATTAGAGTTGGCCAAATAACTCTCGAGCGATGAAATAGCCTGAGTATTCCAACCTAAACTTTCGGGAGAGGTGGTTTCCCAGGTGTTAGAATTGATGGGTGGAAAATATAATGTAGAGTCGGTAGAGGTAGTAGGAGAGGGGGTATCAGGCTGCACTTCTTCATTATTTTGGCAAGCCGTTGTAAACAATAACAATACAAGGAGGGGAATAAGTAAATATTTCATTATCATGAGGTTTGCTTATTAGACTAAAAACAAGCAGAAAGGTTTAATAAGTCAGGAAAGATTTTTTGATCGGTTAAAACAGTATATTTGTCAAAAAAGAATTGAATACATGAAACTCATTCATTGGTTATTTGTGGTAGCTTTTGGACTCGCGGGAGCAATGTCTATGTTCCAAATGAAAAAACAAGCGCCTATTCACAATATTACCCAGGTATTTAGTAAATATACAGATGTTAGTAAGTTGCCCAAAAACTATCAGTTGCATCATGTCAATGATGATATTTTACCACATTTAAGACGTAGCATGCTTTTAGGCTTTTTGGGAGGTTTGGTATATGGTTTTTTTATGATGCGCTACCTTCGTTGGGCCATTCGTAAGGGAAAGGTAACCAAACAGGCAACGGAATGAAGCAATCGCTGGCATACTAGCTTACCAATCAAATATTGTAACTGATTACAGTTTATCAACGTGGATTAAGCTCTACTCAAGGTGCAGTTGTTAGAAGAGTAACAGGTCATAGTTTGGAGCATTTTCTTAGGCAGTAAAAATTTCATTACTTGTAGTGGCCTCACTTTACTAAACAGTCATATATGATAATAAACTCTACTCTAAACTTATCTTTTGTTTATTATGAACACCTCTTCAGATTATCAACATTTTGAAACCTATCAGTCGTTTTTTACACTGGAAGAAGCTCAGCCCTTGCTGGAGTTTTTAAAAGAGTTTGAAGTACCTTATCATGTAGAAGAATCACGTGAATTGCTGGGTGACGCCATTATTGGACAACATTTGGAAGCGCGCTGGCAGGTGCGTTTATCGCCTGAAGATTTTACCAGTGTCAATGAATTGTTGCGTAAAGCTGCCGAACAGATTGAAGCCGTACCCAAGAACCATTATTTTCAGCGATTTACCAATCCGGAATTGAGACAGGTAATTGCAGCCCCCAACGAGTGGAATCCTCAGGATGTACATTTTGCCAAGTTGTTACTCAAAGAAAGGGGCAAAGCCATAGAAGAATGATCAGTTTTAAGAAAGTATCTGCCAAGGCCAAATTAGAAGCTTTGTATGCGTTGTTTTATGAGTCGCTGGTGGCTCCTTTTGATGGTATGTGGGACGATATCATCGGGCATACACAACATTGGCAAATCAACGTGCAGAAAGAGGCCGCAGGTTTTTTTGCTATCAATGCCAAGAATATGTTGCTCAATTATTTTCTGAAGGACAAGTACCTGTCGTTGTCTCGAAAGATTTTTCAGCAAATTTTGACAAAACAAGTAATCAAAGAGGCTGTGGTGAGCACCAATCACCCAGCTTTTATGAGCATTTGCATCGATTTGGCCAAAAGTATTCATCCCCATGCTTACCTGTTTGAAGATTTACAACGAGTAACGATTAATGCTCCTTACCTGGAAGGAATTACCAATCCAGTATTTAAAAATGCCCACGGAGTTGACTTTCAGGCGGCAGTGAAGTTTTGCATTGATACCATCAACCCTCCCAAAGATTGGTTAGAAATTTATTACCAACGTTTGATCACTCGGCAAGAACTATACTTGTGGCAAGATGATACTACCCAAACCATTATAGGAGTAAGCGAGGCTCGCAAAAGCGATACCCAACCTGGCTTGGCAGATGTAGGGATGATTGTGGGTAAAGATTATCGTAAACAAGGAGTAGGAGCATACTTACTCAACCAGGCCAAAGAGCAATGTTATCGCCAGCAGTTGAAGCCCATTTGTTCTTGTGAAAAAGACAATATTGGCTCATTGAAAGCTATCCAAAAAGCAGGTTTTGTTTCGCGACATCGCTTGGTAAGAGCAGAGTTTTAGAGATCATTATGAAATCAGTCATTTTTTTAGACATAGATGGGGTATTATGGCCATACAACACCTCTTTGCCCAAAGATCAATATGGCTATTGTTTTGATAAATCCTGTGTTGAGGCTTTACAGGTCTTGGTAGAAAAATCACAGGCCGATATTGTGCTTTCTTCTTCCTGGAAAATAGCAGGGCTGTCTGTAATGGTGCAAATGTGGGAAAATAGAAGCCTACCCGGTAAGCTGATTGACATTACACCTGATATGCAAAGCAGGGTGGATCTATTGAGTGTCAACGATCCTTACCTTTTATCACGGGGTTATGAAATTGAAACCTGGTTTACCCAAAAGTCCCGCTATAAAAATTATCTTATTATAGATGATCTGCCTGACTTTACCGCTGCTCAAATGAAGCATACCATTGTACCAGCATCTAATCAGGGTTTGACTATGGAATTAGTAAAAAAAGGCTTGGATATCCTTTTAATACCCATTTAAATACGTACTCATTTATACAAGCAATTGTATTGCGATTTTCAGGTTTGTGCATCCAAAATTGAAGGTTAACCACGTTAAGAAACGCCCCTAAAAATAGTTCTCATTATAAATGAGGACTAGTATAAGTTTTTCTCTTAGTGTTGCTTCGCGCTCATTTTTCACTTTACATTTTTAGTTTTTCACTAAACCTTCCTTCTGGTGCGCATTTAAATGCGTATCCATTTATACGAGTAATTGTATTGCGGTTTTCAAGCTTGCGCATCCAAAATTGAAAATTAACCACGTTAAGAAACATTCTTAAAAATAGGTTCTCATTAAAAATGAGAACCATTATAAGCTTTTTTCTTAGTGTTGCTTGCACTCATTTTTCACTAAACCTTCCTTCTGGTGCGCATTTAAATGCGTATCCATTTATACGAGCAATTGTATTGCGGTTTTCAGGTTTGCGCATCCAAAATTGAAGATTAACCATGTTAAGAAACACTCCTGCAAAATAGTCCTCATTAAAAATGAGAACTAGTATAAGTTTTTCTCTTAGTGTTGCTTCGCGCTCATTTTTCACTAAACTTTATTCATCCTTCAAACACTTCACAGGGTTTACCCGAGCTACCCGCACAGTTTGCAAGCTTACTGTAATCCAGGCAATGATGAGGACAGCCAAACCTGCACCCACAAAATACCACCACTGTAAATCAATCCGATAAGCAAAGTTGCCCAACCATTGATCCATTAGAAGATAACTAATTGGGAGGGCGATTAAAATAGCGGATAATACGGTTTTGGTAAAACTACTGGTAAGCAAACGAACGATTTGCAATACACTGGCCCCCAACACTTTCCGAATGCCAATTTCTTTCATACGCTGCTCATTGGTAAAAATGGTGAGGCCTAACAATCCCAAGCAAGAAATAATAACGGCAATGATGGTAAAGTAGGTAGACAGGCTGGCCACTCGTTGCTCAGCTACATAAAGCGCCTGGTATTCCTGGTCGATAAAGCGAAAATCAAAAGGATACTCTAGTTTAAAGCTTTCATAGACCTGCTTGATACGGGCAATTGTTTGAGCCTGATTGCTGGGATGGAGCTTCACCATAATGTCGCTTCCTCTGGGCGAAAATCGCATAATGCAGGGTTGCATAGCTTCATGCATAGAGCGCACCTTAAAGTTTTTGACTACTCCTATGATTTGCTTTTTTTTGTCGCCATCCAAAATGGTTTTACCCACAATGCCTTGTGCTCCAATAAGTTTGGCTGCTGCTTCATTGACCATAAGCTTGGAGGACTCATCTCCAAAGGACTTAGAAAAAGTACGCCCTTTGATAACCTTGATTCCCAAAGTCTCAATAAAATTATAGCCTATATGCGGACGACGAAAGGTTACTTCTTTGTTCGATTTCTGGTCACTCCATTGAAAACCACTGCCAGCACCACTCATAGTTACCACACTACCACCGTGGATATTGGTAGCATTTACCACTCCTGGAATACTTTTAAGTTGCTGGATCAACGTTTCCCGATTGTATCGCCCTCGCATATTGAAATGAATTACCTGATCGCGATTGTAGCCTACATCGGCTGTTTGCACAAAAGAGATTTGTTGATGTACGACTACCACTCCCACAATAAAAATTACTGATAGTGCAAACTGAAAAATTACCAGACCCTTACGCACCAAATATACTTTAGAAGAAGCACTCAGTTTATAGCTGGTGCCTTTCAATACTTTGATAGGATTGAAGCTGGAAAGGTAAATGGCAGGGTAAATACCAGAGGCAAGTCCGGTAAAAAGGGTAATACCCAATATCGGAAGTGCAATGTCTAATAACTGCTTGATACGTAGAGCTTTACCTGTAATAAGGTTGAACTGGGGCAATAAGAAACCTACCAAATGCAACGCAACAAGCAAGGACAAAAATGCCAGCAAGATAGATTCCTGAAAAAAGCGAAAAGCCAGGGCACCACGGGTTACTCCCAAGGCTTTTTTTACCCCAACTTCTTTGGTATTTTTGGTGGCATGAGCGGTAGCCAGATTCATAAAGTTGATGCTGGCAATGAGCAATACAAATAAGGCAATAATGGAGAACAACCTAACGTAAGCAATGCGCCCTCCTGAGGCTTTGCCGTTTTTGTATTTACCATATAAATAACGCTCCGAAAAGGGTTGGATAAACAATTGATTATCTTCTCTATCGGGTTTGGTTTGTATGTATTTACTCAGCTTTTGATTGAACGCTTCGGCATCTGTACCTTTCTTTAAAGTAACATAAGTTTGTGCGCCATCTCCTGACCACTCACGAATCCATTCTACCTTGGAAAACACCAAAGCATAATTGGCTACAAAATCAAATTTTAAAGTAGAGTTGGTAGGTACTTCTCCCAGAATACCAGTTACCTGATAGGTAGCATTAAATAAATCGCGATTGCCTTTGACGGTTTTTCCAATGATATTTTTAGTAGTTCCAAATAGCTGGCGGGCCAGTTTTTTAGACAAGATAATAGACCTCCTATTACGCAAAGCTTGTTGGGGGCTTCCTTGAGCAAGCGGAAATGAAAAGACCTGAAAAAATCCCTGAGTGGCATATAACCCATCTACTTCTACCTGGCGATCTCCTTGCTTTAAAATACCACGGCCATTAAACTCGTCATTTCCGGTAGTAATGGCTTGCTCTACTTCAGGAAAATCTTGCTTAAGCGCATTGGCCAGCAAAGCGGGACTTTGGTAACTGGTACGAATACCTTTGGGCCTGATGGCATTTTGCATGACCTGGTACAAACGGTCATTTTTAGCGTGAAACTGATCCATGCGCAACTCATCATTTACCCATAAATAGATCAAGAGGGCACAAGCCAATCCAGTAGATAAACCAATGAGGTTGATTAGGAAAGAGCTTTTGTAGCGTCTAAAGCTCCTAAGTGAAAGAATAAAATTGTGTTTTATCATGGCAGTATATGTTGGTTTGTAAAGACTAGACAAAGGGCGAATAAGTGAAGGGCGTAGGAGCTTCATAATTTCCCAGGCAAAACTCATACGGGCTTTTCGAAGGCCTTTTTCCGCTACGGTTTCGTCAAAGAGCTCGAGCAGGTCACCTTCTATATAATCGACCAAGTCGGGGTGACAAAACCAGCGGAAAAACCGCAGTAAGATTTTTGGTGGAGATGGGGGAGGGGAAGCTTTCATGAATAAAGGGTTAAATCATTTTGAGATCTAAAGCAATTTTAGGAATAGCTTCGTACAATTGATTGCGCATTTCCCGAGTATCTTCAATCACTTGTTTCCCCGAAGCAGTAATAGTGAAAAAACGCTTGGGACGACCTCCTCTTTTTGCATTTGACTCGCCTTCCCGAGAAGAAAGATAACCTTTTTGTTCCAGGCGTTTCAGGGCTGATTGTAAGGCGCCTACACTTACTTTCCTTTCCAAACGATCTTCAATCTCTTTTTTGATTGAAACCCCATATGCTTCATTGTAGAGCACACCTACAGTGAGCATTACTACTTCTTCAAACTCGCCCAAATAATATTTACCCATAGTTTTTTCTTGTTTGTAGTATTGCTAATGTAGATGCTGAGTGAGTAAATTCCTAATTGTAGTATTGATAAAGTACAAAATTGTACAAAAACGAACCAAGTAGTAGAAGAAGGCTTATTAACAGGAAATGGAGCAAATAAGGGAGACTGTGATCTGGAGTAAAGCGAAAGGATAATTGATAGGAAATTGATAATCGGCGATTTACTAGGGGGAGGTGTCTGTGATGTGCCCGGAGTACCTTTTATCCGTTGAGCGATTGATTTACCTTGGATATGTGGTAGTACCTTTTATTCTTTAAATGATCGTGTTATGAATAAAAAATCCCTGTCCAACTCAATGAACAGGGAAGTATTACTTTTTTGATAGAATGACAAAACCAATTAATCATTCATCAATTGATAATTTATTATGAAACTAAGCTTCTTCTTTCTTAAACAATGAGTCTACAAATTCGTGGCGATTGAATATTTGCAAGTCTTCTATGCCTTCGCCCACGCCTATGTATTTTACAGGTACTTTAAACTGATCTGAGATACCAATCACTACGCCACCTTTGGCGGTACCGTCTAATTTGGTAATAGCCAGCGAGGTTACTTCAGTAGCTTCGGTAAAAGCTTTGGCTTGCGAAATAGCGTTTTGTCCCGTACTTCCATCCAGTACCAGCAATACTTCATGAGGCGCTTCAGGTACCACTTTGCTCATAACCCGTTTGATTTTACTCAACTCGTTCATCAACGGTATTTTAGTTTGCAAACGACCCGCAGTATCTACAATTACTACGTCGGCGTTCATTTCTACCCCCTTTTTTACGGCATCAAAAGCCACGGAAGCAGGGTCTTTGTGCATACCCAAATCTACTACGGGTACATCGGCTCTGGTACCCCATACTTTGAGTTGATCTACAGCCGCTGCTCTAAACGTATCGGCAGCACCCAAAACTACTTGTTTTCCAGCTCTTTTGAATTGATTGGCCAATTTACCAATAGTGGTAGTTTTGCCGACCCCGTTTACCCCTACTACCATGATTACGTAGGGCTTGACACCTGAAGGCAACTCAAAATCTTCCAGATTCTCGGTGTTGCTTTCTTCTAATAGGCTGGCAATTTCATCCCTTAGAATATTATCTAATTCACTGGCAAAAAACTTTTCCTTTTTTACCCGAGCCTCAATACGTTCAATGATTTTTACGGTAGTATCTACTCCTACATCTGAGCTAATCAATACCTCTTCCAGATCATCCAGTACCTCGTCGTCTACCCTGGATTTACCCACCAGTTTTTTCCCAAGTTTGGAGAAAAAATTCTTTTTGGTTTTTTCTAAACCTTGGTCAAGCTTCTCTTTTTTCTTTTTATTAAAAATACCAAATACTCCCATGGTGTGACTTGATTATTAGTTAGTTTGGGTTTGCATTTACATTGATATATGCCCATCAAGTAAGAAGCCGAGGTGATGAGATTCGGGGATTGATGCCAATATGACAGATATTTTACTTGTAAGGCTACCTATGCAGCCAATATAGCATATTATTAGATAAAAAAAAAGAAGCTTCATTAGATGAAACTTCCTCTCAATGTCTTTGTAAAAGCTAGATTACTTCAAGGCATCTTTAGCTTCTTCAGCTGGTACCATTACCTCTTTGAAGATGTAAGCACCAGTTTTTGGAGACTTCACAGTTTTTACGATTTTTACAAACTTAGCACCTTCTCCGGTCTTAAGTGTTGCTACGGTTTTCTTTGCCATAATTCATTCAAATTTGGTGGCTTGTATTGGGCCTGAGCAGCATGTGCTCATTACAAAGCCAAGCCATTGCTCTACTTAATTTCTTTATGGATGGTATGCTTTTTAAGTACAGGATTGTATTTTTTCATTTCCAATCGCTGAGTAGTGTTCTTACGGTTCTTGGTAGTTATATATCTTGACATACCTGGCATACCGCTTTTTTTGTGTTCGGTACACTCCAAGATAACTTGAACTCTGTTTCCTTTCTTCGCCATTATTCCACTAATTTTCAAAATTGAGGACGCAAATATAAAGCAAAAAAGCCAAAATGTCGAGTAGCTTGGGGAAAAATTAGGGGTTTGTTAAGTGAAAAGTATTGTGGGATTGGTAGTCAATAGTTCGGAGTTGGTAGTTTGTAGCTTTTTAGTCCACAGCTTATTAAGTGAAAAATGAAAAGTGAAAAATTAACGCAAAGCGGAAATTAGTCCACAGTCGACGGTCGATAGTCCATAGTTTTGCGACGCATCGCGCAATAATAGAAAAGAAACACACGGTCCTGAAGGAACTAACAATGGAACAATTAGCCGAAGGCGAAACAATAGAGCAATGCAACAATAAACAAATAACCACTTACCATTTATCATTTTATAATTCATTCACGCCAAAAAGAGTAACTTGTATCTTCAAGAGCCGTTTTGCATTAACCATTAACCATTAACCATTAACCATTAACCATTAACCATTAACCATTAACCATTAACCATTAACCATTATGTCTGTAGAAATTGTAAAAAACTATCGGGATATGCCCGAATATCGTCAAGGTTTTTTTGAATTATTACCTAAGGTATTTCCAGGAGTCTCTTTTGTAGAGTGGTACAAGCGAGGTTGTTGGGATAACCACTACCGCACCTATGCTGTATATGACCACGCACAAAAGCAAATGCTGGCCAATGTAGCCGTGAGTTTGATGGATATTTGGGTAAATAATGAACAGCTACGTGGTGTGCAATTCTCGGCGGTAAGTACATTGCCCGAAGCACGAAAAAAAGGGTATAGCCGCCAGTTGATGGAAATGATTTTGGCAGAATATGCTTCTCAAACGGATTTATTCTTCTTGTTTGCCAACCCATCGGTGGTAGATTTTTATCCTTTGTTTGGCTTTCGAGAGGTAAAAGAGAGCCTTTTTCAAATGTCGTATCCAAGCAATGTTGCGCCAGCTTTTGCCGCTACTCAGCTTGATGTGAACAACCCGAGTCATTGGAAAATAATCACTGATTTTACAGCCAATCACCAACCAATTACGCAAGTATTTGGGGCTTCAGGCGAGCATAACATTCTCAATTGGAGCTTGCTCTATGGGTACAACGAATTGATTTGGTATCTGCCTGATCAAGAGGTGATTGTAGCAGCAGAAACCAATGAAGGCGTATTGCATATCTATGATATTTTGCATAAAAAAACTTGGAAAGAATTGAGGTTGTTAGAGGTTTTGCCTTTGGTTAGCCAACCAGGTACTCATACTATCCAGTTTTGGTTTACCCCCGAAAAACTAGAAGTAGACGCTGAACCTATGCCAGCCGATCCCGAATCACCTTTTTTTGTGAAGGGAGATTTTGCATTGGAAGGCGCTCCATTTAAGTTTCCTGTAATGGCTCAAACCTGATATTTGAAACAAAATATAGTAATTGAACCAATTCTATGTTTGTGACGTTAAATAGTCAACTGTTGTTTTTGTATTTAATGATTGTGTATTAGTTTTGTGTGCAACTAATAGATGGATATCTGACTCGTTTAAATTAAAATGAAAACACAGAAGATTTCTTAGTGAACGGCTGTTTGGCGTTTATTAGCCTTATTGCTAAGCCAATGTTGGTAGGGTGGATAATTATTTTGACCCACAGTTGCTTGGTCCAGCCCAGTCCTAAGAAAAGCACCAGAGAATGAAGTGTATAGAAAGTTTAGTTATAGATTAACAAAAGCCTGAGATCAATGATCACAGGCTTTTTTCATAATTACACTTAGAGTACTTTTATTGTTTGATTAATTCGTTTTGTACTGGAGAATAATCGCCCTTGATTTGGCCATTGACTTTAATTTTGTCGAAATAACATTTTGCTCCAATAGCAATATTGGTATCTTCTACATTTTGGATATGAAAATGCAAGTGAGGCTCGCTCGAGTTGCCAGAATTGCCACATAAGCCCAACAATTGCCCTTGCTTTACCTTTTGTCCTTGTTTTACTTTTACCGAAAACTGCTTGAAATGGGCAAAAAACAGAAACTCATTGTTGGCTGTTTTTAAAATAATAGTATTGCCTGGCACAAACATAGGGTTAGGTATACCTGGTACATTGTCTTTAATACCATCTACTGCCAATACTACTTCTGCATCACAAGGAGCAATGATTTTTTTGCCAAAAGCATAATAATCCTCATTAGTTTGCCCAGCGTTTTTATGTGATTTACCTTTTTTATGGACTACAAGATCAAAGGCACCTTTTTGGGCTTGAGACTCTACATGATAATTTTGCTCTTTGGTATCTCCTCCCCATACTACTTTCCACTCACCCTTAAAAGGTAAAATCAGCTTGGTTTTGTTGCGAATGAGTACTGGTAGTTTTTTATCTTGATAAGGTTGAAACCTCAATCCAATAATTTGTTGTTGACGATCAAGAGTAATGCGTAAGCCAAGTGGTAATCCTTTACTAAACAAGGTTTTGTAAAGTGCGGTTGGGCCGTTTTTTTTCTTGAAAACTAGTTGTTGCATAGCTCCTTGTTGTTTATAAAGCTGGGTAACAAATGCCTTTGTTTTTTCGAATGACAGGTTTTCTTTCATACCAGGAGCAAACATTGCATACATTTTATCAGCTTGTTGGGCATTAAAATATTTCTGAAGATGCTGGGTAGCTATTCGATAATGATCAGGTTCTTTTTGGGCAGCAGCTCTATAGCTGGATGCAATGAAAAGTAATAATAATAAGTTTTTCATGATGCTTTGGGGTTGGTTACAAGTACTCATTACTTAGTAGCCGATGCAGCGACTTTTCTTACAAACTTGATAAAATAAACTATGAATGTTGTGATTTGCGCCAAATTAGCCAACCTCCAAAAAGAATGAATGGTAAGCTTAACAATTGCCCCATATTTAACGGCAACGATTGCTCAAAAGCCACTTGATTGGCTTTGGTGAACTCAACGAAAAAGCGAATAGTGAAAAGAAATATCAAAAACCAACCAAACAATATACCTTCTGGCTTGGGTACACGAGCCAGGCGGCGCATCACAAAAAATAATAAGAAATAACAAATGGCTTCGTATAATTGCCCTGGATGACGAGGAAGAGCATCTACCTGAGTAAATACAACTCCCCAATCGGCTTGGGTAGGCTTGCCTATAATTTCGGAGTTCATCATATTGCCTAACCGAATGCAAGCTCCAGTAATAGGAACAAACAAGGCCATTCGGTCCAATACATACCATACTGAGAAAGAAGGACGTTTAGCGGGTTTTTGCCCTACAAATACCCAAAGTAACACCAGTACAATACCAAGTGCCCCACCGTGACTTGCCAACCCCTGGTATCCTGTAAACTGAAATTGAGGATGTAACCTAAAAGGCAAAATGATTTCCCACGGACGTGGTAAAAAATAATCAGGTTCATAAAACAAACAATGTCCTAAACGTGCCCCTATTACGCCTCCTAAAATGACTTTTAAGGCTAGTCTCTCAAATTGTTCTATAGGGATGTTGGCTTTTTTGAAATCTCGCTGGATAAAAAAGTAGGCAAAGGCCACCCCAGTAGCAAATAGTAACGAATACCAACGTAGCTCAAAGAAGCCTAAATCAAGGGCGATGGGGTTTGGGTTCCAATGGATAATAGATGACATGATTAGCAACCAGAAATAGTAAATATTAAAAAAGAATAGATGGCAGCATGTTGCAACAGGCGAGAAGTAACCATCCATAAATTGCGTTTGGGCAAAAGCGCATTGAGTTCTTCTACCGAACGATATTGTTGAGAGTGGGTGCGTTGTTTATCGTGCTCCCACCAGTTTTGGAGTTCATTGGGCAGCATATTTTTCTTGAGTTATAATTTGTTTCATTTTTTGTTTGATACGGCTAAGCTTGCTGGCTACATTGGTCTTGGTAAGGTTCAGTATCTGAGCTATTTCTTCATAGTTATAGCCTTCCAGATGCAGTATGACCAAAGCTTTATCTACTGGCGGTAGTTGTAATAATGCATATTCCAGATAATCATTCGTTTCGGAAGTACGATGAGTGATTGCCTGAGGCTCTGCTTCCTCCAGTGGCGTTAAGTGTTGCCTGGCTTGTTCCTGACGAACCTTTTTCAAAATGGTATTGAGTGCTACTCGATACATCCAGGTGGTAACTTTAGCCTCCTGACGAAACTTTGGAAATGCTTTCCAGAGCTGGAGTACTACTTCCTGAAAAGCATCTTCCCGATCTTGAGGTACTACAAAATATACCCGGCATATCTGATGAATAATACCTTGGTGCTCCTGTAGTATGGTTACAAACTGTTTTTTGAGTCTTTTTTGAATCACAATTTTTGAAGAGGTTCTATTGTATTAGTACCCATTGACGCAAAAAAATCACAAGGCGAATTATTTTTTTTGAAAAACACTTTGTGCGTCTCCATTTTTGGCGAGTATATGTGGTATATGACCAAAACGAGTGACAAATTTTAAATGTATCAAACGTGAAGAAAAATTATTACTTATTCCTTTTACTGGTGTTAATCAGTGTGCAGGTTTGGGGGCAAACTACTTATAAACTTGAAGATGCTTTAAAAGAGCCGACCAAGGCAACCAATTTATGGATTAGTGGAGGTGTGCCTGTTCCTGCTGAAATCAAAAAACTAAAGAGGGTAAAAACAGTATGGCTTTTTCAACGACCTATGAAATTAGAGTTTCCGAAGGCATTGCTTACACTAGATAGCTTGCAAACTATCGATATATTCTTTCGGGGAAGGTCTAATTTTAAAATGCCCAGAGAAATTGTACAGATGAGGCAATTGAAAAAAATCAAGGTAAATTCTTGGTCTGCTCTTAATATAGAATATCCCAAAGAAATTAAACAACGTCCTGATTTGGTAATCGACGACGAAAACCGAGCGACTTATTTACGTTTAGTGGTGGGTTACCAGCAAGGAGTTTGGCCAGTAATGGAATTGGGCATTTTGTTACGACGAAGGAATCCCATAGTCGATCAGGGAGCATTAGATGCAAGTGTACAGTTTAATCCTCAATATTGGTCCTGGAGTGTAGCTTGGGAAAAATATATTACCAGAGGGTTGGAGGGATATCGGTTGATGGTTGGTAATTCATTGTTCAAATTGGGAAGTATCTACTATCGCCGTCCTAATGAGCGTAAGCATAACTTTTTTGCTTACAGGTTTGAATTTGGAATCAATGCTGATGGGGCAGATGTAAATTTTGGCTATAACCTTGCACCTGGCCGTCGAGAAATCAATAAATTTATCTTCAATGTTAGAGCTAATCTGGCCATTTTACTTTTTAAAAAGATAAAATATTATTAATAAAAAAGCGGAAGCTAATGCCTCCGCTTGTCAATTCATTGTCAAAAAAGACTACATACCTCCTCCCAATTTGAAAGAGTTGTCAGGAGTACCTCGGAAGCAACGAGGAATAAAAGGCCAGTCGCCAGTAATTACATAATAATAAGTACCATTAGGATATTCAGGTGTTTTGCCAAATCGTCCGTTACATTCGTCCAAATCACCCAAGCCATTTACATATTCATAGTCTTGAGTATACGTACCGTCATAGTTACCATTAGGAGCCGACACGCCATCTCCACCACGTGCCCCACTTCTAAGTTGGTAGCTTGATTTTAACTCTTTAATTGTGAGGTCATTGTCACTGGTATAAGCATACTTATAATAGATGGGAAAACCATCAGCAGCAAAACCAACAATCGTAGAATGACTGGTACCAGTAATACCTGACACAAGCTGGGTTGGCTCTCCATGGTAGTGGTATACATTTACCCCATTGAGACTCTGGAAGTGAGCACCATCTTTTACCCCCAAGCCATTGCCTGCAAAAGTAGCTTCCTGGTTCCAAGAACGGTTAGCCTCGCTAGTATTGGTATTGATAAAGTACTCATTGGCAATAGGGTCTATTTTTACCCCATTGAGCGCTACTCCAAATATATAAGCTGGGCCATTATTGTACACACTAGTGATTGAGCCGGCTTGAGCAGGAGCAATAGGCATCGAGTAGGTGTTTACAGAAGCCCCTGGATCAGGCCCAGGCTTAGAAGGTGTGTAGTTTGGATAATTATTGGAAGTAATCGTACGCAAAGTAGAAGAAATACTGTAGCAAATCTGACTTTCGGTGGTGCTACTGGTGCTACAAGAAGAAGTAGCCGTGTTCCCTTGGTTATTAGCTTGGGTATCGTACACTCGACTGCCAGAATATGGATATACCTTGAAGTAATAAGTAGTACTGGCCGACAAAAGGCTTACACTAAAACCAGTGATAGAAGTACCGTTGTATACGATTTGCTGTCCACTACCATTGTACTGGGTAGCTGCTGTTGGATTGTCTCCATTAGTTAAATTAGTAAAACTATTGGTATTGTTAATCGCAATTACATATCCATCAGCGCCTCCGTCGGGCACAGTCCAGCTGGTAATATCCTGTGTGTTTTGACTAAAAGAGCCAAAAGTGATTTGGATACCAGTGTTGTCTTGAGTTATGTCACCCGCAATATCTACCGAAACGGTCGTGATTTCGGGACTTTTAAACTCCAATTTACCCGATTTGGTGCCTACTGTAAGGCCAGACTTTAGTCGTACCAGTACAGTTGTAGAAGCTATGGTACCACTAGTTGCTGTAAGAGATTGTTCAGCAGTTACATAAGTAGAACCTCCATCTATTGAGAATTCAAAGTCAGTGGTATTGGTAAGCGCTACAGCAACTGCATTGTTAATGTTGGCTCCCATTACTGTAAAAGATTTTGCGTCTGAAGCTGCCGTATTGGTAGAGCTTAATCCACTAATACTGGTAACCGAAGCAGTAAAAGTGGGGGTGGTAGTATCAGCCGTTACCATTCCAGTAAGGGTGATAGTAATATCATCAATTCCCTGAGTGCTTACTGTGAGTGTGCCTGTTTTGGAACCTGCAGTAAGGCCTGATTTTAAACGTAAATAAATGGTAATGTTCGTTACTGCTCCACTGGTAGGAGTAAGAGTTACAGTTGAACCATAACTATTAGGGTCAGTTGCTACCTCAAAGGTGCCTCCTGTAGTAAGGGTGACATTGTTCTGGAGGTTTGCTCCATTAATAGTGAGCGTTTTGGCATCTGAAGGACTATCAACTGTAGCCACAAAGTCAGCCAGAGCATTGGCAGAAGACGTAAGGGTAGGATCTACCGTTGGATCTTCCTGGTTATTGCACGAGGTAATTCCCGAACCAAGTAGCAATAGGCCAAGCAAAGCGATGTAAAGCTTATTTTTTAACATCATAAATAAATTTTGAATAATACGAAAAGAGTTGATTGTTAATTTAAATGTTAGTATGAAATAGTAGTTTTTTTGCGCTTACGCGAGAGTTGAAACAAACGGTCACGACCATTTAAATCTATCCTAATAAGGTTTCGATGTTTGTCCAGGTCGTATATCAGACAATCGTTTTTTACTTGAATTTCTTTTACCTTGGGTACCTTGGTTTTGAGATAAAACAGGTACTTGAAATACTCGGTATTGGCTTCAAAATCGATGAATATCCAACCAGTTTGCTGTTGGTTAAACTTCAGCTCCAGGTGTTTATAAAGATATTCAATGACACAGTCATTCATTTCTTTTACATCATATCCATCCTTGGTTAGATGTCTAAAGTCTTTCTGTAAAATCTCCACGATATCCTGGCGATCGAAGCTCACCTTAAGGTAATAATCTCCATAGGTAGACTGGCCAATATCGAAGTAGGCTACCTTAAAATTATGAGCATAAGTTTTAGTATGGAAGCTGCTTATAAAAAAAACTACAAGCAGACTAATGAATGGGTAAAAATGAGTGTTAAAACGCATGAGTGAAAATAAGAGTGCTTTATGATTAAAAGGCAGAAGATAGATAATTGTAATCGGCCTTAGCAGAGAAAAGTGAAAATAACGACCTGCCAAATGAGTGAATCAATAGATACTTATACTAGTCTTGAATGCAGTATTATTACTCAGGCATGTTGTAAGAGTATTATCGTAAATTGGCACTTGTATAGTTTTTTCGTGTAAAAAAAGAAGCCTGTTTTTTACTTTACAAATGCAAAGGCTTCTGATCATGGCATATACCATGTTTAGCCTGGTGTGGTTGTATTACCAGCCTTATTACTTCAGATCTTCAACATAACTTCATCTTTATACAGTTTTGTTTTAACCGAATTCTAAACATAGCGTATGCTATTATAAAGAGTTTACTCAATCAGGTTATCTTAAACTCATTAGATTGGGTATAATCATATCATTAGCTTAACTTTTTTTCAACCAAAATCTATAATCTCGTGAAAATATTACTAGTAGATGATCACAAGATTGTTCGACAAATTTTGAAGGAATTTCTCGTAGAAAAATTACAAGGTATTGAGGTAGATGAGGCCAACAATGGAGTAGAGGGGTTCAACAAGGTAAAACAATCGTACTATGATTTAATTATTGCGGATATTAATATGCCTCAAAAAGATGGCATACAAATGATGCGTGACATCCATGCGTATGACCCCAACCTAAAGGTGGTGGCATTATCCATGATGGATGACCAGGTAAGCATAAAAAAAATGCTCCAGGCAGGAGCTGTTGGGTATGTGCTCAAAGAAGGGAATACTCAAGAATTACTCAATGCTATTCAAATTATCGTCAATGGCAACAAATACTTTTCGCCCAATGTAGCAGAAGTAATTATGAGTAGTTTGACCAAAAACAAGACACGTTCTTCAGGCGTAAAACTTACCAAGCGTGAGAAAGAAGTTTTACAGGCCATCTTTGAAGAAAAAAGTAATCAACAGATTGCCGATGAGCTATTTATAAGCCCTCGGACGGTAGAAACTCATAAATACAACATTATGGAAAAAACTGGCGCAAGAAATCTGGCTGGCCTGGTAAAATATGCCATTCGTGAAAAGTTATTCGATGACCTGTTTTATTAATCCAGCCAAAGAGTAATTAAAGTACCCATTGCTGGCTGACTAATAATTTGCACTTGTCCTCCAATGGTTTTGGCCCGATGCTTAATATTATTTAGACCAAAGCTTTCTTTGTGGGCAATATCACTTGCTTCAAATCCAACACCATCGTCTGAGATACCCATCTGGAAATAATCCTGGTTATCTACTACCACCGAAATTTCGCTTGCTTGGGCATACTTGATAGCGTTATAGAGTGACTCTTGAAAAATTCGGAAGATGTGAGTGGATTTTGAGGGATCAATGATTTGATGATCTCCGTTCCAGGTAAAAGAAATAGCACAATTGGCTGCGTCCTGCATTTTTTTGATCAATGATTGAAAAGCCAGAAATAAATTATCATTGTCAAAAACCGATACACCTAAGTTGTTGATGATATAACGCGTTTCCTTCAGAATATCTACCAATAGATCATCGATTTGCTGTAGTTGGGTATTTCCAGAGGGCTGTGCCAGGTACTTATTGATCAAAAACCGGGAGGCAAACAGCATTTGCCCAATACTATCATGTATTTCTCTGGAAATTCGCTTACGCTCTTTTTCCTGCCCCTGAAACAGTAGTAATTCGGTGTTTTTTTTCAGGCTAATGTCCTGCATAATGCCATAAGCAGTTACAGGGCTGCCCTTGGCATTCCACTGAATGATTTTACCATGACAATGAATCCACTTCCATTGCTGATCCTGGGTTTCTATTTGAAAATCATGTTGGAAAAAAGGCGTGCTACCAGAAGTATGTTCTGTTATTTTTCGGGCAAATGTTTCACGCTGGGTAGGATGTACCGTTTGTAAAAAATCATCCAGGGCAGAAACCGCGTAATCTCTCCCAAAAAACGTGTTTTCTTTATCTGGAGATAAAAATTTCATGCCTCGCCGTAATAAATCTAGTTCCCAGGCAATAAAATTTCCAGAGGTCATCGCCAGTTGTAGTTTATGGTTCTGGATTTCAATTTCCTGGCTCATCTCTGTAAGTTGTTGCTCCTGCGTTTTACGACGGGTAATGTCTTGTACAAATCTAATGATCCGATCGTTACTTATTTTTGCCGCACTTACACTCCAGTAAGCCCTGGTGCCATCTTTCTTAATAAATGGTAGCTCTATGTGTACCTCTGCCTCATGAGATAATGCAAAAGCCTCAGAAGCTTCTTCTTGTATGTGGGGTTCATACACATCCAGCACATTCATGGTTAATAACTCACTCCGTGAATATCCGGTAATGACCGTTGCGGCTCGGTTGACTTCCTTATAATTTCCCTGTCCATCGGTTACAAACACCCCATGGGGGGCGTTGTTTACATAGCTCCTGAATTTTTTTTCGTTGGAGCGTAATTTCATAATGATAGAAAGGCGATTGGTAATGTTTTCGGTAAATACCAAGAGATTTTGCTCGTCAATTAGACTAACATTGATTCGCCAATAAGCCGGTGAACCATCTTTTTTAACAAAGGTATAATCTAAGTTATGAAAACGGGTTTGAGGAATGAGTTTTAATCGCTCAATCAGGTTTTTTTGATATTGCTTTTCGTGAATATGAGCAAAGTTCAAAGTAAGGAGCTCTTGTGGACTGTACCCAGTAATCTTACAAGCTGCTTGATTTACTTCGAGTATTTGCCCCTGATTGTCTAGCAAAAAAACACCAAAAGGAGCATTTGTTAGGTAGTTTCTAAACCTTTCTTCGCTATGAGATAGTTTTTGGATAAAGTTTTTACGTTCTGTAATGTCTTTTTCAATGGCAATATAGTTGGTTAAAACTCCTTGTTCATTAAAGACTGGCTGTATTCTGATATCAAGCCAAAACATCTTTTGGTATTTGGTATAATTAATAATTTCCAGCTGTATTGGTTTCTTTTGGCGAATAGCTTCCCTAAGTAAGGTAACTTTTGCTTGTTGGGTTTTTTCGCCTTGTAATAGTTCACCAGGTTTTTTATCAATCACTTCTGCTAATGTATAATGAGTATGGCGCGTAAAACTTTCATTGACCCATTCTATATAACCCTTTGGATCGGTAATGATGACCATATCGTCAACATTTTTGGCTAGCAATATCAGACGTTCACTTTCTTGTCTTGAGCGAACAATCTCAGTAATATCATTCATTGACCCTACAATACCTGTTTCATTGCCAGAGGCATCCTGTTGCTTTACTGCTTGAGCGTATACCCATTTTACTTCTCCCAGAGGGCTTTTCAGCCTAAAATGAAGATCATATGGTTGGTTATGTTGCATAAAGTTTGTCCAGGCTTCCTGCACCATTGGCATATCTTCATTGTGCAAACAGCCTAACCAGCCACTACCTAAACACTCCTCAATACTTAGTTGGGTGATTTCACTCATTTTTTGGTTTACAAAGGTGCATTGCCCCACAAGATCATGTTTGAATACTCCCGCAGGCATGGCTTGAGTTAAGGTATAGTATTCGTGTTCATGCTGCTTTAATTTTTGCTGAGTGTTTTGCTGGGTCAATTCATTAGTAATGGCTTGGGCAGCCTGACGAAATAAAGCGATTTCACTTGGGGTAAAATACGTGCGATTTGTCCTTGTAACCAGCAGGTTTAATGTACCATACAATTGATCTTCTACTAAAATGGGAATACCAATGTAAGCTTCCATAGGAGGCTGACTAAAAGCAGGATGTTTGTAGTACTCATTGTTTTGTTGGGAAGTAATTACAAAGGGAGTTTGATATTGACGATCATCAGTGGTTATTATCCTACAAACTGTGTTGGCGAGTGGGTAGCGATCATTTACACTAATGTTCAATGAGTTATCGGTGACTTGTTCAACCACATATATTTGCTGATCCTCTATGTGAGAGAGGATGGCCAAATCCATATTCAGAAACCTCTTACATTCACTGAGGATATTTTGAATACGTTCTCGTGGAGATAAAAGGGCAATCGAAATCAAATGCAATTGTTTAAGAAACTCATTAGACTTTTCTAATTCTTGAGTTCGTTCTTTTACGACTTTGTTTAAATTGATATTGAGCGCCCGATAACGAATGTTTTGATGACGGGCTTCCTTCGTTTGCATCAAAAGCATCCAGACAAAAACGCCTGCCATAACCAAGAGCAACCCTAAAAATATAATATATACTTCGATATCATTCCCCGTATTAGAAAACCCAACCCCTGTTAAATAATTGACAGGTTCCTGCAATAAGAGTAACCCGAAAATAAACAACACATTGAAGAGAGTGCTTTTGTTTTTTCCAGGATATATATTGAGAGGAATAGTAATAAGCATGGCTATAAACATAGAAGGAACATAGTACATAAAGCTTTTGAGGTGAGCAGCAGGAGTTGATTGTTTGACAAGCAATTGGCCCAGAAAAGCAAGTAAAGGAAATATATAACCAAGAGTGATTTGTCCGAGGCGAAATGCTTGTTTATGATTCCAGTAAAGAATGAGTAGTAAGAGGCCAGTAATGATGAGTAGGCGAATTTTTATAAGGCCAATTTGAATGATCGGAAGCAATATGCTTGAGGCAACAATGGTGATAAGGATAAATAAAAAGGCAGTACCATTGACAAAACGAATAGATTGCCTTTGGTCGAGAGGATGTTCAAGCTTTACCCCAATGTTTAAAATAGTTGATACAAGCCGTGGATATGACATAACACAAAGGTAATGAATGAAGAAGACGGGCTATTACGTATATCACTGAATTTTGTTATAAGTACAATTTGTTATTTCTCGAATGAGTACTGGTTAAATGCTTGTTTATTAGTGAATTAAGAGGTGTTTGAGTAGATGCGCTTAGGTGAAAAATACGTAATTTACTTAGTTTTTATCAGCAAATCTCTGAATTACTGAAAAAGGTTTTTTTCTGATGTTTGAGAGATCGGAAATGTAGACATTTGTAATATCATAAGCACTAAGGCATACAGAACAAAAACGTGCAGATGCAAAACATAAAGGGTCATTAATTCACTATAACTATTATTTGGCATATGGTATTACAAAAAGTTAAAGAGGGTAACAAAGAGCTGCTCCGAAAGTTAGAAGATCAAAGACACGTATTCATTTACAAAAACGCAAAAATGTTTCCTTATCTGCAGAAGGATCAAATAAGTGATGCATACTCAGAAGCCATTCTTATTTTATATGCAAATGTAAAATCAGGCAAGTTGGTAGAGTTAAAAGCTTCGCTTGAGGCATACTTATTTGCCATTGGCAGAAACTTGCTTAGAAACGAAAGCCGCAAAACAAGTCGTTTTTCGCCTTTGGAAATAGACCTGGCTGATGACGAAAATCAAGTAACTGAAAAGCAAATCACCGAAGATAAAATTGTACGCGATTGCCTGAAGAAAATGGGGCCACGTGCCCAAAAAGTATTGAGCTTGTTGATTTTTGAAGGGAAAAGTATTGCCGAAGTTGCGCAATTGATGGACTTCAGCAATACCCGTAGCGCATCTACTGCGAAGCACAAGTATTTGACTAAACTGAAAAGATTATGCGAAACCGAAAAGCTTAAGTATCAATGCTTTGCCTAATTTTTCGTGCTATTTTCCAGCGTTTCTTAAAGACAAGGGCTTTTGAGTAATCTCTTCAAGTGCCTTTTTAGTATCTTGACTTTTATATGGAATAAAAGAGAATTTCAGGGGGATTTTTTTCCCTACTTTAAACGCATGAGTAGCTATCCAGGCTTTTTTATTGAGATATCTTATGACAATCAATGTTGCGGCATCGCCGCGAGGTAATAACCCAAAGCGTAGCCATTGTTGGTGGTGTTGAGGTTTATGAATAGCATAACCTCTTAATAAACTAATTCGATCACTGAGCATTATAAAATAGCGCGTATTTTTGGTAGAATAGTTCGTTTTGACTTGCATGTTATTAAGCATTCTTCTACGCATTCTTAAGGGTGCATCACAATTGATATAATTACTCAGCCAGGGAGTACTCATAATGTAAGCGTTCTTGCCTTGCTCCATCAAACCCGCTGCTTTCTTGGCCAATAAGTTGGCTGCCTCACTTCTTTCTTTGCGTAGTTTTCGGTGGCGTTTACGCAACTTACGACTAAACACCCGAAGCAGCCAACAAATGCGTTCGTCTAAGGCGCCTTGAGGGCTTACCCATCCTCGTTTGTTTAAGCGCCAATTAATGTGTTCTTTTTTATCACGAAACCCGTAATATGCGCGCATATTAGGTAAGACTCTGTTGGCTGGAAATCTAATAATTAAGTTTTTTCGGGGATGAGGCCTTATCTCTTTTCCATTCTGTGTAGCTTTTATGTACAACATCCCGCCAGTTTCCAATAACCTATGGTTGGAAGTAGTAGTGAGGTTTGCCAAAATCATATCTGAATAAGCATAATATTCCTTCAAATGAATAACAATAGGCTGACTTTGCTGATATTTTTTTACATAAAATGAATGGGCCTTGATGAGAATTTTAGTTCCTTTTTTACCCACTAAAATTGTGTCCTTAGTGTTATCTATTCTGAACACCTGAGGAGGAGATTGTAATTTTATAAATAGGTCTGATATATCATCTTCAGCATTGGTAGGTTGGGTAGGAGTGGAGGCTTTATTGAATCCCCAACTTAAAATGACTTCTACTCTGCGATTTTTAGAGTGTTCCTGAGCGCTATTGGCAGGTAACTCTCCTAGCACATCTAAGGTAATGTGTGCCGAATCTAAACCTAGCTTTGTCAGATAACTTTGTACCTGATGTGCTCTCTGCTTAGCCAAATCATAGTTATTAGCATTGGTACCCACCGAATCAGCCACACCTGTTAGCGTAAGCCGATATTGTATGTTTTTTTGATTTAAAATGGGCTGTACAAATTGCCTGAGTTGCGCTTGTGCTCTGTTGGACACTGAGGCATCTTTGTAAGCGAAATAAACTGCGATTTTTTGAGTTTGAACCCCTTGAGCCAAGGATACACTTATTCCTGCCCAAACCAATAAGGTGAGGGTTTTAAAAAAATGATTCATAGTGTAAAGTAAATATTGTTGAATTTGTGCACAGTATACGGTAGGGGAGGAGTAAAAATGGAGAAACAGTCAGTAGATCATTGGTTATAAAGGACTTCTGTTGAGTAGAATTAAAGTGTCTGGATGGTGCTTATCCAAGCTTGACGTTTTATAATGTATCTATATCCTATATAATTCGTTTTGAAGGTATGAAGGCCCTTTTTAGTTTGTTCAATCCTCTATAGATTTTTGATATTGAAGAAGGTTTTCAAGAGTGAAAATCACTCAAAAAAATTAAATTTTAGGCATACTCTTAGTAAATTCAGATTCTTACTCAAACTCCAATATTTACAATATGAAAATACCTAGACTCCTTGTCGTATTACTCACAACTATGATAGTTGGCTCGTATCAGGCAAAGGGCCAGGAATGGACCCAAAAAATGCAACAACCGAATGCCAACTTTTACGAAATCAAAAAATCATTCAATGATTATTGGAAAAACCGACCTTACGAACGATCTCATGGATTTAAACAATATAAAAGATGGGAATACTTCTGGGGAAAACGGGTATTACCAAATGGAAAATTTCCAAAAGCAGGTATCAAACAAACCGAATGGAAAAAATATGTAGATACGCACCCTGAACTGAAAGGAGGCAATGGTTTACGAACTACAGGCAATGGAAACTGGACCTCTATGGGGCCTAACTCATCGCCAGGTGGTTACCAAGGGGTAGGGCGTATCAACTGTGTGGGTTTTCACCCAAGCAATGCCAATACTTTTTATGTAGGTACTCCCGCAGGAGGCTTGTGGAAAACAACTGATGGTGGGTCTACCTGGAGTAACCTTACAGACAACTTACCCATTATTGGGGTCTCTTACATTGCCATTGACCCCAACAATGCCAACACGATTTACCTGGCTACTGGAGATGCCGATGGAAGTGATACACCTAGTATTGGGGTTTTGAAGTCTACCGACGGAGGAGCCAACTGGAGTGCTACTGGGTTGAACTGGGAAGCGTCTCAAGGGCGGCAAATTTCACGTTTATTAATGAGTCCCAGCAATTCTAATCTTTTGGTAGCCGCTACCTCGGTAGGAATTTATAAAACCACTGATGGAGGAGGTAGCTGGACTTTGGCTACTGCTGGTTTTTTCCGGGATTTGGAGTTTAAACCAGGTGACCCTTCTATAATGTATGCTACTGGAAGAGGAAGCAATAGTAGTCATCAAATATTTAGATCTACCAATACTGGTGATAGCTGGAGCCAAGTAACCAACCTAAGTAGCGTAAACCGGATTGCTATTGCGGTTTCTGCAAACAATGCCAACTTTGTGGCGGCAGTCACCAGTAACTCGAATACCAATGGTTTTGCCGGGTTTTATGCTTCTACCAATAGTGGGGCAAGTTTTTCATTACGGTTTAGCTCCAAAAACTTGTTAGGTTGGGAATTAGACGGAAGCGATAGCCGAGGCCAGGGGTGGTATGATTTAGCCATTGCAATTTCGCCCGCCAATGCCAATCTGATTAATGTAGGAGGAGTAAACAACTGGCAAAGTACCGATGGAGGATTCAACTGGAATATCAATACCATGTGGTTTGCCAATAATAAGGTACCCGAAGTGCACGCCGATAAACATGACTTGATTTATCACCCGCTGCAGTCAGGAACTATGTTTGAGTGTAACGATGGAGGGATTTATCGTACGACCAATTCAGGAACCACCTGGACCGATATAACCAATGGTATGGCCCATACTCAGTTTTACAAGATTGGTGTTTCTCAAACCGATGCTACTTATGTAGTAGCAGGAGCGCAAGACAATGGTACCAAACTACGTGCAGGTACTTCTTGGACCAATATCGGCGGTGGAGATGGTATGGAATGTATCATAGACCCGCTTGATAAAAATACCCAATACTATAGCTTGTATTATGGACGCATTACCCGAATCAAAAATGGATCTTCTTCGGTGATTTCTGAGAATATATCTGGTAGGCCGCGAGGTGCCTGGGTTACTCCTTATGTGTTAGACCCTAGTAACAATAATACTATTTTGGCGGGTTATCAGGATGTATACCGCTCTACTAACCAGGGAGATAGCTGGAGCAATATTTCTAATGGACAAGTAGGAACCTCTAATTTGAGTGCCATCACCGTAGCACCTTCTGCCTCTAATACCATTTATGCAACTAATGGACGTACGCTTTATCGTACAACCAATGCCAGTAGCTGGTTTAATGTTACCAATAACTTGCCTGTTTCGAGTGCTGTGATCACCTACATTGCGGTTTCTTTGGCAGATGCCAATACAGTCTGGGTAACACTTTCGGGGTATTCAAGCGGTAATAAAGTATTTAAGTCTACCAATGGAGGTACTTCTTGGACCAATATTTCGGGTTCTTTGCCCAACCTGCCAGTCAATTGCATCTTACACGATAGCAATACTTCTGATGAAAGCTTATATATAGGAACAGATGTGGGTATTTTTTACCGCAACAATACGCTAAATGATTGGATCAGCTTTAGCAATGGACTGCCTAATGTTGTCGTGAGAGAATTAGAAATTCAGCGTTCGTCCAATAAATTACGTGCAGGCACCTACGGTCGGGGACTATGGGAATCAGATTTGTACAATAGTTCTTCTGCACCCAATACACCAAGTATTACCAGCTTTACACCTACCAGTGGAAATATCGGTACCAGCGTGACTATCAACGGAGCAAACTTTACCAGCGCCAGTGCTGTAAAGTTTAACGGAACTTCTGCGGTTACTTTTAACGTAGTTTCGGCTAATCAAATCACGGCCACTGTACCTACCGGATCTACTACCGGAAAAATTACCATTACTACTCCTAACGGTACTGGTGCCAGCAACGCTAACTTTTCGATAGGCACTACTGGAGGAGGTAGCACTGCCTATTGTGAATCTAAGGCAAACTCAAATGAAGACTCGCGAGTAGAGAAGGTAGAGTTTAATACCATTAGCAATAGCTCAAGCGAAACCGGAAATACTGGTACAGGGGGGTGTGTTGCTTACAGCGATTTTACCAATGTATCAACCAATGTGTTACCAGGACAAACCTACACCCTGAATGTGACATTGGGTACTTGTGGCACCGAATACAACAAAGTAGTGAAGGTGTTCATAGATTACAATGGAGATGGTGATTTTGCCGATGCTGGTGAAGAAATAGCTGCTTCAGGCGTGATGGGGAATGGCGTTTTTACTAAAAGTATTACCATACCAGGAACTGCAACCAACGGCACCACTCGTATGCGGGTAGTATGCCGTGAAAAAGAATCTGGTGATGCAGACGATGCCGCAGCAGTGACCAATACTACGGCTTGTGGTACCTATTCCTGGGGAGAAACCGAAGACTACTCAGTAGTGATTGGTACAAGCGGAAGTGCTCCAACCATTAGTAGTTTTAGCCCAGCCAATGGAACACAGGGAACCGAGGTTACTGTCAATGGAACCAATTTTACGAGTATTAGTGCAGTACAGTTCAATGGCACCAATGCCGCTTCTTACAATGTAGTTTCAGCAACCCAAATCACCGCTATTGTGCCTGCAGGAGCATCTACTGGAAAAATTAAAGTAGCTTCCTCAGGGGGAAATGGGGAAAGTACTACCGATTTTGTGGTGGCCAATGCCAATTATTGTGCATCTGGGCCTGACCCATCTTTGGAAAGCTCTTCTGATGATAGCCGCATAGACAAAGTGGTATTTGGTACGATCAATAATACAACAACCAATGGTTGTGCTACTTACAGTGATTATACTGGAGTTTCTACCTCAGTAACTGCTGGAACGACTGTCCCTATTACGGTTACTTTAGGAACCTGTGGTGGGGATTATAACAAAGTCGTGAAGATTTTTATTGACTGGAACAATGACCGGGATTTTGACGATGTCGATGAGCAAATAGGTGCCTCAGGCGTAATGGGCAATGGTGATTATACCACCAATGTTACAGTACCTGCTTCGGTAGCTAATGGAACAGTAAGAATGCGTATTGTTTGTCGTGAAAAAATTTCTACCGATGCATCTGATCAGGCCGCAATAGACAACACCAAAGCTTGTGGGCTGTATCAATGGGGCGAAACCCAGGATTATTCAGTAGTGATTGGTGGAGGTTCTGGTGGAGGTTCGGTTACTTATTGTACTTCCAGTGCCAACGAAGAAGCCGACTCACGTATTGAAAAGGTAGTATTTGGAACGATTGACAACAGTTCTACAACGGGGTGTGCTACTTATAGTGATTTTACCAATCAATCTACTTCTGTGGCTTTGGGCCAGCAATACAGTTTAACAGTTACTTTGGGTTCTTGTGATGGTGATTTCCCTAAGGGAGCAAAAGCTTTCATAGATTGGAACATAGACGGAGATTTTGACGATTCAGGCGAAGAAGTGGCCGTATCAAGTATTATGAATAATGGTGATTTTACGGCTACCATTACAGTACCTTCTACGGCTACAGCGGGTACTTCAAGGTTACGTATTGTACTCCGGGAAAAAACCAGTGATGATGCTACCGACGCGATAGCCTTGGCCAATATAAAATCTTGCGGACCTTATAAGTGGGGTGAAACCGAAGACTACTCTATAGTTATTCAAACCTCTGCTACTGGAATAGGGGATGAGTTATTTGCTCGTTCGGTAAGCGTATCGCCTAACCCAACAAGCAGTAATGCCCAAGTGACGTTGGATAACTTTCAAATGGGTACCGTAAGTTTTACGCTTATCAATGCTACTGGGGCAAGTGTGCAAAGCTGGGAAGTAAACAAAACTACCCAGAAATTAAACGTGCCTGTGGCATTGAGTAATTTACCAAAAGGTGTGTATCTGATTCGAGTAAAAATGGATGATGTACAGACTGTGAAGAGAATTGTGAAGAATTAGCATATAAATTATTTTGGAGGTGGTACTGGTATAGGCTGGTATCACCTTTTTTATTATAAATAACTCCTCATGAATACGGTTGATGCTACGCAAGAACTGATGCAATTGCTGACCAATCCCGAAGTTAGCGGAAGCTATTGGCTACCACTGAATGGCCCAGGAAAAGATACCGCTAGCCTGTTGTGCAAAGAATTATTGCTCAAAAACGAATTATCATTGGCTTTGCCCAAATCGCTTTTACGTAGCTACATCAATCGGGATTTGGTAGGCGAAAAAGTGAAATCAGTCACTGAGGTTGTAAAAGAAAACAATACCTATCGAAAATATGGTGGACTTGATATCTATGCTTTTGTGGAGCTAGAAATAATCCCGATAAAAACCAACGGAATTTTAATTCAGGAAAAATTACCAGAGATCATAGAATACTCTAGCGATACCCCCAAAGAAAAATGCTGGGAATTGATGGATAGTCTCCCTTTTATTTTTAAAGCCATTATAGATTATGCTCGCCGTTATTCATTGCTCAACTTTCAGGTAAACCTCACCAATTTTCGCTTCCATTTGGTAGATTATCGTAATTATGGTTACTATATCTGCACCAAACTATGCCTCGATAAAGTGTTTCAAACCCAGCGATAGATTTCAATGGTTAATGATCAGGGGTGAATTATAAAATGATCAACGGTAAGTGGTTATTTTTTTATTGTTGCATTGCTCTATTGTTTCGCCTTTGGCTGATTGTTTCATTGTTCTATTGTTTCGCCTTCGGCTGATTGTTGCCTTGTTAAATGGTTACGCGATGCGTCGCAAAACTATGGACAATGGACTGAATACTATGGACTAAAAAACTACCAACTCCTGACTACGAACCAAAAACTATGGACTGTCAACTAATTTCCGCATCGCGCTATTTTTCACTTTACACTTTTAGCTTTTCACTTAGCCTTGCTTCGCGCCCATTTTTCATTGTGCATTTTACATTCGTAATTCAAAAAACTCCTTTTTTCCCTCACTCTCCCCGTATAGCTTTTCCAAACACTAATTATTCATTTAAAAAACACAACAATAATGAAACACCTATGGACTATATGTTGGTTAGGGTTGGCCTTGGCATTACAGAACTGTGCTTCTCCTAAAGCAATGCGTGGAAATGCATATAATCAAACACCAATGGCTAAAACGGCCAAAGCTGAGTATCAGGAGCCATATGAGCGCTTTGTGAAGAAAGACAAAAATGGAAAGATCACTTTGGTAAAACCTACCAAAAAGCCCAAAGCTATAGACCGGCTCATTATCTATGATGCCTATATGCAGTTGGTGCATGATCAGCCCGATTCCGATTCGCTGAAAAACTTTTTTATGCAATTGGCCCAAAAATACGAAGGCTATGTGCTTAATATTAACAGCAGTAGAGTAAAGGTGCGTGTACCTTCCAAGGATATACAGGCTGCGATTCAAGACCTGACAGCCATAGGGAAGGTAAAAGACAAATCGATTACTACTCGAGATGTTACTGCGAAGTTTTATGATCGTACCATCCGTCTGGAAAATGCGCAAAAAACAAGGGCTCGTTATCTAAAGTTATTAGATAAGGCCAAAAATGTAGAAGAAATTCTCAAAGTAGAGAAAGAACTGGAGCGTCTCAATGCGACCATCGATTTGCTCAAGGGCGAATTGAATCAGTACAGTCATTTGGTGACATACTCAACCATCAATGTACGGCTGAATTTACGAGATAAACCAGGTATTTTGTCTTATCCGTTAATCGGACTTTACAAAGGCGTAAGATGGCTATTTGTAAGAAATTAAAAACTTAATGTGTATAATAAGCAAAGGCCGACGGTGAGTTGTAAAACTGACTGTTCGGTCTTTTTATTTCTGTCATTTCCCTGCCTAAATCCTCTTCCATTCTCCCAAAAAATTTTGTATATTGTATGTCCATTTTTGCAAAGTGCAGCAAAACCATTATCAGGCAAAACTTGAAAAGTTGTATCTTTGTAAATCACAAAAATGACCAAAAATTAGCAAGGGCATTGTCCCAAAAAACACATACAACTGCTCAGGAGAAATGAAAGGTACCATCACCCATTTTTTAGCAAATAATTGTTTGGTAATAAGTGAGTTATCCGCTGTTCATTATTAACCATTGATCACTAACAATTATTTGCAAATGTCAAACGCTGCTCCCAACATCCACGAAATCCTCAAACAATATTGGGGATACGATAGCTTTCGCCCTTTGCAGGAAGACATCATTCTTTCGGTGATTGCTGGTCATGACACCCTGGCTTTGTTGCCAACTGGGGGTGGCAAGTCGGTATGCTTTCAAGTACCTGCGATGCATGTTGAAGGCATTTGTATTGTCATTTCACCACTCATTGCCTTGATGAAAGACCAAGTGGCCCAATTGCAAAAACGTGACATAACTGCTACCGCTATTTTTTCGGGTATGAGCCCCAAAGAAATAGACATGACCCTGGAGGATGCAGTAAATGGTAAATACAAGTTTATTTATGTTTCCCCAGAGCGCCTACGTACCGAAATATTTATTGAGCGGGTAAAGCGAATGAAAGTTGGCTTATTGGCAATTGACGAAGCTCATTGTATTTCTCAATGGGGATATGACTTTCGCCCCCCTTACTTACAAATTGCGGAATTTCGACAGCTCATTCCTGATGTGACTACGATAGCCCTTACCGCCACTGCTACCGAAAAAGTAAAAGAAGATATTCAGGATAAATTAGCTTTTGGTGAAAACAAAAAGGTTTTTCAAAAAAGCTTTGCTCGTGCCAACTTATCATATTCTACCCTTTACGAAGAAAACAAAGAACGCAAACTCATCAGTATTTTGAATCGGATCGAAGGTTCGGCCGTGGTGTATGTGCGCAATCGTCGTCGTACACGAGATATAGCCGAAATGATTCGCAAAAATGGCATTCGGGCCGATTTTTACCACGCGGGACTATCCAATGAGCAACGTGACTACAAGCAAGCTGCCTGGATTGATAATAAAATACGGGTAATAGTGGCCACCAATGCCTTTGGAATGGGGATTGACAAGCCCGATGTGCGGGTAGTAGTACATATGGATTTGCCTGATAGCCTGGAAGCTTATTATCAGGAAGCAGGTCGGGCTGGACGAGATACTGAAAAAGCCTATGCTGTAGCCTTGTTTGACAACAACGACATTCATAATCTGGAAAAGAAAGTAGCTCAGGCTTATCCTGATACCGATGTGGTAAAGGCGGTATATCAAGCATTGGCCAATTATTATAATTTGGCCGTAAATAGTGAGACCTATTCTAGTTTTGATTTTGATTTAGGACGTTTTGTGAAGCAGTTCAATCTGGAAAGCATGGGTACCTACTATGCCCTCAAAACCCTGAATCACGAAGGGCTGATTCAGTTTAATGAATCATTTTATAATCCCTCAAAAATCCTGTTTAGGTTGCGTTACTCCGATTTATATGAGTTTTTGTTGAAAAATCCTTTCCTAGAACCTCTGGTAAAGCTGTTATTACGCATGTGTGGAGGAGATATTTTCAATAATTTTGTCAAAATCTCAGAAAACGAAGTGGCTAAGTTTTTACGAATTAGCACCCAGCAAGTAGTAAAGCAGTTGGAGCAATTGCAACAGTATGAGGTATTGGAATACCAGCGACAGAAAACCAAACCGCAGATTTTATTCCTAACTCCCCGCCATGATGCACGCAAGCTCCCTCTGGATGTTGACACCCTCGAGATGCGCAAACAACGTGACCAGGAAAAAGTACAGGCAGTAATTCACTACATGAAGCACAAGGATCGTTGTCGTACACAGTTGCTACTAGAATATTTCGGTGAAGTTTCTTATGAGCCTTGCGGGGTGTGTGATGTATGCGTAAAACGTAAACGTCAGGAAGAAAAGCAAGCAGGCAAAGAAGAAAGTCGTTTTCCTGAGCATAGTGAACAAATTCTAACCCTATTAAAAGAAGAGTCGCTACCGATGCAAGCTTTGGTAGATAAAGTAGGCGCACACAAAGAAGAAGTGCTAGAGGTGATTCAAAAAATGGTAGACGTACAACAAATCGTTTACCTGGATAATGGCAAAATGGCTATCAACGAAAACTAAGTTTGAGCCATTTCCTCCAAAAAATACCCCCCTTGGTATAATAACCCAGCATCGTCGTTTTTTTCATAGTAAATTCAATCCTGAACACTAAAATCTACAATTATGAAAAAAACGATATTGAACTATGCTTATCTATTCTTAATAATAGGATTACTAGCCTCTTGTCATAAAGATCCCAAGGTAGAACCCCGCCAATCAGGAGGTAATCAAATTCTTGGTTTTAACCTCAAAGAATTTATTGGTATTTACGAAGCACAGGTATTGAATTATGCCAATACTTCATCATTGGTGGTATCACGGGTAGACGAGAGTTTTCGTGGCAATCAATTATGGGTAGGTGCCCAGTGGGATGGAACACAGGGGGCTAGGGTGAAGGCAGACATCATTGAAGAGAAGAGCAATGGCGAAGTAGTGATTAGTATATCGCTGCAAAGCATCAATGATTCCACGATGATAGAAGGCCAGGGTACTTTTTATTATTTCGATAATGATTTCTTCCTGGATGTGAATTATAACCTTACCCAAAACAATCAAACAACTAATTATAGTATGGTAGCGGTCAAAAAGGTATTCAATCAAAATGTCATCATCAACATTAGTGTAGACTGCGAATGTGATTGTGTATGTGATGGCTCAGACTGTGATTGTACCTGCACCTGTGACGACTAGAATGACCTGAGCAAGAAAAAGTTTAAAAAAATCATCCTTCAGCTAGGTATTTTTTTGTTTATTAGTGTCTTAGTTAAAAGTCGAGATGACTTATTAAATTATAAAAAGACTAACCTCTACTGATTTATCAAATCAATACAGTCATGTTCAAACAAAAAGATCCTATTGAAAATTTGCAGGCAGCTACCCTATACTTTTTACAAAAACTGGGAGCTAAATATACCGCTGCTACTATCAAACGATTATTAAATACGCATCCATCTTACCCTTCCGTTTTAGCACTCACCGAAGCCTTATCTGATTTAAACATCGAAAATATGGCGGTGAATCTTGGAGTGGAACAACTCCCTGAAGTTCCCTTACCTTCCATAGCTCACCTTGAGAAAGGGCACTTTGTCGTATTAGATGCATTAGAAAACGATCAGGTGACTTATTTTGATCCAGAGGTTGGAAAAGTAACCCAATCTGTGCAAGAGTTTGACAGCCAATGGTCGGGAGTGTTGGTTATGGCCGAATTGGGTGAAAATGCTCAGGAAAAAGACTTCTTACTTAAGCAAGCCCGAACACCAGTTATTCTCGGTTTATTGGCCATTGGCTTGGGCTTAGGAATCATTACTGGGGGAAACTATTACAGCACTGCATCTATGGCCACCTGGATGCCAATACTAGGACTCAAGATCATAGGCTCAGTCGTAGCAGTATTACTTGTTTTCAAAGAGATAGGGATTAACAATAGCCTTATTCATCGCTTATGTGATACCAAAACCAATGTAAGTTGTGGACAAGTACTCGACTCCCCGGCAGCTACCTGGTTTGGCTGGCTCAAAATGTCTGACTTAGGACTTATATATTTTATTGGAGGTTTTTTGACCGTACTACTGGGTTTATTGTCACAAAGTTTATTACCTGCTTTAGTAGTGTTGGGTATATTCACAGCATTGGCTGTTCCTTACTCGTTTTTCTCGGTATATTATCAAGCCAAGGTAGTAAAGAAATGGTGTGTATTGTGTTTGGCAGTACAAGCAATATTTTGGCTAGAGTTAGTAACTAGTTTTCAACTACTATACCGTGGGCTCGGGCTTATAAATATTACGAGTATATCCTTGATAGTAGTGTCATTTAGCATAGTAATCATTGGTTGGATGTTGCTCAAGCCTTATTTGCAGTGGCAAAAATTAGCAATGGAAAAAGAAACCAAGCTAAATTACTTTTTGAAAAACGAAGAAGTAATGCAAGGTGTATTAGCAAGTACTGCTCCGATTACGATTCCTTATCAGGACGAAAAAGTATGGTTGGGCAATAGTGAAAATCCTATTGAAATCGCTATAGTAAATAACCCTTTTTGTCAGCCCTGTGCACGTAAACACGAAGAAGTTATACAACTACTGGGAGAGTTTGCTGATCTTATAAAAATCAATGTACTTTTTGTTGGGCGTGATAACGACGACGATGATCTCAATAAAGTAAGTCGTCAGATCATTGCAGTAGGGTTGGCCAACAATTCCGAAGCAACCCTAGAGGCACTGAGCTTTTGGTTCAAACACAAAGACATAAAAGCGTTGGAGAAAAAATTCCCGGTTACTGAGCAACAATTGGCACAAGCTACCCTAGTGCATCAGGCTCAGTCGGCGTGGATTAAAGAAGCACAGATTGCGGGTACTCCCACCATGCTGGTAGAAAACCGTCAGTTACCCATTGGGTTTGATGTGTCTAACCTGAAATCATATTGGCGAAGTGTGGCTTATGCAGAGTAGGCCAACTTACCTGCTACATAACCGGTAGCCCAGGCGGCCTGAAAGTTGAAACCACCCGTAAGGCCGTCTATGTCCAAAACTTCCCCGGCAAAGTAAAGTCCGGGGTGCTTTTTGCTTGCCATAGTTTTGGCATCTATTTCATCCAAACTTATCCCTCCACATGTCACAAACTCATCTTTAAAAGTGGTTTTGCCTTCTATTTGGTAAGTATCATTGGTCAAACCATTAATCATTCGATTTCTTTCTTTTTTAGAAAGTTCACTCCATTTTTTCTGTGCGGGGATTTGCCATCGCCTCAAAAAAAACTCCCATAAACGATTGGGAAGCGCAAATGGATTACGATTGGGAATCTGGCGATTCTTTAAAGTTTGTTGATAGTCAATGACTTGATTACGTAAAGTTTCCTCATTGATATCAGGTAGCCAATTTACAATTACAGGGTTTTTGTAATCCAGGTCGTGTAAAATTCTAGCTCCCCACGCCGATAAACGCAGTACGGCAAAAGCACTAATTCCCCAATGAGTTACCAGCAATGAGCCTTCTTCCTGCAATTTGGTACCAGGGATTTTTACTTGCACTTTGGGCACAGCAATGCCAGGAAGCTGGGTAATATTTTCGCGAGGTAAATTGAAGGTAAAAAGCGAGGGTACAGGAGGAACAATGCCCAAATCCATTGGTGCCAGCCAGTCAAAACCCCTAAGCTTAGGAGAGCCACCAGTAGTAATAATTACCTGGTCGGCTGTCTGGGTATCTTTATGCTTAATCTCTAGAGAAAATGCACCATTCGCCAGTTTATTTAGGCTGGTTACCTCGTGTTGCGTAAGAATCTCAATATTGAGCTGACGAGCGGTTTTGATTAAGCAGTCAATAATACTTTGAGAATCGTCCGAAGTTGGGAACATGCGCCCATCTTGTTCGGTCTTTATGGGTACTCCACGTTTTTCGAACCATTGTACAGTATCTTGAGGCATCCACTGAGCAAGTGCTTGCCTCAAGATTTTTTGCCCTCTTGGATAATTAGTAAGCAGGGTTTTACGGTCAAAGCAAGCGTGAGTAACATTGCAACGACCACCCCCTGAAATTTTTACTTTTGCCAATAACTTGCTGCTTTTCTCCAGCAAAATTACCTGACTTTGTGGGTGATGTTGAGCGGCTGAAATGGCCGCAAAAAAACCCGCAGCTCCTCCACCAATGACAATTATTTTCAACTTTTTCGACAATTATGGAGCTACCTCATCACGATGTTTATCAACTTTTCCTGAATATTAGGAGGAAGTGTAGCTGCTAGTACCAATTGTATTTTTTCTAATTTAGGTTGGCTCTCAAAGGAGAAAAACGCCAATACTTCTCCCTCTGTCATCAAGGTCACTTGCTTCATTCCAGTAAGCGGTTGATAAAACTCCCAGGCAATTTCTTGATCGTCCAATACTGTCCCAAAATTATAAATAGTGGTTTGAGAATTGAAAGTAACTCTTTCTTGATCGTCCATTTCCAGGTATATAGGAATGTTTTTATCCAGGTCAAAGTTGATCAACTGCAGCTCATCTTCATAAAATATAAACTCGATGCCTTGGTAAACATGCGAAAATAAATCAGGTTGATCGAGGGAGCCTTTGTCGTCAAAAGATTGGAGAATGCTCAATACCTCTTTGCGAGACATACCAACGGTAATATTGAATATAAAACCAGTTTTAAGAAATTCGAAGATGTTAATCATTGGATGTTAAGGAGTTTTGCTCAGAATAGTTCTCAAGAAAAACAGTCTGGTTTAGATCGTCGAGAAGCGTAGACAGTAATCACGAACCCATTCCTTAGCTTACACATTTAGTTATTGTTAAGTTGTTGAGCTGCTCTGAGCCTGCTTCTTAAGCTAGAAGGGGTGGCAGCATCTATTCGGCGTTCTATTTTTTCCATTTTACCTTCAGCCCCAAAAGTAAAGAATAACAGCACTTCTCCCTCGGTCATTATAGCAATTTGTCTTTGTACACAAAATGGCTGGTAAAACTCCCACACAACTCCTACTTTATTGAGCACATTGATTACTTCATAAATAGTAGTATCATAGCTCAACTTTAATCTTTCCCGACCCGAATCTATAATGGCTACCGGCTGATTTTCCATTTTAATACTTACCGTTTTGAGGTCTTGTTCATAAAACACAAACTCAAGGCCCTCGTAAGCAAAAGCCTGGTGGTTGGGGAGCTCTAGTAAAATCTCATCTTCTATATCTTTTAGTATTTCGAATACATTGTCTTTTTTCATTCCAACAACGACTTCGTGAATAACCCCAACCTGTAAAAATTCTAATACATTTATCATATGCAACCAACTAATGTTTGAAGCGAGGTGTTTTTGATAAACAAACACTTTTCAATTCGCTTTGATTTGTCGCCAAAGTAAAATAAAGATGTTATTTTTTTTTTAAACTAACAATTTGAAATCATAAAAACCAGTCATTATGAAGGCTTTTATTACAAATGAAATTATTAGAGATTTTCAGGGAAGGTCAGATGATAATGATAATAGAAGGAAGTGTATTTGTATAAAGAAGTCGTCAGGCATTATTTTAATACCTGACGACTAATTTTAAAATAGAAAATAGAGCAATTTTACTCATTTCTTAAAGAATCTACCGGATTGTGGCGAGCCGCAATAAAAGTCTGATAACCAATAGTAATAAAAGTGACCATCAATGCCGCTAAGGCTGCCCACACAAAAACCATCACACCTATAGAAGTGCGATAAGCAAAATCTTTGAGCCAATAATTCATAATATAATACCCCAGCGGAAATGCCAGGAGAAATGAGAAAACAATTTGTTTAATATAACCCTTAGACAACAAAGCAAACAATTGGATTTGAGAAGCTCCCAATACTTTGCGAATGGCTATTTCCTTGGTTCTTTTTTGAATAGTAAAGGTGGCCAAACCAAATAGGCCCATACTGGCGATAAGAATAGTAATAAATGCAGCTATATTGAATATTTTAGCCGAAAGAATTTCTTTTTTATAAAACAACTTCATTTGATCATTCAAAAAATGAAGCTCAAGGGGAGTATCAGCATCAAACTGATCATTTACCTTTTGAGCATAGGCAATCAATTCTTGAGGGTTTTGAGTGCTTACCTTGGCAGTAATATAATCCAACGATATAATGGGGTTGTTCCAGTTTCCCATAACTACGGGAGTAAGCTTATTATGTAATGACTGCGTATGGAAATTATTTACAATGCCGAACACCTTTGCTTTAAATTTTTTGGAAGTATCAGCCGATCGAATGTAATCTCCTACTTTAACACCTAACTTTTGGGCAGCTAATTGATTGATGAGCACTTTAGTAGAGTCTGATTGATCCTTTCCCAGGAAATTTTGCCCTTCTAAAATCTTAACCTTAAATGCATTGATAAAATCTTTATCTATTCCCATAAATAAGGCTTCTTGTGCTTCTTTGGCGAGTTTGCCCTGAGCAACTACTGGGAGCTGGGTGATGTCTTTCCAATCACCAGGCACTCTGGAAGTAGCTGTTACATTTTTTATTGCAGGATGCTTGAGTAGTTCATTTTTGACAACTTTGAAGCTTTTTCTGATTTTACCGCTATTGATGTCCATCACCATCATTTGCTCTTTATCAAAACCCATTTTTTTATTTTGTACATAATGTAGCTGTTTACGAACAGTTAAGGTAGCAATGATCATTAAGACCGATAATGTAAACTGACTAATAACCAAAGATCTTCGAAGCAATAAGCCTTTAAAAGACGTTTTTACCTGAGACTTGAGAACATACACTGGTTTGTAACCTGATAATACCAATGCAGGATAAATACCAGCCAACAGACCAACCATAAGGGTGATAAAAAACATTTGAATCAACTTAGGAAACGCATTACCCCAGTCAATATCAAAGTTTTTTCCAGCCAATTCATTAAAATAAGGTAGGGTAGCATCGGTAACACCAATAGAGATAATAAATGCCAGAGAGGCAATTAAACTAGACTCAAGTAAAAACTGGAAAACCAATTGTTTACGATAGGCTCCCATAACCTTACGAACTCCTATTTCTCTGGCTCTATACACCGATTTGGCAGTAGTGAGGTTTACATAATTGATGCTGGCAATGATTAATAAAAACAGTGCAACAATGATAAAAGCATACAAATAAAAAATATTGCCTTTGGTGGAGTCATTAATACCAGCTTCGGTATTGGTAGTATAAAAATGGATGTCAGACAATGCCTCTAGAGTGATTTTGCGATTTTGCCAGTCTTTACCCGCTTTTTGAGTAGCATGTGCTTGTAATTTTTTGGTGACTTCTTCAGGAGAGCTACCTTTCTTTAGCAAGAGGTAAAGATGACTATTTCTAATATCCCAGCGTGATAAATACCGTTTCCATCCAGCATGATTTTGAGGAATGGGGAGAAACATAGAGAAAGACAAGTGGGTATTTTCTGGAAAATCAGGCATAACTCCAGTCACGGTAACAGGTTTTTCTAGGCGACTGGTTTTAAAAGTTTTGCCAATTACATCTGTGTGACCAAATAAACGT
This sequence comes from marine bacterium AO1-C, assembly GCA_001890965.1. Taxonomy (GTDB): domain Bacteria; phylum Bacteroidota; class Bacteroidia; order Cytophagales; family Microscillaceae; genus Microscilla. Next base: position 1,165,918 of record MLAY01000004.1, on the reverse strand, counting down.
TTGGCCGATGTTTCTGTGAGTACTACCGAATTGGGTTTGTTCAATGCAGTATTTGCATTGCCTTTGATTAACGAAATGCCTAGAGTTTTAAATACATTGGGACTGGCTATTTGAAATCTACGATCATTAAAAGACTTATCTCCCAAGGTAATAACTGAGTGCCCTCCTTCAATAAATATAGTAGCTTGTTCTATTTCAGGAAATTGATTGGATGCAGACAATGCCAGGGCAGAAGAGGTGCGCGCAACGAGACGAGAAGGCTGATCAGGTATGCTTACTTCTTCTGTAATGCGGTAAATACGTTTTGAGTTAGGAAAGCTCATGTCAAACTGCCACTCATCCTGAATATATAGCCATAGAATAAAGCAGCAACTAATGCCAAGGGTGAGCCCTAGTAGGTTGATGGCCGAATGTAATTTATTTCGCCATAAATTACGAAATGCCGTTTTTAAATAACTTGTAAACATAAGGTATGAGGTATGGTATATGGACTATGATATGCTTAACAAGTTTCCAAGGATTATGCCGTGTGATAAATACTTGATTAATAGTGACTTAGGTGGTGTTTTTGCCTGAGGTTTTTTTGAAGCTGTCCAGTGTTAAAACAAAAAGTGCCCATCAACGAACGTTTTGCATTTTTTTATCCAAAAAGCGAATGAGTATGAAGTTTTTTAATGATTGAGGGGTAGGAAAGCTTTTTATTTTGCTTCAAATTAGTTACAACCTCAACTAAGCACTCTTTTCATACGTAACATTTGTAAAAGTATCACACACATTTTTACAAAAGCCTGCTTAATTGTTACATATTTGCTGTAAATTGTATTAACCCCTATATACACCTATTTTATTATTCATAAATCATTACCGAACCCTAATATTCCCGATGATGAATACGAACAGGCAAAGAATTTATTTGGTGAGTAGTCGTGTAATGGCGATGATCTTCTTATTCAGTTTTTTTGCATTGCCCTTAATGGCATTTATTCCTAAAGATACTTTAGGGCTCAAAAAAGAAATACAAAAGTTTGCACAAAAAGACGCTAAGGTCTCCAACATTGTCAACTTTATTAATACTCGTAAGAAATTTTCCCCTCCTGCTGCCCTTCCTATTAGTAGTTTCAATACAGCGAGCAATGAAACAGATAGAGTAGAAAATGTAAGAGCGACTCGCCTTTCTGATAGTAAATTTGCTATGGTATATCAGGCTGGTACAGGTTCACCAGAAGTGAGGGCTATGGTTGGTGAAGTACAGGCTTCAGGGGTTATAAACTTTGGCTTTCCAGCTACAGTGGCTACGCTCAATGGAAATAAATCTGGTAATGTAGATATTACCGCTTTGGACGATTCTCATGTGATCGTTGTAGCAGATACAGACAATGGGTCTTCCAGTCAAGCCATATATGCTGTAGGAGGTATGGTAAGCGGTAATAGTATTTTTATGGATGCAGTAGCAGCGCAAAATTACATACCAGGTCTTACTCCTACTACATCCCATCCTTACGGCGAGGTAAGAGTGGCCGCTCTAACTGCTACCAAGTTTTTAGTAGCTTATACTCAAGATAATGGTGCTGGCTTACAATTTGGACGAGCGATTGTAGGTACTTATGATTCTAATATGTTTACTGTCAATTATAACAGTACCTATAGTGATTTTTCTGATGCTCAAACAAATCATATATCATTAACTGCCTTTAGTAGTAGCAAGGCGGTAGTAGCTTACAACGAAGGTGGAAATACCATTAAGGCCAAAGTATTAGATATAAACACTACCAGTGATGCAGTTAATGTTGGAGGAGCGTATTCAGCTATTGTAGGGACTCCTACCATCAGAACTGCAGTTTCAGTGATTAACTCCAATCAATTCTTATTTGCCTATGAAGTAGGAACTACATCCACTACCATCAATTTAATAAAATGTTCAGTAACTGCTAGTACCATTACCCAAGTTACAAATATAAGTGGCGGTTTACATACTGGAATATTTACCAATAGTTTAACCATAAGCAAAGTAGCTGATAACGAGGCTATTGTCAATGTATTAGAAGGTGGTCAGGCTCATGTGTATCGTATAGATGCTGCAAGTGATGTAACAGACCCCTCGGTTACTCATAATGTGAGCTTTAGTGCACAAACTTCTGGGGCTGATTTACGGGCATTTACTGTAGGTTTGAGTACCTTCAGAATGGCCTCTCTCATCGTGAATGATGTAGGAGCGAGTGGAGGATATGTACACGACCAAAGTCCTGCGCAAGTAATGAAAGTATTGTACAATGGTGTAGTAATTAATGATGTTGAAAGTGTAGTAGACATCAACAAGGGAACTCTGTTCGATACAATACAAATAGGCGGAGGCGGCCCAGGCCCAGGACCAGGAGGACCATCCGTTAGAACATTTACGATCAGAAATGATGGAACTGGAACAATGAATTTGACGGGTAATCCTGTAGTAGATTTTACAACCGCAGGTTCACCATTTAGTATTACTACTCAGGCATCTCCAATTACACTGAGTCCTGGACAAGAAGCCACTTTTGATGTACAATTTAATCCGACTACTGCTGGAGAATTCATAAATAATATTACAATAGCTGCTGATGATCCTAACCTTGGAGCGGATAATGCCTATACATTTCAGATAAAAGGAGTAGGGACGGCTGCCCCAGCTTTTTTGCAGTTGTTTGGCAACAATAATGAGATTTTTAGTGATTTTAGTCAGTTTCCTCCTAGTACAAACGATAATACAGATTTTGGGACTACCGCTATTGGAGATTCGGTAGATGTACAGTTTGAGATAAGAAATACAGGGGCAACAGCAATGAATGTTAGCTCTGTAACTACCAATAATGCCAAATTTACCATAGCTACTAATACAGCTGGTGGGGTGACAGTAAATGCGGGGCAAAACGTTACTTTCACAGTACGTTATAAGCCTACTACAGCTGCATTGGAGACTGCCACAATCACAATTAATTCTGATGCTATCAACAATCCTTTTACATTTAATGTGCAGGCAACAGGTATTGTGGCTTTGTTACCCACAGCGTTTACTCAACGAACTGTAGGTAAAAACGAAGTAACCCTTGATTGGATAGATAATAATACTACCGAAGTAGGGTATACAATATATCGTTTCACGGTACCACAAGGGCCAGCTACGCTTCCGCCAATTAGCTCTTTTACCAGAGTGGTTACTACCCAACCCAATACCACAAGTTATACTGATAATGGGCTTCAATCCAATACAACATATTTGTATCGCATTATAGCAGAAGCACAAAATAGTGGCGAAAATTCAGCACCTAGTGATACCGCAAGGATAACAACTCTACCCAATTCACCGACTGCTCCGAGTAGTTTGAACGCCTTGACATTGAGTCAATCAGAAATACAACTCGAATGGCGTGATAACTCCATTAACGAGTCAGGGTTTGAAGTATACCGTCGTAAAGTAAATGATCCAGCTTCAACTTTTGCTTTGATTACTACTTTATCATCCAATTCCGAATTTTATATCGATCAAGGTTTGGAATCCAAAACTGCTTATGCATACATACTTTTGGCAACTGGAACCGAAGGTAATTCGCTCCCTACTGATACTGCTACGGCAACCACCTTGTCCAATGCGCCAGCGTCTCCATCTGATTTACTGGTAGAAACTATTTCGGGTACAGAATTGCAGTTAGACTGGGTAGATAATTCAGGCAACGAATTAGGCTTTGTGATTTATCGCTCAGTAGAACAGTTTGGTACTTATAGTGTAATTGATACAGTACCTACTAATATGACGGTTTATCAAGATACGGCTCTTACCGTAGGCACTACCTATTATTATTATGTAGAGGCTTTTAATGGGGATGGGGCTTCGATTGATCGTTCCAATATTGCGTCAGGCATACCCCAGAATGTACCTTTAATTCCTTCCAATATTCAAATTACTTCTTTGTCACCTACTTCAGTAGAAATTACCTGGACTGTTGACAATCCTCCCTCAACAGAGAGGACAGCCAACGGATTTAAAGTCGAAGTGGCAAGTTTGTTAGGTACTCAAGGCATAGGGCAAAGCCAGCGAAGAAGCTGGCCACCAGAAACATTTACAAATGGCAGAAAGGTTGCCAGAACGACTAATGATGGATTTAGTAATTTGATCTTTACTGAGATAGGATCGGTAGATGCCGCTACTACCAAATTTACTGCTACCGGACTGATTGCTAACCAAAAATATTTGTTTAGGTTAAGATCATTTAACGATAACGGAAATTCACCATATACCCCAGATCAGACCATTGTTACAAATGTAGATACTTCGGTACCAGTACCAAATTCACCTACTAATTTGAAAGTAACCTCTGTATCACAATCTGAATTAGATTTAACCTGGCAAGATAATTCCAGTGATGAACTGGTATTTAAGATCGAGCGTAAACTGAATAGTCAATCAGATGCTGATTGGCTAGAAATTGCCCAGGTAATAGGAGGAACTACCAGCTTTAGTAGTACGGACTTATTAGCAGATAGCACCTATGAATACCGAGTAAGAGCTAGTAATCAAGGGGGAGATTCGCCATATAGTAATATTAGCTCTGCCAAGGTAGAATGTAATCTGGTAGTATTAGTAACTAACAATTCTGGTACAAATACAATTTGTTCTGGTAAAGCAGCTTTGCTGGTAGTAAATACCAACGTAAGCGATGCTACCTATCAGTGGAAACTCAACGGAATAAACATTGCAAATGCCAATTTGCCCATTTATAACGCTACCGAAACCGGGGAATATAATTGTCAGGTAATTGCTGGAAATTGTAGTAAATCTTCTTCTACACCTTCGGTAGTGATTGTTCAATCCTCGTTTCAGGCATCTATTACACTAACCGATTCTCTCAACAATATTTTACGAGCAAGTGTTAGTGGGGCACAGGGATATCAATGGTACAAAGACTATCAGCCAATTACGGGTGCTACTGAGAGCAGTTATCAGGCAGTAACTGATGGGGCCTATTTTGTAGTGGTTTCTAATGAAGGTTGTGCTTCTACTTCTAACCTCATCAATTTAGCATCAATCACCATTACTGGTCTCGAGGATAATGAGTTCTCCCAGGGCATATCTATTTCTCCTAACCCATCAGCTACCCAGTCGGTGCTCAAAATGAATAATGAAGAGTTTGGCCCCTACAAAATTCTAATTACCGATAATCAAGGAAAAGTGTTAGAGAGATTGAAAGGAGAAAAAACATCTAAAAAACTTGAGGTTGATCTTCCAATTCAAAGATTATCTGAAGGCTTGTATTTGGTAAAAATCCAGATGAAGAAAAAAGAAGGTGTGAAAAAGCTATTGAAAAAATAAGGTTTACACCATATTTAGTATATTATAACCCCGTTGGTATTCATCAACGGGGTTTTGTTTTTGTAACCTAACAATAAAGAAATGGCAAGCGCAATTGTAATTCCCCAATTTTTAGACGAAGCTCCCGATTATATTATCATTAGTCACTGGTTGAAAAATGAAGGTGACTATGTTGCTGCAGATGAACCCTTGCTGGAAATAGAAACCGATAAGGTTACTATGGAGATTGTGGCCGAAACCTCTGGAATTTTATTGCGAAAAGTAGCGAAAGAAGATGAAAAGCTGATGTTTGGTTCGTTAGTAGGAATTTTGGGTAGTTCTCAGGAATCTTATGACGATTACCGAGATATTTTGGCAGAGTATGGGGTAGCCGATTCCACTTATACGACTCCTATACCTAAAATATTTGTGCCACAAAAAGGAGAAAATGTATTTGTAGCACCCAATGCCACCGTCGTAGGTAAGGTTACACTAGGGGATGAGGTATCTATCTGGTACCAGGCAGTTTTGCGAGCCGACGAAGACGAAATTGTGATAGGAGCCCGTACGAATATTCAGGATGGTTGTGTATTGCATTGCGATACCGGACAGCCAACTATTATTGGTGATAATGTGACAGTTGGGCATGGGGCCATTGTTCATGGAGCAAACGTAGGTGACTACACCTTGATTGGGATGCGTGCTACAGTAATGAATGGTGCCAAAATCGGGAAATATTGTGTAATTGGTGCGCATGCATTGGTTACCGAAAATATGGAAATCCCAGATTATTCAGTGGTCATGGGTACCCCCGGCAAGATAGTAAAACAGCTTCCAGAAGCCTATCGTACCGAACTTGAAAAAGCAGCAAACATTTATGTACACTTGGGCGAAGAGTATATGAAGGGAGTATATAAGACGCTATAGCGAAGGATGATTGTTTTATTGTTGCATTGCTCTATTGCTTCGTCTTGGCTTAGGACAGTGTGTTAGGCGATGCATCGCAAAACTATGGACAATGGACTGAATACTATGGCCTAATTTCCGCTTCGCAACATTTTTGATTTTTCATTCAACTCACTTCCCAGCTACCTTTTCCACTGCGCGCCATACCCGTAGTACATTGCCCGAGCATATCTTGGCAATGTCTTTTTCGGAGTATCCTTTTTTGAGTAGAAGATAAATCAGGTTAGGGTAAAAAGAAACATCTTTTAGACCTTCGGGCAGAGCTGGACCTACTCCATCAAAATCTGACCCCAATCCCACATGATCGATGCCAACAATTTTTACTACATGATCAATATGTTTAACAACATCATTGATGTGAGCCGTAAGCGGTACCTTTTGAGCTTGGGCACGTTCTGCGGCCTTTCTTTGTATTGCGTTTAAGCTGAGATTGCCCCTAATCTGAGTGATCTTGGTATAAGAATCGGCAGAGCGTTGGTTTAAAAACATTGCGCCAAAATTAATCTGAATTACTCCCCCTTTTTTAGCCAAAGTTTTGATCATGGCATCGGTCATGTTGCGACTAAAGCCAGGTGTAAAGCGTCGGCAAGAAGAGTGAGAAGCGATGACGGGGGCCTTAGAAAGCTTCATGATCTGATAAAAAGTTTCATCAGAAATGTGTGAAACGTCAATCATCATCCCCAAACGATTCATTTCCTGCACCACCTTTTTGCCAAAAGGGCTCAACCCTTTCCAGGTACGACGAGGGTCGGTAGAGGAGTCGCAAATGTGATTGTCTTTGCCATGAGTGAGGGTGATATACCGCACCCCTCGTTTGTAGAAAAAGCGTAGATTACTTAGGCTGCCTTCTATAGGAGCACCGTTTTCCATCCCCAGAGGCAACGAAATAATCCCTTTACGAAAATTAGCCTCAATTTCATCAGGAGAAGTAGCTACTGCGAATTTTTTGGGGTTTTGTTGGGCCAGTTTTTCCACAGCCTTGATCAAGCCATCGGCAAACATTCGGGCACGCCCATTTTTGTTTTGAAAAAAAGCAGGAACAAAAATCGACATAAAAGGAGCGTCCAGCCCACCTTTCTTTGCCCGGTAATAATCAAAGTCGCCCTTATAAGTGCGTTGAGCTACATTTTCGTTACTTAACTTTATCCGATAAGGTACATCAATGTGGCCATCCAAAATGATATATTTTTTGGCCAAAAGATTAGCCTTTTTGCGCAACACCTGGTCAGATTGGGCCTGGCAAGTTATAAGCCCAATGCAAAGTGTCAATAATGACAAAGTAGATAAACGAAAAGAACAAGTGTTGAACCGAAGCATAAGCAATCTTTGTTTGTACTAATATTGAATATCAAAAAAAGTCAAGGAGTTGCCAAAAATCTTATGGCAAAATATTGTATCTTCATCAATCATCATTAACCATTGGAACCTTCATGATACTCATACCTCAACGCCTACTCAATCAACCATTTATGCAGCAAATCCTGAGTGATGGTGAGTCATATATCCTCAGGAAAAGACTCAATGAACCTGCGCTCAATCGGGAAGGATACATTAGTAAGTCGGTGCTCTCTATGGTATTAAAGGGAGAACAAAAAATTACTACCTATGACGGTCACATGATTCATATTCCAGCAGGTAGTATGATGTTTATTCCCAAGGGCATGTACAATGTTTCTGATTTATTGAGCGGCAAAGGAACAAGCAATAAAGGTTTTGAGAGTGTACTATTCTTTTTTGACGACAACATTACTGGTGGATTCTTATTAGGAAAAGGGTTGGAAGCAGGTGAACAACAAGAGTGGCCAGATGCTTATCGTTTCAAGCATACAGAAGGAGTACAAGCTTATTTACAGGCGTTGAGTGCCATTGTACCCAAAATGAATGTGATCAAGGAAGAGTTTGTACGAGTGAAAATGTATGAGTTACTCTATTTGTTGGATGCAATGGATGAAAACTTCATTCACTTTTTAAACCAGTCTTTGTTAGGAACCCCACGCAATATCAAAACTTTTATGGAGGCCAACTATGACAAACCACTCAAAGTAGAAGACTACGCTTACCTGACAGGCAAAAGCATTTCTACCTTCCGTCGGGAATTCAAAACTCGTTTTGATACCACTCCCCAAAAATGGTTGATGGATAAACGCTTAACCAAAGCCCATGAAATGTTGATAAGCAGCGAAATAAGTGTGACCCAAGTGGCTCTCGAGACTGGTTATGAAAACGTATCTCATTTTATCAAAGAGTTCAAGAAGAAGTACCAAATGACACCCAAGCAACTACTCATAGAGCATCAGGAGGGATTATCGTTGTAATTTCTAATGTCAAATATAACTTTTGACGCAAAAACACTATTGATGAACATTTTGGGGCAAAGCACTGTGGAGCCTTGTGATAGTTTTGTAACAAATCAATTTATAGAATTACAAAACACAACTCAAATATGTCAAATTCATCAACAACAACAATCCCTTCTTACAAACAAGATTTACAAGGTTTGATAGCACAATTGAGCGAAATGCTGCCAGCAGAGGCCTTGAACACTTTTAACCAGGATGCACAAATGTTGGCAGAAACACATACTGCTCCTTTGAAGGTAAAAGTAGGAGAGGTAGCACCAAAATTCTCACTGCCCAATGCTACTGGAGAAGTAGTGGCACTTCAAAATCTATTAGAAAGTGGCAAAGTAGTCTTGGTAATTTATAGAGGCACCTGGTGTCCATATTGTAACCTGGCTTTGAGTAGTTATCAAAAGATTTTACCTGAAATCAAGGCCGCTGGTGCTCAATTGGTAGCTCTTTCGTTGCAAACACCTGATCAGTCATTAGATATTAAGCAAAAAAATGAATTAGCTTTTGAAGTATTGAGTGATGGGCAAAACGAAGTAATAGCGCAGTACACTACTGTTTTTAAAAATGGAGAAGCACCTGTGCAGGCGATGAAAGACCTTGGGATTGACTTTCATTCATTTTACGAAACCAACGAGGGAGTAATTCCTGTACCTGCGGTTTTTATCATTGGGCAAGATGGTAAGGTTCAGTTTGCCGAGTTTGCCAGTGGTGACTATCGCGAGAGAACTGAGCCTCAAGCAATTTTAGATGCCTTGAAATAATAAATGGCTATCAGTCCTTAGCTTTTGAGTGAAGGACTGATAAATCTTACCTTAAATCAATCATTTAAACTAAATGTCTGTGGACTGTTGAACGTAGACTATGAACTAAAAAAAACAACATGAAAGTAACTTTTATCGGATTAGGAATTATGGGAAGCCGTATGGCTAAAAATCTTCTCAAAAATAAAGTTGAAATTACGGTATACAATCGTACCCGCTCAGTAGCTGAAACTCTCGAGCCACTAGGAGCAAAGGTAGCATCCTCTTCAGCAGAAGCCGTGCAGAATGCAGACATTGTATTTACTATGTTATCGGCCCCAACTGTAGTAGAAGCCGTGGCTTTTGGGGCACAAGGTTTTTTACAACATATGAAAGCCAATGCTTTGTGGATAGATTGTTCCACGGTAAGCCCGGCGTTTTCGTTACAATCGGCCGAAGAAGCCCAAAAACACCAAATCAATTTTGTAGGAGCGCCCGTAGCAGGTACCAAGCCTCACGCCGAAAATGCCGAATTAGTATTCTTTTGTGGAGGAGAAGCCACCCTGGTAGACCAAGCCAAGCCTTATATGGAAATGATGGGCAAAAAAGTGGTTCACCTGGGCGGAGTAAGTAAAGGTTCTTCTTTAAAAATACTGGTGAATTATATCTTGGCGCAAGGGATGTTGGCCTTTGCCGAAGCTGCAGTAGTAGGAGAGAAAATAGGACTAGACCGTAGCTTTTTGCTGGACTTTTTGCCTAACCTACCTGTATCGGCACCTTTCCTGAAATCTAAAGCCGAAAAACTGGCCAAAAACGATGATGACGTGCAATTTCCATTAGAACTAATGCACAAAGATGTAGGGCTTTTTGCCAGTACGGCTGAGGCTCACGGAATCACCAACCTTTCGGCCGATGCCAGCAAAGATTTGTACCAAAAAGCTATAGAGGCTGGGTTGGGGCGCAACGATTTTTCAGCCATTTATAATGCATTACTTAATCGCTTTTTAGAAACAGAAGCAGTAAAATAAGCCCTCAGTTGAGGGCTATGCCTATTTTTCTTGAGAAGGAAAGTAACTACCAATGGGGAAATAATATAGCCAACAAAGATAGAACCCCTTAAGTACAAAAGCCGGACGCAGGCCAACCTGGGTTAAACCTGTCCCGACGCTTCATTATCATCCGCAAATGTTTACTAGCTTAATCTTTATATGGATCAAAAACCTCCGAACCTGCCATGGCCACCCCGATTGGGTTTAACTTATGCAATACTCGAATCGTATCCCCTTGATAAGCAATCACATCTTCTAGTTTTTTGTAGCATTGAGGAGCTTCGTCAGCACCCCCTCCACGTAGTTCAATCCCCTTAGCTTGCATACGCTGCTGCACTTCGGCAAAGTTCACTGCTCCTGGCTTTACAATAGTAGGTCGTTTTTTACCATCAGGCCCTTTCACCCATTTTTTCTTTCCAGCGGCTGCATTACGCGACATTACTCGTCCAGCACCGTGTACCGTAGAATATAAGCCCTCTTTAGATTCGGCCGAGTCTACTCCTTCAATAATCACTGAAGTATCGTACATGTTGGCGCCAATAAAACCTAATTGGCCAGGAAAAGCTGGAGTACAACCCTTACGTACCACCCAATACTTTTCTCCAAAATGCTCTTCTTCCCAGGCAAAATTATGGTGGTTATGTACCTCAAAAGTAGACTGAGCTTGTAAAATCTCGAGTACTTTGTTTACCACCCAGTCGCGACCAGCATAAGCATACTCGCCTCCTAAGCCCAAACAATAGGTATAAGCTTGTCCTAAATCGGTAGTGGTATCAAACAAGATAGGTTTAGAAGCCATTCCGCCATCTTTCCCTTTTTCCTGGAAAGTTTTTCCTTGCGACATGGCAATGAATCCATTGGTGATTTTATGCCCAAAACCGCGCGAACCAAAGTGTACCCCCACCCAAACATAGCCTTGCTCATCTTCAAACAAGTCTACAAAGTGGTTACCACTTCCCACCGTTCCAAGTTGTTCGGTGGCCATTTTTGCCAAATCACGGATAGGATCAAAGTCAGCTTGGGCAATTTTATCCAATACCGGATGATCCACCTTTTCGCGGTTGGCTCGTCCCACGCCAAATCCAATTTGTTTAAAGATTTCGTCCATCACCTTAGCCGTATCCAAATCGGCCGCCAATACATTGGTACGTACCGCTTTGTTACCACAAGCAATGTCGAAACCTACCCCAGACAAAGAAATACGGTCTTTGTAGGCCACCGCCCCTCCAATGGGGTGACCATAACCGTAATGAGCATCTGCCGTAAGCACGCCCAAATCTTCTTCGCCCAGGCAGTTTTTTAATTGATCAATAGAGTTATCATCAATAATTTCTTTTCCAAAAATTTTTAAGTGTTTCATAGTGCTTAGACAATAGTATGTAAATCAGTTGTTTTTCTATTAACAGTATATTTTTTAACAGGAAAGCATTACCTCTAAGTTTAAAAAATAGAAGGAAGAAGTAAAATAGCCTGTGTGTAAACTTCTTTCTTAAATCATTGATCAGTATTCGTTGATCAACATTTCTTTACTAACTAAACGGTATTATACCGAAAGGAAACCATACAATGCCCTCTTTGGCCTTTTTTTGATAAGACCAAAGACTTGTGGGCAAGAGATGTTAAACATATAGATAGCGTTCATAGTGTATTAAGTCGAGATGACTTCTATCTTAAAAAATCAGGAAAGCACAGCCTCTAGTTTGTTTAAAAGACAGATAGAAGGAAGAAGCTCTTTAGCCTGATTATGTTTTAATTCTTTTGTTAAAAATAAAAGGGTAATATTCAAATAGGGACTGTTTTTATCTTAAGCGAAGTAACCCTATTCTACGACACCTTTTATTGTCTTTGATTATTTAGGTTTTGAATAAAAAACCAGGAAAGCGGTACCTCTAAGTGTTGTTTGGAAGACAAAATAGAAGGAAGAAGTACCATAGCCTGATCATAGCCTTAAATTTCGTTGGAGTTGCTTTCTCACCTTGGCCACAACCCTTTCCGTTTAAGTACATTACAAAGATGGGAGGGTACTACGCAATGTTTTTGCGTAGTGATGTTTATTTTAATAAAAAAACAAAAATGTTTTATAAAATGTTGATAATCAGTGTTTTTGAATGAAATAATTATCCTAAATATTAACTTACCTGAATAACTCATATAGATATTTCGCAGCTATTAACTTCTAAAACTTCCAATTCTCTCATTACTTTCATCAAAAAAAGCAATAAAGTATCAGGGGATAAATTGGGCTTCCAGGAAAATAAAATAAAAAAAATAAACTTTATTTTGGAATAATCGTTCCTTTATTATATGTTTGTATCGTAATCAATTTAAAAACAAAGAAACTAGTCTTGAACAAAGGCTAATTTTTTTACCTTTTAAAGGAACGATTGTTCCGTTATTTAGATTTAACTCTTAACTTCTAAAATCGACTATTATGAAATACATACCTCTGGGAAATACTGACATAAAAGTACCACCCATCGCCTTTGGCGGAAATGTGTTTGGCTGGACAGCAGATGAAAAGATGTCGTTTAGGCTTTTAGACGAGCTTTTCGAAAAAGGCTTTAATTTTATTGACTCGGCCAATGTATATTCCAGCTGGGTTTCTGGAAACAAAGGAGGAGAAAGCGAAACAATTATTGGTAAGTGGATGTCGCAACGTAATAACCGTGATAAAATGGTGATTACTACCAAACTGGGCTATCTCACCAAAGAAACCAAGGCAGTACTTTCTCCTGCAAATATTGAAAAGCAAATTGAAGATAGCCTCCAACGCTTGCAAAGCGATTATGTAGATGTTTATTTCAGTCACGTGTTTGATAAACACACCAAAATAGAAGACACTCTTGCTAAATACGGCGAATTGATCAAAGCTGGAAAAGTAAGAAGCATTGGTGCTTCCAATTTTCCATTTGAGATGTTTGAACTGTCTCAAAAAATAGCCAAAGAAAACAACCTGCCAAGATATGAAGTATATCAGCCAGAATACAGCCTCATGACAAGAGAGGACTTCGAAACTGCTTATCGCGATTATGCCATTGACAACAACATTGCGATTATTGGCTATTTTACCCTTGCAAGTGGTTTTTTGACTGGCAAATACCATTCGCTCGATGACACTAAAAATACCCCCCGAGTCTATTTTCTAAAAAAATTCTTTACCGAAAAAGGAAAGGCAGTTCTCCAAGCCTTATCAACCATTAGCCAAAAGCAAGGAGTGCCACAAGCAGCCATTGCATTGGCCTGGGCTATGGCTCAACCTGGTATTACAGCACCGATTGCAAGTGCTTCAAAACCAGCTCATTTAGCCTCATTCTACCAAGCTGTTAACTTAAATCTAGATCAGGAAGATTTAGAGATACTCACTGAGGCAAGTACAGCACCTATTGTTCAAAAAATAGTAGGATAAAAGTAGTATTTTATTTGGAACGATTGTTCCTTAATTTTATATTTGTATCATTATTATAAAACAATCATCATAGCCTATCGGCTAAATTTTTTATCATAAAACGGAACGATTGTTCCTTAATATTTTATCAATTTTTAAAATTTAAAAAAATGGAAACAACATTAAACTTCGAAATCAAAACAAGTGAAAATGCACCTGCAGCTTCACAGTCAATTTTAGCTGCCGCCAAAAAAGCATATGGTTTTGCCCCCAATCTTTTGGGCTTGATGGGGAATCACCCAGCCTTATTACACGCTTACTGGGAAGGCGATAATTTTCTAGCCAAAAACAGCGTCTTAACCCCAATTGAGCGTCAGGTAGCCTTTTTATCGGCCAGTTATGAAAACAACTGCCACTATTGTATGGCGGCTCATTCTACAATTGGTCAAATGACTAAAGTGCCTCAGGATGTGATTGACGCATTGCGAGAAGGAACCACCATACCAAATGCAAAGCTGGAAGCCTTGAGCCAATATGTAAAAGCGACTACTGTAAAAAGAGGAAGGGTTTCTGAAGAAGATATCCAAAACTTTTTAAGCGCTGGTTTTACGCAAGAAAGTATGCTTGAGGTAATCACCATTGTAGGTTTTAAGGTATTTACCAACTATATCAACTATTTGGCACAAACTCCAGTAGATGCTGCTTTTCAAGCAAATGCCTGGACACCAAGAAGCTAAAATTTTTTAAACTTTTCAGGAATAATCGTTCCTGAAAAAAGAATCAATTATTTCTACACTATAAACAAGTTAAATAATGAAAAAGTCAGTTTTTTTAGTGGGGTTGTTACTATCAGTAACAATCTCCGCTTTCAGTCAAAAAAATAAAATTTCACCCAAGTCGAAATATGCCAATAACTACAAATTCATAAAGGTGCAAGGTTCTAAAATGGCCTACATCGACGAAGGAACAGGGGATCCAATTCTTTTCTTGCACGGGCAGCCAACCTCATCTTATTTATGGAGAAATATTATGCCGCACCTCGAGAAACAGGGGCGAGTGATAGCCCCCGATTTGATTGGTTTTGGTAAATCTGATCAACCCAATATTGACTATACTTTTGTAAGTCATTATCCATATGTAGAAGGCTTTATTAAAAAACTAGGCCTTAAAAACATCACCTTGGTTTTGCACGATTGGGGTTCAGGACTTGGACTGCATTATGCACGATTACATGCCGATAACATCAAGGCAATTGTCACGATGGAATCTATCATTGATCCTGTAATACCCGCTAAAAGCTATGGCGACATGCGAGAAGATTTGGGCAAGTTTTTTACAATGGCCCAAGGCCCCAAGGCAAAGAAAATCATTCAGGAAGATAATGCCTGGTTGAAAACCGGTGGGTTTTTAGATGCTTTTATTCTTCGTCCGCTCGATGCCGAAGCACTATCGGTATATCAGGCATCACACAAAACCGTGAAATCTCGCAAACAAGTGTATCAATGGCCAAAAGAAATGCCCATTGGAAAAAAGCCAAAAGTAGTATACGACATCGTAACAGCTTACAACAAGTGGCTGGAAGAGACAGATGTTCCCTGGTTGTTTTTCTATGCTACTCCTGGGGTGCTCAATCCACCAGCTGCAGCTGATTATTGGGTAGCTCGCGCAAAAAATATTGAAACTGTATTTATTGGTGGTGGCTTACATTATGTACAAGAAGATGAGCCTTATGCCATTGGCAGAGCCATAGCTGATTTTTATCGCAGGATTAATAAAAAAGCTAAAAGATTGTCAGAAGGTCGCAAGTAAATTTTCTGCCTTTTTCAGGAATGAGTGTTCCTGAAAAGGGTGAGCTTTCAAGCAAAGAAGATTGCAGCACTCTAAAATAATTTTAACCTTATTAAAACAAGAAAAATGTTAGTTCAATCAAATCCTTTAGTAAAAGGAACTCAAGCTCCAGATTTTAATTTATTGGATACCGTTTCCGATAAAATGGTTTCGCTACAAGATGTAAGAGGGGAGAAGGGCACAGTGATTATGTTTATTTGTAACCATTGTCCTTTTGTGCTTCATGTCAATGATGAATTGGTTCGGTTGGCAAAAGATTATCAGGACAAAGGCTTTGGGTTTGTAGCCATTAGCAGCAATGATGTAAACTATGTGCCACAAGATGGGCCTCAATACATGAAACAACACGCTGCGGCGATAGGGTATCCCTTTCCTTACTTATACGATGAAACTCAAGAAGTTGCCCAAAAATACGATGCGGTATGTACCCCTGATTTTTATGTATTTGATGCCGACTTGAAATCTGTTTATCACGGAAAACTAGATGATTCTCGCCCTGGCAGACGCAATCCGGTTGATGGGCAGGCGATCAGAACAGTACTGGATACCCTGTTGCAGGGTGAGGAGTATACTGGGAGCGAACTTCCAAGTATAGGCTGTAGCATCAAATGGAAATCCTCTGCATTTTAATCCCCTACATTATTAAGACAAATACGCACAAAAATGAAAAATTTAATATCAACCCTGCTTGTCGTACTTTTTGCTGCGACCTTTTCTACCGCACAAAACGCTCGTCAGCTAGTAGCCGAAATGATTGAAACCTTGGGCGGAAAACAAGCTTTCTATAACCTCGGAAATGTGACGTATGATTTTTCGTACCACGATCCTAATGCGTCACTCAAGCTCACCAGCAAGGAAACTTATGTATTTGATGGAGAATTGTCTTACGGCGATTTTTCGGAGCATGGGTTTTTAGGTTCAAACGGTAAAGTACTGGAAGGTTATGATGGCAAAAATGCCTGGGTAAAGTTTAATGGTAGAGTCTCTCAGGATAAAAAAGCCAATGGAATTGCCAGGTTTTTACGAAAGACAAATTATTACTGGTTTACGATGTTTTTCAAGCTCCAAGATGCAGGTGTAAACTTAAAGTACATTGGTACCAAAAAAGTAGAAGGCCGAGACTATAACCTGGTAAAAGTCACCTTTGGAAAAACCGTAGGAGACGCGCAGGATACTTATGTGCTTTACATCAACAAACGCACAAAACTGGTAGATCAATTCCTGTTTACCATCACTGCTTTTGGAGTGACCAAACCCAAACTGATGCGGATTCGCTATGGGGTGTTTAATGGGATAAAAATTCCTTATGATCGAGTATACATAGACTCTAACTGGAATGGAGACATTGTAGGCAAGCAATGGGTTACTACTTATTGGTCAAATATTCGGTTCAATACTAAAATAAACAAGGCAATTTTTTCAAAATAAACCAATCGAAAGATCAAAGCCTGGTCATGGTGTCAAGACTGGGTTATTTAAACCAACAATTTTTATTCACAACAATTGAAATAATTAAACAATGAAAAATACAATCAATGCACTATTAGTTACGAAAGGACATGCCTTTCAGGAAATCCCATTTTTCAGTATGATAGATGACTTAGGAACCTGGGATGACGAAGTAACCATCAATTGGAAACATGTGAAACACCCCAAGGCGCTGGCGGCTTTTGAACCAGCCCGAACCGATGATTACGACGTGGTGGTGTTTTATGATATGCCAGGCGTTGTTTTTACAAACAATCCTGCCCAACCTTTTCAACATGCAGAGCCTCCAGCTGAATTCAAAAAGAATTTTATGGATTTGGTAGACAAAGGTAAGGGAATGGTATTTATACACCACGCGATTGGTGGCTGGCCTACCTGGAAAGAATACACTGAATTGATTGGTGGTAAGTTTCAGTTTATGCCAGGTGAGGTAGGTGGAAAGAACTACCCAGGTTCAGGTTATCGTTTTTATGAGCCACAGACCATTTCGGTGTTAGATACGAGCCATCCCATTGTCGAGGGTTTGGGAACAGCATTTAAAATGCGTGATGAGGTATACTTATATCCAGTACTCGAGGATGACGTAGTGCCATTGCTTAGGAGCGATTTCAACTTTGTGAGCGAAAACTTCGCAAACGGTGGGCTAGGGTTTAAAGAACACCCCAAAGGCAGCGATTTGATAGCCTGGGTACGTGCTTCAGGAAAATCACCTATTGCTTATTTGCAACCAGGCCATGGCCCTCAGATTTATAGCGATAACAACTATAAGCGTCTAATTGTGAATGCCATTAAGTGGGCCAATTCTGAGGAAGCTTATGCCTGGGCCGAGGAATGGGTAAGTGCCAGAGCGGTAGTACAATAATTGTATTGGAACAATCGTTCTTTTTATGTATATTTGTTATAAATTAAAATATCATGGCAAGAACAAGAGAATTTGACGAGACTGAAGTTTTGGATAAAGCAGTGGAGTTATTTTGGACCAAGGGATACAATGCGACTTCTGCCAATGACCTGGTAAAAGGCTTGGGGCTGAGCCGCTCAAGTATCTATTCTACCTTTACAGACAAGCGAACTTTATTCATAAAATCATTGGATAGATATAGGAGACGAAATGTGGATCAGATGCTCAATATGGTGAAACAGTCCAATGATATCCCTAAAACGATTGCGGACATTTTTAAAATGGTTGTAGCGCAAGATATTACTGCTAAAATTCCCAAAGGCTGTCTTATGGTGAATACGGGAGTAGAACTGGCACCCCACGATAACGAAATTGCCCGAATTGTAAACGAAAATGGGCAAAATATCGAGAACACTTTCAAAGTGGCTATTGAAAGAGGACAAGATCTGGGGCAAATACCAAAGACCCATGATGCAGAATCATTGGCCAGGTTTATCCATAACAATATATCTGGTTTAAGAGTAGCTGTGAAATCAAATGCAGAAAAAAAGGCGCTGGATGATATAGTGAAAATATGTTTATCGGTATTAAAATAAAAAGTACAAACTTGCTTTTAGAAAAATGCCAGTTGAATCATTACCCAAGATTTGCTGGCATTTTTTATATTTGTTTATAACAAAAACTGTCTTACCCATTGACTTCTAAGACTTTGAACCCTTCTATTATCTTCGTTAAAAAAGGAGATATACTCCATCGTACTGGAGATTTAAAAACGAAGGCCTACCAGGTAAAAAAAGGTTTGCTGCGTAGCTATACGATTGATGCTAAGGGCAAAGAACATATTTTTATGTTTGCTCCTGAGGGCTGGATCGTTGCCGATAACAATTCTCCTTATGAACCTAGCGAGCTTTTTATTGATGTATTGGAAGATGCTGAAATTATACCAATAGAAAAAGATCTGGTCAAAAACCCTCCCGAAACATTGGGTCTGGTAAAGCGCATTCAGGTGCTCCAAAAAAGAATTATTATGCTTATGAGTGCTTCTGCTTTGGAGCGTTATGAGCATTTTGTAGCCACCTATCCTCAAATTTTGCAACGTGTACCCCAACGAATGATTGCCTCTTATTTGGGCATTACCCCTGAAGCCCTGAGCAAAGTAAAAAATGAACATCTAAGGAAGTCTTAAGCCAAATTATATTCTTAATTTAGGTTAATGCATAGCTCAATAACAAGTTTGACCTTTGGGGTGTTGTTTCCTGTATAGGTTTCAATGCCAAAACAAGGAAACATATTGTATTCAGAAAACTATCAACAAAAGACATATGGATATAATCTTAACCGGAGGGCACTCAGGTATTGGCCTGGAGCTTACCAAAATGCTTCTCCAGGAGGGACACAAAATCGGCTTGATTGTAAGAAGTGAAAAACGAAAAAATGATGCAATTACGGCCTTGGGTAATTCAGATCAATTGGATTTTTTCTTTGCCGATTTAAGCAAACAAGAAGACATTGCCGAAGTAGCCAGAAGCATTCACGAAAAATGGGATAAAATAGATGGTCTTTTCAACAATGCAGGGCTGCTGGCCGATAAGGCGTATTATTCAGACCGAGGTTATGAAATGCAGTTTGAAGTAAACGCCATAGCACCATACCTGCTTACTCAGCAACTTAAACCTTTGTTGGACAAAGCAGCTAAGCCTTTTGTAATCAATACAGGTACAGGTGGTTTGCACCAACAAAAGGCACTGGATATTGCTGACCTTAAAAAGCCCAAAAAGTTTGTTAAACTGCTGGGTTCCTACCTAAAATCTAAGTTTGCGTTGTTATTGTTGATGAATCATTTGGCCTCCCAATGGCCTAATATCCGCATTGCTACCGTAAATCCTGGCCCCAACAAAACCGATATGACCAGTGGTACTGGAATGCCAGGCTGGTTATTGCCTTTCCGAAATTTGATGTTTTCGGGCCCAGCCAAAGGAGGGAGGATATTGTACTCGAGTGCCTTTGATACAAAGTTCCATAGCAAAAGTGGAACATACATTTCAGGGAATAAAATGAAGTCTGTCAAAGTGGTATTAAAGGCTGAAGAAGTACAAGAAATGGTCAATTAGTAATTTATACCGGATTAGTAGAAGCACTGGTTCTTTTTGATAAATTTGTGGCTCCCAAGCAAGATCATTTTTTCAATACCTAGTGCTTCTTTTTTATGATTGAGGTTTTTTATAAGAACACCAAGCAACGTACCATTGAGACGGTTGAATCTATTTCTACCAAAAAAGACGAAATATTAAATATACGTCTCATCGATTTTACCTCTACTGAGCTGCAAGGCATTGCCGAAAAGTTTGACCTACACATCAAATACTTTCATCAAAAAGAAGACATCGAGATTAGTTCGCATTATGTAGACTTGCACGATCAGGTATCTATCACCATTTCTATTCCCTCTTATACTTCTGCAACCAATATTGAGGAAAAAGACATTTACATCATTATCAAAGACAATATTTTTTTCACCTTTATGCCCGCAGGTATTGAAGAGAAGATCAATCTATTGACCAAATATCGTTATGATATTGACCGAATTGATTTTAAATCTTACCAGCAATTGTTTGCTTTTCAGGTGGGGGTAATTACCGACTACTTTGCGGATATTGTGGAATCGATTTCGGCAAAAATCAAAAGAATATTTTCTAGTACCCTCAAAAACAGCCACTTTACCCAGCACGACCTGGATACACTTACCGAGATCAACTTTAGCAATTATCTTGTTTTGGAGGCCACTTCGGAGTTTCAACGCATATTGATGATGCTACGCCGAAAATTTGCCGATCAGGCCAAAGTAGCCAAAAAGCTATCGGCTGAGATCAAAGATTTGCGCGTAATTGCCGAGCACATCAACAATAATTTCGAGCGGATTAATGATTTGAAAATCAATATGGGGAGTAAAATTGAACTGGAACAAAACAACATCTTTAAGATTTTGACCATCATCACGGTTTGTATTTCTATTCCTACCCTTATTGCTGGAATCTATGGGATGAACTTTAAAAATATGCCCGAACTCCACGTTACCTATGGATACCCATTGGCCTGGGTGGCGATTTTGTTAGGGTTTATCTTGCCTTTGTTGTATTTTAAAAGGAAGAAATGGTTTTAACTATGTTTAACCTTGTCTTTAACTTGTTATAATTCGTTAAAATACTCGATACTTAGATCAAGTTTTTTACTTAAAAGACCGTTACTGAAATTGTATTATGTGATCACTTTTAAACCCACCTTTATTCTATGAAAAGCGTTATTCTTTCGTTGCTCACTTTTATCATTGTACAACAAGCTTTTAGTCAAGATAAGTTTACTCCCAGGCTATATATTTATGGTGGCTTTGATGCTTTTGGCGTATCTCCTTCTGAGGAAATTTGGACTGCAACCAATGCAGGTAAGGTATTTTATACGAATCAGATAGGTAAACTCTGGCATTCTGTAGATACCGATGACATTGCCTCTACTCCAATCAAAGGACATTTTGAGAGGCTTAGTTTCTTATCTCGAGATACCCTGATGCTTTCAGGCCATATCTATGGCAAAGACTCCAAAACTGATTTTGTGTATTGGTCGGGAGACCACGGGAAAACGTGGGAGAAGATAAAATTTGGAGAAGACAGTTGGATTGATGCGTTGTATGCACACAAAGGCAAAATTTGGATGAGTGGGAGTTCTCAACTGATTTATTACTCTAGTGATTATGGCCGTACCTGGAAAGCCTTGGATAAGATAGAAAAGACAGGTAATCTTAGAGTTTCAACCATTCATTTTGCCCTTAATCAGCGAACAGGTTTGTTTGGATCATTTGGGAATGTGCTGTATCGTACTCCAGATAACTGTAAAACCTGGGAAAAGCTACCAACGCCACTTGATCAGGGCAAATACAAACGAATATCGAAGTATGAACGCCCCGAAATTAATAAAATTCGGATGTTTGGTGATTTCTATGTCATTAAGCAACAAGACAGGATATTTATATCTAAAGCTAAGCGGATAGAATGGAAATATTTATCAAATGTACTGGATTTTGAAGCAAACCCTGCACAAACAAAACTATTTGCCGTGAGGAAGGACCGAAAAATAGTTTGTTTTGATGCATCTTTTAAGCGGCAGTGGGAATCATTACAAGCTATTGATAGTGAGTCTTTTATTGTGAACGCACAAACCAATCACCTATTTATATTAGGAAATAATAAGGCATATAAGGTAGGCAATAACACATTTACCTCATCGGAATTATTTACCCCCGACACCGAAATTCAGAAACCTTACAAACGGATAACCTATAAAGGTGAACAATTTGGGTTTTGGGGTAGGGATATCATTTGTTTTGATAAAACCGTGGACAAATGGTATCGCTATATGACCATTCCTTTTGCTGTGAGACATGCTTTTGTGTTTGAGGAGCAATTGGTATTGTACGATTATAAAAGTCGAAAATATTTTACCATTGATCAAAGTAATGAAACCCTTCAAGAATATTTTTTACCTAAGCAGTTGTTTGATTTAGTGCGCAACCCCGTAGTCAAGTTTCAATTGGCTCAGGGTAGCCAGGGATGTTTTCATAGTGAGTTGAAAAGCAAAACATATATTCTAAAAAACAAAGAGTTTGTACTGACCCAACAACAAACAACCCCTAAATATTTACGAAAAACACCTGCTAAAATTGGTGTAGATGTGGTGCATAAACTGGTAAAGATCATAGACCAGGCTCGTCATGAGCAGCTCTCTATCGGAGACTTTGGTTTTACTGCAAAAGATATCAAACAGTTTCACAAATTTATTGATCAACGAGCGCATCAAATGAAAACATCGAATGGAGAGCATATTCGCATTCGTGATCCGTTTCTTTTTCCTGGAGAAAATATCGATTTTGATGCCTATAAAAATATTGCAGACACGATTAATAAGGTCTCTCCAAAACTTGTCAATGAGGTTTTTTTCTCGAGATCAGGTATTTATAGTACTACTACCGATTGGAGCCAAGTGAAATTTGTGTTTCAGGATAGTACCACACTTATAATATCTAATAGAGGTGATATACCAGGGTATTTATATGCACCTTGGAAGGTGGACTATGAGCAGGTATTTTTTGAATCTCCCGCTATAAAATTTGGTGAATTGTTAGACCAAGTTACCCGAGGAGACTTTTTTGAAAAAGTGAGTCGTAGTAAGACCTTGGCATTGTTCCAGTTGACCAATACCATATACCGCCAGTATCTGCGGAGTGATCAAAACAAATGAGATAAGGCATCTTAAGAAACTTTTAATAGTATGAGCCAAATATTTTTCACCTCAGATCACCATTTTGGTCACGCCAATATTATCCAGTTTAGTAATCGCCCCTTCGAGCATGTAGAGGAAATGAATCGGACAATGATTGAGCGATGGAATGAAAAAGTGTCTCCCGAAGACGAAGTGTATCATTTAGGAGATTTTGGGCTTACCAAAGATGTAGAAGCCATTGGCCGTATTTTAAGATGAATTGCACGGTACCAAATACCTGATTGCGGGCAACCACGAAGGGGCAGCCATGGGCAATCGCAAGAAGTTTAAATGGATTAAAGATTATCACGAACTCAAGGTAAAAGACCCCGAACTCAAAAATGGAGTACAACGGATTGTATTGTTTCATTATGCCATGCGGGTGTGGCGAGGCGATAGCAGAGGTAATTGGCACTTGTATGGACATAGCCACGGTAACTTGCCCGACCTGGAAGATCGTCTGTGCTTCGATATTGGGGTAGATTGTCACGATTTTTACCCTTTGTCTTATCAAGAAGTAAAAGCCATTATGCAAACCAAAAAATGGACGCCTCCATCTCCTAGAGGGACAAATGATTTAAATGTTTAATACAAAAAGTGTTACACCCCAAAGCTCAGGGTGCAACACAATACATTATATGTGGCTATAATGAAGATTTTAAAGGTTTCTTTTACCTGATGATTAATGATAATTTTGGCGATAGTGTTTGGCTTTACTCGAGGGCTGTGGTAAACCAAATACTGTTACATATTCTTTAAAGTCAGATTGTTCAAGCGATGCTTGCAACTGGGCACGCATTGCTTTGAACGACGCTGCACTGTTTTTTACCTCATTTGCTGCTACATATGTCTCCCACTCTTTCCAAAACTTGTTATAATCAGGAGCTGCATAATAACGCAGTTTATCGAATCTATCGGCTAACAAATGCTCAATTTGCACCACGTTTTTTTTATGATTACCACTCGTGATATAGTACTCATCTATGAGGCATTGCATGGTCTTTCCGATGGCCTCAAGGTCATAAGAGGGATGTTTTAGCAACCAAATCAAATCGTGCACATCTTTGCATCGTAACCAATCCAATACTTGGTGTAGTTTCCAGGCCACTTGCAAACTCAACGGTGCCGTATAAGCCAAGGTAAAGGGTTCGCCACTCAGGGGCTGATACACCAACGACACCGGACGGGCCTGCCACTCCAAATGAAGCGAAATATCTAAAGAGATATATTCTGGGCCAGTACTATCTGCCAGCTCAAAAAGCACCTCAGTACCTACAGTAGAAAGATAAGTCATATCGTCATAGTACAAGCCATACTCCATATCTTCCCAATAATTATCTTCCTGAAATGGTTTAAACGTTACACCATCATTCAGGTCAAGAGAAGTAACTGCTTTGAGCCATTTGTTAAAGAGTTTTTGTGCTTTCTCTGGGCGATCAAATTGCTTCATACACACCCAGTCCAAATCGCTGGGCATTCGAGCCTAAGGCTCTTCGAGGTATTGTTGGGTTACGATACTACCCTTTAGCATGAAGGGGTAATCGAGTTGGGCATTACGACGCAAAAACGCCTCAAATGCCTGTATTTTTCTTATATGCGTTGTTTCCATTTTTATCTCATTTATCGATTTTTAAATTACCAACCAGCCACTGTCCAAAAACACGTTATTGTCGTATACACAATACTCTGATTGCTGTTTGCGGAGATTCCAGGCACCTTCGGTGAGTGTTGTAATCAATTGGTTTCTTCGGTGGACAAACGTCTCAAAGTTTCCATACTCCCGCAAGGTCACAAATCGAGTATTAGCCTCATTTTTCAAGGCATTGCGCGATAAATGCACCTCGTGTGTAGTACAAAGGGCTAACAAATCATCTACGCGTGCATAATCTACCTTTCCGTGCCATTCAAAATAGCGCTGAAAATTGGTGCTGCTTTCTGCAAAAAGGCTTGCTTTGGTAGCAGGTACCTCAATCTTTAGGCGAGTAACCGCAAACCCACTGGTTCGTAATGCTTGTGAATATTGATTGGCTCGTTGAAGTGCGTCCTCCAAACCTGGCAAATACACTATCTCACTGAGCATGGGTTGTTGGGTATAATCTCCCCTTGCTAGCTCTATGAGCAGAGGTTTTACTCCTTGTTGGTTACAAAAATTGACAAATGCTTCTTGTTCCTGTTGGGATAATATTCCCGTAGTCAGGTGCAATTCAAAAGGAATTAGCTAAGGCTCCATTGTTTTTATGTTTAAAATTTGGATGAAAAAAACAGGAAATGGGTACCTCTAAGTGTTGATTTTCAGTCAATAATAGAAGGAAGAAGTACCATAGCCTGATTATATTGTAAAAAGAGGGCAACAAGCAAAAAGCGACTATAAATTACTGAACTACCAAAGACCGAAGCCTCTGGGTGGGAATTGAACCCACGTCCTTTTGATTACCAATCAAACGTTCTACCGAAGTAACGCTTCTTTACGACACCTCTCTGTTTTTTAAGTTCTGATTATTATAAACATACTCTAATAAAAAAGAGGGCAACAGGCAAAAAGTGCATCACTATAAATCCAATTGAACTATCTGAGCACTAAGGCTCAGAGCAGGACTCGAACCTGCACTTCCAGGATGTGAACCCGGCGTTCGAAGTAACACTTCTTTACGACACCTCTTATGTTTTAATGTCTGGGTTATGATTGATAGTTTATAGTGTTAGGATAGCTCAAAACGTTATGAACTACGAACTATCAACTCATATAAAAAGGGTAATAGGCAAAAAGCGACTGTAAAAATACTGAACTACCAAAGGTCTAAACCTCTGGGCGGGAGTTGAACCCGCGTCCTTTTGATCCCAAATCAAACGTTCTAACCGAAGTAACGCTCTTTTACGACACCTTTTTGTATCTATATATTATTTAGATTTGGCCACTATTTTTTCCTGATACATTGCAAAGGAAACGCTGTGCTGCGCAATCTTTTTGCGTAGTTAGCAGAAATATGATTTTTTTTCACTCAATAAAGTGTAGTAAAGAAGCAGTGTGGGGGGATTGACTACTATAGGAGCGCTAATTTGTTTAATCTTTTGAGAAAAAATATATAAAACTTTACAACAAGCAACTTTTCTTCTTGAATTATAGAATACAAATAATAGATAGAGGGAACATTAACTGGTAACTACCAAAAATGATTTTAACCCTTCCAATATTATCACAGCGATAAAAGAGGAGTTAGCTTTATTTTTGATGCCAATGCAAATAAGATAAGCCAAGGTTTATCTTTTTAAACAACACCATTGATTCGAATGATTAATCAGAGCAAAATTTTAAAAAGGATATCCGGTTTGTTGTGGATATTGATGACGTTGTCGTATGCGGTAAATGCTCAAAAACAATCTATAGATAGTTTACAAAGAGCACTTGTCAAGGCAAAGTCAGTAAAAGAAGAGATCAACTTATTGGCTGAGATAGCAGAAGCGCTAGTAGATCATGACCCCAAAGAAGGGATAGACTACATTAATAAAGCGCTGAAACTAGCCGAACAGAATGGCTTTACTATAGAGGTGGCCAATTGTAAGGTGATACTGGGGAGTTTATCCAATGTTATGAAAAAATTTGATGACTCTCAGAAACACTTATCAAGTGCGCTTAAGATTTATGAAACTGAAAGTTCCTTGTATGGGCAGGCAAGGGTATACTTTTTTCTGGGTTTCCGAGAGCGTTTGCAAGGAAACCAGCGAGAGGCGATTAAGCATTTTGAAAAGGCGCTGAAGATTAGTAAAAGAAATGGCGATCAGGTACTGGGTATTTTAGAAAAGAAACACAAACAGTTATTAGACGGAGAAATCTGGAAGGGTTTGGGGAATGCATATCATTTCATTGGAGACTTTCAGAAAGCGGCCAATTATTACGTCAAGGCACTTGAGGTATACAAAGCACAAGGGAAAAAAGATAAACAGCTGGGTATTTATGCCAATATGAGCCTGATTAATAAGGACCTTGGAAATATTAGACTGGCGTTTAAATATGGGAAAGCAGGCTTGCAACTGGCGAAAGAAACCCAAAATAAAAAAGCAGAAAATGCGATACTGACCAACACCGCAATCATATACGAGCGACAAGGAGAGTACCGAGAAGCTCTTAAGTTGTATAAGGATGCCCTTAGTTCAGCGATTAAGGCTGGCAATAAAGAATTGATTCCGCTGGGGTACCAGAATATAGGCAATGTAAATGTGCGAATTGGGCATTATAAGGATGCTTATGCCAATTTTCAAAAGGCTTTGAAAGCCGCACGAGAAGTAAAAAATAAGCATAAGGAAACCAGCATTTTGAATAATATTTCAGCTTTACATTACCTGACAAAAGATTTTGATAAAGCCCTGGAAGGTTATGAAAAGCTAGCCATACATTATAAAAAAATGGGTGTACTCAGAGGACAGGGTTTAGCCCTTAGAGGGATGGGCAATGTGTATTTGGGTCAGGAAAAGTTTGACAAAGCCCTGCAAAAACTTCAAGAGGCTTACAAGATTTTTAATGAATTACATTATAAAGAGTATCAGGCAAAAACAGCCAATTCTTTGGCAAGTGTGTTTATTAAACTAAAAGATTATGCGCAGGCAAATAAATATACCCAAATTGCTTTGCAAAAGAGTACACAGCTAAAAGCCAAAAGGATTGTTTCCAGAAGCTATTTTAACCAACATTTGATAAATATTGGGCAAAAACAGTTCAGTGAGGCACTGGATAATTACAAAAGATATAAAACCATTATAGATAGCCTGGACAAAATATCTAAAACCAGACAACTAGAGGTTTTGCGAGTGCACTACAAAATGGATGAGAAAGACGAAGAACTGTCTCAAAAAGATAAAACGATTCGTGCGCTTGCCAGCAAAAATAATCGTAGCCAGCAATGGATATCAGCATTGGGGATTTGCCTGGGAGTGATAACTATCGTGATGTTGTGGCAAAGTAATGTCTACCGAAAAAAGATGAAACTGGTAGGCGTGGAGCACCAGTTTCTCCAGGAACAGACAAAAAGAAAAGAAACGGAGTTTAAGCTTGTAGAAGAGCAACTACAAAAAAAAGAGATTGAAGAACAAATGCTTCAGGAACAGCTCAAGCAAGATCAGGAACACAAGAAGCATTTACAGGAAAATTTAGAAGATAGAAATCACGAGCTTACCAAACAAGCCTTGTATATAGTTCAAAAAAGAGAGCTACTATGTGAGATAAAAACTTATGTAGATGAGGTAGTGAGTCAAGCCAGTGAAAGAGTTAAAAGGAACTTAAGAAAAGTATTAAAACTTATAAAAGGGGAGCTAGGCAAAAATGAGGAATGGGAAAATTTTACGCAAACTTTTGAAATTGCACACCCTCAGTTTTTTACCAAACTCAAGGCTTCTTTTCCAGAACTTACCTCTCACGAGATCAGATTATGCGCTTTGCTACGCCTCAATTTTAGTTCAAAAGAACTGGCTTTGATTTTAAATATTGCAATTGATAGCGTCAACAAAGCACGTTTCAGATTACGAAAAAAGCTAGAGCTAACCGATGAAAACCTGAACGAATATCTTATGAGTTTATAAGGTCTAAATACATAATTATTTCAAGACTTGTTTTTAGGGTGTATCGATGCATGCCAGTATTGATAAACCAAGAGTGTTTTGCCCAATAATAAGACCTGACCTGGTGCAATGCATGCAATTCATTTCTTTACTTTCTTACATTTTAAAAACATCATCGTGAATTTTTTCGAGGCAATTCGTAGATTTTTACGCCAAATCCAGATAAATGACAAAGTCATCAATGGAACGCAAAATTACTTTTTAAACTGCTGACTACCTGATGTTTGTAGATTTGTAAATACTATGCTGTCCATTTGCCTGTCCATTGAGAATACCTACCTGAAGTTTTGAGGTTCTTCGAACAAAACCTAGCTTTGTTCCTATCAATTACCAAGTTTATTATACACCATTCTTATTATATCACAAATATTATTACTAAGTGGTCAGCTATTATTTTGATATATAGGAATTGTGCCTAACCCATGATTACTTGTTTTTAGGAGTATTGTAATATTTAGAGAATAAAGAATAAGTGATAGTGATTTAAACCATCAATACAATACACTAAAAGCAACATACGCGCATTCATTGTTATTACTTCAGCCTGATTTTGTAGAACGACTGCTTTCATTGAAATGGATATCAAGCTATTGATGTAATTATGTTTAAGGTTAATTTGATTAGGCTTTGTTTATTGTTCTTAATATTCCAACACCTGCTAGTTGGATGTACTTTATTTGAAAAAGAGTTTATTTTACCCTTGCCTACTGCTACCGAAGCAGACCAGGTGAGTGCTGTGGGTTTTATGGCTCATTGGAAAAAAGTAATCGGAGCTACCAGCTACGAAATAGATGTAGCACTGGACAAAGAGTTTACGATCTTTGTTCCAAATTATCAAGATAAAGAGGTAGAAGGTCTAACCCTTTCAATTGAAGGGTTAGAGGCAAACGAAACCTACTATTATCGGGTAAGAGCCAATATTTCCAATCAAACTTCCAAAAGCTCCAATATTATAGAAGTAACCACAGAAGGGTTAGATATCCCTATTACCTATCCAGCTACTGAGGTTACTTCTACAAGTTTCAGAGTACATTGGAAAACGATGCCTGTCGTAACAACCTATGAGCTAGATGTGGCTTTAGATGAGGCTTTCAATCAATTATTGGATAATTACAAAGAGGTAGAGGTAGCCGCAGAAGATACTTCATTTTTGGTAAGTAATGTTACGGTGAATAAACAATACTTTTATCGAGTAAGAGTGAAGCAATCAGAATCATTTTCTGAGTATTCTAATGTGCAGTCAGTGTTTACCAGCACCTTACCTGCTCCTAAAACACTTCCGGCTTCCAACATCGAACTCACCAGTTTTACTGCCAATTGGGAGGCTTTATCAGAAGCAAAGTCTTTTGAAGTTGATATAGCCACTGATGCTCTTTTTCAACAAATGCTTACTGGATATGATAAATTCAATACCCAGTCCAATAGCCTGGTGGTACCTAATCTAAATGCCAATACCGAATATTTTTATCGGGTACGCGCTATAAACGATGAGGCTACTTCTAATCATTCAGAAATAGTCACTGTAAAGACACAAAACCTAACCGCACCAATGGCCATTGCCGCCACCAATATTCAAAGTGGTGGCTTTCAGGCCAATTGGAACCCAGTTGTCAATGCAGCTTCTTATTTATTAGATGTGGCACTTGATCAGGGTTTTACCAAGATTCTGCCTGGATACAACGGTTTTCCAGTGATTAATAATTTTGCTGAAATCCCTTCTTTAGATGCCAGCACTACTTATTTTTATCGGGTACGCGCTCAAGGTTTAGGAGCTATTTCTGACAATTCAAACATTATTCAGGTGACTACTGGACTATTACCAGCCCCCGTAGCTACTGCACCTACCAATCAAAAAGTATTTGAGTTTACTGCTAACTGGCAGGTACAAGATGGCATTAGCCTTTATGTGCTAGACATAGCCACCGATGCAAATTTTACGCAATTTCTGACAGGATATCAGTCACGAGAAGTGGCAGGAAATGCTTATACCATTACAGGTTTAGATTTCAGACAGACCTATTATTACCGTCTTCGCTCTAAAAGACTAAGCAAGCTTTCTGATTATTCTAATGTAATTCAGGTAAACGCTTGTATTAGCACATCCTGTAAAATGGATTCCCTCAAAATTTTCACAGGTACAACCCTTTCTACATCTCGTACTCAGCGATTTTTATACGATAGTCAAAATCGCTTGACAGACCTCATCAGCGATGTATCTGCATTTTCTAAAACATACCATCGTGTGACTTATAACGGTGACAACACGATACAAAAAGTGGTAACGACTGCGGTGAGCTGGTTTACCAGAACTACCGAGTATATATACGCTTACAATGGCAATCAACTGGCATCTATCACGAAAACCGATGGTAGTGGAAATTTCGACGAGGCTTGGGAATTTGATTACAATGCCTCAGGGCAAAGAATCTCTTGGCGTATTTATTCCGATCAGGCCAAAAGCACAGTTACAGCCCAGTTTGATTATACATATGATGCTCAGGGTAATGTAACGCAGGTAACTGATAGAAGTGGTGCAGTAGCAAGAAGGTACAAGTACGATGAGAAACTCAGCCCACTCACTTTATTTAATCCAGACCTGTGCTTTTTTGTGGCTACTAATCGCGATTCCTGGGCAGGAGGAGGGCTATACCGTGGGTTTTTACCTGTGAATAATATCATCAGTGAAGAGGTTATCTCTTTTAGTTCGTCCACCGAGGTGTTTATCTTTCTCTATAATAGCAAAGACGTAGCACTGGAGCAACAAGGCTTTTATTCTGCGCAGTATATTTTAAAAGGCTGCGACTTTTAATCCACAAAGTTATTTTGAATACATCAGGCATACTATAATATAATGAAACGAAATCTTATTTATATCACGATTATCTTGCTACACAGTGCCTTGGCCTGGGGGCAAGTAACCGATAGTATTACCCGCTTGCGATTAACGGTTCGAGAAGACATGCTTAACCTAAAGTCGAAAGGTTTGAAACAAGAACAAATATATTCGGCCTCCAAAACACTGGAAAAGTACTTAAGTGCGCCCTTGTCGGCTACCATTATCACCCAGAAAATGATTGAGCAAACTGGGGTAACCAACATTGCAGAAGCGTTGAGGCTGGCACCAGGGGTATTGGTGCAGCAAAAAACAAATGGCAATTATGAAGTGCATATCAGGCAGAGTTTTTCGTCTCAGAATAATTTGCTGCAAGATGCCCACAATCAACAGTTGTTGGTAGTCATTGACCATGCCCCTCAATACGATTATTTATTTGGAGGAATTCTATGGGAAGCTTTACCCGTTGGTCTTCAGGATATTGAAAGAATAGAAGTCATCAGAACACCATCAGTCGTCTTTTTTGGTAGTGCAGCGATTACTGGAGTGATTCATATTTTTACCAAACAAATTGAAGACAACGATTTACAATTGTCATTAAACTCTCAGGCAGGCATTGCGGGGGCAACCATACAAGATGCTAGCCGTGATTTATCGGCTTTGCATCGGGGAGCCTTAAGTTTTGGGATATCCGATCGCCTTCGTTTTCGTTTATCCGGGCATTATCAATTCATCAATCGTTTTCAGGATGAGTATTTTTTATTGAATGAAAATCGTTATATCCAAAGTGATTCTCTACTGTTTTTTAAGCAAAATGTACCCCAGACTAATCTCAACACCAAACTAGGGTTAGAAAGACAAGGCATCAACTTGTTTACGACTTATCAGCCATCCAAGAAAGTATTATTTACTTCCCAGCTTAGTTATCAAAACTCTCATGCGCAAACCATTCTTACCGATGACACCCTTGCTTTGGTCCAGCGAAAGTCCACAATGTATGGAATTAATGTGAATGGATACTTTCACAATTTTCATTTAAACATATCACGTTATCAAGGCGTAAGAAACTATGCCTTAGGCTATACAGGCAATGACTTTGACGTAGCTCAAACCCAGGCTTCCCTCAATTATGTTTTTACCCGCAAGACATTTCAGGCCCAGTCAGGAGTAGGAGTTTTACAATCAGAAAACACACCACTATCTGAACTAAACCCCTCTGCGTTATCTCAAAATAACCTGACTGGGTACCACGCATTTGCCAAGTTCGACTTTACGCCTATTCCTGCCTGGCGCCTAATGACATCGGTCAGAGGAGATAAGTATGCAGAGGTATCTCCAATAAATGTTTCTTATCAATTGAGTTCTACCTTCACGATTCAAAACCACCTCATTAGGGGAGCTTATACTTACAATGAAGGAGTAGCATTTGTGCGGCAGTTTTCGCAACAAATTGCTCGAACGCTATTGCCCGAAGTGCCATCCCATCGTATGACGTCAGCAGAGTTGGGTTGGACTGCCAGAATTGCGTCCAAGATTAATACCTCGGTAGAAGTCTTTTATAACCAAAGAGCATTGAGTAATACTTACTTGCCTGTTACCTCCACAACCGATGCGCAAACCAATCAAGTTTTGCGGAGTCAGATAGGGGCTACTGGTCGCGTACAGGCCTGGCTTAACAAGCTACAGGTAGAAGTGTTTGCCTCTCTACAACGCTCAGGAGAAAACTGGGCGCAGCTCCAAAATGGTGACTTTAAAAATACGGCTCAACTTTACGGAGGCATTCAATTGAACTATCTGGGATTTCTCAACCGGTTTAATGCCAATGTGCAAGTATATTTTTATGATCAGCATCAGTTCGATGCTACCTATGGTAGTTTGACTACCCCCTCAAGAACACTCGTAAACCTGATGGTTTCTTACAAATTTTGGAGAGAGCACTACTTTTTTCTAAATGCCAGAAATGCACTAAACACTCAACAAAAAGAATATGCCTTTGCCGATGATATTGCAGGAATGTATTTGCTAGGGCTTAAAATTAATATTTAAATGAAAGTTTATATAGTTAATAAGTGTTGTCGCTTAAGTTGGTGTAGGAGTGTATGGGGAGGGGTTTTGGTAGTGTTGTTACACTTGCCGTCTTTGGTAGCACAGCCACAAGTTGTGGAAGATTCGGTACAAATACAGCGGCTTAATCAGCAATTTGCTAAAGCCATTGAACAAAAGAAATATGAGCAGGCGGCGAGTTACGGTGAACAGGCGTTGGCTACTGCCAAAAAACACCCGAACGTGATCCCAGGCAAGATCAATACGATGGTATTGTTTGGAAAACTTTGTACGTGTACGAACAAAGTGTCTGAGGCATTGAGCCATTACCTGGAAGCGGAGGGACTTAGCCAGAGCTTTAACTTTCAGCTTATGTTGCTGGATATTTATGATGGTTTGGGTGACTTATATCAAGCACAACAATTGCCCAAAAAGGCCATTCAGTACTTTCGTCAATCTTATCAAATTAGACAGAAAAAAAACTATCAGAGAGGATTGGCTCATAATCTAGAGCAGATTGCACAAAACTATTTTATCTCAGAAGATTATGTGAAATCGGCACTCTTTTATGAAAAACTGTTGGGTTTTTATCGGAAGAAAAGACAAAAGGAGCAGCAAATTCGAGTAACTGAACAAATAGCGCTTATTCATTCGTTCAATGAAGATTACAACAAAGCAGTTAGTCATCAACTAACCTTGCTAAACCATTACAAAAAGAAAAAAGACATTATAAAAATGTCGGGCGTATACAACGATCTCGGGTTTTTGTACCAACGAAAAAGAGATGTTCAAACCGCTATTTCCTATTTTTCGCTATCATCTGAGCTAATTCAACAACAACGCTCTACGGTACAGACTGCTACCCAAACCACCTTACTAATCAATACTGGGGTAGCATATACCCATATTGAGGCATTCAATAAAGCACGAAAGTATTTTAAACTAGCCCTAAAAAACACCCAGGGACAGCCATTGAAACAAGCCGAGGTGTACAATTATTTGGCGTCAAACCATTATTTGGGAGGCAACAACCGTCAGGCAATTACCGAGGTAGAGAAAGCAATAAATATTGCGTTTCCTAAAAAAGCGTGGTCTATTTTACTTGTTAGTTACGATTTGCTTTCACGAATTCATCAGGCAGAAACCAATAAGAAAAAGTCGCTGGAGTATGTAGCCAAATACAAAAGGTTGAAGAGCCAACTACAGAGAGATAGACAACAGAAGCTGAATGTGGTGACTCGTAACCTACGATTGATGGAACGACGAGAAGCGCAAATCAAAAACTTGTTGGCTGAAAAAAGACAACTCAAAGAGTTGAAGGATGTGCAGGAAAAGCAAAAAAAGGACTTGGCGCTAAAAAACAATTTGCTGGAACTACAGAACAAAGAACTTGCATTGCTCAAAAAAGCCAAAGAACTGGATCAGTCCAATGCCCAGCGGATTTTGCTTGAAAAGGTGCGACAAGAACAAGCGCT
This sequence comes from marine bacterium AO1-C, assembly GCA_001890965.1. Lineage (GTDB taxonomy): Bacteria > Bacteroidota > Bacteroidia > Cytophagales > Microscillaceae > Microscilla. Next base: position 1,130,599 of record MLAY01000004.1, on the reverse strand, counting down.
CTTGATTAGCCAAGGAAAATTGAGAGAAGCAAACCTGGAAAAGATCAAAACTCTGACCGCACTGGAGCTGGCCAGAAAAGAAACCGAAAAAAAGCTACAGGAGAAAGAAAACCAGAAGAAACTGGCATTGCTTGAGAAGGAAAAAAAGATTCAACAACAGGAAATTCGACAACAAAAGGCAAAAGCAAGGTATGCCATAGGCATCATCATTCTGGTGGTAAGTATTTTAGGATTGGTACTGGCCTTGTTACTGATTACCAATAAAAACCGCCAAAGGCTAAAGAAGCAAAAGGCGCTGATTGAAGATCAAAATGCCGAAATCATTTCTCAAAATGAAGAGCTGTACCAGCAACAAGAGGAGATAACGACCCAACGTGACAATATTGAGGAAAAAAATCACCTGCTCAATCGTCAAAACCAACACATCCAGCAAAGTATCAAGGCAGCACTCACCATTCAGGAAGCTGTATTGCCCGACGCTTCCAAAGTAAGCAGTTTACTTCCTGAACATTTCGTGTTATACCAATCCAAAGATGTGGTATCGGGCGATTTTTATTGGCTCGAAAAAATGGGCGATCAGATTATTTTGGCGGCCATAGATTGTACTGGGCACGGCGTGCCGGGAGCCTTTATGTCGGTGATTGGTAATAGTTTGTTGAACAGTATTGTAAGAGAACGGCATATTTTAGAGCCTAAGGAAATTTTATCGGCACTTAATACAGAGATAGAAAAGGTCTTAAAACAAAAAGAAAAAGGCTATAAAAATGGAATGGACCTGTCACTAATCACTTGGACAACAAAAGATGACCATGTAGATATGAAGTTTGCTGGGGCAAAGCGACCCATCTACCATTATAAACAAGAGGAGGATACTCTTCATAAAATTCAAGGATCGCGTTATTCTATTGGTTTCGAGAACCCACAGTTTGATCAGAAAACCCTGGTGTTGGATAAAGGAGATACTCTGTATATGAGCAGTGATGGTTTTGTAGACCAAAACAACGCCAAAAGGAAAAAAATAGGTAGTAAAAAATTTGAACAACTCTTATGCGATCATCAAGATTTGCCTATGGCAGCCCAAAAAGATTTACTAGAACAAACCTTGAATAGGCATATGCAAGGAGTTGATCAAAGAGATGACATATTAGTAATAGGACTTAAATTTTAAAGAATAATTAATCAGCCCAAGATCCATAGGTTCTATGGGGTATTTTGCCTCATAGAAACCTATCGATCTATAATATAGACTGATTCATTTAATTTATACATTCATAATCTCTTGCATAACAGTACTCCCGTTTTCGAGGGCATACATCATGTCAAAGATTTTATTGCTCCAGCCGCCTATGGTCATTACGCCGTCGCTAAACAAGGTATTGCCATAACCGCGCAAATCTACACTATAAGTGACGACCTCAGGATTGATCTGCTTTTTGTACTGCTGGAATAGTTTATTGAAATCGCTTCCAGAAAAACCATCGCCAAACCAATTGCAACCAGTACCTACCTGACAGTCAGAGAAAATAATGATTCTATCTACCTTGGTTTTGTCCTTAAGGAGCTTTTTCATCATAGTAAAAATACCCGTTTCGGTAGCTCCACCACACTTTGTAGCCGCTTTGCTTACTTTGTCGAAGTTGTCAAACACACTCCAGCGACGCTGTATGTCTGGCGTAACCAAACGGTCTCCAAACAATCCGATATGGGTATCGGGTGATTTGGCCCAATACAACACTGCAAACAAATTGGCAATGTCAGCACTGGTACGCTTACTAAAAGCTGATACCAACGAGTTGCCACCTCTATCGCCGTACATACTTCCTGAGTTGTCAGACAAAATCAGGGTTTTGCCTCCCATATAGGGTAGGTTATCCACTGAGAAAATGGCTGCCTGACCTACTGCGGCAATGGCATTTTGAAGCTTTTGCTGAGTTTTTTCAGAAAACATCCCTTGTTGCTTGCGCAACTTCTCCAACTCTACATAAGCCGACAAGAAACGGAAAGGCAACTGCTTTGATTTAGCCACTCGGGTTTTATCAGCAAGTACAGTCAAGGCATTATCTAGGGCAACATCGGTACCGTCCACAATAATGTTTCGTAGGTTACGCAATAATGCCATATAGCCCACCTTTCCGCTGGTTACCAATTCTTCCCACAATTTGGCCTTGGCCTGAATCTTTGCCACATCTGAGTCAAACGCTTGTTGTCCTAATTGTGAAAGCTGGGTTTCCCAGGTGTAAGGGGTAGCCAGGTTACCATTCACAATCTTATCAAAAACTTCTTGTTGAGTTGTGTTTTTGGGCTTAGGGTGTACTACAAACAATGCATCCTTTAGACTTACTGCTGTCTGGCGATTGTATTTGGCAAATTGGTATTCATCAAATTGATTAAAAGCCATCGCCAAACCTTTTTGCAATTGCTTAGAAAGCTTATTGAGTTTTTTGATTCCATTACGCGTATTGGCAATGCTATAATAAGCCAAAAGTTCAGTAATTTCATCGGCTCGTCTTACTACTCGAGGCAAAGTTTCAGAAACCAGACTATCTCCACTATGTACTTTGGCCAGCTCTACCATTAGTACCTGAGGGATGGTACGCAGGTTCATTTTCTCACGAGCATAGATGGCCAACTTAGCCACAAATGCTGGGTTATTTTTCGCAACTAATGCTTTGATACGTTTTAAACGATCGCCTGCTTTTTCGTAGTAAGAGTCATCTAGCATGGTAGTTACAACTGCGGTGTACAGTTCAGTGGCAGGGTCCAACTTGAATGATTTACCTCCCATATAGTTGGCTACTACGTTGCTATTTTTGGCCTTTGTATTAAATTTCATAGTGTTTCAGTGTTTTTGAATGATTTAATACAAAGGTGAAACCTTCCTGCGCAATCTTTTTGCGTGGTTTGATTTTTTTGAAATATCTTGAACAAAAAGGTAGATAAACACTATAACCTTAACCCCATCAGCAAGATATCATCCCGCTGGTCAGTATCTTTCATATGAGTGGCAAGGCATCCTACCAAATGCTGTTGTTGTGCCTGCATTTTTTGCGAAGCAATAGACAATAGAGTAGCTTTTAAGCGTTTACGCCCAATTTTTTTTCTAACCACATTGTTTTGATCAGGATAGCCATCACTACCAAAATAGAGTTGGGTTTCTTTAGGCAAAAGCACCTCCTGACTGCTAAAAGTACGAATATCAGACCCCACTCCACCTACAAAAGTTCTATCTCCATCCAACACCTCCACATCTGCCTGATGTGGTAGTATGTAATAGGCTTGGCTACGAGCCGAGGCAAAATTTAGTAGGTATTCTTCATTGTCTTGTTTGCTTAAACTAAAAATAACACCTTCTAACCCATCATTGCTATGGGTCTCTTCCTGTCTTAATAGTTTCTTGACTGCACGATTTAAACCACTCAAAACTTCAGCTGGGTTCTCAATGCCTTTAATGCGGGTGAGCCTATCTAATAATGCAGTGGTAATCAACGACATAAAAGCGCCAGGGATGCCATGGCCAGTGCAATCACCTACCATCATCATGACTTCTTGTGGGCTTTTTTGCCATAGCCAATAAAAATCACCCGATACCACATCCTTGGGTTTAAAAATGATGAAGTAATCCTCAAAGAAATCACGAAACTTTTGTTCGGCAGGCAAAACGGCACGCTGTATAGTAAGTGCAGCATTAAGACTGTGCTGAATATTTTCTTCTTTGCGTTTGAGGGTTAGGTTTTGGTTGGCAATGTAGTCCCGTTGACTAGTAATTTCTTCCTGGTTTTGGATGAGTTCTTCATTTTGGGCCGTAATCTCTCGGGTTCTATCCGCTACTTTTTGTTCTAATGCTTCATTATGGACTTTTAATTCCTGCACCAAGCTCCTGTTGTCAGCAAAGATGGATGAGATTACCTCAAACCAATGTTGCCATTGACGAGGCACTTGATAAGTTTGGGCAGGAAGGTGATTATTTTCGTTCTGAATATGAGTGACCAACGACATAGCTGGCGAAATAAACCTGCGTTGAGAATAACGATTTGTAAAAAACAATAGCACAAAAATAGTCAGGATAATAAACATTGTATTGATGCCCACATCCCGAAAAACCCTCAGATAGATATCCCAATAATTTACCAAATAAGTAATTCGCCAGGAAGTATGCGGAATGCTTTCAGAATATATCCAGTAGTTGCCTTCTTGTACAAAAGTATTGGTGGTATAAGTTGGATAATTCTTCAGGGCCGAAGTATTAATACTTTCAGGAAAAGCTGCCTTGGTGAACAGAATGGTTTTCTGAGTTGCCGAAGCAATCCTGGGATGCGCCAATAGTTGTTGATTTTTGGTGGTAACGAATAGCGTACCCACCTTGCGTTGTGATTGTTGAATGATGGCATTCAACGAATCCAACGTGAGGTCAAGCCCTAAAATACCCTCAAACTGGTCATTCTTGAAAAAAGGAAGATAAGCTGTGATCATTAATCCATGACCCACTTAATCCTGGTAAATTTTTGACCACTTCATTGCTCTTTTGGGATTATTTTGAGGAGTTACTTCGGTATACACTTCTGCATTGTGATCCAATACATCTTGACTGAGCGTAAAATCTTTGGAAGGGATAAAAGGATATAAGTTTATAAACTTTTGATGATTGAATACTGCATATGCTAAGGTGGCACCCGAAGTGTTTTCTACTGCCGCCTGCAACAAAGGCCCTACACTTAAGGCCGCATTGAGGGATTGTTGGGTGATGGAATGGCTGGTATCTAAAGTACCGAGTCCAGTGATATTTCCTACCTTCTTTTGTAATTCAGCAGGAAGTGCATCCATGTGAAAAGCCTTGCCTGTAGAATCTTCTTGCAGGTAACGCAGCAAAGCATTTTGCGTGATCACTTGCCGATGATTTAGATGAAATTCTACTGCTTTACGAAGCGAATTTAGATTGCTGTTCGCTTTCTCAAGCAATACATTCATGCTCGAAACGCTTTTTTGTACCTGAGTTTTAATCTGTGCTTGTTCGCGGGTAACCCTGCTTTGAAATTGTACAAAAACTAATACAAGGGTAGTGACCAATACGACCGATAGGAATGCCCATAAAATGAGGCGATATCCCTTAAATACGTTCACCTTATTCATAATTGTAATAATTGTTAGCTGTTTTGAAAAACTAATTCTTGCTATTAATTAAGGCACGTTTAATCAATGATGAATCGCAGGCTAATAGTAGTGGTATTATATAACAAGTGCGTGTCTACACTTTTATCATGGGAGCTTTGTTGTGGAGTTGTAGTTGCATTAGCTGGAAGATTACATCAAATGTTTAACTATTGTAACAAATAATTGTACAAGTTGTTACACAAAATGGCGAAAAATAAAAGAACTTCTATAGGGTTGAATATTTCAGGAAAATCAAACCATATAAAATTATAATTTGAGCCCTATTAGCACAATATCGTCTCGTTGGTCGGTATTGGTCATATGCTCTTCCAGAAAACATTGTAAGTGTTGTTTTTGGTCAGGTAGTTTTTGTGAGTGAATTTTGGTAAAAAGTTCTTTGAGACGCTTACGCCCAATTTTTTTTCGTTTTACATTGTTTTGATCCACGTAACCATCACTACCCAAATAAACTTGTGACCCGATGGGTAATTTTACTACAGTATTTGAAAAAATACGATCTGCTTGACCCACCCCACCTATAAAGTCCCGATCACAATCCAATACTTGTATTTCCTGACGATCTGGTGTGATGTAAAAAGCCTGACTCCGTGCGGAGGCAAAAGTAAGTTGATAGTCATTGGTGTGTTTTTTTAGGCAAATGATGGCACCCTCCAAACCTGTATTACTATTGGTTTCTTCCTGGTGTAGCACCTTTTTGATAGCCGTATGCAAATTGCTCAAAACACCAGCAGGGTCTTCTACCTTATTAATACGAGTAATACGATCTAGCAAAGTGCTGGTAATCATTGACATAAATGCTCCTGGAATACCGTGTCCGGTACAATCACCCACCATCAGCATCATATCGGTAGGGCCTTTTTGCCATAACCAATAAAAATCACCCGATACCACATCTTTAGGTCTAAAAATGATGAAGTAATCTTCAAAAAAATCGCGAAATTTTTGATCACTGGGTAATACTGCCTGTTGAATCGTAAGTGCTGCATTGAGACTATGCTGGATGTTTTTTTCTTTACGTTTGAGTTGCTTATTCTGATTGGCAATATAATCTCGTTGACTCGTGATTTCTTCCTGGTTCTGTAAAAGCACCTTATTTTGGGTAGTAACCTCTTTTGTCCGTTTTGCTACTTTGTATTCCAGTTCTTCATTGTGAATATGTAGTTCTTCTACCAATTGTCGGTTGTCGGCAAAGATAGATGAGATTACCTCAAACCAATGCCGCCACTGTTGTGGCACCTTATATGCCTGAGCAGGTTGCTCGGCATGCTCATTTTGAATATGCTCTACCAACGACATTGCAGGAGAAATAAATCTTCGCTGAGAATAACGATTAGTGAAAAACAGTAATACAAAAATGATAACAATAATAAAGATAGTATTCACCGCAATGTCACCAAATACACTCATATAAATGTCCCAGTAGTTTACCACATAGGCTATCTTCCAGGGAGTTTCGGGAATGTTTTGATAATAAACCCAATAATTGCCTAGCTGTGTAAAAGTATGACTAGAGTATTGGCTATACCCTTGTTGAACATCTTTTTGAATCTTAACAGGAAATGCTGCTTGTGCAGGGAGAATAGAATCACTGGTAGAAGAAACTAAATTTGGGTGGGCCAGTAGTTTTTGATTGTTGGTGGTCACAAAGATAGACCCCAGTTTCCTTTGAGAGCTACCAATTACCTGGTTCAATGAGTCAAGCGTGAGGTCAAGCCCTAAAACACCTTCAAGCGTATGACCTCTGAAAAAGGGAATATAAGCAGTAGTCATTAGGCCGTGTCCTACCTCATCTTTATAAATTTGTGTCCATTTTACTTTTCTTGCCGGATTTTTTTTAGGGCCTACTTCATTATATATTTCTTTGTTTTGTTCGATTAGTTCCTTCGTTAATTTAAAGGTTTTGGAAGGTAAAAATGGGTGTAAATTGAAAAGAGAGTCATTCCAAAATATCACATACGAAAGCGTTGCGCCTGAGGTGTTTTTGAGCGAAGTGCGTAATAAAGGATTTATATGCAAAGCAGCATTGATAGATCTTTGGTGATGATTGGACAGCTTTGTTAGGTCACCTATACCAGTGACGTTTCCTAGCTTTTTTTGCAAAGAATCAGGCAAGGCATCCATATGATAATTCTGTTGGACAGAATCACTCTTGAGGAATTCAATCAACGGGTTTTGATTGCTTAATTTTGGGTTGTTTAAATGGAATTCCAACTCATCTCTCAATGCATACAAGTTCATATTAGCTTTTTCGAGCAATACATTCATGCTCGATATATTTTTCTGCACTTGAGTTTTTACCTGCTCTTGTTCTTGTGCTACTCTACTTTGAAACTGTATAAACACTAATACCAAAGTAGTCACCAATACTACTGACAGGAATGCCCATAGAATGAGTTGATATCCTTTGAAAACGTTCACTTTTTTCATAGTTATAATAACCGTTCGCTGTTTCGAAAAAAAATACCAGGTGCTATCAATGAGTTGTTCACATTTCGACGTCAATGCGAAACTGTTTTTGGTGTCAGCGCTTGTGATTACATTAAAAAGTATATTAGAACTGTTTTGCCAAAGGAGTCGTGCTATTAAAATTGTTTGCTTTGGGGCAAAGGAATATGCTGTTATGACTTGCTACTACTTACTGTTGTTTTCTTGGTTAAGAAGATATGAATAGAAAGATAGTAATTTACTTATACTAAAAAAACTTTCCATCAGATAAAAAAGTAATTATCGATTCAACTAAAAACTGGTGAAGTTGTTACTAAAAATCTATAAAAGTTGACAAAAAAATATACAACGTGTTATCAGAGAATGAATAAGTGCCATTATGCAAGAAATACAAGCCTAAAGCTGTAACCCAATCAACAAAATATCATCCCGCTGATCGGTATCTTTCATGTGTGTTTCCAGGAATGTCTCCATATATTGCTGTTGCTCGGCCAACTCTTTTTGATGGGCTTCTTGCAACACCTTTTTTAAACGTTGGCGGCCAATTTTTTTGCGATCTACATCATTTTGATCAGCATAACCATCACTCCCCAAATAGATCAAAGTACCTTGGGGAAGCGTAATCGTGTAATTAGCAAAATGTCGACTTTTCTTGCCAGTACCACCAATAAAGCTACGACTAGACTCCAGCGTCTGAATCTCTGGATCATTAGGAGTAATAAAAAATGCACGGTTACGTGCTGCGGCATAGGTTAAGGTATATTCATTGTCTTGTTTTTTCATACACAATACAATACCCTCCAAGCCAGTGTTACTATTGGTTTCTTCCTGTCGAAGTACATTTTTGATTTCAGTATGTAGATTACTCAGTATAGTCGCAGGATTTTCTACCCTGTTGATGCGCGTGATACGATCGAGTAACGTACTGGTAATCATTGTCATAAATGCTCCGGGTATTCCATGACCAGTACAATCTCCTACCATAATCGTGAGCTCTTCCGGGCTTTTTTGCCATAACCAGTAAAAATCACCCGACACCACATCTTTGGGACGATATATGACGAAATAATCTGAAAAAAACGCTTTGAATTTATTTTCAGCAGGTAGTACCGCATGCTGAATGGTGAGAGCAGCCCTAAGACTTTGTTGAATCTTTTCTTCTTTTTGTTTTAAGCTTTTATTTTGGGTGGCGATGTAGTCTCGCTGCGTGGTAATTTCTTCCTGATTTTGGCGCAACTCTTCGTTTTGAGTAGTTACCTCCTTGGTTCTTTTGGCTACTTTATATTCCAATTCCTCATTATTTACTTTGAGCTCCTCTACCAAAGACCGATTATCTGTAAATATTTTCGAGATTACTTTAAACCAATGTTGCCATTGTTGAGGTACTTTGTACGCTTTGGAAGGCTGGTTGGCGTGTTCGTTTTGAATATGATCTACCAATGACATCGCAGGAGATATAAACCTTTTTTGAGCATAACGATTGGTGAAAAACAGTAGAATGAAAATGGTACCTAAAATAAAAATAGTATTGAGGGCGAGGTCTCGGAAAATACTCAAATAGATATCCCAATAATTGACCAAATAAGTGATTTTCCAGGAAGTATAGGGGATGTTTTCTGAATAAATCCAATAATTACCTTCAGTAATAAATAGGCTTGGTTTGTAGCTCGAGTAGTTTTTAGCTGCACGCTCCTTTATGCTTTTTGGAAAAGCAGTTGCTACCTTGAGAATACTATCTTTGGAAGAAATAAGCTGAGGATGAGCGAGCAAATCCTGGTTATGCGTAGTAACAAACAAAGTACCCAATGCACGTTGCGAACGGGCAATGGTAGCATTCAATGAATCAATCGTGAGATCCAACCCAATAATTCCCTCTTCTTGATTATTGATGAAAAAGTGAATATAAGCCGACAGCATCAACCCATTTCCTGCATCATCCTGATAAATATCCGTCCATTTTACCGATCTCTTGGTTTTATCTTTGGGATTAGATTTAGGGTAGGCTGTATAGCTCAACTTTAATAGCTCAGGGCTAAAACGAAAATCTTTGGAAGGGATAAAAGGGTGGAGGTTTATAAAAGATTTCTTGCGAAAAAAAGCGTAGGCCAATGTAGCTCCTGAGTTGTTTTGCATAATAGAATGTAACAAAGGGCTTACATTGATGGTAGCATTTAAGGCTTGCTTCATAGCTGGTTGGTCGTTGGGTAAACGGCCTAGTCCAGTAAGGTTGCCAGCCTGTGTTTGAAATTTTTTTGGGAGATTGTCAAAATGAAAAAACTGCTGACTGCTATCTTCTTTAGCATAAGCAAATAGTGGGCTTGTTGCCAATGCTTCTTCGTTATTCAAATAAAACTCTAGCTCATCTCGGGTTGCGTACAAGCCATTTCTGGCTTTGCCCAAAAGAACCTCCATATTTGCAATGCTTTCCTTTACTTGTGTTTTTATCTGTTCTTGCTCGCGAACTACCCTGCTCTGAAACTGTACAAAAACTAAAATTAAGGCAGTAATCAACACCACTGATAAAAACACCCACAATATCAATCGATACCCCTTAAATACATTTACTTTTTTCATATTAGTAAATACGACGACCGTTTTTTAATGCACGACAAAAGCCATAGGCCATATGCCGAGAGTCAACTATGAGATTATTGTTTTTATGTTAGCTAAGATAAACTAAGCTATTCCTGATAAAGAAAAGATGTATTTGCGCTATTGTTACAGACGTAACCTTATAAAAGGAGAATATATGTCAGCCAAAGTAAAAGATCGTATGAAGCTATAGTTGTTGGATAAGAAAGTTTTCTCCCTTAAAATTTTTAATCCATTGCCCTTACCTATTAACAATGGGTACGATTCATTATATTAAAAACACTTACCTAAGAATTAATTCATTATTGAATAGTTCAAAATACTTGAACCAGGTCAACAAACTTAACAAAACTACCGATAAAATGTTATCGGAAAACAATAAAAAGGGACAAATAAAGTAGTCTATCGAAACTCTCAGATAAGAAACTTAGGAGGGAATGAAGAAAAATGAGGTAACAAACGAACGAAATATGATCTGAGGGACTCGAACCCCCGCCTTTTTTAGTTTTACAACTAAAACTGCTCTTGCCCTTGAGCTAAGACCCCGAAGTAATTTCTTTCTACGACACTCATTTTATAGCCATTCTTAAAAGATGAGATAAGTTTTATGTAAACTAAACTATTCAAAAAAAGGGGTAACAAACGGTAAAACACAGTATAAAAAGTGGACGCCTACACGCCCGGAGTAGTCCCCAGGAATCGAACCCGGATTTTTTTGATATTTTACTACCAAAATGCCTCGCCATTCAGCCAGGACCACGAAGTATGTCTTAACTACGACACCCTTATATTTTTAGAAGAGCCCTCTGCAGGATTCGAACCTACACCTTTCCTCTAGCCATAGAACGCTCTGCCAGTTGAGCTAAGAAGGCAATCAATAATTTAAAAATGAACACCGATGAATGGTTTTAGAGAAATCATCCATCGATGTTCGGAGTTTTTAATACATATCCTGGTTTATACCAAAGACTGTAAATCAGGCTGTACCCAATACAAACGTGCTTCCTCAGATTGAAGAGTAGCCGATGAGTAATATTCATCAATCAAGTACTCATCTCCCAACTCGCTATTAATCAAATCGTTGGCTAAATCAGCCAGGCTTTGTTCTTCATCGTTTGCTTGGGCAAAACCTCTGACAATCCAAGTCCAGAATAAAGTATTTGTTTCGTGATGCCCTTTGTTTTTGGTAGCTACAAAACCCAATGTTTTGCGGTAATATTTTTTGAAAGTTTCTCGAATAAAATGTACCGCTTCGTGGCGATCGTATTGACGCACCGCCCACAAAATCAAAGTCAGCCGTGCTTCATGTCCCCATTCTGACTGAGGCAAAGTACCACTGCTTAACCTCCACACCAGGTTTTCTACCGCTTTGTTATTAGGGTAATATCTTTTGGTTATTTGTGCGTATTTCATTTTTCGTTGATAGTCAATCATTAGTAGACCGTAACAAATCAATAAAAAACCTGAAGCTAAAAACTCCAGGCTTTCACGATTCTATCTATTGTCATTGGTCTTTTTCTCTAATCTTTATTCAAGTGCAAATGGCTCAATAATTAATTTACAACTATCAACTCAGTGCTAAGAATATGTTTTATTCTAAGAGCACATATATAATTGACTATTAATCATCTTTAAACCATCGCGACTTTTTCATTAAACAAGGAAGCATAAGCAACCTGGTTTCCTTTCATCACCATTTGTCCAGCAAAAGCACCAGCACGAACCGTGAACAATCGGTCACTTTTGTTTTCTTGTTCTTTTTGCGATTTGAAATCTACCTCAGCCAAATCGATCAAGGTAGCTTCAGCATTTCGCAAACGACGCTGCTGCAATGCTTCATAACGTCCTTTTAGTGCTTCTAGTGAAGTTAAGTCATTGATATCCAATGCTTCTCCATCTTTTGGAGCACGGTTTGCGTGGGCTTCCATCAAACGCAACGGTGCGTAGCAGTACATCACCAAAGGTGTATGTAGCTCTGCCCAGAATGCGGCATCAGGAGCTAGTTCTATTCCAGCAACCTCTCCATTAAGCAAGAAAATAGCACCTGTTTGGCCAGGCTGAGGCTCCAGGTGATACACTGTTTGAAGTAACTCAGGCTGGTAGGCCTGCTTTAGTTCATCCAGGTGACCACGTGCTTTCAAACCTACTTCAGTATTAAAAGTCGAGATAGATTTCCACAACTTACCATACTCTTCTTTGCCTTTTAGCTCAAGGGCCATTTTTCGCAAACTGTGAGGTAATACAATAAATCGGTCGTCAGACTCCTTAATATATCCCCCCTGAGATTCCTGGATACAGCACGCATCCTTAAATTCTCTTTCTTCGCCAGCACTCAAGATCCAGGAAGTACACATGGCGTGATTTTGTGCACCCAATTGAAAGTAACCCAAATTCAAGGGCACAATCGCTGGACGATCTCCTGCATTTTTCAGGATCATTTGTCCATAAGTAGTTACTTTGGTCAAAGACAAGGCAGTCTCTGGCAAAGCATAATGACCTGCACCGCATTCGCTGTCAAACAGCGGGATCATACCCAAGTGACCATAGCGTAGGGGTTGGCCTACCTTTCGTCCCTTAAGCAATCGCGCCAACTGGTTTTCTTTTACCTGCGTCTGCGATTCATCGGTCAGTTTTTTCCAGATATTCATTTTCATGACTGCAAATATTTTTAGTTAGGGAAAAATTTATTGCTGTATGGCTTCATTGTTAAATGGCTATGCAATGCATTACACAACCAGCTAACAATTAACTTCGTTGAGCTCGCCAGAGGCTCGGTTCAGCCATTTAGCCATTCAATAATTCCTTAATCTTAATTCAAAAATGACTGCATCGAATTTTGCAATACTTCCGCGATATTATCGGGTTGTAGCGCAAACTGTATGTTCAACCAGGTAGGCATAAAACCTCTTTCTCCGGTTTCTAGCATCAATGGAACATCCTTGCCCAACGGTTGACGATGCTCGTAAGCTTCACGTACCGTAAAGGCTGGTAATACGTGTACAAAAGGAATATCCATTCCCAGGTTTTTCAACCCCTGCAATACCATTTCGGTATCACCTTGTTCCACATTTTCGTATCCATCACTAATCACCAAAACTGCATCGGGTTGGTAAGTCACGGCTTCTAAGATTCCTTCGGCCAGACTGGTAACTCCCTGGGCCTGCGGGAACTCAGTTTCGTGCTGGTTTCCTACCTGTACTATTTTCATGTTAGAGGTACGCTTCTCCAAAACTTGAGTCAGGGCAGTCGCGATGGACAAGTTGTTGTACATACGCGCTCCAAAACCAAGCATAGAGTAAGAAGTATCCAAAATCAACGCTACTTTGGCGTCCCAATGTGGCAAACGGCTGGCTTCTGCCAGGATTTTTTGTGCCACCCACTCATCTGGCGTGCTCTCCAGATACTGCTTACGGATACGGTCTACCAAATTCGTAGAATTAGCTTCTACCAATTCGCCTCCTACAATAAACTCACGTTTTACTTTATTCTTTCCGGCCAAACGTCTCACCTGAGAAGCTTCTGTTTTGGGATGGAAAGTGGCCGCGATTCCTCGCAATACACCGTAAGGCAAGCCCTTACCATCGTTCAGGTTTTTTCGTGCCTGCAAGTAAGCATTTAGTTTTTCGTGTTGTGTTTTCTTCAGTTTCCCGAACAAAAACAGCAACACATCTTTTACAAACAGGGGACTATTTTCGCCTTTAAATCGGTACACATTTTTGTCCAGGTAAGCAGCCTGGTGATCACTACGTTTGCCCTTTTTAGTTTCCATAAAGTGCAAACAAGTCTGTGCCACTTGCTTACCCATAGCGTGTACCAATAGCTTCGCCAGGGTGTTACGGTAGCTTACTGCCCAAAGCTCTAGTTGGGGAGCACCCAAAATATAGCTCTTGATCCAGTTAGCAGTTCGTTGGTTATTTACCTTAAGGGTTACCAACTGTTTGAAGCCTTCTAAAACCTTAGACACCTCCAAAAATGGTAATACTTCGGCAATGAGACGATCTTCAGTTTTTTTGACCTCAAGCGAAACTGATCGCCCACCCTGTTCCGTTACAGCCAACAATCTTTGGATGATTTGCATACTATCTTCAGCACTCAAACCCGGTAGGTTTAGCAAAGAAGCGTACAGCATCCGATTGTGCTCTAGCAAAGTGTTGTGCGATGCCTCGGTCAAAGGCATTTGGTCTTGCACAACCTGCTTAATCAATTGATTGATAGTTTGCTTGTCCATTGGTTTATTTAGTTTAAAAATTAGTTAGTTCAATGTTCGTAAAGCTTTCGGGATCAATCGACTCGTAGGTTATCAACCAAATCGGATGATGCTTCTAGCTCTTAAAGTTTTTGCTCCAACAATTGCGATTGTTGGAGAGCCAATTTCTTAGATGACCCAATTTTATAGTACAAATCTTCGGGGTGCATACGAGCTACCCATTTTGTGCCTCCACTTATATGAAATTGTTCTGCCATCATATGGTGATCTGCACAAAGAGTAATGCCATTTTCTTTGACATATCCCCCATTGGGCATTTCGGTTCTATCGGTAATGTGATGTGCATCCAGCTGATGAACTTCATCACAAAACACACATTTGTATCCATCTCTTTTGAATACTTCTTCACGAAACCGACTTCTTATTTTCTTTTTTCTTTGGCTCATAGTGTTTTCTAAAAAATGAGATAAGTAAGCAGGGATAACTCATCGATTCTTTTCTGTGTGATAGGCAAATCACGATGAACCCGCTTAGTTCTCTTTTTTTTGCTTCTCTTTTTTTGAGTATTTTTAAAAAGAAGGGTGAACAGGCATTATTTTGCTACATTCTGAATCAAAATCAGACCTTCATGTTAGGAAGAACATCGCAAAACCCATTCAGTTCTTTTTTGTTTTCTTCATTTAGGGCGGACCCAGTGGGATTCGAACCCACCTGTCTTATTTGCTAAACCGATTTTCATCGGTGCGGGCAATAGCCGACTGCATTAAGCCACTATGCTATGAGTCCAGTGCAAGCTTATCCGTTTTTCAACCTGTTAAGCTTGATATTTTGGTAAAAGATAGGGGAGCAGCTGATCTTATTTAGCGTGGGAATCGAACCCACCTGTAATGTTATCGGCATATCACGTGTACCATACTCTAATTAAGAACCACTCAGTTCTTTGTTATCTTTAAGTTCTTTTACCGTTAGTTTTCTTTCTTTTCCCTTGCTTTATTTCGGGGGTTAAACCATTGATTTTTAGTTTCTTTAAAAAAGAGATAGATGAATAGCCAAGCTACAGGTCAAGGAATCGAACCTTGCGGGTAGTGGTAGGAAAACCACCTCGGCGACCACGCCAATTTGTACACTATTCAGTTCTCTGATTTCTTTAGTTACTTTTCAGACCTGAAATCTGTCAGG
The DNA here is from genome assembly GCA_001890965.1 of marine bacterium AO1-C. GTDB lineage: Bacteria > Bacteroidota > Bacteroidia > Cytophagales > Microscillaceae > Microscilla. Next base: position 1,115,007 of record MLAY01000004.1, on the reverse strand, counting down.
TTTAGTATACTTAGTTTTTTTAGCGGACTTGATGGGATTCGAACCCACGATCCCCCGGTAGACAGCCGGGTACATTAAACCGCTATGCTACAAGTCCAGATTATTAAAAAAAGATCAATAAGTAGCTAACCTTCATCAGCGCAGGAATCGAACCTGCCTTTCTTTGCTCTGAGCATAGAACCTTGTCCAGACTCTGACCAAGAACCACTTAGTTCTTTTTATTTCTTTGTAATCACTTTTACTTTCCAATGGCGGACCCAATGGGATTCGAACCCACGATCTTTCGGGCGACAGCCGACTGCATTAAGCCACTATGCTATGAGTCCGGTTGTTAAGAAAAAAAGATAGGCGAACAGGTATCATTTTGCTTTATTCTGCTTTCGAGGCAGATTTCTGTTGTTTGGAAGAACAAGGCAAAACCCATTCAGTTCTTTTGTTTCTTTATTTATCTTAATATTATTCACAAAAGCTTGATCGTCAATCTTATATGTTATTTAAAAAGAGATAAATAAGCAGCTAATCTTAGTCTAGCACAGGAGTCGAACCTGTCTTCGTTATTTGTTCGGAATAACAACGTGTACCGTACTCTAAATAAGAACCGCTCAGTTCTCGCTTACTGTAGACTTGTCAGGTTTCAAAAAACTGACAGGTCTGAGAGGCATTGACGGGGTTCGAACCCGCAGTCTCCACATTGGAAGTGTGGTGGTGTAACCAATTCACCTTCAATGCCTTGTAATTGTGGGGCTGACGGGATTCGAACCCGCGATCTTCTGCGTGAAAGACAGACGACTTAAACCACTTGTCCACAGCCTCAATTAGCTTTTAGTATTATTCATTTTAGAGGCATTGACGGGGCTCGAACCCGCAGTCTCCACATTGGAAGTGTGGTGGTGTAACCAATTCACCTTCAATGCCTTATAATTGTGGGGCTGACGGGATTCGAACCCGCGATCTTCTGCGTGAAAGACAGACGACTTAAACCACTTGTCCACAGCCTCGATTTGCTTTTAGTATTATTCATTTTAGAGGCATTGACGGGATTCGAACCCGCAGACTCTGCCTTGGCACGGCAGTGGTGTAACCAATTCACCTTCAATGCCTTATAATTGTAACCCTGACGGGACTCGAACCCGCACATAACTGCTGGAAAGGCAGTTGACTTTGCTCTTTTCGTCTACAGGGCCATTTTATTAATCATTTAGCGGACTTGAAGGGATTCGAACCCTCGCTCTTCCGGTAGACAGCCGGGTGCATTCGCCGCTATGCTACAAGTCCAGAGTATTTGAAATTTAGAGGCATTGACGGGATTCGAACCCGCTCTTGCTAGTTGTTTGTCTGATTTTCATCAGAGGCACGGCAGTGGTGTAACCAATTCACCTTCAATACCTTGAGTAAACCCGACGGGATTCGAACCCGCAATCACTTGTTCGAAAGACAAGTAGCGCAACCAGTTTGCTTTCAGGGCTATTTGATAGTAGAGCCGACGGGATTCCAGCCCGTTCTTGCTGGTTGTTTGCCTGATTTTCATCAGAGAAGACAGACGACTTAAACCAACCTGTCCACGGCTCTATACATTACAAAAAGCTGGATGAAGGCTTAGTAAAAAGTCAGAAGAGACTTTTGAGAAGGGAAATTTTAAGAGAGACGTTGACGGGGCTCGAACCCGCTCTTGCTAGTTGTTTGTCTGATTTTCATCAAAGGCACGGCAGTGGTGTAACCAATTCACCTTCAACGTCTTTTAATAAAGAAAGGCAACAGGCGAGCAAACAAATGGGTTCTTGCTAAATGAATAGCAGAACACCGTCGCTTTTACCCAGCTTTCTACCCTTATACTATAAGGAAGAAACCTTAGGGCATTGAGCCGGCAATTCGACATCTCGTTTTCATTTATAAAACGAAAGGAGACTTTCGCCACAGTGTACTACCACTTGTGCGCATTTTGCCTGGTTGGTTTTTAACCCAACTTCGCTTGCTCGATCGCTCGAGTTACGCTACCTTAGGACCGTTATAGTTACGAAGTAAGTCTGCTCTACGGCACTTTCTTGGTGTTCTATTAAGACTAAAGCTTAGGGTATATTTGATAAAAAGATTTGAATTTCTTCGTTGCAAAAAACTCACGTAGCTAAGGCTATGCTTGTTTTTAGCGCCTCGAACTTCTTCTCTTTTCACGCAAATTTTACTTTAATTTTAGCCCTTAAAAGAACACTGATTTAGGAGTTTGATCTATTAATCATTCAAAATTTACTGCTAGTGAGTAAAAAGGGTGACAATCGACCAAGGTCTGAATGACCATCATCGGTTTTTGAATCCAACATGTGACGAAGTATCCTTGATCTACGACACCTTTGTTTTTTATAGAGAAATAAAAAGAGGTAACAATCAACAAACGCTTGCTCACCAATTGAGCTAGGGGCCATTTATTTAAACTTGGGGCCCCTAATAAGAATCGAACTTACGAAGTAACGCTTATTTACGACACTCTTATTTTTTTACTGATTATAAAGCTTGAGGTAACAAACGAAAAGTGACTTTTTACGGCGAGCTACCTTTACTCTATCCCGCTATTCGATGATACAAAAAATAGTAGCGGGTATGGGATTCGAACCCATTGCCTCCGGGTTATGAGCCGAAGTAACACTCGTCTACGACACTCAAAATCAGTAGTTTAGTAATTTAGATTCCACTAAGTACACTGTTAATTAAATAAGTTGTTGATTGCTTCGAGGTTATTTTATTCACTGATGATCTTTAAAAATTGAGCATAGCAACCAGCTACGCGATATTTTTTAAGAGAAGTCAGGGGGCAAAAGAAACCGAAGAAACCATAAGGTATTTAGTTGACAGTGTACTAAGTAACATTTTCTAAATAAATTACTGAAACTCCTTCATCCATTCATACTTTCAAAGAACTTTGCGGTGATAATTTCTACAGTCAAAAGAGGTAATGAACGATGTGTCAGCCTAATGCTCAGTTTCATAGTCAATAGCGACTCTACCGAAGTATGACGCATCTACGACACTCCATTGATCTTGAAATAATCACTCAAAAACCATTGGTTCGTTTAACCAATGACTAGTGTAGGACAACGGACTCGAACCGTTCTCTTCCGCGTGCAAGACGGGAGTTTTCGCCGGATAAACTAGTCCCACAAATCGACCAGCTTCCTTTCGGTACACTGATCTTATTTAACAGCATTCATAGTGTTGGTGTAGGACAACGGACTCGAACCGTTCTCTTCTATCAGCCAGATAGGAGTTTTCGCCGGATAAACTAGTCCCACAAATTGACCAGTTCCCTTTCGGGATACTGATCATTTATACTAATATTCATAGTGTTAGTGTAGGACAACGGATTCGAACCGTTCTCTTCCGCGTGCAAGACGGGAGTTTTCGCCGGATAAACTAGTCCCACAAATTGACCAATACATTTTCAGTCAGATACCGCACTTTTTGACTCCTCGGCCAGCCAGTGTCGTTGTATTGGTCGTTGATATTAGTGTTCAAAATATGTCAATTTAACTCATTGAAAATCAAAGTCTTTTACTTTGATTTTTACCTTCTCCCCATTTGGGTGATGCCAAACAATACCTTCGATGCCTACTTGCCTGTTCAAGGCACTTTTTTGTTTGGGTAACCATTCCTTCAAGCCCTCAAAAGTATTGGGCACATTTGTCAAGGTGATTTTTTCACGCCATGTTGGCAATGAAAAAATGAACACCTGATTATTTTCTAAATTCAAGGGGTTTCCCTGAATATTCTTCCCGATAGCCTCGGCTGACCATTCGCCGTCAGGTACCGCGGAAAAATCTGTGTTTTTTACTGCATTAAAAATCCACTTGTCTTCGGTGCTAAACGCATCGGCATCTACATACCAAGGATCAACAATCCCTTTTTGCTTTTGAACCTTACTGGGGTTTCGTCGTTTTTCTACACGTACGATGGTTCCTTTTCTTACCGTAAGCCGAATGTTCATACCATCCAGTTTTTCGGTGGCTGTGGCATTTTTAAAATCAAAATCTACCACTAGCGTTGGGCATACCTTTCGGTTAGTTTCCCAGTTTCGGTCAAAAATGGTCTTGATCTTCTCCATTTATTTAGTCCATTAACAATCTGATATTTAACAGTTTAGTAGTGGAGGTAGGACTCGAACCTACGATTGTCTGGTTGTAAGCCAGGTGCCTTGGCCACTAGGCTACTCCACCATTTACAGTTTGTTACTTAGTTTGATCTTATTCATTTAATCTCCGAGAGACGAAGGCAGGAATCGAACCTGCGATCTACTGGATAGTAGCCAGTTGCCTTAAACCACTTGGCCACTTCGTCGTATTATTGTTAAATCTGGTAGTGGAGGTAGGATTCGAACCTACGATCTTCTGGATGTAAACCAGGCGCCCTTGGCCGCTAGGCTACTCCACCATTTACAGTTTGTTGTTTAGTTTGATCTTATTCATTTAATTTCTGAGAGACGAAGGCAGGAATCGAACCTGCGATCTACTGGATAGTAGCCAGTTGCCTTAAAACCACTTGGCCACTTCGTCATATTGTTGTTAAATCTGGTAGTGGAGGTAGGATTCGAACCTACGATCTTCTGGATGTAAACCAGGTGCCCTTGGCCTCTAGGCTACTCCACCATTTGTCAACTGATACACACATCAATATTCATTTTGAGTTTTTAAAATCCCCCTAAGAGGTGCTTAGGGAGGATGTTGATATTTTAGTCTTGCTCTTAGCATATTGTCGTGTTTTTTGATTTATGAATGATTAAATTTTATTCTAAGCGTTTAAAAATAAAGAGGTTACAAGCAGAAAGTGACTATATACAGGTGTTCTAACCAACTGAACTATTGCCGTCATATCATTATTTTGGACGACAAGCAGGACTCGAACCTGCGACTCCCTGTCCCAGCGAAGTAACACTATCTTACGACACTCTTTTCTTTCTTATTTGAAAATAAATGAGGCGACATGCGAACAGCGACTGTTTACGGTGTCCTGGCCACTAGACGAACAGAGCCTGGCTCTGTGCAGGAATTGAACCTGCGTTTCCGGCGTGAAAAGCGAAGTAACGCTACTCTACGGCACTCTCTTATTTTCAATTTCTTTATAGAATTTTAAAGGCAACAAACGAGAAGTGACTGTAATTATTCGTGTCTTCAGCCACTCGACCAACGCTTATGCGTACGGGATTCGAACCCGTGATTCCGTTTCGGGAATGCGAACGAAGTAACACTTCTCTACGGCACTTTTAAGCTTTAAATTTATAGGAGGTAACCAGCGAAAAGTCACATAGCGCGTCTACCAATTCCGCCACATCAAAATCATTGCTGACTGATGGCAGGACTCGAACCTGCACGTTCCGAAGAACACTCGAATTGCAATCGAAGTAAGACTCTTCTACGACACTCCAATTTTTTAAGTTTATAGCTAAGAGGTCAGAAGAGAGGAATGAAAAATCACCCCTCTACGACACTCTTGCGTCTTGAAAGACAGATACTTAAACAAAGTTTTTACAACTCTGAGCTGCCTCCAAACACATTACAAAAACCAGTAGCGAGCGCAGGATTCGAACCTGCGATATCTTGATTATGATTCAAGCGCCTTAGACCACTTAGCCAGCTCGCCATATTTGCATAGAGGCTCAGAATAATTAGGAAAAAAATTAGACAAAAACACACTAGTAGCGAGCGAGGGAGTCGAACCCTCACATACATGATCATGAGTCATGCGCTCTGCCGTTAAGCTAGCTCGCGATATAGAAATTAGAATTAGTAGCGAGCGACGGATTCGAACCCCCACTCTCCTGGTTATGAGCCAGGCGCTCTGCCGTTAAGCTAGCTCGCGATATAAAAATTTGAACTTGTGGCGAGTATGAGATTCGAACCCATACCTCCCTGGTTATGAGCCAGGTGCTCTGCCGTTAAGCTAACTCGCAATATAAAGTTGTAGCGAGCGAAGGATTCGAACCTCCACTTTCCTGGTTATGAGCCAGGCGCTCTGCCGTTAAGCTAGCTCGCGGTATTTATATTTTTGCCTCTTCAATTTTTTAAAAAGAGGTGACATGCAACGAGCGATTGTAACCCCGCTATATAAAATATATCTCTGGTAGCGGGGGCAGGAGTTGAACCTGCGACTGACGAATTATGAGTTCGAAGTAACGCCTCGTTTACGACACTCTTTTTTCTTAAATTTCAAGCTTCTGAGTTGTTTTGTAATGTTTGCAAATGCTCACTTTTGAACATTTTGCCTACAAGAAACTTCTATAAATCAACAACTTATCAAAGAACGTTTCGTGTGTATAGACACACTAATATTGTTTTTGAAATTTCAATAATTTCAAATTATTATGAACATAATAATTCCGAAATAGCATTTTTTAATTATGAATGTTTGAGTATGAATTGAAACTTCCTGATTTAGATTCGGAGTCTACTAATCGATATTCAACATTCCAAAAGTAATTTCTAACTCGATTTTGTTTGTTTAAAATCCCCCCTTCTCTACCCGAGTAGGGGGGAGAGAGGGGAATCTATAAATTGGTTTTCTGAATCTGGCTCAGCGCCGATTCACCGTTTTCAAGTGCTTCTAGTACTTCAAATACTTTGTCAGACCATCCGGCAATCAAGGCTACATCACCTGATTTAATTTCTAGTGGCGATTGACCATATCCAGCCAAGTCAAACAAGTATAGTTTTGCCTCAGGTGCTATCTTTTTGTACTGTGCCCAGTATTTTGAGATAGATTCACCGCTGTAATTACTGTTCCACAATTGACAATCAGTGAAAATCATCACTTTATCTACTTTTTGCTTTCTTTGGATCAAGTCTTTGATTACCAAGTAACCGTTAGTAGAGTAACCTACTTCACCTTGACGGCTCCGCAACGCATCGGCATTGGCCAGAACTTGTTGCTGCGGCAGGTTGATAATTTTCCAGGTATCTCCAAAAATACCAGTCATAACTGACTGACAGTGAGATTGTAGCAACATACCAAGTACTAGACCTACATCGTACAATTGCACCGAACTTTTTGGTGAAATTGGTTGCCACATCGATCCCGAAGTGTCACAAGCTACTAGTACGTCAGTACCCTCATCAAAACCCTTTAGGTTTTGCACACTTGCCAGAATGGCTTTTTCCAAAGCATTTAGCAACTTACTTACGCGAGGCGATTTTACATTTTTGAGCTCACGATAAGCAGCCAAAAATCTGAATGGCAACTGCTTAGATCGGGCTACTTGTGCCGGATCACTCAATCGCTCTGCCACTCGGTTTAGGTGTTCAGTACTAATGCCTGCTTCCAACATGTTGCGCAGGTTTCGCATCAAGGCCATATAGCCTAGTCGCTCACTATCAATTAGTTCCTGCCATTTGGCTCGGAAAGCTGAAGCTTTTTCAGCGTCTGAAGCAAACTTTTGTTGTCCTAGTGCCGATAGTTGAGTTTCCCATGTATAAGGTACTTCCAAACCATCATTTACAATCTTGTTGAACAAGCCTTGCTGAGCTTCATCCTTTGCTTTTGGGTGTACCAAAAACAAAGCGTCACGCAGTTTTACTTCGGTTGCCCGATTGTATTTGGCAAACTGGTACTCATCAAACTTGTTGAATGCCAGGGCCAAACCTCGCTGAAGCTGTTTAGACAGACGATTCAGCTTTTTCATATCTTTGCGTTGGTTTGCCATTTGGTAGTAAGCCAACAATTCAGTGATTTCATCGGCTCTTTTAATTACCCGGCTTACCAATCGGCTGATCAAGTCATCCCCATTATGTACCTTGGCCAACTCTACTGTCAACACTAGCGGTACTGCCCGCAAATACATCTTTTCCCGAGCGTAAATTGCTAATTGGGCTACAAATAGCGGATCATTTCGCTTGATCAGGCTGCGTAACCGTTCGATGCGCTTCATTCCGTCGCCTTCATAGAAGGTTCTGCTCAACGAGGTGGTTACTACTGCGGAGTAGAGTTCGAGAGCAGCCGACATTTTGTAGGCTGGAGCTCCCTCGTAATTGGTTATTTGGTTGCTGCCTTTCGATTTTACGTTAAACTTCATCGGTTCTTGCGGTTTAATTCTGGGTGATGACTTGAACTTTTTTTTTACAATCTTAAACTTTTACAAGTTTGTGTAATGCTTTTTCAGTGTAAGATTGCTGCTAAACCTGTCAAGTCTTATGGTTTAGGCACAAAAAAACCCGAACTTTTTTGAGTTCGGGTTCTGTTTATATCTTAATATAGTTCTATTTCAGTATCTATACTTAGACTTAAACACACCCGAACGGCTCCAATCAACCTCCTGACTGCCCATCCCAAAAGATGTTTCAAGTTCCGCGATATGTATGTTTAAGAATTTCATTTTTGAAAGTTATTCCTCCGTTTTGTTTACATTGCAAAGGTAGTGTTTAGCGATTCTGTTTTCCAAATATTTTTTAAACTTTTTTGAAAATAATTTTTAAAGTGTTGTTTTTCAGTGTTTTAACTTTAAAAATCGTCGCTTTAACTAACCTTCTCGTTATTTCCTACGCAACTCTTCTGAAAAGGTTTTGAAAAATGTAAAATTTTAACATTTGTACAAAACCTAGAGTTGAGTTACGCGACTATATACCAAACCCACCAGATAGGTAACCCGCCTTGCTCAAAAAAATAGCGTACTTGCTCATTTGCAAATACGCTAGTAACTCTTGGTTTTGTGATATGAGAATTTTAGATGTAAGGTTTTACCTTATTTTGAATCAACTAAAAATATCACGTTTTAGTTAATTTATTTTATTGGTAAGATAAAACAAAATAACCTTTACCGTCACTACCAGTGCGTAACCTTTCAAAATTAGTCACAGTTCCATTGCCATCTAATACAAACAACTTAAACTCTTTGTTCGAGATTTCTCCTAAATCTAGTTTTTCCCCAACTTCAATTGTATAATATTGATTACTATCACTGTTAAGTGCACTAGGATTTATCTCTAAAGCAATTTTTACATTCCCAGAATTTTCAATGCTGACAGGATCATTACCTACATTATAGCCCCATACCCAACCAAGACCACTTTCTTGTCCTCCAAAACTTGAGGAAAACGATGGTTTAGTTAAATCTACCTCATTCCCTGCCTTGAATACTTTAATATCCATCACTTCGGCAAATAGCTTGATTTGAGCTTTTAACTCTACATTTTCTTGACCATTTTCTCCAAATGTTTTTCCTTTTAGAGTTATTTCTACAGAGTTATCTCCCATCGCTAATAAACTTTGAAATCCAACTCCATTTAAACGATTACCATGAATTACCCCTATTTCTAATAGTGGTACTATGTTAGATTCACCAGCAGGGGCAAGTTTGTCAATTGATTTAGGAAATACTTCAAAATTAGCATTGTTTGATTCAATCGTAATATCTGTAATGCTAGTATCTCCAGTATTGCTCAAAATAAAATAGAAGCTTTTGCTTGCTTTAAGATTACCTAAATCAAAACTAACGGTATTGGTAGTTCTTTGATTTTTACCTGGCTTTTGGATTGTCTCACTTGGGATATATGTAACCCCGTTGATTATTTGCTTGCGGATGCGCTGGTTTGTTGTCATTTGAGCTAATCCAAATTGCCCTGGTTTTTTCACTTTTACTTCAAGAGCTGTTGGCTTTATCTCCTCTGCTTTTTTACTGCAGCTTATGGTTGCGATTAAACAACCAAAGAGGAGTGTTAAATAGATTTTTGAGTTTTTCACTTTTTTTTGATTTTGAATGTATAAATGATTGAAAAGGAAAATGTTGAAGCCTTTCATGATCATATACATAATTCTCAGTGCCCACCGGACAAACCGTGTTCATTTTTTATAAAAAGTTTATATTTGCTTATAAGTACAGTGAAGATTTTTTAGAAGTGCTTTGGTACAAATTATGTCTTTTCAACAACAAACAATATTTACGGCAGGTGAACTATGAAAATTAGTAAAATCAATATTCCCCACTTTCAACAATTCAAAGATTTTGAGCTGGATTTGACTTATCCAGCTGGGCATTCTAAAGCAGGGCACCCCTTGGATAAGGTGTGTTTGATCGGGCAAAGTGGTACTGGTAAAACCACCATTCTCAATCAATTATATCAAGTACTGATGCATTTTTTTTATGGTACACAAGCTGAATTGTATACTGTAAAGCCTCCTCAAAAATTTAACTTTTCTATAGAAGCCAACTTCGAAAACCTTCGTTCAGTTGAAGTATTTATTGCCAATAAAGAAATCCTGATTTATGATCCAAACGATGATTTTGAGGTAGATTTGCCTAGCTTTTTTACGGCATTGATAGAGGAAGGGTATTACGATAAACACCATACCAAGCTGGTAAATTTTCCAGCAGAAACCATAGATAGCATCAACAATATTTTGCAAAAACAAACTGTAGAAAACCCGCTCCGAAACATTCGTACAAGTGATAATATGAAGGAGAAGATTATTGCCGAACGAGAAAAATTGGCAACTAAGACGATCTACAATTTTGCTACGGATAATCCATTGGAGTTGTGGAAATCAATCTTATTGGATTTACAAGAATACGAAGATGCGCGGAATTATTACAGCCGTCAAATATCGGAAGCTTTGCTAGAGAATGATGATATGCCGATTGAAAATCTGCGACAACAGTTTCGTCAGTGGAAAAACGAAAACCCTAATCCATTAGAGGCACTGGGCAATTTGCTCAATCCGGTGTTGAATCAGTTTCAATTAGAAGTAAATACGAGGGCAGAATATAAATTTAGTGAAGAGGTTAAGTTTATACAGGTAAATACGCTTTCGGGCAATAATGTACCTTATGACAAGTGGAGCACAGGCACCAAACAAGTGATTCTCACAGCTACTCCTTTGTTTAAGCTCAACATGCGCAACACCGTAGTATTAATGGATGAACCAGAGCGTTCACTTTATCCTGATTTGCAACGAATGGCCATCGATTATTACAGTAAGGTAGCCAGTGGTGCTCAGTTTTTTTACGCAACCCACTCTCCTTTGATTGCCGCCAGTTTTGATCCCTGGGAAATCGTAGAGCTATACTTTAATGAAGAAGGTCAGGTAGAACGTAAATTGTACTATACGGGTAAAAATCATGTAGATAATTATACGCCTCATCCAAAGTATTTACGTTGGGACGAAATACTCCAACAGTTGTTTGGGTTAGATGCTGAGAGCTACGACTCAAGCAATCAGAATTTGGTAAAAGCCTCAGCCCTCAAAGCCCAACTCAAGAAACATATGGATGAAGGAACAATGCAAACACCTGATGCCCAGGAAGCTTTAGAAGAGTTTGAACAACTATCGCAACAACTGGCTTGGCAGGTAATGAATATTTAGCCTTGAGCACAAGGTGTAAATAACTCATTTTAAAGCGTAATAATGAGTATATTGTGTGTCTGCTATTATTTAGTTTAAAAAGATGACTGAGAAAATTGTATTTATTCCGGGAGTAGGAGAGGTGTTGCTAAAGAAAAGTGCTCGAGCCAAACGTGTAAATATTAAAGTAGCGCCTTTTAAAGGTGTACAAGTATCGGTACCACAGCGAGTCACTTTTGCCAATGCTGAAAAACTGGTTTTGCAAAAGAAAGACTGGCTTCTTAAGCATTTGCCCAAGATGGAGCAAATGGAAAATAAATTGACCGAGTTTACTCCCCAGACCCAGTTTCGTACCTTTAATCATGACCTGGTTTTTATTGCTAAAGAAGATACCGAGTTACGAGCCAAAGCCAACCAAACCGAACTGCAGATTATTTACCCACCCAACACGGACTTTTATAGCTTAGATACACAACATTTTATCCGTCATTGCATCATAGAAACTTACCGTAGAGAGGCTAAAGTTTTTCTGCCTCAAAAGGTAAAGGAATTTGCGGCTCAGCATCAATTCAAGTATCGCTCGGTGCATATCAAAAATGCGAAAACACGCTGGGGAAGTTGCAGCTATGATAACAAAATTAACCTGAATCTGCATTTGATGCGAATTCCTGAGCATTTGCGCGATTATGTTATCTTACACGAGTTGTGTCATACCGTGGTTAAAAATCATAGTAAAGCTTTTTGGGATTTATTAGACAAAGTATCGGGGGATGCGCGTGGCTTGGATAAGGAGTTGAATAATTGGCAGATAGAGGTTTTTTAGCTAAGAGCTTGTAGTTGATGGTTTCAAAACCGAACATGTTTTTTACTGAAATCATTTCATCATTTGCATAAGTTTACGGTGATAGAAATGACCACTAATCAGAAGAGGGTAGCATAAAATATAAATTGTTTATCCTCAACAGCCGTTCATTTTTCTTTAGCTATGGCAACAGTCGATGACTGTTGAGCCAGCCTGTGGGACGGAACCAAAAAAAGCCACCGCTGTATTTTGCCGTTACTAAAATCTACTCCATTACGCCGAAACTGATCAAACATTCGCTCGTTCCTCACTCAGTGATCAGTTTAGCCTTTGGCAGAGTTCAGCGCAGCAAGCTGCAGCTTCGGTTTTACGGCTTCATTGCGTAAATTTCTTTACGCCAACAAAATAAGGCGGAAAGAGAGCGCTAGTTATTCAAAACTGGTAAAGTTAAATGGGGTGTAAGCTACAATCACTAATAATTAATGTACCGTTTCAAATTGATACTTTAGAGTATTGGGTTTTTAGGAGTAAAGTAGATTGGTTTTTTGCAAAAAAGCAGGCAAAATCTTTTCTTTAAATAAATACCTAATTATTCAAACTTATAAATTATAAACAGTCAATTATGGACTGTGGACCAAACTATTATGGCTAATCAAAATGCTCCTTCTCAAAACCCGATAGATCAGGACAAAATACTGGATGGTCTGTATCGTAGCCGGGATATCTTGATTAACAATATCAAAGAATTGACCTTGCAAATTCGGCAGTTCAATATTGGCGCAGTATTGTTTCTGATCGTATTTGCAGCCTTGATTTTTAATGAAAACTTTAAGCCATCTTCTTGGCAAAAAGCCCATGATACTTTACTTGCCTGGAAAACATCTCATGGGAGCAATATCAAATTTTTATCTTCAGTATCTTACCGACAATTTCAACAAAGTACCGATTCTACTTTTTTTAATAATCGGAAGGCCATTCTCAAGTCTATCAAAGGCAAAATATCGCCTACCAATGCCATTTCATTTTATCAAAATCGTTTGAATAAAGGGTTCGTAATCAGTGATATAGCAGTACTTAAAAACGAGCTGGATACCTTATACAAAACCCAACATCAGATTGAGCAATATCAAGAAGAGCGACAAAATGCCCAGCAATTGTTAGATAGTTTGCAAAGGTTGGCCATTGTAGAGAGTGATACTTTAGCAAATATTGGACGCTTACAAATTATTGCAGACTTGAAGCAAAGCTTGCCTGAATACATTCGTCAGTTTACCGAAGATTCCACTTTTTTGCGTAATCGTTTTGTGAAGCTAAAGGATAAGTACCCCAAGATTAACCTCTTATTGGTAAATGAAGAATTGCGTAGTCGCCAGAAGATTGATACGATTCAGGCAACATTGAAAAAGTTTGAGGAAGACAAAGAAGTAACGCTTTGGCAGGATATGAAAAGTAGTCATCCGAAAGCATTGAAATGGTCTTATAAAACCTGGCAAATTCTCAATAATGATAAAATTGTAAAGGACTGGTTGGGTGTTTTCAAAAATCTGAATTATGAAGATAGCCTCTCGGTAATGAAAAAAATAAAGCTGGATTCTTCATTTGTATTCAATCAGGGCAATGTAAGGGCTTATGTAGAGAGCCAGCATAAAAATAAACAACGAGTACCCACCACCGAGTTATTTGGCACCAAAATACCATTGCCTACCAAACAAATTCTGGTGATCTTGCCCATTTTGTTAATGGCTTTTGTGCTTTCACTGCAAGTGCTGCACTTGCAAAAAAGAACCGCAGAAATTCAAATGGTGAAAGTCGAGCAACGTATACAAGGCATTCTGAACGGAGAGGCATTGGTGTGTAGCAATATATTTGGTAAGGAAGTAATGGATGGTACGCCTAACCTGGCGCTCTTGCGCAAATTCAAGTTTAAGCGGCTTTTTGCTAATAATGCGGATACTTATCGTGAGATTATTTTCAGTTTTGCCAATCTAGCCTTGTTTGTATTTATGGCAAATAAATGGTTGGCTTTGGTGATGAATGACTCTAAAACCCGTTTTTGGGCGATTTTAGTGTTACTATTAGGTGTAGCAGGGTTTACAGTGGTATATATCATCAACCTAAACATGGCAAAGCAGGTGTTGGCAGATGTAAGAGGGGAGGACAGTTAGGGAATTGACTCTAATCATTTTTATTGAAAATAATAAAAAGAGGAATCCTAAGCATTTACAAGCTTAGGATTCCTCTTTTTTTAGAAAGCTTCTCCGATTTCTAAATAAAACCCGCTAGATCCGTCGCTACCAAAACCATAATCCAGGCGGATGTTGATATTGTTTTTACGGTCTAATTTAAAACGTAACCCTCCACCATAAGAGTATTTAAGGTTGTTAGAATCAAACTGGTTTACTTCGTTGGCCACATCGCCAAGGCCGACAAAAGCTGTAAGTCCAAAGCGTCGGTACCAGGGAAGTTTTTCGCGGCCTTCTGGAATGTTTTGGAACAATGGTAAACGATACTCAACCTGAGCATTCAAATAATTGTTTTCACGGTAGCGTCCACGATAATAACCCCGCATTGCAAATTCTGATAATTCTTTATAGGGTGCCGTTCCACTTACAAAGTTTCCAAAGCCCTGAATCGCAAGAATATGTTCTCGCTTAGGAAACAGCCTAAAGTATTTTCTTAGGTCTACCGTAACCGTGTTAAAGTCAAATTCACTGCCTAACCCCGAGAAATAGTTATAATTGGAAACTTCGAGATAAGCTCCTTTGGAAGAGTTCAAAATATTGTCGCGGCTATCAAGCACCACGGCGGCTCCTATACCCGAAATACGCGAACCGTCAAAACCAGGTACTCGAGATGTTTCCAACAAACCGCCTTCTTCGGGTTCTACCTGAAACATTTCTACATAACGGTATTGCAAACCAGCAAAAAGCTTCTTAGAAATCTTGCGTAATACGCGATTGACAATCCTTACCCGACGATAGCTCACCAATTCCTCATTGGTTTCAGGCAGATTGTTCCCTATCCCATAATAAAACTCAGGAAAAAACAAATAAGAGAGTGCTCCGTTGATGATATACTTTTCTTCATTGGTAAAAATAGTGTACCGAGCAGTAGCGTCTAATTGGCCCTGTACTGTATATAGTATGTAAGGTTGCACATTTGACTTTCGGGTTGTCTCTGGATCTTCGCCTAAAGTAAAACTAAGAGATGCCAGGGCACCAAAACCAAAACTGGTTTCGGGAGAAGAAAATAATATGGGCAAAGGGATGATGTCGACCTTGTTTGATTTAGTAGTTTTTTCTTCACTTTGTGCCTGACCCGATCCACAGATGGCAAATGTAAATAAAATAATCAACCACCAGGCCTGCATGTTTTTTCGCTGTTTCATTTGTTTATGTTATTGTTTTGAAGGGGTACG
Source organism: marine bacterium AO1-C (assembly GCA_001890965.1). GTDB lineage: Bacteria > Bacteroidota > Bacteroidia > Cytophagales > Microscillaceae > Microscilla. Next base: position 1,099,477 of record MLAY01000004.1, on the reverse strand, counting down.
ATTTCTTTAATGAATAATTTGTACTTGAATATATTTGTGTGGTTTTTGCACCATGTCCTTACTAGTTCTGTGAATAAACCAAGGAACAAAAACTATTTTTCTTATGCGCTACGTTTATTAATATAGTTTGCAACGAGTCAAGACTACTTTTACGCTTGTCAAGATTTGGAATAAATAAAATCAATCCTCAGGTTTGTATGATCACAAACATAGGGATAGTTTTTTTAGATTCTCTAAAACAAATTAAAAATAATAGAGTAAAAAGTAGGACACTTATAAAGTGTACATTATTACAATAACCACTAGCTTTTAAGAAAAATTTCAAACCCCATGCAATTTATGAATAGTATTTGTGTTTTTTGTGGCTCCCGCCCTGGAGCCAATCCGGTGTATCGTGAAAAGGCCATTCGAGTAGGGCATATTCTTGCCGATAAGGGTCTAAAGTTAATTTATGGTGCTGGGAAAGTAGGATTGATGGGGGCAGTAGCCGATGCCATGCTTGCCAAAAATGGTCACGTGACAGGAGTAATTCCTCAATTTTTGGTAGAAAAAGAAGTGGCTCACGATGGCTTACATGAGTTAATCATTGTGAACTCTATGCACGAAAGAAAACAAAAGATGGCCGAAATGGCGGATGCTTTTCTGATTTTACCAGGGGGCATTGGCACTATGGAAGAGTTTTTTGAGGTATTTACCTGGGGACAACTCGGTTTACACCAAAAACCCATCGGGATTCTCAACGTGGGTAGCTACTATGATTTGCTCATTCAGTTTTTGACTCATTCAGTAGCCCAGGAGTTTATGTCACAGCAAACCAAGGATATCGTATTTACCGATACCAACCCAGAAACCTTACTGAGAAAAATGAGAGGTTACAAAGCTCCTCATACCGATCGATTACTTAACAGTGAAAGAATATAAGAGGCAGCAAACCCTACTTATTTTCTTTAATAAATCATGCGTGTATTGAACTACGATATACGCATGATGTTATCCCGTTTAAACACTCACCTGATATACCATAAGCCTACAAATGATTCGGAAAGATTACATCTTAAAACTTATAGATCAGTTGGTGATTGCGCTCAAAAAAGTGCAAGGCCTTAAAGATCGTGAAGACTACGAAGATGCGCTAGAGTTGATTGCCGAAAAAAAAGAAGCCTTCCTTAAAATTGACGCATCTTATTTTGATAACCTACCTATAGAGGATCTGGATACTTTACTTAAAAATGATACACAACGGGGCAAAGAGATATGGAAATTTGCCGCTGATTTGTTGTTTGAAGAAGCTACGATTTACGATATACTAGATCAGGAAGCCAAAGTGTTTCGAGCTTATCATCAAGCGTTGGTTATTTTGACACATCTGATCAAGCAAAACCGTGAGGTGAGCATTAGCCTATTTGAAAAGCTCTCTACTACAGTAGAGTATTTGCGTGATTTTCGTTTGCCTTTGTCGAGTTATGCCAAGATTATAGAATACTACACTGCCATTCATAAATTCGATAAAGCCGAAGATATGCTTTTTCAAACTTTACAAGCACATCAGGATCAAAAAATAGCTTTACAAGAAATGGCTCAGTTGTTTTATGGAGAGTTACTGGAATACGACGATCAAAAACTGAAAGAAGGAAAGCTGCCACGCAAAGAGGTAGAGGCAGGGCTGCAGGCATTTGAAAAAAAAATAGGCGAACTTTAAATAATAAAGTCGCCTGATCTATTCAATTTATTTGTGAGTTTTGCTAATCTATTGTTGTTTGGCTGCCTCTTGTTGATAAATCTCACGTACTTCCTGCAAAGAACTTTCGGTAAGAGGTTTCGTTACAAACTTAATTACGTGATCGTTGTCTACGATTCGGGCAATGTCACGCTTGTTGTTTGAACTTGATAAGATGACAATGTTACACTTCTTTTTAAGTTTTTCGGGGAAGAGTTCAAACTCAAACAAGAACACAAAACCATCAACAATGGGCATATTAATATCAAGGAAAATAATGTCCGGTAAATTGGCAGGATCATCCTGATGTTGTTCAAGGTATTGTAATGCACTTTTTCCAGAATTTCTCACTTCAACTCTTTTGGCAAATTTGGTAATCTCAATAATGCGCTTGCTGATAAAGTTGTCAGTATCGTTATCGTCTACTAGCAATACTAAATCTATATCCTTTTCCATTGTAATGGTTTTTTAAAAACTGATCGTAATAAAAGTTATCTGTGAAGGTTCCGTAAAAGCTTCCAAAGTGTAAATTTACTTGTGTTACATAAATAGAAAATTAAACTCAGAAAAACAATTTTCGAAACACATTTCCATAGAACCCTAAAACTCCACTTTTCTCTGATAATTTTGTAAAAAAAAACGATTATTTATTGAATTACAAAAAATATACCCATAAATACTCAGAGGTGTTTTAAGATGGTTTTAAAGCATCTATTTTCTCTTCTATATCTGCTTCTTTTTATAGGGCTAATTTCTTGTGGTTGGGGTAAGTTTTATTCTAAATATATACGCTAACCCTGAAGGATTGTTCGTGGTGAGTGAGTGTTTTAATCTCTCCTGTTTTTTAAACGTTTTCTGGTGGTTTCAGATTGTATTTTTTTTATCAATCATTTGGCAAGTTATCAAATGACGTAAGGGAGGTTATGGGTTCTAAGAGGGAGAGTTAGTAGATATGATACTTATATTTATTTATATAGATTGAAGTATTGATGCTACTTTTGCTTTGAAAAATTCAAAATAGTGGATTTTAATTGTACAAAATCAAGTATTTTTTATATAAATCTACTCGAAAGACAATCTGGACTTTTAAAAGTTCAAATATAAATATACATTTAAGTGATTGTATACAACAAAGATTAAAGAGATTTATCACTAACCGTTTATTTCGAGTTTGTTATAGTTTTTATTTCTATAAAAATCAATAATTGAACAGCTCAAAAAAACAAAACCTATTTGACCCTTAAATATTTTTTTACCACAAACTACAATGAAAAAAATCTCTTTAAACCTAAAACAAATTACCACTTATTTACTTGGGTGGCTTGGAGTAATGTTATTGGTGACCAATTGTACTACCAAAGAAGAAGTACAACCCAATAGCGCTGACAAACCACTTTTGAACCAAAAAACAGCGGTCAGCAATAATGCTGCTGGCTCGGGACGCGACATAATGTTGCAAGGTTTTCATTGGAATACCTGGCAACATGGTACCTGGAATATCATTAAGAATAGTGCAAATGATATTAAAAACGCAGGTTTTACAATGGTATGGTTTCCTCCTGTATCAAAATCTACTGGAGGTACTGGATACTTACCCAACCAATGGTACAATATCAACTCTGACCACGGTAGTGGTAGTCAATTGAGAGATGCTGTAAATGCATTGAAAAGCAGAAATGTTAAATCAATTGCCGATATCGTGATCAACCACCGAGTAGGTACTACCAATTGGGCAGATTTCTCTAGTCCGTCTTTTGCAAACAATGCACAGGCAGTTACGCGAGACGATGAATGGGGCCAGGGCACTGGTAATTATGATACTGGTGATCCTTACAATGCAGGTCGTGACTTGGATCATACCTATTCTTCGGTACGCACCGAAATCACTAACTGGCTGAACTGGCTTAAAAATGATGTAGGCTTTGAAGGCTGGCGTTATGACTATGTAAAAGGCTACAATGGTTATTACAATGGAGTTTATAACGACGCTACCTCACCTTATTTCTCAGTAGGGGAGCTTTGGCCAGACATTACCGGGAATTATTTTGCTTCTGGTAATGGAGTGAATTATCACCGTCAAAGATTGATGGACTGGATCAATGCTACGGGTAACAAATCTACGGCATTTGATTTTACTACTAAATGGCAATTGATGCTTGCAGTAGATAGAAGCGAATACTGGAGGTTGCGTGACTCACAAGGCAAGCCCATTGGAGCCATTGGATGGTGGCCTAAAATGTCGGTTACTTTTATCGATAACCACGATACTGGCCCATCTCCTGGTGGAGGACAAGATCACTGGGTGTTTCCTTCTAACCACATTGAAGAAGGTTATGCTTATATTTTAACTCACCCTGGAACTCCAACGGTTTACTGGCCTCACTTTTTTGACTGGGGAAGTAACCTGAGAAACAAAATCAACTCCTTGATGAATATTCGCAAATCTCAAGGAATTACTTCTACCAGTTCGGTTTCTATTCAAGCAGCCGATGGTAGCAAGTATGCGGCCATTATCAATGGTAATACCGCCATGAAAATTGGTTGGGGGAATTGGTCTCCGGGAGGAGGTTGGAACCTTGCCGCCAGCGGTAACAACTGGGCCGTTTGGACCCGTTAAAAAAGCCGTCAATGAATTGACAGCTAAACAATTATAGGTTAGTGATATTTCTCTTGACAGAATGCTCGAGCATTCTAACAGATACTATAAGATACTATGGTTTAAATTGATTTTTTTTATAAGAATGGCCGGACAATTTTGTCCGGCTTTTTTATTTATAGGGATTGGTATATTGTTTACTGGCTTCTTGTATAAAAATCTCTATTTTTGCCCAAATTGTTACAAATTATGCGTCAAATCATCAGAAATAACGCCCTCTTTTTTACGCTTTTTCTACTTTATTTAATTGTAGGAGGAGTTTTGTTGTTTACCAACGAGAAAGGAGAACTAGAACTTTGGGTTAACCAACACCATACTACGTTTGCTGATTTTTTCTTTAAATATATCACCAATCTGGGAGATGGTACTTTTTGTTTGATAATGGCGGCTGTGTTGCTATTTGTGCGGTTTTATTATTCATTGCTTGCCTTGTTACCTTTATTGAGTGGATTGATTACTCAAATTTTTAAGCGCACGATTTACTCAGAGGTCCGAAGACCCAAGGTGTTTTTCAGCAATCAACGAGAATCACTGAATTATGTAGATGGCTATAGCTTTGAGGAACTTAGTTGTTGCAATAGTTTTCCTTCAGGGCATACTACTACAGCCTTTGCTATATTTTTGGCCTTTGCACTCATTACCCGCAAATCTTACTGGGGAGGCGTGTTTTTTCTCCTGGCGGTTTTGACGGCTATTTCGCGGGTATATCTCTTACAACACTTCTATGTAGATACTTTCTTTGGAGCACTCATTGGTACGTTTTCTATGTTGGTTTTTTATTGGATATTGGAATACAAGCAAGTAGGACAAATTCCATTTTTCCAAAAGAAATTTCCTCTGGGAAATAGGGGACTTAAGGCTGAATAAACATCTCACAAAAGTCTATACAACTTAACATAAAAAAGTACATGCCTTCAACATTCGAATGCTGGTTTTCGTACTGAAAAAAGACACCTCTCTTAATCTGAATTAGACCTGAAGATTTTACTTTAAGCACCAAGTTATACTATACTTTTTAATAAGTATTGGATGGAAATTTTTTTCGATACCAATCTATTGTTTAACTAAAATGGAATTTCTTACGACACACTATGATCAAATGGCTATTAGCAATATTCACTTTATTTTACGTTCGGGTTTCTTATGGCCAAACCTCATGGAAGGAGGCGCAAAAAACTAAAAAAGCAACCATTAAGGTATACCATGTAGATGCCAGGCCTTTCATTTATAAAGAAGGCGAAGAAACCAAAGGCCTTGAAGCTGATATCATGCAGGAGTTTGCCAGATTCCTAAAAAAAGAATACAGCATAGAGGCAAACGTATCGTTTCATTATCTCCCAGATTTTGGCGAATTGTACCAACTGGTAAAAGGAGGGTACCCAGGAACTTTTGCGGCATCTTCTTTTTCGATTACTGAAGCACGCAAGAAAGAAATACAGTTTTCTCCGGCTTATATGCCTGATATAGAAGTGCTTATCTCTAGTAAAGATTTACCTATTTTAAAAGACGAAGATGAAGTAGCCCAAAATTTTCAAGGGGTTACAGGCGTTACTGTTTCACGTAGTACGGTTTCGTCTAATTTAAAGAAACTGACTCGATTTCTGCCTGATTTGCAATATGAAGAGGTTGCCAGTTTTCATCAAATGGCTGCGACTGTTTCCAAAAAGCAAAAAAGCATTGCCTATGTCCAGCTAACTGATTATTTGCTGGCACTGAAAGAAGGCCTTAAGATAAAAAGGCAAAACTTGTTTCAAGTAAACAAAGTAGGTAGAGCGATTGTAATGCCTAAAGCAAGTGATTGGAAAGAACCCATCAGTCATTTTTTTAATGCCCCCCAGTTCAAGCGTTGGGTCAATGGATTGATCAAAAAACATTTTGGTAATGATGTAAAAGATCTCGTTTGGAAAGTATCTAATGAGGATGACAGTAACAACCAAAGCATTTTATTATTAACCAAAGAGAAAGAATTGAAAGAGCTTGAAATGGCTCAAAAGGAAGCTGCAGCAAGTTTTCAGCGTAATATTTTGATTGGAGTAGTAGCGTTGGTGTTTTTGACTGCATTCTTCATTTACAGTCGTTATCAGTTACAACAAAAAAACAATAAAATTCTAAAACAGAAGAATGATGAAATTTTAGACCAGCGAAATGAGTTGGTTTCCAAAAACGAAGAACTACAGCTGCAACAAGAGGAAATTCTCAGTCAACAGAGTTATATAGAAAAGAAAAATACTGAGCTTGAGCGGAAGAATAAGGAGGTAGAGAATAGTATTCAAGCAGCTCAGGTATTTCAAAAAGCATTGCTTCCTTTTCAGGAACGTATGCAAAAGCATTTGCACGAGCACTTTGTGATTTATAAGCCCAAAGATATTGTAAGTGGGGACTTTTATTGGGTACAAAAACGAGACGATAAGATCTTTATGGCAGCAGTAGATTGTACTGGACACGGTGTGCCAGGAGCTATGATGGCAATGGTTGGCTATATGATTTTGGATCGTTTGGTGATGGTAGATCAACTGAATGACCCTGCTGAAATTTTGAATCGTTGTCATGCTGCGGTCATGAATTTATTGAAAGGAAATTCTAATACTGGTAACTATGGGATGGATCTGGCTTTTTTGGTGATAGAATCCCTAGATGATGAAAAAAGCAAAATTACTTTTGCAGGAGCTAAAAGGCCTTTGTGGTATATGTCAGCAGAAGGGAATAGTATTCAAGAAGCACAAGGTACGCGTAAATCAATAGGTGGCTTTCATCGTTATAAGTTTCATTTCAGTAGCCAGGATATTACTCTGGAAAAAGGAAGTATGGTGTATTTGACTACCGATGGTTTTATTGATCAGAATAATTCTAATCGCAAAAAATATGGCAAGCAACGCTTCAAAGATTTGCTGAGAAATACGGCTAAGCTACCAGTAGAAGAACAAAAAGAAGCCTTGGAAAATGAGCTGGAAGAGCACATGTTTGGCACTACTCAGCGTGATGATATTTTGGTAATAGGTTTTAAGATTTAAGTTGCCAAATAGACATAAAAAAAACACCCCTCAGTGAAAAAGTTTTGAGGGGTGTTTTTGGTTGTTTATAAAGTTAAATGGTTGGTTATATGGTATGGTTGGTTAGACCATTAGAATAAAGTAAATAGTATGGTTTTTAAAAAATGGTTATATGGAAAATGGTTTGTTATTTAATATTCACTTAAAAGATGCATGCGAATAATGAATAGTTGCATCTTCCTGAAAAAAAAGTCAAAAAAAAGAAAAGAAATATGTAAGTGTTTGAAAGTTAGCGAGTTGTATTTTTGTTAATAGATTGTTAAGAGTATATCATCGATGAAAGGCGGTTATCCAATCAGCATCTTTCACTGTATATCCCTGTTGATCCAACAAGTATTGCATGATGGTTTGAATATGTCGTGCACCATACACAATCCCAATTACTTTAGGGGTATTGGCATATATTTTTATTTGCCTTTCCATATGATGAATTAGCCGTTGATCTCGCCTTCTTAAAATCAAATCATCAATCTTTTTTTGCTTTCCAAATAAGTTAGGTACCTCATCTCTAAGATTTATGTTATTATCTTTGACCAAGTCAGCTCGTGTTGATTGGGTAAGGGTATAAATATAGGCCAAAAACGTTATCGAGTTAAAGAACATTCTTTGATGAAGTGGAATCTTTTTCCAGTAGCCTTCGAACTCTTGTTTAGATAAGTCAGCGTGAATAAACTCTACATGTTCCAGCCCTTTCTTTTTGAGTTCCTCTCGTTGCAAACTCAAGCCTAGATGCTTTGCTATAGATTCATATGATTTTATAGCGAAGATTCCTTTTTTGGCAGTAATCCCTTCATACAATACAATATCACATTGAGCCAGCCTGCGGGCAACTTCCTGATAAAATTGAGGTTCTCCGATATGAATCATCGGAAAAGTGATGAATTGATGAGGAGAATTGAGTTTGGTAAAATGATATACGGCTACTCGTACATCCAGGGCATTTCCAGATACGATTTGCATAAGTTTTATTTTGTTTGATCACTGTAAGTTTATACGGTTTGTGGGGATATAAGGGTTGGCTTGACTTACATTTGCTTGGTAATCAGGATGTATCGCTTTAATTTACATTCCTAAAAACTAAAATATAATCAAGAAAAACATTCATTTTATGCAAGGTCCCAACCCAAATACGGTATACCCATTAGAAAACTACAATAGGTTATGTTTTTTGAAAAACATCATCAAAAATCCCAATATTCAAGTAGGAGACTATACATATTACGATGATTTTGAATCGGTAGAAAACTTTGAAAAGAATGTAAAATATCACTTCGATTTTACAGGCGATAAACTCATCATTGGTAAGTTTTGTATGATTGCGTCTGATGTGCAATTTATTATGAATGGAGCCAATCACCTTAGTGAAGCCATTTCTTCTTATCCCTTTGCAGTGTTTGGTCACGGTTGGGAAAATGCCATGCAAGGGAAAGCTTATCCTTTTAAAGGGGATATTGAAATTGGTAATGATGTTTGGTTGGGTTATAGAGCTACGATCCTGGCAGGTGTCAAAATAGGCCACGGAGCTATCATAGGGAGTCATGCAGTGGTTACCAAGGATGTACCTCCTTACACCATTGTAGGTGGAAACCCAGCTAAAGCAATTCGCAAACGTTTTACGGATGAACAAGTAGCAGCGTTATTGGCCTTGGAATGGTGGAACTGGCCTTTAGATAAAATTACCCGCAACGTAGAGTTACTGACAGGAAATGATGTAGATGCGTTAATAAATTGCGACTGAAAATATATTTAAAGATTTATTTTGCAAGTATTTATTTATCAGTGACTTATATGCTGCTAAATGACTTGTTTAGCAAAAAAAATTACTTAAATATCATCTTCATAATCATAGTACTTCATCAAGATATATTCGTTAAATTCATTATAGAGTTGGTTGTTTAATACCAACATTCACTAATGCTCTACAATAGAGTGATCATATGAATTGTAGAGAAGGTTTGTTTATTCCAAACGGTTGCAAAGCCGTGCCTTTATCAATTATAAGTATTTGAATTATAGTTGATTATGTATTTGTTATTTAACGGATTAAACACAATTAAATGAGGTTTAACTCTAGAAGTAAAGGTCAATTTGATGAAAAAACGGTAGGTCCTAACCAAAGGGGATTTTTGTTTATCAATCAGGCATTTGAGCGAATATTAGAGCCTGGAATGTATAAATTCCCTCGAGCAAAGGATGAGAAGGTAGATGTATACGTTTTCTCTAAACGTAGTCAGTGGATGTTTCTGGATCATCAGGGAGTATTGACCCAAGACAATATTTCTTTGCGATTGTCTTATCAGGTACAGTATAAAGTAGAAAATGAAGAGGTTTTTCGGGAACATGTCAATTTTGAAAATCATAACATATTTGCAGACATTGATCGACACATTCGAGTGGTGGCAGAAACCCTGATTCGCAATATGATAGCTGGCCTAAAAAGTGAAGTACTCAATGAAAAACGAATGGAGTTGCAGGATGAGCTTACTGCGAATATTCAGGAAAAAATGCAGCACTATGGTTTACTGATTCCTATGGTATTGCTGACTAAAATTACGTTTCCTAAAAAGATACAGGAACTGTTTGTGCAGCAACGTGAATTGAATATTCGTTCTAAAATTGACTTAGAAAAGGCTCATAATCAGGTAGCTACGGCTAAAATACTCAACGAAGCCGCTGATCTGATGAGTCATAACGAAAATGTAAAGTTTTTGCAAATGTTGGAAACCATGAACCAAATGGCTACCAAGGGCAATCATACTTTTATGATTGGAGGAGAGTATTATCAGACCGATAAGAAAGACAAGAAGAGTTAAAGGTTTGGTAAACAGTATTTTAAGTCTAATAAAAAAGCCGTTATTATCAGCGGCTTTTTTATTGTTAAGTTGTTGTGCTATGTTAGAAACTACTGGTATTTAAAAAACAGTAAAATACCCTGACTAACACTGTGTAAATGATTGGTTTGATGAGTTGCGTTGGGGGTATAGCTACTGCTCCAGGTAAATTCCTTATGAGGATATTTGTGTAAAAGCGTAACAAACTTATCAAATGCCTGGGTCATTTTTGTTACTTCGCGAGTACCCATACTCATAAAAAGAAAAGGAGAAAGGGAAGAAGTACTTTGTAAAAAAGCCTCAAACTTGGTAACAAATAAGTTGTTTTCTCTCCAAAGTGCTGGACTAAGCGCAAGATACCCAGTAAATAGCGTAGACTGCCTCATGAGGATATACATTACACACAAACCTTCACGCGAGTGGCCTACCAGCAAACGACTGGTACTGGTAGCATACTGGGCATTGATGAGGGTGATTACTTCTTTCTCGAGAAAACGTAAAAACTGGCTGGCTTGCCCCAATGGCGCCTGCTCGATTTTTAGATTTTGTTTCAAGAAATCAGGGGTTAAGTCTCGCTTTCTGGTTTGGGCGCTTTTATGAGGAATGCCTACTATGATTACTTTGGGCATTTGGTGAGCGCGGTACATCGAGTCCGTTTCCTGAATAGTTTTCCTGGTGAGCTTTCTGCTACCTAAGATATAAATTACAGGGTATTTGACCGTGCCTGAGGCTTGATAGCCTTGTGGTAACTTTACAAAAACTTTCCTTTGTTCTTTGAGATATTTAGAGTCAATGGTATGGGCTACAAAGCCACCTGTGTTTTGTGTAATACTGCCCAAAGTTGCCTGAGCATACAATACAAATGCAATAAAAACAATGATGTTTGAAGTGTATCTTTTCATAGATAATCAATTGGTTATGGTTTGTGTAATAAGATATTCTCTTACGAGTTCTTATTGCAAAACAATTGGTTATCAGTGATATACACCACTACATTTACCCGACTTTCGAGCGACATTTACCCGACAATTACAATAAAGCAGGTATAAATGGGTAGATACTGTCCTTTTTAGTCTGAATTCGTTGCGAAGTATGAAGCGTAAAAATGATATTGAGCATTACTGCGGTGACATAAATTAATAAAGACCAGGGAAAATTACCATTTGCTACCGAACCTGTGAAAGCCATTGACAACATCGGGTATCCTATCAAACATAACAAAGTAGCAATGGTCCATAAAACCTGAAAGCTAATAATTTGCCTGCCTAAAGTATCTACTTGAGGTAATTGCTTGTTTCGTTTCCAAAGCCAAAGAGGTAGCAATACGTTACTTAACGGAACTAGTACTACCCCAAGAGCAGAGGCATTGATGAGACGAATATAAGACCAGGGATTTGCGATAGAGTTAGTATTTTGGGGTAAAGGGGCAGTGAGCGTATCAATGGATAAATCCAATGCCAGGGCAATTTGTTTGAGCGTAAACGCGCGAGGGGTAGAGACATTGTTTTCAATACGCTGAATAGTGCGAGATGATACTTTGGCGGCTTCGGCCAAATCTTCTTGTGACAAACTTTTGGCTCTGCGTGCCTGGCTTATTTTTTCTCCTAAGGTCATATGTTGGGCATTAAAAAAGCACCACGAATATTCGTGATGCTTCAATTTACGTAATTCTGTGCTTAACGGCTACTTATCCTTATGGTTAGTACCCTGGCGATTGTAGAAGATAAACTCTCCTCCAGCATCGCCTACGTTTTGAATTGGTTTCCCTATGGGTAATTGTTTTGTGTTATTGGCTACGGCTACTTTCACCGATTGAATAAGCTGCGAAACTGGGAACTTATCCTGCACGTTGCCTTTCAAAAAATCCAGCAAATGCTTGGCAAATGGGCTGTTTTCGCCTTTTTTACCATCCGATACAAACTCTAAACTACCAGAAGTAAATCCCCAGCGAGATTTTAAGGCTTCTACTTTGTCTACGTAGCCGCGATGCCCTTGAGAAAATAGCGATCCGGAAAAACAAGCATCAATAATTAAAAAGACGTGCTTGAATTTTAAAGCCTTGATGTATTTTACAATGTCAGTATTACGAATGTAACTACCTTTATCGGTAGTACGACCATCTACTGGAACCCAAAAACCTTCGTCATATTTTTTATCATAGTACCCATGGCCCGAATAGTAAATAATTAGATTATCACGTTCAGTGCCCATATCTACCAGTTTGTCAAAAGCCTGTTCTACCTTAGAGGGGGTTACCTCGTCATTCATCAATTCATATACATTCTCCTGAACAAAGCCGTATTTTTTGATGAGTACTTTTTTTACATCTTGGGCATCTTTTACTGGATTATTCAGTGGCCGCCAATACTTATACTTATCACAGGCAATCATTAACATATAATTTTTTGCCTCTGCGTCAAATTCGAAATCCATCGCGCTTACTTCTTCTTTGTCGCGATAGCTCATGTCTAAGGTAATCTTGGGCGTATTTACCTCAATAGTTTTGTCTTTACGCTGTTTTTTCTTCTTCCTCTGGGCTTGAGTAGGAGCAATCCAAGCCACCAACAGTAATGCTAACAGTATTGCCGATATTTTCGAGTATTTATTCATAACAATTCCTCCTGATATTGGTGTTCTTTTGTTTTTGAGTACTATATAAAGTCTATGAAGTCATCTCGACTTCTATATTTAAAACTACGAAGAAAGTTACTCTTCGTTTTGGTTCTGAGAGTTTTTAGGTTCATTCATCTCTGCCACTTCAGACGATTTCGTTTTCTTTTTTGATGTTTGCTCTGATTTGCCAGGTTGATAGTCCACCTCATCGTCTTGATCTTTGTCAGTGCCAATCTTCCCTATCTTACTAACTTGACGAATGAGTGAATTAGTTCGCTGGCCAGGCTTATACATGCTGGTATCCTCAGAATTAAATTCATAAGTACGAGGACCTTCCTGTATCATTTCTTCTTTCACAGAGTGCTTACGTTCTTTGCGTTTATCCCACCAGCTAATGCCCCTCTCTAATAATTTGACATATACCGCAATAATCAGAATGTTGATATGTACATTGAAAAAACTATAGCTGATAATCGTAAGGATAATTAGAAAAGCGGCAATACTAACGTATCCAGTAACGAACTTGCCTATTTTGGTATGACTAAATTTACGCCACGCATTACTAGCGGTAAAAGGTAAACTATAGAAAGTAAGGTACGATAAGATAAAAAACGCTCCAAATAGCAATAGCACCAACCAGGGAGAAATAATGGCGTCTCCATGAGTAAGGGTGAGGTAGGCATTGAGCAAAATCAATGTACCTCCCATTTCGCCTACTACGGTGCGGTGTACGTCGGCTCGGGTAAAATCGCCAATAATGACAATGGGTTTGTTTTTTTTCATAAAATCAAATACCCCTGGTTCAAACTCCACCACTTCCAGTAGCTCAGCCAGCGATTGTAAAGTATAGCAACCGCCATAAAAAGTGGTATCCAAAATATGCTTTTGGCGTATTTTGAAATCCATAATCATTTTATTGAAAGAGGGTTTCCCATTCACGGTATAAGCCAGTCCATGATGCTCCATCTTACCCTTATCAATATCTTCATACATGATCAAAGGCAAGCTTTTGTTTTTACCTTGATAGAGTTTAAATTTTAAAAATCCACTTCCTTTCTTGGCTCGGTATTCTACTACAGCGGTTTTTCCAGGGAAAATACCCTTAATCACATTGCCGTTGTCGTCGGTTTCAGCTGACCCAATATAGCGTGGGAGATCGGTCAATGCTTCTCTAAGCATAGAGTCGCGAGCAGGCCCGATTTCCTCGGTTTCATCTTTTTGGTCAAAAATGATATCACACAAGATGTATTTGTAATGATCAGGGTTGTTTTTCAGAAAGCTTAAAAAATTGGCTAGTGCTTCTCGGTCAGTTACTATGTTTTTACCATTGCCATCGGTGCGAGGAATGAGTGCTACGTCACCAGCCACATTTACAAACATGAGTTCATTGCGTTTGGGGCGATCATCATCAATATCCAACAAAAGTCTTTTACTGAGGGTAGAAGCCCGAATGAGCAATTGTTCGTCGGAAGAAGTAGGGCCAAAGTTGAGCCATAGCCAGGTAAAGGCAACCATCCAAATTGCGTGGGCCAAACTAATAAAAATGCGTGCTACAAGTTTTTTTCGGGAGACAGAGTCAGCCATAGTTCTCGGTGATAATTTGTGTTGAAAAGTTTCGCGAAAAAGGAGTGGTTAGTAAGGCTTAATTTAAATAACTTTCTGAGTAAAAACAACAGTATTTACTTGATAATCAAAAGGTAGTTTATTTTTCTTCTGGTAATACAAATTTTGGAAAGTTCTTTCTCAACCATTCCTTTAAGCTATTAAAATCTGGCTGAGCATCGAAAAACACCTCGGTAAAATCCATTATGAGCCTGAATTTTTGCAGCGCTACTGCTTGTGTCAGTACTTTTTTTTGAGTGCTTGGATTTATTTTTAGGTTTTTGGCTATTTGTGCTTGATAACTTGACCCCATCTCTTGATCTAAAACTTTGATTAATTCGGACGTCTCTTGTTTAAACGTAGCAGGTACCTGGGCAACTACATAAGGCTTGAAATGACTTAGAGCGCTAGGCTTACTACCTTTAGGTCTGATAAAAAGCCCTCCATTTGAGGTTTTATCTACGGCTACCTGTTGACCATTTACATTATAAATATTTTGATTAAACTTAATCAATTTGTAATCACTTTTATTATCAAATAGGAGTGGTTTTATGACACGTTTACCATTGAATTTATACACATAAAAAAATGTAACTTCTCCGTCAAAATTAGCCAACCTATAAGAAAAATAAAGCTTCCCCTTCTCGAGAAACAATAGCTTCCGAGCCTTAGACAAAGCCGATGGTGCGTAGATAGGAGCGCCAGTACACCAAATCTTGGTATCTTCAGGGTTCATGATTACATAAGGGGTAAACTGCTCAGGCTGTATGCCTCGCACTACCAGGGGACGTTTTTTGATTACTCTAAAGGCAAAAGCCTGGGCTTCTAACTCATTATTTGGTGATTTTTTACCAGCTCCTGGCTTTAGTGTAAAAGGGAGTTTACCTGCTTCGTGTATTCTAATGTATTGATCTGCTTTGGTAAAGCGAATCTTGTCAGTATGTTTAATCTCTTGCCCCTTTTTAATTAATTGATTGCCCAGATATACCTTACTATTAGGTTTGAGTGCAATTATTTTCCATTGTGCTTGAGAAGACAAGGGCACTAAAGTACATACAAAAAGCAGTAGGTGTAAATATTTCATAAAGTCAGGTATTTAGTCCGTAATCAATTTTGTTTGCCAGGTACTTGTAGTTTGGGGAAGTTTTTAATCAGCCAGAACTTGACACTGTTACGCTCTGGCATAGAGTCATAATAATCGAGGAAAAAATGGATAATGTCATAAAGCTTGTATTCATCAGCTCTATCAATCATAAAGCGAAGTGAAGAATTCTGGGTTTTAGCCCGTTTTTTTATAGCTTTTTCAGTGTACTCTCTATCCAAAATCTTAATTAATTCTGCCATTTCTTTCTTGAACTTTTTATCTGGTTTGACAACAACCACTGTTTTCATTCTTGATAAAAGAGTGGGTTTACGGGTTTTATTGGTTTTGAAAAAAAGCGCGTTTTGAGAAATAGTATTCAAATCACTAATACCTGCATATATGTTCTTGTCAAGAGGCAATGTAATTTGATCATCAGTTCTTTGATAAGAGAGTTTTTTCACCGCTTTTTTACCTTGGTGTGTGTACAGGAGAAAAAAGGCTTCTGGCTGGTCATAGTTTTGAAAAACATTTTTGTTAAAAAACAATTGAGCCTTGTCTATAAAAATGAGAGAAAGATCGCCAGAGAGCAAATCTCTTGCTTCTGCTAATGTGTAGAATGGTTCTATAAGTTTGATTTCCCCACGGCTAAAAAATTTCTTGCGATTTAGCAATAAATCAGCGGCTTTGCCTTCCAGCTTTTTAGATGTACCAGGAGCAATAGTAAATAGAGGATTCCTTTTTTGATAAACTCGCACATAGCTTTTTTCCTGAGCGAATTTTAATTGAGTAGAAGGTTTAATTTGCGCACCTTTTTTTAGAAGCTTACCATCTGCGTAAATTTTAGTATCAGATTTTAAGGCTATTACTCGCCATTGAGCGATGGCAAGGTTTGAAAAGCTCAATGACAACAATAGGCTACCAAGGATGGATAGAGCCTTCATAATTTGGGTAAGTTTAGGTGATTGAAAATGAAGTGTATAGGTATTAAAAAAGCGAGAGTTTTTAAACCCTCGCTTCACATTAACTATTTCTTTGATCCAGGAACTTCCAAACCTTTAAAGTTTTTGATGAGCCACATTTTTAAATTATTTCTATCAGGTACACCGCCATACTGATCTTCAAATAAATCGGCGATCCCATAAAAAATTTGCTCAGTAGCCACTTCCTTCGCCTGTGCTTTTGTGTAATTTTTTTCTTTCATTGTTTTTTGAACGAAAGCGTCACCATAAGCTTCTTTCAGGATTGGTATCAATTCTTTGATCTGTGTTTTAAACTCATCACTTGGCTCGTTTATAAACATAGGGCGGAACTTTACAACCTTAGTAGGCTTAGCTCGGTTTTTACGGAAGAAAAGCGTGCTGTTCTTGATGTCTTCAAAATCGCTTATGCCACTGTATACATCTTTTTTAAACTCCACAATTACAGGATCAGTGCTTTTTTCAGAACGAGTTTTTGAGAGTTTCTTGGCAGCACGTTTCCCGTTTGCTTGATACACCAAATAAAAATCTCCTTCATCGTTGTAATTTTTTATGCTTCTATCAATATATATTTTAGCTTCATCACCAATGAATAACAATTTGTTAGGTTTATCCTTTAAAGGATCTACTGAGTTGGGAGGGGTGCCAGTGAGCCACATCAACATTCCTGTTAAGTCAATAGGCACATCAATCAATTCTGGTTTACCCCGCGAAGCCAATGAACGTTTACGAGGCACCATCATACTTGTAGCTACGGCTACCAACTCACTACCTTTGCCTGGCTTGCCTCCTCCTGGCTTAAGCGTAAAAGGAGCTTTTCCTTTGGCATATACTCTTACATAATCCGTTTTTTTGGTGAATTTGATTTTAGATTTTGGGCTAATCATTGAGCCTTTTTTAACGGGTTTGCCATTGGCAAAAACCTTGGCTCCAGGCTTTACTGAGATGATTCGCCATTGAGCCTTAGTTGCTACTGTAAAAAAACAAAGTAGCACAGTTGTGAGTAACAAATTTTTCATAGTAGAAATGCTGCGTATGTTTAATTTTGGTTTTATTTTAAATCTAAATCGAGCCTTACGAAGTAAATATCTCGCTGACCACTGCCAAAGCTATTGGTCTCTCCAACAAAATATAAGTTGGTATTGTCAAGCAATAATTGACGGCCAAAGTCATTTTGTGCTCCGCCATAGACTTTTATCAGCTGAAGAGCAGCGCTACTTCCTGATATGTCATATTTACACAAAATAACGTCATTGTTGCTCAGGCTATTATTATGGGTACCCAAAAGTATGAGGTTTTGCCCTGACTGTACTATATCAGTAAATACTTCGGTAGAGGCCAATCTACTGTATTCGAGAGGGCTTGCTTGCCATACTGTTCCTAAGCCATTGGCATCTATTTTAGCCACCAAGGCTCGAGTGCTGCTGTCACTGGTAGTAGTGTTTCCTGCTACGGCAAAAGCCCCATCAGTTAGTTGAATAATCTTGAATACTTCTCCATTCAATTGCAGATTTTGGAACTTTTCCTGCGTAAAGTTAAGGTCAGTCTGGAGGATAAATGGATTGGCTTTGTTATTGGTGCCACTCACTACAATTTTGTTGGTGCTACTTAGGAGCATAGATTCGGGGATGTGAGTTTCCCCAAAGGAACTGCTTTTAGTAAGTATGCCAGCCGTGGTGTAATTATCTAATTCAATACTAGTAGCATTAATGGAACCTAATACAATTAGGCTTCCATCAGGAGCTTCTATCACATCTTTATAAATCTCATTATCTACAGTAGCCAAACGGTTGCGCCATATTTCTTTACCATCTTTATCTAGTTTGATAATGAAAGCATCATTGGCATCTTGTGAATCGAAATAATAACCCACAATGACAATACTATTATCAGAAAGCTCTTTCACTGCATTTGCAATGATTTGCCCTCCCGATAAGTTGTCAAAGTTGGACTGCCAAATATTAGTGTTTCCATCTAAGGTTTTGATTACCTGAAGGTTTTTTAAGTTTTCTCTGCCTACCAGCAATAGGCTACCATCTTGCAATTTAGTGACTGCATAGCCCAATTCATCATTAGTAGCAGTACCAATAGTAATGGTATTTGTAGCACTTTCTTCAGGAGGTAATACGACCATTTCAGTCCTGATGGTATCAGTGGTTACGCCATCTTTTTTAATACTGACCATTACTACCTCATAACGCCCGGTATCTTGATATACATGAGATGGATTAGCCTCAGTACTGGTGTTGCCGTCTCCAAAATTCCATACGTGAGAAAACGCCACCTGTGAAGCATTGGTAAAGTTAATGGTATCGCCTACCTGAATAATGCTGCGTGAAGGGATAAAATTTGCTTTTAAAGGAATATAGGTGTTTTCTTGAAACAGGCAGCCTCCCAACGAAAGACTTACCAGTAAATATAATCCGTACAAAGAAAAATAGGGGCGGGATAATTTTATCATTGGTAGATACTTTTGAGGGGTTAAAACTTCCAAATGAAACTTAATTGACTATAACCTATTTGAGTGTTAATGCTGGGCACTACCTTGGTGGGGAGTAATCGCATGCCACGTTTTAGTTCCAGGTTAGCAGTTTCATCTTCCTTCTTTTTATCCTTCTTGGGCGCAAACTTCTTTTGGTTTTTTTTGCCCCTAAGGTATACCCCGACTATATCACCAATCCACAAAGCCGCGCCAGCCATGAGCAACCCCTGAGATAAAATATTACGAGTTTGTGCCCGATTAAAGAGTGCATTGTAGTCATTTTCACTATTAGGTAAGCGATCTTCATAATCTTGATATAACTTATCGGCATTGAAACGGAAAAATATACCTGCTCCCAGCATTACAAAAGTAGCCGTAGGAATCCATTCGTAGTGATAACCATTGCGTACTTTATAGTCACCTAGTCCAGGAAACATCAGTGATTTTAGCGCGTTTTTAGGTCCCCCTTTGGCTATTTTGGGCTTTTCAGTAGCTTCTATTTTGAAGATGATATTTTTACCAGTAAAGTAAGGATTGTCTTTTACAAAAGTCCATACAATTTTTTTGTTATCACCTACTGCGATACTATCCCCTGCATCACCCGAGACCGAGCGCAAAGGACCTTTAAAACCATTTCCATTGTTGCTGGAGTAGTACAGCCGAGTAATATACAAGCGATTGGAAGGCCCCTTAAGGTCATAATGTAAAGTAATAGTGTTTTGGGCAGTATCTAAATTAATAGATTTGTATTTGAGGGATGCTTTTTTGGAAAAGAATAATTGGGCAGAAGACTTAGTAATAATTCCCAGAAAGCATAACATGAACACTAAAGTGAAAATCTTAAATTGGTGTACATTCATCATGTCGTAATATTGTAATTGCCGATTAAATCTATAAAAAAAATAACTATTAATCTATGGAATGAGGGTTTTTGTGAAGCGACTTTTAGCAATCTGATAAATAAGTATAATTCTTATAACCAGGCGATGATAATTTGCGTATTTAATAGATTAGCCTTCAGTATATTTGTTTGGTACTGAGCGTTTACCTCCCAATTTTCCTTCAATTTTACCCTTTTTAATAATATAAACAACAACTATTCAGGGTTTGATCACGTAGTTTAAAAAAATGACTACTAAACTTTCATTTCATTATTATGACTCAACAAGAGATATTAAACAAATTCGGTAGTTTAGACAAACTGATTAATGATGCAGACTTCCGAAATGCTCTGAAAAATAATCCACGAAAAGCCCTTGCGAACGAACTTTCTGGTGTGCAAATTCCTGACAACGTAAACTTGATTGTACACGAGAATACTGCTAATGAAATGCACATAATTTTGTTGCCAGATACTGAAGCCTCTGCTGATGATATTGTAGATGATGATCCTATGGAGTTGGTGCTTGACAAAGCAATGGCCGACAAAAGTTTTAAAGACTTATTAATGATTGATCCTAAAGGAGTGTTGGCTAAAGAGTTGCCAGATTTTTTTGTGCCAGACGAATTTAAGATTTATTTCCACGAAAATACCGCCACCGAGTGGCATTTATTGATACCTTCTCTGGAAACAGATGACGAAGATGGAGAGTTGAGCGAAGATGAATTGGAAGCAGTAGCGGGAGGTGCAGGTCGCCGTCGTCGCCGTCGTCGTCGTGGGCCACATATTGGCCGTCGTCGTGGGGGCAAAGGACCTCGTTGTCGCAAGAGAAGATTTCGCTAGAACCTTTTAAACCATCCAAATAAAACGAATTTATTTAATTCCATTATTCAATACTTGAAGACTTTCGGCAAAATGCCGAAAGTCTTTTTTTATGCCTTTGTTCTTCTTAATTTCGTAAATCTTATATCACAATACCTGTTAAGGAATAGTTTATAAATATCTTTTTTAATCTTATGAATAATTTACAAAACGTTTTGATTAAGCGCTGTGTAACAGTGCTTCTAGTTATGATAAGCTTAGGTGCTTGTACCAAACAAGACGATAGTCCAACTCCCGGCCCTACTGGCCCTTGTAGCAATCCCGATGAATTTATATTTGAAGAAAAGGATGGTTTACTCATCATTGAAACTGAAAATGCCATGATTCCCACTGGTTGGGTTACGGCTAATGCTGTGGCAGATTTTACAGGCACTGGTTATATACAGTGGGAGGGAGATAATAACTTTAGCAAAACTGGCGAAGGATTGATTAATTATAAAATTCGAATTACAACTCCTGGGACTTATCGTTTTCAATGGCGTTCTCGAATCAATGAAGGAACCAACGCGACTGAGAGCAACGATGCCTGGCTGAAGTTTCCAGATGCGGCCGATTTTTTTGGACGTAAAAGTGATGGAAGTAGTACTGTGTACCCCAAAGGTTCAGGTAAAACACCCAACCCAAACGGAGGAGGTGGTGATGGTTGGTTTAAAATATATATGAACCAAGCCGACCAGTGGAGTGTACAAGCACGCACCAGTGACAATGACGCCCATGACATTTATGTTACTTTCAGTGCAGCAGGCGATTATACGCTGCAGCTTTCGGGGCGTTCTAAGGGTTTTGCCATTGATAGAATGGTACTATACCTCGATTCTGTGAATAATGCTACTGATGCCACACAAAGCGAGAGCAATATTGTGTGTCAATAAGACTATAAATTTAAAAGTATAGATAAAGGACTTTCAGCAAATTGTTGGAAGTCTTTTTTATTTCGAGGCGTTTTGGTTTATTTTATGCAGAGCAAATAGATGAACTATAAATTGTTGATTATGAATGATTAATTGTGAAGAGCTGCTACGTTTGGTCTGAGTTTTTCAAGGATAATTAATCATCAAGCATTAATCATTAGTATATGGCTGATACAAAAAAACAGGTATTTCGGGAAAAGGCTCTTGAGCGACTATCTTCACCTGACAATATTCAAGAATTGGTGCAAGTAACTTCTACCCGTAGCTGGCTGGCATTGATTGCTTTGGGAGGGTTGGTCTTTGCACTCCTGTTATGGAGTTTTTTAGGGGAGTTACCCAAAACAGTGCGAGGTAAGGGAATATTGATTCAATCAGGAGGAATTGCCGATATTACCGCAATTGGGTCTGGTATTGTAGAGCAAGTATTGGTAAGCGAGGGTGAAAGCATTGAAAAGAATGATACGATTGCTACGGTGGCCCAACCAGAGCTAAGGTTGCAAATAGAAAACGCCGAAGAGAAACTTGCCTACCTTAAAGACAAACGTGATCGTATTGTACAATATATAATTGTATCACCCATCAAAAGAACCTTGCTCAAAGAAAAGTACGCTTTAGAAGACAATGGGCTGAATAGATTAAGACATATTCTCAAGCAAAAAGAAGCAAATTACAAAAATCTGGAATTGTTGCTCCAGAAAAGACGCGTGAGAAGGGCTACGGTAAGTAAGGCTCATCGGCAATACCTGGTGATAAAAGCACGGGTAGATTCTCTGGAAAAAATATTAGATGGCTACAATCAGCGATTGTTGAAAATGAGAGGATCCAAAGACGATGAACTGGAAACCCTTGAGGGCGAAATCAATGACCTGCGGGGCAATATTGGCGAAATCAATGTAAAGTTTAATTTGTTGCGATATGTGACCAGTTCTTATGGGGGCAAAGTAATAGAACTGATGGCCAAAAAAGGACAGCTGATAGAGCAAGGCTCACCCGTAATAAGCATTGAAGTAGAAGATAATCAACAAAAAGGACTAGAGGCTGTGATTTATATTCCTCCCGAAGATGGTAAAAAAATTACTAAAGATATGGAGGTAAAGATTGCACCCACTACCGTGAAAATCGAAGAAACTGGCTATATCAAAGGCAAAGTAGTGCAGGTGTCTGAATATCCCTCTACCAAAAATGGAATGGCGCGTATTTTAGGAAGCCGGGAATTGGTACAGGCTTTTGCGGGAGAAGAACCTCCCATTGCAGTATTTGTATCATTGGAAAAGGCTCCTAATTCGTATAGTGGTTATTCGTGGACTACCCGTAGATCACCTCAAATAAAGATCAATGCCGGAACTATTTGTGCGGCCAATATCATCATCAAAAAAGAAAAACCGATTGGATTACTTATTCCTGGATTGAGTAAATAGTTGCCCTGATAACAGGTTAAAAAATATGAGCGAAAATACGGATCATACCAAAGTTTCAGAAACGAACCATCAAAAAACCAAAAGGGCCAAAACCCCCAATTTGTTGCAAATGGAGGCCGTAGAGTGTGGAGCAGCTACTTTATCTATGGTGTTGGGTTATTATGGCAAATACCTGCCTTTGGAACAACTCCGCTATGATTGTGACGTAACCCGTGATGGGAGCAAAGCCAGTAACATTCTCAAAGCCGCCCGAAAGCACGACCTAAAGGCCAAAGGTTACCGCAAAGACCCAGAAGAACTACTCAGTATGAAGTTACCTGCGATTGTGCACTGGAACTTCAACCACTTTGTGGTGCTAGAGGGGATGGACTTGAAAAAAAACAAGGTGTTTTTGAATGATCCAGCAGTGGGGCACCGAGTCGTATCCTACGAAGAATTTGACGAAGCTTTTACAGGGGTGGTACTCACCTTTGAACCTGACGATACTTTTGAGAAAGGGGGACGCAAACCTCAAATATGGAGTGCCATCTGGGAGCGTATCCAAGGCTATAAAAGAGACTTGCTTTTTGTGATATTGGTAGGTTTGCTTATGATTGTTCCAGGGTTGGCCATTCCCGTGTTTTTGCAATTGTTTGTAGACGAAATTTTAGTTGAAGGTTTAAACGATTGGTTTATTCCTTTGTTGATAGGAATGGGGATTGCCGCATTGCTGCGAGGTATGCTGGAGTGGCTCAAAAACCGTTATCTCTTGCGGCTAGAAACCAAAATGTCATTGGCTACTTCTGCGAAGTTTTTTTGGCATGTATTACGCCTCCCCGTAGATTTTTTCCAACAACGTTATGCTGGCGACATTGGCTCACGGGTAGATACCAACGACGATGTAGCTGAACTACTCTCCCGACAATTTGCCCGTAACTTTTTAGACTTATTGCTTATCGTATTTTTCTTTCTGATCATGCTTCAATATGACGTGGTATTGTCACTGGTAGGGCTAGGTTTTGCGGCATTGAATATTTTGGCTTTGCGACTAGTGGCTGATAAGCGAGAAGAGAGCTATAGCCAGTTTCAACAAGCCGAAGGCAAACTTACGGGGGTGGCTATGAGTGGGCTACAAATGATCGAGACCATCAAAGCCAGCGGGGGAGAAGACGATTTTTTTAGAAAATGGGCGGGCTACATGACCAAAGTAGTCAATGCCGAGCAACGTAATGCCGCCTGGGGGCTTTTCTTAAATGCCGTACCTACGATTTTGAGCGCTTTTACAACCATTACTATTTTGACTTTGGGTAGTTTGCGAGTAATGGATGGCTATATGACAATAGGAATGTTGGTGGCTTTTCAAAGCCTGATGAGTAGCTTTTCGGAACCCGTGGAGAACTTGGTAGGGCTAGGAGGGAAGCTACAAGAGGCTAAAGGCGATATGAACCGCCTGGACGATATTATGAAGGCTCCCATTGACCCTCAAACCGAACAAAATGCCCATAAATTTGAGCACGGAACCAACTTTGATTTCAATATCATTACCAAAAAGCTGGAAGGCTATGTAGAGTTTCGCAATGTTACTTTTGGCTATAGCCGTTATGCGGAACCGTTGATAGAAGATTTTAGTTTACGTATAGAACCTGGCGAACGGGTTGCATTGGTTGGCGGTTCAGGAAGTGGTAAGTCTACACTGGCTAAGCTACTGGCAGGCTTGTATGAACCCTGGAGCGGAGAGATTTTGCTAGATGGCAAGCCTCGCAAGCAAATTCCTCGTGAGGTCATTAATAACTCGTTGGCGATGGTAGACCAAGATATCTTTTTGTTTGAGGGCACCACCAAAGACATCCTCACTTTGTGGGACAATACCATTCCCGATCAGCTCATTACTCAAGCAGCCAAAGATGCTTTGATTCACGACGTGATTGGTTCGCGAAAAGATGGTTATGAAGGGTTGATTGCCGAAGGGGGGAAAAACCTAAGTGGAGGCCAACGTCAACGTTTGGAAATTGCCCGCGCATTGGTGGGGAATCCTTCTATTTTGATTCTGGATGAGGCCACTAGTGCGTTAGACCCTATTACCGAAAAAGAAATTGAAAATAACATTCGCCGCCGTTCTTGTTCAGTAATGGTAGTGGCCCACCGCTTGAGTACTATTCGTGATAGCGACGAGATCATAGTGTTGCGCTATGGTAAAATCGTAGAACGAGGCACTCACGAAGAACTCAAAGCGATTGATAAAGCGTATGCAGCGTTGATAAAGATGTAGTAGTTAAGTGAAAAACTAAAATTAGTCCACAGTCAACGGTCGATAGTCCATAGTTTTTGGTTCGTAGTCAGGAGTTGGTAGCTTATTAAGTGAAAAACTAAAAGTGAAAAGTGAAAAATTAGCGCAAAGCGGGAATTAGTTGATAGTCAATAGTCCATAGTTTTTGGTTCGTAGTCAGGAGTTGGTAGTTCGTAGCTTTTTAGTCCACAGCTTATTAAGTGAAAAACTAAAAATGGCGCGATGCGGTGATTTCTCGAGTCCAAGAAGTTCCCTCCTGTTTAGGAGGGCTAGGGTGGTGATATAAGTGAAAAATGGCGCGAAGCGGAAATTAGTCCATAGTTTTTGGTTCGTAGTCAGGAGTTGGTAGTTCGTAGTTTTTAGTCTATAGTTTTGCGGTGCATTGCGGAACACGTTGTCCTGAGCGAAGCCGAAGGAACTAACAATCAGCCGAAGGCGAAGCAATAGAACAATGCAACAATTAGCCGAAGGCGAAACAATAGAGCAATAAAAATTAACCACTCACCATTGATCATTTACCATTATTAAGAACAATCAGCCAAAGGCGAAACAATAGAAAAGAAACATGTCGTCTTAATCTTTTTTTGCTAAAAAACATAATTGATCAATTCATAATTTATAATTCACCATAGGCGAAACAATAGAAGCCATAAATACCCAATGAAAATATTCTACTCTATAAATCTCTTTTTCCTGTTTTTAATGAATTTACCAAGTCACGGCCAGACTCCTAAACAACAACAAGCTTTTGACCAAATGTTGGAAAATTTACTAACCCATTCGGTAAAGGAGGTACAGGCTGGAGAGGTAATGAGGCAATCAAATATCATTTTCTTGGATGCTCGCGAAAAGCCCGAGTTTGAAGTGAGCCATATTCCCAATGCTCGATGGATAGGTTATGATAATTTTGACAAGAAAAGCGTAGCCAATCTACCCAAAAACCAAAAAATTATAGTGTATTGTTCGGTAGGCTATCGAAGCGAAAAAATTACAGAAAAGCTATTGAAAATGGGATTTAAAGATATTGCCAATCTTTATGGAGGCGTCTTTGCCTGGAAACACGCTGGGGGCAAAGTAGTGAACAGTAAGGGGCAAACTACGGAAAAAGTG
Source organism: marine bacterium AO1-C (assembly GCA_001890965.1). Classification (GTDB taxonomy): domain Bacteria; phylum Bacteroidota; class Bacteroidia; order Cytophagales; family Microscillaceae; genus Microscilla. The sequence continues at coordinate 1,072,998 of MLAY01000004.1, read as the reverse complement.
CATACCTTTAATAAAGATTGGAGTCAGTGGTTGTTTAAAGGAATTAAGGTTTATTAGGGAGAACAACAATGCATGAGAAAGAATATTTTGCCCATTTATATGAAATTGCGAGCCATTTAAACAAAGAGTTTTCATTGCAAGCTGCTTTGAATAAGGCTTTGGGCAAGATAGTACATTTATTGAACCTGGAAACAGGCTGGATTTGGTTGGTACAAAACGATAACCAATCGGTGTACCTGGCAGCTACTTACAATTTGCCCCCTGCATTGGCTAAACATCCCGAAAGGCTTTCGGGTTGGTGTTATTGCATAGAAAAATACTTATCCAATGACTATTCAGAACCTTGCAACGTTAGTGAAATCATTTGTACCCGCCTAAAAAATATTAAAACCGATACCCACGATCTGAAATTTCACGCCACCGTACCTCTATTCGTGAATGATGAAATTGCAGGCTTGCTAAACTTGCTGAGTAAAGAAAGTCAGCAACTAAGCGAAGAGGAGTTATCGTTGCTTAATACCATTAGTGAGCTCATCGGAATGGCCATTCAACGGACCCGTTTGCAGGAATCTTTTGGGAAGACTTCTTCACCGCCAAAAGGAGATAATGAGGTAATAGAACGAATATTTCAACCTCGGCTGGAGGCTTTGCTTGCAAATTTGCAACAGTTAAAAGAAACTACCAATGAATCAGGAACAGAAGCATTAAATGAGGCTCTGGCCCAAGTAGAGGCAATGCAGCAACAGTTGACTTTGATGAAGGGGGAGTTTACCCGCAAGCAATCAGAAGAAAATACCCCCAACGAATTTTATTATCCTGCCTCCCCACTGACTGAACGGGAGTTGGAAGTACTGCAGTTGGTAAGAAAAGGGGACACCAATAAACAAATTGCCGAAAAGCTTTTCATTAGTGAACGTACGGTTAAATTCCACATATCTTCTATTATGTCTAAGCTCTATGCCGAAACCCGCACCCAAGCAGTAGATATTGCGCTACGTAGAGGACTTTTGGGGTTGTAAGCCACTGATGTAATGCACAAATAAATCTCGAATATTGATTAACGGACATCGATTTTTGAAATATAAAAGATTCATTCGTTATCACTATGGTTATATCATCAATTCAAGTGACTTTTATTATTCAGAACTCGTTAATCACTGTTCATGATTCAGAATTTATTAGGTACCATTTATCACTTTACAAAAAGCACTGTACTATAGTACAGGTGCTTTTCTAGCCTTAGGTACGTTTCCTACCGTGTCGCTACTTCGGATATTTGTATCACATTATTCACTTTAACAGATACAAATATTATGTCACATAAAAGAGCACTAATAACTGGAGCATCTAAGGGTTTGGGATTTGCCTTAGCCCTTGAGCTTGCCCATCAAGGATGGCAACTAATCATCACTGCCAGAGATACTGAAAAACTATTGAAGGCAAAGCGTGCATTGGTCAGCTTGACCCAAGTCACAGCAATTGCGGGCGACGTAAGAGACGAAATTCATTTGCTTGAACTGGCCGATTTGATGTCTGCCAAGAAATGGTCATTGGATTTGGTTGTCAACAATGCCTCTTACCTTGGCGTTTCTCCTCTAAGCAATTTATTGGATCATTCGATTGACAATATGCACTTGGTACTGCATACCAATATGATTGCGCCCATATCATTGTTGCAAAAGGTAAAACCTCATTTTAGTCCAGCGGCGCAAGTTGTCAATATAAGCAGCGATGCAGGCGTAGAGGCTTACGAAACCTGGGGCGTGTATGGTGGCAGCAAAGCTGGGCTAGATCATATGACGGCCATTTTGGGTAAAGAAAATCCCCAATACCGTTTTTATGCTTTTGATCCAGGCGATATGCGTACCGATATGCATCAAGCGGCTTTTCCAGGCGAAGATATTTCAGATCGCCCATTGCCCGAAACCCAAGCCGTACCTGCCTTAATCAAGCTGGTGCAAAGCGACTTACCTAGTGGGCGATATACTGCCCAATCTCAAGAATTATTCGTTCACCAAACCCAAGCCTAATATGCAGATAACCAAAAATAATATCATACAATTCGAATTACCCCAACACTTGGTCTGCCCTCAACCTACCGAGTTGCGGAATATGGCCAGGGATGAAGTACGATTGCTTGTCACCACTGATTCAGGGCAAGTAACCCACGACATTTTCAGCAATTTTGATCAATATCTCCAGGCTGGTGATGTGTTGGTAGTAAATACCTCGGCTACTCAAGCTGCTGCGTTTCCGATTACATTGCCCAATGGTGCACCAGGAAAGCTACACCTAAGCACGCAACTGTCTGATAGTGAGTGGCTCGTAGAAGTAAGAGCGCTTAATAGTAACACAACTACCCGTTGGAAAGCAGGAGAAGAAGGAATGACGTTTGCCCTGCCCGAAGGAGCAAGTGTAAGGCTAAAAGAGCGGTTTTATAAAAATGACCAACTACTTGATTTATGGATTGCTGAGTTTGATATACACCAAGAAGAGGAGGGATACAGGTACAAGTATGGACAACCCATCAAATACACCCAGTTGCAAAATGCCTTCCCATTGTCTTATTATCAAACCTTTTTTTCGTTTCATCCTGGGAGTTCTGAAATGCCCTCTGCTGGTAGAGGGTTTACCGAAAAGCTGTTGCGTAAACTTATTAAGAAGGGAGTGGTGGTAGCCCCTATAGTATTGCATACTGGAGTATCGAGCCTCGAAGAAGATGAAAAACCGTATCCAGAATATATGGAGGTCAATCCCATGACGGCTTTACTGATCAATACTGCCAAAGAGGAGGGAAGAAGGGTTGTAGTGGTAGGTACTACTGCTATCCGAGCTGTTGAGAGTGCAGCCGATGAACAAGGTGTAGTGAGGCCATACCGTGGACATACAGAGTTGTTTATTGAAGACACCTACCAAATGCGGGTAGCCGATGGATTGCTCACTGGTTTTCACGAACCCAAAGCCTCTCACTTGCATATGTTGCAATCATTGGCGGGTTTTGAACACATTGAGCGAGCTTATCAAGAGGCCATCAAAGCCGACTATTACTGGCATCAGTTTGGAGATTTGCATTTGATTTTGACTTAGTTTAGAAGAAGTAATAAAGCTTGCTCAGACGAAACTGGGTGAGCTTTATATTTCCTTTAAAAATTTATAGAAACTGGATTTGAGTAATGAAGTTGTTTTGTTGTTAGGTGCTAAGAAGGTTCTTTTTTGTACTAAGTTATTGCGAGCAAAACTGGCGAAGTCAGTGCTTAAAACAGTAGTTTTGTAACTCATAGAAAGGCGAGACAACTTTAATAATAAACTAACTGATAATCAACCCAGTATTTTGTCGGGTTCAATTGGTCAACTAAAAGCATAATCACCAATATTATCATCCATCGTTTGTGTCAGTTTTTCTGATATTTTTACACCGTCTGGTATGCTAATGCTAGCAATATAATATAGATCGTCCATTTCTTTGGGCAGCTCTTTTATTTTTGTGTTATAAGCATATAGAAAGGTGAGTCGTTCGAGTTTTCCCATTTCTTTGGGTAGCGACTCGATTGGATTTTGAGAAATAGTTAAATCTCTCAACTTTTGAAGATTACCTATCTCAGGTGGTAATATAGTAATCTGATTATGTCCGATATCAAGGTCTTGTAACTGAGTCATTAAGCCTATTTTTGCTGGAATTACCTCGATGCCTAAGTTGTTCAAATGTAAAACCTCTAATGTTTGAAAATCAAAAACATAATCAGGGAATTTTTGCAAAGGACAATTACCTAACCCTAAAAATGTCAATCCCTGTAAATCCCGGAGTTTTTCAGGAAGTATACTGACTTTGGTGTTATCTAAATTAAGATGCTTTAAACCTTTGTTTTCTACTAATTGCGTTGGAATAGAAGTAATATCATTATTACTTAAATCTAATAAAGTTAAATTAGGAAGTGACTCTATGCCTTTGGGAAATGCTTTTAACTGAGTACGACCCAATATTACTTGTTTTAGATGCTTAAGTTGGGTAATCTCTGGTGGTATTTGTTGTATAGGATTACTTCTTAAATCTAAGTATTCTAAATTTTCCAACTCTAAAATAACTTTTGGAAATTTACTTAACTTATTGGCAAATAGGTTTAGCCGTTTTAACCCTTTGAGTTTTCCCAAACTTGTTGGTAGTTGTTGTAAGGCGCAATAAGCAACATTCAATTCCCGAAGTTTGCTTAACTCTCCAATGTTCTCAGGTAACGCACTCAATTTAGATTCTCTTCTATACCTTCGGTAGCCGTTAAACACTTCCAGGTTTTTTAGTTCAATGAATTCATCAGGTAGCATCTCTTTGTCAAAATATGAATATTTTAAATCAACCTCTTTGATGCTTGCCAGTGGGCCAATATTGGCAATGACATCAATTAGATATTCAGTGTTAGTGATGGTATTAATTCGGTTGAAGAGGGGTGCGAGTACTTGGTAGGCGTTTATTTTTTTTGCAATCAATTCCGAAGACAACCCTTTTTGCAATTGAAAAGCCAATTCGATATTTGCTTTGTTACCGCTTTCTAATAATTGTAGATGTTTTTGCTCAGTGTATTCTTCACTCATTTTAGGTGGGGAATAAAGTGTAAAAAATATTTTGTGATGGATATGTAAGCATATTCCTTTATAAACCCAAACCCAACATTTATAAACTCATAACTACCATTGGCAAATTGTGTATTGTAGGGGGAGAAATATTTTGCGATTTTGTAGAAAAATATTGAACCTGATGAAAAAAACATTCGCAACACTCACCCTTATCTCTTTGCTTACCTTTGGAGTAAACGCCCAAAAAATTACCAGTAGTTTTATTTACAAACATACCTATAAGGATTTAGCCAAGGCTGCTCAAAATCCTGATGATGTATATGGGTTAAATTTATCCAGAAAGAAGCTAACCAAATTTCCAGAGGTGATTTTCAAATTTAAAAATCTACGGAAGTTAGATTTAAGAGATAATAAACTGACTGAAATACCTGCCGAAATAGGAAAACTTAAAAACCTAACAACGCTAAACTTAAATTATAATCAACTGACTACTTTGCCTGCTGAAATAGGGCAGCTCAAACAGTTAAATGAGTTGAGGTTGAATCGTAACAAATTCCAAAGCCTACCTGCTGAAATAGGACAGCTCACTCAACTTACCTGGCTGAGGGCAAGTGATAACCAATTACAAAGTCTACCAGTGGCCCTTGGCCAATTGCAGAAGCTTAAGTTTTTTTCTGTATCTGGTAATCAAATTTCCCAAATACCATCCGAGGTGTTAGCCTGGCCAAACTTGACTTTTTTGTCGCTGTCCAATAATCAACTCAAAAAACTACCTGCCACTATTGGTCAATTAACAAAACTGGAAAGTTTGTTTTTGGGCGGTAATCAGCTCGCAAGCTTACCCTCCGAAATAGGGCAGTTACAATCCTTAAAAACATTGAGTCTGAAATTCAACCGTTTGGCCAGCATACCTGCAACTATCGGCCAATTAGTCAGCTTAAACTATTTGACATTTCGGGAGAATCGCCTCAGTACTTTACCTCGAGCAATGAATCAGTTGAAAAAGCTAACTGATCTCAATTTATCGGACAATCAATTTACCCAAATACCCAAAGAAGTGTTTGAGCTAACGTCTTTGAAAAAACTATATGTATCCAATAATCAACTTCCTGCGATTCCAAAGCAAGTTGGTCAACTCAAAAACCTGAAGACCCTGGACTTTGGCGAAAACAAAATTAAGACTGTGCCTAAAGAAGTATATGGGCTGGTAGCCTTGGAAAAACTGGATTTATCTACAAATGCGATTCAGCAATTATCGCCCAAAATAGGGCAATTGAAGCAGCTAAAGTACCTTCGTATTATTGAGTGCCAGCTACAAACACTACCTGCCGAAGTATTTACTTTGACCAATCTCGAAACATTAGGCTTGTCTAAAAATCCTTTGAAAACCCTTCCATCTGCTATTGGGCAACTCACCAAGCTGGAATGGTTACGATTGTATCAGGCGCAGCTTACTGATTTGCCTGCTGAGATCAAAAGCCTGGAAAAATTAGAATACCTGGACTTGCGCAAGAACAATGTTGCGGAGAGTAAGCAACAAAAGATCAAAGAAGCATTGCCTTCAGATTGTGATGTGAAGTTTTAAAAGATGAGAAATTAAGAAAAGCCCAAAGTCTCACGAGAAGATTTTGGGCTTTTTCTAAAAAATAATAGTCTGATTATTGACCTGACCTATTTCCGTACAAATTTCAAGTTCTTTACCCTACCCGAAGCCAATCTAAAGCTTTTGACCTTGCCATTGTTGTCTAACTGGAATTGCAAAGAACCAAATCTTGGATTTGAGAAGAAGTTTTCCATCACAGGTTTGGTGGCAAATTGTTCTTTACCATCGATAAATAGCTGCAGAGCATCATTGCGTAACTTCAACTGATAATATATATCCAGTTCATCACTGTAATAATTTCCTGCAAACTTCTTAATCTCTTTGGCCGAATAAGTTTTGGGAGTATATTGGTAGGAACTGGCAATTTCTCTTCCATTCACTACAAACACCATGTCGTATTTACCTGACTTTTGCTGGTTAAACTTTACCACCACATTGCCTCTTACCAACATCTTGAATTGATTGTTGCCAATGGGTACCAAACTACTCTCACTGGCAGCTGACCTAAAATAACGCAAGGTGTCATTTTTGACATAGATTTTTCGAGAATAAGACCGTGCGTCGTTCCAATAGTGCCCATCAAACTTTTCAAGCGATTTTTTACTAAGTTTGATGGGTTTAGGTGTAGCAGAGGCGCTGTTGCCTTGACTTGATGTTTTTTGTTGCTCGAATTGATCTTTCAACAATACATCAGCTACCTGGTAGGCCATTCCGGTAGGGTTGGCATCGCCCCGATTGGTAAAAATAGCCACGCTAAAACGTTGCTTGGGGAAGCGTAGAAGTTCGGCCCTAAAACCAACAAAAGCTCCTCCGTGGCTTACCGTTTTGAGCCCTTTATATTTATCTATCATCAACCCTGAGGCATAATCAATCTCTCTACCGTTGTTGAGCACCCCTTGTTTGGTCATCAGGCGCCAAAACTCCTGATCAAATGTAGAATGTTTGTAAAAAGCATCGTCCCACTTTTTGATATCCTCTATAGTTGTGAATATGCCTCCATCGCCAATCATATTCAGGGTAGTCATGCTAATTCTATAGCCCCCTTTGCGTCTGGGCATATAACCCGAGGCTCGCTTTTTTACAATTTGATTATGGTCGTTGTGAAAATGAGTATTTGCCATCCCCAATGGCTCAAATATTTCTTTTTTGGCAAAATCGGCCATATTCATTCCTGCTACTTTACCTACAATTTGCCCCAACAACCAATAACCAGAATTGCTGTATAGGTAATCATCGCCAGGGGCAAAATTGAGTTCCTTTTGATTAACGAGCCATTGCATAAGATCTTCATCGGTATAGTAAGAATCACTTTCCAACCCCTTCAGGGAAGCCAACAGCAAATAGTCGCGAATACCACTAGTATGGTTCAGTAAGTGTTGTACCGTGATTTTTTTGGCGTATGCCGGAAAAGCAGGGAAAAACTGATTCAGGGTGTTGGTCAGCTTTAACTTGCCCTGCTTGGCTAATAAAACAATACAAGCCGCAGTAAACTGCTTAGAGGTTGAACCGATTCTAAATACTGAAGTAGGCGTATTGGGCAAGGCATATTCCAGGTTGGCCATTCCGTAGCCTCGAGCATACACAAGCTTACCATTTTTTATAATCCCCAACCCGCATCCAGGGACACCGGGTTTGTTCCATTGGGCAAAAATTTGGTCCACAGCTGCTTTCTCTTTAGTACTGATTTGACCAAAAGTATACACCGAGCAACATAGAAGTAAAGTGAAAACATGGAGTGTTCTCATAAAATTGATATAATTAAAATGTTTCATCGTTAATAGGTTTGAATGTCTTAAGGTATGTTTAAATTTTCGTTTACAGGAGGTTTTATGAGGAGTTTTTGGATTAGATGCGTCAAATTTTGAGGGAATAGCAGCGCTATTGCAGATAAATTTGACAATATATAATCAAAAAAATCACGTAAAAGCCCTAATCAATGAAGTTTAAACATATCTTTAGTGAAAATCGTGTTTTTGACATTGAAATAAAAGAGGAAAAGGTCATTTCTCTGGGGTAAAATTCAAAGGCAACAACTTATCTATTTTTTCAAAAGCCCAGTATCCCTCAATGAGCATATTACCTGGTGGGCTAAAGTAGCCATTGGGGTGAATCATGATATTGGCTTGATTGGGAATAGAAACAATACTGGTTTGTTTTTTTCTGACAAAGTTCTGAAAGGGAAATTGAGCCAGTTGATAAGCCTCCTCTTCAATTTCGTTGTTGTAGGTAATGTAGAGAAAGTTGGTAAACTTGAACCGCTTGGTATCCTTGGTGCCCTTTTGTACAAACTTGCCAGGGTCTATATTTTGAGCCACAATCATGTTTACAATGCCCTGTTTTGATCGTCGCTCTATGCTTGGGTCAATTTTGTAATTGCTGATGATTATTTTTTCTGGATTTGAACGATCCCTGTCAAATTCAAAGACCTCTACCACCACATTGGTTTTACCCAATCTAAGCCTTAGTTGTCTGGAAGAATTGCTTAAATACCAGTCCTTTACAAACTTAAGATAGCGCTTGGCTGTGGCCTCAGAGGGAGTTTTGATCTTAAGTGCTTCGTATATTTTCCTGATGTTGACGTCGTCATATGCAAGGGTATCTATTTGTTTTACCTTTTGGTCATAGGCGTCGCTTACTTTTACCCGATGCATAAAATCTATCTGAAAGCCTTCCTGGGGCAATCGTTTGGCATAAAGTGCCTGAATAAAATGAGTCACGGAGCCTTTATAAGCCTTAGAGCGATTTCGTTTGTACCTCCTGGCCTTTCTTTTACGAGTTCTGGTGCTTAACAAATCCTCAAAGAAAGGGTACCCTGCAATAAAAGTCTTATTGGTTTTGAATGAAAACTCATAGCCCTCAAGCCAATACTTGATTCGGTATCCCAAGGCCTTGTTGAGAATGATGAGTGGTTCTTGGCAAAAGGCGGTCAGCGTTTGTTTTTCTCGGTCAAAGTCAAGCACAATGCTTTGCAGGTTCTTGATTTTGCATTGTCGCGAAAACTTAGAATACCCTATCAAATCTTGTAAAAACTTTTGCCCAAACCTGGCCCATAAGTCATTTTTCTCAGGAGTTATCACTACTTCTTGCAATTGCTGTACGTTGGCATCCAAGGCAATAATTAAGAGCGTGTCTTTAAGAGGATCAATATTAATTGCCTTGGTTTTGAATCCTATAGAGGAAATATTAAGAACAAAAGGAATGCTGGGTACATTGGGTAGGGTAAAAAAGCCCTCCCCATTACTCGCGGAGCCAATGGTGGTGTTGCTGATATAAACCGAAGCTCCTGCTACGGCTTCTCCGTTGTCTTTGGCAGTTATTCTTCCTTTGATGGTGGTGGTTTGCCCCAAGGTTACGGAGCTTGTCAGCAAAACAAGGGCAAAAAATGCTAAAGATCTTGCAAAACACATGAGGTTACCTGCTTTGTTTGAAAACATAGATTTGTTGTATTGTGAATATTAAATAACTTGATTTTAAAAATTTCCCAAGCCTTTGGTCTTATCGCCAGAGAGACTAGAGAAGACAATTGATGGGTGAATGTTGAATACAGAAAGTGGTTTGAGCACCTGTAAATATTGATACAGTAATAGGAGTAGATAATAAGCCCATTGTTGTTCCTAAAAACAACAATGGGCAATCAGTTATTTGAGGTTTTCGATCACTTGTGCGCTTACCCAATAAATATCGCCTGCACTGGTATAGAAAAAGTATTTACCATCGTGAGAGAGGGCAGGGGCAAATTCTCCTCCTCGGGTGTTGATGGCTTTGCCCATATTTTTGGCTTTGGTCCAGGTACCATCCGCTTTTTTGAAGCTTACATACAAATCAGATCCACCCTGACCACCAGGACGTCTTGAAGAAAAAATGACATAACTTTCGTCAGGTGCAATCAGTGGGTCATAATCCTGATAGTTGCTATTGACTGAGTCGCCAAAGGCAATCCCTTTTTGATACTTGCCGTTTTTCAGGGTAGAATAATAAATCTTGCTTTTGCCACGAGGGCCGTTAGAAAATACGAGCAATCCCTTATCCGATACCGTCGGAAACCAATCTTGATATTTGGTATTTACCTCATCACCCAAGTGAATGGGCTTGCCCCATTTTTTACCCTTTCGTTTTACCATCCACATGTCTACACTTTTGGTTGTATCGCCTTTATAGCGAGGGCGATTAGAGCAGTAAAACATTTTAGATCCATCTCGGGTGATAAAAGAATCAAATTCCCGATAATCACCTGGAGCAAAAACTTGTTTAGGAGTTGTCCATTTCCCTTTTTTGAAGCGCGAAGCCATAATGCGACCTCCTCGGTATTTGTGCGATTCTACGGTATAGTATAAGATTTTACCATTGGGCGAAAAGCCAGGGGTATGCTCCATACTTTCGGTAGATACAAAGTTTTGGGCAAACACTTTAGGTTTTAACCCTGGTGCGTCAGGGTCTACATACTTTCCTTTGAGGGTAAAGGTGCGTACCTTTTTCACATCGGCCCCTTGCGATAGCAAAAAGCTAATCATCTCCTTAGAATCTTGCCGCATAGCAATGGCTAAAGCAGTATTACCACGATCATTAACTACATCTATGTTGGTTTCAGGAGTAATGAGCTTTTTTACCATAGGCAGGTTTTCATTTTGCACTGCGGTAAATATAGGAGAAGTGCCTATGGTAGGTTTGGCACCTGCCGCAATCAATGTATTGACAATCTTCAAACGATTGAACGATACCGCGTAATACAAAGGCGTGTATTGCTTCTTATATAAAATGTTGACATTGGCTCCTTTGCTGATCAAAAACTTAACCTTGTCCATCTTGTTGCAAGCAACCGCATAGTGTAAGCAAGCTAAGCCAAACTTATTAGGTTTATGGATGTCAAAGCCATTCTTTACCAGAGAATCCAATTGATTTAAACTCCCGTCGCAAATAATTTTTCGTAAGTTTTGCCCTTGGGCCATGCCCGAAATACCTATCCAAATGAGGATTATATAAATTTTGAAATTTTTCATGTGTGTTGGTGGAATTATAATGTTGTTGATAAATTTTTATATAAGCTCATTCAAATATTTTTTACAGCTGGTTATTCTTTAAGGCGAATAATCACAACCCCGTTTTTGGCTTCACTACCATAAGCATCAATGGCTTTTTTTCCTTTCAGGACATGAACATCGGCAATAGTATTCAGTGAAATTTTACTTATCATTGCTGGAGACACTTTGTATTTTTTTCGTTGCTTTTCTAAAATATAAACAGGGTATTTCACTGGCATTTTCACCGAGTTTAAGGCAAGCTGCTTATTATTCATTTGGGCATCATACACTATTTTCTCTAGTTGCCTGATTTGCTCCATCAATTGTTTTTCTTCTGCTTTTGTAAGCGTTTTTACCTGAGTATTTGATTGAGCAAATGAATTGAAAGTGAGCAAGGCAATCATCAAAGGAATAAAGCATAACACTCTCCAATAAGCCTGTATTTGATTTTGAGGGTTTAACATACGCGTAAATCGTTTTTTTAAACTTGTACCATTATTTAAACTGCTACCCAACTGTAGCGTCACACCAGTGCGGTTTTCAAAGAGCAATTGTTGATAATCCAGTGGATCAATGCCCATTTTGAGCACTTGTTGATCGGCCATATATTCATGAGAAGCTCTAATAGCCTTTTGGAAAAACCACATAAATGGGTTGAACCAAAACACAATTGTTAATAACTCGAGTAGTAAGGTATCCAGTGAATGCCACTGGTCACGGTGGTGCTGTTCGTGGATAATAATAGCTTCTTGGGGACCCTTTTTGAGGGCTTTGTTACTGATAAACAATAAATTGAAAAAGGTAAAAGGAGGGATGGCTTTGTCAGTAATCACAACCTTAAAACCCCAGAGGTAAGATTTTGGGGAGATGATATAAATCCTGAGAATAGAAAATAATCCCCAAAGAAAGCGAATTGAAAATACAATAACTCCCAACCAATAAATTGTCAAGAATAGGTTAAGAGGCTGATTTTCGCTCTGCATTGTACTTGATAAATTGCCTTGTAAGAACGAAACCTGTTGTACCATGGCATATACTACTTCAGGGTATATTATCGATCTGGCAAAAGGGTCAAACTCAAAGAACAAAAATACCAACGAAAATAGAATGCAAACCAACCCAGTCAAGCGATTGAGTTGATAATGAGCACTTTTTCTCATCAATAAATAATATGCCCCGTAAAAAATAGCTAAGGCAATACTGGATTTCAATAAATAGGTTTCTATCATTTTTTTGAATTGGGTTTTTCTTTTTTGTCTTGTTGTTCAGCAATTTTTTGTTGAAAGTGTTTAATCAACTCTTCCATTTCTTCAGTAGACAGTTCCTCTTTACTGCTAAACTCTGACACCAGGCGCTTGAACGAGTTGGAGAAGTATTTTTTCATGAATGACTTCATAAACCCTTGGGTGTAGTCACTTTTTTCTACCAAAGGGAAATATTCATGAGAGTTGGCCACTGGGCGTCTTCCCACTATTTTTTTACCTTCTAGTATCTTCATGATTGTGGCTACTGTAGTATAAGCAGGTTTGGGTTCTTCATAGCGGGCCACCACATCCCGGATAGCTCCTTTTTTGATAGACCAAAGAATTTTCATCACCTTCTCTTCGGCTTTGGTGAGTTCTATATCCATATTTTTTGTTGTTACTAATCTATAAGTAGAGCTACTAATAACTTAGTAGTTTGGGTTAAAATAAATGCCAAAAAATGATTGATCCTTTGGCTTCATATTTCAAAGGTACTAAATGTAAAGTAGAACTACTAATGATTTAGTAGTTTTTGTTTTCAACTTGATTTTTGAATTCAAAAATGCTGATTTTAACACTTAAACCCAATCAAAACTTACATCCTGATTTACATTTTCGTCTTTATAAAATACAAATTGGTGCTTTTCTTGATATTATCTATCAATTAAAATTGTCAGTGAATAAATCCATTCCATCGTGAAAACGCTTGTAGGTTCTTTATTTTTATTACTTTCCATGATTTGCGTGGGGCAGGCCCAAAAATATAAAGGGTTTCGCTCGATAGAAGAAGCACTAAAATCGCCCAATGAGGTGCGTAAACTTAATATTAGCAATCATCAAATCAATGTTTTCCCCAAAGACATTCAAAAGCTTCCCAACTTGTTGGTATTGGGGATGTCGGGCAATAAACTGGAAACACTCCCTAATGAAATAGGCAATCTTACCCAACTAGAAGAGTTGTGGCTAAACCATAATCACTTGCATGCTTTGCCTGAAAGTGTAGGTAACCTAAAAAAACTGGTAGAACTATGGTTGAACCATAATCACCTCACAAAACTCCCCAAAACACTCGGCGATCTTAAGCACTTAGAGAAATTTTATCTGGATCATAATCAACTCACCAGTTTGCCCAAAAGCCTGGGTAAATTAGAGCATCTCGAAATCTTAAATGTGAGTCATAACGACCTCTCCAGGCTTCAGCAAAGCGTTACCCAACTCAAGCACCTGAAGAGTTTATATTTAAACAAAAACAAGTTAACCAAACTTCCCGCGAGTATTGGCAATCTCAAAAACCTACAATACCTCGATGTACAAACCAATCGCCTGGAAACCTTACCTCAGGAAATCGGCCAATTAATCAACCTAAAGTATTTGTCTTTTGCGGGGAACCATCTCACCGAGTTGCCAGAATCGCTCCGTCAATTGATCCATCTAAAAGAACTGCACTTATCGCACAACAAGCTTACTTATTTGCCCGAGGGCATTGGTCAACTCACCACTCTCAAGGATTTGTACCTCATGCAAAATCAATTGTCATCGTTGCCCGAAAGCTTTCAAAACTTAAAAAATCTAAAAGAACTGCATTTGGCATATAATCAATTTACCGAATTGCCTGTGAGTGTTTTACAGCTTAAAAAGCTCACCGCCTTGGTATTGGAGGGAAATCAATTGAAAAGTTTACCAGGAAGTATTAGCCAATTGACTGAGCTGGAGTCATTAGAATTATCTAACAACCAATTGAAAAGTATACCAGCTTCTATTGGTCAACTGAAAAATTTGACTACGCTTAATTTGAGCAATAATCAGTTAAAAGAACTCCCCAAAAGCATTATAGAGCTACCCAACCTGGAGTATTTAGTATTAGAAGGCAACCCTATTTCTAAGCGTAAATTGAGAAAGCTCCAAAAGAAATTGCCGAATTGCACAATTGATTTTTAAGATTTTATATCTACCACTTAGTTTATGAATATCGGGTACAGATTTAAGCGTCTGTACCTTTTTTTATGACCATTTTTTAAGGCATTATTTGCAAATCGCACAAAATTGATTGGCAATAAATCCTAATTACTTTCCAAAATTAGCAAATAACCTTTGAGTGAATTGATGTCCTATGCAGCTGCTTATCAAACTAGTAAAATATCATTTTTCATAAATAAAAACTGCAAATCACTGTTGAGTTTACTCTTTATCATTGTAAAAAAACATAGATAAATGAGTATCAATAAAAAAGTATCAGTGATCGGGTATTACATAGGAAATGTGATGCTGAATAGTAACTTTAAATCGCTTCAAAGAACCAAGGTTCGTAGCGAATGGAAAGTGTTCCTGATCAGCTTTTTCATAATTATTTCATTAAGTAGCTGTAGTGTTACATTATTAAGAAAAAGTAATAATTCAGGCATTGTTTATTTGACAGAGAAAAATCTGCATTTGTTGGATGGAGAGTACTTAAATGCATCCTCTTTATTAAATGATGTTCATTTAGAAGTGCAAGCCAGTAGTCATATGAATACATCTTCACTTTGGAGGCATTTGGCTTACTTTCATGGAGACAATGTTTATGCAGAACATTTAGAACATAGAGAAAAAGAGTTTGCTGATTATGTAGTAAAAATAAAGGTGAAAAACCCAAGGAGAATTAAAGCAGAGCTTTGGTTTCGTCAGACATTGGTAACGAAAAAAACGTTGAAGGGGAAGTTAGACAATGGCTTTTTTGTGCTTAATAAGGCTTCAAGGATGATAGGTATCCCTGGTCTTATATTTACGATAACTAACATTAAATCACAATTAACTCTGAATAATGAGGGTCAATTATCTATTGATGGAGCTTATACTCATGGGGGTGCTGTACTTTTCTTAGGTGCAGACCATGGAGAATCTTACTCTTTATTGTTCAAGAGGAAAAAATAAAGAGCAGAGTAAATATCAAAGGTACAGGGTCTCAA
This sequence comes from marine bacterium AO1-C, assembly GCA_001890965.1. GTDB lineage: Bacteria > Bacteroidota > Bacteroidia > Cytophagales > Microscillaceae > Microscilla. The sequence goes on along the minus strand of MLAY01000004.1, from coordinate 1,057,622 downwards.
ATCTGTACCTTTTTTTGTTTCATTATGAAACGTGATTTCAGTAAATTGGTCAAAATCTTAGTAACAAAACCATTTACCTTGCCATGGATCAACAAACCCTCATTCACTTTCGACGTACCCTCCATCAATACCCAGAAGTAGCCAACGAAGAATACCAGACTGCTCAGCGAGTAGTAGACTTTCTAAAGGAGTTTCCTCCCCATCAACTATTAGAGCAAGTAGGAGGCACTGGGATCGTAGCCACCTATGAGTCTGATCATCCAGGCAAACATATATTGATTAGATGCGAACTGGATGCATTGCCCATTGCCGAAATCAACGATTTTGCCTATAAATCTACCATCGAAGGCAAAGGACACAAGTGTGGGCACGATGGACATATGACAATGGTAGCAGGACTGGCGCCCAAACTACTGGATTTGCCCAAAGGCAAAGTGAGTTTGTTGTTTCAACCTGCCGAAGAAACCGGAGAGGGTGCTTTGCAAATGTTACAAGACCCCCAGTTTGCCCAAATAAAACCCGATTATGCCTTTGCTTTACATAACATGCCGGGTCATCCTTTGCATACAATTTTGGTGAAGACTGACACTTTTTGTGCGGCTTCTAAAGGAATGATCGTGCAACTAAAAGGAAAAACCTCCCACGCTGCCGAACCTCAAAATGGGATTAGTCCCGCGCTGGCAATGGCCGAAATTGTGCAAATGTTGGACAGTTTGCCTCATATGCTGGCATTCGAGGACTTTACTTTGGTAACGGTAGTCCATGCCTTGCTGGGAGAAGTCGCATTTGGGGTGGCCCCAGGTGATGCGGAAGTGCGGGCTACGCTACGTACGTTTGCCAATGCCGATATGGACAAGTTGACCCAAGCAACGGAACAAAAGGCCGAAGAAATTGCGCAAAAGTATGGACTAAACATCACTATAGATTATACCGAACAATTTGCGGCTACAGTAAACGATGCCCAAAGTGTAGAAGTGATCAAAAAAGTTGCTGAAAGTAACAAATTTTCAGTAACCGAGATGGAGCAACCCAATAAATGGTCGGAAGATTTTGGACAGTTTATAGCCCAGGTTCCAGGAGCGTTGTTTGGGGTAGGTTCGGGTGAGCATCATCCACAATTGCACAACCCCGATTACGATTTTCCTGATGAGCTACTAGAGACTGGCATCAATATGTTTTGGGGGATTATACAGGAGCTATTGTAGAGGGCAGGCACAGCAAGTATTAAGAAGATGACTTATTTGGGCTATGGGAATGATTTTGCTTTTTCAGCGCAAAACGGTTCCATTCAAGAATAGTTTGGTTGACCTGAGCTACTTTCTTATGATATTCTTTGAGTTTAGCGATTGGTGGTCTTAAACGTGCGTGGTCTTCTTTCATTTTTTGATTTTTAGGGAATACAGCGTATTTACTTCTACGAGAAAAGTAATTTTTTAATAAAAAAAGATTACAAATTCGATGAGGTGCCTTATATAACAAATACCATCAATCAAAAAATTACACAATGCTATCTTTCAAATTCCTCCTGGTTATATTCAGGCAATTCACCAAGCCATTTCCTGACCTGATTCCTTATTTTTTCGGTCAGTTAATTTTGCAAACCTCCCCAAATGATTGTATACTTAATTATTCTTTTTTGACGCAAAAACAGTTGGTGTGTTATCTATCACCAACCTTTAAAATATCAGGCTTCTCGGGATCAAACTTACCCCTAAAGTAGGTTTATCTGGGAAGCTTTTTTTATGAATCAAATCACTACTAAACTAATTACAAAAATTAAACAATTCACTCTATGCGAATAGGACAAGAAGCCCTCGATCTGGTAGGAATGCCAGATTGTCATGGTAAAAAATTTCTAGAGGTAGCCGAACAAGAACAAACCATTATCATCTCCAGAGCACCCGGAATTTATGCCACCAAGCTTATCGAAGAAGGATACGCCACCAAAGGATTCCATAACAAATCAAAATCTTGCAATTGGGGCCCCATGGCTGGTTTTGTAAACACCAACCCCTTGTTTAGCAAGGCTGGATTATCGGCTAAAGAACAACCCAAACAAAAAGACCGCATCGATGAGGCTATCAAAAAATATGGAGCCCAATCTACTCAGATTATTATCTCTGAAGCACGCCGTCTGGAGCTGATCAATGACCTCAAGTTGTTAAAAGATGTAAGCTCAGGTACCGATGCCCAATTGAACATTTTCAAAGAAATGAATAAGTTGGGAGATTTGAATCCAAGATGCTATAAGTACAGCCCGATAATGACACACGTTTCGGGAGAGTATGTAGCCACCGCAAAAAAATACCGCTTTTTCCTCAAAGAACGTTTCTTGCGAACGTCTCCTCATGAAAGTAGTTGGGCCAGCGCTTTTACCGATACCTCATTGCCCAAGTTATGGGAGGTATATTATGCCGAAAACGATACTACTTATAAGTTTTTGCCAGTAGAATCTTTTGTCGACCCGAACTTTAAAAAGGTAAAGATGAGAGACTATATGAGCGACCGTATTATTCACAAATATGCTACTACGGCTGATTTTGACTTGTTTGTAACCTGGCCAGACTTAACCGAGTTGCGAAAACAGATACAGATTTATCTGGAAGAGGGCAAAAACTATGAGGCCAATCTTATAGAGACGGCTTCCAAAAAACTGGATATGCGCCCTGCTTCAACTTTTACTTTATTTAGCTATTCTGAAACCGAAAAGCACGAAGATTCGGAAGTAGGAAACATTACGCCGCGATTGACCATTATCAACGCCAAACTCAACAATCGTTTTCGCCTGGGATGTGGCTATCAAATGGGCAACCTGATACACCACAGCGACGAAGCTGGAAGACCTCATATCGACGATATAGATTACCCTATGATTGCATTTTTGCCCAAAGGTAATGCTTTGGCTCAACACTACGGAAGCCAGGTAGTTACCTTAGACGGGGCAACTAATAAAGGAGATAAACCAACTGATGAGAAGTTGACATTGGAGTTTAAAGATTTTGTAGATCGAGCCATTGCCGCTAATTTTAGAGTGGGCTTAAACCCTGGTTGGGTGAAGGTATTAGGCACTAAATATCGAGATTATGCCATTCCTTCCGACCCCACTTCCAATCCTTTTTATAAATACCACGAAGATTCTAAAACTGTAACTGTATAATCCAACTAACTATGGAAACTCAAGAACTTGCCCAGGCCACAGGCTTCGAGGAACTTGTGAGCCAACTAACCCCTCAAAACGGACAAATCAATATCCAGCAAGGACATTTTGATGATAACTTCGACAGCTTTTTAAAACTCTATTCGCAAGAAGGCAAAAGCATTGCCATTGACGATGCCAGCATTTCTACCGACGATACCAATCAAGCAATAAACATAGAAGGTACTTCCAGCTTTTTGAATGTACCCAATATGCCTTTGACTGCTACATTTCATATGGATGCCAAAGGAGATGTAAGGGCAGTATTGAAATATGCTATCATAGATGCTACCAAAACACCATCATTCTGGAAGTTTACCGATTCGTTTAAAACCCTCCCCGCTTTTGGGGATACGGAGGCTGCCTCGGGTAGCATGTTAGACGATTTGAAGTTTACAGTAGCCTATTTCATTACCGCTACTCACGCAGGCTATGATACGACTTTGGGCATCGACCTCGATGCTGGGATCAACTTTGGCGGCATCATGAAACCCAACGCCCAACTGGGAGTACTTAAAAATCGCCTGAACGAAACCGATCCACTCAATGTAAGTGGCTTTATCAACATCCCAGGCGATGAGAAATATATGTACAGCCCTTATCTGGAACGAGATGTATCTACTCGCAAGAGCTACCCCTGGAATGTGGGTAACCAACTACCAGGAATTCATTTACATGTAGATTTAGGCATTGAATCAACATTAGGGAGCGCCAGTTTCAACAATAGTATTTATCAAATATATACGCCGCTCAAAATGGCCTGGAAAAACCTGGGCAAAGTATATGAGCCTATTGCCGCATACACTGGTACATTGGATTTGCCCAAGGCCAACATATCGTTGGATATGATTGGAGAAATTAATGACGAGACGGTAGCCATAGAAACCATTTGTGAGGAAGTTTCAGTAGGTAATCTGGCTGCCTTGGCCGACCTTTCGGGAGGAGATGATAGCTTGATGAATACCCTGCCTGAGGTAATGATGAAGCCATTGAAAGCTTTGAAAAAACTGGAATTGACCAATCTGGCTTTTTCTTTTAGTTATGGCTCCAAAGGTTTCAGCATTGGTTATTTGGCGGCGCAGATTGCCATGGAGGATCTCAACTGGCAAATTTGGGATGATCATATTGTAGTCAATGAGCTGGGCTGTCGTTTTGCCGTATTGTCACCATTTAGTAACCCTCAGTTTGAAACAGGGTTTTGGGGTAAAACCGAGATCGAGGGCGTGGAAATCGATTTAGAAGCCAACAGTCGCGATGCTTACATGATTTCGATGCGTTTGGGAGAAGCGCAAACTTTACCATTAAAAAGTATGATGAAGAAGTTTGCTCCCGAAATTCCTGCTTTACCTGACTTGACTGTCAATGATATGGCCATTATGATTTCGATTGGCAATTTTATATCGTTTGCAGGTGGTTTGGCTCAAAAACCAGAGAGTTGGGAGCTGGATTTAGGCCCTCAAAAACTTACTTTCTCAAACGTTCGTTTTGATCTCACGCTTCCCAAAGCAGGCAAAATGAGTGGAAGTTTTAGAGGAGAAGTGGGTATTGGCAACAACATTCGCCTAAAAGGATATTATGGGATTCCAGGCGACTTTGCCATTAAAGCCGAATGCGATGAATTAAACTTCAAAGAATTGGTAAGTAAGCTTTCCTCTCATAAGTTATCCTTGCCGAGTGGGTTTGACATGACGTTCTATAACTCCTCTATCTCCATCAAGAAGGATTCGGCAGGAATGGCTATGCAAATGGCTACTCGTTACGAAGACGACGCTTATTTTGCGTTGGAGATCAAAAAAACAGCAGAGAAGTGGGGCGTAGCAGGAGGGTTGTCTTTAGTAGATGCCAATCCATCAGCTTTACCAGGAATGAGTTTTCTGGAACCTTTTGAAAAAGTGGTTGACCTGCAGGATTTTACCGTAGTAATGGCCAATTACAATGATATCAATTTCAAGTTTCCGGGAATGGCACAGTTTGGCAATCCAGCGCTAACATCAGTAAACGTGCCTATGCCTGCGCAGGCCGGAGGTTTGGTAGAAGGCCTCAACGTATATGCCAAGTGGAAGATAGATACCAAGAAAAAAGAAATGAAGCTCCTGAAGCAAATTCTGGGGCTTGATCCAGAGCTAGGCGTAACCCTACAAGTAGGCAAAAACCCCTCTAAAGATACTCGCTTGTTTGTGAGCTATACTACTCAGCTTATGAGCAAGTATCCATTGCAGGCCAAGTTTGGACTTGCGATGAACAATGGTACACCTGAGTTGTTCCTGGCTGGTATGCTACAAATGAAGATTCAAGGTGAGCAATGTCAGTTTGATGTAGCACTAAGCTTACTCAAAGGTGGATTTTTCTTCTCTGGTAGTATGAAAGGTACTTTGCAGTTTGGCGACTTGCAACTCAGCAATTTGGCCTTAGCTTTGGGCTTCAACTGGGGAGGTATTCCAAGTTTAGGAATTGCAGGAACGATTAACCTACCAGATTTTACCAGTTCTATTGCGGTATTGTTTGATTCTACCGATCCTTCCAAGAGTTTATTGGCAGGAGCCATTAGCGATTTGTCACTGGGCGATATCGCGGAGGTAATTGCCAAGGGTGAGATTCCAGACGATATTGATGGTATTTTAGACGAGATCGAAATCAAAGGAAATCGTCCATTTGAGATTCCTCTGGATGAAATCCCGAATTTTGATGAACAGGATTTGGCCGCGATAGCTACTGCTTTCCAAACCTATGGCAATGTGTCGGTACCTTCTACCGAGACCTCTACTTTGTTTGTTGTCAACAAAGCTGGAAAATCGTGGAGCTTGACTGATATGCCGAACAACATGCGACATTATCAGATCGAGAAGACCAGCAAACACCTGAAAGTTTCGCTCAATCCTCAAATTTATCTGGCGCCTAACGGAGCACAAATGGGTACTTTGGTGTTCAACCAAGGGTATTTTATGAGTGGAACCTTGTCGGTGCTTGGCTTAGAATGGTCTACCCAAATAGATATTCGTACCAGCAAAGGAATTGCGGCTCAGTCTTATTTGAATAAGTCTTTGGTGATTTTGGATAAAAACTTCTTTGAGTTATCCGATGCTGAAGGTAAAAGCGGGCCTTTCTTTTCGGTATCCACCTTTTTCCAAAACGAGCTGGATGATCCTGAACTAAGAGCACCTCATTTTTATTTTAGTGGTCGCTTGAAGTTACTGGGAACCGAGAACATTGCTTATGTAAAAGCCACCAAAAACGGATTCGCTTTTGAAATCAGTCAATCTTCCAAGGCATCCATTCCAGGTAAAGTATTTTCTGGAAAGTCATCTACCGATTATTTAATCTATGGAAACTTTGACTCCATTACCAACTTTGGAGCTGGTGGTAGCTTTACCATCTCATTTGATGGAAAAATAGACCTGGCCAAAATTGGCTTCCTGGGCGACTTGGTAGACGATTTGGGTAAAATAACCCTGGATTTAGACGTAAATGCCAGCCTGGATACTGGATATGATGGTAAAAAAGCTTATGTAACCTTTAAGGGTGGTTTTAACCTGGAAGGTATTAAGCACAACTTTGATATTTCGCTCGACGCCAGCAATGCCGATATGAAAAAAGCGGCAGAAATGGTATTTGACGAAATCAAGAGCGTTGTAACCGAGCTGTTTGACACCGCCGAAGAATGGATGAATGCCATTGAAGATGGCTTTGTAGAAATAGCCAAGGGTGCCGAACAAATGGCCAACGTACTAAGCAAGGGCTATAACAAAACAATGGACGAGGCAGCTGACCTGATGAATGATGCAGGTGAAAGCTTCGAAGATATGGGTAAAGCCTTTAAGAATGCTTATGGAGCCACTGCCGATACTTTTGCCCCAGTAATGAAGAACCTGGGAGCAGGAGCAACCGAGATTGCAGGAGACCTGAAGAGTGTATTTAAGACCAGTACTAAGAATGTAGCCAAGGTATTGGATGATATTGGCGAATCTCCAGAAGCAGTAGCAGGAGCGCTCAAGTCGGCTTACAACCAATCGGCTAAACAAGTAGCCCAAACCCTTAAGAATATGGGTAAAGATGCTACCAAAATTGCTAAAGGGTTGAAATCGGCCTTTAAGCAATCTACCAAAGACGTAGCCAAGACCCTGGATTCGGTAGGAATAGATGCGGGCGAAGTGGGCAAGGCCTTGCGTTATGCGTATGGTCAGTCGGCGAAAAATGTAGCCAAAACAATGAAGGATATTGGCAAAGGAGGCGAAGCCATTGGTAAAGCCTTGCAGAAAGGATTCCGCTACAGTGGTAAGTCGGCAGCCAATATGATGAAGCAGGTAGGCGTAAGCAGCGATGAGATTGGTAAAGCCTTGAAAAACACCTTCAAGCAATCGGCCAGCGATATGACCAAAACCTTTAAGTCTATTGGTAAGGGAGCCAACGACATAGGAAAAGCGCTGAAAAACACCTACAAACAAAGTGCTGAAAATGCGGTGAAACTGATGAATTCGGCAGGTATAAGCATGAATGATATGAGTAATATGCTCAAAGGAGTATATAGACTCAACGCCGAAAATGCTGCCAAGACCTTCAAGAAAATCGGTAAGGGAGCCGAGGACATTGCCAAAGTAATGAAGTCGAGCTACAAGCAATCGGCCAAAGATATGGCCAAAGTGCTGGACAAAGCTGGCGTAGGCATTGACGATGTAGGTAAGTCGTTGAAAAATGTATACGGCCAATCGTCTGAAGATGCGGTAAATACCTTGAAAGACATTGGCAAAGGTGCCAAAGACTCGGCCAAGGTGTTGAAAAATGTTTATAAGACCAGTACCAAAAGCTCGGCAAAATACCTCAAAAAGTCCTATAAACTGGGCAAAAACAGCCTGAAGGACGCCTTGAAAGGGGGAGGGTTTTCCAGCAAAGATGTAAAGAAAACAGTAGACAAGCTGTGGAATAGTCTTAAGTTCTGGTAGAAAGCAATGATGTAGGCTATTCAGTGTTTGCTGAGTATTGCTTACTGATTATAAAAACGAAAGTGTGTTCTTCAAAGAGCACACTTTTTTTATAGTTATTTACAAAATTTTCCCGCTTCTTTGGTGTAAAAATTGTGCCCTTACTCACTATAACATTTGCAACCGCTTACTACTTCAAAAGATATGATGAAAATCAGAACTTTGGTAATGATATTTCTGGCAACCTGTTGTTTTATAGGTGTTTATGCCCAAAAAGGAACCGTTTATTTACAAAACTACGATCAAAAAACACTGGGTTCCAATGCCCTCAACAATGCCTTAGTATACACTAAAAACAACCGTATTTTGGTAGCCAATACCAAAGGTGCTGTTCAATACAGTGGCGATCGGTGGAGTACTGTGCCAGCCAAGTCTACTTTGTATACCCTGCACGACGATTCTACGGTAGTATATGTAGGCGGGCGCTCCGATTTTGGTTATTTAAAACTCCAGGCTACGGGGCGTTATCAATATGCCAGTTTGGCAAAAAGCTCTGAAGAACTCCCCAAAGAGCTGGGCAATTTTACATTCATTGGTCAGGTTGACAAGCATATCTATTTTCTAAGTGAAAAGGCACTAGTACAGGTAAAGCGAAAAAATCAAAAAATCACCCAGGTTTGGAAGGCAGCCGCCAATCAAACGTTCCAAGCGTTGATTACTTTCAAAGATGTAGTATTGGTAAACATCCAGGGGGTTGGCTTACATCGAGTACAAGGCAAATCGCTCAAACCATTCGGTAAGGCTTCACAATTCAAGGATATTACAATTAATGCTTCGTTTTTGGTGAATGGTGCACCTTGGGTAACTACCAGCGACAATAAGGTATACATGTTTGATGGTGAGCGTTGGCAAAAAGTAGTGTGTAAAGATCAAAAATATTTAGATGAGCATACCCTTACCGAAGGGGTAGCCCTTGGACAAGATCAGGTAGCCCTGGGTACCCTCAATGGAGGTGTGTTGGTAATTCATTGGAAATCAGGAAAAACACTGCACATTATCAATCATCAAACTGGATTACCCGATGACGAAGTACTGGGTTTGAGCGTCGATCCTCGCGATGGATTGTGGATTTTGCATGCCCAGGGAATTACCCAGGCTTTGCTCGAGCTACCCATTAACAAATACAGTGAGTATCCAGGCCTGATTGGATCACCTACATCGGCAGTATATTGGCAGAAAAAATTATATGTAGCCACCACTGAAGGCTTATTTCAACTCAAAAAAACAAACAACTTTTCTGATTTGGTCAACCCTATTCGTAGTCGACAACCCGGCGGCCTGCAAGTGCAATCTACTGGAGGAACTGTGGTAGGAAACCTAATCAACGATGTATTTGGCAAAAGAAAAAGAGCTGCCCGGGTTTTTAGAAGGCCAGGAGGAAACAGAAAGAAAGGATTAAGAAAAAGGGTAGAAAACTTTACCAAAAGACGCATAAATCGGAGAAAAAGAAACCGAAGACAACGCAAAAGAAGAAATGTATTGGAAAGGCAAGAATATGCGCTGCTCTCGTTTCCATATTATTATAAAAAAGTAAGTAGTTTCTCCTTGAAAATCAATCAGTTGGTTCCTGCGGCTAATGCTTTGTTAATTGCGACCAATCAGGGACTATACACCTTAAAAGCAAGTACTGTAACCCCTGTGTTTGAAGGAGGGGCTGCCTATAAAATTTTGCGATCACCCAAAAACAAAAACCTGGTATATGTAGGAACCAGCCAGGGAGTAAAAAGCTTGACCTACAAAAATGGAAGCTGGGTGACAGATATCAATTTTGACAAATTGCAAGCCCCTGTATATTCACTGGCATTTGTAGGAAATGATTTGTGGTTGGGAAGCGATAACCGAGCATTTAAAGTACAAGTAGATGGCGCGGGGCAGTATAAGACCCATAAGGAATATGCGATGTCACGCTATTATCTGGAAGAAGTACAAGTAGTTGATCTCAAAGGGAAACCTACCCTGTTTCTATCTAATGGGATATACAGCCTGGATGATAAAAAGCAGCAGTTTGTACTCAATACTCAATTAAAAATTAGTCAGCCATCGTATCAGCTTATTCAGCGACAAGCAAAATATACCTGGAGTAACATTGGACAAGATTGGCAAAACTTACAAGATAGTAGCAGAGTAGGCTATGTATCGTTGTTTGACCAGATAACCGATATTTATGAAGACGAAGCAAAGAATCTATGGGTGGTGCACCAAAATGGTTTGCATAAGATTAATCCTCCACAAAAGAAAGACAGTATTCCTTTTGAAGTACTCCTAACTCAGGTTTACAATCATAAGCGTGAATCTTTATCACTGGAGCGCATTCGTTTGTATCAGGGTTCCAAGGCCTATAGCATTCATTTTGTATTAGGAACATCCGACTACGTAGATGAGCAATCTACCCGTTATCGTTATCGTCTGAAAGGCGTGACTAATGGGTGGAGCAATTGGAAAAATGATGCGCAAATCGATTTTACGTTTTTGCCCAGTGGAGGGCATACGCTGGAAGTACAAGCCAAAAATGCCTTGGGACAAATTAGCAAAACCAAAGAGATTGACTTTCGGGTGGTGCCACCATTTTGGAAGCGCTGGTGGTTTTATTTTCTGGAGATTTTTGTACTGGGAGGCTTGATTGCTGCATCAGCTGTATCGAACCGATTCAAGAAATACAAGCGCTATTCAAGCTTGCTTACTTTTGTAACAATCATTACCATTTTCGAATACATTGTACTTAGCATGGAGCCTACCGTAGACAATTTCTCAGGAGGGGTGCCCGTATTTAAACTCTTAATGAATATTGTGCTGGCTATGTCGCTCAATCCGCTAGAACGCAGATTTTCGGCCTGGTTGAGTAGACAATCATTTACAAATGATGAAAAGGAAGGCTAGTTTAATTTTTCTAAAAACTGTGGTTGATTGTTACTCGCATAGCATACCACTCTAGCTCTCCTTTTCTAAGGAGAGAACTTCTTTGAGTCAATAAAATTATCGTGAAAAACTAGCTATTTTGAATATAACACTGCTAAATCAGCACTATATTTTTGCGTATAAGCTTCTCCAAAATTATCAATGGTAATAGCGGCGGCAAAGTGGATGATCAATGCTGTGAGAATTCCTCGCCAAATAGGAGAGAGGCTTAGTTGTGAAAGTAATATAACGAAAAGCAATATCAAGCTGGCATAAACGATTTTAATGATAGCAAAAGCACGAAGTGCCTTTCGTGCTTTTTGACTTTTTTCGGCTACATAAGCTTTGTCATTGGCTTGGGCAGTAGTGGTTTGGTGTTGTTTTAAACGATGATTGCTAAAATACCCGGGTATAAAAGCGATGGCTTCCAACAAGCCCACTACTATCATAGTGAATGCAAATGCTTTAAAGTCGGGACGAAACACCATAATTAATCCACCTGCAATGATGGAAACAATCCCCCACAGGCCTGCGCCAAGGCCTAAGATTCGCTCATTTTGTAAATAAGTAGTAATGATTTCGTGTGCCATAATAAACTAAGCTTTTTTATTGTCTATAACACCTTTGAAGGCTTTAGCAGATTGTTTAATGATGGCTTTCCGACTCAAAATACGTGGAGCGATTGCAATCATATTCTTTTGTTTGCCTGTAAGTACAAAGTTTTTATTCTTTAAAAATCCTTCAATACCAACTTTGGCCACATGCTCGGGTGATTCATACCTTTTTTCATCTATTTGTACAGTGCTATCTGCCACACTGGCAAAGTTAGTTTTGGTACCACTAGGACAAAGACAAGTAACCGTAACCCCAGTGCTTTGTAGCTCACCATACAGTGCTTCTGAAAAATACAATACGTAGCTTTTACTGGCCGAATATACCGCCGCATAAGGTACTGGCATAAGGGCTGCACTGGAAGCTACATTAATAATACCTCCAGAAGCTTTGGTTTTCATAGAAGGCAAATACAAATAACATAACTCGGTAAGAGCATTGATATTGAGTTGGAGCATTTGACGATATGTAGGGATGTCATATTTGTGAAAGTCACCCCACTTGCCAAAAGCTGCATTGTTTACCAAAATATCTATAGTTAAGTTACGTGTCTGAGTTTGGTCAAACAAGTGCTGGGCTGCATCAGGTTTGCCCAAATCCGCAGTAATACTGTGAGTAGGGGTGTTGTATTTCTGTTGAATTTCCTGTGCCACATCGTTGAGTTTTGCCTCTGATCGGGCTACTAATACTACCTGAAAACCTCTGGAGGCAAAATCCAAGGCGAAAGCTTTTCCTATACCAGAAGAAGCACCTGTGATTAATACTGTTTGCATAATATGTAAAAATTAAAGTGAATAAATATTCATTATATGTTTAAAAAAATATTATGGATTGCTTCAATGTGTTCACGCTGTTTCTTTTTGCTGATACAATAACGAGTTGAATGCGTAATACAGTTATTTGACATTACAAAGGAAGTGAATATTTGTTCATTTTACAACTAAAGGTGAATAAATATTCATTTTTAATGAGTGCTATATTCTGAATAATGTGTAAAGAGGGAAGATTAAATAGGTTTTAGATAAGGAACAATATTGCTTACTACATCCCAAATGTAGTCGTCTACCTCGTTTCGATTGGCAAATTCAAGTCCTGGAAAACCAGCCCATTTAAAACAAAGGCGTAGATAGTCAAGCAAGAGAATTTCTTCCGGTTGTTCAGCATCTGGATCATCAAAAAAGCCTTGAAACTTAGAGTCTATTTGTTGGTTGGCAGTAAGCTCAATACCGTATACCCCGTTGCTGCTTACATTTTCTTTGAATCCTGCTTCAGGTGCGATATACACCCCATAGCCTTCGTGGTATCCGTCGTGTGCTATTAGCTCACGTACAGGAACAATCATCAACGCATCTAAAAATACGTTACACTTGCGCGTTGGAAAGAAACCCCGAAAATCTACCTGTTGGATGTGTTTGTACAATTCAAGCATAGTCAACGGAAAGAATCCATATTCAGCGTATTTTTCTTCTAGTGTAAATAGTTGCCGGGTAATATCGTTTTGTTCAAAAACCAGCGGCGTAGTTTGCTCAGAAGATTCTGCAAAGTCCGAAAATTTAAAATCGTATTGCTGTAAAGCATTGTAAATATATTGTAGGTTGAATTTGATGCGGTGCATCATTACATTCATTACTTGTTGAATTTCTGATAGGTCAGAGCGATTCATAGCAATGTTTTCTTTTGCAATCATTTCATTCCAAACTTCTCTTTCGGCCAGTTGTGTATAGTGTTCTACACTTATTTTTTTCATAATTGTCTGATGCTTGTTTTCACTACCCCAATTTTGACTTTTTTCTTTGAGTAGACAAAGAAACCTTAACCAAAAGTAATTAACGCTTGGCTACTAACCTTTGTGCCTCCTGGTATCTTTCCAACATTTTACCTTCCAGAGCATAAGCTTCTTTTTCCCAGCCTCGTTGCTTATAAGCTATCTTACGAACATCTGCACAGTATTGATCTTTCCAGGTATAGGCTGATCTTCCGTGGTAAACCAGTTCTCCTCTACGAAATTGCTTTACATGAATCATTTCATGTGCCAGGGTGAGCCACTGCTGTTTTTCAGAAATTTTATTACTAATACGGATAGTTACCTGTCGGATTTGGAGGTTTTTATGTTCTAAATATTGGGTGTAACCCTGGTACTGTTTAGGTAAACTTGCCGTAAACTGTACCAAGATATGGAGGTCCTCAAGCTCCCAATACTGTACATAATACCGAACCATCATCTCCGCTTGGTGAATATTAATAGATGTACCCCTTACGGTAATTTTGGTTTTTTTTCTAGCTTTTCTTTGGGTTTTTCTTTCTGGGAAGCTGGCTGCACACAATACCCCCATCATCAATAAGGTGGTTATTGAGTACTTACACAATTGGTAATATTTATGAAAAGCATCAGACATAGTTTAACAATTTTTAAGGTGACTTTTTGAAACTATGCACGTACCTCAAAGTAATCGTTTTCAAACTCAGGGCAAAGGGAATATTTGAGTAGGCGTTGGGTGAATTTTACCCGAAGTTTGAAACTAAATTCGAATGTGTATAAATTGTTAATAATACTTAATATTGTTAACAATTACGTAACATTGAGTACGGCTTGATGCTCTATAATTCTAATAAAAAATATGTAGAATACAAATATTGTTATGTGAAATTTGAATATAAATGCTTTTTATTGTTAATAATTAATATTATTAACAAATTTTATTTGGTTTTATGACAGTGTTAAGAAAAGTGTTGAGTGAGCTTTTGTTGCACTTCTTCTTTATAGGTTCGTCCGATTGGAATCTCGTTGTCGGCTATAAATACATAGCTATGATTGAAAGCCTTGAGGTGATTGAGATTGATAATAAATGAACGGTGAATGCGAAGAAAATCGGTGATAGGTAATGCTCCAATTACTTGCTGCATTGTTTGATAAGATACAAGGTCTTGGTGAGGTGTATGTACAATTACATAATCCTTGATGCTTTCAATGTATTGGATATCACTCAGCTTAATGACAAACTGTTTTTTGTCGGCTTTGATGAGCAAAGTTTCAGAAGAGGCTTGGAGAGGAGTAGATTGTAATGCACCTGCCGATGTTTTTAGTTTCTGAATGGCCTGAAAGAATCGTTCAAAAGAGATAGGTTTTACTAAATAATCAACGGCATTGACTTCATAGCTTTCTACTGCAAAATCACGATAAGCTGTTGTGAAAACTATTTTAGGAGGGTTTTGTAGGTTTTTGGCCAGTGCCATACCAGTGATCTGAGGCATTTGTATATCCAGAAAGATCACATCTACAGCTTCTTTCTCGAGGTAAGTAAGTGCTTTGGTAGCCGAGCGGCAGGAAGCTACCAATTCCAGGTTCTCCAAGTCAGCAATGTATTGCTCTAAAATTTTAATTGCCAGTGGTTCATCATCTACAATCAGGCATTTGATCGGCATCATGAGGGTGGTTATAGTTGAGATTTTAATTAGACAAATCTACACTCAATTTCACTAAATAGGTATTTTCGGAAGGATGTATTTCCAGGGTATGTTTTTGGGGATACAATAGCTCCAGGCGTCTTTGTACATTGCGTAAGCCAATACTCGATTTTTTTGAATGAGTAGTAGCATCTTTAGTAGATGGAGGAGGTAAGGAATTTTCTACCTCAAAAACCATTTGCTGATCGGTACAAGTAAGCGCAATGCGAATATGTACCAACGTATCTTCATCGCCCACGCTGTGTTTAAAGGCGTTTTCTACCAACGTAACCAGCAACATAGGCGGCAAGTAGGTATGAGCCAAATCACCTTCAAAATGAGTTTCTACTGTTAGTTCATCGCCAAAGCGAAGCTTTTCCAGTTCTATAAACCCTTGCAAATATTCTACATCTTTAGCCAGCGACACCAGCTCCTGATTGGTTTCATAAAGCATATAACTCAACAAATCCGAGAGCTTCAGTACTACGTCTTTGGCTTTATTAGATTGCATCAAAATCAGCGAATACAGATTATTGAGGGCATTGAATAAAAAATGAGGGTTGATTTGGCTTTTCAAAAATTTGAGTTCGTTTTCCAGACGTTCCTGATTAATCTGTTGGTTGATTTGTTGATTTTGGTAGGCTTTTTTCAACACTTTGATAATGCTTGCATAAGCTACCACAGTAAAAATGGCGAAGACAATAGAAGAGGTTTTATGAGCAGAGTAAAGCACATATTCGGATTGGTCGTAAATGCCAGACCGCATCATTTGCCGCACTACCTCGGTTTGAATAACCCCACAAATAGCCAGATTGAGCAAAAAACTCAGTCCATAAAGCAAATTCTTTTTCTTTTTGAGCAGGTAGGGCATCAAGATATAAAGGTTGATATACACTGCTATAACCTTGGCGAACAGTTCAAAAAACTGAACCTGAGGAGTATTAGGGTAACGCTCGAGGTAGGCACTTACCCGAAGTATATAATAAGCCAACCAGAATAATAAGTGAGTATAAAGCCGATTGTTAAGGTTTAAGACAAATGCCAGAAGTTTGTTCATCAGTACTGTATGCCGAAATTTTATTCCAAAGGTAGGAGTTTTTGGAGCATACGTCTTGGATCACAGGGTATTTTTAGATGAAGGAAGAGATTGTTCCGAAGAAGGGTAACTTTTAACCGAAGAACGCATTTATGGACTATAATTTTTTGATGTTCAATAAATACTATTTTACAGCGTTATCATAATAAACTTATTTAACTTTGTGTTAGCAATTAAGCTACGTTTTATTTGTTTTATGTTTAGATAATTGGGTGACTCTGCCTCTGGAGTCACCCATTTTGCTTTGTAGCTACCAACGCTCCACTATTTTTTGTACTTCTCTCAACCATTCCAATTCATGTATATTACCCGACAAGGCATAATCAGGCTGAATACCCTTGCCATCGATGGCCATATGTGGAATACGATAGCTCTTGGTGAGACAATAGCCTAGCTCAAATTGCTTACAAGGACTGAGCACAAAGTGCATATTGGAGATATCGAGTACCCCAAATGTAGTAGCCCCAAATAGTTTTACTTTACGGCTTTGCTTGGCGGCCAGCAAAAACTGCTCATCAGTGCTACCATTGCCTTTATTGATGATGATTGCTACATTTTTGGGATATTCATATACTTTATTGTAGGTGGTCATGCTATACGTTTTACCTGCATCATTTAAATTGACAAATTGACCAAGCTTCGCATCCAGCTTTTTCTTTCCTTTTTTAAACCATTTTTTTTCAGAACGACTAAACTGTGCCATAGCAGCAAGCTTATCCATACGGGAGTTGTTGAGCGGGGTAGAATAAAAGGCTACTCCTTCACTACGAATAGGGTTGGTGTATAGGTAAGGTAAAATGCCCTGGTAGCTTCTATCTGAACCTCCAGTACCATTTTTGATATCAATAATCAGGTTTTTGGTGCTGGTAATGGCTTTATGATTGGCCTTAAGTACACTATCAATTACTTTTTTATTGGCACCATTAAACGAAGGAATTCTCAAGACTAGAGTTTTCTTAGACAAACGCTTCAGCATAGGAGTTTTTGTTTTGGCTAATTGCCAAGCGAGCTTTGCATCTTTGCTAAGTTTGGCTTTATCACGTTTGAGGGTAATAAAACCCATCGTCATGATGTTGCCATCAAATAATTGTACCCGATCAAACTTGACCAATGAGTGGTTACGCATAAAAAACTTGGCTTTGTATTGTGCGGACTCGGTACTTGGCTCAATTTTGAGTTTTACCTGACCAGGACGCCAGTAGGCCCCATCGGCTTCAATGATAAAACCTATGTACCCTTTGTCTTTCTTTACAACACCTATTTTGTAGGGAGGCGACACCCAAATGCCCTCAAGGCCTGGTTTTTTGAGCTTTGCCAAACGTTGCTGGAGTTGAGCTTCAGTCATCTCAAAGCGTTCCCAATCTTTGTACTGAGCAATAATGGCTTCTTTAGAAGGTTGTGCTTGTTGATCATTGGTAGAAACTTTGGGGCGGATGGCAATGTGACCTGCCCGAAAAAAACGTAACCAATCATAGAGGGCAGTAAAACAGTCTTGCTGTTTGGTAATCTTCTTTATTCTTTTCTCAAAACTGCGATTATGGGCCTCATAAGCATCTTTTCCTTTTTGTGAAAGCGCATAATTAAAACCTGCGTCATTTTTCTCGAAAGTTTGACGAACCCATTGAAGATTTGCTTCACAATCACAATCATTTTTAGGAGTTTGGGCCTGTATGCAGCCCGCAAATAATATGATAAATACGGGTATATAGAGTAATAATTTCATGGGTTTTTAGTTTGTGTTATTTGGGTAATAGACAAATCAAATACCTTGATTTTAAAGCGTTGTTTGTCAGTGATTTATGTAGCTTTGATGGATGCCTTTTGTTCACCAATGAGCAAGAGCGTACGAATATGTACATCCGATCTAACCGTATATAAATGAACAGGAAAGGGCATATAATACCAATCCCTTCTTTCTTTTACAAAAGAAGGGATTGATAAATAATAATTTAGGAAGTCGTCTCAACTTTTAATAATGAACTATAAACAGCTCATTTTGCTCGCTAGCGTTGAGATTTTTTATCTCCGTAGCGCTGCTATGACTCAAAAAAATCGCTTCGTTATCGAACAAAAGCAGCTATTTCTAACAACATTCAAAAAGTCGAGATGACTTCCAGGTTCAATGATTAGTGTTCTTGATTCAAAAGCAGCTACTTTCCTTTCCTCAGGTAAATCCGCCCATTCACTGTTTTTAGCTCAGTAAAAGCAGAACCATCACCCAGCCTCATGCGAATGTTTTGGTTAAAACGTCTTCCGCCAATGCGGTACATCCCGTTTTTCTTCTTTGGCTTGGGTTTAAAACTGCTATAGATGTGTCCATTTACCGTAGACATTTCTACTTCGGTACTGGCACTGGCTGGTATTGTAAAATCAATCCGCCCATTCACAGTTCTAAATTCTAAGTTCTGTTTTGGTTTAATTTGAGGCGTAACCATATTAATACTGCCATTGACAGTATTGATGCGCAAGTCGCCGTATAAATTATCCAGGGTTACTTTAGGGTTAATGGCTTTGAGCTTGAGGCGAGCATTTTTTGGCATGTATATTTCGTGTTCGATGCTATAGCAAGCATAATAACGTCGCCCATTCATAACCGACTGGTAGCGATCGTATCGGTCGCCACAATCTCCTCTTTTGCCCGTTTTAAGGATAGATTGGTTCAATTCTGAACTAATTCTGATCTGATCTCCCCATTTGTCATAGGTCATTTCCAATGCCTTGTTGAGGCGTCCTCCATTGATTTCAACCGTAGTTTTGATATAAATTTTGTTTTTATCCCAGCCTTTTACCGTAATGGAATTGCCTAATGCCAGATCAAGGTATACCCCGCCATCTACTTTGTAGTCAAGGGTTTTTTCGCGTACTTCCTGAGCCTGCAACTGTGTAGTCCAAGCCAAAATTCCTAAAATGATGAATGTGGTAATTTTATACATGATTATATAGATTTATTAAATGAAGTTACTTTATCTTTAATTTATGTTTAGTCGTTTTTGGGCAAATCTTTTACACAGCGACAACCCATATGATCCACAATATGCCGCGGACGATGACTGTCACGAAAACTTACTCGCAGGTTTACTACCGAGCCTCCCCAGCTGCCACCTCGTACCACTCGTCGAGAGTTGATCTTATGCAACGTCACCTTATCAAAAGTTTTGCTACCATTGACAGGATTATTTTTAGGGCTTTGTCGGTAAAAATCAGTAGACCATTCATCGGCCATAAACTCCCATAAATTGCCTGCCAAATCGTGTATTCCCAAGGCGTTGGGTGGATAACTTCCTACTTTTACGGCCCTGCCAATGTTTGCATAATAGTTGGCTTTGGTGCTATCTGGGAGTGTATCGCCCCAGGGAAATACCTGGTTTTTGCCGCCTGCACTGGCCATATATTCCCATTCAGCTTCGGTAGGCAAGCGTTTTTGTTGCCACTGACAATAAGCTACTGCTGCATGCCAACTAATATTATACACTGGAATATCATCTGCTCCTTCAGGATAATCATTGCCTTGCCAGTGCTTCAAATAAGTACCTTTAAGCAAGCGATCTTTCATGTTTTCTTTTTGCCATTCAGGATTTGCCAGCAAGAACTTTTTGAAATCTTTGTTTCTTACTTCGTATTTGTCGGCCCAAAAAGAAGTGAGCGTGACTTCATGCAAAGGAGCTTCCGATTGCAAGTACCCTTTTGGGAATTTGTACTTCACGGTAAGGCTATCTACTTCCAGCGAAGGACTTCCCATAATAAAAGCCCCCCCTCTGACCAACACCATATCGGGTGGAGCCTGAAGATTGTTTGAGTGACATCCTCCCAATAAGCCAAGGCAAATCAAGGCCAGTACATAATGTAATAGGCTTTTCATGGAGAGGAGTTATTTCTTTTTTCTCAAATAGATATTGCTACTGATCGTTTTGAGACGTGTAGTGGCTCCTCCTCCATTGAGCGACTTGCGTACGCTGGAACCTACCGTATAAGAAGATTCTCTGAGCATTGCTTCTTCTTGGGGAAACTCAAAGTCAGTAAATATTTCGCCACTGGTAGTTTTCATCACCAAATCAGTTTTGGCGCTTTGCGGAAGAGTAATGTCAATGCTACCGCTTATCAATGAAATATCGTGATGATTACCTGGCTCGAAGCGATCAAAGACAAGTTGGGCGCTACCACTGGTACTTCGTGCTTTAATAGCCCCATTTACATTTCTAAAATGCATACTCGAGGTTTTGGTGTATACCTCTACACCACCATTTACCCCTGTTATTTCGTAGGGCTTGCCGCCTGCCCAGGTAGTTTCTTCCAAAATTACCTTTGTGTTTTTAGGCACTTTGATACGATAATCTACTTGACGGCGAGTCACTTTACTGAGGATTACTTCGTCATTTTCTTCCTTCAGAAAAATACCCTTACCAGTATTGTCTGGCCCAAGATTACTTAAAGAGGTGAGGCCCTTAGCACGCTCATCATTTTCGGGAGTGTAGCCACCAATGGTTGCTATTTTTACTTCATTGCCGCTATATCCTTCTATGCTCACGGCAGCATTGTGCATATAAATTTTTACAGTTTTAGGGGCATTAACCCAAGGGGCAAACGACGATTCTACTCCTTCGCAGGCCCATATACTCAGGGCCAGGGCAGACAAGGTCAATAACAACAATAACTTCTTCATAGGTTTTCTTGGTTTAAAAATGGTTATATGGGGTTTTGAGAGGTAGACGAGCCTACGATTGATTCATTACAGGTCAATGAAAAATTATTATTCAATTGCTGTTTTGAGAAATGATTAAATAATGGCAATACTGAATAAAATGTGCGATTGCGAACAGAGGCCTGTATCAATTGTGAACGTTTTCAAAACAATGGTTTTTGTGGTAAATTGTTGGTAGTGAGTACTTTAATGAAAAAGGTATACGCTTTGACATTGGGTATCTAAACCACCATAACCATTAGCCATGTTCAAAAACTACCTCAAAATTACTTTAAGGAGCTTTATCCGAAATAAATTATATGCCTCCATCAACCTACTGGGGCTCTCAGTAGGCATTGCCTCTTTTATCCTTATCTATTTGTTTGTTCAGCAGCAGTTGAGTTATGACCAGCACTACCAAAGTGCTGATCGCATCTATCGGGTAATCAATCACATCCATATGCAAGAGCAAACCGATGTCACTGATTGGACCTCTCGGGTGTTGATAAGTCGTTTGCAAAATGATTTTCCGGAAATTGAAAAAGCGAGTAGTTTCTTTTCCGAATCAGGTTTATTGATTTATCAAAATAAGAGAGTACGCCAAAAATCGCTGGGTTATGCCGACCAGGCTTTTTTAGAAGTATTTCAATTCCCATTTTTATCGGGTAACCCTAAAAACGCGTTGGCAACTTCCAACTCTATAGTATTGACCAGGTCAACTGCTCAGAAACTCTTTGGCGATTACCATAAAGCCTTGAATCAAAACCTGGACTTGGGCGATGGAGATAAATATCGCGTGTCAGGAGTGATAGAAGACTTGCCAGTAAATACCCACTTTAAGTTTACTTCTTTGATATCAGTCGCTACCCTTAAGGGCGATTACTTAAAGGGGTGGGGCTATAATGGATTCAATACCTATGTAAAGCTGAAGCAAAACACGAAGATGGATCAGTTGGCTCAAAACCTGCAAGGGCTTACCCAAACGCTGTTAAAAGATAAATTATTTACTGAAAAATATTACAAGAGTTATTCACTACAGCCGCTTACCGATATTCATCTGTACCCTTATGCACCCAATACAGAGTCCAACATCAAGTATGTTTACATTTTTAGTGCAATAGGTATTTTTATCTTGTTGATTGCTTGCATTAACTATATGAATATGGCTACCTCAGGGGCAATGAATAGAGCACGAGAGGTAGGGATTCGCAAGGTGGTAGGTTCGCATCGTAAGCAACTCATTGTCCAGTTTATGTTTGAGTCACTGTGTATGGTAGGGTTGGCCGCTTTAATAGGATTGGCCATTGTAGAGCTTGCCTTGCCGTGGTTCAATCGTTTAACCACCTTAGATTTAGGATTGCCCCTCAATCACGTGCAAACCTGGCTGGCACTGGCCGCTTTGGTAGGAGGAGTGAGTTTTTTGAGTGGAATATATCCTGCGTTTTTTCTGTCTGCTTTCAATACCATCAAAGTGCTCAAAGGCAAATTTAGCCGCAACAAACAAACGGTGCACCTCCGCCGTGGCTTGGTTGTGTTTCAGTTCACGCTTTCTATCATTGTACTGGTCAGTACCTGGATTAGCTTTGAGCAATTTCAGTTTATGCAACAAAAAGATTTGGGCTTTTCCAAAGAGCAGGTATATGTGCTTCCGTTGGAAAATCCAGAGGCTGCTAAAAAAGTAAGTGCGCTGAAAGATGCACTGAGCAAAAATCCACGAGTGCAACAAGTGGCCTTGGCTTCATCTACACCTGGGGAGCAAACCTGGGGTAATAATCTTTTTAGCTATCAAAAGAAGGGGGAGAAGAAAAGTGTAGCCGCCGATTTTTTTCAAGTGGAGAAAAGCTATTTTGATTTGATGCAAATCAAGCTACTGCGAGGAGAAGTCTTTACACCGATGAGCACTAAAGATTCCTCTTATTCGGTAGTGGTCAATGAGGCTTTTGTAAAAGAGGTAGGATGGGATTTAAAAGCGCTCGAAGGAGATAAAAACCCGATTGGCAAAAAAATAAATCAGCGATTAAAAATAGTGGGTATTGTGAAGAATCTACACATCAGATCGCTTCATAATAAAATTGAGCCATTGTTGATGATGGTTTTGCCTAAAATGAAACGAGGAGATTATCTATATGCCAAGCTCCACCCAAAAGATCTAAGCAATACTTTGGCAGGTATCCAAAAATCTTATGAAAAAATAGAAAGCAAATTCCCTTTCAATGGTTTTTTCCTGGATCAACACTTTGCCAAAGAATACCAAAAAGACAGAGTAACTCTCAAGATATTTTCCACCCTTTCGGGAATAGCAGTATTGATTGCTTGTTTGGGATTGTTTGCCTTGGCTGCTTTTACAATTAGTCAACGTACCAAAGAAATAGGCATACGCAAAGTGTTAGGAGCATCTATCCAGCACATTTTACGTCTGGTTACCCAAGATTTTGTTTTTCTGATTGGCGTAGCCTTACTCATTGCCATACCGTTGGTGGTTTATTTGGGCAATCAATGGCTTACCCAGTTTGCTTACAAGGCTACCATTAATTACTGGACTATTTTTGGAGTGGCAGCACTATTGGTAATGCTCATTACTTTCTTTACGGTGAGTGTTCATGCACTCCGAGCCGTAAGAGTAAACCCCACTGAGGTGTTGAAGGATGAGTGATTTAAATGAAAAGTTTTTTAGTCCACGGTCAACGGTTCAGTGCTGTTTTCCTAAGGATTTTTGATACTTGCGTAGCAGACCGCCTTAGTCCTTTACACTGGCGCTCATTTTTAATGAGTGTCTACTTCTACAAGCGTTTGCAACGCGGTGTAAGAGCTTAGAGGACTTTGATTCTTAGTATTAATTATGCATTTAAATACGACCAGCAAGCAATTTTAAGTGAAAAACTCAAAGTGAAAATATTCTTACACTGGCGCTCATTTTTAATGAGTGTCTACTTCTACAAGCGTTTGCAACGCGGTGTAAGAGCTTAGAAAGCTTTGATTCGTAGTATTAATGATTATGCATTTGAATATTACCAGAAAGTTAGCAAGCGCATAGTTTTTAGCCTGATTTTACAATTGATTATATGTAGTTGGATCAAGATTAAAAGCGAATAATAGAACCAATTAATAATTACTCAAAAACGAACATTAATTACCATACATAACCCATATATTACTTACAACTCAATGATTAGGAACTATTTTAAAATTGCATTACGAAACCTATTGAGGCAAAAGTTTTACAGCGCCATCAACCTATTAGGGCTGGCAGTTGGTATTGCCTGTGCGGTTTTGTTGTATTTGTATGTGCAAGACGAAATGAGCTATGACAGTCATTTCAAAAATGCAGACCGGATTTACCGGGTAGAAGGAACTTTAAGCCGACAGGGAGAGTCTACCCCCGAGCTATATACACAATGGCTACTGGCTGACCAACTCGAGAAGGATTACCCTGAAATACAAGTAGCTACCAAAACCCTGGTAGGGCAAGATTTACTATTGACTCATCAAAAGAAAAAGTTTTATCAAGACAAGATGACTTATGTAGATGAGGGGTATTTCCAGGTGTTTTCTCATCGTTTTATCAAAGGCGACCCCGCTACTGCGATACAAAAACCCAAGAGCATTGTGCTTACCAAAGGCTTGGCTACCAAGGTATTTGGTCGTTTGGCAGAGGTACTGGGCGAAACAGTGAAGGTTGAGGAAGAAACTTTTACGATTACAGGCATTATTGATGATATCCCAGACAATACCCATTTTCAAACGTCGGCTTTTATCTCGATGAATTCGCTCAGTGAAGCACGAAAAGAGCGAATGAATGTATATAGTTGGTCTAGTGCTAGTTTTATTACTTACGTAAAGCTTAAGCCTAACCAATCGGCACCTGCATTGGAGCAAAAACTCACCAGATTGACTGATACCTACATCAATCCAGCGGGCAAAGCATATGGAATGACCGCAAAACTTGAGTTACGCCCTTTATTAGACATTCGCCTATATGCGATATATATAAGCGACAAAGTCACAGGCAATAGCGAATACATTTACATCCTGTTGGCCATTACTTTTTTAGTATTACTTATTGCCATTATCAATTATATGAATTTGGCCACCGCCCGTTCGGTCAATAGAGCAAAAGAAGTAGGCATCCGAAAAGTTGTGGGTTCTTACCGTTCTCAATTAGTGGTACAGTTTCTCACCGAATCGTTTTTGTTGGTATTATTTGCTTGCGTCATAGGGTTGGTATTAGCCGAAGTAGCTTTGCCTTTTTTCAATAAAGTAGCCGATAAATCTTTATCCCTTCAAGGTTTAGCCACCACCCAAAATATCATTTATTGTAGCCTCATGTTGTTGGTTGTTGCACTGTTAAGCGGTAGTTATCCAGCATTTGTACTTTCTTCTTTCAACCCCATTATGGTGCTCAAAGGCAAATTTGGGCGTAACAATAAAGGGGCTTTCTTACGCAAAGGCTTGGTAGTAGTGCAGTTTTCAATCTCTATCATGCTCATCATAGGTACCTGGACAGTATACCGTCAGCTTTCTTATGTAATGAGCAAAGATGTGGGCTATAATCGTGACCAATTGCTGGTATTAGAAATCAATGATAAAAAGGTAAGACGAGACATCAAGGTTTTCAAAGATCGCTTACGCCAAAATCCTGATGTGCTCAATGCAAGTAGTGCCAGTTTTGTTCCGGTATTTGCGCCACATTATGCCAAAAACCCTTATGCTTTTGAGCATAGCGAAGGACACAAGAAAATAGGCGCCTTGTATGGGCCAGTAGACGAAGATTACATTCCTACCTTAGGTTTAAAATTACTGGCTGGGCGAAACTTTACTCAAGCAACCGATAAAACCCAGGGAGTAATCATCAACGAAACGGTGGTTAAAAAAATGGGCTGGAGGCTTAATACCAACGACCCAAAGTTAAATCCAATTGGTAAAAAAGTTGCCCGACGATTTAGTAAGAGCGGTAATCCGAATTTTCAGATGAAAGTAATCGGGGTAGTCAAAGATTTTCACGCGAAGTCGTTGCACGAAACCATAGAACCAGTGGTACTTCGCTATGGGCAGGCATCGTGGTTTTTAGTGGCAAAAGTTCGCCCAAAAAATATGGGAAAAACGATGCGTTTCCTGCAGCAGGAATGGCAAAAAATAGACCCAATCCATCCGTTTCGTACTTTCTTTGTAAATCAGGAGTTTGCCCGACAATATGAAGATGATCAAAAACGAGGAACCATCTTTTTTGCCTTTTCTATCCTGGCCATTTTCATTGCTTGTTTAGGTTTGTTTGGGCTAGTGTCGTTTGTGGTAAGGCAACGCCACAAAGAAATTGGAATTCGCAAGGTACTAGGTGCCTCAGTACAAAATATTCTACAATTGATTTCTATGGATTTTGTAAAACTGGTATTGCTGGCCAATCTGCTGGCTTTTCCATTGGCTTACTATATGGTGAGACAATGGCTCCAGAATTTTGCTTATCAAACTTCGGTGAGTCTGTTGATTTTTGTGTTGTCAGGTTTAATTGCACTAGTCATTGCTTTGATAACTATTAGCACTCAAGCTTTGAGGGCTACCCGAATCAATCCTGCCGAAGTGCTGAAAGACGAATGATTTAAGTGAAAAGTTAAAAACGAAAAATGAAAAGTGACGCAATGCATCAGGCAACACGCTTTTCTGAGCTGAAGTAACAATAAAGCAATAGAACAATAAAAAGTAATAACAATAAATAACCATATAATCTCATGATTAAAAATTACCTGAAAATAGCCCTGCGCAACCTGTTACGGCAGCGATTTTATAGCGCAATCAATCTACTGGGATTGGCCGTGGGCATTGCCTGTGCAGTGTTGCTATATATGTACATTCAGCACGAATTGAGCTATGATGCTCATTTTAAAAATGCCAAGAAAATATATCGGGTAGAGCTCGAGGGAAAAGAACAAGGGGGAAAATGGGAGCGATCTATTGCTACACAATGGTTATTGGCACCTACCATTCGTAAAGATTACCCTGAAGTGGCACAGGTAACCAAAACAATGATTTGGTCTGGCAAAATGTTTCAGCATCAGAATAAGCAGCTGTTGGTAAAGGGGCTTCGTCTGGCTGACGGAGATTACTTTAAAGTATTCTCTCACCGTTTTTTACAAGGCGATCCCCGCACTGCATTGCAAAAACCACATAGCATTGTAATGACGAAGAGTTTGGCCAAAAAGGTGTTTGGGCGTGCGACCAATATCTTGAATACAACTTTGCAAATTGACAAAACTTCGTATCTAATCACAGGGGTGATTGAAGATGTACCTGATAATACCCATTTCAAAACTGAGGGTTTTGTATCGATGAGTTCTTTGAGTAAGCGCCGTTTGCAAAGCTTAAATATTAAGTCTTGGGCCAGTACCAATTTTATGACCTATGTACTGCTCAAGCAAGCTACCAATAGTCAGGAACTAGAAGGTAAATTGGCCAAACTTACGGAGACTTACATTACACCTGTAGCTAAAAAGTATTCGGAAGAAGCCAGAATCAAAGTAACCCCTTTACAGGACATCCGTTTATATTCAGCTGATTTAGCGGATGATGATAGTAGTTCAGGAACCATTACCTACATTTATTTATTTGCGGCAATTACCTTTTTGGTATTGCTTATCGCGGGTATCAACTATATGAACCTGGCCACTGCCCGATCGCTCAACCGAGCCAAAGAAGTGGGCGTACGCAAAGTAGTAGGTTCTCACCGTTCTCAACTAATCGTTCAGTTTCTGGTAGAGTCATTTTTGCTAGTGTTGTTGGCAGCTGTTCTGGGGCTGGTACTAGCCGAAGTAGCAGTACCGTTTTTTAATAATTTATCAGGTAAGTCGCTTTCAGTGAGGCAGTTATTTAATACCAAAGATATTGTTTATGGTTTGCTTATTTTGTTAAGTATTGGTTTACTCAGTGGAAGCTATCCAGCATTTGTGTTATCTGCTTTCAAGCCATCTTTGGTGCTCAAAGGAAAATTTGGGGCCAACAAAAAAGGAAGCCGTTTACGCAAAGGTTTAGTGGTGGTGCAGTTTTCTATTTCTATTGTGCTTATTGTAACCACTTGGTTTGTATATCAGCAAATCAATTTTATGCTCTCTAAGGATACTGGATACACCAAAGAGCAGGTGGTAGTAATGTCATTAAATGACCCTAAAAGGCAAGGAAAGCTACAGGTAGTAAAAAACAAACTGGCTCAAAATCCTGGCATAAAATCTATTTCAAGTGCCAACTTTATCCCAGTCATTGCTGGTCATTGGGCCAATAACAATTATTCTTTTGAAGTAAATGGCGAAACCAAGAAAACCAATGCGTTGTATGTTCCAGTAGACGAAAACTACCTGAAAACAATGGGGATGCAGTTGCTATCAGGTAACAACTTTATTCAGAAAAGCGATCAGGCCAAAGGAGTTATTGTAAACGAAACTTTGGTCAACAAACTGGGACTCAAAGTAAACTCCAAAGACCCTAAACTAAACCCTATCGGGAAAAAAGTAGCTACGAGTACTTCTGAGAATGGTAATCCTATTTTCAGCCGCAAAATTATTGGGGTGGTCAAAGATTTCCATTCCAAATCATTTCACAATGCCATTGAACCGATGGTGCTTACCCATGTATCACAAGGTTGGGCGGTAATTGCGCGTCTCAATGCAGGCAACATTCGCCAAACGATGCAATCCATCCAAAAGGTATGGGAAGGTGTAGACCAAAGTCGCCCTTTTGAGGCCCGATTTGTCAGTGATGCATTTGCTCGTCAATATGAATCCGAAGAAAGGCTCAGCAAAATATTTATGGCCTTTGCTGTACTCACTATTTTCATTGCTTGTTTAGGCCTATTTGGTTTGATATCGTTTGTAGTAAGACAACGCAACAAAGAAATTGGCATTCGCAAAGTGCTGGGCGCCTCAGTACAAAACATCCTTCAGTTGATTTCTATAGATTTTATAAAACTGGTATTATTGGCCAATATACTGGCTTTTCCATTGGCATACTATGCGGTAAGGCAATGGCTCCAAAACTTTGCCTATCAAACCTCTATCAACTTATTGATTTTTATGGCTTCGGGTATTCTGGCATTGATTATTGCCTTGCTTACGATTAGCACTCAGGCCTTACGAGCCACTCGGGTAAACCCTGCAGAGGTTTTGAAAGATGAATGATTTGAGTGAAAAGTTAAAAGTGAAAAACGAAAAGTGAGCGCGAAGCGTAGCTAATTCACAATTCATCAATTTATAATTCATAATTGATAAAGAAATTGAGTAAAGTAAATATATGGTTTAGGGAAGCAGGCTTGCTGAGTCTGACTTCCCTTTTTTTATGATAAAATTCTGTTGCAACCAGTCTAACTACTTTGTAAAAGCTGAAATGACTTCTGTAAACTAAGTTTTTACATTTCTATGATTATGTCAAAATCCACGTCTTACTTGGTCTTAGTGTAACGAGATCAAAGACTTGAGTGACTTAATTGAACGCTAACATTGACTTGAGCTTATTGGGGGGCTTATTGATTTGATATACTTCTTTTGCAACCTGTTCAAAAACGTACGTACGATTGTATCGTGGGTGTACAGTTTATAAATAACACAGTGTTGATTTTCAAGGGTTTACGCTTAAGGCAAGTACTTTGCATTTCCATCATTAGATAAGCCATAAAATAACTATATAAACCATGTTTAAGAATTATTTAATGATTGCCCTGCGCAACTTTCGACGTAACCAGCTATACGCGTCACTGAATGTGATGGGACTTGCCGTAGGCATTGCTTGTTTTTTATTACTGTTTGTATATGTAAAGCACGAAACCAGTTATGATCAATTTCATAGCAAAAACAAACGCCTGTATCGTGCCTTATTGCACCTTAAGGTCTACGATCGTGAAGTAAGCCAAAGCGCTACGTCGGCCTCTCTGGCACCCACCATCAAAAAAAATTATCCCGAAGTCGACAAAGCAACACGTTACCTGAGTACTCAAAACTTATTGGGGTACAAAAACAAGAAGCTAATAGTGGGTGATATGGCCTTTGTAGACCCTGACTTTACCCAAATGTTCGATTTTGAGTTTATTCAAGGAAACCCTTCCAAAGCCCTGATAAATCCCAAATCCATTGTATTGACTGAGACTTACGCTCGAAAGTTTTTTGGTACTACCAAAAATGTGCTTAATAAAGTGCTAGAGGGGCAAAACGGAGAAAAGATTACCGTTACTGGAGTGGTAAAAGATGTTCCTTCCAATTCCATTATTCAATTCAATAGCTTGGTATCGCTTAGCTCTCGGGATACTACCAAAAATAGCTTTATGAGCTGGGGGCGTAATTTTCTCAAAACTTTTGTTCTGTTAAAGCCAGGGGCCGATTATAAAGCTTTCAATAAAAAACTATACGGTTTACAAGCCGATCTCACCAAAAAAGGAATATTTAGCGAGCGCTACACCAAACGTGCTTTGCTACAGCCACTCAATGATGCCTATCTGGTAGGCTACAAAGGAGCCAATCAAGGTGCTCAAAAATTTGTATACATATTTGCCGCCGTGGCAGGCTTTATACTTTTAATTGCCTGTATCAATTATATGAACATGGCCACCTCAGGTGCTATGAACCGAGCCAAAGAGGTGGGAATTCGTAAAGTTGTAGGTTCGCATCGCAAACAACTCATCACTCAATTTATGCTAGAGTCGTTTCTGATGGTGATTATAGCCTCCCTACTAGCGATGGTATTTGTAGAATTGAGCTTACCTTATTTATCCAAATTATCAGGCAAACAGTTGGCATTTGAATGGGCCAATATTACCAATGTGAGCCTTCTTGCAGGATTGACTCTCATTGTTAGCTTCTTGAGTGGGTTATACCCTGCGTTTTTTATGTCGGCTTTCAATACCATTTTGGTGCTCAAAGGAAAGTTTATCCGAAACAGCAAAACTGCCCGCTTACGCAGAGGTTTGGTGATTTTCCAATTTACCCTTTCATCTATTATCATTATTTCAACCTGGATTAGCTTTCAGCAGTTTAGTTTTATGATGAACAAAGACCTGGGCTATGACAATGAAAAGGTGTACATCGTGCCATTTTATGATAGTGGCAAGAATGGGCAAAAGTTTAAATTATTTAAAAACAAGCTCTTACAAAACCCAAGGGTAAAAGCAATTACGGCTTCTTCAGCAGTGCCAGGGAGTCAGGAATGGAACAACAACTTGTACGACTATGTGTACAATGGCGAAAAGACGAGTCTTACGGCAGATGTGTTTCTAACCGAAGCCGGTTATCCTGATTTCTTGGGTGTTCAAATGCTCAAAGGGAACAAGCTTTCGCCGAAAATGCGAAGCGATTCATCCGTACAAATATTGATCAACGAAGCGTTTGTACAAAAAGCTGGTTGGAAACTCAACTCCAACGATCCAGCTTTCAATCCGATTGGTCAAAAACTGGAAAAGGGACGAATGACGGTAGTAGGTGTTTTCAAAAATATTCATATACGGTCGCTGCATTTCAAAATCAAGCCTATGCTTATGATGTATCGGCCCAAAGAACCCCTCCAATACATTTATGCTCGTCTACAACCTCAAGACCTGGCACAAACGATTGCTAGTGTGCAAACCTCTTTTACTGACATAGAAAAAAGTTTTCCTTTTGAAGGTTTCTTTATGGATCAAAAGTTTGCCAGAGAATACAACGAAGACCAAAAGAGGGTAAAACTATTCACGATTTTCTCAGTACTTACCGTAATCGTGGCTTGTCTGGGGCTGTTTGGCCTGGCTTCGTTTACCATTGCCCAACGAACCAAAGAGATTGGCATTCGAAAAGTATTGGGTGCTTCTTTGAGTCAAATACTACAAATCATTACCCGGGATTTTGTAGTGTTGGTATTATTGGCCAACCTCATTGCGGTTCCAGTAGTGCTTTATTTTACCAGTCAATGGCTCGAGAGTTTTGCTTATGCCGCAAGCATCAATTACCTCGTAGTCTTTCTATTGTCAGGTGTCATCGCAGTAGGCATTGCCTTGTGCACCATTAGCTGGCATGTATTCAGGGCTGCGGGAGTCAACCCAGTAGAAGTTTTGAAAGATGAGTAAGTGGCTTTGCCTTAAATGAAAAACTAAAAACTAAAAATGAAAAGTGAAAAGTGGCGCGAAGCGGAAATTAGCTCATAGTTTTGCGGCGCATTGCGAAACAATAGAGCAATAGAACAATCAGCCGAAGGTGAAGCAATAGAGCAATGCAACAATCAGCCAAAGGCGAAGCAATTGAACAATAGAGCATTAGAACAATGCAACAATTAGCCAAAGGCAGAACAATGGAGCAATAAAAATTAATCATTGCAAAAAGAAATTGAGTAAAGTAAATATATGGTTTAGGGAAGCAGGTTCGTTTGAGCCTGACCTCCCTTTTTTTATATGATGGAGCTTATATGTGGGGTGCAACGAAAGAGTACCACAAAATTCTATGCTAAAAACACAACTTTTTTATTGAACTATAATTAGGTGGTTGTACGAAACCGCACACCCTTCTGTATCGAAGTTGAACTTGCGACTTTTGATAAGTGTTTGATTATCAGTCGAATGGTTTCTAGGCAGATGTTTTGCCACTATGTTTGGTAAAAACCATGATTTTTAATTTATAAATAAAGTATTCCAAATCATTTATCATATAACCATACCTACCATGTTCAAAAACTATTTCATCATTGCCCTGCGAAACTTCCGACGGAATCGCCTGTATGCATCGCTCAATATTTTGGGATTAGCGGTAGGCATTGCTTGCTTTATGCTGCTGTTTGTATATGTAAAGCACGAAACCAGTTATGATCAGTTCCACACGAAACATAGCCGCTTGTATCGAACCTTATTGCATATTAAAGTATATGATAGAAAAATGAGTCAGAATGCCACTTCGGCGATATTGGCTCCTACGCTCAAAAAAGATTACCCCGAGATTGCCCATATTACTCGTTTTATGTCTCGTCAGGGATTGTTGAGCTACAAAAACCAAAAATTCATTTCAGACGACTTGGTATTTGTTGATCCCGATTTTGTAGAAATGTTTGATTTTGAGTTTGTTCAGGGCAACCCAAAAAAGTCGCTCATCAATCCAAGGTCGATAGTATTGACCGAAACTTATGCTAAGAAACTCTTTGGAACTGCCAAAAATGCACTCAACCAAACTGTAGAAGATAGAACAGGTAAAAAGCTAACCGTTACTGGGGTGGTAAAAGATGCACCTACCAATTCTACCATCGCATTTGATGGCTTGATATCATTCAATACCCAAGATTTAGAAGAAAAAATGTTTTCTTCCTGGGCAAGCAACTTTCTGAATACTTATGTATTGCTGAAAGAAAATGTTGATTATCAGGAGTTTAATCAAAAATTACGAGGCCTTGAAACCAAGTTAACTAAAGAAGGTATATTTGACGAACGGTATACCAAGCGTGCTTCTTTGCAGCCACTTGGCGATGTATACCTCAAAGGGTACGAAGGTGCCAATGAAGGTGCCCAAAAATTTGTATTCATATTTATTGCCGTAGCAGGCTTTATTCTCCTGATTGCCTGTATCAATTATATGAACATGGCTACTTCGGGAGCTATGAACCGAGCCAAGGAGGTAGGTATTCGCAAAGTAGTAGGCTCACATCGTAATCAATTGATTAAGCAGTTTATGCTTGAGTCATTATTGTTAGTAAGTATAGCTACCTTACTAGCGCTTACTTTGGTAGAGCTAAGTTTACCTTACTTATCCAAGTTTTCGGACAAGCAACTCATTTTCGAATGGTTCAATGCCAGTAACCTGTTGCTTATCGTAGCCTTAATATTTGTAGTAGGTTTTCTGAGTGGTTTGTATCCTGCGTTTTTTATGTCAGCGTTCAACACCATCTTAGTGCTCAAAGGCAAGTTTATTCGCAATAGCAAAACTGCCCGCCTTCGCAAAGGTCTGGTCGTTTTTCAATTTACCCTTTCGGCCATTATCATTATTTCTACCTGGATTAGTTTTCAGCAGTTTAGCTATATGATGAACAAAAACCTGGGTTATGATAATACCAAAATATATGTGGTGCCTTTTTATCGCACTACTCAGGGCAAAATCAATACTTTTAAGAATAAACTCAAACAAACCCCAGGAGTGACTGCTACGACAACTGTTTCAGCCATCCCAGGAGAACAAAACTGGCAGAGCAATATCTACAGATACAGATATCAGGGAGAAGAAAACAGTATTCTGACCGATGTATTTTTGACTGATACCAATTATGCTCGATTTATGGGATTTAAGTTGCTGAAAGGAGAGCATCTCTCTTCTAAAATGCGTAGTGATTCTTCTATGCAATTATTAGTAAATGAATCATTTGTAAAAAAAGCAGGATGGAAACTCAACTCCAACGATCCCAAAGACAATCCGATTGGGCAAAAATTAGAGAAAGGACGAATGACCGTAGTAGG
The DNA here is from genome assembly GCA_001890965.1 of marine bacterium AO1-C. Taxonomy (GTDB): domain Bacteria; phylum Bacteroidota; class Bacteroidia; order Cytophagales; family Microscillaceae; genus Microscilla. The sequence goes on along the minus strand of MLAY01000004.1, from coordinate 1,023,299 downwards.
TGTGTTCAAAGATGTACACGTACGTTCATTACATTATAAAATCAAACCCCTGATGCTGGCGTATCGCCCCAAGCAAGTATTAGATTATGTACAGGTACGCTTACAAACCAACGATTTGCCTAAGACCATAGCTTCTTTGCAAGCCGCTTTTAGTGGAGTAGAAAAACGTTTTCCTTTTGGAGGCTTTTTTATGGATCAAAAGTTTGCCAGAGAATATGTAGAAGATCAAAAACGAGTAAAACTTTTCACCATTTTTTCAGGACTTACCGTGTTGGTTGCTTGTTTAGGATTATTTGGTCTAGCCTCATTTACTATTGCCCAGCGCACTAAAGAAATTGGTATTCGGAAAGTTTTGGGAGCTTCTTTGCGACAAATATTACAGATTGTCACCCGAGATTTTGTCATTCTGGTGATCGTAGCAAATCTCATTGCGGTTCCAGTAGTGCTATATTTTGCCGATCAATGGCTAGATCGTTTTGCCTATGCCACCAATATCAACTATTTACTCATATTCTTGCTGTCAGGTATTGTAGCAGTAGGTATTGCCTTGCTTACTATTAGCTGGCATGTACTGAGAGCAGCTCGTGTAAACCCAGTAGAAGTATTGAAAGATGAGTGATTTTAGTGAAAGACTAAAACTGTAAAATAATACGAAGCCTTAGCAACGATTTGTAACGAACTGGGAAGATTCTCTTCTTAGATAAGGAGGGCCACAAGTAACAGACAACTTTCATTTCCCTTAGCTGTCCTTTAAGACAGAGCAAAGGAGGTAGGGTAAATATTCGGTATGATAGATTCAATATTTAATTAATAAAGTCATGTTCAAAAATTATTTCAAAAGAGCGATTCGTCATTTGCTTAGAGATAGGTTATACGCCTTACTCAACATAGGGAGCCTAGCCCTTGGTTTGGCCTGTTTTGTTTGGATATGGCTTTATATTAAACATGAGCAAGGCTATGATCAATACTCAACCCAAAGTGAAAATATATATCGGGTAATTACTGATTTTGAGACAAGTACAGGAACAAGTAATTATGCCACCTCAGCACCTTTATGGGGACCTTACCTCCAGCAAGATTACCCCGAAATAACCCAAGCAGTTCGATTGAAACCACTCGAAGAAAAAATGATGGTAAGTAACAGCAAACAAGGGTTCTATGAAACTCAATGGGCGTTTGCCGATCCAGCGTTTTTCCGCATGTTCAGCCTTTCGCTTTTGCAAGGAAATGCCGCTACTGCACTACAACAAAAGCATCAAGTAGTGATTAGCCAACGAATGGCGCAAAAATATTTTGGTGGGGGCAGTCCCTTGGGCAAACAGCTTAACTTAAACAACCGCCAAACTTTTACGGTAAGTGGGGTAATGGCTGATTTTCCAGTACAAAGTCATTTTCATTTCGATTTTGTAGCCTCATTTAGCAGTACCCCTCAAATTTTTGGAGATAATTTCATCAAGCACAAACGAAATCTTTGGGTTTATACCTATTTGCAACTGCGTCCACAAGCAGATAAAGAAGCACTAGAAGCGCGTTTACCTGCATTTATTGATAAATACGTAGGCTCACAAAAGCACAACGGTTTTAAGTTGACCACCCATCTGCAGCCCTTGACAAGCATTCATCTTCAGAGTCATCTTTTGCAAGAAATAGAGGCCAACGCTCAGCAAAGCACCTTATATATATTATGGATCATTGGCAGTTTTGTGCTGTTGATTGCCATTACCAATTATGTGAACCTGGCAACAGCTCGGGCAACTCGTCGGGCCAAAGAAGTAGGCATTACCAAAGTAATCGGAGGGCATCGTACACAACTCATGATCCAGTTTCTGGGTGAAGCCATCATGCTAACATTTTTGGCGTTGGTATTGGCAGGCGTAGGCCTGGAAATTACAACGCCTTTATTAAATCAACTATCAGGTGGTGTATTGTCTTTACGAGATTTATTAACCCCCGCAATGTCATTGCAGTTGCTCCTCCTTGTTTTGGGAGTAGGAGTATTAGCTGGTGCTTACCCAGCATTGGTTTTGGCTGGTTTCGATCCTGTAAAAGCCCTTAAAGGACAACTGTTGAATCAGCGAAAAGGAGTGAACTTGCGCAAAACCCTAATCGTGACTCAGTTTACGGTATCTATCACCCTAATGGTAGCCACAGTAGCAGTATATAAGCAATTGACCTATATGCAAAACAAATCGCTTGGGTTTAATCAGGAGCAAGTCATTTTAGTAGACTTTCCTAACCAAGACACGCGCAAAAACTACGCTGTATACAAAAACGAAATTCTCAAAAATGCAGCCATTACTCACGTCTCAGGTACCTCAGATGCTCCAGGCGTCTCTACCAATGAACATGTATTTCGACCCATTGGACAAGGAGCTACCCACGATAGAGTAGTGCATCGGGCATTTGTAGATTATGATTATTTCAAGACCTTAGAAGTTCCCTTAATCGCAGGTAGGGCTTTCTCCAATAAGCATCCCAGAGATACCTTGTCCGAAAAGCAGGGGAGTACCATTGTTATTAATGAAACAGCAGTAAAAGCTTTTGGATGGAAAAGTGCCAGAGAAGCCATTGGTAAAAAACTGCGCCGAGTAGAGCTTTCTAAAAGTAATTATGAAATTGTGGGCGTAGTCAAAGATTTTCATACCGAGTCGTTGCATCAAACCATTCAACCCACTTTGTTCAATTATGCGCCAGCACGTCGCCAATCCCAAATGTTGGTAAAGTATCGAGGAGCAGCCACTCAAAACGCATTAGCTGGCTTAGAAAAAAAATGGCAAAGGCTCAATCCAGCCTATAACTTTTCCTACTCTTTTGTAGATCAAAACTTTGCTAAGTTTTATACCCGCGAAACACGCTTGGGGAAGTTTATGGGAGGTTTAGCTGCCATGGCTATTTTAGTAGCTTGTATGGGCATCTTTGGGCTATCTGCCTATATGGCTCAGCAACGACAAAAAGAAATTAGTGTGCGTAAAGTGTTGGGAGCTAGTGTACCTCATTTGTGGTATATTTTTGTGCGTCAATTTATTTATCTAATGCTGATAGCAGGTGTCCTGGCCATTCCCTTGACCTGGGTCTTTACTCAAAACTGGCTACAAAACTTTGCCTATCGCACCCTACCTTCCATAGCAGAGTATGCTTTGATGGGTGTCATAACCCTTATCATTGCTTTGGGTACCATTAGTTTTCACACCATACATATTGCACGTACGAATCCAGTAAAAGTATTACGAAATGAATAGAGTATCGACAGTTAACCGAAAATAATGCTCAACTAAGCGAATAGAGGGGAAAGAGATTGTAAAAAAAAATTATTTAGAAATTGAAGGTGATCATATAAGCCCCGTTTGGGTTTTTGGGGTGAAAATCTGTGAATAGTAATAATAATACCATATATTAAAACAACCTGTAACCATATATACCCATGATCAGAAATTACTTTACTACCTTCTTGCGAAATATTAAACGCAACAAGGTCTACAGCCTTATCAATATCTCTGGTTTGGCAGTAGGAATGACCTGTGCCATTTTGTTGTATTTGTACATTCGCCACGAAATGGGCTATAACCTCCACTACAAAGATGCTGAACGAATTTATCGGGTAGATGTGATATCTAGCCGTGAAGGAGTGGATAAGTATCACACAAATACCGCTGGCCCTTACGGTCCTACCCTTAAGAAAGACTATCCTCAGGTAGAAGCCATGACCAGATTAAGGTTTTTGAGCCGGGAGTTGATTGAGTACAACAAAAAACGGTTATACGAAGAAAAGGTATATTGGGCAGGGCCTGGTTTCTTCGATGTATTTAGCCACAAGTTTATCAAAGGAAATCCCAAAACTGCTTTGAAAGAACCTAATTCGGTAGTATTGACCAGAACCAGTGCAAAGAGAATATTTGGGCGAGTGGCCGAAGCGTACAACAAAGCAATCAAGGTAGAAGAAAAAACCTACAAGGTAGTGGGGGTGATAGAAGACGTACCTGAAAACTCAGACATTCGATTTCATGTATTGATTTCTTTTCCTACTGTAATACCCTCGTATTTGCAAAAATGGGGGAATTTCAATCTATACACCTATGTCAAGTTGCGTGAAGGAGTAGATCATGAGCAGTTTGAGCAAAAGATTCAGGAAATGCGGGATAAATACATGCAACCTGCCATGAAGCGTTTTCAGGAGACCTATCGTTCGCTTTTGTTTCCCCTCACCAAAATTCACCTGTATTCTTCTAATCGAAGAGCCAAAAAAAGTACGGGCATTCTTTACATGTTTATATTTAGTACATCAGCGATTTTTATATTACTCATCGCCTGTGTCAATTATATGAATTTAGCTACGGCTCGTTCAGTGAATCGGGCCAAAGAAGTAGGTATTCGGAAAGCCGTTGGTTCTTACCGTTTACAGTTAATTCAACAGTTTTTGTTTGAAGCCTTTTTTACAGTACTGCTGGCGCTGGTGGTGAGCCTGGTACTGGCTGAAATAGCCTTGCCGTTGTTTAATAAAATTGCTTCCAAAGACTTGAGCCTATTGTCATTACTGAATGCCCGCGATATTACATTTATTCTGGGAGGAGTATTGGTAGTTAGTTTGGTGAGTGGAAGTTATCCTGCATTTATATTATCCAGCTTTCGACCCGTTATGGTACTGAAGGGGAAGTTTAAGAATAATAAAAAAGGAATTGTATTGCGTAGAGGACTGGTGGTTTTTCAGTTTTCCATTTCTATTACAATGATCATTAGCACCTGGATGGTATCGAAGCAACTGAATTATATTCATACCAAAAATTTGGGGTATGCCAAAGATCAGGTGTTGTATGTAACCATTAACAGCCAAAAAACCCGAAAAAAAATTAAAACTATGCGCCAGGAGCTGTTGAAACACTCTCAGATTATCGGAGTTACTGCGTCATATCTGGTCCCTCATAGTGGAAGCTGGTCTAATGGTACCTATAGTTTGCAAAACCCTGATAATACTATGCGCCGAGCCGAAATTGACAATGCTCAAGTAGGACCTACCTTTATTCAAACAATGGGCATAGGTATTTTGGCAGGGAGTAACTTTACTGACGACAAAGCTGATAAAAGTGGGGTGATAGTGAATGAAACCTTGGTAAATATGATGGGATGGAAAATTGGTGACAAAGGCAAACGTGATCCTTTGGGTAAAATCTTAGAAACCAACTTTGATGAACAAGGGCGACCTCGTACCAAATATCGGGTAATAGGAGTGATGCGCGACTTCCATTTGCGTTCTTTACATCAAAGGGTATTGCCATTGGTAATTCGTAAAACTATTGACCGGGGGTGGGCTTTGTTGGTAAGAGTCAAAGCACAAGATATTCAACGAACAATGGCGCACATCAAGAAAGTATGGCAAAAAGCTGATCAAGTGTATCCATTGCAGGCAACATTTTTGGATCAAACTTTTGCCAAACAATACCAAAAAGACGAACGTCGAGGTCTGATCTTCTACGCATTTTCGGTGCTTACCATCTTTATTGCTTGCCTGGGATTATTTGGGCTGGTATCTTTTACTGTACAGCAAAGAACCAAAGAAATTGCGGTACGCAAAGTATTGGGGGCCTCCGAGCAAAGTATTCTCAAGATTATTTCCCGCGATTTTGTAATCCTGATTTTGGTAGCCAACCTGGTGGCTTTTCCTGCGGCTTACTTTGTGGTCGAGAGCTGGCTCCAGAGCTTTGCTTATCGTACCTCTATGAGTGTAGTAGCATTCCTTCTGGCAGGAACCATCGCCTTACTGATTGCGGTGTTTACCATTAGTATTCAAGCGCTCAAAGCTACTAAGGTAAATCCTGTCAATGTGTTGAAGTATGAGTAAATCATAGGTGGGGTTAAATCATCATAGTACTTCGTCGAGATTTGTGTTTTTAACAGGTTTCGGCGAAGTAATTTAGAAGTGTTTAATATCCAGTATTTGTTATCTCTAGTTTAGAGTATCACTAGTTATAACATCCGTTCCAACTGAATTAAAGCCATCCCCCAAGAATCATCAAGCGAGGACTGAATTTCTACATCAAACAATTCATTCATGAAATCGTCAAAAGCCAGGTGCATATGTAGCCAAACAAAGTTTTTCATATCAAAAACATCGACAAGATTGGTACTCATATCCCAAATGAGCGGAAACTCTTCGCTGTTTTCGGCCAACACCAGATGAATGGCGTGATAAAAAGGAGGGAGATTGTTTTTGTAAACATCTTTCAGATACATTTGCCAAAAGTAGTTTCTTTCGTGGATTTCGTCCAGTTGATACCAAACATAATCGCCTAGCATGCCTCCATCACAAATTCTATAAAATTCCATAATTTCATCAGAGTGAGGCAAATCCATCGGGAAGGGGAGAGGCGCTGGAACGTGTACTTCATAGCCCACTAATGGAAAATCTTCCTTGGGTTTTTTACGATCGGCCAGGGTTTGTAAAGCTAATTTCCAGTTTTTCATATGCATACAATTAGGATGTGGGAGTAGGCCTAAACTTTGTGTTTGGAATTAAAATATTGCGTTTCTGGTCCTGATTATAACTTTTAAACATACTCCAAGACGCACTATAGTAGTTGCAGCAAATAGCTTACCTTTTTCGTTTTTTGTTGATGAAAACCCTACAAACCTAACAACCAGGAGCGAGCTTCCTGTTCTTCATCAAAATATCGAATCTTCACCATTTCTTCGGTTACATTGTCTTCCTCAAGGGCTTGCTCTATCGAAAATTGTGTAGAAAAATCTTTACTATTCACCACCGCCACTTTAAAAACACCCAAGTGATTTACAAAAGTAGGGGAGATATGAGCTGAAGACCAATCCTGTAGTTCGGGAGACATCGTGTGTAAACGATGCACAAGATTAATAATGATATAATTGACTTTATGATAGTATTGGGTGAGTAGATCACGATCGTTGAGCATCAGAGCTTTGTACTCTTCTTCATCCATCTTTTCGCTTTCCTCATGCCATACAATTTCGTATAGTTTTAACTCCTCGTCAAAATAAGAGGTAAAGTATCGGTTATCAGGGGCAGACAGTTGAACTCTGGGCATGAACCTAAGGAATTGAATAACACCAAGTAAAGTGCTGATTGAGGAGCGTAAGATGGAGTGATTAGCTCACATCCAATAACCATTCGCGAGCAGCAAGCTCTTCATCGAAATGCTTGGTTAATACTGCATCTTCCGAAACATTATCTTCTTCGAAAGCTTGCTCAAGAGAAAATTGCGTAGTGAAATCTTGACTTCTCACTACCGCAACTTTCAATTTTGTACTTTTTTCTAAAAAAAAGGGGGCTATATTTTCAGAAGACCATTCTTGCAAATGAGGAGCCATTGTATCCAGGCGGTGCTGAAGGTTTATAAACACAAAATTGATTTTTTCGTACTTGGCTAAATTATTTCGGTCATTTAGCATATACTGTTTATATTCTTCATCTTCCATATCCTGGCTCGCTTCGTGCCAAACCAATTCATACAGCTTCAATTCTTCATCAAAATGCGAGGTAAAGTAAGGATTATCAGGGTTTGATATTTTAACTTTTGACATTTTATGAGATAAAAATAGTTACTAAACGATCATGAAAAAGGTTTGACTAAACTACAATGGTAGAAATCTCAAGGCAATGTGAAACACCTTGTTAAGAAATACCAAAAAGCCACTCACGGGCTGCCTGTTCTTCTTCAAAGTATTTGGTAGTATCGTCAGTGGTTTCGTTTTCTTCTATAGCCTGCTCAATAGACAATTGACTAATAAAATCTTCACTTACCAGTACCGCAATTTTCAGACGTTCAGGGTGAGGCAATGTAGCTGCAATTCTCCCCAAAACATTGACTGCTTGCCATTCCTGAAGCTCGGGAGACATGCTAAAGTTATTTTCTCTATTATCCAGAAGAAAATTGTGAGGCGTATAACTATGTTTGATTAGGTAGTCTCCTAGGTAAGTATGAATTTCTTTGTAGTCTTCGTCTTCCATGTCTTCACTGTCCGTAGACCAGTATTGCTCATATAAGTCTAGGTCTTCGTCATAGTACATGGAGCAAAATTTTCCTTCGCGGATTGTAGCCTTTCCCATAATTTAACTAGATAATAAAAGTTTTTACAATGAAAAAAGATAATTTAATTTCTAAAATATAATTGGCACCTATATGGTGTTGGTTGCTGTCTTAATAAAGTCAACAATATAAGTTATAAAATAATAAACCCAAGATAGAGATTTATTTCAAACTCAAATAATAAATATAAGGAAATGTTTTGACTGGGCGTTGCATAATGATATCAAAAATGAGCTTGACGGTAAGCCCTGATACTAAATTTGCCCCAACTGCTGCTTGAGGAATAGGTTTAGTGGAATCTTTTTGCAAATCATCTAAAACATCTGTAACCCATTTGGTACTTGTGTTGTAGTCTTTGGCAATAGTTTCAAGCATAAAATACAATACCTCAAAAAACGTTTTGTTACCCTGGGTTGGATCCAGGCCTTCAATAGTATCTTCTATGCTTTGATCTTGAATAATAAAGGTAGCACCAGACCAGCTAAAATTGGCTGGATGAATAATTGGAATATTGTGTTTCATGCAAGCATGGTCAAAAATAAATGGGGCATTATTGTCATAATCCAAGGCATTGACCGCCACATGATAATAACTATCTTCCTGTGCATACTTTGCTACAAAATCGTTGACATTTTCGCTGTTCAAATCAACTTTGTAGTGTTCTACATTTACATTTGGGTTAATGGCTTCGAGTCGTCTTTTGATAGAGGTTACTTTATCGGTGTCTACATCAGCATCTACATAATTCTGACGGTTTAGGTTACTGAGACTCACCGTATCCTTATCTAGTAAACAAAAGTTTTCGAATCCCAGACGAAGTGCGGTTTCAGCGATCACACTACCTAAACCAACCCCTCCAAATAATATTTTGGTTTTTCTTATTTTTTCTTGATCTGTTTCGGTAATAAAAGGGCGGTTTCTGGAATAACGCTCAGCCATAAAATTAAATGTTTTATATGATTGGTGATGCAGCAATATAGAAAAACCCCTTACTAACAGCAAGGGGTTCAATCATTATTTTTATGGATTAAAACCGAGGTTTATAAATCCGAAAAATCAAAATCATTCAAAAATGCAGTAGTAAAATTACCTGCTTTGAACTCTGGGTCATCCATTAATTTTATGTGGAACGGAATCGTAGTTTTGATCCCCTCAATCACAAATTCCTGCAATGCTCTTTTCATTCTCACGAGCGTTTCTTCTCGAGTTTGAGCAGTTACAATCAATTTTGCAATCATTGAATCATAAAACGGAGGAATCTCATAACCCGCATAAATATGGCTATCTACTCTTACTCCATGTCCACCTGGAATATGGAGGTTAGTAATTTTACCAGGAGAAGGTCTAAAACCTTTAGTAGGATCTTCGGCATTGATACGACACTCCATAGAGTAAAGATTAGGCGTATAGTTTTTGCCCGAAATCTCAATACCAGCCGCAATTTTGATTTGTTCTTTAATCAAGTCAAAGTCAGTAACTTCCTCAGTAATCGGATGCTCTACCTGAATACGGGTATTCATCTCCATAAAGTAGAAGTTATTATACTTATCTACCAAAAACTCTACGGTTCCTACACCTTCATACTTAATCGCCTGAGCTGCCTGAATGGCCGCCTGACCCATTTTTTCTCTCAATTCAGGAGTCATAATCGGCGAAGGAGTTTCTTCTACCAATTTTTGGTGACGACGCTGAATAGAGCAATCTCTTTCAGATAAGTGACAAGCCTTGCCAAACTGATCACCTGCGATCTGAATTTCCACGTGGCGAGGTTCTACTACAAATTTCTCCATATATAGACCCCCATTGCCAAATGCTGCCTCAGCTTCTGCTTTGGCACTACCCCAGGCGTTATCAAACTCGTCTTCGCTGTTGATGATACGCATTCCGCGACCACCACCACCAGCGGTAGCTTTGATAATTACCGGGTAAACAATTTCAGCTGCTAATTTTTTGCCTTCTTCCGCAGATTCCAACAAACCATCTGAGCCAGGAATTACCGGAACACCAGCTGCCTTCATAGTATCTTTGGCAGATGCTTTATCTCCCATTGAATTGATCATTTCAGGAGATGCTCCGATAAACTTAATGTCATGCTCAGCACAAATACGTGAGAAATCGGCATTTTCTGATAAGAAACCATAACCAGGGTGAATCGCATCTGCATTGGTAATCTCAGCAGCTGCAATCAGGTTAGGCATTTTTAGGTAAGAATCTTTACCAGAGGGAGGACCAATACATACTGCCTCATCTGCAAAACGCACATGCAAACTACTTTGGTCAGCTGTAGAGTATACCGCTACAGTTTTAATGCCCATTTCTTTGCAGGTACGGATGATACGAAGCGCAATCTCACCTCGGTTTGCAATTAATATTTTATTAAACATAGAAGATGTTTCGTTGCTAATAATTGATCGTGTGTTTCCCGCAATATGTAAGTTTGGGATAAAAAGCCTTGATTATTTAGGCTCTACCAAAAACAAAGGTTGATCGTACTCCACTGGAGTGGCGTTGTCTACCAATATCTTTACAATAGTACCAGATATGTCTGATTCGATCTCATTGAATAACTTCATCGCCTCAATGATACAAACTGTCTCACCAGCCTTCACCTCGTCACCAATATTAACAAACGCAGGTGTATCAGGGCTTGAAGAACGGTAGAAAGTTCCAATCATAGGAGACTTAATAGCTATTAAGTTACTTTCATCTACGCTTCCACCTGAGCTAGCAGCTGGTTTTTCAGCTACGGCAGGAGTTTCAGGAGCAGCTGCTACTGTAGGAGTAACCACTGGTGCAGGAGTAGTTACAACTACTGGTGCTGCGGCAGCTTCGGTTACTGTTGCCTGAGTATTGCGTTTTACGCTAATTTTGAAGTCTTCTGACTCAATATTTACTTCTGCCAGTCCAGACTGAGCAATAAAGTCTATCAAATCTCTGATTTCTTTTGCTTTCATAAGTATTGGGTTTTATATACTTAATGTTTAAGTTATTTAAAGGAAGCTATAAATGACAAAAAATAAAACTTTTCAGAATTATTTCCCATCATAGGCCCAAGTAAGGTAAACAGCCCCCCAGGTAAAACCACCACCAAAGGCAGCGAGTATCATTTTATCTCCTTTTTTTAACCTTGATTCGTAGTCCCATAAATTAAGAGGCAAAGTACCACTGGTAGTATTTCCAAATTTGTGAATGGTCATCATCACTTTTTCAGAATCTACACCATCGGCAAGCCCCATACTTTTGGCAGTATTGTCTACAATTCGGCGATTGGCCTGATGAGGGTTGAGCCAATCTACCGCTTCAGCAGTTAAATTATTTTGCTTCATTACTTGTAGCACTGCTGCGCCCATATTAGTAACTGCATTTTTGAAAACATGTTTACCTTCTTGATAAACAAAATGCTCTCGGTTTTGTACAGTTTCCATAGTAGCAGGGCGACGGCTACCTCCAGCTTTTTGATGAAGGTGTACCCATCCCGAACCATCGGACTGTAACACGGCATCGTGAATGCCTTCTCCTTCTTCATTGCCTTCCAGCAAAACTGCCCCGGCACCATCTCCAAAAATTACACAAGTGGAGCGGTCGGTATAGTCAATAATAGACGACATTTTGTCGGCACCTACTACGATTACTTTTTTATACATGCCAGTGGCTATAAACTGAGAGGCCGTGAATATAGAATATAAAAAGCCTGAACAAGCCGCTTGTATGTCGTAGCTAAATGCTTTAGTAGCGCCTACTTCGTTGGCGATTAGGTTAGCTGTGGCTGGAAACACCATGTCAGGTGTTGTAGTTGCACAAATAATTAAATCAATTTCTTGAGGGTCAGTATTGGTTTTTTCAAGTAAACCTTGTACAGCTTTAGTTCCCATATGAGAAGTACCCAAGCCTTCTCCTTTTAAAATTCTTCTTTCCTTGATACCGGTACGGCTAGTAATCCATTCATCGCTCGTGTCTACCATCCTCGACAATTCCTCGTTGGTCAACACATAGTCTGGAACATATCCTTGTACTCCGGTAATAGCAGCTCTTAATTTTGTCATGGGTAATTTTGGATTAAACTTATATCCGCAAAACGGGTAGTTTTGAGCGTTTAATTATTTTACTGATGATTCAACAATAAAACTTTCCTTGATTTTTTCAGTAATCTCGGTTTCGGTAATTCTTTCGGCCAATAAAATGGTATTTTTTATAGCAACATCATTAGAAGCGCCATGGGCCACTACTACATTGCCATTTACGCCCAAAATAGGACTTGCACCTACTACATCAGAGTTGAAATTATCGAAAAACGTATCTTTAATCTCACGTTTCTTTATAATATCAAACATTGATTCGGCCATTTTTACAATTACATTACCCAGGAAACCATCACATACCAATACATCTGCGTCATCATTAAAGAAATAACGTCCCTCGATGTTGCCCACAAAATTGATATGCTTATGGTTGGTGAGTAGTTTGAATGCTTCTTTGGTTGCCAGGTTACCTTTTTCTTCTTCTTCTCCTAAGTTTACCAAGCCTACTTTAGGCTGGTCGATTTGCAGTACGTGCTGGCAAAATAAGCTTCCCAATTGGGCAAATTGGGCTAATATATCAGGTTTACAATCGGTATTTGCTCCAACATCCAGGATAATACCACGTTTGCCGCTTACTTTAGGCACATAAGCCATAATCGCTGGGCGTATAATACCTGGTATAAGCTGAATGCTAAACATAGCGCCTACCATCATAGCACCAGTATTACCTGCACTACAAAATGCATCTATTTCTTGATGTTTGAGGAGACGATAACCAGTAGAAATACTTGACTGAGGCTTTTTCTGTAATGCTTTGATGGGGTTTTCACCCATTTCAATAAAGTCGGGGGCGTGTACTATTTCTACGTTAGATGGGATGGAAGCATTAATGGACGAAAAGGCAGTGTTTACTGCCTTTTCCTGTCCAATTAGAACAATTTTAGTATCTTCTCTAACTTCTTCGGAAGCTAACAGAGCACCTTTAACAATAACATCAGGGGCGAAATCACCACCCATTGCATCTAATGCAATTTTCATGTCCGGCTTATGGGTTTAGACCTGTAATATAAAGTTTGCAAATGAATGTAAACTTTTTTGGAAAAAGAAAAGAAAAAAGGAATTTATGCGATAGGCTCGTAGTTCTCTACGATCATTTTTCCTTTGTAATACAGGTTTCCGTCAACTACATAAGCACGGTGATACAAGTGCGCCTCACCAGTGTTTTGGCATACTGCAATTGTACGCTCAGTTGCTTTATAGTGAGTTCTACGTTTGTTACGTCGTTGTTTAGAAATTTTGCGCTTTGGATGTGCCATGACACTTTTTCTTTTTTAGATTTTTAAACTAAAACTACTCAGGCAATAAACTCATACCGAATTGTTCGGTTGATTTACTGCTCCCCTTTATTTTTTAAATTTTTAAGCTTTTGCCAACGAGGATCAATGTTTTCCTCATCAGTTTGCTCGGTACTATCAGATGATTCAGAACTATACACAAAGGTAGAATTATCATCCTCGTCTTCGTCGTCAATTTCTAAACCTTCCAATACGGATTGCTGAAACCTAGGGTGTAATTTTTTCATCGGAATAGCTAATCCGATAAATTCATACACATATTGAGCAATGTTGATTGTCTGAGTATCGCGATGAATCATCTCCATCTCATCAGAGAGGGCTTCATTATATTCGCCAAACTTCAAAATAAGGGTTTTCTCTACCTCAAAAGGAAAATCAAACAGCTCCAGACTACGATCACATTCAAGTTCTAGATTGCCTTGAATGTGAAAATCTAATTTCAGCAGGGTTTCAGACTTCTCGAGGTCTAATAGTACTTTAAATTCACCTTTCTGAACTAGACTGTTGGGAAAAGCAGTAAAAAAATCACTACGTGAACTAAACTCGTAGCGATGCTTTCCCAGAGCCATTTTATACAGCTCTATGTCATAAGTTGCTATTTCTCTCACAGTTCCTGCCTTGAAAATGAATGCGCAAATTTAGTGAGATTAATTTTAATTAAAAAAAATTATGCATTCATATCATTATATTCTGTCAGCGGTAGCAAAAGGTGATCTATTACTTCTTGGTTAAATGAAAATAAAACTTGGTAAAAGACAAGTTGACTCGCCGTTTTGCTGGGCTTATTGCTCAATTGTTCCGCTTTCGGCTCATTTTTAAATTGTTTTGCAACGCATTGCAGAACAATTTAAAAATGTAACCAAAAAACTATTCTGCTTCTTTCTGGTGGAATTTACGGTTTTTTACAATATCGCAAGCCACAAAAATAGCTTCTCGGAATGAACTCTCGTCTGCTAAGTTTTTTCCCGCGATTTTATAAGCTGTTCCGTGGTCGGGAGAAGTGCGCACAAAGGGTAGCCCACATGTATAGTTAACCCCTTGTTCGAAAGCCAGGGTTTTGAAGGGTACCAAGCCTTGATCATGATACATGGCCAATACAGCATCGAATTTGCGATAGTCATGAGTACCAAAAAAACCATCGGCTGGATAAGGCCCAAATACCAAACTCCCTTTCTTTTTCATTTCTATAAGGGCAGGTTTAATAATTTGCTGTTCTTCGTTGCCTAGCATGCCTTCCTCACCCGCGTGAGGGTTAAGCCCTAACACTGCTATTTTGGGTTTTTGAATGTTGAAATCCTTTTTGAGGGTATTGAGTAGTAAGTTTACCTTCGTAAATATTTTATCTCGGGTAATTTGATTACTTACTTCGCTTAAAGGAATATGTCCAGTAAAGACACCTACCTTCATACTTGGTGCTACCATCATCATGAGGCTTTCGTTGATACCTGCTTCTTTGGTAAAATATTCAGTATGTCCTGGGAAGTTGAAGTCAGGGCTTTGGATATTATTCTTATTAATAGGAGCCGTAACTACGGCATCTATTAAACCCTGTTTAAGATCTTTGGTAGCGGCTACTATAGATTCTAAGGCAAATTTACCCGCATCTTCATTGACCATACCAGGTACAATGTTTGGGTTCTTTTGGCTAGTACAATGTACCAGGTTGGTTTTTTTAAAGCTTATTTGGGTGATGCGATTGACCTGATTGATATACCAGCTATCGAGGTTTAGAATTTTTCTATATTTAGAAATAATGGTCATAGAACCATATATTACTGGAGTACATACTTGTAATATGCGCTTATTGGCCAATGCTTTTAGAATTACCTCGGTACCTACTCCATTGTAATCACCCATGGTAATTCCGATGATGGGTTTATTATCTTCTGACGACATATAAATTCTGACGTTTTGGAAGTTTAGATTTTGACAGTTATTTTACTTAGCTGGTGTGTATTTATTTTGCAAAACTGGTAAGGAAGTGATACATGAGGCGTACCCCTGATCCAGTGCCGTTTTTACCTTTGTAGGTTTGTGGTTTGTGCAAAAATGCTGTTCCGGCAATATCCATATGAATCCAGGGATAATTTTCTTCTACAAAGTGTTCCAGAAATTTACCAGCAATAATCGCTTGAGCTTCGGCGGTACCCAAGTTATTGATATCGGCAATATCTGACTTGAGTGGCTCTCCATATTCTTCCCATAATGGAAACTCAACCATTCGCTCATAGGTAGCTTCACTGCTTTCTATTAACTGATTTTTGGTACTTCTTTCGGCTGTGCCCATCATTACCAGAGCCTCATTGCCTAAGGCACGTACTGCTGAGCCAGTAAGCGTAGCAAAGTCTAGTACTAACATTGGGTTAAATTGTCGGGCATAAATCAAAGCATCCGCAAGAATCAAACGACCTTCAGCATCGGTATTCATGATTTCCACGCTTTTGCCATTGGCGTAGGTAATTACATCACCGGGAGTAATGGCATTGAGACCAGGGCGGTTATCAGTGGCAGGGATTAAGCCAATTACATATAAAGGTACATTGTTTTTAGCCAACGTGTAGATACTACCTACCACTGCAGCAGCCCCTCCCATATCAGCTTTCATAAAATCCATGGACTTGCCTGTAGGCTTGAGCGATAATCCTCCTGTATCGTACACTACTCCTTTACCCACCAATATATAGGGTTGCTCGTTGACTGCGTTGTCGGGTTTATGGGTCAAAATATTAAAGGTAGGAGGGTCCACACTTCCTTTATTTACAGTAAGCACTCCTTCCATATTGTGAGCAATGATCTGTTCTTTGTCAAAAACTTCTACCCCAAATCCCGCTTCTAATCCTAGTTTTTTGATTTCCTCGCTTAGTTGGGGAGCTGTAAGATACACAAATGGTTCGTTCACCAAATCTCTGGCTGCAAAGGTACCTGCTACTATATTTTCGAGTTCTTCTATTTGAGAAGCTTCAATGGCAGAAGAAATAATAGATAGTTGTTGGAGTGTATGAGGAACTGGCTCTTTTTTGTATTTCAAAAATTGATAACTACTCAAAAGCAATCCTTCGGTTACTTCCAGAGCCTGAGTGCTTTCTAGTGATGCAATTTGTAGTTGACTGAGTTTTTCTTTGCTAACAATTCCCCAAATGGTGTGTCCAGCTTTACGAAGAGCTTCTGCTGTATAGTAGGCAGGTTTGCTAGATTGAGGCTGATACACAAAGATAGTATGGTGGGTGTATTGGTTGAGGTGAATTACCTGAGATCGTTGCTTGTTTTTCTCATCTACCTGACTTTGTACATATTGCCAGGCTTGTTCGTTGGTACAATAGTTTTGGGCTTGTTGTATATCTTGAATGACAACTGCCAGGTGTTGATTTGAATCAATCTCTGATTGGGGTGTAAGCTTTACTTGCATAAGAATAACGATCAGTTTTAAGTAATCTATAAAAAATGAAGTATTTCACTTTGGGAAAATATCTTATGGTCAGGCAATTAAAAAAATCTTGCGTAGCCAAAGCTACGGAATTATTTTTTTAAGAAGCATGACGATTAAGAGATAAACCCAAATGGATTTAGATTATTTTTGTAGGATTACAATCTACAAAACTATAATAATTGTGTGGATTACGTAGCTTTGTATTTTACAGAATTGAAAATTTAGTTTAGAATACATATAATTTCGGACATGGTTAAGCCTAAAAAACACCTGGGACAACATTTTTTGACAGACTTATCTATTGCAGAACGCATTGTGGATCAGTTGTGCCTACATCGTGGATACACTCATTTGGTAGAGATTGGTGCAGGTACCGGGGTCTTGACTGATTTTTTGTTGAAGTCCGAAAAGTTTACTACTCATATTATAGAAATAGATACGGAGTCGGTACAGTACCTACAAAAACATTATCCAGAATTGGCTCCCCGCATTACAGAAGGAGATTTTCTGAATACGGATCTGGGAGCTTTGTTTGACCAGCAACCTATAGGTATCATTGGCAACTTTCCTTACAATATTTCTTCTCAAATCTTTTTCAAAGTGTTGGATCATCGCCAGCAGGTACAAGAAGTAGTGTGTATGTTACAAAAAGAAGTGGCAGAACGTATTGCAGCTGGCCCTGGGAGTAAGACTTATGGTATTTTGAGTGTATTGCTTCAGGCATATTACGACATAGAGTATAAATTTACAGTGCCCCCTGACGTATTTGATCCACCTCCTAAGGTGCATTCTGGAGTGATTACTTTGGTAAGAAATGAGGTAGAAAAGCTAGATTGTGATGAAAAACTGTTTAAACGCATTGTAAAGCAAGGTTTTAACAATCGTCGCAAAACTTTGCGTAATGCTTTAAAGTCTATTCAATTGCCTGAGGCATTGAAACCTCTTGAATTGCTCAATAAAAGAGCCGAGCAATTATCTGTGGCCGATTTTGTGACCTTGACCCAAGCGTGGGAACAAACCCTGGAGCCTTAAGCCCTGTGAAAGACCATTCCTATTAAAGAAAGCTTTTTGCGGTTATTACGATCTACCAATCGTGAAGATGTATTACTGGCATTTGAGATTGCCCAAGGGATGCCTGACCTTCAACCTTTGATTGAGGCATATCAACCATTAGGTAGAGTAAGCGGAATCAGTAGCAATGATGGGGAAATTATACCCGCTCAAGTACTCGCTTTAAACAAAATAGAAGAGTTGAGTGTAGGAACAATTCCTGTACTACCCGAGATTATATGGGAACTGAAGCATTTGCGAAAGCTTACAATACATAATATGTCATTAAAAAAACTACCTAATGACATTACCAAACTGCAAAGCCTAGAATGGTTACGTTTATTTAATGCTCCCCTCGATGATTTGCCAGATAGTTTACTTCATTTAAAAAAACTTCGTAAGCTGGAGATTATTGCGAGTGTTGATGTCTTTCCAGTAAAAATTTGCGTGCTTGAGCAGTTAAAAGAATTGACCTTACGTAGAAATCAAATCACCCATATTCCTGCTGAAATAGGTCTATTAAATAATCTTGAAATGTTAGAGGTGAGCGAGCACCCACAACTTACTGCTTTGCCTCCTGAGATAGGAAAACTAACAAAGATGATTTATTTGGATGTAAGCGAAAACCCTATTTTTACTTTGCCATCCGAGGTTGGACAATTTGAGCGACTAACCTATTTATCTGCTACTAATACTGATTTACAGCATTTACCTACAGAGTTGAAACAATTAAAAAAACTAGAGCAACTAGACATTATGAATGTGCCTATATCTGTAAAAGAAGTGGAGTTGTTGAAAGAGCAATTGCCTAATTGTGTGATTAGACATTAGTCTTTTAATAGGTATTTACGACGCATATCGTTGATCAAAAACTTCTTTTGAGCAGTAAAACTGTCAGGGTGCATTTGTTCGAAAATGGCTTTCCAGGCATTCCAACGCTCAGGTTCCTGATTTTTGAATAAATTTTCGTCAATTTTTTTATTTTTCAAATATTCCTCAAAAGTCATTTTTGTAAGGTGTTTGTTTGGGAAAACAAAATTATATATCTGCCTCAAATTATTCCCTAAAACAAAATTTTTGTGCAGTTTCTCGTCAATATATTACACTATATCTTCGTAAAGTTATATTTCCTATATTGCATATAATAACTATGGTTATGTGAAATATATAGGGAATACCAAATTCCTCTAAAATCGCGCTTCGGATAAAGAGTATTACCTCCTCAAAATATCCAGAAGGGTTATGAGACGGAAGACCTATTTTGAGAATTTTATTAGGTGATACTTCCGAAAGATACATCTAAAATATTTTTTAATATCTGGTAATATTTATGACTAAACAAGAAAATGTATTGATCATTGGCGCTTGTGGGCAGTTGGGAACTGAGTTGACGGTTGCGCTAAGAAAAATGTATGGTGAAAAGCACGTAGTAGCTACCGATATTCATTGTGCCGACGAAAGTTTTAAACAACAGGGCATTTTTGAAGAACTCAACGCATTGGATGGCCAACGAATGGCCGAATTAGTAAATCGTTACCAAATTACTCAGATATATCATTTAGCGGCTATGTTATCGGCCAAAGGGGAGCAAAATCCATTGTTTGCCTGGAAGCTTAATATGGAAAGCTTGTTGAATGTGTTGGAAATCGCCAGAGAGAAAAAATTACATAAAGTTTATTTTCCCAGCTCCATTGGGGTTTTTGGTTTCGATACGCCTAAACAAAATACTCCTCAACAAACGATTATCAATCCCACTACGATATATGGTATAAGCAAGCAGGCAGGGGAACACTGGTGCAGCTATTATTTCCAAAAATTTGGCGTAGATGCGCGTTGTTTGCGTTATCCTGGATTGATTAGCTACAATGCTTTGCCTGGTGGAGGAACAACTGATTATGCAGTAGATATTTATTATAAAGCTTTGGAGCAAGGTACCTACGAATGTTTCTTGACCGAGGATACTTACCTACCTATGATGTATATGCCCGATGCAGTGAAAGGTACTTTGGATTTGATGCATGCTCCTGCAGAACAAATCAAAACTCGCACAGGCTACAACCTGGCTGCGATTAGTTTTTCTCCTAAAGAAATTACGAAAGCTATTCAAACTCACATCCCTGAGTTTAGCATATCTTACAAACCCGATGGACGTCAACAAATTGCAGATTCCTGGCCAGACAGTATCAACGATGCTGAAGCTCGTGCTGACTGGGGGTGGCAGCACCAATATGATTTACAAACTATGACGGAGGATATGTTGGTAAATCTAAAAAAAAAAGTAGTTTTGGTGTAAATTCTTTCCAGTAAAAAGTAGCTGATATTCAATAAATATTGATAACCCACCTTGAGGTGGAAATGGTATGATGATCGTAAAAAAAATATTGAATTTTAATCAAGTTAAACGATTGATTATCTGTGTATTATCTTGCTTTTTGCTGGTGGCTTGTGAAAAATTACAAAAATCAAAAAACGAAAAGATGTCTAAAACGGTTATTACTGCAAAAGGAGCGGCGGCTCCAGTGGGACCCTACAATCACGGGATATTAGTGAATGGAACTTTGTATGTGTCAGGCCAGGCTGCCATAGTAGATGGCAAAGCGATTGAGGCGAGCATAGAAGATGAAACTCATTTTGTGATGAAAAGTATGGGAGCTATTCTGCAAGAGGCTGGAATGGATTATTCTAATATTGTAAAGTGTTCGATATTTGTAAAGGATATGAACAATTTTGCTAAAATCAACACGGTGTATGGAAGTTATTTTACGGATAACTATCCTGCAAGAGAAACTGTGGAAGTGAGCCGCTTACCTAAGGATGTGAATGTGGAGATTTCTTGTATAGCAGTAAAGTAATTTACAAATAGCTATCAAAGTAACGGATCAAAAATGACTGGCCACTTTGGGTGTGTGCTTTTGGCTTAATACATTGTTATTTTTATTAGTAATAACACCTTGTTATAATGAGAAAAAATACCTCTTTTTAAACCAAAATTTCTACTTCTAAATTCGCTACTTATTTTTTACCGTTACTTATTTTTTAATAAATTATTCGCTATCTTGAAAAAAACAGATTCCTGATCATTTATTATGAACTAATAGCTAAATATTCCAAAGCGTTATGAAACTTTTTCCCTGCCAAAGCTCCGTGTTTGTTTCAGGGCATACCACCGATGAAATTGTACATAAATTAGATACAGCCATTAAGCCTGCCAAGGTAAAAGAAGACGTAATGTCTGAACATTGGCTTTTGCCTACGCGTAGTCTCGAGCCTGATTACCCTTTCCGTGGGTCGGTTCAGGAGGCTAATTTTCGCATTGCCCGTAAAATGTCTTATCCTGAGTATTTTATGCCAATGATCGAAGGCAAGATAGAATCTACCTCTAAAGGATGTATTTTGTTTGTGGAATATTCGCTGCTTAAAGGAACTCGTTTTTTTATGTCTATCGCCCTCATTTTCACCTTTCTTATTGGGCTTTTCTTTTTATTGGCAGAACGCAATCTTTGGTATTTCCTGGCCTCGTTGTTTACTATGGGTGTGGGGTATAGCGTAACTTGGTTGAGTTTTCAACAAAAGGTAAAGATTTGTCGTGATTTGCTGGAAGAGACCTTGGATAGGGAGATCTGAAACCCATTAAAGGAATAGGTGAAGCCATTTGTAGAATTTCTTTGGGAGTGTGTTTACTTATCTCTACAATATTTTCTCCACTGTATTTCATTGCTTCTTGCACCAAATATTTCCCTACTTTATATCCAATAGCCGAGCGACCGTCGGGGTGTTCAAACATCCAATGATCAAAATTAGCTTGCTTAGACAGTGATTGTATTTCTTTGGACCACTGATTCACTTCTTTTGGGCAATCAAATCTTGCCAGTTTTACCCCAGTATACTTTTCGGCAAAAATGATGGCCAGGCCTTCATTGATAGAAGCATTTAGAATACTTGCTTCAAAAGCATTGTCATGATATACCCAACCTCGGGATAAATGATGGAATTCGTGAAAAATAATTACACTGAGCGACTTTTGCATTGCAGCTTGTATGCCTCCTGGGTATTTGCGTGAAACCACGATTGCTACCTCGGCAGGAGCATTACTTAGTGCTACTCCGTTAACTCCTCCAATTTCCTCTAAATTTTCATTGGTAACTGATAGGCTTACTTTTATTTTTTTGGGTAGCGTAGAAAGTAAACTACGGACTTTTTGGGAGGCATTGATAATGATATTTCTTGCTATTTGCCTTTCTAATGAGCTAAAACGATGATTCTCAGGCTCAAATACAATTTCTAAACGATGGGTAGTAGGAGGGTGGGATGTAGGGCGAAAGCTGGGAAAGAATAATAGGGTAAATAATAATATGAATAGTTTATTCGCAGGCATATCAATAGTTTTTCAATCTTTAGTTTGGTATAAAGACTAAAAGAGTGAGCGAATAGTTCAAGGTAATAATGAGAGGAATGTAAGGTTGCAGGCTTGAGCAAGACTTTATTAAAAAAATATTGGTGGAAGGGTAAAAAACTTATTTGATAAGACGAGTATTTAGACATTTGCTGATTACAAAGAAAATGCTAACAATAAATGGTTATTCTACTAGTACTTAGTCAAGACTAAATTTTGCCGCATAACTTTGTATTTCTTCGTTGCTAAAAATTCACGTAGCTACGGCTATGCTCATTTTTAGTGCCTTGAATTACTTTGTTATACTAATCCATAATAAAAACCCATACAATATCAAGTTGACTTTAAACTTCATGTCCCGTGTTTGGCTAAGCCGTTCATTTTTTCTTCAGCAAAAAAACGAACCAAAAATGCCGCGGCTGTAGTCCGTTTTGCCTAAATTTATTTCATTTCGCCTCAAATGCTCAAACTCGCCTCTGGCTCAAACAATGATCATTTGCCCTTCGGGATGGCTTTATTCCATAAATTATTAACGGCAACGGACTAAGGCCGAAACAAAAGCTGGCGCAACTTGTACGGATTATGTCTGTGGATTGGTATTATACGACTAAATCTTATCCCCAGTTCAACACTTGACCAAGTACTAGCACCTTCTTGTAACTTAGGTATCTCTACCTTTTTAGTCTTAGGTTATATCCTAGTTGTAAATAATAAGGAATTAAAGGTTTTTGCTGAAAGCTTTGTTCACTTACTAAGCCTGCTTTTAAAATTAACTCGCTTTTGTGGAATGAAATACCAGCTTGTAAACCATAATAAAAATTGCCACCAGTAGAAGGTTCTGCCCAACCATCCTGAACATTTGTATAGACAAATTTTTTGAAACTATCGGAGTGTTTGAAATGAGTTACAATGGCTTTATCAAAACCAAGTTCGCCTGCTATAAACCAACGAGGTTTATAATAACCAGCAACAAGGGACATTTCATTTCCAAAGTTTTGTAAACGAACCAATGGGTTTTGAAACCTACGATAAATGGTATAAAGGGAAGCACTGAATTGAAAGTTATTGATTTTGTAAAACCTGATTTGACCTCCGAGTTTTACTTTGAAATCATCCAGTACTTGCCCCCCTGATGGTAAGGAATAAGAAGCTTGCAGTAATAAAGGTATTTTGAATTTTAGTTGATAACTATACCCCAGACTATACACAAAACCATAATCCCAACCAGTAGCTATATGAGCGATGTGCTTTTGATTGGTTTTAAGGTTTTGCCAGTTGATATTTTGCGAAAAAACTGGTTTGATTAAAAAGCACAAGGAAACGATAAATATCGAAGTTTTGATGTTTTTCATAGGGCAACTTATCTTAAAGAATAGAGGTAGGTTAAAACAATGGGGTGGATATTGTTCCACTTAAAATGAATCATCTCATGGCCTGTATCATCTATTTGGCTAATTTGTGCATTGGGAAAGAAAGCGGCTTCTTTTTGGGCAAATGATAAACCATAAGATTTATTGTTCTCTCCATAGATAAACAATACACGGGTTTCATATTGATGTAAATTGGTAGTAAAATCGAAACCTTCAGTTTCTGCAATTTCATTGAACTTACTGAGCATTACAGCACCATTTCGCCAAAAAGGGGAGGGACCCTCATTACCTTCATTATTACCAGGTGCATAGGCAAAGCTAGAAGCAATGGCAAACTTATAATCCAGAATGGCGTGTTTGTCTTTTCCGCCAGACAGGAATTGATCATAGTACATAATATCGTTGGTGCTTTCGGCAAATAGTTTAATCTTACGACTGGTAGTGCCGTATTCGTCCAGTAATTTTTTGTTGAAACCACCAGGTTCGGCGAAAATCACCCCGTTGATGCGATCAGGATATGCATTTACATACGCTGCGGCTATCATAGCCCCCCAGGAATGTCCAAATAAAAAGACTTGTTGATTCGCAGAAGTTCGGTAATTATGAATGACTGCAGTAAGGTCATCTAGCATTAGCTGGATAGAGTAAATGTCTCTATTGTGTCTTTTAGATAGCCCACTGCCACGTTGGTCATAGAATACTACATAATAACCATCGTTTGCCAGTTGTTGAACATTGAGCCCGTTACGATAATCACTGCCAGGGCCTCCATGTAAAAACACTACCATAGGGTCGTTGGGGTTTCCAAAAGTTTCGGAATGCAATTGGGTACCATTAATAAAAATAGAAGGCAAAGAGGCATCATGGTCTACTGTTTTAGGGACTAACCTTCCTGAGTCGTTGACTTCAAATTCGTTATTACAACTGCCCAATAAAATCATCATGCTGGTTATTAACCAAAGAGAAATTACGTTTTTCATTA
This sequence comes from marine bacterium AO1-C, assembly GCA_001890965.1. Taxonomy (GTDB): domain Bacteria; phylum Bacteroidota; class Bacteroidia; order Cytophagales; family Microscillaceae; genus Microscilla. The sequence goes on along the minus strand of MLAY01000004.1, from coordinate 998,652 downwards.
GCATTAATTATTTTGAAATTTCTGCAAAAATGGCTCATACAGTGATCTGAAGCGCACCAACAGGTAAGGTGAAACCTTTTTTGGGGAAAATTATATGATCATAGATAAGGGAGCTTGCCTATTGTAAAGTAATACTTTGTTGCTTTACATATTCGGCAGGGGAAATACTAGTAACCTTCTTGAAATTACGATTAAAAGAGGTTTTGGAATTGAAGCCACACTCGAGGGCTAGGGCTAATAAAGTAAACTTTTGATTTTCGGGTAGCTTGATGAGTTGTTTAAATTCCTCGATTCTTTGATGATTGATGTAATCGTAAAAGTTTTTTTGTTCTTCTACATTGATTACTTGCGAAAGAATGTTAGGGTGTACTTCAAGCTTTTGGGCTAAATCTCTCAAAGTAAGCCCGGCAACTTTGAATAGTTTTTCATCTTGCATGAGCTGGGTAAGTTGTTGATGAATAACTTTCTGTTTTTCGTTCCCTAACCCTGACTTTTGGTATTTAACCTTGGGATTAGATGGTGATTTCAATGCTTTGTTTTCTTCTTGAGCGACTTGCGGGGTGATGGTATTTGAAATTGATGGAGGTTTGTTTGTGAAAATTCCTAATTGGTTGATCCCAAAATATCCTATAAAAAAAACATAACCTACCACAGCCGTAAATACGTGTTTGTCTTCACCAAATATAACGATTAACCAAATAAAGCTGAGGCCTAAGGTTAAGTTGCGAAGCCATCGTAAATTGATCTTCTCTGTAAAGGAAAATTGATCGGAGATGTTTTTTCGATGCTTTGATAACTTGTATAAAGAAAGAATGCTATAAAGAATTCCAGAGATGACAAAAGCGAAAAGCAATATGGTCATCAAGGGCTCAAAACCAGCACCCTCATTTTGATACACATATAGTTTTTGTTGGACTGGTAATCTGAAGAAAGGAATTAAGGATAACAGAGAAAGGAGATAAGGCATAAAATGCCAAAGGTTGGTTTTCCAGCTTTGTTGCTGGTTTGTAAGTGCGGAAGTATACAGGAATAAAAAAGGTCCATGTAATAAGGGCATAGGGATTTCTATGCCCAGTAAGTAAGGAAAATCAAGGTGTTTTTGGGTGTTTCTGACATAGAAAAAAAGTAAATGAACTCCTGTTATAAACAACCAAAGTGTTAATAGCTTGTCTGCATTACTCTTATCTTTTTTGCTTATTAAAATAATTACCAGAAAAAGAGTGAGTGTTATTCCTCCTAAGTATAACATGTATGCTTATTACCTTTCTTATTGAGATAACAAGTTAATAATATATGCCTTGTTTATGATAGCTGGTTGTATACTTTTTCAGGAAATACGTTGAGTATTTATTCCTTGAGGTACGGAGGTAAAAACTTAACAATAAAGAGACTCTTAAAGTGCTGTCTTTGTAGGTGAAGGCTTCAAATGTGCAGGAGTAATGTCACTGGTATCAGCCCCTAGTTTTCTAATAGCCAATATACAATGACCTTCCCCTGAGTTGGATTGAGATTTTTCAACGATTAATTCTCCTCCTACTGCTTTCATGAGTGTTCGGTCATAGTTCATGAGTTTGTAACAAGCTTCTACATTTCCTGTGCCTCTTAGTGGGCATTTGATACCGATTTTAACCCGTGCCGTATCAGTATCTTGATCTATCTTACCTATTGTAAACTTGTCTTGGGCATCGGGAGGCATCATTTGTTGCCAGACTTTGGCCAAAGCCTTGGCATCGGTAGCAGGTTGGGGATTGTTGAGTTTGATGTTGAGCTTGGCGGATTTGGTAGTCAAAAATTGAGTAAAGCGTGTAAAAATCTTTCTTTTGGCAAAAAAGGCAAAGATGCGAAGCGTAAACTTGAAGGTAGATAGTTTTTCCAGTTGTTTTTTCATGAGGTGTGTTGAATTTGTCCGGATACAAAGGTCAGGAATTGATTCGCCAAAATCTGTGACATATATCAATTAATGTGACTCACTGTACCTGAGAACGAATTCTACTGAGAGTTTCTCGGGTAATGCCCAAGTAGCTAGCCAAATACTTGTTAGGGATTTGTTGAATAAGGTGAGGCTGGTGTTCCAGAATATGCTGGTATTTTTCGGCTGCAGTTTTGGTTTGGATTACATACAGACGTTGCTCTAGCTGTACAGTGTATTGGGTAATAAAGAAGTTGCTTAAACGCTCCAATTCAATGGATGCTTGGCGCATAGATTGGTAAGTAGTGGCATCTATTTGGTAAAGCTCACAATCGGTTAAGGTCACAATGCTTTCATAGCTGGGTGCTTTTGGAAAAAAACTGGTAAACGAGGTAACGAATTCGTTTTCGAAGCCAAACCAAGTCGTGATTTCTTGCCCATCTTTGTTGGTAAAGTAACGGCACAGGCCTTTGACCACAAAAAACAACTTACGCGCCACTTGCCCTTCGGTGAGCAAATACTCTCCTTTTTTCTTGTGTATAGGGTTGTAGTGTTGGTGTATCAACTGAACAGACTCCTGACTGAGATGAGGAAAGTGCGTGAGTAGATGTTGGATAAGTGGGTTCATATTTTAGTATGTAAACATTGGAATGAAAGGTAGTAAGTTCGTTTATTTCAATTAATACCTAAGTCGTTTACTAGAAAAGCATTCCACTGAATTTTTTGGACCTCTACTCCAATGAGTTCCTCAATAATACCCATTACAGCAATGGTCACCTCAAACAAACTGGTGACATAGTTAAAATCTACAAATTTTTTGTATTCCAAAGCACCTGCACATTCTACTAATTGTTGAAAGGTGAGATCAGGTAGGAAAGATATAAATCTCGAGTTAAATAGACTGAACCTACTTTTTTTAGTATTAGGCACCAGGCGATTGTCTAATGCAGGAAGTTTGAGCGCAGTATGCTGGGCTAGCAGTTTCCAGGTTTCATCAATATTTTCTTCAGGAATAAATGAGATTAATTTTTGTTGAGGGGCTATTTGTTCAGTAATGCCAAGCTTTTGCAGACCAGTTTCTAGTTGGTTTGCAAGGTCATTGTACAATAGTTTATCTGGTTGATGAATTGGGATATGGTGATACAACCATTGGATTATGTCTCCAACAGTGCCCATTTGTTCAGCGTCTGGGTCAGGAATTGCTACCTTAAATTCCTTTTCAAAATGCATAATGAGTTCTACACCGTCTAGCCCCATGATTACTTCTTTTTAATTTTTAAAGTATCTAATTTGGCCCTTCTGACAGCCTTTGCTTCAAAATAGCGGAAGACTTTGGCTGGATAAGGGAAAGGTTCTTCATTCCATTGGTCAATTACTTCTTTGGGAAACCTTTTTTCTTTGTAAAATACGCCTTTCACAAGAGCATAATACTTACCTGCGGCATTAAATTTACTTAAATCTAAACGAATTGAAGGGGTTGCGGCTTCGATGTAAAGCCTAACATCATCTTCAGGTGACTTTCGTGTATACACAAAATTCCTTTTAGTTTGCTCAACCCAAGGAGGACAGGGGCAGCCCCATACAATGTAATCCAGTTTTAGTTCAAGGGTGTCTTTTTCTAAATAGTTGACTAATAGGCTGTCAGGTATGGGTTTTCCATATAAGTTAAATAATGAATCATAATAAGAAACCTTAGGCTTTTTAGGTAAAGAATCCTTGATTACAGAAGTTGTGTCAACAATTTTATTTGTTGAAGTTGAGCCTGTACAATTGAACAATAATGTGATGGGAATAAGAAGAGAGAGTAGTTTGATCATGAGCTATTGGGTTTGGCTTCCAATTTACTTCAAAATTCCCAGATATTCACTCCAAACACCTACTTCACTAGCGTATTGCTTGGCCATTACTCGAGAAATCTGCGCTATGTGTCCTAAATCATGCACTGTCCAGGTAGAGAGTAATTGTTTGAGGGTGGCTTTGCCCAGAGCAGGGTGGGTACCTTCTTTTTGTAAGTCTGATTCAGAAATATTCATTGCCCTTAGCTTAGTGAGGTTTTCACTTCTTAATTGGGCAAAGGTTTCCAGTAATTCTTCCAATGTTTTACCCTTGCTAGCTTCAAACTGGGCAAAACGATCGAAAGGAGCAAAGGTTTTGTCATCACTATTACTGAGAATCACTTGTGCCCTAACAACCCAATCGGTTTTTTCGCCGTGGATCAAATGACCTATTACATCAAATGGACTCCAGGTGTTCTCTCCCTCGTTATGGTGAGTCCATTCCGTAGGTAAGTTTTGCAAGAGTGTTTTGAGTACTTGAGGAGTACGTTCCAGAATTTCCAGTGTTTTGTCTAAATCAAATTCCATAGAATATGTTTTTTAAAAAATAGTTAGGCCCGACAGGTTTTGAAATCTGCCAGGCCTGCTAAAATATGGATTTGATAATGATTATTTACTATTCTCTTTAAGCATTTTTTCAAGTTCCTTAATGGACTTACCTTTAAGGGCCTCATCTTGCTTTTCTTTGATGATAGACAAGATTTTTTGGTTATGCTCTTTGTCTTCCGCTTCTTTTTTAGCGGCATCTTTTTCTTCTACCTTAGTATTCAGTACATCCAGTACAATGTCGAATCGGAGTTTGATTATTTTATCCTTTTCGCTTTTCTTATCAAGAAATGATTTACTCTTGCTGTTCTTGTAAGCTTCTTCTAAGGATACGGCCAATGCATCCAATTCTGCCAGGGACAACCCCCAAAGTTGTTCAACGTTTAGATGCCCTTTTGACGTTTGGATACGTAGTTTTAGTTTACTGGCTTCTTTATAAATCATTGTTTTAAAATTTAACTTTTAACATTCTTTTGAAGTTTCCTGAGCATTTTACAATTAGCTCGTCCCTTACGGTAGCATTAAAACCTACCCCCGACAATTGCTTATCGGTAGGTTCTATCATATGCGAGCCTCCCAAAACCTCCATTACCTTTCGGTGTTTCAAGATTTCAGGTAGTAAGTTTTCATTGTGAAAACCTCTAATTTTTCCAGAGGCTTTACAGTTTTCAAGCATAAAGAAATAATGAAGATTTCCCACCTCATTGTCCCCCCAATGGTTGGGAGATTTACACACCAAATTCACTTTATAAAAATTATTGGTTTCCAGCCCCCAAATTTCTTTGGATTGACCCTTTTCTGGTAAATGATGCTTGATAGAAAATACCCCGTTTTTTAAGGTTACATCTGCCACCTTCACGTCTCCGATCACGGGTCTTTCATAAGCGTATGAATAAACTTCTCCATTGAATTCAATTTCGGCCTTAAACCCTTGCGAGTTTCTAGCCTTGTATTGATTCACCCATAGTCTATACACACCATCACGCATTTTTTCCAGCTTGGTCCAGGTGATGTTCTCAACCGCCAACTTTCCTTTTGGATTGGTGTTGTCAACATCTAGTTGTCCTGAATACGGCGTCCTTTTGTTATTTTGATCCTTTCGGTACCCAGAAGAATAGCCAATTTTGGTATTGTTTGGCTCTTGAGCCCAGGCATCCAAATCAGACCCATCCAAACCATTTTGGTCGTTCCAGGCTAGTCTGAAGTTTAATACCCCATCTACATTTCCTCCGGCATCTTTTACTGCTTGTTTTAACATACTTTTACCTGCCAAATTACCGTTGAATGTCCAGGAGTAGTTCTTGGCTATATTTCCCCATTTGGTAATCTGTTTTGAGTCAGGATTTACCGTAGTAGTCAAGGTTACCAGGTTTCCTTCCATTCTATCATCGAGGTAGGCCTCAATTGATGTACAGGAAGGCAGAATATCGGCCATAAACTGATCGATAGAAACCTCGTTTAGTTTGTTAAATTCACTTCTTTTATGTCGGGTAGAGGTTGCTTTTAAATTATCAAAGATGGAAACCTCTTTTATTTTGCCATCTCCACCATTCATATGGAGTATTTCGGATGCTTTTATGTCATCAATATTGGCCAATCTTCTGGTGAAGGCTTCTTCCAAACCATTCTCTTGAATGAATTTCTTGGCTTCTTCAATTTGACGTTGGCTTATAGGCGATTTTGCCTTATGATAATTTGCAGGATCAACTCGCTTATTCCAGTTTAAGCAAGCCTTGTTTAATTCTTCACCTTCGGCTAATTCGGTACAGAATACACCTATCAAGGTGTTTTTAAATTTAGCGACCCTTTCATCCATTTTATAGGATGAAATCCAGCAAAAAATATCCTGACTAAATGCTGAAGCCTCATATGCTTGCTTCCACTTGCATATCTCTTGTACCGCGTGTAAATGAGTATTCCCATCCAGAAGCGCTCCTTGTTTAATAAGATCAATCACCAGGTTGAGCGTATCTAATGGAATCTCTTCCATGGCTCTTTTAAATACAGCATACTTGTCTCGGTATGTTGCCTCAATTTGTTCTTTAGAATTCCCAGTAAAATCAACATACTTTTTGGGCAAATGCACACAAAAATGATTGAACTCATATACCTTATCGGTATTTACACCACCGAATTTATCTGCTTCTTCTTTGGTGTATTTCTTCAGATTAGATTCAATCCCCAGCTTAAATGATTTTTGATTTTGCTTGCAAGATTCGTAGTTGAGCTTCTTGTCCAGCATATGATAAGTTTCAAAAAACACCCCACTGATGTGCGATTTTTTTATCAGATCATCACAAGCAATAGACGGCGCTGAATATTCACCCACATCTCCCAAGCCTGAGAATAGAGACATTAAGTTTCCCTTTGAATCAATTGCCACAACGTTGCCATATCTTCTCATGAAGCTTTTGCAACTGTTACAATTATGGGTAGAACTTTCTGGGTCTCTAAATACCTTTTCGTCCTCGAAAGAAAGTAAATAAGTATCCCATAATTCATCCCACGAAAGGTCGACTTTAAATAGCATCTCAGTAGCACACATTTTCGCAAATTGCTTTTGAATTTGCTTGTTGAATTGCTTGAAGTTCATCGTGATTCACTTTGTTTTAAACATTGTTGATGTGGAAAATCATTGTTTTTTCCAATTGATGTTTCAAAGATGAAGCAGGTATGCGCAACGTTTTTGCGTAGTTGAAAATATTTATTTTTTTAACATTATTTTGTCAAAATCTTTCAGGCCTTTGGTCTTACAGCGGCTTTTGACTCCCTTCAGTACAATGTCATGAAGTTAAGAACTATTGCAGCCAAAATGAATATCGAATAGCGATCAACGAATATTGAATAAGGAAGGAAACCAAACTTTGAATGGTGGATTTGGGGGCGGTAGCCTCATTCTTAAATCGTTGATCAGTGTTCGTTAATCAACATTCTTTGTACTAACCAAACGACATTGCCCTTCGGTAAGGCTCACAAACTGGAGGGTTGAATTCAGATGGCTAGTGCAGTCGCTTAATCTTTCATCATTTCAGGCCTTTGGTCTTACTGAAAGGAGGCCAAAGGTGATAAAACGTCCCTGGCTTTCGAGTGGCTTTTGTGGGTCTCCCTGCGATAAGGGCCACAAACTAGAGGTAGGTAAATCTTATGGTATTCATAATCCTATATAAGCGAATTAAAAATTCAATACAGGTTGAATTCGGATCGCAAATCCGAACTAGCAGCGTTTTGTTGCTTATTTTTACTAATTTCGTTATTGATATGAGAAAGATTAGAATAGGAGGAGTTCCTGAACACTTTAATTTACCCATTCATTTAGCCAATGAAAATGGTGATTTTCATAAAGAAGGTATAACAATAGAATGGACAGATTTTGGAGGTGGAACAGGAGAAATGATCAAAGCATTGCGTAATGATGAGGTTGATTTATGCATTGTATTAACAGAAGGCATGATACTAGATATTATCAATGGCAACCCTTCCAAAATTATTAGTGAATATGTTACTACTCCACTCTGCTGGGGGATACATACCAGTGTTAATAATCCATTGAGCGAGTACAGCCAAATTTACAGTAAGCAATATGCTATTAGTAGAAATGGTTCTGGTTCTCATTTAATGGCGATTATAGATGCCAACGGAAAAGGAGTAACCCTCAAAGAAAACCAATTTGAAATTATAAAAAACCTGGACGGTGCCCTTAAGTCTTTAGAAAGCCTGGATACAGATGTTTTCTACTGGGAAAAATTTACCACTAAACCTTATGTGGATAAAGGTTTACTAAAAAGAATTGGAGAGTTTCCTACCCCTTGGTCTTCTTTTGTGGTGGCGGCTACTGATAACATTTTAACCAAAGAAGCCATCATTGTTGATAAGATACTAGATATTATTCAGGAGAGTTGTGCCAATTTTATGGCCAATGCCGAAGTGGTAATACCAATGGTTGCGGAACGTTATCAGTTAGAGTTTAAAGATGCAGAAAACTGGTTTCATCGAACAGAATGGGCAACCCATGGTTGGGTGAGTAATAAAATGCTACAATCTGTTATTTATAACTTGAAGCTAGCGAATATTTTAACTCAGGATAAAGCTATTCCGGAGTTAATTTGGAAGAGGTAAATTGATAGTATACATACGATCCATAAAAACTATTACTCTATTGTTAAATGGCTATATGGTTACGCGATGCATCGTGTAGCCATACAGCCATTTAACCATCAGCGAAGCCATACAATGATAATATTGAGGTGTGCAAAGTATAACTTCTGTTAGGGAATTTGTTTAAGGTTTCTCCAAATAATTTAAAATAACACTCTTCACAATATACTTTGTTGCAAAAATGCTCATTTAGCGCGGCTAAACGCTGCTTTTTGCGCCTCGTCTATCGCAAAAACTGAGAATTTTACTCTTAAAGAAAACACCTTAAACAAGTTCAGGGATACAATCTACCCTTTCAGTTCCACCACCATTTCAATTTCTACGGCAAAATTAAAAGGAATTACCATTCCTACGGCAGAGCGGGCATGTCCTTGTTCGAACAGCTTGTTGAGCAGATCAGAAGCTCCGTTGATTACCCCTGAAGTGTTGTCAAATCCAGCGCCTACATTTACCATTCCCAATACTTTGATTACTCTATTTACTTCGTTGATATCTGCTACCGTGCCAATGGCTCTTAAACAATTGTACGCACAAATTTCGGCCGCTTTATAAGCGGCTTCCAAATTTACTTCGTCACCCACTCGGCCTTTGTAGATGGTGTCGCCATGAGCCGATACTTGTCCTGAGGTAAATACCAAGTTACCTGTACGGGTGGCTGGTAAAAACGGGTGCTTGAAAGTAGCTAAATCGGTAGGGGCATAGTCGTAGCCTAGTTCTTTGAGTTTTTCTGTGATCATGTTTTTGAATTTACGATTGATAGTTTGAAGTTGATTTTCACACAAAAAGAAAAGCAGAAGTCTCGACTTTGTCAAGGCTGTCTGCTTTTAATTAATTTATGTTAGCTTAAAAATAAAAATGCAAATATTAACGATAGCGGGCACGTCTTCGTGCTTTTCGGGCAAATGTCCAACGGACAAATAGGCCTACAAACATCACAATTGCCCCCAGAATGGCCAAATATAACTCTGGCATGTTTTGTTCCCAAAACTTATCGATACGGGCGTTTCTTGGATCGTCCTTATGATAGATAACGGTTACTTTGTCCCCTACCTTATATTTAAAAAGATCCATATTTACCTCGAGCCGACTTTTGAAACGTATTTCTTCCCCTTTTTTGGTAGTAAATTTTACAAAAGGAAAACGATAAATGGCTTTAGAACCAATCTCGAACACGGTACCTTCTACTCTGATTCCGTTCTTCTTTAAATTCTGGGTAGATTGCCAAAACGTGAAGCCATATACGGCTACTATGCCTCCCAATATAAAAATAACAACGCCTACATAAGAGACTGCTCGATATGCGCCCATAAGTTGAAAAGTTTAGGTGAAATGTATGTTTGTAAGTTCGTAATGATGTAACTACATGATACGCATTTTTGAGGAGTTTTTGAATTTGTGCAAGGAGTTTTTTAAAAAGTACTCCCTACCATTGTAGATGCGCTCAATAGTATACTTGCAAGGATTATCATCCCACCTATATTTCGGAAGCTGTCATTATCGGTGACTGATCCAACGATAAAAAACAAAAGGCCAATGGCTAATGCTCCTGCTATTATGAACACAATTTCAAAAGCAGCTTTAGGATCATTTTGACCAAGGATAAAGCCAGTTACAATAGATAGAATAGCAATCACGAGCCATTTTTTCATAACAGAGTACTTTACTTAATTCCATACATCGTATGTTCAAATTCATATAAAAGATCACGTTTTGTTTCTTTATCTAGTTTGATTGATTTTTTGATAGCTTTATAAATAGGGTGAGGATATTTGGTAATTGCTAACCAGATATACCCTTGATGTCCTTCTAAATCTTCCTTAAAACTATTTTTCAAGACATATTGTATGAGTTCTTTACTTTCCTGGGTTTTATATTGTACCAGAGCTGTATAAAAAAGCAATGGAGGGATAAGGCGCTTGTTTTTTCTGGATTGTGGCAGTAATTTTCTTAAATAAGGGAAAAACTCAGGCGCAGGGTAATTTTTTATTACTTTTAGTAATGCCCATCTATCCCGAAAGGTGCCCTTTGTTTTTAACTGTTCTAAGATGAGTGCTTTGTCTGATTCCTTTTGATAGCTTGCTAAAGCTACTAGTACTCTTAAGCTTTTATCTTGTAAATAAAGCTGTTTTATGTTGGTGTAATATTGTTCTTTGGGTGATATTACCCCAAGCATTGATTTTGTAAGTCTTGGATTGATTTGTGGATCTAAGATTAATAAACTGTCAATTTCATTTTTTTCTTTTTTACTGAGCCTATATTGATCTTTGGTATAAGAGAGGTAAGAAGTATTTTTTAAGAAAAACTGACTCACTAATTGACCTTTCAAAAGACACCCTTGAATAGAGTGTATGGTTATGGTATCTTTTAAATGTTTAACAAGTACTGCAAAGGTCGAGCTGTGTTTTCTTTCAGATAATGCCTGGAATGCATAACAGCGTACTACAGGACTTGGGTGATCGGTAAAATTAATCAAGTCTTGATCTGTAGCTAGTTGCTTTAATTGTTCGAACCTTGCCCATTGTGGAGTATTAACTGGATATCCACCAGTAAATTTACTTGTATACTTGCCATAACCTGCTATTTCACTTACTAACTTATTTACTTTAGGAGTATTGGTTTGAGCAAGGCAAGAAATGTAACTAAAAAAAATAATGAGGAGAGATAGGTATTTCATGGGTTTTATTATTTGGATGTTTAAATGATCCTTTGACCCTTATTCCTAATTATAAATATATCATAAAAAAATCCACCCTTCTATGCAGAAAAGTGGATATCACCATTATACAGTTTAAACACTACCCATGTGGATGCCACACACCTGTCAAAGCAGTTTGTTTGGCGTAATCGCTAAAGTCTGTAGCAGGACGGCCTAATACCTTCTCTACATCTTGGGTAAGATTGGCATTTCGCCCATCTAAGACTTCGTCAAACAAATAGTTCACCAGCCAAATGTGGTCCTCAGGCAATTGATGTTGCTTCAATAATTGGTTGTATTCGTCCATAGAGATGGCGTGGTACTGAATGTTGCGCCCAGTTACTTTGGCTATTTCTAAAATAACCTCCTCAAAAGATAGCAAACGAGGCCCCGTTAGTTCATAAATTTGCCCTTGGTGTTTATCATCAGTCAAAGCCGCAGTAACTACATCGGCAATGTCTTCAGCATCTACAAATGGAATGCGTGCTTCGGCTCGGGGCAAAGCTACATGCCCAGTCAATACAGGTTCCAGAAAAACGCTTTCGCTAAAGTTTTGATTGAACCAATCCGCACGTACAATGGTCCAGGCAGTGCCTGCGTTCATCACGATCTTTTCGCAAGCCTGGGCTTCTTTTTCTCCTCGTCCCGAAAGCAATACCAGCTTTTGTATGCCTAAGTTTACCGCCATAGCCGATAAGCCTTCTATGGCTTCGGTAGAGCCAGGTACTGCCAAATCGGGTTGAAAAGTAATGTACACAGCATCCATGCCAGTCAAGGCCTTAGACCAGGTATCAGGCTGGTGCCAGTCAAAAGGGATGTCGGCACTACGAGAGCCAATACGCACTTGGTGACCTGCTTGAGTTAATCTTTCTACTACGCGTCTACCGGTTTTTCCAGTACCGCCGATTACTAAAATTTGTTGAGTTTTCATTGTTATATAATTTTAATTTGGGAGTCAACCAGAAGCGACGCTTGATTTTTAATATGCTTCATAGATCATTACTCGGTTACCTTCGGTGACTAACTTTTTTGAGCCCAAAAAAGTCAGCAAAAAAGGCTGGACAGCATATGCAGCTGCACAAAATCCAATGCCCCCTCCTTCCATGCTGTCCACCTGCCCGCGAGCAAAGCATTCCAAATAATAAGATCAATTCATGTTTAAAATCTAGACTACTTCTTGTAGACTTTTGAGTTAATTATTTAAATAGGCATTAGTTACTAAAAGAAGCTTTTGCTTTTAATCGCCAATAGGCATAAGTGATTACCAACACTTCGGCTGTAATAGGCAATAGAATTGGGTTGGTAAAAAACTCCTGATAGCTACTGCCATAGGGAATTAATATAAATGGTATGGTGATGATTGAGTCCATCAACAATGGAATGACTAAGTGAGCCAACCCCACAGCCAGACCATTTCCAGTATGCCCGTTTTTGTAATACAATGCCGCAGTCACGTAAGCGAAAATGGCGATGGCAATCACAAAAAACAGATTTTGTAACATCAATGAATCTTTGGTAAAGGGTAGAAACATCAGGGTAATGAATATGCTGAACGTGGCTACCCAATTGAATAATCCAGTAAAAATTACTCTTTGAATTTTCATAGTTATATGGTTTAAAATTGATTGATTTAATAGGTTTACATCGTTTGTAATTGCTTGACTTTGCGCTTGCGAATGGTATTCTTGATGTATTTGATAAACCAAGGCACCCCATAGCCGTTTTTGTGGAGATGTTGTCCACCTAAATGGTAGATATTGTCGTTACCTTTGATGCCGTGTCCATCTAGCAAGCGGTTATAAAAATTGAATAAACAGCCAATACAAATGGCATCATAAAGTGCTTGTTCAGTCCAACCTGCGTCTAGTACTCGGTCTACATCAGCCTGTACCAGTTTGCTTGGGGTAAGGGTGAGCTTTTTTACATAGTGTAAGATGGGTTTCATCTTATCAGCAATGTCAGCGGTGTCAATATCTTCCAACAAAGCCTCAATAGTTTCGGGTGAAATCCCAAAGTTTTCGGCTACTGCCTGATGGCTCCCATAACAAAAATTACATTCGTTTAAGCCAGACACATAAGCCGCAATAATTTCTTTTTCGGCACTGCTAAAAGGTGATCTGCCTCGCATCAGTCGTTGTGATAGTTTGTCCATTGGGGCAAACCGGGCACGGTCACGAAAAGTAATGTCAGTGATGTCAGAATATTGGTCTAAATATTTGAAAAATGGCATAATAAAATGAGTTTAAGTAATCTATAAGTTGTGTTTGAAATATTCGTAAATGATTAAATACCAGGCTGTTTGGTTAATTGGGTGATGAGTAATAACAACCCAAAAGACAGTGTGGCGCATATGGTTCTGATGAGGTGGAAATTGTTCCAGCGGACCTCAAACTGGGTGCGTAAACTTTGTGCATCCTGAAGGCTTATTTTGGCTAAATCCGCTTTTTCCAAAATGTTGTTTAAAGGAATGTTGCCTGCTCCGGTAGGGAGTAATACACCTAAGAAATAAAGCGCCGCCGCAATCAGTAAGAGCACAAACAATAGGTTTGATTGACTACGATATAGAAAGGCAACTACCAATGAAACAAAACCAGGCCCTACAAAGACAATGAAGAAGGCTGGGTTCAAAATAGTGCGATTCATTTGCTGAAATGCTCTGAGATAACCAAAAGCATCTAGTCGGGCTAAGCCAGTAGTGACCGCATTGGCCCAGGTAAATAAAATACCCGCTGAAAGCCCAGTGAGTAGCGTAGCCACTAGTAGGGAAGTGCTTTGTACCGAGAGATTTAAAGTCGTCATAGTTTTATATTGTTTGTTTGCTTTCATCAAATTGAACAATACAAAGGTGGGGCATTTACCGCCAAACGACTTGTTTGAAAAGGAGGGAGATTTGTTTGAAAAGGAGCGAGAGTAGTAAGTGAAAAGTTAAAAGTGTAAAGTGAAAAGTGAGCGCGAAGCGGAGATTAGTCCATAGCATTCAGTCCATTGTCCATAGTTTTGCGGCGCATCGCGGAACACGTTGTCCTGAGCGTAGCCGAAGGAACTAACAATCAGCTGAAGGCGAAACAATGGAACAATAAGAAATGGATTGTTTAATTGATAATTCATCCATTCATAACTCATAATTTACTTGAGTACTTCACTAGGGCGGAAACCAAATTTTTTGAGAAAGGCAGTAGAGAATGAACTTAGGCTTTCGTAGCCCACTTTCCAGGCAGCTTCCTGAATGGTAAAATCACCACTACTGAGCAAGTGATGGGCTTTATCGAGGCGCTCGTTTTGCAGGTATTTGAATACGGGCATCCCAAACAATTCCTTGAAGTTCTTTTTAAGCTTGTAACTGTTGAGGCCAATCAAACGAGAAAGCTCATTGAGCGAAGGAGGAGATTCGAGGTTTTTAGAAATGATGTCTTTAGCCTGGTACAATTTTTCCCGATCCTGCGTTTTGATCGTATTATTCTCTTTGTCTACCATTTCGCTGGCCAAGGCAATAAAATGCGCTACTAACTCCAGTACTTGGCTACGCAAAAACATCATGCGGGTAGATTCTTTGTAAGAAGTATTAAACACCTTATCCACTGCATATTGCATATCAGGATTCATGTAAAATGTGGGGCCTTCTACAAAGTTTTCCTGAGGATAGACTAAGCCATATAGGTTTTTGGCAAATATCTCACTTTCCTCTTCAGGCAAATCAGGAATGTTTTTGATAGATAGTAGAATACAAATACATTGCAGGTATTTTTCAGCGCTAATGTGATGGGTAAACTCCACTCCTGGATTGGCAAAAAACGACATGGCAACCCCTTTGGTATTGTTGTATTGTTTTACCTTGTCATCATAATGAATGTTGAGTTCTACATTGCCCGAGCCATAAAAAGCAAAACCAATAGCAGGTTCCCAAAAGCCGCATGTATCTACAATGGGTTTTTCGGAGGTAGAATGCTCAATGAGCACCACAAAGTTTTTGATTTCTATTATGTCTCGAGTCATGGGTGAGTTGAATTAGTCTAAGTACTTCCTCAATATACGAATATATTGTGGGTTTACATATCTTATATACCTAACCTTCTCAGTGTCACAATAAACCTCCGCAAGAGGTATTTTTTTTATAAAAACAATTCCGTTAATTTCCTTGCTGGGATTACCTTGTCCTAATTTCTTAGTTAATGCTTTTTCTTCTGATTTACTTAGAATTTTGGGTGGATTAAATATTGTCAAATTATAAGGCAATTGGTTATTGCAACGAATCAGATTGCTTTTTTTTCTTTCCCAAGATTTATGTAAATATACAAACTTTCCTGCGTTGAACTGAATCGTATCTTGCAAATCAAATGCTCTTAGTCTTAGTATAAAGTTTAAATGCATTTCTTGATTCTGATATAAAACTCTGACATAATATTCTTCTTCTTGTATAGATAATTGAGGGATTGTGGATATTTGATATGGGTAATTTTTATTTTGTTTGCTTACAACTTTAAACTCTTTGTTTGTACTAGGAGGAGTTTTTTTGCCATAGATAGCAATTTGGTGATTGATAAAGACATCTGGGTATATAATCTTTTTCTCGGTGTCTAGAAATACGATATTGAATGAGATAGGGCCACAACGCTGTGATTTTCCTGTAAAGGATAAAAACAACATAAAGAAGAAAACTATACATTTCATAAGTTATCAATTAGATTCTTTATTTAGATGTGATTTTCCTCCAATGGTTTAATGTATTACTTCATTGGATTCTTTAAGTAGTTTGTAAAAAAGTTGTCTTTAAAAGTTCGCCCAATGGGTAATGAGGTCTCAGTGATAAAAGCTTGATTGCCGGAAACCCGGGAGATGAATTGAATATTGACAATATAGGATTTGTGTATTTGGCAAAAGTATTTGGTAGGGAGTTGTTCGTTCCAGTACCTCAACGAATACGCCACAAAGTATGACCGATCTACTGTGAAGATTTTGGTATAGTCCCCATCCGACTTGATATATTGAATGTCTTGAGTTTTTATCTTGAGGTAATCATTGTTGTCTTTTACAAAAATAAAATCATCCTCCACTTGGGTAGGAGAGACTCGAGAAACTACTGCTGACTCTATTGTGGGTGTTGGGCTAACTTTGGAAACAGCCTTTACAAATCGTTCAAAGGAAAAAGGCTTAAGAAGATAATCTACTACATCCAGTTCATAGCTTTGAATGGCATATTCAGAAAACGCCGTAGTGAAAATGATTTTGGGGTGAGGACTCAATATCTGCAAAAAATTGATACCCGATATTTTGGGCAGGTGTATATCCAGAAAAATGACATCTACCGAAGCGGTTTTTAAAAACTCTAAGGCAGTGAGTGCATTGTTAAATGTTCCTTTTAGCTCTATGGTACCCATATCGGCAATATACCTTTGGAGTATTTTTTGGGCGGGAACCTGATCTTCTATAATAATACAAGAAATTTTCATAGCTATATTGTTTTGACAGACGCTAGGGCTAACTCTAGATTAACTTCATACAAGTTGTCTTGATCTTTAATGACCAATGCGTGCTTTTTGGGGTATAATAACTGCAACCTGGCCTGTACATTTTTGAGACCAATGCCCTTGGCGATATTGTCATTGTTTTGCTCCCAGGAATAGGTATTGCTACAATACAAATGAAGCATATCCTCCTCTACTTCCAGGTCAATATTAATGCGTATATCTTCAGTTTGGCTAGAGGTGCTGTGCTTGAAGCAGTTTTCTATAAAAACCACCAGAATAAGCGGAGCAATCATCTGATGGTCAATGTTTCCTTTTACATTAAAATTTACAGTACCTCGCTCATCTATTTGGAGTTTTTGTAAGGCTACAAAATCCTGAAGGTATTTGATTTCCTTTGCCAGAGGCACTTCAGATTTGGCTCCTTCATACAGCATATATCTTAACAAGGAGGATAACTGGAGGATGATTTCTGGAGTTTGCGGAGAATTTGCCAGCGCATAAGAATAGAGGTTGTTGAGGTTATTGAATAGGAAATGAGGGTTAATCTGAGTCTTTAAGAACTTTAGCTCACTCTCTGACATCAGGTTTTTGAGCTTATCCATTTCCTTTTGCTTTATGTGTATATCCCACCCCATTTTTATACCTATAAATATAATAATGGTTGGGGCTATTTCGCCCAGCGTATGAATCACCCCAGGAAAAGAGCTGCCTCGACTATTGGGAAAGAAGATTTTTTCCAAAACCAACTCTTCTATCAATATGACGATTGTCAAGGTTACAACGATCCCCAATGTAAACAAGCCATACTTTTTTTGATAAAAGAAACGAGGTAATAGCCAATAGTTGATCATAATAACCGCCACTAAATAATTGGCAAAGAAATAAAAGTCATAGTTGTGTAAATGGGAGTGATGCCTGTCGAGTGCTTTGGTAAGAAAAAATAAAACAACGAATGCCGCCTGAAGCCAAATATCAAGAGTGATCTTAGAAAAAAGTCTTTTGAACATAATCTTACAAAATTACACTGCCCAGATATATACATGCAAAAACAATGGTTGAATACACATTTGCGTTGGCTGAACTACTGAATTGTCCAGACATGTGTTTTTTTCATTGAACTGCCCAATTGTGTTGTTCAGCGATTTTATTTTATGAAGATGGTAGATGCTGATAGGTTTGTATTAAGAGCATATTTAAACTTCATTGATTAGGTCTTTTACGCGACTTTTTTGATTATATATTGTCAAATTTATCGGCAGTAGCGCTGCTACTCCCTCAAAATTTGACGCATCTAATCCAAAAAATCATCCTAAAACCTCCTGTAAACGAAAATTTAAACATACTCTAAAACCGAGATAAACCAAAACCATATAATTCATGCATCAAAAGAA
The DNA here is from genome assembly GCA_001890965.1 of marine bacterium AO1-C. Lineage (GTDB taxonomy): Bacteria > Bacteroidota > Bacteroidia > Cytophagales > Microscillaceae > Microscilla. Next base: position 980,656 of record MLAY01000004.1, on the reverse strand, counting down.
ATCATTGAACCGAAAAGGCTTTCTAAAAGTCTTGGGGGTAGGTTTGTTGGCCCTTCCAGCTACAGGATATGGTCTCAAAACTACTCAGACTGATCAAGAACCCCCACCATTACCCAAAGACAACCATTGTGGCTTTACCGATCCTGCCACCGAGGGGCCTTTTTTTGTGGCAAACACCGCCGAAGTAGTCAATATTAACTTTACCAGTTTACCAGGTACGCCCATCAAGGTGCAAGGTACGGTGTATAGCGGCAAACGCGGCAATATTCCCTTGGCCAATGTTAAAATAGAGATTTGGCATGCCGATCGGGAAGGAGTGTATCATCCTGCGGGAGATGGAGATATTGCTGACTATGATTCCTCTGAGATAGCCCTGCGTGGCCATGTGTACACCAACGCAAAAGGTGAATATGCTTTTCATAGCATCAGGCCTGGTATTTATGGTAGTAGAAGAAGGCACATCCATTACAAGATTACAGCTCCCAAACATCGCTCACTCACTACCCAGACCTATTGGTTAGAAGAAAAAAATAACCATCGGGATAGAACCGATCGCAACACCGAGGAGTGCCGCTATATCAACTTCAAGAAAAACAGTCGAGGAATTGAGGTGGGCACATTTGACATCTACTTAAAAAGATAAACTATTGGAAAATGAAAAATATACAATCCCTTATTTTGACTTTATTTTTGGTGAGTGTAACCACTGCCAGTTTTAGCCAAGCATCCAAGCAATGGACTTTTGTAGGAAAAATCATTGATAAAAATAGCCGCCAGCCGCTTGAGTATGCGACTATCTCGTTGTTTGGCAAAGACAACAATCGGTTAATCACTGGAGGGGTAACTGCTACCAATGGAAGGTTTGCAGTACAAACTAAGCAGGTGCCCCAGTCATTGTTTGTCAAGATTGAATTTATAGGATATCAACCAATCATTATTCGTGAACTTAAGGTAGCTCAAAGCCAGGTGGATTTGGGGGTAATAAGCATTGCTCCTGATAAGAAAATGATGGAGGAGGTAACTGTAACCGCAGAAAAGTCTCAGACAATCTTCAAACTGGATAAGCGAGTGTTTAATGTGGGAAAAGATCTGATAAGTGCGGGAGGAAGTAGTTTGGATGTGCTCAATAATGTGCCGTCGGTAAACGTGAGCATTGAGGGGGCCATAAGCCTGAGAGGTAATGCCAATGTACAAATCCTGATCAATGGAAATCCATCGGTTATGACAGGAGGAAGCAGCAATTCGTTGGGGGCCATTTCGGCTTCTATGATTGACCGAATAGAAGTAATTACCAACCCATCGGCCAAGTATGATGCTAAAGGAACAACTGGGATTATCAATATTGTACTGAAAAAAGAGGAACGGAGAGGCTTCAATGGCTCTATTACCTTGAATACTGGTATACCCGAAAATCATAGCCTGGGATTGAGCCTGAGTAAGCGCACCGAAAAATTTAATCTCTTTACTCAATTGGGAATTGGCAAAAGAATGTTTCCTTCCAACTATAGAGGAATTACCATTGATCGAAGTAATGCTAACGGTCAACAGTTACAAAATAATGGAGATGCCGAAAAACATGAGCAGTTTTACAACATCCGACTTGGAATGGATTACCACATCAATTCTTTCAATGTAATTACGCTGGCTGGAAACTTTGCTTATGAATTTGAAAATGAATTTTCGGATACTTATTATAATCTGCTGAATGCCAGTGAGCAAACCATTAATTTGTCTCAACGCGACGAAAACACCACGGCTACCAATCCCAAATGGCAGTATGATTTTCAATACAAAAAAACATTTGCCAATAACAAAGACCAAAGCCTGGCATTTACTGCTCAGGGTTTCTTCTTTGGAAAAGATCGCAACTCTTCTTTTAAAAATACCACTACTCAAGGTACTCAGGGCGACTTTGAGCAAACTTCTACATCCAACTTTTCGGATGCATCGTATTCTTTTCGTTTAGATTATACCCATCCGTTTGCCAAGGATAACACGTTAGAGTTGGGTGCCAAGTATGATTTAAATTTCAATGCCAACGATTATGAAGTAGCAGATATCGTGAATGGGAGTGAAGTGATTAATCCCGCTTTTACAAACTTGTTTGAGTTTGACCAAAAGGTGTTGGGCGTATATGGAACCTATGCTTATGAATTGGGCAAAGTGGGATTGAAAGCAGGGGTGCGGGTAGAAAACACTCAAGTAGACACTCGCTTGATTACCACAAATACCAACAATCAGCAAGACTATACCAATGTTTTCCCCAGTGTACATTTGTCTTACAAGATCACCAAAGAGTTTTCTACCCAAATAAGCTACTCTAAACGTATCCATCGCCCCAGAATGTGGGATTTAAATCCTTTTACCACGATTAGAGACAACCTGAACCAATCTTTTGGGAATCCTGGTTTGCAGCCTGAATTTACCGATTCTTATGAAATTACTGCCATTCAAAACTGGGAAAAGGCTTCATTCAATGTATCGATATTTCACAGAAGAACTCAAGACGTGGTCAATGACATTACCCAGGTAATAGATAGCTTAACGATTACAACGCCGCAAAATGTAGGGAATAGTGAAAATACTGGAGTTGAAGTCAATGGAAAACTAACGCCCGCCAAATGGTTTTCTTTGTTGGGTGACTTCAACTGGACTTATTTTAACCGGAGTGGTTCTTATGAACAAACTGACTTTTCCTTTGAAAATACTCGTTGGTCAGTACGACTGACTTCCAAATTTAAATTTCCTATGGGAATAGATGCCGAGATTAGGGTACGTTACCGTTCTGCTGTTCAGGAACTTTTGGGTACAAGACAAGAAGTTGCCTTTGCCGATTTTGGTATCAAGAAAAAATTATGGAAAGGTAGAGCGGTGGTTAATTTTAGTGTGCGAGACGTATTTAGCTCCCGACGCAATATCACTGAAATGGATCAGCCAGGTTTTTATCGTTATAATAATCGCCAATGGGGAGGCCGAATGATGGTTTTGGGAGTAAGTATGAGTTTTGGCAAAGGAAACGCAATGGAGTTTTCAGGGCATAAACGGTTTTAAAAACTTTAGGTAGAGGGGAAGAATTAGGTTGTTTTTCCCCTTTGTTTTATAACTCAACTATGCCAAATTACGGCACCTAAAGAGGGCGTATTTGTGGCAAATATTTAGAGACATCCACAAATTTATTCAAAGCCCCATTGTTAAGTCTATAGTTACCGATGCTTTTCATAAACCTTTGCTTCTACCGAATTTTGCAACGCTTGATAATCCGTAGCTGATAAAGAAGAGAAATCATTGGTGCCTATTCCATCTTTTAGTTGCTCAACGGTACGAAAACCCATAACGGCCGTAGCCACTGTGGGATGTTGTAATACATAACGACAACAGGTTTGAGCTGCAGTCTGTTGGTTTTGATCTGCAATGCGTTGAATGGCTGCTGAGGCGGCTTGTACGACTTCTGCCGAATGACCTAAATAATCGGCTGCTGGTTTACCTGCCAATAAGCCTTTGGCTACGGTACCTCGAGTAATCACTGAGATATTGTTTTGATGCAATAAGTCCAGCGCAGTTTCTTCTGGGCGACGATCCAGCAAACTATACTGCATCATATTGCTCGCAATATTGGACCGCTTGACATACTCCCGAATGACATTGGGACGAATAGATGAAATGCCATAGGCCCGAATCTTCCCTTGTTGCTTCAGCATTTCAAAAGCCTCAATGGTTTCGTCTATAGGATCGTCTAGGGTACCACCGTGCAATTGATACAAATCTATATAATCGGTACCCAGGCGTTTTAGACTGGCCTCAATTGCGGTGAGAATATATGCTTTGGTTGGATTCCAACTCCAGGAGGTGCCATCTGCATTTAATTGATTTCCCACTTTGCTGGCAATAATTATCTCTTTTCGGTGAGAGCCCAAGGCTTTGCCCAGCAATACTTCGTTTTGCCCTTGATCGTATAGGTCTGCGGTATCAAAAAAGTTGATGCCCAAATCTAAGGCTTGAGGAATGACTTGCTGGAAAGCTTCAGCGGTTTTGAGCGACATACAGCCCAGTGATACTTTGCTTACTTTGAGGTCTGAATTTCCTAGAGATTGGTATTGCATAAATCAAAAATGATTGAGTTACTTGTTGGTGATACTGCATGTAAACACCAAACAAGAAAGATGATTGAGTTTATATTGATTTCTCAGGAAAAATAACTTAAAAAATCAATCTGGTAAAGCATCACAATAAAAACCTTGAGCTTCTACCAGTTGAATAACCTTGGCCTCGCTCAATGGCTGAAAAGCTTCAACCCGTAATACACAATCTACATCTTCGGTATCTATAGACCAATCTATTACAAAAGGATAGCGTCGTAATACCGAACCCATGGCTGCTACTTGCTCAGGGGTTTGGATATTGGTCTTCACGATTAATACTTTTCTACCCATTTTGGGTTTGGGTGTCCAATGGTTAATAGTATGTTTAAAAACAGTGATTCGTTTCATGGTTTTTTAAAAAATAGGGTTCAAAAAAATAAAGATGAATGCCTGCCAAACAGCAGACACTCATACATTTGTACACAATTAAGCAATGCTTACTACTACATTACCTTTCTTGTGTCCCTCATCTACATAGCGATGTGCTTCTATAATATCTTCTAGTGGGTATTCTCGATCTATTACCGGGATAAGCGCTCCTCTTTCTACCAAATCTTTAAGGAATAATAAACCCTCGGGAGATGTGGGTGGGTTATCGGCCATCAAAATCTTCTTTCCAGTAGTGAGGCTCGTCCATAATCGTGAAAAGCTCGGAAATGGCTGGGTGATATTCAGGTAAGTACCTTTGGCTTTAAGCGCGTTTTTGGCGATTGAGAACGGGCATTTGTCTACAGCCTCAAAGAATATATCATATGCCTCAAATTGTTGGGCAAAATCAGAGGCTCTATAATCGATTACCTTATCTGCACCCAGTGATCTTACCAAATCAAAATTGGCCTCACTACAAACCGCAGTCACTTCTGCCCCAAAGTATTTGGCCAGTTGTATGGCATAGGTTCCCACACTGCCCGAAGCACCATAAATCAATACCTTTTGCCCAGGCTTTACTTCGGCTCGGTTAAGAAAATGCAACGCAGTGCGGGCACCAATTGGCATGGCAGCTGCTTCAGCATAGCTCAAGTTGGTGGGTTTTTTAGCCAATGGGCCATCTACTGGCAAACAAACATATTCGGCATAAGCCCCAAAGGTCTTTAGGTTTGATCCATATACTTGATCACCCGGCTGAAAATCGGTCACTTTGGCTCCTATTGCGATTACTTCACCGGCTAGCTCTATACCTAAAATGGAATTCTTGGGTTTGGTAAGCCCCAAAGCTATACGAGCCGGAATCCAGAAAGAAATAGGGACATCAAAGCTTCTGATTCTCACATCGGCCACTGCCACAGTAGAAGCATGTACTTTTACCAGTACTTCGTTGGGCTTGGGAGTGGGTTTAGGCACTTTGTTGATTTTGAGTACCTCAGGTGAACCATATTGATTACAAACGACGGCTTTCATCAAGGTATCTGTATGAGTGATGGTAGTGTTCATGTGATTTATTTTTTATACCTGGTAGATTTTATAGTGCAATCATCTGACTTTTAATACTTACAATTCACATCCAGTTTGTGGGTCTTACCGAAGGGAGACCCACAAAAGCCACTCGAGAGCCAGGGGCGTTTTATCACAAGATAAGTGTGACTCCCAAAAGTGGTTAAATCACCTTTGGTCTCCTTGTAGTAAGACCAAAGGCTAGAAATGATTGTAGATTAAGTGATCGTACTAAGAAATCTGTCAGGTGTGTAAACATTATTTTTGTTGGGCCTGATTGGCAATTTCCTGGGTTAATACTTGTTCTTTGGCACCCACCGCTGCTACATTAAAAAAGCCTGCAAACTTGGTGGTAGAATTTCCCTGAGTGTTCTTGATATTAGTAGGGGCATTGGCCAGCGGAATTGTGAACAACTCGGTAAGGCCACCTGGGTGATTGGTGTGATAATACACTGCCCATAAAAAGTCAAAGGCTTGTTGATCAATCGTGTGCACTTCTACATAAACTTTATCGCCAGGCACATAAGGAGGCAAAAACTCATTTTGTTTGCCAGGTACTTTGTCCAATGGATTGATCAAGTCACGACGGATGGGTTGGATAAAGACTTGCCCATCTACTGCTTGCGAGGCCGTAAAACCCCCATCTACTGCAATATTTATCTCACCAGGTTTACCCAAATATTGGTCATTTTTCCAGGTTTTTATCCAATAAGCATCCCCCAGGCCAGTAGGGTCAGTGGCAAAAAATTCTGCTTCATAATGGGCCTCTCTTACCAAAAGGTTCTTATCCTCATGATGAAACATAATGGTGTCAACCGCCACTTGTCTTCCCAGAGTAGAGGTGGCTTCAAAGGTTTCACCATTGGTTGTTACCGTTAGTCGGTATTGGTGTCCCGTTTCGCCAAATGGTGTGCCATTGGGTTCCCAAAAATAACTGTCAGTACCTTCCTGAAAGGTGTATACTGCACCATTGTTTAGGTCTTCTACTGTTACAATAGCACCTGAAACTTTGCTAGGCTTGCTGTTGTCAAAATAGGATTGAGAGCGAGTAATTCTTATTTCCTGACGCTCCATTTTTTGGTTTACCCAGGCATCAATCACCAATATTCTTTCGGCATCCTCAAGTGTAGGATTAATGGTAGATTCGCAGGCAAAACCCACGGCAATCAATAATATATAGAGTAACTTTTTCATTGGTTTTCGCTTTTTAAAATATCCTAAGATGGTTGAAGTTTTAGAATTTGAAATTGTAAGAAATAGAAGGTATCAAAGTGCCTACAATGGCCAATTGCTGAGCACGAGTGTTTACAGGAGTACCTGCCGCAGGTCTGCTATCTACTTCTTGTGAGAAATAAATGCTAAATGGATTTTGACGAGCATAAGCATTATAAATGGCAATGGTAAGATTATCTTCTCCCGAACGTCCTCTTTTGCCTCGCCAAATGTTTTTAAACCTAATAGATACATCCAAACGGTGATAGTTGGGGATGCGCACATTATTACGCTCGTTGTTGCTTACATAAGGCACCGCGTATCCCTGAATCGCAAGCCTGTCGGTAGGGAAGGTAGTAGGTGTACCCGAAACGAAACTAAAGTTGGCTGATAGAGAAATTCTGGGAGTAAGGTCATAAAAAGCAGCGATCTTAAGATTATGTCTTTGGTCAAAACGAGTAGGATACCATTGGCCTTTGCGATTTTCCTGGTCGTTGCCAAAATTGATACCATCTACTTTCAACTCTGATTTACCCAGGCTATAGCTAATCCATCCTGTCAAACGCCCACGGTTTTTCTTACCATAAAGCTCCAGTCCATAAGCTCGGCCTCGGCCCGACAATACCTGACTTTCTATAAATCGGTTGATAAACAAATCAGCTCCGTCTATGTAATCAATCTGATTTTGCGTCCACTTATAATATACCTCAGCCGAAAACTCATAAAGGTTTTTACGAAAGTTTTGGAAGTACCCCAAGGCTACCTGATCAGCTTTTTGAGGCTCAATATTATTAGTAGAAGGTTGCCAAATATCAATAGGAGTAGAAGCTGTAGTATTGGAAATCAAATGAATGTACTGCACCATTCGGTTGTAGCTACCCTTGATAGAAGCTGTAGGGGTTAATTGGTAACGAAAAGACGATCTTGGCTCTAAATTCCAATAATTGGCAATAGATTCCTGATCCCCTTTGGTTGTAATTCCCACCAAGGGCTTTTGAGTACCTGGAGTCGTATGGTCATAATGATATACAGTGCCTCCAAAGTAGTTGAAATAACTAAAACGCAACCCGCAATGCAGGGACAAACGGTCGGTAATCTTTTCGTCATAGCCTACGTGCAAAGCGCCTTCAAAAGCATTGCGTTTTTCCAGCCCAATGTTGGTGCTTACCCCGTTACTCACGCTAATGGCATTGCCTGGTTCTGAGCGGTACAAAATGGCCTCTCCACCAAAAGTAAGCTCGTTGGTTGCATTGATAAATAAGGTAAACTCAGGTTTAAAGTTGTAAGTAATTACGCGTGCTTTCCAATCATATTTATCCAAGTCGCTTTCGCCAAACTGAAAACCATAATCATAGTTGCTATAATAGGCACTAATATTAGAAAATAAGCGATTACCATAGACGTGGTTCCAACGAAGAGTAGCAGTATTATTACCCCAGTTAAATCCCTGACGACTATCAAACTTGAATACATCACGCCCAAAGTACCCAGATAAGTAAAGGCGATCTTTGTCGCTAAATTTTACATTGGCTTTGGCAGTAAGGTCATAAAAATAGAGGGCAGCACCATCTTCCAGTATATCAGTAAAGGCTTTGGCAAATAAATCGGCGTATGACCGTCTACCTGCTACGATAAAAGAAGCTTTCTCTTTTTTGATGGGGCCTTCTACCGCCAAACGACTAAATACAGTACCCAATCCACCCGATACATTGAATTTTTTGCTGTTCCCTTCTTTCATGCGTACATCCAAAATGGAAGACAAACGTCCACCATATTTAGAAGGAATTCCCCCTTTATACAACTTTACATCCTTCACAGCATCGGGGTTGAATACCGAAAAGAAACCAAATAAGTGGGAAGATTGATAAACTGGAGCTTCATCAAGTAGAACCAGGTTTTGCCCTACATTACCTCCTCGTACATTAAATCCAGAACCACCTTCGCCTACAGTACTTACCCCTGGCAAAAACTGAATGCTTTTGAGAATATCTGCTTCTCCGGCAAAAGCGGGCATGTTGGTAATGGTGTTGATGTCTAATTTGGCCACGCTCATTTCATTGTTCCGCACATTTTCATCCAGTACCTTATCGGTCACTACTACTTCCTGAAGCTGATTCTTTTCAGTTTTGAGTTCCAGGTTGAGCTTCATGTCTTTTTCAAGCTTGATTTCGCGCTGGAGGTCGTCAAAACCAATGTATTGAAACTTAAGGTGGTAAGTACCAGCAGGCAAAGTGATAGAATAAAATCCATAAGCGTTGGTAGTAGTACCACTGGCTATTTCCTGAATATAAACGGTGGCTCCTATGAGTGCCTCACCATTGTTGGCATCTTTGATATAACCACTGATGGTGAATTGGCTTTGAGCCAAACCTGTTGTAATTGACAGAATGCATAAAAACATTCCGATGATGATCTTTTTCATGGTAAATCTTTGATAATGCTTGTGTTATAAGTGTTCTATAAGTGAATAAGTGTTCACTAAATCTGAAAAACTTTCATAATTACTGACGCTCAGTGCTGAGAAGAGAGCATACTATACCTATCTATGGCCGTCTTGAGAAGACATAGTATTCCTGTTACAACACTGAATCAATGAGTCAGCACGTAGTTTGCCTGCTTTTGGTCAATGCCAAAAACAGCATGAAGAAATAAATGATTGAGTTAAATGCCTGGGAACATTTATGAGTTATAGACAATGAAGTTGGTTAAACTCCTTCTAGTTTCCCTAAAGGAGGAGGAACGTCATTCGCGGTTATTTATTCACGACTGTTAGAGAGCAAAAGCATTCGCTTCTAGAATAATATTTCGCAGGTGTCAAATTTATCTAGTAAATCTCCCTCCTTTGGAGGGATTAAGGGAGGTTTTGTAAGGTGATTTATTACTAAAAAACTGAAATACCGACCTAAACCCCTCCTAACCTCCCCACTAGGGGAGGAATGTTACGTACGCTAAAGGTTACACGAACAAATATTTTATCATAATAAAGAAGCTTAGAGTATACTTTATTAACTGTATGGTTTTGCTCTTATACAACTCCAATATATTTGTCTAAATGATGGCTGTGATCATAGGCATATTATTTAGCAGATAATTGAATACGGGCCTGACCCGAAGTTTTGAAATCTAAGTGTGAAAGCTTATTGTCTTTTACGGTAAATACGCTCTTGTCTTTCATATTTACTCGGAGCGTATCAGATTGATAACCACGCAAGTAAATAGTAGTGTTTCCGTTGGCTTCTATTGCTTTGAGATTAAAAGCTGGAATGACCAATTTGGCTTGCAGTGCTTTGCCTTGAGCCGAAGGCAGGTTCATATATAAGGTGCCATCTTTGATAGTAAGCTCAGGTTTCAAGATTGCCGTCTCTTTTGATGCTAAACTTACTTTAAATTTGGGACCTTGTCTGATTTTTACCTTCCAGTTGGCCGAAAACTTAATTTTATTGAATTGACCAATGGATACTTCTTTAAATTGTTTGTTTTCGACATCCAGTGCTGTTTGTATCTCGCTACGTAGCAAAGTCAACCCTACGATTAAATACACCAGGGCAAAACCTGCAACGAATATCAATAACTTTTTACTTGTTTTCATGGTCTTTTATAGTTTGGAAACCAGCGCTTCAAGAACTGGGTCACTACTTTTTCTGATCCGTCCCCTGGTTTTGACTATCCTTGTATTGTTGATAGTAGGTGAGCAAATCGTCTACTGTGAGCTGGAGTAACTGCATTGCTTTGAATACCAACGGCAGTTCCTTAGTCACAAAATCCTGTTTACGCAATGCCCGGGTTCTTTCAAAACCATCTTCTGACACAAAATAACCAATCCCCCGTTTGTTGAAAATAATCCCTTTTTCCTGTAAATAATTAAAAGTTCTCATCACAGTGTTGGGGTTTACTTCCACTTTTACTGCCATTTCCCTCACCGAAGGGATACGATCCCCTGGTTGCCATTTTTGGAGTAAAATATTCTCACAAAAATGATCGGCTATTTGCAGATAAATGGGTTGATTGTCGTTAAAATCCAAGCTATACCTCCTTTTCTTTGAGTCCTAAAAACGTAATGATCCAACATAAAGGAGCAAAAAGCCACCAAAATATCCATTCCAGTCCTACCCACAATACATTGATGGTCGTCTTTGATAAATCAACGTTGCTCATCACTTGCTCTACTTCGCTATTCACCATATCGCCTAAGAAAAGGTAAAATATTAACATACACAAAACTCCGTACAATACCAGTGCAAATAGGGTCTTGGGCAAAACATATCCTTTGAGGTGAACTGCCCCTACCAAAAAGATACCCTGCAGCACAAAATAAAACTTCAAAACAGTGATGATAAACCCTCCCAATGGATTGTAGGGCACAATTACTAGACTATCGCTCGAGAGCTGACCAATCAAACTGATCAATGGTGCACATATTGAGTAACCAATGGTATAGGCCACCATCCACCCAATGCACGTGAGCAACCACATACTGAGAAACTTCTCAAAGGTAGAGGCAGGTAGTGTAAGGTATTGAAAACTCTTGAGTGAATTGCTTAAACTACTGAAAGCCAGACTACTCAGAATAAAACCACCGATAAACAAGCCATAGGCAAAGTTTTCGGCATGAATGATTTTATTATCGTCTAACAAAGGTTCGCTTACGGTGCCTATAGTCATCGTTCCTAGAATAATGACTAGGGTCATCACAATGGCCTTGCGCCCCTTGAGCATTTCCATTTTGAGCAACAACCAAAATCTCGAGAAATCAAAATGTTTGTTCATAGTGTTAATTGAATATTTCGTTGATTTTGGTTGTATTATTGACTACCGCATTAAACAATAGCTCCAGACTCAAATTTGTTTCTTCCTGTCCGGTATTTTTGGTTACTACATTGTATCCTCCCAAAGTAGACTCGGCATACACCAATGATTCTTCATCGGGTAGTGCTGCTTGCCTGCTAATGGCGAGTTTTTGTGAAATTTGTTCATAATCTTGAAAGAAAACCACCTTGCCCTCGTCCATAATCACGATAGGGTCTATGAGGTTCTCCATATCACGTATTTGGTGCGTAGAAATAATAAAACTACGTTCCTCGTGAATAGCACTGGCTACCACTTTTCTGAATTGACTTTTAGACGGAATATCCAACCCATTGGTAGGTTCATCCAAAATCAGCAGTTTGCAGTCAGTGGCCAATCCAAACGATAACAGAAATTTCTTCTTTTGCCCGTAAGACAAGCTCGAGAGTTTTTGCTTCAGGGGTAATTTGAATTCTTCTATATATCCCTGGAATGCTTGATGACTAAATCGGGGATAGAAAGGGCTGTATAATTTTACAAACTGTTCTATCTTCATGGGAGGCAAATAAAACTCCTCGGTAGCGAGGTATACCTCCTGCAGAAATTGAGGATAACGATCTTTGGGCTGAAAACCAACCACCTCTAGCTTGCCTTGTTTTGGAAACAACAAACCAGTGATAAGTTTCAACAAAGTAGATTTACCCGCTCCGTTTTTTCCCAGTAAGCCATAGATATTTCCAGACGGCATTGAAATATTCAATTGCTCAAAAAGGAGTGGTTTCTTCTTATAACCAAATGATAAATGCTCAATTTCTATCATTTTTCTTTTTAGTGATTTAGTGTACTACTTTACTAATACACTACAAAGGTGCGTGAAGTTTCATCGAGATGCAAATTTTTTGGAGAATTTCATTTGAAAAAGCCTAAAAACCTTGATTAGAGCTTGTGAGGACTATATAAAATGAGCCTTTCACTGCACAGGTTTTGCTCAATGAAAGACTCCTGGAGGGTGTATGAGGTGTACTAGTAGGTGTATACACCAAGGTATATAGTGCTAAAATCGTTGATCAGTGTTCGGTTATTATTTGCGAATGGACTACCCAGTCAAGCGTGGTATCCACATAGCAATAGTCACAGAGATAATGCCTATGGCAGTAAGCAAGGTGAGAAAATAAAGTAAACCAGTGAAAGCGTATTTACGAGTTTTACTTGATTTTTCCAGCGTTCGCCAATACAACTCAAAAGCCAGCAACGGTACAACAAATTGACCAAAAGACCAGATATTATAAAAATGAGGCCAATAGGTGTTATAGTCGTATCCAAGGGTGACATGAGTCATGACCCAGCTCATAAATCCCAAACGGGCAAACCAAACGCCACTACCTGCCAAAAATAAACGAAAGGCCCAGCGTTTGTGTACTTTGAGTTTACGTTGTACTGCTGTGCGCCAGGTCAATATACCAAACCAAAAAATGAGTATTGTATTTAAGGTACTGGCGGCATATTGAAAGGGGCCTCCAATGCCTCCTTTGGCCCAAACCATGTACAGTCCTGTGCCACTTACCAAAAACACCGTAATCATGTACACGCGTCCGTTCCAGCGATGAAACTTGCGGTATTTTCGTTGAATATGGGGCACAAACTGCAAAGGGCCACCCACTATGATGATCAAAGCCAACAACATGTGCATGATCATCGCAGTATTGCCCATGACATCTCCTTCTACAAAACCTTTGGGGGTTGCCTTTTCCCATTTAGCAAAATTGCCCTGCAGGGCTGATAACCAATAAAATCCAGCCACATAAACAGCAAACATTAATTGTCCAATAACGGCTACAATGAACCAAACCTTGGCACTTCTTTTCAGTGTGTTATTGGCACGTGTTGGCTCCCCTTGACTTGCCTGTTGAGCTTTGGGTGGAGCATCTACATCGATTAGTTGGGTTGTTTTATTCATTGTTTAACATAATTTATGGGTTATATGATATTGTATAGAAATGATTGCTTAACTGACTTACATCAAACCATAAGTGGAAAAAGAGGCATGCAGTGCTACTTGGTTGAGAATAAAAGCCACCAAGGCGATTGCATAAGGGCGATAACTTCTTTGGTTTGCTCTATCCAAAAAGATGAGCCCAACCAAAATGAGATTTACTAAAGTATAATTGATGTGAACTGCTGCCAGAAAATGATTTTGCGTATTTTGCATGACAATGCGGCCAATGGGTGGAAACAAAAACACCAATGCCAACGCAATCATATAGCGCATGTGTAAGGCTATATTTTTTCGGTGCACCATGGCCAAAATGAAAAATATATTGACGAGCACTACATTGAATAGAGTAGAAACTAATACCGTAGGACTTCCTCCTTTGAGTACATAATCGGTAACGCCAATAATAAAAGGAACAAGGGTGAGGTTGAACAAGACAAATAGTACATACGAGAATTTACCCAATTTTTTGTGCAAGCGAGGACGCTTGAAACGGATCAAAAGCGGTTGTAAGATCATGAGTACTACCCATGTTGTCGAAACCCAAAAGTGTAAATGAATTAGAAAATGGATGCTTTTCTCTGAATTGACCAACTTGCTCAAGTAAGAAGAAAAGAAGCCAAGAAGCATAATGGGAATCAACAGCAAAAATATGAATCCCAGGTTACGATAATTTTTTTCCATGGTCATGTTTTTATGGGCAAATGTTTTTTTGCTCACAAAAGAGCGACTCCTTTTTTAGGCCACAAAAATTGTTTGACCAAGTGTAGTCAGTATTTGATCAGAGGAAAAAGAATAGGGGAGGGGCAGGTCTTTAGCAACCAAAAGCCCTGGATTTGCATCTTATCAATCAGCAGGTGCGTTTGATCATGCAAAAGCTACCTGTGGTAAAACACTTACCTCATTTCACCAGATTTTTAATATTTTCGAATATGAAAAACCTACCTAGTATTGATTTGAACCAACTTTGGGTGATTAAATTTAAAGCATATCATGCCTTTTTTTGGGCCGCATATCATCTTGCCTGGGGAGTAGCCGAGTTTGGGTTGGTAGCGTTGCTTGGCATGTTTGATCAACCCCAGAGTTTTATCATGTTTTGGTGCTTTGTGGTGTTACACACGCTAGCAGTTAATTTTAATATCTATTTCTTACTACCAAGATATCTCGAGAAAGGGAAACTTACCCAATATATCATATATGTGTCTGCCTGGATTGTTTTCACAAGTTTGGCGTTATTGACCTGCTTTTTTTTGACGGCTCAAGTGTTAAACATGAGTATGAAAGAATTCTGTGGCATTACTGATGTAAGCTTTTCAGCATTGTTTCATTTCCATGTCACCCGAGTATTTCCAGCAACTGCAGGCGCTATGATGCTGGGTATGAGCCTCAAACTGGCCAAAAACTGGAGTCAGGCTAAAAAACGTCAACAAAAGCTAGAGAAAGAAAAACTGGAGACTGAACTTAAGTTTTTGAAGTATCAGTTCAATCCTCACTTCTTGTTCAATACCATCAATTCTATTTTCTTTTTGATTCATAAAGACCCCACGATGGCTTCGGCTGCCCTGGCAAAGTTTTCGGAGTTGTTGCGTTATCAGTTGTATGAGTGCAACGAAACCCAAATTCCTCTAAGCAACGAGGTGGCCTATTTAGAGAACTTTATGGCATTGGAAAAACTGCGTAAGAACGACAACTTTAAGGTGAGCTTTGAGGTAGATCAACAAAACAAAGGACACCTGGGCATTGCTTCGTTTATATTGATGACTTTTGTAGAAAATGCTTTCAAACATGTGTCTAAGCATAAAAACAAAGTAAACTGGGTAGATATTAAACTGTATTTTGATGGGGATCAGCGTTTGAATTTTGAAGTGATCAATAGTAAATCGCAGGTAGATGTAGCCGTAAAAGAAGCGGTAAAATATGGAGGTATTGGTTTAAAAAATGTTCGTAGAAGGTTAGATTTAATCTATCCTGAACAGCACGATTTGATCATTGAAGATTTGGGCAATACTTTTAGGGTAAAGCTTCAACTCGATTTGGTAGAATTGGCAGCACCTCAAATGGGACAGGAATTTTTAACAGAGGTAAAGAGGTAATATGAAGATAAATTCGGTAATTATTGATGATGAACCATTGGCCAGAGAAGGAATTGCCAATTATGTGCGAGAGGTAGACTTTCTTCATTTGGTAGACACGGTAGAGAACCCAGTAGAGCTAATGAGTGTGCTGGATAAGAACGCGGTTGATTTATTGTTTTTGGATATTCAAATGCCCAAAATGAATGGAATTGATTTCCTGAAAATCACTCAAAATCCCCCCATGGTGATTATCACCACGGCCTATCCTAGTTATGCGCTAGAGGGGTTTCGCCTCAATGTGCTTGATTATCTGCTCAAGCCCATTACCTTTGATCGTTTCTTGCAGGCATCACACAAAGCCAAGGAATACAAACAATTGCTGGCCAAACCCACCTCGGCTACCTTAGACAAAAACGACGATTATTTTTTTGTAAAATGTGACAACAAGTACGAGAAAATCTATTTTGCCGATATTCTGTACATCCAAGGCATGCAAAACTATGTAGCCATTTATACCCTCAAAGGCAAGTACGTCACATTGCTTACCCTCAAAAACATTGAAGAAAACCTGAACCCTCACTTGTTTATCCGCGTGCATAAGTCCTACATTATTGCCATCTCCAAGATTGACTCAGTAGAGAGTCACGAAATTAAGATTCAAAGCTTCAATATTCCCCTAAGCCGCAATTACCGCGAGGAGGTGATCAAACGGGTAGTAGATGGCAAGTTGTGGAAGAAATGAGCAGGCCAATTGATTTGTGTATACTTATTTGATTCTCTATCATTGTTATTATTCAAACGAAAATAGTATGCAACAGAAAATTGAAGCAAGCCTTGAGAAACAAGGTTTGATGCAAACCTTGGGAGCCAACATTACCTTGGTAGAGGAAGGAAAAGTAATTATTGAGTGCCCGTTTAAAGAAGGCTTAAGTCAACAAAATGGTTACTTTCATGCGGGCGTCATGACCAGCATTGTAGATTCGGCCTGTGGTTATGCGGCCTTGACTATGATGCCTCCCAATGCCGAAGTGCTTACCGTTGAGTTTAAAGTCAATTTTTTAAGAGGAATGAAAACTGAAAAAGTCATTGCGATAGGACAAGTACTTAAAGCTGGCCGAACCCTCACTGTATGCGAAGGAAAAGTATACGAGGCTACTGGACAGAAAATTTTAGCAAATATGACTGCAACAATGATTTGTATGCAATAAAATGCATCCTTCATACTTTTATGGTTGTATATAAAGGTATACAATAATACTTTGTAGGAGCCATGACCAATACACCCCTTACTCTGGATATCTCAACCATTATGATTCTCTTTGGACTGTTGCAGGCCATTTTAATTATGGTGGTTTTTATCCACAAACGAGGATTTGCTCAGCACGCTTTTTTTATTCTGAATATAGCCGTTCTTATTTATATTCAACTGCATTCTTTTTTAGTGCATTCGGGCGGAATGGTATACACCATTTTCCTTTTCAATTCGGCTACTCCTATGCTCTTATTGTTGGGGCCATTCATTACCTTATATACTTATAAAATACTAGGGGTTGCTATAACTCGTGCCCAAAAAGTCCTCCACTTTATGCCCTTTGTGGGCTATTTCATTTACGAGTTCAACTTCTTCTTGCAAGACTCCTCTTACAAGCTGTTTTTGTTGGCCAAAGAAAGAGGGGTTGCCCCCGTGACCCAGGAATATATAAAAAACTTTCCGGTTGATCCTTGGGGTATACAAGGCTGGGTAGTGGTAGAGTTGATATCGCTGCACTTGGTACTTTATGGCGTGTTTACGTTGCTAAAAACCTACCAATATCAAGCAAAGAATCCTGCAAAACTCACTAAAAGTAACCGACAGTGGCTACAGTTTATGAATGTGATACTAATATTAGGCGGAGTCATATTATTCTTATCGGAGGGAGGAGTGATCAACGGCTATGTGTTTTTCAAAAGCCCTTTTCCAGCCTTTGCTCCCAATTTGTTTGGAAGCCTGGTAATGTACAGCATTGCGTTGTATCTCATGATCAAATCTGACCTGCTCACCTTAAAGCGGGCAAAGTATCAAAAATCTACCCTGCATCAGGACTTTATCAAAGAAAAAGTTGAAATGGTGCAGCAAACCATCGAACAGGAAAAGCTCTATCTCAGCCCTGAATTTTCATTAGATCTATTGGCTGCTAAAACGGGACTCAGTAGACATCACATCAGTCAGATGATCAATGCAGAGCTCCAGTGTACATTCTCAGAGCTTACCAATCAGTATCGAGTCAAAGAAGCAAAAGAGCGGCTAGTGCAAGAAGACTTCATTAAAATAGAACAATTAGCCTATCAGCTCGGGTATAAATCCAAGTCTACTTTTTTCAATGCCTTTAAAAAACACACCAATCTTACCCCCGCCCAGTTCCGTAACACGAAAGCTTCTTAGTACTTTAAATTGCTCGTTTTCAGTAGTATATAGTAGTTTCCGATCGGATCAAACCCGAAAAACCTATGATGTTTCTTGTCAAAAAGTATGACTCAATACTTTTGTCAAAAAACAAAACCATACCATATGAAAACATTAATGATCACGGTATTGCTCATTGGAGCAATCCACCTTTCGGGAGTAAGTCAAACCAAAGTAGCTCAAATGTCTACCAAAGATTGGGAACAGGACTTAACCTACCTTCAGAAAAAAATCAAACGACAGTTTAAAACATTTATCCCAGGTCTTAAAGAAAAGTTTGACAGCGGAATAGAAGCTCTTAAGCGTAAAGTACCTGAGCTAAAGCCTTATGAGATTTCTTGTGAAATTATGCGTCTGTTGGCCTTGCTCAAAGATGGTCATACCGAATTAAATGTAGGACAAAAAATGGTGGGGTTTCATCGGCTGCCTCTCAGCTTATATTTTTTTGAAAATGAACTATACATTGTAGCCGCCCACCAAAAATTTGCTGAATTGATAGGAGGTAAAATTACCCACATTGGAAAATATACTACGAGAGAAGCTTTTGAGAAATTAAAACAGAATATGTCGCATGACAATCCAGTAGAGTTTGTGTATGCTGGCCCAGGTTATCTGGTACTAACCGAATTATTACGTTACCTTGGTATTAGTGACCACACCCAAAAAGTAACGGTGCAAATCGAACGTAATGGACAAACAATATCTCGAACCTTTGATGGACTAGATTATAACACCTATCGAGAAGGTCCATGGACCAATTATTTTAGGCAATATCAAACCCAAACGCCACTGTATTTATCTACCCAGGGAGCCTATTATTGGCATCGTTATTTGGCCGAAAAAAAGACAATGTATCTAAACTGGGTGCGCATTAATAACCAAAAGCGTAAGCCATCTATTAAGCGGTATATAGGCAAGTTATTTAAGGAGATAGATGCCTTACGACCCAACAAACTTGTGATAGACTTACGGTTAAACAATGGAGGGAATTATAACCTAAGTCGTCCCTTAATTTCAGCCATTCGTGCCAGAAAGTGGCTAAACCAGCCTGGAAAGATTTGGGTAATTACAGGGAGAAGAACCTTTTCGGCCGCTTCTATGGCTTGCGTGTTTTTAAAGAATGAAACCAAAGCAACCGTTGTAGGAGAGCCGGGACGGACTCATCCTAACAAATCTGATAATAATGAAGTCATGCGATTGCCGAATACTGATTTTTTGATAGAGTATACTACTCGCATTAAGAAGCATTTACCCAAACACCCAGATTGGGATCGTATACCTGTAGACGTAGCCATACCTCCTCGTTTTGATGATTACAAGCAAGGGAAGGATGCCGCCTTGGCCTATATTTTAGATAAATAGCCTTAAAGAAAAGCAACTGGGATGACTCCCAGGCATCAATTACTCGAAAGTCTAAATTCTTTAGGAGTCATCCCGGTTTTATTTTTAAACAAGCGACTGAAATACTGTGGATATTCAAATCCAAGCTCAAAGGCAATTTCGGCCATAGATTGATTGGTACCCAGTATTTTGTGTTTGGCCATTTCTATAATCTGATAATGAATGTGTTCTAAAGTAGATTTACCCGTCAGCGACTTCAGTAAATCACTCAGGTAATTGGCCGATAAGTTCAACTGATCAGCAAAATATTCTACAGTGGGCAAGGCTGGTAAATCTCGAGATTGATTAAAGTAAGCTTTCAACGTTTGTTCAAACCTTCGCAAAATGTCTGGGTTGGTATCATTTCTTACAATAAATTGTCGAGCATAAAAGCGTTCAGCATAAGTAAACAACAATTCCAGGTTTGACAATACCACCTGTTTACTGTGTTGATCAATCGGACGTTGGTATTCAGTCGCAATGTTTTGAAAAATGGCCATCATTGCTTCCTCCTCTTTAGGCGATAAGAACAAGCCTTCGTCTACATTGTAGTGAAAAAAGCCATATTGATCTATTTTGTCCTGTAAGGGAGTCCCATTCATTAAATCTTTGTGAAAGAATATCACCCAGCCCGTGGCATTTTCGGTAGCATGTCTTTCAAACGACATAACTTGCAACGGAGCAGTAAACCCCATAACCCCTTCCTGAAAGTCATAATGGCTACGCCCATATTGAATATTTTCGGGAAGATTCTTTTTGAGACCCGTACAATAAAAGTTGTAAGTAAACTTTTCAGGAAATTTGGCATCCAGTGCCTGAATATCCTCTAATTGGTGAATGCAAAACAATGGATGATTGGGAGGAGGACCACCCGCCAGATAATGCAATTGATGAATGCTTTCAATGTTAAAAACTTCGCTCATAATTATAACTTTTCGCTATACCACAGCTAAACCAATCAAACTATCTGCACAATCCAATACCGATTGTTTTACCGAGATGGGATTCCATTGTAGCTCTTCCTTGATTTTACGGTGATTGACAGTACGTCGGGTACCCAACTCCAACAAAACAGGTTTGGTTTCAGGATCAATATTACTGAAAAGCCGCACCATAAAGTTAGGCAATACTTTTTGAGGGATCTTTCTTTTAGGATAATTTGCCTTGAGGATTTGGGCTACTTCCTTAAACTCTAAGAAACCATTGGTACATAAATAACGATTACCTGCTGCCTGGGGAGTTTCCAGCGCCTTGATATGGGCATCGGCTACCGAACGCACGTCTACAATCTCAAATCCTATTTTAGGAAGAGCAGGCATACTTCCATCCAGCATCTTTTTTACAATATTGGCCGAATTGCCAAAATCCTTTTCCAATACAGGGCCTAAAATAGCCCCAGGCAAGATAGTCACCAATTCGGGAGCATTAGCCGTGCTATTTACATAATCCCAGGCGGCTTTTTCGGCCACGGTTTTGCTACGAAAGTAGGGTGTTGTATCCTTTTTGTTGTGAATGTTGGTCCAATCTTTTTCGGTAAATTCAGCAATTTTCTTTTTACCATAAGCAGCGGCTCCTGTAGACGAAGTCATCACCACTCTTTTTACCCGATTGTGGGTGGCTGCCTTTAAAATATTGAGTGTGCCATTTTTAGCAGGCAAAATTAAATCGTTTTCGTTTTTAGGCAGTTTAGTCGGAAAAGGAGACGCAATGTGCAATACATAATCTATTCCTTGCAAAGCTGTTTGCCACTTTTCTAAAGGTGCTCCCAGATCAATTTCCACAAAGCTCAACAGATCGGTTTGGGTGGTGTGTTTTTGGATGACTTGCTCTATAGACGCTTGTCGCTGTTGGTTCCGAAGAGTGCCTATTACCTCATAACCTTTGTCTAATAACTGAATGGCTGTATGAGAGCCTACAAATCCAGTAATGCCAGTTAATAATACTTTTTTTGATTTCATTTTCTTTGTTTGGTTTGTACTACCTCACAAAGGTCATACATTCATCAGACTTTGAATTATACAAAATACGGATGTTATGACACATATTACTTTTGAATAATTTAAGCCATTGTTTTTATGTAATAAAAGGGAAAGCGTGAAATGAACGGAGGAAACACGGAAACGTGAGAAATATTAATTTTAGAAGAACGCTCTTTTTTATTGTTTTGTCTTATTCTAAGACTATAGGAGCAATTTTATAAAAAATCAATTAAAACATATAAGTGGTTAAAATTGTTCTTAGGAAAATGAAATTTTTTATGTATTGGTTAAAATAGTATTGGTTATGGTTAATATTGTATTAGTTTTTCTTTAACCTTAATGCAACAATTATAGATAAGATAAAATATATTTGCTGTATAAGCACAAAATATTAACATAAAGAAAAGAAACAGAATAATATTTAGCAAATATTAGGCATAGCCTAATGATATGAGTTTTTTGTGTTAAATAAAAAAACTCAGATACCAATACTTTGAGTAATGGTATTATGCGGTGATCAGACAGATTATAAGAATTTGAGAAAAGTTTGAAATTAGAATATAACTTTAGTCGTTGAATCCTCTAACTATAACACAAAACACCCTACGAGTGATCAACAAATAAAAAATAGGAACAACGACTCCCAATTGTTACACAATTATGCTACTAACACAATCTACAACTAACCAATTAAACTGCTGGTGGTTACCAACCCATCTCGACCGAGCAGTTGTGGGCTATCATCGCTCCAGATATCGCCTCCTCAAATTTATGGCTACTCTTAAGTACATCCCTATTCAGGGGCATTAGTGGCATTGCCATTCATTTCTGAAACTTTCAACATTATCTCCGGGCTTCTCAGGTTTTGAGCAGTAGGCTTCGCATATGTTTAGACATATGCCAGGGCAAACCATTATTACATGGTTGGTCCAAAGCATTGCTGTAGCCTTGAGTTGACTATAGTCTAACGATTATTCCCTGAGATAATGCTGAATCAAGATTTCATCACATCTAAAATGTGGTCATGGCATTGCCATGCCTCAGATTGGGCGTGTATGATGTGGTGCTCAATAGGCATCAACCTAATTATATTTTCTTAACTAACTCTTTATTATTATGTTAAAAAAGTTACTATTTCTTAGCATTTGCATGCTAGGCTTAGCATTCTATGCATCGGCGCAGGAGGTCAAGGTCTCCGGGGCGGTAAAAGATGCCAATGGTGAACCCTTGTTGGGTGCTACCATTACCATCAAAGGAACCGTAAAAGGGGTAGTTACCGACAATAGCGGTAATTACAGTATTCTTGCACCCAAAGGGGCTACACTTATCTTTTCTTTTGTAGGTTTTACCAAAAAAGAAGTGCTGGTGGGCAATCAAACCCAAATCAATGTAGAGTTATCGGACAAAGTCCTTGGTGAGGTAGTAGTTACTGCTCTGGGGGTTTCGCGAGAGGAGCGTTCACTGGGGTATTCTGTACAACAAGTAGATGCCGCCAAGTTGAGCGTAGTCAATGAATCCAATGTCATAGGTTCGCTTTCAGGTAAAGTATCTGGGGTACAGATTATTGGTTCATCGGGAGCAGCCATCGGAGGTTCTCAGAAAATTCGTTTACGGGGTGTTACATCCTTAGGTTCAAACGATTCACCACTTATTGTAGTAGATGGAACCCCAATTTCTAACACTACCTTTGCACCTACCAACCAATGGGGGGGGCGAGATTATGGAAACCTGGCAGGAGATATCAACTTCAATGATATTTCTTCGGTATCGGTACTAAAAGGCCCTTCAGCAGCTGCCCTTTATGGCCAACGTGGAGCCAATGGAGTAATCATTATTACGACTAAGAGCGGAAAAGCTCGTAAAGGTATTGGGGTTGACTTTAACCATAGTACTACCTTTGACCGAGTATTTATTTTGCCTAAATACCAAAACGAGTATGCAGGTGGCTACTCTCAGGACTTCTTGACTTTCAATTATGATCCTTCACGCCATCCAGCAAGTTGGGCTTCATTTGATGGACAAAAAATATTGAATTATAGTGCTGACGAAAGTTGGGGACCTCGTATGGATGGTTCTTTAATTCGTCACTGGGATAGCTGGTATCCAGGTTCTGAGTTTGGCCAGTTGCGTCCTTTAACTGCCAACCCAAACAACGTAAGAGATTTTTTTAATACTGGAACTACCATTACCAACAACGTAGCATTGAGTGGGGGAGATGCCAAGTCAACTTTCCGTCTTTCATTTGGTAACGTATCTACTAAAGGGGTAATGCCCAATAGTAAATTGTCTAAAACCAATGTTGGAATCAACGCAAGTACTAAGTTGAGTACTAAACTGAAGGCTTCTGTAAGCTTAAACTACGCCTTGACATCAGCATTGGGACGTCCTTCCAGTGGTTATTCTGGCCGAAACCCTGTCAACTCATTTAACCAGTGGTTTCAACGCCAAATAGATATTGATCGCTTACGCAACTATCGCAATGCAGATGGAACCGTACGTACCTGGAACATCATTGGCCCCAATGATTATAACCCTGCCAACCCAACTGCTTTCTTGGTAGGCCAGTACTGGAACAGTCCATTTTTTGAGTCTATGGAAAATGCTCCTACCGATAACCGTAACCGTATTTTTGGTAACTTAAACTTGACTTATGAGTTTATTCCAGGCCTAAATCTTTCATTGATTGGGCGTACTGATGCTTATTCTCAAACCATTGAGGAAAAGATAGCTTCAGGAGGATTAGACCAAGACATGTTTTTTACTCGAGTGAGCCGTGCACGTGAAGACAATTATGAGTTCTTGTTGCAATACAACAAACGCTTTGGTGAGTTTTCTGTGGACGCCAACTTTGGAGGAAACATTCGCAGAAACATGTACAATGAAGTAACCGAGCAAACCGTAGGTGGATTGGCTATTCCTGATTTGTATACTATTTCGGCTTCAGTAGATCGCCCAAATGTGAGTAATTACAAGAATGAAAAAGA
Organism: marine bacterium AO1-C; assembly: GCA_001890965.1. Lineage (GTDB taxonomy): Bacteria > Bacteroidota > Bacteroidia > Cytophagales > Microscillaceae > Microscilla. The sequence continues at coordinate 956,235 of MLAY01000004.1, read as the reverse complement.
AGTACGAAGTATTTATATGAGTACCTCTTTTGGATACAAAGGAATGGTGTATTTGGATGTTACCGCTCGTAACGACTGGTCTTCTTCTTTGCCAGAAGCCAACAACTCTTATTTCTATCCATCATTGTCGAGCAGCTTTGTATTCTCTGAGTTGATGAACATTCCTTGGTTTAGCTTTGGTAAAGTGAGAGTGAGCTGGGCACAAGTAGGTTCTGATATTGGGCCTTACCGTGTAAACCCTGTATACGCAGTAGGTACACCTTATGGTAGTTCTCCATCGTTAGGAGTACCTGGTACATTAAATAATCCTGATCTTCAGCCCCAAACTTCTTCTAACTACGAGGTAGGTCTTGAGGCTAAATTCCTGAAAGGACGTATTGGATTTGATGTAACTTATTACTACAACCCTATCAAAAATCAAATCATTACTTTACCAGTACCAAGCGCCAGTGGTTACAACAATGTGATTACGAACGCTGGACAAATCACACGTTCAGGTATTGAAGTATCTATTTCTGGTACACCAGTAAAAGCAGGTGCTTTTAGTTGGGATGTAAACTTCAACATTGCTCGAAACATTACCACTGTTGACGAATTGGCCGAAGGTGTAGATAATTTATTATTAGAGCAAACTCTTTCTCAACGTTGGGGAGGTACCAGTTTATTTGCCCGTGTAGGTGAGCAATGGGGACAAGTTGTAGGTAGAAAAATCAAGCGTGCAGAAAATGGATTGCCTGTCTTGAATCCTAATGGTTCTTATGTGATAGAGCAAAATGTACCACTAGGTACTGTATTACCTGATTTTACTGGGGGGATTATGAACACTTTCCGCTACAAAAACTGGGAACTTTCGGCTTTTATTGACTTCCAGGTGGGTGGTAAATTCTTCTCGACTACTAAAATGTTCAACGCTTATTCTGGTTTGAGCGAAGAAACAGTAGGTAATAACGACAAAGGAGTGCCTGTGCGTGATCCAGTAGCCAATGGTGGTGGTGTGCATGTAGTAGGGGTTGGCGAAGATGGTTCTACCATTGATACCTATGTAGATGCACAAACTTACTATTCAAGATTGTTTGGCTTGACAGAACGTTGGTTGTATGATGCTTCTTATGTGAAACTGCGCGAATTGAGATTGGCTTATACCTTACCCAAAAACCTGATTGCTAAAACTCCTTTCAACAATGTGAGTGTTGGTTTTATTGCCAGAAACGTATGGATGATTCACTCTAATGTAGATGGGTTAGATCCTTCTGAAATCTCAGGGGGTGCTGGTGGTTACAACTTAGCCGAAGGTGGGCAACTGCCAGGTGTTCGTTCTCTTGGGTTTAACATCCGATTAGGCCTGTAAATCTATTTCATATAAGACCAAAAAATGAAAATAAAATCATGAAACGATTTCAATATATATTTTTATTAGGATTATTCTTTTTGGGTGCCTGTGGCAACTTTGGTGATACCAATGTTGACCCAAATAACCCTTCCAATGCCTCTACCTCAGCATTACTAACCCGATCACAGCGTAGTATTTCGGCTGTAATTGCCGATGTAGCTCCGATATTGTTTGTGCAGCATTTGTCTGAAAAACAATATACTACTACTTCGCAGTATGGGGTTCCCAATACCGATTTTGGTACTTGGTACTCAGGACCACTTATTAGCTTGCAAACGATTATTGACCTCAATACTGATGAAGCAACCAAGATATCCGCTCTATCGGGAGGTGGCAACAATAACCAAATTGCAGTAGCGCGCATTCTGAAGGCTTTCTTTTTCCAGTTCATTACCGATACTTGGGGAGAAGTACCTTACTCAGAAGCGTTGAATGCAAAGAACGATGTATTTACACCTGCTTATGATACTCAAGAGGCTATTTATACTGATTTGTTGAAAGAGCTTACCGAAGCTGTAGCCCAAATAGATAATGGCGATGCGGTAAAAGGTGATATCTTATTTGGTGGAAATATGGAAGATTGGAAACGTTTTGCCAATACCCAAAGAATGGCGTTGGCGATGCGTATCTCTAACATAAGCCCCGCTAAAGCACAACAAGAGTTTGAAGCAGCTTACAATGCAGGGGTACTTACTACCAATGTAGCATACCCTTATTTGGCGGAAACCAATAACCAAAACCCTTGGTTTGGTCGCTTTTTGACTCGTTATGACTATGTAGCCAGCAAAACAATGGTAGATTATTTAACCAGTGTAAATGATCCACGTATGTCGTCGTTTTTTGAGCCAGCGGCTAGTACTGGCACCTATGTAGGACTTGCCCATGGAATCAACGATGCTGGTGATACTCCTACTGCGGATGTGTCTGCGATAAATAGCAGTCTGATTAGAAGCCAAAGTGCACCACTATACATCTATACTCAGGCCCAAATCAACTTTTATTTGGCCGAAGCCGCCAATCGTGGCTGGAGTGTAGGAGGTACAGCTCAAAGCTTTTACGAAAAAGGTATTGAAGAGTCTTTGAAACAATGGAAAGGTGATGCTTACAATGCGACCGAATACGCGACTTATGTTGGCCAAACCAGTGTAGCCTGGAACGCCACCAATGCAGATGAATTGATTGGACGCCAAAAGTGGATTGCTTTGTTTTTGCAAGGGCATGAAGCCTGGGCCGAGTGGAGAAGAACTGGATACCCAGCACTGGTACCAGCGCGTGATCCATTGAATCAAAGTGGACAAATTCCGGTAAGATACGGATACCCCACTACCGAAGCTGGAAACAATAAAGCCAACTATGATGCCGCTGTGGCTCGTCAAGGTCCTGATGTACTAGATACCCGTGTATGGTGGGATATGAACTAACCCCCTTTTTAATTTAACAATGATTGAAGCCCGATTCAGTAATGATTCGGGCTTTTTTTGAACAAATAAATTTTATTATTCTTTAAAAACTATGAGTCATTCTTTTCTGCCTCTCCATTACAAAATATACAATGATCAAATTAGGAACCCAGCTTAGCCAAGGCACTATTTGATAGGCAGTGCTAAATTTGCCAAATACCATAATCAACAATGGTAACCAAAGACGGAACGTAACCGCAGCAAAAGTGGCTGCGTAGCTATAAGTCATCATTTTCTTATGAGCCTCTACATTACCCCTTCTGATGGTAGTATACCCCAGTGTGGTGAACGTGAGCCATAGTACCGCCATCGCGCCAAAGCCTAATTTGGGAGACAATCCATAAGAAGCATAAAAGGCTATATATAAACCCGGAATACCACTGATCAATACACAGAGGATGTAGCATTTCCCGATCCACCTATGAAGCTGCGTATATTTTCTTTGTAATTTTTTACTGAATTGCACCCAACCAATCAACAAGGCAATTCCTCCAAAAATGATGTGTAAATAGAAACAGATCATATAAAAGTTACGGGCTAAGAGCTCAGCCGATTTAAAGCGTAACACTAAAATGGGTTTTTCGGCCAAGAGGTAGTTCAAAGGGTGAAAACTAATTGCGATACTCAAGCCTCCAAATAATACCCAAAGGAGAATAGAAATAAATTTTTTCATGGTTTTTAAATACGATTTGTACCACGAAAATGCATCTCAAAATTGAGAATAACTTAGAAGTCAAAAGAGAAGGTACAAAGTCTACATTTTTAGGTCAATATAATAGGCTCAGGTATGAAATAGCGGGTTTTAGGTACGAATTTCTAGCTGTTTTGTAATGAAAGCAGCCCTTCTTTATACGTTTTAGATACGGGAAGCTCCTTCTGAGTAAGCAAAATTGTATGGGCATCTTTCCAGGTTCTGAAATGCTGAGGATTGATCAAGTGGGAGCGGTGAACCTGAATCAAAAAGCCCAAATCTTCCTGAATTTTCTTCAAAGAATTGCGTATCAACTTCGTTTGCAAAGCACCATTCTCGAGAAAGAAAACCTCTACATAATTTTGGGTGTTAGATATGCAGACCAGCTCCGATTGTTTGATTTTTAAAAAGTCTAACTTATTGGTTCCCCTGATGATAACATCTTCATCCTTTGGCTCCAGTTGCCTCGATTGATTTTCTTCCCTGGTTATTTTTCTCAATGAATTATACCTGGCCGCAATGATGATTGGCGTATAAATAAGCAGGATATTTAGGATGATTTTCACGAAAAATGTTTGAAAATCATAAAATCCCGTAATGATGGGACTCCGGTAATAATAATAGGTGATGACAGTATAAACCGTGTAGTATAGCACATACATGCTGATTTCTAGCAGTACTGTCCATTTGGCCAACTTTTGATAAATCGCCTGTTGCACAAAAGTAATGACCGCATAAGCAAAAAAGGCCGTGAAGCTAAACCCCGCACTTACTTGAAGCCACCTCTTGAGATCCATAGAACCATGCGCGAAAGGCCGCGCAAAAAAAGTAAACATAAATGCCCATCCACAAATGAAGGCCCCAATAATTAAATGATGTTTTACAGATGGGTTGAGTTTCATACAATAAAGATTATTGTGATAATTTTACGCTTCTAATTGTTTGAGCGAAGCGTCACCAACAAGTATTGACCAACCAAATTGGCTTAACTGCATTCCTGAAAAAATTATATAATGAAGTCATCTCGACTTTTAAGAATGAACTACAAACAGCTCATTTTGCCCCTAACTTTGAGATTTTTTATCCCCGTAGCGCTGCTATGACTCAAAAAAATCTCTTCGTTATCGAACAAAAGCAGCTATTTTTAACAACATCCAAAAAATCGAGACGACTTCAATATTTAAGAATCAGAAATCAAAAATACATTGATAAAATAATATTCAAAAGAAGAATAGAAGATGGGACTAATCTGTTTTGGGTTTCAGGACTTCTCATAACAAAGAAGCAGAATCCTCATCTGGCTTATATATTTCACATGCTACATTGGTATAAATGATGGGATATTCCATAAAGGTTTCGGGCTTTTCATTCCAGCTCAAAATAGCTTTTTCTTTAGCTTGGGCTTCCTCACCTTTAAAAAAGAGTTTTTGATCATCATTTAACCAAACCTCATATCCATCAAAGAAGTAATATTCAGCCCTATACAGCTTCTCCTCGATTTCTTGAATGCCCAAGGTAATCTCCACATCTGATGTGAATATTTGTTGTGCTTCATCGAACACATATTGGCCTAGGGTTTTCTTTTGACTAATAAGAGTTTCTAATTCGTTTTTGGTATGACTCATACTACTAATATACGACATTCGTGTTGAACATTATTGGCTAATAAATGCAAATTACACATCAAGCGAATGCTGTATAGAGTAATAGAAGTTTGATCACAGAAAATTATTCGTATAAATATTTTCTAATCCCACTGCACCATTTTGTCCAGGGCCTCTTTGTTATACCATTTTCCTCCTAGCATAACTCCCACGGGTTTTTTCAGAGTATCCAGGTCGTTCAATGGATTAGTGTCTAGTAAAACTAAATGAGCTTTGTAATTTTCCTTTATCTGGCCAAACTTAGCCTTAGGATTTATAAAATGTTTGATATACTCACCAGGGTTAGCAGTCGCTGCCTTGAGCGATTCATAAGGACTCAGCCCAGCTTTGGTTAAATGCTTAATTTCGTCAATTACTGATTCACCAGGAGGGGTTAATGGAAAAGCAGTATCAGTGCCTACTAGTATCTTTACCCCAGCTTGATGAAAGTGCCTGACTATAGGAAAATAAAACTTAAATACTTTTTCTACATACCATCTACTTTTAACATCCCTAGAGCCATACCACTGTTCTGCGTATAATTTTCGAATGCTAGGATGTAATCTTTTAGTTTCAGGCAATTTTAAAATAGAATCAGTCACTTTAGGCCTGCCCCAGGTTTCTCTTATTTTTTCATAAGCTATAATATTAGCGATCAACCAACTTTTCTGCTTCGCGACTTTCTTGGCAAACTCTACTACCTCTTTTTCGTCAAATTTGGTGAATTTGGTATAAATGAATTCTTCGGTATGGGCAAATGAGTTTTGGCCTACACGTAATGCATCATCAGCCTTTAGGTTTCTGGGGATATGCCCAGTTACATGCATCCCCTCTCGTTTTGCTACCTTCAGAATGTGAGCATATTGTTCTATTGTAAGTTGGTTAGCGATTTTGAGCATGTCATACCCTTGTTTTTTTTGCTTTAATATCGCTTTCTCGATTTTTTCTAAGGTTACTTCTTTAAACTTGGAGCGATTGAGAGCACGCATTACCCCACCATAGCCTGCGGTGTAAATATCAGGTCCGATAAGTTTATGTGCCCGAATGTCGTCTCGCATTTTTAAAATCTTACGCCTTCCAGCCAGGTTAAATACTGTGGTCACCCCGCTATGCACAAATGAGCGAATCCATTCTCTTGATTTCTTACGGTGTAAATGTACATGGGTATCTGTTAACCCTGGAATCAGAAACTTTTGGTTTTGACCATCAATTACCAGAGCATTCTCTGGAATCTGTATATCACCAGACGCCCCGATTTCAGCAATTTTGCCATTTTCTATAATCACCGTTTGAGATAATCTGGGAACAGAGTCACTCATAGTGAGTACATGGACATTTACAAATGCCGTGATTCGAGTTTGATCATTGTTTGTTATATTTTGTGCTTTATTGCTCCCTACCCACATAAGCATAGTAGCAATGGTTAAATAAATCGTTTTTCTTGTTTTAATAGTTTTAAAGTAATTCATGGAATATGATTATTATTGAATATATGGATTAATTTTCACCTTTCTGCTGCGATTATTCGCCTCCTTGATTGATCTTAAAATTTTATCTAATGCTTTCTTATTTAAAAATTTACCATTGGCAATTACCGCTTGTATAGTTTTGGTATTTCGGATATCTTTCAAAGGGTTTTTGTTGAGTAGTATCATATCAGCACTGCATCCTGACTCAATTCTACCAGTGCTTCCATTTTGCATCCATTGTGCTGCGTGCAGTGTTGCTGCTCGTAAAACTTGGGCATTCGTTAAACCTGCCTTATGGAGTGATTCTAGTTCATCATGTAAAGAAAAACCAGGTACCGCACAGGCAGTATTGGCATCAGTACCTGCCACAATTCTTACCCTGTGTTTAATCAAAGCCCTGGTCATAATTTGGTGCGCTTTGACATAGGTATTCCAGTACATTCGCGATTTTTTGCTTCTTTCAGGATCATTTCTAATCTCTAAATTCTCATAAGCATTATTGCCAGGGAGCCAACCCTTAAGAAAGCTGGAGCCCTCCACAAGGCCCGGGTTTGCATACTCGAGGGGAATGGTTTTGATGAAGTTTTCCAGATTAAACTTTTGCTTAGGGAAGCTTTCTACCAGCCATATCGTGGAAGAAACTGTAATATTGTTTTTCCGAAGTTTTATGGCAATGGCATCACTGTTTTGGCGAAGGTAGTCCAAGTAGGCTTTAGTATTTTTATAGTTAAGCCCTCCAAAGTCCTCCATAGTGTTTTTCACAATTTCTTCTACATGGGCCAATTGCGATTGCCCAGAAGTATACAATTTATTTAGCCCAACCTCGAGGCTGAGGTGGCCTATAGTCGGGATTTTTTGTTTTTGGGCTTCATCAACAATTGCCTGATAGATACCTGGGTTTAAAAAGCTACTAAGTTTAATCGCATCATATCCTTGTGCTTTGTAAGCACGTACGGCTGCACGCGCTTTTTCAATGGTGGTATAGCTTTTTTCACTCCCAAACCAACTTCTGATTTTACGCATTGTACCCTTTCTGCTGGCTAATTTTCGGGTAGCCACATATATTTTAGGACTCAAGGCTCCGTTTTGAGCGTCCTTACGCCATTGCAGGTGCGTATTATTGCCAAACATTTCGGCTATGCTCGTAACCCCATTAGCCAGATATAGCAGCAAGTCATTTTTGCTATTGGTCAAGTGTACATGGGTGTCAATGAGGCCAGGGATTAAGTACTTTCCAGTGCCATCAATTTTTGTATAATTATTAGTCAAGCTTAGGTTTTTGGCAATATCCAGAATCTTACCATCCTCTACCAAAACCGTAACACCTTCCAGCATTTTGCTACAGTCAATAGATAGCACACTCACATTGGTAATGGCCAGAGGAGAGGATGTTGTTTTGATAATGGAGGGATCGACAATGGTTGTATTACTACCATTATGTTGCTTTACTTGTGAGGAGATAAATAAGTAAGATACGATGCCTGTAAAAAATATAAGCGATATTATTCGCAATGTCCATTTTGTGATTGTTGTATATGTCATAACAGTTTTCAGTATTTCTACTCAAAGGACGATAGAAATACTGAAAGAGAGGCTCTCAAAACTGTCACAAACCTCTCAAATCACGTTTTGAGAGTAAATAAAGGGTGTGTTAGTGAGAATTAGCGTGGAGAAATTCTTTTGGAGATGATCCTGTATTCTTTTTGAAAACTCTATAAAAACTTGCTTCTGAATTAAACCCACAGTCCATAGCAATGCCAAAAATCGATCGTTTTTTTAGGTTTTCATCGTTTAGTTGAGTTTTAATTTCCTCAATACGATATTCATTAATGAGTTCTCTAAAACTCTTCTGAAAATGTTGATTAATTGTATAAGATAAATTGCGTTGACTTACATCCAGCGCGTCGGAAACTTCTTTTAGCGAAAGGGTAGGATTCAAAAAAAGCTTATCCTGCATCATCGATTTTTCCAAAAGGTGGGCTATGTTTTGAACTTCCGATTTTGTAATATTCGAAGAATTGACTTTTAGGTTTTTAGTCATATTAATAGCTACCTCTACGTGGGATTGTTTGTACCCTGCAAACCCTACATAATATACTACAAAAGCCAGGTAGATACTAAATAGATCCCAATGAAGTGTAAATACATCATTTAGCCTGAAAAAAACGTGTAAGAGATGCCCTGTAGTTAGATAGGCTACTAAAATTATACATAAAGTAAATAGGCGCCAAAGCCAGCTAAAGTCTGGATAAGAGTTATCTGCATTGGTATTTTTGAGCCATATTCGGTAAGACCTCAAATCTTTATAACCTAAAGCAGTATATATAACAGTAAGTGTATTGCCAATACCTTCTTCTATTATATTTTTTATGAAACCAAAGTGTAATGATTCGGCAATTAAGTCTTTTTCATAGAGGCTTGGAGTGGTAAGCGTGTAGAAATATACGAAAAACGAATAGCTTTGAAAAACGGCAAATGGTAAGAAGTGCAGTGCCTGTTTCCAAGTGAATTTACGGTTTGAATGTAAAAGGTAAATTATAAAAAAATAAAAGGATGGTGCAATAAGTACCTCTGCTGAACTAGGAAAGAATCTTAAGTAATGGGTATGCCATAGTCCCAGACTATGCAAAATTCGGTTAGTGCTTAAAAGGCAAAGTGCAAGGATAGCAAAGGCCAGAAAGCGATTACTTCTCTTATTATGTTTTGTAAGTAATAGTATAACACTTGTTACCAAGCCTTGAATAATCCCAATGAAAAGCAAAGTAGAGAAAAGCGAGAATTGCATATTCTGGAAACTTTTGTGTCCGTCTTTTTAATTTGATATTCCTAGTTACAAACTTTTGAAATTTTGCAAAAAATATCGGCAGGTTTTATAACAGAGTTGAGCTAATTATGAGGCATTTTGTTGATCTTTGTATTTACTGGGTGACATTCCAGTAGATTTTTTGAAAATTCTATAAAAGCTAGCTTCCGAATTAAATCCACAGTCCATTGCAATACCCAAAATAGATTGCTTCTTCAGATTTTCATCATTTAGTTTTGTCTTTACCTCCTCAATACGATATTCATTAATGACTTCTCTAAAACTCTTCTGAAAGTGTTGATTAATTGCCTGTGACAAGCTACGTTGATTGACCTCTAATATGTCAGACACTTCTTTCAACGAGAGGGTAGGGTTGAGGAAAAGCTTGTCTTTAATCATCGCATTTTCTAAAATTTGTGCGAGCTTTTCTTCCTCCTTTTGTTCTTCCTCTTTTGGTATTTCAAGGGTGCTGGGCTTTACATCCTGTGTCTGATTAATAGCAATCTCGATGTGTGATTGTTTATAGCCTACAAAACCTAAATAATATACCACAAAAGCCATATAAATATTAAAAGCATCCCAGTGGAAGCTGTATTTGCGATTAAAATCGAATGCGATGTTTAAAAAATGATTCAGAAATAGAAATGCTCCTAAAATGAAACACAACGTAAACAAACGTGACAACCAGTTAAAATCTGGATAAGCGCTGTCTGCATTGGTATTATTGAGCCATACTCGATAAGATTTAAGTTTTTTAACGCCCATCAGAATATATACTACACTAGATATGACCCCCAAATACTCCTCTATATCCTTCATGAGGCTGAAGTAAAACAAGCCAGCAATAAAATCTTTTTCAATGAGATTTTGGGTCTTTAATGTAGCAAAGTATACAACCAGTGCATAGATCTGAAATACCGCAAAGGGCAAAAAGTGCAGCGCCTTTTTCCAGGTGAATTTGAGATTTGAATTGAGCAGGAAAACGAGAAAAAAATAAATCAAAGGGGCAATGACTACTTCACCTGCATTGGGGAAGAACCGAATATAAGGGGTGTCCCACAGGCCCGAAGTATGCCAAAACCTTTTAGCGCTTAACAAACAAAGCGTAATAATAGCTAAGGCCAAAAAACGATTGCTCCTTACATTATGTTTCGAGCGCAGTAGAAAGATGCTAGTCACTAAGCCTTGAGTCATGCCAATCAAAAGCAATACATCAAAAAGCGAAAATTGCACGTTATCGAAAGCGTCTATATCCATAGTTATAACTCAACACTTCTAGTTACAAACTTTTAGCGCTTCATAAAAGCTATCCGTAAATTTTCCAAACCTGCCCAAGCTTTAAATAAGTTTTTTTATAGATTTGTTACTTAATTCTTCGCTTGTCAAGAGCCTTTCTTACAAGTAGTTGATTATCATTAGCTTAACAATTAAAATATATTCAAATGTTACGTACACACACTTGTGGTGAACTTAGAATAGACCACGTAGGACAAAAAGTGACTCTATGTGGCTGGGTACAAAAAAATAGAGACAAAGGTGGGTTAATTTTTGTCGATATCCGAGATCGATATGGAGTAACTCAATTGCAAGCTGATGAGACCAACACCGATGATGATGTAGTGGCCCGTTTACGTAAACTCAATCGTGAATTTGTAGTAAAAGCAGAAGGTGAGGTAATTGAGCGAGCATCTAAAAATCCCAATATGCCTACTGGTGATATTGAGATCAAAGTGACTGATATTCAGATTTTAAACGAATCCAATACACCTCCTTTTATCATCGAAGATGAAACCGATGGGGGAGATGAATTACGTATGGAATATCGTTACCTGGATTTGCGCCGCAACATTGTCCGCAAGAATCTAGAATTACGTAATCGCCTCAATCGTGAAGTGCGTAACTATCTGGATGTTCAGGAATTTATTGAGGTAGAAACCCCAGTATTGATTAAGTCAACTCCTGAGGGAGCACGCGACTTTGTAGTACCTTCACGAATGAACCAAGGCCAGTTTTATGCTTTACCTCAGTCTCCACAAACTTTCAAACAATTGTTGATGGTTTCTGGCTTTGACCGGTATTATCAGATTGTAAAGTGTTTCCGAGACGAAGACCTGCGAGCCGACCGTCAGCCAGAGTTTACCCAAATAGACTGTGAGATGTCATTTGTGACTCGCGAAGATATACTCACTACATTTGAAGGGTTAATTAGACACCTTTTCAAAACAGTAAAAGGTATTGAACTACCTGAGGTGCCCATTATGGAGTATGATGACGCCATGCGTTTTTATGGGTCTGATAAGCCCGATACTCGTTTTGAGATGAAGTTTGTAGAACTCAACGATGTGACTCAAAACAAAGGGTTTAAGGTATTTGATAGTGCCGAACTAGTAGTAGGTATTTGTGCCAAAGGAATTGCTGAGGAGTATTCTCGCAAAAAAATAGATGAGCTTACCAAGTTTGTACAACGCCCTCAGATTGGAGCCAAAGGAATGGTGTATGTAAAATACAACAAAGATGGTAGCTTCAAATCTTCCGTAGATAAATTCTACAGCCAGGAAGATTTAAAAGAGTGGGCAGTTAAAATGCAAGCTGAGCCAGGAGACATGATGTTCGTTCTTTCTGGTGATACTAATAAAGTACGTAAGCAACTCAACGAATTACGTTTAGAAATGGGAAGCCGTTTAGGACTACGCGATCCACAAAAATATGCTGCTTTGTGGGTGGTAGATTTCCCTTTGCTTGAACATGATGAAGAATCTGATCGTTGGCATGCCATGCATCACCCATTTACATCTCCCAAAGCTGGGCAAGAAGCTTTATTAGATGATCCTAATCAACTAGGAAACATCAAAGCAAATGCCTATGATATGGTTGTAAATGGTGTAGAATTAGGGGGAGGATCAATTCGTATTTTCCAACGGCCAATGCAAGAAAAAATGTTATCTTTGTTAGGGTTCTCTGATGCAGAAGCTAAAGCTCAATTTGGTTTCTTGATGGATGCCTTTGAGTACGGAGCACCTCCACACGGGGGAATTGCTTTTGGTTTTGATCGGATTTGCGCTGTTTTTGGAGGAGTAGATTCTATCCGAGACTTTATTGCTTTCCCAAAAAACAATTCAGGTCGTGATGTTATGATCAATGCTCCCTCTACCATTGATGATGAGCAATTAAAAGAACTTTGTCTCCAGCTTGATTTACCTCAACCTGAGACTGAGGATAGTGAAGTAGACAAAACCGAAGCATAAATATTGAAAAGACTCTCCAGGAGTTTGTTTCTGGAGAGTTATTTACTTAAATGAAGTCGTCTCGACTTTTAATGACTTTACTAGAAAGTTTGTCAATTTTCTGGGCGTGGAATGGAAATTGTTATATGCTTTAAATTATTGATTTCAAGCGGACTATATTAAAACGAGATCAACTTTTACTTTAAACAAACGTTTTCATTCATTAAACGAAATATTCTGTGAGCGTGCACACCTCCAGAAATTGATTACTTCCAATAATCAAACGAACACTCTTTGTTAGTATGAAAGTCGGAAACACATCACGTAAGGAACTATTCCAAAGCATCAAATTCAAGTTATTGATTGCTTTTTCCGCTTTCTCAATTATCACCTTTTCTATTGCCCTTTCGTTTTTCTGGCTAGAGAGTCGCCAAAATCGCATAGAAGATATTACCAAAAGTCTTACACGTCTTAATTTACAAATCAACGATGTAAATAATCTTGAGAAAGATTTTTTCAGTAATGATGCTTTTAATCAAGAGTTTTATAATACAGGCAAAAGTGACTATTTAAGAAAACATACCAACCTACTTGAGCAAATCAAACGAGAAGTAGCATTATTAAGAGATGACCACGACTTGCAAAGTAAGCGAATGTCTCAAGAGGTAGACAAAGTAACCAAGCAAATCAACAGCCTGGAAAAATTATTTGAAGATCTTGTATTGAGTATTCGCACCAGAGGCTTTAAAGATAAAGGCCTTGAGGGAGAAATGCGTAAAGCAATTCACAAGCTGGAAACGAATGGTGCTAAACACAATTTATCCGTTACCAAAGTATTGATTATTCGTCGCCATGAAAAAGATTACATCATTAGAAAAGAAAGCGAGTATGTAGATAAGTTGTTGAGTGCGGTGGTGGATATTCAAAATGAAATTAAAAAAACAGTACCTGTTCAGGTTGAACAAAAAGAATTGTTGAGTAACCTGGCAGAATATCGTCAAGCATTTCTAGAGCTAGTAAAAGCAGAAAAACGTATTGGTTTTCATAATCAAAGCGGCTTAAAGAAAAAACTCAATGATTCTTTAGAGCAACTGGAAAAAGACATTCAACGCATTGACCAAATCGTATTTGATGCCTCGAGTCGAGTTAGAGCCAATGTAAAATATACCCTCATAATTCTCCTTACAATTTTTGTGTTTCTTAGTATCGCATTAGGAGTATTTGTTAATCAAAAACTTGGCAGGCCCATTACTCTTTTGTCTAACTCAATCAATTGGGTAATTCAAAATAATTTTAATGGTGAAAGCCAAATTCATAATATCAATAACAAAGACGAGATAGGGAGGCTGGCAAATGATTTTCAACACATGCTGGAAGCAGTGCAAAACCGAACGCAGGAAGTTATTAAACAAAAGAATTTAATAGAAAAGAAAAACCACGATATTACCAAGAGCATCAATTACGCTAAGCGAATTCAAGATGCAATGCTTCCTCAATTAGAAACTATTCAGCAAGTCTTTCCGCACTCTTTTATCATGTTAAAGCCACGAGATGTTATTAGTGGTGATTTTTACTGGTTTTCTGAAGTAACTGATGAACAAGGTAATGTCAAGCAAATTATTGCTTGCAGCGATTGTACTGGGCATGGGGTACCAGGGGCTTTTATGAGCATGATTGGTACGGACTTGTTAAATGAGATTGTGAATGAAAATCATGTACATAAGCCTCAATTGATCTTAAATTTGCTACATGATAAAATTCGTAAAGCACTTAAGCAAAGCACTACAGGCAATCGTGATGGGATGGATATTTCAATTGTAGTGATTGACAAACAAAAACAAACGCTTGAGTTTGCAGGGGCCAATACTCCTTTAGTATATATACAAAATCACGAACTTCATCTAATCAAAGGAGATAAAGAAGGAATTGGAGGTTTAGAAAACGAGCGTGACCGAGATTTTACCTCTCATACCATCCAATTACGTCCAGCTTTAAAACCAACACTACCTAGTGCGGTTACTTCACATCTTATTGATTCTCCCGATCAGGACGAAAATCAACCTTATGCACCTACTACTTTCTATGTTTTTTCTGATGGTTATCAGGATCAATTTGGAGGAGAGAAAGGTCGTAAGTTTATGTTACGCCGGATGACTGATTTATTTATCCAGATTTATCACCAGCCTATGAGTGAGCAACAAGAAATCTTGGAACGTACCCTGGCTAATTGGGCAAACGGACAACGCCAAATTGATGACATTTTAGTAATGGGTATACACTTACCTTAATTTATTTAGTCTATAGCCAGGAGTTTCGTTAGTCCCTGTTACCACAATATATCACGCAACAATAGAACAATTCACCAATAATCGATACCATTTTTCCTCACTAACATTGCATATCACTAAATTTAATTCTATTTTTGCACTCATTTTTTAGAAAACTATATTCTTTTGGTTTTAAATAGAGCAGAAAAGTGGATACGGTAAGTTACAAAACCATTTCGGCTAATAAAGAATCTGTTGAGAAAGAATGGCTCATCATCGATGCAGAAAATGCAGTGTTGGGACGCTTAGCTAGTGAAGTCTCTAAGATTTTACGTGGTAAGCACAAGCCTTCTTTCACTCCTCACGTAGATTGTGGAGATAACGTAATTATTATTAATGCCGAAAAAGTACGCCTAACAGGCAACAAGTGGAGTGATAAAAAATACGTGAGACACACAGGATATCCTGGTGGACAGCGTTTTGCTTCACCTAATGAGTTGATGGCAAAGAATCCTGCGCTTTTGATTGAAAAAGCGGTTAGAGGGATGTTACCCAAAAATCGTTTGGGGAGAAAAATATTTCATAATATGCATGTATATGCGGGTACTGAGCACAAACATGAAGCTCAACAGCCCCGTAAAGTTGAACTTAAATTTTAATTCTTCACAAAGAATTATAACCCTCGGAGGTAATGCTTTATTGTAGAGCATAGCCGTAAGGTGAGGTCCAAAGAGGTAAAACCAAGAATTCATGACAGACGTTAAAGAAGTTAATGTTATTAACACTATTGGAAGAAGAAAAACGTCAATCGCGCGAGTTTATTTGCAAGAAGGATCTGGGAAGATTATTGTAAATAAGCGTGATTTTGCGGAGTATTTTCCTACCGATGTTTTACAAACTATTGTAAAACAACCAATAGTAGCGGTTGATGCAGCAGAGAGATACGACATCCGTGCAAATGTAACTGGAGGCGGAGTAGCAGGACAGGCAGAAGCGTTAAGACACGCGATTGCTCGTGCACTAACTTACAAAGGAAAAGCGGTTCAGCGTGACCCTGAAACTCAAAAAGGTGCTAATCGTAAGAGTGCCGAAGAGCTTCCTTTGTTCACCTACCCAGAGAAACAAAATTATGCTCATCTTATAGATGCCGATGCCAATCGGGAAATTTTGAAGAAAGAAGGACTACTCGTTCGTGATCCTCGTATGGTGGAGCGTAAGAAGTATGGTAGAAGAAAAGCTCGTAGAAGATTCCAGTTCAGTAAACGTTAAACCAATCAGAGCATGAGTAGAGTAGAATATAAAGATTTGCTGGATGCAGGGGTACATTTTGGTCACTTAACCCGTAAATGGGATCCAAGAATTGCTCCATACGTATTTATGGAGAAAAACGGCATCCATATTATTGATTTGAACAAAACTTTAGTTTGCCTGGACGATGCATGTGCTGCTTTGGCTAAAATTGTACGTGCTGGTAGAAAAGTGATGTTCGTGGCTACTAAAAGACAGGCACAAGAGATTGTGGCCGAAGAAGCCCAAAGATTAAGAATGCCATACGTAACAGAGCGTTGGTTAGGAGGAATGCTTACTAACTTTGCTACTGTTCGTAAGTCTTTGAAGAAAATGTCTTCAATGGACAAGATGATGAAAGAAGATGCTTTCAAAAATATGGCAAAGCGTGAACGTTTAATGTTCACCCGTGAGCGTGAGAAGTTAGAGAGATTATTAGGTGGAATTGCTGACTTGACTCGTTTGCCTGCGGCTTTATTCGTAATTGATGTAAAAAGAGAACACATTGCGATCGCAGAAGCACACAAGTTAGGTATTCCAGTATTTGCAATGGTAGATACCAACTCAAATCCTGGTGCAGTTCAATTCCCAATACCTGCAAATGACGATGCCTTCAAGTCTATTCAAATTATTACCAAAACTGTTGGTAAGGCAATTGAAGAAGGTTTGGCTGAGAGAAAGAAGGATAAAGAGGAGCAAAAACTTGCTAAAGAAGAGCAAGCAAAGCGTGAAGCTGATGGAGAGAAAGCCGCAGAAAAGGCGGAACCAAAAGCAGAGACAGCTGAAAAGACTGAACCAAGTGCTGAAAAAGTACAAGAAGGAAAAGCAGAATAATCAAGCAGATAAATTAGATTTTATCTCTTTAAAATATTAGTAACTTACTCAAATCAACATCGGGTCATTAGACTTGGTGTTGATTTTTTTGTTTGAAACAAACAAAAAAGTCACCTGTGATCATAATACCACATTTGTATTATCCAAACTTTTGACTTTTTGTTTCAATGTTATCCTTGATTCAACTATTTTTGCACCCATTGGAATGGATTGGCCATTCCTACATTTTTTTTATCAAACCTTATTAAAATTACGAAAATGGCTATTTCAGCACAAGACGTAAATAAACTGCGCAAAATGACTGGCGCGGGTATGATGGATTGTAAAAAAGCGCTTCAGGAAGCTAATGGTGACTTCGACGAAGCGGTAACTATCCTTCGTAAAAAAGGACAAAAAATATCTTCAAAGAGAGCAGATCGCGAAACCACTGAAGGTGCTGTATTTATCAACGAAACTGAGGATGGTACTCAAGCGACTTTGATTGCTTTGAACTGTGAAACAGATTTCGTAGCCAAAAATGAAGACTTTGTAAACCTTGGTCAGGCAGTATTGAAAGCCGCTACTGACAACGCTCCTGCTGATTTGGCTGCCTTGAAGGGTTTAGCGATTGATGGTCGTTCAATAGATGAGCACTTGACTGACTTGATGGGTAAAATCGGAGAGAAAATCGAGGTATCATCTTTTGAGCAGGTAAAAGCTGATAAAGTAGCTTCTTACCGACACGCTAATGGTAAAATTGGAGTACTAGTAGCTTTGAATGGTGATAATGGTGATAGCGTAGCTGAAGTTGGCCGTGACATTGCGATGCAAATTGCTGCTATGCGTCCTGTTTCTGTAGATGAGAGTGGTGTTCCTGAAGAAATCAAGCAACGTGAGCTTGAAATTGGAAAAGAGCAAGCTCGTCAGGAAGGAAAGCCTGAAAACATTATTGAGAAAATTGCAATGGGTAAACTGAATAAGTTTTACAAAGAAAACACTTTGTTGCACCAGCAATTTGTAAAAGATAGCTCAAAGAACATCAAACAAGTATTGGCTGACGTAAACAAAGATTTGAAGGTAGGTGCCTTTAAATTGGTAGTAATTGGCTAATCCAATGCTTTGAAATATTTCAAAAGCCTGATAGACCATAGTTTATCAGGCTTTTTTGTGCTATTGTTGTACAATAAATTCAATTTGGGCTGTATAGTCAGTACCTGAACCTGAGAGGTTAAGGACGCGAATGTATCCTTTTTTGCCTGAGGTACCACCTTGAACAAAACTATAAGTTGTATTAGCTGTAATTTGGATGTTTTTGTTAGAAGAAGCTGTTATATCATTAGCTACTTCAATTGCCCTTACCAGGTTTAAGTCAGTAGGGCCGTTTTCTTCTAATTTAAAGAAAGTCGTACGTGGAGCATCCATTACAGGATTACCCGCAGTTAAGCCAACAATACTACGTTGGTCTGGTGAGATTAAAGAAGGCCCACCTGTATTACCTACCCCAAAAGTAATGTCAATATTTGCTTGATTAGCTTTAACATCTCCACTCTGATAAACTGTGCCATTAATACTAGCTAGGTAACTACTCCACATATTATTCCCCTCGGTTCCTAGATCGACCGTGGCTTTACCACGTAATAATGGTACTGTGCCACCACCACCTTGCCCCGTGGGTACTACCGTATAGCTGGTTTCTGAGGAGACATTTTGATTGCTTTCATCTGTGATATCAACAAATAAACGGTGAGTTCCCATTGCCGCCCCTCTGGCTAAAATAAGAAACATGGTATCAAGAATTGTAGTATCGCCTCGCAGTGCTACGTCTGCTGGGAAAGGAGTATTGGAACCAACGCCACTAGGTTGAATAACACCACTAGAACCTTGTTTGAAGCCGCCAGGGAGGGAGGCTTTTATTACATAAGTGATCAGATCACTCCTTTCAAAATTGCCATCACCATTTATAATAGTGATCTCTACTGTGGGAGCAGGAGGTTTTGCGTTGTCATTGGAGACACAACTTGTCAAAAATACAACACTAATTAATATAACGAATATAGAAAAATAGGGTAGTTTTTTATTCATGGCGATGGGGTTTAGGTGTGTGATTCAATCTAATAGATTTCTTTGAGGAAATCGTTTCAATATAATATAGATGATAAAAAATCAAACCAGCCCCCATTAGCTAGCTTTTTGAGTAGAGAGAATAGTTGGTAGGGTATTAACCATAAAAAAAGGCACCTCATTGAGGTGCCTTCATTGTATTATTGAGCAAGTTCAGATTACTGCTGAACTGCAAATTTAACCTTGATTTGACGATTGGCTTCATTAGAACCATTTACACCGTTATTGATAATATCTTCTACCAAGATATAACCTTTCTTACCACCAGCGGTAACAAAGCTGTATACTTTACCTTTTTCAATGGCAATTACACTGTTTCCAGTTGTAGAACTGATATTGTTTTCTACGTCTATTGCCGTTACATTAACATCAGTTAAGCTACTAGCAGCAAACTTAGTGGCTCTACCACTTGTTAAAGGTGTTCCCCAAAGATTGGCGCCTGTTACTTCTGAAGGTGAAACCATTGAAGTAAGCGCAGTAGTACCAAATTGAGCCGCAGCAGTACCATTTACATTAGTCGCTCCAAAGAAAATATCAATTACACCTTGATTGGCAACTGCTTCACTAGATTTGAATGTCTTACCAATAGTACCATCTGTCTGAGTAGCAGTAGAAAGATAAGAAGGATCAGTTGGGTTTCCTTGAGTACCCATGGTAAGCGTAGCAGAACCTTTTACTAATGGAGCAGCTCCACCACCACCTAAACCAGTTGCTACAACAGTATAAGTAGCTGTTGCTGAGGCACTTTGATCGCTGTTATCTGTAATGTTTACGGTAATAGTTACTGTTTTACCAGCAGCTTCAGTTACAGGTACTTTAAAAGTAGCATTGATAGTGTTAGTATCACCTGGAGTTACATTACTAAAACCAGTAGCAGCGCTTTCGGTACCATCTACAGTTTTGGTGAAGTTTAAGATTTTAACACCACCAGAAGCTTTAGCAGTTAGATTATAAGTAACAGAGTCTCCTGTTTCGTAGCTACCATTACCTGCATCTGCAATAGAAATGGTTGGAGCAGAAGGAGCAACAGCATCGTCGCTAGATCCACAGCTAGAAAAAAACACCACACCTGCTAATGCGATTAGTGAAAAAAATTTAGTCAATGATTTTTTCATTGTGAGTATGAAGTTTAAATTGTTTAATAAAATATGGTTTAATTAATAGGTTTCTGTTTTAATTGAATCCGAAAAAGTTAATGTTGTTTACTTTTTCTTTTTCATTGCTTTCTTTCTTTTGCGCTTTCCTTTACGAGTATCTGGATACATTGTTACATCAATTTGGGTTTTATTCCCAATGGCTACCTCTTCGGTAATAAATCCCTTTTTAGAGAAGACCAACAAGACCCCAATACCTGCTTTCATTTTGAATCCTCCATTAGCATTGGTGCCTGCTCCCATAGTGGTGCCTTTAATTTGAACAGTAATGCCCTGAAGTGCTTTGCCTTCATAGTCTTTTACTGTGCCGCTAACTGTACGGCTTTGAGCCTGAATTTGCGACATGGCTGCGAAAAAAAACGCGAAAAAAAGCGTGAATAGGAATTGTTTTTTCATAATTGATATAATTTATATGATTATTTAAAGATTAATTGCTTGGTAATACGCTTTCAATTTGATTTTTAAAATCCATAAGCGACATAGCTCCTGATTTACGCCAAAGTACTGCACCTTTATGGAAAAGTATAAAAGTTGGAATACCTTGAACCCGGTATTTTTGAGCTACGGCCTGGTTACGATCTACATCAATTTTGATAACTTTTATTTTATCATTTAGTTCAGAAGCTAATTCTGAAATAACAGGTGTCATCATTTTACAGGGACCACACCAATCAGCATAAAAGTCTACCAAAACCGGAGTAGCATTATTAGTAATCAAATCTTGAAAACTCTTTTTCATAATTTTAGGGTTATGACGCAAAACCTCAAATGGTGGTTGCGCTAATCGATTGAACTGTGTTTATATTTCGACAAACTTACCAATTTGTTCTACTAATACAATCATGTGTACTATTCTTTCAAATTGTATTATTTGTAGAATATTTATTACAGTCTTTTTAGCACTTGCTCTACTTGTTGGCGAGACATACCTGGTCTGATTTGGTTGTTGTACAGCAAACGAATGATTTGCTTATCTATTTTGGTATAAGTAGTAGATCGGGAAAACTTTTGATAAAAAACACTTTTTGGGTATTTGTATGAATCATTCATAAGGCCAAGTGCCTGGGTGAGTTCTTCTCGTAAAAGGTGCTTACGGGTTTCTTTTGCTTTCATAGTGTAGGTATCTACATACATGCTCCCTTTGTTTATTGTACCTTGTTTGCCATAATATATATAAAACATGGCAAGGTTTCTACGCGCATATCGCCTGGCGTTGCCTTCCACTTTGTTTAGATATTGATTGACTGACCCAAAGAAAACATGAAAGTTGGCCTGTGATTTATTGTATACCCGTTGTAGTTTGATTGGGCGAATCAACTGATTGAGTTCCTGAATGATCTTATCTAGTTCCTGCTCCATTGCAGGGATTTTTTCACCCATCACAAATATTTTCATGTTTTTTGTCCACTTGACTACTTTTTTACCCCTTCCATATTCACTGCCAATTGCAATTTCTTTGAAATACTTTTTGGCTTGAGGGGTATATTTTTGAGCGGAGGTAGTAGAAGTATTAAATAAACAGATAACGAAAATAAGTGAGGTGCAAATGGTGACTTTTTTAATAGTAGTAAAAATGTTCATATCATAGTTGTGTTTATTGTATAGTTACTTGAGGTAAAACGCAAAACAACGTTTTTAGTTAAAAGATTTTATATTTGTTTAAAATATGTGGCTATAAAATATACTATATGGTCTACGTAAAATAATAATTGGTAAACAAACGAGAGAAACATGAAAAAACGATTGTATCATATACTTTGGAGCTGGTTTTTGATCACAGGGTTGATACCCGCTTCTGATTTAACGGCTCAGAATAAAGTGGTATCAGTGAATGATATCTGGCAATATAAGTTTTACGCTCGCGGAGTGAGAGGGGTAAACTGGATGAAAGATGGCAGGTATTACACCACAAGTAGAAACAATCAAATAAAAAAATATGATATAAAAACCAGAAAAGCTGTCGCAACACTTTTCGATGGAAGCTCCATACGTTTTAACTCCTATGCTTTAAGCTCTAAGGAGGATAAATTACTCTTGGCTACCAAAACGGAGTCTATTTATCGTAGGTCGTCTAAGTCATTCTATTATGTGTATGATATCAAGACTAAAAGTTTAAATAAGCTCTCTAATGCGCCTGGAAAACAAATGCATGCGACATTTTCTCCAGATGGAAATAAAGTCGCTTTTGTGAGAGATAATAATATGTATGTCGTGGATTTGGCTAGTAAGAAGGAAACCCAGATCACGAGTGACGGTAAATGGAACCATGTAATTAATGGAAATGCTGATTGGGTATACGAAGAGGAATTATCATTTAGTAAGGCATTTTTTTGGTCGCCAGATAGTAAAAAGATTGCTTTTTATAAATTTAATGAAAGCAAGGTAAAAGAATATAATATGCAGCTATGGGCTGGACAAAGACAGCCTTATGCGATTGATTACCGTTTTAAATACCCTAAAGCAGGAGAAGATAATTCAGTGATTGAAATCTTGGTGTATGATGTAGCCTCTGGTAAAATTCGGAACATGGATATTGGTACCGAAAAAGATATTTACATCGCACGTTTAAAATGGACCAAAAACCCAGGCTTGCTTTCAATTCGTCGTTTAAATCGCCTACAAAATAAATTAGAACTCTTGCACGGAGATGTGACTACAGGTAAAACCAAAGTAATATTAACTGAAGAAAGTAACACTTATGTAGATGTAGAATTTACCGATGACCTTACTTACTTGAATAATGGTAAAGAATTTATTTTTACCAGTGAGAAAGATGGCTTTAAGCATATATATCTTTATACCATGGGTGGAAAGTTGGTAAGACAGATTACCAAAGGTGATTGGGAAGTAAGAGAGTTTGAAGGGGTAGATGAAAAGCGAAAATTGCTGTATTTTACATCTACTGAGGCATCTCCACTTGGGCGTCAATTATATAGAATAGATATTAAAGGAAGAAAGAAAACCCGCCTGACGCAAGATAAAGGAACTCATCGCATTAATTTTAGCCCAGACTTTAAGTATTACCTGGATACTTATAGTTCTGCATCTATGCCTACTCGAGTAACACTTCATGAAGCTCCTTCTGGTAAAAATCTGGGTACGTTGGAAGACAATGCAAGTTTAAAAGCAAGACTCAAGGATTATAAAATCAATTATAAAGAGTTTTTTAAATTTAAAACCTCAGAAAATGTAGAACTCAATGGATGGATGATTAAGCCATTTAATTTTGATAAGAATAAGAAATATCCAGTGCTAATGTTTGTATATGGTGGACCAGGCTCTCAGCAGGTGACCAACCGTTGGGATTTTGGTAATTTCTTTTGGTATCAAATGTTGGCAAATGAAGGTTATATGATTGCTTGCGTAGATAACAGAGGTACAGGAGGACGTGGTCGTGCTTTTAAACACGTGACCTACAAGCAATTAGGTTATTATGAAACTGCCGATCAGATTGAAGCAGCTAAATACTTGGCCAAGTTACCTTATGTAGATGACAAGCGCATTGGAATTTGGGGGTGGAGTTATGGTGGCTACATGTCTTCCTTGTGTATCATGAAAGGTGCTGACGTATTTAAAACGGCCATTGCGGTAGCCCCTGTAACGACTTGGCGTTTTTACGACACTATTTATACCGAGCGATTTTTGCAGCGCCCACAAGACAATGCCGATGGATATGACAAAAACTCTCCTTTGAATCATGTTGCGAAGTTAAGAGGTAATTATTTGCTGATACACGGTACAGGAGATGATAATGTGCATTTTCAAAACTCGGTAGAGCTGCAAAACGCGTTAATCAGAGCAGGAAAGCAATTTCAGTCTTTTTATTATCCTAATCGGGCACATGGTATCAATAGCGGAAACGCTCGTCCTCATTTATATAATATGATGACAAACTTTTTGCTGAAAAACTTGTAAAATTTGAGACATAAGCGCTAATAAATATGACAGGAAGGGTTATCTTAATTGATAGCCCTTTTTTAGTTATATAGCGAAAACAAGACAAAACGAAAAAGGATAGATTTAATTGTTAATGATATAGGGGAATAAGCTTTCTATCGCATCATGTGGTTATCATTGCTCAAAGTATTCATTTCTATAAAGTATACCTAATATCAAATAAATCAAGGCATAAGTTCAATTATTAATTGATACTTCTGTAATTGTATTTTGGTTTATATCACTTCTAAAGCTTATATTATATTATTAAAGTACAAAAAACCTGTTTTAGTTTATGAGCATGACTAAACACCTACATATAACCTGGTTTTTGTTAGTTTTTATTTTGGTAACAACAGGGGTAAAAGCCCAGGATTATCAAGGATTACGATTTATTAAGAAAGACCGCAAGAAAAAACGATATATATTCAAGCAGTATAATAATCTCATTATTATACCAGTCAGGATTAATGGTTCCAAGCCTTTTAATTTTATTTTAGATACTGGAGTCGGACATACCTTGATTACTGATCCTTCGGTTGCCCTCGCAATGGGATTACCTGTGTATCGTCAAATAGACGTGGCAGGAGTCTCAAACCGCACCATTCTTAAAGCACATATTTCTAATATAAAAACGATGCAGATATATAAAGACATTATCGCTGAAAGGCATTATGTCATTGTGTTAGAAGAAGATGTGTTAAACCTATCTGGTTATGCAGGAGTGCCCATTCATGGTTTGATTGGTTATGATTTTTTTAGCCGATTTGTAGTGCAAATCAATTATGATAAACGCCAACTTACAGTTTATAATACAAATAAATTTAAGTATAAGAAAAGGCGAAAGGATGACATTATACCGATAAAAATTGAAGATCAAAAACCTATTGTCGAGGCGAAGATTATTTGTCGGGATGATAAAAAGCCTACCTCTATTAAACTAGTATACGATACAGGGGCGGGGCATGCATTATTACTTTACGCGAATTCTTCACCTGGTATTGAGGTTCCAGATAAAAATCTAGATTCACACCTTGGGGCAACGCTGAGTGGTAATTTGATAGGAAAGCTAGGCCGCATAAAGAAAATAAAGCTTGGCAAGTATAGTCTGCCAGGAGTAATAGCCTCTTTTCCTGACTCGACTTCTTATGTTTCTATGAAGCAATTTACCCCACGTAATGGAAACATCGGTCTAGGCTTAATTAAAAGGTTCCATACCATTGTAGACTATCCACGGCACAGGTTAATTATTAGGCCTAATTATCATTTCAAAAAGCCATTTGAATACAATAGAATAGGATTAGAAATTATTGCCCGCCCACCATCTTATAACTCATATTATATTGCTTATACTCGCAGAGACTCTCCTGCAACTAAGGCTGGACTTAGACAAGGCGATCAAATCATAGCAATTGATAACAAAGTGATTGCTGACATGAATATTTCAGAGGTTTATGGTAAGTTGTATGATTTAAAGGAAGAGACCAAAAAAGTAATAATCTTTGTGAAAAGAGGAGAGGAGTATTTTTTGGCTACCGTGGAAGTTTCAAAATCTTTGTAACTGCTTGGTCTCTATATTGTCAATTTTGTCGCACTTTTTTTAAACATCAAACCAATAAAATTCTATTCTGTCCGAAAAATATCAGAACTTCTCGAAAAAGCATTTAAGAAAGTGTCATTTTGACACGTTTAATGTCAATATCTGGCTTGGCACAAGCATTGATCATACCCCTGTGTAAACTTAGGAGTGGATGATGGATTCAAGAGAGACAATCTATAACTAAAACCCCATCATAGCCTAATGTGAGTGTATACTCATAATATATACACTTGTAATCAAAAATTATTAAAAATATTATATAATACTCTAAAATATAATTTAAGAAAATGGGAAAGATCATAGGTATTGACTTAGGTACTACCAACTCCTGTGTCGCTGTGATGGAAGGCTCTGAGCCAGTTGTTATCCAAAACAGTGAAGGAAGACGTACCACACCTTCCATTGTCGCATTTTTGGATCAAGGCAAGGGCGAGCGAAAAGTAGGTGATCCAGCAAAGCGTCAATCTATTACTAACCCTCAAAACACTGTTTACTCTATCAAACGCTTCATGGGTAAGCGCTATCAGGAAGTAAGCAACGAGGTGGGACGTGTACCATACAAAGTAGAAAGTGGTGCCAATGACACTCCCCGTGTTCGTATTGGGGATCGTTTGTACACCCCTCAGGAAATTTCTGCAATGGTTTTGCAAAAAATGAAGCAAACTGCAGAAGATTATTTAGGTACGGAAGTAACTGAGGCCGTAATTACTGTTCCTGCTTATTTTAACGATTCTGAGCGTCAAGCTACCAAAGAAGCCGGACAAATTGCTGGTTTAGAAGTAAAGCGTATTATCAATGAGCCTACTGCTGCTGCTTTGGCTTATGGAATGGATAAGCGCGATAAAGATATGAAAATCGCTGTATTTGATTTAGGTGGAGGTACTTTTGATATTTCTATCCTTGAGTTGGGTGATGGCGTTTTTGAAGTAAAGTCTACCAATGGTGATGTTCACTTAGGTGGTGACAACTTTGACGAAAGAATTATTGATTGGTTGGCAGAAGAGTTTAAAAAAGACGAAGGTTTAGACTTACGCAAAGATCCAATGGCATTGCAGCGTTTGAAAGATGCTGCCGAAAAAGCTAAAATTGAGCTTTCTAGTTCTACTTCTACTGACATCAACTTACCTTATATTATGCCAGTAGATGGTGTACCTAAGCACTTGGTACGTCAGTTGAGCCGTGCTAAATTTGAGCAATTATCTGACGACTTGATTCGTGGTACTTTAGAGCCTTGTAAAGAAGCTTTAAAAGATGCTGGATTGAACGCGTCTGATATTGACGAAGTGATTTTGGTGGGTGGATCTACTCGTATTCCAAGAATTCAGGAAGAAGTTGAGAAATTTTTTGGTAAGAAGCCTTCAAAAGGAGTAAACCCTGATGAAGTGGTTGCAGTTGGAGCTGCTATTCAAGGTGGAGTATTAACTGGTGACGTAAAAGATGTATTGTTGCTAGATGTTACACCCCTTTCTTTGGGTATTGAGACCTTGGGTGGTGTATTCACTAAATTAATTGAGTCGAATACTACTATTCCTACCAAAAAGACAGAGACTTTCTCTACAGCTGCTGACAATCAGCCTTCAGTAGATATTCACGTACTACAAGGTGAGCGCCCAATGGCGAAAGATAACAAATCAATTGGCCGATTCCACTTAGATGGTATTCCACCAGCCCCTCGTGGTGTGCCAAAGGTAGAAGTAACCTTTGATATTGATGCCAATGGTATTTTGAACGTATCAGCCAAAGATCAGGGTACTGGTAAAGAGCAACGTATCCGCATTGAGGCTTCTTCTGGACTTTCTCAGGAGGAAATTGAGAAAATGCGTGCAGAAGCAAAAGCTAACGAAAGTTCTGATAAAGAAGAGCGTGAGCGTATCGATAAAATGAACGCAGCTGATTCTTTGATTTTCCAAACTCAGAAGCAATTGACTGAATTTGGTGATAAGCTTTCTGCTGATAAAAAATCAGCCATTGAATCTGCTTTGGAAGACTTGAAAAAAGCACACGAAGCGAAAGATGTAAATGGTCTTGACTTGGCTACTAAAGCTTTGAATGATGCCTGGGCAGCTGCATCTCAGGAAATGTATCAAGCACAAGGACAACCTGGTGCTGAAGGACAGCCTGGTGGTGATCCAAATACTGGTGGTAACGCCGAAGGTGGTGAAAACAAAGCTGATGACGTAACTGATGTAGATTACGAAGAAGTTGACGGTGATAAGAAATAATCAGTTTGCTGATTTTTCGTAAGAATCACTTTTTATATAGATGTAAAGCCGGGACAAATGTCCTGGCTTTTTTTGTATATCGGTTTTGTTTAGCTATAAAAAATTATATTCATTCTTGGTAAAGAAATAAAAAAAGCTGGATATTGAAGGAGACTACTTCAAACGTAAATAAGCCTTTCTTTACTTATGAATATCATAGATTTTTATCGCGAAGCTCGCAATTTGATTGCTCAGGAAAAATTTGACCAACTAAATACACTTTCTGTAGATAAGCCTGAATATTTTAACTGGGTAGTAGATGTATTTGAGGGAATGAACCTCAAAGATTATGGGGAATCTGAGGCCTTGATTTGGGTAAGTAATGTTGGGGAACAGAAACAGGAAAAGCGTTATACCTTTCGTCAAATTTCTGAGGAATCGAATCAATTTTTAAATTTTGTGAGAGCTCATGGAGTTACCCAAAGTAATTATATGTATACCCAAATTCCGTTATTACCAGCTAATTGGATAGGGTACCTGGCAGCGATTAAAGGAGGAATGGTGCTTATTCCTGCAGCTACTACATTAGCGGTGAGAGATATTATATATCGATTTGAAACCTTATTGCCTCAGCTCGTAATCGCTGATTTGGAAAATGCACAAAAAATAGAAGAAGCAGAGCAGGAATTATTGAAAAAGGATGGTAGTAAAAAAATTACGCTCAAGATTATATTAGATGGGGATCTAGAGGGGTGGCATTCTATTGAAGAAATTTATGATCAATCCACATCGGCAGAGGCCGCTACTACCAAGGCTGATGATCCTTTATTTTTGTTTTTTACTTCGGGTACTACTGGTATGCCTAAAGTAGTTACTCATACACATTTAACCTATCCACTGGGACATTTGAGTACTGCTTCCTGGGTCGGTGTACGTCCTGGGGATGTTCATTATAACATTTCGCAGCCTGGTTGGGCAAAATTTGCCTGGAGTAGCTTTTTTGCCCCTTGGGTAATGGGGGCGACGATTTTTGCAAATTATGTCAGTAAATTTGTCCCTACTGAACAGTTAGAAGCAGTCGCCAATTATGGTATTTCTACCTTTTGTGCCCCTCCCACTGTTTTAAGAATGCTGATTCAACAAGACCTATCTATATATGATTTTAAACTACGACAATGTGTAGCGGCAGGAGAACCTCTAAATCCTGATGTAATTGAAAAGTGGAAACAAGGTACTGGCACACTGATAAGGGATGGTTATGGACAAACCGAAACCACTGCTTTGGTGGCGAATGTTCCAGGTGCCGAAGTAAAATATGGATCTATGGGGAAGCCAACTTTTATGTATGACATCCGCATTGCGAATGATGATGGTAACGAATTACCACCATTGGAAGAAGGCCATATTTGTGTGGTAAACCCAGAAGGAAATGTAAATGGAATTTTTAAAGAATATATGGGGGATGAAGAGAGGAAGCAAAAGGTATTTAAACATGGATTATATTATACAGGTGATAAGGCTTACAAAGATAAGGAGGGATACATTTGGTTTGTGGGGCGTGACGATGATGTAATCAAGGCTTCTGACTATCGAGTAGGCCCCTTTGAAGTTGAGAGTGTACTTATAGAACACGAAGCAGTAATAGAGTCAGCAGTAGTGGCAAGCCCTCATGAACTCCGAGGAGCCGCTGTAAAGGCTTTTGTGGTATTGAAAGAAGGAGTGGCACCTTCTGAGCATCTGGCTAAAGAACTGTTTGAATTTTCAGGCAAAAACTTAGCTACCTATAAAATTCCTAGAATTATTGAATTTGTAGACGAATTTCCTAAAACCATTAGTGGTAAAATTAGGCGAGTTGAACTGCGAGCCAATGAAGCAATGAATAAAATGAAACAAGTGAAAGGAAGTCAGGAATATTTTCACGAGAAATACTAAAGTTTACACAAGCAAATAGTTATACGATAATTGTTAGCTATTTGCTTGCTGTTAGAAGATCGTTAATCCTTTTAAGAAAAAAATAACATATAGAGTTGTAATAGGGTATTCTTTAAAATATAATTTGGTTTTTAGTCTTATTGCTGGTAAAAAATCAGGTTTTTTAATAAAAAAATGAGGGAAGCATTAACTTTTATTGCTAAATTATGGTTAATGACTTTAGATACTTTCTTTAGCTTTAACATAAAAGAAAGATAATATAGTGGTATTCTAATATAAAAGAGTCACATAATAAACCAAGCTATAAATCACACAAGTATTATTTCACCTCATTAACGTATTCTTAGGCAATATGAAATTACACACTACCTTCGTTTTACTATTTGTTACGAACATTATTTTTGCACAGACCACCACTCCAAATCAACCCAAAAAAGATGAGATTAAATACCTCGAAGATCATAACAAGCTCCGAATAGGTATTAGAGGAGGGATGGCATTTTTAACTGCTAATAGCACAGGAGAAAGCAATGCTGATCTGCAAGGGCTTAGAGATAAAATGAGTTCTGGTATTCAGTTCGGCGCAGACATACATTATTTTACCAGTGAGTTTGTAGGCTGGGGGCTTAAATATTCTTCATTTGGTACTAGTGGGTCTACTACTGTATCAGTGGCGGCGAGTAATGGCTCTGGGGCTACAGTAGAGCAAGACTATGCCGAAAGCCTGGTGGCACGTTTTTACGGGCCTTCTTTTACTACTCGAATTCTATCCAGTAATGCTAAAAATGTCTATACCCTGGGTTTTGCTATGGGATATATGGACTATATGAATAGCTTGAATTTCTTTGGACAGAGTTTTGAAGCAAGATCAAATGCGTTAGGACTCAGCTGGACCGCAGGATGGGATTGGATGTTTAGCAAAAACTTTGCTGCAAGCTTATCTTTAACTTATACAATGGGAGCTTTGAAGACGTTCGATGTAGAAGGAGCAAACTCTCAGCAATTGACCAGTATTAACGAAACTTTGTTATCTGATATTTCACGCTTAGAGATTTCACTTGGAATATCTTTTTATAAGTAAGATTATTTGAAAGCAATTGTATATAAATGTAAAATGCTCAAATGAAGTTATGTTTTTAACTTCATTTGAGCATTTTATTTGAATGACTTGATTGCTCTATTATTGATTTAATTGAATAAAACGCTCTACATCTTTTGCTTTACCTAGCAAAATAATAATATCTTCTTCGTACAAAATCGTATCTGCTCTTGGTACCCCGATAATATGTTCTTGCTTTACTTTTTTGCCACCTTGTACCTCTTCAAACATCCTTTTGATAGTGATGAGGTTTAAGTTGTATTTCTTGCGCAAATCAATATCAGCAATTGAACGTCCCGTTACTCGTTTTGGAGTATTCACTTCTACAATTTTATAACCATCAGGCAGAGGTAAAAATGAATGGATACTAGGGTTAAGTAAGGTCTCTGCCAGGTTTTTACCTACTTCCTCTTCAGGAGATAAAATTTCTTTGATACCTAGTTTCTGTAAAATCATTCGTTGCTGAGCATTGGCTGCTCTGGCGATGATACGACCTACTTCAAGTTCCATCAATTGAACCGTACTCATAAGTAGTGATTCAAAATCTTCACCAATTGCTACAATTACAGCATCTACATCCTGGATGTTCTGTGCCTGAAGTGCTTTAAGGTCAGTTGCATCTAATGTAACCGCATGAGCCACTTCATCCTTAATATATTCTGTGCGTTCAGGCTTGTTGTCAATTGCCAAAACTTCTGCTCCTCTACTGGCCAAAGATTGTGCGATGGCAATCCCAAACTGCCCCATACCCACCACAGCAAATTTATTCATAATGATATATTTTACTTTTTAGAAAGGTAATCAAAACATTCAAAGCATTTTCAATACGATTACCATTCGGGAGAATGATATCAGCATCGTATCTGTAGGGTGCAATATACTTTTTATAGGTGGGAATTACATGATTTTCATAGCGGTAAAGTACATCTTCCAGACCATAACCTCGTTCTTCGTTGTCACGAATGATACGACGCTTAAGCCGAATGTGATCTTCTACATCTATAAATACCTTTAAATCTATTAAACGATTGAGGGGTTTATGATAAAAAATAAAAATCCCTTCAACAAGAATGATTGGAGTTGGGTTGAATTCCAGTATTTTTGGGGTAACACTGGGATTATTGTAAGTATATTCTTTCTTGAAAATTGTCTTTCCTTCAGACAATTGCTTAATATCTTCAAAATACTGATCCAAATCAATAGATTCTGGGGTGTCAAAATTGCTCACACCATTTACATCCTTGGGTTGTAGATCACGATTGTGATAATAGTGATCCTGAGATACTAAACAGACTTCTTCAGTACTGAAGTTTTCTAATAATTTATTGAGAATAAAGGTTTTACCAGCTCCACTTCCTCCAGTAACTCCTATAATAAAAGGTTTATTTGCCGCCATCATGCAACAAAATTAAGATATTTAGACTAATAATAGCGCTTGATGTGAGTATTTCTTGTATATAAAAGAGGTTAGGGCGTGGATTGAAGAAATTGAATCAACTTTTCTGTAGCCAAACTTCTGTGGCTGATTTTATTTTTTTCTTCCAAGGACATCTCAGCAAAGGTCTGTTGATAACCTTTGGGCAAAAATACTGGGTCATAACCAAATCCTTCTTGACCTTTTGTTTCTGGTAGAATTGAGCCTTCTATAGTACCCTCAAACTGGTGCGTATCACCATTGAGAATTAAGGTGATAACAGTTTTGAAATGGGCCTTGCGGTGAATTGTTCCTTGTAAATTTTTTAGTAACAATTTAATGTTTGCTTCGCTATCACCATGAACACCTGCATACATAGCAGAATCTACCCCAGGAGCACCATTCAATGCGTCTACCTCCAGACCAGAATCGTCGGCAAAACAATTAATTTTGTAATGCTCCCATACAAATTGAGCTTTTTGGGCTGAATTACCTTCAATAGTACCAGTAGTTTCAGGAAGCTCTTCTTTGCATTGGATGTCTTCAAGACTGACAATCTCAAATGCATCTCCAAGTTTGTCTTTTATTTCTTTTATTTTGTTGGCATTACGAGTAGCGAAGCAAAGTTTCATATTACCTGACGTCTTTTAATTCTATATCAAACCATAAGACAGAGTAAGGTGGGATGTTGCCTGAACCAGCAGTATTACCCTGAGAGCCATAAGCTAAAGAAGAATAGAGTAAGATACGTTTTTTATCTCCTACTTTCATTCCATTAAGTGCTCTGTCCCAACCTTCAATTACCTGAGCATTAGAACGATCATCTTTACTTCTTACTGTAAAAATAAAATCAGTACCACTGTCAAATATAGTCCCGTTAAGAAAACGTCCAGTATAATCCACAGTAACAATACTATCAGGAGCCGCAACTTTGGCATTTTGGGAATCAGGTATTTGTTTAATGTAGGCAGTGATAACAGAATCAATCCCAGAGTAGTTTGTGAGGGTATCAGCTGCTATAAATTCAGTAATTTGCTCTTGTTCATCTTTTACCTTAAATGAAGAAACATCATATCTAAGCACTGAATATGGTGGTAATATAGAATTACTTCGGCTTCCAAATGCCAGACGAGATGGAATTAAAAATGTAGCTTCTTCTCCTTCTTTTAAAAGAGTGCCACCACTTTCAAGTCCGATTAAAACTTCACTGGTGTTAGGAACATTATCAAAAATAAAGGTTTTAGGTTCATTCAAGAAGGGAGACGTACTATCTACAATTGTACCATTCAATAATTGACCTACATAATGCATCTCTGCTAGATCACCAAGTTCAGGAATCTGTCCAGCAGCGTTTGTTTTAGTAATAATATAGTATACACCATTTTCGGTCTTTTGAGCAGTAAGGTTATTGGCTTGTAAATAGTCTAAAATTTCCTGCTCATTTAACCTATCTTGTTTTTCTTGTTCTGTTTCTTCAGTAAACGGATTACAGGCAGACATTAAGAAGCTGGTAATCGCAACACTCATCAATAAAAAAAACTTTTTCATAATTTTATTTTCTCACAAATAAACAATTCTACTTAACATCGACTAATTCAACATTGAATACCACTACGGCATTGGGCGGAACTCCATCTTGAGAACCTTTATTGCCATAAGCCAGGTGAGAAGGAAATATAAATGTACCTTTAGAGCCTTTATTCATTAATGTGAGGGCTTTTTCCCATCCAGGAATTACGGCAGGTGGTTTTTGACCCAAAGGAAACTCAAAAGTTTCTCCTTTTTGTATCGAGCTAAAAACAGTCCCATCCAATAACATCCCTACGTAGTGTACACTGACTGTGTCTCCTCCTTGAGGTTTTTTGCCAGCGCCTTTTTGGTCAATGGAATAATAAAACCCTTCGGGAGTTTTTTGAGGAGAAATTGAGGTGTTTTTAGCTAAATAATCAGCTATAATTTTATCTTCTATTTCAAGTTGGGCTTGCTTGTTTTTTTCGAGTTCTTTTTTTATAGCATCCCGACTTTCTATTTTTAAAACTTTTATAATGTATCGAATAGTTTCATTCTTATTTAAGAAAGAAGGAAGTTGAGGGTTTTTTTTAGAAATTAATAGATTACAGGGAACTGTAAAATGCACACTATCTCCTTCAGATAGCATTTGAAACATTTCCTTATAGTAACCTAGAAAGTAAGGGCCCTCAAATGGAATTTGTTTTTTGGGACCATAAGGGTAGGTGGTACTTAATATAGAGTCTTTGTGATTACGAATCACTTGGTGATAGGTAACATTCAAACCTGACGATAGCTTATTGCTATTCTTCTTCCGAAGCAATACTTGATATTTAATTCCTGATTTGGTGGTTTGAGTTTTATTAGATTTTACCCAGCCTTTTTTAGTCTTGCTTTCTTCATATTCACCAGAGGTACAACTTGCCAGCATTACAAGGAACATTAAAATACTATACCATAAATAGGATACATTTACCATATTTCTTGTTGCATTAATTCATTTCTATATTCTGGCAATAGGCTTAACAACTTTTCTTGAACTTCTTCCATTGGAAGATTAGATACACCACCAGCTGCGTTTTGATGTCCACCACCATTAAAATGTTTCCGGGCAAACTCATTCGCTGCAAATTTACCTACCGAACGAAATGATAGCTTGACAATGTCAGGTTTCTCGATAATTATCACTGCAAATAAGATCCCTGCAATTGAGAGCGCATAATTAACCAGTCCTTCAGTATCTCCTGGTTGATGATTAAAGCGTTCTTGTTCTTCAATACTAATCGTAAAATAAGCAGTGCGAAATTCCCGCAGAACCATTAATTTTTCTCTTAGCGCGTAACCCAGAAACCGCAATTTGCTTTCAGTATTATTATCATAGATAAGCCTTTGTATACGATTGGTCTCTACTCCTAAGTCCATAAGTTGGGCTGTAATGAGATGGCTTTTCTTAGTAGTAGAAGGGTGCTTAAAAGAGGAGGTGTCAGTCACTAAACCAGCGTAAATATATTCACCCATCCTTACATCAATCAAATCTTCATCCCCCATTAGTTGGATAAAATCATAGATGAGCTCGGCAGTGGCTGCTGCATTTACATCCCAAAGCTGAAAATCAGCTTTAATATCAGGTTTTAAATGATGGTCAATAACTACTATTTTTCCCGAAGCTTCTTTTACCATAGGTTCTAAGCCTTGCAAACGACCATAAGAAGAAAAATCGACACAAAAAACAACGTCTGCTTCGGTAATTAGCCTTTTACATAAATTTTGAGTCTTAGACCAGTAGATGATCACATCATCACTGTTCGTCATCCAATCCAAAAAGACGGGATAATTGCTGGGGCTCAAAACCTGTACCTGGTGATTTTTTTTCTTAAGATAGCTGGCTAGTGCTAATGATGAGCCTAGTGAGTCAGCATCTGGAGTATGATGAGCAATAATGGTTATCTTTTGAGGAGAGCTCATCATTTTCTTGAATCCTTCAATGTTTTGCATTGATTATTGCTCCATTAAGATTAATTTGATTAATCTCTTTATTTTATTGATGTTCAGTTGCTTTTCTTTGAATTATAGAATGCAAAAATAGCCCAAAAGATTTTAAAAAAATAAATTTTTCGACCTTTTCGGCTTTTAGGATAGTGGTAATGAAAAAGTTTCTAATTTTGCCCGATATTAAAAAATGTCAATTTTTTTACTGTTATGGCAAACAACAGAACTTATACGATGATTAAGCCTGACGCTGTATCTGCTGGTAATAGCGGGGCAATTATCAAAATGATTGAAGAGGCTGGTTTCCGCATTGTGGCTATGAAAATGACACAAATGACCAAAGAAACTGCTGGAAAATTTTATGAGGTTCACAAAGAAAGACCTTTTTACAGTGATTTGTGTGATTACATGTCTTCTGGTTCAATTATCCCTATGATTTTGGAGAAAGACAACGCAGTGGAAGACTTCCGTAAATTGATTGGAGCTACTAATCCAGCTGAAGCTGCAGAAGGAACCATTCGCAAATTGTTTGCTGAATCTATTGAGGCAAATGCGATCCACGGTTCTGACTCAGACGAGAATGCTGCAATAGAAGGGAACTTCTTTTTTTCAGCTGTAGACCAATACTAAGGTTTACTCAAAATAACTTTATAAAGCACTTAACTATATCTAATAGTAAGTGCTTTTTTATTTCCTCGGTTAAACTGTTCAAGAATAAGTATTTATTGGCTGTTAGAAATTTGATTTAGTGAACTTTGCTTCCTTAAATTCAATACTATTTCCAATAGTTGATCAGTGCCAAAGTAGAGATGTACATAAGAGGCTAATACGCTTTTATACTGATACATAAAAGTTTTAACAGCTTGATTGCGAGCATTTGTAATAGTACCAATAGTAGGAGTATTTTTGCTTTCTATCATGTTTGAATAATGAAACTCATGCCCTTTCAATTCTAGCTCCTGTACTTGTATATGACGATACCCTAAATGAAGCTTCATTTGTTCCATACTTGTTTTAAAATCAAAAACATGTGTCATAGGGTGTGTTTTACCTTCTTTATCGATAATAGCTTGGCCCAAATACATAAGTCCACCACATTCTGCTATAATTTTACCTGATGAGTTGGCGTACTCATATATACTTTTTTGCATAGAAACATTTTTAGACAATGCCTCCAGGTAATATTCGGGGTATCCCCCTGGAAGATATATCAAATTTGCTTCAGGGATTTTAGAATCACGAAGGGGACTAAAAAATACTACTTTGCCTTTACGTTTAAGTGCACGAATATTTTGAGGGTAGCAAAAATTAAAAGCTTCGTCTTTTGCGACAGCAGTAGTAAAATTAGCATCAGAGGCCTCGGTTACGGAGTAATCGTTTACAGGTTTAGTTGGTCGCTGGCAAACTTCCAAAAGCTTATCTATATCAACATATTTTTCCAAAGCAATGGCCAGGTTATCTATTGTTGCTTGATATTTATCTATTTCGGCAAGAGAAAGCCCTAAGTGTCTGGATGGAATTGTACAGTTTTCTAAAAATGGAAGATGTCCTAAAGGAGTAACGCCTACATCTTGACAAGCATCAACTAAAAATTGATAGTGACTAGAGGTATTGACCCTATTAAAGATAACACCTGCAATATCTATTGTTGGATCAAAGTTCTTAAACCCATAGAGCAAAGGAGCAACTGAATAGGCTGTTGCTTTGGCATCCACAACCAAAATAACAGGTAGTTTTAATAGTTTGGCAAGTTGAGCCGTACTTCCTTGTGCTTTAATAGCTCCATCAAATAAACCCATTACCCCTTCTACACAGGCTACTTGTGATTTTTGAATATAGTGAGCATAGGTTTCTCTGATATGCTCTTCCCCCATCATAAAAATATCTAAATTGATTCCTGTTTTACCACAAGCTAGTTCATGAAATTTGGGATCTATATAATCAGGGCCTGCTTTAAAAGGCTGAGTAGATATGCCTCTTTTTTGTAATGCTCTTAAAATCCCTAGTGTAAATGTGGTTTTTCCTCCATTACTACTAGGAGCAGCGATGATAAACTGAGTTTTGTTCATAAAAGTATATCCTCATTCAGAACCACTAATTACAACATTTTTTACATTAAATGTATTTGCAGTATAGAATGTTAAGTTATATTGCATGAATACAACTTGCTAAAATTATCTAGTACCTAATAATTGAAATAGATATGAACCGTCGTGAATTTGTAGTAGGCTGTAGTGCCGCAATTACTGCTATGGCTGGAAGCCAAATAGAAAGTTTTGCCTTTTCGCCTGAGCCTAATGCTCAACAGGACATATTTGTTTTTGTGTTTTTGCGAGGTGGTTGTGATGCGCTTAATTTGGTAGCACCAGTGGATGACCGAAATTATGTAGCAGCACGTCCCGCGTTTTTGAGGGTTACAGATAACGGTAAAAATCAAGGACTTAGATTGAAAAATGGGCTGAATAATCAAGATTTTAGATTACACAATGAGGCCAAGGCATTACATGAATTATATAATAGTAATAATTTAGCCATTGTCCATGCTTGTGGATTAGCCAATGGTACTCGTAGTCATTTTGATGCCATGGATATGATAGAGCGAGGCATCAATCAGAAAAAGAATAGTACTGATGGCTGGCTTGCCCGCTACCTAAAAACAACCCAATTAGAAGGAATGTTGCCCGCAGTGGCTGCGGAAACCAATCTGCCTAAATCCTTTGTAGGAAGTAATATAGCAGCTTCTATTAAAAGCTTGAATGATTTTAAAGTCAATGGTGATCCAAGACTTCAAGGCATCCTAAAAACAATGTATCAGGGAGATACTTTACTGCATGAAACAGCACAAAGTACTCTTTCTACTCTAAAGTATATTAATCAAAAGATAGCTAAAGATAGCAAAGGCCGCCCTAAAAAGTATCAGCCTGCAAATGGTGCAAAATATCCACAAGGATGGCAAGCTGGTGGTTTGGGTAAATCTCTCCAGACTATTGCTCAAATTATAAAGATGAATGTGGGCTTACAGGTAGCTACAGTGAGTTTTGGAGGATGGGACACTCACGAAAATCAGGCGTGGCATTTTCCACGAAAGACTGAGGGCCTATCTCAGTCATTGGCAGCTTTTTACAATGATTTATCGGCTTATCATAAAAGGCTTACAGTGTTGGTAATGAGTGAGTTTGGACGTAGACTCAAGGCCAATAAAAGCAATGGAACTGACCATGGACACGGAGGAATTGCACTGGCATTAGGAGGTAATGTAAAAGGAGGTAAGATTTATGGAAAATGGCCTGGGTTGGCTACTGAGCAACTAGATAAAAGAGTAGATTTGGATGTAACTACCGATTACCGCACAGTGCTAAGTGAAGTTTTGCAAAAACGTATGAGAAGTAGGCAAATCGATAAAATTTTTCCTGAATTTAATAATTATACCCCTTTAGGTTTTGTGTAAGTTTTTTACAATTTTCCCTAAAAAAAACATAAAAAACTGCTTTATCACTTAAACTTACATTCAAAAACATAGTTTTTTCCTCGTTCGTTTAAAAAAATGTAGATTAGGTAATTTACCTATCTACAGTTAATAGAATATATGATTAACATTTACGAACATTGTTTTGTAATAATACTACATAAGGCAAATAATTGAGGTTTCAACTATGAGATTAAAGTACTTTATTCAACCTTTTAGCATTTTTTGCTATACACTATTCTTTTCGATAATGACTCAGGCCCAGGCAACATTGACCTGGAACCCGCAAACCATCACCCCCCAAACTAGCGGGGTTTATAACAATCTAACTGATAATAGTTGGTATGTAGCCGCTAACTGGACATTAACCAGTGGTACGCTCCCGCCTGGCGGTATACCCGATGCCACGACTGATGTAATCATTCCTGGTAGTGTTCCTGTTTGTTATATCCCAGATGAGTTTGTAGTAGGTAGTATCAATACCTTGCCTCGAGCCAAAAGCATTACCATTCAAAGTGGTGGAGGCCTGCATAACCTTGGAGGAAAAGGCCTAAGCCAGGAAGCATTATTTTTAGAGATTGATGGCGATTTAACTATCAACGCTGGTGGAACTTACCTGGGAAATACTGAGGAAACCAGGGTAAATGGTAATTTCTTAAACAACG
This sequence comes from marine bacterium AO1-C, assembly GCA_001890965.1. Lineage (GTDB taxonomy): Bacteria > Bacteroidota > Bacteroidia > Cytophagales > Microscillaceae > Microscilla. Next base: position 916,102 of record MLAY01000004.1, on the reverse strand, counting down.
GAGACTTTATTATAGTATTGGGAACCAACGTACTGGAAGTTGGAGGAGATTTTACCAATAATTCCCGAATCTCTAAAGAAGGGTCGACTATTAACCGAAGGTTTAATTTGGACTTTCGCCTTGGTACCAACTCTACCTATACCAATAATAATGGTTTTGGGAATACTTACACTACTTTTACTACCTACAATACCTCCCCAGGAACCAATCCATTTACTAATCAAGATCTTTTTGTTACAGACGCAGTAGATGAAATGCTCATTACGAAAACAAATGAGGCTACTGTGACTAATAATAACACAACTGATCCCACACCAATTTATGTGGGGGTAGTTACTGCTAATGGTGACTTAGAAGTGGCTAATACGGGAAACCTGACAATTATTAGTGGATCTTTACTAATAAAAAATGTGGTTAATACTACTACCGCAGTAACAACGGCTGATGGAAGTCCAACTCACCCAAGAGGCTATTCCTGGGCAGTACCTGATGCCGACATTGATGTGAGAGGAAATTTGACTATATCGGATGCTGGGCCATTAGGGAGCGGTAATGGAGCTAGTTTGGATTTGTTTGATACTGATGCCACAGCCAATACACTTGCCTTGCATTTAGGAGGGGATTTGTTTGACGAAAATACGGAAGAACCTCGTAACGACGCAGATCGCCGAGGGTTTTATATAGGAGTTACTACTATTATTACTAATACTAATGCTACTGACAATCAACGCCCCTGGCTTATATTTAATGGTGCTAGTAATGGGTCAGTAAATACTCAAACTATTCGTGGGAGGTATACACTTCGTAACGATGCTGCAGATGAGTTGACTGAAGGTTCGGGAATGGTACTTCCTTATGTGGTTATCCTGGACAACAATAATCTAAACGGAGCGAACGATACCGATACCAATGTGGAGCTAGCTTCAGGAGTAAGGATCGTAGGAGATATTACCATTCATAAAAATACTATATTTAATTTATTGAGTAATAAAGTATTGTTAGGGGATAACCCTGACGATGAGCTAAATACGTTTGGTACCCTTAGGGCTGAATCTAATGCGGAATTCCGTATGCACGATGATGTACGAATTCGTGGCCGTAATGGAGGTTCTATTATCATTGCAGGCTCGAATGGAGGACCAGTATTTTTTAGTAGAGGAGATACTGGAAACTATCGTATTGCAGCTTACAGTGGTTGTTATGTTTCGGTAATTTATGGTGATTTCTTTGCAATGAGAGGGAATAATAATGATACCAAGGGTGCTTTACAAGACCCTACTATGGATGGATACTCATTGCCTAATACAGGAGTTGCTACTGATAATACTACAGGAGGGTCAAATAGTAGTGGAGGATTTAAGGTGTACGAAGGAGCTACACTTGACCCGGTAAATAATTTTAGCTTTGGACGTATGCCAAATAGGCTTACGCTTAATATGACGATTCCAATTGAAGCTACCAATGCACCCGAATATGTAGACCCAAGCACTGGAGCGACTGGTTTTGGTACAATTACCATTGATGGTTTCTTTTTTGGAGGTGGTACTGGAAATACCATCGTAAGGAATAATATTCAGGGGGCAATTGTTATGACCAATGCACTTGGGAATTCAGCTGCGGCAGGGGTAGGAGAAATTTATGATCGGGGTACTTATAGTGATGCAGGTGATCCTGACAGAATTATTTGGAATACATTTACAAAGTGTATTTGGAAAGGAGGCGCAGGTACGGGAGATCCTACTTCCTGGAACAATCCTTTAAACTGGATCAATGATTCAGGAGGAGCTCTGGGGTTTGTACCTGGCTCTACGGGTAACACCGCAGTGGATGTAATTATTCCTTTAGGAGCGGATAATGATTGTAACCTGGATGTAAATAACATAACACTCCAGGGAACAATAAGAGTAAATTTTGCTGGAACAACATTTACTGGTATCACTGGATCTGCAAATCGAACGCTGAATATTACATCAGGAGTTACTTTATTTCAGGTAGGGGGAGATTTTATGATTGATGATGATGGTGCCATTAGTATTCATAGTGATGCAGCTCCAAATCAATGTAGGATAGAAGTAGGAGGTACAATCAATTTTGACAATAACGCAGTGACTTTTACTGAAGGAACTTCTGTACTAGCTTGTGTGGGTGACCAACGTCAACGTGTAACTTTACGAGGAGAGTCTTTGTATACTCTGGAGGTTGCTTCCTCTAAAACTGGAGACGTATTTTGTGGAGGTGCTGTGACACTCAATGGTAATTTAGATGTGCAAGGCGGGTTGTTTCGTGGTAATGCAGGTGGAGCTGATATTAGAATCAGAGGAGATGTGGTGCAAACGGGAGGAGATATCTTTCCCTGGAATAGTGATTTCTTTATGGAAGGAAATTGGCTTAACTCTGGCGGAACGATGGCCAATGCGGGTAATGGCTCTTTTAATTTTGAGCCAGGCAATACCACTGCCAAACAAATACAAACCAACGGACAAAACTTTACTACAGTAAATTTTAACGATAATGGCTTAGGTGCTGTGACCGAATATAGTTTGGTAGACAACTGGACTATTCTAACAGTATTGGCCATAAATAATAATTGCCAACTAAATGTGCCAGATGGGATTACAGCTAACTTTGGTCGTACCAATGTTAATAATGGAGGTATATTAGATGTGAAAGCAGGAGGTACACTGGCTATGGAAGCAAGTGAGACCTTGACTATAAATGATGGTGGAAAAATTAAAATTATTGGTGAAAGTGCAAAGTATGCTCGCTTGACTCGTCAAGGATCTACTGGAAGCTATTCATTCAATATTACTGGAACTATTTCAGCCCGTTATTATCTGATAGAATCACTAGATGCTAATGGTGTAAACTTACAAACCAATGCTAAAACTGAAAGTCCAGGTACCATTACTTATGGAGGAGGAGGTAGTGGTTATACATCTGCTCCTTCCGTAACAGTTGCTGGAGGTGGTGGTTCAGGAGCTGATTTTGAGGCAGTTCTTACTGGAGATGTGGTAACAAGTTATACAAAGCGAAATACGTTAAGTACTGTTAATATTGTAAGTGGAGGTACTGGTTATCCTACTGATGGAAACTTTCCTATCACCGTAACTGGGGGAACTACCAATGGGTCAGTCATTGTAACAGTGAATAGTGGTATAATTACCGCGGCTAGTATTTCCAGTTTTGGTACAGGGTATACTGCTACACCTACCTTAGATCTATCAAGTTTGGGAGCTCCTACTTCTGCAGCCACAGTAAATTTGACAATATCCAATACTATTTCTGGAGGAACAGGTTTTACTCAAACTCCTACTGTGTTAGTTTCTGGTGGCGGCGGTACAGGTGCTTCTGGTAGCGCGCAATTGACTGCTACCACATTCGATAGAGTTGTAATTTTTAATGGTGGTGCAGGTTATACAGATGGTACTCATTCTTATTCTGTACCAGGAGGAAGCCCGAATGCTACAGTAGAATTTGTTGTATCTGGTGGAGTAATTACCAATGTCAATACAACTAGTGGAGGAGGAGGGTATACCTCTACACCCACTATAGACTTAACCGCGGTTGTAGGCTTAGGAACCCCTACCACAACTGCTTCAATAGATGCTTATTTGACTGCTACCTCAGTTGATCAAATTACAATACCAACCCAACAGGTTTTTCCAGTAGCTACTTTTAGTGATGGTATATTTACCGATGGGGTTGATGGAGGTGCTTTTATTACCATTGCAAGTAATATATTTACTTTTAACCGGGCTGGTAATAATGTCTATAGTAGAAATGCAAGCACCACATTAGATGGATCAAATACATATACAAGCACATTACCAGCTGGGGTAACTCACGATTATAACACCAACCCTAGAATAGATACTATATATAATATTGTATTTCCGAAGAATCCAGGAAGTACTGCCGCAAATATTAGGAGAACAACAACTAATAATAATGGGTATCGACGAATTATTATCAAAGATGCTTTGGGAACATTCTCAGGAGAAGATTTTGATGATGAAGCAGCGATTGCAACTCGAGCAGCCAACAACCCAACGGCTATTTATAACCCAGATGGAATTGAGACGGATAGTATGATCGTATGGCGTTCTGAAGGAGTAAAGCGTTGGGATGGAGGACCAACTTCTACGGGTACCTCGTGGAGTGATCCACAAAACTGGCGACCTGATGGAGTTCCAGGACCAGGTGATAAAGTAATTATTAGTTTTGACTTATTACAGTTACAATGGAATGTAGCTGCTGGCCCTCCTGATGTGGTGGCTCCAGCGACTTTTACGATTGATTTTGATTTAAATCCAGCAACACAGCCAATCACTTGTAGAAGTTTAACCATTGAATCGTCTTTACCAGACCCCAATGCTACTAATGCCACTCGAGCAATTACAGTGAATATGCAACAGGATATGACGATTCTGGAAAATGTGGTAATTGCTTCTGATGTAACTGTAAACCCAAATGCAGGAACTACACTTAGTGTAGGAGGAAGTTGGAACAATGATGGTAGTTTTAATCCCAGTTCTAGTGTAATGACAGTGGACTTTAACCAAAGTTTTACCCGAACAGTAACCAATGGTGGAGGATCTAGGTTTTCTAATATTCTGTTTAGTCAAGGTATTACAGACTTGGGTTCTGATCTATATGTAGAAGGAAACTTGACCATCGCAAGTGGAGCTAGTTTGAGTCCATCTAATAACAACCGCCAAATTACCATAGAAGGAAATTGGTCGAATAGTGGAACCTTTGACCCTAAACAAGGAACTGTACAGTTTGGTAATGGAGGTTCTATTACGCAAACTGTAACCAAAGTACCATTGAATGAACCTCAGGAATTTTATAGTGTAATTGTACAAAAGCCGACGGGTATATTAGAGACAGGTTCACGTATGCAGATTAACCAACAGTTGAATATTATCAATGGTAAAATCCTGACTGCCAAGGATAAGGAATTGATTTTTGGAGATAACAGTAACTTACCTTTGGTAACAAGCTCAAGTTATATTGATGGGCCTTGTGGACATTTATATTCTGATGCTACTACCTCTGCTAACTTTAAGTTTTTCCCCATTGGTAAAGGAAATACATACATTGGAGGATCGAATGCGAACCGAAGAATTCAGTTGAGTGTGAGAACTACTAACCTGTCTATTCCTGCGGGACAGTTTTTGATGATGGTGATGGAACAATTTGAGACACCTGGCCCAAGCCGTACGATTCCATCAACTTCTACCGCGAACTATGTATCCAGAAGTCGTCACTGGAAGGTGACTCAAGGCTTGTACCCCAATACTGACTCAGGACCTTTACAAAATGGTGGGACAGATGTAACTATAGAAACGGCAAAAATTCAGTTGGCATTTGATGCGAGTTCAGAACGGGGTGATTATACTTTGGGTACAAACCCTTGGCTATTCGGAACTACTGTACAAGAAGTAGACTTTGCGGAATTGGGAGGTCTCTCAATTTTGAAAGATGATGGGGCAGATAAGAAAGGAGAAGGAGTAAGTTACCCAACTGTGACAGTGACTGATAATACACCTGGAAGCGGAGCTACTGCTACTGCTACTGTAGATGCCAGTGGAACTGTTACTGGCCTTGTTTTAGTAAATGGAGGAAGCGGTTATAGTGCAGCAGATCCTCCTTTAATAACAATTGGTGGGGGAGGAGATGAAAATGGTATCTTAAATGCTCAAACTACTGCTAATAATGCTGGAACAGGGGCCACTGCTACTGCAATTGTGGATGTCTCAGGAGTAATTACTGGTTTTACAATGGTAAGTAATGGCTCTGGGTACAATACTGATGATCCACCAGTAGTGACAGTTGGTGGTACAGGTGCTATTGGCCGAGCTGTTGTAGCGGGCAACGCAATTACTTCTATAGAGGTAATAGCTCGAGGTACAGGTTACAAAAACCCTGTGGTGACTATTACTGGAGTAACTTCTGGCACACCTGCGGACTATAATGCTACTGCTAACGCTGCTGGAAGAATTACAGGTTTTACCCAAGTAAATGCTGGAAGTGGATATGTTACAGGTTCTGCTGAATGGCAAGATGCTGGAAGTGATATCAATAATATCAACAGTCAACAATTTACCGTGGAGTCTACTGGGCCCAGTACCTCAGACTTTACTTTCTCCACATTAGGGGATGGAATCTTTACCTTGGCTTGGAACTTTATTGCTTTGCCTGTTCAGTTTTTAGACTTAAAGGCTGACGCTATCAATAATGAAAAAGTAGCCGTAAAATGGGTGACAAATAACGAAGATGAAATTGCTCGTTTTGAAGTACAAGCCAGCCGTGATGGAGGTAAAACATTTGAAACCATAGGGCAACGTTTGGGCAAAGGGAATGGGCGAGGAGCTATCAATTATGAATTCCTTGATAATACGCCGATAGATGGAATCAATTATTATAGATTGCGCCAGGTAGATATCAATGGTTTAGAGCGTTTCACCAAAGTAATTACTGCGAATATTAATCGTCCTGCTACTTTTAGTGTTACACCAAATCCAGCGAGCAAAGGACAAACTATTCAAATTGAATTAACGAGCATTGCCCCAAGAGAAAATGTAACCGTAAAATTGTTGGACATTAAAGGAAATGTGTTGAGTAGCCAGAAAGTAGATGGAGCAAAAATATTAGACTATAAGTTGCCTGTCAATATTGCTACTGGCTTGTATATGTTAAAGCTAGAAACAGCAAGCAAATCTTACCAGTCAAAAATAGTGGTGAGATAAGGCAAAAGTATAAATATTTTAAAAGCCTGATTGAAGATGAGCTTCAATCAGGCTTTTTGTTTTAATTATATATGTTTATGATAATGAAAGCTTCTTGAACTTTATCTCACAATAATGAGAGATAAGATTATTTAAAAGGGAATTCCCATTCTCCCAAATATGGAATCCATAGATAACCTTTACGAAAAAAGCCAATGTCAGACGAGGGGTGAGAGGAGTCATTTGTTAGTGGGGTTTCCATTTTTTTGTACACATCTTCTCTTACTACAAAGCCTTTCATCAATAATACATCCTTAGGATAATTCACGAACTCGTGTAGATCACGCCACTTTTCTAGCCCGATGCCTACCAAGGCATAACGAAAACGGGGAGCGTTGATCAGAAGCTTGAAAAACTCAAAGCCTATTAAAGACATCTCGAGTGCATCTTTGGTGGAGCGTATTCCTATATTACTAATACCTCCTACCTTGACAAAATAGCTGTCTTTATGAAAATGAGTAGAAACCGGATACTCATTGAGCTTGGTTTGAATCATTTTTTGTTCTTTCAAAAAATTACTCAAACGCTCAGTATCATCAGCAGATGAGCCAGTGTTAATCCATAGAGAAAAGTCAAAAGCCATGACTTGATGTGTAAATGTTTAACTCGTACAAAGTACTATGCTTTCAAAGCAAAAAACTTCCACAATAAAGGGAAGTTTCGCAGTGAAGTTATTGTTAATTCAAATAAATTTCAAATAGATGTAATGATTTGTAATATAGTCTGTCAAATTGCTTGGAGGTAATCGCCCAAATAAGAGGCTACAAATGAGGCAAGGGGGTGTCAGAAGGGATAAAATATAATCAGACACAAACCTGCTATATTTTGTTACAACTTCTGGTTATCTTTCAAAAAACTGTATCTTGCGATTTTAAGAAGATTATTCTTTCAGCAAAAATTCAGTACAAAATTATGGCACGCAGATCAAAAAGCACAAGTTATCTTACCCTCCTAATTTTAGCAGCGGCAGTAGTGGCCTATGTGTTAAACCTGGGTGGTTTTAAAGATAAGGTAAACGCTGTAACGGCTCAGGAGCAGGAACAAACCTCAGGTTCGAGTAGAGAAGTTATTGATAAGATTAACTCAGGAGGTAAAACTTCCTCAAGTACTTCTTCCAACGAAGGCGAAAGTACTAACTTATCCTCGGAAGGAGTAAATACTGCAAGTTTGGAAATTCCTAAAAGCAAGTATGACGTGGTAAGGCATAGTCATTATGCATTGGGTTATGACGAAAAGCACGAGCAGGCAGCCTGGGTTGCATATAAATTAGATGCTAGAGAAACCAGAGGGCGAGCAGAGCGTGAAGATGATTTTCGTCCAGATCCGGCCGTTACTACTGGATCAGCCAATCCGTCAGATTATTCCCGTTCGGGGCACGATAGAGGACACCTCGCACCTGCTGCGGATTTTAAATTTTCAAAAAAAGCGATGTCCGAAAGCTTTTTTATGAGCAATATGAGTCCTCAAAAACCACGTTTTAACCGAGGTATCTGGAAAGAACTGGAAGAACAAGTCCGTGATTGGGTAAAAAAAGACAAGGCATATTATGTAGTTACCGGGCCAGTATTGAGTGGAAGCCGTTATCGCAAGATTGGGAAAAAGAACAGAGTGAGTGTGCCCAAGTACTACTACAAAATATTGCTGGATATGGAAGAGCCAGAAGTAAAAGCTATTGCGTTTTTGATGGAGAACAAAGGTTCAGAGAAACCTTTGAGTAGTTTTGTGGTTTCAATAGATCGCATTGAGCAAATGACTGGCATCGATTTTTTCCCAAATCTGCCTGATGACCTGGAAAAGAAGCTGGAAGCCTCTGCCTCTACCAGAAATTGGGATTTTGATAAATAATACAAAAGCATTTACTATATATTCAAGCTCCCCCTCTCATATCATCGAGAGGGGGAGTTGTGTTTTATTTTAAAGAGAGGAATTAAATTCTATGCATTATATTGATAATCAAGGTATTACCGATCCAAAAGTAAACTTAGCTATCGAGGAGCATGTCTTAAGAAACTTTGACCCTGAGGGAGAATACTTGATGCTATACATCAATGCACCTTCGGTAATTTTGGGTAAGCATCAAAATGTGTTTGAGGAAGTAAATGTAGACTTTGTACAGGAGAGCGGAGTCCAGGTGGTGCGTAGAGTATCTGGAGGAGGAACAGTATACCACGATTTGGGTAATCTCAATTTTAGTTATTTGGTCCCTCACGATGCTGCAAAGGTAAATAATTACCATTATTTCTTGAATCCTATAGTAGAAGCCTTGCAATCTTTGGATGTACCTGCCGAAATTAGCCCTCGAAACGACATCATGGCGGCTGGAAAGAAAGTTTCGGGCAATGCGCAGTTCTCTACTACTAAGCGTATGGTGAGTCATGGCACTTTACTTTTCAACTCTGAAATTATTCATCTTTCCCAATCGCTTAAGGCATTGGATTCTAATATTCAATCTAAAAGCATTAAGTCTTATCGAAGCCCAGTAGCCAATATTGCCACCTATCTTACGCCGACTCAACAACAAGAGTTGAATATGGAGCAATTCAAGAAGGTCTTATTAAAACACATTTTCCAAACTGAAGAAATCCCGGTATACCAACTTACAACCCAAGACTGGGAAGCAGTAAATGCCCTGGTACAAGAAAAGTATAGTACCTGGGAATGGAATTTTGCCCGTTCGCCCCGTTTTACCCTTGAGAAAACAGCTAATATAAGTGGCGAAGATGTAGTAGCTCAACTTCAAGTGAAAAAAGGTCATATCACTTCAATAGCCTTTAATGGGGCTACTGATGCAAAGGCTTGGGAAAACCTTGCTCAACAATTGGTTGGGAATAAATTTGAGAAAAATGCTTTGAGAATGAAGCTGGAAGAGTTGAATGTAGAGAAGTTGACCTTAACGAATCAGGAGCAAGTTTTATCTTTGATTTGGGTATAGTTCACGCACTTTGTTTATATTGAGGTAAAACCTACGAACTCAAATGAACTTATCTACACTAATCAAAACTCTTGTTTGTCTTATATTTATGGTTTCTGTTAGTCAGGCAAAGAGCACTTGGGAGGTACCCGCACCTTCAGATACTTCTAAAAAGGTGAAAGAAGCCGCTGCTGAAGTTGGCCCACAGCGTACTTATTTGGATACTAAGCGTCAAAAACGACGTTTGCTTAGCACTAAAAAATCCCACAAAAAACGATACAATGTAGGCAAAAGAAGGGCAAAAAAGCCGAGTAAAAGCCGTAAGAGTAAGTCTGCTTTTAATACGGCTCTTTTCCTGATCTTTTTTGGGTTATTTGTCTTAGGCTTTTGGGCTTGGTTCGGCTCGCTAGCATTATGGATACTGGGTATATTTCACTTCTTAGGAGTATTTGCCCTGTTTGGGTCCATATTTTTAATAGAAGATTTACAAGGTTTTGTATTAATTCTGTTTTTGTTGTTTGGGTTAATTCCTCTATTAGCTGTACTAGGCTTACTGAGTTTTGGGCTTACTTTCTTTAGTTGGGGCGCAGCTGTGATTGGAGGTATTACAGTAGGAGTAGCTGCATTGATGATGCTTATATCATTGTTTGGGTCTGATGCTGGCTAATGGCTGGAATATATTATTTTTTTAAAGATAACTGTGTCTTGATCTTGTTGTATCTATTGCGTGACATTACAAATTCACTGTTGTCTTTCAACCGAACAATGTATTTCTCATTTTCCCAAAAGGCATAATTCTTCAAGTAATTTAAATTGATAATGACCGAACGGTTGATACGTACAAACAATTCAGGATCTAGTGATTCCTCTAATTCCTGAATTGTTTTGTTTACCACAAACTGCCCTTCTTGGTTAATCGCATAATATTTTCGTTCTATTTTCTGAAATCGGAAAATCTCATTTACTTCCAATAACACTTCCCCTTCATGATCCTTAGCGTCCAAATAACGAGAAAAATAGGTTTGGGGAGTGGGTGCTACTGGTAGATGTACTACTTGAGTGTGGCGGGATAACTTCATTAGGTTATAGCCTAATACTCCATATCCCATCACCAATATGGGTGGCAAATAAGTAAGGTATAATTGGGCATTTAGAAAAAAATACTCTTTCATATATACCTCATATGGCATTGTAGGAAAATAGTGGTACAAAAAGCGTAGCCCAATTGTAAAAGGAGCAAACACAAAATAGGCCACCAAAAATAAAGGCAAGAACTTTAGAAAATACTTTAGCTTTCCAGCGCTATTAGGAGTAACCTCATTGAGCCTAAATTGGCGAGCATATATTCTTATTAACCAAAAGAGTATAAAAGCAGTGACACATTCTATCAACATTTGATCTATGAGTACAAACTGAAGCGTATTTGCTATACTAAAGTGCTCGCTTGAAATCCAGGACTGATTGGCTGGATGAAAATAAAATAATCCCAGATAAAGCAAAATAGTCAAGATAACCGTGAAAATAATCACGGACGGTTTTTTTAGGACTTGATAGTTAATAGAAACTGTTGATTCGCTCATTCCCTTGATAATTTTTCACCCTCAAAAATACAGGTTTCAGTCATTAGTTAGTCTATTTCTGATCGTTCAATATCCAGTTTTCAGACATTAAAGCCCCTATTTCAGACATATTGCCTTCAATGGCCTTGGTTTTTAGCCCAAATTAGGAGCAAAACAATTGATCACGAAAACTGTATAAAAATGGAACTTACACATTATCAATCACTCATTGGAGCCTATGGATTAGCCTTATTGTTATGGTGGTTAGCCCACCGTTTATTACCACATTTATGGACTACTACTTATGAGCCTCAATTTAAAACCCCTTGGAAAGAGTTGTTGGGAGTAATATTAGCCACTATAGTTATATTAAGCATAGGAGTAGTATACAGCAGATATGGCCTCATCCCTAAACCAAAATATGGTGCATTCCTTATCTCAATTCTCAATCAAGTCATTATATTTTCACCTGCTATTCTGTGGTTTCTATGGCGAAAAGATGCTTGGGCGAGTGCCTGGTTGCCTAATCAATTGATCGTGCAAAGAATCTTTATTGGATTGGCAATTGCGCTGGGTGCTATTGGATTCTTTTTGGTATTGCGTGAGGGAAGTAAAGGCTATGTACAAGTTTTTATGGAAGTATATCATCCCAAAAACTTGGGATATCTTGCCCAGGTACTAGGCGAAGACTTTATTATTGCCTTGTTTTTTGTACGCTTTCAGGCTTTGTTGGGTAAGCGCTTAGCCATTGTAATTGTGGCAGCTTTATTTGCCGCTGGTCACATTCCTGCTTTTTTGGCCAATGGTGTTACTTGGGTAGAAATGCAATCACTCATATTTGATGCCCTGCTTTCGGTAGGCATACTATCAGCTTTGCAGCGATCCTCCGACATTTGGTGGTTTTGGATGGTACACTTTGCTATGGATATGATGCAGTTTTATAGCACCTCACCTAAGTGATCAATGCGTTATCTTAATAAAGTTTATTTTGAAGCTTGAGCTATGAAAAGGAGGACGATCAAAGCTGATCATCCTCTTTTCCACTTAGTGATCAGTAACTTCTTGAACTGCTCATAATTTTGCATAATGGCTGGAATGGTAATGGTGTCTTGCTCTTCATATTGGTAATGACTTCCTCGCTGAATACCCTTCTTTTTGATGTATAACCCCATTTCGTCTTCTTCCAAATCAGTAATTTCTTCATAACGTATAGAAATCGTTTTGAGGCCCTTACCTTTTCTTAAAAGTGCATAGGGTTGTAGCTCTACACTGGTATTGGCTAGAGCACGTTCGTTGATATAATTGATAACCAAGGTACCACTAAACAATATCACACAACCTCCTAAAAATAAATGGCCCAAAATAGGTTTCAACGAAAATACCCACAAACTGAGATAAGTGAATGTGCCCAATGCTCCACAAATCGTAGCCATAGATTTTATTTTAGCCCTCAAAAGCTTTTGCCTAAACTTGGATTTTAACCCTTGTTCGGGCAAAAAAACATTGGTGATAAAGTTTTGAGCTGCTTGAGCATGTACCAGTGGATTGCGCATATAACGAACCCTTAAGTGAACAGCCTCTTGCTTGAGCTTGTCGTATTTCTTCCAAAATTTCTCCTCATCAGTAGTTAATTTGGGATAGGCCTGCCATAATTCCTGGGCTTTTTGTGGGTGTTTCATGATGTGTGTATCAACAGCTTTAAGTAATTGATTAAAGGTTTGTACCTGCAAATTGTTTGTATGTCGGTGAGTAATTGTCCATCAATGGGCATTTCCTGTTTTGAGCTGGACAATTTGCTTGCTCTTTAAAAATACAAAATAGCTCAAACAATCTTATAATCAGCTGGTTGTATATTTGGCTTGACAATTGAAAACAAGCCAATTAGGATAAGCAACACTGCATACTTTAAACAGCACATCAAATAAAGCACATTTGAATGAGACGGTTTACTTTGCCAAGAGTAATAGACCTATTTAAAATTGATGTAGACTGTTTGGAGTATACACAAACCCTCTGGTCATGTTCAAAAACTACTTAAAAACCACTCTTAGAAACCTCCTACGCAATAAAGTATTTTCATTTATCAACTTATTAGGTCTTACCATAGGAATGAGTGCCTGCTTGCTCATTTTGCAATACATCCAAAACGAAATAAGTTATGACCAGTTTTATCCCGAAGCAGATCGTTTGTTTAGAGTGGTTAGGTTAGATGGAGCTTCCGAAAACCATCAAGCTACTACTGCCCCAATATTAGGCCCTACGATGTCTCAATACTTTCCCGAAATAGAAGATTACACGCGCATTCATCGTACGAAGGGAATTATTCAAGTAGCCTCGAACCAAGGAGGTACAAAAGCTTTTCGCGAAGAAAAAGTATACTTTGCTCAAGCCAATTTTCTAAAAGTGATGGGCTACTCCATGCGCACCAAGGGAAAGGTGTCTCGTTTTTTAGAGGAACCAAACACTGTCGTAATTTCTCAAAAAACAGCCGCACGATATTTTGGAGGAGGAAATCCAGTAGGAGAAACCCTAGTGTTGGTGGATTATAACTTTGGAAAAAAAGTAGTAAAAGTAACCGGTGTTTTTCAAGATTTACCACCTAATGCCCACTTACAGTTCAACCTTTTATTTTCCTTGTCTACAATTAAAAATAATCCACAAGATTGGGCAAAATTTGACAATTGGGCGTGGACCGATTTTTACACCTACCTTCGACTTAAACCAAAAACCACCGCCCAAGCATTACAGGCAAAGTTTCCACCTATTGTAAAGCAACTCCTGAAAAAACTAGGAGACGATCCAAATCAAAAACTGGCCTTTCAGCTTCAAAACATTCGTGATATACATTTGCACTCTCAGTTGCGAAGCGAACCAGGGGTAAATGGCAATGTGACTGTAGTGCGGTTTTTGGGTATATTGAGCCTTTTTGTCTTAATATTGGCTTGGGTAAATTATATCAATTTATCTACTGCGCGTTCGTTAGATCGGGCCAAAGAGGTAGGCATTCGTAAGGTAGTAGGTGCTTATCGTAGTCAATTGATCGGACAATTTTTGTTAGAAGCCTTACTGCTAAATTTGGTGGCTTTAGGTCTTGCCATTTTAATTGTAGACACCACTTTTCCCTGGTTTAGCCAACTCTCAGGGCAATCATTACAAATAAGCCTTTGGCAAAATAGCCAATTGGTATTTCTATTTGTGGGCTTTTTTGTATTGGGAACCTTTTTGTCAGGGGCATATCCAGCGTTTGTATTATCGCGATTCAATCCAGTAAAAGTGCTCAAAGGCAGGTTTACCACTTCGACTCAGGGGAGCAATTTGCGCAAAACATTGGTAGTTGTTCAATTTACCATTTCTATTGTGCTAATTATTGGCACCTATGCAGTGTATCAGCAATTAAACTTCATGCGCAACAAAGACCTGGGGTTTAACCAAGAACAAATGATGGTAGTGCGAGGTCCTGCACTTACCGATTCTGCCTATGGACGTAAAGCGCAATTATTCAGGCAGTCGTTATTAAAACATCCTGCCATTAGTCAAGTAGCCTATTCTAATAGCATTCCAGCCAAATCGTTCAATTGGGGAAGTAATGGCTTCAAAAAGAGTATCAGTGATCCTGATAATAAAAAAGATTATTCGGTTACTTACATTGATCAAAACTTTATTAAGACTTATCAAATGAGCTTTTTGGCTGGATCTATTCCAGTAAATTTAAAACCTTATTATCGCCAAAAAGGAGCCATTATCAACGAAGATGCCTGTAAACAACTAGGGTTTACATCGCCAGCTAAAGCGGTCAATCAAGTAATTTACCAGAACAAAAATGCGATTAAAATCTTAGGAGTGCTTAAAAACTACCATCATTATTCACTCAAGAGTCCCATGATACCTTCTATCATGTTTTTTGACCCTACAGGTAACTATTGCTCTTTAAAAATAACTGCCGCAAATGAATCTAGTGACCATTACCAACAAGTGGTACAACATGCTCAAAAGCAATACAAAACATTCTTTGCAGGCAACCCATTCCAATATTTCTTTCTGGACAAAAACTTTGAACTACAATACAAGGCTGATCAGCAATTTGGTAGAGTATTCGCTTTATTTTCATTGTTGGCTATCTTGATTGCCTGCCTTGGATTATTTGGGCTATCATTGTACACCATTCAACAAAAAAATAAAGAAATTGGTATACGCAAAATATTGGGTGCTTCAGGAAATCAGATTTTACGCCTGTTGTCTCAAAGCTTCTTAAAACTTATCTTAATTGCCTATCTCATAGGCCTGCCATTTACCTACTGGGCTATAAACGAATGGCTCAAAAACTATTCATATACTATTAGCCTTCATCTTGGGTTATTTGTGATACCAGCTCTGGCGATTTTATTGCTGGCAAGCCTTACCATTGCTCACCAAACTTTCAAAGCCATTAAAGCCAACCCTGTAGATGTATTGAGATATGAATAATCTCACAAAGGATGGTCGTTATGAAGTAATTTAAAGAGTTTTTAGGGGTTTGTACAATGATGCTGACTCAAGGATAGAAAGTTTAGGTTTTATCTAGTTGTGAGTACTACTATTATAGCGATTATAAGGGCTAAGAAACTTAACAAACAGTTGTTATGTTGTACTTTTACAATAAAATCTTACACGAAAGATAAGATTTATCAAAAAATATCGACCTTGTATTTTAAACGTTTCGTACATACCAGGGCCATATTTGGGCTAATATTCAACCTTCACTTTATTTTAATAAATCAGACAACGTAAAGGTACTGAGTATCACAATTTAGCGTTATAACTCATTGAATTTATTGAATGCTGAATGAGTACAAAAACTAAAGAGATACCTGTATTACTTAACTACTGATTTAAAAAAAGACCTTTTTTACTTAATCAATATAAACACATGTTAATATCTACTAAACTAAAACGGTTTTCGTACAGGTTTTTAGGAATTTTGGCAGTAATAATAGGTGCATTACAATTTTCTCAGGCACAAATACGCCATAGCTGTGGTGCGCATGCCACTCCCCAACAAATTGAGTACATGGCAAAAAACATTCGCCCCATTGCTCAAAACTATGCACGTTTTCGTACCACTGCTACTACTTATGTACCTATCAAAGCTCACATTATACGTACAGGCAGTGGAGCAGGAGGACTTGGAGTAGCTGAATTGGTAAAGGCAATCGATGACATGAACGTGCTTTATCAAAATGCCAATATCAGTTTCTACATTTATGATGAGATCAACTTTGTAGACGATGATAAGTTCTACGATTATGACTCAAGCGAAGAAAGCGATTTAGGAAGCAAACACAACGTATCTAATGTAATCAATGTATATTTTGCCAATACTGTTACAAGCGGTACGAGTAACTTATGTGGATATGCTTATTTCCCTGGTGGTCAGGATATGGTATTGATGGCTAATAGCTGTACTACCAACGGATCAACCTTACCTCACGAGCTAGGACATTATTTTGCCTTATATCATACCCATGGTAAAACCAATACAGGTACTACCGACGAATTAGTAGATGGTAGTAATTGTACTACTGCTGGAGATGACGTATGCGATACCGCTGCTGATCCCAATTTAAGTGGTAACGTAGATAGTGATTGTAGCTATACTGGTAACACTACTGATGCTAATAATGCTACATTTACTCCAGATCCACGCAACATCATGTCTTATTCTTTACAAAGTTGTCGTACTCGCTTCACCCAGGGGCAATACGATCGTATATCGGCTACGCTTACCAATTCAAGAAATTATTTATTAAACTCTACGACTGCTCCACCTTCTATTACTTCATTCACCCCAGATGAGGGAGCTTCTGGTATTCAAATTACCATTACTGGAACTGGATTTAGCGCTACTGCTGCAGATAATATTGTGAAAATTAATGGAATACAAGCTACCGTGATCTCCAGTACTACTACTCAAATTGTTTTGAATGTACCTAGTACCGCTACCACTGGATTGATTAGTGTAACAGTAAACAAGCAAACCACTTATAGTAGTGATAGTTTTCTTGTACCTGTCAATATTTTTCCTTACACCGAGAGCTTTGAGTCTGGCTTAGGCGCGTGGACGCAAGCTAGTAGCGATGATTTCAACTGGTCGATTGGTAGCAACACAACTCCTTCCGATAATACAGGCCCTAACAGTGCTACCAATGGCACTTTTTATTTATTTACTGAAGCATCTTCACCTAATAACCCTTCCAAGAAGGCAATACTACAAAGTAGCTCATTTGATTTTTCTAATCTTCCTGATCCAGAATTTATCTTCCGCTATCATATGGTAGGTGCCAATATGGGAACCTTGCAACTAGAAGTAACCACGAACAATGGAACTACCTGGACTAGCTTATTTTCAAAAACAGGCGATCAGGGATCTAACTGGCTCACTGAAACTGTGGACTTATCCAGTTATCAGGTAGCCAATGTGAAGTTTAGGTTTGTTGGAACAACTGGAAGCGGCTTTGCCAGTGATATGGCCATTGATTTTATTCAGGTAAGAAGTGCGACTGCATTCTACATTGGAGGTTTTAGTCCTACTACTGCCAGAGAGGGAGATGAAGTTACTATTACAGGAGGTGGATTTAGTGCGACTGCTGCCGATAACGTCGTGAAGTTTAACGGACAAGCTGCTACGGTTATTAGCTCTACCACTACTAACATTAAAGTAACAGTACCTGATAGAGCAACTACTGGTAAGATTACCGTAGAATATAACGGAGGTTTTGCCACCAGTAGTGGAACTTTTACTGTAGTACAACCGCTTGCTCTAAGTAGTTTCTCTCCTACTTTTGGAAACGTGGGTACCGAGGTAACTATTACTGGAACAGGCTTTAGCCTTACTGCCAACGAAAATATTGTGAAGTTTAATGGTACTGTTGCTGAAGTAGTGTCTGCTACTGAAACCAGAATCGTGACTAAAGCACCACAGGGCTTTACTACTGGAAAGATCACTATTGAGTTTTTAGGATCAACCGCAACAAGTACAGATGACTTTGTACTTAACTCGGTGACTAGTTTGCCTCAAAATCTTACCAAAGGTAAATTAGAATTGTTTCCTAATCCATCTTCAGATATCGTAAACCTTAAGTTTTCAGGTAATGTAGCAGCTTCTGAAGTTAGTGTCCAGATTTACAACCTTCAGGGGCAATTGGTGACAACTTTTGCTGGTACTGTGAAAAACGGAGCATTACAAATTCCAGTAAGACAATTGGCCAAGGGTGTATATAGTGCCATTATTAGTGTGGGAGACAATGAGAGAGTGGTGCGCCGTATTATGCGGAAGTAATAGCTCAATAAATAGATAAAAAAAACAGAAAAGGAGGCTTGCAGCAATGCAGGCCTTTTTTATTGCCCATTTATCAAACAAGGTTTGCCCATCTGTGGACATTTTAAAAATTATATTTCCGAATTTTTAGTTGTAAATTATTGATTAAGAGTTAGTTGTTGTTTTGGTCTGACTCTTGAAAACCAATTTGACAAATGCCCAGGAAAGTTAAAACAAAGAAAACAATTGTCTACTAACTAAAGGATATAGCCATGTTAAAAAATTATTTAAAAATCGCTTTTCGCAACTTGCTGAGAAATAAGCTTTTCTCAGCATTGAATATAATGGGACTGGTTATTGGAATGGTCGCTTGTTTACTGATTTTACAATACGTCAGGTTTGAAACAAGTTATGACTCCTTTTTTAAGAATGCAGACAATATTTATCGAATTAGCAACGATGATTATCAAGAGGGGCGTTTAGCTCAAAAATCGGCCACTAGTTATATCAATCTTGGGCGAGTAATGATCAATGATTTTCCTGAGGTACAAAAACAAACTACGATTCGCCGATTTCGCGTATCCACTGTGGCTTATAAACAAAAACGCTTCAAGCAAAAAGACTTATATTTAGTAGACCCTTCGTTTTTTGAAGTATTTTCATTGCACCTGCTCAAAGGAAACCCCAAAACTGCGTTGAGCAAGCCTTTGTCTATTGTACTTACCCAAACAATGGCTCAAAAATACTTTGGACGGGAAAACCCAATGGGTAAGACCTTAGTGTTTGATGGGCGTCGAAATTTTAAAGTAACTGGAATAGTTGAGGATGCACCAGCCAATTCACACTTAAAGTTTTCTTGTTTGATATCAAACCATCGGCTTCGCAAAGTTTATAAAGAAAGAAAATTTGAGTGGGCGTGGAGCAACTTTCACGTGTATGTAGTAACCAAGCCTGGTACTACCAAAGCTCAATTGCAGGCAAAGTTACCCGCAATTAATAAAAAATACCTTGATCCAGTAGACGCTGAAACGGTAAAGTTTCAGGCGCATAAGTTAACCGATATTCACTTACTATCGGGATATGACGTATCCTTAACTCCTGGTAATAATGCAAATTCTATTTATCTACTATTACTCATTGCTGTATTCATTTTGTTGATTGCTTGGATTAATTACATCAATTTGGCCACCGCAAGAGCTACCGATCGGGCCAGAGAAGTAGGCATTCGTAAAGTAATAGGGGCTTATCGTCGTCAATTGATCGTTCAGTTTCTGGGAGAATCATTCCTAATCAACCTTTTGGCTGTATTGCTTACCGTTTTTTTGGTAGATTTCTTATCCCCATTGTTTGTACAGCTCACTGGAAAAGATATTCAGTTTAACATGTGGCAGAGCACTGAGTTCTGGCTCATCTTTGGTGCCATATTTATATCAGGCGTTGTATTGTCTGGCTTATATCCTGCATTTGTATTGTCTGGTTTCAAGCCAGTTACAGTGCTCAAAGGTAAAATTATTCGCTCACCCCAAGGGATTGTATTACGCAAAGGACTTACCCTGTTTCAGTTTGCGGCATCTTTTCTACTGATAGGAGGTACCTTAGCAGTATACCAGCAGCTATCCCACATGCGTAGCAAAGAAGTGGGTTTTAAGATAGACAAAACATTGATTGTAGAAGGGCCTCGTATTTTGGATTCTACCTTTGGTACTCGCATCAAGGCTTTTATGAACAATACCAGACAGCTTTCACAAGTACAAAGCCTTACTACCTCTTCTTGTATACCTGGGCAAAAGTTTAGCGCCAATATTTCAGGCATCAAGGTAAAAGGGCAACCAGGAGACGGTTTTTTGCAAAACCTGGCTTGGGTAGATGCCCAATATATTCCTGCCTATGGGCTTAAGCTATTGGCAGGCCGCAACTTTTCTGCTAAAAACAAGGCAGACTATCAAAAAAGCGTGATACTAAATGCCTCCGCCGTAAAAATGTTAGGCTATAAGCCTCAAGACATTATTAACAAAAAACTGATTTGTGAGATAGACGAAGGTATTGATACTTACACCATTGTAGGAGTGATAGATGATTACCATCAAAAGTCATTCAAAGAGGCTGTCGGGCCATTGGTGTTACACTATCGTCCAATTACCCGCGAATACTTTTCTATCAAGTTGCATACTTCTGATATGCCAGCAGCCATAGCTGCGGTCAAAGGGTTATATACAAAATCTTACCCCAAAGATACCTTCGAGTATTACTTTTTGGATGTAGCCTACAATGCCCAATATAAAGCAGATCAGCGCTTTGGTGAAATGTTCGCCTTATTTAGTGGATTGGCCATTTTTGTAGCCTGTATGGGACTTTTTGGATTAGCGTCTTTTACCTTATTGCAGCGTACCAAAGAGGTAGGTATTCGCAAAGTATTGGGAGCCTCAGGCCAAAGCTTAATGATTTTATTACTGCGCGACTTTCTAAAGCCAGTGATGTTGGCTAGTCTATTGGCACTACCGATTATGTATTGGGGCATTACCGAATGGCTCAAAAACTTTGCTTATCGTATGGCCGTCGATTGGGTACTATTTGTACTACCATTACTGGTAGTGGGTATTATTGCTTTACTCACCGTAGGTTTTCAAACCTTAAAAGCAACTCGAAACAATCCTATAGACTCTTTGAGATATGAATAATACTGCTTCGCAAATGAAAAGCTAAAAATGAAAAATTGAGCGAAGTATAGTCAAGAGTTGAAAGTGAGTGTATGCTCATATTTATAACAAACAAGAAAACTATAGTCTGTGGGCTAAAAACTTATAACCATGTTAAAAAACTATTTAAAAACAGCTTTTCGTAACTTACTCAGAAACAAACTGTTCTCTGTTCTTAATATCCTGGGATTGGTGATTGGAATGGTAGCGTGCTTACTAATTTTGCAATATGTAAAGCATCAAAACAGCTACGATTCATTCCACAACAATGCTGACAAGATTTATCGAGTAGCCAATGCCAATGCAAAAGATGCCAGTAAAGAAGGCACAAGCACTTTTTTAGGCAGTGGGCAGGCACTCAAAAACGAATTTCCAGAAATTGATGAAGTCACCACGATTATTCATGGAGACAATGGACTCATCAATTATGAGGAGAAACGTTTTAACGAGAAAGAATTTTATTTTGTGGATGCCACCTTTTTTGACGTTTTCCCTTCTTTCAAACTAATCAAAGGCAACCCAAAAACCGCCTTGAGCAAGCCTAATACAATGGTACTTACCAAACGTATGGCTGATAAGTACTTTGGCAATAGTAATCCATTGGGCAAAGTATTAGAATACAATGGCAAAGTAAAATACCAGATTACGGGAGTAGTAGAAAATCCACCTACCAATTCACATTTGAAATTTAATTTCTTAGTGGCTAACCACGACATTCGTAAGGTAATTACCACGCGCAAGAGATCCTGGACCTGGCCTGCTTTCTACACCTATGTTACATTTAAATCAAAAGATCACCCTCAAAAAGTAAATACCAAGTTAGATGGTGTTTTAGACAAACACTTACCTGAGAAACGTCGAGGTTCATTGAAATTAGCCTTAAAACCCATTCAGGATATCTATTTAAGCGAATCTGGCCCAGGGCTAAGTGCAGGGGGAGATGCTCAAACCATCAATATTTTGCTGATTGTAGCAATATTTATACTGATGGTGGCCTGGGTAAACTATATCAATCTATCTACTGCCAGAGCTACCGAAAGAGCCAAAGAAGTAGGGGTAAGAAAAGTAGTGGGGGCTTATCGTCAGCAATTGATTGGACAGTTTATGGGAGAGGCATTGCTCATAAACGTGCTGGCAGTGGCACTTACCCTATTATTAATAGATTATTTAAGCCCATTTTTAGAAGGCATTACTACTATACAAATGGTTGATAACTTGTGGCAAGATGGCCAGTTTTGGCTAATGGCAGGAGGGTTATTTTTAGCAGGCACCTTATTATCAGGGTTTTATCCAGCGTTTGTGCTTTCTTCATACAAGCCAGTATTGGTGCTCAAAGGTAAGATTATGCGCTCAGTACAAGGGCGAAAGCTACGCAAAGGTTTGACGCTATTCCAGTTTGCTGTATCAATGATTTTGATAAGTGGAACCCTTACCGTTTATCAACAATTGCAATTTATGCGAAATCAGGATTTAGGCATAGATATCAATCAAGTTTTAATAGTACAAAGCCCAAGGGTATCCAATACCGAAAAAGACATCAATTTATTTCGCCAACAAACTTTGCGTCAGGCACAAGTAAAAAGTTTTAGTACTTCGGCTTGTTTGCCAGGTTGGTTCAATGGCGAGGCCGAGCAAGTAAAAATCAAAGGTCAAAATGGTGAAGGAACTGCTCAAAGTCAATTGTGGGTAGATGACCAATACATCCCAACTTATGGCCTAAAACTATTGGCAGGTAAAAACTTTACGCCTGGGAGCATTGCTGAAAATGAACGATCAGTGGTGATTAACGCTTTATCGGCCAAGAGGTTAGGATACAAGCCAGAAGCCATCATCAACAAAAAAATACAACTAAGATCTAGAGGAAAGAAAAAAGAATATACCGTGATTGGGGTAGTGAATGACTTCCACCACAAGTCGCTCAAGCAAGCCATTACACCTGCTATATTCAAGTACAGAAACGAAGGATTGGACTACTACTCCATCAAACTAGGAGCAGGAAGTCCAGCCAATACTGTTGCTGCTATCAAGGCCGCTTATTTGAAATTGTTCCCCAACGATACCTTTGAGTATCACTTCTTGGATAGTGCCTACAATGCACAATATCAAGCCGATCAACGTTTTGGTGAAATCTTCTCTCTATTTAGTGGATTAGCCATTTTTGTGGCTTGCATTGGCCTATTTGGCTTGGCCTCTTTTACCTTATTGCAACGCACCAAAGAAGTGGGTATTCGCAAAGTATTAGGTGCTTCAAGGAAAAACCTGTTGACTTTGTTGCTAAGAGATTTCCTGAAACCAGTACTGTTGGCTGGTTTGTTGGCGCTCCCCATTATGTATTGGGGAATGATGGAGTGGCTCAAAAACTTTGCTTATCGTATGTCTGTCAGCTGGTGGTTATTTGTATTACCACTGATGCTGGTTGGTTTGGTGGCCCTACTTACTGTAAGTTTCCAAACGTTTAAAACAACTCGAAACAACCCAATAGATGCTTTGAGATATGAATGATAATCAATGAAAAGCTAAAAGTGTAAAATAGCACAAGCCCTAACTAGTCAGCCATTGTAATAAAAAATATAATGGATAATTCATCATTGATCAATTGATAATTATCTGACGATAACCAACTCCCAACTAAGAACTAAATATAGCCATGTTTAAAAATTATCTAAAAATCGCCTTTCGTAACCTGCTGAGAAACAAGCTTTTCTCGGCCCTTAACATTCTTGGATTAGTCATTGGAATGGTAGCCTGCTTGCTAATTCTGCAATATGTGCAGCTTGAGACCAGTTATGATGCATTTCATAAAGATGTAGAGAATGTCTATCGGGTAAGGTGCAACGATTACCAAAACGATCGTTTGGTTGCCGAAAATGCCAAAAACTACATGTCAGTGGGGAAAATTATGGCGCAAGACTATCCTGAGGTGCGCAATTCTGTGGTGATTTTTCAGAGAAGGCAAGCGATGTTGGCTTACCAAAAAGGTAATAAGCGTTTCAAGGATAAGGATTTATATTTTGTGGCTGATAACTTCTTTGACTTCTTTTCTTTTAACCTACTCCAGGGTAATCCCAAAAAAGTACTCAAAGCCCCTAAGTCGGTAGTACTCACCGAGAAAATGGCTGAAAAATACTTTGGGAATGAAAACCCCATAGGCAAAACTTTGGAGCTTAATGGTAAGGAAAGTTTTACAGTAACTGGAGTGGTGCAAAATCCACCTGTAAACTCTCATTTACAGTTCAATTTTTTGTTATCCATTCACGATGTGCTCAAAGAATACAAAGAGAAAGATAGAGAGTGGACTTGGACCAATTTCCATGTATATGTCACGCTGAAGCCTGGGATGAAGCCTGAAAAAGTAGAAGCAAAACTCCCAGCGCTAGTTCAAAAAAACATCAAGCATGCCAATACTGTAAAAATGCGTTTGCAACCTCTTCAGGACATACATCTCAATGGTTATAAAAGTGAGTTGAGTCCTAGTGGAGATGCCCAGTCCATATACTTATTATTGACTATTGCTTTATTTATTTTGGTTATTGCCTGGATCAACTATGTAAATCTGGCCACTGCTCGTGCTACCGATCGTGCGCGTGAAGTAGGTATCCGTAAAGTAGTAGGAGCCTATCGCCAACAATTGATTGTGCAGTTTTTGGGTGAAGCTTTCTTGATTAATTTATTGGCAGGAGCACTTACAATACTGTTTTCTGATTTGCTAATGCCTGTTTTTGAACGGTTTACTGGCAAAGACCTGCCCTTTAATTTATGGCAACAACCCTCATTTTGGTTCATCTTCGGAGGAATGTTCGTGCTGGGAGTATTGTTTTCTGGCTTGTATCCTGCTTTTGTACTGTCTGGTTTCAAGCCAGTAACTGTTTTGAAAGGTAAAATCATTCGTTCCCGACAAGGCATTGTATTGCGTAAAGGCCTTACCCTGTTTCAATTTATGGCATCTATTATTCTCATCGGGGGAACCTTGTTTGTGTATCAGCAGCTAAGCTTTATGCGCAATAAAGATTTGGGACTCAACATTTCTCAAACTTTAATTGTAGAAGCTCCTCGTAACGGAGATTCTACCCTACAAGTACGCTATAATTCATTCAAGCAAAAAGTACAACAACTAGCCCAGGTAAAAAGCTTTGTAGGTTCCTCTTCTATTCCAAGCGAAGGGTTTAGCGCGGGGGTTACTGGGGTAAAACTCAAAGGACAACGAGGAGATGGCTCGTTGCAAAGCGTTACCTGGATAGACGAAAAATACATCCCAGCTTATGAGATGAAAATAATTGCAGGACGAAACTTTGCAGCCAATGCGACTGCCGAAAACGAAAAAAATGTAATTATCAATGAATCTTCAGCAAAACTGTTTGGCTACCGTCCACAAGACATTCTGGGTAAACAAGTCACTGGATATGGCTTAAATGGAATCAAGGCTTTTACTATTGTAGGAGTAGTGAAGGACTTTAATCAGCTCTCGTTGAAAAAATCGACTGGGGCGGCTGTGATGCATTACAACAAAGATGCAATGGATTATTATTCTATCAAGGTATCAGTAGCCAATATGCAACAAACCATTGCTACTATTAAGAAAGAATACCTGGAAATGTTCCCCAAAAACACTTTTGAGTACTACTTCCTCGATGCCGCTTTCGATGCTCAGTATAAGGCCGATGAACGCTTTGGTGAAATGTTCGCCTTGTTTAGCGGATTGGCCATACTAGTGGCTTGCTTAGGGCTTTTTGGTTTGGCATCTTTTACCCTATTACAACGCACCAAAGAAATGGGCATTCGTAAAGTATTAGGTGCTTCTATTGATAGCCTCATGATATTACTATTGAAAGATTTTCTCAAGCCCATTGTACTAGCTGGGTTATTAGCCTTACCACTACTTTATTGGGGAGGTACCGAGTGGTTAAAAAACTACGCTTACCGCATGCCAGTCAGTTGGTGGTTGTTTGTATTGCCCTTATTAATGGTCGTATTGGTGGCATTGCTTACGGTAGGTTTCCAAACTCTCAAGGCTACCCGCCACAATCCGGTAGAAGCGTTGAGATATGAGTAGGGATAAGTGAAAGACTAAAACCCATAAGCCATGATTAAGAACTATTTAATAACTGCCATTAGAAATTTGTTGAGGAATAAAACCTATTCATTCCTCAATATTTTCGGGTTAGCTATAGGGATTACTGCCAGTATTTTGATCTTAGAATATGTCAAGCTAGAACAAAGCTATGATCGTTTTCATCAAAAATCTGAAAATATTTATCGGATTAATACTGACTATATCCGGGGAGGTAAAAAGATATATTATTCGGCAAGCACTTTTGCTGGAGTAGGGCCAACCTTCAAAAAAGAGCTGACGGAAATAAAAGAGTATGTGAAAGTCTACAATGCAGGAAGCTGGAACAATTGTGTGGTAGAGATAAACAACCGTATATTCAAAGAAAAAAAGCTGATGTTTGCCACAGAGGCGTTTTTTCAAATGTTTAGTTTTTCGCTCCTCAAAGGTGATCCGTCCAAAGTACTGAGTCAACCCAATACGGTAGCAATTTCGGCAACAATGGCAAAAAAGTATTTTGGTAATAGCAATCCTATTGGTCAAACCATTACTATCAAAGACGAAAACTTTAATCGCGACCTATGTAGAGTAACAGGTGTTTTTGAAGACATTCCTGAAAACTCTCACCTTAAAACCGAGGTAGTAGTTGCTTACAAAACCCTCTTTAAGCGAACCAGGGGCGATAGAACGGGACGCGATATCTATGAAAACGATTGGGATGCCAACCGCTACCATACTTATGTATTGCTTCATGATAATATTAATCTCAAGGCTGTAGAAGCGCGTTTTTCTGGATTGCTTGATACTTACAAGCCTCGCTACAAAGCCGTAGATAAAAATGGTAAACGCAAACGTACCAATCATCTTATATTACAATCGTTGACTAATATTCATTTTGGCGAAGATTTGCTTCATGAACTGGAAGCCGGGGGGAATCAACAATTAACTGATTTTCTGCAAGTAATTGCCTTGTTTATACTGCTCATTGCCTGGATCAACTATATCAATCTTTCTACTGCCAGAGCCGTTCATCGGGCCAAAGAGGTTGGCATTCGCAAAGTGGTTGGAGGAGTAAAACGTCAATTGATTGGTCAGTTTCTACTAGAGGCCTTATTACTTAATATGATAGCTGTATGGCTGGCTATATGGTTAGCCGATTTACTTATGCCATTTTTTAGTCAATTGGCAGGCAAAAATATTGTATTTACTTTATGGCAAACCCCTCGTTTTGGATTGGGTATCGTGGCCATGTTGTTATTAGGAGCCTTTTTGTCGGGTTTATATCCTGCGTTTGTATTGTCCTCGTTTCAGCCAGTAAGTGTGCTCAAAGGAAAAATTGGTAAAGTAGGCAAAGGGCTAACCCTTCGTAAGGGATTAGTGATTTTTCAATTTGCTGCTTCGGTAATGTTAATCGCAGGTACTGTAGCAGTCTATTTCCAAATGCAATACCTCAAAAACCAGGATTTAGGCTTCGAGCCAGAGCAAACTTTGGTATTGTCCCGACCTTCAGTAAACGATACTGCCAATCAAGTCAGGGAAAATAAGCTCAAGCTTTTCAAACGTACTCTGTTAGAAAATACACATATCAAAAACTTTACTTCTTCTAGCCGTATTCCTGGTATTCGTCATTTACGTGGCACTGGAATTTCTCGCCAAAAAACCATAGCTACGGGAATAGAAGGAGTAAAGGTGGTGCATTTTATCGTCACTGATAAGGACTTTTTAGATACCTATCGTATTAAGTTGATTCAGGGACGCAAGTTTGACCAGCAAATCGCTGATACATCATCGGTTATTCTTTCTGAGACTGCACTAAAAGAACTGGATTTTGTAAGCGTTGAGGATGCTTTGGGTAAAACAGTATACTTGTATGGAGAAGTACCACGCAAAGTGATAGGCATTACTCAAGACATTCATCAAGAGTCATTAGAAAAAGCTGCTTTCCCCACTTTGTTTTTACCTGCTCGTCCCAATGCTCATAATCGCCATACCTTCTATTCGGTGAGGCTAAAGGCCCAAAATTTACCAGTCACTTTAGGGTTTATCCAAAATCAATGGGATAAGATCTATCCAGGCAATCCATTTGAATATTTTTTCTTGGATGATTTCTTCAATCGTCAATATCGCTCTAGCCAACAGTTTAGCCAAGTATTTGGCGTATTTGCAGGATTAGCCATTTTTGTTGCGTGTTTAGGGCTGTTTGGTTTATCCTCCTTTACTACTTTTCAGCGCACCAAAGAAGTCGGCATTCGCAAAGTGCTGGGAGCTTCGGTGAAGAATATTATGTGGTTACTGACCAAAAACTTTTTGCAACTCACTTTCATTGCTAGCTTGATTGCCCTGCCATTGGCTTATTGGGGTATTCAACAATGGCTTCAGAATTTTGCCCATCGCATTACTATTGGTTGGTGGTTGTTTGCAATTCCGTTGGGGCTTGTCGTATTGCTAACTGTAATTACGGTGAGCTTTCAAACCCTCAAAGCAGCGTGGTCTAACCCAGTAGATTCGCTGAGATATGAGTAAAAATAAGTGAAAAGTTAAAAGTGTAAAGTGAAAAATAACGCGAAGCGAGCGCTAATCCAGATGGCAACTATGGACTATCGATCGTGGACCAAAAAACTAAAACCCATAAGCCATGATCAAAAACTATTTAAAAATTGCTTTACGTAACCTATTGAGAAATAAGCTATTCTCAGGGTTGAATATTCTTGGGTTAATCATTGGAATGGTGTCTTGCTTGTTAATATTACAGTATGTACAATTTGAAATGAGCTATGATTCGTTTCATAAAAACGCGGATAACATCTATCGGTTAAGGTCACAAGAGTATCAAAATAAACAATTGGTCGCTGATGGAGTCTTTTCGTTTTTAAGAACGGGTGAGATGATGTTAAAAGAGTTTCCAGAAGTAACCACCTTTACCTCCATTTATCACAAAGAGGTATCCACACTAGCCCATCAAGAACGTCATTTTAAAGAAACCAATTTATACATTGTTGATCCTTCTTTCTTAGAAGTGTTTTCATTTAAATTGTTTAAAGGGCAAGTCAATACCGTTTTACAAAAGCCTGCTTCCATAGTATTGACTCGGGCTATGGCAAACAAGTACTTCCCTGGTGAAAACCCTATAGGCAAAATCTTGGAGTTGGATGGACAACAAAAACTAACCGTTACTGGAGTCATAGAAAACCCTCCTGCCAATTCTCACCTAAAATTCAATGGCTTGATTTCAAACCATGCACTTCGTAAAGAATATATAGCAAAAAGGAGAACCTGGGCTTGGGGAGATTTTTTTACATATGTGGTTCTTCAGCCAAAGACTAAAACTTCGCAAATAGAAGCTAAATTCCCCGCATTTATAAAAAAATACCTTCAACCTCAAGACGCTGCCGTTACCAGATATTTGCTACAACCATTGAGTGACATTCATTTACAAGCAGGACTTGGAGGAGACCTTACCCCCGCTGGTGATGCAAGAGCGATGTATTTATTACTGATCATAGCTCTATTTATTCTAATAATTGCTTGGGTAAACTACATCAATCTGGCTACTGCTCGAGCAACCGACCGAGCCAAGGAGGTGGGCATTCGCAAAGTGGTAGGTGCTTATCGCAAACAACTGGTTTTACAGTTCTTGGGTGAGGCTTTTTTGATGAACTTAATTGCCTGTTTACTTACTATTTTATTGGTGGATTTAATCACCCCATTATTCGATCGTTTTGTGGGCAAAGCATTAGTATTTGATATATGGCAAAACCAGCAGTTTTGGTTCATATTTGGAGGCATGTTTTTATTAGGAGTGGTGTTTTCAGGACTTTATCCTGCATTTGTCCTGTCGTCTTTTAAACCAGTGACTGTACTGAAGGGTAAAATTATTCGCTCTCACCAGGGAATAGCGCTACGCAAAGGGCTTTCTTTGTTTCAATTTGCTGCATCCATTTTATTAATAGGAGGAACGATTGTCGTATTTCAGCAATTGAACTTTATGCGTTCGCAAGATTTGGGTATGAACATTACCCAAACCTTAGCAGTAGAAGGGCCACGCATCACTGGGGAAGAGTTTGCATCCCGAAACAAAGTATTTACCCAAAAAATAATCCAACTTGCTCAGGTAAAAAGTATAAGTGCATCTTCATGTATCCCTGGCAAAGAGTTCTATGGATCTTCCAGCGGTATCAAGCTTAAAGGGCAAAGTGGGGGAGGGGTTATACTCTACCAAGCTTGGATTAGCGAAAATTATATACCTGCATATGAATTTAAGTTGCAGGCAGGGCGTAATTTTTCAAAAAACAAACAGCACTATGATCAACGAAACAGCGTGATCATTAACGAAGCCTCGGCCAAATCACTAGGCTACACTCCAAGCCAAATTCTCCACAAAAAATTAATGTATGATAAAAAAGAGTGGAAAATTATTGGAGTACTCAAAGACTTTCATCAAACATCTTTGAAAGAAAAGGCAGCTCCTGTAATGTTGTTTTATGATCCACAGGTTCATGATTATTATTCAATCAAGATACGAGCAACTGATATGCAGAAAAATATAGCAAGTATCAAATCAGCCTACCTACAAATGTTCCCCAAAAATACCTTTGATTACTTTTTTCTGGATGTAGCCTATGATGCCCAATACAAAGCCGACCAACGATTTGGTGAAATGTTCACACTATTTAGTGGATTAGCCATTTTTGTAGCTTGTATGGGGTTATTCGGACTCACTACTTTTACGCTGGTACAGCGTACCAAAGAATTGGGCATTCGCAAAGTGTTAGGAGCTTCTGGAAAGAGTTTGATGCAGTTGTTATTGATAGATTTTCTCAAGCCAATTGCCTTGGCAGGCGTATTGGCATTGCCCATATTATATTGGGGAGTACAGGAGTGGCTACAAAACTTCGCCTATCGCATGAATCTTAACATATGGTTGTTTCTATTGCCTTTATTATTGATGGCAATTATTGCTTTTTTAACCGTAAGCGTCCAAACCTTCAAGGCCACTCGCCACAATCCAGTAGATTCGCTGAGATATGAGTAGAAATGAATGAAAAGCTAAAAATATAATTTATAATTCATCATTGATCAATTTATAATTGTCTGATGACTACAAACTCCCAACTGTGGACTAAAAAAACAAAACCATGTTCAAAAACTATTTAAAAATCGCGCTGCGAAACCTGCTAAGAAACAAGCTGTTTTCGGTACTAAATATCCTGGGCCTAGTCTTGGGTATGGTGGCTTGTATCTTGATTTTGCAATATGTATCCTTCGAAATGAGTCACGATTCTTTTCATCAAAAAGGCACTCAGATTTATCGCGTCAATGCCGATGACTATCAAAATGGGAAGTTGGTAGATGCCAGCGCCATGTCTTACCTCAGTACTGGGGAAATGATGGTGCAGGATTTTCCAGAAGTAGAAGATTTTGTGGCCATCATGCCCACCAATGAGGTCATCATTAGTCATCAAGAAAAACGCTTTCGTGAGAGTTTGGGGTATTTTGCAGGGCCTTCGTTTTTCAATATCTTTTCCTTCAATTTATTAAAAGGAGATGCCAGAAAGGTCTTGAGTGAACCAGGGTCAATTGTTATTACTAAAAAAATGGCGCAGAAATACTTTGCCAATGAAAACCCCGTGGGCAAAGCCTTGCGCTATAATGACCAAAGCATATTTAAAGTTACTGGAATAGTAGAAGCACCTCCTGCTAATTCTCACCTACAATTCGACTTTATTTTATCAAACCAAAATGTGCGAAAACACTTTATTAAGAAAAATAGAAACTGGACTTGGGGAAATTTTTATACCTATGTTACCCTAAAGCCTAAGACAAATCCTACAACTATCGAAGCGCAGTTTCCTCAATTTCTAAAAAAACACCTTGATCCAGAAGATTTCCCTACGGTGAAATTGCATCTGCAATCAATAAAAGATATTCATCTAAATGCAGACTTGAGTTTTGAACCTACGCCCACTGGTGACAAACAAGCTTTATATTTATTAGTAATCATTGCCGTAGCGGTATTAATCATTGCCTGGATTAACTACGTAAATCTGGCAACCGCTCGTGCTACTCATCGCGCCAAAGAAGTAGGTATTCGCAAAGTAGTGGGAGCTTATCGCAAACAA
Organism: marine bacterium AO1-C; assembly: GCA_001890965.1. Taxonomy (GTDB): domain Bacteria; phylum Bacteroidota; class Bacteroidia; order Cytophagales; family Microscillaceae; genus Microscilla. The sequence goes on along the minus strand of MLAY01000004.1, from coordinate 883,685 downwards.
CTGATCATTCAGTTTTTAGGCGAAGCCTTTTTTATCAATCTATTGGCTTGTTTACTTACTATATTATTGGTCGACTACATTACACCTTTATTTGAGCATTTTACAGGGAGACCTATTGAGTTTAATCTATGGCAAAGTGCGGGCTTTTGGTTAACCTTTGGAGGTATATTGATTACTGGAGTGCTAATTTCAGGCCTTTACCCTGCATTTGTATTGTCTTCATTTAAACCTACTACAGTGCTCAAAGGTAAAATGAGCAGCTCACCCAAGGGCATACTATTGCGTAGAGGACTTACTTTGTTTCAGTTTACTGCCTCTATAGTGCTTATTGGGAGTACTATAGCCGTGTTTCAACAATTACGTTTTATGCGTAGCCAAGACCTGGGAATGAACATTGACCAAACCCTTATTGTAGAAGCACCTCAAGTAACCGACTCCACTACTACCTCACGACACCGTACTTTTATACAAAAAGTCCAGCAGCTAGCTTCTGTAAAAACCTTATCGGCCTCGTCGAGTGTACCTGGAGAACCTTTTCAGGCCAATATGACGGGTATTCGAGTCAAAGGACAAACAGGCGAAGGAACTTATCAATCATTGGTTTGGGCCGATGATAAATACCTGTCAACCTATCAGCTTAAATTAATAGCTGGCAATAATTTCTCTAAAAAAAGCAGGGTAAAGCGGAACAAGTCTGGCCTTAGCCGTGATGCGATCATCAATGAGTCTTCAGCAAAAGTATTGGGCTTTAGACCACGAGATATTATTGGGAAACGACTACAATATGGTTCTCCAGATCATCCTCATTTTCATACCGTAGTGGGAGTAGTGGCAGATTTTCACCAGGCATCTCTCAAGCAGGCTACTGGGCCAATGATTATGTTTTATGATCCAGAAGAATTTACCAGTTATTACTCTATCAAACTAAATACTGATCAAATTCAAACCAGCTTGACCAGCATTAAAGCATCTTATCTAGACCTATTCCCTAAAAACATTTTTCAATATCATTTTATGGATGTGGCCTACGAAGCCCAATACAAAGCGGATCAGCGCTTTGGCGAAATGTTCACCTTGTTTAGTGGATTAGCCATTTTTGTAGCTTGTATGGGGCTATTTGGACTTACCTCTTTTACTTTGATACAGCGTACCAAAGAACTGGGCATTCGCAAAGTTTTGGGAGCTTCAGGAGCTAGCTTGATGCGGTTATTGTTAGGAGATTTTCTTAAGCCTATTGTTATAGCTGGTTTGGTAGCTTTACCAATCTTATATTGGGGCATCCAGCAATGGTTGCAAAACTTTGCTTATCGTATGCATTTAAACATATGGTTATTTGCGTTGCCTTTGTTATTAATAGCCCTAATTGCTTTATGTACCATCGGTTTCCAAACCCTTAAAGCTACCCAAAATAACCCAGTAGATGCATTAAGATATGAGTAATCAAGACAAGTATTTAAGCTCAAAAAACAATATCATACTGCCCATTATTGGGCAGTTTTTGTTTAGCAATTGAACAACCTAAGGTATTAGTCTAAAATAATAGGTGTTGTAAGTGTTTGTTTATCAGTGTTTTGTGTTGGTGGTATGCTACTTGTCTTTGAATATTTGACTTTTTAGAGCAGAGCCTAAGGCCAACTTCTAAAAATCAAAGACCAACCCATAAAACCATCAAAAACATGCTGAAAAACTATATAACCATAGCCTATCGAAACCTGATGCGAAATCGGATATTTGCCTTACTCAATATTCTGGGCTTGGCCATTGGCATTGCTTGTGCCATTGTGATCTATATGTACGTGCGTCAGGAGACAAGCTACGATACTTTTTATCAAAAAGCCGATCGCACTTATCGTCTCACGATGGATTTCAAGCTAGAAGAAAACCTTGATAGCAATGCGCGTTCATCATTGCCTATTTTTGAGAAAATGGTGCGTGAAATGCCCGAGGTTGAAACCGCCACCAAAATCAGAGAGTTTAATCAAGCCTTTATTGAATATGAAAATGTTAAACTGGAAGAAAAACATCTTTGGTATGCCGATGAACACTTTTTTCAGGTATTCGATCAACGTTTTCTGTATGGTACTGCCACTACTGCGCTAAGCAAACCCAACACCATTGTACTGACTGAGAGTCTCGCCCAAAAAGTTTTCGGGCGTACCAATGTAGTAGGCAAAACCTTCAAGATAGATGAAAATAAAACATATGAAGTAAGTGGCGTGATAGCCGATGTCCCTTATAATACTCACTTTAGGTTCAATGGCTTGGTATCAATGGTGTCTCTGTACAAAACCGATCTATACAAACGTTGGCAAAAATGTCCTGATTGCTTGCGTATTTATGGATATGTAGCCCTAAAATCCAATACTAATTTTAGTACTACCCAAGCAAAGATTAAAAACCTTTTCAAAAAAGAAACTAGTAAAGGGTACCTCAAAAAGGTAGCCCTACAACCTATGTTGGGAATCCACCTTACTTCTAAACTTAATGGGGAAATTCAAGCAAACGGCAACATCCAGTTTGTGTACACCTTTGGTGCCGTGGCACTATTAATTCTCATAATTGCTGCAATCAACTATATGAATCTGGCCACTGCCAAATCGATGAATAGAGCCAAAGAAGTAGGAATTCGTAAGGTCATGGGTTCTTATCGTTCTCAATTGATTGCCCAATTTTTAACCGAGTCACTTATTGTAGTATATATATCGCTTATTGGTGGAGCCTTGCTGGTCGACTTGTTGGTACCCTTGGTGAGTCAAATTGCCCCCAAGCCTTTATCATTTAAAGTGTTTGATCAACAATTCTTTATCTTATTGTTTTTAGGAGGAACATTTTTAGGGATCATAAGCGGCTTGTATCCAGCATTTGCGCTTTCTGGGTTCAAACCAGTAAAAGTACTCAAAGGAAAGTTTGCCCATCAAAAAAACGCAGCGAATGTACGCAAAGGTTTGGTGATTGTGCAATTTACCATATCATCTATCCTAATTGTTTCTACCATCATTGCCTATCAGCAGTTGCGCTTTATGCAAGATCAAAGCTTGGGCTTTAAAAAAGATAACCTGTTAGTAGTCAGCCTATCTACCGATCGTATGCAGCAAAAAGCCAAGGTTTTTAAGCAAGAACTGCTCAATAACAGTCAGATCAAATCAGTAGCTTTAACTTCCAATGTACCTGGTAGTTGGACACCTTCGCGAAACTATACTCGTTTTGTAAATCAGCAAACTAAAGATACCACGACTATTATTGTCCCAACCCATGGTATTGATTACGAGTTCGTAAATACAATGGGGCTGAAACTAAAGCAGGGGAGAAATTTTTCCTTAAAAAGGCCTACTGATAGTACCAAGGCGGTACTCATAAATGAAGCAATGGCTAAAAAATTAGGCTGGGAAAACCCAGTAGGGCATCAAGTAGCCAACTTTGCCATCAAAGGTCAAATTGTAGGCGTTGTATCTGACTATCATTTCAGATCCTTACATGACAAAATAGAACCCACAGTGTATCAATTGATGCCTCGCAAAGAATATTACCAATTTGCGTTGGTAAAAGTGCAGGGTAAAGACTTATCTTCTACTTTAAACTTTATAGAAAATACCTGGAAAAAGTTTGAAGGCAATCGCCTCTACAATAGCTTCTTTTTGGATCAAAACTTTGCTAAACAATACCAGGCCGATCAACAACGTGAAGTTTTATTTATTGCTTTTGCTGGGTTGGCCATCGTTATTGCTTGTTTAGGCTTATTTGGTTTGGCAGCCTATACCGTAGAGCGTCGTATCAAAGAAATTGGCATCCGAAAAGTATTAGGAGCTTCTGTAGCCAGTATATTCAAATTGATTAGTTACAATTTTATTGTCTTAATCTTGCTGGCCAATGTAGTTGCCATCCCCTTAAGCTATTGGCTAATGACCAGTTGGCTCAAAGATTTTGCCTACCATATCAATATTTCCTGGTGGGTATTTGGTATTTCCGTTGTATTAGTAGGGCTCACTGCTTTGCTTACCATTAGTTACCAAACGATAAAAGCCTCCCTGGCCAATCCAGTAGAAGCCATTCGCTATGAGTAACACATTAAAAAACACCGTCTAAAATAGACGGTGTTTTTTAATCAATTATGAGAAAAGAGCCTTTTAAGGCAACAATACCTGATCAATAATATGTACTACTCCATTAGCCGTTACTACATTAGCACTAGTAACCTTTGCATTAGGTAAATTCTTATTTAATACACCATCAGCAGCATCTAGCTCTACGCCATTGTTCAAACTCACCGTGATTTGTCCATCACTTAGCATTGTCACTGGACCACTATTCAAGTTATTGGAATATACCTTCGTATTTTCCTTCACAATATGATACTTCAATACAGTTTCAAGCGTACTTACCGCAATCTGATCTACTCCAGTTACTCCTAAACTTTGGTACAAAGCCTGAAAAGCAGCATTGGTTGGGGCAAACACTGTAAAGTTGGTAGAAGAGTTGTCCAATACTCCCAAAAGATTAGCCCTTACAATGGCTTTCTTCAATTCTGAGAATTCACCATCCTCATTTGCACCTGCCAATTTTACCACCAAATCTTCAATAGTACCCTGCTCGCCAAATTGCAACTTGGCTGGAAGTATCACCTTTTCAATCACGTGAATCACGCCATTTTTAGTGATTACATCAGCCGTTTTTACCTGAATATTCTGGCTAGGGTTAGAAGGGTTAATAAAGACTCCACTATTGGTAGAAATATATAAATCTTGCCCATTCACTGCGGTATAAGCCTGACTAACCAAATCGGTAGACAAAGCTTTAGCAGCAATCGCGTGATAAGTAACAATATCACTCATATCATTTTGCGTAGAAGCATTAATCGCTGCGACATCTGCAAAACCAGCATCCTTAAATGCCTGATCTACTGGAGCAAAAACTGTAAACTCGCCTCCCGAAAGAGTAGTAGCCAGGCCAGCTTTAATCACTGCGGCTTCCAGCAATCCAAAGTTATCACCTACTTGCGCTACTTGAGTAATGGTAAAATCAGCTACTGGTACCAATACCTTGTCAATGACATGAATCACTCCGTTAGTACCCAAAATATTGGTAGTGACTACATTACTGGTATTCAAGCTACTTACAGTCACATTAGAACCATTTACTCCCACGGTAAGGTTTGCACCATTCAACGTAGCGGGAGTAGCACCATTGCTCAAGTCAGTAGAAAACACACTACCCGAAACTACATGGTAAGTCAATATTTTAGTTAATAGCTCAGTAGGAACATTATCTAAAGTAAGTCCCAATTGACCCAAAAATTCATTGAATGCAGCATCAGTAGGTGCAAATACAGTGAAGTTCTTCGTACCATCTGCCAAAGTATTCACCAAATCAGCCTTAGTTAAAGCAGCTACTAAAGCTGTAAACTCTGGCGTAGCGGCAGAATTGTTAGCAACAGCAATCTGTGTAACATCCTGAGTAGGAGGGATCAAGACCTGATCAATTACGTGAACTACACCATTGGTAGCTTCTACATCTGCGCTTGTAACTTTTACTTTTCCATTCAAAAAAATATTTGAGCCATTCACACTCAAATATACATTCTGACCATTTTGAGTAGCCACTGCTCCACTAGTCAACCCCGAAGATTTAGCAATGGCACCTAAAATATGGTAATTTAATATTGATCTTAGTGTGGCTGGGTCAGTTGCTTGTACTTCAGCTTCATTTGCAAAACCTGCGGCTATAAAAGCATCATTAGTAGGCGCAAATACAGTAAGTGTCCCGTCATTAGATAAAGTAGCATCAAGGTCATTGCCTGCAGTTTGAATAGCAGCTCTTAGAAATGAAAAGTCACTACTAGTGCCCACCAGCTCCGCAATACTTACAAGGGCATTTGGGTCAGTTGGGTTAGGGTCATCATTTTGATTACAAGCAGTAAATAGTAGTGTTGGTAGTACTGCTAAAATGAATAGCTTTGCGATTTTGTTCAAAGGTAAAATAACCATAGTATAAGAATTAATTTAAAAATGTGATTATTGTGTGCGGAACTTACGTAAGGCCTGGAAGGGTGGATTTCAAAGAAATCATAAAAAATCAAGTTTTTTTATAAATCACTGATAGTCAGAGATAAAAATATTTTTAAACTATTCTGTTGATTTTCAGTTGTTTACTGGTTTTTAAGCGTGTCGAAACGTTGAATTGAAACGTTTCATAAGAGCAATGTTTTTTTTAGAAGGAGGAGCTTAATGTGTATTCTTGGGTAAATCTTACATTTTAGAAAACATTTTTATCAAACGCCTGGTCTTACTAGGTTTTAATCACCTATATATATAGGTATAGCAATAAGTAAATATTTCTACTTTGCTATTTGAAAACTTAATGTCTTAAAGAATAATATTTTGTTCAAAACACATCAAGAGATATGACAACTCAGGAGGAGAGATTTGAGATGAATTATGATAGGGAAAGTTAGCATATAATACTTCCTTGAAGTTTTCTTAAAACAAACGCTTATTCCGCACTAAGAATAAGCGTTTGTTTGAGTAGTACATATTAATATATATAAGAAACTTCCTGCTAATATATTTACTCATAATAAGTGATTTCTCGAAACGATACATCAAGTGAATTTCCATTGGCTAAAAACTCAATTTGCCTTACCCAATTACTTTGCTTATCATATTTGTAGGCATAGCGCATATAATTATATTTTTGTTCACTGCCATCTGCATTATAAATTCTTCTCAGTACTTTTTCTCCTTGTGAATTAAATTGGGTGTGCTCTTTTTTGGTAAACTTCTTTGGAGCATCATAATAATTGTTGGTTGTTATTTTTCCTTCAGAAGTAATGTTTTCTTTTTCTTCATAAAAACTTGTCAATTTGCCCGTTTTATCAAATTTTCTGATAACTCGTTCTTCCTTAGTCAAATAAGAGGTTTTGTGTTCATATTGAAACTTTCCCTTTTTCCAGCCTTTTTCATACACGATCCTTTTCTTCCGATCATATTTATAGATCGTTTTTTGAAGTACAATTCCATCAGATTTGGTCATTTTTTCCTCTATGACAAGTCCCTTTCTATTTCGTCTATAGCTGGTAATGCCCAACACCTGTCCTTTTTCATCCATATATTTCTGAGCAATGACTTGTCCTTTTTTTAAGGTATATTCACAAGCGCTGGTAAGCGTTTCCCCATTAAACTTTTTAAAGCCAGTACATTGATTACGCTTATTATAGGTATACTTAGTGGTTTTCCATTTACCATTTCCTCCATAGCCAATATAGCGATACATTGATTCTTGTAAATAACCACTTTTATCAAAAAGCATTTTTTGCTCTGCTTTCATGCGCATGAGCTTTATCTTTCCATTCTTTTTGTAAGACTTATAAACTTTTTGATGGATTTGTTTCACCTTCCCTCTCAAGTCGTTGGCTTTCCAATCATTGGTAGGTTGGGCCTGGAGGCTTGGTTCAAATCCCAGAATTTGAATAATAATCCAACATCCAATTAGTACTTTTTTCATTGTGTTTATTTTTAGTAGTTCAAGTATGTTACTTAAACATGACCAAAAAACTGTATGGCACCAATGGTAAAGTTTATGAATGGCTTTATTTTATAAATGAATGGTTTATATGAGTTTATAAACTATGATGGGCAAATAATTTCTGTGATTATATATTACTAGACTACATAGACTAATGTGTGAGATCAATTTCCTGCGCAAATCTACAAGTTGCGATGACTTTGGGCCAATGCTGTTTCCTTAACATTCTTCGAGTCCATATAGCAAGCACCATTTTCCACTTTGAGGAAATTAAAAAAGACTTTTAAAGAGTAGTCTTACACAATTAACTCCTTAAGGAAATTGCATTGGACTTTGACCTCGAACAACTATTCATCCTCTTTGGTCAGTTTAAAACTCATTCGATGCCAGGGGGTAGCACCAAATTGTTCGATAGCAGCCCGATGCTTTTTAGTCGGATAACCCACATTGTTTTCCCAGTCATAAGCAGGGTAGGTGTTAGCCAACTCTGCCATCAAATCATCACGGTAAGTCTTTGCCAATACCGAAGCAGCTGCAATAGACAAAAACTTATTGTCTCCTTTTACAATACATTGATAAGCAATAAACTTATAGGGATTAAAACGGTTTCCATCAATGAGCAAGAGTTCAGGTTCAGGATCTAGTTGCTCGATCGCTCTATGCATGGCTAAAAAACTAGCATTCAAAATATTAATCTCATCTATTTCAGTATGTGAGGCTTCGGCAATTGCCCAGCTAATGGCATCCTTTTCAATCGTCTTTCTTAACTTTTCCCGAGTTTTCTTATTCAATTTTTTAGAATCCATCAGCAACTCATTTTCATAGTCTTTGGGCAAGATTACTGCCGCTGCTACTACTGGACCTGCCAGACAACCCCTGCCTACCTCATCTACCCCTGCTTCAATGTATTGATCAGAAAAAGAAGATTGCAACATTTGATAATGACTTTATATGATATACAAACCTCAAAGATAGGTATTTAATTACGAAGTCGTCCCGAGTTTTAGAATGTTCTTGAAAATGGTTGCTATTGTTTGGTAACAAAATGATTTTTTTGAGGTATAGCAACGCTACAGTGATAAAAAATCACAAAGTTAGCGGGTAAAATGAACTGTTTATAATTCATTATTAAAAGTCGAGATGACTTCTACAACTAAATGGTTATTATTGCACCTCAAGTACGACAACTAATTTTAATTCAATACAGAAATGGCTAACAATAACGACCCAAAAAACGAGCATGATATTAATAAGTGGAATACAATTTATCGACAAAAAATGTACGAAAACCCCTGGATTCGCGTATCAGAAGACATGGTAGTCAATCCATCCAATAAACCAGGGATTTACGGGACAATTCACTTTAAAAATCTGGCAATTGGCATTATCCCTATTGATGAAGAGGGTAACACTTATTTAGTAGGACAATATCGATATCCATTGGATATTTATTCCTGGGAAATACCTATGGGAGGGGGAAATCATGCCAATGATCCCTTAGAATCAGCCAAACGTGAGTTACAAGAAGAAACAGGGTTTACTGCTAACAAATGGACAGAAATAGCCAAAGTACATACTTCCAATTCGGTAACAGATGAAGAAGGAATTGTGTATATTGCTGAGGAATTACAAGCGGGTGAAACCAACTTTGATGAAACCGAAGATCTACAAGTCAAAAAAGTATCTTTGGCCGAAGCGGTAGAAATGGTGATGAACAATGAAATAACCGATTCTATCAGCATGATAGGTTTGTTGAAAGTAGCACGTTTAAGAAATTTAAAATAAAAAACGTACCTGCTAAGGCAAAAGTATACAATGAACATACTGCCATGAAAACCAAGATTGTAAATAAAGTAACCAACTCTAAGGTATATAAAAGTACGGTAGATCGTTTACGACGCTCCGAATCCAAGCATCATCAGGTTTCTTGGTATCGTATTATTAAGACCTTGTGGGACAATATCAACGACAAGCCCCTACATCAGCAAGCACGTGCCATTGCATTTAGTTTTACCTTGTCATTATTTCCTGCTATTATATTTTTATTTACCCTCATCCCTTTCATTGTCCCTTACATATTAGAGTACATTCCGGATTTTGTGACAACTGGACAAAATATCGATATGAAAAAACAAATTGATGGTTTGTTACAGCAGTTTATGCCAGCTGGTATTTATGATTATACCCACGAATCCATTGTAAATATTTTAACCAAGCCACGCACCAATTTGCTATCATTTGGGGTTTTATTGGCTTTGTATACCGCTACCAATGGAGTAATTGAGATGATGGACACTTTCAATCGCAATTACAAATTTGCCGAGAAAAGAAGTTTTATCCGTAAAAGACTCATTGCTGCTGGTTTGGCAGTATTATTTGCTCTATTGATGGTTTTTGTAGTATTGGTGCTCATCGTCACCGAATTTGCCGTAGATTTTGTGTTAGATTACCTCTACAAATGGACTGACTGGATCATGCTCCAGAAGGACCATTCATTTGGACATAATTTACTAACTGGAGTAAAAGTATTTGTGATTTTCTGCGCGTTTTTATTTGCCATTTCAATGATTTACAACTTAGCTCCTGCTCGTAAAAAGGAATGGCGGTTTTTCTCGCTAGGGTCTATTGTTGCTTCCGTCTTGGCAATGTTAAGCACTACGGCCTTCTCTTTTTATTTAAGCAATTTTGCCAATTATAATAAGTTATATGGATCTATTGGAACCTTGATTGCCCTCATGTTTTGGCTTTATTTGCTTGCTTGGGTATTTTTATTAGGCTTTGAACTAAACGCTAGCATGGTACAGGCTCAAAAAGCACTTGAAGAAGAAGTAGAAGATAAATTTTCTATGTTAGATGATATAGATATCGGTTTAGTGGAAGAAGATAATGAAATACTACCTGAGTCTAAAACCGAAAGTCAGCAGAACAACCAAAACACAACAGAAGAAAGAGGCAATGAAAAGCTTCCCAAAGAAAAACCTGATAGTTAGTATTTATTCATCAACTATCCATTTACCCAATTAAACTATAGTCAACAATTAATAAGCATTCTACATGTCCAAATGGCCATCATTTAGAGATTTAATCATTCAAAGAAACAATACCCTTTCTCGTTATCCATTTGCGATGTTATCTGCTGCGTTAGGTGCAGTGGTTTTAGTAGTGGCTATCCAGCAACAAGCCAATTTAAGAGAACATATAAATACCAATGGTCAATCATTGATGGCATTGACCTTAGGCACACTACTTTTTCTAATTGTAGACTTATATGCAGAGCGTCATAATGTAGCCTCATCTCGTAAATTAATACTCGAGATGCTAGTGTTTGGTGTTATTATCGCCTACTATTTATTACTCCCCAAAGAGTTAACTTATAAAAATTACCTCCGTTTTATTCTGTTTTTTGTAACAGGGCTACTCATTATTTCTTACATCCCATTTGTCAAATCATTGGCTGGTGAGGTCAATGCCTTTTGGCAATTCAACTTGGCAATCACTATTCGTTTCATAACATCGCTTCTATACTCTAGCTTATTGTTTGGTGGTATTGCATTAGCATTGTTTGCTACCGATTATTTATTTAATCTCCAGATTGTATCTCCAAAACTATACATTCAATTAGCCATTTTTGTATTTGGTATTGCCAATGCCCTATTTTTCTTTTCTGGTATACCCAAAAACGTAGCTGATTTAGAGACAAAAGAAGACTACCCTACCATTCTACACTTTTTTGTAGAGCTAGTGCTCATTCCACTAGTCTTTATTTACCTGAGCATACTCTATATTTATGGAGTAGTTATTTTAGTGCAAATGGAATTGCCGAAGGGTTTGGTCACCTATTTAGTGATCATTTTTGCTGGCATAGGTATGATCACCTTTCTCATTGTATATCCTATTCGTCAACAAAAAAATAGTAGTAATCCAAAGAAAACCAAGAGACTGCAAAGGTACCACCGAAACTTTTCCCTGAGTCTTTTTCCTTTGTTAGCGTTGTTGTTTTGGGGAGTAGGCAAGCGTATCCAAGACTATGGGTTCACCGAACTACGCTATCTTATTTTAGTACTGGCTATCTGGCTTACTGGAATTCACCTATATTTGCTCATAAGCAAGGCTAAGAATATAAAATTCATTACAATTTCTTTAAGTATCATTTGCTTATTTAGTTCGTTTGGTCCCTGGGGAGTATTTATGACCTCAGTAAGAAGCCAAACAGATCGTTTTATGCAAATTATGGAAGAACATAAGCTAGTGAAGCAAGGTGTAATCACACCAAACCCTCAGGCTACTAAGCTTTCCTCCAACAATCAAAAAGACCTTCAATCAATTCTTTCATTCTTTATTAAGAGAAACAACCTCAATGATCTTCAACCTTTCTTTTCCAATAATCTTGATTCCTTGATTAAAAAAGAAGACTCTGAAGAACAAAAAATTATAAAACTGTATGCCTTATTAGGTACCAATGTGACAGGGGAATATGTAACCAACCTCATTGAATCTTCTACTCGTCAGTTTTACTTTCAAACCTCATATACAGAGCCGGTACGCGATATTAAGGGGTATGATTTTGTCCTTAAATTTGATTTTAGTACTCAAAAACTAAGAAAGCCTGCTCAATCAATCTATACGATAGATAAAAAAGAAATTCGCCTAAAAGTAGATCATACTCAAAACCGCCTATTGTTATTAGAAAAGAAAGATACACTTGTAAATTTTATCCTAAACCCGTTGCTGAAAAAGTTGATTGAAAGAGCAAATACTCAAAGAAACGGAATGCCTAATACTGAGATGCAACTTATCGAAGAAGGGAAAAGTTATAAAGCCAAATTACAATTCTTACAGTTAAAAGTAGCACAACGTCAGGATGGGCAAAGTCGTATTCAAGACTTTAAAGCTGAATTGATGTTACACTTTAAAAAGCCTAAGCCAAAATATACCAATAGGTTTTAATGATAGTTAGAAGCAAATATTTTTGTTAAGATAAAAGAGTAGGGGAGAAAGCGAGTTGAAATAGAGAGCTTTCTTGTAAACTAGATATAAAAAAACCTGCAAGTGCAATACTTACAGGTTTGTAAACTTAGTAGCGGAGACAGGACTCGAACCTGCGACCTCCGGGTTATGAGCCCGACGAGCTACCAACTGCTCTACCCCGCGATTTAATTGGGGAACAAAATTAGGGAATGATTTTAATTATCCCAAATTTATTATGTTTTATTTTCAAATAAAAAACCCGCAAGTGCAATACTTACAGGCTTGTAAACTTAGTAGCGGAGACAGGACTCGAACCTGCGACCTCCGGGTTATGAGCCCGACGAGCTACCAACTGCTCTACCCCGCGATTTAATTGGATGACAAAAGTACGAGGTATTTTGTAATAAATCAAGTACCTTTGTAAAAAAATAATCAATATACATATACTTATTGAATTGTGACTGTTTTTTGTGCAAAAAATACAATTTTCGCAGTATAATTTGCACTCCTGTTATTTGATAATAAACATAAATATGGAAAACGCAGATTGGTTAATTCCCGAAGACGATAATCATCGTGCAGGTTTTGTAAGCATTATTGGTAAACCTAATGTGGGTAAATCGACTCTCATGAACCAAATGATAGGAGAGAAGCTTTCTATCATCACTTCCAAAGCCCAAACAACTCGTCATCGTATTATGGGCATTATCAATGGGGAGGATTTTCAAGTTGTCTATTCTGATACTCCTGGAATCATTAAGCCTAAATATGAGTTGCATAAATCTATGATGCGTTTTGTGAACACTTCACTGGATGATGCCGATATCATTTTGTTCGTGACTGATATTTTTGAAAAACACGATGAAAACGATGTCATAGAAAAACTCAAGATTAGTGAAGCACCAGTCATATTACTCATTAATAAAATAGACTTAGCCAAAGAAAATCAAGTAGAAGAGAAGCAGGCTTTCTGGAAAGAATTAATCCAGCCGAAAGAAATCATTCCAATATCTGCGTTGAATAATGTCAATATTGACCAACTTTTTGAGCGTATTCTAAAGTATTTGCCCAAGCATCCCCCATATTTCCCTAAGGATTCATTTACTGATAAACCAGAGCGTTTTTTTGCTGCTGAAATTGTCAGAGAGAAAATCTTTAAAAATTATAAACAGGAAATACCTTATGCCTGTGAAGTAATGATTACCGAATTCAAGGAGAAAGAAGATATTATTGATATAAGGGCTGAAATTCTTGTGGAGCGCCAAAGTCAGAAAGGTATTTTGATTGGAAAAAAAGGACAGGCGCTCAAAAAAGTAGGTATGGAGGCCAGAGCTGATTTAGAAGAGTTTTTCGCAAAACAAGTTTTTCTGGCACAACATGTCAAAGTGGTACCTGATTGGCGTCAGCAACGAAACAAACTAGATCATTTAGGATATAGATAGAAAGAGATAACAATTTAGGTTTCTGATTGTATAGCAATCCATAAAGGTAAAGCTTAATATTTAACATCTATACTAATTTAACAACAAGACACAAGATCATTCAATTGTATCTTGTTCATTACCAATAGTTAATCATTCATAATTAATAATTAGAAAAATAATGTCAAACATTGTTGCGATAGTAGGTCGTCCAAACGTAGGCAAATCCACTTTATTCAATCGTCTTATAGAAGAGCGTAAAGCGATTATGGATAATCAAAGTGGAGTAACCAGAGATAGAGTATATGGACAAGCAGAGTGGGTAGGCAAGTTTTTTACAGTAATAGATACTGGAGGATATGTAGTGGGGTCCGAAGACGTATTTGAGGGAGCTATTCGCGAACAGGTTGAAATTGCGTTAGAAGAAGCCTCAGTAATTCTCTTTGTGGTAGATTGTATTACAGGTCTTACTGATTTAGATAAAGATTTTGCGAATATCCTCCGACGAGGTAATAAGCCGGTAATCATAGTAGCCAATAAAGCCGATAATATCGAAAAAGAATACATGGCCTCTGAATTTTATGAATTAGGAATGGGGGATGTTTATCCCATATCGGCACAAAGTGGTTCAGGTACTGGCGAAATATTAGATGAAGTAGTAAAACATTTCTCAACAGACGATATTGAAGATCCCAATGAAGGTATTCCCAAAATTGCCATTATTGGTAGACCCAATGCTGGTAAATCATCCTTAGTAAATGTACTCACGGGCAAAGAACGAAGTATTGTAACTGATCTGGCAGGCACAACCCGAGACTCTACCAATACTCATTATAAAGCCTATGGTAAAAACTTTATATTGACTGATACCGCGGGATTACGTCGTAAAAGCCGTGTCAAAGACAATATAGAATTTTATTCTACTTTGAGGGCCATTCGTTCTCTCGAAGAATCTGATGTTTGTGTAGTAATGATAGATGCCACCCGTGGCATTGAAGGGCAAGATGTAAACATTATAGGATTGGCTGATCGCAATGGAAAAGGCATCGTGATAATGATCAATAAGTGGGATTTGGTAGAGAAGGATACAAAAACTGTGGAGAAGTTTAAAAAGGATATTGAGGAAAAAATAGCTCCGATGACTTACATTCCAATTATTTTTGGCTCTGTAATAGAAAAACAGCGAATCTTCAAAGTAGTAGATAAAGCCATAGAGGTGTTTGATAATCGAAATAAGAAAATCTCTACCTCAGAGCTCAACAAAATGATGCTCCCTGAAATTGAGCATTATCCACCACCAGCCATCAAAGGGAAATACATTCGCATCAAATACATTACCCAGCTTCCTACTGCCAAACCAACTTTTGCTTTTTTCTGTAATTTACCTCAATATATTCGGGAATCTTATCAAAGATATTTAGAGAATAAGTTACGCAAACACTTTGGTTTCGAGGGGGTTCCTATCCAAATCTTCTTCCGAAAAAAATAACAAAAATGTTTTGATTTATAGGTGAACAAATTAGATTTGTGGCTCAAATCTAAAAATACTAAAAACTATGAAGAAATTTTTTGCATTACTTCTAGTAGCTGGTTTGTTCACTTTCGCTTCTTGTGGTGGTGGAACTAAAACCGAAGGTGGTACTGATACTACTACTGCTACAGACACAAGTGCTGCTACTGATACTACTAGCAACAGTGGTAACGAAAGTAGCAACACTGAAACTACTACAACAGACACTACTCCTAAAACTGATTCTACTACTGTAACTGATACAGTAAAGAAAGAAGAAGGAGAGAAGACTGACTCTACTAAGAAAGAAGGAGAGTAGTTTCAAAGCTTTTGAACTTGAAAAATCAGGACTTTGATGTGTTCAAAGTCCTTTTTTTACCCACTCAATCAAATATTTTCAAAAAAAGTTTAAAAATTTTTTCAGAATATTTGATTTACAAAAAAGTCCTCTTAACTTTGCACGCACTTTCAGCAAGGTGAGAGTTTAAAAGTTGAAAATCGGGGAGATTCCAGAGCGGCCAAATGGGACGGACTGTAAATCCGTTGGCGTATGCCTTCGCAGGTTCGAATCCTGCTCTCCCCACAAAATTTTGGAAAATAGTAGCCTTTAAAGTTATTAAATTGTACCTTTACAATACTTATCTTTTCTTATACTAAATTCCAATCATTTTAAAAGCGGGAGTAGCTCAGTTGGTAGAGCGACAGCCTTCCAAGCTGTAGGTCGCGGGTTCGAGCCTCGTCTCCCGCTCAACTTCCAACTAAGGATGTAAGTTTTGCTTGCATCCCTCACCCAAACTAAAAATTTTTTTGAAGCCGACGTAGCTCAGGGGTAGAGCGTTTCCTTGGTAAGGAAAAGGTCAGGGGTTCAATTCCCCTCGTTGGCTCTAAGATAAGTTTTTAGAAACCCAACAAGCAAATAGATTAATTGTTTAGATTAAACTAGGATTTTTCAAAAATGGCTAAAGAGACATTTGACCGTTCTAAACCCCACTTAAACATTGGTACCATTGGTCACGTAGACCACGGTAAAACTACCTTAACTGCTGCTATTACTAAGGTATTAGCAGAAAAAGGTAACGCAGAGATTAGAGACTTTGATACAATTGACAACGCTCCTGAAGAAAAAGAGCGTGGTATTACTATCAACACGTCTCACGTAGAGTACCAAACAGAAACTCGTCACTACGCACACGTAGATTGTCCTGGTCACGCCGATTATGTGAAAAACATGATTACTGGTGCGGCTCAGATGGACGGAGCCATCCTTGTGGTTGCGGCTACAGATGGTCCTATGCCTCAAACTCGTGAGCACATCCTATTAGGTCGCCAGGTAGGTATTCCTGCAATGGTTGTTTTTATGAACAAAGTAGACTTAGTAGATGACGAAGAGCTTTTGGAGCTTGTAGAAATGGAAATTCGTGAATTGTTGGATTTCTATGAATTCCCTGGTGATGATATTCCTGTAATCCAAGGTTCTGCTTTGGGTGGCTTGAATGGTGAGCCTAAGTGGGTTGAAAAAATTGATGAGTTGATGGCTGCTGTGGATGATTACATTCCTCTTCCTGAGCGAGCCATTGACAAAGACTTCTTAATGCCTGTTGAAGACGTATTCTCTATTACTGGTCGTGGTACTGTTGCTACTGGTCGTATCGAGCGTGGTGTTATCAACTCTGGTGATGAAGTTCAAATCCTTGGTATGGGTGCTGATATGAAATCAGTAGTTACTGGGGTAGAAATGTTCCGTAAGATCTTAGACCGCGGTGAAGCTGGTGACAACGTTGGTTTGTTACTTCGTGGTGTTGATAAGAACGACATTAAGCGTGGTATGGTAATCTGTAAGCCAGGTTCTGTAACTCCTCACGCTAAATTTAAGGCTGAAGTTTACGTACTTTCAAAAGAAGAAGGTGGTCGTCACACTCCTTTCTTTAAGAAGTATCGTCCTCAGTTTTACTTGCGTACTACTGACGTTACTGGTGAGGTTGAACTTCCAGAAAGCGTTGAGATGGTAATGCCAGGTGATAACGTAACACTTACTGTTACATTGATTAACCCTGTTGCTTTGGAAAAAGGTCTTCGCTTTGCAATTCGTGAAGGTGGACGTACCATTGGTGCAGGTCAGGTAACTGAAGTTTTAGACTAATTGAATATATGAAGTGCGCTCTTAATTAATTTTGAGAGCGCACTTGTATTTATAAGTCATATCTCATATATTTGCACTCCTTTTCTGAAAGGAGTATTCTTTTATACACACGGGTGTAGCTCAATTGGTAGAGTAGCGGTCTCCAAAACCGTTGGCTGGGAGTTCGAGTCTCTCCACCCGTGCATTCCAATTATTTAAGTAAAAATAATGAACAAGTTTTTGTCATTCTTTCGTGAAGCAAGGTTTTTTGTAGTAGATTCTTTTAAAGAGTTAAGAGACAAAGTAACCTGGCCTACTTTCAAGAGGCTACAGAATGATTCTACTTTAGTGCTTATCGCGTCTATTATCTTCGCTTTAGTAATCTTCGGAATTGACAAGGTTTTTGAAACCGCTATGGACTTATATTACCAGACTGTCAATCCATCTAAATAAAGTAAGAATACATGAGTCAATTAAAATGGTATGTTGTAAGGGCTATTGCCAGTAAAGAGAAGAAAGCAAAAACATACCTTGAAAATGAAATTGTAAAACGGAATTTTCAAGAATATGTTCCGCAAGTTCTCATTCCTACCGAAAAAGTGTATGAAATGCGCAATGGAAAGAAAAGATTGCGTGAAAAAAGCTTTTTCCCTGGATATGTTATGGTTCATGCCAACCTTGAAGGGGATCATGGTGGAGAGGTAATCCACATGATCACAAACATTCCTGGTATTATTGGCTTTTTATCAGTAAACGGAAGCACTACATCAAAAGATCCAGTAGCACTTAGACCTAGTGAAGTAAATCGTATACTAGGGAAAGTTGACGAAAATGATCAGGAAGATGCTAAATTAGAGACTACATTTATAGTAGGCGAAACTGTTAAAGTAATGGATGGACCATTCAACGGTTTTACTGGTACTGTGGAAGAAGTTTTTGAAGAAAGGCAGAAGCTGAATGTAATGGTGAAAATATTCGGCCGTAATACGCCGGTAGAATTGAATTATGTGCAGGTAGAGAAACAGGAATAATGTTTTTCTACCTGTTTATAATATAAATAAGGGATATAATACCTCCATAGTTGAGTAAATTTTGCTCAACTTAATTTTTTGAAGTGTTATGGCAAAAGAAGTTGAAGGTTATTTAAAACTACAAGTTCCTGGTGGTGAAGCCAAACCTGCCCCTCCTATTGGACCTGCTCTTGGTAGTAAGGGTCTAAATATTATGGAGTTCTGTAAGCAGTTCAACGGTCGTACCCAGGACAAAAAAGGGATGATTTTGCCTGTTGTGGTGACTTACTACAAAGACAAGTCTTTTGACTTTGTAATTAAAACACCCCCAACTCCTATATTACTTAAGGAAACTGCTAAAATTAAGTCTGGATCTGGTGAACCTAACCGTAAAAAAGTAGCATCTGTTACTTGGGATCAGGTTCGTGAGATTGCTAAGACTAAAATGCCCGATTTGAATTGCTTTACTGAAGAGTCAGCAATGAGAATGGTAGCAGGTACTGCTCGTAGTATGGGAATTACGGTTACAGGAGACAGTCCTTTTTAAAGTAAAGAATTTTGTGTAATTCGTGAATGGTAGAATGAGATTTTCTCATTTGCCTTCCCATTCAAGAACAGATTAAATGGCAAAATTAACAAAAAAGAAGAAAGAGGCACTTTCTAAGTTTGACAAGAGTCGTGAGTATTCACTCAATGAGGCTGCGGGTGTTATCAAAGATATCACCTTCACCAAATTTGACGCTTCCGTGGATATTGACGTGCGTTTAGGAGTAGACCCTCGAAAGGCAGACCAAATGGTGAGAGGAACTGTTACGCTTCCCCATGGTCTAGGTAAAGAAGTGAGAGTGTTGGTTTTATGTTCCCCTGATAAGGAACAAGAAGCTAAAGACGCTGGAGCTGACTACGTAGGTTTAGATGAGTACATCAAGAAGATTGAAGGAGGATGGACTGATATTGATGTAGTGATCACTATGCCTACTGTAATGGCAAAAGTTGGACGATTAGGTAGAGTACTTGGTCCTCGTGGATTGATGCCTAACCCAAAATCTGGTACTGTGACTTTAGATGTCGCAAATGCTGTGAAAGAGGTGAAAGCTGGTAAAGTTGATTTCAAAGTAGACAAAACTGGTATTATTCATACTTCTATTGGTAAAGCTTCTTTTACCCAAGAAAAGTTAGCGGATAATGCTAAGGAGTTATTGAATACTTTGGTTAAGCTAAAACCATCTTCGGCTAAAGGTACTTACATTAAAAGTATTTACTTGTCAAGTACAATGAGTCCGTCGGTTATGGTAGATAAAAATACCTTTGATAATTAACTGAGGAGATCAATATTAAACTTTTAGTAAAATGACAAGGGAAGAAAAAGCGGTAGTAATCGAAGAATTGAAAGGAAAATTCTCTGAAGCAACTGGTTTTTACATTACTGATGCAGGAGGGATGACCGTAGAAGGAATTAACCAATTCCGTCGACTGTGTTTTGAAAAGGGCATCGAGTACCGAGTTGCAAAGAATTCTTTGATTAAGAAAGCACTTGAACAACAGGACGCTGATTATACCAGCCTTTTCGAGTCAGATATATTGAAAGGATTTTCAGGTATCATGTTCGCTGGAGAGTCAGTGAGTGAGCCTGCAAAATTGCTTAAAAAGTTTCAAAAAGAGGGCAATGAGAAGCCAGCCTTGAAAGGTGCATCAGTAGATGCAGCAATCTACGGAGCTGATCAATTAGAAGCTCTTTCTAAGATTAAGTCTAAGGAAGAGATGATTGCCGAGCTTGTTGGATTACTACAATCTCCAGGTCGTAACTTGGTATCTGCTTTACAAAGTGGTGGTAGTAAGTTGGCAAGTGTGCTTAAAACTTTATCTGATAAAGAAGAAGCAGCTTAATTAACAGCGCAAAGAAATTAGTAACATTCAATTTAGACTTTTTTAAAATTTTAATACAATGGCAGACTTGAAGGAGTTCGCAGAACAGTTGGTAAACTTAACTTTGAAAGAGGTTAACGACCTAGTAACTATTTTGAAAGAAGAGCACGGCATTGAGCCTGCAGCAGCTGCAGTAGCAGTAGCAGCTCCAGGTGCTGGTGGTGAAGGTGGTGGCGAGGCTGCTGCTGAAAAAACTGAGTTTGATGTTATTTTGAAATCAGCTGGTGGAGCTAAACTTAAAGTAGTTAAAGCTGTAAAAGAATTGACTGGTTTAGGTTTGAAAGATGCCAAAGCAATGGTAGACGAAGCTCCAAAACCTTTGAAAGAAGGTGTAGCTAAGGATGAAGCTGAAGCTTTGAAAACTCAATTAGAAGAGTTAGGTGCTGAAGTAGAAATCAAATAACATATTTGAACTTTTCTTTGAGTCATTTAGTTTTATTTTTTTTGGCTTCAAAGACATAGATTTTACAGACCTGGCGTAGTAAAATACGTTCAGGTCTTTTCCTCATGTATAAGAGGCTATTTTTTAACGGCTTAGCTTTTAACTAGAGTGTGTCAAGTACACTCTATTATTATTGATTTACTACAATAATATATACCCTATACTTTTTTAGGACACAGGTTACCCATGCAAAATCCCAACAACAACGAAAGACATAGTTTTGCTACCGTAGAAAAAGTAGTAAAATACCCTGATTTTCTTGATGTTCAAATACAATCGTTCCAGGACTTTTTTCAGTTGGAGACCCCAGCAGAATTTCGTCAACAAGAGGGGTTGTACAAGGTATTCTCTGAAAATTTCCCAATCTCAGATTCAAGGGAAAATTTCTTGCTTGAGTTTATCGATTACTCCATTGATCCTCCAAAATATTCGGTGGATGAATGCATTGATCGTGGTCTGACATATTCAGTACCTCTCAAAGCAAAGTTGAGATTATCTTGTAGTGATGAGGATAATGAGGATTTCGAGACTATTGAACAAGAAGTATTCTTAGGGAACATACCTTATATGACCACCAAAGGGTCATTCATTATCAATGGTGCAGAGAGGGTTATTGTGTCGCAACTTCACCGTTCTCCCGGAGTATTTTTTGCTCAGAGTAAACACACCAATGGTACAAAGCTATACTCAGCACGTATCATTCCATTTAAAGGTTCCTGGATAGAATTTACGACTGATGTAAACAACGTAATGTATGCTTATATTGACCGTAAGAAGAAATTTCCAGTAACTACCCTTCTTAGAGTAATTGGCTTTGGTTCTGATAAGCAAATTCTTGATTTGTTTAACCTCTCAGAAGAAATTGAAGCAGAGGAAAAAGTTTTAAAAAATAAAGCAGTTGGCCGTAAGCTAGCAGCTCGTATCTTAAAGACTTGGACTGAGGATTTTGTAGATGAAGATACTGGTGAAGTAGTTTCTATTGAAAGAAACGAAATACTTCTTGAGCGCGATTCTATTTTAGAGAATGAAGATATAGACACTATTATTGATTCTGGTGTCAAGTCTATCATCGTGCATCGAGAAGATGTAAACGTTACAGATTACTCAATTATATATAATACACTTCAGAAAGATAATTCAAACTCTGAAAAAGAGGCCTTAGAACAAATTTACCGTCAACTACGAAATACTGAGGCACCTGATGAGCAAACAGCTCGAGAAATTATTCAAAGTTTGTTTTTTAGCGATAAACGTTACGATTTAGGAGAGGTAGGACGCTATCGTATTAATAAGAAACTTGATTTAGAGATTGATAGAGAAACAAGAATTCTAACACGTGAAGATATTGTTTCTATAGTAAAACGTTTGATTGAGTTAATTAACTCTAAAGCAGTAGTCGATGATATTGATCACTTAAGTAATCGTAGAGTTAGAACTGTAGGAGAGCAACTATATACTCAATTTGGTGTTGGTTTAGCCCGTATGGCTCGTACCATCAAAGAAAGAATGAATGTTCGTGATAACGAAGATTTCAAGCCCGTAGATTTGATTAATGCACGAACTTTATCTTCGGTAATTAATTCTTTCTTTGGAACAAACCAACTTTCTCAGTTTATGGATCAAACCAACCCATTGGCTGAGATTACCCATAAACGTAGAATGTCTGCATTAGGACCTGGTGGTTTATCTCGTGAACGTGCAGGTTTTGAGGTACGAGATGTACACTACACCCACTATGGTCGTTTGTGTACGATTGAAACTCCGGAAGGACCAAACATTGGATTGATTTCATCTTTGTGTGTACACGCCAAGGTGAATAGCATGGGATTCATTGAAACCCCTTATCGTCATGTGAATAAAGGTATGGTATCTAATGAGATTTCATACTTGACTGCAGAAGAAGAAGATACTCACTTTATTGCACAGGCAAATGTACCTATTTCAGAAAAGGGCGAATTCCTTAGAGATAAAGTAAAGGCTCGTTTGGAAGGTGACTTCCCGGTAGTAGAGCCTACTGAATTGTCTTACATGGATGTAGCGCCAAACCAGATTGTATCGGTGGCAGCTTCATTGATTCCTTTCCTAGAACACGATGATGCAAACCGTGCCTTGATGGGATCAAACATGCAACGTCAAGCAGTACCATTGCTTCGTCCACAGGCACCAATTGTAGGTACTGGCTTAGAGAAGCAAGTAGCTACAGACTCTAGATCATTGGTGGTAGCTGAACATGATGGAGTAATTGATTTTGTAGATGCTACAACCATTACTGTTCGCTATGACTTTAATGAGGAGCAACAGCTTACCTCATTTCAGAATGATGCTGTTTCTTATAACCTTATTAAGTTCCGCCGAACAAACCAAGATACTTGTGTAAACTTAAGCCCAATTGTATATAAAGGGCAAAGAGTTGTAAAAGGACAAGCTTTGTGTGAAGGGTATGCAACAAATGAAGGTGAACTTGCATTAGGAGCGAACATGAAAGTAGCTTTTATGCCTTGGCAAGGGTATAACTTTGAAGATGCTATTGTAATTTCTGAGAGAGTTGTAAGAGATGATATTTTTACTTCAATTCACATTGAAGAAAAAGAATTAGAAGTTCGTGATACCAAGCGTGGACAAGAAGAATTGACCTCAGAAATTCCTAATGTGAGTGAAGAGGCTATCAAATATCTTGATGAGAACGGAATTGTAATGGTTGGTACCAAAATTCGTGAAGGAGATATTTTGATTGGTAAGATTACACCAAAAGGGGAGTCTGATCCTACACCAGAAGAGAAGCTTTTAAGAGCAATTTTTGGAGATAAAGCAGGTGATGTAAAAGATGCTTCTTTGAAAGCGCCTCCATCTTTAAGAGGAGTTGTAATTGATACTAAATTGTTCTCTAGACCTAAAAAGGATAAAGAACTTAGAGCAAAAGCAAAAGAAGAAGTAAAATCTTTGATTGCTCAATATCGCAAAGACCTTCAGGCTATCCAGGAAATCATGATTGATAAATTAGTGATTTTACTGGAAGGTAAATCTTCTAAAGGTATTAAGCATAAATTTGGAAATATTGTAATGTCAAAAGGTGTGAAGTTTAATCAGACCAATATTTTTGAGAATTTATTTCCAAAAGAAAATGTATATCGTGACGAAAGTAACTATAACGTTCCTGAAGAAGCGAATTTCATTGCAGATCTTATTTTAGACAATGCTACTGAGGACAGCAATATCAATAAGTTATTGATTGACCTCGTGAAAAACTACAACAAGAAGCGAAATGAAATCTCTGGAAAGTTTAAGAGAGAGAGATTTGCTCTTGAAGTAGGAGACGAACTACCTGCTGGAATTGTTAAACTAGCTAAAGTTTATATCGCCAAAAAGCGTAAGCTTAAAGTAGGAGATAAGATGGCAGGGCGTCACGGTAACAAAGGGGTTGTAGCCAAAATTGTTCGTGCAGAAGATATGCCTTTCCTAGAGGATGGAACTCCTGTTGATATTGTATTGAACCCATTAGGGGTACCTTCAAGGATGAACCTTGGACAAATCTATGAAACTGTATTAGGTTGGGCTGGTCTTAAGTTGGGTAAGAAATACGCTACGCCGATTTTTGATGGTGCAACTGAAGATGATGTGAAGAAAGAACTTACAAAAGCTGGCTTACCAGAGTTTGGCCGAACTTATCTTTACGATGGATTAACTGGGGAACGATTTGATCAACCGACAACAGTAGGTATTATCTATATGTTGAAATTAGGTCACCTTGTAGATGATAAGATGCACGCACGTTCTATTGGACCTTACTCTTTGATTACTCAACAACCATTAGGTGGTAAAGCACAGTTTGGAGGGCAGCGTTTTGGAGAGATGGAAGTTTGGGCACTTGAAGCATTTGGTGCAGCAAATGTATTACAGGAGATCTTAACCGTGAAATCAGATGATGTGATTGGTAGAGCCAAAGCTTACGAATCAATCGTGAAAGGTGAAAATATTCCAAACCCAAATATCCCTGAATCATTTAATGTATTGGTTCACGAGTTGAGAGGTTTAGCACTTGAAATTACATTACAGTAAGATTAGTGTTAAAAAAAAGTTAAAGTTAGTGCTTGATTATGCTTTTTGCCTGTAATTTGCGATAAAGCATAATCCTCTAATTTTTAGAGAGTTATAACTACCTGTACTGTTAAGGTTTATTTTAAAAATATTGATAAGAAAGATTTATCTTTCATCATATAATAACCCACTAAAATTTAAATTTTACGGATGGCATTTAGAAAAAATAAAAAGCTGACCAACGATTTTAGGAAAGTCACGATTAGCTTAGCCTCTCCTGAGTCTATTTTGGATTCTTCTTATGGAGAAGTAACGCAGCCAGAGACCATCAACTATCGTACTTACAAACCTGAAATGGGCGGTTTGTTTTGCGAGCGTATTTTCGGTCCAGTAAAGGACTGGGAGTGCCACTGTGGGAAATATAAGAGAATACGTTATAAGGGAATCATTTGTGATAGATGTGGAGTTGAAGTAACGGAGAAAAAGGTTCGCCGTGAGCGTATGGGGCATATTGAGTTAGTAGTGCCCGTTGTACATATATGGTATTTCCGATCATTACCTAACAAAATTGGTTATCTCCTTGGACTGCCAACCAAGAAATTAGATCAAATCATCTATTATGAAAGATATGTGGTGATTCAGTCTGGTATTATGGAAGGTGAGGGGATTAATTATCTTGACTTCTTAACTGAGGATGAATACTTAGATATTGTTGATAAGTTACCAAGAGAAAATCAACAATTAGATGATAGTGATCCTAATAAATTTATTGCTAAGATGGGAGCTGAGGCATTAGAAATGCTACTTGCTCGTCTTGATTTGGACAAACTATCTTTCGATTTAAGGGATTCAGCTTCTAAAGATAAATCTCAACAAAGAAAAGCAGAAGCTTTAAAACGTTTGAGAGTAGTAGAGGCTTTTAGAGATGCACAAAATCGCATCGAAAATAAGCCAGAATGGATGATTATTCGTATGGTACCAGTGATTCCACCTGAGTTAAGACCTTTGGTACCTCTAGATGGTGGACGATTTGCAACCTCTGATTTGAATGATCTCTATCGTAGGGTTATTATTAGAAATAACCGACTGAAACGACTTATTGAAATTAAAGCACCTGAAGTAATTCTTCGTAATGAAAAACGAATGCTTCAGGAAGCTGTGGATTCTTTATTTGATAATTCACGTAAAGTGAATGCTGTAAGGGCAGATGGAAACCGAGCTCTAAAATCTCTTTCTGATATGTTGAAGGGTAAGCAAGGTCGTTTCCGTCAGAACCTATTGGGTAAAAGGGTTGATTACTCTGGACGTTCTGTAATTGTTGTAGGACCTGAGCTTAAACTACACGAATGCGGATTACCAAAAAGCATGGCAGCAGAGCTGTTTAAGCCTTTTATTATTCGTAAGCTTATTGAACGAGGAATCGTAAAAACAGTAAAATCTGCAAAGAAAATTGTAGACCGAAAAGATCCTGTGGTTTGGGATATCTTAGAAAGTGTATTGAAAGGACACCCTGTATTGCTAAACCGGGCTCCTACACTTCACCGTTTAGGTATCCAGGCTTTCCAACCTAAATTGATTGAGGGTAAAGCAATTCAGTTACACCCATTGGCTTGTACAGCGTTTAACGCCGACTTTGACGGTGACCAAATGGCTGTTCACGTTCCTTTAGGTCATTCAGCGATTCTTGAAGCTTCTGTATTGATGCTTTCTGCACACAATATCTTGAACCCTGCGAATGGAAATCCGATTACAGTGCCTTCGCAAGACATGGTATTGGGGCTTTATTATCTTACCAAAGCAAGAAAATCTACTAAAGATCATCCTATCAAAGGTGAAGGGAAGAGGTTTTACAGCGCTGAAGAGGTAATTATTGCAATTAATGAGCGTCAGTTATCTAAGAATGCGATCATTCACGTGAACGTTCGAGTGAGAAACGAAGAGGGTGAGTTTGAAGATAAAATGATCGAGACGGTTGCTGGTCGTGTTATATTCAACGAGTTTGTTCCCGAAGAAGTAGGATACGTAAATGAACTCTTGACTAAGAAGAAGCTGCAAAAAATTATTT
The DNA here is from genome assembly GCA_001890965.1 of marine bacterium AO1-C. Lineage (GTDB taxonomy): Bacteria > Bacteroidota > Bacteroidia > Cytophagales > Microscillaceae > Microscilla. The sequence goes on along the minus strand of MLAY01000004.1, from coordinate 856,671 downwards.
CCTTGGTATACAAGATTGCTGGTGGTGCTCGTACTGCTCATTTCTTGGACGATATCAAGCATCTAGGTTTCCAAACTGCTTATAAAGGAGGTCTTTCTATTGGATTAGGTGACGTAGTTGTTCCTAAGGAGAAAGAAGGGCTGATCATTAAAGCAAAAGAAGGTGTAGAAGAAGTAACAGTTAATTATCAGATGGGATTAATTACTGATAATGAACGCTACAACCAGGTAATTGATATTTGGACTCGTATCAACTCTGATATTACGAAGATTTTGATGGGGCAGCTTGAGGCTGACCAACAAGGCTTCAATTCAATATATATGATGATGCACTCAGGAGCACGTGGTTCTCGAGAGCAAATTCGTCAACTTGGAGGTATGAGGGGATTGATGGCAAAACCACAGAAAAACCTACAAGGGTCGGTGGGAGAAATCATTGAAAACCCGATTATTTCTAACTTTAAAGAAGGTTTAGATGTAATTGAATACTTTATATCTACTCACGGTGCTCGTAAAGGTTTGGCTGATACAGCTTTGAAAACAGCTGATGCCGGTTACTTGACACGTCGTTTGGTAGATGTAGCTCAGGATGCAATTATTACAGAAGAAGATTGCGGAACATTGAGAGGTATTCAAACATTGGCCTTGAAAGATAACGATGAGGTAGTAGAACCTCTTTCTGAGCGTATCTTAGGGCGTGTGTCTGTACACGATATTATAGATCCGTTGACTGATGAGTTGATCGTAGCTTCTGGTGATGAAATTACTGAAATAGTTGCTGCAAGGATTGAAGCTACTAGCATAGAAGAAGTTGAAATTCGTTCAGTACTTACTTGTGAAACTCGTTATGGAGTTTGTGCGAAGTGTTATGGACGTAACCTGGCTTCTAACAAGATGGTACAGCGTGGAGAATCAGTAGGAGTAATTGCTGCTCAATCAATTGGTGAGCCTGGAACTCAGCTGACATTACGTACCTTCCACTTAGGGGGGGTTGCTTCTAACATTGCAATGGATGCAACCCTAACAGCTAAATTTGGTGGTGTGATAGAGTTTGAAGGAATCAGAACAGTAAAAACTACTGTTACGAACCCAGAAGGAGAGCAGGAGAAAGTTGAAGTAGTGATGGGACGTTCAGGCGAAGTGAAGATTGTTGAGAAGAGCACTAATAAGGTCTTGATTTCTAATCACGTACCATATGGAGCATTCTTGAGAGTAAAAGAAGGGGATACTGTTGAGAAAAAAGACAGAATTTGTAATTGGGATCCCTACAATGCGGTAATTTTATCAGAGGTTTCAGGTGAGATTGAATTTGAGTCTATTGAAGAAGGAATTACTTATAAGGAAGAAGTAGATGAACAAACTAGCTTCCGTAAAAAAGTAATTATTGATACCAAAGATAAAACTAAAAACCCTGCGATTATTGTACAAGCTGGTGATAAAACCAAGAGCTACAATATTCCAGTAGGAGCCCGTTTAGATATTGATAAAGGGGATAAGATTCAAGCAGGTCAAGTATTGGCCAAAGTGCCAAGAGCCATTGGTAAAACTCGTGATATTACGGGTGGTCTGCCAAGGGTAACAGAGTTGTTTGAAGCTCGTAACCCATCTAACCCAGCGGTTGTTAGTGCAATTGATGGTTTGGTTTCTTATGGATCAATCAAACGTGGTAATCGTGAAATTTTTGTAGAATCCAAGGATGGTGTTCGCAAAAAGTATATGGTTCCATTGTCAAAACACATTCTTGTACAGGATGGTGATTTTGTAAGAGCTGGACAACCTTTATCAGATGGAGCAATTACACCAGCTGATATTCTAGCAATCAAAGGTCCTACTGCGGTACAGGAATACTTGGTGAATGAGATTCAGGAAGTTTACCGCCTGCAAGGGGTAAAAATCAATGACAAACACATTGAGATTATTGTACGCCAAATGATGCAGAAGGTACAAATTCTGGATGCTGGTGATACTAACTTCTTACCTAATCAAGTAGTAGACAAATTTGAATTCCGTGAAGAGAACGATAATATCTTGAATAAAAAAGTTGTAGTAGAAGCAGGTGAATCAGCTAAGTTTAAAGCTGGTCAGATTGTAACTGCTCGTGCTTTAAGAGATGAGAATTCAAGTTTGAAGCGACGAGATATGAAAGTAGTGAAAGTGAGGGACGCAGAACCTGCAGTTTCTAAACCTACATTACAAGGAATTACTCAGGCTTCTTTAGGTACTAAGAGTTTCATTTCTGCAGCATCGTTCCAGGAAACTACTAAGGTATTGAGCGAGGCAGCAATTACAGGTAAAACTGATGACTTAATTGGTCTGAAAGAAAATGTAATTGTAGGTCACTTAATTCCAGCAGGAACAGGTATTCGTCGTTACGATGATTTGATTGTGATGTCAAAAGAAGAGCACGATGCGTTAGTTGAACCACGCTTAGCTGCTAAGGAAAAGAACAAACAGTTACAAAACTAATATTTAATATCAAGGTTATAGGCCACGGCTTATAACCTTTTTTTATATTGTTTATGGCACAAAATAATCCAAACGAAGGAGAACAAATCAATATAGAACTTGCAGAAGAAATTGCAGAAGGAACCTATGTAAATTTGGCAATGATTGCTCATTCAAACAGTGAGTTTGTCGTAGATTTCATTAGAGTAATGCCTGGTTTGCCTAAAGCCAGGGTGAAATCCAGAGTAATATTGACACCAGAGCATGCAAAAAGGTTGTTAGAAGCATTGAAGGATAATATCCAAAAGTATGAAGCAAACTTTGGTAATATTGAATCTTCTGGAGGAGAATTTCAGTTTCCAATGAATTTTGGAGGAACAATGGGAGAAGCTTAAATTGTAGTTATCTCTGATAAAAAGCCGGATAAGTAATACCTATTACTTATCCGGCTTTTTTGTTGGTTTACAGTGAGTTTGGGGAATAATATGTGGGAAAAATATATTATAAGATGAGGGTACTTTATGAAATAACTTATATATTTGGATAGTACGTTATATTGCTTAACTATAAATATTTTAACCAAATGGCAACATATCATTTTAATCTTGATGGCTCACTTATTAGTGCTGATCCTTCTGGTAATGCCGCAGTGGTAGGCGGTCAAAACTTCCCTTTAACTGGTAGTCAACTGACCATGTATGCTGCGACTGTTTATGCAGAGGCATCTTTTATGGGATTGGTACAGCAGATTAACCCAAATGATCCTGAAGGAGAAATGCAGCGAGAAACTTTTGCAATTGCTTACTCTATGTTTAATTATGCTACCGCTAAAAAACAAAAGGATGCAACGTATACATTTGACAAAATGTTGGTTGATAAAAATTACACCCATGCTATAGGTAGTCCTGCATATAATGAATATTTCAGCGCTGGTGGAGATGCTGTTAGAAAAAAATATGCTACTCAAGCCATTATTAAAATGTTTACACGTAATACTGCGGATATGCTGCATGTGATTCAAACATTAGATGGAGGCCCTTTCTGGGACGGTGCAGATATTTATCAAAGATTTAGAGATCACTATCGTGCGAAACAGGGTTTTCAATTATCTGATCCAGCCCATGGGAGCTTATACCAAAATGTAACAGTAGTACAAGGGACGCAAGTGATAGAAAGCATCGAAGGGAATAATAAGTGGATTCAAGGACCTTACACCTTTTTATCAACTATGACTGCTGGTGGCACTATCTTCTGGAAATTTATGCCTGGTTCAGGAGCAAGTGTTTAAACATAACGTGCATTTAATTATCATTAGTGAGTTATATCGCTTGATCATTGACTTGAATTTTTAAACCTAACAAATATACAGACACCTTATTTACCATAGGGTGTCTTTTTTATTTTGGAGCTAAAAATGGAGAAGGGAAGAGAAAGACTAGATTTTAGTTTTTGTTACAATTGTGTTTTTTTTCTGCTATATTTGATTCTGCGAGTATTTTATAGACTCATAAACCATCAAAAAAAATATCAATCCTAATCAGAGCAAATGTATAATGGTTTATGATTGCTTTTATCTTAATGACAGTTTAAGGAATTTGAAGAGACATCGAAATTAGACTCAGATATATTATGAAGAAAATAGCACTTCATTGGCAAATCTTAATTGCGTTGGTGTTGGGAGTAGTAGTCGGAATCCAACTCACACCTACCTATGAGGTTACAAAAGATGCAGTAGGCAAGCTACAAGCTGTAAAGGTTTTTGATAAGACTACCAAAAAGAAACAACACATAGAAGCTTCTGTAATTGAAAACCTCAAAAAATTAGAAGGAAAAGATTTTCATAATGACCATGTGTTTGAGACTGAACTCAAAAAGACAATTGGTGAAGAGAATGCCAGTAAATACAGAAAAGCAATTTTAAAGGAGACTGCTTTTCGTCCTGTGACTTATGTGAGTTGGATGGGAGATATCTTCCTGAGAGCTTTAAAAATGGTAATAGTACCTTTGATTTTGAGTTCTATTATTACAGGTATTACCAATATAGGTAGTGGTGAAAGTTTAGGGCGTTTAGGAGGTAAAACCTTACTCTATTATCTCTCTACCAGCATTTTAGCCATTACAACAGGGCTGTTTTTTGTGAATATTTTGCGTCCTGGAATAGGGGCTCCCACTAGTTCTTCGGGGGCAGTCGAGGGATTAGACGAAGCTCGAGGGTCTTTTGGTGATACCTTGATGAATATGATTCCTACCAATGTGTTTGAATCTCTTTCGACTGGTAAAATGCTCTCTATTATCTTTTTTGCGATTATGTTTGGGTATTTTATCACCCAAGTACAAGATAGATATAAAGACTTATTGAATGACTTCTTCAATGCAGTATTTGAAGTCATGATGAAGATCACCATGTTCATCATTAAGTTTACTCCATTGGGAGTACTTGGACTAGTAGCTAATACCATTGCTGAACAAGCAGGAGATAGTCAAGCTTTGGGGCAAATGGCTGGTAGTTTAGGGGTGTATATGCTTACAGTAATCTTGGCGTTAGGGGTACATTTCTTTGTAACATTACCGCTTATCGTGAAATTTATAGGGAAAGCAAATCCATTTGCTCACCTCAGAAATATGACCAATCCTTTATTAACCGCTTTCTCAACTTCGTCTTCCAGCGCTACCTTACCACTATCAATGGAGACTGTGGAGCATAAAAGTGGGGTATCTAATAAAGTGACTAGTTTTACATTACCATTGGGTGCTACTATTAATATGGATGGTACTGCATTGTATGAATGCGTAGCCGCGATGTTTATTGCCCAAGCTTATGGAATTGAGCTAAGCATTATGCAGCAGATCGTAGTTGTGATGACAGCCCTATTAGCTTCTATTGGAGCGGCAGGTATACCGATGGCTGGTTTGGTAATGATTTCTGTGATTTTGAGTGCGGTAGGTTTACCATTAGAAGGTTTAGGAATGATACTGGCAGTAGACCGGATATTGGATATGTTGCGAACCACTACAAATGTTTGGAGCGATAGCTGTGGAGCGGTCATTATAGCCAAGAGTGAAAAAGAAGAGCTAAAGGTATAAAGCCATTTGATTATATACTAAGAAAAGAAGCCTTCCTTAATTAATAGGGAAGGCTTTTGTTATAGAAGGTGGTATGATTCCTTAGTTTAAAGTTTTGTATCTTGAAATAGTTGTAATTTTTACGTCTACTTCTACTTCATCGAGTTGACCTTCAATGGTAATGTACATTTTACCATTCAAAATCATTTTTCCATAAGCATTTTTTACCCATCCTGACTTCAAATCCAAATCGATAGTACCTTCTTGATTGCCTTTAAGATTGTATCTGGCCAGAGCCATTCCCAGATCCATTTTTGTATTGGGTTTAGGGTTTATTTTGGCTTTTACTTTTACCAGGGCCGTCCTTTTTTTTACATTTTGCAACCGCCAGGTAAAATCGTTGGTACTTGGAAAGCCAGCTTTTCGTTCTACTGTTTTTGACCAACGTTGGCCTATTTTTACTTTTTTCTTTGGATAAATATTGAAAAATTGTTCCATAGATTCACGCATAGCTTTTTCCCCAAAAGCATTGTTAAAAGTCGTTTTAAGCCTTTTCCTTACCTTCTCATCTGGAATTGTCTTAGTATTCATCATTTTATCAATCAACTCATTTGCTCCTTTAAGATCTTTAATTTGGCCGCTTTCATTGAGCTTCATCGTTAGTTTGCTGCCTACTACCACATCAAAGATTTTTGCTAAAACAGGTGAATTGGATTCTGGAGTTTCTGAATCATAAGCTTTTGCTCCACTTTTATAGTAGATTTTTTTGTACACTACATCCACATCATAGAAACCATCACTTTGCTTGCTCTTTATCTGATACTCAAAAGTTGTTCTGGTTACTTGATAGGTAGTTTGATCTTGCCCCATGATTTTTTGCTCAACATTTTGACTAATATCTTGTTCTACCAGATAAGATGTATTAGGTGTTAGTTTGAGGGCTAAGCGATATTTCTTTTGGGCTTGAGATTGAATGGTAAACAACAACAAAAGCAACACACATAATAAAGGTTTCTTTAGATTCATTTTCATAATTGTAAAGTTTGATTTCATTTTTATGAACGAGTGTAAGAAATTTTTGATTGGTAAAATATCAGTGAAAGGCTTTTGGGAAATAGTGTTGTATAGTTTTGGTGAGTAAAACTTGTAAGATAATTAGAAATGCTAATTTTTTCATCAATTGTTAGGTCTTTTAACAATATTGTGCTCGAGCTTTATTACCTTTGTATCCAAATAGATTTTAAAGCTTAGTTGCTTTGGTAAATAATATGCCCGTGGGGGGTAAACTCAAAACAATACAATCGTCATGGCTGATCAGAAATTCAAGCTACACTTTGATGACAATACTACACAAGAATTTGATGCTGAAGAAAAAGTAATTCTTCAGAAAAAACGTACCGAAAAAGAAGAAATTACGGTTGATGAAGTACAGGTGAACCAAAAATTGGTTTTTTATAACATTGAATCTTCATTACAAGATGAAATACTTCAAGAGGTGCAAGAAGCTCCGATAGAAGTAGAAGTAGAAAATTATGACTGGCTTGATATTTTTAAAAAGTTAAAGAGTTTCTACGTAACTGATTTAGCAGTTTACCGTATGTCAAAAATTACTGCCAATCAAAATTCTTTTTTGAAGTGGATTTCGGGAGAAACTGAGAAGTTGCCACTTAAAAAGAAAGATTTTGGGCCAGTGTTGCAGTTGGCACGTGAGAAAGGAATTATTGATGAAGATATTGATGATAGTAAGGTTACTACTGGTGAAACCATTGCTGTAGATCTTCATACAGAATTAAATATGTTGGAACTTACCCGTAAAAAAGGAGCGATTTGCTCTACAATTAGTACCAACTTATTCAAAAAAATCAAAGAGCAGCGCGCTTCTAAAGTAGTTGCTTCTATAGAGCCTTTATCATAAGTATACTTGAGAATATGCCAATGATGAGCCCCTCATCGTTGGCATATTTTTGTTTTGACGTTAAATACCAAAATGTCTGACATAGCGCTGGATTTTTTATTATCCCCAGAGGTGCAACAATTTATTGCTAAAAACCTCTATGAGTCTCCAGCCAAATTAATGTTATCTTCTTCATCATTCTCGAAAGAAGAGATGACACTGATTGTAGGACAAATTCAAGCACGCCGAAAAGCTCAGTCAAAACTACCCGAATGGCTTTCTTACCCTCAAATAATATTACCTGCTGTATTATCATTAGAGCAATCTTCATCCGAAATTACTGCCCAATACAAAGCAAACTATATTGCTCAGCAAGCAATAAAAAAAGCATCATTGGTCGATTTAACAGGTGGTTTTGGAGTCGATAGCTATTACTTTTCAAAAGAATTTGCCACAGTATCTTATGTAGAGCAGAATGAGGTATTAGTAAATCAAGTAAAGCACAATTTTGGTCAACTCGAGGCTAAAAATGTTATTATTTACAACCAAGCCGCAGAATATTTTCTTCAGCATCAAGAACAAACCTGGGATGTGATATACCTGGATCCTGCAAGGCGAGATACGCAAAAGAACAAGGTTTTTCGTTTGGAGGATTGTACTCCGGATGTGTTGACTTTGCTGCCTACCCTTTGGTCCAAAACAAAGCAAGTTTTCTTGAAGTTGGCACCTATGCTGGATATAGATTTGGCCATTCGTCAACTGGGGAATGTAGCTGAAGTATTGGTGGTAGCGGTAAACAATGAATGTAAAGAGCTTCTTTTTTTGCTTGATCAAACCAAGACTACTTCTCCTATAATTAAAACGGTTAATTTATATCAGAGTAAACCCATTCAGGAATTTGACTTTAGCCGAGAAGAAGAAGCTCAGGCAAAAGTGCGTTTTTCTGAGCCACTAAACTACCTTTATGAACCTAACGTAGCGGTTTTAAAAGCAGGAGTATTTAAAACTATTGCGCAGCGATTTGAAGTAGCAAAACTGCATCAGCATAGTCACTTATACACTTCAGATGCTTTACAGGATCATTTTCCTGGACGCATATTCAAGATCAAGGCGATTTGCAAATATGCAAAGAAAGACATTCGTAAGGTAATGTCGGAGCCTAAGGCCAATATTACGACCAGAAACTTTCCAGACTCAGTAGCCACTATTCGTAAGAAATTGGGAATTAAAGAAGGAGGAGATCAATACTTATTCTTTACCCAAACCTTAGCGCACAAAACTTTGGCAATTGTTACTGAAAAGGTCTAAAGATTACTGATCATACCCCTCATCTAAAAGCAAGATCAAGACTTAATGAACAGTTAAGCATAAAGTAAGTTTATGCAAGGATATTTTTGAGCGTCCATTAATCAAATCTACTGGTTTACGCGTATACAAAAACGATATATAATTTTGAAAAACAAACTTTAATAATTTAGCGAAACCATGGCAAACGTTTTAAGGACTGTGCATAATCATGATATTATTGACCTTTTGGAAATTTACCACATTTTTGTGGATGAAATAGAAGAATCAGGAAAATTTGATATTAAGTTTGATAAGATAGATGCCAATGATTCTCAGGACGTTGCCAATTTTGTAAAAGACACTGACTTGTTTGTTCCTAAAGATGTATGGACTTTTTGGGAAGAAGGGTTGATGTCTATTTCGTTTGCGGATGAAAAGAACAGGTTTGAGGCTGGCACCGATTTTTTGCCTTTTAAATATGTAAAAAGAGATACCTCTATGCTACGTGAGATGGCAGAAAATTATGACGATGAAGAGGATCAGGAAGAAATGGAGCTGAGACGATTGCACTTATACGGAATTCCTTTGACTTTTGAAGAACCTTGTTTGATTTTAGACGCACAACCCGAACGCCAGGAAAACGGGATTTATCGCATTGTATATGATGGTTCTCCGCTAAAAGATGCCATTGCTCCTGATTTTACCACTTTTTGGGAACATTGGCTGGCTGCAGGGTGTTTTATAAAAGGAAACTTTGAAGCCTACTGGCAAATTGTTAGCGAGTTTGTAACGCTACAAATCCCTCATAAAGACAATTTATGGCTAAAATACTGGGATAAGCAATATCGTACCCAATATGCCCACTAGTCAAATAAGCATCCAACTTCCATTTTGGTCAAACAAAACCTCTAATCTATATGAACAAGCTTCCCAGAATCTCGTGGCTCATATTGGGCCTGCTACTTTTTTCATTAACTCATACGTGGGCTAACAATGGTAACACTCCGCCTCAAGATACCACCAAAAAAAAGTTGAATATCAATGTTGGTTTTATGGATAACAAGCTCCTAGACAAAATCTTACGCAAGGAAGCCAAAGAGGTAAAAGGGCGACTTGGACAGTGGGAGTTGAATTATCATGGGGCATTGATATTAGTAATTACTGATGAGAAAAATAACCGCATGCGTATCATTTCGCCTGTTGTGAAAGAAGAAAAGCTGACGCCGATTCATTACACCAATATGCTCAAGGCGCAGTTTCATAAAGTGTTGGATGTGAAATATGCCATTTTTAATAAGTTCTTATGGTCAGTGTTTGCCCATCCGCTCAAAGAACTAACCCCAGCTCAGGTAAAAGATGCGCTCAAGCAAGTGTTTTTTGCCAACCAAACTTTTGGTACCTCTTACCAAAGCACTGATTTGGTGTTTGGTAGTGGAGACAATTAGCGAGTGACAAACTAAACATGTAGAGTGAAAAATGATTATTCTGACAAAGAATATATGATTTTTATAGTATTGTTTGTCAGGCTTTGATTTTTCTGATTGGAGATATTTTTATTGTTTTGTATTGGTAGGCAACTAATCATTGAGCAATGAAAATATCTTCTTCTTTTCGTAAACTCACCTTTGAATTCATTTCTATTTTATTTGCGGTATTGCTGGCTTTGTTTTTAAACCAATGCAAAGAAGATCGTAAAAATCGTAAGCTGGCTCAGCAATCAGAAAAAGAGATCACAGACGAGATGCAGCGTAATCTTAAGGACTTAGAGCAAATCCAACAAGCAAATAAAAAGCGGCTGACTTCTTTTAGGGAATGGAAAAGGCGCTATAAGGCAGATCCCAAGACTGATTACGAACCGTTGTTTGGTTTTGACCATGCCTTGTTGCGAGACAATGGCTGGCAAAGTGCAGTACTCTATCAGGCAGTGCCTCATATGCGCAAAGATTTTGTAAAGCAGGTCACTGAAACCTATTCGCTACAGCGTTTTTATATGCATTATGCCGAAAATTACTTTAACTCATTGGGAAACGAACTGCACTCTGACGACTCCAAGCACGTAATAAGGATCAATTCGGCCATTCACCAACTGGGTACAATTACCAAAACTGCGGGCTTGTTGATGAAGGCTTATGAGGAAATATTACAGAAAACAAAGGGAAAAGGAGGGAAGAAAAAATAATTTTGAAGTTTTTTGCCTGATAAATTGCGTTTTAAAAAAACAATGGTGTATATTTGCACACCCAAACGGAGAGATGGCAGAGTGGTCGAATGCGGTGGTCTTGAAAACCATTGAGGGTCACACCTCCGGGGGTTCGAATCCCTCTCTCTCCGCATCACTCTATTAAGTTCCTGTAGGTCAAGTACTTACGGGAATTTTTTTTTGAAATTCTTTGTCCTTTTTGTCCCGAGGTATTTTAGGCTATTTATCTAGTAAAAAAGTGCCTTTTTCTTTGAATTCAGTGTATAAAGTGTTGCCTTTTTTTGTTATTAGATAGGGCAAAAACACTTCTGTCATTTCAGCTAGGTGAGCATCAATAAGGGCCATTTGAGCTTCAATCCAATCCTTAATAATTCTCCAAGAAACTCTTACAGCTTGTTCCTCAGTTTTATATCTCTTGGGTATCTTAATATCTTTTTGCATTGCATTTAAGACTCCTTTGTGATTTGCTGGAAGTGAATATGGAACCAACCTTCCATCTAATTCTATGGCAAATGTTACAGATACAGGAATTTTATTTTGATAATCGGTTACAATTTTAGTGGCCCCATGGTTCACTAAAATTTGCCTTATCTCTCCGAGTGTTTTCTCGGTTTTGATTCCAGTTGTATAGTTAAGTATTGGCATTTTTTGAGTATTTGATTTGAATAAATATAAGCCCTTAAAATGCAGTTTATCTGCGTATTGTAAACAATTTTCTAATATCCATCCAAGCCCAATTTTGTCTTTACTTGGGCTAATTCATTTTGTAACTCTTCATCATCTCGCACCAAACTTTCTTTCACCTTATACAAGATCATATAGGCTATGTGTTTATAATCAGAGTTCCATTGACGATCTTTTCGGGGGCTGCTTACTTTTTCATAACAGAAATACTGTTCTTCATCAATCTCAAAAGTACCTACTGTCACCCGCTCAAAACAGTCAATCCAGAATGCATACCGAATAGAGTCAGCACCTGCATCATAATATTCTTTACCTACTGCATCAACAAATGGTTTCTGATTATCGTAGGTTACCCATAACTCGGTTTCTTTGACTTTCCTTAGGGTGTTTGCGACGAATGGAATTAATACTTTATTCATCATTTTTTGGGCTTTTTCTTCAGCGCCTTTTGGAGGTTCAGCATATACACCTCCCATTTGATAGGCATTAAGCATATCAAAACTAGCATCAATCAACCTAATGACATCCATTTCGTGGTCTATGTGATTAAAACACCGAGATCGCCTCATTTCATCAAAAATCCATTTTTTAAGGCTTCTGTGATAATTATTAAGATGACGTTTATCAATGAGATCATTGATTTTTTGAATGCTGTTAAAATCGTAGTCTTCGTCTTCGCTGTACATATTTATGTTGTTTAAAGTTGAAAAATTCAGTCATATTTCGGATGAAAGTGTTGTTCACCATTGAGGTTATTACACGCCGTGCATTCCCACCAATTGGTATAGGTTTCTTCATCTATCTCGTGTTCATAAAAAACATGTGGTTGGTGATTGAAACAAGTCCAACAGTACATTGTTTCAGTCTCTTCTTCTTGTGGTTTGCTCATACCAATTAATTCCTTACCATCCACTCGCCCACATTTATTTGAGCACTCGGCACACTGTTATGATAATGATTAAGATCTTCAAAGTTCTGATAATTGACACTATAGTCGTAAGCCTTCAAATGATTCTCTTTGATAAGCTTAGTCGCTCGGCTCCCTGCCTGGTCAGGGTCCAAAAACAAATTGGCCATTTCATAGCATTGTATCTGCCCAATCATTCCCTTGACAAAGCTAGTACTATTCAAAATGATTGTATCCCATCTTGGTAAATCACTATTGGTAATTACACAGTAACTAAGGAAGTCAAACATTCCCTCAAACACATTCACTGTTTTGCTTTGTCCTTCCTGGGTACCAGGTAAGAAGGTATACCCTTTTGAGCTGGAAGTTTTGAAGTACTTATTACGAATTTCAAACCCTCCATTAGTATTGGACCAACAAAGGCCAAAGAGGTGTTTGTCTTTCATATAAAAGTATACTTCCTGTAAGTATATATTAGCCAGTGCAAAGGGGATAGATCGGCTTTCCACATACTGGACTAATGCCTGATTTCTTAATGGGCATACTTTTTTGATTTGGACACCTTTACTTTGTTTGATCTCAGTAATAGGTGTTGGTTCATATAGATTAATATTATGATGATGGTTTGTAAGAGAGGCGATGTATTTCAATGCGTCGGACATATCACATTGGTAACATTCCATCACCAATTTGATAATGTTACCGCCTTCCCCAGTACCAGCGTCGTACCAGCAGTTTTTATCGGTATGAACCCTAAAAGAGTAATTTCTTTCGCTACGAATGGGGGACTTATACCAAAAGTAACTGCCTCGGCTTAGACTTGGCTTATGTCCCATCAGTTCTAATAGACTAACTATTTGTATTTGTTTTGCTTGAGCTGCATTCATCTGGTTAATGTTTAAGCGGTTCGTAATTGGGTTAGGTGAACTTCTGCTTCTTGAAAACGACTTAGGTCGTCAAAAGTAAGGATTTGATTGTAATGCCCGACCATCAGCGATTTTGTCAATTCTTTAATAGAACTGACTTCCGAAACTTGGTAGAAGTTATTGGGGTTGTATCGTGGCTCATTTGCGTCGTGATGGTCTCGGGACCGGTGGCGAATCGTGTGCGGAAAGCCCAAAACAATTTTGAAATCTTCGTGGGTTGCCTCCTCAAAAGTGTGAGGATTTACAATGTTTTGGTAGTGTTTCTCAACATCTACATGTTCTATGATGGACTTCGCTCTCTGAGTTTTCACGATATCAATTACTTCGGACAAACGCTGTAGAAAAAACTCATAATCCATATTATAGCCATTTTCCAGCAATGCCCGGAAGTCCAAATGAGGATAATAGAAAGCTTCAATAGAAATTTCATCAGTCGTCATTTGGTATTCGTCGGCCTTTGCCATTACATAGGCCGCCAGGATATGATCATTGGTATCTTTAAGTTCGGCAACCTCTTCGCTAAGTTCAGCGAAGTTCAGCTCTTTTACTCTGTAGAAAGCATTAAAACGGGAAGTAAAACGGAGCCGCTTGGAGTTGTTCAAAATCTCGGTAATGAATGGTATATCGTAATCGTTGGTTTGTTCGTCAATTAGAGCGTCAGCCTTGAAGTTATATTTCAAAGCCTCCATAATAGCTCGGCTCGTTTGATCAATTGACCAAGAGTCGTCATAATACTGTTTTTGAATCACTTCTTTGGTACCAGACTTAAATTCAAAAGTCCCTGTTTCCTCATCGTACACTTCTTCAATTGTTGAGTGATCGTCTACGACTTCCGTTTGGCTTGGGTCAAAATAATAGAGAGTTTCGTAATGTATTTGACTTGCTCCCGTTTGAAGTCCCCAAGTTGTCTTGATCCATTCGCGGACCTGGTTCACCTTATAGTTTTTGTTTTGGAGTACCAAAAGGTGCATATGCACATGAATACCGTTGTCGCTACCATCGGCGTTTTTGCGGCTTCGCTTAACCTCAATGTTGTAGCAACCGCCAAAGATGAAATCCTTCCACATTACCCGATGGTTATCACGGAATTTTTTGAACTCCGAAATAAGTTCTCGAGCAAAAAATCTTTGGCGAATGAATTCATCCTTGATGTAGTATCCCTCCGCATTGTGCCGGAGGGTGAGTACCATGTGACAAGGATGGTAATTTGTCAAAAGCTCAGGATTGGCTGCAAAGTATTCTTTGTAACGCTTACGGATAATTTGCGAGCGTCTGAATCCCCAGACGGGACAAAGCCCGTGCATAGAGTACTTTGTCGCAATGATCTGATTTTTTCTCAAGCCAATGCCATTATCAAACTGAGCATACAATGAATCATTGAGGCCCAATCGGTAATAGTAGTTGCAAAGGTTTTCAAAGTACGTTTCAGAAAATATTCCTCTAGCTTCTTTCTTGTCTATGTCTCTCAGGTCGTATTGCAACCATTCTCCAGTATACTGGTCAACCACCCCTTGCGATAAATAATTGGCGATGGCCCGGCGGATTTCGTAAGATTGTGAGGACTTTCTCGAGATCGTCGCGCTATATCGGTTATTCCATCGTACTCGGTCAGTAGGTAACACAGAAATTGTATTATTCTGAGTTACGCACTTAATTGTATTATTATCGAGAGAGGAGTTATTTTCTATAGAGGAATTGTCTTTTGCTAATTTTTTTATCAATGATGCGTTCATCTTATCAAGTTTGAGTCCCTTATAATTTGTTTTCTACAATGGCGATTTCTATTTGAAGCACCTTCATTAGGAATTGAGCGTTACTCACTGGCATGTCTAGGTAACCGCCTTCTTCTTCTCTTAAGATTCGTTCAGGTTCAACATTTTGAGTATGATCTTCATTGGTGTATTCAATCGCGTAGACGTGGATTTTGGTACCGTCTCTAGTTAGTTCACCAATCCAATGATTACTATCAAGCTTGATCTGGAAAATGCATTCTACTGGAAAAACAGGAGATTGAGAAGGACATACGTGGTAGCGATAAGGTATCCAATCACTTAGTTCTTTATTCAGTCTGGTAGCCGTTAGGTGTGCTTCCTTGTAACAGTACTCTTCAGGTAAAAACTCTCTAAGTTTATCGTCATGAGTTTTTCGGTAAATTCTAAATGTATTTGACATGGTCGTTAGGTTTATAAGGTTGGAAAATTGTCTCTGGCCTCCTCATTGATGTTGAGTCCCAGTGAATGTAAGTAGGCATTGACTTGATCTAATGAGTGGTGGCGGAGCTGCTGTTGCACTGCTTTGATATTTTTTGTGCGATTGTAAAACGCAATTACTCCCGTATGTTTCCAAGAATACAGTGATACATCAGATTCAAAGCCTAACTCGTCAAGAATTTTTTTCATTCTCAACCTGAAAAACTCCTCTCCACGGCGCTTGCCATTTACGCCAAATACATAGTGCTTTGGGTATTTGTCTTTGATGTATTCTGTCAAAAAAAGCATAAATGCCTTTGGAATGGTTACGTCCTGTTTCTTTTTGTTTTTTGAGATATCTGCCCGAACGGTAATCACTCCCCTTTCCAGGTCTATATCGTTTACTTTCAAATTTCTCAGTTCGCCGGGGCGAATGAATGTATAGAAAATGAACTGGATAACAGCCCATATTTCTTCCTCCTGATTTTTCTCACAGTATGCCTTGATTTTGTCTATCTCATAATCACGAAAAGCACGCTTTGCCTGGGTGGTTTCGGCGGGTGGTAGTTCTGTATTACTAAAGGGATTTTCAGTAATTACAGTGCTTTGTTTTAGAAGTAAATTGAATAGCCTTTTAAGGTTATTACGATAGGCCCATCTGGTTTTAATGTGTGCCATTCTCCCATTTGGGAGCCTCATCTCATTCAAAAACTTTTGAGCATCTGCGGTAGTGAGTAGGCCAATGCGCTGCTGATCAAGGTTATTTTTCTCGAGCCATTCTATGAACTTCCGCGCGTGGGTTTGATAAGCCTGAAAAGTCGCGGGTCTAACGTTTACCTTATGATTTTCTAATGTTTCACTGAGGTAATGCTCTATAGTATGTTCAAACTTTTCTGAAGTTGATTGGTACCGTTTTCCAGGCTCTTGGGTATAGCTGATATTATCGGCATATAAGCGATCGCCATCGGTAAAAGGGTTCCACTTATCTTCAAGTTTTCTTCTATAGTCTTGCTGTATTTTTTTGCAGGCGTTAAGTCTTGCTTTTTTGGTCTTATGCTGGTTGATTCCTTTAGTGACCCTGAACCGTTTCATTCGGTTCGTTCGTGGATGCCTATAGCTAAAGAATACATACCAATCTTTGTCCAAGCTTCCCCCCGCATTATTGATCTGGGGAAAGATGGCAATATCTTGAAATTCTCCCTCTGACATAATTATCTGATCATTAAAAATGGCAAGGCCCAAACGAGCCTTACCTGGTTAGTGTTTTGATTAGTTTGATTTGCTACGTGCTCTCTCCCGAGCCTGGCGCTTGTGGCGTTTTCTTATATCATAGCTTACAACGGCTTCGTAGTTTTGACGACGCTTCAATACCCCGTATAGGAATTCCTTTGCTTCTTGTGTATGGGAGGTATTGTAGAGGTATAACAAGCCATATGTCACAAGATCCTGTATAGTTGGCTTGTGTTCTTGTAATTGCCCTCTATTGTGTACAGCAGAACTATTTGCACGTTGCAAAACAGCTTGTAAGTCCTCAACCTCTTGGGGGGTAGATGCATTTTCAGACTGAATTTTCAAGGTAGGTTGTGGCTGTAAATCACCACCCGCAACCTGCGAAAACATATCCGCAATGTTACCCCAAATTGCGCCTTGCGTTTGCGATTTATTACTTGTGGTTAATAAGTTTTTAAGTTGCTTTTTCATTGTGAATATGGGGTTAAAAGATTAGGGAGAAATACCTCTTTGGCAGGTATGTTTCGTTGCTTATCACCATATTCAGCGACTTGCATTTGGATGGCTCTTAGCTCCTTAAACATGTCTTTTTCCTCCTCTAGATTCATCAAATCTTTGCGCTCAGAAATGTATATGGAGCACATATAAAACATGTGAAATAGCTCCCGTTCGGTCAGCTCTACCGTGGCTACACCAATCATATTGCCATTGGTATAATGAGTAGTTTTAAGAGTGTTATCTATCAGCTTCATTTTTCAGGATTTAGAGGTTTAAGAAAAGTCCCATTTTTTCACTGAGCTTTCACGACCGTTTTTGGCCGCTTGCTGAGCTGCGATAGTGTAAGAGAAATGCTTGCGCAAGTGCTGCTCTTGTCTGGCTTGTTCTCTTTGCCAGGCATCAGGCATTTTTGCCGATTTTTTCGTACTTTTGTTCATAATAAAGGATCAATCCCTGGGGCATCTCTCACAACACCGCCTTGGGGATTCTTTTTTAAGGGTGAAAAATTAAAAAGGAGAGGGGCACCCTCTCAATGTCTTTGTTTAATCTGGGGTTTTGGTTTGGAGAAGGTAGACACGCGCTGGAGATGCTGCATCAATAGCTTTGCTTTTTACATGAAGCAAGTGGAGAGCATTCATCAGTGTAACATGCTCGTAATCCTGAGCCACCTCATCAAGGTAGCCTTCCAGACGGTCGTCAATGTCGTTTATAGTGTGCCAGTTCCTTTCATCGTCTTGGTTAGCACCTACCCAGGTATAGGCATTGGTAATCGCAAACTGTAGCTGGGTAATCCTGCCATATTCATGTATCCCAGATAATAGAAAAGAATGAAGCCTATGGCTGTGGTGCTTACAGAAAGCCTCGCTCATTCCGATTGCCTTAAATGCAACCTGCCAGCCAGTCTTGTCTGCTAAACAAATGCAAGCAAAAGTCGCATCATCCAGGCTTTTCAAATACTGCCGAAAATCAGGGGTTCTGCTGTAACTCATTGCTAGAAGGGGTTGGAGGAAGAAGATTTTTGTATTCTGGAAGATCAAGCGCCGCCTCAAGTAGCTCTATGCAGATACTTTTAAATGAAACAAATCTATCTGATTCTTCTTCACGTTTCGAAAGGAGTCTTTTAATTTTAATTTTCAGGGGTTTTGGGGCCTGAAAATTTATTGGTACATTCGTCATAATAGCAAAATGTTATAATTGTTGTTTTGTTTTCTTTTACAATTATAACATTTTGTCTAAAAATACTAAAGTTTTATCAAAATAAATTGACAAAATATTATAATGAGCGATTTGTTTAACCCTGAATCTATTGCAAAAAGAGTGATAGAGATCAGGAAAAAATTGGGCATGAATCAACTTGAATTAGGCAAGGAGTTAGAATTGAGCCAAGGACTTGTTACAAGATTGGAAAAGAATGAGCGTAAACTAGATATGAAATCAATAGCAATACTTAATAAAAAGTATTCGGTATCGTTGAGTTACATTTTTTATGGTGAAGGGGATATTATAGAAAAGAAAGAAAACATAGAAGATACCAGGAATAATCAAAAATTACTTAATTATATAGATCATTTAGAGCAACAACTTAATACCTATAAAAAGCATATACAAACTTTTGCAAATGCCCTTGATGCAAAAGGAATTGATCCAAAAGATTTACTTGGGGGAAGGACGGAATTCACTGCTTCCTAATAAATCAAGTAGTAGTCTACCTTTTTCATCAAGCTCAATATTTTCAGATTTATGCGTAACAACCATTTTTCTTATTGGTACTACCTTTTTACCTTTTGAATTCTCGGATTTTGCCTGTGATATGGATTTTTGTTGAATAGTATATGTCTTTTCACGGGCTTTGAATTTTTTAAATACTATCCAAACTAACCCCAAAGTTGTTAACAGAACAACACTCATCACCAGTAAAATTAACAACCTCATGTTTGCTTTCCGTTCGGCCTGACGTTTTTCACCTTGAATAATTACTTGTCTTTTTTGTTGAATTTTATCTCGTATATCAGTATACACCTTCAGGTCTTTTTTGGTAAGGTGTTGCTCATTGGCTATTATAAGACTATTAATTTTAGAACGTAGACTATCTAGCTGGGTAGAGAAAAAAGACGTAACTCTAATGTGGGAGGCTTGGTTGTGCAAATGCTTACCCAGTAGGGGAGCCGCTTCTGCTAATATTTTTTTCGACTGGATTATATTGTTTTGCATAGCATAGCATTCAGCTAGGTTAATTAGGTATTCACACTTTTGGTAAGGCGTTTTTTGAAGCTTTACTGCTTTCTTATACAATACAATAGCCGAGTCATACTTGGAAAAATCACGATATAAACCTGCCCTAACTGCAAGAAATCCAGCAGAAACTTGCTTATTCTTATCATGACTAGGTGGGATTAATGCGGTTGCCTTTCGCAAATAGAACTTTGCTGAGTCTAACTCGCCTCGTCTACCTTTGATTTTTGCAATTATGCCAAAAGCATTATAAATGTAGTTGTACTTGGCTTTTCTTGAAATAGTTATTACTTCTCTTGCAAATCTTTCAGCATCTTGAAGTTCATGCGACTCAAAATAATTGTTTGCAATATTATTCTTTATAAAAATCTCAGTGCTTAGATCAGTAACAAATTTGAGCGATTTTTTATAATACTTTACGCTCTTGTTATATTGCTTTTTCTGGTGGTTAATAAAGCCTTTTGTATAATTTGTGATATATTTTTGAGCATCAGTTTTGGCATAGTAGGGCAACTCTTCTGCATATTCTTCCGCTTTCTCAATATTCTTCTGAATATTATTCCTTACCTCATTGTAATAAAAATTAAAGCTTCCCGAAACCTGTGGTTTTTGCGAGTTTGCTTTTTGCGAATGTCCTACATTAATAAATATTAATAATAGTAAGGCCGAAGTAATTAATCTGATCATTTTTTGTTGGTCAAGGTTAATTTTTAATAAGTGCTAATCTAGATGTTTACGTATACTGTAGTGTAATATATTTTTAACAATCTAATATTTTATTGATTATGAGTCAACCCAAAGATCTATCAAACCCTTTAGGGCAAGAATTGTCATTGGAAGAGTTGTTAAGTATTCGTGGTGGTGTGTGTTGTGAAAACCCATTACCACCGCCTCCACCACCGCCCCCTGATGGAGACTAGTAAAGGCTTTAAATATTCAGTTGTAAAAAGCTGGGGGGATAGCAAAGCCATAAAGCGTTGAGAATGGATTTATACTCAACACTCATCAATGCTTGAAGCCCTAAAAAATGACATTTTAGGGCTTTTTTAACATTTTGTTAATCAACATATAAAAGTATATACTGATTTTTAGCCATTAATTGGATAAAAAAAAACGAAAGAATTTTAGGAAGGTCGGCAACAATAATAAAACTGATTTATAAAAAATATTTCAGGGTATTTCATCAAAAAAAGCGTGCACCGATGAGGGGTACACGCCTTTGAACAATAAAAATTAATAATATGAATAGAAACCGCAAAAAATACCGAAAAGATACCCGTTATGGGGTTGGCTCTTTTTTGTTAGACGGCTTAAAATGGGCATGGCAAAAGTTGTTTAAAAAAAAACGTGACCAATAGGAATCTAAAAGTCATCATCCTTTGTAGACATTTCTTTCTCTAAGGACATACACATTGAGTGTATCTCTTTATTTGTTTTTTCTACGTATTGCTTCGTGTAACCAAACACCTTTTTACCTCTCTTCTTCTTTTTGGCTATTCGTTTTTGGTATTGTTGTATAGAAACCTTTGGGCCAGTCTGAGCCTGATAGGTTATGTTATTGATCCGATAGCGATATTTATTTTCCTTAAAATCAACCGATATCGTAAAATGTACATCCACTGGTAGTTTTTCAAAACCAGTATTGATGTATATTTTAGTAAACCCTTTGCCTAGGATGTTATCTTCACTATTGTTTTGAATTACATCATTAGAAGATTTGAACTCTTTGGCAAACCATAGAGCGCAGCGCTTTCGGAGTTCGCTCTTTTTAGTATCAGGTAAATTCACTACTTTTTTGTACTCTACATTTCCTTCTTTATCAAGAGGAAACTCAAGACCATACGGGTTGCTTTTGTCTTGACCATAGCCAACACACACAGCAAATAGCATTGCTAGTAATAACACAGTTTTGGTTTTTAGATTCATAACCTTGGGATTTATAATGTTGAAAAATATTTCCGCTAAAATAGTAGTTTTCCTGAAAAGCAAAAAGATATGACCGCTACGAAGGCCATATCTTAGAATGCTAGTTGAGGATTGATCAGATAATGGCAAGGTAGGCAGTCTTGATCAAAGAAAAATCCTAAGTAGTGAGGAATAAAACTTTAAATGATATGGAAAATAAAAAACAAAAAACAGGTTTTGATAACAGGGCTGACGTGAAATCTTGGCGAGCACTTACTTACTTAATTATTTCTCCCTTCATATGGATTAAAAAGAATTATCGGAACTGGATAAGACGAATTCGTGGTAAAGAGGAGGACTTGAGTAGGGGTTTGCCGAAGCAAAAATAAGGTTAGTGTGATGACTATTTCTATTATTCTGTTGTGTAAGGATAGTTATCAAATATAGCGTTTTTCAAAAATTTCCCCTAAATTTATCAAGTATCTGACTTATCCACGACATGCATTCTATCCATCTCTCCGCCGAAAACTTTATCAAAGCTCTACAAGGAAAAGTAGTATTAGATGAAAATGGGAAACAACATAAGTTCTTGTACAAGCGGTTATTACTTGATAAAACCGAATATGGAAATGTAGTAGTCATTGATCAAAGGGTAATTGTTTCAGAAGAAGTCATCATTAAAGAAGATAAATTATTTGGCAAAAAACTCATTTTTCAACATCCAATACTAATTCAAGGGGGAGAGTTTCAGCAACGGTTCAGCATTAAAGGGGGAGAGTTTCAGCAATGGTTCTTCATTTTAGGGGGCGAGTTTCAGGACTCGTTCCGCATTTCAGGGGGCGAGTTTCAGGGCTGGTTCCGCATTGATGGGGGCGAGTTTCAGGACTCGTTCCTCATTTCAGGGGGCGATTTTCAGTCCTTGTTCCTCATTTCAGGGGGCGATTTTCAGTCCTCGTTCCGCATTTCAGGGGGCGATTTTCAGTCCTTGTTCCTCATTTCAGGGGGCGATTTAAAAACACTTGAATTATTAAATAAAGATAGTATTATTAACCAGTTAGTATTTGATAACAAAGAGCTTCTTACTTGCAAAATAATTATTCAGGCAGGTAGTAAAATAAATCAAATCATATTTCGAGTAGGCATAGCTTCATCAGGTGTGGTATATATCAATTCGGTAGCTGTACAGCAATTTATATTTGAAGATTTTGCTAATGAGGGAGTACTCGAGATAACACAGGTACAAGGGATGTCCTATATAAAGAATACCCTACCTGCGCCATTCCGAGATTTAGAAAGACCTACTCCTGTACATTTATTCAAAAAACAGTTGCTGCTTTTACGAAGTAATTTCGATAATGTGGTTTTTAAAGGCGTAGATTTTACGAGTTTTGATCAAATCGTGATTGAAGACTCCAAAGTCAATGCTATTAGCACTGTAAGAAGTCATTTCCCCATTGCAGAAAACAGACTAGGCAATCTCTTAACTGAAGATCAACAGTTAAAACAAGATGCGAATGAAATGAGTGAAGTTTATCACCAGCTATACTTGGCTATGCAAAAACAAGGTAATAGAAAGTGGGAATTAGATTATTATGCAGAATACTTGAGTTGGGAACAAAAATCCACAAAAAAATGGGGTGATAAGTTCCCTTTAGCTTTGCATTATTGGTCTACCAATTACGGTCGTAGATGGTATCAAGCATTGTGGTGGGTTATGGGTTTGGGCATCATCCTATATTTTGGATATTGTTGGTCTTTAGGAGGTGTTGAAGTGGGAGTAAGATACCTTTCCTGGAAAAGCTTCTGGTTTCACCTCAACCATTATTTTCAATTCTTATTTCCTATTCGCAAGTTTGGTTTCATAGAATACACCCATCTTACCCCTTTGGCAACATTGCTTGACATTTTGTGGCGTATTGCTCAGGGATATCTCATCTATCAAATGATTGCTGCCTTTAGACGCTTTGGCCGAAAGTAACTTGGTTAAACATTCAAATGTAAAAAAACAGCCTCATTCATTTCCGTATCATACAAATCAAGCAGTTTTGCAAAAAGTGCCCGTTCCGATTTTACGCGTGCTCTACTAATCGTCCGGTAGTTCACGGGTTTGCTCCGAATCTTAGAGTGAGACTTGAAGCGTTTTCTATAGCTTAAGCTATTCAAAATTCCTCCGTAATGCCTGGTAAAAACTTGCACGACAAACCCCTCGCTTGTTTTTGTTATGCTACTGACTACCGAGCTAATGAGTTGGCCTGTTGTTTCTATGCCTTTGCGAGCCAGGTCTTTTTGCATCCATGCTACTACTTCTTTGCGCCATTCCTCGCCTAGTTGGTGGGCTTTGGAAATATCAACATTACTCATAGGCTCAAATCAATTACTTCAGTACAATCAAATTCAATGAGGTACCCAAAACTGTTGTTAATGCTTACTGCCGATTGGGCGTAGTAGCGTACATCGGCAATGTTCAATATTTCCCGTAGTGTTTCGCCCTCAACACCGGGGTAACCTTCCCAATACTTCATGTGGGCGATTACCTGGTTGCGAAGTTGTCGGAGCAAGGTCCATTGCTCTGCTTCCGAAATGTCACCAGATTTTTTGGCGCTGAGGTATATGCTTTCGGTTCTTACATCCAGGTTGGTGTCGCCCTGATTTTCCTCTATCTTACCATCGGCAAGGGTGAGCGCCAAGCACGGGTAAATGCTGTGGTTGTCGCTTTCGCGGGCTTGGGTTTGGCCCGCTTCGGTTTCGTATACAAACCCGTTAAGCTCATCAATTTGGTTTGTTACCAAATATTCAAAATATGCTCGGATGTCAAACTGTGCTTCCATTCTGTTTTTCGTATTCTTCTTTCATTTGTTCAAAACTCATTTTTTCGTGCTGCAAGAAACTAATGAGCTTGCGAATGTTCATCTGCTCAACCTCCTCTACATTTCTAAAACTGTCATGTTTGGCTATTCCCCAGGCGATGTTTTGCCAGGATTGGGCCAGGTCTTCTGTAGTTTCTTCTTCCTGGTCAAGTTCCTCAGTCACTTCTTCAGTTTCGGCTTCGGGGGTATGCTCAAAGGCTGAATATTCGGCGGCGGCATCTTCTTGTAAAAGCGCGTTTTTGCAGCCCAGCCAATAGTACCAAGCGAGCGTTTTATACTTGCCAGGCAAGTCGGCCAACTGCCTGGCGTAATGTTCTGTTTTTTGGGGGGCAAAAACTTCCCGCCTGTCTGTACCATCGGGCTTAATTTTTACCCCTTTTTTTTTCTCTTTTTTCAAATTGCCTTTGGGGTGGGTGGGTCGGGAAGGTCGGTAGAGCACGGCCACCAAGCAGTTCAAAAAATGCTCATCGCTAGTTTGCAAAAACTCTTGGGCGAATACATCGCAATGTACAAACTCGTCAAAGCTCACGTGGTCAAAATAATCACTTGGACCGTACCAATTCATTTTTTGATGTTGAAATTCATTTAGGAAATCTTGATAGCAATCTTCGGGAGATAGCGCCCAGCTCACTGCTTCAATCATTGCTGCCAGGGCAATATTGTAATCGTTCATTGCCGCCATGTTTGGCTTGTCGTCCAAGCCCGGTACTTGCTGAAGTGTTTCTGCTAGGGGTGCTAAGTTTTCTACATCGTATTGGGTCTTGAGTTGTTCCGGCAATACTTTGCCCACAGGTACCAGCTTTTTCAAAATGGCCAGTTTTTTCTCTACCTCATCCAGCTCATGATTGGTAATTATGTGGGCTATTTCAATCGCCTTTTTTCGGTCGTTCAACTCATCCCAGGATTCCGGGTAATGATAGGGTTTGCCCCCTTTTTGGTTTACGGTGTTCATATAGCTATTAGAGAATTATAGTCAGTATCATCAAAGCTTTTTCCAGTATTTGGTTCTGGTGTTGGCTCTGTTTCTTTGAGGTATTTTTGCAGGGTGGAGAGAAAAATATCACCTCTTTTTCGGGCTGCTGCTACCAACCTATTAAGCGTTTTTTCGTTGAGCGCTGCGCCTTTATTTTCGCTGAGTGAAAACATTGGAAAGGTTGGGTTTCCATTGCCGTCAATTACTCCAAATCCCTGCATTGGCAACGCTTCGGCAACGGTGAAACAACAAATAACCGGGCGACATAACTCGAGTAGTTTTTTGTTAGCTTCGTCCAGGCCGTTGGTCGCAAATTGGGCCTTCAGGGTTTGGTACGTGGCGGTGCCCAAACTACTTTCGATATAGTGTTGCTCCACAAAAGCCATATCGTCCAGGAATGCCCGATAGGCACTTCTAGAATTTTGCAATGGTGAATAGTGCCGGGTGAATTCTACCGCGCTATGCACCAGGTAACTATGGTTAAGACTATAGGTAGGTGAATTTACCCAACTTTTTACAAGTTCAGTCGGGTCCTCTTTAGCGGCCTCTGTTTCCAAAAGCTCAAACAGTTTATTAATACGCTTTTCGGCTTCTTTGGCTGCGGTGCTCAGGGTGAGGTTTATCGCTTCCTTAGATGCAGGTTTGTGCTTGTCGGTATGAGGTACAAGCAAACCGATTTCATCTTTGCGCGTCACGGTATGAGGTAGCCGTAGCCGATCGGCTACGGTGGCCAGTGCTGCCTTGATTTTCTCTATGAGCTTTTGCTCAAGTGTGCTCATAGCCTCGTTGCCTTGGTATTTACTCAAAAGTGTATTGTATAGATTTTCCCCGGTTACCTGGTCAATGATCAACTCTTGGGCATCGGTCAAAAAACGGGCATACTTTTGAAAATCGGTACTTACCGGAATATCAATGTAGGGCTTTAATTCGCTACAGTCTGTTTTGGTTGTATCAAAAAACATGGTTTCAAAGTTTAGATTTACTCGAGTGTTTCTTCTTTGGCTTTGCCATTTTTGGATTCGTCAGTGCTTACTAGTTCCGACAACAATGCTCCAAATTCAGTATCCGATGGCCAGCCGTTCACTTTCTTAATTGTATATAAGCATTTGACCATTAGATCACGTTCAGGACTCAATTTGAGGCTGGTATAATTGAACTGGTTCTTGACGGCTGAACCTCCAGCGCCTAACTTTTCCCCGGTCCGAATGGCGGCTAGTTCGGGAGCTATACCCGTGGCGCTGGTAATCGCATCGTGCGAATTTTGCCATCCTTGGAGGTTGGCGTTCTCCTCGCCATGGGTTTTTATGGAGGTGATTTTCCAGCGAATTTCGCGGCCGTGATGGTCTACCTTGATGGCAGTCATGAGGGTAGCTTCAGACTCCTCAATATTACTCAGTTGTTGATCAATTTTGAGGTGGACCGCTTTTTCAATTTTTTCCCAATCCTCCGGTCCGTAATTTTTTCCAGTGCTGGGGTTTATTTCGGTAGGGGGAAAACGCTCCTCAAAGTATTTTTCGGGGTACTCAATGTGGTATTTGAGCTTAGAGCTGCGTAATAGGCTGGCCAGTTTTGATTCGGGTACCTTATTCGCGTACTCAATCCAAATCCTTGCAAATAGATAATTGACAAAACCGTAATAGGTTGAGAATGGGAAATAGAAGCGAAAGTGTTCGGCTGCTTTTCGGTAGTTTTTGCCCTGACGAAACTTTCGGTAATTGAATATTGGAATAAGCTTAATCGTAGCTGGGTCAGGGTAGCCTCGGTTCCAGTTGCCATGGCCTACCCATTTCCGATTTAATGAGGTCCGGCAGTAAGGCATTTGCAGGTGATTGAGCACATTGATTTTGTCTCCAGCCCTATTGAAAATATATTCGGGGTAAATATTCCCCGTATAAGCGAGGTCCATCGCAAAGCGGAACATGAGTTCCTGTATATCATTTTCCGCAAAAAACTCAGCAACTGGGCCGTCTGTGATTTCTACCTTTTCACCGTCTACTTCATGGTAAGCAATGACCTTACGGCCACGAATGAGCTTTGCTTTGGTATTCAATAATTCACCCAATATTGAGTTACCCGAAATCAGGCGCAATAATTCTAGATGCAAAGTATTGGAGCCTCCGAAATGAGCGAATTTGCTATTTAGTTGCCTCATTTCGTTGACCATTACGTCATCTACTGTTTGGGAACT
The DNA here is from genome assembly GCA_001890965.1 of marine bacterium AO1-C. GTDB lineage: Bacteria > Bacteroidota > Bacteroidia > Cytophagales > Microscillaceae > Microscilla. The sequence goes on along the minus strand of MLAY01000004.1, from coordinate 829,184 downwards.
ACCAAAACTATCCATTCCCCAAACTGAGGTTTGAGAGCGCTTCTCAAAAATGGCGGTTTGAGTGAATGCAATCCCCGCAAATCGTTCATATTTTCTTGTACCCCGGCTGGCGAGGTCGTTCATTCCTGTAATCATTGGTTACATGGTTTAGTGTTCTATAATGGCTCCGTTGAGTTTTCCCAACAATGAAATTTTTGGGGACCGGTATACCATTTTGTTTTCTGACTCGCTCCATTCCAGAATTAGCAGTGTTCCGTTGTCACTTTTCTTGATATGGTTTCCCCTAACCTCCGCTAATACCGTTTTTCGCTTACCTTCCTGGGTGGTATAGGTGAGCTGGAACTGCCGTTTTTGACTCGCCAGGATGTTCATTTTTGCTAGAGCTGTAGATAGCGGAATTTTCGGGGTTTGATTCGCTTGGGCAATGGCCAGGGCAATTTGTTCCGAACGAAGTTCCTCCGTGTTATAGCTGGCATCCGCTTGCACACTTTCCAGCTTTTTGTGGACCCACTTGATACTCTCTTGAATGGTGAACTTGTGGGCATAGGCAAAGGGAGCAGGGGAGTAGTCGGGGCTTCTGGCTCGTTGTTCCTGGCGGGCCAAGGCGGTCGGTATGCTACAGGTAAGTTTTGCGACATGGGTTATTCCCCCGGCGGTTTGAAAATCCCAAACGAGCACTGGATAATACTTACTAGTTCCTGTGGAATCCAAAATTATTTTGTCACTAGCCAGCACGGCCTCATTGAGCTTTTGTACGGCATACATTTCACCCACAATATTCCCTTCGGGGTTGTATTGCCGCCGAAATTCATCAATAGAAAGTACTATAAAATTACCTGGTAACTTTTCAGCGAGTAATTGGGCTACGCTGGATTTTCCAGCGCAAATATCACCTATGACACAAATCATCTGTTTCATACCCAAATTTGGCCAACTGGCTACAACTCCAAAAGGACAGCGAAGGTGCGCCATTTTTGGGCTTTCGGCAACGGCTTGAAATGGAGTGCAATTAATCCTTCGGAAAACACAATTTTGATATTTTGTTGTTTTTCAGTCGGTTAAGCGATTTTCCGCGTTGTTTTTGTGATTTTTTTGGGTAGATAGACGTTCGGCGGTGCAGGGGCGGCCTTCCGGTTGCTTCTTTTTCCCAGGGCAACGGCAACCAAGAAATATGCTGGAGGCTTGGTTGCCCTGGGCGTGGATGGCCATTGGCAACCGATGGCAACGGTCAAACAAAAAAGGCAACGACCTGGGGAGCCGTTGCCTTGAGTGGTGTGGTTATAGTGGATGCTTGTGTTTACTTGAGGTTAGAGGTAAGGGAGCCTCGCGTCTTACGAACTGTCTGTTGGGTACTGCTCATATTGAGCAGGATAGTCGCCGCGTAGAATACATAGATTAGATAATCAAACGCATCGGATAAGTGGGTGGCTCGTTCTTGCTTATCCCTATTCGCTTTGGTCATCTTCTCGCTACTCTTATCCTTCTTTCCTTCTATCGTCCTGGGGGCTAATAGTATAGAGGTAATCAGAGCCTTGCACGTTTTCTTATTAATGCGTACCCTCGTCGTGTGTGGATTAGCCTCAGCCAGGACTCGCTTAATCACGAGGAACTTCAGGTCGTGATTGATGTTGCTGTTGATCGCCTTGACTTGGGTATTCCATTTGTGGACCTTGAAGGTATCCACAATCAAATCATAATAGCTTTTATCACTGAGCTGGTCCACCTTTTTGAAGCCATTGGGATCGCCATACACGTAGACAGACTTGAAACTATGGGCTTTGTACTTCTCGCAGAACTTCTCTACCAGGTCGTCAATCTCTCGCCACTTGACGAATAACTTGTCTATTATTCGTAGCTCGTTGGTCTTAGTATCGTGTTGAGCAACCACGCAACACATGAATGCCTTATTGAAGTCAAAGCTAATGTGGATTGGTAGGCTAGGGTCATAATCGGCATAATTGCCCTGGGCATTCATATCTACATCCTGAGCGTGGCGGTCCTCATTGTAAGTAGGGTAGAACGTATTTTCAGGTTTCGCGAGTGCTTGGTTGAGTACTTCTACCATGTACTCGGCCCGGGTCAGCTCGTCATACAAGTTTTGGATATAGGCCAGACCCTTGGCTAGTCCGCCCAATCCAGCTAGGTTGTCAAATGCGGTAGACTTGGCAAAGTAAGCGTTGAGCGGGTTTTGCTCGGCTACTTCTTCTTTGTCCCATAGCCACTGTCCAGCTAGGGTAGTAGGTGCTGAGCTGAATACGGCAATTAGCCAGTGTAGGGGATTATCGGCCATTGCCTTAGAGCCATTTGCCCTTACCCTAATAGACATTTTTCGGATCATTTCCGGGTTCAGGAAGGCCGCCTCGTCTACAATCAGGCCGTCAATGTTTCCCCCTCTTGTTGCCGCTTCTTTTTGTTCTGCACTACGAAATTCAATGGTGAATCCATTGCAAAAGACCATACAATGACCCAAATCCTCGGGCTGGTAATAAGCTCCTTTGAAATGGCCGTTTTTGTCTTTCCAGTTTTTGGGAATGGTGTTTTTCCCGTATTGCCAGTGAATGCCCTCAATCAACCCCATTTGCTCGAGCGAAGTGCGAAGCTCGGGCAACAAATCGCCTTCAATTTGCTTGAAAGAAACACTTAGGAAGTTGAAAAGTGCTCTGGGGAGATTAAAGAATAATTGAGCAATGAGTTTCCCGATAGAGTTGGTTTTTCCAGACCCACGGCCACCGACCCACCATCTTTTTTTCTGTTTTCTGAGGAAGTTGACTGAGGTAACGATTTCTTGCTCTAATAACCAGGTTTGTTTTTTCTCTGATTGATCAAAAAACCATTCACAAAAAATCGTGTCAAATAAGAAGTCAAATTGCTTTTCGTTGACGAAAAACTCGGAGGAATTGAAGCCAGGCAAAAGGGTATTGCCCAGGTTTTCCATTTTTTTGCGGAGTTCCTTCTTTTTCTTGTATTGTTCCGACTTGTTATTTTTCAAAAGCCGTTGTCGTGGAGACTCTATAGTCACTATTCTACCTCCTTTCCTTCCTCGTTCTGGTCCTGGTCAACTTCTTCGGCGCTGGTTCCAGCTTCGTTTTCTTCGTAGCCTTTCAGGAGCTTATCAAATTGAGCAAATGCAGCGGTTTTGTCGGTTTTGTCGGCAGTTTCAATTCCTTTCACTTGTGCTAAGAGAGGAATCATAATCGCTTTTCCAGGATTGAATGCACCTTCAGGTAGTGCTTGGCCACTTTCATTTTCGCCCAACCCGGCCAGCTTATCAGCCTTTTCTTTTGCTCGGATGGCATCACTATAGTTTTTGTCTTTAAAGGCGGCTTCAGCAATTCGGTCGTAAAAGCTAACTGAAGACATTCGTCGGGCATCCTGGTCAATTGTATGAAGGTCAGGAAAAAAAACCTTTGCCTCTTTGATGATTTTTCGGGCGTAATCCCTGCTAATTTTTGTAAAACTACCCGGTAAACCATTAGCAACGAGCTTCACTACGTCGGCATACTTTTTTACTTGCAACTGAGAAGCAGCATACTCCAACCTTAGCAGTAATTCACTTTCCTTTTGGGTAAGCTCAGTTCGGGCTTGCTCATCCACCAGGGCAAGTTCCAGGCGCTCCATGGTATCGCCATTACGAAGCATTTGCTCGAGTTCCTTTTGATATTTTTTGAGATGATTGGCCAACGTTTTTTGATAATAGTTATATGGTTTGTTGGCGAAATAAGGGGGTAATTAGGGGAGGAAAAAGGACATAGCTGGCTTGAAGAGGGATTAATCCAGCAAATAGGCTATTCTATTACAGATTATTTGGTAATATTTGGGATTGATCTCAGTTGCAAAAACTTTTCTTTTAAGCCGTAAGCATTGCTCTACTTCGCCACCAGACCCGGCGAAAGGAATCAATACTTGATTACCTGGTTGGCTCATTGTCTCAATGAGTTGCCCAATCAAAGAAGGCGGTTTTTGAGTTGGGTGATCGTATTTTCTTGTAATGTTGCTTTCCTGGATATGCCGAATCACGTCGGTAAGTTGATGCTTTGTATTATCAAAAAAGCGACGAACTGGCTTATCTTTCTTTGAACCTTTCAAGGCTTTTTGATACTCCTTTCTAAGCTCAGTGTAGGATTTTGGAAAGTAAGCTGGGAATAATTCCTGTAGTTGGGCATACCTAAGTTTTGAGATGAATTCAAATTGAACTGTAGTAGTCCAGTGACCGATCATTCTTCCGGACAAGCCTAATAGCTCAGCTATTTTATCATTGGACCTGTACTGGGTTTCTTGTTTAATCTTTTCAAAACAGCTTCTTAGATGTAAGCGAATAGGATCAAATGCGGTGCTATAGGGGTGCCTTTCTTGTTTCTCTGAATTCGCCGAATACACCAAAAACCGCTCAGTTACGGGTATGGGGCGACGGGCTTGCGCAGGTGAGCTTCTACGGGTTTGTCCATCTATTTTTTCCCACACGCAATTGCTTAAAAATGTAAAATACTTGTCAAAAACTACTTGCAAATAAGCAATGTTTTTGGCGTGCCCCCAAACGACAATAGTACCTGTTTTGCTCATTACCCGTTTGAGCGCTTTTGCGGTTTTTTCATAGAAATTGAGCCACTCTTTCATGTCATCAAATTCAAAATCAAAATCGCCTTTTACACGGAAATAAGGCCCGTCCACCAGGGCAAGTTCAAAACTTTCTTTTTCTACTTGTTTGATCTCATTAAAAAAGTCGCCGTTCACCACAGCGACTTTTGAAGTATTAATTTTTGATTGTTTCATGTTAGTTTATTGTTCACTTATGAATTAATTCTTTTGCGTAAATCGTCTACGGCTTCGTCGTGTTTCTTATGAAGATCGTCGTAAAACTTGATTTTAGTTTCTATTTCTTCAAAACTATTATCAATGCTTGCTTCATCTGCGAGCTTGGCTTCTTTTTGTTTCTCCCACTTGCGTCTATTGCTTGCGGCATTACGACGCTCTTTGATTGCTTCTTCTAGTTGATCCTGTAGGGCTTTTTGATCATCAGTAAGGTTCTCCGCCTTCTTTTTCTCTGTGATTTCAAGCTCTAGTTTCATAATTAATTCTACCAGCTTTTGCCGTTCTTCGTCGTGCTCTTCGCCTTCTTCAAGAGCATTAAGCTGGTTTGAAAACTCAGCTTTGAGAGCTTCCAAATCTTCAACCGTTTCCTCTACAGGTTCTTCCAGCTCGGTTTCTTCTTGCTGGGGGGAGAAAAAAGCATTGTTTGATTCTTCGGTATTGCCTGAATCGTTGCTTTCTTCAGTTTTTGCTTCAGGAACCTTTGGGTCTTGTGAAAGGCTCCCATTAATGGCGTATTCCATCCGGTTTAATATGCCTTTCCAAATATTGAAATGAGTATCAATTAACTTGTAAATGCTTATCCCTCTAATGAAGTTATCCAAGAGTTTACGATCTTGGAATTTTTGGGGGAGTTGCTGATACAACGCCAGGGCTTTTCTCCAATCTCCCTGGCTCATATCATTGAGGTAATATTCTTTGATTTGGTTATATAGTTCTTTCATGACTACTTGGTTTGTTATTTACAGAACCACCTAAAACATTAATTAGTAGGTTTTTGATTTCGCTCAGTTCACGGTTTGTGGTTTCCTGATTCAATCGCTGAAGGGCCATTTCTTTATCAATATTGGTCACCAAAGTTTTGAGGTTTTCAATGTCTCCAGCGTTCTTGTTAGCCTGAGCTTCTACATCAGTAAGGCGTTTAGAATCAATAGCCTTTTTGTCTCCTTTTTTGTCAATTTTCTCAACAAATTTCCAGGCTCCGAATAGGGCGGCAAGAAAACTACCTACCATCCCGAATATTAATTTTGCTTGGTCCATAAGATGAATGAAAAAGGCCACCGTATTGGCGGCGGCCTGGTTAATGATTAGGTTTTTGAATATTGAAAAATTACGCTGAAGCAGTTTGGAAACTGATTACGTTTGAAGGTAACCCTACTACGCCAGTACTGCTTTTAGAACTTACCCTGAAGTAATACAGTGTGTTGGCAGTAAGCCCAGTAACAGCGAAAGAATTCCCTGTCACGTCCTGGGTTTGATCCACTGTTGCGAAATCGGACGTTGTGCTAATTTCTACCTGAAAATCTGTGATGGTAGTGTCCTCTAAGGCATTCCAATTGAGCGTAGCCTCAGTAGCTGTAGCGGTGGTTACAGTTTGAGCCAATGGTACCTCGAGTAAAAGCTTTTTAATATCTCCTCGGTATTCCCCAGGGAAGTTATTTTGACTCGTTTCAAACTTGTAATTTCCACCAGCAAAAGCGGCTGCATTTTCACCAGTCCCTAGAGTAATGCCTCCAGCGGCCTTCATCAATGGCCAACCTTCTTCACCAGCGAGTCGCCAACGGTTCGCTCCATCTTTGACAAGTTGTAGAGTGTCTACTCCACGTACCATCAGATTGGCAAAATGTATGTGAGAAGGTTCTAAACCTGAAATACTATATTCAACGCTTACCTTCCAGGAACTTCCTTCTGTTGCTCCCTGGTCTACTGCGGTTAGAAACCCAGTTTTATCATTGCCATGTACTTGTTTGAGAATATGTGCCCTGGCACCAGGCTTTAGTTTGATGTCATCAATATAGATGGTTTCGTCAGCATTCATTGAAGGCATTTCAAACAAATCATCATATTCAATGTAGATTAGGTCTTTGCCTATGCCCCCTTTGTTTTTTTTCGCTTTAGCGTTTTTAGGGGCATTCTTCATGTATCCCATGTTAGTTGATTATATGGTTCTTAAATAATTTGAGAAAACAGCTTATGCTGCGGTCGTAATTTGTCTTACCTGCGAATTGAAACTCAAATACTTATCTGTACTACTTTCACGCTGGATTTTGGAGCGTTGACGAATGTAATAAGTAGTATTAGGTGATAGCCCCGTAATGGCTTGATTAAGAGTTTCCATGCCATCTACGTTGGTTGTTGCCCCTCCTGAAAAATCGGCATTTGGTGAAACATCAATTTCATACCCTGAGCTACCCCAGGCAGTTTCCCAGTTAAGGGTAAATGCTGAATTCGTAACCGAAGTAATATCCGTAATAATTGGGGTTTCAGAGAGAGAACCACAAACCCATACCAATTCATCCCAGGTAAAGCCAGTCCCCACATTCATGCTTGCAAGTACTTTCACATAGAAATCATCATATTGAAGCGGCTCAAATTGTAAACTGTTCTCGTCAAATGCTTTTTTGAGATTGTTCTTGTTGACGAACATGATCAAGTTTGAGTCGCCAAATGATGGCAATCCAATAACAGGAATGCGTGTACCCTTCACATAAGTTTGCCCTTGTGGAACTTGCGGCATTACGGCCGTTTTGGGGTCAAAATTTTGAGGAATAGAGTACACAAATTGAATGTTGTTGTCTTGTCCAGTAGCGATGTTGTAGGCTTGGGCATTGTCCGTGCTCATCAGGCACATTAGGTCGCCTGAGGTGCGGTACAAATGAGGTATTTTCCAAATTTGGTTAGAGACATAATCTCCGATTGTATCCCTATTAAAAAATCCCTGAAGGTCAATTGGAATAATAGAACCCTTCATCATTCCCATGAACGCCCTGATGATGAATCCAGTCATAGCGTTAATGGCTGCCCCTGCCTTGTTATCTTCAGGCTCTTTGCGGTACCCTTTAGCAATATGTTTCGTTTCGTGCTCGTGAATGAATTGCTTCAAAGCTTTTGAAACCATATAGTTGATGAATGGTAATTGTTGTTGGGTGAGGCGATTTTGTACCAAGTACCCTGCCCAGGATTTTCGTAGTACCTTGGGTACAAACCGATAAGCAAGCATTATATCATCGGTTCGAATAATGTTGGCACTCAACTTATAATCTCCCTTATAAGTCACTTTTGGGGTAAAAGCTTGTGATACTTCAGACATCTCTCCCTTGGCCATTGCTTTTTGGTCAATCGTACTAGGAATTGTTGTCATGTGTTGGCCCGTTTCGTGTCCATAGAGTAATTTTTCCTCTATGACTTGATGATGTTGTCGATGATAAGCGCCCAGTTCGTTGTTGAGGGCGGTTAAGTCAAATCCGTTTTCCGCTGCCATATTTTAATGGTTATATGATTTTTTTTAATGAGTAAATTGTTTGTAGAAATAGAATAGTGGCTATAAATCCACAAAAGGAATTTCCTGCACTGCTTGGTTATCAGTATTAGGGTTGAAACCTTCCAAATCGTCACTGGTTGTTGGCTCCGCCGCGTCCATGTCCTCAAGCTCTTTGATGCGGGCATTGGCTGTAGCCAAGTCTGTTTGTGCTTTTGACTTTGCCGCATTAGCGTCGTCTAACTGATTGGTTAGGTCGGTTACTTGGGCCTGATATTCTACCAAGGCATCTTCTACGGTTTTGGCTTGGTCTTCATTATCAAAGCTAACTTTGATGTCTTCTTTACCCTTATTAAATAGGCTTGCAAGTCTTTTAAATTTCATTGTTGATATTTTAGAGTTTTTACCTTCTAATCCTGAAGGCGAATTTTGAGAGGTATCTGTAGCGTTGCCCAGTTCAAAGCACTTGTCTACAGCGTCTTGGAATGTGCCCTCAGCATCAATCCAACCTAGCTTGAGTGCTTCTTTTGCACCAACTACTACAGCGGTACGCATGTACTTTTCATCTTGAATAAGATGGCCACGGGGACCGTTGAGAATATCTGACACGAACGACCCTTTGATATTGTTCATTTCAGATATAAGCTTGTTGCAATCTTCATCGGAGAAAGGTTCAGCATCGTTTCCAACCTTTTTTTCGGTTGATTCGTCATCAGTGAATACATGGCGTTTGATACCTTCTTTCTTATCTTTTTCAGACTCTTCAGAATAAATACCAATGACCCCAACACTTCCAATTCTGCAAATAGCGTGAATGTCAGCAATGAGGTAGTTCGTTTGCTGCGCTATCCAGAAACATGCTGAACAAGCCAACTCGGAAATAAAGCCGATCGTTGGTTTGGTAGCATTTCGGATGGCCATTGCCAGTTGTCGGTTGCCCCATACTGACCCCCCCGGTGAATCCAAGTAAAACAAAATTGAGATTACGTCAGGGTCAGCCTCCGCTTTTTGAATTTGGCGGATGACTCTTTGAGTAGATAGGGTACAAGCGGCCCCATGCTTCGTCATTACATCATCCACAAAGATCAAAGCAACCTTTTTCTCTGGCTCATTATGGGTATGCTCATTGTCTGAAGACATTGCTTGAGTGTCCTCATGAACCATACTTTTGACTTGGCTATAGCTTAGAAAAACCTGCCGATCTGTTTTTTTTCTGGAAGTAGGGAGCTGCGTTTGCCCCCCACTTTCAAGATACCGTTCAATCGGCGATCGCATCGCCCGAAAATAAGCGTTGCTCAGCAGCAACATGCGACTGGATATAAGATCATTGATTGCTGCCAGGCTCATTATTCCTCCTTTTCTTTGGTTTCAACCGTTTTCTTGAGGTAGCGAACATCGTCCCGAAGTTCTTCAATCGCTTTAGTCGCATTTCCCACGAAATCAGTCATGGTACGCATAAAGCCTATTACCTCATTGAAACACGATTGAATTGTGTTTCTTAATCCTTTGAACATAAAGTTGAATGTTTAATGAATATTAATTGAGGCTTCAAATTGGGGAAGAGAGTAGTGCTAAGAAAGGACAACAACAGGGCAACTTTGGCAACGAAACACGAACTACCGAAAACAAAAAAAAGCAACCTAAACCTGGTTGCTTTTAGCTATTAGAAAAATGCAATGAATTCTTAGAAAAAGGAAGGACAAAAGTGTGCGTAAAAAGGGACAAAAGTGTGCGTAAAATCTTGACTTTTTTCTTGAAGTGAAAAATCAGGCCCTTTTTTGATCAGTTTGGTAATTTCTTCTTTGATAGCGAGTCCATTCTCGTTTTGCTGTTTCCAGAGAATATATTTTGTCGGCAATGCCTTCTTTTTTCAAAAATGTCTCCAAGGCCCTCACTACAGTTACCTCTCCACCCCAAACCATCCCTTCAGCAAAACGGAACATTTCCACCTTGAAACGTTTTTTTACCCAAACGTTCATCCTGGTCATAGCTGTAATGCTACACGTTTTTTTAAAAATGCGTGCAGGTAGTTGAATCGCTACTGAGTCAGAATACTCAAAGTTTTGTATTTGTGTAGATGGCAACAAATAGATTTCTTCTTTGCTCTTTCCGGCAAAGCTTTCCAATAAAATGCCTAAATCGCTTGAGCGGTTTGCCCAAATTGGCTCAGGGCCATAGCAGTTAATTAAAAAGGTTTTGACAAGCTTACTGCAAGGGATATAAATAATATTCATGTTCGTAGCGGTTATGTGAAGATTAGAAGATAAACGGTGGCCCCTGCGGGAGCGGTGACTGTTTCGGGAGCTAAAAAGGTAAAGCTATCCTTTGTAACAGTTTCAGGTTGAAAGTTTGTGTAAGCTTTCCCCGATGGCAATACGAGCTTAAACATAAAGGCATAAGGATCGTCTAAGTTCTTGCCGTGATCCACCTGCACTGGCTGTCCAGCTTCCATTGTAATTCCTGTTACCTTAATAATTTCATTCCCTATAGCAACCATCCCCGAATTTAAACTTTGCTGGGGGGAGATAAAAAGACTGGGCTGATCGGTTGTTCCTTTCCATCGGAAGTCATAGCCATTTCGGTCGGCCGCTTTTTTTCCTGACGTAGAAGAAACCTCCAGCTCCAATGGATACTCAGTGGTACCTGCTTCCATAGCTGAGCCATTGGCGTATCTAACACGGCAAATGAATAGTTGCCAAGCGTTTTTTTTGATCCAATCATTAACCGTTTTATAGACTTGAGCTTTTCTTAGCTGGAGCCTTGGCTTGTACAAGGTGCCTCCAGCCTTGTTGTCCTGGGCCTCGTCAAACTTTGCGCTTTCACGCGTGAAGTTGACCGGGTAGAATATACTTGGATAGGCACGGGTTTGCGCGTCTACAAAGCCGAAACTCACCTCTATAATTCCTCCTTTTCTTGAATGTCCCTCAAATTTCTGGTTAAGCATTTTATTATGAATTGTATTAATTAGTACTATTTGTTATTACTTATTACAAATATACTTAAAACTAACTAGTTTTGTACCAAACTAATATTCTGAACATATATGATACAATTTATTGCTGAACCCAACGAGGTCACCTTTTCAAAGGATGCTATAGTTTTTCATATCAAATTAGATACTGAAAAATATTGCAGCATTGAAATTGAAAACAACGATTTACCAATTACCAGCCTTGAAACAGGAATACCCAATCAAGCTGGGGAAATGACTTTCAATATTGCTCAAACGATTGATGATTATGTAACAGAGTCATTAAGGTTTGATGAAACAAAAATATCGGAATGGGTGACTGATATTCAAGAACAAACCGAGGGATTACGTTATATAGCGCGCGATGCAAAAAATGTGTTTTTTGAAGAGTTCACAATCACTATTAGGAGTTATGACTCTAATAATGTGCAAGTGAATGCAGTACAAAAAAGCCTCAAAGTATTTTTAGGGAGTTCTGGGAACGACTCCTTTTTTTCTCCCATTCTAACTATGCTAGGTGCTCAACCAACCGAGAAACCTATTACAGTTAAACAACCTGAATTAATGTACTTGTATACTCAAGTAGAGCTTGTACCTGAGCTTGAAATAATAATTCACTTAACAACAGGAGAAAAAATTACCTGGCAATTTCTAGAAAATCGTATTTATCCAGGCCAGGTGCTTGCGATGAAATCGGGTTATCAAGATATACTCAAAATTGCCCAGGCAAAGAGCGAAGGTAGCATCAATCAAGATAGCTTACTCAAATATTCGGTGCAATGGAAAAGTGGTAGCCAAGAAGCGAGAAAGCAAACCTATGTTTTGATGCCAGGCACCAGATATGAAAGAAACTTTCTATTCTGGGGAAGTGGGGGAGTTTGGGAAACCTTATCTGCTACGGGCTTAGAAAAAGTGAAAACGAAAATTGATCAAGCAGTTTCAAAAAAGGAAATTTTTATTGGTGGTAGGCAAATGGGTAAACAATACAATTACCTAAAAGCCGTGAACGAAATGCGAACCCTTGAAATCGGTTTTCAAAACAGAAAAACCCGGCAATGGTCCAGAAGCTTCTTAGAATCTCATGAGCGTTATAAATGGGATGGTGATACGCTCAAAAGTGTGGTGATTACTTCCAAAAGTTACCCTGATATGGGAGATGATATAATTACCCCTGAAAGTATCAAATTTACTTATGAGTATGCTGAACAGAACAACTTGTTTTTTGATCCTGAACTAGTCAATAATGCCATCACAAGTGCTTTTATCACTTTAACCGGATACGCTCAAAATTCTAATTCTATACAACTCAACTGGACCGGGCAAGACATTCCGAACAGCCCTGTTTTTGAAGTTTGGAAAGGTTCCGATCCAGCAAATTTAACTTTGGACCTTAGTAATATATTTGGCAATGGCCATCTAGATACGGGCGTTTTACCATCTACCAAATATTACTATAGAATCCAGGAGCAAAGTGGCGTATTTTCAAACCTAATAGAAGTTGAAACTCCTGCCGTAAGCCTTGATTTTACTAATGTAATAATGCAGCCTGAAAACTTTGTTTGGGGGACTCATCATCTGGACGGTTACCCGATTTTGCAACAAATCACATGGGGTTCAAACCTTATGGGGAGCAATTCAACGGCAAATGATTTTGTTCGCGTACAGGTATTCAAAAATGATTTACCTTATGCTTGGAACTGGGAAGGTTCAAGGGGTAGTAATACCAATAGCCTTGATATGACTTATTACTTCAATGGTCCATTCGGACAGACTGCGGGTTGGCCTGGGGGTAACGCTGGAGAAGTGCTCAAAATTAAGTTTTATACCGAAGACTTTATAGGTCTTAATCAATCTGTCATTGAAGAAATTATTGTAACCATTCCAACCATATAATTATGATACAATTACTTATTTCACCCTATACTGAGAACAAGTTATTTTCAACCCCTCAACTACTGGAGATAGACTCAAAAGGCATCAACTACAAAATCAAAAATCCGATTTTTGAGGATGAACTAAAACAAGCAAGTGCAAGCGAACAATTCACATTGCCCATGGGGCGAAACTCTATACTGTTGAATCACCCAGAGCGCTTTGGCTCCAAGGCAAAAAGTTTGTACGATGTTAGCCTGAAAATTGGCAATCAGGGTTTTGCAAATAGCAAAATGTTGTATGACCACAATTCATCAAAAGGTCATAAAGTGAGGGTAATTTCTGATCTAGCGGGCATATCAAATGAACTTGGAAGTCAAACACTCAAACAATTTCTGCAGGATGAATCGCCGCATGTGGTAGTGGATGCCCAGCAAGACCCCTATGCAGTTATTAATGCTAGTTCAGACAAAGTAAGATTTCCCAGGGTGTATTTGCCCAATTTCTTTGGAGAAGAGCAGACTAATTCAAACTTTGAGGGTTGGGTAAATGATACATTACATAGTAGAGGTGCTCAATTCGGACTAGAAGCGACTTTGGTGCCGATGTTTCGGGTATCATATCTCATCAGGCGCATACTCGAGAAAATGGGTTATAGTGTTAATGGTAGCTTTTTTAATGATCCTGAGATACAAAATGTTTGCCTTCTAGGTACCCATAATATTCCTATTGATTTAACTACTGTCGGGCTTAATAACCGAGTAGTAATTAATGATCATAGCCAACACGTTCCGGCTAATGTAAAAGTGTATGATTTTCTCAAGGCAGTACAACAAACGTTTTGCTTGGACTTTGATTTTGCCAAAGATAACAAGGCAATCAATATCAATTTTCGGAGTGATTTATTGAATTCTACCGAAGTGCTTGATTGGACTAACAAGGTAGCAGGAATTGAGGAAAACGCTACTGAGGATAGATACTACAACTTTGGCTTCAAATCGCCTAGCAACGAAAATACTGAAAAATGGGCAAATGATCCTTTTGCTAAGAATTTTACCTCATTTCGGGAATCATATCCTCAGCAATCTATTGGTCAAAACAACCTTGCAAGCGATGAAAAAAGCATTACTATTCCAATGCAGCCACTCAGGTTTGAGGGAATAACTACTAGTCACATCGGGGATGTAAATGTCATAGGCAGTTCTAAAGACCCAAATTTGAAACCATCAGGAAATGAAAAGATCACCTTCCTGTTTTATATCGGCAATGGCCAGCCAGGGCCAACCGCCAATAGTTCGTCCTCCGTAGGGTTTAACTATAGCTTTGCACTGGATGAATACTGGACAACTAAAACAATTTTCAGAAATGAAAAAATCTGGGGTAACTGGCTTCAATTTCTTACCAATACCAGGCGACTTGAACTATATCTGGACCTAGCAATGAGTGATATTACCAACCTAAACCCAAAAAAGCACAAAATCAGGATTGAAAACAGAGAGTACCTTTTGAAAGAGTTACGTTTTACAATGCCTAATACTCAGGTTTCAAAAATAGCCTGTCAAGCTGAGCTTTTACAGCTCCCTATACTGTAGTTTGCCTATTCAGTCTGTCAATTTTTTGCTGAATGTCCTGGTAATGGTCTAGGGCAATTTTTGCCTCTAGGTTTTCCATTTTTTCAGCTAAATATTCTTGGTTCTCATTTAGGCGGCTAATGGCATGGGTCAAGTCATTAACCGCACTAACTACCAAACTATCAGTATTTTGAGTAGTATCAGTATTATCTGTACTCAGTATATTACTTGTACTACCAATATTATTTGTATTACCTGTACTACCCAAAATTCCTCCACTAGCAAACCTGCGAATAGTGCTTTGATCTATGCTGGGGGGAGAAAAAAGCATTTGGTCCAGGTTGGCATTAGAATGAATCAAAGCATCTAAGGTGCGGGGGTTGTCGGCTGCGCGCCTGGCTGATACAATGCCCTCATTTCCCTCAATGTTTTCAGGGAGAAATTGCTGGGTTTGCATATCAAATAACTGAATGCCGCCATTTGCATGTCTGGCTCCTCTGACGATCATGCCCCCATCGGCACCACCATAGAGCCTACCACCTTGGGCGAACATTTTGGCGGATTGTAGGTAGCCACCTTTGCCGAACTGTTGACTACTCACTTTTGCGATTTGAGCACCTGCTCGTGCAACTGCAAAACCCATTTTGATACCACCTAAAACACCTAGACTAGCGATTGAACCTGGGTGAGCAAAATACCCTGCTATCTCCGTTCCCAACTGCGCGCCAATTTGAGCAATAGTGAAAATCTTTGATTTTTGGTGAGCATCCCGTTTGATCCTTGTACTTTCTTCTTTTGATTTCTTTTCCTCATCCACCTGGCTTTTGTTGAGATTTGCTAGTAGAGCTTTGTGCAATTCTTCCGATCTTTTTTGGCTCGCCTGGTGCTCCTGGTCACGCGCTTTCATTTCGGCTTTATGAGCTTTTTCACGGGCTTTTTCTTCGGCTTTGGCTTGTTTATCCATAGCCTTCATTTTCACCTTGTGGGCATTATCTTCAAGAAGCTTTTGGCGGTTATAATTGAATTTTAGATCCCGTAGTTGTTGCTCTATTGCTTTGGCCTCAGCAGTTTTTCCCTTACCGTTATCCTTAAGTAATCGTAATTCGTCTTCTAGTCGGTGTTTTTCATCTTCATAGGCAATTTTTCCCGCCAATTTTTTCTGATCATAATTGCTTTGCTCCATATCCCGCAACTCTTGGTATTCACTTTGAATACGTTCCTTCTCAGCTTCAAATTTTTCGTTTTTCAGCTCTGTTTCGGCTTCATATCGTTCAGCCTCTAGTTCGCGTTCTGCTTCGTATCTTTCATTAGCCGCTTCTTTTTCAGCCTCATAAAACTCATTCATTCGGGCCGCTTCTTCTTCAAGGGCGGCGAGTTTTCGGTCGGTAGAGTCATTGATGAGTTCAAGCGCAAAGTCGGCTCCCTCTTTGGTAATTTCAAAGCTATCTTGGAGTTGCTCCATCGCCCTGGCACGTTGGGCATCGCGTTGCTTTTTACCAAAGGCTTTTTCGTCGGCTAACTTTTGCTTCAGTAACTCATTGAGCTGCTTGGAGTCCTGGCCATATAAAGCCGCCGCTACTGATAGCTTTTTGCTCCAATGAGTATTCAATAATGCCTCGGATTGAGCATAATATTCACGCTCCGAAATCTCGCCCTGGTCAAGCTTTGCGTTGAGCGCTGCAAGTTCATTTTTGTACGAATCATCTAGCTTTTTTTGGCGTTCCTGGGATTGCTTGTCTTTGACCGAGTTTAGTCGTTTTTCCTCGGCTTCCTGCAATGAAAGAAGTTGAGCGTAAAGGTTTTGATAAGCAGTGGATTCTTTGCCGGAGCGTTGCTCAATCAAGGCGAGTTGCTTATCCATCGCTACCTTTTTGGCACTGAAAAATTTTTGATGGTACTCTTTTTCAGTAATAAGCTCGTCTAGCTGCTTTTTCTTGAGCTCGTTCAGTTCAGCCTTGAGTCCTTCTTGTATTGTTTTAAGCTGCTTTTCGTGGGCTTTCGTTTTAGCTGCGGCAATGGCATTCTGGCGGCTCTTAATAATATCCAAATATGCACTATAGGCATCCTGGTAGGCTTTTGATGTTTGACCAAACTGCGATTTGAGTAAGACCATGCGCTTTTGTGCTGCTTTCTTTTGGGCTTCAAATACTCCCTTGTCGTGCGCATCACGATCAATTTTCTTGTGGACAAATTGGGCCTTCAGGGCTGTCAACTCCCGAGCCAGGTTGGCATCGTTCAACTTATGTAGGTTCTCGTAATGGGCTTTCAGGTTTTCTAAGAAGCGAAGGCGACGAGCTTCGGCTGCCTGGGCTTTGCGTTCTTCCCTGGCTTTCGCATCTTTAGCAGCTTGTTCGGCGGCTGCTTTTTCAGCCCTCGCTTCCTTTTCCGCTTTTTCCTTGGCGGCTTTTGCTGCGGCAATGGCCCGTTTTGCTGCTTCTTCTTTTTGTATTTTCAGGGCTTCTTTGGCGTGTCTTCGTTGTGCCGCTTTGGTATTGAACATGTCGCCAATACCTTCCTGAATAGTAGTACCAATGTTCAGGATGCCTTTTCCAAAGTTTCGGAACCCTTGCTTGATACGGCTAAAAGCCTTCTTGAAATTAACATTAACAATTGCCTGCATCACTTTGGCTATATCAGTGAAAGCCCTAGCAATGGTTTTTGCAATACCGATTAAGCCCTTAAAGTTCGTTTTGATAAGTGCTCCTACCGCCCTAATCAACCCTTTCCACTTTGAGATTCTATCGGCAATCGCTACAATTATGCCCCAAAAAGCTTTTGCAGGTTTGGCAATGATGTTATTGAAAGCATCTTTGATAAGACTTGCAACCCCCGCGAAAATTTTCTTCCAGCCCCCGAATTGCTTGGCTATGGAATCAATTCTTTTGCGAAATTCGTTAAGCCCTGGCTTGATGGAATTGAAAAATTCTTTGAACCGAGTAATCAGTTCCAAGGCAACTTTGAAGGCTAAAATTTGAAGCTGCTTCGTGAGGCCCTGAGCTGCTTTTGAGCCTTCCGTCAATTCCTTTGCAATTTGATTTTGAACGGTGGCAAGCTCCCTTTCTTGGGCTAATCGGCGTTGGTTTTCTTGGTATAGTTTGGAGGTTTTATCGGTGGCCGCGTCTAGACCCTTACCCATTTTATGGAGATTTTTCACAAGCAATGAACCCGCATCTTCCCCAGCTCCCCGAAAAACATCGGCGAGCACGGTACCCATTTGACGGGATTCTGCGGGGATTTTTTGGACGGCTTTTGATACGTCTTGCATCGCATCCCAATAAGTCTTCGTACCGTTCAAAATATCATTTTCCATTTTCACCACATCTACCCCCACATTTTTCATGGCATCTCTGGTCGCTTTAGTTGATTCTCTGATAGAATTCATTCCTTCGCCTAACGCGTCCATGGCCTTATCACTGACAATACCCATATTGCTACTTTGCACCAGGTAACCGAGCATTTGGTCCAGGTTCATTCCTGCATCTTTTGCTTTGCTGGCATACTCATCCATCTGGCTAATAATTTCTTCACGCTGGGTTTTGGAGACCCCAGACAAAGCTTGCTGGACCTTATCCATGTTCGCCACCATATCACCGCCGAATTGCGTTTTGATCGCTTTTCCGGCCTCAATCAAGGTGTTCTTTTCAGTCCCTAACGCCTTTGAAGTTGCTTGTATTTGAACAGTGAGCGCATCCAGCTCACTACCCTGAGCCTTGAAGGCATGCTCCACTTCCCTCCGTAGCTCAATCAACTGATTGGCAACTGTGGCCACCTCCTTTCCAAATTCAATCACCTTTTGAGCTGAGAACAAAGCCAGTAATGGGCCACTGGCCATTTTAGCAATAGAACCAAGTTTTCCAATGCCTCCGGTAGTTTTGACATTGGCTTTATCAACGCCTTCAACCCTGTCTTTTAATTTTTTATACCTTTCTCGGACTTCTTGGAGTGATTTTGATTTGGCATCAAAACCGGCTGCATTGGATTTCATTTTTCGCAACTGCTTGTTAAGCTGTGCGGAAAGTTTACCAAGGTCCTCGAGACTGGCATTGGCTTTTTTGCCATTGATTTCTATTTCAATCTGCTTTTTTGTCTTCTTACTCATTGGTTACATGGTTATGCTATGAGCAAGCTATAGCTGGATTAGTAGGTAAGAAAGGACAGGAAATGGCTACTTACGGGGCTGGATAAAGCCCGCCTGAGAGAAGTATCTAGGTAAGTAAAAACGGTATTCCCTATAGAAAGGAGGCACAACATAAATGCGCCTTCCTTTTGCATCTAAAAAATACCTTTGTTCGCCCCGGTGCCAATCCACTAGCATTTTGGTGTTCTTTAGGATAGGTGCGACATTTCTAATAAAATGGTCCTGAGCATCAAAACGACTTTTGACTCGAGTAGATAATTCTTTGAGTCTACTTTCTGCCCGAAAGTTGAAAAACTTGGTTTTGATGTACTTGCATTCTACATAAACCCGTTGCCATTTGTATTCTATCAAATACCAAGATTTCCCGCTCTTTGAAAATCTCAATTGATCTAGGATAACCACTTTTGCACCTGGCTTTAATTGGCCAATTGCTTTTGGAAAATTAGGCTCAGCAAAAACAGGAATGGAATCTAGTTTTTTAGTGTGTGCTATTACCGGAACCATACCCGTCGGGAATGGACTGGCAATATATTTTTGAGAAAAAGAAGTAAAAGAAATGAGGGCGAGCACTAAAGTAAAAAATTGCTTCATTGGTTTTTTGAAGCAATTTTTCATTTGCTGGGGGGAGAAAAAAGGACAGGTTCCTACTTCCGACCAAATCTCCTGAAAGCAGTAATCGTTTGGTAGTACATATACCCTAGTGCAATTCTGCTAAAAATATCTAAAAACGAAGACAGGAATCTAGATTGAGTATGTGGAATAAAATCTAGTTTATGGGTAGGTAAGAGAAATTGAAAGAACTGCTTACCATGAAAAAGTAGATTATCGAAGGTGAAGTACTGAAACCCAACTTGAACCCCGTTTAATGAGATACTATAAAAGAAATAAAAAATTAGTCCTACTAATAAGCTTATTCCTAAACCCCTTACCCAACTTTGCCCAAAATTAGTAGACCACTGGTAAAGAGTTAGTGAAATCAATGCTGGCCATTTTTTATCTTCCTTAGCAGCCTTTCTTTGCCAGTACAAATATTGGCTATAGTACTCCATTTCCTTTAAACGATTCCCTTGCTTTTGCATAGCAAGATATAGCTGATTGTAAATTTCAGCCATTTGCTCAGGATCATGTTCTAGTATACCCTGATCATTAACTTTATTGCCCAAATTTTCAGCACTTAGGGGGAAATGTTTGTTTACTGTACTAATATTATTGAGCTTGGAATCATCAATAATTACCCGATCAAACGCTTCAAATAAGACTCCTTTGAATACTGCACTACCAAGGTTACTTTTTGATATAATGATTTGAGTCTCAAACCAAGAAATTGGTGGTTCTCGTTTTATGGCTACCTCTGGTATTGATTCTTGATTTATGATTTTTGTTTGGAATTTACCTAGCTTTAAACCTGTAATTTCTAATTTTCCTTCATTTATAAAATTTTCAAAATTCAAAGTTTGTAAATGGATAGATTCTATGTATAAAGCGCCACTTCCAGAGATTCCTTTTTTAAATGTAAGTTGCTGGATTTTCGCATTCTCATTAATCGTAAATTTTGATTTTATAAGCTTTGATGTGGAAATTTCAAGATTGCGAATCCCTCTTTTACTTGGAAAGTTATCAACTATAAACTCTTTAGTAAACTCGCCCCCTTCAATGCTGAACCATTGCAGAAACTCGCCTCCTTCAATGCTGAACGAGTCCTTAAACCTCCCTCCCTCAATGCGGAACAATTGCTGAAACTCGCCCCCTGAAATGTGGAACAATTGCTGAAACTCGCCTCCTGAAATGCGGAACCATTGCTTAAACTCGCCCCTCTCAATGTAGAACCCGTTCTGAAACTCGCCCCCCTCAATGCGGAACCCGTTCTGAAACTTACCCCTCTCAATGTGGAACGATTGCTGAAACTCGCCCCCTGAAATGTGGAACAATTGCTGAAACTCGCCCCATGAAATGCGGAACAAGCCCTGAAACTCGCCCCCTGAAATGCTGAACGAGTCCTGAAACTCGCCCCCTTGAATTAGTATTGGATACTTAAAGGCGAGTGCTTCACCAAATAATTCATCTTCTTTAATGATGATCGGTTCTGAAACAATTACCCTTTGATCAATGACTACTACATTTCTATACTCGGCTTTATCAATTCTATACTTCGTGTAAAAAAAGTTATGCTTATTTCCTTGTTCGTCAATAACAAATTTGTCCCCTTGTAGGGCTTTGATGAAACTATCAGCGGATAGGTGAATTGTGTAGTCTTTTTCAGGTAGAGAGATCATGAAGGAAAAATAGTAAAAATAGAGGAGAAATCAGTTATAGTTTCACTTTTGCTATTTTAAAGGTCAAATGTTTCGGGACAAAAGGGACAAGCTTTAAAATTATGCTTATGGTGTAATGAAGGCAAACATTGATATATTCCCTCTCTCTCCGCACCACTCTACAAAAGCCCTGTAAATAATACATTTACAGGGCTTTTATTATTCTTAATAGCATTTCGTTTAGCCCTAACAAGCGTGTTTCCCCAAATTTTATCAAGAGTTGATCACAATTCTTTAACAAAATTTAAGATCAAATTTCCCGTATTTTTCTCTATTGAATTGCACTAAATAGGTAATTAATTTTGTTACAGAATTAGAACCAACAATCAACAGTTATTATATATTCTTTCTACAACAATATTTATCTTTTTTCCAGCTAAGCATCTCTCAGCTTCTGCATCAAAACCAGCCTGCTTTTAACACAAAAACTAATGAACACAGAGTACTTCATTTAGCGCAGTACTTACATTTGGCAAATAACACTATGATGAAAAATTTGATAATAGAGGAAACACAATTCACCCCCAGAGTATCATTTAATGTAAACAACCAGCAATTCACTATCTCTGGTGAATCTTGCCTCATGCATCCCGACGATTTTTATGAACCAATCGTCACTTGGTTAACCAGTTATCTGGAAACCAATACAGCTCCTGTAACCTTTTGCTTTCAACTTGACTATTTCAATATGCTCTCAGCGCATGAGTTTTTGAAGATTTTTAGTTTGCTTGAGGAGCATGCAAAGCTGAATCCCAAGGTACGCGTTACCTGGCTTTTTCAGGATGATAGCGGGTTTCTAGACGATGGAGTGGTATTTAAAAAAAGCTTTTCTACTTTACCTTTTGAGGCAACTAAGGTTACTTGTTGATAGCCTTTTGCCCATAAAATCAATGCATTAAAAAACAGCAACTTCAGTCGAGCCGAAATTGCTGTTTGTACAAGGTATATATGCAACTATTTGGTTATTTCAAAAACTGATCGTAGGTCCAGCTAATGTAGAAAATAGACCCAATCAAGGGGCCTCCGTATACAGTGCGATATTCTTGGTTGAGCAAATTAGAAGCGCCTATTTTAAGCGCAGATTTCAGTTTGGTCAATTTGTACGTAAGGGCTAGATCTACCACATCAAAGCTTGGAATATCGCCTTTTCCGAAAGGAGATTGCCATACATAATCTTGCGACCAACGATACTTCAGGTTAAACCCAAAGTTGGTATTGGCAATATTGCTATTGCTTAGTGATAGGTTAAAGCGATTTTCAGGCGTGTTGAAACTTGGCAAGAAACCTGGGTTGAGTCTTACGGCTTCGTCGGCATCAAATGCAGTATAGGTATAGTTGCCGCCAAATTTATACCCTTCAGGCAGCGAATATTCCAGACTTATACCAACCCCTTGTGAAGTTACCTTGGCATTACTAATGTTGGTATAAACCGCAAAAGCACGCCCTACATCAGGACTAATGGTAGTTAGACGTACCACAAAGTCTTCGTATTCAGTGTAGTAGTAGTTGAGGTCGATGAATAGTTTATCTGCAATCAAGCCTTTGTAACCCACTTCTATAGTATTATTTCTCTCTTGTTTGAGTACTTGCAAGTTTGCGGGTACCAGGTCGGCAGGATTGCCACTGGCCGAAAAAGCAAGAAAGGAGGGAAGCGTTACTAAATTTTGGAAAATAGTAGAGCCACTCACGGTAGCACCATTGGGCAACGCATAATTATAATTGTCTATATTATCGCGGGTACCTCCCAATAAAATAGCCGCACCAATATCCAATGCAATGTAAGTCTCCTGAGTAGCAGGATTACGGAATCCAGTTTGATAAGATACCCGTAGGTTATGCTTTCTTTTGGCATCCAGGGCAAACACTGCCGAAGCTCGAGGCGTGACTCTACCGTCAAAGTTTTGGTTTTTGTCATAACGCAACGATCCACGTAAACTCAAACGTTTATCGAAGAGCTTTTTACCTACTTGAGCAAAAAATCCGTATTCTTCAATTGGAATGGCTTGGTTAAATCCTAATGGCCCATCATTGAATAATTGTCCCTCAGAAAGTAAATTGAATCTACGGTAGTTACCCCCTACCTGTACTTCTACTACATCTTTAATCTGCGTGAAATCATAGTTCCCTACCACATTGACAAAAGAAGTACGGTCAATAAATTTAGAACCACCAGTAGAAATATCTGGATTATTCAGGGTAGCACTTCTCAATTGGTTGAATGCATCGCTGCCAATAGGAATTAGATCACGATCGGCATAAGCACGCGCTGCATCGTGATTAGCCGCGGTAATACCTGCAACTTCGCCCCGATAAGCAGCACCATAATCAGCCCCCCAGGCAGCACTTGACTTACGTCCTTCTTCTATAAATGCCCCAGTAGCCAACATGGCATACGAATCTTTGGCATTTTCAGCAGAATAATATCCTAGTAGACTAAAGTTAGCACCTTTGAGCTCTAAGCGGTGTAGCTGCTGCTCAAAATTTACCAAGGGATAAATGGTAGTATGCCTTAATATGGCATCTGACTGCACATAACTAAAGCCATAATTTACCTCAATATCCTCGGTGATTCTATAATGCAAACTTGCCCCAAAACGATAGGTTTGTACATCATAATTCACAATATCAGCCTCTCTGATACCCGTACGATTGATCGTTACTGGAGTAGCGCTTCCCAGGTTTACGGGTACACCTACCTCGTCACCATATACATTAACCGCATCGTAGTTAGGGCTATTTCGTGGAGTTTGCAATAATGCACCGATTTGCTCATTGGTAAGGGTAGTGGCTCTGGTGTTGTTAATGTAATAGCTATCATCATTGGCAGTCCAGTCGGTGCCTTGCATCACACCTACAGTAAATTTAAAAGCAAATTTGTTATTAATGGCAGTAGCATAACGTGCTCCAAAGTCAAATAATGGGTTGGTACCACCTGCTTCTTGTACAGTCACTCCAGCTTTTACATAAGCGCTTAAACCTTGATAGTTGAAAGGGTCTTTGGTTGTGATATTTAAAAGTCCGTTGAAAGCATTGGCCCCATACAAGGCAGAGCTTGCCCCAGGTACTAGCTCAATGCTCAATATATCAATATTGGTTGGGCCAGAATTACCACCTACTGGGTAGTTGAGGCCAGGAGCATTGGTTTCCATGCCATCTACTAATTGAATAAATCGCCAGTTTTGCATATCTGCAAAGCCACGCGTATTGACCGAAGAAAAAGTCAAACTACCATTGTTTACCTGCACCCCTTTTAGGTTAGAAATGGCATCGTACATGTCAAATGATGGCGTATTGCGCAGTTCAGTAATGGAGAGCTTTTCAATAGATACAGGAGCTTCCATGATAGATTCCTCTACCTTAGAGGCAGATACTACCAATTCATTTAATTTGGTAGTACTTGGCTGCATTTTAATATCCAATGTTTGATTGGCTTGGGTCACTTGCACCTCTTGATTGGTGTAACCAATACTAGAGAGAAGGAGTGTAAATGGTAATTGGGTATTGGTATTCAGGGCAAAATTTCCATCACCATCTGTGGTTGTACCCGTTATCTTTCCTTTGACAACTATGCTTACTCCGACCATTGCACTTCCGTCGCTGGCATCGGTTACTTTACCTTTGATGGTGGTTTGGGCAAACGCAAAAGTGCATATCCCACATAGCATCAAAGCGAGGCTTATCGTAAATAATTTTTTCATAAGGTTTAATGTTGGTTAGGGTATGTATAACCTTCCTGGAAGAGTATTATAAGACCCCTGTGAGGCTTACAACAGAGTAGCTGGTTTGTGGGCTGGTTGTAGAAAATATCGGTAGAGTACACATACCCTATCATTGTGTAAAAAATTGTAATAATTATGTGTTCTACCAAAATTATTAATCTTCGGGGAAAAGCTTGAGCACAAAAAGGACTCTGTTGATCCCAAACGGAACCATTATTTATTTGGGAAACTTAAGTTCTGACTGGGTTAATTCGTTTTTTCGCGAGCTTGATGAGGTAAATGGCCAAAATATTTGGTGTAAGTAGAAGCAAAATGCCCTCGGTTGTGATAGCCTACCATTTGGCAAATGATTGAAATAGGGTAGTCGCTATTGATCACCAAATCTTGAGCCAGTAGCATCCGTTGCTGGATTATATACTGCCTAATTGTAATACCAAAGGTATCTCGAAACCCTGATTTTAACTTGCGGGTATTCAAACCTATTTCTTTGCTTAAAGCTTTAATGCAGGGAGGATTGCTCAAGTGATGATCTAAAATTTCTTTGGCAGTCTCAATTTGTTTGGCTTCATAATCACGGTTATTTTCCAATAACTGCGTTATTTCTCCTTTATTGAGATGTTGGGTAAAGTAATGAATCAATTCTAAAAACTTGGCCTCTAATAGTAATGTGTTGTTTGATTCAGCTGGATCTATTTCAAAAAGATGGTCAATCAAAAGATTGATATTTACATTAAGGATAAATTGCTCAATTTTTTTGTCAATAATTCGTCTATCAGAAGGAAGTAAGGCTTTAGGGATAAACATTCGGATTCCATCTACCTGAGTAACATCCCAGGCAAATTTTTTTACCCCTTGTACATAAGCCGATTGCATGTGGTGGTTTCTGCTAATCCTAAAGTCAATTAAATCGTTGGTACCTACCTCGTCTAATGCCTGAAAGCCCGTAGAGTTATAAAACTTCCACTTGCCGCGATAGAAATGTAAATTTTGATGGGTGAAGATACGTAGCCCTCCGTTGCCTAATTCACTTGGTAGGCGAAGGTGTAGACTACTCCATTGTTTTTCTGGCAAAAGTGCATAGTTATTTATCAGTCCATTGGTAAATGGAACAGGGCGGGTATAAGGGGCTTGTATAATCATAATGTGCTTTTCCTTACTAGCTCACACAGCAGAATGTGAGTGGTTAGATTGTTTGATATAAGCTGTTAGCACTTAATCAATTATTAATTTAACTTTTTTAATAAACTATTGTAGTTAAATATTGTTTTTTTTGAATAAAATGTGATAATATTTTGATAATGGCTCATTGGTGAAATTTTTTATAAGTGGGTTTTCTGTTATCAACAGCAAGTTTTGGATTAGACAGTTAAAAAGGTGCTTGATTTGTTCAGAAATGAATTTTTTTCAGGTACATTCATATTGGTCTTACTTGATAAATTTGCTTAAAAATGATCACATTCTACCCTGGACCTTCCAAAGTATATCCACAAGTAGCGCAATACGCTCAGGAAGCAGTAAACTCTGGTATTGTTAGCCAAAACCATCGCAGTCCTGCATTTGTGAAATTGTCTAAAGAAACCATTAGCGTTTTTAAAGAGAAGCTGGAGATACCTGCAAATTATTGGGTGTTTTATGCTTCTTCGGCTACCGAGTGTTGGGAGATCATTGCTCAATCGTTGGTGCAGAAGCAAAGCCATCATATATACAATGGGGCCTTTGGGCAAAAATGGGCTGCTTACACTCATAAGTTGGGGATTCATGTGCAAGAGTATGTATTTGATGTAAACGAGGGCTTAAATGTTGAGCAATTAAGCATTGCTCAGGAAACAGAGTTGATTGCGATAACTCATAATGAAACCTCTAATGGTACAGCACTGACGAATACGCAAATGGCTAAGTTACGTCAAAAATACGCTGAACAGTTAATTGCGGTAGATGCTACTTCTTCGCTAGGAGGAGTTTATCTGGATTTTGCCCAGGCGGATGTATGGTATGCTTCAGTACAAAAGTGTCTGGGATTGCCTTCTGGAATGGCAATAATGGTGTGTTCTCCACGGGCAGTGGAAAGAGCCAGGATGCTTGATGCTAGAAATCATTACAATAGCCTGGCTTTTATGATTGAAAAAATGGAAGATTGGCAAACAACTTACACCCCCAATATACTGAATATTTACTTGCTGAACAGGATAATGCAACAAGTGCCATCTATTAAAACCATTGATGAAATCACCCAAAAACGTTTGGCCAACTACCTGCAATTTTTAGAAAAAGAGACTGACCTAATACTATTGTGTGATAAACCTGAGGCTCGTTCCGCTACAGTGTTGACAATAAAAGGCAGTTTAAATCGAATAGCCCATATAAAGGCTGAAGCCCAAAAGCAAAACATCATATTAGGAAATGGATATGGTACCTGGAAAGACACAACTTTTAGGGTGGCAAACTTCCCTGCTATCACAGATAATGAAATAGCACTATTGCAAGATTTTCTTCGAGGCCTAAAATAACACTTTCAAGCAATCATTTGGTTTTTATTACACCCTCCTTGCTATTCAGGTAAAAGATTTTACCTTTGCACGATTCCAAGCGAAAGCCCCTAAACACATTGTTTTTGTTGTATTTTTGGGAGAGTAACTGGTAGTTCAATTATCTGTTTTATATTTTTAAAAAGGAGGTAAGTATGTTAAGTTTAAAAGAAGTTTTATCGGTTTCTTTAGTACTTTTTTCCGTAATTGATATTTTAGGATCTATTCCAATTATTATCGATTTAAAGAAAAAAGCAGGTGAAATCCAATCAGCGAAAGCTACCTTAGTTGCAGGCATTATTATGTTTGTGTTTTTGTTCCTGGGAGAATCTATCTTGAAGCTGTTTGGGATAGATGTGGCATCTTTTGCCATTGCAGGTTCATTAATTTTGTTTTTCTTGGGTGTAGAAATGGTACTGGGTATCCACCTGTTTAAATCAGGTGATGATCCAAAAAGTACCTCGATTGTCCCTTTAGCGTTTCCATTAATTGCTGGAGCAGGTACTATGACAACTATAGTGTCATTGCGGGCTGAATATTCACAGGTGAATATAGTGATGGGGATTCTGGTAAACCTATTGTTTGTATTTATAGTGTTGAAAGCTTCAGGTTGGATTGAACGCAAGCTAGGACAGGCTGGTGCCGATGTCTTGAGGCGAGTTTTTGGCGTGATATTGTTAGCCATCGCTATTAAATTGTTTAAGACCAACGTAGTTTTATAATATTTGTTTCAAAATATATAAATTTTACAATGTTGATTACCAGCTACTTAAGAAGTGGCTGGTATTTTTTTTAATAAAAAAATGAAAAAAGAGGGATAGATTTGAAACCTAAAATGTACATAAGGATGAAGGGGGAAAAATATAATGCGACTTATTGATAAATTAAAACAGGGAAATAAAGATTTATTACAAGCGATTTATCAACAACATAAAGGACGCTTTATTAATACAATGAAAGCTCGTTTCCCGGAATGTGATATTTTGCAAATAGAAGATACCTACTCTGAAGCTATAGAGGTGTTGTATCATAATATTGAGCAAGGAAAATTAGACAATATTGAGCAATCGGTGGAGTCTTACCTCTTTGCTATTGCACGAAATAAGCTTTATCGTGATTCTAAGAAAGCGCAAAAAAATCTTCGCTTGAGTGTAGATGTAGAGGAGGAGAAAGAAGATGATGTGTGGGAGAATGAACGAAAACTGATGGATGTTTGTCTCAATCAACTAGGTGAGCGTTGTCAGCAATTATTGAAACTTTTTTATTATAAACATAAATCTCTTCAGGCTATTGCCAAAGAAATGGGTTTTGGTGATTCCCAAAATGCTTCAGCAGCAAAGTACAAGTGTACACAAAAATTGAAAACGAGAATGCTGAAAAATATGAAAGATAAACGACGTTAAGTATTTAAAAACTACGGATGGTACAATGAAAGATAACGACACTAAATTTGAGTTGATCGAAAAATACTTTGAAGGTAGACTAACCACTACCGAAAAAGCGACTTTCGATAGCTTATTGGCAAATAATCAGGAATTTGCCCAAGACGTAAGTGATTATCGTAAAATAACAGCATTTACCGATTTTTTGGATGACAAAATCTTATTAAAAGATATAGATATTACCAACAGGCAAACAAACACATCCCAACCAGCCAGCAAATACCAGTTAAAAGCACAGGCACCAGTAGGTCCGAAAGGAAAACGTGCCATCATTAAACCAGTATTTCTACAGCAACGAATCAACAATCGTTATGCGGCAGCAGTAATTTTATTTTTGGTGGGTACCGTGGTCGTAAGTTTGATGTTGTCGCATCTTGATTCGGAAAAACGTAATGCAGGTATTGCAAAAAATACCAAATCACTTCATGTAAACCACAATGTATCTTTAGGAGAGAAAATCATTGTAAAGCCTAAGGATACCGAATTGGCCGTAAAGCCTAAGGCAGCTACCAAAGAAGAAACTCCTTCGGATTATTTAGCGGCAAACTTTGAAGTGAATGCTACACTGGAAAGGCATATAGACAAATATGCCCGAGCGATTCAAAATCGAAGTGTAAATCAGACAACTTTATTTGAGATCATCAAACCACAAAAGAAAGTGGTAAACGAACTCAACATTGAATGGAAGTCAAGCGATGCTTCTATCAAAAATATTGTTGTGAAAATATTCAATAATCGCAATAAACAGGTGTTAGATACATATAACTTCCCTGGTAATTCTGGTAAAACCAAGTTGAATACCACTAAGCTCCCGCAAGGATTATATTATTGGCGGGTAATTGACGAAGAATCAGAAGAGGTATTGTTTACTGGTAAATTTACTAAAGGCGGGAAGTAATCACTTAGACAGTGAGTAAGAAGAAACTGATAACAAAGACATTACTCCCCTGTGAGTAAAAATCAATAATTCCCTCAATATTTTTTGGTAAAAAGCACTCAGCATTGCGAGTGCTTTTTCTTTTTATTAACAAGTGATTGGTGATACTTAAATGTGACTAACATTGCCAAACTTTTACTTTTCGTTTTTAGCTTTTCACTCCCTCATTCTCCCCCAACAATTCTTTGAATAGTTGCTTTATCATTTTCTTGAATGGCTTTTTGTAAGGTGGGCCTTTGGCCTAAAGGAATGGTTTTGAAGTTGGTGGTAGGTTTACCTGCTTTGTCCAATTTGCGCACGGCTACTTTGAAATTAGGATTGCTGAGCCATGTAAAAGGCAATAAAATTTGATCGGCACCTCCTGGTAAAAATTGAGGAGGATTGGTACCTGCCTGTGGCCCTACCACCCCTACACTTATAATGGTACCTTTGGGCACATCTATTTTTGCTTCCCATTCTATAGAGTTACCCCATTCACTCAATAGTGCATTTTCTTTACGGGCTTGCTCCTTACTCTTAATGGGTTTGGATGATACATAAGGCCCACCCAGGCGCGCTTTATTACCAAATACTCTATAAAAGGTTAAAGGAGTTTTGGTAGAGCCAGTAACATATTTACTGTAATAAAAAGTATTGGCCTGTACTGCAAATAGTTTATCAGCAAGTGTTTTGGTTTGGGCGTCTATTTTTGCATTAGAGGTAGGTTTCCAACCATCTTTAACGGCTTTTAGCAAGGGGGCTTTTTGAGCCGGAGTTTGTAATTTGTCATAGCCCGCAACAATTTTACTAAGAGGTTCTTTAGTTTGATTAGCAGTTGTTTTGGGAGTACAACTCCAGATGCCAAACATAAACACTGTAACACTAAGTGTTAGTTGGATATTCGAGATGGTTCGCATGAGATTTGAAGATTAATTTGGTTCGTTATTTTGCTAAATATGGTGCTAAATCTCTAATATTCAAATATTTGATGAATGAATAGAAAAAATAAAGGAAAAGTCTCCAAATGCCTTATCGAATGTTGGTATACATGTATAGAGATATTTTTCATATTAAATTTTTCAAACAATGATCAAACATCATTTTCTTTTTTCTTTTTTATTGCTTTTAGTAGGAGTTACCCAAACCAAGGCACAAATGAAACCTAATTTTGATCCTCCGAATCTAGTAACAAATGGCGGATTTGATTCAGGTGTCAACAATTGGAATTTTGGGTCTAATATTGTTGGACAAAGTGGTACTAACAAATATGCAGAAGTAGGCAACACGTATGCGCAATATAGTATTAGTCAGGTGGTTACGTTAGAGTTCAATAACTCTAAAAGATGGCTAACTGCTCAAATGCGATTTGCTCTAAAAAGTGCAGGTACATCCAGGGCTGCTTTTGGGATCGAGTTTTTTGACTCGAATAATGTAGAGATTAAAAATAATCCAGATGTAATGAATCTAACTTGGTCGAGCTATACGGACATGTATTATGCTTATATGGATTATCCAACTCCCACCACTGATTGGAAGTACTGGTCTCGCACCTTTCAAGCACCAGAAAGGGCTGTCTTTTGTAAAATTTATCTATATAAATTTGCGAGCTCGAGTAGCGCTCCCAATTTTTTGTTTGATGATATATCACTAAAAGCTATTCGTGGCAATTATTTGTTTAATGGAGATTTTAGTAGGGGGGAAGATATGTGGATTGGTGGATTACTTTATAATGATCAAGATATTGCACCGTCATCTCTGCCTGATCCTAGGCCTGCAATTAAAGTAAATGGAGGTGAACAATTATTGAGGCCTTCCTATCGTGTAGATGTTTCTATGGAAAAACACTGGATGATGAGCTTTTATGGTAAAAATCATTTTCAGGAAAACGATAAAGATGCAGTCTTTCAAATGCAATTTTATGATTCTAATGGTAATTTAATTATAGGTGGAAATCCCCCTTGTGAAGGCTTTACTTGGTCAAATTACTTAGGCGGAGCTTGGGCAAAAACGCTTGATTTAGACAAACGCTATGGTGTTGAGTTTGGTGAATTTGTTAGGCATTTTATAAGCTTTAAAGTTCCAAATAATGCTGTAACTTGCCAGATTGGTCTACGTAATTGGAGTATATCAAACCTTAACTATTGGGATAATATTGAAATGCGCCCGCTCAAATATAAAGAAGATAATGAAGTAGGTAAAACTATTGCTTTTTTTACAAGCGGTATATCCTATCATAGTGGGTTCGGTAATTGCAACGATCACGTAAATATTCCAGCCAAATATGCATTTAAACCTTACTTGGGCTATTATCAAAAAAGCATTGTGAGCAGTTTAAACGCCAATGATCCTACTTGTAGTACCTTCAAACAATGTAATAATTCTTTATCGGTGAATTGTTATTCTTTTAATACCGAGAAGGCTTGTGCTAGGTTTTTTAATACCATATTGTTTACTGATATAGTATATGGAGAACTTGGAACTGCGGGTAATTTGAATAGTACTACTAAAAAACAGTGGATTGAAAATAATTTCAGGAAAATCTATTTAGAGGCCTATATGAATAGGTTCTTTCAGGATGGTGTTCCTGGTACAGAATGGTTCAAAGGGGCGAAAGCATTTATACCTGCATTAAATGAAGCTGCTAAGGAAGTAAATGAGGAATTGGGGCAAACAACAAAGACAGGAGTAATTTTAAAAATTCCTTGGCCTAATACTTCATTTTCAATGGATAATTTGGGAGAAAATACTTTGTTTGGATACATCGACGGTCAAGCACGTTATTTGGACAAAGAAGCAGATAGAATTGAGATCTTAAAATGGTATGTAGATGCTATAAAATCAAAATGGGATAACTTAAGTACCAATAAAACCAACCATTTGAAATTATTAGGCTTTTATTGGTATGATGAAAGCACTGAAGATGAAGGAACTGTTAAAGGTATTTCTGAGTATATTAGAAATGTAAAAGGTCTAAAGTTTGTACATTCTCCTTATAATTCAAGTGGAACCGCAAGACTTGGTAATACTTATAATCAATATTTTGACGTGGTTTGGAAACAATCCAATTATTGGAGTGCTTCTTCTTTACCCTTAGCGCGACTACGAGAAGCCTATACTTTTGCAGGTAGCAATGAACAAGGGCTAAATTTAGAGTTTCTACCAGGATCATCAGGGGCAATAGATGCTTTTAAGAATTATTTAAATTATGGTATTAAGGATTTTCATCGTAATGCTACACATCTGGTATATGATAGTGGTGGGAATTTGTGGAAATACGCATCAACTGATAATTCCAGGTATACTTACAACTGGCTTTACAACTTCTTCCATGACACTAATGAAAATGTAGATGTGCCAGTAAATGTTAGCTGTAACAGTAGTCAACGTACCAGCCAATTTGTAAAAACTGCAGAAAATCCATTTGAAGTATATATTGCACCTAACCCTACTTCTGGTAAAGTAAGCGTATTTACAAATAATTCAGCTATTCAAATGTATGACATTATGGTGCTGGACTTACAAGGAAGAGACGTGTTACGAATGACTGAGGATAAGATTGCAAAATCAGGAAGTACTTTGGTTGATTTGAGTCAAAAACCTAGTGGGATTTATTTTCTACGAGTAGTTACTTCGGTGGGAGTATTTACTAAAAAGGTAGTCGTGAAAAAATAGCTTCAAGAAAACATTTGATGATATGATAGATAAAACCCTGGCAATATTTGTCAGGGTTTTTGTTTAAAAAAACTCCCTCCTGGAAAATCCAGCAGGGAGAAAGTATGTTTATATTTATCTGTGAAACGGTTCTAACTATTATGCATTAACAGGCTGTGAGGCGCGGTCGCCATGGATAATCTCTACCAATGCTTCTTTTACGGTTGGGTATTGTAGCTCAAACCCCATTTCCTGTAGGCGGCCAGGTACTACCTGACGGCTTTTCAAGATTAACTCTGTTTCAGTACCAATTACCCAAGCCCCGATCTCAAGCATCCAACGAGTAGCAGGCAAACCAA
Source organism: marine bacterium AO1-C (assembly GCA_001890965.1). Lineage (GTDB taxonomy): Bacteria > Bacteroidota > Bacteroidia > Cytophagales > Microscillaceae > Microscilla. Next base: position 795,643 of record MLAY01000004.1, on the reverse strand, counting down.
ACGGTCTTTTCATTACTTGGCGGAGTGTTTTCATAAACTGTTTATTGGGCAATGGATTAGGACTTGATACATTCACAATTCCAGTCACTTCTTCGTGAGCCATTAGCCACTCTATCGCTTTTACTACATCGTGTTCGTGTACCCAGCTTACATATTGGTTTCCTTTCCCCTGAGTTCCGCCAAGTCCATATTTTACCAAATTCATTAAAGGTTCTAATGCACCTCCTGGCTCTCGTCCAATCACAATGGCAATGCGCAACATCAACTTTCGAGTGTTGGGAGTCTCCATTCGTTGAAAAGTAGCTTCCCATTTTTGGCATACATCTACTGAAAAGCCAGTACCCAACTCTCCAGTAGCCTCATCCATTGGGCGATCTAGTGCGTGGCGGTAGATGGTAGCCGAACCTGCATTGATCCATAGCTTAGGAGCGTTGTTACAGGCAGCAATGGCTTTACCAATTACCTCGGTAGAAAACAAGCGAGAATCATAGATTTGTTGTTTATTTTTTTCATTGTATCTACAGTTCACCGTTCTACCTGCCATATTGATGATGGCATCTGCTCCTTCAAAAGTTTTTGCCCAACTGTCTTCCAGGTTTACCCCATCCCATTGCAAGTATTGAATGCCATCTTTTTCTTTAGTGGCCCCACGAGTTAGAATAATGACCTCATCACCTTGTTTCACAAAATGCTTGGCTAAAACTTGTCCTATAAAACCACTTCCACCAGGGATAACTATTTTTCGTTGCGTGTTCATAATGTATTTAGTCAGTATATGATAAAATACGGACGGGGTATATTTAAGTTTCAGAAAATATTGAAAGTTTAATATGTTGTTAGTGTTTTCTAAAATGATATTTATAATAATTTTTAATACCATGAGGAGAGAAAAGCCCTATTTTACGTATCAAAATCAAGTTAACCTTCACTAAATCAAAACATACTTTTATGAAACTATTTAAATCATTTCGAAAGAAAAAGAAAACAAAAGAGCTTGACTTAGAAGACTTATATGAAATGCACAAATCTGCAAACCCTTCTGAGCCTTCAGAAGAAGAAAAACTATTAGCAGATGTGAAAATTCCACCTCATAATGCTGAGTTTGACCCTGAAACGTCTCCGTTTGCATTTATCAAAACAACCTTTAAGATAGAAGAGGACCAGGAAGTGTTAATTGCTGAAAGGTATTACAATTCCGATGAAGGCTTGTTGTATTATAAGGATTTTGAAGCTGAGCCTAACTTTGAAAAAGTATATAATTATGATGAACAAGGTAACCTAATAGAAGAGGTAGAAATAAGCGAGGGTCAGGTGCTAACTCGCGATGTTTTTACCTATCAGGAAAATGTGACATTCCATCATCTGTTTATTTCGGGAGAGCTTTATGAAGTAAAGGTAGACAGAACAACAAGCGATGGTTATGTAGAGGTCACTTTTCAAAACGAATTTGAGATAAAGCGAAAGGAGGTGAAGGGTACAGAGCCTAATTACAAAGCATGGTTTTTTGATCTGGGAATAATGATAGAGCATCAGGTACATACCTATGATGAAGTAGAAAATGTCACTCAAATAGAAACTTATGACCAAGATGAACAACTAAAGGTAACCTCTACTAAAACTTATAATGATGCTGGATTGCTAATATTACAACAGGCTTATGAAGATAAAAAGCGTTTGATATTAGAAAAAAACTATGCATACAATGAATATGGGTTAGTGACTAAAGAAGAGAACCATGATGTTTTTCAGGATATAGTTTATACAGCAAAATATGAGTATGACAAACAACTAAACCTCATAAAAATGGAAACACATGATGCTAGTGGAAGACTCGTGGCGTTTAATATTAATAAGTTTGATCATAATAACTTCTTAATTGAAGAGTCGGTTCTCAGTCAAGGCGTTTTATACCACCACAAGCATGTATATGAGTTTAAAAGCAAGCCTGTACTGTAGCAAAGTATTTTATATACCTGTTATTATTTAGTTTATTATTCTTCATTTTGTATTTTTAGTAAAACTTTTTGTGTGCTTATTAATAAAAATACAATATGTTTAGAAAAATATACTACTTCATTCCCCTCATCATCTTGGGGATGATCGGGGGAATACCTACTCAAAGCTTTGCTCAAAAAGATATTCAGAAAAAGCTGCAGACTCAATTCATTATGGTGAAAGATGGAGGTAAGATAGAGCTTCCAGCTGGTAACTTTACCTTGGGTAAGAGTCTGTGGATGGACAATCGTAAAAATGTAACGATTGTAGGTAAGGGAATGGATAAAACCATCTTGAGTTTTAAAGGCCAAAAAGAAGGTGCTGAAGGAATCAAAGTTACCAATAGTCAAAATGTTGTAATTGAGGGACTTACTGTACAAGACACCAAAGGAGATGCTATAAAGGTACAAAACACCAATGGCATTACTTTTAAAAAGGTAAAAACAGAATGGACTGGAAAACCCAAAAAAAGTAATGGTGCTTATGGTTTATATCCCGTGATGTGCAAAAATGTACTAATTGAGTATTGCGAAGCAAAAGGCGCTTCAGATGCAGGGATTTATGTAGGGCAGTCACAAGATATTATTGTGCGGTATTCTAAAGCAGAATTTAATGTAGCAGGTATCGAGATAGAAAACTCGCTTCGAGCCGATGTCTACGAAAATGTAGCCACAAATAATACAGGAGGCATATTGATCTTTGATTTACCCGACTTGGTGCAAAAGAGGGGAGGTTTTGTGCGGGTATTTAAAAACAAGGTATTGAATAACAACTACAAAAATTTTGCTCCCAAAGGAAACATTGTAGGTAAGGTGCCTCCTGGCACTGGTGTGATTATTTTGGCGACTAACAATGTAGAAATTTTTAATAACGAGATCATTAATAACCGCACTCTAGGTACTGGGATTATTAGCTATCATATGACTGAAATACCCATCAAAGATTCAAGTTATTATCCTTATCCTACCAAGATCAATATTCATGACAATATATATAAACGCATGAGCCGAAAAGCTACTTTTAAAGGGCGATTTGGTAAAATGTTTTACTTTAAGCTGAAGTTTGGAAAAAAGGTGCCTCACATTATTTATGATGGTATCCTGGACGCAAAAACAAAAGATACCAATGGAAAACTAAAGTCAGAATATGCCATTTGTATACGAAACAACCAAGCCAATGGTAACCCGCTTTTTGCCAATATAGATGCTGAAAATGGCTTCAAAAATATTGTGAAAAATGTCCAAGGGTTTGATTGTTCGCGGGATAGATTAAATGAAGCCAAGGTAAAATTTAAGTAACTGATATAAGAAATTCAATGAAGAAAATATACTTATTGTTGGCGAGTATTGGCGTATTTATAATAACAGTTGCTTATACATTTAAGTCTCCAATGATTTCTATAAAAGAATATAGACAGAGTCTCTCTGAGTATGGTTTTTTTAAAGGAAACCTGGCTGATTTAAAGCCTGTCAAAGGAGTAATTCCTTATACCTTGAATACGCCTTTGTTTTCAGATTATGCCTCCAAGGCGCGTTTTGTCAAAGTACCTGAAGGGAAGTCGGTCAATTATAATGATAAAGAGGTATTTGACTTTCCAGTAGGTACCATTTTGATCAAGAACTTTTTTTACCACAAAGATGCCCGAAAACCTCAAAAAGGAAAACGTATTATGGAAACACGCTTGCTGATCCACAAAAATGATGGATGGGTGGCCTTGCCTTATATTTGGAATGAGACACAAACCGAGGCTAATCTGGATGTGGCAGGAGATACGAAAAAAGTGAATTGGAGAGATACTAGGGGCAAAAAACGGAAAATTGAATATATCATTCCAAATATGAACCAATGCAAGGGCTGCCACGAACGAGGAAAAAAGATGGTACCCATTGGCCCCAGTGCTCGTCAATTGAACGGTGATTTTGAATACCAAAGTGGCAAAGAAAATCAGTTGTTGCATTGGCAAAAACAAGGAATATTGAAAGGATTGCCTCAATTGGCTGAAGTGCCACGCTTACCTGTTTGGAACAATCCTGAAACAGGTAGCTTAGATGCCAGAGCCAGGGCTTGGCTGGATATTAATTGTGGGCATTGCCACAGGCCAGACGGGCCAGCCAATACCTCAGGATTGTTTTTGTATATTCATGAGCAAAACAAAACGGCACTTGGTATCAATAAGGCACCCATTGCAGCGGGACGGGCAGCTGGAAGTTTACATTTTGACATTGTGCCAGGTAAGCCTCAAAAATCGATTTTAGTATACAGAATGGAGTCTACCGATCCTGGGATAATGATGCCTGAAATTGCCCGACAGTTAGTGCATAAGGAGGGGCTGGCTTTGGTGAAAGAATGGATTAAAGAAATGAAATAACTTATACAATTGTTGGATGGTGATGCAAGTATAACCATCCAACAATTGATATTTTGACTATTCTACTGCACTCACTTTAATGTTCTCATTTTCTATCTTTGAGAGCAATTTCAACATATCTTCATTAAACAGTTTGGGCAAATCAGTTAATGGAGTGCCTTTTTTTGCTTTATAATTCTTATAATCTAAGAAAGTAATACCTTCTATTACACGTGGGTTAAAGGCTTCTCTAAATCTGACGCCACCTTCGTTTACTTCATAAGAATAAGCAAAATAATCCATGGTATTCTTATCCTTATTGAACCAGTACATGTATACATCAGAGTGATCTTCGCCACCACCTTCTTTCTGGAATGTTACTTGAATTTGATGATAAGTTTTACCCTTGATGGTCGCTTCACCCATATATTTTTTTATTACGGCTCCGTCATTTAAGTTAAAAGGTAAAAATGTAAAATACATTACTGAATTTACCGAATTGCTATATTTCCCTTTCCATTCATCGGTAATGTCTAATACTTTGTCGTTAGCTTTACGGGTAAATCCATCGTTATTGAGCACATCATGGATTTTACCTAGTGAATCATCCTCAAAGCTTCGCTCGAACTGAAACTTGCCACCATTTTTCATATAATCATAGTGCTTTTTGCGGAAGTCAAAAGATACCTTTACATTTTTGTATTTATCACCTCCATGTTGGGCAACCACCGCGTCAATAATTTGCTGCTCTTTGGTTTTGGGCTCATTTTTTTTCTCACCTTCCCCTTCAGGTTTTTTATCTTGATTTTCGGTGTTATTAGCCGATTCGTTGCTTTCATTTTTTGCTGGTGTAGAGCAACTAGCCAACGTTATGGCAATTAAAGCAACCCAAATAAATGTGTAGTAAATTTTCATTGTTATTGATGTTTGAGAATGTATGAATGCAACACAAAGAACAAAGGATAGAGAATGTAAACAATCCCCAAAAAAGCTTTAACACGCTTTTAACACCTGATTCTCTGTGCTTTATATCAATTTATAACATAACAATCTGCATTTGAAAAAACGTTCCGAAACTTGTAGAAGGGGTGTTGTAAAAAAGTGTTAATAAATATTCTGTGATGGGTATAAAATAAAAAAAGCCAATGATTAATGAATCCATCATTAACCATTGGCTCTTTTGATGCAACAAAGTTTTTAGTCCTTGTTTTGTTGCATCGCGTGAAATTCTTGAATTTCTTTTCTGATTCTTTTAGTATTAATCTCTACTTTCAAAATAAAGAAAGAGTTCTCTTCGTCGTAAGGTAAAAAGTGATAATCGTGTTTTCCAGTGGTTTTTCGCGCAATATCAATCAAGCCTAAACCTGCGCCCCCTTTAGATGAAATTTTGCCTTCTTTGATTTGTTTGCGATACATCTCCTTTAGTTCTGCCTTGGAGGCTGCGTTGATTTGTTCGAGCATGTTTTCCAACACTGGTTGTTTGTCTCGCGATACTTTATTGGAGGTAATTACATAATAGGTTTCATCTTTTTTTCCAATCATAAACAAACCTTTACCAATAGAGCCTTGCTCAGCAATTTCATCAGAATGTTTGTTCATGTTTTGTAAAGTTTCCACCATTACGTGATATACTTTACGTTTTACAGAAAGCTCCTCATGGTTTTTATCCATGTCGTCTTCTGCCATAGAAGTAAACATTTTGGTAATTTGATGGCTAAACTCACCCAGGTAAACCAAAGAAATGCCATTGGTTAGTAGTTCGTCATAAATTGTAAGTACGGATTTTATAAATCTGACATCTAACTTCATAGGGGTAAAATAATCTTAGACCGTAAAACTTGGATGTTAAAATAGATTGAAACTGGATAGAACAAAATGCTAAGTGTAGGTAAAGTAAAAGCGATGTAGTTATGAAATGATATCCTTTACCTCTTATCTATAGGTAAGCAATTACCATTCTTAAATATACAAAATGTTTGAGTTTTTTTTGAAAAAAAGGCGAAGATTCTAATGGCTGAAGGTATTACTGTAGAGTAATATTTGAAAAAATAAGCCTACTGGTTAAGAGGAGGAAGCTTTTTTTTGTCTAGTCCAGTGCCTTCATAAATTTGAGGGATAGAGATATCAAGGTCGAGAGAAGGTATATGAATAACATCTTCTAACGAGTCAAAACTTTGATATTGCCATTCGTTACTCTCTGGTTGACGATGATACAGTTCCACTCTACGTGTATACTGAGATGCAAGCAAGTAAGTCTGGAGCGTAGTGTTTGTAAAGTATTTTTTTAATTTGAAATGACGGTCATACTCATCGGTAATTTTAGAAAGCACTTCACCCACTAAGATAGGATATCTTTTAAAAAGAGGAGAGGCGATATCTTCAGGGTGTTGACCAATGAATATGTCTGGATTAGAATAAAAGCGATCTCTGATAACCTCAAAACGGATACTACGACTAAATACCTGATAACCGCCATCGTTTGGTTCTTCTTCAGTGGCAATCAGCAACTGACTTTTGAACAAATTTAGAAGGTTTTTTGAAACACGTTGATGGTTTTGTGTGGTATTGGGTAAAGCCAACCAATTGGAAAAGTTGCATTCTTGACGAAGATCAAAATCTGCTCCTAATGAAAGGTATTCTTCTGGGGTATATCTTACTTTATTTGATGCATTCATGGACTTAGCGTGTATCATTGGCTTTTTAGATCATTGAAAATATGCCGACTTACAGTATAGTGGTAGTGAAGTATACACAGAGAGTTGATTCAAATCTTCTATCAATTCACAACAAATATGCCACGTAACATCAACTGGGGAATGGTGTAAGAAAATACTTAAAACAGAGAATTTTAAGTGTTTATTTCTCAATCAATTATCTTATGTATTTGCAAAATCCATTTTTCGCCAAATTCTATATTGTATACCTTGGCAAAATCACCTTGATTGAGTGCCAAACCTAAGCACCCCTCTGAATCTCCATAAATTAATGGTTTTTGTTCTGTCACAAAGCCAAAGCTAGGTACAAGCATGAGCGCTTCATTAAAAACTGGTATTTCTTGATGTTGAATTTTGACGTGTACCAGAGGATGATTATTTGGTGATAATTCCAAGGCATCTAACCAGTCATAAGGAATGTTGCTAATGATGTTTCCATAGGGGTGCTCAATTCCTGTAATGGCCCCTTGCAAGCCAACATCAGGCAAAATCTCTGCCTCCGGGATTTGTAGTTGAATAATGGGTTTTTGATATGGCCTACCTACTTCTTTTAGTTTAAGTTGTTTGCTGGCTAATAAAGCACCAACATAAACGTATAAATCTCTTCCGTGGAAGGTATGGAATTGCTCTGCACCAGGGCGTAAATGTCGTCCCTGATCAATCACATATATTTCTTTAATTCCTAATTTTTTGTCAACCTGTGAAAGCGTTCCATTTTCTGGAGTGACAATTATATGCCCGGTTTTGGTTAAAGCGGCTACCGAGGTACGGTCAGTGCCTACACCTGGATCTACCACTGATACAAATACAGTCCCTGATGGCCAATAAGCGATGGTATGTGCCAAGGTTCTGGAGGCTTCCCAAATATTAAATGGAGCTATTTCGTGGGTTAAATCAAAAATAGGCGTAGTAGGAGCCAAGCTATAAGCAACTCCTTTCATACTGGCCACGAATCTTTCGCGTACGCCAAAATCTGTCATCAAAACCAAGGCTTGGGTCATAAAGCTTAGAATTTATAGCGTTTGAAACGTTTGGTTAATTGAGATTTAGGTTTTTGAGCATTGATGGTCTTTCCATTCAAGACTTGCTCATAATACATGAGATATTTATCAGCCATTTGTTTGGCAGAAAAATTATCACATACATATTCGTGGCAAGTTTTTGCCTGATATTGTCCCAGGTTTCTTACGGCTTCTACTAATTCATCTTTGTCATTAGACAAATGACCAACTTCCTGAGTAATTATTTCAGGTAGTGAGCCATAATGTGTGCCAAATACTGGAGCACCAAAATACATACTTTCGGTCATTGCTAATCCAAAAGGTTCATCCCAAAGTACCGGGAATAACAGGGCTTTGTTATGCCTAAGCAAATTTAGCTTATCTTCACCTCCAACCATTCCTTTATAGATGGTGTTATCTTTTTTAAAATCAAGTAACTGCTTTTTCTTTTCGGCTCCAGCGGCTACCAATGTCTCACCTACCTTGTGGGCAATATAGCGACAGCCCTTGAGATTTTTTTCCTTTCGGTCTTGGCCTAGAAATAACAAATGGTCACGTGTTGCATTCAAATCAACATCACCATACTCGTCTAGGCCCAAGCCATTGTATACAAAAGCGTCAGATTCGTGCCTTTGGGCGTGATTATGAGAGACAAAAATAGTATTGATGTCGTATTCAAGAAAGGGAGGACTGTTTCCATGCAAAGTCACCACATATGGCTTCGGTAAAGGTTGGTCAAGTGGAATATGCGAATGTACCAAGTCTACCTCTGCTGGAATTTGTTCAGCAATTGGTTGGGTTGGATTATAAATAAGTACATTGGCAAAATCAGCATAGGAACCCTCTGGTACCAAAAAAGTAATAGTATGCCCCCTTAAATGTAACTCTCTACTTAGCCACCACACTACTCGTTCGGTACCCCCGTATTTGAGCACGGGTAATTTTCCATTGCAAACCTGTAAAATATGCATACTAGGCGTTAATTATTAGATAAAATATAATGCAGGGCAAAGGTAGAAAAATATCAATTTGATTGACAGATTGGAAATTTATAATCCAGTGAATTTTGGTTGTGTTTTGTTATTATTCTGGCAAAACCGCTAACTTTGCGTCCTCAAAAGAGGTCAACTGCTAATTATTACGATAAGGACTTATTTAAGAAGATAAGCATCCAGCAAAAATGGCCATAATTTAATCATATTTGAATGAAGACTTTTTTTAGAATACTTTCATTTGCTCAACCACTGAGTAAATTTGCTATTCCGTTTTTTATTTTTTCAATACTCTCCACCATCTTCGGCGTTCTTAACTTTACTCTCTTAATTCCTTTACTAAACATTTTATTTGGTGAAGCCAAAGTAGAAAAAGTGCCTGTGGAACCGACTTTTGAAATTACTCAGGCTTTTCAGTTCTTGCGTGATTATTTCGACTATTTCTTCAAGCAATTAATAGTTACTAAGGGAGAGTATTCTGCTCTGGTATTTGTATGTATCGTATTTTTAATCTCTATATTTCTATCCAATACATTTTTATACCTTACTATTCGTATCAAGGAATATATGCGAGCTCGAGTAATTGAAAATGTACGTGCTGCGTTTTTCAAAAAAATTACTTCTTTGCATTTAGGGTATTTTTCTGACCAAAAGAAAGGGGATTTGATGTCGCGTATTACCAGTGATGCCAATTACCTCGAATGGACAGTAATTCATAGTATGGAACTGCTATTTAAGCATCCTATTCAACTCGTTAGTTTCTTTGTAGTATTGTTTTATATCTCTTTGGAACTTACGCTTTTTACCCTGATTTTCTTACCTGTATCTGCGACTATCATCGCCTTTATCAATAATAAACTCAAGAAACAATCTTATTCATTACAAGAATCTCAGGCCGAGATTATGAGTATCTTGGATGAAACCATTGGAGGAATGAGAGTCATCAAGGGTTTTAATGCAGTAAACTATATTCGCCACAAATTTGGTAAAGAAAACAAGTTCTATGGCGATGTAGTAAGGGCAATGGCTCGTACTCGAGAGATGGCTTCTCCTATTTCTGAGGCTACTGGTGCCTTAGTAGTTGTTGGTATTTTATTATACGGAGGAAGCCTGATTTTAAGACCTAAGCCATTATTGGAAGCTACGGAATTTATTACTTATATCATCTTGTTTTCTCAAGTAATGCGTCCTGCCAAGGGACTTACTGTGGCTTCTAGTGGAATTCAAATAGGGTTGGCTGCTGGAAATAGAATTTTCAAAGTGTTAGATGAATCGGTAGATATTCAAGATAAAGAGAATGCTAAAGAGCTAGCTAATTTTGAGCAGGGAATAGAGTTTAGAGATGTGCATTTTCGCTATGATGAAGATTGGGTGCTGAAAGGAATCAATTTTAAAATTGAAAAAGGTAAAACAGTCGCCTTAGTAGGTAAGTCGGGAAGTGGAAAATCTACAATGGCAGATTTAATTCCTCGTTTTTATGATATTCAAAAAGGAGGTATTTATATAGATGGGCACAATATCAAAGATTATCAGTTGGGTTCGGTATTACAACACATTGGTATTGTAACCCAAACCCCGGTACTGTTTAATGATTCAATCTTCAATAATATTGCCTTTGGTGTAGAAGGAGCTACCCAGGAAGAAGTGGAGAAAGCAGCCAAAATTGCCAATGCCCACGAATTTATTATGGAAAAAGAAGGTGGGTATCAATTCAATGTTGGAGATAGAGGTGAAAAGCTTTCGGGTGGACAACAACAACGTATTTCTATTGCTCGGGCCATTCTAAAAAATCCATCCATATTGATTCTAGATGAGGCTACGGCGTCTTTGGATACCAAGACTGAAAAACTGGTACAGGAGGCTTTGCATCACTTGATGCGTAATAGAACTTCTTTGGTAATTGCACACCGTTTGAGTACGATTCAGAATGCAGATGAAATTTTGGTAGTGCGAGATGGTGAAATTATTGAGCGTGGAATGCATGATGATTTATTATCAATGCAAAACGGAGAATATCAGCGACTTCACGCCCAACAAATTATATAATCGAGGTGTTAGTTTTTTTGAACAATGCTACATAGTGTAAATACTCAATAAATATGGTAAAGGTGTTTGGTGTGGTAAGAGTACTTACCATTATATTTTTCTTTTTGGCGTTGATGGGGATGTATTATGACCTGAATTTGTACTCCAAGGATTTGGTGATTTATTATGATGCCAATCAACGTCCACTATCTTCTACAACATCCAATGTGGTATTTTGGGTGGGAGCAGGCTTTGTATTGTTAATGAACTCATTGACAATTGCGTTGAAAAATTTATTTCATGCGTTACCTAAAAGAGCTTTACGAGCTTTTACACCCAATGCAGATTTTTGGCTAAAAGATGAAGAGTCTCTTAGGCATTATTATACAGTCATGGACACTTGGCTAATAACTTTTGCAGGAGTGCTCAACGTCTTTCTGGTATTTGTGGTGCTTAAAATGTGGGGGATTAATCGGGCTTTGAAAGGTGAACTTTCTGAATATAAACTGTTGACTATCGCTATTATCGCTATTTTTGCAGTGTTTATGGCTTTTATATTATTTAGATTCAGAATGAAAAAATATGACTTGTGGCGCTCTGAAGTAGCAGAAGAAGAAGAGTAGGACTAAAATCGCCAGAATGACAAAAGAGGCATGTAATAATCTATCAAGATTTTAGATGCCTCTTTTGTATATGTAAAAATTGATTTTTTTCTACTATAATGGAATTAGGTTTAAAGGAAGGCTTACATCTTCAAGATAATCTTCGCCTTGCTCTAACATATCCATATCATTTTCATCATAGTACCAATTAACATTTACATCCCCTCCTTTATTTTCATAGTAATCTTCCAGAATATTAAGTATTTCCAGAAAACGACGGGATGTACTAGTATTGAAATAAGTCATTTTGAAATTCAACTCAACCTTTTTTCCATCTTCTTGAGTGTATTCTTTGAGCCATTCAAATACAGGCTTGAAAAATTCTAAGGTATACTCTCCATATGAGTTTTTTGAGATCTCTAATACGCCAGACTCCGCGTTGAAGTCAATTCGTGGTTTATACTCAGTAGCCTCGATGGTTAAATTTTCCATTTGTTGTGAGGTTTTGATCTATTCTTTGTATGAGAATTATTTTCTAAAAATAACGTGGTTGGCTTAATAACCAAAGCTTATATGGACAAATTTATAAATTTTCTCCTAAACTACTTTTTCTTCTACAGTTTTCGCAGAAAATTTCTTATTCATAAAGTTTTTGACCTTTTCTATAATATTCATATAAAATGCCAAAATAAGCGTACCTATATGAATATTGAAGATGAAGAAGGAAATAATAGAAATAGTCATAAAATAAGCCAGAAAAACAGTCATAGAAGCAAAAAAGCTACCAGCATCACTTTTTCTGGTAATTCTTTGTACCCATTTGCCATAAATGGTTTTATAATAAAAGGTGACGAAAGAAATAAAGAAATAAGCCAGAAATAAATACAAGATAAAACCAGCAGTGATTTGGTTATCACGGTTTTCAAGGGCTAAAAAAGCATTGAGCAGGATAAGTGGCCCCTGAGTATCCCCATAAATAGTTTCGTGAATATCGTTGCCATTGTCAATGGCAAAGTCTCCAATAAAAACAATTCGGTTTTTGGTAAATTCATACAATGCATCAGCACTTACTACATTTCCGTCGTCATCAGTTTCTAACAAGGCTAACAATTCTCCCAGATATATTTTACTATAGTTTACTGGCTTTACAGTGTCTTTCTTATTGATAGATTTACCACTTTCCTGGGCATCGCCACTAAAGCCAAAAGGGCGAATACGATAATCAATAATGAATGAGTTTAAGATAGGTCGGTCTCCTAGCCAATAAAAAAAGGTTCCTTTTTTAAATTTTTCTTTGGGATACATACCCTCATACATCACCAGAGGAGTAGATTTTAGAGAGTCATTGTGAAATAGCTTAAACTTTACAGCTTTTTGGGAGGTTTTTTCCAGATCAGAAAGAGACAGTTTACTCTTAGGAATCGGGATGTCAGGGTACGTTGGTTTATCTTTATCATCTCGATGGTAAGAAATTCCCATACGAGGTAGCTTCTTAATGGCGGCAATCATAGTAGAGTCATATTCAGTAGAATCTTTAAACTCAATGTCACACACCATAAATTTATAATTAGGTTTTTTGCTCAGGATATCAAAGAGTTGAGCCAGTTTTTCCCGGTCAGTAATGGGCTGATAGCCAATGGGAAATCCTTCGCTATCATTTTTATCAATGAGGGCTTTATCGTAAGCAATGTTGATAAAAGCAAAATTGTCGGGGTTGGGTGGTTTTTCCCATTTAAGAATCAAATTTTTGAAAGCAGAAGAATAACGAATGAGGGGGAACTCATCGAAAAATACATAAGGGTAGCTCAACAAAACAAAGGTGAGCCATAGCATCAAAATAGAGTTAACAAAGCTAAGAGCCGAAACCCGTAATATTTTGGTCTTTTTGCTTTTTGAAGCCATATAAGGGTTTAGTTTAATTCAAAAATCCCTCATCCAGGGGGGGGGGATTTAGTCAGGTATTTTCTGGAGAATATTTGAAGTAATAATAATAATAAAATAGCCAGACAATGTGAACTGTCTGGCTACTAATTCGCAATTATGATGCTATAATTTTTTTAGGATATACCTAATTTTACTCTTCAGATTTTTTAGGTGTAAATTTCACCTTGGTAGTAGAGATAAACTCATTTGACTTCAACCATTTTTTGAATACTTTCTCATCAAAAAATTTAGCGTGAACATCTCTTACATAGGTGTAAGCGTGACCATACTTGGCATTATCATCCAAAGTTTTGTCTTTGTCATAGATATTCATCAATTCAGACAATTCACTCTTTAATTCCTCTGAGTTTACAAATACTACATTGAAAGAAGCTTCTTTACGAGAAGAACGATTAGAACGATTAAAGTAATAGATTTCAATATTTGAAACATCGTCTGGGTTGATGGTTTGATCGTTTTTCTTGAATACTCGGTTACGATCAAATGTTACGGTATTGCCTTCAAAAGGCAATTTCTTATTGATTACGCGTCCATTGTGCTCATAACGACACACCAACAATTTGGTCTTGCTCAATGGATAACGAGAAAGGTTTAAGTTGAAAGCAACTTTGTCGCCGATAATGGCAAAATCAGTATCGCCAAAGTATCCTTTTAAGCTTTCTACGTCGGTATCTTCAGCACCACGAGTACTTGCTTTGGCGTTTTTCTTCAAAGGAGAAACTACATCTTTTACAAATGCATAAAACTCGTTACCTTTTTTCTTTGCACGCTTGGTAGATAGAATAAAACGTCCACGACGTGCACCAATCATTACTGCCTTTGAGCCTTTGCTAAGCTTAAGGTTGTCGCTAGATTTGATTTTCATTCCACGACGCAAAGGTTTTTTGGTAGTCATGTTTTGTATTTTACCCTTTACATGCACAACATGGTAAGTTTCCACCACTGTCTCTGCATTAGTGTTCAGGTTAAAAAGTAAGGAGAATATAACCGTGAAAATCATGGTATTTTAATAGTTTAGTTTTTGAAAATGTCCAATTAGTTGTTAATAAAAATTAACCTCAAAGTGTGTATCTTTATTGTTGTACTATAGCAAAGAACGTTCGAAATAATTTTTTGTTACTTTAAGCCAAGTTTATTATATTAGGGCTTTTTTTGTAAAGAGTGAATTTTCGTAGTTTGTAGGGCTTGAGATAAACAGAGGTAAATATTCGTTCTTTTGGTTAAAGAAACCCTTGGAGATTTATTCATTAACTATTACAAAAGTACAAAAACCGTTGTTGATAATAAAATAAATTAGAAGACATCATTTTGATTATTTTTTTATTTAAATCTTATCAAATTGATTTTTGCTCATCTTATTGACAGTGCTTTATCCTAAAGGTTTAACAGGTATCATAAAAAAAACTCGTTTCAATTTTTCAAGTGACTCTGAAAACCGAAACGAGTATTAATAAATAATTTTCAAAAGGGCTTATACCAATGAAGTTTGCTGAGATTTTATCTGATCTATTACTTCATCTACTTCTAAAATGGCCTGCTCGCCTGTTTCCATTGTTTTGAGGGCCAACTTCCCTACTTTCATTTCTTCATCACCTGCCACAATTACGAAAGGTATGTTTTTGCGGTTGGCGTAGTTGAACTGCTTTTTGAATTTAGCCGCATCAGGATAAATTTCACAACTAATACCAGCAGCCCTAAAACGATTAAGCAACGGTAGTACATAAGCAGCTTCTTTTTCTCCAAAATTGGTAAACATTGCCTGAACAGAAGCATTGGTATTGGCTGGAAATAGATTAAGTTCTTCCATTACATCATAAATGCGATCTACGCCAAAGGAGAAACCTACCCCAGACACTCCGTCCATTCCGAAGGTTCCAGTAAGGTTATCGTAACGTCCTCCGCCAGAGATGCTTCCAATTTGTACGTTATTGGCTTTTACCTCAAAGATAGCCCCAGTATAATAACTCAATCCACGAGCCAGTGTAATGTCAAAATCCAGGTGGAAGTTTTGCTCTACATTGGTTTGCTGCGAAATGAGCTCTACATATTTCACTACTTGCTCTATTTCGTCCAAGCCTGCTAATCCAGCAGGAGCAGTATTTTCAAATATTTTTCTAAGTTGTTTAAGCTTGGTGACAATATCTCCATTGATAGAGAAAAACGGATCAAGCTTGAGAATGGCTTCTTGAGTCAACCCTCGGTTTTCCAGCTCATTGATTACGCCATCTTTACCTATTTTGTCTAGCTTGTCAATAGCTACGCAAATATCAGTAATGCGATCTTCTTCCCCAATGAGTTGAGCAATACCCGTCAATACCTTACGATTGTTGATTTTTAAATCAAAATCCTCAATGCCCAGGTTAGGCAATGCTTCATTAATCATAAGAATGATTTCGGCTTCGCAAATGAGAGAATCGGTACCTACTACATCGGCATCGCATTGGTAAAACTCACGGTAGCGTCCCTTTTGAGGGCGATCTCCACGCCATACGGGTTGGATTTGATAACGCTTGAAAGGAAAAGCCAACTTATCGCGATTCATGACCACAAAGCGGGCAAACGGAACGGTAAGGTCATAACGAAGCGCTTTTTCAGAGATTTTTGGAGTGAGATGTTTATAGCCTTTTTCAATATCTTCTTGGGAAACTTTGTTCAAGAAATCCCCTGAGTTCAAAATCTTAAAAATTAATTGATCGCCTTCTTCTCCGTATTTGCCAGTAAGCACACTTAGTTTTTCGATAGAAGGTGTTTCCAAAGGGGCAAAACCATATTTCTGAAACGTAGCTTTAATTGTGTCTAGAATAAAGTTACGTTTAGTCATTACCTCTGGGCCAAAGTCGCGGGTTCCTTTCGGAAGGCTGGGCTTTTGTGCTTTCATTTTTATATCAAATCAGCTATTTGTGTCGAAACCTAATTGAGTAAACAATACCTGACAGACTTTAGAAACCTGTTAGGCATAAAAAATAGAGTGCAAAGCTAAGGAATTTAGACCAAAGTTGGGCATCAATTTGTACTTTGCGAAATAATGGGCTAATTTTGCGCAATATATTTTATAAATAATTTTTTGTTGAATTAGAACGGAGACAGAACAATGGCTGTGACTAGACTAGAGCGCAAGGGGCGAACTAACAAAGCCCGCGCTAACAACCGCAAGGCGGTTTTGAAACAACAGAACTTCAAGCCTACCATAAAAAAGGTAGATGTTGAAGCAATCAAGAAAGAATTTGAAGCCAACAAGAAGTAATTTATTTACAATCTTGCTGACTTTCTTCAAAGAAGAATATGACAGGTGAGCCAATGGTTTCACCTTTTTTATTTCGAAATTATTTTAGGAAGGCGTTTTGACTTCCATTTCTAAAAATATCCCTCCAAAGTTTTATAATACTCCTTTGGTATTTCGATTCCCTGATAGGTTTGATTAAGACTCACCAAAATCAAAATGCCTATAATAGCACCCGTAATTAAAATCATTTTGGCTTGCTTTTGAGCGTGATTGACTGATAAGTGCTGGGTTTTCTGAAAATGAATGGCTGCTACGTGCCCAAATACGCTCATTACGGCTAAAAAATAATAAGGCATAAAGAAAAGCGCGGCAGGCAACGCATTGACTACTACAGCTGCATAATAAAAATTAGTGTCCAATTTGAGTACTTGTCTGCCTTGCCATACAGTAGCTACGGTATGTGCTACCAGAAAGAAAGCCAGATAAAGCCCAGTATATATTTGTAGTTTGGGATAAAAGCCAGTGGATTGTTTACGGACTTTTCTTACCAACTGAATCCCACTCATGGCTTGAAAAAACACTGCAATGAGTAGAATAGTTTCTATAACAGGATTGCGATAAACCACGCGTAGTACATCCATTATTCGCATATGCAAAGTAGCCCCAAAAAGAGCTGCTAGATGATTGAATAAATGTACGCCAATAAACAAGCTAAGGGTGATGCCAGAAAAATAATGCAATTTTTTGATGTTCATCATTACAAGAATTGTTTTGCTTAAACCATTTTTTGCGTTAATCGGGCATAAGACAAACAACCTTGAGCAAATGTGACAGAGGGTGCTGTTTTTTTATAAACTTTTTAATTTATCTGGATTGAGGATGCTATAAATTGTAGCAATTTTTCCAGCTTCCAGGGTAAAAATAATTGTGCTCCATACTTCATTATTTTCAGATAGTATAATGGCAGGATGGCCTAATATTTCTTCAAATCGGACCTGAGTATTGGTAGAAAGGTTTTGAGAGATATTTAAGTAAAAACCAGCCACTTTTTTAGCCCCAATAATAGGTAACAGAGCCGCAGTAGCTTTTCCTCCACCATCAGAGTATACCGTAATATCTTCTTTAAAAAGCTTGATGAGTTGGTCCAAGTCACCTTGTTGGATGTATTGGGCAAATTGATAGGCTTTAGCCTGATCTTCAGCCGAAATAGGGGAGGAGGTGATTGGTTTTTGAATTTTACCTTTGGCCCTAGTGAGCAACTGGCGGGTATTATCGGTGGATTTTTCTATGACTTGAGCAATTTCCTGATGAGGAAATTCAAAAGCTTCTTTGAGAATAAATACAGCGCGTTCGTAAGGATTGAGGCGCGAGAGTTGGGTTGTGAGTTCATAGTTTAACAAATCACGTAACTCTACTACTTGATCTATTTCCAGGGTTT
Source organism: marine bacterium AO1-C (assembly GCA_001890965.1). Lineage (GTDB taxonomy): Bacteria > Bacteroidota > Bacteroidia > Cytophagales > Microscillaceae > Microscilla. The sequence continues at coordinate 777,362 of MLAY01000004.1, read as the reverse complement.
GGTGTTGTACTGGTTCAGGCAGCCAAGGGCCTTTGTATTGGAGGCGTTGCTGTTGTTTTTGCTGGTTGAGGCAGTGATTAATGGTGAGTCTGATCAGGTAATTTTTCTCGTTTTTGATAGATGTAGTATCCAAACTTAACCATTTTTCTGCTACGTCTTGAGCAACGTCTTCTGCATCGGTATAACTGCCTAAAATACTATAGGCAATACTTATAATGAGAGGGCGGTGTTGGAGAGGGAACATATGGGTTGGAATTAAAAAGCCAGAAAACCCAAGGGCTTTCTGGCCATGATTAATTACAGATATGTATAGAGTTTAAACTTTTTCAGTTTGGGTAGCTACCGCTACTTTGGCAGATACTTTAAACTCCTCAATCTCGAACTCAATAGCTCCTTCGAGGCTGTCTTGTATCTCGATAGACAAAGCCTGTACTTCGGTAGCAATGTAGTCCTTGTGAGTTTTGATGGCTTCCTGCACAAAATCGTCGTTGGTATGGAATACCACGTTGATTTTATCGGTTACCTCCAAATCAGCATCCTTACGCATATTTTGCACGCGGTTTACAATGTCACGAGCAATACCTTCTTTGCGCAACTCATCAGTGATATGTTCGTCCAAAATCACGGTTAAGTTTTCATCAGGATCAGAGGCTACTGAGAATCCTTCTTTTACCTGAGAAGTAACTACTATATCTTCAGTAATGAAATCAAATCCTTCTTTGGTAAGTTGACCATTGCTTTCTATGGCAGCAATGTCTTCAGCAGTAAATCCATTCACCACTTTCTGAACATCTTTCATTTGCTTGCCATACTTTTTACCCAATACTTTAAAATTAGGCTTTACAGATTTGGTCACCATACCAGAGCTATCGTCTACGAAGTCGATGTCCTTGATGTTGGTTTCGGCCATAATCAAATCTTTCACTGCCAATATTTGCGACTGACTAGTTGCATCCATTGCAGGAACAGTGATTTTTTGTAATGGCTGACGTACCCGAATGCTTTTCTCTTTACGCAATGAGTGAGTTAAAGAAGATAGCTTTTGGGCCAACATCATTTTACGTTCCAAGTCGGCATCTATTACGGCTTCATTGGCTTCTGGGAAGCTTGTCAAGTGAATAGACTCACTTTGATCACGATTGCTTACTTTGTTCAAATCCAGGAAAAGTGCCTCTGTCATGAATGGCATTACAGGAGAAGCCAGCTTTACGATGGTTTCTAAACAAGTATATAAAGTTTGATAAGCCGCTATTTTATCCTCATTGAGTTTGGTTTTCCAAAAACGATTACGATTCAAACGTACATACCAGTTACTCAAATCATCCATTGTAAACGATTGGATTGCGCGAGCTGCTTTGGTAGGCTCATAATCATCATAAAAACCATCTACCTGTTTGATCAGGTTATTCAATTTGGATAATATCCAACGATCTATCTCAGGACGTTTCTCAACAGGCACTTCGGCTTGACTGAAATCAAACCCATCCAAGTTGGCATAAGTGGCAAAGAAAGAGTAGGTATTTTTCAACGTTCCAAAGAACCTACGCTTGGCTTCTTTTACACCCTCTATGTCAAACTTCAAGTTATCCCAAGGGTTGGCATTAGAGATCATATACCAACGAGTGGTATCGGCTCCGTGCTGATCCATAGTTTCAAATGGGTCTACTGCATTACCCAAACGCTTAGACATTTTGCGTCCTTCGGCATCTAGTACCAAACCAGTAGAAACTACATTGCGGAAAGCCACTGAATCAAACAGCATTCCAGCGATGGCATGCAAAGTAAAGAACCAGCCACGGGTTTGGTCTACTCCTTCAGATATAAAATCGGCAGGGTATACTTCACGCTTGTCTATCATATCCTTGTTCTGGAAAGGATAGTGTAGCTGCGCATAAGGCATAGCCCCTGAATCAAACCAAACATCTATTAAATCCTTTTCACGATACATTGGCTTGCCATTAGGCGATACCAATACCAAATCATCTACGTAAGGACGGTGTAAATCAAAGTTTTTACGTTTGAAATATGCCTCTATTACGTCGGCACTTAGCAATGTACTGCCATCATCATCCGTTTTGAGTTCTTTGATGTTTTCAAATTCTCCTACTGGATTTTCTTTCATAAAACCAGCTTTCACTGATTTTTCTACGGCTTCGTACAATTCGTATACAGAACCTATGCATACTTCTTCTTTACCATCTTCGGTTCGCCATATGGGTAATGGAATACCCCAATAGCGTTGACGAGACAGGTTCCAGTCTACTAAGTTTTCTAACCAGTTGCCAAAACGACCAGTTCCAGTGCTTTCTGGTTTCCAGTTAATCGTATGATTCAATTGCACCAACTTCTCTTTTGCGGCAGTGGTACGGATAAACCAGGAATCCAACGGATAATAAAGTACTGGTTTGTCAGTACGCCAACAGTGAGGATAGTTGTGTTTATATTTCTCTACTTTAAATGCTTTGTTATCTTGCTTCAGCTTGATAGATATCAATACATCGGTAGATTTATATTTAGGATCAGCTAAAGTAGCGGCATCTTCATATTCTGCTTTGACATACATGCCCGCAAAATCAGTTACCTCTTGCACAAAACGACCTTGACGATCTACCAATGGTTGATCGTTACCATCTGCATCCTTTACCATTACTGGAGGTACACCGTGTTGCATGGTTACGCGGTAGTCATCGGCACCAAATACCGAAGCTGTATGTACTACCCCTGTACCATCAGAAGTGGTTACAAAGTCACCAGGAATTACTCGGAAAGCATCTTTTTCCAGGTCAGCATTGGTTACGTAAGGCATCAGCTGCTCATAGCGTATCTCTACCAAATCAGCCCCAGGAAATTCTTTTACAACTTCGAAAGGAACCAACTTACTCTTTTCTTTTTCTTCTCTTGCTGGGTAATCTTCCAGTTTGAGGTCTTTGGCTTTTTCAGAAAAATGTTTGCCCACCAAATCTTTAGCCAATACTACTGATATAGGTTCAAAAGTGTATTGGTTAAAAGTTTTCACTTTTACATAAGTGATTTTTTCGCCAATGGCCAATGCACAGTTAGAAGGCAAAGTCCAGGGCGTAGTAGTCCAGGCCAGGATACGTACATCTTCGTCCTCGCTATCAAATAAAAATGCAGAGCGCTCATCACGCTTTACTTTGAACTGCGCGGTGATAGAAGTATCTGTTACATCCTTGTAAGCCCCTGGCATGTTCAACTCGTGTGAACTCAAACCAGTACCTGCCTTAGGCGAAAATGGCTGAATGGTGTAGCCTTTATATAACCAGTCTTTTTCGTGTAATTTCTTTAACAGATACCATACAGTTTCGATATAGTCGTTGTGGTAGGTAATATAGGGATTGCCCATATCTACCCAATAGCCCATTTTTTGAGTGAGCTTTGACCAAATATCGGTGTACTGCATCACGGTTTTGCGACATTCTTTGTTGTAATCTTCTACTGAGATTTTTTTACCAATGTCGTCTTTGGTGATGCCTAACTGCTGTTCAACTTTAAGTTCTACTGGGAGACCGTGAGTATCCCATCCCGCTTTTCGTTTTACCTGGTATCCTTTCAGGGTTTTGTATCGACAAAAAATATCTTTAATCGTACGAGCCATGACGTGGTGAATTCCAGGCATTCCATTCGCAGACGGAGGGCCTTCATAAAACGTGAAGGACGGTTTACCCTCACGGCTACTGATAGATTTCTCAAATATTTGGTTTTCTTCCCAAAACTTGAGAACATCTGCCTCTAACTTGGCGTAGTCGAGGTCTTTGTACTCATTATACTTCATCAGAATTTAAGATATTATTGTCTTGATCTTTAATTTGGTAAAATTAGTAAAAAAAGAAACAATAGTTGTGGGTTTATTAGTTTCATTTTCGGCCAAATGATTCGTGGACTGCTTCATGCAAAATTTAATGCAAGCAGAAGCCGTGAATCCTCCAAATATGTATGGCATAAATCTCATTTTTTTACTAATTATGCAGCTTGTTATACTTATTTACAAAAGGTACGCATTTTTGTTTTGAGGCAAATGTTCAACGAACAATCCAAAAAACTGATTTGAAAAACTGTGTACATTAATAATCCATAAGAATGCATATGAAGAATTATTTATACTTGACATTGATTTTGGTGGTATTGTTGGCAAGTTGTGGCAATGACAAAACCAAAGAAACCACCAATACTGAAGATACCACTGCCACTAAAAAAACGCCACCTACTCCTCCAAATCAGCCCGAAATAACCGAAGTAGCGGTGAGTGAGTTTGATAAGAAGGCAACTTTGAAATTTAAATTACCCAGAAAAGAGAATGTAAGTATATCGGTGACTGATGTGAATGGGGTAGGGTTGGTGAGTGAGCAAATCAAAGATGCTAGTGGAGAAGTGAGCCATAGTATTGACTTTACTAAATACCCGATGTTGAAAAAAGGGCTGTTTTATGTATATGTGGTAACTCATAAAGGCAATCTGAAGGCACGTAAAGAAATGATTTTGAAATAATATTCTAAATAAACCACGCCAATATCCAATGAAAAAAATAGCCATTATTGCTCACGATGGGCGTAAGCCTGAAATGGTACATTTCCTGAAAGAAAATGAAGAAGCCTTGAGTAAGGTACAATTGATTGCTACCGGAACCACGGGCAAACATGTTCGTCAGGCTGGGTATGACGTAGAAGCCAAGCTTTCGGGACCTATGGGAGGCGATGCGCAGATAGCGGCTATGGCTGCAGAGGAGCAATTGTGTGCGGTAATTTTTTTTCGTGACCCTTTGGGCAAACACCCTCACGAGCCTGATGTGCAAATGTTGTTGCGCATTTGTGATTTGTACAATATCCCATTGGCTACCAATCCTGCTTCGGCGAAGTTTATGTTGCGGGGTATGATAGAAGAAGGAGAGGTTTAGACAATAAAGAATTGAAGTTATTTCTGAAAGTTTAATAGATACCCACTGTTTGGTGGGTATTTTTTTTTTGCCCATTTGATATTAGTTCAAGCCTGAAGTGATCTATTGTATAAAATGAGTGATTTGCCCAAGCCTTTGCATTATTTGTCCAATGGTTTTTGGGCACTTTCCCCTTTCTTTGAGTAAAAGATAAGATATAGAGAGAGCATGCATGAAAAAACTATTGACTATTTACCTACTAATCAGGGCATACAATATCCAAGCACAAACAGCCCAAAAATTCCCTGATGGAAAATATCGTTTTGTAAATGATAGAGGGGAGGTTATCCCAACATTAGGGACTTGGAAAGAAGCTGAGAATTTAGAAGCAACAAGCTTTTGATGGCACGAAAAAAATACTAGATCGTGACGGGAAAACTTATGAATTGGCGACTAACATTGACGAAATTACTCCAGCCACCGAGGCTCTTGATTTAAGTTTTCAAAGGTTGGCTACTTTGCCTGCTCAGGTTGTTCAGGCTACTCAACTCAAGGTATTAATTTTAGAGAGGACTAGGCTTAAAACCTTGCCTGCAACGATTGTACAACTGCAAAATTTAAAAGAGTTGAATCTGTCTGGTAATTTATTGAAAGAACTGCCCCAAGAAGTGACTAAACTTAAAAGCTTACAGGCTTTGAATTTAAAGATGAATGATCTTAAAACACTGCCTCAAACATTCGGTCGTCTTCAAAATTTACAGCGATTAAACTTAGATGGGAATCTTTTGAAAATATTGCCTCTGGTAATTACCGAGATGAAAGGTTTGAATAGATTAAACTTAGGTAATAATCAACTCAAGACATTGCCTCTGACAATGATACAGCTTGATAGTTTGCAATGGTTAAACCTAGTATATAACCATCTTGAAACGATTCCAGAAGTTGTTTTACGACTTAAAAATCTGGAGTGGTTAAGTTTAATGAATAATGAGTTGAGAAGGTTTCCACAAATCATCAGTGAGCTTAAGAAACTAAAAACATTATATTTAAGTAATAATCAACTACAGACGCTTTCCTCTGCGGTGGGCCAATTTAAAAATTTAGAATGGCTGGATTTAGAGGAAAATAAGATTGAGAAGCTTCCTCAGGAGATTGAAGCACTTAAAAATTTACAAATACTAAATTTAGGGGAAAATGCCCTGGAACAGCTCCCACGAGAATTTGGTCAACTTCAAAATTTGGTACAATTAAATTTAGGTCATAATCGCTTTCAAGCCTTTCCCCAAGTAATTCTTTCGCTGACTGGACTAAAAAGTTTAGGTTTATCATTTAATCAGCTTAAGGAGTTACCACCAAATATTGGTCAACTTCAAAATTTGCAAGTCTTATCTGTAAGGAATAATGAAATCAAAACTTTACCCCAAGAGGTGATTCAGCTTAAAAAGCTGGAGGGGTTAAATTTGTCATACAATGGCTTCAAAACTTTGCCCCAAGAAGTGACAAAAATTGAAAACCTCAAGTATTTAACACTTTATGGGAATCAATTCCAAGAACTTTCGCCAGCAATAGGCCAACTTAAAAAACTAGAGAGATTAATTATAGCTGATAACAAGCTCCAGGCACTTCCTCAATCCTTTGGTCAACTTAAAAATCTAAAGGTGCTCATCTTATCTCTGAATCAATTCCAGACAATCCCACCAGAAGTTATACAACTTGAAAACTTAGAGCAACTAAATATAGACCACAATCAACTTGAAGTGATCCCGTCAAATATTGGTCAGCTTAAAAAGCTAAGAATTTTGGCCTTGGACAAGAATCATTTTCAAACCCTTCCTCTTACCATTGACCAGCTGAAATACCTAGAGTTCTTGTCTCTGGGTCAAAATCAGTTTGCAAAGTTTCCCTCTATTATCTTTCAATTGAAAGCTTTGCGGTTTTTAGAACTATCATATAATCAACTAAAAGAAATACCCCAAGGAATTGTTCAACTCAAAAACCTCAAGGAGTTGAGGTTATATAACAATCCTCTTAATAAAGAATTTAAACAAAAAATTAAGAGATGGTTGCCCAAATGTCATGTACAATTTGATTAGGTATTTATTATTTGCGTAGATATTAGGCTTGGTTTTATAAAATGAGTGATTTCCAAAAGAAGTTTTAAAGTTTATTAGAGGGTACGGGCCAACTGAAGTATTTGGGAATATTAAATTTAGAACGTAACCAACTTTCTTTGTGTCTAGCTAATTTGCAGAAGTTACAAGGTTAAGTTTATGTAGAAACAAGACAATTTATAAAGAACAAGATAAAATTTGAGGTCTGCTTCTAAATTGTAAAATTGAGTTTCAGTAAATAACCATTTGAATTAAAAGTAAAAAATAGTGATTTATAAACACATCATTATCAGTGTATTACTAAGCTTATTAATGACGAGTTGCAATGATGCTTCTGATCAAAGCAAAAATGAGGAGGTGTTAGTAAAGCCTAAAATGACAGTGGCCATAAAACTCCAGAAGTTATTGGTCAAAGCAAAAAAACTCACTTGGCCAGTAAATTTTACAAGTCAGGAATTGTGGGCGCTGGCTAGCGAAAACGCAAAACCTGGGGAGAAATATAACTTTGGCTATTGGGTTGTCAACGATGACTTTATAGTTTTTTTATCTTTCATAGGCTATGGTCTCTTTTATAATATTCATTTGTCAACTTATGATGCCCACACTGGGAATGCCATTGCCGATAAATTAATAGGAGCTGTGGGAGGTGTTTACCTGGGAGGTACATCTTATGTACATGCCTGCACCTTGAGTCTGAAGACAAAAATTGATTTGATAGCAAAGACAAAAACCACCCCTTCAATGAAAGATGATAACGATAGTGGAATAATGAATAGGTATTGCAAAATAAACGCTAAGGGGCTTATACAAGTAAAAGAGCTTTAGGTTATTCTGAGCCCTCTTCTTCTACCAATTGACTATCCTCTTTTTCTATTGATTTCATAAATTGCCTTTTTTGATAGTATCTTATTCCCAATATAATTCCAGTCATTCCCAATAGTACTCCTCCTGCAATGAGTACATTACGAGGTGCAAAGAAGTAAAGAATAAGAGCAATGGCTACTACAATCAAGACCATTAGGCCATAAGAAAGAATTACCTCGGTAACTTGCTCTATCTTTTGAAAAAGACTATAGGCGGTTTGCACGATCTTTAAGAGTTTTTTGCTGAGTGTTGGATTACGCTTATCCAGAAAAAAGAAGAATATGGTCAATACACAACCAGTGATTAAGACAATGAGGTACTCATCCATATAAGGAAGCTCATTGTGATCTTTGTTGATGACAGGTAAACCATAAAAGACAATAATTGCCCCGATAAAACCGCCAAAACCTCTGATGACATTGGTAATTTTACTTTTGGTAGCAAGACAATAAAAGGCGTAAATCCAGCAGGCAAGGGCAATAATAATAGTTAAGAACATAGTTTGGTAAAAAGTTTTGATGGTTTAGTTATTCTTATTACGATTGGAATATAGAAGTTGTCTCTACTTTTAATAATGAATTACAAATGAGATCCTTAACAGGATAATTTGTGTCCGCTAACTTCGAATTTTTTATCCCCGTAGTATTGCTATGGCTAAAAAAAACTCTTTGCTATCAAACAAAAGCAACTATCCTCAAAAACATCCTAAAAGTCAAGACAACTTCATAGTAAAATAATGTGTACTGCAAATATTATTGAGAAAAGCGAGGAAATGAAGAGATCATAAAACAAAAGCCTGATCTACTGATTTAAGAGATAGACATCATTTAATAAAGTAAAAATGATACATAAATTGATTCAATACATATCGAGTTTTATTCAACTTGATCAAGAAGCGGTAGATGTGATTTCAGCTCTTATACAAGTCAAAGTATATGAAAAAGGGGAGCTGTTGTTAAAAGAAGGTGCCATTTCGGACGTATCATATTTTAATTTAGAAGGCTGTGTAAGGTTATACTATTTGGTTGATGGAGAAGAGAAGACGACCTTTTTTTATACCGAAAACCAGTTTATTACCTCTATGAGAAGCTTTACTAAAAAAGAACCTTCTAACCATTATTTGGAATGCATTGAAAATTGTTGTCTGGCATTGATCCCTTATCGTCTCGAACAAGAACTACTTACGAGGTTTCCTAAGTTAGAATCTTTTGCCCGAATAGTGTTGGAGCAGGAATTAGGAAACTATCAGGAAATGTTGTCTTCTCATATTATTTCAAGCCCAGAGCAACGATATTTGAACTTGATGAATAATCAGCCTGATTTATTACAGAGAGTTCCTTTATACCAATTGGCCAGCTATATTGGTGTAAAAGCAGAAAGTCTCAGTAGAATAAGAAAACGGATCACTCAAAATGCTTCTTAACTTTCGTCAATAAATTCCTGCGCTTCAACACCTAATTTTGAATTCATAACCAAAATATAGTTGAATTATGAATTATCAGAAATTTAGTTTGTTGTTTGGGTTCTCGGTTTTTTTAGTGGCTACACTGGCTTTTAGTTTCTGGGGACACACTTTTTTACAAGTGAATAACGCAGTGATAATGGTCTCTTTGTATTTGGCAGTAGTTCCAACTTTATATTTCTTAACTCTCGGGGTTTTTAAACGTTTTCAGTTATCGGCTGAACAAAGAATGCGAAGTGCTGTATTAATGGCAATACCTGGGATGCTTTGTGATGTACTATGTCTGAAATACCACGCGATTTTTTTTCCAACTTTGACTTTAGAGCAAGCAATTGCACTGTGTTCCTGGGTATTGTGGGTATATGTGTTCACTTTGTTGTTGGGTGTTTTGGGGCATAAAGCAAGGACAGCAGCGTAAATAACAGAAGAGATGTGGTAGGGTTTACTCGTGGCGATGAATCCTGCCTTTTACTTGTATTTACTTATTGATAATTGTCAAAAGACTAAGCCAAGCGATTCATTTTGTCTAATAACTGCTCATATTTTTTCCAAAAACTACTTTCATTGCCAGGCTCATAATTCTTCCAGAGAGTATTGGCTTTCTTCTCAAGGATTGCCAGTGTTGTTACTGGTACCATTGTTTGTGGCATCGGTTGAGGAGGAACGGGTGGGGCATAGCTATAAGTGTTTAATGAAGGAGGGGTAGCATTACGCAAATTTGTTGGAGCAACTGATAAAGGTTTGTGAAAGCTACGATAAGAGATCAAGACAAGGCCTATAACGACTAAAATAATCAACATTGCAGGAGGAAGAATAAAAGTGTACCAAGGCAATGACATGGCCCCAAGTAAAAATGATAGCCAACCATAAAAAATGAAGTGCTTCAATTTTCTTTGGCGAATGCTGAGAATGAATTTTGTCCAGGAGTGAAAAGCCCACCAGGTTACTGCATTGAGAATAACAAAGAGTAAAAGAGCAAGGATAAAATCATCTACAGTAGATATATATTCCGTGATTACAAAAAACTTTGACTCCATATCACCACTCGCTTTTAATCGTTGTTTAAACTTTTCATCTGAATTAATACTTTTTCATAATCGTCCCAAAATCTGGCCGTAAGGGTAGATTCATAATTGCTCCACAAATGCTCAGACTGTTTTTCTAATAGTTTTACTTTATGTGGGGCTATTAGTGCTTTAGGTGAAAAACTTGTTGTTTGAGGAGAGACTACATCATTAATCTCTTCTAAGGTGATGGGTTGATAAGGAGTAACTTTGATACCGTTTTGGAGCTTGGTGCGTGGGGTGGCACTGCTAAAAGCACTTGCTGAAATAAGCAGGAAACATACTACAGCAATCGATTCTATGCTAAAATCAATATATACAGGGAAAGAAGCAATAGACATCAGAAACAAAAAGCCAATAGAGCGGAAAAATGCATCAACATACTTTTTTTGGCGAAGGCGATTTAGTAGGGTGACCCAAATAAAGAGTGTGTAAAAGCAAAGGCCAAGGTATAAGAGTATAAGAAGACCAACAAGTTCCATATGATTTTAAGTTTGACTACAGGCAATACGATAAGAGAAAGCAAATTGTTGACAATCTCAATAAGAGGACTAAAGTTAACTAAAAAACGGCTTTCATCCGAAGACAAAAGCCGTTAATTCATATTAAAAAGTTTGTATAGACTTAAACCAGGCCTTGTGCCATCATAGCGTCCGCTACTTTTACAAATCCAGCAATGTTGGCTCCCGTAAGGTAATCTACATAACCGTTTTCTTTGTCTTCACCATAAATCACACATTGGTCATGAATGCGACCCATGATTTCTTTCAGGCGTTGGTCTACCTCTTCACGTGTCCAGGACAAACGCAATGAGTTTTGTGACATTTCTAAACCAGAAGTAGCCACTCCACCTGCATTAGAAGCTTTGCCAGGAGCATACAAAATTTTATATTCGCGGAATACCTCAATAGCATTAGGGGTACAAGGCATGTTGGCACCTTCAAATACTCCTTTACAGCCATTCTTTACTAAAGTAGCGGCATCCTCTCCGTGCAACTCGTTTTGAGTAGCCGATGGGTAAGCCAAGTCACAAGGTACTGCCCAAGGGCGGCTTCCAGGAAGATATTCAGCACTTGGATATTTTTCTACATATTCTTTGATACGGCCACGACGCTCGTTTTTGAGCTCCATTACATAGGCCAGTTTTTCATCATTGATACCATCTTTATCATAAATGGTTCCACCAGAATCCGAAAGGGTAACTACTTTGGCACCCAACTCAATCAATTTTTGAGTTGTATACTGAGCCACGTTTCCAGAACCAGATACTGTACATACCTTTCCGGCAATATCTATGTTGTTACGTTCAAGCATATTAAGCGAGAAATACACATTACCATAACCCGTAGCTTCTGAACGGATCAAACTACCTCCATAGCTTAAGCCCTTTCCGGTAAGTACTCCGGTATATACGCCTTTGATACGTTTGTATTGACCAAACATGTACCCAATCTCGCGGCTACCAACCCCAATGTCTCCAGCAGGTACGTCGGCATTGTTTCCTATGTATTTGCTTAGCTCAGTCATAAAACTTTGGCAGAATCGCATAATCTCGTTATCAGACTTGCCCTTAGGATCAAAATCAGAGCCTCCTTTACCACCTCCTAAAGGTAGGGTAGTTAAGCTATTTTTGAAGACTTGCTCAAAAGCCAAAAACTTCAAAATACTTAGATTTACCGAAGGGTGGAAACGTAAACCACCTTTGTAAGGTCCAATCGCACTATTCATTTGTACCCGGAATCCACGGTTGAGTTGGAAGACACCATTGTCGTCTATCCAGGGAACTCTAAAAATAAAAACGCGTTCGGGTTCAATCATACGTGTAAAAAACTTTACACCTTTATAATCTTGATTTTCTTCTTCAAAAGGTAATATGTCTCTGGCTACTTCATCTACTGCCTGAATAAATTCGGGTTCGTGTGGATTTCTGGCTTTCACCTTATCCATGAAAGTTACATAGCTATCGTAGTGTTTGAAATGTTTACTCATACGTGTGTCTGTAAAAGTTTGAGATTTTTCAAGTTCGAGTTCAAAGTTAGAATTTCCCCTTAATAAAAAAATCAAAAGTGTTTTTTTATCACGGAAAGTATTTTGAATCTTGACTGTATCAAAAATAACACCTATTTGAGGGTAAAGTTATATTTGATCTTTTTTTTATTCTATTGGGTGGATTTGAAAGCAAATAAGGGAAAAATAAGGAATAAAAAGAGAAGCAAAACTTCGCTTAGAAACACGAAGTTTTGCCTCATAAATATATTGAGAAAGGTTTGTAAAGTCTTATTTTAATGGCACAGGGTTGGCGTCCATTATAAATTTAAAGTTGGCATTATAACCCACATTATAAGTTTTAATTTTTGGTTCGAGCGGCTTTACCACCGTTGTCCAGGAATAGGCAGGTTCACTCGCCAGTTTTACATCTATTTTTATATCGAAGGTCATCAGGTTTTCAGCTTTGATATGAGCCTCATCTCCGTCTAGTTTCACAAAAAACATCACACCATTGCTATGTTTATGATATTGCTTCCAGCCACCATCGCCACTGATGATTGAATTGACCATAGATGCGTATTTGGGAGAAATGTAAGGAAGTAAAAAGTACCCGATGATTAAAACGAAAAAGAGTCCAGAGATAAACTTATACACAGATTTCATAATTTGTACTTTAGGTTAGAAATTAAGTTATAGAACTGATATTACGCAGTTTGCTCCAAATCTATTGGTTTTAATAGTTAGATGGCTAAATGGTTATATGATTGCGTTACGCATTACGGAACAATATAGCCATACAACCATTTAACCATAGTAGTTAAAACGAAACTCAAAGTTTGCGTAACTTCAGTTATATAAAATAGAACTATTTATTCGCTTAGATAAATTTATCAAATGTTTTCTGGCTTTTGTTTAAATAAGTGTCTCGCGCTTCACCTATTTGTTTCAACAGTTTTTGGTAGAATGTCACTTCTTTAACTTTAGATTGCCGTTTGTTTAGATGGTATAGTTTAATCTGTTGTTTTGCTGAAATAATCCCAGATAACTACCCCCATACTCACCGAAATATTAAGAGAATGCTTGGTGCCAAACTGTGGAATCTCAAGGCAAAAATCGGCTTGTTTTACGACTTCTTCTGCTACTCCAAACACCTCATTACCAAAAACAAATGCATATTTTTCGTCTGCCGCAAAATTATATTTTTCCAAAGAGAAGCTTTCATCTGCTTGTTCAATAGCGGCTACTTTCCAGCCATCGTTTTGTAACTGTTTTACCAAATCAAGGGTGTTTTCAGCATGAGCCCAGGCCACTGATTCGGTGGCTCCTAGCGCTGTTTTCTGGATCTCGCGATGAGGAGGTTGTGCTGTAATGCCGCACAAATAAATCTTTTCTACCAAAAAAGCATCACTCGTTCGGAAGGCCGACCCCACATTGTGCATGCTTCTGATATTGTCTAAAATAACTATGATGGGTTTTTTGGCAGCCGTTTTAAAATCGTCTACAGTGAGACGATCAAGTTCTTCGTTGAGTAGTTTTCGCATATTAATGAGCTTCAAGCTAAAAGTGACAAGATACAGGTAGGCGATGAAAAATTAAAAGCGTAGCATAGAAAATTCAGCGCTTATAGAGGTGATGTGTTAAAATAAAAAAAGCGACAAATCATAGGGTTTATCGCTTGTATATTGTCGCTAAGTGCTTAATTAAAAATCGTTTCCAAAAGTGATGTAGAATTTAGGTTTGTCGGCTACGATACCATTTTCAATCCCCCAGGCTACGTCTAATTTAGCATAATAACCTAAGAGCATTGTACGTACACCCACTCCATAACTACTAATAAATGGATCTTTGAAATCTGTAACAATGGCTTTGAAAGGACTTTGTTGAGAACCCACTCGGCGAGTATTCAAACTGTTTTCTTCGTTTAATGGGCTTGGGCCAGTCCAGGCCGATCCTACATCAAAGAAGCCAATAAACTGCAAATTCTTGAAGAAATTGGAAGTAATGCGTTTACCAAATAAGTACTTCACGATGGGGAAGCGTAACTCAAAGTTTCCTAACATATAATTAGTACCAGAAAGCTTGTTATAGTTGAAACCCCGCATACTGGTTACAAACTGTAGAAACAACAAGTCACTATTGTTTTGGTCGCTAGAAGTTACTGCCAATGGATCACCTTCACCACCGTTATCTGTTTGGTTAAAAATCCAGTTGTCCATTCCTCCTAATAAATATCTTTTGGGAGCGTTTCCACCAAATTGTCCGTAAGAAATACGCGTAGCAAATATCAAGTCTCGGTGGATTTGAGTGTATTTTCTAAATTCAACTGTGAACTGATTAAAGCTTTCAGCCGCAGCTCCCAATCCTGCATAGTTTTCAAAAGAAGCCTTGATACGTGTACCTACCAAAATATTCAATCCTCGGGAAACCGTGTTATCATATACATACTCAAGTCTTACTCCACCATAGTTTACATTTACTTCTCCTTGAGCTAGTGCAGTAGGATTAGGGCGTAAATTGGTAAATTGAGTAACGGCATAGAATGGGGTAGCGCTTATACGGCTTACATTGGTAAATGGGTAAGAAACCGTTGCTTCAACCGAGTTTTTGGTGTAGCGCTGCAATACTGGCTCTCTATTCAAGAAAATGTTGGCCTTTTCGTAGCGGAATTTATAATCCAGGCGACTTCCTAAGTATTGATATTCACCAAAGAAAGTACTACTACGTAAATCGGTAATGAACAATAAACCTCCGTTGATTTTGTGGTTTTCCAACATATCAGACATTGATATATTTAAGACCACTCCCCAACCTCGCAATGGGTCAATTTCTACCGTAGAAGTCACATTTTCGGTACGGAAACGAGGCTCATAATCATAAGGGCCTTTTACTTTGATTTTCTTTTGTGCCTTGGTACCGCTACTGTCAGGTACATTATTGACAATTTTCTCTATAATGTTATTCTGCTTCTGAATTTCCTTAATCACATCCGGATCAAACTGATAATCATCAGTATTTACTTCTCCTTCTCCATATCCAACTACTTTGATACTGTCGGGTTTGTTGTCGGGTAGGTTAGAGATCGGGAATTTTGTTTTGTTATTGATGTTTTCCTGTGAGTAGCGCTTATTGAGCATGTCTTTGCGTACTGTCTGATAAATGCTCGCAGGCGATTGACTAAAATTGAAACCCTTTTTGTAGTTTACATAGTATTTGCCTTTGCGAATCATCAGATAAGCCAGCCCTTTGGTAAAGTTGTTGGCATCAAAAGCCTCAAAACTTTGGGTGTAATTGGTCAATTGCGTTACTTTTCCAGTGCTGAGATTATGCTTATATAATTGAAAGATCCCGGTTTCATTATTCAAGTAAAGTAGCGTGTTACGGCTCAAAAGCACTGGGGCTACTTCTTTGGAAGGAGTGTAAGTGACACGTTGTACGGCTTTTTTGGTTTTAGAAGGATCATAAATGAAAATGTCAAAATTTTCGTTGTTTACATCAAAATTCCCTACATCGTTGGCACGATTTCTCTTCAACGAATCAGTAGTACGATTAGAAGAGAATAAAATCTTCTGATGAGAATTACCCACAAATACCGGGTTCATATCATCAAAGTAATCATCCGTGAGTTTTTTCAGAATGGAATTCTCTATGTCAAACAAGTACAGGTCATTTTGCCCACTCTTAATTTGAACATCATTCTTTCGGTCGGCACTCAATACCAGCCATTTACCATCTTTTGAGATATCGAAACTGGTAATGTGATTGAAGAAAAACCAAACCCGTTCAAAGGTTCGTTTTTTATTGACTACATCATAGATCGTAAGCTTGGTTTCCCCTTTGCGGGCGTATATGATCGCAAGTCGTCGTTCGTCTTGCCATTCAATGAGAGGAATGTTATAATCGAAACGTTGATAAATTGCCAGATAACCGCCACGATAGATGATTTTGCGTTTGTTGGTCTCCAGATTTTTAGAGATTACACAAAACTTCCCATTCACGTTTTCAGAATATGCCAGATATTTGCCATCAGGGCTTATCTTGATTTGATTGTACAAGTACCCTTTGGGATTACGACGTCGTACTGAGTAATCTTTTTCGGGAGCATCGGTACCTTCTTGAGCTACTTTTGACATATCGCGGTAATAATTGCGCCACGCACGCAAAAACTGGCGATAGCGAACACCCAGTGAGCTCGAGATACTATTTTTTTCGTTGCGAATAATTCTGGCCAGATTTAGAATATTCGAGATATTGGTTTTGCTGTATTTTTCAGCGATAAAGTTCCATACTGACTGCCCTACATAAACGGCTTCTTGTCCAGAAGTAATGTTAGGATTACGACGCTTACGGTGGGTAAACAAATCACGCATGTAATTGTCCATCTCCTGGTTCCAGCCTTCTGCTACATATGCAGCAGCACCTTCCAAAAACCATTCGGGGAAGTTACCAATATAAGAGCTTTGCAGCATGTCTTTAAGGCTTCCGCCAAACATCATCTCATTGATAAACATTTGGGCTACTCCCAGCTTAAGCTCTCGCTTAAACTTGGTTTCGTTGCCAGTATAGGGAACTTCTACCTGCGCTTTAAAGAAGTTGGTTTTACCACCATTGCCCACAAAATCTTTATCAAGTCCCACATTACTTTGCTGAAGGTCGGTAATGGAGTTGTATACAAATACCTTAGTTTTGGCATATGGAGTATACCCCAGCAGGTCGGTGATGCGATCGAATTGAGATTCTAAAAATAATGAGGCAAAATTGGCCATTCTGGCACCATTGTCATAATAGTATACATCAAAATTGGTAGTACTCAATACGCGCCAATTGAACGGCTTGTATTGAACTCGGTTTTTGCCAAACTTTACCTTAGAGTTTTGTGCCAAAGTATTTGTAGGAACAAGTCCAATGAACCAGCCTACAAGAGTAATGAGTATTATATATTTTAGTTTTTTTAAGTAGTCTTTCATAAGTGATGAATAAATGAAAGTGTTAAAGAGATCTTTGTGTAATGATTAATTTTTGAATTATCAATTATATCGTTTAATGTCAACTTCTTCTTGTAAAGCTACGCCTTGTTCTAGATGCGCGGTAAAATGATGCGCAAAATAAGGAGCTAATGAAACTCCCTTGGTACCGAACCCATTAAAGAAACCAATCTGAGGATATTGAGAGTTCACTCCAATCAGTGGGCGGCGATCAGCAGTAGCTGGACGAACCCCTGCGCGTTGTCCCAGTATTTCATAAGGCAATTTAAGCCAATTGTCCAGCTTTTCCAGCAATTGATTCCTGGCCTTTTCGGTAGTTGTAGTACTTAGGTCTTGCCAGTCGTACGTAGCACCTACCAAATATTCCCCTTGGGTATTGGGTAGAGGTAGCATAAAAATACCGTGAGTGATGATATTTTCCAAAGGAGGGTGTGCTATTTTTATATGTAGCAATTCTCCTTTGACTAACCTAAAGGGTAAATCCTGAAAGTAGGGGTTGTTTTTACCTTCCATTCCCTGACAAAAAATCAACTTTTTAGTCTCTATGCCTCGCCATTGTATCCCATTTGGGATAATCTCTAAATCGTCGTAAACCAATAAATCTTCTTTATAACTATTGATTCCTTTGAGATATTTAGCATAAGCATTGATTAATGCTGAGGTGTCTAACCAACCACCCTGTTTGGTTTCCCAACCATCCAGCGAATTATCTATAAATGCAGCATAAGGTTGATTGTCTACTTCAGTATTAAAGAAGTGTTCCCAACCTTTTTCGGCGCTTTTGCCCAATAGTTGGTTTTGCTGCTCAATGCTCTGAAATATACGGTAAACCTGACGATCGTAAAAGAAACGAGTTTGCAGAGTTTTCTCTAAGTTTTGGTAAAATACCTTTAAAAATGGAAAAAGTGCATCAGCCATCCAGGTTTTTACCAACTTACGTCCTGTGATAGGATTGCAAATGCCTCCAGCTACTCGCGAAGCGGTGCTGGAATGAGGTGCATCTACCACCATTACCCGTTTGCCTTGTTGGAGTAAATTATACGAAAGGGTAGTACCTGCAATACCCTGCCCCACGATCAAATAGTCTACTTGCATGACTCAAAAAACTGCCTAAGGTTTAAAAAAGTTTAAGCAAAACTACAATAAATTGAATAACCTCAAGCGAGAATTATTCACTAGATTGATTGGGGGAGGGGGTACCCCTATTTTAAAGTCAGGAAATATGTCGCTACATCTTTATTAAAGGCATTCATAATAAGCCCTGGTTACTTCTAAGCTGCCATTTTGTATTCTTTTACAGTCAAAAATAAGCCCATGGATGCCTCTGATTTGGAAAGGTAGCTGCTTGTCAAATTTCTTCCTGTTTACAATGCTTACTTTATTTTGTTTTACCCAATTCAGGATTTTGGCATTAGTATTTAGCTTACGAAAAAAGGCTTGAATACTGAATATACATTGTTTTTGAGGGTTTATCTGATAAACAATATCTATATTTTCGTATGATTGACTAATGTTTTGTCGGGGATCATCCTTTTCTACATCAAGAGTTCTATTCTCAATGAGCTTGTTGATGTTGTTTTTGGCGTGTACTGTAAAAAAGTTGTTTTCATTGAGTTGCCTATTAGAGCAACTTTGAAAACTGATCAACAACAGTAATATAAGACAAAGGTTAGGAAAGAATGTTTTCATTAAATATATAGATAAAGAGGAAATGTTACTTTGGTCTCCTGAATCTAAATAAAACAATTAGAAATAAAATGGTATATTATTTACAGTTTGAATATGTCGCTTCTACTTTTAAGAAGCCATTGGACATTGGTTTGCACTGAAAAAGACCTCCAAATTGACCTAATATGCTAAAAGGGCGTTGGCCATCGAAAAGAACACCACTATTAATCGTTACCTTGCTTTTTTGTGCCCAGTTTAGAATTTTTTCTTTACTATTCAAGTTTTTAAAAACTGCCTTTATGGATAATACACAGTTTTTTTGGGTATCCACTTTGTATACAATCACTAAATCGTCATAGGTTTTGTCAATAGTTTGAATGGGAACACTTTTATCTATTTTTAAATTTCCCTTTTTAATTTGGAGATTGACCACATCGCTGGCGCATAACGCAAAAAAGCTATCTTGGTGGTTGGGTTCAGGAAAAGCACAACTTTGGAAGATGAATAATAGCATTAAAAAAGCACAAGCTTGGTAAATGATTTTCATGTCTGTATGATTCGATGGTCTAAATACAAATAAAGCAGGACAGAGGCTAAACATTACCATTTATCCTGCTTTATTCACTATTAAAAATTATTTTTTCTTTCCCCACTTCTTTTTTTGCTTCAAAATAGCACGAGAGACAAACTCGGCCGAAGTACTGGCCGATTGTACTTCTCCATAATTTACTCCTTCTTCGGCATCAAACTCAGCCATTGTCTCGGCAGAAGCACCTTTAGACATGGCGTAGTTTTTTGAGCCATCGGTTTGTTTGGCTTCACGAGTTTCGGTGCGCTGCAGGTAAAAATGCGAAATCATGTGATATACAACACCTTCTCCGTGGTTGAAGCGAATAATTACGGCATCATCGCCGTATTTTTCACCCAATTCTTTAGAACGCATCAATACCTTTACTTTTTCTTTGTCTAGAATTTTTACTGGGTAAGACGAACCCTCCAGCCACCAAACTGGATCGGTTTCTTCATCTAAAAAACCAGCAATTACAGGGTCTTCCCGATCTAGCAATTCAATGCGTACTACTTCGTCACCAGTAGGTTTGCCATTATAAGCCACTGTGTTGGGAAAACCCACCTCGAGCACATTTTTCAAGGCCCAATCAGTGGTAATGAGTTGCCCACCTTGAGATACAAAAGTGGCTAATTTACGAGCGCCTTCTGGAGGAAAGCTAGAAGCACAATTAACAAATACGGTTTGATCAGGCTTAAGATTTACTCCCAAAAACTGATCGTGGTTGACTTCTACAAAAGGTAAGTTGAGATGCTTGAGCACCAAGTGGATGTGATCGTACGTACCGCTTACTACTACCACATCGGTTTGGTCAACATTTTCAAGTAAATCTTTGTCTTCGCTATTGAGGCGATCTTTTAATAGGTTTTTTGCCAGGCGATAGGCTTTTTTCATTTTATCATCGCCTGCATCGTTTTTTGTCTGATTTATCATAGTGTATTTAGTTTTTGATTAGATAATGGTATAGGTTGTTAGCTTCTGATAGATATTCAATATAATAATTTACTTTGACTTATTGAATTGTTTTTCCCCAGCCTCTATTTTAATGGGCAAGTGATTGGCACGAGGAGGAATGGGGCAAGAATAAGTAGTATTGTATGCGCAATAGGGATTATAAGCAGTGTTGAAGTCGAGGATCACTTCTTTGGGTTGATTGGGCTTAAGGTAAAACTCCATGTAACGTCCAGCTCCATAAGTAGCTTTGCCATTGGTAAGGTCAGTAAAAGGGATAAAGAGGTAATTGCGATATTTGGGAATGCGCATCAAAGCCCGACCACGATAAATAGGCAATTGATGTTTTTTACCTTTGAGCATAAAATGCAGCAAAGCATATTGTCGATATAGCTTTACTTTCCCGTCTGAGGTGGTCATTTCAAAAAACTCGGTGTCAGGAGTAAGCTCCATAGTAGCGTTTACCCGATAGGTAGCATCTATAGGAAAATAAGCGAGTTTCTTGAACTTCTTTTGGGCTTTTTTGCTCAGTGGAGAATGATCAGTGTTTTTAAATTCTTTGTTTTTCTTTTTACGGGCCTGATGAATTTCCTTGCGATATTTTTTGAGATTAAATTTGGCAGCCTCTTGCTTAACGTTGTGCTGGCCAAAAGATAATGAGCTTGCTAATAATAAGGAGAGTAAAAAAAAGTAAGCGTTGGTCATATAATAAAAAATGGTTTAGTACTTAATCAAAAATACCAAACCATTTACTTTATAGGCTATATTTAGCCAACATTTTTATTACTTTAACACACTTTCTTGTTTGAGCCATTTTCGGGCAGAGGTAATATCTTTGAAATGTTCAGCAGTAGCATTAGGATAAGCTGCTTCGATACTTTCCACGTATTTTTTACTAAAAATATCCTTAGAATCTACCACGGCAGTTTTTGCGATCCCAGCCGCAATGCATTTTGGAACGATATCTTCTATCACCCAATTTTGATCTTGCATGGCTACCACCCCAGCTTGTGTCATATCAGATAACCAACCAGTGAGATCATACTTTGTAACAGCTTCGTAGGCCACCTCTATGGCATCCCTGTATTGTTTGCTCATGGCAAACTTTTTCCAAATAATCTCTACAATCCGATGCTCTCCGTCTACTTGCACCCGGGCATAATTCTCATCAAGTAATATGTTCATAAAATAGTCAGTTAAGTTATGCAATTCATGCGTTGGCAATTTCTCAACAAAATAACGAAAACTAAAAGAATGTTTATTAAATAAATATTACAAAAATACTATTAGAGGTGCGAATAGTATTGCCTGATGATATTTTGGTACTCAAGGAATACAATATTTATGTTAATTGACGTCTTGATTATTTTTAAGCTTTTTAATGGCTTCTGCCAACTGTCGTTGGTTTGATTTATCGTGAGGAGGCACGTGCTCAAGGGCAGCTTTGGCGTATTTTAGGGCTTTCTTATATTGCCCCAAAGCTGAGTGACCACGCATCATTCCAAAATTAATAGTTACAGGAGTATCTTTATGCTTTTTGTAATTGTAACTAAACACTTCCATTGCTTTTTTTAATAGCTTAAAGCGGATGAGTTCTCTTCCTAGTCCGTGTAACTGAAAAATGGTTCCTAATGGTAGCGCTTTGTCTACATAAGCCATTGCCTGATCTGATTTACCTTGTCGGATGAGTATGCTGGCTTTCTCGCGATTGTTGGCGAAAGTAGATTTTATTTTGATGGATTGATTGACCCATTCCAGTGCCTGATCTAGCGCCACCTTATTGTCTACGCAATATTGAGCGGCACTGAGTGGACCTTCCCAAAAAAATCCTGGATAATTTTTTAACTCATCTTTCATACTAGCCAACACTATTTTATGTACATCCAATGATACAGTGAAAGATATTTTTTTCTTGCCCCAATACAAACTCACTGTCGTGGAATTGTTGGAGATGTTTTCAAATTCATATTTGAGTCTCTCAACGTGTACCGGATAATCTTCCAACTTGCTTTGGATACGTAGTGCATCGTCCTGAGCATTGTAAAAAAAGCTTCCCCAGGACGTGTAGTTTTTGGAGAAAATCACTGTGACCTGATTGTTGGCTTGCACGATCATATGTAATCCATAGCTTCCCGCAGAGAGCTTTTTGCCATTAATGGCCACATCGTCGCTGATAGCAAATACTGTATTTTCGTTGGCACCAGCTCGCCAAGGCATAGGACCTCGTTCTCCAAAATTGCTTTTTTGCATACCAAAAGGTACTACGTTACCCCAAACCTTTCTTTTGCGAGCAGCTGGCCGCGAATAACGGATGGTAATAGTGCTTAAGCCAATGGTTTGACTCACTTGGGCAGCAGGACTACGACGAGGACGCTTTACCCGATGAGCTTGAGCAAAGGCATTTATTTGTAAACTGAAAAGTATTCCTGTCAAGAGTATTTTAAGTGATGGTAGATGTATCATGAGAGTAAATGATTTGGATGAGAATGTTCATGCTCTGAAAGTAATAGTAATTTATCAGAAGCTACACAATTATTTGGTGAATAGCTAAGGGAGAGAGTAAACAGGATAAAATGCGTTTTTTTTGATTCTTATTTAGATTAATCGTAATATTGCAATGATATAATTTTAAGGCATGGGAATTACTAAATCACATCTTTTTACGACATCACAAAACGAGTTGGCGCAGGTTGCCAAAGCATTTGCACACCCGGCAAGGGTTGCTATTATTCAATATTTATTAAAAACAGATGCTTGTATAAATGGTGATTTAGTGCAGGAATTGGGGTTGGCTCAAGCCACCATCAGTCAGCATTTGAAAGAGTTGAAGGAGATTGGATTAATAAAAGGCACTATAGAAGGTGCCAGTGTGAGTTATTGTATCAATCCTGAGCAGTGGAGTAAGGCCAAGGAATTATTTGAAAGTATGTTTGGGCAATACAATGACCCTACTACTTCAGGGCCTTGTTGTTAGGTTTTCTCTGAGTATTTCAGAGAGTTTTTTTGAAAACAATAATCGTAATATTGCAATAATACAATAATAAAAATAATCGAGATATCTTTCAATCAAAAAGGTATTGGCTTGTTGCTTGATTATCAACGCAATGGGGCGATTATGGTTAATTGAAACAGTGTAAATATTTATTATCAACAATGAAATTATTTTTATCATTTAGTGTAGGCCTTATTTGTGTCATGGGGACAATGAAATCGGCATCAGCCCAAAAATTTTCTAAAAAATTAGATCACTATATAGAAGGAGTGGTGAGTAGCCTGAACCAGGTACCTGCTGAACGAAAAGCAGTGCTTGAGCAAATTGGTACTTATGTGTATAACAATCTCAGGGTTGATAAGAAAGCTAACTTATTGGCCATTTGTACGCATAACTCACGTCGTAGTCAGGTTACTCAGACCTGGATAGCCACTGCGGCTTTGTACTATGGTATCGAAGGTGTGCAGGCTTTTTCGGGAGGTACAGAGGCTACTGCATTTAATAAGAATGCCATTGCAGGACTTGAACGCGCAGGCTTTTCCACTCAAAAAGGCCAAGGAAAAAATCCTAAAGTGCAAGTATCAGTAGGGGAGAAGCAACCAAAATGGGAGATGTTTTCTAAGAAGTTTGTCAATAAAATAAATCCTCAGTCAGATTTTGCCGGGATTATGGTATGCTCCGATGCTGACAAATCTTGCCCCATAGTGCCTGGCGCCGCCAAGAGATTTTCTTTACCATTCAGTGATCCACGTCATTTTGATGGTACCCCGTCTCAGAATGTCAAGTATGACGAAACTGTTAAAAAAATAGCACAAGAAATGTTTTTGATGATGAAGTATGTGCGAGACAAAATGGCTCTGGAAGAGAAATAGATCCAGAGTAGTAGGAAGGAAGGTAAAACTGAGAACAAACTACCTTACCTGTATAGTAGTAAACAAAGGCCAGAGAATCTCTGGCCTTTGTTTTTTATGTTTAGTTAATATCTTCTTTCTTCTCTAACTTTTTAATGGCAGCTTGTAGCGCTGGACCATTCAGCGTATCTCCTTTGGGAACATTTTTCAAGGCTGCTTTGGCGTGTTTCAAAGCTTTTTTGAAATCACCATTGGCCGAATAACCCCGCATCATCCCTACATTTACTGGCCAGGTATTTTTATGCTTCTTGTAGTTAAACTCAAACACTTCCAGGGCTTTTTGAGGCATTTTGGCTCTGATCAACTGACGACCAAATCCGTGCAATTGTTGCACATTGCCCAAAGGCAACACTTTACCAATCATTTTAGAAGCTTCTTCTTTCTTACCTGTACGCATTAAGATCGTGGCTTTCAAAGAATTGTTCTGGAAGTTTGACTGTTGACTGATAGATTGATCAACCCAAGCCAACGCCTGGTCCATGGCTATATTGTTGGCTGCACAATATTGAGCTGCACTGTAGGCCCCTTGCCAGTTAAACCCTTGTAGATTGGTCATTTGTTTTTTAATGTTAGCCAGGGTAAGGTTTTTCACATCTAGCTCTATTGGGAACGAAATTTTCTTTTTGCCCCAATACAAGCTTACTGTAGCAGAATTGCGCTTTACGTTTTCAAAGATGTACATGAGCTGCTCTACCTGAAGGGGCGAATCGGTCAGCTTACCTTCAGCTCTTAATACATCTTCGCTTTCTTTGTAAAAGTAGCTTCCCCAGGCTTGGTTATTTTTAGAGAAAATTACAGTTACATTTCCATCTTCTTTTACTGCCAAATGAAATCCATACGATCCGGCAGGCAAGGTTTTACCATTGATTTTCAATTCGTGAGAGTTGGTAAATATGGTGTTTTCGTTGGCACCTGCTCGCCAGGGAATTTCACCTCTACTGGCAAAATTGATTTTCTGAAAACCGTAAGGTACCAGGTTGCCCCAAATCTTTCGGCCTCTTACCGAAGGGCGAGAGTAATTAATGGTGATTTTGCTAAGGCCAATGGTTTGCGATACTTCAGCTGCTTGACTGGCACGCGGTGTAGTTACATTTTGTGCTTCAGCAAAAGTGGCTAAAAATACGCAAAAGATTACCCCAAATCGTTTCGCCAATTGTAGGCGTAGGTTGTTAGTCATAGTTATATAGATTTAAAATTCTCAATAAATTTTGATGTATGAATGTACTGGAAAAAATACAGGTAGTTGGTATTGCCTAGTAGTTTAACAAGGCTTTAACAGCCGTTTAACAGGAGATTAACAGCGAAAGGGCTTGGAATTTCTGTGTGATATTTTAAGGGTTTTAAAGGCTAGTTTTCAAACAAACTACGCAGATAATCTGCCATTTCATCATAATGGGCTTGATGAATTTTAGCAATAAAACCTTCTACTTCTTTTTTGTACACTCCAAACATACGATTGCCTTGTTTTTTAGAATAAGTAACATTGGCAATGCGATCACAATATTTGATAAATACAGCAAAAGGAGTGGCTTTCATATCTGCATAATATTTATCATTCGCGCGTTCTTGGCGGTTACGTCCTTTTTCGTTGGTAAGCGCATAAGCCAATTCGGCTACAGTTTCGCTGGTGGCTTTTTTTACATCATTGTAAGTCTGGCGACAATCTTCTATACAGTCGTGTACCCAACAGCCCGCAATTACTTGGTTCCGATCTTCTTCGGGGATCAGATGGATAAAACGTTCGGCTGCCTCTACCACCATTTGCAGGTGTATTTCATAAGGTTGATCATCATACAAATGATTGGTTTCGCGATGGCAGCGAATGGCATATTGTTTTGTTTGTTCAGCTATATTCATAGGGTACTCTTTTAATAGTTTATAAGCAAAAATATCAAATATCCTGACAATATGGATGCTCCAATACTCCTTTTGCTTTATCAAGCTTCTCACCCAAAAAATAATACAATTCTTAGGGTAGAAGAGGGGGGCGTTGTCACTACTTTGAACCCCTCTGAATGGTAGCAAGAGGTCCCAGTTTACAATAAACCATAAAACATACTACTATGAGTGCAATAAATATGACCACACGACTTTATTTATTCATCGCTATTTGCTTCTTTATGACCACCTGTACCAAAAAGCAAGAAATAGGCCCTGAACCATCGTCGGCCAATGACAAGGTATTTTTTGCTCAATTAAAAAAGGCAGGTGATGAATTTGCAAAAGGAGATATTTGGCAAGGCTATAATTTTGACAAAATGCCCATGTACTTTATTTATCGGGATGCTGACGGTACGCCCACTCGGGGTTATGTAGTAAATCCAGCTCAAGTTATTTTTGGCGCAGAGAAATTGAGCGATGCTGAAGGCCAGGGTTTAAATATATATCGTTACGACTTGAAAATGGTTCACGCAAACAATCAGCTCAAAGCAGGGAACGACTTTTTTGATTTTTACTATAATATCGATGGTGTTGATTACTATCTCCAGGCGTATGACGATGAGCAAATCGCAAATGATTGGGCCATTACATTTGCAGTTCACGAGTGTTTCCACATTTTTCAACGTGCAGATTGGAACCCCAACCCAGGAATAATCTTCGATAGAGAGAACTATCCTCTGAACGCAGACTTGCTAAGTTATCAATTGTTATTGCTCAAAATTGCCGAAAAAATGCCCAAAGAAACCGACCAAACAAAGATCAGAGGCTATTTGGAAATGTATGTGGCATTGCGCGAAGAAGAAATGAAAATAGACCCCACTAGTGCAAAACTGGTGACATTTATGGCCAATAATCAGGAAGAGCGCGAAGGAACCGCCCGTTACATAGAACATTTGATAAAATCTCGAATCTTACCTAATTATACGACTAATCGACCTTCGTTTTCAAGTATTAACCTTGCTCAATTAACTATTCAGCAGCAAGTACGACAGGCCTTTGGTTTTAGTATATGGTATGGTACTGGGGCTGCTGTTATTTACATGCTTGCCAACCAGGGAGTAGATATTGAGGCTCAGATTCAATCTAATAAAAATGTATATGAAGTAGCGGTTGACCATCTAAACTTGACAGATGCTCAAAAAACTGCGGCATTGAACCAAGCCAAAGTTGAATTTGATTGGGCGAATATTCAGCAGGAAGCGGCCAGATTAATGGCTCTGCAATAAAGTTTCTGAGTACAATAATATTAGACCTGATATTTATAGCTTTTTCAATTATACCGTGCCTTAAAGTGCTTTTTTTGAAAGTGTTTTTAAGGGTTAAATAAATTTGCCTTGTCTATTCCTCACAACAAATTGACGTGTAGCATCACTTCTTAACATTATTTAAACCCTAAAACATCTTATATGAAAATAGCATATAAAAAGAAAAGTGTAGGCATATCATTTTATGTAGCAATTAGCATTTGTTTGTCTACGATTGCTTGTAAAAAAAACGAGGAAGTGAAGCCCAATACAAGTACGGTTTCTGTATCCACCAACGACAAAACATTTTTTGCTCAACTAAAGAAAACAGGTGACGAATTTGCAAAAGGTAACATCTGGAGGGGCTACAACTTTGACAAAACACCTATGTATCTTGTTTATCGAGATGCCAGTGGGACTCCTGTTAGGGGGTATTTAGTAAATCCTATCAGTACTATTGCGGGGGCAGTAAAGGTAAGTGAAGCAGATAACCAAGGCTTAAATGTGTATCGTTATGATGCAATGATAAATCAAGCCAATACCAAACTTAAAGCAGGCAATGACGCTTTTGAATTTAATTATAAAATAGAAGGCAATGATTATTATTTGCAGGCCTATGCAGATCAAGACATTGCAAATTATGAGGCCATTTCGTTAGCAACTCATGAGGTTTTTCACACCTTTCAATTTACCAGTGCCTGGAGTCCTAATCCAGGGGAGTTACAAGATGAACAAAACTATCCTATTAATGCCGATTTGTTGAGTTATCAGTTATTACTGCTCAAAATTGCCGAAAAAATGCCCAAAGAAACTGATCAGGCGAAGATTAAATCATACTTGGAAATGTATGTAGCACTGCGTGAAGCAGAAATGAAGCTTGATCCTTCACCTTCAAAGTTGGTGAGGTTTATGGCCAATAATCAAGAAGAAGGAGAGGGAACGGCCCGCTACATAGAATATGCAGTAAACTATCGGGTATTTTCTGATTTTACTAGCAAAAGGCCTTCATTTGTAGATGTCAATTCTGTTGAAATTACAAGCCAGCGTCAGGTAAGATCTACTTTTGCTTTTGGTATATGGTACAGTACTGGAGCAGCGGTTGCCTATATGCTTGATAATCAGGGAGTGGATATTGCAACCCAAATTCAATCTAATAAAAATGTATATGAAGTAGCGGTCGCCCATCTAAACCTGACAGAGGCTCAAAAAACTGCGGCACTGAACCAAGCCAAAGTTGAATTTAACTGGACAAGTATTCAGCAGGAAGCGGCAAGGTTAATGGCATTGAGGTAATGCTTTATCGGTGTGTTTTGCCATATAAGAAACGCACCGATAATATATTCTAATACTACTTAAAAGCGTGCTGAGCAAATCTTCTAATTGGTGCATAAAGATATATATGGGATAGCATACACTAATGTAATATTAAAGAGAGGTATACTTACTTGTAAATAATCTTTCTGGTAATTTTGGTCACTTCACTGTTTTTGTGGATTTGATTCACCCAGTTCCCGTGAGTATCTAGTTCGAGGTTTTTTTCGTACACCAGTTGCTTTTTGGTGACAGGGTACGAAAGCCCCGTTACATAACGTTTTACCAAGAATCCGTTTTCGTCATATACATTGGTCCAGGTGGCATACAATTTACCGTCTTTTCTGTATCGGGCTTCAGAAACGATGCGGTTCTTGGCATCATAGCCGTATACTGTTTTTTCCAACACATTGCCAGTATCATCTTGCCCAATTTTTTCTATCAATTGCTCTCCCTTATATTTATAAATGTAGATACTGGTATAACTTTTCGTCCCCCGATAAACAACCAATGAATCTCTGGCTGATTTACCATTTTGAGTATAAAACAAAAAGCGTTGCTGGGTCAATTTGTTGGTTTTGTTATAGTCTGCAATTTTTACCAACTTACCCTGGGCATACTCAAAAGCTATAATATCACCATAAGTATTGCCTCGATGGTTTTGCTTGCGAGTGACATACCCTTGAGCGTTTACCTGGTAATCATAGTCTGTATATCCATAATCATCGGTTTCGCGTATGCACAACAAATCTTTACTTCCATTGACATGTTTGTAAGTATATACTTTTACCTTGTTGATAAGCTTGCTACCCCTGCCTTTTTCTTGCCTGATTGTTTTGACCATTATTTTGGCAACTTTGTCAGGATTTAACACCTTATCGAAGGCGATCTCGGTCTGAGCTTGAATAGGAGTAGACAAGCTACCCACTACAATACAGGGCTACAGCAGAGACGAAATCAAGTATTTGTGCATAAGTATAGATTTTTATAACAAAAAGCGGTGCCTGGTGAAACAATAGAATCACTTTAGTGCGAACAAAAATAGTAAATGCCTGATAATAAATCGTCAAATTGCTAATTAGCATAAGGTTACTTATTGAATTCAGGCAAGCCTTTCTGTTTACAAATCTGATAGCGGTAGGGATGGCCTACTCCAGCTTAAGAGCTTACATTAAATCTCTGATATTTTCTACCTTACATTGATCTTTGAGCCGTTTGACTATGGTTTTGATCGTGCCATTGGCTATACTGGTAGCCAGCGTGATTTGGTTATAAGTATAACCTCGGCCAATCATCAACAGGATTTTTATTTCATCTATTTTGAGTTTTTGACCCAGTCGGGTTTCTATACGTTGGAGTATTTCTATTTCCTGAGGTTTGGGGTGGTCAAACCCTTTAATAGGACTGGCTTTAATGGCTTTGACGTAATCGGTATGAGCTTTTAGGGTTTTTTCACGGCGACGGTACAACAACCACCCTCCAGCTACCACGGCCATGATCATCAAAGCCCACCACCAGGGGTTAAACTGGCGTACTACCTTGGTTTTTGGGGCAGAACGGGCAATTACCAACGAATCTTTTAAGGCTACCGATACTTTGATGCCCTCATATAGCTCTTTTTCCTGATCCATTCGTTGCTTAAACCAGTTTTTGGGTTCAACAAACCTTTCCCTATCTCCAAAGAACCATAAATTATTGAGCAATTCATATGCTTGTTGATAGACCTCATAGGCAGTTTTTCGGGCATATTTCTTTTGTACCAAGTGTGAAGAGTGCTCACGTAATTGTTTGAGTAATGAATCACACTGCTGGTAATTTTGTAAGGCCTTACTTTCCTTACGATTGATAAAATGAAAAAGCCCTTCGGTAGCCAATAGAAATATAGCAGATTTGGGAGACTTTTGAGGTATTGCCACCGCCTGATCTAAAAAATACCTGGCCGAATCAGTTTTTTTAGCCTGTAAATACATTCTGGCGAGTTGAGTAAGCCTGATCTTTCTTTGTATAGGTTTTTTGAGGGTAGATAATTCGATAGCCTGCTTCAAGTAATGAATGCCTGTTGTATAATCGCCTAGTTTTTCTTGTAAACGGGCATAATCTTGATATACATTCGGAAGATTGGCTGGAATGAACCTTTGGGTAAGTTGAAGAGAAAAACGAAATAAACTGTCTGATTGGTTATAGTTGGCCAAGTCCCGGTAACAATTTGCCAATAAATTGATGGTATAAGTAAACCGGGTAGTATCCTGTTGTTGAGCAAAACGTTTAGATACCTGCCTGCCAATTTTAATTGCCTCTTGAGTTTTGCCTGCGTTTTTATAACAAGTAGCTATATTGTTTAAAATAGCTGTTTTCTTCTTAGAGGCCCTATAAAACTGAAGGGCTTTGGTGTAATGAATAATTGCCAACCCATAATATCCTTGGTGTTGCGCATAAAAGGCTACTAAATAATGAGCATTGGCTTTTTCAGTATTACTTTGGGCCCTTTTTACTGCTTTTTG
The DNA here is from genome assembly GCA_001890965.1 of marine bacterium AO1-C. Lineage (GTDB taxonomy): Bacteria > Bacteroidota > Bacteroidia > Cytophagales > Microscillaceae > Microscilla. Next base: position 745,912 of record MLAY01000004.1, on the reverse strand, counting down.
GGCATGTAATATGGCCAGGTCAGGCCGATGATCCCCTTCATTAAATGCTAGTTTGTATAGATTTGCATAGGTTTCAGGCTGTCCAAAACCACACCAAGAAATGCTTAGATAAATGCTAAGGATAATAAAACTCCTCATGTTGTTGAATGATTGTTCGGGTTGAGATAGAATTTAATGATTTAAGCTGTATTTGAGCAAAAGTTGTAGGATTTGAAATGCAAATGAATAAAAAAAATATTAATTATCGCAAAACGTTCATAAATTTTATCAAATTTGCTTTTAATTGATAAACAGTAAAGGTTCCTGTAAATACAAAACATCCTTGTTTTTTGAAAAAACTATACACCATAAATTCTATAATCATAAATAAGGATATAATAAGTAGCTATTAGAACCTTTTTGTGTACAGTGTTTTATCAATAACTCAATTTTTTGACTCCAGAAGGAGTTAGTTGAGCTATTTTATCATTTAAACATTTTTTGATATGATTAAAAACTTGAAAAAAAACAAAACGTTGCATTCGTTTCAAAAAGAACCTTGTAGTATGAGTATTCTTCAAATGAGAGCTATTAGAGGAGGATGCTGCGACCACAGTGATGTAATTCCCCCTCCACCACCTCCAAAAAACACTACCAATACCACTGAAAATACCGGTGGCTAGTTTTATTGTATTATCTGGAAACCTTAAGCTCGGTGCTGTTACCATTGCATCGGCTTAAGTTACCTCTGTAACTTAAGCCCTGATACAAGGTAAGCTTTAGCTACGTTGCACTCCTGAGAAGTATACTCCATCCAACTAACACTATACTCAAAAGGGCGGCTAAAAACGAGCCTAAGCAATCATTTAACCTATTATTTAGAAGCAGTTGGTTCAAGTTTTTCTCTGAGTACCTCGAGCCTTTGGGCATCTACATTATGATGAGCCAATGTCATCAATGTTTGACGAATTGCCTGAAAGTTTTCAGAACATCTAAAAGCAAAATCACCTTCCCAAATATCCTCACTACTTGTCATGAGTTTTGCCTGTACCTCCAGTAAAAAATCCAGCCATAAAACCCACCTATCTTCCTGATGATCGCTTATTTGGAAAAAAGGTGTAATACAATCTATCACAGTTTGTAAGAGTCTGGCATCTTGATCCGATACTTTTACGGGGGATTGTGTCATAAAAGAACTATTTAATAAACATGTAGTCAATAAAGGGAATGGGGTACGGCACCCCATTCACCTGAAAACATAGGCCGAAACCTATGCACTGGCATATATTACACTGTTGTAAAAGTAGGGGGAATAATTATTTTAAACAATATGTTTATTTAATGTTTTCCAAAAGTATGCACCTAAAACCACTCTGTAAGTATGGTTTTAATTTGGTTTTAAGAAGTGTTAATTGTTGTATATCAATTACTTATGTTTTATAGAAGATTTGAGCAATGAAGATGGATTATAAAATATAAAAACCTGATTTATTTAATCAAAATGTTTATTTTTTTGAGATGTGCTGATCCTTAAACTTCAAAATAATCATGATTGATTTTATTTTTAGTGGGTAGGAGACAGGAGAAAGAGCTTAAGCAAGTGTGCTTAAGCCCATCATGTGAAGATGATAAAGAAAAACCTATCAAAGTAATCTATTTTAATTTCTCATTATTCGCATGTCTTTCCTTATCACGCTTGGTTTTTTTATCCAGGTTTTTGTGCAAAGCCTCTGTAAGGTCTATTCCCGTTTGGTTGGCCAGGCAAATGAGCACAAACAATACATCTGCCATTTCGTCGCCTAAACTATGTGCTTCCTCGGGATTTTTAAAAGATTGTTCCCCATAAATACGAGCCATGAGTCGTGATACTTCTCCTACTTCTTCCATCAATATAGCAGTATTGGTGAGTTCATTAAAGTAACGGATACCAGTAGTATTGATCCACTGATCTACAATCTCTTGCGCTTCTTTGATTGTCATAAATGATAATATTTTAAAAAAATGTTGAACTAGACAATTAATGTCCAATAAGCATCTTTTGTTTGAAAAAATAACCAATCTTTTCGCTTTATAAACTCTAGTTCGCTATCCGTTTGCATACAAATAAGCCCAATAAATTAACCCGCCAATTTTTGAAAGTTTCAAATCAGTTGCGTCATTTCAATCAAAATCTCGCTACGAAAACATATCTATTTTCTACACTAATACTTCTCAAATGATACTGGATCAAGATTCGGTGCTGAATTTTTACAACATTTATAAAGAAGCTTATGAAAATCGTCAAATGCATCGGTAAAATATCATCAAAAGAACATTGCCAATGTGGTGTACTCTAGGGGAGGGAGCACCAAAACTATGTAAAGAGCTATTCTGAATAAATGACTTATTTTGTAATCATTCTCAAACTGGAAAATTTACTGCCGATCAATTACACACGACGTTGGAAACCGCCTCGTTTTTTTAAGATTCATGATGGTAAACTAAAGTAGAGTAATGAGAAATATTTTCCATTAATATTACAGAACAAGGTTACAAAAGCATGTAGTATTAAGAACTTCTTTATCAAGTGAACTGAGTATGGCATTATTATCAAGGTTGGAGCCTTAATTAATGGGTAACCTAAAGTCTTGGTAGAGTTTTTTGACTTGATAAATGTCAATCTAAACTTTGTAAAGTTATATTTTGTTGAGCTTGTGAGTTGAAACTACCCTCGAAATCAGGTAAACATACCTGGTTTTAGGAGTTTTAGTCCCTACATATAGGTAAACATGTTTTAAGCTTAAAAAGAAAAGAAAAAAAGAAAGAAATGAGACTTGTTAAAGGAAAAAAACGCAAACAGTTGGTAGGGGTATAAAAAACGAAAACAGAGATTTTCTGTCTCTGTCTTCGTGATAAGTTTGTACCATCAGGCAAAATACAAACCGTGGATTAGTTTAGGTTTAAAGGTAAGGTATAAATTTAAAAGTTCAAAAAGTATAAGAAAATCTAGATGTATTTTTTATGGGTTAAGTAATAAGTGTTTAATAAAAATCTATAAGTGTAATATATTCCAGATGTCTTAATTAGTATGGTTCAAAGATCAGCCTTTTGACCCGATTTCCAAAAAAAAGGGAGTAAACAAAAAGTAAACAAGCCTAATTTGAGCCGTTTTCGAAGTAAACAAAAGGTAAACAAATAGAGTTTTTATTGGTATAGTTATACATTTGCATTGAAAAGTTAAATTTAAACGAGCGTTCATTTTTTGACACGTTTATTTTACTTGACAGCATTCTTGGAGTTACATTGTTGACAAATTCTATAAAAAGATGAGTCATATGATCAAAAAAAGGTCAAAAACCATGTAAGATTTTGACCTTTTTTATAGTAAACAAATCGTGTAATATTTCTTTAGCTTTTGGTTAGGTCCTCGTATACTTGTTTGAGGATGTCCAAGGCTTTTTGTGAAGCTGGCCCCCAGTGTCCATCTGCTCCTCCGTTCTTGGCTATAGATTCACCTGCATTTACAATACGTTGCTGAATAAGCTTGATCTCTGCAGTAGACATGCCCGCGATCGGATTCACTGCATTATCATCACTACTTTGGACTCCAGTCCCTGCACTTTCGCCACCAGCTCGTAGTAATTCTGGAATAGACTTGCCTACCAACTCATAAGCCGATTCACTGGCTGGCCCCCAGGACCCATCCGCTCCTCCAGCATCATCTATAATTTTAGCAGCTTCGGCATTGCCAGAATTAATGATCGCTTGTTGAATGTGTTTCACTTGCTGGGGAGTCAAGTGCATGCCTTCAATAGCATATGACTCTTTCGATGCTACTTGTGCATTTTTAAGCGCATTATAGATACCTATAGCACGTGGCACATATTTGTTGTTTACATAACTTACCCAACCACCACTTACGAGCATACCATAAGCAGTAAAATCACCTTTTTCTAAATCACTGATGGCTTTTTGGGCTTGGCCACTCTGCGTAATGAAATTATGAAAGGTTTTGCAAGCAATAGAAATATCGTTGATGGTATTTTCAAATTCTTCTTCGGTATAATCATCAATAGGCTTGGGAAGAATAGGTTGCATGCATTTGTCGTAATTGTTGCGCCAGGTAAGTTGGTTAAACCCATACCCTCTAAAACGGTAGAAATCACAACGCAGTGCAGCTTGTCTCACTTCGGCAGGTGCACCAGAAGGATAAACACTCCCATTCCATTGTTGTACATCTGTATCTGAGGAAATCACGCCCCAGGATTTAAGTTGATCACCGGCCAATTTATTAGGTGCTTTGTTGTAAGTAACTTTTCCCCAGGAGGTAGGCTCAAACATATACTTAGGACCTCCCATTTCCCGAATCACTGAAAAAGTACCTCCAGTTTCGTTGTACATGATCGCAAAGTGACCACAAAACTCTCCCAACGAAATTTCTTGCTTACCTGTAAAGTCTGGAATGTGTTCCATCAAGGTAGCAAAATTAGAGGCATTGACTAAGTGACTGTAAATTTTAGGGTTGGTAAGGCGAAAGCTTTGGTTGAACCAATCGGCAAAAGCTACTCCATTGACCGTAAAGTTTCCTTTGATTGTAGTCATGATTGAGGTAGAAGTTTAAAGATTAAATGCTGTATTAGAATTAGCTAAAAATGCCAATTAAACCTAGCAATAACAAGCCTACTCCCGTATATTTGCCCAAATTTTTAGGAATGTTTCGTTCCAATAGTTGCTTATGAATGACTCACACAAGATTATCATTGCCATTGATGGCTTTTCGGGTTGTGGCAAAAGTACTACTGCCAAAAGAGTAGCCAAGGAGTTGAATTATATATATATAGATACAGGCGCTATGTATCGGGCGGTTACCTTGTATTTTTATCGTCAGGAGGTAGATATCAATAATGATTCGGCGATACAAACTGCTTTACAAAACATCGAGATTCGTTTTGAATACGAAGCGGCTACTCAAAAAAACGTGACCATCTTGAATGGGGAAGCAGTAGAAGACGAAATACGACAAATGCATATTTCGGAGCGAGTAAGTGGAGTAAGTGCTCTTCCTGCGGTAAGAGAAGCTATGGTTGCTCAACAACGCCAAATGGGAGCAGGTAAAGGCATTGTGATGGATGGGCGTGACATTGGTACCAATGTATTTCCCAATGCAGAACTCAAAGTTTTTATGCAAGCCGATGTACAAATACGAGCCGAACGCCGTCAGAAAGAATTACAAGCCAAGGGACAGGAGGTTGCATTACAAAAAATAGCAGATAATTTAAGTGAACGTGATCATTTGGATAGTACCCGTATCCAAAACCCACTTCGTAAAGCAGAAGATGCTCATATAATAGATACTACGCACTTAACCATTGAAGAGCAAAGCCAACAAATTGTTGACTTGGCTTTGGCAGTGGAAAGCAATTAAGTGAAAAGCTAAAAACTAAAAGTGAAAAATTTCTTGCTGTCACTAGCAGGGCTGCTCTATAATTTAGTATTGTTAGGCTAATAGCCTTGTTTGATACAATAGATTAGCGCAAGCCTCTTGGTTTGTGTCCATCGTAGCAAATAAGCTCCTATTACGTTATCTAGGGAGCGAGTTACACCTTTCAGATTTTTAAGTATTGTCTTGGAAATCCGAAAGGTGTTTTGATTTAATCCCATCTACTGTTCAACCCAAGCCTCTACTTGTCATTAGGAAAGGTTAGCTTATATAATTTCAGGTAGGTGACAAAGTTTTACCCTATTATTCTTTATAATCTGGTTTGAGGCGGATTTGGTAAACATTGGACTGTTTTGATAAGCTCCATTCTTTGAAAATTTTAGTGATCATATCAAAATTACTTTTTTATGAAGGTCAAGTTTTACCACCTGATACTGATCCAAATAGACTTGTAGATCTTTTTTTTGTTTTTGTAGATTTTTTAACCAATTCAAATTATCTACGAAAGCGTTTTGTAGTTTTGTTCTTTTATTGATATGAATTGTTTGGAACTGAGGGATGTTAGGTAGCCTAGCTTCTCTTAAGTCAGCCTCTCTTAAATCAGTACCTCGTAAGTCAACTTTGGTCAAATCTAACCTCTGTAAATTTGCATTTATTAATTCAGCGTTATTAAAAGACGCACCCTCTAAATCAGCACCTCTTAGATCTACACCTATAAGGTAGCTACCTCCTAAATCTGCTCTTGTTAGATTGGCTTTTTTTAGATTTGATTTGGTTAAAACTGCCTTTGTTAGATCTGCTTTGTGTAAGTTTACTCTTGTCAAATTAGCATGTGACAAGTATGCTTCCCTAAGATATGCTCCACCTAAATTTGTTTCCGTAAGGTTTGTGTTTTTTAAAAATGCCCCTTTTAAAATTGCTCTTCTCAAATCTGCTTGAGATAAATTTGCGTCTGCTAAATTTATTTTTCTCAAGTTTGCTAAGGGCAGACTAGCATTTTTTAAATCTGCATAAGCGAAAGTACATTGGGCATAAAGATATTTTAAATGAACTTTTGACGCTATTAGTGACACTAATAACTGGGCTCGTTCTGGGCTTAAAGGTTTTAGGATCAGAGAGTCTCCTTCTATATATTTGTAAGGTTTTAGCGAACGGGATAATGCTACAATACGTCCTTCTAATTGAGTTGAGAGCTGTTTTTTAGGTATTAAACGTACTAACGAATCCACTTTTTTTGCAGGTAAAGACCATAAACTATCAAATAAGATTTGAGGAAGTTTTAGAGAATAAGGGTATAGAGTATCATTCCTGATTTCTTCATCCACCTTATCCATAATATTACTCATCAAAAATACTAAAGAGCTTCTACGAGTAGCTTCAGCTAATTGCGTTTGAGCTTCAGCTTGTTTAGTTTGACTAGTTAAGAGTTTATTTTGATTCTCGATTAAGTCATTCTGTTTAAAAATCATAAATACCCCCAACAAGCCACCAAAACCCACAAATAACGCCATAGTGGAACTGATGATAAAGCCCCGCATTTTGAGCCAGCTATATTTGGCATACGCCATTTTAAAAATCTCTAAAGCTTCCTTTTGCAGAGTATCCACATCTTTTTGTTGATAAGCTTGTATCACTTTGGGTACTGGCGCCAGTACTTCATCTACCTGGGTTTTTGCTGTTGAGAAAAGAAATGTCAGTATTCTTTCTTTGTATTTTATAATAAAAAAGGACGTGATAAACACCAAAAGCAGCAACCCGACTGTCAAATAAATAACTTGCTCCACCCGGTTTTCAATGTAACGTAGTACTAAGATGGTAGGAATGGATGCCAAAAACGTGATAAACATCACCAAAAATAGCTTTTCCTGACGGTTCGTCTTGGAGTTTTGTTCATCAGATGGATTTGTTGTTTGATTTTGATATTTCTTCAACTCACTTTTTAGCTTCTCTATTTCCTGTTGTTTGGCTTCCAGTTCGCTCATTGGAATATACTTTAAGGTGAAAGGAATATTAGGAAAGTAATATAAAGAATTTTCCCAAACCAGAACTTTTCAGAAAGTACAAAACGAGAGTGACAAATTATTAGCTTTATCGTGCTGAGAAAATCTACTTTTATTGTGTTTTTTGTATAATCCCTATAACTTTTCCTGTCTAAAAACACCTGCTAACGTATTGCTAACGCCTCTAATTAACCATTCCCTGCCCATTTCACGATTTTTAGGTAATGGCATACTCAAAGCGCGCAACTTGCCACAAAACTCACGTTTACAAAAGGTTTATGCTATTGAAAATCTTATGGTTAACAAACCTCATTTTCAAATTCAACAAAGAAAAAAATGAAAAGACCTGAGGCAAACCCATAAACTTTCTCAACTAATAGAGTATTAACTTTTTTTCTCAATGATGCAATTCAAAAATTTTTACTTGTATGTCCCTATTGTTTTAGGGTTCGTTTTATTTAGCTCATGTAACCCCAAAGAGGATGAGGTAAATGCCACAACAGAGTGTACTACTGATGATTCTACCGACCAAAATGCTGGAAGTTGTGATTTGTCCGCTTATACCTCTGATTATAAGGAAGTAGTAGCAAACGGTGTGAGGACAATTACTGGAAGTGGACTTCCTGACCATACACATGGTAGTCAATTTGACGATAATCCCAATGATCCTAATGGAAATGTAACCATCACAGCTACAAACTTTACGTTTGCATTTTCTACAAGTCCAAGTTTGGCGAATAATTCTACTGACCTGGCAACAAGCAATAGTTATTTTGGGGTGGCAGTGAACTCGGTAACGATTGATCCTCCACCAGGGCCTCCATTTTTCTTTCAAAATACCGAAACAGGTGAGTATAATCTGGACTGGGCCTTTGAACCTACTAATAATCTTGATGCTGTAGGGATTGATTGTGGAGGTGCTCATGTGCGTGATGGCAATGGGTCGTATCATTATCATGCAGACTTATTGGCTTTGGCTGAGAAGCTTTCGCCTGGTATTACCACTGGAACTGCTCCTAGTGCTCCTATATTGATTGGGTGGGCTGCTGATGGATTTCCTATCCTGTATCGCTATGCACCTATGGCTAATGGCAATGGCGTAGAATTACTTACTTCAAGCTGGAGCTTAAAGGAAGGAGAACGTACAGGTGATGGTGTATCTGAGCCTTGTGGTACTTACAATGGAAAATATACGAATGATTATCAATATGTGTCAGGAAGTGGTAATTTAGATGAGTGTAATGGAATATCAAGAACACTTACCATCCAAACCCCTTCTGGTAGTACCGAAACATTCTCTTACTTTTATGTCATGACAGAGGCATTCCCTGTGATTCCTCGATGTTGGTCAGGTACCCCTGATTCGGATTTTTCTAAATAGCATTAATAGCTCAAAGTCTTCTAACAATGAGGCTTTGAGCTTATTTTTTACAAATCAGTTATTATAAAGCATTTTCCTTCAAACTTTCAAAAGGTTCTGCTTCTATCAGCCATTCTTTTTTAAGGAAAGGTATTGTAGCTTGAATATTTTCACCATCCATCGTCTCTGAATTCGGCAGATCGTAGAGTTTTTGTGTCAAATTTGGGGATATTTCTTTTGCTTCTGTTTCAAGAAATATATCCAAAATTTTGTTCCAGGCACCATAATCACTCAAAAGTACCAGTTCATCGGGGCAATCAAAAGTGAGCAATTGTGCCCCCTCCTCCGATTCATATCCAAATGATAACATTGTACCATCGTTTTTATCAGGTTTACGGCGATACCTCATACAAGAATGAAATGCCCAAATAGGAGCATATTCACCACAGTCTATGCTTTTCAATTCCATTTGTCTCACTATCCATTGATAAGCTGTCTTCCATTTACCTGAGAGGCCTTCCGAGGGATACCTACTCCATTGAGCAGTCAAAATGCCATTTTGGTGAAGCTCCTCTACCGATTCTTTGTATTGAAAAGACCATAAGCGCATAAGAAAAAGATTTAATTGATATGAGAGTTTTTAGTTGAATATGGAATTAGTCTTACAAATACAAGTCACCTTGTTTTTTAAATATTTTGTGTGACTAATTGATATATATAACAAATCAGCAAACATAAAGCTATACAGTGAGTTATTAATGGAGCAAAAATCTAGTTAACGTAATGCACTATACATTCAGTATATTGTATTTTGAGAATAAAAAGTACACCCCCTTTTTATATTCTAAACGAAGACATTTTATTTCTTGAAAAAGTTACTATTTTTGCGCAGTTTATAAAACACAAGAAAGTTACGGTATAGAAGATGTCTATCAAATTAAAACGTGGTTTTGATATAAATTTGGCTGGCAAAGCCAAAGCCGAAATGGGAGAAGCAATTCATCCTGAAACATACACTTTCCAACCATCCAACTTCGTGGGCAACAAGCGTCCCAAGGTAGTTGTTAAAGAAGGAGACGTGGTAAAAGCAGGAACTCCTATCTTTTTTGACAAGCTCAACGAGCAGGTGAAATACACTGCTCCCGTAAGCGGTACAGTAACTGAAGTGATTCGTGGCGAGAAACGTAAGCCGTTGGGCATCAAAATCGCGGCTGATCGTGACATTCAGTATGCAGAGTTTACCAAGTACGACAGTAGCCAATTGTCAGGACTCAGCCGAGACCAAATCATTGAACAACTCACCCAAAGCGGCGTATGGCCAAATATTATCGAGCGTCCATTCGGTATTGTGGCCAATCCTAAAAACACTCCCAAAGCGATATTTATTTCTGGGTTTGATACAAGCCCTCTTGCTCCTGACTACGATTTTGTATTTCAGGGTCAGGAAAAATATTTACAGGCTGGGGTTGATATCCTGGGAAGCCTAACCAATGGAGCAGTTCATTTAAGTACCGAAGCAGGGGTAGCCTCTGTATTCAACAACTTAAATGGAATCATTAAGCATGAAGTGAAAGGAAAGCACCCTGCTGGAAATGTTGGCGTGCAAATTCATCATATAGATCCTATTAATAAAGGAGAAACTGTATGGACCACTACTCCTTATGGCTTGCAGCAAATTGGCCGTCTTTTCTTAGAAGGACAGTATGATGCGTCAAAAGTAATTGCCGTAGCGGGTTCAGAACTACAAAATCCTAAATATTATAGTACTCGTGTAGGAGCCTCTATCAAAGAATTTTTAGAAGGCAATCTTAAGCAAGACAATGTCCGCATTGTTTCGGGTAATGTATTGACAGGAGAAAAAATTGAAATGGGTGGTGCAGTAGGCTATTACAACAATGTAATTAGTGTAATCCCAGAAGGAAATGACTATGAGTTTCTTGGCTGGATTACCCCTGGCAAAAACAAATTGAGTATCCACCGGGCATTAGGTTTGTTATCATTCCTTTCTCCTAAAAAAGAATATAGTTTAAATACCAACATGCGCGGTGAAGACCGAGCATTTGTACAAACTGGAGTATTTGAACGAGTAGTACCAATGGATATTTTTCCTGTGTATTTGCTAAAAGCCATTATGGCTCGTGATTATGAGGAAATGGAAGCATTGGGGATTTATGAGGTGATTGAAGAAGATTTGGCCTTGTGTGAATTTGTAGATGTATCAAAAACTGATGTACAGGCAATTTTGAGAGAAGGAATTGAAGCTTTACAAGAAGCCTAATATTTGCAGAAAATTATGCAAATAGGCAAACATTGCCTTTCGTCATTTAATTTGAAAATAACGGGTCAAAAAATCACAAACAAGACCCTCAAAATATTACTAGTAGATTGCTATCTATTGAACTTTTATTGTTGATATGAAATTTTTACGTAAAATTTTAGATAAACAGAAGCCTAATTTTGAGAAAGGGGGGAAACTACACTTCCTACACTCAGTATTTGACGGTTTCGAAACTTTTTTGTTTGTTCCTAATCACACGACACCTACTAAAGGTGCACAAGTACGTGATGCAGTAGACATGAAGCGCCTGATGATTACAGTAGTAGTTGCAATGGTGCCTTGTTTGTTGTTTGGTATTTGGAATGCTGGTCATCAGCATTTTTTGGCGTTAGGAGAACAAGCCGACTTCATGGCTAAAATCATTTATGGATCTAAAGTAGTGCTTCCAGTAGTGATTGTGGCTTATGGCGTAGGTTTAGGAATTGAGTTTGCCTTTGCCCAAATGCGTGGTCATGCCATCAACGAAGGTTACTTGGTTTCAGGAATGTTGATTCCTTTGATTATGCCTGTAACTATTCCTTTATGGCAAGTAGCTTTAGCTTCTGCTTTTGCTGTAATCATTGCCAAGGAAGTGTTTGGTGGAACAGGAATGAATATCCTGAATATTGCAATGACAGCTAGAGCTTTCTTGTACTTTGCTTATCCTACCAATATGGCAGGTGATTTCAAAGTGTGGACACAATATGACCAAAGTGATAAGATTGTAGCTGAAAAAGTTGAAAAGGTTCAAAAACTAGATGGATATACTCGAGCCACTGCACTGGGGCTAGCCGCTGAAAAATCGAGTGCTCTGGCGGCCCAAATACAAACTGCTCGTGAAAAATATGTAGATAATAAAGTAAAAGCAGCAGAAGCAAAAGGTAAAATTGCTGATCCGGTTGCTTTCAACGCCCAGGCTTTTAAAGAGGCAGATAATCTACAAGAAGTAAAAGATTTAAAAGCTAAAATACCAAATCAGGTAAAAGCGGCTTTTGAAAGTACTAAAAATGGACTGTATTCCTTCAAAAGTTTTGTAATTGGAGCCATCCCTGGTTCTATTGGTGAAACTTCCTTTTTAATGTGTATTATTGGCGCGCTAATTCTAATACTGACCGGAGTGGGAAGTTGGAAAATTATTGTGAGTGCCTTTGGAGGAGCTTACTTAATGGGGCTACTATTCAATGCAATTGGTGGTAATGCCTACATGGCCATGCCTGCACACTACCATTTGGTAATGGGTGGTTTAGCCTTTGGTATTGTATTTATGGCCACCGACCCTGTTACTGCAGCTCAAACCGAAATGGGGAAATGGGTGTATGGTTTCCTTATTGGGGCATTAACCATTTTGATTCGGGTATTTAACCCAGCCTACCCTGAAGGTATTATGTTGGTAGTATTGTTAATGAACGTGTTTGCACCATTGATCGACTACTATGTGGTAGCTGCCAACAAAAAACGCCGTTTGAAAAGATTAGAATTAAAACAAGCATAAGTATCGCATAACAATGAAAAAAGATTCTAAAGCTTATATTATTATATATACAGTTTTGATTACAGTAATTGCTGGATCATTACTAGGAATGGCTTCGCTGGGATTGAAAGACTTCAAAGATGCCAACGAAAAGCTGGAACTCCAGAAAAGTATTTTGGGTTCTTTTATGGAATTGCCCAAGTCTACCAAAGAGATTGTAGATACTTACAATAAGCGAGTAAAAACTTATGTGGTAAATGCACAGGGAGAAGTTGTCAAAGACAAGGAAGCTGCCTCGATCAACGTAGGAGAGCAATATTCTGCTTTGCGTACCAATCCTCGTGGAAGAGACTTGCCTATATATGAAGTGCGTGGAGAAGACGGAACTGGTGAGGTGATGTATTATGTATTGCCTCTGTATGGTTTTGGATTGTGGGATGTAATCTGGGCTTATGTAGCCGTAGATGCTAAAGATATGAACACTGTAAAAGGAGTAATCTTGGCTCAAAAGGGTGAGACTCCTGGTTTAGGTGCACGTATCTCTGATGCAAATATCCAGGAGAGATACAAAGGCAAAAAGTTGTATGACGAATCTGGAACACTTCAAGGAATCGTAATGCAACGTGGTGAACACGTAGGGGAGAGTGTAAAATATTATGAAAGTGACTCGCACAAAGTAGACGGTATGTCGGGTGCTACCATTACTGGTAATGGAGTAAACGATATGTTTAAAGAATATTTGAAACTGTACGACGGTTTTATTCAAAAGAAGAAAAAGTAAACCAATTAGATAAATCAAGGCTATTAAAATTATCAATTATATAAGAACAACCATTGATAATTTGCCTTCTTAAAATATAACATTATGGCAGACGTAGCAGAAACTACAACAGTCGAAGAAGTAAAGCCTAAGAAAAAGGAAGCTTTATTTTCTAAAAAAAATCGACGAATTCTTACTGACCCTTTAGATGGAGATAACCCGATTACAGTACAAGTATTGGGTATTTGTTCGGCCCTTGCGGTAACTGGACAAATGAAGCCTTCTTTGGTAATGGGTATTGCGGTGGTTTTCGTAATGGTTTGTTCAAGTGTATTGACCTCTCTGTTAAGAAACACCATTCCTTCTCGTATTCGTATTGTAGTACAGTTGGCTATTATTGCGACTTTCGTAATCCTGGTAAATGAATTGTTGTTGGCGTTTGTGTATGATACTGCTAAGGGATTGGGAGCTTTTGTAGGGTTGATCATTACCAACTGTATTGTAATGGGACGTTTAGAAGCCTTTGCCATGGGTAATAAGCCTTGGCCTTCGTTTTTAGATGCCTTAGGTAATGCAATGGGTTACGCGATCATTTTATTGATGGTAGCCTTTGTTAGAGAGTTATTTGGTTCAGGAACATTGTTTGGTGCCAAAATCTTCCCTGATAGCTTAGCCACTAATGGATTGATGTTGTACTCTTCTGGAGCTTGTATTGTAGTAGGATTATTGATTTGGTTGCAACGCTCAATCAATGGTTTCCGCGAAGAAGACTAATTAAATAACGCATTCAAGAAATAAAGATATATTATGGAACTTATCAGTATTGCAGTTCGCTCCATATTTGTAGATAATATGATTTTTGCCTATTTCTTAGGCATGTGTTCTTACCTGGCTGTTTCTAAAAATGTAAAAACAGCGGTTGGTTTAGGAATGGCGGTAATCTTCGTATTGACGATGACAATTCCTATCAACTACGTAATCTATACCTACATATTGAAAAAAGGTGCGTTAGAGGGTATTTTAGGTGCTGAGTTTGCCAATGTGGACCTTAGCTTCCTCACATTGATTGTATTTATTGCGGTAATTGCCTCATTTGTACAGCTTACCGAGATGATAGTAGAGAAATTTTCTCCTTCATTGTATGGTGCTTTGGGTATTTTCTTGCCATTGATTGCAGTAAACTGCTCAATTTTAGGAGGAGCCTTATTTATGCTTGGTAAGCCTTATACTTTAGTTCAAGCTACTGTATTTGGATTTGGTTCAGGCATAGGGTGGTTGTTGGCCGTAGTAGCATTGGCTGCTATCCGAGAAAAAATCAAATATTCAAATGTTCCTGGACCTTTGAAAGGATTAGGAATCACTTTTATCCTGGTAGGACTAATGTCTTTTGGATTTTTGAGCTTCTTAGGTTTCTCTATCTAAATGTAGAAATCACATATTTAAGATATAGTAAGGTCTTGGGTAGTTACTCAAGACCTTTTTTTGTATAAAATTTGCTATAATTTTGAGTAACTACTTCCTTGATAGTTAGTATCTAGTATAGGGGAGTTATAACCAATTAATATCTTGTATATAGGGTATTAAGAAGCTGATTCAATTAATTTGAGCAATTTCTTAAATATCCTGTTATCAATTTGTTAAAGAAATATTATAAAGCAACGAAGCCCGACCATAGAGCATCTTTCTATTGAATACCTGTAACTATACTAAAAATAGAAGTTTTTGCTTAAGAATTACTATATTTCATAAAACCATGACTTTACTAATCAACTGATATTTACTATGAGGTTTTGGCTACTTTTGATCTTTGTCGGACTATTTTCAAATGTATTTGCCCAACAATATTATTTTCGTGACTATTCATTAGAAGAAGGATTGCCTCAATCCGAAATATTACATATGGTTCTTGGACCCAAAGGAGGAATTTGGGTTGGGACCAATGGGGGAGGAGTAGCACGTTTTAATGGGCAAAGTTTTGACGTATATGACAAAAAACGCATAGGCATACTACACAATCAAGTGGCCAGGCTATTGTTTGATAGCCAAGGACAATTGTGGATGGGAACCTTAGCGGGGATTAGTAAATTTGATGGTAAAAAGGTTCAAAATTTTCCTTTACCCAAAAAAGCTGCCTCAGAGCTAGTGTACGTCATCTATGAAGACAAAAAGAAAAAAGGGCGTATATGGTACGCTACTGGAATAAACAACTATCTCCATTATATAGAAAATGGTAAAACAGTAGACTTTAAAACAGAATTCCCCAAACAACTAGGCAATAAAGTTATCCAAGCCTTTTTTCAGCTTCCCAATGGAAACTTTTTGATTACCGCCAATCGAAAAACTTATGAATATGATGGTCAACAGCTAAAAGATTCTCCTATACAAAACTCTCCAGGCTTTAAAGGCAAACTAATCCAACCTTTTTTATACGATAGCAACGGTTATTTGTGGATATGGCTAAATGGTGCAGGCAATGTTGCGCGCAAACTGTTTAGATATAAAACAGGAGTTGCTGAAGAAATTCAAATACCTAAACGTTTTAGTAGGTTTGTTTTTGGACGGCTCGCTCAAAAAGATAGTCGTGGGAATCTATGGATGCCTGTGGCTAATGGTAATGGATTGCTCAAATATGATGGGAAAAACTTTCAACATTTTAATCAAAAGAATGGCCTCAATTCAAATATCATTACTTGTACATTAGAAGACGAAGAGGGCAATATGTGGATTTCATCGCGAGGCGTTGGTTTAACAAAGTATAGTGGCGACCGATTTGTACTCTATGATAAGAAGACAAGCAATTTGAGTTCGAATATGGTACGAGCAATGTACCAGGATGGTGTAGGAAACTATTGGTTTGGAACTCAATCTACAGGGTTGGTCAAGCTAAATGGTACCACAACTACTAATTATTTAGAAAAAGTAGCAGCTCAAAATGGGAGAATCCACGACTTTTTAAGATTAAACGATCGCCAATTCCTGATAACTACTACCCGAAGAGGACTATTTAAATTTGATGGACAGCAATTTACACCTGCTAATCAAGAATATGGAATTCCTAAAAATAGAGGAGTAAGTGCTTCTTTTCGAGATGGTGATACTTTTTGGTTTGGAGTAAATGGTCTAGGCGTGATCAAGTATTCTCCACAGGGAATAGATACGCTTACAGCTCAAAAGGATGGATTGATTAACAATCTCATTACTCATATTACTAAAGACCAAGCAGGTAATATGTGGTTTAGCTCTCTCAATACTGGAACAGGTGGACTTTCTCGTTTTGACGGAAAAAAGATGACTTCCTGGGCAAAAAACTCTCCATTGAAAACTGATTTAGTGATGCAAGTAGCCAGTGATCAGGCAGGAGGAGTGTGGGTGGCCACTTATGGAGTGGGAGTTATGCGTATTTTTGAAGATAAGTTTACCCAGTACACAACCGATCAAGGTATTGGAGCAAATCAAGTGTACAATATTATTGCCGATGATGATGGTAATATCTGGCTGGGAGTGCAAAATGGTGTAGATAAAATTGTTTTAGACAAGCAAGGAAAAATAATTACCATTAAGCATTACACCAAGGATGATGGTTTTATGGGTATTGAGAATAATGGGAAGGCGGTTTACAAAGACCTTCAGGGAAATCTCTGGTTTGGAACCATTAATGGAGCCATGAAGTATAACGCCAACGCTCGTAGGTTACACCATAAGAATACTAAAATAAACCTGACCGATGTCAAGTTATTCTTACGCTCAGTAGATTGGGATAGTAAAGAATATGATAAATATCGAACATCAAGTGAAGCTTTTTCTGGAATACCTCAGCAACTACAACTACCTCATAACCTCAACAATATTTCTTTTCACTTCGAAGGAATTAGTTATTATCTACCCGAAAAAGTGTCCTTTCAATGGCGTTTGAAGGGGTTGGATAAAGATTGGTCACCCAAGACCCGTACCAATGAAATCACTTATACTAATATACCTCCCGGAAAATATACATTAGAACTCAAAGCTTCGAATAGTTGGGACCAATGGAGTTCTAATACATTTACTTATGACTTTGAAGTCAGGAAGCCTTATTGGCAAACCTGGTGGTTTAGGATATTGGTGGCCATTGTAGGTGTCTTGTTGATCACACTGAGTTTTAGATGGCGGATGAGTGCTTTGAAGGCGCGAAAGAAAGAGTTAGAGCGTCTGGTAGATGAAAAAACAGCAGAAGTGAGATCTCAGAACGGTGAAATTCTGGAGAAAAATGCTGAGCTAGAGCAGCAAAAAGAGGAGATATTAGTACAAAATGAACAAATTCACCTTCAGAATGAAGAGATTTTGGTGCAGCGAGATCAACTTGAGCAAGCATTTCAAAACGTAACTTTATTGAGTGAAATTGGGCAAAAAGTTACCGCAAATTTATCCATAGATAAGATTGCAGATACACTGTATGAGCAAATATCTATGGTAATGGAAGTAGATGAATTTGGCATTGGACTTTATAACCCTGAACAAAAAGCTTTAGTATTTGGGTTGATTTATGAGAATGGGCGAAAGTTGCCTAGTATTACGATTCCTATTAGCCAACAAAATCGTCTTTCGGTATATTGTTTTTTGCGTAAAGAAAATCTACTCACGGGCAATTTGAGTGAAGATGAAGAATATTTGGAGTTGATTAAGTCGGATCAGTCTTATAAACCCGGAGATTTGTTGAAATCTTTGTTGTGTGTACCTGTAATGGAGGGAGAAGAAGCCATTGGGGTTATTACTATCCAATCTGCTAAGGAAAATGCATATGATAGCCATCATTTAAGTATGATATTGAGCTTAAGTGCGTATGTGGCCATTGCTGCAAAAAACAGTAATATTTTTCATCAGGTACAAGTTCAAAAACAAGAAATCGAAATAAAAAACGAAAATATTACAGCGAGTATTCAGTACGCAAAACAAATCCAACAAGCCATATTGGGTAGTCCAAAAGATGTAAATCAATACTTTGACGATTCGTTTATCATGCTTAAGCCTCGCGATATTGTAAGTGGAGATTTTTATTGGTATACCGATGTGGTCACTAAAACTAATGGGGTAACTACGCAAACTGATCAGGATATAGATTCACAACGAAAAGTGGTTTTGGTAGCAGCTGATTGTACTGGACACGGAGTACCAGGTGCTTTTATGACCTTGATGGGGAGTGATTTTTTGGATGACATTGTGTGTAAGGAGCGCATCACTCAGCCTGATTTGGTATTACAGGCAATGGAGCAAAAAGTGACTGGGCGCTTGCAAAAGGACGCAGAAGATCAAATGAATGATGGAATGGATATGTCTATTGTTTCGTTTGATCGTGAAACAATGGAGTTACAGTTTGCCGGAGCCAAAAACCCACTTTGGGTAGTAACCGATGGTGGCATATTACAAGAATACAAGGGCTCTAAGTACCCCATTGGAGGAAGCTCACAATACCATTCTCAGAAAACGTTTGAGTTGACATCAATTCAACTACAGAAAAATGATGTTTTTTATTTATTTTCCGATGGCTTTCAAGACCAATTTGGGGGAGAAGAGGGTAAAAAGTTTATGAAGAGCCGTTTGAGAGAGCTAATTGAGCAAATTTATTGTAAGCCACTTAAGGAGCAAAAGGAAATACTAGAAGATACCCTTCGCCAATGGATGAGCTACTTGCCCAAGAATAGTGATTTATTACAAGTAGATGATATCTTGATGATAGGGGTTAGAGTATAAACAGATGAGGAATTATTCAATTATTTATTTTTTAGCAGGGATTCTATTTCTTTTTCAATGTGCTTATGGTCAGCAAGTGATAGGAGATAGCTGGAGTAAAGTTAAGACAGATAAAAAAGGAAATATAAAAGTAATTTATGCGAATAATACACCTTTTATTTATCAAAAGAATAATACAGGCGCGATTGCAGGATTAGAATTTGACCTGATTACAGAGTTTGCCAGTTTTCTTAAAGCAAAATACCAGGTATCACTAGATATAGAGTGGAAGAGAGAACAATACTTTAAAGACTGTCTGGAAAATGTAAAAAATGGCCAAGGTGGTGTTTTTGGAGTTTCAGGTATTTCCATCACTGAACCACGCAAAAAAGAATTTGGATTTTCGCCTGCTTACCTACCAGATATTGAGCTAATTGTTTCCAGTCAGAATGTACCTCTATTTACTAAAACAGCTGAATTTGGAAAAAATATTGCCAATCTAAAAGCGATTACAGTTAAGAATACGACCTATGAAGAAAACTTCAAGGATTTAAAAAATAAGTTCTTTCCTAATCTTAAATATAGTTTTGTACCTACCAGTGATGCCTTACTGGATTCTTGTATTAAACAAGATAACTACTGGGGGTATATGTCTATGCCTGTATATATAGAGGCTCTCAATAAGGGGAAGAAAATTTATCGACAGCATTTTTTTAACGTGGTAAGAGAGGGCATGGCAATTGCATTTCCATTATCTTCCGACTGGAAACAACCCATCAATGAGTTTTTTCAACAACCCAATTTTCAACAATTGGTCAATCGTATTGTGAACAGACACTTTGGGAATTTTGCTGCAGATTTAATTAATGATGCCTCGAGCAAATCTGATAATAAGGATAAGGAGCGGGAAATCAGGGTGATAGAACTAAAGTTGAAGAATCTATTGCTACAGCGCGCAAGAGAGAAGTCGGAACAAAAGCAAAGTCAGACAAGGATTGCTTATATAGTTTTGACGGTTTTTCTTTTGCTGGCAGGTATTGCAGCTTGGTTTTTTTACAATCGTGAGAAGATTAAAAAAAGAGCACGTAGAGAGCTTGCCTTGAAAAGTGAAGAAATTACGGCCCAATCAGAGCATATCAAAGAATCATTTCAAAGGCTAGAACTTATTTCTGAAATAGGGAAGCAGGTCATTGCTAACTTATCCATAGAGAGCATTATTGAAACAGTATATGGAAATGTGATTGAGTTGATGCCTACCGAAGAGTTTGGAGTAGGAGTATACGACGACTATACTAAGAGCCTGGTATATGAGGTTTACTTTTATAAAAAGGAACGCTTACCCATTTTTAGAGTACCTGTTAATAAGGATAATCGCCTAGGGATTAAGTGCTTTAACCTTCGGGAAGAAATTGTGATGGGAGATGTTACCAATGAATACAGTCGCTATCTTGACTCATTGGATGCGTACAACAAAGATGAATTGTTGAATTCAATGATTTGTTTGCCACTATTGGTAGGTGAACAAGCCATTGGAATGATTAGTGTGCAGCACTCTGATAAAAATGCATATGATGCACATCATGTAAATATATTGCGTAACCTCGCTATCTATACTACTATTGCCATTCAAAATGCCCAGGTATTTCGCCAGCTTGAGCAACAAAAAGACAACATTACAGCCAGTATCGATTATGCCAAGCAGATTCAAAAGGCCATGCTACCCTCTGGTGAAGAGCTCAAGAGCCATTTACCCGAATCATTTGTATTTCTCAAGCCTCGTGATATTGTAAGCGGCGACTTTTACTATTTAACTACACATAACGAAAAGACGGTGCTGGCATCGGTTGATTGTACTGGCCATGGGGTACCAGGAGCTTTTTTGAGTTTGATAGGAAATGATATTCTGGATGCGATTGTATTTCAGGAAGATATCACCGAAGCAGATGAAATTTTAAATAGGCTACACCAGAGAGTGCGAAAAGTATTGCGACAATACGACACCAGCAACCGCGATGGTATGGATATTTCGTTATGTGTGATTGACAAAAAACAGCAAACCTTAGACTTTGCAGGAGCCAAAACCAGTATCATTTACATTCAGCAGGGGGTGATGGAACGTCTCAAAGGCGATAAAATGCCTATTGGTGGTGAACAGCGAGAAACGGAGCGCCTTTTTAGCAAACAAACGATTGATATTAGCCAGCCTACTACTTTTTATATTTATTCTGACGGCTTCCAGGATCAGTTTGGGGGAGAAGATAACCAAAAGTACATGGCTCCAAGGTTTCGAAAGTTTTTGTATAGCATACATCAACTACCTATGCAAGACCAAAAAGATGCATTGAAAAAAGAGTTAGAAGCCTGGAAAAAAGACTATGAACAGTTAGATGATATTTTGGTAGTAGGAGTGAAGCTATAAACCATTCTTTATCCTTTGACGAAAAGGTTTTTCTTCTTCTGATATTCTAATATTTGCGATAAATTAGTTTGATGCACTTGTGACTTCACCTAATATCATACACGGGTAGCGTATTTAATCCTTATTGTGGCACAACAAGAAATATATTAGGTAAAAAGAAGAAAAACCCGATAACCAAAGGGCAATGTGCTGATTTTAAGAATAGCTAAAAATACAAATGTTTACGCTACCGATGTAACTTTAGCAAGGGGGGAGATTGTCTAAAATATTTCACTTCATCTATATTTTATTAGAAATATATATTCAAAAGCAATATTCTTTATAGCATATACTTGTTGGTTTTATGTGATTTGGCATAAAAATATACAATAAAAAAGCAGGTAAAATATCAACATCAGCCACTTTGTAATTAGGAATGATCAGACAGCTCCACGTTAATTAATTTACAAAATTTATTGCGCCCTGAATTTATGAGAATACTATACTCTACTCTTGTTCTCTTATTTTTTTTGACTACTGCCTCTGCTCAAAAGAAGATAGATAGCCTTAAAAACATTATTGACCAAGCCTTACAAGATACAAATCAAGTAAAAACATTATATGCGTATGCTGATGCATTTAGGCTGAAAAACGCTATAGATTTTAAGCGATATATTGACCAGGGGTTGACATTAGCAGAAAAACTAGACTTTCAGCAAGGTTTGGCGGAGGGATATCGTAGAACCGGGACTTATTATCGGATGCAAAGTAATTATGAAGAGGGCGCAGTTTATTTCTTAAAGGCACTCAAAATATTTGAAAGACTTAAGAATCAAATGGGTATCGCAAAATGCTATGATCATTTAGGACTCATTTATCAAAGGCAGATGTTGAGGGCCGCTAAACAAGAGAAAGAAGTGCATTACCGAAAGTCAGAAGAGTACTATCAAAAGGTAACCAAGATATATGAACGTATCAATTACCCAAAAGGGGTAGCCATCAATTATATGAGTATGGCGGAACTGAATACTTATAATCAGCAGTTTGAAAAAGCGCAGAAATTATATGATAAGGGTATAACATTAGCCTTAAAAGAGAGCTTGGTAGAAGTTGAAGCTGATTTATACCTGTCTAAGGCAGATATGTTTATTATGTGGAAGAAGAGCGAAAAAGCAATTGATTTTTTGAATAAATCCATTGCTAAGTTTTCGGAAGTAGGTAATCAGATGAAACTAATACTATCTTATATGAGTATTGGGAGGATTTATGGTAGTAAGAAACTTTACAACAAAGCTTTGGAATATTATACACAGGCACTTAGCCTGAGTCGAAAAATTCAGAGTAAATACCATTTAATTTCAGGCCTCATTCATATTGCTACTGTAAAGATTGCACTAAAAGACTTTGATGGTGCGAGAGCCCCACTTAAGGAAAGCATTGACCTTAGCAGACAGGTCAATAATATGAATACTTTATTGAATGCATACCGACAAAAAATAGCGTTAGATCTGGCGCTTAAAAACTATCAACAGGCCTTTGAAGATCAAAGCATCTATTATCGCATAAAAGATAGCGTTTTTAGTGCCCGTAAAAGCAAGCAGCTGACTGAAATGCTGACCAAGTTTGATAGCCAGAAAAAGGAAAGTGAGAATGCGCTGTTGCGAAAAGATAATTTATTGCAGAAGGAAACAATTAAACAACAAAACCTGATTACTGGTGCAATCGGAGTCATTTTGGTTTTAACAGTTGTGTTTGCTGTAATTTTTCTCAGAGCCAGCCAAAAGCTGAGAAAACAAAGAAATGAAATGCAACAACAGAATAAGTTGCTGGAAACCCAAAAACTTGAGATATCTACTCAAAACGAGCTTTTGACCGATCAAAAAGCACAAATTCTGGCACAAAATGAAGAATTACAGCAACAAGGTGAAGAGCTTATGGCCAATAAAGAATTCCTTGAAGTAAAACACGATGCTCTTGTAAAGACTACTGAGGTTTTAGAACAGAAAAATATACAAATTAAACAAAGCATTAAGGCTGGGCTTACCATTCAACGAGCAATTTTGCCATCCCCCACACGTCTAAAAAGGCATTTATCTGAATACTTTGTATTATACCGACCAAAAGATGTTGTTTCTGGCGACTTTTATTGGTTTTCGGTTGCGGGAACGAGTAGCTTAGAAGTAGTAGATAACCATACTAAAACCAATGAAAACTCCAAACTTATTTTGGCAGCAGTAGATTGTACTGGACATGGGGTACCTGGGGCTTTTATGAGCATGATCGGGTTTATTTTATTAGATAGAATCGTAGAAGTGGAGCATATCAGTGACCCTGCGAGTATTTTAGAAAGGTTAAATAAGTTAATTCGCTTAGTGTTGAACCAAGGAGAAAATACTGCGAGTAGTGGAATGGATATTGGCTTGATAACCTTAGAGAGTAAACAGAATGAAAGCACAGAACAGATAAAAGTTACATTTGCTGGTGCCAGACGTCCACTATATTATATTCAAGATCCTGAGAATAATAACGCAGTTGTGCAGGAGCTTAGAGGACAGCGAAATTTAATTGGGACAGATGCTGGACTAAATGAACCTTTTGAAAATCAAGAGGTATGGCTTAAAAAGGGCGACTTGATATATCTTACTTCAGACGGCTTAGTAGACCAGAATGATCAAAAGCGGCGAAAGTTTCAAAAGAAGCGCTTGATGAAATTATTAAACGAAAGCACTCATTTGAGTCTTGAGAAGCAACAAGGCGTTTTAGAACAAGCTTTAGACGAGCATATGCAGGCAACTACACAGCGAGATGATATATTGGTGTGGGGAATTAAGGTATAACGGAGTTAAATATTATAGATTTACTTGAAAGCCAATAACTAAAATGTCATCAATTTGCCGATACTTCTCTCCATATTTTACTGGAAAGCTCATCCAGTTACGCAAAGTATCAGATAAAATTTGCCTTTGGGTCTCCAGTGGATATTGATGAATAGATAAGAGTAACTCACGAAATTTAGATTTCATGAATTTTTTACCGTTAGGTCCTCCAAACTGATCTTGGTAGCCATCGGTGAATAAATAACACATCGTAGGCGAAGAAACGTCAATGGTATGTTTGGTAAAAGTTGTTTGATCCAGAAATTTACCTCCAATGGGTAATTTGTCGCCCCTTATACGATGTAGCTCACCATTTTGGATATACACAAGGGAGTTTTTGGCTCCAGCAAAATCAATGGTTTTTTCTTGTTTATTAATAATGCAAAGTGCCATATCCATCCCATCTCTTACCGTATTTTCTTCCTTTTTTAATATATCAATTACTCCTTGATGCAAATTATTGAGAATTTGATCGGCTTCAGCCACCTTCATTACATTAGTGATTTCAGTAAGCTGTTCCATCCCAATAAAACTCATAAATGCACCTGGTACTCCGTGCCCAGTGCAGTCCACAGCAGTAATCAATAAGCGATCTTCTCCTATATTCTGTGAATACCAATAAAAATCACCACTTACGATGTCTTTGGGTTTAAAGAAAGTAAACGTTTCGAGATAGCTAGCTTCTATATTTGCAAAGTTGGGCATCATGGTCGATTGTATACGTTCAGCATAACGAATACTCGCCGTAATGTTATTATTCTTTTTCTGGAGTTCAGCGTTTTTGCGGGCAATTTCCTGGGTACGTTCAGCCACCTTCTGTTCCAGCGTATTATTGAGTTCCTTGAGCTGTTGATTTTGCTCTGAAAGCTTTTGGTTTTGTTCTTCCAGCAATTTGTCCTGATAGAAAGTACGGTTGGCTTCGGCAATGGTAAGCGCTAAATCTTCTTTTTGCCAGGGTTTAGAAATATAGCGATAAAGCCGTGCTTCGTTAATAGCATTGGTAACCCCTTCCATACTTGCCTGACCAGTAAGCATAATTTTGATGGTTTTAGGAGATATCTCATGAACTTTCTTGAGCAATTCATCTCCTTTAACATTGGGCATGATATAATCTGAAATTACCACCGTAATGTCCCGACCTTCTTCCAGCATTTCGTGTATAATCTCAAGGGCTTCGTCTGCACTTTGGGCGATTTCGACCATGTACTTTTCTCCAAACTTTTCAGAAAGTTCTATCTCAAGGCTTTCCAGTACGATTTCCTCGTCGTCTACACACAAAATTACCGGTTCTTTCATATTGTCGATAACCCTCTTTTAATAGTATTGATTAAATCGCTGGTGCTCCAGGGCTTGGCCAGGCAAGCAAACAAGTTAGCTTCGGATTTGCTCCGCTCAATGGCTTCCTGATCAGCTTGCCCAGTGAGCATTACCTTTACTACCTTGGGGAATTTTTGATGGATTTTTATCAATAAATTATCTCCCTTAAGTCCAGGCATCAGCCAATCTGAAATTACCAAAAGCGTGTTGTAACCATCAGTTTCCAGTTCATCTAGTATTTCTAATGCATCATCTGCATTTTCCGCAAACTCATATAAATAAGTATCTCCTAAATGCTCCTTTAGTTGCATCTCGAGACTAGTTAGGATGAGTTCATCATCATCAACACAAAGTATTACTTGATTTGGAATTGGAGCCATTGTAAATGTAAATATGTTTCAATGCAATAAATAACAAGTTGAATATAGCAGTTCTGTAGACTAAACACAATTTTAAGAAATAACCTCTTGGGTTTCCAAAGTTGTTTCCAATGGAAGCCAAACCGTAAAAGTAGTCCCCACATTCACTGTACTTTCTACTTCTATGTCGCCACCGTGTTTTTGTACTATTTTTCGCACAATATCTAGCCCGAGTCCGCTACCTTCGCCAGCGGGTTTGGTTGTAAAGAAAGGATCAAATATTTTTCCAATCACGTCATCTGGAATACCAGTACCACTATCGGTGATGCCTACGAGTAGTTTTTGATCTTTGACATGGATACTTACTTTGAGGTCACCTTTAAAATCCATAGCCTGAAGAGCATTATGCAGTAAATTTGTCCAAACCTGATTCAACTCATCAGGGTAGCACCAAATATTGGGTACTTGCTCGTCGTATTCCCGCTCTAGATGGATGCCCTGCTTCAAATGATTATGATACAAAGTAAGCACAGTTTCTATACCATCTTTTACATTACCTTCTACTTTTGCTTCTTCAGGGCTACGATGTGCGTAGTTTTTGAGCGCAAAGATAATTTTATGGGCTTTTTGGGTTGCCAATTCTATGTTGTGGGTTCCACGTAATATATTGGAGAGCTTATTTGCCGTGTTTAAAATTAAGCCACTTTGTGTGTGTGTGAGTAGTACCAAAAACTTTTCATAGTTTTCGTGAGCGCGTAAATGTACCAATACATCAGAGGCCTTGCGTACATCCTCAATGCCTGCCTCTTTGAGTTTGTCTGACAAAGCGCGACGTAGGGCCTTCTTTTCTTTGAGAGACAATACCGTGGTTTGAACAAAAGAGTTTTCGAGTAATTGCATAAAAATATCAAACTCTTCAGTGGTGAGTTCTTGAGTCAATTGGGGAAATTTTAGCAAGGTATCTTTGAGAGCAGACGACACACTTTCGATAGAAGAACGAATAGCTCCTAATGGGGTATTGATCTCGTGGGCAATTCCTGCAATTAATTGCCCTAAGGCAGCCATTTTTTCTGATTGAATCATCTGAGATTGAGTATTCTTAAGAGCATCATGAGCGTTCTCTAGTTCTTCACGACTTTTTTGTTCTTTTTGCAAAGAAGCTGTCAATTGTTCCTGTGCTTCTTGCAAATGATTGTTGGCAGCCTGCAGTTTTTGGGCTTGCTTGCGTTCTTTTTGCTCCGATGCAACCAACTTCTCGTTTTTAATGGCAATTTCCTGATTCTTAATTTGTAGTAATGAATTATTTTTCTGCTTTTGTCTATTGTTTCTAATCAGGACTAAAATGAGGATAAACGTAAGTCCCAAACCACCAATAAGGGCGTATACCAGCTCTTGTCTTAACTGATTTTCAGCTTTATCCTTCTTAAGGAGTTCGTTTTCTTTGTTTTTAAGATCCAGTTCTGCCTGTTTTTTTTCTACCTGATAATTAGATTGTAATGCCTGAATACGTCGGGCATTTTCCTCATTCAGAAGTTGTTGAGTGAGCGCTCGGAATTGTTTCTGATATTGATAAGCTCTGGGATAATTTTGTAAGCCAGCAAAGGCTTCATTAAGCACCTGGGTACTCTTTTGCATGATAGGCTTGGCATTGATAGGGGTAGCGCCTTCAAGTCCTTTTTTGGCATACTCTATCGCTTTCGTATATTTTTTCTGCATTAAATATACCTGGGCAATATCGTTTTGCATACCACTGATGGCTCGTAGATTATTGTCTTTGACATTTATTTCAAGTGCTTGATTGAGATAATCCAGTGCTTCTTTAAATTTGGATTGCTTGCTGTATACCACCCCAATGCGGTTTAAGGGAACATCTATGGAAGGTTTGTTGGGCATAGATTCCCTAATTTTTTTAGTAGTAAAAAATGCCTCAAGTGCTGCATTGTATTTCTTCTGATCCTGAAGGGCTTCTCCTAAACGTAAATATCCATAAGCCTCTCCTCTTTTGTTGTTAATTTTAACA
The DNA here is from genome assembly GCA_001890965.1 of marine bacterium AO1-C. Taxonomy (GTDB): domain Bacteria; phylum Bacteroidota; class Bacteroidia; order Cytophagales; family Microscillaceae; genus Microscilla. The sequence goes on along the minus strand of MLAY01000004.1, from coordinate 717,930 downwards.
AACATTGCAATGGCATTTTTCATATGCTTCTCCGCTTCTGGATATCTTTTCTGGAATTTAAAAATCTCCCCTATATTATTATGAGCATAAGCTTGCTGGATGGTTTGGTTATTCTTTTCCGCTATTTTTAGAGCGCGATGATAGTACTCAAAAGCACTCCCATAATCGCCCATATTGCGATAAATAATCCCTAGAAAACTGAGAATCTCCGAGTATTTTTTTTGGTACTGAAGCTTTTGTGTAATTACTAAACTTCTTTTACCATATCGTAAGGCTTTATTTAGGTTGATATCACGCAATTTCCAGGTGAGGCGGTTCAAAATCAGCACTGCGCTAGTGTCTTCTTGTAAATTAAGCGCTCTTCTTTCTAAACTATCTATTTCGGGAGTTTGTGCCCAGCCAATAGTTGAGGTCCCAGCCCATAAACAAAGCGTGAGGACAATAATTTTTATATAATCTGCTAACATCATCTTCGTAGTGAAAATCAATTATTGAGGGTGTTAAAATGATTGATTTAATAGGCCAAATCTCATACCAATACTGCTGGAAATTGTCAGTAATTATAAGTCTTGCCAATCAATACTTTAGAGCAATTTTTGGAGAGTGATGATAAAAGATACAAAAAACTGTGAAGTTCTTTGCAATGGAAGTTAACATAAATATCAAATATGTATTTTTGCCAAAATAATTAGCAGGATTTTTGTTAAAATTTAATAATAGCGTTATTTTTGCTAATATAATTAACATTAAATGTCAATGTTCTAACTATTTAACATTATGAGCGAAATCAGAATTCCTTTACCCAATGGTACACAATTAATTTTTTTTCAAAGTGAGCAAATGAAAAATTCTCGGAACGAAACAATGACGCCATCTGTAGTAAAAACAGAGGAAGAAGTTGTGGAGTTGGCATTATCGCAGGAAGAAAAATTAGCCAGCGAGGCATCAGACCAAGGAAAGACGAACCAACAAGCATTAGAACAACAAAACAATGAAGCAAAAGAAAGTATATTTCAGGAAAGTACATCTAATTGGCCATTTATGATGGCATCAGTCAATGAGCTTCAGGAAATTTCATTGGCTCTTATTTACTACAAAACTTATTTGCAAGGCAAGGGGCAAAAAGACAAGGCCGAGCAGATAGGAGAAATCGATCATAAGGTTTTTCAAACGCTACAGCAAGCACGCAGACATTAATGTTCACATTGTAACGAAGGTTTAATAATCAGTTATGCATTATCCCTATAATTTGCCACAACCTGTCTTATGATCACTATTACCCACACAGGCAGGTGTTCTCCTCTCAACCAAAAACGGAGGATAAGTGATCACAAAAGCGCGGATAGTTTTATTCGCGCTTTTTTTATTTGCCAGCCCCAATTAACTTCCAATCTCAGCCAATGAACCTTGAGGGTTTGCTACCCAATTTTTAAACTCTTTTACCTTAGCCTTACTAATCACAATATATTCTTCACATTCAGGGCTTATCTCTATTTTTAATTTAGCATTCCCGTAGTGATGGATTTTTCGAATACAGTGAATCGATAAAATAAATTGACGATTGGCCCTAAAAAAATCCTTGGGATTGAGTTGCTGAGTCAACTCTTCTAACGATTGATCCGTGTAGTACCTCTGATCCTGCTTATCCACTACATACACTATCTTATTTTGCGTAAAAAAATAAGCAATATCCTGAGCCATTACTGGGATTAACTGATTACTTCTATTGAGTAAAAAGCGGGTTTTATAGGCAGAAGTATCATTGCTTTTCAGTTGAAAGTTAGATACAAGGCTTTGTAGTTTTTGGTGTAATAGTTCGGCTTCCTGCACTTTATCATCCACAAATTCTTTCTGTATCAGCAAATTTTGCTGATTATATACCAGTTGTTGGTTCAATTGGTCAAGCTGTGAGTGTTGTTCTTTAAGGGTAGAGTCAGATTGTACATTTATTTTTTTTATAATGACAAAAGTGAGTCCACATAATAAAAGCCCAATACAGGCAAAACAAGCCCACATCTTCTTTTGTAAAGCGTTGATTTCGGCAGTAACCAACGGTGAATTTTGGCTTTTTAAAGCGACTGTTTCACCTATGGTTGATGAGTCAATATGAAAGTACAACCCAAAAAATATAATGCAACAAGCAACAATAATGAATTGAGTTGAAAAAGATATTTGTTTCATTGTAAATGGCTATCGATAAATTTACCCTCTATACAAATAAACTCACCAGAACCGTTGTCGCTTCGGTCAACTTTTTTTCCAGTTTAGATTCTAAAACAGTCGCTTGAGTAAAGTTTCTTTTTTGTAAACGATTCATTACAAGACATTTGTAGCATAGTTTCACTTAAAAAAACAACTCAATGAAAATTACAAATTGGTTTTACTACCTTTTAGTTTTAACACTTTCTACAACCCTAATCAGCTGTCAAAACAATGATGACAATCCAGCTCCTAATTTGAGCGTGAATACCAAAACTGCTCAGCTAGTAGGCGCTGACGGCAAAAGCTATGTTCAGTCAGGACTTACAGTAAGTGAAGGAAGCAGCTCTACTACGTTTTTGGTAGATGATAAAGAAATGACCCTGTACATTTTTATAAAAGATTTTTCAGGGATAAGTAAGTATACTGGAGCCGCCGCTACCTGGCCTAAATTTACCTCTACTATTACCAGTGTGCCCGATGGATTCAGTTTAACCGATTTTAGCACTACTGCCGATGGACAAGTAACTTACAAAGGCTGGCCATTATACTACTATGGAGGTGATGCCAATCCTGGTGATACCAAGGGAATTTCTGTACCTAGTCCAGGAGTTTGGCCTGTGGTAACCAGTGACCTTCCTGTTGCATCGATAGAACCAGATGTAAAAGCAAGTACTGCCCAACTAGTAGGAGCTGATGGTAAAAACTATACCCAAACAGGGCTTACCGTAAGCGAAGGAACTGGTACTACTACGTTTTTGACAGATAAAGAAGGTAGAACTTTATACATTTTTATCAATGATAAAAATGGGGTGAGCAATTACACTGGAGCTGCTGCTACCTGGCCTAAGTTTTCAGCAACCATTAGTAATGTACCCGATGGTTTTGCATCCAGTGATTTTGGTACTACTACCGATGGGCAAGTGACTTACAAAGGTTGGCCATTGTATTATTATGGAGGAGATACCAACCTTGGCGATACTAAAGGAGTATCTGTTCCTAATCCAGGCATTTGGCCTGCAGTAACCAGCGATTTAACCGCCGCTCCATCAGCTTAGAAAAAGTAATTTTGATGTAAAAGCTTTGTTGGATTTATTCAGCAAAGCTTTTCTTGTTTAATCCTGAATGATGTTTGAAAAGTACAATATTAAGTGTCTGGTTCTTAAAGTTTTACAAGAGCTGAAAATATCCTGAAAATAATTTATAATCACTTGATTATAAGTGCTTTGTGTCTGTAAATTCTTCCCCTAAAAGCCAACTTTTAACGCTAAAAAACGTTTATTATTATATACACTAAATAATAAAATATGACAAAGTTTAATCGCGTTCACATCAACTCTTCATTGATCACTTCAATAGCATACGATGCATTCACCAAAGTATTGGAAGTAGTATTTTGCCGTGGGGGTATCTACGAGTATGCAAACGTAAATCAACAAGAATACAACAACCTGATGAACTCAAAATCAGTAGGTTTGTATTTCAATGGCAATATTCGAAAATGTAAAGAGGAAAGATATCGTAAAGTGCGGGATTAGCCGAGCGTGACGGCTCAGCAAACAATTACAAGTATCTCTCTTTGAGGGATACTTGTTTTTGCTTTAGGGGCTATGACATTCGATATTTGGCAATGATTGTTTCGATATACTTTACAATATCCGCAAACTCTTCTATGGACCTGGGAATTACCAATATCGGCTTAGTAGTTTTCCTTTGTTTTTCTCGGTAAGGCATTAGGCTAATGCCAATAGGGGTGTGTTTGATGTGATCCACATAACGTAAGTCTACTACCTGATTGGTTCCTCCTATAACAATTTCTTCTCCTTTGATTTTTATCTGAGTGCCCAATAAGATTTTTTGTTTTTAGTATAAATGGATGACAGTTTCTCATCAATTATGGAAAATCATCATCCATTTTGCTCCCTAATAACATGAAAATAGATCCATGATAAAGAGGTTATTTATACAGACTTTGAAAAACTATTAGTAAGGAAGGTGATCCAAAGGATTATTACCTTGCCCTGGATTTGAATAAACTGAATCCTGACTATTACTCCTTATAGAAGCAATTGCATCATCGGCTACAGATGAAGGTGCTCCTAAGCTTGCAATATTAGGTTCTGAATTACCCCTTGAACCTATATTTGTTAACAAACTGCTTGGTCTGCTTTCTGCTACAGAAGGGGCTGAATTTGCGCCTGTTGAAAGACTACTTGATCTACTTTCTTCTATATCAGGTTCTCTATAATTATCTCTTCCATATGACTTATCCCATTTTGCCCAAAGTGAACCAGCTATTTCCTGAATCAGCCAAGCTCCAAGAAAAACTGCTACAAACAATAATACCTCTATACCATAATTTGAGGTTTGTGAATAACCTTTATCATTCAACCATTTCTGAAGTCCTTCCCCCATAAAGTCATGCAACCAATACTGCATATCCTCTGGAAAAATATTATCATATACATGAGTAGAATTTTGCAATACCCCATCTTCATCAAAACATTGAGGGTTTGGGCCTCTGGTTCCAAATGCACTCATAAACATAACTATAAAATGCCCAATACCTGTTTGTATTGCTTTTTGCAAAAACTGGGAGCCTACTATATCTCTTGTGCGAGTACTGTTAGTCGTATTTCTTGTTGCTTTTCCATTTATCTCCTGTTCACTTGGATCAAAAGTTAAGGCTAACCCTCTATTCATTGACATATCCCAGTTCCTGGCTCCCTGTTGTATTCCCAAATACCCCAATCTCAAAGCATCTATTCCTATACCAGCACTCATCATTATTTGCCCATGAGGCCCCATAGCTGCTCCAAAGACATTACCTGCTGCATTTGACGCTGAAATTCCTACGCCTGCATAATTAGTAAGCATGTTATACAACCCCTCTTGTGTTGCTCTTATGGGAGGGCCGTACCCTTGATTATTATCGGTGTGTAACAATGCTCTACTCAGCTCTCCTATATTGGGTACTGCAACTTCTGCACGTCCTTCTGTTGTTTGTACTGCCTCGATATAAGCTTGTATGATTTTCTCATCAGTTATTTCATCACTTATTTGATCTGCATCTTTTCCTCTTATGTATCGCTCTTTCATTAATGCTTTAAATTGATCGAGAGTGTCATTCAATCGTTTAAAAGCAAAATAATAGCGAGAAAAACGTGCCTCATAAAAAGCAATTCTCCAAAACCAATCCTTTAGATAAACCTCGGCCCCTTTATTTTCTATATCCTTGGCTACATCCCCAACAGCTTTCTGCACCACACCTGCCCCAGTAGAACTTCCCTCAGCTGTTTTCATTTGCCCTACTTCTGCCTGTCTGTTGGAGCCTATCATTTGTTGGGCCTGGTTGCCAATGATATCTGCTTGCTTTTCCAGTCCAGCATTATCATTCAAAGGCATCCCAGTAGCAGTGGTGCCAGTCGCTTTTACTTGTCCCAAAGCTTGCTGGGCAATATGGGTAGCTTCATGTCCTAAATGTTGGTCTTTTCCAGGAGCTAAGTCGATGGTTTTATGTTGCGCAATGGCTTCTGCTCCTTCCTTAGCTGGTTTAGAGGAATTATGATTTATTTTTGTATCTGATATGTCTACTCCCATAATATTTCCCACATTAGACAATATGCGGGCATCGTTGCTACTCTCTTTACGTTGAATGGGCCGTTGTTTAGCTTGCACAGGTTTTTGTTTTGCCTGAATAGTTTGTTGTTTGGCTTGAATGGGCTTTTGTTTGGCCTGAATAGTTCCCTTGCGTCCTGCTTTGCTTTGAATGGGCGATTTACTGCCTGCAGGGTTTTTAAAACTTGCCTGCTTTCGCTGGACTGGCGAAGAAGCATCTTCCGTTTGGTGGTCTGGTTTATATTGTATCATCTCAATACTTGTTGTAATGGGTTAAGTAATTTGAAAAGGCACTGTTACGAGCCATAACAAATTTAACCTGGTACAACCCGGGCCAAAAAAAGAAGGGAAAGCGGTGATTTATGAGAAGAATGTGGCACTTAAAAAGAAAAACTGCCTTTTTGAGGAATATGACAAATTAATTGATTTGAAGGGGGAGTGAAAACTTGGGTTTGATAAGCGATAAGTGGTCTTTATAGAGGAAAATATGGTAGCATGCTGGCAAAAGTGGCTTTATAGATAGAGAATTTGGTGATTTGAATTGACACATTAGTAAACCCAAGAGGTGACTCTGATAGCTTAATGCTGTAAGTGTTAATCACTGCTTGATTTATTTAGACAAAAGTAGCGCTTAAATAAACTGCCAAAATAGGTATTCATTGTGGGGTTCCTGATAACAAAGCGACCCAGCTAGACTACTATTGATGATACCATAGAAACAAATTAGTATCTAATAGCTACACCTGAAGGCCAATTACCAATACATCGTCAATTTGCTTCTCATTGCCATCACTTATCCATTGTTCAAAGGTTTCTTCCAGGATCTGTTTCTGCTCTTGCATAGGTTTTTGGTGAATTTGTAAGAATAGCTGTCGTAAACGCTTTTTCATAAACTTACGACCTTCTTTTCCTCCAAACTGATCCTGATAACCATCAGAATAAATGTATACCGTGGTAGGTTTAGAAATATCTATGGTATGTGTTTGGTAAGAGCGATTGGCGCGCCGATCACGACCTCCAATGGGGTGCTTACTACCCTTGATCTCATATAATTGCCCATCTTGGATATACACTAAAGGATTTTTAGCACCTGAGAATTCCAATGTTCTTTCTTCCAAATCAAAGGTACAAAGCGCCATGTCCATGCCGTCTTGCATATCAGTGTCTCGTTGCTTGAGCATTTTTCTTACCCCTTCGTGTAACTCCAGCAAGATTGCTTCAGGATCGGTCACTTCATTTTGAATTACTACTTCGTTTAGTATATCGTTGCCAATGAGGCTCATAAAAGCCCCAGGTACTCCATGACCAGTACAATCTACAGCAGAGATTAGAATTTTTTCGTTGGTAAAACCCTTGAATACTTTTTCTACTCCCTCAAAATTACTTACCTCTTCGTATACTGGCTTAGATTCTACCTTACCATACCAGTAAAAGTCTCCGCTTACAATATCGCGAGGCTTGAATAAAATAAACGAGTTAGGGAAGGATTCTTCGATGTGAGATTTCTTAGGCAATAATGCATTTTGAATACGCTTGGCATAATTAATACTTGCCTGGATATTTTGTTGCTGCTGAGTGACTTCCCGGTTATAAGTTTTGAGTTTATCTTCAAATATTTTGCGGTCGGTAAAATCACGGGCAATGGCCAATACTGCATACACTCCGCCAGTAGAATCAAACAAGGGGAGCTTTTGGGTATCAAAGTAACGTAAATCACCATTGATCTGGATACCAGGATCGTTGGTATTATGAATAAAGTGCTCGTATTCCAATACCCGACGATCATCTTCTCGGAACCCTTTTAGGCCTTTTTCTTCATTACCTTCAATGATTTCCTTAGTAAAACCAAGTGTATAATCATCCTCTCCAATCACTTGTTTTTTGGTGCGATTAAAGGCTCGGGCAAAACTACGGTTACAAAGAATATATTTGTAATTGCGATCTTTTACAAAAATCCAATCAGGTGTGGCATCAATCACTGCCTGAATCATTTCTCGTGAGCGCTTAGACTCTGCAAGTGCTCGTCTAATTCTTGTCTCTGCTTTTTTGCGGCCTGTAATATCACGTTGAATAGCTGCAATGCATACTGGTTCTTGAGTAGTTTCGTCAATTACAGTAAACATTTTAGTATCGACATGAATCGGCTTTTCTTCTTGCGGAGTAGCTTGGATAAATTCGCCCATCCAAAACCCTTGCTCAACTACAGTAGGAAAAATCTCAGAATATAAGTTAACATCTTCACCTTTGGTGTTCTTAATGTCAAAATCATCTATCATGAGTTGTGTAATGTCGGTATCTTCATCAACACCCCAAATTTTTCTTGCTTGACGGTTCATATATACCGCCTTGCCATCGAAGCCCATCATCGTGATCATATCATCACTATTTTCTACCATAGCAGCCAATTTTTGTTGTTCTATTTGGGCGTCTCTGAGTTCCGCAAGGTTTTTTTCTAATAAACGCTCCTTATCTACAAGTTCCTGGGTGCGTTTTGCCACTTTATCGTCCAGCGATTCATTCAGGCTATTGAGTTCTTCAATGTTTTGTCGTAACTCTTCTTCCTGAGCCAACAAACGTTGATTTTTTTGCTGAATATCTTGCGTAGCTACGTCAATGCGTTGTTCCAGTGATTCATTGAGCGTTTGCAATTCCTCTGCGTTTTGTCTTAACTCTTCTTCTTGCAGAAGCAACTTATTTTGAGCGGCTTTCTGTTCAGTAATGTCACGCTGAATCATCGCAAAGCAAATCCATTCCTGCGTGTTAAAATCTACCACTGGGAAAATACTTGCTTCTACATCTATTAGTATGCCTTCTCCCTCATGCTTTTGCTTTAGTTCTCCTTTCCAAAATCCCCTTTGAGCTACAATAGGCATGATCTCATTCACTAGGTCAATGTTATTATCAGCAGCCTTAAAATCCATTAATGAAAGATGCTCAATAGTATCTTCTGGGCCAAGTGCTTGCATAGTTCGTGCTGCCTTATTGAGGTAAACCACATTACCCTCAATACTGGTCAATACTACAAAGTTATCGGTGTTTTCAAGCATTAGCATCAATTTGTGATGCTCTAACTGACTAGCCTTGAGAGAATCCAGGTTCTTTTGTAGTGCCTCTTCTTTGAGTATCAGCTCTTTGGTTCGTTCTTCTACTTTATGGTCTAATGATTCATTCAAAGTATTGAGTTCTTCCAGGTTTTGCCTTAACTCTTCTTCTTGGGTTAATAAACGTTGATTTTTTTCCTGAATGTCCTGAGTAGCTGCTTTTACTCTTTCTTCTAAAGAATCATTTAAGTCTTTAAGTTCTTCTGAGTTTTTTCGTAATATCTCTTCCTTTTCTGAGAGCTTAGCATTTTGTGCTTGCACTTCCTGCAATAAATTTTGCATCAATAGATCTGCTTTCATGTTAAACATAGCCGATCCTATTCTCTCACTAATTCGCTCAATAAAAGCCAGATCATTCTCTGAAACCTTTCGTAAAAAAGTAATTTCCAGTACACCTACCAGACGTTGGTTGTTTAGTAAAGGTACCAACAGTAGGGTAGAGGGTTTGGCCTGAAAAGTAGCCGAAGTGATAATATCGTATTCGTCTTCTTTGGGGGTGAGTTGTAAAATTTCCTTGTTTTTGGCGCAAGTACCTACCAGGCCTTCGCCCAATTCAATCTTATTTTCAGTTTTAAATCTCTTATTGTGAGCACGATGAGCCAACAATTCCAAATAAACCTGTTTTTCACTGCTTTTATCATTGGAGTCAGTAGCCTCTTTGGCTTCATATATGGCCGATTGTACTGCATTGGCATAACGAGTAAGATGGGTAAGAATCTCATCTGCCATGGCCTTGATGTTATTATCGGCACGCTGCAAAATAGGCAGAAACTCAATCACGCCGTTTGATAACCATTGTCTGGCTTCAAGTTCTTGCTTCGATTCTTCTAATTTTTGATGTTCTTGATTAAGCTTTGTGTTTTTCTCTTGAATAGTGTGAGCCATCTGGTTAAACGATTGGGCCAACTTGCCAATTTCGTCGTGACTATTCACCTTAATCTCTTTATCAAAAGACCCTTCTTTGATTTTTTCAGTAGCTTCTTGCAGGTGTTTAATGGGTTTAGATAGGTTTCTGGATAAGAAAAGTGTAATCCCTACAATGGCCAATAATAAAATTAATATCCCTGAATACACCCTTGATTTGAGCTTGTTCAAAGGAGCCATTACTTCGGTCTCATTTACTTGCGTGATCAAATACCAATCAAGATCAGGAAGGCGAAGCGGGGTGTAAGATACGAGCATTTCTTTTCCTTGCTGATCCTTTACCAATTTGGTTCCTGACCTTTGCAACGCCGCATCTTTGGTAGCCTCGTTTGCTATGGTATAAAACAAAATAGAAGACCTAAATTGCTTCATATTAGCAATATCTCTGGCGTCGGTTTTGGACTCAATAAGTTGTGCAAAAAAAGTGGTGGGATCTTCAAGAAAGGCCCGGGCATCACTACGCATTTTACCTTCTCTACCTAAAATAAAACTCTCACCTGTTTCACCTAGTCCAATCTGCTTCCACTTACGGTTATTGGTCATCGTATAGTCTATTTGAGCGGTAGAAAGCTCAAAAATCAAAGATCCTACGTTCTTTTTACCATCAAAAATAGGTGCACCAATAAACATAGAAGGCTTCATTCCCGAAGGAGCATATTGCTCAAAGTCGTAAGTCTTTACAAATCCGGGTTCACGGGCTTGTTTTACTTCCTGATATACTTTGGCGATATTGGTTTGGGCAAATTGTCCAGTTTTTAAACTGGTAGCAAAGTCAATTTCTTTGTCTACTGAATAAATAATATGACCCGTTTCGTTATCAATCAGTAGAATATCATAGTATTTAAACTTTTTCAGAAACTCTTTGATGTCCAGATGATACTTGTCGTGGACCTGGTGATAAGGGTGGCCTTTTCTTTCGGAGGGGATGTTTTTGAGATAATGTCTTTGGAAAAATATTCCGATGGAATCTTGGGGGATAAGACGGTTTTTCGGGATATTTTTAATGCTATTGCCTAATTGTTGGAAAATTTGCTTTTCGTAGAACTCGTTGAGCTTCGCTTTGTCTGCTTCGCTTAAAGACAAAGAAGTAGGAGTGTGGAAGGCTTCTTTAAACTCCTTCATCGCGTTGATGATGGTCTGGTTCTCTGATAAATACTGAATCTCATTGCGAACCAATTGGAAGTACTCTTCTATAGTTTGTTTTTTTGATTCACGAATGGCATTCAGTTGTTCAAAGTTTTTGTCTTTGAGCAAATCTTCGGCAAACCAAAAACCCAAATAAGAGAGGAATAGTAGTGGAACAATACCAACCCCTAGGAAGTTTAAAAGTAGTTTAGTTCTTATTTTTCTTATCTTCATCTCTATTCACAATTTTATCAGGTCCCTTTTTCAACGATAACCTGCCCTAATTATGTTCAACTAAGCCAAAATGCACCTGTACACATCTATTTAAAACATTTATTTTCAGATGATGGTTCAGTAAAAAGCGCGATTCATGAACGATCGTGATATGCTTGACCAACATTATCTGATTTATTTTTTGCTGGTGGTTAACAGGATAGCCAAAGGAATTTATAATTTACAGTAATAGAATATTCAGAAACTTTGCCAAAGCCTGACAAATAGACAAAGTTTTACAGATAAATATCGCCTTATTGGCACTAAAGTGATCACGGTAATGTTAATATGACAGACTGGTCTAATTGAGTATTGCTTTTTCTAAATCTGAATCATTTTTGTTGGACTAGTTCTTTATAGTTTATCATAAATACTATGCACTCAAATATCTTAATTTACACTCAATAATATAAGATAAGCCATGACCTTAAAAGAAGAATTAAATGCACTAAGAACACGTGCTGCTAAAGGGTTAGCAGCGCAAGGACACGATGCTTATATTGATGGTATTTCACAATCTGGTAGGTTAGCTGAGGTTCCTTCTACAGGAGACATAGCACCTTCGTTTGTACTTCCAGATGATAAAGGAAATTTTGTGAGTAGTGAAGTTCTTTTACAAAGAGGACCTTTGATTGTTTCGTTTTATCGGGGCGACTGGTGTGTGTTTTGTAACCTAGAGCTACGTGCTTTACAAAGATCTCTGGCCGAATTTTTACGTTATGGGGCTAGTTTGGTGGGTATCTCTCCTCAAACTGTTGCCTATTCGCATATGAATGCTGATCGACGCAATGTACAATACCAAATACTTTCTGATTCTGGAAACAAGATTGCCAACGAATATGGGCTTATGTTTTCAATGCCTCAGCAAATGGTCAATGCCTTTAATACATTTGGAATAGATATCGCCAAGGTAAATGGAGGTCAAAACCAGGTAGAGGTACCTGTGCCCGCCACATTTGTAATCAATACCGATGGGCGTGTTGCCTATCGTTTTTTAGATGCCGATTATACCAAAAGAGCCGAACCATCTGAAATAATTGCTTGCCTGATGGATATTAGATCTAAAGTGGCCTAGTAACTGATAAAACGCTATGAACCAACACTAGAAACGGGTAAGGGAATGTAAAACATTTTTTACCCGTTTCTTCTTTCGATTTTGAGTATTTTCCTCTCTAAGGAGTTTTTCTCTGAGCAATTATTTCTTGTTGCTCTTTTTTGTGTACATTGTAGTATCAAGCATTGAGTAAGCCCTTTTAAAAAATAAGATCATGACTTTACAAGAAGAGCTACAGGCCATGCGGGAAAAGGCAGCGAGTACAGATCTTTTTCAGATACACGAAACAGTAACTGAAGATTTGCGAAGAACTAACAAACTAGCCAATGTTCCTTTGGTAGGTGAAGTGGCCCCTCCTTTTAGTTTGCCCGATGAGGGAAACCATTTGGTAAGTAGTATTTCTTTACTTGAAAAAGGCCCCTTGATTATATCTTTTTTTCGGGGTGATTGGTGCGCGTTCTGTAACCTGGAGTTGCGGGCTTTGCAGCGTTCCCTGGCAGAATTCCAAAAGTTTGGAGCAAGCTTGGTGGGTATTTCTCCACAAACTGTTTCTTATGCTCACATGGTGGCTGACCGTCGCAATGTACAATATCAGGTGCTTTCAGATGCTGGAAATAAAATTGCAGATAGTTATGGGTTGATGTTTACCATGCCCAATGAATTAAGGAATGCTTACAAGGCTTTCGGGGTAGACATTGCGCAAATCAATAATAACCCCTCTTCAGCAGAAGTGCCTGTACCTGCCACTTTTGTAGTCAATACCGATGGGTTAGTGAGCTATCGCTTTGTAGATGCTGATTATACTAAAAGAGCCGAGCCTTCTGATATAATTGCAAATTTGATGGCAATTAGTGCTTAGAAAATAGAGAATGGTATTGTGCCTAACTTTTGAAACATTTAGGCTGTTAGTTATTTTTAGAAGAGAAAATAACATCAAAAGAATGAATGGATACTATGGCAACTCATAAACTACAGGATATTGTAGACGAAGGATTTATTAATGATATTCGTGATTCAGGAAAGTTGGCTAAAGTGCCTCAAATAGGTGAGTTAGCACCCTCGTTTAATTTACCTGATGAAACCAACCGTTTAGTAAGTAGTATTTCTTTACTTGAAAAAGGTCCCTTGATTATATCTTTTTTTCGGGGTGATTGGTGCGCGTTCTGTAACCTGGAGTTGCGGGCTTTGCAGCGTTCCCTGGCAGAATTTCAAAAGTTTGGAGCAAGCTTGGTGGGTATTTCTCCACAAACTGTTTCTTATGCTCATATGATGGGTGATCGTCGTAATGTAGAGTACCAGGTGCTTTCGGATGCTGGGAATAAAATTGCGGATAATTATGGCTTAATGTTTACGATGCCTGATGAACTAAGAAATGCTTACAAGGCCTTTGGGGTGGACATTGCTCAGATCAATAATAACCCTTCTTCAGCCGATGTGCCAGTACCTGCTACTTTTGTAGTCAATACCGATGGGTTGGTGAGTTATCGTTTTGTAGATGCCGACTATACTAAAAGAGCTGAGCCTTCTGAAATAATTGCGAATTTGATGGCAATTAGTAAGTAAAATGATGGAGTTGGTAAGCTAGTTGCTGGTTTTTATAAAGTTACTTTTCATAATATATTATAGCTACATCGAACTATACAATCAATTTGTAGATTTACCCTATGGCAGATCAGTCCCCCATATCTCAGGAGCAAGTACATTTGTTAGAAGAGCGTATTCAAAAACTTGAGCAAGCACTTAAAGAATCTGAACAGGTAGCACAATGGTTACTGATAGACAAGCGAGCGATGGAGATGCGTTTTAAAGAGTCTGAAAAACTAGCGCGCATAGGATATTGGGAAACGGATTTACAAACTCAGAACTTGCACTGGTCGGAAGGGTTTTGTGACATTACAGGGTATGGCCAAAACACCAACCCAGATATGAAGCTCTACAAAGACATGATGTCAGATGAGGACGTAGAGCGATTGAATGCTGCTATTCAAAAGGTTTTTATTAACCGAGAAAACTATTCTTTTGAACATACCCTTTCTCGTCCTGATGGACAGTTTCGCATTGTAGAACTCACCCTAAAGCTTGTTTTTGATGAGCAAACCCAGCAGCCGACTAAGCTATTGGGGATTGTACAAGATATAACTACCCGTAAAGAGTCTCAGAAAAAACTCGAGCGGCTTTCGCTGGTAGCTGCCAAAACTTCCAATGCAGTATTTATTCTGGAAAAGGACCTGAAACTTGAGTGGATGAATGACGGTTATACTCGGATGACTGGATACACCTCGAGAGAGCTGCGAGATAAGTATTTGCATGAAGTATTGGCTTTGTGTGGGTGCGATCTCAGAAAATATGAAGAATTTGCTAACAATCTTTCTACCAGTGAATCTATTAGTCAGGAATTGAAAATTAAGAATAAACAAGGAGATCCTTTGTGGATTTTAATGAGTCTGACACCTACCCATGATTATTCCTTGAACTTGGTCAATTATATCGCTATTATCATCAATATTACCAAGCGAAAAGAAGCCGAAGATAAGCTGGTATCTGCCAATACAGAGTTAAAAGAGAAAAATCACATCATCGAAGAAAAAAATCAAAGCATTACTGAGAGTATTACCTATGCGCAGCGCATTCAGGCAGCCATGTTACCATCATTGAACGATATTCAGAAAGAGTTGCCTCATTCGTTTGTGCTATTCAAACCTCGCGATATTGTGAGTGGAGATTTTTATTGGTTTGCTACCCCTCATCAACACGATGAACAAGGAAATACAATAAACAAAGGTAAGGTAATGCTTGCAGCGATTGACTGCACCGGACACGGAGTGCCAGGAGCTTTTATGAGTATGATTGGTCATTCTTTGCTGGATGAGATTGTAAACGAACGAGGTATTATAAGCCCAGATCGTATATTATCAGATTTGCATGCAGGAGTAAGGTTTGCACTACGACAACAAGATACTCAAAACCGCGACGGGATGGATATGGCATTAGTAGTACTTTGCAAGACGATGAATACGTTGGAATTTGCTGGAGCCAAAAACCCCTTGGTGTACATTCAGGATGGAGAGATGCAGATGATTAAAGGAGATAAATTTGCCATAGGAGGAGAAAACATTAACCGAGAATATACACTGCATAAGCTAGATGCTTCCAAGCCTATTACCTTTTATATTTATTCAGACGGTTACCAAGACCAGTTTGGAGGGCCAAGAGGGAAAAAATTTATGCGTAAAAATCTACGCCAACTTTTGCTGGACAATCATCAAAAACCGATGAACGAACAAAAACAAATGTTGGACTACACTATAGAAAAGTGGAGAAGAGAGGCAGATGAAAGGCAGGTGGATGATATTCTGGTAATGGGGGTGCACTGGCCTGGAAAACAGTAGGGCCTCCTGCAAACAAGTACAATGTTAAATTAAACACATGCGATATTCCCAGCGTCTATTTCTTACCCTGGTTTTAGGGATAAGTTTCTGTGGTGCATTGGCCCAAAAAGCTTTTGTCATCAAGCAGAAAGATACTCCAGTGCAAAACCTTAATAAATACCTGCGGGTATTACCTCCGTCGCAAAAGTTCAATTCTTACAAGTCATTTCAACAAATTGCTACTATTGCCGATTCATTATTTATACCTTATACAAAAGCTGTTTTAGGCAAAAAAGGACAGTTGGTTTGGGGAAAGCTTACTCTTCAGAATCAATTAGATCAGGATTTTGATGGAGTATTAAGGTTAGGGAGCCGTCACCTGAATCGGGCATTGATATATGAGTTAGACAATAAAGGAAAAGCAATCTTAAAAAAAACGGGTAACTTCATACCTGTCAGTCAGCAGGATTTGCCAGAAATACCCAATCGCCCCAAAATGAAAATTTACCTGAAGGCTACCCAACAAAAGACATTTTATATTTGCTTTCACAATTTTGATCAAAAACCTTTATCTATTAACCTGGAGCTACAACCCCGAACCAGTTGGGGAAGGTTTGTACAAGAGCGAAACTTGATTCAGGGCATATTTCAAGGAGCGGTAATCCTTACCTTATTGTACAACCTATTTGTATTTTTATTTAGTCGTGACCGTATCTATGCCTACTATACTGCCTACCTTTTTTGTGTTGCCTTATACTTTTTCAATTTTGTAGGATTTTCGGTTGAATTTATTTTCCCCGAAAGCCCTCGCTGGTTTTTTGATGTGTACTTGTTTTCTACTGCTTTTCTCCAGATTTTTTATTTACAGTTTATTCGTTTATACCTCAAAACTCGTTCAATCAACGCTTTCTGGGATAAAGTAATGACCATCTGGATTGTGGCTCGTTTAGTAGAGTTGCTGTTGATGGAAATCATCTTACATGCCAGTGGAAACTTTGCCTTAGTGCATGATATTCACCGACAGGTGGCCCTGGTAGAAGTAATATTGACGGTTGGGATTATACTTGTTTGGAAGTTTCTAAAAGCCAAAATGGTTAACTACCTGATGGCTGGCATCTTCTTTTTGTATTTAGGGTTGGTTATCAGCATTTTAAAAAGTTCGTATTATGGGAATTTATATTTTCAGGTAGGTAGCTTGATAGAAATTTTGTGTTTTTCGTTAGGGTTAGGATATCGCATTCGAGTAAACGAAAAAGAACGAATTATAGCCAGAGAGGCAGTGATCAAGGTACAACAAGAATCGAACGAAAACCTCGAACGCAGAGTACAAGAACGTACCCAGGAGTTGAGTACTGCCAATGAAAAATTGACCAGTGTTCATGAGAACTTACAAGATAGCATTCGCTATGCACAACGCTTGCAAAAAGGGGTATTGCCTCTCGAAAATCGAGTGAAGCAATTACTACCTAACTCTTTCATTATGTATCGTCCTCGAGATATTGTAAGTGGTGATTTTTATTGGGTAGAGCAAATATCTGAGCATCAAGTTATGATTGCAGTGGCTGATTGTACTGGCCATGGAATTCCAGGAGCTATGATGAGTATGATGGGAAGCACCGCCTTGACTGAAATTGTACTGAATAGAAAAACAACTACACCCAAAGATGTTTTGACCCAATTAGACGAAATGATTCAGGTAACACTAAGGCAGGACGAAACGAACTTAAAAGATGGAATGGATGTAGGCATTTGTTTGCTTGACTTTGAAAATAAACTCATTGATTATGCAGGAGCACACCATCCTTTTTACTATTTTAAGGAAGGGGAACTCAAGGTTTACAAAGGTGCTTATCGATCTATTGGAGGGAATTATTACGATACGGCCTTTACGAGTCATCAAATTCCTATGGAGAAGGGAACAAGTTTTTATATGTTTTCGGATGGCTTTCAAGATCAGTTTGGAGGACCGGACGGACGCAAGTTTATGATTCGCCGCTTGAAAAAATTATTGCTGGAAGTTCATCAGGAGCCTCTGGACGTACAAAAAAATAAGTTGGAGAAAACGATGGATGATTGGATGAACACTGGAAATACTTCTCAAACTGATGATATTTTATTGTTTGGAATGCACTTATAATCACCAAGCTTTAGGCGAAATTTTACACCTATGTTTGAATGTGCAACATTTTTGCTTAGTATTGAAGCGAGGGAAAAATATAAGCTAGGTTCACCATGAGATATATATCTTTTACCATATTACTATGTTCGATACTAACCATTAAGTCGTTTAGTCAGACTTTTACCACACTTGCTAAACAAAACCCTGACAGTCTTAAAACTGAACTCTCTAAAGAACATGCCGATACTACCAAAGTTTTGATTATGCTCAACTTAGGTAGGCATTATTTAGAAAAAGACCAGAAGGAAGCCGATGCATACATTGGAAAAGCACTTGAGCTTTCCCGAAAGGTGAAGTTTCTGAGGGGGGAGATCAATGCTTTGTTGCGTCAGGGAGAGTTGCAAATGAAGCAAAATAAGTTTGACAAGGCGATTGCTTTGATGGAACAAGCTGTAGTGTTGAACAAAAAGGTAGTATCGCATAAAAAAGAAAAAGATGCGGCCAATCTAATGTTGTTCAATCGGTTGGGTGGTATTTATTATGCATTATCTGACTACGACAACGCACTCAAAAACTTTAAAGAGGCTTTAGAGGTAACCAAAGAAAACAATGATTTGATTGTAGCTGCTACCTGTATGGCCAATATTGGGGTTATATATGATGAACAGGGCAATTATACCCAAGCTTTAAAATTCTACTTCAAGGGTTTAAAGTTTGCCGAAGCGCACAATCAACCAGCCAATAAAGTCAATAACCTCATCAACATCAGTACGATTTATGACCAGCAAAACAATACCAAACTAGCGATTCAATATGCCAACCAGGCGCTGGAACTCTTAAACACCAAGGTGAATAATGATATCAGCAAAATCACTTGTCTGGGTAATCTGGGAGACTTTTATTTCAAAGAAAAAAAATATGATAAGTCGCTGGAGTATGCCAACCAAAGCTTAAAGTTAGCCCAAAAGGTAGATGACAAATTAGGTTTGGTGTATGCCTATCGGGCGATTGGGAAAGTAAAAATCGTTGAAAAGAAACTACAGGAAGCCTTAATTGATTACAACAAAGCTTTAGAAATTAGCAAAGCCATCGGGGATAAGCAAGCTACTGTAACCGTAGAGCGAGAAGTGGCTTACACTTATCAAAAACTCAAAGACTTTAACAAAGCCTTGAAGTTTGCCAAGAATAGCTTGAAAGACGCCGAAGAAATTGGCTCTGCTCAAGATATTAAAGATGGTTATAAAGCGCTAGCCGATATTTTTGAATCAAAAGGACAAACCGACTCTTCTTATTACTACTACAAAAAATTTACTTTACGCAAAGATCAATTGTTTGGCGAAAAGAACTCACGGGAGCTCAACAACATACGCGCAAATTATGATCTGGAGAAGAAAGAAACTGAGATTGTGTTATTGAAGAAAGACCGTGCATTGACAAAAGCCAAAGCAGAGGCAAAAGTTAAACGTCAACGTATTATCCAATACTTTTTTATTGCAGGTTTTTTGGCGGTTTTTTTCATTGCATTTATGTTATACCGCAATAACATACAAAAGCAGCGTGCCAACCAACTATTACAAAACAAGAGCGACGAAATTTTTCAGAAGAATATCCAGATTAATGCCCAAAACGAGGCCATCACTTCTAGTATAAATTATGCTCAACGTATTCAGAAAGCCATTTTACCCCTGGAGGATCACATTGCTTCTATGGTGGCTGATTACTTTCTGTTTAACCGCCCTCGCGATATTGTCAGTGGAGATTTCTACTGGTTTATAGAACACCAAAACAAGTGCTTTTTTAGTGTGATAGATTGTACTGGTCACGGAGTACCAGGGGCATTTATGAGTATGCTTGGCAATACTGCTCTTACCAATATTGTATTACAACAAGGAATTACCGAACCCCATAAAATATTGAACCAACTGAGCAAAGAAGTGGACTTTTTGTTGCAGCAACATGTAACCCAAAATTCCGATAGTATGGATGTGGCGTTATGTGCAGTAGATTTGCAAAAGAAAGAGTTGACATATGCTGGTGCAAATAACCCAATGCTTTGTATTCAGAATGGCGAAATGCAAGTAGTTAAAGCGGATCGTATGCCTATAGGAAAAGAACAAGTAGATATGGACCGTAGTTATACATTGCACACGATCGATATTAGTACTCCTACTACCGTGTACTTGTATACCGACGGTTGTCAGGACCAATTTGGTGGCCCCGAAGGCAAAAAATTTAAAAGCTCCCGCTTAAGAGAGCTACTCTTTAGTAATAATCATTTATCTATGAATGAGCAACAGCAGTTGATAGAAAAAACAATGGATGATTGGATGGCTATTGGAAGCCGGGCTCAAGTAGACGATATGTTGATTATGGGCGTGAAACTAAAAAGCGAATAAATTAATATGATCACTCTTTGAGAACCTACTTCAAAGAGTGATCATATTATGAATTAGGAATTAAAATGTTTTCTCCCACAGCTTTTTCCCACAAGACTTATTAGCCTTTTGTTGCCATTGTGACATTCCCCATAGCATATTTTTTACATGCTTAAAACCGCGTTGGTTAAGCATAAAACTGGCTCGAGGGCTACGACGGCTATGTGAACAAATGACGATAATTTCTCGGTCTTTGTATGGGGACAGTTCTCCGATGCGAGCAATTAGATCTTGTACTGGAATATTGATAGCGTTTTTTAAACGCCCATACTTTCCTCCTCGGGTACCCTCAAACTCTCCTTTAGTACGTACATCTAATAAAATAACCTGAGGGTTAGAGCTTACCCGATCACAAACTTGATTGGGTGTAATGTTGGCGAATTTTACTTCTGATTTTGGAACCAACTTCATTCCACAGTCTGTACAGCTACCTGGGGTATTATGAATGGCCTGGTCACATTCTGAACCACAAGGCATACAAACAAATTTGCCTTGATGGGCACTCTGACCAAAACTTGGACTAAAGCTACCCAACAAGGCAAATAAGATCATAAAGAGTAATAAATTTTTACTAAGTTTTTTCATCGGTTATTGGCATTAAAATGATTTGGAAATATGAAGCCTTCTCACTATTTATAAAATAAAGAAGGGCTTATTGTATTTTAATCATGCAAACGATAAATACAATCCAATAACCGAAGATTTTTTGTTAAAAATGTCCCATTACATCCATTAGGACTAATTCCCTACAAAAAATAAAGCATTACCAAACAATAATTTACCACCGTGCCAAAATCCTCTGAAGATAGGAGAGTCGCTCATATATACAATTTGTCCTTTGCCAAAAGGCTCTACTCCTAATGCAAGAGTTTGATTGATTCTTTCTTTGAGGTTGGTTCCAACAAAGCCACTGATATGACTATTGTTCTCAAAACGTCCTACATTCCAGCCTCCTCGTGGCAAATAAGGGTACACACGACTGTTTCGCTTAATCAAGAAAGTAAACTGATCTTCTCCATAAGCCAACGGGTGAGTATTGTCTAAATGTACCTTGTAGATAGCACCAGCCACCCGATTCATCAAACGCTGACGGCTTTGACCATAATAACGTGTGATATTATTTCGCTTTCTTTTACTCTTGTTTTTCTTAAAAGTACCTTTATTAAGCAGCAATCGCTTATCTCGTTTAAGTTCTCGGAGGGCACCTTCCAAGGCAATCACTTTGCCACCTTGCTTGACAAAGTTGGTGAAGTTTTCGTCTATTTCGGTATAATTACCAGAAGGTAATATGATAATATCAAACTTGTACAAATCGGTTTCGTTGAGGTAGCGAGTGTTGATTACTGTAATGGGATAACGGATTTCTTTTTCCATATAATGCCATATTTCACCAAAAGCAGTATTATAAATATTATCCCCTGCCAAGACTGCGATTTTGGGCTTTTTTACCCGACGATAATTCCCTGTGCCTAAATCTTGTCCTTTTTCTACAATACCTGTATTGACCGATGCCAGCTTTATATTAAACTTTTGGGCAATGCTATTGATACGACCAGCCAAATCCTTTTGCCGTTTATTATCTGCCGAAAGTATCACCAGAGTACCTCTTTTGTAGGATTGATTATCAATTTGAAAAGGCGATGTGCTAAAACGTACCAGGAAGTTTTCTCTGAGCAATGCCGATAGAAAACGCACACTTTCAAAATCTTCCCATTTGCTGATAAAAGCATAAGGCTGTTGTGCAGTATTCGGAGAAGGTGATCGGTAAGTACTGGCCGCTTCAGTGCTTTTTTGACCATTGAC
Organism: marine bacterium AO1-C; assembly: GCA_001890965.1. Lineage (GTDB taxonomy): Bacteria > Bacteroidota > Bacteroidia > Cytophagales > Microscillaceae > Microscilla. The sequence goes on along the minus strand of MLAY01000004.1, from coordinate 695,911 downwards.
TCTTTCTTTGCAGGCATAAGTCTCCATATTGTAAATATAGGGCAACGACCAGGCCGTAAGGTCATAAGTAAGAGAATCTTCTAAAAAGGTTTCGGGTTCAAACAATACCTTTACCAGCACCGATTTGGGTTGATAGGCGCTGATCAAAATATCATTTTTTTGAATCCTAAAGCTGGTGTTTTTCTTTTTATTGAGATAATCAAATCCATTGTATCTTTTATTTTCATTATCTGCCATCTCGTATTGAATCTTCTGCTTGTCTAATAGATTCAAAAACGCCTTTACCTTAGATTTTTTTTGTTGGTTTTTTACCACATATGTCTTGTATTCTCCTGGCGGATTTGTAAGTGCATCGTCAAAGTACTTTTTAAACTCATTCATTATCTTTTGGCGATGCTTATGGGTAATTTCAATAGTAGATAAGCCCGTAGTAACATGGTGAGTAAAACGATCTTTCAGGGTAAGGGTATCACCATTGCTTCTTTTTACTGCTACTCCAGCATAACCAGAACCAGCTTGTTCGTAAGTAAAACCCATCGCCCCATTAAACATAGGCCAGGTATCGCCATAGCTAGGGTAAAGCAGATCGTATACCTGTTGAGTAAAATATAACCACTTCTTTTGGTTGAAATACCTGGCGTGGTTGGCACCCAAGTGCTCCTGGAATTTGCGTTGCCAGGTGGTGATGTTTTGGTGATAAGGTTTGGCCGCAGGAGCAAAGAAATACGAGTTGTTATAACTCATTTCGTGGAAGTCTACATGGATATGGGGCATCCATTGCTGATATACCTTAAGGCGTTGTTGTGATTCTACCTGAGTTTGCCAGGCCCAGTCCCGATTAAGGTCAAACATGTAATGATTAAAGCGACCCCGAGCCCATCCCTGATGATGTTCCCACCCATTAATCGATGGGTTTGGAATGAGACTACCTACTTGGTTATACCAATTTACATAACGTTCACGTCCGTCGGGGTTTACACAGGGATCTAATACCACAATAAGGTCTTTGAGCCAATTTTGAATGTTGGTTTCTTTGGCTTCAGCTAGTTTGTGTAGGGTAATGAGCGCCGCCTCAGTACAAGAAGCTTCGTCACCGTGTACATTATAGCTCAGCCAAACTATAGGCAAATGCTTTCCCTTGACTTCTCCTTGCTTAAAGCCAGTAGCAATCAGGTTATTTTGTTGGATTTGTTGCCAATTTTTAAGGTTTTCGGGGGAAGAAATAATGGCCAGTACCAGTGGGCGACCTTCATTGGTGGCTCCATACTTTATATAGCGAACTCGTGGAGAGTTTTTGGCCAGGTGTTGTACATAATCTACCACCCGATGATGAAAAGTAAAGCGGCTCCCCATGTCATAACCTAGAAATTTTGAAGGAGGCTGGATATTATTTTGAGCCAAAGCAGAAAATATGGATAAATAGCTGGCTATCCATACAAGAAAAAGTTTGCGCATATAGTCTTTTTTAAAGCAAATATAGCATAATTTTGATTCTGCGAAGGCAAAACTACGGGTGTAATACCTGGTACATAGCATAATTAACAATTCGTTATGTTTAAGATAGATACAATCACCTTTATGGCCGCTTTGGGAGCTTTTCAAGGGGTGTTTTTTGCAGTACTCTTGTGGTTAAGAAAGAAGCAAAGTGTCTCAAACCGAATTTTTTCACTTCTGCTACTAACAACTAGCATTCGTATTGCCAAAAATATAGTAGTACACGGGCGAATGCTCAACCCCGACTTGCCCATGTCGATGGAAATTTGGCGATTTTTGGTCAACTTTGGCATTAGCCATCAGTTTGCGATAGGGCCTTTGTTTATGCTATATTTTTTATCGGTTACTCAGCGCCAATTTCAGTTTCGCAAGGTCTATTTATGGCATTTTGTACCTTATGGTGTGCTCACTTTACTTTCAGGCGTGTTGCCGTGGCCTTTTTGGCGAGACGGTGGCTTGCTATTCTCTTATAGCCATATTTTGTTTTATTATTTGTGGGCTTTCCGACTATACTATCAGCGTTATACCCAAGCTCGCAAATCATCTGAAGCCGACATTACACCTGCACAATTCAAGTGGTTAAGAAGTTTAATCATTATTTGTGGTTTGTTGATGATCGCCTACTTTCCGTCATTATTCAAATACGTAGGATATATTGTGGGTGCCATTATGTATGCCATTGGCGTATATGTCATTAGTGCGATTATCTTGCGAGAACAGCAAGGTTTTGAACCATCCAAAAGAAAATACCAAAGTTCTAACCTTACCGCCACGAAGGCTCACCAATTAAAAGTTGAGCTAGAAACATATATGATGACCAAACAACCTTACTTGAATGCCGATTTGACCTTGGGTAGGCTGGCCCAAATGCTAGGTACTACCTCGCATGAGTTGTCCCAGGTGATCAATGCAAACTTTGGCCAAAGCTATGCTGACTATATCAATGGGCATCGGCTACAAGCTGCCCAAACAATGCTAACAAATCCTGAGCATCAACACACTAAAATTGCCAGCATTGCTTACGATTGTGGATTCAATAGCATTTCTTCTTTTAATACCTTGTTTAAAAAACATACCCAACTCACCCCCTCTCAATACAAAGCCCAAAACCAAAGCGAATAGAACAGCTCTGAATGCTTTGATAAACAGTGATTTACTTATAAATGATCATATCTCCAATGAATTGAAACATACGTCCAAATGAGTTCTAAGCTTTAGTTGGTTCTTTGTGACTGTAAAATTTATCAAACATATAAATCATTTGATATGTCAAAACAAACTGCGAAGAAGAAGTTAATCATTTCTCAAAACTGGGATACAGGCTTGAACAAAATGAATGAAAAAGAACTACAAGAGTTGAAAGGAGGGGCGTTGCCTGTAACTAATAATGTTGTCTGTGGAAGATAAAACGATTATTATCATGTCAAAACAAACTGCGAAGAAGAAGTTGATCATTTCTCAAAACTGGGATAAAGGCTTGAACAAAATGGATGAAAAGCAACTACAAGAACTGAAGGGTGGGGCATTGCCTGTAATAGGAACTATTGTTTGCTCTAAGTAAGATATTCATTCTCTAGGAAGTCTGCCTTATACAAAAGCTGGTGTTTTGTAAAGGGTGGGCTTTTCTAGTTTCATAGAGTTTGTGTTTTTAACAATTTTTCACTGCCAGAATTATAATTTTGATAGGTTTTGAGTATCACAAGGCCTCTTTTTGTGCAAAACCAAAAATTATATAACAATGAAAAATTATCAACAATTCTTACAAAGTGTAGGCGGTTTAGGTATGGTATTACTATTCAGTTTTACCAATGTCTGGGCACAAAGAATGAAAACCACTCCTGAGGTAGTCAAACAAATTGACGAACAGGTTTGGAAGCCATTTATCAAAGCTTATGCTACACAAAATGGGGCGCTTTATAATAGTGTACACACTAAAGATGTACTAAGAGTATCACCAGGAGGCATACGATTTGGTAAAGAGTTTCACGATCAGAACCTTAAGCGTTTTGCTTCGGGAAAAAAGCGTGGCTTTGCCCCAGTGTTTGAGTTCAAATTTATCAGCCGTCAGGCCAAAGGAGACATTGCCTATGAAGTGGGTTTGTACAAAGGAACCTTCAAAACTGATAAAGGAACGCGCCAATGGTACGGGCAATTTCATGTGGTGCTGAAAAAAATCAATGGCCGCTGGAAAATCGCCCAAGATCAGGATATGAACAATTTGGGTGGCCAACGGGTAGATGAGGCTTATTACCAAAAGACTGAGGGCACAATACTGAAGTAATCAATAGGTTGTCAGGTGCCTAAATAAGTCGGTACCTGGCAACTATATTTTGGCAATGCTGGTTGTTTTGTAGGACAAATATTTTGAAATTGTTCTCTCTATTAATTCCAAAACAACTACCCATGAATTATTTAGCCAAAACTCTCTTGTTTACTTTATTAATTGCTCAGACACCTATTTGGGCGCAAAATCAACAAATACAACTCAACCAAAGTCATCAGGAAATAGACCAGCAAGTTTGGAAGCCGTTTGTGCAGGCTTTCAATACCTATGATGCCAAGCTATACAATTCAGTTCACTCCGATGATATATTCAGAGTTTATCCAGGGAACATTCGTGAGGGCAAGGCCTACAAAAAGCATAACACTGCGCGATTTGCCAAAGCCAAAAAAGAAGGGCGTAAACGCGTGCTGGAGTTTAAATTTATTGAGCGAAAAGCCACCAAAAACCGAGCATATGAGGTGGGGTTTTTCAAGGTGAAGATGATGCATCAGGGCAAAACCAGCTATTACTATGGCAAATTTCACGTGGTGATCCATAAAATCAACGGACGATGGCAAATTGTACAAGATTGGGACAATAGCGAACTCATTGGCAAAAAAGTGGGAGAGGAGGAATATGCCCGCATCAAAGCTCCTGTCGTGAAATAAAAACACGGCAATAGGAAAAGCCGTGTATAGCCTGTATTTTCGTTATAAAAACTGATCGCACCATGCAAGAGGACAAAAAGACCCCTAAGAATAAAACCGCGCCCAAAAAACAGAAAAGAGGGAAAAAGAATGACACTCCCCAAAAAGCAACACCAGAAACAAACCCCAAAACAACTCCTAAACCTAAAGAAGAAGAAGTGGCTCAGCCTTTGGGTCAACCTGTAGTTCAACAGGAAACACCACCGCTTGAAGAAGCAGATTTTCTGAACTTTACACCTCCTTCCAAAGAGTTTGTCGAGAATATTTCATCCCCTTTTTATGCTTACTTCACGCCCAAGTTTTTAGGGCTTGACAATATTGATAATTCACGTCCTCACTTTTTTGTAGGCTATCATACTTTATTAAGCATTACTGATGTGCTTTACATTACCGAACTATTCTTACGCAAAGACATTATGTTACGTTCTTTGGGTGATTCTTTTCATTTTCAGGTACCCGGTTGGGGGAGGTTTTGGGAACGAATGGGAGTGGTAAAGGCCTCACGTGAAAATTGTACAAGACTTATGCAAGCAGGCGAAAATGTATTGGTGTTTCCAGGAGGAGCACGTGAAGCTTTCAAACGCAAAAACGAACAATACAAAGTAAATTGGCAAAACCGCAGTGGCTTTGCTCGTATGGCTATTGAACATAATTATCCAATTATACCCTTGGCTTCAGTAGGTTGGGAAGATGCGGTGGATATTGTGTACGATGCCGAAGATTTTATGAATACCTGGTTGGGGCAATTGCTCAAGTATACTGGGCTGGCCAAGTACATTCGTGATGGCGAAGAATTACCTCCCTTGGTCAAAGGCATTGGCTGGACTTTATTGCCTCGTCCTGAACGCTTGTATATGTCGTTTGGGGAGCCTATTGATGTCAGCGAATTTGCGGGAAGAGCTGAAGACAAAACCGCTCAAATGGCGGTACGTGAGCGGGTAGAACGCTCTATCAAAAAGCAAATGGACGAATTACTGAAATTCCGTGCCAGTGATATGGAAAATATGGGGTGGTTGCGACGCTGGTTTATGAAAGGCTGACTTGCGAATGAAAAGCTAACAGTGAAAAGTAGCCTTTGGGTTCTATTGAATAGATGGATAAGATAATATTATAAACAGAAAAATATGCCAATAAAAAGAAGCCAACAACAAGCACATGAATCTCTGGAAGATTTTTACAAAAGAGATGAATGGAAAGGTGGGTGGGAAATAGCAGCTAAAAATATGCTAGAGATTATCGATTTTTTGAATGAGAATTTTATTGACACAAAGTTGATTGCGATGACCTCTCATCAAAGGTTGTGTATTCAGAATAAAGATGACGAAACGAGTGGTTGGTTAGTAGTTGTGCAATCGGTAGGACTAGATGGATACTATATTGAATATAAAGTGCCAAATGATAAAGCCCCTTGGGAGAATGCCTGGATAAAGGGAACCCCAAAAAGTTTGAAAGAGGCAAAAAAATACTTGGTTATTTCTATGTTAGCTTGTGAAGGCTGGCCAGGAAATAAAGAGTTAGAAAAGCTGAAAGAGTTAATATAATTTTCTATTCAAATAAAAAGGTGAAGGGACTTAAATAGATCAAGAATAGGCCATTGTTGTGAGTAGTCTTTGAACTACTCATCGCCTAAAGCGATGCTTCTTCTGAGGCTTTAAAATAAAGGAACTTGTTCCATAAGAAACCCCTGCTTCTGTATAACTAAATATCCCTGTTTATCTCAAATTTTCGTACTTTGAAGCAAAGCAACACATTCGTATGTCAAAAGATCAGAAACAGGCAGTTTGGATTGAAACAGGATATTTGATGTTTGCCAGTAGTGGCGAAGCTGGTTTGAATATTAAATTCATTGCAGAAAAAGTGGGCAAAAGCAAGTCTTCTTTTTATCATCATTTTGGCGATACCGAGGTTTTTACTGAGGCACTATTGAAATATCATATCGAACGGGCTCGGCAATTAGCTAGTCAGGCACAGACTTGTGAGAAAATGGACCCTGACGTTTTAAAGCTTCTGATTGAATTTAAGCACGACCTCTTTTTCAATAAGCAATTAAGGCTTAACCGACAAAATCCTGCTTTTAAAAAATGCTTCGAGCAGGCTTTCAAAACGGTTGAAGTTGCCTTTATTGAAAAATGGGCAAAACTGCTACGTTTAGAGCATCGGGTTGAGCTCGCCAGTATTTTATTAAGCCTTATTTCCGAAAACTTCTTTTTGCGTATTACCGAAGAAACCTTCGACTATGATTGGTTTCATGAATACTTGCAAGAAGTGGCTTCGATTGTGAGGCAAATTAGCTTGCTTCCCAACGATTAAACTTCAAAATGCCTGGTTTGGACCCTCGAGTCTAAAATATTCCAATTTTATCAAGGTTCTTTGCATTATTCAATGTTAGAAAGTTTTATCATATGCAAGAACAACTGCTTTCTTCCAAGACTACCAAAAGTACCGACTCGTTTACGGGTGTGGTAGCCATTCCCACTATTTTCCTTTTTGTGCTTTTTGCTGTAGGTTATGTGCTAAATACGATGGCTTTTCTCCTGCAAATGTGGCCAAACTGGGCATATAGCCTGATAGGGGCAATATTGGCTTATGGCATGTTTACAGTAGTACATGAGGCTTCTCATGGCAATATTTCGGGAGGAAATAAGCAATTCAAAAGATTAGAAACAGCTTTGGGCTGGATGGCTGGATTCTTTTTGTTTTTTCCTTATTCGGCATTTGTGGTGATTCATTTAAAACACCACGCCCACACCAACGATCCCGAACATGATCCTGATGGTTATGTAAAAGGAAATAACTTCTTTTCGGTGTTTATGCGTTGCATAACCCTTGTAGGGCATTATTATGTAGCATCTTTAGGCCAGGAAGGTTCGCAAGATGTAGCTATGAAACGTACTCAAACAGCAACCTGGTTATTCATCGTTACTCAGCTTATTATTATGGGTTTGGCAATATTTTTAGGATACGGCTGGGCCTATCTTTACATTATTGCAATTCCGGCCCTTGTTGCAGCACCTTTTCTCGGGTTCTTTTTCGATTGGTTGCCCCATTACCCTCACGACAATATGGGCAAATATCACAATACCCGAATCATCACAATTCCTGGTATGGAATGGGTTTCTTTGTTTCAAAGTTTTCATCTAATCCATCATTTGTATCCACGAGTGCCTTTTTACAAATACAAGCAAAAGTTCAAAACCATAGAAACATTACTCAGGCAGCAAAAGTCTCCAATCGAAGGATTAAATACACCTGATTTGAACTTGATGGCCTCAGTGAATACTTACACCGATATTATCAAAGGCAAAACCTGGCAATACGCCTTGAAAGTAGCCAATGTTACCCCTCTTACGAGCGATAGTGCCTCCATTACTTTTGAAAACTTGAACAACATTGCCTTTAAATTTCAGGCTGGGCAGTATTTGGTTTTGAGCCGCAAAGTAGGCAGATATAAGATAAGTCGTTGTTATTCTATTTGTAGCGCGCCCTCAAGCGGTCAACTGACGGTAGGGGTTAAACGAGTAAAAGGCGGATTGTTGTCTAATAAATTGTTAGATACAATTAAGGAAGGAGATAGAATAAATGTTTCAGGCCCTTTTGGAAGTTTTAAATTACAAAAATCTGAACGTCAAGTTACCCAAACGTTTATTGCAGGAGGAAGCGGTATTACCCCCATCTTAGCGATGATTTACCAAGCTTTGGAAGAAGGATACCAACAAGTGTATTTGTTGTATGGGTGTCGTAGCAAAAACGACGTAATGTTTCGTGATGCCCTGAATGAATTACAGCGACAATACCTTAAGCGTTTTAAATTAGATATTTGCTATGAGTTATTAGATGATGCACATCAAAAGCAATTTTTGGCAAAGATCAATGGCAGAGGAGTGTATTATATCTGCGGACCAACTCCTATGATGGAAGCTTCTCAAAGAGTGCTTCACACGCTTGGGGTAGATGCTTCACGGGTAATTCAGGAAGAGTTTGCCCAACAGGCTACCGAGCTCACTGGAGCGATTCACACCATTCATATTAAAGGTAAAAGTTATGAGGCTTACACTTCAGAGTCTTTGTTAGATGCAGCCATTCGTCAAAACCAAGTATTGCTTTTTGCTTGCCGAATGGGACAGTGTGGTACCTGCAAAGTAAAGTTAGAGCAAGGAGAGGTTACTTGGATAGATCAAGAGCAGATCGCATTGTTAGACAATGAAAAAGCGAATGGATACATATTAACTTGTATGTGCAAGCCAACATCTGACATTATTTTGAAACTATAGCGGTAGCTGAAATGAGTAGTTGTTGGTGTTTAACTATACCAACAACTATTAGAGTATGTTTAAATTTTGTCTTTGGAATTAAAAATGATGAGTTTTTTGTGCTGATGAAGCACATTTTTAAGTATGGCAACATCCAGTGGATGTTGAGCCAGCCTGCGAGATGCAAGCTATTGCTGCAAAAATTGCTAAAATCAGTGCGTAAAAATCGCTTTTTTAACCCAGATTATAATTTTTAAACATAGAAGTCGTCTCGACTTTTTGGATGTTGTTAAAAATAGCTGCTTTTGTTCGATAACGAAGAGATTTTTTTGAGTCATAGCAGCGCTACGGGGATAAAAAATCTCAAAGTTAGGGGGCAAAATGAGCTGTTTGTAGTTCATTATTAAAAGTCGAGACGACTTCATACTCTTAACTAATCTTCCCTTACAATGGCGTACCGATGTTCATCCCAAATTTGGTTATTTTTGAAGATGGCTTTTTTGAAAATACCTTCCTTTATATAACCATTTTTTTCCAACACCCGCATTGAGGCCAAGTTGTATTCAAATACCGAGGTAAAAAGACGAATATAGCCCAACTGGTACAATCCATAATGAGTGATAAGCTCCAAGGCAGTAGAAGCAATGCCTTTGCCCCAGTATTCTTCAGATACCCAATAACCAAACCCCGCCGATTTTTTATAAACATCTTGCTGAACCTCAAGCCCAATCACGCCACATATTTTTTGCGCATATGTAATTCCAAAAGTCAAAACAGGGTCTTGCCCTTTTACCAAAGCAATAAATTCATCTGCATCTTTTTCAGTATAAGGAAAAGGTAAATAGTCCCGCACATTGTCCCAAATTTTCTTGTTATTGACATGACGAGCCAAGTCAGGAGCATCAGCTTCTTGTAGTGATCGTAATATAATAGCGCCTTTTTGGAGAGTAGTAGAAGAACCAGTGGTTTGATTTTCCATAAGCAAGTAAATATTCTGATTATCAAGCTGCGAAGGAACGGCGTTTGCGGGTTATTTTCAAGCGATTCATTTGAAAAATGCCCAACAATTCTTATGTTTAGTACTAAGTCGATATGACTTCCGCATTTAGAAATAACTAACAAAAACAAATAAATTAAGCATGGAACCATCTATAATTGCCATTATAGTAGCTGGAGTAATAGGCTTTTTTGCCTTTTTATACTTTGTACCGGTCAATCTCTGGATAACGGCGATATTCTCAGGAGTGAGAATCAGTTTATTCGAGTTGGTATTTATGCGTATTCGTAGAGTACCACCCAGTACCATTGTAAACTCGCTCATTACGGCTACCAAAGCTGGATTAGAAGTAACCTCTTCTGATCTGGAAACCCACTATCTGGCTGGAGGGCATGTACCCTCAGTGATCAAGGCCTTGATTTCGGCCAACAAAGCCAACATTAAGCTATCGTTTAAGCAGGCTACCGCGATTGATCTTGCTGGACGAAACGTATTTGAGGCAGTACAAACTTCGGTAAACCCTAAAGTGATCAATACTCCACCTGTAGCGGCTGTTTCTCAGGATGGTATCCAATTGATTGCTAAAGCTCGAGTAACTGTAAAAACCAACATTGCCCAATTGGTTGGGGGTGCTGGCGAAGACACCATCATTGCCCGGGTAGGAGAAGGAATCGTAACCTCTATTGGTTCTTCTCAAAACCACAAAGAGGTGTTAGAAAATCCTGATGGTATTTCAAAACTTGTATTAGAAAAAGGCTTGGATGCTGGTACTGCTTTTGAAATCCTGTCTATTGATATTGCCGATATAGATATTGGAGAAAACATTGGAGCAAAACTACAAACCGAGCAAGCACAGGCCGATTTGAAGATCGCCAACGCAAAAGCGGAAGAAAGAAGAGCGATGGCGGTTGCAAACGAGCAGGAAATGATTGCAAAAGCACAAGAAGCTCGTGCTAAAGTAATTGAAGCGGAGGCTGAAGTACCCAAGGCATTGGCTGCGGCTTTTTCTAGTGGAAACTTAGGTGTAATGGATTATTATCGTATGAAAAATATCGAGGCCGATACCGATATGCGAGGTTCTATTGCCAAAGGAGGAGATAGTGCTTAAGTGAAAAACAAAAAGTGGCGCAAAGCATTACTTGAGTAGTAATCACTGAAAAGTAAAATCTCTTAAAATATTTTTTTCATAACCAATTTATTTAAAGCTTTGTTGAACGATTGAGTTTAGCAAAGCTTTTTTGCTTTAGAGCTTAGTAAACGTGTCAGAAAATTGGTGAGAAATATGCAAAAATTGACTCAATATATAGTTTTTATAAGTGGAATAATTTTACTGGGTGCTTGCAGTAAATCTTCGGACGCTTTTTTGGAAAAAGGGCGCACCTTTATGTCACAAGGCAATTTTAAAGAAGCCTTACGCTATTTTAACTGGGCGGTGGAGAAAAATTCAAAAAATCAGGGCGCATTCAATGCCCGTGGAGCAGCCTATTTTAACCTTCAGGATTATGACAATGCTTTGCAGGATTTTAACCAAGCCATCAAGTTAGACAACAAAGATTATAAAGCCTTTTTGAACCGCGGAAATGTAAAGCGGGAAACCAATGATGTGAAAGGGGCTTTGACAGATTATACTCAAGCCATCAAGCTCAATGGTGAGATCACTGATGCTTATCTAAATAGAGGGGTAGTAAATGCGCAACTACAACAATACGATGCTGCCTTGAAAGATTTCAATGAGGTGATCAAGCGTACTAAGAAAAACAAGAATGCGTATTTCAACCGTGGTAATATTTTATATAATCAAAAGAAATACAAAGAAGCCATGGATGATTTTAGAGCATGTATAGCATTGGATGCGCGTTTTGCCAAAGCTTTGTATGCATTGGGTATGGCGGAATTGTTGACGGATAAAAAAGATGATGGTTGTGGACACTTGCAACAAGCAGCCAACCTTAATCACCCACAGGCGGACGGCAAAGTAGCCGAATATTGTAAATAGAATAGTTAGATTGTTAAAAGGTTGAGATACGACTGTTTCAAAACAGTACATTAATTTTTATTTGTTGCGACTTGCATTCTGATGTTTTTCATCAAGCATAAAAAGTGCTTGAATCGCAGGGGCTTTCTTTCCGCCTTAGTTTGTTAGCGTTAAGACATTTATGCAATGAAGCCGTTAAAAACAGATCACTGACCGAGGTTACGAGGGAATGTTTGAGCTGTTTAGGCGCAATGCAATAAATTTTAGCGATCAAACTACAGCGGTGGCTTTTTTTGGTTCGTTTTTTTAGCTATTGAAAAAAATGAACGGCTGTTGAGTTACACGGAACTAAATTTTGCCTTACAATCTGGCAGATTAGTAGTTATGTTTATGCTGTAAAACTATCCTCAAACTCAAGCATTGCCTAATATAAAAAAGTGTACGGTTTCAAATACGGCTGTATAAAAGTTAGCAATAGAACAATAAAGCAATACAACACTAGAGTAAACAATGAAAGTTTCTGGATTTAGTTTTGTCCGCAACGCGGTAAAGTTAGACTACCCCATTATCGAAGCCATTACTTCAGTATTGCCTATTTGCGATGAGTTTGTCATTGCAATTGGTAAGTCTGAAGATGATACTTTGGAACTCATCAAATCCATTAATTCTCCTAAGATTAGAATCATAGAGACCGTATGGGACGATAGTTTGAGAGAAGGAGGGAGGGTATTGGCTGTAGAAACCGACAAAGCTTTTGCCCAGATTGCGGAGGATTCAGATTGGGCTTTTTATATTCAGGGGGATGAAGTAATTCACGAAAAATACCTGGATACTATAAAACAAGCCATGTTGGAACACAAAGACAACCCCAACGTAGATGGTTTACTCTTGAAATACAAGCACTTTTATGGCTCATACGATTATGTAGCAGATTCACGTGTTTGGTACCGACGAGAAATTAGAGTCGTGCGTAATCGCCCCGATATTTTTGCTTACCGTGATGCTCAAGGCTTTAGAAAAAAGCCCAATGATAAACTACGCGTAAAATTTATCGACGCTTTTGTCTATCATTATGGCTGGGTACGTGAGCCAGATAAGCAACAAGCCAAACAACGCGCATTTCATAGTTTGTGGAAAAGCGATGAAGAAGTGCAAGAGTTTGTGGGCAATGCCAGCGAATTTGATTATTCAGAAATAGACTCTTTAGCTTTATTCAAAGAAGCACATCCTAAAGTCATGCAGCCGCGCATAGACAAAATGAACTGGAAGTTTGACCACGATTTATCTAAAAAGAACTATTCACCCCGTATTGCTTTCCTAACCTTTGTAGAAAAACTCACTGGGTGGCGCATTGGAGAATATCGTAATTATAAGATTATCTAGCGTTGAACAGTACCTTACCAAACTATTTTTCAAATCGTTTTATTAGAATGAAGCAGGAGTAGGCAATACTTTACCGTACTGCTACCATTGCCCAAGCCGATAAAGGCGCTAAATTGGCCAATGCCGTAGCGCTTAGGTGTATTTTTGGCAAACAAATGTGTTTAAGATTTTTTAAGTTTTTGATTTCAGATGGTACTTCTTCGATGAGGGTATTGTTAAGCAGCAGAGATTCAAGCGATTTTAAGTGGCCTAACCCAACAGGTAATGCTCTCAATTGATTATTGGACAAATCCAATGCCTTCAAATTTCTTAACTCGCCCAGCCATTCAGGTAGTTCTTCCAAATAATTATTGTTGAATGAAAGTACCTCGAGTTGAGGCAAATCTCTTAGTTGGGCAGGAAACACGCTAAAGTCATTTTCTGCGAGATTGAGATGCTTAAGTTGTTTTAGTTTACCCATATCATCAGGTAAATAAGATAGGTCATTTTCTGATAGGTTGAGGTATTGAAGCTGACACAACGTTGTGATACCATCTGGCAACATCCAAAAATTGTTGCTTTGCAAATTCAGGTTGACCAGGTTTTTTAAAACCCCGATTTCTGGTGCCAACTCCCCAACAACTTGTTCAGATAAATCCAGGTTAGGAGCATTAAAACGGCTGATTAACTGAGGGTCATTTATATCTAAGCCAATATCTACCCAACGACGCATGAGAAGTAAATACTGCCTTAATATTCGTTTTACCTGGGGGTGGTCAATGTCTTTGGCCATTTCCAGTGCCAGTGCTACATTGGCCTCGTCGGTAGAATAAAGTAATAGGAGAAACTTTTGAAATAGCTCTTCTGAGTTGATCATTATTATCTTTTTTATTGATACTTAATAAGCAGTGAAGGGAATACTAAGGATAATATTGCACCTTTAATCGTTAGAAATATTTAGTTTGCTTGTGGCTGTGGATAAGAATTGTTTAGTAATGGATTTACTAAAAAGTATGTGTGGATGAAGCTTTAAAAGTGGCTGCTAGTTTATTTGACAGCTACTAATATACTATACAAGTGGTGAAAATAAAAGATAAGGCAACGTTGTTGAAAACGAAGATTTATTGTAGATGTATTAAAGAGGAGGCAATAGTGGTTAATTGATCAGCATTAAAAAGCCATTAGATAGTAATTATCCAATGGCTTAATATTTATATAAGAAAATGATTACTTCTTGCGGTCAAACATGGCCTTATCTCCTTTTTTATCAATGGCAATCATTCTATCAGGAGTAAAGTATACAATTTTAAAAGTATTGGTTTCCTTAGAGGTCTTTACCTCAAACGAATTGTTTCCCATCATTTTCCAGGAGCCGTTTTTCTTAGAATCAGTTTGCCCAAGCACGGTGGTAAGCTTTTGGGTGCCATCTTTGGCCAAAGTATAAGTAACTCCAAATACAAAAGTTCTACCTTGGTTTTCTACCGCCGACAAAGTCCAATCACCTATCAATTGTTTCTTGGTGGCCTTCACTTTATTGGTTTGTGTCATCTCTTCTAAGATGGGGTTTAATGATATAAACTCTACCTGCTGCCTACCTTGTTTGGGATTATCTACTATAAAATGATCTGAAGCCAATGATACCAGTCGCATTGTGCGAGTTTTACCACCTTCGTTTGTTACACTTAACTGATCACCTTCAAGCTTCCATTTTCCTTTGGTCACTTTTTCCTTTTTTGAAAAAGAAGGGCCTTTTGAGATAGAAGTGCCATCTTTTCGAAACTCCATAGTAGCAGTCAAAAACATCATAGCGAGCATTTCACCGTTGGCGTCCATTTTTTCCTTACGAGCCTCTGGCATACTTTTAAGCGCTTTTACGGTATTGATTTGCCAAATACCTATCAAATCATCTTGGTTGAACTGTGCCTGGACTGCTAATGTACAACAGGCACTTAAGAGTAGTGTAAATAGAGTTTTTGTTTTCATAATTCGAATGTTTGTATTACTAAAAAAGCAGCGTTGAAGGGTTAGTTTCTTTTGATCTGCCCATTAGGAGTTACCTGAAATAGGGTTTGGCCGGAGGATTTTTTGATGCTGCCATCTATCGGCGATTTTTCGGTATTGTTCCAGTTGTTTACAATACTACCATCGTTATTGATTTCGATATTGCAACTGGTATTGTACCCACTAAGCACATGACTGCCACCCATAAATCCAATCGATTGCAGGCTCAACATTTTACCAGATTTGCGATTAAATACGCCCAAAATAAATTCTTGCGAACTACGATAGCCTCGTACATGCAAGATACCCACTAGGTCGCCACTGATATTGAAATATCCTACATCCTGAAAGTTTTCACCTGGAAAGCTTTCTCCGATGAGCAACTGCTTCCCTTCAATACCCATGTCTTTAAAATTACTAAACTGGCTACTACTCACTTTTACAGGGTAATTGAATTGGCTGATTTTAGACAGGTAAGCTTCCAGTGCTGAGGGCTTTACAATTTTCATTTTATAAATCTTACCTTCTTTATAAGATTTAATTTTAGCAGCATCATCCAATTCAAGCAACACTTCCAGCGTAACATCATAGTTTTTCCATTCCTGGCGTACTACTACCCGAGCCTTGTTATCTTTAAAAGCCATTCCCGCCAGATTGGGGGTATATTTTACATTTTCTTTAGTGCTCAAAAAACGCTTGGCCTCTGTAGCAATGGCTTTAGGAGTTGTATTTTTTATTGTAATCCACAAATCTACTTTATTGGCAAAATTGCTGGCTGCTGCTTCATAATCTCCATTGGTTAAACCTTCAAAATAACCTTTTACTGTGGTTACAGCATTCGTTGTGGCATCGTCAGGCTTTTCATCATCACCAGAAGGCTGTTCTGTTCCAGTATTAGATGAGTTAGTGGTGGTAGTATGCTGAGTAGCAGAATCTTGTGTATTAGTGGAGTTATTGGAACTATTGTTTTCATTAGAAGGGCTCTTGCCCCCGCAAGACCATAAGCCAAAAGCTAGTAGAATGCTCCAAAGTAAATGTTTGTTCATCATTTGAATAGTTTTGAGTGTTGTTGTATCGCCGAATATACAAGGTAACAGCTACAAAACCAGACCCAAATTCACGAAGGGTAAGATTTGGAATATTGATGGTGGGAGAGAGTTTATAAAATAAAAAAGGCTGCCCTCAATGAAGAGAGCAGCCTTCTTATGAAAAGTGAAAATTTGGGTTATTTCACCATAATTCTTCTAACTGTACGATCTCCATCTTCATTTACGATATAAAGAAGGTACATACCAGGCTTCAAACCATCCAGGTTCACTGTCTTGTTAAAGTTTCCAGTTTCAGTGTTCAACACTTCTTTTCTCAATCCTACACCGTTGATATCAGTCAATACAAGTGTAAGTTTGTCAGAATCTGTTGTTCCAGATACGGTAGTTCGTCCGTGAGCTGGGTTTGGATAAGCTTTGAATGTAGGAGCATCATCAAAAGTAGTGAATCTGCTGGCAGCACTTCCTGCAGCTTGGATATCTACTGTGAAGTCTTCTACCTTACCGAAGTAAATTGGATCGCAAGCATCTTTTGAGTTAAAGAAAGCTCTCATAGATACTCTCATACGAGTTTTACCTACTTTGGCATCTTCAGGAATTCTTACTTTGGTACGAGCTCGGTACTCACCAAAGAAGAAACCACGGCTACGATATACCATTTCACCAGCATCGTCAAAATCACCATCGTGGTTGAAGTCAATCCATACTTGGTAACGTTTTCTGAAGCTAGACTTCAATTTCAACTTGTACTTACCACCTTGTGCTACGCTAGCAGTTTGGCTCTCAGTAAGGTCATTGTAAGCATCTCCACCATAAGTTGGGTAGCTTACGCGATTGATTCCAGCAAATCTTACTTTACTTACAAAGTATCCACCGTGTACGTAAGGCTCGCAGTAAGGTTGGAAAGTTTTAGAATCTCCAAATTCACTCGCACCATACAAGCAGTTAGCTCTTACCTGGAACTCATACTGACAACCAGAAGTCAATCCGCTTAGATCCAAAGAAGTACCAGTTACACCGTTTTGAGTAGTCCATACGCTGTCAGCAGTCAATTTATAACGTACATCGTAAGACTGAGCAGTGTATACTGCATCCCAGTTCAAAGTAGCAGAGTTCAATGTAATGTTAGTCACGTCAAGGTTTTGAGCGTTTTCACAAGGTACATTTACTAAGTTAGCACTGAACACACCGTTACCGTGAGTAGCTACGGCTACTAATCCATCAGAAGCACGGCTTCTAACCATTACAGTTACTACATTTCCTATTACGTCGCCACCCTCACGAGTCCATACAGTGTTAGCGCCGTCTAATCTAGTAGTAGAGAATAAACCAATACTAGTTCCTACAAAATAAATAGGAGCACCAGCATCTGGACGGTGTACTGTCATCCAACGTACAGAAGGACCATTACCAGAACCATCAGGGTTTTGCTCTAAGTTACCACTAATGTCAGTCCAAGAATCACCACCATTGGTAGTGTAGAAAATACTAGGAATACCGTAGTTAGAGAAAGTAGCATATACAGTACTGCTATCTACTGGGTCAGCAGTGATAGAGCTAACAGCACCGTTTGGTAAGCCTTTACCAGTAAAGATATCAACTGTACCAGGTTGGCCAGTAGCAGCACCAGGTACTTTGTAGATTTCTCCACCACCAGCTTTTCCATAATAAAGTGTTCCATCAGTAGCTACATCCAAGGCAGAAGTAAAGAAGTTAACACCTAAGAAAGTGCTATCTAAACGCTCCCAGTTAGTATAAGCAAAGATTGGACGTCCATCGGCGAAGTTTCCAAAAGAAGTTTTGTTTTCCAAGTCTGGGTTACGATAAACACCACCATCAGCTAAGAAATACATACGCTTGTAGTTGGTACGATCCAAAACGTATGGGTTAATGAACAAGAAGAATTGAGCATCTAGTGGCGTTACAAAGATAAACGCATTAGTAGAATCACCTTCTTCTTGACGTAGTGTACGACCTCGTTGAGAACTTACGTAACGAATGCCAGTACCTGGCTCAATTGCGTTGTAAGATCCGTCACCACTTTCAATTGACTGCCAGATAGCATCACTGTTTTTAGAAGTAGTAATCCAGGTTGCGTTATCTTGGAAACCAGCAATGATACGGTTGTCATTGGCAGTTACTTCGTCAATAGCAATAGCATAAGGCTGAGTAGTGTTATAACCATTGTTCAATGAAGACCAAGCTACAGGCTCTACCCCAGTAGTGTCATTAGCTAAGATGTCTTCAGTCAAACTTAAACCACCATCGTGACCAGTAATTACGCGATTTGGGTTAGATGGATAGAAAACCATTGCGTGGTTATCTGGGTGGTGATTCGTATAAAGTGATACGTTATTTAATGGAGAATAACCACCAATCCAAGCGTTAGTGCTTGCATCAGCAAAACCATTGGTAGAACGGTAAATGTTCAAACTACCTAAGAAAATTACATTCGCATCATCAGGCTTAATTTTGATGTATTGGTTGTAGTTAGCCTGACCTAAGTTACCTACACTTCCGCCAAATACAGGAAGGTTTGCAGTTAAGTCTGTCCAGGCTCCACCGTTACCCAAAGTACCATCACCGTTACCTTCACCAGCAGTGTAGTCATATCTGAATAAGCTGTGATCGCTTACCCCAGCACCAGCAGTAGCAGCAAAGAAGTATACAATGTTTTCGTCGGTTTGAGCAATGTCCAATACTACACGAACAAAGTTAGGAGCTAAACCAGCAGGTGTAATGTTAGTCCAGGTAGTTCCATCAGTAGAACGGAAAATACCAGCATTAGGAGTAGCACCAGACTGAATAGTAGCATAAAATACTCCAGTAGCACTTAATTCAATGTCAGTGTAAGCTGCACCAGCACCAGGCAATACCGTAGTCCAGGTAGCTCCACCATCAGTAGAACGCTTGATGCCACCAAAACCAGCTACATATACATCACCATTGGTAGGATGTACTCTTACGCGGAAGTTGTACTGGAATTCGTTGTTAAAAGTAGTAACATCAGCAGTAGTAGTGCTTGGAAGTACAATCCAGGTCAATCCATTATCAGTAGATTTGTACACCCCGTTTCCAGTAAAAGAAGCGCCAAAAGCCGAAGCAGAGTTACCTACAATTTCCCCAGTTACATAATACCAAACATTGGTATTAGTAGGATCTTGGTAGATATCCATCACACTTTGGATTTCTGATACCCCAGTTACTTTGTTCCAGGTAGCTCCACCATCAGTAGAACGCCACATACCACCAGATACACCACCTGCAAAAATGGTATTCTCGTCGTTGCGGTCAATGGCTAAAGCACGTGTACGACCCCCTACATTGAAAGGACCTCTTTGTTTCCAGTTTTCTACTGGAATCAAGTTTTGAGAAGCTGAACGACTACGCTTAGCTATTTGATCCAAATAAAGAGAGAATGCTACTTCCTGGTCACGGGGAACTGTTAATCCCGTAGTAGGGTTAGCAAACATCTTTTTATTGTACTCAAGTTTCTCTAAGCGTTTTCCTTCTTTCGCACGAGATTGTTTCTCAAAGAAATGAATATCTTGAGCGAAGCCAGAGTAGGATAACCCTACCGTTAGCAGTAAAAGTAAAATGTTTCGTAATGTGTAATACATATAATACTTACTTTAAAAAATGTGGTAAAATATTAATAAGCCCCCGAAAGTATTACAACGATAGGCTAGAGCCTAAAATAGAGGGTATACAAAAAGTAAACTATAGGTGTGAGTAGTAAATTTTCCTAGGGAAAAGAGGTGAATAAGGACAACAACGAGTTTTTAAAGTGCTTGATAAACAGGAAGTTGTATTGTTTGGGTAGGTATACAAGCCTTATACGAGTGTTTTTTATAATTTGTTACAGTATTTTATTAAGTAAATGTACTTATGTCGTAATAATGTGTATAAATAAAATTATTTGAACTAACAAAATACTAACAATTAATGTAATTACATATAAAATATTTTGTTCTTATTAATGGTAATAAGTTTTGGTATTACAGAAGGCTTTTTTTGAAAGCTGATTGCCAGTAAATCAAAACTTGTTGGTTTTTCTAATATAATTGAAGGGGTTATTGCCAAAATAACCATAAAAAATCTCGCTCATATTGGGTGAGATTTTTTCATTTAATGAGGGCTATTTGTAACTATAGATCTGAAAAAATAACGACACTAACATATTACTAACAGGGCAAACGATGACAGCATAAGCATTTACTGTTTCTTCGTGAAAAGGGCAAATTCTTTTCGGACTAGAAACATTTAAATAATGACGACACACCATCAACACTTTTCTTTGAAGCAGATAACCAGCAAGTACCTGTTTTTTATACTATGTATTATTGGATTTTTGCCGCATACTCAGGCACAGGGATTACAATGGGCAAAAGGAGTAGGAGGCTCTCTCGGTGATTTTGAAAGAGGGATGGCAGTGGATGCTCAGGGTAATATTTATATAATTGCAGAATACCAAGGCAATGATGCCGATTTTGATCCAAATACTGGAACTGCCATCTTGAACAATCAAGGTAGTCACGATATTGTGTTGG
This sequence comes from marine bacterium AO1-C, assembly GCA_001890965.1. Taxonomy (GTDB): domain Bacteria; phylum Bacteroidota; class Bacteroidia; order Cytophagales; family Microscillaceae; genus Microscilla. Next base: position 675,266 of record MLAY01000004.1, on the reverse strand, counting down.
CTAAATATAATCAATCTGGCGAATTGTTGTGGGCACATAGAATAGGAGGAGACCAGGAGGACCTTGTGAATGCAATTGATCTGGATAATAATGGTAATGTATACATTACTGGAATTTTTTATAGTGCAAATGTAGACTTTGATCCTGGAGCAGGTATCGCAAATTTATCTGCCAGTAGTTCAGGTAATGCATATATTGCCAAGTATGCTACTGATGGTACATATCAATGGGCCTATAAGCTGGGAGGGAGCGATTATAGTCGAGGATTTGGATTAACTGTCAATGGAAGCGATTTATATATAGTAGGAGGGTTTAAAGGAAGCAATGCTGATTTTGACCCAGGGACAGGCACAACCCATTTGAGTTCGGCATCTACTACGCAGGCAGATATATTTATTGCCAAATATACTACCGATGCAGTCATTCAATGGGCGCATAGCATAGGTAATGGCGACAATACTGACATAGCAGAGCATATAGGAGTAGACGGTAGTGGCAATGTATATGTAGCAGGATATTTTAGAAGTGCAAATGTAGATTTTGATCCAGGTCTGGGTACCGATATTGTTACCAACAGTGGAGAAACTGATATTTTTATTACCAAATATAACAGTAGCGGCCATTATCAATGGGTAAAAACCATAGGGGCGGATGATTTTGAACTAGTACAAAGCCTGGCAGTGGATAATGATGGGAATTGTTATGTAACCGGGCAGTATTATAGCAACCTAATAGATTTTGACCCTGGTAGTGGGGTGAAAAATCTTACAAATAACAAGAACTCTTCTAACTCCACTTCAAATATTTTCATAGCCAAATACGATCAGAATGGAGCAATGGCTTGGGCGCATGGTATTACGTATACCTCCCAGGCCAATAAAGGTATAGGGTTGGCGTTGGATGCAGCTAATAATGTATATGCAACAGGAAAGTACAGTTCTTTAGGAAATGATATGGATTTTGACCCCGGTCCAGGAATCTTCAATTTACAAAGCAATGGCTTTAGCCTGTATCTGATAAAGCTGGATACTGATGGTAATTTTCAGTGGGCTTTTGATGTAAATGGAGTAAATGCAGGAGATCAAGCTACTGGCCAAAACCTTGTAATAGATGCCCGAAACAATATCTATATTTCAGGAAATATAACTAACAACTCAGGAGATTTTGATTTAGGAGCAGGAACTACTACCCTTACTTCTAGTGGAGATACCGATATATTTTTTGCAAAATATTGTCAAGTAGCACCAGAAGATGCTACCACTATTACGGGAGCAGCTACTGTATGTGCAGGACAAAATGGAGTAACCTATTCCTTACCAGCAGTAAATGATGCTACTGAATATGTCTGGTCATTACCCACGGGAGTCAGCATAGCTTCAGGGGGAGGTACCCATAACATTATTGTCAATTTTAGTAATACTGCTACTAGTGGTAATATTGCGGTAACTCCAAAGAATAATTGTGGTGATGGTGCTGCTTCAGTAAATTTTGCAGTGACCGTAAATCCATTGCCAGCAGATGCAGGGGCGATTGCTGGGCCAACAATAGCTTGTACCAATCAAACCGGATTGGTGTTTAAGGTTCCTGCTATCTCCCAGGCTACCAGTTATATTTGGACAGTCCCAACGGGTGCTAGTATTGTGGCAGGGGGCAATACTAACCAGATTACGGTAGACTTTGGGTCAACCAGTGGCAGCATTACAGTAAAAGGCAGCAATACTTGTGGAGAGGGAGTCTCATCAAGTTTTTCGGTAACAGTAGGCAATACGTTCACTCCAACTCTTAGTTTAGGCGCTTCTGTTACATCCATAGGTAAGGGTATTCCTGTCACCTTTACTGCCACCACTTCGCAGGTGAATAATGAAACCTTTCAATGGACGATCAATGGGCAAGTTTTGGTAGGAGTGAGTGGTGCTATTTACGTTACCGATAGTTTAAAAAACGGAGATGAAGTACAAGTAAATATGAGTACCACAATGCCTTGTGCTACTGTGCAAACTTTAACCTCAGAAAAGATTCCCATCACTATTACAGAAGTTCCCCAATACAATTGGGCTCAGGTTATACAAGGAGGTGGTAGACAAGACCAGGCTTTGGATGTAACTACCGATCAGCAAGGAAATGTATACCTGACAGGGTATGTTAGCAGTACTGCTTTAGACTTTGATCCAGCAGCTGGAAATACCACTTATACACATCATGGAAGTCGTGATATTTTTGTAGCGAAATATGACAAAAATGGAGTTTATCAATGGGTTCAAGTGATAGGAGGTACCAGCAACGATGTCGCCAATGCTATTGCAGTAGATGATCATGGCAATGTGTTTATCACTGGATATTTTGAGAGTAGCAGTATTAATTTCGATCCTTCAGGAGTAGCTACATCCTTAAACAGTAAAGGCTTCCGGGACTTATTTTTAGCCAAATACAATAGTAACGGAGAATACCAATGGGCCTGGAATATAGGAGGAGGGTTTGAAGAAGCCAAACATGTAACGACCGACAATGAAGGTAATGTAATCATTACTGGGAGCTTCTTTGACTTTATGAATAACATTGATTTTGATCCTGCGACTGCAACCTCAACCAAGCTCACCTATAAGGGAGGGTTTGATGGTTTTGTGGCTAAATACAATACCAATGGAACCCTACAATGGGCACATAGCATAGGTGGTTCCGATAACGATTGGGGCTATGGCGTAGCTACTAATCAAGAAAATAAGGTATACCTGACAGGCTCTTATAAAGGCACAGTTAATTTTGGGGCTACCTCATTGACCAGTGCAGGAAACGAAGATATATTCGTTCTTAAATATGATAAAAACGGAATTCAGCAATGGGTACAAGGTATTGGAGGTACCGAAATAGACTTAGGTACCGATCTGGTTGTTGATGCCAACGGACAAGTAATTGTTGCTGGAACTTTTAAAGGTACAGCCGTAGATTTCGACCCTGGAGCAGGCTCCTTATTATTGAATAGTGCTGGAGCAGAGGATGGTTTTTTATTACAATTAAACACCAACGGGGAATTACAGTGGGCCAAAAGTCTGGGAGGTACTGGGCAAGAAAGTAATCTACGAATAGCGGTTGATGTGCTGAACAATGTAGTAGTAACAGGCACTACCCAAAGTGGTACCTTAGATTTTGACCCAGGAACAGGTGATACCAAATCTACCATTTCGGGTACACAGGATTTATTCTTGGTAAAGTATAATGTATCAGGGGAATATAAGTGGGGGTATCTATTAGGAGCCAGCGGCGAAGAGCCAGAAAGCAATATTGCCATTGATCAATATGCCATTTACTTGAGTGGATCTACTACAAGCCAAGGAGTAGATTTTGATTTGGGAGTAGGAGTAGCTTCAAAAAGTGCCGCCAGTAGCCAAAAAGATATTTTAGTAGCCAAATATTGCCAAACCCCTATTTCAGCAGGAAACATTAGCGGGAATAATGCTGTTTGTGCTACGCAAGGAGTTCAAACATACTCAATTGCAGCCATTGAAGGAGCCACTAGTTATCAATGGACATTACCTACAGGTACTATCATTGTTTCTGGAGAACATACTTCTGCTATTACGATTGATTTAAGCAATGCGAGTAGTGGAAATATTACCGTGAAGGGAGTGAATACTTGTGGAGTTGGAGAAGCTGCAAGTTTGTTCGTAAATGTAAGTCAAGTACTTACTCCATCGGCAACTATTACCGCCTCCGCCAATAATGTTTGTACCAATATGGTAGTAACATTTACCTCTACGCTTACCAACGTGGGGGCATCACCTACTTATCAGTGGCAAATCAATGGAATAGATATAGCAGGAGCAAATGCAGATACTTACCAAACCAGTAGTTTGCAAAATGGAGACAAAGTAACTTTAAAGATAACTACTTCTTTGAGTTGTGTTGCTACCAGTAATACCACATCTAATGAAATATTGATGCTTATTAACGTTCCTCAGACACCAGTAATAACGATTACTTCCAATGCCCCCAATGATAGTATAGCCAGTGGACAAAGCATTACCTTTTCCGCAAGTACGGTTAATGTAGGAAGTAACCCCACTTATCAATGGCAGGTAAACGGACAAAATATGCTGGATGCCACTGCTGCTACTTTTACAAGTGATACTTTATCTAATCAAGATACGATTACTGTGATAGTAACTACAACTGAGACTTGCGTAGATACTAATCAAGCCATTTCTAATAAGATTATTCTCAAAGTAAACTCTGGTACCACTACTGCTTTGCCTACTAAACCCACTCAAGCTACATTACTGGTATACCCCAATCCAAGTACCGAGCGACTAAAGCTCCAATTTGCAGGCAAAGTACCTCAATCTATCCAACTAGAGGTGTACGATATATCAGGCAAGTTAGTCACACGATCTACAGGAGCGATTACTAATGGTACTTTTGAATTATATGTAAGACCACTTGCCGAAGGAAATTATTTGCTTAAAATTTATGTAGGCGACGACGTATTACTTCGTCGTTTCGCCAAAAGATAATCATCACCAGCTTATTGTAAACATTTGTTGTATTTTATATATGCCAAAAAACCTTACTCAACTTGGGTAAGGTTTTTTTCTGAATTCATATCAGGTGTATTTGTATAAGACAACTAAAGTCTAACACATTGCTAACACTTTAATTCATTACTACCTACGCCTAAAAGACTATTCATGGTAATACTGCATACGTTTTTTGGAATCATACATATTCATCCCGCCACTAAGCAGTTTAAATATTACTATTGATGGGCTATTATAAATTATTAATCACTCTTTTGGTTTGGCTTGGGGGAGCGACTCTTAGTCATGCACAACGAACTTTATCAATTCAAGATTTAGGGCAAACATACAGTCTTAGTTCCTACCTTACCTACTTACAGGATCACACCCAAAAACTGACCTTACCGCAAATTCTCAGTTCTTGCTATCAACAGCGCTTTAAAGCCAATACCCAACCTGTATTGCACCTAGGTACTACTAATACTGCGGTGTGGGTAAAAATGAAAATACAGGTAGAGAATCCAGAAACAGCCTCCTGTTTTTTGGAATTGACCAATGCCATGATAGACGTAGTAACACTTTACCAAAAACTACCCGATGGTTCATTCAAAAAAGTACAAACGGGAGATCACTTTAAGTTCAATAACCGCCAGATCAAAAACAACAACTTCTTATTCACACTCGACATTCAGCCCCAACGAACCCAAACTTTATATTTGCACTGTAAAAGTCGTGGGGTGTTTTTTGTGGATTTAAGGGTAGGGAGTGGCGAAGCGCTTCTGGAAGTAAAGCATCAGGAAGACATCTTTATGGGGGTGTATATAGGTATCATGCTACTGGCCATTATTTACAACCTGTGTATTTATCTATATGTGCGCGAAGTAGCCTACATCTATTACGTTATTTATGTTACCACTGTCATGTTGGTGTCTATCTATGGCAAAGGGATAGCGTTAGAATTTCTATGGCCCAATCAGGAATGGATTAATAATTATTCTCCAACAATGGTAGCGATTAATTTCCTGTCAGCGTTTTTGTTTACCAATCGTTTTCTATATACCAAAAAATATGCACCCACCTGGCGAAAAGTCTCTATTGCATTGATGAGTGTTTTTGCTTCAGTATTGTTGCTTAATCACACTCACTATGTGCTAAGCTTGCATGTTTTACAAATTATGGGAAGCGTAGTGGGTATTCTGGCCATCTTTATGGCTATTGTGGTTTTGCGCAATGGATATCCTCCCGCCCGTTTTTATCTATTGGCCTGGAGTATACTCATTCTATTTTTTATTGTAACTGCCTTCAAAAACTTAGGCATTATACCTCTTAAAGGCCTCTTGATCAATTTTGCCCTCGAATTAGGGTCAGCCGTAGAAGCATTGTTATTGTCAGTAGCTTTGGCCGATAAAATGAACTACTACCGTAGAGCTAAACAAAAAGCGACTGAGCTTATGCTAATGGCTCAACAACGCAACCAGCAAATACTGGAAAACCAGAATAAAATATTGGAGCAAAAAGTAGCAGAAAGAACGACAGAAATTATTGACCAGAATCACCAGCTTGAGCATCAAAAGGAGGAGATCATTCTCCAAAAAGAAGAAATTAGTCAGCAAGCCGAAATCCTTAAAACTACCAATGATCAGCTAGTATCTTTGAGCGAGTTTAAACAACTCATGACTGGGATGATCGTTCACGATCTCAAAAATCCACTTAATAGCATTATTGGGCTGTCTAATGGAGCAGATAATAGCCAACTTCAGTTTATTCATCAGTCGGGGCGACAAATGCTCCACATGGTGATGAATATTCTGGATGTTCAAAAATTTGAAGAAACTGAGGTGCCAATGGCTCTGGAGCATTATAACCTGTTAGAGATGATGCAAGAGGTGATTAGTCAAATTCAACTGCTATTAGACGAGAAAAGCATTCGTTTGACATTGAACATAGCATCTGATATGTTTCTCAAGGTAGATTATGAGCTTACAAGTCGGGTGTTTATTAACCTGCTGAGCAATGCCATTAAGTACACTCCCTCAGGTGGCCAAATCGTGATTAGCAGTGAGGCTACCTCTGCTCAGGCTGGCTTTGGTAAAATCAGCATTCGTGATGAAGGGCCAGGAGTGGCCCCCGATCAAATTGCCCACATATTCAGTAAATTTGGCCAGACCAGTGCCCGTAATTCAGGAGGGGTGCGCTCTACCGGATTAGGGCTTACCTTTTGTAAACTGGTAGCCGAAGCGCATCAGGGAACCATTGGGGTAGATTCGGCTCTTGACCACGGCAGTACATTTTGGCTAACGCTTCCTATAGGTGAAGGAATTACAGACAAACAAAATACCCAGGCTATCGTTCCCACTTTACAAAAAGATCACTTTGAGTTTTCTGCTGAGGAGTCTCATCTACTGAAACAAGTGCTTCCCAAAATCCAACATTATGAAATCTATGAACTAAGTGCCGTAAAAACCATACTTGATAAGCAACCTTGGGAGCAATTCCCCAATCTGGTATCCTGGCGACAAGCCATCGAGAATGCTTTGTATGATTGGAACGAAGAAAGATTTAAGCATTTGATGGCGTTAGATGATAACGAAAGTCTAACAGAATGCTAACACTGTTTTTGCTTATTTTTTTTAATAATACGTTTTTAAAGCCTCTATCGGAGGTTTTTTTTATTGCGCCTCTAACATAAAGCTAACGGTTTTTCTGGTTACAAGGTCATTACTTTAGGTATTATCCATAAAACGCAACAATTATCATTTTTTACAACGGAATTGTTAATCGAACTTGATTTATGGACAAACCAAATGTTTTACAACGGCTTATTAGAAGTCTAACTATGCTATGGTTAATACTATGTTTTGGAGGACTATCTAACCTCCAGGCGCAAAGTGCCGAATTTGCCTTTAACATACGGCAGGCCGCGGGTGCCAAAATTACTCACGACAACAATGGCCATGTGTATGTAACGGGAACCTACAGTACTGCTAATGGAGATTTGGACCCAGGAACGGGAACTACCAATCTGGCGAATAATGGGTTAAACGATGTTTTTGTGACCAAATATACTACTTCGGGAGAATTGGTATGGGCATTTGGCATAGGAGACAATACGGCCAATAAAGTAACCGACATTGCCGTAGATGCTAGTGGTAATGTATACATTGCTGGAAGCTATACCAGTAGTTCTTTGGATTTTGATCCTGGAGCAGGCACTAGTACCCCCACTTTTACTGGAGGCACCGATGCTTATATTGCCAAATACAATAGTAGTGGTACGTTTCAGTGGGTGAAAACTATTCAAGGTTCTGGAAATGATCAAGCAAATGCCTTAGCAATAGATGCCAGTGGTAACATCTATGTGACTGGGCATTTTCAAGGCACTAATGTAGACTTTGATCCAGGAGCTGGTACCGCTCACCTTTCCAGCACTGGAGATTATGATATTTTTATTGCCAAATATGACACCAATGGTGCTTATCAGTGGGCGCATGGGTTGGGTAATTCCAATGACGAAGAAGGGTTTGACATTGTGCTGGATGCAAGTAATAATGTATATGTGACAGGTGTTTTTAATGGAACAATAGATTTTGATCCCGGAGTAAGTACTGCCTCTATTACAACGGCTGACTATTCTACTTTTTTGGCCAAATACAATAGTACTGGGGCTTACCAATGGGCATTCCATGTAGCAAATTCAGGAGGTCTTAGCATTGGCATCGATACCAACAGTGATGTGTATATTGCAGGTTATTTAGTTGGTAGTGCCGATTTTGACCCAGGAGCTGGTACTGCTACGTTAGCAGTTTTAGGCTTTGGTTCAGATATGTACGTAGCCAAATACAGCAGTGCGGGTGCTTATCAATGGGCTTTCAAAACATCAAGTAGTTCGAATAATAATCTGGCCATTGACAATAACAACAATGTATATATTACAGGCCATTTCAGTGGTTCCAACATCGATTTTGATCCTGGGTCAGGTACAGAGAGGCTTTCCAGTAGTGGAGAAGATGCTTTTGTAGCCAAATACAGTAGCGCAGGTGCCTACCAATGGGCCTACAAAGCCGGGAATAGTGGAAATGATCAGGGAATGGGAATTACGGTGAACAATGATCAATTGATGTTTATCACTGGGCAGATCAGTCAGGGCACCAGTAATTTTGGTTTTGGAGGTACAGCCAAAAACCTAACAGTGAATACAGGCGAAGAAGATGCCTATGTTGCTGGATATTGTCAAGGGGCTCCAGGCACAACAAGTACCATTACTGGAACAGCTAACATTTGTGCGGGACAAACGGGAGTGACTTACACCATACCAGCCATTACTGGTGCTACTGGCTATACTTGGGATGTACCCACTGGTGTTACTATAACTGCAGGAGATAATACTAATTCTATAACGGTTAATTTCAGCAATAGTGCATCCTCAGGAGATATTGATGTAACTCCTAAAAACGGTTGTGGTAATGGTACTATGGCCTCCTTAACAGTCACTATCAACTCATTGGTAGGAAATGCTGGTACAATCAGTGGTTTACCCTCGGTATGTGCCAACCAAACTGGAGTAATTTATACTGTGCCAGCCATTGGGAATGCTACTAATTATACTTGGACTCTACCAGCAGGCGCTGCTATTACTGCAGGAGCCAATACCAACAGCATTACCGTAAACTTTGGTACCACAGGAGGAAACATTATGGTACAAGGTAGCAATGCTTGTGGTAGTGGCAATGTATCAGCAGACTTTCCAGTGACAGTAAATACCTCACTAACCCCAACCGCAAGTATTAGTGCAACCGCTACTTCAATTTATGAAGGCACTGAAGTTACCTTTTCTGCAAGTGTTACCAATGAAGGTGTTGCTCCTTCATATCAATGGTATGTCAACGGAACAGCTGTAAGCGGGGCAACCGCTGCTACTTTCACCAAGAATGATTTTTCCAGTGGTGATAAAGTAACGCTGGAATTGGCTTCTTCTTTCAGTTGTGCTACTGCCTCTAAAGTGACTTCCAACGAATTAACCATAAGTGTATTGCCACAAAACACGCCCCCTGCACTTCTCAATTCCTTTAATCTCGAACGTATTTATCCTGAAGCTCTTACAACTGATAAAGATGGCAACCTATATGTAACTGGGAGTTTTGATGGTACCCACGATTTTGACCCAGGATCGGGAACAGCAAATATCACAAGTAAAGGAACTGCTGATATGTTTGTAGCAAAATACGATGCAAATGGCACCTATCAATGGGCATTTGGAGTAGGAGGAACCAGAACATTTGGTTATTCTATCGCGGTAGACAAAAACGGGAATATATATGTCACTGGAGCATTTTATTTAACTGCTGATTTTGATCCAGGACCAGGTACCGCCAATCTAACTACTCAACACATCAATGCCTTTAATGTATTCTTTGCCAAATATGATAATAATGGGAATTACCTGTGGGCAAAAAGTATAGGAGGCCCTACGTTAGATTCAGATGGTCAAAAGATTTTGGTGGACGATGCTGGAAGCATTTATTTGGCAGGATCATTTGAGAGTTCGTCTATTAATATGAATCCGGGAGGAAGTGCGGCTGTTTTGACTAATATCAATCCTGGTCATATGTCGCATGATTTTTTTGTGGCCAAATATGACACTGATGGAGAGTATCAGTGGGCATTCAGAGTAGGTGGTACAGGGAGAGATGTAGTAAATGATTTAGTGCTTGATAACAACAATGATATTTATGTCACGGGATTTTTTGCAGGTACGAATGTGGATTTTGACCCAGGTACAGGAGTAGCGAATATGACTGGAACAAAGCTTCAGTTTTATATTGCCAAATATTCCAACAATGGTGCTTATGTATGGTCTTATAGTTTCGATGACAATGCTTTTAATGGTGGGGCTGGGTTGGTAGTAGACAGCCAGAACAATGTGTATGTAACTGGAATCTTAGGGAAAGGTGCAAGTGTAGATGCTGACCCTGGCGTGGGAGTAGCAACTTTAACCAATCAGGGTAGTAGTTTAAATGATGGTTTTATAGCAAAATATGCCGCAGATGGTACTTACCAATGGGCTTTTACCATCCCCGATTATACGATAAATAGCCCAGCTCTTGACGATCATGACAATTTGTACATTGTGGGACATTTGCTTAAGGCTAACTCGGTTATAGACTTTGATCCAGGCAATACACTGTCAGGTTTGATTAGTAGTGGAGGCACCGACGTTGTGCTTGCCAAGTACAAAAACAATGGAGATTTTCAATGGGCAAAAAACATAGAAGGGACTGACAATGACTATTCGCAAGACATTCACATACCTGCTGGAACTAATAACATTTATATAGCTGGTTATTTTGAAAGTACTAGTATAGATACTGATTTGGGTACAGGAGTAAATGCGTTAAATAGATTAGATGGAACATCAGATGGCTTTATTGCCAAATATCAATTGGTACCCGAAACTAACCAAACTATTTCAGGAGCTACTTCGGTATGTGTCAACCAAACTGGGGTGACTTATACCATCCCAGCGATTACTGGGGCTACAGGTTATACCTGGACAGTTCCCGCTGGAGCGAATATTTCTGCTGGGGCAGGCACCAATTCTATTACAGTTATTTTTGGTTCAACCAGTGGCAACATCACTGTAAAGGGTACTAATAGTGCAGGAGATGGAGCCGTGACTACCCTTGCCGTAACTGTAAACGCATTAGTAACCCCTACATTAAGTATTAGTGCATCGGCCAATACTATTTGTGCAGGTAGCCCAGTTACTTTTACTGCTACTGCTACTCATGGAGGAACCAATCCTGTTTTTGAGTGGAGACTCAACAGCACCAAAATAGAAGGTGAAACAGGTGCCACCCTCACAAAATCAGATTTGAAAAATGGGGACAAAGTAACCGTGATTCTAACCTCTTCGGAAGCTTGTGTAACTACAAGTACTGCCACAACGAATGAACTCAACATTATTGTAAATGAAGTTTTTACACCTTCAGTGAGCATTACTTCCGACGATGCTGATAACAATATTGTGGCAGGAGCCAATGTTACTTTTACGGCTACTTCTACCAATGGAGGCTCTAACCCAACCTATCAATGGCAAATCAACGGAGTAGATGTACCAGGGGCCAACGCTTCTTCATTTATAACTGCTACTCTCCAAAATGCAGACAAGGTAACTGTGGTAATGGCTTCTTCAGAGACCTGTGTAAGCAGTGCTCAGGTTACTTCCAATGAAATCACAATGTCGGTAGGAGATGTACTTACCAGCATTGGAGGACAACTAACGAATGCAGAATTGAGAGTATACCCTAATCCAGCCATTGAAAAAGCCTCCTTATATGTACAAGGTAAATCTATTACCCAGGTGCAAGTAGATATCTATGATGCAATGGGCCGAAAAGTAGCTACTCAGCAAGGAGCTTTAGCCAACAAAACTTTTGAATTCGAGGTAGGTCAACTAGCCGAAGGAAGGTATGTATTGAAAATTCATTTAGGCAACAAGGTAATTACCCGAAGCTTAGTGAAACAATGATCTAATTAATTATTGAGAATCCTGGAAAGGCTCCATCAGATTGGTGGAGTTTTTTTATGAAAGCTAACAGTTTTTGACCTGCTATTATCCTGTTACATTATTAATGCTTTGATAAACAGTTGTTTATAGGTTGACTGGTTTTGGCAAGTTGCTAACACTAAGAATAAAAATGCATCCTCACAAACGACTTATAAACTAAGTCGTGATCACGTTTTTTAATTACTTAAATACTTAACAAAATGAAAAAAGTAACAACATATATAATTTACTTATCATCCCTTTGCTTGGTTATGGCATGCAGTACCAGCGATGCCCCAACTCCTGATACGCTTTCAGAACTAATAAATAAATGGAAGGTAGAAAGTGTATTGGTGGGTACTACCGATGTCACTGCTCAGTATACCAATTATACCATTGAATTTAAAGAAGACAATACTTATTTGCTTACCAAGGCCGATGGGGGCAATGAAGAGGGGAGTTGGGTCATATCTTCTGACAACAAAACCATTACTATTACACCTACTGGTGGTACTGCTATTAGCTTTACCGAAACCAACATTAGTGCAACCAAATTAACGTACAATGCTGAAGAAGTAAGCGCAAAAACGGGTACAGTTACTGTTACTTTTACCTTAATACCAGCGTAGGGTTCTTTATTTTAGCACAGAGGGCAACCAGATTTGGTTTGCTCTCTTTCTATAAAAAATAACTTTGTTTAAAAGCAAATGTAGGGCTGGCTAGCTGAGGATGAAAAGTGACAATGAGGTTTTTAAAAGTTTAGCAACTTCTTGGTTGTATAATATTGAGCAAAACTTTGAATTTGTTCTTCCGAACCTAGCACAATCATTACATCATCTACTGCAATTTGAGTACTAGGGTGAGGGTTAATGGTAAAACTTCGGTGTTCTCCCGCTTTAAAAGCCATAATAGTAGCACCACTCTTTTTCCGAATGTCTAAATCCATAATACTTTTACCTCGGAAGTTCTCCTTCATATCCTCATAGCTAAATTCTTCCAGTTTGAGCTTCCCAGTGCCACTAATCATATCCAAAAACTCCACTACCCCCGGTTTAGTAATCAAGTTGGCCATATAAGTTCCGCCTATCAAATCAGGACGAACTAAGCGATTAGCCCCAGCACGTATAAGCTTACTTTCTGCACTGGTTTCATTGGCCCTTGCTACAATATTGATGTTAGGATTCATTTGGCGAGCGGTCAAGGTCACAAACACGCTATCAGCATCTTTGGGCAAAGTTGTAATCAAAGCCTGGGCATGTTCTACTCCTGCAGTTTTCAAAATTTCGTCATGTGTAGCATCCCCTTCTATAAATACAAAGTCGTTCTGAGGGGTTTCCCGCATCAGTTCCGGGTCTTGCTCTACTACTACAAAAGGAATGTTATTTTTCTTCAGTTCTTCACAAGCTCGAATTCCATTTCTTCCAAATCCACAAACAATGACATGATCTTTCATTTTCTTGACTCTTCTTATGCTGTTGTAATTGTTTAATATTTCACGAAGCTCTCCTTCAAACAAGTAAGTGGTTAATACTGAGGCGAATAAGGCAAATAATCCCAAGTTGATCACAATATAAAAGGAGGTAAACAGTCTTCCTGCGTCTGATAAGGGGTGTACCTCAGTAAACCCCACAGTAGCAATTGTAATCACTGTCATATACAACGCATCTATGAAAGTGTAGTCTTTCTCGAGGAACATAAAGCCTGCAATTCCGATCCCGATACTTATTACAAAAAACACACTTACATTGATCAGTCGGTTCAACCTCCGATCAACCCTTATATAACGATTTAGGTTATATCTCACGGTACGTATCCAAGTTAGTAACATTTTTTTAGTCCCTGTTTTAGAGAATACAGTGTCTCATATTCAGGGGATTTCAATTATTGTAAAGTTTCCAATCAGAAGGTGAAAGTATTGAATTTTCTTTTTGGAATCGCTAAATTACAAATAAACATTCAATGATAGTAATACTATTATATAATTTCATATAAAATTCACGACGTCATTGAGGGTAATGCTGCTAAAGTGCGTCTATCTACAAATATCTTGTCGTAAGAATTAAAACCAATCAAACAACAAGAGAATGAATACTCACCTTTAGGTTTAAAATCAATGATTAGCTATTGGTTGTTATTTTTTGTCATTGCAGCTGGTCAGGGGATATTTTTGGCCATCTTGCTATTTCTTCGCCCGCCTCAAATAAATCGTTGGTTGGGAGTACTCATTGCATTGTTTTCCTTGACAATTGCACACTATGTTACTTTTTGGGCAAATTTGTTTGGTACTTACCCTCATTTAATGGGACTATCAGCTACCTTACCCTGGCTATTTGGGCCAACCTTATATCTATACGTCAAGCAAATACAAAACCCTCAAACTCTAAAGTTTACCAAACATACTGCCTTACACTTTTTACCCTTCACATTAGATTTTGCCTTTTACTTGCCTTTCTTCTTTTCTACTGCCTCTTATAAAATAATGCGCGCTCAACAACCACATCAATATGAATGGCATACATTTTTTAGTAGTTGGGGACAGGTAATCGCCCTATTAATCTATGCAATATTAATTTATCGTTTAGTAAGTGCCAAAAAACAAACCTCCCAATCATTACGAACCATTAGCCTTCTGTTTTTAGGATTTGCACTGAGTTTTGCAAGCTATTATATAATGACCTATGGTTTTCAATACGTTAAAATTTACGATTATTACATCTCTGTATTAATGGTCATCACAATTTATTGGGTGGGTTATATAGGATTTATGAAACCAGAAACATTGCAGCCCGCCGTTTCAGAACCTACAGCTCCCTCCAAGTATCGTAACTCAGGTTTGGAAAAACATCACGCAGAACATTTGCTTACCAAGCTTCAGACCCTTATGCAACAAGAACAACTATACCTTAATCCTGAGCTAAAGATGAAGGTAGTGGCAGATAAAATGGGAATTTCCAGCCATCACTTATCCCAAATTCTGAACGAACAAGCGGGACAAAATTATGCAGATTTTATTAATAGTTACCGGATTAGCGCGGCGCGTCAGCGATTGAGCAATCCTAATGCTGCCAATGAAAAAATTATCACTATTGCCTATGATGTAGGGTTCAATACCAAGGCCTCTTTCAATGCTCATTTCAAAAAACAAACTGGCATGTCGCCCTCAGCCTATAAAAAACAATGCTTGGGAAATCAAGTATCTGATATGAGTTGAATCAGAGTAATTAAGGGAGAATAAATTGGGGCGTTGTATTTAAATGTTTTAATAATGACTATTGAAACATGAACCTGTACATTAAGTTTTGGTGAATATTTTCTATGATACTTTACTCATCCCCAGAATATACTATCTTTGCTCACGAAAAAGGATCAAATCGAAACATTACTCACCAAATAGTATAAAAAGCGTACTAATCACCTTTGAAACCCTCACCAAGCCAAAAATAAAATCAATACGTTTTGAATAACAAAGGGTTTTTTCTACATTTGCACTCCAAAAAAATTCAGTGTCACAACGATTTTATTAATTTGACTGTGTAAATGCCTACTATACAACAATTAGTAAGAAAGGGGAGGAAGACATTAACTAGTAAATCAAAATCTCCCGCTTTGGACAGATGTCCACAGCGTCGTGGGGTATGTACAAGGGTTTACACGACTACTCCCAAAAAACCAAATTCTGCAATGCGCAAGGTTGCGCGTGTGCGATTAACGAACGGAAAAGAAGTTAACGCTTATATTCCGGGTGAAGGACATAATTTACAAGAACACTCTATAGTTTTAATTAGAGGTGGAAGAGTAAAGGATTTGCCAGGTGTACGTTATCACATCATACGAGGGGCTTTAGATACCGCGGGTGTTGAAGGTCGTTCGCAAGGGAGATCTAAGTACGGGGCAAAAAGACCAAAAGATAAGAAGTAAGACTTCTTAAACAAAAGCTAGAAACAAAGGTTTATAGCCGCTAGTAGAAAGAACAATGAGAAAGAGAAAACCAAAAAAACGCTATCTACTCCCTGATCCAAAGTTTCAGGATGTATTGGTTACCAAGTTTGTAAACTATCTCATGGAAGATGGTAAAAAGAGTTTAGCCTATGGTATTTTCTATGGCGCTCTAGATTTGGTAGAAGAGAAAACAGGCGAAAACGGGCTGGAAATGTGGAAGAAAGCTCTTAATAATGTAATGCCTGGAGTAGAAGTAAGAAGTAGAAGAGTGGGAGGAGCGACCTTCCAGGTGCCAACCGAAGTTCGTCCCGAACGAAAAGTTTCATTAGGAATTAAATGGATGATAGGCTTTTCGCGTAAGCGTGGTGAAAAAACCATGGGAGAGCGTTTAGCTGCTGAAATCATAGCTGCCGCTAAAAATGAAGGTGGAGCTGTGAAGAAAAAGGATGATACTCACCGTATGGCTGAGGCAAACCGAGCATTCTCGCATTTCAAATTTTAATATATTTAGTTGGTCACAAAAACAAAGATTGGGGGTTAGTTATTAACATATGTAGCTAACCTCTAATTGATTATTTAGCTTCTTATAAAAATGGCTGATTTAACGCACTTACGCAATATCGGTATCATGGCGCACATCGATGCTGGTAAAACTACAACAACTGAGCGTATTCTGTATTATACAGGATTAACCCATAAAATTGGGGAGGTTCACGATGGTGCTGCTACCATGGACCACATGGAGCAAGAGCAAGAACGTGGTATTACTATTACTTCTGCTGCTACTACTACCAACTGGAACTACCCAACTGTTCAAGGTGAAAATATCCCTGAAACTGAAGCCTATAAGGTAAATATTATTGATACCCCTGGTCACGTGGACTTTACCGTAGAGGTAGAACGTTCATTGCGTGTATTGGATGGTGCAGTAGCATTATTCTGTGCGGTATCAGGTGTGGAGCCTCAGTCTGAAACTGTATGGCGTCAAGCTGATAAGTACAAAGTGCCTCGTATTTGTTTTGTAAACAAAATGGATCGCGCTGGTGCTGATTTCTTTAATGCTGTTAATGAAATCAAAGATAAATTGGGTGCTAACCCAGTTCCTTTACAGGTTCCTATCGGGTCAGAGGATGAGTTTAAAGGTGTAGTTGATTTGATCACCAACGAGGCAATCGTTTGGAATGAAGAAGACCAAGGAAAGACCTACAAGGTAATTGATATTCCTGAGGATTTAGTTGATACGGTAAGTGAGTGGCGACAGAATTTGGTAGAGAGTGTTGCGGAGTATGATGAGGCCTTGATGGAGAAATTCTTTGAGGATGAAAACTCTATCACAAAAGAAGAAATGATTAATGCAATTCGTGATGCAGTAATTGACATGTCTATGTCTCCTGTAATGTGCGGATCAGCATTTAAAAATAAAGGAGTACAGGCATTATTGGATGCAGTAATTGCTTTCTTGCCTTCTCCACTAGATTTGCCTGAAATTGAAGGAGAAAATCCTGATACTGGTGAAAAAGAAACTCGTAAAGCGGATGCAAGCGAGCCTTTCTCTGCTTTGGCATTTAAAATTGCTACTGACCCTTACGTTGGCCGTTTGTGCTTCTTACGTGCTTATTCTGGTAAACTGGATGCTGGTTCTTATGTAACCAACATGCGTACTGGTAAAAAAGAGCGTATTTCTCGTTTGATGCAAATGCATGCCAACAAGCAAAATCCAATTCCTGCGGTAGAAGCTGGTGATATTTGTGCTGGGGTAGGTTTTAAAGACATCAAAACTGGAGATACATTGGTAGAGGTTGGTAAGCCAATCGTTCTTGAATCAATGAGTTTCCCTGAGCCTGTAATTGGTTACGCAATTGAGCCAAAGACTAAGGCTGATGTTGATAAATTAGGAACTGCCATTGCCAAATTAGTAGAAGAAGATCCTACTTTGACTGTATTTACAGATGAAGAAACCGGACAGACTGTACTAAGAGGTATGGGTGAGCTTCACTTAGAAATTATCATGGATCGTATGAGACGTGAGTTCAAAGTAGAAGTAAACCAAGGTGCTCCTCAAGTAGCTTACAAAGAAGCTTTGACTAAGTCTTACGATCACAAGGAAGTATTTAAGAAACAAACGGGTGGTAAAGGTAAATTTGCTGATATCCGTTTTGAGCTTATGCCTCGTGAAGATGGAAAAGCTGGTCTTGAGTTCATCAACCAGGTAAAAGGTGGTAACATTCCAAAAGAATTTATCCCTGCTGTTGAAAAAGGCTTTACCGAAGCAATGAAAAACGGTGCTTTAGCTGGCTACCCAATCGATTCTATGACAGTTCGTTTGTACGACGGTTCTTACCACGATGTGGATTCTGATGCCCTTTCTTTTGAAATGGCTGCCCGTCTTGGTTTCAAAGTAGCTGCTAAGCAAGCTGGTGCTAAATTGATGGAGCCAATTATGGCCGTAGAGGTTACAACTCCTGAAGAATACACTGGTCCTGTAAATGGTGACTTGAACAAACGTCGTGGTATTATGCAAGGAATGGACGCCAAAGGTGGTGCTCAAATCCTAAAAGCAGATGTACCGTTGTCTGAGTTGTTTGGTTATGTAACAGACCTACGTACTATTTCATCTGGACGTGCTTCGGCAAGTTTGACTTTCTCTCACTACGACTTTGTGCCTAACAACATTGCCGAAGAGGTAATTGCGAAGGCAAAAGGTGAGTAATTATAGAAAGAAAAGTACCACTCAAAGTGATTATTGAAATAGTCACCAAGAGGTTAAAATATATAATGGAAGGCTTTTAATTTTGTATACATAAGCCTTCCATTCTTATGAGTTTTTGATTGTTATGAATGAGTTGGTAATTTCTAATTGATGACTCATCATCGACAATTAATAATTTAAAATAATAGTCGGGCTTCCGGCGAACATTACCCATACGGGGTGCCGTTCTCTTGTTTATTGCATGTGTTGGCTACCCGAGGGTTTTACAAATTTTAAAACGAGCGCGGATAGTTAAACGCTTTTAAAAGAGATGACGCAAAAGATCAGAATCAAGTTGAAGTCTTATGACCACAATTTAGTGGACAAATCTGCTGAGAAAATTGTTAAGGCAGTAAAGGCTACGCAGGCGGTAGTGAGTGGTCCTATTCCATTACCTACCAAGAAAGAGATTTTTACGGTATTGAGATCACCTCACGTAAACAAAAAGTCTCGTGAGCAATTTCAATTATGCACCCACAAACGTTTGGTAGACATCTATTCTCAAAGCTCTAAAACTGTAGATGCTTTGATGAAGCTTGAGTTGCCAAGTGGGGTTGATGTTGAAATCAAAGTTTGACAAGTAGTTATTAGTAAAAGTATAAAAAGTCAGAGATATTTATCTCTGACTTTTTGTGCTTTAGAAGGTTTTGCACAAAGTACCTGGATGATAAAAGGGGTATTAATACGGGTAATAGGTTGAATGTCAAGAATTATATTTGATAAATACTTATACCTTAAACTTTTATCAAATGTGCACAAATTTCACCCTCAAAACTACTAAAGGTCAAGTTGTAAATGGCCGTAGCATGGAGTTTGGAACTGATCTGGGCTCTCAGTTCTTTTTTCGTAAATCAGGACATGATTATAAAGGAATATTGAATGAATTTGGTGCCGAATATAGCTGGATTGGGAAATACTCCTTTGTTTGCATGAATGCCAGTCACCTTCCTTTTGGTACACCACTGGCTACCGATGGTATAAATACAGAAGGCCTTTCAACAGGATCATTGTGGTTGCCTGGTTCTGAATATCAAAAAATTACAGATAAGAAGAAGGAACTGCCTGTAGAGCTTTTTTGTAACTGGGTATTGAGTCAGTTTGCTACTTGTGAAGATGTAAAACAAGCAGTGCTTTCAGGCGAAGTTCAAGTAAAAGGACTTACATTGGGCAAAGGTCAGCTCATGCCTGTTCATTTTCCTATACAAGATGCACAAGGTAACAGTATTGTGATTGAATATATTAATGGTGAGCCTCATGTACACGATAATCCAGTAGGTGTGCTCACAAATGATCCTCCTTTTGAATGGCACGTGACTAACTTACGTAATTATGTAAATATTACATCTGAGGATTTTGAGTCTGCTGAATTTGAAGGGGTACAATACCTACAAACTGGACATGGAACTGGCTTTTCGGGAGTTCCAGGAGATTCGACTCCTCCCAGCCGATTTGTGAGAGCAGCCATGATGAAGAATTTTATAACTCCAGTAGAAACGCTTGATGAGGCAGTTACATCGGCTTTTCATATTTTGAATACAGTAGACATTCCAAAAGGCACTTCTAAATCGGGTAAGAGCTACGATGTTACTCAGTGGGCAGTAGTGAAAGACTTGGAGCGTAAAATCTATTATGCTCGTTTTTATGGCTCGCCTCAGGTGTATTCAGTAGATTTAAAC
This sequence comes from marine bacterium AO1-C, assembly GCA_001890965.1. GTDB lineage: Bacteria > Bacteroidota > Bacteroidia > Cytophagales > Microscillaceae > Microscilla. The sequence goes on along the minus strand of MLAY01000004.1, from coordinate 654,845 downwards.
AAAATAGATTTTGATCAAATGGATGGAAAGATGATTGCTATTCCTGAGAACCCAATTTCTATTGACATTACCGATAAAGCCAAAGAAGTAGGAGTATTGGAAGCGAACTTATCATAACCAAGTATAAAAAATAAAGCCAGGGGTGATTGTTCCTGGCTTTTGTTATTTGAATACTTTGAGAAGTGGGTAATTGTGGGGTATGAGGCTATATAAAATGGTATTAAAAATTCAACAAATAACTTACTGTTAAAACATTGTCTCGGGTAAGACCATCAGGATTTACTTCGCGATCGGTAAATTTATAGCCATACATCAACTTAATCGAAGAGCTTACATTGAAGGCATAACCTACCCCAGCTAAAGCCGACAAAGCTAAACCTGTGGTATTGTCTAATTTTACTCTTTGCCCAGTCATTGGGTTCATTACCTCATCTTTGGTAATACGATAAATGGGAAGTACACCTACATTAAAGTTAAATCTGGAAAAGCGAAAGTTACGTTCTACTCTTAACATAACATCAGTACCTCGTTGGAGGTTCATACCCATATCATAGTCCCGAATATAGCTAGGAAAAGGGTAGTCACCCCATTCTCCCCAGGCGAACCGATTTTGATTGCGATTAAGTGCTTGCTGGTATCCTACTGCAAACAACCAGTTTTTACTAATGAGTGAAGCACCAAATACGACATCATAGCTTCCAAGACTTGTCTGGTAATACATAGGTAAATCTCTACCACGGTCACCATCCTCCAGATTACTATTGTTAGTAGGTATTTTGGCTCCCACAGTTATGTTGATATCAAAATTATAATTACGATAAACATTACGTGTATAACTCAATGAAATATCACTCACGCCTGCAGTGCGTCCCAGACTACCCTGTACCCACATATAAGGCACTTTTACTTGTAAAGCTCCTTTGTTACCCAATTTAAAATCTAAATCAAAGGTAACTGACCGAATAACTGGGGTAAGCGTAGATTTGCCCTGATAGTAGCTTACTCCAAGCGTGCGAAGCTTCAATGGAATCCGTTTACTGTATTGTTGGTCGGGTTTCATTGCTCCCATTGTACAAAAACCAGCATCGCTACAGCCTTGAGTATATCCGGAATGAACAACAAGGCCCGATAAAGTAAGAATTAAAAGGAATGAGAATATTTTCATTATTTTATTGATTAGCTTATACCCAGAAAAAGTGTTTTGATAAATTCATTATGAATATACAGTATTCAGTACACTTTAAGAGAGGTTTGGGTTGCTTTATTTGATAAATTTAACTTTGAACGGAACTTTATCAAGTTCATGGGACCTGACCAGAGTTTTTTCGGAAAAAATAAAATATATTCCCTTAAAATAGCGTTGCAACAGTGTAAGTTTTTTGCCATATTTGTATGAATATATCTGGCAATTAACAAATAGATATTCTTCAAATTCATCAACCACCCTAACCAACACAAGAGCTTATTACTTTTTAAAAAACAAGTAAGGTACATTTGATTTTAGATTACAATAGTTGACGAGAACATTAGGTTTTACTGATTTTCAAGTAAGAAATTATCCTGTTAAGGATTAAGTAAATGATTCATTCTTTTGGTAATGAGTTTGTTATGTTCCCACCATGTAATTAATATCAACCAATCTTATATGTTGCAAAATTTTTGGAGTTCTTGATTATTAGAAAAACTCTTTTAATGTACAAGTATAATGCAGGTTGCTATTTTCACACCGAATGCGTCTAAGTTGGAGTCAAGAAATGCGACTTCTTCAATTATTAGCGCTTTTGTTCAGGCTAAATCAGGCGAAAGTATGAATGTAATGAATTGGCAATTATTAGGGCCAAGCATGATGGTATCAGAGTTAATGCCATTAGGCGATGGGCCTTATACTTTAAGCTTTTCATTGACTCGCCCTGATGGTGATGCGTTGTTTATTACTACCCCCGAATTTGTACATAGCCAATGTGCTACTGTGATCATCAAAGATGATAAGGGAAGAAAGGTAGGTTATTTGGATGGAACTCAATTGGGATGTCAAATCCATAATGAGTTGCAAGTAGGGGCTTAGTTTAAGCCCATTTAGATTTATCAAAGGCAAGTCTTGGAGCTCAGTATTGGTACAATAACATTACCAATATTGAGCTTTTGTTTCTATAGGTCGTAATGATTCGTTATTGCTACAAAGAGAAAAAGAAGAGGTAAAATCATCTGGAGGCATTCTTTTTCATCCGCTAGTTGTTAAGTAAATTTGAAGATGAAACAATTTGCCCTTGTATATGGGTTAATAATGTAAAACTACTTCTATTTGAAGTATAGGAAAAGCATAAATACTTTGATATGAATACAAACGATGATATAAAATTAGACACCATTGAAGAAGCCATTGAAGCTATCAAACGTGGTGAAGTGATAATTGTAGTGGATGATGAAGACCGTGAAAATGAAGGTGACTTTATTTGTGCTGCGGAAAAAATAACACCAGAGATTGTCAATTTTATGGCTAGGGAAGGACGCGGGCTAATTTGTACTCCTATGACTGAGGAGCGCTGCGATGAGTTAGAATTAAATTTGATGGTGGGGAGAAATACGGCAACTCATGCAACCCCTTTTACTGTATCAGTTGATTTACTAGGGCATGGCTGCACTACTGGTATATCAGTACATGACCGAGCTAAAACTATTAAGGCACTTACTGACCCAAATACGCTCCCTAGTGATTTGGGTAGACCAGGCCATATTTTTCCGCTGAAGGCTCGTAAAGGAGGAGTATTAAGAAGAACTGGTCATACTGAAGCCGCAGTAGACTTTGCTCGTTTGGCGGGATTAGACTCAGTAGGCGTATTAGTAGAAATATTGAATGAAGATGGCTCTATGGCCCGCCTACCCGATTTACGCAAAGTAGCCGAAAAGCATGGACTAAAATTGGTATCAATTGAGGATTTGATTGCTTATCGAATGAAACATGATTCCTTGATTCGCCGTGAAATAGGCGTATCAATGCCTACCGAGTGGGGTGATTTTGATTTAATTGCCTTTCGTCAAACCGATACAGATGAGTTACATTTGGCACTCATTAAAGGGCAATGGGAAGAAGATGAACCAATATTGGTGCGTGTGCATTCTTCTTGTGTAACGGGTGACATTTTTGGATCATGCCGTTGTGATTGTGGGCCTCAGTTATATCATTCCATGAAAATGGTGGAAAAGGAAGGAAAAGGAGTCGTATTATATATGAACCAAGAAGGTAGAGGAATCGGGTTATTAAATAAATTAAAAGCTTACAAGTTGCAAGAGCAAGGGTATGATACAGTAGAAGCCAACTTGAAGTTAGGATTTAAAATGGATTCTCGTGATTATGGTGTAGGGGCTCAGATTTTACGTGATCTTGGTGTTACAAAAATGCGTTTAATTTCTAACAACCCCCGTAAACGCACTGGCCTGATTGGTTATGGATTGGAGGTAGTAGAAAATGTACCTATAGAAATTAGTCCAAATAAACATAACGAAAAATACCTTCAGACTAAAAGAGATAAAATGGGACATCAAATACTACAGGATGTAGAAAATAAGTCTACTGCTGAAGAATCCCATTCTTAGGATATAGGAGTTGTTGATTTTACCTTATAGAATAAGAGAAAGTATGTTAAAACAGGCAGGAGAGGCGTTTAGGTAGAAATTTAACTTCTAGTTGTCTACAATTCATTTGGAACCATAATGCAAAGTTTATTTATATAATCTGAAAGACAATTAATCTATGATGTTACTTCGCTTAATCATTATTTCCTGTTTGTTTACTGGTGTATTGATGCATTCTTGTTTGGTAAACGCACAAGGCTATGCTGAGACAGTTTGGAAAAAAGGATGGGTTATCAAAAAGAATAGAGATACCCTGAGAGGAGAAATTAAGTATAGCCTCAAAAACTCTTCGGTACAGATAAAAATGGATAAAATTATTAAGACTTATACCCCAAGTGGGGTAGTATCTTTCTTATTTGTGGACCCAGTACGTCGTTATCGAAGACAATTCTTTAGTATTCCTTATGCCCGCAAGCGCGGAAGCTCTTATAAAGTGCCTTCGTTTTTTGAACTGATCTATAGTGGGAAACCATTTACCTTATTATCAAGACAAATATCAGTAGTGGTACGATCTAATAGACGGCGAGGAGGGTATGGATGGGCAGAGCAAGACGTTTTCTATTTAATGGATCAAAAAGGGCGGATCAAGGAATTAAGGCAGACCAAACGAAGCGTATTGAAAGGTTTAGGAGGCCGAGAACGAGCTTTAAAAGATTTTATTAAGTTGAATAGAGTAAATGTATCTACCAGGGAAGGCTTGGTAAGAATCGTAGATTATTATAATTCTATAACTAACAATAATGACAAAAAGTAACGATACTCCGGAAAAACCATTAATCTTGGTTTCAAACGATGATGGTATTACGGCACCAGGGATAGGTTTTTTGGTGGAAGTTATGAAAGAAATAGGCAGAGTGATTGTGGTAGCACCCAATAGTCCTCAATCAGGGATGGGACACGCTATTACAGTGGGTAATTCACTTCGTTTAGACAAAGTAGATATGTTTGATGGGGTAGAAGCTTACGAGTGCTCTGGAACCCCAGCGGATTGTATAAAGCTAGCCAAACATTATGTATTGAAAGATGAAAAGCCCGATTTGGTAGTTAGTGGTATTAATCATGGTGCCAATACTTCGGTAAGTGTATTGTACTCAGGTACTATGTCAGCCGCAATTGAAGCCGCAATTGAGGGACTACCAGCGATTGGTTTTTCGTTGTGTGATTTTAAGCATGATGCAGATTTTTCTCATATAATACCTTTGGTTAAAAAAATTGCTTCTGAAGCATTAACCTCTGGCATTCCACAAGGAGTAGCCTTAAATGTTAACTTTCCAGCAATTTCTGAGCAGCCAATCAAAGGAATTAGAGTTTGTCGTCAGGCCAATGCTCACTGGCAAGAGAACTTTGATCAGCGAGAAGATCCTTATGGACGTAAGTATTTCTGGCTAGTAGGTGATTTTGTCAATGAAGATAAAGGGGAAGATACTGATGAATGGGCTTTGAGTCAAAATTATGCTTCTATAGTACCTTGTCAGTTTGATTTAACAGCTCACCATGCTTTAAGCAAATTGAATGAATGGAATTTGAATTAAGCTAATATTAGAAAACATTATATTAAAAAAGCCCCGAATTTTCGGGGCTTTTGTTTTATATCAAGTATGCATTTTCAGATTAAACAGGAAGCCATTTGAGTAGTAAGAACAGTGCAGCAACTGAGGTAATCACTACAAAATAGGGGAGAGCCATTTTTACCATCCTTATATAAGATAGGTTAATCCTGGCGGCAATGGCATTGGTTAATAAAAACAAGAAGGCGGCCTGGCCATTAGGAGTTGCAATAGATGGAATGTTGGTTCCTACGTTGATAGCTGCAGCAACATTTTCTAATTGAGCAAAAGCTTCAGGAGAATTTTTGGCCAATGCGGCTAACTTGGCGGCTTCGCTCATTTCTTTGATTTTAGCGGCCGACATGCCTAATAGTTCAGGAGTAAAGAATGCGTGGGTCGCTTCTTTGATGTAGATCGTTCCCACAAAAACATTATCACTAATAGCAGATAAAATACCGGATGCAAAAAAGAATATATACGTTTGATTAGATCCCTCAGCTTCAAGAGCTATTTTAATGATTGGTTCAAAAAGATGGGTCTCCTCAATCATTCCTACTATCACAAAAAATATCACCAACAGGGAGGTAAAAGGTGTTGCTTCCTCAAAAGCGTGTCCGATGGTGTTCTCATCAGTTTTTCCTAGCATAGCAGTCAAGAAAATTACTACCGAAAGACCAATCAGCCCAACCTCTGCTAAATGTAAAGCCAAGGCCACTACTAACCAAATTGCTCCAATTCCTTGCACCCACAATGCCCAACGTTTACGAGTATCCATTTCGTCTCGCATTTTGTCAGCATTTTGTTTTAGAATAGCTCGTACATTATCTGGTAAGCGGTATCCATAACCTACAACTTTGAAACGCTCTACCAAAACAGTTACAATCAATCCAGAAAATAGAATAGGAATAGAAATGTGTGCGATTTTTAAGTAAAACTTTACAAAATCCCACTCCATGCGAGAAGCAATAATAAGGTTTTGAGGTTCTCCTACTTGGGTGGCTACCCCTCCCAAAGCAGTACCTACTACCCCGTGCATAAGTAGGTTACGCAAAAAGCCTCCAAAGTTGTCTAAATCCTGGCGGGCAACGAATTTTTTCTTATCCCTCTCCAAATCCCCTGGAACTCGTTCGTCAAGCGAGGCACTGGTATAGATGTTATAAAAAGCAATGGCTACCGCAATCATTACCGCAGTTACGGTCAATGCATCAAGCCAGGCAGATAAAAAGGCCCCAACAAAGGTAAAAGTGAGAGAGAGGGTATACTTGGAGCGTATACCAACTATAATTTTGGTAAATACCCAGGAAAGCAAATCTTTCATAAAGTGAATCCCTGCTACCATAAATAGTAAGAGTAAGATCACTTCCAGGTTGGCTTCTACTTCATGGTAAATTCCATGAGGCGTCACCATCTTCATAAATGCTGCTTCTAATGCAATTAAGCCACCTGGGATTAAGGGATAGCATTTGAGTGCTAAGGCCAGCGTGGCAATGAATTCCACCAAAATTAACCAACCAGTTATTTGGGGGTTTTTGGTAATGACTAGTACGAGGGGGTTGAGAATTAATGCGAGAATGACACCTTGCTTGTACCACACTGGGCTATTGCCCATAAAGCTTTTAAACGCTACACCAGTAAGTGAGGAGTTGGACATAATTATAGTCTAATTTTTTTTCGCAAGTTAGTAAAATGCTGAAGCCTGTAATTTTGGTTTGTTAAAAAACAGCGGTAAAGGTAGAAAATAATATTGGGCAAATAAAGATCAAAAAACGATATTTTATTACAATTATAAACCAACTTCTAAGTTGTCAGCATAGTCTTTGGCTTTACGTAAGCTCCAGTTTGTTTGGTTTTCTACAAACTTTACTGTTTCTATTTTCCTTTTTTGTTTTGGAAAACTGCCCACATTTTATAATAGGTTTGTGTAATCGGGTTCTTATTTGTTTTGATCTTGAAGGTTATCTACATACAGTTTAGACTCCTTCAAACCCCAGCCCAACTGTTCTCTTACCCATTTTACTGCTTTTAGCTTTAGGCCTTCTTGCGTTAACTGCAGTACATGCTTTTTTATTTTGTCCATATCTGGCGGGGGGACTGTATCCAAAACCTCTTCGGGAACAATGTTTTGAGATGGAAGGTCATCTATATAAAGTTTGGACTCCTTCAAACCCCAGTTAGTCTGTTCTTTTACCCATTTTATGGCTTCAATTTTTCTACCCAAATCTAACAAAACCAAGGCCTGTGCTTTTATTTCCTCCATATCAGGTGTAGGTATAGACTCTAATGGATCTTCGTGGACAATGTCGGTTTCTAATTTTACAATTTCCTGAGTGACAGGAGCACTTAGTTCTTGTTCTAATGCGGCAATAAAAGATTTGGCTTCAGAAAGGTTGCCTATTTGCTCAAAAGCCAATGAAACTGCCTCAGATTTACGGTTTTGGGCAAGAAGTGTTTTTATTTGAAGGGTAGTGTTTTCGCTCATGGCAGGAGTTGTTTGATTTTCTCCCACTAAAATAAAAAAAGGCTTGAAACTATAGCAATACTACAGTATCAAACCTTTGTAATTTATAACAATGATTTAATGGCTAACCATTAAATATCTGTATCCATATTAAATGCTTCCAGGTAGTCGGCTACACGACGAACAAATCCGCCCCCTAATGCACCATCTACAATGCGGTGGTCGTAAGAGTGAGACATAAACATCATATGACGAATACCAATTACATCTCCTTGTGGAGTCTCAATCACTACTGGTTTCTTTTTAATAGCACCAATGGCCAGAATACCCACCTGAGGCTGCATTAAAATAGGTGTACCCATTTCGTTGCCAAAGCCTCCAATGTTAGACATTGTATAAGTACCACCTGAAAGCTCGTCTGGAGTTAATTTATTGGCACGAGCACGATTGGCTAAATCGTTTACTTTCTTGGCAAGGCCTAACAAGTTCATTTGATCAGCGTTTTTAATCACTGGTACGATTAAGTTACCGCTTGGCAACGCGGTGGCCATTCCAATATTGATATCTTTTTTCACAATGATATTGTCACCTTCTACCGAAGAGTTTACCATTGGGAAATCTCGTAATGTTTTGGCAATTGCCTCTATGAATATTGGTGTAAAAGTAATTTTCTCTCCATGACGCTGCTGAAACTCTTTCTTTACTTTGTTACGCCACATCACAATGTTGGTCACGTCAGCTTCCACAAAAGTAGTTACGTGAGGAGAGATACGTTTAGATTCCACCATTCGTTGGGCAATCATTTTACGCATACGATCCATTTCTACAATGTCGTGAGCACCACTATACGAAACAGGTGCAGGAGTAGAAACCTTGGCCGCAGGAGCTGCGGTGGTTTTCTGAGGTGCAGGAGTCTCGGCTACTACGGGAGCAGGTGCAGCTTGAGTGGCTACATTGCCTGATTGACGTTGGGCTACATAAGCCAAAATATCTTTTTTAGTTACTCGGCTATCCATACCAGTGCCAGGTACATACTCGAGCTCTTGCATTGAAATACCTTCAGTTTTGGCAATATTCAATACCAAAGGAGAGTAGAAACGGCCAGCAGCAGGAGTATTCAATTTTTGTACACCATTGCTACCATTAGAAGAAGTGGTAACAGTTTGGGCCTCGGTGATGGTTTGTTCTATGGCTGCTACTGTAGCTGGAGCAGTTTCAGGCTGGGCAGTAGGAGTAGCTGCGGGAGCGTCTCCATCAGTACTAATGATTGCTATAGGTTGACCTACCTGTACTACATCACCTTCCTGAGCTAAAATTTCTTTCAAAACACCTGCGTGGGTAGCAGGCACTTCAGTGTCTACTTTGTCGGTAGCTACCTCAAGCACTGGCTCATCTTCTTCTATTTCTTCGCCTACGGCTTTGAGCCATTGCAAAATGGTACCTTCCATTACACTTTCGCCCATCTTGGGCATAACCATTTCTACTAACGCCATATAGAATTGCTTGTTTTGTTTTGAGAACTTGGATAGAAGTGAATTGATTTTTGAATAGGATCAATCACTTGCGAGTGGAACAAAGTTACACAAAAAAATAGAAATTAGGTTAACCAATGAGCCTAGATGAGTACAATCATATCGTTGATTTGTGCAAAACCTAAAATAGAAAATATGGTGTTTTTTTAGGGATAAGTGATGGGATAATGGTAACTATTTTGACCTTTAGAATAATCATTGGTGAAAACTGCCAAATGGCTATGGGTATTTGGTGAATATTTTTAGATGTTTTTTATAAAAATATTTTTCGCCTAATATAATTTGGATATGCTATATGCTTCTTTTGGCCAGCCCGCCAAATGTTTTATCTTTTTTGAGTATACTTTTTTAAAATTTGGTGAAGTATTTTCTTTTTGATCACTTTGTCAAAGATTTTGATTGATTTGTCCAAGTGAAGGAGGGTTTTTAAGCATATAATTGCGGAAGCATAACTAACTTAAAAACATTGTTTGATTTATGAGAAAATTTACATTCACCAAAGCCCTTTGTTCTTTATTAATCGGGTGGGTATTGGTTACTGTTGTAAGTGTAGATGCAGAAGCACAACGACGCAGAAGACGCTCTTATTATTCTTCAGCAGAGATGATGTATAGTGTAGGAGTTACAGGTATCTTTCCTCGCTATAATGATGATTTGTTCAAAGATTTTTCGGAGGAATATTTTGGGGTAACTTTTTCACCCAGGTTGAACTTGATGATGGGACGAGAGCAAAGTTTATCCATGGCTTTGTACCTGAGTTTACTCACTGGAAAATATCCTGATGAGGAAGGAAATGAAAAGAATCTGGCTTATGAGCTTCCATTTGTGCTCAACTTTAACTTTGGAGCAGGAGCTACCCATGATGCCAGCAATCCTTTTGGAGGATTCTTTGGATTAGGGTATCAATTTTCCAATTTGAATTTGATTGATCCACGTGAGTCTACCTTTGATTTAGACCCTAACAGCCCTACGGGTTTGCGGATTAGTAACCTTAAGCAAATGGAGGGCTTTTACTTCAATGGAGGATTTAGATTTTTTCTTGGTTCGGGTACTGGAAATATTCATTTGTTTATGGTAAGCACAGGCATCAAGGATTTGCGCACCTTTGGGGTTCGTTTTATGTACACTTTTGGCAACGGTAGCAGCTATCGTCGTTAAACAATTCTTATTACTTAACATAATCAAAACTTACAATAGAAATGTTTGGCTTTTTTAAAAGAAAAAAGAAATCTTCTGATGAAGTCGAGGTGGACAAAACATTAAAAAAAATGTTAAAGCCCGATGTTTTTCCAAATGGTATGCAAGATGTTGAGGCTGGTGCAGATATGGTGATATATATACTAAATCAAGCAGTAGGGCGGGATTTGGCCAAGGTGGTATTTGTTTCATCTCTTAGGAAAATTCATTCAGATCATTTTAATGAACAACAGCTAAAAGCGCATCTTCCTGCGTATTGTGTCGAATTTTTTAACGATTTGCAGTTCAAAAACTTTTATAGGTATATGCAGACCATATTTACGGTGAAGGAACTTTTCAAACAAGCTCCAATGGATGTAAGACGAGTAGAAGATGTAGATGCAGCTCAGCAGGAATTACATTTTGCTACTGATACTTACCAAACCAAATATGTAGTAAGCGAAGGTGAGATGTTTGGTCAGGACTTAGGTGTACCACAAGAAGAAAACAATGAACAAGGAACTGATGAAGAGCTAAAGAAACTATTGCCCCCTGAGCTTTTTCCAAATAACCTGGCAGATGTCGAGACAGGCACTGAGATGTTTTTGTACATTATAAAAAACATGGTAGAACGAGACTTTGCCAAGGCGATATTTGTGCATTCAACAATCCTGGCGAACAAGGCAATATTTAACCTTGAAAGCTTTAAACTCCATTTGACTTTTTTCAAAGACTTGGTGCTTAATGAGATGCAAATCACTAACCTTTACAATTATTTTCATACCATCATTACGGTGAAAAAGTTGTTTAAAGAAGCACCAGTTGATATTAAAAGGGTAGAAGATGTAGATCCAGCCAATCAAGAATTACATTACAAGACCAATAACTATAATACTAAATATGTAGTGAGCGAAGATGAAATGCCTGAGTGGGCCTTTGATGCTTCCCAATTGTTAACTGGTTTGGTGATGAAAGGGATTGCAGATAATCCTCAGGCTGGACATTATGACGAAATTCCAGAAGGAACAGGAAGGTTTGGTTGGGATGTAACAAACCCAATCCCGGTAAATGGGATTCCTGCCAATGAGATGTATTTGCGTAAACTGGAGACTGATGATGGAAGAATGATTACCTGGCAACGTAGAGGCTCTCATAGTAGTCCAAACATTGGTGGTATGATTGATAAATACGAAATATTTAGCGGCAAGAAGAAGTCCATAGGATTTTTATACATTTCACCTTATCATAAGAAGCTTTCACAGAAGGTACCTGAAGGCTTTAGATTTCGCTAAGCAAAGATTTTATGTGATAAAGCAGCCAGTCATAGAGATATTATCTGTGACTGGTTTTCTTTTTTACAAGATTCTAACCCATTGAGAATATGAGTCCTGGAAAATAGTATTACTTTGAGTAAACTTACCAAAGACTCGAAATTGTGACTAGAGAAGAAATTATAGCCATTATGGCACACACCTATCCCTTTTTGCCGGAAGCAGAATTGGAAAAGCTTTGGCTATTGGGAGAGTATAAAAGGTGTACAAATCGTGAGGTTATCATTAATAAAGGTGAACGGAACAGCCAGGTTTTTTTTATTCTCAAAGGAATGGTCAGAGGGTATATCTACACTCAAAAAGGAGAAGAGAAAAATTTGTTTCTACGCCCAGAACACACCCTTACTGGGGCCCCAGATACGATGTTTGAAGGGGTAGCCACCAAATATACTTTCGAAGCTATTTTGGAAACTCACTTGTTTTTGTTTCGCTTTCCGCAAATGGAGCAATTGAGTAATGAAATGCTCAATGTGGCCAAAATTTACATTGAAGGTCTCAAAGAAAACCTCCAAACGCTGCTATTTCGGGTAGAGTCGTTGGTGTATATGACACCCGAAGAACGCTATGAAGCATTGCTCAAACGTAGCCCTCAATTTTTCCAAACTGCTTTTAATAAACATATTGCCAATTACTTGGGAATTACCCCTGTATCGCTTTCTCGTATTATCAAGCGTCGCCAAGAAGCCGAAAAAGGGATGGATAATTAACATGTGTAAACTTTTTTCTGAATGCATATCGTGAATTTTGCAATAGACTAAAACGATAAAATTATGTTGCAGCAAATACTCGATACAAAGCATTTAGAAGTATATATAGTTATTGGAACCCTTGTTTTATTTGGTTTGCTGGAAACCTTTGCCGGGTTTCTCAAAAAGTCGCGCCGCACCTCAAGCGACTGGATACAAGAAGCGGGGAGTTTTTTGGCCTTATCCACTTTAATTCATCCTTTGATTGTATGGATCATTTTTCAAGCAGGAAATTATTTCCTTCCTGAGTATACCCAATGGATGACAGGATGGAATCTGGGAATTGCTTTAGCCTTTTATTTATTGATTGATGACATGCTCCAATATTGGTATCATCGCTCAGCCCATGAGTATCCGTTTTTGTGGAAGCTGCACCGAGCACATCACCAAGCCGAAGAAATGGGGTATTTTGTATCGTACCGCAATGCTGCATTGTACTTTTTACTAATGCCTAATATTTGGTGGATTGGAGTAATTACTTTTTTGGGTGGGGGAAAGGCCATCGTGTTGGGGCTGATCCTCAAACAGGTGGTGATTATTAGCTCGCATAGTACTGTGAAGTGGGATAAGCCTATGTACGACAATCGTTTGCTTAGACCACTTGTAAAAATACTCGAACGCATTATTATCACTCCCGCTTTTCATCATAAGCATCATGGTACCTCCAAATTGGAAGGAGGAGAGCCTAATAACAATTTTGGTAATATGTTTTCTATTTGGGATCAGTTGTTTGGCACAGCCATTTTTCGAGATAGTTTTCCTACTAAGTATGGACTGCCAAGGCCCACTCAAGATGTCTGGACAGCGGCTTATTTGTACCCATTGGTAAAGTCTAAGGATGAAAGGAGTGAGTTAGCTTCTGGATATGCCCCTCAAGATACTACAACTGCTACACCTACATTGGTAACAGTAAAAAAGGGGGAGAAATACCTGTGGTGTGCTTGTGGCAAAAGTCAGTCCCAGCCTTTTTGCGATGGTTCACATCACGGGAGTAAGCAAAAACCAATATTGTTTGAAGCTAAGCGTGATGGGACGGTAAAGTTCTGCAATTGTAAGATTTCTAAAAAGGGACCTTTTTGTGACAACTCCCACGAAGCATTGCTAGAAAAAGTAGCAACCGAAAAAGTTATATTGAATAGATAAGAAGAATAAAAAAAGCCGCTGGAATTGAATGCTCAACTCCAGCGACTTGGAATTATCATATCAGTCAATAATGAACTATTGACTATTTATCATTTTATTGTGCTGTCAAGCCCAAAGCATCTAATCCTTGATCAAATACAATATCTTTAGGAATACCAGCTGACTTTAAGCGGTCCAAATCTTTCTGCAATTGCTCAGAAACCTTACCCATTTCATCTAAAAACTTCTTAGTAGCTTCGTAATCACCATTACCTTGTAGGGTCAAAAGCTTATTAGTCAAGCCTTTTACAGCCTCAGGGAATTTTTCAAAGTCTACTTTATAGGTACCATCTTCGCCTCGGGTGAAAGCCCCCATTTTTTGGAAAAAGTTGAAACAAACCATATTGGCCTTACCGTGACTACTGGTGGCTCCAAAGCGAACCGAACGGAAAATACTGGCTAAGAAACTCACATAGTTATCAGTTAATTTACCTTCGGTCAACTCTTTCATTTCGCGTAACTTAGTAACCATATATAAGCCCAGGATGTCAGCTTTTCCTTCTTCAATAGCTGAAGCCGTATTACCTAATGCTTTTCTTACCGTTCCTTTGCTGGTAATGGTGTTTTTGATCCCTAAACCGTGGGCTACTTCGTGGAACATTACGTTTTGGAAGAAAGCATCAAAAGTCACGTTCGCACGCTGATCTTCGGCAATCAATGTTTTACTAATGGGCAACAGAATGTTGTCAAATTTGGCCTTCATCGTATTCTTCAATTGCGAACGACGAGTGCCTTTTTCTAACTGAATGCTCTCATCATTTGGTAAGTTTACCGCAATTGTTTTGCTACCTGCGTTGCAATCTCCTGCGTAATAGATTACATCAAAGGCAGCCAACTGAGAATTAGAGCCAGGAGTTTCTTTCTTGTACTTGTCTTCAACTGGAATGCCTTTTTGCAAATCAGGCAAAAGCTTGGCATAACGGGCCAATTTTTCGCTCCAGACTTTGTCTTTCACCAACACATAAGCTTCAAAAGCCGCTTTAGCACCATTCAAGGCGTCTTCATAGTTTTCAATAGGGCCAATGATCAAATCCAACCCATTGTCTTTCAAATCCATCCAAGCCATATCACTGGCTTTGTACTCATCGTTTAAGAAAGCCTCAGCCCGTAAGTTCAAATACTTTTTCAAACTTTCGTTTTCGGCCAATTCAGCTGCTTTTTTCAATAATTCAGCTGCCTTGGTCAACCTTTCGTTATACATTACACTATAAGGCACTACTTCTAAAGACTTGTCCTCTTTGCGACGTACAATCGTGTACAAACTACCTTTCTTTTGGTTATCCAGTTTTTCGTATTCCTCTTTGGTCATATCGGCAGGGTAAAACTGAGCACCTTTAGGCTTTTCGCTTACACCCTCTACAAAAGGCTTGTTGCCATCTAAACGATCCCAAGGACCGTAGTTTATTTCAATGTATCGTTTGGTAGCTTCATCAGTGGTTTTGCCCAAAAGCGCATTTTTATCGCCATAAGCTTGCAGCCAAAATAGCTCATCCATAATCTTGGCGGCCTCAATCATCAAAGGCAACATTTGTTTTTCCTTATCGCTCAATTGAGACAAATCGGTAGTCAACTTTACGGTTTGGTAATCTTTGACTTTAGAGGCTATACCAGTAGCTTCTTTGTTGCCAGCATCATTAGCTTTGGTTTGGCTCATGGTGTCTTGCTTTTCGCCACCTTCGGTAGCCTTATTACTACCTCCACAGCTCCACATCCCAGCGATCATAAGTGCCAGGCAAACATTTGTAAAACGTCTTCTCATATTTTTCTGATTAGATGAATGTTATAGATTCCTTAAAGGAATTGTGAAATTACATATCAAAATCCTACAAATATATGAATAAATAGTTATTGTTAAGTTGTTTGATTGCCCTATTGTTGAATGGGAGGTTTGGCAAATAGTAAGGACAAATTCAAAAGTTGAAGCAGAGTAAAATTTGATAGAGGAGTTGTAAATGGGAATATTAAGATGATGAGAATGCCTAAAAATAAAAAAAGCCCGCAACCTTAATGTCCCGAGCCTTTTTACCTTCAACCAGCTATGATGTTCAATGTTAGAGATTTTGTGAATAAAATGCAAATTTTTCCAAAAAAAAAGCTATTATTTTTGAAACCTTTTATAGCTATTTTCAGTATTCACTTGTTCGGCTTTTGGGAAAGGTAATTTTTGAGCGCTCTATGATTCTGGATGTAAGGGTGTAACTTTTTGAAATTCAGGTGGTTGAGGTAAGCCTGAAATACATCACTAACAAGTCAAGTATCTTGTAAACCTTGAGATTGACAACATGAACGTTATACCAATTCTTGTAATACTTTTTTTGCAAAAACCTCTAATCGCTCTGCCGAAAAAGTATCAAAACCTTTATTGGTAAACTCTCTCTTGTGTTTAGAATAGTCGTGACGTAAATAACGAGGGATTTCCAGTTTATCCATTTCTTCAAAGTACCCTACATAGTTGGCGTATTCTAAGCTCTTAATAGCGGTTTGAATTACCTGAGGGATTTCAGTTTTAGAAAGTACTACTTCTCCCAACAAGGCAGCAATGTCAATATCTTTATCAAAAACTTCACTGTATTCCTGGCTTCTGCCACTGGTCAACATCTTTTGCAATCTTTTATAAGAGAACTCATCAGTTTGTCCATCTTCCTGGTACACTACCCACATTCTAATACCCAGTTTCTCCACATCAAACATTTCATGTACTTGGTTAAGGGCCTCACGCACTCGCCAAAAGGCATAACGTCTGTCTTTTTCACCTGCTATCTGAATGTGCATACTTTTTCGGCTGCGATCGGCTTCTATAAATACGCGTTGCTCCTCGTAGCGAAGAATGGCCCCATTGATCCAATACTGATCCTCTACAATATGTGGGTGTTGACTCACCAAAAAGTAAGAGATATAATCATTTCGCCAAATGTCGTATTGGAAGCGCACGCGTAGAGGTTGGGAAACTTGCCAGTTTTGGGCAATGCTGGCTGGGCGATTTTTATCAAATAAACTGGGAATGAGGTAGTGACATTGGTTCAAAAAACGATGTTCAAAGGCCAACTTGAAATGCTTCATCATTTCAATGATAAAATTTCTTTCTTGCGCAGTTTTGTAGTTGATTTCTTTGAGAAGTTTGGTCACGGTTTGTTCCTGCACCTTACCTTTTTGTTGCTGGGTTTCTCCTGCATTGATGATTTTATATACTCCATCTACAATCCAGCTGGGCTGAAATATGAACAAATCTTCCAATTTGTCATTGGCCTTACGAAAGTTGAGCATAATGCCCAAATCATTCAGAAAATCCGCCAAAATACTTTGACTTTGGGTTTTAAATTCAGCCGATTTTTCCTGAGCTACTTCTTTGCAAATTTCTTCGTAGGTTTCATAAGGTATGTAAGGCTTATCAATGCCTTCCAGTTTTTGTTTGGCGCTCAAGTATAATGGTGAAAAATCTTCTTTGAAGTGGGGGAGGGTTTGTAAAGTATCCTGAATGGCTTGTTTCAATTTTGCTAAGCCCCTTCCTGTTTCCCAGGAAGTCTCTATCACGGGTAATACCAGGTTGGGCAGCTTGCGCTTAAGTTCTAAGTCTGGAATGCGATGAGTATCGGCTTCATTGTCTAAATGATTGGCTACTAACAACACAGGTGAGTCCCCAACAGAGCTTTTCAACATTTCTATCCAATTCTCTAGAGCTTCATCTTCATTTTTACGCCCATTGGTAATCAATACATACAAAGTTCGCCCACTCATAAAAAACTTATGGGTAGCATGCATAATGTCTTGTCCTCCAAAATCCCAGAAACGGAGTGTAAGAGATTCTTTAGCTTCTCCATAAGTAAACTGGTTGGTATCCGTATGGATTTCTATTTTCTCAGTTCGAGTAGTTTGTTCCCTTTCTCCATACAAAAGTAAATGCATTAAAGACGTTTTACCTGATCCCCCTTCGCCCACAAATACTACCTTGCCTTCTCGAATAGGTTGTGCAGTGTCAGTTTGATTATAAGTATCCAGCCAGTATCGTAAGATTTCTACCCCTTTTTTTTCCTGAATTTCGGTTGGCAGTTTTTTAAAAAATGGATTTGAATCAAAATAAAGTGCCCTTAGGTTATTAAAGTTTTTGAGAGGTGTGAGATCATTGACTTGATTTGAGTCAAAATAGATTTCTTTTAGATTCCTTAAGCCCTTAATTGGTGATAAATCAACTACTTTATTTGAATCAAAATGGAGGTGTTGTAGATATCTTAAATCGTGGACTGGTGACAGGTCAGATACTCGGTTCCAGGAAATATTTAAATATCGCAGATTTGTTAATCCTTTGATTGATGATAAATCAGCTATTTGATTCGACTCGAGATACAATGATTGTAATTTTATTAGACCAATGAGTGGCGAAATATCAGACACGCGATTTGATCCGAGGTGTAGCGATTGCAAATTGATGAGACTTTCTAGAGGAGTGATGCTTTCAATTCGATTGAAAGAACAATACAGGTACTTTAAGTTTTTTAAAGTCTCTATTATCCTAATATCATTGATTTGATTAGAAGCGAAATTCAGGGTTTGTAAGCTTTGAAATTCTTGTAAGGGAGTAATATTGGCTACTTTATTTGAGGAAAGTGAAAGGTATTTGAGTTTTCTTAATTCTTGGAGAGGTTCAATACTTTCAACTTGATTAGCGTAAAGATTGAGGTATTTTAAATGCACTAATTTTCTAAGCGTGTTAATATCTACAATATTCCAGTTTTGATTATAGGTGCCAGCTATTACCAATTTTTGTAAATTTTGGGGCAGGTAGGTTGGAACTCGAATGAATATGTTGGGTTTCCCCTTATTTTGGCTTGCTTGTGGTATCTCTTTTTGGGTTGTGAAGTTAAAATCCCGCCACCTCTTAGAAAATATCAGTGTCTCTAGGTGTACACACTTTTCCAATAATTCCAATTCGGGTTCGGTGCCATTCAGGCCGCAATTTCCTAAATCCAAATAAGGGTTTTTAGTTTTCAGATTTTCTTCAATCAATCGTTGGGCGAGGCTGCTCATAAAGTGCCAGGGGGTAAAGTTGCATAATGTAATAAGGACTAAAAATAGAAGGTTTTGGGAGGGTTTCCAAAATAAAACTCCCCCTAAGTCTAGAGGGAGTGGTAATGAGATGCAATGAAATAAAAGCTTATTTACGCATCACCTTATATGTGTATTTTTGCCCTTGGGCGTCTTGTATATTGAGCAAATAGATTTGATTGGCTTTTTTGAGCGAAAAGGTGATTTTAGTAGCTGGGTCAATTTTTCCAGTGCTAATTTGCTTTCCGTTCAAGTCCAATAATTGGTAACTGCCGGTAAAGTCGGTAGCTTCCAAAAATACCTGACCATAACTGGGATTGGGATATACTTTGAGCTGGCTTTCGGGCAATCGTTTCAGCGGCTGGTTTATTTGCTTGAAATCAAGCCCATTTTTATAAAGCTGGGCAGTACCCAATTGCTGAGTGCTTTTTCCAGTAATCATAATGTCCAGGTCTTTGTCTTGGTCTACATCAGCAAAAGCTACTGCACCTGCCCCTACACCCGAAAATGAAGCCTGGGGCAATAATTCAAATTGCTTATTTCCTTGGTTTTTGTACAACATAGTTGTGGCCTTACCATCTTGCCCAATACCCGTAATCAAAATATCCAGATCCTGGTCACCATCTACGTCACCAAAAGCAATGGCCCCATCTTTTACCCCCTTCAACGAAGTAGTTTGTACCGGCCGAAAATCACCCAAACCATCGTTTTCGTAGAGAATACTTTGCGTTTTCCCTTGTTTATCTAGGCCAGTGATTAGCACATCAGCATCCTGATCTCCATCAATGTCTGCAAAAGCGGCTGAACTTCTTTGTAGCCCAATAAAAATTTGATTTTTCACGGCCTTAAAATGCCCATAATTTTGATTGATATACAATTGAGCAGTGGGTTGGTAAGCTGCATTACCCCCAGTTACCAACAAATCGGGTAATTGATCGCCATTTACATCCCGAAAAGCCACAGCTCCTCTCAAAACTCCAGCAATAGATGTGTTGACGGCTTGAAAACGACCTTTCCCATCATTGAGATACAACAATGCGACAGGACTCATCTGCTGATTTATCCCAGTAAGCAACAAGTCCTGATCTTGATCATTATCTACATCTGCAAAAGCCGCTGCGCCAAAATCGACTCCTTGAAGAGCCACATTTTTATCTTCTACAAAACGTCCTTGCCCTTGGTTAATATAAAGTTTAGTAACTCCTCCAAACGTTTTTCGGTCAAAGCCAATCAATAAAACATCTTGATCCTGATCTCCATCTACATCCGCAAAAACGACTTTACTCCGACTCAATTGGGCAAATGGTGCGTGATTTACCTTGGTAAACTTTCCTGATCCATTGTTTTGGTAAAGCTGAATGGAGCAATCTTCTCCATTGTAAGACGAAATGAGCAAATCAGGGGATTTATCACCATTGATATCAGCAAAAGCTAAAGAACTTTCAGCCGATGACACCAATCCATGGGTGTTTTTGGGTACTTTCTCGAATGATAAATTTTGTGCCGAGGCCAATTGACGAATGCCCACTAACAAACTGAAAATGCATATATATGAAATGAAATATTTTCTCATGATTGATAATTCTTTGTTGATGAAATATATGTTGTATGATCATTAGTTGACAATAAAAGAACGACTGCTACCACTGTAATCACTCAGGTTACCATTCCATCCATTTTTCCATTTTCCAAAATGTCGAATACGATAATAACCCGAAGACGCATTCGTTGGGATATTCCATTTTACAGTAACAAGAGAGTTGGCTACCCCATTTCGTGCCCAGGTAAGCTTGGTTTCTGGGTGACGATCATACAATACTGCTTGCCAGGATTGCCCATTCCAACGTTCTATGGCCAGATAAGTACCGTTTGTTTTTAGGTCATTGTTAGGATGTGCTCCCCAAAAAGTAACACTGGCTGTAGAGCCTTTTTGGTAAGTACTATTGGCATCTTGGTGTACATCTCCAAACCCTCTTTTCCGAAGCACTGGCAAAGTGATAAAGCCAAACTTCTTGGTAGTCCAATACGAAGGAGTATCATCAAAGAATATGTGAGCCGATACATCTAGTGGGGCTGACTTGTTAGGCGGAGTAGGAGCAGGGTTGGGCCAGGGGTTGGCCGATGGATTGATCATTTTGATGGCCAATCGCTTAAATTCCTGACGATAAGCGGCCAGCGTCCAAGGGCCAAAATGGGTACTGGCTCCTTCATATTGTTGAGAGGCGTACTCTTCTCTGGTAGTGACATAACCTGCATAAGCATCGGAGTAGCCAGCAAATACCAAATGAGTTAAACCTGTACCTGCTACTGATTTTATCGTAGCCTTGGCACGACGACCAGCCATTACTGTAAATTCAGCAGGTGCGGCCAAAATACCAAGCTGTCCTATTTTCATTAGAGTAGTAGGCAAGATTTTAGGCGTGGCTGGGTTGTTGTCGTTGCTCCCTATAAAGAAAAAAGGAGCAATAGGCTTCTCAGCATGGCATCGGTCAATAGCCAAACCATAATCTGCTGGCTTGGTAATCCCTTCACGACTGATACCACTACGGCCATCTTCGGCGCCTGCCATAAAAGAAATGCCCAAAGCAGCCCTACAGGTATTTTGGTAAGTGCCACCCGTAAATTCTGGCGCTACTAACAGGTTGGAAAAGTCACTATAACGTGCCACTGCCTGAATGCTTCCTGTGAGTTGAGTATTGGCTGTATTGTATAATTCAAGCGCTTTTGAGAATTGTCGTTGGCCAATAATATCTGCACTTTCCTCTTCGTTGCTTCCTGGGCCAGTAGCATCCTGGGTGTGATTACCCGCAGGAGGGAGGTTCAAGTTGGGCGACATATCTCCTGCATTGGTATTGGCAAATGCTGCCACAAATGTATTGGAAGTACCATAAGACGAGTTTTTGAGTCGTTCAAAAGCCAATGCTGCATTTCCTTTACTATCTCCACTACAAAGCTTATAATTTTTGGTAAGACTGGTAGGGTGTACCGCAAACCACGAAATCATCCCTACCTCTTGATTTCCTTGAATAAGCTTCAGGATGGTCATCTCCTCATCAATGCTATTATATTGGCTTGCATCAGTGTTTCGGTTATAAGCCACTAAAGAGCGATTGATGCTGGCATTGGTCAAAGTGCCTGTATTGTAATAAATGCGCCCTGGCGCTCGGTTGTTATGAGCGCGCTCAATGGCGTGGAAAATACCATTTACCAGCGTATTGAAGTTGTCTGTCCAATAGCCTCCGGTAGAAGTATTGTACAGCCCATAGTGCGAGTAACCACCAGGAGAAACATGTACATGGGTAGCACTAATGATGACGTTTTCATCGGTATACAGATTACCAAACCTGGCTTTTAGCTTTTGGATTACAGCCAAATTAACAGATTGAGTAGTAGCCCATTTGTCAATACAAACAAATACTACTGGACTGCCATTGGGTTCTTGCATGACATAGGCTCTGGCATATTGCCGATCCCTGATTCCATTGTTACGATGCAACAATTGGGCGTATCCGCCAAAATTAGATTCGGCAATTTGCCCTGTGACATCGTAAATCCCTACTCCAATCAAGTAGTTGTTGGTTTGCGCAAAACCACTTGATGAGTAAGTAAAGCAAAGCATAACTATACTGCAAATGAGCAGTATCTGGGGTTTTGAGTATGAATGAATTTTGAACATTGTGTAATATAAATTTAGGGTTTATGAATAATGCAATGGGATAGTTAGTATAAATGGTTGTGTTGGGTAGCTTTTAGAAAGCATATAGTGCGCTTGGTTTAAGCTATCATGCAATACCACTTGAGGCTAGTAGTCCAATAACCAGGAGTAAGCCAAGTGATGAGTATTAGATGGATTGATAAAACGTCAAAGAACTTGAAATTAATGGCGCATTTCTCTTTAGTAAACGCTTACTAATGCGTAATTATATGATATTTTGTATTAAAATAATTATATTTTGGTGGTTAAAATTACCACTGGTTCACTAAGTGACTGATTGACTGAGAGTTATTTTTTTATAAAAAGAACAGAGTGTTCAGATTTGGTAATTTGTTCTGTGTTATTTGGCAAGAGTGATATTATATTCTTGGTATTGCTTTAATATTTGTTGTTTGTATTGATATGCTTAAATGTTATATAAGATGCAAAAAGTAAGGAATGACACAGGTGGTCATAAAAAATATTGGTATGAGGGTGATTGAGGCCTAAGGGTAAATAGTGTGTATTGATGAAATCATACAAGTTTTACAATTGCATAGGTTGGCTAGAAAGTGTTTAAAGTGCATTGTAGTATGAAGAAGTGCTAAGAATAGTGATTTCGGGGATTTTCTGTATTGAAGCATGCATCAATCGAATAGGTTACTGCACTATAAGCACAAACTGTTTGTTAAATACTTTCCAAAATTTTCTGTTTTTTCCAGGGTTTGCAAGGTAATAATCTTTGGCGGATTTACACTTTGAGTGCAGAGTTGTTATATTGCATAAATAAGCATGCAATATCCCTTTACTTGTATGAATGCATCATAAGTGAGTTTTATTGGTGAGATTATTCAGCAACAGAACCACATTTTTCTCCTCAATACCATGGTGAGTTTCAAACTTATTTATCCAATACTTCTTTTGTTGATGTGCCTGCAAAATGGCTGGTCGCAATCAGAAAATGCGAGCCTTTTGCAAATAAGGATTGTGGGCTATCAGCAGCAAAAGATTGTCACTTCACAACGTTTCAAAAGTATTCAGGTCTTATTTGATGGCCAACGCTACGCTTACGATATTACCAAGGATCGTAGTAGTTTCCCTCAAGTTTCTCAAACCATTGGGTCACAATCAAAATGTGAGATTGTTTTACAAGGGGAGGGAATATATCAGGGAAAATTTATCGCCGCTTACAAAAATACTCTGGGCTTTGCTTCAGGGGCAGCTTCCTGGACGCGCAACGGATCACAAATCACCATTTATTTACCTTTCTGGAGTCAAGCTGGTACGTACGTAATTACCGAATCATTAGGTGCCACCTATCTTCAGAGGCTCGAAGCTTCTTTTGCTCATACCACTAAATTTAAAAAAAATACGGATCAATTTGGTCAGTTAAAGGTTCCTTTGATATTAGATAAAAATAATTTTAGGCTCAAGGGGGCAAAAATAAAAAGAGTGACCTATGGTAATATTCGTATTGAATTGACCTCTCGAACTTTAGTAAAAGAAAATAGTAGGTTATATGAAAAATTACAAGAACTTGAGCGCCTCTCTCGAAAAAAGGAAAAGGCAGTAGAAAAGTTAGAAAAAGAGCGTGATGAGCTAAAAAAAGGGGAGAAAGCTTCGGAGGAAAAGATGAAGCAATTGAATGAGCAAATTGATAGCTATGAGCGCGACATTACTCAAGTAAAAGGAATTATCATTGACTTGTTTGAAGACGATAACAAGCGGAAAGAATATTTAGCGAATAATGACACTGCCAGCATTACTCAGTTAAAAGAATTAGCTGAGAAAGTTAGACAAGCAAACCAAGATGTTCGAAAAGCTGAAACTAAACTGCAGGAAAAGGAGAAAGAGAAAAAAGAGGTTGAAGAAAAACGCTTCATTGAAAAGAGAAAAGCCAATGAAGCGATTAGAGATGCTAATGAAACTGCACTTAAGCAGAAGAATATAATCTTAGCATCCATATTACTTATTGTAATTATTTTGCTTGGTGCTTTTTTGAGACAAAAAAGTACGAACAAAATATTAAAAGAGCAGCAAAGCCTGTTGCAAATTCAAAAGACCCAACTTACAGACCAGACAAATACGTTGGCGAAGAAGAATGCAAAACTCAATGAACAAAGCATTCTGATAGAACTCCTGATGAGTGAAATGAGGCATCGTTTGCTGAATGAATTCATTGCCATTGGTGCAGATGTGAGTTTTGTGGCAAGTCAACTCACAGAGCAAACGTCTAAGCAATCTTTGCAAGATCTGGAGCGGCGTATTAAACACTCTATTTCGGTCCAAAGATCACTAACCTATCCTCTAAAGAGCAAAACAAGCAATCACTATTTGTCCAAAAGAGAAGTGAAGCTTAGGTTAACTGAAATTGCTCACGCTCATTATGACTTTCATATCAAAAATTCGGGAGAACCACCCCAAATAGTGGTAAATGTAGAACAGGTAGAAGAAAAGAAATTGATCTTGATTGGCTTTTGTGTATCAGAGCTGGTTTTAAATGCTTGTAAGTATAGTTTTGATAGACAAAGTTTAAGTAATTTGAGAGTAAGCATTGAACTTGTACAAGAAGGGGATAAGCTGGTGCTGAAGGTGGTAAATAATGGCAGAGGCTTTGATCCCGATTTGTTTGAAAACCAAAGCTATGTTTTCGAGAAACCAACATCCTCGAAGGGAATGAGGATTATTAAACAAATTATGGATTTAGAAAATGGCCAGTTTGACATTCACACCACTGGTGTACACCAATTAAACGAAGGGTCCAGAATTGTGTGCGTGTATCGGAACCGTTATCCAGCAGCAGCCCCTCCCGATAAGTTGGCAACTTCATAGACTGATATTTATAAAAAATAAACGCAACAAATATGTTAATAGAAAGACCGCGAGGAGAATATAATGTTTTGATAGTAGAGGATGATTCAGCTATTCAAGCAAAATTAAAACGTATGTTTGAGGGTTTAGGCTATACCGTTTCAGGAACAGCGGCCTCCTATAATGAAGCTATTACTTCTGCACAAAGGACATTGCCTGACTTAGCATTATGCGATATTGGCCTAATTGGTCACAGGGATGGTATAGAAGTAGCCCAAAAACTGAAAGAAATGGGTAATGTAGCTATTATTTTTGTAACGGTAAACAACGATAACGAAGTCATCGCAAGAGCTATGGAAGTAGTGCCAAGTAACTATTTGATAAAATCTGAGGCAGCTATGAACCAAAATGTATTGGATATACAAGCACAAATAGCACTCAAAAACCTGGGTACAGCCAATTTGGTAGCTCAAGATCAGGAAGTATGGATATCAAGTAGGGGCACTGCTCATAAAATAAAAGTAGATGAAATTTTATATGTGAAAGCTGACAATAACGATTGCTTTATCTATACTACTCAAGAGGTATACGATATTAGACAAAGATTTGGTAGTGTAGTGAGTGACTTGACAGAATATGGTATCTTACAAGTTAATCGTTCAGAGGCGTTGAATATAAATAAAGTGAGTCAGTACGATAAAGGACCAAGCTCTATTGTTCTTGATTATAAGGGGCTTAGCGAAAGTATGCGACAGGAAGAGCTACCTAGAAGCTTTAATGTAACAGTTGCTCATCGTGAAACAATCGCGGAGGAGTTGGGCGATGTATAAACCAATAAAAGATGTAGAGATTGAGTCATTAGTAGTCACAATCTCTACAATTAATTTAAAACACAGGATGGTTTGCTAATTGAAGCGAGTTAATCAGAGAGATTTTTAATTGTTCAAGTGATACTGGTTTTAATAGAAAACCTTCCAATATAATGTTTTTGAGTTTACTCATCTTTTTTAGAATTTTTGGGTCATCTGCCGAATCTCCCAGAAATAATACCTTAGCTGATTTTTTCCTCCCTATTCTTTTGATCAAATCAATACCATCAAAATCTTCGTACAAACCGACATCACAAACAATCAAATCGGGATTATATGTCTTTATCAGGCGCATGGCTTCATCATAATCGGTAGCAGATCCTGCTACCTGAAAACCTAATTCTGTAGAGAATGTTTCTATCATATTTATACTTCCACGAGTATAATTATCACAGCTTATAATTAGTACATTTTGCATATTGTTTATAATATTTTGAATACATGATTTCCTTTGTTGAGAATTAAAAAATGACACGATATTTTGGGGAAACTTGTACTGAAATGAATCAATCAGTTGTTACTAAAACAATGAACTCCCTAGCAAATGGTGCTGGAAGAACAGTTAGTAAACTGCTTAGTCTGAATTACATATATGCCTGTTTTGTTTTAATAACGAAGTTTTTCTCGTTTATCACTCATTCTTTTTCTATCATGAAGTGTAGAAACTCTTATACTGAATTTACACACAGGTGTTCATTTATACAAACGTAGTTGTATACATAATGGTGCAAAGTATTGTGAATTGGGCAAATGCGCTGGTGAAATTCCCTAAAAGACGTTTGTAAAGAAAAATCCAATAGTTATTTGCGTCCAAAACGACGGAATGCAGTAATGATTTGATAGGTAAGATAGCCTGCGATAATGCGCCAGATAAAGTCTATAGCAATCATAGCTGGGGTTAATTTATAACAATTGATCAGATCGTTTTGCCTGATGGGATTTAAAAACTGTAAATAATATTTAAAGTGATATTCAATGCTGTTGACTTCTTGATGACAATCTATGCCTTTTATTGATTTTAAAGTTGGATCAATCACATACAAGGCATAGAAAAGCAGGCTTAAAATAAAAAAACATAGCACTCCCTGAAGCCAACTTTGACCAAAGCGATTTGACCATTTGTGCATAGATAATGATAGCCATGCAGACATTTGGTGATCTTTAAGAGCCGCCTTGTGTTGCCAGTATAGGTACCTTGAGTAGTACTCCATTTCTTTTGAGCGATTACCTTGCTTTTGCATGGCCAAATACAACTGGTTATAGTTCTCAGCCATTCCATTGAAATCTTTTTCAATTTCGTTTCTATTGTTAATAGAAGTGCCCAGGCTTTCTTTCTTTACAGGAAAATGGTCATATACAGTACTAATAGAGTTGAGCTTGGTTTCGTGAATGATGATTTTGTCAAAACTGTCAAACTTTACCCCCTTAAATACTGCGTTGTCTAAATTACTTGAGGTAAGCGATAGGAGGTTTGGGCTTGTTTCTTTACCAGGCAATCCTGTCAGCTCTAATATGCCTTCATTTTTAAATTTCCTAAAGAGGAGATTTTTCACCTCGATTTTGTCCACATATACCGCACCACCAGAAGCAATGCCCTCCTGAAACTCTAAAGTTTCTATTTGGGCGCCTTGCTCGATATGTACCCTGGTTTTTATAAATGCCGATAAAGCAAACGTAAGGTTTTGAATTGGTCTTGGTGCTTTGGTGTTTTTTATAACAATTTCCTTAGCAAAAGAGCCCGCCTGAAAGTATAGTTCCTGATGAAATTCTGCATCATCTATCACAAATTCATCTGAAAATTTTCCGCCTTTAATATTCATAGAAGCTTGAAACTTCCCTCCGGACACTTCAAACTTTGAACGAAACGTGCCATTAGAAATATTTACTTCCTGAAATGATACCCCTTTCTCGATATGAAAACTCTTAGCGAAATTGCCTCCTAAAATGTTAAAGTCCTGGTGAAAGTTTCCGTTTTTAATGCGAAACTCTTGAAAATTTCCTGCCTTGATGCCAAACTTTGTTTTATAGGAGCCGCCAGATATCTTGAATAGACCATTAAAATCTCCACCCCTAATAGCAAAACAAGTATGCTCTTTGGCAGCATTTGGGCCAAATTTGCCGCCACTTATATCAAAAGTATCTTTAAACACCCCTCCTGATATGTAGACCCCTTTTTTAAAATCACCTTCTTCGATCGCAAACAATTCATCAAAATTTCCCCCTTTTATCTCAATTTTTGAATCAAAATTACCTCCACTGAATTTTACTTCGCTTAAAAAAGCGCCTCCAAGAATCTGTATGTCTTTATTGAAGATTCCTGCATTGATACCAAAAACACCCCCAAAAGTGCCGCTATTGATCTTGAAATTGGACTTAAAAAAGCCGCCAGCGATTTTCAGAGAACGCTTAAAATGTGTATTAGATATTTCAAAACCATTGAACTCTCCTGCGTTAATATGAAACTTACTGTGAAACACTCCATCAGTAATTACAATAGGATGAGGGAAAACCAGGGAATCTTCTTCGGAGAGTTGGATTTGAACAGCATCAATAACTTCCACATTTTGAACGAATATCTCAGGTATGGAATCAGCCTGACTATTGGATTTTAAAAAATTGACGGTACTTCCAGCTTGATCAGATACTGTTTGGCCTTGTAGTGCTTTTATAAAATCCTTGGCAAAAAGATGATGGGTTTGTGACATTGTGCAATGGCTTATTTTCAGGCTTTTAAATTATCAAAGTTTTTCAAAAGTTCATAGATAATATAATGGCGATATGCGAATAGTGTTAACGCATATTAATGCTACAAACCAGATACCTTGAATTATTGCTTAGCAGCTGTTGGAGTGTTTGAAATGCAAGAGATGATGAATAAGAAATGAGAGGAGGGTAAATACTATAAAACAAAAAACCTCCGCTCAGGGAAAGCGGAGGTGGCAAGTATATCATTAAATATCTAACGAAGTCAATTGGGAGTGATGTTGCTGTAGTTCGCCTTGCGAGCTCTCGTCTCGAATGTGCGGCTATCACGCCCGAAGTCAGCAGTTTGCCTGTTGCGAGTTTTGCGCTTTTATGCCTCACGTCAGGTCTTACACATAATTAATAAACTACCGATCAAATCAAACTCTATTTAGCAGCGACCCGAAAACTCACCGAGGTGACCATTTTACCTTTTCAGACAGGTCATCCTTCACAACCCAAACCTCACTAAATACTTGAATGATAATATTTTAGGTAACACTTTCAAAGGTGACGAATAATGAAGTTATTACCTCGATTTCTTGATTACAAAGTTATAGGTTTTAGCTAAATATACAAATTTTATCTTAGAAAAATTCTAAAAATTTTATTTTGGATTTTGCAGCAAAAATTGTTCGAATATTTTGTTTAAAATATATTAATCGAATGAAAAGTATGTTAATCTTTGTAAATCAGAATTTTATAAATTGTTAGTATACTACAATTCATCTAATGACGGCAAGACAATGGACTTTAGATTTTTTGTGAGTTTTTTGTTGAGCCTATCTCTGAATTCAAGGGTATGATTGTTTACTAAATAGGGGTAGTCTTCCAATAGCTGCTTAAGTTTTTCCCTAAGATTGGTGTAATCGTTCATCAGGCCCAATTGGGTTTGAATCCGCTTGTATTGTTTTACCTTGACTTTAGCGCTTTCCTGGGTTTCATCATCCAAAGCAAACTCGAGATAATTGTAGGCATAGCGTAGATTTTTGGTAATCAGACGTACATCGTGCAAGGCCTCAAAGGTGCGCAAGTGAGCTGCCCCATTGATTTCATGATGCGCCAAATAGGTAAGATAACGGTTCTCAAACTTTTTGTGTAGCTTCTTAAAGTGTCGTTTGGTATTGAGGTATTGCAAGTGTAGCGGCAAATATACGTGGATAAAGGTCTGCCAAAGCTCAAAAAACTGGTTATCTAATAATTTAGGTAAGTTTAGTTCCAACTCAATGCGGGCCATTTGTCGCTCCAACTCCAGCACGTGATTTAGCTGCTTGAGATCAAGCTTATCTTGATTAATATCTTTCACATGGCCTACCATTACATCAAAATCGCGCACCTTGCCTAATGTTTTTAGAATTAGACGCGAACGGGTATGCAAGTAATTGAGCAACTCAAGATCGAGGTTTTTGTGAGGAGAGGACCGCAAAAAGCCTGTAAAGGTTGTAATGGTACGTAAAGACACTCGTGCCTTGTGTACAGGCGCTTCGTCTTCAAAAGTAAACAGCTGTTGGGCATATTGTTCAAATCTTCCCAAAACAGTCAAAAACTGTTTTTGCCACAAGGTAATGGTGTTATTGGGTAAAATGGGAATCGCGTTCATTGCGTATAAATGGTTAGATTCTTTGACATATTAGTTGTGTTGGTAACAATTCCGTAATATTTAAGTAATAATTTATAAATATATGAAATATTACCTTGCGCCGAAAGTATTTAAAGAGGATTGGCAATAACGCAAGACGAGAAAAAGAAGTGAAAAGCTAAAAATGAAAAGTTGGCGTGAAGGGGAAATTAGTCCACAGCTTATTAAGTGAAAAATTAGCGCAAAGCGATGATAAACGCATCGCAACCCGCTGCTCTGAGCATAGCCGAGGGAACTAACAATAGAACAATCAGCCGAAGGCGAAACAATGAATCAATAAAGATTAACCATTAATTACACCATCCACAAACGCCAAATACCAGCAATGAGGACAATGCCAATAGAGAAGGGAATGAGCACTTTCCAGCACAGGTACATCAATTGGTCTACCCGTAGGCGAGGGTAAGTCCAACGCACCCACATCTGTACAAATACCAGCAAAAAAGTCTTGGAAAGTAACCAAAAAGCACCCGTGATATAACCATAGATGGTTCCAGGTGCGCCACTGGTCCAATCGGCCAGCGCTACAGGCCCCATATTGGGCAGAGGGGTATTCCAGCTACCCAGGAATAAAATGACTCCTAAAAAGCTCACCAATAGCATCATAGCATATTCGGCCAACATCATCATAGCAAAGCGAATACCTGAGTATTCGGTATGAAATCCAGCAATGAGTTCCGACTCTGCTTCGGGAATGTCAAAAGGAGCTCGGTTGGCTTCTGCCAGAGTACCAATAAAGAATATGATAAAGGCAATAAAAAGAACAGGAGAGCGTAAAATATTCCAACTAAAAAAGCCGCCCCATTGGGTAACATTTACTCCCAGGGCTTTGATACCAAATAAATAATTGACGTCTTTGGTGTGGATGGGGTGACTATTGACCCAAATACCTTGTTGGAAGCTCATATCCTGTAAATCCAGGGTTTGGGTAGTCATGACTACAGCTAAGATCGTTAAGCCCACTGGAATTTCGTATGAGATAATTTGGGCAACCGAACGCATAGATCCCAGCAAAGGGTACTTACTGTTGGAAGCCCAACCTGCCATCAGAATACCAATGACATCGAGCGACACAATGGCCAACACATACAGCAAACCCACAGTAGCTCCTGAACCTACCAATTCGGGTGCAAATGGAATAGCCGCAAACCCGGCAAATACTGCCACAAAAATAATAAGGGGAGCAATTTTGAATACCTGCTTATCGGCATCCAGAGGAACAATGTCTTCTTTCTGAATCAATTTAAGAATATCGGCCAGGGTTTGAAGCAAGCCCATAGGTCCTACTTCCATAGGGCCCATACGGTCTTGGATAAAAGCCGAAACTTTGCGCTCGATATATACACCTAGCAAGGCAAATGTGAGTACAAAGGGTAAAAAAATCAGAAATGCGATCATTGATTATAAATTATGAATTATTGACATTGAATTATTAAACATTCTCAATCAATAATTTTTCTATCTTCATTACCAGATCTTTAAATAAATTACACCAAAGCAAGAATCAAAATATTTGAAGCATAAAAAAGGCACAGGATGCAAAATCCTGTGCCTAAATATAATTATTTGAAGATGTAGCTTGATAATCAATTATCAAACCTCTCCATGTTTATTTATTCTTCTTACCTGCTTGATTGGTTTCTACCTGCTTAAGCATTTCTTTAACGGCAGCGGCAATCTGCTGATCTTCGCCTTTACTTACCTTGGCATAATCGTTACGTACTTTAATGTCTGGGTTTAGTTGTTTGTTTTCCAGGAAAGTACCATCATTTACACGCATTCCCACTTGTGGAATACCAAATACCAATGAGCGATCTTGTAGGTTTTCCCACCATACCGCAGTACCAGTACCCGGTACGGGCATACCTACTAGTTTACCAATACCCAAGGTTTTGTAAGTAAATGGGAACATATGTGCATCTGAGTAATTGGCTTCTCCCATCACTACTACTGAAGGCTTAGTCCATTTAAACTGAGGCTCTGTACCTAAATTTTGTCCGCGAGGTACAAACTCAATGTATTTTTTACCATTCAGGAAAGTAGCCAAATCATCGTGCAACCAACCACCTCCATTGAAGCGAGTATCTACAATCAACGCTTGCTTTTGTGCGTGCTTACCCAAAGCATCTTCGTATACCTTACGGAAGCTTGACTCATTCATTCCTCGTACATGTACATAACCCACTTTGCCGTTAGAGAGCTTATCTACCATTTTTTCCATTTTGGTTACCCATCTTTTGTAACGCAATTGGTATTCTTGTCCTCCACTGATAGGCTTGGTGGTTTCTTCCCAACGTTTTTTGGTTTTGGGGTCATACAACGAAAGCAAAGTAAATTTGCCACGCTTGCGGTTGAGTAATTTATAAGGGTTTATATCTCCTTTCAACTCAACACCGTCGATTTTTTCGATTACCACTCCCGCTTTTATTTTGGAATCTTTCTTATCTACCGGGCTACCTTTCATTACTTCGGCAATCTTAAGACCGTTGCCCGTGTAGTTGTTGTCATAATACATTCCAAGACTTGCAGTAGCATCACCGTTTTTGGCTCGGTGACGATAAAAACAACCCGTGTGAGAAGCATTCAACTCACCCAACAACTCACTCATCATGTCGGCATAATCGTAGTTATTGTTGATGTGAGGCAAAAACTTAGCATACGATTTTTTCAATCCATTCCAGTCGATTTTATGCAAGTCTTTTACATAAAACTTCTTTTGTACCTGGCGCCACATATGCTCAAACATATAATCACGTTCTTTGGTCTTGTTAAGCACCATTTCACCATTGAAGCGAATCGTTTTACGCTTACCTGATTTAGGATTAATTTTGGCAATTCTACCTGCAGACAGCATAAAAATGTTTTTCTGATCTTTATCCCAAATCATACCGCCTCCGCGAGCATTCATTTTGGCCAAAACCCGAGTAGAGCGTGTGCGCAAATCAGTAACCCAAAGGTTGTATCCTCTTTCAAAGCGAGCCATGTAGTATAGCTTCTTGCCATCCTTAGATACCAATGCTGAGCTAAGGTTAGAAGAGTGAATCGTTAAACGAGCCTTACGATCCTGAATACCTTCCAACTCTATTTTGATAGGCTTCAGACCTTTCTTAGCACCTTTTCCTTTTTTGGCTTTGTCATCTTTTTTGCCAGTTTTCTTAGCTGCTTTTTTCGCATCTTTTTCTCTCTCTTTTAGAAGCTCATAATCTTCTTTGTTCAAGCGGAATTTATCATAAGCATCTTTGGTAAAGAACATAGCATAAATATCCATTTGACTTCCCCAACTGGCCTGACTACGCATTCCGTTTCGGTCGGTATAATACATCATCATTTTACCGCCCATGGCCCAGGTACCGCCACCATCTGAATAACCGCTTTTGGTCAAGTTATGAATTTTACCTCCCTGAGAGCTTACCAAACCTACTTCACCAATCCACTGACGAGGAGGAAGGAAGTCTACCAGGAACCATTTGCCATCAGGCGACCAGTCATAGTATTGGTCTCCATCGCTATAAGAATAGTTTTTATCACCTGGTACGATGGTACGTACTTTTTTGCTCGCCAAATTGATTACTCTCAAAGTAGTTCTTTCTTCCAAGAAGGCCACTTCTTTGCCATCAGGCGAATACTTAGGATCAAAAGTTTCTTTGTTAGATTCCAATACAGGAGTTTCTTTCAGCACGGTAGAGCTAAAGAAATACTTTTCTTCTTTGCGGGTAAGCGAAGTTTGGTAAATATTCCAGCTACCATTGCGTTCGCCAGCATACAAAATAGATCGTCCATCAGGGCTAAAGCTAATGTTACGCTCTTGCTCCGAAGTATTGGTTACACGCTTGGTAGTACCACCGTTGATAGATGAGACAAACACTTCACCACGTACTACAAAAGCTACTTCTTTGCCATTCGGCGAAACTGCCATATCGGTAGCCCCACCATTAATAGAAGTAATTTCTTCGGCATTGTAGCGATTCTCAGCAAATATTTTGATGGCCACTTTCTTAGGCGAACCTCCGTTGGTTTGGGTGTAAATTTCTCCGTTGTAACGGAAGCAAAGCACCCCATTGTCGGCACGGGTAAGGTCACGTACTGGGTGGGTAGAAAATTTGGTCAATTGCTTTTTCTGGCGATTGCTCAAGGTCATTTCAAATACATTGATGTTCCCTTTTTCCTCGCTCAAATAAGTCACTGTTTTGCCATCAGGCGAAATCACCGGGTTCAAATCTTCTCCCTTATAATCGGTCAATTGAGTGAATTTATTGCTGGAAGGCTCATAGCTCCATATGTCACGAGTAACCGATGAAGTATGGTGCTTGCGGCGATCGTCTTCAAAACCTTTACGGTCCTGAAATACCATAATTTTACCAGACTTGTCGTAATTGGCATACAAAGCAGGAGTGGTCAATACCTGGGTAGGCTTGCCACCATTTACCGATACTTTGTAAAGCTCCGACATAGCACCTGAAGGAAACATGGCGTTTTGAGCGTTGTCTAAACGACTGGCATAAAACAAAATAGATTTGCCATCGGGAGTAAAGCTACTAGGAATGTCTCGCGACGAGTGGTAAGTCAAACGCTTGGATTGCCCACCTTGAGCAGCAATCAAATAAATATCAAAATTGCCATAACGATCCGAAATAAAGGCGATTTGCTTACCATCTTTTGACCACACCGGATTCATATCGTGCCCTTGGTGTAAAGTCAGCGGAGTGGCATTTCCTCCTTGAGCAGGCACCTTATACAAATCGCCTTTGTAGCTAAACACAATTGTTTTGCCGTCGGGCGAAATGGCCGGGGTGCTTATCCAAAGCGGGGTTAGTTGAGCATAAGTAAGTATACTTGCTCCCATCAATAAAAACGTGAGAAAAATTCTCGATAGAGTTTTTGTCATGATTATAGTAATTTGGTTTACTAATGGGTTAATCGGTTGAAAATAAGGAAGCTACCTGAGTGGCTTCTTTAAGCTTTTGATGATGTTCTAAGTGTTTTATTACAGAAAATGTTGGGCTGCTTATTTATTGGATAAGAGGGATTGAAGTGAAGATTAGTTGCATATTTTTATAAATTTTAGAGGTATTGTTATATAGTTGTGCGGACTAAGATAGAAAAAGTATTGTGAATAAAGAACTGGGAATTGATAATTGTTGCAACAGTGTTGCACTTTGGTGCCTAAAATCAATACAGTTTCGAGCTTATGCTAAAGCTATACAACTACTGGAAGTGGTGATAATGATCGAAAAAATAAAACCTTGCTCAAGTCATTGAACAAGGTTTTTACAGAATGATTTCTAATGATTATCGCCTTAGGAAACACATCAACAACGATATTAGCGATTCATTTTTCTATCCAACAAAGCCATGGTGTGTTCTACCAATTCCATATTGCCCCATTCCTGATGGGCAGGAATTACGATTTCGGCTTGAGAAAACTTGCTTTCGATAGTTCGTAAACCTCGTTTCCAGTATTTGAGGTGTGCTTCCTTGGTGTGTCCTAAATCCTTGGTTACTTTGCTTTTGATCAACCCTCCACCAAACAACAGCTTTTGCTTGGGCAAATACACTACAATGTTGTCGGGAGTGTGACCCCAGCCAGGAGAAAAAATCTGGATATCAACATTACCTGCATCAATCATTTGATTTTTTTGCAAAATAGGCTTGGGCGATGGGTAACCATCTTTGACAGCACGCTTGGCAGTTAATTTGGTAGACACCACTGGAATTTTGGCTGCCAAAAAGGCGCGAATACCGCCTAATCCATATTCTTGGGAATGTGTAGGAATTACTTGGGCAATGGGTTTGCGTAAATTCTTTTTTACCCAGGCAATCAGTTGGTTAGACTGATCATCGCTCCAGGGAGTGTCAATGACCCAAACTCCTTTACGGGTTTTTATAATGAGGCCGTTGGAAGGAAATTTAGTACTTCCCCTATATTTGTAGGAAGTATGTACGTACACGTTCTTTGCGATTTTGGTGACTTTTATCTTGAGTGGTTTTTTTTGGGCATACCCCACCACTGCGGTTAGAAGGCTAAGCGTGATTGCTAAGCCGGTTGCTCTGAAAGTTATCATGTTGGTGTCGAGTTTTGTTTTTGTTTTCAACTGCAAAAATGCCCAAAAAAAAGCAGGATTACTATTGGGGTTACTACCTATTTTGCTTCTAAAATTACATGTAAAATTCGTACATAGGCTAGTGCCTTTTGTTATGTTGA
This sequence comes from marine bacterium AO1-C, assembly GCA_001890965.1. Taxonomy (GTDB): domain Bacteria; phylum Bacteroidota; class Bacteroidia; order Cytophagales; family Microscillaceae; genus Microscilla. The sequence continues at coordinate 618,243 of MLAY01000004.1, read as the reverse complement.
AGCAGTGTGATTGCTTGTTTAATAATTATGTTTTAATCAATTGAAATTAGTTTAATGTGCAGGTAGTCAGCTGGTTAAGCGTGTTGCGGCGACTAGATACTGACTTTTCACTTCATTATTGATTACCCTGGCCAGTTTATCGGAAACTTGTGCATTACAGGCCACCCAAAAAACTGCGAAGAAATGCGAATGACCCTTACACGCAGCCCTCTTTTTTTCGTATGATTGAGCTTGGAATTTTTGTAGAAAAAGTGAAAGATTTCCTGTCATTCTAAAACTTTATTTTTGGGGCCAAAATACATGAATGGATATGACGAAAGATAAAAGTACTATCAACAACTAGCAGTGAGTATTTTACTAGTACTTTCCCTGTCCTCCCAAACTCAGTGAGGGTGCGATAAGGGCTCACGAAACTTGATGATTTCTTACCCCATCCTCATATCCATTCGGAATGATAGTGTAAGTTTCGTGTTTTGCTTCCAGATTTTAAATGAGGAAATCTATGCTAAGCGTATTGCTGTAGTTATTTAATAATCAATGAGTTATATAGATATGTCATTAGTGGTTCTAATTAACTTCGTTGAGCTCAGCATAGCAAAGCTATAGCTTTGGTTTTTTTGTATTCAAAACACACCAATGAATATAACGAAGGGTAAGAAACACTGTAAACAACGAATCTGAAGTGCCCTACTAATACTTTCCCTGTCCTTCCGATCCTTGGTGAGGATGCGGTAGGAATCCACTCAAGTCCGCAATTATTTACTTCATCCTTCTGTTTTTCTTTCTCTTTAGGCGGAAGGACAGTAAGTTTCGTGTTTTGCTTCCAGGTTTTAAATGGGAAAATCTATACTAGATGTGTTGCTATAATTTTTGATAATCAGTGTCTTATATAAATGTATCGTGAGTAGCTCAGTGAGGATTAATTGTGTTTTTATTGGTAATACATTTCAGGAAGTGCTTGGAATGTAAGTTGCTAGTATATGATTATGCACTCCCATAATTACTTTGTTTACATTACTACCAATGCAGAGCGCCAAGTTATCTATGTAGGGATGACAAATGATTTAAATATTCGTTTGACTCAACACTATCAAAATCGTGGTAATCCTCATTCTTTTCCTGGGAAACATCATTGCTATTACTTGATTTATTGGGAAAGGTACCAATATGTGCTAGATGCAATAGATCGTGAAAAGGAAATTAAAAAATGGCGAAGAGAGAAGAAAATAGCATTGATTGAAAGTTTAAATCCCCAATGGATTTTTTTGAACGATGAGATTTAAGTGGTTTGATTTATAGGGAGTTATGTGAGTTCCTACTGCATCCTCCCTTCGTTCGGAAGGACAAAAAGAAGGAGCGTAATGAATGCCAACAAGTATTTTTTGAAACACATTTTTCCAGATATAACTCGCAACATTCTTTGTCCTTCCGAATGCATATGAGGATGCGCTTGGAACAAACGAAACAAGAGTGAACGTATGGGGTTGAATGCTTTTCGCAGCAAGTTGTATGAACTCCTACTGCATCCTCCCTTCGTTCGGAAGGACAAAAGGAAGGAGCGTAATGAATGCAACAAGTATTTTTTGAAACACATTTTTCCAGATATAACTCGAAACATTCTTTGTCCTTCCGAATGCATATGAGGATGCGCTTGGAACAAATGAAACAAGAGTGAACGTATGGTGATGAATGCTTTTCGCAGTGAGTTGTATGAACTCATACTGCATCCTCCCTTCGTTCGGAAGGACAAAAGGAAGGAGCGTAATGAATGCCAACAAGTATTTTTGAAACTCATTTTTCCAGATATAACTCGAAACATTCTTTGTCCTTCCGAATGCATATGAGGATGCGCTTGGAACAAACGAAACAAGAATGGACGCTTTTTATGGCAAGTTACTCGAACCACTATTGCGTTCAAAAAAACAAAACCAACCCGCGAATAAAAACGAACCACCCTTACATAACCCCCCTTTTTTTCGTATTATTAAGCCTTGTAAAATCCGAATCCCAAAACTCCTCAACAATGGCACCACCTAAAAATCCAGAGAAAGGTTATGAGAAATTTTTCACCAAGTTTTTTGAACGTGATTTTAAAGATATCTCCAAATTTTTGCAGGGTTTAGGCCTCAAGCCAGCCAAAGTAGTAGAAGTAGTAGTAGATCGCTTGCGCAAAATTGAGAATGTAGACAAAGCCTTTTATACCGCTTTGGTGTATAGCTCAGCTACCACTTTTTACAACGCCTTAGTCAAGCACGAATTTGACCTGCCAGGAGATCAATTAGCCATTACCCAGTTTCGGGAGAGTTTACTCAAAAACCGCAAAATTCTAGATTACAAAGCCGAGGAGTTTGACATTGAAAAGTTTTATTCTAATAGAGCTGTTCAAAATATTCAAGATTATTACGAAGGATGGCTCCAGCAAATGGGACTTGAGGAGTTAGATATCCGCAAAGTACGAGTCCACTTTACCGATTATTTCAAAATTGATTTTTATGAATTCTTAGAAGAAAGCAAACATCGTTATGAACACCTTACTGATTTTCTTAACCGAGATTCCTATAAAGCACGCATCAAGCTTTATCGTCGGGAGATGTACTATAGCCGCTTGGCCAGTATGTACCTCGAACCTGCCTTAAATGATGAAAAAGGAGTGAGTTTGAAGGATTTGTATGTGGAGCCTTTTTTTAAGATGCAGACTAACTGCTTATCTGAAAAATTGATTAGAGAAAAAGGCTTAGAAAGAAGCATAGATAATAGTGGCTTTATTGAGTTTGATGAAGAGTATAATTTACATCAATATATTAATGAACTATTTCTGAAGAATGATCTACTGAAATTAGACAAACAAGAAACTCGCGTATTGTTTGTTTTAGGCTATCCTGGCCAAGGTAAATCTTCTTTTTGCAAACGTTTGATGTACGATTGGATCAATGACGGGAACCTACAATTAAACCAGCATATATATTTTATCAAATTGCGAGAAGTATCTAATCCTCAACATTTATTAAGCGATACTTTAGAAGTATTGAGAAAAGTTGCCGAAAGATCCAAAGATGTAGATATTCCTGAAAGGGATTTCCAAAAAAGTTGGCTGATATTGGATAGGTTAGATGAACTCATTATGAATAACGGATTAGATGATAGGCAAGTAGATGATTTATGTAAACAATTTATTCAGGAGGCCAAAAATCATCCAAAATTAAGAATTGTGTTGACATCCAGAATTGGATATATTAATCTAGAAAGCCTTCCAAGAGAAAAATCTCATCTTCTTGTATTACAACTACAAAGTTTTACCCTTGACCAACAATTAGAATGGTTGGAGAAGTATCGTGTTTATCATCCAGAGACAGAATTAACCGAGGATAAACTGGTAGAGTTTAACCAGAAAATGCATCATAAAGCAATTCAAGAGTTACTTGAGCAACCTATTTTGTTAAATATTATTGCGTCGTTAGAAAAAGCGCCAGATGGTGTCGAGACGAAAGTGCAAATTTATGAGGATTTGTTTACGATGCTTATTAGAAGGGAATATTCTAAAGATGGGCAAAATGCTATTCAAGAGGGTCTTACTGAGGAGAAATTGCGAAAAGCTGTTCAGGATATTGCACTCAAAATCTTTCATTCTCCTTATGACTACGTTCATTATCATCAACTTAAACGAATGGCTGAGGATGAATGGAAGGTTGAAAACTTTGAGAAATCATTGAAAAGCCTACTAGTGAGCTTTTATTTTAAAGAGACTACTAAAAGTGATAAGGATGACAACCCAGAAAATAAAAAAAACTATGCCATAGAATTTCTCCATAAATCATTACAGGAGTATATGGCTGCCGAAAAGATATGGAGAGATGTACAAGGTTTGTCAACTAAAAAAGAAAGCTTTTTTGGGGAATTATTTAAACTATTTTCACCTCAATTATTGAGTAAGGAAATTATTAAAGACTTAGTCGGGATTATTAAGCAAGCAAATGAAAATACCAAATCTAATGTAAGACAAAACTTTACTCAGTATTTTAAGGATTTGCTGAGAAATGATTTTTTGTACAAATACAATTATAATGAAAACGGTCAAGTTTTGGTGAGCCCCATTGAGCAAATAAGGAATACTTTCTATGGATTTTGGACAATATTGTCTAATCTCGATCTTCAGGTTGACTATTTACAAGGTTTTAAACAAAAGTTTTTAAAATTTTTAGAGTTTTATGGTAGTGATCTTCCTGAGGTTAATCTAAGCTTTCAAAATTTATCTCATTGTGAATTTGATGGAATAGTTTTGCATAATGATACAAATTTTACTAGATCAACCCTTGACTTTGCCGTTCTAAAAAGGTCACATTTAAGATTCTCAAAATTTGGCACTGCTAGCTTAATTGAAGCGAAAATTATTAGTTGTGACCTTTCTCAATCACGTTTTGATTATGGGAATTTGACTAGAGCAATAGTGAATTATTCAAATCTTGATGGCGCTATCTTAGCACAAGCCAACTTATCTTTCGCAAGTTTTGATGGTGTAAGATTTGATTATGCTTTTTTTGATGGTGCTGATTTGAGTTATGCATTATTGCCTAATATTGAAAATTTTAAGAATGCAAGGTTTACAGAAACTTCTAAAATTTTAAAGGCATATACTTGTGATGAAACCTGGATCGATAGATTTCAAGAAACTACTATGCATAAAAGTGTTGGTTTGCTTGATATAAATAATTATGAACTTTCTCCCCCACTGACTAAAGAAGAAATAGTTAATTCCCCTAATCCGTACCTAAAGGCCAGAAATGACAAACCCATCTACCAAATCCGCCTCAAACCTGGAGAAACCGAAGGTTAATTCATAAAATTTACTAAATTGATCGGTATGACCAAAAAAAGAAAATTCTGGGGTTGGGGGTACGAGGATTTTGCCCTGGCACCCGCCTTTGTGCAGCAAATCAAGCAAATGTTGCAGTTTAGTTTAGGAATCAAAGAGTTCCAGGAAATACCAGTGCCCAGCATCGAGGATGTGGGTTTATCGGCCCCTCGTTTTGCCCTGCCCAAAGAATTTGAAGCGATGGTTACCCACGATACCTTCGAGCGGGCCAGTCATAGTTTTGGTCAAGCCTTTCGCGATGTGTGGCGGGCTCTGCATTTGCAGTTTCACAATGCCCCCGATTATGTAGCCTATCCCAAAACCGAAGACGATATTTTGGCCTTGATGCAATTTGCAGGAGAGCACGGCATAGCCCTCATTCCGTTTGGCGGAGGCAGCAGCGTGGTAGGAGGGGTAGAACCTCCCCGAGCCGCAGGTTTTGCTGGTACCATTAGCGTAGATATGCAGCATTTCAACCAAGTGCTGGAAGTAGACGTTGCTTCTCGTTCGGCCCGTATTCAAGGAGGTGTTTTTGGCCCCGATTTAGAGCGTCAGCTTAAGCCCCATGGCGTTACCCTGCGTCATTATCCTCAAAGTTTTGAGTTTTCTACTCTAGGTGGCTGGATTGCTACTCGAGCGGGCGGTCATTTTGCTACCCTCTATACCCACATCGACGATTTTGTCCAAAGCGTGCGCATGGTTACCCCAAAAGGCGTAATGCAAACCCGTCGTTTGCCTGGTTCGGGCGCAGGCCCCAGCGAAGAAAGACTGGTGTTGGGTTCAGAAGGCACACTGGGTATTATTACCGAAGCTTGGATGCGCCTGCAAAGTATTCCTCAATACAAATTGGCCCAAACGGTACGCTTTGCCCAGTTTGAGCAAGCCGTAGCCGCAGTGCGAGAAGTTTCGCAAGCAGGTTTGTATCCTAGCAATGCCCGCTTAGTAGACCCTATAGAAGCGATGGGCAATGGTTTGGGCGATGGCAAATCCACGATTGTGATTCTTGGGTTTGAGTCCCATCATCATTCGGTAGCATCCTGGATGAACGAAGCCTTGCAAATTTGCGCCAAATACGAAGGCCAATGGAAAGAAAAAACTGAAGCCCAAAAAGCCACCAGAGATGCAAAAGCCGATACCTGGAAAAACTCCTTTTTGCAAGCCCCTTACCTGCGCGATGAGCTTATTCGCTTAGGTTTGGTGGTAGAAACTTTCGAAACCGCCATTCCCTGGAACAAGTTTGCTGATTTTCATAAACGAGTGAAAGCCAAAGCAATGGAGGCCATCAAAGCCCATTGTGGCCAAGGCACCATTACTTGTCGCTTTACCCACATTTATCCTGATGGCCCAGCACCGTATTATACTGTCATTGCCAAGGGTACCCAAGGCCGCCAACTCGAGCAGTGGGACGCCATCAAGGCTGCAGTTTCGCAAGTGCTGATAGAAGAAGGAGCAACCATTACCCACCACCACGCGGTGGGCAAAGACCACCAACCGTTTTACGCCCAGCAGCATAGTAAGTTATTTGGTGAAATGTTGCGTAGTGTCAAAGCCACAGTTGACCCCAAAGGTATTTTGAATCCTGAAGTGCTTATCGGTCGATAGTCCATAGTAAATACGGAGACTTAGACTGTTTTTGTGTGATTTGCAAATATGAGAAAACAATAGCTACCAAAAACCAATGGCCAAAAGTTAACAGCCAACTGCTAAAAAACGCTCGACAAAAAAACTTACCAATCGCGCTAAAAAAATGGTCGAAACTTCAGGCTTTCTGCGGAATGTTATGTAAATTTATAGAATGTTTATTTACAGGTAGTTAGCATAGTCAGCGCTTTGTCATTCCGAGCTTGTCGAGGAATCTGTTAGGATAAATGATACTTGGATTCATCAACAAACTCCCAAATATAAACTTTGGAGTTATTGATTGAAGGAGTAGAAAGCAATGTATCCCTGTGGTGAGAATACCTGCATATTCTTCATTGCATTCAGAATGACAGGTTTTTTAGAGTTACGTGTTGTTATTAACCTGAATATGTTTTAACAACAAAAACTAAGACTCAGACTGACAAACGAAAACCATTACTGAATGCTTTTTAAAATTTATAGCTCTTCGGCGGGATCGGGTAAAACCTATACTTTGACGCGTGAATACCTCAAGTTGGCGCTCAAAGAACAAAATCCCCATAATTTTAGATTTATATTGGCCATCACCTTTACCAACGATGCCGCCAATGAAATGAAAGAGCGGATTGTAAAAGCATTGCAGGGGTTTGCCCAACCCGAAACTCTCAGCGACAAAGCCCGCCAGGGTAGCGACGACTTACTGTACAACATAGCCAATGAGTTAGGCCTCAAAGAATCGGTATTACGCCAACGAGCTCGCCAGGTATTTACCAAAATTATTTACAATTACAGCGATTTTGCGGTAAGTACCATTGACCGTTTTGTCAATAAAATCACAACAGCCTTTACCCAGGAACTGGACATTCCCTACAACTACGACGTAGACCTGGATACTGATAAAATGCTGGAAACGGCCATTGATCGGGTGCTGGATAAGGTAGGGCGTGAAAACAAAGAAAACATTTCTGAAATATTGGTCGATTGGGCCGAAAGCAAAGCCGAAGAAGGTAAAAACTGGGCCCAGATTGCCCCTGAGTTGGCCGAGTTCTCTCGCGATTTGATGAATGAGCGCTCTTACAATTACCTCAACCAATTGCGTAAACTGAGTGTAGAAGATTTCCAAAAAATCAAGGAAGAACTATTAGCGTATAAGAACAGCCTCAAAAGCCAAATTGTAGCCATTGCTGGGCAAAGCATAGACCTAATGCAAGCCCAAGGCGTGGCAGTGAGCGATTTTTATCAAAAAGCCAAAGGAGTGGGGGGATATTTTCAAAAGCTTTCTACGGGCAAAGACCTGGACAAGCCTGCCAATAGCTATGTACAGCAAGCCCTCAATAATGATAAGTGGTATTCTAAAAAAAGCCATCCGGGCATAGATGCCATTGCTACCTCGCTTAAGAAAGATATTTTTCATTTAGAACAAACCAAAAACTTATATACTTTGGTAAGCCTCATTGTGCCACAAGTATACAAAATGGCCCTCATCCACGAGGTAGAAAGCGAGCTTGAAGAACTCAAAACTGAAAATAATTCCATCCATATTTCGGATACTAATAAGAAAATCGCCGAGATTATTTCCAACGAACCAGTGCCATTTATTTATGAGCGAGTAGGGGAGAAGTATGACCATATCTTGATAGATGAGTTTCAGGATACATCGGTACTGCAATGGCAAAACTTACTGCCTTTGGTAGAAAATAATCTGGCTGAACAAAAATTTAACCTCATTGTGGGTGATGCCAAGCAAGCGATTTATCGCTGGCGAGGGGGCGAAATGGAACAATTGGTGCATTTGTATAAAAACAACATTGAGGCTTTGCTGAAGCCCTCATTGATGCAGGAAAATGCTTTTGATTTGCTTCGTGATCGCTACGAAACCTTGAGTTACAATCATTTGGCAGCCCAACTGAAGCACAACTTCCGTAGTACCCAGGAAGTCATTCAGTTCAACAATAGTTTCTTTCGGGAATTGGTTGAAGTACACCAGGAAGAGTATCCGTTATTGGCGCAGATTTATGACCAGGATTTTGAGCAAGCCGTACCACCCCAGAACACCAAAACAGGTGGGCATATCGAGATTCAGTTTGTCAATAAGGATACTTACCGAACCGATACCCTTGAGTATATTTTAGTGACCGTTTCTACCTTGCTTAATCAGGGTTTTGCCAAAAAAGACATTGCCGTGCTTACCCGAAGCAATGTCAATGGGCAAGAAATCGCCGTGTTTTTGAAGAGCAAAGGCTTTCCCGTAATTTCTCAAACCTCATTGCTGTTGGCCAGCGACGAGAAGGTGCATTTTATTGTGGCCTTTTTAAAGTTGATCAAAAATCCACACGATCGTTTGTTGCGTTCCGAGGTGTTATATTTGTTTTATCGGGTAGTGAAACGGGTAACCCCAGATGATATTATCAATAATGCCATCAAGCAACTCATTACCCAGCCTATAGCTGAGTTTTATGAACATCTGAACAATGAAGGCTACGAAATTAGCCAAGGCACTTTGCAGCAGCTGGGCGTGTATGAATTGGTAGAAAAACTCATTGAGATTTTTGAGTTGTTTGCTCAGCAAAGCAAACTTGAATACCTGTTTCGTTTTATGGACTTGGTGATTGAGTTTAACCTACAAAAAAATACCACCCTGACCGATTTTCTGGAATATTGGGAAGATAAAAAAGAAGTAGTGAGCGTAAATACCCCTAAAGATGAAGATGCCATCACGATTACTACCATTCACAAATCTAAAGGGCTGGAGTATTCGGTCGTTATCTTGCCTTTTGTAGATTGGGAATATACCCCCAAGCGCAATGGTACTATGTGGGTGCACTTACCCAAAGATGAATTTACCTTCAAAAATTCTAATAATTACTTGAGTGCATCAGTGGTATCTATCAATAAAAAACTGGGACAAACTGTAGTAGCCGAGCAATACTATAGCGAAATGGAAAAGACTTTTATTGAGAATTTTAATCTATTGTATGTGGCTTTTACCCGAGCAGTAGATCGTTTATACATTTTTTCCCGCCTTGATAATTTTACTTCCAAAAACCCTCCAAAACGGGTGAATACCTTGCTCTATGAGTACCTTTTGTTCCGTGAATTCTGGGAAGAAGGCGTCACCAATTATCCCATAGAAATGGGCGAACCCAAAGAACAAAAGATTCGCCCAGAAGACGAAGATGTGTACTTTTATATAGATGAGTTGGTATCTACCGATATTCACAAGCGAGTAAAAGCCCACAAAAAACGCTGGTCTGCATTGCCCAAAAACGAACAGACGCAAAGCCAACCAGAGGAAGAGCAACCCACAGAAGAACAACCAAAAGAAGAACAAATAAAAGAAGATTAAGATTACTTACTTTTTTGATAATTCACTCTATTGCTAGTTTCCTCGGCTATGCTCAGGGCAGCGAGTTGCGCTAATTTTTCACTTTTCACTTTTAGTTTTTCACTTAATAAGCTGTAGACTAACTTTCACGGTTCACTCAAATCACCTCCACTCCGTCACTTCTCCTTTTTCTTTATTCAGCATTTCGGCAGGGATGTTTTCCTGAATGTGTTTAAACAACAAATTGAGTAATTTACTCTTGGCAAAGTTGCGCACATACACCAGGCTTACTTCTCGTAGGGGCGTCACCTGATTAAATTTTCGGGTTTGTTCCTTTTTATTCTCAGGCAAATCGGCAATGGCTAATTCTGGTAACAATGTGAATCCCCCTTCCACTTCCACCATTTTTTTGAGGGTTTCCAACGAGCCACTTCTATAACTAAAAGTTTGTTGCTTTTGGGCCTGCTCCTGATATCCACAAAGATTCACCACTTGGCTATGAAAGCAGTGCCCGTCATTGAGCATCCAGAAATCATGTTGAGCAATGTCTTTGGGTTGTAAGTTTTGGTTTTGGAGAATAGGGTGGGTTTGGTTTGAGTACACCATTATTTCTTCATAGAAAAGTGGCTTTTCTACAATGTTTTTTTCTCGCAAAGGGGTAACCAATAAGCCCACATCCAACACATCCTTTTGTAAATGGTCAATGATTTCTTCGGTGAGTAATTCGTGTACTAGTAGCTGAATATCAGGGAATTCACGGGTAAAGCTTCCCACAAATAGAGGTAATAAATAAGGAGCTAAGGTCGGAATAATTCCAACTTTAAGCTCTCCATTTACCTTATTTTGAAAACTTTGTACAATGTCTTTAATCTTGCCCGATTCTCGGAGTGTAATACGGGCTTGATCGATAATGAGTTTGCCTACATCGGTTGGGATCACGGGCTGCTTGCTGCGGTCAAAAATCATCACACCTAAGTCTTCTTCCATTTTTTTGATTTGCATACTCAAGGTGGGCTGGGTTACAAAACAGTTTTCGGCTGCAGTGGCAAAATGGCGATAGGTATCTACTGCTACTATATATTCTAATTGGATAAGGCTTACCATAAATGAAAACTATAGTTTACTTCTATAACAACATAATAATTATTGATTTGATCTATATCTCTATAAGATTTACCTTTGTAATAAATAAAATCTATTAGTAATCACCAAAGAAAAAACACAAACACAATGAACACTGCTGAATTAAATTTGATAGGATTAGATATAGAACAATCAAGCAAATTGGCCGATCGCCTCAATGAACTATTGGCCAATTTCCAACTTTATTACCAAAATCTAAGAGGTTTGCATTGGAATATCAAAGGTAAAAACTTCTTTGAGCTACACACCAAATTTGAAGAATTGTACCGTGATGCTCAAGAAAAAATAGATGCCATTGCCGAGCGTATTCTTACCCTTGATTTTGTGCCTTTACATACATTTTCGGATTATTTGGCAACAGCCCAAATCAAAGAAGGGAAGGGTGTTTTTCAAGATACCGAAGCTGTAGAGCTGATCTTGCATAGCATCAAAGCCTTGATTGAAATCGAGCGTTGGGCACTTAAAACAGCGGCTGACCTCAATGATGAAGGCACTGTAACACTATTGAGCGACTTTATCGCAGAACAGGAAAAAACTGTATGGATGTTTTCTTCCTGGTTAAAATAATTTTGAACCCAAAAGCTGGCTATATTTAGTCAGCTTTTTTTGTTGGATATAGCACTATGAACCTAAATCAAATCACCGTATCTACCCAAGACATATCTCAATCAGTAGCTTTTTATAAGACACTAGGCTTGGAGCTTATTGTGGACTCTCCTCACTATGCTCGCTTCTTGGTACCAGAAGGAAAAGCCACTTTTTCGGTGTCACTTACCAAAGAGCCTATCCAATCTGGTGGTACAACTGTATATTTTGAATGCGAAAACTTAGATGCAAAGGTAGAGGAGCTAGTAGCTAAAGGCTTAGATTTTACCGAATTGCCTACTGATAAACGTTGGCTTTGGCGAGAAGCTCACCTGCTTGATCCAGCAGGTAATGTGATTTGCCTATATTATGCAGGTGAAAACCGAGTAAACCCTCCATGGAGGGTTGATTAAGTGAAAAACTAAAAGTGAAAAGTGAAAAATTAACGCAAAGCGATGATAAACGCATCGCAACCCGCTGCTTTGAGTGCAGCTGAAGGAACTAACAATAGAACACTAAAACAATAAGAAAAATGAACCTATCAAAATACCTCCAAAGAATTGGTTTTAAAGGAACCCCCGCAGTAGATTTCAAAACCCTTAAGGCGCTACAAAATACCCATATGCAACATGTACCCTTTGAAAATCTAGACATCCATTATGATACTTATATTGAGATTGATCTTGATAGGTTTTATGATAAGGTAGTTCAGCAGGGTAGGGGAGGTTTTTGTTTCGAACTCAATGGACTTTTTAATTGGGCACTGAAAGAAATAGGGTTTGATGTAACCATGTTGAGCGCAGCAGTAGTACGCGAAGATGGAACCTATGGATTAGAATTAGGTCATTTAACTAATATGGTGAATCTAAATGGTCAGCGTTGGGTGGTAGATGTCGGTTTTGGCGATAGTTTTCCTGATCCGTTAGAATTTGTGATGGATAAGGTTCAAGTGCAAAAAGAACGTTGGCATAAGTTTAGTCAATTGTCAGAAAATCGTTATCAATATTCGGTTTCAGAAGATGAAGGAACTTCCTATAAACACTGGTGGAATTTTAGCCTTACTCCACGCCAATTGAGTGATTTCCCTTCTGCCTGTCATTATATGCAAACTTCACCCGATACCCATTTTACCCACAAACGGGTTTGTTCTATTGCTACTCCCGAGGGACGTCTTACCTTGAGCGATCTCACCCTGAGAACACGTATTGGCAAAGAGCAAGTGATAGAAGATTTAGCGGATGAACAAGCTTTCTTACAGGTTTTACGAGAGCGTTTCAACATTACTTTATACAAATCGCATAAACCACCATTAGAAAAAGCATAAAAATGAAGGCATAAAAAAAGCTACCTACTGATTGTCAGTAGATAGCTTTCTGTATATAAATATTGTCTAAATGAAAGGTCGTCTAATCGAGGGTAAATTCATCTTCTTCTTCGTCTTCATCTTCCAGTTCATAAGGAATCAGGTTGATTTGTAAGCCACTATCTTCTACAAAATCTTCCCCTTCTGCCAACAAATCATCGTTGTCGTCAGGATAATACCAATTTACCTCTACATTTCCTCCTTGCTTTTCGTAATCTTTCAAGGTTTGTAAGAGGTTTAAAATCGTTTTCGAAGAACTTGTATTGAAATATACCAGTCTAAAGTCCCACACCAGCGAACCTTTTACCTCCTTTACGTAAGAGTCAATCCAGTTCAGAATTGGTTCATAAAACTGTGGTGCATCCTCTATATACGATTCCCCCATTATTTCACATTGGCCGGTTGCTGCGTTTAAACGGACTGTGGGAGTGAAAAAAACTCCTTTGGTACCTTCTATATACAAATCTTTCATGAGTTTAACCCTTGTTTAGTGTATCGATTTTCTCTGTGATTACCTCGTACGAATGTTATTGTAATAATAAATGATTGATTGCTAAAAGGTTAATAGTGTAAGGTTTAATATTTAAATATAAAAAAATAGCTCAAAAAATCGAAAGTCATCTTGAAGATTCTTTTGGATCAGATGAACTTTAACAGGTAAAAAATTCTCTATAGGATTACTTGAGTACTTTTACACAAAAACCCAAATAAGTAAAATCATCATTAATTCGTTCTGCCATTACTTGCAGACCATGTCCTGACAGAAGCGCCATTTGTACCAAACCTATACCTGCACGTTTGTTTTTTTGGTCAGTATCTTTACTACGCAGTTTTCTTTTAAACTCACGCAATCCTTTTCTATCCAGTGAATTAATATATTCACATCTCTCGAGTAGTGTCACTACTGCCTCATTATTTACAGTGTTGCCAGTGATCAAAAGATAGCAATCATCTCTCTCATCAATGATAATAGTGCCTACCGATTCATTATCCAAAAACATGTTTTGTTCTTCGGAATACACAATGACATTTTGAGCCAGTTCTATAAAGATGGCTAGAAGCTTGTAATGAACTTTAGTATTTTTAAATACTTGTTGAATATGGCCCTTTATTTTTGCAATCAGTTCATGAGTAATCGGACCTTTGTAAGTAATGATAGGAGCCTGTACCTGGAAGTCTGTATGATACAAAAATGAATTAGCCATGCAAAGATCAATGCTCTCAAACATTATTTAATCAGTTTGAACAATTTTCTCACATATTTTCATATGTGCTATTTTAAATAAATATGTAAGAAAATAATGAAATCAATAAGAAATAGAATTAAAAAATTGAGCAGTTTAGTTTCTTAATTACTCCCATAAAAGTACTAGGAAATCTCAACAAAAATGATGCGAATCTACAATTACAAACAATTCAATGATTTGTTGATAGATATTATGGAGCATCGTAAATACTCATAAATAGCCTGCGGTAATTTATTTTGAATACTACAAAACTCACCTAAATGTTTTATGAAAAGTGATAGAGAGAAGTCAGAAAATCAGTTACTAAAAAACTTTACTTCTTTATCTATCCTCAAGGCAAGTAACTTTGTGTTGAGCTGGTTGATCTATCCCTACATTATAAGAATTGTGGGAGTTGAATACTTTGGAGAAATAGTATTGGCACAGAGCATTATGCTTTATTTTGCAATCTTTACCGATTATGGCTTCAGTCTCTCAGCCCCAAGAGAAATTGCTCGCTGGCATAAGGCTAATCCCAGAAAATGTCATTTTCAGATCAGTAATTTTTTGTTTGCACAAATACTACTTGGCTGCATATCTTTTCTAACCTTAATACTGCTGACACAGAATATCCCATTTTTTTCTAAAAAAGGTTCTTTGCTACTGCTCAGCTTTATGATTGTATTGGGACAAAATGCTATGCCCGTCTGGGTATTTCAAGGCATAGAAAAGATGGAGTACCTGGCGTGGCTTAATCTGATTGCAAAGCTGTTATTTGTAATAGGTATTTGGTGGATGCTTCAGGCACCTGAGGATTATATATGGGTGAATTTTGTTTGGGGAACAGCGCATCTATTTGTTGGATTATTAGCTTGGGGAATACTCATTGCCCGTTTTGGCCTTAAAATCAGTTGGGTATCTGGCAAGCAAATAATACTTACGCTGAGGCGTGATTTTCACTTGTTTATTGCCAACCTTACGAACGTGGTTATCTTCAATTCCTCGGTTATTATATTAGGTTTTTTTGTAGATGCCAACACCCTGGGCTTGTATAGCATTGCCGATAGAATATTTCTATTCATAAGGCAATTGGTAGTCATTACCCATCAAACAATATATCCAAGAGTCACCCAACTAGCTGAGCGATCGGTTCAGGAGGTGCAAAAATTCTTTCTTGTTTTTGTTCGTTGGGTTGTCATACTCGTATTGCCTGCTTGTGTACTATTACTGGTTATAGCGCCTTGGATAGTATATATTTTTGCAGAACAATATTTATCTGATACTACCAACTTCGTACGAATTTTAAGCTTTACTGTATTGCTGGCTTTGTTAAACATTCCTGCTGGGCAAAGCTTGTTAGTATTTGGGAAAGAGCGCGTTTACACCCAATTATCAGCATTAGCAGTCGTTTTTCATATTATAGTCAGTTTGGGTTTAGCATACTTTTATCAAGGGTATGGAGTAGCCTGGGCTATGTTATTCACTGAATGCTTTTTATTGGGTATTTTTAACTTTGCCTGCTACTCCCAAAAACTATTTTCAGCCAGTTGAAAAGCCTGCCTGACCCTACGTATTGGAACTAATAGTTAGGATTTTGGATTTATTTTCTTACAGGAATATGATAATAAAATAGGGGATGAGCCGATTAAAAATGCTCTCAATAATAAAGCAATCCTGATTTTAGGTATTTATTTGAGGTTTTAATATTTGTAAACTTTTTGAAAGCACAAGGAGAACGATTTTATGCTTCGAAGTAGGTTTTATCATAAATATTCTATAAAATTGTATTTATCTTATTAAAATTTGTACTTGATAAGGTATTTGCATGACTTTTGTTTACTTGTTATTTAATTTTCGCTTATATTTAAGAAACACATAAAGTACTCATTCTCATAAATTTGAGTTAAGCATAAAAAAAATCAGGTTCTTCATAATTTATTTTATTGCTTAAAAACTTACCTCTATAACATTCACTCAGAAAAACGCTGCCTATAGGATAAATCTTTACTTCAAAAACTACTTATATCAAATACAGGCAACTCACCAACTATATTTAGTTGTCTAAAATCAACATTGTGATAATGCTGTATAGATCTGTCACACTACTGTTTTGTAACTTAGTAATGGTAGCTCATGTGTATGCACAAAATGGGCAACAGGTTAATGTTACAAACCTTACCGGGCAAAACACTTCTCAAAGAGCTGTTAGAAGTGCAGTACCTTTCTTAACTATTGCACCTGATGCCAGAAGTACTGGTATGGGAGAAGTAGGAGTAGCAGCGAGTTTAGATGTAAATGACATTTACTGGAATCCATCCAAGCTTGCTTTCCTTGAAAATAAGGCCTCTTTTTCGTTTGCACAAACCCCTTGGTTACAAGTTCTCACCGAAGGCATTTATTTATATCATCTCACTGGTAATTATAAGATTTCTGAAAATCAAAGTATGGGAGTAGCTGTTCGCTACTTTGATTTGGGTGATATGGATTTTGTAAATACAATGGGGCAAATAAGCCAACAAGTTTCCCCCCGAGAGTTTGCTATTACATTTGCGTATGCTCGTAAACTATCCTCTCATTTTAGTGCTGCGGTAAGTGGACGCTTTATCCATTCCAATGTTTCAGCAGATGTATTAAGTGCTACTCAGTTACAAAGTACTCCAAGCTCTACTGGAGCAGGCGATATTTCATTCTTCTATCGCAATGATGGCAACATTGGTACTGTTCCCATCAATTGGTCTATTGGTACTCATATATCGAATATAGGACCCAAAATTTCTTATAATAATACCTTCCGAGACTTTATTCCTACCAATGTTCGCTTAGGTACTTCGATAGATTTTAATTTTGATGCTCTGCAAACCCTTACTGTTGGAGTTGATTTTAATAAACTAATGGTGCCAACTCCCCCTGCAGTAGATTCCGAAGGTATTATTGTAGGAGGAACCAGTAGTCAGGACAAGCCTGTAATTAGAGGAATCGTGGAATCTTTTGCTGATGCTCCTGAGGGATGGCGAGAAGAGTTACAGGAAATTACCTGGGCAATAGGATTAGAATATTGGTATGATAAAATGGTAGCAGCTCGAATGGGGTATTTTTCTGAGAATCCAGCTAAAGGAGATCGTCGTTTCTTTACCCTTGGAATGGGCGTGCGTTATAAGGCGGTTCAAGTAGATGTATCTTATATACTCACAGCTCAATATAACCATCCGCTATCTGATACTTTTAGAGTTGGAATGATTGTAAGCTTTGGAGATACCAGCCCTTCGACAAATCATGATATCTCAAGCGATATAGATGACTAAGTTGGAGATGAATAAAAAAAGCCCTGATGTTTCAGGGCCTGCTTATGATTTTATTTGATTTATTTGTGACACAAGTTTCGTCAAGTCCAGCGGGCTACTGTCAAAATGCCTTTCCTGATAGCGTAGCTTCATCTGTTGATCTACCAAAAATAATTGAAGCGATGGATGTTGTTTAGCAACTTTGACTCCTGCCTTACTAAAATACTGCTTGCCTGCATATACTCTCAATCCTTCATTTGTACATGGTAATTGCTTGAAACTATCTTGTGCTGAAGGGATAGTAAAAACTACCAAATCGATTCCTTTATTTTTAAGTTTATCTGATAGAGATGCTTGGTATTCTTTTGTTTTGGTTTGAGAGTTTATAAATGCAATGACCGTATGTGTAGGCTCTTGCTCTTGAATAAATTTTTGGGCAAAGTTCTCAAACTTATGTACTTGTTTATTGGGTGTATGTGCCGAAGAAACAAAATACACCACAGGCGCCACGATTAGGTATATAATAAATAATATTTTGGTTTGCTTGTTCATTATTTAATTTTAAAGAATATTGTATTTGCACTATTTTATTTAAACACAGTTAATACGTTGTATTTCGTGTTTTATTATATAATTTTTTTTAGATTTTATTTGGTTAACTCACCTCGGTTGTTTGAACGACTTTCTACCCCAAAAGGTTCTTTGATATCTTCTAAAAAAACATACCTTAGTGCTCATTGTAAGTTTAATGCAAAATTATGAGTGTTTATTCCGAGAAAAAAGATCACGTTACGACTATTATTATTGATCGACCAAAAGCCAGAAATGCTATAGATTTCTCTACGGCTCAACTGCTTGCTCAGGCATTCCGAGATTTCGATAAAGATCCAGATGCCTATGTGGCAGTCTTATATGGTGCTAATGGACATTTTTGTGCAGGTGCTGATTTAAAGGCGGTAGCCAGTGTTGATACAGCACAAGCCCCTCAATTGAACGAGACAGGAGATGGGCCACTAGGAATTTCTCGTATGCAGCTTTCCAAACCCGTAATTGCGGCGATTGCAGGGTATGCTGTAGCAGGAGGAATGGAGTTGGCGCTTTGGACAGATTTGCGCGTAGTAGAAGAAGAAGCCATTATGGGGATTTTTTGTAGGCGATGGGGGGTGCCCTTGGTTGATGGTGGCACCATTCGACTTCCTAGACTTATAGGACTCAGTCGAGCAATGGATTTAATTTTGACTGGACGACCAGTAGAAGCAAAAGAAGCATTCGATATAGGGTTGGCTAATAGATTAGTAAAAACAGGTACTGCACGCGAAGAGGCTGAAAAACTGGCAAAGCAAATTGCAGCATTTCCTCAGGTTTGTCTTAGAAATGATCGGTTAAGTACTTATGAACAATTTGGCCTAAATATAGAAGAAGCGCTACATCGTGAGTTTCAATTAGGAAAACAAACTTTAGAGAGCGGCGAAGCATTTGATGGGGCCGCCAGGTTTACAAAAGGTAAGGGTAGAAACGGATCATTTGAGGATATAAAATAAGGGATACTCCTCGTATAAGTGAAAGTATCCCTTGGTATTTTATTCAGTAAGTGCTACTTATTCAGGCAGCTTCGCTTTTAAGAAAGCCTTCATGAACCAATTGGGCAAGATGTGCCGAAAGGTCTTTACCTAATTTTTCCGCACTGACCTTATTTTTTGATTGCTCATTGAGTACTGCTGGGTGATGGGCTAAGAAATAATCCCTAATGCCCCAACTTGACTGCACTACCAAAAAGGCCAAAGCTTCCAGTGGAATGTCAGACCTAATGTGTCCTTCTTGTTGTTGAGCATGTAAAATTGCCCGATAATGATTACTTGCTTGTTTTTTTAATAATAAGGGAAGGTTACCGAGCTCGTGATGTGGGTTTTCACGATGTACGCAGTACAAAAAACGACTCAACAATGGGAAATTAATCTCAAAGCGAGTATTACTTAAATAAATCTGGTAAAGGATTTCAGAAAAATCGTCTTTTGGTGTTTGTTTCAAAAAACGATCAATTGCCTCATACTTTTGAGTAGTGGCTACTTCTACAAGAAAAAGGTATAAATCCTTTTTGTTTTCAAAATACTTGTACAAAGTGCCTTTGGCAATGCCTAGCTTTTCGCTGATGTATTTGACGGAAACATTGTCATAGCTTTGGTTAGAAAATTCTCTGATGGAGGTTTCTATGAAATGATCTTGCTTTTCATATGGTAGTTTCCAAAATGCTGTTTTTGGCATAGCTACTAAAATTTTGTTGATTATACATTTTTAAGAACATACATAACTTTTTAACTCTCTTAGTTATACGATCTAATGTAAGAGTAGTTAGCCTAATGTTATATATTCAACAAAATTGCAAAATTAGTACCTGAAAACTTTTCACAAAAAAAGCGACTTTTTGTGAGGCTTTATTTTCCTAATGAAAATTTTACTAAAAACACTTTTGTTACTTCCTTGCTTCTCATTTGAGGATTTAGGAAGGGAAGGGTAACCATAGATACTGGAAATTTTTCTAAAGATTTTACAATTTCCACTTTTTGACGGAGTGCTTTTATTTCCTTTAATCCATCATTATTGGTATAAATTAGACAAGTACCTTCTTTGGCTAGATTGAGTAAATCCTTAGAATTTACCAAATCTTTTGTAAAACCAGCACGATAAAAATCTAATGACCCAAAGTGAAGGTCTCGCCCAAATACATAAAACCTATCTAAACTAACGACCCGCTGTTGTGCTACATACTTTGAAACTACCGACCCAGTTTGATAATTAAACATGGTCTTGTAAACATGGGTATTCATCAAAAAATTAACACCCAAAATAGTGATTAATGAAGGTAGTATAAGCGCCTGGAAGGTGTTTTTGCGGGTAATTAAAAAATATACCGATCCCGAAAAAGCAGCAATTGCGACCAACCACTTAAGAATATTGGCTAATGGAAATGCCCAGGTGCATAAAATAATCACCAATGCCCATAAAATAACCATGGTGAATATTTGAGCCCCCATACTTGGACGAAGCCATCTTCGGTATTCTTCTTCATACAATACTTTGTGTAGGTAGCGAGCTTGAATAATAGCGGCTAACGGAAACAACACAAAAGTATAGTGTGGTAATTGGTAACTTGATAATGATAAAGCGACAAAAGGTAGTACAAAACCACCAGTAGTAATTCCTTCTGGTATAGATTTACTTGTAAGATTTCCATTGATTCGTAGTTTTTGGCGAATCAACTGACGGATATTTTGGAAAAGAGCAGGGACAAACAATAGTACCCAGGGTAAAAAGCTCCACAAAAAGTTTTGAGCCAGGAAGTAAATGGGCGGATTTTGATTATCAGTAGAGGCAAAGGTGTTTTCACCAGTTAAACGACCGAAACTTTGCTTCCAAAAATAAAAGTATAAGCCAGAACTTTTATCTGGATCATTTACATAGGCAGGGTTTGAGTCATATTGTAGATACAAGCCAATACACATTGGAATCAAAGTAATGCCTGCTATTACAATACCTACCAACCATTGCCAACGAAAGAAGCTCTTCCAGCTGCGCTTAAGAATAAAATGCGTAGAAAAAGCCAGGATAGGCACCATTAAACCAATGGGGCCTTTGGCAAGCATAGCCACACCAATCCCAATAAAGCCCAAAATGAGGTTTTTCCATCTTTTGGTTTCATTGAATTCGGCAATTTGCCAAATCGCAAAAATGGTAGCGGCAGTAAGCATAGTATCGGTACGAATGTCATGATTCATCAGAAACATGGCTTGGCAAGAAGCCAATACTAGTGCTGCTAAATAGCCAACCTGAGAGTTGTAGTATAGTTTTCCTAAACGGAAAGTAGCATAAAAACCAACAAAAGAAGCTAATATGGGAACGAGACGATATACAACGTTAGATACTCCAAAAAGCTTAAAGAATAATGCAGATACCCAGAACAATAGTGGGGGTTTATCCAGGTAATCGTTAGCACGTTCTTTTACTTGTAGATACTCCCCGGTTTCCATCATTTCTTTGGACATAGCAGCATACTGCGATGCATCAATATCCATAACATCTAGAAAAGCACCGGCCAGGTATACAATACCAACACCTACAAAGGGTAAATAACTTTTGTACTTCTGTATCATTGATTAATGATTTCGCTTGTGAGCATTTTTGCTCAATCTCTCATCTTATAGCAAAGATAAAACTATCTCCTAAGCTTTCTAAAAAAGAGCTTAATTTGTTGGTTATCAGTGTTAAACCTAACGCTTTTGTAATAAAATTAAGCGGTAAGTTTTAAACTTGGTAAAATTCGCAGCGTTACGTTCTCCTTTGAAGTGTTTGTCTTCAATATCATTTAGTTTCTTCTTGAATTTCCACTTTACAAACCGATGAACTCGAGGAAAACGATCTTCAAACAAATCCATTCCTAAATGAAAAGAAGGGCGAATAGCATCCATCGTAAAACTATTCACAACAGTCATAGTAGGTGCGATGTGTTGAGTAATGTCTTCATCTTTGACAATATCAAAAGGATGCTTGGCTAAAATTTCTTTGTATTGATCTAACCAATGCCCACCACCTAAAGGTCGGTGATTATGCTCAAAATATCTGAAGAAATCACAGATGAGAATATGCCCACCATCTTTCAAGTATTTTGCCGACTTCTCAAAGTTAGTTTGCATATCAATGTATTGAAAGCTTTCACTAAAGAGAATAAGGTCATACTTTTTATCTATAGCAACATCTTCATACCTGCCATGAAAAATTCCAGCCTTACCTTCTAATCGCTCTTTGATACGAGCAGTCAATCGTTTGGAGGGAGATACACAGTCTACTTCATACCCTTTCTCAATCAGTTTTTCGGCTACTTTACCAGTTCCACTTCCTACATCCAGAATAGTTTTTACCCCCTCTGGGATATGGCTGAATAAATGATCGGTATAGTTGATTTGCGCAGTACGCAAGTTTTGAATATCTGGGTCTAATCCGTCTTTCCAATAACCATAATGCAAATATTCAGTATCAAGAAAGAACTTTAGAAAAATCATTCCGATATCTAGCCCTACTTCCTGAGAGTCTAATTTTTTCTGTCTTTTTTTGAACAAACCCATAATAAACTATGATAAAATATTGGTACAATGAATGGTGTAATAGATGACGTGAATCGAATTATTTTTTTGAAAAGATATTATATTTTAGAATACAATAGATAGCTCTAAATCCATCTTTCCAATTAATTTTTTTCCCTTCAGCGTAGGTACGGCCATAATAAGAGATACCTACTTCATAAATTCTGACATTTTTGATTCGCGATACCTTGGCGGTTACTTCTGGCTCAAACCCAAACCTTTTTTCTTTAAGTCTTAAGCCCTGAATCATATCGGTTTTGAAAAGTTTATAACAAGTCTCCATATCTGTGAGGTTTAGATTGGTGAACATGTTTGATAAGAAAGTAAGGAATTTATTCCCGATGGTGTGCCAGAAAAACAAAATCCGGTGAGGATTATTACCCATAAAACGCGAACCATATACTACATCGGCAAAACCTTCTATTACAGGCTTAAGTAGCATATTGTATTCACGAGGATCATACTCCAGGTCAGCATCTTGAATGATAAGATATTCCCCAGTGGCATTTTTGATGCCAGTGTGTAGTGCTGCCCCTTTGCCTTGGTTTTTTTCATGTTTGTAATAACTAATAGGCAAGTCGGGGTTTTTTTGCATATAATTATGAATTGCCTCTTCGGTACCATCCTTAGAACAATCGTTCACAATTACAAGTTCTTTCTCAATATTATCCATCAACTGCATATCTTTTACTTTGTCCAGAATCAGATGGATTGTTTTCTCCTCATTATAAGCAGGAATAATGATTGAGAGTTTGTTAATCTTCATTCTTCAAAAATAATTCTAAGGAAACATGAAATAATAAATTCCCAGGAGCACATTGAGTATAAATAGAATTTACATTTTCTTCTCGTTACTATCATTACTCATAGAGCGTAACATAAATGAGAAGAATTATCATTCTAACCAGTGACATTTCTCCAAAAGGAGTGCAAATTTATACATTAGTTTGTAATTTGTAAGTTATTCCTTTCTTTTTAAATATTGAATCCACGTACTCAGGGCTGTTTTATAACTTTTTGCTGTGATTTATCTGATTGAGAAGTTATAAAAATTATAATTCCAAAAGTGAGCAATTCTGACAACAGGATTAAAAAGTCGAGAGACTTTGATAAAGTTTGGCCTGATTTTCACTATCTTAAGAAATTAAAAATTACTTAAATCATAAGAAAGCAGTCATAAAAATATGACAGGCTTGTTTTTTTTGTGAAATTAGCGCAAGCTATAGTTCAACCAATCTGAAAGAACGTGCCCAAGAGGGTTTGACGCAATTTTTATAAACGCAATGAAAAGTATACAAAATCTATCGATACGCTTAAAACTAACGCTATTTGTTATATTCCTTGCAGGTATCATTACCGGTAACTTTGTATATGTACAGTATTTTAATAATTCGTTGATTGAAATCTCTGAGAAGACTATCAACATTGCAGGTAAAAATGGTGCCCTGTCTCAACAAATTGCTTTACACGCATTGTCTATCAAGAAAAATGAGAGCGACCTACGGGAAACGAAGAAAAAGCTTAAAAGAGCAATCGATAGACACGATTTATATTTGAATGCCTTAGACAAAGGAGGGAGGGTAGATAAAGATTTAGCGATTGATAACCCTGCTCCTAAAGAAGTAAGACAAATACTCGAAGAAGTAAAAAAATCCTGGGCATTATATAAGAAAAATGCCAACATAGTAGCCGATCAAAAAACAATTAACCCCGAAACCAAGGCTTTATATACCAATGTCGAAGATGCCATCGAATATTTATTAGAGAAAGCCGATGACATGTATGAAAAAGACACCAAACTGGTACAAGCAGACTTAAGTTATTTTACCAGTGCGCACAATGATAGACGAAACGTACTGATTATTTTGTTTATCACAAATGTGGTGTTGTTGTTTCTTGGCTACCTGTATATAGATTATGTAGTAATTGGCCCAGTATCAAAAATTGCGCGTATAGACGACATCATTAGCGAAGGAGATTTTGAGCAGAGGGTACCTTACAAACGTGAGGATGAGTTAGGAAAAGTAGCACACGCGATCAATACTTTGTTTGAAAACCTGCAAAATGCGACTGACTTTATTACCGCCATTGGTGAAGGTAAATTGGATGTTGAGTATCAATTAAATCGGGAAAACGGAGCGCAAAGAGCTGATAGATTGACGGGGGCTTTACTTGAAATGCGTGATAAAATGAGCCAGGTAGCAGAAAGTGATCGGCAGCGAAACTGGATTTCGGAAGGATTGGCTAAATTTGCAAATATCTTGCGTGAAGACAAAGACCGTCCAGTAGAATCGTTTACTTATGATATTGTGGCAAACCTGGTGAAATACACCAATGCCAACCAAGGAGGGTTATTTATTGTAGAAGATAGAGATGGAGACAATCCCCACCTTGAATTATTGTCAAGCTATGCGTATGAAAAACGTAAATACATGGACAAAGTGATCCATAGAGGAGAAGGCTTAGTAGGAGAAGTTTTTCAGGAAGGGAGCACGGTTTACATCACCGATGTGCCCGATAATTATGTGAATATTACCTCTGGTTTGGGAGATGCAAACCCACGTTCTATTTTAATAGTACCTCTCAAGTTAAATGATGATATTTATGGTGTGGTTGAATTGGCCTCATTTTATCCTTTTCACCCTTTTCAAATAGATTTTGTAGAGAAACTAGGAGAAAGTATCGCTTCTACATTTGCTTCTATTAAAACGAGTAAGCGTACCGAACAATTGTTATTGGAGTCGGTACAGCTAGGAGAGCAAATGAAAACCCAGGAAGAAGAGATGCGTCAAAACCTGGAAGAACTGGTGGCTACTCAAAACGAGGTAGAGCGTCAAAACCAAACAATTACCAAGCAAAAGACCGAACTGGAAAAGGCTCTGGATGATGAAAGAAGAAAACGCGAATCGGTAGAGAAAAGAGAAGAGACGTTGCGTAAAAATCTGGAAGACTTGAAACAAATGCAGCTTGAAATGGATATGAAGATGGTGATTTTTGAACGCCATCGTGATGCCATTTGGTTGTTAGAAGATAGCCTCATCGTAGATTGTAACAATGCTGCTTTGCGAATGTTTGAAGCCAAAGATAAGGTAGAAGTGATTGAGCGTACGCTTACTTCTTACTCGCCTAAAGAACAGCCTAATGGCCAAAATTCGGCAGAGCTACTTCTAAGTCATATTCAAAAAGCAATGGATACTGGGGCAAACCTGTTTGAATGGGTTTATGAAACTCCCCAGGGTCAAATAATTGAAGCTGAGGTACAAATGAATGCTTTTGATATGGGTAAAAAGCGAATGTTGATGGTAGCTAGCCGCAATATTAACTTATTGAAGACCCAAGAGAAAGAACTGAAATATAAAGTAGAATTGCTTGAAAAAACTGAGCGTGAATTACAACGAAGTGTGGATCAATTGGTAGTAGCACAAGAGAATTTACGTGGAAAAACTCAAGAAATAGAAGATGTCAAGCAGCAAAGCGAAGAAAAAGCCAAAGAAATTCGCGAAAGCCAAAAGAAGCTGTTACACAATATGTTGGCTAAATCTCGCCGCTCAGAACTTGATCTAAAACGAGAGCTGGTGAAAAAAGAAGCCTCTATTGAAGCCTACAAACAACGCCTGAACCAATTACAAAATGGTCGCAAAAAACGTGGTAAGGGTGGCAATGCTCCTAAAAAATAGCGCCTTAATCAATTGTTGAACTGATTACTAACGACCAACAGTAATCGGTTCACGAGGGTTATTCTTTCTAAATATAAAAGATTCCTTTTTGCCTTTATATTTTAGGTTTACAATATTTACCTGATCATCAAAGTGTTCCATTAATATAGAGTTATTAAACTTGGCCTTGCGTAAAGATTCGCGATAAGGAATCTCTATATACAACCACATAGCGTCGACTTTAAACTCCTTGCCAATCAAAGTCATCGCTTTTTTCTTTCCTCGTTTATTGATGATATAAAATTTCTGCTGAAGATATTGCATAATTAACTTCTCATGCTTATTGGTTTCATCTAATGCTTCTTTTTTGCCAGAAATACCACTCAAGGCTTTCTCAAAATCATCTATAAAAACCCTCAAGCTTACCTCAAATGCACGTGATTTGGGGTTGTATTCAATCTCGGCAATGCTCGTATGAAAATCATGCGGAGGGATTGGTGTTGTTTGGGGTAATCCATACAAAAAGCTAGATAAAAATATAACGAATAGATTCATAGTTAAATGGAGCAATATAAATTTGACATAAAAAAACTTCCGATAAATCTTCAACGAAGTATTTGTCGGAAGTTATTATAAGATTTTATGGAATATTTTAAATAACCTTCAAAATATCGTTGATGATGGCAAAGGCCATTAAACCAATCAGTAAGATCATTCCAATATTTTGAGAAATGATCAAGAAACGGTCAGCAGGTGGACGGCCTGAAACAATCTCATAAGTAAGGAACATTACATGGCCACCATCCAGGGCAGGAATAGGTAAGAAATTCATAAATGCGAGCACCATAGAAAGTAAGCCTACTAATCGCCAGAAACGTTCTGCGATCCATTCGGTACCAAAAAACTTAGCAATACCAATTGGACCACTCAATGACTTACTAGCAGAAGCATCGCTTTTGAAAATTCTGCCAAATACCTGTACTTGCTGAACTACTACATTGAATGCATCAAAAGTACCTTTACTAATAGATGCTCCCAAAGAAAATGTTTCTCTTTTTTCCGGTAACAAAGAATTGACCTGGAATCCAAGGCGTCCGCTGGTATCTACTGCTACACCTTTGAATTCTTGAGTTTTGCCTTCGCGTTCAATCGTAACCTCTACCTTTTTACCACTATTTTTCTTCAAAACTTCGCTTAGTTGGTCAAAAAGCTCGGTTGGTTGTCCATTGACTGCTATAATTTTATCTCCTTTTTGGATGCCAGCCTCAGCTGCACCCTTGCCTTTTTCTACTGCACCTACATCGTAACGGGAGCGGGCCAGAAACAATTGATTTCCAGCTTTCATACTTACCAGTTTATTTAGTAAGTTGTTAGGTATCTTAAGGGTAATCTCTTTGCCATCTCGCTCAACAGTATAAGTACTATTTCGTTGGGTAATGATTTTACTGCGAAACTCACCAAACTTTTGTACTTTCTCTCCATTTACTTTAATGAGCTTATCACCAGTTTTTAGGCCAATCTCTTTGCCAATGGGGCCTACTACAATACCATCTTTAAGATCCTGAGCAGGAGTATATCTTTCGCCATAAAAAAAGGTAAGACAAATAAATACAATGATTCCGGTAATTACATTTACGATAATTCCTCCCATCATCACGATTAACCTTTGCCAGGCAGGTTTTGCGCGGTACTCCCAAGGTTCTGGTTCAGCCTTAAGGTGTTCGGTATCCATTGACTCGTCAATGATTCCTGCAATTTTTACATATCCTCCCAAAAAAATTGGAGCAATTACATACTCAGTTTCTTTGTATTTAAAACCCACGATTTTGGGTCCAAAACCAATAGAGAATTTTTCTACCTTAATGCCAAACATCTTGGCCGCTAATAAGTGGCCTAACTCGTGCAGTCCCACTAAAATTGATAGCCCTATTAGGAGTTGGGCTATCATAATGAATGTCCCCATATTATCTTTTTTCTATTGCCGATCTTTGCCTGATGACTTTGGGCAAAGACCAATGATTTGTTTTCAAAGTTTATATTATCAAACTAATAGACTCTTTGTTCCAACGAAGGTTGCCTAACGATCGCATAAAGCTTCTGCCATTTTTCTGGTTTCGGTATCCGTTTGTACAAAATCCTCATAAGAAGGAGTGGTGATAAATGGTACCTTGGCCATGCAGCCAGCAATAATATCAGACATTTCTAAGAACCTTACCTGATCCCTCAGAAAACGATCTACAACTACTTCGTTAGCGGCATTGAGAATACAAGGCATGTTTCCTGCCTGGTGTAAAGCCTCAAATGCCAACCCTAAATTACGAAAAGTTTCTAAATCGGGTTGTTCAAAGGTCAAATTTGGATAGTTTGCAAAGTTAAACCTTTCGAAATCGGATTTCAACCTTTGGGGATAACTTAAGGCAAATTGAATGGGTAATTTCATATCAGGTAGTCCCATTTGGGCTTTGATTGACCCGTCCTCAAACTGAACCATAGAATGAATAATAGATTGAGGGTGTACAATTACTTCTACTTGATCAGCTTCTAAGCCAAATAACCATTTAGCTTCTATAACCTCTAGTCCTTTGTTCATCAAACTGGCAGAGTCAATCGTGATCTTGGCACCCATTGTCCAATTAGGATGTTTGAGAGCTTGGGCTTTTGTTACTTCCCGCAAGTCTGCTACTTTTCTACCTCTAAAAGGGCCTCCTGAAGCAGTTAATATGATTTTTTCGATGGGATTATCTTCTTCACCTATCAAGCATTGAAAAATTGCTGAATGTTCTGAATCTACTGGATAAATATTTACACCATGTTTTTTTGCCAGTTGAGTTACCAGCTCGCCAGCGACCACTAGAGTTTCTTTGTTTGCAAGGGCAATGTGTTTTTTTGCTTTAATAGCATGTATGGTTGGTTTTAGGCCTGAATAGCCTACCAGGGCTGTCAGAGCAATATGTACTGAGGGTAGTTGTACTACTTCGCTGAGGGCTTCTTCACCAGCCAGCGCTTCAGTAGGAGTATTGGCTAGGGCATCTTTGAGCTTTTGATAGTGATTGGGATTTGTAATTACTGCTGCCTTAGGGAGAAACTTAAGGCATTGCTCAATGAGTAAATCTACATTGTTGTTGGCAGTGAGTACTTCAGCTACAAATTCATTGGGGTGTGCCTCAATTACTTCTAGAGCCTGAGTGCCAATAGACCCAGTAGAACCTAGAATGGCGATGTGCTTTTTCATATAACAATATGCTTATCCAAACTTACTTGTGGTGCTTATTATAAAAGAAGAGAAAATTAAGAATTGACACTTTTACGCTTTTTGCCTTTACGTTTTTGTTTGTCACGATAGTCGAGGTAATAACCTGCGGCAGGAAAAAGGATACTACCAATAACGATAAGTATGATTTTGGTGATCATATATTAAAAAATTTAGTGAGTCTTGCAAAAATAACAATTTGACAAAGAAAGGGTTTGAATCAGGTAGGAGTTTTTAGGGGTTTGATGTAAAATAGCCCCTCTGGCTTTATTTGAGTGGGAGCTTTTGAAGGAGTAGTGGAGCAATGAATAGAATAAATATTGTGGAGGAGGGTAGCCCTGCTTGAGCAATAGAACATATTCCAGCAGGGCTGAAATATTCTTAAGAGCCGACCTGATTTTTCTGAAAATATCTCTTGTGAAAGTAGTTATAGCATAATTTGCCAACGATAAAATACATAAATACCACAAAGAATGCCCCTGTATACATGCCGTTATTTTGGAGCCCCTCAAAACCATATGTATACAAAAACAAACTAATAGATACCGTAAAATTGAGTAAGCCATACCAAATATTAGCTTGACTGCTAAACCCTAATCCGCTGAGCATGCGTCCTTTCCAAATACCAATCACAAAGTGAGGGATGGTGTTGACAAGTGTTAATCCAATAATGAAATCGATAAAGTTCATAGATAATGTGTTTTTTTGTTGTCGTACAATTGTACGAATAAATTGCAATTTGTACAAGTGTACGAGAAAAAGTATTTTTGGGTTATGACTTTAAAAGAAAAGATT
The DNA here is from genome assembly GCA_001890965.1 of marine bacterium AO1-C. Classification (GTDB taxonomy): domain Bacteria; phylum Bacteroidota; class Bacteroidia; order Cytophagales; family Microscillaceae; genus Microscilla. Next base: position 588,015 of record MLAY01000004.1, on the reverse strand, counting down.
TTGGAAGCCTCTCGGGAGCTATTTAACACTGAAGGTGTAAAGAAGGTAACCGTGAGAGATATATGTAATCAGCTGAAAATCAGTCCAGGAAGTTTTTCATACCATTTTCCCGACAAGGATAAAAAAGAGAAAATCGTGACTTCATTGTATAAAATGATGTTGGGAGAGATTATGGAATTGGTAGCGGCTATTCCTCGCGACGATGCCAGTGTCATTTATTTTTTAGAATCCCATAAGCAGTTGTTTATTGTGCAGAAAAAATACAAGTTCTTTTATCTAAACCTATTTGACATACTGAATAGCCATGCGGAGATCAAGGCCATATACTTGCAAAATATCCAGATGGAACGACAAATGGCCAAGCAGCTACTTGAGTTGTATGTGCAAAAAGGGGTATTAAAAGCGGGGATTGAAGCGCGACAGTTTGAGCGATTGGTAAATGTGGGCCAAATGCTGAATAATTCCTGGGCCATAGATGCAGAGTTGCACCCCCAACGTACTGGCAAAGAACAATTCATCTATTATATGAATATTTGCTGTGGTTTGCTGGAGCCTTATCTTACCGAACCATCTCTGGCAGAGTATCAGGCATACTTTGAGGCATTGGAAGCTCAGCCGATGAATTATTGATGCTATTGCTTGTTATTTCCGGCCAACAATACTTAAATTCCAACCATGAATTTCTATTGGTACATTGCTGAGCAAGAGGTGCATATGCTGCACCAAAACCTAACCAAAAACTGGTGGGATAGTTTTCCTTTGAAACTGAGTATTAAAACTCCTTGGTTTGACATAGAAGGTAACAAGAGCGACACAAATACCCAGAATATAAAAAATCTGCAAAAAGTAGTGAAGAAGATTGAGAAGCAAGGGGAGTTGCTTGATTTTGAAAATATAGATCAGGAAGCTCCATTATTCTTTGGTTTTGAGGGGGCTGGTATTAAACTAATAGAAGATGACGTTGTGCTGGTAGCCATTGTGAAACAGCACCAAGCCTTACTTTTGACAGGAGCTGCGGCAAATCTGGTAGGTGCCAAGATAGAAACGCTCAAGATGCAAGAATCTACCTCGCTTATTAGGTCTATCAAAAATACCTGGAATGAGCAAGAGGGGATTTCGGCAGGAACAGTGAACGAAGTAGTCACAGAGCTACTGAAACAAGCCAGTGATCATGTATTTCCAAAAATACGTGGGATGGCCACTTTTACGTCTAAACAAGTAGCTCAAGCTTCAGCTTTTAAAAAAATTAAACGACCTGAGATTCATAATATAGTAGTAGGTAATCCTCTTTATATAGAACAAGTAGCCCTTTAGCGCGTTCTATTAAAAGAAAAATAAACCTATTACATATTATGAAAACAAAACATACCTTAAACATCGCGTGGTTGTTATTGATTTTTGTTTTTGGTGCTTCACAAACAAGCATTGCCCAAAACAAAGTGATTACCTTATCTAAAGTACCTGCTTCACCTGAAGAATTTATCCAAATGCGTAATAACTTGTCTCGTACTCCCGAAGGAGGTGCAGCCATGTTTATTGCGGCTTTATTAAACCTTGGTAAAAATGAAAAACTGGGGATGCAATGTCTTACTATTGGAATAGATCAGTCACAGGTAACTCAGGGAAATGTATACAAAGGTTACAAGCCCAGAAGTAATGTGATGTATCATTTGAAGCGCTTGAAAAGAGGAGGAGTGAGAGGAAATTTTTGGGGTTATGCCGCCAAAGCTTATTTAAAGGGTGCTACCCATAAAAATGGATACACACCCAGCAAGCCTTACAAAGTAGTTACTTCACGTAATAAGTATAGCGGAAGTGAAGCCAAAGGTAGAGTGAAAGTGTTTGTAAATGTGGCTGGTTTTAGAGCACGCCCTATCACTTTGAAAAGAAACGATAAAGGTATCTGGAAGGCGTATGAGTTTTCGTCTATGTTTTTGGACGTACCCAAACCCGGAAAAAAGACTGATGATTTATAGAAAAAACCTTGTCTGACACGATTTATAAGCTCGCTAAAAATTTAGCGGGCTTTTTTTATGCAAATTTTTACTACTTTACACCTTACCCAATTATTACCTAATACTATAAAATATGCAACTAAACGACTGGAAGAATAAAGGGAAATATTTTGGTTACAAAGGCCATCAGATTTTTTATGTGCAAGAAGGGCAAGCTACTGAGCATTTGGTGCTTATTCATGGGTTTCCAACTTCTTCGTGGGATTGGTACAAGGTATGGCAACCTTTGGTGGATAAATTTACCGTAACAGCTCCCGACATGATCGGTTTTGGCTATTCGGCAAAGCCCAAAAAATACTATTACAACATCCACGACCAAGCCAGTATTCATGAGGACTTGCTGGCAAAGTTAGGCATTACGGAGTGTCATATATTTGCCCACGATTACGGCGATACTGTAGCTCAGGAGATGTTGGCGCGTTTTATAGATCGTGAAAACAAAGGGGAAACTGGACTGAAAATTAAATCTATTTGTTTTCTGAATGGAGGCTTGTTTCCAGAAACCCACATACCACGCCTGATCCAAAAATTATTGATCAGTCCAGCAGGAGCTATGGTCGCAGGCTTGATGAACAAAAAACGTTTTAAGAAGCGGTTTTCAGAAGTGTTTGGACCGCAAACTCAGCCCTCAACCCAGGAAATCGATGATTTTTGGTATTTGATTGATTTGAACCAGGGACAAAAAGTAGGACATAAGCTCATACGCTACATGAAAGAGCGTAAGGTTTATCGAGAACGTTGGGTAGGCGCTTTACAAAAATCCACGATTCCTTTACGAGTGATTGATGGGCCTTTTGATCCAGTATCAGGCAAACATATGACCGTACGTTATAAGGAGCTAGTACCCAACCCCGATGTAGTATTGTTGGGAGAAGGCATTGGGCATTATCCTCATGTAGAAGATCCCGAAGGAGTATTGAAGGCTTTTTGGGAGTTTATCGATGTTTTAATATAACTATTTCCTTAAAAAATATAATTAATCTTGTGTAGAATTTTGTTTGTTTAAATATGTGATTTACAGAATAAAGTATTGTATTAATTTGGTATTTGAGTAGTATGATTTGTAATAACTCTAGTTTGTGAGTATATTCATTCTCCCTTGTAAAAGCCTACCCGCTTTCTAAATATATTAATAATTATATTACTAATAATACAATCTTTATGCAATTCTACGAGCCAAGTTACGAAAAGTCGTCTTGTGGTGTGGGGTTTATAGCCAACCGACAGGTGAACTACAGTTTTGACACCCTCCAACAAACCTTACACGCCTTAAAGTGCGAAGAGCATAGAGGAGCTTGCGGAGCCGACCAAATTACTGGTGATGGAGCCGGGGTGATGTTGGACATCCCTTTTGAAATGTTGGGATATGACAAAGAAACCATTGCCCTGGCTACCCTGTTTGCCCCTCAAAACCGTGAAAGACGCCGAAAGTCACTACGAATTTTTGAAGACACTTTTGCCTTTATGGGGATGAAGGTACTCGAATATCGGGAAGTACCCACCAATCCAGACGTTTTGGGAGAAGATGCTCGGCAGAGCGTACCTTATATTCTCCAGGCAATTTTAGAACGTCCGGCCCACTGTCGCACCAATGCCTCTTTTGATAAACTCTTATATGTAAGTAAACAATATACCCGAACCAAACTCAAACAAGATGGTGCTTGTGAATTATTTTTCGCATCATTATCGGCCAATACGGTGGTATACAAAGGTTTATGCAAAGCCAAAGACTTAGATCGGTTTTATTTAGATTTACAAAACCCTGCCTTCAAAAGTCGTTTTGGGTTGTTTCATCGCCGTTTTAGCACCAATACCTCTACCTCTTGGGACAAAGCCCAACCTTTTCGCTTAATAGGGCATAATGGAGAGATTAATACCATCACTGGCAACCGTTCATGGGCACTTTCCAGAGAAATGTCGATGGGCCTGTTTGAAGGGGAGCTATTAACTGCCGATGGAGTAAGTGATTCGGGAAGTCTCAACGAGATGGTAGAAGCGTTGAAGTATCGCAGTAGTATTCCACGCTTGGGAGAGATTATGGCGATTATGATGCCTCCCGCTCATCAAGAAAATGCCTTCTATAAGTTTTGGAGCCGAGTAATGGAACCTTGGGATGGCCCAGCATTGATTACCTACTCTAATGGACGTAGTTTAGGAGCCAGACTCGACCGAAATGGTTTCCGACCTTGTCGCTGGGCGATGACCGAAGAATACTTTTACTTATCTTCTGAAGCAGGTTCTTTTGAGATAGCTGAGAAAGATATATTACAAAAAGGAACACTTCAGGCAGGAACCGGAGTACATTTCAACCTCAATACCGGAAGAGAAGATTTTACCGATCCTAGCCGTACTCCTCAAAATTACGACGCTCACTTTGACCAACGCACCTCATTCGTACCCTATGGCAATACTACTACTGACAGTCCTCAATACTTAGACAAGAAATATTTATTTAGTTATACTCAGGAAGATTACTCAAAGATATTAATCCCTATGATCACCAAAGGCAAAGAGCCTATCGGATCTATGGGAGATACTGCCCGCCTTGCCGTTTTTTCTAGCGAACCTCGCTCATTTTTTGATTATTTCTGTCATAATTTTGCCCAGGTTACCAATCCACCACTTGATTATCTAAGAGAGCGCTATGTGACTGATCTAAAGACCTATTTGGGCATTCAGCCTAATATTTTTGCTAAGAAAGAGCTCATTCCGCCACCCGTAGCCCTTGAGCTACCTAGCCCAGTATTGAGCTTGCATCAAATGGAATACATTGAGAGCTTGCAACACAGCGATTCGTTTTCTAAGGTAATTTCTCAAACTTTTGATATTCACTTTAAGCGAGAATATGGAGCAGTAGGTTGCCAGAATCGTTTGGACCAATTGGCTAAAGAAGTAGAAAGAGCAGTAAAGGTAGACGATGTATCAGTAGTGATTCTTACAGATAGAAACGCTGATTATGACAACCCTCCAATTCCAGCATTGTTGGCTTTGCGTACGGTGGTAGAGCATATGCGTCAATCTGGTTTGCGCTTAAAATTCTCTTTGGTAATTCATTCTGGCGAAATTCGTACTACGCACCACGTAGCTACTACTATAGGAATGGGGGCTGCCGCAGTTTGCCCTTATTTGGCACTTGAGGTGGCGCGTTTCGACGAAGATAAAAAACTAGCCAAGTTATCTGCGGATGAAAAGGAGCAAAACTTGATCAAAGCCTACGAAAACGGGCTATTGAAGATTATGTCAAAAATGGGGATTTCGGTAGTACGAAGCTATCAAAGTTCTCAATTATTCACCTCTATTGGTGTAAGCTGCGAGATCATCGAAAAGTATTTTAGTGGAGTCAGTTGTACTTTAAGCGGCATTGGCCTGAAGGGAATTGTAGAAAATGTGCTGCGTAATACCGAACGGGCTCAAAAGGCAGAAGAAGCGGTAAAGCCATTGAATAATTACTTGTTCAAAGAACATGCCCGTGGCCAAATGGGCGAAAAACACTCCATGACCACCAAACGCTCCAAAGTAATCCACGAATTGGTGCGTAGTGAAGGTGTAGCATTAGATGATATCAACCTCTATAATGAATACCTCAAATCGGGCCATGAAGATGAACCCGTACATGTACGGCATTTATTTCAACTAAAAAAAGGCACTGAAGAGGAAGGAGTATTAGAGATTCAGGCCAAAGAAGACATCTTAAGTAAGTTTGGTTCAGGAGCGATGTCGTTTGGAGCTTTGAGTGCTGAAGCCCAACGAGATATCTTTTTAGCTATGCGTGAGATTGGCGGACGTAGCAACAGTGGGGAAGGCGGAGAGAATCCTTATTATTATACCGAAGGAATATCGGCTACTGCTAAGCAAGTGGCTTCTGGAAGATTTGGGGTAAATGCCTTGTATCTGGTTTCGGGAGATGAAATTCAAATAAAAATTGCCCAAGGTGCCAAGCCTGGTGAAGGTGGACAGCTGATGGGAATGAAAGTAAATGCTGACATTGCTTTTGCGCGTCATTCTCCTGAAGGAGTAGATTTGATTTCGCCACCACCTTTGCATGACATTTATAGCATAGAAGACCTCAAGCAGTTGATTTATGAGCTAAAGCAATTGAAACCAGGGGTAAAGGTTACGGTAAAACTGGTATCTGGTGCAGGTATTGGTACAGTGGCCGTAGGAGTAGCCAAAGCCGGAGCAGACGTAATTCATGTGTCAGGTGGAGATGGAGGTACTGGTGCGGCTTCATTATCTTCTATGAAACACGCAGGTTTGCCTTGGGAATTTGGCCTTTGGGCAGTACACCAGGCTTTGATAGATAACAAGTTGCGTGGTGGAGTTATTCTCAGAACCGATGGCAGCTTAGTCACTGGGCGCGACATTGTAATGGCTGCTATCTTAGGAGCCGAAGAATTTGATTTTGGTAAACTATTGTTGATTGCTCAGGGATGTGTAATGGCTCGAGTTTGTGAAAAAAATTCTTGCCCTACTGGAATTGCTACCCATGATCCTCGCTTTAAGAAAAAATACAAAGGCAATAAAGACCACATCGTGAAAATGATGCACTTTTTGGCCGAAGATGTACAGCGAGAATTGCAGCAAGTAGGATATGTCTCTCTACAAGATATCATAGGCAATACAGAACTGCTCGAGGCAAACGAAGCACATAAAGAGATGATACGAACCAAAAACCTGGGACTAGGCTTCTTTTTATCACGCGTAATTCCTTACAATCCAGCTCAGGAACACCACGATAATCCGTTCAGAGATGAAATCAACGTACTGAACCAACAAATGGTGGAAGATACCCGCCAAAGCCTCACCCAAAATGTGCCTATTACTTTAAATTATGACATCAAAGCGGTAGATCGAGCGGCTTTGGCGACGCTATCGGGAGCCATTGCTCAAAGGAAAGACGAGCATATTCAGCAAAAGTTTAAAGAAGCAAATGATGCTGAAGTACAGCCATACACCAAAAAAATCAAAGTAGAATTTACCGGAAGTGCTGGACAAGGTTTTGGGGTGTTTATGGTAGACAACTTGCACGTAACCTTATATGGTGAAGCCAACGATTCAGTGGCCAAAGGTATGTCAGGCGGGCAAATGATTATCCGTCCACACCAGGAAGCTACTTTCAAGGCGGAAGAAAATGTAATTATTGGAAACTGTGCCTTGTATGGGGCTACTGGTGGTACTTTATATGTAAACGGCCTGGCAGGAGATCGCTTTGCGGTACGCAATAGTGGTGCTCTGGCAGTAGTAGAAGGCGTAGGTTTGCATGCCTGCGAATATATGACCCAAGGTAAAATCATTATCTTAGGCTCTACTTCTTATAACATAGGAGGCGGAATGACAGGAGGCGAAGTAATCGTGTTTGGTAATAAAGAGAAATTTATCAATCATGAATACCTTCAACAATATTCCTTGAACTCCGAAGAATTAGCCGAACTAAAAGCTACATTAGCCCAATATTATGCGGCTACCAACAGCCAAAAAGCAGCCTATCTTTTAGAAGAATGGGAGGGAGTAAAAGGCTTATTTGAGCGTTATTTGCCAGTAGGCATGGTAGCAAAGCTTACCACCGAAGTGAAAGAAGAGGTAACACCGCTTTCATAAATAATTTCGAATAATTAGAATACGATAAAAGGTCATCTGAGGAATTAGATGGCCTTTTGTTTTTATACCTCCACTAACCTTAATCCCATCCCAGCGATATTATTAATCATGTTGATCAGTCGCCCAGCCTGATCTCTGTCAGGGAAATGATGCTCAATGCGTCTTTGTACATGGTTTGCCTGTGCTCGTGCTTGATGGTCTATGATATCGAAATTATTCTGGTTTTGTTCAGGACCAAAGGTTAAACCTAGAAATTCAACTCTGTCTCGAATATCCTCGTATCGGTTAGCTTCTTCATCTCTATTTGTCACTATTAAATGAAGGTGAGGATGGGCATTATCCCCTAGGCCATTAAAGTAGAAGTTCCTGCCTTGGCCATGAACCCATCCATGATTTACAAGAAACTGTTCAACCGATTGTCGATGCCTATTAATTGCTCTATCTGCCATAATGATATTTAATAATTATAGAGAAAACTTTAACTCAAAAGCCATTGTAGCTTTTAATATTATTTTGATGAGCACAAGTTCAGTATTAGAAAGAAGAATGGTAAGGGTACAAATACGGTTTTGGTCAAATTAGGTATTTGTACAATGGTGCGAAATATTCAAATAAGGTCAAAGAATCAGTTATATCGGTCCCTTGACCCTGTTTGGTTTATTGAGCCTTATGACTACTTAAGTATCGTTTTCAAGTGGGTTTCTAATACACTTGAAAGCTCAGAAATTGTTTTTACCTCCTTTAAAGACTGAAACATATCTTTGGCGTTGTCTTCAGTTGCTTGATTGTTGGTGTTTGTTAATGATTGCTTTTGAGCCTTTTGCTGTAGGGCACTGGTTAAAATGCTTTGTGCCATAATTTTTTGGATGTCATTGGGCGGAGCATCTACATCTGCTACTTTCGCATTAGCGTTGACCTGAATCTCTGGAACATCAGTGCGAGGAGTACTCAATGTCAGTATGTTTTCAAATGTGGGAGCGTTGGCCACTCTGCTACCTAAATTCCATTTGTCCTTAGACACGCCCATCATAGTAAGAATCGTCGCAATGACTGATGTATGATCATAAGGCACATCTCCGCTGGCTCTAAAAACTGTAGAAGCTTCTATGAGCGGGGAAACCAGGATAAGTGGAACCCGTACCCCAAAGCGATCAAATTCAAAACCTTTTTCATAGGCAGTAGGGGTAGGTGTTTCTTTATTATCCCAGGGAGCCGCAGCATTCCAGGGAGGAGCCACGTGGTCATAAGTGCCCCCATGTTCATCAAAATTGATAATGAATAAGGTTTGCTCCCAGGCTTCTTTGTTAGATGTAAGTGCATCGTAAATGCTTTTTACAAATATTTCTCCTGGCTGTAGGTTCGTAGGTGGATGATAGTCATTGCCATTAATCCCTAGTTTCGTAATAATGATATTTTTAATAAGTCCCCATTCTGGTTCCAGAAAACTAAAAGTAGGCAGGGTCCCATTTTTTGCTTTGGTCAAAAAGTTATCCATCACATCAAAATGGGCGTCATAATCACTGCTTTGCAATTGCTCCATCAACGCTCTGGTGTAGCTGTAGCCTTCCACATCTAACTCCCTTTCCCAGGCAGTACCACTGCAGTTAAATAACGTCCAGTCATCTGGGGTATTGAATCCATTATTGTATAATACATTCCACAAGGTGGATTGGTTAAACTGATTACCAGCGGGTTTGGTAACACCACTGATGTGTAAAGGGGATAAAGAAAAAGGAACATCTCGATTGTTTACCCAGGCAGTCAACACATTGTCATCCGTAATACCCAAAGAGTTGCCAGAAGCAGCAAAGGCTCGATTACAATTGGTCTGCGTAGGTACCGATGAAAAATACATATCAGATACTGCAAAGTTTTTGGCCAACCCATTGAGCACTGGCAACTCATCTGGAGTATAGGTTTGCATAATCTGAGAGGCATTGTTATAGAAAGCCACATAATCCTTATAAAAACCACCCATGGTGGGTTTTTGTCCTTGGTTTGGATTAGCCTCACTTCCAAAAACTTGGTTGTTTACATGTTCATATACTTCGTTTGGATCATAAGAAGGAACATCCAGTTTGTTATCAGTACCTTTGGTTACATAATATTTCTTCCCCTCCTGATCTATATTGTAATAGGTATTTTCCTTCAAGCCCTCAAAATAAGGTGTTCCTTGCGAAGGAATGTTATTCTTGGGGGGATTTTGCTCATCATAAAGCCATCCGAGTACATTGTCAAACGACCTGTTTTCTAGCATTAAGTAAACGATATGTTTGATTTTTTGCATATTGATTTTGATCTGTTGTTATAGAATTGATTGAGGTAAAAATATTTCTAAGTACCTGGTATAGAAAGTCAAAAAAAACGCATTGTCAATATTTCAAGGTTTTGATTATCAGTCGCATACAAATAAAAAATACCGCAGTAGATACTACTGCGGCATTTCAGTTGTGATGTCAAGCTACAAGAAGTTTGCTTGAGCGATATTGGTTAGTAAACTCACTTTTGACTATGGTTAAAGTCAAAAAGATCACTTATAGATGCGTAGGCTTGTTTTGGGAGCTGGTTGTTAAATGAGTTGAAACATTAAATAATATGGGCAATATTTTCCTGAAAGTTATCCAGTGAATGCAATTCTGGTCGGTTGGGAAATACCACTGTGATAATCTCATAAAATGAATGATGATTATAGGGGTAACCCAAAGAAGCCAAACACAAGGCCGTAATCATATATTTGAAATAATCTTCCAGTTCAAAATCGTCAGGGTATACTTCCCTTACCAGGTTTACAATTTTGTGAGCTACCTCACTAGGCCCCGAAAGTAAGCCCAGTTGTTGTTTAAGCGCCTGCTGATAATACTTGCGTACATCTGGATCGCTACTGTTGAGTTGTAACACGTTCATTAAATATTCTTGCCTAAATGCGTGTAATTGGTACTTACCAGGGGAAACATGGGCAGTACCCGCTATAGCCGTTGTATAAATAAATTGTTGTTTTTCAGTGATGTCCAAACCATCATACCATTGGCCTATTTTTTCTAACAATTGTTGTTTATACTCATGAGAATCATCTATTAAAACCTCAGTGATAAACTTGAACGGAAACGGATAGTGCTCTCTTAAAGTGCCTCGGTAGTGAAACACATAATCTTTAATATAGATTGGGAGTAATTGCCAGGGTAAAAGCCAAGGGCGTAAGGCAAATACTTTGCCTTGCGCCTTCTGGGCCAAGGGTGACTGGTATTGATCTGGATAAATTTGGCCATACCAGGCTTGATTCAGGCTTACATAGTTGGCCAGATAATAAAAGCTCTTTCCCAACTCGGTATTTTGCATTCCCGAATAATCTATAAAATCTTCTAAGGGTTCAGTCTTATTGCCCAGGTGTTTGTCAACAATCTTCTTTAGCTTAGGTTTTTGAGCCAAAAGATTGATAGCAAAAGTACTGACTGTGTGATTGTTATGTAGGCTTTGAGTCAGCAATTGTTCATTGGGTTGAGGCTTTAGATAATATAAGGTTTTCATAAAAGAAAGCAATAGCCGGTTTTATAACCAATTGAATAGAAGTGTTCAGTGAATATTGTTGATTATGGTTAAAGCACAAAGTAATAGAAAGTCCCCTTGTTTCTGGGGTACTTTCTTAGGTAGATAAAATATTAAGACATCTTGGCTATTTTGAGGGTAACACTCCCCAAAGCACCTGAATCCAAGCTTCCACCTGTTAATTGACCAATAAAATCGTTTGATGAAGGTTGCCAGCTAGATTTATTGGTTTTGGAACCCCAAGGACAATCCCACGAGTAAGTACCTACTTTTACATCACCTTCATAAAGATCAAAGCTACCAGTAGTTCCAGCAGAAGCATTTTCTCTTCCACAAGCACAGATTTCAGTCGTCTTGTTAGGTTCCACAGTAAGTTTATCAATATCACTAGGGTCAATTTCCTGATCTTTATCTCCACATTGATAAAATTTACCCCAGGAATGGGTTGCATTTTGTACTTTTAAAGTAGTACCTACTACTTCTAATGAGATACTCATCCATTGAGCATAAGCCATAATTGTAGATAATTTAAAATTTGCCTACTCTTTAAAGGTTTTTCGGCGAACACCTGTTGAAAGATTATAAAAGAGGGAAACAAGTTCCCCCTTAATAAATGTTGGTGGTAACAATACCACTACAAGCAGCCTGAAATACAGCTTACTACATCAGGACCTGCACAGGTAGCCCAACAAGTAAGGCTAGTAGCACAATAAAGACACTTTAAGGCGCTAGAACCTGCACATTTAACAATACACATGATGTCAATTGATGGATTAACACCGTGCAACGCATATCCTGCGTTTTTTGAAACAGACTGTACTTGATTAGGTAGTCTCATAACAGTAAAATTTAAAGGTTAAAAAATAAATAAAGTTCTTGTAATCAATAGATTATTAGCATTGACACCCCTTTTCCCGACACATGTCACAGGCCAGACGTCCTCTACATTTTTTGCAACAAATGTTACAATCAAATGAAGGGTAAATCCTGGCTGATGCTTGGTAGTATTGTCTGTGGGAAAATACAGGGGCATAATTCTGTGGTAATCTCATAGCAAGTAGATTGAGTAGTATAACAATAGATTTATTAATACTCAGACCAGTTTCTGATTGGGCCGGTAGTTACAGGTACTACATCGCTCACATCTACTGAGAAGCGGTATACCTTGCGAGCCACTTCGTGTCGCTTTTTAGGGTTAAAAAATGATAATTGAACATCCCACAAGTCAGCTCCAGGAGCATTTACTGGACTTTTAGCTACGCTAATGTTGGCCAATTCTAATTCTTCTTTGGCTGCTTGCTCAAACACCTGCTGAGCCTGGAAGGCATTCGTAGCTGCGTAGTTAAGGGCACGTTGCTGAGGAGTAATTCCTTTGTTGCGAATTTCGTAATACACGCGTTCAAGGAAGTTAAACATACGTACCTGGTTATTTTCATATCGGTCCTTTTCGTCCTTGCCTTTAGGCTCTTCTCCTACTACTGCTTGTACCAGTCCCACGGTATCCCAACTGTACATTCCTCTAAGCTCTGGTACAATTACGGGCACCTTCTGACCAGACAATAAGGTGGTAAACCCTTTTACCCGCCCTGGAATAGACACTCTTTCTACGCCTTCTTCAATTTGAGCATTCAAAAATTCGCGTAGACGGTCGTAACCATCTCGGGCGTAGGCTCCTTCAGGATGAATGGCGTATACTGGAAAATCATCAATGTTTAAGGTCCAAATCACGCTAGAAGCGTTAAAAGGATTGTCTTTGAGGTGTGCGATTAAAGAAGCGTGATCGTGAGGATTGTTTCCTCTCATTTCCTGCAAAAATGAATCACGTCTGGATTCATTGGCAAAGGTGTAGCCAATTTTACCTAATACATAAGCCAAGGCAGGAGGTGTGTTTTGCTTAGATTGACTCGGAGCAGCATTAGTTGAACCCTCTTTGTCTTGACAGGCACAAGCCGATAAATCTAATTCTCCCTGAGGAGCTATTTCAGACAAATCTTCGTTGAGAGCAGGAGCCTCCTCATTAGAAGTGTTGGTCATTGGAGGTTGTTCAAGCTCATTGTCAGATGCTGTATCAGCACTTAAGACCAATTCTTGTTGGTCCATAGCCTCGGCCTCAGCCTGGGTTGGATAATCATTATTCATATTCAATTGAATTTTAGGTTTGTTAATAAAAGATTGATGTATGTTGAGTGTCTTTAAAAGCGCTTTGATGTCTAGTTTCCCTCCTAAAAACTTTTCACAATTATTTGTCAGGGTAAGGTCGCAAGGGGTAGTGTGCGTGCGTAAGATGTCTTTGATTTGGTAGGGGGTACGTGGAGTTCCTTTTCGCAAATACCAACTTAAGAGTAAGCCTGCAATGCCTGAAATGATAGGAGTAGCGTAGCTGGTGCCTCGGGCAGTGCTAATTTCTCCCCCAAATTGTGCTACTGGAATTTTAGCACCATAAGTTACGATTCCTTGTAACTGATAAGGAGCTCCCCAGTTGCTGGATTCTAAAGGAGCGCCATTTTGATCAAGAGCTCCTACTGATAGTGCATAAGGCGATGCTGCTGGGATATGTATACAGGCACAGCCATTATTGCCTGCTGCGGCAACCAACAATATATTTTTGGCTTTGCATTCTTCTATGGCTTCTTTTAGTTCAGTAATTGGTTCCCCGTCTGACGAAAGCTCCCCTGCGCTTATATTTATAATATGGGCTTTTTCTCTAATAGCAATCCTAATGGCCTGGGCTAACTGTATCTGGGATGCAGGTTTAAAATTACCTTGTTCGTCGTCAGAAAAAATTGGGATAATAATACCTGTACAGTCAGGGGCAATTCCTTTGATTGGACTATGGTGTTGGCCAAATAAAATACTGGCAACGTGGGTGCCATGATGACTGGAAAATGAGTTTTGAGGTGCATCTGATACAATCTCTGTAATTACTTTGAGGCGACTCCCTTGAAAACAACTTTGTTGTTGGTCTATGGGGCCATCAATAACAGCGATGCGGATTTCAGGATGCCCTTTGGTGTGTTGCCACATAGGGACAAGCTCCTGCCATACTGGGTTATGGATAGTCATCTTATGATTGATTAATGATTGTTTAATTTCTGATTTCGTAAGCAAATGTATAGGGGGCAGTAAAGAGAAAAAACACATAAATACGGCATTATCTAAAGCCTAAAATGTGAGACAGGAGAGGGGCAGGGGAAAAGAAAAAGCAGTGTATTAGGTTTATCTGGGTAGATAGAAACTAAGTATACACTGCTTGTGATATTTTATGAGAAATTGAGGTCAACTTTTCCTAAAAGAGAGCCTCGAAAACACAAAGGTAAAGCCGAACTGAAAAAATCAACTGCCTGACTTTCGAAGCATTGTAGGTTTTCTTTCCTGATCAACATCCTTGGGAATTTTACTTTTAATCCAGGTAAATAGCAGCTCCTGTTCAAAAGCTTGCCATGGGATCAGGTTTTTGGAAAATGCCCTGAGTTCTTGCTCAAAAGCCAGCAAAACTGGTGAAGGGTTATTGGCATTATAGAGCTTTTTTAGATACTTAATCACCATTCGCTCAAAACCAGCCTCTTTTCGGTATTTATGGATAAAGCGGTAGACCGATTTATGCAAATGATCTATTGAATTCAGGTTGCCCAAGTCATAGTGTAGCAACAACTCCAGAATTTTTATAAACCCTTGTTGCTTGTAACTAAGTGTTTTGGTCACAGGATGATAGAACACCTTATTCAAGTGTAAAAGTGCTTTGCTTGGCTTATTTTGTGAAAAGTATATCAAGCTGAGGTGATAATTCAAGGTAAAACTAGAGCCTGCAGATTGCCGTAAGGTTTCTGCCCCTTCTTTATAACCATTGACATTGTTTAAAAAATAGTATAGCTTCTTCAAACATAGGCTCAACGCTTGTTTTTCGGTATCTTCTTGCGCATTTACAACAGGTGTTTGGTCAAACTTGGTAAACCAACTGAGATAATTTAAGTGATTACGGTTGATTAAGCCCAGCTTTAAAAAAACAAATAAATGCTGACGGTGCCTTTCACTCTTAAGCTGCCTGAACTTGGGGTTTTGATCCCATAGCAACACTAGTTTTTCATAACATTGAAAAGCTTTTTTGGGATGATTGATTAATTGAAAATACATTCCATTGATTTCAAGGTAAGCCAGTTTGGCTTGAAAAGAGAAATTGTCAGGTTTTAGCTTGAGCAAAGGGTGATTCATCAAGAGCTCTAAATTGGCTTGTTCTTCTGAAGTGTTTGCTACATAATGTTTGCATTGAAAACAAAAAATAGTTTCTCTAATGCCCTTGAGGATGAGCTCCTGATTAAGCTTGGCTGTAATTCTTTTATGATCTTCGATCAATCCAAGCGCATGTTGCGGTGTGGAGTTTTCTAAAGAATGAAAGAACAATTGAGCAGACCAACGTAGGACATCTGGAAGGTAACTATAGTTTTCGGTTTCGAGTGCCAGCTTTTTTGCTTTTAGCAGCATCTTGTAGCTTTGACGATACAAAGCTTTTTGATATAGAATTTCGGTATTCGCAAGCAGTGTTCTCAATTTAAAGTCAGGATTTCTCTCATCGTGTAGATGGCGAAGACTTTTTAAAACAAGTTCGTATAATAAGTGTTTAGTATAAGCAAGCTTTCTTTGACTAAACTTAAGCTTTTTGATCAGCAATTCTTCATTATAATTGTCTTGTTTGTCTATAGCATTAAACAACCGCAGGTAGGTATTGATACCATCCATCTTGGTTTGTTTGTTGATAAACAGCTTAAAATTGCGTTTTTCTGATTTTTTTAGAGATTTGATGAGAACAAATAGCCCTTCACTGATTGGTAAAGATATAGATTTCATAAGGATTAAGGATTCATAACTTCTCAAAAGATATATTTAGAAGTGAAAGTAATTTGGGGGTGAAGAGGCTTCAATCCAGTTTTGGTGAAAAATCAATAACCCAAAGGACAAAATATAGTATCGTAAGCTCGTAATAATTTGATTATCAAAGAAATACAAAAATAGTGCATCGAGGATTTTAAGGGTGTAGACAATCCGTAGACAGCAGCGTAGACAAATCGTAGACAAGTAGGCAAAAGGCCTAATTATACGTATAAATCAGGCCTTGATGTTTAAAGTGGAGGTATTTTCAGAAGCTTAAGCTTTCTGAATAGGAGAGGAAATAGAGGTAAGTATTAGGGTGAGCTTACTGGAGAATTAGTAGTAAAAGGGCTTATGGACTATAAATCTACTCCCATCCCTGTCATAAGATTGATCATACGTTGCATTTGTACCGCTCTATCGCTTCCTACCCTTTCGTACAAAGCACTTTCCAAAGCTGCCCTGTTTTGAAGCGCTCCATCTCTTACAAAAGTAACATTTGCCCCATCACCACCAAAAGATAGCGTAAGGTGTTTGACATGTGGTAAAACCTCCCTAAGCGAGTTGACTTGGTGGTAGTCACGGTCTACTTTTAAGTGTAAATGCGGGTAGCCATTCAAAAAATAAAAATCACCACCTGCCCCTTGAGTCCATCCGTAGTCTTGGAGTATCTTTTTAATTGTTCTCATAGCGAATTAGTAGGTTACAAGTCTTGAAAAAAGTGTTGTTTGAGAGGTTAAATTTCAACACTAAAAAGAAGAATGACAGGGGTATAAATACGGTTTGAGTCGATTTGGGTGTTTTTACAGAAGCTATGATAAGGACATAAAAAAAGACCTAACCGATAAAATCGATCAGGTCTAGACATCTAAATTATATTACACTTATTTACTTAACCCTTTTTCTTTAAGATTATTGAAGGAAGTGTACACCTTCTTTATATTTTATCCCAGAGGGATTTATTTCTTTATTGCAAATGCAAATTCAAGCTTTTCCCAGTGAAAAACTGCTTTGTTACCTTCAAACGAAAATGCCAGCTTTTCGCTCATTTTGTTTGATTTTTTTGCTTTGACTGTTACTCTCAAAGCATCGTCTGAGGAACTGTAATTGTAAGCACCCCATTGTTTGGCTTTTTTGTTAAAAATCAAAGTCCAACTGCTTTTGCCTGGAATGGTAAATAAAGCATATTTACCTTTTGGTAAAGTTTTACCTTCAATTTTTACATCCTGGCTTACTTCAAAAGTAGTGGCTTCATTAGCACCAGTACGCCAAACTTGATCATATGGCACTAAGCCTCCCCATATTTTCCTTCCTTTTACCGAAGGTTGAGAGTATTTAATTTCAACTTTCACGCCTTTAATAGTGGAAGCGGCGGTGGCAGGAGGGCTTACGCGTTTCATGCCTTGCCCATAGCTTGTTGAGGTGGCAATAAATGCAAAACAGACAAATAACAGTGAAAATAATCTGATACTTTTCATAAGGTTATATCTAGTATTGAAAAACATACCAAATATAAATTTAAGTTGAAAAGATTGCTGTTAATTAGCTGTTAAGTACTCAAAATAACGAAAAAATAACATCCTAGACAAACATTAAACAAAAGACAAGTAAAAAAATGTTTAATCAGAGTAAAAGTTAGGTATTTTTACTTATACAAGCGAATTTCGTTCCTGTAAAATAAGATTTTGAGCTAGTTTTAAGATTTAGAGTAATATTAGTTTTATGCTCATTTAACCATAATTTTATTGGTAAAAATCGCTTTTGTTGAACTTTTATATGGAATCAGTTTTTTATGCTCTAAAAACCCTAAAGTTTACGAATGTTTAACCTTTACCCCCGCAAGTTCGGCAATTCCTCCTGAGATAATAAAATTCATTGCATCCAACCCTGAAGTTTCCAGTGGTGTAATGTTTTCGGCAGGGGCAATCACCAAATTACCCGAAATACCGTAAGAGCCAGGTAAATAAACCGCTACCTTATCTTTAATATTAAGCTTGGATAAATCGTCTTGTACCAAAAAACCAATACGCTCAAGATTAGAGGGGTTGAGCTTTACCAATACAGGTTGATCAAACTTACGTTTTTGACCTACAAAGGCGGAAGTAAACCCACGGATAGAAGAATAAATGATACGAATCACTGGAATTTTAAAGATTAAGCGATTGTACCATTTAAAAAAAGTTTTGGTAATAAAACCTGAGGCCAGGTAACCAATCAAAACCAACAATGCAATATCGGCCACCACATACACCAAAAAAGGAACTTCTATTGGCAAATACTCAAACCGCTTGGCCCATGTTATGAGGGAATTGATTCGGTAATAAGTGATAGAAAAGACAAAATAAATGGCATAATAGGTAAGCAGAAGTGGCACTACAACTAACAAACCTTGAAAAAATAGGCGAATAAGGCGTTTCATATGATCTTTTGTGAAGTTTGGATACAATACTCCACAAAATTATACAAAATATGTTGAGTTTTTAGGGGGCGTTCCCAAATGCCCATATGTGCAGTTTGATCCAAAATATGGATTACCGTATCCTTGGGCAGGGTAATTTGAGATTGATATTGGGGAAAAGTAATGGCTTGGTCTTGCTTGCCAATGAGGAATAATACAGGGTATTCGAGGGTAGCAAGTAATGAGGTATGATCAGGACGGTCGCGCATGGCTTTGGTTACTTCCAATACTGAAGTCAAGGGTGTTTGTAAAGCCATCTTTTGGGCTTCTTCTATAGCAGGTTTGAGCACTTGGTGCCTATCGGGCAAAAAAAGAGAGGGAACAAACTGCTGGGCGAAAACTTTGACTCCTCGGGCCTGTACAATTTCAATAACCCGATTGCGCATATTTTTACGTGCTTTGGAATCAGCCGCTGCGCTCGAGTGTACGAGTCCAATTCCCTGACATAATGTTGAATTCATTTGAGTAAGCGCCAGGGCCACATAACCACCCAAAGAATGTCCAACAATGATTGGTTTAGAAATGTGCAGATGCGCTAATAACTGAGCGACTTGCTGAGCCAATGCGGCTACTGTCGTGGGCTGAGGCAACAAGTGAGCACTTTCACCAAAACCTCCTAAATCGATGCTTGTAACTTGGTAATGAGAAGCTAGAAATGGCACGATGTGACGCCACATCGTGCGGTTTTCACAAAAGCCATGGAGCAAAACTACTGAAGGGCCAGTGCCCTTGGTTTCATAAGCCAGCAATTTGTTCATGCCATTCAGTAATTATTGGATATAAGCGGTTGCTTCAATTTCTACCAACAGATCGGGATTTATCAAGGCGTTGACTTCTACCATCGTGGCACTTGGCTTAATCTCTGCGAAAAATTCTCCGTGGGCTTTACCAATGGCTTCCCATTGCGAAATATCGGTAACATACATGCGAGTGCGCACTACATCTTTCAAAGAAGCACCTGCTTCGATGAGGGCTTTTTCAATTTTTTGCAGTACAAAGCAAGTTTGGCGATAAGGATCACCAATACCTACAATTCGGTTTTCACCTTCCACAGCGGTAGTGCCTGAAACCTCTACCAACTGCCCAATACGTACTGCGCGAGAATAGCCTACTTGTTCTTCCCAGGTAGTGCCTGAAGTGATATTCATTCTTTTCATGCTTTTCGACAAATTGAAGATAGGTGGGTTAAAAAGATTTTTGAGTGCTTTCTAAGGCCTGTTCTAAACGTTGAATCTCCTTTTTTAATAACTGATTTTCGCTTTTTTGACTGATGATAGTTTCCTCCTTGGCTTTCAGAAGCTCCTCATAAAGCGTAATTTTCTCATTTTTGAGTTCCAGTTCTGATTTAGAGAGTACCAGCTTTTCTTTTTCGGTGCTTTGAATCAACATATCACCGTCGCCCATCAATAGCCAGTAAGCATTTACATTTTTGAAAGTAGTAACAATCTTATGCAAGACTTCATAACTGGGTTTGCTCCCGCGACCATCAATAATGTTGTGAATAATGGTTGGACTTACCCCCAGTTTGACACTAAAAGAGTTTTTATTCATGTTTAATTCCTCAATAAGATTTCTCAGCCTTTCGGCAAATTCATTTTGATTAGCCATTTGCGCTTGTCTTGATTTTATAAAATTTCAAAAGAGTATATTCACTTTAACAAATCAATATAAATGTATTTCATTTATACAAAAATGAAAAAATAGTTCGTCGTGAATTTATGTATACGTAGAAAAATGTAAAAAATCTAAAGTTACTTTTGAGAATTTTTAATGGATAAAGAGTTGCCAGGTAGAGGGCATAAGTTGGATATTATTTTATAGGGAAATGACTCAGTATATGAGAAAAAGCCACTAGATATGAGCATTTCTATAAATTTTTAGTAGCGATGATATTCCTGAAAGTTGTCAAGTAAATATTTTGAAACTTATGCGTGGTGATAAAAGATAGGAGAAGAAAAAAAGAGAAGGACTCAATTGTTAAATATTAACAATTGATAAGATGTTAATAGGAGTGTATGTATAAAAAAAGCACCCTAATTTAGGGTGCTTGCTGTTCCAATGTTTCTTCAATGTTGTACTTGTCAACAATACCAGTTACTTGTCATTTAAACGTCTTTCAATTTCTTTCATAAAATTTCGACGTAGAGCTATTCTCCTTTCAATTGATGTACTTAAATCTCTAAATCTGTTAGAGTAAGCAGATTGTTTTTCTTCTAAAATTTTCATCAGTCCTGTAATGTTTTAAATAATAGATTTATGCAAGCGAATATTGTGGATGTTTATTATTACAAATCTAGATGAATTTTATGTTAAAATCAATAAAAAATGAAACCTAACTTCTATCCTTACGTATCTAATATGTTATAATATACAATGGCTTTGGAAAATATGGGCTGAAAACAAAAAAAGCTTTGAAAAACAGCGTTTTCAAAGCTTAAAATTGTGTATTACTGATAATTATTAAAATCTTACTTAAATACCACTTCTACAATTTCTCTTACCGAATTGATAATTCCTTGAGGATCAAAACCACATTCTGCCTGTAGTTCAAGTTGAGAACCGTGCTCTACAATTTCATCAGGAATACCCAGACGCTTGATTTTAGCGGTATAACCGTGCTCCGCCATAAATTCTAAAATTGCAGAACCAAAACCTCCTTGCAAACAACCATCTTCTACTGTAACTACCTCCTTGAAGTTTTGGAAAATCTCGTGTAGCATTTCTTCATCCAATGGCTTTACAAAGCGCATATCATAGTGAGCTACATCTAAACCTTCTTCTGCCAATGTAGCGCAAGCTTCGGTTGCGTAATTACCCACGTGGCCAATCGTTAAGATAGCGGCATCTTTCCCGTCTCTTAATTTACGTCCTTTGCCAATCTCTACTTTTTGTAGTGGTGTACGCCACTCAGGCATTACACCTTGTCCACGAGGATAGCGAATGGTAAATGCTTTCTTTTCTTCTTTGAACTCGTCCAATGAAGCGGTGTACATCAAGTTGCGTAGCTCGCTTTCGTTCATTGGAGAAGATACAATCATATTGGGAATGCAACGCATGTAAGCCAGATCATAAGCCCCATGGTGAGTAGGGCCATCTGCCCCTGCAAATCCAGCACGGTCAAGGCAGAAAACGACAGGTAATCCTTGAATACAAACATCATGAATTACTTGATCAAATGCCCGCTGCATAAACGTAGAATAGATATTACAGAAAACAGTCAATCCTTGGGTAGCCATTCCGGCAGAAACCGTTACTGCGTGTTGCTCGGCAATTCCTACATCAATGGCACGATCTGGCATTTCCTTCATCATAATATTCAATGAAGAACCAGAAGGCATGGCAGGAGTTACCCCCATAATTTTTTCATTCTCTTTGGCCAGTTCCAAAATGGTATTGCCAAAAACCTGCTGATACTTGGGAGGCTGAGGAGTAGTAGGAACTGATTTGTGAATTTCTCCCGTAACTTTATCAAACAAACCAGGGGCGTGCCATTTGGTTTGGTTCTTTTCGGCAGGGGCAAATCCTTTTCCTTTTACTGTTACACAATGCAACAACTTTGGTCCAGGAATATCTTTCAAATCGTTTAACACGTGCACCATATGGTTGATGTCATGTCCATCTACCGGGCCAAAATAACGTAAGTTCAACGATTCAAATAAGTTGCTTTGTTTGAGAATAGATCCTTTCACGGCGCCTTCTACCTTAGAAGCCAGTTCCTGAAAACGACCAAAACGATTAAACTTACCTAAAATACGCCATACTTCGTCGCGGAAACGATTGTAGGTTTTAGAGGTAGTAATATCAGTTAAATAATCCTTCAATGCTCCAACATTGGGATCAATTGACATGCAATTATCGTTAAGGATGATCAACACATTGGTGTCTGATACACCCGCGTGATTCATTCCTTCAAAGGCCAGACCACCTGTCATGGCACCGTCACCAATAATGGCTACGTGCTGGCGGTCATGCTCTCCTTTTTGTTTTGAGGCCAATGCCATACCCAAAGCCGCAGAAATTGAAGTAGAGGAGTGCCCTACACCAAAAGTGTCATAATCACTTTCTTTGCGCTTGGGGAAGCCTGACAAGCCTCCATATTTACGATTGGTATGAAATTTATCTCTTCTTCCAGTCAGTATTTTATGGCCATATGCCTGGTGTCCCACATCCCATACCAGTTGGTCATCGGGAGTGTTGAACACATAATGTAGTGCCACAGTAAGCTCTACAACGCCCAAACTTGCACCAAAATGCCCTCCATGAATAGAAACAGTATCAATGATATATTGTCTCAATTCAGTACATACATCAAATAATTCTTCCGGCGAAAGTTGTCTTAAGTCTTCCGGGGTATTGATTTGTTTAAGTAACTTACCTGGCTCTATCAACATAATAAAATTTGGATTAAGGTAATTTAAACGAAATTTGTTACATAACTACGTAGGGCTAAACAATGTTTTCAGTATGAATATTTTTTATTTCAAATAAGTGTATCTGGCTTTTTAGAGCCGTTTTCATTGTTTAAACCCGAGCATTTACCATAAAAATAACTTGTAAGCTCATGAAGTTAGAAACTAGTAGTTATGCATAGGTTAAATGTTTTAAAATGCCATATTTACGCAGGGTGGTTGAAATTGGATTTGCAATATATTTAAAATAAGCTATATTCAGCTTGTAATGTTTGTTTTGTGAAGGTTTTTAACCGTTTTTAACTTCTTTTGTCGTGAGTTTTGAGATAAAATTGCCTCTTTTTGAGGGCCCCTTTGATTTGTTGTTGTTTTTTATTGAACGGCAAGAAATTGACATATATGACATACCTATTGCCAAGATTACCGAGGATTTTTTGGACTATATTCATCAATTAGAAAAGATGAATATCGAGGTAGCCAGCGAATTTATTGTAGTAGCGGCTACGCTTATGCGTGTCAAAGCCAAAATGTTGTTGCCCAGAGACGAAAACAATGAAGGTGAAGACGATCCTCGTCAGGAATTGGTAGATTTCTTATTGGAATACAAGAAGTACAAATCGGTGTTAAAAAGCTTTGAAGCTCTCGAGGCTGATCAACTTCTGCGAGAAAAACGAGGAAATGTTCTTGAAGAGGTACAAAAGGTAGCCGATGTATACGAGGTAGAGATGGAAATGCACAATCTTGATTTGTATAAGCTATTGCAGGTGTATGAAAAAGCCATTGAACGTTTCGAGACTCGTATAGAACAAGTGGTGCACAAAGTAGTGCCTTACCCTTACACTGTAGCTCAGCAAAAAACTATGTTGATGGATATGTTGGTGCAAAAACCCAAGGTTTCTTTCAATGAAATTGTACTTTCTTACAAAACCAAAATTGCGGTAATCTTTAATTTTTTGGCGATACTGGAATTATTGCAAAATGGTTTGGTATCTTTGCACCTTGATTCGGGGTATAACAACTTTTGGATTGAGAAGAAAGCAAGCCCCTCACAAGCAACAGATACTACTACGCATGAGTGACATTAATACCCAAGATAATAGTAAGGTTCTGAAAAGCCTGAACCCCACCAAAATATTTATTCCCATTCTTATTAGTCTGGTCATTACCGGGTATTTATTTTATCAGGATGCAGGACAGATTCCTTGGGGTAAGTTAAAGGAAGCCAGTTTGTTATGGCTGATTTTAGCAGTAGTTACCCTGATTATTCGCGATGTTTTATATATCTATCGCATTCGATACATTACACACAAAAACCTTTCATGGACCAGTAGTTTTTACTCCATCATGTTGTGGGAGTTTTCATCTGCAATTAGCCCATCAGCAGTAGGAGGTACAGCGCTGGCCACCGTGGTTTTAATGAAAGAAGGGTTGAGTTTTGGTAAATCTATGGCCTATGTAATGACGACTGCTATTTTAGATAATTTGTTTTTTTTAGTAGCGGGGGCAATCGTGATGGTTTTGTACTATTCTGGTATTTTTGATCCTTTTAACTTGTTTGTAGCCATTAGTGGCGCAGGTGCTACGATGGATTGGCAGTATGTGCGCTATATGTTCCTCATTAGTTATGGACTTATTGGAGGATATACTTTATTTATGACCTATGGCTTATTTGTGAATCCTCGCATGGTCAAATGGTTATTTGTCAAAATTACTTCTTTGCGTTGGTTGCGTCGCTTTCAGCCAATGGCCGAAAAACAAGGCAATGAGTTAATATTGGCCTCTAAGGCAATCAAAGGGACCAATTTTATGTATTGGTTTCGAGCGATAGGCACCACCTTCTTAATTTGGTCGGCGCGTTATCTGATTGTGAATTGCCTGATTGCAGCTTTTGTAAGCCTTTCGCCAAGCGCCCATGGGTTTATCTTTTCGCGGCACGTGATTTTGTGGGTGGTATTGCTAATTGGCATTACTCCTGGTGCAGCTGGATTTGCCGAAATTGCTTTTAAAGCTTTCTTCCAACAATTTGCGGGTGCTTTTGTGCTTATTGCTGCTTTGATTTGGCGCATTGCGACCTTTTATCCTTATTTATTATTTGGGGCGATTTTTCTTCCTCGCTGGATTCGCAGAGTTTTTTTCAAAGCAAAGGAGCCAGGTGATGATTCGTCAGAAGTATTGACTCCACAATCTATTCAACATAGATAATATAACTTAACATAATTTATATTTATTGAAAGTGATTCCTCGCTTTCTTATACAACCAAATGGCAAAGAGCAAGAAAAAGTTTTATGTAGTATGGCAAGGGCGTCAAACAGGTGTTTTTGATTCGTGGGCAACTTGTGAGGCACAAGTAAAAGGATTCGATGGGGCTCGCTACAAATCATTTCCTACCAAAGCCGAGGCCGAAGCTGCCTTGAAACAAGACAGTAGCCAGTTTATTGCCAAAAAGAAATCAGCCACTACGATGAGTGCAGCCGAAAAGAAGGCAGTAGGTTCTCCGCTTTGGGAAAGCCTTTCGGTAGATGCAGCTTGTAGTGGTAACCCAGGAGTATTGGAATACCAGGGGGTACATACCAAGACCAAAGAATTAATTTTCCATATGGGGCCTTTTCCGCAAGGAACGGTGAATATTGGGGAGTTTTTGGCGATTGTGCATGGACTGGCGCTATTGAAGAAGCATAATAGCAAGGTGCCTATGTATACCGACTCCAGAACAGCAATGGCTTGGGTGCGTAATAAAAAAATTAAAACTACACTTGCTCGAAATTCCAAAAACGAAGAATTGTTTAAACTGGTAGACCGCGCGGTTCAATGGCTTCATGACAACACCTATGATAACCAGATCATAAAATGGGAAACCAAAGTCTGGGGAGAGATTCCGGCAGACTTTGGCCGTAAGTAGACTTATTGCCAGAAATAAACCTTCTTTTCAGGAAAACTAATCGATACTCGCTTGTAATACGACAGGAATGGAATGCCCAACAGGCCATCTACATGCATCCCTGGCTGACGATTGATATAGCTTAAACTGCTCACAAAATAAGGCATATGCTCAAAAACATGTTCTCCAATCATGGTTTGGTCAACGCTTATCCTTTGTACGATCTGAGTGCCCTTATTGATGCCATGAAGTCGTTTGCGATGTAGATAATGGTAGGCATCGATTGGGAGTTTTTTGAATTTACGTTTGCACATGAGGTTAGAAGCAGCCCCAGTATCAATGCCAACCCGAAAAGTACGCTTGCCAATTTTCAACTTCAATAATGGTAAATGATTTTGCCACTGAAATGGGATAATGAGTGTGGGCTGCCAATGTTTTTGATAATCGCTTTGGCCTGGTTTAGAGAGTGTAATCGTCTGGTTTTCGTAATCAATGAATAACTCATGATGTCTGAACTGCTCCATGCCAATCAAACCGTGAATGGCAACTCCTAAGGTTCGCTCCAAATGTGACAGTTCTAGAGCCATTACTTCGCTATTCTTCAACTGGATACCGTTCCAGTAAAAGTGATTGAGCTGCACTTTTTTGAGTTGGGCCATGCCAGAAGCACCTGCTACCTCACCTGCATATTGGTTTTCCTGATAATACTTCGTGTTTAAGATCAAACCTGGCATACCAGTGTCTACAATAAACCAGGCATCTTGCCCATTTACAATAGCTTTGGTGAAAAGAAACCCACCTTTGATGCTTTTAAAACTGGTAGTGTATTGGGTAGCAATAGGGGCATTTTTGGCCAAAACTGAATCGCTGGTAGCCCATAGATGGAGAGGTGGTAAGCAGATGAATGCACTTGTCCAAAGCAACAGTGCCGATAATAATTGATGATTGGTCTTCATGGGTAATATGGTTAAATTTATTAAGAGATATATGGTTTGTTAGCAATAAAAAATTGTTGCTGCCTTGCGGTAATAATGCCTGTATTTAGGGCAGTCACAGGCTCCACAAAGCAGCAATTCTTTTAAATGTGTTTATCAATAATCTCCTAAAAATCATCGCATACTACGCCCACTTGCATCGTTTCATCCCTTCGTACCACATCAAGGCAAATAGTATGGACATAGGCCATCTGGTTGAAAATTGAGCTTGCCTGACCTATGTTGTTTTATGAATTATATTCAATAGAAGTGTGTCCATTGAGTATTTATCTCATTGACACGAATTACGAATGGGGGTTGTAAAAAAAGGGGGAGTGAAACGGGGTTTGGGATATCCAGTCGTTTATTTGGGATATTGGTATGAGAATCTTACCTGAGTTTGAAGTAAATCTGATCAAGCTCAAGTAAGATTCTTAAGAGGAGGGGAATGTTCTTACTTCCAAAAATAAATTTTGTGATCAGTAAAACTAATCGATACCTTTTGCTTGTAGGATAAAAAAGGAACGCCCAATAAACCTCCAATATTGATGGCAGGAGAGGCATTGAGATGGGCAATACTATTGACAAGGTAGGTCATTTTTTTGAATGACTGGCCTGCAACCTTAGTGTCTTTCATAGTGATTTGTTTGACTTGAGGAACATTTTTATCGGCTCCATGCAAGGGTACGTTTTTATCGAATTGATAAGCTTGTGCTGAAATTTGGTCAAATGCCGAAGCATCTATTAAGTTAAAAGCCGCTCCAGTATCTATACCAAAGTCGTAGGTGTGATTACCAATCTTGATTTTGATAACAGGAATATGGGCTTGCAATTCAAATGGAATTGCCAGGGTTGGCTTGATAGACTGATGATACTGGCTTTTATTTTTTTTGAACAGTGTCAGTTCTCCCTTTTCATAATCAATCATTAACTCATAATCTTTGACTTGTCGCATACCAATCAAACCTTTAAACTTTCGTCCAATGCGCTTTTCAAGGTGAGATAGCTCTAACGCCATTGTGTTGAAATCAGTACGTTGAATACCGTTCCAGTTAAAACTTTTGACTGATACCTGTTGAGCCTGAGCATGACCTGAGGCGCCAGCCACTTGCCCCGAGGTTTCTTCAGAAGCTTTAAAATAGCTAGAATTTAAGATTAACCCTGGAGCACCAGTATCTAGTAGAAACCATTCTTTTTTGCCATTGAGTATGACTTGGGTGAAAATGAAGCCTAAAGAGCTTTTTTCAAATTTGGTGGTGAATTTTTCGGGAGCTGTTTTGCTAAAAGCGTCATCTTGGTTCATTTGTCCGTGTTGCGCTTTGCCAGTACAATGAGAAATGAATACAATGAGTAATAAACCACAAATGTTTTTCATGAGTATTTGGTTTTGAAGTTTTGTGAATAATAATGTCACAATGTTCGCAAAACCCATCACAAGAATCGTCCGAGCCTACCCAAAAAGACGTTTTAAGACTATTTTAACGCATTTTTTGAGTTCCGATACTGGGTAGGGGTGTAGCCCGTAAATTTTTTGAAACAAGCATTGAAAGTTGACTTTGACTTGAAGCCACATTGATAGGCAATCTGTAGTACACTTTCACGAGAGTGGGGGAGGAGTTGCTTCACTGCCTCTACTCGAAAACGATTGACAAAATCATAAAAATTATCTTGAGTAGCAGTATTGATTACCTGAGATAATATGTTGGGTTTTATCTCGAGTAATTGGGCCAATTCGGTTAAGGTGAGGTCTTCTTGCAGGTACCATTTTTCAGTATTAATTTTTTCTACAAATACCTCGTGCATCGCCTCGATTTGTTCGATAGTAAGTCCAGATTTTTGGTATTTTTCTTTAGGAGTTTTAGGGGAAGAGTTGCTTTCATTGAATTGGGGTGAATGAACAGGTGGCAAGGTGATATATTGCTGGTTGCCACCAAAATAGCCCACCATTCCCACAAAAATGATTAGGGAGGTATTTAAAATTTGCTGAAATAGAACAAACCTGCCAAAACCAAACAAATAGTTGATAAAAAATATAAGGATAGGAATCGCCAGAAACAGCATCCAGCCTACCAGTAGCCTTCTAAGCCATTGCAAACGTACTTGTTCAATATTAGAAAGCTGCGATTGAATATGTTGATGGTAACGACTCAATTCCCGAAGACTAAACCAACCATAAGCCATTAAACTTAGCATGATGGCACCAATAAAAAGTACTTCATATAAGGAAAGGCTATAATTCCCTGTGCCTATATTTTGACTAATTCTTTGGTAAGTAGCTAATAGTTGCTGGGGAGAAACCTCCCATAAAAGCTGTAAAGAGTGAAGTAAGGCGAGTACAAAGGGTATAAAATGAAGCAAAGTTTTCCAGCGAAGTATTTTCTTTTGATTTACCACCTGTACATATAACCATATCAGAGGCCCATCTAAAAAAAATAAATTTTGATCGATGACCACCAGAGCAGGAGCCAATGATAGCCATTCGGAGCTTTTGAACCAATACAACCCAAACCGCATAGCCCACAACAACAACAACCCTAGTAAGACCCGATGAGGCGTTTCTTGGACGTTTTTGAGCAGCAAAATGGCTACGTACAGCGAAAGTGCAGTGCCTATGGCATAAAACATAGGTTTTGAAATAGTTTTGGTGTGTGCAACAAGTTAGGCAAAACCAAAATTTGCCTAAAAAGATGAATTATTTAAATTTTTTTTAAAAAGTCTTAAGGGTATCACTTTTTTTCCTTGTCCTAGCGTCAAAACCCGTCAGAAAGTAAGTGGTAGTGATTATTGTGAGTAATTGAAGTTAACAAAACGACCAGACGGTCGCATACGCAGAAAAGCAAATAAATTTAAACAGTGTTAGTTTAATGTATAGTTGGAAAACCCCATTGCCGAATTGGTGATGGGGTTTTTGTTTTTGCTATTTATAATTGTACAATGCTAAAATTAATAGCCAAATAGTTTGCGTTTTATTTCGAAATATCGTATCTTTCAGAATTTATGAAGACTAAAATTCATCAAATGTAGAGGTTTTAGACTTAACAAATTAATAAACTATGAGTGTATCTTATATTCCAGAGCGTATAAAATTGATTTTATGGGGTAAGGCTGCTGGTAGATGTGAATATAGAGGGTGTCAAGAAGTTTTATATAGAGATGATACTACAAAAGTAGAGTTTAACAAGGCTTACATTGCGCATATTGTGGCGGATAAATCAACAGGGCCTCGTGGTGACAAAATAAGGTCTAATTTATTAAAAGATAAGTTATGTAATTTGATGCTTCTGTGTGATAAACATCATCGTTTAATTGATATTGTTGATATCAATGGACATCCAGAAGAACTGTTATTAGAAATGAAGGAAGAACATGAAAGGAGAATGATGTTGATAACAGGCATCAAGGAAGAAATGAAAAGTCATATAATTATCTACAAAGCAAATATTGGAAAGAACTATCCAAACTTAACTTTTCAATATCTCAGTAAATATCTGTTACCAAAACATTATCCAGCGAATGATTATGCACTTGATCTTAGTTTGATAAATAGTGTACAGAGAGATCAGAAGGATAGCTATTGGTTAAATCAGGAGGAAAACTTACAAGAACAGTTTGATGAACAAATTAAACCACTTTTAAAAAAAAATAGAATCAACCACTTATCAATTTTCGCATTTGCACCCATGCCTTTATTAATAAAGTTAGGAGTTTTATTTAATGATATTGTTGAAGCAGAAATATACCAACCTAGAAGAAATCCTAAAACTTGGCGTTTGTCTGAATCAGGACAATCAGTCAATTATTTAATACAGTACCCTAGTCAAATAAATAATAAAGTTGCATTAAATATTTCGCTTAGTGCTACCATCAATAATGAAAGAATTATCAAAGTATTAGGTAGTGATTGTTCTATTTACACCATTACTATTGAAAAACCATTCAATGATTTTTTACAAAATAAGAATAGTTTGAAAGAGTTTAGTGAAAGAATTAGGCTGTTGCTTGATAATATTAAAGAACAATATGACTCAGAAACACTATTAAATGTTTTTCCCGCCATGCCTATTGCAACAGCAATTGAGTTTGGTAGGGTTTGGATGCCTAAGGCTGATATGCCTTTGGTTATTTATGAGGAAAATAGAAATAGAATGGGATTTTTTAAGACAATAAAAATATGTTAACGTTAGAACAGAAAAAGCAGTTTAATGATATTCTTGAAGAATTGGGGGGAGCACTTGATATTTCTCAGACAGAATATGATGCTGCTGTGAAAAGTTATAATGCTGTTGGACAACAATTGGCAAAAGAAAATTCAATCCTAAGACAATATGATCCAGAGATATTACCTCAAGGTTCTTTTATGATTGGAACAATGATTAAACCTGTAAATCCAAATGACGATTTAGACATTGATTTAGTGTGTCAATTGAATGGTAAAAATTTGAATTGGACTCAAAAAGAACTCAAGAACAAAGTTGGCTTTCAGATAGCAGATAATGACATTTTTAAACCGTTATTAGAAAACCCTGATGGAAGAAGATGTTGGACTATGAGATATAGAGAGAATTCAAAAAATAGTGAGAGAAAGTATCATATGGATATTCTCCCTTGTGTAACTGGGGCAAATTATAAAGAAATATTTGAAAAAGCTTTTTCAAATAACGATTTAGAAGATTTAGATAGTTTAGCCATAAGAATTACAGATAAGGAGAGTCAATATTATGATTCAAGTTACCAATATTTGTGGCTTAAGAGTAATCCATTTGGTTATGCAAAATGGTTTTTTAATCGTGCTTCAGTATCTGATATAATAAGCAAAAGCATATTAGAAGCATCTATACAGGCAGTTCCCAAAATGCAGAAAAATAAGCTGCCACTTCAAACCGTAGTTCAAATCTTAAAAAGGCATCGTGACTTGATGTTTTCAGATGAAAGTCATAGTGATGATAAGCCTATATCAATCATTATTACCACACTAGCCGCAAAAGCTTATAATAAAGAAAGTAATGTTATATCAGCTTTATCAAATATAGTGGCAAGTATGGGGAATTTTATTATTGACAAATATGATGAAAATGTTAACAGGGTTATTAAGTGGGTAGGCAACCCTATTAATAATGAAGAAAATTTTGCAGATAAATGGGTGGAATATCCTAAGCGTCAAGATAATTTCTTTAAGTGGCTTGAGCAAGTGAAGAAAGATCTTGATGTTGCTTTTAAGCAAAGAGGAGGACTTCATCTTGTGCAGGAATCTCTTGAAAAGCCATTTGGTAAAGCTGTTGTTCAAAAGGCATTTAAAAATTATGGACAAAAACTATTGTTAGATAGAGAAAATGGAGACTTAGGAATACATAAACACACTGGCGAAATAAGTAAGTCTGGAAAACTCATAATACAACCCCATAAATTTTTTGGTTTATGAATAGAATATCCTTAATCAAGCAAGAAGGAGCACTTAAATCCTGTTTTCCTAACTCAAGAATAATGCGTAAAGGGGAAAAAGAGTTAGTCTGGATTCATACATTACATCCTACACCTTTGAGTAATTATTATAAAGTAAAATTACATTATAAAAAGGGAGGTGGAGTCAGTGTTTACATTGTGGAACCTTATCCTTTGCCTTTAGCTAAGGGAGAGGTTACCTTACCTCATGTTTATTCAGTAGATGAACAAAGGTTATGTCTTTATTACCCTAAGAGTAATGAATGGAACCTTAGCAAGTTCTTTGTTAAAACTTTAATACCTTGGACAAGTGAATGGTTAGTCCATTACGAATTGTGGTTAAAAAATGGGGAATGGCTAGGAGGAGGAATTCATCCTAGCACAAATAAATAGTTGGTTATTACCTCTCCTTCCTTTTACACAATTCACTGACTTCGGTCAACAACAAGAGTCGCAAACGAGATTCTGGAGTATCGCGACCCAAGGTTGTTTTTATAATATCGGTTCCGCTGTTAAGCATCGAAGCGGCTACACCCAAAAATTTACCTTTACGCAAAGAGTTGTAAGCCCCCAGACCTCCACCAGCGAGTTTGCGGGTTACTTGCATTGCTTTACCTTTTACACTCTCAGGAGTTTTAAGATCTCCGTCATTGTGGGCTTTTACCACAGGATAAAATAAGGCATGTCGATCATATTTTACTTTTTTGGACAACTCCAATGTATCATATTCCTTTACAATCTGATTGATTTGCTCTCCAATGGCTTCATTGGCCAATAGGTGTTTCATCAAGGGAGTGTCCAGGCGAACACCTGCCTCTGATAAAGCCTTCATACCTGCTTCGCCCAATTTGTCTACGCCTAAGCGCTTGGCGGCAAAGCGAGCTACCATGTTATCCGTAACCGATTGGCTAATTTTTTTGCCACGATCTACAATTTGCTTCAATTTAGAGTCGTCAGCATCTTCATTAGATTTTTTCTCCAAATAAGTTTGAATCTCATCATTGATAGATTGCTCAAGCGTATTCAAGTGTTCTATAAATAAGTCGTTTGGGGTTTGTTCTTCCATTGCGTATACTTTGTAATCAGAAAGCGATTGTGTTGAATAATTGTTTGGAATAAAGCTTAGAATATAGGAAAATTTGTAGTGAAAAAAAAGCTTGACTAAGTGCTATATTTTTAAAGTGAAAAATGATCCTCAAACAATCCACAAACAGGTGCAAAAAAGCGTTTAAATAAACCTGTGTAAACTAAAATTATGCTATTAATTTCATTAACTTCACAAGCTATTCAATCGCAATGTATCACCTGATAAAAGTAAGTAAGTGATCAAATGCTTTACAAAACAATGATTTAGGCTAACTAACACCACTTCAAACAATGATTGTATTTGGATATTATACCATACCGATCAAGTCGGTATATGCCCATCACTTACCCAAAGATGTGGCGGTAACGGAAGGCGCTCGTTTTGATTGCGGCCTTAAGCTTGCTCACATTATGTTTATCCCTGCTTTTCCGATAGAGAAAAAATGGCTTATGAAGCATCAAGGACAAACCTACGAGACTACCTCTCATATGGCATCGCTTCTCGATGATTTGTATGGTAAGCCCCGAACTCCCTGGTATTCTTATGCAGTCTTTCTCCTGGGCCTTGCCGCTTTATTATATTTTTTCATAGAAGGAAAGGTGGAGAACTATCGGCAGGAATCAGCATTAATTGAAGCAAGTCGTTCTCAAAAAATATCGCCCAATAGTTATTATGCCTTAAAATCGTCGTCTGAACAGTATTATGGAGTGAAGGTAGATAGTTCCTCCGAAGATAAAGTTTGGGTTCGTTACTTGAACAACGACCCAGGCTATAGCGAAAACAAAAAGATAGGAGCTGTGAGTGTATTTATGATAAACCGAGGAGAGTTCAAAGTACAGGCTATTTCTAAAAAAACAATAGTAAAATCGCATTATAGAAGAAGTGCTTTGATAAAAATTGAAGGCCTGAATGAAGGCGAAACGCTTACATTAGAATCCATATACAATGTAGACATTGATAAAGACGATATCGGCCTTTATGTGTCAGATCCTCAAACTTCGGCAGAAGTAAAACAGGTGCTGAAAAAATTTGTTAATGAAACTTCTGTGAACTCATCCTTGGCTTTGTTAGACAGTAGTTCTAAGACCTATTTGTTGGATGTGGTAAAAACAGCAAAGACTGGGGATGTGACCAACATGAAGAATTTTATCAAAGAGAATGAGCATCCAGAGGTAAACTATGCGATGATGATGTATGCAAAATATGTTTATCTCCCTAAATTGGCTGATAACCTTATAAAAACAGATAAACGTTTACTTTCTGATTTTGGAGAGTTTTCTAAGCTATTAGGAGTAGGTCTTTGGAGAAACAGTAGTAAAATAAAAAATATCAAAATTGTGATAGTAAATGTTACAGGAAAGAATGTAGCTCTGGCCAGGGTTTCTTTACCTTCTAATATTCTGGGGAGACCAAGTCGGATTAATTTTCTAGTGAAACTGCGGAGAGAAAACGGTCAATGGAAAATAAACTTACCCAGTACATTTTCTTACACTAGCGATCAAATTGCAATGATGAAATGGGGAGGTAAAGCCTATCGTGAAAGAATACGTAGCGCTTTGAAAGCAAAAAATAAAAGTTTAATATTTGACGTTGGACTGGCTTACTAAAACGAACTGATAACAGCGTGGGGTATATTTCAAAAATCTTCAAATAAAATCTACCAGGCTAAAATTATGCTATTAATTTCATTAACTTCACGGGTTATTCAATCGCAATACATAACCTAATAAAAGTAATCGTTTGATTGAATTTTTAAGTGCTCAAATATTTTACTCAAAAGTGATTATGCTTCTTGTGATGAATACTAACTCAACTAATCAATAAACACCTTAACTTATGGTATTTGGATACTACACTGTATCGCTCAAAACGGTACATGCTGACCAATTGCCTGCCGAAATCCCGGTAGATGCAGGCACTCATTTCGAATATGGCCTCAAGCTGGCCCACATTCTGTTTATTCCAATTTTTCCAATAGGCAAACAATGGCTACTCAAAAGAGATGGAAACTCTTACGAAGTAACCCCTGAAGCTGCCCAGCTTTTTGATACACTGTATGGTAAACCCAAAACGCCCTGGTATGCATTTGCTGGACTTATTCTGGCGGGCCTGGCACTGATCTATTTTTCGGTGCAAGACATGATGGCAGACCGTAGAAGAAGTGCTTATCGTAAGGAAGTCAAAAAACAAGAACTGAATGAAAAAGTAAAAAGCTTTGAAAATCCACTGGTGAGCGATTTTTATGCCTTAGAATCGTCTACCGGACAGTATTATGGAGTAAAAGTAGATAGTACTGCTGGAGGTAAAGTATGGCTACGTTATCGCGTTGATGACCAGGGATTTGGTTTGAAGAATAAAAATAACACGCTGAGTGCCTTTATCGTCAACCGAGGCCAGTTTGCAGTACAAGCGGTGAACAAACAAGATGTGTTAAAGTCTTACCAAGACAAAAAAGCATTGATCAAAATCAAAGGATTGGATGCAGGTGAAGCGCTGAAAGTCGTAGAAGTATACAATCTTGACATAGGAGCTAAGGGTACTCGCATAGCGATCAAAGATCCCGAAACTGCCACCGAAGTAAGGGATGTAATGACCAGGTTTGTGACTCAAATCTCTATGGATTCATCATTGGCATTGATGGATAATAGCTCAAAACGCTATTTGCTCAATGTGATCAAAACTGCTCAAACTGGTAATGGACGTAAGATGAAAAACTTCATTACTTCTTCTAAAAATTCTACTGTTACTTATACTATGATGATGTACGCCAGGTATGGATACCTATCGGGTAAGAATGATGACAAGAAACAGCCTGATGAAAAATTACTGCGTAATTTTGGGTTTTATTCTAAACTGATAGGCGGAGTAGGGTTGTGGACCATCAACAAGGATAAATTCAAAGACATCAATGTGATGAGTGTAACGCTTACCGGAATAAATAAAGCCGAAGCCCGAGTGTTATTAACTTCTAACATTTTGCAAGAATCTACTAACATCTATTTTTCGGTAGATTTTAATAAAGAAAATGGGCAATGGAAAATTAATCTACCCAGTACGTTCTCTTACACTAGTAACCAAGTAGCAAAAGTAGGCCGGTTTACCGAAGGACCTCGTATATATCGTAAAAGGGTTCGCTCAGACTTGAAAAAACTCGATAAGAAGAATCAGATGACATTTGATCCTGCACTTGTATACTAAGGAGAGGCTGAAAGTCGAGATAACTTCTAAAAAAATAAGAAAGCGTGATACGTTGAGTGTTACGCTTTTTTTGTGTAGAACTCTAAAATAGATTGCCAAAAGAAAAAACAGTTTAATAAAAGAAGTACGTGAGAATATTTCTGACAATTATTATACATTTGCAATCGCACCAAAAGCGTAGTAATCTCATTAAACCCTATAGAGTAAAATGAATAAAAAAGTACTTTTGATGATTTTGGACGGATGGGGCATTGCTTCCAATCCTAATGTTTCTGCTGTAGATCAGGCCAACACTCCTTTTATAGATAGCTTATATACCAAATACCCACACAGTAAGCTAGACGCCTCTGGTTTGGCAGTAGGGCTTCCCGAAGGGCAAATGGGTAATTCAGAAGTGGGGCATATGAATATTGGTGCTGGAAGGGTTGTTTATCAGGATTTGGTTCGTATCAATCTGGCCATTCAACACAAAGAACTAAATGACAATGCTACGCTGAACGAAGCTTTTGACTATGCCAAAGCCAATCAAAAAAAAGTACACCTGATGGGATTGTTATCCGATGGAGGAGTGCATTCGCATATCAATCATTTAAAAGGACTTTGTAGTATTGCTCACGAAAAAGGAGTAGAACAACTATTTATTCATGCATTTACCGATGGGCGCGATACTGATCCTCAAGGTGGAAAAACATACCTGAAAGATTTACAAGAGCATTTAAATCAAACCACTGGACAAATTGCGTCGGTTATTGGGCGTTATTATGCAATGGATCGGGACAAACGTTGGCAACGGGTAAAGCTTGCCTATGACCTATTAATAAAAGGTGAAGGAAAGGCAACGCAAAACCTAAGTGAAGCCATACAAGCTTCTTACGACGAAGAAGTAACAGACGAGTTTATAAAACCTATTGTACAAGTAGATGCTAAGGGTACTCCACTGGCTATCATAGAAGAGGACGATGTTGTATTGTGCTTTAATTTCCGTACCGATCGTGGGCGTCAAATTACACAAGTGCTTACACAACAAGACTTTGTAGAAGATGGGATGAAAACCTTGAACTTACAATATCTTACGATGACTAACTATGACGACACTTTCAAAAATGTGAAAGTTTTGTTTGACAAACCTAAATTAACCAATACTTTAGGAGAAGTTTTGGCCAATGCTAATAAGCAACAAATAAGAATTGCTGAAACTGAAAAATACCCTCATGTAACCTTCTTTTTTTCAGGAGGTAGAGAAGAAGAGTTTGAAGGCGAAAGTCGCATTTTGTGCCCTTCACCCAAAGTAGCTACTTATGATCTTCAGCCCGAAATGAGTGCTGCTGACATAAGAGATGCAATTACGGCAGAGCTTAACCAGGGCAAAGTAGATTTTGTATGCCTCAATTTTGCCAATCCCGATATGGTAGGGCATACTGGTGTATTTGAGGCAGCAGTAAAAGCCTGCGAAACAGTGGATCAATGTGCACAAGTAGTGGTAGATGCTGCTTTAAAAAATGAGTATACAACCATTATTATTGCAGACCATGGCAACTCAGATATTATGAAAAACCCAGATGGTTCGCCACATACAGCTCATACCACCAATTTGGTACCCTGTATTTTGGTGGATAACAATGCTGGAGGTATCACTTTGAAAGATGGGAAGCTGGGCGATTTGGCACCTTCTATTTTACACTTAATGGGTATTGAAAAACCCGAAGATATGACAGGAGATGTGCTTGTAGGGTAAGGTTTGAATCTCGAATAACGATTAACGAGCATTGAATAATGAAGGAAGTTAATCAATATTTATTATTCACCAACGAGAAGTGCGCTTGCATAGAAGAAGATACTAATTTTGATAGCCTAATATATGAAACGGATTGTAATTTTTATTTTCCTGGTGGCCAACGTATACATTGCGATCAATCAATACCTAAAGTATCGCAGATATAACCCTGGCAAGGATTATAATTACCCCGCCAAGACCAAGGAGATTGATGCCAATTATTATGATTCAAAAGTGGTCATGGAATACTTTGAGTTGGCACACAAGGCAGGCAGCTTTGCTCGCAAGGTTTGGTACAACGAAAGCATTGATGTGTTGTATGAGAATCAATCAAACACGCAGGCACGCAATGCAGTGATGGCCTACAATAAAATGTTATCACGGGTGAAATTTTTGGAAGCAAAATTGATTGCATCTAAGCAAATGAAAGCGCAGGGGTTAGACAATAAAGCGATTCGGTTTGTAGAACAAAAGGGCATACGCCCAGCCAATTATGAACTGTATCGCAGGATTGGTAAACAGCCACTAACCAAGGGAGATACTACTCTCATGACCTGGGAAGTACAGAACCGATTGATCAAAAAAGGCTATAAAATACCACTGGATGGCAAGTATCGTGATGTGACTGAAGAAGCCATCATGAAGTTCCAAATAAAAAATAAAATATTTGCTTCTGGTAAGGTGGATGAACGCACATTGCGTTTGTTATTAAAATAATTATTGTATTTTTGAATCAAATTCATTACTGTAGAAGAACATCAATTGTCGTAATTATTATATAATAGGATGGAAAACGTAAACGAGCCTAAAAACAAATTAGACGAAGTAAAAGACCTTATTTTTGGTCCGGATATTAAGATTTATAACGAACAAATTTCCGAGCT
The DNA here is from genome assembly GCA_001890965.1 of marine bacterium AO1-C. Lineage (GTDB taxonomy): Bacteria > Bacteroidota > Bacteroidia > Cytophagales > Microscillaceae > Microscilla. Next base: position 548,894 of record MLAY01000004.1, on the reverse strand, counting down.
AAAAGACAAAATTGGTCAGAACCGTGAAGAGGTGATGAAAAAAATTGAGGAGGTACACGGAAAACTTCTTGAGGCAATCCAAAATACCGAGAAAAATCTCAACGAGCGATTGATTGCAGTACAAAAAGCGACTGAGGAAGAGTTAAACAAGCAAAAAGATGCACACGTAAGCAAGCGTGCGTTCAACGATGCTTTGTTGAAAATTTCAGATTCTTTGCGTGCCGAATAGTTATTATACTATTTTTTCAATTGTATAGTCAGTTGTTCATTTGCTCATAGCTCATTGATAGGCTTAATCATATAAACTTAACCACCAAAGCGAGGGCGTGAGACTACCAAAAAAGAACAATTGTAATTCGTCAAAAAAATACTTTACATATCGCTGACATGGAAGATAAAGACAAAAAAAACGAAGGCGTAGAAAATGCTCAGGAACTGGGTAACGAAGAGAAAGTAAATATTTTTAGAGAACTCATCGTAGGTCCAGACAAGCGCGAAATAGAAGGGCAATTGCAGGGAATGAAAGAGTTGTTTGCTACTATGTTGGTAGAAAACAAAAAAGACTATGACAATCAGGTAAATGATATGCGCACCTTGTTTGTCAATGTATTGGAAGAAAACCGTCGGGTTTTTCAAATGCAGTTACAAGATCTATACAAAAATCTTCCTTCATTAATCAATAGCTCACTTCGAGAACAAAACGACGAAGGCTTTATTGTATTAGCTGATCAGCAGGTAAATCAACCCGTACAACAGGGTACAGGCATAGATCGTTATTCTCGTCTGGATGCAGTAAAGGAAATTATTGTAGGGGGTAATATTCGTGATTTACAGCAAAACCTTGCCGATTCACATAAGTTGTTGGGTCAAAATTTTGAAGAAGATAAAAAGAAAATTTTGGAAATGGCCCAGGAAGTATCTGGTTTGGTAGATGCTATGGAGCAGCGATTGAATGCAAAATTCAAAGAGTTGATTGATCAAATCAGCAAAAATGTAACAGAATACTCCCGTAATTATACCAAACGTGAACGTGCTGCTGATAAATTGCGTGACTTGGCTCAAAACATGTAATTTTCAGAAAAAATCAACCTTGCTCTGTTGAGTGCTCAAGTGGCAGGTATGTCTATACGTTTGCTTGCAGAGCTTGATGCTCCTATTTGTATCATGTGAACTAAAATTTTACGATTATGCAGGATGTTCTCAAAAAACTGAAGGAGATTTTACTGGAAGAAGATCGTAAAAGCCAGGAAAGAATTAATAAAAAAGTAGCTGATTTACAGCAAGAAATTCAGGGAATACGCGACGATCAGGACCTTAAACCAGTGATTCAAAAAACGGTTCGCACCGAACTACAGGAATCAAAAGATGCACTCATCGAGGCCATTTACCCATTGATGGGAAGACTTATTCGTAAATTTATTCAAATCGAGTTTGAAAAACTTTCCGAAAATGTAGATAAGCAACTCGATCGTACCTTCTCGCTACAAAATATCAAAAAGCAAGTCATTGCATTGTGGGAAGGGGTGAGCCACAAAGATTTGATTATCAAAGAACTAATCCCCCCAGTAGTAGAAGAGGTGTTTGTGATTTCACAGGAATCAGGAATTCTACACGGAAAATATTCTCATAAAAATACCATAGATCAGGACATTATCGCTGGAATGCTTACTGCCATCAAGTCTTTTATCGAGGACGCTTTTCAGCAAAAAACTGGTTCACTCGACATGATTGAGTATGGTACTTTCAAGATTATTATTCAAAATTCATATAAGTTTTATTTAGCAGCTATAGTATCAGGATCAGTAAATTCTAAATTTAAATCGCAGCTCATGGATTATCTTGAGTTGTTTGCCGAACAATACCTCACAAAGCCATTAGACGAATTAACTGAAGCTGACGTATCAGACAATCTTAAACCTAATTTTGATCAATTTAATGCCACCAGTAAGTAAAAAGGTAATTTTAGTAGGAAATTTTGGCGTAGGAAAAACCTCACTGGTTCGCCGATTTGTTTTTCAGGAATTCTCTGACGAGTATTTGACTACTCTAGGAGTACGTATTGACAAAAAAGTAGTGGAACTGGCAGGTAATACTGTAAACTTGATTTTATGGGATATTGCAGGCGAAGTAACTCAAACCAAGGTGCCTGTTTCTTATTATTTGGGTGCGCATGGAGTGATTTATGTATTTGATGTGCAGCGCCCTTCATCGTTTGAGAATATTGCAGCTGATTTGGAATACATTCGTTCTAAACTGCCTGATGCCCCGATTTGCGTCATTGGGAATAAAAAAGATTTAATAAGCGATGGAGAATTAAAGAATTTATCCGAACAATTGCCCGTGGATGTTAGTTTTTTTACCAGTGCCAAGACAGGAGAAAATGTAGAGAAGATGTTTGCCCAAATTGCTCAGCATATGCTTAAAACCTAATGACAATAATACTTCATGAAGCCTCATAGTCTAACATATTTGCAACAATTTAAGAGCCATTTCAATCCCTCTGGCTATCAGTTTGTGCTGTTAGATAATCAAGGTATTATTGTCGAAAGTTGCAATACTTTATTTAACCTCACCTTTTATCAGGGATTATCGGCCTTTACTTTTATCCCTTTTTTGGAAAGCATAGAGGAAACTTTGATCAAATTAAGTGTAGCTGACCAGCCTTTGTATTTTCCTCGTTTAGACATCCCCTTCTTTAGCCACCATCATATTTATGATTTTACCTTTCAACGTTTTCAGCCTACCGATGACGATTCATTTATTGCCTGGGTGATTAAAGACAATACCAATCATTACCATTATTTGCGGCAGATACAGCAAGAACGCAATCTGGCTATTGTGAAGAATGAACGCAGCCGCCTGAATGGCTAGTGAGTTTTCAGTGTTTTTTCCTTGTACCCATAGGGCATAATCTTTATCTTGAAGTATTACCAAACCAATCACAATACTTATGGCAAATAACAAAATGCTGGTAGAAGAGCGTAGCCGCAACATTGGCAATTTTATGGTGGGTAGACTATTACCCTTTCGTGAAAAACGTCAGGTAGGGCCTTTTACTTTTATTGACCACTTTGGCCCCGTTTACATAGGGCCTGAAGAGTATTCAGATGTAGATCAACACCCCCATACTGGTTTATGTACGTTGAGTTATTTGTTTTCTGGAGAAACCGAACATAAAGATAGTACTGGGGCACATCATATAATCAAACCTGGCGATGTAGGCCTGATGACGGCCGGCAAAGCTGTAACCCATACCGAACGTACCCCACCTCATTTACGAAATGGGCAAAGCTATCTGTCGCATGGCTATCAGGTTTGGATAGCCCTACCGTTGGAAAAAGAAGAAATGGACCCCCGTTTTGACTTTGTAGCCAAAGAAGACCTGCCTCAATGGAAGGAAGGTGACTTGCGGATGATTTTAGTAGCAGGAGAAGGTTATGGACGCAAATCGCCTTTGCCAGTACATTCGCCTTTGTTTATGGTAGATATTTTGGCCGAAAAAGACGGTGATTTGGACATTAAGGGCCATCTGGAAGGAGAAATCGCAGTGGTAGTAGTGAAGGGAACGGTAAGGGATGGTGAAGATACCATAGAAGCTGGGCAAATGCTTATTTCTAAAACCGACAATGAGTGTTGCCTATGGCTGGAAGCGGATACTCAATTGCTGCTGTTTGGTGGGCCAGCACTGCCCGAACCCCGTTATTTGTTCTGGAACTTTGTAGCGAGTTCTAAAGAGCGTCTTAAGCAAGCCAGCGAAGACTGGGAAAACAAACGATTCCCAAAAGTGCCAGATGATGATACCTACATACCGCTGCCAATGCCTTTTAAGCGGTAAATGATTGTCACCACAACAAAAATGGAAGAAAAAGAAAAACCGAGACTCTCGCGATTAACTGCCATCATCACCCAATTGCAATCCAAAAGGGTGGTTACGGCAAAATCTCTTGCTGAAAAGCATAATGTAAGTATACGAACCATTTACCGAGACATTCGCACGCTCGAGAAATCAGGGATCCCTATTGTAACCGAAGAAGGCAAAGGTTACTCTTTAGTAGAGGGATACCACCTTCCTCCAGTGGTATTTACCGAAGATGAAGCCAACGCCTTGATTACGCTGGAACAATTGGCCATTAAAAATAAAGATCAATCATTGAGTAATAATGCATCCAGTGCTATAGAGAAGATAAAGGCCATTTTAAGATACTCTCAAAAAGGAAATGCCGATCTATTAGCCGAAAGAGTGTATTTTGGTGGCAATACTTCTGAAAAGAAAACCAGTAACAACCTCATGCAGGTTCAGTCTGCCATTATTCATTTTCAGGTTTTAAAGATAGAATACCGCTCTTCAGCACAAAAACAAACCACGCGAGACATTGAACCTTTTGCGATTTATAGTGTGAATGGAAACTTTCTGTTGATTGCCTTTTGTCGATTGAGAAGTGATTTTAGGGTATTTAGGATAGATTTTATCGAGAAAATGATGCCCCAAGACGAAACTTTTGCCCCTCATAATATGACGATGAAAAAGTTTTTTGAAAATTATATCAAGGGTAAATATACCCCTGACACACCTATGTCATAACCCAACTTTAGTTTTGCATCAGGAATGGTAGAAAAATAAAATTCTATAGTTTAATAAAATATTTTATTGTTAGACGAGATAAAAAACGCGACATAGCCAGAGCTACGGTAAGTTTTTTTTAACGAAGTATGGCAGTAAAAAATGAGGTTAAAAATGTGAATTTATTTTGACACTATTCCCTAGTATTAACTAAAAGCAATCTAAAAATGGAAATTGTCAAGATTATTATTCTATCATTATCAAGTTTAATGTTGGTTTTTGTAGGGCTTATGAGGTTAACCAACCCAGTAAAAACTTATGCGAAAAATTCTGGAATTACGCTGGCAAACGACGCCAGTTTGTTGAACGAAATGCGAGGAGTAAGTGCAGTAATGCTTTGTGGAGGAGTCATCATTGCATTAGGAACAATCATCCCTCGTTTAACCTTTACTTCATTTGCTGTGGCCTCATTGATTTTTATTGGTTTTTTGGTTGGGAGATTGGTTAGTCTGAGCGCCGATGGAAAACCAAGTCAGCAAATTAGCCAGGGAATTGTGTTTGAATTGGTATTGGGAGCCGCCAATGTTTTTGGTTTGGTGAGTGTGCTGGTTTAGATATATAGATGCAGTAGTACGTGTATGTTGTAGGGTGATGACAACATACACGAAATCTTTGTGTTAGCAACAGCCATTGTCTAAAACAACCGCAGTCGACTCGTCTTCATCATCATCTTCAGCAAGTCCTCCTTTCACTTCGCGTAGCTGCTCATAAGTTAATTTGTTTACCTTGAAGTCATCAAGGTTTACTTCTTTGTCTGAAAGAAAATCCATAGAAAAAATAGTTAAGTGATTAGAATAAATAAACCGATAAGCAATTTAAAAAATTAAGACTAGAAATCCTTGAAATAATACAATATGCTGGTAATAAGGATTTCGTGATTAATCAGGCCTATATTGCATTACGATCGTTATTTTAAGATTTTTAAAATTGCTCCACATAGTGCAACTTCTCCCTTGCACAAGGTGACTTTAAAAAGCATATGCTTCAGTTTTATATAGTACCAAACTTAAAGTCAATTACCTATTAAAAAGTGCAAACCATGAACAAATTTCTAACGCTCATCCCATTCTTATTGATGTTGGGATGCCAATCACCCGAACGAGAAGAAAATCAAAACCAAAATGAAAAACAGGAATCTGAACCTTTTGCAAAACTTACCACATTTGTTGATCGATATGCCCAGCATACACTCAAAAAGGGGCATATCAACTCTTTGGCGGTAGCTGTGTATAGAAACGGGAAAACTTATCATAATTATTATGGAGAAATAGACCCAGGAGCCAACAACCTGCCTAATGATAGCACCTTATACGAAATCGCATCCATCTCAAAAGTTTTTGTGGGTTCTTTGGCAGCTAAGGCTGCTTTGGAAGGCAAAATTAACCTGGATGACGATATTAGAAAGTATTTAGACGGAGAATACCCGAATTTGACCTATAAGGGTACACCAGTTACCATTAAAAACTTACTGACGCATACGCTTGGTTTTGGTACTCCTCCAAAGCTACAAGAGGTAAACAAAAAAACGAAAGAGGGATACTATGAAAACCGTGCCTTTGATTATAGCATGGATGACTTGCTGAGTGATCTGAAAAATGTAGAAGTAAAGAAAAAACCAGGAACCTTTTATGATTACAATAATGTGGGCCCTGAGTTGGTGACATATATTCTAACAAAGGTTTATAAACGCCCTTATAAAGAGCTATTGTTAGAGTTTTTGGCGAAGCTGGATATGAAAAATACATATTTACAGGAATATGATCGCTACAAGAAACGAATATCTAATGGCTATGGGGAAGACCAAAAGAAAATGCCTTTACTTAAAAACCAGTTGTCGGGAGGGGCCTATGGCATCCTCGCTACCCTACCTGACTTGGTAAAGTTTATGAAGTTTCAATTAGAAAGTAAAGATCCATTTATCAAGGAATCTGTTCGCTCTTTATTCAAAAACGATGATGAGCAGTTAGGTTATTTATGGGATATTGGCTTTGCAAAAAAAGAAGGGTTTTATTATTTAAAAACAGGGTCTTCTCTCGGAATTCAAAGCGTTATACTATTGTGTCCAGATTCAAACTATGGGATGGTATTAGTGATGAACAACAATTCCGAGGTAACGATGAATGATTGGCTGAGTTTGTACAATAAAGCTGAGTACGACCTCATTGAATATCCAAAAGTTAATTTGTGGTCTACAATAGAACCAATGTTCATGAATAAACCCAAAGAAGCAATAAAAAAATACCTGGCCTTGAAAAAGGATACAGCTACCTATTTTGCTTCACCTGGTTATTTAAACAAAGTGGGTTATGATCTACTGTCGGGCAAACAAGTACAAAAAGCAATAGAGGTATTTAAATTTGCCGTTTCGGAAGCACCTGATAATGCAAATTTGTATGATAGTTTAGGAGAGGCCTACTTTATAGCCAAAGATTACCGTAAATCCAGAGAGAGTTATAAAAAATCATTGGAGCTCAACCCAAAAAATAACCACGCAAAAAAAACACTCTTGAAAATTGATAAACTATTGAAGTCGTAGAAGACACAGCATAAGTAGACTTTATAACGTTGGTGCTCAGCGTAGTGCCAACGTTAAAGTATTACCCCAATTTATTATAAGTCATCAACCAACGATCGGGTATGTCGCCGCGACTGGCTTCCTGGTAATCTTTATAACTACAGGGGATGATCATTTTCTCAATATTGGTAGTAACCGTTTGGGGGTAGGGGACTTCCATCCACCATTTTTGAGTGACTTTGTGTTTGTAGAAGATAATATTGCTGGAGTTGTTCAAGCGAGAAACGACATATTTCATAAAAGCATTGCTGTTGAAATCAATCTCCTGATTGCGGTGATAATATCCTTCTACAAAATACCAGATCATAGTAGCTACCAACGAAGCAGTTTGGGCCCGCTCGTCTACTTCAGGATTGTATTCATAAAACCCAATAGAGCTTAATTTTTCGCTCAATCCAGCATACCAACAAATCTGGCAAGCCTCCTCTCCAGTAAGGCCAAAGTTTTGAGCGTTTTGGTTGCCCCCTGCATCACTCATTTTAATAGCTGTAATGTCAAAACTGAGCATATCAGCATTGCGTACCACAGGTTCTACTTCGTTTAGGTCATCACGCATTTGCCCCACACTGTAGGCGTCAAAATATAGTTTCTCGAGCGTCTCGAGCATCTTAGGTGAGTTCAAGTAGCTTTGATAGGCCAAATGACTGTAAGTGAATAAATAGTTGGGTTTGTGAGTGAGTATCTTATGTACATGGAAAGCACTTTGGTCATCTTCTTGGGCTTGATCCATATCTATGCAAGCATCAATATTGACAACACTAATGACTCGGTCTAAGTTTTCGTAGGCTAAGTATTGCCCCAGAGTAAGATCATGTGAACCTCCTAAAATGATAGGGAATACCGATTGGCGGAGCAAAAACTCACAAACCTCGCGTAAGCGCAAATAGGTATCTTCGAGATTAATGCCATTGCGTAAGTTGCCTAAATCTACAATTTGGTATTGCCCCTTGCCTTTTTTGAGGCGATACAAACGCTTGCGTATTTCGTCGGCTGCTTTGGTAGTACCCTGATTGGTTTGCGTGCCACGCTCTTCGGTAAGGCCAATAATGGCCAGGTGTTTACCTTCCCAATCTATTGGGCTTTGGGTATGTATATGCACATGCTCATACCAGGTATCAGTGCCCGAGATGCCCTCAAAAATGGTATCATCCAATGTATCGAAAAAGAGCGTAAAATCCATAACAAGGCAATTCTTCAAAAAACGAAATAGCTTAACTTACAGGGTAATGTTGAACAACAAATATAACTTTTATTGATTACAAGGTGCAAGCCGCGAGTGATAAGTTTAGAGTGATTTGTTTTAAACCTGTTGAATGATGATCATCAGTTGATGTTCATTATTCTCGACTTTATATCATTTATTGAGCCCTTGTAATACCTTTATTAATTCTTCAAACATAGGTTTCAAAACAGTCTTAAGTTTGTCAGCCCTATCAGGTGCATACTGGGTTTCGGTATCGTCCATATATAAAACCTTGCTACGTTCTAGCTGAAGTGCATGTCGCTTGCGTTCAGGTTGCCCAAAAGAACGGGTAATATGTCCACCTTTAAAAAGGGTGTTATGTTCCAGCGAATAATCTCCTGCGCCTAGAGCTTGTAAAGCTGTTTTTATCAAATCAGGATGGGCTGAGTTTTCATCATTACTACCTAATAGCAAATCTGGAAATGGCTCTGAGTGAATGGTAGTTACTACTTGCTTGATAGAATGGGCATCATACAACAGTACGTGAGTAAATTCCTTTTGTAAATCGTCTAATAAATCACTGATTTTCTGATGGTAAGGCCGATAATATTGCTCCAGACGTCGTTGCACTTCTGCTTCATCAGGGGTAGAGCCTTGATAAAGAGCATCCCCCAGAAAGTTGGTAGCAGGAGTAAGCGCAGTAATGACCCGCCCATCGTTATATAATGGTGTGCTTTCTGGATTACGGTTGAGGTCGATTACCCAACGGCTGTAGTGTGCTTTGATAAGGGTAATGCCCATTGCAGGGGCAAAGTCATACAAACGGTCTACAAACCAGTCAGTATCTTCAGGGTTTTTGATTAAATCAGGCACATATTGATCGCGAATATCATCAGGGAAGGCCACGCCACAATGAGGTACACTAATAACAACGGGGACACGTGGTGCAGTAGGTTCGGTGATTTGGTAGACCATAGGTTGTAAGGTTATTTATTTTCGAATGCTAAGATTGTACTTTTCAATGTTTCGGGTACGGGTGCTTTTTGACGTTTGGCGTAGTCAAAAGTTACGATTCTGGCTGTGCCCTTAGCTGCTATTTGCTGATGCTGGTGACTTACCACTACATATTCCATCACAAAGCCAAATTCATAAAAACTGTCAGGTAGGGTACGGGTGCCAATAGAAATGGTATCAGGGTATACCAAAGGGAATTTATAGCGACAGCTAGTTTCGGCAAGGATAGGCCCTACACTTTTGAAGTTGGTAAAACCCACTTCATCGAAATAATTGATTCGCCCAGTCTCAAAATAACGGAAATACACCGTGTTGTTCACGTGCAATGCAGCGTCCATATCGCCCCAGGCTACTTTTTGTTCTACAACTACAGGGTAGTCTTTGAGTAAGTCTTGCATTTAAATAATGATAAGTGATCGATGATGAATGGTTAATATTTGAGCAATTTAAAAAGTGAATGATTAGCCACGAAAGCTAGTGGTAACTACGAGATAGTACTGAATTACTATTCGGTAAACATTTACCACTAACCACTAATCATTCACCATTAAATTTATTGAATCACCCCAAGTTCTTTACCTACTTCGGTAAAAGCATTGATGGCTTTGTCGAGGTGGTGGCGTTCGTGTACTGCTGAGATTTGTACACGTATACGAGCCTGCCCTTTGGGCACTACTGGGTAGTAAAAACCAATAACATAGATGCCTTTGCTCAATAGTTTTTCAGCAAATTGTTGCGAAAGTGGGGCATCGTACAACATAATAGGTACAATTGGGTGCTCGCCTGGTTTGATATCAAATCCCGCTGCGGTCATTTTTTCACGGAAGTATTGAGTATTTTCTTCCAGTTTGTCACGCAACTCTGTGGTTTCAGTCAACATTTTGAATACCTCAATAGAGGCACCCACGATGGCAGGAGCCAAAGTATTGGAGAACAAATAAGGGCGAGAACGCTGACGTAACATCTCGATGATTTCTTTTTTACCAGAAGTAAATCCACCAGAAGCACCACCCATGGCTTTGCCTAAAGTTCCGGTAATAATATCTACACGATCCATTACACCACGGAATTCAGGAACACCACGCCCGGTTTTACCCATAAAACCAGTAGAGTGACACTCGTCGGTCATTACCAATGCTTTGTATTTATCGGCCAGGTCACAGATTTTGTCCATTTGGGCAATGGTACCATCCATAGAAAATACCCCATCGGTTACAATGATGCGATGGCGTAAGTGTTGGGTTTCTTTCAGTCTTTCTTCCAAGTCGGCCATATCATTGTGCTGATAGCGAAAACGCTGTGCCTTACACAAACGTACTCCGTCAATGATAGAAGCGTGATTTAGTTGGTCAGAAATGATGGCGTCCTCTTTGCCAAAAAGTGGCTCAAATACACCTCCATTGGCATCAAAAGCCGCGGCGTACAGAATGGTATCTTCGGTACCAAAAAACTCAGAAATGCGACGCTCCAACTCTTTGTGGATGTCTTGGGTACCACAAATAAAACGTACAGAAGCCAAGCCAAAGCCGTATTGTTCCAAGGCATCTTGCGCCGCCTTAATTACACGAGGGTGGTTGGCTAATCCCAGGTAATTGTTGGCACAAAAGTTAATTACTTCGCCTGCTTCATCAGTGGTAATATCGGCAGTTTGTTGAGAAGTAATGATTCTTTCTGATTTATACAATCCGGCAGCTTTGATCTCTGCCAGTTCTTTTTCAAGTACAGGTTTGAGCGTTTCGTACATAATGATTGTGTCTGTTTGTAATAATTTCGCAAGAAATTGTTCTTAAAAAATGAAGGTAGAAAACTCAATGGAGAAAGCCAATTTTACAGTGTAAGAATGGGTTTTTGCCTCTTTGGTGGGTAATAGTAACATAACTGCTGTACACAAATACTTGATTAGATAATGGAGCACTTACAGGATTCTCTGATAAAATTTCGTGATTAATTTGTTGAATATTTGCTGTTTTTCCATGTTAGGCAAGTGTCCTGATTTTTCAATTATTTCAAACTGAGCATCCTCTATTTCAAGGGCTACCTTTCTCACGTCTTCAGGGTTAAAAAAGAAATCCTTTTCGCCTGCAATCACCAATGTAGGGATTTTAATGTGTTTCAAGTAATGGAAGTTATCTCTTCTTTGAGTTCTCCCTTTGTGTGAAGCAATGGCGTTTTGAGCATTGGTTTTGGACATCATTTGAAACAAATGCTCATAAACCTCGGAGTGTTGACCTACCTCAGCTACATTGATATACTTGTGGATGTCTTCTTGGGTATAGCACAACATGCCTATCTGCTCAATGTATTCAGCAAGTTTTAATCTATTTTCACTGCTTTGTGGTGTTTCTGCATTGGGAGTACTGGCACAGATCATAAGTGATTTTACCCGATGCGAAAAGAGCCGTTGAAACTCTACGATGATTTGCCCACCCATCGATAACCCTACTAAATGCACTTTTGAGATTTGCAATGCATCTAAAAGTAATGCAAGATCGAGGGCTTGTTCTTCTATAAATATTTTCTCAAAGGTTTCGGTAGTTTGTCCATAGCCCTTTAAGTCAGGCAGTATCAATCTAAAATCTTTTAAAGCTTCATGTTGGTATTTCCACATTGTGTGGTCAAAAGGGTGACCATGCACCATGAGAATTGTTTCTTGTTGTTGAGGATTTACATCCTCGTATTTCCAGGCGTAACCTCGTATGGTTGTACTTTTCATTTTTATATCTTTATGAGAATTTTGTTTCACAAAGATATACATTTATGAGAAAAAAGTCTCACGAAAATGAAAATTTCCTTGACTTTGGGAGAATACAGCAAAAAATGCAGACTCGAGAAAAGCTTTTGCTGGCAGCAAATCAAATGATGATCGAGGGAGCGGCTATTAACATTACAGCAGTAGCCAAACGTGCCGATGTATCCAAAGCTACTGCATATCGATACTTTTCAAGCAAAGAAGTTTTGCAAAGAGAGGCCGCTTTGCATACAAAATCTGAAGATAAAGAAAACCTGTTTGCAGGAATTAGTAATGATGATTTAGAGCAAAGGTTAGATAAGTTGATTCAATACCATTATGAGATACTTACCCAAAACGAAGCAGAGTTCCGTCTTTTTCTGAGTGCTGTTTTAAAAGATTCGGTGCAAAATAAAGCAAACTATTCCCGGGCTGGCCGGAGGATTCTATTAATAGAAGAAGCACTGAAACCGCTGAAACAAACGGTATCTGAAGAGGAGTTTGGCCGGATGGTGGGTGCAATTAGTACAATTTTGGGCATAGAATCTATCACGGTACTTAAGGACTTATCTCATCTAGGAAATGAAAAAATACTGGATGTATGGACCTGGATGATTAAAAAAATTGTTCAGGTTTGATCTTATAGAGAGGAAAACACTACTGATAACCAAAAACATTTTTCATTTTTCACTTATAAAGGTTTTCAGATAAAAAAAGGCTAAATTTGCTCCCCACTTGAACAATAAATACAAAAATGAACAACAAGATGATGTATACGGCGGTGTTTGAACCTGCCTCGCATGGCGGATTTGACGCTCGTATTGAAGAAGTGCCCGAGGTTACTGCGCAAGGGCCTAAAATAGCCGTAATAAAAAAAGATTTGCTGGCAAAACTGGCTGCACATCAAAAAATAGCAGCTGAAAAAATTGCCCTTAGAATTTCGGTAAGAGTGGAAATTAATTTTTAAATACCACCTTATCTGGAGTGGTGAGTGACTTGATCACTGCCTGAAAATGACCCATAAACTTTTATTTTGATGCAAGCGCTCATTCAAAACAAACGTGCCCTGTACCTCATTTTTGGGGTGATTACTTTCAACTTATTTCTGAACAACTGGTCTATCTCATTCTGGGATCAAGACGAATCGGCCTACGCTGGGTTTGCCCACAATATGCGTAAAACTGGTAACTGGGTAGTGCCTGAGTTTGACTGGTCGGAGCCTCACCGCAAAACCCCACTGCACTTCTGGGCGATAGCCGGATCTAACTGGTTGTTTGGAGAAAATGAATTTGCAACCCGCTTCTCGAGTGTGGTCGCTTTGTTGCTTTCAGGACTGTTGTTGTTTTTGATGGGCAAAAACCTGTTTGGGCGAGAAACTTCCCTACTAGCTGCCATTCTTATGTTAGGGTCGTTGTTTTTGCCTACCCTCGCCAAAATTGGCCTCACTGATGCTTCCTTATTATTTTTTGAAACTGGAGCGGCGCTGGCTTTGCTCAATTTTATGCAAACCCGTGCCTGGAAATGGACGCTATTGCTTTGGCTATTTGTGAGTGGTGGAATTATGGTAAAAGGCCCTCCTGTGCTGATTTTGGTAATTGGGATGTCGGGTATGCTGTTTTTGTTTCACCCCAAGCGCTGGCGACTGGTACATTTACACCCTTGGTTTTTTATTCCGTTGGCATTGTTGCCCTTGTATTTGTGGGGAGATGCTGCCTGGAAAGCCGACGGAGGCGTGTTTATTACCTGGCTGATAGATTGGTACATTCTTAAGCGGGTAAGTGGTAATGTGTTTGGACAAACTGGCCCTCCAGGGTATTTCTTAGCTGTATTTTGTGTAGCGTTTTTGCCTTGGCTCATGTATTTTCCCAAAGGTTTAGGCGATTTGTTCAAGCATTGGCGCAAGCGAAAAAACGAAGATTATTATTGGTATATGCTGGCCTGGTTGAGCGCGGGTTGGTTTGTGTATGAGCTGGTTTCCAGTAAGTTACCTTCTTATTGTTTAGGAGCTTATCCTGCAGTAGCCATTATTATTTCTCGAGAAATTTTGCGGGTAAAAGGCGAAGATTTTACCCGTTTGAAAATTCTTCGTACTGGGTTGTGGATTTATATTGTGCTGGCCTTGCTCATCGCTGCTGCTTTGATAGCCGCAGGTATTTTATTCCTCAACACCTTAGGGATAGTAGCCGCCAGTATTACGGCCATAGTATGGGGAGGTCTTTCTATTTATAATTTTAGAAATTATCGTAAAGGAGAAACTGACAAAGCCTTGCGAGGTAGCCTTATTAGTAGTTTGGCTTTTGTATTCTTGGCTTGGGGCTTTTTGGTCCCTTCGCTGGATGCCAAACGCTCTGCCACGCGCAAAGTAGCCCAGGTAATCGGTAAAACCACTCCGAAAGATGTAAAGGTCATTCTGGCTCACGAGTTTTTGCCTTCCATGCCTTTTTATCTCACTACGGTAGATCGCAACTATGAAGTGCTCAGCCCCTATAACTTCCTAAGAGATAAGGACTATCTCTATCTCAAGAATCGTTACGAAAGCAAAGAAAAAACCGTGATTGTGCTCAACGAAGACATGTACCTGCGCTTTAGAGCCTATATAAACGAAGTGCTTTGCTATAATTGCCCCTATGATTTCCGAGTGCCCTCTACTTGGGCTTATTATGCTAACTTACCCAACTCGGTATTTGCCAAAGTAGAATCGATAGAAGGTTTCATTACCGACAAAACCCGTCCTGAACGATATTGGGTGGTGTATAATTGGAAGTAGATAGTACTTTACCCCTTCTACTGGTGCTCATTTGCAATGCGTACCCTTTATATGAGCAATTCTATTGCGGTTTTGCCTGAGCGAAACCTATTTCAATGATCAAATACTCTTTTTGAAAATTTGATTTATCTACTGGTGCTCATTTCTACTGGTGCTCATTTGCAATGAGTACCCTTTATACGAGCAATTCTATTGCGGTTTTTGCCTGAACGAAACCTATTTCAATGATCAAATACTCTTTTTGAAAATTTGATTTATAGAAACGCCTCTACTGGTGCTCATTTGCAATGAGTACCCTTTATATGAGCAATTCTATTGCAGTTTTCGCCTGAACGAAATAGTCATTGATGCTTGTTTCAACTCTACTAGTGCTCATTTGCAATGAGTATCCTTTATACGAGCAATTCTATTGCGGTTTTTGCCTAAACGAAACAGCAATTGATACCTGCTTCAATGATCAAATACTCTACTGGTGCTCATTTGCAATGAGTGCCCTTTATACGAGCAATTCTATTGCGGTTTTGCCTGAGCGAAACAGCAATTGATACCTATTTCAATGATCAGATTCTCATTTTGGAAATTTGATTTAAAGAAACGCATTACAAATGCTAGGTTAAAAAGTACGCATTGCAAATGAGCACTAGACCAGAGCAATCCCTCTTATACGAGCAATTCTATTGCGGTTTTCGCTAAAATGAGACAGCCTCTGAAATAATGAACTTTCTTATTGATGAAAAGCAAGCTTACTTCTCTATTTGAATCAGGTTTTGTATTTTAGTGATTATCAAGAAAACTGTTATGTCAGAAAAATATAAAGTTAGGGATAGCCAAATCCCTCATTTTATGACTACCACTATCATAGACTGGGTTGATTTGTTTACCCGCCCTTCCTACAAAGATATAATACTGGAATCGCTACAATATTGCATTGATCAAAAGGGATTAATTGTATATGCTTACTGTATAATGCCGAGTCACTTGCATTTTATTGCTGCTTCTAATGGGAAACTCACCCTTCCTGAAATTATCCGAGATTTTAAGAAATTTACAAGTAAGCAGTTAATTATAAATATGAATCATGCATCAGAAAGCAGACGTTTTTGGTTACTCAAGAAGTTTGCTTATGCAGCGAATCGGGGCAAAAGGGGTAGTAAATATAAAATTTGGCAAGATGGATTTCACCCTGAGGAATTGGCAGGTAATGAGATGATGCAGCAAAAACTGGATTACATACACCAAAACCCAGTAAAAGATGGTTTTGTGTTTAAAGCAGAAGATTGGGTTTATAGTAGTGCATCCTTTTATAGCGGGGAACTTGGTTTAGAAAAAATCGCATTACAAATGCTAGAATAAAGGGTACGCATTGCAAATACGCACCAGACTTGAGTAGTGCATCCTTTTATAGCGGGGAGCTTGGTTTAGAAAAAATCGCATTACAAATGCTAGAATAAAGGGTACGCATTGCAAATACGCACCAGACTTGAGTAGTGCATCCTTTTATAGTGGGGAGCTTGGTTTAGAAAAAATCGCATTACAAATGCTAGAATATATGCATTGTAAATGTGCGCCAAACTTGAAGACAAATACCCTCCAGATAAATTCAAAAAGATGAGTCATTATCATTAGATTTGTGATGGACTTGCTGCAATCACATTTTTAATTCAAAGAACATTTCATCTATGAATTCAATTGATCTTATCTTACTAAATTTTGCAGAAACCAGAAGACGTAGCATCAAGCTATGGCAGAGCATTCCCCAAGAGCATTGGCATTGGAAACCCGATGAAGAAGCCTTTAGCGTTCTTGAAATGATACGACATGTGTTGGAAACCGAGCATTTGTTTCACATCATTGTTCAAAACCGAGGAAACCTGGGAGATTACCCTTCTCCCTGGGAAAAATTAGCCTATCAGGATTTACAACACGAATTAGATTTTGCTCAGGAATACCGAGACGCTTTTTTGAACATGATCAAAGGCCTGCAAGCGGCAGATTTGGAAAATATTGTGATTAGAAGGAGTGAAGTAGGACAAGTAAAAAAACTGGGTGATTACCTGAATAGAATTGCTTATCACGAATCGGTGCATACTGGACAAATGCAGATTTATATGCGAGCATTAAACATAGATCGATCTATGATCTGGGATTAGGCCTCAAGGTGCTAAGTTTTCCAAAGTGACTTAGCACTATTTAACTTTCTAATCACGTTCATAAATCTATTCACAATTTACCTACAATCTTTATGACTATTCAGGAACTGATCAAAAACACAGAAACTATAGCACTAACCGAAGCTGAAGTAGCCAAGTTAAAAGAACGAGGCAAGTTGTCTCAGTTGTTGTTTGAAGCCCACGAACAGCAAGATTTCTCGGCTTTTTATGAGGCTTTATGCAAGGCATACCAAATCACTCATATTCATCAGGACATCCAAGACTTTATTGAGACTACCGTGATGGTAAAAAAAATAAAAGGAGCAGCTTGTTTGGGTGGTATGAGCCAATACATCGATATGGGTTTACGCCCTTTTGATGACTACTTGGCTAACTTTCCAGGGTTGTATGTACATTCCGACATTTGGGTGATGATGACCAACGCCAAAGTAATTACCCTGCATCATGATGCTACTTTTTATGAAGTAGCGGATGACGTAGAGCAAGAAGTAAATAATAGGGAAGAGTTTTTAGGTAAGTTTAGCACAGAAGGAAGTTTTCTGAACCTCAAAGAATTACTCTTGATGAATGAGCATCTCAAAGAAAGCAATTTTAAAGGTTGTTGGAACACCGCGAGTGGTTTGAATGAATACAAAATGTTGCTACAAGCCATCAAAGCAGCCAAAAACCTCAGCTATGACCAATTGGCTCATTTAGTAGACCAAAATAGTGGCTCGGGTTATTTGTATGAAGTAGCGATGGAGTTTTATGAGTTGCTAGAGGAAGGTGCGCTTGAAATTACTGACATTGAAAATTTAGAGGCTTAACTTTACACAATCTAAAAGAACCCTGCCAATTAACAGGGTTCTTAGATATTGGCTATACAAGAATGAATTTAATTAAAAGGGGCAAATAGACGAAATACCATCTGAAAGTACCTTACACCCTTTGTATATTTTGTTACGACCATTTGTCAAGATAGGAAACTGGCCCATAGCAGCGATATTGGTACCAATACCACGTACTTTACACCATCCTCCATTATACACATATACATCGTAACCATCGCTGCCTTGTGAGGTATTGCCTACAATATAAAGGTGTGGGTTTGATCCACCGCTTTGAGCAATATCTCGGGCTCTTCCCGATATTTTTGTCCAGTTATTATTTACATATTTGTAAATATCATTGTGCTTGTTGATTAACCAAATATCGGCGCCAGAGTTTCCTCCTGCAATACGCCTTCCACTTCCTCTCATTTTTACCCAACTGCTGCCAGACCTGCGGTATACTGCAAATTCACCGTTTCTTTCGGAATCGCCTAATATATACACTCGGCCCGACAAGCTAGCCCCAATATCGGTAGCCTTACCACTTTGGCGTGCCCAACCAGAAACAGTCTGAGTATTCGCGTTGTAAGAGGTGCGATAGATTTCGTTTCTATGGTTGACGATCCAAATGTTATTGGCAGCATCTACTGTAATTCTTTTGGCCTGCCCTCCCAAAGAAATCCAATTGAGGCTGGTTGGGTTATAGACTTGTACAACTCGATTGGCCGCTACTCTAAATACATGGGTTTCGTTGGCTGCTACATCTATAGCACTACCTCCAAGGTCTGCATAAGTCAATAGGTCTCCACAGGTAATACGCTGAGTATTGGCCTGAATATCAGGTACTTCGTTTTGCGGTTTTATTTCGCTTTCTGGCTTATTAGTACAACTGGCTAATTGAAACATGCATAGACCAAAAAATGCGATAACTAATAGTTTTTTCATTATAAAAAACTTGTTTAAAGGTTTAATAAATTATGGTTGTTAGAACACAATGGTACCTTCTAAATTCCAGGTCATTTGATTTGGAAAAAGCCAATATCTAATCATAAATCAGAAGCTTCTGGTTTAAAGATGTCCATTGTTTTTGATTGTTATTTGGTCCAAAAGTAGGGGGTGAGGCAAGGCGAAAAGTCTCTATGATTTTATAGAGACTCAATAATGGTCTCGTTCATTATGTGGACTTTTAATATGTTGATAACAAGAGGTTTATGGATGGACTATCACTTGTCCAGATTAGTGAATGAGACAACAAATATTAATGGAGACTTTAAGTGAGACGATTGTTTTGGGGCGCCATATTATTTAGCCCCCTTCTTCATTGAAAAATCATTATCTTTAAATTCATTCACAAAGTTTAAATCCAGATGAAATATACTATACTATTTTACAGCTTATTGTTGAGTGTGAGTAGCTTGGCTCAAAAACGTTTTATTACCATTGAGGACTCCAAAATTTGGGTCAATACTATAGGGCTTGAGAAGCGAAAACCTGGGGAACCATTGATAGTATTTGAAAGTGGCCATGCAGTCTCTATGGATAATTGGGATAAGGTCTTGACAGGTGTAGCAAAAATGGCCCCTCTGGTTACCTATGACCGCCCTGGTATTGGCAAATCAGAGCCAGATAACGAAATGCCTACGATGAAAAATGTAGCAGACAAACTCTTGAAAATCCTCAAGCATTTAAAACAAAAACCACCTTATGTATTGGTAGGGCATTCGCTGGGAGGTATGTATGTGCGAGGGTTTGCGATATACTATCCCAAAAAGTTAGCTGGTTTAGTCATCATTGATCCAGCAGACTTTACCGAAAAATTGGTGCATCACTATGATTATTATGAGGGTTTAGGAGTGAGTAAAGCTAAAGTTGATTCCATTCAATTAAGCATCAAACAAAAGCGATTAGAAAGAAGCAAGAAAGCTTCTAAATCCAGTCGGGAAGAACTACAGGTTTTGATGAGTGTGCGTGCAAGTGAATTTAAAGAAATTAGGAGCAATAAGTTGCCCAATATCCCAGTGCATATGTTAATGAGTGGGAGATTTAATATGCCGAAGAGATACCGTTCCAAAGAATACGATAACGAAGCGTATTTTAGAAATAAAATACGTCATAGAATGGCTCGTTGGACAAATATGATCCAGTCGGTAGATAAAGGCATGCTGTTTTACAGTGGTGACGCGGGGCATTATATTCATTGGGATGATCCTGAGTTGTTGATCTCAAGTGTTAGAATTGTATTACAGGATTATGCCTTGCTCCAAAAGAAAAAGAAGAAGTAAAATTTGGGCAGTAAACGTGCATTGGAATTGTATAGAGTGAAGGCATTGTAAGCAGGATTGATGATTTCTTAGACAGACCAAAAATTACGCTCGTAGTATTGAATTATTTTAAACATTACCTCAGTTGAAAAACTATTAAAATGCTTTAGATTGCGGGAAATTAAATACTTTCTTTCATCTAACAGATAAATTAAAATGGATAGCTTGCTGACATTCGCTCTGAGTGTATTTATGGGATTTTTTGCGATCATGAATCCAATAGCGAATACCCCAATTTTTTTGGGATTAGTAGAAGGAGAAGATACGGCCAGTAAAAGAAAAATTGCCAAAACTGCCTCGTTTACTGCGTTTCTAATTGTTGCTTGTTTTGTAGTAGCCGGAAAATATATCTTTGAGTTGTTTGGTATTACGATTCCTGCATTTAAAATAACAGGCGGACTACTTATCTTTTATGTTGGGTTTGAAATGTTAATGTCTCGAAAATCTAAAATACATAACAATGATCATGACCAGCCTAAAGACCAAAGTGGAATTGCCATATCTCCTTTGGCGATTCCGATACTTGCAGGGCCTGGAACAATAGTTACAGCAATGAATTTTGTGACCCATGCCGATTTTATCCACATTGGTATTGTAATCCTTATTTTTGGCTTAATGACTTTTCTGACCTATTTAAGTTTTGCTTTGAGTGATTTTATTGTGAAGAAATTAGGCGCAAATTTGATTGCTGTGATTGGGAAATTGATGGGGCTAATTCTGGCCATTATTGGGACAGGAATGGTAACTGCTGGGATCAAGCTTACTTTTAAATTATAAAGAAATAATGGATTGTGTTACTCGAGAAATAATGGGTTTTTCTTGAAGTAATAGCCATTATCCTGCGTCATTTTTTAGTAGCTTAAAAAGAATAATTTGCCAGACAGGCGACTTTTATAACGACTTGTCTGGCATACAGTCAAATCTAATAAGAATAAGTAGAGTTTGCTATGGTAAGGTTAAGAGATGAAATAGAGCCACAGGTAAAACTGGCCGAAAAGATTTATTCTAAAGTATTAGCGAAGCTGTTAGATTATACCACTTTTGTAGATACTCAGGGAGATGAAAACAACGAAGAGTATGAGAAAGTAGTGACTTATTTATCTGAGTTGACTGGTAAAGACATTGCGAACCGTGACTACGCCATTTGGGAATATTGGGAAGCAGATGGGGAGCAGCGAGAATCATTCAAGATTGCTTTGCCTGACCCAGTAGCTGTTGAAAATATTACCCTGAACGAAGTGACCGAGATAGTTACGCGAATTGTGCAACTTACTATTCCAGCTTATTTGAATACGCCTTTTGTTCAGCAAAATGGTTTTGTATGGGAGATAAGTAATTATTATCACCAATTCCTCAAATTGAATTTTAAAAAATACACCCCTTCACTGTTTAACCGACAAAAAAACAAACAAGGCGAATGGTATGAGCCAGGAATAGAAGATATAGCAAGTGCCTTATGGGGTTAACAGGTTTTGTTGTGCTGGAGTAAAGCTACCAAACTAAACCCAAAAGCAAGGAATTCTAACCCAACCCTGGTCCAATGCCAGTTACCCCAACGATGTAGTTCTTTGGGTAGTTCTTCAAAACTGAGGCTTTGAGTAGCGAAACTAAGGTTGGCTTGTTTGAAATAAAGAAAATAGGTGGCAAAAAACAACAGACAGCAAATCGCCATTCCCAGAACTGTTTTGAAGTAGGGTACCCGACTATAAATACTATATCCAGCAGTGATTAATGGGACAAAGGTAGCCGCGATGGTAAGCGGGGCATAAAACTGGTGAATTTTTTTACCATAGGTTTTATGTAGCTCAAAAAAGTCTTGAGGAGCAAGCGATTTCCAATAAGGAACCAATAACGCGCCTTCACAAATCTGGGTACCTAAAAAAATGCCTAAAATTCCTGTAGAAATGGCGAGTAATATCTGAGTAATCATCATATTTATAAAGTTTAGATCACAAATCTCGCGACTAATCTCTTGTTTCGCATTTACCTATGTAAATAAAGAAAGAGTAAATAAGGGATTAAAACTGCTTATAACCACCTGATTGAATTTGTTATGTTGCAAGATGGGCAAAGCACTTCTGGAAGTTTAAATACAGTTACTCGTATTGGGGACACCATTCGTAGATCTATGCATGAATGGACGCCCACTGTTACCCACTTTTTAGATTATTTAGTACAAAAAGGTATCAAAGAAGTGCCCACTTCTCTGGGGATAGATACACAAGGCCGCGAGATACAAACATTCATTATTGGAGAAGTAGCTTTGCGGCCCTGGCCATCAATTTTGAAAATGAATGAGGGGTTGGAAATCATCACCCGGTTTGTAAAACGATACCACACTGTACAAGTAGAAGTAGATTATGTACCTCCCAAAGATGCGGTGTGGTATGCTCCAGATGCAAGGTACCAACCAGGAGACATCATTCGCCACGGTGACTTGGGGCCTTGGAATACACTCTGGACAGGGTCAACTTTGCAAGGAGTAATTGATTGGGACTTTATCGAGCCTGGTAAACCTATTGAGGACTTGGCTCAACTAGCTTGGTATTGGGTTCCTTTACGAGGAGCGCAAGGTTGGCAAGAGGCTGGATTTGAGCAAGCGCCTAACTACCAAATGCGATTGACTACCATTTGTGAAACTTATGGGGTGAATCGTGCCGATTTGATCGATGCTGTGTTGTATTTGCAGATAAAAGAAATGAAGCGACTCGAGAGGTTTGGGCGAAAAGGTGTACATCCCTGGGTGATGTATTACCAGCGAGGAGATTTAGCCACGCTTGAAGCAGAATACAACTGGCTAAAGACGCATTTAAATGATTTGATAGGGTGAACAAAGGGAAACGAACCCGTGTTTCCAGAATGAAAAACGAATAGCTCATCTGAGAAAGCAGTTTTGTCTATAAGCGTCCGATAGGTTTGGCACCTCTATGTCGGCTCTAGGGTAATAATTGGAAGGTTCAGCCCATCGTGAGACAGTTCAGTCCTTACACTTGTCGTGTTTTTGTTTCAAAGTTCCGCGTTACACGAACGCTCAATAAAATCTCAACGCATTTTTTTGATCTGATACCTAAGAAATGCAAGAAAAAAGGTTGATCTGTCCTCAGGATGAACGGTTACTAGTGTGCTTTTTTCGGATACTTCTGTTTTTTTACGGTAATCTACGGGATCTGTTGAGGAATTGTAACTATTGGCTAAATGTCTGATAAGTAGTTGTTTATAGCTGTTTTTGTTTTAAAGTTGATCATTAAATGATATTCAATACCTTCAAAATGAGCGGTAAACAGCAGCAGTAGCCAAATACAATGACCTTTCCCTAAAACTTTTGACGATTAGTCGCAAAACTGTGCAGAGTAAACCAGATTTATCATCCAATAATAGAGGAATTATCAGGATTTTTTTACAAAAAAGAGATATGTGTTGCATTGTTGTCGTTAGCACGAGCGGGTGAGATGTTTGGTTAAGTTTTTAGATGGTATATCATCACTATAACGGTCCTAAGGGAGCGAAATTACTTGTCTAAATTACGAATAACGCTTGATTAATTGAACTCGCGACCTACAGCTTGGCAAGGTGTGAGTCTACGAACTGAACTTTGGACCCTCAGGTTACGAATCCGACGCTCTAACCAGCTGAGCCAGGGCGATGGACATTGATAGAAAGAGATAATTGTACACAGACCCCGTCAATCTGTCTAATAGTGGGATGAAGTCGTAACAAGATAGCCGTATTTGCCGCGAACGACTGATCTTTTCCTTATCAAATAACCACTTTTTTGCAATGTAAATGGCAGGATTCGAACCCGTGACCTCCTGCGTGACAGACAGGTATTGATACTAACTGAACTTTTATTGTATAGATTTTAACCGAACGCTCCTTTTGAATCACACTTGCTTGGTTTAGCGAAAAAAATGGTTTGGTTTGTAAGAAACCGATTGCTGGAACGACTAACCCTATAAATACAGATCAACCTAAAGGCATAAACACTATGAGTGCATTTTCAGAATATGAACGTAAAAAAATTGAGAAGTTTCGCCCACTATCTTATGCTTATAGAAAGATAGGCATTGCTATAGGAGGGCTTTCATTACTTACCTTATTAGGATTTTGGGCAACAGGGCAAAGTGCCTCACCAGTGATAAAACACTTGTTAAAAGACATACTACTATTTGCTATGTTGTTGGTTTCTGTTGCACGAGAAAAGCAAGAAAACGCCGTAACTCGTCAAGCCCGATTGAAATCGTATACATTTGCCTTTATAGCGGGGATCGTTTATGCAATAGTGCAACCTTATATCAACTATGCAGTAGCTTATGTGACCAAACCCGAAGAAGCTGCCTTTAGCCAAATAAGCCTTTTTGTAGTTTTATGGTTTATGTTGTTTGTACAGCTGGCCACTTATCAGGTATTTAAACGCGCACGAAAGAATGGATTAGAGAAGGCTTGTTAAACCTCCTCCAGCGTAAATACTTTAACTGCATTTTCATACAAAAACTTATGAGTAATTTCTTCGCTTAGTTGGAGCTGTTCCAGATTTTGGAGACATTTCGCAGGCGTAATCATGGGATAATTCGTTCCAAACAGGACCTTATTTTTGCCGTGTGCTTTCATATAAGCCACCAACTCTGGCGGAAAACGATTGGCAGCGTATGCCGAAGTGTCAATGAATACATTTTTGTGCTTGGTGGCCACCGCAATCATTTCGGTAGTCCAGGGATAGCCAATATGTCCACATACAATTTTTAAATCTGGAAAATCCAAAGCTATTTGATCAATGTATGGAATCGGGCGTCCCACCTCCGAAGGCATCAAAGGCCCGGTATGCCCCACTTGCAAACAAACTGGAACATCTAGTTGAACACATTCGGCAAATAAAGGGTAGTAATAGGCATGGGTAGCAGGCAGGTTCCACAGCCACTGCACAATTCTCAAACCTTTGAAACCAAGTTCCTTTACACAGCGACGCAACTCGAGCACTGCAGGTACAGGTTTATTCAATGGTACCGAAGCTATTCCTACAAAACGATCGGGATATTGAGCTACCAATTGAGCCACCTCTTCATTAGAAATCAATGCCCCCTCAGCATTGTACCAACTACAAATCAACCCTTTATTTACTTGTGCAGCATCCATAGCCCCTATGGTAAATTGGATAGGAATATCTTGTTCCACTTTCTCTATTTTCATCCATTGACGAAGCGATTCAAACATAGGATGGTTGATAAACCTTTGAGTTGGATGTTGCATCCAAACATCAATAATTTGTTGTGAGGGCATATAATTTTTTAGGATATGAAGTTGAAGTGACTTCTATTAGTAAAAAAACTCATCTCTTTTTTTTATGAAAATTAGAGATGAGTTCAAATATAAAAAATATGATTTACACTGCGGCTGGCGCAATGGGTTCCCCATTGGCGAAAGCCTCAATTAAGTTAATTGCAATGTGGTCTCCCGCGTCGTTGCCATAGTGGGCGTATTCAATTTCAAAATCTTCATTAATAAAAAAATCAGCAGGGATGGCATCAGGGTGAGTACCTTCTTCAATGGCATCACCAGTAAAACCTTCTTTTACAGCGTCTTCGATTTCTACCATTCTATTGGCCTCCTGAAGCGCTTCTAGGGTAGATTTTTCGGGAGAAATTTCGGCGCCATACAAATCATACAGTTTTCTTTGAGGGTCAGATATGATGCGTAAATTTGTATGTTTTTCCAGCAAATTTTTGAAAAATCCACTCAACAAAAACAATTCTTTACGCGATTCATACACAATTACCATAGATATTTTTTCTTCGCCAAATACTTGAATTCTACGGGATAGACCCAATAAAAAACGGCTGCAAAGCGGGCATCGGGTATTGCGTAGAAAAGCTAAAAATATTTTTTTTCCTTTAAGTTCAGTCAGGGTAACAGGATTGCCATAAACATCATTTTTGGTAAAATCAGGAGGAGTTGTTCCTACATCTAGTCTCATATATTAGGTATTTTGAATAGGTAAGTAAATTGTACGAGCATTAACTTTTTGTTGAACTGATGGGGTTCAAGACTAAAGGTATCCTTAACTTTGTATTTTCGCAAAAAAAGCCTCCAAAAAATGGATAAGGCAATTGCAATAGAATTTTTTAAATAAAAAGTATTATGAGTGAATACCACCAACCCGTCATGTTAAAAGAATGTATCGAGGGATTGGCTATTAAGCCAGAAGGGATTTATGTAGATGTTACTTTTGGCGGAGGAGGGCACTCTCGGGCCATTTTAGAACACTTGGGCGACAAGGGCAAACTTTTGTCTTTTGATCAGGATATAGATGCTAAGCAACAGGCCAAAGGCATAGAACATCCAGGCTTTTATTTGATTATGGCCAACTTTAGGTTTCTAAAAAAATACCTTAAGGTGTATGGTATTAAACAGGTAGATGGCATTTTGGCCGATTTGGGAATTTCTTCGCACCAAATAGATACCCCCGAGCGAGGTTTTTCTACCCGGTTTGATGCTCGGCTGGATATGCGTATGAGCGAAAACCTCCCAATCACCGCGCGTGATGTAGTCAATGACTATTCCGAAGCTGAGTTACACAAAATTTTGGGCATGTATGGTGAACTCAAAAACGCAAAAACAGTAGCCAGCACCTTGGTAAGAAGCCGTCATGCTCAAGCCATAGACACCGTAGAGCAACTCAAGCAAGCCGTACAGAGGCACGCTCCTCGTGGTCGGGAACACAAGTTCTTTGCCCAGGTTTTTCAAGCTTTGCGAATTGAGGTAAACGAAGAAATAAAAGTACTGGAAGAAATGCTAGAGCAAGCGGCCGAAGTACTTAAGCCGCAAGGACGATTGGTAGTAATGTCTTACCATTCGCTGGAAGATCGCCCAGTAAAAAACTATATTCAAAAGGGTAAGTTTAGAGGAGAAGCCGACAAAGACATGTTTGGAAACGTACTCAAGCCCTTACGAGCCATCAATCGTAAGATTATTACTGCTACCGAAGAAGAGATTGCAATAAACAATAGGGCACGAAGTGCTAAGTTGAGAGTTGCGGAAAAGCTATTTTAGTGAAAAGTTAAAAGTGAAAAACGAAAAGTTAGAGCAGAGTGCCGAACTGGTTAAGAACTTGTAAATAATTAATCATCGAACATCAACCAATAATCTACAACTAAAAGTTATACAACAGGTTAACCTTTGTAGAAAACTACCTATTAATCAATAAACTATTTACAACTACTGAATTATGAAATACTTGACCAACCTGTTGTATCTGCTCATGTTGTGTGGACTTTTTGTATTGGCGTCTACTCGAGTAAACGCCCAAATGCATGGCAAGGTAACTTACTTCAACAACACCAACCTAAACATACAATATCTTTATGGCAGCAAGCCTAAGCTGAATCAAACTGTGACTGTAAAGCGAAAGTTTAAGATGGGACGTATGAATGGTACTTCCTCATTGGCTGAGGGGTATGTGGCTAAAGTAGTGGGCAAAAACTTTTTGATTCGGGTAAAAAAATATACCTCTACAATGACCCAAAACGGGGTAAAAAAACCAATGGTGAAAGTAGGCAATGGGGCCGTAGTGAGCTGGGCCGGCATGCCTAAGAAAACCCAGCGTACTGGAGGATCATCCGCCTCGACAAAATTGGGCAGTTTTGATGATGCGGTAAGGCTGGTAAAGAAAAGAAAATACAAACAAGCCATCCCTATTCTGGATAATCTCATCGCAAAGAATGATAAAAACCCTTACTATTTCTACGAGAGAGGGTACGCTTATCTCAAAAGATACAAATACCAACAAGCTGCGGCTGATTTTACAAAAACCATTGAGCTAAAACCAGATGCACAGAAAGCATATTTAATGCGAGGCGATGCATATGCGGGAAGTTTTCGTACTCGCGAAAGAGCTCTGGAGGATTATAACTACTTGCTTAAGCAAGACCTAAAGAAGAGCGACCGAATATTTGTGTTTAAGAAAATCATCAAGGTAAAAGATCGACTCAAAGACCTGGACGGTGCTTGTGCAGGAGTAAAGAGAATTCAATCTCTGGAAGGAAAAACTCGTAACAACCAGGACTTATTTAATAAATATTGTGCAGGTATCAAAATGGCAAAAAAGCCTGCTAATCGTGCTCAAGTACGTTTAATTAGCCAAAGCGAAGATGGCTATACCTTTACTGCAGAAATACTCTCTGAAACCGAAAAATGCTATTTTTACAAGAAAGACAATGTTGCTTTTACCGAAGATTTACAACAGAATAACTATATGCACATTGCTCGCTGTCGCCCCAAATATCGTAGCTCTAATGCGGTGGTAAAAGTAAAGTCAAAACAAGGAAAAAAAGTAATACTTAAGGTGATGTACTGGACGGGTACTATGAACGGCAAGCCTTGGATATATCGTTACAAAGTAGGGGAGGTGATTTCGGTGAGCTGGTAGATTTGCCTTAGTCAAGTACCAGAGACTCAAAACATTTTTCATTTATCACGAACTTTTTTGGCTTATTTAAGAGTTTTGGTGTTGTTTTAAGGAACATATAAGAAATAACGTATGATTTTTTATATGTTCTTTTAACAGTAATCAAGTACATAGTTATTTATTATATAAGCCGTTGGAAAAAGTGAAGCCGCACGTTGTAGTCATCATTCCTGCCTACAACGAAGAAAAATCAATAGCCAAAGTAGTAGAAGATATTCCTAAAGACCTGGTAGCCGAGGTAATCGTGGTGAATAATAATTCTACTGACAATACCCGTGAGGTAGCGGAAAAAGCAGGCGCTACCGTATTAGACGAACCGCAGCAAGGGTATGGAGCGGCTTGTTTAAAAGGAATTGCCTACACCAAAGAACTCAACCCTCACCCTGATATTATTGTATTTATTGATGGAGACTATTCGGATTATCCACAACAAATGCCCGAAGTAGTAGCCCCTATTATAGAACAAGATATCGATATGGTTATTGGTTCGCGGGCTTTAGGACAACGACAAAAAGGAGCGATGATGCCTCAACAAGTGTTTGGAAATTGGCTGGCCACTTTCCTGATTCGCCTTTTTTATGGAATGAAGTTTACCGATTTGGGCCCTTTTAGAGCGATCAAATTTGATAAGTTGCTGGCTATAGGGATGAAAGACCAAAACTACGGATGGACGGTAGAAATGCAACTCAAAGCAGCCAAGCACAAACTCAAAGTAACCGAAGTGCCTGTAGATTATAAAAAACGCATTGGGGTCTCAAAGGTAAGTGGAACCGTGAAAGGTACCATTATGGCTGGTTACAAAATCATTTGGACAATATTTAAGTACCTATAAATTAGTCTACAGTCCATAGTGATTACAAGAAAAGAGATAACCAAAAAAGCAACTAAGCGTTGATACTATGGACTATGGACTATGGACTATGGACTATGGACTACAAAACTGTCACCTTAATCTCATAAGGGCGTTTTTCGCGCATAATAATTTTCTGAAAGCCTTTAATTTCATAACCAGCGATTGAGTACTGATCATTTACCGCTTTTTTGCAATACAGCTTAAGCTGAGTACCCGACGAGAACAATAAATTCTCGTTTCCTGCAACGATTACAATAGACTTTGCCTGTTTTTTTGAATCATCCAATGCTACGGTCATGGATTGCACCGTGTTTTTGCTTTCCTTAGAAGTATAAGTAACAGAGTTGCCATTTTTTTTGGTCGTGTAAGTGCCAATCAATGCAGCTTTGTTGATATCGGCATTGACAAACATCCGTAATTCTTTTTCCCAGTCTTTGATGGTTACATCTTTGGTCATAGGCTTGCCCTCATTCAGTATGGTTTTCTTTACCTTAGGATTGTTTTTTTTCAAGTAGGTAATCTGAGTTTGCATAAAACCCCTGAGGTCAAAATAAGTCTTAGAGGCATTGTTTGTTTGGTTGGGATTTTCGCAGGCAGCAAGCCCCAGGATGAAAACCAGTAATGTTCCTGATATAAATTTATGAGATGATATTTTTTTCATTCGTATATAACCTTTATTTTTCCAAAGTCTATTCAAGAGAGAAAAATCGAAGAGAGTTTTCATTTTCAAAGCTAAAAACATTAATTTTAAACTAAACATTCAATTTTCAGGCATAGTATCTTTCGACAACCCAAACCACAAGAAGAACGAAATTACTAAGTATGGATAACTTAGATCTTTACAAAGCACATTATTTGGCCCGTCGTTGTCAATTTATTTTACTTGATAAAGACGGTCATTTATTGCAAACCTGTAATACGTTGGTTGATCTGAGCGATTATCTCCATCAATCCATATTTCCGATTTTCCCCTTCTTAGAGAGTATTCAGGATACCCTGAAACTACTCCAACCTCACGACGAACCTTTATCGTTTCCCCGACTCGAGCACTTTATTACAGGCATCGACACACCTTTCAAGCTATTAGATTGTCGTCTGGAGTGCATTTTGGATAACCAAAAACCTACCATTTTGTTGGTGATAGAATATCACCCCGATGCGCACGATTATATTTTCCAAATTCAGCAAGAAGGAAAAGAGTCCGCGATTCAAAAAGAGTTCCTCGCTTTGCGAAACCGTTCTATTGAGTTGGAGAAAGAATTATTAGAACTCAAAAATGAAGAACTTAAACGGATAGAACAATTTAAGACTAACTTTTTTGCAGAAATCAGCCACGAGTTGCGCACCCCGCTTAATGGCATCATTGGACTCACTGATTTGTTGTTGGAAGTAATGACCAACCCCCACCAGGCCGATTATTTAAGAGCAATTCAGTCATCGGGAAACCACTTGGTAACCATTGTGAATGATGTACTGGATATGTCGAAGCTAGAGTCGGGTCAGATGAAGTTTGAGGAAACGCATATAGATTTGCCCGAGTTATTGCAAAACGTGGTATTAAGTTTTAAGCAAAACCTGACTGAAAAAGGTGTTGAGGTAAATACCCGCATTCAATCATCGGTACCCCAATCGGTACTGGGAGATAAAGTTCGTATTACTCAAATATTGTATAATCTGGTAGGTAACGCCATCAAATTTACCAGTAAAGGAGGGGTAGTGATTGCTATAAACCGAGTAGACAGCAAAGCGCATAAGGCAAGATCGAATGGAGCACTGGTAGAAGGAACCCCCACCGATACAGATACTCAAGAGGCAGAACAAAGCGAATATTTTGACCTGGAGTTTATGGTGCAAGATACAGGTATAGGCATCGCTGAAGATCGTTTAAAACATATTTTTGAGCCATACAAACAAGCCAGTGAAGATACTACCCGTTTATATGGCGGTACTGGGTTGGGGCTTACCATTGTAAAACAACTGGTAGAACTACAGGGAGGCACTATAGAAGTGCAAAGTGAGCTTAATAAAGGAACCAGCTTCAATTTTATATTACCTTTCAAACTGGCGACCGATTTATTGACCCCCGCAGTGCATTCACCAAACTTCCGTCATTCTATTCTTACACCTTTTGAGATTCCTCTACGCGTGTTATTAGTAGATGACAACGAAGTAAACCTTCTGTTTGCTCGACAAGTACTGCAAGAATGGAATTGCTTGGTAGAAACCGCCCCCAATGGAAAACAAGCTATAGATATATTTAAAGAATACACTAACCACACACATTTTGATTTAGTACTGATGGATATTTACATGCCCGAAATGACAGGAACTGAAGCCGCGCACTATATTCGCAAGGTTTTACAAGTACCTCCTGACACCACTCCCATCATTGGCCTGACGGCTTCGGTAACGAGGCAAGAACGAGAAGAGGGAGTATTAGAATTAATGGATGACTACTTACTCAAACCCTTTAAAAAAGAAGATTTATACGCTAAGATTGTACAATTGACTCAAGTGACTAAGAAAGAAACATACATTGATATGAGTTACCTCGAGGAGGTTTCTATCGGAGACTCTAGCTTTATCATGGACATTGCTGATTTATTTTTTAACCAAACGGCGGGGGATATTCAAAGGGTACACCAGTTGATGAACCAAAGTGCCTGGGAAGAAATGTCGCTGGCAGTGCATAAAGTGAAGCCTACCTTTAAACTCCTGGGGATAAAATCAGCCGAAAAGAATCTTGAGAAATTGCAACGCTATGCCAAGCAGGTAGTACATCTGGACGAAATGCCTTTATTATTGAAAGAAGTAGAAGATATTTATCAATTGGCGGCTAATGAACTTCGTCAAAAGTTGAGTGCTACTTCTTAGTCTGACTGGCACATATTCAGGAATATGATGGCTCTAGCCCAAAGTTTGCCCAAAAAAAAAGTTGAATATTGATTAGATCTGTGGTGCCTCGAAGTAAGATTTTTGGGGAAACCCACAGGTTATGTTTTAATTTTTGAGTAAACTCATTGTAAATACCTGGGTTTAAAGAATACCTTATAAATATTTCACCAGAAAGAATATATAAGACTGTATTTAAAACAGACGAAAAGAAAAGCCCTCTACTACAAAAGATTATTTTGTGGTAGAGGGCTTTGGATATTATGGGGAAATATTCATTATAGTGCCATATAGCATCAAAATAGAGGCTCAATCAAGGAGGTAGTTTTTTTACTGGCAAAAAACCAGAAATTGAAATTTCTGAAGAATAGAATTGTACTAGGTATTTATCCTAGTTGTTTAGTACTTTTTCGTGGTATAGAATGCGCTCAAAATCTGCTGATTTTAATGATACGATCATATCAATGGTATTTGTACAATAGTGTTTTATAATTGAATAATTTTAATGATTGCAATTCTTGCCCATGTAATGTTTCACTACCATTATTGTTGATATTGCCCGTATAAGTTGAGAAATTTGGAACATCATTCAAACGGCCACAAAGAAAAACTGATAATAAAATTATAATAATTCATAGGTTAATTGATTATCTACTTATTCAACTTCAACAAACAACAGAATGGATCATCAGGAAAACAACTCAGCTGCTAAACCTGAACTATCTTTAGACGACAGAGTAATTGCCCAATTAGGAGACCTCCATGTTTGCCAGGTAGGACAAAGCAACTTAGAAAAGTACACCCAATTTATTTACAACGTATACGTAGAAAGCTTTAGCAAACGGAGTGGATGGCAACCATCCCAGAAAGACTACGAATATATGCTGGAAATCGATCGTTTGCATTTCCCTTACTCACACTACTTTGTTTTCAAAGATCAAGAAGGCAACTACGTGAGTGGTGGAAAAATTACTCGCAAAGTCCCTAAGCTACAATTTAACATCGAAACCAAGTTTCATTACGATTTAGATCAATACTTTGCTGAGGCAAATATTCCAGTACGTAATTACTGGCACATTGGCCGTTTGGCTACTGACAAACAAGCCCTCAAGAATGCGCGCACTTCGGTTTCATCTTTGCAAATTTTAAATAAGTTGGTAGAAATTTTTGGTACAGTGGTTACCAAAGACAAGCATAACATTGTAATTGCCGAGCTGGATGCACTGGCATATCGGATTTTTAAAACAATGGGGATCAATGTACAACGAATGGGAGAAGGAGTAGAGTCGTTGGGTTCGTTGAAATACCCTGTATATGTATTAGCAAAGGACATAAGGCATTGGATGCACACCCAAAGCCTTCAAAAATAGGTTTTTTTTAACACTGTCTACCTGCTTTATTCCCTCTTTGGAGGTGAGCAAAGCAGGTTTTTTTGTTTTTATAGGTGAGAAAAGATTGTTGGAAGATCTCACAAAATTACCAACTCAAACACTGGATTTTTCAGATTTTGGGTTGGTTTTTTTACTTTAGAGGAAAGTAGATGATACATAAAATAAGAATGATCAAGTTATGGGACGTGTTTATAAATTTTATACCGAACAATCTCTCCATAAGTTTTTAGGTAATCTTCTCAATAAACAGAGAAAGCGAACGACCGAAGTTTTAGACTTGCGGGCCTCTGATATTACTTCACTTACGCCCAAAATAACCAAGCTTATCAACTTGCAAGTATTGAATTTGCAAGATACCAAAATCCAGGCTTTGCCTGCACAAATTAGTGACTTGATCAAACTAAGAGAGTTAAATCTGCAGGGTACTGGTATAGATCAGTTCCCGATGGAGATTTTGACTCTTTCGAATTTAGAAGTGCTGGACTTGAGCAACACCCATATAGATGCTATACCAACAGAGATTGCGAAATTAACTCATTTAAAATCTCTAAATCTAGGAAATACTAAGATCAAAGCTTTGCCGCCTGAAATTGGGCAACTCGCCCAATTAGAGCACCTGAGTCTGAGCGGAGCTACTTTTAACTTGTTACCCCCTGAAGTTTTAAGTCTTTCAGAGTTAAAATTTCTAGATCTGAGTCACTCCAAACTGATTTCTTTACAAGGTTCCATTGCAAGTTTGACCAACTTGAAGAAACTGTCTTTGGCAACGACTAAAATCACACAACTACCCAAGGAGATTACACAATTAAACAATCTGGAAGAAATCGATTTAAGTGGTTCAAGTATTACTTTTTTACCGCCCGAAATAGGGAAAATGAAAAACCTCAGAAGGTTAAACTTGAGTCTAACCAATTTTAAAAATGTTCCTCAAGAAATAAAAGACCATCCTTTATTGAAGATTGTAAAAGAAGATTTAAGAGTACTGGTAGATGCCGAAGATAAATCTGGTTGGGTAACATTGTATGAATCTGGGGCAGCCGAAAGTAGGATAAAGCGGGTAAATAAAAATGTAGTGCCTAACGGAATATCAGTCCCTCTGGATGTATATATAGAGACTGAGAACCCTGAGGAAATTGAACAAGTGCGCTATGCTACAGCATTGTTTTTTTTAGAGTTAGGTTTTGAAATAGAGCAATCACCATGACACGTTCCCGAAGAAATATTCCCGAAAGAATCCACGGCAATGAGCGTCGTTACCTGGGCAAAATTTTCCAGGCATTTAAAAGACTTCATTTCCCTAAAAAAAGCCATAAAGAACCTCGGGTGGTTTTTAAAAGAAATAATTGGGTAATGCAGCAAAGCCATAAATTACAGGCACATGGGAGCTTTCAAGAGCTAGCAGCAACACTCAAATTAGAAAATCCTTCCAAGGAAATAGGCAATAACATCAGCCTAAAAAAGTTGCTTTTAGGACTTACACATTCTCTGAAAGTGGTGCCTCAGGCATCTATTTTGGCGGGAAACTTATTGATTATGAAAGTGAAAGCATCAGAAGGGGCAATGATTAAGATTTGTGAGTTAACCGAAGCTCAATTAAAGCTTCTCCATTACAGCCCTCAACTCCTCCAAGCTCCTGATCGGTTAGATACAGCGCTAGGGTTTTCCGAAGCACAGGTTATAACATTGGAAGAGCAGCTAATACTTACAAATCTACCTTAGAGTTTCTTTACAAAATTTTTGGCCTTTGAGAGGTTAGTTAACAATAAATAATGATCAAATCATGGGTAAACAACATCGCAAGTTTAATAGTGAAGAATCATTTGTGAAATTCCTCAAAAGTAGGTATGGGGTGCAAAAAGATGAAGAGTTAGAGCAACTCAAGTCTATAGATTTGGCCTATACCCAGATGGTGACTTTGCCTGCTGAAGTAGGGTATTTGACAAACCTTGAGTCTTTAAAATTACATTCCTCAAGAGTAGTGCATCTCCCTCCTGAAATAGGCCAATTGAACAACTTACGCTATCTGGATTTATGTGCCAGTAGAGTAATGAAGCTCCCTCCTGAGATAGGGAATTTAAACAAATTACAAACCCTGGATTTACAATCTAGTGTACTAACTGAATTGCCTCCTGAAATAGGGAAACTGAGTAGCTTAAACTTGCTAAAATTGGGTAATAGTCGGGTAGAAACAATTCCTGGCGAAGTAAACCAATTAGCAAATTTGAAAACCTTGGACTTGGGTTATTCTACCAACCTGCCACAGAATTTGAAACATTTTGTACATGTAGAAGCCCTCAAATTGAATAGCGCATATTTTGAAGATTTGCCGATCGAAGTTTGCGAGTTGGTTAACCTGAAAACTTTGGATTTGAGTCAAGCTAATATTACAAGTCTACCTCCTGAGATCGGGCAATTAACCAATTTGGAAGTCTTAGACCTTAGTTATACCAAAATTACTACTTTGCCTCCCGAGATTGGTCAACTCAAGCATCTACATACCTTAAAACTTCAATGCTCGAGGCTAATAGCTATACCACCCCAAATTGGCCATCTTACCAATTTGCAAACCTTGGATCTGGGGAAAACCAAAGTGGCAAAAGTACCGCCAGAAATTGGGCAATTATCTCAACTACAATCACTTAGTTTAAACTCAACTTTGATAGAGGCATTGCCACGGGATATATGGGGGGTTACCGAACTTAAGTTTCTAAATTTGAATTCGACAGACATTGAGCGTTTGCCGCCAGAGGTAGGGCACCTTACCAAACTGGAATCTTTGCACATGCATGCTACTTGGGTGGAAGATTTACCCGATGAAATTACAAACCTTATTAACTTAAAGCATTTAGAATTAAGCCATTCCAACCTAATTATATTACCTGATGAAATGGGTAAACTAGAAAACTTAAAGTCATTGGGTTTACAAAAAACCAAGATTGATCGTTTGCCGTTGAGTCTTGGTAATCTTGAGAAGTTGGTGGTTATTGATATCTCACATACAAATATCAAAGGTATTCCTAAAGAGTTGGAACACTTACCAGGACTGAAGTTTTGGCGACCAGCTCCGAAAAATAAAAAAAATAATAGCTCTTATCGCCCAAGGGTTACTAAAAAGCCCAACTACGCTCCCAAAGGTGTAGAACTAGACGTGATTGTCCATCTCAAAACCGAAAACCATCAAGAGATAGAGCAAGCCAAGCGCACATTGGTGCTCTTTATAGGAGAACTGGGGTTTTCAATCAAGCGGGAAAAAGGGAGTGATTCTATTCCGAAATAATGGGTTTACTGTTCAAATCATTGTGTTTTGGACAAGAATTGATGAAATTAAGCAACAAATAAACCGACTACAACAACGAATAATGATCAAATAATGGAGAATGAAATGCCACAATTTGCGACTCAAGAAGCGCTGGAAACTTTTCTCAAAGATGATACGAATCCCCAGCTTGCTGAAGAGAGAAAGCAATTGAAATCCTTAAGTCTAAATGCGGAATATTTTACGGCTTTACCGCCTGAAATAGCAAAGTTGGTCAACCTGGAATTATTGGATTTACAGGATTCGAGAGTTAGTAGCCTTCCTGGCGAGCTAGGTCAACTATCTAAACTTAGGTTGTTGGATTTGAGTAATACTTGCATTAGAACCCTGCCTGCAGAACTAGGCCAACTCACTAATTTGGAAGTACTGGATATACAAACGACCAATGTAACCGAGTTGCCTAAGGTTATTTGTGAACTTACCAACTTGCAAACTTTGGTGATGGGTAATAACTTCATCGAGAAAATTCCACCTGAAGTATCTCAATTGGTTAATCTTACCAAATTAGATTTGAGTTTATCAGACAATGTACCAGCGGGTATTGAGCAGTTTCCTCGATTAGAAACCCTGGAATTACTTGCTGCAGACTTTCCTGATTTTCCAGTAGAACTGACGAAAGTTAAGCAGCTGAAAAACCTGAATTTGAGATATGCTGAGGTGATAAATTTTCCGCCCGAGTTTGGTAATTTAACCAATTTACAAAGCCTTAATTTGAGTCGTACCATATTTAGTGAATTACCCCCCGAAATAGGGAAACTAACCAATCTCAAAACCTTGGATCTATCGCGATGTAAGATTAAGACTTTGCCTGCCGAAATAGGCAACCTGAAAAAACTGGAAATCTTGTTGATCCAACAATCAACCCTTAAAGAATTACCTCCCGAAATTGGTCAGCTTGCCAATCTGGAGCAACTATACTTAGATCATTCCCGCTTGAAGTCATTACCACCCGAAATTAGCCAACTTACCAAACTACAGCTGCTAGACCTGAACTCTACAGAGGTAGACTTGCTCCCACCCGAAATAGGCCAGTTGCAGAGTTTAGAATTATTAAAATGCAACTATCTAAATTTCAAAGAATTGCCTAAGGAAATACAGCAATTGCAAAATCTACAATACATTGTATTGAGCAATACCCGCCTCGAGTCGTTTCCAGAGGAATTGCTGAGCCTCGCCAACCTTAGAGGAATTAGTATCAAAGGAACCAGAATCAAAGAATTGCCTGAGGAGTTAGTCAATCTTAAAAACCTCAAGCAACTGGACATAGAAAAAACCTCGATATGGGAGGTGCCTGACGAGATAGAAAATATGCCAGGTTTAGAAATCAAGAAACCGAGCAGAGCGCCTTCTATTCGGGCACAGTATAGTCGTTCCTCGTTGCTCAAAACAGGTGATGTGATTGGTAACCAAGGGGTAGACCTGGACATGATGGGGCACTTTGGTACAGATACCCAACAGGAAGAAACCCAGGTTAAACAAACCCTGGCTATATTTTTTGATGAATTAGGCTTTACCATTAAAACGAATACACCCGATGAGACCACGTAAAAACCATTCCCAAAAGCAAAATCAAAACGAGCATCGTTATACGGATAAAATTTTTGAGTTTTGGCAACAAATCAATGTATCAGAAGATCAGATTCTTGATGAACTAACTGCGAGGAGCGAATCGTGGCTTAAGGAGCAAGCCGAAAGAATTAGTTATGAAGATGGCCAAACCGAACTAATAACTACCCTCGCGCTGGGTCAGCCCGATAAAGGCTTAGACAAATTTGCGGCTCAAAAGGCGCTCTATGCCCTCATCAAAGGTATGCAGCCCATTGCCGAACTGGCGATGTTAGTGGGCTATTTATTGATTGTAAAATCTACTTTAGAGGAGGAAGAAAAAACTCAGGTTCAATTTAAAATCTACAATCTTACCTCGGCTCAGCATAAAATCATGATCAACAATCCTACATTGTTGCAAATGCCTTTTCGTCTGGAAATTTCATTGGGTTTAAACGAGGAGCAAATGGTGGTTTTTGAAGAAGGAGAGGTGCTAGAAAGTTAAGCATCTCCAGGACCCTCTGTTCTTCTAAATTTGAGCGAAGCAGAAACTTAGAAGTAATAGACATTATATAAAATAAGGATTATATGCATTATAATCTTTCAGAGTAGCATGTAAACTCCTCCTTTGAAGGAGGTGCCGCTTGCGGCGGAGGATGTGTTTACTTTTCTGCTCCTCCAAGTTTGAGCAAAGCGGAAACTTAGAAGCAATAATGAAATAGTCAGTTTGTAACTGACTTTGCGTGAGCAAGCTTTGAACTCAAGTAAAACGTTTAAGCACCTCTTATAGAGGCTTTGATCCTCTGCTCTTCTAAGTTTGAGCAAAGCGGAAACTTAGAAGAAGTAATGAAATAGTCAGTTTGTAACTGACTTTGCGTGAGCAAGCTTTGAACTCAAGTAAAACGTTTAAGCACTTCTTATAGAGGCTTTGATCCCCCTATTGGTGAGACCAAAGATTTGAGAGAATTTCCTGAGTTTATCTATTTTAATACTTTCTTTCAAAAGCAGTACCGTTAAACTTATACACCCCACTTGGGCTGGCTCCACCAAACCACATTTCTCCATTTTTACTTTTGTAAATGGTCCAAATATGCTCACTGTAAAGGCCGTCCTTTGCTGTGAAATTTTTGAGCGTTTGTCCATCATATCGCCAAACCCCCGATTTGTAGGTGCCAAACCAAATGTTTCCCTGGTTATCTTCTCCCACAGAAAAAACTCGGTGGAGCGTATTACCCTTGGTATCACCTTTTCGGAGTTTATGTTGAGCCGTAAAATCAATTATTTTTTCACCATCATATTTCAACATACCAATGCCGTTGTTGGCAATCCAGAGGTGACCTTTACTGTCTTCCATCAATCCACGAATATGCAAAAAACCGTTTTCCTTGGTGCGGCCAGTATAGGCATTATCTATAATGATAAATTTTGATCCGTTATATCCAATAGCAGCTCCATAGGTACCAAACCAAACCATTCCATTTTTACCTTTGACGAAGGGTGTGGTTATCGAATAATAATTTTCTTGACCTATTTTGAGTTTTATGGGAAAGGCTCGGTAAGTCAACTGTTGACCATCGTATTGGTAGACTCCTGGATGTCCTTCTTGTTCATTGTAGCTACTCATCTCATCGCTTTTAAACCAAAGATCGTGATCGTTGAGTTGCCACTGGTTTTTTGCCTGATAATTTCTATCAGTACGTTTGGTGATTGTTTTTCCATCATAGTTGCTAAGGCCATTACCTGTTTCAAACCAAATTGCCCCATTTTTATCTTCATAGATTGCCCTAATCTGTCGATTACTTAAGCCATCTTTTTCATCATAATAAGTGAATTCATTTGAGGTAAACCCAAAC
This sequence comes from marine bacterium AO1-C, assembly GCA_001890965.1. GTDB lineage: Bacteria > Bacteroidota > Bacteroidia > Cytophagales > Microscillaceae > Microscilla. The sequence goes on along the minus strand of MLAY01000004.1, from coordinate 508,397 downwards.
GCATTATGATTGGCTTTGAGCACCGCGACCCCTTCAGCATGGCTTCCAAACCAAGTATTGCCTTGGCTATCCTCGAAAATAGCACGAATACCAGTAGTAAACTTTAGTAATGATGTAGTGCTTGCTTTGCTCACGCTGGTTTGTGCCTTCGTAGTTTTTGAAGTGGAATTACTTTGACCACCACAAGCACTTGTGAATGCAAGTAGCAATAGAATACAGGAATAACGTAGGATTTGTTTAGAATGCATTTTGTTAGTTTTTTTCTTCACGATGCTCAATCACCGAACTTGTTTAAGGTTTTTTCTTTAAGAGTAAAATTTTCAGTTTTTGCGATAGACGAGGCGCAAAAAGCAGCGTTTAGCCGTGCTAAATGAGCATTTTTGCAACAATGTATATCGTGAAGAGTGTTATTTTAAATTATTTGGAGAAACCTTCAACAAGTTCATCATATAAAGTTGTGTATTTCTTCAGTTTATTGATAAAATTTTAGCGATTCACCTTCTCAGTATTGATAAAATCCCTGATGGTGAGTTCATCATACTGCTCTTCTACGCTTTGGTCGCACAAATGCAACATCATATAATTGAGTATGCGATCTTCTCCTTCAACCAATTGCAACACCTCGCCACGATGAAATACCCCCAATGTTTTTTCTGTAAATGATTTGCTGTTATTTACCAACAACAAGCGATAATGATTTTTAGGGAAAGGGGCCAACTGGGTAATATAGGGAGCAAGTAGTTCTTCATCGTTTGCCGTGTTTACGTCTTGACTGCCACCAAAATAAGCCTCCAAAGATGTGCGATGCTCCTCAATGTATTTGGTATAATCGGCTACATACACATTACTTTCTACCTGGGTAGGTTCATAGCCCAACATCAAAAAAGAATGTGGTTCGGCACTGTCCCGATGAAATCTACTGGAATGTTGATGATTGAATCGTCCCATGCCCTGAAAGTTGAGGCGTTTGTTGGAGCGAAGTGTGCAAATGTTAGAAAGTCCTTCTTTAAGTGCAATCATCTTTTGTCTAAAGGTTGACGAATCTAGTTCACTGCCAAAGTCTTGAAAGTAAAATCCGGGTTGATCAGTAGAATCTCTAAATACTGCATCATAAATGGTTTGCAGTTGTTGAGGAGTAAATGCGATATTATTGGTAGTGCTATTCACGTGTTTTTATTTGATGGTTTAATTGAATTAAAACTGATTGTATTTTGCAACTGGTTGTAAATATGCACTAGATGATTTATACTTGCAAATAATGACGAAACAAAAACAAATGAAATGGTAAAAGAACCTCGATCTGGCTGCTCTATAAATTTAGCCCTTGAAATATTCGGTGACAAATGGACATTATTGATTATTCGTGACATTATGCTTGGGAATAAGCGTCACTTTCGAGAAATGCTACAGTCCGATGAAAAGATATCCTCAAACATTTTAACCAATCGCTTACAAATGTTAGAGGCTCAGGACATACTCAAAAAGCAACCAGATACTACCCACAAGCAAAAATATATTTACAGCCTCACACAAAAAGGCATAGACCTTTTACCCGTGATCACCTCTATGGCCCAATGGAGCCTCAAGCACAAAGCCATAGACGAGGAATCCTCTAAGCATACCCAAAATCTTATTGATGGGGACGAAGCACTGATTGAGAAATTTGTAGAAGGGTTGAAAGAAACGCACTTAGGGCATAAATCATAGAATGCCGCCTACATTTGCCCATACAAAGTAGCCATTCCCTTAAATACTACTTGCTTGTAATGATTGAGGTAAGTAGAACTGTAGGGCTTTGTCCAGGCAGCATTTAGCAAGAGCCGAATGCATTTTTGGTCTATTCTTGATGATACCCCTTGAGTAACGATTACCTTTTGGGTTTTGAGGCTGGTGTCTACCGTGACTTCAAAATGAATTTCTTTTTGATTGAATCGTTTCGGAACTACTTTTTTGAGTAAAGGACGAAAGTAATCTGTGAAATCGATGACATCCGAACCTGTAAAAATGTTTATCTTAGATAGCATAGGCACGTGGTAATTTACTGCCATATCAGCCTTGATATTGGGTTTTATCCAATAATCTTTGCCCAGCTTGGCTTGTAGTTTTTTATGCATAAAATCATTGTAACCCTCCGCCCATTCTTCGCTGATGTATCGTCGGTTTTGTACTGTTATCCCTATTTTTTTCAATTCTTTGACATAAACAGCTATCTGTTCACGATTGTCAGGATAACCATAAAACACAAACTGCATTATTCCCTTTTGAAAATCTTTACGAGCCTGTATTTTACCTTGAGTTCGTTCGCTTTTTACAGGAGGTGGTGGCGGTGGTGGTGGAGAGGGTACATGCATTACTTGATGTAATTGTTTAACTATTTGCGGATCAACTTGTTGGAGTGAATTTTTGTGCACATCAAGTGTGTGTTGACGAGCCCAACTTAGGATATCAGAAGGTAACGTATTGAGCTGATTGTTATATAGATTGACTTTCTGTAAATGTGGTAGTTGTAAAAGTACTGGAGGAAAAGCTGTAAATTGATTCTTGCCTAAGTCCACCCAAGTTAATTGCTTAAGTTGACCAAAAGATGGAGGCAATTTAGAGAGTTTATTGGCATACAAACTGAGCTTTTGCAACTTGGTCAATTGTCCTATTTCGTTAGGGAGTTTTGTCAACTGGTTATAAGATAAAACAAGCGCTTTCAACTTTTTGAGTTGGGCAATCTCATCTGGCAATTCAGTAATGTCGCAATAAATGAGACTGAGGCTTTCCAGATTTTTGAAGTGAAAAATGTCTTGCGGAAAGGTAGAAAAGTGATGATGTGCTAAGCGAAGTTGAGTCACTTGTTCTGGTGTTTTGAGGGCTTCCTCCAATGAAGTATACACCTTGCCTTGAGCCAATGCAGAAGATACCTGCCCCAGGATTAAGAAGAATAGCAATAGTTTTTTCATAAACGATGATTTACCTCTGGTAAAACTAATAAAATTTAAATTTCGGTTTACGTCTGAGTTTATGAATGGTAGGTTTGTGGTTATAAGTAGTAAAATAGATAGGGTTTAATTGTGTGATGCTTGCCATAAGGCAAGAAAAAAGCCCCTTATGTTGTTTAGAATCTTCTGTAGGAGTGACTCTGAACTATTGGATAAATAATCAGTCTCCAGGCTGATTTTGCACAGCAAACTATTTATAGAAAAATAAGCCATTCGGCTACAAGTCTGGAGACTTGTTTTTATATGAATATGTCAAGTGACCCTTCGGAACACTTGACATAACATGGGTAGCTTGGCTACTTCGTATATCTTGAAATTTTGTTTTTTCGCTTTAATGTAAGTGTTCTACCCTGAATGCTCACCACATTGTATCGGAAAGTGCGTTTTTTAGCATTTGCAGGGGCACCTTCTAGTTTACCTTTAATGATCAGTTTACGACCTCTTACCACATAAGTACCATTGAGATTGCCTGCCATAGAACCAAGCGTAGCCCGATTGCCTGCGCTCAACGTAATTTGCGGATAAAACGCTTGCTGTGATTGTGCGTTCCAGTTGCCAATCAGCTTCTTTTCCAACCCAAAGTTTCTTGGCTTTTTCTTTTTCTTACCACGCTGAGCAAAAGAATCTGTCGCAAAAAAGAAAGTACATAATAATAGAATGAGTCCTGAAATTTTGAAAAACTGTTTCATATAGTTCGTTTTTTAGTGATGCTACTTTAGCCAAAAAACGGGAGGAAATAAGAGGTGTTGCACAAAGTCATAACTTATGGTGATTTTTAGTAAAAATGACTAGTGCGGCTATTAGTATGAGTTCCCAGTTTGATCTTTCCAAGTTTAGATGAAGCAAAGGGATAATAATATGACAAGTTTATCACTGACTAGCTTCGCCAAACAAAGTTTTATTTAGGTTTAGGACCTATAATGAAGCCAAAACTCAAAGTGATGCCACCCAATTGCCCAAGATCCGACGAGCGGAAATGGCGATAACCAAGTTCAATAAAATACGAGAAAGAAGAAGCGGTGTGAAACTCCAAGCCTGCACTTAAGTTGAGGTTAAGCCCTGAATCACCAGAAGACCCAAAAGAACCAAATCCATTTACATCGTTGATAATATACCCTAAACCAGCAGCCCCTCTAAAAGACATGTTAGAATTGAGAGGAAGGGTTTGTAATAAGCTTGCATTCGCAAAAAATTGCGTAAGAGAGCCTTTGCCTACATTGTAAATTGTAGTGTCAAGGGTACTTTCGGCTTTAAAATAGCCAAGGTCAATACTTACTCCAAAACGTTTTCCTTTGAATTCTAGGGCAATATTGGGGGCTAAAAATGATTGAGTTTGTAGGGCGTTATTAATCATTGGGTTTCTTAAGAAAAGCACTCCTGCCCCTATTTTGAAGCGCCCGATTTCTCCTTGAGAAGTGCTGGGCTTTATAGTGTAGGTACTGGTTGTATTGGTACTATCTGTACGCTTAGATTTTGAAGTGTCAGTTTGTCCGTAGGTGGCAATTGCCACATAAAATAACAAGAATAATATTCCTATTGCTTTTTTTGTCATCACTTAATGTTATGAAAGTTTGAACATCTATTTACCCTGCAAAGTTAGCTAAAGTTTTAGAAGTAGTATCGAAATGAGGGTATAACTTATACTTAGTGGATGTTTCTTTCTACAAAGCTTATCTTTATTATAGACTAAGGTGAATAGTTTGTAACTGATGTTGCACAGACAGGTTTTTCATTTCTTATTCAAAATTAATCAAGAATATGCTTTGTCTTTCTTGGAAAAACTCGCTGGAAAGCTTGATAACTGTGTAACTCTATTCCAATACCTACAAATAACACCGACTTAATCTTTACCCCTAGCTTAATCCCAAAAAATTCCTACCTTTGCAACCTATTTTAAATCAAACCTTTAGAGGGTAGACGAAAACCCTCCAAATTTAAACAAATAAAAAGTTCACAGATTCTAAAAATTTAAATCAAACCAACAACATGACGGAAAAAAAATACAAACGCCATTTGGTAACGGCGGCCTTGCCGTATGCCAACGGAGCAGCCCACATTGGGCATTTGGCGGGAGTGTACATCCCGGCTGATATTTACGTTCGTTACCTCCGACTCAAGGGCGAAAACGTCATGTTTGTGTGTGGCTCCGACGAGCACGGAGTCCCGGTAACCATTCGTGCCGAAAAAGAAGGGATCACTGTACAAGAAGTGGTAGACAAGTACGACAAAATCATCCGTGATTCTTTCAAAGAATTTGGTTTTACGTTTGACAACTACTCACGTACTTCTCGTAAGATTCATCACGAAACGGCGCAAGAGTTTTTCCTGGATTTGCATAAGCAAGGCAAATTGGTAAAGAAAACCAGCCAACAGTTTTATGATCCTACTGCGAATCAGTTTTTGGCCGATCGCTTGATCGTGGGAACTTGTCCTAAGTGTGGGAACCCTGATGCTTATGGTGACCAATGCGAAAACTGCGGGACTACCCTAAGCCCCGATGAATTGATTGATCCTCGCTCTACTTTAAGCGATGCAGCTTTGGTAAAAAAGCAAACCGAACATTGGTACATGCCGCTTGACCAGTACGAGCCTTGGCTGAAAGACTGGATTTTAGAAGGTCACAAAGATGACTGGAAGCCCAATGTATACGGGCAGTGTAAGTCTTGGTTAGATTCTGGGTTACACCCTCGTGCCATTACTCGTGACTTAGACTGGGGGATTCCGGTGCCGTTACCCAACTCTGATGGTAAAGTATTGTATGTGTGGTTCGATGCGCCTATTGGCTACATTTCGGCTACCAAAGAATACTTTAACCAAAAAGCCCCTGATGGCTCGCTCAAAGACGAGTGGAAAAAGTACTGGCAAGACGAAGATACCCGTTTGTTGCATTTTATTGGTAAAGACAACATCGTATTCCACTGCATTATGTTTCCGGCAATGCTCAAAGCCCATGGAGATTACATAGTGCCCGAAAATGTGCCTGCCAACGAGTTTATGAACTTGCAGGATCGCAAGATTTCTACTTCCAAAAACTGGGCGGTGTGGTTGCACGAATATTTGCGCGAATTTGAGGGCAAACAAGATGTATTGCGTTATGTGCTTACTTCCAATGCTCCTGAGACAAGCGATAGTATGTTTACCTGGGAGGACTTCCAGAAACGCAACAACAACGAACTGGCCGACAACTTAGGTAATTTTGTACGTCGTCCGGTGGCTTTGACCCATAAATATTATGGTGGCGTAGTTCCGCCTTTGAATACCATCGAGCCTGAAGATCAGGAGTTGATAGATGCTTTGGCAGAGTTTCCAGGCAAAATTGGAAAAGCCATCGAGGAATATAAGTTCCGTGAAGGTTTGGCTCATCTAATGGATTTGTCACGGTTGGGAAATCAGTATTTGCAAAAAACTTCTCCCTGGTTGCTGTATAAAGAGGACCAGAAGTCAGACGAAAAGAAGCATGCAAAGCGCATTGAGACTATTTTGCACTTGAGCTTACAAGTGGCCGCCAATCTGGCCTTGTTGTGTGAGCCTTTCTTGCCGTTTACTGCTGAGAAGTTGCGCAACATGCTGAACCGTTCTAAGTGGAACCCAAATTGTATTCTTTGGAGTGAAACTGGAGGAATTAATGTGATGACGACTGGCCAAACTATAGAGAAAGCCATTGTACTATTTGAGAAAATAGAAGATAAAACCATTCAGGAACAAATTGCTAAATTGGAAGCAACCGACGAGGCCAATAAAGCTGAGGCGGAAGCGAATAATAATAACAGCGAAGAAGAAGAGCAAAGTATGGAGCCAATCAAAGATGAAATTGTATTTGATGATTTTGTGAAGTTAGACATTCGAGTGGCTACCATTACCGCGGCCGAAAAGGTAAAAAAAGCGGATAAACTATTGAAGCTTACCCTTGACACTGGTGTGGATGTACGCACGGTATTGAGCGGGATTGCCCAGCACTTTACCCCCGAAGAAATTGTAGGAAAACAAGTATGTGTATTGGCTAACTTGGCTCCTCGCAAAATGAGAGGTATTGAGTCGCAAGGAATGGTACTAATGGCCGAAGATAGTGATGGTAAATTGAAATTTGTATCGCCTACTGAAGCTATCCAAAATGGCTCAGTCGTAAGATAAATTAGTCACTTTGACTTTAAGATAGTAGAATCCCAGACGTAATCGTTTGGGATTTTTTTATGAGTTGTTTTTTAGAAAGAATAGCAATATAAGTAGCCTTACCTGCTTCATATTTAAGCAAAAAAATAATTTAAATTTTTAAACCAGAAAGCCTGAAGAGGTGATGAAAGATTCCATACTTTTGATGCTATAATATCTAACTAAAAAAAACAACAACACAATGAAAAAACTAATTTTGATTTTCACCGTATTTGCTGCATTTACTTTAGCTTCTTGTGGAGGATCTAACACCAAAGAAGGTGGAGAGACAAGTACTGCCAGTGCTGACAACGAAACGAAAAAAAATACGGGTGACGAAAAGAAAAGCGAAGCGGATATGGAACTTACTAACTACGAAAACAAAAAAATCGGATTTACAATCATGGTACCCAAATCGGGTAAAGTATTGGCCGATGGAGAATTTGGGTATACCAACTCAAAAGTGTTGAGTGATGGTATGTTTGAAGTAAATGTGTCGGTAAATCCAGCGGTAGGCGAAGTAAATTCGGTAGAAGATTACAAAAAAGATTTGGGTAATATGATGGCTAAAAACATCACCAAAGCTGAAAAAACAGCAGGTGGTTTTATGGCTATTAATGAACAAGGTCCTTTATTGACAGTATATCACCGTACCGGCAAGGTACAAGCAAAGGTATCGGTGCCTAAAAAAATGAAGGAGTTGGCAGAAAAAATAGCTATGTCATTGAAGTCTGCCAAGTAATAGACTTAAAACTACATACTAAAAAAAGCTATTCGTTCTCTCTTGAGAATGAATAGCTTTTTTAGTTTAACCTTGTTGGTGTTTAAACAAAGTGATACCAACTACTTGGAAAAAGTTTTTTCTGAATATTATTTGTATGCTCTTGATAGTGAGTGTTTTAAGTGGATTAATAAATAAAAACGAGTGTACGGTTTAAATTAATCATTCATAATTAACCATCACTCAAGAGCTACTTATTCCTTAGCTTTTCTAATACCTTCATTCCTTCCGTATTTTTAGGATTCATCTCTACTGATTTTTGATAATGCTGAATAGCCAACGTCTTGTTACCAGCGGCTAAATAAGCTTCTCCTAAACCATCTTGAGCATTCCACGATTTGGGAAACATATGCACATATAGTTTAAATAACTCTATTGCTGGGCGAATTTGACCTCTTCTGAGTAAATAGTAACCTAAGTTATTCACTTGTCTTTCATTAAAAGATACTCCCTTCGATTGTTGGGCTTTAAGCCATTGGATGCCTGCCTTAGAACCTCGAGTGTGAATGATTTTCCAGAGTGATTCTTCGGTGGTTTTGATGGGTGCATCAATTACCAATTCGGCCAACTCGCTGGCCAGCGTAGATGCTGCTAACCAAACTTTCCCAGTATTGACCATTACCGATACTACTACTTTTTTGTCCAAAAAAATAAACAATTGGGTTGAGGTGCCCGATTGAGACCCACTGTGTCCAATGATTCGGCCCGAAGGTTGGTCTTTACCCCCCGCTAAAAACAAGCCCATTCCGTAAGGAAACAGCCAGGTATTAGGTAGTTTAGGGTCTTGCATCATCAAATCTAACGTAGAAGCCTTGATAAGTTTATTGTCCAAAACCGCCTGACCAAACTTAACCAAATCCTCTGCAGTAGATTGTACTCCTCCACCTGGAATTTTGAGGCTTAGATTGGTATCATCATCTTTAACGAACTGCCCCTTTGCGTTTTTTTTGTATAAGCCAGGCTTGTTGGCGTATTTTTTACCATAAATTTCTACATCCGTGTGCGACATTCCCGCTTTATCCCAAACATTTTTCTTCATGTAATCTCGGTAACGCATACCCGACACACTTTCTATGATTGCTCCCAATACTACATAACCATAAGTGGTATAACGAAAAGACGTTCCTGGTTTGTGAGCCAATTCTCGGTCTTTAAACACATCAATGGCGTCTCGCAAAGTGGGGAAGTTTTTCTGATTTCGAGCTTCTGTACGGTTTTTATAAGCCTTGATACCCGATGAGTTCTGGAGCAAATGTTTGACAGTGATGGTACCTTTCTTTTTGGTAGGAAACCAAGGCAAGTATTTTTGAATAGGATCATTTAAACGCAACTTATTTTGTTCGTAGAGTTGCATCACAGCTACAGCAGTCATAGACTTGGTAATAGAGGCGGTTCTATGCAGCATTTCACTGTTTACTGGTTTTTGACGGGCTGGGTTAAGGTATCCAGCGCCACCTTTCCAAACGAGTTTACCTTCTTTATAAACCGCAGCTGAAGCACCCAATGCCGTTTTTAGCTGCACATATTCTTTTATTAGGCTATTGGCCTTTTGAGTTGTGGTATTGGACGATTGTGCCCAAGAGATTTGGTAAATAGCTAATAAGCTAATGACAACATTACTTACTAAATTTTTCATGGTTATATACTGTTTTTAAAATTTTCAACAGCACAATGTTAGAGAAGAAGAAGAAAGTTGAGAAGGGATAGCTTCCCAATGGCACAAGAGACTTCCCAATGACATCAGGTTTCAGGTAGGTTGTGGTATCTTTGAATATAAAGTTATCTTGACTTATAGTAAGTACTACTTTGTAAACTAAGTTTTTTACATTTCTATGACTACGCCAAAATTTTTCAAATACCCACCTCTTGCCTGGTCTTACCGAAGGGAGACCAAGCAATGGTTTCTTTGGTCTCGTTGCACTAAGACCAAAGACTTGAGTGGTACTTACCTGGATACAATTAAATATGGCTAAATGGTTATAGGGCTCTTTTGCTATTTCTGACCCGCATTGCGGAACCATTTGGCCATCTAACCATTCAACCATAAAGTATGGATAGTTTTGTCTGGCGACTTACTTAGTATTAATAATATGCAGATTTACCGCAACCTATTTTACTTACTAATAACCTCAATATGGATGTTGACTTCTTGTGAAACAAGAGTACTCATCATGTCCAAAAATAAAGGGATAAAAACTGGGGATAATTTGGCGTGGTCAAACCCGGCTTCTAAGGATCATCATTGGAAAAACCAGCGCCCATTAAACAATAAATATTGGCAACGTTTTGAGGTGGATTTTAATGAGCAAACCGATAATTTCAAGCACAAGGGGCTACAATTGTTTGTATTTGGGGCCTATGAAGCTTACTGGGATGGTGTATTGATTGATAAAAATGGACATTTGGGCAATAACCGAGCAGAAGAAAAAGCAGGCACTTTTGTACGTCACATATTGGTGCCTGATTCTTTAAGTAGCCGCGGAAAACATGTGTTGGCTTTGAGAATAACCCAAAACTACTACACGGGGCGTTTATGGCAATCAGCGGTTTTTGTAGGAGAGTATATTCATTTTGTGCGACGTGACCTAAAAATAACCGCTTTTATGTTTTTTTTGGCGGGAGCCTATCTCATCACCGCCATTTATAGCCTTTTGTTGTTTATCAATCAAAAAAATGATTTTTCTAAACTCATTTGCAGCCTGATGTGTTTTAGTTTTTTAGGTTTGATTTTGATGGAATACCTTAAGTTTTACTATGCCTATCCATATTATTTCCAGTGGTATAGGTTATTAACTATAGGTTTGCTCACCCTCTTGATTGCTTTTTTGGTACCTCTGTTTTTAAGCCTTTATTTTCAGGTTCCCTATAAGGGTTATTTGATGGGAGCTTATTTTCTGGCGCTCTGTTTTATTGCAGTCAATTACCGATTGACCAGTGATTTTACCACCCAAGTTACCAGCTTAGTTGTTTATATTACCTCGCTCTGTATTGTAATTTATGCTGTGTTTGCAAGGCTCAGAGATAGTTGGACAATGCTATTGGTGCTGGTTTCTATTGGATTATTCAATCAATTTTTATCCTATAATTTTGGGAATGTGTTATATGACTATGACATCAATCTTTTTTTAAGCTTTACCCTATTAGTGTTGGCTACGCTGTATTTGATTGCAAAAAAGACCAAAGAACAACGCCAAGCATATGATGCATCTTTGTTACGCTCGGCTCGTTTGCAAAACGAACTGCTCAAAAAACATATCCAACCTCACTTTATTATGAACACCCTTACCTCGGTCATGGAATGGATAGAGGTATCACCACGAAAAAGCATAGAGTTTATAGAAGCGCTGGCAGGGGAGTTTGACATTCTCAATGACATTGCCGATCAACAACTCATTCCGATTAGCCAGGAAATAGATTTGTGTAAAAAACACCTTGCGGTGATGGGGTATCGCAAAGAAATCAAGTACGTGTGGGAAGATAAAGGGGTTGACATCCACGAAACAATTCCCCCTGCGATATTGCACACCATTGTAGAAAATGGTATGAGTCATAATATTCCTCGGCCTGAGGGGGCTTTCACTTTTCAATTATGCTATGAGGCTTCCGCCAAACAAAAACGATATACACTCAGGACCATTGCCCGAATCAAAAGCCCCAAAAAAACTGAACGAGAAGGTACAGGCTTTAAGTACATTCGTTCCCGACTTAGAGAAAGCTACGGTGATGCCTGGACTCTAGAGTCAAAGCTTATTCCAGAAGGTTGGGAAACTAGCATTGTGATTTTTAAAAATTGATGACTATAAAACCAATCATCAAATATGGCGATCAGTGAGTAAGGCCCTTTGGTGATGGTATACCACTGCATAGGAAAATAAAGGCATTGGTGCCTAAAAAATAATCCAGTTATTAAAGTCTACTAACAAACATTAGTCCTCCCAAGTCCTAATATTTTGTTCAAAATACACCAATGGAGATGACAACCTAAGAGGGCTGTTATTTGCGAAGGACCACAGAGTAGAGCTCAAGTCTTACCTTTTCGTTTAAACCTTGTTGCTGTATTTTGTGTTGGCTAAACTTGCTGCATTATGCTGAAAATAATTAAACATTCCACCCTTCGCATAAAATCAGCTGCACCAGCTGGGATGTCAGTGATCATTTTTTAATCGCTCCATTTTTCAAGTTCTTAACGCCTACAAAATAAGGCGAAATGAAAGGTGGTAATGTTCAAGAAGTGTTTTTAATAAAAAAATGATTATTAGCTTGAATAAAAAATCACCCCAAAAATTTGGGATGACTCAGGCTTTTAGGTTATAAAGTTAAAGATGATAAAAAGCCTTGACTAAGTACAGTAACTCTCGTTGCTTTGCTCGCGGGGGGAGGTCAGCATCGCGAGGGGACTGGCCTTGTGGGTGAGCTTATGCTGTCCAGGCTTTTTTGCCTACTTTTTTGGCCTCAAAAAAGTAGGCCGCCGGAGGCAATCAGCTCAAAATCAGCGAGCATAACTTCTAGTTATGCTCAAGCCATATTTTTAAGTATTTGAATGTTTGGGCTAACTTATTTTTTCGTTCTACCAAGTAAAATCACTTTGTATACTTTTTCAATAACCTCACAATGGCGCGAGAGCCAGACTTACGGGCCACCTCAAAGGCATTGCTACCATCGGGTGCCTCAACGTAAGGATCAGCGCCCTTCTCTAATAAAAACTTCGCAGTTTCGGTGTGCCCATTGTTTACCGAGGCAATAAGCGCACTTCCGTGATTGTTGGAGATTTGATTCACCTGAGCACCTTTTCCTAATAAAAACTTTACGGTTTCGGTATGCCCATTATTAGCTGCAGCAATGAGCGCACTCCCCTGGTTTGGCGATATTTGGTTGATCTGAGCGCCCTTTTCTAATAATAACTTTATTGTTTCAGTGTGTCCATTATTGGCGGCTACAATGAGTGCACTTCCTTGGTTTGGCGATATTTGATTAATCTGAGCCCCTTTTTCTAATAAATACCTGATCGTTTCGGTGTGTCCATTATTGGCGGCTACAATAAGCGCATTGCCTTGGTTTGGTGATATTTGATTAATCTGAGCCCCTTTTTCTAATAATAGCTTTACGGTTTCGGTGTGTCCATTATTGGCTGCGGCAATAAGCGCGTTTCCTTGATTGGAAGTCGTAAAGTTAAGTCTGGAACCCTTGCTTAATAAGTACTGGACTACTGAAGTGCGACCTCGAAAGGCAGCGACAATTAATGGAGTGCCATCATTAGGTGTCATCTGGGTAGGGGACAACCCGAGGTTCAATAAATATTTTACATATTCCAAGCGGCCAAAAGCAGCCGAGATAAAAAGAGCAGGAGGATCATCAGGCCCTTGAAAGCGAATATCGGCGCCTGCGCTTACCAACAGCTTACCAATGGCTACATCACCTACCCGAGCTGCAGCCCCCCAGGGAGTTTCGGGATCTTCTATGTAATATGTTCCTGATTTATACAAATCTGCCACCTTTCGTCTATCAGGGTTTCGATCCACACAATTGATCGACACTTTTTTGAGTAAACTTTTCACTTGATTGACATCCTTGGCCAAAATCGCGTGAATGAGCGATTTACAACCAGCCAATGGATAAACAGACTTAGGAGCGTTGGTAGAAGTGATTGGGTGAGCCAGCCCTGCGGTGGCAAAATGCCACCACAAAAGCACAAGGCTTATTTTAATAATCACATGATTTTTCATGGGGATAAGGTTTATAGTAATTAATGTGATATGTTTAAAAAGTAGTCATTGCCAGGTCAACAGTAAGGCCGACTACCTGTGGCCAAACCCCGGCGGTATTACACAAAGTAGCTACTACTGTTTTCTTGTCTAGATAGATCAATAATTGAGTAGAAGTACCCGACTGAGAGCCACTATGTCCGATGCAAAGGCCTGAGGGTTGATCTTTACGGCCATAAACAAACCAGCCCATTGCATAAGGGTTGCCTCGTTTTTTGATACCCGAAGGAGTGATCATCATTTGGAAAGTAGCAGGCTTGATGAGTTTATGTTCTAAAATTGCCTGACCAAATTTAAGCAAATCACCTACCGTAGATTGGACGCCTCCTCCTGGAACTTTGATACTTAAATCTGTATTTTTATCTTCCACTATTTCGCCCTTGCGAGTTTTTCGGTACAACTTTGCTTTGTTGTTGTACGATTGTCCAAATACCTCTACATCGGTATGCGTCATGCCTGCTTTGTCCCAAATATTCTTTTTCATATAATCACGGTAAGTCATACCCGAAGCCTTTTCGACGATGGCTCCCAGTACTACATAACCATAGGTAGTGTAATGATAGGCTTCGCCGGGCTTATTTAATAACTTACGATTTTTGAATACCCCAATGGCCTCTTCAAGGGTAGGGTAGTTTTTGGTGTTAAAGGCATTCTTACGCTTTTGGTAAGCCCCAATGCCCGAAATATGATGGAGTAAATGACGAATGGTAATGGTGCCTTTCTTTTTCTTGGGGAAGTAAGGCAAATACTTTTGCACGGGATCATCCAGCCCTAATTTCTTCTGTTCAAACAATTGTAAGATGGCAATAGCCGTCATTGGTTTGCTAATAGAAGCAGTACGGTTAAGCATTTGAGCGTTGGCTGCAATTTTAGCTTCTCGGTCACGATAACCTGCACCATTTTGCCAAACTACTTTACCATCTTTGTATACGCCGGCTACGATGCCTACCATTCCATGTTTTTGGATGTTTTTCTGAAGTATTTCGTCGGCTTTTTCGGTGCTAAATGCCTCTTGTTGAGCCCATCCGGCCAAAGAAAAAGTACTGAGGAAAGCGAAAATAATTACAAGATTTTTCATAGATTAATTGGGTTTTGAAAACGGTTTGAAAAAATTGAATACCCAATGATAGGGTGCTTCAAGGCTACTTAAAAGTAATAGCTTCCGAGTGGCACCGTAGCCTTCCCAACCGCACTCGTTTTCCTGAAAATGGCTGTACCTTTGAAAAAATGAAAATCTTCATTGTTATGAAATATCAGCTCATCAAAATGTGTTTGGGTTTGTTTATAGTGATAGGACTTGGCGCCTGTAAAAAGCGAGTCCACTTTCACTATCAGAAAAGGCTGTTTAAGGCAGGCGATAATTTGGCCTGGGCTGACCCAAAGCTCAACGATAGCCAATGGAACCCTCAACCTATCAGTATTTTTAGCAAAACCGAAGGGCGGTTTTGGGTGCGTTTTAAAACTACCCTGACCAAACCTATTCAGGGAATCCAGCACAAAGGGTTGCAAATTATTTCGCTGGGCAGCTACGAAGCCTACTGGGATGGAGTATTGGTGCATAAAAATGGCGTATTGGGAAATGATGCCCAAAGCGAAAAGCCTGGCCGTTTTATTAGTCAGGTATTACTGCCCGATTCATTGTGTAAACAAGGAGAACACACATTGGCTCTGCGTTTGGCGAAATATCAGGAGCCAAATCGGGGGAGCTGGGTCACTTTCTTGTTGACTGATTATATGTCACCAGCCATAGACGATCTCAAAACCACCGCCTTTATGTTTTTGCTGGGAGGTGCTTATCTTATTATTGCCTTATATTATTTGTTGTTGTTTATCAACCAACAGCGCGATTACCCCAAATTGATATTTAGCATTGTGTGTTTGCTTTTTTTTGGGCTAATGATGATGGAATACCTCAAGTTTTATTACAACTACCCTTACTACTTTCATTATAGTCGCTTGTGGGTGATTGGATCATTGACATGGTGTCTGGCCTTTTTTATCCCGTTCTTTTTATGTCTACATTTTGAACTGCCTCGATGGTATTTTTGGGCGGGAGGACAAGCACTGGTGCTCGTTGCTTCTACCTTTTTTTATGCCATAGGAAGCGATTTGGGCCCCCAACGAATGAGTCAATGGATGTTGATGGTTTCTATTGCGATTTCTTTGTATGCGATTTATCTCAAGCGAAAAGGAGGTTGGGTAATTTTAGTTGCTTTGTTGTTGGTAGTATGGATCAACTACTTCCTGTCTTACGGTTTCAATCATTTGCTTTTCAATTACGATATCAACCTTTTCATTGGGTTTACCTTCATTGTGGTAGCCATTTTGTATTTGTTGGCCCAAAAGACAAAAGAACAGCGAAAAGCTTATGAGGCGTCTTTGTTGCGTTCGGCCCGTTTGCAAAACGAATTGCTTAAAAGGCATATTCAGCCCCACTTTATTATGAATACCCTTACCTCGGTAATGGAATGGATAGAAGTGTCACCTAAGAAGAGTATCACATTTATAGAAGCCCTGGCAGGAGAGTTTGAAATATTGAATGACATTGCCGACGAACAACTAATTTTTATCCAGCAAGAAATTGATTTGTGCAAAAAACATTTGGAAGTAATGAGCTATCGCAAAGAAATTAAATATGTGTGGGAAGATTCGGACATTGATACACAGGCAAAAATTCCACCTGCGGTATTGCACACTATTGTCGAGAATGGTATTACACATAACATTCCCCAGCCAGATGGTACGTTTGTATTTCGCTTGACTTTTGAAGCTTCAGCCAAACAAAAACAATATACCCTTACTACCATTGCCCGACTCAAAAGTACAAAAACGTCTGAGCGGGAAGGTACTGGATTCAAATACATTCGTTCTCGCCTGAAGGAAAGCTTTGGCGATGCATGGCAACTCGAGTCAAAGCCCGCCGCTGAAGGTTGGGAAACCAGTATTATCATTTTTGAGAACTAAAAAATGGCTTGGTGCAATATCAACCATTTAAATCATTGAATACAATGCATATACTTATTATAGAAGACGAAGCGATGATTGCCCGTCGTATCCATCGGATGACCGAAGCTTACTTTGGTAATGCTGCCAAAAAGATCCACCATTGTGCTTTTTTGGTAGATGGGCAAGTGTATTTGCAGCAAAACGAAGTGGATTTGCTCTTGCTGGACTTGAATCTGAATGGCGATGATGGGTTTGAGATATTGCAAAACATGGTGGCTCAACCTTTTCATACTATTATCATTTCGGCTTATAAAGAAAAAGCAATCACCGCTTTTGAATATGGCGTGTTGGATTTTGTACCCAAGCCCTTCAACGAAACTCGCCTGCACAAAGCCTTGGATCGGGTAAACCTACAAGTCACGCCAGAAGTGCAGCAACTAAAATATTTGGCCATAGCCAAAAAAGGACGCCAGCATTTGATTCATCTTGAGGATGTGCTTTACATTCAGGGGGCGCGAATTTATACCGAGGTTTTTCTTAAAAATGGGCAAAAAGAATTGCACAATAAGTCACTAGACAAACTCGAGCAGCTTTTACCAGAATCTTTTCAACGCATTCATAAATCTTATTTGGTGGATATGCGAGAGGTTACCGAGTTTTTGAGTGCCGCAGGGGGGAAGTATGCCGTGATGTTGAGCAATGGTGAACAGCTACCAGTGAGTCGTTCCAGGTTTAAAGCTTTGAAAGAGCAATGGTTGATTTAGATGGGATATTCACCAAAAACTTTCCTTCATTTACCCCAAAAGAAAACGTATTTACCCTGAATTGCAATATTTGTAATACCCTTTTGTCTTTTTTGCAGAAACATTAGTGCTTGATAAATATACGCTTAGGAGGCGCTGATATCTCCAACTAAGAGTATGTTTAAATGTTGTCTTCAGAGTTAAAAATGATGAACCGTTTATACAACGGAGTTGTATGATAAGCTCTGTTTCACCTTTGAAAATAAACAGGCAAACTAATTTTTTGTGCTGATGAAGTATATTTTTAAGTATGGCAACATCCAGTGGATGTTGAGCCAGCCAACAGCGATGCAAGCTATTGACGCAAAAATTACTGATGTCAGCGCGTAAAAATCGCCTTTTTAGCCCAGATTATAACTTAGCCGAAGGCGATCTCTGTTTCACCTTTGAAATCAGTTAGAAAAACTAATTTTTAAATATACTCTAAAACAAAACATAAAGAATGAGACGATTGAGTTTTACATTTACCATCATGTTTGCGTGTGCGCTTGCTTCCTATGCAAGTACAAATAGCATGAAAAGTGACCCCAAAGTTATAAACCACAAAAAAGAAGGTTCCATTGATTTGGTGAGCTACAAGAATAAAAAAATGGGCTTTACCATTTTGATACCCCAACGAAGCCAAGTGATGGTGAATACTCGTTATGTCTATTCGGTTTCCCGGAAAGTGTCAGGTTATAAAACAGCCGTAGAGGTGCTGGTGAGTGCTATGAAAGAGGATGTTAAGAATCTGTCAGATTTAAAAAAAATAATGAAGCGACGGTTAGTAGAAAATATTGTAAAGGCAAAGGAAACAGAAAATGGGATGATGATCATTGAAGAGCAGGATGCGTCATTCAGGGTATTTCACAAAGTAGGAAAGGTAATGGTGCAGGTATCGGTACCTAAAAGATTGAAGGAGACTGCAGAAAAAATAGCCAAGTCTATAAAATTTACCAGATAGTTGTTGATAAAGTACTGGTTTTAAAAAGAATAGACAATCAAGATTATCAAGTGAAAAAGACGCATATGTCTGCGTGAGACGGCACAGAAGAATATATTTGCTCCTGTCTCAAAGAAAGTGATGACAATGCCTAATAACGCTATTTGCAGTCTATCACCCAAAGTTGGCAAACCACGTTATCAGGCATTTTGAGAAGTGATGAGGTATGCAGTTTTCGGGAATTTCTTTAGTGTTCAGGTTTGTGTATATTTACGTATCTGATGCTGTGAATTCTTGAAACCAAAATTGCTGATGAAATCTTTCATAATTTATTGCCAGGCTTGGATTGCGGCTCAATATCGCAAGCTGCCAGAAAAGGTTAAGCAACTACCTTGGGTTACTTATATCTATCGGTTGGTGTATACCCTCTTCTTTTTCCTGATTTTCTTTCTCCTTCAGGATAAAATAGAAAGCTGGTTTATCAGCAAGATTTCTCCCTATTTACAACAAAAAACATTTGAATGGAATACTCTCTTCGAGAGTGTATTCTTCATAGCATTTTTAGTTGTAGTGCCTCTATATGTCAAGCGATTTCCCAAGTTCAAAGCCATCGATTTTATTATTATAGGGCTATATCTTTACTATAGCTTTGGTAAACCAGACTGGTTTTTCTTCCAATTTAAGTGGGGGCTGGCTTATTGGGATTTGTTGTGGGTGGTTTATATAGCAAAAGTACTCGTTTTAATTTACCGGAATTTATCAATTGACCCACCGACTAGCGAAGTTTTTCTGGATTTTGATTTGTCCCTTGATAAGTTCAACGAAAAAGATGAGCAAGGTAAAGAGATAGATAATGATCAGCTTGGTAGAACTATTTTTGCTAAAGAGTTGGCCAAAACAATTGTTAAAATTAGGTCAGAGTATTCGGTAGTCATAGGAATCAATGGTGAATGGGGATCAGGTAAGACATCATTGATTCACCTCGTGAAAGAGCAGCTCAAGAAAAAAGAAGGCAACGAAATTTTTAAAGGCAATAGAAAAAAACACAAAATCTTTCTTCAACAAACCCTATTTATTGATTTCACGCCCTGGTATTTTAGTAATACAGATGCATTGGTAGCTAATTTTTTTGGTTTGCTCGAACAAAAAGTCAGACCTTTTGACACTCAACTTTCTCGTGAAGTTTCTCAATATGGTAAGCACTTTAGGACCATAGAAAAAACATTTCTTAAGACTCAAATCATAAATGATTTTATCACAAGTGCGCCTAAAGATTTTAAAACCAGGTTTGACACGTTACAAAAAGCCATTAAAAAATCGGGTAAGACATTTATCATCACGATTGATGATTTAGATAGATTACGTAAGAGTGAAATAGTGGATGTTTTAAAGCTTGTTCGGATCATTGCCGACTTCCCCAACACTATTTATCTATTAAGTTATGATCGAGAATATATAGTAGAACTCATTGGAGATGAACTGTCTCAAAAGAAAGCACATACTTTTTTGGAAAAAATACTTCAATTAGAGTTTAAAGTGCCAATGCCTGATTCAGGTAAATTGATTGAGATTTTACAAGAGCATCTAAAAGATAAAATGGAGGTACTTTTTGGGGAACAGTTTGACGATAAGAAAAAGAAAAAACTTTTACAAACAATTAATTTACCATTGGTAAAGGATTTTATTAAAAATCTGAGAGATATTAAAAGGTTGTCCAATAACTTTCTCAACAAATTACTGCTACCTGATGTATTAGGTGAAATTAATATCAAACACTTCTTTTTGTTGGAACTGATAGATTATGTGAATGATGAAGAACATCAATTTCTCTATGAAAGTATTATTCAGGTAACCGAAGATAAAGAAAGGAGTGTAATTGTTGAAAGGGTTAGGGCTAAATATGAAGAACGAGAAAAAGAAGATTATAAAGGCAAAAAAACACCAAGTAGAATCAAAAAAGTCATTGACTATCTTTCTAAAATAGAAGAGGTAAATAGTAAGAATGCGCTTTTCAATGAACTTCACTATTTTAAATATTTTAGCTTATCATTATCACAAAATGATTTTTCTGAAAAAAAATTTAAGAATCAATTCGGAAAAAATACTTTAAATGACTCTGATATGAAAGAGTTAAAAAAATGGACCACTAATAACCCTGGGTTATTGTTAGAGAGAATTAAATATTTGAAGGATATAGAAGAGGGGATACCAAGTTTAATAATACAAAGACTTTTAATTATTTGGGAATCAAGGTATGAACATGTGATATCTTTAAAGGAACGTTTTTATGAAGATGAGTTCTCAACTCAGTTTAAAAAAGCTTTTGCTGATACTTGGAAGGCGAATGGAGAGGACAAAGTGTTAGATGAGCTAAAAAAAAAAATTGACAATGAGGAAGAGGTTAATGATAAAATAAAAGGTTTGCTTAAACTTATGGATGTGCAACTTGCCCGTTTAATTGATGATTCACATAATGCATACAAGATATTAATTAAGTTTAATGAAATTGCTATTGTTTTACTAAAATCTTTGATTAGTAGTGAGAATAGTGAAAAATACATAGATGGTATAATTGAATTAATGAATTATCTTGATCATCCTTTTTATCAACAAACTTCAACATGGTACAAAGAAAGAATTCTTGAGCATTATCATGATTTTCTTGAGGAAAAAATATTTTTAATTTTTGAATCTCTCGAGAGGAAATTTAATAATAAGGCAAAAGAAGAAGACTATGCAGAAAAATTATTTTCACATAATTTATTTAAGAAAGATTATTTTAATCAAGAAGGGCTACTACAACAGATATATTATCAGTTCAACAAGAAGTACCCCTTTGTAGAGAGCCTTAGTTTTTCAATGGATGATAATTCACTAGATGAAATGTCATGTGGAGTATTTAATATTGAAAGTGACCAAGTTATATTGAATTTAAATAAACCAGGGGAATGGGCCTTAAGATTAGTTTTTTTTAACGAAAAAGAAGGTGATCTTGAATATGTTGATATTTTAAAAGATATCACTAATGAAGGGTATACACTAACAGTTAATGGTAATAAAGAAGATGAAACATTATTGGCCTACTATCCAAAGCAAATTTCAATTGTTAAAGAAGATAAAATTGAGTTTATAATCATGAAACAGGCTGATAGTAATTTTAGGGATAAAATACTAAATCAATATGGCAAATGTGAAATTTTATTCGTTAAAAAGAATAACCCATATTCAGTTGAGATTGACATTTATTTGAAAGACAATAAGCAAAGTATTTATCCCTAAAAGTATAAAACAACTAAACCACCTGCCCCTCCAAATGATCCAGCACGCGGCCATCAAAAGTAGTGTAGCTTTTCATAGCATCGGCCGTAAGGCAAGAGTGAATGGGTAGTACCCCCAACACGTCGCCAATCTGGAACGTATCAAATGCCTCGGGGCTGGTTTTGATCACCCCGTGTTCCTGTGACAAGCGCACTACCTGCATATCGGGAATGGGATCACTCCAGCCGTCTTCGCGTAGGTTTACCACCTGACCAAAGTTCTTATTACCTTCACCATCCAGGATATAATCCTTAGAGAAATGCACTGCTCCCCCGTGAATAATAATCTCGTGTCGGTCGGCGTGTTTGGCTACTACCGGACAAGCCATGGCTACCGCAATTTGGTCAAAATCGCAAGAGCCAATCTGGGTTTGCATCACGTCATAAAAAGCCAAATTACCAGGGCGTACTTCATCTACTTCGGGAAAGTTTTCGGCCACACTAAACCCAGGCGTATCACCCAATGAGATTTCCAGAGGTTCGTCGTGTAAACTCAATTTCTCTATATAGGTAGCCTTTACTTGTTGCAAAATCTCCAGGCCTTCCTGGTGCACTTTATTGATTTCTTCTTCGCCTCGGGCGCGATAGCTATGCCCGGCATGTCCCATAAAACCCTTAAAAATCAGCATCGGGTTGCGAAAAATTTCCTGAATGGTTTGGGTGATCACTTCATCGTCTTCGGGGCGTAACCCAGTGCGATGAGTACCTACATCAATTTTGATATATACGCCTATAGCGTAGTCTAATTTTTCCTTAAGGACTTTTAAACTCTCGGGGTTTACGATGGCCACATTGAGGTCAATCTCTGAGGCCAATTGATTAATACCCTCTATTTGCTGGGCATAAAAAGGAAAAGCAATAGTGATATCGGCCCAGCCATTTTTGGCAAAATAAGTAGCCATTTTGAGCGAAGATACAGTAATGGAGGCGATTCCCGCCGAGCGAAACCATTCGCCAATGGCTATGGATTGGTGAGTTTTGAAATGAGGCCGCAAGCGTAAATCGTATTTAGTGGCCTTTTCTACTAGGCGCTGAATATTGTTTTTACATTTGGTTTCATCCAATAGCAAGGTGGGTTTCTTTATTGAGAGCATATTTTAATGATAAGTGGTAAATGGTGAATGGTTAATTTCGATTTGAAGATAATTAAAATAAAGGGTATCAAAACAACTCGGAACATTTTTTTGTTTGCTCTGTAAATTAGACTATAGGAATTGATAAAGGATTAAAAATTGATCACTGATCACTCATCATTTACCATTAAATTATGCCCGAATTACCCGAAGTAGAACGATTTAGACAATATTTTGAAGGAACCGCCCTACACCAAAAAGTAGCTCAAGTAGAAATCGCTGATGCCAAAGTAGTAAGCTGTGATCCTGCCGATCTGAAGGCCATCACCGAAAAGCATACCTTTGACAAAACCGAACGAATTGGCAAATACTTATTCATTACCACCAGTGCCCAAAAAGTACTCATGATTCACTTTGGAATGAGTGGTTCTCTTAAATATTATAGAGATGATCCACCACGTTTTGGACGAGTGATTTTCCATCTCGATAATGGCTTCCATTTGGCCTTCGACTGCCCCCGCAAGTTTGGCCGTATAGATGTAGGCGATAGTGTCAAAGATTTTCAAACCAAAAAGAAGCTCTCTACCGATGCGTACAAAATGGAATGGGAAGAGTTTGACAAAAATATATCGGGCCGTACCGGAATGATTAAGCCTTTGTTATTGAACCAAAAAATTACGGCAGGTGTGGGCAATTGGATTGCCGATGAGATTTTGCACCAGGCTCAGATACACCCCGAGGCTCGAGCCAATCATTTGACCAAGGACGATTACCAACGCATTTTCCAAAAGATGAAAGACATCTTGCATACAGCGGTAAGTCTCGAGGCCAACTACAACGAATACCCCGACAATTACTTCATTCATCGTCGTGGCTGGACAGAACTGAACCTAAAGGAATGTGCCCAATGTGACGCTGAAGTTACCCATATGAAAGTAGGAGGGAGGGCCACTTATATTTGCGAGGGGTGTCAGAAAAAATAGTAAACATTTTTCGTGGAGCGGTCAAATTATTGCTATTTAGCGGCTTATCTCATGTATTCAAATTAGAAAAGTAAGATCACATCTTGCTTGGTCTTACCGAAGGGAGACCAAGCAATGGCTTCTTTGGTCTCGCTGCACTAAGACCAAAGACTTGAGTGTTCTTTTGAAAACATCAATTTGTTTACTTGACAGTGTATTTAACGGCTTATCTCATATATTCAAATTAGAAAAGTAAGATGAAAAGAATAGCGTTATCATTTTTGATTGCCTGCTCTGTGACCCTATCGTATGCTCAATCTCCCAAAGACAACCTTAAAAAGGATTTTAATAATTACATTGGTTTATCAATCAAAAAAGACTTTGAGAAATCAATGGACTACATCGTGGAGGACTTCTTTGACATTGTTCCTAAAGACCAAATGGTTGCACAGTTTGAGCGAGCATTTAATGATCCAGGGCTGGAAATAAAGT
Source organism: marine bacterium AO1-C (assembly GCA_001890965.1). Taxonomy (GTDB): domain Bacteria; phylum Bacteroidota; class Bacteroidia; order Cytophagales; family Microscillaceae; genus Microscilla. Next base: position 484,203 of record MLAY01000004.1, on the reverse strand, counting down.
TGGAAGACCCGAAGATATTGAAAATCAGTGCGCTTGAAAAAATTGATAAAAAGCACTATGCCATTATCAAGTATTCAAATATTTTAAAGATGAAAGTACTTCCGCAGGGCAAGGATGAGACGGAGAAAGATTTAAAGCAAAAAGCCGAACTGATTAAGGCCGCTTTTGCAAAACAGCCTGGGATTGAAAGCCTGAAGTATGACGAGAAAAATCATTCTTTTGAAGCCAAGGTCATAGAGAAAGTATGCGGGGTGTCTAATGATGAAGGCAAGCAATGGAAGTTTGTGAAGTTAGATAAGTCAGCCTTTTTTATATTAGAAAAGTTTATCCCGAAAGAAATATTAGAGCGAAAGTTTTAAGTTCTACTCTGTAAACTAAGTCTGTTTATGTTGTGCGGTAGATACAATGCTTTCTTTGGTTTCCCTATCGGTAAGACCAAAGACTTGAGAATATAGCACCTTCATTAGATATGATTGTGTCGTTTGTAAATTCAGAATTATACCTTGAAATTGCTGAAAAATTTAGCGATTAAAGATTCTAATACTTCAAATGAACTACATTCTAGAAATTTGTTCCAATTCTACCCAGTCGGCCGTGAATGCTCAGGAAGCAGGAGCCAAACGCGTAGAACTCTGTGATAACTTATGGGAATCGGGTACGACCCCTAGCTTTGGCTCTATTAGACAAGCCCGTGCCCTGCTCAATATTGGGCTTTTTGTGCTCATTCGCCCGCGAGGAGGAGATTTTGTGTACTCCGACCTGGAGTTTGAGATTATCAAAGAAGACATCATTGCCTGCAAAGAGCTAGGCGTAGATGGCATCGTATCTGGTATCTTAAACCCCGACAACACCATAGACGTAGCACGTACCAAAACCTTGATTGAACTCGCCCACCCACTGCCTTTTACTTTTCATCGTGCTTTTGATGTCACCCCTGATTTATCTCAATCATTAGATACGTTAATTTCTTTGGGAGCCAACCGAGTACTTACCTCTGGTGGGCTAGACAATGCGGCCGATGCGGGAGAAATCATTGCCAAATTGCACCAACAAGCGGCAGGGCGTATCGGAATACTTCCTGGTGGAGGCATAGACGAAGAAAATATCGCGAAGCTTTTGGAAACAGGTTGTACTGAATTTCACTTGACGGGAAATGCACTTTGTCAGAGTCCTGCACCTGCCAATGCACTATTACTCAATGGTACGGCCGACATTCCAGAAAACGACTATTTGCAATCTTCGGTAGCCAAGATTCAAAAGGTGGTACAGCAGCTGGATGCTCGTTTTGGGTGATACATAATTTCAGAATAGTAGGACTTTTGCTGGTTGTTCAGTACTTGAAAAAGTAATGGTGAAAAGTTGTATATTGAGATACTATCAATCATATACAAACCATGAAATACTTTTTGAAAAGAACCCTGGCCTACTTCATCGATTGCTCTATTGCGTTTTCGGCGATTATGCTCATTTTGCAATGGGCTATTTTGAGCAACATTCGAGGAGCGCTGGGACTTACCGATGCCTGGTTTAGAGATGGTGTCAATGTAGAACTATATGTATTGACAACCATCTCGCTGCCTGTATGGATTTATTTTATCTATTTTGATAGCAAAAAATCTAAGGGAACCTTTGGCAAAAGAATTATGAAATTGGCAGTACAAGATGCCCAACAACAAAGGATTAGTGTAGGAAAATCGTTGGCCAGAGTTGCTCTAAAGTTGGCTCCTTGGGAAATTATCCACTTGGGATTGATGTTGCCAACTCCTATCCACTATCAAGAAGAACCCGAAATTGGAGTAGTGACTATTCTGGGAATTGTGCTGTTTGTAGGGCTGGCTCTCAGTATTCTGCTCAATGCCAACCAGCAATCATTGTATGATCGCCTTACAGGAACTCAGGTAATAGAAGTCACCCAATAATATTGACCAACCTTAAAAAAGACTACCATGAACTCAAAAGACGAAAAAGTAAACAAGTTTCTGGAAGAGACTGCCATTATGAACCCAGACCAACATGACATGCTCTTAGAAATGCGCTCCATTGTGTTTGAAGCCTATCCTGAGGTAGAAGAAAGAATGATGTACGGAGGCATTATGTTTTCTGTCAAATCGGAAGATTTTGGCGGAGTGTTTACTCGAAAAAAACACATTTCGTTTGAGTTTGGCAATGGAGTAGCCCTGAAAGACCCCAATGGGCAGCTTGAGGGTACTGGCCAACATCGCAGGCATTTGAAGATTAGGAACAAGACCGACATCAAAGACAAAGAAGTAGCTTTTTTTGTAAAACAGGCCTTGTAATATACTTTCGCTAGATATTTTTTACAAAATAACCTATGCATTCAGATACAGTCATTAAAGAATGGATTGCTTCCATTGATCTTGAAAAGATTACTGTGGGATTGAATCACCTGGCAGCTCGCTCTTCTCTAAACTTTATTACTGAGTTGTATGAGTCTATTTGGAAAATGACTTATGCCAATGCTACAGAGGATGATTTTCGGGCAATAGATGCTGGCCCTTTAGCCAATAAAATCTTGCTGATGAATGAGCAAGGAGACTTGATACCTTCAGAGCTGGTGCCTATACCAGAAGTTACAAGATTAGACTTGGGTGGTTTTCCTAAGGCGGTGTTTTTTCCAGAACTACTCAAATACAAAGGACTCAAAAGTTTAGACTTTTGGGAAAATGATCTGGAGATCTTACCAGAATCTTTCTTTGAACTTACCCAACTCGAACATCTGTATATATCAGTTGGACTGGCAGAGCTTTCTCCGAGCATTGGCAAACTTACCCGATTGCAAGAACTCAAATTAAGCGGGAATTGCCTCACTAAAATCCCTTCGCAAGTAGCTCAATTGTCCGAGCTAAAAGTGTTGGATTTAAACTCTAATTGGCTTGAAAGTTTTGATTTAGACATCTCTGCCTTAGAAAAACTAGAGGAAATAAATTTAATTTACAACCCCAAGGAATTGGTCATTAGCGAAGAAGTCATTACCATAGCCAAGGAACGCGGCATCGAGTTATCGTATTAATAGCACTCACACCTATGAATAAATTTAATAAGAGGTATTAAAAATGATCAGGCTTTTGTTTCGCTCCAAGGTTTTGAGAAGCCCTAGATTTGCATCAAAAAAGTTATGATAGATTCTAAACATTTACAGCTCATACTGGCCATTCACCAATGTGGCTCTTTAAGTAAGGCTTCTCAAAAACTCAACCTGACTCAGTCGGCGCTGAGCCATCAACTAAAAAATCTGGAAGAAAGCCTGGGAGTGGCTCTTTTTCATCGGGTAGGCAATCAATTATTTTTTACCGAAGCAGGCAAAGAGTTTAAAGACAAAGGGGCAAAAATTGCTAAGGAATTAAACGCGCTGGAGCAGCGTATACAAGAGATCAAAGAGAGCCAGCTGAAGAGATACATCCACGGCTACAGCGAAACCGAAGCGCAACGGCTGAGCAATCAGGCCAACTCTATAGCAGAGTATCTACATTTCGATTCGGTTTGGCAGCCAGGTTCTACTATCTTGGAAGTAGGCTGTGGGGTAGGGGCACAAACTGTGATTATTGCCGATAAAAACCCTGATTGTAAAATAGTATCGATAGACATCTCCAAAAAATCCATTGCCCAGGCACAGCAAAAGGTGCAAGAAGCTGGAATGACCAATGTCGAATTTCGCTTGCAAGATGTCAATGAGCTTATAAAAGGGAAGAAAGAAATATATGACCACGTATTTATTTGCTTTGTACTAGAGCATATCAGCGAACCACAACAAGTATTACAAAACCTAAAATCTATCATCAAGCCTGGAGGTACCATTACTGTTATTGAAGGAGACCATGGTTCTACATTTTTTTACCCAGAAAATGACTTTGCCCGTAAAGTAATCGATGCTCAGGTAAAGCTACAGCAAGGCAAAGGTGGAAACGCCAACATCGGACGAGAAGTATACCCGCTATTGAGTAAAGCTGGTTTTCAGGAAATTGTGGTGAGTCCGCGTCAGATTTATGTAGATGGCACTCGTCCAGCATTGGTAGATGGTTTTATCAAAAATACCTTTACGGCTATGATGCAAGGAATGTCAGAAACAGTGCTTAAGGAAGGCCTGGTCTCTAAATCAGATTACGATTTGGGTATAGAAGGCCTATTGCGAACAGCAGAAGCAGATGGGGTATTTAGTTATACTTTTTTCAAAGGAATAGGAGTCAACCTATAATCAATGATGAACAATAACCAATTAATTCAATACCTGATTGATCAACTACAAGCCGTGCAAAATGGTAAGCTTTGGGTAGGGGCCAATTACACGTTAAAGCTAAATCAAATCGATGAGCAACAAGTGTTTACGAGGCCTTTACCGAATTTACACAGCGTAGCAGAAATCATCTCTCACTTGACGCTATGGCGCACTGAAACTATCTTGAAAATACGAACTGGCAAGGGAAGCAAAACAGACGATTGCCCTGAAAACTGGCTACCCAACTATCAACTAATAGCCATAGGTTGGCGCAAAATCAGGTCAAATTATGAAGAAAGCCTGGTAGAAATAATCAGACTTTTGACCGATAAAGAAGATCGCTTTTTACAAGAAAAGTATTACGATACCGATTTCAAGGGTGATTATCCTTTCGCTTTTGTGCTCAATGGCATGCTACACCATGATTTGTATCATTTGGGGCAACTCGGAATCATTATTAAACTATTGAAGGCTAACAAAACCTGATCACACAAACCCCATGGAAAACGATGAATACTTTATCAGAAAAACCTACGAAATAGCCCAAACTTCAGCTGAGCAAGGGTTTGATCCTTTTGGGGCTATTTTAGTCAAAAATCAACAAATAGTAGCTACCTCTGGCGACAAATGCATTCAATATGCCGATCCTACCGCCCACGCAGAATTAGTACTCATTAGTGAATATTGTCGAGCCCACGAATTAATCAGTCTGGAGGGCTACACCTTGTATTGTAATGTAGAGCCTTGCATGATGTGTAGTGGGGCTATTCACTGGGCCAGAATATCCAGGGTAGTGTTTGGGGTGAGTCAGCAAAGCCTGCAATCGGTAAGCAAAGGCAAAACAAAACCAAGCGCGGAAGAAATGATTAATATCGGCAACAAAAAAATTGAGGTAGTAGGGCCAGTGCTGGCCAAAGAAGGTTTAGCGCTTTTACGTCAGTTTCCATTTAAATCTAAAAAAGACAGGTATCAGGAGTTCAAACAGAAAAATAAGTGAATTTATTGGAATAGGTGCCTTTTTTAATCAATGAAACTAGAGACTTACCTTATCTTGTGAGCTTAATTAACAGTAATTTTAATGGATGATTTAAAAAGAGAAGCATTAGAGAAAAGAAAGGCAAATCTTGAGGCGCAGTTAAGTAGTTATGGCATTATGGACTATAAGGTGAATCATTTGCCCTATTTAGATTACTCAAACGAGCGTTTTCAATCTGAATACGAAGCAGGGTGCCGAATGATGATTTTGTTTGCCATTTCATATTCTGCAGAAAACCTAGCTGAGCGACCCCACATCATACAATGGTTTAAGGATGAAAACATTTGGAATAAGGTATCTCCTAATGAAAAGGCTTACTTGACAAACCCTCATCCAGATGAGGACACCATTATAGAATTTTCCTGGCGAATTGAAGGGGCTTTGGCCCTTGGCTGGTGCTTAAATAAAGTCCAAAGCTTACCAAAGCTAAACAGTGAGGGGAGTGATCAGGAGATTGATGAACTAATAGACAATTTGCCGTTACTTGGTGATCCATTGACAGACTTCTTGAGTGACCTTAAGTATCGGGATGTTGAACAAATTTATGATGAAAACTTAGTCAATGAATTGGTAACTGCTTATTTCAGAGATTTATACATTAATGGGCAAAAAGATACTACCAACATTGATGGCGCATTGAGCTTTGAACGGCACCGAGCACTCAATTGGCTCCGTATGTTTATGGGCATGGCCGAATGGGACGAAGTAGATACCTCAACGTAGGAATATACCTTATCAGATAATGACAAAAACTATCATGAACCTGGCCATATTAGACTGGAAAACCTGGCTTGAGCGTGACAAACCCCTCGAACAAAAAAGAGAAGATCATCTCAAGATTATTGATCAACTATACGCCGATGATATTGTGCAGGTAGAAAATGGCCACGAAGAAATCCACGGGAAAGCAAACCTACGAGCGATAGAAAGTGCCAATCTGGACAAAGTAAATTGGGTAAAAACCAAAATAGAGCATTTAGTATTTGATGACACCAAAGATATGCTCTGGGCCGAACTAAGGGTAGATTTTGAAACCAAAGAAGGGGCGAGAAAGGTATTGCTAGAGTCGGTATTTCAGCATTGGGAAGACGGTAAAATCAAGGTGCAAAAATTTTACTATGGAAAGCTTAAAACCATTGAAGAATAAAATATTAGCGTAGTATTAAACCTTTGATAGGATTTACTGTCTAAGCATTAAAATATGAAGAGTAATTGGAAAAATGCTGAAGAGCACCCCCAGTTACGTACAATAATGAGGTTTATTATCTACTTGTTGAGGACACGGTTTCATTTCGAAATTGTGTCCTTTTTTGTTAACTTAAAACATTGATTCGAAGCAATCATTACAAATAAGGAACAAGTTCAAACGATATCATGATATGACACACATCTATAGAGTGGCGATACTTACCCTGTGGTTATTATCAATGACTACACACCAAAAAGCAGTAGGACAAAATACTGTAAAAGCACTCATAAAAAACCTAAAGCAAGTTGATATACACAAAAAGTGGAAAACCCAAACAACTGCTCAGGGGATAACTTATATATTACGTGATACCATGGTATTTTGCCCTTATCCTGTCAATCCCGTTCGCAGAGATGGCATACCAGGTCTAAGAACTTATAAATTGACATTAACATTTGAGGCTAATTGGGATACACCAAAGGTAAGAGAGGTAAAAAAAAGGAATGCCCCAATGTTAGCAACCATCAAAAAGCGATTGATTACTTATTGCGATAGTATTCATTGGAGAGCAATGACAAACAAAATTTGGATTAATGAAAGGCCGCTTGATTTTACGTATATCGTGGAAAATTGGACCAATGAAGAGAAAATAATCATTGCCCGAGTGAAGCGAATCCCCAACTTTATTTATAAGGGTATAGGTATTTTTGTCGACACTAATACGATTTGTTTAATACCAGAAAAGAAGCAAAAAATGCTGGAGGATTTATTTACAAAGCTGAGAGCATATGGAATTCGGTCAGAGCTGTTAGGATGGCATAATGAAAAATATTAGAGCCGTCAGTAGATTTGGTTTGTCAAACAATAATCAAGGTTAGGTGTTAGGATAGCAACCATACATCATAATCATCACAATGCAATACGATTACATTATCGCGGGGGGAGGATGTGCCGGATTGAGCCTTTTGTATAGAATCTTGAATAGCCAGGCACTTCACCAAAAACAAGTGCTGGTAATAGACCAGGACCTTAAAAATAAGAATGACCGTACCTGGTGTTTTTGGGAAGAAGGGCAAGGCTTGTTTGAGCCTGTGGTAAGACATCAATGGCCTACTTTAGAGTTCAAAACTGAGCATTTTGTCAATAAATTTGCGCTACAGAAGTACCGTTATAAGATGATTAGAGGGCTCGATTTTTATAACTTCGTGCTAGATGTTGCAATGAAGAGCGATCGGGTAGACTTCAAAAATGAGAAAATAGTAGAACTTACTTCCGAGAAAGATCAAGCCAAAGTAATTACTGAAAATGGCCATTATAAGGCAGATTATGTGTTCAACTCTACCAGTTTATTAAACCCTGAAATCAATACTGATAATTCGCTGCTTCAGCATTTTATGGGGTGGGAAATCAAAACAAGTCAACCCGTATTTGATGACCAGATAGGTACCCTGATGGACTTTAGCCTCAATCAAGACAATGGAGCTACCTTTATGTATGTATTGCCAGTCAATAGCCAGCAAGCCTTGATAGAGTATACCTTATTTAGCCCAATAGTGCTTGATAAAGCCGTCTATCAAGAGCAATTGAGGAGTTATATTGACGGTGTTTTGGGTATTTCCGAGTATGACATCGTAGACGACGAATTTGGGGTAATTCCTATGTCATTACAAAAGTTTCGTCCCAATTTGGGTAAGCGGGTCATCAATATTGGTACGGCTGGAGGGCACACCAAAGCGAGTAGCGGCTATACCTTCCAATTTGTCCAGAAAAACACCCAGGCCATTGTTCAGAATTTAGTGGCTGAGAAGTCACCACTGGTCAAGCCATCTTTCCGGGAGAAAATGTTTCAATGGTACGACCGCACCTTGTTAGAAGTCATGATTTCTCAGAAAATGACAGGTAAGGCGGTTTTTGCGACCATGTTTAAAAAACTAGCTCCTGAAAAAATTCTCACTTTTTTAGACAACGACACCAATTTCCTGCAAGACTTAAGTGTCATGAGCAGTGTACCCACCATCAAGTTTCTACCCGCTGCTTTGAAGCAAATGTTTCGGTAAGATTGGAATGAGCATCATACAAAAGTTATTGAATTGCCTATATCAACAATGGTGGTATGATCTCTCAAAATACCGCCAAAATAAATAGACCTATCAATTTTGTGGCCCATCTACTAATACACTAAGACTTGATGAAGCAGTAAAAAAACCTAAACCTCCATTGCTAATATTAGTAGGAGGCGATGCAGGGGCTGTGCCAAAGGGTTGATTGGGGGTAAACAAAAGATTCTCTTTGACTGCCGAAAAATACTCATAAGCTTCTTTGGTGATGGTATGTATTTCCATTTCAACCTTAGTTTTCAATCCAAATGGATGAGCACTTGGAGGAAATAATTCCTGACTTGTAAGGCTTTCATCTTCCAGTTTTAAATCAACTACATGAGTAGTAAGCAGTTGGTCATCAAAAATAAAAAATTGCGGTGATATCAATTGCCAAAAATTGTTGGGCCCAGGCGAATAACCTCCTATCAAGCTTAACTCATGAGTGACTGGATTTATTCCGTATGGGCGATAAAAGAAACGATAATAGTCTTTTTGCTGTTGAGGTTCCTGAAAAGATACCAGCGGCACCCTTGAGTCATTAATTTGATCTTTACTTTTCGCATATTTTACCTCATCAATTGCAAGAGGAGCGGCTGGAATAGTGGCGACTGCCTGATAAACTCCTCCTTCATGAACGACCGTAAGCGTATAAGTACGCCCTACGACCCCTTGTAAATGAGTCGTATGATATACCCCACCTTTGAGCCAATCAGGCTCTCCATCTACTTTCCAAGGCTTCAAGGTATCTATATTCCCGTGGTCATCATTAATTGTCACTACTGCCTGATGAACAGGATCAAATTTGTTCAAAAAAACTCGATCTGTCGTTTTGGTAAGGTCAGTCACACTTTTGGTGATTCGTACATAGTAAGGTCCTGGTTGGTTGGTAATCATTCCATTAATCGTAATTACCGGGTCGCCAGTCAGCAAAGCGCTGTCGATTCTTTCTTCACAACTAACTGAAGCTAAAGCCAATAATATAATCTGGGATATATAAAAAATATTTCTTGTCATGATTTGTAAGACTCAGAATAAGCCAATGTTTTCTTAAAATTTAAAGTTGTAATTAATAGAGGGCATTAGTCCGAATAAGAATAACTGAGATACTTGTTCATCAGGCACAATGCCTGTAAGGTAATAAGTGATAGGGTTTTTTCGGTTGTAGGCATTGGTCACTCCAAAATACCATACTCCCTGCCATCTTTTTTGTTCTTTACTTTTGAGCTTAACCCCAAAGTCTAACTGGTGAAAATCGGGCAGTTTGAATCCATTTCGGGGTGAAAAATACTGTAATAGCACCCCATAACCACCATCATATAGCCCTTGAGGGATCGTAATACCTGCACCTGTTATATAAGAATAATTGGCCGAAATTTGCCATCTTTTGCCTAAGTCATGCGATAGCACTACCGAAAGATTATGGCGGCGATCGTAACGAGGTGAATAAGTTTGGTGATTATTTACGCCTCGAATAGTTCGTTCTACTTTGGAGAGTGTATAGCTTAGCCAACCTCTGAATTTACCTTTTTTCTTTTCAAACAATAGTTCCAATCCATAAGCTCGACCTTGTCCGGTTCTGATTTGGGTAGCAATGTGTTCATTAAGGAAAATATTGGCATTGTCTTTATAATCAATGACATTACTAATCCATTTGTGATATACTTCTAGCGAAAGGCCATACATACCCTTTCGCAATTCTTTGAAATAACCAAGTGCTACCTGGTCAGCAAAACGAGGTTTAATATTATTGTCTACTGGGAGCCATACATCGGTTGGCAACCCAATGTTCGCATTATTTACCAAGTGTAAATATTGGTAGGTACGATTATAAGAAGCTTTGATAGCACTACTTGAGTTGAGCAGTAGTCTGGCCGAAGCTCGAGGTGCCAGCCCTACATAACTATTCATGATTTCGTTATTACCAAAAGTTTTTTCCTGCTGTGGTTGTCCATCGATAGCATAAGTATATTGAGTACCAGCACCAAGACTATGAAAGGTAGAAAACCGTACTCCATAGTTAATGGTGAATTTGTTACTTAACTTATACTCATGGCTTAAGTACACACCTGTTTCTAGTGCGCGTTGAGTATCTAAGGCAAAAGGGCGTACCGTCGAAGAGTTGCTTAGTGCTTGTATGCTACCAGGAGCAAACTGGTGATGAGTCAAGGCCAGACCAAAATTGAATGTATGTTGGGGAGAGGCAAAATAATCAAAGTCAAGCTTGATTGCCTGTTGCTGCTGATTGGCCAACCATTTAAAATTTTGCAGCTCATTTTGGATTGTATAGCCGTAGTCAAAGTTGCTATAAATCAAGGTAAGATTGCTGAATAATTGGGAGTTATAAATGTGATTCCATCGAAAAGTCCCGGTTTGATTGCTCCAATCCAGCGTATTATTTTCAAAAGCTGCTTCATTATAAAAATGATCGTTTCCAGCGAAAGCCGAAAAATATATTTTATTGTTTTTATTTAGTCGGACATTAATTTTTGCATTGAGGTCATAAAAAGTGATTTCATTGTTTTCGCCAAATTTATCTACACCTGGTACGATACCGTTCAGGTTTTTTGCAAAGAAATTACCAGTATGTCCTAAGTACCCGTACCGACCCGATATTAAGTAGGACACATGCTTTCCTAGAGGACCTTCCACTGTCAAACGACTACCTGCCAGCCCAACCCCACCATTAAGTGTCAATCTTTGATTATTGCCTTCTTTCATTCGAATGTCTACTACTGATGAAAGCCTTCCCCCGTATTTAGCTGGGATGCCTCCTTTGTAGATTTGTACGTCTTTGATAGCGTCGATATTAAACACTGAAAAAAAACCTAATGAATGCGATAGATTGTATACTGGAGCACCATCCAATAAAACCAAATTTTGATCATAACCTCCTCCTCTTACCGAAAAGTTGGCAGTGCCTTCGCTACCGTTTTGAACACCAGGTAAAAACTGGATTGTTTTCAACACATCGGCTTCACCAGCCAGCATTGGAGCAGCGCTGATTTGGTTGATTTCCAGCGAGTGAGCACTCATTTGTACAGCCTCAATGCTTTCTATTTCTTTTGCCTGTGTAGCTTTCACAACCACTTCTTCCAAGTTGTTTATCATGGAATGTAATGCCACATTGAATACCTGATTCTCTTCTATTATCAACTTTTTTACGAAGCGTTGATAACCAATATAAGAGAACAAAAAAGTATATGTGCCTGGAGGAATGGTAATAGAATAAAAACCATAAGCGTTAGAAGCGGTTCCTATGCCTAACTCTTGTACATATACCGTGACTCCTATCAACTGTTCGCCATCTGTTTTGCCAGTAACTGTTCCATTGATCGTAACCTTAGATTGTTTATATTTTTTTATGATCACTTGCCCATTAACTTCTTTGAATTTGAGACCCGTAGATTGCAATAGTTTTTGTAAAAAATTATCTAAACGCCATTGGGTTTTGTATACCTTAAATTTTTGGGCAGGCATAATTGATTCATCGTAAGCAAACCTAATTTCGTAATTATGGTTCAGCTCTTTCAAAAATGCAGGGATGGTAGCACTGGTTTGCTGAAGTTTTATGATGGTATTCAATGCTTGAGTCTTTTGTGCAACAAGCAGGGGAGAAAGCAATAAAAGAACAAGTAGTAGTACTAGTTTTCTGTAAAAAAAATAATCGCAGAAATGTGTATTCATTATGTATTATAAAATCAGTAATTACATCTAATTCGTCTTTACGACAACTGAATGGAGGTGTGCCCTAAGTTTTTTTTAAAAAAAGAGCAAAATTTTTTGAGTATGTAATTATTGTGTTGATAATCAAGTGTTTATTGTTAAAGCATTTTGGACGTTTAAGTGAAGCGATCCCCAGTAATATATGATCAAACACAAAATGATAGAATTATTTTAAGAGTCTTTGGAGAAAAGTGATGATTCAATCTGATAAGGGTAATTGGGGACTAAAAACCAAGGAAGATTCTAACCAACTGCCCAACAAAAACAGTGTATATTGTAACTATTAATGCCCCATACACTGCTCATAAACAAACCCTGGAAAAGCCACAGGTTTAACTGGATGAAGTAGCTGGTTTTCCCAAGAATAGCAAATCCGTTCAAGTTTCCCTGCCCAATAAAAAAGTTCTTTGTACTTCATTTAAATCATTAAACAATGAAATACAAAAGTGTAATTTTAACAGAGAGAGGCGGACCAGAAGTTTTAAAAGTAATTGAAAATGAAATGGTGTCGCCCAAAGGTAGCGAAGTACTCATAAAAGTACTGGCTTGTGGAGTAGGTCGTACCGATATTGCCATGCGTTACGGATATTATCCATTTGCGCCAAAGATGCCATTTGTACCTGGGTACGAAATTGTGGGAGTTGTTGAAGCTGTGGGAACGAAAGTAACCCAGTTTCAAATTGGGGATAGGGTGGCAGCGCTCACGGTTTATGGCGGATATTCAGAGTACATTAGCTTAGAGCAGCAGCATTTGGTGAAGGTGCCCCCATCAGTAAAGCCAGATGAAGCAGTAGCCCTGGTGCTCAATTATGTAACGGCTTATCAAATGCTCAAAAGAGTGGCCAAAGTTCAAGCAGGGAACAAAGTTCTAGTTACGGGAGCAAGTGGGGGAGTAGGTACAGCTTTGCTCGATTTGGCCAGACTAGAAGGCCTGAAAGTATATGCCCTTGCCTCAAAGCATAAACATGAAGCGATAGAAAAAATGGGAGCCACTCCAGTTGACTACAAATCTGGTAATTGGGAAGGTTTTGTCAAAAGCAAAGAGCCTGAGGGGGTAGATTATGTATTTGATGGAGTTGGCCAGTCATATATTTCTAAGGGATTCAACCAACTAAAAAGAGGCGGTAAAATAGTCGCATTTGGTTATCCCAACTTTAAAGGGATGTTACTAGGGCTTTTCAAAATCATTTTTTTGAATGCTTTCCCAAATGGTAGAAAAGCTAAATTTTACGGTATATCGGGAGTGTATAAAAAAGACAAAACGACGATTCTGGAAGATTTAGAAAAGCTGTTTTTAATGTTAAAAGAGCAAAAAATAAAGCCCCTCATTAGCAAACGAATGCCTTTACTTGAGGCTTCTGAAGCCAACGCTATACTGGAAAATCAAGCAATCTCAGGAAAAATAGTTTTGGTAAGTCCTGAATTGCTTTAGCAATCCAGGTAAAAGGTGTATAATAAAGACTGGCATTGAAACGCAGTTTATTTTTTATTAAACCCATGAACAAACCCCTCAAAGGAAATAAAGAATACATCGCTCGCATCAACAAAACCTTTGATTTTATTGAGCAAAACCTGGAAAAACCTCTGACACTGGAAGAGCTGGCAGAGGTGGCCAGTTTTTCTAAATACCACTTCAACCGAATCTTTCGGGCAATGGTAGGCGAGACTCCATTCCAGTTTATTTTACGCCTTCGCCTCGAAAAAGCTGCTTCCTTGATCCCTATTCATAATAATGAAAGCATTTCTGAAATCGCCTTTAAGTGTGGCTTTTCTGATATTTCTATTTTCTCGAGAAACTTCAAAAAGTATTTTGGGGTGCCACCCTCGCAGTATCGAGACGAACAACGACAAAATAGCAATTTAAGTCAACTCGATAGCAATAACGACCAAGCCCAAAACACACCCGAAGCGTACTTTTGTCCTGATTCACAAACCATTAAATGGAGGACAAATATGGAAATAAGCAAAGGAGTGGAAGTGAAACAACTTCCCGAAATGACGGTAGCCTACATCAGAAACGTAGGGGCTTATGATGGAGATCAAACACTCTATAAAAGTCACCAGGATAAATTGTTTGCCTGGGCTGGCGCCCGAAATCTATTGGGTGGCGAAAACTTCAAATACCTGATGGTTTACCACGACAACCCCAAGGTGGCCTTGAGCAATAATCTGAGATCGAGCTTGAGCATTACGGTACCACCTGATACCAAAGTAGAAGGCGAAATTGGCAAAATGGTGATCGAAGGAGGGGCTTATGCAGTTTGTCACTTTGAGCTGAGCCAAAACGATTTTCAAACTGCCTGGAACTGGGCTTATGGAGAATGGCTGCCTCAAAGTGGGTATCAGCCTGATGATAAACCGTACTTTGAAGATTACCTGGCCCCACCTCAGGACGGAAAGTTCGTTGTAGACTTTTGCATTCCGGTAAAGCCGATTTAGACTTGGCATAAGAATATTGCTGGCCTTGGGTTACACCAATGCTGGCAATATTAAAAAATGGATGGGTATATTTGCTTGAAATATACAAGCATGAAACAAGCAATTTTAGAACGTATAAAAGCCTTGGGGGGCAATGTTGATCAGGTAGAGGGAAAATCGCTCAAGGAAGACTTAAAGGCTATTTCCTTTGATACAGTACTGTACCCCATGCCGCGAGATACCCCTTGGGCCAAAGCCAGCGATCAGGAACCAATTGCAGGTATTGGCGATTTCGTAGAAGAAAATCGAGCGCTATTCCAGAAAGATAAAGTCCGTTTTTATGATCAAATGCTCAGTCATTTTTATAAACTTACCAAAGAGCCTCAAGGACAAACCATTTTTATGAATGAGCTTTTTACCCCTTTTACCGAAGGTACAGCCACGTTTGAAGAATGGCAAGGAGAATGGGAAGAAGCTACCTGGAGGCAAACCATCAAAGCCCAAACATCGGAAGTGTTGGAAGTGATGTTTATTGGCCACTCTTATAGTTATCCCGATCATTTGTTTGTGTGTTTGACCGACCCTAACCCTGACAATCCGCAAGTATATGGAACTGATCATGAAGTGTTTTTTGATGAAATCTCGTTAGAAGGAACCCTTGAGGAATATTTTCTTCGTTTCATGACTAAAGATGAGCTTCTAGCGATAGTGCAATCCAAGCTGGAATCTTATGAATGAATTGTGGTGAGGTTTTACTCAAATACTGTGAATGATAGCTAACTTGTAGTTGTATTTTATTTTACCAAACGCAAACATGGGAGCAAGCAAACAAAAGGGCGTATTTTATGATTTGTGCCAAAAGTACAAAACCTGGATTATTGAATATAACTCATCCAATATTGGTTTTCCGGTATATATGGTTTGGCTTACTGATGGTGTAGACGATAACCAAGATAAATTTATTATAAACGAAGAAGATCAAATCATAGCGGCTACCAAACCTGAGAAGTTATTACAATACCTGGCGCAAGGTAATGGGTTATTGCTTGATGCAGATAACACCCAAAAATGGTTACTTCACAGTACTGATATCCCCGTATATCCCAGCTATGAGTGTCCAATAGATTGGCTCATAGATGGGGTAAATACCAAACGAACTACCCAGGAATGGTTTTCAGAAATGACCAATTTTATTAACTTTTTTCGAGATTATGGAGAGCAACTAAAAGATGATATGTTGATCAAGTTGTATAAAACGCCCGAATTGCAAAAGGCCTGGGACTTCTTTTATGAAGAGATGTTTTGGCCAGAATTTAAGACTGCAGAAAAAACAGACAGAAAAACAGACCGAGAAACAGACAAAAAAAACACCGTAGTTTATCAAACCGATTTTGAGCAACTGGCCCAAGAGCTAAATCTATTGATTACAGTGTTTGAAAACAATATTGAAATAATAGAAGAACAAGCCTGATAAGCTTATGGTAAAACTTGAAGAAATTACTGAAGTGCCCAATTTTTCAAGCCAACTTGAAAACAAAATACTCTATGCAGCACACAACCAGGATACTTCTATTACCTACCAATCTACCTACACCCTCAAATATGTACTGGAGGGTACCAAATATTATCATTTTGGGGGGCAACAAGTAGAGGTGAGCAAAGGCCAGTATTTAATTTTAAACAATGACCAAAGCATTTGCTCTGAGGCCGAAAAAGGCGCCAAAGGGTTGTCGTTTTTCTTATCTCCCGAGTTGATCAACGAAATTTATGGCCACCATTCCAGCACCAACGCGCCTCTGGAATTTTTTGAGCAAGCCCAAACCAAATCAAATACCCATTTAGGACATTGGCTACATCAAATTACCCAGCTTTTTGAGCAAGAACCAATTACTTTTAGGCAGCAAAAAGACGATTTGTTTTTAATGCTTTCGGAGGCAATTGTGCAAGAGCGTCTCTATCTTCAGGATAAGTTCAACGAACTGAAAATTGTGAAGCATCACACCCAAAAAGAGCTATACAGGCTTATCTCACTCGCCAAAGAATATCTTCATGACTGTGGCGATGAGCACCTTACCCTGGATACTTTAAGCAAAAGCATAGGAGTGAGCAAGTATTATCTGCACCGCTTGTTTACCAAAATTACGGGAAGAACCCCTCTGCAATACCTTACCTACATTCGTTTAGAAAAAGCCAAAAACAGGCTTAAGTATTCTCAGGGTACTATATTAGACATTGCCATTGATTGTGGCTTTGAGAGCCTTTCCTATTTTTCTATTGCCTTTAAAAAACACCTGGGCGTTTCTCCTTCCCAATACCGAAAATCCGCAAGATTGTAAAAATACTTCTCCCAGCGAGTAACTACTTTTGGGCTTACCAACAAAAGTAGCCATGTATACCAAAATAGCCCATATCACCGATTTACACTTAGATGAAGCATTTCCTATAGAACAAGGCGTGCAAGCCAGAGAACGCTTCCAACATGTTTTAGAAGATATTCAGCACGAAGGCATTCAACAAATAGTTTGTACCGGGGATATTGGAGAAGGCGAAGGTATTCAATATTTTTTTGAGCAAGTTTCTGCCTTTGATCTAACCATTACTTTGGGTAATCACGATTCGTTTAGTGGAATCATATCTTACTCTCAGCAAAAAACAGCCAGTGGCACCCAACAACTCTACTATAGCATACAGCAAGATGCTTATAAATGCATCTACTTAGATTCTTCCCAAGGAGTGATTGATACTCCTCAGCTACATTGGCTGCGCGAGATGCTTGACAACCTATACCCTATAATCATTTTTGTACATCACCCCATCCTTGGTTTAGATCTCAAAGTCGACAAGATTGGGAAGCTACAAAATAGAGCAGAAGTACAGGCTTTGTTAGAAAGCACAAACAAAGAAGTTACCGTCTTTTGTGGGCACTATCATATGGAGAGCAACTTACAGGGCAAAAACATTCGCCAGTATATTACTCCCGCGGTTTCTTATCAAATTGAGCAAGATAAAGAAGAAATAAAGATTGACAATGAGGTATTTGGATACCGAATAATTACTATAAATCAGGAACACATTTCATCAAAAGTTAAAGTATTGAGTCATGCAAACCAAAAGACAATCACTCGTTGAAACCTTGCTAAATGTAGGCATAGGGTTTGTCATTACGATGGTGTCGTTTTATATCGTATTTCCAGTGCTAGGCATAGAGAGTAATCCTGCCAAAAACACCTTGTTGACGATTTATTTTACCATTTTGAGTATTGCCAGAAATTATTTTTTGAGAAGACATTTTAATAAAAAATTAAAGCACTAAGCATGACAAAAAGCTATGAACAAATTGTATTGGCAGTGAGCAAGAGTAGTTCCCATACTTTTAGCAAATATGCCTGCGATAGCATTCAATTACTCACGGGGTTAGGGGTAGAAGGAGATGCTCATATGGGAACCACTGTCAAGCATCGGTCACGAGTGGCCAAAGACCCTACCCAACCCAACTTACGGCAGGTTCATTTGATACAATCCGAATTGTTTGCCGAATTGACCCAGCAAGGGTTTCAAGTCAAAAGCGGAGATATGGGAGAAAACATCACCACTCAAGGGGTTGATTTATTAAATCTGCCAAAAGATACCATCCTCATTATAGGAGCTTCTGCTCAGGTGAAAATTACTGGGCTACGTAATCCTTGCAAACAACTAGATGCTTTTCAGGAGGGATTGATGAAAGCTGTTTTGGACAAAGATGAAGCAGGTAATTTGGTTAGAAAATCAGGAGTAATGGGAGTTGTACTAGAAGGAGGAGAGGTAAAACCTGGGGATGAAATTGTGATAGAATTGCCTTCTAAGCCATATATTAAACTGGAGCGTGTATAGAGTTAAAGGTATGTTAGAGTGTACCAATCCATTAGACTTTAGCATAAGCTTGATAATTAAGAGACAATATGAAAAATCAAGTTTGTAAGGAATTTGTGTCTAAACATCACTGTTAATGTTTACAAGCAAAACATACAATTATTAAATAGCTTGTAAAATGAATAAAATTAGAAGAATAGTCACAGGGCACACAGAAGAAGGGAAGTCTACCATTGTAAGCGATGCAGAAATTGATGGAGTCAGCATAAGTACTGGTAAGCACTTTATTCAACTTTGGGGCAACGACTCTATCCCTGTTCACCCTGATCAAGGAGTAATGAGTCCAAACCTGGATTGGTTTCCCCAAGGTGGAGGGCACCGATTTTTTGTTTGGGTAGTACCACCTCAATCGCAGAAAGAAAACGAGCGTAAGTCAAAAGATGAAATTGAACAATTATTACCTGGTTTTTTAAAACATTTTGAACCAGATAACCCTGGAATGCATACAACAGATTCTGTAGATTGTACCTACCTGATTTCAGGCTCGATAGTTCTAGAGTTGGATGATAACCAGGAAGTGGAATTGTTTGCTGGTGATTCTATCATTCAGAATGGTACAAGACATAGATGGCATAACAGAGGCGAGATTCCTGCTGTATTAATCACTACTTGCATTGGTTCTCAAAGACATAATTAAACTCCTTTATAAGCGAAGTAGAAAAGCCAGGCATATTAAGCAATAAGTCAATATTTTTTAGGAAGGCGAAGTATCTGATATGCTTGGAAATGCAAAAAACTGCCTCTGTTTTTAGTAATGGAAGGGGATTAACTTTGCGTTAAAAATAAAAGTTACTCAAAACATGCTAGATACTGAGTTAAATAAATGGTTTATATCTCCAAGAGGGGAAAACCAGGCGTACATTTATGATTACTTCTCAAACATAATAGAACAACTAACCAAAGTACTGGGAAATGCTTCAGAAAGAGTATTGATACCCAAGCCTACCCGTGATGTGTCATTGATCGACAATCTCAACAAAGAACATTCTTTGGATGAAGTACTCGACAAATTAATGGTACTGTATAATAGCAGTATGAATGCTTCTAGTGATGGGTATATTGGACAAATGGACTCTATTCCTAATATTGGAGCAATTGCGGGTGACCTGGTTACCGCAGCAATTAATAATAATATGCTGGCTCACGAGATGAGTCCTGTGTTATCTTGGCTAGAGCAGCAACTAGTGACTCGTTTCTGTCAATGGTTTGGGTTTGGTGCTCAGTCAGGCGGAATCATGACCAGTGGTGGAACGTTGGCAAATTTACAAGCACTCACTTTGGCTAGAAATGTAAAGCTAGAATTGGAGAGTGGAAACCTTTTGAGGCTTGAAAAATAACCCGTAATCTTTGCTTCTGAACACTGCCATGCTTCTATCTTAAAGGCTGGCATGCTACTGGGAATAGGCCACGAAAGCGTGATTAGAATTAAAACGAATGCTCAAGGGCGAATGCATATCAGCGATTTGCGGGATAATATTCAGAAGGCAATTGCGGTATCTCAAATGCCTTTTGCTGTGGTATCAACCTACGGAACTACTAACGCGGGAGCACTGGATGAGGTAGATGAAGTGCAAAAGGTGTGTGAAGAATTTAACTTGTGGCATCACATAGATGCAGTTTATGGGGGAGCAGTTATTCTCTCTGAGAGTCAACAACATCTTTGGCCAAATTTTGCCAAGGCAGATTCGTTAAGCTTTAATCCCCAAAAATGGATGTTTGTTTCAAAAACCTGCTCACTATTATTGTTTAATCAATTCAGCCAACTTGAGAAACACTTTCGTATTGCGGCTCCCTACGTAAGCGAAAACGAGGAAACCAATTGGGGAGAATATGGCATTCAAGGTAGTAGACATACTTCGGTTTTGAAACTCTGGTTGTCTTTATACCTGATAGGTAAAGATTCTTATGGCAAACTCATTGATTTAAACTTTTCTATTACCAGGCAATTTGCTACGTTTATTACCCAACATGAGCAATTGGAAATGTACACTGAGCCGGATTTAAATATCATCTTATTTAGACCACGGCAAGAAAACGGTCAAAATCGACAGCAACATGCTGAAGCCACCAAGAAGTTTCAAAATTATTTATACAAACAACAACTGTATGTAAGTCCAATTGTATGGAAAGGAACTACCTGGTTGAAGTGCATTTTCCTAAACCCGTATTTTGACCAAACCAAACTAGATCAACTCATACGACTGATTGAAAAATATTTTGTAAGTCGTGGATAAAATGTCGTCTTGTTTAATGAGCGCTGGTTCTACTGATATTGCTTTATAATCACACCTTGTATGATCTTACCGATAGGGAGACCATACAAGAGGTGGTGTAGAGCATAGGTGAATTACTTAAGTAAAAAGACATTTAGTATATTGGAGCAATGACCGCTCTTTTGAATAACAAATGGCTTATGAAATACCTTAAACCCAGGCGTTTCGAATACTTGGGAAAAAGTAGTTTGTATACAAGGCTGGGAGTAAAGGTTTTCAAAAAATATGTGCCTACCTCGGGTGATAAAGTACGAAAACTATGGGGGATCAAGCAAATAAAGATGAATCAACAAGATAGGTTTGCTGAACTATATCAATATGAATTGAAAACCAGAAGTTTTGAGTTTAGGCACCTATTGGGGATGCTGGCATTTATTGTTGCGCTGTTTTTGATTGACAAAACCTACACTTGGTTTGACTATGTTTTTGTAGGAGTTATGTTCCTGATAGTCAACATTTACCCCATTTTGCTACAAAGGCATAATCGGATTAGAATTCTCAATATTTTGGAAAAATATGACCAATCCTCACCTTATACTTCTTGAGGGAGTAGATAATTATTTTTCAATCAATTAATCTTCTATTGTAATGAGCATTTGCCTCCATAATATTGCTTTACAACACCTTATAAACGAAAATAGCCTCATAGCTGACGAATATCTATCCAAGGTCTCCTGATATATGTTAGGGGTTTGATTATACAAGAATACCCTCTATTTTAGAATAAAAGTTAGGGGCTTCACTTGATCTAAAACATATCTTCTGAGGGCCCTTCTGTAAATATAAATTGAATACAAAATGGATCATACTGAACGCGACTCAAGAGAGGTTTTCGAGAACTACTCCTTTCAAGTAGTAGAAAAGTTATTTGAAGAAGGTAAAGGAGATTTAAATAAATTGACCTTGGATGAGCAAGAGGTGGTGAGAATATGGCGTCTGGAAGCAGACATGTACAATGGTGGATTTATTCAGTTTTTTTGTAACTGGGGGTACGATAATTTTAAGGCTACTCAGCAGGTTCTCAAAAAAATCAAAGCTGAAAAATCGTTAAGCATTATTACAGAGTGTGAACAAATGATTGCCAAGGCCAAGGATGATCCACAAGTGAAAGAATATTGGGACATTCCTAAGGTGTTAGCTAACTATTTGACACCAGCAGAGACCAAACGATTGGATGAACTCGACGAATTGTATTGGGACAACCCAGACGATATACAACAACTGGCTTATATGCAGTATTTGTCCTCTTCCAAGGCGTAAATTAAGCCAGACATCTTGTCGTAGAATTAAACAGCCGAACTATATCAGTATGAGCTGAAAACCAGAAGTTTTATACTTCGTGAGGTGTAGATGCTTATTTTCCGATAAGTTTTAGAAAGTCCTCACGGTAGTACCTGTGCTGCATAGTTAATGTTAAATGTGTTTCCCTTATCTCATCATGTTTTGCGAGTAATTGTTCCCTCACTTTTTCTTGATTTGGGTTTTCTTTGGTTTGACTGGTAACACTTTGGTGTAGCTTAAGGAGTTGTTTGTGCTTGTTGACGAGTGCTTTAAAATTCTGAATGAGTTGCTGATAGTTTTTTACTGCTTTTTGGTACTTCTGGTTAGTAATGTCTTTGTTCGTTGCATTGTACATACGCCGAAGACTGGCCAGTTCCTTTACATAATTACTATGTTGTTTGACCATATATTGATGTTCTTTGCTGAGTATCTCAAATTCCTTTTTGGGATCAGGCTGACTAAAGGCAGCACAGGTGACTCCTAATACAAAGAGGTAAGTAAGGACTAATTTAGAGTTCATAGATGTAACAAAAAGCTTGGGTAATTCGAAATCATTTATTGACGACTTCATAAACTATCAACAGATTTTGAGCAAACTACAAGAAATAAGAGCCGATTACAACCGTGATACCATTACTGTTTATCAGGCTTACGGAAAAAATATTGCCTTACCTGCTATCAAAAACCAACGATTCGAGGCTCCTTTCTCATTCAAAAGAATGACCTGGATCAAGCCTTCTTATCTGTGGCTAATGGAAAGAAGTAATTGGGGGCATAAATCTAATCAGGAATATATATTAGGAATCAAAATTGGCCGTGCTCATTGGGAACAAGCTTTATCGATGGGGATTTTGACCCATCCTGACCAAGCTATCTACCCTAGCGGCCTGGAGTGGGAGCAGCTTTTTGAAAAAGCCAAAGTACACATCCAATGGGACCCCGAAAGAAATATACATGGAGGCAAAACGCAGGTAAGAAGTATTCAGGTGGGTATTGGGCGCCAACTCATAGAAGAATACAACGATGAGTGGATTACAGAAATCGTGGATTTGACTCCACTTACCAAGAAAATTTATGCTTTGAGAAAACAAGGTAAATACAAAGAAGCCAAAAGATTGTTGCCTCTTGAGAAAATCTACGCATTGCCATTGGATATAGGAAAGAAAATTGGGATGAGTACTTAAATCTTAAACCATTGTTGGTGTTTAAGTGAAACGACACCAACAATGATAAAAAGAATAATGATTAATGAACATCGATCAACGATTTTAGATATTCTTCTGAATATTGTTGATCTAATTCTAAAATCATCATTCATTAATTAGTGTTCTGTATTCAAATAAATTAAACCCATTACTGGTTTCGCGTTGCCGAAATGCAAACAATGGTAAAATGGCAATGAATAAGTTTTTTACAGCTTTGGTGTCGTGTCAAAGAAGGAATCCTTTCCTAAATGCTGCCCGATTTCTTTGGACAAGTTTTTAATAAGATCTGGTGCGCCAACTTTATAAAATTGATTATTAAATAACCCTAAGTACACCAGTCTTTCAGCTTGAAATAAACGTTTTTCTTGATCAACTAATTGGAATTTCAAGGCAGTATCAAATTTCATCCATTTCATCACTGTATCACCCCAAAGCTCAATGGCCTCTTCTCGGTTTAGATTGGGTTCTTGACCCCCAGCATAATTAAATTGTGAGTGATAAACATAAAGATAATCTTGTTCAGCGTGGATGAAGAAATCTTTTATACCAGAATATTTCTTAATGGCTTTGTAGACTATTTGTTTTTCTTCAAGAGTGGTTAGAATGGGGATTTTTTTTCTGATTACTACTTTGCCATCATAGGGTAATTCGGCTACTTCAAAACCCTCAGGTACTTCATCAATCAAATTAGAATATTTATCAGCAGTAGTAACATAATAGCGAGTGTTACCTTTTTTGGTTTTGCTTGCTCTGAAATAATGAGTTCTACCCTGACGGTTAGTATAAAAATAAGGCATTTTAATAATCTTAAGGTGTCACTTAGATAACGCTAACAGCCTCGTTATTTTACCATTGTTGGTGTTTAAGTGAAACGACACCAACAATGGTAAAAAGAATAATGATTAATGAACATCGATCAACGATTTTAGATTTTATTCTGAATATTGATGATCTAATTCTAAAATCATCATTCGTTAATCAATGTTCGAGATTCAAAAGAATAGTGATTAACTAACATCGATCAACGATTTTAGATTTAAACCATTGTTTTTGTCATCCTGACGATAGGAAGGATCAGTTAGAGTAACTGGATATCCTGGGTCTGAAGATGATTCTTCCTACGTCAGAATGACAATTTATTACATTATAAATTAAGCATCCATATGTCTGCCTAAAGTATTGTCGTACAAGTCAGTAGCTTCTTCGGTGGTCATCAATACTTGTGTATCTACCTTGAAATCGCTCACAGTTACTACCCCGATTTCAAAATAAGGTACCGATTGTTCCTTCATAAAATCTTCAAAAATATCCTGATCTTCCGACTTGATCGTGACGATTACTCTACTTTGAGCCTCTCCAAACAAGAAAGCATCCTTACGAATATCCAACTCATTGAAAGTAGTTAAAATAGAGAATCCAAGCTTTTGAGGCATGGCACATTCTGCCAAGGTTACAAACAAACCACCATCAGCCACGTCATGAGCCGATAAGATGTGCTTTCCTCTAATCAGTTGCTTGATCGTTTGCTGTAAGTCATATTCTGCTTCCAGGTCAAAATAAGGAGCTGAAGATTCTTTGAAATTGTGGTAAGAATATACGTATTCAGACCCTGCAATATCGTTTTTAGGTTCTCCAATCATGTAAATCAAATCACCTACATTTTTGAAGTCCAACGTCATACGGTTATCCAGGTTTTCCATCAAGCCCAACATACCAATCGTTGGCGTAGGGAATACCGCATTACTTACATTACCACCTTCTTTGCTTACTGTAGAAGCCTGGTTGTAGAAGCTCACGTTTCCACCAGTTACTGGAGTTTCCAGTTTTTCGCAAGATTCAATAATTCCTTTCACACTTTGTACAAACTGCCAGTAAACTTCCTGGTTGTAAGGGTTTCCAAAGTTGAGGTTATTGGTAATAGCTACTGGGTCACCACCTGCACATACCACGTTTCTTGCCGATTCGCATACTGCAATCATAGCCCCAATCTTGGGGTCAGCCTGTACGTAGCGTCCGTTACAATCAACTGTAATTACAATGGCTTTATCAGAACCTTTTACGTGTACTACTGCGGCATCGGCAGGAGAGTTGGTAGAAGTATTGGCGGTACCTACCATAGAGTCGTATTGCTCATACACCCAGCGGCGCGACACAATGTTAGGGTGAGTCATCAAAAACTTGACAGCTTCAGCGTAATCTTCAGGTTCAGGAAGGTCTTCCGTTTTAAATTCTTTGTATTCCTTATAATAAGTAGGCTCAGTATAACTGTGCTCATAAATAGGAGCATCGCCACCCAATACCAACGCATTGGCTGGAATATCGGCTACCATTTCACCTTTTTGCCAAAAGCGCACATGCTGACTATCGGTTACGGTACCAATTTGTACACAGTTCAAGTCCCACTTCTCAAAAATATCAATGATTTCTTGTTCTTTGCCTTTTTCGGCTACCACCAACATACGTTCTTGTGATTCTGACAACAAAATCTCAAAAGGTAACATATTGGCTTGACGCAAAGGTACTTTATCCAAGTCGATGTCCATCCCGTGCTCGCCTTTGGCACTCATCTCAGAAGAAGAACAAATAATACCAGCAGCACCCATATCTTGTACCCCCACTACATTTCCAGTAGCAATTACTTCCAGGGTAGCTTCCAGTAGAAGTTTTTCCTGAAAAGGATCACCTACCTGCACCGAAGGCAAGTCTTTGGCCGATTCCTCGGTAATATCTTTAGAGGCAAAGGCTGCTCCGTGAATTCCGTCTTTACCAGTGGCCGAACCCACAATAAATACCGGATTACCTACGCCCAAGGCAATAGCACTGGCAATTTTATCGGTTTCTACAATACCCGCCGAAAAAGCATTGACCAATGGGTTGGTGTTATAAGAAGGGTCAAAGTAGATTTCGCCCCCTACTGTAGGCACACCAAAAGCATTGCCATAATCACCAATACCTTTTACTACACCACGTAGTAAGTGTTTGGTTTTTTCGAGGCTAATATCGCCAAAGCGTAAAGTATTTAGTTGGGCAATAGGACGGGCGCCCATCGTAAAAATGTCGCGATTGATACCACCTACCCCAGTTGCAGCTCCTTGATAAGGCTCAATAGCCGAAGGGTGATTGTGTGATTCTATTTTGAAAGCGCAAGCCAAACCGTTGCCAATATCTACCAGACCCGCGTTTTCTTCTCCAGCTTCGGCCAGCATTCGGGGAGAACTCTTGGGAAGTTTCTTTAACCAAATGATAGAACTTTTGTAGCAGCAATGCTCCGACCACATCACCGAAAAAGCGCTGAGCTCGGTAAAATTAGGGGTACGACCTAATAAGCCTTTAATTTTTTCAAATTCCTCGATCAACAAGCCCAATTGCATGGCTGTTTCAACAGTAGTAAGTTGCTCTTCCAAAGTATTAATTTTAAAGTTTTAACTCTTTGAATTCAGAAAATAGGGTATACCTGTTTTCTGTGTATTGGAGCAGCAAAAATACAGTAATTGCCTTAATTTTATAAAACCAGTGAAATTATTTTTATTGAGGAAGAGCAGTTACGGGATTATTTAGAGAAATAGGCGACGAAACCGTAAAAAATAAATATATTAAGCAGACAAACAATAAAATTATCACCACAAATTTCTTGTGTTTATGGAAATCAATGACATTAACGAGTTTCTCGATTATTATAAAAAAGTACGCAAACGCACCCTTCGCCTCATCAAAAATATTCCAGCCGATAAAATAGAGTGGAGCTATCATCCAGATAAATTTACTTTTGGTGATTTAATCCGACATTTGGCCAACACCGAACGCTACATGTATTGTGAAAATGTTTGTTTTCGCCCCAGTCTATACTCTGGACACGGAACTGAGTTTGCAGATGGCTATGACAACATTGTGGCTTACCTTAACGAAAAGCATCAGGAATCTTTGGAAGTTTTAAGCAAAATTACCCCAGAGGATTTACAAAAGAAGTGTATGACTCCTGGTGGAGTAGCCCTACGCGTTTGGAAATGGCTACGATTGATGGCCGAACACGAAATTCACCACCGAGGGCAAATGTATACCTATTTGGGCCTTTTGGGTGAAACGGTACCTTCTATTTATGGACTTACCGAGCAAGAAATGCACGCCAATAGTATCAAGCAGCAACAAGAAGCACAACAATAAAACCTGAGTTAAACAACTCAGGCTTTACTTGTGTAAAAATAGTGTAACTAGAAACGATTATTTCACAATTACTTTACGCGTAGTAATACCACTACCTGAGATCACTTGTATATAATATACCCCTTTTTTCTGCACTCTAATTTGATCTAAAGAACCCTTGTTGCTCAGGCTTTGCTGCATCACAACTTTCCCTTTGGTATCCAATATTCTCAAATAAGCCGCTCCTTGCACCTCACGGTCAAACGCAATTCTAAACTGACCATTGCTTGGATTTGGAAAAACGTGGATTTCGTTGGGAATCACGGTAGATGTTAACTCTGAAGCCGCCGCAGAAGATGCATTGATAGCGCTTCCACCAGTTACCACTATGGTATAATCCTCCACTTCACCTGTCCAGCCATCACCACAAGGCGTAGAAAGGGCATTGCCGTAAGACAAACGAATGCGCATACGAACAGAACCAATTGTAGCGTTGGCAGGTACAGATAGTGTGCTACTATAAGGCCCTGATCCGTTGAGTACATTTGCTTCACCAGCATCGTCAAAATCTCCGTCACGATTCCAATCTACCCAAATACTTAGCTTACTTCCGCTCCAGCTTACACTTGGCGTAACGCTAATGCTGTGGCTTGAGCCACGAGTAACCGTTGTAGATTGGGACGTATAATTGCCATAACCATTAGAACCAGAATTATTGTTGATACTACCCATGGTTACATTGGTAATATGCTCACTAGTGGTAATTTGAGCTCGAGCTGCACAATAGTTCACAGGTGTTGGATCAATAACCGTAATGTTCATTGTTTTGGTATTGCTTCCCTCACTATTTGTGGCAGTTAGTTGTACTGTATAAGTACCAGCCGTATTCCAGGTCACATTTGGATTATTAACAGTACTGGTAGTAGGGTTTCCACTTGGAAACTGCCAGGAAATACTGGTAGCATTGGTAGAGGTATTGGTAAAACTGATGGCTTGCCCTATTTGAGGCGAGGCATTACTTACTGTAAAGTTTGCCGCAGGAAGGTTTCCACCACCACCGCCATTGGTCTTTTCTCCTGCTCTAATTGGAATGCCGGGTTGTTTTTCGTAAGCAAAATCCAACGCTGACATAGACTGGCCATCCGCCGATACTGACACTTGCAACCATCCATAATGGGTGTTACCATTAATGGTAAACTTTACCCCAATGTAGCCAGTTTGACCATACCAATCCTGATAACCAGAGCCGGCTAGAGCAGGCTGTCCGTTGGGACTCCAGGTACTGGCTTCTGCAATCAAAGTTCCAGCAGTTAATGGTACTATGTTGCCTAAGTTGTTGGTAACAGCCCCGCGATCATATGTTTCAAGTCGTACTGCCCCATCGGTACGCCAAAACCCAAAATTATTGCCTGAAATTCCAGTACTAAACCATTTCCAGCTTTCGGTGGCGGCCAAAGTTGGGTTAGGGTCAAGGTCGGTATACTCAATATCAGCATTATAATTATTGACTATAATGTACCCCGTTTTGGTAGTGGTACTCGAGCCAGCCGAGTTAGAAGAGGTTAAGCTTACATTATAAGTACCTGGAGTATAGTAGGCCACTACTGGAGTTTGGTAAGAAGTACTGGTACGTACTTCACCGCCTGGGAATGACCAGTTCCAAGCCATTGGTGAATTAGTAGATTCATCTTTGAACTTTACCACACTTCCCAAAGTAATATTGGTGACATTGGCTGAAAAAGCAGCCATTGGTTGGGTAGAGCCAGTAGAATTGTATAAGTCTACCCGCCATAAACCACGACCATAAGTACCTGCCAATAACTTTTGAGCATCGTTATGAATCTTCAGGTCAGCAATGGGGGCATTGGGTAAACTTTGCATAAATGATTCCCAATCTGACTTGGTGTTGTCACGATAATAAATGCCCACTTCCATTCCAATATAGAGCGCATCTTGTGAGCCTTTTTCGTAGGCCAAGGCATTGGCGGGAATTTGGGGCAAACTGCCACTAATATTGACCCAGTTATCACCCGCGTTGCTAGAGGTAAATACTCGGTTGGCATTTTGATAACCAGAATAACAAATGGCTACTTTCTCGGGGTTATCAGGGTGTACTTCGATGTCGGTAATCCAGGTAGTAGGTAATCCACTAGTGACTAACTGCCAGGAAGCTCCCCCATTTTTGGTGCGCCAAATTTTTTCTCTACTAGCTGCATATATATAATTAGAGTTAGAAGGTGCTACCGCAATTTCATAGAACATATTGTCAAACATGCCACCACCAAAATCACCAATTTTTGTCCAGGATTGCATACCATCGGTTGTTTTGAAAACCTTACCGTAACGCAAGCCCACATATAAGATGTTTGGGTTGCTATGATCCATCTCGTAAGGAGTTACCCAGGCACCAAAATAATTGGTGCCGCCCTCATTTGGATAGGCAGTAGCTACGTTTCCACCTCCTAAGCCTCCATTGGTTGATTTATACCAGGCTTCGGCCTGTTGCATGCAGCCATATACAATGTTTTCGTTGGTAAAATCTACAGCACAATTACCACCGTCAGCTCCACGCCATTCGTGCCAACGGCCACCAGTATATACTGTGGTACCATTGTCTTGCGAACCACCTACTACTTTGTTTACGTTTTGACGCGAAACGGCAATACCATAAAATTGGCGATTATTGATACCTTCTGTAAAATCTACAAAGGAAGTTCCTTTATCAAACGACTTAGTTACCAAACCATCGGAACACACATACAGCACCCCACTAATATACTTCATTATGTGAATATCGGCGTGTACATAGCCTAGAGCATTGGGAAACAACCATGAAGCAGATTTTTCCCAGGTTTGCCCTCCATCAAACGAACGAAAAGCATCGACTGCTCCTACATGTATTTCATTGGGATCAGTGTCCGATACAGCAATGCCCATGTCGTACCATAATTGGTGGGTAGTATTAGGAGTAGCTCCTCGAGCAACATAAGTAGCGCCTGCATCTGTAGAGCGATACATATTGGTCCCTGTCCAGGCATACACTATGTTGGGGTTTGCGGGAGTTACAGCCAATTTTACCCGATCGCTTGCTGCTCCTACACCAGTTGCCTGAGTGAAGGTATTTCCACCATTGGTTGATTTGTACATTAAAGTGGTAGACGCATATACAATATTGGGATTGGTTGGGTGAAACTCGATGTCACGAACATCATCATTAGAAGCAAAACCACCAACTAGATTCCAGGTGACCCCACCATCGGTTGTTTTATAAATGCCACCATAGGTAGCAACCAACAAAATATTGGCGTTGGTTGGGTGCATGATCATTTTAGAAATACGGGCATATTTGGTAATAGCCCAATCTAGGCCTGTTGTTTGCCAGGTTTCGCCACCATCGGTTGATTTTAATACCCCAATACTGTAAGAGTCAGTGGCACGTTCGTTATCACCTGTTGCCAAATACACTACGTTGGTATTGTTGGGATCTACCACAACACCTGCAACTCCCAGTGAGGGGAGGTTGTCGGTTTTGCAAGCCCAGGTTTGCCCACCATTGGTGGTTTTCCATAAACCACCTGAAGGGGTTCCGGCATAAATAAAATTAGGATTGCTGGGGTGCACATAAATGTCGGTAAATCGACCTATGCCAGGTGCCCAATGCCCAGTCACATCTGTCCATTTTTTAGGACCTACTTCTTCCCAGGCGTGGTTAACTACCTTGGTTCGTTGTTTAGACAAACGCAGATTTTCGGCACGACGAAATTTAGATACCTCCTGCCAGGCTGTACCTGCGTAGATATTGTCACGAATTCCAGATGGATAAAAGCGGGGTTCGTTGTGATACTCCCAACGTTTGTACTGTTTCCACCCTGAACCTTTCTTCTTTTTATCGATGTTTTTGAAATAGCTATCCGCTGCTTTTTTGACATCATAAAAATTAATGTGAGGATCAGCCATTAGCTCATATAGCTGTTTTTTGGGGTTGACTTTGGGTTGTTTTTGAGCGGTGAGTGGTAGTCCACCAGACCAAATCATGAGCCAAAGTAAGGCCATGAGTTTTCCATTAAAGAAAACTTTTCTTTTTGTTTTGTGTAACATAATAATTAGGTGTTTGTATTTTATTTGTGTGTTTTTGTAAAACCTAATTCTGAGATTTTACAATTTGTCCGAATATAATTCTTGGAAGGGTGAATATCTACTTTGCGCTAATATCGGCAGATGCTTCGATAAGATAATACTATTTACAACAGTGTTGCATCGAATAAGGGAAGGTGACAATAGGTAAAAGTGGAATTAATTGTTGTTGTGGGGCTTTGTATCCATCGCCTGGTTTTGATAATAATTGATAGGTGTCTTACGGATGAGGGGTTTGTGGAATCGCTTAGGAGCCTGTGAATCATGATGGCTGCAAAGAACGGTATTCATCTAAACCGCTTTGAATGAGTTGAAATACTACTTGATGACGGGCTTTGAGACTATTGGCTGAGATTTGGATAGGAGAGCCATAAAATCGAGAGTTGAGTACCAAAAACATACGCTTGAGTGGTGCTTTGGTTTTTTGGGTATACTTTTTTGGATTTTTCATTTTTACACGGATAAAATGTTGCCCTTTTACCGTCAACTCGGTTATGGTATCCATGTCTGCCCAGGCAATAAATCCAAGACTTATAAAAGAACTATTGTCAAAGATTCCTTTTTCATTAATAATCAACCCTGGTTCCTTATCCTGATATTTTTGAAGTAGAAACAAAGCCCCTCCACCAAAGAAAAGCACCCCTATTGATCCCAAACCTAAATTAATAATGAAATAGATGGTTTTGTCTCGTTCCTGGAGGGTAAGTATTATAAAAAATATTGCTACCAAAGCCATAACGATTGCTAATACCGATAATGTGAGGAGATTGCCCTTATTCAACTCAATCTTTGTTTCTTTCATTTTATAAAGTTTTAGCGCTATTGTTGTCACTACTTCTACTGGCCAATTATTTGTTTCTACGACTGGTGTTGAATGCTTCCTGCAATTGCTGGTGTAACTGATGGGCATCCATCTCCAAAAAATTAGTAGCAATAACCAGAGACGTTTGATGTTTTTTCAATCTTTGCCGATAGGCCCACCTATTCCAGGGAAGTTTGACCTGCCCAAGGTATTTTTCTGGGTGTTGTACCAAGATAACTAATGAGATATATGGAGGCCTTTGCTTTTTTTTAGAGGGCAGTTGATACTGTTTTACTTCCACGATATCCTCCCAAGGTACGTAACCTACCCCTACCCAGTGTCTAATCCCCGTAATTCCTTTTTGATGAATAACAAGGGCTGGTTTTGAGTAAAATCGTGCCACTATGTGCTGGATAGTTACCCAAATAGTGGCTATAAGTAAGCCTCCTGAAATCAATAGAAACACGATTTGCATAAAAGATAAATCTCTAACTGCTCTGAAGTTTTTTGTGAAGTCGACCAGAAGGTTGCCAAATACCACTACCCAAAAAGCAGTCAAAAAGAACAAAAGTCCTAAGAACATCCAAGAGGATTTTTTGAGCGCAATGCTTTGGGTAGGTATGTCGGGGATCATAGGTTACAAAAGAAATATCAACTGTGCTCAATACGAGTATGTACCAGGATAATCTTTTTGATTACGCCACATAATTGATCAATTTCTGCCTCGGTGTTGTAATAATGAACAGAAGCACGCACTAAGTGGTCTAAACTACGGTCTTGCATATCGAGCAAAGTGCCACTGGCTATAATGAGCGAAACATTGATGCCCTCTTCCCGTAGTTTCTGTTTGATAAATTCAGTTTTAATACCCTGCACCCCAAAAGAAACAATACCACCCTTTACTTGTCCCAAATCATGTACAGTCACATTGGGTATTTCGGCCAAACGTGTTCGCAATATTTCACCTAAATGTTGTATACGCGACCAAATGTTGTCTAACCCTAAATCCAGTGCATATTGTACTGCTGCTGAGAGTCCCATTCTATTGGCTGGGTTATACTCATAATACTCAAACTTTCGGGCATCATCGCGTAGCTTATAGGTATCGGTAGAAGTCCACTCGGCAGCAAACATGTCAATCTCTCGTGGCTCGATCGTTTCTAACAAACTTTTGCGAATGTATAAAAAACCAGTGCCTCGAGGTGCTCGCAGGTATTTCCTTCCAGTAGCCGATAACATATCACAGCCAATTTTTTGTACATCTATAGGCATTTGCCCTACCGATTGGCATGCATCCAGTAAAAACAACACACCATATTTTTTGGCCAGTTTACCTACTTCTTCGGCAGGATTTACCAATCCGCCATTGGTGGGTATATGGGTAATGCTGATTAGCTTAATCGTTTTATCTTGATCTGCTTCCAGCAGTTTTTCTAAGGCTGCAACTGAAATTTGCCCTGATTCATCGTTTGGCACAACTTCAATACTTACCTGCTGACTTTTTTCTAAATGTAAATAGTTGATATAATTGGTCGCATACTCTGCCTTCGCTGTTACGATACGATCCCCTGCCTTTAGAGTAAGCGAGAAGAAGGCCTTTACCCAAGCCGTAGTGGCACTTTCTAACAAGGCAATTTCGGTAGCGTCAGCATTAATCAGTTGAGCTACTCGTTGATAAGTTTCATTTAATTGTTCTCGAAAATGATCTACTGCTTCATAGCCTCCCTGGTTGATTTCATAATTCAAATAGTTTTGTTGAGCGTCAATCACGGGTTGAGGCATCAATGCCGAACCAGCATTATTGAAGTGAGTTACATGGGCACAGCCAGGGGTTTCGGAGCGTAGTTTTTCGGTATTCATTTTAAGGCGTTTTGGGTCTGTAAATGTCTTGCTATACAAATCTACTAAATTCGCTGATTTAAACAATTACCCTTGGCCTGTCTTACTTAGGAGGTTTTATACGGGAAAATAACGGCGTAACAAATCTTTGCAAACTGGTTTCTATTTCACCCTCCTGAGTAAGGTCTATTACGCGATATTGAAAAATAATATCGTGATCATGAGGGTTGGTAGGCGAGATAGAAGGAGAGGCCATAAACCAAATATTGTTGCGTTCTACCATAAACTCATGCGCAATGTGTCCAAATAGAACTGCTTTGACATGGTAATAACTATCGATGAGTTTAAGAAAATGGGTAGCATTTTTTAACAAATCTCTTGGAGAGGTCAAGGTGCGAATGGCCAAAGGATGGTGACGTAACGTAACCACACAAGGATGTGCCCAGGACTCTTCTAAATCGTTTTCCAAAAATGCCAGAGTTTCGTCAGAGAGGATGCCACTCGTAAGCTCTGGTGAGTAGCTATTCAGCATGATAAAGTGGATTTCCTTTACATTTAAGGCAATTGTTTTTTCGTGGGCAACCCACTGAAAAGGAATCCGAACCTTTTGTAATAAATGTAAGGTCTCACTACGCCGTTGGCGCAGAATTTCGCTGGTAATAATTAACATGTCTGGTTTTTTGGCCAGTTGCGAGACATGTTTGAGCAATGCTTCAAGTATTACCAAGGCGTCAGTGTCTTGGCTATAAGCATTGGTAAGTAAAAAAGGATCAGTAAATTGTACAATACGTATCGTATCATCCATAATTTAAAACATTTTTTCAACTTCACGATGTACCTCACTCAAAATGGCTAGTGCACCACCGGCCAATCCCATATGGCGGTCTTTTACTTCGGGATAATCAGGGTTGATGCGAATGAGTCTGGCGTTTTTATCCTTAATTACTTTACGAGTCATAGAGCGAATCGTTTGGACGTGAGGCCCTGAACCTATTTCCAGAATTAATACCTTAGAATGAGCTGCGAGGGTTTTCTCAAGATTTTCTTTTTGTTGTTTGGAGCGGGCAGGCACATAAGTACTGTCGCGGAACATATACACGTTGGGGCGTGACATTTTGCCACATTTGGGGCATACAGGTAAGGCATCCATTCCTAAATTGGGGTTGCGATGATCTACTTTTTCCTGATCACTTACTGCCCAAACTCCTTGGTGGCAAGGCACGGTGCATTGCATATGAAAAATAGACCCATGTACCTCCCTCACTTTATTTGTTGCAGCTCCTGCTTTTAGATGTTGCCCGTCAATGTTAGAAGTCACACAAAAATAGTCCAGGTTAAAACGTTTGATCCAATCCATCAGGATAAAATATCCTTGGTGAGGTATAAGGTCCTGAAATTGTTCTATTCTACGAGAGAACCTTTGCCACATATACACTGGATTTTGCTCCATGTAAGTTGGATTCATAATATCAAAAATGCTTCCTTCTCTTTCACCAGTTACTTTCCCCCACTCTCCATCTACGGCATCTCGGTAAGTAGGCACTCCTGAATCTTTGCTCATGCCAGCACCTGTATGTATCAATAATAGGTCGGCTTCTTGCAACCAATCAATAAATTGTTGAATCTGTTCCTGCTCCATAGTACTAATCTAAAAAAAATGCCAGTGAAAGATTAAATATTGCTAAATGTATTTTTTCTTGCAGAGGTTGTTCTGACTTTTAGAATGTTTATGAAAACCTGTCCTGTAAGGATCTTGCTTTTGTTCAATAATAAAGTAGTTTTTTTGAGTCATAGTAGTACTATGGCTATAAAAAACCTTGAAATTAATGGACTAAATGAGTTATTTGTAATTCATTATTAAAAGTCGACATGACTTTGTAATTTAAAACGAAAAAAAGAGACTTATCAAAAAGACTCAATTAATTGCTCTTGAAAAACTTTGATTATCAGATGTTTAGATTTTTTTCTGAAAATTCGTGCATCTTTACCAAGCCATTATGCATCTGTAAGGGAGAGTTCAATAAATAGTCTCCCCATTAGAGCCAGTAGTTTTGCGGATAGATAAAGCTATTTTTTGCGCTCATAGCAGCGCTACGGGCAAGAACCGAAGCTGCAGCTTGCTGCGCTGAGCTCTGCCGAAGGCTAACAATAACGAAATATATTCGTGAAACAACGGCTATTAATTGGGTATGTTATCTTTTGGATACTCCCTAATAGACAGCAAAGACAATTATGTTAAAAAACTATTTCAAAATATCGTTTCGTAACCTAACCAGGCACAAAGTATATACATTGATCAACTTGGCAGGGCTATCTATAGGTATGGCTTGTGCGTTGTTACTATATTTATATATCAACGATGAACTCAGTTTTGATCGTTATCATAAAAAAGCGGGCCAGATTTATCGAGTTTCTTCCTATTATGAATTGGCCGATAAAAAACCACAGTATTTTGCGAGTTCCAATGTGAACCTTGCTGGCGCATTGTCACGGGATTATCCAGAAGTATTACAAGCTACCCGATTACACCGTGGTACCGCAAAAAAACCACTCACATATAAAGATAAAAAACTGTACGCCAACGGTATACAATATGCCGACTCTAATTATTTTCAGGTCTTTTCTCATCGTCTGATCAAAGGTAATCCCAAAACTGCCTTATCGAAACCCAACTCAATAGTGCTTACCCGTACGTTGGCCAAAAAGCTTTTTGGTCGGGTAGGAAATGCTATGGGTAAAGTGGTTCAGCTATTTGACTACCAAAACAATACAGTAACTGGGGTGATGGAAGACATCCCTGCAAATAGCCACTTAAAATTTCCTGCGTTGGTTTCTTTTGCTACCATCAAAGATAGCTATACCAATGCTGGTTGGGGTAGTGCCAACTTCCTTACTTATGTGTTGCTAAAACCCAATACCGACATTAATCAATTTCGCAAAAAGGTGCAATCTATTTTTGACAAGTACATTGCGGCGGAATTTAAGCCTTTCAATGCTAAGGCTGGTTTTTTATTAGATGCATTGACAGACTTGTATCTACTGGATTTCCCTTATGAAGACGAAGTAACGATTCGGGGCAACCGATCTTATTTGTACATTCTGGGAGCTGTTGCCCTATTTATTCTCATTATTGCGGCTATCAATTATATGAATTTAGCCACGGCTCGCTCTGCAGGTAGGGCCAAAGAAGTAGGCATACGCAAAGTGGTTGGTTCGTACCGTAGTCAACTTGTAGTTCAGTTTTTACTTGAGTCACTTATTTTAACATTTTTTTCCTTCATAATAAGCATTGTACTGGTAGAACTCTCGCTACCTTATTTCAACTATATAGCTGAGAAACAATTATTTATAGATTATAGCAATTTCTCAATCATTGGTTTATTACTGGCTGTTATTGTATTTGTAGGTGTGCTGAGCGGCAGCTATCCAGCCTTCTTTCTTTCAAGCTTTCAGCCAGTGCGCGTGCTTAAAGGTAAATATGTAAGCAATCGTAATGCTTCCTTTTTGCGTCGGGGATTGGTAATTTTCCAGTTTTCAGTATCTATCACCATGATTATTGGTACCTGGATAGTTTACAACCAATTACAGTATATCCGAGGCAAAGATTTGGGCTTCAATAAAGACAAGGTGCTGATTTTACGAACCTTTCCAGATAGTACCAATGTAAAACGTAATGCCAATATTAGAGCCGACTTGCTGAAATCCAAAGGAATCTCAGGAGTTGCTTTTACCAGTAATGTACCTGCTCAGGACGGAGGAAGTAACACCAATGCTTATCCGGTAGAAACAGCCGATGGTAAAATGGTGGTAACCCTTACCCATATTATTGCCATTGGGCATGACTATATCCATATGATGGGGCTGAAAGTGAAACAAGGGCGTTTTTTCAATAAAGACCTACCACAAGATACCTCTAAAGCGGTGATAGTAAATGAGGCTTTTGTAAAAAAGATGAAATGGAAAAAGGCCTTGGGTAAGAAAATACATTTGGAGGTAGATAGCTTAGGAAAACTAAGGAAAGGATATGATGCCAGTGTAGTAGGCGTAGTAAAGAACTTTCACCTCACGTCTTTGCATAAAAAAATTGATCCGTTGATTTTACGATTGATTCCCATAGGTGTGGAAACCGAGGCTGGCTTTATGCTGGTAAGGGTAAAAGCCCAAAATTTAAAAAAGAACCTGCGATACATTAAGGATATTTGGTACAAACACGATAAAAAATATGCTTTTGAGAGTTACTTCTTAGATGCCAAGTTTGAGGAATTGTACAAGGCAGATGAAAAAAGAGGCGAAATTTTCATGGCATTTTCGGGCCTTACCATATTCATTGCTTGTTTGGGGCTACTAGGCCTGGCTTCGTTTACAGCCGAACAAAGAGTCAAAGAAATTGGAATGCGTAAGGTCTTAGG
The DNA here is from genome assembly GCA_001890965.1 of marine bacterium AO1-C. Taxonomy (GTDB): domain Bacteria; phylum Bacteroidota; class Bacteroidia; order Cytophagales; family Microscillaceae; genus Microscilla. The sequence continues at coordinate 445,512 of MLAY01000004.1, read as the reverse complement.
AGCCTCTATTCCGAGTATTTTACGTCTTCTTTCTTTCGATTTTTTGCGTTTGGTTGTTTGGGCAAGCCTTTTTGGGGGAATTGCTGGAGCCATTATGATGTATCAATGGTTACAAAATTTTGCCTATCATAAACCTCTTTATACCCATTGGTTTGTGTTTGTATTTTCAGGAGTTATCGCATTATTTATTGCTTTACTCACTGTAAGTGTACAAGTATTGAAGGTATCTCAGGTAAACCCTATCGAGGTTTTGAAAGATGAATAAGCCAAAAGTTTTGAGGAATCTTATTTGAAGGATTATAAATAATTGTCACGTTTTGGTTGAGGTACTTGTCTTACTATTTGTAATCAACAAGTACTATATGTTATGAAGTTTGACCTGAAAGATTATCAAAATGTGTTATTTCCTTATGCTTATAATATTCTTGGTTCGGTAGAAGATGCCAAGGATGCAGTGCAGGATGTAATCAGCAACTATTTGGCATTTTATCAAAACCGTAAAATAGATAACCTCAAAGGATACTTGGTAAAAGGAGTTGTCAACCAATCCATCAACCTTAGAAATAAAAAAAGTAAATCAGTTAGTCCACAGGTATCACTGCCTGAACCCATTGCTACTGAAACTGCCGAAACCAATACCCACCTTGAGAGCATTGCTTCTTATGGCATGCTCATCTTACTAGATAAGCTTAATGTAAAAGAAAGAGCAGTATTTATGCTCAAAGAGGCTTTCAATTACTCACATCAGGAAATTGCAGAAGCGTTGGGTGATAACAAGGAAAACTCCAGAAAGATATTGAGTAGAGCTAAACAAAAACTCAGTAAATTTTCTTCTACGCAGGGCAAAGCAAAGGATTTAGGTATTTGGGCTTATATTCAAAAATATGTCAAGGCAATCAGAAACCGGGATGTACTGGGGCTGGAGCAGTTGTTTACGCAAGACATCGTGCTGGTAGCTGATGGAGGCAATGAAATACAGGTCGTACGTAATGTGACAGAAGGCAAACAAGCCGTGATTGACCTATTACTTCTGGTTTTTGAAAAATTTCAACAATCCCATTTAATGCAAATCACAGAAGTGAACCATCAACCCGCTATTTTGTATTGGCAAGAAGATAGACTTGCTAGTTGTCATGTCTTTTCACTGAATGCACAAGGTGAAATTTATCATATAAGCGCCATTGTAGATCCCCAAAAGCTTCAAAGAATTATTCCAGGTTAGTCACGTTTTTTCAGACTTGTTTGTCATTTCAATAGACGTTATGACAAACAAGTAAACAAATGAAAACACTACTTAGAATAGATGCCAGTGCTCGGGTGGATACCTCTTATTCGCGAAGTCTGGCAGATTATGTAGAAAAAGCCTGGAAACAGCAAAACTCTGAACATCAGGTAATTTATCGAGATTTGGCAAAAACGCTGATTCCTCACCTACAGCAAAATACCATTGAAGGGTTTTACACCCCACAAGAGCAAATGACCTCGGCCATGAAGGACGTACTTGCTATATCGGATGAGTTAATTAGTGAACTTCTAGAGGCTGACGAAATACTGATTAGTAGCCCGCTGTATAACCTAAATGTACCCTCAGGGCTGAAGGCTTATTTGGATCAAGTAGTGCGCATTGGGCATACTTTCGAGACTGGCGAGGGAGGGGTTCATCAGGGTTTACTGAAAAATAAAACGGCTTATCTGGTACTTGCAAAAGGAGGAAGCTACAGAGGAACACTCTACGAAGCTTTTGATTTTCAGGAGCCTTATCTAAAAGCGATTCTTCAATACATAGGCATTAAACCCCAAGCAGTATTTTCATTGGAAGGTACCAGTGACCAAGATACTTTACAAAGAAACTTACCCAACCTTTACCAACAAATAGATACTATTTTTCAAACACAACCTCAAATATTATGAACACTCAAAATATAGATTTTTTCAATGATACGCTTGTAAATCAAGCCCAAATTTTTAATCCAGGCGATGGTGAATTTTTCAGTATGAATGGACTTTCATTGACTCTGAAAGTTACCAGTGAAATATCCAATGACCAATTAGGAGTATATGAAATAACTCTAGCTCCTCAAGCCATTGGAGCAAAGCTGCACTATCACCGATTTATGGATGAAACCTTTATTGTAACTCAGGGAATGCTTACGATTGAAGCAGGACAGGATATCCATGAAGCAGCACCTGGTACGGTGGTATATGTACCACGTTTTACGCCTCATGGCTTCCGCAATGATACCAATGAAGAAGTAAAGTTGATGTTGCTCTTCAACCCAGCCCAAAAGCGAGAAGACTTTTTTAGAGGGTTGTACGAAACATTAAGTGAGGAACCCATAGACCCTGGAAAGTATTTGAAACTATACAACAAATATGACAGCTTTCCAGTGGATACTAATAATATGCTGCCTGTAAAATAATAGTGTTTAATCTAGATTGACTAAGCCCAGAAGCCCTCTGCTTTTGGGCTTTTTTTGTATAATACCAACGATTATGCACCAATTTATTAAACTTGATGCAACCATTTATTGAATTGTTTTGTCTGCCAGGTATACAAAACTTTAAACCCAATAATCATGAATAGAATTTATCTCTTAATACCCTTGTTTGTGTTTTTGGGTTGGCCAAACGCAAACGCTCAGAAAAATACAGATACCCGACCATTGCCCAATTTCACTGCTTTTAACTTTTATGGGGCAGCCAAAATATATTTAGTGCAAGGCAACGAAGAAAAAATTGTACTTAAGACCAAACGTAAACTTGACGTGAGTGAAATTACTACGGATGTAAGGCAGGGCAAGCTTTATATTACTTCCAGAAGGCCTAAAGTGCTATTTAACCCTCGTCTTAAAATCTATATCCATTTCAAAAAACTGGAATTGATAGAAATTGAAGGAAAAGCAAGAGTCTATGGACAAACTGCTATCAAAGGAGAAAAGCTGGATTTAATCGTGATGGGTTCTTCTCGGACTTACCTGGATGTAGAACTTAATCAGTTCAAGACTCACTTGATGGGAGCAGGAGGGATTAACGTGAAAGGTAAGGCTAAATATCAAAACCTGGTAGTAGATGGTGCAGGTGCTATACGGGCTGCAAACCTGGAGGGCATCGAGGTACGAGCCCAACTCAATGGGGCTGGAAATATTTTAACCCATGCCATAGGAACCTTGAGAGCGGGCATTAGTGGGGTTGGACAAATTCGCTATCGTGGCAACCCAGTAAATACTAAATTTAGTACCGATGGAGTTGGCTCTATTGGCCCCTTAGAGTAAATTAAACAAGACTTATAAAAAAAATGCCTGCTGATTAGTTTCAGTCAGGCATTTTTTATGCGTTTCAGTATTATCATTAATGATATCTTACCATACTTTACTTTGCAATTCGAAAGATGTTGTGTAATTTGGATTAAGAATGTGTTTAAGCATTATAATCTAAGATAAAAACTTATCATTTTTTATTCCGAGGACAAAATTTAAACATGTTTTAGGCTTGAAAACAGGCATTAATCCTCAAATCTGAGCGTTCCATCGAAGATATTTTGTTGTAAACAAATATTCACTGTTTATTTGGTGAAAACTTGGAACAGTATATGATCATGAGCCTGTCAAACAAGGTGATATAAGATTAACATAGGAACATGCGATTGCAAAGTATAAAATCTAAATTATTACTGTCATTTACGATTTTTGTATTGTTGGTAGCTTCCATCATAACTACCTTCCTATGGTCACAATTTAGGAATAGTAAGATCAGTAAGGTAAATAAAGCCGTTACTGATATCGATGTATTGGTCAAAGATATTCACATCCTCGAAAACGACTTTTTTCATTACGAAACCATCAATCCCCAATTTTATAAAACAGGCAAGAGCCAGCTTGTGGTAGACCATCACAATAAGATTGGTAAGCTTAAAAATGAATTTGAAAAACTCCGCAAGATTAGAGAAATTCAATCCTCTTCATTGGACAAAGAAGTAAAGGAAGTTGAAAACCTTATATCACGAGCAGATGTTACTTTCAAATCAATTGTCGAGAAAATTGCCATTAAAGGCTTTAAGGATTATGGATTGATTGGCAAAATGAGGAAACACATTCATGGCATAGAATCAGCCGAGAAACAATTCCGCTTGGATTTGGCCAAGATATTAATGATTCGTCGTTACGAAAAAGACTTTTTGCTACGTAAAGATGATCGTTATTTGGCAAAACTTACTGGTGCCGTAGAGTTATTAAAAGCTGATATAAAGGGTAAAATATTTAACCCTGCTACACGTGACTCGATTGTAGGTCTGGTAGATGCTTATCAAGCTAATTTTGCCGAAATGGTGAAAGTAGATAAAGAAGTCGGGGTAGAAAATACCAGCGGCTTGAAACATCAATTGGCGTTAATGCTCAAAACCTTGAGCCAAAACATCCGTCAGATTTCTGGTGAATTATCCATAGCCTCTGACAGTTTAGCGCGCAATGTTCGTACTACTTTATTGATTATTACCGGGGTTTTCTTAGTACTCATTATAGTGCTTATTTATGTGGTAATCAGACAATTGAGTAACCCAATTCGGGATTTGTCAGAATCTATTAACAACGTAATAGAGCAAAACTTTACCGAGGATACCGAAATTATAGAAATCCAATCTAAGGACGAGATAGGCAAACTTTCGCGGGATTTTAAGCTCATGCTTGACAAAGTAAAGGAGCGTGCCGATGAGGTAACTCAGCAATACGAAAATATTAAGTTGTTGACAGATGTCGGAAAAGAAATTACTGCCAATTTATTAATTGAAAAAATAGTAGAAGTGGTACACGAGAACATGAAACCGCTTCTGGATGCTCCTGTGTTTTCTATTGGTGTATATGATGACGAAGCCAAGAAACTGGATTTTATAGGCAAGCACGAAAGTAAAATGATTTTTGGCTATGATTCGTTAGATGATGAAACAAAGCTGTCGGTTTGGTGTTTCAACAATAAAAAGAAAATTCTAATCAACGATTTTTCTACTGAGGCATCTAACTATGTATCGGCGGTGTCGCTACCCGAAAATATTGACCAAAAACCTGAATCAGCCATTTATTTACCATTGATTGTAAAAGATCAGGTAGTGGGTGTAATGACTGCACAAAGCTACCATAAAAATGCTTATACAGATTATCATTTAAATCTATTACAGAATTTTTCGGTATATACAGCCATTGCGTTATTCAATGCTAAGGTGTATAGACACATTGAGCGTCAAAATCAAAATTTACAACTTTCTGAAGAACGTATTCGTCAAACTGCAGAGGAGTTGCAAACAATGAACGAAGAGCTCGAGTCTAGTAGAGTAGAACTAGTTGGGCAAATTTCGGCAATTAAGCGTACATTGGCTGTGGCAGAGTTTGATCGTGAAGGAAATGTGATTGAGGCCAATACATTGTTTTTGAATGAATTAGAATACGAAAGAGCAGACTTATTAGGAAAGCATCATACTGTATTGTTGGATGATGAGATCCAAAACTCTGATGAATATCAAATGCTTTGGGAGAAGCTAAAGAAGGGTATCCCTCAAAAAGTACAATTGGAATTTCGTTCTCGTTTTAAGAAAACGATCATTTTAAACTCTACTTATACTCCAGTAGTAGATCAAAACAACGAATTAAAGAAAATTATTAAGCTATCCACCTTATTAAATAATAATCACCATCTACAAAATAATAACCATCATTAAAGCATTATTTGAGAGATAAAGTATTTACCTGAAAGCGTTGAGTTGCCAAATGCAGAAAAAACAATTTACATTTTATGTATACAGCCAAACTTTCGCGGTGATTTTTTGTATCTTATATAAGACAAACCCTCGATAAAGTGACAAACATGTATTGATCTTATTTATCATAAAATAAAGGAGATCTAAGGGAATTGATGAAAAAAATGATTATGAAACAAGGCTGGGTTAGGTTACTATTTATTTTTATTCTATCCTTATCACTAAACTCTTGCAACATTAATCATTTGGTTCAAACACCTTTTGCAACAAAAGGCCTGCTGAACTTACAAAGTTGGGATTTTGAAAAAAATGGAAGCGTTGTACTGAATGGTCATTGGGAGTTTTACTGGCAAAACCATCTAGACCCAAAAGATTTTGTGTTTCCGGAAAATTTGCCTGAAAAACGCATGGTTCAAGTGCCGGGAAATTGGACTAATTCCAATAAAGCTAACGATACCATAAGCTCACTGGGTTATGGTACATATCGTCTTAAAATTACTTTACCTAAAATTGTACCTGATAAGTTAGGTCTTAAACTGCCTTCTTTGCGTACAAGTGGTCGAGTATTTATCAATGGTAGACAGGTTGTACAACTAGGCAAACCTGGTACTACAAAGTTAGCTACCACCCCCCAATATCTTCCTCAAATTATAGAAATATCACCCGATTGGTCCGAACTGGAGCTAATCGTGCAAGTGTCCAATTTTCATTATCGTAAAGGAGGTATCCTTCGCCCAATTTCGTTAGGTGGTTGGCAACATGTTACCCAAAACAGGCTACGCAAAATGCTGATGACTATGTTCTTGATAGGCATTATGTTATTTGCAGGGTTATACTATTTGGGGCTATTTGGATTGAGACGAAGAAGTAAAGAAGTACTATATTTTGCGTTATTCTGTCTATTGGTCAGTATTCGTGACATGTCGATTGGGGAAAGAATCGTCTTGGAGATTGTGCAATTACCCTGGGCACTTATTCTAAAAATGGAATACTTGGGCTTTTATGCTTCTATAGGTCTGTTTGCGTTGTTTTGTAAAGAAATATTTCCGAATGAATTTTCAAGCATATTAGTAAAGATATATGTCTGGATTGCAGGTATAAGCTCTCTTATGGTAATTGCTAGCCCGCCTTTGTGGTTTAGTTATTTGTTGGAGGTTGTTCAACTGATAAGCATCTTAGGAGGGTTATATGCTACTTATGCCATTATTAGGGCCAACGTTCATAAACGCGATGGCGCCCAAATCTTTTTGGTAGGCTGGATATTGTTCTTTGCTTCTGTTATAAATGATATCTTGTTTGCCAATACTGTCATTGCTACTGGGCATATGGCTGATTTAGGTTTTACGACTTTTATTCTATCCCAAAGCTATTTGCTCACAGTACGTTTCTCTCGGGCATTTAAGCAAACCGAAGACCTTTCTGCAAAACTGGATGCTACCAACAAAAACCTGGAAAAAATAGTAGCTGAAAAGACAGACTCGCTTATGCTGGCTAATCAACGTTTGTCGCAAAGACAAAAAGCCATGCGGGATAGTCTGGAAGAGATACGCAATATCAATGATAAACTTACCGAAAACAGTCTTGAGCTAAGAGGGCAAATATCTGCCATTAACCGCACTTTAGGATTTGTCGAGATAAGCCCTAATGGGAAGATATTAGAGGTAAACTCCATTTTTTCTTATGTAACAGGTTATGAGCGAGAAGCTTTGATTGGGAGGGATCACCTTACTTTACTCAATCAATCGGAGCTCGACAAAGAAACTTATGATAAATTTTGGCGTGATTTGAGCCGAGGCATTCCTGCTTCTGGTGAGTCTAAATTTATTGCGCAAAACGATACTGAACTGTGGTTTTCTACCAGTTATACGCCTATAATTGATCAACAGGGCCAGATTAATAAGATTATATTGCTCACCAATGATATTACTGCGCAAAAGTTGCAAAACCTGGAATTTGAGGCTCAATACAATGCCGTAAACCAGTTGAATGCAGCATTGGAAATAGACCTTGAAGGGAATGTATTGAGAGCAAACGAGTTATTCTTGAATTTAATTGGCTATAGTTTATCTGAGATAGAAGGAACAAGTTTACTTGAGCTATTGGATAAGGCATTATATACCAATGCAAAGTTTCAAGAGTTTTGGCAACATTTATTAGACAATGAATCTATGCCAGGGGAGTTTTTGTTTGAGACCAAGGCAGGTGGACGAGTATGGATTGCGGGGGCATACAATATAGTAAGGGATTTGAATGGGCACCCTAAAAAAGTGTTGACCTTGTCTCACGATATTACAAAAGCAAAACAAACTGCCCAGGAAAACAAAAAACTGGCCTTAGCAACCAGCAAAACCAATAATGCTGTCATAATCACTGATGCACAAGGAAGGGTAGAATGGTTGAACGAAGGCTTTACCAAAATTTCGGGTTATACTTTGGATGATCTGAAAGGTAAGAATCCGGGTGAACTTTTGAATGGGCCCGAAACTGATACAGATACGGTAAACCTAATAAGAGAAAAGATTAAAAATGGTGAAGGGGGAATAGTAGATGTATTGGGGTATAAAAAGAACGGAGGCACTTATTGGGTAAATCTGAGTTTTACGCCCATATTTAATGAACAAGGGGTTTTGACTAACTATATCAATGTAGAAACTGATATTACCTCTCAGAAAGAAGCCGAAGAAGCAATTAAACTGGCTAAAGAACGTACAGAAAAAGTTTTTGAACTTACTTCTGATTTCTCGGGAAGCCTGGATGAGCAACTGCAGCGAGTGCTGGAATATGCCACACGTTATCTAAAAATGGAAAATGGGGTGATTAGTGAGATCAAAGGAGATAAATATGTGGTATACGAGATTTTTTCTAAGGAAGAATTAGTGCCTAAAGGCCAGGTGATTCCTCTTGAACAGACTTACTGTAGTGTGACATTGACACAGGCGACCATTTTAGCGTTTGATTCAAAAGAAAGTGCGCCCGATAAAGAACACCCTTGTTTTGACAATATTGAGTTATCAGCCTATATAGGAGTGCCTATCAGAATAGAAGGCAAAGTGTTTGGTACGCTGAATTTTTCGTCTGGCCAGCCATTGGGACGAAAGCTAATGCAAGGTGATAAAGACTTTGTGCTGTTGTTGGCAGAATGGGTTGGGTCAGTGATTAGCCGTCTAAGACATGAGCATAAGCTTAAGATTATGAAAGAGGAAGTAGAAATTATGAATACCATCCTTAATGAGCAAAATGCTTTGCTAAATTCTAAAAATGACCAGCTAGAAGGGCAAAGTGCTGCCATCAAAGATCAATACCATGTGATTAAAGACAGCATAGAATATGCACAACGTATTCAAAATGCTATATTACCTCCTATTGAGAAGATTCAACAAGCGCTTCCAGAATCCTTTGTGTTTTATCAACCTCGTGATTTGGTAAGTGGTGACTTGTACTGGTTTGCAGAGAAAAAAGAACTTGGGCAAGACAAGGTGATAATAGCTGTGTTGGATTGTACCGGACATGGCGTGCCAGGGGCCTTTATGAGTATGATTGGCAACGACTTGCTCAATCAGGTGGTACACGATAAAGAAATTCATTCACCTGAAGTTATTCTCCAGGAATTACATCGATTGATCAGGCAGGTTTTGCGTCAGGATGAACTCGATAATAATGATGGAATGGATATGGGAATCCTTACGATCAACAAAAAGGACAAAACCATTGATTTTGCTGGTGCTAAACATTCGTTAATGCTGATACAAGACGGTGAAATGCAGATCATCAAGGGAGATCGTATGCCGTTAGGAGGCGAACAGATTGAGAAACAACGTGTCTTTAAGAATTATCGTTTTGCTATGCCCGAAGTATCTGGCACCCTGCGGCTTTATATGGCTTCGGATGGATATCAGGATCAGTTTGGTGGAGAGAGAGGACGCAAATTTATGACACTTCGTTTTAGAGAGTTACTCCAAAATATTCATCATCATCCAATGGCCAAACAAAAAGAAATATTAGAAACTACGCTCTCAGATTGGATGCAATATCCTGGTGTAGAGAAAAATAAATATGACCAAATAGACGATATCCTGGTATTGGGTATTTGCCTTTAGTTTACACACCCTTAAGAATTTGATCTACGTTTATATAGGCGACTTTTCAACATAAAAATCATTCTTATGAATAAAAAAAGCTATACAAAACTATTTACAACCCTTTTTCTGGGCTTTTTTCTAGCCCTTCCGGTACTTGCCCAGCACAAGTTCCGAGTAGGCACCAAAAAAATGGCCATTACCAATATTTACTTTAAAAAAGGAGAAAATCTTTTTATCTCAGTAAGTGGTACCTGGACCTTTAAGAAACCAATGGCCAGGGTAAATTATCATGGGCACAATGCCTTAGGAACCATCAATCAATATGGTAATCTGGGGGCTTTATTGGGACAAATTGGAGAAGGTGATCCTTTTATTATACAGACTGGTGGTAGTTTGATTGCTAAAAATGATGGACGCCTAAAGTTATTTGCCAATATTACCGATCAGTATATGAACGATCGTAGCGCAGGAGTACTCAATGTAATCGTGAGAGGTGGAAAAAAGATGAGTTCAGAGGCACTGGAAAAATTAGCTGGTTGGGATTTGGCCAAGCTCAATACTGCGAATGGAGTATCTGGTATGCGAAAAGTAGAAAAAGAGATGGTGGTGTTGTTGAACAAAGCCCGTACAAACCCTACTAAGTTTGCCAAAGAGTATTTAACCGATATTAAGATGCGTGATCCTATTGCCCGGGAATTATACCTGGCTATGCTCGAAACCAAACCTATGGAACCTATCAAACCAGAGGAAGTGTTATTGATTCCGTCTCGAAAAATGGCTCAGGCATTTGGTACCAAAGGAAAAGATAAACTCAATGGAAAGCCTAAATATGCAACTATGCTGGCTTTCAACCGAAGCACTTCATTAGATGTCTTGCTGGATATGCTGTTGGATAAAGAAATGTCAAATCGTTTGCGACGCAAGCAAATCCTTAACCCAGAGTTCAAATCATTTGGTGTTGGATTCCATCCTCATACCAAGTATCGTTACATTTGGGTGATGATGTATAAGTAATAAATATATAATAAACTATATTATTAAAAGCGACAGGTTTTCAGGAGCCTGTCGCTTTTGTTTTGGAACCTACAGAGCTTATTCAATATCCACCTGTTGAAATAACCTTGGCTCTCCATTTTCTGGGTTTAATTCAAGTCTATATCAAATATTTCGCTCCTAACTTTAGTCTTACTTAAGTATTTGTGCATCTGAATGAGTATCAATGCGTTTTTAAAGGTCTTTGATTATCAGTTGGTTAAACGCACGGCTAGTCTCAACTCTTCCGATAGGTCTTTTTTTTAAGTGAATTCTACGTATTTGCCTATACTTTTTTCAGATATGAATTATGCAAGTGTCGAAAACTGTAAAATCTCATATCCTATACTAACGTTGTTTGAATATTTAATGATAAAACTTATGAAAAAATCAGGGATACTATTATTATCCTTTTGCTTTCTCTTGCTTATGAGTTGTGCAAAGAAAGAGGAAGTAAACCCTACTAGCGAACCAGACATAGAAGTACCTACTAGCCCAGTTACTGTAGAACCAGGAGGAGACTATGTAATCAAAGGGTCAAATTTTAGCGAAACCGAAACCTACATCGTGAAATTTAATGAGGTAAAAGCCGAGATTGTTAAAATTGCCAAAACTGAACTTACTGTAGCTATTCCAGAAGGTATTACCTCAGGAGATATCACTCTGGAGCATAATGGGAAAGTAAAAACTGTAGGAAGCTACACAGTCTCTACTGAGCCCAAGATAGAAACACTTGCTTCTACTGCTACACTAAAATCGGGTGAAGACTTTACAATTACAGGCTCAAACTTTATTGAAACTGAAACTTATAGTGTGGCATTTAACGGGGTAAAAGCCGAGATTGTGAGCATTACCAAAACTGAACTGAAAGTAAAGGTTCCCAGCAATATTACTTCTGGGGATATTACCCTCGAACATGACGGTAAAGTATTTACCGTAGGATCATTTAAGGTAGCTTCATCTAGTGTGTATATTTTTCAATATGATAGTGATGTGAGGAAGTTAGCGGAGATTAATCTGGAAACAGGTGAGTTGTCCTACATTACCGAAAGCATAGATTTTGGCTTCAACACCCGTGGAATAGTGTACAACAAGGTCAATGACGAATTTATCGGCTTTGATTTTGAAAATTATCAGAAACCATTCATCATTAGAATCAAGCCAGACGGTACTACCTCAGGGAAAGTATATATCAAAGATACGTTTCTTAATTCGGGAACAGGTAATTTTGATGACCTGGTAGTAGACGATAATGGTAAAGTATACATTTTTCAATATGATAGTAATGTGAAAAAGTTGGCTGAAATTAATCTGGAAACTGGCGACTTGACCTACATTACCAATAGTATTGATTATGGTACCAATACCCGTGGTATGGTGTATAGTAAAGCAAGAAACGAGTTTATTGGTTTTGATTTTGACTCCAACTCTAAACCATTTGTAATCAAGATTAAACCCGATGGTACCACTTCGGAGAAAGTGTATATCAAAGATGCTTTTCTTAGCTCAGGAACAGGTAACTTTGACGATCTGGTAATAGATAACAACGGCAAAGTGTATATTTTTCAATACGATAGTAATGTGAAAAAGCTGGCCGAAATTAATGTAGATACGGGCGACCTGACTTACATTACAGGAAGCATCGACTATGGTACCAATACTCGTGGAATGGTATTTAGTGAGATAAATAATGAGTTTATCGGCTTTGACTTCGATACTAATTTTAAAGCATTTTTTGTTAGAATAAAGCCTGATGGAACTACCTCCGAGAAAGTGTATATTAAAGGAACAGGGGGCAACTTCTCTGATTTGGTGATTAGAGAAGTGCAGTAGTATAAATAGCATAATCTTTAAAATAAAAAGCAGTTCTTTCAATTTGGAGAGGGCTGCTTTTTTATGTGAAATCAGGACTACTTCTCTTATCTAAATAGATGGCAAGTTTAATGGGGGAGTGTATAATCATTTGCGTCTAACAGGCATAAGCTTATTGACTAAAGTAATGTTTTGATGATTTATCCTGGCTGGAGATTTATTGACACAAAAATTATTTTCCAAAATAAACCAGAATCATTACTTTTGAGCATCATCTAGTAAGTTAAGACACTCTATTATTCGACAAGTACATTATTATGTTTGCCACAAATATGAATCAATACTATACTAAACAACTCCGCAAAACCGTCTTATCAATTAATTACCCTTCTACTTATCATCTCAATTTTCTGTTTTAATTCACGGTTATTTGCCTTTATACATTCACCAGAATACGTGTGATTTTAATTAAACCTCATTTTGATTAAAACAACCTAGAACCACTACTCATGAAGCATTTTCTAAGAGTTTGTGTAGGGCTCATTGTGTGCTCTATGTCGCTCTATGCACAAGTTTCTACTCAAGATATTAATTTCTCTACCATTAACTCTTCCCAAGGACTTTCTCAAAATACCGTTAATTGTGTATTACAAGATCGCCGTGGGTTCTTGTGGTTTGGTACAGGAGATGGTTTAAACAGATATGACGGCTATCAATTTAAGGTATATCAACATGAATTGGATAATAAAAATAGCTTAAGTAACAACTATATTTTGTCACTTTACGAGGATAGTAAAGGCTATATATGGGTTGGAACTTTTGGGGGAGGGCTTAACCGGTTCAACCCTGACAAAGAAGAGTTTGTTCGCTATGAACATAAAAAAGGAGATGTTAATAGTATTGCAAGCAATGACATTCGAGCTTTATACGAAGATGAATCTGGCAAGATATGGCTTGGCTTATTTGGTGGGATTTTTAGTTGTTTAGATCCTGTTACTCAAAAGTTTAAACGTTTTCCGATGGATTCGCGAAAAGGATTTCCAAATTTAAATAGAGTACTCACCTTAGTCCCTGATCACCAGCAAGGCTTTTGGGTAGGGATGTCGAAGGGGCTTTATTATTTTGATCGGAAACAAGGCTCCTATACCAAGCACTTTTGGATACATAAGCAAGGTAAAATGCCTGATTATAGAGACAATATGGTCTATAATATATTTCGAGACCTTAAGACACCAAATATATTATGGTTATGTACTATGAAAGCTGGGCTTGTAAAGTTTGACACTAAGACAGGGCAAGTTGTTAAAAGATGGGAAGCTAATCCCGCTGATAACAGAGCTTTGAGTACCAATTCAGTGAAGAGTTTTCATCAGGACAGAAGAGGTAAGTATTGGGTAGGCACGAAAAAAGGTTTTTATCGTTTTATCCCAGAAAAAAACCAGTTTATTCTATATAAGTCTGACCTTCAGGATACTAGAAAAATTTCGGGTACTGATATTCAACGAATTTTTGAGGATAGGGCAGGTACATTATGGCTTTGTTCTTACAATCAAGGAGTAAGCTACTTTAATCCTTATCTTCAAAATTTTACCTACTATGCCCCTATTGAGAAAAACATTAGCCAAGTAAGATCATTTTGTGAAGACAAGGAGGGCAACATATGGATAGGTACCAAAGGAGGAAAAATAGGCCTTACCCGTTTTAATCGTAAAGATCACAGTTTTAAAATTTTTGAACCAAATGCCAAAAATACCCAAAGCATTGCCTCCAGAGAGGTCAATGTTTTATTAACCGATGTAGATGGCAGTATTTGGGTGGGCACTATTGGCAAAGGATTGGATCATTATGATCCCAGAACAGGAACCTTTGAGCATTACCCCCCTAATATTTATGATACTATGCAGATACATCTACAAAGTTCGCATATTGGGGCGTTATATCAAGATGCTACTAAGCCTGATGAGCTTTGGGTAGGGACCAGAGGGCACGGATTATTTAAATTCAATACAAAACTTAAGAAGTTTACTAAAGAATACAGCCATAGAAAATCCTATAACGGCACACGCATTGGCCATCCTACGGTAATTGTCGTTACCAAAGATTATCGGGGTAATTTGTGGCTTGCGACCAGAAATGGTTTAAGCAGATTGAATACACGCAAGGATGTTTTTACAAATTATAGGCACTCAGCTGATAATAAAAATAGCATTAGTGGTAATTATGTTTCGGCATTATACATTGATAAAAACAACATCATGTGGATTGGTACCCATGATGGTTTGAATAAGCTGGACCTAAAAAGAGTATACAAGGGGCAAGTACAATTCAAGCGTTATACCAGACAGCAAGGTTTACCTGGCAATGTTATTCATAAAATTATAGAAGATGATCAAGGTTTTCTATGGTTGAGTACTAATAAAGGATTGAGTAGATTCGATAAAAAACGAGAAGATTTTAAAAAATATGATGCACAAGACGGCCTACAAAGCAATGAGTTTTCTACCAATGGTGGATTATTAACCAAAGATGGGGCTATATTGATGGGAGGCATCAATGGGTTTAATTTGTTTTATCCAAACAAGGTGCATAAGAATACCTACCCGCCTCCAGTAGTTTTTACCGATTTTAAAATTGCGAACCAATCCGTCTTAGTTAATAAAAAAGGAGTGCTTAAAAGCCCTATTTGGGCCACCGATACTCTTGTGCTTTCACCCAAAGATCAAGTGATTTCGTTTGGATTTGCGGCATTAAACTATGTTTTGCCCCGAAAGAATCACTACGCCGTTTTGCTTGAAAACTATGACCAAGACTGGCAATACCAACAACAACATACTGTAACTTATACTAACTTATCACCTGGTACCTATATTTTGAGGGTAAAAGCAGCGAATAAAGATGGTGTTTGGTCTAAGAAAGAAGCCAAGCTAATCATCATTATTGAGGCCCCTTGGTGGCGAACCTGGTGGTTTTATTTAGCCATTGCAATCACCGTTATTTTAGGGGTTTTGGGAGGGTATTACCTGATAAAGCAAGTGATTAATAAACGGGAAAAGCTTCTGGAAGAATTATTAACCAATCAATTCCAGCATTCTAATGAAACGCCGAAACAAAGTACCCCTGCTGACAGAATAGTAACCACCCAGCCTAAAAAACTCTTGAAAGACCAGGAAGAAATTGAGCAACTCAAGCAGAAACTTCAGGAAGTGGTAGTAGACCAAGAATTGTATAAAGAAGAAGCTGTATCGTTGAATATGGTGGCGAGTAAAATGGAAATTTCGGATAAAAAACTATCTGAATTAATCAATAAAGAGCTTAACCTTAGGTTCCATGACTATATAAACGGCTGTAGGGTAAGGGAATTTAAAGCACGTGTAGAAAAGGGGGATGCCCAACACCTAAAACTCACCTCCATTGCCTATGAGTCAGGATTCCATTCTAAATCTTCTTTTAATCGCATCTTCAAGAAACATACAGGTTTGACTCCTTCAGAGTATAAGGATCAAGTCAATGGATCTACTGAACTGGAATAGCATAGAATTATAAATATAGAAAGCGACAAACCACCTCCGATTTGTCGCTTTTTGCATTATACATTCGCAGTATGTTGCACTACGCTATCTTTATTTGGAGCCTGCCGATCTACTGGTTGCCCACCTTGATTGTACTGATCTGGATCAACCCCATCGTTATAGTTTCCGCCAAACACATCATTCATTTCATACATTTGTCCAGTGTTTAGTTGAGCGATGTTTTGAACAACGATTGTTTCCTGCTGATTTAAATTAACATTGATATTATTGACTGGATGACCCTGATGAACCCCGTCATTCCAGGTTTCAAAAGGAATTGCTCCAACGTGAGGGTTTTGATATACCTGTTGCCCGAAGGGAATACAATATAAGATATAACGATCTCTTATAAATTCTACATCTGGCATAGTGTCACAATAGATTTTACCTGTGGCATATTTAAATCTTAGATAACGATTACCTGCTGGGTTATAATAGTAAATACTATCGTAACCCACGAGATTACTTTGAGTGGAAAAGGGCATAACTATATAATATTTTTGAATGGAAAAGAAGCTTAAAGTGTTTGCCTTATTGCCAAAAACAGGACAATAGGGAATAAGCAATGCTCAAATTTATTTTGAGAATGTTTACTGAAAAGAGAGTCAGTTAGGCACGTAAGTAAGGGGAGCCGTCTTGGTTTTTATTGGTGATTTTTTGACCATTGTTGTAATCAAGATGATCAAATACATCAGTCATTTCATAGAGATAGCCATCTTGTAATAGGTTAATTCGCTCCGCCAAATATTGTTCGTTAGGCGTTAGCTTTACATTAGTGCCTACTACTTTGCCACCAGCATGAAAGTAAGTGTTTACCCAGGTTTCTATAGGATACTTTCCTTCGCTGGGATTCTCGATCTTCCCTTTATTTTTTTCATTTACGACTACCCTAATGGTAGGATCATCCACAAAAATCAATTGATCAGGCATGAAGTTGCAGTATATCTTTCCATTGGCATAATCAAACCTTAAGGCTTTTTTGGTAGAATAATCATTATCGTAATAATAAATATTGGGTGTTTTGGTTTTGGAGGTGAATAGAATCTCCTCGGTCTGGAAATTGAATATTTCGGTACTCATGATAAGTGTCTTTTGTAATAAGAAATTAGGTCAATAAAAGAGGGTGCACAAATCTTTTAATGACTTAAAATTCGCAGATAATGCGCGTAAATCCAGCCGTACAAATACCCAGTTGAGCAAATATCGTATTGAGTGCAAATTGGTAGTCTTCCATTTTTAGACCTTCTCAAGAGGTATTCATAAAAAGCATAAGGTCATTCCTAGATAGCAATAAACAGAGCAAGCATACTAGAAGGGTTTCCATAATTTTGGTCATTAATTAATGAAAACACTTATGATAAAAGTTATGAAGACAAAGTATGTATTACTTATTGTTTTATTGCTGGCAGGTACTACCAGTCAGGCCCAGTTTGGAAAGCTGAAAGCGAAACTGAAAAGCAAGACATCCAAGAGTAAAAAGGTAAAATCTAAACGCTCCAAAGATGGCGAACCAGAATATGATCCTAATAATAAAGTATCACAAGCCCAACGCTCAGCAAAACAAGCTTTAAGCTTTGTAGAAAAAGGTTTACAAAAAAAGAATTGGGAGGCATCATCTCGTGGTATTAAAAAAGACCTTCAGAAAGCCCGTAAAAACCTGGATGTATTGAAGGGTGAGGACAGTGAAAATAATCGCAAATATTACAAAAACTATGAGGCGCGATATGCCCAGTTTAAGAATACTTTTGCTACCAAGATGCAAGCTTATGGAGAGAAGAAAGCCGTAGAAAATTATTTTGTTGAAGCGCATCGCAACTTGCGTGTTATGAACGATGAGTTTTATACAAAAAAAGCTTTTGGTGAAGCCGCAAAACGCTTAGACTATAAAGGGGAATTTGCTAAGAAAAAAGCATCATATCAAGCCAGTAATAAACCCAATGCCAGGATAGATAAGTATGTCAAAGCAATTGACGAATTCTATAACAATGCTGTTCCTAAAGAATATATACCAGCAATGGTGAAATACATAGATAAAGAAACGAAATCAGCATTTGATAAGAAAAAGTGGGAATGGCGGCCACAAGATGCTCTAAAGACCTTGGCCAAGGGAAAAAAAGTAGTTGAGATAGGAAAAATGTTGTCGTTGAAGCCAAGTAGTGAGTTAAAAGCAAGTGAAAATAAGCTGGAAGCACATCGTAAAATGATACAAGAATATATAGACAGTGGAAAATACGAGGCTTATAAGGCCAAGGTAAAACAGAAACGCATAGATGAAAAAAGAGTAAACAAAGTAGGCATGCGAAACCCCCAAGCCGAAGCTATTGCTAAAAATGCCCTGGCTAAAAAGTTTGGAGTACCCGTATTACGAATCGCCATTGGAAGTGTACGCTGGGATGTTAAGAAGAACAATGTAGGTGTTCCATTATATAAATATTTGTACGTAGAAGGAGCTATTAAGAAAAAAGATGGAAACTGTCATGTGGTAGTAGCCTGGGTGCGTCGTAGTTACGAAGGAGGCGGACGTTATGGGGCCATGTTTGCAGCTGACCTGCGAGAAGATGGACAAATCAATTGCGCCAATATTTATAAGTAATTCTGATGATATGCAAGGCCGTGGGATACTCCAAGGCCTTCTTTTTTAATATTTTTCATTCCTCCTTTTAGTTCAAGCCTTTGAATCCCAGACGGATAAGCTCTAACTTAAACTGGTTGAGCGACGGATAAGCTGAACCAAAAATGACCGTGGCAATTTCATAGTAAGAGTGATTGTTATAAGGTACCCCTAACGCGGCCAAACATAAGGCAACTGCTTTATAGGCGTAGGCTGGATTACTATCATAATCAGCATACATTTCTCTCAATAAATTATTGATCCGATGCGCGGTGCCACTTGGCCCTGATAGCAACCCCATACGATTGCTTAAAGCTGTGTGGTAATAATCGTAGGCTTGTTGTCCTGCTTGACCATTGAGATTAAGTACGTTCATAATATACCCCTGGATAAATGGAGCGTTGTTATTTTGGGCCTGGATAATCGGATTTCGTGCACAGCTTACAATCGATACATCTTTCAAAAAATTAAGCTTATCACTCGTTTGTAAGCCATCATAAAAAGCCTCCATTACTTCTTCACTGGGTCTTTGTCGGGTGACATGTTTGCCTGTGTAACGTTGCATGGCGGCATTCCAGTTTGTAGCAATAGCAGCGGTTAAATATACAGGCAGTTGTTGCCAATACAAATCCCAGGGTTTCATGTCATAAGTAGGCTTGGGAGGTGCCAGGGGAGAGCCTGCTGGATAATGCAGGTCTTGGTAATGTTGTTTTTTAGATTGCTGATCTACATAGCGGGCGATTTTAAAAAAGCTACCCAAGTAATCATTGGGTTCGTTCAACCCAGAGTAGTAGGCAAAGTTTCTCTTAAGATTGCCTTCCAACGCCATTTCTTTTACCGTTTTGTCAATGGCCGAATTATCTTGAATGATTTTATTGGCAAAAGACGTGACGGCGGCACTGAGTTGTAAAGCCTGAGTAAGGGTGGATTCATCGCTTCCAGGAGCTTTAAATGTCAACAACTGTTCTTGGGCAAAAACCATATCATAGCCTGAAGGGCCTTGCACATCCCTGATATGCATTGTACGATCCTGATAATTATAAAACACTTGCAAATGGGTACCTGCACTAAAAAACCAACCAGCATTTGTAGTATAACTACGGCCTTGATAATTAATAGACTTGATGGCTTTGGTAACACTTAAGCTACTATTTGCTGGTAGTTGGGTAAATGTTTTATCGCTAAAAATGAGCACCATAGAATGTGCCTGAAGGCTTTGAATCGTTGAGGACATTTGAAAGAAGTTTTAATACCTACTCTGTTTAAAATCAGGCTTTTCGGTGTGCGCCTTGAGCGTAAGCACTAAGAAATTGCAGATCAGTCATGTATATTCTAATATAATCTCTTATTACAGGCATTTAATCTTCTCGTTGGGGCTTGATGCCTTGTGGAGTAAGCATAAAGTTGGGAAGTTTGACAAGGTTGGTCCAGGGAAATTTATAATAACCCAATCCATGGGCCAATTGCTCTATAAGAGTTTCTGCGCAAGCAGTAATGTAATCATTGACTCTTGGTAGCGTATTATTAATCACGGTCAAGGTACCCAGTACATCCACTGTGCTGGACATTGGTTGACTATCCGTGTGTTTTTCCAGATAAAGTGCTACATCTTGGTCAATGCTTTCTTTAGGGTAACCTCCTCGGTTTTTATCTTCTGGGGCACGGCAAATATTCACAGGGTTCCAGACTACAATAGAGCATACTTCGTCTATCAGCCATTCTGCTTCCTCTGTATCTTCAGGATTTTCAGTAAGCATTCCTTTACAAGCCGTTCCGTATTTCCACACAATGGGTAGCCAGGCTAAGTTAATACTTGCCAGTTTAGGGTTAATCTCTTTAAGAGTACTTGGGTCAGTAATGTATTTGGGTAGGTTCTGAGGTTCTTTTTTTGCAATCACAGTCAAAGCATCTCCAACCTCATTAATGACAATGCCTAGCATATTTTGGGGAACGATGTGCCCCTGATGATCAGGTACTTTTGCTCCAGGATCATTCTCTATACTTACCATTGCATAAAGAAATTTCCCTGGAAGCTGTTTATTTCCTTTTTTTTCCATCTCAAAAGATTGAAATGGGCTTCCATCCATTGCATTACGATATATAGGATTCCAACCGTGGATTCGGTCATTTTTTCCATACTTGAGGCTCATGATCTGATTGTTTTGATTGAACGTTCATTTTACTCATTGCTTACAAAGGTTAAAATTCGCTGGTTTGGGCCTCAAATCCAGCCGTAGAAATACCGAAATGCGCCAAAACCGTAAATCGTGCAATAAAAAAGCGACAAATCTCTGGAGAGGCTTGCCGCTTTTTTGTCAATTAAAACTGTCCAGCTATAGTGACATTAAACTGGCAATTTTTTTCTGAATACTTTGATCTCCTGGAAGGTCAAGGTGAAATGGAACATTGGGTTTTCCTCCGTCAAAATAAAATATGTTTTCAGAAGGTACACCTGCACCTTCAAAAGCAGCACTGGTGACTGGAACGATACCATCTCCCATGTTTAGTTGCCCCTTGTCAGGAGATATGCTGGACTGTCCATTATAAGTATAGGTCAATTGAGTGCCATTGTGGTTGTCTTTACCCGCAATAAGGTAATAAGGAATGCTGGAAGAGTACTTATAATTCAGTTGAGCAAACATCTCAATTGCTGAATCAAAGTTTTGAGGGTTTGCCGAATAATCTTCTACCAACACCTGGTTAACATTTGGCTGGCTTTCGCTGAATACCCCATATTTTTCATCGCCTTGCTCAACAAAATGATCATCTGCCAATGGTAACAATTGATAGGTTGATGGGAAATCACTATCATCTACAAACTGCTGTATAACTGTGCCCAAATTGACCGACCTGAAGTTTTGCATATTGCCCAAAATGGCATTGAGTGCAAGCGGGGCTCCAAGGTGAGGAGTACCAAGTGTAATAAATGCCGATATATTATTCAGCACAGCATCGTTTTTGGCTATGCCTGTTTCCAGGTAGCATCTTCCAACCATTCCTCCCATACTATGAGCTACCAAATACACTTCGTAGTCATTTTTGTATATTGAGTCAATCTGATTAAGTGTTTTTTGAAGTTCCAAAGCACTTTTTTCATTTTCCACCCTCCAGTCATAAGCAAATGCTACCAAGAGTTTAGTGGGTAGCGTGCCTTTTAAACTATCCAATGCTCTAAAGTTCTTGCTTTGAAAACCATGCATTTGTTCAAAATAATGAATGAAGTTCAGGTAAGCAGAGGGGCCAGACAAACCATGCATGATGGGTTGGCCCGCTACCAAAGAGTCATCTTCGAGTAATCGAAGCGCTGCTTTTTTCTGCCCAAGCTTTGCATAAATGATCACCTTGGCAGGCCATTGAGTAACAAGTGGATTATAGGGTTGATCTTTGTGAATTAAGGTACTTCCTGTAGTCCCTGGGATAAGTACCAAGATTTTATTTGTCGCCATAACAATAGTTGTTTTTGATTACCTGTGTTGTTTAAAACCAGGTTTTTAAGTATGAGATGGTCAAACGATTTACCTGTTTGACGACACCAAATAATTCTAATTGTGATGGGAAAAAAAATCAAAAAAATAGCATTGTCTCAATTTCAAGAAAGGCTGGCGACATAAAAAAGCCTCGGCATTTTACTGCCAAGGCTATCGCTGTTAATTATAAATATCAAAACCATACACTAATTTTGATCTTCTACGACTTGCATTCGGATGTTTTTTATCAAATTATAAAAAATGCTTGAATCACAGCATCTTTCTTTCTGCCTTAGTTTGTCCGCGTTAAGAAATTTACGCAATGAAGCCGTTAAAAGCAGATCACCGACCGAGGTGACGAGGGAGTGTTTGAGCTGTTTAGGCGTAATGAAGTAAATTTTAGTGATCAAACTACAGCGGTGGCTTTTTTTGGTTCGTTTTTTTAGCTATTGAAAAAAATGAACGGCTGTTGAGTTGCACGAAACTAAGCTTTAACTTACAACCCAACAGATTAGTAGTGATCTTTATGCTATAAAACTACCCTCAAATTCAAGCATTACTTATCCTAAAAAAGTGTACGGTTTCAAAATTATTAATAAAATACTTTAACTTGCTAATACACCATCTCACATTGCAATTCGATGGCCTCAAATTTTTGCATCAAGCGTTCGTCCGCTTGAATTTTATATTTATGTGAGTTCAGTTCCACCTTCATGGTGGGTTCCTCTTGCAGGTCATATACCCAAATTTTGAGTTCGTGCTCTCCACTATTTTCCTGCACCAACTTTTCCATTTGGCTTATCAAATCTTCATTGAGCTTAGCAATATCGATCTTTACAGAAAGCCCCTTGCACATCTTCTCCTGCATTTCCTCTAGAGGTTTTACCTGAGAAGGGCGCAATTCAAAACGATCTTCCGAGCCGTAGCGTTTCTGCACTTTACCAGTCAAAAGCACCAACTTATTCACCTCTATCAATTCACCAATAGTTTCGTGACTTTCGCCAAACAAAGCCATATCCATGGCTCCTTTATGATCTTCTATTGAAAAAGAAGTAAAAGGTTTTCCTGTTTTGGTTTGACGTACCTCTTTTTTGGTGATAATACCTGCCACTGTAATCTCCTGATTAGGAAATTTATCAATCTTATCCAGCGTACATTTACAGAATTGCTTCATCTCGGCCCGATAGCGGTCTAGCGGGTGCCCCGACATATAAAAACCTACCACCTCTTTTTCTCGGCTGAGTTTTTCGAGTTGGCTCCAGGTTTCGCTATGAGGAACCTTAGGCGTAGCAATGGTTACTGCACCACTATCACCAAAGAGCGAAGTTTTAGCATTTTCTATTTCTTTTTGGTAGGCATTTCCATACCTGATAATTTTTTCCAGAAAGTTATACTGCTCATTGGGCATAGAAGCAAAAAACTGAGCACGGTGGAGCTTACCCATATTATCAAAGGCACCTGCCTGAGCAAAACACTCAAATGACTTTTTGTTTACAGTACGCAAGTTTACTCTACGGGCAAAGTCATACATATCTTTGAAGTGCCCGTTTTTCTGGCGTTCTTCTATAATATTCTCTACTGCTGCATCTCCTGTACCTTTTACTGCACCCAGTCCAAAACGAATTTGTCCCAGGGGGTTTACCGTAAAGCTAGCCTCACTTTCATTCACATCCGGGCCCAGAATTTCCAGTCCCATATTTTTGGTTTCCTCAATAAAGAAAGTCACCTTATCGATGTTATTCATGTTGTGGGTAAGCACCGATGCCATATACTCCGAAGGGTAGTTTGCTTTGAGATAAGCAGTTTGGTAAGCTACCACCGAATAAGCTGCCGAGTGAGAACGGTTAAATCCGTACTTGGCAAACTCCTTCATAATCTCAAATACCTTTTTGGATTTTTCTTCTGGGATATTGTGAATCTCTTTGGCTCCCTTCATAAAAATCACCTCCTGGCGATCCATCTCCTCGAGCTTCTTCTTACCCATTGCCCGACGAAGCAAATCGGCACCTCCCAGGGTGTAGCCTCCCAAAATCTGGGCAGTTTGCATAATTTGCTCCTGGTAAACCATAATACCATAGGTATTATTCAGGATTGGTTCGAGCAGTTCGTGCGGATACTCTACTTCTTCACGACCGTGCTTACGGTTGATAAAGTTAGGGATAAACTGTAGCGGGCCAGGGCGATAAAGGGCGTTCATCGCGATCAAGTCTTCTATATTGGTAGGCTTGAGCTGCTTTAGGTACATCCGCATCCCTTCCGACTCAAACTGGAAGGTTCCTACGGTTTCTCCTTTTTGGTATAATTCCAACGATTCCTGGTCATCCAATGGAATCTTATCCATATCGATATCGATGCCATAATTTTTCTTGACCATTCGCAGGGCATCCTTAATGACTGTAAGGGTTTTTAGACCCAAAAAGTCCATTTTCAGCATCCCGGCATCCTCAATTACTTTTCCGTCAAACTGAGTTACCAATAAGTCGGCATCCTTAGAGGTACAAACTGGAATATACTTGAGTAAATCATCGGGAGCAATAATTACCCCCGCAGCGTGAATACCAGTACCCCGTACCGATCCCTCTAAAATTTTGGCCTGTTTCAATACCTGAGTTTCCAGGTTATCATCAGGCCCGCCCAATATATCTTTCAACTCCTGTACTTCGGCAAAAGCATCTTTGAGTTTAGTGCCTGGTTTATCAGGTACATATTTGGCCAGTTTATTAGAATCGGGAATAGGTAACTCTAGTACCCGAGCTACGTCCTTGATAGCCATTTTGGCGGCCATCGTACCATAAGTAATAATTTGCGCTACTTGGTTCTTACCATATTTATCAATTACATAATTGATCGCATCTTGTCGTCCTTCGTCATCAAAGTCAATATCCACATCAGGCATTGAAACCCTTTCTGGATTCAGGAAACGCTCAAAAAGCAAGTTGTATTTGATGGGATCGATGTTGGTAATACCGATACAAAAGGCTACGGCTGAACCCGCTGCCGAACCCCGACCTGGCCCAACAAATACCCCCATATCCCGAGCGGCATTGATAAAGTCCTGTACAATAAGGAAGTACCCAGGAAATTCCATTGATTTAATAATGTTGAGCTCGTGGTCAAGTCGTTCACGAACTTCGTCACTCAATGGATTGCCATAACGTTTGAGTGCTCCTTCATAAGTCAAATGCCGCAGATAATCATCCTGGGTAGAAAATTCAGGAGGCATCTCATATATGGGCATCAAAATGTCACGCTTGAGCTTGATAGGCGAGCATTTATCTACAATATGTTGGGTGTTTTCGAGCGCTACTGGAATATCTGAGAAAAGCTCATTCATTTCTTCTGGCGTTTTCAGATAATATTCCTCATTGGGCATTCCGTAGCGTAGGTTACGCCGTTTGATATCTGGCGTAAACATTTTAGGCGTACTTTTTTTGTCGGCACCCTTTACACAAAGCAACGAGTCGTGGGCATCGGCATCTTTGGCATCGATATAATATACATTGTTGGTTGCAATGGGCTTTACGCCATATTTGGCGGCAAAGTTAAGTAGTACTTCAGTTACTCGTTCTTCTTCTTCCAGACCGTGACGCATGATTTCTACATAAAAATCATCGCCAAACAAGCCATGCCACCATTTAAAAGCTTCTTCTGCTTCGTGTTCACCTACGTTCAAAATCAGGTTGGGAATTTCACCTTGTAAGTTACCTGTAAGAGCAATCAATCCTTCATGATGCTCCTCTATCAGATCCTTTCCTACTCGGGGGAAACCAGCATAATAGCCTTCTATATAACCCATAGAGCAAAGTCGGGCCAAGCGATGATAGGCTTCCTGATCTTTGGCCAGCAATACTTGATTGAAACGACGGTCTCGATCTCCTTTGGTAAATGAAGTTTGGGTACGCTTTTCGGCCACATAAAACTCACAACCGATAATGACTTTCACATCATTTTTGGCACCTTCTCCCACCGCTTTAAATGCCGCATGCATATTCCCATGGTCCGTAATAGCAATGGCTGGCATGTTGTTTTCTTTGGCAAACTTGATAAGTCCACCTACGCCAGCAGTACTTTGCAGAATAGAAAATTGAGAATGGACATGAAGATGACTAAAGGGAATGAATGTATCTACTTGACCTTTGAAAACCTCAGGGATTTTTATACCCTTCTTCTTCTTGCGTTTCTCAAAGTTGGCAGCGTCCAGTACGGGAGGTTCATACGTAACATCGTCTGCGGCTACATCACCCAAGGGAGGGGCAATACCTACCGAGATCAATCCAAAATAACAACGAGCTGTAGCCGAAACGTCATAAGCTGCATCGTGGGCATCGTCAAATCCTTCGTTGAAAAGTTTGGTGTGGAGTTCGGTCAGGGTGGGCCATTTAAATTTACCTCCACGTCCTCCCTGGATGGCTACATATTCTGCAGTTTCTTCACTTTTGGTATCATATACCTCTATGTCGTGTAGTTTGCTATCTACCTCACCCCGAACATATTCTGCGCCCATAATATTGACATCAAAGCCAATGTTATGACCAATAATTAATTCAGATTTGGCAATGTCTTCGGCAAACTTTCCCAGTACTTCTTTGAGGGGTAAACCCTCTTCCATAGCAATTTCGGTAGAAATACCGTGTACCTTCTCGGCGTTGAAAGGAATTGTAAAACCTTCCGGCTTTACAATCATATTTTCGGCGCTTATGAGCTTACCGTTATAATCATGCAACTGCCAGGCGATTTGCACCAGCCGTGGCCAGTTGTCCAGATCGGTATAAGGTGCATTAAAATCTTTGGGCAGTCCGGTGGTTTCGGTGTCAAAAATTAAATACATAAAAGGTGAATCTCTTTATAGTGAGTGAGTTAAGCCAAATGATGGAAAACCCACGATTTTTCATCTAAAGCTAGTTTCTAAGTTAAGAAAAAATGGTGGATTTTGAAAAGGAAAATTGGGGAGAAAGAGTTGTGGGAAATGAAAAAAGCACACTCCGAAGAATGTGCTTCTTAAAATCTATATTGAATAACTTTTATGCCAATTCAATGGCTTGATGATTTAGTAAAAGGGTAAAGAATTCTGTTAAATAATCTTTGGCGGAAGCGTTTTGCTCTAATACTTTTTCTACTTCCAATGTATCACCATCGTTCAATTGCTCAATAATTGGAATAATAGTTTTTGATGCTGCAAAATTTTGCTTGTTTCTACGGAAATATAAACGAACCTGATCGTCTTTCAACGCCTTGTGGTACATTTGGAAAGGCTGTACTGCTTGAATGCGTCGAGTGGCTAAATCATCATAAGTCTTGTCATCGAACCATCGAGGTGGTTTAAATCCACAGTTACTTTTTAGCGACAATTGGTAATCTTCCATCGCGGTTTTTACCCAGCTATTAAAAGGCAAGTCACTTACTGTAGACTCTACCATGCCTTGAGTAAATACTTCATCTAAGTCTGTTTCATAACCAGCCAACACCTCAGGATTGAATGAATCGGTATTCATTTCTGCGAGAGCACTGGTGAGCCAATCTTTTACCGAAATCCCTTTAATAACTACAGTCACAGCCATTGAAAACTCCTCTGTGTTTCCAATGTGGAAGGGGCCTTCTGGTAGATAAAAAGTGTCGTTGGGTTCTATGACATAATCAGTGCCATGGGATAAAATTTTCTCTGGATGGGGAAAATGCATTCTAGAACCAGTTTGCTTCACAAAAGTATCTTGATCCCATAGAGTCATTACTTTTTTGCCTGGGCCTAAATGGAAATGGATTACATTGGTAGCTTCACCATCATAATGAACACCAAACGGGGTATAGCCGTAGTTACCAATGAACATGGTCGTGTTCAAATCGATCCAGTCTACGCCTAGTTTTTCAATGATTCCTTGGTAAAGAGGGGCTAATTTTTTTCCTAATTCAGGGTGGTAGTTTGTAACTCGATTGAGGATAATGCCATACTTTTGTCCTTCAAAAATACGTTGGGTAAATTCCTGTAATGTTTCGCCTGCTTGTAGAGGGTTGCGATACATTTCAGTCATTTCTTTAATGGTTTGCCTTCCTTCTGCATATACCCTTAAGCCTGCTTGTAAAAAACTTAGTTTTTGAGGTACTTGCTGCAAAACATAGTGTAAATCTTTTTCCTGAAAAAAATCTTTGGGTACACTATTTTTGATAATAGTAGCTTCCGTTAAATAGTTCGTATCATCTAATAGGGTATTCCACCAAGGCTCGGTGAATACCGGAGAGGGTTGTTTAATTGCTCGCATGTTTTAATAACGTCGTAGTATGCCTGAAATAATAATTCCCTAATATAAATTTAAAGGGCTATTGCGTCTGCGCGCCCGCCCCATCAATACATTGGCTATTGCTTCCGAAATCTGGAGTTTGAAAGCTTGATCTAACCAACTAAATTCTCCCACTGGATTGATCTCTAAAAAGACAAATTTGCCTTCAGGAGTTTTTATCAAATCAATGGCGCCATAGTTCAATCCAAAATAATCCATAAAATGGAGGAGCTTAAGTTTAATACTGGCAGGCAATTCATAAGGCTCAATGTCATCTATCAAATTGTCTCCATCTTTGCGCCAATCCGATTTGCCTTCCTCGGAGTTTTGAGAAGGTATTTTACCACAAAATATCTGATCTCCGATTATGACTACCCGAAATTCAAATTCTTTCTCTACATATTCCTGGAAAATCATTGGGGAGTATTCCAGTCCTGAAATATCTTCTAGTTCTCCTGGTTGCCATTTTTGGGTAAATACCTGATATACCTCATCATTTTCATCATAAATGTGAAATGAGTACTGCATTTTGGAGATTACGGCGGGGTATTTACGCGCGAAAGCCTTTACTTCTTCAGCGGAATTGGTCACGAGGGTAGCAGGAATGCGTAATCCTAAACGATTGGCTACTTTGAGTTGGAGTTGTTTATTGTCAGCCCGACGAATATCGGCTACTGAGTCTAATACAAATTTGCCAATGCCCCAGCTCGCCAAGGTTCCCTGAAAAGTATTCTTAGATTCTTCTATAGCAGGAACCTTGTATTCCTCACCCATGTCGTCTGGAATTTCTTGTCCAATGCGGATTCGTCGGTACCAAACTGCATCAAACTTAGCCAAGTCATGGGTAACATCTTCACTAATGATTTTTACTTGCTCGGTATTGTTGATGTAGTGACTGGCCAACTGTATTTGGGTAGGATAATAGTTGGTATTGAAGCGATATACATTGGTGCCTTTGCGTTGCAAAGCCTCGGTTACATGGTCAATTCCCTGATCGTCATTACTATAAGTAACAATTAATACCTCCATAAATAAGGGGTGCTAAAAAAAATGATATATTTGTAACCAATGTAAACAAAGAAAGGGACTATTTCTAGTCCCTTCCTTATGTTTGTAGCAAAATGCTATTTATTTTCTTTTAGTTACTTTTTTCTTTTCTAATTGTTGAGCGAAAAAAGGCTTAGCATTTTTGTTAGCTTTTACTTCTTTAGAGTTGAAGTTATTTGTACTGTCGAAATCACTAACGATTAATCCCATAATAATTGAACTTTTAAATTTTGTTTTAAATAATAGTTGTTGTTTTATGAATGCAAATTAAGGGGGTTAAAGTCAGACAAAAAAATGCTTTTTGAAAAAAAACTTACAAAGAGTGAAACTTTTTTTTTCAACTATCGTAGCAAGCTTATTTGATTGAGGTTTAGAGATGTTGTTAGGAGTGTTTTAATATATTTAGTTGATATAAATACTATTTTATTTTGCTATATATTGTTTTTAGATATGTTTTTAAAATAAAATTTGCCTTTGTGGATTTTCGTAATTTTTTGTCAATAAATTTTACAAATGTGCTAAATGTTAAATATCAACAAAGTTCTTGTAAATTATTTGAAAAAATCTATCGAACTAATGAGGAAATGAGAAAAGATCGCTATGTGTTCATACTCTTAATTCTTTTTATTTGCCCTCCTTCATTCTCACAGAAACAGCTTGATTATAGACAGATAAAAGTTAGTAGTGGTGATACCATGATTGCTAACCTCAATCAATATCTATATATATTTAAGGACTCGACTAATGAATTGACATTTAACCAAATTTCTCAAAAAAAGCTTCAATCTAAATTTATACCTTTTGATAAATTTAAAAAAGGGAACCCGAGGTTTTTGAGAAATCAGGTTTATTGGGCAAAATTAACTTTGAGTAATAAGTCAAATAGAAATCATTGGATTTTATATGCAGGAAAAGGAAGTATAATTGAACTTTATTCACCAGATAAGAAGGGAAACTATGTTAAAAAAATTAATGGACGTTTAGTATCTCGGTCAGAAAGAGATATTAGTCAACTAATAGTCGAATCAACTTATAAGTTTCATCTCCATATAACGTCGAGTGGTACCACAGATATCTATATAAAATTAAAAGGTAAAATCTTTTCTCCAGGTTTTAACATAAAACTAGAGCCTCCTTATCGCTATCTCACAAAGGAATCACAACTCAACTATTTTCAGAGTATTTTTCATGGTGCACTCTGGATAATTCTATTGTATAATGTCATATTATTCATAATTGTTAGAGACAAAACGTATTTATACTATACAGCATATATTTTTTCATACTCAATATATTATCTTGGGTATTATGATTTTCTTGCAGAATACCCTTTATTTCAAACTTATGTAGCAATAGTTAGCCTTCAACTAAGCATGGTATTCTACTTTTTATTTATGAAGCTCTTCGTAAATGCAAAAAGTATTATACCGAAATGGAGTCGAGTTATAAATGTTTGGCTTTATATAAAAAGTCTGCTGGTTTTCATAGTTTTTATCTATATCTACAATACATTAGACTTGATAAAAGCAGAACCCTACTTATTGCTAATTATCTTATTTGATGTTATTCTTTTTATAATAACATTTGTTATACTTTTTTTGACGAGAAATTCACTCGCAAGATACTTTGTTGCTGGTTCTTTCTTCTTGATGCTTGGTTGGGGGCTAAGTGCTTTTAGTTTTGTAGGCTGGTTAAAAATTGGTATCAATGAAAATTACTTTTCCCAAGGAGGTCTTTTTCTTGAATTGGTCCTTTTCTCCGTAGGGTTAGGCTACCGCGAACGAAAAAATGAACAGGAAAAGCGATTAGCTCAGGAAGAAAATGCACGCATATTAAAAGAGCAAAATATAACCCTGGAGCGTAAGGTAAAAGAGCGTACCATTGAGATAACGGAAAAGAATGAGGAGCTCATGATGCAGAAAGAGGAAATCTTAACCCAACGAGATGCCTTGCAGGAGAGAGGGGAGGAGCTTCAGTTTGCTTACAATCAAATAACGGATAGTGTACGTTATGCGCAAACCATTCAAAATGCCATTCTACCTTTTGAGCAAAAAATCAAACGAGTTTTTGAAGATTATTTCATTATTTTTTATCCTAAAGATATTGTATCAGGAGATTTTTACTGGTTCAATACCATAGAGGATGGAGATAATGTGAAGGCAGTAGTTTCGGCTATAGATTGTACTGGTCACGGAGTACCAGGAGCATTTATGAGTATGATTGGTAATACCTTGCTCAACGAAACTATTAATGAGAAACGAATTTTTGATCCAGCAGAGGTTTTGACTCGTTTACACGATAAAATCCGCCAGGATTTACGCCAGGCCGAAACCAATAATAGCGATGGTATGGACATGGCATTGTGTGTGGTAGAACAAATGCCTGATCAACAATATAAACTTACCTTCTCGGGAGCCAAGCGCCCACTCTATTATATTCATGAGGGGGAGTTAGAACAACTCAAAGCAGATCGCTTTTCTATTGGGGGCGAAGTTTATGAAGATGAGAGAGAAAGAATATTTACCAACAAAGAAATCATGTTGGACAAAGGAGATATGTTCTATCTCTTGACAGATGGCTTTGGTGACACCCCTGGAATGGATCGCAAGCGGTTTGGCTCTCGTAATATTAAAAAAATGATTACTGGCGCCAAAGATCTGTCAATGCCTGCGCAAAAAGAAAACTTTGAGAAAACACTTGCTAACCACATGGGAGATCAGGAAGCCAGGGATGACGTCACTTTTCTGGGTTTTAAAATTTAAACACACCATCTATGAAAGTAGTGTGCATATCAGATACTCACGGTAAACACCAAAATGTAAAAGTTCCAGAAGGTGATTTGCTGATTCATGCAGGAGACATTAGTCGTCGGGGCTATCCTAAAGAGATTCGAAAATTCAATGATTGGATAGGCACCTTACCTCATCCACACAAAGTTATTATTGCGGGTAACCACGATTTTTTGTTTGAAAACGATCCCGAACAAGCGGAAGCAATGATTACCAATGCTACTTATTTAAACGATAGCGGAGTAACGATTGAGGGAATTCGTATTTGGGGCTCACCTATTTCGCCGGAGTTTCATGATTGGGCTTTTAATCGTAAGAGAGGAGAAGAGATTCGAAAGCATTGGGAAATGATACCTACCGATACCGATATCCTGATTACCCATGGGCCGCCAAAAGATATACTGGATCGTACTTTTTTAGGAATGCGGGTAGGTTGTGATGATCTGGCAGAAGTAGTTGCTAAAATTCGCCCAAAGTACCACATATTTGGGCATATTCATGAGGCACAAGGAGTGAAAGAAATAGAAGGAACTACCTACATCAATGCTAGCATGCTCAATTTACTATATCGTGCAGTACACAAGGCCGTAACATTTGATATAGCTATTCCTGAATAACCAATCATCTTTATTTGCTATTTTGGGTAGATATTAAAAAAGCATCTTTAAACCCAAGTTCTTGTACCTGAGCCAACAGTTCGCGTGCTTCTTTGAGGGTATACTCCCATCCGGTTACATAACGATACTTGTATTTTTTTGAGCTTTTATTGGGTAGGCGTTTTACTTCTTTAGGCAATTTCTCAAATCGCTTGGACTCAGTAGAAATAGGTTTTTGGGTGGCCATTAATTGCACCCTATAAACTCTGTTGCGGTTTTCTTTGGGTGGATTAGAGTTTATGTAAGTACGCAATGCTCTAAAAATAGCAGAAGCAATGATACTTTGGCCATAATCAGAATTTAAATAACGTTCTTCTTTTGCGTTGGTCATGTAGCCACACTCTACCAATACACTAGGAACCCTGGAATGTTGTAGTACATATAGATTTCTTTGGCGTTTTTCCGCGTCAAAAATACCTCGGGATTTACGACCAGCTCTGGTACGAAATTGTTTAGAAATCAATTTTGCTAAAAACTTACTCGCAGGTAAATCAAAACTGTGTATGTGGAGTTCTGTTCCACGTACTTTTGTGCTTTCTGCTGAATTACAATGAATACTTAAAAACACATCTGCGTTTTTTTTAGTCGCCAATTCTACGCGTGCTTCATAGCTGGGGTAGGTGTCCTTGGTACGAGTATAGTATACCTTTGCATTGGGCAAGTTCTCTTTGATATAAGCGCCCAGCTTCTTGGAAATGGCCAGGTTTAAATGCTTTTCGTGCTTCATCTTTTTAGAACCACGTTTGCGTCCGGGGTCTTTACCTCCGTGACCTGGATCAATTACTACAATGAAAGGTTTAGAAGACTTGGATTTTTTTCGTTTTTTCTGGGCAATAGAGGGATAACAAAAGACTATTAACAAAAAAAACAACAAAAACCTGAAAATACATCTAGAAGGGGCACACATAAATCTAAGGTTAGTAAACTTACCGATTTGTACAAGAAACTAAAATCTTATAATCTCCTAAAGTACGGTGAAAATTTTACTAAATCAACTTATGTTTTGAGGAGTTATTGCCTTTATGCCATATTTTATTTGGTATTTATTCAATAAAAAAGGCCTGCCTTCTCATAAGAAGGCAAACCTTGTATCTAAGTTAAAAAAGATGGATGGAGTTTGTTTTAGTCAACAATTACCAATCTTTTAGATTCTTGAATTTCGCCAGTATTAAGTTTTATAAGGTAGATGCCTGCCTTTAAACCCTGTGTACCAATATTTACCAGGTTATATCCTTTGTTAATGGCAATATTTTGTTTTTTAATCGCAATCCCCATCATGTTGATAAAACTAATAGTTGCTGAGCCAGCCTTAGGAGCCTCAAATGTAAGCTGAGAGGTTTGTCCTGTTTTAACTGGATTAGGCGACAATTTGAGATCGAGCTTATTAATAGTCTCTATCTTAATATCTACAATTGGGCTAAATCCGTGGGTACCATCATAGTTTACGACATTAAGTCGATAGTACACAAACTGTTGTCCCAAAGGTAAATCCTTATCTATAAAGTCATATACTACGGGTTGTCCTTCTCCTCCTCGGGCAGCTACTTTTCCTATAGTATGAAACTTTCCTCCTGATAACGCTCGCTGAATTTCGTAAATCCTTACATTGGTTTCAGTACTTATCACCCAATTCAAAAACACATCGTTTTCCTTAAGCTTTCCATCAAAATGAACCATTTGAGCATTCAAGGGAATACCTAACACGGTAGGGTCGGTACCTAATTCACAGCTTACCCGCTCTAAATCGGCTCCGATAGCCGCACCATTCAAGCATTGACGAAACGATAATACATCAATCCCAAAGTCATTACCCATATGGGTAGCCGAAATATTTTCCAGGCAAAGATTCACATGGGTTACGTCATCAGGCACTTTATAAATACATTGCATGGCTTGCCAGTTATCTGGTGCTTCAGGCAAGAAAACATCAGAGTTAATCACCTTCAACTTGGTAGGATCACACTCTACTGCTGCACCATAAGCTGAGCTAGGTCGTCCACGTGTTCCTCCACTGATTCCAGGGTGAATGGGACGGTGTACTACATCTGCAGTTTGTTCTTCAGTCGTAATGGCGTCAACACCTGTATATAAACCAGTACTGTTTGCTTGAGAATAAGTAAGCGTCACTCCTGGTAAATTGTCGGTATTAGTCGGGTCACTCGGATCATACAATCCTCTACCTTCACAAACAGTGATTCGTAATTGAGGATCATCTAAATCACTACGGTCACTGGGAATCAAACTATTGAACCAGCCAGAAAACACAAAATAACGGTTTGTACCTACAGGCATTGGAACAGTTTGACACCAAATTCGCGAGCGCGTACGTAACCCATCCACAATCAAGTGATTTGCGTCGTTATTGGTTTCGGGAGGAGCAGCTACCACCGCACAAGCTTCTGTTCCCAATCCTAACCCACCTGCATTACAGTAAGCATTGTTTCTTCCTCCCCATCCGGTATATCCATATCCATAAGAGTAGAAAGCACCAAATAATTTCTGAGCACTGGTAGCTACTCCATAGTGGGCAGGGCCTCCCATTTCCCATCGAGCACCAGTATGTTGACGATAGCCATATTCAGTAGCGAATACATGTTGACGTTGGGCTTGTTCTAAATTAGCTTCCGAATGAGTAAAAACATTGCCCAACTCAATAGAGTTTTTGGGGAAATTAGTGAAGTTCCCATCTCGTACTTCCTCATCTCCCAGGTTACATTTTACAAAGGCAAAAATACTTAGTTTACCTTGCATAGTACTACTAAAACGAGTACTCATTACCCTTACATAATAGGTAGTAGAGGCTTTAGCCGCAAAGGTTAAAGATTCGCTTCCTTCTCCTACCACATTGGAACACCCTACAATGACAGGTGCACTACTACCACAGGGACTTCCTTCATATACTACTACCGCGGCATTGTTTACATCTGGATCTAGTTCAATTACCGAGTCTCCATCATCATTGTTATATACTACACTCACAGTATCGGCAGTAGAACCAGTGGTAAACTGTGCCCAGCCATCTTTTCGGGCGGCATTGCTTCCAGTAGCAAATACACAATTGGTAATACCTGCAGCAGGAGGGGTATCCAGAGTGAAACTTGTTTGAATATTGAATTGTTGATCTACATCTCCAAGGTTAAACACTGTAGCATTTGTACATAAATTTGCTGCTTTACTATCACCACTATACAAGCAAAGTTTGCCATAAGTGGAAGTGCTATTTCCAGAGATGTTCATGATGCGGATATACACCGTACCGCTGTTAGGAGCAGTGAACGTCAGTTTTTCTACTCCTTTATTATCGTTGCCCGAAAGATCGTTTACACAAGCAATCATTTCGGTAGCAGAAATACTGGCACACAAAACGCTACTTCCATCATATACCGCAAGGGCTACATCGTTTGAAGAAGCGGCCAATTGATTATTATTATCATATTCTACAGTATATTGCTCTCCTGCAACAGCTGTGAAGCTCATCCAACCATCAGCATCTGGAGTAAGTGCTGAGCAACTTCCACCAAGTGTTACTGCCGAATTTGTAAAGTGTGAGGGGGATGCTACGCAACTGGCGCTTACTGGAAGGTTGACTCGCAACCCACAGTCTCCTATATTAATACTAGTGGCCGCAGCACAAGTATTACCTGGCATGCGATTAGTAACTGTGAGGGGAGGAATTGCGCTACTATTATACACGCACATATAACCTGTCATTTGAGTTTCATCCAGGTTGGCCAATCTCACAAAATAGGTACGTCCATTAATACTGTTATTGATTGTAACAGTTTCCGTCTGGACAGAGGAAGAATTACAATCATTGACACAAGCTACTGCAGGTGTAGTGCTTGTAGGGCAAGTAGATGAATTTTGAGTATATACTTCAATGAGTGGATTACTGGTAGCTTCCAGGTTTTCGTATTGTAAAGTAATGTTTCCCCCATTTCCAGTAAACTTAAACCAAACATCTTTAGCTATAGTAGGCCCACCACTACAAGTGGTACCAAATCCTGAGGCATCACCTGCGCCCGCATCATAGGTGCTTAGAATATCTACTCTTTGATTACAAGTACCTACCAATATTTCTTGAGTGGCTACTGTACTACAGGCATCATCTACTACTACATTATTGATACATACCTCACCAGTCAGATCCCCAGTATTGGTGATGTTTACTACCCTTATAAAGTATATACCATCTGGGATAGTATTGACTTCTACTACTTCTGAACCACTGCCTGCTACTGCGTTGACACAAGCCACCAGGCTCAAGGCGTTACAATCACCTGTATATATCTCTAAAACAGCATCCTGGGCATTGGTTGATTTATATTCAATGCGGGTACGATCTTGCAAAGCCACAAAGTTTTTCCAACCATCACTGTAGTTGGTCGTCGTAGATGTAATGGTGGTTCCGCTACAGGCTGTAGGTGCAGTTCTACCTTCATTGTTAATGAATCCTGAGGTAATATTAAAGCCTAAACCACAAGTGCCGACTCCGATAGTAGAAGAGGTACTGCATAGATCATCAGGTATTTCTGCCCCTTCGTAAAAACATAAGGTGCCAAATATTCCCCCCAAATCCAGCGCAGCGTTGATGCTTACTACTCTTACAAAATAGGTATCAGTATCGGTGGGAGTAAAGACTACTTTTTCAATCCCTTCACCTTGTGCGTTTTGACAGGACACTTCGGTAAATCCAGCTGGAGAAGCACAGGTTCCTGTGTTTTTTCGATAGATTACTACTGCCGCATCCAACGCTTCAGTAGAATTGTTATTATCGTTGTTATATAGAATGGTGTAAGTGGTTCCTGAAACACCATCAAAAGATGCCCAGGCCTCAGAAAGAATCGCATCAGAAGTACATCCAATTGCTGTAAGACTAGCATTAATGGGAGGTCTAAAATTACCCCCTGGTACATTCATTTGTAGATTACAATCGCCGTTTACTAGTTTGTTAGCCTCCGCATTGCTACAATCACCTGTTACCTTCGCTGATTTTTCATATAGACAAAGAGAGCCTGTCATAGCAGCAGAACCGTTCATATTCAAAATACGCAGGTAATAAGTGCCTGTAGCCGCTACTGAATAATCAATTTTGCCATAAGAGTGCCCTGTACCATCATAGCAAGCCACCCGATCTGCATCTGTAATAGAGCCATCATCAAGGTACAATATTATGCCTGGTGAATTAGCCGCATTATCGCTTTGATATTCAATGTTGATATTTTGTCCCGCTGTGGCATCAAATCTTACCCAGCCGTCCAAATGTCCATTAATAGAGGGGGTAATATTACAACCAATACCCGCATCCAAAGCAGTACTAGTACCATCAATATCAAACGGGACATTACAAGAACCCAGTGTAATAGCTGAGGCTGTGGACGCAGTAGCTTGAGTATCGCTGGCGTATTTTCTGGCCAAACATAAGACACCATCCATGCCTTCTGCACTACCAACATTTAAGATTCTAATCCAGTAATTTGTATTGGCAGTAAGTGTTACAGTTAATGACTCAATCCCAACAGATGACCCACCAGTGAGGTTATTCATACAGCCTACCAAATTATTGGGGCTACCTGCATTGTCATCATATACCAATATTACTGCGTCATTATCGGTATTGGTATAACGCACGACAAAATCACCACCCGTGGCAGGTGTAGTAAATTTTGCCCAGGCATCTTCCTGAATGGTTCCTACTGCAGTACCAGTACAAGGAGTAGTACCACCAGTGGCTGAATTATTAAAATCTGAATTTAAAGGGAAATTAATGTCACAAGAGCCAATTGATATGCTTTGAGCTTCTGCAGGAGTGTCTTTTGATATTTGAGGGGGAGGTAGTATTTGAGCAGTGGACCTGATACACCAAAATACCCCTACCATAATCATGAGTAGTTTGAATCGATACATGTTAATAAGTTAATGGTTGAGCAACAATGTGTTATAAAAACTAGCTTTAATGGGTAAAAATACCATTAATATAAAGCTTTTACCTATCTGCTGAGTTGAAATCCTTGCAGGTGTAAGAAATATTTTCACGTTAAAATTTTAAATTCTGTGAACGTAGGTTTTTTTTAATATACAGTTTACATACGCATATTCTATATGGACTAAGCATCTGATATACAAGGCAACCCGTAAAAAGATGTATATTACCTTTGAAGTATGGTGAGGTACTTTTTGAGAAAAAGGTGAAGTAACTTTTTTACAATAAATTCTCATAACGTTCCTCCTTTGTCTCATATGGTTTAAAAACTATAAATCATTGTTTGAGTTACACTACTTGTGGAGTAAAAAAGAGTGGGCTAACAGATTGCTAACTACAGTATTGATTGGTAGTGTACATCATCAGAAAAATTATTATAGACAATACTCCCTAAAGACCAATTAAATTGTCTTATAGGAGAACGTAATACAATCAGGGTAATATGGATAAATTCACAACAGTTATTTTTTTACTGCTAAGCATGGGCGTTTTTCAAGCAAAAGCTCAATGCCCCGAGGGAATGGTTGAATCCCACAACCTGGTAGTGAATGGTAATTTTTCAGAGGGCAATCGCTATTTTTATTCAGAATATCGTGTGACTCGAAACCTGGGGCCAGAAGGTACTTTTCAAGTAGGTAGTAATCCTAGTCGCTATCATAGGGATTTCAGAGGAAAGGGAAGGGCTGGGCACGGTGACCAATTTATGATTGTAAATGGAAGCCCAAAAACGAATACGTCGGTATGGTGCCAAAAAGTAAAAATAAAACCTAAAACACATTATAACTTTTCGGCCTGGATTACAACCTTGGTGGCCAGCAATCCTGCAAAGCTTCATTTTAGTATTAATGGGCAAGTATTGGGTACCAACATTAATGCACCCTATAGCTTATATCAATGGAAACGATTTGATGCGGTTTGGTATTCGGGATCAGAAACCAGTGCAACGATTTGTATCGTGAACTTATCCACCATAAGAGGTGGTAATGATTTTGGTTTGGATGATATTCGTTTTACAACTTGCATTCGTCCAAATGCATCTATTCAAAAAAAGCAAATTATTCGGGAAGCAGCTGCTGAAGCCAGACATTAATAAAGAACGTGATTAAAAAGGCCTACCTTATATATAAGATAGACCTGTATTTGAGAAAGATGGATGGTAATCGTATTAATCTACAATGACTAACCTTTTAGATTCTTGTAGATGCTCGGTATGGAGCTTTATAAGATAAATACCAGCTTTTAGACCTTGCGTATTGATATTCACCGAATTATGACCTTTATTAATTGCTACGTGCTGATTTTTGATGACAGCTCCTAACAAATTGATGATGCTAATGGTTGCTGAACCTGTTTTAGGAGCCTCAAAGCTTAATTGAGGTGTTTTTCCAGCCTGTATTGGATTAGGAGATAAAGTAGTGTTGAGTTGATTGATTTCTTCTATCTTGATATCTACGATAGGACTAAATCCGTGGGTTCCATCATAGTTTACCACGTTTAAACGATAGTAAACGAACTTTTCACCTAGCGGTAAATCTTTGTCTACAAAATCATAAACTAAAGGTTGACCATTTTCTCCTCTGGCAGCTACTTTGCCAATGGTTTTAAACTGTCCTCCTGACGTAGCTCGTTGTACTTCATATACCCTCACATTCGTTTCGGTACTCACTATCCAGTTTAAGAATACGCTATTATCTTTGAGCTTACCATCAAAATGAACCATTTGAGTGCTAAGAGGAATTCCTAAAACATTGGCATCGGTACCTAATTCACAACTTATTCGTTCAAGGGTGGCCCCAATAGCTGCTCCATTGGTACATTGACGAAACGACAGTACATCAATACCGAAGTCGTTACCTACCTGAGTAGAGGAAATGTTTTCCAGGCACAAATTTACATGAGTTACATTGTCAGGAACACGATAAATACACTGCATTGCCTGCCAGTTGTCGGGTGCTTCTGGTAGGAACACATCCGAATTGATTACTTTTAAGTTGGCAGCATTACAGCTCATGGCTGCACCATAAGCTGAACTGGGGCGACCACGACTACCTCCACTAATTCCAGGGTGGATTGGGCGGTGCATCACATCTGCGGTTTGCTCTTCAGTAGAAATGGCATGAATCCCTGTATACAAACCAGCGGTATTGGCTTGATCGTAAGTTAGTGAAACTCCTGGGAGGTTCCCAGCGGTTTCATTATCAGCAGTACTTAGGTTTGGATCGTACAAACCGCGACCTTCGCATACGGTTACTCTAATTTGAGGATCATCTAAGTTGCTACGATCACTGGGTATGATACTGTTAAACCAACCTGAGAATACAAAATAGCGATTAGTTCCAGTAGGCATAGGAATGGTTTGGCACCAAATCTTAGATCGAGTACGTAAGCCATCTACTACCAAGTGATTGGCATCATTGTTAGTTTCAGGCTGGGCAGGTACTTTGGGACAAGCTTCAGTACCAGTTCCTTTGCCTCCGGCATTGCAATAGGCATTATTTCGTCCTCCCCAACCATTATAACGATACCCATAACCATAAAAGGCACCAAATAATTTTTGCGCACTGGTAGCTACTCCATAATGGGCAGGACCTCCCATTTCATTTCTTGCTCCAGTATGTTGGCGATAACCATATTGAGTGGCAAATACATGTTTACGTTGGGCGGCTTCGAGATTGGCTGTAGAATGGGGAAATGTAGTGCCTAGTTCGATAGAGTTTTTAGGGAAATTGGTAAAGTCGCCATCCCTTACTTGCTCATCTCCCAGCTCACATTTTTTAAAGGCAAAAATGCTCAACTTGCCTTGCATGGTGCTGCTAAAGCGAGTACTCATAACTCTTACATAATAAGTGGTAGTAGGTTTAGCCGCAAAGGTTAAAGATTCACTTCCTTCGCCCACTACATTGGCACACCCTACGATCACGGGAGTACTACTCCCACAAGGGTTGCCTTCATATACTACCACCGCGGCATTATTTACATCTGGATCCAGTTCAATTACTGCGTCGCCATCGTCATTGTTATACACTACGCTAATAGTGTCAGAGGTTGCCCCAGTAGTAAATTGTGCCCAGCCATCTTTTCTTGCCCGATTGCTTCCACTGGCAAAAACACAATTAGTGATACCTGCGGCAGGCGGTGTATCCAATCCGAAGCTATTTTGAATATTAAATTGTTGGTCTAAATCTCCTACACTAAATACCGTAGCATCTGTGCATAAATTGGCAGCCTTACTATCTCCACTATACAAGCAAAGCTTACCATAGGTAGAGGTACTATTACCAGATATATTCATAATACGGATGAACACATTTCCAGTATTAGGCGCGGTAAAAGTCAGTTTTTCAATACCTTTGTTATTATTGCCCGCAAGTGCATTGACACAAGCAATAAAGTTAGGACTGGTACAAGTTCCATCATATACTGCCAAAGCCACATCATTTGAGGGATCAGCGAGTTGATTGTTGTTATCAAATTCGATGGTATATTCTTGTCCAGCAGTAGCACTAAAGCTCATCCAGGCATCAGCATCAGGAGTCAGAGCAGCACAACTACCTCCCAGAGTTACTCCTGAGTTGGTAAAATGAGAAGGGGAAGAGGTACAGCCAGCACTCACTGGAATGTTGATACGTAGCCCACAATCGCCTACCGAAATTGGATTGGCATCAGCGCAGGTATTACCTGGTAAACGGTTGGTTACTGTCAAAGGGGGGATCGCACTACTATTATAAATACACAAGAAACCCGTCATTTGAGTTTCATCCAAATTGGCGATTCTGGCAAAGTAAGTTCGTCCATTGATGGTATTGTTTATCGTCACCGTTTCGGTTTGGACAGACGATGTATTACAATCATTGGCACAACCCACTGCTGAGCTTGTACCAGTTGGGCAATTGGTAGAGGTTAGTGTATAAACTTCAATGAGTGGATTACTAGATGCTTCCAGATTTTCGTATTGTAAAGTAATATTACCTCCATTTCCAGTAAATTTGAACCAAACATCCTTAGCAATGGTAGGGCTAC
Organism: marine bacterium AO1-C; assembly: GCA_001890965.1. GTDB lineage: Bacteria > Bacteroidota > Bacteroidia > Cytophagales > Microscillaceae > Microscilla. The sequence goes on along the minus strand of MLAY01000004.1, from coordinate 402,432 downwards.
CGCTACAAGTGGTACCAAATCCTGAGGCGTTACCTGCACCTGCATCATAAGTACTCAAAATATCTACCCTCTGGTTACAAGCGCCTACAAGTATTTCTTTAGTATCAGAACTGCTACATACATCATCTACCAATACATTATTGATACAAATCTCCCCGGTCATATCTGCAGTGTTGGTAATGTTGACAACTCTTACGAAATATACTTGATCAGGTGTAGTATTTACTTCCACAACCTCTGAACCAATACCTGCTACTGCATTGACACAGGCTACCAGACTCAATGCGTTACAATCTCCGGTATATACTTCTAAAACGGCATCTTGGGCATTGGTCGATTTATATTCAATACGAGTACGATCTTGTAAAGCCACAAAGTTTTTCCAGCCATCACGGTAGTTTGTAGTAGTGGTGGTAACACTTGTACCACTACAAACAGTAGGAGCTACTCTACTCTCATTGTTTATAAATTGATTAGTAATGTTAAAAGCCTGTCCACAAGTACCCACCCCAATAGTAGATGAAGTACTACAAAGATCGTCTGATATTTCAGGCCCCTGATAAAAGCACAGTGTGCCAAAAACACCTCCTAAATCAAGCGTAGCATTAATGCTTACTATTCTTATAAAATAGGTATCAGTAGTAGTAGGAGTGAAGGTTATTTTTTCAATTCCCTCACCTTGTGCATTTGCGCAGAAAACCTCAGTAAATCCAGCTGGGGAGGCACAAGTACCTGTATTTTTTTGGTAAATCACTACACCTACATCCAGTGCTTCGGTAGCATTGTTATTGTCATTGTTATATAGGATAGTATAAGTAGTTCCATTCACGCCATCAAATGCTGCCCAGGCTTCAGAAAGAATCGCATCCGAAGTACATCCAATTGCGGTAAGACTGGCATTGATAGATGGCCTAAAGTTACCCCCTGGCACGTTCATTTGCAGGTTACAATCACCACTGACTAATTTATTAGCCTCCGCATTGCTGCAATCACCTGTTACCTTAGCTGATTTTTCATATAAGCAAAGAGAGCCTGTCATAGTAGCAGTACCATTCATATTTAAAATGCGCAGATAATAAGTACCCGTGGTGGCTACCACGTAATCAATTTTACCATACGAATGCCCTGTACCATCGTAGCAAGCTACCCGATCTGCATCTGTGATGGAGCCATCGTCTAAGTACAATATTATACCTGGAGAGTTAGCCGCATCATCACTTTGGTATTCTATATTAATGTTTTGTCCAACAGTGGCATCAAACCTTACCCAACTATCTAAATGTCCATTAATGGAAGGCGTAATATTACAACCAATGCCCGCATCTAGTGCGGTACTGGTTCCATCGGTATCGAAAGGGATATTACAAGAACCAAGCGTAATGGCAGGAGCAGTTGCAGCGGCAGTTTGAGTATCACTGGCATGCTTTCTAAATACGCACAATATACCGTCCATACCTTCGGTACTGCCTACATTCACAATCCTTATCCAATAGTTGGTATTTGCAGTAAGGGCTATAGTCAGAGATTCAATCCCAATTGCAGCACCTCCCGTGAGATTGTTCATACAGCCTACCAGGTTATTTGGATTACCTGCATTATCATCATATACCAATATTACTGCATCGTTTTCGGTATTGGTATAGCGTACTACAAAATCTCCTGCGGTAGCTGGAGTAGTAAATTTAGCCCACGCATCTTCTTGAATGGTTCCCACTGCAGTACCTGTACAAGGAGTAGTGGTGCCTATAGCTGAATTATTAAACGTGGCATCTATTGGGAAATTGATATCACAACTACCAATAGATATGTCTTGCGCCTCGGCTGGGGTATCTCTGGATATCTGCGGAGGGGGGATAATTTGCGCGAATGAGTTCGTGATTGCCAATAGCATATAAACTATTACAATCACGTAAGACTGACTGTGGTGCATTGTTCAAATGAAGTATTGCTAAAATGTTGTGAAATGTGTAAATGATAGGTAAAAGTACTATTGTAATAGGCTTTTTACCTATTATATGTAGGGATAATTCTTACACAAGTAAGAATTATCCCTACTTGAATGTTTTATAAGAGAGATATGAGAGCAACAATGGTGAGATACTTACTACTGGTCTTTGCCTAAACACTTTTGTTTAAAAGCAAGGAGTCGCTTGAAAAGCTAATAATGAAGCGTTTTTTTTCGCCTATAAAGAAATAATAAACTTATTACCGAGTTTAATAAGTAAGAATTGTTCAATCAAAAAGAAAGTTATGAAGTATTGCGAAATGAATTTAGAGCATGATCCTATAATCGTTGTCCAAGTCCTGGAAAATGACCCTACTGATGAGAGTTTTGATGAATATTTGGATACTTATCTGGGATTGTTAAAAGAGCGTGAAAAATGTAGTGTGATACTAGATGCTCGTTTATCAGGTTTTTTGCCTGTGAGGTATCGAATCAAACAAGGGAAGTTTTTGAAAGAGCATGATCAACTTATTCAAGAAAGAGTACATGGAATCGTGTTTGTCTTCAAGTCTATCTTAACCCGTTTTATGATCAACGCTATTTTTGCAATAAAGAAACCCTCTTATCCTTACCATCTTACAGGAGATATGGATGAAGCATTCACTTGGGCAAAACAGCAGTTAGACAAGCCTAAAGAAATCAAGAAAGCTTCTTGATATTAATGAACGGGCATGTTAAATCCATTAACAGCAGAGTAAAATAAATAGAATGCAAAACAAATAAGGGCAGCACCAGCGATTTTATTTACTTTATCCAATATTTTTTCAGTCAGATAACCACGTATATAGTTTGCCAATGAAGCTTTGAGTAAATCAGTGACAAAAACTGTAGTAATGGCTCCTCCAAAAAAACTAATAACTTCACTACCTTTTAGATGACTATTAGAGGCTACCGTAACAATCCAGAATAAATAAACCGAAGGATTGAGTACATTCAACAAAAAACCTTCGATGGCTAATTTATAACCTTGTGCTTTTTTGTTGATCTTGGATTCGGTATTTTTCTTTACTTTTTTAAAGAAAGGAAATAAGCCAAAAACTATCATTGTAGCTCCTCCCACAATTCCTAAATAGAACTGAAATTCTTTGGTTTGAGCAAGTTGGGCTACACCAAATGCAACCAAAGCAATTACGAAAGATTCACTTACTGCTATACCTAATGCCATCCAGGCACCTGATGCAAAACCACGCTCGATACTTACTCTTAGGAGGGCAAAAAAGACAGGGCCAATCAATAAGGCCAGTGTCATTCCATACAATACCCCTTGCAAATAAATCATACAACAAAGTTAATGGTTTGTAGCCTAAATATACAGTTTGTGTAATAAATGCTAAACATTATAGAGTTTAGTTTCAATAATTTGAGAAGCTAAACCATATAATAGAAATTATAAATCTGTAAATGAGTATTTTATTTAAGGAAAGTATAAATCTATTCTTAAAATACTTCTAGCAGGCCTACATAAATAAAAAATCCCCCTGAGGTGTAGCAGGGGGAAAATACTATTCACCAGATAAAAACGATTGAAATAAAAGTCACCGCTTTATACTGTGGTTTCCCGGTAATGTTGGTTGAGGTACTGCTCCCATTCCTGGTATTGACTACTTCTCAATACTCTTGGGAATTTATTTTGTCCTCCTTCTTTACCTTTCATTTTCATCCAGTTCAAAAATACGTCTGTTGGGAGTGTCTCAACATAAATCTCTTTCAAAGCTGCCGAACGCTCTACAGCATAATCATCATTTAATTCTTTGAGACGATTATCCAGTTTGGTTTTCAACTCATCCAAATTTACCTGATCATTGGTACCAATGTACCACTTATGAGCAAAAAGGTTTTCATGAGGAATCCCGGCAACTGTAAATTCTTTGACATCAATGTTGCATTCGTGAGCTACCAACTCAATGGCCTTGTTCATGTTATCTACCGACAGGTGTTCTCCACACAAACTCAAGAAGTGTTTGGTGCGTCCGGTAATAATCATTTCACTTTTGGCCCGATCGGTAAGCCTTACAGTGTCACCAATGAGATAACGCCAGGCTCCTGCACAAGTAGATATCAAAATCGCGTAATCTTTGTTCTCCTCTATTTCATGAATCATGTAGGTCTTGGGGTTACTAATCAGTTCCCCGTTTTCATTGAAGTTTTCTTCATTGAAAGGTACAAATTCATAAAATAAACCATTGTTGAGCACAAAGCGCATGTTGCTATCTGGGTGAGTTTGAAAAGCAACAAAACCCTCCGAAGCAAGGTAAGTTTCAATGTAGGTAATAGGCCTACCTAATAACTTCTCGAAGCCTTTTTTGTAAGGTTCAAATGAAACGCCACCATGGGTGTATACCATCAAATTTGGCCAAACCTCATGAATATTATTCAAATTATGACGCTCGATAACTTTTTCCATCATGATTTGAATCCAGGCTGGAACACCTACCACAAAGCCTACATCCCATTTGGGGGCTTTTTCGGCTATTTCGTCCAGTTTGCTGTTCCAATCAGTATTCTTGGCAATCTTTTTTCCTGGTTTATAAAAATGTTGAAACCAAAATGGAATTTGACTAGCCGTAATTCCACTCAAATCACCTTCAAAGAATGCCCCAATACGGTTAAGGTGGGTACTGCCGCCTAGCATTACCATTCCTTTTCCATACACTTTGCTGGGAATACCTTTAAAGTTGGAAAGTGAAAGAATCTGTCGAATACTGGTGCGATGTATGGCCTTAACCATCGCTTTGGTTACTGGTATGTGTTTAGATGGTGAACCTGATGTTCCAGAGCTTAATGCAAAATATTTAACCGGACCTTTCCAGCAAACATCTTTTTCTCCTTTTCGAGCACGGTGCCACCACTCATTGTAGATTTTGTCATAATCAAAAGTGGGTACAGTTTCTCGATAAACGTCGTAAAATGTAGTGTCGTCGCCTTTGGAATTATGAATTGCGTGAATAATGTCCTTGAAATTGTAATGAACACCAAAGGCCGTTTGTTTAGCGGAAGAGAGCAGTTGCAAAAGTTGTTTTTTTTGAAGATCAAAAGGTGTCTTTTTCTCTTGCTCTATACTTTTTCTTAACTTTATACCCTCTTTGAGCAATTTACCTAATATTGGCATATGCTTACAGTTTGTTGAACACTACAAAAGTAGAAGATTTTTTGACTTTTACATTAAAAAAACTAAATAATTATATAAAAAACTTAAATAGTTATATAAATCACGCGATTTTTCTATGAATATTGCCCAAAATATTGAAGATATCAACTCGAAACTTACACCTTTTCAAGCCAAATTGGTAGCCGTAAGTAAAACCAAACCAGCCGAAATCATCCAAAAAGCCTATGATTCGGGGTGGCGAAGGTTTGGAGAAAACAAAGTACAAGAAATGGTAGAAAAACATGAAATGCTCCCTAAAGATATAGAGTGGCATTTGATTGGACATTTACAATCTAACAAGGTAAAATACATTGCCTCTTTTGTACATTTGATTCACGGAGTAGATAAATTCAAACTCCTGCAGGAAATTAATAAACGGGCCAAAAACCACGACCGTATCATCAATTGTTTGTTGCAAATTCATATTGCTGAAGAAGATACCAAATTTGGACTTTCTTTTGATGAGGCCCGACAAATATTGGCTTCTGAAGAACTCAAATCTTTGGAAAATATATGTTTGGTAGGGGTAATGGGAATGGCCACTTATACCGAAGACCAAGCACAAATTCGACGAGAGTTTAGTGGCTTGAAAAGCTTCTTTGATGAAGCCAAAACTGAATATAACGCACTTACTAATGTAGACTTTCAGGAAATATCGATGGGGATGAGTGGGGACTATGAGATTGCGATAGAAGAGGGGAGCACTTTAGTAAGAGTGGGTAGCGCTATTTTTGGAGCCAGAAATTACCAGAAATAATGAAATTAGCCGTGGATTGTATCAGTACTTTCTAACCAATCTACGAGTTGAGGCGTTTTTCAGAAGACGTATAGTTTGAAAAACATTTTGAAGAGTTGAGAATGATTGCTAGTGTAGATAAATTAATTACTCAGGCAGAGGAGTTTATAACATTATATTATCGGGAAAAGGGACTAACTGGGGTAGAAAAGCGCCTGGATGAAGTTAGAAAAGAGGTTGCCTTTACAGAAACTTATACTCACACCTACGATGAGCTGGAGTTTGGGGCCAAAGTGGCTTGGAGAAACAGTAATCGTTGTATTGGCAGGTTATTTTGGAAGACCCTCAAAGTAATTGATAAGCGGTGCCTGAGTACTTCAGATGAAGTATTCGAGGCATTACTTAATCATATTGGGTATGCCTCTAATGAAGGTAAAATTCGCTCTACCATTACTATTTTCAAGGCAAACCCCAAAAATCAACCACCCAAAGTTCGTATTTGGAATCCACAACTGATTCGCTATGCGGGACATCAACAGCCAGGTGGAGCAATTATAGGCGACCCGGCATTGGTAGAATTTACCCAAGTTTGCAAGAAGCTAGGTTGGAAAGGGCAATCAACAGCTTTTGATGTATTACCAGTTGTTATTCAAGCAGGAGAAAGCACTCCAAACTTATATTCAATTCCGGCTTCTCATATTTTGGAGATACCCATAGAGCATCCAAAATTTACTTGGTTTCGAGTTTTGGGTTTAAGATGGCATGCCGTACCTATCATCTCTAATATGGTATTGGAAATAGGAGGCGTTCATTACAATGCAGCCCCTTTTAATGGTTGGTATATGCTAAATGAAATTGCTTCGCGAAACTTTGGAGATGCTACGCGGTACAATATGCTGCCCACAATCGCACAAAATATGGGGTTAGATATCCAGGCTAAACATAGCTTATGGCAAGACCGGGCATTGCTGGAACTCAATGAAGCAGTGCTGTATTCTTACAAAAAGAGTGGGGTTTCGTTAGTTGATCACCATACAGCATCAGACCAATTTATGCATTTCGTCGATACCGAAAACAAACAAGGCAGAGAAGTAAACGCCGACTGGGCCTGGATTACGCCACCTTTTTCAGCTTCTGCTACCCAGGTTTTTCACCAGGAATGGCCCAATAAAGTGGTGAGTCCTAATTTTTATTATGATTTTCCAGCTTGGCAGAAAAACGGTAGCTTAGCTTTGCAACAGGCAAAAAAATGCCCTTTTCACATTTATGATTGATATTCTAATAAAACCAACATAGTAGGCGTATTACCATATGCTATGTTGGTTAAATAAAAATGCTTGATTACTCTTTAAGAGGTTTGCCCGCCCACTCGCTAAAAATCTTCTTGATTTTGTTATTAATTGTACCTTGGGCACTTCCTGCAACTGCCTTTACACCATCAGTCTTTTCCCCTTTTTTGCCCATGGTAAATACGTAGTTTCCTGATATGCCTTCTACCGATTGTGACCCTAAAAGCTTATCATTTTTTAAATCTATCAACCAAAACCACACCTTATATTCCGCAGGTTTTTTAATTGTTTTGCCATCTACTTCACCTGGCGTATAAGACTTTATCTCGGTTATACGTAGATATTGATTATCATATAAATCCTTGACATTTTTTTCGTGAGAGTACTTGGTTTCGCTGGTGTTTTTAAATGGGTCAGGATCAATCATTTCCCATTCATACCCTGAGAAATCGGTCACCCCTTTTTCTTCAAGATCCTTAGTGAAAACTTTCCCATTTAAAATGGCTGTTAAGTGTCTACGATTGATATTGAGTACTTTAAGCTCTTCTTTTTTACTAAATTTATTGAACTTGAAAAGCTCAGGTAAACTACCTTTAGCAGGAGTGACTACTTTTTCCTGACCTTGTGGGGGTAATAGTGCTGCTGCTTTCTTAAGCCTGTTTCTTATTTCGTTCATTTGCTTTACTGCTTGCTCGGTGGGTTCGGTACTACAAGCCAACAATAGGCAAATGAAGAACAATAGGGTATAGTTTAACTTTTTCATGAGGTGTAGATTGTTTTTGATCGTTGGAATTAAAATACTTATGTTCAAAAATATTGAATAAACTCTTTAGTTTTGTATTGAAGTCGAAATGACTTCATTAAATAACACCCAATATCAACAATATTTTTAAGCCTAATATGACGACTACCCCCGAAGCTATTCTCCAACAATATTTTGGTTATAACGAGTTTCGTTCGCTACAAAAAGACATCATTACTCAGGTACTTTCTGGACAAGATACACTGGTACTGATGCCTACTGGTGGAGGCAAATCTATTTGTTATCAAGTACCTGCCTTGATGCTGGAGGGGGTAACGATTGTGGTTTCACCATTAATTGCCTTGATGCAAGATCAGGTAGACGCTTTGCAGCGAAATAACATCGCATCTACATTTTATAATAGTACACAGTCAAGGGAAGAGCAGCGGATTATAGAACAAAAATGTAAGGATGGAGAAATTAAACTCTTGTACGTCTCACCCGAAAAACTAGTGAGTGGTGGGTTTATTGAGTTTTTGAAGCATATCAAAGTGAGCCTATTTGCTATCGATGAGGCGCATTGTATCTCTAGCTGGGGGCACGACTTTCGTCCAGAATATACCCAACTGAAGTTATTAAAAGAGCAGTTTGCCCACGTACCTATTATTGCTTTGACGGCTACTGCCGACAAAACCACTCGTAATGATATTTTACGTCAACTCAACCTCGAGAATCCTGAAATTTTTATTGCCTCATTTGACCGAAAAAATATTCGTTTACACGTAACCCCTGGTCAGGATCGCATTAAAAAAATTATTAAATACCTGGAAACTCGCCCCGACCAGTCGGGTATTATTTATTGTTTGAGTCGGAATAGCACTGAGAAATTAGCTGCTAAACTCCAAGGCGCAGGTTTTTCGGCAGACTATTACCACGCAGGTATAGATAGCGTACGGCGTGCTCAGGTGCAACAAAGTTTTTTGCGAGACGATACCCAGATTATTTGTGCCACAATTGCTTTTGGGATGGGAATCGATAAACCCAACGTACGCTTTGTCATTCATTATAATATGCCCAAAAATGTAGAAGGGTATTACCAGGAAATAGGCCGGGCCGGGCGTGATGGCCTAAAAAGTGATGCGATTTTGTTTTACAGCTATGCAGACGTAAAGATTTTGCGTGAGATTATTGCTGATATCGAAAACCCTGACTTTAAGGAACTACAATATGCCAAGTTAGACCGAATGCTGCAATTTGCCGATGCCGATATTTGCCGTAGGCGTATCTTGCTCAATTATTTCAATGAATCTTTGACCCAAAACTGTGGCAATTGTGATGTTTGTCGCAATCCTACCGAAAAATTTGATGGAACTATTTTGGCGCAAAAAGCCATTTCGGCAAGCATAAGACTAAAGCAACAAGTAGGTATCAATACATTGATAGATGTGCTTCGAGGTTCCAAAAATCAACATATTGTAGAAAATGGCTATGACCAGGTAAAAACCTTTGGTGCAGGACGAGAAGCAAGTTTTCAGGATTGGCGGGCCTACCTCCAGCAAATGATTAATCTGGGCTTTTTTGAGATTGCCTATGATGAAAAGCTTGCCTTACGGGTAACCGAACTCGGGCAACAAGTACTGAAAAAAGAACATCAAGCACTGCTTTCCAAACCTACAGAAAAGACATTTGCTAAAGCCAAGACTGAAAAAACTAAAACCAAAAAACAAACCCTGTCTGAGGCATTGTTTGAGTCCTTGCGCACACTACGTAAGCAAATAGCTGATGAACAAAGTATTGCTCCTCATATTATTTTTGATGATGCCACCCTCACCGATATGAGCAAAAAACGCCCCTATACCAAAAAGGATTTCCTGGAAGTTTCAGGAGTTACCCAAGCCAAATTGGAACAATTCGGAGTATCATTCATCAAAGGAATTATCAAAGTTTCGGTGGAGCAATTCAAGGAAGGAGCAACCGTAAAAGGAGCTTCACATTTAGTAACTTATCAATTACACAAACAAGGCCTTACCCCAAAACAAATAGCTAGCGAACGAGCCAAAACCGAGAGCAAAGCACTAAATCCAGTAACCATTGAAGGACATTTAATTAGCTTATATCAAAAAGGATATCCCATTGATTTGATGCATTACACGAGTGCTGAGGCAGTTCGGGATATTCAACAGGTATTGCATGAAACCTCCAGTGAAGATGGGTTTAAGCCTATACACGAGCATTTTGGAGGGAAATATTCTTATTTTGAGATCAAAATTGCCAAAACTTTATTGGGAGAGGTAAATGCCTAAAACAAATGATCAAAAAATACTAGATTTGATTACCACAGGCGAAGAAACCAACATTGCCTTGGCTTTTGAACTGTGTGTAGGTCTACAAGGGCAATATGGGGATAAGGTAGCACAACGATTGAGAAACTTTCCTTTTTTATGTGTAAAGTCTAACCTGGAAAATGAATACATTAAGGGTATTCAGGAAATACACCTGAGCGATCAGGCATTTCGACAGCTCCCAGCCGAAATAGGACGGTTTACTAATCTCAAAGAACTTATCATCGAAGGAGGATATTTAGAAATGTTGCCTCCTGAAATCAAGCATTTGTCAAAACTAGAAAGCTTGTGTGTATTGACCACTCAGTTGCTTGGTTTGCCCCCCGAGATAGCTGCGCTCAAACAGGTAAACTGGATAAGATTAGAAGAAAATAACTTGACAAAATTACCTGCCGAAATAGGTCAATTAGGTGAGTTACTTTATCTGGAGCTGGCTTTTAATAAAATTACTCATTTACCACCCGAGATAGATCAACTGAAAAAACTGGTTGCGTTGGATTTACGTGAAAACGAATTAACTTATTTACCTGACGCCATCAAAGCACTCTCTCAATTACAAACCTTGAATTTAGTAGGGAATCCATTAAATTTAGCCCAAAAATCCCAGCTAAAAAACTGGCTACCTCGTTGTAAAATTCTCCTCTAAAACAATATTCCAATATGAACCAAATAATCGATCAAGTATCTGGTTTGCAGTATATTCCAGACTTTATTTCTGAAGAGACTCATGATCAACTATTAGCCCAAATAGATGCTTTGCCTTGGTTGGGAGACCTCAAGCGTAGGGTTCAACACTATGGGTACAAGTATGATTACAAAAAACGAGCAATTGATGCCTCTATGAAAGTAGGGGATCTGCCAGATTGGGCCAAAAGCCTGGCCGAACAAGCTCAAGCTCAAAAAGTAGTACCTTATATATTTGATCAGGTGATTGTGAACGAGTATGAACCAGGACAGGGCATAGCCCGCCATGTAGACTGTGAGCCTTGTTTTGATGATGTGATTATGTCGGTGAGCCTGGGTGCTGCCTGTGTGATGCACTTTACAGCTTTGAAAGATGGCGAGGATGTTCCAGTAATTTTGGAGCCGCGTAGCGCAGTGGTACTTACTGGTGATGCGCGCTATAAATGGCAACATAGTATCCGAGCAAATAAAAAAGAGGTAGTGCAAGGGCAAACCATCGTGCGAGCCAGAAGGGTATCACTCACTTTTAGAAAGGTAATCTTGCAAAACTAGCATACTAGAAACGAACCTCGGTTCGGGGCAGCCATTGTCGAATTTGTTGAATATTTTGTGTGGATATTGGATTGTAGCGTAAATCTAATAAACGCAGACTTTGTAGATTTTGAATTGATTCAGGCAAGTGGGTCAATTGATTATTACGCAGCAATAGTTTCGTCATTCGGCATAGGTTGCCTATGGTAGCAGGTAAATGATATAGAATATTATTGGTAAGGTCTAATTCCCGCATATAATACCACTGCCCTATTTCATTGGGTAGCTCACTTAAGCGATTACGCATAAGTGATAAATATTGTAAATTTTTTAAGTCACCAATGCTGGTAGGTAAACTTTGTAATTGGTTGTATTGCAATAGTAAAACTTCTACTTGATACAACTCACCTATAGTATTGGGGCAGGTTTTTAAATGGTTAAAAGACACGTCCAGGCTTTTGAGCCTTGTAAGTTGGCCAATCGTAGCAGGTAAATATTGCAGATTCAAATTAGATAAGAGAATATTATCCAGTGTCTCGAGTGGTTCAGTAATGTCCATCTCCAAACACAACCGCAGCTTATAGCGAGAATTTTTCATTTCTTGGTGTAATACTTTGGGTACACCTACTCCCTGCATCAGAGTAAATGCAAGATATACGTTGTTTTCATCATCGTTGGCAAGCAAATTAAACAAATGCTTTATTTCTTCAACCGAAAGATCAGTGGTGACATGGGGAATCATCAACTAGTTTTTGTCTTAAATTTAAAAAAAAACATATAATATTTTGCAAATAAATTGAATCGCATAATGTCGAAATAGTGAGCATAACTACCCAAAACTACCTTTGTCTTCTTACAGGGTTGAGATATTTTCAAATGCTAACCCTCTGTAAGTCAAATAACTTGTGATTAGGCACGGTGTAAGTTTTCGTAGATTTTAACTCGATTATTGCATTTTTATAATTAAAAGTTTGAGTGTGATTAAGGTTATTTATTTGATTATAAAAATAGAACGAAGCCTTTTACCTTTGTATTAGGTTCAATTGAAAGAAATATCTAAGCAGTAAAAAGCTGCTTGATTTGAAAATAAAAAGAGCGCAAGCTCTCAAGAGTCGATTGTCAGGCAAAATGAAACAAAGTAGGAATAGTTGACGGATTTGAGGAACTGATTAGAGACGGCTAGTGGGGATGAAAAAACTGATTTGTAAATTGAGATCGAATCTTAGCAATTAGGCTAAGCCTAACCACATAGTTTATATATACACACAAATTTCAGTATCTAGGAAGAGGAGCTGATAAGTGCAGTTGGCGCGAAGTTGAATTGTTGAAACGTGCGGATTGCAAAGGAGTGAAAAACTGATTGACAATGCCCTGGTTCAAATGAATCAGGGTTTTTTTGTGTCTATACCTTTCGGTTGTTGCTCATAATACAGGGGCAAGCATGTAAGAAATCCACCATTTCAACTACTCATGCGATAAAAATACCTGTTAATAAAGCAGAGATATGAGCGCATCAAAACTTATCATTATACTTACATCCCTTTGTGGAATAGTCGCGACTGCAACAAATGCTCAAAAAGCACCATTCAAACTTACTAAACCTGAGTTAGTGGGTATGTCCAGTGATAGTCTACAACGTATGAATGCCCACTTTCATCGTTTGGTAGACGCAAAACAACTGGCAGGTATACAAACCGCAGTGATGCGAAATGGACGCCTCGTTCATTTTGATAGTTATGGATATGCAAATATCCAAGCAAAAAAACTACTGGACGAACGAAGCATCTTCAGGGTTTTTTCAATGACCAAGCCAATCGTTTCGGTAGCATTAATGCAATTGTACGAAGCAGGAAAGTTTAAGCTAGAAGATCCAGTATACAAATATTTGCCCGAATTTAAACAAATGTATATTTATACAGATTCGGCATTGGTACGCGCTAACAAACCAATTAGAGTGATAGATTTACTCACGCATACTGCTGGCTTTAGTTATGGTCGAACCCCACACCCTGGGTTGAGTAGAATGTATGTGGAGGCAAACCTAAGAGCGGCTAAAACCAACAAGGAATATATTCATAAGCTTAGCAAGTTGCCTTTGCAGTTTGAGCCAGGCACTGATTGGCAGTATGGTTTATCGACCAACATATGTGGTTATTTGATAGAAGTGCTCTCGGGTAAGTCGCTAAATAACTATCTCCAGGATCATATTTTTACTCCCCTGAGCATGAAGGATACACATTTTCAGTTACCCAAAGATAAAATAGAACGATTTACTGTAGGGTATGGCTGGCGCACAACTACTGGTTTAACAATCGTAGAAACACAAAACGACAATCGATACGTACGCAATGTTACCCTATTTAATGGTGGAGGTGGGCTGGTATCCACTACAGCCGATTATATGAAGTTTTGTCAGATGATATTGAATAAAGGGACATTAGACGGTAAACGAATCTTAAAGCAAACAACAATTGCATTAATGTTACGTGACCATCTACAAGGAGCCAGAAGCGTACAAGAAAGACTTAGGCTTCCAGTAGGTGAAGCAGGCTTTGGTTTAGGCTTTGTGATCAAAGGCGCAAACGCAAATCAATTAGAAAAGGTATATGGATGGGGAGGTGCCGTGGGTACTTATTTTAGGATAGATACCGCCAATCAACTGATTTACATTCTAATGATTCAGTTATCGCCATATAGACAATTAGGCTTACAGCGGTTGATGCAAAATTATATCAACACCGCAATTATTGATTGATGCAAGGACACCATTGGTCGAAATAAACAAGTTCGTTTTCTTTGGGTTAATTTATATAACTTCGTGTTTTTTTTAAGTTTTCATGAAGTATTTCTAACTTTACTTTCAGATTTGATAATCTTCCACCACAAAGATTATCCACCTCTCAGTTAAAAGTTCTGATTCCAAATATTGTACATCAACATGGGAAAAAAAATATTGATCGCTGAAGATAGTTCTGTAATTCAAAACATTGCTACCAAGGTACTTTCGTTTCAGCGATACGAGATTGACTCTGCCAAGGATGGCAAACAAGTAATGGCCAAAGTAGCCAAAGAAAACTACGATGTGATTTTGATGGACATCAATATGCCCAAAATGGATGGGATGGAATGTTCTCGTGAGATTAGAGCTATGGAGGACACCCAAAAAGCAAATACACCCATTATTGCCATTACTGGAAATGCCAAGAATTATTCTATGGAAGATTTCAAAGCAGTGGGTATCAATGATTTTATGCCCAAACCAATTGATTTTGATTTGTTAGTTCAAAAAGTAAAAGAATATACAGGCACTGAATCTTAGCCTAAAATCTTTCTCCAACTCCAGTCAGAAAAGTCACACCGCTTACTTTGCATAAATATTGCACCGTAGCTTGTTGGATTTTCTGACTGTTTTTATTTAGTACGAGTTTATGAAAATAAGATACAACAATAAGTTTCAGCAACAACTAGAAGACTTTTACAAACGAATTGGCTACGTAGTTCGATACGAAAAGGGTAATTTTAAATCAGGTTATTGTATTCTCAAAAGCAACAGAGTAGTAGTAGTGAATAAATATTTCACCATTGAGGGTAAGATTAATTGCTTGATAGATATTTTAAAACAAGTGCCTTTTGAACCCGCCGAACTTACCGAAACAGATCAAAAGTTTTACACAGATTTAACTACTATATCCAACAACAATTAGTACTTTTTGCTTGTTAGTCAATAAAATATACCAGAGCATATCATGATAGTAACAGTTTTGGGGAGTGGTACCTCACAGGGAGTACCCGTAATTGCGTGTGATTGTGAAGTATGTCGTTCACTAGACTATCGAGACCAAAGGTTAAGAGCTGCCATTCACATAGAAGTCGACGGAAAGAGCATCGTAGTGGACACCGGGCCTGATTTTCGTCAACAAATGCTTCGAGAACGAATTACTTCTCTGGATGCTGTTATTTTTACCCACCAACACAAAGACCATACTGCTGGAATGGACGATTTAAGGTCGTTTAGTTTCAAGCAAAAAAAAGACATCCCTTTGTATGCTCGTGCTTCGGTCATGAACCAACTCAAGCAAGAGTTTGCCTATATTTTTGTAGATAAAGAATTGAAATACCCAGGGGTTTTAAGTGTTGAAGAAAACATTATAGAAAACAAACCTTTCAACCTTCAGGGGATCGACATTACCCCTATAGAAGTATTGCATCATAAATTACCCGTCTTTGGTTTTCGGATCAATAATTTTACCTACATCACCGATACCAACTACATATCAGAAGAAGAGCTGGAAAAAGTAAAAGGAACTGAGTTTCTTATTTTGGATGCTTTGCACCGTGAAGAGCACATCTCTCATTTTAATTTAGATCAGGCGCTGGAAGTGATCGACGTTATTAAACCCAAACAGGCCTATTTAACCCACATTAGCCATAGAATGGGACTCCATGCAGAAGTAGAAGCAGAACTACCCCCTAATGTACAACTAGCCTACGATGGATTAAAGATTGAGTGTTAACCCTTGTTAGCTAGTGTAGGATTACCCATTTTTGTTGGACTGGTTGTTTTTCAAGCATTTAAATGGTATCTTGTTAAGGATGTTTATTGGTTTTTAACGAATAAAAATCTTGACAAAAGGTATCGAATATATTGATGTATTATGACACTAAAATTGAAGCAATAAGGCTTCAATTGTTTCAATTAGCCCATTATGAAACAAAAAACTGCCACCTATGAAGCGCTAGAGCAAAAGGTTGCGCATCTGGAAGCACAACTACAACAACAAAAACACCTGGACTTTTTTTTTCAGCATTCGTCGGACGGTTATTTCTTTATGATGCTCGACGAACCCATCCACTGGGATACAAACACTGACCGGGAAGCTACCTTAGACCATATTTTTACCCACCAAAAAATTACTCGTTTCAATCAGGCAATATTAAAGCAAAACCGAATTGAGGCTGCTCAATATCAAGGACTTACTCCTGGCGACATCCACAAAGATGATTTGGCTCAAGGACGACGATTATGGGCAGATTTGTTAGATCAAGGAGAGTGGAAAAGTGAACAAGAGATAAAGATGCCTGAAACCAAAGAACCTTTGATAGTTCATTGTCACTACAAAGCGATTTATGACGAAGAAGGTCGGTTTTGTGGGCATTTTGGTGTACAGCGAGATATTTCTGATGAAAAGTATAGCCGACAAAAATTAGTAGAAGTACAAGATTTTGGTCAGGCAGTATTGAATTCTCTGGAAGCAAACATTTGTGTGCTTGACAAAGAGGGAGAAATTATTGCAACCAATGAGTCCTGGCGAAAATTTTCTAGCGAAAACGACGGGTTACCAGAAAGAACCAATGAATCAGCCAATTATCTGGATGTATGCCAGGTAATTGCTAAAAATAGCGAGAAAGAATGGGAAGATGATAAAGAAGCAAAACAAGCTTATCAAGGAATTGATGCAGTCCTTAAAAAAGACGTGGGCAATTTTACCTTGGAATATCCCTGTCATAGCGAGCAGGAAGAGCGTTGGTTTTTTATGCAAGTAACTGCTCTCAAAAGAAAAGAAGGAGGAGCAGTCGTATCGCATTTAGATATCACACCTTTAAAAAAAGCACATCGTGAGATAGAGACTAACAGAGCACATTTGCTCTTGCAAGAGTTAGTCATTACCAATTTGAACGATGCTATTCTGATCACTGATGCTGAACCTGTAGATGAACCAGGGCCTGTCATTAGATTTTGCAATCCAGCATTTACTCACATGACAGGGTACTTACCCGAAGATGTGTTGGGTAAAAATCCAAGGCTTTTGCAAGGAGCAAAAACTGACAGAAATGTGCTTAACAAGATTAGGCAATCCTTAAAAAACTGGGAGCCTATAGAAGTAGAACTCATCAATTATAAAAAGAATGGAGAAGAGTTTTGGGTAAATTTCTCACTAGTACCCATTGCCAACAAAAATGGTTGTTATACGCATTGGGTATCTGTTCAAAGGGATATTACCAGCCGAAAAAGACAAGAGGAGATAGAAAAGTTGAGCGAGCTTAAGTACCGGACAATTTTTGAAGAAGCGCCAACTGCTATTGTTTTATTTGATCCTGAAACATTATTACCGGTTGAGTTTAATGATAAAACCATTCACATGTTGCAATACAGCCGGGAAGAGTTTGCAAAAATGCGATTACCAGACTACGTGATTGCAGATGATGTGAATGATAAGGTAGAAACACGGATTGAAGCTATCAGAAAAAAGCAAATATTGAAGTTTGAATCCACCATACGGAGGAAAGATGGAACAAAGTGTTTGGTAGAAACAGTGGTGAGAGTGATCAAGTTGGATGGGAAAGAAATCTTTTTTAACATTTGGACAGATATTACTACCCAAAAGAATTTTGAACGACAACTAAAATCTTTTTTTGATGTAAGTAACGATCTTATCGTAATTGCCAATTTTGAAGGATACTTTATTCAATTAAATAAGGCCTGGACCAGAGTACTGGGCTATAGTCTGGAAGAGCTAAAAAATAAACCCTGGATAGAGTGGATTCATCCAGATGACCGGGAAGCTACCCTTAAAGAAGTATCTAAGGGGATTTCTGGAGAGAAAACAGAATCTTTGACTAATCGCTACCGACACAAAAACGGACAAGATGTATGGCTAGAATGGACCGCAGTAAATGATCCCTTGGAAGGAATTACGTATGCATCAGCCCGGGATATTACACTTGAGTTATTAGCCAAGCAACAGTTGACGATCAACGAGGCAAAGTTCCGTACATTATTCGAAGAAGCACCTACTGCCATCATATTATTTGATCCAGACACATTATTGCCTGTCGAGTTTAATGATCAAACCCTCCACATATTACAATATAGTCGAGAAGAGTTTGTGAAAATGCGCTTGACCGAATATGCCATCACCGATGATACTGATCAAAAGATGGCTGAACGGATAGAGGCTATAAAACAAAAACAAGTTGTAAAGTTTGAAGCCGCAGTACGCAGAAAAGATGGCTCTCATTGCTTTATGGATGTGGTCGTAAAGGCGATTAATGTGGCTGATCGAGAACTGTTTTTTAATATTTGGACCGATATCACAGAGAAGAAACTAGCGACTGAAAAGATTAGGACAGGGGAGGAGCGTTTTCGTAAAGCAATTGATAGTAGCCTCGATGCTATTTATATTCTAGAAGCAGTAAGGGATGATCAACAAGAGGTAACAGATTTTACTTTTGTAGATATGAACCTGATAGGGCGTCAACAACTGAAGTTTTTGGGTTTTGAGGTCATAGGTCGCCAAATGTGTGAAATTCTCCCTATTAATCGTGAACAAGGCTTTTTTGATAAGTATAAGAAGGTTTTCTTAACTGGGGAAACACTGGATGAAGAATTCTCTATAGATTTAGAAGGGTACGAACCTCAATGGTTGCATCATACAGTATCTAAACTAGGAGGTGGAGTGGTTATTATAACTCGGGACGTTACGCTTAAAAGAATAGCCACCGAAAGCATACGGTTGAGCGAAGAACGATTCCGTAGTGCTATTGATAGTAGTCTGGATGCTTTCTATATATTAGATGCCTTTTATGATGATCAGGGCGAGGTAGTTGATTTTACCTTTGTAGATATGAATACAGTAGGGTTACGCTCTATTAACCTACCAAAAGAAGAAATCTACAACAAGAATTTATGCGAAGTATTACCAATTAACCGAGAGCAAGGCTTTTTTGATAAATATAAAGCGGTTTTTATTACAGGAGAAACCTTAGATGAGGAGGTTTTGATATCAACTGAAGCACTTTCTTTTACCTGGATTCATCATACGATTGTAAAGCTTAAAAACGGAATAGCCATCACCACCCGGGATGTTACACCTCGTAAGGAATATGAGGCCAAACTCGAAAAATTGAACGAAAATTTACAATCTCAAAACCAAGCACTATCGATACAAGAAGAGCAACTGTCATTAGCCAATGAAGAGCTACTAGCTCAACAAGAACAACTGAGACTTTTGTTACAGGAAATTACTTATAACGAGCAAAAGTTTAGAAGTCTCGCCGAGAATATAAAAGATGTTTTTTGGATCAGAAAAGGTAATAAAATAGAGTATATAAGCCCCGCTTATGAGCAAATATGGCAACGTAAGGTAGGTACTCTTTATAAAAATGACCAAGCCTTTTTGGAAGCCATACCTAAAGAAGATCGCCAGCGCTTACAACGCGTCTTACAAACCAAAGAGTATCGGGAGAGAGGGTTATTGAGTGAAGAATACAGAGTACAAAGACCCGATGGAACAACTCGCTGGGTAGAGGTAAGAACCTTTCCAGTAGAAATTAATGAAGAGGAGGGTATATTTCACGTAGTTGGTATCGGTAAAGATATTACTGAAGCCAAAGCAGCAGAGGGAAGGTTACAAGAGCTTAATGTAGAATTGGCTTTAAAGAACCAGGAATTGATTGCTCAGGAAGAAGAGCTGCGCATGACCAACGAGGAGTTGAAAGCGAACAAAGAAACCCTGGAAAAAGCACTAGAACTATTAAGTGTGAGCGAAAATAACCTGCAGGCACTTTTTGATAGCTCCGAGCAGGCTATTATACTGCTTGATACTGACTTTAAAGTAATTGCGTTTAACCGTTCGGTGCATAACTTTCATAATGATGATTTTATGAAAGATTTTCGTGAAGGTGTCAACATCCTGGATTGTTTTGGAGAAAATGTTCACCTGGCTCAAGCTTACCGTGATAAATTTGAGAAGTGTTTACAAGGAGATACCTTTGTTTTTGAACGTCAGCTGAACTACCCCGACTTTACCAACATTCGTTGGGTAGAAACCACCTTATTGCCAGTACGTGACCAGTTAGAGCAAATCATTGGTTTGTCTTTCAATGAAAAAGATATTACTG
Organism: marine bacterium AO1-C; assembly: GCA_001890965.1. Classification (GTDB taxonomy): domain Bacteria; phylum Bacteroidota; class Bacteroidia; order Cytophagales; family Microscillaceae; genus Microscilla. Next base: position 382,054 of record MLAY01000004.1, on the reverse strand, counting down.
ACCAACGAAAGATAGAGCTTAAGTTACGCCGGAGTGAGGTGCGTCTTCGTGGGCTTATGAATAATACCATCCAATCTTTCTTTTTGATGGATAAAAACATGCGGCTATTGTTGTATAATACTGCTGCCGAAAATTACACCAAGGATGCCTTTGGTAAAAAATTAAAGATTGGGGATAATTTTTTAAAGTTTGCTCCCGAAGTATTGCATGAAGAGTTTAAAGAAAAATTTGTGAAGGCTCTTGCAGGAGAACTCATCAGTAATGAAAGAGAGATTATTTATCAAAATGGGGTGAGTGCTTGGTTTGATGTAACTTATGCACCCATTAAAGACATAGAGGGAGAGAGTAGAATGGTGATTTTCTCGACTTTGGACATTACTCAACGAAAACAAGCCCAGGAGAGAGAAAAACGATTATTACAAGAACAAATTGCTTATCACCTCAAGCAGGAAAGGTTAAAAAGGGCCTCTATATTAGAAGGGCAAGAGCGAGAAAGTCATCGCATTTCACGGGAATTGCACGATGGGGTAGGTCAAATGCTTTCGGCATTGAGTTATCAGATCAACCACCTCGAAACCACACTGGAAGAATCAAAACTTAATTTTGTTACCAAGGCTTATGATGAGCAAATCAAGCCAACTTCCGAACGAGCCAAACAGTTGCTCAAGGAAGTAATCCAGGAAATCAGAGAGATATCACATAATCTAATGCCTAAAATATTGGTGGATTATGGCTTGATAGAGGCACTTAAACAGTTAAGATTGGATTTTTCGGCGGGTGCAAGTATTCCGATCAATCTTGACATATTTTGTGAAAGTGAGCGCTTTGACGATAACATCGAGATTAGTGTTTTTAGAATAGCTCAGGAGGCCGTAAATAATATCTTAAAATATGCTCAGGCCACTGAGGTAAATATACAGCTCATTGAGCACGAAACTAATCTACAACTATTGGTAGAAGATAACGGGATAGGTTTTGAAATTGAAGCGGTAAAGCATAAAAATACGAATGGATTAATTAATATGGAAGAACGCACCAGGTTGGTGCATGGACATTTTTCAATAGACACCGAATTAGGCAAGGGAACTTGCATTATGGTAGAAATACCACTTAAAACAATTGATAACAATATTTAATAATACCATTTATGATTACTTTTTTTATTATAGAAGATCACACAATTGTACGACAAGGACTGAAGCAATTATTGGCAAAATATAGTGAAATGAAGGTACTAGAGGAGTTTGGAACTCCTGAAAAAGTATTGGAGGCATTGGCAGTACAGCAACCCGATATTGTTTTATGTGATATTAACTTACCAGGCATGGACGGATTGAGCCTGACCGAAAAAATTAAGCAAAAGTTTCCTGACCAAAAGGTAATTATTCTGACAATGCACCAGAAGGAGTTCTATGTGCTGAAGGCATTTGATGCGGGAGCCGATGGTTATTTTCATAAAGATACCGAAGAAAATGAACTGATTATGGGCATCAAGAAGGTATATAATGGACAAAAATATTTTTGTCAATCAGTATCACAAATCTTAATCAATCGTTTGTTGGATACCAAAAACTCGGCAGGTAAAAACCTATTGCCAACCCTTACTTTTAGAGAAAAAGAAGTGCTGGAACAAGTAGTGGCAGGTTTGGGTAATCGGGAGATAGGGGATAAGCTTTGTATAAGCACTCGTACTGTAGAAAACCACCGAGCGAATATCTTACGCAAATTTGGATTGAAAAATACCGTGGAGCTTGTGAAGTTTGCGATTGAGAATTCGCTGGTCTAGATAAAAAAAATATACTCCAACAAGGTCAGAGTATATTTCAGGAAAGTAAGTGCAAGTACAAATACAACAAAATATCTTATGTGCTAAATCTTATGTCTATATCAGATTTGAGTAATTAATTTCTTTGATTACATTACAAAGGTATGTATGTAAAAGCATTTGCCCAATACGTATTAAATTGGGTTTATATTTAAGGGTAAATACCAATAAGGGTGAGTATTATTACTTATGAAATGAATAAAAAAGTGCTTCAGGGCTTTTGAAGCACATCCAGTGTTATCAACCGTTCATCTTGGTAAGTTCGGTTTCTAGCTTTTGGCATTGAGAGAGGGCATCTTGCAGCATAATACGCTGAGCATCATTCATTTCCTTATGAAAAGCGATTTCATGCTTCAGCTCTTCGGTTTGGTGTTGTAATGCGTGCGAGAGCGCTTGTATTTTTTGCTCATATTGCGCACGAATTGTTTGCAATGCTGCATCGCTTCGTTTTTTATTACGACTTAACTTGTTTTGGTATTCAGTTTTAAGCCTTTTAATTCTGGTTTCCTGTTGTTGAATAAGCTTTTTGAGGTGATTTGTCATATGATGTTATTTTAATTTGCGATAGCTGCTTCTAGAGATTCTGCGTATTGAATATCCATTTGTTTGAACTTTCCATCAGGAAAACTAGCTTCTATTTTTTGACGACCAATTTTTACACTGGTTCTAAAAATCTCATCTTCAGGAAGTATTTTACGATGTACCTGTAAACCTAAATTGTACATCGCTTCTTTCCATTCAGTAAAATACCACTCCATAGAAGGCTGGTGAAATACTCTTAACTTTCGTTTATCAAAAATCAGTTTTTTTATTTTTTCGCTGGCTACCAATGTTCCAATAAACTCAAAAGTGGTTTTGAACTCTTCCACAGGAATATAGCTGGAGGTAGCCGTAATAATACATATATCAGGTTGATCTTCAAGTACTTCTACTTTAGCATATCTGTTTACATACTTGGATACCAAATTCATTGTATTGATCATTATAGTTTAATTCATGTTGAATACTAGACAAATAACTAACAAGGCTATGTTAGCTTTTGTTTAAGCTGTAATGTTTGAATTTTAAACAGTATTGTGTAGCCAAAATGTTAGGATAATTTTCATAAAAAGCAGGTCACTTTATGCAACCTGCCTTAATTATAAGATTGAAAAGTGTTGAATTACAAATCAATCGTTTCTCCAATATTGACTAATACAAGCTCTTTTCCTGCTTTATTGAAAGCTTCCCTGGCAGCATCATGATCAATTTTGATATAGCCAAATGTGTCATAGTGCATGCCCACAATTTTGTTACACTCTATAAAATCAGCAGCAATTACTGCGTCTTCAACCCCCATAGTGAAGTTGTCACCAATAGGCAATACCGCAAAGTCTAATTTGGCAAAACGAGGAATGAGCTGCATGTCAAGTGTAAGTGCCGTGTCTCCAGCATTATAGAAAGTTTTGTCATCGCTATACACGATAAATCCACCTGGATTACCACCATAAGTACCATCGGGTAATACGCTTGAATGCACCGCGTTGACATACTTTACTTTTCCGAAGTCAAATTGCCAACTACCACCATGATTCATTGGGTGGCCTTTTTCTATGCCTTGTTGTTGAAACCAACTCACAATCTCAAAGTTAGAGACAATTGTTGCATCTGATTGTTTCGCGATTTGCGCAGCGTCTGCTACGTGGTCTTGGTGCCCATGGGTGAGTAAAATATAGTCGGCACGAATATCTTCCACCTTGATGTCTTTTGCTAGCTCGTTGTGAGTGATGAAGGGGTCAAATAAGATATTTTTACCGTTAATTTCTACTGCAAAACACGCGTGCCCGTAAAAAGTAAATTTCATGTTTTTTAAGTTTATAGAGTGATATGAAAAATAAGTTTCACTTGATGATTATTGAAAGTAAATATATGTAAATACATCAAATAAACTGAATGGCGGGAAAGATGTTTTGTGTATTCAAATAATATGAACCAGTTTAAAAAACATGAATAAATTACCTGCTACAATTGAATACCCAAAAGGGTGATATCATCCCTTTGAGCAGTGCCTTGCTGGTGGGTTTTGAGTGCTCTGAGCAACTGTTGATGATGCTGAGTCATGGAACCTTTATGTCCTTGACGAAGCAAGTTTTCCATCTTTTTTTGGCCCAGGCTTTTGCGGCGAGGATTAGCGGCATCCTTATATCCATCACTGGATAAAAACAAACGATCTCCAGCAGAAAGCGTGATTTGTTTATTAGTAAAACAATGATTTCCGAACTGGCAATCTCCTCCAATACCTTGGCGATCTCCTTTGATTTTTTGCAATAACTTATCTTGAATATAATATAGCGGGCGTTTGGCACCAGCAAAGGTTACCAGAAAACAACCATCTATCTTCTCCTCAATTTTGCATAAACATACATCCATACCATCCTTATTTTTGCCTTGAGATTGCTTTAGGCGGGTACGCACACCATTATTAAGCATTTTGAGGATAAGGGCAGGATCAGTCATTCGTTTTTGATTCACGATTTCGTTCAAAAGGGTGACCCCAATAATGCTTACAAAAGCACCAGGAACCCCATGACCAGTACAATCTACCACTGCTACAAAGGTAATTTTTGCGCGTTGAGGGTGGAGTTCATCAGTTACCTGGGTTACCCAATAAAAGTCACCTGAAACAATATCTTTAGGCTCGTAAATAAGAAAATGATCCTCGAAGATGCCCTCTAAATTGAGTTTTCCAGGCATCATAGCCGACTGAATGTGGCTTGCATAAGATAAGCCCTCGGTAAGGTAAGAATGGAGTTTGCGAAATTCTTCAGACGCACATAATTGTTCGTTTAGCTCTTCATTTTTTTGTTGTAATTGAGCATTGGCTAGTAAACATAAGTTTGTACCTATATTACCCATAATCTGGGTTAAAAACTGATGATGTTTTTCGCAAATGGGTTGATAAAATAAAATCTCTAATACTCCTTGTGTTTGATTTTGGTAAAGTGCAGGCAAAGTAAGTATGCCTTGTATAGGTACCTGTTGGGTAGTATTTACTGTAGTAAAACTATTTTGAGGATTTACAATATGCAATGGTTCCTTGTATTTGGCTACTTGTCCAATCGTATTTTCACCCACTTTGATGGTAGACTTTATCTCACCGAGATTAAGCGCGTACCCACCAATTAATTGTAAAGAGTCACCTGTTTTGATATACAGTGTTGCCTGAAAACCCTTGACAAAAGGCACCAAATGACGCAGTAAATGATTGGCCCAGTCCTCGCTTTTCTGTTCAGGCTGAACTTGCATAATATCAGCAAAGCGTGCCCAGTTTTTATAAAAATATAAATCGTCTTCAGGGGGCGGTTCAGCAGTCTTGGGCTGAGGAGTTTTTGTAGAATTTTTATAAACTGTAGAGAAAGGATGCTGAGTAGTCCTTTTATGAGCGGTTAAATTTCTGACTTTTGAGATATTAGATTCCGTTTTTTGACTTTCTGAAGTTCTCATCGATTAGCTAAGGTTTGTGCCATATAAATAAATTGCGTATGTGTGCGAAAAGCTTGTGAGCAATACCTGACTAATATTATTGTCAAGTAACCAATGCTTCGTTGATACCTTGTGTGAGTATCAGCAATAAAAAATAAGATAATATAGCGTAGGTATTAGAGTGTTTAGCTTAACTATAAAATGAGTAAAAGGATAAGCTATACTTTGCGATGTAGGGTGGGTAGTGTTGATGCAGTAGATAGAGGATGTGAACAAAGGTTAAAACTAAACCTTACGTGTTGCCTGATGAATAATATCAAGTGCTACTGCTTGCTGTATATTCAGTTTATCTATCAATTGTTTGGCTTCCTGAAAACTGCCTGGAGCTTTGGGAGCGTTGGGCTGAGATCGGGAAGCCGTTTTATTTAAGGGATGATTAATTTTTAAGGTTTTCATAATTTAATAATATCTATAAGTAAATCTTACGGGTCGTTTCTAGGTAGTATTACTTTACTTAATATCGTAAAAATTACCTTTATGAATGACATTATTAGATAAATGGAAACTTTTGAAGGATGAATGGTAAGAAATAGAGGAGGAAATATGTTAAGAGAGTGTTAAATAAGCTTCTATTGCCTCAAAAAGGTGCTTTTGAGGAGTGAAAAATAGGGGAATATACTCTGTTTAAAGTTATTTGTATAATCTTAAACAATCTTTATACTACGTTTTGTTAAACAAAAATGTTACCGATAAGTAGCTATGTTATAGTTGTATGCCTATCAAGGTGATGTCATCACGTTGAGCAGTGTTCTGTTGGTGTTCCTGAAGCTGCTCAATCAATAAATCCTTATGCTGACTCATGTCTTGTCTAATACCTTCTTGCAGCAGGGTTTCCAATTTACGTAAACCAAAGTTTCTACGTTTGGGGCTGGCCACATCTTTGAATCCATCGGTACAGAGAAATAATTTTTCACCTGCCGAAAGTTCCAATACTTCGTTAGTAAAAGGTTCGGCGTTTACCTGACTTTCTCCCCCAATACTGCGACGGGTGCCTTTCTTTTTGAATAACTGACCATTTTCGGAATAATATAACTGACGCTTGGCCCCAGCAAAAGTTATTTTAAATTCCCCTTTGTCTTTTTGGACAATTTTGCAAAGACATACATCCATACCATCCTTATTTTGCCCCTGTGATTGTTTGAGTGATGAACGAATGCCTATATGAAGCATTTTCAGGATTTTAGCTGGATTAGTCACCCCTTTTTTGCTCACAATTTCATTGAGTAGCATATTACCAATCATACTCATAAAAGCTCCTGGTACGCCATGTCCAGTGCAATCTACTACTGCCAAGAAAGTAGTTCTTGAAGTACTTCTATTATCCTTATTACGCTTAATTACCTGAGCCAACCAATAAAAATCCCCAGAAACAATGTCTTTAGGCTTGTACATAATAAAGTAATCATTGAATACTTTCTTAAAGCTTGACTCACTGGGTAAAATAGCTGCCTGAATATTACTGGCATACATTACACTCTCGGTAAGGTTTGTGTGTATTTTCCGGAATTCCTCTGAAATAATCAGGTGATTACGGGTTTGCTGTAGCTGATGATTCAGGTATTGGTTTTGGAGGTTGATTTGTTCATCTTTTAAAAACAGGCAAAGATTGGCGCCAATGTTACTATTGATTCTATGTAGAAAGTCCAGGTATTTTTCTTCGACAGGTTGGTAAAATAAAATTTCCAAAACTCCATACACTTCTTCTTGGTAAATAATGGGCAAAGTGACAATAGAATGCACTGGAAACTCAATAGTAGTGGCTACTGATTTAAATTGGTTTTCGTCACCACTGTGTACAATATGTGATTTTTGCCGACTTTTGGCTACTTGTCCAATGGTGCCTTCTCCGTAATTGATTACTTGCTGCATTTGCTCTAGGTCCAGCGCATATCCACCTGTAATGCGATAGCTTTCTACTGCTTCTTCTTCATCCCCATCTTGCTCATCTTCTACATTTTTTAGATATAAGGCCGCCTGAAACCCTTTGACAAAAGGTACTAAATTGCTTAGTAGGTGATTGCCCCAGTCTTCGCTGGTTTGCCCATTTTGTATTTGCATAATATCGGCAAAGCGCGCCCAGTTTTTATAGAAAAATAATTCTTCTTGAGCGTTATCAGTTGTGTCGGCTGATGAGGTAATTTCAGGAGTAGTAGTAGCTTTAGGGTGATTAATCGCTGTCTCTTTGTGGATGGATTTAATCTGCGTAGAGGCAGGGAGTTTTCTCAAGGTAAGTCTTCTTACACTGGAATTAGCTGCTTGATTGTCTTTTTTTTGTGGGGAATTCATAGTTACGTAAAATGGTTTTACTTTCGTGTTGATACATACGGGTTATTTATAATCAGGTTCGTTCAATATAGATGATAAACCTGATTTTTGAAGGATGAATGAAATATTTGAGTTGATTTTTAAGTAATCTGGTTAATTATTACAAGTAACTTAAGGGATAAATTGTTTTAATTTTAAGGTAGCACAAAAGGAAGAACAAACCTATAAGCCTATACAAGGAAAAATACAGGAGTATTTCCACTTACTTTATACTAAGTAATAAGCAGACTTTACTAGTAAATATACTATAAGGGGTTTTGGATAAGTTTAGGAACATAATCAGGTATGATTTGGCGAACATGATGTTCTAAATGACCAATATAATCCAGCACAAAATATCCTAAAGTTACCGGTTCATTTGTTGGACGGGTTTGCCAGGCCATTTTATCTAAACTATGTTGTGCACGTTTCTTTCTCCAGGCTTCTTCAGAAATATTATCAATGATATGACATATATGCAAATTGTAATGGTGCCAAAATGAAACCAATGTCGACCAATCTCTTTGATGATAGTGTTGCAAATCTACCCACTCTACCTGAGCATAACCTTCAAAAATCAGATCCTCCTTCATTTGTGCTTTTATAAAGCGGGCGTGGTTGTTATTTGCCGAATCAATCAGGTGTCCAATAATTTGCTTAGGCGACCATTTACCAGGGGCAATTGGCTGACTATAAGTTGTTTCTGATAAATCTAATAGCAAATCTTGTATGTAATTCAATATTTGATTTTGAAAAAAATCGGCCGCCTGTTTTGGAGTCATTTTACCACAGTTTTGATGAGTTTAACCTATAGCACAACTCCAATATAAATCAATCTTGTTATTTTTTAACAGCCCTTCTGTTCATTTTCCAGAATAATCCTACATGATTACTATTATTGCTATCAAAACTTTAATTTTGCTCAACAATCACAGTAATTATTAATAAATAAACTTACCGTTATGGCCGAAAAGCTTTATGATGAAGTCCCTTCTCTAGACTTAGCCGATTTTACCTCTGGCGATGAAACAAAAAAAGCACAATTTGTCAAAGATTTAGGTGAAGCCTATAACAATATAGGTTTTGTAGCAATCAAAAACCACGGACTTTCCGATGACCTCACCAAAAACTTATATTCAAGCGTACAAACATTTTTTGGTCAATCACAAAATATAAAACAACAATATGAAATCGAGGGGTTGTTTGGGCAACGTGGTTATATTGGCAAAGGCAAAGAGCACGCAAAAGGGAGAAGTACTGGAGACTTGAAAGAGTTTTACCATGTGGGTCAGGAAGTAACCGATGGAGACCCTATCAAGGATACTTACCCAGATAATATCTTCCCTACAGAAATTCCTGAATTCAAGGAGTTTACTTTGGAAGCTTATCGTACCTTGGAGAATGCCGGGAAACAAATGTTGCGTGCATTGGCGATTTACCTGGACTTAGAGGAAGATTATTTTGAGAATAAAGTAAGCAATGGTAATAGTATTTTAAGAGCGATTCACTATTATCCGATCGAAAATACTGAGGAGGTTCCTGATGATGCCGTAAGAGCAGCCGCGCATGGCGATATCAACTTGATTACGCTTTTGATGGGGGCAAGTGCTGATGGATTACAAATCCTACGTAAAGATGGAAAATGGATTCCAGTAACTGCCTTGCCTGACCAAATCGTGGTAAACGTAGGGGATATGCTGGAGCGATTGACTAATAACAAACTAAAATCTACGATTCATCGGGTTGTAAATCCACCCAAAGAGCTATTACATACCTCTCGTTATTCTATTCCATTCTTTATGCATCCTCGTGCAGAAATGGACTTAACTTGTTTAGAGAGCTGTATCGACGAAAATAACCCAAAGCAGTATAAAGACATGACTGCTGGGGAATTTTTGGACGAGCGTTTGAAAGAAATTGGTTTGAAAAAATAATAGATGAGTAAAATGCCACTGGTTAGTTGAATTCAGTGGCATTTATCTTTATAATGAAACGTATCAGGCATTATATATTTTTGCGGGATGTAGCCTGGCTGGCAATTGCAGCATTTGGTGGGCCACAGGTGCATATTGCTTTATTTATTGACATGTTTGTCAAAAAGCGTGGGTACTTGACCGAAAAGGAGTTTATGGAGCTCAACGCCTTGTGTCAGATTTTACCTGGCCCCACTTCTACCCAAACCATCGTTGCTTTAGGGTTCAAGATTGGTGGGCCTCAATTAGCTTACCTCACCTTACTCATCTGGGCGCTGCCTGCGGTGATCACCATGACTATCCTGGGCATTACTATTTCCTATTTTAATAATCAAAGTCTGTCGCTTGATTTTCTGAGGTTTGTCCAGCCATTGGCCGTAGGTCTGGTTTGCTATGCAGCATTTCGTATTACTAAAATGGTAGTCAATACCCGTACTGGCGTATTGTTACTCATTATTTCTACTGTTTGTGCCTTTGTATTTCGTTCTCCTTTTGTTTTTCCTTTAGTAGTCGTATTTGGAGGTTTAGTAACAGCCTTGAGCCGATTCAAAGACCAGGACAAAGAGGAACCTGAACCGCTGAAAATAGAGTGGGCCAATTTCTTTTTGTATGTGAGCGTAATGCTGGTGATAGGCATTGGTATTTTGATTATTGGTATCAAAAATACTCCACTTTGGGTGCGTTTATTCGAGAATTTTTACCGTAATGGAAGCTTCATCTTTGGAGGAGGGCAAGTGCTTATTCCCGTACTTTTCACTGAGTTTGTAGAGTTTAAGGGCTATTTAACCGAGCAAGAATTTTTATCAGGATTTGGCTTGGGCCAATGTGTGCCAGGACCTGTATTTTCTTTTGTATCATTTATTGGAGCCATTTCTATGCGTGGAGCAGGAGTAGGAGGGGAGATTTGGGGTGCTTTTGTGGCAGCCGCTGGTATATTTTTGCCAGGTACCTTTCTTATTTTCTTTGTGATTCGTTTTTGGGAACAACTTAAAAAATACCGTATTGTAAAGGCTTCGCTTGAAGGAATTCACGCTGCAAGTTCTGGGTTGGTAATTGCGGCTGGCTTATTACTGCTTACCCCTATTATTCGTCCTGAACATGGCGCACAAGATATAAACACCATTCTATTGAATTTATCATTGGTAGTAGGTGCATTTTTGGTGCTTACCTTTACCAAAATTAAACCACCCTGGATCATTCTTACTGGTTTATTAGCGGGTATTCTGCTTTAGATGTTAATGTATTGTTTGCAGATCAGTTCTTTTCGTTTTTAAAAATTGTCGTGCTAAATTGCGACGATTTTATCATTCCTACATAAAATATCAAATCAAAACATATCCATGAGCATATCTGGAGATTTTTTTAAGCACATCGATACTGAACACAAAGCCTACGTGTTGGGGTGGATTGCAGCGAGGGGGACACTAAACTCGGAAGGAGTAAAAATAAGACTGGATCGTTCCCTGGTAAGAATGCTAGAGCTTTTAAGAAGCGTAATTGATAAAGAACTATTGATTAATGAAGAGGCAGATGATACTTTGCAAGAAGTTGTAACCCTGTCTTTGAATGGTTCTCAAATTGTGCAGGATGTATGTCGCTGGCTCCAGGTAAATACAGACCAAACCAACTTTACCAAAGCACAGCTCCCAACATTCGATAATGACTTGGTATGGTGCTTTATCCGAGGAGTATTTGATGCTAATGGAGAGGTGAAGCATGCCGCTCAAACCAATCATTTGTATTGCCGTTTTTATGGCGATAATGCCCAGCTTATGCAAGGTGTTCAGGAGTTTACCAAAATCCCTATGGACACATCACAAGAGGGGGCTCAATACTATTTGGCACTTTCTGACAACAACGCCCTCGATTTTTTAGGCAATCTTTATGATGCATCTACAGTAGAATTAGCCGAGAATAAAGAAAAGTTTGTTCAATGGTGTGTGAGAATTCCAGGAGTTAATGGAGCCGTAGCACATTGGAGTCAACCTTTGAATTTTCGCTGGGTAAAAGTGCACGAAAAAGCAGTGGCTCCTTTTAAGGGGAGAGTTTCAGACAGTGGATATGACCTCACCCTTATTGATAAAGTGAAGCAAGTAGGTTTGGTTACTTTTTTTGATACGGGAATTCAAATTCAGCCCGGCTTTGGTTGGTATTTCGATTTGGTTCCTCGCAGTTCTATATCCAAAACAGGGTATATGCTGGCCAATAGCGTGGGTATCATTGATCGCACCTATACTGGCAATGTGTTGGTGCCTTTGATTAAAATAGATCAAAATATGCCTGACTTAGAACTCCCAGCCAGAGTAGTACAAATCATTCCTCGTTCTATAGTACATGGACAGTGGCAACAGGTAGATAGTTTTGACGCCACCGAGCGAGGTGCAGGAGGGTTTGGTAGCTCAGGTAGATAAATAGTCATCTAAAATATCGCAAAATGATGTCTGAACTCGCTAAAGTGCAGTAACATTTACAGATGCGATGCTAATAAATATCAATAATTAATAATCAATAATTATTTACATAGCACTTAATTATGAAAATTGTTATTCCAATGGCAGGGCGAGGTACTCGTTTGCGTCCTCATACATTAACTGTTCCTAAACCGTTGATTCCAGTAGCCGGAAAGCCAATTGTACACCGCCTGGTAGAAGATATTGTAAAAGTATGTGGACAACCAGTAGAAGAAATTGCCTTTATCATTGGGCCAGATTTTGGAGAAGCAGTAGAGCAACAGCTTAAAGAAATTGCGGCATCAGTAGGTGCTAAGGGAGGTATTTGTTACCAAACCGAAAAATTGGGAACTGCTCATGCTTTATTGTGTGCTAAGGATTACCTTGAAGGCAATGTAGTAGTAGCATTTGCCGATACATTATTCAAGGCCGATTTTACGCTAGATAACAATTCAGAAGCCATTATCTGGACTCAAAAAGTGGAAGATCCGTCGGCTTTTGGGGTAGTAAAGTTAGACGAAAATGGTTATATTACTGACTTTATAGAAAAACCAAAAACTTTTGTTTCTGATTTGGCTATCATTGGAATTTATTATTTCAAAGATGGTGGCTTCCTAAGAGATGAGATGCAATATCTGATCGATAATGATATTAAAGATCGAGGAGAGTATCAGATAACAGATGCGTTGGAAAATATGAAGACCAAAGGGGTGAAGTTTCAGCCCGGGCAGGTGACTGAATGGCTGGATTGTGGAAACAAAAATGCTACTGTATATACCAACCAACGTTATTTGGAGTACATCAAAGATCAAGATTTAGTAGATACATCTGCTAAAATTGTTAATTCTATCATAATTCCTCCAGTATTTGTGGGACAAAACGTTGAAATACATAACAGTGTCATAGGTCCACACGTTTCTATAGGCAAAGATTCTAAAGTAGCAAACGCCATTATCAAAAATACCATTATTCAAGAAGCTTCAGAAGTAAGCCAGGCCAATATTACAAATTCAATGATTGGCAACAACGTGGTATACGAAGGCAAATCTGCTGACCTAAGCATAGGCGATTACAATCAATTGAAAGAATAGTGAGCGTCTTATCTACCAAATAAGTGATTTTGAGTTTATGATGTCTTGATATGCTTGCAAAAACGGATTTAAATATCGTTACACTATTCTTGTGGGATAAGTTTTATGTATAGTGATAGGACAAAAAGTACCTAAAAGTTGTTTGTTTGGTAGATAAGTACCTAAAAACCATCAATACTATGAACATAAAAGTTTTTTATAAACTTCTGGTGTGTGCCGGAATTTTCACTTTACTGAGTTATGAGTTTTCTCAAGCCCAGGGAGAGCCTAAGGTAGGTCGTAAAGACGTAGAGACCGATTTCTACTTTACCGATGGTATGAAGTATTTCATTTTAGGAAAATACGACTCTGCGCTTGAAAACTTTGAGAAAGCAGCCGAAATAAAAGAGAAAAATGCGGGCATTCAGCATAAAATAGCAGAATGTCACTTTAAACTCAAACAGTTTTCGCAAGCAGAATCTTTTGCTCAGAATGCAGTAAAACTTAACGCTACTAATAAGTATCATTATGAATTATTAGCCAGTGTTTACGTAGCTCAGTTTAAATATAAGGCCGCTATCAAGACTTATAAAAAACTGATGGATAAAGTTCCCAGTGCGAAGGAATACTATCTGGAACTTGCTGAGCTATATCTTCTACAAAAAGATTTCAACGATGCAGTAGATGCATACAATGCTTTTGAGAAAGCCTTTGGACTTTCAGAAGATGTGATCTATGCCAAACAAAAAATCTTTCTTCAACAAGGCAAGCTTAATAAAGCCATAGAAGAAGGTAAGAAACTGGTGAATTTTGCCCCAGGCGAAACACGTTATGTGATTGGGTTGGCAGAGTTGCTGGTAACCAATAATAAAATGACCGAAGCCTTACCTTTGCTTGAAGAAATTACCAAGCAAAAACGAGAGCCAGATCCAAGAGTTTATTTGTTGCTAGCAAGTATTTACAAAAGCAAAGGCGAAGAGGCTAAAGCGCTTGAACAATTGAAAAATGCCTTTGCTGATCCCGAAATCAATGGAGAAGAAAAGGTAAAGCTTCTGGTACAGTATGCACGTCAAGGCGATAAAATTCAGGTATCGGGAGAATTGCTCGTATTGGCGAAAACAGTGGTAGATATGCATCCTGAACAAGCACAGGCCAACACCATTTATGCCGATATGTTGGCATTGCAAAGCAAAAAAAGAGAAGCTTTGCGCTACTACATCAAAGCGGCTCGTCAGGATAATTCAGTACTACAGGTATGGACACAAGTTTTGAGCCTTGAATCTGACTTAAATATGCTGGATAGCTTGGCAGTACACTCAGAAGAAGCCCTGGAAACCTTTCCAAATTATGCATTGTTTTGGCTATATAATGGTACCGCTCTATTAGGCACAGGTCAATACGAAGAAGCTTCTGGTGCATTAGATGAAGGCAAAAGACTTAGTTTTAGCAATAAAAACCTACTAAAAGAATTTAATGCTCGTTTGGGAGATGCTTATAATGGCCTCAAACAATACGAAAAATCAGTAGGTTATTATGAAGAAGTGCTCAAGGAAGATCCCAACCATTCTTATACCTTGAATAACTACAGTTACTTTTTGGCGTTACGCAAAGCAGATTTGAGCAAAGCCAAAAAACTGGCAGCCAGGTTAGTTAAAAATAATCCAGGAGTAGCCACTTATTTAGACACTTATGGTTGGATATTGTATATAGCCAAGGACTACAAAGACGCCCGTAAATACTTGGAAAAAGCGGTTGCCAAAAATCCAAGTGGGACAATTTTGGAGCATTACGGGGATGTCTTGTTTAAATTGGGCGACACGAATCAGGCCATCGAACAATGGCAAAAGGCAAAAAGCAAGGGAGGAACATCTAAGCTTATCGACAAAAAGATAGCAGATAAGAAGCTGTATGAATAAGAGTAGTGATCAATGGTTAGCAATAAATGCTTTATTTGCTAGATAAAGCGAGCATACATTCATCAATTATTACTAACCATTGTATTCTGTCTTGCTGTAAATTTTTAAGAATACACCATGTATACTAGTAAAACCTATCTTATGGGGCTGTTTTTAATTTCCAGCCTTACCTTATTTTCCTGTAAAAGCAATAAAACTGCATTGGGAGCAAAACATTTGGGTACTCCGCTGGATAGCGTATTAGCCAAAGAAACCAAATTTACTTATCTCAAATCGAAGTTTAAGTTACACTTTCATGATGCTAAAAATGATGTAAAAGCCAAGGTGCGTTTGCGTCTGAAAAAAGATAGCCTTATTTGGGTATCTATTAGCAAAACTGGATTTGAGGGTTTGCGGGGAATGGTTACCCGAGATTCTATTTATATATTAGATAGGATGAAAAAAATCTATCGAGTATCAGATTTCAAGACATTGAGCAAGAACTTCAACTTTGAGGTTAATTTTGACATTTTGCAGTCTATGGTTTTGGGTAATATGCCTTTTAGAGGAGCTTCTCGGAGTAAGATTGTGCAGAAAGATAAGTATTGGTTGATCAAGCAAAAACGCAAAATGATTGACATTGAAAATTATGTAAGTAATGAAAATCGTAAGCTTGAGCAGGTTTTATTGACCGATATTATTACCAATAACTCTTTACGTATGGTATATGAAGATTATGCGGCTTACAACGACAAGGTTTTTCCAGGCAAAAGTACCATTACGGTAAAACATCGCCCTAAAAACTCAAACCAAAACCTGATTACCTCCATTTCACTTAAGTCTTTGAAAGTTGAGTTTACCGATGAGCCTGTAAAATTTCCTTTTAGAGTATCAAAGAAATATACTAGAGAATAATAGGCCCTGTTTGATGATTAATCATTTTACAGTTACCTGACTTTTATAAACCGAATCCCTTGAATAAATGAGTATTTGTTCAAGGGATTTTTTTGTGTTAACTTGCTGATTGTTAGCAAAATTATATTCTTAATAAAATGACACGCCAAGGTTTTCGCTCCAAAAAAATGTGGTTTACGTTTACTATTTGCTCTGCATTAGTAACGGCAATCTTACTGGTTAACTGGCAGGCTTATAGCCAGAGGGGGAAAACTAAAAAGGCGCGTTTGGTAAGACAAAAAAGAAGCAATCTTAAAAAGCTACGGAGTAAAATTGTCAATCTCAAAAGTGTAAGTGCCGAGAAAAGCAATCATATTGGTCAGCTTAAGGTGATTCGGGAACAAATTAAGGCTCAGGAAAAATTAGTCAAGGAATTGAAAAGTGAAATACAACTTACTGAGAAAGACATTGACCAAATAGCCGTAGAGATTCAAGCTACTCAAACTAAACTAGATACGATCAAAGTGGCTTATGGACGTATGCTCCATGTATACGCCAAGACAAGCTACCGCTACAATCGTCTCAGTATGCTATTTGCCTCTAATAGCATTAATCAACTATATCAAAGAATTCAATACCTAAAGCAATACACGCGCAAGCGCAAACAAAAAGCTGAAAAAATACGACAACTTAAAGCTCGTCTAGTTGCCCAACGAGATACTTTACAGTTGGTAAAAACGGAAAAAGAGCAGTTATTGACTGCCAAGCTTTCAGAGGGAGATACTTTGCGAACTTTGGAAAAAAAGGAGCGGGTATTTATTAAAAAACTAGTGGCTCAAGAAAGAAACCTTCGTAAGGGGATTCGTTATACCCGACGCAATGTTTCACGACTCAATCGTTTGATTGCTGACGTAGTGAGGGGCCGTAGTAGGAGAGGAAGACGTCGTCGTACAGGAACTGTTGGCAAAGGAGGTAAAGGTGTATCAAAGGTAAAATTGAACAAGACTGGCAAAAAAAGCGCCCAAGGCTTTGCTCGAAGCAAAGGCCGATTACCTTATCCTACGCAAGGTGTGGTGGTACGCAAATTTGGTACTTATAAGCATCCCCTCTTCAAAGATGTGAAAATTGATAGCCGAGGAATTGATATTCAAACCAAAAGAAGTGCAACTGTAAAAGCTGTTTATGCGGGGAAAGTTTCTACGGTAGCTACTATTCCTGGAATGGGAGGGAAGGTAGTGATGCTACAACATGGAAATTATTTTACAGTATATGCTAAAATGAAAAGCGTACGTGTAAAACCTGGTAATACTGTAAAGGCTGGGCAAACATTGGGGCGGGTATACACGGCCAAAGATGGTACTACCCAACTACAGTTTCAGGTTTGGAAAGACAGCCAGTTATTGAATCCAGCGCATTGGTTGAGGAGGTAATAGTCAAGTGAAAAAAACTAGGATTGAACTATGAGTATACCAGGGCGTGATATTAAAGAGTCAACTTCATTAGGACAGCGATTTGGTGTTTACCAAAAAGCTGGAAGAGGTAAACCTTGGATTCCTGTAGAAGAAGGCATTACTTCACTTGAATATGCATTGTCTAAAGCTGTGGAAGTGCAAGCTTGGGAGACAGGAATCATTACTCAAAGTGGTTTGATTTACTGGACAAGTCATAACCCTGACTTATTTAACTCAACTGTAATTCAATATATTAACAAATAGGCTTAAGTACTGGTTGAGTATAAATATATGGAAAGATATATTGAGTACAATTTTTAAGTTCTTGTCCAAGTTTTTAGCTCGGTTGCCTCTGGCGGCATAAGCGCGCCTGCAAGGCCAGTCCCCTCGCGATGCTGACCTCCCCCGCGAGCGAAGCAATGAAGAGTATTGTACTTAGCCAAGGCTTTACCTGTGACACTATTTAACAATTCAAAAACGGATGTTTTCGTATTTGTAAATGAGAGATTCAAATCATCAATCATTGTATTACATTGCGGAACAATAGGCCAAAGGCGTAACAATCAATTACTTACCCTTTCTTACTCTATTTACTAACTTTATTACTTCTTTACGCTCAATCAGTAATACCATAGAGAAATAAATCACAAACATAAGCTGGTGTGCTGCAAAGCTAATCCAGCCGTTGTTGAACTTGATGGTTTGAGCTACGAATACGATCGTGGCAGCTAAGCCTAAGTGGATAAATGCTGAACCGACATTATAAGGGATATAGAAGTGTTTTTGTCCGATAATATAAGATGCTACTACCATTGCCAAGTTGGCCACCAATACGGTTACTGCCGAACCCATATACCCCATCACAGGAATTAATAGGTAATTAAGGGTAATAGATAACAAAGCACCTCCGGTAACGAGCCAAATACCATAGACGGTTTTGTCGGTAAGCTTAAACCAAACCGAAAGGTTGGCATATACTCCAAACAACAAATAACCCAATAACATAAAAGGCACTGCACCTACAGCTTCCCGGAATACAGGTTTGCGCAAAATCATTACAATAATATCAAGGTTAAGACCAATAAGTACCAAAAATACGGAACCTACAATGATAAAATATCGCATTACTCGAGCAAATAGGGCGGGAGCATTTTTGTCTTCAGCTTTGGAGAAGAAGAAAGGATCAGCTGCATACTTGAAAGCTTGAATGCCCAAATTCATAAAAATAGCCAACTTGGCACAAGCCCTATAAATCCCTACTATGGCCTGATTATCCTTACCAGGATAAAAGCCTTCAGGTAAAAAATATTTAATCATCACAATATCCACCATTTGACTGGTAATGCCTGCAAATCCCATAAACATCAATGGGTAGGCATAAATGAGCATGGGGCGGAATGCTGACCAGTTGAATCGAAATCGGAAGTTTAAAAACGAACGATATAGTAGAAGTAATACCAATGCATTGGCTATGAGATTAGAAATGATCACATACCCAATGCCCATTTCTGGATCATAAATAGGAGCAATGGTAGATTTAAGTCCAGTTAAGAATTTGCCATCGTAGATGTTTTTACAGAAGTATAGAAAGAAAACATTAAGGCCGATATTTATAAAAATATTAATGAGCTTGGTAAAAGCAAATTGTTTGGCTTTGTGCTCTACTCGCAAACGGGCATAAGGAATAATGAGTAATGCATCAATAGCAATAATGATGGCTAGCCATACAATAAAATGAGCCAATTTGGGATATCCCAAAGCAGTGGCAATGGGTTGGGAAAATAAGATAAGAATAGTAGAAAATACGGCTGTAGTTACAAAAATGTAGGAGAGTACCGTATTGTACACTTCTTGAGGGTTGTTTTCAGACTTGCTGGCATACCTGAAAAAAGTCGTTTCCATACCATAAGCATATAAGATATTTAGAAACGCAACATACATGTACAACTCACTCTGGATTCCATAATCGCTGGCTGTAAAAACCGCAGTGTATAATGGTACCAACAGAAAGTTGACCATCCGTCCCACAATTTGACTCAGTCCATACCAGACCGTCTCTCCCGCTAACTTCTTTAATACGCTCATTTTAATTGTAAATAATCCACAGTCGACGGTCCATAATACCTATCAAAATAGCTAAAAACTATCGACTGTGGACTATCGACTAAAACCCAAATTTAGGCAAACGTTTCCAATGTACCCATTAGTTGTTGCAAATTGACCCGGTTTTTCTGTAAAGTGCCTTCAGTCCAACCTAGCTGTATTTGCATTTCCTGCGCGATGGGCTCCACCAGATCTTTTACCGATTGAATGTCAAAATATAGTCTTCCAGTACGACGGTTGAAAAAGTCTTCTAAAGTAAAGATGGCTTCATTTTCAAGGCAAAAATGTAGTTCGGCCATGGCCAAGGTCAGTTGGGGTGAGTTTTCGGGAGTCTCTATTTTAAAGTGGGCATACTTTTGTAAGATTTCCTGAGTTTGAGTGCCATAATTATTGACTAAATATTCAGCAGTAAATTCATCAAGTCCTTCTAGTTGCAACTGTTGACCAACTTGTTCGGCATACGCTTTGACCGCCTGGTGAGAGTCAAAATCTCCCCCTTTGATTGTAATATCTTTAGTTTTACACTTATTGGTGTGTTTCATTTTACGTGCTACCAAATCTACCACCCTTTGCGACATTTTTCGGTAACCAGTTAGTTTGCCACCTGCAATAGAGATCAGCCCGGATTTGGATTCAAAAATTTCGTCACGGCGAGAGAGTTCAGAAGGAGACTTACCATCCTGATGAATTAAAGGTCGTAAACCTGCCCAACTAGATTCTACATCATCCATTGTTAAATTAATGGAAGGAAAAGTTTTGTTGACAGAGTCTAGCAAATAAGTAGCATCTTCTTGGGTAGTTTGTGGCTCTTCTAATTTGCCTTGATAATTGGTGTCAGTAGTACCAATATAGGTTATTTTACCACGAGGTATAGCGAAAATCATGCGGCCATCTGGTACATCAAAGTACAGGGATTGCTTAAGGGGGAATTTCTGATGATTAACGACCAAGTGAACCCCCTTGGTAAGATGTAAGCGCTTGCCTTTGAGGGAATTATCTTCCTCACGTATAGCATCTACCCAAGGGCCAGTAGCGTTGACAATGTAACGGGCCTGGATGTCTATGGTATTTTCCTTTATATGATCTTTTACTTGTACTCCCGTGATTCCCCCTTCACTATAGAGTAGTTTTACAGCTTCGCAATGATTGGCACAAAGCGCACCATATTCATTGGCTGTTTTTATAATTCCCAATGTAAGACGTGCATCATCGGTACGATATTCAGCGTAATAACCACCACCTTTAAGGGTATCTGCATTTAGTAAAGGTTCCTTTTGTTGGGTTTGCTCTTTTGAAAGCATTTTGCGACGATCATCACCTTTTACCCCAGCCAATACATCATACACCCATAAACCAAAAGAGGAGGCCATTTTACCATAGGTACCTCCATCAATCAATGGAAGTAACATCTTTTCTGGAATTACTAAGTGGGGAGCATTTTTATGTACAATGGCTCGCTCGCTTCCTACTTCTTTTACAAGCTTTAGATCGCCTTGTTTAAGGTAACGTAACCCACCATGAATAAGCTTGGTAGAACGGCTACTGGTGCCCTGAGCAAAATCTTGTTTTTCTACCAATGCTACTTTCAAGCCTCGGGAAGCAGCATCTAGTGCAATGCCTGCTCCTGTAATCCCTCCTCCAATGAGTAAAATATCAAAAGTTTCTTTGGCAAGTTTGGTTAGTAGGGCCTGACGGTTTTTTGATGCCAATAAATTCATTTTTTTAATTTTTTTAGTTGGTAGATCGCAGTTAGGAGTTTGTGAAGTGAAAAGCTAAAAATGAAAAGTTTTTTCATCTAAGGAATGATGACCAAAGAAGTCAACGAATCATTTTATTACTCATCACTGTATACTAACGTTTACGAAAAAATGACCATTTACCATTCACAATTAATCATCATTCATCACTCCATCCTTTAGTTCTTTCTACGGCTTTGAGCCATCCTTTGTACAACTTTTCTCTTTTTTGTGAATCAATTTCAGGGGTAAACCATTTTTCTACCTCTCGAGTGTCTTTTATTTCATCCATACGCCACATACCTACCGCAATACCTGCCAGATAAGCAGCTCCCAGAGCAGTAGACTCTATTACTTCAGGACGTTCCACTTCTACGCCCAAGATATCGGCTTGAAACTGCATCAAAACATCATTAGCAGAAGCACCACCATCTACTTGGAGCCTCTTTAAATTGATATCTGCATCTTTTTGCATAGCTTTCAACACATCTTTTGTTTGATAAGCCAGTGATTGTAAGGTAGCCTTAATGAGGTGGTTTTTGTTGGTATCACGTGTGAGCCCAAAAATGGCTCCTCGGGCGTACATGTCCCAATAAGGAGCGCCAAGTCCAGCAAAGGCTGGTACTACATAAACATCGTCTACATCGCCAGCTTGGGAAGCAAAGTAAGCTGAATCGGGTGCCTGATCAATAAGTTTTAGACCATCCCTTAGCCATTGTATAGCTGCACCTGCGATAAAGATACTTCCCTCAAGCGCATAAGTTACTTTGTAATCTAATCCCCAGGCAATGGTCGTGATCAAGCCAGAAGGGCTTTGAATAGGCTGTTCGCCAGTATTCATCAACATAAAACATCCTGTACCATAGGTGTTTTTTGCCATTCCTGGACTGAAGCAAGTTTGCCCAAACAAGGCTGCTTGTTGGTCACCTGCTACTCCAGCAATAGGTGCACTGGCGCCATCAAAATGTACATCTCCAAAATGATCAGAAGAGTTTTTTACCTCTGGTAGCATTTCACGGGGAATGTCCAGGGCTTCCAGTAGTTTATCGTCCCATTGCAAAGTTTTGATGTTGTACAACATCGTACGAGAGGCGTTGGAGTAGTCAGTAGCATGTACCAACCCTTTGGTAAGTTTCCAAATGAGCCAGGTATCTACTGTACCAAATAACAGTTCTCCTTTTTGAGCTCTTTCGCGGGCATTGGGTGTGTTGTCAAGTATCCATTTTATCTTAGTAGCCGAAAAATAAGCATCTATTACTAAGCCAGTATTTTCTCGTATGTAAGGCTCCAACCCTTGGTCTTTCAGTGCTTTACAAGTAGCAATGGTGCGCTGATCTTGCCACACAATTGCATTATGAACTGGTTCGCCTGTACTACGATCCCAAATAATGGTAGTTTCACGTTGATTGGTAATACCAATGGCCTGTATTTCTCTCATAGAGACCTTGGTTTGTTGCATTAGTCGTCGAAAGACTTCCCATTGAGAGTCCCATATTTCGAGTGGATCATGCTCTACCCAACCTGGCTGGGGAAAAATCTGAGTAAACTCTTTTTGGCTCATGCCTTTAATCTGACCTTGAGCATCAAATAATACTGCACGGCTACTAGTAGTGCCCTGATCGAGGGCTATGATGTACTTATTCTTCATTTAGAAACAGCGTTAGGGATGTTTAATATAGAGGGCAAGTTAGGGATTTTTTTGCATTCGTAAAGAAGAGCATCCAAGAAGAAAGGTATAATTAAACCAAGCGCGTGAAAACTGAAGGGTAGAAATGTCTGAAAAAGGTAAGAAATCTACACCTCTTTGGGTGGTAGTTCTACTTTAAAAAGTATTTCCGGGCAAATAAATACTGAGTGAGGATGACGCATTTCCTGAGGCGAAAGTAGTTTTAGATCTTCAAAAGGTTGAAAGTAAAGATATTCGGCTTTACCATTGGTTAAGATCATTTCTGGGTGCCAAACCCGATAAGTACCCAGTTTACCATTGGTACGGTAATAAAAACCTTCAATCGGATGAGTTAAAAACAATTTCATATGGCTTACACTCTCAAAACCTTCGGCAATTGTTACTGCTTCAGCAGTGTCATGTAGTTCAATACGAGCTTTGCCCCAGCTGGAATGAATGTGAATTCGGTAGGTTTGATAGTTTCCAGTGCGGCTTACCTTGAACTCTGTATCGAATTCGCCTCGATGCCAAGGCATTTTCCATAAGCGACGGGGTAAATTATACCAATGTGACCCGAGCACTGTCCCAAAAAACCAAACAACGTCTTCTCCAGTAGTCTTGTCTACGATATAGGCTCTATAGTTTATTTGTCCAAATTGATAACGAGGAGAGGGGGATATGTTGGGAAACTGAAAATCACGATCTATAAAAGGAACTGCACTTATGAAGGCACGAGACTCACCACCAATTTCTAAGGTTGGAATGTCGAATCGTTCAGGAATAAGTGGACGCAAACGTTCAGCTGGTAGGGTATAATTAATCAAGGCAAAATGGTCGAGCGTTGTTTGCGCCGACCATCTGCCTTCATTAATTCCTACTTGAATGCGTTGTTGTAGTTTTTCCTGATACATATAAGACTAATGCTCTAAATATCCCGGATACGACCATTTTGTACAGCACTGGCAGATAACTTAGCAGTAGCTTTTACCAAAAAGATGAGTGGGGCAAATCGGGGATCTTTAGTAAACCCTTCTTTGTAGCGATAATAGATTTGTTGGCAGATAACCCCGAGTTTAAATGAGGCAAATGCGTAATGAAATACCATATTTTCAGGCTTTATACCGCTCACTGCTTCATAACGCCTTACCATTTCATCGCGGTTCATGACTCCTTCGAAAGCCCGTATGCCAAAAGCACGAAGTGGCTCAGGATCGGTTGGTTCGCTGGTATATGCCAAGGTGGTGGCCAAATCGCTTAATGGATCTCCCACTGTAGACATTTCCCAATCCAATACTGCTTTGATTTGGGTCATATCGTCAGGGTTCAATACGATATTGTCATATTTGTAATCGTTGTGGATAAATGATACCTGCTTGGTTTCTGGGATATTGCCTGGGAACCACTCAATTACCTGATCCATATCGCGGATATCATCTGTTTGTGATTTTTTATACCGATTGATCCATCCTTCTACCTGGCGTTGCATGTAGCCATCAGGTTTCCCCAACTCTATTAGTCCGGTATCCTGTACATTGATTTTGTGTAGTTTAGCCAGGTTATGAATAAAGTTTTCTGATAATATTCGGGCCTCTTGACGAGATAAATCTACATTTTTTCCTGAACGTAAGATTACCCCCTTTACCCGTTCCATTACATAAAAGGGTGCACCTATAATGGATAAATCTTCGGTATAGGCAAGAGGTTTGGGAGCTTTGGGATATACTGGATTTAGGCGAGATAACACTTTATACTCTCGACCCATGTCATGTCCTTTACTTATTTTTTCGGCACCAAAAGGTGGGCGACGTAGTACCAGTTCCTGGTCGCCTAGTTTGAGTAAATATGTAAGATTAGAAAAGCCACTGGGAAACTGTGATACTTCTAGCTTAGCATCTTTGGTATTTAATTGTTCGTTCAAAAAAGCCTGTAAGTTCTCTACATTTAGTTCTTCTCCTTCACGTATATCTCTGGCTTGGTCAATTTTAGGTTGGTCCATCAGCAATATAATTTTTTTACAATTGGTCTTGTTAGCTCTTAAATTAAAGATATTTTTTCAAATACCGCAATATTTTAAACATTTGGGCTAGATGAATGCTCCGTCTCTTGTTTATCTACTCGCAAAAGTTAGAAATCCACTGGAGTTAATCTGGAGAGGCCTGCATAAAAGACGGATAACATATACCTGATTGAGTCTAAAACGAGGGGCAAAATAGAGCAGGAGTACAGGCCTAAATTTAACCAAAAAGTTTAGTTATAGTATAAAAATACGACTTGTGTATTGTGAAGTTTGTTGTATTAAATACATTGTTTTGTTTAATTTTTTGAACAAAAACATTGCTTGAAATGCTTCTGGTGATGTTATAACGCTGGTGTTTATCTGGTTTGTGAAAATGTTTAGTTTATGACTATTGGATATAAAATTGACTATTAGTCAAAAATTTC
The DNA here is from genome assembly GCA_001890965.1 of marine bacterium AO1-C. GTDB lineage: Bacteria > Bacteroidota > Bacteroidia > Cytophagales > Microscillaceae > Microscilla. The sequence goes on along the minus strand of MLAY01000004.1, from coordinate 356,723 downwards.
ATCCAAATTTTGTTTTGTAAAAAATGAATATATTTCTTTGCAGCCACTTTTAGGGAATGATCAGCCAAAGAATAATTGACTAACTAAACTAATAACAAAACAAAATGAAATTATTAAAGCTAAATGCCTGGCTGGTATGTCTGGCATTTGTAATGATTTTGGCAAGTTGTCAAAATCAATCAGAAAAAATTGCTCCTAACACTACTAACGACCGAGCGATTAACAAAGATGAGATTGCTTTACAAGTAATAGATTTGTTAAAGCAATCGGCTAGCCGAGGCGAAGTGATTAGTTCGCTCAAAGCGCAAATGCCTAGTGTGGCCTTGGCTACAATTCTAGACAAAGTAAATGGCCAGGGAATTGAGAATACGGCTACTCAAAACTTGCGTCGTATTGTACAAAAATCGGAAGCAACTTATAAGAACCTGGAAGCTCCTGAAAATGTAGAAATTCCTGAGTTATGGTTGCACCAACCACAAGCCAACTTGGACTTTTCTAAACTATTGGTGGCTTATGCTCCTGATGGTAAGGATGAGGCCAACTGGAAAAAGGTAAAAGCTTATACCTTAGACAAAAAAGTAGTATACCTTGATCCGTTCAAAGCGCCAAACGTACCTGTGGTAGTGGTAGAAACTGATGGTTTTGAAGCATTGAAGGTAGAAGCTGAATTGATGAACCGAGAATTGCGAAAAGCTGGAGCTCAAGCCTTGGTGAATCGCAAGGTAGATGGTCAAATGAAAAGAACTGCTGGTGGTATAGAAACTACTAAGTTGGATCGCATTCGTTTGAACAATGACGAAGAACCTTGGATTTCGGGTGCTGCTGAGATTTATGCAATTACCTCAGGAGTTCGTGGATCAAATAACGAAGCGCAGATTAACGTAATTCCAATGTATTACTTGGATTATGCTGGTACAACTTATTACCCAAATCAAATATTACTTTTTTGGGATGATTACAGCTACCAGGCAGCAAACATTCAGTTGTTTGAAAAAGACGATAATTACAACTATAAGCAGATGGTGGGAATTATCGTAGATGGGGTATTCCAAATTACTGGTACCTTGAGTGGACAACCTATTGTAAATGTACTGGGACAAATTGCCAATGCGGTAATTCAGGCAATGCCTGACCAGTGGTTTACCAATGATGACGATTACGTAGATTCATATTACACCATTGAAAAAAACAGAACCTACCGTAATCACAGTGGAGCAGGAGGAAATGCCAATGTGGATTTAACCCCTTACTTTCTCCTTGCTAACTAACCCAAAGACTAACAATGATTGTTGGTCTATTATTAAATCTAATTCATATTACACATAACATTTAGTTGGTTGTCTTTGGCTGATATTTATCAAGATATTCTAAAAACAAAACCCTGTGCGTTTTTTGTGAACACACAGGGTTTTTTATTGGCTAGCTTATTAATTATTAAGCTATTGCTTCACTACTTTTTGTATGTAATACTGATTTCCTACCAATACTTTTAACAAATAAGTACCTCCTGGCATTTGAGTAAGTTGAGTGTTCAGATCCTCTTGTACCTTGGTAAGATCTCCTTTGGTTTTGAAAATGCTTCTTCCTTGTGAGGTCACGATTTCAGTAGTAATAGGCAGCTTAGTTTCCAGCGCAGAACCAAATCCTAGTTTTACACTTTGGGTAGTAGGATTTGGGTAAATCGTTAGTTTTACCAAATCAGCGCCTTTCACAAAACGTACTGGACTATAAGAAAACTCGCCGTTGCTATCTGTTTGCTTTAAACGATAGTAAGCTGAACGAATCGCGTCATTATCGGTAAATTGATAAGTGATGCTTTGTTTGCTGTTACCTGCGCCATCTACATAACCAATCTTTTCAAATTCAACCCCGTTTTCGCTTTTCTGGATTTCAAATCCAGCATTGTTGATTTCAGAAAGGGTTTCCCAATCTAAACGTACAACGTTTTCGCTGATGCGACTAGCCTCAAACTGAGCAAGGGTAATAGGTAGTCCCGATGTCCCTATGCTACCAGTAAGCACTTGACTAAACGAGGTAAACCCGGTAAGTGCTGTAAAGGTAATCACTTTGGTAGAATTGCTGGCACTACTGGCACCACCCAAAGAGCTTCCCCAAGTTCCATCCGAGCCCGAGTTACGCTTATAAATCTGAAGGTTATTTGGAGTAGTTTCATCGTCACCCGATATCTGGTCACTATTGAGTAGTGTCATTTCCACAGTTACTAAATTGTCAAAAGTAGCATTGGCTCCATAGTTATGAATTACCCAATAAGAACCAGCCGTGGTGAGCGTAGGGTAAATATTAGGAAAACTATTCAAACGAGTAACTACCACATCTCCACCAGGAACAGTCCCTGCTCCAAATACGATTCTCATACCAGTGGTTCCAAAAGTAACATCTTGGCTTGCAGTAGAAACATTGGTAGTATTACTAGCTCCACGCCCAATAGGAGCAGTAGAAGTTGTAATACTTGGACTATTGTTGTAGTTAGCAGTAAAACTTCCCACATAATCAAAAGCCTCGGTGCCGCTGGTTTCATTGAATTGCCAGTTGGCAATGAGGTTGGTTTCATTACCAAAATTAATCAAGTGCATATTTTCTCGTATTTCGGTAATGCTTCTGGCCGAAGTTGTCCACATTCTCCATTCATCCAAACGACCATTAAAGCCTCTGGCTCCACCAGTAGCACTCCCCATATAAGTAGCCACGGTAGGTATTTCAGGAGTAGTGGTGTTGCTAAGGTCTTGTTCCACGCCATCTATGTAAATAAACCAACTATTGGCTCTACGAACCAATGCAACGTGTACCCATTCTCCAACAGTAAGTGCCTGCCCAGAACTTAATTCGGTCACAGTAGCAGTATTGTTACCAATAAAAGCGGTTACGTTATTAGATTCATTTAAACCGATGCCGTATCCAGTAGTATTAGCTGATTCAGATTGTCCATTATAGAAAAATACCTTATCAGCCGTAGGGCCACCACCGTCCCAGCGAACCCATCCTTCAATAGTAAAATCATCTGTAACGTTAGATACCAACGTTGCAGTGCTTAAATGTTGGTTGGTTCCATCAAAAGTGAGACAGTTGCCTGCATTTGCAGTTAAACCATTTTCGGTGGTTCTCACTACCATATATTGACCTATTTCACTAATGCCGTTAAATACTATTGTATTGGTAGTAACAGACGTTGCTTGTGATACAACCAAAGCCCAGGTTCCATCGGCACCTACATTTCGGCGGTACAGTGCGTAGTTTCCTGCGATTAATTGATCAAAAGTATTGTTAGGGAATGTGAAGGTTACATTGGCATTGAAAGTTGCCGCAGCGTCACCCTTGTTAATTGTCCACATTGGATTTTGATACAGCGTAGTACCAGTGATACCAGTCGTAGCATTGGGATTAAATGCCTGGTAAGTAATGCTGAAGTTTTCTGTGGCCGAGTGTGCCGTAAATACTAAGCCTGCATTGGCGGTAGCAAAGTTCTGAGTAGGAGTTCCATTGGCAATTGAATTGCTTTCAGCCGCTCCTGGTCGCCCTACGTTTACTGTTGAGTTATTGGTTACATTGGCATTGTCTTGCAATGTTCCATTGTTGGAACCAATATCATCGTTGCTATCTCCATTGAATTGCCAGTAACTTACAATATTAGTTTCCGACCCTTGTGAAGTAAGGTGCATATTTTCCCTGATTTCATCTGCCGTTCTGGCTGCATTCCAAATTCTTACTTCGTCAACGTTTCCAGTGAAAGCATTGGCCGCAGATTGATTGGCTCCAATTCTTAACGGTAAAGCATTAGAAGCATTGATACCTGCAGTTCCAGGACCAGCAAAATCAGTTTGTCCATTTACATAAATGGTGGTATTACCCGTAGCGCTATTGTATACCGCCGCAATGTGTGACCAATCAGTGGTAGATAATGAAGTGCCAAAAGTTTTGGTAGAAGTACTCCCAATTCCATCGGTTACGGTAAATACCAGACTTGTTCCTCCATTATAGATTAAGTCATAACCAGCCCCTCCATTTTGTTTACTAATAAGGGTTTGAGTACCTGCATTACTGGCAGATTTTACCCACATTTCAACCGTAAAGCTTTGGCTATTAAAATTAATACTGGTGTTATCTGCCACTTCTACATAATCTCCTGCGCCATCCAAGGTAAGCATTGTACCTCTTGAATTATCAGGAGCTGCTTCACTGGTACGTACAACCATTAATTGACCAACCATCGTGTTGTCAAATCCAGCAAAAGTAATGGTGTTATTGGTAATAGCAGTAGCAGATAAGCCTGTAATTGTCCAGGTTCCATCGGCTCCCATATTACGGCGATACAATTGATAATTGCCCAATACAAAGCGGTTGGCAAATACATTGGTGGGGAAGGTAAACGTAATATCCCCAGTGAAAGTACCATTTGTAGTAGATTTGTTAATGGTCCACATTGGGTTATCAAATAAAGTAGTACCCGTAATCCCAGTTGTAACATTAGGAGTAAACTGTTGATAAGTAACCGTAATATCATCAGTAGCTACCGCTTGAGCAGTAGTAATATTGATAGCTAAGTTGGCACTTGCTGTGAAATCCTGATTACCAGTAGTAGTGGTAGGTACATTAATCGTTTGTGATGCTCCTGGACGTCCTACGTTTACTGTGGAACTTGTAGAAACCGTCGCATTATCATTTAGGGTACCATTATTACCATTTATATAATCATTTGCATCATTGTTAAACTGCCAATAACTTACCAAATTCGTTTCGGTACCTATTGAGGTCAGGTGCATATTTTCCCTGATTTCATTAGCAGTTCTGGCTGCATTCCAAATTCTTACCTCGTCAACGTTTCCATTGAAAGCATTGGCCGCCGTTTGGTCAGCTCCAATTCTTAACGGTAAAGCGTTAGAAGCGTTGATACCTGCGGTTCCAGGACCAGCAAAATCAGTTTGTCCATTTACATAAATAGTGGTATTACCCGTAGCGCTATTGTATACCGCCGCAATGTGTGACCAGTCAGTCGTGGATAATGAAGTGCCAAAAGTTTTGGTAGAAGTACTCCCAATTCCATCGGTTACGGTAAATACCAGACTTGTTCCTCCATTATAGATTAAGTCATAACCAGCCCCTCCATTTTGTTTACTAATAAGGGTTTGAGTACCTGCATTACTGGCAGATTTTACCCACATTTCAACCGTAAAGCTTTGGCTATTAAAATTAATACTGGTGTTATCTGCTACCTCTACATAATCTCCTGCGCCATCCAAGTCAAGCATTTGCCCGCGTATTGCATCTGGCTTGTCTTGTTCTCTTACTACTAAGAATTGTCCTGTAACAGTAACCCCTGGAAATGTAATTGTATTTGCTGTAATCGAAGTAGGTACAATGCTCAATTTTGTCCAATTACCGTCAGCCCCCATTGTACGGTTATAAAGTACATAATTGCGAGGGACCAGATTATCAAAAGTATTGTTAGGATAATTGAAGGTGATATCTGCGGTAAATGTACTGGTGGCATCAGATTTATTAATTGTCCACATTGGGTTTTGATAGGTAGTTTCTGATACCGTGAGACCCGAAGTAGCATTAGGATTAAATCGTTGATAAGTCACTGTAAAGTCCTCTGAGGTGGAATGTGCTGTGAAATTCATTGTTGCATTAGCATCAGTTCCAGTGGTAAAATCTATATTACCAACTGCACCACTACCTACTGTTTGGGTGTTACTGGCACCATTTCTTCCAGCATTCACCGTAGAGGCTACAAAGTTTGCATTGTCCTGTAAGGTACCTGTATTGTTGCTGATCAATTCAGCGGTAGTAGTACCAGAGGCTTCACTAAATTGATAGTAACTCACGATGCCAGTTTCATTGCCTAGCAAGGTCAAGTGCATATTTTCCCTGATTTCGCTGGCTGTTCTGGCTACATTCCAAATTCTTACCTCGTCAACGTTTCCAGTGAATGCATTGGTAGCAGATTGATTGGCTCCAATTCTTAACGGTAAAGCGTTAGAGGCATTGATACCTGCAGTTCCAGGGCCAGCAAAATCAGTTTGCCCATTTACATAAATGGTGGTGTTACCCGTAGCATTGTCATATACCGCTGCAATGTGTGACCAATCAGTAGTAGATAATGAAGTGCCAAAAGTCTTGGTAGAGGTACTTCCAATTCCATCGGTTACGGTAAATACCAAACTTGTTCCTCCGTTATAGATTAGGTCATAACCTGCCCCACCGTTTTGTTTGCTAATAAGGGTTTGAGTACCTGTATTACTAACTGACTTTACCCACATTTCAACGGTGAAGCTTTGACTATTGAAATTAATATTGGCGTTATCTGCTACTTCTACATAATCCCCAGTACCATCCAGTGCTACATAATTGGTGCGTCGGGTGTCTATGGCAAAAGCAGTTACTTGAATATCATCAATTGCGATTTCATCGGCTTCGCTAGCTGCTGATAAATCATTGTCCCAACGAATGTAGAGATATTCATTATTGGCAAGGCGTAACCCACTGATATAACCGTTAATGGCATTGGCAGCAGACCAGCTGGCCCCTGTATTGGTAGTGGGCGAAGTAAAAGTAAATGCTGGAGCAGCGGTAAAGTTGATGCCATCAGTACTATACTCGAGGTTGATCGTTGAGGCGATGTCCTGATCGTTGAAGACATATAAGTTATAGGCTATCTGGGCAGCGGTAATGGTAGAGCCTGTTTGGTTTTGTAAACGAAGCACTGCTTTGCCATTATCAAAGTCGGTTCCATTGGCCTGAAAACCAAAAGCAGTATTGCCATTAATATCAAAGGCATATAAACCACCTGTAGTTACTCCGCCAGTGCTAGTACCACGTGCATAATCCCCCGTAGTGTTGGTTTCTCCATTGAGTACTTGCCCTTCACTCATTCCAGCAAAAGACCAGTTGAGCGAATGAAGTTGAGCAATTGTAGGAGAAGAAGAAACTCCAGCACCTGTATAATTATTAAATTCCAAGGTTACAGGTCTTTGCAATTCCTCAATGGCGATTGGAGCACGAGCTGTTCCTATACCCTGGATGCTAAAAGAATAGGTTCCCTCATCACAGTCATTGTTTTGAATTGTTACTGTAGCCGTAAAGGTTCCCTCATTATTAGGAGCAAACTTAATTTCAAAGGTTTGGTTTCCTCCACCAGCTACTGTGCCCGAAGAAGGCTGAGTAACTGTAAAGGCGCTGCTTCCTGTTCCAGTAATGGTAACAAAAGCACCAGTATTGAGTAGACTAAGAGCTTCTGTGCCTGTATTGGCAATAGTGAAAGTACGCGTTAGAACAGTATTGGAGCTTACATTGCCAAAATCAGTAAAATCAGCAGTAGCAGGTGTTACATCATTGTTTACAATAGAAACCCCATTTCCCTGAAGGTCTATCTCACGGTTAAGATTGACACTTGGGCTTCCAGCTACAAAGTTAGACGTAGTATTACTCAAGCTTAAATCAAAGTTGGTTAAAGCCCCATTTCGAGCATTGGCAGTGCCATCAGTTACAGTTGTTATTGCTGCATTGTTTCCTTCAGCAGTTCCCTGATTAAAATTATAGTAAGCTTCCAGTCCTGTTTCAGTACCTGCAAGCTCACAACGGAACTTTTGTTGAATCTCCAGTTGGCTACGAGCTACACTCCAAATTCTTAATTCATCTATGGTTCCATTAAAAAAACGGGTATCATCTATATTTTTACCAATCAGTACCGTATTGGCGATGATATTGGTATTGAAAGAGCCACTGATTGCGGCTGATTGAGCATCTATTGTACCATCTACATAAAAAATAGCATCAGTAATATTGGGAGTACCATCATTTGTAAAGGTAACGGCTACATGGTGCCAGTTACCATCGGCAATATCAGCGGTACCTGTTTTAGATTTTCCGTTGGCGGTCAAATAGAGTTTACCACCATTTACTTGTACCGACCATTCTTCTCCATTACTGGCCCCCCATCGGGTAATTACCTGGGCATTCACATTATCAGAGGTTTTAATCCAGGCTTCTACAGTACGAGCATCGGTACCACCAATACCTGCATACCCAGTAACATCTACAAAATCATTGGCACCATCAAAGGCCAAACCATTATGCCCTACAGCATTTCCGCTCAAATTAATAACTTGATCGGTAGCACCAGTGCTGCTTAGGGTAATCGTAGCTGTTTTAAACCCAGCGGTAAGCCCTTGTTTCAGTCTTACATAAATTGGAACAGGCTCACCGTTTAGGTCAGTGCCATTGCGAGGCAATGCCGTAAGCGTGGCAAAGAAGTTGGTATTGTCAGTGGAAATTTCAAAGTCAGTAGTGGGATTTAAAACAATGGATACATCTGCACTTAAATTTTCAGCGGTTACCAGAAAGCTTTGTGAGGCTGAAGGGTTGGCGGCGGCCTCAGTACTGGCACTAAAATTACTCAAAGCATTGGTAGAAGTAGCAATGGTAGCACCTACCGCAGTTACATTTCCATTAATTGCTAAGTCATTGCCTGTGCCTTCAAATCCTGCGCTACCTGCTGTACCTGTCGCCCCTGCTCCATATAGTCTAAAAGTAATGGGCTGTACAAGGTTTTCGTGGCCAGTTAAGGCGATGTTTTGAACCGAAGTGCTGGTAGTAGTTACGCTAAATGTAGTTAGGTTTGTCGCATAATTATCTAAACTACTTCGTAAAGCAAAACTATTAGGTCCTGTGCCAGAACGCTGTATATTGAACACCAACGAATTCAGACTCATCGAGAAGCCATCAGTTGCTTCTATAGTCCATTCAAAATATTCATTATTGGCAATGGCATCTGCAATGGTAGCAGCATCCCAATTGTCAGCGTTGAAACGATTTCCATTGGCCGCGGCTAAAATACCCGCCCCACGAGCAATAACATTACTTGGCGCAGTAGTAGATACATTGGCTGCTTGAGTAGTTGAGTTTACAGTAACTTCGTTACCCGCATTGCCATTGAACTCCCAGGCAAGCAATGCTGCTCTTGGAGTTACGCTAATCTCTATTCCACTGCTCCAGGTAGTACCTTTACGACCAAATACTTTAAAGAAATATATGGTATTATCTGTAAGCGATGTGATGGTTTCGGTGGTGGTAGTTCCTTTAAATACCACAAATTCACCAGAACTGACCGCTAACTCGGTACCCGAACCAAAAGCTGCATTGGCAGTGTAAGCAGTTCCATCACCAGTAGGAGTGTTAGTAATCGTGCTGCCATCTTTAGCTACTACCAGGATTTCATCATAGCAACTGCCATTGATCCAGTTAAGAATTACTTGGGTACTCAATGGGATGCCAGTAAGAGTAGAAACATCTGATGGTGTAGTACAAGCCGTAATGGTTTGGATGCCCCCTACATTGGCAGTACCCGATTGGTTGACTACGCCCGAAAACGTAAGGTCAGCAGTGGTAATGGCAGTACTTACCTCGATAGTATTAGAGGTAGTGGCCAAGGCATCTACATTGGTTGTAATGAAAAAGTACCCAGTAGTACCACTGGTAATCACCTGCGAAAGAGAGGTAAATGATTGAGCGCCTGCTCCCAGGGAACTGGTAAGAGAGCCTATGGCTTGATCAGTGGTGGCATCAAAAGCATTATCATTAGAAAACCATAAGGTAAAGGCGTTGATGTCACTAGCAGCGTATGTACCTGCGGAAGTGAAATTTACTTGGGTGAGGGTAGCATCGGCACTAGTAGCGGCAAGATCAAATGCATAAATGATGTGATTGCTTGTCCCTTGTAATACATTATCTGCTCCAACAGCAACACTACTGGCCAATGCAATGTTACTGGTTTCTATACCAAAACTGAAATTATCAAAAGAGCCAGAGTCATTAACACCAACAGCCGTATTGTGTGCCCATATAGGACCAGAATGAATTTGAGCCGCATCACCAAATAAGGTATTATCTGTACCCGTAGCGCTGGCTGCGTTTATGTCAGTGGCGGTTGCTAAGGCAGCACCTGCTTCATAAAATAAAGTCCAAACTCCTTCAGGAGTCACTTCCACTCTTACATTCAATCCATCGGTGCCTAAAGTGCTCCAGTCTAACCCAGTGGATACGACTGTGGTTCCAGGGTCAAGTCCACTAATTCCGTTTTCAAACCTTACCAATACCAATTCGTTATTGGTAGCAGTCCAAATGACCGCATACCCATCTACAGTGGCACTACTAAGGTCGGTTTCATTGGCGGTAAGTACCCAGCCTAAGCTATAGTTGGTACTACCCCAGCCCGAAGGATCACGATTGAGATCTATGTGAACTGACCAACCTATTTTGGATTGACCCAGGTCAAAGTTGGCATTCTGTGCGGTCAAATCCAGGGTGGCATTGGTCGGTTCCAATCCCGAAACCCCCGCAGTAACTGCACTAAGTGTATTGCTAGTGATGGCAAATTGAGTAGCATCCGCTTCGTTTTCTGTCCAGGGTGCCCCCAATGAGTTATTATCAGTTCTATCAAAGTTATCTACTGTGTTGTAAACCACTTGTGCCCAGCCTTGGGTAGTAAAAATACTCCCAAGCACGAGCACCAGCAATAGCAACATCCTTTTGCTTTGTGAAATCATACGTATAAGTTTAAGTGAGCAAGAAGGTCGGGCAAAAAGAAATCTTACAGAAGAAGATTTCCTTAAAAAAGACCCTCTCAAAAAAGAGCAAGAATAATAGTCCGAAATGCCTGCCTTTGGTAGTAGGTATTTCCTTGGGCTGGAATTTATAAGCATTTTAGTTCGAATTTTTGGTGTCAGTTCGCCACAATACACGCTTAGGTTAGGGATGGATAAGACTTGTGGCGGTTATTTATTTATGAGTTTATAGTTCAACCAAAAATAAACATTACTGCTTTTTTAAAAAACATTTTGATAAACAGGAGCGGTGTGTATGTTTTATACAAAAAAGATGTTTGAAGCTAATGCGCTGATTTAGAGGTGTATACCTACTGTGCCTGCTGGTTGTTATGCTGATTATATTTATATTAATTTTATGACTAGTGAAAAAAAAGCCTGCTAATTCAAAGAATTAGCAGGCTTTTCATCAAAATAACAGAGGATTTAGTGTTTTACTACTTGTTTATAAATCGTATAATCTCCGACCTGAATCTGGAGTAAATAACGTCCATCGGCAAGTCCTTCCATATCGTAGGTGACTGTTTGATTTTTCAATCTTGCTATACTCGTTTTTAACAGTTTTCCTGAAGAGTTGTATAGCTTTAAGGTAGCCTGACGAGCAATCACACCAGGAAACTGAATATTGGTTTTACCAAGGGTAGGGTTAGGAAAAACAAGGGTCTGCTTGGCAAAACGTTGCGTTTCTTCTACTCCTACATATACCAGGCTACTTAATGGGCCAGGTGCCGATTCTCCAAATTGATTAAACGAAAATACCCGGTAGTAATATTGAATACCTTCTACCAGGTTCAAATCCAGAAAAGTAGTAGTATTGACATCAACCTCCTGCAACAAAGTAAAATTGAGGGTGTCTCCATCCGAACGACGAATACGATAACCGATTACGTTGGTTAAATCGGTAGGAGGAATCCAGTTTACATTTACCGCATTAGGAGTTGTTGGGTTTGCATCCGCTGGAGGTTCAGTAGGCACCACTGTCACATCAGCAGGTTCAGTAGGTGGAGCTACGGCAACACTTTGCAGATTGATCACAAAAGCTCCTTCGTTAAAATCATCATTATTAATAGTCAAAGTAGCGGTTTTGTTCCCCAAGCTCGTTGGACTTAAGTTAATCGTAAAAGTAGTAGTTGCATTAATGGCCAATGGGTTGGTGGTAGAAGTAGCATCTATCGAAAACTCTCCACTGTTAGTGCCACTCAACACAAAAGGAGAAGTAGCGTTGAGATTGAGTGCTGCTGTACCTTCATTGAGAATGGTAATCACCGTACCACGCGTGTTTAAAGCCGCTGTAGTATCTATTTTCAATGTTTCGCCAGAGTTGATATTGGTGCCATTAAAGGAAACCGTGATTTCAGGCGAAGCGGGAGGATTTACCTCGGCAGTCAAAGTAATTGTATAAGGGTTTTCATCACTATCATTATTAGGAATGCTGACAGTGGCGGTATAAGAACCTATTGCAGAAGGATTAAATGAAACCTGAAATGTAGCAGTACCTTGTGCTGCAATGGTGCCCGAAGGAGGTTGTGATGCAATACTAAAGACATTATCACCTGTAATAGTTACAAAATTGGGTGCTGAATTGCTGAGGCTTAGGGATGCATTGGTAGAAGTGTTTTGAATGGTAAAGGTTTGGGTAGTTGCACTGCTACCTACTGTAAAAGTTCCTAAGTTTACTGTAGCTCCACTTGCGAGGTTGGCATTGGCTTGATCCACCAGATTTATTTCAGGAGTTACTCCTTGAGCGGTTAGATTAATTGTATAAGAACCTTCGTCAGCGTCATCATTAACAATCAGGAGAGTAGCTGTTTGGGCTCCTGCGGCACTCGTATTGAAGCTTACCTGAAAAGTAGTAAAGCTATTGCCACTAATCACAGAAGAGGCAGGCTGGCTAGCAATACTAAAGCCTGCACCACCTGTAAGGGTTACAAAATTTGGAGCGGTACCTGTAAGGTTGAGTGCTCCCTGGTTAGTATTCTGAATGGTAAAAGTTCGTGTGATTGCACTGCCTCCTACTACTTGATTACCCAGGTCGAAAGTACTGCCACTGGCAATATTTTGTGGAGTAGAAGAATCATCCTGTACATTGATTTCGGGTACTGCAACGCCCACCCCTGAGATTCTAAAAACTAACTCACCATTGCAATCATTGCTGGCAATGGAGATATTGGCCACTGATGCATCCTCTAACGAGGGAGTAAAACGAATGGTAAAGGTTACGGTTCCTCCTACTGCAATTGTGGTACTGGTTGGTTGGGTTATAATTGTAAAGTCGGAACTACCTACATTTTGTACTGGGGTACTATTGGTTAGTGTAAGTGGTAGGGTACCATTGTTTCTGATGGTATAGGTTCGGGTAATGCTATTGCCAATGACTACTGAGCCTAAATCGGTATCATTGGTTGTAGAGAAAGTAACTTCATTAGGATTAATGGTATTGCCATTACCTTCCAAAATCAACACAGGTAAATTAATAGGATTTGTACAAGCATCAGTATCGAGCGTAGGGGAGGAGTTTACAAAGTTGGAAGAATTACCTGTTAGATCAAATCCTACAAGGTTTCCATTATCTCCACCAGTTGCCAAGTTTTTCACAGAAGTGAGAGCAGTATTGTCACTATCAGGGAATCCTTCACTAAAATCGAAATAAGCCAATAGGCAAGGCTCAGTCCCAGTAAGTTGACAATCCTTAGCAGCTTGGATTTCGGTAATATCTTTCACTCTTTTCCAAATGCGAAGGTCGTCTATAGCACCATCCAATAACGAGGCATCATCTACATTGTTACCAATCCACACTGGGTCATCATTACTACCAAGGTTACTACTAAAAGTTTGGCTATTATTGACTACTCCATCTATATACATTGTAACCGTTTTAGTAGTAGTAGTACCATCAAATACCACCGCTACATGGTGCCAGCTTCCTAGCTTAAAATCAGGACTACCAGAAGAGGTTATTTCATTGGCACCATCGTAATCAAAAGCCAGCAAAACTGGGTCAGGGGTTCCCTTGAAACGTAATCTCCAGGCTTCGTTTCCTTTGGTTACAATGCTTTGGTATTGACCATCAGCCAACGAACCTGAGAACCTTACCCAAGCTTCAATGGTAAGGGCGGTAGATACGTCAAACTTGAACTCATTGACCCCAGGCAAAGTAATATAGTCGTCACTGCCATCAAAGGCCAATCCGGTATTGAATGGGCTATTTTTAAAAAAGTAAACTTCTCCAGCGTCGGTTATACTTGCATCATCTTTTCTACGAGCACCCACAATGAGATTGTCTCCATCAATCGCTATCCCTCCTCCAAATAATGCAGCTAATTCGCGGTTATTTGCTGTGATTTTTTTGACCCCTAACCATTTATCACCAGAAGCTAAATGAAAAATGTATGCAGAACCTGCGTTATTAAGGGTATTACTTCCAGTAGCGTCTTCATCTTCGGCCCGAGCACTAACCAAGACATTATTACCTGAAATATCTACAAATACCCCGAAATTATCGTCTGCTGAGCGATCACTCGATACAATTTTCTGTGCATAGGTCCAGTTGGTTCCGTCATATTTGAAAATATAAGCAGCTCCGGCATTGTTCAAAGGACTCGAGTCAGTACCAGTATCGTCTTTTTCATCGTCAAAATTTGCCCCAACTACAATCCAATTACCATCAATGGCTACCGAGGTTCCGAACTGATCTGATGTAGAGCGATCCGCTGTGGGAGCAGTAAGTTTAATTACTTGGGTCCAGTTACCGCCACTCATACGCTCAAAAACATAAGCTGCTCCAAAGTTTTCGGTATCATTAGTTGTAGCATCTTCATTGCGTGCGCCAACCACTAAAAAATTCCCTGAAATATCTACTGAGACTCCAAATTGATCATTGGTTGCCCGATCATTTGCCACCACCTTTTGTGCAAAACCCCAATTCCCGGTTGAGCTGTTTCTTTCAAATATATAGGTAGAACCAGCTCCACTGATGGTATTGGCGTCATTTTCATCTTCGTCTTCTGCGTTGGCTCCTATGGCAGCATAACCGGTGGTGGTAATTGTTACCGAAACCCCAAATTGGTCAGAGTTTGCGATAGCAGGAGCTACTAAAGTTTGTTTATAATCCCATAGACCTGTACCAGTATTACGTTCAAATATATAAGCGGCACCCTCGTTGCTATTAGTGTTTGTGCCTGGGTTTGAATCTGCCAAAATAGCGCCTACAATAATATAATCACCAGCAATGCTTACCGAGGTACCAAATTGGTCGCTTATTGTACGTGTAGGTGCTACAATTTTTTGGTGAAAACTCCAGTTGCCAGCCCCATCATTTAAGAAAATATAGGCTGCTCCCGCATCAGTATCAACCCCATTATCCTCTTTTGGAGAGCCAACGATTGCAAAATTTCCTGAAATACTGACCGCAGTACCAAATTCATCACTCATATTAGAGACTGTAGCCTTTTCACTGTCAGTTTGCTGGAAGTTTTGGGCATTTCCAATAAAAGGTAACCCAACTAAGACTAAAGTGATAGCCCAGAGAAGCGATACTACCCTATACTTGTTTATTATTTGAGCATCACACAAGTTGTTTTTCATGTGTTTATAAATTTTAGTTCTTAAGTGAAATAGAGAAGTTATTATTAGAACTTGTCTCGACCTTTTTGTGAAAACTATTGCTTTTGTTCAGTGATTAAGAGATTTTTTTGAGGCATAGCAGCGCTATGCCTTAAAAAAATCTCGAAGCCAATGAGTAAAGTAAATGATTTACAGCTCATTATTAAAAGTCGAGATGAGCTCTTAGTGTGATTGAATTGTAGTTTGTATTAATAATGGTTGGGTTAGGATATTGAAGGCAAAGATAATAAGAGTTCGACGAAATTTTAAGAGAGTAAGTTGGTAAGATTGGCTATTTATGCAAGCTTTTTTAAATTACCAATGTAATATTTGAAGATTAAAGCGTGTATGGAACAAAATACGATAACAATTAGGGAAGGAAAACCTGAAGATGTGGGCGTGTTGTTGGAATTAATCAAAGAGCTTGCCCTATACGAAAAAGCCCTTAATGAAGTAGAGAACACTGAGGAGCAATTACTAAAAGATGGTTTTGGAGCTAATCCTTTATATGGATTTTATTTGGCCGAGTATGAAGACAAAGTGGTGGGAATGGCACTTTATTATTATCGGTATTCTACCTGGAAGGGCAAAAGCCTGTATTTAGAAGATCTCTATGTCAAACAGATATACCGGAAGCACAAAGTTGGTTTACACTTGTTCAAAGCGCTCGCGCAAAGAGCAAAAGATGAAAATTGCCATAGAATAAGTTGGCAAGTGCTCGACTGGAACGAACCTGCCATTAAATTTTATAAAAAACTAGGAGCAGAATTAGACCCAGAGTGGGTAAATGGACATTTAGGCAAGACAGGCTATTTGCAATTGTTGAATTTATAAATTGTATAAAATAAACAATCCCCTCTTTTGATATACTCAAGAGAGGGGATTGATAAATTTTCAAGGCAATTTCAAAGTGAAAAATAAACTTGTATTTAGTCCGGTTTTTACTTTTCGCTTGTGCTATTCACCTTTGAAGTCAGGCTTGCGTTTTTGCAAAAATGCCTCCATACCTTCGTGAAAATCTTCGGTGCCAGCTGACTGTCCAAAGTAACGAGCCTCCTTCAAATATCCTCTTTCGTCGCTACTGTATACTTCGTTTACTGACTTAATCACCATAGCGATAGCCAAAGGGCCAGAACCTGAAATTTTAGTAAGAATTTCCCGGCTTTTGTTCATCAATTCTTCGTGAGTGGCTACTACATGGTTTACTAAGCCTAAGTCTTTGGCTTCATTGGCCGAAAGCATATCACCAGTCATAATCAGTTCAAGCGTTTTGGCTTTGCCAATGCTTTGAGTTAAACGTTGAGTACCTCCAAAACCTGGCAAAGTACCCAATTTTACTTCTGGTAAACCAAACTTTGCAGCTTCTACCGCAATACGCATATGACAAGCAAGGGCAAGCTCACAACCACCTCCAAGGGCGTATCCATTAACTGCAGCAATAATTGGTTTGATACAATTTTCTATAACGGCAAAAACATCTTGTCCGTTTTGTGAGTAACGCTTAGCTCCCACATCGTCTAATTTAGCAAGTTCGGCAATGTCTGCCCCAGCAGCAAATGCTTTGGTTCCTTCTCCGGTAATAATTACACTTTGGATTTCCCCATTAGTATTCACCTCTTTCATTGCTTTGCGCAAATCCTCGATGGTGTCATAGTTCAAGGCATTTAATTTAGAACCACGACGAATAGTAATAGTGGCAATACCATCGGTAATATCTATGGTTAAATTTTTTAAATCTGTATTGCTAATAGTATTCATTGTATACTCACATTAGTTTTGGGCCGTAAATTAACAAAAAGTAGGGATAGGTGTGTTGTTAAATACTGTATTTAGATTTTTTATTAGAATTATGCAATCAAAAGCATTATAAATGCCAGCTTGACAAGAATAGTGAAGGTTACTTGGTAGAAATAATACAAAAAAGAGAGGTATTAGAGGCAAGAGTAAGCCAAACAGGAATGTTATCTTTTAGTAAATATGGTGGGGGAGGTAACAAAAAACATCTTGAAGCAGAGAAAAATGAATTTGAACTAGATGATAAAGAACTAAATGTATTATTGTATTATGTATTTTTTTAAACTACCTTTTGTGACTTCTCTGCTCACAAGATGCCTTACTATTGTATTTATCTTTTGTCTAACAAATGTAGATGCAATTTTAGTAAATTAGCTGTCAAATTTTAACAATGGCAGTTAAGTTTATATTAGCACCATAACCATTTCTTAACATTAAGATAATATAGTTTATTGAGTTAATAGTAAATTAAGTTAATAAATCCGCTTGCGCAAATTTTTATAAATATTTTTTTAACAACTCAAATTCATCATAATTCAATACCCAACCATTTGCTTGTTTTATCCATTTTTCCTGGTAAATCTCACCCTCGCCTATATTCATAGACCATTGTGCAGAAAGTATTACTGTGTGATCGGTTTGAGCTGTAAACTTTGGCTGATGATAAGTTAAATTACGAGCCCCTTGTTTAATTAAACCTGCCCAAAATGTTTCAATTGATTTTTGGTCATAAATATACGCCAGAGGCACCCCATGCATGGTTGCATTTTTTGCGTAACCTTTACCACAAACTTGGGCATTTTGTTGATTAAAACCTTGAATCCAATTGGCAGAAGCCTTGATTGCTTGAGCTAAAGCTTTATGACTAGTCACTGGATTAAGCGTATAACTGATAGGTCTTTTGTATTTTTTTAATACCTCAAAGTCATCATAAGCAAGTAGCCAGCGATTATTTTCTTTCACCCATTTTTCTTGATAAATGTGGCCTTCTCCTACATTCATTTGCCAATTGGCTGATAAAAGCGCGGTTTTTTCGTTGATAACTCCTATAGATACTTGAGTATATACTAAATTGGCAGCCCCTGAATTCAAAAAAGAAGTCCAAAATTCTTTAATAGCTTTGATGCCTTTCTTCAAACCAAAAGGCTTTGCCCGCAAAACTGCATCAGAGCGATAGCCACTTACACACACTTGGGACTGTCCTTTGTTAAATGCCTGAATCCAGGCTTCACTGGCAGCAAGTACCTCTAAGGCAACTTGATGATGGGCCAACGGCTTATGATTTGTATAGCTTTGCCTGGGTTGTTTTCCTGCATCTGTTTGTGCCAGACTTGAAATACTTACACTAGCTGTACATAAGAAAAATACGATATTGATAAAATTAATGTGCTTCATTGAAATAATTGTTTGGTTATTTGATGAAGCAAAAGTAGAGGAGATTAAAATGGGTTACTGGTGACTTTTGGCACAGGTAAGAAAATATTATTGTAAAATCTGAATGGCTTTTTGGCCCAGCTTTA
The DNA here is from genome assembly GCA_001890965.1 of marine bacterium AO1-C. Classification (GTDB taxonomy): domain Bacteria; phylum Bacteroidota; class Bacteroidia; order Cytophagales; family Microscillaceae; genus Microscilla. Next base: position 338,188 of record MLAY01000004.1, on the reverse strand, counting down.
CTCTTTGTGCTTTTTCAAGTTTTTTTAACAAACGAGATACTACCTCACGGGTAGTACCTAGTTCGTTGGCAATTTGTTGATGAGACATATGCAAAGTCTGAGTACGCTGAATTTTTGCTTCCTGGTACAAATACTCTACAAGTCGCTCATTCAATGTTGTGAAGGCCAGCTTAGCATAACGGTCCATTAGTACATCATAGCTATCCCTAAAGGTAGAAAGGGTGAAGTTATTCCACGAAGGGTAGAGGTGTACCCAGTCTTTGACATAATGTACCGGAATATTGAGTACAGTAGCGTTATTTTCTACCCGAGCATTTACAGTGCTTAGACAATCCCCCAAGCTCGCCGAAAGTGATAAGGTACAGGTTTCCATAGGTGAAAGATAATAGATCAAAATTTCTCGATCTTCACTTTCTTGAAACACCCTCACCTTCCCATCTAGCAATATTCTTAATACCTTGATGTATGCACCTGCCGTAATAATGGAATCTTTATCCTGGTGGTAAGTAATAGTGGAATATTGACGGATTTTCTCTTGTAATTCCTGCTCACGAATGCCTAAACGTCGAAAAAAACTATCAAGTAAATCTTCCATGTTATTTTTTTCGTTTTACTTAGGCTAGTTGTGCTCGAATATTCTGGGCAATCTCGGCTAATTCTTCCTGACTAAACTTGAGCTTTTCAGTAAATTGCAAGTCGGCCATGGTGTTGGTGGGAATCAAATGAATGTGTGCGTGAGGCACTTCAAATCCTGCTACTGCCACACTGATTCGTTCGCAAGGGTAAGCTTTTTTAACAGCGATGGCTACTTTTTTTGCAAACAAATGTAACCCAGACAAAAGCTCGTCCTCTAAATCATAAATATAATCTACTTCTTTTTTGGGGACAACCAGGGTATGGCCCTTAGTAACAGGAAAGATATCTAAAAAAGCGTAGTAATCGTTGGTTTCAGCAATTTTGTGGCTTGGAATCTCACCTGCCATGATTTTAGAAAAGATAGAAGACATAGAAATTGAGTAAATGAATAACAAAAGTTGAACGACTATCTCAATAGGTAAGATAGTTTGCCAGCAAAATACAATAAAATTTTTTGTTTTAAACGGCTTCTTGATAAGATTGATCCAACCTGCAATGTTGGTTCATTTACTCAATTGGTGAGGCTAATTGTGTATTGTTTAGCGAGAAATATCCAATATCTCGAATACTGTGGTACCAGCAGGAGTTTGAATCTCTGCAATATCTCCTACTTCTTTGCCTAACAAGCCTTTTCCTACTGGAGATTGTACCGAAATTTTACCTTCCTTCAGGTTGGCTTCTTCTTCCGATACCAACGTATAAGTCATAGTCTTTTTAAGCTTCTTGTGCTTTATTTTTACCGTAGAAAGAATAGATACTTTAGAAGTGTCAATGTTAGATTCATCTATCAAACGAGCATTGGCTACAGTGTCTTCCAATTTGGCAATTTTTAATTCTAACAAGCCCTGAGCATCTTTGGCTGCATCATATTCTGCATTCTCACTCAAATCCCCTTTGTCGCGGGCTTCTGCAATCTGACGAGCCATATCAGCACGTCCCTTCGTCTTTAGTTCTTGGAGCTCGTCTCTGAGCTTTTGCAAACCTTCTTTTGTATAATAAGATACTTTAGCCATTTTTTTTAAGGTTTATAAAGAATATTTTATGTGATTTTTGTGAATTAGAATAACAAAAAAAGAACGGTAAAATGGCCGTTCTATATTGTGTATAAAATATTTCTTTGTTGAAATTATACTTTATCTCAATCCATATGAAAAAATTATTACGTTTTCTCTTGGTGAAATGTTTTAGAAAAAAAATCCCCTTTCAGAGAAAGAGGTAGAACACAAAGTTAATCTTATTTTGTGATTCCTACAATTTTTACTATTTAAAAAATACTTTTCAACTGCTTATATACACATTCTGCCGAAAAATTGCAACTCCCTCTCATGAATTTAAGTATAGAGTTTTAGACGCTTAATTACATTTTCTTTTTTCATTTTGGAATTGAACTATTTGTGCTTTTCAAGGTTTTTTAAAAGACAATGTTGGGGTTTTAACGGCTGTATTACAACCTTTCACAAGGTTTTGGCCTATTTTGCCCAAACTACAATGCCTGCTGGATAATTTAAATAAATGCATATGAAGCAAAAATTACCATTTTTTTCTATAATAATAGTATTGTGTTTACTGGCACAAAATGCGACAAATGCGGCAGATCCTTACATACGTATAAAAAAGGGAGAAAATATATTTTTTGACCGCCTTGACCTAAAAGTAGATAGTACCCAATTGCACCTACAAGTCAAAATAACCGATCTATTGGGACAAGTTGTGGGGAAATTTGAAATTCTTCGTAGTTTAACTTTTGTACCCACCGCTTCGCTAAAGCCTGGATATTATATTGTACGCATTTCCTCGGGAGCTTACATTACCACTAAACGAGTAGTAATTACAGCTTAATCTTGATTACTGGTCAATAATTTGGATAAAAACGGAAAGCGTTGGAGCCAGGAATTGAGTTGATATGACAATGGAATGTGTATCAAATACAAAAATACAGACATAAAGCCTACCTTATAACGCACCAATGTGCCAAGGTTGGGAGATGCTAAAGCCAATAGTATCGCCAAAAGACTGATGTAAATAACGGCCCCAATGATCAAAAAGCGTTGTTTGGCAGGGAGTGACTTTCCTTGAAAAAGTTGACGTTTCTTAAAAAACAAAGCAATTACTGCATACACAGTAAATGCTAACATCCAAAGATTTTCTAGCCCAGCAATTAACTTCAATGGATTGTTGGCTTCCCAGATAAAAGGGCGAAATAATCCCGAAACAAAGGCCAGAGGAGTATTATATAATAAATTTCCCACCGTAGAAGTAAGTGTAGCAAACCCTGGATCGGTTCGGTAATAATAGATTAAATCGTCAGGTGCCGAGAAATTAAAACTAGCATTATGATTAAGCACCAATACATGCATAAACTCAGATAGATGGAGTTTAGGGTGCATAAAACTAGCCATTAACAGTAGCAACCCCAACACACCTACAAATAGTACCAAAGGAAGCCATAAAGCTTGGAATGGTTTGTTGTCAGATTTGATGCGCGTATACAGCCAGTAAGCCAATAAAACCGAGACCATTACAGGAATGAGACCTCCAAAATAATAGAACTTGAGCTTCCATAAACCATACAAACCTACCAAACTGAGAACCCCTACCTTTGCCCAAAATAAACCAGGTCGGGTACGGTTATCGCAGAAAATACTTAAAAACCAATGGATTAGCCAAGCCATAATGCCCAATGCCAGACTTTCTTTTTGTAAGCCGCTACTCCAAAATACTACCGAAGGAAAAAGAATAAAAGCCAAAATGGCTGACAGTTTAGTAGTAGGAAATAACCTACTAAGCGTATTGGCTGCTTGCCACAAACCACTGAAAGCAAACAGTGAAAAATAAAAGGAGGTAAACCAGTAGTTTTGTTGAGTAGCAAGGTTGATTATGCTAGTGATCTTGACTATGAACAAAAGACGAGGTTGTTCCCAAAGAGAAGGAGTTTGAAGGTTAGGAATGTAATAATATTCATTAAAGAAAAGCAGCTTAATATAGGCAGTAAAGTCTTGGGTAGCCAATGCAGAGATTTGTCGGGCATTATGAAATATATTCCAGGAATCTCCACCATAGCCATAAAATTTTGAGAAAAGCCATCCTACTACCACACCCCCCAGCAATTTTAAACAAAGTCCAGGAATGATCCATAAGCGCAGCGGCGCCTGAGCAGAAAATCGTTTCCAAATTACGGCAATAGCAGTAATCAGGCAAGTATGCACTATAATGGCTACCATTAGGTATTGTTTGATATTAAGACACCGAAAGTAGCAGGTCAATGCACAATTTCAAAGAAGAAATACAAAAGAAATAAGATGTTTAGCAAGGCCCAATGGCCAAAACCCACAAGGCAAGATAGTAATGAGGGTACAACAGAATATAAAAAGAGGGGGTTAGTAAGATGCGCTGGAAAAGGAACTAGACAAATGAAAAAGTGTTAGAAAAGTTTGTTAGGACAAACTCAGGTAAAAGATTAAGAAGCTTGTCCTAACAATTTTTTGGTAGTCTTATTTAAATGACGGATAATGGTTTCGTCAATAAAATCAGGTTGCGTATTCTCGATGCGATCTTCGTGCAAAAGATTGTTCTTAGCATCATAAAACTTTACGATGGTATAATCTACATCATCAAGGTTGGGCTCTATTACCCAGAATACATGCCCCTGACGAGGGTTCTTTTTGAGAGCAACGGCAAATACCGTCATAAAAGCATTTGTAAGGTTTTTAAGTGTCTTTTCCATGGCGTATGAATATTGGTTATATGGTGTTGGTTATGTTGTGAATTTCTTTGTTATTAATTTCTATTCTATTAGTAGAATGAATCTTTAAAATATTACAGCTAAATCGTAATTTTTTATTTTCAATTTCTTGTTCCACGGGTTTTACCTTATCTGTATTTATAAGACTCGCAAAACGCGAAATAGTTGCATCAGTTATTACATTTAACACCTTTCTAACTTTGCATTGACTTTTTGTTAATTTTTTTAAGTTTTGCTGCCTTTGTTAGCGTGTTTATTGGTTAGATGCATTGCGATGCATTTTAGTTGCACCACCTTTCAAAAAAACTTTACTTTTTTTGCTTTTTATTGATAACCAGGTATTTATACCTAGCGTTTTTTCCTAGTTTATACCTTAGACTATCACCTGCACCTTTTTATTCCCAGCTTCATTACTATAAACCGATTTTTATGTTTAAAATGGAGACAAAAAATCGTTTTTTTGCCCAAAGTGTTCAGTTTTTAGGCAAATAACCTTTTGAAACTTACAAACTCCATTGGTACATATGAACTTCACATTGATTGAAAGGTTACTCATTTTGAGCGTGTTTTTATTGGGGAGCCATTGTCAAGGCCAGCACCAAGAAAAATCCTATGCGTCTCAAAAAGAATTTTATGAAAAACGAGTGCAGCAATATCTGCTCAAAGATGAAAGTATTCGGGGAATGTTTGCTATAAGTGATAGTGGCATTACCCTATATCGGGAAGTGCCAATTGTAAAGGAAAAAGACACCAAAGCCACGAAGAGTACTGATGCAGCGAAAAAAAATAAAGCCACAAAGACAAAAAAAGAAGTCGAATATCACTTACCGTGGCAAAAACTGGATATTTTTAAGCGTTTGGTAATAGCCAACCCCATAGAAACCTATGAAATGTACCAACGACAAAAATTGCCTACTGGAGCGATGGATGTACGGAGGCCACGTCGTTTTAGGGTACAAACCAATAGTGCACAACCTTTGAAGGGGCTTCGGGTAGCGCTCGACCCAGGGCATATGGCAGGTAGCCTGGAAATGGCCAAAAAAGAAAGAAAATTTGTAGACATTACCCTCAAAAGTGGCAAACGATTGAGTTTTTATGAATCAAAGCTGGCTTGGTATACTTGTGCAGTATTGGCCGATATGCTCAAAGAGAAAGGAGCTGAGGTACGCCTCACCCGTAATCGTTTTGATCTTATGGCGCTGGACTCTACCTACCAGCAAGTGTTTGCCAACTATCAAAAACAACAGAAGAAAGAGGGTAAAACAATCAAGAGCTGGCAAAAATGGCCTACGTTTTTTAAGAAATTTCGGAAGGCTGACTTTATAGCCCGTGCCGACAAAATCAACCAGTTTCAACCCCATCTCACGATGATCGTGCATTATAATGTAGATGGTTCTAATGCTCCCTGGAACAAAACCACCAAGCAGAATCATAGTATGGCTTTTGTATCGGGCAGTTTTATGAAAAACGAATTGAGCAAAACCGAGCACCGATTCAATTTTTTGCGTCTCTTGCTTACCCAAGACATAGAACAATCCATTGATTTCTCGGCTGAAGTACTCAAAGCCATCAACAAAAAACTACGGATACCCACTTTGCCGACTCAAAACAACCAACCTTTTATTGATAGAGCTTGTATGACTACCCAACAAACTGGGGTATATGCCCGCAACCTCTCTATGGCCCGCAAGGTGTATGGCACCCTTTGTTTTATAGAGCCACTCTATCAGGAAAACGAAAAAGAAATTCTCAAATTGGCTAAAAATGATTATGACTACCAGGGTAAAAAAATCCCCAAAAGGGTAGTAGAGGTTGCTGAAGCCTATTTTGACGGAATTATGGCCTATCTAAAAAAGTAATCTGCTGAAAAGTGTGTCATATAAAGGCGAAACCTTACGCGGGAAAACCAAGAGAATTGTCAAGCGAAAGTTTCATAAACTAAGGTGAATTTGTATTTTTGATCACTACGCCTGCACAAATTTTAATAAAAAGGTTTAAAAACCTGACATGAGTATTCATCCTAAACTCAACTACTATGGATCTAAACCGAGACACCTCAACTCTTAATTTTGATATGAAAACAACTACTATCATTAGGCGGTGCTTACGAACTAGCTCAGCCCATTTTCTAAAACTAATGCGAGGATTAAACTTCCCAACCAATTACCAACGATGGTGTGCGCTTGTACTAGTAACCTTATTAAGTACTACCAGTTGGGCGCAAACAAATAACTCACTGGATTTTGATGGAGCTGATGATTATGTAGCTCTAGGAGTAAATGCAGCCTTCGATTTTACAACTAATTGTACTATTGAAACCTGGATTTATCGAACAAATAGTACTGATAATGATTGTATTTTCTCAGTGAGGAGCTTAAGTGCTTTTACTGGTAATAATACTCGTTTTAGTATCCATGCACGTGCTGGCAATGCAGGCTTTGGAATTTATAATGGTACCGATTTTACCACAATGAATTATACATTGACCAATGATACCTGGTATCATGTAGCTTTTGCCTATAATAGTGGTACTTGGACAGTGTATGTAAACGGGCAAAATGCAGGTACAATTACTAATACCATTAATACTGGAGGAGCAGGGCTTCCGGCAAGTTGGGGATTAGCAGGAGGGTCGCCTGCCGAAAGTTGGACAGGGCGTTTAGATGAGGCTCGAGTATGGAATACTACTCGAACTCAAAAAGAAATCTCATTAAATATGAATAACTCTCTTAGCGGAGGAGAAACAGGTCTAGTAGCTTATCATCCGTTCAACGAAGGGGTGGCCAATGGTAATAACTCGGCCTTGACTACAGTATTTGACGTCACCTCCAATAACTTGGATGGAACTCTTACCAACTTTACCAAAACAGGTACTACTTCCAACTTTGTGGCAGGGTTTACAGCAGTAAATAACGCCTTGAATTTTGATGGGACAGATGATCAAGTGCAAGTTCCTAATGATGCGGCATTGAACTTGAATAATGGAGACTATACGTTGGAGGCTTGGGTCTTTCCTACCGATGGGACCGCAGAAACCATTGTTTCTAAAGGAAATGGGGCTGGTGCTGCAAACGCAGATATTTTCTTTTTTCAAATACGAGGTAATAAATTAGTATTACAACTCGGGAATACCTCTGCGGGCTCTCAAGAGTTTTTTGGCACTACAGATGTTACACTGAATGCTTGGAATCATGTAGCAGCAGTATTTAATAATACTACCAAAACGGTGACTTTTTATCTCAATGGAGCACCAGATGGTACAGGTACCTTTACAACACTTCCTTTAAACAATACAGATGTTAATCCACTTTATATTGGTCGTCAAGGAACCACTTGTAATTGTAACTTTTTTAATGGTAGTATAGACGAACTTCGTATCTGGAATGTAGCACGTACCTGTGCTGAAATAAGATCTACCAAAGATGTGGAATTAACAGGTAGTGAGTCTAATTTAGTAGCCTATTATAGTTTTAATTATGGGGTTGCTGGAGGTAGTAGCAATACCAGCTTTACCAGCTTACCTGATTTAAGTGCCAATACAAACAATGGTACATTGACCAACTTCACTGGTTTGGATGGAAGTGTCAATAGTGGACAAACTTCCAACTGGGTAGATGGCTCAGGCAATAACGTAAGTGGCAACACCGCCGTAGCTCAGCCCGAAATCAACTTACAAGCCAATGGCAATAACATTACCAGCGGCGAAACCGCCATCAATACGACTCTCAATACCTTTTTCCCTTTCACCGCGATTGGAAGCACGAATGCTCAAACATTTACTCTACAAAACACTGGAACTGGAACCTTGAACATTTCCAGTATGACCAGTTCTGATGCCAATTTTATAATTTCAGGAGTGAGTAGCATAATTGGAGGTAATAGTACTACTTTTACCGTGACACTGGCACCTTCTGCGGTAGGTTCACATACGTCTACTATCACCATCAATAGCAATGATTGCGACGAAGCTGCTTATACTTTCCAAGTGCGTGGTACCGCTGCTTCGGGCAATGCCAATGCCTTGGACTTTGACGGAACCGATGATCGGGTAGAATTGCCTGTGGCTAGAAACACGTTGACCAATTATACCATTGAAACCTGGTTTAAATTTGATGGCAATACTACTGATGGTTTTGCTCCCATTATAGGTGGTGCCAGTGCCAATTTCTTCATTGGTAAAAATACTGGAGATACCCAGTTTGGTATCCAGGATGGTGCCGAATACAGAACTACCACTGCGATTGCGGATGCGTGGGATGGTAACTGGCACCATGTGGCTGTAGTTCGAAATGGCACTGCTATTACCGTGTTTTTAGATGGTATTCAAAGGTATACCGATAACTGGGGAACGGTTGGTACTGGTGCAATTTGGATTGGAGCTGAAAACGATGGGGGTGGATTTTATTTTACGGGAGAAATAGACGAAGTACGTATTTGGGATGATGCGCGTACTCAAGACGAGATCATTGCCAATATGAACCAGAGTTTGGCTGGATCGGAAGCCAATTTGGTAGCTTATTACAACATGAACCAAGGAATTGCTAATGGTAATAATACTACTGAATTAACAATATTAGATGCTAGTCTTAATGCAAACAACAGTACCGATATAAGCACTACTGGTTTTGAAACTGCTACTCCTTCTACCAGCTTGAACAGTGGAACTACTTCTAACTTTGTAGCTGGGTTTACGCCAATCAACAATGCCTTGAGTTTTAATGGAACTACGGATTATGTACTTACCAGTTTAAATCAACCTGCTGGAGACTTCACGATGGAGGCCTGGATTCAATATGAAGGAGCTGCTGGGGATAACTTTCAACCCATTATTGCCAGTACAAATCAAGAGTTTTTTATAGGTAAAAACAATGGCAATACTAACTTTGGTATTCAAGATGGAGGATATGATGGAACTATAAATAGTGCCAATGCTTTTGATGGTAATTGGCACCACGTGGCAGTTTCTCGTAGTGGAACTAGCATCAGTTTGTTTATAGATGGGGTGTTTGTATTTTCAGGAACATTTAGTGGAGCTGCCACTAGCACTTTAAGAATAGGAAACGAACCCGAAAGTGGAGGGTTTTTCTTCACAGGAAAAATAGACGAAGTACGTATCTGGAATGTAGCGAAAACCTGTGCCGAAATTAATGCTACTAAAGACATAGAGCTTACTGGAACCGAAACTGACTTGTTGGCTTATTACAATTTTAACCATGGTACAGCAGCAGGTAACAATACAGGGTTAACTACTTTACCCGATGTAAGCACCAATACTAATACCGGTACCTTGACAGACTTTACCGGATTAGACGGAAGCGTTAATAGTGGGCAAACGTCTAACTGGGTAGATGGTTCTGGCAATAATGTAAGTGGCAACACCCCTACCAACCAACCAGAGATTAATGTACAAGGAAACGGGGTAACAATTGTCGATGGAGATGGAACCCCTGCGGTAGGAGATAACACCGATTTTGGGGCATTGACTGCGGGAACGTCTAAAACAGTTACTTACACCATTCAAAATACTGGTACGGCTGATTTGTCAATTACAAGTATTGTGATCAGTGGTGTAGGAATGGCCGATTATAGTTTGGGTACCGTGCCTTCCTCAGTAGCTGCTGGGGGCTCTGCTACTTTTGATGTCACCTTTACCCCAAGTTCGGTAGCCACCGATATTGGGGCAACCATTACCATCAACAATGCCGATTGTGATGAAGGTGTATACGATTTTGCTGTGCAAGGAGATGGTACTCAAGCTTCTCCTGGGGGAGTAAGTACTGGACTCCGCTTATGGCTCAAAGCCAATGCAGGAGTAACTGGAACTACTACCGTCACCCAGTGGAACAATCAAGCTAGTACCTCATTCAATGCTACTGCCACTACTGGTCCAGAATTATTGTCTAGTGGATTAAACTTTAATCCAGTATTATCATTTGATCAGGCCAACAGTGAAGTAATGAATATTACTGGGGGTATATTTGGCGGAAGTACTTTTAATGATGTCCATGTGTTTTTATTAGGACGAACCAAGTCAATTAATAATTCTCAGGCTTTTTATGAAGGATTGAATGCTTCCACGAATATTAAAGTTTCGGCTCACCTGCCATTTGGAGATAACAATGTGTATTGGGATGCAGGAGATATTGGTGGAATCAATGCCCGTTTATCTACTGCTTGGGGAGGAAATACTACCGATTCCTACATTTGGACGTTTAATTATAGTACCACCAATACTCCTGATGGAAATAATCAAGATATACGTAGAAATGGAGTAAATATCGCAAATGATGCTACTGCGGTATCTTTTACAGGAAACAACGAAAATTTCTTTATTGCCTCAGATGAAAACTCTTCTGCATTTTGGGATGGAAACATCGGGGATATGATTGTATATACTGGTACATTGACAAGTACCCAGCAAACCCAAATAGAATCCTACCTTGCGGTAAAATACGGGATTACCAAAACTGGAGATTATTTAGCTTCGGATGGAACCACGACCATTTGGAATGCCACTACGGCTGCTGGTTTCTTAAACGATATTGCCGGAATTGGTAGAGACGATCTTTCGGCTTTGGCTCAAAAACAATCTAAAAGCCAAAATACGGGTTCTATGGTAACTATGGGCTTGGGCACCATTGCGGCTGATAATGCCAGTAATGGCAACGTTTTTACTACCGACCGCACCTTTATGATTTGGGGGAACAATGGCGGCTCTTTAGATTATGATGCAGCCAAGGTTACCACCAATTTGCCCAACAATGGGGTAGATGGTTATCTGGCGCGCATATGGCAAGTACAAGACGGTGGCGTAGGAGCGGCTCAAGTGACTATTGATCTAAGTGGTGTGACCATTACTGGAGCAGCTGGCCCCGAAGATTTGGTATTGCTCGTTTCTAACAATGCCTCCGACTTTTCGGCAGCTACAGTAGTATTTGCCAATGCTTTTGCAGGTAATGTAGCCACTTTTAATAGTGTAGATTTCTCTGGAACCCAATACTTCAGTATTGGCCTTTGGAAAGGTACAGCCATTAGCGCTGATAGAGGTAACTACTTGGATGTAACCGGTAGTGCGCTTCAAAATGCGGTTTTAGGAGGTGGAGTAGCACTTAGTGGGTTAAATGATAACCTGACAGTGGAAATGTGGGTTAAAAGAACGTCTGCTTCTGATGGCTTTATCTTTTATAATGGATTTTCTGGTTCAAATGGCTATGGCTTGTCTTTTGATGTTTCTGGACACATTCAACCAGTAATCGGTGCTACTACAGTTACCAATACAACGACTGTCATTCCAGTAGATACTTGGGCTCACGTAGCTTTTGTAATTGATGGAGGAACTCTCAGGTTATATATCAATGGTAAAGAAGAAGCATTGGGAGCAAGTCCAGCAGTAGTTGCTCCTTCGGTGAGTACCCGATTTGGTACCCGAACCACTGGTACTTTTGGTTTTACTGGAGTGATAGATGAAGCAAGGTTTTGGTCGGTAGTCCGTACCCAACAGCAAATTAGAGAAAATATGCACTTAGTGTTGACTGGTTCAGAGTCAGGGTTGGCCAATTATTTTCAGTTCAACGAAACGTCTGGAAACGCACTGGATGCAGTAGGAGGCAATGATGCAGTTTTACAAAATAGTGCGACTTTTACTGCTTCTGATTGTCCTATTGGAAAAGGAAGAAGCTTTACCCAAGCTAGTGTAACGGCCGCAGGTAGCTACGCCTTTACCGGAACTGGAGTAGATATTCAGTTTGCCGCTGGTATATTACCACAAGGAGAAGTGGTAGTGACTCAAATCGATGGTTTAGAAGCACCTACCAATGTTCCAGTAAGCGTAAATACTTATCCAAGAGGATACTGGATTGTGAGAAACTATGGCTTGAACAGTACTTTTACCGAGCTTACTCAAATCCAATTTACCTTGCCTGACAATGACCTGATTTCTACCATTGATGAAGCCAACCCAGTAGACTTGCGTTTATTTAAGCGAGCTTCTAATTCTGGTAATGGTGATGCCTGGACAATGATTGGTGCTGCCAATACAGCCAATGTAAGCACCCGACAAATTACCTTTACGACGTTTGATCCTGATTTTACTTCGTTTAGCCAGGTACTGCCTGCCACGGTCAATGCCGGAACCAGTAGTTTACCTGTAACTTTGGGTACTTTTGAGGCAATACGTCAGGATGAAAAAACAGTCGTGGTAAACTGGCAAACGCTTTCAGAATTTCAAAATGCTGGATTTGAAGTACAACGTAGTGAAAACGGAACCGATTTTGAGATTTTAGGATTTGTAGATGGCGCAGGTGATAGTAAAGTGAAACTGAATTACCGTTTTGTAGACCATCAAGCTACTCGTTCGGCTTACTATCGTCTGAAGCAATTAGATTTGGATGGCGAATTTAAGTATAGCCCAGTGGTGTTTGTACAAGGGAGCGATTTGCAGAAAATATCGGTTTATCCTAATCCATTTACCCGAGAGTTAAAACTTGATTTTGGTTCAGCTCAACCTACTAAGTTGCCAGTATACCTGGAAGTATACACCGCACAAGGCAAGCGAGTAATACAAACCAGAGGAAAGGTGACTGATGTACAGAGTCAATTAAATCAGCAAGTAAGTGACCTCGAGAATGGAGTATATATCATTCGTTTGATCATTGGAAACAAAGCACATGTCAAGCGTATAATCAAACAGAAATAAAGTTTAGTGACGTTTTCAAAATAAGTGTTCGATTCAGGCAGTAGAAAAAAACAGGCAGTTATTGTGAACACGTTACTTAAAGAAGCATTCATGTTTCTAACTTTCTGATAAATTATAAAACCTGCTCATTTGGGCAGGTTTTTTTGTTATTTACCTATGGGTAAAAATCATTTGACATTAGATGGATGTTAAGAGCCTCACTTTTGGGGGATGTTACACACTAAAAATAATCTGCAAAATATAACTTTGTGCAAAATGCTACTAAGCATTTATCTGTATATTAGACATTATATAAAATAAGGATTACAGGCATTATAATCTTCTAAAGCCTGATGTAAAATCCTCCTTTAAAGGAGGTGCCGCTTGCGGCGGAGGATGTTTTACTGCAAGTATGGAATCAAATTGTACTTACATATCTTGTTTTATATAATCTTTACTCTATTCTAGAAGATAGCAAATTCATCTTATTACCAACTAATAGGCGCGTTACAAAATCACAAACTCCACCCGACGATTTTTTTGTCGCCCCACCTTAGTCTGATTACTATCAATGGGGTGAACCTCCCCGTATCCTTTAAATTCAAGCCGTTTTACCTTAATTCCATTTTTTCTCAGGTAATTTACCACACTTCGGGCCCGCTGTTCCGATAAACGTTGATTACGCTCCTGGGTACCTACATTGTCGGTATGTCCCATAATGCGAATTTTAATTTGAGGATATTTTTTGAGCAGTGTTACCAATTTATCCAATTCACTAAATGATTCAGGTAATAATCGGGCCTTGGCAAACTCAAAAAAGATATTATTAAGTACGATGGGTTTGCCTTTCTCTAATTTACCAAAGTTGGTCTTCATCTCTAGTTTATTAGGTGGATGACGGCGCTCCGTAATCGTAATGCGAGGAATGGTATTAATGTCAAATTTGTCGAGTTCTACCACCGACACATCATCAATATAGTAATAAGCTCGCTGGTAATTGAATTGATAGAAATGCTTGGTACTTGGCGTAATTTTCTTGATTTGTCGGGTTTTATAATCATTAAAATCTCCAATCATCAGGTATTCCTCACCACCCAGGGCTACTATAGTATCCCGAACGAGTACCCATTGATTGGGTTGGTCATAGAATTTATCTTTTGGAGTAGTAACGCGGGGCAGGTATTTTTTATCCCATTCTATTTGCTCGGGAAAGCGTTGGAAATAAAAGCCTAACTGAGCTGAAGCATAATTGGAATAAGAAGCCAATGCAATGTACATTTGCACCACATAGCGGTACTTTTCTCGCAGGGGCCGCTTAAGCTTTACCATCAAATGCTCTCTGTAATAAATATCCCGCTTATCTATTTTATTCTTTCCGGCCCTCACCAATAAACCTGCATAAGCCTGTCCACTTTTGGCGTACATAAACCCACATTTGTTTTGAGGAACGCCAAAGCCTTTGCCTCCTTTAGCATGAAAATAATCAGGGGTACAGGGCTTGGGGTTGGCCGTCCAGTGTGGAATACTTTGGAAATAGATGCTACCCATTTCTTTAGGCAAAGAATGGTAGTCCTCGAAACTCGGGTTGGGCACCAGGTTGGTGGTATCGATGTCTTGAGCCTTTGCCTGGACCAAACTTATAAATAAGATGGCCAGGATATACAATTTCGTTTGATACAAATACATTTTTAGCAGGAATAGTGGTTTGGCAAAAATAATTTCTTTTTTCACAAAACGACAAATGCGACTCTTCGGTTGTTTTGTCGACCTTGTTTCGTTTGATTAGTATCTATAGGCTGGGTTTCCCCGAATCCTTCGGCTTTTAATCGTTTACTTTGTACACTTTTTTTTATCAAGTAATTCACCACACTTTGTGCTCTTTTTTCGGAGAGTTGTTGGTTGCGAGCATGAGTGCCTACATTATCGGTATGCCCTTGTATTTTGATTTGAATCTGAGGGTATTTTTTTAACAAAGCCACCAATTTGTTCAATTCAGGAAAAGACTCAGGCAGCAGACGAGCTTTGGCAAACTCAAAAAATATATTTTTAAGAATGATGGGTTCTCCCTGAGTGATTTTACCAAAATTGCTCTTAAACTCAATTTTGGGAATAGAAGGCTTTTGTTGAATGGTAATGCGAGGTAGGGTATCAATGATAACCATGCCCAATTCTACCACCGATACATCATCTATGTAATAATAAGCGCGGTTAAAATTGAATTTTTTCCGATACTTTCTGCTTTCCGTAATCTTTTTTATTTGGCTGTTTTCTAAAGTATTAAATTCCCCAATTGTAAGAAAGGTTTCACCTCCTTTGGCTACAATGGTATCTCGCACCAAAACCCACTGGTCGGCCTTGTCCAGAAACTTGCCTCGGGGTGTTACCACTTGAGCTTCATAAAAAGTATTCCACTTGATACGGCGAGCGGTAGGAGTAAACAACATGCCAATATTGGCAATGGCATAATTGGCATAGGTAGACAGTGCTACCTGCATTTGCGCTACATAGCGAAAGTTTTTTTTGAGAGGGCTTTTTAGTTTTACAGTAATATGCTCTCGATAATACCATCCCATTGGGTCTCCTTCCGGATGCCCCACTCGTAAAATCATCCCTACATAGGCGTGTCCGTTTTTGGCGGTCAATACTCCACAGCGGTTTTTGGGTACCCGATAACCACGACGGCCACATTCATTGAAATAATCGGGTGTACAATTACCTGGATTGGCTACCCAAAAAGGGATTTTTCGGAAACGAATGGCTTCTAAATGTTCTGGGCATTCAAAATAATATTCAAAACTGGGATTAGGCACCAGGTTTTTGGAAGAGTCTATTTCCTGGGCAAATAATGGAGTAGTTAAACCAAGTAGGGCGATAAATATCAAATAAATAGCTTGTGGCATTATTCAATATAAGCATTTTGAAAAGGATTTGAAAACCTAAAATTAGTGGCAAGTTTGAAAAAGTCCTGCAACGTTCCGCATTTATGAAGAGTGTAGTTGACCGATATTTCCAATTATTGCCCGATTTACCCAAGTATTTTTGCCCAATTACCTTTCAAAAATACAGTTGACTGATATTTCCAACTTTTTGCCCGATATCACCAAGTGCTATGAGGGGTGTTTGCTTTTTCTTTGAGGCATCAAACTATTTGAAGCAAAGAGAACAAATTGGAAATGATAGGCGAGGAGTTTTGAAACTGCTTCAAATCACCCATTTTATTTTAATCAACAAAACATGAAAAAATTAGTATTATTCTTTTTGGTACTTATAAGCTCATATTGGACTTATGGTCAGTCGTGCGGAACGCCAGCATCAACTAATCCCCGTATTTATTCAACGCAAGCCAACGCCAGAGGGGCCAGTTCGGCAGTTTGTATCAATGTGTTTTTCCATATTGTAAGAAATACCGATGGAACAGATGTTTTTGCTGCCCCAAATACTGACGACATTGTAAGGGTATTGAATGAAGCCTTTAGTCCCCATAATATCATTATTAACAATGCTGGAACTGCATTTCTTGATAATACAAACTTTACCAATGTTGATAGTCCCGAAGAATCAGCTGTATTGGGGCAGACAAATAACCGTGCAAATGCGATCAACTATTACATAGTAGAAAATCTATGGAGAGAAGAGGGAGGAACCGTTATAGGAACCGCAAATTCCATCCTTTCTAATAATATGGTAATTAGGCATAATGAAGTTTTAAGGTCTACTTCCCCCCATGAATTGGGTCATTGCTTAAACCTATTACATACCCACGCGATTTCTCGTGGAAGAGAGGCAATTGATGGATCTAACTGTGCAACAGCAGGAGATTTAGTGTGTGATACTCCAGCTGATCCGGGTTTGGGGAGAGACAATCTTGACCTTACTTGCACTTATACTGGTACAGACGGTTTTACCCCTCTAACTGACAATATCATGTCGTCTACATTTGAAATTTGTCGTTTTAATTTTACTCCTGGTCAGGGGCAACGCATGCGCACTGCCATTGCTGAAGAACCATTGCTACAACCCATTGTAAGCAATAATTGTGTACGAATTCCGAGGCTGGATCTTTTATGTGATAACAATGCTACTACTGTGACACTAGAGAATTTAGGAACTGCTACTACTACCTGGACTGTATCGAACAATGTACAAATTGTAGGATCAGACAATGTCAGTATTACCATCATAGGAGCACCCAATGCCTCTGGTGATGGGTGGTTAAGAGCAACACTTAGCAATGGGGTTGAGTTTACAGAGGAATTTTGGATAGGAAGACCTGATGTGTCCAATGCAAAAATAAAGGACGGTGGTACAGTAAATCAATATGCTACTTATGGTTTTAGCGTAGTGGGAGATAGGCACGCCGATAGATTTGAGTGGGTAGTACCCTTTGGTTGGCAAATTACTACTTATGGAAACAATCGCTCAGCTACCATTACCCCTACGACCAACGGGCGACACACCATCCATGTAAGGGTGTTTAATGATTGTGGGTTTGAGTATATTACTACCTCACTATGTGTGCAAGGTTCGGGTTATTTCTGCCGAGATTTTATCGATCCAGATGATCCCTGTGCAAACAACAACTCAGGTTTGCCTTGCTTGCCTGACGACCCAGTGCCATTCTCTATTTTTCCTAACCCAGTTTCTTCAGTACTTACTATTAAATCGCCCAGCAGCAATCCATCCCAGTCTACTAAAAGCTCTGGAGCCTTACACAGAGTACAAGAAGAACAACAAAAGGTGACGTATAAACTGTTTGATTCCAAATCAAGTGTAAAGTCCGCAGGGCCTGTTTCTGCGCTGACAAATATTGATGTATCCTGTTTTCCAAAAGGAGTGTATATTCTTAAGATTTATGGAAAGACAGTACAAACGCATCAGATTTTGATTAAATAACCTGAGTTGATTCAAAAAACCTCCATTTATGATAATCGCAAATGGAGGTTTTTGTAAATATTGAATTCTTTATGAATAGAATAAAGGACTAGTTACTCGCCCACCTTATTCAATACAAATTGTTCTACATAATCAGGATTCAGTCGTAAGCGACTGCTCATCAAAGGACTGGTAGGCGAATCCTGCTCCATTTGTACAATATTGTTATGTAACAAGATGCTGTCACGCATCATAAAATTGATGGCCTGGAGGCGTTTCTCGAGGTTGTGCCCTGCCTGAAAAAAGATAAACATCAAACCATTAGGTACAATGCCTGGGTAATCACTGTTGAAGGTATTGCCAATGTCTAATGGAGAAAATTTGTCATTCAACATTTGGTCGAGTTTGCCAGGTTGCAAATGATGAAGCAAAGACAAAATCAACAACAAACGGTCAGGAAGTTCCAACTGATTTTCTTCTATAAATGCGCCATAAGTGGAGTTGTCATTATCCAGTATAGGGGTAGGGATCGCAAATACATTTTGGTCGGTATAAAAATCGGCCCATTGCAAGAATTGTTGTCTAACTGGAATATTGGGACGAATGGCCTCCTGAAGTTGAGGCGGAAATTCGTGCTCTATCTGGTTAAACTCCTCCAATGTAATATTGGGGTGATAACTCGTGGGAATGTTTGTGTTAGACAAACGTACCCAACCTTGCAGACAATCCTGATTGGTTCCTTGTACAATAAGGTTCTGATCAATCAAGTATGCCGAGTCATTATCAGGCACTTTTAATTTTACCCAATCATCCTCCACCCGCATTTCTTCAATTTGCACGGTGGCAGCTGATTTCAATACCGCAAAATATTCTTGTTTGTCTTTAGAAGTGGTAATCAACTGCTCAAAATCATCCCGATAAATAGGCACCACAGTTTCTTTTTTAGCAAGCAATTGACTGGCAGCCAGATGCTGTACTCTAAAAACTCGATCGCCCTCCGGAACTTTTACCTGAAAACGTACCGGATCATAAGCCACTTGTAGGGTAGTAGAACCCTGCATGAAGTCATAGCGAGCTTGTATTATTTCTTCCAACCATTGAATATCCTTTTCAAGATTTTTCAAATGTTGGGGATGGATTGGTTTCATGAGTTTCTCAGTATAGATACACGTAAATTTATTATTTTTTACCCTAATTTTGAAGCGTAAAAAATGATTTTGTTTCATGAACCCTCAAAATACACACCATTTATCACCAGTATATTTACGCGACTACGATTATACCTTGCCTGAGGAGCGTATTGCTAAAAGCCCCTTGGCTCAGCGCGACCACTCCAAGCTCTTGGTTTATCGGTCAGGAAATATCAACCATCAGCATTTTTATGATTTGCCCCAGCATCTTCCTGGCGATACGCTATTGGCCTTTAATGATACCAAGGTGATTCCGGCTCGGCTGTATTTTCAGAAACCTACCGGGGCAGTGATTGAGGTTTTTTTATTGCAACCTACCAATCCTCCCGAAATAGCCGCTGCCATGCACAAAAGCCAGGGATGCACCTGGCATTGTATGATTGGTAATAAGCGTAAATGGAACCAAGACTTGGTGTTAGAACAAACTTTAGCTGATGGATTAGTGCTCAAGGCAAATCTGATCAATCGTGAAAAAAACGAGGTGGAGTTTACCTGGAATGATGCTCAAATGAGTTTTGCCGAAATTTTGGCCAAAATAGGAGAGCTACCTTTGCCGCCCTATCTAAAGCGTAAAGCTACTCAAAAAGACGCTGATCAATACCAAACGGTATATTCTAAATTTGAGGGAGCGGTGGCTGCCCCTACGGCAGGTTTACATTTTACCAACGAAGTGATTGAAGCTTTAGAGCAAAAAGGTGTACAAACCGAATATTTGACCTTACACGTAAGTGCGGGTACTTTTCAGCCGGTAAAGGTAGACAATGTGCTGGAGCACGAAATGCATTCGGAACAAATTGTTGTACAGCGCAAAAATATAGAGCATTTGGCCCAACATGCCAGTCAAGTTGTGGCGGTTGGTACCACCTCTATGCGAGTATTGGAAAGTATCTATTGGCTGGGAGTACGGATTATTAAAGAAAATTATCAACCCCAATTAGACAAGCCTTTCCAGATTGAGAAGCTCTATCCCTATCAATGGGAAAATGAAACTTTACCTACTCGTCAGGAATCGATGCAGGCTATCTTGACCTTTATGCAAACCCAAGGATTGGAAAAGCTTTGGGGAGCCACTGAGATTTTTATTTTTCCTGGATATGATTTTAAAATGTGTAATGGCCTGATTACCAATTATCATTTACCCAAAACCACTCTTATTTTGTTGATTGCGGCTTTTGTAGGAGAAGATTGGCGCAAGGTTTACGACGAGGCGCTTGCCAGTGATTATCGTTTTTTGAGCTACGGTGATTCTTCGTTGTTATGGAGAAATTAGTGTAGCATTCATGGCTCACTTAATACATTTGTTCGTATAAAAAGTGGTAAAGTGTCAGACCTTAATTCTCGAACCAATGGAAATAAACCATCTTAACGATAAGGCATTCACCATTAGCAATGTATTGACTGCCGAAGAATGTGAGCGTTATATCAATATGACCGAGCAAATGGGCTATGCTGAGGCCCCAGTGACTACCTCGCGAGGCCCGAAAATGATGCCTGATTTTAGAAATAACGAACGGGTAATGTATGATACTCCCGAACTGGCAGAAGAGCTTTGGCAAAAGCTCAAAGATTATATGCCTACCAACTATCGCAATACCAGCAAGCAGGCAGTAGGTCTCAATGAAAGGCTTCGTTTTTACAAATACCATCCTGGGCAAGAGTTCAAAGAGCACATGGATGGGCGGTATCGTCGCAATCAGTACGAATCCAGCTTATTAACTTTGCTCATTTATTTAAATGGAGATTTTACAGGCGGCGAAACCAAATTTAGAGATGTAACAGTAGTGCCCGAAACTGGCTTGGCGTTGGTGTTTCAACACAAAGTATTGCACGCAGGAATGCCAGTGATTGAGGGAGTAAAATATGTACTGCGCTCTGATGTGATGTTTCGAAGTGCATAGATACAAAAAAAGAAGCAGCCATTAGGCTGCCTCTTTTCCACATTAAATAATAAACCGATATAACCACATTTTAATATTTTGAAGCTGAGAATTGATAGCAATTCAGATTTGCGCGATGCTACGAATTCCCAACTATGGACTATTTTAGCCTCCAAACACAATCTGTTGTTTTTTAGGATATTTTACACTGTATTTTAAAGTCAGTTTGGTTGTTTGCTGAGGTTTCAGGGTAATTTTCCAGGTTACTTTACCTGTGGTTTTGTCCACTTGGGCACCTTCGGCCTCCAAAAGCTCTACCGTAATTTTGTTGGTTTTAGAAATCGGGATTTGTTCCTCAATGGTAATGGTTACGTTTTCTTTTTTGGTATTGCGTACCGAAATCTCATAACCAAAAGTTTGCTTGATATTGCTACCCAAGAATCTCTTGCGGGTAAAATCTTTGATTTGCTTACGATCAATGATGATGCGTTTGTCACGGCCCAATGAGATGTTTAGTGTATCATTGGTGTTTTTAGCGTTTAAGAAAGTCTCGCCTACAAAAGTACCTTCAAAGTAAATATTGGCTTTGCCTGATAACAGATTAAATTTTTCCCACTCTACCAATTGTGCCATCAAGAAAGCATCTTTGTCTAGTTTGGGTACTGCACTGTGGGTGTACAAAGTTTTCATATTGTGCTGAGCGATTTCTACCAATTGGGGGCGACCATTAGAAGGAATGCTGTAAGGCAATGAGATGTCAAACTTGGTAGAAAAAGTAGTTTCTACTACTTTGGTGAAATCTGCAATGGTTTTACTGTTGTCTTTTTTTGTGAACTTTTGATTGGTAACCGTCACCTCTTCTTCATCGAGCATTACCTTTGGAGAAGCAGGTCTACGTTTATTAGCCTCTCTTCTTGGTTTTGGGTAATAAGTTACAAAACCTACATACCAAGGGTTCAAGTTGGGCTTGTAGCCGCTTTGACTAGGGTTTCCAGTAGAAAGAGTAATGTCTACATTGTTCCAGTCGATACCTGTGTTTTGGAAAACTTCTGCTTTATAACTCAACTGAATCGGGCTTTTAGAGTCTTTGGCACGAAGGTCATAAATAGGCCTCCATCCAGCATTCATCACAATGTAGTTTAGCTCAAATGTTGCATTTACCGTAGTTTTGGCCGATACAGTCACCATTACCTCACTGGTAGGTTTATTGGCATTTTTGTTTTCGGTATACAACTGGCTACGCAGTTTTTCCAAACGCTTTTTATATTTTTTCAGGTTTTTGTTGTGGCGCAGTACCGAAAAACGAATGTTAGATAAACGCTTGCGATAAAAAGCCGCCATTTCTGCCAGTTTTTGAGCAGAAAGCCCTTGTTGTTTTCCTCCAATTTTTTGGTTAGCCAAAATCATTTTTTCCTCACTAAGCAACACCTCTTTTTCTACTTGTACATTGGCGATGTGATCGTCAAAATAAGTGACAGAATCTTCTAATTGCTTGATGCGCTGTACTTTGGCAAAATTTTTCAAATAATTGATGCGATGCTTTACTGCCATAATGGTCAAGTTACCCTCCGCCGATACTTGTAAACTTTGTTTGTCTAAGCGAGTAGATAATCCCTCAAAAATCAAGATGGTTTGCCCGGCAGGTACATATACTCGAGCCGCATTGGTTACCTGAGCTCGATTCAAAAAAACGGTGACATTCTTTACCTTGGATTTTATCGCCTTTTCCTTGTCAGTAGCCCAACCTGCGACCATTAAGCCAAATAGTAGGGCGATTGTGAGCATAGTTTTTTTAGTAGTAATCATAGTGTTTTTAGTAAGTTAAATTTTGTAGAGTGTTGTGAATATTTGTTGTTGGTTGCGAAGCTTCTTGCTTCAAATTCACTTACTAGACAGGCTATTCTAGAAAAAGGAGTAGGAGAGGAGTGAAAAATTAAAAGATTGAATGAAAAATGTAAAGCGTACAATTAAAAATAACGCGAGGTAATGCCTGGAACAGCTACCACCTAGATAATGCTCATTAAAATTGCATAAAGCTTCTACTGTAAAAGTCTCTCTTATTACTTCCTGCTTTTAAAACCGTAAACTCATCCTTTAGTGTCATTCTGAGTTTACCGAAGAATCTGCTTGGAGCAGCCACCACCTAGATAATGCTTCTACTGAAAACCTACTCGATAAAAATCTTTATCTACGTTTAAATTAATTGGGGGAACCACATAAATATGTGTGCCTGAGCGGTGAAATTATAAGCTATCAAACCAAAATTTTTAGGAATTCAGACGACTTCTTGGGCCAAAATAGAAAACGATGGGTTACTTTTTTGATGAGTTAAATATTAATAACTAAAAATTTAGTTATAAAAAGTGAAAACTTATGACCCATAAACAAAAAACTATGACCCAATACCATTTCAGGCTTTTGTTTAGCATATCATTCAGCTTAGGATTGTTTTTGTGGATGCTTTCAGGGTGCCAAAATGCAAGAGAAAATGCTCCAAAGAAATTATTTGATATTGCTCCTCCATTCAGAAGTGTGACAATTGCTCCAAAAAAAATAACCATTAATCCCACACAAGCACAAGTAGTTCGCTTTGATGGAGGAATGCAAATAGATGTTCCTGCTAATGCCTTTGTAGATGCGCAGGGCAAAGTGGTTAAAACTGCTGTAACATTGAACTTAGAAGTATACGACACCCATGCCAAAATTTTGGCTTCAGGTATTCCTATGACTTTTGACGATGGTAAAACCAGGGGGCATTTTGAGAGTGCTGGGATGTTTCAATTAACGGGAACCAGCCAAGGTAAAAAAGTAAATATTGCAAAAGACAAGACGTTGGGAGTTAACTATCCTTCTATGGTATCAGGCGACGACTTTGATTTTTTTTACTTTGAAGAACAACCTGAAAACGGAATGCCCACTACTATGGCACAAGTAGGAGCGCAACAACTCATTTTACCCAAACAAGAAAAAATCAGAAAGGGGCAATGGAAAAAATTGACTACCAACGATCAGGTTGCAACAAAAACACTCATCAAAGAAGCTCCCAAAGGAGTGGACGAATTCCTGCTAAAATTTAATACTGATAGTGTTCCTGCCTTGGAAGAGCTGGAGAAAGTGCGATGGCAATTGGCTACTACTTACAAAAACCCAAATACGAAGCTTTACCATTGGGTACTAAAGAAAAAATGGGATTATTTAGAAGTCTCTCAACCTAAATATATTACTGGGAATCCAATATATACTATTCCCTTAACCTCTGATAACCCCTATCCTTATATGCTACAAGCCAATAGCAAGGGTGAGCGAATTGTATTAGCACATAACAATCAAGTGATCATTTTTGATCAAAGAGGTAAGATAGTTCATACAATTCCCAACGTGCCTACAGCTTTTGGTGCGATCCAGCTTTATCAGGATAAGTATTTGGTAGTACGTCGTGGAGCTGGTAGTTATTTGTACGATTTACAAGGAAATCAATTGGGAGATTACCCTGATGCGAAATCAAATATTACTTTCTCTTTTGAGAAAGATCGGGCGGTTTATGAAACCTATGCATTAGACAATGAAGAAATTTCTGATTATAAATATATTCGTATAAGAGATTTGAAGGGGCATAATATAAAGGTACTTCGGTTAGAAGATGACAGTTATGCTGAGTATGACGAAGAAAGACCATTTGTGCATACGGACTTTTTGTTGATGAATCAACATTTGGTCACTAATTCACCGAAAGGCATACAAATATTTGATATTAATGGACAATTGTTAAAGCATAAAAAAGGCCCATACCAAAGCATAGAAAAAATAGAAGAAACGACCATTCTGATGAGAAAAATGGATGGAGGTTTAAAAATATGGGATTTCATCACCAATAAAGAGGTAGACGCTACTCCAGGAAGCATTAACATCAATTATAACCCTTCCGACTCTATAAACTTTGCAGCCAGGGTTACCAAGATTCCAAAACACCCCATCCTGACAATACAGGAGTCTAACAAGTGGGATCAAGCCAAATTTTGGAATTATGAAACGAATGTGGTGACTAAAGTGAATTTTTATACCAATGCTGTGAGCACCGCCAATATTACTGATTCAACCGCTCCATATTTGATTGGGGGGTATAATCAGCAAAAAGGTACTTACTACTTGTATAATGTGTTGACCAACCAAATATTGAAAACACTACCTAATTACAAGCTTCCAGCAAAGAATTATTTGTTGTTGCCAGCTCCAAAAAAATCCATTCAATTAAAAAGAATTTTAATCAATGGAAAGAATCAAGCACAAATGTTAGACTGGAATGGTCAGTTAGTAATGAATTTCAAACAATATGATTCGGAGACTCTAGAGCTAGGGTTTACCGAAAATCAACAAGTTTATACGATTTCCAGCAATGGCACATATCGGATTTGGGATCGTAATGGCAATTTATTGAGCACTCAAACCAGAGAAGATTACAAGAATGAATTGATCAAGCAACAAAAAAATCAGGTGACGGAGAGGTTGGAAGTAGATAATGGGAAAAGAGCAGTCAAAAAAGACTATACTTATTATATTTCAGGCAATTTTCACCATCATATGGAAGACATTCTTCAAAAAGGCGATTCGTTGATAGTAGTTCAACGCAATAGACAAAGAATGGATATATTACCAGTATTGAAGCGCCCTGAACAAGTATATAAGCTTACGCTTCATTCGGTAGACAATAACTTTTATACTTATGTATACCTGAATAATGTTACCCAAAGACTTATTAAAAAACATCGTTCTGCAATGCTAAAATTATATGGTAACTTACTCAGACAGCAAGTGCTAGAGATCAAGCAACGCGAAAAGCGCATTCAGGATTTTAAAAAGAGTAATACTCAGCTGATACGTAGCTTTCAAATAAAAGAATTTGGTATTTATAACTGGGACCGTTTACTCAAAGAAGAAGGACAAGTGCCTTTTGTTGCCAGTTTTGATTTTGGTAAACCTGTAGACCATAACCTAGTAGTGATTTATCTCATATCTGAGGTAGACGGAAAGATTGTTATTCCTTTTTATAAGGATTCCTGGGAATACTTTTCTATTAATCCCGATGCCTCCAACAAGTTATTAGCCATTTTGCCTGATAACCAAATAGCTTTGCTCGATTCCAAGGCATTGGGCAAAATAGATTGGCAAAAAGTAAAGTCTGCAAAGGCTTATAAATTCAATATGTCAATTAGTAAGCGGGCCATTAATCAACTGAACGATTTGAATAAATTGCTCCAGTAAAACTGAGTGAATACCCATTGATATATGAAAAATCCCCTCAGTTGAGGGGATTCATTGTTTTTATAAAAAGATGTATTGGGATAGTCTGTATGCTATAAACTCCCACCCATAAATCCTCAATTAAACCAAAACCTTATTGGTATAATGCTCACCTACTTCACCCAAAATGTCAATTACTTCTTGAGGTGAACCTGCTTCTACCAAACGAGTACGGAAAGGCTTGAATCCGTGAAAACCTCGGAAATAGTTGGTATAGTGGCGACGCATTTCGAAAATACCGAGTTTTTCACCCTTCCACTCTACCGAGTGCACCAAGTGCTGGCGACATACCGCTACTCGTTGCTCCAGGGTAGGAGGGGCTAGTTTTTCCCCGGTTTTCATATAATGCTTGATCTCATTAAAAATCCAGGGATAACCAATTGCTGCTCGCCCGATCATAATGCCATCTACTCCATAACGATTTTTGTACTCCACCGCTTTTTCGGGAGAGTCAATATCGCCATTACCAAAAATGGGAATATGAATACTTGGGTCATTTTTTACCTCTGCAATGGGTTCCCAGTTGGCTTCACCTTTATACATTTGCTTACGAGTACGTCCGTGAATACTCAAGGCCTTGATACCCACATCTTGCAATCGCTTGGCTACTTCGTGTATCTTGATAGATTTGTCATCCCAACCTAAACGAGTTTTTACCGTTACCGGAAGTTTTACTCGTTTTACAATCTCCTCAGTCATTTTTTGCATTTTGGGCAAATCTTGCAAAATACCCGCTCCTGCACCTTTACAAGCTACTTTCTTAACTGGGCAACCATAGTTGATATCCAGAATTTCAGGCTGGGTACGTTCTACAATATCTGCGGCCAAACGCATGGAGTCTATATTCGCACCAAAGATTTGGATACCAATGGGGCGTTCGTAATCATAAATATCTAGTTTTTGTACACTCTTGTGGGCATCCCGAATGAGGCCTTCTGCCGCAATAAATTCGGTGTACATTACATCTGCTCCGTTTTGTTTGCAAGCGGCCCGAAACGGGGGATCACTTACATCTTCCATAGGAGCCAATAGTAGTGGAAACTCTCCTACTTCTATGTTGTCTATTTTTACCACTTTTGAATCATATTTATTGATCAATTCTAAACTAATTTTTTAATCCACTTTCGTAAATGAGGGTAATATAATCCTCCAAACGTAGGATTCACGTCGAAATAATAGGCATCCTGATTTTGGGTATTTACTGTAATCGGAACCATCAAAGTTGCCTTGGTTTTGCGACAATAGGATTGAGCGGCCTCTTCGATATTGGAAGAGTACAGAATACTAATGACCGCCAGCGCTGATTGTAAACCTATGGGCCATCCCTTGTGATTTGCCTTGGCATAAGCATAAGATGCCTTCAAATGGTCTTTCAACACTTCTTCTGTAACGAGCGTGTGCCCAAAATCTGTTACTACAATAAAAGTATTGAGTTGAGATGCCAACCAGTTCCATCTAAATTTTTTCTCATACCCGATCATGCTAGGTTGACCTAAAACATCATCTTTTGCTAAAAAAATTCCTTCTTTTTGTAATTTGTCATAGATAGAGTCTAGCACCATTTGCTCACTATTGGGTCTCTAAATAATTAATCAACTATTATATTAATCCCTAAATTTGCCGTAAATTTACCGTTTTTAAGCGAAAAACTGCATATAATCAACCATTATCCCTTACAGGTGTTTGATTATAAAACATATATACATATGGCAAACCAACCTTTGGTAACTTCCCGTACTACTACATTTTCCCAACTACTCATGTTTTTGGGTTGTTTATTTATTGGCATTTTCTTGATTGGATATCTTTTAGGAATATTAGCCTTGATGCCATTCTTCACTGATTTATCCTTTAAAGGACTTTTAAACTTTCTCCAAAATCCTACTGATAATTGGGAAGGACGTTTTGCCCTTTTGCTTCTTCAGGGAGTTTCTGCATTGGTAGGCTTTATCATTATACCATTACTATATTTACGTTATTTTGAGGCCAGAAAGTTTGCCAGTTTACACGAACGCAAAACTTCTCTGGTTCCTATTTTGTTGGCTTTGGCTGTGGTGTTAGTAGTCATGCCTTTTATGTCAGCAATTATCCATTGGAATGCAAACTTGCAATTACCTGGTTTTTTGAGTGAATTTGAAAAAATGGCAAAAGCTAAAGAAGAACAACTGGCTCAGCTTACAAGTTTCTTAACCAACTTGAAAACTGGTGGGGAATTTTTCTTTACCCTTGTAATTATTGCCGTGATACCAGGAATTGGAGAAGAGATTGTATTTAGGGGCATTATTCAAAAGAAATTGACCCATCTGATGAATCCTCATGTGGCCATTTGGCTGACAGGATTCTTATTTAGTGCCTTTCACCTACAGTTTTATGGTTTGATACCCAGAATGTTATTAGGAGTGCTGTTTGGTTATTTGTATTATTGGTCAGGTAACTTATGGTTGTCCATTTTAGCCCACTTCCTCAACAACGGCTTTACCTTATTGATGATTTATTTGTATAAAACTGGAGTGATAAGTTTTGACATTCAGAAATTAAGTTATGGTGTGGTGGTAGTATTACTTTCGTTGGTAGGTTCAGCAGTTTTGTTATGGCTAACCCACAAATTGACTTATCGCCCCTCAGAGCCTGTTGGAGTTGCGATGGAATATGCAGAAGAAAATAATTAATAGATATAAACAAGGTTGATAGGTGGAAGCTGGACAAAGTACTCCCAAAAAAAGCTCAGAGTTAAAGCAAAGAGTCATCGCAGGGCTTGGTGGGCTTGGATTGATTTTATTGGCATTATTTGGACATCCCTGGGGCTACTTTGTATTGTTTATGCTGATTGGGGTACTTACCCAATGGGAGTTTTACCAGTTGGTAGGTTTGCGCCAAAAACGTTACTTACAAGTATATGGAGTGCTATTGGGGGTAACCACTAATCTGATCGTTTTTCTTCATTTTTACCAACCCTCAGTTGTTTTCAGTTCACGATATTTTAGCCTAATCTTCCCCATTTTGTTTGTTGTTTTTTTAGTGGAACTTTACCAAAAAAACAATGAATCGCCTTTTCAAGACATAAGCTGGTGGTTGTTAGGGATTATTTACACTGCCTTACCTTTTGCGTTATTACATTTTATTGCTTTTGATACCGCAAATGGAATCTACAGTCCCACCAATGTGCTGGGCGTACTATTTTTGATTTGGGCCAACGACATAGGTGCTTATTTTGCGGGCAAAGCTTTTGGCAGAACCCCTCTTTTTCCCCGTATTTCACCCAAGAAAACAAAAGAAGGTAGTGTTGGAGGTGTTTTGTTTACTTTGTTTGTTGCCGCAGGTATGATCTTTACCTTCAATGACCGGGATGACTGGAAATGGTTTGTCATTGCTGGCATTGTTATTATCACGGGTACTTATGGCGATTTGGTAGAGTCTATGTTTAAGCGAAGCATTCAAATCAAAGACTCAGGTAGCGCTATTCCAGGCCACGGTGGTTTTCTCGATCGTTTTGATGCTTTTCTGCTTGCCATTCCCTTTATTGTTGCTTTTCTGCAAATATTTTAAGAAAAAATTATATTTCTAAAGCGAATCCTGTAACTTTGCCGCTCATTGAGAAATATTAGGCTTGACAACCCTTAAGTGCCTCATTATCAAAGGTAATAGCTCAGGATAAATGTCTTTTTTGAGTGCTTTGGAGGTGTACTTGTTGTCAAATTTATCGTCTCAGTTCACAAACAACTTTATACAAACAAAAATACATAGCTTATGGCTTACATTGAGCCCGCTCCTATCAAAGACAAAGAGAATCCGCTGGAATCGATGATGCAACGATTCAACACTGCTTTCGAGTTGTTGGGTTTTGATGAAGAAATGTATGACATTCTCAAAGTGCCTGCAAAACAGGTAGTGGTTGGTTTGCCAGTAACCATGGATAACGGCAAAATCAAGATATTTGAAGGATATCGTGTCATTCACTCTAATATATTAGGTCCTGCCAAGGGAGGGCTTCGCTTTGACCCAGATGTAAATCTGAATGAGGTAAAAGCGTTGGCTGCCTGGATGACCTGGAAATGTGCTGTAGTAGATATTCCCTACGGTGGTGCCAAAGGTGGAGTTGCTTGCAATCCTCGCGAAATGTCTGCGGGTGAGTTAGAACGTTTGATGCGTACCTACACGCAAACGATGTTGGGCGTTTTTGGGCCTGATCGTGACATTCCTGCACCTGATATGGGTACTGGTCCTCGTGAAATGGCTTGGTTGATGGATGAATATTCTAAGGCCCACGGAATGACTGTACACTCGGTAGTAACAGGAAAGCCCTTGGTATTGGGAGGTTCTGAAGGTCGTGTAGAGGCTACTGGTCGTGGAGTAATGGTGTGTGCTTTGGCAGGAATGGAAAAGCTACGCATCAATCCTTATCATGCGACTTGTTCAGTGCAAGGATTTGGTAATGTAGGTTCTCACGCGGCTCGTTTGTTACACGAACGTGGCGTGAAAATCGTAGCCATTAGCGATGCTACTGGGGCTTATTACAACGAAAAAGGAATTGATATCAAAGCAGCGATCGAGTATACTTCTAAAAATAACCGTATTTTGGAAGGTTTCGAGGGTGGCGAAAAAATCAATCCAGCCGATTTGCTTACTCTGGATGTAGATGTATTGGTACCTGCGGCTAAAGAAGATGTAATCGTAGAAAGCAATGCGGCTGATATCAAAGCTAAAATGATTGTAGAAGGAGCCAATGGGCCTACTTCTGCGAAAGCTGACAAAATTATTAACGAAAAAGGAATCCTGGCGGTGCCCGATATTTTGGCCAATGCTGGAGGGGTTTCAGTATCTTACTTTGAGTGGGTACAAAACCGCTTAGGATACAAATGGACAGCAGAGCGTATCAAGCGTCGTAGCGACCGTATCATGAAAGAAGCTTTTGAAAGCGTATACGCAAAGTCTATTGAGTACAAAGTACCTATGCGTATTGCGGCTTATATTGTAGCACTTAAAAAAGTAGCCGATACTTACCAATTCCGTGGTGGGTATTAATAGGTTATTTTATACTATAAGATATGAAAGGGTAGGCATAACGCTTACCCTTTTTTTATGTGATCAATCTACTTGTATAAAAGCTTAGAGAATTGCCTGATGGTCGGTGGTAGGTTTTTCTAAGGTGCCTGATGGCCCAAAGAACTCATAAAAAATACGGTCATCATTTACTCCCAATAGAGAAAGTAGTCCCATTACATGCCGCATAAAGGCTTCAGGGCCACAAAAATAAAATTGAGTTTGAGGGCTGATTAAAGGACTAAGAATTTCGACATTCAGTAAGCCTTTGTAATCATAGTCGATATTGAGTTGATCTTGCGCTACAGGTTGGTCATATATAGTAATGGCTTGTACACGATCATTTGCCAAATCATAGATTTCATCTTTAAAAGCGTGTACTTGACTATTCAAAGCACATTGGATAAAAGCTACTTTGCGTTGGGTGTGTTGTACCAAGTGCTGATACATACTAAACAAAGGAGTAATACCTACCCCACCTGCTATTAATACTACAGGGGCTTGAGCATCTTTTAAGGTAAAGACACCAGCAGGTATGCCAGCCAAAACTTCATCCCCCACATTGATCTGGTCGTGTAAATAGTTAGATACTAGTCCTTCTTTTTTGATACTAATACGCAGATAGTCAGGGGTATACACCGATGATAAACTGTAATTTCGGGTGTGTTGATGGTTTTCGCCAGGAATATCTACAGTAATGGCAATGTATTGCCCTGGGATAAAACGGGGCGCTGGTTGACCATCTTTAGGCTTCAGGTAAAAAGAGGTAATTGCCTGACTTTCTTTTACTTTTTGGGTGATTATAAACGATTTTTGTCCTCTAAACCCACCAATAGCTGAAGCGCGTTTGGCATACCGTTGTTCTTCGACATTGATGAGAAGTTGAGCCAATTGATGATAGGCTTCTGCCCAGGCATTGATTACTGTGGGTGTCGCTACATCTTTGCCCAATACTTCCTGAATGGCTGCCAGTAAATTGGTACCTACCACTTCGTACTGAGCAGGGGTTACATTGAGACTTACGTGTTTTTCGGCAATAGCGGCAATGGCCTGCTCTAGCACAGCTGGTTGGGCAATGTGGCGAGCGTACATAAACACTGCTCTGGCAAGGGCTTCTGGCTGAGAGCCTTTGGCCTGATGAGTCATATTAAATACATTCTTTAGCTGAGGGTGGTTTTTGAACAATCGTTGATAAAATACCTGGGTAATTTTGCTAATGCTGGTTTCCAACACAGGTACCGTAGATTGTACGATTTCGATGTTTTCTTTACTTATCATAATAAAATATTATTAATGCGATTTCTGGTGAATTTTTATTGAGAGGCAAATGTATGGGGTAGGGGTGTAGGAGTTTATGACCTGGATCATAAACCAAAAAGTGGGCGTAGAATATTTAGATTGCTCAAATTGTGAGCTGTAGATAAAAATATTTATCAAAAAAAATAATTTAAATATTGCCCATGATTCGACAAGTGGTTGTTGGAAGAGAAGCGTTATTTTCGGTGCCAAAATTATTTGTTGATCGATAACGCAACACTCTATGAATCACATTATCACAACCTATCAAAAAAAAGAAGAAGCATTGTTTGGTGGTAGTTCACTATTTTACCGACATAAAAATCAAGTGAGATTTTTCCAGAACGAATCCCTCACAAATGACACAATTGCCAACCCCAAGCCTAAATCCCATAACCTCAAGTCAGCCAAAGCTATTAGTCATTATAACAAAACCGGAGACTATGCCCTCATTCTCCAAATCTTCAAAAAGAACAACACCAAAACACTTAAAAAACTATATGAACATTGGGACTCTTATGAACACTATATAAGAAAAGTGAAAGAGCCTGAATTGCTCAAATACATCTATAAGCACCTAAGAGAAAGAGAATTATGCGATACGGTTTGTACTTTTCTGGGTTCTTGTAAATTGCCTGGCTATAAACAAGCCTTATTAGAGTTGTTGATTTCGCAACAAAATCCACTAAGCGTAGAGCAAAAGACAAAAATTGCCACTTATTATCTGCCAGGTTTGAAAGAATTGCACTCGTCGCAAATCAAACAATTGAAAGACATGTTAATCGGGGAGGAAGCCCCGCCCGAAGAGCAACACGAATGGATGATCAACGTATTGGCCCAAGCTGTTCTTACGAAACCAGAGGAGATACTAGCGATATTTGACGAATACCTGGAAAAGTATCCCTACCATTTTTTATCAGAAGAAGAATTCCACAAAAAAGATCCTGAAAATAACAAAAGACCTATTCTATTATTTTTGGCCAAGTATGGGCAGGCCCAACACTTATCATTGATCAAACAAGGGATGGAAGAAGCAGTACGGTATTATGTAGCCAAAAGCATAGACTATGACTGCGAAGCCTTGATACTGGGTTATGTCCGAGTTGCAGGCTATGAAGCAATTCCCTACCTCAAAACAATTTACCCAAATCTTAAAAAGGAAGTCGTAAAGGCCTTTGGGTTAGCGGCAGAAAATACTCAGGATGAAGCATTGGTACAATGGATTTTGGCGCATTATGAAGGTAAAAAATACTGGGAATACCAAGAAAAGTTTTACCTGACAATAGCTATTCAGCAGATCATGGGTACTGATGATATAGAAGAAACCGCACAGTTTTATACGACCGAAAAGAGCTGGACGGAGGTAAAGAAGTTTTTGAAGTATGTGCATAAAACGGATGAAGAACTGGTAGAAGCCCTTAGAACGATGGAGCTTATTCCAGAAGATATTGCGAATGAGGAGTTGTTGGAAAATATAGGAGACGAATTGTTTTTTGATCCTAATGAGAAGGTGCAATATTTATTAGAAAGGGCAGGAGTACTTTTTTATTACGATTCAGAAGGAGGTGTATTGCCATTACAATATACTCGGTTGATTGAAGAGTTTGCCGCACATAGTCAAGGTAAATTCTGCCCCAAAGATGTACGTCAGTATCAGCGAAAGCATCGGGTAATTTCGGTGACCTTCCAGATAGATGATCTCAAAGTGAAATTTCATCCTGACCATCAAGACGATTGGTATGATTGCTCTACCATTGCGGCTGCGGTAAACTTATCTTTGATTCGCCAGCAAAGCGAAGAGTATTTCCAGGAGATGAATGCTGGTGGTCAAACGGCAATGTACATTTTTACGACTCCCGAGAAAATACAAAGGCTCACTCAAGAGTTTGATTTTGAGCACAATGGCGCACCCTCTGACCTAAAATACTTATCTAGTTTGATTGAAGAAGAAGAATAAGTAACCTTCGTTTATAATTATTACCCAAAGGCAGGAAGAAATTCCTGCTTTTTTTATGTCTAAGTGGGGCAAAATAATAGACTACAAAAGATTAAAACCAGCAACAATTCGTTGACTTCTATATTAACTATCAAATAATTGAGTGATGAAATGGAAAATAATGATCCCAAAACTTTGACTAAATTCCTGCTAGAGCATTTACAACAGCGCCCAGGAATGTTTTTGAAAGAGCCCAAGCTTTCGGCCTTGTCTACTTTTTTGCTGGGCTATAGTATCGGGCGTTCACAAATCAATGATGATGGCTTTTTTGGAGAACAAGGGTTTATTCAATGGTTGCTGCACAAAAAAGGAAATCCCAAAGTATCGTTTTGGGAAGTAGTGCTTATGGAGGAAGCTCAAAATGATGAATACCAGGCCTTAGAATTGTTTTTTAGGTATTTGGAAGAGTATCAAAAAGAACAAAATACTTAAATTTATGCGACTAGTCTAAAATATTACTGTCCTTAGCAACGAGCATAAATTTTTATGTGTCACATTTCAAAGTAAAACTAACCTTATGAAAATCTATTGCATTGCTGTTTTTTTGTTGGTTACCAGTATGGTGTTTAGCCAAAGTAAAGTACAGGTAAACATTCCTACTGCCAAAACCGAAGCAGGCTACATTTGGAGAAATATTCGAGATATTGGCTTTTTTGAAAAACATAATTATCAATTGAGCTTACCTAGGGGGCCTTTGATGGAAAAACTAAAAGCTAAAGCTCGCAAAAATCAGCTAACAGATGAAGATTATGCTGCTTTGGAAAAGTTTGTAGTTGATAAGGTGTACCGTAAGACCGATTATGAGGCAGGGTATGCAGCCACTCAGAAAAATTTGCCTTTGTTGAATAAAATGGTGAATGAAATCGGGCAAATGAAGTTCAAGTGGCCATTCAAGATGTATAAAACCTATCAGATAACGTTGACCTTGTATGGGCCGGGGGGGAGTTATGATCCCGATCAGGGTTCTATCATTATTTTTACTACACGTGATGGCAAATTCAAGCAATACAAAGATCCAATCAATACCCTCATTCACGAAATTACTCACATTGGCATAGAGAACTCTATTATTCGTAAATATAATGTACCTCATGGCCTCAAAGAACGCATTGTAGACACTTTTGTATCTTTAAACTTTAAACAGTATTTGCCTAATTACAGAGTGCAAAATATGGGTGATCCCAAACTAGATAATTACCTGAAAAAGAAAACCGACTTTGCCAATCTAGAGACGATTGTGCAAAAGTTTGTGAAGAAGAAAGAATGAAAAAAATTACCTGGACATTCTTTACCCAGAACCAAAATAAGAAAGAAAAGGCCCAGAAAATAGCAGAATTGCTATTAGAGCAAATGCCTGGTTCTGAGTTGGTAGGCTTAGAAAAATATTGGAAAATAGAGAACTCCTATACATTTACAATTGAGACTAATTTAGGAGAGGACGACTTTGATACTGCAGTACTTAAGTGTTTGAAAATATCTGCTAAAATTTGTGGTACCTGGAGTGTAAATTATGACGAAAATTACCCACGTTTTTGTTTAGACTTTACCAAAACCATACATAGTAGTTTTGGTAGAATAGAGTTTAATGTAATCACAGAGATAATTGCTGAAGTAGATTCCGAGCGTTTTGTAACCCACGAATAGTGATCAATGAAACAAGAAAAGATAGTACAATTTATTAGTACGCATTTTACACACCAGCGAAAAAAACTCATCCCCAGGCTTCAAGCTTTTGTTTGGGAAGATGCTATCGTTTCAAATATTTATAAAGAGATTGTCCAAGACATTGATCGTCCTATCAATGCTTGGGGAGATATAAGTCAATCAGTAAAAAACAATCTCTGTAATGATGTCGTAGATTCCGAAAACTTAGGAGATATCTCAGACATTTATACGATTGTTCTGAACCCTGAAATCATAAAGGTTGAGGATTGGGATTTTACAGAGCAACTAAGTAATGGTGAAGAAATTCATTTTTGTCAAGTGTGGATCAATTGGTTTTTGCCAGTATTTTACTTATTTACTTCTTGTGAACGAGGTTCTGTACCCAGTAAAGCTTCACAACTGGATATTTTGAGCGAATTAACTGATTTTGAGTCTGGTATAGTGAAAAAGGTGACAAATGTTTTAAGATCATATGGGTATCAAATGCTAGATTGGGAGTTCTTAAATACAAGACAACAAGGGCTAAATACCGATTGTGCTGAAGAAAACAATGCATCTTTTTTTGAATGTTTATTTTCAGACCTAACCTATCCCTATGGACTGATGAACTAAGAAAAGTAGCTTTTTTAGATAAAAGGTTAAACCATTCTCTATGACCTTTCTTCAATCTTTCAATGAAAAACACTCAATCATAATATTTGAGAAAACCCAGGCAATTGATTAGCTTGAACTATGCTTACTAACCAACAAAAACAATCACTGATAGAAGATTACGTGCAGGCGTATAATGCCTTTGACGTGGTAGGGATGCTCAAAAATTTGCACCCCGAGGTAGTGTTTAAAAACATTGCCAATGATGAAGTCAATATGGAACTGGCAGGCAAAGCAGCCTTTGAAAACCAAGCCAATCAGGCCAAAGCCATCTTTTCGGAGCGGCAGCAAACCATTACACAGGTAGATTTTAGCGATGAGTCTGTTACTATACAAATAGATTATCAAGGAGTATTGGCTCAGAACCTGCCCAATGGGCTCAAGGCGGGTGAAAAAATAAAACTGAATGGACGGTCGGTTTTTAAATTTCAGGAAGATAAAATTATCGAAATACAGGATATTAGTTGATGACATCTAAGCCTATATATTTTAATGGTGTTCTACTGTTGAATGGTTGCGCAATGCATCGCGCAGCCATTCAACAATAAAACAATAGAGCCATAATGCCCTACATTACTCCTTCCGCAATCAATATATCTGCAATTTGATTTACTTTTTCGGAGGCTCTCCCAGTACCTAAGTTGCTCAAGCATACGATACCAATCCCCTCTTTGGGAAAGCGCATCAGCTGTGAGCTAATGCCCGCCGCACCACCATCCCAAGCTACGATTTGCCGTCCGTTGAAATTGCCAATGTATAGCCCAAATGCTTGATTATCACGGGAGTGTTCAAACTTGAGGGTTTTGTGCATGAGGTCGTAAAACTGTTGCCCGCCAAACTTTTTACTATAAAAATTGATAGACCACTTGGCCAAATCTTCTACCGTAGTCATAATTCCGCTCCCTCCATAATGGGGCGATGTACGCCAGTGCTGAATAAACTTGCCTTGCTGGTTGAGCTTAATACCTACCTGCTTATAAGCGTTGATGTTTTCTGGGGTACGGTAGTTATAGGGCATTACCCGGTTTTTGACAATATTGGTAATATCATCATTTACCAGAGTTTGATTCATCTTCAAGGGCTTAAAAATTCGCTCTTTCAGGAATGCTGAAAATTTCTTTCCTGTAACTTTTTCCACAATTTGGCTGAGTAGCATAAAGTTTACATTGCAATAATTCCATTGCTTTCCAGGCTTAAAAAGGAGTGTATCCTGTTTAAACGAAGTGGCAATGGCTTCCTCAATATCAAAATGATTGAATGTACTCCAGGATTTACCGCTAGAGCGGGGCAGGCGAATGTAATCTTGTAAGCCACTGGTATTGTACAATAAATGTTTGACTTGGATTGTGTAGGGGTATTTCTTGAGTTTGGGAATATACTTGCTGGCATCATCGTCTAGCGAAAGTTTACCATCCATAATCAACAAGGCAATAGCCGCCCCAGTAAATTGCTTAGATACTGATGCTATACTAAAGACCGATTGGGTACCAATGGGAATGTCATATTCCAGGTTGGCCATGCCATAGCCTTTTTTGTAGAGTATTTTGTCGCCTTTGGTAATGACTATAGCATATCCTGGCGAGTTTTTATGATTAAAGTTTTTGAAGAGTGCATCAACTTTTTGGATATACTGAGAGGATTGAGTGGTATTAGATGCATCAGGTTGAGTTTGTCCTGTGCAGCCCAGGTAAACTACCAGTGCCACAAAATAAGGCCAGATTTTCATTTTTAATAAGTGTTTAGTTATTAGAGCTTGTATAAAATTAGCCGTTGGCAGAGCTCGCCAAAGCTCGGCTCATTAATCAGGTCTTTTACGAGAATTTTTTGATTATATATCGTCATATTTAGCCGAAGGCAGAGCTCGCCAGAGGCTCGGTTATCAGCAATAGCTAGGCTATTTCTTCAAAACTTGACGCATCTAATCCCAAAATGCTTCAAAAAATACACTGTAAACGAAAATTTAAACAAAGAACTCATCTCGACTTTTAATAATGAGCTACAAATCATTCATTTTACTCATTGACTTCGAAATTTTTTAGCTAAAGCAGAGCTCGTCGCAGCAAAGCTGCAGACTCGGTTATCACCGTAGCGCTGCTATGCCTCAAAAAAATCTCTTAATCACTGAACAAAAGCAATAATTTTCACAAACATTCAAAAAGTCGAGACGAGTTCAAACTCTTAGTAATGGGTTGTGATTGTAAAGTTAATAGAGAGAAATAAAGATTCTTCCTTGCTCTAATGATTGGTTAATTTGGGAGGGGTTGCATTTTTTCTGATCGATAGCAGATATTGGCCACTGCTCGAGTGTGCTTTTCAAGAGAGGATGGGCGATGTCAAAAGCTTGACAAGTGCATAAAGGTTGGTTGAAGGCTTTCTAATATTTACAGCTTAATAAAAAGTGATTTTACATTTAGGGAGTGCTTCTTTAAGCG
Source organism: marine bacterium AO1-C (assembly GCA_001890965.1). GTDB lineage: Bacteria > Bacteroidota > Bacteroidia > Cytophagales > Microscillaceae > Microscilla. The sequence continues at coordinate 298,819 of MLAY01000004.1, read as the reverse complement.
ACTCTACTTCCTGAGGATCAAGGTCGTTTTCACTGATGTCGAGCGAAATCAATTGATTAAAATCTTTAAGCTCTTCTACACTTCTCAGTTTGTTGTTTTGCAGCTTAAGGTTATTAAGGCGACGCAAACTTACCAGAGCCGATACATCTGCAATACGGTTGTTGTTGAGGTTCAGATCGGTGATTTGATCCAACTTGCCCAAAGCCTTGATATTGCTAATCTTGTTATTGCTTAGATTCAATTGCTCTAGTTGAATCATATTCTCAAAAATGAGGGTATCCGTAATTTGGTTATGGCTCATATCTACCTTACGCAAATGACTCAAATCTTTGACAAAACTGGCATCGATCAGGTATTTGCGGGTAATGCTTAGCTCTGAATTATACAAAAACGACTTAAGCTTGTTTTGCATAATAGAAACATTGTAAAGCGATAATATTTCCAGGTTTGTAAATCCTTTGAGGATTTTTAGAATCTGCGAATCTATTTTTTTGATAGATACAAAAACCACCTTTTTCATGTCAGGTAGCTTAAGTTCCGAAAACGCCTGATTGGTCACATTGGTGCTTAAACGAAACTCTCCGTCCAGCTTGCGCGCCCGATCATAAAACATTTCCTGTAAAAAGAACTCGGCTTGCTCTATCCCTTCAAAATTTCCGTCCTTGATAAAATTATCATTCTCAAAAGCCTCCATTGCCAGGAAATACTCAAGGATAGATTTATGCGAAAACTTATATTTTCCTTGCACATCACGGTTGAGTAGTGATCTACTTTTGAGCTCAAGTTCTTGCAAATCAATTCCTTGCTGGCGGGCAAAGTGCAATACCTCATTACCATCTACAAAGAAACCTCCTCGTTTTTTGTGATTTTCATAGATATTGATCGCAATGGCCCGGGAAAACTTATACAATTGTTTCTGATATTCCTTTTTGTCTTTGGGGCGTCGTTGTACTTCTCGATCTATCCATTTTTTGATCAACTCCTTATAAATCTGGTAAGTACGCTCATATCTACGTCCTGACTCAATCAGGTCATCAATATAGCTTAACAACATCGGACGCACCATTAAGTTGGGAGATTGCTGCACAATATCGGTGGCTTTTTGCTGTTTCTTTTTCTGAAAAAACGAATATTTCTTTCGTAAATATTTTTTGATATCGTTGTCGTCAAAAGGAGAGATATATAATTTACGGAAGGTATACTCACCTCCGTCATCGCCAAATTTCAAAATACCCGTTTCGCGGGGCTCTTCTACTTCCGAGGGGAAAAACTGGGTACGACAAGTAATAATAATCTCTTTAAAGTCTTTGGCCTTGGTTAGAATGATTTTAAGACGGGCTTTGTAATCTTTAATGGCCATGTTGTCTTCATCAAATGCATCCAGCAGCAAGATAATATCTTTTCGCCTGGCAGGTTGTACAGCCTCTACTTCTTTAAGAGATTCAGGGTTACCCAACGGAATCAAAATGATATTGTCGTGGCCGTGCTTTTTTACAAAAGAAGCGTAAAGATTGATCATAAAGGTGGTTTTACCCATCCCCGAATCCGCTAAAATGATAAAAAAACGATCCTGAATACTTTTATTCTTAAAAGCTTTCTCAATAAAAAAAGGAATCAAGTCCTCTTTGGTAGCAAATGCATGGGTATGACCTGGCTCATGTTCTTTCGAGGGTGCTATATTTTGGCATTGAGTAGGTATATAGTACTCCGTTGCCTTTTTAATGTCATTTTGTGAATAAAAAGGTGCTAGTTGTTTGTGTAGTTTCTTATTAAGTGAATTTTTAAATCCAAGCATAGGTGTTTCTGCTAATGTTACTCGTTCGTGGTCATTTATATATGTTAAAAAAAATGCCAAAAATTTTTTTTGATCTAAAATTGTGTTTTGGCTCACAGGAATTCATCGCTTATCGGGTAAAATTATAAAAAAAGTCTTACCGAATTCAATTCGACTATCTTTGTTTTTAAGTAAAATGTTTCAATGGTGTTTTGCGAAGCCCACCTAGTCATTTTCCAAATGTTGCCCAATGCTGTCTATGTCCCATACCTGGATTTCTTCGTAACGAATGAGTTGATTTACTTTAAATTGTAGATAAAAAATTCCAAGGAAGAAGGTAAATAGCCCGACAAAACCAATAGCGTATTCATTGCCCTGACAATATGTTTTAAAAATTGCCTGTACCTGGAATGATAGGATAATAGTCCAGACTAGGCCAATGTAAGTGATTAATGTATCAATATTAGCATAGTATTGGTTGACGGCTTCTGTTGCTCCAAATAAATCAGTAAATAGGGTAATGATAGAAAAAATAGTGCTCAATCCATACAGCACAAGTACAGTAATAGGGCCGATCATGGATAGCCTTTTGTTTTCAACCATTGTGTTAATGGCCTGACGATTTATGATATACCACAAAGGGATGTAGAGTCCCAATGTTACGAGTGATAATAGTACAGTAATGATCACATGTTGGTGAGTAAATTCTGCTCTCTGGGTCATAAAAATATTTTTTACATAAGCAGTAAATATACTTTTTTCTTGGTTTTAGATATAATCCTAAAGGTTGAAATGTGTTTAACCTTTAGAGTATTGAGCAATAAAAAAGGCAACAATTTTTGATTGCTGCCTTTTAGTTGATCTATTGATTGCTGCTAAGTAAGTACAAATGTGCCTTTGACTAGGTTTAGATCAGGGCTCCCCGACAAGCCAGGAATAACCGTAGACTGTACATCGGTACCTATATTAAAATCATAGGCCAATAAATAAGCGTCTGTTCCTACCGATTGAGCACCAGCATTCATATCATTTAAAATATCACCTTCAGTTTTTTGGTAATCAACTACCGAAAAGCGTTGCATTTTGGCCTGTGCATAATTTAAAGGACCAACCCAGGAATACCCCCGACAAAGTGTAAACGAAGTATTAGCAGGTATTTCAAGTGATCCGAGTCTATTAAAAGTATTGGCTACTTGCTGAGGCATTCCATTTAAGTAAAGCGTAAAACCATCGGCAGTGCCACTTCCATCATAAGCCAATGTAATATGAGTGATCTCGGAGAGAGGTAAACCCCTTGTGAAGTATCTGGAATTATAATTAGAAGAATTCGCTTGCATAGATACCAAGAAATCCCCACTTCTATAAGCCAACGTTATTCCTCCTCCACTTTTACTGGGCACACTACTAAACAGTGGATTATGTGCAATACCTGCACCACCAGTATCCGCCAAATCCTTCACAAAGAACTGCATCGTAAATGCCTGTGATTTTCCCCATTGAGTAAAACCAGGCTGCGACTCAAGGTAGGCATCATTGCCATTGAAACTTATACTATAACTTGGTACCTCTGCCTCCGAATATATCGTCAGAATCTCTTCTTGAGTACTCAATAAGCCAGAAGTGTTTTCCGCCACTACTTTGAAATGGTGATAGACTAAGTTGTTGTCTTCGTCGCGAACCAATAAGCGATCCATGTTGAGGTCAGTACTTTGCAAGGGTACTTGCACATTTGGCTGATTGGCAGCATTGGCAAATTCATAAATTTTAACCCAGTTACCCTTTGCATTCATTTTATACAAGTGGTATTTGCCTTTGTAACAGGTTTTTTCCCAACTGAGTACCACCTCAGGTATTTCTGCGTTGGTATTAACAACCCCCGAAGTATAGCTCAATACTGGAGTAGGTGGGTTGGTCACCTCTACCATCAACGTTCCCAGGATTTTAGAAGCTTGCGAGGGAGCATACTCCACCACAATATCGCTTGCATTCCCTTTCTTAGCATATTCTACTTTGCGAGCTGCTGTTACTCTATAAAAAAGTCCCTCACCATAAGGCACCTCTGCCAAGTCGGCAAAAGTATCCTCTACTTTCCATACACTCTCATTCAGTAGATCGTTTTCTTCCAGATCCACCGTATCTACCAATTGCATAGTACGTACCGATTGCGCTTCCAACTTGCTAAAAGCCCGGTATATATTGAGTTTTCGGATATTTTGCACCGCAGGATAAGCATTGACTTCTACTTGCACTGCAGGAGGGGTGTCTAATATTACATTCTCTAACCTTGGCATAATTCGTTTCACCTCTGGTGCCTCAGGCGGGTTGGTATTTACCAGTTTAATAGGACCCAACAACGGACTAAAATCTCCCATTTTCATCTGGGTGTCCAGTTCTTTTACCCCATAAAAATAAAGGTTGTCTGAAGCACCATCCAGGTTAAAATCAGTAAACTGAGTTTTGTGAGGAGCCGTACCTACGATTTTCATCATAGGAGCCATGTCAAAATCAGCGTGAGTTGGAGGTAACACGTATCCGTTTTTATCACGTATCACTTGTTTTTTGTTGACAGGCTGATAGTTTCCACCATTAATGTGCTGGTAAATAACAGGTACTCGGGTAAGCGGTACAAACACATTGTATAAAGCACCTTTGACAAAATCAATCAAGCGAGTATCACCCACAGGAACATTGCCCCAGTCTTGTTCAGGAATGAAGGTTTTCCCTAAGCTGATTGAGATATCCCTGGCCCACTCAAACAAAGCTCTTTTATCAGGGTTTGGAAAACGATAATCTTCCCAGGATTTATAATTCCCATCCGTGGCTAGTTCAGTAAAGTTTACAAAGTTTTGCCAACGGTTCACCACGTAGGTTTCTTTGTTGCCTCCCAGAAGTTGTAAATCTGCCCTGATTTGTTTCACTGTTGATTTTTCATAAATCGCATGCAACATTACCTCCTCATTGGCACGATAAAACAACACACCATGGGGCTTGTGTTGGTATTGAGTGGTAAAAGTATAAGTAGAACGCCCAAAGAAATCGGGACGTGTAGCATACAGTGCTCCCAGCGGTTGTTCAGGCATTTTGGCCGTGATCATTTCCTGGGCAAACATAGGGCTTGGCACACTTATCTTAGAAGTGTGTTGTGGTAGACCTGCGTTTAAGCTACGCAAACCAAATATGCTATAACGCGTACCTTCACCTGCAGCAGGTAATACATGGTTTTCATCCAGATGATGGGCTGGGTTGGCATAAAGATATACCCGATAGCCAGGATAAAAATTCACCGAAATACCAGTACCGGTTTGAATAGAATCATACCCTGCATCAGACGAAAAGTTACTGTCCTGCGCGTAAACTACCGTATCTTGAGGTCCTTCTATATTATCGATTCTTAGTACTTTGAGTATTTTGCGAGTTTTTTGGGGCAAACCAGCTCCTAAACTTCCCTGTGTAAACACTCTGACAATGCCGCGAAACCATTCTACATTGACTTGAGAATGTTGGGCCAATTGTTGGCCTGTTAGGGTTATTTTATATAAACCACGATGCTCCATATTGGTCATCACTTGTCCATCGCTACCAAAAACTGGATTACCATTTGCATCAGTTTGGGTTACTGGCTCGAGCTCTTCAGCAATAGTCGCATTTTGATTCCATATACCTCTGGTCTTTTCAATTTGGCGAGTTGTACTATCAACATCTTGAAGCTCTATCACTTCTCGATGGATAGGCCAGTTATTACCAATCTTGATACTTGGAAGCACTGGATTGTGATTTCCCCAACTACTTGGGTTTTGCATGTTTTCTACTACCATAAACAAGCCGTCGCCTGTAATTTGAATGGCCTGCAGGTTATCAGCATTGGCAGTGGGGAGGTTATTGATGAGTGCATCTCCAATTTCTTTTTTATAAAGGGTAAATACTGGTTTACCTGCTTCCAGGGTTACATCTTGAATCAAGTGCTGCTGTTTGCCCAAGGCAAATGTACCGCCTATGTAATTGCCTTCCGTGCCAGGAGTAATCTCAGGTATTAACCTTTTACCAACACTAGCCATAAAATACTCATCCACTCTCACAATGGATAGTAACTCATTGGTAGGGTGGGGCGCGACTGAAATGGCTTTTCCGCTTACCTGATGTGGTACTTGATTACGGAAAAAGACTTCTGCCTGCTCTGCAAAAACCTCCTGACTATCAGGGTAAATGGCATTGCTATCTAATAATTGACTGTCATTCAACTGTGAGTCTGAAGGTACCGAGCGTACAATCATATCCTGGTAGGTATGATAGTCAAACGTAAGGCGAATCAAAGTTTTATCATTGTTATTACCGTGTTCGTCTTTGTCAGGGATGGCTTTTAAAAGGTTTTGCTCTGACTTTGATGACAACAAGAGGGGCCTTTCTTCCCGAATAAGTAACGAGTTTACCTCCGAAGGGGGCTGTAAGCTAATATTGGGCTGAATAGTGGTGGCAATAGATTTTGATTGCTCACTCAAAGTGGCTCTGGAAAATAAATTAATACCATAAGCTCGGTAGTAATGCGTACCACTTATCGCTTGTCGGTGTACAAACAATGCCTGGTTAGCTTCAGGCAATTGCAATGGACGGGTTTCAAATATAGAACTACCATCAGTAGCCTCATACTTATAAGTAGTATCGTGTGCCAGTTCTGGTTTTACCCAGACACCATTGGTCGTACCATACTCTAACCCCGCATATACTGGATAGGTATAATCAGCAGCCGAAAACTCTTCACTGCTTTGATAAAAAGGTGTTTCTATGAAGTCTTCAGGCAAATCCTCAATATATAAAGACACATAACGACTTTCCCCATTTTGGGTATACCCTTCCTCATCGGTTAACTTTTCCCCATTGGTTCCATTGCCAAAAAATGCACCAGGAACTACTTCTTTTAGTTTCACTGGAAGAGGCAATCGTTGATCATTGATTGTGGTGGGTAAGCTCATTGTAAGGTGTTGTACCTCTCGAGCTCCTTGCCCATCTTCCAGATCACCTAGAGTGGTATAACTGATAATGTACACATAAGTACCGCTCATAATGCTGGAATTGGTATCTAAACAACCTAGCCCCAACATACGAGCTACATGGTAATCATAAGCAGCCAAATTGAGCAAATCCAGGTTAGAAATATCTAAGCTTCCTCCATCTTCCAGGCTTACTTGTTCGATAGCGGTAGGATTGTTAGCTTGATCACTTAGTTCCATATAGTGACTAACTACTTGCTTGATGTTCCGATCCCAGGTTTTCGTTACACGGTTCCACTTGTCCTTGTAGTTATCCACCTGAACATAAGCATCACCGTTAAAACGTTTCCACCTATTATCTACTACCGAATCCTGGGAAGGTTCTTCCTTAGGGTCCAGACGGGCAAAAGCAACATTATCATCTAGGGATAGTGAGTAATCATCTATCTTTTGCCAGCTATTGGTATCAATACTATGCGCAATAAAATCGTTATAAAACTCAAAATGAACTGCTTCTAAGGTGGCACCTTCGGATTGTAAACGTACACTACGCCCGTTTTCACAGACCAATCTTAGCTCGGTATCTACGCCAAAGGTGAAAGCATTGCGGGCTGATACAGCCTTTACAGTGAGTAATTCATTATCTTCTACCGAGAGCGTTTCGGTAAGCAAACGCGCTACATCTTCGTCCTCATCTATGGTAAATTCTACGGCAAAAAATTGTTCCTTCTTGTTCTCAATCTCGATAACATTGCTACCATATTCATTGACGAAGTGAGACACATATTGTGCACCACTGAGTGGGTTATTGGCACGTACTTCATTGTATTTAGCAGTATTTCGAAAGTAAACAAACAACTCCCGATTCCCCGCAAAGCGGTAAATCCAGGTAGCATTGGCGTCGTCTATTTCGGCAGGAACCTCTGCAAATGACAGAGTAGTAGTCACTTTTTGATAAGGAGCACGATACAGGGTTACTACATCGTTGGGTTTATTAAAGTTGTGGGGGGTGGCAGCAGCATCTCCTTTGGGCAAATGTTTGTCGCCCAACACGTCTCTAAACATCCACCGAAGATGTATGCCTCGGGTACTATCTACACCAGTTGAACCTACTGCCTGTAGATGAAGGTAAGGTGATTGGAAAACGGTAGATTCATTGACAACCACGCCATCGTCACCACCACCGCCACCAAAAGTACAAATCTCTTCTATCTGAGAAGTAAGATCTTGAGTAAGTGAAGTAGCACTTTTACTGGAAAACTGTATACCAAATGCGGGTGTACTATTCACCGAACCGAAGTATAACAAACCGTCAAGTAACTCCATTTGAGAAGACGGCGTTGTTTTACAGCTTTCCAGGTCTGGAGCCAGCGATACCAATTCCGTTTTCCCAAACATTATCACGTTGTCGTTGCCCACATAACTAATGCCCAATAGGTAAGCGTCTATTTTTTTAGACCAGACTGTTTGTAGGGAGCTATTGACTGCTGAGATAAAAAGCGATGAACCATCGCTTTGTCCCAAATAAAGGCCTCCATTAGGAGCCAGAGCAAATTGCCCACCCCTGGAAAAAGTGTAACCTTTTGCCGGTAAGGTACCACTTGGGGTTTTGGGTGGGGGGATTCTAGTGATAAAGTTATATTCCCCTTTGGCACTTGCCTGAATATTACCACCAATCACTAAATCTGTTCCCTGGTAGGCTACCTTGTAGATGTCCGTTACACCGCGCGAATCCCCAATAGAAAATTGGTTGGTAAGATTGAAACCACGATTGAATTCATAAATAAAACAGGCACCATGGGTATCATTGACTTGCCCATATACTAGTAATTGACTTCCATCGGAAGTAGCGCCATTAATGCTATTCATAAGTGTAGGATGCTGCCCCAGGATGTCTCCTGTCCCCGAAATGGCCATTAATTGCACATTTTGAGAAGTTTGGCCACCAAATCCTGACGCATTGGGAGTACTGGCTACTACCAGATAAAACTGATCGAAAGGAAGGTCAATCAGATAACCATCATACACATTAAAACCCGTGTATAAGTTCTGCCAAACTATGGCTCCATTGGACGATATTCGGGTAAGTATAATGGAGTTGGATGTTCCATCAATTAGCCCCATTACTAATATATCTCCATTGATACAGGGAACTACTTTTTTGAATTGTACTCCTTCTGACAAACCCTGTACAAGGTATGATTTCTCCCAAATTGTTTGACCATTACTGGCTACTTTGGTAACAAGTCCTAAGAACTTGTTACCGTCAGAAATTCTTCCAACACTGTATATCTGATCATCTATTTGAGTAGCGTCAAAAAATACGCTGTATTGGTTTTTTGTATAATTATTAAAAAAAGCCATGATTTGCTGATTAGTTAAGTTGAATGTTTGGTAAATAGATTGTATTGCCAGATTCCGCCAAATAAGCTAATTCTTGTTTATTCCAGGTTTTATACAGGAACTGGAAGTTAAGAGAAGTAGCCGCTATTTTCTTGTCTTCACTATTGTACATTACCAATGCCTGAGAATAATCTTTAGAATGTAAGACTACATAATTCGAGTCTACCGTTTTATCATCGATCATTACCCCAATAGTGTCTTGTATTACCTCAATGGGTATCTTGGGAAGATTAAAAGGCTCTGGGTTACGAATGAGTATCGCAATGGTATCTTTTGTACTGCTATTGCTATTCTTGATGAGGTTAAACTCAGTTGTTTGGGCTGGGTCAATTGTTGGTAATCCTAATACTCCCTCAACTACTCGCTCAAACAAGTGAGGATATTGAGTAGCTAAATCATTCCCGCCAGCAGTGGTATCTCCATTCACCAGAGCAAATGCTATATCAATAGCATCGCTATCTAATGGCACCGAGATATCAAATATTGCTTCACGAACAGGAGCTTGTACATCTACATTATCAGGATCTTTGAGGCAATAACTCATTACCTGCTCATCGAAATTGGCATAACGTGAAGTTTGAAATACAAACTGATGTACCAAGGCATTCTCTATATCCTCGAGCGAGTTAGAAGCATTTTTATCAAAAGCATTGTATAATAAAACAGTATAAAGTTTACGAGGTTTCAAATGAGTTAAGCTCACCGAATAAGTCTTACTGGTAGGGCTAATAGGTTCTCCTAATGTTAATGTACAATTAATAAAGCCACTATTGCCTTGAATGTGATCGATGAGTTGGTTAATTCCCTGAAGGTCTAATGGAATTCTTGGGTCTTCGTCGTCTTGCCATTGAGAGGTAGATCCTGGGAGCAATCCTTCTTCATAATCTACAGGTAGCGGATAAGGTATAATCACATTTGTTGCGGGATCTTTGATAGCAATATTTAATTCTCCAGCAAGAGGAGGTAAGTTATCATTTGGACCATAGGCTGGCCAACCAGAAAGCATATGATAAGCCAAAGGTTTATTGAAATAGATATTAATATTGCACTGTCCATTGTCATAAAACGAGGGTTTGGCTTGCAATAAGTTCCCATCCGCATTGGGATAAGAGCGGTTGTAGTCAATGTACTGACGCAATGAAGTAAGTGGGTATTTTTCTGGATTCAAGAGTTTGCCACCTTCCCGGTTGGCAATTGACCCATCGGCGTTGTATTCATTTCCATAAGTTACGTCGGTATCATTGTGGAAGTGCCCCACTGGCCCTGCTGTTTTAAATCCGTAGAAATAATCAAACGTTCCCGTATTGGCTCCATTGTCTACAGTATCCTGCAAACGGAAACGGATATAGTAGTTAGTATTAGGTCGCCAAATAGGTTGAACAGTTTTTTCGGCGCCCTCTTGCATGGCTTCTTGCTCTCCTTCTACTTTGGCTTGCCCTGGAATGGTTTGGTTATATTCAAAATCTTCCAGACCTAGCCAACACACCTCTTGTAAGGTAGTTTTAAAAACAGGTAAATCAGCATTTCTTGTATTGGTGACAGTTCTCAATGCTTCTTGAACAGGTTCTACCACAATTGGAGGCACAATATCGCCAGGGGTAATCACAACTTTAGTTATGAATACAGGGTTTGTAGGATCTACAGGAGCTGGATAAATGACTTCTGAATTTAACGCACTAGCGGACAAGTACTGCTCGGTAACCTGTTCATATACAGGTTGATAATCCTGAGTACCATTCGTTTTGTAATAAGTAATGGTAACTCCCTGAGTAACCGTGTTAAGTTTAAGACGTACCTCTACCGAAGGCTCTGGTAAAATAATGACGAGTTTGTTTTTGTGATCAAAACAAAGCGATTGTGCATAATTAAATGAGTTAGGGAGGTTTGAAATCTCAAAATAAGCCAGGCTTTTATTGATAATATAAGACCCATCGGGGGCTCGATCAATGGCAATGAACCTTTCCCCTTCCAGTGTAAAGTAAGCCCCGTTAATGAAGTGAGCCGGGTACTGAATAGGAGGGAAGTATCGAGTGCCCACTTGTTTATTGAGGAAATCGGCACAGGCAAGAGGTTTAGGTGTACTTGCACAAAATAGTTCAGAAGCGGTGATACCATATTGTTCAGGAATAAACCAGCCTGGCTCACTGGCTTCGGTAAAGCTAAAAGGGGTAGTTGCCAACAAACGAATGGCATTGTATTGCTCTCCTGAGCGTTGCCAGTAGCCAATCTTTAGATTTTGTACATTGTGACGCTCACTCTTATCTACCAAGGCAGCAAAAGGATGATAATCTATCCATTCAGTTCCGTTCCAGGCCTTGATCTCTATATCTTCAATCGAGTATTTGTGTTTTACCTGACGAAGTTCTCTTCCTGCCATTACTTTTTGAGGTGGTATAAGATCGGTATAACCGGCAGCTCCGCCAGTGTGCCCGCCAATTTTGTCTGACACCGCTCCAGGAATCAAACCTTTGACGGTTTTGATGTCAATATAAGTATCCAGCGGAATGATTTTGGTAATGGCTGATACCTGTGGTTCAGCCGATAGATTGAGTCCCAGGTAATCCAACGCAAAAGATTCATTGGTAAGCATATGAACCCCTTGTACTAATTCCTTGGTGCGATCTGTTTTATTTTCACTATCTGGATGAGGCAATGGAGCAATAGGTGTTCTGTTGAGTGTTCCATTTTTTTCCCACTTAAGACGAATTCTAAATTTTTTACATACTTTCTTGAAAATGATTTTAGCACAGGCTCTTACCTGAAGCTCAGCGTATAGCAAGAAAGGTTCAGCGGCTTCGGCGGATAGTGTGGTGTTGAGTTCCAGGCTTACTCCTATAATCCAAATGTCTACATCAATCATTCCTCCAAGCTTGATATAGCCACCCAACTGGAAACGCTCAAAGCTGATAAAGCCACCCAACTCGATATAAGCGTACAAGCGAACTTTGGCAGGACCAAAACGACGACGAATATCTAGCTCGGCTCGGGCCCCAGCTTGAATACCTTGCGCTGATATCATTAAATAAGATTGAGCGGTAAACAAAGTGAGTACTCGTGCGGTGTTGGGGTTTTCTTGAGTCCCGAGATTGATATACCAATTGGATGGATTGTCGAAGAAGAAAGCCGCCTGTACCTCAGCGTAAAGGTCAAATATCCTCCCACTTTTTTCAGGAACTTTAAAGTCAGCCCCCATCCCCATTTCAATAGAGCGATCACCCCAGGCGATAAAAGCAAAGAAAGGAGGTTCCCGGTCATCGGTAAGGCCTAGTCGGGCATTCAATATGCTGGCACGTCCCTCAATCAAAAACAGTGAAGGCAGTGACAATAACATCATGGTGCGTACCGAAATGCTGGTGCCATCGTCAAAACTAGTGCCCAATACTGCCCCAGCCCCAATAGAAAATGGGAAATTGTATTCTTTGGTGTCTTCTGGTCCGCTAAATTTAGATTGATGTACTCCTCTTGGTGGATAGGTGTAGTAATCATACCAAGTGTCCTCACCAGACTTTAAGCCCACAGCTTCTTTTTCGGCTACATATCTAAAGCCCATTAGTCCTTTAAAACCATACACACCCAAAGGCCCAACGGGGATAGGAGCTGGTAAATCTACATGAGCATCTAGCAAAAATGCAGGATAACGTGGCTGTAGACTCATAGAAGCTCCTCCAGTGATTCCAGATTGAGGAAGTTTAAACGAGACTTCTCCTTCGTACGCTTCTGAACTGCCAGGGGCAGGGATGGAAAGCATACCATTAATGATAGCAGTAGCAGATTCAGGAGAAGCACTTCCAGGAATGATTAAATCTACTTCGATGGTTTGAATATGTAAGAAGGAGTCTCCTGAACCCCCATGTTCATCGTTATCAGTCGTATAATAAAATTTAACGCCTTCTCCGCGAGCATCAATGCCCAGTGGATCTAAACTAATGGCTCCATCAAAACCCCAATAGTTGTAATTGCGCATTACTCCATTATGTTCTTGCTGATGTGAACCAAAGTGAATGGCGGTAACGTTGACATCTACAGGCCCCAAACCGAGCGGGATATTCACGGGAATAGATGCATTGCCACCTGTGATTTCTAAACTACCGTCTTCGTATATTCGAATGTTGGGAAGTGAGATGCTGCGCTCTTTGAGCATTTCTTTCATTGTTGGGTTATTGAATGAAAGCTCACAAGAGGCTCCTATGAAAAAGCGTCCATCGTCTCTACCCAATTCTGCGGAAAGCAAGTTGAGGGTGAGTACGTTAAATAAATTGATAGGCAGTCCATCGGGTAAGTAGGCCGCTGTTAAATAAAAATCATCTTCGTCTTTCCAATACCCTTCTAAATCTACAATGGCCTTCTGACCAGCACTATTTGGGTTCTTAAATTTAGGGATTTCTAAGCGAGCTTTCAGGTTTGACTCGGTTACTTGTCCCTGATAAAAAGAAATATCAAAGCGCTTGAAGCCCAACCTCCAGGCCTTGTCGGGATTGCGTCCCAGGTTGAACCATAGATACTTATTGGGGTCTATAGTACTCAGAAGTGCATTGTACTCTGATTTGTTTTTGATAATGTGACTATCGTTGACCGTAAATACCTCCAAAGGATACTTAAAGCTTAACTGATGTCTATTCTCTAATCCATTGATATGAGCGAGTAATTCGTCATATGATTGTAATGAAACCTCATTACCGTCTTTAAATACTTTAATAGGATAATTGAACTGTATGTATTCAGAATAGTAGTCTGTTACTTTTCCAGTAGTATCTCTGGCTTGAGTTGCTCGTAAAGCAATGGTACCTGACATCCCTCCTGTACCAATTAATAGGCGTTCTCCAGTAATGGCCAAGGTTTGCCCTGTATCTTGCTTGAACCATTTTTTTGGCAAGAAAATCTCTGTTCGTTCTACATATACCCCCATAAATTCGTTAGGGCGATTTTCCTGATTGGCCTCCTCAATATTTTCTCTAGTGCTTAGGTCAATTTTGAGGTTATGGATATCAATTACTAACCCTGTATTCCCTACCATAGCTGGGGTGAGGGTGTTTAGTACTACTTCCATATTGTAGCCAAAGCCTTGCGCAGTATCTGCATAGAAAAGTACTTCTCCAAAGCTAATCAATACATTGTCGGGAAAGCTATCTTCTGAACTTATTGGTATTACCTCTAAGGAATTAGGGTGATTTTCAGGGTAAACTGGCTGGAGGATACTGCGAGGAAACTCTATAGCTGCACTCAATAAAAGAGTTGCCCGAAACTTAGGAATTAGAATGTCTTTAATATAGGTTTCTAAATCCTGAGGCATTAATGCTTCGAAGAATTTGATAAGGTTCTCTTTGGTTTTAGTCAAATCGGTATTGAGAACGTACTTACCAAAAGCAGCTAGGGTAGCATATTGTTGGGTTTGATTATAAATATTTTGAATTACTTCCTCAAGCTTGGCTACCTTATCTGGAATTGGAATATTTTGGCTTATGTACTCATTAATATCGGTAACAAACTGTTGCAAGTTGGTGGTTTCTTCATCTATAGGCTCGGTAAAAATATTGATAAAGTGAGCAATGGCTTGTTTTTCAGATATCCCCAGCACTCGTAGTGCAGTCTCAAAGAATGCCTTAGGAGAAAAGTCAAACTTACTAAGATCAAACGATCGCAGGTAGGCCAGCACTTTCCATTCATACGCTATGGTAATGGGAAAGGCAGAAATATCTACATTGCCTCCGCTCAAATCTGGATTGAGTACGAGGTAGATCCCTGTACCAGGGATCTCAATATCGAGCCTTTTGCGGCTGACGATTGACAAACTATAGTGGGCCGAATCACCATTGGGGCTCTTAGTATATTGTAAGTCTTTATAATGTACATGGTCAAATAGGTAGACGATACCATCTTTAAGAAACCCCAATATATCTGGGATTTGGTCTTGGTCGACCACGCTCGATAGGGTAGGATAAAATCGGGGTGCAGGCACCGTTTGAGGTATTGGCATAATCGTATGGTTTTGATTGTTTTGAATATTGTTTGATGGCTTATTTATTGCCTAAATGATTCAAATGATCAGTTTTTATTAAAACTAAAATCAAAGAGCATTATGAATAGATTTGGCTCATTACATGGTGTAAATGGTCAAAATATTATGACTATCTAAGACATATAATTTACCTTCTGATAAACTCATTTGCTGAATACCAGAATCAGCGTAATCATCATTTATTCTTTCAGCATACACTACCGTTCTCGAGGCTCTATCCAAAACCATAAGTTCTCCAATTACCTGATATTGATCTGTTTGAGCATTCAAGTGTTTTTGAATACCAAAAAAGACGTGAGTATCATTAAAAGCAAATGGATATATTTCTGGTATACTGATATTGTCATGATAACTGGTGAAATCATTTGGAGTGTACTGGCTGGTTGTGAGTACAATTTCACCAAGTGGACTTACTAATTTATCCTGAGAGACATCAAGTTTAAAAAAGTCAAAGCTTAACTTATTGCTTGTTGGAAGCGTGTTATCATTAAAGGTTCTGACTAAAGTCCCATTATTTTTATTTAGGATAATTATAGAGAGTGGGTCATCTGATAATAGGTACAAATTGGTATCATCAACTCCAATAAAAAAATCGAATGTTGCTTCTGCCCCAAAGTCAGTCATTGACTTACTCCATACAATACTTCCAGAACTCAACGAGATTGCAACAATTTTACTGTTGGCATCATCTCTACTATCTTCCATGAAGATTAGGTTATCGTCATAGACAAAGTCTATGGAGAAAAAATCCATATCCCAAATAATGTTGCCAGAAGGATCAATCAAGGCTGTTCTGTCTGGGTTTTCTAGGTGAGCAATGCTTCTAGAGCTTGTTAATACTTGAGCCACTGATTTCTCAAAATCTTCTACTGATCCATTACGAATTTTTTTGCAATTTCCATAAATATCTGAAGCATATGTATCTTGACCACTTGAAGTAATCACTGAAATTTTTGCGGTAAAGTCTGTTAGAACCCTATTGTCTGTTAAATCAATGATTTGATGATTTTTGGCAGCAAGGCTTTTTTGATTGCTACTAAAGAATAAGCTAACCTGGTCTATTTTATTTTCTTTAATCAACATGGACAATTTCGTTTATTATTTTGTTAATAATTGTGTCGTTAAACTGATAAAACCGATATACTTTTAAGCTTTTCTGCAATGACCTATTACTAGTGATAATGTTATAAAGGTCGCCTTTCAGGTCATTCAATACTGTTTTCATTTCACTTTTTGCTATACTTGTTAGCCTTTCTGCCAGAGCTTCTGCGGTATCAAAATCTGCTGGATTAATACCATAACCTTTTATTAATGCCCTTGAATCAAAGGTTATTTTGAAATGCAAGGGTTTCCGAACTGCTGAAAAGTATTTTAAGAGTTGATTTACCTTAACAGGATCTGTATATAAGTCGATGATGTTTTCTACACTTTTAAATTCATAGAAGACTGCGTTAATCTTTGCATCAAAATTGCTTTTAGAAAGATTTACATGGACTCTACTCGGGGTAAATAAGCTAAAAGAAACATTATCAATAGATGTAATCCTTGTTTTGTGTAACTTTACAACTTGTTGCATCTCATAAATCCACCCTCGTTTAATAGGTATTCTTCTACCAGGTCGTTTGAGCTGGGTAATGACATTTCCTAACTTATAATCTTCTATCTCTCTTACAGCATACACAAAATCATCTAAAATTTCTTCTACAGGGGCAAATGTGCTGTTTCCTTTTTTAGCATTAGAGCAAATTTTGCAAGGGCTTGCTTGAAGTCCACTTAACATTTTTGAAAATTCTGCATTTGCATCTAAGCCGTTTCTCTTAATTGCATTTAATACCACAGGATCCTCGAGTATATTTGATATTTTTCTTAAAAATTCTTGACTTGTTCGCCAGCCATGATTGGTTATACTTCCGTTTATGTGTAATATTCCTAGGCAAATTTTCCAAGCTTCCATCAAAGAACCATTTTGTAGCACACCATTGGCTATTGTACCTAACTCAATTTCAGGATATGGAGGATTGCTTAGTTCCAGTAATTTGCAATCAGCATTGGTTTTTGACCCAGTAAATGTTAATTTATTCAAATCACCATACAGTTCATCTGCTCTATTCAAGTTATTGATCAATCCTTGTGGGTCAGGATGACCATTCAGAATATCGTCTATTCCTTCAAAGCCTTTCTTTCCATTAAAAACAAACTTGCCTTCTGTTTTAGTGAGCACTCTTAAGTTCGCTTCGGTTAATATTGAAGGATGTTGTTTTAAGACTTTCCAAGCATCAATTAATGAGTCCTGTAACTTTCCTCCTGTAAATTTTCCTAAGATTATATCATCTCCTTGAGCACTTTTAGTGGTTAATAAGCAGGACTCATTGGATTTATCTCCCGAAAATTTTATTCCATCAAGATCACCATATTGTTTATCTGCTTTTTTCAGGTTTACTAGAAATGCTTCGGGCGCTTCATGTGCATCCAGTACATCTTGTAATGCTTCCTTACCTGTTTTATTATTAAAGGTAAATTTGGATTTTACTTGTTGTAATGTTTCAAGATGGTCTATATCTACACGTAATTCAGGCTTATGCTTCAGTATTTGCCATTCTTCTATCAAAGAAGTTTGGTTTTCCGTTTTATATAATTTTTTGAGTTGACTTTCACTGGCATCTCCAAAATCCAGCAAAAACTCGTATTGATCATCATCACTTAACACTTTAAATTCATCCCAAAACTTATTAGCATCACTATCACCTAGAGTTTTCGTCAGTTTGTTTTGGAACTTTGCCCCCATTACATCCAGTTTCCCCGCAATACTTTCTATTACGGAAAATGGATTTACCTTAGTGCCATCGGGTAGTTCGACATCTAACTTAAATTCATCAGGAGCTGTCTTTACTACTTTTTGGGCAGATCTACGTAACATGGATTCTACCAAAAGATCGGAAAAACCGGTACCTAGTTGTAGCCAAAACAGAAAACGATCTAGGTTTTTGCAAAACTGATAGTCAGAGTCACCTGGCTTATCTTCAGGAACTTTGCCTTCTTCATTATCATTATTGATATTTGCTTTTACATCATTTTGAAAAACTTGGCATCCATCTAAGTAGTACTTTATGATAATATCTGCCACTGATAAAGTTACATCTACTGCGGCTATGATGCCTGGTATGGCTTGAATTGCCAGTGCCAATCCTTCTTTGGCTACATTGGGGTTTGAGAATATCAATCTCAACTTAGATAAATGCCTTAAATGCCTCAATTTGGCTAAGTTCCCTATGCCAGTAAAAGTAAGCGCAATATCTAGGGTTAATCCTACCCCTGTCCACATATCGTCTTGATCTCCAAAATCGTCCATATATTTGAGAAAAAATAAAGGGATGATCGCGCTTTCGGTGTTATTGATTGCAATGACTGGGATTTTAATAGCAGTATCATTTGTTTTATAACTACGGAGTGACACTGCTTGATAATAATCATAAGTGCCTATTGGAACAAAATCCTTCTTTTCGTGAGTGGTGCTCTTTCCGTAAAATTTTTCTTCTACTTGTTCTTCCTTTACTAGAATTTTATTCCCTTCAAAGAAGAATTTCATGTTATCAAGATAGAACCCCCAGCTTTTTTCGGAATTATAATTAAGGGAGATAGGGGTATTCTTAAAACTCTCTGCGATATCTGCTGATCCAGTATAATTTTCACCTTCTAAAATATCATTATAGTTATAGTCAGATACATACCACATAAGGTATAAACGAAGAATGAATTTTTTCCGATGATCTGCCGCAATGAAGAATCCATCATTCTTATCTGACATGTCCCGATATAGTTTCTGAAACAAAGGTATTGATCCTAAACTTGTCTCAACTTGGAGGTTCATTAGATTATTCAGAAAATAATTTGCTTCTTCTTTATCTGCAACCGATTCCAAAAGTTTAATTACCAATAACTCATTTGCATAGGGGATGGTATCTTTTGTGTCTTCAATTATCAAAGCAGCTCCAAGTAGTGCACCCAAGATTGTATTTGCTGCAGTACTTGCTTTTATTCCATCCTTCAATATGTTAATTGGATACTTATTAACTTTTGCAATAATTAATAGTATCTTAAATCTTGTTTCCTTAGATATTAACCTCATTGCAGAAATAGGAAGCACTTTAATTAAGTATAAAAGCCTTTGATCACTCTGTTCTTCTGGAGATAATGTAGCATCATCGGGAAACATATCCTCTTTTTTGCGGAAGTGGAGGTTATGATAAAAATTGTCTAAGGATTGTTTAAAAAGCCTGAGTTCACTTAGGTAACTATAACCTGGGGTAGTGGGTAGTGTTGACTTGAAATCATCAAAAGACCTTTCATGAGTAATAGAGTCTAATCGTCCCCAACTATGTAACAACATACCAATAGTCTGATCAGAAAGAGGCAATGCTTTGAAACCTTTATCTGTAGGTGGGGTAATGTCTCTTTGTATATCAGCTAAATAATCTCCATACAATACTTCTATGGCGTCTAGAGAATTGATCGCAATTTTGGGCAGTATCTTTTTAATAATATGATGTATCCGCCAACATATAAGTGTGACGAAAGTTGCATAACCTTTTTTACTTACTATAGGTCGGCTCAATTGGCTTCTGGTAAGGTCCAATTCATTGTCAGTTTCTACCGTATCATCTATGTTAGACCAAGCTGGAGATCCAATATGATCTCCAAAATTTCTTTTGTAAAAATGATATGTAGCACTGCTGGGACCAATTTCTATATACTCAGATTTTACCTCAGAATAAGAAGGACTATGTTCGTTTTCATTAACAGGAGGAAAGTTATCAATAGATGTATAGAGCTTGGGAGCGATAGACTCTGAGTATTGTTCTGGAATCTTGAAATAATAAGTTTTATTTTGGTAATATTTATTGAAAGGAGGTTCAGGGCTCAACCTTCTAACTACTACAATATCCCCATCACTGGCAGTTTCAAAACCTTGATTAGGGTTCCTTGTTCCAGAGTTCCAAGCAAATCCGGTTAAGGTTGCTTCCTTGGTTAATTCAATGATGGCATTACCTTTATCATGTTTTTTACGAGTAGTACGATATTTAGCGTAACTTTCACGATCATAATAACCAGGTACATAAAGCTGAAAATGGAGATCTTCTTTAAAAACGTCCAATCTACTTAAAAAGAAATATTCTCGCCCGTTAGTTTCAAAGGATGTTAGCATTCCTTCATCCGAAAGACGGTAACTATGAGTAAAATCATAACCGTTGATAGATGATTGTAATTTTACTGGCAGGCCGTTATATAATAATACTGCATTAGGTTCCATTATAACTCAGGGATTTGATAGTTGGAATATTGTGTGTGAACTGCATGAGGTATAAACTCACTGTATTTTTGAGAAAAGAAGATAAGATGATCTAAGGTGTAGACTTTGATGCTTTTCTCAGGGTAAAATGCCAAAACTTGTCCACTAGAATCCTCAGCAATTACTCCAAGGTTATATACAGAATAAACAAAACCTTCAGGTGAAGCTTGATCATATTCTTTCTTAAAAAATAAGGTTGTTTGATTAAGCGTATGTGTAGTGATTAGAGTCTTCAGCACCAAGAGTTCATCGGCTATTAGACCTAACATTTTTTTTGTAGAGATGCTAGCGTTTACTACTGTCAAAAGGAGCCCTTTAACTTTAACAAGGTCATCAGTAAAGTCCTTGACATCAATAAAGTATGCTTTGTCAGTTCGATAAGAGGTACTAATTGCATTGTTACTGTTTTGCAGGCCAGTACTGGTGTTTTCAGCTTGTATTTCTGTTGATTGAGTATATGGTGTTGCGTCTCTTCCTATGCGATAAAGTAACGTCTCAAAAGTTACTCGCTTTAAGGAACTACCATCATCTATGAGCAATTGATCTTCTACTTTTTTGTATTTAATAGCCCCAACATCCTCTCTATCAGTTGCATTAGGAAAATTGATGAGTTGTAACTTTTCATCTACAATGGTGGGCAACTGCTGATCATGGGCAGGCACTACACTACTACGAACATTGAGTAAGCCAAACACATCATCTATATCCTTGAGAATATGAGTTTCGGGAGTCAACGGTGGTTGGTCTGGTTCAGGAGGTGGAGCGTATTCCTGTACAAAAAAGAGCTTTCCTTCATAAATAATTTGAGCAAAACCGGCAATGGTATGTTCGCCCATCGCTGGGGTAGTGAATACGACAGGATGCGTGTAGTTGGTATCTACACTACCATCTTCTGTGGCTTCTTGTAGCAGGTTTTCTTGTCGCACAAAATTCTCTTCCTGAGCAGAAGCCAAAACCCCAGTGTGTACAAATAAACCAGCATCCTGATAACTATCTGTAGTGAGTTGTAGGGCAATCTGATGGACATCTTGGGTGCCTGTTTGGCTTTGTTGAAATACGTGGATGGGCCAGCCCTGTGTAGCAAAAGTGGTTTCAGTGAGTGTATCTGCAGATGTGCCAATTTTTAAGTCATTGGCATTGTCATCCGAGTAAGCATAGTTGTTATAAAAATTGTAAGAACGTTGACGGTTGCTCTGAATGTACAAATAAAAGCGGTTGCGACTATGGAAGTTTTGAATACGGGCATAAATCGCGCTTTTTTCTATAAGCGGTTCATTTTGTGTATCCACATACATTTTACCCGCCCCATTGGCATGCAAACCATAAAAAGCGGCAATGTCCAGAAAATCGGTGCAGTTTTCACGTAATAACTTCTTTTTAAAATTATCAGTCAAAGTGCTGGTATCCAGCGTGTGAGAAGCTAAGCGTGCGTATTTTAAGTTATATTGAAATGGATTGGGGGCATTTTCTATTAAGTAATCACCCTGGTTCAAAATAATGTCGATGCCCACTTCGCCAATAGCTGTTCCTAGCTGAATTCCTCTAGGGACAATTGGTAACTCATAAGCAGTAGTGGCATCCTCTGCATCAGGGTTACTGGTATCCGACAGCGTTATTTTATAAAAGTATTGATCAATTGGGTGGGTTTCACCTTGAGCAGTGAGTGCTTCAGCAGTATGAGGAAATCCAATAAAACCTGCTAAAAACTCAGGAACTTTATCAGCATCTTCTCCTGCATAGAATTGATTAAATTGTGCCCAAATGTATTTCACAAAGCCAACCCCTTCAGTTTCACTTCCTGCAATTTTTCCATCACTGGCCACAAAGTCACTTTTCTGTAACCCTCTATAAACAATGTATTTAATACTTAAACCATTGACAGGTTGCCGATAGGGCTTTAAAATAAGGTTTACTTTGTTGGCATCTACAGTTTGGGGTTGCACAAACACGGTTCCCATGCACAAAGCATATATATTTTTAGTACCACTAAACGAAACCGTAGATGTGGTGCGAAACTTCTGGGCATCTACTACCCCAAATGACTGTTCTGCCGTTTGGGTAAAGTCTGCTCCTTCCAGAAAGAAATGGGAAACGGGCTGAAGTTTAGGAACCCGGCCAATCCCGTTTTGAGAAGTAGTAAGGTTGTTTGTTGGTTCGGCACTCATAAATTTCCTGTTGAAAGTTTGATTAAAATGTATTAGTTAGAAGAAATATGTCATACCTTTTCTCCTCACCACCACCCACAATTCATTCAAAACACAGACATACCTTGCCTGATTTCGACACCAAATCACGAGTGAAATGGTATTGAATTATCTGTTTGATAATGAGTAAGAAAAAGAATTAGGGAAACGAAGTATCAGACTTCGCAGAGAAGAACACTAAAGGTGTCGGGGGGAGTCTTGCGGTTTGTTAGCTGGTTTACTTTGATACGTTTTGGCATGTTGGATAATATAGCACTCATATTGTTAGATGGTTTTAGTTGCAGGTTATTTTGATAACACAGCACTGGTATGGTCAAATGATTTCCTGATGTAATATTGTTGGTCAATTATCTATAGTTGATTAAAAGACCTGCGCAACTAATACGTGTTGCACTTGCATTTACGTTTCTAAGTAACAAAAAAAAGTATGGAACCACTTGGGCAAATCAATCAAAGACTTGGACATATCAGTCATGGTAAATGGAAGTCTTGAAAATCAGATACTTACTAAGCATAATATTGGCTCATTAAATCTAATTTTTTTTAGAAGGTGGGAAGCTCTTAAGTAATTTCGATTGATTGGGCAGCAAGAAAATCTTGGTTAATAATAAAAAAAGACTGCCTCTTTTCAGAAACAGTCTTATATTTTTTACTAAGTAAAATCTAATACTAGATTACCACATTAACAATACGCTTTGGTACAATGATGACCTTCTTGGGAGGTTTACCCTCCAACCATTTTTGTACTACATCGTTGGCCAATACCTGGCGTTCTATATCTTCCTTAGGCATATCCAAAGGTACCTTAATTGTGGTACGTTTTTTACCATTGATAGATACTGGATATTCGAACGAGCTTTCCTGCAAATACTTTTCATCATGTTTAGGGAAAGCAGCCTTGTGAATACTGTCTACATGGCCCATTTTTACCCACAATTCTTCAGTAATGTGTGGTGCATAGGGGGCGGCAATCAACAACAACTTCTCTAAGATTTCGTGCTTGTTGCATTTCAAATCGGTCAACTCATTCACACAAATCATCAACGTACTTACTGGAGTATTGAAAGCAAAACGCTCCATATCTTCCGTCAATCGTTTGATGGCCTTGTGGATTACCTTTTGTTCGGCATCGCTAGGAGCACCCTCAATAGTATCAAATTCTCCCTGATCGTTGAACTGGTGGAACAAACGCCACATTTTGCGCAAGAACTTATGTACGCCGTCTATACCTTTAGTATCCCAGGGTTTAGATTGCTCCAAAGGCCCTAAAAACATTTCGTAGCATCGCAAAGTATCGGCGCTAAAATCATTGATCACACTTACTGGATCAATGGCGTTGTGATAACGCTTACCCATCTTTTCTACTCTACGTGTGCAATAGAAGTTACCATCTGGATCAGCTATAAACTCAGCACCCTTGAAATCCTCTGGTTTCCAGGTACGCAATATTTCAGGATCAATCGTATCTTCGCCTGTCAAAGCAGCTACCGTTACGTGGATTTCAATTAAGTTCTCCTTGTCATAATCGCTTTTTTGCTTGGCCGAAATGTGCTTATTAGGTTGATCCTTCAAACGATAAATAATCGCCGAGTTACCTTGAATCATTCCTTGGTTGATCAATTTTTTGAAAGGCTCGTCGTAAGGTAAAAAGCCACGATCGAACAAGAAATGAGACCAAAAGCGAGAATACAACAAGTGTCCTACCGCGTGCTCGGTACCTCCAATGTACAAATCTACCTGATTCCAGTATTTGGTTTTCTCAATGTTAGCAAACCCATCAGCATTGTTGGCATCCATATAGCGGGCAAAATACCATGAAGAACCTGCCCAACCTGGCATTGTGGTCAACTCATAAGGATATTGATCCTGATAAGCCCAGCCTTCGGCTCTTCCCAAAGGAGGGTCACCATCGGCAGTAGGTTTATATTCACTAATTTCAGGCAAAGTCAAAGGCAATTCCTCTTCCTTGATCATATAAGGCACTCCATCTTTGAAGTAAGCTGGTACAGGTTCCCCCCAATAACGTTGACGGCTAAATACCGCGTCGCGCAAACGAAAGTTTACTTTACCTTTTCCAGTATTGTCATCTTCCGCTTTTTTGATCACGGCCTGAATCGCATCTTTGCAAGTCATTCCATTCAAAAAGCCCGAATTGATCATAATACCCTCTTTGGTAGGATTGGCTTCAGCTACTTCTCCGTTTTCGTTCAATTTTGTGCCTTCTACCACAGGAGTAATAGGTAATTGGTAGTGCTTGGCAAAACGGAAATCACGCTCATCGCCTCCAGGTACAGCCATTACGACTCCAGTACCATAACCTGCCAATACATAATCGGCGACCCACAATTGCACCTTTTCGCCCGAAATAGGATTGATTACATAAGACCCCGTAAATACACCAGATACTTTCTTTACTTCGCTTTGGCGCTCGCGTTCTGAGCGATTTTTGGCCATTTCTACGTAAGCTTCTACCTCCGCTTTTTGCTCCGCAGTTGTCAACTGAGGCACCAATTCGTGCTCAGGAGCCATTACCATAAAGGTAACCCCATAAATAGTGTCTGGTCGGGTAGTAAAACAGGTCAAAGTCACATCAATAGCTTGCCCTTCTCTTGGAGCAACCTTAAAGTCCATCTCAGCTCCGTGCGATTTGCCAATCCAGTTACGCTGCATTTCCTTCAAAGGCTCAGGCCAGTCAATGCGATCCAACCCTGTCAACAAACGATCGGCATACGCTGTAATGCGCATCGACCATTGTTTCATTTTCTTACGTTCTACTGGATAGCCTCCTCGTTCCGAAACCCCATCTTTTACTTCGTCATTGGCCAATACTGTCCCTAAAGCCGGACACCAGTTTACTACGGAGTCAGCCACATAGGTCAAGCGATATTTCAATGAGATTTTATATTGTTCGTCTGCCGAATAAGCATTCCATTGCTCCGCAGTAAATGAAGGCGTATCCTCATCACAAGCAGCGTTTACTTGTGCGTTTCCTTCTTTGACAAAAATGGCGTACAAGTCTTCAATAGGTTCAGCTTTGTTGTTATCATAATTGAACCACGAATTGAAAATTTGTATAAATATCCATTGTGTCCATTTATAGAACTGAGGATCAGAAGTTTGCACCTCACGTTCCCAGTCAAAGCAAAATCCTAACTTGGACAATTGTTGCTTAAAGTTGGCAATGTTCTCTTCAGTGGTTACTGCCGGGTGTTGGCCAGTGTCTATGGCGTGTTGCTCAGCAGGCAAACCAAATGAGTCGAAACCCATAGGGTGCAATACATTAAAACCCTGCATACGCTTGTAGCGGGCCATAATGTCAGAAGCAGTATAGCCTAAGGGGTGTCCAATGTGCAATCCTTTGCCTGAAGGATATGGAAACATATCCAACGCATAATATTTAGGTTTGCTATGATCTATTTCGGTTTTGTAAACGTCGTTTTTTTGCCAATATTCCTGCCATTTAGGCTCTATTTGTTTGGGATCGTAAACCATTAGTTTTGAAAGTTTTCAGAAGTGTGATCTCACTCGATTTAGTAGCCGTATCAAGTCATCACAAGTTTATACTTTAATCCCGAAAATCGGGAATTGAGAACAACGCAAAAATTAAGAGCGCAAGAGTATATTTATAATCAATGATACGCTTGCAGAAAATTGCGCTGCAAAATTAGAAATTTTTTGCACGCAGTGGGTTTTCAATCCATATAAATCGAAACCAAGCGCAAAAAATTAAAATAAAAATCAGAAAGTCGGTTTGAAAAAATCAAATAGGGGAGTAGGGGCACAATTATAAATTGCCCAAAGGTAAGAGACGCAGGAGGTAATCGGCGTATTTGAAATGTGAGTAATACATGATTGTATTGAGTTTGATTTTTTTTGAGTATACGCAAAGTTAAGCAAAAGGATTGTTTTTTTTCAATAACAGAATGAATTACTCAACAAAACAATTGTTCCACAACGCATTGCAGAACAATTGAGCCATATGGCAATTAAACAATAGAAATTTACTGTTTCCTCAGATCATAATAAATCCCCTTACCAAGCTTAGAAAGATTATTAAATATTTGTGGGCCTATTACATTTGTCATAACTGAGATGCCAATGCCCGATTCAGGGTAAATCAAGAGCACATTACGCATACCTGCGGCGCCACCATCGTGCCTGAAGTGCAAATCTTTGCCTTTGGCCCCAATAACCCACCAAAAATACCCTATCCAATAATTCGTATCCAGTTCCCGCAGAGGCTTGTGGGCTTCTTTGTTCATTGGGTTACGATCGTCTAATTGAAACTGAATGTATTTGAGCAAATCGGGAATAGTAGATTTGATAGCCCCTTCGGCACCCCACAAGGTTTTTTCCAGGGAAAGGTGTGGCATGAGCATGCCCAGTTCATTGTAACCATTGGCCAATCTTTTTTGATCTTTGGGACTTAAGTGAAAGCGTGTATTATGTAACTGAGCTTTATTGATAATTTCTTCTTTTACTAACTCCTGAAACGGTTTTTTGTACACTTTCTCTATAATAGAGGCCATCAGATTGGTACCAAAGTTTGAATATTTGAAATTACTCCCCGGAACTACCTCAATGACTACTTCGTGGAGGTATTGAAAAAACTTGGCTTTGGTTTGATTATTTTCTATTGCATTGACTCTACGCCGATGTTCGGCTGAAGGTAAATCGGCGGGTATTTTATCTACGCCCTTCACGTTGGCAGGCAATCCACTGGTGTGGGTGAGCAAATGCTTGATAAGAATAGGCTTGTGTTGATACTCGAGATTAGGGTATTTTCCTGCTAGGTAAAGACGAATGTCATCTTTTAGTTTGAACTTCCCATCTAGCACAGCCTTGGCCGCTAGTGTACCAGTAAATGTTTTGGTGACTGAGGCGATTTCATAAATGGTTTCATCACTGGGAGTATTTCCTTTCCCTTTATCAAGCTCTCCATAATGTGCAGTAATGGTTTTTCCTCGAAAAAGCACCCCAATAGAAACGGCATTTGTAATAGAATCTTGAAGAAAGACCTTTGCGTGCTTTTTGATGATTTGTTGTACAATGGCAGGTGATTGATTGGTAACACTTGATACTTGCTTTTTCTCGGTTTGTGCGTGGCAACTTAGGGTAATGAAAGTAAGCGCCAGTAAGCAATAATAAATAGGTTTCATGTGAATGGTTTAAAATTAAACAAAGTATTATTATCGCTTCAAAAGTAGGGCTGGGTACTCAGAAAGGAGTTCGAATAAAAAAACTCGAACCCTTTTTTACCAAAAACTTCTAAAACAAACCATTACTTTGTTCTACCCATTTGCTGAACCAGTGTGTCGTTTGCGATGTGCTGTTCTATAGGCTCGGGGAGTCGTGTTGGTGTATTTCTTAAACACCGTATAAAAAGATGATTTAGAATTGAATCCCACATCATATAAGATTTCCTGTGTGGTTAATTGATCATTGCCAGGGTCTTCTAAAATTTCAATGGCTTTTTTAATGCGATATTCATTAACAAAATCATAAAAGTGTTGCTTCAAATAATGATTGATCAAAGTAGAAACCTCTTTGGTGGGTAAGTTTACCTTTTCTGCTAGAGAATCTATGCTTAAAGATGAATCCAGATATAACTCTTGTTGTGCCATTGTTTGCTTGAGTAGGGCGATCTTTTGCTTAATGGTATGATCATCAAGTGATAAGTGGGGCGTTGGTCTTGACTGGTCAGTTCTTATTACATTACTGATGGGTTTTTGGGTAATAGAAATACCCCGAAAAAGCATTGGATAATACAGAGCATTGATCACAATCCAACACAGGAAGAACAGAAGGGAGAGTATAAGCAAGGCTCTCAGATTATTTAAAACAAAGAGACTGGTGCCAGTATGTTTATATACATTTTTAAAAACAGCGAGCAGAAAAATGGCAGTTAAAAAACAGGCCATCTTGTATAACCATTGATAGCTAAACCCCCGATTGTTTGAATAATTTTCGGCAATGATTTGCTTATACTTTCTTAAAGCCAAGAAGATCAATACAAGGTAAACAGCGTGCTGCAAGTGCGAAAATATAGCGGAGAATATGGCTTCAGGTTTTGTAATGTATGCTTGCACAAATAGTATTCGTGATTGTTCATTGACCATATAAAACCTGGGCATAAACACTACAACAACTACTACAAAGGGGAATAGATGCAGCAAATGTTTGTATTGTAATTGAAAATTTGAATAGATAAAGGAAAGAAAAAATAGGTATAGTAGGGGGCTTTTAAAGTAGCCGATATCATCACGGAGTTTATGGATAACTAATGGAAGGCTTATTTGCCCTCCATACAAAAAAAAGCTAATCTCAATAGCGACTACCAGAAGATAAAAGGCTATTAAAATATTAGGCGTTTTGTTACTGGTTTTGACAGTGAATGAGAAAAACGAGAAAAGCACCGCAACAAATAAAACAATAATGGTGATAAGCCCCAGAACCGATAAGTTGATCATGTGAAACAGGAATGGTACACAAGTAAAGTTAATAACCTAAGATAGTAATGTGATTTTCAACAACTAAAGTATAGTTTTAGCTATAATATTCCTATTCATTACATAAGGCTGATGCTAGTGCTCTTGATTGGGAGATTCTGTTATTGAATTCTATAACGAATGCATAATTATTAGGGTATTGCAGCGTTTTTATTCAAAATATTTTGTGTATCGAGTCAAACACTTTGGCTTTATTTGTTGTTGTTCCAATTGATTATCTTTGTTTAATCATATTTTTTTTTACACCAATTGATTGCCTAAAATAACGATTTTTTTGGGTAGTATTTTCGCGTTGTTGTCATTCGATTAAATTTAGTTGTTTGATTTACAGTGAATTGTAATTTGTTGAATAATCAATTGGAATAATTGAGGGAGTTGTTCGAGGTACTTTTATGCTACTCAAAATTTTCATAATTTAGCATACTAAATATTACACTAACCCTTAACAAATCCTGCGTATGAATAGAGTGAAAAGCCGGCAGCAAATCGCCGAGGAATACGGTGTTTGTCGCAAGACTTTGT
Source organism: marine bacterium AO1-C (assembly GCA_001890965.1). Classification (GTDB taxonomy): domain Bacteria; phylum Bacteroidota; class Bacteroidia; order Cytophagales; family Microscillaceae; genus Microscilla. The sequence continues at coordinate 269,059 of MLAY01000004.1, read as the reverse complement.
ATAATTGGCTGAAACAGGAGAACATTCAACTGAAACATCGGTTGGTTTCCCCAAAGGAGCAAAAAGAGATTTATGAAAAACTCGGAATGCCCAGTCGGTTAAATTAAATACAAAGTGAGAAAGAGGGCTCTATAAGCAATCAGCCCTAAAACAAGTTGTGTGTTAAAATTTATTACATTGCCAAGCAAAACAAACTAACTAACTACATCAGGCCCCACACAACTTATCAAACAATGATTGTATAATTTCACTTTTTGGCTTTACTCGTTCGTACCCAAGTTTGTCCACTTCATTACCTAATCTTAACAAGACTTTTTAATCTAGCCTGAGTCATCCCGAATTTTCGGAATGACTCAGGTTTTATGTGTAAATAACCGAGTTATTTTTTCCCTTTACGGTTACGAGAGTGATCATACGTTTGCTTGCCTCTTTTATCCCAGCGATACAAATCAAAAGGTGTATCTTGGTCGCCATAGCTCTTTTGGTAGAACCGTGTAGGATATTGCACCATTTTTTTGCGATTGCCCCACTTATAATAATGTGTCCAACGCTTAATCTTCTTGTCATATTCATATTCACCTTTCACTGCAATACGCCCGTTGTTATAAAAGGCATAATATTTACCGTGCTTGGCTTTGTGGTGCATTTGTATTACTTCTTTGAGCTTTTTTCCGTTACCATCAAAGTATTTAAACTTGGAATCGCGGAGCCAGCCTTTCTCGTATTTTTTCTTGGTAAGTAAAATATAGTTTTTGTCAAAGGTTTCCCAAATCTTGTGCTTCATGCCCATGTAGTAGTAACCTTTCTCTACAAGCTTGCGATTGCGTTGTTTTCGATACAGGCCATGCAACAAATACAACGTATTGCCCTTACGGCGTCTGGCTTTGATTTTTTGCCAGGTATCGCTCCTTACCCTACGACGTTTGACATCATAATAAAAAAACTCTTGTACATACTTGTCCCGGTCATCTTCTAAATCTGGCCATTCGCTCAAATAACGAATAATTTCTAAGTCAGTTTTCCGATTACGATTGCGCAGATAGGTCTTTTTGGTAGAAAAACCAAACCAACGTTTTTTATCTCTTTTTTTCTTCTTTTTCTTCTTCTTACGTTTTTTTCGTTTAATGCCTAACAGCTCATCTTCCTCAGTATCCATGTCTATTTCTGGAAGACTGTCTGTTTCCAAGGCCTGAGTAGTATCTTTAGGTGTTTGACCTATAACTTTGGCAGGAGTGAGGTACGCTAAGGCAAGCGAAAGTGTAAAGGCCGTAACGAGGAATTTTTTATAGAAATACATAAGATAATATCGTAGTTATTCAAATAATGCAAAATGTTGTTTTTGATTGAGTCACCTATACTATACGTGGAGGAGTACAAAATTATGGAAAAAACTTGGGACAAAAGGTGAAGTTTTTAAAAGAAGATGATTGTTTTGCTCTTTTTTTCTTGAAAAATGAGGTGTTCTGGATGAAAATTCAGATAAAGTTGAGTCTCGCCTTTAAACAAAACCTTATCTTTTACGCCTATTCTCTTAGGTTGTGGCTTATTGGTCAATTCAAGTTGCTACCTATTCAACAAACTATTTGATGAATAAGTACATTGTCAAGTAAGTTTTTTACATTTCTATGATTACGCCAAAATTTTTCAAATACCCACATCTTGCTTGGTCTTAGTGCAGCGAGACCAAAGACTTGAGTGTTTTTTTGAAAACATCAATTTATTTAGTTGACAGTGTAATAAGCAAGTACAGTTAAAACTTCTCAATAATGGCAGTGTGAATCTTATGAAAAATGGGTTTCCATTCAGATAACACTACTTTTTATAGGTAGCAACTTGGGGTGAATAATCAAAACTTGATTACTCGCTAAATATAACTTCTTAGAAATTGACGAATGCTTGACATTTTCCGGTGTGAAATCATCAATTCTTGATCGTTCTGCAATACTACTACTCGCTTTTGCTTCTCTTGTAGTTTTTTAAAATACTTCATATTGATTAACTCGTTGCGATTGATCCTTACAAAACCATAAGGCTCTAACAATTCTTCCAGGTTTTTGAGCAAAATGGAAAACGATTCTGTTTTATTGGTATTGGCCAAATGTATACTGGATACATAAGCACTGGTACTTACATAAAGAATTTGATCTACATAAAATTGCCTTATCTGCTTACCGGATTTTAAAACAATAGTTTGATTTTGTTGATTAGAATAATTCATACTACAATAAATGGTTGGATAAACTAGTAGTTATCTAAATGAATCTTCAGTAGTTAACTGATTTGTTTAACCAAATTTATTATTCATTGTAGTTATTATAAAAGAATGATTATGCTGTTTTTGAATAGCTATATACTATTTTGGAATAGTTGAGTTTAATATATTGATTATCAGTGGCTTAATTAAAAATATGAGGGTTTAAAAATTTATACACATCAATATTGAAACGGGAAGGTTGTTCGTACTGCAAAAAATGGCCGCATTGGTTATATACAATAAGCTTACTTTGGGGAATGTGACCAGCCCCTTGCTGAGCAATGCTTTCGGTGGTTTGGGTGGCGTGGAGTAACTTATTGGGAATTAGTTGGTCGTTTTTGCCAAAAAAAACAAGGGTAGGCAAAGTCAATTGTGGCAGTTGGTCAAACACGGGAGCATTCATCATGCCTTGTACCGATCCAGCCAAAATCTGCGGCAAGTATTGGTTTTCAGTTATTGAGAAAAAGTCTCGATTGAGTTCATTCAACTTGGCCAATTCTTTTTCATTGAGGTTATAAAAGTAGTTTTTAAGATTAAGTACCCATTTGAGGTATTGTGAAGATGCCAAAATATTGCCTGAGGCAAATTGAGCCAACAAAGTTTTTTCAGTAGGAGTAAATGTCTCGAAACCAGCAGGTGCCACCAATACCAGGTGAGAAAATAAATCAGGATATTGTAAGGCCAGCTGAATGGATATTTGTCCACCCATCGAGTGCCCTACTAACACCGCTTTTTGTATGCCCAGTTTGTCTAACCATTGCTTGACTACTTGCCCATAAAAATCGAGGGAATAGCTAAAATCTCCCTTGGCTGATAGACCATGACCGGGTAAATCCAACGCTAAACAGCGATAATATTTTCGAAGAATATGGAGGTTTTGCTCCCATACTGGGATATGACTCGCAAATCCGTGAATAAACACCAGGGTTTGTGTGCCTTCGCCTACTTGTACATAAGCCAAGTCAATATCATCGTTTACAATGGTTTTTTGTATGGGATAAGCGTACATATTTTTTGAGTGAAAAGTTAAAAGTTAAAAATGAAAAGTTGGCGTGAAACGGAAATTAGTCAATAGCATTCAGTCCATTGTCCATAGTTTTGCAACACATCACGCAGCCATTTAACAAACCGAAACAATAAAACAGAAACATGTTGTCCTGATCTTTAATTGCTAGAAAACATAATTGATCAATTCATAATTCACTCTTAACCACCGATCATTTACCATTATTATTTAATGTATTGTAGAACAATCAGCTGAAGACGAAACAATTTAACCATCGATCATTATCATTAAAAAGGCAACTTACCCAAATCTACATTTCCACCAGTGAGAATAATTCCAATTTTTTTGTTTTGAAAACGCTCAGGTTGCTGGAGTACTACTGCCAACGGTACCGCACAAGAAGGTTCGATTACAATCTTCATTCGTTCCCAAATATGCCGCATAGCAGTAGTAATTTCTTCTTCGCTAACGGTTACAATATCCTTGACATATTCCTTGATAATCCCGAAAGTTTTTTCGCCCAACGAAGTTCGCAAACCATCGGCAATGGTTGTAGTCGTGGCTACAGGTTCTATTTTGCCCGAATGAAACGAACGATAAGCATCGTCTGCGTTTTTGGGTTCCCCCGCAATTACCTCAATCTCAGGACGTAAGTAATGACAAGTAAGGGCTGTACCACTAATCAACCCACCACCACCTACTGGCGCCATTACAATGTCTAAATGATCCACTTCATCCAGTAACTCTAAGGCTGAGGTAGCTTGTCCAGCTACTACACCATAATCATTGTAAGGAGGGATAAAATAAGCCCCGGTTTTATCTACGGTTTGGGCCAGGGTGGCTTTGCGAGCCTCAATTGTAGGTTCACAATCAATCACTGTAGCACCATAGCCCAATACTGCTGCTTTTTTCACTTGTGGAGCGTTGGTAGGCATTACGATATAAGCAGGTACTCCCAGCATTTTGGCGGTAAGAGCTACTGCCTGCGCGTGATTGCCAGAGGAATGGGTAGCCAACCCCTTTTGACGACGTTCTTCGTCTAGTAATGTGCCTACACTACTAGCACCGCGCATCTTAAATGCCCCAATTTTTTGAAAATTCTCACATTTGAAAAACAATTGTGCTCCTGATAATTCATCCAGGCTTTTACTGGTTAGCACTGGGGTACGATGTATAATGGGCGCTATACGCTGAGCGGTAGCTTGTATATCTTCTAGAGTAGGTATATGTTGTAGCATCTATTTGTACGATATATAAAAACGAGTTTGTATACTGGATACAGAAGCTAAAAGTACTAAAAACCTATTGCTTACAAGCTGAAAACAGGTAGTTTTCAAAGCGAGAAATGTGAATAAATACTTAAAATTAAATTCTACACTTGTAGAATTAATATTTTTATTCTACGTTTGTAGAGTGAAAAATTAAAAATATTCATGAAAAAACAATTGACCAAAGCGGAAGAGGAACTAATGGAGCACCTTTGGCGTGCCGAAAAGGCCTTGATGAAAGAACTAATTGAGGCTTATCCTGAACCAAAACCAGCAACCACTACAATAGCTACCTTACTGAAGCGCATGCAAGAAAAGCAATTTGTGGGGTATACTCAGGTAGGCCGTTCCAGAGAATACTTTCCATTGGTAAAAAAGAAAGACTATTTTTCACAACATATCAAAGGGCTCATCAAAGGTTTTTTTAATAATTCAGCCTCCCAGTTTGTATCATTTTTCACTAAGGAAACTGACCTTAATCGTGAAGAATTGGAAGCCTTGAAAAAACTCATCGATGAACAAATCAAAAAAACAGAAGAATGATATTGTACCTTTTAAAATCTGTGATATGCCTTTTGGTATTGTTTGCATTCTATAAGTTGGTGCTGGAACAGGTGAAGATGCAGGCTTTTAAAAGGTTTTATTTGTTAGGTATATTGGTTTTTGCCGGGGCAATTCCTTTGATGAATCTTTCCTGGACAACTGAAGCTTCTAAACTATCTGAAGTAGCCACTTATGTCTTGAGTGATTTTGGGTCAAAAGACTTGATTACCAATACATTATCGACTAATAATTGGCTTTGGTTTCTATATCTTGGGGGAGTGGGTATATTCAGTGTTCGTTTTGTCATTGGTTTATTAAAACTAAGGCAATTGATTCGTCAGCATCACAAAATTGAGAGTGATCGTTATATCCAGGTTCTTTTGCCAAAACTCCAGGTACCTTATTCTTTTTTGCACTATGTATTTTTACCAAAAGAGGAGGTAGAAAAGGGCTTATTGGTCAAAGAAGTACTGTTACACGAGCAGGCCCATGCAGATCAGAAGCACACCTTAGATATTTTGTTTGCAGAAGTTTTTCACATCTTTTTTTGGTGGAATCCAGTCATCTACTGGGTGAAAAATGCAATTAAACTGAACCATGAGTTTTTGGCAGATCAACATGTATTGAGTCAAAATGGGGAGGCCATCGATTATCAAAAACTCTTATTGCATTATTCGAGCTTGCATAGTAGTCACCGTCTGGTGAGTGCCATCAATTATTCGTCTGCCAAAAAGAGAATATTGATGATCTCACAAACTACCTCAAAAGCTTCTAAATGGCTTAGGCTTACTGTTTCAGCTTGCGTATTATTTCTTTGCGTTTTTTCTTTTAATAAAACAGCCATAGCGGGTGATGAACTTTATCAAGGGCCTTTGAAATCGGTATCTACCAAGTGCTTGAAGCAACTGGCAGACAGGGGAGGGAAGTTTGTGTATAGAGGCAAAAATATTTCATCCGATAAAGCACTTTTATTGATACGTACCCAATTTAGTCGGTTAGAGGTTAGAATTTTTACCGATGAGCACAAAAAAGCGATTGGGTGCTGTATTTCAGATAAAGAACTTGTCTCGACTTTTTGAATGTTTGTGAAAATTACTGCTTTTGTTTAGTGATAAAAAACCTTGAAATCAGTAGACAAAATGGGTGATTTGTAATGCATTATTAAAAGACAATACAAGTTCAAATCTTAATTCTTTCATTTAACAATCTCATAATCATGAAAAAAATACTCGTGTTAATGACATGGGCAGGAATTCTATGCTCTTTTCCCAGAGTGGTTTGGGCACAAAAAAGCACCCAAATGACCCACAAGGATTCATTAGTGGCCGTTGTGAAAGGCTATTATCGCCTAAATGTAAAAGTATTTCAGGCAAAGTCTACAGTAGATGATATCAACGAAATATTTAAGTTAGTAACCAATGATTTTACGTATGTGCATCCCAAATATGGGGGCGTATATACCAGACAAAACCTATATGATGGCTATGTGCGAAACCAGAAAAACGGGAAATACAATGGGCGGATCAGTGACATGCAAATCGTCAATATGATTGTAGGCTTGGATGCCATTACCGTAGAGAAAAGGTTTGTGTTTAGAAACAAAGATGGCAGCACCAGAAATGGAGAGCCGCAAATGACCTTGTTTGAGTTTAAGAAGGGTAAAATCTCCAGAATCTTTGAATACAATTAATCTTTTATGCCTGATAGATAGCTTGCGCAAGGTTTCAAGTAAGGTCCCTTGTTTTTCTGTTAAATTAGAGCGAAGAATAATCTTGTTTAAATAAAGACATCTAAAACTCTTTAGTCCATTGCCGTAAAAAATTGATGTAATGGAGAAAAATATTGAGAAAAAATGATTCGATGTTGAACACTCTATCTATCAAGCATAAACCCACGAATTAACCATCAATCATTAGCCTTATCGCCACTGAAAATCCGGTGTCATCCCAATAAGCGCAACCATTGCTTTGAGGCGAAAATTGACATCTTTAGGATTGCCAAAAGGAGGTTCAGACGGGCTGCCTCCACCTGCCAGATAGTTGGCCAACATACTCCGAATTTGAGGCTTTACTTCACTATTCAGAATCCGCTTGATCCAAAAATCAGTAATAGCATAAGCACTTTTAGCCGAAGCAGGGGTTTGTTGTTTTAGACTAAACTTGACCGATTTATGCCAGCGACGCCCAAACAACAAAGTAGACATAAGGTTCCAGCGGGTAAGCATCATATTCGAGTTGATCCAATAACTAGCCACATCGGGGTGCCCAGTAGGAGTAGGCCACTGGTACATCATATAACCCATACCCTGCAGCAGGTAATTCATATTTTTATGAGGAGTAATTTGTGCCTCGGTAGCTCGCAAAAACGAAATCATCAACTCAAAAGGACGTTTCACTTTTTTGCCCCAGTTTTGAGTAAACTCTGGCGAAAACAAAATCGTACGAAGTACCTGTTTAATCTGATCAGGCGATTTTTGGTGCTTTGTCCAAACATCTACAGCCTTGTCTATTAAAGCCTGAGGTGGTTCATCGGCTACCAAACGTCTACAAAGCTTAGTACATACAAACTGAGCAGTACCTGGATGATAAGCGACTAAATCCAACACCTTTTTGCCATCAGCCATTGGTGATTGATTTGAAGAAAACTCAGTACCCAGCACGCGTTTTTGATAATTGTCATGCCAGCCTTCGTAATAATAAAACTTACCTGTATTGGGCAAACGCTCTCCACCTTTGATGCGTGAACCATCAGCTATAGTCCAGCCTGTAAAAGCACGGGCTGCTTCGTATACATCTTCATCTATGTAGCCTTGAGGCTTACCTTCGGTAGCCCCAGGTACTTCACGCCATTGGTCATACAAATGATTCAGGTAATGATCAGCCCCTAAAGTGTGTAACTCGAACAACTCTCGGGCGTAGTTTTCATTGGCGGGACTGGCCTTACTATAAACATTGTCCAGATAATATTGCATAGCCACGCTTTTGGCCACATCTTCCAAAAAATCACGAAAGTTTCCAAAGCAGTTTTTACGAATTACATCCCGATCGTAAATAGGTAAGGTAAGGGCAATACGGGCATCAGCTTGTACACTTACATTAAAATGATTGTGCCAAAACTCCACCATTACTTCCCGTAACTGCCATTTACTATAAGTGGCTCTTAGCCAAGTCGCTACCAACACCTCCTGAGCAGGGCGTTGTTGTTCTTTACGGTGTACCTTTTTGCGATCACGCAATTTCCACAATTGATCTACTGAAGCATTTAGGTGTTTTAGTGGACGATCTTCGTCTACCGATGGAAACTTACCTGCTTTGCCCTTGTATTTAATCTTAAGTCTGGCTTTGGCCAACTGCTGTTTTAGTACGGGGTCTTGGTTATCCTTGGGGTTGAGTTGTTCCAGAATATAGCGCTTCAACCCTTTTTTCTTGACAGTAGCCACATCACCAGGACGAGGGCCATAACTGATACGATTTAGGGCTATGACCTCAGCATCGGGTGGGAGAGGAGTAGATTGGCTCTGAGCTGCCAAATCCTGGAGGGTTTGCTTTGGGAAAAAACTCTGCAAAAAGTCGCGACGTTGTTTGGCCATAATTGTCAAATAATGAATAAGGTGATATGGGCTAATTTAGTAACTTCGCTTTTAAAATAAAAAGACACATAACTAATCATTTAATGATAATTTTTATGAAATCCAATACCAATGTCTGGCAATCAATACCTCTTGATGAAAGCATTAAGAAATGAAATTAATCGCTGGTTAGCACTAAACCCGATGCAAAAGCCCATTATTGAGACCTCTTTTGTAAAAAATGAGCCTTTTATATGGGAAAAAAGCTTCTATCTTTATTATAAATGGGCAAACGTATACTCGCTCAGGTCTTGTTAAGCCTTATTCAACCTCAGGAGAAGATTAGTTGCTAATTTTGCGGCTATAATCAATTGCATTTTCAAACCTTTATTCAACAAAACATAGTAAAACATTCATTTGTGATGAAAACTTTTATGAAAACCTCGAGTAATTGGGGAGTATTGCTACTACTTGTATTATTTACAAGTGCTTGTCAGCAAAAAGCCCCCGTGAAGCGTTCTCAGGAATGGCTTAGTTCCCTTCAGCGAGCGTTATGGCCTGCTAAAAATGCGAGTGATCTGGCATTAATAGCGCTTAAACAAGACGTGAAAAAGCAAGGGAATAGTAGTGAAGGAATAAAAAGGATAGAACGAGCCGAAACCTTGAAAAAACGTACAAATGAAGTAGAGGCTGAAATAGACAAGCTTAAAAGTACATTGGTAAAAGAGGCAGGGGCAGGGTTTGATCTCAAAACAAAAATGCCCAAAGACCCCCAAAATACTGCAAAAGTCAAAGAAATAATGAGGGCTAATCTACCAAAGCTTACCAAAGCGTTGGATGGCTATGTCGAATTTCTATCAAAAGAATACAAAGATCTGAGCCTTCCGAGGTTTATACTTTTGACTCAGGGCATAGTGTATCCCAAAAAGAAGAGTTTTTATGAAGTGTTTTACGAAAATGCCACTGTATTAGAAGCACTTTCTAGCCTTACTGTACATCAACTAACCATAAGACGCTATGAGGCCGAGGTTCTGAAGAAGCTAGGTGCTGGTGATCTATCTTATTAACCCTGCTAAATATCAAAAACAATGAAAATACAAGTGATAATTACTGCAATTATACTATTGGCTTTTACAAACTGTCAAAGAAAAGACACATATTGGAGAGCGGTGTTTTACACTAGTGCGCTGGAACACTCTTTAGCATCAGATAAAGTAGCAAGTGACAACTGGCTTGTGCGTCTTAAAAAAGAAGTGAGAAAAAATGGTAACAGCCGTGAAGGGTTGGAGCGAATTAAGCGAGCAGAGTTGTTAAAAAGAAAAACGGTAATACTATTGGGAGATATTGATAAAACGAAGGTTTTTTTGATAAAAGAACGTGGCGATGGACTCAACCCCAGAACCTTTACCGTAAAAAAGCCACTAGCCAATAGCAAACTGCGTAAACAGGCAAAAATCCTAAGAAAGGATTTAGCTAAGCATATTCGTTTTTTGAAAAATGAATACAAAGACCTAAATGTTGTATTTGAAGACGACCTGAGCAATGGCGATGCTCAAGATGAAGAGCGTTTTTATACAATTTACTTTAAAGGAACCAATGTGGTAGAAGCATTGATGAGTCTTACCCACCTACAGTCAAGAGTCTTACAATTTGAGCGAATAGTAGCCAAGCAACTTGGGCCTTACGGTGATTAATACATCAGCAAAGTGGAGATGATTGCTATAAAGGAATTTTCTCCACTCAATCTAGCCTCTCTAGTATCCCCTGAAGAACACTGTAAAAACACAACAATATTTTTCAATGGATACTATAAAAAAACAACTTTTCATTATTCTAATCTATGGCGGATTGGTAGCATTAGCGGCTTGCCAATCCTCCCCACCCGTGCGTCAATACTCTTTGCTTTATTCACTTGAGCATGGCTTATACCAGGCTAAGGGCGAAAGTGATAATATGTTAAGAGAGTTGAAAAGAGATGTAAAAAAACAAGGTAATTCTCGAGAAGGTCTGGAGCGAATCAAACGGGCTGAACGACTCAAACAGCAGACTGCGGCACTTTTGGGCGAAATTGAAAAAGTGAAACACATCTTGATTCAGAATGCGGGTGGAGGACTTGACCCCAAGAAACATTGGCCAAAAAAACCTTTGAATACGCGCAATACACGGCGTATTATGCAAAAGGAAGCTCCCACCCTAAGTAAACGACTCAATGCTTTTACTCTTTTTGTAGCTACACAATACAAAGACTTATCTCTACCGAAATTCGAAAATTTGGGAGATGGTGTAGACGGTGATTCCTTTTATGAAACCTTTTTCAAAGGGGCCAACCTGGTAGAAGCCCTATCGGCTCTTACCCAAAAACAAGCAGTAAGTTTGAGGTACGAATTGGAAGTTTTGAAAAAATTAGGAGCAGGAGATTTGAGCGCTGATCTTAAGTTTGACAGACCCGATCCAGTAAAGCAATTCTTTGGAGAGGTAAAAGCAGATATTGAGAAAGAAAAATATGCGGAAACTTATAGCAGCCAGTTTTACCAACCCTGGGATCGTCCTTTGTCTACCTTTTCTATCGATGTAGACAATGCCTCTTATGCCAATATCCGCCGTTTTTTGGGATACAGTATGCGCCCTCCGGTAGATGCGGTTAGAATCGAAGAAATGATCAATTATTTTGATTATGACTATCCACAACCCAAATCTGTTAAAAATAAAAAAAGCATTCCGTTTTCTATCAATACCGAGTATGGCGATTGCCCCTGGAACCCAGCCCATAAGCTGTTGCATATAGGCCTACAAGGCAAAAAACTGAAAGACGAGCAAGCAGTACCTTCCAATTTGGTGTTTTTGTTAGATGTATCAGGTTCGATGGATGCAGTGGATAAATTACCTTTACTCAAAGATTCTTTTGAAATATTGCTGGAGCAACTCAAAGGTGCCAAAACTACGGTAGCAATGGTGGTATATGCTGGAGCTGCAGGATTGGTACTACCACCTACTCCCGTGAGTCAAAAGAAAAAAATTATGGAAGCCATCAAAAACCTGGATGCAGGTGGTTCTACCTCAGGGGGTGAAGGCATCGAACTGGCTTACAAAATTGCCCAGCGAGCATTTATCAAAGGAGGGAACAACCGTATCATTTTGGCAACCGATGGTGATTTCAATGTAGGCCCTTCCAGCGATGAAGCTTTGTTGGAACTTATCCGCGAAAAACGAGAAACTGGAGTATTTCTCACTTGCCTGGGCTTCGGTACTGGTAATCTGAATGATTCTATGATGGAAAAAGTATCCAACGCGGGCAATGGCAACTACTTTTATATTGATGGACTGGGCGAAGCCAAAAAGGTGTTGGCCCAAAGCCTGGCGGGTACCTTATACACCATTGCCAAAGACGTAAAAATTCAGGTAGAGTTCAACCCTGCTTTCGTAAAATCTTATCGTTTGATTGGCTACGACAACCGCGTGCTCAAAGACAAAGATTTTGACAATGATCGAGTAGATGCTGGAGAACTAGGCGCAGGCCATACCGTAACCGCGCTCTACGAAATCGTTCCTCAAACAGTGAGCGAAGCTACTGGGGAAGCAGACATTCCGTTGAAATACCAAAAGGTAAATCAACTGGATAGTGCTGCTTTGGCGGGAAATGAGTTGGTAACTGTGAAGCTGCGCTACAAACGACCTGATAGAAAACAAAGCGAACTGTTACAAAAAATAGTGAAAAACAAGTTACAACCTCAAACTACCAATCGTTTCCGTTTTTCGGCGGCGGTAGCAGCTTTTGGTATGCGTTTGCGTAATTCGCCTCAGACCTTTATTTCTTATGATAAAATTCACCAATTGGCTCGAGGTGCCCTTGGCCGCGACTTGCAAGGTCATCGCAAAGAGTTTATGGGGATGGTATATCAAATGATTTCTCAATAATCGTAGGCAGGCATATGCCCAAATCGCACTACAAATACTATTCATACTGTAGATGAGTGTATAAAAGACAAAGCTGTCTCATATTGATATATATTATGAGACAGCTTTGTCTTAAATGTGATTTACTACTTTTTAGTAGTAGTAGTTTTAGGCTTAGGTTTTTGTTTTTTTCTAGGGCCTAAGTACTCAAATCTTTTTTGACCACCTTTGATATTTTGCAATGATCCGTCGTTTAATTTTACTTGAGCGAAAACTGTTTCAAGCTTTTTCATAAAACTGAAGTATTTAATGATTAAATAAAAAATTATAACCTTCCGGAGTGTTTAGGAAGTACTTGTACTTGCCTGACTTGAGATAAATCATAAGATTTGCTTATATCAGACAATACAAAGGAAGCAAAAGGAAGATCAAACTACTTGGGCATATCAACCAAAGTTTTGGTTATATCAGTCAGGTTAAGTAAGGTTTTGAATATCAGGGTTTTGTGTGTGTGAAGTTGTCCTGAAAAGTATTGATATTTTAATTGAGCAATACGCGAAACTTTACTCTAAGACTACCTTCTGATATAATGATAAAACAGTCATTGCACCATTTCTCTGAAAATGATCCCATCACTGGGGTTTAATTGAAACGACACCAGTGATTTTACTTTCATTCTGTTGTGGGTGTTTAAAGACAACAGCACCAGCAACTTTGCTTTGGCCAAAAAACAGTCATTGCACCATTTCTCTAAAAATTGTACCTTTACCACTACCCAATTACACAACAAAAATCCCGAAGCGTAACTAACTTCTGAAGAAATAACCCAAGAGAATGGAAGACAAACGAACCTTCATTACCCACCTCGAACAATTGATTCAACAAAAACAAATGGGCAAAGCCATTGAATCTACCCTTGATTTTTTGGATTTACGACCTGAAACCTATTTACGCGATGCCGCTATGAAACTTTCGGGGCGCTGGGGGGTGATGAATGACGCCATAGAAGATAAACTGGTAGATACCGCTACTGAACAAGCGTATTTTCAGGAGATTAAAAGCAGTTTGGATCATCTCAAAGACCTGATCAATCAGGAAATACAGGAGGAACAAGGTGCCCAAGCCAATCTGCCTACGTTGCCCAAATTGCCTCAGCCCGATTTCACGAAGTTGCTGTTTGACCATAGCTTGCGTCCTGCATTTACCGAAAAAATAGCCAAAACTTTATTTTTGCAACGTACCTCGGTAAATCTCTATGGCGAAGATGGTACCGGGAAGCGTCGAGTATTTGTTGATATGCAAAAAGCCTTTCGCAATGTTGGGTTTGATGAGTATACCCCCATTGTGATCGATTTTAAAAACTTTGCCTACAAATACGCGGGTATGTTGCGCGAAATCCATCATCAACTGGGTGGACAAGGGGAAATGTTTGCCCATTTTAGCGATTTTTTCAAAGAGATAGAGCAGCAAAATCGCTGGTATGTTTTAGTGCTAGAACATTTTGATACCATTCTGGATAACCCCAAGATTGATCCTTACTTCAACCCTCAGTTTTTTGACGACCTCAACTACCTCAAAAACAAACGCAATGTGGCGCTCGTTGTCCATACCCAGCAGCCCCATCGAGGTTCATTTGTATTTGTAGAAGGCAAGGCTTACTCCAACTCCTGGCTCAACCTCAAAATGGAACCTATGCCTCCACTTACCGATATTCAGGTACAACTGGAATTGAGGAAACGTTTGAGCGACGACTACTTCACTTGGCTCTATGCCAATCCCCATGAGCGTAGCCAGGTAGAGCGCAAAATTCAGGAAACACCTCATACTTATCAAATGCTTTGTTTCCTCGCTGAGCAACTCAATAGCCGTGCTGATGAAGAATTACGCTTTGACAAGCGCCTGGACAAATGGCAAAAACGCTATGATCTTGAAACTAAAACCAGTGCCTTGAAAAAAGCCGAAAACGCCAAAAACAAAGCCACCATGTGGTCTGCCGTTACGGGGATCAAAGTATCACTGAAAGATTTAACTTCACTATGGAAAAGCAAGCCGAATGGTAAAAAGGCGGAAGAGAATAAGAAGAAATAGGTTCTGTTATTCTAAAGTCACCCTTCGGAAAACTATAAAAACACAGTAGTGATTATGTCAAGAGGCACTAGATAAACTAAGCATAATCTTCACTCAATAAAACCCTCATTTCAGCGTTCAAATAGCTGGGAAAACCCTTAAGCATCATTACATTATCGGGACTGATGCCTTATATATCGAGAATAATTTATTAAATTGGCAGAGAAGTATAAACTGCCTAACCCTCAGTCAAACAATGACGCAAGAAAATAACAACAAGAAAAGTTTTTGGAAAAAGTACAAGTATGTGCTTTTGTTTACCCTTATTGTACCTGCCGTTTTGGTGATTGTACGAGCTTTACGTCCTCAAAAAGCCGATAAAAACAATACCAGCCAAACCGATAAAAATAATACCAATCAGGACAAGAATGGAGTAGCCGAAAATACCCCAACTACTAAGCAGGAACCCAATAAAAATGAGCAGGATGCTGCCAATACAGCTAAAAACGATCCTGCTGCCGACAAAGACTCCTCTAAAACTGATAATAAATCTGACGAAGTAGATACTGAGGGAAAAAAAGATCCCAAAAAAGAGACATTAGGGAAAAAGGGAAGCGTAAAGCAATTGACCCAAAACAATCCTTATACAAAATATTATGCGCCTAAAATGGTCGCTAAAAAAGCGAAACCAGTACCTGAGTCAGTTACCTTCTATTATCCACCCAATGGCAAAAAGAGAGCAGGACGCAAGCTTACAACTGCCTCTCCTGTAAAAATCAAAAAGGCACCTAAGCCTACTTACAAGGTAGAAGTATTGCCCGAGCCAAAAGCCGAGATTCTTTCTACTGAAACAAGGATTTTTGCCAACATTGAGTTAGAAAACACTTTGTTAGACCGCAAAATCACCCAAGATGGTGATGGTTTGATCAAGAAAGTATACAAAACCAAAAAAGGCGAAGTAGGGGAGGTAGAAATGGAATTGTGGGTGTTGGCACGTCACTGGGAGCGTAGCGATAGCCGGGTAATCAACCGAGTATATTGCACCAACCAGGAGGGTAAATTGAGTGTAGACAATATCAATGATGCTCGTTTGTATTTGGAGCCAGTATTAAACGAAGAAAAAGTGTTGTTTGGTACCCTACAGCAACTACCCAAAGACAACCCAATTGAAGTATTGGATACTCAAAAGAAAAAATTCAAATCTTATAACGATCACTACAACCAATATACTTGGTTTAAAGTGAAGGTGAAGGGTTACATCAAATGGCACAACAAAGCCACTAATAAAAAAGGCTAGTCATTTAAAGCCGTAACCCCAACCATAAAATATCATCTCTTTGTTCGCTCTTGAGCATATGTAGCTCAAGAGCTTCTTCTAAAACTTCTTTTTGTTTGGCAGCACTTAGGTGAGCATTTTCTTTGAGCAATTCATACAAAAGCTTGGTGCCAAATCGTCTGCGTCGGTGATTGTTTTGGTCAGCCAAGCCATCGCTTCCTACATAGATCATTGCCTGCTTGGGTAAAATCACTTCCTGATTTTGAAAAGATGACCGTTCATAAGCTTCTCCCTCAATTGGTTTTCGGCTACCTGCCAATGATTGAAATTCCCGATAAGGAAAAGTAATATAATATAAACTGATTTTTGCTCCAGCAAAAGTTAACCGGTATTGAGTAGAGGTATGAGGTTGCAAAGTAAAGATTGCCAAATCCATTCCGTGATAATCATAAGCCCGGTCTTTAGCCAATATCGAGTGTATTTCCTGATGCAAATGATGGATGATAGTTTCGGGAGAAGTGATTTGTTGATCCTTTACAATTTTATCCAGGGACATTTTCCCAATCATTGTCATCATAGCCCCTGGTACGCCATGTCCGGTACAGTCGGCCGCTACCACCACCAATTGCTCTTGGACTTGATGAATCCAGTAAAAATCTCCCGAAACCATATCCTTGGGGCGATACATCAAAAAATAATCGGAAAAATATTGTTTGAGCTGCTGTTCGTCGGGCAAAATGGCTTGCTGTATATTTTGGGCTACCTTGATGCTATCGTTAATGCGTTTGGCTTGAATTTCCAGTTTTTGGTTTTTATCATCGATGGCGTCCTTTTGTTGCTTCAGCTCGTGTGTGCGGCTGCTTACGCGTAGCTCGAGGGTTTCGTTCAGCATTTTGAGCTTTTTTGAAGAATCGGCCACTTGGTAAAAGGCTAAAGAAAAGCGTTGGGCAATCAAAAACGACTGTGAAAAGAAATAAGCAAAAACTCCCAGAAATATAAGATCAGTAGTGTGAATGATGCCTGAATGATACAATACATCATTGATAATGGTGAGAATGACAGTAAAATTACCCGCTAAATAAATACCTCCACCCTTGGCCTTCTGACGCACCATCGCAATTGTGACAATGATTAATACCACCAAAATGAAGGGTATGATGATGTAAGCAAACGGAAAAATAAAAGAATGAATGCGGGCTGGGGTTACAAAAATAAGCCCTAAGCACAAGGCATTGAACCCTACCAGCAGTTGGGTAACCCAGCGGGAAAATTGTTGAGGAAACAAAGCCCTGGCAAACAAAGCAGCAAACAAAACATTCCCAAAAAATCCCAAATACTCTATTCTTAGCATCCACTCCCAGGAAATAGCTGGTATTAAATGCTGGATAAGCATTTCGCCTAACACGAGGCTTCGCCCTAAGGTAATGAAGCAAATGAGCGCGAAATACAGGCTTGATACTCCCTTGCGATAGAGAAAAAATAAAAACAAATGGTTGATCCCCATCATAAAGAAAGTACCCATCAAGAAAATATCTCTCCAAATTTTATAATTGGTGTCCGATTCAAGTTTCGTTTTAAGCCCTAGTGTGGGTGCTTCTGCAATCCCCCCTTTACGATGATGAAAATTGGCTACATGCATAACAAGCTGTAGTGTATCACTTTCAAGGTTGTTCAGAGGAACTAATATTGGAGCATAGGCAGGAATAGAGGAGGTATGATTGATACCTGCTTTCCCGACCTTTCCAAGCAGTTGCCCATTGACGTATGCCTGATAACTAGTTTTAGGAGGAGGAATCTTAAGGGCTAGAGATCCAGACTTTTCTTTAGGGAGGATAATTTGTAAGTAAAAGGTAGCGTAGCCAAAACTACCCAGATAAGCACCCGCCCAAGGTTGCCCTTTCCAACCATCAGCTTGCTTTTTGATTATAATGTAGCTTTTGTCCGCTCTTGCCGAAAGTTGTTTGGTAGAGAGGTATTCATCGAAATAAAACGCCCACTCTCCACATAAGGCTACTTTGGGTTGCTCAGCGAAATTCCATTGGCGGAGATTGAGTACACCTTGATGGGCTTGAGGTGGTGATGGTGGATTGGGAGCAGCGCAAGCGGCTAAGAGAGACAATAATATTATATGTATGACTACTTTGATAGACATAAAGACTTGCGACTTAAGGTACTTTTGGGCTGAAAAAACTTACTTTATAAAATGTTATAAAAGTAAGTTACCTAATAAATTTTCTCCTTCAAAAGTTCGGAAAGATTATTTTGCAATACCAGTGCATTTTTGGTTAAACGTTTTATTATCAGTGGGTTAAGTTTTAAGGTTTATAAAAAAAAATAATTTTAATATCCGTTTCTATATCAATGGTGAAAGGATGCCTCACTCCGTATATTTACATATAAATCAACACTAAAAATCAAATAAATTTCCCGCTCAGAATAGTTTTCTATTCTACAAAAAAATAACACTATGCCAGAACTACCAGACCTGCAAGTATTTAGAGGCAACTTGCAAAAACGATTTGCTGGAAAAACACTCCAGTCTTTTACCATTTATAATCCCAAAAAACTGAACACTTCTGAAGAAAAGTGTAAAGAAATGTTAGAAGGACAATGGTTGAAAAGTGTGAAACGCCACGGAAAAGAACTCTATTTTGAGTTTAGCAACAAAGAGGTATTGGGTGTTCATTTGATGCTCAAAGGCCAATTTGTGGAACTACCCAGTGACAATCTATCTGATTTCATTTTGGAGTTGCAATTTGAAGGTGGAAAAGGTTTGGCAGTGGCAGATTCAATGGCTTTGGCTCGAATAACATTAAACCCCAAAACACCTACAGCTCCCGATGCTCTTGATTATCAGTTCAATGTAAAGTATCTGCAAGACAAACTTCAGAAAAATCCTGGAGTACCTATCAAGTCTTTTTTGATTGATCAGAAGATTGTAAGAGGTATTGGTAATGCTTATGTAGACGAGATTTTGTGGGAAGCTAAAGTTTCTCCTTTTTCTCACACCGACCTGTTGCCCGATAGTGTAGTGAGAGAGCTACATCGTCAGGTAAAAATTGTACTCAAAGAAGGAGAAGAAAAGATTAAAATTCTCAATCCTGATATCATTGCAGGAGAAATTAGAGACTTTATGAAAATTCATCATCCTGATAAGACTCATTCTCCTACGGGATCTGAAATCTTGGTACAAAAGCTCAACAAACGCAAAACTTACTACACCAAAGAGCAAATAGATTATTTGCCTGTGGTAACCAAACCAGCCAAAAAGATAGCAGTTAAAAAAGCAGTTGCTAAAAGAGCAACTCCTGCTAAAAAGTCGGTATTAGACGATCTTCCTTTCTAAAAGAGTTTTCTCAAGTAGATCAAACTAAAGGGGTAACATTTTTTGGAATCTTCTCTAACCCCTTCTTGTGTGTGAATCGGGCTGGCAGTACAACTACTGTCAGCTTTTTGTGGTCGAAGTTGAGATGACTTCGTTAACTTATTTGATGGGAAGCACTGAATATCGCGAACAAATACAACAATTACTCTCTAGTGTAGATGTTGCCAATATTCTATTGGCGTTGCACATACTAGAAGGCGTGCCAGCACTCAAAGGGGAATTGTTGGTATTGGAATCATTGGATTTGAGTAACCAACAACTGGCTGCTTTACCACCCATGTTGTTTGAATGTGCCAATCTGGAAGAATTAAACCTGGCAAAGAATCAAATCTCTACAGTACCTGCTGATATTCAGAAACTTAAAAAATTAACAAGATTAGATTTGTCTCACAATCAGCTCAAAAACCTCCCAAACGAAATATCAAAGCTTGCCTTGAAAGAATTGGACCTTCGTCATAATTTGTTAGAAGAAGTACCCAAAGAATTGGGAACTATTTTTTCCAATAATATGAATACTGCTAAGCTATATATGATGGGCAATTCTACATTTGAGCTAGAGAATATCGCG
Organism: marine bacterium AO1-C; assembly: GCA_001890965.1. GTDB lineage: Bacteria > Bacteroidota > Bacteroidia > Cytophagales > Microscillaceae > Microscilla. The sequence goes on along the minus strand of MLAY01000004.1, from coordinate 249,230 downwards.
CAAACTCCATACTTACAAAAGACTCTAGTCAGGTTGTTTGCGGTGTATACTACCGATTTAGATTTGCCTATGCCCCGATTTCTAAAAACTCGCCTCTTCTGGCGGGCTTATTTCAAAACATTGGGGCTTATTTCAGGTTTTGCATTACCTTTTTTCCTTTTATTATTCGCGATATTGAGAATTTTCCTGAATACCTTTTGGAGTGTACTTATTAGTGGGGGCTTGTGGTTAATCCTGGAGCTATTTTGTGTAATCGTGTTTTATTTAATGATTCGGCAGGATGTAAAAGAAGCCCTCAGTGATTAGAAGAATTTAACATTTTGGTAGATAAATTATAGCAACATTTTTGCGTAGATTAACTCCTATTGTTTAGGAAAAAATATGAATTATTATCGGGCATTATTGACACTCCTTGTCTTATGGGGGAGTATATCGGGTACATTATGGGCACAGGCCCCATTGGTGATCAACCCCAATCAAACTATTCTAGAGGAAAATGTTTTTAAAGAACACCTATTAATTTATGAAGATACCACTCAAAAACTTCAGTTTGTAGACGTACAACATCCTGATTTTCAACAATATTTTAAGACACCTACTAAAAAAAGTTTTAAGTATCAATATACCTACTGGGGGAGAATGGTCTTGCTGAACAAAGACCCACAGCAACGAAAATGGATACTTCGCCTCGATGGTTACAATAGCGAAGTAGAAGTACACATCAAACAGGCAAACGGTCAGGTATTGGTCAAAAAAACAGGAGAGTTTGTGCCTGCTTCGCAAAAGGAATACAATGAAGCAACTTATCCGATGGTGTCGGTCAATCTACCCTACAACCAACCCGTAGAAATATTTGTCAAAGTACTTACTATTCTCAAAGACGCCCCGACTTTTAAAGTGTCACTACTACATCCTGATAAAATTAGAAATTATAGAGAATGGAAACGCTTTGCTCAAGGAGTATTTCAAGGGGTTTTCTGGATTCTCATCTTATATAATCTCATTTTATTCCTGATTGTCAAGAACAAAACCTACCTGTTTTATTCGCTATATATGGTATTTATTGCTTTATACTCGCTTTATTATCAGGGATTTACAAGAGAATATGTGTTTTCTGAAATTCCGTTGTATAATGCAGTAGTATGGGCTGTTTGTGCCAACATTATCGCGGTGTTGTATTATGCCTTCATGCGTTCTTTCCTGAATACGGCCCAACTAATTCCTAAAACTGATCGCTGGATTCGGTATTATATGGTATTTCGGTTAATCTTGTTGCCCGTAGAATTGTTTACTTACTACGGTTTGCGAAACTCTCCTTTAACCGATTTGCTCACCTTATGCTCTACTGCCATTGATGCCCTCTTTGCTTCATTTGTACTAGTAGTTTTGTATCGCACCCGTGATATAGCTGCTCGTTATTTTATTGTAGGAGCAGTGTTCTTGTATACTGCGGTTATTTTGATGGTATTGTTACATGGCTATTCAAAACTGGTATATGCGATCATTTACCAATTAGGAACTTCTTTAGAGGTTCTTCTCTTTTCTTTGGGGCTTGGATATCAAGTAAAGGCAACTGAACAAGAGAAACAAAATGCCCAGAAAGCTTTGATCACTCAGTTGCACGAAAAAGAAACATTGCAGCGTAAGCACGCCGAAGAGCTGGAAGTAAAAGTAATAGAGCGTACCAATGAGGTAATGCAGCAACAAGAAGAACTGATACAATATACCGAACACTTAAAAGAAGCTAACCAGTTGATTGAAGATAAGAATGCCAAAATCATTGAGAGTATCAATGCAGCAAGTAATATTCAGACAGCTATTTTACCTCAACTAGACCGAATGAAACGAGTACTACCCGAGTTGTTTGTGTTCTTTAAACCATTGGATATTGTGAGTGGAGATTTTTACTGGTTTGCTCATCATACTCCCGAGGAAATGAATACTTCAGGCGAAAAAGTGATTTTAGCAGCGGTAGATTGTACTGGGCACGGAATTCCTGGAGCTTTTATGTCTATTTTGGGTGATACTTATTTGAATCATATTGTGAATATTGAGCGAATTACTTCACCTGATATAATCTTAAACACACTACATCGAGGGATTCGTCAGGCACTCAATCAACACATTACCCACAATCGAGACGGCATGGACTTGAGTATTGCTGTAATAGATTATAAACAAAAAAAACTGGAGTTTGCTGGAGCTAAAAACGCGCTTTTGTATATACAAAATGGGGAAATGAAAGAGTTGAAAGGAGATAAATTTTCGGTAGGAGGGGAGCAACGAGAGCAGGAACGCATTTACACCAAGCAAACTATTTCTCTGGAAGCTCCTACTACTATTTACTTATATTCAGATGGTTTTCAGGATCAGTTCGGAGGGACTGATAATAAGAAGTTTCTTAAAAGCCGCTTCCGTGAGTTACTATTCCAGTATCATAAATTACCCATGGAAGAACAACATCATCGTTTGGAAGATGCACTACATCAATGGATGGATGGGTATGAGCAAATAGATGATATATTGGTATTAGGTACAACGGTTGATTTAACCGAAAATGCTTAAAAGTATTGGAGTTTTGTTGGATGATTTGAAATCAAGGAAATAAAAAAAGCTCACCCAAAAGGTGAGCTTAGATTTTTGCGGAATGGACGGGATTCGAACCCGCGACCTCCTGCGTGACAGGCAGGCATTCTAACCAGCTGAACTACCACTCCGTCAGCAATGTTTTGCACAATTTTGTCTGATAACCACTTTTATCATAAGATAAAAATGAAACCCACCAAAAGGTGGGTTTGAGTATTTTGCGGAATGGACGGGATTCGAACCCGCGACCTCCTGCGTGACAGGCAGGCATTCTAACCAGCTGAACTACCACTCCGTCAGCAAAATTGTGGCACAAATATACGGCGACTTTTTTAAAATACAATAGGGCAGTAGAAAAAAAGTGAAGAAAAGTTAATTTTTTTCTTCTTCGTCGGTAGTATCATCTTCCAAATCCTCTTTGCTACCTTCCTGAGTATGATCGTTGGTAGTAGCTTCGGTTTCTTCTGAGGTGTTTTTATTAGGAACATTATCTACTGTAATGTCGGCGATTTCTAACTTTTCTAAAATTTGTCTGATTTTAGGTTCTTCTACACTATCCTTTCCTAAATTATTATAAATCACATTATTGAGCGTCTCGGCAATTTTTCGCTTAATTGAATCTACCTCTCCAGTTTGGCTCAGCTTCTCATCTAGTTTAATAAGTGCCTTGAGTCCGTCGATTAAATTATCCTCGTAACGATTCATGCTTACACATAGATAGCGTAACTCAGTATAAATTCGCTTCTTGAATACATGATCGGTCATTACGTTATCAGGTTGAGCAAGGGTATCAAACTCACTAGGCAAAACACCACGATCAAAGTAGGCCGCTACGTCTACCAGCATTGTAGTCTCTGAAAAATCGACCGTACCATCCGTAGCAATTGCAATACTTACTGGGCTTACCAACAAAAAGGCAAACAATTGGGAATTGGTCATCACCATCTCTCGCTCTTCGCAATACTCAGCCAGTAGTTCACGTATTTCGGTAAAAAAATTATTGAGGATGCGTTTTTCCTGGTCAGGCGTAATAACTTGTTTTTCCATGGGGTTTGCTTCTTCGATCTACTATTGCAATTCAAATTACTAATTTAATACGCAAAATCAGTAAGTCATAATTTAATGTTGGACTGTAGAAAAAAAACACTGGGAAGCGTGAAAATACTTCTTCCAGATGAAATCAAGCACTTCGCTTCTGACTGATAAATCGAGTAGGGGTAATGCCAAACTCTTTTTTGAAGGACTTGCTAAACGAATGAATATCTGGAAAACCAATTAAATAAGCTACTTCGGTAATGGTATGGTTTTGTTCTTTTAATAACTCGCTAGCCCTTTGTAAGCGTCTTTGTATCAGATACTTGTGTGGGGATATACCAAATACCTGTTTAAAAGTGCGGAAAAAGTGATACTCAGACAACGCAGCAATTTGAGATATTTTGTTGATGTCGAGCTTCTGGTAGTAATAATCGTCTAAATATTCTTTGGCAAGTAGCACCCGACGATACAGCTCTTTTTTAGTGGATGACTTGATAGAACTCAAACGGCTTACGGCTTCAAAAACCCGGTGTTGATCAAACAACAAGCTTTCGGCAAAAATGTAATACAAATCCCGGTCTTCTTTGATAGAGCGCAGTGATTGTTGCCTAATATCCCGGTACAACTTACGGAGCAGTACTCCCAAGGTGTTCTTTCCTGATTTATAGATGTTTTCCAGGAATTCAAATTTTTGTAGTGATTGCTCAAAAGGGTTATCCAAAAGATTGGATGTAGATTGATCTAATACCCTAAAAACATCCCCCAAAATGGCATTGTGTAAGTAAAGGCATACCCCTTCGGTTTCAATCTGATTACTCGTGAAACCCTCATATACCCGATCGTGATTTACAATCAAAAATTCATCAGTTTTTACTCGATAAGTGTGTCCATCAATACGATAGGATTCCTCGCCACTAATGACATATTTCACCGAAGTAGTAGGTTGCTTGCAATAAACGTGTTCGAACCCCTTTACCCGGGAATGAATAATTGTGTTTTGACATTTGGGAATGGCTTTGACTGCTTCACTATCGTTTAAGTTGATAACAGAGTTTAAATCTTTTGTCATGGTTTTATGGGTTAAGTCAACTCACCTCAAGATGAGCTTAATGTCTAAGTATTGGTAATATGGTATTATAGATATGTCTTATTAATAAAGAAAAAATTAACAACCGTGAAGGAATAATCTACCAATGTGCTTAAAAAACAGACTAGTAACGCATTTAAGATGACATATAACCTCATTTATACCTTAAAAAACAGAGGTTAAAAGAACAGATGGGTGCCCCTTTTCTTACATAAAACTGTAAAAGGTGAAATAAATTTAAATTAGATTTTCTTGGTGTGAAGACATAAGGTAACCGACTTACGTAATGGAGTTATTCCAAAAGATTCGTAAAAATTTTTAGAACTGTGCAACCTATTAGGTAATACAAGCATCCTAAGAAAATAACCTGAAAATAATTGTTTATACTATTAAAAATTACTTTCAGAAATGAAGAGAGTATTGGTATAAAGCAATATGGGATTGGTATAAAATACACCGAAAACGGGTGCAAAACCTGTAAGTTTTTTTTAAAATGAATGACTGATCAAACGAACTAGGAATGGCGGAGAATACCTGCTGATATTTAAGAAATTATTGCATTTTAATGTATCAATGAGAAAAAATAATATAACAAATACAATGAAAAACCGAATCTTACTTAAAATTTTAGGAATCACACTCTTTTGTGCGCTTGGAGGCATACCTCAAGTGGCATTTGCACAGGAAACCGTTACTGTCAAAGGACGAGTAATCGATAAAAAGGGGGAGGGACTACCCTTTGCTACTGTTTATGTAAAAGGAACTACCAATGGTACTTCTACCAACGACAATGGTGACTACTTTTTGCAAGTAAAACCTGGTAATTATGAACTGGTATTTCAGTACATTGGTTATCAGGCACTTACCAAGCAAGTAACGGTAGAAGGAGCCATGATCTTGAATGTAACACTGGAACGTGAGGTACTCAAGCTAAAAGAAATTACAGTAACTGCCAACGGCGAAGATCCGGCTTATGCCATTATGCGCAAAGCCATTAAGAATCGTAAAAAATACCTTAAGGAAGTAGACCAGTTTACCTGTAATTCCTATATCAAGGGGTTACAACGTTTAGACAAAGCTCCCAAACGAATATTAGGTATGAAAGTAACCGTGGATACTGGTATTGTGTATTTTTCGGAATCGGTATCTGAGCTGAGTTATAAAAAAGGAGATTATAAAGAGAAGATGATTTCTTCTAAGGTAAGTGGTAATAGCAGAGGGTTTAGCTTCAACCAGGCATCCGAAATGGAAACTAATCTTTATAACAACATGATTAGTAATGCTGGGTTTAGTGAGCGGGGCTTGGTGTCTCCGATAGCTTTCAATGCGATGTTATATTACCGCTATAAATACGAGGGATTTTTTGAAGAAAACGGTAAAATCATTAATAAAATACGCTTAATCCCACGTAGAAAGCTAGCTCCGGCGTTTGCTGGCCACATCTATATTGTAGAAGACGAATGGCGTATTCATAGTGCGGAATTGTCTTTGGGTAAAGGAGCAGTTGAGTTTATAGATTCAGTGACTATCAAGCAAATTTATGCCCCCGTAGGCAATGGATCTGTATGGCGCCCACTCTCCGTAAAATACACCTTTGAGTTTGCCGCCTTTGGATTTAAAGGAAACGGCTATTTTGTGTGTATGTATTCCAAATACAACATCAACCCTAGTTTTGCCCGACGTTATTTCAACAACGAAATTATGACAGTATCTGAGGATGCCAATAAAAAAGACAGCGTTTATTGGAACGAAATCAGGCCGATACCACTTACCAACGTCGAGGTAAAAGATTATAAAGAAAAAGACAGTTTGCAGGTGATCAAAGAAAGCAAACCCTACAAAGATTCGGTAGATGCTAAACGGAATAAATTAGGAGTGAGTGATATAATTATTGGTGGATACACCTATCGCAACACGTATCGTTTGGAAAGATACTCTTTTCCTTCTTTGCTGGGGATGTTACAATACAATACAGTAGAGGGTATTGTGGCTGATTTGTCGTTGGGCTATCGCAAAGGATTTAAAAATGCCAATGGTGACAACAACCGTAAATATATTACGATTAACCCAAGTTTCCGCTATGGTTTTTCCAATGAGCGTTTTCAAGCCAAGGTGAGGTCTTCTTATCGATTTGCTCCTAAGAGTTATGGAACAATCTGGGCCGAAGGAGGACGCTACGTAGAGCAGTTTAGTCGGGTAGAATCCATTTCGCCATTGGTTAATAGCTATTATACTTTGCTGAATGAAGAAAACTTCATGAAAATCTATGAAAAGGCATATGCTCAATTGGGTTATCGCCAAGAGCTGTTGAATGGAATCTACTTTAGAGGAAATATTGAATTTGCTGAAAGAAGCCCTATGCAAAACACGGCGAATGATAGATGGCGATTTATAGACAATAGAGAGTTTAGCCCCAATGTGCCATTAAACGAAGAATTAGCCAACACTGATTTTAGTTATCATCAGGCACTTACCTTGAATGTAGCCTTGCGTTTCCGTATTAAACAACGCTATATGACTTACCCCAATAGAAAATTTATTATGGGATCTGATTACCCTACTATTTGGGTGGGCTATCGTAAAGGTTTGGCAGTTGGAGCCAGCGATGTAGACTATGATTTATTGTATGCTACTATTTATGACAACCTCAATTTTGGAGTGATTGGTACTAGTCAGTATACGATCCGGGGAGGAATCTTCTTGAATAATAATAAAATGTTCTTTATGGATTACCGTCATCCTATTGGTAACCAAACCTCGCTTTCTCGTACCGATTATCGCTCTTTTCAGTTGTTGGATTATTACAAATACAGTACAAGAGATCGCTACGTAGAAGGACACTATGAGCACCATTTTAATGGTTTTGTGATGAATGGATTTCCTTTGATTAACAAACTGAAGTCTCAGTTGGTATTGAGTGCTCACTATTTATGGACGCCTACTTCACGAAATTATTTAGAGTTAGGCATTGGACTAGAACATTTGTTTAAAATCATGCGAGTAGACTTTATTGTGGGACTCCAGGAAGGAAATCAGGTAAGCTCCGGTTTCCGTTTTGGGTTTGGATTCTAAAGTGAAGCAACCATCATACACTGCACAAAGCTGAGTCTATTGAAGGCTCAGCTTTTTTGCTAAACGAAAGTTTGTACTTTTGAACCTGATTTACGTTTAGCCTATTTATGAAGCTTTCCCGAAAGACAATTTTCATTGTATTAATTGTGGTGCTCAATACATTCAATGTATTGGTGCTTTATCGATTGTGGCGTATTAAGGCTCATAAGGATGTCCCAAAGTCTAGCCCAGTAACAACCATAGCAGATACTACAAAATCTATTGAAAAAGTAAGGGACAAAAAGGCAGCAAAGGATAGCATAAAGCAACAGGTTTTTTTGCCTATTTTAGGGAGTTCAGATAAATTAGGGGCAAAAGATTTTGCTAATCTAAAGGCTTATCGGAAAGCCCAACGAAAAATTGCTCAGAATTATCCTGGTGAGCTTTATTTTAATGGGGATACCTCTCGCAAAGAAGTAGCACTAACTTTTGATGATGGCCCTGATGGACGAGTCACTCTCCAGGTATTGAAAATATTGGCTAAATATAAAGTATCTGCGAGTTTTTTTGTGGTAGGTAACTATGTGAAAAAATACCCAAAAGTAGTAAAACAAATAGCAGACGCTGGTCATTTGGTGCTCAATCATAGTACTACCCATCAATCATATCTCAAAAAAAGTAAATCCTGGCTCAAGCGTGACTTATTAGCTACCGAAGATGCTATTTACAAGGTTATTGGCAAGCGTCCCGCGATGTTTCGTCCGCCTTATGGCGACATTGATCCACAAATGATCGAGGTAGTACAACAAAACGCCTACAAAAATATTATTTGGTCATATGATACCTTAGACTGGACAGGAGCCTCGGTAGATACCATTGCACAGGGAGTGATTCAAAAGGTACGTCCCGGAGAAATTGTCTTGATGCATAGTCGTCCTGGTGTTGAAAATACAGTGAAGGCTTTACCTCTTATTATTCAACGCTTGCAAAAACAAGGGTACCGCTTGGTAAGGCTAGATCAAATACTGGGAGTGAAGGCTTATAAGGAATAAGTATTTTAGGATTTAAATTTATCTACAGCAGCTTCATACCAGGAGAATTTTTGCTGAATAATCGTGATTTTTTCGGTATTAATGTAATCCAAATAAGCTTGAGCTACCGGAGTGAGGTTTTTGCTTTTACGCCATATTAGATGCCAGTTAGAACGAATAGGAAATCCCTCAACAGGAATAATTTGAAGATCTTGGTTTTGAAGCTCATTTTTGATACCAATAAGTGGCAAAATAGAAAACCCCAATCCTGCAATTACCGCTTGTTTTACAGCCTCATTAGAGGTCAATTCCATTTTTTTTCGGACTGATAACTTTTTCTGTTCAATAAACTTTTCCATTGTATAACGAGTTCCTGAGCCTGCCTCTCTGTAAATTAAGGGAAGTTTCTCTAAGATGTTTTGGGAGTGCAGGGTTTGGGTGGGTAGCTGATTGGCATTGCCTACCAAGTATAATTGGTTCTGCATAAGCTCTATGTTTTGTACTGGGAGTTTATCAGGTAGCACCGATACCAATGAAAAGTCTACTTCATTTTGTTTTAAACTCTCGATTACTTTGGTTTTGTTGGTTACATCCAAAATAAGCTCTATTCCAGGATGTTGGGTCAAAAAATCAGTCAGAAAATAAGGCATTACATACTTGCCAGTAGATACTACTGAGATTTTTAATCGCCCCACCAATTTTCCATGATACGCCAGTGTCTTGTGATCTATAGCCCTTACTTCATTGAGTATTTTGTCGGCTGCGGCGGCTATTTCTCTGCCAAAATCTGTAATGTAAATTTTACGTCCTACCACCTCTGTTAAGGGGATGGGAAATTGATCCTGAAAATTTTTGAGTTGGATAGATACCGCAGGCTGAGTAAGATGTAGTATTTCTGCGGCTTTGCTTACACTTTGTTGTTGCGATACCTCCAAAAATATTTGGAGTTGGTTCAATGTATAATTCATAAAATTTACTTATGTATATCATTATAAATATAAATAAAAACTTATTAATTGTTTTTACTTTCTTTGTAATGTCAACAAAAAACAAGAAAATATGCAGAAAATCACCGTAGCAAAAGGAGATGGTATTGGACCAGAAATTATGAATGCCACTCTTGATATTTTAAAAGCTGCAGGAGCACAAATAGCAATAGAAGAAATAGAAGTAGGTGAAAAAGCTTATTTGGCGGGACATACATCAGGAATAGCCAAAGAAGCCTGGGAAACTATACGACAAAACAAGATATTTTTAAAAGCCCCAATTACGACCCCTCAAGGTGGTGGTTACAAAAGTCTGAATGTAACTATGCGAAAAACATTGGGCTTATACTCCAATGTAAGACCTTGTAAAAGCTACCATCCTTTTATAAAAACCAAGCATCCTGAAATGGATGTAGTGATCATTCGTGAGAATGAAGAAGATTTGTACGCAGGGATTGAACACCAGCAAACCGATGAGGTAGTGCAATGCCTAAAGCTTATCAGTCGTCCTGGTTGTGAGAAGATTATCCGATATGCGTTTGAATATGCCAAGCTTTATGGTCGCAAAAAAGTAACATGCTTTACAAAAGACAACATCATGAAGCAAACCGATGGGTTATTTCACAAGGTTTTCAAGGAAATTTCGCAAGAATATCCTGACATAGAAAACGAGCACTGGATTATAGATATTGGAGCTGCTAAAATGGCCAATACACCAGAAGTATTCGACGTGATCGTAATGCCTAATTTGTATGGTGATGTAATGTCGGATGTGGCAGCTCAGATCGCAGGCTCAGTTGGGTTGGCAGGCTCAGCCAATATTGGAGAATCTTGTGCAATGTTTGAGGCTATTCATGGATCGGCTCCTGATATTGCTGGACAAAACATTGCAAACCCCTCAGGGTTGATTCAAGGAGCGGTGTTGATGTTGAATCATATTGGGCAAACAGAAATAGCAGAAAAAATACAAAATGCCTGGCTGAAAACCATTGAAAGTGGGGTACATACGCCTGATATCTATAAAGAGGGGGTAAGTAAGCGTAAGGTAGGCACAAAAGAATTTGCTCAAGAAGTAGTTGCCAACCTTGGACAGAAGCCCACTACCTTGGCTGGGGTAAAATATGAACAAGGGATCAGTTTTGACTTACCTAAATACGAGCGTAAGCCAAGTGCCAATAAAGAACTACAAGGGGTAGACATTTTTGTTCAGTGGAATGGGGATAACCCAGATGAACTGGCCGAGAAACTACAGCAACTTGAAATAGATGATACTAAACTGACAATGATTACCAATAGAGGGGTAAAGGTTTGGCCAGAAGGTTTCGACGAAACTTTCTGCACCGATCATTGGCGATGTCGTTACCAAACCAAAGATGGTAGTATCATTGATAATCAGTCAGTGGTGAAAATTTTGACCAAAGCCTGGGAGCACCAAATGGATGTGATAAAAACCGAAAACTTGTATTTGTTTGATGGTAAGAGGAGCTTTTCTCTTGGGCAAGGACAATAAGCGTTAAAGATGAAATGTCCGGTAAATCGCCGATAGTTGTGCTTGGATGAGCCACTATCGGTTTTTATTTGGGATAAAACCAATCTACTGTGATAATCCGTGCAGGTTCATCCCTGATATTGCTCACTCGGCTAGAGCCGAGCGAGTGTATATTCGCTGCTTGCCTCGGGCGAGTAGCAAATATTGCAGGGCTTCTGACCCGTTTTTGCGGAAAAATAGATATGCAGATTTTCTCAAAGGTTTAGTGTAAAACCCCAAGACTACCTTATCAGTCTTGGGGTTAAGTTTTTTTATTATCCTTGTTGAGTACTTGGGTGATTTTGACGCGTTTTCTTCTTTCCTCTAAAAAGCAAATACAGGTTAAAGAATAGCATGGCTCCCAGGTAGATAGAAAAGCCACCTGTTTTGTAACTCAACACCTCTACCACGTTTTGAGTGTTATAGAGGGTATTAGGGTTTATTTTTAGAATAAAAAGTCCTACCCCCAGGCTTAATAAATAAAAGCCTACCTTAAAAAGGCGATTGGTAGCCAGGGCGATTTCTAATCTGCCTCTAAAAATATCCATCATAAATACTTGTCCGTTTTTGAATAAGGTATCTGCTACAAAATAGGTGAGTACCAACATCAGCGGTAAGTAGATAAAATAAGCGGTAATGATCAGTGAATTTTCCATTATTTGACTATTTATTTGAAAACATAGATTGCTTAGACAGTTGGGCCAAACCCCAAATATTGAAGTAGTGCAAACCCCCAAGGGCTATTAATAAGTAACCTAATCGGAGAACCAATACATCTGCCATCATCAATGGAGTAACGATTTGTTCCCAATCAGTGAGGTTAAAGGTGATATACCCCAAATTGATGAGGTAGTAACCCGTAAGCAACAGCTTATTGATTGGGTCAACCCAGCTAGGATGACTCTCGAATATATCTGCCAGATATACCCGACCGTTTTGGTAACATATCCAGCCTACTCTAATAGTAATATAGAAGCTCAGGAGCAGGTAGATGATATATGTAATGATGTTTAAGTTTTGCATTTGCTATGATAACGAGGTTAGTTGTTGCTTTGTTTCTGAACTTTCAATATTTATTGAAAATAAAAATAAGATTTTTTGTAAGTCTATTTGAAAATTTATTGATTAAAATTGTGTTAATTCGTAATTCCAGTACATTAAGCACACTTCCTATTACGATTTATGCCCCATTGGAAAATGAAGGTTTTTGCCTGGGTTGTTTTTGTATTTTCTTATACAGGTTTGTTACATGCACAAACCCCATTGTTGTTAAACACACAATCGTCGGGGATAGAGCTAAACGGTCAAACCTTATCTTATTATGAAGATGCCACAGGTAAACTGAGTTTTAGCCAAATTCAAACACAACAATTTAACCCTGTTACCCGCAAAAGAAACAGCTTTGGCTCCTCTTCTTCAGTGTTTTGGTTTAGGTTTCAACTAAAAAATGTTGACAATACTCACAAGAAATGGTGGCTTGAGATAGGACATCCGCTATTAGACCATATTCAATTATATACTCGTCAAAACAAAGCGTGGAAAAAACGCACAATGGGAGATATGCTTCCATTTAATGAACGCCCAGTTTACAGCCGCAACTTTGTAGTTCCAATTGAGTTTACTGATTCATTGGTACACACCTATTATTTAAAAGTACAAAGTACCAGTACTTTGCAAGTCCCCCTAACGATTTATACTCCTGCAGCATTTCACCAAAAGCAAGACGATGAACAGTTATTTTTTGGTATTTATTATGGCATTTTACTGGTAGTAGCTTTATACAACTTGATCCTCTACTCTAGCCTACGCGAACGTTCCTACCTTTTGTATATGCTATTTATCGTTTTTGCGATATTGTTCAATTTAAGCCTAGATGGACACGATTATCAATATTTATGGCCCAAATGGCCTCAGTTTTCCAGTAATTCGGCCATTTTATTCGGAGGGGTTGCCGGATTCTTTTTGTTGATGTATGCCAACTATTTTCTGGAAACTAAAAAGTATGCGGCTAAACTAGAAAAAACGCTATTGGCATTGGCTGGGGCAAATTTGCTCAATGGTTTGATGGCCTTAGTAGAGATTAGTCTGGCTACTAAATTGATGCCCATTGTTTTTATTACAAGTTTTCCTTTGATGATTTTTACAGCTACCATATGTTATCGTCGAGGAATGGTTGCTGCTCGTTTTTTTCTCTTAGCCTGGACCTTACTAGGTTTGGGGGTTACTGCGTATAGCCTAACTACGGCAAATCTTATTCCTTCTAATAATTGGACGATGAATGCAGCTCGAATTTCATTGATATTGGCAGTGATGCTTTTGTCTCGAGCCTTGGCTGATCGTTATCGCCAATACAAAAGCGAGAAAGACAACGCTCAGCAAAAAATTCTGGAAATGCAGTTGGAGGCCAACGAAAAACTTGAGAAAAAAGTAGTGGAGCGAACGAAGGAAATTCAGTTTAAAAGCGATGAAATCCTGACCCAAAACGAGGAGCTGCAACAACAGCAAGAAGAGATTATTGCCCAAAATGAATTTATAGAAGAAACCCATGACAAGCTAAAGCAACAAAGTAAAAAGACCAAAGAGAGTATAAGAGCAGCTAAATTAATTCAAAAGGCAGCCCTACCGAGTCGTCATAAATTACGAGAGTTGTTTGACGAGCGATCGTTTATTGTATACTACCCCAAAGACATTGTTTCAGGCGATTTTTACTGGGTAACTAAGGTAAGTCAAAAGTTTAAGATTGAGAATTTATGGAAAAATGAACCTTCTAAGCCTAAAGAAGAAACGGATTTACAAATGACTACCAAAAGCCTTAAACCTAAGGAAATAATTTTGGCTGCAGCGATCGATTGTACTGGGCATGGGGTTCCTGGAGCTTTTATGAGTATGATTGGTATTTCTTTACTCAATGAAATTGTAAACGAGGGAAAACTCTACGAAACTGATAAGATTTTGACGCGTTTGCACGAACGGGTACAAGCAGAGCTAAACCAGGAAGAAAACGCAAAGATGAATCACGGGATGGATGTATGCCTTTGCCGGTTGGAGAAAATTTCGGAAGATACTACCCAAGTGGTTTTTACAGGCTCCAAGCGACCGCTATATTATGTAAAAGATGGTATACTGGGAGAAGTTAAAGGAGATCGGGTGAGTATAGGAGGGTATACTTCCAAAAACCGTAAAAGCTTTACAACCCAAACCATGGAATTCAAAAAAGGAGATATGCTATATCTGACTACCGATGGTTTTGTAGACATGCCCAACGACAAACGTAAGAGCTTTGGTACCCGTCGTTTAAAAATGATGCTCCATGCTTATCACAATCTGCCTGTCCGTGAACAACGTGATGAAATCGTAAGAGTGATGCGCAAATACATGGAACACGCCGAACAGCGCGATGATATTACGATTTTTGGTATTAAGATATAATCTCTTCCATTCTCTTGTCCTGGAATTTATTACATATGTGAATGCGTAAAAAAAGCATTAAATACTATGGAAGATTTCCCTCTACATAAACTTCCTAACTCATCTGATCAATTAATTCAAGTTGAAAACATTGATTATACAAATCCTTATGATTACAAAAAACTCCACCGCCACGATTATTACGAAATTATCTTGATTGAGCAAGGAGGTGGAAAACAAGTAATTGATTTTGAGGAAAGTCAACTTAAGTCGTGGAGTGTTTATGTCGTTTTCCCTGGCCAGGTACATTTATTACAAAGAGAACCTGCTTCTAAAGGATGGGTGTTACAGTTTACTCATTTAGCATTGCCCGAAAAGAACCTGCCATTGCATGAGCTTGGGGCTATTACAGAAGATAAAAACGCCTTTCAAGAATTAAGGAGTATTTTCCGAGCTTTACAAGATAGCTTGCAAGATGCTCGTATTTATGCACATTCCATTACTCAACATTATTTACATATATTGCTTTGGAAAGTTCTACAATTACAATCTTCCAATACTACAGATGAAACCCCCATTGCACCAACCCCTGGTATTCTTAAGCAGTTTTTAAGCTTATTAGATCAATATTTGGCTCAAACCCGTGCCGTAAAACAATATGCTGATTGGCTCACCATTACCCCAAAAAAGCTCAACGAACTCTGCAAAAAGCATTGGGGCAAAACTTCACTGCAAGTAGTACACGAGCGTTTGTTGTTGGAAATTAAACGGTTATTGATGACCCAGAATCTATCACATAAAGAAGTGGCCTATCGGCTACAATTTGATAGCCCAGCAGCCTTTAGCGCTTTTGTTAAGAAAAAAACAAGCTTAACACCTACCGAATTACAATATCGACTGGAGCAAATTTATAAGTAAACGTCCCTTTTTTGTAAGCTACAACTTGGCCTAATGTTGTACCTTTACCTTACTTCCAAGAGATATAAATTTGATACTAATGAATAACCAAGATTTTAGAAAACATGCCCATGAGTTAGTCGACTGGATGGCTGATTATCTGGAAAATATAGAGCAATACCCGGTTAAATCCCAGGTAAAACCCCGAGAGGTTTTTAATCAAATCGCAGAGAATCCTCCTGCGAAAGGAGAACCTTTTGCCGATATATTCAAAGATTTTCAAGAGAAGATTATTCCTGGCATGACTCATTGGCAACACCCTTCTTTTTTTGCCTATTTTCCTGCCAATAGTAGCTTTCCTTCCTTGTTGGCCGAAATGCTCATGTCTACGATGGGTGCCCAGTGCATGATCTGGGAAACATCACCTGCTGCTGCCGAGCTCGAGGAAAGAATGATGGAATGGCTCAAACAAATCATGGGCATTCCTACCCACTTTGAAGGAGTAATTCAAGATACAGCTTCTACCGCTACTTTGTGTGCGATTCTTACCGCCCGAGAATATTACACCGATTATCAAATCAATATAAGAGGTTTTCAGAATGAGAAGTTTACTGTGTATTGCTCTTCTCAAACCCATTCTTCTATTGATAAAGCCGTAAAAATTGCAGGTTTGGGTAGTATGTATCTACGCAAAGTAGCCGTAGATGATAAATTTGCCTTGAAACCTGAAGCACTCGAAGAAGCCATTTTGAAAGATATCCAACAAGGTTATACTCCTTTATGTGCCATTGCCGCGGTGGGTACTACTAGCTCTACTGCTGTAGATCCTGTGAAAGCTATGGGTGAAATTTGTAAAAAATATAGAGTGTGGTTACACGTAGATGCAGCCTATGTAGGTACTGCTGCTTTATTACCCGAAAAACGTTGGATGAATGAAGGTCTCGAGTTGGCCGATTCGTATGTATTCAATCCACACAAATGGATGTTTACTAACTTTGATTGCACTGCTTACTATGTAAAAAGCAAAGAAGCACTTATCCGCACTTTTGAAATTATGCCTGAGTACCTCAAAACCAAATCGGATGGACAACAAGTAAATAATTATCGCGATTGGGGAGTACCATTGGGGCGTCGTTTCCGAGCTTTGAAGCTATGGTTTGTGATGCGCTCTTTTGGGGTAGAAGGCCTGCAGACAAAAATTAAAAATCATATCCGAATGGCTACCGATTTGGCCAAAGTTATTCGTAAGCGAAGAGATTTTGAAATTTTAGCTCCAGTAGACTTTAATTTGATTTGTTTTAGATATCACCCTAAAAGCGTCAAAGACGAAGCGTTGCTCAATGAAATGAATGCTCGTATTTTGCACCACATCAATGATTCAGGCAAGGCTTATCTAACCCATACCAAGTTGAATGGCAAATACACTTTACGTTTAGTGATTGGCCAAACCAATGTAACCCAAAAGCAGGTAGATGATGTGTGGAGTTTGATTCTTGAAGAAGCAGAAAAGCTACAAACTGAGGTGAAAAAATAAAATACACTTGGTGATGAATCTCGAATACTGATTAACGAATGTAGAATCTCGGAAGAAAAGATCAGGTTTACCAATCTAATATTTCGCTATTCTGCACTCGTTAATCGATATTCAAAATTCAATATATTCTTAATTTTAATGATAGCTTATTAATCCATCATTTCTGAGCATCTACCACTGCGATAGCTACCATATTGACAATTTCTCGCACCGAACTTCCCAATTGTAGAATGTGTACAGGTTTGTTCATTCCTAACAATACCGGACCTACCGCTTCGGCAAAGCCCAATTCGTGTAAAAACTTATAGGTAATATTGCTCGAGGATAAATTAGGGAATATAAAAGTATTTGGTGGGTTATCAGCCAAATCACTGAATGGATAATTTTGTTTGAGCAATTTAGGATTGACTGCCATATTTGCTTGAATTTCCCCATCAATAATCAAGTCTGGATAAAGCTCCTTAGCCTTTTCAGTAGCAGCAATCATCTTACTAGGCAAAGCATCCTGACTAGACCCATGACTAGATCCAAAGTTAGAATAAGAAAGCATAGCCATTCGTGGTTCGAACCCAAACGATTTTACCGCTTCCTTGGTCAAATGGATGATATCCAATAAATCGTCTACGCTAGGGTCTACATTCACCGATGTATCTGCAAAAAACAAAGTTTTCTTCTTTGTAATCATTACATACATACTGGCTACTTTATTAATGGCTTCCTGAGTGCCTATTACTTCCAGTGCTGGACGAATCACCTGAGGATAGTTTTTGGTCAATCCTGAGATAAATGCATCCGCCTCGCCAAGCTCTAGCATAGATGTACCAAAGTAATTACGGTCACGCATAAGTTTCTTACTTTCATACAAAGTAACGCCTTTACGTTTGCGTTTTTCATACAGGTACTTACCATATTGCAGGCACAACTCTGGTTCATTTAATGGGTCAAGGATTTTGCAATCTTTTAAATCCAATCCGTTTTCATCAATGATGCGGGTGATTTTTTCCACGTTACCCAAAAAGATAGGGGTTGCAATACCTTCGTCCCGAACGATTTGTGCGGCTTTAAGTACTTTTTCATTGTCAGCTTCTCCAAAAATAACTGTCTTAGGTTTGCGTTGAGCCGTTTGAATCATACGCGACATGAGTTTCTGATCAATGCCCAGACGTGTTTGGAGCTCTACCTTATAGGCTTCCCAATCATCAATCGGATATTTGGCTATGCCAGAGTCCATAGCAGCTTTGGCTACCGCTGGCGAAATAGTAGTGATAAGGCGCAAATCCAGGGGTTTAGGAATTAAATATTCCTTACCAAAAGTAAGCTTAGAATCTCCATAGGCTTTACTTACAACATCGGGTACAGGCTCCTTAGCCAAATCGGCAATGGCACGTACCGCAGCCAATTTCATTTCTTCATTTATCTCCGTAGCACGTACATCTAAAGCTCCACGGAATATATAAGGAAAGCCCAATACGTTATTTACTTGATTAGGATGGTCGGAGCGCCCCGTGGCCATAATCACATCAGATCGGGTACTAATGGCCAGGTCATAGGCAATTTCGGGAGTAGGGTTGGCAAGTGCGAATACAATAGGATTAGCGGCCATTTTGTTGAGCATATCAGCAGTCATGATATTTCCAGCCGAAAGCCCCAAAAACATATCTGCTCCTTCAATGGCTTCTTCTAAAGTATGCACATCTTTGTCGGTAGCAAACTGGGCTTTGATATGATTCAAACTTTCACGGTCCTTGCGAATAACCCCTTTGCTATCCAACATCACAATGTTTTCTTTGCGTACCCCAAGGCTTACATATAGTTTACTACAGGCAATTGCTGATGCACCAGCACCATTGACTACCAAATAGATATCTTCAATTTTTTTGTCTACTAGAATCAAGGCATTCAGCAATGCGGCACTTGAAATAATAGCAGTACCATGCTGGTCATCGTGCATAATGGGAATATTCATTTCCCTGCGAAGCGTTTCTTCTATTTCAAAAGATTCAGGGGCTTTAATATCCTCCAGGTTGATGCCTCCAAAAGTTGGTTCCATCGATTTTACAATACGGATAAACTCCTGAGGATCAGTAGCATCTATTTCAATATCAAATACATCAATACCTGCAAATTTTTTAAATAATACTCCTTTACCTTCCATTACTGGTTTAGAAGCAGCAGCACCTATATTCCCTAAACCTAACACTGCGGTTCCGTTAGAAATAACCCCAACTAAGTTGCCTTTGGCTGTATAGCGGTAGACTTTTTCGGGATCATCGGCTATCTCGAGGCAGGGTTCAGCTACTCCAGGCGAATAGGCCAGAGCCAAATCACGTTGAGACCCTAATGCTTTTGTGGGAATAACCTCGATTTTGCCGGGTTGCCCTTGTTCATGATAATTTAGGGCATCTTCTTTTCGTATCTTGATTGCCATTGTATATAGAATAGGTTTAAGATTTGTAATCGTAGGCACTTGGGGAAAAGGCGGTACTATTATACTACTCAATATTTTTGACTAAGTACCTGCAAAAAGCTTGAATAAGCGCTTAAATTTCCTGTTGTAAGCACAAGCCTATGTTTGTAATAGTGTTACTTGCTGGAGCTATTACATAGGCTTATAATGATTGAGTGCACTACTAAGTTTTGATTTATTCGAATGTTACAGATATAAAATGAGAACTACAAAAAAATGTCTGCAGTTCTCATTTCGATAAATAGGGTAGGGTAAGAGAAAGGGAATTAAAAAGAAAAAGTTAGAGTTATTTGAGACGCTCGAAGGTTCTTAAAATGGCTTCGGTTCTAAAAATGGCTTTCTTTTTACGCATTCCCGGGGCATAAATAAACCCTTCGATGTAGAATACTCTTTTTTGGGCTTCATCCACAAAAGCATAGCTTAGGAATGGCCCACCTCGGGAACCATTGGCCAGCTTCCAAAAACCACGATATTCTACGGCAAATTTTTTGTCAATGGTAATTTGTTTTGCTTCTAGTATTGGGTCAAAAACCTTTTGAGTGGTAACATATGAACCTTCTCGCTCAGGATCATTGACAAAATGCTTACCTAGTGTATCTCGCCAGGCTAATATGTTTGCTTCTTCAAATACTTTGGCAGAAGTATAGGGGCGTGAAGTAATAATTAAGCTAATGTCTGCTAGCTTTTGAGAGGGATTTCCTCGCTTACGTAACCATACAAAGTTTTTTTCTTTTTTTGCGAGTCCAAAGCCTGCTGGAATTCGCATCTTTAGCTTGACAACTTTCTCTACATACTTGCTGAGTTTTGCCTGTTCAGAAATTCCATAAAGTTTCTCAGTAATTCTTTGCTGTTCGCGATCGTGGAAATAGTTTAGCAATATATCTTTCTTAGCTCTTATATTCTCAATTAATTGCTCCTCAGTATTCCCAAATAGGTACATAATCCTTTGACCCTCAGCATAAACATCTCTACGACGAAGCATAAATTTTTTAGGATCATTTTTGATCATCTCGATAGACTTCTTGGTAAAGTATCCTTTCAGATATCGCCCTTCCGTGGTATTATTGTCCAATGAAGTAATGAAGATAATATTATGATGGCGCTTAAGCGATCCACTGAGTTTAGAAGGAGGAACCGTCAATAATTTAAACCAACTTTCGGGAGGAGATAGTGCTGGAATATTTTTAGAAAAAATATCTTTTAAGGCTTCACCTAAGGGAGCGTTCTTTTTTCGTGGGTCCATGATCACCACAATTTCGGCAAACCCACCTTTACTTTTTATCATTTTTGTTTTTCTAGACTTAGACTTGCCCTTTGAAGAGGATTCGTTACTGTCTCCTCCACAAGCACTTAGCAAAAAAACAAACCCTAAAATTAATAAGGGGAATAAACGAGCTGTTTTTTTCAAGGTTATTTCGTGTTTAAAATTTTACATGAATTACAAATGCCACGCGATTTCTTCAAGTTGATCCATAGAAATTTGAGGTTCAATGGGGAGCTTGCGTAGCTTGAATTACGTATTGCAAAATAAGAGATAATTTATCACTTATTTATGCATACTGTTATAAAAACTAGTTTTTAGGCTTTGAAGTTTTAAATATAACTAAAAATTTAGTTAATGCAATCATCTTTATCAATCAACCCTGGTTTTTACGGTCTGCCGTGAGGGCTACTCGCAGTTTAGATGGGGACTTACCTGTATGTTGCTTTACGAATTTATTGAAATGACTACTATCCTTGAACCCTAATTCATGACTGATTTCTGTAAATGATAAGCTACTTTGTCGCAATTTTTCCTGAATCACATGTAACCTTGTTTCAATAATAAACTCCTGAGGAGTAGTATGTAAGTGTTTCTTAAAGTACTCATAGAGATAATGTTCTGAAATGTTGAAACGTTTCGCTATTTCCTGCTTTTTCAATAATTGGGGGAAAGCAATATTGGAACGAATATATTGGAGTATGCGGTCAATCTTTAGGGTTTGAGCCATCCTATGGTGCCCATCAATAGTGACGCTTCTCTTGATAATTTCTAACATAGCAGCCATTAAGTGGCGAATGATAATCAGATTATTGTTTTTGGCTTGTACCGATTCCTTTACAATTTGTTGAATAAGTGATTCACAGAACTTTGCCTGCTCTAATGGCAGCATCAAACGTCCCTGAGCCTGATTATGATAATTAAAGATATTTTCTAGAATAGTGATTTCCTGTGAATCCTGAAAAAAGCCTGGCAAAAAACGTAAACAATGAAATTTAGTAGGAGTTTTGGTTTTAAATGAGTGAATATCTCTAGGAGTGAGAAAATAGATGTCACGTGCCTGATAATTATGGTGGTTATCATTTAATATATGAGTACCGCTTCCTGCTACAATGTATAATAATTCAAAAAAATCATGACGATGAGTATCTTTTTTCCAATTTGAGGTGGCCAATGAATAAATTTCAAAATTGTCATAAATAAAAAATGTTCTGGTCATATTTTTAAACCTGTGATTTTACCAATATACCCTCTACTTATACCAATAGCTTATACAAAATAGTTCCGTTTTTTGTATTAAAAAGAGATCCCCATGAAAAAGAAAAAAATAGGAATATTAGGACTAGGTGGAGTAGGAGGTTTTATTGGAGCTCCTTTGGCCAAAGCTTATGCAAACGATCCTCTGGTAGAAATTATATTTATTTGCCGAGGAATTACCAAAGAGACAATTGACAAAGAAGGCCTTACTCTAGAATCAGTCAATGGAACTTATAATGTGAAGCCAGATGTAGTAAGTGATGACCCCGAAGCAATAGGAACATTAGATGCGCTAATTGTAGCAACAAAGTCTTATGGCCTGATACAGGCACTTAACAGCTATGAAGCTTGTATCTCGGCAGATACTTTAATTGTTACCCAGCAAAATATGGTAAATGCTAAGGAAACAATTCTAAAAAACATATCTATTAATCAAGACCAAATTGTAGAGGGGTGTATTTATGTGGCCTCCAACATCAAAAGCCCTGGATATATCAAGCATTTAGGTGGGCCAGGGACAGTGCATATAGGAGGTGATAAACAACACGAATGGATAGCTAATCTACTACAACAAGGGGGAGTAGATACTACTTTTTATGCAGCAATTAAACCTGTATTATGGAAAAAGTTTTTGTTTCTTTCCCCGTCTGCAGCGGTTACTGCAGCTTATAATGTAACCTTTGGCCAACTTGCTCAAAATGAAGAGCTCATGAATTTGTTTGAAAGCCTTATGCAAGAAGTGCAGTCGTTGGCTTCCAAATATGGGGTAAATCTCAAAGACGAAGATACGCAGGCAGCGATACAATTAATCAAAACCTTACCTCTTCAATCCAAATCATCTTTTCAGTTGGATGTAGAGAAGAATCCTCAAAAAACTGAAAAAGCATTCTTGATAGATTTTATGGTAGAGAATGGTGCGCAATTAGGAGTTGATGTACAGAACTATCAAAAAGTTAGTAGCAAAATCAATGCTTTGGTAGTAATATAAAATAAAAACCCCGTAAGCCTCAACTTACGGGGTTTTCTATAATTTATAAAGTAGTTCTTACTTTGAACTCACTTTTAATTTCTGTCCTGGAAACAAAACACTGCGATCGTTCAAGTTATTCATCTTCTTCAAACGTTGGATAGTCAATCCTTTGTATTTACGAGTGATTTTCCAAAGCGTGTCACCTGGCATTACCTGATGATAGCGAGTGCTCACCATTTGAGTTCTGCTGTTTGTCTTTCTTCTCTTGAGTGTCTTGTTAATGCTTGTCTTACGCTCTTTTGCCTTAGCTTCATTTCTTTTATCCTTGTCGGTTTGGGCTACCAACTGCTGATATTCTCCTTTAATGCTCTTCTCTTGCTTAGCGTAAAATGAAGGAGTAGAAGTTAATGCTTCTTTAGTTTCCTCTTTCTTAGTTACTTTTTTCTCAGGAGTTGTAGAAGGTTTAGATTCTACCTTTGCAATTACTTTGGAATCCTTTGTCGCCGTTTTTGTTTCTTTGATAACTTTTTTGTCTTTGGCGTTCATTTCGTGTACCGCAGCCACAAATTGTTGCCCTAACTTGGAACGATTACGACGAGGTGGCTTACTGTAAATTACTAACTTCTGATTTGGATAAACCATATTAGAACGTAAGCGATTCCACACTCTCAAATAAGCTACCGAAGTACCATAACGCAAAGCAATCAGTGCTAATGACTCACCCGCTTTTACATAATGTACTTTTCTGGCTTTTCCATAAGCACTGTTATAACCAGCCGTATATCCCAAGCCACGTTTTGAGTAGCTTCGAGAAGAAGCAATGATTTTTCCTCGCATTTTATCTATCAACTCACGCTTGTGGGCTGGAAAACGCAATGGATAATTTCTTTTATAATTAGGAATAGCGTTCTTTTTCAAATGTGCATTCAGAATCTGAATCACGCCAAAAGGAACATCTATTTGACGGGCAAAATGGTGCAAGTTTACAAAACGACTCACCAAAATAGTATCAGAAGGAATAGGAGGGACGGGGCGTTTTGCCTGGATGTTATGCTTATCGGCATAATTCATCACATAGGTAACTCCGATAAATGCTGGTACATAACCACGGGTTTCGCGTGGTAGATACTTGTAAATCTTCCAAAAATTATTTTTACCACCAGCCTTCTTTACTGCCCAATCTACACGACCTGGACCACAGTTGTAAGCGGCTAAAGCCAATTGCCAATCACCGTGATAATTGTACAAAAACTTTAAATAACGACAAGCAGCATCAGTAGCTTTGTAAATGTCATAGCGCTCATCAATGTACCAATCTTGTTTTAACCCATATTCGCGACCAGTACTAGGAATAAATTGCCATAAGCCCGCAGCCGCAGCCCAAGATACTGCACGAGGGCGAAGTGCAGACTCAACAATTGGTAAATATTTTAATTCAACAGGCATGTTGTGTCGCTTGAGTGCTGCTTCAAAAATTGGGAAATAAAAAGAGCTTTTTTCAAGCAACTGCTGGGTAGTCATACGATTTTTGATCAAGTAGAACTTGACCCAGCGCATAATTTCTTTGCTGTAAGTAAGGTTGATAGTCGTTTTGATGCAAGATAAACGATCTTTGATAACATCCTCGTGAAGTTGAGGAACATAGTTTTCGGGAAAACCAGGAAATGAATCGTTATTTTTTAAAACAGGAGAAGTGGATGTTACTACTTTGTCGACCCTGGAAGTATCAGGTTTGGCCTGAATATTCAAAGCAAGCAAAGTGATCAAACATAAACTGGTCAGAAACTTTGTGGTGGTTCGTAAACACATAGTTTTTATGAAATTGGGTTTAAATATCGTTTGAAGATCACGGTGCATAGGTATAAGCACACTTTAGGGAGTTTACGGGCGCAAAACTAATTATATTTTGCTAATTCTCTAATAAATATCGAGAAAAAGACAACAAATTTTCTTCATTGTACGTAGCGGCCATCACTTGTAACCCTATGGGGAGTCCATTACTGGCTTCACCATTAGGGATAGAGATTGCGGGAATACCAACTACATTGGCCTGTACCGTAAACAAATCCTCGAGATACATCTGTACTAAGTTGTCATTATGAGTGCCAATTTTAAAAGCCGTATTAGGAGTAGTAGGCAATACAATAAAATCATATTCCTGAAATAATTGATCAGTCGCATCTTTGATCAACCTTCTTACCTGCTGTGCTTTGGTGTAATAAGCATCATAATAACTGGCACTCAATACGAAGGTTCCTAACATAATTCTTCGTTTTACCTCAGTGCCAAAACCCTCAGTACGGGTTTGGGTGTACATCTGTAATAGATCTTCGCTGCTAGAACTTCGAAAACCATACCGAACTCCATCATAACGTGCCAAGTTTGAGCTGGCTTCGGCGGTAGTTAAGATATAATAGGTAGGTAAAATATATTCTAGTAAAGGAAAATCAACTGCTTCGACCGTATGGCCTTGTTGTCGTAAAGCCTGGAGTTTGGCTTCTGTAGCACTTTTGACTTCTTCATTTAAACCCTCACTCTCTAGAGTTTCTTTGAGATAAGCTACTTTTACTTTTTTGTCAAATTGCAATGACTGAGCATAGGCTGGTACAGGTTGGTTAGAAACCGTAGAATCAAATTCATCTGGGCCTGCAATTACCTCTAAGACTAAGGCTACATCTTCGACGTTTTTTCCAAAAATACCAATACAGTCAAAAGAAGAAGCATAAGCAGCTAAACCGTAGCGAGAAATGCGGCCATAACTGGGCTTAAGGCCCACTACTCCGCAAAAAGCGGCAGGTTGCCGTACAGAGCCTCCTGTATCGGTACCCAACGATACTAAACACATATTGGCCTGTACTGCTACAGCCGAACCACCTGAAGACCCTCCGGGTACATAATCAGAGTTGGCAGCATTGCGTACTACTCCATAAGCCGAGTTTTCATTGGAGGAACCCATCGCAAATTCGTCACAGTTTTGTCGACCAATAATGATAGCATCTTCAGCCAATAATCGTTGTATTGCCGTAGCTGTGAACTGGGACTCGAAACCCTCCAGGATTTTGCTGGAACACTGTAAAGGGTGGTTTTCGTAGCATAATACATCTTTAATACCCACTACCATTCCAGCGAGTTTACCAGCACGATTTTCGGCAATTTTTTGATCTACAAGGCGGGCACGTTCCAATGCTTCTTGTGCATAGGTTTCCAGGAAAGCATTGAGGTGGGCTTGTTGTTGAATGTTGGTGAGGTAATGCTCTACCAACTGGATACATGTAAAAGAGCCATCCTGCAGTTCCTGCCGGATGGCCTCTAAAGAATCAAATTCTTTCAATGATATAAATTAATTTATCAGTGACTTATTTAACAGGAGTTTTGGTAGTAGACTTGCGACGAGCAGGAGTAGGTTCATCTTCCATATTTACGCTCTCCTCCAAATTGTCGCGTACTTCTTTGGTCGCATCTTTAAATTCGCGGATACCTCTACCCAAACCTCTTGCCAATTCTGGGATTTTTTTCGCCCCAAATAGCAACAAAATGGCCAACATAATAAAAATTATTTCTGGACCACCTAGGTTGAAAAAAGCAAAGATGTTCATCAATTCCATAAATATATTTGGTTTAAATGGTGATTCAACTTCAAAAAATGTGCTTTTAATTACTCAAAAGACACAACTTAACAATTGCTAGTTAAGTCTTGTTTGTCAAATACAAAAATAATTTCGACAAATATACAAATAAATTACGAGTACAAGCACTTTTGACCAGTTGCAGTAGGCCAAGTGCTACATTCTACTCGATCAACGCTTTTGACGTGAGACAATATTGTATTAAAATGGTTTAATGAGGTATTGGGCGAAAAAAATTATAGATTAACCCAAATTATTTGTCAAGCAAAGCTTTAAGGATTTCGCTAAAACTTTTTCCCCAACTATTTTTTGGCGCATTCTCGAGCTTTTGCCGTACTTGAGTTTCCAGGTCTAGTTGGTTGACTTTGTCTAATAATTCAGGAAATTCTTGCTCTAAGCGTTCTAGTACTAAACGCTCAATATCCATTTTTTGGAGGATTTCTGCTCGAATACGGCTTTTTAAAGTAGCCTGTAGATCTTGTTCCGCAGTAGCTTTTAAATAAGGTTCATCGGGTATAACCTTGCCATTGTCATATTTAGAGATTTCGGTATCGAGCCAATGTATAAAGGTAGGTGTATCCATGGCATTGAGTTCAATACGATATTCTTTGAGCCAATCTTCCCAACGAGTCATCATTTGCCCTTCAAATTTGTACGGTTTTGGACTGTCACTTTGGGTGTCATAATCCAGCACATACTGCGCAGGTGTTTTTTTAGAGGAACGTTCAAGCGTTTCTACCTCCAAACTCATTATTAGCCCTTGCCAAGGTTCAAGCCCCAGATTAATAATTTTTACTTTTCGTTTGGGGCGAGCTTTGGTAGCACCTTGTAGGGCTTGATAAATGAGCGTACCTGAAATATCTGCATCATGAATACAAAAAAACAGTAACTCTTCTTCAGTTTCTGCAAGCAGATCAATAACATCACGAGCAGCCCGACTGGCAAAACCCTTAGAGGTAAGTAAGGCACAATCGTGTTTTTCGCAAAATCCAGCATCTTTCAAAATTTCAAAGAAGCCCTCTTTTTCAGAGTAAAGTATCTTATTAAAGTTAAAAACCGGACGATGATATCGTTCTACGTTTTTGGTTCCAAGCTTGATTTCTTCGTGGGTATGTGGGTGTAGCAATGTGCCTCGCTCATCGCGATAAACCCCTGGTAAGTCCTTACCAGTTTCAAATTCATAATCAGTGATAATAGTGTTGAAGTTTTGATATTTGAGTTCTCGCTGAGTTGCCTCCATCACAAAGGGGCGCAATACATAGTATAATTGACGCAACGAGTAACGGTATTGCCCTTGACCAGAAGCTTTGTCAATGGCAGTGTCCAGGTTTTGTAATACAACTTGTTTTTGAGAAGGTAGCTTGGCAAGTGTAGATATAGGAGTATTTGCTTTAGCTTCTGCGGTCAGTTTGCGACGTAGTTGGTGTACTACTTTCTCGATGCTTTGGGTAATTTGCTCTTCCAGTACAGATAAATCGGGTTCTTTGCCATTAGAAACAATGGGCATATAAGGAGTAATTACATTGACCCATATCTCAGGAAGGTTTTTTAAGCGATGATTGTCTATATTACTATTAAGCCCACAACCATATACAGTGAGGCGTTTGGGGCTATAAATGACGTCTACATCACTGATGATGGGAGTGCGATTGACAAAAAAACGAGTTTTATCGGTAGCTTCATTGACACGGGCAAATGCTTCAATGACTACTGGAATGGTGGCATTTTGATTACCACGAGTAGTTTTTAACTCAAATTCGGAGAGTATTTTTACATATCCAGGGAAGTCCTTAAGTGCTCCTACCACACCTAACTTCTTAGCAGGAATATATTTACTGTTTTGTTGTAATGCTTCTAGTAACACCTCACTTTCTTCACGTTGTAAGTTGACTAGAAAGGAATCACCGAGTTGAGGTACGAGGTTTTTAACCTTGCTTTTGGCAATGCCTTCGAAATAGGGGATAAATTGTTGTACTGTGATTTGTTCGGGAGTAGATAGGCATAAATTGTAAAAACTATCTGAATCGTACCAATGAGCACAGGTTTTGCCTTGATAATGAATGCCTTGATTAATCTCTAATGCAAGGTTTGCCCACTCAAGGGTATCATAATAGAAATAATCGTTGGGAATGCTAATGTGTACTTCGGTACCTTCTTCTGCAAACTCACCTATTTTTTGAGCTAGGGTAGTACCATCGTTTTGAGGGGTAAGCTGTAGTATACGTCCATTGGTTGCCACCTTGAGACTTCCTTCCAGGCAAAAAACTGTGGCAGTAACTACCCTTAAGCCATTGCCCAAAGCGCCTCGGGTAGGTAAACGAAAACGCTTGGAGCTGGTAAGTGGGCGTTTGATGGAAAAAAAATCAGCAATTTCGTTATCAGATGCGGCAAAGCCCTGTCCCAGGTTTTTAACTACAAAAGTGCCTTCTTTTTCTGGATCAGGATGGAATACTTGTACTGATGAGTTTACATCTAATGCATTATCGGTGAGTTCTTTGGCAATGAGGCGAGGGAGTAAGTGTTTGGGAACACCTGCTTGTTGGGGGAGTGTATTGATATTGGTAAATAATTGCCAATCGGGTTGGGTAAAGAGTATATCCATTTTCTAAGCATTAAGCACACAATTACGGCATTAAAAATAAAAAAAACCACCCAGATCTCCCTCCGAGCGGTTTTCAAACTTAGACTATAAAATTTAGCACTCAATAAAATTTCTTTAATTTCTTTTTTTAGATAAGTACTGCTCTAAATAGTAGAGGTAGGAAGCAATACTCATCGATAATTTCTTTAATACACCTTATTATTTTTAATGGAAGGCTCTTTTGAATTGAGCCGAAAGTTTAACTTCTTTAAAGCAAAATATTTATAAAGTACAATGTGTATCTTGCTGATTTACTTTTTGTTATGTGTTTGTTTCTTTAAATTGTACAATTAGATATACGGCGTTTTTTGAGAAAGGTTATGGAAAAGTGAAAAAAGTTGTAAAAATTCTTTGATTTCCAGAAATAATTACATAAACAAAGAGTATATTGAAGCTTTCTGTATATTTTTAGCACATTTACACCTAACACATCATAAAAGCGATCAAAAAAAGGTATTCATGAAAACGCTGATATTATTGAGGCACGCAAAATCTAGTTGGAAAGATATGTCACTGGCCGATTTTGATCGCCCCTTGAACAAACGTGGGAAAAGAGATGCTCCGTTTATGGCCCAAAGGTTTCAAGAAGAAGGAGGGAATCCTGATCTTATTTTGGCAAGCCCCGCTTTACGAACCAAACTTACGGCAGAAGAATTTAGACAAGCATTGGGGCCTACCTGGACTGGGAAACTTGAATATCAGTCTGAAATATACGAAGCGCATTATCATACACTGCTGGAGCTTATTAAACTACAATCAGACGATGTTCAAACCTTGCTACTGGTAGGGCATAATCCAGGTTTAACAAGCTTGACTAACTTTTTTTCATCAGCGTACATAGAAAATGTACCAACCACTGGAATCGTGGGTTTTGAACTGAACATTGATCAATGGCGGCACCTCTCAGCTGAATTGGCAAGCTTAATTTTTTTTGATTTTCCTAAAAACTATTTCCCCAAGCAGGGTAGTTGATTTTGTTAAGATGCTTTCTTCGCTTATTTTTGTTTGACAAAGCAATAACTATCTAACCTATGGCTACGCCTTCGCACGTGGCAAATTCAACAAGCAAGTCATTCTGTTCACAGAATACGATCTGATATTTCAATGCAGTTTTGCATAAATTTTAACCACAAAGAGTAACCCTACATGAAGATTCGAGAAGCGTTAAGAGAAGAAATGGACTGGATAAATGCGCAATATGATGCTATAGCCTTTGTGCCATCTGATTTTGATAATGAGTTGATTGCGGTGGCAGAAGAAGCACAGCAAAAAGCTGGTATAGGCCGATTGGTAAATGTAGCGCCAGGAGTCAAAGAGCTAGGCGGAATGTTTGTAGCAGATGCTTTCCGTAAAAAAGGAGTTGCTCGAAAAATTGTTCAGTTTTTATTAGATCATTGCCCACCTACTCAAACCACATACTGTGTTGCATTTAATCACTTGGTTGATTTTTATAAAAGCTGTGGCTTTGGAGATGTTAAATCCCCGGAAAAAGCACCAGCGGAAGTCGTTTCGAAACTTGATTGGTGCCAAACTCAATACACTCACGGAAACACACTTTTGGTAATTAACGAATAATATATACCTTTAGAGAGTACTACGAGCTACTTTTCTACTTGATAAGCAAAAATGGACAAGCAACACAATCCACTATTGAGACAACAACTCGAGGAGTTTTTTCAGGGGCAGGAAGTTCCTGAAAATATGCGTGGTTTGCTGGAGTCTATTAGCAATACTTATGATGATTTTGAGCGGGATCATCAGCAGTTAGAAAAAAGAATGGAGGGGCACTCGCAAGAACTTAATGAGGCAAATCATAAAATAAAGCAAGAAGCAGAAAGGTATAAAGAGGCAGAAGCATTGGCTCGTAAAAGCGAACAAATTTTACGATCTATTAATGAGCATATCAACGAAGCTATATTTAGACATACTTCTGAAAAAGGCATTGTTTATATCAACCATTCTTTTCTGGATTTATTTGAATTTGAAGATTTTAAAGATGTGAATAACGCATCCGTGAAAACTTTTTTTGCAGATGAAAATACCTGGGATGAACTGCAAAAAAAACTGGATAATAGAGGATTTTACAAAAACGAAGAGGTGTTGCTGATAAAGAATGGTGGGGAGACTTTCTGGGGATTGATGAGTTGTATTCTTTCTACAGATGCTCATGGCAATGCATTTTATGACGGAGCAATTGTAGACATTGATGCTCAAAAAAGAACACAAAACCGCCTGATTGCAATCAATGAAGAATTAAAAAAAGCAAATGCCGAATTAGACCGATTTGTGTACAGCGCTTCTCACGATTTGCGAGCTCCTCTAAAATCTTTATTAGGATTGCTTCAACTGATCGAATATGATACCAGTGGTAATATTGCTGGGTATTTAGATAAGATGCGAACCAGTGTCCAAAAGCTGGACTACTTTATCGAAGAAATCATTGATTATTCGATGAATGCCCGTATGGAACGAGATTCGCAATTGATAGACTTTGATGAGTTGATTAGACAGGTTTTAGAAAAGCTACAGTATCTGCCAGGAGCCATAAGAATAGAAAAAAAGGTAGCTGTACAAGGTAATTGTCCTTTCTACTCTGACCGCAGCCGTTGCTTGATTTTGTTCAATAACTTATTGTCTAATGCCATTACCTATCATAATTTACAACAAGCACAGCCACTTATTTTGATCAAAGTAGAGGTTGTGCCCGAAGAAGCTACCGTTACGATTCAAGATAATGGCAAGGGGATCGATGAGAAGCATCTTGATGACATTTTCAAAATGTTTTACCGAGCCAGTGTTAGTTCTAATGGTTCAGGTTTGGGTTTATACATTGTCAAGGAAATCTTGCAAAAGCTGAATGGCTCTATACAAGTGAGTTCCACTTTGAACCAAGGCTCTAGTTTTACTTTCACTATTCCCAATAGCCCACCCGATAATGATTAATGTTGAGTAACCAGCGTCGTAATCTGGTGTAACAGGCTACTTCGTTGGGTGGTATAAACATCCATACTAATGCGTTGATCAATGTAGGAATCTTCGTTGTTTTTCCAGTTGGCTAATAAACTAAGTGTTTTTTGTTCCAAATCATCATTATCCTGTTGTTTGGCATAATCCAACAAAGCATCCAAAGCATTGTCTATTTGGTTTTTGACAATAAACTTCTCGATGTTTTCCAGAGTAGCCAGATGTCCGTTACCCACACCTTCCAGCAAGTCACTGATGTATACTTCCTCAAAACTCAAATCACATTCTACTGATTTTCGCCCCTTTTCCAGGCGACGTTTCAGGTTTGCAAATCGGTAAAAATAAATAGTTGTATGGGTTTGGCATTCGCTGCAATTGCAAGGAATCATTTCTTCTACCGATAAGTTATGAAAGTCTGCATGGATTTCTTGGAGTGTTTTACGGATTATACTCAATAATTCCTTTTTGTTTTTGCCATAAATCAGTATGGCTATTTTCTTTTCAATGTATAACTCTTGTACCAGTGCAAAAGTATCTTCATGATGGAGTACCACTCCATAAAGCCAGTAAGTGTTTTTATAGATATCAGGATTTCTTTTAACGATAAAACGCGTAAGAATACCTTTGGGCATAAAATGGTAGGCGTATTCAAAACGCAAGTAAATAGGTTTGGGAGGAAAGAGCGTTTCTAACTGATGTTGAGGAGCATCAGCAGGCAAAAGCTGTGGTGCTAAATAGGTTTTAGAAGTTCTTGAACCACGACCAGGCAGGGCAAAGCAGATTTCGAATTTTTGATTTTTCATCAAAGCCAATAATTCCTGACGTTTTGAGCGGTACTTGCGATCTTTCCAAATATCCATCAAATCCTTGTCAGTAAATCTACCGTGCTTATTTTTTATTTTTTGATTGTCTAATACCTGGTACACTCCCTTGGTGACCCATTCGTGGTTGAGAAAAATAGTATTGGCCAGCTCCAGGTCGTCAGAAAAATGAAGGAATACGCCTAAATCGTGAAAAAAACGGCTTAGAAAACCAGCACTTTCCTCGGTCATTTGATGGCGCTCACAAATGTCAAGATAGTCATCATAACTGATATAGTTTTTGTCGGCTTGTTGTAATGTTTCAATTTCTTTACGAATGTCTATCCAAACCTTAGGCAAGGGGGTACCAATTTGGGGCAATAGGTTTTGATTGGTAATGATGCGCTTGATTTCTTCTTTGAGGGTAGCAATGGTATCTTTATAATCGGGATGACAGCTTACTTTTTTAAACTCAATAATGTTAGGAAAACGAGCCTTATAATCAGCAATTGGTAATTCTTTGGTAGGTTGATCGGCTTTGTTGAGTACCATAATTACTGGACTTGAATCACCCAATAATTTGATAATGTTGAGCCAATAAAAAAAGGTATCGTGGCTATCTTCTTTGCGCGACTCGGTCACAAACAAATAAATAGAGCGTCGGGTAAGGAAAAACTGATGAGTAGAATAATAAATTTCCTGACCTCCAAAATCCCATACATTCAGCCTAAAGTCTTCTTGTAGATCGAGTTTATCTCCAAAATCTTCTTTTGGAATCATCCAGCGACTAATGTCTATTCCTTCAGTGCTGGATTCGTGTTCGAGCTGATAATCTGGTATACGTAAAGCTTTGGCCAAGGTGGTTTTACCTACTCTACCTTCACCTACCAGCAATAACTTTACTTCATTCAATTGATCCGTCTCTGGTAAACTTTTGCGTTGAAAGAGTTCCTGAAATTTATTGAGGTTCTTTTTTAATTCTTCATTCTGGACATTGAGTTCTTGCACCAGTTTATCCATTTCATCCTCTTCGGTTACCTGGGGATTTTTGGTGTAATAGAGGTGCACATAATAATTTCGTAGAGCTGCTAAACCTTGATGAATGATTTCTTCTGGTGGGTCGTCTAATGGATTGCCCTGAAGATGAATGGTTTCTAAACTAGGCAAAAAGAAGGTCTCAGGAGCTACCCATTGTAGGCGATTGTGGGTAATATAGAGTTCTTTGAGATGAATGAGCTGATAGATTTCAGTAGGAATAGACTGTATAAAGTTGTGATTAATCTCGAGGTAAGTGAGATTGGTTAATGATAAAATTAAGGGAGAAATTTCTGATAAGCCACAACCATTGACCTTCAGCCGATTTAGGTTTGTTAATTGGGCAATTGATTCAGGTAGAGCCTTTAAGTCAAGATTATCATTGAGTTCTAGCTTGGTAAGATTTTTCAGGCTATCCAGCTTATCAGGTAAGCTTTTTAGGCGATTATTATCTAATTGAATGCTTTGTAAATGAGTCAATTGGTTGATGGCATCAGGTAATTTCTCAAGATTATTGCGAGCCAAATCCAGATGGCGTAAATTTTTTAACTGGGCAATTTCTGCGGGTACTTCTGTGATATGATTTGAGCGCACTTCTTTATAATTTCCTAAATCCAGAATTTCCAAATGAGTAAGTTTGAACACTTCAGAGGGAATTTCTTCCAGGTTACATTCCCGCAGGTTTAGAAAAGTTTCTTGTTTTTCGGCGCAACGTTTGATTTTTCTAGCGACTTTTTCGGAGAGATCGTTTGTCATAAAGTAGGTTTTTTCACTTTAGGACTTAAAGAAATAAAATTAGTACAAACAGGCAAAATCCGTGGTAGGTTTTGCTAGAAATGTTTTGTAAATTAGCATTGCTCATATAAACCAATCATTTATCTGTAATCATGAAAAAACTACACATCTTGAATGGCCAAGGCACAGCTGATAATTTTGAATTGGAAGGTGACCAAATCGTCTGGAACGAAGCACTTGCCTGTGGGCCTACTCATTATCAAGTGGCTTCTCAGGAGTACCATCAGGTGCGCCAGCAATTTTATCGACAATATACCAATTTACCATTACGCGAACCTTTTCAGTTTTCTCTGGAAGAGTATGAGCGTATTGTTACTCGAGAGATGAACAAACTATCCTCAGTAGGTGACTATGATGAAATTACGCTTTGGTTTGAATTTGATTGGTTTTGCCAGATTAATATGATGGCAGTGTTGAGTTGGTTTTGGCAAGCCAAGGTTGGATTGGACCATTTATATTTGGTATGTATTGATGACCATCCAGCAGTAGAAGATTTTCGAGGTTTAGGGCAACTGTCATCCATGCATTTTGGGCCTTTATTTGAAAATAGACAAAAGCTTACTTCCGAAGATATCGCCTTTGCTGATAAAGTATGGGCGGCTTATTGTGGGCAAGATATGAAAGCCTTAGAAGCATTCATAAAAAACAATACTCCTGATGCTTTTCCTTTTTTAACTTCGGCTTTCCAGCATTTTCAGCAACTATTCCCGAATACCGAAAATGGATTGAATGTAATTGAGTACCAAATGCTGGATATTTTGAGAACACAATCGCCAGACAATCGCCATCAATGGGTTGGGAAAATGTTGCGGCAAAGCAATCCTCATTTGGGTTTTGGTGATATGCAGTATTACGATTCTATGCAGCGTATGAATGATTTGTGGGAAGAGAATGGTCAGGTGAAACTAACTTCTTTGGGAGAGCAAGTGCTGAATGAGCAACAAAACTTTCTGGATATTCAACCCAATGAGTTTGCTTTAGGTGGAGTAAACAATGTTGATTATCGTTGGGAAGCAAATACCCAAACATTGATAAACAAAAAATAATGTGTGAAAGTAAGGGCTACAAATAAACTGTAGCCCTTTCTAAATTAACCACGACGACCTCGTCTCCCTTTTCTTTTCTTTTGTGTTTCTTCAAATTTAGTGTATTGCTCAGGTGTTAAAATACCTTTCATTTCATTTCGAAAGGTTTCACGAGCAGCTTTCACAGCCGAACGGTCACGGTTACTGCGCGCAGTTTGACGTGCTGTTTCAAACTTCAGCATAGAGGCTTTTACTTTAGTGCTTTGATCTGCATCTAACCCTAATTTTTTGGTTAAACGTTGAGTCGCTTTGTCAGCACGTTCTTCTGGAGTACCCAACTGACCACGATTGCCTCGCTGAGCTTGAGCAGTGTTGGCAAATAGAATCATTAAAACTATAAACAAGCTAAACTGGGCTACATTCTTTAAACTGGTATTCATTGTTTTTAAAATTTTGAAGTTTAATGTTATGCCCGTTAGATGGTTTCGAGAGTATACTTATTCCCTAAAGGTGTGAGTTTTTTGAAAATAAATTGTAAGCTACTGATTATCAGATCTCTTTTGTAGAGAAGAAAGGTGTAAAATGTGATTTGTAATTGGTAATAGACACACCCCACCCAATATCCAAAGCCATAAAATCTGATAAAATAGGCCTGTAACGAGTGAGGCTTGAGCAAGTAGAGGTATGAAGATGCTTTTATTCAGTGTAATGAGGTTACGGGTTTTATTTCGGTGGGTATCCAGTGCCATATTGATTACACTGAATCCAATAAGGGCTATGAGAAATATAAAACTGCCTCCAATCCAAGCTTCGTTGATTTGGAGGCTACTGCCCAATACACTAATCCATAACCCTAAAAAGAAACAATGACGATAGAAATTGAGCATCTTTTGTTAATTACGGGTAGAACGATCCTCTATGATTTCTTCGTTGCACCAATCTATAAATACTAACCCAAATGCTTGAATGATAAATTTGATTTCATTGATGGTGTTTTCTGAAAAATTAGCAATACCTAATAGTGTTACTTTGTGCTGGTCGTTGATAATACCATAATAGGTGGTTTCGTTGGTTTTAAGAGTAAAGCCGCCAGGAACAAAACCTTCGTAACCTTTGAGCGCAAAACTACCTGCTTCTTTAGTGAGTAATAGGGCTTTTAGTTGGTCAAAGTCAATATTTAATTGCGGCTCTCCAATGGTTTTGCGTAAGTGACAATTGGTATATGCCGTGAGAGAATCATCTACTTTTTGGTTATATTTTTCCTTCACTTCTTTGATCTTGCTCAACTCAAATTGAATAGTTTCTGACGACTGAGGTCGCAAAAACTCATACTGTCTCCAGCTATCTTCGTGCAGCGTAAAAATAAAATCGTTGTACGCTGCATCTGGGCTAGTATTGGTAGGAATATCACCTGCAATAGTGGGGAGCGAAAACAATACGTCTTTAGGATTTACCTTTTTTAACTGCCTCATTTTGAGGGTGAGTTGCCCTGATTTTATAAACTCCTCAGCAGTTTTAGGTTCAGCATCTTCAATACTCCAATCCGATCCTCCCATATTAAGGGTAGTGGCTGCTTCGAAGCTTTTGGGTAGTTGCTCTAAAGGAACTTCATAAATACCTAAAGTAATGCCTGTAGTAATATCAATAAAAGTTACGTTGATGAGTTGGCTCATTTTTGCTTGCTTGCGTTTAATTTGAGCACGCAAAATTAGGAAAAGTTTAACCTTGTAACAAAGCCCATAATTACGATTGCTAAAAAATCATAGATTTTACAGCCAGACTTTTTATCTTGCCTTTTGTCATTTACTCAATCCTGCTAAAACGATCAGGTTTGAACAAGGCTAATATAATTCATTATTTATCAATTCATCATTATTCATGTTTGCATATATCTCTGGAAAACTCGCCCACAAAGAACCCACTTTT
Organism: marine bacterium AO1-C; assembly: GCA_001890965.1. Taxonomy (GTDB): domain Bacteria; phylum Bacteroidota; class Bacteroidia; order Cytophagales; family Microscillaceae; genus Microscilla. The sequence continues at coordinate 211,320 of MLAY01000004.1, read as the reverse complement.
GCTGTAATAGATGTACAAGGGGTAGGTTATCAAATAAGCATCTCACTAAGTACTTATACTGCTTTACCAATGAGCGGTCAATGTAAGCTTCACACCTATTTGCAAGTACGTGAGGATGCTCAGAATTTGTATGGTTTTCATGAGTTAGCCGAGAAAAACCTGTTTTTATTGCTCATTAGCGTTTCGGGAATTGGAGCTAACACGGCCTTGGTGATGCTTTCGTCTATGTCGGTAGCCGAGATACAAACGGCGATTGCCTCGGGAGATGTCAAGGCAGTGCAAAGTATCAAAGGAATAGGACTCAAAACCGCTCAACGGGTGATTTTGGAGCTGAAAGACAAGGTACAAAAAGAAGTAGGTAATGTGCCTGTAACTGCTGCTAACCAACAATCTGCCATCCGTGACGAAGCTGTGTTGGCGCTTATCACCTTAGGTTACGCCAAAAACGTGGCTGAGAAAAACGTAACCAAAATCTTGAAAACAAAAGGCAATGATGTAAAGGTAGAAGAGGTGATTAAAGAGGCACTTAAGGCCTAGATTTTCAAGGCTTTAATTCATGAATTTTTGATTGACTGACAAAAGCCCAAAATTTTTCCCAAAAAAACTCCATAATTTTCTCCATTTTTGCACGCTGCATCCAGTAGGTATGTAAATGAAAAGTGTAAAGTACAAAACCCTATACCATAAGCCCAATTAAATGCGCTGGATGACTTTACATGAAATTAGAAGATTATGATGGATAATTGTGTAGTGCAAGGTTCTTAATTGATCATAAACATTTTCCATCAAAAAAGTCAATCGCTTAAGTTGAACATTTTAAAAGAACAATCGTTTTGTTGTCGTTGAAATATATTTTGCCTGTGGGACTGTCCGCCTGGTTGATTACCTGGTGGGGGCAAGGAATGAAAACTTCCGCTAACCGTTATCCTGTACATGCTGTGCAAGCCAACCAATACGCATCACCAAATACGAAGCCTAAACAAGTGGTGAGGCAAGATGTGCTACAGCCAAAAACACCAATACTTGATACACCTATCGTGAAGAAACCTGTACGTTACGAGCGATTCAAACCACCTCGTTTTGTACCTAAAGATCGTTACGGAGACCCTATCATTAGCCCTTCTCATAAATCCCGATTGATTTATGGTCAGCCTTCTACCCTGAAAACAAACATTAAATTATTTCCAGATAGTACAGGAAACAACTTTTTGATTGACGAAAACCTGGGGCAAACTACCTATCGTCCGCCTACCATTCTTACAATGGACGAGATCACTAAAATTCAGGAAGAAAGAGAACGTAAGAAATATTGGCAAGATGTGGCCTTTGGTACCAAGAACAGTAGTACCCTCGGAAGTAAAAAAAGTCAGGTATTGATTCCTCCAATCAAAACTCCTCTGGGAGTTATCAAATTTACAACCACTGGTTTCCTAAATCTTGACTTTGGAGTACAATCGCAACGTGTGGCCAATCCTACCTTACCCATTCGCCAACAGCGTAATACTAACTTTAATTTTGATCCTCATTTGAACATTAGTTTGACTGGACAAGTGGGAGATCGTTTGAAAATTTCATTAACTCAGGATACCAAGTCTAGTTTTCAGTTTCAGAACAACTTTAAGGTAGAGTATACTCCTAAGGAGGAAGACATTATTCAGAAATTGGATTTTGGTAATGTGAGCTTCCCATTAAAAAGTGCCTTGATTCCAGGGGCACAAAACTTATTTGGTTTGACCACTGAGTTACGTTTTGGGAAACTGTTTGTACGAGGGTTATACTCAAATCAGCGAGCTCAAGCCGACCAAATCGTATTACAAGGCGGAGCCCAACGTCGTAACTTTGAGATTCGTGCTGATAAGTACGAACAAAACCGCCACTTCTTTTTATCTCATTTTTTCCGAAATCAATACGAAACCTGGCTGGGTGGTTTGCCAGTGGTTACTTCTGGGCTAAACATTACCCGGGTAGAAATATATGTAACCAACCGAACCAACAATACCCAAACCTTACGAAACATTGTGGGATTGCAGGATTTGGGTGAAAACAGCCGTATTGGTAACACTACTGCGGTAATCCCTAATGGAACAAACCCAGCAGCCAGTAATGATGCCAACAATCTATTTAGTAGAGTGAGTGGAATTACCAATGCTGACCAGGCTACCCAACAATTAGAAACCACCATTGGCCTTAGAAATAATGATGATTTTGTGATTTTGAGAGGAGCACGAAAACTGACTGATTCTGAATATACTATTAATCGTCAGTTAGGGTACATTAGCTTGAATGCACCACTTAAGAATGATGAAATCATAGCAGTATCTTATGAATATACGTTTAATGGACAGCGCTACAAAGTAGGAGAACTTAGTGAAGATTATCAAGATAGAGGAGATGATGAGGTTATTTACTTGAAGATGTTACGCCCTTCTGCCATTCGGGTAGATTTACCTTCCTGGGACTTGATGATGAAAAACATTTATTCGCTGGATGCAACTCAGGTTAGTCAGCAAAATTTCCAACTACGCATTATCTATAAGGATGACCTTACAGGAATAGACAATCCAAGTTTGCAAGAAGGTATTCGTACCAAAGATGTTCCTTTGCTGCAGATTATGAATTTGGATAACCTAAACCAGCAAAATGATCCTCAAAAGGATGGTAACTTTGACTACATTTCTGGGATTACGATTGATCCCAATAAAGGAAAAATAATATTTCCGGTGTTGGAACCTTTTGGTAGCCTAAACCTGGTGATTGGAGATCGTTCGCAAGGGTTTAACCCTAATGGATGGTTTGATCCTATAACAGAAGTTGGGCTGGTAAATAAGTATGTATTTGATGAACTTTATCGTACTACCCAAGCTGATGCATTACAAGCTGCTAACAAAAATAAATTCTTTTTAGCAGGAAGTTTTGAAGCCAGTTCTTCCAATGATGTAACCTTGCCAGGGATCAACATTGCAGAAGGATCGGTAAGGGTAACTGCTGGTAATACACCTTTGGTAGAGGGGACAGATTATACCGTAGACTATGCCAGCGGGCGAGTTACTATTATTAACGAGGCGATTCTGAATTCGGGCAAAGAAATTAAAATTGATTACGAAAAAGCTGATTTGTTCAACTTTCAGACTCGACGTTTGTTTGGTACTCGTTTAGATTATCACGTAAATAAAGACTTTATCATTGGGGCAACATACTTGAATTTAAGAGAGCGCCCAGTGATTACCCGAACTAATATTGGTGAAGAGCCTACCAGTAATAGTATTTGGGGATTTGATATTAATTATAAATCAGACTCTCGCTTCTTAACCCGTTTGGTGGATAAGATTCCTTTGATTCAAACTAAAGAAAAATCTAGCATTGAGTTCAATGCCGAGTTTGCCCAACTTCGCCCGGGTGCGTCGCCTATTAGTGGCCAAACCTCTTATATTGATGATTTTGAAGGAACTCGAACTGCTTTTAACTTAGTGAGACAAGCAAATGTAAACTGGAAATTAGGAGCGACCCCCTTACTTATTCAGGGAGCAGATGTATCTACCAATGACTTGAGCTACACCTTTCGTCGGGCAAAAATGGCTTGGTACAACATTGATAACTTGTTTTATAACAGTACCAATAACCGTAACAAACCTGATAATATTACCTCAGAAGATCTTGAAAATCACTTTATTAGGGCAGTTTCCCCGCAAGAGATTTCTCGAGGACAAAGCCGTTTGTTGATCAATACCAACGAGGTGATTTTTGATGTGGCATATTTCCCCACAGAGAGAGGGCCCTACAACTACAATACAGATGTAAACCCTGATGGATCGCTTAAGAATCCAGAACAAAACTTTGGAGCAATCACCCGAGCCATTACTACCGATATCGACTTTGATAATGCCAATGTAGAATACCTCGAGTTTTGGATGATGAGTCCTTACATTGATGGCCCTAAAGGGCGAATCTTGGATGGCAAATTCAATCAAAATTTTACGGGTACAGGAGAGTTATACATTAACTTGGGGAATGTTTCGGAAGATATCATAAAAGATGGGCGCCATGCTTTTGAAAATGGTTTGCCTGTTGATGGAGCCAATGCTGCCAATAGTGACCAAACTCCCTGGGGTTTTGTGACCAATCAGCAATATTTGACCAATGCTTTTGATAATAATGCCCGAGGGAATCAGGATGTAGGTTTGGATGGACTAAAAAGTGTGACAAGTAATCAGGAAAGAGAATTTTTCCAGGCTTATTTACAATCATTAAGAAATGTTCTAAGTGATCCAGCGGCAATTTTGGCTGCGGATAATGACCCCTCAAGTGATGACTTTCAGTATTATTTAGGAGATGAACTAGATGGGCGAGATGCTAAAATTCTGGAACGTTATAAGAATTTCAACGGATTAGAAAATAACTCTCCTACGGGTACTACCACTGGAAACTTTAATGCCTCATCTACCAATACCCCAGACAATGAGGATTTGAATGCGGATAATACCGTGTCTGACCTAGAGGCTTATTACCAATATAAAATTTCTATTCGCAGGGAAGATTTCAGAGTGGGTAGAAACTATATCGTAGATAAAGTAGAAGGAAACACGGATGAAACCCGAGGTAGTACCTGGTATTTGTTCCGAATTCCTATTCGGGAATTCGATAATAGAGTAGGGAACATTCAAGGATTTAAATCTATCCGTTTTTTAAGAATGTTTATGACCAACTTCCAAACTCCAGTAGTATTGCGTTTTGCTGATTACCAGTTGGTTTCTAATCAGTGGCGACGTTATTTGGAAGATTTATCAGACAAAACTCTGGGACAACCAATTGAACCTTACGATGCTAACTTTACGGTGGCTACCATCAATATCGAAGACAACGGAGGAGGAGGAACTGGGGGAACTGCGGAAGTAACTCCTTATGTATTGCCTCCAGGAGTAATTCGTGATCAGGATCGTACCACGCAAAATAACCAATTGTTTAATGAGCAATCTATTCGTTTGAGTGTAGATGGGTTGAGAAACAGAGATGCCCGTGCTGTGTTCAAAAACGTGAATATGGATTTTATTAGCTACAAAAGAATCCGCATGTTTGTTCACGCTGAGTCACGCGATCCTAATACCCAAGATAATCAAGTAACGGCATTCGTAAGAGTAGGAACCGACTTTACCCAAAATTATTATGAAATAGAAGTGCCATTGAAACTCACTCCTATTGGTACCAGTGCTAGTGAAGTAAACGCCATTTGGCCTGACTCTAATAATATAGATGTGGCGTTTGAGGATTTATATCAAACCAAACTGGAACGAAATTCTAATTTCTCTAATGTGACTATCCCTTATGCCAGACAAGTAGGCCGATATAGAATTACGGTGGTGGGCAACCCCGATATGAGTGCCATACAAACGGTTATGTTAGGGATGCGTAATCCAGATTTGGGAGCATTGGACGATAGGCAACCCAAATCGATTGTGGTTTGGATGAACGAATTGAGGGTAGCTGAATTTGACCAAACTGCAGGCTGGGCAGCCCTGGCTCGTTTAAAAATGCAACTAGCTGATTTTGCGCAGATTACTGCTTCTGGAAAATACTCTACATTTGGTTTTGGAAGCATTAATCAGAAAATTTCGCAAAGGGCCCGTGAGCGTACCTACGAATATGATATTTCGGCTAATGTTGCCTTAGATAAATTCATTCCAGAAAAAATAGGATTGAAGATACCATTGTTTGTGAGTTATGAACGGAGTAATGTTTCTCCGCAATTTAATCCGCTTGACCCCGATGTACCTCTATCAGCAGCTTTACAGAGCTTAGAAAGTGATGCGGAACGACAAGCATATAGGCGTCTGGTAGAAGATAATATTGAGCGGCGAAGTATTAACTTCACAAATGTGCGTAAGGTAAAAACAAACCCTAAAGCTAAAAGCCATTTCTGGGATATAGAAAACCTTTCGGCCACTTGGGCATTGAGCGAAGAAACCCGTAGTAACATCAACATTCAGAATTATCTGGTGCAAAACCAGAAGTGGTCGTTGGCGTATACTTTCCAAAATAAAATGAAACCCTGGGCGCCTTTCCAAAAATCATCGTTGTTTAAGTCCCCTTGGCTGGCCTTAATTAAGGATTTCAATCTTAACTTTTTGCCTACAAGTATTAGTATTCGGGCCGATTTGGATCGTAGTTTCCGGCGAACCCAGTTGAGAAACTCAGACCTTACAACTCAAGGTATTTTACCAACCTTTGAAAAACTATTTACTTTTAACCGATTGTACAACATCAGCTGGAATTTGAGTCGTAACCTGACCTTGACTTACAATGCCACGGCTAATGCCTTGATTGATGAGCCTTTTGGTGATATTGATACCGATGAAAAAAGAGATTCAGTATTGAACAACATTCGGAAGCTTGGACGGATGAAAAACTTTACCCAAACCTTTGGGGTGAATTATAAGCTTCCCTTAGATAAAATACCGCTAACGGCCTGGATTACGGCTACGGCTAACTACAACGCAGGGTATAATTGGACGGCAGGGTCGCTAAGGGTAGTAGATACATTGGGTAACCTGGTACAAAATACACGACAAAGGAGTATTAACTCGAACTTTAACTTCCGAAACCTGTATCGTAAGGTTAAGTTTTTGAAAAGAATAGATGGCCCGGCTCGGCGTACCAAAAAACCAAAGAATTATAGCAAACTACCTGCCGATAGGCGTAAAAGAATCGATAGTATCGCTCGGGCTGAAAGCCGTTTGAATGTGTTACGTGCTTTCATTCGTCCTTTATTATCGCTAAGAACTGTGAGCATCAAGTACTCAATTAATGAACAAACCCAACTGGCAGGTTTTAATCCCATGCCTCGTTTCTTTGGGCAAGATAGTACGTTTACAGCTCCTGGATGGGACTTTGTACTAGGAGGCCAAAGCCCCGAGATAAAAACACGTGCAGTACAAAATGGTTGGCTGGCCGTAGGAAACTCCTTGAACACACCCTTTACCCAGAGCCTTAATGAAAGCTTCAACATAAGGGCCTTGATAGAACCTTTTAATGGGCTTAAAATTCAGTTAGAAGCTCGAAAGGCCCGAACTGCAAATTATCAGGAGCTTTTCCGTAATGTAGGTACCCAGGATGATCCACTTTTTGAAAGTCAAACTCCGGTGCTACAAGGTAGTTATCGTATTTCCTATATTGCACTCAATACTTCTTTTATAGGTGACAATGATCAAAATGAGTCTTCGGTTTTTCAAACCTTCTCAAATAACCGTACGATTATCCGTGACCGTTTGCGAAGATTGAATAATAGTGGGGCAGGGGAGTATTCTACAAACTCTCAAGATGTGTTGATTCCAGCATTTTTAGCAGCCTATGCAGGATCCTCGCCCGATAATGTGAATTTATCTGCTTTTCCAGCAATCCCACTGCCCAACTGGCAAGTTACTTATTCAGGGCTTTCTAAAATAGAACCTTTTAAGTCATTGCTTTCCAGTTTTACCCTAAGACACAGTTATAACTCAAACTATAATGTAGATACTTATACCAGTTCGTTGGAATATGGTAGTGAATTTTTAGATTTGAGAAGCAATGTATCTAATTATATTATCCCTACCCAAGTAACTGCCAATGGTGAGTATGTGCCTGTATATGTGATTGGGTCAGTGTCATTACAGGAGAAATTTTCACCTGTGATTGGGGTGAATGTACGTACCAATGGTAACCTGACAGTAAGGGTAGACTATAACCGAGAGCGAAACCTTACCTTAAACCTGAATAACCGCCAGGTTACTGAAATCAATAACAAGGATTTTGTAGTAGGAATTGGTTATAATAAAAAGGGATTGCGATTACCTTTCAAATCTGGTGGAGAATACATTGTGTTGAAAAACGATCTTAATCTTCGTTTGGATTTAACCATTCGTGATACTAAGACGGTTCAGCGAAAACTAGACGATGTGCAAACTATCACGGGTGGGAACATTAACTTTCAGCTTAAGCCAGTGATTAGTTATATGGTCAATTCTAAACTGAATTTCCAATTCTATTTTGAGCGAAATATCAATACCCCAAGAATCTCTAGTTCGTTCCCAAGGAGTGCAACTAATGTAGGGTTCCAGCTGCGATATAATTTGGCGCAGTAGTTTTCACAATTTAAAGAAACTTGAAAAGGTTCTGCTTTTGACAATACCATTGAACAAGAGTAGGACCTTTTCATTTTTTGATAAAAATCTATTGATTGCCTTTATCTTCTAATAGAATATTTTCACGAACTTTATTCAGATCAACTCTATTAAAGTAGTGGTCAATTACTTGCATCCCACTAATTGATTGTTGAATCCACTCAGTTTTTACTTCTCCCAAACTTAGTAGATATTCTTCTTGAATTGTATTTTCATCTATACCTAAAATAAGGAGTAGTGCGGCTACTACAATACCTGTACGATCTTTTCCTGATAAACAATGGATAAGTAGGGGGGATTTAAGCGCTTGATTTTCAAATACTTTCAGTATATTGTTTAACCAGATTTTGACTTCTTTTTGAGTAGTATCATATTTTTCTACTTTATTGGACATAGGAAAGTGAAAATAATCAACTGCAAAGTTCTGATAATCTGGCCTGTTTCGAAGGTTGATAATGGAATGAACCTGACCAATTTCTCCCAAGTTCTCAATATAGTCAATACTACCTCCACGAAAAATTTTTCCTTCAGGTAGTACATCCTTTTCAAGTATTAGATTAACATAACCTCCTACATCTCTAAAATTTACACAACCATCGGTATAATCGAGTCCCATCGTCTCAACTTTTATTGAACAATGTTTATAAGAAAATATTGAGTGCTGATGCTTACCTATTCCATATCTCCCACGCCTTTTCGGCTTGCAAATGAAGCATCTCTAAACCATTAATAGTTTGAGCTCCTTGATCAGCTCCTTTTTTCATAAAGAGGGTTTCAGCTGGATTATAAACTAAATCAAACAACAGGTAACTTTCATTCATAGCCTCATAGGGTAAATCAGGACAGGCCTCAGCATGAGGATACATTCCTAATGGAGTAGTATTAACAATCAAACGATAATCAGCAATAAATTCGGTTGTAATGCTTTGATAGGCGACCTGGTTCTCACCTTTAGGATTTCTTGAAACTACCTTATAACCAATAGACAAATCTTTTAAAGCAGCCATTATGGCTTTAGAGGCTCCTCCTGACCCCAATACTAAGGCTTGAATATTTTCACTGATTGGAAACTGGCTGTTGAGCAATGATTGCTTGAAACCATAATAATCGGAATTAAAGCCAATTTTCTTGCCCTGTTCAATCTTGATAACATTGACTGCACCAACTTTTTGAGCAGAATCGTCCAAGCCATCCAAAAATGGTATTACAGCTTGCTTGTAGGGGATGGTTACATTGATGCCTACCAAATGAGGTTGATCTTCGAGGAGTGCAGGAAAAGCATCGATAGACGACAAAGGGTATAATTCGTAGCTGGCCTGTGCAATATTTTCACGCTCGAATTTTTCAGTAAAATATTTTTTAGAAAAAGAGTGGGAGAGGGGATAGCCTATCAGTCCAAATTGACGCATAAGTAAAGGAGGTTTAGTAGGTATGTATTATTTTTCTTCTATTCTTGGCGTAATCGAGTTCGCACATTTTCTAAGGATGTCCAATGTTGTAGATTTTTGCCTTTGGGTGCTCGTGCCAAAAAATGCCACAATTCAGCTTGTTGGGTAGCAAGTAAGGCCTTACGTGCTTTTTCACATTGGGAAAATTTTGCCCACTGCATATTCTCTACGTGTGCAATTTTTTCCTGATCCCACTTGGCCAATTGTGCTGTGGTTAGCATAATCGTTTTTCGCATTTTTCGGGCCTCTAAACCTCCTTGAAACGCCAAGGTTGAGTGAGATTCTTGAGAAAATCTTTCAAACAAGGCCTGATCGATTGGCTGAAATTTTTTGGCTTGTAATGCGTGTTCCAAAGTATGATAGGTGCGGTTTTCGTATACAAAAGCGCATTCATAAAAGTTACCAAGAATCCTGCGCCAATGAGGAATTGCAGCCAAATCAACATAGATATCCAGGTCTTCTACAAACTCATGGCTTCCTGAACCAGGAACTGCGTTGGCTGATTTGGAATAAAAAACAAAACGATCAGGCTGCATATTTTTCTAATGATGTTTTATTCAGCTTTTTTAGGAGCAAACCTCTCTACTAAGTATACTAATAAAAAGCCTAGCACCGCAAAAATAATGGCATACATTAGGTATGACTCATGAGGATAATGATTAGGAAGTACACTCTTTTGTAACAAGGGTTTGGTTACTCCATGACGATCTACATAAGTTTCCAGGTTTACTTTCCAAGGCCATACTTTATTTAGTGAGCCAATCATAATCCCGATCAAAAAGGTAATAGTCATATTAAAATAGCGCTTAAGCAACCAACTGAGTACTCGGGCAAACGATAGAATTCCAACCAGACATCCTCCCATAAATATAAGGATGGTTTTGATGTCGAGTTTAGTCAGTGCCCCTAAAATCACTTGGTATTTGCCTAACAACACTAAGATAAAACTTCCAGATATACCAGGTAAAATCATAGCACAAATGGCTATCATACCTGCTATAAATATAAACCAAGTCGCATCAGGAGTGGCAGTAGCAGATAAGGTGGTCACCCAATACCCAAAAGCGATTCCTAAAATACCAGTAGCGATACTAGGGAGAGACCATTTATTTACCTGGCGTGCTACTACCAGAGCAGAGGCAATGATGAGTCCAAAAAAGAAAGACCATAATTGAATAGGATGGGTTGCCAGTAGATAGCTTAACAATTTAGCCAGTGAAGCGACTGCTACTATAATACCTCCAAAAACCGCAGCCAAGAAGTTGCCATTGATCTTTTTCCAAAAATCCCCAATTTTAAATTTTAGCAAAAGGCCAACTGCTTGCCCATCTACCGAACGAATAGAGTTTAATAACTCCTCATAAATACCTGTGATAAAAGCAATGGTTCCACCTGATACTCCAGGTACTACATCAGCCGAACCCATTCCCAAGCCTTTGAGAAATAGTAGTAGATAATCTTTTAATGTTCTTTGCATAATTTAGAGTGGTTTACTCAAAAGTTCTGCTTTTATGAGATCTTATACTGAGTTACCAAGATTTGTACAATTGAGAGGGAAATGAACAAGGGAATTAAGATGAGATGCATTGATTAATTCCCTTGTCAGTATTTATGTGATATTTTTATAATTCAAGAAAATGATTGAATGTATCACCACGTAAACCTAAACGTAGAGTTTCCAAGGGGATAACATCATTTGAGGCAATGTTACCTAAGTTTACATTGCTACCAATAAGCTTAATAAACCACGCTTGTTGCGCTTTTTTAGGTGCTTCCCAGATAATTTTTTCGTAAGGAATTTTGGTAAGAATTTCTTGTACCAATCCAGAACGTACCTCACCAGTAGAACGAAATAGGCCTACACTACCGCTTTCACGGGCTTCACCAATTACTTTCCAGGCTCCAGCATCTAATTCTGCCTGCATCAATTCAATCCATTTATAAGGAGGTATAATTTTTTCAACGTCCTTGGAACCCACTTCTGAAAGTACTGTTACTTGTTTAGACAGAATGTTGACATATTCACACTTTTTATCATGAGGTATTTCTATTGAACCATCTGATACTTCCGCCAAAGTTAAGTTGTATTTATCTAGTACTTTACGGTAATCATCAAATTGACCCCTGACTAAAAAAGCTTCAAACAAAGTTCCTCCAAAGTACACTGGAATGTTTGCCTGATGATAGACTTCAATCTTTTCTTTTAAATTGGGAGTAACATACGAAGTGGCCCAACCCATTTTCACCATATCAATATGAATACCGGCTGTTTCAATCATATCTTCTACTTGCCTGATACTCAATCCTTTATCCATAATCATGGATAATCCCACTTCGCGAGGTTTTACACTACGCTCGGGAAGGTTATTCAGCGTATAATTCATGAACTAAGATAACAATTAAAGTGTCTTGTACTGATCAATGATCTTATACAATGCTTTTTGAGTTTCTAAATCTGAGAAAAACTCAAATAACATAGTATGCTTATCGAAGTCCAAAATTAAAGCATTTTCTAATAAATTAAAGGCTTGTTTGTATTTTCCTGAAGAGATAAGATAGGCAACCGCACGATAGTGTAGTTCGGCATTCTCTGGACATTCGTCCAAAGCATCTAAGGTTACTTCTGTAGCTTTATCTACATATCCTTGATCGTAGAAAGTTTTTGCCCATTTGAGCCAAATATCAGCGTTTTCAGGCGCAAGGTTACTGGCTTCTTCATAAGCTTCCAGGCTACTGAGCATGTTGCCCATAGCATATTCAGCATCAGCAATAGCTATCCAGTATTGCTCATTAATGCTATTGATTTGAGTAGCTTTTTTGAAAAAGTGTAACGATTCGTAGTATTTTTTTAGTGAATAAAGGCAGAGACCAGCTCTAAACCAGGCATCATCCCATAGTTTATCTACCTCAATAGCTTCTTTATAATACTTAATGGCTGAATAATATTCTTTTTGAAGCTCAAAAGTATACGCAAGCTTGCAATACAAATCAGCCGATAAAGTTTCATAATTTAAAGCAGTATCAAAAGCCTGTTGGGCATCTTCATAATTTTGCTGGCTAATATGAATATTCCCCATTTCTATATATCCTGATGCAAAGTCTTCCTTGATAAGTGTAGAATATTCATAAGCATTCAGTGCATCAGATATATTACCTAGTTTGGTATAGGTCATCCCCAAGTGGTACCAGGCTAAATAAGAATAAGGATTCTGATCAATAAATTTCTGATAATACTCCAGACCATCCTCTAGCTTTCCTGTAATATCTAAACAATAGGCCAGCTCCAATACGGCTCCTTCATGATTTAGATTATGATTTAATGCTTTTTTATAAAACAAGATGGCTTTATCATATAGTCCTAAGTTTTGATAACCATACCCTATATGGTATAGTAACTCATCTTTTTCGGTAGCAAACTTTAGTAGGTAAGCATATATTTCTATAGCTTCCTGATGTTTACCCATTTGCATATGAATGTTTGCCTTTAAAAAAAGCGTATCATAATCAGTGGGTTGAAAAGTGCCTATTTTTTCAACCAATTCAAGGGCCTGTTGATATCGGTCAAGGTGAGTAAGGAGATGAGCTTTTTCAAGCAATAATTCCATTGAGTAAGGATATTGTTGGCTTGCTATATTGCAAACTTCTAGGGCTTTTTTAATTTTATTTTCCTGGCGATAATAATTAATGACCATTTCGTAAACCTGTACGTCAAAAAAATGCCGTTCGTTATTTTCCAGCATTTGTTCAAATCTTTCTACAACTTCCAGAACATTGTCGTCATTTTTGAAATCATCTACCATATCAATATTAAATCTTTACTCATAGAATGTTGATTGCTTATCCAAAGATAGCAAAAGAAATATAATTTGCCCATAGCGTGTAATAATATTTGGGATTCTCAAAGAGTCAGGCCAAATAGGATTACCAGAAGAATTAATTAGAAGAAATACATTGCTTTCTGAGAAATATTTTAATTAGTAGCAGTTAATTGCTGTTGACTTATCAGTTTTTCAGAAGCCCAATTGATACTTTCCTCAAGTGTATGAAACTTAAAGTCTAAAGCTTTGACAATTTTATCGTTTTTATAATAGAAATGCTTTTGAGACATGTAAGCGGTTTCTCGTGTGATTACGGGAGCTTTTTGGATAAATAAAGAGCGAAACCAAGCAGCTCGCCAAGCTAAGGCAGCCAATAGGGGAGTGACTTTAACCCTTGGAGGACGTTTTCCAAAAGCTTCGGCAATTTTCTCAAAAAATTGTTTGTAATGTATGTTTCCTGCGTTTAAAATATACCTTTCTCCACTAAAATTTTCAGTCACCAGTTGATATACAATGTGAGCAACATCTCGAGCATCAACATAGTTTAAACTACCTGTGGCGTAATATTTTTTTTCTTCCCATACATATTTAAATAGTTGAGTGCTACTTCTATCCCAATGGCTAGGGCCAATGACGACTGATGGATTTACGATGATTGTATCCAAACCTTCAGCATAAGCTCTCCATACTTCCATTTCAGCCAAATGTTTGGTTTGTGCATAATATGTATTGAGCTTAGAATCTTCCCATTTAGAAGTTTCATCAATTATTTCTGAATCCTTTTTTCGCCCGATGGCAGCGACCGAACTGATAAAAGCCAACTTATCAATACCTAATTCCAGAGATAGATTCACTATGTTAGCAGTACCTTCCACATTTACTTTATACATCATTTCCTTACCATTAGAGGCAAAGGAAACAATAGCAGCGCTATGGACTACCTGACGACATCCCTTTAAAGCATCATATAATGTAGAAACGTCTAAAATATCTCCTTCCACCCATTCAATCTGATCTTGAATATCTGTAAGGTATTGTAAATTACTGTTTTGCCGCTTTAAGGCTCTTACTTTATGACCTTCTTTGAGAAATTGGCGAGCAATGAAACTGCCTACCAGACCATTGCATCCTGTAATAAAAACCATGGATAATGTGTGTTTTAGAGGTTTAGGCTAAACCAAACTGCAAGGAATGCTTATAGCTCGTTATTGATTAAAGATAGGTTTTTTAACTTAAGGTAGTACTTTTTCTTCTGAACCTTATGTAGGCTATCCAAATGTCGCTTTCCATGACAATCGGAGCCAACAAAATGAATCATTTTTTTATCGATCAATTTTTCTGCAGTTTTTTGAGCTGCCTTGCCATAATAACCATCCAAAGAATTGAGGTTAATTTGTAGAAAGATCTTTTTTTGATGAATTTTTTCTGCCAGACTAAAATCACTCTGCAAATAAGTGTATCGCTCTGGGTGAGCTAATATTGGTTTATAGCCTTGCGTCTGAAGTTTAAAAATAGCATCAAAGAATTGATTAGGCTTACTCATAAAGGATGTTTCAATGAGTAAAAAGCGATCACCAAAAGTGAGGAAAGGTTTTTTTATGTTTACCTGATTGATAAACCAATCATCCATATAATACTCCGCAGCAGCATCTATCTCAATATCTAGATTTTGTTCTTTGATTTTATTACGCAACTTTTGAAGTTTTGAATGGATGATTTCTGGGGTATTACGGTAAAAATCACTCATAATATGAGGTGTAGTGATTATTTTTTTGTACCCCAATGCAACAAATCTTTGGATTAAAAGGATAGATTCTTCATAAGTTTTGGCACCATCATCAATACCTGGTAGTAAATGAGAATGAATGTCAGTATGAATAAAAGAAGTTTTATTAGTCGAGCTTATATTGGATTTGTGTTTCCATAAATAGTTCATCATTGCTATTTTTTCCGACGTTTAAATATTGAGAATAATTTAGCGAGCAGGCCGTTATTTGTTTGTTTATCTTCATAGTAGCCACCACCATAGTAATTGCCATAACCATAACCATACTTATAGCCTCCATATCCAGTGGCATGTTTTACAGAGTTGAGAACGATTGATAGATTTCTAAAATTGTGGGACTCAACCAATTTGTCAATACCTTTACCAAAGATTTTTCTAGAATAATGAGCTTTTACTACATAAAGAGGCACATCTACTTTTTGCATAATTAATACCCCATCAGTTACTAAACCAACCGGTGGAGTATCGATTAAAATTACATCATAAATGCTTTTTAAATCTTCAATCAATTGATCAAAATCTTCTCTAAGTAATAGTTCAGAGGGATTTGGTGGGGTAGGACCCGCTGCTATAAAATCAAACTGTTTGATTTCAGTAGACTTTATACATTCCTGTAAACTATTTTGCTTAATCAATATATTACTAACTCCGACATTGTTGTCTTCGTCAAAAGCGATATGAACCTTAGGTTTACGCATATCACAATCAAGTAAGATTACTTTACGATCTGACATAGCAATAATACCTCCCAGGTTAGTAGCTATAAAAGTCTTGCCTTCACCGCTAATAGTAGAAGTAACCGAAATGATATTAGAACGAGAATCTTTTGAGGAAGCTTGGGCTTGTGGTAATAAGAATGCAAGATTTGTTCTAATGGATCTTAAAGACTCGTTTAGAGATGATTTGGGATTATGATGCACTAATAGTTTGGTATATTTTAATTTACGATGACGGTAGCGTGGTACAGTACCTAAAATTGGAACCTTAGTAGCTCTTTCGAGTTCTCGTAAATTTGTAACCTTATTATGAAGTAAATATCTGATGACAACTAATGCAAAACTTAGAAAAATTCCAAACCCACCTGCTATGGCATAAATTAAAAATTTGCGAGGTGAAATAGGCGTTACTGGTACATTGGCTTCTTTGAGCACTACAAATTCAGGAACGATACCAGCTTCCGAAATTCCTATTTCTGCTTTACGATTGAGCATTTGTAGATAATAACCCTCATATATTCCGTAGAGCCTTTCAATTCGTTTATATTCTGCTTCTTGTGCTGGTAGGGCACCAAATGCGTTTTCGAGTTCTCGAATACGAGATTGGATGTCCACAATCTTTTTATAAATACTTTTTCGTGCTTTGGTAATTATTCTTGTGGCTTTTTCTTTTTGGATATCTAACTTCTTATTGACGTCTTTGAAAACCATGGATGAATTATTAACCTTTAAATCCAAGAGTTTTTTTTCTTCTTGTAATTTATTGATTTGATTCATAATCTGAGTAAGACCTTGTAATCCAGCCGAAGTTTCTGGTAAATAAAGAACCAACTCTTTATCTTGTTCCATTAGATTTTCTAATTCTTTAATACCTGCCAACTCATCACTCAAGGCTAACTTTTGTTTGAGAAGCTCCTCTATTTCCTGAACCGATTTTTCTAGTTTTTCATTAACATCATTGGTTTTCAGTTTGAGCTTAAACGCTTGAATTTTACCTTCGTAGTTGCGCATGCTATCCTCAATTTCATTCAAGCGACGATTTAGATATTCCTTTTGTTGAATATTAGCTCTCTTTTTGTTTTCAAGAGTTTTTTGTAGATAAATAGTATCTATCACATGCACAATGTTACTAGCTTTTAGAGGGTTGTAATCTCTGAAATTTACTCCGATAATTCGTGCACTCCTGTTAAGGATTCCTACTTGTAAATTTTTATTTAAATAATCAATGAGTGTTTGGCGACTGTTGAGTTTAAAATAGAAAGGAATGTTATGAAATCTTTTTTTGTAAAAAGGGGTTTTGATAACCTTGAAAGATAAACCAGAATGATTAATTGTTTGATCAAATTTATAAATCTGTTTTTTTAAGTTTGTGCCTACTTGAAAAGATAGCTCGAATTCATTTTGATTTTTTATCCTAATATTAAATTTCTTATCGTAATAAACAGGTGCTTTGATTTTGTAATCTACGACTTTGAATGGAGCATTGGTGTAGTATTCAGCTTCTAATATATTGCCTTGTTCATAATAACTTACCCATAAGTCCATCGTATTGATTACGGCATTAAAAATAATTTGGGAACGAATAAATTCAATCTCTCCTATTAAGTTACCATTAGAGTTGTTGTTAGTAATTAATTGTTTAATCCCTAACATTTGTACACCTTCGTCTTTGATGGCAAGCTTGAGATTAGAAGAGGACTCATAGATAGGTTTTGTATAGCGTAGCCATATATGGGCAACACTGAGTGTCAACAAAGGGAGTAGGAGCATCCATAGAATACTCTTTTTAAGGATCTCCCAAATTTTTTCTAAATCGATGCTGCTGAAAAAATCATCGTTTTCAGAAGAGTTATTATTGGGTAATATGTGATTTTGTTCTTCCAAAGCGAAAATACAACTATTTAAAGATTTGCCTCTATCTACTTAACGAAATAACCAGTAATACTGTGGTAACCAGACCAGTAAAAATACTAACTATACCAGTAACATCTCTTAAAGATTCCAAAAATGGCCTTCTTATGGGTTCTATATATATAATATCATTGGGTTCCAGTATTAGATTATGATATGCTAACCCTTCAACTGTAGATAGGTCTATAAGAAATACTTTTGGGTTTTGTAAATCCCCTCTTATCAAGCGTATATTATGTGTTTTTAGATCTCTTGACATACCACCAGTGGCCGCAATAACCTCAATTAAGGTGATTTTCTCATTACTTAAGGGAAATAAAACTCCGTTATTGCCTTTTAATACAATAACTCTTTTATTATTAAACTGGGTAATTACAAAAGGATCTTTGTAATGTTTTTCATATTTTATTTGTAGTAAACTATCTGCCTGATTAAGTGTTAGTCCCTCAAGCTTTACATTTCCTACAACTGGCAACTTGGCCTCCCCATCTTGTTTTACCAAAAAACTTATATTTCTGAACTCATTATTGGGATTATTCTGATTAGTTTGATTATTATTTGTGTTTAGAGTATTTCTTATAGAAGGAGGCAAGATTATAAACTCACCAGAAGCTGTATAAACACTTACTCGGATGAGGTCGTTTTTTTGAATAGTGTAATTTTTCTCAGCATTTTTCTTGAGTTGAAGCAGTTGTTCTGAAAGGTCTTTATTTTTAGCACTAAACAAGATAGGATTATAAGAACGACAAGAACTCAGCAACAAAACTAAAATTCCGACAAACCAATATTTATTCATAAGCACTTACTTTGACATAAATACGAAATTAGCGCATTCATGAAAGAATACCAACTTATAAGACTGGCCTTTGCAGGAAACTTATGACTATTATGCTAAAAGTAGATTAATTTAAGAGTCGAAGTGTTTGATGGTATCTAAGTACTTACGCACTACCAGTTTTTCATCAAATTCTAGTTCAGCTTTTTTTCGGCTTTTTTCACCCATGACCATCAATTCTTGATCATTCAATTGCAACATCAGAGCCATTTTTTGTGCTAAATCTTGTGGATCTTTTAGGTTGCATAAGAAACCATTTTCTCCATCATCGATTGTTTGCTTACATCCAGGAACATTGGTTGCAATTAATGGCTTAGACATACTTGCAGCCTCAAGTAGAACTCTGGGGGTACCCTCTCGATAAGAAGGTAATACCACACAATCAGCTTCACTAATAATTGCTGATACATTATCTGATACACCAAGGTATTCTACTAATCCTTCAGCAACCCAACTATCTAATTGAGATTTAGAGATACCAAGGTTTGCATCCTCCTCAATAGCTCCAAGGATAAAAAACTGAGCGTTAATACCTTGAGATTTAAGTATTTTTATAGCTTCTATATAATCAAGAATACCTTTATCGTATATAAGGCGGGCAATTAACAAGAAACGAAATACCTTATTTCTTTTAAACCCATCGGACTTGAATTTTTCTACAGGAATACCAGAGCCAGGTACTAAATCTGTAATATTTGGATTAATATATCTTCGTTCGATGAATAACGATAAATCATCTTGATTTTGGAAAAATACTTTTTGGGGAAAACGAAAAGAAAACTTGTAAAGCATACGAGCTACTTTAGAAGATAACAGTTGTTCTCTTAAAAAGACAGTACCTAAACCACATACATTATTGATTACAGGGATATTTAGCATAGATGCGGCAAGCGTACCATAAATGTTTGGCTTAATTGTAAATTGTAGGATGATATCTGGTCTAGCTTTTTTGTAAATTCTATACAAGCGACCAAGATACTTTATGTCCTTAAATGGGTTAGAGCCTTTCTTTTCTAGAGTAACAGGATGAAACTCACAACCTAGATTTACCAGATTATCGGAGTATTTGTCCTTAGGGGCTATTGCTAATACAGTATGTCCTTCTTTGAGGAGTTCTTCAATTAACCCTCTCCTGAAGTTATATATATTCCAGGAGGAATTGAGTACAATTGCAATTCGCATATGTCCTTTAGGGTAGTAGTTCGTTTAGAATAAGAGTTTATTAAGATAAATTATTCAAAAGCGTCTTTATATACGCAACTAATACAATGGGGTTATACTTTTTTATATGTAAAACCCCATTTTTATATTATAAGTAGTAAAAAAATGTTTTTTGTACTATAAAAAAATGATTTATTCATCTTTAAGATCAACTCTAACAACTACTCCGTCTACACGTCGGTTTTGTGCTCGGCCTTGGTAGGTCGTGTTATTCCCTAATGGCTTATCAGAAGCATAACCTTTAAATACGACTCTTTTAGCTGGAATACCTTTTTTGTTGATGAGGTAATTCATTACAGCTTGTGCTCTTCTTTTAGCCAATATTAGGTTGTACCAACGATAGCCAATATTGTCAGTATGTCCAGAGATTTCTACAATCATTTCTGGATATTCTTTCAAATAGTTAGCCACACTGTCAAGATGGGCTTGATATTTAGGTTGAACCCAGTAACTATCAAAACCAAAGAGTACCTGTAAGCCTATCTTGTCACCTGGTTTGATACGGGTTAATGGTAGGTCAGCTGTGGTAGGTTTTGTAAGTGAAGAAGGAATACTTACTTCTTTAGTTTTTTTGTAAAATCCTTTTTTTCTTACAAAGATCACGTAGTTTTTACCCAATTTTACAAGAGTTGCTTTATAAACGCCATCTCCTGCATTAGAAGTAATGTTTTCTGTAAATCTATCTTTTTCGAGGGTTTGTACAGCTTGAGGATCTGTTACTTTTTCTCGCTCAATTAGTTGTACCAATGCCTGAATTTTATCTTGACTATCCTTGTCGAGTACTGTACCCATCAGGAATGTTTTCGGCTGATTTTGTAAAACTATCTCCAAAGAATCTTTTTTAGGCTTCTTTTTGGGCTTGAGTGCTAAAAGGTTATCACCTTCAGGATGATATATTTCATAAATATCTTTTTCTCCCTCAGTGTCACCTTTTACAGAGGCGTAGTAACCTTTCATACCATCAGATGATATTACAAAGTAAATGTCATCATCACTGGTATTAATAGGATATTTCATGTTATACGGATTGCTCCACTTTCCATCTTTTTCCTTATTTACAAAGAAAATATCATAACCACCCATAGAAGAATGCCCTTCAGAACTAAAATATAATAGTTGACCGTCAGGCATAATGTAAGGAGAGTCTTCATTATAAGGAGTATTGATGCTACTTCCCAAATTAACCGCTTTACCCCATCTACCTTTTTCGTCTTTGACACTCATGTACAAATCCAGACCTCCAAACCCTCCAGGGCGATCACTTGAGAAATAAACAGTGTCATTACCACGACTCATAGTAATGGATGTTTCGCGATATTTACTGTTAATGTTTTTTCCGATTGATTTAGGCTTACTCCAGCTACTATCAGTTTGGTCAATTTCTGATATATAAATATCTCCCTCTCTACGATCCTTGTACAAAAACAAATATTTTCCATCGTGAGATAAAGAAATGCTGGCATCGTGATATTTGGTATTGATTTTACTACCAATATTTTTTGGAGCTTTCCAGCCTTTGCCGTTTTTGTAAGCAATGTATACATCTTCAAAGAAATGCTCATCAGTAATATCTTTCTTACCACCAGTGGTACCTTTGCGGCGAGAGGTAAATACTAAAAAAGAACGATTATCAGGAAAAATAGGGGCATAATCAGGAAATTCTGAGTTTATTTGATTACCTACATTTCGTATGTTTACATACATTGGACTTTCCACATACTGCATTCCAAACTGGCATTCCTTTATTCTTTTGTCACAAGCTTCTATTCTTGCATTGGCTTCTTCTTTACTTACTTTTTTGCTTCCTCCTTGCTGGGCAAGAACTGCATAATCTTTTTTAGCAATGTTGTAGTACTTAATCGCATCTGAAAACTTATTGACATAATGATATGCCTTGGCCAATGTAAACTCTAGGTGAGGATCATGATTATTATTTTTGGCATATACATTTTCAAGATAGAAAACGGCAGAGTCTTTTTTGAGTGTATGTAAATAGCAAACCCCTAATTTGAATTGTACATCCGTATTACTGGGATCCTTCTTCAAAAGTTTTAGATAGGCTCTTTTGGCAGCCTGATAAGACTCATAGTCATAAAGGTTTTCTGCTTCAATATACTCACGGTCGCGCTGACTATAAGCAGATGAATGCCACAATAGAGTGGCAAGAATTGTCAAAATAATAACTTGTGTGGGTATGCGTTTCATTGCTTACAAAATTTGTGACAGTTACACGATAACGATCGACTTCACAATAAGGACGTTTAACTAAATAATTGTGCAAAAACTAGTCGGAAAAAGGTTTTCAAATTGTATTGAAAGAAGAATTAAAATCTCCTGCGACGATTTAAATCAAAGCGAGGACGACGAAAGAAGTTTCCAAGTATATAATATACATGGAACCCCGTAATTAAATATGTATCATTTTCATTTGAATTACCTCTAACATCACCGTCAAATGCGCGAATCACAATTGCTCTCTCTGTTCCAAATACAGCCGATGTCGTTTCTTGAGTACGGTTTGACATAGCTCTGGCAAGATCACTTTGTAAATCAGTTGATACTGGATAATTACCTCCCACGTCATCTAAATAGTCAGTTAAAGTAAGTCTTAAGCCCATTTCTACTCCAATATCAATTCGTTGGTTTAATTTCCAACGTACACCTATACCAACTGGAAACACAGGCTGCACAAGCTTATAAGGAGCGTTATATTGAGGGAGTCCAGTTTGTTGTCCTTCAGTACCAAGTGGCTGTAAGGCTACCCAGTCTCCTCCAAGAGATTCTGGTGCTTTGGCGCGAGGATTGTGTAGTATAAGCCCTACACCAGCAAAAACATAGGGAGTCCAACGCACTCGTTCCCGAATCATACGACCACGTGCACGTGGCGATTTAGTGCGAACAACGGTTCGGCGAGAGCTTGGAAAGATATCAAATATCCCTGTAACAGCTAATTCTTTGACGTTATTCCTAAAGTGTAAATTTCTTGCATATCTAGGTTGGTGTTCAGGTTTAAAAACTGCGGCGGAAACGAAGTCATCACCTCGTAATAATGCCCAGCCCAAGTTTGCTCGTACATGGATACGTCTTCCAAATTTTCTAGTGGCATGTATCATAAAGCTGGGACGAGTAAATTTAGGATCTGCACCTACATATTGTGTCCAGGGATTCATTTCGCCAAAATAGTTCGCAACATTCACCTGCCCTCCGATTGACCAATAGTTTTGAGCAGTGGAATTGGAGATTATAAATCCAATGAAAACAAGTGTAAATACAACGTTTCTTGAATATGCACTCATGACATTTTTGTATTAAATATTAGTTGAATAGAGGTATTATTAGTATGTAAGAAATTACCAGATTCTCCGAAACTAAAAGTAGTAATAAAAAAAATTTTTTGCAAAAGTAGGAAAAAAGTTTACGTCAGTGATAACATAAAACCATCATATTCGTAACATTCTTATCTTCTTCATTATGAAGAAATTATCATAAGTTATCTGATTTTTTTTAACTTTGCATTCTGATGGTAGGTTTTAATTCAGCTTGAAAAACTTATCCATGTGATTTGCACACTACTTTTTATCTTTGAAGCAAAGATGGGCATTATAAATTTTAAATTAAAATAAACTACAGGTTTTATCAATGTATTATTTTAGTTAGAAAGGAGGATACGCGATGAATGTAATTTTAAGTTGGCTACACAAAAATAGCTAGATATTAGTTTTTTGTGCTAATTCCTAATGTAAGATCAAGTGATGCTTTTGTCATTTTACACTTGATTTCATGCCTTAAAAATGTGCTTTTTTTAATCCCACATTTAGAAGTTTTCACTTGTTATTATGCTTGTGATTTAATCGAAGGTTTTCTGATAAGATGAAATCTCAGGTTATATTAATTACCTTTTTACACCTATCAGTTAAATCTTTTATTAGTTGAATTCAAAGCAAAGTGTTTCGAGTATTGAATATCATTTAGTTTGCTTTGACTAGTTTTTAAAATAATCATTTCATTCTGTGAAAGAATCATATTATTCCACCAAAAAAATACAAGAAACAGCTGTTCTGGTAGCAGTAATCCATCCTTTTCAAACTGAGGAGATGACTCAGGCTTATTTGGATGAACTAGCTTTTTTGTCCGAAACATTAGGTATTAAAACTGTGGCCACTTTTACCCAGAGACTTGATGCACCTGATGTGAAAACATTTGTGCGTAAGGGTAAACTAGCAGAAATTCAAGCAACTGTAGAAGCAGAAAAAGTAGATATGGTCATCTTTGATGATGACTTGAATCCTTCGCAGGTTAGAAACCTTGAACGTGACCTTGAATGTAAAATCTTGGATCGTAGCTTATTGATTCTGGATATATTTGCTCTTAGAGCTAAAACTGCCCAAGCAAAAACTCAGGTAGAGTTGGCTCAATACCAATATGTGTTACCTAGATTGACTCGTATGTGGACTCACTTGTCGAAACAAAAAGGAGGTATTGGGATGCGGGGTCCTGGTGAAAAAGAACTAGAGACAGACCGCCGTATCATCAAAGATAAAATTACTTTGTTGAGACAAAAGTTGGCCAAAATTGACCAACAAAACACTACCCAACGTAAAAACCGTAGCCAACAGGTAAGAGTAGCTTTAGTAGGATATACCAACGTTGGCAAGTCTACCTTGATGCGACTGTTTTCAAAATCAGATGTGTATGCGCAAAATGAGCTGTTTGCTACTGTAGATTCGACAGTAAGAAAGGTTGTTATTCAAAATATCCCGTTTCTAATGACCGATACAGTTGGATTTATCAGAAAATTGCCTACTACTCTTATTGAGAGTTTTAAATCTACTCTAGACGAAGTAAGAGAAGCTGATATTTTGATTCATGTAGCAGATGTTTCTACGCCATTTTGTGAAGAGCAAATTCAGACAGTAAACAAAACATTACTTGAGATTGGAGCTTTGGATAAACCTACTGTGTTGGTTTTGAATAAGATTGATTTGTTGGAAGAGGTACCTGCCTGGACTTCTTTTATTGAAACTGACAATACCAATACAGAAGTTGTGGTTGTTTCTGCTGCAAAAAAACAAGGATTGGATGTTTTGAAAGACCAAGTCTTTAAACTGGTTACAGAGAAATTCTATAAGATATTTCCAAATTATGTGAAAAGTTAACAGTTTTAATGACAAAGAGCTGTCTCCTCAATTTTGGAGGCAGCTTGATGTTTAGATAAGGCCTCGTAGTTCAATGGATAGAATAGAAGTTTCCTAAACTTTAGATACAGGTTCGATTCCTGTCGAGGCTATTTTATACATCTTGTTTCTATTATTCTTCGATCAACTTATAAAGCAAAATATATTTGCTTACCTAGTATCTTAAAAAAAAACTTGTAATTTTGTCGCCCTAAAATATGCTTGTGGTCAATTATCAACTTTGGTAAGGTTCCTGATTATTTACTCATCCAATTATCCTGCAATCAGTAAATAGCATTTGGTCTTTTGCTTTTAGGGCTAATTTTGCTAAATTTATGAATAGATTTATCAGCATAAATTCAATCAAATAATCCCTACTTTTTCTCCTTCACAACTCTTTGCACACTACTTGTAGATGGAATTTTATCAATGCAAAAACTAAACTTTGACCAAAATACTTTTTAGTTTGTTAACTTTTGATTTACAATAAAAACTTTTGGTTTAATCCTAAAATTTTTTTTAGAATAAGCTATGAGACGTACTAGACAAAGAAAACCCCGAACCGTTACTGTTTTGCAAAAGCTTGTTGAGAGTGGGCTGAGTTTTACTATTACTGATGTAAAACATCTCAATGGTAGCTTGTATTACTTGGATTGGGCCAACAATTATCCTAATACTGAATTGCCTGAAAAAGAAACAAAATTTCAAGAAAAGGCTATTAGACTTTTTGAGTTTCCTCCTATGTTTGAAAAGAAAATAGAGTCGAAGATTTTCTTTCATTTTAAGCGTAAAGCTGATAATATCCGTAAGCATAAACCTGGAGGTTATGAAGGAGAAGAACTCAACGTGGAAAGTTTATCCAGACTTGAGGGAGAAAATAAGCACTTAGGTCAGTCTAATTACTAAAAAAGAGACTTATCTGGGCAAGGCATTTTTCAGGGTATTCAAGCTTCGTCTTGTTCCGTTTTTTACACAATTTATTTTATTTGCTTGACGATTTATGTTGACTACCCGATCCTCCGAAGCAGGGTGAGTGCTTAACCAGGCTGCCTTTTTCTGGTTGTTTTCTTTTGCCATCCTGTCAAAAAAATCAGAGAGAGCATTGCAACGATAAGGCGTGTCTGCCAGGTACATCACAGAATATTTATCTGCTTCTCGTTCTGAGGAACGGCTAAATGTTAAACCTAATAAGGTATTGGCCAGGTTTGCAGTATTGTTACTTCCTAAAAGAATAGTAAGCGCAATGCTGGTACCTATACGCTTGTTCAGGTTTTTGATAGAATGTCTTCTTTCGGCATGGGCAATCTCATGCCCCAAAACACCCGCCAATTGGTCCTCAGTATCGAGGTAACGAATCAATCCTGTATATACGAAGATGTATCCTCCTGGAGTAACAAAAGCATTGAGCGTATTGTCGTCATGAACAATGTATACTTTCCATTCAAATTCGGTACGAAAACGGATATGTGGTGATTGTAAAATAGTATTGGTAATTTTTTCTAATTGTTGATATGCACTGGCGTATTGTTGACGATCTAATATGGGTGCCTTCCGAACCACTTCATCCCTCACTTGTCGACCAATACGAACATCACGACTTACATTGGGTTTGTAAGCTTGGCCTTGCATAGTACAGCTGGTAATGCTTAAAAATGTGATAAATATAAGGAGATATATAGGTTGTTTCTTGTCCATGATGTTAAGGTTTTAATTTCTTAACGAATAGCCTTATACTTTGGTTAAACAAAAATATACTAGCTAAACCTTAGACTCTAGCATTCTCTGCATTAATTTATACCAATACTTAAACACGTCTTATAAATAAGATATGTAGCTTGAATATTCTGTATAAACTCGCCTCTAATTTGAATAATGGATTACAAATGAGATTCTTAACGGGACAAGTTTTATCCATTGATTTTGAGCAAAAGTAGCTATTCTCAAAAATACCCTAAAAATCGAGACGATTTCTTTCTTTAAAATTCGTTTTAAAAACGCTATATTTTTTTAAAAAATGACTATATTAAAATCAGATTCAAACTTACACGATTTCCAGACTTGCAATGAAAACCGCAACCAAAACATCGCCTAATGATAAGGCGCGATCAAACTCTTCTACTAAAGGTAATCATGCGAATAAAGACGCTGTGAAAGGAGCATCGCTTCACCCTCCAGTTTATGGAAGGCAGGTTATTGATAACTCTGGAAAAGTGATTGGTTCAGAAGCTCAGGATATGATTACTGAGCGAGGTAAACCAATAGATTTACAACCTAAAGAAAATCTCTACTCTTCAAAAACAACACTACAACCTAAAAAAGCGTTTTACGCTACTCAAAAAACATATCTTACCCCAAGAGAAAGCGCTGAGCCAACAAAAAAGGCGATTTCTTTGCAACCACCACAAGCATTTCAAAAAACAATTACTCCAAAGCCTGCCATACAGAATAAGGAGGGGAAAAAAGAATCTTCTCAAAAGTTAGAAGCCAAGAAGAAAAGCGCAGAGAAAATCGTAACCAACCAACCTTCGGCAGATAAGGTGATTGGTTTTAGCCAACTGAGTGCGACTGAAATGGCGGCTAAGCAGGCGACTTTGGGCAAAGAAGTAACTTCTCAACTCCAAAAAGACAAAAAAGAAGAACAAAAAGCACTTAAGCCGATGCAGGCAAAATTGCAAGGTGTTGAGAAGCCCAATGACCAAAAATTAATAGTCACTGGCAAGCAAGCCGAAAATTCTAAAGAAAAACAACGAGAAGCTGACCCAGCAAAACCTCGATTGGCGGAACACCAGCACCATACAGATGCTCCACCCGAGGCCAAAGTACCAGAGACTAAAGAAAGTGGAGGTTTCTTCTCTCGCTTATTTGGGAGCCTGACTGACTTTTTGAATGGTTTGAGTGAAATGCTGGATGAGGTACCCGAAAAAGATGAGGGAATTAATACGAAAGCAGGTAAAGCGCCAAAGCAGCAACTAAAGGGACAGGCCAACCCAGATAGGGCCAATGAGCAACGACAAAGCCGCGATAAGGAAATACAGCAGGAAAGAAATAGGATGAGTGCCGATATACGTCAGCATCCTGGACCGCAGAATATTCAACCTGTTAAGATGGAGACTTCAGTGGAGGTTCCAACCTTAAAAAATGATGCCCCAGATGTACAGGTAGAAGCCAATAAGCAAATGCAAAATTACCTGGATGTACAGGTGCCACCCGAAGTACGCGAACTGGCTGATAAAGATATGGATGAAGTGCTACAGCCACATTTGAAGGAGTCGCGCGGGAAGTTGCAAAAAGAAATTGCTAATCAACAACAAAATCGTGATCAAGCCTTAGACAAGAATCAACAAAAGTTGCAAAAACTTAATGCAAGAGCACAGGCAGACCAAGAAGAGAAAGTAAGAACAGCTCGAGGAGAAATGCATAATGAGATGCAACGAAGTGAGGCTGAGACTGAAAGATTGGTGAGTGAGTATCGACAAACCGCCGAGGATCGTCATCAGGAGGTAAACACAGAAGTAGAAAAGAGGGTAGCTGATGACAACGCCAATGCCCAGCGTGAATTAGATAAGGGAACTCAAAAGGCAGAAGAGATTAAGGCTAAAACTGAAAATAGAGTAAGAGAGGAAAGAAAGAAGGCTGAAGATCAAAAAAGAGATAGAAACATATTAGAGCGAGCTGGAGACTTCTTGAGTGATGTATGGGATGCCGTTACTGGATTGGTGAAGCATCTTTTTGAACAGGCTCGAGCCGCGATTAAAAAAGCCATCAATGCAGCCAAAGATGCCGCAATTTGGTTGATAGAGAAAGGCCGCAAAGCGATTGTGGGCTTGATCAATACTTTTAGAAAGTTCCTCAAAGATCTGGTAAATACGTATTTGGCCAAGCATTTCCCAGCATTGGCCAAGGCTTTGAATGCTGCCATTGATTTGGTTGCCAAAGTAGCGATCAAAGGAGTTAATTATATAGCAGATAAACTCAAAAAAGGTGTAGAAGCACTGGCCAAAGAATTAGCAGAAGCTATAGATAAGGTATTGGCAGCTATTCAGGAAGGGGTTCTTACTTATTTGAATGTGCTGGGGGCGGTATTGAGTGGAGACTTTGGCAAGGCACTGCGAATTATGTTCCTGGCCTTATGCAAAGCGGCAGGAGTTGACCCGAAGGTGGTGATGAATTTCATTGACAAGGCAGGCGATTTGATTACGACCATTTTCAATGATCCGATGACCTTTATCAGCAATGCCTTGAATGCCGTGAAGTCTGGGGTGAGTAATTTTGCTGCCAATATTTTACAACATTTGGGCAAGGGCTTGCTGGAATGGTTGCTGGGATCATTGGGCAACTTAAACATTAAGATGCCAAAGAAGTTCAACCTGGAAGGTATTCTTTCACTCTCGATGCAAGTACTGGGACTCACCTATGACAACATTCGGGCAAGAGCCGTAAAAAAACTGGATGAACACTATCCAGGTAAAGGGGAACAAATCATAGGAACCTTAGAAAAAACGGCGGGCATTGTCAAAGAGATTGTAACTAACGGGCCAAAAGCCTTGTGGAAGCATTTGAAAGATTTTGTGGGTAATATCCAGCAAACCATTATGGATGGTATCAAGAGCTTTGTAATTGAGCGATTGGTGCGGGCTGGGGTTGAAATGCTCATTGCGATGTCTAATCCAGTAGGTGGGGTGATCAAACTGGTGAGTATGTTGTACGACTTTATCATGTTTATTGTAGACAACATCGAGCGTATTGCCAAGTTTGTAAAAACCATCTTTGATACGGTAGCCGACATAGCTGCTGGTAAAATAGAAACCGCCGCCAAATTTATAGAAAGTGCGATGGCTCAAACCATCCCGATGATTTTGGACTTTTTGGCACGTTTACTCAAACTGGGTGGCATTAGTAAAAAAATCCAGGAAATCATTGAGCGTATTCGCAAGCCTATCAATAAAGGGATTGATAAGGTGTTGGAGTTGATTATTAAGTTGGCGAAACGGGTTGTGAGTGGTATTAAAGGAGATAAAAAAGGTAAGAAGAAAAAGCCAGGAGCAGATGGCACACCTACACAACGCAAGCAAGCCGCTAAGAAGGAATTTATTGCTGAGATGCAAAAGAATGGCGGCAAGATGAAGAAGCGAAAGATGCGGAAGTTGCTGAAAAGGCTGCGGGTGGATTATAAATTGTCGAAAGT
Source organism: marine bacterium AO1-C (assembly GCA_001890965.1). GTDB lineage: Bacteria > Bacteroidota > Bacteroidia > Cytophagales > Microscillaceae > Microscilla. The sequence continues at coordinate 181,076 of MLAY01000004.1, read as the reverse complement.
AACACTGGAAGGAACAGCAAAAGATCCTAAAGTTGGATTTTATGCATCACCTGCTTTGTATTTGCCAATAAGACAACAAACTCCTGCTGATGGTTTAAAACAAGGAGTTATTGCTCATAATACATCTCAAGGAAAAGAGTATCTAAGGGCCCCTCGTTTTGATAGCGGTTTTCCGTCCCCAGGTGGCCAAGCAGTTCATTTACTTAATAAACGTTTTAGTAAAAAAGATACCAAGCACAATAATGGCAAAGTACCTCAATTAGGTGCAACTAAGCTAAAGGATGCAAAGATATTTAAAAACACAGCTAAGGCGAGTGCTGATCGTCCTGGGACAGTAGAAGCACGTACTAGTCACTATAGAGGAACTGGGAGGTCTGGTAGTAAAACTGATACTGCAGCTGGTCACTTTGGACAAGATGAAAGAACCATTGTTGGTATGCCAGTAGAGGATGGCTTTTATCAAGGAGGACACTTGGTGGGAGATCAATTGATGGATAGTCATGGAAGTTTTGACTTATATGCATATTGGAACCTTGCCCCTCAACTTAAGAAATTTAATAATCCAACATACCTTAATGAAATAGAAGAACCAATAGCAGATGTATTGAAACAAAATGGACAAAATAGAAGAAGTGGAAATCCAGTGAATGTTGTTGAGTACAAAGTAGAAGTAAGGTATGCGGATGATAAATACTCAATAACACCTACCCAATTGGTAGAAAATGTATTTGGTTCTGCAAGTTCAAATCCTTATCCAGATTATATTCAACAAGTAAGAGGTGCGCTAGATTATGATCAGGAAAACAATGGTGGTGCAGCAAATCTTAATGCCGACTTTGAGTTTAAGAGAAGAGTTCCTAACTATTGGAGGGCACACGCAAAAATAGTAGCTGGTAACGGAAGATTTGGTACAACACTACAAGCACGAACAGGAACACCAAATGAGCCTGCTATGAAGTTTACCAATGATCCTTCCAAAGTAAGACCAGGTGCTGCTTATAATCCTACAAGTAGCGATGAAGAAGGTATTTATCGTATCAGAACTGCTGGAGATAATAATAAACTAGAAAATGTGACTGCACCAATCCAAGACAATGCTACAACAAGTAGTGGTAAGCGACAAATAGAGTTGGACGGAAGACAACAAACATTCACTCCTAGTTAAGAAATTTGTACTAGTGAAAGGTGAGCACATATTATGTTTCCTAAACAAAATTTTAAACTCAAAGAAAGTACAAAACCCATTACCGAACCTATCACCAAGTTTGGAGGGCAACCCGTGTGGATTAATACCCCTCAGTGGCCAATCGATCCATACCCAACTGAACAGGTAAAAATGTTATTTATTGGTCAAATTGCATTGAATCCTGCGGTTTTTTCAGGTAGTGAGGGGATGATGGCTTATATTTTTTTTGCTGAAGAGGGTGAACCTCTTATTGAGGAACAATTAGTAACTGTGATTCAAACCAAAAATAACCCTTTTGTGAACAAGCTTTTTTATGTTGAAATGGACGAAGTTTTTCCTGCAAAAATAGAGTTCTTGGAAGAATTACAAGGACCTGTTATTTACGACAAAAAAGGTCTTAATAAGGAATATAGTGTAGCTTTGGGTGAAGTACAGCAAGAGAAAAAATTACCTGTTGGAACCAAACTAGATTATGAGCGTGACTATACACCCCGTTTAAGATTTAAAGATGCTAAAATAGGTGGGAATAAAATAGGTGGACAGCCTGTTTATTTTAATATTGATTACCCAATACCTTATAATCCTGAAGATTGGTATTTATTGTTACAATTAGTTCCCGTCTGGGGGGAATATTTTTATTTCCCATTTTTTATAGGAGTGTATCCTGTCACCATTATACAAATCTTCATATCTAAAGATTTTAAGAATACGGTAAGTTCTTTACCGGGTATTTGAATTTAACTATGCCATTCCGTCCTTATTGCCAATGATAGATTAACCTTCTGCAACCTTCTCCCTTCCTGCGAATGCTCCCGTTGGATGCCTTCCAGTAACATTTGAGAGATAATGCAGCTTTGGTTGGCAAAGGAATCCTGAATGCCTATTACCCCCCCAATAGATAAGAAAACAAAGATATGGATTTAAGTTTTTGGAGTAAAAAAGATATAGGTTTATCGAGTTTTCAAGATGAATTGAACCTATTGGTTGATAATGATACTGAACAAGAGACAATGGTTCAGGTTGCTAGGAAACTGCTCTCAGAGGGAGGAAGCATGGAATTTGGCTGGGCGGCTGACGTGTTTATTAATTTAAACCTGCAACATCGTTGGGGGGGAGAGAACTCATTGGCTCCTGTAGTAAAAGAGTTAAAAGACGCAACCTTAAAGGAGTTGTCTAAGGAGTTGTATTTTACTCCTAATAGTGATCCAGATGGTGCCAACTACCTGAGTGCCCTTGAGATGATTTTACACCATGGCAATTCAGTAGAGGAGCTACAATCAGTACTCAGGTTAGTGAACAATCCTCCAAATGAAATAGTGTTTCAACATGCTATGGATGCTTTACCAAAAGTCGCAAAACTGGTTATACTTTCTCCGAAACTAGAGAAGCAAATATTATCTTTGTATCGTGAACAACTTCATGAATATGATTATAATTTAATAGTTGACAACTAGCAACAGCTTTATATAAAACATCAAATTGGTGAAGCGTTGGATTTTTTAGAAGAAGATTACAATACAAATAAAGATGTTCATCAGCAATGTTACTTACTTTTTAAAACTACTGAGGCGCATTATGGCCTGGAATCAGGGCGTAAACGTTTTATGCCCATTGCATTGGATTTTTTGCAGAAATGGGAATCAACCCCAACAGCCATTGACCACTATAATCAACTTAAAGCTAACATAGCTTTATTAGATAAAATCAAGGCTTCTAAAACAACAATACTTGGGCACCAAGGTGATGTTACCTTAGCCAAGAAGGCCGTTCAAAATATTTTCTCGGTTGAAATTGAAGAAAGCGAGGAGATTATAATCAAATTATTAGATTCACCAATAGTAGACAATTACCTCAAAAAATATATTTTGACCGAGTTTTTTAATAACGATACTTATTTTACTTTTCATAGGTTGGTAGAAAAAGTAACCCAAATTTTGACTCAATGGACAAGTGAAGAATCTAAAATAAATAATACAGAGATTGAAATGCTTAAGGAAAGTTATTTGAATATGTTGGAAGAGATCAAAGAGTGGGAGGTGAAATATGAGCGTTTTCGGTCTACAGGTTATTGGGAAGATTAGGGGATTTGGTTTTGTCTAATTTTTATGAGTGTGTAAAATAGTAAACAACAAACATTCACTCCTAGTTAAGAAATTTGTACTAGTGAAAGGTGAGCACATATTATGTTTCCTAAACAAAATTTTAAACTCAAAGAAAGCTCCACCTCCATCACCAAACCTGTAACCAAGTTTGGAGGACAACCCATATGGATCAACACTCCCCAATGGCCGCTTTACACATATTCAACGAAGCCACAAAAGATGCTGTTTATGGGGCAAATTGTGTTAGATGTAGCGTTGTTTTCAGGTAGTGAAGAGATGATTGCTTATATATTTTTTTGGGAAGAGGGGGAACCTCTTTCCGAAGAGCAAATGGTCATTGTACTGCAAACTCAAAATGATTCTCATCTAAACAAGCCTTTGTCTTCTGATTTAGATATAATCGCTTTTGAAGAAGATATTACTGGGCCCACGGTTTTTGAATTAGATGCAAAACACCAAAAGATGTTGAAGGAATACCAAGTATTACTTGAGCCGCTTCAGATGGAGGACAAACTATCCCTAGGAAAACATCTTAAATATACTTGGAATGATGATCCTCCCCATTACAGTTTTATAGACACCAAGTTGGGAGGAAATAAAATAGGTGGACAGCCAGTTTTTTTTAGTACTACATACCCCAAACCTTATAACCCCGATGAATGGTATTTATTATTGCAAATGATGCCCAAAAAAGAAAATTGTTATAGTTTCCCCTTTTTTATAGGGGTATATCCACTTTCTATTATTCAAATATTTGTTTCTAAAGATTTTAAAAAGACAGTAGCAGTTTTTCCTACTATTTAAATTATCATTTTTGCTTGACGCTTATTTTCAATGAGTATGTGTAAAGCAGTAAGCAACAAATAGGGTTGCGTGGAAGACAACAAACATTTACTTTTGGTTAAGAAATTTGTACTATTGAAAAATAAGCCTGTCACTAAGTTTGTAGGGCAGTTTATATGGATTAATACACCTCAAGGGTATTCAGCAAAGCTTAAAAAGACGTTGTTTTCAGGTAGGGAAGGAATGATGGTTTATCTATTTTTTAGGAATTGGCGATGTGGTGAAAAATACTAATATGAGTATGTCTGTTGCTGATGCTTTTAAAGCATATAAGAAGTTTATGTAAAAAATGAAAAATCTTGTATTATATGATATTCCTGACAGGGTTAGTCAAGATTTGATGGAGAAACTGATGCAGGCATTATCATTAAACATAACAAATGAAGTAGATATTTTGCGTGAAGAATATAAGTTGGGGACGATATTAGGAAAAGAACATTATGCTATTATTGATCCTGGTAGTTACGGTCCTATACTAGATAGAGAGTTTGATGCTCCTGAGATTTATAAGATCTTTGACAGTAAATTTAAACGTAGTACTCATAAAAATTTTCTTTTTACAGAATACCCCAAAACACTAAATCAATTACACTTTTTTGAAAAACTTCACCAGGTGAATCAGGCAAATTTTTATATAGTACATATAACTGTTTCCAAAGATAAAATTTACCAGAAGATGATAAAAGATATACCAAATGGTGTTAAGAGAGGGTTTGAAAATATACAAAATACACCTTGGGGGAAAGAATATTTTATGAAGCTTTATGAGGTAAATAATGACAAGGAATTAGAGGAGTATTTTAAAGAGCAAGGGGAAAAAGCAGCTTTAGAGTACTCCGAATTTGTGGAAAAAAGAACCCAGTCCATAATTGAGTTAATGAGAAATCATCCAATGCTTGTTCTTGACGCTGATATTTCGGATGAAGAAATATATAAATCAGTCAAAGGATTTTGGGAGAAATATTGAGATGCTGTCACCTTTACTTCCTTAAAGGGGAGTAGGCTTAAAACTCACAAAAGCTTATGAAAAACATCCTCCTCTTTCATCTGGGAATAGAAAATATAGGAGCAATCAATAATAAATTAAATGAGGATTTTGATATAAAGTTTTTTTCATATGTAAAACTTATTGAAGAGGAATTACGCTTGAAATCGACGTTGGGTGCGAAAACCCATAAATACATCAAAGAACGTTATTTACCAGATACAGAAGTCTATTTTGAGTTATTAGAATCTTACTTTAAAAGAAGCACAGATGCTGGGATGCTGTTTTCTCCTTTTTTTGAACTAGAAGAATACTTGCCAAGATTTATTGAATTACATCAAACTTTTGAGCATTCACTTTATATTATTCATTTTGATGAAACCTTTGAGCAGACATATAAGATGGTGCTTGAGAATAATTTAATGCTAAAATCAATGGATAATTTTGAAGAAGTTGTGATGAAGCGCGCCAAAAATCATTATTTATATATTCAATTAAAACTTGACTTGACCAAAAACTTACCTAATAGACTTGTCTTGAATGCACATTTGCCATTGGAAGATTTACAGACTAAAATTGCTACATTTTACACACAAAACGAGAATTGAATTTTCAAAACCTATTATTGAAAGCATCAATAGTTTCAGAAGTTGCTATAATGAGTACATTCAAGTCACACATATAGACATCCCTTTACAATTACCAACCAATCTCTAGTTTTAATGAAACACATTTTATTACTGGAAACATCCACTAAATTCCTTTTGGAGCAAAGAGATATCCTTATGAAACGTGTTGGGCAAGAGAACCAGTTGCCTTTTCTGAATAGTAGGGAACAATTGTTATGGGTCGATGGTATGATGGATGAACAACTTTATCAAAAAATTGTGAATTATATCATGAGAGATCACACCCACATGACCAATGAAATGTTTCAGGAGTTGGTTGAGTACAAAATGAATAATGATCAAGCTTACCAAGGCTTTATGATGAGAGATTATGAATTGAACGAAGAATTCTTGCAAGATTTTGATGATTTTTTGTTGAGTTATCAACAGCCACCTATGCATATGTTATTAATGATGTCCAACAAACAAGATGAATTTGATTACTTATTAGAAAGAGAAAAGATAATATCCTTCAGCGCATTAAACCTTGGAATGACTACAGAAGAAGGGATTGAAAAGGTGATTGATCAGAAGAGATATAATGTTCGCCCATTCGAAAGGTATTACCAAAAGCATCAACGTTTTCAGGAAATAAACATTTCAGGGAAAAGCATCGATGCTATTTATCAAGAGATTGGCCAAGTGATCAACAGCATTTCCTGATTTTTGCTCTTTACAAACTCCTCCCTTCCTTCGAATACTCTCGCTGAATACCCTCTAGCAACATTTGCGAGGTAATACAGCTTTGGTAGATAAAATTAAGAGCCATATTCAATTTTGAGTATGGTATGTTCAAAAGTTTTGGTAAATTGTAGTAGGCCAAAACTTGCCTTTCCTTTCTTAATATGAGACAAACCGTAAATAAACTTTTACCCGAATTTTCCAAAGCTACTCGCCGCAATAATGGAACAGATTTGTCTAAGGCTCGTTCTCTGGAGCCGCCAATTTATGGTGCACATCCTGCATTTCTTCAGGAAAATCAATCAATCACATCTAATACTATAAAAGATGGTGGTAAAATTGAAAAGCTTCACGCTCATCGAATGACGAATATATTATTAAATAAATTGAAGAGGAGTTTTAAAAATGAAAATAAGGTGATTTGGGATGCTTTTTATGAAATGTATACTTCTATTGGTAAGCCCAAAATAAAAATTTTTAAAAGTGATGATAGGGTTGTTCCAAAATGGAGAGGATTATTTGGAAGAGGATCACTGATGATTCCACCAGGAGATGTCATTGGAGGGATGCCAAGTAAAAAAATACGGAGAATGATGCGAAAGAAACCAGAAGAATTTCTTTCTGATAAGACTGAGCTTAAGTCTTTGGAAGGGATGATGTATGATATATTTGCGGAAATGGGACATCATGTGGAGGCCACTTTTTCCGTATTTGGACGTAGTTTTTTTTATCCTTATTTCTTATGGAGGTTACTTAAAGATGGAACAATCGGAGTTATAGAGGCTGCTAAGGGTGGATTTAAAGAGAGCCTTAGTAGCATTTTCGATGATGAAGATCGACCTTCTTCATTAAAACATAATTTTGAACAAACAGCCCACTACCGTACTGAACCTAAGCTGAAAGATGAGCTTGTAGAAAGAGTGATTGCTAAATTGAAAGGTGAAAATTACAAAAAGAGATCTCGTAAAATTGATCGTAAATATAAGCAGAGATATGATCAAACGCTTGTAGATGCGCTATGGCAGGGTGATTTGCAGCGTTTCAAAAAACTAATGGTAGAATATGGCCTTGACAAATGATTAAGTGTATTTGTATAAATATATTATTGGTATTGAGCTTAGTAGCTGGGCAGGCACAAAACGATAATTTGTTGTCTAAACATAAGCTAAAAATGCTGACTAAACGGTTTAAATGGACTCATTCGCTTAAAAAATCCCTGAAAAAATTAGATCAAGCTTATGCTTTTGTTTTTCACGATGCTGAGGCTCAGCAATTACCTGTGGAGGTGAGTAGATTAAAAAAGTTACAATACTTTGAATTGGGTTATTGCAAAAAACTCCATCTTGGGCAAGCATTTAAAGTGTTGGCAAGGCTTCCAAGGTTACGCTTTATTGAACTAAACTTATATGATAATCCATATAGAATCCCTTCTTCCTTGGGAGAGATACAGTATTTAACAGCCTTAGAGATTCAGGGTAAATCTCAGTTGCACTCTTTTCCAATATCCTGTAAAAATCTGCAAAACTTAAAGTTATTAAGTGTGTTAGTTTCCAAAAGTGTACACTTTGATAGTTTGGCCAGAGTCATTTATACTATCCCCCAACTTGAACGAGTACGTTTTGAAAACTGTAAAAAATTTGAGATCTCTGATGGAAGTTTAACCTTGCTTGGTAGGATGAGATCTTTGAAAAGTTTGACCCTTAGAGGGTGTCACCTTACTGAACTTCCTAAAGATATAAGTAGTTTGGTAAACCTTACCCTTTTATCTTTTGTAGACAATCATTTGAAAACAATACCTAGAGATATTGGTAAATTAAAACAATTGTTTGGATTAAGCTTGAGTAGCAACCAACTGGCTCAATTACCTCGAGAAATTGGCGATTTATCATCATTGAATATTTTGATACTTTCTGATAATCAATTGACTACTTTACCAAAAGAGATTGCCAAACTTAAACAACTAAAAAACTTAATGCTGGGTGGTAATCCTATTTCTGAACAGGAGAAAACAAGGCTTAAAAAGTTACTTCCCAATACTATTATTCATTTTTAGCTACAAACTCCTCCCTTCCTTCGAATACTCTCGCTGAATACCCTCTAGCAACATTTGCGAGGTAATACAACTTTGGTTGGCAATCGCAAATAGTGAAGCATGGCGCGCTACATTGGTGATGGCTCCTCCTGAAAGTTTGTATTTTTCGGCAATTTGATTCAAATCGATGTCTTTGGCTATTTTTTCGGGGCTTTCTACCGGAAGCACTTTTTGCCAAAGTCGAAGGCGTTGGTCAGGTTCAGGCAAAGGAAAATAAATGATAGACTCGAAACGACGGGTAAAAGCCGAATCAATATTTTCGCGCAAGTTGGTAGCTAGCAGAGTAATACCATCAAAAGTCTCGAAACGCTGTAGTAAATAAGCTACTTCCTGATTGGCATAGCGATCGTGGGAGCTTTGTACCTGAGTGCGTTTGCCAAACAAAGCATCGGCCTCGTCAAAAAACAAAATCCAATTCTTATTGGCGGCAGCATTGAATACTCGCGCCAGGTTTTTCTCGGTTTCACCAATGTATTTCGAAATCATCATTGATAAATCTACTCGATACACTGTTCGGCCTGTTTCTTTGCCCAGCATACTGGCAGTGAGGGTTTTGCCCGTGCCAGGAGGGCCATGAAACAAAGCCCGAAACCCTGGACGAAGTTTACGAGCTACTTTCCAATCACTCAGTAACAAATCTTTGTTTTCTATCCATATTTTGATTTCATCGAGTTGCCTTTTGGTGATACGAGGTAAAATCAGATCCTGCTCCCAATCTAGTGGAGGAGGTGTAAGACGACTGGCAGGAAACTGTACGCTAAATTCTGGTTGATACTCTTTGTTATAAAGCCAACGAGTTTCGTATTCAGGAGTCAAACGAAGTACCCCACTTTGACGAGTAGCCAGTGGTTGGTCAGGACGAGTATACAGCTCGAGTATACCTTGTTTAAACAGTACACCATCCTGTTGTAGTAGGTTCAACGCACGCAGGCGTTCAGATAAATCGTTACCTGCTAATAAAAACATGAGGGTTTCACCAGTGGGCAAAAAACCACCTTGATCGTGTAGTACTTGCCCACCAAACTCTGTAAAATGTCTTTGAAAAGCTTGATTGCGGGTAAAAAATATATCCAAAATGGTAGGTTGTAGGTGGGTAGCCAAACTCAACGCAAGGGCAAGGCGTTCAGCGAAACCTAGCTCGAGTTGATGAATTACCTCAGCATAATCTGAATCCTCAAGAATAGGAGGCTCCAATGCCTGTACCGAATCATGTACAGGGGTTTTCTCAGTAGTAAAATAAAGGTCAAAACGTAATTCTATAACTTGGCGTAGCCAAATCATCTCCTTTTCTAATGCTATTGCGTTTACCATTCTACAAAAATTGCTTGATCCATCCAGGGAAGTTTTACCACTTGATAAGTCCATTCCAGGCGGGTTAATAAAATATCAAAAGTTTCTTTTTCTACTTGAAGTAGATAACCATTATTTTGTCGGGTAAGTACCCCTTCACGCTGTAGGTAAGCTTGCTGAAACCCTTCTTTGGAAAGATTCCCCAAACCTTGAGCATAGTTGAGCACTACTTCCAGCAATTGATTTCCTGCAGTTTGCTCGTCTTCACTGAGGGCTTCTAAAGGCTCCAGAGGTTGGTTAACGCGTAAACCACAAAGTACCTTATTAAGTGGGAGGTCATATTCGGGGAATTCGTCTTGATTATTTACCAAATATTGTAATACCCAGGTCGCACGATGTTGTTCTAGTGGACTTTTAAAGGATTTGTTCTCGAGCCAATCCAGGTTTTTGAAAAAATTGCTGAAAAATATCCACAATAAGACCAATCCGGCATTGTCTACATAGATTTCTTCTGAATGTGAAAATTGTTTATGAATAGGAGCTTTGGGTACCGATTGATCAGACGATTTAGTCTGTAACAGTTCTAGGTTATCTTGCCAGACAAGATTTATGTTTTGAGATTGCAAAACAGTTTCTAACGAAGCATTTACCTCTTGCGAAGGAATATTTTTGGAAAGCGTGAGGCTTAAGTTTTGCAAAAGTAAGGGGGTAAATCTTTCTGAGGAAGGAGGATCAGAAAAGGTAAGTAATACTTGCTCCCAAAAAGTAAAACGTAAACGAGTAGCAGACATCGCGAGCTTTTGGGTGAGCTTGGGTAACGTTTTGGCCAAACTCTGCAGGAGCTGCGCTTGTTTTTCGTTAGGTGATATTTGTAAAACCTGTTGGCTTAACTGCAATAAATCTTCGTTGTGAAAAGTATTGATAATACGTTTACGGTAGGTATCATACTTGCTATATTTTCTAAATTGATCAATGATCCAGGAAGGGTGATGAATGAAAGCGTTGTCTAAGGCTTGACTCAATAACCTGGATGATGATTTAGCCCACCAAGGGAGACGTCCAGTATCTAAAAAGTAAATGAGCAACTCTACAAGCGATGAGGACGCTTGATTGCCTCCCCATTTTTGTTGTATCTGATTCTTGAGACTTGTTTTTAAATGAGGGATGAGTTCGTGCTCAAAATCCTCCAAAATATCATTCAATTCCAGCGTATCTACAAGTTGTAGTATATCAGTTAGTTGAGTAGTTCCTTGTTTGAGCAAGGCTTGTTTAAAGGCGAGTTTTAATTTTTGAGCGACGTCTTTTTCTAATGTATCTATCGCTTTTTCATTGATCAAATCATCCAAATGATGATCAGTGCCAAGGTTAGCCCATTTAGATTTTACCAGAGATTTGAAACGTGCCAGGAGGTTTCTTTCTAAGTCATTAGTAAGCCCAATTGAGTCTAATTTTCCTAAGATTTTATCTAACGAAACGGTATTACCTTCTTCTTGAAGAAGTTTGCGAAACCTTACTTTGAACTTCTGTAGCCAAGATTTTTCAAGATCTTCAAGCTGAGCATCACTCAACGTTAGTCTATCCACTTGTGCGATCAATTCATTGATGCTTACGTGAGCCTGAGGTAAATTGGGCTTAATTGATTGTTGTACTACTTGTTGCACAACCTCAGTAATGTCCTCCTCAAGATGATCTACACGAATCTCCCCTAAGTTTATTTCCAATTGGTCAATACGATGAATAACATTGGGAGGACTAAGCGCATTAAATGTTTGATTCAAGACTGGGAGTATGTGTTTTTGAAATATCTCGCCCAATTTTGTTTGAATATCCCAGGCTTTTTGCTGATCGCTTACTTCTACCTCAAATATTTGTTTTTTGATAATATGTCTATTTCCTGGTTGCGTCATTAACTAACAGTAAAGGTTATATCTGCAATTTTAAGCTCTATGCCAGTCTGAGGTTTTTCGGCTATTAGACGCATATCTTTATCAGCAGTAATGGGATTACGGGTTTCTACCGTAATATCTGTTGGACTAACCGCTGCACCAGTAGCAAAATCTACCTCTACTTTGGAGTAACCTACTCCATCTTGACGGGGACTATTAGTACGATCGTGGAATATCTTGGCAATTTGTTTTACTCCGTTGGTATACTCCAGGTAATATTTGACACCATCCTGAGGGTTTTGTACTTTAAGTTTAGCCACCGTACCTGATACTACTGGATTGGGCTCTATTACAAAAGTAGGTGATGGGTCAGGCTTGGTCAAAATGACCCCGATAGTAGCACGATTGCCGTCCCCTAGCACTTGGGGAGTCGTGTGCCCAACTTTAGATGCCACTACCATAAACAAAGTATCTTCTGGTAAATTGAGCGCACTTATGTCAAATACCACCTGATCACCATCATCGGTAGGGCTTAAAGTAGATACCAACTGGTAATTAATTGGAGGAATTGGAGCGGCCTCGTATGCTATTGGGACATTATTGGTAGTTGTTGGAACATTGGGTTTGAGTACTGATACATTCGTACCCAAGCCATTATCAAGTGTTAACAACTCACTGGCTGGCGGTGGAGTGAGTTTATGATGTACAAACTCAGGGTCACTAATTGGGCGATAAAATAAATGATAGTCTACGCTTTTTTGAGTAGGTAATACCCCATTGCTTATTGTAAGACTTAAACCAGTAGTAACTCTATAATCTATAATGTTTTGACTAGAAGCCAAGGTAAGGCCAGGGTAAGCACGTACTTTAAGCAATAAACTACTCACATCCAATTCGGTGCTGAAACCATCACGAGAACCACGTACAATAATGAGTACATCTTCTTGAAACCCATTAGTCACATTAGTAGGAATAGTGACATCACCATTTTCAAAACCACTATAAGTACCTCCAGCATCAATTCGTTCTAAAGTGCCATTGTTATTGAGGTCGGCATATAAACGATATTCTACATTGGCCTGAATTTCAGATAGCTTAATATTAGCCTGTTCACTAAAGTCTATTTCATCTGGTAAGCCTTCGGCAATTACCAAACTCAGGCCAACCCTTACCCGAATGGGTTGGGCCAGAAATACATATTTCAAGGACTTGGTAACCGAGGTGTTGGTTCGTGGATCAGTAGCGATGATTTCTTTTTCGGCTCTTATCCAATACAATTGATCTTGATCTATAGCAGGTGATTCCAGAAACACATAGGGTTGATTATTTGCCTGAGTGTCTATGAGTAGAGGAGTATCGGCAGTAACTTTTAAAGCTGGAACACTGGCAATGGGTTGGCGATCACGATCGCATAAGCGATAGGTTACATTGACCTGTGGATAGTAAATTTGCATTTTTACAACCCATTTGCCATCAGGTTGTTGAGTACTGTTTTCTTCGTATTTTGGGGCAAGTCGAGGAATGGGTAAGTCCCTTATGGGCATAGGCACTCCCAGGTTATAAGGATTAGGGTAAGCCGAATGGTACATATACAATAAGTCAAGTAGGTAATCTCTAGCCACTCTTAAACTGTATTGGTGGTCAGTATCAGCAATTGGAGATGTTAATTGGTTGAGTTCTTGAATAAAAGCCGTTTGAGCCTTCTCGAAAGTAGCCATTTGGGCAATATCTAACCAATAAGTTTTGATTTGGATATGAGAAGGAGTCTCCACCCGAAGCAAGCGTTCAGTAAACTTGCGAATGCTTTCGTCGTTGAAACGACCCACTTTATGAAATACATAAGATACTTGTAGTGAATAAGGGTCTTCGGCTTTGAGAAAAGACATTAAAAGCCCATTCTGGAAACGATCACCGCTTCGAGGGCGCAATAAGATATGTTCTACCAAATAAAAACCCTCTGAACCCGCACCAAAAGCCAGGTTTTGTGCTTGATAGTTACGTAGGCCTAATAGCCGCGCAATGCGCTTTTGAACTCCAGATACATTCCAGTTGGTATTGGTGTAGTCAAATGCTATACCTCGCCCTGCACTTAGGGTAGAATATTCTTGCAAGAAAGTACGCTTGGCAGCGATAGCATCTCCAAAGGCATTGACATTGGTAGGAGTTTGCCCTAAAATATTATCGGAAAACTGTTCACCAAAGCGAGCCATAAAATGATCTAGTAGTCGAGTGTTTCGGTTTTTGTCAACAGTGGTATCAAAAAAGTTCTCACTTTGGGTTCTGCTTTCGGGAGGGTTTTGATAAATATTCTCTAAAGCAGGAACGCTGGTTTCGGTGAGTATCTGTGAGAAATACGTTTGGTAATCATTTTCTGAACGAGTCACCGAAAACAACTGGGGTAAACCACCTAACTGAGCAAAAAAATCAGCCAATAATTGTTCAAAAAACAATAGGTAAGCACTGAGTTGTTTGGCTTGTGCTTTGCGTGCCTGACTTGCGTTTTCGGGTAAACCATAAGGAGTAACCCCATATACCTCTGGCATATGTTGGCGTACCGAAGTGTATTGACTCACTTCTCGATCGCGCCCCTTAGCTATCACATAGTCTAATTCTTTACTGGGGAGTGGTTGAGGCTGATTGTTGGCCAGCAACGTGTTATACCTCGACTTGGCGATAGTTAAATCATAAGATACTGGCAGATCATCTGAAAAAAACAAAATATTAGAAGTGTCAAGGTCAAATACAACCGCTTTGTTGGCATCCAATGACACCAACCAATCTAAGATAGAACGAGAGAATGCTTCCCCTTCTCGGGCAATGTCCAGGCTACGGATGGTTTTTATCTCAGGGGTCAGGTTCATCAAGGCCTGCACCAAATCAGATCGCCGTAGCTCAGATCTTTTTTGAAACTGAGCCAATGCAGCTTTTTTGAGGAATCCACGTAGCATAGATGGGCCATCAAAAGTTTCTTCTATTGATTGGTTTTGCCCAAAGCTGAATAAGTTTTCAAAAGTAAAATGAGGATTGGTGTATTGATAGAGGATATACATGACCTGAGCAGCGAGTGCTTCGACATCTTTTGTAAACCCCAATTCTAACTCGACCTGTATTTTAATTTTTTCTTCGGGTAAAATATGAATATGCTCAATGTCGGTAGCCAGACTACGCTGGCTGTGTAGCTTTTGTTTAATTTGCTGCTCCACAATGGACGTAGTAGCAGCAGGGTTTTTTTGCACATTTACATCTACCAATCCTTTGAGTTGTACCAAACGATAAGTGTCTTCAGATAACAACTCATTACGATGCTCTTGTAATAACAACTCTTCCGAAAACGGTGCATAATAAAGTTGAGGGGCTGGATCTTGAGTTTTGCTTAAATAAGCATTTGTTACTTCGCCAGAGTCTATCAAAGTGCGGCGATGGTCATCGAATACCACAGGTTGAGTACTGAGCGCTTCCCGGGGAGAGTATAAAAGACGATAAGCTTCATCGCTACCCCCTGCCAATAAATCAATGATGTCGAAATCTACCCGATAACCCAAATCAGTAAGCGCATAACAAATCTGCTCTAACAGGGTAATGCCTGGGTCTGCGTTGTTATGATCGGTCCAGGTTTTGGCGGCAAGTTTTTGGATCAATTCCAATCCATTTTGGCGCAAGGTGTCGAAGTCAGGGGTTTTTACACTCATATGGCTTACAGGTTTTCAGTCAAGTTTTATTTTTTCATTAATTCAGCTAATTGGACTTCCAAAGCTTCAATACGTTGTTGTTGTTGCTTATTGGCTTCTACTATAATAGGAATAAGACCTGTATAGTTGATTGATAGATATCCTTCACTATCTTCTGATACTAATTCAGGATACAATGCTTTCATTTCTTGAGCTATAAATCCTATATAGGTTCCTTCTTCAAAGCCTTGCTCTTTATGTTCATTTGTTCGCCATTGATAAGTTGAAGCTTTCAATTGGTTTAACTTTGCTATTATATTAGAGGCAATTGGTTGTATGTTTCTTTTAAAACGGATATCAGAGGAGTGTACTACCGAGCCATTTACTGCAATACTTCCTCCTACATCTAATTTAGCTGCAGGAGTGGCTTTACCTATACCTACTTTTCCATCTTTTCTGATGACCATTGCTTGAATTTCTCCTCCAACAACGCCATTTGAGTTACTACCTGTAACCCCATATGTCCAAAACTGATAACCAATCCCTCCTGCACTATGTACATCTAAATAAGCACTGGATTTGAACATGACGGCTCTTTCATGTTGATCAGGCCAAACATTATTGTACTTCGTTTCATTTGTATCACTCATTTGGAAATACATTTTGACAGCACCAGAAGTAGTTTCACTGTTTAATTGTAATTTACCTTTAATAGCAAGCTTTTCAGTAGGATCTGTGGTGCCAATACCTACATCACCATTATGTTTAAAGAAAATTTTGGTAGATACAGTTTCTGTTCCTCTTATTGCATGGCTTCCACTTCTAAAGCCTAGTCCAGTATGACTATTTTCTATCCACCATGGGTAAACCGTAGCAACATCTGATACAAAACTACCAGTGGGCCTATATAGCTTAATTGTTGGATTAGAATCTACTTCCTGAAAAGACAATGCCGATGCATTAGCAAATCCTCCTAATAAAATATCTACCTTACCAAGTGGATTTGTAGTACCAATACCCACATTCCCATTACCTGTAATTCTCATCTTTTCAGAATAATAGGGACTGGAGGAGCCACGGGTATAAAAGAGCATATCTACAATATTGGCGTATTGATTGGTAGACTGGGCGAATATACTGGCCGATTTTTGATTGAGATTATGAATATCCGCTGATTCACCAATGGTTAATGAAATACCCACCATACGTCCATCGTTGGGAGATGGGGCCGTAGGAGTACGGACTACCAAAGCACTGGCCTCATGAGCATTAGTGTAAGGTTGACTTTGAAGGATTTCCAGTTTTGACTGTGGAACATTAATGCCAATACCTACATTCCCTTGATTGGTCAATGAAATGCGTTCAGTGCCGCTCCCAGTGCCAGGAGTGGCGTTAGACATGAAAGACAAACGGTTGAGCGTCTTCATCATCGTAAAGCTATTGCCAGGATCACTTGCATTATGAAAAAACAAACGGCCGCTGTTGGTGTTACCTCCATCAGGCCCTTGGCTAATCACTAAACCTGTAGCACTATTGCCAGGTGTGGTAAATACCTCAAAAAAACTTGTGGGAGCGGTTGTTCCAATGCCCACTTTACCATCGTTTGCTACAGCCAAGCGAGTCACACTGGTTGAATCCTTTATTTCTAATCCGTTCTGAACGCCAACTGTCCAGAGAGGCTCCTGCGTAGGGTCATCATAAAAGTGTAGTACTGGTTTGGTAGGGTCAGTACCTGCCTGAATGCCCAATCCATTGTTATCGTCTTTGTAAAGAGTTGTGCCCTGAATCTGAAACAGACCATCGATCATGTCGTGGAAATGTTGCTGAGTGGGTACTTGGCCTGCAGTAAAAGCTGGCTTCAGAGCATCCCTTTTGGTAGTAGTACTATTTAACAAGTCAGATAGCTTCATATTTTTAGGTGGTTCAGAATCAATGTTGATTATGCTTGATTAAGGTTAGACACGAGTCTTGTCAAATTTGCTACTTGAGTTTGTAAGTCTTCGATGTGTTGTTGTTGTTGCTTATTAGCTTCTACTATAATAGGGATCAGGCTTATTGTATCAATAGAATAATGTCCTTCTTCGTTTTTATTCACTAATTCGGGATATACTTCCTTGAGTTCCTGTGCAATAAAACCTATTTGAGTTCCTTCAGAGAATTTTTTATCCTCGAATTCATCCTTTCGCCATTGAAAGGTAGTACCACGCAGCTGTAAGAGCTTATTTATTGTCTCATTATTAATAGATTGGACTTCTTTTTTAAACATTACATCAGAGACATTATAGAGACCACCAGTTCGATTAATATCACCTACTACATCTAGTTTGTAACTAGGGTTATTCTTTCCAATACCAACCGCACCACCTCGCTCAATTCTTACTTGGTGGCCACCCATGGTAAAAAAATCTATACCAAAATGTCCCGAGACGTAAGTGTTGATGCCACCTGAGATTGCAGAACCAGTATAGCCATAAAAACCAAAACCATAATTGTTGATACGTTTGCTATCATAAAAGAAGTAATCATTACTTACAGCGATTAGACCAGAATTGCTGCCATTAGTGCCTGTAGGGATCATAATAGAACCATTGACACGGAGTTTTTCAGTAGGACTATTGGTGCCAATTCCTACATTTCCGGTACTATGGATAAATAATCCATTGGTGGCAGAGGAGGTACCAGTCATAATATAAAGGCTGTCTTTGTTATTATCCATTAAAAAACGAGCATGACCTGTACCACGAGTCAAGCTTAATAAATTTCCGCCACCACTGAGATCTGAAATTGAAAGTGTATGATCAGGAGACGAAGTGCCAATACCTACCTTGCCTCCCATAATGCCAAAATTGTATCCGTTTTCCAGTCTAAGGTTGAAATACGAGGGCTCCCAGCCAAGGTACGCCTGCCGATTAGTAGCAGCATCATCGCTTTTTGTACGCCATTCAATGTAAGGCAAAAAATCATTAGGAGAGGTACTATTACATTTGAAACCTATCCAATTACCATTGATTTTAGCTTCTCCATTGTTATTAGTTACATGTAATAGTGCATCAGGCGAAGTCGTACCTATACCTATTTGGCCATCATTGCCAATCCACATTTTGGTAGTGTGACTACCCTCAGGACCTGTTAAGAATTGGATACTATCGACGCTACTGAGAGTTCCTAGAGTAAGGTGATTTTCATAATTAATATAACCTACTGTTGTTGCTGTTGGTGAAGCGCCATTTCTATAAAAGCCAATAGTACCATCCAGTGTTAGTGTATTATCAGGAGTAGGCGTATTAACTCCTATATTACCATTATTGGCTACGGTCAGGCTAGGTAAGTTATTCAGTGTTCGAAATTGAAGACTACCACTATCTGTATTATTATAAATAATACTTCCTGCTACACTGTCACTACCTTTGCCAAATAGAATACCTGTTTCTGCACCTGTTTCTGGTATTAAGATTTGTAAATAACCTGTGCTATTTTTTTCAAAGGTGGCTATGGCGTTATTATGGAAGGTTCGTCCTGTAACGGTTCCAGTATCCACAATATGAAAGGTATTGGCAGGAGCATTAGTACCAATACCTATTTTTCCATCATTCAATACCGCCATCCTTGAGTTTCCAGTAATATCCTTCAACTCAAAACCATTTTGGATACCTATGCTCCAGGCAGGCTCTTGAGCTGGATCATCATAAAAATGCAATACTGACTTAGCGGTATCGGTACCAGCCTGAATACTAAGCCCACTGGTAGCATCTTTATACAAAGTATCGCCTTGGATAAGAAACAAATCATCAATCACTTCATTGAAGTTCTGTTGGGTAGGAATCTCTCCTGTATTAAAAGCGGGCTTGAGAGCATCGCGTTTGGTGGTGGTATTATTTAATAAATCTGAGAGTTTCATATCTTTTGACCTTTAGAGTTCAATAATTTTTTGTTGATTTTCCTAAGCTTCTGGAGTAATGGGTGTAAGCTTTTCCAGATGTAATACTCGGCTTTGCAACGACTGATTTTGCTGGTTCAAATCTTTCACTGCTTCTACTAGTATAGGTATAATGCCTTGATAATTTATAGATAGATGTCCATCCTTATCTTCGCTCACTAATTCAGGATATACTTTCTTAAGTTCTTGTGCAATGAAGCCTATTTGAGTACCTTCTGAAAAACTTTTTCTCTGAAATTCATCTGCTCGCCACTCAAAAGTAGTCCCCCTTAGTTGTGCTAACCTGGTAGTAATTTCAGTATTTATATCTCGTACATTTTTCTTGTAGCGTAAGTCAGAAGTTAACTTTACATTGTTGGCATAAACATCTCTATCTACATAAAAATCACCTGCATTATTAATAAAAGCTTTTTCCTGATCTCCTACGCGTAGACTAATAACTCCATTCCAGTTAGAATTGAGTACAAGGTTTCTTGCTTGATTACCTACAAAGCTGTATGGCCCATCGCTATCGTAAAAGAATATTTTCCTATCTTGATCAAAAGCTGCATCTCCTCCAGAAACCCTTAGTTTGAATGTACCAGGATCCAGAGTTCCAATACCTACGTTAGTGGTATCTCCTTTTAAAATTATTCCACTACCATCGATGATATTACGCCAGGTAAATAAAATATCATTTCTTACCCCATTTTTAATTGGTACTTCATATACTGTGGTTGGATTTCCGCCATTATAACCAGCTATCTGATAAAAAGGATATATACCCATTGTCTCTAGAACATTGGTGGTGTCGCTTAGATCAGAAGATAGGGTAAGTGATGGCCCGTGGACGTGTAGTGTAGAATAAGGATTTGGAAGACCCACCCCAACTTTACCATCAGTTGTAATCCGCATTCTTTCGCTGGCCAATTCATCATAATCAGCTCCTGCGGTCCCAGCCTGAGTAGAAGTATGAAAGGAAAGGCCATAGACATAGTTTAGCCTGATCATTTGACCTGGATCGGTATTGTTCATATAAACTGATTTATTATCCTCAGTTTCAGAAGCTTTAATGTTGTTCCCTACGATGGTAGATAGACCACCTCCACTTTCACCAACACTTACGTATTTACCAAGTCTTATATTATGTCTACCTCCTACACTAGCCGCAGGGTCACCTATTTGTAACAATGCGTCAGGAGTAAGGGTGCCAACTCCAATTTTACCATCATTCAAAACCGATAAACGAGCATTATTTGCAGTATCTTTCAAATGAAAACCATCCTTGATGCTCATGCTCCATTCTGGTTCTTTATCGGGGGCATCATAAAAAAGCAACGCTGTTTTGGTGAGATCTTCGGTACTGGTTTGAATGCTCAAACCGTTTTGATCATCCTTAAAAAGACCATTGCCTTGAACGAGAAACAGGCCATCAATCAAATCGTGGAAGTTTTTCTGACTAGGGGTTTCACCTGTATTGAAAAACGGTTTCAGTTCATTTCTTTTGGTGGTGGTATTGGTCAGTAAGTCTTGAAATTTCATAATCAATAAGTTTAAGCAATTGTAAAATCATTGGCTACCATCATATAACCGATTCCGGTATTTTTGCCAGTTCCTACATTCTGAATAGAAGAGAGTCGGTGTTCTCGGGCCGATACCCACACGCCATCAGCTCGGTTTGCAGTAAGGCCAGATTGCATTTGATCCTGAGTAACCAAATACACATCTTCTCCATCGAGGTAACCTAAGCTAAAATTGTTGATATAATCTATATACTCTAGACGTTCTACAAAATCTACAATCAAGTTGGGGTATAGCTTACCACCCAGCGCAATATCAGCCCCATTATCAAAGGCCCAGGGAGCCAGGTATTGTTGCAAAGCCAAGTGTAGTAATTCTAAATAGTATTTATGATCGGCCTGATATTCAGGATGAAAGACCACCTGCATATAAATTCGTAACTCCAGATAAGTAGGATTGCGTACTACAATATCGGCGGTAGGTGAAGCTCTTTCGGTAAGGTATTGTTGTATTTTTTGTAGAATATCTACTGATAGTTTTGGTTTAAATGGATCGTAAGGACGAATGCCACTAATATTCGGAACAGTGATGAGTACTACTTGCCCTGGGTGACTATCAGTGAGCAATTGCCCTGGCAAACATTTGATTTTATAAACTTCTGGGAAAGCTTCCAGCACGAGTCTTTCGTAGTCCCATACTGTCAATGCTCTATTTTTATGACGAAGCCGTTCACTAATCCGGATATTCAATTGCGCTTCGGGTTCCCTGACCTGCCCTCCAAACGAACTGTAGGGTTGTTTTACTGTTTTTAGTTCGGGCTGGGGAGTATAAGTTCGAGTAATAGTTTCGGCCGGAAGGGGAGTTTTCAAATGATTGGGATCATTCTGTTGATCTTCAAAGACTGCTTCAATCGCCTGAGCGTGAATACCAATTGTATCGCTAAGCCCCAAGCTATTGTTTCTTACACTAGCCCTTAACCAATGGTAGCCACTAGGGAGCACTTGGTGCTGAGTATCAGCTTCTACAGGAATACGCATTTTAATAATTCCAGTATTGAGCAAACCATTGCTACCATCAGTAATGATACGTCCCTTTTGGGTAAGCAACTGCCATTGATCGCCTTGTAAATAACGCCAGTCAATCGCAGGAGGTGTTAACTCAGGGTTGGCACTTCCTTCTGCCATTCTAAAAAGTAGATTCAGGTCAAAAGGTGTTTTTAAACTCTGAATGCCTAAATACAAATAACCCTCCTGAGGATAATTAGGTAAGAATGACGTAGTTTCTACCTTATCCATTGTGGTATAGCCAAATGGATGGATATGCATGACTGTCAGTGAATTATTATTGGTAGTTGTGCCCTGATCGCTGGCACTGGCTGTATAGGTAAAACTGAAGTCCTGCCATTCTGGGGTGTAAGGAGGATTTACCTGATAAGCTGCGGCATCTGATTCTTGCACACTACCTTTCATCCTAATGGCCAATTCTGAGGCTTTTTGAGAAGCTAAGACAGGGTATTGAGCGTGCCCAAAATCTTGTGTACCCAGCTGAACAATGAAATAACGAGATTGTTCAAAAAGGTCATCTGTATTATTTGTTACCGAGAGTGGCAGGTAAGGAAAAGCTGCAGCGGCCTCTTGTGAAGTGTCCAGGGTTAATGCTGCACCTGCGTAATTTAACAATTCAAAATCTTCAGTGGCATCGTTGAGAGAAAACCTCCGGCTAATGCCTTGATCGTGCAAATCTAAGGTTGTCTTGAAGAGTGTAGGATTCTGATAGTTGGCCCCATATAAATTGTAGTAACCATTCCAATCAGCGGGTTTTCCCAGCCAATTCAAATTGATACTAATGTTGTCGAGCTTTTTATCTATTAGTTCTGGATGTGTGAAGTAAAATTTGGCCTGAGCAGTAGGTGTACTACCAAAAGGCGTAAAAGCATTTTTAGGATTGAGAGTAGTAGTGTCGTTGCCTGCCAAAGTGGGACGAATATTTTGTGCTACTACCTTAAGATCTACTTTTTTGAGCTGGATTTGACTAAATAAATCTTGTGCAGTGAGCTGATCCATCATAAGGTTGGAACGCTCAATAGAAACTTTTAGGGTAGGAGTAGTTCGCGCATATACTTCACTTGCTTGCTTATAGGTTTGTACTGGATCAAAATCAGAAGCCAATTGACAATGGATTTTTAAAACCTTAGCAGTGCTGTCATAAGTGAGCGTATTGAAGGTAGTAATGGGTAACCAGCCATTTTCGCCCGTGATCTCTACTTTGAAAGGGTGTAACAATTTACCCTCAGCATCTAATGCATTTTGGATGGTTTGAAGTGCGGTAACCTCCGTAGAAGTTACTTCATCGGTTAAAGTCAAGTTTAGCTCTATGACACGTTCACCAGCCGAAAGAGCTAAAACTGGAGATTGAATGGCCAGGCCTAATGGGGTAAGTTTTCCGTTTTCTATCTGCCCAAAAGTACGCCAACGTTCAAAGGTTTCTTCTTGATCATTGGTTTTGGCATCTTGAGCATTAGCAAAAGCATATACACCATTTCGATGACTAATAACAGGGGAGGAGGCTGGATGTTCGCCTCGCATTTTTCTTTCAGCTTCTTCCAGTAAAAGATACACTCTATCCCATTTCCAGGAGGGTACCAGTTGATCTACCAAGTGGTCCTGGCAAGTATTAATAATAAACTTGAAGTTATCTTTGGTAAGTTTGAGTTTGTCGTTGATATATTGAATTCCAGCAGTAGCATTGGCGGTGTCGTTTTCTACTTGGGTCAACAAATCTTCCAAAGAAGTAATACCAGTAGGTAAGGGCAGGTAATTATCACCAGGGTTGGGTAGTCCAAGCGCTTCTTTGAATAGAGCATCAGAAGTTTTTGGCGTTATCTTGGACAATTCTTCTTGCCGAATAATAATTTTTTTCTTTTGATGAGCGCTTTCCAGAAGCTTGTACACTACTTTTTTGTTTTTCAGCGTCAAAGCATTCTGTAGCAAAGTGTCTACCTCCTCAATAAATAGGGCAAAATATTGCTCAATTTTGATAGCAGTATCAAAGTACTGATCAATATTCGTAAGGCTAGCATCTATGCTGGTGAATACAGGTAGATTACCATATTTGCTGGCAAGTAACTCATCAAAGTTGGGCGTTTCCAGGTTGGCAAAAGTAGCCTTGCTAGGGAGTTGAGGTATATTGTTGAGAATTTCCTGCATATCGCGCCACTCCTGATAAATCTTCTGACGAGCTTGTACCAAGGTGTGAAAATCATTGGCATATTGATTTTGAGTAGCATCATCGACTGTGCTATTGGTATAAAACTTTTCAGTAATAAACTTTCGCAAAGTTCTTACCCGGTGACTATCCGAATATCCTTGTTGATCTAGTGGCTCTATCAAAGGTTTGAAAACCTCATAATCTCCTGTTGTGGCAAAGTTGAGTTCCTCATAGAGATTATAAATATTATTGACACTTTGTAGCTCGTCATAGATAGAATCATTAAGAGGAGAGTGCCCAGTAACTGTGGTAAAGTTGGCAACAAAGTCACGCAGGTTACTAGCATTAATAGTGAGCGAGCCACCATTTTTCATTTTTTGTAGCTCAGTATTGATGATGTTCCACTCATTTGCATCATTATCGCGATTTTGCTTCAGGCGCATGAGTAATCGTAAATCTGCAAATGAAAGGTATAGCTCAGTATTGGCAAAAGCAACGAGTGCTTGTATCTTCTCAAAAAATACTTCGTCGGGTTCTTTGGTAGTATAGCCTAAAAACCCAGGAAAAAGGAGAGGTTCTCCTGGTTTGAGTTGTTTTCTTTCATCAGCACCAGTACCTACAGTTTCCTGACCCAGCGAAAGCCTGAGCATTTCTAAAAACTGTGAGGGTAGGCTGTAGCTATCAAATTGGGTAGTTTGATAATGTACAAAAGAACTTTTTATCTGAGTAACTTTGGCGCGACTCACCATCATTTTTTCAGGAGTACGATAAACCAAATCCTTTCCTGTACTATCTTTACCAGCAAACAATGCTGTTTTTTCTGGTAAAAGAAACCTATCATTAGCGTAATTATTGGCCAGGTCAAAAATTACATGCACCTTATCAGGTTGTGCCGCTTTGTTTGTAAACTTAAGTACCTGTTTATAATAGTACTCCAGATGGCGAGGCAATATATTATTTAAAGAAGGCTTGAGGTTTTGCTCTAATAATTGTAAAAAAGTGAGGAACAACACAAAATGAGGACGTGATAACCATTCCTGCTTGTTCGGATCACTCTCAAATAAGGTAGGGTTTTGCAAGTAATGCAACATATCCTCAACAGTCACTGAACCATTCAAAAATGCCTGCCAGTTGCCATTAAGCTGATTGTCTGAAGAATAATAATTCAGTTCTTCGGCATATTTTTGAGCAAACTTTAGCCAGTCCTCTATGGTTCTTTCTTCAATACGAATATAGTCTTCTTGCAAAGCGGCTTGGGTTCGCTGCAATTGACTGGTTCCGTCACGATAAAATAACTCTAGGTTTTCAGACATTAGGTTCCTTTAAATTTTGTGTTGTTGGTTTTAAAAAATCCAGTTCCTCCTGAATACATAAGATTGGGGTCTAGGTTCCCAGCTGGATCTATGCCTGGTTTGGTAACCTCAAAAACGGCATCAAATACTGTCCCCTTTAAAATCACTTTTTTTTGATTACTATTCGTGTGATCAGCTACTTGATCATTACCTAGTTTGTCAATCAATAAGGTGCATTTTCCGTCCACATAAGGAGGAGAAATATAAGTTACATTTTGCACTTTCACGGAAGTCTCGTCCCCGTCTATACAAACTTTTTTACCCTTAAGTGTAGCTCCTCCGGTTCCTGTTATTTTACCTTTTTCAGGCATAATAAAGGCATTTTGAAAAGCTGAGTTAAAATGTACCTCATCACTGTCTATAATGATAAAATCACTCATTATTCACTAATTGGGATTGGCTGCCTCACTGATGTAAAAGGGGTAAACCATATTAAAACTCGTGTTAATTGTTCTAATGGTATACTGTAATCTTACCAGTAAAAGACCCGCATTTTGCTCATCTTGTTCAATTTCTATCTGATTAAGAATCACACGTGGCTCATGTATCTCAATAGACTTGGTAATGCGTTCTTTGATATCATTCAACAAGCGCGTATTGATTTGCTCGAATTGAAATGGAAGCAAACTACCACCAAAGTCTTCTTGCATCACCCTTTCGCCAATGTCAGTTTGTAAAAGAATCAAAATGCTTTTGTGAACATTGGCGGCGTTTTGGGTAGTGCTGATGTTTTTTCCTCCATTAGAAAATTGTGGGGGGAAACTCCATCCGGTACCTAAAAATGGAATTGCTTCGTCAGACATTTACTTCTTCTTGTTTTTGACTGATTACATTTTGATGATTGTCTTGACCGTTTTGGCCATTTACCTGAGGCGCAGCTTGGTTTTGTATTTTACCTACTAAACCAAATACTCTTTTAAAAGGCATTTCTCCCAATGCTTCAAGCAATAAATTCGCTTCTTCCAGCGTGATGTTCAATGTGATGTTTTGTTTGATATCTTGCATAATATTTAAACTTTATATGTTTTTGAATTGATAAATTGTCTATAAAAGAATAGATGCTGTTAGCATATGATTTTTAAAACATACACTGGTTTCTTTATTGTACATCTACTTCACTTCCTTTGATTACTATTTTACCTTTAGCCTCCATATTAATAGCATCGGTACTCACGAAATGAATACCCGCTTGATCCATGATAATTTGATTGCCGTGTTTGTCTTGAATCTCGATACTTTCAGTATCTTCATCCAGTTTTATGTATTGATCCTGAGAAGTAGAGACTTCAAGCGTTTTCTTTTCCTCATTTAGCTTAATTTGGATGCCTTCCCGGCTAAAAATTCCCTTCTGGTGGTTCTGTTCGTTGCTTTCTCCATCATCGCCCGGTAAAAAAGTATCTTTATTATACAAGCTACCAAGTACAATGGCTTGTCGGGGATCGTCATTCAAAAATCCCACAATTACTTCATCGTTTTCTTCTGGAAAAAACAGTATGCCTCGGCTATTGCCTGCATAAGGAGAAGCTACGCGTGCCCAAACAGTGGTATTGTCCAATGCAGGTATAATCACCTCAATTCGGTGCAGCCCTTCTGGATCTTCCTGTCTTGGAGCTACAATACCTAGTTGTACCCCATTGATTCCAGGTAAAAGCCCACCAGCCTCTTCAGCTTCCACTTTGTGTTGCGTTACATAACTATGAGGATTTAAACCAAATTGGATATCAGTAAACCAACCTTCTTCACTAATTCTATGGCGAACTCCTGTGGCAATGGCATTGCCATTAAAGCGTGTACTAATGCCAGCTACTTCGATAGTATCTGTCAGTTCAATATATGGATTGCCGTAAATGGTCAGGTTACCACGATACATCGCCAATCTGCTGCGATTTATTTTTCCTTGAATCCAACGATCCATCTCCGTTTGTTGCATGGCTACTATGCTTTGGATGTGGGTTTTCTCTGCACCCACTGCTTCAGCCAGTTCTGTTGGTTTTAAGTCCCCAGGAAGTTTAATAGGAGTGTCGCTTGCACTACCTTCTATACCAATGTTATTAGTAATGCTCCAGGCTTGCCCGTGGACTTGCCCTATTTGATGAGTGGCATTGACCTCAAGGTGCAAGTTCAATATTGTATCAATACCCAACTCGAAAGAGTGTTTAGGGAGTTCGTTGGTAGTATCTATTTTGGCGGGATCTATAATGAACAACTTTCCTTGTTTTAACCAAGTCCATAAGCCATGTAAATCTGCCCTGCTTAAAATAAAGTCCCAGTCAGAACAGTAATACTGTACAAGCTCCTCATATACCACACCTGATTCATCTTTAATGTCTGCCTCAAGGCCGTATGTTGTAATAATATCATTAAAAATCTCTTCATGCGTTTGAGCTCTAAACACATTGTTTTGGCGTACCGTAGTCATTTTAAAAGCTACATCCCTGAGCTCTACAATGAGCTTAGAAGCGTTTATATCTGCTTCTATGGCTTGCTTTACTATAATACCTTTAAATAGAGTAGTCTCGGTTTCGGGCTTATTGGTATATTCAATTTTTATTTCCAGTTCTTTGCCAGGAATAAAATACTTACTGTTGCTGAGTTTAAACCCATTGCCTTCAAGATCACCGTCATCAAAAATGAGCAACGCATAAGGAATACGATTAATCTCATATTGAACATCTACCTCCAGTAGTTGATCCTTAATACGGGTCTTTTTGCCATCACTTAATATGGTAATCTGAAAAACACTCATCAATATTATTCTTTATCTTATTGCTTATACATACTTTTTGAGTTCCTCCAAAGGAAGAGTTCTTATTTTGGTGCCGGGTTTTATGTTCCGAATATGGTCTATTTGATTGTATTTGGCCAATGCCAAATAAAACGATGCAGAACCATACATCTCTTTAGAAATGCTTGTTAATGAGTCTCCCGACTTAGTGATTACTTCCTTGGTTACATTGGTATTACTCTGAAGTTTTTTTGCTGCTTTTTCAGTATTTGAGTCTTCGGTAAACGAAGCTCGGATAGTGGCTCTTAAAGGGTTACCATCTGTATCAAACAAGCTATATTTGATATCACTACTTTCTAGTTTGCAATCAAAGCTTGTGTCTCCCCATCTTACTACTAAAAACTGTGGACTATAATGATCTTCTTCGTCCAGGTAACACACCGATAAAAAGTGATTTACCTGAGAAACTATGCTTATTGTTGCTTCTTGCTTATAAAGGTCAGCATTGAATAAATTGGTATTGTCTAAGATGATGGTAATTTGAAGTTTGCGAGGCAAATTTTTAGCAGCCTTGGCCTCGTTTTTTTTAGTATTAATACCACCACTTTGTTTGTACTTAATGCCATAAAACTGCGAAAAGTCCTCTACGCTTACCGCTGTTTTAAAACATAAGTCATCCTTACCACTCTTTTTAGCAATACTGCGTTCTTTGGTTTTATAAGCAGTAATTTTGAGGTTATCTATTTGGGCCAATGGGTTTTTGATAGACATACTAACGAGAAGATTTTCGTTCGATAATTTTTAATACCTCTTTTACACAATTCTGGACAATTTGAGCCTGTAATTCTGGTGAGATATTTCCAGTATTTGTATTAACATTGGAGTTGGTATCCAACTCTTCCACAGCTACTGCCCTTATGATTAATTCCTTGATTTCGACTGCCATATTTATAAAGAAATTGATTGAAAACGAGTATAGGATAAGTCCATTGTCTCGATAAAAATACTACTTTGATTAGCATCCAAGTCACCCAAATTCCATTTTACAGGATATGCCTTAAAAAAAATCCAAGATGCTTGAGGTACTCCCTGAGGGTCTAAAAGCATAACCATCACATCACGGGGATGCATCTGTAAATTCTCAAAAGAGGTTTCCAGCTCCGCTCGTAATGGACTACGCAAAACGTACCCTCTTTCCAGTGTCAGGTTTTCGTGTGTAGGAAAACTAGGTAGACGTACATTTTTTCCTCCAATGCGCTTAGTTTCCAGATTTCCCATAGACAAACCCAATCCAGCTACTTTTTGGAAGCGTACATCAATCGGATTTGGTGCGGCATTAATCCCTTTACCATTGTAAAACACAACCAAAAAGTTGAAAGACATCAATGGTGGTTGATTTAATATATCTCCTGGAGTGGGTGGTTTGGGTGAAATCATAAGTTAATTCAGTTAATTTGAAAAATATTACTTCTGGCTCCTCCTCTTTGACCTGAGGTATGATAAGTAATGCGCATATTGTCCGAAATCAAAGACAGTGTCTCAATAGCTACATCCTGCGTATTTACATCAAAGTCACCTGCTTCATAACTTGTCGGAATTGCGTTTTGTACCCACCAGCTTACCAAAGGCTCTCCTTGTTCATTGCATAAATGCACCGTGATGTCTTGTTTCATAGGAGTCTTGCTGATCCATTCCAATAATACGCTTCCACTACGTACTACCCCCCGTTGTAGACTTATATTGACGGGTTGCAAAATGCCTACTAAATGGTGAGTTCCCTCTAGGGAACTCAAGCCATGTCGGTAGGTAACAGTATCGTATTGTAAGCTCAAGCCAGTTACTTTTGCAAACCCGTAACTTTCTGAACCTATATCTACCCGATAATTGTAAGCAGGTAAGGGGTAACTATTGGCAATATCTTCTTTAGAAATGGCCATAGATTAGATTTCTTCCATTGTCACTCTATCAGCCATTAACGTAAGGCTTTGGATAGAAGCATCATTAGAACTTGCATCAAAAGTAGGGGCCTCTAAACCAGTAGGAAATGCATTGATTACTTTCCATACAAAAACAGCTGCTCCGTTTTCATCACATAATTCAATGCTTACATCTTTTTTCTCTACCATATTAAGCTGGGTACCATTGATCCAGTCATAAAGTGGTGCACTTTTGCCGCGAACTATACCCTTTTGCATGGTCACTGTCACATCTGAATGTTGAGCAGGCATACGCATGGTTACAGGGCCAGGTGCTCCACCATCTACTGGACTCTCTTTGTAAGTAGTAGTTTCGAAAGTCATGTTCAATCCAGAAACTTGCGAAAACGCTATAGATGTGCCATCAATCAATACCCTGTAGTTATAGGAGGGTAAGGGATAATTGTTTTTTATTTCTTCTTTGGTTAATGCCATGGTAATTGAACTTAATTTCAGTATTTAGAAATGATTTGTTAAGTGTTTTACAACTGGGCTCTTTTCAGTTGTGAAGGGTGAGGCCCAGTTGTATTGATTGAACAGGTTATGATTCTTGCAGTTGGTGCATAAAGCGTAGTACTACAAATTCAGCAGGACGAGCCGCTGCTGCACCCACTTCTACAATCAACTTACCTTCTAGTACATCTTGGCTATTCATCGTTTTGCCCAGACCAACATTTACAAAGTAAGCTGCTTCGGGAGTAGCACCCGCCAAAGCTCCTTGTTGCCATAAACCATACAAGAAACTCTCAATCAAACCTTTAACTTTCAGCCAGGTGGTGGCTGTGTTAGGTTCAAATACCACAAAGGCACTTGCTTTTTGGATAGATTCTTCCATGTAGTTGAACAAACGTCTTACGTTCACATAACGCCATTCGTTATCATTACCTGCCAATGTTCTGGCTCCCCAAACCAAAGTCCCACGTCCGGTAAAGCTACGAATTACGTTGATTGATTTACCAGAAGTAGCATCTACGTTTAGGCGGCCTTGTTGAGCATTGGTTACTTTTGTAGTAGGTTCAATTACTGAAGAGATGCTTACGTTTGCAGGTGCCTTCCATACGCCACGATCGCGGTCTACTGCTGCATAAATACCCGCTACTGCTGCACTTGCAGGCAATATTACTCTTTGATCTCTAATGGTGTTTATAATCTGATTATATAGAGCCGTGAAATTTTCTTTGATGTCTGCCAAAGAAAGTGTGTTAGGGCTAGGATTGGCCAAGTCAGTTACTGCCTTGCTTACAACCGTTTTGGAACCATCACCTACTTGTAATATGCTATAACCAGCTCTATCGCCAGTGTACGCTGCCCAGGCATTTACTACATCAACCGCTTTAGTAGTTGAGCCTACATCAATAGTAAGACTAATGTCTGTGCTACTATTCACTAGGGTAAATGCGACAGGGATGTCATCGGTCGATTTATTTACAGTGACTTTAGGGGTGATTGCTCCTACATTTGAAGCAAGGTAAGACACCTGAAAACCATTAGCGCCACTATTGTATTGTAGAATAGCTGCGGCTACATCTACATCTTTATCTTCATATTGATAGCTATAAGATGTTTTTAAATAAGGCAAGTAAGCTGCACCATATTTCAAGTGATTGCTTCCTATGTTTTGTCGGAACAGAGTCGCGTCTGTGTCGCTACTTAGAACATCAAAAATTCCAAAACGATCTTTTAGTTCACCACATTGGTTGAGTACCTGTACACAGCGGGCATAATAATCGGCTGGTGCCAGGTTAGCAGCATCTACCAATACCAATAAGGTGGGTTCGTCAAATTCTTCAAGCTTTTGGATACCATTTTGGATCGCAGTATTGCCATCAGTTGTGCTAATAACCGCACCTGTTGCATCTGCGTCGTATCTTGCTACTGATACAATGTAACAGCTTCCCCCACCATTGTCAAAATACATTCGCAGGGCATAGTACATCAAATGAGTGTGTAATTCGGCAGCGTCAGTCGTGCCGTCGGCTTGTTTTCTTTGCAAAGTTCCATCACTTGTCATGCTAAAGCGAGCATATCTGGGTTTGCTTCCAAAGTATTGCTCGTACTCCAACATGGTATCTACTCTTCTGATCACTACTTCACTTGCTGGAAAAGATGTGCCGTTTTTATCCAGGGCTTTTTCAGTGTAGCCTACAAAGGCCGGAATGGCAGTGGCAACCCCTGCTACTGAAGGAGGTATAGTAGAAACTTCTTCTACATATACGCCGGGTACATTGTAATCCATATTAATTGATTCGTTTAAGAATAAATATTTAGAATACCTACCCCTTCGTTTTCAGGAGCAGGGTTAGGTAAATTATTAATAATGGTTTCGCCGCTTTGCTGTAATTTCAAGCCAGTCTTAGCTTGTTTTTGATAGGGGAGCGGGTTGACCGAAGTAATGTTGAAAATTTTAGCGGCAGGAAATGTGTTTTTCAATCGTTGAAAAACATCACCGCTGGTAGTTTCTACTGTATTGGCAAAATTCCAGGCAGGGTCAGATACCCCATTGGTAATGGCCAGATTTGCCGCCGTTACAGTATCAGGGGCTATAACATAGTAGCTCCAGTTTTGGCTTTTTCGGCCAAAAGAAAATGTATAAGAACGATCATAAGTTATATTACTACCATCCACACCGATTTCTACAATCCCCAAAGTAGATGAAGACCACCGAGGAGATACCTCATATATGAGTTCAAATGGTTGGGCATCCTGATAGGTCCCTGGAGTGGTATCAAAACTTACCTTTTTCAGGGCGGCATCGTACGCCAGTGTAGGAGCAGGACTAAGGCCTTGTACTTCAAATGAAGTGTTTAGGGGAGTATGCCGTAAAAAGAACGAGGTTTGAGCATTTCTTTCCTGAGGGATTTCAAATACGTCACTTATTTTGTATTGGTAAGCCCCAGAGGTAAGTGTGGTGTTGCTACCACTAGTATAAAACCTGGGAAATGTAAATCCCGATAGTGCTTGCAGATCAGTAAAGTAATAAAATACCGGATTGCGTATTTCCAGAAAAAAACGAAAAGTAATACTGGATGATGGCAAAAAGGTTTGGGCTGTGGTTCGTTCAGGCGTACTTAAGATCAACCTGCCAGGCCTGGTATACAACTTAAGCCTGTATTGTTTGATCAATGCTTGAGTTTCCTGATCTGGAACCAAACCAATGTATTGATCTATTTCGGGGATATAGTTAGTGTTATCTGAGAAATAATTGTGCAGTATAGCAACAGAAAATAAGTTTTTGTAAATCATTGCAAAAGCCGGTTTTGGTTGTTCACTTGGGTAATTTCAGTAGATAAATCAAGACTGTCTTCTTGATAAACTATCATCTTGAGCCGATAAGCCACTGAGGGCAAATAGGCCACCTTAAGCGAACTCCAAATTTCGTTTTTTTGCGTGTTGTTAAGCGATAAATATTCAAGGGTAAGCTTGTCTACAGCGTTGGGTAGATCAGGAAATTCATTACGCATAAAAACTGGGTGTGATTGAAAAAACTGCATAGTGTAAGACAAATGCTTGAGTGCAGCTTGATAATCAGTAAACTTGGCTGAAAATAGTAATGTCAATGAGAGATGAAGAGGGGGACTTACCGCATTTTGACTGCCATCAGGATTCATTTGTATAAATGGATTAGCAGTCCTGTTGAGCTTTTCTTCTTCAAGATTAAGTAACAGAAAGTTCACAGCCCTCAGGTTGAATGTGGGAGGATCGGTATCTATCTTAGGATAGTCTACCTTGGGCCCACTGGCTGTGGAATCTGGTATTTTTTGTACCAAGTAGTTATTGAGTACTGTTTTCAAGAACTCAATTGCGTCGTGTATCATTAAAGTTTGATTTTAGCAGTCACTTAAAAATGTTGTATTTTGATCACATAAAATAATACCTATAAACGGCACTATGCAGACGACACTTTTCTAATAAATGTTACAAAGTAGGATATCTATTTTATCGTGAGGATTTGGTCGTAAAGTTATATGTCTACTTGAAAAAACAAAATTTTTCTAAAATAAAAATAATGTCGTAAAGCTTGAAATACTGATTTTCAGATGTTTATTTTTTATTCGGGGTTTTTAAAGGAAAAAAGGTTGTATATGCTTATTATCTTATTGTTATGAAAGTGTTAGTTTTTTTAAGAAGTAGCTAAAAACTTACATTGATTCATTTTACAAGCAAAATGTTGAAAAGTGCAAAAAATATTAGTTCAGTAAATTTTATAAAGAATTGAAAACTAACAAGAATAAGGAGGGAATGTAATAGAATATGTTGTTTAAAACTATCCCCCAATGGTAGACATTGATTCTGTAACAGGTAAGTTATTATCCCGTTTTTGTTCGGCTTCGTAGCCATCTTTGGCTCGCTTGTTAAAAGCACCCAGTAAGGCTTTTGCTAATTCTTCATCATTGGCTCCGCTTCGTATCAATTGCTTGATATCCAGCACTCCATTATCGTACAAGCAAGTCTTGAGTGTGCCCTGAGCAGTGATTCGAATACGATTACAACTGCCACAAAAATTGCGAGTAAAAGCCGCAATAATTCCCAAAGTACCTTGGTGGCCAGGAACCTGATAATTGGTAGAGGTAGAATTAGGTTTTGAAACCAATTGTTCAATATTGGGATATTGTTTGGTGAGTGTTGCTAAGATTTGTTTATAGTTCCAGGTAAATTCGGCATTACGCAACCCTTCGCCATTAAAAGGCATTTCTTCGATATAGCGTACATCTACTGGGGCATTTTTAGTGAGTGCTGCCAGTGGGATAATGTCTTCTGTATTTTGACCTGCCATTACCACCATATTGATTTTAGTACGCATACCACTTTCAATCAAGGCATGCAGGCATTGCATTACCTTATCAAATTCATCACGACGGGTAATTTTTTTGAAGCGTTCCTTGTCAAGCGTATCTAAACTAAGATTGACTGCTTTGACCCCCATGTCAATCATTCGCGAAATATACTGCTCGGTAAGCACACCGTTGGTCGTAATGTTGAGTTCCTGAATGCCCTCTATTTCAGAAATAGTTTGCATAAAATCAATCAAGTCGCGACGTAAGAAGGGCTCTCCTCCTGTAATGCGAATTTTGTTGATCCCCATTTTTGCCAAAAGACGAATCAAACGCTCCATTTCTTCATAAGAAAGCAAGTGTTTTTTGGGTAAGTATTTAATACCTTCTTCTGGCATACAGTAAAAACAGCGCAAGTTACAACGATCGGTTACTGCAAGGCGCACATAATTGACAGGGCGTCCGTGATTGTCTATAATTTGAGAAGGTAATTGCATCAGAACTCTAAATTGGGGTTTACTGTTAGTTTTATAACTTAGCAAATATAATATATTCAAAAACTAATTTTTATTTAAAAAGTTCAAACCGAAGATTGGTATGAAACTAAACATTATGCTTTTTGGGATTGCACGGGACATTATTGGTGGTTCTGCCCTTACGATAGAAATGGAAGAAAAAGCTACGGTAGATAGCCTGATGACCCATTTACAACAGACTTATCCTGATTTTGAGCGGTTGGCCAGCTTAATGATTGCAGTAAATTCGGATTATGCTAAAGGAGATCGGGTTTTGCAAGAAAATGACGAAATAGCCTTAATCCCCCCTGTAAGTGGTGGTTGATTGCGCATACTCCTCTTGCGATTGATAAGGTTTATTTTAGGCTTAAGCGCAAGCTTTTGAGCGAAACCCCCTACATATTTGTTTGAATTACACTAATTTAACTATTTGATCTACTCTCTATTGTGTGCATATGAATTTTAAAATTACCGACCAAACCATCAATGAACAAGAAGTGATAGAACTTGCCCGTTCCGAAAATTGTGGAGGACTTTCTGTTTTTGTTGGAACCGTTCGCAATCAAACCAAAGGCAAGAAAGTGGTGCGTCTTGAATTTGAAGCGTACGAAACCATGGCTTTGAAAAAAATGCAAGAAATTGCGGAACAGGCCAAGGAGCGATGGAATACTGATAAAATTGCCATTTACCATAGGGTAGGCGTGCTGGACATAGGCGAAACTGCCGTAGTAATTTCAGTATCTACCCCTCATCGTAAAGAATCTTTCGAGGCTTGTGAGTTTTTAATTGACACCCTCAAGCAAGTCGTGCCTATCTGGAAAAAAGAAGTTTACGAAGATGGTGAAATTTGGGTAGCCGCACATCCATAAAATACTGCTTTAATCTATTAATCGTTGTTGGTGTTTGAGTATTACAACACCAACAACGAAGATATATTTGACTAATTACTTACTTTCCCTACAATCCACTCGGTTACAAACTTCAACATGTCTTCTTTTTTTACTTCATTATGGGTTTCGTGACGCATGCCTTCCCAAAGCTTAATGGTGGCTTTATCCTTGGCTTTTTGGGCAAATTCTTCAGATGCCTTATGCGAAGTAATTTTATCCTCGGTTCCGTGAATCAATAGCGTATCTATGGCTAGTTTTGGAGCATTGTCCAATGCCCAGGTACCCGCATCACGTGCCCCAAAATAGGTAGCTACCGAAATTCTTCCATGTACCAATGGGTCGGCTACATAGGCCCTACCTACTGCCAAATCGGTTGATAAATCATCTGGATTTAGATTATTAGACTGGGTAAAACCAGGAAATATTTTGCCGATAAACTTGCCTATTGCCATCTGAATCTTAGGTGGGTCAAAAGCCAGTTTCAACCACGGAGAAGACAATACTACCCCTGCCAATGAAGAGGTATCTTTTTGCAATATATAGTTAGATACAATATTTCCACCCCAACTATGTCCATAGAGAATAATAGGAGTATTTGGAAAAGTTTCCTGAGTTTTCTTGAGTAAGCGATCTACGTCTTCCAAAAGCCAGTGATACTTTTTTATATGCCCTCTTTTACCACTTGATTTGCCATGGCCTCGCTGGTCATAACTAACCAAGGCAATGTCATGTTTATCAAAATATTCTGCCACATGTTGATAGCGAGCCATGTGTTCGCCAAAGCCGTGTACAAGTGCTACTACTCCTTTCGGGGTGTTACTTGTTTTCCATATTGTTCCCTCTATAGTAGTTTTGTCAAGGTTCCAGGTAAAGTTTTCAGTAGTCATTGTTTCTAATGCTTCAATTATTTTTTGAGAAAGAAATGAGGGTAAAACTAATTTAAAATTTGGATTCGCTCATAAATCCAAATAGATTTTTATTTAAAGCAGGTTTTGTGGGTTTTTATTTGGTGATGAGTTCTGATGGACAAATAGACACATTTTAGCCAAGATTAGCCACTTTTTAACCTTTGAGGTTTTCGGTCGGAACTCATCGGTTTTATTTGTACTTTTAACTAGTAATATTAGAAAAAGACAAAACACACTAGAAAAAATATACTATGGCATTATTGTTCGAAAATTTTGAAAGCTGGCGACAGTATTGCAAAGACCAAAATATGTTGTTGCATCGCCCTGTGCTAGAATATGAAATGGAACAAAAAGGGAGAACCGAAAAAGAAATTTGGGGAGGTTTGCTGAAAGCTTATGAGGTGATGAAAGAAGCTGTGCAAACTGGCTTGAATGGAGATATGACTTCTCGATCTGGAATGATTAATAATGGTGCTAAAAAAGTCTATAGTCATCCAACAACGGTACTTTCCAAAGAATTTACAATGGTTATTTCCAGCGCTTTGGCTGCTAAGGAAGTAAATTCTTGTATGGGAAGAGTTGTAGCGGCTCCTACTGCAGGAGCTTCTGGTATCTTACCTGGTGTTTTAACCAATTTGCAGACATTGCATGGCCTACCAGATGAAAAAATTTGTGAAGGCTTATTAGTAGCAGCAGGCATTGCTTTAATTATAGAGCGAAATGCCAGCATTGCTGGTGCAGTAGGTGGATGCCAGGCCGAAACAGGTACTGCTGCAGCTATGGGTTCAGGCGCAATTGTGTATTGTTTGGGAGGAACCGTAGACCAAGTGTTTAATGCGGTAGCTATTACCATTCAATGTATGCTTGGACTGGTATGTGACCCTGTGGCAGGTTTGGTAGAAGTACCCTGTGTAGTGCGAAATGCCAGTGCGGCTGCTATTGCCTATTCTTCAGCACAAATTGCTATAGCCGATGTAAACGCTGTAATACCTGTAGACGAATGTGTGGAAGCGATGGGGGAGATTGGAGAAAGCATGGAAACTCGTTATAAAGAAACTGCTTTGGGAGGTTTGGCCGCGACTCTTACGGGTAAAAGCATTGCTAAGAAAGTCTTAATTCAAGATATAGAAGTACTACCTGACGAAGGCGATTAGGTGAAAAGCTAAAAGTGAAAAATTAGCGCAAAGCAGTGATTTCTCGAGTCTGAGAAGTTCCCTCCTGTTTAGGAGGGCTAGGTTAGTGATGTTGGGTAAAAGTGATCAGTTGACGAGATACACTTATCATTGCTTCGCAGAACAATAGTACAATAAGCGAAGCGAAACAATAAAACAAATAGAGTATAGATACAAAAAAAGACGCTGCAAAACAGCGTCTTTTTCTTTTCCTAACCACAAAGCTTATTAAATATCTTTGACTAATATAAGCCAAATCAAATGCCATAAAATGATTTACGCTAAAAATTATTTGTAAGCGCTTGATAGTCAGGGTATAAAATTTTACTTGGCAATGTTTTTCAAAAGTTTATTGTTGCTGGAAGGTTGATTTTTTTACGATATATCGTCTTGTTTACGGAATATCGTTTCTTTATGCTCGATGAATTTACTTTTTTGCAGGGAACCAATACCAGTCAGCTTTACAGGTGGCTATAATGGCGTTGGTTTCATCGGTTACATCTACTTGAAGTGAGAAATTTCCTTTTTCCTGAGTTTGGAATAGCTCACTTTGGGAGGTAGGTAGCTGTGCCTGTGCTTGAATGCTTCCTCTTGCTTTTTTTAAGAAATCGGTATTGACATTACTCACCAAAGCAACTTGCCCAGGAGGTAAATTTAGACTTATTAATAAACCCATGGCACTTTCGGCGGTCAATATAATTGCAGCGGACTGGATACTCCCAACTTGGTTATGTACCCGTTTTTCTGAAGCCAGAGTAGTAGTGCATTGGTCAGTAGTAAGTTGCTCTACATTGATTCCACAAGTACCAAATATGGGGACTACTTGGTGAATAATTTGATTGAGTTGTTGTTTTTGAGCCTCTTGAGGTAAACCCTGTAGTTGCTTCTGGAGCATCTGTAGTTGATTTTGTTGCATGATTTTGAGTGTTATTGGTTATTTTTATTATATACAGTATGGAGTTAACTCCAGGGTTTCAACAAATCACAAAAATATTATCAGATGCTTATAGGAGAGCTTTCAACAAAAACAGGGATAAGTAGGGATACGATTCGGTTTTATGAAAAAAAAGGCCTCATCAGGCTCAAAAAACAACATCGTCTGGCCAATAATTATAAAGACTACCCTGATGAAATTGTAGAAATATTGATGTTTATTAAGCGGGCCAAAAGTTTTGGCTTCCGGTTAGACGAGATCAAATATTGGTTAGAAGACTGGAAAGAGGGAAGAGTACCTGTGGATCAGAAAATCACTGTTTTTGAACAGAGAGTGGGCCTGGTAGCCGAAAGAATAGAAGAATTGCAGCAGCTCAAGGCAATGCTGGAAGCAAAACTCACTGATTACAAACAATTGCTGCAAAAACAAAAAGGGTAGAAAAAAGAAAATCGTTGATAAAAACCAGCAATGGCATTTAACAACGATCTAATAACTTTAATTAGGAAAGATGTAATATAAATGACTAAGCTTCTAAAAATTAAGCTAGCACACCTTTCTTCAAAAGACCTTTTTCTTTAGCTTCTTTCAATACAGCTTCGATACCTTTTTTGTTGATGGTACGAATCGCTTGAGTTGATACTTTCAAAGTAATCCACTCACCTTTGCTTTCTAAAAAGAAGCGCTTTTTCTGCAAATTAGGATAAAACTTTCTTTTGGTTTTATTATTTGCGTGAGATACGTTATTTCCTGACCGAGTTCTTTTTCCGGTTACTTCACAAATCCTTGCCATTGTTACAAAGCTTTAATATTCAATTAATAAATTGGATGTAAGAAAAGCGAGGCGCAAATCTACAAAATATTCCCCAAATTATCGAGCCTTCTGAAAAAAAAGCTGAAAGAATAAAGACGAAATTAAGAGGTTAGTTGGATCAAGCATGGTTGTTTGGCTCAGATACTACAAAAAAACAAAAAAATTATCGGTGCCTATTCTCTATAGGCCCACATTTGCCCCTCAGACGTGATTTTTGCTTTTTAAAGCTTCCTGATTTTGACTAATTTTGCAGCCAGATAATTATATTTTCAATGACTTTTTAGGTACGACGTGACGCCAGTGGTGAAAGGGAATACCCCAAAAATGATTGATAATAACTTGGATTGCTCAATGGTTGGGTGGCTAAATTGCTTGCAATGCATCACCATCTAACAATATAACCAGGCAGCAATTATTGTAGATATTTTAAGCAATCGTTTTTATTCCCTAAAAAGTTGACACAAACACACAAAAAGAAAAATTAGTATGATGCAGACAATTACCTCTAGTCAAGAGGCCATCGATTTGGAGTACAAGTATGGAGCGCACAACTATCATCCGTTGCCAGTAGTGCTTTCCAAAGGAGAAGGGGTGTATTTATGGGATGTAGAGGGTAAGAAGTACTTTGATTTCTTATCTGCGTATAGTGCGGTCAACCAAGGGCATTGTCATCCTAAAATTTTAAGTGCTTTAGCCGAACAAGCGCAAAAACTCACGCTTACTTCACGAGCTTTTCATAACGATGTATTGGGGCGTTATGAAAAATACATTACCGAGTATTTTGGCTACGACAAAGTGTTGCCAATGAATACTGGGGTAGAAGGTGGAGAAACTGCGCTGAAACTTACGCGTAAGTGGGCTTATACAGTAAAAGGTGTTCCTGCCAACCAGGCCAAGATCATTTTTGTGAAAAACAACTTCTGGGGGCGTACCCTGGCGGCAATTTCGTCTTCTACTGATCCTACCGCTAAAGATGGATTTGGACCTTATATGCCGGGTTATGAGCTAATTGATTATAATGACTTAGGCGCTTTGGAAAAAGCATTGGAGGATCCTAATGTAGCGGGATTTATGGTAGAGCCTATCCAAGGAGAAGCAGGTGTTGTAGTTCCTGACGAGGGCTACCTAAAGAAAGCTTATGAAATGTGCCGTGCCAAAAATGTACTCTTCATTGCTGATGAGGTACAAACTGGAATTGCCCGTACGGGTAAAATGTTGGCTTGCGATTATGAAGGCTTCCAACCAGATATTTTGATCTTAGGTAAAGCATTGTCAGGTGGGGTGTTCCCAGTATCGGCTATTTTGACTCGCGACGAAGTAATGCTTAGCATTAAACCTGGCGAACACGGGTCTACTTATGGTGGAAACCCATTGGCTTGTGCAGTAGCTATGGCGGCATTGGATGTTGTAAAGGACGAAAAACTAGACGAAAAGGCTTTTGAACTGGGTAATATTTTTAGAGATAGAATGAATGCCTTGATTCAAAAAACTGATTTGGTTCAATTGGTACGTGGTAGAGGTTTATTAAATGCCATTGTGATCAATGATTCTCCTGATAGCAGCACTGCCTGGAACATTTGTTTGGCATTGAAAGAAAACGGTTTATTGGCCAAACCTACCCATGGTAATATCATTCGTTTTGCACCTCCTTTGGTAATGACCGAGGAAGAGTTGCACGAATGTGCCGATATTATTGAGAAAACGATTCTAAATTTCAAGAAATAAATATTTTGCCAGATATTGAGGGGGTAAATATTACCTCCTCAAATTTTATGAAATATTGCATTTACTTAATTTGCATAGGATTGTTATTATCAGGCTGTGAGATCAATCCCTTGTTTCGCCCCCTAGCCAAAACCAATACATACGATTTGGTTTTTTTTAAAACAAAAGACATCAAAGAATCCTTTACTTTAAAGGTTACCGACAAACATTTGGTGAACGATATGTATACAAATTACATTACAAATGAAGACCTTGCCCAACCCTGTGCCACCAAGTTTGACGGAGAAATGATTTTTAAGTATCAAACCAAACCCTTATTGAAGATACAATTTAGCTTAGATTCGGCCTGTAGTTATGCTACTTATACCCTAAAAGGAAGAAAATATCAAAAAAAACTAACCGCTGATGGCGTGGTATTTTTAAATAATGCTCGTGATGTAAAGTTTATTGTACAAGACTAATAACATACTTATGAATATTAAATATGTGGTTTTTATAACGCTCGCTTTTGTAGTGATTGTGGGTTTTATGAACCTAAATGTGGGTGGCAGCAACTCAAAAGCTACCCAGGAAAAAACTGATAAGACTAAAAAAAACGAAGACCAAACCATTTATACTATACCAGAAAAGCCCGCTGAACCAATTGGTGGTTTGCAGGCATTGTCCCAGTATATTACCAAGAATTTACGCTACCCAGAGTTGGCTCGTCGAACTGGTATTGAGGGTAGGGTGTTTGTAGAGTTCGTGGTAGAAAAAAATGGTTCAGTAAGTCAACTAAAAGTTATCAAAGGTATTGACAAGGCCTGTGATCGAGAAGCGTTAAGGGTGATCGGAGGCTTTACAAAATGGCAACCAGGTAAGCATCAGGGAAAAACCGTTAGAGTAAGGCGCTCATTTCCTGTCTTGTTTAAGTTATAATTAGTTTTTATTGTAGAATACATTTGCCAAATTCCTCTCTTATGGTGCAGAAAAGTATGTTAGCAGCACTCAAGGTGTGCTGTATTGTGTTGTTTGTGATTCAAATGGCTAATGCTCAAACCTCTAAACTTCCCAAACTCTTTCAAGCAGAAAATGGCCTTTGGGGCTATAGAGGGTATCTGGGGCAAACTGTGATTCAGCCTCAGTTTCAAAAAGCTCGTTCTTTTCAGGAAAACGTAGCTGCTGTACAAAAAAACGGACAATGGGGATA
The DNA here is from genome assembly GCA_001890965.1 of marine bacterium AO1-C. Taxonomy (GTDB): domain Bacteria; phylum Bacteroidota; class Bacteroidia; order Cytophagales; family Microscillaceae; genus Microscilla. The sequence goes on along the minus strand of MLAY01000004.1, from coordinate 138,062 downwards.
TATAAATGCTCAAGGAGCATATGTAGTAAAACCTTTGTATCAAAATGCTTTATCTTTTCAGGATGGATATGCCAAAGTAGCTATGAATAGCCAATGGGGGCTTTTAAATAGTGCTGGAAAGGTAACAATTACCCCTAAATATGAGCAATTATTCTTGGTGATTGGCCTTGGCCGAAAGAAAACTAGTTTAGCAAAAGCGCTGAAAGATGGCCTGTATGCATTGGTAGATAAAACCAATGGGAAACAACTAAGCCCTTTTCAATACAAGGCAGTGGCTACCTATATGAAATATGGTCGTTTGGTGGTAGAATCTAAGGATAAGAAGTTTGGTTTTGTAAATAATAGTGGGCAGGAGATAGTTGCTTGTAAGTACGAAAAGGTAGAAAATTTTGATGCCAGCGGCAAAGCACTGGTTCATTTAAATAATAAGAAGATTTATATTGACCGTCAAGGAAAATATCTGCGAGACTATAACCCATTTAATGATGCCCCCATCTTTTTGATTGTAGAAGAACCACCAACACCCAAGGGAGGTTTGGTTAAATTTGAAGAAACAATAGAGCAAAACTTACAATATCCTAAAGAAGCCAAAGAAAAAAGAATTTCTGGAATTGTAGTGGTGCAGTTTGTGGTAGAGATGGACGGGAGTCTAACGAATGTGAAAGTTGTAAAAGGTATTGGTGCAGGTTGTGACGAAGAAGCTGTGAGATTAATTAAGGCATCTGCTCCGTGGAATTCAGGCAAACAACGAGGAAAACCAGTAAGGGTAAGAAAGAGTAAAGTAGTAAATTTTAAGTTATAAATAAGTGACTGGTAGTGATTACCTAATTGGTAGGAGTAGTATTGACTAAGCGTGGTTTTTCGCAAATAAGAGAATCAGACAAATCTCGAAACAGATGGTTTGTTGGTGATGATTGTGACAGAGAAGTTGTTCGGGTTTTGAGAGAAAATCCAGCCTGGATTCCTGCCAGATGTAAAGGTAAGAATGTTGCACTCAGGGTTATGTTCCCATTGAATTTCAAAAGTCTTAAGTGATCTTTTCAAAGCAATTTGAATATGGGGAATGCTTAGTTTTACACCTGAAAACAAATGATGAGAATATCGTCGCGTTGGACAACTCCTTCCATAAAGTTCTCCAGAGTTTTCTCTAAGGTTTCTTTCTGCTGATTTAGAGGCAAAGTGGCCGCTTCCATTAAAGTTTGAATAACTCTTTGAGAACTAAATCGTCTTCTTTTGGAATTATTCTGATCTTCCATTCCATCGCTTCCAATATAAATAAAGGTACCTGAAGATAAGTCAACTTCTTGAGTATTAAAGCATATATCATTGTTTTGCAAGCCACCAAGTGATTTGCGATCCCCTTTAAAGGTGCCCTTTTCCTGAGTATGGGGATTGTAATAATGGAGAGAATGCCTTGCCCCGCAAAAACGGATATTGCAATGCGTTTCGAAGCGCTTAAAAATAAGTAATGACATATCCATGCCATAATTATTTTGGGTTTCTTCCTGGCGTAGCGTGATATAAATTTCATCATGCAATTGCTGGATGATTTGGGCTGGATCGGTTACTTTCTTTACTCGTATGATTTTATCCAGTAATATATTTCCAATCATACTCATCAATGCGCCAGGTACCCCATGTCCGGTGCAATCTACGGTAGCCAGATAGGTATAACCCTCTATTTCGTTGAGCCAGTAAAAATCTCCTGAGACTACATCTTTGGGACGATAAATAATAAAGTGTTCTTTGAGCAGATAGTCTAATTTACGCTGATTGGGTAAAATGGCTTGTTGTATATTTTGAGCAGCTCTAATACTCTGAGTAATGAGTGTATTACGATGATTAAGTGTCCTGTTATGATATTCAATAGTATCTCGTTGGGCTTCTACTTCTTCTTGTAGCTGAGCAAGCGCGGCATTTTTTTTCTCAATAACTTCGTTTTGAGTCAGGATTTTATGATTAATTGTTTGTAGCTCCTCACTTCTCGCTTCTACTTTTTGTTCCAGCAGTTCGTTTTGCTTGGCAATGAGCTGCATTTTCTGACTTTGTAATGCCCTTTTTTCTTTTTCTATGATCCGCATACGTTGAGCAAAGGCTATGGTGAACATAATGCCTTGCGTGGCATATCCGAGCTGCAATAAAATAGAACTATTATTACTACTATAATTAAAAGCTACATCTAGAATAAACAAGAAAAATAGTACCGCAAGTTGAATATTACTCCAGGCAAAGAGCGTAGCTTTTTTGATTTTCTTGTACAATGTTAAAATAGACGTAGATAAAATGATAACCACAGTGGGGATACCCAAGACTAACATTGTATTATCAAAAAGTCTGACATTGAACCAAATAGGAAGGGAAACAAGTGTGCTACATCCTACAACCGCATAAATGATGAATAGGACAGTAAGCGCTCGATGCCAAAACCTTAGATTTTGATGGGTATTTAGAAAAGAACGTGTGAGCAATATCAGCGAGAGTATAGAAAATACCAAAGCATTGGGCCAAATGAGCTCATTGATTTTAGGGTGTTTTTGTAATAACTGTTCTAACAAAACCCCTTTGCTGGATAAGTAATACAATGCGATAAAAAATAAATAAAAAGCAGCATAAATATAATCTCGTTGCTTGAGCAGAATACTTAAGCTCAATAGGTATAGTACTAATGTGCCCATGAGGGCATTAAAGATTCCCTGAGCCAAGTCTCGCGACATAAACAGGGTTTGCCAGGCTTCTTCGGTATAAATCGTAGTATTGAACCCAAATGGACGATTATCTACATTCTGAAAGCGAAAATAAATGGTGATTGGTTGATTTTGAGAAGCTTGGGGAAGTGATAATAAGATGGGGGCGTTGCGGCCCTCCTTTACTTTTCTTTGGGATAAAGGAACCAATCTGCCTGTAAATTCTTTATAAACCGAATCAACAGTTTCGATATATGCTTCGCAATAATTGGCGGTACCTAGGTATAATACAAATTGTTGATCAGCAGTATATTTACTTTGTACTGCAAGACGACCCCAGTACACAGCATTGGGATTAATCGTATGAGTAGTTTGTTTGTATAACTGAAAGGGGGCGTTTTTGACAGCAGGATATGTAAGTTTGGCACTGGTGTCTTTATAAATTTCTAATGATAAAGATAACTCACTCGCCTGTTGAGAAGGTGATATATATTGAATTTGTTGGGCATTAGCCTTGATGCAAATAAACGTCAAAAGCCACCCAATTGTGAGCATATGCTTTATCATGAAGTGTAAATATTCTCAAAAATTTTGGTTCGTATAGATTCTAAATAGTAATCAAATATAAGTATTTATACCCATAAATGTTGATCAATAAAACGATAATCAGGAGATTCGAAAACCCAATAGCATAATATCATCTCTTTGCAAGGCACTTTGTTGATGTGTATTGAGTAGGTGCTCTAGATGTTGTTTTTGATCTTTTACGGGCAAATGAGCTGTTTTTGATAAAACTTCCTCCAATTTTTCTTGTCCAATTTTTTTGCGCTGAGGGTCATTTTGATCTTTGAATCCGTCGCTTCCTAAATAAATCATCGTTTGATTGGGAAACTCTAGGGGTTGGTCAGAAAAAAACACATTCTGTGGTTGATAACCTCCAATGCCTCGACGATCTCCTTTTATTACTCGAAGTTCGGTTGTGTCAGGTAAAACATACATCAAATGAGATTTGGCCCCACAAAAAACAAATTCTTTAGGTAGTGTAGTGTCAGGTTCCCAAACAAGCAATACCATTTCCATCCCATAGATATTATGTGTCTCTTCTTGTTGTAGAGTAGTGGTTATTTCTTTGTGTAAGCGATTGAGAATTTCAGCAGGAGAGTGTACTTCCTGTACCTGAATAATTTGACTTAACAAAGTATTTCCGATCATACTCATAAAAGCTCCAGGAACCCCATGCCCTGTACAATCCACAATCGCCAAAAACACTTTACTATCGGCTTGTTGTAACCAATAAAAGTCTCCTGAAACCACATCCTTGGGGCGATAAATCATAAAATATTCCCCCAGAACTTGCTCAAGGAATTGCGTATCAGGCAAAATGGCACTTTGGATCGTTTGAGCTACTTCAATACTTTGTGAAATGAGTCTGTTTTGTTCTAAAAGATATTTATTTTTTTGATTCAGAGATTCCTGTTGACGCTTAATTTCTTCTTGCTGACTCTGTAGCCATTCGTTTTGCATGACAATACCATAATGATATATCTGAATTTCCTCATTTTTTTCTTCCAGCTCTTTGGTACGTTCTTTTACCTTGGTTTCTAATGTTTCGTTTTGTTGGGCAATAAGAGTTGCTTGACTAGCCTGAGTTGCATCTTTCTCTTCTTCTACCAGTTTTAGCCGCTGAGCCAGTGCAATTGTAAACAAAATACCTTGAATGGCTACACCAATTAAATCCAGGCGACTGTCTGAAATGCTTGTTGTATTTAAAATACTGCGACTATAACTGATGGCTATTAAAACACTGGTTTGGATCACGCCAATATTGAATAATAGAGTTCCTTTGATTTTTTTGAGCATAACAGCTACGGCAAAAAATGGCAGGAATACAATCATAAAAAGGCCAGTCACGAAATTGACTTGCTGAAATAAACCAATACGGAAGGTCAACGCAATGCCTATACTTGCCACAATGAGAGAAGCAACGAGTAGCCTCATAAACCACTTTAATATAAAATCCCAGGTTTTAAGGTAAAGATAAGTTCGGGCAAAAGAGCGACATAATGCCATATGAAAGATACCTAAACTAGTCCAGGCAAGAAGCCAGGTAGCTTCATTTATTCTGGGATATTCGCCCAATAAAAACTCAGGCAGGATACCAGAGGTAGAAAGATTGTTGATAGAAGTGAAAAACAAATACAGAGACGCATATAAGTAAACGCGATATTTGGTTAAAAAAAACAAACTGATTTGATACAGTAATAAAGTCCAAAGCAGGGCATTGAATCCTCCTAGGAGAAGGTTTCTTGTTTTGAATTTGGTATACCAGGCTTTTACGGTATATAATTTTGGATCAATAAGAGGAGGGCGATCATCCAGGTTTTTGAAGCGAAAATAAATTGTGGTAGGTTGTTTATTGGCTTTTTTATAGAGCAATACAGGCACTGGTGCATTGCGCCCTTGTTTTATTTTTTTTTGCGAAAACGGTATCAATCTACCGGTTTTCTCTTTGATGAGTTGTGAGCCAGTTTTTATATATACATCTCCCACATTGGCTGAACCAAGATAGAAGACAAATTTCTGATCCTGATTAAGTTGACTCTGCAAAGTAATACGCCCCCAATAACTATAGCGCGCCTTGGTTTTTGCCCCAAATTTATTGAATAATACAAATGGTTTGTGTTGAACCTCAGGATAGGTAAGTTGATTGGTTGTGTCTTCTAGTATTTCCAGATAATTGTGTAGTAGCTGTATGGCTTGAGAGGAGTTGTTGACGGTATAAGTGCGTTGGGCGTGACAAAAGAAAGAGACAAGAATCAAGCAGATAACTGTTATTGATGACTTCATATATATCACAAACGTTTGCCTCAGTCCAGGGTAAGTTTTTTGTAAAAAGGCTGTCAAAATGCAAAATACAACAAAAAACCTGCTTTGAGCGTATCATTCCAAAACTTAATGTTAACTTTGTGTTAAGTAAATGTTACGTGAAAATGATGCAACTATGACCAACAAATACCAACATATCTTAGTGATTGATGGAGAAAATGAGCATTTAACCACAACACTAAAGGAAGAAACTTTGGGCAAAGCTACTGTAGTACAGGAAAATAGTGTGTGGTTAGGGTTGCAGTATTTGGAAAAGTTACATAGCAAAAGCGATTTTCCCGACTTACTCCTGTTGAGCTGGGAGAATCTATCTAAAGATACCGAGCGATTTTTGAAAATATACCAGGCTACTTTTTATCCAAGGCATCGTAATACTCGTATAATTTTGGTTTCCAAAGAATCTCAACTTTTGCAATTAAAAAGAAACCTCGGTTATTCGTTTATCAAGACAATTTTACCCAAGCCTTTACCAACCAATTTGCTACAACAGGCATTGTTGGTGGCTTGAGCAAATCTGGATTTAATTTTCCCTAATGAAAAATTATTGAATGGCTAAATTGTTCTATTGCTATTCGTTGTAAAACAATCTAACAATAGAGGTTTTCTTTAATTTCTATATTTACAAAGGAATGTTTTCTTTGAGCTTAGGAGTAATTCGTGAACGAAACAACATAATAAGATTGTTGATTTCACTTATATTTTCGGTATTGCGAATCAACTCATAATACAAAAGCTCATCTATTACAGGTTCCAGTTGAAAACCCCAATAAATGTACATCAAAGGATTGATCCATAAGCGGCTACCTGAGGTACGGGAGGTAGCATGATAATCCCCATAATGTCCTTCTAAGGCACTTACTATAGAGTTGGCTACAATGCTTGGATGGAACGACATTTTTTCGTTGGCATATTGGGTAGCATCACGCAAAGCGTTGGCTTCGGTCATTTCAGGCGTAAGCGAAAAACAACCCAAAAAAGCTTTTTTTTGACTCAAACGAGCCACATTTTCTAAAAATTGGGCGTGTGGTACTCCGTGAAAATCGTCTACCCCAAATCCCAGACATACCAGTAACTTTTGGGCTACGTTGGCCTGAAAAACAGCTCCCATAGAAGCTACATCTTCGGTTGGAGTTCCCAGACCTGCTTCATCGCCTCTCATTAAACTATCGGTACCGCCATCTACCAAGACTACTGCGTCTAAATTGAGAGTATCTATCAACTGCTGATAGGCATCTCGTAACGGAACTACCCCTGCTTTGGCAAAGCTATAAACAGCTACTTGTTCGCCTACACTCTCTAGCCATTCACATAAATATTTTTCGGGAAAATAGCTAGCCCCGCTATTTTGAGCAGTTACTTTCCAGGTTACTTCATGAACTCTTTCAGCATCGGTTCCTGCCAAATAGGTAAAAGACAAATTGGCTAAGTACACCTTTTTGCCCATTTGCCGCAAAGCAAAGTAGAGGGGTAAACCACTATAAATATCGAATCCTCCACCAGCACCTGCCAGCAATATATTTTCTGCTTTCTCGAGGGTGGTAAATAGAGGGATTTGATGTAGATGATACGCCATTTCTTGATCGATTTTGTGTAGGTACAATCTACGAAAACCTTTATTTTTTGGCTACATCTTCTCCAAATTTTGCATACCATTTTTTGAGAATTTCTTCGGCGGGTTTACCCTGAGGAGTATACCCAGTATTGGTTTTGGAGTTAATCCTGCGGTAATAAGAATTAAGACCAAACCATTTCCAAATAAACCCCCCTGCAAACCAGGGTTGAGGGCTAAGATTTTGGAATAAAGCATCCAGTGCATTGGACTGCCCTTCAAAATTGACAGGTTGTCGTCTGTCATTAGATACCCAGGGTTCTTTGGCGGTATGGTAAATGCTGCGATAGCCAAATTCGGTAAATAAAATGGGTTTTTTGTGTTTGACATGTACTTCTTGCATTTCTTTGAGCCAGCGCTGCCAGCCTTTGTTGAGAGCCTCTGAGGTAGGAGTTTTTGCTTCACTCAACGGAAAATAGGCATCTACCCCTATATAATCCATTTGTGCCCAATAAGGAAAGCGTTTGTATTCGTCCCAGTTGGCTGCATAAGTAAGCTTACCTTTATAAACAGCTTTTACCTCTTTGATGAATTGACTCCAAAATTGAGGGCGAGCCTTGACGAAGCTTTCCAATTCTGTACCCAGGCAAAATAACTCTATTTTAAGTGAGTCGGCCAAACGAGCATGATGCAATACATATTTTTTATAATTTGCTTCCCATTGCGCCCATTTTTCGGGAGTGTCGAAAGAAAGTTTTCCAGTAAATCCGCCTCTTATAATCCATAAATGGGGCTTAAGCATGACCTTAAGACCTTGTTGTCGAGCTCTTTTGGTATATTCTATGATGCCCTCTGTTTTTTCGCCCCACCACTGACGTTCTACGTCGAACCATACTTGCGAAGAATCTTTGTAACAAAAAGCATAGGGCATAAGTGATACCCAACCTGCATTTACATTTTTTATAATGGCAAATGTTGTATCATTGGGCTTTCGAGGAGAACTAACAAAGCTCACCCCATCTATTATTTGAGCAGTTTTAGAATTGTTGCTTATTGTACCTTTTTTTACCTGACAGCTGCCTGCCATTAATACCAAACTAAGAATAATGCCTGTGACTTTTAAAATCGTATCCATCGTAAACCAAAATTAAATGTTTCTCCTGCGCCTTGATTTTTACCTATTACATACTTCTGATATTCACCCTGTAACTCGAGCACACCAGGGGCAATTTGCCAGCGAAAGCCTAGCCCTAAATCTCCCCAATAGCCATTCATTTGTGATTGATTATTGAGGGCAAAGCCAGCTTGTATATTGACACTTAACACCCTAGATGCGAAATAACTCAGTAAACCTCTAAAGGGAAACCGGATCAATGAGGCTTGTTCGCTGCTACTTTTAGGGATAGAAACCCAGGCACCAGCCTGAAAGAAAGTATACAGGTTATCGGCTATTTGAGTGTCATAAAATAAAGTATTCATCCACCAAAAATGATCTTCTGCCAGGAAGGGCTGTACCATACCTCTACTCTCAAGATTCTGGGTAACGGGGAGTAAAAACTTGGTTCCCAGCGACAAACGTGGGTTCTTCTGATTAGGACGCCAGCGAAAACCTGCACCAGCATAAGCCAGTTCGCGTCGAGCACTATCGGTGCCAGTAAAACGATATACCTGTAGAGGAGAGTTTTCAGGTAAATCGACTCTGGTAGATTTGAGCCACATTTCGGCTTCTATATTCAGGGTTTGACTTAAGCCATAAGTAAACTGATGTTGAGAAGTAAAAAAAGTAATGCGATCTCGTGAGGGAAATTTAGTGCCATCGTTGGCATAAATTGCTTTTTGAGTGTATAAGAGGTTCCAAAAACGGTAAGAAAACTGCTGAGGCTTCAGCAATACTGCTGGGGTATAGTTTAGTAGGTTGCGAGCCGAATCTACTTGTGCTTGCGTATAACAGTTGATTGCTATAAAAAAAAATAAGAGTAGTAGCAGTTTCTTCATAGTTAGTCTTAGTTGAGTAGTATTATTCGCAACTACTTCAATAAAAACCAAAAAGTTAGAAAGGGTTCAGGATTTAACAAAATTTTAGATTTTGGACTCATTTGACTTTTGAAGTGTTGGTAATATTACCCTTTAATTTAAAAGCTGGAAGTGATCTCAACGACAATAGTTAAAAAATAGAGGCAGCTTCTTATATCTAAAAACCCATATTATTATATGAAATCCATTATCTACACGCTTGTTTTGTGGGTACTTCTCTACTTACAAGCTTCTGTTTCATTTGCTCAACCCCAAACGCTTAACAAAACCCAAATAGAACGAGTAATGAAAACAGGCCAACTCTGGGGGCATTTAAAGTATTTTCATCCCTATCTCAAAAAAACAACTACTAATTGGGAGAAAGCCTTTGCCGATAACATTGAGGGAGTTATAAAGGCAGGTAGCCAAGAAGCTTTTGCCAAAGCAGTGCAACAAATGTTGGATGTACTGGATGATCCATTAACCAAAGTGAAGTTTAAAAATGCGAAAGCACTTACAAGCGACCTACAAACCGACAAGAGAAGAGGAAACCTGGATTATCCAGTGATTAAAACCTTACCCGATAACATCTTATTTGTTTCAATAAGAGACTATACTAGCTTGCAAAATAAGCAAAGTATCGACGAAAAAGTGAAGGATCTCCGACGCAAAATCGCTCAATCTAAAGGAGGAATTTTTGATTTAAGAAGTGGTCATAATGCAGATAATTACTGGGATTATCTGAACCATTATTTCCAAGCTATTGAGAAGAGCTTTTCCAAAAAAACATTGCATTACCCAGGTAGCATAGCACGCTATCATGATGGGTTTGCTACCGAGGCTGGACTGTCATCGCCTCGCTATCATTCTGGAACTTACACATTGGGGGAAAGGTGGATTGCTCCTGGTTCAAATGCGAAAAATATACCTTTTGTGTTCATTCTAAATAGGCAGTCAGCGATTCCCCCAGTGTTGGTAGCGCTACAAAAAGCTGGGAAAGCCAAAGTGATGGCTACTGACCCGTTGACGGATGCCTCCCTTGCCAAAAGTAGTACGTTTGAATTGGAAGATGGAGTAAGCGTAGTGATAAGAACCAGCGAGGCTAAGCCAAAGGGGCGATTAAAAGTAAATTATTTGATTCCAAAAAAGTTGAGTGATGAACAAGTATTGAAATTGGCCCAAAGTATCTTGAAAGGGAAAAAAATGAAACAATATCAATTTATCCCAGAAAAAGATACAAAGACAGTTAAGAAAGCAAAGGATAAATCTACTAAGGGCTTCGCCAACAATTATTACCCTACCTTGGGGAATCGCTTATTGGCAGCCTCAAAAATTTGGACAGTGATTCATTACTTTTTTGCTTATAAAGACTTGATGGAAAATGATTGGAACGAGGTGTTTAAACAAGCCATCCCACGACTTGCCGAAGCAACCGATTCATTGCAATATACCTTGGCTATAGCCAAAATGTACAAAAATATAGAGGATGGCCATGGCTTTATCAGGAGTCGGGTACTCCGACGCTATTTGGGGACTGCTAGTCCACCCATTAAAATTCAATTTATTGAAGGCAAACCAGTGGTTACGGCCTTGATGCCTGAATATAAGGGTAAAGAAATAGAAGTGGGAGACATTATTGTGGCAGTAGATGGAGAGAAGGTAGAGGATCGCTTCAATCGTTTGGCTCAAGTCATCGCAGCTTCTAATCAATGGACGTTGGCATCTTACATTTCTTACTTCTTGCTCAATGGCAATGATAATACCCAGGCGCTATTGAAAATTCAGAAGGAGCCTGGTGGAACAATCAAAGAGGTCAAAGTTTTGAGGGCTAATAAGATGAGTGCTACTTTGAGTAAACATAGACAAGGTAGAAATGATCAGCCAATGGTACGTTTAATTAGCAAAGATATTGGTTATGCTGACTTGGATCGTCTTACTCGTGGTCAGGTAAAGAAAATGTTCAAACAGTTTAAAGATACAAAGGCTATTATTTTTGACATGAGAGGATATCCTAAGGCAACTGCCTGGAAAATTGCCCCTTATCTTTCAGATAAACGAGTGCCAGCGGCCGACTTCCGAAGATACAGCCCTAAATCTGTAAGTATTGATCAGAAACCCATCAACATGACCCTTTTTAAACAGTCTATTCCTCAACCCAGAAAAACTCAATATAAAGGTATTACTGTGATGTTGATGAATGAAAGTACCCAAAGCCAAGCAGAACATACGGGATTATTTTTTAAAGCTGCCAATGACACTAAGTTTATTGGTAGCCCCACTGCGGGAGCCAATGGGGATATTACTATGTTTAAAATTCCAGGCAATATAGCATTGATGTTTTCTGGACATGATGTGCGGCATATAGATGGCAAACAGCTACAAAAAGTGGGTTTAAAACCCCATGTGCTCGTGAAACCTACCATTAAGGGCATTAAGGCTGGTAAAGACGAAGTACTGGAAAAAGCGATAGAATATGTCAAAAACAAAATCCAGAAGTAATTTGACTACATAAAACAAGTCTCCCGTTGACCATATTTCCAAAATGTTTGTCAACGGGAGACTTTTAATATCATAGAATGGAGATGTAGCCCAAAAGCAGTTAGATTTTATAAAACTGGCCCTTTTTTAGGCGATACTTGTGTCCATTAATCATAATAGTACCCCCTTCTTTAATTTTTATTAAATTATAAATATCTTCTTCGATGGTGTGTACAGATCCTTTGGTTCGATAAGCCAGGTTTAGATACTCTACATTTACTGCGTTTTGCACGCCGCACAAGACTACTCTTACTGGTTTTTTAATTTTCTTCATCAATTTGATATCTCGCATTGTAGACCAATTATCGGCAATAAGTACCAAGTGCTTCACCTTTGGGTTTTGTTTTTGGGCAAACAACAGCGCCTCTACATCGTTTTCGGGACCATCGCCTCCAAATCCTCCTTTAATAGTCGCAATAGCGGTATTCACCACACTATCTAGTTTGAGTTTTTGGGTATGATAAATACCCCCAGTAGTCCCTATTTTTTTATCCATATCAAGTTTCTGATCTCCATCATTGAAAAACACAAAACGCTTGATTTTCTTCTGATTGACATCAAGGTTGAGTTTATGCCATAGCAACACCTGTGCAATGTAAGGAGTCATGCTCCCCGTAAAATCTCCAACAATGGCCATATTGCTCCATTTTAGGTTGCGTTCCATAATTTTAAGCACTGTAGAGTCACGCAATACCGTTTTGCCACTGACAAAACTTTTCAAACGATCGCTTTCTCCTTTGTAAGCATAAGAAGCTGTTCCGGGCCGATATTTAATAACAAATCCGTGAAATAGATTGAAGACGTTTTTATCATTATAATCAGTTTGTATGATCATATTCCACTGAATGTAAGGGTTATCGAAAAGCTGTGGTGCTACTAAATAAAGTGTAGCCAGACGTTTTTTGGTCAATAGCTCCAGGTTGGCCTTTTTGGGGTGTTGGGTATAAATCAAGTCTACTTGCGTAACTGTTTTGCTGGTGAGCTTACGGGCATTTTCAGGGTTAATCAAATAATAACCCGCATAATGGGTTTGCAGATAAGTTTGATTCTTAGCATAAGGTTTTAATTGATAATGGGCTACTTTGGCAGTATCAAATTTAATGTTGAATTCGATACTTTTGGTTTGGGCAAAGGCCAAGTGATTACACAAAGCGACTATAGACAATAGCGCCCAAAGTTTGATGGTTTTCATAGTGTTTATTGATATTTAGTTTGTTTTATTCTTAGTGTCATTTATATATACCAAAAACACTGGGTAGAGTAGAGATAAAAAGCGGAGAATTATTCTAAACTTTTGGCTATATCTAAGTATTCCTTAATTTTTGTTCGTGTGTTCTCATCCAGTGCCTGATTATTTTCCCACCATCGCATGAGGTTATCAAAGTTCCAATGAGTTTCAACTTGTTTTTCTTTGGCTACTATCAATTGTTGTTCTAATGTGTAGGTATCTTGTTGTTGGATAGTATAAATCAACAGGCGCAAAATGTCAGCTACCAATGCATACATTGAGTCCTTAATTACACTTTCATGCTTATTGAGCATTTCAAGTGCCTGAATGTATTGGTGCATACAAATGTACAATTCGGCAAAATTGGTGAGATAAGTTGCTTCTTGTGGTTTTCGTTTGACAGCTTCCTCGAAGTAATGCACAGCTTGTTCAAATTCTCCTAGTCCAAAATACAAGTCCGCAATGTTGTTGTACAAAGAACTGTTCTCGGAGTCGCGTTCCAATCCTGATTTGTAATCAACCAATGCCTTGTTATATTGTTTCAAATAATTATAGCTATTACCTCGGTCGTTATACCCCCAGGAATCATCAGGATCAAGCTCGATGGTTTTGGTAAAGTCTTCAATGGCCAGTTGATATTCTTCTACTTCATTATAAGCCAATCCTCGGTTATAATAAGCATAGTCATAGCTGCTATCTTCCTTAATAGCTAAAGAATAATCTTCAATGGCTTGCCACATCAAACCCATATCCGAAAACTTAATGCCTCTCTCATTATAATCAGAGGGAGTTGCATTTTCTAAAATATTCTGACTTTCCTGGACAATTCTGCCAATCCATCCATACTCATCGGTTGATGGGGAAAAAAATGATTTGGCTGTTTCAAAGACTGAAATAAAAGAAGTGTCTTTTTTGAGTGCAAGGATGTACCCTTGAGCCAGTAAAGCCAAGCTATATTCGGGATTTATCTGAAGCGCTTTTTCGTAGTCCTTCTGAGCTTTGTCATATGCTTTTTGGCGAAAGTACAATTCCCCTCTTTTGAAATAAGCTTCGTCATTGTCAGGATCGTCCGTAATTTGTTGAGTTAGCTGGTCAATTTTGTCTTGAAAATTCATTTAACAAATCTTTAGTATTTTCTGTAATGGCAAGTTTTTAATAGCTAATTATTTGATAGTCAATTGCTTGACTGGAGTGCTATTTAGGTAGTTTATTGTCACCCACGTGACAGTTTGTAAGGGGTGAACCAATTATATTGCGCTCAGGTTAGAACAAATGTCATAAACAACTAAAGATAAACAATCTCTCAAATATTTAATTTTTTATTTGCTGAATCCGAGCGTATTAGTTGCAATGGTTTGGTGAATATAGTAAATTAAAAACATAAGAGAACTTAACTAAAACCCTATCAAAGCCCTTAAAAATACATGAAACACGTCGTAATCATTGGTAATGGTATTTCTGGAATTACCACCGCCCGACACATCCGAAAAAACAGTGATCATCGAATCACGGTTATTTCTGCCGAATCTGACTACTTCTATTCCCGTACTGCCCTGATGTACATCTACATGGGCCATATGCGCCTCAAAGAAACCCAGCCCTATGAGAATTGGTTTTGGGAGAAAAACCGCATAGGATTAAAGAAGGCCTATGTACAACGAGTGGATACCGATAAAAAAACACTCTATCTCAACAACAATGAAACAATGGATTATGATGTGTTGGTATTGGCGGTAGGTTCCAAACCACGCAAGTTTGGCTGGCCAGGGGTAGATTCCAAAGGAATTCAAGGTTTGTATAGCTTACAAGACCTGGAAATGATGGAACAAAATACTCAGGGAATCAAAAATGCAGTAATCGTAGGAGGGGGACTCATTGGAGTTGAAATGGCCGAAATGCTCCAAACCCGCAATATTCATGTAACATTCCTGGTGCGTGAAGACTGGTTTTGGGCAGGCGTAATGCCAGAAGAAGAAGGAGCCTTGATTAATCGCCACATGATGGACGATCACCATGTGGAGCTAAAGCTACAAACTGAGCTAAAAGAAATTATACCTGATAGCAGTGGACGGGTACAGCACATCATTACCAACCACGATGAAAAAATCGAATGCCAGTTTTTAGGACTTACCATTGGTGTACAACCTAATATGGACTTTCTGAAAGACTCAAAAATAGAGTTGAATCGGGGAATTGTGGTTAATCGCTTTATGGAGACTAATATTCCTGATGTTTACGCCTTAGGTGATTGTGCCGAATTCAGTGAACCATTTCCAAATCGTCGACCGATTGAGCAAGTATGGTATACTGGACGAATGATGGGAGAGGCTTTGGCCCAAACAATTTGTGGCAATCCAACCCAATATAGTCCAGGCATCTGGTTCAACTCTGCTAAGTTTTTTGATATAGAGTATCAAACCTATGGTTGGGTGTGGAATCAGCTCAAAGAAGGAGAAGAAACCTTTTATTGGGAGCACTCAAATGGTAAAATTTGCCTTCGCTTGGTGTATGATCAGCAAAGTAAAAGGCTATTAGGAATCAATGTATTTGGGATGCGTCTTCGCCACGAAGTGTGCGATCGCTGGATTAGAGAGGAGCGCAGCATAGATCATGTCATTGCGCATTTGCGAGATGCCAACTTTGACCCTGAATTTTATAAACAACACGAATCTGCCATTGTAGCGGCCTACAATCAGCAAACTGGCAGTAACATTCAACTCAAGAAACGCAGCTGGGCACGCATATTCAATCGCAAAGCTCAAAATGTTTGATTAAACACAGCGAAGTATAAACGCTGAACTACCCATATATTTTCAAGATCTATTATAAACCGAGAATCTCTATTTAAAAAAATCAATGAACATTATTCAAAGAATTGGATTAGGAGTTTTTTTGCTAGGGTTTGTAGCCTTTATAGCAACTCTCAGTCTAGGAAGATATCAATTAAGCGATGAGGTGCTAAAAAAGGTTACCTTAGATTATGACGCAAAGAAAAATACAGCTAAAAGAGAAGCCTTGCGCCCTCATGTGGAGGTAATGTTTCGCAAGCAATTCAGCGATCAGTTTTCTTTTGTAGCCAACCTGCGGGGAGGTTTTGAACAAGCCAACAAAGCCATTATGCAAAAGTATGGCTTTACTGATGCCGAATTGAGCCAGTTGGCCGAAAAGGGGTATAAAAAATATGAAGAGGCAGTGATTGATGGCTTATATCCTAAAGGCTCCGAAACCAACGATATTAAGAATAAAAAGCTGAAAGATTATACCAATTGGTTATATGGTAAAAACTTTAAATCAGCCGATGAACTGAAAGGTCAGATTGCCCCTAAAATCAGCGAGATCAATGCCGCAGTGGTAAAAGACAAAGGTTTTAGCAGTTATGATATCAAGAATCAGCTCTTTACCATTACCAAAGCTTCTGATGTAGGCTTAGTAGCTTCCAATGCGCCATTGTGGCTCGTGATGACTATTTTGCTGGCAGTAGCTGGAGGTCTAATGTATCTAATCCCCAAGTTATTTCAAGGTTTTCCAGGTATTAGAAACAATGGCGTATTTACTCATCCTGCTACCTCTCGAGGCTGGATTGGAATCCTATTAGGAAGCTTTTTGATTAGTTTTTATATTTTCTTGTATTGGTTTCCCGAATACATCACTAGTTGGGTATTGATGGTAGATCCAGTGAGCAAAGCTTTAAGCGGTAATGCGGCTAGTCAATGGTTTTTGTATGGATTTCTATATACAGTAGCCATCATTGTGATGGGTATTCGAATGGCCAGCAAGTATCGCCACAACAAATACCAGTTAATTAGAACGGCTTCTGTGACATTTTTCCAACTCTCTTTTGCGTTCTTGATTCCTGAAATGTTGGTACGTTTCAATCAACCTTATATGGATTTCAAGAATATTTGGCCATTAGATTACTCTTTCTTTTTTGACTATAACTTAAAGCAAAAAGCCGCGGCTGGTACCTTGGGTATATTTATGCTAGGTTGGGGAATTGCCTTATTTTTATTGGTGGTGCCCACGATGGTATATTTCTTTGGCAAGCGTTGGTATTGTTCGTGGGTGTGTGGTTGTGGAGGCCTGGCCGAAACTCTAGGTGACCCTTATCGTCAATTATCTGACAAATCTCTAAAAGCTTGGAAGATAGAGCGTTATCTGATTCATTCAGTGTTAGTCTTCGCTGTCGTTATGACTGGTCTTACGCTATATACCTATTTTAGTGGAGCCTCAAGGGTATTGTTTTTAGATACTTATCAAGTACAAAAGGCTTATGGATTCTTAATAGGTTCGGCCTTTGCTGGCGTAGTGGGTACTGGATTCTATCCTTTTATGGGAAATAGGGTATGGTGTCGTTTTGGTTGTCCTTTGGCGGCCTATTTGGGTATTGTACAACGTTTCAAATCCAGGTTTAGAATTACTACCAATGGAGGTCAATGTATTTCTTGTGGTAACTGTTCTACCTATTGCGAAATGGGGATTGACGTACGTGCTTATGCCCAAAAAGGACAAAATATTGTTCGCGCATCCTGTGTAGGTTGTGGTATTTGTGCCGCAGTTTGTCCTCGTGGTGTATTAAAATTAGAAAATGCTCCTGAGGAAGGACGTATCCACGATAACCCAATTTTGATTGGTAGCGAAAAAATCGAGGTTCGTAAATAATTGTTTTTGATATATAAGAAGTTATAACAACTTCGCATAGTATAAGCATCTTGGGAAACTGAGATGCTTTATTTTTTCGAGAAAATATAAGGTGCTCGTACTGATTTCTGAAATAGAGGAATACAATCTATGGGCATTAATTCAAATTCACTCAAAATTAATAAACCGTTGTTTGTCAAATGTTTATACAAGTATTGAATGACTTGCACTTGAGAGGCTGTTTTGTAGTAAAGCAAAGCATTACGACAAATAATGATATCAAAATCGGCAGGTATAGTGACAGGATATTTCTGTGGATTTAAAAAGTCGTGTTCAACAAAGTTAACATAATTTTTTATTATTGATTTTATATAATACCTACCCTCTCTGTAAGTAAAATATTTCTTGCGTAGGTCAGCATTAACATCTATCAGATTATTACCAATAAACCCTCCTTCTTTGGCCGTTTGAATAGCTTCAGCTGATAAGTCAGTGGCTAATATTTGTACCTCAATAGGAGAGGAGAGTTCAATAAGTAATTCTTGTAAAATAATAGCCAGTGAATATGCTTCGTCACCCGTAGAACAAGCAGTGACCCAAATTTTTAGTGGTTGTTTCGCGTGTATTTTCTTTGAGAGCAAGTCTGGAAAAATAGGATAGCGAAGAATTTCAAACAACTGAGGATTGCGGAAAAAACGAGTGGCATTGTTTAGACAAGCTTCTGTTAGGTTTTTTAAAGCTTGCGAATCTTTTAGTAGATACTCATAAAATGCAGTATCATCTGTAATGCCAGCTTTTTGTTGATGATGATGAATTTGGGTAATGAGGTATTCATTTTTGATACCTGAGAGGTTATATTTTGACTGATTACGGATCAATTGAAAGAGATTATTGATAGACATTTTACGGGTAAATTTGGTATAATATAGGAATGGATTGGTCGTTGTTTTGCAAACCCACGTTGTTTTTTTCGTATATTCATTTACGAAACAATCATCTTTTAAACTTACAAAATGAACTATAAATACCTATTAACTCTATCTCTGTTGATGTTGTTGGCCTGGACAGGTAAGGCCCAAAATCTAAATACTGCCAAAGGAGTAAGCTATCTTACTGCCGAAGAGCAACGAGTAATTTATTTGATGAATGTTGCCCGTAACGATGGTAATAAATTTATCCGAAATTATCTGGATGCCCATGTAAAAGAAAAAGGAATGCAAGATAATCAGTACGTGAAGTCGCTCTATCGTGATTTAAGAAGAACCAGAGGCTTAGAGCCTTTGAAACCTTCGGAAAGTTTGACAAAAGCCGCAGATTATCACGCACAGGATATGGGTAAAACTGGGAAAATTGGCCATAACTCAAGTGATGGTACCAGCCCAAACAAACGTATCAGAAAGTATTTTAAGGGATATACCTGGGGGGAAAACTGTTCTTATGGTTATAGTGATGCTATAGGCATTGTGATGCAGCTTTTGATCGATGATGGGGTATCTTCGTTAGGGCATCGTAAAAATATTCTTAAGAAAGGTTTTAAATATGTAGGGGTGTCTATCGAACCTCATAAGCAATACCGCTACAACTGTGTAATGGACTTTGCTGACACGGCGCAATAAAGGAGAAGGTTTAATGGTTATATGGCTAAATGGTTTTGCAATGCATCACAAAACAATTTAACCATATAACTATTAAGTCATTCTATTATACCAACGTCTTCGTTTTTACTTTTTCTAGTATTTTTTGATAATAATTTTCATACAAAGGTAGGATATGGGTTAAGTCAAACTCTTTGGCTCTGGCCAATGCGTTGGCTTTAAAAGTTGGTAAGTTTTCATCTTGTAAAACATACAAAGCATTTTTACCCATACTTTCCACATCTCCCACATTACTTATAAATCCAGTTTTTCCATCAATGTTTACCTCAGGTATGCCTCCAGCATTAGACGAAATCACAGGTACTTCACAAGCCATGGCTTCTAATGCAGCCAAACCAAAACTTTCTTTCTCAGAAGGCATTAAAAACAAATCAGCTACTGAAAGCACTTCTTCTACTGCATCTATTTTTCCCAGAAAGCTCACATCTTCGCAAGTGCCCAGTTCTCTACACAAGGCTTCCATGTTGCTTCTTTCGGGGCCATCACCTACCAACAATAATTTGGCAGGCATTTCTTTAACTACTTTACTAAAGGTATAAATAACATCCTGAATCCGTTTTACCTTTCGGAAGTTGGATGTGTGAACCAATAATTTTTCGCCATTGGGACAAATGGCTTTTTTGAAGTGCTCTTTTTTTTGTTTTTTGAAGCGGCCCAGGTCTATGAAGTTAGGGATTACTTCTATGCCATTACGAATCTTAAAATGCTGGTAAGTATCTTCTTTGAGGCTTTGCGAAACCGCAGTTACCCCATCCGATTCATTAATACTTAGGGTAACTACTGGGGCAAACGAGGGATCTTTACCTACTAATGTAATATCAGTACCGTGCAAGGTCGTGATTACAGGCATCGAAATACCTTCAGATTTTAAAATTTGTTTAGCCATATACGCTGCCGATGCATGGGGTATGGCATAATGTACGTGTAGAAGGTCAAGTTTTTCGTATTGAACCACGTTGACCATTTTGCTGGTAAGCGCCAGTTCGTAAGGGCGGTATTGAAAGAGTGGATAATTAGGGATGTATACCTGGTGATAAAAAAGGTTTTCATTAAAAAAGTCGAGTCTTACTGGTTGAGAGTAAGTAATAAAGTGAACTTTATGACCTTTTTGTGCCAGTGCCTTGCCTAATTCAGTTGCTACAACTCCACTACCTCCAAAGGTGGGGTAACAAACAATTCCTATTTTCATTTGAATAAAATTTGTCCTCAATAATCATCCGATAACCAATGCAGATGTTCTAGGATTTTAACAATGGTTAGATGGTATGTGCTATTGAATGAGCCTATATGCCTCATGAACAAAAAAAACATAAAGGGTGTTTCATGCTTTTTTAAATAGCCTTCTACAAAGAAAATACTTTTCCATTTAAAAATATTTGTTTGCAACGTTGCTGCGCTGTTAAAATACTGTTAAACAGATAGTTATTAATCACTGTATCCCCATTGCAAGTCAACAAAACTAACTTAGTTCTTTTCTTGAGGAGCAATAATTTCACTTACTCCAGTAATGGCATCTTTGCCTTTAGGGTTTTTACACTTGATTTCAAGACGAACTACTCCCTGGCCTCTACGCATTTCTTTGGCTACTACTTTGGCAGTAAGTGTCATGGTATCACCAATATAAATAGGTCGTAAGAACTTCACATCTTGAGACAGTGCAATGGCTCCCTGACCCGCAAAATTATACAATGCAGTAGAAATAAAACTAATCAACAGTGCTCCATGAGCTATTCTGGCTTTGAATTGAGTAGTCTTCGCAAATTCTTCATCAAGATGCAAAGGGTTTTTGTCACCAGAAATCTCAGCAAATTGCCTTACTAATTCGTCAGTGATGGGTTGTACCAATACTTCTTCATCGCCGATGTTTATATTGTCGTATGTTCTCATGAATCTATAAATTGATTTTGACTCGCAAAGATACTAGGTCATTAGTAAGTAACAAGTATCTTATATCTAGGAACTCGTCTCGACTTTTTGAATGTTGATGAAAATTACTGCTTTTGCTCAGTGTTAAAGAGATTTTTTTGAAGCATAGCAGCGCTACGGTGATAACCGAGTCTGCAGCTTTGCTGCGACGAGCTCTGCTTTAGCTAAAAAATCTCGAAATCAATGGGTAAAATGAGTGATTTGTAATGCATTATTAAAAGTCGAGATGAGTTCTAGGATTAAATAATACAAGTCTAACAACTGGGATTTAGATTTGAACTCCTAAGA
Source organism: marine bacterium AO1-C (assembly GCA_001890965.1). GTDB lineage: Bacteria > Bacteroidota > Bacteroidia > Cytophagales > Microscillaceae > Microscilla. The sequence goes on along the minus strand of MLAY01000004.1, from coordinate 116,657 downwards.
TCGTAATATCGTCTCTTTGAGGTACCTCATTTTTCATATGGCGATCAAGCTCATTGATAAGTGCTGTTTTTTGTTGAGGAAGTGTTAAGTGACTTACTGCTCCTATTAATTCGTTTAAGCGGTGTCGGCCCAATTTTTCTCTTTTAATGTTGTGTTGGTCAGTATAACCATCAGAAGTAAGATACAGAATGGTACCTTTGGGTAGCTGTATTACTTGGTTGGTAAAAGGGCGATCTTCGTAACGGTGTAAGCCTCCAATAGATCTCTTGGTACCTTTAATTGTGAAAAGTTTGCCTTCCACAACTTCTTCAATAGGTGCTTTATTTTTGGAAGAAGAGGATTGCATTTGGTGACTTTGATAACTCAAAGAATGTATAGATATATTGGGCTGATTAGCAGAGTAATAAGACTGGGTTTGTGCCATAGAATATAGCAAGGGACGGCGTGCACCAGCAAAGGTTACTTGACGATCATTAGATTTTTCGGGAATGTCTTCTATCAAACAAAGGCCAATATCCATTCCATCATCATTCTTTTTCTGTTCTTGCCGTAGAGCAATGCGAATCTCCAGATGAAGTACTTCTAAAATGAGGGCAGGTTCTTCCAGGTTTTTTTCGTTCACTATTTCGTGTAATAGCGTGTTTCCGATCATACTCATAAAAGCTCCAGGCACCCCATGCCCAGTGCAATCTACTACAGCTATAAAAGTCTTATTGCCTCGCTGATGTAGCCAGTAAAAATCACCAGATACCACCTGTTGCGCCTTAAAGATGATAAAGTAATCCTGAAATACTCCCTCAAATTCATAAGCTTCGGGTAAAATGGCTTGCTGAATTTGTTTGGCATAGCGTAAGCTATCCATTAATAGCGTTTGCTTTTCTTCTATCTTGGCAGACTTTTGTCTGATTTCATCCATCGTAGAATGGACGGTTTCAAGCATATAAGCAAAATCTTTGGATAACATCCCAATTTCATCTTTGGTATCAAGTTGTAATAGTTTGTTGTTTCTTGAAAAGTTACTTTGAATTACCTCTCCAATCGAGTTGGATAGACGACGAATGGGACGGCTCAACATTCTTGTAATAGTGTACCCCAAGATTACAATGAGTACCAGGCAAGCAGTCATTATCAAGAAAAGTGTGATAGTAATTTGGCTCTCCAATGCTTGAGAAGAGACCATAATTACTTGGTTGAACCTGTCTAATTTTACCTTGATATTCTCAGCCAATATTTTTAAATCCTGACGAATGCCTTGCCCATTATTATAACCTATAGTTGCTTCTACTTCTGCTAACGCAATAAATAATTCTTGATACAGCTCTAGGTCTCCATCCAAACGGTATTGCACTCGGGTAGGCCATACACTGGTTTTTACATAGCTGCGTAGTTTATTTACTTCTTTATTAAGGTAATCTATGTAAAAAGGCTGCTTCCGAAGAATAAAATCCTTCTCGTGGCGACGGATCATTAATACTGTCAGCTTATGGCGATTGGGTAAATGTACTTTTCCTGAATCCTCTACCCGATGTATGGCATCACGCATGTAGCCTTCAAGTCCATAATCTTTAAATCCTCGGTGTTTGATAAGATTCACTAATTGAGCGAAGATGCTTTCATATTCGTTGTAATGACTTACAATGCTGTCAATCTTATTGTTAATGTTAAAAGAGGCTGTCTCTTGATTGTTTTCCAGTGATTTTAACGCTTTTCTTACTTGAATCAGCAGAGAATCTCGTTGTTTGAGATATTTGCTATTGCCTGTGATGTAGAATTGAGGGTTAATAATTTCATCCTTGAAAAACTCGCTTTCCAGACGATTGATGATCTGAGTATTGAGGTTGATTGATTGTAATTGCAGGGCGATTTGTTCAATTTTTTCTTTTTTTTGATCAAACCAAAAGTTGGTTGCAATAATGGTGAAAGTAATCACCAAAAAAATTGCAAAATAGAATAGCAACTTGGATTTGATAGTATGAAACCTAATAACCAAAATATCGAGTTTTTCTGCCTAATGTCACAAAAGTAATGCAAACCAAGCGATAATAATTTAAGACAATGTTATGCATTGGTTAAAGATTTTCGAAAATGTTAAGAAGTGTTTGTGATTCAAGAAATATGTAGGCTGATTGATTTTATGTAATGGTGCTTTTTGGGTTAAATTCTCATAATTGATAAGGTAGTTTTCAATTATATTGTATGAGCGGGTTAGTCTCCAGGCTTGTTTATAATTTCACACCAATCAAAGTAATGTCATCTCTTTGTTTTACTTCACCTTGCATATGATCTTCCAGTGCTTTTTGATAATTTCGTGATTGTTGATCCAATGGGTTATGAGCCTGTTGTTTGATTAGGTTCATTAAACGCATTTTACCAAATTTCGTTCTTTCTACATTGTGTTGATCATTGAATCCATCCGACGCAAGGTAAAGAAGGCTTCCTTTAGGCAGCATAAAAGCGTGATTTTCGAATGGACGATACTTACTCTGTCCTCCGATTGATCGTTTAGTACCTCTTATCTCATTGAGTTCACCATTGTTAAAATACCAAAGTGGGCGTTTAGCTCCTGCAAATACAATTTTTACCTCATCGGGATTATTTGGTAGCTTTTCTATGGCACAAAATGCCACATCCATCCCATCATCGTTTTTGTGTTTTTCTTGATGCAACGCAATTTTTACTTCTATATGTAGTTCCTCTAAAATATCAGAAGGGTTTTGAGAGCGATTTTCTTTTACAATTTTATTGAGTAATGTGTTCCCAATCATGCTCATAAAAGCTCCTGGTACCCCATGGCCAGTACAATCTACTACTGCCAAAAATATTTTGTTTTCGTGGGCATTGAGCCAGTAAAAATCTCCCGAAACGAGTTCTGCGGGCTTATAAATCACAAATGATTCTTCAAATACCATTTGGATTTCTTCGTTTTCGGGTAAGATAGCTCGCTGGATTTGTTGAGCATAGCGGATGCTATCCATTAATAAGCGCTGCTTTTGCTCTAAATTGTTTGATTTAGACCTAATCTCTCCAATATAGTCGTGCATACGCTCCAGCATAAACGAAAAATCATTGGCAAGATGCCCTACTTCATCTTGTTGTTGGATTTCTACCAAGGGCACCTGTTTTGAGAAATCCTGACTCACAATTTCGTGGATAGAATCAGATAATTTCCTTACAGGTTTACTCAATATGCGGGCAATGACTAAACTAAACACTATAAAAGAGATTATAAACAACGTAAGTACAATAAGGCTGCTTTGCTGAATGTAGCGGTGGCTTTGGTCGTTTTTAGCCAATAGGGTTTGATTGATCTTCTGTAGTGCATTTTTGATTAACTTAAAGGAGTCATTTAAATCCTTACGTAATCCTGATTGGTTGTTGAAACCTATTTTTTCTTCAAGAGCTACAAAATCCAAAAAACTAATTAAATAGCGATCTACTTGATTAATCAGGCGTTTTTTTTCTTCGAGGTTAATGGGTTTAAGCTGTATTTCTGCTTTTAATTGCTTGGTAACGGTATCGACTTGGTTTGCATACACTCGATCTTTTCTAATGATAAAATCTTTTTCAAAGCGGCGAGCCATCAAAAGAGTGGTAAGATCACGAGTGTATTTTGAACTCTCTATTTCGTGAATATGACGCCGCATTTCGCCTTCCTTACCTGTATCTTTAAACCCCCGCTTAATAATTAAGCGAATCATTTCATTGAACACTTTTTCGTAATTAATAAGCGCATATTGAATACTATCGATGGTATTGTGCAAACCAGTTGACATTACTCCAGGGGTACTGGCTAGTATTCTTAAATCCAGAAAAACTCGTTGGGCAATGGTATCTCTTTGGGTAAGATAAGGACTGTAGCGAGATTTATAAAAATTGATATTGGTGATTTCATTTTCAAAAAAATCACGTTCCAACTCGCCGATAGTTAATATTTGTAAGTTTATTGTGGCTAGTCCAGCATCAATTTTTTCTACATTACTTCGCTCAGTATCAAGCCATAAGTTGATACTTACGAAAGTAACAATGACCAGGAAGAAGGTCATAAAATAGAAGAATAATCTGGCTCTAATTGAGCGAAAAACAATGCGCATGAATTATATAACACTTACTACGAAATAATTACAAAAAACACTCACCAAAACTATACCTGACACAGTCTTTATCCTAAAATAATAAATCATCAAATTGTTAGGAGTTATCAAACTTGCCGTTTATTGTGTAACTTTCAACGTTTAAAGTCGAGATGAGAACTTTATCAAAAAACCTTCTTCAACATGAATAATCATGAGATAGCCAAAATTCATCAACTAGTGCAAAGCGCTGATGAAAAAAACATTGCAGTGGCTTTCGAAATTTTTCAGTCAGCAGATTATAAATCAAGCCAGGAGTTAGTCACTTATCTCTTTACTTTAGCTTTTTTTCATCCCAAAAACTCTATTCGACAGCAAGCCAAACCATTGTTAAAAGAAGCGGTATCAACTAGTTTTTATGTAGAATCAGCACGCGATTTAGTGTTTTCCAAGATTGTACCCAAAAGTGGTATTCCCAGCGTATTTATTTTTACACATTTGCTTGATCAAGTACATAAAAAAGGAGTATTAGATGTAAAAACTTTAGGGAAATATACTTTAGATTTTTGGACTCAAAGTTGGGAGTTTTGTTGGAAGCACCAAACCGAAGACATTGCTGATATATTAAACAAAATAAGAAAAGGCAACTCACTACAATTGGCAGGAAGTGTAAGAGATTTACCAGAAGCCTTGTGGCAATTGACTGATCTTGAAAGTTTGACTATTATCAATCGAAATTTGAGCAGCATTTCAGATGAAATCCGCAACCTTACTCACCTTAAGTATTTAAACATCCAGAGTAAGTTGTCAACTTTTCCGGTAGGTTTGGTGGAGTTAGTAGCCTTAGAAGAGTTGAAGCTATTCATCAGTAACGATCAATTTTTTAACACAGTGCCTGCTGAAGTAAGTCAACTGTGTAAGCTTAAATCCTTGACTTTTACTAGTTTGGCGGGGGAGTTTCCTGTAAATTTTTGTTTTATAGTTCCATTGGAGTCAATAGATTTGGGCTATTCTAATTTTAAAGATTTTCCAGAAGAGGTTTCTCAACTGACAAACCTGAAATCGGTAAAACTTAATTTCAACGAAAACCTTCACCTGAAAGGGGTATTTCGTAAGCTAAGCAAGATAAGTGGCCTGAAGCACCTTGACCTTTCTTTTTGTAAATTAGACAAACTTCCCGAAGAAATCGCCCTATTAGATCAAATAGAAACCTTGAATCTATCAGGATGTCATTTGTTCGATATTCCAATACATATTGAGGACATGGTATCGTTGAGATCAATTGATATCAGTCACAACCAATTTAGCAGTGTACCTGCTGAACTATATCGTCTTCCTCGCTTGGAAAAAATTCGTGATAACAGCGGAGTGATTGAGGTAAAAGCAGGAAATGATTAAAAATCACATCTTTTTGAACCTACCTTCGTAAAAACTATTCTTAACTAATTGATTTACACTTGAACATTGATACTCTAAAACAATGAGCGAAGAAACTAAAAACAATAGAAACAAGAACAAACTACACGCAGTATTGGCCGTAGAGGCAACTAACAAAGCTCAGGCAGAGAAACTTTTGAACGAACAAATCTCTAACTTTTCAAAGAATGATAGTCGCTTTGATGGATTAACCCGCGTTTTGATTCCACTTGAGGGGGAAGGTGAGCGTATGACTACCGATAATAAGATTATCAATTATACCGTGATTGAGAATGTGGCTTATGTAGCCGACATTGTTTGCAAATATCTTAATACCACCCTCACCAAAGAGGAAACAAACTCTTCGGGAGCGGCTCGAGCCGAATTGATTATTCAAGGAGATAGTTATGGAGAAGTAAGTGCTACTTCATTGCTTGCCCTTGAGAATTACATTGCCAAGGTTCGTCGTTTTTATGAGGCTATTCCTACCTTAGACCCAACCAAAGACTGGAAAGAAGATGAAACCAAGAGTCGTGGCTTTAAAAGAACCGACGCTGAACACAAGTACAAAACAGAAAAACGAACCAAACACATTGTAGTACATCCACCTACTGAGCATTTTCCAGCCGAAATCCGTGAATCTACTACAGATGTACAAGTAGGAAAATACGAAACAGTATATACCAGTACCAAAATCTCTACACGTGACAAAGCAGAGTTGCTCAAGCGCATTGATGTAGTGCTGGAGGCGGTAAAAACTACCAGAGCCAAAGCCAACGAAGCGGAGGCTAAACAAAGCGAATTAGCGACAAAATTGTTTGATTTTATCAACAAAGACATCATCAATTCGTAAGAAGACCTTATGAAGCCTAGTTTTAGTCTTAGTATCAGTCTAATAAAGCACGCTGCAAAAGAGTGCGCAGCGTAGCCTATAAGCGACAGTGTACTGCTTCATAGTATTAGTAAAAAAACATTTGGAGACTTCTCGCAGATGATCAATTGTTGGACAAAGGTTCGAATCCTTTCCCCGAATCTAATGAACTCAAAAATTCGGGGTAGCTCAGTGGTAGAGCAGCAATCTTATTTAAAACCTCTGTGGTGAAAGATCAACAAGTGCATTCGGTATTGAGTGGTTCGAATCCCTCCTCGCCCACAATGATTAAACATTTATTGTTAATCATTAACCACTAAAATTGGGCGAGTGGCGTAATTGGTAAACGCACCTAAATTTTAATTAGGCACCTTCGGGGCGTATCAGATGGGTATAAGCTGTGCGCCCCTTTTTTATTGTAAATGGAGTGAATCTTTTAGGGCTTCGTGTTGATCAAATAGTCGCGAGAAGTTATCACTCAGTTTATTTACCCTAGCAATGATTTTTTGCTGAGTTTCAAACAAGTCTTCCCTTTGAATAGGAGGGGCCTGAGCAGACTTTTGGGCAGGGTGTGGATTATAGTTAAATTTCCACTGGGTCACTCGGTTTTTTAAAGCAAAGCTTCTGGCCTTCTCCAAAGTCTGTACAAAAACCTGTGCAGATACTTCCCCCGATTTATGGATATGTAATTCGTTGTTCTGAAATTTTACCACAATGTTTTCCGATTTATATACAATCATCTCTTTTCTATTTAAGGTTCAAAGTGTTGCTAAAAGATGATTCAAGCAAAATGCCTTTTCGGTAAGATGTTATTAATCAGTAGTTTGTGTATTTGCGATGAAGGTATTTTGTCTCATTTTGAGAAATGGGTTTGAAATTGGGATTGTTATTTGATTAGTATATGGCTTGGGAAAATTATAATTCTAACAAAATAAAAAAAGGTACAGGCCAAAACCTGCACCCAAGCAATCGTCCGAAAACAAAGTTAGCTGTTAATCATTCTACCAGATTCAAAATCATTCCTTTAAGTGCTTTTAAAACCCGATAAATATCAAAGATCTCTCGTTTAGTAGCATCATAAGCCAGACTTACACAATAGCTGTTTTTGTACAGTACGACAAAAAACCAATGACGTCCAATGACATACGCTCCGTACACAGGTAAATCAGTAGCTTGAGTGGTGTTATGTTGTTGGGCGGCAAACATAGCTGCTACCAATTGACCCAATGGATCATTTTCAGGGCCCCATTCCTTTTTATATTCGTGAAAGCAAAAGTAAGGCAGTTCTGGTTCTTCAAATCCTCGGGCAATCATCACATCTACTTTACCCGAAAGCTCAGTACTGCCAATGCGAGCCGAAAGCTGGCGATTGGCAAACTCTTGAAAATGAGGAGTATCAAAGTTGACCAAATCTACCAACGGTGCAATAAATTTTTTGATCAACTCTTGCTCATTCCAGTTATTTACCCGTTTGATGAGCTTCTCTTGTAACCTCAGCAAAGCTTGTTCTTCAGCGTTGGATACCTCAGCCGATTGGTTGAGCCAGCTTTTCAGCCATTTGCTACTTTGAGTACGTTTAAGTTGAAATTTTCGACGAAGTTGAGCTGTGGTGCAATCACGAAAGTTGAGCATTGTTATAGGATTTGAGTTTGAGTGAAAGAGAGTAGAGTTGGCTTGCTGTAAATCCAGCAAAATTTGCTTGAGTTCCTTAATGATGAGGTAAATCTGTGTCAAGCTATCCTTATGCGCCAGGTAAACCTCACTCAATGCATATTGATTGCCTTGGAGTACTCCAAAATACCACCAGTACTGGTCTACGACCAAGGCTCCATAAATAGGTAATACATTTTGGTTCATGTGATGGGCTGCCAATAAGCTCGCCAGGAACTGCCCTTCAGGAGTATATTCGTCATAATCTTGACGAGTATATAAACCTAAACAAAAATAGGGATTACCCAATTGTTGGTGCCCACCTCCTACGACTAAATCGGGGGAGTCATAAAAAGTATGAGCTTGTGATACTTGGGCAAACAAGTTTTCTTGATGAAATAAGCGAAAATGAGGCGTATGCATATCAGCCAGGTGAAACAAAGGTGCAATGAAATTGAAAAGCATATCAGACTTGTTCCAATAGGTTCCATACGCTTGTAAACGATTTTGCAAGATCTTTAAGGTGCTTATCTCTACTTCAGAGAGTGTATCTAGTGTATTGAGCCAGTCGTCCAGCAAAACCGTAGGGCGGTATTCGAGTGCAAATACCTCCTGTAGTTTGGCTTCCGACCATTCATTAAAAAAACTATACATAAATTATTGGTTAATATGGTTTGATAATATTATATTAGTTGTGAATTTTTACAAATTGTGTTAGAGAGCAATTCATAAGCCCTCTGAATAGGCAGTTTAGTCGACTTTACCATCCTTAAGTGTTGTTAAACGTAAATTATGTAAATATTCTTTACATTTTCAAGTTTTCCCAACACTTTTGTAAAAACTATTGGAATGAAAGATAACTACGGCATAGGTGATAGAATTTTCGCCATTAGAAGAAAATTAAAATTAAGTCAACAGGAAGTGGCAGATAAGGTGGGGGTTTCTCGACCTTCGCTATCGCAGATGGAAACTGGTACAATTGCCGTTTCATTGCATGCGATTATGAAATTTGTAAGTTTATTTAACACTACTTATGAGTGGTTACTTACAGGTAAAGGAGATATGTTTGCTTCGGAAGAAGAGCGTTTGGAGCACTTAGATCCTAAAATTTTGCAAGAAAAGATTAGCTACTTAGAACAGCTACTCAAAACCAAGGAAGAACTTATTCGCGCTAAAGATGCACAGATTAGCCTTTTGATGGAAAAATTAGAACAAAAGTAAAAAAAATGAACAAAAAGGTGTCAGATGCAATTGGTTGAGGAAAGAATAAGAACTGCGTTAGAACAAAAGCTTACCAAGCTTGACCTAAGTGGTTGTGAGTTGAGATTGATCCCTCCTGAAATTAAAAGCTTAACTACATTGGTAGAGCTGAACCTGAGCCGTAACAATTTTATTAACCTCAATCTTGAACCCCTGGAGAGCTTGACAGGACTTAATACGTTACATTTAGAGAGTATGAGCCTGGTTCGCATTCCTTCATCTATTCAATCCCTCACTAATCTTAAAAAATTAAATCTAGCCAATAATCGCATTGACAAAGTAGAAGATTTCATTGGCGGATTTACCAAGTTAGAGCATTTGAGTTTACGTAATAATGAGGTTGAGTGGGTATCAGATCAGGTAATACTTCTTCAGAACCTAAAATACCTTGATTTAGGAGGTATTAAAGGCAATAGGATTAAAGTATTAACCGAAAGCATTTACAATCTTCAGGAGTTAGTGGTATTGGATGTTAGTTCAAACGAATTAACTACAATATCTGAGCATATCCAGAACCTACATAAGCTACAGCGTTTAATCTTACGAAATAATTGTTTGGAATACGTACCAGAAGCCATTACAAATTTACAGAAATTACAGATTTTAGACCTTTCCTTTAATCCCACCTTAACTTCTTTGCCTGACGGCTTCAAAGAAATGAGAAGTTTACATACTTTACATCTTGATCAAAGAACCCTAAAGAACCCATTAAAAAAGGCATAGTTTTATAAGCTAAATTAAAGCAGCAGAAGTTAATTCTTGGCGAAATAGGGTTTTTTATTAATTTTTGTCTGTTCTAGTTTAAGTTGGTATTATTTTTTCATAAAATGCTAATGAATTAGAGTTTAGGTTAAAAATATTTTACAAAGGCATACGTAAGCGGAGGGAGTTTCTATTAATGAAAGGCTACACTATATCATATTTCTTTTTTTGCTACTTATTGAGTGCTTGTATGCCATTAATCGCTCAAAGTGACTCAGCCTCGTCTCCTACTGATTTTCTTATCAAAAGTAAAGGAATTCCATTCATTAAAAACCATACCCCAAAAGATTACCAGGCTTCTTCTCAAAACTGGACCATTACCCAAGACAATAGAGGGATGATGTATGTTGGCAACAACGACGGAATCCTGGAATTTGATGGCTTAAACTGGCGATTGATTACCACCTCCAATAAATCTGTAGTAAGATCCCTGGCCAAAGATGAAAAGGGGCGAATTTATGCAGGAGCTTTGGGGGAAGTAGGTTACTTGGCTCCTGATTCTCTTGGTAAGATGGAGTACAAATCACTTTTACCAGTTATACCCAAAGAAGAACGGAACTTTAATAACATGTGGGATATATACATTGCTAAAGAAGCCATTTATATGATGAGTTTCTCAGGGTTGTATATTTTTCCAAAAGATGTTCCTAAGTCTAAGAAGAAAGTAAAGGTGATTCATCCCACCAAAGATCAACTATTTCATCGTGGTTTTTTGGTAAATGAGGCAATGTATGTGAGGGAGTGGGAAAAAGGATTGATGAAACTCAATGGTGATAGCCTGGAGATGGTGCCAGGAGGAGAGTTTTTTGCCAATGAACGTATCTATGGAATGGTGCCGTTTGGGAGTGATAAAATACTGATTGCCACTCGTACTAAGGGTTTATTTATTTATGATGGCAAGCAACTTACTCCTTGGAGAGCTGATTTGACTGCTTTTTTGAATAAAGCTGAGATTTATAGCGCCAGACTTCTAAAAAACAAATATTACCTAATTACAACCCTCAATGCGGGAGTACTCATTTTAGATACACAAGGTAATCCTGTTCAATTGATCAATCAACCAAAGGGATTATTGAGCAATTCCATTTATTACTCTTTCTTGGATAGAAACCAAAATTTATGGTTAGGAGGAGAAAATGGTATATCGATGTTGCAGGTAGGGCTACCTATTACCATTTTTGATCAGCGTTTGGGTATCGATGGTGGAACTAACGCCATTCGTCAATTCAATGACAAGCTGTACTTGGCTACCAATCCCGGTCTTTATTCCAGAAGTTGGGGTAAACAAGAAAATATTTTAGAAGGTGGGGCAAACTTTGAATTATTAAAAAATGGATCAGGTCAAAGCTGGGATTTTATTGAGTTTGACAATCAATTATATGTAGGGCGTTTCAATGGGGTGATGAACATTCAGGGGACAATAGCCCGAAAAACATTTCAAGACCAAAGCCATATAGTAGGTTTTGTTCCTTTAAAAGACAACAAAGTATTGGTAGCGGGTGCTGAGGGGCTTACCTTGCTTTCTCGAAAAGGACTCAATTGGAAGCAGATTAAACAATATAAAAGCTATAAACCAACCTTTGATCAACATCATGTTTTATTGCGAGATCAAGAGGGGCTATTTTGGACATCTCACCAGAATGTGGGAGTGTTTAGTTTCCAACTTGATGAAGCTACCGATAGTTTAATTAACCTGAAGTTTTATGATGCGCCTAAGTACGGTCTGCCTTCTAATTTACAAATTAGAAGTTATAAGGTGGATAATAGGATTGTACTGGCAACCGAAAAGGGTGTATTTACTTTTGATAAAGAACAAAATAAATTTAAAAGAGATATACTAGATCAGTACATGCCAAAAGGGCAACGAGTCTTCTTTTTGGTACAAGATTTTAGTGGTAATATTTGGTTTCAAGTAGGAGATAAAATTGGAGTACTTCAAAAAAATGATAGTGGAGAACAAAAGTTTCTGACTAATTATAGTCATTTTTCTCCTTTGAAGGGTGCCGAAGTTTATTGTATTGTACCTCTCAAAAGTGGAGAGGTAATGATGGGTACCTCTGAAGGGATTATTCATTATCAGGGAAACTTGAACAAGAAATACACAAGTGATTTCAATACATTTATCAATCGGGTAGAGCTTGAGACTGGCTTGGGGCGTGATTCCTTGATTTTTGCAGGTATGTATCGCAATGTGGTAGGAAGTGTATTATCAAAACAACCACAATCAGCCATCAAGACTTTTCCCTTTAAGTTGAATAGTTTCCGTTTTGGATTTAGCACGCCTTATTATACACTCCCTAAGTCTATCCTTTATAGTTTTTATTTAGAAGGCTTCGATCAAAAATGGTCGGCTTGGGCAGACCATAAAGAAAAAGAATATACAAACCTGTCAGCTGGTACCTATATTTTTCATCTGAAGGCACGCAATGTGTATGGCGAGATAAGCGAGGAAGCAATTTATACCTTTATTGTAAAACCACCTTGGTATCGCACCATTTGGGCTTATATTGGTTTCACCCTTTTGGCATTGTTATTACTATGGGGCATCATTTGGTTAAACACTCGTCGTTTGCGACAGCAAAAAGAATTTTTGGAGCAAAAGGTTGAAGAAAGAACGACTGAAATTCGGAATAAAAATCATATTCTTGAAGAGCAAAAAGAAGAAATTATCTCAAAAAATGATGCTCTCGAGATTCAAAAGGAAGAAATTACGGCAAAGAATTCCGCACTAGAACAACAAAAAGAAGAAATTACGAATAAGAATACTGAGTTGGAGCAACAAAAAGAGGAAATGATTGCTCAGGCAGAAGTATTGAAAACGGTAAATCGTGAGTTGACTCATCAAAAAGATGAGATACAGCGCCAAAGAGATGAAATCGAGCTTCAGCGTGATAGCATTCAGTTCCAAAAAAATGAGATCGAGCAGCAAAAAGACGAAATAGAAGAGAAGAAAGATGAGATTGAACGTCAAAGAGATGTGCTAGAGAAAACAAATGAAATTATTCATAGAAAAAATCAAGACATCACTTCTAGTATTCGTTATGCGCAGACTATTCAACAAGCGATCTTACCTTTTGGGCAGCGTATGGATCAGGTGCTAGAGGATTACTTTGTAATTTACCGCCCTAAAGATATTGTATCAGGTGATTTTTATTGGTTGTCGAGTAATATTGAAAATAAAATATTGATGGCAGCGGTGGATTGTACTGGCCATGGGGTACCAGGGGCTTTTATGAGTATGATTGGCTATACATTGTTGAATGAAATTGTCAACGACCAGGAAATTACCCAACCTGCACAAATATTAGAAGAATTACACAAACTCACCCGCCTCGCTTTGCGTCAAGAATCTCAGGCAAATGCCGATGGAATGGACTTATGCCTTTGTATGCTGGAACCTATTGATGCTGAACAAATTCAAATTACCTTTGCTGGTGCCAAACGACCACTTTATTACGTGCCTCAGGGAGGCAATGAACTACTTGAGATCAAAGGGAATCGTAAGTCGATAGGAGGAGGAAAACACTTTGAAAACCCAAAGTTTACTCAGCAAGCTTTCGCTGTGCCTAGAGGAACTACAATCTATTTGACCACTGATGGGATGATAGATCAAAATAATGAACAAAGGAAAAAGTTTGGAACTGTTCGCTTTAAGGAGTTATTACAAAACTGTTCTGCATTATCTTTGGCAGAGCAAAAAGACAGGCTCAATGAGGCGCTTGATCAACATCAGCTTGGTACCGATCAGAGAGATGACATAACTGTGTGGGCCATAAAGATTTAATCTATTCTTTGGATACTACAATTACCCTTCTGATAAAATTTGACTAAACTCCAGTTAATCTAAATAATTTATATAAATTGTCATTGTTTTTGTGGTAGTAAAAATTAGAATAAAAGCATATTCGACTGGACATATATACACTGATTTATGACGAAGTTGACTAAAAACTTTCATAATCTTTCTATCAGATATAAAATTTTCTTTCCTCTAATTTTGGTTATGCTTATTATTATCACTAGCCAAGTGATATTCAGAGGTTTTGAGAGCAAGTCTGTAAGATTAAACAACAATTGGGTAAACATCGCTGGGCAAAACCGAATGTTATCGGTCAAAGTTTTAAATCTAAGCCAACTAGTAGCGCAAGGAGAAGAGTCGTATCGTAAAGAGCTAAATTCAGTTAAACAAGACATTGAATTTGCAATACGTACTTTAAAGTTTGGCGGAAAGATAACCATCAACAAACAAGAACTTCTAGTGCCTCCCCTTAATCCCGAATTACTTGTATTGCACCAAAATCTCAAAAAAGACTGGTTTGCATACAATGAGCAGGTTTCTCAAATCAGCAGTAAACTTTATGCTCAACATGACAAACTTCAACAAAAACAAATTCTTCTCAAGGCCATTTCATCAAATGAAAAGTTTATTAGAACAGGTAATGAAATTATTCAACGAGTAATCGAACTCAATGAAGCTACTCAAACAAATAGAGTGTTTTGGCGACGTTTTGTTCTCTTGAGCAATGTATTTATCCTATTATATGTGCTGTATATTTTTTGGCAGTATACCCTTAAGCCATTGCAAAAGCTCAGCGAAGTTTCCAGCAAAATGGTCAAAGGACAGTTGGATCAAGACATCGATATAAAGCAAAAAGATGAGCTGGGGCAAATAGCCGAAGCTACCAATGATCTTGCTTATAACTTAAAAGAGGTTCGGGATTTTGTAGAGGAACTGGGCAAAGGAAATTATCAGGTGGAACTGGAGATGGAGAAGAAGGGAAGATTTATTGCTGAGGATAGCTTATTTATGACCTTGATAACTGCGCGAAACCAACTCATCACGCTTAAAGGAGAAAACGAAAAGCAAGCTTGGGTGTCTCATGGGCTTGCCGAGATTGGACACATTTTGAGCGCTGGTGATATAGATATTCACGTAATGGGTCAAAAAATCCTAAGTGAATTGATTAAGCTTTTGAGCGGAAACCAAGGGACCATCTTTTTACTACAACAAGAAGAGGAAAAGACTTGGTTAGAGTTAATTGCTTGTTATGGAATACATGAAGAACGGATTCAGCAGAAAAAAATCCCTTATGATGGAGAATTTGGAGCTGGCCTTATAGGGCAGGCGTTAATAGAAAGAGGTACAATTCATCAAGTAGGAGTTACTCCTGAATACTTTGAAGTAAAATTAGGAGCAGGCGAGGTTAAAAATGGTAACCTATTGATTGTACCATTGATTTTTAACCAAACAGAAGTGGGGGTATTAGAAGTAGGATCTTTTAGAGAGTTTGAAACTCATGAAATTGATTTTATAGAAATTTTAGCCGATCGGATTGCTTCTACCATTCTTAATATTCAAGCCAACAAAAAAACCAATAGACTATTACATGAGTCTGAAGAGCAAAAAGATATTCTGCAAGCACAAGAAGAAGAAATGCGACAGAATGTGGAAGAGTTGAGAGCGATTCATGAGGTGATGGGTAAAAAACAAAAAGAGCTCGAACGGCAAAATCAACGAATTAAGTCAAGTGAGTTAGTCTTAACCAAAGCACTTAAACAGCTAGAAGAACAAAAACAGACGCTGGAAAACCAAAAAATAGACCTGGAAGAAGCCAATGATGTACTTCATGCGCAGGAAGAAGAAATGCGGCAAAATGTAGAAGAGTTGGTAGCTACTCAAGAAAGCCTGGCATCAAAAAGTAAAAATCTGGAACGACAAAATAAATTGATTACCACCAGTATTTACTATGCCCAAAACATCCAACAAGCAATTTTACCTTCTCAAGAAAAACTTCAGCGTGTATTGAAAGATAGTTTTGTGATATATCGCCCCAAAGATATTGTTTCTGGAGACTTTTATTGGATGAGTAAAATTAACGATGAAAAAATAGTAGTAGCAGCAGTAGATTGTACTGGACATGGAGTACCAGGGGCCTTTATGAGTATGATTGGCAATACATTACTTAACCAAATTGTTAATGAAAAGAAAGTAACAAACCCTTCTGAAATACTCAAGCTACTTGATAAAAGTGTGTATGAAGACTTGAACCAACAAAAAAGTAGTAACCGAGAAGGAATGGATGTTTGCCTTTGCACTATTGAGCCAGGAAACGAACAAACCAACGTGTGTTTTGCTGGTGCTAAAAGAAGCTTGTATTATACCCATGAGGGTGAGCTTATAGAAGAAAAAGGAGACCGGTTTTCGATAGGTGGTTGGCAAGATAATGACCGAAAGAGCTTTATTAGTAAAGAGATAAAATTAAATATCGGTGATCGTATTTACCTTTCCTCAGATGGTTTTGTAGATACACCCAACCCCAGACGTAAAAGTTTTGGTACTAAGCGTTTTAGAAAAGTATTGCAAGATAGCATAGAGATATCTATTAGTGAACAAAGAAATACTATTGAACAAGCATTAGATCAATTTCAGCAAGATGCTGAACAACGAGACGATATCTTGCTTATTGGTATTGAGGTGTGATGTTGATAGCCTTGGTAGAGAATCTTAAAAATTTAATAATCAATTATCCTTTACTAAGAAACAACCTAAAAGTAATCAATCGTATGGGTTCTTCGACTGTATATAGTATAGTGGCATAACATTGGTTGATGATTTTGTTGATGGATACGATGCAAAAACTTTTATTTGGGTTGGTCTTCCTTTTTGGGAGCTGGAGTGCTTTGCTTGCACAAAACGATCGCAAGCTAAACATCCCAAAAAAAGGGCTGCCCTTGATGAAAAATTATGCCCTAGCAGATTATCCAATGCTATCTCACAATTATCAAATTGTTCAGGATAGTAGAGGGATTATTTTTATTGCCAACAATAATGGTCTAATTGAATTTGATGGGATCAATTGGCGACAACACCAAACCCCAGAACAAACCTCTCTTAAGGCAGTTGCTTGTATAAACGATAAAATTTACGTAGGCGGAAATGGAATGCTTGGCTATTTTATACCTGATAAACAAGCAAATTTTACCTTTGTCTCCCTGGCTAGCCAAATAAAACGTTTTCAACAACCTTTGCCAATATTTACCAAGATTGTAGCCACCTCCTCACAGGTTGTATTTTTTAGTTCTGAAGGACTGTACATTTACAATATTGCTTCTCAAAAGTTTAAACATATAGCACCTCAAACTAAGTTTCTCAATATTTTTCAATCAGAGCAACGCGTATTTGTACAGGAAAGTAAGAGAGGGCTCTTTTTACTACATAGAGAAGAATTAAAGTTTGTAGAAGGGAGCGAAATTATTGCTTCTAAAAAAGTACAATGCTTTTTATCTTACAATCAAAAACAGATTTTAATTGGCACCCAATACGATGGTATTTATGTATATAATGGTCAAACATTTTCAGAATGGAATAAACTGGTAAATACTACCTTAAAATCTACTCAATTATATACAGGAATACGCCTGTCGCCCTATTATTTTGCTTTTGCAACCCTTGATAATGGTTTACTTTTATTAGATAGTAACGGGAATATTATTCAAAAAATCAGCAAAAGGTCTGGCTTGCCTTCCAATGTTATTTTCTCGTTATTTTTGGATTATCAGCAACGCCTATGGCTTGGTTTTACCCAAGGAATTACTCAAATAGATATTTTTTCTCCTTTAAGGGTATATAATGAAAAGCTAGGACTGTCAGGCATCCCTTATGATGCCATTCAATTCAAAGAGGATTTATATATAGGAACCTCACAAGGGATCTTTAAGCGAGATGCTCAAAGCTATTCGGGACAATTTATACAGCTGCCCAAATCGAATGGATTAAACAGAAGTTTCGCTAAAGTGACAGATCAATACCTGCTCAGTGGACATTCTAAATGTGTTTTTGAGGTACAAGGAAACAAAGTAAGTCCTTTATCTTTTCGAGGTAATGTAATACAAATAGCTCCTCTAGATACTGCAAATCAGAATGTTTGGTTGATGTGTACCGACGATGGTCTTTACAAAGCAAATTTTATTCAGCAAGGAAAGTCAACATATGCAAAAGTAAAGGGAGTAAAAATGGCTTTTGATGAGTTGTCTCGAGTAGTACCTGATGCCAATGGTTTTGTTTGGACTTCAAACGCAAATAATGGAGTTGTGAGGTTAAAATTGACTGATCAAGCAGATAGTGTGACGAATATCAGGTTTTATGGAAAAACGAATGGACTGCCTTCTTTTGCAAACAACCGAGTATTTTACGTTCAAAAACAAGTTGTAATTGCTACCAAAAAAGGAATATTTCAATACAACGCTACTAAGGATAAATTTGAGTTACATCCATTAACAGAACAAATAGGTGAAAAATCTCCTATACTATGGATTAGTGAAGATGCCAACAAAAATATTTGGGTATTATCAGACCGAGACATTATTGTATTAGAAAAAACAGCTAACCAGACTGGTTATCGTAAGAAGGTTCTTTTTCATGACATCGTAAAACTCAAACAATCACCGTTTATCCATTTTCTAGATAAGCAAAACGCATTATTTAGCGTAAGTGATCAGTTGTTATCCTATGACTTAACATATGCTACCAAACAAGACACTTCTTTTACTGCATTAATAAGGTTAGTAGAGTGGGAAAGAGCCGCAGGCCAGGATTCCATATTGTTTGGAGGAGAATACCAAAGTAAAAATGCTCAGACTGTTTATAATTATAAGATTAATGATTTTCGGTTCACTGTAGCCTCAAGTTACCTTCCTTTTAAACAACCCAATCAGTTTCAGTTCTTTTTAGAAGGTTATGATCAGGAATGGTCAGGCTGGGCTATAAATCCAACTAAAGAATACACAAATTTGCCCGCAGGAGATTATGTATTTCGGGTAAAAGTGAGAAACAACAAAGGGACGATTGGCAAAATAGCTTCGTTTAAGTTTACAATTCGGGCTGCCTGGTATCTTACCAATTGGATGAATATTGTTATTTTACTTTTAATAGCACTTCTGTTTGTCCTGTTTTTTTGGTGGAATGCGTACCGACTTCGTAGTGAAACAGAAAGACTAGAGACATTAGTAAGCGAAAGAACTGAAGAAATTACCAAACAAAGAGACAAGGTACAAGCTAGTTTCCAGAAGCTTGAAGAGCAGAGAGGAGATTTGATCTATAAAAATGTAAAACTTGAGCAGCAACAAGAAGTAATTATGGCTCAGGCCGAAAGTCTTCAGGAAACGTTAGAAGAACTGCAAGTTGAAAAAAAGGAAAAAGAAGAGGCTCTGAAGCTCGTAGAAGAGCGGAATCATTATTACACTTCTGGTATACGTTATGCCGAAACCATCCAAAAAGCCATACTACCTGACGAAAATGTGATAAAGTCTGTATTAGATGATTATTTTATTTTATATCGTCCCAAAGATATTGTTTCAGGTGATTTTTATTGGTTCTCACATATTTCTGAAAACGTGTATGAACAAATCACTGGCGAAAAAAACAAAAGCATCACATTTATAGCAGTGATAGACTGCACTGGACATGGAGTACCAGGAGCATTTATGAGTATGATTGGCAACACTTTGCTCAACGAGATAGTGAATCAACGACACTTTTTTGACCCTGTGCGAGTACTGGAAATGCTCAATATTAAAATAAGGCTATCCCTTAAGCAAGAAGAAACCTATAATGTAGATGGTATGGATGTATGCTTTTGTCGCTTAGAGAAGCTACAAGGAGGAAAACAAACCCTTGTATCTTTTACGGGAGCAAGACGTCCACTATATTATAAAATATCAGAAGATACACCTTTAAAAGAACTAAGAGGAGATAGAAAAGTGATAGGAGGTTTACAACGTAAGAAGAGAGTATTTACTAACCAGGAACTACTGTTAGAATCAGGAGGGGCTTTGTACCTTACTACTGATGGCCTATTGGGATTATGTGATCCTGCGGGACAAAAGTTTGGTTCTCTGCAAATGAAAGATTTTTTTGATAAACACGCGCATTTACCAATGACCGAGCAAAAAACAATCTTGCTAGATAAAATTAGTAGTCATCAAAAAGATGCAGAGCAACGAGACGACATGACCATCATGGGAATACGGGTATAAAGATGATTGATTTTATCTGAGATTGTGCTGAATTTTAATTTTTGAAAACTCTCAGAGTTTTGATAATTTTGAGGTAATAGGTTAATTTGTAGAGTTGGAACTATTTTTGTGTTCTGTCTGCTAGTGCCTAAGAGTCAAGAGCCTTAGCTACAAAAGTGCTCATTATTTCTTAGCTTAGAATTAATCGCTAATTAATATATTTCTGGAATAGGATCAAGACAAAGAGCCTTGCAAGCAAGTACTAAGTGTTAAAATTCCTTTTCCATCTGTATCCAAAGATAGTTTAAGGTTACTTTGTCATATTAACTTATAGCAAGCATTATGAGTTTAGAAGAAACTACAACTGAAGCAAACGAAAACTTTGATTTTTTTGAATATTACGCCCAACTTAATAATGACAATATCATACTGTCCTACAAAGGGCCTCTAACTGATGTACTATTATCAGAGTTTAGCCGTGATATTAGATCTAAATTACAAGACAATCGTCGGGTAGGAAAGAAAGTGTTCTCAGTGTTTATGGAGCTTACCCAAAACGTATTATATTATTCAAAAGAAGTTAATCACTTTGGTGATCAGGACAAAGTAGGAACGATTGTAATTCTTCAGTTAGAAGATCATTATAAAGTAATTACAGGTAATCTTGTAAATAAAAATGCGGTTCCATTACTACTGGAAAAATGCAAAACAGTGAATTCACTTGACCGAGAGGCATTGCGTGAGTATAAGCGTAAGCTAAGAGATGCACCATCAGAGGGGGAAAGTAGAGGAGCAGGTATTGGTTTGGTACAAGTAGCATTGACCTCGGATAACCTGGAAGTAAAAATTAAAGATTTGGGAGATAAATATTCTTTCTTTGCTTTATTTGTGAATATCAAGAAATAATCTTCCCTAAAAGATATAACCAAGTCAGGAGTATACCTCCTGACTTTTTTTTTGCCCTCAAAAATGTGTATGTTACCAAACTAATGATCATCAACCACTGATCATTTACCAGAAAGATTACAACAATTATTTATTGACTACTTAACAACGAATTATGCCATTTACTGATGAAATTTCATTTCAGGGTTTTTCTACTACACGCCTGGCTATTGTGGGAGTTCCTATCGACGAAAATTCCTCTTTTATGGAAGGAGCACGCCTTGCTCCGCAAGCTATAAGAGATGCTTTGCATTCTGATTCTTCAAACATGTGTGCAGAAAATGAAGTAGACTTATCCAAGAATATATCCTGGTTAGATGTAGGGAATCTTGAGTTAGAAGAAGGAGAAAAGGCTATTCGTCAAATTTCAGAGGACATTAATACCTTACTGGAAAAAGACGTGAAGATTATTTCATTGGGAGGCGATCATTCTATTACCTATCCAGTAATAAAAGCATATGCTCAACGCTATCCCAAACTTACCATTTTGCATTTAGATGCACACCCTGATTTATACGACGATTTTGAGGAAAATCCTTATTCACATGCCAGTCCATTTGCTCGTATCATGGAAGCCAAACTTGCCCAACGGTTGGTACAAGTCGGTATTCGTACGATGAACCCTCATCAGCGAGATCAAGCCAAAAGGTTTGGAGTAGAAATTATACCCATGAAGGATTGGCAAGGACAGTTATTTAAAAACTTTAGCAATCCAGTTTACATTTCAGTGGATTTGGATGTATTGGATCCTGCGTTTGCCCCAGGAGTGTCACATCATGAGCCAGGTGGTATGAATACCCGTGAACTGATTGGTATGATCCAAAATTTGAAAGCTAATATTGTAGGAGCAGATATTGTGGAACTAAATCCAAGGAGAGATAGAGGGGGAGTAACCGCGATGGTTGCAGCTAAATTGTTGAAAGAGTTAATGGCTAAGATGCTATAAATTTAAATGATTGTTTAATGGCTAAATGGTAATGTATTATATGACCACTTAGCCATTAAACAATAAAATTTAACGATACTTGATCTTTACCTCAAGTGGTTTTTTTTCCTTCATCAACTCTTCAATATTCGTTTTGTATTCTATATAGTTATCGCTTTTGAAAATATTATTTTCGGTTTTTACCTTTTTAATTTTTCGCTCAAAAGAGATTTTGTATTCAAAGCGCATCATTTCACCGCTCATCATAGGATTTTGCTTCATACCACTTTCCATTTCTTTAGGAACCTCTGATTTAGGCATTCTGAAAGTAATGTATCGACCTCTTTTGGTAAAATATTTAAAATCTTTAGGAGTGGAGGGTTTAGGCATTTGTTGTGACATCATTCCCATTCCTCCGCCAGGTGCTCCAGTACCTCCCTGAGCCATTGCTCGATTGAGTGCATCTATATTTTTAAAATCATAAGACATTGTCAATACATTGGTTTTCTTATCCATGTTAATCTTAACATTACTGATTCCTTCAATGTCTTTGATTTTACTCATTTCGGGACTTTTGGAGAGCGAATCCATCATCATTCCCATATTAGGCATAGGCATGCTACTCGTACCTGAGTCCTTGGGCATTTGACTCATCATTGTTTTCAACATAGACATATCTATTGTTGAGGTTACTTTACCTGATAAGTCACGATTAAAATGTACATGCTGTTGAATGGTGCAACTGCTCAACCACAGAGCAGCAAGGCTGAAAACAAATAAATAGCGAAATTTCATATTTGTAAGAGTTAAATTTCTGTAAGTAGGTACAATAATAACCAATCAAACGTGGATTGAGTATGTAAAATATTAAAAAAAGGAATGGGGTTACCCATTCCTTACACTTTATAATCTATTTTATCAGGATCAAGATTTTATTCAGCATTATTCAAGCGTTGAGTTACAGAGTTTTTACGTCCCAATAATTCTTCCGCTTCTGACATTAATTCTACGGTATTGCCAATACTTTTTAAACCCTTGGCAGTGACCTGCTGAAAGTTAATTTTCTTTACAAAACTATCCACCGTAAGTCCACTATAGGAGCTGGCAAATCCATTAGAAGGTAATATGTGATTTGGGCCCGCAGCGTAATAACCAATCGTAGGAGAGGTTAAATGACCTAAATGAATAGAACTTGCATTCAAAATACGATCACCTACTGCT
The DNA here is from genome assembly GCA_001890965.1 of marine bacterium AO1-C. Lineage (GTDB taxonomy): Bacteria > Bacteroidota > Bacteroidia > Cytophagales > Microscillaceae > Microscilla. Next base: position 93,523 of record MLAY01000004.1, on the reverse strand, counting down.
TCCGCATTATCAATGGCCAATACCAAGTTTTCAGGAGCATATTCATTGGCAAAGGCAATAGATTCTACATTGCTTTTGCAAACCACCATCTTAGCATTGTCTAGAGCCTCTTCGGTAGATTCTTTTTTTAATTCTACTTCCTGACGTTGTTTTTCGACTTCAGTCAAAATTTTATCAGCTACTTCTTCTGAGTTAGCCAACACCACCAACTGATTATGTGCGCTCTGCTCGGCATGTGCCAAAATATCGGCAGCGGCAAATATGGGATTGGTAGATTGATCGGCGATATAGCATAATTCGGAAGGTCCAACTGGCATATCAATCGCCACATCATTTTTGCTTACCAATTGCTTAGCAGTAGAAACGTATTCGTTACTAGGGCCAAAGATTTTGTCCACTTTTGGAATTGTTTCAGTGCCATAAGCCATGGCTGCAATGGCTTGTACTCCACCTACTCGATATACTTTTTTGATATTGAGCAAATTGGCAGTGTACAAAATAATAGGGTGAATTCGTCCTTCGTGATTGGGTGCAGTACATAGCACAATTTCTTTACATCCCGCAATATTGGCCAGAATCCCCATCATCAAAATATGTGAATAAAGAGGTGCATCTCCCGTACTGGGAACATAAAGTCCCACTTTGGAAATGGGCACACTTTTTTGCCAGCTAAATACCCCTTCAGTAGTTTCTATTTTTTTAACGGCTTTGTGTTGGGTAAGATGAAAGGTAGCAATATTGTATTTTGCAGTATTGATGGCTTGTTTGAGTTCATCACTCACGTGATTGCTTGCATCGGCTAACTCTTCTGGAGTGAGCTGAAAACGCTTGATACGTACCCGGTCATACTTAAAAACAAAACTACGGAGTGCTTTGTCACCCTCCCGCTGCACTCTGCGTAAGATAGGCTTTACGGCCTTTTCAAGTGCTTCGTAAGTTTCAAAAGTACGTTCTTGGAGCTGTGCCCAGTCTTCTTTTGGGGGATGTATGATTTTCTTCATCTGTTTATCAACCGTTATGATTCTCTGGTGTAAACCTCATCAGAGGTTTCATTCCTTTTATTGCAAAGTAAGTGCCACAGTTTTAAGTGAAAAGCTAAAAGTGAAAAGTGAAAAATGGTGCAGAACAGTGCTTGACTGATAGTTAGGAGGTCGTTGAAGGTGATGTAATTATAATAAATCAATTAAAAGATGAGTTTGGAAATAGTTGCCCCTAATAAATTCGTTTATTTTTGATTATTAGGGTTTACGTATTAACAAGGTTTTAATTGATATCCTTATGAAAATAATGGTAAACTGACTATATCAATAAATGAACGATATGTCTAGATGAGTGCATTATATGTCCAAATGATTTTCTTATTTTTTGTTGTTCTTTGTACTATAAGAAAGTGTTAGAATTGACCAACCTTAGTATAAAAGAGGGTAGAGCTAATGGTAGATGATAAGGCGACTTTGTCAATAGTATAGTAGGTTTTAAAATAGATGATTATTCACTCTTAAAATTCAATACAACAATGAAAAATAATAAATTCTCAAAATTTATGGCCTTGAGTCCAAAACAGATGCAAGAAATTTATGGAAAAGGACTAACTCCACCAAAGAGCAAGGGTGGTGCTGTTACTTGTAATTCACGTACAGATAAAACTGCTTGTAACAATCAAGGGACCTAAAGATTATTTAGGAAGAAAATAATACACTTGGTAAAGTTTGTTATGATGGAAGTAAACTACATTTTTAGCGAACATTAAGTTGTTTCTGGGAGCTATAAAAAGCCACTAGCTCCCAAACCAACCATCCAATTACTACCAAATACTCCACTGCTACCAAATACAAATTCTCTTTATAAGGATTAGTGCTATAAGCATAATAGGTAAGCCCTAACATAGCCGACCAGATCATTGGAAAGCGGTATGGTGTAAAAATGGCCAAAGTCATGATTACGCTGATATACCAAGGATGTACAATGGTGGCCATCAAATAATAAAATGTCAGGATAAACAACATTTTGACTGCCAGATGTTTGGCTTGTGCCCTTCTAATCGGGTAAAGGGCAATCGTGAGTGCCCCAAGTGTAGAAATAATTGATAGTGCAATGCCAAATACTGCAATAAGGTTGTAGCCGTGGGTTTGATAACCAATCCAGCGAAGCACATAATATACGCTGGCATTGAACTCAAACTTTTGAAAATAGAGATTGAAACTATCCTGAAACTTGGCAATAAAATCGGGCGTGATAAAAAACGAAAACAGAAATGTGGTAAGTCCAATGACAATACTATAATAGATAAGGCTTCGTCTCCAACCCAAAAACAGTAGTAATGGTGGTAGAAATATCAGAGGAATCAATTTGGTATTGACTGCCAGTGTAAAAGCAATGGTCGAAAGAATGAGGTATTTGGGTTTTACAGCCGATCTATCAGGTAGAGTTATTTCAAAAAGCTTTATCTGAATAGGTAATAAATAATGAGTATTGCCTTGGTGCTCATTAGTAAGTAGATAACCTCCCTTGATTAACCAATAAAAGGCCAACAATAACATAAAAATCATTACCCCTTCAAAATGTAAATTGGCCGTAAGCTCCAACACAATATAAGGATTCAATGCATACCAAGCTACCCCTTTTGGGGATTGATTCAAGATTTTGAGTAACTTAGGTAATAACCATAATAGACCAATTTCCCCTAATAGAATCCAGACCCTCATAACAATGGCTCCTCCTAATAAATTGTGCGGAAACAAACCAGGAGAAGTGGCAAAAAGGGCTTGGTTGAAAGGAGGATAAATAGTGTAGTGAGTTTGAGAATTCATGGCTTGGTAAAGCTCTTGAGTAAATCCTAACTTAGCAGCTTCAGGAGTACCAATAAAATCTTTTGGTAAAATCAAGTAGGGGTTATAACCGTGGAAGAGCAATTTTCCATCCCAATAAAAGCGAAAAAAATCATCAGACAGGTTGGGAATCATAAAAAATGCTGACAATCGCAACAACACGCCAATAATTTGGATATGGCGAATAGTTAACTCTTCCTTGAGATTGAGATACCATTGCACAAATGCAAAATACAACACAAACAAACCCGCATACAGGCTAATAAACTGGTAAAACCATACCCGATTGGTAAAGTAACTAATGGCTACATACCCACCTGCTGACAAAAGGGTAAAAACCAATGCTTTGAGAGTAATTGCTATGCGCGACTGATTCTCGAGTGCCATATCGAATAAAAAGAAATATAACCAAAACCAGCTGCCAACATCAAGTGAAAAGGCATTAAACCGTAATCTTCAAGCAGAAAACCAATAACAATACCTGCCAGGAAATAAATAGCCATAAAGGCCTCAAGGATGGTGAGTAAACTTAGGTTCTTTTTAAGATATTTGTTGGCTTTCCATTGTTGGTCTTTGCGTTGGGTAATGTTGAATTTTGGGGTGCGTATAAAAGCCGTTTTTTTGCCTGAAAGCCCTTCTATTACAGCCATTGCATTGTGTAGCGAAAGTCCGGTATACATGGCTAAAAACAAAGGAAAACGAGTAAAGAAATACCAGCGTCTTTTGGCAGGTTTTAAGGCTTTGATCCCAGTAGAAAACCAATAGAATAAGCCTAGAAAAACTGTTCCTGTCAAGAAGAAGCTAAAATACATAATGATTTGGGCATATTGAGAGAACCCTTCTTTGATGTATAGTAGTGGCAGGCTTAACAAGGATACCAACACGACAAAAATAAACATAGAGCTATTCAGCAAATGAAAAGTTGCGTGAATCTTGGTGCCTCGTTTTAGGTCAGGATTCTTGAACACTTTTCGCAGATTCTTTTTGGCGCATTCAGCTGCTCCTTTAGTCCAGCGAAATTGTTGAGTTTTGAGGGCGTTCATGGCTACTGGAAGCTCAGCTGGTGTACCTATGTCTTCCAAATATTTAAATTCCCATCCATTGAGTTGGGCTCGGTAACTTAAATCTAAATCCTCGGTAAGTGTATCTGATTGCCAGCCTCCCGCATCCTCAATGCATTGCTTACGCCAAACCCCAGCAGTACCATTAAAATTGATCAAATGCCCTTGTGCGTGACGTCCTAGCTGTTCAATGGTAAAGTGAGCATTCAAACAAAATGCTTGAAGTTGGGTCATCAGTGAGTAGTTCTCATTAAGATGTTCCCAGCGAGTTTGTACCATGCCTATTTTATCATTGTTGAACTCAGGCAATGTTTTTTGTAAGAAATGAGCTGGAGGTACAAAATCAGCATCAAAAATGGCTACATATTCTCCCTGAGAAATCTGGAGACCATAAGCAAGTGCGCCTGCTTTGAAACCTTGGCGATTATCGCGACGAACATGTTCAATCCAAACCCCACGTTGCTGATGTTCGGCTACCTTATCAGCAATTAATTGCACGGTTTCGTCATTGGAGTCGTCTAACACCTGTATCTCTAGTTTGTCTTTAGGATAATCCAGGGCGGCCACTGCATCTATCAGGCGTTGTACCACATACAATTCATTATAAATGGGTAATTGAATGGTAACAATGGGTAAATCTTTGGGAAGTACCTTGTGAGGAGGGGCAGGAGGAAGCTTTTTTCGGCTACGCTTAAACTTCCAGTAATGGTAAACCAACTGAAGTTGCATGACATTGTAGCTAAAAATAAAAAGCATGGCTATGCCGTACAGAGTCAGGACTATGATCGCCGCCATAATTTCTTTCAAAAACGGGTTATAATGTTACTTACCTAAATTTTTCTACACTCTAACAGCAGAACCTTGGGAAACGTTCAACTGTTTTGGATCAAGTTGTAAACACAGTTTTTTTTAACAAGATTTTAAGAATCTGTTACTTACGAGCAAATTTAACATTTTCAATAGTTTAGGAAGGTAATCAATATGACAAATTATATTGGGTTTGGCGTAAGGGTAGACCACAATGTGAGGTATCTGTAATACAATAGGGCAAAAACTAGATATACACTAGCGAATGATTATCAACAAAGGTGAAATTTTGTATATTTGCCCGAAGTTTTTTGAAAATGTTTTTTAGCGTAAACGGATATTCATGATGAGACGATTACTAATGGTTGCTTTAGTAGCGACTGTGTTGTATGGATGTGGTGGTAACAATAACCAAACCTCTGACAATAACAAGACCAATAATACAGAAAGTGCTAGTACTTCTAATAGCTCAGTGTCTACTGGTGGGCTTAAAATTGTTTATGTAAACATTGACACGTTACAATCTCAATACGAGTTTGCCAAAAGAGTGAGAAAAGATCTTAAGCAAAAAGAAAATGAGGTAAGAGCAGATTTGAGTTCACGTGGACAAACTTTCCAAAACCAAGTGGCTTCTTTTCAGCGTACTGCGGGTACTATGACTTTAAACAATGTAGAGCAAACCAAAAAGTCTTTGGCAGCAAGACAACAAGAGCTAGAAGCTTATGGACGTGTACGTCAGCGTGAGTTGTTGAGCGAGTCAGATAAGCTATCTCAAAAACTGAGAGAAAACATCAATGACTTTTTGAAAAGATATGCAGAAAAGAATAGCATTGACTTAATCTTGACCAAAAGTGTAGTGACCAGTTCAGTAATGTATGGTAAAGCTGAAATGGATGTGACAATGGAGATATTGAAAGGATTGAATGAGGAGTATAAATCAGGCAAGACTGGAGATATCAAAAGTGACACAAAGAAGGATACTACTAAAACTGATACTACAAAGAAGTAGTAACTCTTTTAGATATAGAAGTCGCCTTGACTTCATAAAACCAATGCCCATTTACAAAACAGTGAATGGGCATTTTTTATGAGTGAGTATTACTGCTTTAACAACTGATAACCATAAAAATGAAGCACCTCTTGGCCTTGGTTATTTTTAGCAAAACGTACATAGTTACCTGCTTGTCGCCCAAGTCCTAAGGTATAACCTTCATTGTTATTTTCAGGCTGAATAGCCATTGTTATTTTTCCTCCGCTTAGGTTTTGCTTCAAGGTAATGACTAAATGATTATCATTTAAAACAACATTAAAGTTTGAGAAAACCTCGAATCCTCCTGGTAAAGCATTGATAACCTTATATTTGCCAACCCTCATTTTCCACAATTTATTGAGAGATTTTAAGTCTACCTTATTACCCAAAATCTCTTTTGATTCTCCGGCCTGGGTTTGAGTCATAAGCTGATAGCCTGCTACTTGCTCAAAGCTAATTCTTATTTGAGGAATAATTCCTGGCCCTGGAACTTTTACCAAAAACTCTCCACTTTTGGTTGGAATAAACTGTCCAAAAGTACCCCCTAAGTTTGCTTGTAATGTGTCATTTTTCAGTTTTACCTTGAATATGCCTATACTAGGATTGGCATAACTACCTGTATATTGTTGTAATTGATCAGCACTCTTTTTCACAATAGTATATTTGGTGAAGTCGCGCGGAGTTTTTGAAATACTCTGTTGACGAGCCAGCCCTTTGAGTGTAGCATATTCTTTCATTAACTGGAGCGCTACTTTTCTGATCTTATTACCCTTTTCCGAGTTGCTTAAAAATGCCACTCCTATTTTGAGTGAAGGAATTACAGCAATGATAGTATGTGTATATTTGGTATCCCCACCATGTCTAAATATTTTCCCAAACTTCGGATCCTCGCTCATAAACCAGCACAAAGCCTGTTTATTACCAAAATCAAGAGGATAGCTAACATTTTGTGGCATGAAGATTTCATTTAAAGTACTGGGCTTCAATATTTGTTGAGTGTTGGAGTTGGGATATAAAGCTTTCAAAAACTTAGTTAAATCATTTACACTTGAGTACATCGCACCAGCAGGTACATCCCTAATGGCGATTTCTTGTGCTAGTTTTCCCTCATGATCATAATATTGGGTAAAACCCAGAGGGAAACGACCTCCTTGGTAAAAGCCACTATGATTCATTTGTAGTGGAGAAAATATATTTTTCTTGAGATAGCTAGGGTATTTTTCCTTGGAGACGTCCTGAATAGCACAACCGAGCAATGAGAATCCCACATTGGAATAAGCCTTTATCAAATTGGGTGGAAGCGCCATTGTACTTTGATTTACATAGTCTATTATTTTAGTAAAATCTTCTACTTGAGTACCCATAAGACCTCTCAAAAAGTCAGAAGGTAACCCGGAGTGGTGGGTGAGAATATTTTTAAGCGTGACCTGACGAATGCTACCAAAGCGAGAGCGTATATTAAAGTTGGGTAGGTATTTCTTTAGTGGCTGATTAATATTCAATTTGCCTTGCTCCTGAAGTTTCATTAAAGCTGTGGTAGTAAATACTTTAGTGACTGAACCCAGCATAAATTTAGTATCAGTAGAAGTCTTCTTTTGTGTTTTTTTGTCAGCGAAACCAAAGCCTTCGGCCCAGATAGTACGATCACCATGCACAAGCGCGATGCTGGTACCTACTACTTTGTATTTTTTCATAGCTTCAGCAATCGACTTTCGATATTTTTCTTTCAGGTCTTCAATATTATTTTGGGCTTGTAGTTGGGCAAACGCTAGCAAAATCAACAAACCTATGAGGCAAATTCTTTTCATGGAAATATGTTTTTTTTTAAGTGATTAAATTTTTGGAGAACACTTCAAAACTGAGGAATAGAAAGGAGCTGGAAAAATCGGAGGGATGTACAGCACGAAATAAGTAGGGTAAGTGCAGGGAAAAGTTTTGAAAGATGTTTGTCCCAAAAAAAGAATGTTTGTAACAATTTAGTAATGGTTCATCCCACAAGTTATTTGAAGCATAGAAGGTTTCGTATTTTTAGGCTATGAAAAAATCACGATCCAATCTCAATAAACTTATTGTCACACTTCATGTTGTTTTTTGGTTAAGTAGCCTACTATTGTTTTACTTGATTGGAGCTAACATGACCTATGGCGAATTCAAAGGAACCAATAACACACTTTTGGGACCATTAAGCGTAGGGCTAGTTTTTAATGTGGCGTTGTTTTATAGTAATAGTTTATGGCTTTTTGTCAAATACTTTAGGCGAAACCACTGGTATCAGTATATATTGTATGCTTTTTTGTTGCATGTAGGGTTTATTGCGATAGAGTCAATGATTGATTATGGACTAATTCGGTATTATTATCCCAAAAAGATAATTGATGCAGATACGTTGTTGTTCAATATTTTGCTACTGGAAGGGCTTGGAAACAGCATTATCTTAATAGCTTCTATTGCGTATGCTGCTATTCGTGATTGGATAAGAAATGAGCGTTCTAAACGACAATTATTAGAAGAAAAACTTAAAACTGAATTGGCTTTTTTACGGACCCAAATCAATCCCCATTTTTTATTCAATTGCTTAAATAATCTATACTCGCTGGCTTTGCAAGAGAAAATTCAGGAAACTGCAGAAGGTATTTCTAAACTCTCTATGTTGATGCGCTACACGTTGCACGAAAGCAGTGGTGATAAAGTACAGCTAAAAAAAGAACTGGATTATATTGAAGATTATTTGGCGTTACAACATTTGCGGATTGCCGATGAAGATGATATTTATATTAAGTTTGATGTGCAAGGTGAAGTAACTCAACAGGAAGTAGCCCCTATGCTATTCATACCTTTTATTGAAAATGCCTTTAAACATGGGTTGAGTTTGAAATCAAAGACGCTGATAAAAATTTTATTGAAAATAACCGATAGTCAATTGTTTTTTGAAGTATGCAATACCATTAATCACACTAAAAAAAGCTTGGATGAAGCTTCTGGCTTGGGGCTGGCCAATGTAAAGAGGCGCCTGGAGTTGATTTACCCTCAACAATACCAATTGGATATACAGCAAGCCAGTAATGAATATCAGGTAGCATTAAAGATAAACTTATGATCAATTGTATAGCACTGGACGACGAGCCTATGGCTTTGGAAGTAATAAAACTACACGCTTCTAAAGTGTCTTTTCTGGATCTTAAAGAAGTATTTCGTGACCCTACTCAAGCTCTCGATTATTTGCAACAGCATCCAGTAGATTTGATTTTTTTGGATATCAATATGCCCGATTTATCTGGGATTGATTTTGCCCGGATTATCCTCCAAAAATATATGGTGATTTTCACCACTGCTTATAGCGAATATGCAGTAGAAAGTTATGAACTAAACGCGCTTGACTATTTGCTTAAACCTATTGATTTTAAACGCTTTATGGTGGCAGCTAATAAAGTACTGGAACATAAACGTTTGCGAACATCACCTGGCACGAGCTTATCAATAGAGCCTAATACTCCTGAACCAGATACCACGCGAGAAAACTTTGTACTTATCAAAAGTGGAACCCAATTGCATAAAATTAGAATAGATGACATTTTATTTGTAGAAAGTGATGGCAATTATGTAAACTTTGTGTTGCAAGGGTACATCCAAAAATTATTGGCAAGGCTAAGCATGCCTGAAGTATTGGATTTGTTACCAAATGACTTGTTTTGTCGGATTCATAAATCATACATTGTGGCATTTGCAAAGATTAGTACTATAGAAAAGCACCAACTGAAAATAGAGAAGGAGTGGTTACCTATTGGTAAAATTTATCGAGAAATGTTTCTGCAGGAAGTGCACAAGCGATGGAATAGTGATACATAAACGAAGACTTTTAATTGATTAGCTTCTGAATGTCCAAGGCCAGTTTTTTACTAAATGTTTCTGCACCCTTACGATTGAGATGCTGCACATTATAGAATAACTGTTTTTGATGAGAGATTTCATCTTGAGAATAATCCAAGAGTTTTACCTTATACTTTTTAGCCAAACTTTGATATATTTTCATCACTTCTCGGCGATTGATATGATGACTTTGTCCGTCAATAAACTCAGGAGGATATACTAAGACAACCTTGATCTTTTGCTGCTGGCATTCTTTCAGAAAGCGATCCAATAATTGAATATTATACTTTGCTATGGGAATTACTTTTTCCTGATGAAACATATTGGTATCCTGAGGTACCTTGGTTGTCCAGGTGCGGTCAAGACCCTTGTAGCCCTTGTAGCGTGTATTGGGATGAGTGCTGGGGCTAAAAAATTCTTTTACCCCTAATTTAGCAATAGAACGATACTTGAAGTAGCGTATAAGTGGTAAATAAAAGTCCACTTTAGAAAATAAACTGCTATGTTGGGTGCATTTACGGACTGATGGATGTGTGAAAAAAGGGAGGTATTGTGCTGGATCAAATAAATAGTCACGAGATTTTAAGGAAAAAACATCCAGCGTTTGTACCACAATTTTGGGAGGCGCGTTGTACATCAGGTATTCCTGGAATTTATGATATTGTGCCCGAAACTCCAGATCATTGAAACCTAAATTATAGGCATTTACCTTTAATACAGAATCTAAAATCTTTGGGGAAACATGTACCCAGGCTCGAGAACTCCCATTAATGATTACATCGGCGTTGACTTTACCTTTAGTAATTTCGTTCCATTCCTTGTAAAAGTTATAATTAGATTTTTGCAAACCTTGAGTAATAATATACTCTCCGCCTAAAAACAATAGGGCCAGAGGCAGAAAAAACAAGATCAATCGTATGATAAGTCGTTTCATAGGAGGGAGGAGTAATTAAAACTGAAAGTAAATAAAAGTTTTAGCACTACTTCTTAAAACAGCAATGGCTAAAATTAATCCATAATAAATGCCCCAACGAAAGTACCAGGGCAATCGGGTTTGGCTAAAATCCAGGGCATGGGCTTGTTTACGCTGCCACCATTCTACCGCAAACACAATTACAATAAGGATATTGCGACTGTTGTGTGTCAAGTGCACCAGCGAGGTTTTGGTCATAAACTCATGGGTGACAATGCCTTGGTAATAATTCAATGCTTGCGAAATATCTTCTGCTCTAAAGAAAATCCAGGCTAAGGTTGTAAGGCTAAAAGTGAAAATGATTTGTAAACCTTGCCACAACATTGTAGATTTTGATTGTTTAACAAGGGGAGACTGACCATAACGCCAAAAAATAAGCGGTAGAAATAACAAGGCATGCAATGCCCCCCAGGCTATGAAAGTCCAATTGGCCCCATGCCATAATCCACTCAATAGAAATACGATCAAAATATTAGCGATTCTTTGCCAGGAAGTGCCTCTATTGCCTCCTAATGGAATATATACATAATCTCTAAACCATTGTGTGAGCGAAATATGCCAACGTCGCCAAAAGTCGGCAATGTTGGTGGCAAAGTAGGGATTGGCAAAGTTTTGACTCAGACGAATGCTAAAAAGTTTAGCGGTACCAATGGCAATGTCAGAATAGCCTGAGAAATCACCATAAATCTGAATAGCAAAGAAAAAAGCCCCCAAAAGCAGGGTGCTTCCTGCATAATGCGATGAATGCGCAAAGATGTCGTTTGCATAATTGGCGCAGCTGTCGGCAATCACAATTTTTTTGAAAATCCCCCACAAAATTTGTCGCAAACCATCAATGGTTTGGGCATAATTAAAAACGCGATTTTGATGAAACTGAGGCAACAAATGACTGGCTCGTTCGATAGGGCCAGCTACCAGTTGAGGGAAAAAACTTACGAAACAAAGGAAAGATAAAAGGTTGTTGGTGGGCTTAATTTTATGACGATAAACATCTAGTGTATAGCTCAAAGTCTGAAAGGTATAAAAGCTAATACCCACTGGCAAAATAAGAGTGAGTTGTGAAGGTTGTAATGATACTCCCAGCAATGAAAACGCCTGAGCAAAGCTATCGATAAAAAAATTGAAGTATTTAAAAAACACCAAAAGCCCCAGGTTGGTGCTCAAACTTAGATAAAGCCACCACTTTCTTTGCTGAGGAGCTTTCGTTTTTGCCAACTGAAGGCCTACCTGATAATCTATCAGAGAACTGGCCAAAATTAAGCCCAAAAAACGCCAATCCCACCAGGCATAAAAAAAGTAACTGGCCAGTAATAGAACCAGGTTTTGAGCCTGATGTCCTCGTTTGCTGATTAACCAATAGAGTGTATAAACCAAAGGAAGAAATATGGCAAATTCTAAAGAGTTAAAGAGCATATTTGAGTAAAACGAGTACTTAAAAAGTGTATATGACTATTGAGCTGGTGGGTTTAATATTTTATTTAAAATCTTAGTAGTAATCAAATAAGTGGGTTTTACCCCTACACTACCCAGGCTACCTGAAGCCAATGTGCCCCCCGTAATTAATGGGTTATCAGATGCATAATAAGCATACCTTACGATAATGTCAGACGAGACGTTGTTGCGAATCTTAGCGCCAGCCTGAATCGCTTTTTGGTAATGTGCCCCTTCCATTTCCAGCCCTACTGCTCGCCACGATGAATTACGGAAGTAGGCCAATACATCACGGTTTTGCAGCGATGTACCCAGTACTGAAATCATTGGGCCTTCGTATACACTGAGGTCAAACCCCTCAAAATCAGTTTTATTAAAGTCATTCTCAATGGGATAATTATCAGCAGTACCCTCAAACACATGTGCAGTGGGGATCATCAAATCACCTTTGCCTCCGTGTAAAATACCTGCTTTTCCCATAATAGAAATAGACTTCACTTGTAGTTTCTTATTCTGGTAGGGTTTCAGCAACTCATCCATGGTTTCATAAGCTTGTTCACCAAAAGCATAATCCATTACGATGATCACTGGTTTAGTTTCTTTCACAAATGTTTTATCGGCTTTTACTTCTTGAGGCAAATTATTGATATCAAGCAAAGTAGTATCAAAAATTTGTACCGCCAGGTTGGTACCAGTAGTATCAGGCAATAGCAACATCCCACAGCTTTCCGCATGAAGGCGAACCTTACTATTCAGTGGTCTATTATTGTGTTTGCTCAACTCAAGCGCGATGTCAGCCACCTTTTTATGCTTTGGAAAATCTTCTTTCAAAGCACTTACCGCACATAAACTATTCATCACACTGTGCATATTGGCACTGATGATATGAATGGGGCGGTCTATCAAATTGTGTTCAATCAGGTGTTTTTTGATATTATTTGCCCATTGCTCCCCATGAATATGATGCCCAATACGATCGCGTAGGGTAGGGGTAAAAGAAATTTGGATAGGTTCTTTGTTAAACTCAGCAGCATGGGCCACTTTTCCCAACCAATATACAATATGAAACAAGCCATTGTTTTGGGGCGCCGTTTCTGCAAAACGAAAGTAAGCTTGCTTGGTTTGCTCAAAAGTACGACCCAGCAAATTACTTAAATAGCTAAAAGCCAAATCCCGGTTTTGTTCGTCCAGCTTTACCTCACCTTCTACCAATCGTTCTAGCTGTTCCCATTCTTTGGTTTTATTACCTTGTTTGTCAAAGGCATGTAACCTAATCTTGGCAGCCTCATTAAACATAAAAGTGAGGTGAGTTAATATATCATAAATCTCGCTACGCCCTCGAGTCACCTCTATCAACATAATGTCCTTGTCTACTTTGTAGCAATTACGACGACGTTTGGCTGGAATAATTACCTCAAATCCTGAACTGCTGTAGCCCTCATCTGAAATCAATCGGATAAAGCGGCATTCCTCTATTCCTTTAGGTAAACGCTCCATGACATACACTAACCCGTTGAGCTCTACCTTTTCCATATCGGTAATAGAACCATAAATTTCGGGGCGAAGCGTATGCAAGGCTTCCGAAAGTACTTCTCCTGAAATATTGGAAGGACTATAAGAACCACTATTAAAAATGTGGCGCATTTCGATGTACAATTTTTCAATAGCAGCACGTGATTCCCGGGCGCGGGTGAGTTCAATAATGTCGAGGCTCATGTTATTTAAGCGTTGGGTTTATATTGCCGAACTCATCTAGACTTTTTGAATGCCGCGAAAATTTCTGCTTTTGTTTAGTGACGATGAGATTTTTTTGAGTCATAGCAGCGCTACGGGGATAACCGAGTCTGCAGCTTTGCTGCGACGAGCTCTGCTTTAGCTAAAAAATCTAAAAGTCAATGGACAAAATGAGTGATTTGTAGCCATTATTAAAAATTAAGATGAGTTCGCAAGCAAAAGTAAGGAATGTTATAAAAATTAAGGCGATTTTTGGTAGGCAAAATTTATAGAAGTACCTCTAAAATTTTTTTGATGCTCTGTAAACCCCTTTCTAAAGTGTGTAATGTCCCATTATCAGTCTTCAAAAAGATTTTTTTGTTCAGCATAGAGTTTTCAGAACTCACAGATTGAATACGATTACGAGGAATAATTAAAGCATCTTTTACAATGAATGTCTGGCCTTTAAGAACCAATTTAGAAGCAAGATTGGTACATACAAACCAAACCCGTTGGTTGGTCACTGTTAAAATGTCGTTATAATACCACTGTAGATGGGTGATAATTTAGATTCCATTCGCCTAATATTTCTTCATTGGGCTCTACATTGATTTTTGCCAGGAATGTTTAATTTTTGCCTTCAATTTATATTTTTTATACATTTGCTACCAGAAGAGATGATGTAATCTTGCATTACTCACTTGTTTTCTAACTTAAGGAAGAAATTGGGAAAGCTAAGTGAATCTCTTGTGGAAGCCTCCACATACCTTAAATATATTTCGATGTATTGAGGTGTGTGGAGGCTTTTTTTGTGCCAGGTCTATCACACCTCATATGTACAATCTAACTTTTAAATTAGTTGTTTTATGAGAAAAGGTATTTTAAATTTTGCGATGATTATCGTCATCATTCTAGGATCTATTGTTGCGATTACCTCTTGCCGAGCTGGTAAACAAAGACAGTTTTTAAAAAGAGAAGGAGAACAAGCAGCAACCTTTTATTTTAAAAAAGGGCAAAAAACAAGAGATTCAGTGTATATGAAAGGAGTCATTTACGCAGGAACACTCAAAGACATTCGTAGGGTTTTTAATCAGAATAACGAAATTACTACCTTGGTGATGGAAGAAGTGCCTGGATCAATGGATGACGAAGTAAATTTACTGGCATCCAGGGAAATAAGAAAACGAGGGGTTAATACTTATGTTCCAAAAAACGGATGGGTGGCTTCAGGCGGTACTGATATGTTTTTGGCAGGAAAGAAGAGAAATATCCACGCCACTGCAAAACTGGGTGTGCATTCCTGGAGAGGAGATGAAAAAACAGCATTGGAATATCCTAAAAACCATAAAGAACATGAGAAGTATCTCAAATATTATGATGAAATGAACATTCCCAGTGATTTCTATTGGTATACCTTAAAAGCTGCTCCCGCAGATAGTATCCATTGGATGACTTTGGATGAAATTCAACAATATAAAATAATTACAGAACCTTTCTCTCCGTCAAAAAAATAAATATGGCAACCATTATTCAACTCTCAGATATTTTATCAGCTTTAAAAAACATTGATGTCATTGGAGCGATGGAGCACGGCTTTATCCAATACAGCAACGATCAAGCAGTGGTACCACCTGTAGGCGAGTTATTGTTTGACAAACCCAAAGGAGAAGCTCACATTAAGTATGGCTACATCAAGCAAACTGACTACTATTGTATCAAAATCGCTTCTGGGTTTTATGATAACCCTAAGTTTGGGGTTGCTTCTAGTCAAGGACTAATGCTTTTGTTTAGCCAACTCACTGGTGAGCCTAAAGCAATTTTATTAGATGAAGGCAAACTTACCGATATTCGCACGGCCGCTGCTGGAGCGCTAGTAGCTCGTTATTTTGCTCCAAAAGCAGTCAAGGCAATTGGGATTTTGGGTACAGGTATTCAGGCACGATTGCAACTGGAGTATTTGCAAAAAGTAACCTCTTGTCGCAAAGTGTGGGTTTGGGGACGAAACCGAGCCAATGTCCAGCAGTTTAAAACAGCAATGGAAGGCGAATTAGAGATAAACATTGCAGAAACTCCTGCCGAAGTAGCCCAACATTGTAACTTAATTGTAACCACTACTCCCACCGAAACCCCCTTGTTACAAGCCACCGATGTGTTGCCTGGTACTCACATCACAGCAGTAGGCTCAGATACCTCTACCAAACAAGAACTTGCCAGTGAATTATTAGGAAAAGCAGATTTAGTAATTGCTGATAGTATTGCCCAAAGCAAAAGCCGAGGTGAGGTTTATCGTGCTACTTTGGATGGTAAGCTTGACGCTAATCGTATTGTAGAATTAGGCGTGGCGATCCAAAATGAAGGCCTGCAACGTACTAGCGGTGAACAAATTAGTGTTGCTGACCTTACAGGAGTAGCTGTGCAAGATATTATGATTTCTCAGGCCGTTTATATCAACTATTTGAACACTCAAGACTAGACTTATGCAATACATTAGTAACAAAGGCGGAGGGAAACCAGTAGATTTTGAAACAGCCATTTTAGATGGATTTGCCGCAGATGGTGGATTGTATGTACCAGAGTATTTGCCCAAAGTATCTAAAGAACAACTAAAAGAATGGGCCAACTTGAGTTATGTAGATTTAGCATTTGAGATTTTATCTTTATTTATAGATCGTAGTATTGTATCAGAGTCAGAATTAAGACATTTGCTACACAATGCCTATGGTACATTCTCAAAAGAAGAAGTAATTCCATTACATCCGCTAAAATCGAGATCACAAACCTACATCATGGAGCTGTTTCATGGGCCTACTATTTCGTTCAAAGACATCGGCTTAGCATTTTTGGTAAATCTGGTAGATTTTTTCTTACAGCGAAGAAACGAACGTTTGTCAATCATTGTGGCCACCACCGGCGATACAGGGCCTGCTACTGCATATTATGCAGCCAATAAGCCTTCTCTTGATGCTTGGGTATTATATCCTAAAGATAAAATTACCGAAGAACAGGAACGACAAATGACTACCTTAGGAGCTTCTAATGTGCATCCCGTTGGGGTTTATAATTGCCCAGATGGGGGAGACGATCTGGATGTAGTCATTGCTAACCTATATGCCAATCAAAGCTTCAAGGAAAAACTGAGACTCTCTAGTGTAAATTCTATTAATTGGGGGCGAGTGATGATGCAAACTGTCCATTATTTTTATGGATATCTGCAATTGGCCGAGGAGACAGGCGAACCTATTCATATGGCGATACCTTCTGGGGCTTTTGGTAACCTTTGTGCGGGTTCATTGGCAAGAATGATGGGGCTTCCAGTACATACGTTTATTTGTGCCAACAATAGCAATGCTTGTTTACATCGCATTTTCTCAACAGGCATATTTTCTAAGCAAGACATTATAGAAACCCCTTCTTCAGCAATAGATATTTTGATCCCTTATAACTTTTGGCGTTACCTGTATTTTGCGACAGGCCAACATCCACAAAAAATCAACCGCTGGATGCAGGAGTTTGCCAACAATGGAGTGATAGAGTTTCAGGGAGATGATTATGCAAACCTCAAGAGAGGTTTTTTATCGTATAGTGTGACTGATAAACAAACTATCGAGAGCATTCAAAAAACCTATGAAGCAGAAGAATATCTGCTTGATCCTCATGGTGCGGTGGCAGTAGCTGCTGCAGATGCATTGAGAGATACGTTGCCAGAAGGCAAACTAATTTGCTTGGCTACCGCGCATCCGGCAAAGTTTCCAGCGGTTATAAGACAAGCATTAGATACCCAAACTTTACCCCAGGCCGCATTACACGAAAGTATAGAAACTGCCAAAAAGTATTGTCAGCAGGTACGCTTATGTGATCAACCTTATTTGGAAGAGGCGTTGATACATGCAATGGAGAGTAATTGGACAAAGACACAGGAGGCTTTATATTCATAATTGATAAAATGGCACAATATACGATTTTACAAAAAACAGCTATACAAGCCATTTTGAGTAGATATGGCATTGCTACTGTTACCGATTGGAAACTTTTAGAGGGAGGGTCAGCCAATACCAATTATTGGATCAGTACTCCTGAGGCTCAGTTGGTACTGACGATATGTGAAGCCAAAAATGCTCAACAAACCCAAGAGCTGGCCGGTTTGTTAGAATATTTGCATCAAGCTGGTTTTAGTACTTCTAAAGTCATTCGAAATCTTTCACAACAATTAGTAGAGTTTTGGGAGGGGAAACCTGTAATACTCAAAGAATATCTAATTGGGCAAGTGATGGAAAGTTTACCTTCTCACTTATTAGAATCTGTTGGACAACAATTGGGTAAGTTGCATTTACTTGCTGCGCCCGATTATGTACCCAAAACTATAGATTACGGCTTAGAAGCTTTTGCCGAAATGGAAACATATGCTCCTAACTCGGTATTTTATATTTGGTTAAAAGAAATTCAACAATATGTGTCGGAATACAACTTACCCAATTTGCCCAAGGCATTGATTCATTCAGATTTATTTTACAATAATATCATTGTAGATGCTGTACAATCCAAAGCCATTATTATGGATTTTGAAGAAGCCAGTGATTATTACCGGGTATTTGATCTGGGAATGACAATTACAGGCGTATGTAGCCAAAGCACAGAAGTAGATTTAGCGCAAGTAAAACATTTGCTGTTGGGTTATCAACAAGTAATTCAACTACTAGATGTAGAAATAGAGGCTTTACAGGCTTTTATAGTATATGCGGCTGCGGCTACTGCTTTTTGGCGTTATCGTCAATACCATGTACTTAACCCTGAGCCAGCAATGCAAAACCATTATTTATTAATGAAAAATCTGGCAGACTCCGTAAGATCACTTTCCAAAACCTGTTTTACTGATTTATTTTAATAACCACAGATATGACCCAATTTAAGGATATTACATTACACAAAATTTACGAAGCGAGGCGGCGTATCAATTCTTTGATACAATACACTCCTTTGGTACCATCGGCTTATCTATCATCTAAATGGGAGAGAAATGTCTCGCTAAAACTGGAAAATCTGCAGCCTACTGGAGCATTTAAATTGCGAGGAGCAGCCAATGCCATTTTGAGCTTAAGTCCAGCGGAACAAAAACGAGGAGTAATTACAGTGTCTACTGGTAATCACGGAAAAGCGATTGCTTACGTAGCTAAAAAGTTAGGCATTAAAGCTACTATTTATATTTCTGATCTAGTGCCCGATGTAAAGGTAAATGCAATGAAAGCACTTGGTGCTGAAGTAACTGTAGTAGGAAAAGACCAAGACGAGGCTACGCAGGAAGCGCTTTTAGTGGCAGACAAACAAGGACTAAGATATATTTCGGCATTTGATGACCCAGATGTAATTGCAGGGCAAGGTACGACTGCCCTCGAAATTTTAGAACAAAGCCCCAATTTAGACACCTTGGTGGCTCCAGTAAGTGGGGGAGGACTTATGGGAGGAATTGCCTTTGTCATAAAATCTATTGCTCCTCACATTCGCATAATAGGAGTGACCAACGATCAGGAACCTGCGATTTATAATAGTGTGCGAGCTGGCCACATTGTACAGGTAGGAGAAGCTGAAACCCTGGCAGATGCACTTTCAGGGCCTATTTCAGAGGACAATCAATACACTTTTGAAATGTGTCGTCAGTTTGTAGATGAGTTTACTTTAGTATCCGAAGAACAAATTGCTCAAGCAATGGTGTATGCATTGCATACCGAGAAGCAAGTACTCGAAGGGGGGGCGGCAGTTACTTTAGCATTATTACTAAGCGATAAAACTCATCAACTAGGGCAAAACATCGTGGGAGTGTGCACTGGCAATAGTGTTTCTATGACGAAGTTGTTAAAACTGGCAAGTGAATACCAGCTGTAGATCAATAATTTGATGATTAATCAATGAATAGAGTTTACTACTTGATCTTTTTACAGTGATTTTATTTGGCTTTATCAAGGGAAATACTTGTTAGCGTTTGTATTCTTAAAATTCCGCCTTAGCCCTAACAAGTTACAACGGCAGCGTTTTGGGTTACTTTTTGAACTGTAGCAAAAAGTAACGGCTTAAGAAAAACTAGTTTTTGGATTTCTTCTAATCTTATATTAAAAAAGGAATATCTGCCTTGCAGGGAATGAGTTTCTACCTGTAATATTCGTTTGTTTGGGATTCATTATCCAAACAACTACTCTTGGTTATTAGCCGCATTTACCGTACTATTTCCATGTTGTTCTATGCTTCCACCTCGGTTTCCAGCCAAGTCGCATCCAGTAATGGTTACTTTACTTTCATTGACATATATGCCAGGGCCAGTATTAAAATTAATGGCACAGCCTTTAATGCTTACATGTTGGCCATTGAGTACCAACACACCCCCGTATTCGTTACTATTGAAACGAGTATCTTCAATGATTCCTCGTCCCAGCATCGTGCGAGAGTTGATCCCATAGCGTTGGTTGTCGTGTATATGAGAGTTTTTAAGCGTATAACTACCCTCAGGAGAGATAAAAATACCATCAAAAGCATTACTATAGACCTCTGTATTTTCCATGAGTAGCATACCAGCTTCGATGCGAATACCATTGGTAGTGCTTCCGTGTATTTTGCTATCTGATAAGATGACTGAAGCCTTGCCTTGAGCATTGATTCCCATCAGTATTTCTGTATTTTCCAAGGCAATATTGCCTCGTTCTATGTTTACAGCAGCGCCACTTTCTCCACTAATGCTAATGTTTTTTAGGCCACCCTCCTGAGTATTTACCTGTACTTGTCCATGAAGTTTCACCTGAGTAGCATCAGAACTCTCACCAATTAAAAAAACTGGTTTATTCATGACGAGACAAGGCTGTCCAGGAGTAGTAGAATAATAGTCACCAGCTCGAATACCGATTTTAGCCTCATCATTGGCTGCATCTATAGCTTCCTGAATATTGGCATAGTCCCCCGACCCATCACTGGCCACCCAAATATCGGCCTCTACTGGGGGAGTGGATTCATTTTCGGAAGTATCATCAGAGGTTGCTGGTAAATTATCATTTGTAGCGTTTTGAGGGGTATCTTGAGAAGTGTCCCAGTCTTGTCCATCCAAATAACCATTTTCAGCCAATTGTTGGATTTGTTGATTCAAGCGATCAATCTGCTGCGTTTGTTGAGATACTCTCTGTTCCAATTGGGTATTTTGTTCAGCAACTTGTTGGTAGTTTTGCTCGAGTTGAGCTACGGTTTGCTCCAGTGCCTGTATGCTGGCTTTAAATTGGTTGACTTCCTGTGTTTTTTCATAACGTTGACGGTAACTTTTCAACTGCTCGTTAAAACCATTCAAAGCTTTTTGATTCGGAACCAAAAATAACTGCTTCTTTGCCAGTGTAAAGTCCCACTTACATTGAGTACAGTTAGATTCGTTAGGTTCGTTTTGAGTTTCGCAAACAGGGCAGATAATCATGAGTGAATGATTAATTATTAGGAAAATAGTAAGGTCTGATAATAGATTGCTATAATAATAATTTTCCTACCAACTTTTCAATTAAGTAATTATGAATTATGAATGGATGAATTATTTTTTGCAACTGATCACATAATAATGATGAATGATAAATTTTTATTGTTCCATTGTTTTGCCTTTGGCTGATTGTTCTTAATAAGGGTACATAATCAGTGGTGAGTGGTTAATCTTTTATTGCTCTACCTTCGGCTGATTGTTCCGCGATGCATTGATCATCGCTTCGCGCCATTTTTCACTTTTCATTTTTAGTTTTTCACTTAATACCGCTTCGCGCCACTTTTCACTTTACGTTTTTAATTTTTCATTTAAATTCACCATTTAAAATCCTTTTGAGGAATCCCCACCATTAGTACGCCATCCTTTTGTACGTGAAATTCTAAGTTTTTTCGTGATTGATAAAACTCTTCTTCATAAGGTGTGAGGGCTTCGGTTAAGAAAATAATTTTTTGATTGCTAGATCCTCGTAAGCCCTTGCCATCATTGTGTTTTTGTACATAAAGCCCCGTGATTACTACATCTATTTGTGCTAAAAATTCCTGAGCATCTTTCCAGACAAGCTGAGACTGCTCGAATCCGGTAAACACAATTACGTTTAAATCTGGATTAACTGCTTTGATAACTTGAATCAACTTAGCCAAGCGGGCAGCTTGCATAAAAGGTTCGCCCCCCGAGATAGTAATCCCTTCTATACCCTGAGTACTGAGTATTTGCTGGGCCATTTGTTCAATAGTAAATAACTGTGCTGACTGGAACGGAATCCAGTTAGGTGAAACGCAACCAGGGCAACTAAACGGACAGCCCTGTACCCAAAGCACAAAACGCTTTCCTGGGCCTAAATTTTCACTAACAGGACATACTTCGGCAATATTGAGTAGGTTTTCACTCATTAAAAATTGAATTGATAAGTCACAGTATTTACAAATTCCCGAGAGAGGCCATCTGGGTTTTTAGCACGGCGGCGTAAACGAAAGCCAGCCCCTATTTTAATCGCAGAGCGAACATTAAACTTGTACCCCAATCCTACTAGATAAGTAAGCGCTAAGCCGTCACTGCCATCCACGTTTATTTCGCGTTCTCCCACTTTAATCCGATCCTTGGTAGGCCTATAAATTCCCAAAAGCCCTGTATTGGCATTAAATCGGGAAAAACGTAAATTATATTCTACCCTTAGCATAAAATCATCGCCCCTAAACAATTGATTGGCCTGAGGGTAATGATCTGACCAAATCTGGTTGGGAGTGCCTTGCCAATCACGCCATAAAAATTGACTGTTGGCTCTATTGAGTGCTCGTTGATAACCCGTAGCAATCAACCAATTACGAGTAATAACAGATATGCCTGCAATGAAATCATAAGTACCCAGTGTGTTTTGGTAATACATAGGGAGTACGCGCCCTGAATTAGAGGTGCTATTGGGGGCGCCAGTAGGTATTTTAGTGCCCAGAGTAGCATTTACCTGAAACCTTTCTTTGTTGATTAGATTATAACTTAGGCTTAGCGAAATATCTCCCAAACCATGATTGCTTCCTAAACGCCCTTCGGCATATTGATAAGGGAGTTTTATTTGTAGCGTGGTTTTATCATTAAATCCCACGTTAAAATCTACAGTATAAGCCAAGATGCGATTGTCGAACTTTGTAAGACCCAGATAATGGCTAAATTCGATAGAACGTAACCGAAGTTTAATCTTGTTGCTAAAATGCTGGTCTGGTTTCATAGCCCCCATTGTACAAAACCCTGCATCACTACAACCTTGGGCAAATACTCGCTTGGGAGTAAAATAAATAAGTAATAGGCAAGCTATAGCAACAATACGGTTTTGTATATTTAGGTAAAACATATCAGTTCTTCTTTTTTTGAATCCCTCTAGCCAATAAACAAGCCATTTGGGTAACTGGTTTAAAGAAATACAAAACTTTTAGTGGTTTACAATGGAATTGCTAGGTTATTGTTTTTGTATTGGGCATCTTTCGTAACATCTTCTCCAAACCAGGCTGGTGGGTTAAAAGCATTAGCTGCTTCTTCAGAATCAAACTCAACTTCTACTAACTTTAATCCTTCATGCTTTCCAGCAAAAACATCCAACTCTGCAGTTAGTCCTTCTGTCAGAGCAACTTCATAACGTATTTTGTCAATGGCCTGAGTAGAAACTTTAGCAAATAAATTATCAAACTCTTCCTTCGTCAACTCCATCTCAAATTCCTGACGCACCATATGCCCTTTAGATTTTACTGTAAAAGTATACACACCATCTCTATCTCTTAGTCTAACCGCAGGCTTAGAGGTAATATACCATTGTTTAATATGGGTTTTGGGGTAGTTATCCAGGTTTTGAGGCAGCTGACTTACCAAGAACTTTCTTTCTATTTCCATAATGATTCTTCCGTATAGTAATGACTAAGAAATTAAATTAATGAAAATGGGCCAAAGCTCCAAGTACCTTGACAAACCCCGTATTTACAAGTTCTTTGTACCACGGCTCAATTGTTTATGTGATGATCCTGATATTCCTGCGTTATTTTTTGCCAGTTCCTCGGTAAAAATCACTTTTTCTTTGAATGTGAGTTATTTAGGGATTTTTTAATTAAAAAAAGTGCATAAGTTTTTCTTGAAATCTTCAAAACCAGTTTTAAAGCCTTTAGAGGCACAAAATGGTCAACTATTATTTTGGTTAGTGCCTCTTTTAAAATTAGTTTTTGTAATATTCTAAGATGATTATGGGTGAAGTAACTCGTGAGAAAGTATTTTTTAACCTTAGAATATTACATCCCTCTCTAGACGTAAGATTGTGATTATCTACCTTTTACCCTACCTTTGTAATGTCAATAAGGGATAAATAAACCAAAAATTGATAAATTCAAGAAATTGAAAAATCAATAAGTTAAAGCAAGTTTAGTAGTACTTTTTGAACTTGAATAATTGTTAAAAAGTAATTTTCCAAAACTTATTGAGGGAATAATTAAGTTGTCTAGTTAAAAAAAATATTGAGGGATTTTTATAAGAGACAACAAATTCCAAAACAAGATAGAAATTAGTTTGATTACTCATAGATAGTTAAGATTACACATTGGTTGTGTAGGTTAAAAGGTTGGTTTACAAGGTTGAATCGGTCAAGGCTCCTGGCTTTGACCGATTTTTTTGTCTTAAGCCCAGATAAGATTGTACCCTTGCGAACTTTTCAATGATTTTTCTCCATAAACTCAGTACAAATACCTTCCTTTGCACATTAAACTGGTTAACACAATACCTTTTAAATAATGCGTAAACCTATTGGTATATTTTTTCTGGCACTCTATTTTCTGGCTTTGCTGCGTCCAGTAGCACCTTGGATAGAGTACTACGCCAATAAGGGGTACATCCAGAAATTTTTGTGTATCAACCAAAATAAACCCAAAATGGCTTGTGCGGGAAAGTGTCATTTGCAGAAGCGAATTGCTGAAGCCAACGACACCAACGATGAAAATCTGCCTTCCCGTATCAACCTGGAGGATTACCCCTTAAGTTTATTAACCAATGAGGGTTGGAATATCTCGCAGGTACCCCAGCCTCTCTGTGTGCTCAATGGAGCCTACCAAAACGGGTATGAGTTTCTAATGAGCAACGCTCCATTTCACCCGCCTCAAGTATAAATTTGAAACTTTTTACATTTTATACCAGCACATTTTGGACATATTAAAAAGCGTCCATAGGGAATGCTATTGCTTGGTTTTCAGGCAATAAGTGTGTTCCTGTGGGTATGCTGTACCCACGCCAAATCAGTTATTTCAAATTTATACTAGATAATTTCATGAATCGAATTCAAAAAATCGCTTTATATATTTTCATTGGCTTATTTTCAGTTCAGGCATATGCTCAGCGTCCCGATAGTCATGCTCCTATTGGGGTAATGGGAGACCACACCCATGCCAAAGGGGAGTTTATGGTGTCTTATCGCTACATGCGTATGTGGATGGAAGGTAACCGAACCGGAACTAATAGCATATCAGCCAATGAAATCGTGACTACTGTTCCCAATCGTTTTTTTGGTAACCCTATGCAGCCTCCTACATTGCGAGTAGTGCCCACCTATATGTCGATGGATATGCACATGCTTGGTGCAATGTATGCACCTACCGATTGGTTAACCGTGATGACAATGACTAATTTCATTGAAAAGAACATGAATCACATCACCTATCAAGGGGGAATGGGTACTAACATTCTAGGTAATTTTATTACCCAAACCCGTGGCTTAGGCGATACTCGAGTAGTAGGCTTGTTTAAGCTTCTGAAAAAGGGAAATAATCAGGTACACCTAAATGCGGGTGTGAGTATTCCTACTGGATCATTGACTGAGCAAGACGATATTTTGACACCACTCAATACTGAACCTATGGTGCGTGTGCCTTATCCTATGCAAATTGGTTCTGGTACTTATGATTTGCTGCCTGGTATTACCTATACTGGTTTTATGAATAAAATTGCCTGGGGAGCGCAAGTATCAGGCGTTGTAAGAATGGGTAAAAATGATTCAGAATACGCCTTTGGTAACAAAGTAATGGCTACTACCTGGGGAAGCTATCGCATCCAAAAATGGTTGAGTTCTTCGGTACGTGTGGCGTATGAACAAACTGGAAAAGTAGATGGGATTGACCCTCAGATTGTAGCCCCAGTACAAACTGCTAACCCCGAATTTTTGGGAGGGCAAAGACTCGACGTAGCGTTGGGAGTGAACTTGTTGGGAATCAATGGGTTGACCAAAGGTATACGTTTAGCAGCTGAGGTTGCCTTACCAGTGTATCAAAACCTGAATGGTCCTCAATTAGAAACTGACTATGTAGTTACCCTTGGAGTACAATATGCTTTTTAAGCATAGAAACATAAAAAAGCCCTGTCGTTTGACAGGGCTTCGTTTGAAATAAGTTTATAGTGTAGTGAGCGTAAGCGTTGTGTGAATTGTCTGGTTCTTAATACAAATAACACTTCAATATTCACTACTCATTATTCAAGTACGTTCCTACTGAGAGCTACTACCCAGGCTAAACATTTGTCGGTAATTTTGAGAAATCAACACCGACTGGGCACCACCTCTGATAGAAACAGAACTTCCATCAGTTGGAGCTTTAAGTTGAGTAGCGTCTCCAGTAAAGCCGCCAAACATTTTTTGGACATCGGCTTTGACAGCGATTTGATTACTCGAGGAGTTAAGGGTTACATTGTTTAAAGAAAGCGTAATGGTTTGATAAGAGGCATCATCGCCGGTATGATATACCCAAGCGCCTTGCTTTTGGCCATTTTGATAATAAAAACCTTCGCTTTTTACAAACATATAACCAGTTTTCCAGGTCCAAAACATACCATTAACAGGGTCTAGAGCTCCTTCTTGTGCGCCACTACTATTGCGTAAAGGATCAATGCCTATAGAGAAAGTCAATTCAGTGTATTGCCCTTGAGGCACATCCTGAAGGTTGATAGAGAATTGACCATTGTTTTGGTCATCAGTTTTGTATAAATGATAGCTTTCTTCCTGTTTCCAGGTAGTACCATCGGCCTTTTTCAATTGTATATTGCTTACATAATAGTTGAAGGTAGTAAGGGTCAATTGATCATTAAGCAAAGTAGAGTAGAGGGTGTTCAATTGTAGTGGTTGTCCTCCAAATTCGTTGGCAAACGACAATTGAACATTGGTATTAGGAGTGGAAGTATCTTGATTTTGTTGGCAGCCTGTGGTCCACAGTGTGGTAATGATTGCTAAAAGTGAAATATATTTTCTCATTGTTTAATGCAGATTTATTAAAACTGGGTAGTATGATGTCTTAAAGATAACAACTAACATCTGTTACCCCTAGTTCTAAAATTAAAATATCAGATGAAAAATTTAATAAAAATAAGCTTGGTGATAATGTTGGGTATTTGTACTTCTTTTTACCCAAAAAACACCCAAAACCAACTCAAAATTCATTTTAAACATTTGGTAGGTAATCAAGCCTTGGTTTTGAATGATACCTACTATACCAATATACATGGCGAAAAGTTTAACGTGACCAAATTTAATTATTATATCTCAAACATTCGCCTCAAAAAGGCCAATGGGCAATGGTGGAAACAGCCCAATAGTTATTATTTGGTGCAGTCAAACCAACCCGCAAGCCAAGTACTTACTATTCCAAACATCCCTAAAGGTGAATACAAAGAAATCTCCTTTTTGATTGGAGTAGACGAAAAACGTAATACTTCAGGCGTGCAGGAAGGGGCGCTCGATCCTGCCAATGGAATGTTCTGGAGTTGGAACACTGGCTATGTTTTTTTGAAGCTGGAAGGTCAAACTTTAGTGCCAAACCAAGGAAAAACGACTGCCAAGAAGTTTCGCTTCCATAGCGGAGGCTTTAACTTTAAATACAATAACATTAAAAAGAAAAGGCTCAACTTGAGAACCAGGCCTCTAAATATAGGGCGTAATAAAGCGGCTGAACTCAAGGTAAAAGTAGATCTGCAAAAGTTTTTTGGAGGAGTGAAACCAGTTAAAATTCAACAAAACTATAGCCTGATGTCTCCTGCTCGAGTAGCCAAAGTAGCCGATAATTATATCCAGACTTTTACTCGTTTAAAATAACCTTGATTTATTCGAATAATACTAAAAATAAAAAGGTTTAATATTCTGTATGAGTACTTTTTTATTGATTTATAGTTCAGATTATCAGATAGTTATATTGTTTGCTTAAAAAGTGAGCATTCGAAGTTTTAAAATAAAAAAAATAATAAAGTTCGGACTCTGAAAATACAGCCAAAACTTATAGAACTACGTTTATTTAAATATATAACTTACTAAATAATCTGTCACAACTTATACAATAAAAACACTACTGCACTATGAACATTAAATGTCAAAAATCAAGGGTAAAAACTAACCAACCTAAAAAATCTGGGCTAATCTTTAGTGTAGAATTTTGCAATATTAGGTAATGAGCGGATACCTGTCTTGTTGGACAAAATGAGACAGGTATTTTTTAATTATTCATAGAAGTCATCTCGGTTTTTAGGATGTTCTTGAAAATAATTGCTTTGGTTTGATAACAAAGCGATTTTTTTGAGGCATAGCAGCGCTACGGGGATAACCGAGTCTACAGCTTTGCTGTGACGAGCTCTGCTTTAGCTAAAAAATCTCAAAGTTAGCGGGCAAAATGAACTGTTTATAATTCATTATTAAAAGTCGAGATAACTTCATAGGTTAAATAATTAATTATCAATAACTTTTGAGTAATTTTTTTGCAAAGCTTTAGGCATTTCGTATATATTTGTAGAGATGCGTTCATCCCTGGCATCATTACCATTACAACCATCCATCCAATTTGTATTTATCGTGGATGTGTCTGATAGTCAGTATTTTTAAGATTAAAGAGTAAGTACATTGTTGCCTACTCAAACCAAACAAGCAAGAGTACCCCTTTAAGATATATGAGAATCGATAAAATTCGCCTCAAAAATTTTAGATGTTATGAGGAAACCGAGATAGAGTTTCATCCTAACTTCAATATTGTGATCGGGATCAATGGTACCGGAAAAACTGCCGTACTCGAGGCACTCACTGTAGCTGCTGGATCTTTTTTTCTGGGAATAGATTATGCCGAAAACCGACACATTCGTCCAGAAGATATTCGAGTATTAAGCACCGAGTTTGATATCAATGAACAGTTTCCGGTAGAGGTAGAAGCGTGGGGAATGATTAATGGGGAAGAACTCAACTGGCTACGGGAATTGACTGGACCTAAAAATAAAACAACTTATGTAAAAGCGCTGGCAATCAAAGAGCTGGCAAAAAATATTCAAGATAGAGTACGCTCAGGAGAAAATATCAAGTTGCCGATGGTGGCTTACTATTCTACTGAACGTTTGTGGAAAGAGCGCTCAGATACGACCAAAATCAGTGGCTCTCGCTTAAAAGATGGCTACTATAATGGGCTGAAGGCCACTTCTAACAATAAATTCTTTACCAAATGGTTTGAGAAGGAAGAAATGGTGGTTTTGCAGCAGCGTAAACAGTCGGTAGGCTTACAAGTAGTGCGCAAGACTGTGAGCAACTGTGTGGATAAATGCGAAAATGTCTACTTCGATTTTAACCGTCGGGAGTTGATTATGGAGTACGAAGATGGACGAAAACTCCCTTTCCGCTATTTGAGTGACGGTGTTCGTAATACTCTGGCAACTGTAGCTGATATTGCGTTTCGCTGTGCGATGCTTAATCCACACTTGGGTGAAGATGCAGCCATGGAAACTGAAGGCTTGGTGTTGATAGATGAGCTTGATTTACACTTGCACCCTTCGTGGCAAAAAGAAATTGTGAATAACCTGAAATCGTCTTTTCCGAAGATACAGTTTATTGTAACTACCCACTCTCCATTGATATTGAGTACAGTTCAAGACCGTATCGTGACGATGGTAGATGGCAAGGCTTATTATAGTGTCAATACTTATGGACGTACCGCCAACGATGTATTGCGTAATGTAATGGCCACTTCTGAAAGGCTGGAAGAAGTACAGGATCGTTTAGATATGTATTTTGAATTGATAGAGGTAGGAGAAGGATTTTCTGAAAACGCACTCAATTTGCGTAATCAACTTGAGCAGGACATTGGTAATGATGATCCTGAATTGGCCCGTGCCGACGTTTTACTGGCATTTTATGACGCCGATTAATTTTGTATATTTGGAATTTCCGCTGAAATAAACTCAACTAATTTACCTTTTCTGCATCAAACTTTATGAAGCATATTCAAAAAGGACCCGAGCCGGAATCTTTTACTAAGTTTAAAGGTTTAAGACACAAGAACTGGAAGCCTACTTACGATGTTTTACCTGACGATGTTATCAAAGACATCATCAATTCTTTGTTGTACTATCAAGGAGGATTGTGTTGTTATTGTCAGGTAGAGATCAACCCCCAAACGGCACGATTGGTGCATTTTCACTCTCAGCATTATTTCCCTAAAGATTCATTAAATTACGATAACCTGTTTTTATCATGTAGTGTTTCTGAAGGTTTACCACCTCAGTATCAACACTGTGCAGAGCGTAAGGGAGACAACATCATTCCTAAGTTTATGGATGATATTCGTTGTAGTTCTTACTTTAAGTACAATACTTTAGGCGAAGTAGTGCCTGTCAATAATAAGGGTTTACGAACCATCAAGCAGATTCAGCTGAATATGAGTAAGCTATCAGCGTCTGAAAAGACAGTACTCAATGTCATAGAGGTATTGAACCTTAACACTAACAAACTCAAAGAGCAACGCAAAGCCATTATCACTGAATTAGCCAAGGTAATTAGAAAGGTAAAAGATAAAGAAAAGATTAAAAAGGCATTGGCGGTATACGAAAAAAGAGACAAAAATGGTCGTTACCCTCGTTTTGCGGGTGTAGTATTATCTTATCTGAAGGGATTATAAGTCTTCAATGATACCTCAAAAGTTTGCTTGTCATTGGGCGCGTATTACCTGTATTACGCTTCTATTCCTTTTTTCTTACAATCTATCAAATGCTCAAATCAGTTCCAATGAAGGAGTAGGAGGAACTATAGGTTTGAGTTTTTCTTTGGGAAGTATCCAAAACTCCCTGGGTATAGTAGTCAAAGCATATTATTTCTACGAACAAGTACAATTTAACTTTCAAACCTTATGGCGTTATAACTTTAGTGCCTATGGACCATCCAACACCTCAGGAAAAGAAGTACAAACCAGCATAGGTTTAATGTTTGGCTGGGGTAAACAAACCAAAAAATTTGATCAACAATTCTTACTACCTTTTGGTAATCAAATGCAGCGACTAAATAGCCTTGGTTATGCATTTAATATATATCAAGATGATATTGGGACCTCTCAAACTTCGGGAACAATTGCTTTTCAAGCCAATCGCTTTTGGTTGGTTACCGAAAATGATGCTTTAGGAGACATTGCGGTAGATAAGTTTAGAACCGGAACAGTATGGATGGCTTACAGGGTAGAAAATACCTTATTGGCACTTAATACCAGACTTTGGACAGGGAACTCTAACAATACTCCTATAATTACTAATCAAGGCTACCCAAGCCAATATGGCTATCGGGATATGTCTAAAACAACATATGGTAACTACTCTCACGGGGTCTTAACCTTTCAGGTGTTGCAGGCTCTTCCTTTTGGACAAACTGCTATGGCAGAAATTGGTTTGGATGCTGAACGAGTACGTCATTTTTTACAAAATCAACTTATGCACGATTTGTATTTTGTACCTCAAAAATGGAATCCCTCCAAAAATCCCCACATTCCGATGTTGAATGACCAGGGTGGTGCCTATCTATTTCGAAAAGACCAACGTCTTAAACCAGTGCGTGGTATCTTCCATGTAGGATTAAACTCGTCTTTGTTTTACTAGAAAAAGCGCATTTTTGGAGATAAACTAGTGGAATTGTTATAGAAAAGCGATAAATGTTTAAAAAATTATTACACGACTACGGATTTAGTTATCGAAATGTTTAAATTTGTAAGGAAATAAATCATTATTTTTTTCGCTTAATACCTAAGGATCTCAATTTCCAAACTATATCCCATATGACTCTCAAAAATTATCTACCTTATTTAGTGCTATTTTTAGCATTCACATTTACAGCCCAGCAAGCCATTGGCCAAGAAAGAATCTATAAAATGGCTCAAAATCCTCCCAAACCTAAGCGAGGACTAGAGGCTTTTCATGAGCACGTAACCCAAAATGTGCAAAAGTACAAAAGTGGAGCAAGAGGGAATGTATTTGTACAGTTTGTAGTAGAGAAAGACGGAAAACTGAGTAATATCAAAGTATTGAAAGGTGTAGGAAACACCAACAAGGCCGTAATCAAGGCATTAGAAACCGCACCACGTTGGTTGCCTGGCAAACAAAATGGCCGTCCGGTAAGAGTTCAGAAGATACTGGCAGTCAAGATTGGCTAACTAGTTTAGATCATATATCAAAAAAAGCTTCAAATTGTCACTTGTACAGTTTGAAGCTTTTTTATTACTATTGCTCAACATCCAATACAAAGGCTCGTTTCACATTAACCATTAACCATTAACCTATTGTTGTTTAAAGTTTTTCTCTCCAGCTTTAATCGCTACTTCCAGGTTATTTTCTGATGGAGGCATTGGGCATACAAAAGCTTCATTATAAGCACAATAAGGGCTATAAGCCTGGTTAAAGTCCAAAGTGATTTCGTTGGGTTTGGTTTGGGCTACATCCAAATAACGACCTGCCCCATAAGTTTCACCTCCACTGGTTTTATCAGTAAAAGGTACGAAGAGCATTTTATCGTTTAATTCTTTCTTGAGTACCAGCAGTTTGAGCTTTTTATCGGCTATAGTAAAGTGAGCAAAACCATACTTATAATAAATTTCGCGAGTTCCTTTACTCGTACCCATTTCCATTGTTTCAGGTTCTTTGCTGACCTCTAGTTTGGCGGTTACCCGAAAGTTTTTGTCAGGTGTATAGTACTTCAAGTTTTTGACTTGACTTCTGTCATTCTTAAAAGGGGAGTCGCTGGCGGTACGAAAATACTGATCCTTTTT
Organism: marine bacterium AO1-C; assembly: GCA_001890965.1. Classification (GTDB taxonomy): domain Bacteria; phylum Bacteroidota; class Bacteroidia; order Cytophagales; family Microscillaceae; genus Microscilla. The sequence continues at coordinate 60,766 of MLAY01000004.1, read as the reverse complement.
GAGGCGCATTTCCATAATTCTCGTGGCGTAATCTTTTGTAGGTTTTTGACTGGTATTGGTGCTGCTAAACGAATACACCAAAATCACTGCGATTACGATTCCTACGATGATATATACTTGTTGTTTCATTTACAAAGTTTTTAAACTAACCATTAATCAACATCACATCATTCCCTCATCGGCAAAACTATAATAACTTTCATCGGTGAAAATCAAATGATCCAACACTGGAATATCTAGCAATTTGCCCCCTTCTTTGAGCTTACGGGTCAGTATCATATCTGCCTGACTAGGCTTTAAGTTACCCGATGGATGATTGTGCACCAAGATAATGGCTGAAGCTAAAGATTCTACCGCTTTTTTGAAAATAATTTTAGGGTCAGCAATGGTACCCGAAACTCCTCCCATACTTACTTGCTCTTTTTTGATGACTACATTGGCCTTGTTGAGCATCAATATCCAAAACTCTTCGTGAGGCAAATCCATTAGATGAGGAGCGATTACATCATATACATTTTGCGAAGAGGTAATTCGAGGCCTTTTGGTAGGTTCACTTTCTTTACGACGACGCCCCAATTCAAGGGCACTCACAATCGCGATGGCCTTAGCTTCACCAATGCCTTTAAATTTCTTTAAATCTTTGATTGTAAGCTTGGCCAAGTCGTTTAGGTTGTAATCTACACTTTGTAAAATTTGCTTAGCCAATTCTACTGCACTCACCGAAACGGTGCCAGAACCAAGCAAAATAGCAATGAGTTCTGCGTCTGATAATGCTGTTTTACCTTTAAGGAGTAGTTTTTCTCTGGGGCGATCTTCTTCTGCCCAATGAGTGATTTTAAGGTAGGCACTTTCCAAGACTTTGTCGTCTTTTTCGGGGGTGGATTCGTCTACCCAGTTGGAAGGTTGATTGGGGTTTGCCTGTGGAGTAACGGTGTCTTGCATATGGCAATGGGGTTGTTTCCAGCAAGTTAAAAAAATAGGCATAAAAAAAAGCCATACATTATAAAATATACGGCTTCACCTAATCTTTTGGGAAGTAAATAACTACTTCTTAAAATGGTTTAGCCAAGTGCTTTCACCATTTTACTCAATTTAGATTTTTGATTGGCAGCATTGTTTTTGTGAATTACATTCTTGCGAGCCAATTTATCTAGTTGAGAGCTAGCAGTCTTTAAAAGGTCTGCTGCTTCGTTTTGATCTTTTGAAGCTTTTAATTGCTTAACCGTAGCTCGCAATTGCTTCACCTGGTAACGATTTCTCAATCGTTTCTTTTCGTTTGCTCTGATTCTCTTGAGAGCTGACTTATGGTTTGCCATACTTCACTAATTCTTTTCGTTTATATCTTTAATTGCGCTTTTCAGAAAAAGAGTTGCAAATTTAGGAGTAATTCCTGAGTTATTCAAGGTTGGGCGAGAATTTTATAGTTTTAAATCACTAAATGATGATGGCTATGTTGTTCTACTGCCTGCATTGTTCTATTGTCTGATTGTTCTCTAATATAATCCAACGCTAAGATAACTCCCTCATTTTTACTGCCCTATCAAAAAATGATTATATTTGGCCTTTTATTTTTGATACCTATGAACAAAACCGGGAAGCGTATACATTTTATTGCTATTGGGGGCAGTGTCATGCACAATTTGGCAATTGAATTACACAAGAGTGGAAATCAAGTGACTGGATCGGACGACCATATTTTTGACCCTTCCAAATCTCGTCTGGCTCAGTACGGTTTGCTTCCTGATAATTTTGGCTGGTATCCTGAAAAAATCACTTCTGAAGTGGAGGCCGTGATTTTGGGTATGCATGCCCGACCCGATAATCCCGAGCTAAAAAAAGCCCAAGACTTAGGAATTGAAGTATTTTCATTTCCCGAGTATTTGTACCAGTGCCACCAACATAAAAAACGAGTAGTGATTGGGGGCAGCCATGGGAAAACCACCATTACTTCTATGATCATGCACGTGCTTAAATATCATCAGCGGGATTTTGATTATATGGTAGGGGCAGCATTAGAAGGGTTCGAATCCAGCGTGAAAATTACCAATGAAGCTCCCTTGGCTATACTAGAAGGAGATGAATATCTTTCTTCACCCATAGATACTCGCTCTAAGTTTTTGCATTATCGTCCACATATTGGTGTCATTACTGGGATTGCGTGGGATCATATCAATATTTTCAAAACCTTTGATGAATACGTCAAAGTCTTTGATGATTTTGCGGCCAGTTTTCAAACTAATGGAGTACTTATTTATCACGAAGGAGATGAATTGGTACGAAAAATAGGGGAGAAGCCACAAGAAGGAGTTACTCAGGTGGGTTATCAGATACATCCATATCGGGTAGAAAATGGACAAACCTTGTTGCTTACCGACAAATGTGGGGAAGTACCAATACAAATTATGGGTGAGCACAATATGAAGAACTTGTTGGCGGCTAAAATGGTTTGTACTCAATTATCTATTGAAGCGCAAGATTTTTACAAAGCCATTGCTTCGTTTAAAGGAGCTGCCCGACGTCTTGAAAAAGTAGCTTCTTCCGAGCAAAACGCCTTTTTCAAGGATTTTGCCCATGCACCTTCTAAAGTGCTGGCCACTACTGAGGCTGTGAAACAACAATTTGAAGATCGACGCTTGATTGCTTGTGTGGAATTACACACGTTTAGCAGTTTGAATAAAACCTTTTTGACACAATATCAGGGTGTATTAAATGCAGCAGATGTAGCTGTAGTGTATTTTAATCCAGCCGCTATTGCCCTTAAACAACTGGAGCCTATTACGGTAGATGAGGTGAAAGCCGCTTTTGCCAAAGATGGGTTACAAGTATTTGATGACGCCTCCAAAATGGTCAATTTTCTGTATGAACAAAACTGGGAAGCGACCAATTTGCTCATGATGAGTTCGGGAAACTTTAATAATCTGAACTTGCCTCAGTTGGCCAGTGAGATTATGGAAAAAGTAAATTAATAAAGTATTAAACATAACTAAGTACCACGCTTAGCAAAGCTGACATTATGCGACATACGCTCAACCTTAAAAATCCGTTGGTTTTTTTTGACTTAGAGACCACCGGCACCAATATAGCAAAAGATAGAATCGTGGAATGGGCCTTTATTAAGGCTTTGCCCAACGGTGAAATTGAAAAAGATGTAAAAAAGATTAATCCTGAGATGCCGATTCCTGTTGAATCGAGTGTTGTGCATGGGATTTATGACGAGCATGTAAAAGATGCCCCCACTTTTAAGAGTATTGCCAAAAATCTGGTAAAATTTCTGGAAGGATGTGATTTAGCAGGTTATAACATTATTCGTTTTGATGTACCTGTGTTGGTAGAGGAGTTTTTACGTGTGGGAGTAGATTTTTCGGTAAACAACCGCAAACTGGTAGATGCTCAGAAGATATTTTTTATGATGGAGCCTCGTACTCTTACCGCAGCGTATAAATTTTACTGTGATAAAAACCTGGAAGATGCCCACACCGCCGAAGCCGATACGATAGCTACTTTGGAAGTGCTCAATGCTCAGGTTCACCATTATGAAGGGGTAGAGATTAAAGACAAAGAAGGGAATCCTTTTGTGCCGATCCATAATGATATGACCAAATTACATGAGTTGACCAATGACAAAATTGTAGACTTTGCTGGACGTATGGTGTTTAATGATAAAGGCCAGGAAGTATTCAATTTTGGTAAGTTTAAAGGTAAACCAGTAGAATGGGTATTAGAGCGGGAGCATGGGTATTATGACTGGATGATGAAAGGCGACTTTGCCTTGGATACCAAGCGAAAACTGACGGAAATTAAGCTAAGAAAGTTTAACCGTAAATAAAGCACTATAACTAATTAATATAACCAATGATTGGCATCTGAAAGATACTGGTCATTGGTTTTTTTATGACAAAAAATAACGATTATGACTCAAATTGTTTTGGCTTCCGGATCGCCTCGTCGCAAAGAATTGCTAGGCTCGTTAGGCGTTGATTTTCAGGTGAAAACTAAACCCATTGATGAAACATTTCCCGCAGATTTGCCTGCGCGCGAAGTAGCAACTTATATAGCCAAAGCTAAAGCAAATGCATTTGCTGAGGAAATAATGCAAGGAAAAGTAGACAAACAAGCCTTGATTATTACAGCCGACACGGTAGTGATTTTGGACAATAAAATATTAGCCAAACCTGCTGATAAAAGAGAAGCACAAGAAATGTTGCATGCTCTCTCGGGCAGCACCCATTTGGTTATTACTGGAGTATGTATTTTGACACAAGGAGGATTACAAACCTTTGATGAAGTTACCTCAGTAGTATTCAAAGAGTTGTCAGCTTCAGAAATAGATTATTACATTGATCATTACCAACCTTTTGATAAAGCAGGTGCTTATGGTATTCAGGAGTGGATAGGAATGGTGGGTATAGAGCGTATCGAGGGTGATTATTACAATGTTGTAGGTTTGCCCGTACATAAGGTATATGCTCATTTAAAGCAATTGGGAGCATTATAAGCATCCCTCATCTTGAAGGAGAAACATTAAATGTTGTCAATTACAACAAAAGGCTGTGATTATGAGCCGCTACTTCTTCTAAAAATATTTTGATGGTATCTATTCCGTGCATTTTTTTCGGAATAATGGGTTGGAATTTTTTATGAGGCGGGGCATCGGTTTGCCAATAAGAGTTGCCACGAATGTCTAAAATCTTTAAACCTCTGAAGGTTTTTTTAACTCCATATACCTCATTCAATGGAATCTTAATAATGTGGGTTTTGTGATTGTAATTGAATACATACTGAATGTATTCATCGGCAATATGCAAAGCATTGAAACAAAACCTTTTTTTATGTTTGAATGTATCCAATGCATGGGCTGCGCCTACGATTCCCAAGAAACCAATGAAAGGAAGCCCCAATGTAGAAAATGACGCAATACTCACGGTGGCAATCCCTCCAAATATCGCGGCCCAGTCGGTTGGGATATTGCCAACCCCTTTGATAGATTTTTTTTGAATCAAAATACGCTTGGGTTTACCAAAAGATACCAGGGCTTGATCGTGCCAATAGCCCTTTCGCAATGCGGCAATATTGGGATATACATTGGCTTGCTGTAGATTCACTGCTTCTACTTGCTTCAAAAATCGTTTGACATTTACATATTCCTCGGTATTGTAGGGTATCAGTAGTTGATGGCGTTTGTTGTTTTGTTGGCGAATGTCTTGAACAAGTAGCCCCTTATCGGTTTCTTCCAGATGATTAATATCTTTAAAGGCCAACAAGCGCTTATTAGGTTTATCGATAATATAGCTAGACTCAATGGCAATGTCTTGATTGTCTCGTTGGGTAAGATGCTTATAGAGATTAGAAAAAGTATAAATACCAGTACCTACCTGAGCCATAAATAGCATAGGGTACAATTCTTCAGGGTAAAAACCAGTAAGCATCAAAAGTAAGTGAGCGGCCCAGCCAGCCCCTAGTTTGGCAAAATGTTTAGCTTTACGGGTAAGTCCTTTTTGGGTGTAAAAATACTTGCCAATAGGAATAGTAACTGATTTGAATTGTTGAAGATTGCTCAAAAACACATCATCCATCAAGGTAAGGGCTTTATCAAGACTATTGGCTTCGTGCTTTTTCTTGGCTTCTGCCAATACCTCCGTATATTTTGCCCAAAAATCTTCCTGGTTGGCACCTTCCCATGGCCCTACTACCGCATCTTCAGTCACTGATTGTACGTCTGAGGCTTGATGCTCGTCAGAAAAACTTTCCCAGAGTTGGTTGATTTTCTCTTCTCGTTCTTCGTTTGAACCTAGATGATTTGAATTAGCACCTTCCATAGTGAATGATTCTTTTGGTTACGAATGGTTAAAAATAGCCACTTCCTCTAAAAATAACTTGATTTTGTGAAAATCGGGTAAAGTTTGTGTTAAAATAGGCCTAAAATAGCCGATAACAGGATCGTTAGTGCTCCATTGCAGACTTTTGTTTTTACCTAAGATTCTCAAGCGCTTTTTTGAGCTTTGGAGATAATAAATCTCGTGAAGTGGTATTTTAATAGTGTATTTACTTTTTTTTAAAGTAATTAAAAAAAGCAATTTGTCAGAGGTAATACTTAATTGAGTAAGCTTATGTCTTTTAAATTGTAGTAATGATCGCTTTTCTGGTGAGAACGTTACCTTGCTTGCATTGGGCCAATAGTTTTGAAAAATAGAGAATAAATCCAGGTAAGTATTGGGGCTGAGGTCATTGACTTGGGCTACCTGTTCAAAGAACTGTTTGATGTCTTGATATTCTTCCGCTTTTTTAGGTACAATAAAACTCCTTGGTTTTTTACGTTTGCTTGGTTGAAAGATGAGTTTTAGGCCAAACCAGGTTTTTTTTACAGAATGAATGTCTTTAAATGCCACTACTTTGTTGCGGGCCTGATCATAGATGTATTTTGAAGTAATGCTCAGAATTGTGTGCTGATTACGATGCAATAGTCCGAAAAACTTTGAAAGAATGATGAAAAAAGAGATGATTTGAAATGTAACCAAAAAACTTTTGATGAAAGGAATAGGATTAAGCATATCAATCCAAACCCAGTTAAAGAACCAGGCAATGGTTATCCCTGCAATTCCATAGCCCTCTAAACTCATTCTCAGGTCTTTGTAAAAGTATTTGCCAATTGGGACTGGCAAAGATTTGTAATGAGATTCATTGGTGACAAAGTGTTGCTCATTCCAAACCAATGAGCGAATATTCTGGTGTTCAGCTTGTTGGTTTTTGACGGTTTGAAGAATGTGCTGATAATCATCCCAAAAACTTTCCAGGCCAGTATCAGAGGCTGTTAGTTGTTGTAAGTAGGTCTGCCAAAGTTGATCACTTCTTTCTAACAGTGTTTGATCCGATTCTATATGATTTAGATGCTCTGATTTCATTACTTAAAGAGTGATTTACCCATGCATTTACGAAGCAAGGGTAATAGTAGTTTACCAGCAAATAAATTAGGGCTTTTGGATGAATAATCAAACCTTAGGACTTATGTGTAAAGTTGAACATCGCCACATCATTTAAAAATGATTGAAGTTGTTTATCATGAGGTAAAATGACTTCATGAGCTACTTGAGATTGGGTATCTTTCCATAAAATATGATTACGCCCTACAATTTTGATCCCCTGTTCGTGTTTCCAAATAGATGCAATTAAGGTGTAAGGAATATGGACTTTGATATCACGCTCTCGTTGAAAGTCATAAAATTGGTAATGCAAGAAAGTTGATTTGAATAGTACTTCGTAATTTTTGATCCTCTTATTGCCTACATTAAAACGGTAAATAGTTAATTTATCAGTAGTATCTATGGTATCCATAGCACTGGCTTTTATCAAGCTAATCATTACACTTCCTAAAACCATTAAGAAACCTAAAATTCCGTTACCAAATAACAGGGCGAGCATACCTGCCAAAAAAATGATAAGCATGCTTACAAAGAACTTGGTTTGGTGCCGATCATTAGATGAAGCTTTTGCTTGCTCTTCGGGCGGATGAAGTTCTAAATGTTCCTGAAGGTTAAAGGGGTTTGTCCAGTGTTTAAAGAATACTTCCGTAATAGATTTTACCGTTTTTTGTTGGCTTTGCTCAATGACTTTTTGAGGTACTCGAGTAGTTTTTGCCTTTTGCACCAGTGCATCATAGTTCACCCAAAAATCTTTGCTAAATCTACTGTAATGATTTTCTTCTTCTACTAAACCTGCTTGGTTCTCGAAATAGGTTTGCCAAAGGCTATTGCTTTGCTTGAGTAAGGTGGTATTTTCGTTGAATAATGGCATCTTGATCACTAGGTCATATTATTTTCTAAACCGATTATAGCTTACGACTTCTTTGATGAATTTTTGTAAATAGTAAAAGTCCTGTACAGATTCTGGAACCAGGATTTCCTGATAATTACCCTGCTCATATCCTATAATTGTTAAACCTTCACTAGTAGACGCAGAAGTATAAATATCTTTGTAGAATAAATCAAAGCTTAGTGGTTGGTTATTGTCATCCGTACCTTGATAAGCAATAAAATCAGGGCCTAAAAGAAGGGTGATTTGCGCTTTTTTAGATGCTGTAAGTGAATCATTCAAAGTAAGTAAGCCTATCCCTAATATAACCCAGGCAAATAAGATGGCAAAAAGCTTAATCGCTATCAAAACAAAAGATACGATACCAAAAATAATGAGCGCTGCAGGAACGATACATCCATCCAAATCTAATTGCTGATTGTTGTTTTGCTGGATAGTTTTTTTGTAAGAAAACTTTTGAGTAGAGCGCCAATACTTGCGTAAAATGGTATTTAAATCTTGCTGGATACCGTAATCATATGTGCGATCTTTTTGTGGAGCAAGTGGAGCTGGAACCAAATCATTACCTTTTTGTACGTTATGACGCAAATGGTCATAGTGTTGCCAAAAACGATTCTCGAATACCGGAAATGGAATGTGTTCGTTCCCGAATTGCTGACGATTAAAATAAATTTGCCAAAGCTCATTGCTTTGGACTTCCCATTCACTTTGCTGCTGCATTTGCTTCATTACTTACTAAGTTATCACACCGTAAAATTGCTTTTTGATAGAAGCTGATCGAAGAATAAGGATACCCCTTCAGGTATCTAATTGCATATTTTGCTGGGCTACATTGCTTAAAAACTCTCTTACTTTAGGCCACTCCTGCGTAGTCAGGTTGGGAATCACGATTTGGTGTTGGTGGTTGCCTTTGTGACCAGTCCATTGTACCTGAGCATTTTCGCCTACAACCAGACGCCCCTCAGTATGGTGCCACAAGTTATGAATTTTATTATAAGGAATCTTTACAACACTGTCTTCATTCACTTCCTGAAAGGATTGATAAGTTAATTGTTGAGGATTGAGTTCATAGGTAGCTATCTTGTTTTTTTGATCTTTCAACTCTGCTTTTTCGCGTGGATAAAACACCAACACGATGCTGGCCGTTACTACCAGCCGCCCCAAAGCTTTGCTAAGATAAATCAATGAAAAAGGTGCTACCAGCAGAGCCAGTAAGGCATACAAGAGCGTTTTGCTGAGTTTACGCTTGACTTGTTGTTGCGCGTATTGATGAATAAGTACTGGTTTGGCCCAATATTGAGCAAACAGTTCTGCAAATACCACTGGGTCGACTGATGGTTTTTCTACCGAATCGGTTGTATCTTCTACAACTTGCTCCAGAGTGAGTAGTTGCTCATAGTTTGCCCAAAAGTTGGCCAAAAATGTTACTTGATTAATGTTTCGGAACTGTGCTCTGGCATTGATTAAATAATTTCCCCACAATTTTTCCCCCAACAGTTCCCGTTGATTTAAGGTAAGATGATTCATATTGGTAGGGGTTAGTTGATCACTTGTTTATTATACCTATATACGGGAGAAAATATGCGAATGTTTGGTTTATGGGTAGGTTGAGGAAATGATATGCTGAAAATGAGGTGTTTAGGATAGGTATTCAGTAAAATATTTGGAAGGGAAGTATAGTGTGAAAATGCCTTAGGTGGCCTGAATGGTATCATCAAAGCAGACAAACTCGATAATGTTCATTTCAGGATCTTTAATAAATATAGATTTCCATTGTACCCACTCAAATACCTCAGTTTTAACCTCTACTCCAGCTTGCTCGAGTTTATAAAGGGTAGCGTTATAATCCTCTTTGTCTATTTCCAGTGCAATATGGTGTAGGCTTGTGTGATGAGCGAGTATCTCAGCCTTGGTTTCACCAAAAGCTGTGGGAATAGATACGTCAAACAAGGCCAACATTTGATCATGGCCTGCGTGCCCTTCCGCTATTTTAAAGAAAGTATACTTACCTCGTTGCTGGATGAGTTCAAGTCCAATGATGTTTTGGTAAAAATCTGCTACAAGTGCCATATTTTGTACCCGTATCACTACTTCTCCTAATCCTTTAATCTTTTTGCCAATCATGCATCTATTGTTTTCATCTGTGGTATCCAGATCGTCGAATAAAATGCTAAAAATACTGATTTACTTACGATGTACAAGCTTATTGTTCTCTTTGGGCTTTGTTCAGTAGGAGGATTTCTCGCAAAAAGTCGGTGATTTCTTTGCCTTGGGGCATGTCTATAGGAATGCTAAAGTTCTTTTTGATAGAAGAGGCATTCATACGATCTTTGAATGATTGATGATAGAGAGATTTTAAACACAATTGACTACCTTCTACCATAAGTGACTTTACCTTATAGTAATCCAAACGAATCGTTTTTTGAGATTCATATTTGTTATTTTTAATAAAAAGCAGATGATCCGCCTTCATTTGAAAAGTATACTGAATGGTATGTGCAGGGATCACTTTTATTCGAGTTTTAGGTTTTAGTGGATAGTCATCTAGGTTTCCCAAGATACTACCCAAGGTTGTGAATAAAATGAAGGCTATCAGAATAAAGCCCACAATGCCACCACCCAATATTTTTGTGATACAACCTGATAAAAACAATAGTTCAAAAGAACCCAGGCTAACTCTCATTTCTTTTAGACTCAATTCCTCATCAACTTCCTCAGTAATCTCTCGAGACGGTATTTGCTGAGTATAAGTAATGGTGGTAAATATTCCATTCCAATATTTGAGAAAAATGTCGTCGTAAGTTGCTTGGGGTGGGGGAGTTACTACTGCTTTGGGAGAAACTGTTTGAAGAGGCTTTTTACTTTTTTGAATAAGGGTTTCATAGCTTTTCCAAAACTTCTGAGAAGCTGCAGTGTCTGCTTCTACTTCGTGCTCTTGGTGAATTCTATGCAAATAACTTTGCCATAGGTGAGGTTGGGTTGTTTTTCGGAGAGGCGATTTTTTCATGTCATTCTAGTAGTTTTGATCACTTGGGGTTTATTCAATGACACGGTAACCAGCATAGATTTGTTATAAAACGCTTAAAAATCTGCCCTTTTCTTTGGGTTTTGCTAGGCCCTGTTCAATATTAAAATTTCCTGCAAAAAATCAGCGATTTCTTGACCCTGAGGCATGCTTACTGGAATACAAAAGTTTTTCTGGATGATATAGTCTTTCCAAAGGTCCCGCATAGAGAAAAGGTGCATAGATGCTAAACGTAATTCGCCATCATATACTGCAAGTGATTTTACCTTGACATAATCCAGGCGAACCGTTTTTTTGACTTTGTGTTGATCTATTTTGGTAAAAATTAAATGATCTGCATTGATCTGATACGAATAATGTAGGGTATACGTAGGAGTTACTTTCTTGTGAGTGCTTGAGTAGTGAGTATTCGTGATATCTTTGATAATACCAAACAAGAAGTTGATAACCATAAATCCACAAAACAGAAAAAATATAAACCCACCAAGGCCAACATCAAAGACGCTTGCCATCCACGCAGCGAGCATACATACTCCAAGCATCGCAAAACATCCTGTAGTACTAGTCATACTAAACGTGACAGAATCATTGGTGGAGTTTTGGGGCGCCACTTGTTGGTCATAAGTAATGGTATGAGATACCCCATTCCAATATTTGAGAAAAATATTTTGGTACAATTGGTCCACAGGAATTGCCTGCTGAATCTGGGGGAGTGAACTTATCCGTTGTTGTTGGTTTTGTTGGATTAAGTTTTCATAGTTTTTCCAAAACTTTTGAGTTATTGAAGAGTCAGGCTCGGTACCTTGTTCCTGATATATGGTAGTCAAATACTTGTTCCACAATTGATTGTCATTCTTTGAAGTGGGTGATGAGTTTTTCATTATCAGCGAGTTCTTGATCAGGCTTAGGTATTTTTCTGGATCTGTAATTCTTTGTTGTGTTCAATGAGCTGGGTATAACCTGACCAAAACTCCTCTAAAACAAGGCTGTCCCTTGCTGCTTCTTCGTGATGATATGCTAAATAGGCTTTCCAAGGGTTTGGTTTAATTGGTTTCATGAAATAGTATTTTGTATTTGATTGTTCAATAGCTTTTGCGTACGATTATAATGCACCACTTCAAATAAAAAATGAACCAAATGTTTGTAGTCCGACATATCCCAGGATGAACTATATTCCTGATTAGATGGATTAGGTATTTTTCCTTCACGGGTATAAGTATCAGATGATTTTATGGTTAAAAAATCGGTAGTGATTTGCACATCCACAATGTTATGTAGTTTTATCGTGAATGTATACTCATTTGCAAACGAGTCTACTTGCTTATACACCAACTGACTGGCATCTATATTTAGTGAACACTTGGTTTGAAGCTCCTTAGCAGGTTGTAAAGCGTTGCGACCTCTTGCTTCTATTCTAAAAGAAAGAAATAAAGTTGCAACACCCAGAGGAACTAGAAGCTGCCCTGCTTCAATGTTTATCAGGCCTAGAATAGCCGTAATAACTGCCATAATTCTAACAGGACGATGCCAACTCACATTACCCATAGTTTTTGTAAATACAAAATTGATATTGTTGGACGGTTTGCTCCAAAACCTGTGATAGATATCCAAAACTTGTTGAGATTTGTTGATGTTTGGAATGGTGGGTTTATGAACCATCTGTTGGGCATCTTTGACCAGTAGTTCATAGTCTCTCCAAAATTCAATCTCAAAAAGACTTGGATCATTCAATGTATGCTCTACACCTTCGTTTTGTTGCAAATGCTTAAGATAGCCTTTCCAAAGAGCACCTGATTGCTGAAGGGTAGTATTTGCAGTACTTTTTATATTTTTCATAAAGGTTAGTTATAAATTTGATCAGTTATTAAAATTAATGCAGAGATTCCTGGTAGAAGTTTTTATCAAAATAATTAATTATAGGTATCCTGTAATTGTTTGACGAATTGTTTGTACTGTTGGTTGTGCGCAAGTACTTTATATAGAAAATCACAAACTTGTTCGTATTCAGGTACTGAGGAGGGGATTGTGCGTTTTTTTAGAAATAAACCAGTGATCCTACCCCACCAAGTGTCTGGATTATAAGGCTTAATAATTAAATGCTCTTTGGTAAGTTCCAGTGCTTGAATTTTATGATAAGGTATGGTAAACTGTTCGTGGTTATCAAAATTATCCAGATGTTCATAAACCAACTGATGAGGCTCCATGTCTATCCAGTAATTCACCAAATGATGATCATCAATGGCTTGTTGGAGATTTTTTTCACTGCCTGCGCCTATTTTATACAAAAAAACGAGCAAAGCCAAACCACCCAAAGGGAGTACAACTGCCTCCAGGCCCAGATTGACTAAGATAAACCCCAGAGTAATCATTCCTGCAATTGTGATAACTGGACGCCAACCAGCTCCCGTATTCTTAAATTCTTGTACACTTTCGAAGGCGATGTTTGGAGTACGTTCTTTCCAAAATTGATGATAAAGATTGAGAAGTTTTTGTGAGGCATCACTCACTTGAATGCTACGTTTTCCGTGCATTTTTTTACTATGGATGATTAGATTTTCATAATCGCTCCAAAACTGATTGACAAACGTTGAGGACAAAGAAGATTCTTCAAGTGGAGTATGGTTCAGTTGATTTTGAGTAGATAATTGTTCCAGATAAGTAGCCCAGGCTTGAGAAGGAGTTGGCAATGTTGTTTTCCTGAATCTTCTTTTGAACTTTTTCATGTGAGATCACAAAATTAATGAGCGGGATTCACAGCATTTTTTCTGCAAAGGTACAAATTAATGATTACTACGGTTTATCTGGGTAATATCATCGAAGAAACGTCTCAAATGAAAAGTATTCTCTATATCCATAGGAATCAAAATGGCTTGCTTTTGCTTCTGAGAAGGTGAATAAGTAAGCGCTTGTTGGTCTTTGACAAATATTTTTAGGTGCTCACCTTGAGCTTTAAATTTCTTTATCTGATGATAAGGCACCTGAATTTTAACTTCTTCAGACTTTATCTTTAATTGATACAGAAAATGGTTTTCGTGTAACTCAATAGTACAGAGCGCTTTTCTGGGTGAAAACTTGATTAAAAAGCTTGACGCAAATATTACAATACTGCCAAAAAATAAGAGCTTGTAAGCCATCTCTGCTATGAACGAATTTTCGGGAACAGACAAATAGATAATCAATGCAAATATTGCCACAACTGCATACGTATTGAATAATTTATGAGACCTGGGCAATTGTATTTCTCCATTCAAAGTAGTGTCATTATACTCCCAATACACTTGATACTTATCTCTTATGAGGGCTTCATTACTTGGTTTTTGAGGAGCATTTGCTAATTCATCTTTACTTTTTTCAAGCAGGACTCGATAATTATCCCAAAATTTATTAGAAAAATTCGAAGGGGCTTCAGGAGAAATATGAGTTTGGGAAAGGTATTTCTTCCATAACGCGTTACTTTTATTTTCCAGTGAAGATCTAGAAGGCATGGGGGATTAGTTAAGTTTGATTCTTAAAAGTGTACGTACAAAAACAGCGTGAAGTTAGTAATGACCTAGTTCAAAGCACGCAAGTCTACTGGAACTACACTCGATACCCCTTGTTCTTTCATCGTAACTCCATACATAATGTCAGTACTGGCCATTGTGCGTTTGTTGTGGGTAACAATGATAAACTGCGAGTCTGTGGAGAAAGTCTTGATGATGTTGTTAAACTTCTCGGTATTGGCATCATCTAGAGGGGCATCTACCTCATCGAAAATACAAAAAGGAGCAGGCTTAAGTAAGTAAAGCGCAAATAGTAGTGAGGTAGCCGTAAGCGTTTTTTCTCCCCCTGATAATTGGTTAATCGTTAGAGGTCTTTTACCCTTGGGCTTGGCAATAATGTCAATTTTAGATTCTAGTGGATTTTCGGGGTCGGTTAGTTGCAAATCGGCCGTATCTTCTTCTGAAAACAAAGAACGAAACACCGTAAGGAAGTTTGTTCTGATCTTCTCGTAGGCCTCCAGAAAAGCTTCTTTGGCGTATTCCTCGGTTTCGGCAATAGTTTGAAGCAAAGCCTCCTTAGATTTAATCAGGTCTTCTTTTTGTTCTACAATAAAATCCCTGCGCTCTTTAGATTCATTGTATTGGTCCATTGCCATGGGGTTGATGGTACCAATTTTGTCGATTTTTCGCTTAATAGTTTCTACCTCGGCTTGTAGCTCCACCTCCGACATATTTTCATCAGGCACCAGCGAATCATCGTCTTGGGTATCCATCATGAGTTGGTCTATATTTACCTGAAACTCAGCCGAAAGACGCTCGGTAATGGTGGTAAGGTTGATTTTGGTTTCGTGAATTTTGTTTTGCAGCTCATTGAGAATTACACTCAGCGACTCTTTATTTTTTTGCAAATCACGTAGTTCGCGATCCAAGTCATTTACTAGCTTACGTATGGCATAATACTCTTTTTCGGCCGCTTTTACTTCCTCGTCAAACGCGTTTGTTTTTTCTCGCAATTCCTCAATCAAGGCATCTTGTGACTCCTGACTATCCATCAGTTGTCCGGTTTCTACCTCTACTTGCACCAACTCCTGACGATATTTTATCAAGCGATCCTCCAGGGTTTTGAGGGTTTGCTGCTTGTAGCCCATTTCCTGGTCAATGGTAGCTATTTTGTTTTGCTGCTGATGATAAGTGATGTTTTGTTGATTAAAACGAGAAGATTTCATCTGCAAACTTTCGTTTTCTACCAGCAATTGTTCTTTGAGGGCTTCTACTTCATCCGCTAAGTCTACCAATGCACTTTTTTGCTGATTAGTTTGGGGCAATAACTCCCCAATCTCTTCTTGTAAGACTGCGATTCTTTCGGTGATCTCGTCTTTAGCGTGAAGATTTTTTTCCAGCAATTGTGCCAACTGTTCTTGTTTGGTGCGTAGCGAAATCATTTGTCCTTGAAACTGGTTGACTTCTTTTTGGCTATCCTTGATTGCCTGGCGAAAAGTTTGGTCTTGTTTGCGGTTTTGCAAATCTGCCTGTTGGAAGGTAAGATTAGACTTAATACCCTCTATCTCTTGCTCAAGCAATTGAATTTCTTCAGCGAGCTTTTCCAGATTTTTTACCCGACCAATTCGCTTACCTTCAAATGCACCTACCGAACCACCCGAAATGCTCAGTGATCGACGTATCATTTCGCCATCGATAGAAATCAAGTTAATGCGATTATCAGCTTCATTGAGCCAAATGGGCATTTCGTTTTGTGTTTCTTCTTGTCCTTCTTCTTTTTGGGGAATGTTAGTTTCTACAATCCAAACATTGGCCAATAAGTGCTCAAACAACGGACGATAGCGGGTATCGAATTCGGTAATGTCTAAAGCGGGCACAGCCTTCAATAGGTCATTGGGCACGTCTTGATTTTCTGTATCGTTGGGTAAAATATGATCCAGAATAAAGAAGTTGGCCTTACCCTTTTGGTGCTCACTCAACAACTGAATGGCTTTGTAAGCCTCCGCTGCATTTTGTACGATATAATAACTCAAAAAGGGCTCGAGGTAGTTTTCCAGGGCTACTCGATACTTTTCCTCTTTGGTAGTAATAATGTCAGAAAGTAGGTGAGGGGTTTGCTCACTCCATTCTTCGCTATTTTTTTGCAAAAACTTAAGCGCTTCTGGAAAACCCTCCATATTGTCAATCAGCGACTTGGTAAGGTTATACTCGTTTTGCTTGGCGTCTCGTTCTCGATTTTTTACAGAGAGCTCTTCCCGGATTTTATCTACGGTTTCTTCCAGCTCGCTTATTTGAGTTCTGCGTTGCTCTTCTTTTTCTTGCCATTCTTCCAGACGTACCCTTACTTCTTTTAAGCCACTTTCTATCTCCTCTATTTCCAGGCGATAACGGTCCAGCTCTTCGTGCTGCTGACTATCTGCACTAATAATTTTTTCAAGCTCTTGTTTGGCCGAAGATAGCTGGGTTTGCTTGATCTCGTAATCTTTATTAAGCTGAAAAGTCTCCTGTTCTTTTTGTTTATAGAAGTTTTCTTTGTTGGTGGCCAGTTGCTGGATTTCTGCAGTTTTTTCACGCTGTTCTTCCAGCGCCTCCTTGTAATTTTGTAGCTCTAATTCTAGTTCCTGCCACATTTTTTCGGCAGAATTGCGTTGAGCTTCTAGCTGCAGTATATTTTGATAAACGTTGTCTTTGTTTTCGCTATCCTGAGCAATTTGCTCCTTGAGCGATGATGTCTTTTCAGTTGAAAAGCTCAGTCGTTCGTTTTTAAGGCGTTTTTCGTTTTCCAGGTTACGCAATTGCCCCAAGTGGTTATTTAGCTTTTTTTGCTTTTGGGCATAATGTTGCTCGTATTGCAGTACTTCCTGCTTTTTTTGTTCAAGCACTACCTCTTTGTTGGCAAACTGACGCTGGAGCTCTTCTTTTTTCTGGGTTTCGTTTTCTAGTTTATCATTCAATAGCAAAAAAGCATCACGCTCCCGCTTAATGCGCTGATAAGCATAAGAAATACTGGCCTTTTTATATTTTTCCTTCAGCTTGAAATAACGTTCAGCCTGCTTGGCTTGTCGCTCAAGTGAGTTCAAGTTCTTCTCAATTTCGGCCAGCAAGTCATTTACTCGGTTCAAATCAGCGTCTACTCCATTGAGACGATTCAGTGCTTGTTTTTTGCGGTTTTTGTATTTAGATACACCTGCGGCTTTCTCAAACAAACTACGACGAGCATTTTCCTTGTCGTTCAGAATCTCGTCTACCATTTTCAACTCAATAATGGCATAACTATCCGAGCCAATCCCGGTATCCAAAAACAAGTCCTGGATATCTTTCAAACGACATGGCACAAAGTTGATCATATACTCACTATCACCATTGCGATGGTAGCGACGGGTAATGGTGACTTGCGAATATTCAGGAGGGAGTAGTTGTTTGTTATTATCAAAGGTAAGCGATACTTCAGCCAAACGTCCAGGCCCGCGAGCACGGGTGCCATTAAAAATTACATTGCTCATTTTATCTGAGCGGAGATTTTTGGTGCGCTGTTCTCCTAAAACCCAACGTATGGCATCTACCACATTTGACTTTCCGCATCCGTTAGGCCCTACAATTCCGGTGACACCTTTATAAAATTCTATAAAAACTTTGTCCCCGAAACTTTTAAACCCTTTGATTTCCAGCTTTTTTAATAACATCGCAACCCTTACTTCTTAATTCTGGACTTGACTTTTGGCTTTTCTTCTTTTAGAGAACGGCAAATATATAGATAAATTCAGTTTTTTTGTAGTGTTGGGAGTGGGTTTTTGGAGGGTAAGGTGTTTTGGGAACAAGGGACAGTGTAGGAAATGGTTTTTGGGGAAATGGGAAGCAAGGATCGGGATATTAGGAACAGAATCAAGGTTGAAGCCAGTTTTTAGAGAAGAGATTTTTGGAGGTAGGGTAAATTGGTATTTTGAGGGAGTGATTCATCAACTTAATACAACAATACTAAGCGATAAAATTTTACAAGTAGGAGGGATGTTAGGAGGTTTGATTAAGGCTTTGCGGGGTAAGACGAAGTAGGTTTAATATAAGGAGGAATAAGGGACAGGGAACTAGGATCAGGGATAGAGAACATGAGGATGGTGAGGGTTGATAGGCTGATTTATTAGGACCATAGAATAAGGGACGAGGACAAAGAACCATTCTAAAGATAAACTTGTTCCCTAATCCTCATTCCCTATCCCCCTAAGGCAACTCGAGCAAATACTACCCAATTGCTTCTACCAGTTTCTTAATACCCAACATGCCATAGTCAAATACGTGTTGTTGGTTCTCTTCTTTCAGGGTAACGATTACTTTTTTCTTGAAGAATGAAGATTTGGCCTCAGTTTTTTGAATCAACTCTTTTGGAATAATGAGGGTTCCTTCGGCATAGGTTGCTCCTGTTACAAGGGCTTGTACTGAGGCATCGAATTGTGCTTCAAATAACAACCGCTGACTAGTCACGATCAATTTACCCAGATATTTACCACCATTTGGAGGAATGTAATTGATGGTCCATTTTCCTAACTCTTGCTCGTTTGGTTCTAATGCTATGTTTCCCATTTTTTTTGATTATTAGTAAAGTGTTTTTAGTTAGTAGTTCGAGTTACTGAAAAGTAAACATCTACATTGCTAAAGTTTACTATAAGTGTTGAGAACATAAGAGGTTGTTGTTGATAATAATGAATGAAATTTTCTTTATAAATACATTTTTAACGAGAACTCTTACTATATTTGATCCATTGCAAATTAGTTTAAACACATATCAAAAAAATCCCACCTCTGGTGAGTAAAAGGTGATAAATGCTTATTACCCTGACATTGCTGTGTCTACTCACAAACATCTCTTATTACTCTTCTTAAATTAATAATTGTCGTCCGACGATATCGGAAGAACTTACTTTATGCCTTTTACTGAGTCACAGTGCGGTATAGGTGAGTTCACAATTCATTTTTGATATGAAACAAACTCGATTTAACAAACAACTTATACTTGATTTTTATGGCCGTATCATTGGTCAAAGAGATATAGATTACGCCCATAAAATTGTGGCTGAAGATTATATTCAACACAATCCCTTTATAAAATCTGGAAAAGTAGGCTTGATAGAAATATTGGAGCAATTAAAACAAATACCACCAGAGCCAGCTACCAAAGCAAATAATACCTTATGGATGATGAGCGAAGGGAGTCTGGTAGGAACTTACCTGAAGGTCGACTTTATGGGAAAAAAGCAAATAGTGATGGACTTGTTTCGCATAGAGCAAGGAATGATCGTAGAGCACTGGGATGCAATACAAGAGGTAAATGAACAAACTTTTGTAGAAATACCTACAGTTCCTGTTGTTGAAAATGGTTTGCAAGAGTGGGATACTGCCAAGAATAAAGGTAAGGTTGCAACTTATCTGCAAGAAGTCTGGCAAAAGCAACAATACCACCATTTGGACGAATTTGTTAGTTCAGATATTATTTTTCACGTTCCAACATTGGGTAAAGGGTATGACGAATTACGAGAATATCAACAGCAAAGATTATTACAAAAAGTTCATCTTGTAATAGCTGAGGGTAATTTTGTGATGGTACAATGTAGCGCGGTTATTCAAGGTGAGCCTCATGTTTTGTATGTGATTTACCGACTTGAACAAGGGAAAATTGTGGAGAGTTGGCAGGTTTATCAGCCCATTCCTATGCAAATGGTTCATGCTAATGGAATGATTTAATTAATCAGATAATGCTAAATAAGCCCAACTGAAAAACCTTCGGTTGGGCTTTGTTTTAAGGGCGTACCTATGTCATATTTGTGCACGATTATCATATAACCAAAACCTTAAAATACTTATGAAAAAGTTATTGCTTGTGTTACTATTCGTCACCCATTGGGTGGCTTTGAGTTGGGCGCAAAAATCGTCGGAAACTTTAATTGCTAAGATAGATGAACTGGTAAATGCCAAAATGAGTGCCTATAAAATTCCTGGTTTGGCTATTGGTGTGGTAAAGAATGGCCAATTGATATATGCCAAGGGGTATGGAGTAAAAAACATCAAAACCCAGGAAAAAGTTGATAAAAACACCGTGTTTCACCTGGCATCAATTAGCAAACTAATTACTGCTGAGGCGATCATGCTACTGGTGCAAAAAGGAGCATTGAGGTTAGAAGATAAACTGGTAAAAGTGATTCCTGAACTCAAATTTAGCGATGAAAGAATCAAGACTATCACCATCCAACAATTGCTCAACCATACTTCTGGTCTGCCTGATGTACGAGGTTACAACTGGGGCAATAAAAACCAGGCACCTAACGCATTGGCAAACCACGTGAAAAAGCTAAAACTTAGGCTAAAATACCCTCCAGGTACTAAACTTTACTACAGTAATCTGGGGTATGATATTTTGGCGCGTGTGGTAGAAAGAGCCAGTGGCGAAATGTTTGAAGATTATGTGAAAACAAACATTCTGGTAAAAGCAGGGATGAAATATAGCGATTTTAGGTATTTTAAAATTCCAGCAAACCTGCGATGCTCGCCTCATAGTCAGCGTAGGGTATCGGGGCAGGTTTACGTACGCAAGACGTACCCATACAATCGAGTGCATGCGGGGAGTAGTACCCTCAATGCTTCTGCGGTAGACATGTGTTTATGGATGAGTTATTTTCTGAAAGCACTTCAAAACAACACAAACTATCAAAAAATGTTGCAGCCTTCTTTTACCGCTTACCCTCGCATTGGTTTGGGCTTTCAATTAGGTAAGGTAGGCAATAAAATGAAAGCTGGGCATTATGGAGGTGACAAGGGTTTTCGTAGCTATTTAATGCTTATACCCGAGAAAAACATTGGATTAGTATTGATGGGGAATTGTGATTATAAGGAAGATTATCGGCAAGAAATTCTGCACCCAATCGCCAAAATGATGTTAAAAAAATAATCTTATTTTCAGAGGAGAGGAAGGTTGATGGTACTTGCAAAATTGAGTATTTTCGAAGCATTGTATTAACCTATTTTTTACTAATCACTTATCATTATGATATCTTCCTTTCCTTTTGAAGCCATTTGGTATGGGGTAGACCTGGGAGTAGTGCGCCCCATTAATGCTACTTATGGAGGAGAACCTCTGGAAAAATTGCCCCCAATAGCCGAAGAACACCTGGATAGTAACTTTGGTTATTTGAGTAACACGGCTATTCGAGAATTAGAGAGAGGCATGTCTGAGCATGTAGCCATTACTTTTAAATCTACCAATGAGCCTGATTTTTTGGCTGAAGATGCCCAATGGAAGGCCAAAATAGATCGGGTACAGCGCTCATTACCTGATCACATTCAACTACCTGGAGGTTTGGTTAAGTTTATGTCTTCTTCGGTAGCTCAATATTTAATTCCTTCTTGCACCGCGTGTTATTTTGACCTGCCTACCAAAGCCATGCCTTTCCATTGGTTGGGTGAAAACGGCTACATTTTTCACTTTTATCGCGATCAGCAAGACTGTGTGTTTTGGTACTATTATGTGCGCGATTATGGCGAAAGCTGCATTCTTACCAGTGCTATTCCATTTTTGGATGAGTATGCAGAAGAAGGAGAGCTGGAAGGACTCACAGATGATGTGGTAAAGCGTGAAGTATTTATGACTGCGACTACCTTTGAGGAGTTTATTTATCGTACCTGGATAGAAAACTTCTTATGGTTTAGTATGGATGGGGAAGCGCTAGATCCAGAAACTAAAAAACTCAGTGATGCTTATCTGGAGCATTATAAACAAACAGGAGGATGATTTTGAGGTAGAATTTATGCGGGTTTTAACTTCTGAAATGATACGCGAGTGTAAAAATCACGCACTTGTCATAAAATGAAAACTTTATAAGAGAAACTTTATGCTTTTTGGGATATCGTTTAATTAAAATCCACAAAATATGCATAAATTATTCATTCTTATATTCTTTATATCTATTACATATAGTGTCCAAAGTCAGGAGTTTAAAGGCACTAGAGCTGTTGGTTTAATTTTAGGATTGTCTCAAAACAATACCAATAATGGGGTGGGAGTATCTACCCCAGGTAGTGTGCCCCAAGCAGGTATTTCTTTCAGAGTTTCGCCCGAGTTTACCTATTTTGTGTCCAATAATTGGCGCATAGGAGGAAATTTAAATTTTGAGCACTATAATAAAATATTTTATCCCAATGACCCTTCTATTGAATTTACGAATAAAGCAAATACAGTAGGAGGTGCTTTTGTAGCAACTTATCACCATTGGTTGTCTGAAAAAATAGCCCTCTTGTTTGAGCCTTCTATTGGGTTTAACCGTGCCCAAACCGAACTGAGTAATCAAGGAGTGATTCAAAAAGACAACACCAACGTAGGGTTTCTAAATGCTAATTTTGGAGTACTTTTTATCATTAAGAAAAGGTTTGGAATAGATCTTACTACTTCGTTTGCTCGTTTGGTGTATGCTTCTTCAACGATAGAGCGCCCCAATAACCCCAACAGTGATTTCCAGCAAAATAATTTTACCTTTTTGTTTTTGGGTGGAGATGCATTATCAGTGTTGAGTAATGTATCGGTTGGCTTGAAGTACTTTTTCTAGAGTATATATCACATAAAACAAAATCAATAAACCCAACTGATATACATCGGTTGGGTTTTCTATAATAACCTTAAGCAACTAAGTTGTTGGTATAAAAAGGGGATAGGTTAGTATAAAGCCTTATTTTTTAGCCAAAAAATATTACGTGTTTTGAACATTATTTAACTAAAAAATTACAAAACATGTATAAGTTGTTCATGCTGATCTTAATGATACCATTAGGCGTTCAAGCTCAAGGCTTTAAAGGAAAAAGGAATATTGGATTACAGTTGGGAGTCTCACAATATGACTCTGAAACAAATGCAAGTGGGGGGATTTTTTCGTCGGAAAACTTTTCCTATGATATATCACCAGAGTTCGCCTATTTTCTAAGTGATCAATGGAGAATTGGAGGGGGGATTTATTTTGGGAAATCTCGCAAAAAGGATGCTACTCAATCATTACCCGATGCTTCGTTTACAAACACTACCTCAGTTGGGGTTACATTGCTGGCTACATATCATCACTGGTTTTCTAATAAGATTGCTTTTTTTATTGAACCTTCTTTGAGTTATCATCATTCACAGTTCAATACAAAATTTCAAGGTGAAATAAATGACAAAGAAAAAAGTCATTTAATCTTTCTTGATTCGAGCATTGGCTTTTTGTTTATGATTGGTAAAAAATTCGGAGTTGATTTAAGCACTTCTTTGGCAAAGGTAAGTTATTTCAAGAGTGATAGGGTTCTCAATGAGTCTGCTGGGGTTAAAAGAAATTTTAACTATGATGATTTATCGTTATCTGTTTCCTTTTTTGGGGGAGATTTGCAGACGATTTTGAATAATATTTCTCTTGGAATTAAGTATTTCTTTTAAAAATAAGTATCAAATATGAAGCGTCTTACATATAAAAAGTTATTCTCTTTAATAGTATTATTACTTGGTATCAATACTATTCAAGCGCAAGACTTTAACGGCAGAAAGAGTATTGGATTGAACTTTTTTGCAGCACAAACAGACAATAAGGAAGATACTGCCTATTCTAGTAGTAGTGGTAATCGAGGAGGTAATATTAATGTTGCGTATTTTTTAAATAATGATTGGCAAGTTGGAATAGGCTTTGGACTCAATAGGTCAAGTAATGAATTTGGATCTCATAGCAGTAACAAACAATCAGGATGGAATTGGCAACTTTTTGCTAGAAATTATTATTGGTCTTCAAAAAAAACAGCCTTTTTTCTTGAACCAGCCTTTACCTATCAAAATACTTGGATCGAAGATAAGGCCAACAACTTATCTTTAAGCACTAGAACGCATCGAGGAATAACTTATGAATTAAATGCGAAATTAGGGTTTTTGTATACAATTAATCAACGGTTTGGAGTTGATCTGAGTTTTCAATTCATAAGGCTTGGTTATGGAACCGCCAATGTTACTAATGCAATAACTACAAATGGAGAAACAGAGGAAGCTAGTGAAAAAATAACTACTGCATATTTTGCTCTAACAAGAGGAATAGGCAGTATTCAGAGCGTTTCTCTTGGTTTTAAATACTTTTTTAAATGATAAAAACAAACCCAACTGAAAAGTATCAGTTGGGTTTTGGATTTTCATAGTTAAGGTGTAGGTATGAATAAAATTATAAATGTGGATTTGATCTATTAGTTATGGTATAAGTTAATCAGTTGGTTTTCTAGCTAATAATACAGGTGAAGCAGGCGACAATCCTGCAAGCTTTCTTACCTCGTTTTCTGCCAAAATTAGTTTCTGATGTTTTTTGATAAATTCATAAATGCAAGTATTGGCAGAGAGTTGCTTTCGGGTAATTTTTATCCCACGAAATTGCAATTGCATGGTATTTATAATTTCTCCCCTCATTCTAAAATAGCGACTTACCTCAAAAATTACCTGCTGAGTAAATGCTCGGGGATAGGTGCTAATTTCCTTTTCAATTTTTTGACGAAATTTTGAGGATTGGGCTTGGATATCAAAGTTTAAAATGCTCAAGGTTAGTATAGTTGTCAAAACTATTCTTTTCATGATGTATTGTGATTATAGTGTTAATAGGTGAATCTTTATTTTATATTTTTTCCCTTGTGGGTAGTGTTCCTCTCGTCTTAATTTTTGCTAAAAGTACAAGCTTAATGTTAAAAATAAAAGCTTTAGCTCAAATAATATTAGCAGAAAATAAATTTTATTTTTTGAATTAATTGTTGTGGTTATTTCCTTGATAATCAGTTAAATACTATATTTATTTAACTTTTTTTAAAACACGCTGTAATGAAAAAGTACCCAGGCCGTCTACCTTTATGAAAGCAACAAAGTATGGAGATACAAGAATTTAAAGTACAGGTACTTTCTTCCAAAAACAAGTTGTTTCGTTTTGCTTTTCGCTTGTTGCAAAATCAAGAGGAAGCGGAGGATACAGTACAGGATGTTTTTCTCAAACTCTGGGATATGCGGCACAAATTGGATCAATACAATAGTGTGGAAGCATTGGCGATGACAATGACCAAAAACAAATGTTTGGACAAGCTCAAAGCCAAGCGCAACCAAAATGTAGACATTGAAAAACAAGCACCGATTCGTTCGGCTTATACTGCTCCTGATCGCAAGACAGAGCTACAGGACACTACTAGTTTGATTCAAAAAGTGATTAATCAGTTGCCCGAGCAACAAAAAATGATTATCCAATTAAGAGATGTAGAAGGACTGGAATTTGAAGAAATTGCTGAGGTGATGCAACTAAGCGTCAACAATATCAGGGTAAACCTTTCCCGTGCTAGAAAAAAGGTAAGAGATGTATTGACTAATACTCATAACTATGGACTCAAACAAAATTGAAACACTATTAGATAAGTATTTTGACGGAACCACTACGTTGACAGAAGAAGATGAGCTGATGGCGTATTTTGCTCAGGATGAGGCAAAAATTCCAGTCAAACTAAGACAATATAGACCTCAATTTCAGTTTTTTACTCAGGCTCGTACCGAACAAAAACTGGATGCCCAATTTGATAAGAATCTCGAAAAAATGATTGCTATCAAGGAGGATCTGGCCCCAAACCTAGAGGTCGCCAAGAGCGACCTAAACGATGAGGTTGCTGAAAAAGGTCATCAAACCCAACAAACCAAAACGGTTCAAATTCGCCGTAGCAGTTTGTACTGGATAGGAGGTATTGCGGCCAGTTTGGTATTGATGGTTGCTAGCTTTTATATGGGGCGAATGTCAGTAGATAATACTGTAGCTGGCCCAGGTGGTACACCTGACCAAAATACCATTCAGGAAATGGTACAAAAAGAAGTACAAAAAATTCAGGCGAAGCTAAACGAGCCTTCAGCCAGTGAGCGATTACAGGCAGTAAAGGCAACTACCAAAACTTTTAAAGATCAAAATGATCAAGTGATAGAAGCTTTGATCAAGACCTTGAACAACGACGAAAATCAAAATGTACGATTAGCCGCAGCCAATGCTTTGTTTGTGTACAAGGACAATCCTCGGGTAAGAGATGCTTTGATTGTTTCTATTAGCCACCAAACCGATCCAGTGTTGAAGATTGCAATGGTAAATATGCTACTAGCTTTGAAAGACAAGCGAGCTAAAGAACCCATTGAGCGCATTTTGAAGAATGATACGGAAATTCCGAAAGCGGTGAGAGAAACTATTCAGGATAACCTAAAAGCCTTGTAGCGAACAGTCCATAGTTCATCAGTCAAAGAGTGATTCTTGTAATTCATTCACCACTAACAATTAATTATTGATAAAAAGCACATTATTTAAAAATATAAAAACTATGAAAAAGATATTGAAACAAAACCATTTGAAGGTGCTAACCGCCTTGTTTTTACTAAGCTTAGGCTATTTGCCAGCCCAAGCCCAGAAATTTAAAATGGCCTTGGGAAAGATTAAAAAAGTAAAAGTAGAAGGGGTGAACGGAAGTATTTATGTAGAGGAATATGATGGAAGCGAGATATTGATTACTTCTCCCGATCATGGGTATTCTGACAAAACCAAAGGGTTAAAAATTCTAGGTGCTGCTGGAAACGATAACACCAGCGTAGGTATGAACTACAAAAAGGAAGGAAATACAATTGTATTTAGAGGGATACGTCGTAAAAAGCAAAGTTATTATTTCAAATTACCTAAAGGTACAGCCTTTATGGCTCGTGAACGAGGCTTATACTCTAATAAGTTAGAAATTAAAAACTTCAGCGGCGAAATAGAAATAGATGTGGCTTATACCCGAGTAACCTTGGATAATATCACTGGCCCCGTGTTGCTCAATGCTACCTACAAAGGCCCTAAAGTAGTATTTAGCAAAGTAAACCAAAATAAGCCTTCTTCTATAGTGTGTCCTTATGGCGATATCGATGTAACCATTCCAGGCGATACTAAAGCAAATATTATAGCATCATCGTCTTATGGAGATATTTACACCAATCTGGATATCAAGGTAAATGGCTCTGAAAAAAGATCTAAGGTAAGAGGTACACTGAATGGGGGAGGGGTAGAAATAGAAGTACGTTCCCCTTACAAGAATGTATATATACGTAAAAAATAAACCCAAGAACAAAATATAATACCGTAAACTATATAATCATGAAAAAATTATTGAAGCAAACCACCCTGCCAGTATTTCTAATTATCAATTGCATTGCTTTTATACAAGTAGTACAAGCCCAGGAATTTAAACTAGAACTCAAGTCAGGAACACTGGAAATAGGAGAAATTACTGGAAGGATTTATTTGGAAGCTTATAACGGATCAGAAATCGTAATTGAAGGGGGGCGCCGCCAATCATTGCCTGATAGAGCCCAAGGCTTAAAGCCAATCAGTGGTAACAATGATAACACCAACATAGGATTGAATTACAAAAAAGAAGGAGACGTAGTAAGTATCAGAGCGGTAAGACGTCGGGACTATGGTGGATTCCGAATCAAAGTGCCCAAAGATGTAAAATTGGTAATGGATGTAATGACAAGCTGGTGTCATAGAATTTCGCTCAAAGGTTTTACAAGTGATGTAAATGTGACAGCCCGTCATGCAAAGATAGAAATGGAAAACATGACCGGAAACGTAAAAATCAACTCTCGTCATGGATTGGTAAAAGCCGATTTCGCAACAATGAATGCCAATATAGATATTGATGCTCGCCACGGGGGCATAGATATTACCATCCCTGGAAACGCAAAAGCCGATTTGCGTGCCAGCACCAAATATGGAGAGATATACAGTAATATGGATATCAAAGCTGAGAAAAACTACGAAGGAGATATGGCTAGTTTGTCTCGCTCGGCTGAGGTAAATGCCAAAATTAACGGTGGAGGAAAGCAACTTAGACTAAATGCTCGTCACGCCAATATTTATCTCCGTAAAAAATAACCACCCAAACCCTTTGACTCTAAAGATAAAATTTAAACATACTCTTAGGCTCAAAGGGTTTTACAAACCATACCTCTCATGAAAACAAAATTATTCATTACAGCCCTGCTTCTTGGAGGGTTACTCACCTTAGGCTGGAGCCAAAATACCGGGAAACCTGCCCGACAAGTAGATAAATCGTTTGATTTTGACAATAACAAAGAGTTGTATCTGTACCTCAAGTTTGCCAAAAACATTAAGATCAAAACCTGGAGCCAAAACAAAGTACAAGTAAAAGTTTCGGTAGATATTAATGGAGGCAAAGACAACGAAAAGTATAGCCTAACTGGTGAAAAGCTAACAGACCGTTTTGAGATTCGTTCTCGTATCAAAGATTTTTCAAAAATCACCAAAACCCTGGTGGTGTTTAATGGAGACAATGATACTTATTTCTCCTATGGCAATAATACTTCCTGGAGCGATGAAGATGGACGTTATTATATGAATGGAAGCTTTTTACTATCAAGTATCAACTATGAAATTAGCATTCCAGCCAATACCAAAAAACTCCGCATCAAAACCATTAGTGGCAATGTAGAGATGGATTATCCTAAAGATTGCCAATTGCATGCTCGTAGTGTAAGCGGGTTTATAGATGTGAGCATTCCTTCCAATCAAAAAGCAGATATTGAGACCCGATCGTATATGGGGGATGTCTTTTCTGACCTATCTGTAAAGACGCCTTCTTTTGGTGACAAATCTTATCGTAGAATCGGTGGAAGAGCCAGAATCAAAGGAACCCTTAATGGTGGCGGAGTACGCATTTATCTCAAAACTCACAAAGGCAACATTTATTTGCGTAAGAAAAAGTAGTGTAGTTTTTAGTAGGTAGAGCGCAGAGTTAAACGCTTTTTGGGTTTCGCTCTGCGCTCTACCTACTACCTATTTATAATATTCCACCTCTACTTCTTCCTCAGTAATGTCATATACTACCAAGCCCATTTGCCCGTACAAACGAAGATCATTGAGCAGCATAAATTTGGGTAGAGCCAATTCAGTGAAATAATCGGTATGTTCTGGGCCTTTCCAACTATGATTTTTGAGTAATTCCTTATTAATCGTTATAAAGTCGTATAGATAATCGGCCTGTGATTGGGTATTGAATTGAGTCTCAAATGGAAAAACAGCGGTACATTGACCTAAAGACAAATCATTGTGCCACAGGTTATTATATAAATCGGGGTCTTTGTCGTGAATAGTAATAGTAGATATATAGACAAAATCTTTGTGAGGCTCAAACAGCAAATACCAAATATTAGGAGTGCCTATCATCGCTGGTCTTAACAAAGCATCTTCTCCCTTGATTAATCGTTGATGAACTTCCCGAAACTGCATTCCCATCATTTCTACATGACAGCATTTAAACGAGTGATAGCTCTGCTGGTCGACATCTAGCAATAGATGCGAACTTTTGAGATCTACCTGTTGCTTATCGACCCAGCCACGCTTGTACAACTCTACATAATCGATAAGGGAAATAACATACTCTTTGGCGTACCATACACCAATCTGAAATCTTGCTTGAGGCATAAAGTAAAAGCTAAACGCAAATAATTCAATCCGTTTTGATCCAAACGCAATTGATTGATAAATAACTACTTACAAGAAAGTATTTATTTTTTTTAAAACAAAGTGTAAGAATTGTAAATCCTTTGGTACCAATGGGGTAAAAGTAAGAACAAATAATTTTTATGAAAATGAAGACCGTATTATCACTCATATTTACCCTTAGCTTTTTTGTAGCTCAAGCCCAAAACGTAGATAAAATAGTAGCCAAACATATAGAAAGCCTTGGTGGCTTAGAAAAACTAAAAGCCATTAAATCCAAGGTACGTACCATGTCTATGAGCATTCAAGGACAAGACGTGACCATGGTAAGCTATGAAAAACGTGAAAACAAATTAAAAGTAGTGATGGAAGCCCAGGGAATGGAGTTCGTAACCAATTGTTTTGATGGAAAAACCGGTTGGAGAATGAACCAAATGGGGGGAACTGACAAATACAGCGACAAAGAAAACAAAGAAAGCGCCGCAAATACTTTTGATGGCATATGGACTGATTACAAAGAAAAAGGCCACACTATAAAATTGGCTGGTAAAGAAAAAGTAGACGGTAAAGAGTGCTTCAAATTGGAAGTAACCCGAAAAGATGGACAAACTCGCACTGTTTTTATGAGCACTGATGATTACATGATCTTGAAAACGGTTAGCACAAACCCGTCAGGAGCTACTATTACCCGATACTTGTCTGACTATAAGGCTGTAGCAGGAGTGAAATTTCATCACAAAATGAGAGTAGAGGCGGGGCAGACCATTGACATAACGATTAGCTCTATAAAAATCAACGAAAAAATTGATGACAAGATATTTGCTTATCCAGGTGAGTAGTAGTCCAACCAAAGGATAAGTAATGCAAAAACGCTCAACATTCGTAGTCCATTCGTTGAGCGTTTTCTTTTTGCTATTTGCTAAGACATACTAGGATGGTAATTTTTTCACCTTTTGAAATTCCGTAGCAGCATCAATCATCTTAATCCAACTTACTCGTTCACCCGATTCCACCGACTCATAATACACCATATCATCCTCAATCACAATTCTTGATTTACCCAAATCGTATCGCAGGGCCTCTACCAAATCTCCCTCTTGCAGCGGGTTTTGATTAAGGTCTACCAGAGGAGGAAGCGCTTTTGATTTCCCTTTATTCCCGTCTTTTTTCTTAAAAAATTTTCCCAGCATAAAATCTTATATTTTCGGTTCTATTACCAATAAGGTAAACTAAGTAACATGATTTTCAAAAACCTCCTCTAGTCTTTGGTTTTACCATTAGGGTGACCAAAGATGGCATTGTATGGCCTCCTTAGCGGTAAGACCATACAAGAAGTGGTATAAACAGCTGATTAAGCCGTTTTAGAAGTTAGTACTTGTTCGAAACAATTTAATAATTTCTGCCAATCTTTTTCATCATTATAAAGATGAGTTGCAATTCTTACCGCATTTCCACGTACCGAGACATATATTTTTTCTTGAGCAAAGGTATTTTTTACCTCGGTTACATCTACCCCCTCAGGCAAACGTACACCAAATAAATGTGCTCCTCGGTAAGCCTCGTCTTCTACCCAACAACCCAGCTTTTGCAATTGCTCTATAAATGGAGTAGTCAGACGACGACAATATTCCTGAATATTTTCTACTCCCCATTCATTAATCTGGCGAATAGCCGCACTCAACATTGGGATGAGGATAAAATTACTGTGCTCACCCACCTCATAACGCAAAGCGCCAGGTTGGTAAGCATCCTGATAATTAACCAAATTGGCAAAATCTTCACTATTATAACGATTCATCCAGCTTTCTTCGATAGGTTTGCCCTGATTAAAATATTCGCCATAATAAGCCAAACCAATCGAGTAAGGCCCCATTAACCATTTATAAGCCGCACAAATCAGTGCATCTGGCTGAATTACCTGTACATCAAAAGGCAAAGCTCCCACCGACTGCGTGCCATCCAAAATCAAAAGTGCATCTACCATTCGGGTTTTTTGACGGATGCGCATCAAGTCAAATTTGGTACCATCGGCCCAATGTACTTGCCCCATCGATACCACTTTGGTTTTGGCATTGATAGCTTCTAAAATGCTTTCATTCCATAGTTGCCCACGGTTTTCTAGAGTAGTTGGAGGCGTAATAGTTTTAATGGTGAGTTGTTGCTCTCTGGCCAGGCGTTCCCAAATGTAGTAGTTGCTCGGAAACTGTTCATCTATTAACAATATTTCGTCTCCTGCCTGAAAATCGATGTTTTGCGCAGCATTGGCAATACCATACGAGATAGAAGGTACTGTTACAATTTGTTGAGGGTTTGTCGCATTAATAATGTGTGCATAGTCTTCTCGGAGGGTTTCTGTTGGTGCAAAAAAATCCTGAGGACTAATGACATAAGGAGTGTTTTTTTGATGAATCCCCTGGAGTCCAGCTTCACTTACCGATTTAAGCGAAGGTGCCATATAGGCATTGTTTAAATAAGTTACCTCTTCGGGCAGAGAAAAAAGCTCCTTTTGACAAGTAAGCATATGCAAAAAAGTTATGGTTCTATATTGTTTGAATTTTTGAGTTGAATTATGAAAATCAACAATCAAGGGAAAAAGTTATGCACGCATAACAAATTACCGGTAATTGATATAAATATTGCCAGCTTGAATTGTAATAAAGTTACTAGCTTAAATTAATTTTGATTATGTGAATAATACATTTATTTTTGACTGAGAAGTCATCTTGTTACTAGAAAAATAAAAAGACAAAAATTTACAATTAACAAGGTGCTTTTAACACAACAAAAACAAAAAACTGCGGATCAATCGCTGCAGATCGAGACAAAAACTACACAATCAACACCAGAGTATTCTGGTAATAAAACTAAAGGATTTTAATATGGCCCAAATCATCTACATGCCCAAGATGAGCGATACCATGGAAGAAGGGGTAATCGCCCAATGGTTAAAGAAAGTGGGAGACGCTATACAAGAAGGCGACATTATTGCCGAAGTAGAAACCGATAAAGCAACAATGGAGCTTGAGTCTTACGAAGAAGGTACATTGCTTTATTTAGCGGTAGAAGATGGTGGAACCGTGCCCGTGGATGGCTTATTGGCAATCGTTGGGCAACCAGGTGAAGATTATAAGCCATTATTGGCGGGTGGCGCTACTGCTGCCGCTGAACCTGCACCAGCTACCGATGCTGCCCCGGCAGCCACTGCTACCACAGCTGCTCCACAAGTAGTGGTAGACAATGCCAAAGTAGTCACTATGCCCAAGATGAGTGATACCATGGAAGAAGGCGTAATTGCCCAATGGTTAAAGAAAGTAGGGGATACGGTGGCAGAAGGTGATATTTTGGCCGAAGTAGAAACCGATAAGGCAACCATGGAGATGGAAGCTTATGATGAAGGAACTTTGTTATATGTTGCCGTAGAAGACGGTGGAAGTGTACCAGTAGATGGTTTGTTGGCTGTAATTGGTGAGCCAGGCGCAAACTTCCAGGCACTGGTAGACCAGTTCAAAACTGGTGGTGCTACTGCTGCCCCAGCCCCTATGACTGAGGCTGCCCCAGCTCCTTCTAGTAATGGAACTGCTACCCCTGCTACAAGTACTCCACCAGTAGCTAATAATACCAACGGAAGAGTAAAGGTTTCTCCTCTGGCGCGTAAACTAGCAGCTGAAAAGGGGTATGATATCGCCCAGATTACAGGAACAGGTGACCACGGCAGAATCGTAAAGAGAGACATTGAAAACTTTGTGCCTTCTGCTCCTGCGGCTAAGCCTGCCGAAACTAAAACAAGCACTTCTAAGGCCGTACCAATGCCCGTAGGTACCGAAAGTTATGAGGAAGTCAAGGTTTCGCAAATGCGTAAAACCATTGCTCGTCGTTTATCAGAGAGTAAGTTTACTGCACCTCACTTTTATGTCACCATGGAAATCCGTATGGATAAAATCATGGATGCCAGAAAACACATCAATGCAGTGTCGCCAGTAAAGGTTTCATTCAACGACTTAGTCATCAAAGCGGTAGCTATGAGCATTCGTCGTCACCCAAAAATCAATGCTTACTGGATGCAAGACAAAATTCGTTACAATGACCATATCCACGTTGGTATGGCAGTAGCAGTACCAGATGGGTTGTTTGTACCAGTGATTCGCTTTGCCGATACTTTGAGCATTTCGCAAGTGGCAGCTACTACCAAAGATTTGGTAAGCAAAACAAAAGATAAGAAACTACAACCTGCCGATTGGGAAGGTAGCACTTTCTCTGTTTCAAACCTGGGAATGTTCGGCGTAGAAGACTTTACCGCCATCATTAATCCACCTGATGCTTGTATTTTAGCAGTTGGAGGTATTAAGCAAACTGCAGTGGTAAATGACGAGGGACAATTAGAGGTTGGCAACGTAATGAAGGTAACGCTTTCTTCTGACCACCGAGTGGTAGATGGGGCTCTGGCTGCATCATTTTTGAAAACCCTCAAACAAATGATTGAGAACCCTTATATGATGTTGGTGTAAGTTTTTGTTCCCAAATAGAAGTTGTTTAGCTAACTTTTGCATAACAAAAAAAATCGTGTATATTTGTCTTACTTGCATTTGCAATATTGATTGCAAAAACAAGTACCCATAAGTTAGTTATTACTGATAAATAATGAGTTTAGTTTTTTTCATAGTGTTTCATAGGAAAACCACTCCTACTTCGGAGTGGTTTTTTACTTTATAAGGGCTAAGTTTTGAACCAATATTTTCAAAAGACGAAATTCTTGTAGGAAAACTTACATGCTTTTTTGATGACGTTTTGGTCATTTTTTCCGAATTGTATTATTTAAATGTTAAGAATGTAGATTTATCATGCAATATTTCTACTCAATGCATATTTTGGTTTTAGCTTAGATAAATCTAGCCTTAAAAACGCATAGCTTATTTAAAAAATACAAATTATATTTTCCTCCCTTTTAAGTGTTGCTTTTCTTGTAAAAGTACAATTAACCCCCTCTATTTTCTTAGTTAAATACAAAATAAGGGCTTTTGTTTAAAAAATACACTTCAAAATTTTACAAAAATGAACAAGGGTTATACATTTGTACAAAGAAGTTTTAAAGGTATTTTGCTATGAATAATACAAAAACAAAGTCAACAAAAGCTTCAGCTGCTGAAGCTACTCAAGAGGCTGTACAAACTCGTACTCGTGAAGTTTTCGAAACTTTCGTAAACGCTCAAACTCAGTTGATGACCAACTTTGTGGAAGCTGCTAAAAAAGTACAAAAAACTGTAGAAGGTACTGACGCTGTACAAAAAGCTAATGATTTGTACAAAGATTGGTCTGAGAAGCAAAAATCAATCGTAGATTCTATGGTTGAGACTGCTAAAGGTCAATTGAACATGGATTCTGCTCCTGATTTCTTGACAGAGTGGATCGATTCTCAAGAAAAATTTGCTAAGAATGTATACGAGTACATGCGTTCTTCTTCTGAGAAAGTTGCTAACACTGACTTCATCGAGCTTTACAAAGTGAACATGAACAAAGTATATGACAACTTTGAGTCTATGTACAACCACATGACTGAGCAATTCGGTAAGCCTTTCAGCGAGATGAAGTTTATCCCTGAAGATGCCGTTAAGAAAATGGTTGAGATGTGGAAGCCTATCTACTCTTTAAACTAAGTCATATTAGCTTGGTTTAAACTCAAAAACATTTAAAGAAGGTGAGGGACTTGTCTCTTACCTTTTTTTATGCGCTCTATCCAGCCAACAAATCGCTATCTACCTGGCTATACCAATGCCCTGCTACTGCTTCGTCTTTTTCTACTCCCCAGCCATTGGCATAAATATCTCCCAACCGTTTCTTAGCTTCCTCATAATCCTGAGTAGCGGCCTTTTCAAACCACTCCTTAGCCAAGGCATAATCTTGAGCTACTTCTCCAAAACCATTGAGTAATATTTCTCCTAACATATACTGTGCTTCTATATCCTTTTTCTCAGCGACTCTTTCGTACCATTGTTTGGCTTTCAATACCTGAGTTTTCACTCCCTGACCTTGCAAGTACATAGCAGCTACTTTTTTCTGAGCTTCCAGGTGGCCTTCTTCAGCAATGAGTATAAAATAATCAAAAGCTGCTCCCAGGTCATGGCGAGGGGTATTAGGTGTTTCATAAATTTCACCTAATCGGAATAACGCATCCTGATCGCCTTGTTTTCCTGCTCTTTCATAATGGGTCAATGCCTTGACGAAATGTTTCTCTACCCCAATGCCCAACTCATAGCCTTGCGCGAGGGTGTAGTAGTGTACTTTGTGCCCGGTTTTATGGAGCTGATCATAAATCTTAATGGCCTTCTCTAAATTTTGTGGAACGCCCAATCCTTTACGAAAGTATTCAGCTAGCTTTTCCTTGGCAAATACTTGATGCTTGTCGGCCAGTTGTTGGTACCAATAAAAAGCCTTGGCGTAATCGCGATTAATTTCCTGACCCGATTCATAGATTTCGGCCAATGTTTTCATCATATCCATATTGCCTTGCCTGGCAATTTGCTCGAGCCAATAAATCGCATACTTGATATTTTTATTCATTCCCCGGCCATTACGATAAATATCTGCCAGCTTTAATTGGCTCTCCTGATGACCTTGTTGGGCTGCCAGGGTGTACCAATACACTACCTGATCTTGATTAATGCCTTCATCTGGTTGTGTCGTGAGTTCTCCCAAGTCTATTTGAGCCAATATATTACCTGCTAAAGCTGCAATAGTAAGGAAGTAACGTGCTTGTTGAGCATATATGGTTGATTCAACAAGAGGTGAAGTTATTTCGGCAAGTGTTTGGTAATTGCCCTGGCGTGCTGCTTTTAGCAGGGTGATCTCTACAATTTCCTCATTGATCATTTGCTGTTTATCAAGAGCTTTGGTTGATTGTCGGGATACTGGTACCATTGCTTTAAAAGTAGGAGGAATATATTCATCAAATATAACTTCTACGTGTTCAATCAATTGCTGTATCTTACGAACTTCGTAGGCTGTCAGAGGATTACCACTCAAATCTAGTTTGCGAAGCCCCGACATGTACTGAATATCGGGCGGAATGTAAGTAATCTGGTTATGAGCAAAATTGAGTACTTCCAGTTTTTCGGCTTCACATATCTCTATCGGAAACTCCGTAAATCGGTTATTATTACAATCCAATACCTTGAGATTTTCAATCAACCCTATGCCAGGGGGAAGTTGATCTAAACCATTGTGTTGTAAATACAAATGGGTAAGTCTCTCAAGGAAGCTAATTTTCAAAGGCAAAGCATAGCGATAAGTTGTATCTAAGGCTTTATCATAAGCACCAAGTTGGTTGTATGATAAGTCGAGTACTTTCAGAAATTCTAAATCAACAATTGCTTCTGGGATTTTCTCCAAATAATTGAAAGATAGATTGAGTGCTAAAAGCTTAGGAAAAATAGTGCCCTCCTTAATAGGAAATTGCTTGAATCGATTAAAAGATAAATCTAAGGATTTGAGACGAGGCAACTTATTGACCTCAGGTAGATTAGACCACAACTGGTTATGACTCAGGTCTAATTTTTCTAGCTTTTGGAAGCGCATCAAATGGTGAGGAAAAACCTCAAAAGCATTGTGGGCCAGGTTTATTTCTTTTAAACCTTCAATGATATCGCCATCTTCTAACTTGATATAAGAAATTAGGTTTTGGCTCAAATCCAATGATTCAAGCTTCTCGTTTTGGTGAAGTCCATCTGGAAAATTGGATAAAAAATTACTTGATAGATTGACTGAGGCATTTTGCCAGTATTTGAAAATAAAAGCAGGGAATTTTTGCCTGAAAAGCTGCTGAAGTTCCATTGGTTTAGAGGAGCGAATTTGCATTCTTTCCATCCATGACTCCAGCATTGTCTCGCTTAGTTGTTCATACAGGTGATTCGAGCTGAATAAAGATTCCAAAAACTCCAGATTATCTCGCTTTTTATTAGAGACTACTTCAACCCGCATAAGCCAGGAATTGAGCATTTCCCAGTTTAGATTGGGCAAGTCAGTCGATGACTCAATCAGCTTGATCAGAAACTGTATATAATCTACCCTTTTATTGGATAGCGCGTCCACTGCTTTGAGCCAGTCATCCAATATTAACCAATTAAGAGAAGGATTGGTGCGGGTAGCTTCTATCAATAATTCTAAGAATTGCTCATAATCAATCTTGTGGGTAATGCGGATATCTATAGATTCGAGCCAGTGACTCACCATCGCTTGTTGTGCTTCGGTAAAATCTTGAGTTGCCTTTGTGAGGGTTTGGATAAAGTGAATAGCCTCAAGTTTTTTGGGGTTGAGCGCCCCTGTTTTGAGCATCCACCTGTGCAAAAGCTGCCAATCAGTGGTGGCATCGAGTTGGGTAACTTGCTGATAAAAAGTAATGGTTTCTACAAAGTCATATTTTTTATAGGCTCTCAATTCAGACTTAGTAATCCAAAGGTCAATTTTGTCCCAGCTAACCTGAGCCACGTCAGGCATTTTTTTTATAAGCTCTATCAGAAATTCCTGCACATAAGTGCGATGATCTGCTCCTGTGGCTTCTCCTGCTCGCTTAATCCAAGCCTCTAATATATGCCAATCCAGCGTAGGTTTTTGGATGTAGAGCTTTATGAAAAAGTTGATCAAAGAGGCAAAGAAAAGCGAACGATGAGGCCATTCTGGCAGCACTGAAAAATCTAATTGCTTTTGGGTTTGCAATACATCCTGGGCTAGGTTTCTCACCCGTACTTTCGGGTAAAAAAAGTGAAGGCAAATGGCCTGAGTAAATTCCTGATGACTCATTTTCTTAGGAAGGCGACGAAGCGCTGCCACATATTTGTCTTCTAATTCCCTGAAGGGTTCGCCAAAATAATTCCCCAGAAAGCCCTTTTTAAGCTCAAACTTCTGCATATATTCTGGTAAATTTTCCAGCTGGTTATGATTGATCTCCAGCGTGGTTAGATTGGTTAAATCTCCTAAGCTTTGAGGCAAGTTTTTGAGCTGATTGTGCGTAACATCAAGGGTTTTGAGTTGTGGGAATAAATGCCATTCTTCGGGAAGTGATTCAAGCAGGTTATGACTCAATAAAACCTTAGAAAGGTGCTCCTGAGTTGGTACTCCAGTCATCAAAGGCCACGTTTTGAGGGCATTGTATTTTACTTCAAGGGTTTTGAGCTTGGGTAGCCAAAATACGTGTTGTGGGAGCGTTTCTAATTGATTATGATTAATTTTCAGCGTTTTTAGGTGAGACAATTGCCCTATCTCATCTGGTAATTCAGTTAATTGATTATTATTTAATATAAGTTGCTCCAGTTGGGTAAGGGTAGCTATATCTGCTGGAAGAAAAGTAAGTTTATTATCATCTAGACGAAGCTCCTTTAGACGAGTTAGAGAAAATACTGCTGTAGGCACTCGCTTTAAACCTTGTTTTCTAAAATCCAAGTGGGTAAGGCTGGTTAATTTTGCCAGCCAGTCAAGTTTTTCGCCCTTCAATGCCGACGCATGAATTTCTTGGATGTGAGGTAGTAGTCGGGAAGAAAAATCAATAGATTCGAGAATAGTCTCAGATAAGCTTCTGATAAGCATTACTAAGCCATACTTTTTTTTAAGAGTTGTAGGTGTATTGTTTTTAATCACCTCAATTACTAAATCACATACTTTTTGGAAGATTGATTGGTCAAATCCTTTTTGATGGACTAATACCTCCATCGTGATCAACTTCTCCATGGCATTATAATACCACTGATAGTGAACAAAAAACTTTTGTTGTTGAGTAAGGCCAAGACCTTGCTCTAGTTTTGATTGTTTTAAAAAGCATATACTGAACAAAGCCAGGGTAAATTTTTGCTTGGTCTCTATGGTTTTATTAGCTTCCCATGCTTCGTACGATTTAAAAGGTTCCTTATAAAAATCTTGTGAGATTTGATGGTATATGTTTAGCCAAAAATTCATTTCATTGCTGGCTGATTTTATTTTTTGAGGGAATGATAAGAGGAGGTTACCTGCAAATTCTATTTTTTGCAAATTAGGTAAGGCATAAATAGCATCATCAATATAAGTGAGGTCATTGCCACCTACATCTAAAGTGGTCAGCGCTTTTAGTTTACTTAGTTCGAGAGGCAAAGACCTAAGCTGGTTGTATTCCAGGTTTAGTTCTTGTAAGTTTTCAAGCTGACCTATCTCAGGGGAGAGTTCTTTTAAGCCACAGCGACTTATTGATAAGGTTTGAAGCGATTTAAAGGCAAAAATCTCATATGGGATTTTGCCAAGCTCTATACTATCAATAGATATTTCTTTTAGCTCTGGAAAGCAAGCAGGGTTGAATAAAACCTTAGGTAAATGAGGTGTATTTGCGAATATTTCTGCTGGAAACTGATGAATGGGCTTTAACTGGGTTTGACATAATTCAGCGAAAACCTGTTGAGAAAATACATCTTCTGGAGCGTTGGCCACCAATTGAAACAAATGAGAGAGCCGCTTGTTGATAGAAGCATTAAACTGGTAAGTCCAGATTGGATTTTTATTGTCAAACGGTTTTTGAAATGCCAGGTGCCATTTGTGATAAGCCAACGTAGCAGGTTCTTTATATTTTTGAAAACATGTAATCCATATTAGTATAGTACCTATAGTAGAGTCAAGTTTATGAAGAGGGAGTTGTTGGATGGCATCAGTTACCTTAGATGCATCACCAGAAAAGAATTCAGGATATTTTTCCAGGATAGAATTGTTCATGAAGATAGTATGTTGGGTTCTTGATCACTTATAAATCCTCATGACCAAAAATAATTCATGAGGTATTATACTAAAGTACGGGCACAAAAAAAAAGAGGTTGTACGACAACCTCTTTTTTTATTTCCTAACCACAAAGCTTATTAAATATCTTTGACTGTACTTTTGCAATCCGGGTGCCAAAAATGTTTTATGATGAGGTTTTTGGTGTTAAGTATTTGATATATAGGTGTTTATTTCGTATTTGAAATGTTAATCTGATTATCTTTTTGTGCTGGTTATTAACTCATTTTGACGACATAGCGTGAAGGTTACGATTATTCGTAAAACGAATCATGACATTTCTATATGGCCACCTGATGATTAAGCATTAAAATTGCGTGACTTTGTTAAGGGTAATTGATAGCTGTCAGCAACCCTATTTTTGATATATTTGTATAGATAGATAATCGAAAGTATTTACCCGAATCTATGAAAAACTTATTTGCAATATTTATTGCCTGCTCTTTGGTATGCATAAAACCATTGAGCTTGTTTGGCCAGACCAAACCACAAGAGCTTGTAAAGCAGGCTGACCGTTATGCCCAAAAAGCAGAATACAATCAAGCAATCGCTACCCTTAAGCGAGCCGGTGAGGGGTTTCAAAAAACAGATAACTGGCAAATGTATGTCACCTGTCAAAATCAGATAGGAGAGCATTTGATTCGAGTGGGTAAACTAGACGATGCTTTGGCAGTTTGTCAGAAAATGGCTACATACATTGCCAACAAACAAGCCAAGACAAGCAAGCTACAGGCCGATATGCTAAATGTAACCGGTGAGGTATACATGAATAGAGGGCAGAGCGATTTGGCACTCAAGCATTTCCAGCAAGCTCTTGAGATATACACTCGCCTAAAAGACCAGGCAGGCACTGCCCAATGCTATAGCAACCTGGGTATTGTGTATAATAACACCAACAATCAGGCGCTGGCCGAAGAATATCATTTAAAAGCCCTTAACCTTCGCAAGTCAATTTTTGGCAACCAACACCTCATGGTAGCGGCTTCTTATAATGATTTGGGGTTGATTTATAATACCAGCGATCCTGAAAAGGCTTCTGAGTATTACGAAAAAGCGCTGGAAATATATGAGCGGGAAAAGCAGCAAGCAAAAGTAGCCAACACTTACAGCAACATGGCTTTAATCAAACAGCACCAACGTGTTTATCCTGAAGCACTTGATTTTTTTGATCAGGCCCTGCAAATCCGTAAAAAATTATATAAAGACGATCACCCCAATGTGGCTTTTGTGTATATCAATATTGGTCGGGTGTATGCCGCTCAGGGTAAAGCAGAAAAAGCATTGGAAGATTATGGAAAAGCCCTTAGTATTTATCAAAAAAACTACGGAGGCAAGCATCCTGATATTGCCAACATTTATAATTACATCGGGGCGGTATTTGACGGTAAAAATGATTACAAAGAGGCTATAGCAAACTATCAAAAGGCTTTGATTGCCAATGTGCCTGAGTTTAACGATATGAACATAAGCACGAATCCTGGTTTGGAGCGATATTACAATGCCGATGTATTAATGAATTCGTTATCGCTAAAAGCTCAAGCGCTGGAGGCACGTCATTTTGGAAAAACGCTTCGTTTTAAGGATTTAAAAGTGGCTCTCGAGACGCTTGAAAAGTGCGATGAATTGTTGGAGAAAATCAGACGATTGCGTACCAATCAAAACGATAAAATTGCCTTGGGTAAAATCGGGAGCGAGATTTATGAAGATGGCATCCGCATTAGTATGGCTATGAGCGATGTGTCACTCAATAAAAAATATTATTACCAGAAAGCATTTTATTTTGCCGAGAAAAGCAAGTCTGCAGTATTGTTAGATGCTATTATAGACACCGATGCCAAGCAGTTTGCGGGTATTCCAGCAAACCTATTAGCCAAAGAAAAAGAGCTCAAGGGAGAAATATCGTATTACGAACAACAACTGGCTTCAGGTTTAGAAGCAGCCGAAGAAAAAGAATTTCGAGATAAACTATTTGCCCTTAAGCGTTCCTATGACGATTTCACCAAGCGGTTAGAAAAAGATTACCCCGATTACTTTAATCTTAAATTCAACACGCTCACTGTGACGGTTCCGCAAATCCAGCAACAGTTAGACAAAGAATCGGCGATGCTACTTTACTTTATTGGGCAAAAAACCAATCGTTTGTATTACTTCTTTATTAGTCGCAACAAGTTTAAAGCCATAGACCTACCTCTGATAGAGCGTTTTGACCGATACCTGATCTCGATGCGCAATCGTTTGTATTTCCGCAGAAACTTCCAACAATCGGGACGTATCTTGTATAAACAGTTATTCCCCCAGCGCATTCCTGGCAAAATCAAGAATCTGATCATTATCCCAGATGGGCGAATGGGTACCATCCCATTTGAAGCGTTGCTTACTAGCAAGGTAAAGCCTCAAACTTCGTTGCGTGACTATCCTTATTTGATTAAGAAAAAAGGAATTACTTATAGTTATTCAGCTACGCTGTTTGCACAAAGTAAAGAGGATGAACCCGCATCGGCAGATTTAAAGGATATTTTATTAATGGCACCCATCAACTTTGACCGATTGAATAATTTGCCTGCTTCCGAAGCAGAGGTAAAGCGTATTAATCAACTATTTACCGCAAAACAAGGTAAAACTCAAATGTACTTGCTCAATCAGGCAAACGAAGCCCAAATGAAATCTAAAGAGCTAAAAAAATATCGTTATGTACACTTGGCTACGCACGGGGTAGTAGACGAAGCCTCGCCAGAGCTATCAAGAGTATTTTTGGCCAAAAATGATAAAGAAGATGGTTCTTTATACTTTGGGGAAATATTTAACCTGGAGCTTAATGCTAATCTGGTAGCACTTTCGGCTTGTGAAACTGGATTGGGTAAACTTTCTAAAGGCGAAGGAATTATTGGCCTTACTCGAGCGCTTTTATATGCAGGTGCCAAAAGCGTGATGGTGTCGTTATGGTCGGTAGCTGATGAATCTACTTCTCAGCTTATGATTTATTTCTATGAATACCTACTCTCGGGTAAAGACAAATATGAGGCGTTACGTCAAGCCAAGCTAAAGCTTATTCGAGAAGGTGTCAATTACAAAGATG
This sequence comes from marine bacterium AO1-C, assembly GCA_001890965.1. Classification (GTDB taxonomy): domain Bacteria; phylum Bacteroidota; class Bacteroidia; order Cytophagales; family Microscillaceae; genus Microscilla. Next base: position 17,064 of record MLAY01000004.1, on the reverse strand, counting down.
AGCCCTTGTCGGCTTATTATTGGGCACCTTTTGTATTGATAGGAAAATAATTGCTATTTGCTCTATTGCTAGATTGTTTGGTTTACAATGCATCACACGACAATTTAACAATAGAGCAATTAAACATATTTGGGCTTCTATTTAAATTCAAGATAATCAATCTCTAAGCTAAAATCTTTCTCAGCCTTGAAATTGGTGATAAATCCCATGCGGATAATTTTGCTTAGGTATTCTTCAGGAATTTTGTTGCCAGTAGCTCGCCCAATCCGATATTGGTCAAAATCACGAAGTTGGAAAGTAAAAGTTTTCCATTGACCTGCCTCGGTACTAAATACTTTTTTATAATTGGGAATATAAAAACGTGTATCAGTAGATAGCGTGAAGCCAAACTTGCTACCATTGGTACGTACCCGCATTTTTACTGAGGTAAATTTAGACAAATCTATAGATCCGTACGGGCTTCGGAAAGAACTAAACCCACCGTTGTTTTCCAGTGAAACTCTTCCTTTAAAAATCACAGAGTTATTGGTAAAAGCTACTTCACCTTGCGAAAGCCCTCCCATGACCCCATCGTTGATGATAAGCCAATCGGAACCAAATTTTTTCTTACCAAAATCGAGCTTAGTTGCAGTAGGGGGAGTCATAAATAGCAGGAGAATTGAAATGAGTAAAAATTTCATAATGGAGTGTATCATGTTATTGAATAGAAGGTAAACTGGGTGTTATTCTCGATTGTTTTTGGTAATGGCATCTTTGAGATAAACAGGCTTTTTGAAAAATTTTTACTCTGGTGGGAATAAAACCCAAACTCCTATTGTCTAAATTGTAAATCAGGCAAGTAATAGCCCATTCAACAAATTAAAAAAAGTAATAATAGTAGTGTACGCCCCACTTATGACAAAGACTGAGCAGAAAGTAACGAGGGAAGCCGAGGCAAAAACGTTGGTGCAGCAAGCCCAGGGAGGCGATCAGGCAGCATTTGCGGAGTTGGTGAAGCGTTATGAAGGGCAAATTGCAGCTACGGTAATAGGTATGTTGGGCCATACGCCCGAAGCAGACGATATAGGCCAGGAAACGTTCATTCGTTTTTACAAAGCTTTGCGTAATTTTAGAGGTGATGCCGAAGTGGGAACCTATCTTACCCGAATTGCAATTAATTTGTCGCTGAATGAGCTAAAAAAACGCAAACGCAAGCATATATTTTCTTTGTTTTCGGGCAATGATCAGCAAGAAGATCGTATAAAGTCTATAGCAGATGAAGACAAAGAAGGACATCGTGATACTAAGGAACAGGTGCAGCAGGCGATTCAGATGCTGGAGCCTAATTTTAGAAGTGTGGTAGTATTGCGTATGATTGATGGGTACTCTACCAAGGAAACAGCGGAGATTTTGAATGTTCCGCTGGGTACTGTACTTTCCCGGTTGAAACGGGCACAACAAAAATTACAGAAGATTTTAAAGGAATTGAATTGACGTTACTCATGAAGAATCAAAACAAAAAAAACGAAAATCCAACGTATCAGAACGCCTATGAGCTGTTGTTGGCTTCCTTTGACCGGGAGCTCACAAGCGATGAGCAGGCTTCTTTGGAGCAGGGATTGGCCGATTTTGCTGAGTTACGCGCCGAAAAAACTGATTTAGAAAACCTAAGGACTTTGGTTGGAGACCAATCGTACGCTTTTAAACCGTTTTTTTCTGGAAGGGTGATGCACAAAATCGAGAACCTGAAACAACGATCCAGAGAAAAGGGCTTATCAAGCTGGATGGTACGAATTTTCCCAAAGGTGGCAGCCTCTGGGTTGGCGATTATTGTACTGTTGATGGCTAGTACTTACTTGATGGAAGGGAGCTTTTCACTGGATACCTTGTTGGGTATTTCGGAAGTAGCTGCCGAAGATGCGGATTATTATTTGATAGAGAATTTTTAAGTTATGAAAGTTAGAACAATTGCCATATTAGTTGCGACTTTGATTATTGGGATCGTACTTGGCTCGCTGGGTACAGGGTATTTTGTTCGTAAGAAGGTAAAGAATATCTCCAAGCGAATGCGTAACCCTCAGCACTATAAGCAGTTTTTGATGGAGCGCTTAAACTTAAGTGCTGAACAACAAACAGCGGTGGAGCCTATTATAGATACCCATTTTAAGGAACGTAAGGCATTACGCAAGCGACATTTTAAGGATTTAATTGAAAACGAAAAACGATTTCATAAAGCTTTGGAAGTTCATCTGGAAGATGAGCAAATGGCCTTCCTTAAAAGAAAGCTGGAACGTATGAAACGGCGCTCCTGGAGTAAAAGGCGATTTAAACATCGGCGCCGTAGACACAGAAGAGATAGAGAGAATTAATTGAGAACAGATGAGTAATAGGTAGAACTACGCTCGGGAGCTTTGAGTTTCCGGGCGTTTTTTATTGGACGATTTGAGATAAAAAATCAAATGATCCACCCATTATCAATTTCTCCCCATTTTTCGCTTTAAATCGGCCAAATCATCCTCTATATCCAGTTTACGAAACTCTTCTTTGAGTGCTATTTCTTCCTCATCTATGTCGTATTCCAACATCAATCGAATGATTTCGGTTTCGGCTATCTCTTGATTATCCATCTGAGCAATTTGGGTAATGCGAGCAGCTAAGTCGGCGCCTACCAGTGATACAATTTCGTAGCCACGTTTTACCATTGCTATCAAAGTGTCTAGTATTGTGCGTTGATCTGCCATATAGTTTTTGTTAGGTTATGATCAATTTATTGGATTGAATTTAAGGAAATTATGGGAGAGTTTGGATGGATTGAAAAGGAATTAAATAAATTTAACATAATATATATTTATAAAAATCAATAAATACTCTTACCACTAGAAAACGACTTTCGTATTTGGTAAATCTTTCCTTAGCTGTTTAATTAATTGAGGGGTGATAGGATTCCCTTTGAGGTTGATTTCTTTGATCAAGTGAGGTTTCACAAGTTCGACCGAAAAACTGGTGAGCCTATTGTATGATAAATCCAGATAGCGAAGTTTGAGTTTAGAAAGGTCATCAGGTAATTTATTGAGCTGGTTGTTGGCCAGTTTGAGATATTGCAAATTTGGCAAAGTAAAAACAAAGGAGGGAACTGTAGAGAGTCTATTCTCGAACAAACTGAGGTGTTTTAAGACTTCCATATGTGCAAGGCTATCAGGTAAGTTGTTCAGATTTAGAGGGTTATTACCCAGCAGAAGCTCGGTTAAATTTTTAAGGCTTAAAAGCCCCTCTGGTATTTTTGTTAACAAATTGCTTTCCAGAGATATGCCGTGTAGCTTGGATAAGTTGCGAAGAGAATCAGGCAATTTGCTCAAATGATTGTCCCCCAAGTTGAGAAAGCCTAATTCCTGTAAGTCTCCAAAACTTTCGGGTAACTCAGTCAATTGGTTTTGTTGAAGTTCCAGATGTGCTAATTTTTGTAATTGTCCAAAATCTTTGGGTAAATCCAGCAATTCGTTTTGAGAAGCATCTAATGTATGTAAGTGACTGGCCCCTAATATACTTAGAGGTAAAGCTCTTAAGTTGTTTTGAGCGATAGAAATGTTTTCCAGTTGTTTGAAAACCTCAAAAGGAGGATTTGAAAAAGCAAAAGCATTATTGGTAACACATAACGTCTTTAGCTTGGGGAATAAGCTGTGAAAATGCTCCAAAGGCAACGAAGCGGCCGTAAATCGAATCTCTATTTCTTCCATTGTTTGGGTAAACTCAAACTTGGATAAATTGAGATCATTCTCTACCAAAAAATGCAGTATTTGCGCGGGATGATAATAGTATTCCTTCAAATACCACTTAACCAAACTGATGATATCTATATATTGACAAAATGGACGATATTGGGGTTTACATAAAATACCAATCCCCTCCAGAATATCTTCTGGAAAAAACACCTGATGTGTTTGTGCTTTGAGCTCTTGATGGAGTTTTTCAGAAGTAAACTGGGTGAATATTTGTTGAGCGATTTCACTGGCTTTGGGGTAGTCGTCATTTTTGAAGTAGCCGATGTAGCTAAGCTCTGTCAAAAATGTGTTTTCTATCTTAAATGTTTCCAATAATTGCAAACCAAGCAAAATGCTTTCTGAATTATCACTGTACAGCAATTGACGTATTTTTTTCGTATCTGATTTTTCCATAGTTAAAACACAATTTTTACTTTGGGCAATTGCTTCTTTAGTTGTTTGATTTTGATTCTATATATAGGGTTTCCTCTTAGATAAAGTTCTTCCAGGTATTGAGCATTTACCAAATGTGCTGGAAAATCCTCTAATTGATTATGCGATAAATCCAGGTAACGCACTTTTAAAGATTTTAGACGAGGAGGCACCTTGGTCAATAAATTATTTTTGAAAACCAAGACCTGCAACTGTGGTAAGGTAAATACAAAGTCAGGAAGGTAAGTTAAGGCATTATGAGATAGCCTTAGCTCTTCCAGGTTTGAAAGCGCTGCCAGCGTTTCAGGAAACTGGTTGAGTTGATTTTGACTCAAAGATAGGAATTCGAGTGCTTTTACATTGGAGATGGTTTCTGGCAGTTGAACGATTTGGTTATTATGCAGGTTAAGCGTTTTTAAACGAGATAAGCGCGTTATAGAAGTAGGCAAATTGCTCAGCTTATTATCGTTTAGATAAAGATAAGCCAGGTTTTGGAGTAGGCTTACTTCATCGGGTAGTGCTTGTAGTTGATTGTAACCTAAGTCTGCCTTTGTCAAACGAGTAAGTCGTTTAATTGAGGAAGGAATAGTTTTTAAGAGATTACCTCGTAAGTTTAATTCTGACAGCTTTTGAAGCTTTCCAATATTCTCTGGTAATCTATTCAAATGGTTTTGCTGTAAATACAAGTGAGTTATTTGAGCGAGTTGGGTAAGTGAAGCAGGTAAATCTTCCAGGTAATTAGAATCTAAATTCAAACGTTGCAACTTTGAGAGTAGCCCAATACTTTGAGGCAAAGTAGTTAAATGTCCATGTATTGCTACCAATTCCTCGAGGTTTTGCAAAGTAGAAATTTCTTCTGGCAAAGAAGTAAATTGTCCTTTCCTTAGGTCTAACGTTTGTAGTTTTTGTGCAGTGAGTACAACAGCAGGGAACTGTTCTAACTGATTTGCCTTAATCCTGAGTATTTTTAGTTGTTTTAAAACCTCTAGGGGTTGCTGCAAAACAGCGAGGTTATCGGCATCTACTCTAGTCTCGGTTAATGAAGGAAAAATAGTATGGTATTTTTCAGGCGAAAGATTAGGATAGCCATCATATAAAGGTAATTCGGTGATGCGTTGCACAAAATCAAATTGAGCAATATCTAAATCATTCCTAATTAATACATCCAATATCCTTTTGGGCTCAAAAGTGTGGTGCTTCAGATACATTTGTACAAACCTGATGCGATCTATGGTATCAAATAAACCATTTTCACGCAAGTCGTGCAAAACACCTTCTTTATGAAAAAACTGACTGGCATAATGGGCTACCTGATGGTGTAAGTCTTCACTGGTCAACCTTTGGTAAATCTCCTGAGCTGCTTTCTGTTCTTTACTCTCATAATTATCAGCAAAATAGGCAATGAAAAATACCTCTGTCAAGAATGCTTCTTCTACCTCAAAAGTCTCTAACAATTGCAATCCTAATAACACATTGGCCGAATCGGTACTTCGCAAAAGGTGAAGCAAATTGGCCATTTCAGGTTTTTCCATATTTTGTAAATCTTATGAACAAAATGTATTTTTGAATAATACCCTTGAGTCTTCAAATAAATTTATGAAATCAAACCCAAAAGTAGCCTCCAGCGATGGGCATTTAATTTACCGTTTACTTGCCGAAAACTCAAACGACCTTATTTCCCGCCATACCATCCAGGGAAAGTGTTCTTATATATCTCCCCGATGTTTCCAGTTGCTGGGGTATCGCCCTGAGGAATTGATTGGCGAAAACCCTTGTGATTTTGTCCACCCCGACGATGTAGAAGCACTCAAAATGGCTTTCGAGTCTTCTATGGAAAACAATGGGTATACTACTTTTGTGTACAGGGTAAGGCGTAAAGACAACGAATATATTTGGTTTAAAACCCTGGGCAAAGTCATTAGAGATCGGAAGACACACGAGGTGGTGGAAATTTTGTGTGTATCGAAGGACATCTCGAAAAACAAAAAGTACGAAACCGATATTATAGAGAGTGAGGCTCGGTTTAGAAGTGCTTTTGAGTTTGCACCTATTGGAATGGCTTTGGTATCGGTCAAAGGGCGCTTGATGCGGGTAAACCGTTCGATATGTGTCATGTTTAATTGCGAGGAAGATGACTTAATAGAAGAACGCTTGATTGACTTGGTGCATCCCGATGATTTTACCCACCTTACTTTCAACGACATCCAGCAGCAAATAGAGCAAACTGCACAATCCCATTTTCAGACTGAGCTACGGTTAGTTACCAGTACCAAGCGAGTGATTTCGGCCATTTTGAGCATTTCTCTAGTCAAAAACCGGGAGGGGCAGCCATTACATTACATTTGCCACATACAAGATATTACCAAACGAAAGGCTACTGAAGAGGCGCTGGCAAATAGTGAACGTTTGTACAAGGCCATAGTACAAACCGAAACCGAGTTGGTGTGTCGCTTTACCAAGGAAGGAATACTATCGTTTGTCAACGATGCCTATTGTCGTTATTTTAATCGCACCTCCAATGACTTACTCGGTGCTACTATTTTGCTACCCATCCCTGAGGACGATCGCATTAAAATTCAGCAAGCAATTGATAGCCTTACACCCGAAAACGCGGTAGTCAATTTGGAATTTAGGATTGTAATGAACCAGGAAATTCACTGGCATAACTGGAGCTTTTGTGGTATTTTTCCAGAAGGAGACCGAGAAGCAATTCATATTCAGGCAGTTGGAAGAGACATTACCAAGAGTAAACGCAATGAGCAGCAATTGGTCAAAAAAACCAAAGAGCTCGAGGTGGCTAATAAAGAACTAGAATCTTTTTCTTATTCGGTATCGCATGATTTGCGTGCTCCTTTGCGCTCAATTGATGGTTTTTCTAAAATTTTGGCGGAGGATTATGGGCAAGTACTCGACGATGAAGGAAAACGCCTGTTGGCTATAATTTCGGAAAATAGTAAGCAAATGGCAGAGCTTATTGACGACCTGCTGGCATTTTCAAGGGTAAGCCGAAAAGAGGTTGAAAAAACAGTCTTTAGCTTAACAGAGATGGTCAAAGGCATTGTGATGGAGTTTAAGCGTTTGGAAGAAAATCAAGTGGCGGAGGTGGTTATTAAACCTATGAACCAGATCAAGAGCGACATGGCCATGCTGAAGCAACTATGGGTAAATTTGATTTCCAATGCACTCAAGTTTAGTCAAAAGAGTGATCCTCCCACCATAGAGGTTGGTCAAATATTAAAAGATGATACATATATTTATTATATTAAAGACAATGGAGTAGGGTTTGACATGCGCTATGTACATAAGGTATTTGGGGTGTTTCAACGTTTGCATCGCAAAGAAGAATTTCCTGGTACAGGAGTAGGCCTTGCGATTGTGCATAGAATAGTAACTAAGAATAAGGGAAAGATATGGGTAGAAAGTGAACCCAACCAAGGAACTGTTTTTTATTTTACATTACCCCCCGAGAGTGTTGTAAGCATTCCCAAAACCTCCAACCTATAATTTGAGCAAATGAGTACAGAAACTGATATATTACTGGTAGAAGATAACGTAAATGATGCAGAATTGGCAATTAGGGCGCTTCAACGAAAAAATGTTTGTAATAAAATTCACCATGTATTGGATGGAGAGGAGGCCTTAGATTTTATCTTTTCGAAAGGGAAATACGCTGATCAACCATTTCCAGTAAACCTTAAACTTATTTTGTTGGATATAAAACTCCCAAAAATAGATGGACTGGAAGTGCTGAAAGTTTTAAAGGAAAGTGAACAAACCAAGCTCATTCCGATTGTTATGTTAACATCCTCAAGAGAAGAACCCGATATTCAGGAAAGCTACAAGTTGGGAGCCAATAGTTATATTGTAAAACCTGTGGCTTTTGATAAATTTGTAGAAGCCGTAGTAGATGTAGGCATGTATTGGGTGATTCGTAATCAGCCTCTGCAGTAATTATTGGCAACGATTTGCCTACACTTGAGAAACACACACTATTTACAACCTTGCCGTATGGATCAAGCCCTTAAGATTCTTCTATTAGAAGACAATGTTTATGATGCAGAACTTATTGAGCGTGAATTGCAAAAATCCAATCTTGATTTTATTACCGAAAGGGTAGACTCGCGAGAAGAGTTACTTGCTAAAATTCCAGCTTTTAAGCCTGATCTTATCATTTCAGATTTTAACATGCCTCAACTCAATGCTCTCGAGGCGTTGGAATTACTGAAAGAGCATCATTACAAAATTCCATTTATATTGGTAACAGGCTCACAAACTGAGGAAGTAGCCGTAGATTGTATCCGTAAGGGAGCCAATGACTACATTCTGAAGTATAGCTTGACACGATTGCCTTCAGCGATTGAAAACGCCCTCAAAAATCATGAGATAGAAAAAGAAAAGCTTAACGCCGAAAAACGGCTCAAGCAAAGCGAGGAGCGTTATCGGTTTGTGGTAGAGAACATCAAAGAGGTGATTTTTCAAACCAACGAAGATGGAGAGTTTACCTTTTTAAATTCTGCCTGGGAGAAAATTACTGGATATACCAATCTAGAGAGTTTGCAAAAGCCACTTACTCGTTTTTTACACCCCGACGATCGGGTAAAGGTGTTTAATCTGTACCAACAACTATGGCATAATGAGTCGATTGAGAAAAGATATGAGGTGAGATTTGAGGCGAAAAATGGTCAGGAATTATGGTTTGAGATCAATCCTCAAATTCTGTATGATCAAGACAATAATATTATCGGAACATTTGGTTCGCTACGAGATATTACCTGGCAAAAACGTTCTGAAAAGCGTTTGAAGGCTTCATTAGAAGAAAAAGACATTTTGCTCAAAGAAGTATATCACCGAGTAAAGAACAACCTTCAGGTAATCGCCAGCATGCTGAGCATTCAGAATATGTATTTGGAAGACGAGCGAATGAAAAAGATTCTGGAAGATAGCCAAAATCGCATATTTTCAATTGCTTTGGTGCACCAAAAGTTGTACGCATCCAACGATCTAAGCAGCATTTCGGTAGAGGATTATTTCAGAGAATTGGTAGGGCAAATTGCGGGCTTGTACAACGACGAGCAGGTAGATATGGTGCTCAATATTGAGAACATCAAGCTTGATATAGACACCATTATGCCGATGGGACTAATTACCAATGAAATTATTACCAACTCATTCAAATACGCTTTCCGAGGTATTGATAATCCTCAAATAAAATTGAATATAAACCTCAATATGCGCAACCAGATTGTATTTGAGATTGGCGATAATGGCGTGGGATTTCAAGAGCCACCAGACCTGGATCGGCCTCAATCGCTAGGCATACAATTGATCAATTTATTGGGGAGTCAACTCAATGCTGAACTTGACTTAAAAAATAGAAATGGAGTAGTGTATACCTTTGTGTTTACTGCCAAAAATCCGAAATAATTTGTAGCTTAGCTATCTCATTTATTGAAGTTGTCTCTTCATTATTAAAAGTTGAGATGCCTTCACCCATTATAAAAACTAAATCAAAAACTATGAAGAATATTCTAAAAGGAGTATTTGCCCTTTCTCTAGCTTTGACAATGGTTGCTTGTGGCAACCTTGGTGGTGGAAATAAAAGCCAACTCATTGCAAAATCCTGGGAATTGGATATAGAAGCAATGACTGGAAAAGAAAAGAAAGATAAAGATGATGTGGGAAGTCAAATAGTAGGGGCACTTTCTGGACTTCTTTCTAAAGCCATTCGCTTTGAGTTTAAATCAGATGGAACTTTCAATGCTAATTCACCTTTGTTGGGTAGCAACAAAGAGCAGGTAGGAAAGTGGAAAATCGATGGAAGTGACTTGGTTTTGACTGTAAATGATGAAGACAAAAAAATAGAGATTGTAAAACTAACCAATACTCAATTGGTATTGGGTGGAGGCGAAAAAGGCAAAGAGATTTATTTGAAGCCGAAATCTGAATAACAAGTAAAAAAATATTTTGGAGCCACTTGACGATGAGTTGAGTGGCTTTTTTTATACCCAATATTGGGGGGATAATGTAGCTTCTTATGTAATATGAAGAGGTTTAGCTGTTCGTTTTTGTACAATTTATGGCTAAACCAATTGTTTAGATTTGTTCCTATAAATGTACTATTCAGCAAACACAAACCATAAATCAATGAAGCAAATCAAATACAATCTCTCCATTATTTTTATAACGTTCATCACTGCTTCCTCCGCTTTTGCCCAAAAGAATTACCCTACTTTTTTTAATCAAACCATCAAAAAGTACAATGTACCTGGGCTTTCGGTAGTCATTATTCGAGACAATAAAGTGGCATACACTGGCACCTTTGGGGTAAAAGCCACTGATACTGACGAACCTGTATCTTCCAATACAGTTTTTTCGGCGGCTTCACTCAGCAAGCCTTGTTTTGCTTACGCAGTCATGAAATTAGTTGAGGCAGGAAAAATTTCTTTAGATAAACCACTATACCAATACCTGCCTAATCCAGATTTTGCTAGTGATGAAAACTACAAGAAAATCACTACGCGAATGATTTTGAGCCACTCTAGTGGATTGCCCAATTGGCGCAATGGTAAGCTCAAGCTTCGCTTTGAACCTGGAAAAAAGTTTGGCTACTCAGGAGAAGGGTTTGTGTATTTGATGAAAGTGATAGAGCATATTCTACAAAAACCCATCAATGACGTGATGCAAACTTTGGTTTTTCAGCCATTGGGTATGCAGCGCTCAAGTTATGTGTGGCAAGACTCGTTTGACTCAGATTATGCCACCCCCCATGATTATTTGTCTTGTACCAAGCCCAAAAACAAGCCTCGCAAAGTAAATATTGCCTCATCATTACAGACGACAGCTTCTGACTATGCCCGATTGATGCTTGCAATACTCAATAAAAAAGGCCTGAAGTCTCGCACATTTAAAGACATACTACGCCCCCAAATAAAATTAGATAAATCAGAAAACCTGTTTTGGGGCTTAGGTTGGGGCCTACAGCAAACCAACAAAGGAAAATCTATCTGGCAATGGGGCGACAATGGTATTTTTAAGGCTTATGCACTGGCTTATCCGTCTCGTAAAGAAGGGATTGTGTTATTTGCCAATAGTTTTAATGGTCTACGCATGATTCCTGAGGTAACTGACTATGTATTTGAAGACAAAAGTCCAGCAATTGAACGTTTGGGGTATCATAAGTTGCGTCCAACCCAAAGAATGGTAGAAAACCTCATGCGTAATGAACACAAGCAAGCAATTGGCTTTTGTATAAACGAAGATGGGACATTTGATACGAAAAAAATCAAAGAACGGTATGTTTACAATGTGGTGCGACAGTTGAATTGGCACCAAAAATATGCAGCAGTACGAATGTTGTTGCAAACCAATTTGCAAACATTTCCAAAATCGTTTAGAGCTCACAAAGTGTACGGAGATTTTTTAATGACTAGAGGAGAAGTAAAAGAAGCCAGAAATGCTTACTTGAAAGCTCAGCAGTTGAAACCTAATGATAAACTAGTAGCTGGAATATTGAAGCAGCTACCACCACAAAAACAAGTAGGGAATGTTACTTTTCGGCTGAGTGATTATCATTATGCCAAAAGAGTATCAGTAACAGGAGATTTTAACAACTGGGATAAAACTGCATTACCATTGGTAAGAAAACGAGGAGCCTGGACTGGCAAGATTAATCTGAAACCAGGAAAATACAAATATAAGTTTGTTATTGATGGCATTGGGGTTTTAGATCCCAAACATACCAATACTGGAGTAGGAGAGTATGGCTCTATTCACTCGATACTCGTGGTGAAGTAGCAGAAATGAAATTTCACTTTCATAGATTTGCATGCTAAAATCAAAAATACTTTTTTGAAAAGTTATATTACACACTTTAAAATGCAATATGTATGAAAAATCAATACAAAGCCTGGTTATTGATATTAATGCTGGGAGCAGTATCGAGCTGTACAAGCAAAAGCGATTTGATTGTAAATGTTTGGGGATTGGACCTTAACATGGGGGTGGATAAATCGAAACTAACCGCTGATGAAAAAGCACGCTTAGAGCAATCCAAAGCTATTTTAGATCAATTTACTATTACCATTGAGTTTAAAAAAGATGGTACAATTGTATCTCAAAGCAGAGAGTTTCGCAATTGGACTCACTGGAAAGTAGAGGGTAGTAAGTTGTGGTTAATTAGAGATAACGGAAACGTAATCCAAAAAGTAAAAATCGTAGGGCTTACCAAAAAACGTATGGGGTTAGACTTTAATGATGGCAAGGTAACCTATTTTGAATCCCGTAATTAATACCAAGACATATAACGTATCTATAACAAAATCTATCAAAGACCATTTGATCAAGTATCAAATGGTTTTTGTATTTTTGTTTGAGAGTATGTTTAAATATACTCTAGAACCATTACTTATAGTCTATGCTTATGTTGAAATGGATTAAATTTTTGGTGGGAATTATGTGCTTACCCTTGCTTTTGGCAAGTTGTGATGCAGCAGAGGAAGGAACTGCGGCATCTTCTATTGTAGGGGCATGGCAAAACTCGCACGAGGCCGAGATAGAGGCGATGACTCCCGAGGATAAAAGCTTTTATGAGAGTCTATCAGATGATAAGAAAGATGAGATTCGTGAAACCCGACGAGTTGTCTACAACTTCCTTGAAGGTGGTCGCTTTGAAAAAAAACATGGAGAAAAGGTTGACAAAGGAAACTGGAAACTAAGCGCTGATAAAAAGAAGTTGACAATTACTTATGACGATGGGCAAGTAGACGAATTGATTGTGAAAAAGTTATTGAGTAACGAAGTAAGGGTAGGAAAACAGTTTGGTTTGCACAAAGATGATATTATTCTGGAGCCTTATTGATAATTCAACGGCCTCAGGTTGCTTTTTTGATTCGCTTCTTTCAACTTTGATATTATTTCATAACTCCAATCAAAAACTATCAAATGACCAAAGCTTTTATATCCATCATTTTTATGAGTGTTTTTTTGCTGGCGGGCTGTGGCAACTCTGGCAAAGAAACTAAAAACACTCAGGACTCTACCCAAAATGCTGAGGGCACCACTGGTAACGAAACTGCCAAAACACCTGCTCAAATCCTTACCCAAAAATGGAAAGAATCGGCTGAAGATATGATGCCCAAAACTGATAGTTCTAAATACACTAAATTTGAACTAGAGCAATTGAAAGAAGACTATAACAATTCATTTTTTGAGTTTAAGGCAGATGGGTCATATACCATTACCCGCCCAGACGAAGACCCAGGCAATGGACAATGGACACTTAGTAAAGACGGTAAGGTTTTGACCTTGAAACCTTCGGTAGGAGACACTTCTCAAAAAGCATTGACTGTAGAAGAACTTACGGCTAAAAAGGTTAAGCTCAAATATGAGGATGGCGCGATGTTGGTACTGATTCCTGCCAAAGGTGAATGATTAATCTATTAAAAATCAAAATATTATGTCTCTAAGCATTAAAAGTTTTCTGAGTATTTTCCTGGTTTCCTGGCTGCCCTTTTGCGAAAGCAACACCTCAGAAAAGTTATTGACCAAGAAATGGAAATTTGCCTCTATAGATGAGGTACGCAAGGCGTCGTCTATAAGTAGTGATGATATAGGGAAAAATACTAAAGACGAAAATGAGGAGCTAAATAAGATGTTGCAAGATATCTACAATAAGGCCTCTTATGAATTTCGCAAAGACAAGCAATATATTATTACCAAGCAAAATAAAGTAGATAAAGGAACGTGGGAGTTTGCTAATGATGGGCGGCAGATTATTGTTACTGATAACAAAGGACAAAGTACTATATTGTATATCAAAGATTTAACAGAGTCGAAGTTAACCCTGGCAAATACTGCTGATACTACTGGGCGAACATTGACTTTGATCCCTTTTTAAGTAGATAAATTAGTTGAAAAATGATTAGAAAGCATATGTGGAAGGTGGTATTTATAGGATGCCTGACATTTGTAATGACGGGCTGTGGTTTTAACCAGCATGAGAAAAAAATGGTAGGGAAGTGGAAGCCTTCCATTAATGCCAAAAAAGAAATTGAAAAGCGTGCTGGGAAACACTTCAAAAAAATGAGCGAAAAGCATATTGCCAAGCTTACTCAAGGCATTCAGAATAAAACCAAAGGAATGGTGTTTGCCTTTAAAGCAGATGGTAAATATGAGGTGCAGTATGAAAAGGATGGAGAAGCCGAGACTGGTACCTGGAAGATTATTAATGGAGGACAGGTGTTGTTTATTAAATCTGACAAAGGCAAACAACAAAACATTACCATCAAGAGTTTAAGCGACCAAAAGGCGGAGTTAAGCATTAACGAAACCCAGGACTTGACACTCCTAAGAGCAAATTAACCGAGGGGTAGTATAGTTTTTGCAGTAGCTAGAGGAGTTTTACCGAGAGTTGATATTTTACAAACAATGAAGATTACAATCCGACTTGCAATTATTTTGGTGATAGTAGCAGGCAGTTTTAACATAAGTGCCCGTTTTGAAACCGATACTTTTCACGGGACATTCAAAGAAAACAAGGCTTTGCTACGCAAGTGGACTTATGTAATGGTAGAGGTACCCTCAGTACGAGAAATGTTAAGTCATGCCTCCAATGCTGAGAGCCAATTGATCAAAGATCAATATGCAAAGGCTTACAAAGGAACGTATCTGAAGTTTAACGAAGACAATACCTTTGAAATCAGAAAATCTCCCAATGCCCAACCTAGTAAGGGTACTTGGCGGTATGATGCTGACAACGACCGAAAGCTCTACATGAAAGAAGATACTGATGAAAAAGAGCAAGAAACTTATATTGCTAAATTGAACCGTAAACAGTTGATTTTGACCAATGGCAAAGAGGCTAATAATGAGTTGGTGCAAATCTTCCTGGTGCCCTTTGACAAATAAGCAGTAATAGCTTTTAGCTGCAAGAGATATAGATAAACATCACTAAAAATAATCTGCCCCGAAAGAGTAATTCTTTTGGGGTTTTGTTATTTTAGAGGTTATACAAAATAAAATCCACATACATAAGGCCTTATGAACGAACTCGAACCCATCAAGCACCAATCTCAAAATAACTTACCAGCGGTAGATCAAGGAGGGATAGATACTCGAATTTATCAAAAATCAGAATTGATTAAATTGTACGTGGGTTCTTTCAAAAAATTTGGAGACTCTCAGAAAAACTACCGTACTTATGCCCTTCAATATTTGGATTATTTGTTGGAAAAAGAACTCTCCATCAGCGATGCAAGCTTTGACAATTTTATTGCTCACAAAGGTGCCAGTGCTTCTTATGTGTCATATTTGCGTAAGTTTTTGAAATACTGCAAGGCGCAAAAAATTGCCTATGTGCGACACGATGAAGTAAAAACTCACCCAGCTGCCAATGAGCTAATCTTGACTTTTATAGCCAATAATCACTGGATCAATGAACGAAGCAAGAATACCTACATCAATGGTCTAAACCAGTATTTTCAGTATTTGGGAGCCAACGATTGGCAAGAGATCAATGCCCGAAATGTGGCAGCCTTTCGCGACTTCCTAAACAATGAGAAACAACTAAGCGCATTTACCATCAATAATTATCTTTCGGCCATCAAAGAGTTGGTGAAATATTGCCTGAAGAACTACCAGATGGGTGATGGACAGATCAAATCCTTGAGCCAGGTGAAGGACGTAAAATCATTGAAAACCAATACTAAAAAATATTATAAGAATGCTTTACCTCCTGAACTATTAGAGCAATTGATTCAGAGCGAAGATGCGCGATGGGCCGCTTATTGGGGAATTATGGGGTATTGTGGGCTACGGGTAAAAGAGCTTCAGGCGCTTACCTTGGGGGATTTCGATTTTGAACGACAATCGTTGATGGTGCTAGGTAAAGGGCAAAATACCAAGGAGCAGGTAAAGCTATTTACCAAAGCTAAGATACTGGCCCAGGTTTTTATCACAATGCAAGAGGCCGAAAATGGAGGGCGATTGCCCAAAGATTTTAGGTTATGCGAATATTCTTACCCTACCTTGTACAAACATTTCAAAGATGCACTGAAAAACATAGGAGCTGACGAAACCAAATATAGCTTGCACTCACTTCGTCATACTTGTGGGCAACAAATGCTAGAAAAAGGAAACGCGCTAGAGTATGTACAGCGCCAGCTTCGTCATAAAAGCGCCGATACTACCACGGTATATGTTAACAAAAAGCTAGATGATTTATTTTTGGATAATGTACGTGAATAAAAATGAGTGAAACAGCTTTTTAAATTCAGAATGTAAAGTGAAGCGGAAATTAGTCCACAGTCGACGGTCAACAGTCCATAGTTTTGCGATGCATTGCGCAACCATTTAACAATCAGCGAAGCGAAACAATGGAACAATAAAAATTAACCACTCACCACTGATCATTTACCATTTAACAATCAGCCGAAGGCGAAACAATGAAACAATAGAATTTGAAACCGTACACTTTTTTATATTAGGCAATACTTGAGTTTGAAGATAGTTTTACAGCATAAAAATAACTACTAATCTGCCAGATTGTAAGGCAAAATTTAGTTTCGTGTAACTTAACAGCTGTTCATTTTTTTCAATAGCTAAAAAAACGAACCAAAAAAAGCCACCGCTGTAGTTTGATCGCTAAAATTTATTTCATTGTGCCTAAACAGCTCAAACACTCCCTCGTAACCTCGGTCGGTGATCTGTTTTTAACGGCTTCATTGCATAAACCGATGGCTACAGCTTGCTGTGCCGAGCTCACCGTAAGGTAATTTCTTAACGCTAACAAACTTATATCTTTACATCATCTTAAAATAACACAAAAATCTATATATTATAAAAAGCCTAAATGGTAGATGGGGCATCATAGTTCTGACATACTAACAAACATGTACTA